>CAWJGZ010000001.1:0-2375387 GCA_963842505.1 Bryobacterales bacterium
CAACAGCCGGTTCCATTCGCGATTGAGGTGGAGTGGGGTGATGTCGCCCAGAGTCATGGCCCGCAACTCGGGCGCGAGATAGGCCGCCAGTTCGCGGTAGCGTTCG
Source organism: Bryobacterales bacterium (assembly GCA_963842505.1). Taxonomy (GTDB): domain Bacteria; phylum Acidobacteriota; class Terriglobia; order Bryobacterales; family Bryobacteraceae; genus PALSA-129. The sequence continues at coordinate 107 of CAWJGZ010000001.1, forward strand.
ATGGTCTTGGGAGCCAGTTTCTCCTCGGCATGCTGGCGAAAGAACTCCTGCAGCAGCATGTCGAACGTGGTGGGGAGCGTCGCGGCCACCGTGGTGGCGCCGGCCTTGGCTAGCTCGTATTTCTGCAGTTCCTCGGTGCGGCGCTTGGCCTCGGCGTCCACCGCCTCCTGTTTGTTGGCGAAGCCTACCTCGCAGATCAAGCGGCGTTCCTGCCGCGTGGCGCCCGGCGCGCTGAAGATGTATCGCCAGACCGTCGTCCCCGATTCGTACTGGCGCTTGAAGACCGGCATCAGTGCACCACCACTACCTCTGGTGGGCGGCGAAGTCCAGCGCCCGCGCGACGGCCGCAGGTGCACCGCAGGAGTGGGTGCGCACGGATCCGGACCGCGCGGGCCGTCTCCTCCCCGTTTCGGTGAGAGAGCCAGCTCGGCAGTCGCCGGTCCCTATCTTGGGGCCGAATCTTGCGCCGTGTCCTGCCATTCGCCCTTTCTGCCCCCATCGGGAAGCCGCCTTCGCCTCCATCGCCGTCCCTTCGCCAATTGGCCTGCCTATGCCAAGCGGCATGCCCAAAGAAACGGCGAATGCCGGGGCCGGTGCCCCGGCCGAGGCAGCCAACGCCCGACAAAAAGCCGCACGTTGGCGCACACAGCCCCCACGTAGCGCCGTCCCCGGCCAAGTTGGGCAACATGGCCACCCCGGCGAAGCAGGCCAACACGGGCGCCACGTCGGCCCAGTCGCCCCAGAAGCCAGCAACCGGCGTCCGCCAGAGCAGCAAGGCCGCCAAGGTCCTCGACCCGCTGAGGCGCTCCGGCGGCGCTTCCCGGTTGGCGCGCCACGAACTCGAAAAAGCCTTCTCGCGGTGGCGCGGCCTCGGCGACGCGCCAGCAGGCCCCGCGGGGAACGGTGCGGCAGTAGTGTAGTCTACACTACAGAACAGGCAACTTGGTGGCAACTTTAAGGCAACTTTAAGGCAACCTTGGGCCGCACCCTCGGTTTTCGTGGGGCTGCCGCCCCGTAATTCTGCCGCGCAGTCCGCCAATCGGACCCGCACCCAAAAGCCGCACGTTGCCGCACACAGGGCCCACGTGGCGCCGTCCCAGGCCAGGTCGGACGGGCCAGGTCGGACAACATGGCCACCCCGGCGAAGAAGGCCAACACGGGCTGCCACGTCGGCCCAGTCGCCCCAGAAGCCAGCAACCGGCGTCCGCCAGAGCAGCAAGGCCGCCAAGGTCCTCGACCCGGTGAGGCGCTCCGACGGCGCCTCCCGGTGGGCGCGCCGCGAACTCGAAAAAGCCTTCTCGCGGTGGCGCGGCCGCGGCGACGCGCCAGCAGGCCCCGCGGGGCAAGGTGCGGCCAGTAGTGTAGACTACACTACACAACCGCCACGTTTGCGCCACACTTGCGCCACACTTGGGACACACCCTCGGTTTTCGTGGGGCTGCCGCCGCCCCGTTCTGCCGCTCAGTCCGCCAATCGGCGCCGCGTAGCGAGTTTTCTCGGCACTTGGGGTCGGCGCAAGGGTCTCGTGGGGTCGCGGCGGAGTCCCGGTGCGCCCGGTCTTGGCAGAAAACGTTGCCGGACGCCAGGGTAGCGCCAAGCTGGTGCGCCCCTGGGCCAGGCGAACGGAAAAGGCGTTGCCTACGCGCCAACCATACGGAAATTCGTACTTTTATTCGACTTTTTCACGATTTTTCGCACGGTTTTCGGTATGGTTTTTGGACTCTCCTCGCGTTTTCACGGTGGTATTCGGGCTGGTTGGGCGAAACGGGCTACGGTTGGGGCACTGGTTTTCGCGGTGGTTACCGCGCCGGCCGCCGCCTCCCTGTTTCGGTGAGACAGCCAGCACGGCCAGCGCCGGCGCCGTCCGGGGGCCAAATTCTGCGAAAAGTCCCCCATCTGCCACTTTCTGCCACCATCTGCCCCTATCTGGGGGCCGAAACGCCTCGGTCGCCGATCCTCCGCCCATGCGGATTCCCATCGGAATGAGCTTGCAGTTCTGGCGAAGCCGAGTGATGGATGGGATCGCGGTAATCACCGCCCAAGGAGAACGAAGCATGAACGGCATTGCAGCAGAAACGGCGAGCACGCAGGCCGGCGCACCGGCCGAGCAGCCCAAGCCCGCTAAAAAGCCGCGGTCCGCGGCACCCAAGGCTCACGGGGCGCCGTCCCAGGCCAGGTCGGGCAAGCAGGCCACCCCGGCGAAGAAGGCCAACACGGGCGCGCAGTCGGCCCCGTCGCCCAAGAAGAAGGCCAGCGGCGCCCGCCCGGGCAGCAAGACCGCCAAGGTCCTCGACCTGTTGAAACGCTCCGGCGGCGCCAGCCTGAAGGAACTCCGGAAAGCCACTGGCTGGCAGGCCCATTATGCCGACGTCCAGATTATGCCGACCTGTGTTGGTAACCCGGCCTGTGGGGCGGTGATCGCTGCGATGGAGTCGGCATAATCAGAGAGCCTCCAGGAAGGCGAGCAGTTTGTCGGTCGGTCGGAAACGGCCGGGTTTTGTTTCTATCGGAGCTGTCTTGTCCAGAGCGCGTTCCTTAATCTCCAGATCCGCGTGCAGGTAGATTTGGGTCGTCTCGATCTGTTCGTGGCCGAGCCAGAGTGCGATCACCGAGGTGTCGATGCCGGCGCGCAGCAATCGCATGGCGGCTGAATGCCGCAATACATGCATGGTCACCGATTTTTGTGCCAGCGACGGACAAACGTCGGTGGCTTTCCCAACGTATTTGGCAAGCCTGTGCTCGAGAGCGTCCCGGCTGAGTCTTCTTCCAGTCTGAGTGGTGAACAGCGGGGCTTCTGGCTGACCGGCCCGCTCGGCCAGCCAGGAACGCAGGACGGCGACTGTGCCCGAGGTGAGCGGCGTGATCCGTTGCTTTCGTCCCTTCCCGTTGCAACTCACATGCGCGCCGGATCCGAGATGGACATCGGCGCAGCACAGGCCGGTCAGTTCAGACACCCGAAGACCGGTCTGGACAGCGAGGCTGAACAGTGCGGTGTCGCGCCGCCCGGCCCACTTCGACCGATCGGGCGCGGCGAGCAAGGCGTTGATTTCCGCCTCGGTCAGGAAAGTCACGAGCCGTCGCTCGAAGCGCTTTGGTGGAATGGCAAGAACGCGCTCGATGGCAGAAGCATGCTCTGGATGCCGAAGCGCCGCGTATCGAAACAGGGAACGGATGGCAGCAAGCCGCGCATTGCGGGTGCGCACGCTGTTCTTTCTCTGCTGTTCCAAGTCGTTGAGGAAGGCGCCGACCAGCGAAGCATCAAGATCGTCGATATCCAGCTTGCTTGGGGCATTGCCTTTCCTGTCTGATGCGAAGACCAGCAATAGCCGCAGGGTATCCCGATATGCACAGAGCGTGTTCGGGCTGACCTGACGCTGACGGACGAGGCGATCAGTGAAGAACGCCTGCAAAGTCGTGGCAAGTGCGGTCATGCGTCACCTCCAAGGTGGCGCTCAAGCCGATCGCCGGCCAGCCCCAGCAATTCCGGTGCGGCCGACAGATACCAGTAGGTATTGGCAGGGTCGACATGACCGAGATAGGTTGACAAGATCGCCATGCGGGTCCCGGGTTCGCCTGCCTTGTAGCCATCGATGATGGTATTGACGGCGAAGCCATGCCGGAGATCATGGATCCTCGGCCTGCATGCGGCCGAACGTGGTGAGATACTGCAATGGCGTAGCAGTTTCCGGAATGTCGGCAGCACGTTCTTGTAGCGGAGCCGCCTGCCTGCCGAACACGACAGCAATGCCGACGTGCCCGCCTGATGAGGACGATCATCGCGGCGCAAGTAGTTCTGCAGGGCCGTGACCACGGTTGGGTGCAACGGCAATTCGCGGGACTTGCCGAATTTGCCGTTGCGGATCGTGAGCAGGCCATTGATCGCGTCGAAGTCATCGATGTCGAGGCCGATCGCCTCTCCGACACGCATTCCGGTTGCCGTCAGCACGCCAATCAGTGTCCGATACGTTGCCTGCAAGTGGGACCCGCGCACGATCGCTGTCGCCGACATCAGGTTCGAGATTTCGTGTGGCGAGTAGAGGTACGGTGTTGCTCTGCGCGCTCGACCTGGCAGGATACCCATTGACGGCACCTGGGTGGCAGGGTCGATCCCATGGAGGTGTCGGGCGAAGATGCGAACTTCGGCAAGTCGTCTGGAAGTCCAACTCGCGTCGGCGCCTGCGGGGAGAGTTGCCCAGGCCAGCGCCGTTTCGGTTGTCAGACATTTTTCGCCGCGATCTTCGACGAAGGAAACGAACTGACCGAGAAGTCTCTCTGTTTTGTCAAGCTTGTAACCAAGGGCGCGGCGCATGGCCAGATACTCTGTGAGAGCTTGGCGAATGGCGCTCATTGGACGTCTCCCGGCCATGGGCGCGCAATCATGCGCAAGCCGTTACGGTCGACCTTCGCATAGATCGCTGTTGTCTCGGTACGAACGTGACGCAAGAGTTGACCGATTTCCGGTAATGAGGCACCGGTACGTAAAAGTTGCGTAGCTGCGGTATGGCGCAGGCGATGCGCGTGGACGCGCCCGAGATCGGCCCTCCGCGCAGCATCCGCCACGATCGTGCTCACGCGAGTCGCGGTGAGATGGTGATAAGGAGCGACGCACCTTACGAATACGGCCCGGCCCAGTGCGTTCATGGGGCGGGCCTGTTTCAGGTATTCGACCAGCCTGAGAACCGACGTCCTGCGGCAAGGGAATGCGTTCTATACAGTTTCCCTTGCCGCGCACTACGATCGTGCCCGCTCGCCACTCGATATCGTCCAGCATGAGCTTTGCGACCTCGCCGCGTCGTAGTCCCAGCCGGACCAGCAGGGTCAGAATGGCAAGGTCCCGACAGCCGACGGGGGTATTCGCATGGCATGACGCAAGTAGGCGCTGAACCTGATCGGGCTCAAGTCCCTTGGGCAAACCCACCAATCGGCGACGGGCAACCGATGGCACGGCGCAGACGAGCGATCTTTCCGTGATGCCTTCAAGATGAAGAAAGCCAAGGAACGACCGAAGCGCCGTGACTGTCAACTTCGCCGTGCTGCTGTTTTCGCGAGGACACCGCGCCACCACAAACGAGATGATATCGGCCGGGCGCAGGTTACCAAGCTCCAGGGCATCTGCAGAATTCCTGCTATCCAGAAATGGGCGCAGACGATCGATATACCGCTCGACCGTAGTGGCTATCAAGGAACGCTCCATGGTCAAAAAGCGCCGGTACCGGTCCAGAATTACGCTTGAAGGGCCTTCGCGCACAGGCGCCTCAAGGGGAGGAGCTAGCTTCAGTCGATGGAGATAATCAAGGATCGGACGCAGGGTCCTGTGCGTCTTGTGTCTAGCGAAGCCTGCCGATCTGCGGTCGCGTAAGAAACGATCCGCCAGTCGGAATGACAGATCGCCCGCGGTTAATTCCTGAGTTTGCAGCCAATCGCTCAGATCGGCAAACAGTCTCTTCTTTCTGTGAACGGTACTTGGTGGGTATCCTTGCTGCAACAGTTCGCCTTCAAAGTCCTGCAAAAGGGCATCGCGTGAGCATACGGCCGGTGCTTCGATGGGTTTGACCAACATGAAAACTCCTCTTCTAGATTTGAAAGAGGAAACCGTAGCATGTGGTCAAACGTCACTGATTATGCCGACTTCATCGCCGCAATCCCCGCCCCACAGGCCGGGTTACCAACACCGGTCGGCATAATCTGGACGTCGGCATAATGGGCCTTATGCCGATGTCGGCATAAGCCGCACTCGGTCCGCGGGTTCCTGTCCACCCTGGGCCAGAAGATGGGGCTGACGGTCACCTCCACCAAGGCCGCGGAAGGGGAGCGCCGCTATTCGGTGAAAGGCTGAAGCTCACCGATTCGGTTCCTTCTAGCCGCCGAGGTTCCCGCCTCGGCGGCCTTTCTTTGTCCGCTCCCCGAGAGCAGGAGCCTCAGTTCTCCCGCCCGGCCCGCCGGCAAGTCTCCTCACTGCATACCTGCTCAATGGCGCGAGCGGAGCGAATCTGTCTTTCTGCGGGGTCGTCGCTGCCACAAAATAAGCGTGCGATATTGGGCCATATCGGAAGCTGACTGGACAGTACCTCTGGGCCGCAAGGACCTCAAGCGAACTGTCGAGAAGAGTGCGATTCTCGAGAGACTGCATGGTGCGGAATCGCCGACGCTGGGGAAACTCCATCTGGAAAGTAGTGCGTTGTTCACCGAGGACTCAGCCACAGCCCGCCTGGGTCAGTCTTGGAAAACAGAGGCGGGTAAGTTCTCGCGAGCGTCGAAGTCTGAAGGGAATGGGCCAGATGCTATCGTTAACAGGATGATTAATCGTGAGGCGTTTCGTGACAAGTGCAGGTTATGTAACCGCCAACTCAAAGAGGTCTGTCAGTGGGGATGGAATGACGACGTGTATTCGGCCGCCTGCGAAGTATGCGGATCGTATCGGATGACGTTCCAGGCATTCCACTCTCCATTAAGGCGCCAAGAGGGCGATTTTTGGCTGCGAGCAGCCACGCGGCAACACTGGGAGACCGCGGAAGAACCGTTGCTGATACAGCTCGATGAGATGGAGCATCTTGCCGAGGAACACAGTACAACCTCCGTCGCGCAGAACGTAGCGAAGCTGCTGAATTACATCGTTCGTCGGAGTCCGCGGCCCTCAACGGACGTTACCATTCGGTTTGAAACCGACTACACCGTAATCGATGCTCTTGAACCTGGAGAATTGGCGTTTTATGTGAATCATCTTTGTGACGCCGGGTTGATCAATGCAACAGGAGCGTTCGGCGCAGCGCAACACGATAGGCAGACTTATCGACTGACGGTGAAAGGCTGGGGCCATGTCCTCGGAACCTCAGCTAGCTCGGCTGAGCACGGTCGCGTCTTTGTGGCGATGTGGTTCCACGAGAGCATGACGTCTGCATACCAAGGTGGGATAATGCCGGCGTTAGTGGAAACTGGGTATGAACCGATTTGCATGAACGCGGTGTTTCACAACGACGACATCAATTTCGCGATTCTCGCGGAGATTCGACGAGCGCAGTTCTTGGTAGCGGACATCACGGGGGCCCGTGGCGGCGTATACTTTGAAGCTGGTTTCGCCAGGGCGCTTGGGAGAGACGTATTCTTTACGTGTCGCGAAGAGAATTTCACAACGGACAAGCATTTCGACATTGAACATTTTCAGCATACGCTGTGGAAAACCCCCGCGGACCTAAAGACGAAGCTCCGTGAGAAAATTCTCGCTCTTAAGGGCAGGGGTCCCTACAGTCATCGGTAAACCCAAAAGAGATGCCATTACGGCATCTCATGATTACGGGGCGAACCAAAAGAACGAGTTCCCTCGGCGGCCATCGGCTGATTGCGCTGGATTGTCTTGAGCGCTTTAGGCTGCCCGCCGGCAATAGCGCGGGTTGATTGCGAAGTTACCCCAGTGACCGCTGTGCCCGCAGTGAAGGTGACAAGGCCTGCACATTTCCTTTGCCTTGCCATTATCGGCCCGGCCGCCATAGTGATGCAGTTGGGTTTTCGGGAACTGATGGCCGCAACACTCGCACCATCCCGTCTTCTCGAATTCCGATGAAAAGTGCTGGCGCTCGCCGACATGGGGACAACGGGCGACATTGTGGCTCTTGCTGCCGCATGCGGAACATCGCCGCCGCCGCGGTTCGGTTTCGCAGAGCTTGTAAAGTACGTAGCCACCGAGTCCAACCAGAGCCGCCCCCACGAGGAACTGCTCCAGTGTCGGCAGCGTGTTGACGACGGGTTGCTGGTAGGGCGCAAACTGCGAGAGATCGACGTAAACCGGCTGCTCCGGGACACAGAAAGGGTTGGGCTGCTGGTGGATGAACTGGGAATCCATGATTGCCATCGAATCTTCCCTTCCCGTGATTGTATCGCTTACCTACCCCGCGTGGGGTAGTCGCACAGCCTTACCGACTTCTGGAAACGGAACGATACGCGGCCTTATCGTTACCCATTCTGCTCAGCATCCCGGCTCCAATTTATGCGACGCCGGAGGGCGGCCTGAGTGATGCCATTATCTCGATCCTCCCGATTTGTTTTGGAACTGCGGTTCTGTTCGAAGGCAATATTGTCAGCCCGTTGAAGGCGTCCCGCCGGAGCCCAATCCGTAGCGGCTACCCTGTATTAGAGGACCGTCGTCTAACGAAGGATCGGTCCAGGGAGGTCGTTGCCTCATGAAGCTCTTTGCTGCACTGCTCCTCACGCTGACGGCAGCATTCGCGCAGAATCCAGTCGTTGCACCGTCGCAGGCTGTCGCGAACGCCCCGCCATCGTTCGACGTGGCTTCCGTCAAACCGGCTCCCAAGCAGACGGGTCCCGGCGTCTATGTGAACTGGTCGATCACTCCCGGGCGCGTGAACTATGAGAATGTCACGCTGACAGGCATTCTCACGAGGATGTATGGCCTGCAGAGCTATCAGATCCTGGCGCCGGCATCGCTCAACTCCGACGGATGGGACATCGCCGCTACCATGCCGGTGGACACACCCCGGGAACGGGTTTGGCAGATGTTCGGAACACTTTTGGCGGCGCGGTTCAAGCTCGCCTCCCACCGGGAGGACCGGGAGATGCCGGTGTACGCTCTCATCGTGGCCAAGAACGGGCCGAGGCTGAACGCGGCGGAGCAGGCCGGCGGTCTGGGTGGGTGTCGTCCGGCGCCGGCTGGCACCGCATGTGTGAGCGGCAACGTGCCCATGGAGTTGCTGGCGAGCTACTTTTCGCGCCAGTTGGGCCGTCCGGTTCTCGCCAAGACCGAGCTGAAGGGGCCGTTCATCGTCAAATTGGAATGGGTGCCGAGCGAGCTCGAACTGTCGCGGCCGGCCACAGCCCCGGACGCCGCCAGTCTGCCGGGGTCATCGATCTTTAGTGCGGTCGGAGAGCAGCTTGGGCTGAAGCTGGAGGCGCGCCAGGCCCCAGTGCAAGTGCTGGTGATCGACCACGCCGAGAGAGTGCCGACCGGGAACTAGCGGTTTCTTGTAGCATTGAAACAGGGATGAAGTCCTTCGCCACCGCCTGGAATAGTGCATGTGGAGGACATCGTTTCATCGTCGTATCGAGAGCATCATGACCCCACGCCTCGCCCGATAACTCCAACCCGGGAAGAAGTCCCTGCTGGCCCTGTTCAGCATCGCCGCCATCGCCGTGCCTATCGCCATAGGCATGTTGCACCCGTCGCGTATCCGCGCGGAGTCGCAGCCTCAAACGGCGGCACCTCTGTTCTTCGAGGTGGCCTCCGTCAAGTTGCGTACAGCCATGAACACGGCACACGGGTGAAGCGGAGGCCGGGGCGTTCGCCACCCATCTGCGAGACGATCATTTCGCGGGTCCGGATGCCGGGGCGAATGGAAGTATGATGATTTCGCCGCCTTGCGGACGCGTCATCACCCGCCGCCCGCTGCTGGTCACCATGACCTGCGGCGCGCCGGCCGTGCCCTGAGTTACGCTGGCGGTCGGGTCTACGACGGCGGCGCGCACCTCGTTGCCGTTATCGACCACCACGATGCGTAGCGTGAGCACCGGCGAGCCGGGACTCGAGAGCGTCATCATGCCCGAGCAGTCGGGGTTGATCGTGTAGTTCCCCGTGCCTTTGCGATCGGGCGCCGCGAGGCCGGTGACCGATCCGTGGACGTTGTCCGTCTGCGTCAAATTGCCGCTGCCGTCGAAGTGAGTCATGGCGACTCCGACTACCGACTCGACGGGTGCAGCCGGAACCTGGGTCGGCCTGGTTCCCGTCAGCAGGAACCCATAGTCGCCCTCGAGCGTGGCGTTCGAACAGGTTGCCTGAAAAGCGCTGTCTTGCGCCCAGGCGGCACTCGCCGCCAGAAGCAGCATCGTGATCGTGATCGTGGTTTTCATCTGTTACCCTCCTGCGCAGATCATCGCCTTTATTTCCCATTCCGGCCATGGAGCCGGCCTGCAGAAATTCTGGAGATTATCTGTAGCGCTATGTCGTTGATCCGGAGGTGGCTTGAGGCGCCCGCGTATAGTAAAATCGGCCTTGTTGTGGTTCTGAAGTTCGGCCCTTACGAGCTCGATCCCGCCGCTTACGAGCTGCGCCGGCGCGGCCGGGCGATCCTGATCGAGCGGCTGCCCATGGAATTGCTGTTGCTGCTGGTGGAGCGGCGCGGCGCTCTGGTCGCGCGCGAGGAGATCGCCGTGCGGCTCTGGGGCAAGGACGCCGTCCACGACGTCGATAACGGCGTCCACACCGCCATTCGAAAAGTCCGCCAGGCCCTCCATGACTCCCCCGGGCGGTCGGCGTATGTTCAGACCGTTTCGGGCAAAGGCTATCGCTTCGTGGCTTCCGTCACGATTGCCGACAGCCACTCGCCCGCGAATGCGAGCCCGTGCGCCGCCGTTGCGGTCCTGCCATTCGACAATCTGACCGGCGACCCGGACCAGGAGTATCTGAGCGACGGCCTGACCGAGGAGACGATTGCCGCGCTGGGCAACCTGATGCCGGGAAGGCTGACGGTCATCGCCCGCACTTCCGTGATGCGATACAAGCGCACCCGGAAAACGGTGCGGCAGATCGCCAAAGAACTGGGGGTCGATTACCTTCTCGAAAGCACCGTCCGGCGCGATGGACAGGCGGTGCGCGTCACCGCGCGACTGATTCGCGGGCGCGACCAGGCGCAGGTGTGGAGCGGGAAGTACGATCGCGACTGGCGTTCTGTACTGCAACTTCAGGAAGAGCTGGGAAGGGCCATCGCGGAACATGCGCAAACCGGTTTCACGCCGGAACTCGCCGCCGCTCACCCGCGCCAGACCACCGCCGATCCCGACGCCTTCGACCTGTATCTGCGCGGCAAGCACTACTGGAACCAGATCCGCTCGTCGGCGCTGCGCCGCGCCATCGAGTGCTTCGAGGCGGCGTTATCGAAGGATCCCGGCTTTGCGCTGGCATGGTCGGGACTGGCCGATACGTACTCGTTGCTCCCCGTAACCAGTGATGCCGATCCGGCGGAACTCTGGCCGAAGGCGCGGCACGCGGCAGATCAAGCGGTGCGCCTGCAAGGAGGGCTGGCCGAATCCAGCACGGCATCTGGTGCGGTGGGCTTCTGGCTGGACTGGGATTGGCGCCGCGCGGTGCAGGATTTGCGGCGCGCGGTCACGCTTAATCCGAGCTATGCCTCGGCGCACCGGTTCCTGGCGCATGTCCTGTCCAACCTCGGACGCCACGGCGAAGCTTCCGCGATCATGGGGAACGCGCGCCGGCTCGATCCTCTGTCACCGGTCTTGCATGCGGTCTCGGGGCAATTGTTTTTTCAGGCCAGGCAGTTCGAGCACGCGGAGAGCCAGGCGCGGCACGCTCTCGCGCTCCACTCCGATTTCTGGCTGGGGCATCTCGTGCTGGGAAAAGTATACGAGCGGACCCGGCGCGCCGCGGCGGCCCTGGCCGAATTCGATGCGGCTTTCCAGCTTTCGGAAGGCAATACCGAGGCGTTGTCGTTGAAGGGTTACACGATGGTTGCCATGGGCCGGCGCAGGGAAGCGGAACAGGTTTTGCGGACACTGCTCGAAACCGCCCGGACCCGCTTTGTGCCGCCGTATAACGTAGCGCTGCTCTACGCCGGCCTGGGTGATGCGGACGCCGCTTACGAGTGGCTCGAAAAGGGGCGGCTGGGCCGGGATGTCCACATGGTGTTCCTCACGGTCGAGCCCAAGTGGGACCCGCTGCGCGGCACGCCTTCCTTCCAGGCGCTGTTACAGCGGTGCGGCCTTCCCGTGCTGGAGGCGGGCGACGCTCCGGGGTTGCGGGCGGCGAAGAGCCGCGTCTCGCACGCTGCCCAGCATTGAGCGCCGGCAGACTCGCATGGATTCGTGAACGGGGGAATCACTTCAACCCCGACAATGCGGCGGAACTGCTTGGGCTCAAGGGGTCGGGGTCGCCGCCTGGATAGGTGTGATATCTGGGGATATCGGTAGCGTCTCTGCCAGCGCAATCTTCTGACGCCGGAGCATCTCGGTTGCCCTATCTGACCTACTCGTAATGCAGCGCCGACAGCGGATCTACTCGGCTCGCCCGGCGCGCCGGAACCAGGCAAGCCGCCAGAGCGACTAACCCCAGCAAGCCCGCGACCGCCGCAATCGTCGCCGGGTCGCTTCCCCTGATCTCATAGAGAAGGCTGCCCAGCACGTGGCCGAAGGAAAGCGCGCACGCGGCCGCCAGCAGCAGGCCGGCAGCCACGGGAGCCATACCCTGCCGCACGATCAGCGCGTACAGATTACCCGATCGCGCGCCCAGCGCTGCTCGAATCCCCAACTCCGCCGTGCGCCGCGCCACCGAATACGACACCACCGCGTATATCCCGAAACTGGCCACCAGCAGCGCCATCAACCCAAACCCGCTCGCCAGCAGCATCTGGAAACGGCGCATGCCCACGCTCTCATCCAGCACCTCGGCCATGGTGCGCATCCTCGGCGCCGGCACGTCCGGGTCGGCCGAGTGGACCGCCGCCCGCAGAGCGCCCGCAATCGATCTCGGGTCGCCCCCTGCCCGGGCCACCAGCACCGTCCGGTATGGCATCCAGTCCCAATATCCCCGGTACATCATGGCGACCGGTGCCTGGTGGGCTTCTGCGCGCACATCGCCCGCTACGCCGATCACCTCGAACCATTCGTTGTTCCCGCGCGTGAACTTGCGTCCGATGGGGTCTTGCCCGGGCCACAATGCGGCCGCCAGCCGGCTGGAAATCACCGTCACTGTCAGTTTGCGCCCACGGTCCTTGTCACTGAACGTCCGGCCCGCGCGCAAAGGAATACCCATGGTGTGGAAGTAATCCGCGCTGACGAAGCGCACATTCACCTGCACTTCCGATTTCTCAACCCCGCTCGTCGACACCCCGTCGATCCACGTCTCGCCTTGCAGCGGCAAAGCCGACGCGATGGCCGCGGCCTGCACGCCCGGCTGCGCGGCCAGCGACTCGAACAGCCGGCGGTAGAAGCCATCCCGTGCGGCGTCCTGCCGATACTTGTCGCCCGACAGGCCAACGTCCATCGCCAGAACCGTTGGCGCGCGGAATCCCTTATCCGCCTGCATCAGGCGAACAAAGCTGTGCAGTAGCGTCCCGGCAAGAATCAGCAATGTGGCGCTCAGGCCCACCTCGCAGGCCACCAGGGCCGACCGCAGGCGCATGCCACCCCGAGAAACCGTCGCATTACGGGTCGCCGATCGAAGCGCTTCCTGTGGATCGCTGCGGCTCACCCGCCACGCCGGCAGGAACCCGAAGGACAACGCTGTGATCGTTACGAGGACTCCCGAAAACGCCATCACGCGGCCACCCAGGACCACCTCCTCGAGGCGCGGGATGTCTGCCGGTGCGTAGGCCTTCAGCAAGTCGATTCCGGCGGAGGCGACTCCAGCCGCCAGTACGGCGCCGGCCGCTGCCAGCAGCAGCGATTCCGCCAGCGCGCGGCGGATCAGTTGGCCCCGAGTCGCGCCCAACGCCGAGCGCACTGCGAACTCGCGGCTGTGCCGCTCGCTGCGCGCCAGCAGCAGGTTCGCCAGGTTCACGCAGACGATCAGCAGCAGCGCCGCAATCGCGCCCATCAACACCAGCAGGCCGCGCCGCGACTTTCCCGCTACGGTTTCCAGCAGGGGCGTCACGGCCGCGCGCAGGTTAATAGTTTCCCCGGCCTGTGCCTCGAAGCGTGCTTGCACGGCCTCGAGTTGAGCCGCCGCCTGCTCGCGCGAAGCCCCCGGAGCCAACCGTGCGATCACGCCGTAGTTGAAGCGGCCCAACAGCTCTGCGAGCTCGTCTTGGGAGAACGTCTTGGGAAGAAACATCTCGGTGTCAGGCGCCAGGTTCTGGCCCCCGAAGACGTTGCGATCGGGGAACCGGAAGTCCGCCGGCAGAATCCCCACTACGGTCCGTGCCCGGCCATTCAGAGAGATGGTCCGTCCGACCAGAGCGGGATCAGCATGGAACCGCCGGCGCCACAGGCCGTCAGTCAAGACGGCGACCGTATCGTTGCCGTCCTGTTCTTCCCCATCGCGGAAATCGCGCCCCAACGCGGGCCGGACCTGAAGCACCCGGAACATGTTCGCCGACACGAGAGCCGCGTCCAACCGCTCCGGTTCTCCCGACCCGGTCAGATTCACTGCGGTGGGCTCAAAAACGGACATCGCCTCAATCGAAGGGCATTCCTTGCGCCACGCGACGAAGTGCGCCGCGTTGACCGGCAACGACGGATACAGGTGTGCGATTCTCGGGATCACCTCCCGAATCGTCACCAGCCTGTCCGCCTCCGGGTAAGGCAGCGGCTTCAGCAGGACGCCGTTGACCAGCGAAAAGACGACGGTGGTGGCGCCCAAGCCCAACCCGAGCATCAAAACCGAGAGAGCGGCGAATCCCGGTTCCTTTAGCAGCGACCGCAGAGCGTGACGCAGATCGACTCCGATACCACTCAGCTTCATGTCCACCGGCGCACTACATGCTTGAGTGCCCTCATGATGCATACTACGTCGCAGCGTCGCTTTAGTTCGCAAAAATCGCAGCATTCCTGCCCAATTCAGTGCACCTGTCGTCTGATGACCATTTCGGCACATCGCAGAATGGCCGAGCGCCGGCATGAACGGCGCCCGTTCCACGCGAGCGTTAACGGCACATATCGGCAACGATTCGAGGGTTCTTCACTGACGCCCGCACGGCTGTTTCCAAGTAGCGCGTAATCCAGCTGAAACAGTCAGGCGGATGGTCGAATCAACGAGATGGCGCCTGCGCCTGAGAGAAATCGGGTGCCAAGGCCGCGGCGGTGCGCAACAAGAGTTCGGAGCGCATGCTGGTTGCCTGATCGCGCCCGAAGAGCAGACCGCCCTGGCTCATTTCCACAATCCGCGCGCGGTTGAAAGTGGAGGACATTACGCCGGTCGTCGAATGGCCCAGCCCCAGCAGATGGCCGATTTCGTGGGCCATGGCGGCGGCCAGAATCGGGGCTTCTTCGAAGGCAAGGTTTTCCGCCATTTGCCGGACCATCGGGTAATAGATGCCGGCTACTCTCTCGCCGGTTTCTGAATTGCCGTCCAGGAGGGTGAAGCCGAGGGTCTCCGCACAAGAAGCGGCCGGCTTCCAGTCGGCGACGTGCATCCAGAATTCGTCCTGTGCCAGATCTTCGGCGCAGGGGTCGGCCGAACACTCCCGCCACTCCACCTCAACTCCGGCCTGACTCAGCACGCGCGCAGCCTGTTGCTTGCCCGGCGACAACGTGGCATCGGCGACCCTGGCGGAATTGACCAGGCGGACGGTGATTTTTTCGTCGTTCCCGGCCCATGCCCCGGAAATTAGCGCGAGTGCGCACACAAAGACCATACTAGTCACAAGGCACCTCCTCGATTCGCGACTTTTAGGGTGAAACGCCCGCGGTTTACTGGTTCTTGACCCTCAGTGGAACCAGGTCTTCGACTACGACACCGGCGGGAAGCCGGAACAGCGCAGGATCGGGCGCCGAGCGGACGATGTTCGTCAATTCGTAGGTGGCGATTCCGCTGCGGGGATCCGTGGTAACGCTCTTGACCAGCGCGCCGATGTCGTTGGAGTACCACCGCTCGGTAATGGATTTGAGTTCCTGATCGTTGCCGATCGCGCCAACCGGAATCGTGGTAGTGACGCGTACGCCGAGAGCCGTGACGCCGTTGATCGATCGGGCGCCGAGATCTTCCACCATCTCGTTAGGAAACCGCCGGGCGGTTGCACGCGCCTCTTCGACCGGAGAAACATCGCCCGCAATCTTTTGCGCCTCCCGGGCCGGCAGCATCGCGCTCTTGCGCGCAGTTTTGTGCTCCATATCGAGGCTGTAAATCACTTGAGCGACCATATCCTGAATGACAACGCGCCGCCGGTTATCCGTGGTCTCCAGGCGGAACCTTCCCTGATCGTCCTGCCAGACCAGGTTGGTGACGGTGCGGTCGATATGCGAGCCGTTGGCCAGGGTCTGCACGGAATGGATCACCTGGTTGGCCGAATACGGTTTTCCGGCCACGCGGCCAGCACCCCCAATTTGAATGATATTGGGGTTATTGGCTTGCGCCAGCAGGCTTGCGCAGCAGGCTAATGCGAATGCGATCAGTCTCATGATTCCATCTCCTGAACTCAGTTCTCAACCGGGATCTTTTCCACGTGATCCACTACGACGATGTCGGTGGGCGCTTTTCTTACTTCCACGCGAAGGCCTAGCTGTTGCTCCAGCGCCGCGGGGAGCTTGGGCAGACCGAGAGCATCATCCGCTTGGGCGGGGGCCGAATCGCGGGACATGTCATACTCCAGCTTGATCTCGAAGAACCCGCTGAGCCCGGTCATGTCGACCCATGGGTCGGGTCCGCCCAAGCCGTGGTTGAACTGATCGATGAGTTGCTGGATGGATCCCTTACCAGTCAGGCGTACAACAGGAACCTCCAGCTTGAGGTCCAGATTTTCGTCCTTTTCGGTTGCCGGGCGCATTTTCGGTCCCTTCCTGCCAACCAGCAGCACATTGTTGGGCAACGGGCGCGATTCGTGGTGAACGGACAGTTTCAAGCGTTCCGCCAACAGAGCCTGGAGCATCTCCGGTATCTGGTCTGGTGAGGAATTCGTGGGCAGCGTCGCCTGGATGGCATACATCTGTGTGCGCATCCACTCCGGGCCGTCAACCTGTTGGATGGTTTTCAGGCGATATGCCTCCCGCAGTAGAGAGAGCAGGCTCGCGCTGGGATAGCGGAGTTGGGCGCCATCGGCAGTCCGCTGGCGGCCAGGTTCGCCGCGCGGCAACGCCTTCATGGACGCTACTTCGAATTGCGGAGTCTGGGCATATAGCCCGGCCGCCACAAAGATACAGGCGAGTTTCCTCATTGGTTCAATCTCCGATTCCTTTTAACATCTGGTTCGCCGGCAGCCGCACGGCGTGTACGCGGCCATCCTCGCCCAGCAAGACATCCGCCTGCAGCACCGACGAGGGATCGGCCGCAACGCTGTATCCTTCCGCCAAAAGATTCGCCGCCGGAATCTGCATGGAGACCACCGAGGACCGCTCGTAAGATGCAATGGGCGGGACGTACGGGACAGCGACAAAGCCGGTCTCGTCGGTTGCGGCGCCGCGCGGCGCCGGACGCGGCAACCACAGTACCAGCAGCGCGGCGGCGGCCAGTAGTGCCATCGCCGGCGCCCATACGGCTGGCTTCCGCCAACGAGGTTGCGCCGCATTGATGTGGGCCAGAAACCGGACTCGCGCCAGGGGAGCCTCCGCAGGCGGCATGATCTTTTCACCGAAACACTGCAAGCGGTCATCGAGCGCTTGAAGACGGTCACGCTCACCGCGGCATGCCGCGCATTCTTCCCAATGGCTGCTCAGCCAATCGGCTGAAGCGGCCGTCAGTTCGCCATCCGCCCACTTGGGGAGCCATCCCCGAGCCCGCACGCAGTCGTCACTCATAAAATATCCTCACTTAAGCGCGCCGTAGCGCGCTCTACTAATTCGCCCACGCTGGCTACGTTGATGCACAACACTTCGGCGATCTCGCGGTAACGCAAGCCGGAAATCCGCAATAGAATACATTCGCGTTGCGCCGGCGAAAGTCTCTCGATGGCTTCCTGCAGTTTGCGTCCGCGCTCCTGGTGGATGGCGCGGTCTTCCGGTCCGGACTGCGGGTCGGCAATTCCGGCCGCGGGATCGAGCGCGACTGTTCGTCGCCACTGCGCGCTCCTGCGCCGGTCACGGGCGGCGTTTCGCGCCACCTCGAAAATCCAGCCGCGCAGGTTTGTCCGGCTGCCGCGGCGGGTCAGATGGCGATAGAGCCGAAGGAAGGTCTCCTGCACCACCTCCTCGGCGTCCGCCGACATCAGGCCGTTGCACACCAGGTAGCGATATACGGGGACACGTAACTCATCGAACCACCATGCTGCTTCCGTACGCGCAGGCAGTTCGTTGAAATGCGTACCTTCGGTAGCCATGCACAGCCGTCTTTCGTCACCGGTCAAGCAGCGCTCCACAATTTCCCTCGTCCGCCTGCTTGCATAACGAAACGATGCCCCGCTTTTCCGGGTCCGGCCTGTTTTTTCTGGCGGCGCAACGGCGCGCCCTGGCGCTACATTATACGTCCGGGCCTTCCTGACCCGGGCTGGACTCTTGTTTCATGCAAGATGAGCCTGAAGGGAAAGAACGGGATGCCGGGAATTGATCATCAGCATGGACGATTCGGCATCGAACAGCCTCGCCCGCGCAGAATCTTCTAATTCCTGTAACTGTCAACGTCCAGCCGCTTACCGCAGGCTCCGGGCGCATTGTCGGCCACTCGGAAATTGCGTGGCACGCGAGCGTTAAGGCGCGATATCGTTAGTAATGTGGGTTGTGAAGTCAGTGCTCGTAGCGTTTTCGGGGCCGTTGCACGGTGGTTGGAGAGGCACGTCGCTCCTCGGATACCGCCTTCTTGACAGCGGCTCTCTTCCGAGCGGGTGCGGGCTTCTTTGCAGTTGCGAGTTGCGCCTTGGCTGCTTTCGCTAACCGCCAACGTTTCTTGGTCGCCGCAATGATTCGCTTCATGCCTTCTTCGCTGATCCGGCGCTTGGGTTTTGGCAGTTCAGGCGTGGCGGCTGGCGCTAGCGGCTCAGACTCTCCCCGGATCTTTGCCCATCGACGCTGTTGGGCTTCCTTCATTCGCCTTCGAGCCGCTGCGGAGAATTTCTTGCGCTTGCGGGTGAGAGCTTCGGGTGCGGCGGCGGTCTTAGCAGCGCCGCCGGAGAGCATGGCGCTGAGTTCGCTGATCTGTGAGTCGATGTGGCGCTTCTGTTCCTCGAATCCAAGGATGGCGGCGGCGACGATATCGGGAGTGAGCTTTTGTATGGGCATGTCAGCTTCTCGCACCATCCACGTTAACGCATTCTGCCAGTCAGGAGTGGTTGTTGGAGTCGTGCCTTCGGCCTCAGACTGACGGGTGGCGTCGACGATTCACAGCCGATTACCCAGCATGACGGCCATGCCGTACGGGGAGTTTTTCGACAGGGATTGCGGTTTGCCGAAAGTAGGTTCATGCTTGAGCTGAAGAGGAGATCCCCTGCCATGCGACTCTCAGCGAAGGCTGTGGCGATTGTCTCCGCCATTCTCTGGGGCGCCAGCATATTGCTGGTCGGGCTAGTCAACTTAGCTGCTCCAGCCTATGGCGTCCATTTTCTGCAAGGGCTCAGCTCCGTCTATCCCGGGTTTCACGCCTCACGTACGGTACTCGACGTGTTGGTCGGCACCGGGTATGGAATCGTCGACGGCGCCGTTGGCGGCTACGTGTTTGCCGTACTTTACAATTTCTGTGTTCCGCGTGTAGAAAAGGCAAATCCGAAGGGTAACGAGGTAACTCTCTAACCGTTTTTCTTACCTTCCCAGTTCCAGGCACGGCTGGTCAAAACCACTATCCCCACATCGGTAGCGCTCCAGGGGCCTACGAGTAACGCGCGCCGTCACTTCCCCTTGCGTTGCAGATCCGCGGGCGCTCGCTCGCGGTCTTGCCCTTCCACTTGCAAAGTCCAGCGCACCGGCACGGTCTCCGGCGGATAGCAGATCTTATCGTCGCAGGCCTGGTACTTCAGCGCACCCTCGATGGTCAGTTTGCCCTCTGCATCAAGAAGCGGCCTGACTGCCGCGTCGCGTGCGATCGTTACATCGCGTACCAACCGGAATGCGCCTTCGTACACCGGCGCCGTCTCCCCGATCGCTTCCAGGCGCAGCATCTTCGCGGGTGGGTAAGTTGCCGCCCGCACCATAATCGCGGGCGATTCCTTTATGCTCCACTCAATCGGAATATAGTCGCTCGTCACGCCTGGTGCGTAGGTATGGAGCCGAGGCCCAAGCTGCACATCCAAAGCAAGCGAGATTCGCTGTCCAGAGCGCACACGCCCATTGCTCGCGGACGCAGATACCCGCAAGTGCTTACCCTCGGCCGCGGTCTGCACCGCTCCAGCGCTTTCGCCAAAGTGGCTGACCAGGATGTCGCCCGAGGTGTAGCGTTGCGAGTAATCGTCCTCGAAGTACTTCGCTGTCACGCGGCCGGCGCGATCCACCAGGTACGTGCCCGGGTACGGAATGCCGTACTGCATCGTGCCTTCCTGAGACTGTTCGTTCAAGATGCCGAAGTCGCGGATGATCTTCGATTCGGGGTCCGACAATAAGTGAAATGTGATTCCCCGGCGGTCTGCGAAGCTTTTCAGCACCGCTACCGAATCGTAGCTAATGGCCGCCACCCCGAGCCCCTCGGCCCGAATCTTCTCCAGATTGCTTTGCAGCTCCACGAGCTGGCCTTTGCAATATGGTCACCAGTCAGCCGAACGGAAGAACACCAACATGGCGCCCTTGGTGCCCATGATCGACGACAGGCTCTGAATACGCCCGTTCTGATCGGTGGCGGAGAACGCTGGCACGATTTCTCCCACTGCGGGACCGGTCTTTGCTGGTCGGGGGACCTGAGCTAGTGCCGCCAGCCCGATCACGAGTCCAATGCTAAATGTCTTGCGCATCAATCCAACCGTAGCCTCAATTATATTCGGAGGGCTGTTGAGAATGGTACACCCATAATGGTTGGCCAGAGTGCGTCCCGATCCTCGTGCGGCTGATCCGGTCTATCTTCCTTCACTTTTGCCCCCTCCAGTAGAGTAACACTCGTAGCATCTCTCGCTTGGTCGTACACTCAGAGTGCCCGCCTGACGGTTTGCCGCCAACGCCGTAGAATAGAACACGTTGCCGCGCGAGGCTCGAATCCTCGGTTCGAAAGCAGGGCTGTGCGTGAGGATGGATCATTCAAGCCCGTCACCTTCCGGGTGCGCCGTGATCCAGGCGCTATCGAGGATCGCTCTCCAAAGCGGGGCGTTGTGGCTAGTCCGAGCCGCACCTTGAGTGTTATCTCACAATATCGCTAGCGGCGCCTACGAAAACCACATCTGCGGCTCGGGCGTTAGAACTAAGCCGCTGGCGCGGCGGACGCAGTCGCGTGCGTGTTTCGGGGCATAAGCAGCGATAGTGTCTGTCACAGAAAGGAGTTTTCTGTGACCCCACTTCGTCAACGCATGCTGGACGAGCTCCAGCGTCGTAATTACTCACCGGCCACCACTCGTGGCTACATCCATGCGATCAAGCAGTTTGCGGAGTACTTCCACAAATCTCCGGAGCAGTTGGGAGGCGACGAGATACGCCAGTTCGAACTCTACCTGCTCAAAGAGAAGAAACTTGCTCCAGGCACCGTCGAGGGGCGCATGTCTGCCCTGCGTTTTCTCTTCAAGAAGGTCTTGAAGCGGCGTGATATCGCCTACGACGATCTGATCTTTCCCAAGATCCCTCGGAAGCTGCCCGTCGTGCTGAGTCCCGAAGAGGTGACGCGGATGATCGAGGCGGCGCCAAACCTGCTACACCGCACCATCCTGATGGTGCTTTACGCGACCGGCATACGCCGAACCGAAGCCTCGCTCCTCAAGGTCACCGATATTGATAGCGAGCGCATGGTGATCCATATCCACCAGGGCAAGGGTTCGCGGGACCGCGACGTGCCGATGACATCCAAGCTGCTGGACGCCTTGCGGGAGTATTTTCGGTGGAAGCGTCCCAAAGTCTATCTATTTCCCAGCACTGCAGGGCATCGTGGGGTAGAGCAGCCGCTTTCAGATCATACAATCTGGAACATCTGCAGCGAAGCCGCGAAACGCGCCGGAATCAAGAAAAGGATTGGCGCGCACACCCTCCGCCACAGCTTCGCCACAACCCTGATGGAATCCGGAACTGACTTGCGGACGATTCAGCTTTTGATGGGCCACGCACACTTGGAACATACCACTCGATATCTCCACTTGTCGCAGCGTCACCTGCATGCCGCACCGAACCCACTCGATCAGATCACGCTTGGTAGCCAGAGCTTCTCGCGCAAGCGGCCGGACAGCTATCAGGCATGACACGGCCACCCTGGGAGGTGGCCGATATCATCCGCAGGGCGGGAGACAGATTCATCGAACGCTATCACGGTTCGCTGACGTGGGCACAGCTCCAAGTGCTTCGGGCGATCGAGCGCTGCCGCACGGCCGCGCTGGGTGGGCACCGTGATCAATGCGTTCGCTGCGGGCATCAGGCCATCTCTTACAACTCCTGCCGAAACCGCCACTGCCCGAAGTGCCAGACCAACGCACGGGAGAAGTGGTTGTGCGCCCGGCGACGGGAACTGTTGCCGGTATGCTACTTCCACCTGGTTTTCAGCCTGCCGCATGCGCTGGTGCCGTTGATATGGCAAAACAAGAAGCTCCTCTTCGGCCTGTTGTTCGATGGCAGTGCTGCGACGCTGCTGGAAGTTGCAGCCGATCCGGCGCGCCTCGGGGCGGAGATCGGCTTCCTCAGCATTCTGCATACGTGGGGACAGACTCTACAGCGCCATCCGCACATCCACTGTGTCGTACCAGGCGGCGGACTGTCGCTTGATCACTCCCGGTGGATCCGCTCGCCGCCCCACTTCTTTTTACCGGTGAGAGTGCTCAGCCGCGTCTTTCGCGGGAAGTTCGTCGCCGGACTACGGCAAGCGTTTCACAGCAAACGACTGGCCTTTCACGGCGAGTTGCAGCCCCTGGCGAACGAGAAGGCGTTCGCGGCCTTCTTGCGCACTCTGTTCCGTGAGGACTGGGTCGTCTACGCCAAGGCCCCCTTTGGCGGGCCGGACCACGTGCTTCAGTACCTGGCCCGCTACACCCATCGAGTGGCGATCTCCAATCATCGGCTTCTGTCGGTGGACGGCGATCACGTCACCTTTCGTTGGAAGGACTACGCGCATCACAGCAAGTGCCGTGCCATGACTCTGACGATGGAAGAGTTCCTGCGCCGGTTCTTGCAGCATGTTCTGCCCAAGGGCCTCCCGCGCATTCGCTATTTCGGCTGGTTAGCGAACCGCCGGCGCAGGGAGTTGCTGCCGCTTTGCCGGACGTTGCTGGCGGTCGCACCCCCGCCTGCTGTGTCCAACGGCAGTGAGGCCGCTGTCTGGCGGTGTCCGGCCTGCGGTAGCGCAATGCGTGTTGCGGAGCGGCTAACCGCCAAGCAGATCCTCCGCGAGCAATCGCACCGGGTCTGCATCCTTGACAGCTCGTAACGCGGCATTCCATTTGGCGCAAAACCCGCGCGCTTCGGCGTGCGCACCCTACGTGTGCCTCACCGCCGAAAAGCCGCCGTTCCAACCGTCTGGTGAACCCCTCATCGCGTCATGCCCGCTCTGCTTCCCATCGGATTTGCCTCGTCCGCCTGCTCAAACCGATCCTACTACCCAGCCTTCCACGGTCCCACCAGCATTCAAAACCCATAGCTTGCGGCCTCCCGCTCCCGCCGCGCCAGCGGCTTCCTTCTAACGCCCTTATCGAAAGCGCCCCGGCCCTACTCACGCGCCCCGCTCGGCCTCTCACATCGGGGCACTTCCGATAAGGTCCTAGCGTTTCCCGGCGACTTGACCGCGGCGGCCCCAAACTTCCGGGTGGGGTCATCCGGCGAAAAGGTAAACCTTGAATAACGAAATCCAGTGTGCAATCCTCGTAACGGAAAGGGATCCGGACCTCGCAAATGCTCTTCAAGACTAAGGCATCCCCCGAAGAGAGGGGAGAGCTGACAGCCACTTTCCTTCCCGGTTTCGCCATCCACGGTGCGCAAGAGCTGATGAACCAGGTTCCCCAGCTCGCCGATCTGGACGCACAAGATAAAACGCTCGACCTCCTTCTTGAAATGTTCGCGTTCTTCATGTACGTCGCGAACCGCCTGGCGTTCAGAGAACTCGGGGCGCAGCAATGCTCGGGATTCAGCCAACACATGATCGCCGCAGTCGCAGACCGCCTCATGAAATCACTCGGGGCGTCGTATTCAAGCGTTCAGGTCATCTCTTTGTTGCGAGACAAGTACAATGAACGCGAAAACTACTATGGTCAGTTCAGGCAACTGATGCCCGCGCCCGACCAGCCGAAGAAGAACACCGTGTTTTGGGAGTTCTCGAAGGTCATATTCAACGGGTTCGTTGGGACGGATGATACCGCGGACCTCCTTCTTGTTGACCACATACTCGCCATCGAAATAGCCGGATTCCTCGGCCAGATGAAGGAAGTCTGGAAGAGGTGAGCGATGCCACGACAACCCGCCCAATGTCCAATGTGCAAGCCGGGTGCCAGTTACCGACCCGTCGTGAAAATGGTCCGTTTCGAGAAGACCGGCGTTCGGAAGAAATGCTGGTTTTGCCCGATGCACCATCAGCTCCTCGGTTCGTACGCCAGCGGGCCGTCGCAGCGCATGAGCTATCGCTCTGCGCCGTCCCGTCCTGCCCCGACAGGGAGCCTGCAAAGGAAACCGACGCAACGGCGGAATAGAAGGACTGATTATCGGAACCGCAGAAGAAGCTCACGTCCGTAATTTCAGGCTAGCACTCTGATTGGACTCGGCAGAGGGAAGATGGCATCGGCAGTCTGGCCTGAGGGGCATTCTGTACCACTCCGATTGAGAGCACATAGCCGTGCGCCAAGCGGACATCAACCGCTCTGTCGCACAGTTCCGCCACGACGTCGCCAACCCGGAAGCAATCCACAGGAGCGTATCGTCGCCAACCCGTAGAATGGACGCGGTAAGCCGTCGCTCGAACACTCTGGGTGTTATGTGGGGATATCGGCCATTCCGCGCGGCAAGGTCAGGCGGGCCAGTGGCCCTGTCGAGCGATGTCCTCTTTGGGGCAAGTTTTCAGAAAGCCCACTTTTCTACCAGTGGCCAACCAGTCCGTTAACGCTGCGGCGTTACGGAGGATCTATCCTCGAATCTGTCCGTGAGAACCACTGCATGGCAGCAGGAGAGCCGCCAAGAGTGTTAGCTTCCAACTCTGTCCGCGCGGCAGTCGCCGAAAGCAGGTGTACTTCGGTTGAGTCATTCGTAGTGCAAGGCGCTCAGCGGATCGACCCGCGATGCGCGGAAGGCGGGGACGTAGCCGGCAAGCAGGGCGACGCCCGCAAGCGCGGCCATAGGGGCGGCGATGGAGATCGGGTCGTTTGGCCGGATTCCGTACAGCAGGCTCGTTACGAGCTTCGATGACAGCCACGCCGCCGGAAGACCGATAGCAAAGCTGATGCCAACCATCGCTACCACTTCCTTCATCACGAGCCAGACGACGTTGTGACGCTGCGCGCCCAGCGCCAGGCGAATGCCGATCTCGCGGGTCCGCTGCTCCACGGTGTAGGCCATCACGCCGTAGAGCCCGATCACCGCGAGTAAAGTGGCCAACGCGCCGAAGAGCGCCGAGAGGCTGGCGACGAGCCGTTCGTTCAATAGCGACGCATCAATGGTGCTCTCGATCGTGCGTAGGTTGTAAACGGGCAGGTTGCGGTCGAGACTGGCCACCGTGCGCCGGATGGCGCTGAACGCCTCTTTCGGGGCCAGCGGAGTGCGGACGTATGAGGTCATGTCTCTGGTGAAGGGAAGTCCAAGGTATGGGATGAAGGCCTGGCGGGTGATGTCGCCTCGAATACGCTGATACCGGAAGTCTCTTACCACACCGATGATCAGCATGTCGGCGATGGCGCCAGGCTCGTTGCCGAACCCGATGTGGCGTCCCACGGCGCTGTGATTGCCGAAGTATCGCTTCGCCAGTTTCTCATTCACTATGATGACGTTGGGAATTGGGAACGGTATGTCGGGATGCCGGATGGTGGTGGTGTCGCGGTCGCTGAAATCGCGGCCCTCCAGCAGCGGCACGCCCAGGGTTGCGAAATAGGCTGGACTGATGGCGTTGAATTGCGGGTTCATGTCCTCACCCGGTTTGGAAGTGTAGCCTTCCACATTCACGGTGCTGTCCCAATCGTTGTCTTCGAGAATGCCAATCATGGCCAGCGAGGCCGATTGCACGCCGGGCACTGCGGCCAGTTTCCGATTCAGTTCGCGGAAGAAGGTCAGGGAATGGGGCCCGTCGTAGCCGTTCAAAGAGGGATCGACAGTGAAGGCAATCAGTGCGCTTGCAGGGAACCCGGGCCCCACGTCCCGTAGGTTCTTCAGGCTGCGAATGAACAGGCCCGCACCGATCAGCAGCAGCAAGGAGATTGTCACCTGAGCGCCCACGAGGGATTTGCGCAGGCGTCCGTGCCCGCTGCCTGCGACCGAGCGCGCCTGATCCTTGAGCGTGGGCCCCACGTCGGGGTTGGTGGCCTGCAGCGCGGGGACCAGGCCGAAAACCAAGCCAGTGACGAGTGCCACGCCAAAGTTGAACAGCATAACTCGCCCGTCCGGCGTGGTCGCCAGCCCCAGCTCAGTGCTGCTTTGAGGCAGAAAGCCCAGCAGCGCCTTCACGCCGGCGTACGCCACGGCGACGCCTGCTACACCGCCGGTGAGCGCCAGGAGTACGCTTTCCACCAGCAACTGGCGCATGATCTGCCAGCGGCCCGCGCCCAGTGCCAGGCGCACGGCGATCTCCCGCTGCCGTCCAGCCGCGCGCACCAGGAGGAGGTTGGCCACGTTGCCGCAGGCGATCAACAGCACCAGCGCCACGATGGCCATGAGCACCTGAAGCGGCCTAGTCATCTGGGTGCGCAGGAAGGAGCGGCCCGTCGCAGCCGGTAAAATATTGATGGTGGCTTTCAGAAACCGCTGGCGATCGTACTCTGAAACGCGAGCGATTTGCGGGTCCTTCGCCTCCTGCTCGATGATCTGGTGAAACAGGACTTGCATTGACGCTTTGGCCTGTGGGGGCGTGACGCCCGGTTTCAGCCGCCCGAGAATCTGGAGCCAGGAACTGCGGCGGTCGTTCAAATCTTCCAGTCCGACATCGTTGGGCGTCATCCAGGCCTTCATCGTGACCGGCACGAATAGCTCGGTGACGGAGCCAGGCTCGATGCCATCAAATCCTCGCGCCGCTACCCCGATGATGGTGAAGTTGTGTCCATTCAACACCATGTTCTTGTTAAGGACGGAGGGGTCACCGCCGAACCTCATTTGCCAATAGCGGTAGCTCAGCATGACCACGGGGTGGCCCAGGACGGTGGCGTCGTCATCTGGCGCGATGGTGCGGCCCACCGCCGCGTCGATGCCCAGAACCTGGAAATAGGTGCCCGACACCATCTCGCCCGAAGCCCGCTCCGTCTGGCCGCTGAAGCTCATGCTGACCGGCGTGGTGACACGGCACAGGACGCCGCTGAACACCTGGTTGTGCGCGCGGAAGTCCTGGAACATGGGGTAGGAGAAGCTATTCGCGCCACGGTTGTTCCCCAGGTGATTGCCATTACTGTCGAGCAGGACGAGCTCGGTGGGATTCTTGACCGGAAGCAGGCGCAGCATGAGCTGGTCGATGAGCGAGAAAATGGCCGTGTTGGCGCCAATGCCGAGAGCCATCGAGAGCACTGCCACGGCGCTGAACAGCGGGGTCTTCGAAAGACTGCGGAGAGCGAAACGAACGTCGGACGCGAAGTTCATAGGAACTCCCTGAGTCGTAATACGAATAGGGGTGGGCAGAGAGTTCCTCGTTCTTTTCCCGCGGGCGGTCCATAGCCCTAGCTGCTTGCTGTGAATCACTCGTACCGGAAGCCGCACCGCGGATCGACTTGCTGTGGCAGGGGTGCGCCGGACGGCGATCGGAATCCCCGCCGGCCTCGCGGGAGCGCTACCCGCGGGTAGGCACCCAGCCTTTAGGAACGGCTCCCGGTCGCCAAGCCTCCCTCCAATGGCAGGAAAACAGGCTCCCAAGAAAGTGGTGCCTAACTAACAGAAAACAATGGAAGCCGTCAACCACTTTCTTGCGTCTCTGTCTGAGCGAAGCTCTGTCGTCTGCTTATCGTAGATTGAGCATAGCCGACTCCCACGGTCCCGTGCCAGGCCAGCCGCAGTTCGCTGTATTGGGCAGCGTTATTTGGCAATATCGCGAGCGCTCCGGTCCTTTACCTCAGGCATGTCAGCGAGGCTGGACTACGCGCGCAAGAAAACACGCTGGCGAGCCGGCCGGCAATATTGGATTGCCCCGCGATCAACCGAATCCCGGCCGCAGGGCAGCACCAGGGCAGCACGTCAGCCCTCCGTACGGCCACAAACGCCCTGGTCGTGAACTGAACTGGACCGAAAACACAACCACTTAGACCCAACTGAACCGAACTGAACTGTCAAGTAGCGGGTTCGATTCCCGTTAGCGCTACCATGTTTTCATAGACTTACGGGCGCCGAGTGACAACAAGTGACAACGCGCGGCGCGGGCTCTACGGCAAAAACGGGGGCAAACTCCAATCCCAGACCTTTCTAAGAACATAACACCTTCACTCTGAGTCTGTAGTTTTCGGGCTCTACGCCAAAAACGGGGGCGGCCCCAATCCCAAACCAAATTTAACCACATAAGACCTTCACTCGGAGTCTGTAGTTTTCGAAGTTGCGGAAACCATAAGCTTGCCGGCTGATCAACTCCATTTTGTTGTGGAATCCCTCGGTAATTCCGTTGTTGCGGGTGAAGCGCCACATGGCCACGATTTCTTCTGACCAGGCGGCCAGGGTGACGCCGAGTTGTACCAACTGC
Organism: Bryobacterales bacterium; assembly: GCA_963842505.1. Lineage (GTDB taxonomy): Bacteria > Acidobacteriota > Terriglobia > Bryobacterales > Bryobacteraceae > PALSA-129. The sequence continues at coordinate 28,590 of CAWJGZ010000001.1, forward strand.
GCCAGGCCAGCCTGGCGCAGTTGGTACACGGCACGCAGGAAGCGGGGAATCAGGCCTGCGCATTGTTGGCGATTGCGGTGCTTTTTCAGCAGCAGGTAGCAGAGGCGCTGCTTGAAGCGATAGATGGCGTCCAGGGCGGGGTGGGCAAGCAGGTAAGCGGCCAAGTTCTCCTGCTGGGCGGGGGTCAGACGGTGGCGATGACGGCGCATGAGGCTGAGCAGGCCGCGGTTTCGGCTGCCGACCGGGTCGATCTCCCTCCAACAGGCCAGGAAATGGTGATTGATGATGCGGATGACAGGAAAGCGGTCGGCCACGATGCGCGCGTTGGGGAAGAATCGCTGGACCAAGGTGCGGTAGGGTGAGGACAGGTCCATACACACCATCAGGACGTCTGGTTTGCCTTCCAGTCGCTGAAAATAGGCCTCCAGGGAAGCCTCCGAACGTCCCAGGACCACGTCGTAGACCTTGTGGTTCTTCAGGTCGCACAGGGTGGTGGCATAGCCGTTTCGGCGGGTGAAGAAGTGCTCGTCGATGCCCAGCACCTGGGGGCATCGGGGCGGATGCCACGCGGCGAACTGGCGCTGGAGTCCGCGCCGAAAGTAGCGCTCCACGGTGGCCGCTCCGATTCCTTCCCGGCGGCCCAAGCGGCTGCGGTTGATGCCGTCCAAGTGCTGCTGATAGATGGTCTTCTGGAACGCCTCGCTGGCGCGCTGGCAGCGCAGAATGCCGGGCAGAGGCTGGCGGGAGTGACGCCCGCAGGCGAGGCATTTCGATTTGGGGACCTGGACCTCCAGCAGGCAATGGCGGAGACCCCAGTCCTCATGGCGGATCGACCGGCGGACCCAACCCTTGCTGCGCAGGCGGGCGCCACCGCAGTGCGCGCAGGATCTCGGCCCAGTATACCGGGCCGAGATCCTCATCATTCCCTTCCTGGGTTGAATGTCGGTAATCTGGAAGTTGGGCAGGCCCAAAATCATCGCGGATTCGGTCAAAACGTTATCTCCCAAGATTGTTTTACCAATCCGGGATTACGGCCTGCCGCCGTTTTTGATCAAGAGCCAGTTTTCGGAGTTTCGAAAACCGTAGGCTTGTCTGTTGATCAGCTCCATCTTGTTGTGGAAACCTTCGGTGATGCCGTTATTACGGGTAAAGCGCCACATGGCGGCGATCTCGTCCTGCCAGGCGTGGAGGGTTTCACCGAGCTGTACCAATTGCGGCAGGCTGGCCTGCCGCAACTGGTACACGGCGGAGAGGAAGCGGGGTGCCAGTGTGGCGCACTGCTTACGGGTACGGTGCTTTTTGAGCAGCAGATAGCAGAGACGCTGTTTGAAACGGTAGATCAGCTGCAAGGCCGGGTGGGCAGCGAGATAGTCGGCGAGCCGACTGTGCTGTTCGGGTTTGAGGTTGTGGCGGTGGCGACGCATCAAGCTCAACAGACCGCGGTGCTTGCTACCTACCGGGTCCAGTTCTCTCCAGCAGGCCAGGAAGTGGTGATTGATGAGGCGGATGACGTGGAAGCGATCAGCCACAATCCGAGCATGGGGGAAATGTTTGCGGACCAGGGAACGGTAGACGCTGGCCAAATCCATACACAACAAGCGCACCTCGGCCTTGCCTTCCAGGTGCGCCAAATACGTTTCTAGAGCCGCTTCCGAGCGGCCGACCACGACGTCGTAGACCTTGTGATTGCCCAAATCGCAGAAGGTGGTGGCGTAGCCTTGGCGGCGGGTGAAGAAATGCTCGTCGATACCCAGCAGCAAGGGGCAGCGCGGCGGATGCCACTCGCGGAACTGGCGTTGCAGTCCGCGCCGGAAATAGGTCTCGACAGTGGCAGCACCAATGCCCTCCCTCCGTCCTAGACGGCTGCGGTTCACAACGTCCAGGTGCTGCGGATAGATGGCCTTTTGAAATGCCTCGCTGGCAGCGCAGGATGCCGGGCAGGGGCTGGCGGGAGGGACGCCCGCAGCTGAGGCATTTGGACTTGGGGACCTGGATCACCAGGAGGCCGTGGCGAAGTCCCCAGTCCTCGTGGCGCACGGTGCGGTGGACCCAGCCCTTGTTGCGCAGGCGGGTGCTAGCGCAGTGGGAGCAGAATTGGGGATTCCGATGATGTCGATCAGTCGTTCCGATTTGATGCCGATCAGATCGGAGCGAAGCGACGCCGGGCTCTTTCAGTGTGAAACAGTGATCGGCATCCGTCAAGGGTTTTGCTTGCTTTCTTGGTCGTGATGCTTAGCAGTTGTTGTCTTTTTGGGTTGTTGGTGTTTTTGGGCGCTGACGGAAGGAGCCCGTAGTGTTCTGAGTTAATCCGTCAAGAGAGATTTCCAGAAAACTCTTGAAAACCGGCTACCGTCTTCCACCCAGATCCGGTGACTCCCGCCAGGGCGGGCCCCAACATCGATCTGCGCCGGCGCAAGGACTGGAGATAGACCTGCTCGTCGTAGGGTTTGCCATCCTTCCAGCACCGGAAAATGATCCGGATCCATTTGTATGCCAAGGCTCGGACCGCAGCCTGATGCGACTTGTGGTTGTCGCGCTGGAACTGGTAGTAGTCCCTGGCCCACTCCGACTGTCCGATCGAGTGGCTGGAGAACTCGTGAAAGGTCTGGCGAAGAAACTTAGGCCAGGCCCAGCGGAAATGCACCCGCTGGGTTTTGCCGCTGGCCTCTCTTACCGGGGCGATCCCGCTGTAGCACTGCACCTGGTAGGCATTATCATAGCGCTCGCGGCGCGTCCCGAAGGCCACGATCAGACGGGGGATCAAGGCCGCGCCGGCACCCGGCAGGGAGTCGAACAGCGCCGCGTCAGGATGGGAGGCGACCAGTTGCGCGATTCGCTGATCGAGCTCGGCAATGTTACCCCGCAGGGTAGTCAGCACGGCGACCAACCCGCGGGCCGCTATAGCTCCTGCCTCCAGTACGGCCGCGTCTCGAGTGGCGAGTGTGGCCTGGTAGATGGCGGTGATGCGTTCCTCGCCGCGGCAGTTTTGCTGGTGGAAAAATTTGCGTAGCGTGCCGGGATGCGAGCGCTGCAGTTGTTCCAAGCTCGGCCAGCGTTCCAGCAGAGCTCCCACCAGGGGACCGGACACGTCATCGAACCAGCGCAGGATTTGCGGGAAATACAACTTCAAACAATCGATCAGACGATTGTTCTGGCGGGTCTTCTCGTCCACCACTTGCCGGCGCCGCTCTACCAGGAACTGCAACAGTCGGGTTTCAGGGGTGTCCGGCTGCAGCGGGGTCAGACGTTCCCGATGACGCAACAACAGGTCCAGTAAGGAAGCCGTGTCGCTGGGATCATCCTTGGCGCCGGAAGGACAGAAGGTCTCCCGATACCGAGCGGCCGTGGTGGGATGGACGGGGAACAGCACAAGGTGCGCGTACTTGGTGAGCATGTACACTAACGCGCCACGTCTCTGCTCCAAGCAGAGGGCGACAGGACGGCCGCCGAAACGTTGCTGGAGAACCGCAGCCCAGGCATCGACCGCCTCCGGCGTATTCTCCAATTCTCCCTGCTCTGCGTGTTGGGAACCGGCCGGGACCATTCGCCAGAAGTGCTTCTGGTCGGCCCAGTCGATGGCCGCAAACGCGGCCCATTCCCGCTCGGTAGTTGCCAATGGCGCCGAATCCGACATGTATCGCTCCTATTGGAACGGGCTGGCTTGGCTCCCACGAAAGCCTTATAGTGGAGTCTAGGACCAGACGACTTCTGAGAGTTCGTCACTGGAACCAAGCGCACCCCGCTGCTCGAAGCAGTACGGGAAAGCGTCAAGTGCTATACAGCCGCGCATAATTAAAGGGACATAACGGCCTCAGGCATGGCATACTTCTCATAGGAGGCTGCCAATGCTTGCTCGACTGCTGCATTTGCACCCGAAAACGTACGGACGGCTGGTTCGTCTGAGTAAAGAAGCGGAACGGGACGGCGCTTATCGCGTCGCGAAGCGACTGCAGGCCGTGGTCCTCAATTCCGAAGGCCGCACAAGCGGCGAGTTGGCGGGGATTCTCAAGGCGCCTCGATCCAAGATTTCCGAGTGGTTAGCACAATATCAGGCCCATGGTATCGAGGGTCTGTTGGAAGGGCACCGATCCGGAAGGCCGCCGGAGTTGGCACAAGCGCAGCGCCAGCAACTGGGGGACATTCTGGACAGTGGTCCAGTCGCTTATGGATTGGACAACGGCGTGTGGACGTCGCCCATGATTGCCTGGGTGATCGAGGAAGAGTTCGGCGTCACCTACCATCCGGGGCATGTGCGTAAGCTGCTTCACGCGCTCGACTTCTCGGTGCAGCGGCCGCGGCGTGTGCTGGCGCGCGCCAACCCCGTCGAGCAGGACCGCTGGCATCGACGCACCTATCCAGAGATTAAAAAAAAGCCCACTCGCAAAACTGGGCCTTGATCTTTACCGACGAAGCCAGTTTCCGCCAGGATTCGACCTTGCATGCTACCTGGAGCCGGGTGGGCCATCCTCCGGAAGTTCCTGTCACCGGCGAACGCAAGAACGTGAAAATCCTGGGTGCCATCGAACTCTGGCGAACTCGTTTCCATTACCGAGAGGATACGATCTTCAACGCCTCCAGCTACCTGACGTTTTTGGAGCAGTTGGCGCGATCCTACCGCCGGCAAGGAGCCATTCTCATCCAGGACAACGCGTCCCATCACAGGGATGCAGAAGTCTGGAACTGGTTCCGATCCAACCGCCAATGGCTGGAGGTGCATCAACTGCCGCCTTACTCGCCGGAGTTCAATCCCACCGAGCGGCTGTGGCAACATACGCGCCGGACCGGAACTCACAACCGATACTTTGCCAGCCGCGCAGAACTCGAAACCACACTGACCCGCGTCTTTGGGGAGATGCAGTGCCATCCCGCAACCATCCGCTCGTACCTTCGTCCTTTTTGTTGATCTTTATGTCCCTTTAATTATGCGCGGATGTATAGGGCGCCAAATTCGTAGCAGCGGGATGCCCGCTCAGCCAAACGTCTTAGCAGAAGTTCTGAGAGCTGAATAGCCTTGCGCCACACACTTCCGAAGGTGGATCCGAATCCCTGCCTCAACGACCTTCTAATAATTCCCGTCCGGATCAACTACTATAAAAGCGACTGGAGTTAGCGCCCAAAAACATCTTCCAGCGCGCTTCTTACTCGCCATCTCTGCCGCCACGTCCGCTCCTCTTCTTCCGCATCGACTCTCCTTGCAACTCGATCCGGTGCGCCGCATGTACCAGCCGATCCAAGATGCTGTCAGCCACAGTGGGGTCGCCGATCTGCGCGTGCCGCTTCGCCACCGAATGCCTGAATGGCAGTTTTCTCGTCCACACAGAAAACCGCTGCATGTTGCGGCGGATTCAAATATAAGCCGATGACATCGGCTGCCTTGGCTTCGAAATCCGGGTCCTTGCTGGCCATGTAGCGTTCCAGCCGATGCGGCTGCAATTTGGCTTGGGCCAGAATCCGTTGTACGGTCGATTTGCTGAGACCCAGCTCTCGGGCCAGCTGGCGGCCAGTGGGTGCTCCCGTCTTTCGGTTGCTGCTGGACCCGGCGGATAACGCGAGCCTGCACCGCCGGGCTGACAGTGCGTGGCTGGCTTCTGCGATGGCAACCTTCCAATCCAGCTAATCGACCCTGTTCAAATCTGGCCTTCTAGCGGGCAATCGTTGGGGTGCTGGTCTTCAGGCTCCGCACGATACTGCGATGACTGTCGCCAGCGGCCAAGGCCAAGATGAGTCGTGCTCGGAAGACATCGCCCGCCGGCAGTGTCCTCGATTGTGCCCACCGTTCCAGTTCCCGTCTTTCTTCGGTTGTTAGTGGGAGCAACTTTCGATTATCGGCCACACCATAATGACGTGCGACAACCGTTTTCTTTATGACTGGGGCAGTTCGCTAGTCAGACACGAGTAAGTGATTGCCCATATTTATTGCCCCTGTGCCAGTGTATACCCGGCTTTGCCATCGAAATTGCGCAGCATGTGCGTCACGCCGATCTCGATTCCGGCGCCCGCGATGCGCTGCAACAGGCCGTTCACCTGCCCCATATTGGCCTCGCTTTCGGACATGTAGCGGCAGCGGAAGCTATCCGTGCAGAAGGTCCACGCATTGCCGCCCGGCCACACCTTCACGCCGCGGTTGTCGATCATTTGCAGGCTCAGCCCTTCGCCCGCCAGTTTGCCCATGGCGGCCGCCAGTTGGTTGACGTCGCGCGACGGCCAATACACGAATACATCCACGCCCTTCAACTCCATCCGCACGGTGCTTGGCGCCGCCGCTACGGCTACCGGCGCAGCCGCCGCGGACCTTTTGGCGTACTTCACCGGCTTCAAGGTATTGGGTTTCTCCCCCAGCCGCTCAATCACCGCCGCCGCGAATTCCTTGGTCCCGACTTTCCGCGTGCTCACGCCTTCCGTGAAAATGTCGTAGGTATGCACGCCATCTTCGATGGTCCGCAGCCACGCGTTGTGCACCTGCTCGGCCGCGTCCGGCTGGTTGATGTGCACCAGCATCAGCACCGCGCCCAGTAGCAGCCCCGACGGGTTGGCCAGGTTCTGTCCCGCGCGCCGCGGCGCCGAGCCATGGATGGCTTCGAACATGGCGCACTGCTCTCCCACGTTGGCCGACCCCGCCAGCCCCACCGAGCCGGCGATCTGCGCCGCCACGTCCGACAGAATGTCGCCGTACAGATTTGGCATCACAATCACGTCGAATGCTTCCGGCGTGTCCGCCATCTTGGCCGCCCCAATGTCCACGATCCAGGCTTCCTTCACAATCTCCGGATACGCCGCGCCAATCTTATCAAACACCTTGTGGAACAGCCCGTCGGTCATCTTCATGATGTTGTCTTTCATGAAGCACGTGACCTTCTTGCGGTTGTGCAGCCGCGCGTATTCGAAGGCGTAGCGCACGATCTTCTCGCAGCCCGGCTGCGAAATCAGCTTGTTGCACGAGGTCACTTCCGGCGAGAGTTGGTATTCGATCCCAGCGTACAAGTCTTCCTCGTTCTCGCGCACAATCACCACGTCCATGTTGGGATGCTTGGTATCGACGAACGGGTGATACGAAACGCACGGCCGGACGTTGGCATACAGCCCCAGGGTCTTGCGGGTGGTCACGTTCAGGCTCTTGAATCCCCCGCCCTGCGGCGTGGTGATGGGAGCTTTCAGAAAGACTTTGGTTCGCAGGAGCGAGGCCCACGAGCTCGGTTCAATTCCGGCGGTGTTGCCGCTCAGATAAACCTTTTCGCCAATCTCGATGGTTTCGATATCCAGAGCCGCGCCGGAGGCTTCCAGGATCTGCAGCGTGGCGTTCATGATTTCCGGGCCAATGCCGTCTCCATAGGCGACGGTGATAGGTGTTTTGGTGGACATAGTGGAACACCCAGCATAGTTGGAATGCGCCACACTGGGCGATTACGTGCGAGCGAAAGAAATCTTAAAAATTTCTTAAACAACGCATCCTGAAGGCCTACAAGCACCTATCTAAGGTCGGGCCCTTTCGCGTAGACTCTTCAGAGCGTCTCCTCTTGCGCGAAGGTAAGCTCACCTCCCTTACGTCGGAACTCTGCATGCCCGTCTGAATTCGCAGCGGATTCCTGAAGGAACCCGACTCCTGACGCCACCAAGTCGGTTGTGGAAAAGAAATCCGGCGTCGCACGGAAAGCCCGCTATACCACGATCTTGGGAGATTACTCCGAATAATCCCCAGAACCAGAGCGCATCGATTCCGTGGATTTCTGGTTTACCGAAATCAGTCCCATCTGACGTAGCAATTGGGTGAACCGGGGATCGGAGCGAATTAGATCGAGCAGTGGATCAGCGTTCGCGTACACCATATAAGTGGAGCGATCCTGATAGGCTCGAGACAGCCAATCCAGAGCACTGTTCCGATCTCCCAATCCCACACACACCAGGACCATGCTGAAGGCCGGCACAAACTCGCGGCTCGCCCGATTGGTCAGATCCGCCAGGGTCTTGCGGGCCGCTGTGGTGTTACCTGATAACGCCTGGGCATAGCCGGTCAGGCCATCAAGATAAGGGTCGGGACCGGAGAGTTCTCTGGCCTGTCTGAATTCCCGAAGAGCCTCAGCGAAATTCTTGTTCGCTGCATAAGCCATACCCAGTCTGGTATGTGCCCGTGCGAAATGGGAATCGAGATCGATAACTTTACGGAAAGCTTCGATCGCTTGGTCATATTGACGATTCCAATAGAAAACTCTCCCCACCTCAGTGTTTGTGCTCATGGAAAGGGGATCTACCTGGTACGCGGATTGTATCTGAGAGAGCGCCTCACTCGAGCGACCCAAGGCCGCGAGCTCGAGGGCGTACCATGTATGCGCCAGCCCGTAATTCGGATTCAGCTCGATCGAGCGTCGGAATTCCTGCTCGGCTTGATGCCAGTTCCATTCGTAATAAAAACAAATCATCCCCAAAGAGGTGTGTGCTTCCGCAAGTCCGTCATCGAGCTGCAGGGCTTTCAGTGCGGCGGCTTTGGCGTTTGGATAAGCCTGTTGAGCCGGCTCTACCCCGTACGAGGCCAGCAGCGCGTAGGAATCTGCAAGACCGGCGTATGCGGCGGCGAAATGTTGATCTTCCAGTGCGGCTCTTTGAAAAGATTCGATACTTCGCCTGAGACCTTGCTCCGTGCGCTTGTTCCAGAAATAGCGTCCTTCGAGGTAAAGCCGATAGGCTACCGGATTCCGAGTCATCATTGCAGGAGAACGCATTTTTTCCTGCTGGGATACACGGAGCGGGATTGCCTGCGCGATCTTGTCTTCCATCTCGCGTTCCAGGTAAAAGACTCTGTCCCGCGCACCCTCAAACCGACCTGCCCAGATCGACGACGCATCCGTGACCCGCACCAATTCCAGGCTCACCCGAACGCGATCTGCGGAAACATCGATATTACCGAACAAAACAGCGTCCACTTTCTGGGCATGGCCAATGGCCGCTGCCTCGATCCTTGATGTGGCCGGCTCCAGTGCCACGGTAGTGGGCCGTACGACGAGTTGTCCGGTTGCCGCTAGACCAGTAATGAGGGATTCCGCCATCCCTACGCGCAGCGAATCCCTCCCCGGATCCAGGCTGACACTTCGAAATGGCAGAACCACAAGGCTGTGGATCTGCGGCCAGGAGAACCGGTACCCTCCGATGAGAGAGCAGAAACAGACCAGCCAAGACCACGATAGCAAGAGATGCCAAGAGAAAAGGCACCGGATGCCAGTGCGAAGGACGCCGGGCTTCTGGTGGCTCCGGCAAGGTCTCCGGCATAGGCAGGGACGGCTTGACGGGAGGCGGTCCCGCCAGCGGTTCGGCTTCCGTCTCAGGCTTGACAACCTGACAAACTTCGTAGACAAACCGGTAGCCCTGCCCGGCGACTGTCGCGATATAGGCACGCTCGTCGTCTCTCAGCGCCTTACGGAGCATGGAGATCGTGACGGCCAGGTTCCCGTCCTCTACGAAACAGTCGGGCCAAACTGCGTTCTTCAAATCCGCCTTGGGCACCAAGTGCCCGGCTCGTTCCAGCAGCATCAGCAGAACATCGAAGGCCTTGGACGTGAGGCACACGGGCTCGTCTTCGCGCAAGAGGAGACGCTCCGAGGGGTCGAGCCGGAAGGGACCAAATCCGTCCAAGTACTTCATTGCCTTAGCCATACGGGCGTTAACATCTTTTTAATATTTCTTTTGTCCACACGTAAAGAGCCCGCAGCCCCCAGGGCGGTTATTATAGCACGTGAAAACAACAGGGACGAGCGCACCGAATTGAGTCGCCTAAAATGTCACCAGGAAGGACTCGGATGCGCCAAATGAAAATGTAACCCGAAAGGGCGCGAAACATGGCACCCATGAAAGGTGGACATGAACGCGCGCAGACAGTATTTGGAGGAGCTCGGCAAGGAGTACCACCGAGCCGACGAGAAGGGCCGGAGCCGGTTGCTCGACGAAGCTGAGAAACGTACCGGGCTAAACCGGAAGTACTTGATCCGGGTGTTGAACCACCCGCGTCAGCCAGGGCCGCGGAAGCGGCGCCAGCGGCGAGCAGAGTATGGGGCGGCGGTGGTGACGGCACTGGTGGAGGTGTGGGACATCTTCGAGCAGCCGTGCGGAGAGCGGATGGCGGCGGTGCTGAGAAGCGAACTGGACCGGTTGCGGAAACTCGGGGAACTGCGTTGCAGCAACGCGGTGGCCGGGCAGTTGCAGGAGATCTCGGCCAGGACGATTGACCGCGTGCTGGGGCGGGAGAAGCGCATCCGGCATTTGCGGCGCAACCGCAACCCCAACGTACAGCGGCTGATCTATCAGAAGGTGCCGGTGAAGGTGGCGGCGGAGTGGGACACCAGCGAGATTGGCAATGTGCAAGTGGACTTCGTGGCGCACTGCGGACGCTCGACGGGCGGGGACTACATTCATACGATCTCGGCCGTGGACATCGCCACCAACTGGTGGGAAGGCCAGGCGATCGCCGTCCGGTCGCAGCGGGCGGCCAAAGAGGGTCTGAGCCAAATCCGGGATCGGGTGCCGTTTCCGATTCGGGAACTGCACCCGGACAACGATTCGGCCCTGGTGAATGATCTGCTGTGGGACTGGACGCAGCAGGAGAAGATCCGGCTGTCACGGTCCCGGCCGTACAAGAAGAACGACAACGCCTGGGTGGAGCAGAAGAACTGGACGCACGTGCGCAAGGTGGTGGGGTACCGGCGCTTCGACACGACCCGGGAATTGCGGCTGTTGAATGAGATCTACGCGGAGCTGCGATTGTACAAGAACTTCTGTCTGCCCACGATCCGGCTGAAGAGCAAGGAACGTGTGGAGGGGCGGATCAAGCGGAAGTACGACAAGCCGGCGACGCCCTACCAACGATTGATGGAATCGAGCCAACTCGCCGGCAAGATGAAGCGGGAGTTGCGGAGGATCTATGAGAGCCTGAATCCGGCAGCTTTGTACCGACGGATCACCGCATTGCGCGAGCAACTGGAAGAGGCCAGCGCCGGCAAGTTGGAAGGATATGGCAAGCCGTCATACCGGGGTCTGGCGATCCGCATCAGCAAGCGCCGCAACCCAGTGGCGGCCACCGCGTGAACCGCGAGGTGCCAACGGGGCTGCGCCCCTGCGACCCCGAAAACCTTCCCCTGAAAGAAAGGCACGGGGGCATCGTAGCCCTCCCGTTGGTCGGGACCGGGATATACACGTTGTTCGGGTGCTCATCGCGCCCTTGGGTTACATTTTCATTTGGCTGAACCGAGACCGGTTTGGGTCACATCGTTAAATGGCTTGACAAGTCGCACAAGAACTCACACTTGATCCGTGGAAGCGTTGAAGACGCCGCTCCGAACGGCAGATGCCGTGCTCGCCCAGCACCTCGTTCCCGGAGCCGCGCGAGCACGCGCAACTCCAGGGCGCACTGCTACGGCGCCCGACGGAATGTATTCTACTCGCTGCCAGGCCCGTGGCCGTGGGGCGGCAACTGCGGCTCTGAAGTACGGATGGACTGGGTTGACGAGTAGCAAAGCTGAGCACAGAACTTCCCGAGCCTGAGAGTATGCCCACAGCTCTGTCTTTGGGGGACCAGCCAAGAATTGAAACCAGAAAAGAGCTACTCGTTCGGGTTGTACTCAGTAGGCGTTGTCCAGGCTTGGTTTCGGCTACTCGCAAAAAACATCGCCTTCGCATTGGTGATGACTACGAGAATGCCCCGTACCAGCGTGGTTTTGCGACGAAAAAAACTTCCACGCACCCGGCGCCGGCTGGCTGTTGCCTTCGAATCCCTGCCATGACTTCGTGATAACACCGTCTCAACCACGTCCAGCTATAGCCCTGCGCCGAGCACATTCCTTTTGATTCAACGCTCCAAGGTCACCGTCTCTTCGTGGCCTTCTTCGCTGGTCTCGTCGAAGCTTCCCTTGCCAAACGTTCAGCCGTCCGTTTCCGCGCTGCGGCAAGGGACGCTATCTTCGCGCGGGCAGAGCGTTGCTCTGGCGTCGAATTGCGTGCGGCCTTCTTACCACCTTGCCTGCCGTACGCGCTCGCGATCTCTCTCATTGCTTCCCTAACGTCTGCTGGTATCTTCAGGCCCATGGCCTCAGAATACACCTGACGGGGTAGGGTGGCGAAAGCGACTGATGAAAAATAGTTCGAAAAATGTGTTGACACCGTAGGGGGTGCGGTGTATTCTGCAAGTGGTTCTGATGTTCGATTCTTCAAACGAATCGAACGCCAGAACGGAAACGGGACCGCGACAGACGCCAATCTGGCACGGCCCCTAAACACCAAAGCTGATAGGAGCTTCGATGTCTACTCAAGAGAATACCGCAACCAAACCGGACGTTTACCGGCGGGTAACGGACGCAATCATAAACGCAATCGAAACCGGCGCCGGCCAGTACCGGATGCCATGGACAGTCCGACAGGACAAGGGCTTCAGCCCCGTATCTGTCGGTTCCGCGAAGCCATATCGCGGTATCAACACGCTTGTCCTCTGGGCGCAGTCCCAGAGCAAGAGTTACAGTTCGGCCCTTTGGGGAACGTACCAGCAATGGCAGGAGCTTGGTGGCCAGGTTCGCAAGAGTGAGCGTGGATCTCCTGTTGTCTATTGGGGCACCTACGAAAAGCAGACCGGCGAAGGCGAAGATGGGAAATCCCATCAGGGGCTGTTCGCCAAGGGCTACACCGTTTTCAACATCGAACAGGTTGACGGCTGCAAGCTGCCGAAGCGGTTCGAGCCGAAGCTCAGCCACAATGAACGCATCGCACGTGCTGATTCGTTTTTTGCCGGCATAGGAATTGAGGTCCGGGACGGGGGAAACCGCGCGTTCTATCGACCCGATGTCCCCGAAGCGGTGTACGTACCTGGCTTCGATCAATTTCCAGACCGCGTCGATTACTACAGCGTGTTGGCCCATGAATCCACCCATTGGACCTCGCACGCTTCGAGGTGCGACCGTCAGCTCGGGAAACGGTTCGGCGATGCTGCTTATACGGTTGAAGAACTGATTGCTGAGCTTGGTTCCGCTTACACCATGGCAGGGTTGCAGCTTGAATTGACCCCGCGTGAGGATCACGCCCAGTACATCCAATCGTGGTTGCGGGTTCTCAAGGCAGATAAACGCGCCGTGTTCACGGCAGCATCCAAGGCGCAGCAAGCGGCGGATTTCTTAGCGCGGCAGTCTGAGCGTACCGCGGAGGTGGCAGCATGACCGGGCGATACCTGATCTATACCCCCGTGGAAAGCGCGCGGGATGAAAAGCGCTTCGATACCGCGTGGCGGAGGTTCGCGGAGGTGTGCCGTTCCCTGCATCGGGACGGGCTCAGCTATGACGTGCAACTGAACCTGACGGCGCCGAACCCGCACGTACTGATCACGGCAAGCGGTACGGCCAAACCTCGCCGGCATCCGGCTGCGCGTGCCTTCAGCCTGCCCGCTCCCGTGTCCCCGCAACGCTGCCGGGACCGGGCGCTAGAGGCCGAATGGTTCCTACCCGAGAACCGGGAACGCCGAAAGGACGGGGCTGCCTATTGGGGCAAACATCATGCCCGCTATCAGGAACTGACCCAGTTGGCGGAGGATTTCATCCGGGCCGAAGCAGAGTACTGGCGGGAATTGGAACTCCTCAGCGGTCAACGCCAGCACTTCAAACCGGGACGGACGGATGAAACGGCCCACGCCGATGACGAGGTGGCAGCATGACCACTAATCTGCTCGACATCTTGCTGGGCGGCGCAACTGCGGAGGTTGCGCCCGTTCTTCCGAAGCCAATCGTTCGCTTGCACTCTTACCGCTGCACGGATTGCCTGTCTATCTGCACGTCGGCGGAGCAGTTGAGCTACCGTGACCGGCACGGCTACATCATCGCGGGCGGAAAGTGCGGCGCCTGTGACGGCAGTCTCGAATATCTTGGACGCACTGAACGTGATCGGCTAATCAAAGAGCATGAGGCTTGCCCGTGCGATGACCGCTGCACGTCGGCGCGTGGGCCTAACTGTTCCTGCCGATGCGGCGGTGAGAACCACGGAAGCAACATGACAGTTACGGTTCGAACCGATGAGCGCGGCATCCCGGTTGCCATGATCGACCCAGCGGCGTGCCTGAAGACCGAAGAGTACAGGGCGGCCAAACAGGGATTTTGGGACGCATGGAATCCCCGCTACCGTGCGATCACGGATAAAAAGAACCGCGGCGAGTGGATCGAAGCGTTCAGCATTTACCTCGATGGTCAATACTCTGCACGGGCGTTTCATAAAGCGGTTGAGCTACGGACTCACTCCAGCCGGAACCGGAAGATCCGTGCCCTCACACAAGAGATTCGAGGGAAATTCGAGGCGGCAGCATGAAGCCGGATACCGAGATTATCGGGCCGGTAAACAGCATGGGGGCGGACGTGGTTCCGCTCCCCGTGGTGCCCTCCGAACAGGTACGTCAATACATCCGCGCGTCGAAGGCGGAGAACACTCTGCGCGGCTACCAAAGTGACTGGCGGGCATTTTGCGCGTGGTGCGAGTTGCACGGTGTTCACTCCCTGCCGGTGGCGCCGGAAGCCGTAGCGGCCTACATCGCGGAATGCGCTGGGCACCTGAAGCCGGGTAGCATTCAACGTAGACTCAACGCCATCACCGAAGCGCACAAGGCCGTGGGGCTGGATTCCCCTACGCACGCCGGCATCGCGCGGAACACCATGAAGGGCATCCGTCGGACCCTGGGGACGGCGCCGTCCCAGAAGGCGGCGGCATTGACGGACGACGTTCGGGCCATGATAGACGCTACGGATGCGAGCTTGATCGGCGCGCGCGACCGGGCGCTAATCCTGCTCGGGTTCGCTGGTGCGTTCCGCCGTTCGGAACTCGTTGGGCTCGACGCCGCAGACTGCGCCTTCAGCAAAGACGGTTTCACAGTGGCGTTGCGGCGGTCCAAGACCGATCAGGACGGCGCGGGTCGGAAAATCGGAATACCCTACGGCGCGAATCCCGAGACGTGCCCTGTGCGCACGGTTCAGGATTGGTTGGAACAGGCCGGCGTCATCACCGGGCCGTTGTTCCGTTCGATTAATCGCCACGGGCATGTGCAGCCGGACAGGCTATCGGGTGGCGACGTGGCGCGCGTGGTGAAGAAGTTGGCACTGCGGGCCGGATTGGATGCTCAAAAGTATGCCGGGCACTCGCTAAGGGCCGGGCACGCCACGGCGGCTGCAATCGCGGGCGCTTCTGAGCGCTCGATCATGAAGCAGACCGGGCACAGGTCCGTGCAAATGGTCAGGCGATATATCCGGGACGGTAGCCTGTTCCGCGAAAACAGCGCCGGGAAGCTAGGGTTGTAAGCACTCCGGGCGATCCTTGTCCCGACTGGCTTTTGGCATGGGGGAATCAGGTGCGCGCCGAGAGGCCGCGCAGTGGCTCTCCGCGTTCATTGACAACTGAATAGCCCCATCCGTAAGAACTTGGAAGGATAGGCCACCAGGACCGTTAGCTCGCTGGGCGAAGAAGGCACCGTTTGGTCGAGGTTCAGGCGATCCGGGTGGGGTATTTATAAGGATAACCGCCCTTGCCTGCCAGCTCCGACTCCGGCCCGGCGCTCGAACCGCCGAGAGCGCGAGCCACGATATGGCGATGAGGCGCGCCATGCCGCCCGGCCAGCCCCACCTATTAGCGCCAAAAAGAGTTGACGCCCGGTGACTTCGCGATCAGTTGAAGTGTCCATCGTTTTACCATTTGGTTCGCTGATCTTCAACGAAGGTGCAGAACTGCCGAATGTCTGCAATCGCCGCGGTGAGTTTCTCACGCGTGATAGCGAGAGTCAACAGAAATTGGGGTTTACCTGCCTCTCCAGACATTGCCTCGATTTGCCATTCCTCGGCGAAACGGGAAACAGGGTATCTGCGGAAGTGCTCCTTCGATTGCGGAGGCTGAGTGCGGTCAATCATCGGGTCGTGGGAGATGTCGTTGCGGCTCAGATTAATTTGCTCAAGCTGATCTCTAGAGACAGGTGAGTTCGTCCAGCAAAACGGCGTGTTCTCTTCCAAGAAGCGACAGAGACGATCAAACCACGACTCCGTCCGCTTCTTGGGGCTAGGTCCGCCCTCACGCTCGACAAAAGCCCGCAAGTAGTCGTGGAGGGCCTTTTCAAGGAGTCCCAAACTGCAGTTCCCGAGGACGCTCAGACAATCGTGGGCCTCATTGTATTCGTCCTGATACTCATAGCCGTCATAATCGCCAGGTGCGTGTCTCGGCACGAACGGCTCTTCGTTCGATTCAATCTTCCTCATCGTAGCCTCGAACGGCTCAGCGGCCGCATTGTAAAAACGCTCGATGAAGCCGAGGTGGCCTTCCAGAATGGCCAGGTAGTCCATGCCCGAACCGTACCACGTCTCGCCAGCGCCACGGGGCGTGGCTGCCCGCGCGGTCGGGCCGAATGCGCTTCCCGTCGGACCTGCAATCGTTGTAGGCGGTCTCCGGTACACACGCCTTCGAGGCCGGGAACGCTCAACAGCGCCAGGCGACGGCGGAACTCGGTCAGGTCGCGGCAGCGCGCGGAGTGAACTCCGTGTCGGGCTTGAAGTCGCTGAACAGCCATCCGCATGTTCCGGCCGAAACTGCGGCTCGGGACTTGCGGCAAGCGCGGAGGCGTACTCTAAGAATCTGTTCCAGATTGTCTACTTCAGCGGGATGCGGCTGTGCCCATTTTAGGCCGCTGTAGTCTGATGGTTCCTCGGGTTTCTGCTCGCCCTCGGGATATGCGCCGTAAAGCTCAAAGGCTCGGTATCGCAAAACCGCCCGCACTTCCGGGTCCTTGTCAGTCAGAGCCGCCAGGAACTCTGGCATTGCGCAGATATTCCAAAGAGCGGTGTAGCTTCGGTAGTCGTCACTCCTCTGCCAGATGTGGCAAGACCAAAGCCCGACGCGATCTTTCGCGGTGCCAAGCCGATTCGCCGACCAGAGGAAGGCATTGGTGGGGATCTGGTTGTCGTCCTGCATCAGGAGTTCGCCGTCTATTTCGCAACATTCACCCCGCTCAGCGAAGTTGCGAATGACCTTGAAGAGACTCCGGCCGGAGGTCTGTTTCACAGTATTGGGATGGAGAAAGACCGCGTACTCCGCTACTGCATGTGTCGGGCTGTTGAATCCAGCCCGCTTTAGCACATCGGCCAAACAGGAGCGGCCATCCAATATCGGGCTGCTTCTCGGTCGCAAGGGCAAGATGGCATCCAAGTCCATGAATGGCACTAAAACGTCTCCTTCTTCTACGCCGCCCAATCCCTGCAAAGCACCTCTGCCTGTTCCAGCACCGTTTGCGTCGCTTTCTCCTGCTTGTCGGGCGGGTAGCCGTATTTGCGCAGGATTCGCTTTACCAGGACCCGGATCTTTGCGCGTACCGATTCCTTCAACGCCCAGTCAATGGACGTGTTCGCGTGCAATGCGGCCACCAGTTCGCGGGCGATCATGCGCAGGTTCTCGTCGCCGAGCACGGCCACGGCGCTGTCGTTCACTTCCAGGGCGTCGTAGAAGGCGATCTCGTCGTCAGTGAGCTTCAGGTCTTCGCCGCGCTTGCTGGCCGCGCGCATGTCCTTCGCCAGTGCGATCAGTTCTTCGATCACCTGCGCCGTCTCGACGGCCCGGTTGTGATACTTCCGTACTGCACCCTCCAGCATCTCCGAGAACTTACGGGACATGATCAGGTTCTTGCGGGCGCGCGTCTTCAACTCGTCGTTCAGCAGCTTGCGCAGCAACTCCACCGCCAGGTTCCGCTGCGGCATCCCCCGCACCTCCGCGAGGAACTCGTCCGAAAGAATCGAGATATCCGGCCTCTTCAGCCCCGCCGCGGAAAATAGGTCGATGACGCCTTCGGCGCTGATGGCCTTCGATACGATCTGCTGGATGGCGTGATCCAGATCCTCCTCGGTTCTGCCCGCTACGCCCGTGGATTTGATGATCGCGGCCTTCACCGTCTGGAAAAACGCCACATCGTCGCGGATGCGTATGGCTTCCGAGTCGGGCACAGCCAGCGCGAAGGCTCTGGATAACTCCGTGACGACCTTCACGAGCCGGCTCCTGCCGTCTTCCAGAACCAAGATGTGATCCTGCGCGGCGGGCAGCAGCCCGAGCCTCTTCTGCGCCGACTTCGCCTTCCAATCGCTCCAATCAAAGGGGTTGAACAGGTCGCAGCTTACCTCGTATTTCTCCAGCATTACCGCGACCGCCTGGGCCTTATCGACCGTGGCCTGCCCGTGGCCGCCACTTTCGGTGTAGGCCGCCAGCGCCGATTTCAACTGCTCGGCCAGCCCGAGGTAATCCACCACCAATCCGCCCGGCTTGTCTTTGAAGACACGGTTCACGCGGGCGATGGCCTGCATCAGCCCGTGGCCCCGCATGGGCTTATCCAGATACATGGTGTGCAGGCTCGGCGCGTCGAAGCCGGTGAGCCACATGTCGCGGACGATCACGATTTTGAACGGGTCACCGGCCAATCTTGAAGTCGTTTCGCCAGCGTGTCCCGGCGCGGTTTGTTCCGAATGTGGTCCTGCCACTCGTCCGAGTCTGACGCGGAGCCGGTCATGACGACTTTCAGCGCGCCCTTATCGTCCGCTTCGCTATGCCAGTTGGGCCGCAGTCTCACGATGGCGTCATACAGCTTCACGCAGATGCGGCGGCTCATGCAGACGACCATCGCCTTCCCGTCCATCGCTTCCAGGCGCGTCTCGAAATGGTCCACCAGATCGCGGGCGATCATGTTGATGCGCTTTTCCGCGCCCACCACGGCTTCGAGCGCCGCCCACTTCGACTTGAGCTTCTCCTTGCGCTCCTCTTCCTCTGTTTCCGTGACTTCCTCGAACTCCGCGTCCAGGTGCGGCTTTTCCGCCGGGTTCAGTTCCAGTTGCGCCAGCCGGCTTTCGTAATAGATCGGGACCGTGGCTCCGTCCTCGACGGCGCGCTGGATATCGTAGATGCTGATGTAATCGCCGAAGACGGCGCGCGTGTTCTTGTCGGTCAGTTCGATGGGCGTGCCCGTGAAGCCGATGAAGGAGGCGTTCGGCAGCGCATCCCGCATGTGGCGGGCGAAGCCGTCGATGAAATCGTACTGGCTGCGGTGGGCCTCATCGGCGATCACCACGATGTTCCGGCGGTCCGAGAGGAGCGGGTAGCGGTCGCCCTTCTCTTCGGGCAGGAACTTCTGGATGGTGGTGAAGACCACGCCGCCAGACGAAACGGCCAGCAGCGTTCGCAGATCGGCCCTGGTTTCCGCTTGCACCGGGTCCTGCCGGATCGCCTCGCTGCACCGGGCGAACGTATCGAAGAGCTGGCCGTCCAGGTCGTTGCGGTCGGTAATCACAACGATGGTGGGGTTCTCCATCGCCGGGTGCAAAATGATTCGCCCGGCATAAAAGACCATAGTGAGGCTCTTGCCGCTGCCCTGCGTATGCCACACGACGCCGCAGCGCCGGTCCCCATGCGGGCGCGTGGCCTCCACCGTGGCGGCCACGGCGGCATTGGTGGCGTGGAACTGGTGGTAACCCGCCAGGATCTTGATGACGTTATCGCGCGCGTCCCGGTCGAACACCACGCCGTAGCGGATGAGATCGAGGAACCGCCGCCTGTCGAACACGCCCCGAATCAGCACTTCCAATTGGAGCAGCTTCGCCGACGCGGGTTCCTGCCCCTCGATGGTGCGCCAGGGCATGAACCGCTCTCTGTCGGCGGTCAGGGACCCGATGCGGGCCTCCAGGCCGTCCGAGACGACCAGAGCCTCGTTATAGGTGAACAGGGCGGGAATCTGCTTCTTATACGTCTGAAGCTGCTGGAATGCCTTCCACACCGTGGCGTCCTCATCGGCAGGGTTTTTGAGCTCCACGACGCCGAGCGGCAGGCCGTTCACGAAGATCACCACATCGGGCCTGCGGTTGTTCTGGCCGTCCACGACCGTGAACTGGTTCACCGCCAGCCAGTCGTTGTTGCCCGGATCGTCGAAATCCACCAGGTGGACAAGGTCCCCGGCGATTCTGCCATCGCGGCGCGGGTACTCCACAGTCACGCCGTCCACGAACGTCCGGTGGAAGGCCCGGTTGTTGGCGACGAGAGACGGATGCTCGGTATGGAGCACCTTACGGACGGCCTCATTGCGCGCTTCGGCGGGAACCCTCGGATTCAGGCGCTCAACGGCATCGCGCAAGCGGCGCTCCAACACAACTTGATCGTAGGAAACGCGCTCGGCGAGCATTTCGCCCGGCGCGATCACCGCGCCATTGGCGATCTCGTACCCGAGGCTACCGAGCCATTCGAGGGCGGATTCTTCGACGGTTGACTCCGCGATCATACATGGGCCTCAACCATTTTCTCGGCGTAGCGGATGCGGAGGTCGCCGGAGAGGAGCTTGGGGAGAAGTGCATCGCGCAGGAGAGACAGCGTGAGTGACTGCTCGGTTAGCGCAGCGTTACGTTTGAGCATGGGCCCCACCAATTCGGTGAAGCGGGTGATCAGTGCGTGTGGTGGCCGGATCACTTTCATGCGTAGAAGGTCTTCCGGCTTGACACGCTGGTGACTGCTTGAGGTTCCCGTGACCAGCTCCGAGAACGATTCCGCGAACTCCAACGAGCCGAACAAGCAATACACAAACTCCCGCGAAACCTCGGGCTTCGGTTCTGACACGATGAACTCGGTCGAACAGATGGCGCGATGAATCGAATCAATTTCAGGTAACCAGACCCTCGGGAACCGGGGATTCAACTTCGACAAGAGTACTTTTTGCGGGGGCACGATGAATTTATTGCTCTTTATCGACTCGCCGGATTCCCGCTTTGGCATCCTGCCCTCATCAAAAGCGGGAATGCTGTAATGATTGAACAATTCGTCGGGAAACTCGCCTGGATTGATCCCTTCCCGCTTGATCTCGATAACCGAACCCACGTTCACTGCGGACCACCCGCTCGGAATCTGGCCCGCTTGGGAGTCGATGAATGCGCTCGGGAACTGCTTTGCCGTTTCCGCGTCCATGCTCGCGGGCTGCCGCCCTTCCGCTTTCGCGCGCACTGGATCGAAATCCACGAACCAGGACTTGAAGATGGCGCGAGCGATGCTTTCGATGGTTTCGTTCATGCGGCGGTTCAGGTCGATTTTGGCGCTTAATACGAAGTAAATTTCACCGATCGCGGCTTGCGTTTTGACATCCGGCAAAGGAATGAGCAGTTTGTCAAAATCGCCCTTCTTGAAATGCGGAATGAGCGTGCCCACATGAAGTTGCTCGATGCGGGCCTGCACCTCGCTGGAGCGCAAGACGGCGAAGAGGTACTTTGCATTTACCTTCCGCTTGTCTGGGCGTAACGCAACCATGTCTTGCGCGATGCAAAATGGAACCGGGTCAGGAGTCCAGCAGACTCTACCAGGCGTTCCTTTGGTTACAAAGATCAGGTCGCCAGGCCTTGGGTGGCCTCTGAATCAAGTCCGGTAGGTTCTCATCGGTGACGTAGCGGACATTCTCATAAACCGGGAACAGCGATTCATTCCTGATGCAGCTCGTCGCGATCAACGGAAAGCCAACACCTGCCGTTGGACATGTTCGCCCCCGGTTGTCTATGACTTCGGCAAGAAGTGATGCAAATGTCGTCTCCTTAGCAGCCATAGCCCAGCACCCGCAGGTTGGCCCGAATCGCTCTCTCCAGCCGCGCTCCTTCCGCGAACTGCTCCTCCAGCTTCGCCGTCAGCCGCTTCATCTTTTCCTCGAAGGGCTCGCCATCATCCTCGATGTCTTCGGCTCCGACGTATCGTCCCGGCGTGAGCACGAAACCGTGTCCCAAGATCTCGTCTGTGGTGACCGCTTTGCAGAACCCCGGCACATCGGCGTATTTGCCGGCGCCCTTGTCGCCGCGCCATGCGTGATACGTTCCGGCGATGCGTTCGATATCTTCGGGCGTCAAATCCCGGTGGACCCGGTCGATGAGGGCGCCCATCTTGCGCGCGTCGATGAATAGCGTCTCCTTGCGCCGGTCGCGGAAGCGCCCGTTCTTTCTTGCACGTGCCAGGAACCATAGGCAGACTGGGATCTGCGTGGAATAAAACAACTGGCCTGGCAACGCCACCATGCAATCCACCAAATCGGCCTCGACGATCGCTTTACGGATCTCGCCTTCGCCGGATTGGTTGCCTGACATGCTGCCGTTCGCCAGCACAAACCCAGCGATGCCAGTTGGTGCGAGGTGATGGATGAGGTGCTGGACCCAGGCGAAGTTGGCGTTTCCCGCCGGCGGCGCGCCGAACTTCCAGCGAGCGTCGTCGCGCAGTTGCGCGCCGCCCCAATCGCTGTCGTTGAACGGTGGGTTGGCCAGGACGTAATCGGCCTTCAGATCGGGTTGGAGATCGCGGCGGAAGCTGTCGGCGGGTTCGGGGCCGAGGTCCGCGTCGATGCCGCGGATGGCGAGGTTCATCTTGGCGAGGCGCCACGTGGTGTGGTTGGACTCCTGCCCGTAGATGGCGATGTCGCCGACGTGCCCGCCGTGCGCCTCGACGAATTTCTCGCTCTGCACGAACATGCCTCCCGAGCCGCAGCAGGGGTCGTATACGCGGCCTTTGTACGGAGCGAGCATTTCGACCAGGATTCGCACCACGCAACGGGGCGTGTAGAACTGGCCACCCTTCTTGCCTTCGGCGCTGGCGAACTGCGCCAGGAAATACTCGTAGACGCGGCCCAGGATGTCCTTGGAGCGGTTCTCGGCGTCGCCCAGGCCGATGGTTCCGATCAGGTCGATCAGTTCGCCGAGCCGCTGCTTATCGAGCGCTGGGCGGGCGTACTCCTTCGACAGGACGCCCTTGAGCGACTTATTATCGCGCTCAATCGCCAGCATGGCGTCGTCCAGCAGTTTGCCGATGGTCGGCTGTTTTGCCTTGCTTTGAAGATGCGCCCAGCGGGCCTCTTTCGGGACCCAAAAGACGTTGGCGGCGTGGTACTCGTCGGGATCTTCCGGGTCCGCGCCCTGCGCCTTTTCGGCCACAAGCTGGTCGTGGCGCTCTTTGAAAGCGTCGGAGATGTACTTCAGGAAGATCAGGCCGAGCACCACGTGCTTGTACTCGGCGGCGTCCATGTTGTTCCGCAGTTTATCGGCGGCGGCCCAGAGAGTGGTCTCGAACCCGAGGTTCGCGCCGTTGCCGTCGGGCTTGGCGGACTTCTTTTCGCGTGGCATCTTGAACTGTTCCATCTTAATCGAACACGCGACTGGCCGGATGGATCGCCGGCGTGCACGTAAACATCAGATGGCTCCGCCCGCGCGAGTGCACCCGCAACTACAGTTTCACTTTCTTTGTCTGCTTGTTGCAGATCTTGCAGTGGAGGTTGGCGCCGCCGTGCTTGCAGTTGCCATTGCTACAGCCGAGTGTTCCACAATTCATACATTTGATTTGACTGCCTCCTCTTCGTCCGCAAGAGGGGCACGGATTCGTTGAGGACCAAGAGCCCACGTCGTTTCTCTTTTCTCTAAGCACTCTCGTGCTGAATACCGCAATCTGAACACCCAGCATGAAGGCGGTCAAGTTGGCGTTGGTTAAGGCGGGAACCGCCAACCGCCTCGTTTCCTAGCGACAGGTTTGGTGTGTCGTGTGCGGCCCGAGGATCACATGCGGCTGCTGCGTTTTGTGTCAATTTGACCCACGGTTCCCAATTCGCGAGTGGTGCAATTCGAAGAGGCTGGTTCAAAACGCATACTGCGCCACGAGGCGTACCGCGTCTTCTGGCTGAGCCTGAACATCCGAGGAGCCGCGACGAATATAGATTGTGCCGCTCATCATGTACAGAGGGGCATCGCCTCGTGCTACGGCAATCTTGGCGATCACCAAACCGCGCAAGTCCTCGAAAATAATCTGGACGGGAGGGGTCGGTCGGATGCGGGCTCGTGTAAGTTCATGGATCTTCCGCCCCAGGCGATCCCTATGGGCGTAATCGAGTTCCAGTCCTTTGATGTGCCCGGCGTCATCGACCCCCAGGAAGATCACGCCATCGTTCGTGTTAGCAAATGCCACGACTGACCTCAGTAGCTCAGTTTCCGCGCTACCTGCCTTGTCGTCCTTGTCGGAAATACCGCGCTTAAACTCGACAGTCTGGCTTTCGCCATCGCGCCGGGCCTCCTCAAGACTCGGAACCTGGATTCCGATCACGGCAAAGTGGTTCCGCAAGAACCTCCGACTCAGGAAATTGGTGATAGTTGCCGCCACGAGAAATCCCAGTGCAGAGCAACACACGATCCACCAGAGGCCAGCAATCGCGACGAACGAGGTGGCCGACAGGCGCCCATTCGTGTTCGTCTGGGCTAAGTAAAGTTCGCCAGCGGCAACGTAAAATTTAAGACCCGGAGCCGGCAATCGTACACCGTCCGGCAGAAACGTGGGAAGCCACGGACCCTGTTCCACAACCTGTTGGGTGTCTGAATCCACTACCTGGAATCCATCCGCCGCGAATCCACTTCCTCGTAATCGGAGCGGAACTTTAGACGCTGACAGGCCCTGAGCGATCTTATCCGCCTCGCGTCTTAGAGCGAGATCCACATCTGGCATCAGCGAGTCTGGTATCTCAATCGCTTTGGAAGGTGCCTTGACTGAATACCCCACCATTACTTCCAGGTTCCTATTGTCGCCAACCTGCACTGACCGCGAGTACATGCGCCAGACTTCCGAGTCTGGCGTGAGGTAGGACGTAGGCTGCTGGAATTTTGCGAAGAACTTGGTATTGGAATAGTTTAGCGGCTCAAATCGCCCGTATATGTCCTCTGTCGGAGTCGCCAAATCGATAAAGTACCTGGTTTGCGTGTCGAGGACATAATCGGGGTCGCTCCATTGCCAGTCGGTCGAGAACGCGCTCGTGTCGCAGGTAGCACCTGCACAAGTGATTTCAGACAGCGCGTGCAGATTAGTCTCTCGCCACTTGCGAACTGAAGGGTACGCTCCAGCAATGTAAGCCAATACCGTGAGCAGAGCGCCAGCCACGCCGACCCAAATGGAGAAGTAAAAAATCTTGCTATCTACGCGCTTTCGGCCGGACAGAGGCCCGCCAGCTCTCTGTTGGGCACGACCGAGCACCCGCATGAGCACCGCCTTTAAGGAACGAATATAGCTCAATTGAAGGTTACGGGCGTATCGTGTCCCGGCGGCGTGGACGGAGCGGAACAGTACATCAAGCGGAAGCCTTGATGAACATCAGACCCGGCTGCCTTGACGTGAGGGCTGAAGTATGTTCCAAAGGATGTCGTTAGCAGTGATCCAAACTGGAACAGAAAATGGCATTGCCCACCCAACCCCAGTTCGTAAAAGCACTGGGGAAGGTCTTTAAGCCGCGAGGTCGGCAACTGGATTTTTTACGTGAACACGTGCAGGCCCCTGGACGCGCGCTGACCGCACGTCGTCTGGCGGAAGCAGTCGGATACCAGAATCATGGCGGCATCAATCTCCAATACGGTCTTCTGGCGAAGCGAATTGGCGACGCGCTCGGGCGAAAGGACGTGGACATCGCTCTTTTGGTGGCTCTCGTCCGACCGCCGGCGGTGACCAATAAGGAGTGGGTCCTTGTGATGCATCCGCAGTTCGCTGAGGCTCTCAAACAAGCTGGATGGATATAGCGGTGCTGGGACGTGCCCATTCGGCAATCAGCCCTGCGGAAGGAATCGATAGATGGCGAATTGGTGCAACGCGCGCCTAGTTCTAGCAGGCCATACGTCCGACGTACAACGATTCAGGCGTGGCGCCCATACACGGCCTTCGTCGTTCTTTAGGCCAGACATGCTGGTGGGCGAAGCGCAAGGACTGTTCTCCGAACGGGGAACACCGCTTGGTCCGGAACTGTTGACAAAGAAATACATCTTACAGGTGCGCAGTGACGATGAACTAGGTCTTTGACCGCGTGAAGGATTTCCTTTTGTAGCCAAACTTGCGGCGGGCAGCTTGGCGATCAAACTTCCAGGCGATTTTGACGCGATCACGATTCGTCCGCCGATTCCATGCCTTCGCTTCCCGACGCAAGATCTTCAAATCGGGGATTCTCCGGCTCCCCAAACATTGCCGGGTGAAGATCCCGATTTCGATCTCGGCCTGATTGAGCCAGCTTCCGTGAGTTGGCGTGTGATGGACCGTGAATCGGCTCCAAACTTCGGCGGCCATTGCAGCGCCGTAAACATCGCTCAGGGACTTCCGGCAATGGATATTGAGGTTGTCCATCACCAGGTGAATCGTCTTTGCTCTCGGGTATTCCAGCGCCAAGGTGACGACAACCTGAGCGAACTCAAAGGCCGAACGGTTGGGTGTCGCAAAGGTGAAATGCCTCCCCGCTTTCGGCTCTACGGCGCAGAAAACGTTGGCCGTCCCGCAACGCTCATATTCGTTATCCCGCCGTGTCTCCCGTCCCGGCGCCGCCGGCCGAGTTGGCCGCACGTCGGCGTGCAAGGTGATCGGCTTCTCGTCTAAGCAGATCACCGGTTGTCGGGCGTCATAAGGCCGCTCGTATACCTCCAACACGTCTTCCATCTTGGCGATATAGTCGTCATCGAGATCGGCCACCACCCACATTTTTTTCCCGCCACGGTTTCAGATCGTGGCTCAGCAGGAGAATCCGGATAGTTTCCCTTCCTACTCGCGGAACCAGCTTGCGTTTGACGGCTTCCTCGGCGACCAGGCGTACCGTCCAACGCGCGCGGCCTTCTGGCGGGCTGCTGCATACCATTGCAATCAAACGTTGTTTCTGGCTATCGTCCAGCACTTCCGCGGCTCCGGGCCGCTGTTTCTCATAGAGAGCCCGATCCAAACCGCCCTGCTGATAACGGTGGCCGACATTTCGAATCCCTTGTGGTGTCAATGGAATAATGCGGGCGATTCGCGGCGCGCTTACGCCTTTTGCCAACTGCAAAAGCGCCAGGGCACGTAACACGACCCGGACCTGTTGGACTCCGCCGCTCACCAGCTTTTGGAGTTCCTTCTGATCCTTGGCAGACACTTGGATACACAGGGCTGGACGAGCCATACCCTAAGTATGCACCAAAACATTTTCGATTGGAATTGTTTTATTACAAAATCTTCAAGCGGTCAGAGACCTAGACCACTTTCGAAAGATGTCCCATTTTCACACCACTCTCCGCTTCGTGCTGGTCTACGGGTACGACGATCACAGCTACGGCAGCTATTTCATCCATCGAGGCCACACGCGCAGCTATGTAGTGCCTGCGTGGCTTGTAGAGAAAGTGATGGCCAGACATGGCGCTGATGACAATCCTGATGGGGAATGGCCGTTCGAGCCAGAGTTGGAAGCCGAACGGCAATTGATGGATCTCGCCGAAGCACGCTGGCACAAAACTATGCTCAGAGGAAACGGAAGGCGGCGCGGTGAGCTGAGGCCCAGGAACTGGGTCAGGCTTCCCAGACGAGTGCATAGCTGTAGCCGAAATTGTCCGATAAGGGAGTTCCGTCTACTTTTTGCAGCGTACTGAGGTTGCGTTCGAGACAAGATTGGCAATGCGATAGAGCATAGAGAGTCTTCCCCCACACACCCTCGTTGACCGTGTCTGGCAGCCGGAAATCGAGGAGCGAGGAATCCGCAACTGATTCGATCGCCATCTCTTCTATTATGGCTTCATACTTGATCTTTGGTTCGGAGCCAATAGGCGCGAAGTATATCCTTAACGTCTTTTGCTTGTCCCACGCCTTCCAGGCGGCCACCCAACGCCTTTTAGACTGAAAAGTAACCGGCCGATCCTTGATTGCGCAAGCGGCTTTCAAGTAGCTTTCGTGGTTACGGGCGAACAGTGCAATCCTATCCATGCGATCTTCTCCTGGTGGGCTCAAGGCAACGCTGAGAACCGTCATCCCCGTCCGTCACGAGGCCGATGTTGAAGTTTTCCGATTTCTCTGTAAACTGAGGTACCACCAGATTCTACCGCTCTTTCACGCTCCCCTGCGCGTAGCATAATTAAGAACGGCGGCCGCGATTAATTAGACCGCAATCGTATCCACTTTGAAGTTTTGTCGCCTTGTCGGAGATGTGTTGGGGGCGTCCATGGCGCATGATCAATCCTGCTGCCCGGTGTCATTCTGCTTTCTTGGATTGCCTCTTCTGCGCCGTCGAGCCCGCCCGCATCTGGATCGAGAACGAGCACGCCCTGGCCGTGCCTGACGCCTTCCGGCGCATTCGCGCCACGACGTGGTCAGCGACCTAGCCCGGACGCGCTCCGTCTGTTGGACCCAGGGTGGTGCCGCTGGAACGTAGGACGGACAGACGCTCCAGTGTTGACGATCCGCTGCCGAATGTGGCGAGATTCGCAGCCGTCACAAAGCGGGCATTGCGATGTGGATTCAACTCGTCCAATTACCGTGCCGGGGTTACGCCTTTGAAATCTCGCTATCTGCAATAAGCTTGCGGAATCGGCAGGTTGCATTTATCGAGGCGTAGGCCGTTCGGATTTGTCCACCACCCTTGGGGTCCAAAATGATCTCCTCAACCCGGTGATCCACGGCCATATTTCTGGTGAGATGGACCAGATACCCATGTGCCACATTGCTATTGACAAGCTTTTCTTCATCGCCAGCCAGATGAACGAAAGGATAATCGAGGCCGATCTCGACTGCGATTGGTGCCTGGATATGGCCGCCCTTCAGGTCGAACAGGGTCGCGGATGCAATCTGAGAGGGCGTGATTAGGGCCAAATCAAAATTACCACGGCCATCCTGATCAGGTCGCGCTTGAGTCTCAGGCCACTCCTTGTGGACTGTCTGCGTCACTTCACCCGTGCAAAGGGGGAACGTCTGCGAAAAGTGGCGATGACGGGTGAGGGACATAAATAGCTCGGCATGAAGGGAGTGTTCCACCCGATGCAAGTATGGGAACTCCAAGAATTGCAGTACCAAGTCGTCAATCGCCCTTTCCACCAGAACGCGGGCGCGTTCGAGCCAGGGGTCATCGGGAGGATTGGGTGGGCCAGGAAAGAAGGAAGCACTCTGAAGCAACGGTCCTGATTCCGATTTCGCAAGCACCGCCAAGTCAGCGGGCGACTGCTCGATCAGTCCGCCTTGCTCCTTTAACCACTCGACCATCTCCTCAACGGTGGCGAACCGAGATAGGTCATCGCGCGCTATGAACTTGGGTCCCGGAATGCGCACGATCCAATCGTACTGGCCGCGTCGATTGTTGGCGTCGCAGACGTTGATTGTTTGGGTACGAGGCCCCTGCACGAGGAATACGACGCGGCTTGCGACCACCGCCTTTTGGACGGTCATGGGAGCACAATTTTAGCATTGGCGCCGCGTCCAGCAACAGCGGCCTCAGGTTTTTCACAGGCGTGCTTGAGTCGCTTGGCGGGCGGCGCAAAGTCTCCCACCGAATCACCCTACGTCAATGAGTTTGTTGATGAAATCGCTGAATGCAGGCAAGCGGAATCGATTTGGTAGGGTGGACAGTCGCAGCCTGCTATATTCACTGGAAGACACCAATGCCCACAAAACTAACGAACGAAATCATCGCCGCCGCCATCGAAGGCTTCGAGCACCAAAGGACCAGAATCGGCCAGCAGATTACCGAACTCAAAGCCCTGCTCTCAGGTGGCACTGCCACTTCCACCGCCGCACCGGAAGTCCCCCCGCGCAAGCGGAAGAGGTTCTCCGCAGTTGCTCGACGGCGCA
Organism: Bryobacterales bacterium; assembly: GCA_963842505.1. Classification (GTDB taxonomy): domain Bacteria; phylum Acidobacteriota; class Terriglobia; order Bryobacterales; family Bryobacteraceae; genus PALSA-129. Next base: position 58,194 of record CAWJGZ010000001.1, read on the forward strand.
TGAAGGAAGCACAACAGCGGAGATGGGCCAAAATCCGGGGTGAGGCTGAGCCGTCAACAGGTGCCACACCGGCACCGGCAAAGCCCAAGCGCCGAATCAGCAAAGAAGGTCTGGCAAGGATTATCGCCGCCACGAAGAAGCGGTGGGCGCTGAAGCGTGCCGAAGCCGCGAAAGCGCAGACCGCCAGCGCCAAGAAGACGGGCGCAAAGAGCACCGCGGCCAAGAAGACGGCGCCGAAAACTCCGCCGGCAAAGGCGGCCAAGAAGCGTGCGCCCGTCAAAAGAGCGGCGAAGAAGTCGGCCACAGCCGCTGCCCCGACCGGAGCCCAAGTCGCCGGATAGAGAGAAGCGCTGCAGAGGGCGTGAGTAGCGCTAAGGAGTAATCTGCTCCTTGACCGCCGTCGCGTTCGCAAGTGCCGCCAGCAGGCGAACTTCATCGCCATGCCGCTCCTCGATCTTCGTAAGGAGGTCGTTGGTTCGTTGGATCTCGCGGTGAATGCTGTAGAGCTTGATCGGAGCCACGAAAAGCACTATGAGGAAAACGATGCCTGCCAGGAAGAGAAGTACCATCACGATTCCAGCTCCGGCCATTGCGCCACTGTCCATCGGGTGCTCCTTTAGAGACGACCGGATTGTGTCACCTCTCACCTGCCGGCGCAATGCCTTCACCATACGCCGCCGAGCCAGGTCAAATTGACCTGTTCCCATGCCAAAAAATGTTCCTTTACTTGACGGTCTAACGGAGGTACAATTTTATAAGCCGTTTAAAACGTGTAGGTTAGAGGGCCTGTGGCGCAGTTGGGAGCGCGCTTCCATGGCATGGAAGAGGTCGTGAGTTCGAATCTCACCAGGTCCACCAAACTAAACCCCAACAAAACAAAGACATACGAGAATGATCTGACTGCTTCCACAGCGTGGGAGGGGTCGTGGAGTCCACCCCGGAGTCCAAATGGAGTCCAAACCGCCCCTTCGCTTCATTGTTGCCACGTGATACTGGACGCCAAGCACTCACGACCATAAGCGTCGCGCCCACAGAAGCTTGGGATAGTCGGGATCGTTGGGACGCCTGCGGCTCATCCTGTTGTCGTCGTCTTCCTCAACGTTGACTACGAGGGCAAGACCACCAAGAAACTCAAGATCGGTAACGACGCGCTGGGCGGGAAGTTCTATGAGTTTCTCCGTGACGCCCGCGCGAACATGATCGCGGTCTGCAAGGGCGCGATCTACGTCTGCATGTCTTCGTCGGAGTTGCACGCGCTCTACCAGGCGTTCACGGACCCAGGCGGCCACTGGTCCACGTTTGTCATTTGGGCCAAGCACCACTTCACCCTGGGCCGGTCAGATTACCAGCGTCAATATGAGCCGATTCTGTATGGCTGGCGCGAGGGGACCGAACACTGCTGGTGTGGTGCGCGGGACCAGAGCGACGTGTGGTTCATTTAGCGGCCCGCCAGTAGCCAGGATCACCCAACCATAAAGCCGGTGGATCTGGTCGAACGGGCGATCCGGAGCAACAGCAAGAGCCGGGATACGATCCTTGATCCGTTCGCGGGCAGCGGGACCACAGTCATCGCCTGCGAGAAAACCGGGCAGCAGGCGTGCGTGATCGAGATGGCGCCCAAATACTGTGACGTCATCATCCGACGTTGGCAGGAGTTCAGCGGCAAGCGTGCCCGCAAAGAAAGCAACGGTACCCCCTTCGATGACCATAATCTAGGACCGGGTGATAAACTCTAAATTCAAATTCTCGGCACGGCGATCTGCGGCGTGAGGAGTGATCGAAAGATGGAAACTCGGTTTAGCGAAGCCACTGTTACGTGGGGAACCAGAGGGACGCCGACGTATCGATTGGAGATGTTCCACGATGGTCTGCACAAGCACAGAGTAATACAAGCAGGCGATTCCGACATCCTCAAAAACAAGGCTCAAATGCAAGCGATGCAGTGGAACGAGCTCTGGCACAAGCAGTCCGCCGCGGCGCGGAGAGTCCAGCAGGCGTACGAGGCGAAGGAAGCAAAGCGGCTTCACATTGAGAACCAGAAGGAGGAGGCGGTTGACCGTACCGCCGAGGCCCAGGGTCTACTAGACACATTGCGGCGTCTGCTCGTGTCAGCAATTGAGACGGATACCAAACTCAATTGGGACCATCTGAAGATAAGATCGCCATTCCCGACGCCAAAGCCGGAAATCGCGAAACTTGAGCCGCCCCCTTCGCCGAAGCAGCCGCCCGCGGCGCCGGATAGGGCCTTTGGATGGTATCAGCCAAAGCTCGGCTTTCTGGATAAACTCATTCCTTCTAGAAAAGAAGCTCGGATAGAGGAGGCATCGAGCCGCTATCAAAGCGATCTCCGGGCATGGGAGCAGGAGCGAGATAGGCTTATCGCAGAGTACCAGACCGAGCTAGCCGCGTATCAGAACAAAGAAGCCGAAATCCGTCGCGTGCACGGCGAAGCGATTGCAGCTTGGGAACTTGAAAAATCGGCCTACGTCGCACACCAACACGAGCAGCACGTCGCCATCGATGACCTGCGGCGACGCTACGAGACTAAGGACCGGGAGGCCGTCATCGAATACTGCGAGACGGTTCTCGCGAACTCAGACTATCCCGATTGCATTCCACGGGATTGTGAGCTGGATTTCAATGCCGAAAACGGTGTTCTGATCGTTGATTTCAAACTCCCCGCACCCGAAGGGCTGCCTACGCTGGCGGAGATTAAGTATGTACAGGCGTCCGACAGCTTCAACCAGAAGCACTTGTCCGAAGCGCAGCAGACCAAGCTGTATGACGACGTTCTGTATCAGATCAGTCTTCGGACGATTCACGAACTGTTTCAGAGCGATCAAGTTGATGCAGTTCTGATTGTCGTGTTCAACGGTATCGTGACCTCGACTGACAAGAGCACCGGCAAAGAAGTCACGGCATGCATTCTGTCCGTTCAGGCTTCCCGAGAGGCTCTGCAGGAGGTCAATCTCGCCAAGGTCGATCCCAAAGCGTGTTTCAGGCAACTGAAGGGAGTTGGCAGTTCCAAGCTACACAGCATCACTCCCGTGGCACCTATTATGCAGTTGAATCGTGAGGACCGGCGCTTTATCCCGTCATATGGCGTCGCTGATCAACTTCACGAGGGTTCCAATCTGGCCGCCATGGACTGGGAGGACTTCGAGCACTTGATCCGTGAGATCTTTGAAAAAGAGTTTTCAACTGCGGGCGGCGAAGTGCGCGTTACCCAAGCGAGCCGTGACGGTGGAGTCGATGCAGTGGCATTTGATCCGGACCCGATTCGCGGCGGCAAGATTGTCATACAGGCTAAACGATATGCCTACACTGTTGGGGTTGCCGCGGTGCGTGATTTGTACGGCACGGTGATGAACGAAGGGGCTACCAAGGGCATACTGGTGACGACCTCTGATTATGGCCCGGATGCGTATGAGTTCGCGAACGGTAAGCCACTGACACTTTTGAGTGGATCGAATTTATTGCACTTGCTTGAGAAACACGGAGTCAAAGCGCACATCAACTTGACCGAGGCCCGTCAGATCGCTCGCGAGCAGTCTGCTAAGTCAACCAGCGCTGGCTAGTTCCGCACTGGCAAATCAGTAACATTTCGGTCTCTCCTAAACCTAAAGAAAAGCCGCCACCCTCGCGAGTGGCGGCGTGATCCGGGTGTGCCTATCTGGCGATGTGGTACGTCCGCTCCCCGGCCTCATTTTTCGTGCTCTCGACCGCCAAGCCCATCTTCTTGGTGATCGTGCCGGAGATGAATCCCCGGATGCTGTGGTTCTGCCAGTTTGGTGGCCTTGGCGATTTCGGCCATCGTCGCGCCATCCTTGCGGCGCAGGAGGTCCAGGACGATGGCCTTCTTGGAGAATTCGCGCGGGACGCTGTCTTTGGTCTTGTCCTCGAAGGCCTTGTTCATGCGCGGAATCGCGCCGACCTTGCCGGCTCGTGCGAAACATCCCGTCCGGGCAGTGTCCTGGCTGCGCATTCCGATGATGTCGATCAGTCATTCCGATCTCATGCCGATCAGATCGGAGCGAAGCGACGCCGGGCTATCTCAGTGTGAAACAGTGATCGGCATGCGTCAAGAGTTTTGCTGGTTTTCTTTGTCCTGATGCATGAGAAGTTCCTTTCTTGCGGTTGCCCGTGTTTTTGGGCGCTGACGGAAGGAGCCCGTAGGGCGACTGGAGTTAGCGCCCAAAAACATTCCGCCAACTGCCACCTACTCGCCCTCTTTGGCACCGCGACCGCCCTTCTTCTTCCGCATCGATTCTCCCTGTAATTCGATCCGGTGCGCGGCATGCACCAGCCGGTCCAAGATGCTGTCCGCCACCGTGGGATCGCCGATCTGCGCATGCCACTTGGCCACCGGCAACTGGCTCGTCAGCAGTGTTGACCTGGTCAGGTATCGCTCGTCGCAGATCTCCAGAAACGCCCGCCGTTCGGCGTCAGCCAACGGCGCCATCGCCCAGTCGTCGACGATCAGCGCATCCACCTGCCCCAGCGCCCGCAGCCTCTTGGCGTAGCTGCCATCGGCACGAGCAAGCTCGAGGTCCCGGAACAACTGCGCCGCCGTGGCGAAGTAGGCGGTGAATCCGTCGCGGCAGGCCTTCTGTCCGAAGGCTCGCGCGAGAAACGTTTTCCCGATCCCGGTCGGACCCACCAGAAAAATGTGTTGGTGGCGGCGGACCCAGTCCGAGTCGTGGATCAGCGCTCGGACCACCTGCTTGTCCAGACCCCGCGTCGCACGGAAATCGATGTCTTCGATGCAGTCGGGACCTTGCAGACGGCCATCTCGGAGCCGCCGCTCCAGAGCCCGGCCCTGCCGCCAGTTCCACTGGCGGTCCACCAGCAGCGCAAAGCGTTCCTCGAAGCTGAGTTGGTTGGTTTGGGGATCTTCCTGTTGTTGGGTGAAGGCGTCGGCCATGCCGCGCATGCGCATGGCGTACAACTTCTCGATGGTTTGTTGGTTGAGCATAGTTCTCCTTGTGGACTTACTGAATCACCGGAGGGTCGGCCTCCGGCGGGGAATCGAAGTAATCGGCGCCGCGGATGTTGTCATGGTCCCCCGTCGGCTGCGCTGGTGGATCGCCGGGTAACGGCAGCCGGTCGAGCTGGTTCTTGAGGATCGAGTCCAGGCTCTGGAAGTTGTAGGCGCGAGCCCGCAGCGCCCGCCGGGCGGCCGCTTCCATGCGCTCGGCCGGGTAGGTTTTCCCCAGCCGCAGAATCCCCAGGCACGAACGATATCCCATCTCCGGATGGCGCTTGGCCGCCAGGATCGCTTCCACCAGCTGACCGGTGTGGGGTCCGATCTGCTGGGCATCTTCCATCAGCCGCGATGGCGTGCGCCCCACATACTTCTGGTGCGACTTAGGCATGTGATCCGTCAGCGTCGTCGCTTTCCCCGGCTCGTAGGAGCGGACATGCGACGCTACCCGCACCCCGCGGTGGAGAACTTCCAGGGTCTCCGCCGTCAGGTGGACGTCCACCTCCTGGTGCACCAGCGCGTACGGCACGCTGTAGTAGTGCCGCTCCACTTCGATGTGATAGTCGATGTTGACGCCCGCCCTCTTCCATTGACCGAACTGGTAGCGCGTGGCCGGCAACGGCTTCAGCGCCGGCTGATCCAGTTGCGCGAACAGGCTGGCGCGGCTGCCCGCGCGTTTGCGGAACGCCCGCTGGTTGAGCCGTGTGAGCAACTCGGCGATCGCCTGGTTGACCTCATCCAAGGAGAAGAACTTATGCTTGCGTAACGCGGCTATGATCCAGCGCTGGACCACCTGAACGCCCACCTCCGCTTTGGCCTTGTCCCTGGCCCGATACGGCCGCGCCGGAATAATGGCGACGCCATAGTGCTCGCCCAGGTCGCGATAGGTGGGATTCAGATCCGGCTCGTAATAGCTCGGATGCGATACGGCGGACTTCAAGTTATCCGGGACCACCACCTCCACTACGCCCCCCAAAAACTCGAAGGCCCGCGTATGCGACCCGATCCAGTTGCGCAGATCCTGTCCGCTCGTGGCCTCGGCGAAGGTGTAGCTGCTGGCGCCCAGCACGGCCACGAATACGGCCGCCGGGTGAACGGCACCGCTCTGCGGGTCGTGAACCGGAATCGTGGCCCCGGCGTAATCGACGAACATCTTCTCCCCGGCACGGTGCTCCTGCCGCAGCACCAGGTCGAGTTTCTTCAGCCACCGCCGGTAGAGATCGCAGAAGCGGCTATAGCCATAGCCCTCCGGGTCGCTCGCGCGCGCCTCCTGCCAGACCAGTTGCAGGGTCAGGTCTTTGTGGGTCTGCAGGTCCTGATGGACCTGAGCCCAATCCGGTTCCGGATGTTTCCGCCAAACGGCGGGAGCGGGCCGCTGCGGAAACAGCGCCCGCTCGATCTGCTGGTCCCCCCAGTTCTCAGGCACCGGCCAGTTCAAGCCCGCCGCTTGGGCGGCGGACACGTACTCATGGACGGTGCTCTGGGAAATCGAACAACTGCGGGCGATCTGATGCTGGCTCAGTCCGAGGGAATGGAGCCGCAGAACTTCCTTCAACTTGCGCATGGTCAGCCTCTTCTGTGGCAACTGGGAGTCTCCACTTACCAGTGGAGTCCAATCGCCACGGCTGCCCTACGCCGCCATTCCAATCCGATGCCGATCAGTGTTTCGAACTACAACCGTAAAACTGATCGGCTTCAGTTCGGAACACTGATCGGCATCACTTCGGAATCGTGATCGACATCAGTTCGGAACGCTGATCGCCATCCCTCGGAATCCGCATCCTGGCTTTGCGGCACCCCGCCGATCCATTGGGGCGCAGCCTTCACGCCGTGGGAGAGAGATCCCTTTTCCACACACTGCGCAACGCGCCGAGCGTAATGGGCAGGGCGCCGGCGAGGAGGAAGACCATATCCCCCACCATGCGCAGCCATTCCAGCTTGTGGTAGGTGCCGCTCATCAGGAATGTCAGGCGGCGCGCGTGCCAATACCCGTGGGCGATGGAATCCCAGAGCTGGATTACTCCTCCGGGGAACAGATCCAGGATGATCATGAGCGCGAGGCCCACATTAGCGCCCCAGAAGCCCACCCGGACGAACTTCTCCGTCTCCTTCCATGTGGCGTCGGATTGCATCGCCCTCAAGCAGAAAATCAGAACTGCTAAGGCCAACATCCCAAAGACACCAAACAGTGCGGCGTGTCCGTGATTGGGGGTGAGCGTCGTGCCCACCTCGAAGTAGGACACGATCGGCAGGTTGATCAGGAAACCGAAGATCCCTGCGCCAACAAAGTTCCAGACACCCACGGCCATGAGGAAGTAGATGGACCACTTCTGGCCCCAGGCCAGATCGTGGCCGCACGCGGAACACTGCGCCTTCCTCAGCTTGATGAAATCCCAGGCGTCCAGAGTGAGGAGCGTTAGAGGCACAACTTCCAGAGCGGAGAAGCACGACGCCAGGCCCATGTTGAGCGTTCCCTGGCCGGTGAAGTACCAATGGTGGCCTGTGCCGATGATCCCGCCGCTGAGATATAGGATGGCATCCAGATAGATCAGGCGCGTGGCGGTCTTGGTGCCGACCACGCCCATCTGGTGGAACATGATGGCCACCAGCACCGTCGCAAAGAGTTCGAAGAATCCCTCCACCCAAAGATGAATGATCCAGAAGCGCCAGTTGTCGATGACGGCGAAGTTGGTGTGAGGGCCATACAAAAGCGCGGGCAGGTAGAAGACAGGGATGGCCACGGCCGTGTACAGAAAGAGTGAGGACAGTTCGCGCTTGTCGGGGCTTTGGAAGGCGGGCTTGAGAGCCCGAAACATCAGAAACAGCCAGAAGAGGAGGCCAACCGCCAGCAAGTACTGCCAGAGCCGCCCGAGGTCCAGGTATTCGGAACCCTGGTGACCGAACCAGAACCAGAGCTGGCCCAGCTTGTCGTTGATGCCGAGGGACTCGCCTACCAGGCTGCCGACGACCACCAGCACCAGCGCCCCGAGGAGTGCGTAGACGCCGGCCTTCTGGTGTCTGGGCTCCTCGCCACCGACCCACGACGCCAGGAAAAGGCCGCCTCCCACCCAGGCCGTCGCGATCCAGAAGATGGCGAGTTGCAGATGCCAGGTGCGCGCCAGGGTGTAGGGCAGCCAGCGGGCGATGTCGAGACCGTAAAAGCCTCCTGTCTCCACCCGATAGTGCGCGAGCACGCCTCCCAGGAATGATTGCGCCAGGAACAGGAGGGCCACGATGCCGAAGAACCATCCCGTAGCCCACTGGCTGGGGGTGAGCTTCAAAGCAGGGGGAGCGGAGTGCATAACATGGGAGCCGGCGCCCTCGCCCTTCCAGCCCAAGTAGTCGAACCTGCCGACGACGAAGAGGATCAAACCGAGCCCTGACAGGAGGGTGATGAGACTCAAGGCGCTCCAAACATAGGCCTCGGTGGAAGGACGGTTTCCCGCGATGGGCTCGTAGGGCCAGTTGTTGGTGTATGAGTAATCCTTCCCAGGGCGATTCGCCGTTGTGGCCCAGGCCGCCCAAGCGAAGTAGGCGGTCAGAGCTTTCAGCTCCCCGGTGGTCCGAATATAGTTGGCTGGTAGTCCGGGAGCGGCGTCCTTCCTGGTGAAGTACTCGCTCCATTCGGGAAGCTGTGTGCGGTAGGCAGCCACCTCGCCTGACGAGAGCCGGAGAGTTCGCGAGGCTGGTACGTACCGGTTTTCCTTAAGCACCGTCACGGTCCGCGCAGATACGACGCTCCGCTCGTCCGGCGAGAGCTGCGCGAAGAGTTTGCCGTACTTCTCGGTCGCGATCGTGTCCAGGGTCACCTCGCTGAGTCTATGCAGGTACTCCGCACTGTAATCAGGACCCAGGTAAGCCCCATGACCCCACAGGCTCCCGTGCTCCATGAGACCGTACTTGAGGAAGACCTCCTGGCCCATTTGGATGTCGGCTCCGGTAAACACCACAGTTCCCGATACGTCCACGGCCTGCTCGGGGATCGGTGGAGCGTTCGTGTAGGTGAGGACCGTGACCAAGGATAGAACCGAGAAGCCAGCGATCATTACGAGGATGGCGGAGTGTCTCCACCACGGCGAGAGACTCGTAGCGTCGGCAGACATGGCGATCATGGTATGCTCCTTCAATTTCTGATGCTATTCCTGAACTGCCAAGATTCATGTGACCGCAGTCACGGACGCCGTGCGGCCCTCATTGACGGGTTATGAGGGTACGGGCACGCCAGCGGAACGCATTGCGCGGGCGCGGGGCGGGGCGCGGCGACACCTAGCGATATTGCCAATTCACGCTTTCGCGCAGAGCCTGATACGGCACGTCGATGGGCCGGGAGACCGGCCGCGCCGGCCGCGCGCGTCTATCTTCCCGCAATCAGTTCATCGAAGTATACTCTCAGACAAGGAGGTCTGAATGAGGATTCTCGTCAAGGCCGCCTGGCTTGCAGCCGCGGCTGTTCTGTGGGTTCAACCTGCCCGAGCCCAGACCACGTTAAAAGGCGCCGTCGAAGGAGACGTCATCGATGCCTCCACGGAGCAGGGCATTGCCGGTGCGCGTGTGCGCATCCAGTCCGGCCAGGACGATCCACTGGTCACCACCACCGATGGGCAAGGGCACTTCCGATTCGCCGGGCTGGAGTTTAAATCCTACCGGGTGGACGCGCGCTATCCGGGATTCATGAGCTCCAAGGAGGCTGCCAGGGGATATCCCGGCGCCGAGATGGTTCGTCCCGTGGTTAACAGCCCGAACGGGCAAGTTCGGTTGGAAATGCAACGCTACGCCGCCATCGTAGGGGAGGTGACGGACGCGCTCGGGATTCCTCTCGAAGGCGTAGAGGTCGAGGCGCTTCAGCGCTATCCGATCGGCGAACGGCGCAGTGGGTATATGTATAACGACGGCAGCTATCAATACGTGGGCCACGAGCAGGCGCTCACCGACGATTTGGGCGAATACCGGATCGCGCCACTGGGTGCCGGATCGTATTACGTCCTTGTCCGACCTGGATCGAATTACTTCGCTGGTCAACCCTCGATGCGGCCGCCCCTCGATGCGAGGCAACACGCCACGTTCTATCCGCACGCCCTGAAGCCGTCGGAAACCAAGCCGGTTGCTGTCGCCGAAGGCAAGGAACTGCGCGTGGATCTCCAGATCGTTAGCCAGGGTGGCGTAAAGGTCAGCGGCCGGATTCTCGGGCTGGCGGCAGCCGCGCAGCCGGGATCGCTTGCATCGGTGCGCGTCTCGGCTCTTTCGCCCGGCGCCTCGAATGGATTCGCGACCCTCACAGGCGATCGCTTCGCGGCGGCGGACCTTCTGCCGGGCAAGTACGTTGTTGAGGCGGGCCAATATGCGGCCGGCGATTTTACGAGCCAAAATCCGTTGGCCGCGGCGCGGAAGACGGTCGACGTCGGGACAGAAGACGTGGATGGAATCGATCTGACCCTCGCCCCCACTCCGGATGTGGAAGGCAGGGTGGTTTTCGAAAGCGGCTGCGCCGCGGTGCCCGTATGGATCCAGTTGCAAGAGGATTTCCATCTTCCGCGGAACTTGCATGTCGACGCCGATGGCCGGTTTGTTTTGCAGCATCTTTTCCCCGGCAAATACAAGGCGTATGTGCGGGCTGAAAGCCGTTCTAGCACCTTCGCGACATCCGCCAAGCTGGGCGACCTGGAAGTGCTGGCAGACGGCTTCGAGGTAACCGCGGAAACCAAGGGGCCGCTGCGCATCACCATGAGCTGCGGAAGAAGGTGACGCCATGCGAAGACAACTGCTCGTGTTTTTGCTGCTCCCCGCCGCCGCGCTGGCGCAGGTCACGCTCGAAGGCGATGTAGCGCGCAAAACCACAGGCGAGCCGCTGCCCGGCGTGCGGGTGGCCGCCACGTGCGGTCAAACGTTCTGGGCGGCGACGGACGCCACTGGCCATTTCCGTTTCACCGGCTTGCCGGCGTCGTCTTGCGGACTGTTGTTCGACGGCCTCGGCTTGCTGCCGCGGAGGCAGTTGGTCACCATCCACCCGCAAGACACCCACATCGCCGTCCGGGTGGCCCTGACGCCGCAAGCCGCCATCGCCGGCAAGGTGCTGGACGAGAACGGCTGGCCGGTCGCCCGGGCGACTGTCTTAGCCGCGCAGTACCTCACCGTCGATGGCGTGCGCGAGTTGCAACCGGTTCGCAGGGTGCAGTCCGACGATCTCGGCCGGTATCGCATCGGAAAGCTTCCGCCGGGACGGTATTACATCCGCGTCCGTCCGATGGGCGGGGCGCCTTGGGGCGATTACCTGCCCGCCTGGTATCCTTCCGCCGCTCAAACCGCCGGCGCCCGCGCCATCGACCTGCGCGAAGGCCAGGAAGCCTCCGGCGCCGACATCCATCTTGCGCCCGGCGGCGGTGTCGAGGTGAGCGGCCGCGTGATTCTGCCCGCTGAATACCAGCCGGCCCAAGCCTACCTCACCATATCTTTTGACGAGCTCGGGTTGACCTCCACCGGCGATCCCGTCCCGGTCGCGCCCGACGGAACCTTTATGCTGCGCCACGTCGCACCCGGCAAATATAGGCTCATGGCTACAATCGGCAATCTCACCGACGATTCCGCCCCGCCGAGGTACTCTGCCCTGCGGACGCTAGAGGTCTCCGGCGACAATATCGATGGGATCACGTTGAACGTGGCCCAGACGGTGCTGCGGGATCTCAAGGGAACCATCGTCAGCGAAGATGCGGTCAAGCCGGACCGGGTGCACATCGCCTTGCAGCGGCGGCTCTCGAATTTCCGGCTCATGGCCAAGGTGCAACCCGACGGCAGCTTCGTCATCCCCGGCGCCTGGCCGGGGCAGTACCGCGGGAGCGTGTCAGTCGAGGACGGTCAGGTGGCGTCGCTACGCTTCGGCGGACAGGAGATTTTTGGCCGCGAATTCGATTTCGACGGCACCGAAGCGCCGCTGCGCCTGACCGTTCTGGAGGAAGGCGTGCTCGGCCCCATTTCGGGCACGGTTACCGACGCCAACAACCGCCCCGTCGCCGGCGCCAGCGTCATCATCGTACCCTCCGGTGCCACGTATGTGCCCTCCCCGCCCGGAATTCGCCCGCCTGCGAGCACGGATCAGAACGGCGCCTTTACCGCTTGGCCGCTGCCTCCCGGCGTCTACCGCATATACGTGGTCGAGGACCCGGCGGAGACTGAGCAGGCCATGGGCGACCCCGATTTTCTCAAATCGCAGGAACAGGCCTTTCCGCCGCTCAAAGTCGTGGCGGGCGAAAACGCTCCGCTGAAGCTCGTATTGCCCGCGAAGTAGGGGCGGCTTCCGATATCCCCAGACAACGCCACGTGGACAACGCCGGAACCCGGTTAAAATCCCGCTGTCGCGCCGCGGCTTTTCGAACCTGCTTCAAAAGTCGAGGTGCAGACCCAATTCCAGGATCCGCGGCAAGTTCAACTGGCTGCCGATCACGCCAAAGGTTGTCGGAGATTGCAAGCTCACCGCCGGATCGGCAAACATCACGTGGTTGAAGATGTTGAAGAACTGGGCCGTGAAGTTGGTCGAGAGGCGTTCCGTGATCTTGAACTTGCGCGCGACACTCAGGTCCAGGTTCCAGTGTGCCATGCCACGCAACACGCCGGCCATGCTGGTGGTGTCTACGCTGATCTCGACCGGACGGAAGGAGCTGTACACGGTGCTGGGATTCGCGAAGATATTCAGCCCGGTGCCGCCTGTGGCCGGACTGCCGTTCGTGCCAACCCCGTTACTGCCGGCGACGTTGTAATTCACGCTATTACCCGCAGTAACCTTCACCAGCGGGATCGCGCCCGCGCTGCTGCTGGTTCCTTGGCCGAACTCCTGGCCCGAGCCGTCCGTGACCTTGAGCGGCAGCCCGCTATAAGCGCTGAAGATCGGCGCTATGGACCAGCCGCCTGTGATTTGGTTGAATACCTTGTTCCCGCTATGACCAAAAGGCAATTGGTACGAGCCGAGCAGGTTGAATACGGACTTCCGGTCGAAAATCGAAGTGCCATAGTCATAGTGCAGGTTGAAGGCGTTCGTTCCGCTGGTGTCCTGGTCCTGGTTTAGACCGGAGGCGTCGAGCGAATGCGCATAGGTGAAATTGGCATCCAGCGACAGGCCCTTCCACGTGCGGGTGCGATAAGTGATGAAGCCCGCGTTGTAGTTGGACCAGCCCCGGTTGGTATAGAAGAAGAACGTGGTCATCTGGGTCGCCGCGGCGGTGCCGGGGCCCATGGCGAAGGAAGGCTGGATCGCATTCCAGAGAGTGCGAACCTGCTGTGAAAGGAAGTTTGAGCTGTAAGAAGCAACCACGCCCGCCGTGCAACTGGTGTTGGGGGCCTTGCAAAACGAACTGCCGGCCAGCACCGATTCAAAGAACGGCTGGGCAGTTACAGCGCTGCCCGCGCGAAGCTGCGCCGAGATGGCGTCGAAGGCTTGCGCGAACGACTGCCCGCCGTCCTGCATGAAGAACGGTACCTGGTTCAAATCGACGGGAGCGTAAAGTTGAGACGCAGTGCGGCGTATGTAGCCAATCTCCAGCACCGAATTGCCGCGCATTTCCCGCTGGATCGTGAGGTTCCAGGAGTTATTCGGCGAGGGCTCATAGGTGGGACTGATGTTATAGGTTTCCGTCGAGAAGGGCTGATTGGCGCCGGCTACGCTGCTGTTACCCGGAATCATCGGAATCGAGGCGGTTGCCGACAACGCCGGGATGGGGATTGTTGAGCCGTCGATGCCGACGCGAAACGCAGTGGCCGGATTCACACCGGAAGAGCCCATGCACTGACCCGTTGTGGACGGGCCCAGGCAGGTCAGTGTCTGCCCGAAGCCCAGGGCTTGTAGGGGATTGATCACCTTCTGCACGCCATTCAAACGATCGTACAAACGCGCATAACCGCCGCGAATAACAGTCTGGCCGTTGCCGAAGAGCCATCCGAATACACCACCGTCGATCTTCGGGTTCCATGCGAGGGCGATGCGGGGGGCAACGTCCTTATAGACAATGTTGTACGGATATTCCCGGTGGAGGGAATCGATGGGATCCATCCCGATCAGAGGATTATAGACTTGGCCGGCGAGCGCCGCCTGTTGCCGCTGTTGAAGGTAAGCGACCGGATCCAGAACCTGGTTATTACTCGCCAGCACCGCGATGATCTGCTTGCCCGTGGCTTCCTGGGCCGGTATGTCGACGCCCCAGTTCAAGCCGTAATTGATGGTCAGTGTGGGCAAAATGTGCCAGGAATCCGTCGCGTAAAGACTGTAAATACCCCAATCCACGTTGGTCGAGAGAGGGGTGCCCGGGGGGTTGGCCGAAAGGTTGCTCCCGCGCGTTCCCAGCAGGACCGCCTGATCCACCAAGCCGAGCGCTTCAGCGTATTCGGTGTTCCAGTTGCTGGCCTGGTTGGAAGGCAGGCAATTGGTGGTTAGCGCCGCGGTGCATGTGGGCGGCCGGTAGGTGCTCGGAATATTGAGCCCGGACGTGACGCTGATGTTGTATTCCGGCACGGTCAACGATCCCTGCCCGTCGTCCCGCCAGAAATTGACACTGGTGTGATCGTACGTGGCTCCAAAGCGGAGCAGATGGGTGCCTTTCTGCCAGGACAGATTCTCCCGCACACCCGGGCTGTGGCTGTCCCAGGCCCGCTGGCGAACTGTCCCGGTGCGAAACGTGACCGGCTGAAGCTCATTATCGTTGTCGCCGCCCACCATCATGGAGCCCGTGGTTCCGGAGACCTGCGGGAAAGAACCGGCCGTCTTCCAATACCACCAATCGCGCATGTAACTGAAGCTGGTTTCGCTCGTGAGGCTCGGCGTGATCACCCCCGTAAGTCCCGCCACGAAATACCGCGGCTGGCGCGGGATGCTGGAAGTCGACGCAATCTGACCCTTGGTGTCGCCCGCTAACTCGCCGCCGATGTCCACCTGGCGGTTGCCCACCGCCGCCATCTCGACGTAGTGACGATAGCTGGCGGTGAATTGCCAATTGGATCCGAAGGCGTGGTCCACCCGGATCACGCCGAAGTTGCTCGACACGGGCAACCCGGCCGCTCCCGTGTACCCGATCGTGTTGAGCCCATCGCCAAGGCTGGGGTTGTTGCCTTCCGGCTCGTACTTGTTCCACATCTGGCTGATCAGCGGATTCAACCCAATTCCGCGGGGGTCGCATACGGAGTTGCCATTGGTGCCGCACTGTGTCGAGGTCGCGAGATTGTACGAGACAATGTTGCCCGCGGCATCGCGGAACCGCAGTATGCCCTGTTTCATGGTGTCGGTTGGCACAATTCGGTTAACGGTCGCCGAATTCAACTCGCGCCGGCCTTCGTAATTGATGAAGAAGTACGTCTTCGCCTTCTCCTGCAGGCCTGGAATATAGCCGCCCAGCGTGCCTCCGAAACGGTTGTCCCGGCTTTCCGGCCGGCCCTGCGGGATGCGATTCAGAGACCAACTGTTGGCATTCAGGTCAGAGTTCTGAAAGTACTCGTACGCCGAGCCGTGAAACTGGTTGCTGCCGCGCTTGGTAACCAACACCGTCTCGCTCCCGGAAGCCCCAGTGAAGCTGGCGGTGGGATTGGTTGTCGACACGCGGAATTCCTGGATGCTCTCGACCGGGGTGGGGATCGGGGCTTCCGGCGCGCCGTAGTAATTGGTGTAGTAATCCGAGTTCCCGGAAACCGCGCTGGTGACGTTGCCGCCATCGAGCACAATCGAGTTCTGGTCGCTCTTGGCGCCCGCTACCTGGCCGCCGTAATAGCTGCTCTGGCTGGCGCCTTGTTGCGGCATCGAACCCGCCTGCAGCGTGAGCAGGCCCGTCACGTTGCGGTTTAGCGTGGGAAGCAACATCAAGGTGTTGCCGCCCAACGTGGAACCGACCGTCGAATCCAGGGTTTGCAATTCCGCGCCCGTGGCCGCAACTTCGATCGTCTGGTGCGATTCGCCAATCGGCAATTGCAGGTTGATCGTATACGACTTAGTGACTTCAACCGCTACCGACGGCACCTCTGCGTGTTGAAACCCCTTCGCGGTCGCACGGACCGAGTAAGTCCCCGGGGGCAGGGCGACAAACGCGTAACGCCCCGCCGCATTCGTCGGCACCGAGCGCACGGCCATCGTCGCGGCGTCCACCACCTCGACGGTTGCCCCGGGCACGACGGCGCCTGCGGGATCGGTAACCAGCCCGAGCACCGTGCCGGTGCTGGCTGTCTGCGCCCACACGATTCCTGACAGTGTGGACACGACGAGAATGGCTAATAGTGCACGCATAAAAACGCGCATCGCGGATTCCTTTCTATTCGTCGATTCGCTCTACGCACTCGCGGGTGGAGTACCGGTCACCCAGCCCCTCCGTTTTGCCATCAATCACACATCCACCCACCCGCTGTTTGGAGGCTTTTTAGCCAGGATTTCCGTTTTGGATTCCTGGGCAGGATCGATTGTACACCCAAAAGTCTGCTTCGGGACCTTTTTCTCTCTTTTGCTACCCGGAGTGACTCCGGCGGCTCAGGAATGGGGCCATTCCTGCGTCCTCTGGGCAATCGAAAACTGGGAACTGCCTTATTTTCAAGCGATTAATTGGACACCCTTCCGCCCCCAATCTCGACGAAGGCGGGCTAACCGTGCAACCGAGGTAGTCAATGATGGACGACAACTCCTGTTTAGCGACGGTTGGGCTGAGTCCTCAGCGACCCGGAGATTTGTGAGACTGGTGGAGAAGAGAACAATGTGGGTGTCGATTTCGCTCGCTACTGGGCCATGCCGGCCCTCTTCGGGTCGACAGATAGGACTTAGAAGATGTCTTCCGGTGCGGGCGGCTTCGCGGGAAACGTTCGGTCTCTGTCAGCCGAGTCGCCCTACTCGCACCTTAACGCCACGAGCGGGTCGGCACGCGCCGCGGACCGCGCGGGAATATATGCGGCCAGCAGCGTGATGGCGAGCAGGAGGACAGACACTCCGGCGTAAGTCAGCGGATCGGTCGCCTTCACATTGTAGAGCAGGGTCTGCAGGACGCGAGTGAGCGCGAGCGCGCCGGCCAACCCGAGGGCCAGACCGGCGCATGCCATGGCGAGGCCGTAACGGAACGTCATGCGAAGCAGATCGCGCGGCTGCGCGCCAAGCGCCATCCGGATGCCCAACTCGTGCGACCTTTGCGCCACGGCGTACGACATCACGCCATAGATCCCGAGCGCTGCGAGGATCAGCGCTACCGATGCAAATGCCCCCATCACCCAGGCGTGCATCTTCGGCCGCGAGACGCTGCGCATCGCGATTTCCCGCATACCTCTGACATTGGTGACCGGCACGCCAGGATCGAGGCTCCGTACCGCTGCGCGGATCGCCTTGACCATCGCCGCCGCATCCAGATCCGTGCGGACTGCCAGTGCTCCGCCCGCCTGTGGCCATTGCATCGCCGGAACATACATCAGCGGATACGTTTTCCCGCCCGGCTCCCTTACATCTGCAATCACTCCGACGATTTCCCAAGCAACCTCCGGC
The DNA here is from genome assembly GCA_963842505.1 of Bryobacterales bacterium. Lineage (GTDB taxonomy): Bacteria > Acidobacteriota > Terriglobia > Bryobacterales > Bryobacteraceae > PALSA-129. The sequence goes on from CAWJGZ010000001.1 coordinate 75,656, forward strand.
CCGACGCCATAGGTTCCAACGACCGGAAGTCCCATCAGCAGCCGCTGACCAAGGGGCGCCTCCTTTTTGAGGTACTCGCGGACAAACGCCTCGTTCACAATTGCCACGCGCGGGACGGACTCGTTGTCACGCTCTGTGAAAAAGCGACCGGTCCGAAGGGTTATCCCGAATGTCCCAAAGTAACCCTCGCTGGCAAAGTGCAGCCGGCCCCTGGGCCGCTCAGTCGCGGCGACCGGATGCGACGCAAGCTGAAAAGGTATGGGAAAAGCCAAGCCTTCGAGCGGCAGAAAGAGCGACAGGCCGGCCGCGCGGACGCCCGGCAGCGCCCGAACTCTCTCGAGCAGCGCGCGATCGAAGCTGCGCACCTGCGCGGCGCCCGAGTAGCGCGTCCCCGGCATCGTGATTCGCATCGTGATTACGCCTTCCGGGCGCAACCCGAGGTCGGTCGAATAAAGAGCGAGAAGGCTGCGAATCATCAGGCCGGCGCCCACAAGCAGGATGAGCGACAGCGCGACCTCAACAGTAACCAGCGCGCTGCGGAACTTCTTGCCAGACGCGCCCGCACTGGAACCGCGGCCCGCAACAGCGAGGGCGCTGGCAATGTTCAGCCTCGATGCGCGCCAGGCCGGCGCGATGCTGAACAACACGCCAGTCAGCAAGGAAACCGCCACAGTGAACCAGAGCACTCTTGCATTCACGCCGATCTCGGAAATGGCGTCCACAATCAGCGAGGGAACGAGCGTCGCGGCCAGTTCAGAGAGCCACAGAGCGAGCAGAACTCCGGCAGCGCCACCGAGCAGCGCCAGCACAGCTCCCTCAGTCAGAACCTGGCGGATGAGCCGGCCGCGGACGGCGCCGAGCGAGGCCCGCACAGCAAGTTCACGCTGCCGGGACGAGGCTCTCACTAACAGCAAGTTTGCGACGTTGACGCACGCAATCAGAAGCACGAAGGCCACCGCTCCGAACAGCACCAGCACGTCCTTGTAGTTGGCAGGGGATCCGACCACTATTTCCCGCAGGTTCACAATCTCCGCGCTCCAGCCCTTCAGCGACTCCGGATGGGCTTGCGCGAGGTTGCCAGCCAGGACCTTAACGCCCTGTTGGGCCTGCGCGAATGTCACGCCGCTCTTGATTTTCGCGAGGGGAAACAGGATGTGATCGCTACGCGAGGCGGCCGCATCGATTCCGAGTGGGGCCAGAAGCTCGGGCGAAAAAACAAACCGGACATTTCCCGGCAAGACGCCAATGACAGTAGCCTTCTCGCCATCGACAGTCAGCGCCTGTCCGATAATCCGGCGTTCGCCGGCGAATTTTGCCTGCCAGGTCGCATAACTGAGCATTACGACTCGGGGAGCGCCCGGCCGGTCGTCCTCGGAGGTGAAGCGGCGTCCAAGAACCGGCCGTGCGCCGAGAGACTCCAGGAATCCCGAAGTGATTCGAAATCCCGTTAGCCGGTCGGCGGCGCCGGCGATCATCACATTGAATTCGACTTGCGATAAGGCGCCAATGTGTTCGAAGACGCGGTTCTGCTCGCGATAGTCGAGGAAGTCGGCCGGCGACACGTTCGTGCGGGAACCGTCTGGCTGCGTCGACCATAGCGCGACGATCCGGTCCGCATCGGGATACGGCAGGGGCCGCAGGAGCAGCGAATCAATGACGCTGAACAGAGCCGCATTGGCGCCGATGCCGATCGCCAGCGTGAGGACGGTGACCGCTGTGAACCCTGGACTCTTGAGAAGTGTACGCAGAGCGTAACGCAGATCCTGGACGAAGCCTGCCATTGGCGCCTCCGGCGCCAAGAAATGCAACCAGGGGGCCAAGGCGCAACTGGTTGTTTTCAAGAAGCTTGCGTTTGCGAGTTGTCCGATTTTGGGATTCGCATATCCGTTTCCGAGCAGAAGGGCGGAGGGAAATCGCCAACTCGTCGAAGTGCCTGAGCTTCTGCCGCGCCGGTGACTACCCCGCGTGGGGTAGTCGCACAGCTTTACCGACTCCCGAAAACGGAACGATATGCAGCAATATCGGCAGCTATCTGGCGAGAGATTACCGCCCGATTCGCAAGCACCGAATGGTCCGATCAAAGCCGCGGCTCGTAATCCAGGTCACGGTAAACCCGAAGCGCCTCGTGCAGGGTATCGAAAATGGCGGCTCGGGCGGATGGCGTGTGCCATAATCATTTCCAAGGGGAGAACGGAAATGTCTCCTCAATGTCGAACACGCGGTATCATGATCGCGGCCGCCGCGATTCTGCTGTTTCCGGCTTTCAGCCAGATCCCGCCCACGGGAACCGGCGGCGTGCCCGGGCTGCCAGCAGGCGCTTCCACGGATGGAACTCCCAACACCAACGCGAATCACGACCCGCCGCCGATCCGGGCGAGCGGCCGCGTCATGCTGGATGATGGCACGGCGCCCACCTCCTCCGTGGTGATCGAAAGTGTGTGCAACGGGACATCGCATTCGGAAGGCCTCACGGATGGCAGTGGTTACTTTTCCGTCCAATTGGGTCAGACCATGGAAGTGATCGGAGGCGCCAGCGAGACAACCGGGGACTTCAATCAGACCATTCCGCATACCTCGTCGCTCGGCCGCGGATTTGGCACGGCCAATCGTTTCGCCAACTGCGACCTGCGCGCGCGGCTCGGCGGCTATCGTTCGCAATCCATCAACCTGGCGAATCGCGGCCCTATGGATAACCCGGATGTGGGCGTCATCCTGATTCATCGGAACGGCGAATCGGACCAAGCCAGCATCGTGACGGCCACCACCCTGAGGGCTCCGAAAGCGGCGCGCAAGGCGCTAAAGAAAGGCATGGACCTGGCGAAGAAGAACAAGGCGGAGGAGGCTATCGCCAGCCTGCAGGAGGCTGTCAGAATGGATCCCGAGTTCGCGTTTGCCTGGAGTGAGCTGGGCAAACTGCAGATGGAGAACGGCCACGCCGGGGAGGCCCACCAGTCCCTTGAGTCCGCCGCCAAAGCCGAGCCGCGCTGGCCCGAACCCTACCTGCATCTCGCGCTGTTAGCAGTGCGCTCCGATAACTGGAAGGAAGCGGCCGAGGTAACCGATCGGGTTCTGCAACTCGATTCCTTTGACTACCCGCAGGCTTTCTTTTGCAACGCGGTGGCCAACTATAACCTCAAGCATCCGGAGGCGGCCGAGAAAAGTGCGCGTTCGGCGGAGAAGCTTGACACGCGGCATCAGTTCCCGCAAATCGCGCGGCTGTTGGGCACCATCCTCGCCGAGCGCCATCGGTACGCCGAAGCCGCCGATGAGTTTCGCAACTACCTGATGCTGGCGCCCCGCGCCGCCGACGCTCCCGCGGTACGGAAGCAGTTGGATGACATGGAAAAACTGGCGCTCGGGTCCTCGCAGGTGGCGAGCAAAAAGCAGCGGTAGCGGTCCCTCGCTGCCGGACTGCGACATCCCGGCAGGGTGATTTCAGCTACGGTCCAGCCGGTGCCCCGGCGTCTCCGCCCAGTCGCGCGGCGGCCTCCAGATCGGCGCGCGCGGATGATTCTCGGCCGAGCAGGGTGAAGACGTGGCTGCGGAGGATATAGAGGTGTGGTTCGTTGGGCGCCAGCCGAATCGCTTCCGTGAAGTCCTGGAGCGCGGACTCAACGGTGTCCGGTTCTCCAAGACGCATCTGGCCGCGGTATTGCCGCGCCTGCCAGAAGCGGGGGCTCAGCCGAAGCGCTTCGTTCAGTAGTGCGATCCCCCGGCCGGTTTCCCCCAACGCCGCCAGCCGGATGGCCTCGTCGAGAATCGCGGCGGAATCGGGGATCGGGGGCCGGCGCTCTCGCCCGGCAAAATTGAGATACACAGCCGCAACCAGGCACAGGCACGCTATGCCTGGCGCGCCGTCGAACCCCCAACCGCCCAGAAACAACTTGCCCGCCAGTGGCAAACTGGCGAAGAGAAACGCCAGCGCCATTGCTGCCCGGCACCATTGGCGAGCCCGTGAAGGCCACGTGTCCGCGGGCGGTTCCACCTCCTCATCATGCTGCGGAGCAGGCATGCTTTCACCATACCCCTTCCCGCGCCGCGAGGCGTTCGATATCCGCCCATATCGTTAGCTTGTTGCTGGGTAGCCCCGTGAACGGGCGCCCGAGCTTTCGTTCACCACCCCCACCCTTTTTGTACTAAAATCACAACCGGAAATTGCAGGAAGCCTATGACCGCCATCACCTTCCCGCCCCTCGAATCGCGCACCATGCAATTTCTGAGCGGGCACGTCGGCCGGCAACTCGCGCTGGTCAGAAAGCCGCTGCTTGAAACGATCGCCGTCGCCGCGCTCGCCACCGGACTGATGCCCACACCGAAACTGCCGGCACAGACGCAGGCCGGCGCACCCTTGCGCTTCACTGCCTCGTCGGTGAAGTTGGCCGCCGATCAAAACATCATTTCCAACCGCCCGACCCGTTTCGTGGGGAGGTTCCGCTGGAACACCAGCGTAGATTTCATGATCAGCTATGCCTACCATCTGGAGCTGTGGAGGATTTCCGAAGCGCCGGGTTCTCACTTCTCTGACCGATATATACGATGTCGAGGCCACCAACCCTCCGAATGCCACGGAAGATCAGGTGCGCCTCATGCTGCAATCCCTCCTGAACGATCGTTTCCACCTGGTAATCCACCACACGACCAAAGACGCCGTCTCCGGCTACGCTCTCACCGTGGCGAAAGGGGGCGCCAGGCTTCAGGAAGCGAAGCAAAACGAAACGCCCGAAAACTCCGGCGAGTTGGATGACGGATCGGTGTTCGCCACGTTACCCACGGCCGATGTCATGTTGCTCGAGGCCCGCAACGCCAACATGCTGCAACTCAGCGCGGCCCTGCAGAGACGCTTGGGAACCACCGTTCTGGATCAGACCGGACTCACGGGCCGCTACAGTTTCGAGCTCAACTGCCCCCGCGCCGGCACTGCTGACGAATTCTCCGATCTGGTGGCCAGTTGCGTAAAGCAGGCCGGACTCCGGTTGCAGAAATACAAAGGCCCAGTGGACTTTCTCGTGATCGACAAAGTCGGCCCCTTCGTCGAGAACTAACCAGGTCGACGCCTTTGGGCTGGGGCAGTCGGGCGGAATCCCCACTCGGCACCGTGCACGCGCCGAATTCGTGAGTGCGCTGGCAACGCCACCGGCGGACGGCTAAGCTGGAAGGAGTGGCGCTTCACCGACGCCACCTGGTTCCCCATGGACACCCATCAAGCGCTCGATCGCTACATTAGCCTCAAACTGGCGGCATTGGGCCAATCCGCGCCCCACAGCGCCGCCGACCCTTACTTCCTCCAACTTGCTGGACCGCTTCTCCGAAATATCCACCAGAAAGATCAACTGTTGCACAATCTTCTCTGCCCGGTGGATGCACGCCTCCAAGGCTTTCTCGACCGTTATCTCAAGGATGTTTGCCCCGAAGGAGCGCCACGCCTCCCCTCCCGTACCCTAACCCTCGATCTACCGGGGATGGCGCGCGTCCTCTCGTTTCCGCCCGGCGTCGAGCGCATTCACTCGCCATATCTCGATTCGTACCGCGTGGCGCAAGGCGTGCTGCACAATCCGAAAAGCGACCGCCGCACGACGCAAGGAGTCTTCCATATCGCAGAAGGTGGGTTGGCCATCCCCGCGGATAAGATTGCCGTTCCCAATTCCGTTTTCGCTGCCCTGCTTAGAATGGCGCTGCATCCTCCGGAAGACGTGCTGGCTCTGCCGTATACCGCCGCCGAACCCGGAGCGGCGGGCTTGTTCGTTTCTCTTCTCCTCCGGCCCGTGGTGTGCCCCGCTACCGGCGAGACGCCGGAAAGAAGCATGGAGATTCGTTTTTTTGCTCCCGGAAGTCTGGTTAGCAATCTGGATTTCGTGGAGTGCCTCTTCGGCAACGGCGGCGATCCATACCTGCCCGAAAATGACGCGGCTCTCGACGTGTTGCATTGGACCGGCCATTCCGGCGGCGTCATTCTGGCTCCCCATCTTGTCTCGGTGTCGAAGAGAGAGTTAGGTCTGCCACACACCACCCAGGCGACCGAGCGGCAGAAGCGCGACGGCATGTGCTGGAGCGAGCCGGATGAGCTCTATAACGGAGGGAAGGCGTTCAAGATCGCCTGCCGCGACGCGTCTGGCGTCATGGTCACCATTCTCGCCGACAATTACTTCGGGTATTGCAAGAAGGAAGTCAAAACCCAAATCAGTTTCGCCGCGAATCTGTCCGGGCTGTGCGAAGAGGAGCACGCCGGCGGCGCCATCGCATTCCCCAGTTATATTCTCGGTCAGGATTTCATCGCCGATCGCACGGTTCGCCTGAAGCCGGCCACGTTTGAAGCCGCCATGCGCCTGCTGGGCAGTTGCGCCAACGTCCAACCGGAAGGATATGCGGTGGACCGGCGCTTCGCCAACATCATTTACGTACCCGAATCCTCCACGTTCAGTGTCCGCGACGGGACGGTCCGTTGGGAATGGCAGGGCCAGCGACGGCGGATCCCGCTGCGCGCTGAAGAGGTATACGTGCTTCCTTCGGGGTACCGTCTCCGGCTGGAAAAACAATTTTCCGGTACGGCCTGGCGGCTGATCGGCACCCGCTCGGATGGGACCCTCTGTCACAAGCCTTCCACCGTCTCGGGAGGCGGCAAAAGCGAGATCTCCAAGTCCCTGGCCGACCTGGTATTGAAGGGCCCGGTCTTCGTGAAAGATTACAGCAGCGATATGGACCAGGTGGCCGCCATACTCGACAGAGACTACTCGCGCGTCTTTCGGGACATGGCGCCCAACCATCGCTCGCGCCGGCCCATCCTCAGCATCGAGCGATCACTCGGCTCGGTGATCAAGCTGCTGACCGCCTCCGCCGATTACACCGACGAACACAACCAGTTTGTGCGGGACCTGCCCCAAACCATCCGGCAGCTTGTATTCACCGTGAAGCGCTACTACCGGCCCGAATGGGGAGCCTCCTGGCGGGAGCACTTTACTGTGGACCGCATCAACGGCTACCTGGGCCATGAGCTGAAGTTCGACGGCCAGAGGCTGGTGAGCAATTACCTGCGCGTGGGGTACGACCCCGACGGCTCCTGGCGCATCTACAAGCTGCGAACGGATTTCCATCCGGCCGACAAGGTGCAGGTGGAGGACGATATCACCGCGTCGGTGACGCTGCCGCGCGCGGCCCTCCCGCATCTCGACGAGGAATATCGCAACCCCAGCGTCAAACTGGTGGTCAACTGCGAAGCCATGCTGTTCCAGCGGCCGGACGAGGCGGTTCATCGCGGCGTGGACCAGCAAGCGGAGGCCGATATCGCCAGCCCGGACACATTCCTCTCCAACTTCGAGCCGCTCACGCGCGAAGATGCGCGGCGCCTGGTCGATCACGTAGTGGAGTTTGACCGCTACAGCCAGCCCATGAAGCAGCTCATTTCGAAGTTCCTCTCTGCGGAGCACGGCGACTACGTGGTATCTTCGGCGCACCCGCGCCTGGTGGACGGCAAACCATCGAAGAATCCGCGGTATCTTCAAAGGAGGCCGGACTTGGTGCAGGCCCGCGGAACCTACCTGGCCGGAATCACTGCGCGCCTGGGCCGCAACATTCCCGAGGGCCAGGATGTGTTCTTTCCGGTCAACGCTGTTCTTCCCGGCCGCCGCAATAATCCGCCGGAACCCAAGCTCGGCATTGCGCCCCTGGCGGTTTACAATCCAATCCACTACCAGGAAACGCCCGAATTGTTCATGGAGTTCATCTCCAGTCTGACCGGCAAGTCGCCTTCCACAACCGGATTTGGCAGCGAAGGAGCGCTCACCAAAGGGCCGTTCAATGCCTTGCCGCCGGTCATCGACGTGAATAATGCTCTGGTTTCCATGATCCTCACGGAGTATGCGGCCGTTACCACCTCGGCCGGCTACGTAGGCCCGCGTTATCGCGTGGAGCACGACATCAGCATGCTGGTGCCAGAGCTTTGGTGCAGAATGAGGGTGGAAGAACGCACGCCCCGGTTTCTGATTGAGAACGGCTACCTGGAAAAGGTGGAAGATTTCTGCCTGGACGGCCGCAAGGTATTGGCCAGCCGCCTGGGCTACCGGATCACATCGCGTTTCTCCGACGTCTTCCTGGGGCGCATTTTCGAAACTCCGGACGCAGTCTTTCCGGAAGAGCTGTTATGCCCGGAGAAACAGGACCTGGCCATGTTCGCCGCCGGGGTGGATGCCATCGTGGCAAGTCAGAGGCGCGTGGCCCTGTCCTATTTCGAGGATGGCAGCGTGGAACACGCCTGCCCGCCGCTGCGGGCGTTACTCGAGATCATGGCCCATGGCAGCTACCAGGGGATGACGCTCGAAGATCCGCGCCTGCGCGCGCAATTCACCCGGGAAGCCGTGCTGTCCAGCGACTGGTATGCTCAGCGCCTTCGCGCCCGGCAGCAAAAAGAAGCCGAGTTGTGGCAGTGCCACTTGCTGGCGTTGGAGGGATTCCGTGCTTCTGGGTTGGAAATCCCGCCACAACTCGATTTGGAAGCGCGCATGAAGGTCGCCAGGGATACGCTGACACTGGTCAACTCGCCGGATTACGTGTCTAAACTGGTGGGCACGATCGGCGCGGATCCGCAATTTGACAACCCCAGAAGCTGAATTCGCGCCAGGAGCGGGTCTGGGAGCGGTGGGTGGATCTGTGCTTGGCCCAGCGGTGGCCAAGAGCGAATAGTCGACGAACCCAGAGCTTCTAAGATGTTGTTGACGTTCCGGCCCAGTTGGACTTGAGGTTGGATAATTGGTGGCCATGGCTCAAAAGAGTTTTCCTGCAACCTAACTAGAGCTTGTATCGCTCCAACCCCAGTGGTAACTTGATAATCGAAAGACAGAGGCATGCCTCGCCGAATCTGGGCGGCCCTCCTGTTACTGCTGTGGACCGCCTCCGCCGCTAGGGCACAAGACTGGCGTTCCGATACCGACTCCCGCATCGAACTCATGAGTATTCTGTTCCGCCTGGCCGGGAACAAGGAATATCACCAGTGTCGCATTCCGGCATACGACAAGGCCATTGATAGCTACTTCGCGCCATACCGTGATCACGACGCTGTCCGGTTGGCGCGCGCCCTGGGCGTTGGCTTTGATGCCCCCATGAAACTCGCGGTCTACGTGCGCGACGCCGAATCCCTTGACGAAGTGGTCCCGTTCGACCGCCAGGGCGTCCACCTGTTTCAAAATTGGAACGCCGCCAAAGCTCGCGAGTTCCTCAGCGCCGCGCGGCGATTTGCCGCCGACACAAAGTTCCAGAACTTCCTGAAATCGCAGCAACCCCTGTTCGACGCCACTAACGCCCGCCTGCAAGCGTTCATCGCAAAGCAGGCCGACCTGGATTGGTTCACGCGATTCTTTTCGCCCCCTTCACCAGCCCGCCTGGTCGTCATCGCCGGAATGGCGAACGGCGCTTCCAGCTACGCGGTGCACTTAGTCGACGGCCCTGCGGCGCAAGAGAACCTACGCCATCCCGGGCGTTTCCAAGGTGGACCCCGAAGGACTGCCCGTGTTCGACTCCGCTTGGCGCATCACCATGGTCCACGAACTTACTCACGTGTACGCCAACGTACCCATCAAGGCCACGGCGCAGATGGAGAAGGCGGTCCGCCAGATCTATAAAGCGGTGGCCCCGGCCATGCAGCGGCAGTCGTACGGTAACTGGCGGACCGTGCTGAATGAATCGCTGTCGCGCGCCGCCACGATTGAATACGTGAGGGAACATGACGGGCCGGAGGCCGCCCGCGTCGTGATCCGCCAGGAGAACTCGCGATCGTTTTTCTGGATGTCAGGCCTTGTGAATCTTCTGGAAACCTACCGCAACAGCCGTGAGCAGTACCCGACATTCGATTCGTTTCTGCCGCGCGTGACTGAATACTTCAACGGTGTCGCGCCCAGAATGCACGAGCTGACAGATCGCTTCCAGCCGAAAGTGGTCTCGACCAGCATCCAGGACGGCGCGGGCAGCGTCGACCCAGGCGTGAAGACCATCGTCGTTCGTTTCAGCATGCCGATGAACAAGGTCGGCCCGTTCAAGGACTCCAAACTCAACGGTGGGCGCTTCGACCAGACCGGCACGGTGCTCACTATCCCGGTCACGTTAGAACCGGCACGAGACTACGTGTTCCCGCTGCGATGGTCGGGAGGGCAATCTTTCGTCAGCGCGGATGGTGTCCCGCTGACGGCTACCTTGCTGCGATTCCGCACGGGCGCGGCATCATCGCCGAAACAAAGATGACGCGGGTCGCGGAGCCATCGGAAGCCGTACCGCGTAGCAGCGCTCCGCAACCATTGCGATTACCCGCGGAGCTGTTTGTCCTGCCCCTCAGTCAATCCGACTATCTGGTGTACGCGCCGCTGCGGCGCGCGGCACTGATTGCCAATGCCGCGCTCGTGTGCTTTCTCGGCAAACTCCAGACCGGCGAGGAAAGCGTCGACACCGCGCCCGAGATCGCCGCTCTGCTGCGAAACTGCGGGATGATCGGCCCGCATGACGAGCGCGCGCCCGACGCCACGCCTGAAGGACCGCCGAGGCCCACGGTCGCCACGCTGCTTCTCACCAGCGCCTGTAACCTGCGCTGCCGGTACTGCTATGCCGCGGCCGGTGAACTCCCGCCGGTGTTCATGCAGCCCGCAACCGCGCGGCGCGCCATCGATTTCGTCGCCGCCAACGCGGTAGCCGCGGGAGGAACTTCATTCGAAGTCGCCTATCACGGAGCCGGTGAGCCAACCCTGCATTGGAGACTGCTCGAAGAATCGCACCTCTACGCCCGCGGCGTGGCTCGGTCTTGCGGTCTGCGGCTGCGCAGCTCGCTCACTACCAACGGGGTGCTCACGCCAGGCAAACGGGCGTGGATCGTTTCACACCTAGGCAGCGCCAACGTGTCGTTCGACGGCTTGCCGGAGGTCCAGGACGCGAACCGACGCTTTCCATCTGGACGCGGCTCGAGCGATTTCGTCCTCGCCACCCTGCGGGCCTTTGACCGAACCGGTTTTCGCTACTCCATCCGCATGACTGTCACCGCCGAGACCGCGCCTCGCCTGGCGCAATCCATCGCGTTCCTTTGCCGCCGATTCCGGCCGCGGGCCATTCAGGTGGAACCCCTGTACCGGATGGGGAGAGGCCGCGATGCCGCGAATGCGGAAACCGGGGTCTTCATCGAAGCCTTCCGGGCAGCGCGGCGGACATCCGGCAAAGCAGCGAGGTTGCTGCGTTTCTCCGGCGCTCGCCTCGGAACCACGACCAACCGCTTCTGTGGGGTGGCGAATGACAATTTCTGCGTGTCGCCCGCTGGCAATATCAGTGCGTGCCATGAGGTGGCCGACGAGCATCAACCGTGGGCCGAGCGGTTCTTCTATGGGCGCCCCTCGGCGGGCGCGTCCGGCTTCGATTTCGACGAGCAGGTGTACACCGCGCTTCGCGCGCACACCGTCGACCGCCTGGAATACTGCAGCGGATGTTTTGCGAAATGGAGTTGCGCGGGCGACTGTTGTCACAAAGCCCTTCATTGTGATCCGGTGGAGTTCTCGGGCGCGGGGCGATGTGAAATCATCCGCGCGCTGACAAAGGACCAGATCCTGGAGAAGATCGCGGCTTCCGGGGGAGTGTTCTGGAGGGGTAGTAAATAGCCACAAAGGCCCCCTGTGCCATAAGACGAGATTCAGGTATGATACTTCTGGATCGTATGAAACACCGGCGAGGTCGGGTCGGCCATGAAGACACGATTTGAGGATCGGATTCTTGGCTTTTTTCTTCCGCCGGACGCGGCCGAAGGAACCCCGGGCGTCTCCAGTGTAGAACACGGCCGGGACGGCTGGAAGCTAACGCGACGAACTTTGGTGGGCCTGCTTGCTGCGGGAGCCTTCGGGAGGCCTTCGCGGGCCCCCCGTGCGGCGGCCTGTTCGTCTGGTGCGGCGATCTGTTCGCCGGGCGCCTTCGCTCACGAGATTCTCGTGGACAGCTTGAGTTTCTTCCCCGACGGCATGACTCTGGTCAGCGCCGGCAAGGACAGCTATGTGAAGTTCTGGACGGTTCCAGAGGGCGCTCTATTCCGTTCCATCGCTACCGATGCCGTCCCCTTACAGGTGGCCGTGAGCCCGGACGGAAACTTTATCGCCGTCGCGATGAATAGCGGCCTTCTCGAACTCTGGTCGGCCGACGGTGGAACGACCCGCGGGCTGGTGGGGCACACGAACAGCGTCAACGGAGTTGCTTTCACTCCCGATAGCAGCCGGCTGGTTCCAGTCAGCCTGGATCAAACCACCAAAGTCTGGTCCGTCGCGGACGCCAAGCTGCTGAACAGCTTTGCCGACACGGCTGGCGCGATGGCCCAGGTGGCCGTTCCACGGTCCGCCCAGGGAGGTGCCCCGGCCGCCCAGGGCAGTGCCCAGAGCTCCCAGGGACGAACCCCCGTCACCCGGCCCCCGCTGCAGAGTCGTTTTCTGGTGACCTCCGGCTCACAATTGTACCTGCGGTCGTTCTCGACTGGGAGGACCCTTCGGACCGCAGCAGGCCAGGCGTTCGCCATTAGTCCCGATGGCCAGTTCCTGGCGGCGCACGATCAACTGCGGCTGTACATGTACGCCTTTCCTAGCATGGCGCCGCTCGTCTCAGTGGTGGAAAAGCAGAATGCTACATCGCTCGCCTTCAGCGCCGATGGAAAACTGCTGGCCATCGCCTATGCCGACGCGCCCGCGCGCCTTTATTCCGCACCCGACTTGACTCTGAAACACGAGATGGAGGCGAACCAAGGGCCGTGTCTCTCGGCCGCCATGGATCCCCAGAACAGCTACCTGGCGGTGGCCTCCGGACAGAGCATCCGCCTGTACGCGTTGCCATCCGGCAGCCGCGTGCAGGTCTGTTTCATGGACATTGCGGCATCCTCGCCAGCGTCGCAAGGCACTCAGTACTTCACGGGCGGCGTCATTTACACAATTGCCTGCGGCGCGCCGATTCCGGCAGGCATCGACTGCACCTGCGACTGCGTGCCGGGCAATTGCCCATGCGTATACGACACCGGATGCTCATGCGTATCCGATTCGGGATGCGGCTGTGTTAACGACACCGGTTGCTCCTGCGATTCGGATACCGGTTGTTCCTGCGTCGGCGATATTGGCTGTTCCTGCGACGGTGATTATGGGTGCGGCTGCGTGGATGACACCGGTTGTGGCTGCGACGGCGATTCCGGCTGTGGCTGTGACGGCGATTATGGCTGCGGCTGTGACGGCGATTCCGGCTGCGGCTGCGACGGCGATATCGGCTGACGGTAGCACAGACTTCCAGTCTGCACGGAGAGTGCTCGCCGCTAGGCTTGGCGAGTATCAGAGGCCAAGCACACCGGGCCTGAGGTGAACAGCCAACTCTCGGGCCAAATCACCGTGCTTAGGCAGGCGTTGGAAAATTACATTACCTGCAGTAAGTATCCCGCGACCTGCCCCATAACATCATCCGGAAGCGCGACTGGTCAAAATGCCGGTCGCCGGTAAGAAGGTCGGTTAGCCCTTCCCGGGGCGTGGTTGGCATTGAGACGCAATTGGTGAGGCTGTGCGGGCTGGAATGCCGGGTCACTAATTCGCCGAGGGGCGCTCCACATGATCGACCACTAGAACACTGATCGAACCCTTCTGCGACTGTAACTTAATCCCTAACTGTTCCCGCAGAGCTTCTTCGAATGACGGCCCCGGCGAATCAGGCCCAACGTCGGCGCCGGGCGGCGCGGGGCCGCGGCGTTCCGGCGTCCACTCCAATGTGAAATCGAACGTTCCGCTGAGACCCGTTTGATCGATCATCGGGCGGCCCAGGTTTGTTCCCGCACTGAACGTGTCGGCGATGAATCCGATGGTCACACTCCGTCCGGCGAAACGAAAGCTGCCGGGGATGGTAGAAGGCAGCGGATAAATGCCGTTGCAGAAAGCCGGCAACCCGTCCACAATGGGCGGCGCTGAGGACGCCGGTTGTTCGGTCGGGCATGGTGATTTGTCCAGGTGCGGCCGGAGTTGCGGCCCCGTCTTTCCGCTCTTCCATAGGACGAACGCGAACACCGGAACCTCCCGGTTCTCGTAATGAGTCGCCAGCTTGAAGCGATCCGCAAGTAAAGATCGCATCATCAGGCGCATCTGATCTTTGCCCGGATCGCCGTTCGCCCGCGCCTGGATGTCATATCGCTCTGTTTTCGCCCAATCCGGCAGTTGCGGGGACAGGAACGTGTGAAAAAATCAGCCGACTATTGCAGACGCGTTTTGGGCGGGGGTAAAAAATGTCCAACCCATGCCTGGTGATCGTTCCTGGAGCCTCTGATCGCGTCTTTTTTTCGGCTCAAATCGAGCCGCCAACCATCCTGCGTTAATCGGCTGATTTTTTCACACCTTCCAGGTACTGAACCTGATTACCGCTGATCTTGTATGCGAAGGTCATGTAGGTCATCAGCGGAAAACCAGTTGCCGAAAAGTAGCCTCCGTTGCGGACATACACATCCCCAGGCCCCAGCGGAAAATTGGAATTGGGCGGGTCGCCTGACTTGTTCGGCTTAACCGAGGCCACTTCGAATTTCGGCGTGGTTGACGCGGTTTGAACGCCGCTCTGACGGCTGGTTTGAGCCCTGGTGACGGGTGCAGTCAGCGTGCCGATTACGATGGGCACCGCGGCGGCCAGCGTTGCAGCGCTGACGAAAAGCGGTTTCTTGCGGTACATGCTAAAAAACTAGCACTAGCTGAATTCTCTGTCAACTATCGTCAGGCCTCTCGTGGCAACGTAACGTCCGCGGGGCCGCTACACTCAGGCTAAAATCCATGACGGAGCCTCACACTACCTTTGTGCCGCCTGCCACCAACACGACAATGACGGCGCTGAGCCTGTGGGCAATGCGCAACGTGCGGCCCACTCACAACATCGTCGCACGTTGACGGCGACCTCCGATGCCTGCCCGATAGCAACGAATAACGCAGATTTCCCCGAGAAGTATGCTATGAGTGTTGAGGGAACCGTTGGCGCGGTCCGGGAAGTCCTGGAACGGAAGCGCGCGTTCAACCGGGAAGCAGCCTGGTGAACTGTGGGTTGGCGCCTCCCACGGCCAACCGCCCTGTGTCAAATCCATGGCCTCTCCCGCTACCTCCGCATCCGCACGATTGCCGGCTGCATTAAGGGGCGTACTGATTCTGCTGGTGGCCTCCGTGTCCATCAACTATATCGACCGCAGCAATCTTTCCATTGCGGCGCCGCTGTTGAAGGACGAGTTGGGAATCTCGCCCGCCCAACTGGGTGTCCTACTTTCATCCTTTTTCTGGACTTACGCGGCATTCCAGATCCCCGCGGGCTGGCTGGCGGACCGGTTCAACGTGAATTGGGTCCTGGCGGCAGGCTTCCTTCTCTGGTCGGCTACGACGGCCGCGACCGGATTGGTTCACGGATTTGGCATGCTGATTGTTGTCCGGCTTTTTCTTGGCGTGGGAGAATCCGTCGCATACCCGTGCTACTCCAAGATACTGGCTCGCCACTTCGCGGAACATCAGCGTGGGTTGGCAAATTCCCTGATCGATGCAGGCGCCAAGTGCGGTCCGGCGCTAGGCACTCTGGCGGGCGGCCTGTTGATGGCGCGCTTCGGATGGCGGCCGTTTTTCGTCGTGCTAGGATTGGGCAGCCTCTTGTGGCTGCCGCCTTGGTGGAAGTGCATGCCCCGCCGGCAGAGCGCGGCTATTGAAGACTCGGGCGAGGGCCCGGGAATCGTGGACATTCTTCGCAGCCGTGTCGCCTGGGCGAGCTTTGCGGGCCATTTTTGCGGCAATTACTACTGGTATTTCCTGCTCACCTGGCTGCCGTTCTATCTTGTGCGGGAGCGTCACTTCTCCATGCAAACGATGGCCTCCCTGGGGTTTCTGACTTACTTTGTGACTGCTGCAACAACCACAGTGGCTGGATGGCTGTCGGACCGCGCGATCGCCGCCGGGGCAGCCCCAACCCGCGCCCGCAAGGCCTGCGTGGGCTTCGGGCTGGGTTTCGCCAGCATCATTTTCGGCGTAACGATGCTGCCGGATGCCACGTCATCCATGATCCTGCTAATACTCGCCTGCATGGGCTATGGCATGTTCGCATCCAGCCATTGGGCCATCACGCAGACCCTGGCTGGACCTTTGGCCGCGGGGAAGTGGAGCGGCCTGCAAAACTTTGTTGCAAACCTGGCGGGAGTGACGGCGCCGTCCATTACCGGATTCGTGGTGGGTGCGACCGGCCACTTTTTTGCAGCGTTCGCCGTCTGCGCGGGTATTGCGCTGGCCGGCGCTATGATCTATACGTTCTGCCTGGGGCCGGTCGAGCCTGTGCAATGGCGCCGCTCTACGGCTTGCGGGTCTGCGCCTTTGGTGGACTAGCTATGAGCGCGCGGTCCATCGCCGGCGGGCTGCAAGTGGGGGAGACGGCGACGGTAGAAGGCCACAGTGACGCGATGTGGAGCGGGCCTTCGGCCCGCAACGCCGGCTTTCCAGCCGGCGTTGACGCCGACAAGAATGTCGGCGTTGCAGGCTGGAAAGCCTGCTCCACTAGTTACTAGCTAGCCGGCCGCTAATCGCCCTTCACCGGCCTGGAGGGCGGCAGCGCGATCAGCTCGATGCCTTCGGCCTTGCCGAGGTTGCGCGAGTATTGTCTGGCGGTGGCATTGTTCCAGTGCTCATGCACGCCCAGGCTGGTCAGGGGCTTGCCTTCCCGGGAAGGATCGTAAATCGTCCCGGAAGGCGGCTTGTTGGCCAGCGCGGCTTCGTGGAGATAAGCGTCGGCCGTGCCGCGAACCTGGGTCTCTTTCGGCTCGTTGCGCAGGAAGTCCAGGCCCACGGAGTCGATGGCCACGGGATCCTGCGAAGCAAAGAGGCTGGCGG
This sequence comes from Bryobacterales bacterium, assembly GCA_963842505.1. Lineage (GTDB taxonomy): Bacteria > Acidobacteriota > Terriglobia > Bryobacterales > Bryobacteraceae > PALSA-129. Next base: position 92,506 of record CAWJGZ010000001.1, read on the forward strand.
CCCATTGATCGCCGAAGGAAGCGAACTTGGTCACCTTGGTTTCGTTGTGCTCGCCGGGATAGAGGGCGTCCACCAGGTAAAGCAGGGTCTTGCCGCCGAGTTGTTTGTGGCCCATCAGGTCAACCAGGCAATTGTAGGAACCGAGCGGGCGGGTGCGGCCGCCGAAGTTGTGCAGGGTGCGGGGGCTGAATCCGCCGCCGTTCGGAAAATAGACTTCGCCGAAGTGATTCTTACCAGTCAACGTAACGCCGAACAGGATGTGCGCACGCAGCAGGGCGAAGTTGACCAGGTACTTTGCCTCGGTGACGGTCTTGGGCAGATAGGCTTCGGGGAGGCTGGGATCGGCGAAGTGAACGGAGTTGGATGGATCGAACTCCGCGGCGGTCTGACCGTTGGCGGCGGCTTTGTTGCCGACGAAGTGGACGGCTTGGAAATCGGCGCTGGCATTGGCGCGGATCTTCTTGACGATGGGCTCGCCGATGGAGCGGCTGGCGTCGTAGATGGTGATGTTCGCGCCGCGCACCCCGGCTACTTCGATGAGCTCGGCCACCAGCGCGTAGATCATGTGCGGACTGGGGACGGCCTGGCCGGTGGTCCAGCCGCCGGCGCGGTGCTGGTTTTCGTTGATCTTGATGGCAATCTTCTCGCCCGGGCGGTAGCCGGCGCCAGGGGCGCCGTGGGTCTGGTTGAAGTGGCGGAACAGCGCGTCCCAGGCTTCCTTTTCGGTCTTCTTGCCGGTGAGCGAACGAATCGAATCCGACATCATGGTGCTGACCAGCCGCTGGTCGGTGTTGGCGTCATCCCACCAGTCGCCGGTCTTGCCGTCCCAGCGGGCGGCGTCGGGCTCATGGGCCCAAACGACGCGGCCCGGGAAGATACCCTTGCCGACGCCGATGGGCGTGTTGGGGGCATCGGAGGGAACGAAGGCTTCCTGCGCGGCGGCGTCGTCGGTGACGCCAAGGGGTAGCCAGACGGCCACCAGCCCGCCGGCCAAGGCGAGAGCGGGGAGCGCATAGCGCGTGCCGCGGGACAAGCTCGCCGCGCGGCGATAGAGCGCCTTGAAGCTGAGCAACCCGACCAGCCAGACGACGAACCCGCTGGCCAGGGGCGCGGCAGCCCGCTGGCAGGGATACGACGCGCGCGAAGGCTTGGGAATCACGCGTACCAGGAACCAGATCAGAGAAACCAGCCCGGCGAGGATCGTGAGGCGTTCCAAACGGGAGCGGTGATGCCGTGCGGCGTGGGGACACTCGGCTTGCTGCATACAACCTCCTAAAAACAAATGCCCTTCGGTGACTCCATTATAAGTGAAACAGGCTCTAAAACATGAAATCAGGCCGGCGTCGTCGTCCCGGCGGAACGGCTGCCGGCACTGCCTATTCACCAGGCGGGTTGCTTTAGAATCAGGGTAGTGCTCGCCGGCTTCGATCCACTTGTCGCGGAATGGTTCGCCACGCGTTTCGGCGCGCCTACTGAACCACAACTGCGCGGCTGGCCGGAAATCCGCGCGGGGCACGATGTCCTGATCTCGGCGCCCACCGGGTCCGGCAAAACACTCGCGGCCTTTTTGACCGCGATCGACAGCTTGGTGAGCCGCGCACGACTGGGGCCGCTGCCCGAGCAAACCGAAATCGTCTACGTCTCGCCGCTCAAGGCGCTCAGCAACGATGTTCACAAGAATCTCGAGCTGCCGCTGGCTGAAATCTCGGCGCTGGCGGCGGCCCGCGGCGTCGCGCTGGCGCCCATACGCACCGCGCTCCGCACCGGCGATACGCCGCAATGGGAGCGCCAGAAGATGACGCGGCAGCCGCCGCACATCCTGGTCACCACTCCGGAATCGCTCTACATTCTGCTCACCGCGGCCAAACCGCGCGAGATGCTGGCGAGCGTGCGAACGCTGATCGTCGATGAAATTCACGCGGTGGCGGACGACAAGCGCGGTTCGCACCTGGCTGTGACGCTGGCGCGGCTCGACCGCCTGGTGGAACAGAACGGCGGCGCGGCGCCGCAGCGCATCGGCCTTTCCGCGACGGTGAAGCCGATCGAGGAGGTGGCCCGATTCCTGAGCGCGCGGGCCGGCATCATCCACGTGGGGCACCGCCGGGAGATGGATCTGGCGGTAGAGGTGCCGCGCGACGAGCTGGGCCCGGTGGCCACCAACGAAATGTGGGACGAGATCTACGACCGCACGGCCGAGCTGATCCGCGCGCACCGCACCACGCTGGTTTTCGTCAACACGCGGCGCCTGGCGGAGCGGGTGGCCCACCACCTGGCGGAACGCCTGGGCGACAACGCGGTGCTGCCGCACCACGGCAGCCTCTCCCGCGCGCTGCGCCTGGAGGCGGAGCAGAAGCTCAAGAATGGCGAGCTGCGCGCGGTGGTGGCCACGGCGTCACTGGAATTGGGAATCGATATCGGCACGGTGGACCTGGTGTGCCAGATCGGCTCGCCGCGTTCCATCGCGGTCGGGTTGCAGCGCATCGGGCGCGCCGGCCACTGGGTGGGTGCGCTGCCCAAAGGCCGCCTCTTCGCCACCACGCGCGACGAACTGGTGGAGTGCGCCGCCCTGGTCCGCGCCATTCATCGGGGCGAACTCGACCGCCTGGAGATTCCGCGCAACGCGCTCGACATTCTGGCGCAGCAGATGGTGGCCGCGTGCGCTTGCGAAGATTTCGCCGAGGACGATTTGTTCGCGCTGATGCGCCGCGCCGGCCCCTATGCCACGCTGCCGCGCGCCGATTTCGACGCCGTGCTGGAGATGCTCTCGGAAGGCATTACCACTTCGCGCGGACGTGGACGGGCCTATCTGCATCGCGATGCCGTCAACCGCCGCGTGCGCGCGCGCCGCGGGGCGCGCATGACGGCCATCACCGCGGGCGGCGCCATTCCGGAGACCGCGCAATACCTGGTGGTGGCGGAGCCGGAGGGCGTCACGGTGGGCACGGTGGATGAGGATTTTGCCGTCGAGAGCATGGCCGGCGATGTTTTCCTGCTGGGCACCACCTCCTGGCGCATTCGCCGCGTGGAAGCCGGCCGTCTGCGCGTGGAAGACGCCCACGGGGCCGCGCCCGGCATCCCGTTCTGGCGCGGCGAAGCGCCCGGCCGCACGCTGGAACTTTCGCGCGAAGTGGCGCGCTTGCGGGAAGAGATTTACCATGCCGGCGCCTGCCCGGCGGAATGCGGCCTGGACCGCGGTGGCGCCGAACAGGCTGTCGCGTACGTACAGGCCGGCCGCGCCGCGCTCGGCGCCATGCCCACCGATACCTGCGTCGTCGCCGAGCGCTTCTTCGACGAAGGCGGCGGCATGCAACTGGTGATTCACGCGCCCTTCGGAGCGCGCATCAACCGCGCCTGGGGCCTGGCGCTGCGCAAGCGCTTCTGCCGCTCCTTCAATTTCGAACTGCAGGCTGCCGCCACCGATAACGGCATCGTGATCTCACTGGGCGAGCAGCATTCCTTTCCGCTCGACATTGTCTTCGAATTCCTGCGCCCCGCCACGGTGGAAGAAGTGCTCACCCAGGCGGTGCTGCCCGCCCCCATGTTTACGGCGCGCTGGCGCTGGAACGCATCGCGCGCGCTCATCATCCCGCGCTTTCAAGGCGGGCGCAAAGTGCCGCCGCCCATCCAGCGCATGCGCTCCGACGACCTGATGGCCGCGGTCTTTCCCGATCAGGCCGCCTGCCCCGAAAACCTCTCCGGCGACGTGCGTATTCCCAATCATCCGCTGGTTAAGGAGACCATCGCCAACTGCCTGTACGAAGGCATGGACCTCGACGGTCTGCGCGCCGTGCTGACCGCCGTGCAGGAGGGCGCCATCCGCACCGTGGCTATCGACACGCCAGAGCCTTCCCCCTTCTCTCAGGAGATTCTGAACTCGAACCCATACGCTTACCTGGATGACGCCCCGCTTGAAGAGCGCCGCGCCCGCATGGTGCAGATGCGCCGCACAATGCCCGAGGACTCCACGGGCGCGCTGGACGCGGCGGCCATCGCGCAAGTGGCCGCCGAGGCATGGCCGCCCACGCGCGACCCCGAGGAACTCCACGAAGCGCTGTGCGGCTGGAGCCTGATTCCGGTGGGACAGGTGGCCGCAGCTGCTCACTTCGAACAACTGGCGGCTGATCGCCGCGCCACCACGCTGACGGCCGGCGGCCGCGACTTCTGGGCGCCCGCCGAGCGCCTCGATCTGGTCCTGCGCGTCTACCCGCAAGCCACCTGCGACCCGCCCATCTCGCAGCCGCCGGGCGGCCGGGCGATTCCGGAATCACCCGAAGGCTGCGCCGCCGAGATCCTGCGCGGCTGGTTTGAATGCTCCGGTCCGCTGCGGGCGTCTCATCTGGGGCAGATGCTCGCCATGCCGCGCGAGTTGGTGGACCAGGCGCTGGCCCAATTGGAAGCCGAAGGCCAGATTCTGCGCGGCCGGTTCACGCCGGACTCGTCCGAAGTGGAAGTGGAATGGTGCCACCGCAACCTGCTGGCGCGCATTCACCGGCTCACCATCGGCCGGCTACGGCGCGAGATCGAGCCGGTGACTACGGTGGCTTTCCATGCCTTCCTGAATCGCTGGCAGCATCTTTCGCCGGGAACCCAACTACATGGCGTGGACGGCGCCTTGCAGATCATCCGGCAGTTACAGGGCGCGGAGTTTCCCGCGGCGGCGTGGGAATCGGAAGTGCTGCCGCGGCGCGTAGCCAAGTATCAGCCGGAATATCTCGACGATCTCTGCCTGGCCGGCGAAGTGACGTGGGGCCGGCTCTCGCCGCATCCGGCTTTCGAACGCCAGCCGGAAGAAAACAAGAGCCGGCGCGTGCGTCCCACGCGCGTGGCGCCGCTCGCCATCTTTTTGCGCGAAGATGCGCCATGGTTGCTGGCGGCGCCGCAACCGTCGCCCGAGGAATCGCTCTCACACCCGGCGCGCGAAGTGCTGGCCGCCCTGGAACAACACGGCGCATCCTTCTTTACCGACCTTACGCACTCGACCGGCCGCCTGTCGAGTGAAGTCGAGGACGCGTTGTGGGAACTGGTGGCCGCGGGTCTGGTGACGGCCGACGGTTTCGAAAACCTGCGCGCTTTGCTCGATCCCAAACGCCGCGCGGGACAAGGGAGGGAGCGCACCCGCCGGCCGCGTCACGCCCCCGGGCGCTGGGCGCTGCTGCGCCGCGCCGGCGCGGCCCCACCCAATCACGCGGAAATCTTCGCCCGCCAGTTGCTATTGCGCTGGGGCGTGGTGTTTCGCGATGTGGCCGCGCGCGAGCCCGTGGCCCCGCCGTGGCGCGACTTGCTGGGGGCGCTACGCCGCCTGGAATCGCGCGGCGAAATCCGCGGAGGCAGGTTTGTCGAAGCTTATTTGGGCGAGCAGTTCGCCTTGCCAGAGGCGCTGGATTTATTGCGGGCGATTCGCCGCACGGGAGAGAGCGCCGTGTGGCCCGCCCGAGGAGATCAAGGAACGGGGCTTGTTGAAGGATTTGTGTCCCAAAATGGGATGTTTTTCGGCCAGCGGACAGACGCGCCGCCCGCGAGCCATTCTTAAATGCGGGGCGGCTGCTACCGCATTTCTTGTCAAACCCGCAAAACGCGTCGGTCCGCTTTCCTAATGGTATTACGCGATTCGCCGTTTCCTGCGCCGGAGCGCAGTGGATTGAACGGCCAGCCGAAGACCGCACGCGTTCAAGACCGCTGACAAGCTGTCCAGGGATGGATTGCCGGACTCGGAGAGCATTCGATAGAGGCTCTCCCTATTCAAGTGCGCATCGCGCGATAGAGATCTTATACCGCCGCGGGCCTCGGCAACATCACGAAGAGCCAGAAGGAACACACGAGCATCGTCGTCCCCCAGGCAGGCGTTGAGGTACTGAGCTGCCTCGTCCGGGTCCTTGAGGGACTCCATAAGACTCTCGTGATACGACTCGGTGCTAACCAGTGTTTTTGGCATCCAAATACTCCTTCCAATACGCTCCCGCCGTGACAATGTCGCGGGCCTGCGTCCGCTTGGTTCCCCCACAAAGCAGAATCACTACTAACGAACCTTCCCGCCCGTAATAGACTCGATAGCCAGGACCGAAGTCGATACGCAGTTCGTGGACGCCGCCGCCAACGGAGTTGCAGTCTCCGAAGTTGCCCAGCCGGATCCGATTGAGACGTGCGCGCACAATACCAACCGCCCGGCCATCCTTCAACGAGCGAAGCCACTCAGAAAACGGAGTCGAACGGCCCTCGCGGTATAGGAGAATCTCAAGCTGAGGCGCCTGTGCTCACAGTAGCCTAAAAGCTACCGCCTGTCAACCGCGTTAGACCTATCTGTCATATTTTTCCATCGTTCGCGGGTTATACGCCCAGTGAAATTCCAGTTCGTAGCCCATCGATTTCGCCAGGCCATCCAGATCCGGAAACAGCGTCGCGTACGTAATGTTCATGCGGTACAACTCCCGCATCCCTACCTCGCGGACCGGGTTCGTGAGCACGATCTTCGCCAGAATATTCTCCGGGTCGGCGTCGCGCAAGATGTCTTCGATGGGAATATCGAGCACGCCCGGCACGGCAAACGTGCCCGACTGCGCGATCAGCCGCCGATTCATGGTCTGCGGCTCACCCATCCAGATAAAGCGGTGATTGCCTTTGAGGAAATAACGGGCGAAGTGGCCTTTCTGCCGGGGGTCCACCGCTTTCGGCTTTTCCGCGCGGCTGCTTTCGATGCGCGCCGGGTTCATGGCCCAGACCACGCCATCGGCCAGCGTGCGCTCCATGGCGAAAAACGCGGCCACGTAGGGCGACCAGGTGAAGTCGATCAGGCGCGTGGGCGCGCCGTGGTGCTGCATCAGCGCCATCCATTGGAAATCGTCGTCGGGGTCGGGCGGCGTGTCCAGAAACTGGTGGGCTTTGCGCTTGAAGATGCGCAGAACGCGAGCCTCCTGCGCGGGCCACGCCTCGCGCGCCACGCCGAAGTTCTGCAGGTATCGCGAGAGCGAGCTATAGAGCGGCCAGCGTTCGTCGCGCTCGCCGCGAAACGCCCAGTTCGAATAGGGCGGCTTGGTAACCAGTTGGAGAAACGCCTCCCAGGATTCCAGCCGGAAGACGCGGTAAGAGCGGCGGTTCCGTTTGCGAGCGGTCATCTACCAGCTATGGTAGCGGGATCGGAGTTGCGGCGCGACGCTATTTCCCTGGTTCGAAGCGCAGCGCGGCGGAGTTGATGCAATAGCGCTGCCCGGTGGGCGCCGGGCCGTCGGGAAAAAGGTGGCCCAGGTGCGCGTCGCACTTGCTGCACAGCACTTCGGTGCGCTCTGTGAAAAGGCTTCGGTCGGCAGCGGCGCTCACGTTCTCGCTCGCCGCGGGCGCGGTAAAACTAGGCCACCCGGTGCCGGAATCGAACTTGTCGCCGGAGAGGAACAGCTCCGTTCCGCAGCACGCGCAGCGGTATACGCCGGCTTCGTGATTGTTCCAATAGCGGCCCGTGAAGGCCGGTTCGGTGCCCTTTTTGCGGGCTACCGCGAATTCTTCGGGCGTGAGCTCGCGCTGCCATTCGGCGTCGGACTTGATGATCTTTTGCACTTGGACAGTCTCCCTCTTCTTTCCATTATCGGAAAACACCACCAAAGGGATCCAAGGGCCGGCACCGCCCGATCGCGGATCCGGCAGCCGATGCTCGCTGCGCCTCGAAATCAAGACCAGCCCCGCGAAGGCCAATGGCATGATCAGGAAAGCGCGGCGCGGAACGCGATCCGGCGCAAAGTGCTGGAACCCCTCCATCTGGCTGTATTATCCCACCCTGGAAGTCTTTTAGCTGAATGTGGGGCGGCGAAGCGACGGGAAGCGGGTTCGGTCCCCATTTTCCCCGGGCGCTATCTTCCACGTGGAAACCTATGTTGCCACGTGCCAACCACAAGCGATGGGAGAGACTGACACCCGCGATCATCGCGGGGCGGCGCTGCTGATGAAGCTCGCCCCGCCGCCGGCGTACGACGGGGTCGACCTGCGGAGAGACAGGGGGAAACACGGTCCGCCTTAGCGCCGCCGGAGATAACATTTCGCGGGCCATACGTCGTATTTGAATCGGCGCTGAGCCACTATCTATCATCGCTGCGGGCGATAACAACGCATATCTCCGGCAGGCTCCTAAATAGCACGACTTTTACGGCCTTAAACTCATGACCGAGGGGCAGCAACTCGGCCACGCGTAAAACCCAGCTGCCGCCCAAGCCGCCAGTGGCCAGCCTATGCCAAGAAGTCCCGGTCAAGAAGATAGCTAACGAGCACGCACTGCCCAAAGCACGAATCGGTAGCATTGAAACCCCTCGGCTCGACCATCGGAGCCGCCAAGATAACATCACTTAGATCCGAAAAACTTTTTTTCTTTCATCTTATTTTTTGCTTGACTCCGCGTTCGGGGGGGGCATAATTGCCGTGAACAGATACTAGAAGATATAGAACTACTAAAATCCGATTTGCGTAGTTGACCAACTACGGATGCGGCGTGGCGTTCGGGTCGCGCCGCTACTCAGGCACGACTATATGAATAAGATCACGCTCGCACTACTGCTGTCACATTTCGCAGCCGCCAGTCCGCCTCAGCAATCGTGTTCTCCCACTGGCGCTGTTCGGGGCATCGTGTCCGACCAATCCGGCAAGCCAATCGGCGCCGCCCGTGTCTTCATCAGCCAGACGCTGCCGGCGAGCGCGGTGCACCAAGCCGCGCCGCCTGTAGTCACAGGGCCACACATGACCTCCGCTATCACCGACAGCAACGGCCAGTTCGTTGCGTTCCTGCCCGCCGGCAGTTACGTGGCCTGCCCGGAGACCACCACCCAGGGACTCCTGGACCCGTGCCGCTGGTCCACCTCGGTCTCCGCGTTTACCGTCAAGTCAGGAACCACCACAGAGGTCGGTGTTGCGATGGCCGCGGGTGCTATACAGTCCATTCATGTTGCCGATCCCGGCCAACTACTGACGCCGGTAAACGGGGTGGTCGACCCTTCCTGCCGGTTCGTTATGCAGACGCCCCAGGGGTACACCTACGATGCGGTGATTGTGAACAAGACCAGCACGAGCCGCGATCACATGATCACAATTCCCTTCGGATCGGCGCTCACCATGCGGGTGGTTTGCCCCCACCTGGTGGTAAACGACGGTTCCGGAAATCCCGCTCCAACCGCCGGCACGGCCGTGCTGGCAGCGCCGGGGGCGAGTCCGGCGACTGCTAATTTCACCGTCGCCGCCATTAAGCCGTAAAGAGCCATGAGGACGAATATGATGCATGATTTGATGCACCGCATCCAGCGGATCGGCAAGCTGCTCGCTCACGCCGCAAGCATCGCTCTGCTTGCAAGCGCGGCCTTGGCGCAAAGCCAATATGGCTTCTTCACCGGCGAGGTCTCCCAGGGCTACAACTTCCAGAATTATCCTGTCTACTTCCTGAACTTTCCCAACGGAACCCTGTTCGGCTACTACACGTTCGCCGCGGGCGCCACAAACTATCTGTACCACTTCGACCTCGGCACCGGAGTGTACATAGACGGTAACGATGCGTCTCATGATGCCTACCTGGACTAGCAGGACTCCGCCGGCACCTGGCATTGGCTCTTCACCAACCCGGCGAACTTCCCGTACCTCTATGACTTCTATCTCAAGGTGTGGGTGTATTACGACCCGGATTCGACTCGGCCCAACCACTACACCTCAAATCCGCGTTGGATCTATAACCTGACGACCAGCCAGTGGATCAACTTCGGCGTGGGCGGTACCGCGGAGGTTCCCGTTCCGCCCGTTACCCCGGATTCAGTGTTGGTTAATAACGGCAACACATCCAACCTTCAAGCCGGAACGCCAATCCCATTTACGTTTACGTACCATGACCCGGCAAACGGAGAGGCTGACATCGCTTCGTCATATGTGTCGCTCCAGAATTCGAGCGGTAACTGCAACGTAACCTGGTTCCGGTCATCTGGCCTTAGCGGCCTCAGCGGTAACTGCGGAGCCTCGGTCGGCTCCCTGGTTACCTCTCCCGGCGGCGATTTGACAGCCATCGCGGTAACCATCAACTTCACCCTGAACGCCGGTGGAAATTGGTCGGTGCAGACCTATGTTACAGACGCCAACGCGCTGTCTAGTCCGATGTCGCAGCCGGGGCAACTGGGGTCGGTCTACTTGAATATGCCCAACTCCCCTACAATCACCACATCCTCACAACTGCCCAATGGCACCGTCGGGGTTGGGTACACACAGACCCTCAGCGCTACCGGAGGGACACCGCCATACACGTGGTCGATCACGTCCGGGGCACCTCCGCAGAACCTGAGCCTGGCAGCCAATACCGGCACGCTCAGCGGAATGCCCACCCCAGCGGGCATATTTAGCTTCGTCGTCCAGGTGAAGGACCAGAACAACTCGATCGCGAGCGCGCCATTTGCGCTGACCGTGGCGCCGGCCATCACTGGCCTGTCGTTGTCTTCGGGACCGCCGCAGATGGGCCTCGTGATCTATGGAGCGGGTTTCGGCGCCACGCAAGGAACCAGCAGCGTCGCCGTCGGCGGGACACCGATGCCCGTGGTTCCGGGCGCTTGGAGCGATACCAGCGTCACGGTGCAAGTGCCGGCAACCGGCACTGGCAATATTGGTGTGACTGTCAGCACGGTAGGCAGTGGCCCATTCCCGTTCAGTGTGGCGGCCGCTTTCGGTTGCGGTCAGTAGCGAAGAGATCTGAGGATCCAACATGCGTATCGAAAACAATCACCGTCCTACAAGAATGAACAAGAGGCTTGCGGGTTGGACAACCCGCATCCCAATTCTCATTTTGGTGATTCTCGCCTTCGTATGGAGGGTGGGGTCGCAGACCACCCCGCCGGCCAGCGGGGCCACCAAGCCTATTCCGCAGCGCGTGCTTTACGGACAGTTGTTCAAGCACGTCGTGCTCCTGGACGACGAAGCGGACGCTGTCGACCAGAAAGGTCAGGACGGCAGCGCCCTGCGAAATTACTACCAGGTCCACGCCGCTCTGACGTCCACCGAGACGGCTCTCCTGAAGTCGACAGCCCACGGCGCCGTCACGGCTCTGGTTGCCGTAGATCAGCAGATTCAGACTGCGGCGATCAACTTTCGGGCCCAGTTTCAAAACAACCGGTGGCCCGCCGGCCAAGCATTGCCCCCGCCACCAGTGGAGCTGAAGACCCTTCAGACCACCAAAGACAACATCGTCCTGAATGGCTTGGCCTCGCTCCAGTCCGGATTCAGAGCGAGCCGGTTTCAGCATCTCGACAATTACGTGCAGACCGTCATCGCTCCGCACGTCACGCTCACCACCCTGCCGCAGGTGCCGGTCCCGCCTAAGACCAGCACACCGCTCTTGCCGATGCCGTGGAAATAAGAACGAGGACCCGTTATGCGCATCCTGCCCTTTAGCCTGTGCTCGTTGTTCTTGCTCGCTCCCGCGGTGGCGCCCGAGATAGAAGCCCAAGGAGGAGCACCGGAACCCACCGACACCGAAATCGTCTGCTATTCGGCCATTCTAACTCCCTATAGTTCGACCATCACGACGTATTCGACCACTGAACTTGGCGCTCCCCTCGAAGGGTACTACGATGCGCAGGTGCAAGCGAATCTCTACCAGGGAGAGTCGATGGTCGGAGCCGGATCCACACCCATAATAGAGGGGCAAACTATCGCCGAAGGGGAACTCACCGCGACGGCGGCGCCAACACAGTTTTACCTTGTGAGCACCCACAGTGTGGTCCCGTCGCCGGAGATGTTGGACGGGGAAACAGGCGACTATTACGATTTTTATGGTCTTGCAATGATGGCAGGTTCCTGCGCAGACGTACAAAACTACTGCTCCGTCCAAGCCCCACCGCCGCCAGGATATCTTGGGCCCGAAGTCGCCGGTCCCATCGGCCTCGGAACCACCTGGGACATCGTGTACGCGAGTCCACCACAAATCACCACGATCGGAACCTTGGGCGGGTCCCCATTGACCCTGGGCAGCAGCGGCACCCTCATCGTCGATGGATCTGCCCTGACTGCTGGCGGCGGCGATCCCGACCCCGAGATCAACGTGACAAGCGGTACGGGCCTCACGCTGGGTACCGTGAGTGTGGAGAGCGATAGTGAGCTTCAGGTCGGCTACACTGTAGATAGCAATGGCAGCAGCGCGGGCGCCCACGGCATCACCGTTACCACGGATGCCGGTACCAGCGCCGAGTACGACGTGACAGTAGGAGATCCGACGCCAGTGATCACTTCGATTACCACGAGCGCGCCGAACCAGACGGATTTCGTGGCCGGAACCACAACCAACTTCACAATTTCAGGGCAATATTTCGGGACGAACCCCCAGGTCACCATTTCCGGAACGACATGCACGGGCGCGAACTACTGCGGCATTTCCAACACTTCCAACAACGGGGCTACGAGCACAACAACGGGCTGGATCACCCTCTCTGCCAGCGCGAACGGAACCGCGCCAGTGACGGTCACCTCACAGGGGTACAACGGTGGAAACGGTTTCGTTCACTGGGACAATAACTCACCTACCAGCAACTCGGAGAACGTCATCATTGACGCGGCGCCAGCGCCACCACCACCCATGATCGTCTTGGGGCAGGGTGCGGCGGCGTGCTCCGGCGCCAACATCGGGGGAAACCCCGGACCGACGCAAACGGTCTACGTCGGGCAGCAGATCGCCTTTACGGGTTGTCTCCCCTCAACCGTATCACCCGGCGATGTGACGAGTATGTCCTGGACACCGGCGTCACCCGGGGGTACGGCTGTTGGGGGCTATCAGACGACGACCGACACGGGAGCCGTCCTGCCCTTAACAAGCCCGTCCTGCGCAATTGGGCAGAATTTTTGTAATTTTCCAGGCTTTTACTGGGTCGACCAAGGAAACCCCAGGCAGTTTACGTTCCAATATACCGTATGCTGCGGGGGGGGAAGCACTTCTGCCGTCGCTACGTTCAATGTCAGCGGGCCAAGCGGAGCGAGCATAGGAGCGGTCACCGATCCAGTTCACAACGGAGTTAACATATTCCTGGGGAGCGTGGGGTGGAGTGGGTGGGTTATACAACTCGGCAGGCCGTTACAGGAATCACCTGGAATCACATTCACCGCGTCGGCGGCCCTGCCGGGTGGAAACCAGGGCCAGTACGCCTGGCTGCAGTTGCTGAACACGTTTAACGTCCACTACCGCGACGCCACAGGCCGCTGGGCATGTGGTCTTGACCAATCCCCCGAGCTTGATGGCGTTTTTAACTTGGAACTGGGTCCATCAGCCGAAGATAGCCCCTACTCACCCCTAGACGACAATCCGGGGGAGGGCGAGCATGAAGTGTGGTTCCAGGCAACCCAATACTTAATGTGGCAACCAAACCCGGCTCCCGGTTGTTCTGGCGCTGCCTGCACCATTTTGGTGCCTCTGGCTACTGTCGGCTGGCAATGGACCGGTGATGCGATCAACACTCTCAAAACCCAACAGAACGGTAGCACTTGGACGCTAACAGGGTGCGAGACGTGTTCAAATAATCCGCCATCGCAAGGTACAGCCTCGCATCCACAATGGCAACGTAGCACCATGACGGCTCCGACAGGACTCGCCTGTTTGCAAATGCAATAACTCAGAAAGGAGAAAATGTGGATACCTACGGCCGAATCACCACCTTGTTCTTCGTACTGGCGTGCGTCGGACAGGCCGCCGCCCAAGCGACTGCTCCAGCTCACGAGCAGAAGCCCACTTTCACCATGATCATCAGCTTGAAGCAAAACACGGTAGCTCCGGGCGCTCAGGCTATCCTCAATGTCGATATCACGAATACGTCGGACAAGGAGGTGCAGTTGTTCAAATCAAGAAGTGGTAGGACGCCCTACTCTTTCCAGGTTCTTGACCGAAACGGAAAAAGTGCTCCGTTGACACCCGAGGGACGCTCCACCCTAAATGGGCAGTCCGTTGTACGGGACGAGAAGGGAAATGTGCGCTTGCTTGTAGGCACCGGCGGAGCGGTTCCGGTTGCACCGGGCGGAACCCTGCATGACGAGGTAGTCGTAACGGATTATGATCTGAGTCAGCCGGGAGAGTACACGATCCGCCTCCGGCGCACCGATCCGGCGACAAAGCTCACTGTCACATCCAACACCGTCACTCTGGTCGTTGCCAAGTAATCATAGGCCAGCTTCGCCGGAGTACAGGTGCAAAGCGAAACCTGCACAGGGCCGCTTCCGCAGGGGCTGGTTGGGAAGAAAACGAAGAAAACGGAAGAAAACGGGAAGAAAACGGGTCAGCCTGATGGAGTGAACCCCAAAATTGAGACAGCGTAAAAAGTGACACTCTGAATTGAATGGAGGGAGTGTCATGGCAAAGAGGAAGAAAGGCGGCGGTGGCAAGCATGTGGTCCATCCCCCCGAGTTCAAACTCCAGGCAGTAGAACGGATGGAGGCGGGAGAGTGCGTATCGGCGCTGAGCCGGGAACTGGGAGTGCGCCGAAAGCTGTTCTACGAGTGGCGAGAGAGGTTTCGCCAACGGGGGATACCGGCACTGGAACGCCGGCCTGGCCGGGAACGCTTGGGCGTCGAGGAACGCCAACGCCGGGTGCGCGAAAACGCGGCGCGGCAGATTGCCGAGCTGGAACGCAAGGTGGGGCGGCAAGCGCTGCTGATTGATTTTTTGCAGCGAGCCTTCAAGCGTGTAGAGGGTTTGCGCCAGAACAACAACAAGCTTGGCGCGAAGGCATCTACCGGGAGATCCGACGCATGATGCCGCTTGAAGGCGATGGCAGCATTGCCGCGTTGTGCGCGGCGGGCCAGGTGAGCCGGGCCGGGTTCTATCGTGAGTTCGGTGCTCACAGTCCCCGCCAAGCCGAGACCGAACTGCGGGACCGGATCCAGCGCGTGGCCTTGGCTCACCGCTGCTACGGGTACCGGAGAGTCACGGCGGAGTTGCACCGCCAGGGGTTCGTAGTCAACCACAAATGCGTGGCGGGATGGCTTCGCGAAGACAATCTACTCAGCGTGCGTCACAAGAAATTTGTGCTGACGACGGAATCGCGGCACGGCTTCGTGCGGTACCCCAACTTGGCCGGCCGCCTGGCGCTCACGGGTATCAACCAACTCTGGGTTGCCGACATCACTTATATCCGGCTCAGTGAGGAGTTCGTCTATCTGGCGGTTGTGCTCGACGCCTACTCACGGCGAGTGGTGGGTTGGGAGTTAGGGCCCACGTTACAGGCCAGTCTCCCCTTGCAGGCGCTCGACCGGGCGTTGGCCGACCGGGCGATCGAACCCGGGATCGTCCACCACTCCGATCAAGGGGTGCAGTACTGCTGTCCGGACTACGTTGGCAGATTACTGGATCACGGGTTCGTGATCAGTATGAGCCGCGCTGGCACGCCCTACGACAACGCCAAGGCGGAATCCTTTATGAAGACCCTAAAATCCGAAGAGGTCTACCTCCATCAGTACCGCGACCAGGACGAAGCGCGCGTCTCCATGCGGCGCTTCATTGAGGAGGTCTACAACCGAAAACGGCTGCACTCCGCACTGGGCTACAGGCCGCCGGAGGAGTTCGAAGCCGCCGCGGGGACCGGAGGCCCACAATGAAGAGGACATTCTGTATTGGGGCTCTGCCCCCAAACCCCCGGGATTTATCGCTTTTTCTCAGCCAGAATGGTTCACGAAGGGGGGCGGCGCTACCGCCCCCTGGGCCATTCCGGACGCTGAGACGGTCGCTCGGGTTGCTTCCCAGCATTGCCCTATCCCGCCCGGCTCAGGTATCATCAGTCTGCAACAGATTTTTTCCGCTGGCTACGGAAAACCAGCGAACGGCAACCTGTCACCTTTTACCTTGTCTCACCGACGGGGTTCACTCCATCAGGCTGACCCGTTTTCTCGACCCGTTTTCTCGTGTATCAAAATAGCAACTCGTATCCCACATGGGCCAGCATCAACAATAATCAATAGAGGGAGACATATGCGAGTTCGATCGACGTATGTATTACTTTCAACCCTGCTAGGCTTGGCCGGAATAATGGCCGCCCAGGACCCACAGCCCAAGAAGCCCGCCTTCTCTATCGCCATCAGCGCGCCCCAGTTCGCAGTGAAGGCCGGTTCACCGATGGTCCTCCAGCTTACACTGACCAATACTACCGACCACGACCTGAACGTCAGCCATGCGCACATAAACGGCACGCTGCTCCGGTACATGGACGTCAAGGTGTTCGACAAAGACGGCCAGCCGGTCGCGGAAACGGACTACGGCATGGGGCTCCATGGTAGGCGGCTTGGGCCGATCTTCGGGGATGCCGGGACTTCGGAGAGCATAAAGCCCAGCGAAGCCGTCCACGAAGAATCGGACCTGAACAAGGAGTTCGACTTGAGCAAACCAGGCAAGTACACCGTTCAAGCGGAGCGCATGGACAGCACCGTCAGGGAGGTCGTGAAGTCAAACGTGATCACCTTTACAGTCACTCCGTAGCTTGGCGGATGTGAGGCTCAGCGATGCTTAGCCCCGGCTAGGAGGCGTGTCAGGAGCTTCCACCACCGCCAATGGGACCTCCACAGAAAAAACCAGGGACAAAAACCAGGGACAGGGCAGCCGACAAAACCGCTCGGCTCCTGTAGACTGAGACGAAAGGAGGGTCTGGCATGATGCAGCACGAATCAGTCATGGCAAGAGCGCTCGTGGCCGCTGCTTTCTGCGCAGCGGTCACCCTGGGTGTTCGCGCTCAATCGCAGAGCGAGGAAAAGGACCCGCTGGTTTTCGACGTTGCGTCCGTGAAGCCGAGCGCTCCCGGAGGCCGCGGCGGACTCATCCGTCAGATGCCGGGAGGCCAGACATATCACGCCGAAGGCGCGCCGCTACGCCTGCTCATGACGGTTGCCTACACCGTCACCGACCGGCAGATTTCCGGCGGCCCGTCCTGGATGAGCACGGACCGGTTCGATATCGAGGCAAAAGCCGCGCGTCCCCGCACCAGCGATGAGCTGCACGTGATGCTGCAACATCTGCTGGAGGAGCGTTTCCATCTGAAGCTGCGGCGCGAGGCGCGCGAAGAGACGGTGTGGGCAATGGTAGTCGATAAAGGCGGTCCCAAGATGCCGGTGCACGATCCGGGGGATTTGGATCATCCGCCGATGGGCCTGCAGGCGGTCAGGGGAAGTGACGGCGGCATCTGCGGCGGCCTTACCGGCCACAACGTGACCATGGACTACTTGGCCTTCACGTTATCGCGCAACATGGATCGCGGCGTGATCGACAAAACCGGCCTGCCCGCCCGCTACGATGTGGACTTGCAATTCCTGCCGGACATCGCGCGAACGGCGGCGCCGGACGGCGGCGGGCCGGCGATCAGTCCCGATTGCGCCGATATTTTCTCCGCACTCCCCAAACAGCTCGGCTTGAGACTGGAATCGGCAAAGGGCCCGGTGCCGTTTCTGGTGGTCGAGCACGCCGAAAAGCCCACCGGGAATTGATGGATGTGCGGCGGACTGGCTTTCCAGCGGGTCCCCGGACAGGCCAGGAGGCCTGTCCTACTTAGACGTGGGCGTCGATCATCTTGTGAACGTCGGACTTGCCGATGGCGCCGACACGCTGCTCTACCACCTGGCCGCCCTTGAACAGCAGCAGCGTGGGGATGCCGCGCACGTTGTAGCGTCCGGCGGTGCCGTTGTTCGAGTCCACGTCGACCTTGCCAACTTTGATCTTGCCGGCATATTCGGAGGCCACTACGTCGATGGTCGGCGCCATTTGCCTGCAAGGGCCGCACCACTCGGCCCAAAAGTCCACCAAAACCGGAACGTCCGACCGCAACACGTCCTGGTCGAAACTCGCATCGGTAAAGGTTAGTGTGTTCTGACCTGCCATTTGATCTCCTAAATAATTAGAATCGGATTGCGCGAAAAAGATTCACACCCCGCTCGCAAGCCGTTGGTACAGCGCCGAATAACCGGCTGCCGAAGCCTTCCAGGAAAAGTCCTTTTGCATGCCCCGGAGCATCATTTCCCGCCAGAGGGTACGGTCGGAAAAGGCCTGGGCCGCGGCCCGGACGGCGCCCAATAGGGCCTGCCCGGAATACTCCGCGAACTTGAACCCGGTGCTCTCATCGATGGTATCATCCAGGCCGCCCGTGGCGCGAACCACGGGAACCGTCCCGTAGCGCAGGCTGTAGATCTGGTTCAGGCCGCAAGGCTCGTAGCGGCTGGGCATGAGGAAGAGATCGGCGCCGGCCTCGATGCGGTGAGCCAGCGGGTTGTCGTAGCCCAGACGGACGGCGATGCGGTCGGGATGGTCGGCGGCCATGCGCTCGAAGAAGGCTTCGTATTCCGGATCGCCAGAACCGAGAGCGGCAATGTAGATGTCTTCGGCGGCGATTTCGGCGGCCGCTTCCGCCAGGATGTCGGTGCCTTTTTGCCGGGTAAAGCGGGAGACAATGCCGATCAGGGGGCGGTCCAGCGCCGCTTCGGACAGCCCGAATTCCGCCACCAGAGCGCGCTTGCAGGCCTGCTTGCCGCTGAGATCGCCGGCGCTGTAGGGCGCCGGAATCAGCGGATCGTGGCGTGGGTCCCATTCGTTGTAATCGGCGCCGTTGAGGATGCCGGAGAGAGCGCCGGAGCGTGCCCGCAGCGCTCCATCCAGGCCGAAGCCGTATTCCGGCGTCTGGATCTCGCGGGCATACGTGGGGCTGACGGTGGTTAACGCGTCGGCAAACTCAATGCCGCCTTTGATATAGCTGACGCGTCCGAAGAACTCCAGGCCGTCGGGCCGGAAAACGGCGGGGTCGATGGCCGCTTCAGCCAAGGCCGCCGGCGGAAACAGGCCCTGGTAACCCAGGTTGTGAATGGTGAAGACGGTCTTCGCCCCCAGGAACGTGGGATCGGTGGAAAAAGAGCTTCGCAGCAGGGCTGGCACCAGGCCGGCCTGCCAGTCGTGGCAGTGGAAGATTTCGGTGCGGTAGAGCGACCGCGCCACGGCCAACGCGGCGCGCGCGAAGACCGCGAAGCGGATGTGGTTATCGGGGTAGTCGACGCCCGATTCGCCATAGAAGCCCTTGCGGTCGAAAAGCGGCGGGCAATCCACGAGGTAGAGCGGAAAGGCGGTGGAGGCGGCCTGGTAGATGGCCACCACATGGCGGGCCGGCCCCAGGTAGATGGGGATCTGGTCGTAAACGCGGCGCGCGCCCTTGAGATCGATGGAGCCGTAACGGGGAATCACCACCGCTACTTCGTCGCCGGTTTCGCGCAGAGCGGCGGGCAGCGCTCCGAGCACATCGGCCAGGCCGCCCGTTTTGGCCAGCGGCGCGGCTTCCGAAGATACCATCAGCACACGGGCCACAAGGGAATTGTAGCAAGCGCATGGCGGCTCAAACACCCCAATGCTATGATCTCCTCAGAACCGTGCAGCGCGAAGAGATCCTGGCCCAGCTTCGTGAAAGGATCGTCAGGTTCGCGGCATCCCACTATGCGGGAGACGCCGCCGAAGACTTGGCCCAGGAGGTGCTCATGCTGCTGCACGAAAAATACGCGCACCTCGACCGCGTGGAGGATTTGCTGCCGTTGTCGTTGCAGATTGTGCGCTATAAGATGATGAGCCAGCGCCGCAAGGCTGCCCGCCGCGGCGAATACAGCCAGGTTTCCATCACGGACATTCCACTGCCAGATCTGGACGCCAACCCGGCCGATCAAATGGAGCGCCGGGAGATGCTGGACCGCCTGGCGCGGGCCATTACGCAGTTGGGGGAACGCTGCCGCGAGCTGATGCGGCTCAAATTGCAAGGCAAGACGTTTGCCGAAATCCAAAAGGCCATGCAGGCCGCGGCCATCAACACCGTCTACACCTGGGACCACCGCTGCCGCAAGAACCTGCTGGAGCTGATGGGCGGAAACTGGGAGCGGCAGCCATGAGCCGGGAAGAAATCCAACAGCTACTGGGCGGTTACGCTACCAACACGTTGACGGCCGAAGAACAGCAGGCGCTGTTTGCCGCCGCGCTGGAGGATCAGGAACTCTTCGATGCGCTGGGGCGCGAGCAATCTCTGCGGGACCTCCTGGGCGACCCCGCCGCGCGCGCGCAGCTTTTGGCGGCGCTGGATGCGCCCGCGCCCGCGCCGTGGTTGCGGCGCTGGTGGCGACCGCTTTCGGCGGCCGCGGCAGCCGTGGCGCTGGCCGGCGTGACGATCGTCGCGATTGTCGCGGTCCGCCGGCACTCGCCCACCGCGGCGCCGGCCATGGTTGCGAAACTGGAGCCGCAGGTGGCGGCGCCGGTGAGCGCACCACCGGCACAGGCGCCGGAGACCCGGCCGGTGAGTGGCAATTCCGTTATGGCGCGGCAGAAAAAATCGCCGCCGGCGAGCGCGCAACCAACGGCAGCCGCCCCTGCGCCGTCGCCTGCGGCGCCACAAAACAAGGTGGAATTCGCGGCTTCCGCGGGAGCCCAAACGGTGCAGGCGCAAGCCAGCGCACCCATGATCACACCGGCGGCCGTGTCCCTCAGCAGGGCGCAGGATGTTCGGAATCTTCCGGCCACGACACGCAACGCAGTGACCACCGGCGTGATCGCGACTTTAAAGACCAGCGCCGCGCCGGCGGACGCCCGCGCGCTCTTCTACGGGGCCGGGATTGTGGGAGGCGCTGGCGGTGGCGGCGGACGTAGCGGCGCCGTTGGCGGAATCGCCGCCGGACTCCGCCCTGTGGCTGAACCAGCCGCGAATGCCCCGCCCGGCGGTCATTTGGGCATCCAATATCGAGTTTTGCGAAAAGCCGACAGCGGCGAGTTCGTGGAGACCGATGCCGCCGCCACAGGCTCGGTCGCGGCCGGCACGCTTTTCAAACTTCAGATCACCGCTAACGGCGGCGGCTATGCGCGGATCCTTCAGGAAGCAGCGGATGGGGCGTGGCGGGAAATCCTGAACCACGCGGTGGAGGGCATGCAGCCCATCGAGACCGAGCCTATCGAGATCGAACAACCGGGGCGGGTGAAATTCTACCTGGCTTTCGCGCGGCAGCCGCTCCCGCGGTCGAACGTCGCCCAACCGGATGACGACATCGTGGTGGACCGCGGCCGCGTGGTTACGGTCGCCGGGCGCGATGCCGCCGCCCAGCGGCTGGCCTTCAACATCACGCTGACTGTTCAGTAGCCACTCCGCGGACGGCTTCCAGAAACAGCCGCGCCACCCGCGGCGCGTCGAACCGTTCCACCCATTGCGCGCCCGTCCGGCCCAACTCCGCGCACCTGGCGGGCGATTGGTGGAGATCCTCGATAGCCGCCGCCAGCGCTTCCGGGCTTTCCGGTTCCACCAGCACGCCGTGCGGCGCCACTTCCGGAATGGCGGCGGCGCGCGAGGCCACAATCGGCTTGCCCGCCGCCATGGCCTCCAGCAGCACGATGCCGAAACCTTCCTGCACGCTGGGCAGGCAGAAGAGATCGCAGGCGCGGTACTCATCCACCAGGCGCGCGCGGGAAACGTCGCCCAGCCAGACGACTGCGTTGCGCAATTGGAGATCGCGCGCGAGCGCCCGCCATTGTGCCGCGCAGGGGCCGTTGCCGGCGATCCGCAGTTCCAGGTTGGGAATGCGCCTGGAAAGAGCCGCTGCCGCGCGCAGCAGCACGTCCACGCGCTTGCGCCGGTAAAACCGGCCGACATAGAGGAGCGTGAAGCGGCCGCGCGGCAGGCCGCCCGATTCGGCGAGCAGCTTGCGCCACTCCGCCAGATCGATTAACTCCGGCACGACCGCGGGCGCCTGCTCCAGCCCGTAAAACTCCCGCGCCCGGTCCGCGGAATACCGGCTGGTCACTACCACGCGCGCGGCGCGGCGCGCGTGCAGCCGTTCACAGCGCGCCTGCACCCCCATGGTGAAACGCGTCATGCCGGACTCAAAGCGTACTTCGTCCGCAATCACTCCCTTGAGCGAGGCCACGTGGCGCTGGCCGGCGGCGATGCGGTAGCCATCCATGTCGAAGCCCACCGTGAGGTGGTATTCCGGACGCGCCCGCAGGCTGTGGTTGAAGACCAGCCGCTGGGCTGTGTAGACCGGTAGCCGCAGGCGCGGCGTTTCGAAGTCCACGGTATGGCCCAGCGCTTCGAGAGAGCGCGCCAGCACTTGCATCCCCACGTACGTACCGCTGCCGCGGGAGATATCGAGCGGAGTGGAAGTGAGGAAGCGGATGCGCACGCGGCGACGACCGCTATAATTATAGAGGACTCTCCGTTGAACGCACTTCCCAAGAAAGCCGTCTGCCTGCTAAGCGGGGGCCTGGATTCTTCCACTTGCCTGGCTCTGGCCCGGCGCGAAGGGTTCGCCTGCTACGCGCTCTCCTTCGATTACGGCCAGCGCCACAAGTACGAGCTGCAGGCCGCGGCGCGCATCGCGGCGCATTTCGGAGCGGAGAAGCACCTGGTGCTGCACAGCGGGCTCGACGCCTTCGGCGGCTCCGCGCTGACCGCCGATATCGCGGTGCCCAAGGCCCGCTCGGCCGGCGAAATGGCCCATGGCATTCCCATCACCTATGTGCCGGCGCGCAACACCATTTTCCTTTCCTTCGCGCTGGCGTGGGCCGAAGTGCTGGAAAGCTCCGACATCTTCATCGGCGTCAACGCGCTGGATTATTCCGGCTATCCGGATTGCCGGCCCGAATTCATCGAGGCCTACGAACGTATGGCCAACCTGGCCACCAAGGCCGGCGTCGAGGGCCGCACGCGGCTGCACATCCACGCGCCGCTGCTCAGGCTTTCCAAGGCGCAGATCGTGCAATTGGCGCGGGAACTGCGGGTGCCGTTTGGGCTGACGCACAGTTGCTACGATCCGGCTCCGGATGGCCGCCCGTGCGGCCAATGCGACGCCTGCCTGTTGCGGCGCAAAGGTTTTGAAGAGGCCGGCATTGAAGATCGCTGAACTTTTCTACTCGCTGCAGGGCGAAGGCGCGCTGGTGGGCGTGCCGTCGGTGTTCATCCGCACCAGCGGCTGCAACCTGCGGTGCTCGTGGTGCGACACGCCGTATACGTCCTGGCAGCCGGAAGGCGCGGAGCTCTCGCTGGACCGGATTTTGGACGAGGTGCGGGCGCATCCCGCGCGCCACGTGGTGATTACCGGCGGCGAACCGATGATCGCGCCGGACATCATTCCGCTCACGGAACGGCTGCGCGTGCTGGGCCTGCACATCACCATCGAGACTGCCGGCACGGTTTTCCAGCCGGTGGCCTGCGACCTGATGAGCATCAGCCCCAAGCTGGCCAATTCCACGCCGCAAGGCCCGTGGGCCGCGCAGCACGATCGCTTGCGCTCGCAACGCCAACCGCTGTTGGAATTGATGGCCCGCTATCCGTATCAGCTCAAGTTCGTGATCCAGAAGCCTGGCGATGTGGAGGAAGTGCGAGGCTTGCTGGCCTCGATCGGCGGAGACTGTGACCACACCATTCTCATGCCCGAAGGCACGGAGCGGGAGGCGCTGCGCGAACGCGGAGCCTGGCTGGCCGAAATCTGCAAACAGGAGGGCTTCCGGTTCAGCCCGCGCCTGCACGTGGATCTTTGGGGCAACCAAAGAGGCGTCTGAAAGGAGCCGTGTCCGACATGCCATTGCCAACCGCTCTCGCCGCCGATCCCGTTTGCCGCGATCACCTCGCCGGCCGCCCGCAACATCTCGAGTGCCCGGAGCGCTTCGACGCGGTGCTTGACGGCCTGCGCGCGGCCGGCCTGCTGGGCCGGCTTCTGCCGCTCAATGCGCGCGCCGCCACCGAAGAGGAGCTGCTGCTCTGCCACACGCCGCACTATTTGGAAATGGTGAAAGAGGACATCGAACGAGGCCGGCCTTGCCTTTCGACCGGCGATACGGACATCAGCGCCAATTCCTGGGAGGCGGCGCTCGATGCCGCGGGCAGTGCGCTCAATGCCGTGGATGCGGTTTTGAGCGGCCGCGCCCGCAACGCTTTCTGCAACGTGCGGCCGCCCGGCCATCACGCGACGGCCCGCCGCGGCATGGGCTTCTGTATCTTTAACAATGTTGCGATCGCCGCGCGCTACGCGCAGCGCCGGCACGGGGTCGGCCGTGTCCTGATCGTGGATTGGGACGTGCACCACGGCAACGGCACGCAGGAAATCTTCTATGCCGATCCATCGGTCTTCTTCTTCAGCAGCCACCAATGGCCGCTCTATCCCGGCACGGGCCGCGCCGATGAGACGGGCGCGGGCGCCGCGGAAGGAACCAGCATGAACTTCCCGTTCCCGGAGGGCGCCGGCCGCGAGGAAATTCTAGGCGCGGTGGAAAACTCGCTGATGCCCGCCGCGCGACGTTTCCGTCCCGACCTGGTGCTGATCTCCGCCGGCTTCGATTCGCGGGTTGGCGACCGGCTCGGCCGGTTCACCCTCACCGACGAAGATTTCGGCGATCTCACCCGCACCGTGATGGAACTGACGGAAGGCCGCGTGGTATCGGTGCTGGAAGGCGGCTACAGTTTGGAAGGCCTGGCCAGCGCCGCCGCCGCGCATGTGGCAGCGCTGGGCAACTGAAGGCCGGCTAATGAGGAATTGAGTAGCCCGGAAGCCGTGAAACAATCGGTTTTCGCGCGCTCCGATGCATTTGAAATCGTCGGAGCGGTTGTCGAGACATCGCCACAAATCGGCTGGCTCTCCGATCGCAGGTGAGTTGGTGCCCGAGCGGTTCACTCGGTATTCCCTTTTCTCATGTCGTTTGCAGCCTGGTGAGTTTGAAGTATCGCTGCAGATTGTAGGTCAGACACGCCCAGAGTGCTTCCGCCCGCACTTTGACGGCCCCGCGGCAACGTAATCTGACCCATTTCAATTTGTCCTTGAGCCATGCGTTGGGAAACTCCGCGACCGGCGCACGCTGTTTGTAGATGGCTTTCGCGCTCGCCGTCTCCATCTTGGCGTGATAGCGCCTGAGCGCATCCGGTTCAATTCTCAGGCTTACCGTCCGCCCGTGTTTTGGCATCGCGTTCTGCGGCGTGCAAAACTGCCGTTTCGGGCAGCGCCGGCACTCGTCGCGATCCGCTCCATAGATTTTGATCTGCAGCCCACCGGCTCTTCTTTGTGTGCTCACGGCTCTGAGCCGGCGGCCTTCCGGGCAGATCATCTCGTCGCGCTGCTCGTCATATTGAAATGCGCTCGGGCGGTAGTCCGGATGGATGCCGTGTCCGATCTGCGCGCCTCCCGGATTCCCCCAACTCCCGTAGTAGTCCACGTCGCGCTCGCTCGCTCCCACGACGGCCTCCCGCGTGGTGTAGTCGCCGTCGGCCACCACCTGCTGCGGATAGCTCCCCAGGCGCTCGCGCACCCGCTCCAAGGCGGGCAGCAGCTGGAGCGAGTCCGAAGGCTGCTTGCTCACCTCCACGTCCACGATCAGCTTGTGGGTTGCATCGGTGGCCAGTTGCACGTTGTAGGACGGCGCCAGACCATGATCGGAAGTCCGCATGAACTGCGCATCCGCGTCGCTGGTTGACGCCTGGCACGCCTTTTCCTTCTCCCACTTCTTCTCCGCCTGGAGACGTTCGACCTCCACCAGCGCTTCCTCCAGCCGTTCCACCCGCTCGCGCGCCGCACGCCGCCGCGCCGCGGCCTGCCGCGTCCGCTTTTCCTGCTCGGCTTCTTGCTGCTGCAAGGTTTCGACTTGCTGCCGTGCCGCTTTCAGGTGCTCGCGGATTTTGTGGGCTCGCGAAAACGTTTTCTTGTTCACCGCCGCCCGCACTTTGGTTCCGTCCACCGTCACCCGCTCCAGGGTGATCAGCTTCTCCATCATCAGCACTCCCAGCACCTGGATAAACAGGTTCTGCAGAGCTTCGCCGTGCTGCACCCGGAAGTCCGACAGCGTGTGATGGTTCACCACTTTCAGCCCGGTGAGCCACCGCAGCGCCGGTTCGAATGCACACTGCCGTTCAATCTCACGCGCTGAGGAAATGCCTCGCGAATAGGCATAGACCCAAATGGCGATCAGCAGCCGCGGCTCCCACAGATTGCGGCCGGCATGTCCCTCCACCGCCTTCACCGGGCCGGAGAAGCGGCTCAGATCCAGTCGGCCGAGAATCGTCCAGACGTTCCGCGCGGGATGGTCCTCGGGGATGAGTTGCTCGACGTCCAGCGGTTCCAAAACCACCTGCTGGCGATCAATCGGTTCGTAGCGGGGCGTAGCGTCGTTGGTCACGAATCCAGTCTACGGACCTTGAAACAAAATTCAAGAGAAATGTTTGATTATTTCACGGCTTCCTGTCCCCGTTTCCCACCGTTTCCCACCGTTTCCCACCGTTCCCCCCGTTTCCCCGTTTCCCCGTTTCCCCACAGTCTGGAAGGCCTGGCCAGCGCCGCCGCCGCGCATGTGGCAGCGCTGGGCAAGTGAAGGCCGGCTGATGAGGAATTGAGTAGCCCAGTCCCCGAAACCCCCGAGCTTGCCGCGACTTTCTATTTGAGCGCTTGCTCGATCTTCAGCCTGATCATGGCGTCCTTCGTTTTTGACTCTATCCTGGACAGTGCGCCTCGCGCCAGGAGCCGCCTTTCTTCCAACTCGTCGTTTGCAAACGAGATCAGCGCATCCACGGCGGCCTCATCCGCGATCGCCTGCAGCCCCCTGACCAAGTCCGGCGCCAACTTCTCCCTCGCAGCCAGCAAACGGGCCAAGAAGGGAACCGCGACCGGGTCCTTAATGTGGCTGAGAGTCCAGGTGCTCTCGATCGTTTGAGCCGAATTAGACAACTCCATCGCCTTATTCTCAAGGTCTGAGCAAATCCGCTGCAACCCAGCCGCATCGCGGGGAGCGACGTCGATGACCATTCGGCGGCCCGGCGGAAGCGGCAAGGGCAACCTTCCGTCGCTTACAAAGGGCCTGGTGTACTCAATCTCAAGCGTGTAGCGGCCCGGAACGTCAAAATCGAACCAACTACTGACCGGCAACAAGACGCTGTAGGAACCGGACGGCGGAACGGATACTGTCCTGTGCCCCACAATTCCGAAACCGAGCGTTCCGGGCCATCTTCAGTTCTCCAGTCCGGCCAAGTAAGTTTGGCGCGAAAGCCCTTAGAGCCGTTGGCATTCTGTACCTCATCGATGACCAAATCAAACGGCAGTCCATTCTTCAACGAGAACCTTACGAAGATCGGCGCATGCACTGACGGATTGGCCGAGGCCAGTTCGTAGGTAATGAAAGGCGTCAGATCCTGAGCGACGGCTCCGCCGTGCCAAACCGAAACGGTTAAAAACGCTGTCAGAAGATAAGCGGCGAGTCGAAGTCCTCTTAACATAGTATCCTCCCTATTGTTGCGGCAACGGATTGATGAGAGCGCACGAGTAACTAGTATATGGAGGGACATTGTCCTTGCACACTTGGTAAACCCAAACGCCACTGAACAGTGTATTGCTCGCCTGCCGATAAATGTTAATGGGCCGTGCCAAAGTCTGCCAGGCCCCGTTCTGGTCGTCCAGTATGCCCATCGAGGGGCCGAGAGCGAGAGGAACAGGGCCAAGAGTCGAATTGTCAGATTTGTTGTCGGCGGGGAACGGAGGCGGAAAGGTGTACGTGCTGCCGGTGCCTGGGTACTGGACCTTTGCTTAACAAAATCAACAATCACGTATAGCGCGTGGTTCCCGGCCAAGGTGATGAATGGCATCTTCGCCATGCGCTGGAACGTGGTGCCTAGGCATTACTTCGGGATCGGCCGAAGCTGGACGTTGATGGTCTTCTGCGCGCCAGATGGCAGATACAACGGGAATGGCTTTTCGCCGCCGGATTCTCCGCGGTAACTCCAGGTTTCGTAACCCTCGGCGGAGATCTCGGAACCGACTTCCTTAGAGGGCGGGATCAGAAGCCGGTAGTTTGCATGCGCGCTGCCATCCCGGAATTCGGTGTTGCGATCAACCCCGTCCGTCCAGCGCCAGATTCGAATTCTGGGATTAAATATTGGCTTGCCGGTGGACGCATCGGTGATCGACCCCATCAATACCGCCGCCTTAGGGCCGATAGTGACGCGGACATCAACCAGGCGTTCGGAAGCGGAAAGCTCGACGATGGGGATTTTACCATTGTCGTAAATCGCCGACGAGGTGTCCGGATAACCGTCTTCCTCCTTAAGGGCAAACACCCGGTATCTGGCCATCCGAAGATTGATCAGGGTAAAGCGGCCGGCAGCGTCGGATACCACCCGGCGCTCAGCGCCCGAGGGCCGGTCGATTTCCGTCGCCCAGAGGAAGACGCCGGCAACCGGTTGGCCCTCTTCGTTCACAACAGTGCCCCGTATCGTGCCAAGCAGGGCATTGTCCTGGGGATAGGCCGGCACCGCTGCTAGGGAAAGCGCAAAGAATAAGGCAAGGCTGCTTCGATTCATAAATCACCTAGTTAGTTAGGGCACGACGGAATCGTACCCGTGGAGTTGATACACTTGTTCGTGAGTTGACCGCTCGATCCGGGTGTCGAGGTAGTGCCGTTGACCTGTATCGCGTCGGTGTGCAAGAACCCGGCCAGGAGCCCGACGGGCGTAAGATAGCTAGGGGGCGCGCCCGCTATCGCGTTCCAGACGTCGCTAGTGGTGTAGCCGCAGCCGGCTGGAGTGAAGTTATCGCTGTTGAAAGACCACTGGTCGGTGAACTTGCCGTCCGCGCCCATCGGCACGAAGTCCGGCGGAGAATTGCACGCGCTGGTGCTCGCGTATGTCCCTGGTGTGCAGGTAGTCGTTCCGTGCGTGAGGTTCTCGCACATCGTGCCTCCGGTTCCGGTGGGACCGCTCCACGGTTGCCCGGAGGCGAGCATGACTTGGAAGTCGAAGGTCCTCCTTGCCGTCGTCGAACAGCCGGTGCAGTTGTCGGTGACGTCATTTAGCACCAACATGTAGGCAGGACCCGGCGGCGGCGCATCTACCTCCAGATTTCCCATCGATGGGTTCGCATAATCGGAGCCAGATATCCAGAATGGCACGCTTAGGTATATCAGCCAAGCGCCCAGCGGGGTCGCCGGATCGAGCGTCACGGTTTCCACAATCTGGCTGTTGCTCCAGGAAACAGGCGTCTGTAGATACCCTACGACGGTGCTGAAGTTACATGGGGTGCCTCCAGCGGTGCAGAATTGCGCAAAACCCGCGGCGTTTCCGAAGCTCGATCCGTTGATATAGATCGTTGTCGGCACACCAGGGTACAGGACCGCCAGAACCTGTTCGGCTGCGTCGAGGGTTACCGAACTGATCACCGGCTTGGGCTGCGGCTGGCCGACCGGCACAGGGCTTGAACAGGAGCCACCCGAGCATGTCCAGGGACACCCGTTCCCGCCTTGCTGCCCCTGCGGAGGAGCTTCGATGAACTGCGTGGGCAAGCTGCCATTAAGCGTCGAAAACTGGTAGGCATTTCCACGGCTTGTGACCGGGGCTGGAGTCTGCGTAACAGCCAGCGTATCGCCTGTTGGTCGTGGATTGAAGAACACGGTTTCCGTGTACGGCACGCTGTCGAGTTGGTAGCTCGACGAAGGCGGAGGAGTAAGCGCTTGGGTTGCGGGCTCCGTCCAACTCCCCACGGTTCCCCAATTGCTCGTCCCATCTGAATCGGTTATGCGGGTCGATACCTGGTACGAGGCCGGTGGCAACCCGGTGAAAGTGAGATTGAACGTGACCCAGGCAAGCGTGGAATCGGTAGACGAGTATGTAATGGATGGCGAAGAGACTGTGCAATAGCCATCGCTCACCGCCGGGGGATTGCCGGTAGCCTGAACCCCGTAGACGCCCAGGATGTAGTCGGTCAAAGCCAGCGTGAATTGCGGCCCCCACTCCATATCGCAAGCCGGGTATTCACCGCCGGTCAGCGCCACCTCAACATACTGGATACCCAAGGCTCCGTTGGGAGTGTCGTGATAGGCGAAGGTGAAGGTCAACGGCGTGTTGGGAGCGGCGGTGCCGCTGCTGGCGCCGTAATTCGAGCCTCCGGTGATGCTCACGGAGTTTGCAGCCGGCGTATCCGGCGGTATGGTGGTTCCAGCGCCACCGCTGCCCAACTGATAGGTTTGGCCGGTGGTCATATCGTGAAACTCGCGCGGGTTTGATGTGTAGTGACCCGGCCGGAGCGGGTCCGGGAGATACCAAAGCCAGGCATTGATGTATGAGTTGAAATCGTAGAGGAACGCGAAGTCCAAAGGGCCGGTGTAGAACCAGCTACTGCTCCCGAAGTCATACATGTAGACGCCGCCGACGCCGTCATTGGCATCCATGACAAATTCGGACCCAAGGTCTTCATGGGTGGTGTACCATCCACTGTTCCAAGTGTAAGTGAAATTGCCGAAGAGCGTCCCGCCGGGGAACGTCAACTGGTGCCAGGTGCCCGCGCTATCCGTGACACAGCAGTGGAGTGAACCCCAAAATTGAGACAGCGTAAAAAGTGACACTCTGAATTGAATGGAGGGAGTGTCATGGCAAAGAGGAAGAAAGGCGGCGGTGGCAAGCATGTGGTCCATCCCCCCGAGTTCAAACTCCAGGCAGTAGAACGGATGGAGGCGGGAGAGTGCGTATCGGCGCTGAGCCGGGAACTGGGAGTGCGCCGAAAGCTGTTCTACGAGTGGCGAGAGAGGTTTCGCCAACGGGGGATACCGGCACTGGAACGCCGGCCTGGCCGGGAACGCTTGGGCGTCGAGGAACGCCAACGCCGGGTGCGCGAAAACGCGGCGCGGCAGATTGCCGAGCTGGAACGCAAGGTGGGGCGGCAAGCGCTGCTGATTGATTTTTTGCAGCGAGCCTTCAAGCGTGTAGAGGGTTTGCGCCAGAACAACAACAAGCTTGGCGCGAAGGCATCTACCGGGAGATCCGACGCATGATGCCGCTTGAAGGCGATGGCAGCATTGCCGCGTTGTGCGCGGCGGGCCAGGTGAGCCGGGCCGGGTTCTATCGTGAGTTCGGTGCTCACAGTCCCCGCCAAGCCGAGACCGAACTGCGGGACCGGATCCAGCGCGTGGCCTTGGCTCACCGCTGCTACGGGTACCGGAGAGTCACGGCGGAGTTGCACCGCCAGGGGTTCGTAGTCAACCACAAATGCGTGGCGGGATGGCTTCGCGAAGACAATCTACTCAGCGTGCGTCACAAGAAATTTGTGCTGACGACGGAATCGCGGCACGGCTTCGTGCGGTACCCCAACTTGGCCGGCCGCCTGGCGCTCACGGGTATCAACCAACTCTGGGTTGCCGACATCACTTATATCCGGCTCAGTGAGGAGTTCGTCTATCTGGCGGTTGTGCTCGACGCCTACTCACGGCGAGTGGTGGGTTGGGAGTTAGGGCCCACGTTACAGGCCAGTCTCCCCTTGCAGGCGCTCGACCGGGCGTTGGCCGACCGGGCGATCGAACCCGGGATCGTCCACCACTCCGATCAAGGGGTGCAGTACTGCTGTCCGGACTACGTTGGCAGATTACTGGATCACGGGTTCGTGATCAGTATGAGCCGCGCTGGCACGCCCTACGACAACGCCAAGGCGGAATCCTTTATGAAGACCCTAAAATCCGAAGAGGTCTACCTCCATCAGTACCGCGACCAGGACGAAGCGCGCGTCTCCATGCGGCGCTTCATTGAGGAGGTCTACAACCGAAAACGGCTGCACTCCGCACTGGGCTACAGGCCGCCGGAGGAGTTCGAAGCCGCCGCGGGGACCGGAGGCCCACAATGAAGAGGACATTCTGTATTGGGGCTCTGCCCCCAAACCCCCGGGATTTATCGCTTTTTCTCAGCCAGAATGGTTCACGAAGGGGGGCGGCGCTACCGCCCCCTGGGCCATTCCGGACGCTGAGACGGTCGCTCGGGTTGCTTCCCAGCATTGCCCTATCCCGCCCGGCTCAGGTATCATCAGTCAGCAACAGATTTTTTCCGCTGGCTACGGAAAACCAGCGAACGGCAACCTGTCACCTTTTACCTTGTCTCACCGACGGGGTTCACTCCAGCAGGTTGTTCCATTAAAAAAGGCCGGAAGCGTCTGGGCGTGCGCCGCCATTGAGAAGCCAAGGAGTGCGACGCCCGCCACGCGAGTAAGGATACGGTTGATGTTCGTGCGCTTGGACATGATCACTTGCATCCTCTTCATCTAGGGCTTGATCCCCGCCACGGTGTAGGTCAACGTCGTGACAATGGAGCCAACCGGGACATTTGTGCTTACCCCCGCTGTGGCGGCGGGTTTGCCGGTATTGTCGTTCACGGCCAAGTGCGGGCTGAGCACGCGGAGCGTAACCGGCGCGCCGTACGGAATAGTGATCGAATAATCGCGGCTGGTGGCGCTGCGGGCCACGATCGGGGCATCAAAATGGGCGCCCTTGGCCGTGTAGATCTGGAAGCGGCACGCCGGGTCGATGGCCGTCGCCGCCGGCGCGAGCAGTTGCAAGGGGTCGTCGATATGGATGGGAATCACGGCGCCGTGCGCGAGTACGATGCTCACGTTGTTGGCGGTCTGATTGCTCGCGACGGTGAACGCGTTGGCTGATACGGCCCAGTCGCATTGGTTCACTAATCCGGACGTAGACGTCTGCGCACAGGCGAGGTAGTTACCCGGTTTGAGAAAGGCCACGAACTGGGCGTTTGTATCGGTTTTGGCGCTGGTCACTTGCGGTCCGGTGAGGATCGGCGGGCCACCGGGGAGTGCAACACTCGCCGGCAAGGCCTGGCTGATGTACACGTGGGCGCCGGCGACCGGTTGGCCTCTGTCATCATGCACGGCTCCCCGCACCGCGCCGGGCACCGGCGGCAGTTGAGCGAAGAGAAGAGAGAGATTTCCCAGCAAGGCAAGCAGGGCCAGTGCCGCGAGGTGTCGAATTGTCATGGTGTAACTCCTCGTAAGATGGACCCGGACACTTCGCAGCCATTCGGCCCGAAGAGACTGCCAGGCCCATAACAAGTTAGATCAGAGTATTAGTACCTCTAAATCTTCTATTACTTGACCGACCAATTGTGCCTCTAAGGAAATACCACTGTCAAGAGAAAAAATGGGAAAGAATGTTCTGGAGGCAGCGAAAGTGTATTATTGATGACCAAATAGAAATGTCCTGGCCCCCGGTTTGGGAAGTTCATTAATATTTGTTTGACCTGCGAATGATCTAACTGGCGCTGGCTGACGGTATTAGAGCTAAGCGGATGCGAGAACCGATTCCAGGCTGCGCACTTTGGCGGCGAGGGTGGTGCGCTTGAGGCGCAACATCTCCGCCGCGGCCTTCTTGTTACCACCGGTCTTACGCAAGGCCTGCTCCAGGATGCTCCGCTCGATTTGCGCCAGAGTGCGCTCGTAGTCCATGCCTTGATCGGGCACCGAGATCACCGGAGGATCGACTGTCTCCATGTGCGGGCGCGAAGGGGTGGGAAGCGCAAAGTCGGCCGGCGCCAGCGTATTGCGGTCGCCACTCAGGGCCACCGCCATGGCGATGAAATTCTCGAGTTGGCGCACGTTGCCGGGCCATGAGTAGCCGGACAGCCGCTCCACGGCTTCCGGGGCGAGCACCTTGGGCGCAATTCCTTCCGCCTTACAGATCTTCTCCACCAGGAAAGGCGCGATGACCGCGATATCCCGCGGCCGTTCGCGCAACGGCGGCATGTGAATCGGAACCACGTTCAGCCGGTAGTACAAGTCTTCGCGGAATTTGCCCTGTTCGATGCGCCCGGCCAGATCGCAATTGGTGGCGGCCACTACACGCACATCCAGACGAATCGTCTCGGAGCTGCCGAGCCGCTGGAGTTCCCGCTCCTGCAGCACGCGTAGCAGTTTGGCTTGCAGATCCAAAGGCAAGTCCCCGATTTCGTCCAGGAATAGGGTCCCTCCCTGAGCCTCTTCGAACCGGCCGACCCGGTTCTGGACCGCGCCCGTAAATGCGCCCCGCACATGTCCGAACAATTCGGCTTCCAGCAGATGTTCCGGCAGCGCGCTGCAGTTGACAGCCACCCACGGCGCCCGGCGCCGGGCGCCGGCCAGGTGTAGGGCGCGGGCGGCGAGTTCCTTGCCGGTTCCGGTTTCGCCGGTGATCAGCACGGTCGAGCGCCGGCCGCCCACCAGGCTGATAATGTGTCCGACCTGGCGCATTTCACGGCTATTGCCGATCAACAGCCGCTCCCAGTCTTCGCGCCCCACCTGTTCGGCCAGGCGGGCCAGGCCGTGCGTGCGGCGCTCCTCGATGGCCTGCTCGATCTGCGCGGCGGCCTCTTCGCCCGAAGCCAGGAATTGGTACACTCCCAACCGGGCTAGGCGGACCGCATCGAAGACCGAGGCGTGGGGGTCGCGAATCAGCACGGGAATCGACGGCGCCAGTCTTTGAACGGCTTCCAAAAGTTCGCAGGGAGTCCAGCCGCTCGCCGGGAAGTTCAGGACGATGGCGCCGAAGTCCTTCCGGCGGAGGATCTCGAAGGCCGCTTCGGGGAGCAGCCACTCAGTGCCGTAAGTTGTTGAAAGCGCGAAGTATTCCTCCCCGGAACGGGGCGGGTCGGTGGCAATCCAAAGAAGTTTGGGGGCCTCCATGGCGGTTACAACCAGCTATCGGCGGTGGCTGCGAAAACTTTAGGAAGCAGATCCTTCTTTCGTGAACTCCGGCTAAAGAGCAGAGAGGCAGATGCCGATATGTAATACAGCGGCAGGAGTGGCATGCACATATGAAAGTTTATGATGTGAATCTGACGGGCCCCTCGGCGAGCGAATCCGGGCGGGCGCAAGAAACCCAGAAGGCGGACCGGGGAAGCAATTCCCAGGCTAGTACGGCGAATTCCTCGAGTGACCGAGTGGAACTGTCGGGCACATTGGCGCGCGTCTCTCACGCGGTATCCTCTTATAGCACGGACCGGGCCAGCAAAGTGCAAGCTCTGGCCCAGCAATACCAAAGCGGCAACTACCGGCCGAATTCCGTGCGGACCAGCCAGGGCATGATCGCGGAAGCCCTAGGAAGCGGAATGAGTTAAGATGCCGGCCGCGGACACGGCGAAGGATTTGTCGGCGGCCCGCTCGGAAGTGAAGCGGGCTTGCCGGCTGTTGGAGTCCCCCAGCCCGGAATCGCTGGCGGCTAGCTCAAGTGCCCTGGAACGGGCGGTTTCCGGCCTGAATGACTGCCGGCGCGGAATACGCCGGGGTGCGATAGGCCCGGATGTCAGAACCATGGCCTCCCAGTTGCGGGCGGAGTTGAGGCATGCCGGCCGGTTGCTCGAAAGCGCGGCGGATTTCTACCGGGGTTGGGAACGGATCCTCGGAGCGATGAGCGGCGGGTACACGGCTGATGGCGAACCCGCGCCGGTGGCGCGCGGCGGAACATTCCACTGCCAGGGATAAACCGCGATGGTCAGTATCCTGTCTTCACTCAGCTCGGCGGCCACCGCACTGGAAGCCTTCGACCAAGCGCTCGACGTCACCCAGAATAACGTCTCCAACTCTCAAACGCCCGGTTATGCGAGTCAGACTCAGGTCCTGGACGCCATGGCGTTCGACCCGGGTCACGGATCAACCGGTGGAGTGAGCGTGGGGCATGTGATCAGCTCGCGAGACCAGTACGCCGAACAGGCTGTTCGCCAGCAGAACGTCCTGTTGGGGCAGGCTCAGCAGAACGTCACCAGTTTCACGGCGCTCGAAACCCTGTTCGACGTCTCGGGCAATTCCGGGATACCGTACGCGCTCAACAATCTTTTTTCCAGTTTTTCGGCCTGGGCGCAGACGCCCAACGATACCGACACCCAACAAGCCGTGATTAACAGCGCGACCGACCTGGCCAGCGCCTTCCAGCAAACCGCTACCGGCCTGGCCCAGGCGGCGCAGAACAACAGCAGCCAGATCGACCAAACGGTGGCCCAAATCAATCAACTGGCGGGGCAACTGGCCGGTTACAACTCGCAGGCCATGCGCGACGCGACCCCGGATGCCGGCCTGGATGCGCAAATCAATTCCACGCTGGAGCAATTGTCGCAATACGTCAACTTCACCGCCAGCCAGCAGGCCGACGGCGCGGTCACGGTGTTGGTCAACGGGCAGGTCCCGCTGGTGATGGGCGCCACCACCTATGCCCTCGAGGCTCAGCCCGTGGCGGCGGATCCCACGTCGGCGAATCCCAACGCGCCGCCTACCATGAGCATTCTGTCGTCGGACGGCGCCGACATCACCTCGCAGGTCACCAGCGGCCAGCTCGGCGCGCTGGTGCATCTTGCCAATACCGTGTTCCCCCAATACCTGGGCAGTGGCAATAGCGCCGGCGAGCTGAACACCATGGCGCAGCAGTTCGCCGACTGCGTCAACCAGGCTTTGACGCAGGGCAACATTTCCGACGGGCCGCCTCCGGTGGCCGGCGTACCGCTCTTCACTTACGACACTACCAACGCCACCAATGTGGCACAGACACTGGCCGTTGACCCGACCGTCACGGCGGGCCAGTTGGCTGCCATTTCCACCGGGCCGCCGGAGGTTTCCAACGGCGTGCCGCTGGCGCTCGCGGCGCTGGCCGATCCACAGTCCGGCAGCGAGGAAATCGACGGCGCCAGTTATACCGAATTCTACGGCAACATGGCGGCAAGCATCGGCAACAGCCTGAACGAGGCCACCAACAGCCAGCAAATACAGCAATCGGCGCTGGCCCAGGCGCAGAACCTGCGGCAGCAGGTGTCCGGCGTGTCGCTTGACGCGCAAGCCGCGGTTCTGCTGCAGTTCCAGCAGGCCTACGAAGCCAACTCGAAACTGATCACCCTCCTGGACCAGTTGTCGGCGGACACCATCGACATGCTCGTCGTCACCTCCTGAGGACCGTCATGATTACCACCCTCAATCCCGAATCGGCGCTGTTTATCGCCAACGTGAATCGCATCCAGCAGAGCATCGCGGACGCCAACGAACAAGTCTCTTCCGGCTTGAAGATCAACGTCGCATCCGACGCGCCCGACCAGATCTCCACGCTGCTGCAACTGCGGGCCAACCTGCAGCAAAACACCCAGGTACAGTCCAATCTCACGCTCGCGACCACCGACACCAACGCCGCCGACAATGCTCTCAGCTCGGCGATCCAACTGATGGACACCGCGCTGAGCCTGGCCAGCCAGGGGGCCACCGCCACCACGGACGCCGCGGGCCGCCTCACCATGGCGCAACAAATCCAGGCCATTCAGCAGCAAATGGTGTCTTATAGCCAGACCACCGTGCAGGGCCGTTTCATTTTCAGCGGAGATCAGGATAATCTGCCGGTTTACACTTGGGATGCGAGCGCCGCGAATCCCGTAGTGAAGGGGATCGATCCGGTCTCCACGCGCGTGATCCAGGACCCCGCGGGTGGATCGTTTCCGGCGTCCCTGACCGCTCAGCAGATTTTCGACGACAGCGACCCCACCACCGGCGAACCCAACCAGGACAACGTTTTTAACGCCCTCAATTCGCTGTATCAGGCTTTACAGAACAACGACACCACCGGAATCACCAATGGGATTCCGCTGCTCAAGTCGGCATCCGCGCAACTGAATACCAGCGAGGCTTTCTATGGCAACCTCGAAGACCGCATTCAGAATGCCACATCTTTCGCCAATAACTATAACGTTCAGTTGCAAACCCAGATCAGCCAAACGGAAGACGCCGACATCACCAGCGCAGCCACGGAACTGACCCAAGGCAACACACAGCTACAGGCGGCTTTTGAGATGCAAGGGCAGATGCCGCACTCGAGCCTGTTCAACTACCTGGGTTGAGACAGCGCCACCGCCAGCCGCGGGGTGTATCAGCCTTTCGGCAAGCTTACGCGCGAGACCTCTTGGCCGCCACGAAATTCACGCAGCCCACGATCAGTTGGTGGAACAGAACCAGAATGATCAACGCCACGATGAAAATCACCCAGCCGGTGGACTCGTGGAAAAAGCCTTCGGCAAGTTCGGGCTTAATCTGAGTCATGATTCCGGTAAACGTGACGCGGCTCCCGTTGGCGATGATGGCGATGGGAATGGTCGCGGCAAACAGCACCACCCGGAGCCATGTCCGCTTCTCAAAAAAGTATCCGTAAACCAGCGAAAGAAAAGTCAGCGAGAGCAAGGACCGGATGCCGCTGCAGGCCTCTACCACCGAAAGCGTCTGGTGCGGCAGTTCCAGGATGTTGCCGTCCCGCATCACCGGAATGTTGAGCAGGTCCAGTGCATTGGCCGCCAGGCGGCTGGCGATCAACTGAAGCGGGAACGTGATGCGGTTGTAGACGATGCTGGGAATCGGAACCATGAAGAACAGCAGGAACAAGGGGAAGGCCAGCATTTTGAGGGTTTCGGTTCCGCGCAGCAGCCAGATTACACCGATCAAAGTGATGACGAAGGCGATACGCGCGAGAAACAGTTCCACGCCCATGGTGGCGGCAATCAGTTGCGCTCCGCCCAGGAGCACCACCGCCAGTCCCCACAAGTTCGGCTTGGGTTCGATCGCCAGCAGCGCTTCGCGCTTTTGCCAGATGATGAACGCCGCGACGACCGGCACGAAAAAGCCGTGCCCCATATCCGCATCCACCACCCAATCGGAGGCGAGCGAGTACAAAGCGGGCGCGTAGCACGCTGCTATCAGCAGGCCGAACCACGACAGAGTGATCCACGGGATCTGGGGTTTAGGGGGCGCAGGCGCCATACCAGGTACCCACCAATGATAGCAAAGGCAAACAGCCGGCTATGGCGGGAACCCGGCGGCAGCTCAGCGCGGAGTAGCGGCGGTTCGTGTACAGTGATCGATGATGCCCGGCGCGCTGAGCGATCTCGCAAAGTACACTTTTCTGGTTGTCGGAGCGCTGTTTCCGATCGTCAACCCGGTTGGGAATACGCCAATCTTCCTTTCGTTGACACACGGGCTGTCCGGCAACGGGCGAGCCGTGCTGGCCAGGATGATCGCCCTGAATGGCCTGATTCTAATCCTGGCCTCGATCTTCATCGGCACTCACATCCTGCACTTTTTCGGCATCTCGCTGCCGGTAGTGCAGGTGGGCGGAGGGCTGGTGGTGATTTCAACCGGCTGGACGCTCCTGCGCCAGCCGAACGACGGCGGCAGCGTGGAAAAGAATGCTCTGGAGTGTAACGAGGCCGACTACTCCCGTCAGGCATTCTATCCCTTAACGCTGCCCCTGACGGTGGGACCGGGCACCATCTCGGTGGCCATCACGGTGGGCGCCAACCGGCCCGAAGGCTCGGAATGGCGGTGGCCTCTGATCGCCGGGATGTTGCTGGGCGCGCTCCTGATTGCGGCGTCCATCTACTTGAGCTGCCGGTTCGCCGAACGGATCGGGCGCACGCTCGGCGAGTCGGCCATGAATGTGATCATCCGCCTGTCTTCGTTCATCCTGGTGTGTATCGGGGTCCAGATTCTGTGGAACGGGCTCAGCGCGCTGTTGCGGACGGTGGTGCGGTAACAGAATTCGGGCGCTGTAGAAAGCGCTTCCGTCAGCGCGCCACAATCTCGAACGGCACTGCCGGCAGCGAGCCCAGGGGAATCCGCTGCTGGTTCGGCTGCGGGCGGCCATCCGCCGTGGGCTTGCGCACGCCGGAGATCGTGATGATCAGGTTTCCATTTTGGCCGGCTTTGGCTTTGGCGGGGTCGCAGGCGAGCACAATCTCGGCGCCGTTCGGACCGGGCGTGGCTTCGCGCAACTCGACTCCCGCCGGCGGGTCGCTCAACTCGTAGACCAGCTTGTCAATGAGATTGTTCGCCGGAAGGACTGCTTGGACCGGCAACCGGACCGTCCCGCCAGCGGGGATTTTCAAGGGCTGTTGGGCCATCACCTGGACTGGTGTGCGGAAGGTATTGCCGCGCCGGATGGCTACTTTCAAATCCTGCGCGGGAACCAGGTGCCAGTAATAGAAAGCCTGCATCATGTTCTCCGCCGGAAGCGCCGGCCGCGTTACTTCGGTTCCATGGATGGTCGCCCGGCCCTCCACCTGCAAGCTCAGCGGCTCGCGCTGGAGCTGCGGCTGCGCCGGAACCGAAAGCGTGAGCCGCACCTGGTCCTGGCCGGCCGGCAGCACCGCGCCCGAAAGCGTCATGCCCTTCGGAGCGTTCTTGAGCGACAGCCGAATCTCGTCCGAAAACCCGTCCCTGCGAATGGCATGCACGGTGACGGGTACCGTCATCCCACCGGCGGTATTAATTGCCGAGGGTGTGATGCGCAGATCGAAATCCGGACGCGGCGCGCTGATGCGCAGCCGGTAGGCATACTCCGGGCCGCCGCGGTGCTGGGCGTCGGCCAAATAGAGATAATACGCGCCGTTGGCCGGCAGGGTGAGCATGATTCTGGAATCCGCGTGGTGCGTTTCCAGACCCGCGCTCTGGTCTTCCTCATCGTCGTTGAACGCCAGTTGGCGGCCGGCGGCGTCGGTCAGCTTCAGGGTCGAATCGAGGGGCGACTCCAGACGCCGCGCGTAGACTTCCGCCACGATGCGATCACCGGCCCGCCCTTCGAAGCGGAATACATCCGTGTCGTCCGGCCGGTCGACGCGCCCGTTCACGATGATCGGGAGCTTCACCCGTTGGGCATGCGCGGCGGTGTCATTAGGCTCTTTTTCCAGGACCTCGGGCAGCGTGTCAGCCTGGAACGGGAGCGAGCCGGCTGCCGTATACATGCCGGGCCCTTTGCCCCGAAGGTCCATGGTGGTGCGCTTCGCCGGCAGGTTCCAGCCGGCTAACTCCACGCTGGTCTTGACGCCGGCGCGGCCGCCCAGCGGAAAAACGTCGGTGACAAACGGCAACTCGCCGATGGTCAGGCGATAGACGAAATCTTCGCGGCCGCGGTAGATGGCGTCCTTGATCTCGACCGTGTATTCTCCGTTCCGGGGAACCACATAATGGATCACCGGATCCGGATGGAACCGGTAGTCATCGTCATAAGCCGCTTCTTTCCCTTCGGAATCGTACAACGTCAGGACCGCCTGAAACCATCCGGGGACCGCATCCGCCAGGTAGGGGATCAATTCGCGCGCGCTGGCGGCGATCACCAGGCTCTGGCCCGCATGTGCCTGGAAGCGGTAACGATCGGTTTCGCCCGGGGTGAACGGCTGACCCTGGCGCGACTGTTGCTGCAACGTGCCGATGCGCGGCTTGATCCGGCCATTGACAATCACCGGCAGCTCGATCGCCATATTGGTGCGCGGCTCGGTAATGCGCATCTGGTTGACCGGCTGGTTGGCGGCCGGCCGGACGATCTCGAGGGTCTCTTTTTTCTGGACCTCCGGGAGTTGGCCGATGCAGAAGACGATCGGGTTGGAGAGCCCTTGCGGCGAAGAGAACCCGGAGTTCGCGCCGGCCGGGTTCCGCATCCGGCGCGATTGTGACGCGCAGCGTGCGCGTCTCGGCCAGCACGGGGCTGATGAGCCGGTTGTGATTAAACAGCAGGAGCTTGGCGCGGATGTCCACCATTTCGTTCTGGACCGCGGCGCTCGCCGGCTGCTTCTGCAACTCCTGCATCCGGTCGCGCAGTTCGGTTGCCTGCATGGCGTTCATGGGCCTTGCGAACTCGCCCACGGTGACTTCGACACCGCCGCCGGTGACATACGCCGCGGACACATTCGGCAGGAACTGGCCACCCATTTGGACCTGCACCGTGGTCCCCTGCCGGCCGCCGGCGGGGAGCACATAGGCAACGTGCGGGATGTTCTGGGCGAAGGCGGCGGGAACCGCCAGCATCAGAACGGCGCGCCACATCACAGTAGCTCCTTGAGGCGGCCAGCCCCGCCGGTGGTGACCGTGACGTCCAACCCCAGAGGGTTGGGCATTTTGCCGTCGGGATCGATACCGAGTTGCTGATAGATGCTGGCCAGCAGATCGGCCGGGTACACCGGCCGGTCCTTCACCTGCTCGCCCCTGGCGTCCGACGCGCCCACTACGCGGCCGCCTTTGAAACCGCCGCCGGCGAGCAGCGCGCAGAAACAGTCGCCCCAATGATTGCGCCCGCCGTTCCAGGGCGCTTCCCACATGACTCTGGGCGTTCGGCCGAATTCGCCGCTCCACCAGACAATCGTGCTGTCCAACAGGCCGCGCTCGGAGAGATCCTGCAGCAGCGTCGCCATCGCTCGATCCATCTGCGGCAGTTTCTGGCGCATCACCTGGAAATTCTGGCGGTGCGTGTCCCAGCCCTGGTAATTAATGGTGATGTAGGGAACTCCGCGCTCCACCAAACGGCGCGCCGCCAGGCAGGACTGGCCGAAGGTGTTGCGGCCATACCGGTCGCGCACTTCGTCCTTTTCCTGCGCCAGGTCGAACACCTTGCCGGCGTCGCCGAGTATGAGTTCGTATGCCTGCTGCTCGG
The DNA here is from genome assembly GCA_963842505.1 of Bryobacterales bacterium. Lineage (GTDB taxonomy): Bacteria > Acidobacteriota > Terriglobia > Bryobacterales > Bryobacteraceae > PALSA-129. The sequence goes on from CAWJGZ010000001.1 coordinate 134,669, forward strand.
TCTGATCCAAAGTCTTGATGAGGCCGTCGTTCTCGATGGCCTTCCCGAGGGTGTTGAGCTGGTGCAGCAAGTCGCGGCGGTCGCGCTGGCGCTTGTCGGAGATGCCCTGGGCCACCACGCCTTCCACCGCGAAGCGGGCCTGCGCCGGGTCGCCACCGGTGGCGAACGGCCGATAGCGCTCGCCCAGGAAGCCGTTCTCGGAAAAGCGCCCCTGCGGTTGCGTGAGCACGATGTACGGAGGAATGAGGCCCGATGCGGTTCTCGCCTTTGAACAGCGAGACCACCGCGCCGGCGCACGGGTACACCAGCCGCTCACCCGGCTTCCTGCCGGTCTGCACCGCGTAGGAAGCCGTTTCATGGGCGTAGATGCCGTGCGTCATGCTGCGGATGAGGGAATACTTGTCGGATTGTTGCGCCAGCAGCGGAAGCAATTCGTTGATCAGCACGCCATCGGTCTTAGTGGGGATGGGCTTATCGAACGGACCGCAGTAGTCATAGCCGGCCGCCGGCTTGGGATCGAGCGTATCCAGGTGCGAGGGTCCGCCCCACATCCAGATTTGAATTACCGACTTGGCTTTGGCCGGAAACGCTCCGGCGCGAAGCGGAAAATCGGCGCCGGCCGCTAGCAGTCCGCCGCCGATCATGCAACGCAGGGCATCCCGCCGGGAGAATCGCAGCGGCGGGATGCTTTTCAATGACGACATAGAAACTCCGCACTGTTGACCAAGGCCCACGCCAGGTCCACTGCCGCGGGCCATTTATTGCCTTGGACCGATTGAAAATACGCACTCACGGTCTTCAATTCGTCATCCGTCGGGTAGCGCGAGAGAATCGCCAGGTACACGCGGTCGATCGGGTCGCGCGGCTTGCCGCCGGGCTGAACTTGAACCAGCGAGCGCAGCGTGGCGCTCTGCTGGATTTTGAGTTGAATATGGCTGGAATTCAGCAGGTGCAGCCGCTGCCCGGTGGTGGGTAGGTTGTTGCGCTCCGATTCGAGGCCGCTGTCGCGCGGCGGCCGTCCGAACATCTCGAGAAAGGAGCTGCTGATGCTCCCGTCCGGCAGCGCGATCGACCGCTGATCGTCCGGCAGGAACGTGAACGGCTCGGGGATCGGGCTGGAATAATCCTCGGTCGTCCCGGTGATCTGGCAGATAGCGTCGATCAGAGCTTCCGCATCCAGCCGGCGCAACGGATAAGCCGCGAAATGCGCCGCGGCGTCCGGACTGCCGTCCCGCGGAATGGAGGAGAGCTGATACACCTGCGAATTGAGGATCAGCCGGTAAATGTGCTTCAAATCGTAATGCGCCGACACCAGTTCGCGTTCGAGGTACTGGAGCAGCTCTGGATTGGCGGGCGGGTTGTCGGGACGGATGTCGTCCGCTTCGTGGATGATCCCGCGCCCCATGAGCCAGCTCCACACGCGGTTGACGGCATTGCGCGCGAACCACGGATTGTCCGCGGCCAGCAGCCAGTCGGCGAATGCGGCGCGCGGGTCCTGATTGGGGAGCAGACGGGCGGGTTTGCCATCGGGGAAAATGGCCGCGGGGCGGCTCTTGTTGGGATCGAAGAAAACGATCTCTTCTTTCCATTCCACCGTCGATTTGTACTCGATCTGCGAAAAAAACGCCGCCATGCCGTCCAGCCGCGCTTTGGGCCATGCGGCCGTCCGCGTTCCCATGAACGTCAGCGCCACGGCCTGCGCGATGGCCTGCGGATCCCGGCTTGAGACGGCCCGGTAGAAGTTGACCTCCGGCACGCGGAAATTGCTGCCGTTCGAAACCAGCATCTGGCGCACGAAGCGGTCGTAGGGAACGTTGTCGCGGATGGCGGTCCGGATCCAGTGGTAATACGCCTGCACTGCGTTGGGCCAGAGGTTAATCGGAAACTCGGATTTCACGCGCAGCAAATCGCACCACTTCATGGCCCAGTAGTCCCCGAACTCGGGGCGATCGAGCAGATGGTCGATCAGCATGGCGCGCTTATCGGGGTCGCGGCTGGCAAGGAATTTCGCGGCCTCCTCGGGGGTCGGCAGCGTGCCGATCGCGTCCAAATAGGCGCGCCGGAGAAAGACCTCGTCGGAGGCGGGATGGGCCGGCTGGATGCCCACCTGCTTCCAGTCATCGAACACGAGTTGATCGATTCTGCCGTGTGCCGCCGGTTCGCCGGCCGTTTCAAATGGAGCAAGGAATGGCCGGTCGCCGGCCAACGCCGCGGTCGCGAACAGCAACACGAAGAGAGGTTTCATGGCTCGGGTTCGGTCCGAAACATGGCTATCGCTTCAATTTCGATCAGCAATTCCGGCCGGCAGAGGATCGCTTGAATTCCGGTCGAAGCCGGCAGCGGGTCGAGCCCCTGGCGCGCGTAAAAGGCCGTGCGCTCCTCGTTAAACGCGGGATAATCCCGTTCGATATCGCGCAAGTAGCAGGTGGTCCGAACGATATCTTTCCAGGTAGCCCCTTCGGACTCGAGCAGCCCGGTGATGTTCGCGAACGTGCGCCGCGTTTGCGCGCGGAAATCGCCGATATGGACGGTCTGGCCGGATTCGTCGATGCTGGCAGTCCCGGAGATCAGCAGGATCGCCAACCCATTGAGGTCAATGCGCAATCCGCGTGAAAAAGAGCTGGGCCTGGGATAGTCGAAAGCCTCGTTCAGGACCCTGAGGTTAGTGATGCAGTGTTTTTCGATGGGAGCCGCGGCCAGGCCGCTCAAAAGCTCGGCGTCCAATATGTTCACGATAATACAACCCAATTGTCTCCAAAAAGTCTCGGCCAAGGGCACCGGTCCGGACAAACGCTGTGGTCGGCTGGCGGGGGCTCCAGGCGAACGTTATTCGTCATCGGTATCGGCTTTTTGACGCGATGGCGCTCAAAATGAAACTCCCGCCAATGCATCTGCGTCTATGGAGCCAAATGCCCAACGGATGCTGACTGGATGCCCCTCCCCATACTGCTAGGCACACTACTGCTGGTTTGGCAGGGCGTTGTGAACAGCCTCGACGTGTCGGTTGTCGATTCATCCAACCGGCCGGTGGCGGGCGCTCTCGTGGAATTAAAGACAGGTGGAGTGACTGTCGCGTCGCAACAGACGGATGACAAGGGCCATGCCTCGTTCCGGGAACTGAAGCCGGCGATCTACGAACTCATTGCCTCCAGAAACGGATTCGAGTCTGCCCGGAAGGGCAGCCTCGAATTGCCGGCCTCGGTCGAGTTGACGCTGGCGCCGGCACTCGTGAAGGACAGCGTCGAAGTCAAGGGAACGGCTGCGCCGTTAGAGCAGGGGGCCTCCGTGCCGAATGAGATCCCGGCGCAGACCGTCCGGGAGCTTCCGGGGCGCCCGGCTACCGTGGCGGATGCGTTGCCGTTGCTGCCGGGCGTGGTCCGCTCGCCGGGAGGCGGCTTGAACATTTCGGCCGCCGGCGAACACAGGAGCGCACTGATCGTCAATTCGGCGGATGTTACGGACCCGGCGACCGGACAATTCGGATTGACGATACCCATCGACATCGTCCAGACGATGAATGTCTACCAGACGCCTTTTCTGGCGGAGTATGGAAACTTCTCGGCCGGGCTGGTTTCAGTGGAGACGCGGCGCGGCGGCGAGCAATGGAAGTGGGAGCTGAACGATCCGTTCCCCGACTTCATCATTCGTAGTTATCATTTGCGCGGGCTGCGGGACGCCACGCCGCGACTCAATCTGGAAGGGCCGGTAATTCCGGGGAAGTTGTATTTTTCGGCAGGGTTGGAATTCACAGTTCGAAAAATCGAGGTCTACGAGCTTCCTTTCCCTTTCAATCAGAAGAAGCAGGAAGGCATCAACTCATTCTTACAACTGGACTGGATTGTGTCCCAGAAGCAACTGGTCACAGCTACGGTTCACGTGGCGCCGCAACGCATGCAGTACGTGAACATGAACTATTTCAATCCGCAGACGACCTCGCCGGACGCCAGCACCGATAACTACACAGTCACTATAGGGGACAAGCTGACCTTGGGCAGCGGTTTGCTGGACAACACGATTTCGGCGACGCGCTTTGACGCGCGAGTCTGGGGCCAAGGCACACAGGATCTGACTATCACGCCGGCCGGCAATAGCGGGAACTATTTCGCGCAGCAAAGCCGTCAGGCTTCGCGAATCAGTTGGTCACCCACTTACACCTTCGCCACCGTGAACTGGATGGGCACGCACAATTTCAAGGCGGCCGCCTACGTTGCGGAGAGTATCGACAACGGAGACGTAATCGAACGGCCCATCAACATTCTGAATTCGTCCAGCCAGTTGTTGGAACGGATCACGTTTTCCGGCGCGCAGCCATTCCGGACTTCGGACACCGAGTACGCCTTCTTCGCACAGGATCACTGGATGGTGACACCCCGGCTGGCGCTGGATCTGGGAATACGCGCGGAATCGCAGGTGTTGTCGGAGAGCCTGCGGGTAGCGCCGCGGGCGGGCATTGCGTGGACACCATTCGCCCATGCGGGCACCATTGTGCGCGCCGGATTCGGATGGTTCTACGACCGCGTGCCTTTGAATGTCTACTCGTTTGACCGCTACCCGAATGAGACCATCACAATGTTTGGGCCGGGCGGACAGATTACGGGCGGCCCGTGGCTGTATCTGAACCAATTGGCTACCGCAAACACGGAGTTTCCCTTCGTGTTCCAGGAGCCAGCCGCGGGGAATTTCTCTCCGCGCACCGCTACGGGCAACGTCCAGATTGAGCAGCCGCTTTCGGAACATTTAAGACTGCGGATCGGCTACACGCTGAAGCAATCAGATGGTCTGCCGATTCTGAATCCGGTGGCGCCGAGTGCAGGCAACGGCGGCGTGGGCGTGAACCTGCTGTCGGGAACCGGGCAATCGCGATATCACCAGTTCGAGGTTACGGCGCGCGTGCGACTGAATGACAAACGTCAATTGTTCTTCTCCTACGTGCGTTCAGCGGCGCGGGGCGACTTGAACGATTTCGCCAATTACCTGGGCAACTTCCCGGCGCCGATCATTCGCCCCAATCAATTCGGCAGTTTGCCGGCCGATTTGCCGAATCGATTTCTCGCCTGGGGAATGTTGCAGCTTCCGGCGGGTTTCCGCGTGGCGCCGATAGTGGAATATCGCAGCGGCTTCCCTTACGCCGTGACGGACGCGGCCCAGAGTTTTGTCGGCGTGCCCTATGCGCAAAGATTCCCCGGATTTCTCTCGGTGGATTCGCGCATTTCCAAGGACATCAAAGTCAATCCGAAGTACACGGTGCGCCTGTCGGTGAGCGGTTATAATCTCACCAACCACTTCAACCCCGAGGCCTTCCACAACAATGTCGCCGATCCGGCGTTTGGACTCTTCTTCGGCCAGCGGGGGCGGCGCTTCACGGCGGATTTTGATGTCATCTTTTAGTTGGAGTGTTCGGGCCAAGTCTTGGCGGGAACGTTCCGTACCGGGTCATTCGCGCTCGAACAGAGGGAAGATACAATCGAGAGCAAACTGGAGCTTCTGACGGATATCCTGGTGCAGGACAAAGGAAAGAGGTGCAGGATGTTGAGAGATACACTCGGCGGCTGGCATGCCGGTGTCCGCGGCCTCGTTACAGTCTGTCTGCTCGTGACATTGGCGCCGTTACTGGTGGCCCAGACGGCGGGAACGGGGGCATTGACGGGCAAGGTTACCGATGCGTCGGGCGGGGCGGTCGCGAATGCCAAGATCACGGCGGTGAATGCAGACGGCGGCCAAACGCAGACGGCGACCACGGGGGCGGATGGAGTTTATCGGTTCGCCACGCTGCCGCCAGGCAACTACCGCGTGAAGATCGAGGCCACGGGGTTTCAAACGTTGGAGATTGCTTCGACAACCATTCCAGCAACTGGCGCGGCTACCGTGGACGGGAAACTGGAGTCCGAGCAGAAGCCAGAGGAGCCTTCGCTGAAGGATCTGGGATTCACTCCGGATCAGACCGCAGGAAGCGCCGCGGCACAAGCGAGACTCGACAAGCGGTCGCACATGCTCAAGATCCATCAGAGGCTCGGTCTGATCACATTGGCCCCCTTGGCGGCTACGCTGATCCTTTCCAACGGCGCGGCCGGAAGAAACAGCACTGCATCCGGGCGTGAAGTCCATGCCGCCGTGGGCGGGGTGACGGCGGGGATGTACTTGACCACCGCTTCCTTTGCGATCTTCGCGCCGAAAATACCGGGGACCACAACCCGCGGGCCTATCCGCGTACACAAAGCCCTGGCATGGATTCACGGGCCGGGGATGATCCTGACGCCGATTCTGGGAGCGCTGGCTTATGATCAACGAAGCCGCGGGGAAAAGGTTCACGGTCTCGCCAGCGCGCATGGGGCGGTGGGCGCGGTGACGGGTATTGCGTATGGGGCCGCCATGCTGTCGGTGGTGATCAAGTTCTAGGGTGAACTTCATGAACCAGCGAATTCTGGCGGTCTTCCTGCTCCTCGCGCCTGCCGCACTTTTCGGAGCGGATAGCCAATGGATTCTCGGACCATCGACCCTTTCGTATCACGTGTCTCATCCGCTGCATGAGAGCGTGGGGGTGAGCCACGAGGCGCGAGGCAAGGGCGTTTGCCATGCGGGGCAATGCGATTTCCTGATCGCGGTGCCGGTGAAGTCGTTCGATTCGAAGGACAGCAACCGGGATCTTCACATGCTGCAAGTAACGCGCGGCGGGCAGTTCCCGATGGTGACGGTGCGCGTGTCCCTGCCCGAGAGTGAACTCGCATCGGCAACCATCCACTGCGACTTGGAGATCCAATTTGCCGGACAGACCGCGCACTATAAACAAATCACGTTCCGACGGGAGGCGCATGGCAACGACATCCGGATCACGGGAACCATTCCCGCGACGCTATCCGATTTCAGGATCGAACCACCGTCGCTGCTGACGGTGCCGGTGAAGAACGAGGTGCCGATCAAGGTGGAGATGAGCTGGCACCCGTTGTGAAGGGCAAGCGACGGCTGCTGCGGAGAGCGGCTGTATTTCAGTGGAAGCCAAGCGCCCGATTGGCATCGAGATCCACGGCCAACACCAGAGTGGTCCGTTGGCTGAGCTGGTAGTGTCTCGCAAGCTCCATGGTAGAATGCGCCAGGATCGCAACAATCCGGCCCTATATGCTCGAGGAGGAGCGCGGAAACAACACGCCCGGCCGCCCGAATGGCTGGCAGCGCCATCTGCTCTGGCTCAGCGGGGTTTGGGTTTTGCCGCTTTGCGGGATTTTGCGATGGCTTCTTTTCCCTTCGAATCTGGCCACCTTCGTGATTGTGGTTGTGGCGGGTCTGCTGGCGCCGCTTCCGGCCCTCCTAATCTCGAGCCGCTGGCGAAATCGCGCGATCCGCGAGGCACGAAACGCCCGTGAAGCGGCGGAACAACTGAAGCTGCAGTTGCAGACCGTGCGCTATCGGACGGCGAGAATGCGCGAGGAACTGTCGGCCGCCGACCAGCAGGCCCGGTTGTCGCATCAACTTACGCTGCTGGGCCAATTCACCGCCGGCTTCATGCACGAATTTAACAATCCGCTGGCGATCGTGATCAGCCGCATTGAGGTGCTGCTGGAGGAACGGAAGACGGACGCCGCGCTCTGCAGCGACCTGCAGCAGATGCTGAAAGAGATGCGCTACATGGGAAACATCGCGCGCACACTTTTGCAGGCGTTGCGGCGCGAGCGTGGGAGCGAGGTCTTCGCTCCCTCGGCTCCGTCCGAGGCGTTGGAAGAGGCGCTAGCGGCGTTCCTGCCTTCAGCGCGTGAACAGGGGGTTCGAGTGGTTCAGGAAATCGCCAATGTCCCTCGCGTCAACTTGCCCGGCCATGTGGTGAGCGGAGTGGTACGCGGTCTGCTGAGCAACGCCCTGGACGCGCTCAAAGGGCGTGATGGCGCCACCATTTGGATCCACCTGGAACCGTACCGCACCGCGGGCGCCAAGGTGCTCCTCAGAATCGAAGACAATGGACCGGGTGTTCCCGAGAGGATCCGGGAGCACTTGTTCGAGCCATTCATTTCCCAGAGTCCGGGGCGAGAACGGCTGGGGCTCGGGCTGTTCCTCGGCGCCAGCCTCCTCGATATGTACGACGGCCGCATGTGGTATGAAGACAGGAGGGGTGGCGGAGCCAGTTTCGTCGTCGAGATGCCCCCGGCGCGTTTTACTCGGGGCCAGCCCTATCATTGGTTTGTCGGAGGCAATCCGTCGTGAATCGCATCTTCGTAATAGACGACGAGCCGGCCATGGGCGAGAACATTCAGCGCATGCTGAAGTTCCCCGAGACCACCGTAACGGCGTATGCGGATCCGGTCAAGGGCCTGGCGGACGCGCTCGCCAAGCGCCCCGACCTGGTGTTGCTGGACATGCGCATGCCTGGGATGTCTGGCGAGGAGGTCTTCGCGCGGCTGCACGAGGCACATCCGGGCGTGCCGATCGTTTTCTTCACGGCGTTCGGATCTGTCGAGGGTGCGGTGCTGGCCATGCGCAACGGAGCGTTCGATTACCTGCAGAAGCCGTTCAAGCGCGAAGATCTTCTGCTGGTGGTGAAGCGGGCGCTGGCTCACGCGGAATTGGCGCAGGAGGTCGACCGGTTGAAAGGAAGGCTGGAGGCGCTCGGCGAAAGCGACCATCCCCAGAGCCGCAGCGCCGTCATGCTGGAATTGACCGAAAAGGCGCGGCGGGCGGCCGCCACCGATGCCACTGTCATGATTCTGGGGGAGAGCGGCACAGGCAAGGAGGTGATGGCCCGCTACATTCAAAGCCAGAGTCCGCGTAAGAACAGGCCGTTCGTGCCGGTGGAGTGCAGTGCGCTGCCAGGTTCGCTGATCGAGAGCGAGTTGTTCGGTTACGAGCGCGGGGCGTTCACCGGCGCGGAGCGCACCAAGAAGGGTCTGATCGAATCAGCCGACGGCGGCACGCTGTTTCTGGACGAAATAGGCGATCTGAGCGTGGAACTGCAAACGCGCCTGTTTCGCTTCGTCGAGGAACGCCAACTGCGGCGATTGGGAGGCCTCGAGCCGGTGCGCGTGGACTGCCGGATTCTGTGCGCGACGAACCAGGACCTGGCGGCGAAGATCAAGGCCGGCACATTTCGCGAAGAACTCTACTACCGGCTGGGAGTGGTCACGGTGAAGCTGCCCGCGTTGCGCGAAAGGCCGGAAGACATCCCTCACCTGGCCCGTTTCTTCCTGGAGCGATTCTCCCGGCGCTACGGTAAGAGCCTGTCTGCTTCGCCTCGCTTCTATGAAGCCCTTCTCAGCAAGGCTTGGCCGGGCAATGTCCGGCAGCTCAAGAACCTGATGGAGAAGCTGACGGCACTTCATCCCGGTGGTGTTCTGGAGCCAGAAGACGTGGCCGACGATTTGCAGCCGAGCGGCGCGGCCTGCCATCTTTCCAGCCTTCCCTGGAAAGAGGCGCGGGAGCAGTACTTGGCGAGCTTCGAGATCTCTTACGCCCAGACGCTGTTGGCGCGTTGCGGCGGCAACATCAGCGCCGCGGCGCGCGAGGCCGGCGTGGATCGCAAGACGTTTTACGCGCTGTTGAAGCGGGAGAAGGAACCGCAGGCTGGGGAATGAGACCTCGGCGGTTTTTGCGTCGGGCTAAGCAGGGCGAGGAATACTGGAGCATGCTAAGGAGGATTGGAGGATTGCTTGCCGCTCAATATTAAGGATCCGGAAGTCTACCAACTGGCTCGCCAAGTGGCCGACCTGACTGGAGAAACGCTCACCGACGCGGTTCGCCATGCGCTGCTGGAGCGTTTGAAGCGGGAACAACGCGCACGGCCTGACCCGCAGTGGATCGAGAAGCTTCGTGAGATCTCCGACCTTTGCGCGGCGCGGCCGGTGCTCGGCGCCGGCTCGGATGATGAGTTGGTAGGCTACGACGAATTCGGGGTTCCCGCTAACCATCGAAGGTGAGCCACGAGCCGGTGCTCTGCAAAGGCGCCGATTTCCAGCGGACGGATATCCCACTCGTTCCGTGAGATCAAGGCCGTGTTTGTAGAAGTCCTCGGCTGGGGAATAAACTCCACAGCTCACCAATCGTTACGGGGAATCAGCTCCCCATATTGGGTTTGGAACATCTCTAAGCAATTGAGATAAAAGAAGTCCTTATTTGGTCACCGGCGTGCCTTTCCGGCGGCATGGCTCAACCGCGCAGTAAGTTCTGGCTCCCGGCCGTTGTGCCGGTCCTGGTGGCCCTTGTTTTGGCTCCCCAGCCGGCACGGGCGATTCCAGCCTTCGCCCGAAAGTTCGGGGTGAAGTGCTACACCTGCCACACCATTCCGCCGGCTCTGAATAAGACCGGCTATATGTTCAAGCGGTTGGGCTACCGGCTTCCACCCGACGAAATGGATGGGACCAAGGCGGCGCCAAAGGTTTCGGCTTTGGACAAGGACATCAAGTTCAATATCACCAATACGCTGGCGGTGATCGGCCAGGGCAGCTTCACGGTGGATAAGACAGCGGGCAGCGGCGCCACTCCGGCATCCAGCTCCAGCTTCAATCTGGATGAAGCCGCGCTTTTTTCAGGTGGAGCGGTGCCAGACACCGGCTTTTCCTATTTCACTCATTTCGAACTGTATCAGGGCGGCAGCACCGACCTGGAACAAGCCGTGATGACCTACACCGGAGGCCGCGCCAACAGCAGCTATTTCTTCAAGGTTGGCGAAATGCACATGCAGGAGGGAGAAGGCACGCGGGCAGCCATGTTCTACAACCTGTTCCCGGATCCTTCTCTCCTGCTGGAGAACACCAGTCCGACCAACTTTTCGCTGGACCAGCACCCGGTGGGGATCAACGTGGGATACACGTGGGCTTCGAACTACTTCAAGCAGGTGTTTGCAATCTCGGGCAAAGTCACCAACGGGCTGAACGCCGATGGCACCGAGATTCTGTTTAACTCCACCAAGAACTCCAAGGATTACTGGCTCGACGCCGATTACTGGTTCGGTCCGGATGGCGGCGTCACGTTCATGACCTACCGCGGCACGAAGGACCAGGTGCAGAACGCCGGATCCCCCGACGAGTTCACGTACCGGCCCACCATCAGGCGTTACGGGGTCTTCGGCAATTATCTGTTCTTCGACAAGCTGGACGTCTTGGGCGGCTATCTCCGAGACGACGACGACTGGCAAGACGAGCCAGGCAATCCACTCACGCACTTCATTTCGAACGGGTTTCGCGCCGAAGTGGATTACTTCTTCCAGCGAGGCTTCGCCGTGATGGCCCGGTACGACCGCCTGAAGCAGACCATCGCGAACGGGCCGTCGAACTATTCAGAGGCCTGGAACATCGGCAGCGAGAGAGCGCTCACGGCACTTGGTAACGTGGTGTTGCGCGCCACCTACGGGAACGAACGCGATCAGGACCCGACTACGGGCCTGGTGACCACGGATAAGCACTTCAATATCGATTTGCGGTTGATGTGGTAAGGGAATGACGGACATGAAAAAACTAATCCAGAGAATGATCATGCTGGCGCCCCTGGCACTGGCGGCGCAGACCAGCAACGTGGTGCTTCCACAGGATAAGGGGCCGGACAAGATCGACGTAAGCGCCTATCCGGCTCCCCAGCAGGCGGCCTATAAGCTGTTTAGCGCCAAGTGCTCAAAGTGCCACACCATCGCGCGGCCCATCAACACCATGATGAAGCGAGATGAATGGGAGCGCTACGTCAAACGCATGATGCACAAACCCAACTCCGGCATCAGCGACGCCCAGGGAAAACAGATCTTCGATTTCCTGGTTTTCGATCAGACCGAGCGAAAAGACAAGAACCCAAAGGCCTTTTTCCTGGCCCTGAGCGATGAAGAAATCGAGAAGCTGAAAAAGCAGTAACGGGAAGCCGCCATGCGCTATAGCGTAACGGTGCCGGACCAAGAGTACTTCAACCGGAACATTCCGTGCCGCACGGCCTGCCCCATCCACACGGAATGCGGGCGGTACGTCCAGGCCATCGGGATATCCCAGGATGAAGAGGCCTATCTTCTGGCTCGCGCCCCGAATCCGTTTGCTTACGTGCTGGGACGAATCTGTGCGCACCCTTGCGAAGATGCTTGCCGGCGCGGCAAGATCGACGAGCCCCTGGCCATCTGCGCGCTCAAACGATACGCCACCGAGCGGCACAACCTGGGCGCCGGACACGACCCGGCGCGCAAGCACCTGACGCCGGTACCGAAGCGCGGTATAAAAGTTGCGATTGTGGGCGCGGGGGTATGCGGTCTGACCTGCGCTCACGACCTGGCGCTGTTGGGGTACTCGGTAGAAGTTTTCGAGTCGGCGCCGGTCCCCGGGGGAATGCTCTACCTGGGCATTCCCCATTTCCGGCTTCCCCGGGAAATCATCAAGATGGAAGTCGATAACATCCTGGCCACGGGGGTGACGCTGCACACGCGGGTGACTGTGGGGCGTGACATTTCGTTTTCCGACCTGCGCTCCCGGTTCGACGCGGTGCTGCTGGCGACAGGCCTCAACAAGGGCCGCGAACTGAACATTCCGGGCGCACACCTGGCGGGGGTATACAACGGCATCGATTTTTTGATCACCGTCAACCTGGGCTACGAAATCGAACTGGGCAAGCGGGTGGCAGTGGTGGGCGGCGGCAACGTGGCCATCGATGTGGCGCGCGCCGCGGTGCGGTTGGTGCATGAATCGTGGCAATCGGGCGCGGCGGAATCCGGCGCGGAGAGCTTGCAGCCTGCCTTGGACGCAGCGCGCATGGCGCTGCGGTCGGGCGCCGAGCAGGTGTGCCTGGTGAGCCTGGAATCGCGCCAGCAGATGCCCGCATGGCAAAGCGAAGTCCAAGAAGCGGAGCATGAAGGCATCGCCGTGGACAACGGTTGGGGGCCGAAGGAGATCGTCGGCGCGGATGGCGTGGTGACCGGACTCAAGGTGCGCGCCTGCGTCTCGGTCTTCGACGAAAACGGGCGCTTCAACCCGGCCTTCAGCGACGAGGAGAAGGTGATCCCGTGCGACACCGTGGTGCTCGCCATCGGACAGCAGGCGGATCTGTCCTTTCTGGGTGGCAACAAAGAGGTGCAGGTGACGCCACGCGGAATTCTCAAGATCGACGAGAACCTGATGACGACGGCTCCGGGTGTTTTCGCGGGCGGCGACGTGGCGTTTGGACCGCGTGTGCTGGTGGAAGCTGTGGCTAATGGGCATCGAGCGGCCCGGTCGATCCATGTCCACTTCCACGGGAAGAGCACGAAGACCGTGCTGAGCCGCTTCCGCATCTTCAACAACTGGGAGATGCCGCGCGGCTTCCTGAGAATTCCGCGGCAGATCATGCCGGTGCTGCCGGCCAACCGGCGTATCGGGATTGCCGAGGTGGAACTGGGATTCGACGAGGCGCAAGGTCGCGCGGAAGGGCTGCGCTGCCTGAAGTGCCAGGTCAACACGATTTTCGACGGCTCGAAGTGCATCCTGTGCGCCGGATGCGTGGATATTTGTCCGGAAAACTGCCTGCGGCTGGTGGACCTTGCCCAAGTGCAAGGCGATGAGCGGTACGACGCCCTGATTCGAAACCGCTATGGCGTGCCCGCCGCGGAGCTTCCCGCCGGCCAGGCGGGCGCCATTATCAAGAACGAAGAGAAGTGCATTCGCTGCGGGATCTGCGCCCAGCGGTGCCCAACTCATGCCATCACCATGGAGGCCCTGGAGCAACAGGAGCGGGAGGTATTCGAGTGAAGGTGAAGCGACGATCCTTTGTGAGTTGGGGCAGCGCCGGACTGGTCGCACTGTGCTCCGCGATCAGCGTCAGCCTGGGAGCGGTGGCCCGGTTTCTGACACCGAGCGTATTCTACGAGCCGCCACAGACGTTCAAGATTGGCGACCCGGCGGATTTCTCTTACGGCCCTCCCACGTTCCTGGCGGAAGAGAAAATCTTCGTGTTCCGCGACCCCGAGAAGGGCTTCGCGGTGTCCAACGCTGTCTGTACCCACCTCGGCTGCACCGTCGCGTATTTCCAGAGCGATGAACGCTTCCATTGTCCGTGTCATGGCAGCGTGTTCAACGCCGATGGCACGGTGCAACACGGACCCGCGCCGAGGCCGCTCGAGTGGTTCGAGGTGACTTTGGCCCGCGATGGACAACTAAGGGTGGATAAGGACCACACTGTCCCCACAAGTTATCGCCTGGTGGTGTGACCATGAATCCGATACGAGATGCCTGGCAGTCAATCGTTCGGCGGGACCCGCTGTCCACGGACAAGGGGAAGTCGGAGCTGGTCTTCCTCAACGTGTGGCTGCACATTCACCCCGCCAAGGTGAAGAAAGAGAATCTCAAGGTGAAGCACACGTTCTACCTGGGGTTCATCACCTTCTTCCTCTTCCTTGTCCTGGTTACCACGGGGGTCGCGCTGATGTTCTACTATCGGCCGCATCCGCCGCAGGCATACCAGGACATGAAGGACCTCCAGTTTGTGGTTTATCTGGGGAGCTTTCTGCGCAACATGCACCGGTGGTCGGCTCACGGGATGGTGATTTGCGTCTTCCTGCACATGTGCCGGGTCTTTTACACGGGGTCCTACAAGCGGCCGCGACAGTTCAACTGGGTGATTGGGGTGGTGCTGTTCCTGCTCACATTGGGGCTTTCATTCACGGGTTATCTTCTGCCATGGGACCAGCTTGCCTTCTGGGCCATCACGGTCGGCACAAACATCGGCAGCTACGCTCCGTTGGTGGGCGCGCGCGTTCGCGAGTTGCTGCTGGGAGGCCACACCGTCGGCGAGTCGGCGCTACTGCGCTTCTACGTGCTGCACGTCGCGGTTCTGCCGGCGCTGCTGACGCTGCTGACCATGGTGCACTTCTGGCGGGTCCGCAAGGACGGAGGGCTCTCGCGGCCGGTCTGGAAGTTACAGGAGGACAAATCCGCGCAGTTGGTCACCATCGGAGCACCGGACACCAGTGCTGCACTGGCGGCGGTTCCGGCTTCGAAGGACAAGACCTATGGCCTCATGGAGGTGGTGACCGGCAAACCTATCTTCGAGACCGTGAGTATGGAGGAGGAGGAAGACACCGTTTTTTCCTATCCGTATGCCTTCTTCCGCGAGGGCATTGCTTTGCTGGTAACGGTTACTACCGTGATGGCGGTTTCGCTCTTCTGGAAAGCGCCGTTGGAGGAGTTAGCCAATCCGGCGAAGACGCCTAACCCGGCGAAGGCTCCGTGGTACTTTCTTGGCCTCCAGGAACTGGTCAGCCACTCCGCCCTGCTGGGCGGCGTAATTGTGCCTGCACTGGCCGTCCTGGCGCTAGTTGCCGTTCCCTACCTTGATTCGAATCCCAGCCGCCGGCCGGCCGATCGGAAGTGGGCCATCCGGGCGTTCACGCTCTTCGTGGTAGTCAACGTAGTCCTGATCATCGTGGGGACATTCTTCCGCGGTCCGGGCTGGGCGTTGGTGCCTCCATGGGTCCACATTACGGGGGCCGAGTAAATGGAACGGAAACTACCACAGTTCTTTTTCGCGCTGAGCATGATCGTGCTGGCTCTGATGTTGGGGGCTATCTGGCAAGCCGGGACCCCCGAGTGGAAAGCGTACCAGCAGGAGTTCCACCGGCTCGAAGCCGTGGGAGAACCAAACGCCGCGGCCAAGAGCGACGTGATGAACGCAGCCCTGGTGATCCGGCAGGACCTTCTGCCCGGCTTGCAGCGCGTCGACCGCTGCACCACCTGCCACCTTGGCGTGGAAGACCCGACTATGAAGAATGCGCCGCAGCCGTTCTCTTTTCACGCCAATCTGGCGCCGCACGTCCCCGCCAAGTTCGGCTGCACCGTTTGCCACGGCGGGCAGGGGCTTGCCACCGATAAACAGAACGCGCACGGAAAGGTACCGTACTGGCAGGAGCCGCTGCTGCCCAAGGAATACATCCGCGCCTCCTGTGGGCGGTGCCATAAAGAAGGTGAAGTCCCCGGAGTGCCGGAGTTGACGGAAGGCCGGCGCCTGTTCGAAACGCAGGGGTGCCGCGGATGTCACAAGTTAAACGGAGTAGGGGGGACGATCGGTCCGGACCTGACCGAAGAGGGCGCCATCCGCCGGTTTCCGGAGTGGCTCGAGCGGCATTTCCTGGACCCCAATGCCGTATCGCGCAACTCACCCATGCCCAATTTCCATTTCACGAAAGAGCAGGCGCGAGCGCTGACCTTTTACATGTTGTCGCTGACCAGCGAACAAATGGGAACCTATTACTCGAGTGTGCGGCTGATCCCCAGCGCCAGCTATGGACGAGAGTTGTTCGTCGAAAAGAACTGCATCGCGTGTCACAGCATCGCGGGAGTGGGGGCCAAGAGCGGGCCCGACCTGGCGGGAGTCGCCAAACAGCACTCTACCGGCTGGCTGGACGAGCAACTGGTGAACCCCCAGATGATCTATCCGGGGAGCATCATGCCAGCCTATGATCTGGAGACCAACGCCAGAAAGGCCATCATCACTTTCATGGCGAACGCCACAGCCGAAGATGCGCAGTCCATTCTGGCGCAGCGGGCCAAGCCGCTGACACCTCAAGATGCGGCGATCGAGGCCGGCAAGCAGAGTTTCGCGCGATTCGGGTGCGTGGGTTGTCACGGCTTGCAACTGCAGGGTGGAGTGCCCAATCCCAACAGTCAGGGCGGCGAGGTTCCTTCGCTTCTCCACGCCTCGGACGACTACACCAAAGAAGAGGTGATCAAGATCATCCAAAACGGGAAAGTGCCGCCCGTCGAGAATGCGGCCAGGCCGGCCGCGCCGCTATACATGCCTCCATGGAAGAACGTCCTGGCGGACGAAGACATCCATCGGATCGCCGACTATCTCTGGTCGCTGCAAAAGAAGAAAGACGCGTGGTAGGCGGTGAAGCGAGGCCCTGGCGTCAGGGGAAGTATGATCATTGGGCAGCCCGAGCGGGAAGAAGGCTCCCGCTCGGGCCTCCTTGACCTGGGCTGGACTTCCCCCCGATTTGGGCTACACTGGAACGCTTGGGTCTCCAGTGATCGATCTGCACTCCCACACCAACGAATCCGATGGCAGTTGTTCGCCCCAACAACTGATCGCCGAAGCGGTCCGCGCCGGTGTGGATATCCTCGGAATCACCGATCACGACACCTTTGCCGGTTATGACGGAGCGCGCGAGGCCGCGGCGCGGGCGGGCGTCGAACTGGTCTGCGGCATCGAGCTTTCCACCCGCCTGTACGGACATTCCGTACACCTGCTGGGTTATTTCCTGGGCACGGACGGGCTCGGCGCATTCCGCGAATGGGTGCTGGAGTTGCAAGCCTCACGCCGGGAACGCAACCGGCGCCTGGCCATCCGGCTGCGCGAGTTGGGCTTTGACATCACCGTCGAAGAGGCCGAAGCGCGCGGCCACGGCATGACGGGCCGGCCGCATTTCGCGGAAATCATGGTGGAGAAGGGCTACGTATCCGGCATCCGGCAGGCGTTTGACGACTACCTGGATGAATCCGCCATAGCCTACGTGTACCGCCGCGAGCCGTCATTTGCCGAGGGCGTCCGGCACATCCGCGATGCCGGAGGGATTGCCTCACTGGCCCACCCGATCCGCGTGGCGGGCGATCTTCCGGCGATCATGCCCGAACTGTGCGCCGCCGGGCTGAACGCCATCGAGGCATACCACAGCGATCACGGCCCGGCTGAGACGGAGATGTATCTCGGCATGGCAAAACAATATGGCCTGCTGGTAACTGGCGGCTCCGATTTCCACGGCGCTATCAAGCCCGAAGTTTCCCTGGGCACCGGCCACAACGGCAACCTGCACGTGCCGGACGAAGTTTTGGAACGGATGCGGGGCAATGTCCCTGCCTAGCCCTTGCCTGGTCCTGGGCTAGCGTCTTACGTAACCCAGCGCAATCACTTTCCCCAGGTGCGGAGAAAAGACCGCCGAAGTCACTTCCATCTCGGCGCCTTCCTTCTGTACCTTTGTGCCGGGCGCTGGCGGCTCCGAACCTTCCAGTTCAAACCGCTCCAGCTTCTTGTGCACCTGGCCCAGAGCGCGGATGCGTTCGACGATCTCCTGCCCCAGATAGCAGCCCTTGTTGAAACTGACGGCATGCATCTGCTGGGTTTCCTGCGGCAGCGATGTGTCGCGGATATCGTCGCCGTAGCGCGGCTTGCCGTTTTCCATGCGCACCAGGCGCGCGTCCGCGGGGCTCGCCTCGACGGCCCC
Organism: Bryobacterales bacterium; assembly: GCA_963842505.1. Taxonomy (GTDB): domain Bacteria; phylum Acidobacteriota; class Terriglobia; order Bryobacterales; family Bryobacteraceae; genus PALSA-129. Next base: position 152,802 of record CAWJGZ010000001.1, read on the forward strand.
CGCGCCTTCCAGCCGCCGCACCAGTTCCAGCTTGGCTTGCGCCGCGCAGTAAACGCGATAGCCAGGCTGGCCGGTCACTGTGAACGGCGCCGTGGCGTGTTCGCCGGGCGGAAGCTGCAGCGAAGCCGCCACCGGACCTTCCACGCCGATGGAAGCGGTGCGCTCGGTGACATCTTCCAACTCCACCTGGTCGGCGATGATATAGCGGCGGATGAGTTGGTGGACCTTTTCGCGCAGTTCCGGTTCGGTGTCGATCAGGAAATGATCGGCCAGGCACAGCAATTGTAAATCCGCCTGAATGCGGCCCTGTGGGTTCAGGATGAAGGCGTAGCAGGAGTCGCCGGGAACCATTTTCTTGACTTCATTGCTGGTGATGGCGTGCAGCAGGCGCGCGCGGTCGCGCCCGCGGGCCACAATCCGGCCGCGCCCGTCCAGGTCCAGCCAGGCCGCGCCCTGGCGCAGCGCCTCATCGCCCTTGCTCATGTCTAAAAGATGTGGCGCAGATAGGCGGCGATTCCAATAATCGCCAGGCCGGAAATGGCCGCGCCCGCCATCATGCGCGGGCGCCGCGGGTTGTGCGGGCGGCCCATCAGGATGGCGACCGAAAAGACGTGCATCGCCAGCAGGAGCTTGACGCCCAGCAGCACGTGGTACAGCGGGCGGTGTCCGGGAATAGTGAGCAGGTTGTACATGCCGGACACCAGCAACGCGCCCATGGCGGTGAAGGCCAGCGGCTGGTAAATAGCGGCGGCGCGGTCAAGAAAAGTTTCGCGGGCATCGGGCGCCAGCGCGCCGGCTGCGCGAATCATCACCCAGCGGCCGAAGATCATGCCGCCGACCAGCGTCACCGCCGAAGAGATGTGCAGCCAGCGCATGAACACGTAGAACGCGTCAGGCATATAGCTCTAGAGTATACAATCGGCATATGATCCATGAGATCCTTCCCGTCGGGATGTTGCAGTGCAATTGTTCGATCTTCGGGGACGAGCAGACGCGCGAAGCACTGGTGGTGGATCCGGGAGACGAAATCAGCCGCATTCTCGAAGTGCTGAAGCGCCACGGCCTGAAGGTGAAGGCGATCGTGATCACGCATGCCCACATCGACCATATTGGCGGTGCGCAGAAACTGAAAAAGGCCACCGGCGCGCCCGTCTACATGAATCCAGACGACGCCGAACTGCAAGAAATGATGCATGTGCAAGCCGGCTGGCTGGGGGTCGAAACACCGGACGCGGTGGAAATCGATGCGCCCGCCACGGATGGTGGCAAGCTGGTGGTGGGGACAACCGAGTTCCACGTTCTGCACACGCCCGGGCACACACAGGGCAGCATCAGCTTATGGATTCCCTCGGAAAGCAAGCTGGTGGCTGGCGATACGCTGTTCCGCGACAGCATCGGCCGCACCGACCTGCCGGGCGGCGACTCGCGGCAGATCCTGCGGTCGATTCACGAAAGGCTGTTGCCGCTGCCTGAGGAGACGGAGGTGTTCCCAGGGCACGGCGAGAGCACCACCATCGGCCGGGAGAAACAAGTCAATCCCTTCTTACAGGGTTAGGTACCCGGCGCGCCGCGCGGTCCCCGCGTGCAGTGCGTACGGCGATTGACTGGCTGCCGGATCACCAGTTGCTTCCGAGCGAAGTCACTCGACTTCCGCAGGTGACCAGACCGGCCGCGGGCAGAACACCAAAGTGGCCAGCTTCTCTCAGAGCCTGATGCCCTCTAAGTTTTTGATTCCGTTGACAAAGCGGCGACAGCCGCCGCGGGCTTCCCCCGGGCGGAATGGGATTTTGATACCATGATATACGTTGCAGGGCCGGTTTCTCCGCCACACTCGTTTGTTCGCGGCGGGCGGTTCTCCGTATGCCGATACATTTACCGCTGGCGCTTTTGGCCGCTCGTCCGGGAGCGGACACCTTCTCGCGCATGTTTGCCGAGACGCCGTTCGCGGGCATCCACCAACTGGCGTGGTTCGATTGGGCCATCCTGATCCCGTACTTTACGGTTCTGGTGATCCTGTCGGTATACGGGATTCATCGCTACGAGATCATCCGCACGTATTTCAAGCACCGCAAGAAGGCCACCCAGGAGCCCTCGCAGCGCCGTTTTGAAAAACTTCCCCCGGTCACTATCCAACTTCCTCTTTATAACGAGCGGTACGTGGTGGAGCGTTTGATCGAGGACGTCGTCAAGATGGACTATCCGAAGGAACTGCTGCAGATTCAGGTTCTGGACGATTCCACCGACGACACCGGACCCTTCGCTGAAGCGCTGGTGGAGCGCTACCGCAACATGGGGCATCCCATCGAGTACCACCACCGCTCGAACCGCCATGGCTACAAAGCCGGCGCCCTGCAGGAAGGGCTCAAGAGCGCTACCGGAGAACTGGTGGCCGTGTTCGATGCCGATTTCTGCCCGCCCTCCGACTTTCTGCAGCGCACCGTGAACTACTTCGCCGACCCCAAGGTAGGCGTGGTGCAGACACGCTGGAGCTATCTCAACAAGGACTACAACTTCCTCACCGAAGTGGAAGCCATCCTGCTGGACGGCCATTTCATCCTGGAGCACGGCGCCCGCTCGCGCGCCGGATATTTCTTCAACTTCAATGGAACCGCGGGCATCCTGCGGATCAAGATGATCGACGATGCGGGCGGCTGGCAGCACGATACCCTCACCGAGGATTCCGACCTGAGTTATCGCGCCCAATTGAAGGGCTGGCGCTTCGTATACCTGCCGGGCCTGGATTGCCCGTCCGAACTGCCGGTGGAGATTCACGGCTTCCAGGTGCAGCAATCGCGCTGGGCCAAGGGCCTGACGCAGGTGGCCAAGAAGTTGCTGCCGCAGATCCTCAAAGCCGACGTATCCAAACGCATCAAAGCCGAGGCCTTTCTGCACCTCACGCCGAATATTTCCTATCCCCTCATGATCGTCGTTTCGGCGTTGATGCTGCCGGTGATGATCGTGCGTTTCTACATGGGACCCTGGGAAATGGCCCTCATCGACCTGCCTCTGATCGCGGCGTCGTTCTGGTCCATCTCGGCATTTTACGTAATTGCCCAGCGCGAGCTGCATCCCACGGGCTGGAAGCGATCGGTGGTGCTGTTGCCCATGCTGATGGCCGTGGGGGTGGGTCTTACCATTATCAACACGCGCGCGGTTTTGGAAGCGCTTTTCGGTGTGGAGACGGCATTTGCGCGGACGCCCAAGTACGCCATCGGCGACCACCCGGTGAACCTGGAAGTCAAGAAATACCGCCGGCGCAGCGGCTGGCTGCCCTATGCCGAAATCGCCGTGGGGACTTACTTCATGGGAATGATCGGCTTCGCGATTGAGACTTACAACTTCTTCGCGATTCCCTTCCTCGGGTTGTTCGTCGTGGGATACTACTGGGCCGGCTTCGGCACGCTCTACCAGGAGTATCAGAGCCGCCTGCAGTGGCTCAGGCAGCAGAAACTGACGCCGCTGCGATCGGCGTAATCCGCACCTCTTCGAATTCTTCCCCACTCATCCGGGACCGTATGAAATCACGGCGCCGATGAAGAACCGTGGCGGCGCGCGCCGGTGCAGCCGTAAGCAGCCCGCTCCGCTCCGCAGTAGAATGTCCCCATGCCTGATCTTCTTTCTTATAACGCTGTGGAAGTTCCGGTCCTCGAAACCGAGCGCCTCAGACTGCGGGGCCATCGCCTCGGCGACTTCAGCGCCAGCGCAGCCATGTGGGCCGACGCCGACGTCACGCGGCACATCGGCGGCAGCCCCCTTACCCAGGAAGAGGCCTGGACCAAGTTCCTGCGTTACGTGGGCCATTGGGCCCTGCTCGGCTTCGGCTATTGGGTGGTTGAGGAAAAGGCCACCGGCAGCTTTGTGGGAGAGATCGGATTCGCCGATTACAAGCGGGAGATTGAGCCGTCGCTCGACGGCAAGCCGGAAATCGGTTGGGTATTGGCCCCGCACTCTCACGGAAAAGGTTATGCGACCGAGGCGGTTCGCGCCGCGATCGCGTGGGGTGATGCGCACTTCGGACCGTCCCAGACCTCCTGCATCATCTTCCCTGAGAACCGCCCGTCGCTTCGGGTCGCCGAGAAATGCGGCTACCGGGAGTGGCAACTGACGACCTACAAGGGCCGGCCGACGCTGGTGTTGGTTCGTGAACCCCGGAGCGTTCAGCCGGCCATCCCCGGTTTAGTTGCCTCTAAACCTCTGTTGTAGTGAACTTAGTGCTGGTGCCGGAGGTGGGACTTGGACACCGCCCCTGCGCTCAATCCGCGTAAGTTATTGATTCTCTGTTACTCAGAGTGCGCTCGGTACGCACCTTTCGCGGATTCTCTGTACAAAATCATGTACAGGGTCGGAGTCGCCCCTCGTACCGACACGATCCCGGCGAGCGCAAGTGCTGACCCGCGCGACGGACCACCCGATAGCCGTTTCTCGGGCCACTTCCAGCACCTGGTGGCACCGATTGCCCTTCAGGAAGATTAAGATGAAGGAGCGGCTGCAAGGAAGGTAAGGAGGCGATCGCCGTGGCAGCGAACCAATCTCCGAAGACCATAGCAACGATCAATTTCAAGGGCGGAGTTGGGAAGACGACCGTGACGTGGTGCTTGGGTGACGTAGTGTCTTCGTTTGCGAATACGAAGGTTCTCATCTTCGACCTTGATGCGCAAATGTCGTTAACCCAGGCAATCGCGTTAAATGAGGATACGGGTCAGCTCCTTCCAAAATTTCAGAAGTGGTACGGCACCGCAATTGCCCGGAACAAGACTATTTTCCACGCTCTCGACCAGTTCACGAAGCCCAACGCCGCCAAATTTGATTTTGGGGTCGGATGGGATTTCATCTACAAGATTACCGAGAACCTACATTTTGTTCCATCGGTTGAGGATCTCTACTGGCTTGAGCTTGAGGTCTTTGACCGCGACGGCGTCAAAGAATTCATCCGGCGCCTGCTCGGAAAGATCCAAGGCGCGAAACAATTGCCGGATTACGACTACGTTCTTTTCGATTGCCCACCGTCCTTTACGTTACTGTCCTACAGCGTCTTGGCCTGTTGTGACTTGATCCTCATACCGGTGAACCCAGATTTCTTTGCGTCGAAAGGCACGAACCTGATCCTGAACAGTTTAAAAATGAGAATCGAGCCCTTTCCTCTGCCCCGGATCGGCGTCTTCATGAACAAGGCGAGACCTTATGGCGGTCAACCGACGAAAGAATCCCAGTTCTATATGCGTGAGGTGAAGAACGTGTGCGATAGAGCCGCGAAGGCGCAGCAGATTCAGGCGAAATTCTTCGACGCGTATATACTCGACCGAGTCGGCATCAAGAGAGCGATCACGGGGGGTGGCGTCCCCTTTGATTTGGTGGATCCATTCAAGGATCTCTGGACCGAGATCATGGGATACCTGCAATGAGCCCAGAAAACTTCTTTCGCACCCCCGAGGAGGAGCTCGCCCGCCTCAACGCTGAGCTCCGCGAGATCCGCGAGCTCATGCGGGAGGTTTCGACGCGCCTTAATCAAATCGATCATCACGTCAAGCGGGCGTTCGGTGTTAAGGAGATCCAGAAAACGACGGCTACGAAAGCGAAGGACACGGGATCGGGGAATCCGTCAATCTCCCCGGGCGAAGCCCTCGAACTGTTTCGAGAGCTGACCGATGTGTCGCGGGAGGAAGGAAGCACTGCGCTGGAACAGCGGTTAGAACAGATGAGCATCCCGGATCTGAAGCTGATGGCTCGTGAGTTGGGTGTTTCATTTTCGAGCAAACCGAACCGCAGAAGCCTCCATGCTGGCATCAGAGGGCGAGTCAGCGAAAGCGTCATGCTCTCGCGAAACCGCAATGTGACACTCCCGCGGTCCGAGCAGGGCGGAGAGGCCGCGGGTAAGGCGTCGGATTCCCCTAGCGACAACGAACCAAGTGAACAAAAATAGCTATTTTCTCTTAACCGGCCTGACCCACGCAGAGCCTTTTTCCGCGGTTCCTTGAACTCGTTATCAAGGGCAGTATGTAATTTATGGGAACCTTTAATCTCTATCAGCCACACGAATCGTTTAGCCTAGGTGGCGTCCATGGGCCACCATTATACCGCCGCGTGAGGCTCGCAAGATCAGAACCCGAGCTTGGCTTTCTTCGCCAGTTCCTGTCCCTCGGCCCGGAGGCTGACGACGATAGCACCGTGATTTGCCCCGAATAGGCGCTCCGGCGGCTCGAATTCGCTTGACCACTTCCATCGTTGGGGATTCTCGGAAAGATCCCATGCCTTCACCTGAATCAGCGCTCCGCGCTGGAATGTAGGTATCGTCCACTTGAGGATGAGCTCCTTAGCGTACTTCGCCGGGTAATCAAGCTGGAATTGCAGCTCGTTGATGTTGAGGTTCCATTCATCCGGTGACATGCGCGCCAGCCGGAAGAACTCGTCTTCAAACTCCTGAGGTGATTTCATTGCACCAAACTCCCTCCTCTCCTTGGATAACATTTTCATGTTGCCCAATTCTAGCTTCCTTTTGGTTATGGAACCGATGGCAACCAAGGTCATGGGTTAGGATTCAACTTCCCATCCACTCGCAAACTCGATGAAGGCCATCAGACCGAGGATAAAGGTCGGGCGGCCAAAGCATCGCGAAAAAGCTGTATCCAGCTCGGGAACCGCGAAGGTTCCCGTGAAACTATTTCGCGGCGGGCCGATCCGGTGGTCGGGTACGTCGGGATGTTGTCCTTGTGCTCAAGCTGGTCGATATAGCCGGTCAGGATCAGCGCGATCGGTGTGGAGATGTAGGGATTCAGAAGGGCATGCCCTGGTCTACGTCATCCTGGGTCTGGTCCAGCAGGGGCTTGAACTGCCGAAGATCCGCTGGATAGAGGCTTAGTCGACATTGTTATAGTGCGGACCGCCGACAAATTTCTGGCGCGTTGCGTCGTATTGTGAACACCACTGCGTCGTATGCCTATGGCCGAAGACATCGGAGTATCGAATATCCCCATACGCGTACAGCACCGCTTGGCCTTGCGCCAATCGGCCGGCTTCCTCGGCTGACAGGGTGAATAATCGCGTCATGCCGCGCTCGATTCTGGGAGCCAGACAATATGCTGGGGCGTTGGGTGAAGGATGTAGATACTCAGGATGTTCTGGAAACGGGTCGGCCGTTATGTAGTAATCGGTTCGCGCGACCATTTCTAGGGCTGGTGTCTTGCCGCTGTTCAAGAGAGTTATGCCTATGGACATACACGGACGCGCACTGAGCAATTCGCATTCTGGGCTGATGGTGTTCAAGGATATCCATGGCCTTTGACCTACCTCGACGAGTGCTTTCGTGGCATCGGCGGCTGCTTTAGCGGCATTTGCAGAAGCGGCGGCGTGCTTCTTCATCTCCTCCATGGTTTCGTCGCTGGACTTTCGCATTTGCCTAGTTTCGGCTGCCACCCATAGGGTCGCGCTGGCCAGAAGCAGCGTGAACACGCTCACCCAGAAATCCCACTCCTGATAGAAGGGCTTTTCAGGTCGTAACAGACCCAACAATTGCAAGGGCGGCAGCATTGGCAACGCAAACGGAGACATAGACGATCATTATCCCACCGCGCTATGCACAGCTTCCCGTCCCGCGTTCCCTGAATCCAAATGGGACACCCGCACGAGTCCTTCTCGTCGGCCTTCGTGCCGCGCGGCTTCGCCTTTTCACACTCGTTTTTCTTAGAGTGGTCGCACTTCGAGATCTGCCGGCGGTAGAGCGTGAGCACCGATACCCCCTTTTTTGAACCCCAGCGCATAATTGGTACGCGAAAAGGGGCGGTAACCAGAAGCTGATGATTCAGAAGGAGATAGCATGGTGCCGGAGGTGGGACTTGAACCCACACGCACAGTGAAGTGCGCCGGATTTTGAGTCCGGTTCGTCTGCCAATTCCGACACTCCGGCTTGCAGTGTCTTGGTTAATTGTACAACGCGGCGGAAAAAGAATGGGGCGTTCACGGCCCAAGCCGGAACGCCCCGTCTGCTTGCCGTTTGTGAACCCGGGTCAGAAATGGAACTTCAGCGAGAACTGCAAATTGCGCGCGCCGTTTGACGTGTTCACAACCCCGGTCGGGATGCTCGCCGTATAGGTCGGATTCACGCCGTACTGGCTCTTGTCGATTCCGCCGCCGGGGAAGACGTCGGTGGAGTAACCGTTCACGGCGAAGATCGGCGTGTTGAAGGCGTTGATCATATCGAACTTGAATACCAGGTACTTACTCTCCGTGATCGTGAACGTCTTCGAGAGGCTCATGTCGATCTGCCTGTATCCTGGACCGCGCTCGCTCGAGATGGGGCAGTTGCCCAGCTTGCCCGCCGCTGGAATCGACATCGTGGTCGGGTCAAACCAAATGTAGCCGCCGCCCACGAAATTCTTGAACGGAGTCGCGATCGAAGGCGAATCGCAATCAGGGCGAGGCTGGAAGAATGCCCCGGTCGGATCGCTGCCGAACTGAATCATGGAGATCGGAAAACCGCCGTGCAGCGTCACGATCGAGTCGAAATGCCACCCGCCCAGCACCGCGTCCACCGGTTTCGAAACGCTGTTGAGGAATGACCGTCCGCGGCCGAACGGCAGGTCGTAGTTCATGTAGCCGCTGAAGGACTGAGTCACGTCGGCATCGCAAAGGCCATAGTCCAGCCCGACGTTGTAAACGTAAGATTGGAACGAAACGTCGGCCGTGGTCTGGGCCGCCGCGGCATTACCATACCGGCCGTAGTAGCCCTGGTTATTGGTCAGGCACTTCGACCAGGTATAGTTGACCTGGAAGCTGAGCCCCTTGGCGAGACGTTCCTGCGCCACGGCTTGCAGAGCGTCGTAGTTCTGAATGGCCGTGCTGGTGTTGAGCCGCTGTTGGCCCGTGCCATCGTTCTTCAACGTCGGATTGCCGGCCAGGTACGGGCCCGGAATCGCCGTCCCATTCGGCAGCAGCACGTTCTGCCCCATGTTATAGATGGCCGCCATGTGGTCGGTGTGCTGGCCCACATAAGCCCCCTGCAGCGTCAGGTTGTTGGTGATCTGTCGCTGCAAAGTAAGATTCCACCCGTTGGAAACCGCCGGGCGGTAGTTCGGATCGGTGGCGTGCAGCCGGACGCCGGCGAAGCAGGCCGCCGGCGCGGAAGTCACGTTGGCAATTGTGCATCCACTGGTGACGCCGAGCGCTCCGAAGCCCTGGTCCAGCGTCACCTGGCTTGCCGGAATGCCGCCGTTTGAGCCGACGCCGCCCCACTGGCCCACCAGGTCCACGTTCCAGGGAGCGTTGGTGGCCAGCCGGTTGAATTCGCCGGTCCCTTCCTCGAAGCTCGATCGGGAGAACGCCGCGCGCAGCACTGTCTTCCCATCAAAGCTGTATGCCAGTCCCAGGCGAGGCAGGAAGTTGGCAATGCCGTTGTACTGGTTGTAAAGGGCGCGGCTGTTGCCGTCTTGTCCGGCAAGCTCGATCTGGCCGGAATACATTCCGAAGTTGGTCATGCGGTTGTGTACTTCATAGATCGGCGTGAAGAGTTGCCAGCGGACGCCGAAGTTCACAGTGAGCTTGCTGTTGATGCGCCAATCGTCCTGCACGAATGCGCCCAGCGCCGAGTTGCGCTGGCCCACCGTGCCGGAGAACCCCAGACCATACCCCATGTAAGCCGGAAGGCCCAGGAAGAAGTCGGCTTCGGAATAGCCCGTGTAAGTCCCGTTGAAGGAAATCTGTCCCGCCGCGCCGTCGCTGCTGGTCGCTGGCACGTAATTGTTGCGATAGCGAATCCCTTGGAAGCCCATGCGCAACGTGTGAACGCCTTTCGTCCAAATGACCGAATCCGACAACTGGATGGAAGTTTGGTGGAAGATCTCGGGCCCGTCGGTGGTGCCGAACGCGAAGGGGCCGTTCAACTGGCCGCCCAGCTTGGAGCTCGCAAATGAGAGGCCCGGCAGATACTGCGTGGGCTGCCCGGGGACCAACCCGGCACCCGTGGTGGTGTCAAGGGCCTGGATATTTCCCTCGGCCGGGAAGTAATTCATGCCGAGGCGCAGGTCGTTCACCAGCGACGAACTCACGATTCGCGTGTAGCCCAGCACCGACGATTGCAGCGGAAACATGTTGCTGCCGTTGCCGCTGTACTGAAACACCTCGCTGTTCACGATGGGGTTATCGATATGTTGCTGCGAATACCGCGCGAACAGCCGGTCCTTCTCGCTAGGCGACCAATCCATCTTGATGTCGCCCTGATTTCCGTGGGCGTAGTTCTGCACCACATCGTTCAGGTTGTTGAGGGTCCCATTGGTCAGACCGGGAAGGTCGGGCTTCGGCAAAGCGGCCGCGATCTTCAGCGCCGTGGGGCTGATCCCGGTGATGCACGGGTTCACTCCCATCTTCTGGCCGGCCCCGCAGATGGTGGCTTGCGTGAGATTCGACGGCATCACCACCGTGGTGCCCGGATAGTGAAGCGTTAGCCCCAAATCCGAAAGATTGCCCGTGACCTCCTGTGCCGTGAAAGTAGTTTTCGGAGTGGAGGTGGCGGGCAGATCGAAGCGCGATCCCTGATAGTCGGCGAAGAAGAACAACTTATCCTTCTTGATCGGACCGCCGAACGTGGCGCCGTACTCGTTCCACCGCTCGCGCGACCTGGGCAGGCCATTAAAGTTGTTGGACCATTCGTTGGCGTTGAAGAAGTCGTTACGCAGGTACTCGAAAGCCACGCCGTGGTACTGGTTGGTTCCCGACTTCAAACTGACGTTGATCACCCCGCCCAAGAACTGTCCGAACTCCGCGTTGGGATTGCTGGTAATGACGCTGAACTCCTGGATTGCATCCACGTTGGGTGAGAATGCCACGTTGTTGTCGACGAATTCCGTATTCTCCACTCCGTCCAGCAGGTAGTAATTGGCCTGCTCGCGGTTGCCGTTGAGGTTCGGCCGCGCCGCGCTGAACGTCTTCAGGCCGGTGTTGAACGATGCCGGGCTGATCGTGACGGATCCCGGAACCAGCAGCGCCAATTGTTGATAGTTCCGCGTTTCGAGCGGCAGACTTGCGATGGCGGTTGCCTGCATGATCGAGCCGATCTCGGTAGTCTGCGTCTGTAGAACCGGCGCCGCCTCCTTCACTTCCACCGTGCTGGAGACCTGGCCGATCGTCAGTGCGATATCGATCTTGGCGGTCTGGTTCAAATCCAGCGCAAACGCTTGATGCACTGCCGTCTGAAAACCAGTCGCCTCCACACGCACTTCGTACCGCCCAATCGGCAACCGCGGCAGGTTGTAATTGCCTTCCTCGTTCGTCTTGACCTGCCACACGGTGCCCCGGTCCGCGTCTCTGGCCGTAACCGTGGCGCCCACCACGGCCGCGCCGGATGGATCTGAAATCCTGCCGGTGATCGCCGCCGTAGCCTCCTGCGCGAAACCAGATTGCGCAAGCGCCGTGAGTAGCACGACAGCCAAAATAAGTACAAACCCGAGCCGGGTTCGTGACTGGAATTCGCTTCTTCTCATATACGCCTCTCGGACCCTTTCATCCACAGGTTATTTTGGGCGCTCCCGATCTTCTCCACGCCCGGCGGCGAATTTGCCGCCCGCGTCCAGTGCTGCCTGCCCAACAGCAACAACTTCTCGGTCATACTGTGCCCCTTGCAAAGGAATGTCCAGTTCACAACGGTTGCTGCTTGGTTACGGCAGGTTCATTACACTAGCGAACGTTACTGAATTCAATCAGATAGTCGGTGTGTCTGGCGGTGCGGTTGTCCCGCAAGCACCCCCGCGGCTGTCACCGCGAGGCTGCGTCCGCTCCTGCTCCTGCTAAGTTCCCGCCCGCACCAAACATCGTCGCAACCGTTGTGAACTGGACATGTCCCGCTCTCCGCCTTAGTCTGGCCCTAGCCCAGTGCGATGACTAATCAAGGAAATCCCCGCCGCAATCCTCCCGCCACATGGGTGCCAACCCTCTATTTCGCGGAAGGCATTCCCTTCTTCGCCGTTTCGCTAATCGCGGGCATCCTCTACAAACGTCTCGGCTTGGCCAACGATGTTATCGCGCTCTATACCAAACTGCTGCTGCTCCCGTGGTCGTTAAAGCCGCTGTGGAGCCCGCTGCTGGAGATGTTCAAGACCAAGAAGTATTTCGTGGTCCTGCTGCAGTTCCTAGGCGGCGTCAGTCTCGGCTTGATCGCGCTGTGCCTGCCCCTGCCGGGGTATTTCCTGTACACCATCGGCCTTTTCGCTGTGGTAGCCTTCTGTTCTTCCACTCACGACATCGCCGCCGACGGCCTCTATATCGCCAGCCTCTCCGCCAGGGAGCAAGCCGCCTACGCCGGCTGGCAGAGCGGCTTCTACAGCGTGGCGCGTGTGTTCTCGCAAGGCGGCCTCATCATCCTGGCGGGCTTCCTCGAAGCGCGCATGGATGTGCCGCACGCCTGGATGGCTATCTTCGCCGCCATGGGGCTGATCCTCCTGGCGCTCAGTCTGTATCACGCGCGCGCGCTGCCCACCGGCGGCGCCGCCCGCCATTCTGGAAGCCTCCGCCAAATCGCCGCCACTTTCTGGGATGTGCTGGTCAGCTTTCTCAAGAAGCCGAACATTTATTTACTGCTGTTCTTTATCCTTCTTTATCGCGCCGGCGAGGGTCAGGTAGTTACCATCGGCCCTCTCTTCCTGGTGGACAAGCGCGCCGCCGGCGGCCTGGGCCTCACCATGGACCAGTTCGGAACCATCTACGGCACCTTCGGCACCCTGGCGTTTCTGGCCGGCACCTTCCTGGGCGGATACTTCACATCCTGGCTCGGCCTGCGGCGCGCTCTGCTGCCGCTCATCTGCGCCATGAACTTCCCCAACCTGTCCTATGTGTACTTGAGCACGGCGCTGCCCACCAACCACTTGCTGATCGCTTCCGCCATGAGCGTGGAGATGTTCGGGTACGGCTTTGGCTTCGTGGGCGTGATGCTTCTGATGATGCAGGAAATCGCGCCCGGCAAATACCAAACGGCACACTACGCCTTCGCCAATTCGCTGATGAACCTCGGACTCATGATTCCAGGAGCGGTGAGCGGGAAAATCCAGATGGCGCTCGGCTACCAGAAGTTCTTTGTATGGGTGCTGATCTCGTCCGTTCCCGCAATCATCCTGTCGCGTTTGATTCCGATTGGACGGCGCGCCATGCAACCACAGACCGAGGAGCAACCCGCGTATGTCTGAACTCTTGCAATCCAATGTTGCCGCGCACCGCTGCGAAGAGCAGAACCAAATCGCCTTCGGCACCGGTGGCTGGCGAGCCCTCATCGGCGAGGGTTTCACGCTGCTCAACGTCCGCCGGCTGGCGCAGGCGCTCGCCAATGAGATCGCCCGCCACGGCCGGCAATCGAGCGGCGTGCTGATCGGGTTCGACCGCCGATTTCTGTCCCGCCAGGCCGCCGATGCCGCCGCCGAAGTTTTCGCCGGCAACCAGATCCCCGCCACGCTGCTCACCGAAGATGCGCCCACTCCGCTCATCACCTACGCCACCGCGCGGCAGCGCGCCGCCTATGGCCTGGCCTTCACCGCCAGCCACAACCCGCCGGAATGGAACGGCCTCAAGGTTTTTCGGACCGATGGCTCGCTGCTGCTCGATCAAGAGACCAGCTCGATTGAAGCCGAGGCCAACGCCCTTTCCGTTGGCGACGTCTTCGCCCTCGATCTCGAACCCGCCCTGCGGGCCGGCCTCGTCCAGCGCCGCGATTTCACCAACGAATACGTGGATGCCGTCGAAGCCTTGATCGATCTCCAGGCTATTCGCAAGGCCCGGCTCCAGCTCATCGTCGACCTGATGTATGGCGTCGGCCAGCTCACTCTCGGGATCGTCCTCACGGAAGCCCGTTGCCGCGTCACCTTCCTGCATGAGCGCCACAACCCTTTATTCGGCGGCCGTTCGCCGGCTCCCGATGCCGAAGCCCTGCGCCTGCTTTCCGCCACCATGCGCGATGACGGCTGCCATCTGGGCCTCGCCATGGATGGCGACGCCGACCGCATCGCCATTGTCGACGAACGCGGCGACTATATCTCCGTAAACGACGTCCTCCTGCTGCTCTACTGGTATCTCCACGAAGTCCGCGGCGAGCGCGGCGCGGTGGTGCGCAATCTCTCCACCACCCACCTGCTCGACCGCCTGGCCCATCGCTTCGGCGAAGTCTGCTGCGAAGTTCCGGTGGGTTTCAAACACGTAATTGCCGCCATGACCGGGCACGACGCCTTGCTTGGCGGCGAATCTTCCGGTGGTCTCACTATTCGTGGCCACATCCTCGGCAAGGATGGCATCTTTGCCTGCGCCCTGGTTGTTGAGATGCTCGCCAAAACCGGCCGCAAGATCTCCGAACTGCGCCAGACCGTCTATCAGCTTGTCGGCCGCCTCTACGACGCCGAAGAGAGCATCCCCGCCACGCCCGAAATGCGCGCCGCCGTGCCGCGGCGCCTGCGCGAGGCCACCGTGACTCACATCGGGCCTTACCCGGTTGTCCGCGTCTCGCAAGTGGACGGCACCAAGCTGTACCTCGAAAACGACAACTGGGCACTCCTCCGTTTCTCCGGGACCGAACCCGTCCTGCGCCTCGCCGTCGAAGCCGATTGCCCCGGGAAAGCCGCCGAGTTGCTCCAATGGCTCCGCCAGTTTGTGAAGGCTTGAGAACCCCCATGCGCTACGGCCACTTTGACAACATCACCCGCGAATACGTCATCGAGCGTCCCGACGTCCCTGTCTCCTGGACCAACTACATCGGTGTCGAGAACCTGTGTACCGTGCTCTCTCACAACGCCGGCGGCTATTCGTTTTACAAACACGCCGAGCACCAGCGCGTCACCCGCTTCCGCCCCAACGGCGTTCCGCTCGATCGCCCCGGCCATTACGTCTACCTTCGCGACGACCATAGCGGCGAGTATTGGTCCATCTCCTGGCAGCCCGTCGGCAAAGACCTGGCCCGCGCCCGGTACGAATGCCGTCACGGTCTCTCCTATTCCAGGTTCTCCTGCGACTATCAGGACCTGCACGCTCAGCAGACCATCTTCATCCCGCCCGGTGATGACGTGGAGCTCTGGGACGTACGCATCCGCAACACGGGATCCACTCCGCGCAGCCTCAGCATCTTCTCATACCTGGAGTTTTCCTTCCACCACGTCGAAATCGACAACCAGAACCTCCAGATGAGCCTGTACGCGAGCGGCTCCAGTTGCGTAGACGGCATCATCGAGTACGACTTCTTCTACCAGCCCTGGACATTCCACTACTTCGCCGCCAGCTTCCAACCCGACAGCTTCGATTCCATGCGCGACAGTTTCCTGGGCCCTTACCGCACCGAGACCAACCCCATCGCCGTGGAACAGGGCGCGTGCCGCAACAGCACGGAACTGGGCGGCAATCACTGCGGCGCGCTTCACAAGCGTCTGGCGCTTGCGCCCGGCGAAGAAGCCCGCGTCATCTTCATGCTGGGCGTTGGCCCGCGCGCCCAAGGCCGGGAAATCCGCGCCAAGTATTCCATCCCCGCCAACGTCGACCGGGCTTTCGACGCTCTCCGCCGGTATTGGCAAGACAAGCTGGCCGTCTTCCAATGCCGGACGCCCCACCCCGGCCTCGACACCATGATCAACACCTGGACTCTCTACCAGGCGGAAACCTGCGTGGTCTGGTCGCGCTTCGCGTCATTCGTCGAAGTCGGCGGCCGCACCGGCCTGGGCTATCGCGACACCTCTCAGGACATCATGAGCGTGGTCCACACCAACCCCGCCAAGTGCCACCAGCGAATCATCGAATTGATGCAGGGCCAGGTAAGCCAGGGCTACGGCCTGCATCTATTCGATCCCGACTGGTTCGATCCGGAAAGACAGAAGGCCCCCAAGTTCAAATCGCCCACCGTCACGCCGACGCCCGATCGCCAGAGCCTCATCCATGGCCTGGCCGACGTCTGTTCCGACGATGCCCTCTGGCTGGTCGCCTCGGTTTGCGAATACGTGAAGGAAACCGGCGACCTCGCGCTTTTCGATCAGATTGTCCCGTTCGCCGACACTGGCGAGGCCACCGTTTACGACCACCTCAAACGCGCCCTGGATTTTTCCGCCGAACAAGTTGGTCCCACCGGCATCTGCAAAGGTCTCCGCGCGGATTGGAACGACTGTCTCAATCTCGGCGGCGGCGAAAGCGCCATGGTGTCCTTCCTGCATCACTGGGCCCTCCGCGCGTTCGTCGAAGCCGCCGAATATCTCGGCCGCCCGGAAGACGCCCGCCGCTACTGCCTGCTCGCGGAAAAAGTGAAAGCCGCTTGTGAAAGAGAGCTATGGGACGGCGAGTGGTACATTCGCGGCATCACCGCCAAAGGCGTCAAGATCGGCACGCGTTCGAGCGGCGAAGGCAAAATCTTCATCGAGAGCAACACCTGGGCGGTGGTTTCGGATGCCGCATCACCGGAACGCGCGCGCTCCGCGATGGACGCCGTCGACCGGTATCTCTACTCGCCCTACGGCATTCATCTCTTGTGGCCGGCCTTCTCCAAGCCCAATGACGACATTGGCTTCGTGGCCCGCGTTTACAAAGGCATCAAGGAAAACGCCGCCATCTTCAGCCACCCCAATCCCTGGGCCGTGATCGCCGAGTGCAAGCTGGGCCGCGGCGCCCAAGCCATGAAGTTCTACGATTCCCTGCTCCCTTACAACCAGAACGACCAGATCGAAATTCGCGAAGCCGAACCTTACTCCTACTGCCAGTTCGTGATGGGCCGCGACCACACGGCGTACGGCCGCGCCCGCCACCCGTGGCTCACCGGCAGCGGAGGCTGGAACTATACGGCCGCCACGCGCTGGATCCTGGGCATCCGTCTGAACTTCGACGGAATGGTGATCGACCCATGCATTCCCGCCGGGTGGAAACAGTTTCAGGTAACGCGGCAGTGGCGTGGCGCCACCTTCCACATCACGGTCACAAATCCCAACGCCGTCGAGAAGGGCGTCCAAAGCGTCACGCTCGACGGCCACTCACAGACGGGTCCGATCCCCCCGCAGCCCGCCGGAAGCGTCCACCGGGTGGAAGTGGTAATGGGATGATTGCGTGTCTGCCTCCCGGCCGCGCGACCCCCGCGGTTCCGTGCTGACCAGGGGTTGGCCCGAAATTGCCCGTTTGACATCCACAACTAAGGTGTGTATACTTCAGAAGGCCGATGAGTAAGCGCATAAACATCGTTTTGCCGGACAAGACGCTCGCGGTTCTGGACCGCGTTGCGGCCAAAGGCAACCGCAGCCAGTTCATCTCCCTTGCCGTCCTGCACTTCATTGAATCGCAGGGGAAGGAAATGCTTCGCGAACGGCTCAAGCGCGAAGCCATCGCGAACGCCCAGCGTGATATTGAGATGGCTGCTGACTGGTTCCCTTTGGAAGAGGAGGCGGCGGCCATCGCAGCTCGCGCGCTGGCAAAGGGGCCGTCCAAAGCCCCTAAAGCAAGAATCGCATGACGCACCCCCGCCGCGGCGAGATCTACCTCGTCGCATTCGATCCAACCGTGGGGCATGAAATCCAGAAGACGCGACCAGCAGTCATCATCCAAAACAACATTTCGAACCAGTACAGTCCGATTACCATTGTGGCGGCCATCAGTTCGCAATTTGGCGATCCGCCTCATCCTCGGGAAGTCCTGATCCCATCCAAGTGCGGACTGGCCAAACCGTCGGCCGTCATCCTGAATCAGATCCGATCGGTTGATAGAAAGCGCCTGATTAAGCGCCTAGGCGCCGTTGATGCCGCTACCATGCGAAAAGTCGATGGGGCCTTGCTGATCAGCCTCGGTCTGATCGACTTCTAATCTAATCTCCTTACATCGTCCTCGTAATCTTATGCAGCATCCGCGGCCGGTCCGGGTTCAACCCCTTGATCTCCGCCAGTTGCGCCGCGAACAATTGCGCCGGCACGATGTAGGGAATGGGCGTGTACAAATCCTGCGGACCGCCCCAATCGCCCGCTGGAATCGGCAGCCGGATCAGCCGCGCCGGCTTGGCGCAGGCCTCGCCGTTGTTCTCGTCGGTGATCACCAGCGTCTCCGCCTTCAGTTCCTCCAGCATGTCCAGCACCGCCGAAATCGACTGCCACGTGACCCCCGCCGGAGCGAACACAAAGACCGGAAACGCGTGCTCCACCAGCGCGATCGGCCCGTGCATCAGGTCCGCCGACGAAAACCGCTCCGTCACCACGTAGCACGTCTCCATCAGCTTCAAGCCGAACTCCAGCGCGTTGGCGTAGTTCAAGCCGCGTCCCACCGTCACCGCCCGCGTCATGAACATGTAGCGCTCCGCGATCTCGCCCACCCGCTCTTCAATCTCCAGCACGTCCTCCATCCACTGCGGCAACTGGCGCAGCACGTCGAGCGACACCTCGCCGCCCAGCGCATACGCCACCAGGTACAGCGCCATGAGCTGGCACGTGTAGGTCTTGGTCGCAGCCACGCTCTCTTCCTTGCCGGCTCGCGC
Source organism: Bryobacterales bacterium (assembly GCA_963842505.1). GTDB lineage: Bacteria > Acidobacteriota > Terriglobia > Bryobacterales > Bryobacteraceae > PALSA-129. Next base: position 171,241 of record CAWJGZ010000001.1, read on the forward strand.
CAGCAGAGTGAAGGCCGCGATCTCCGCCATCGTGCTGTCGGGCTCGTTGGTGATCCCCAGGGTGGTCGCTCCACGGCTGCGCGCGTCCGCCAGCACCGCGTTGGTGTCGGTCGATTCGCCCGATTGCGAAATCCCCACCACCAGCACCTCCCGCAAATCCACCGGGCTCGCGTACAGCGTCAGCACCGAGGGCGCCGCCAGCGACACCGGGATGTGCGTCGAGATCTCGATCAGATATCGGCCGAACTGTGCCGCGTTGTCCGAGGTGCCTCGCGCCACCAGGACCACCAGCCGCGGCCGGTTGGCTTCCAGGTGCCGGCGCAGCTCGCGCAACCCCGCCAACCCTTCCTGCAACGTCTTCGCCAGCGCCTCCGGCTGCTGCCGCGTCTCTTCCAGCATCTTTGACATGGTGCTCACGTTCCAATCTGAGCCATCCTCACTCTGCTGTCCAGTTCCGAACGGTTGCGAAGCTGTTGCAGCCGGTTCGTTACCGCAATCGAACGCTCTTGTTTTCAGCGTGGCGGCGCATCGCAGTCGATCTGATAGAATCGGACCAGCATTCACGTTAAAGTGTGGGTTAATGTCGCAAGGACAGTCCCAGGGAGTTCCTCCCATACCGGCGCCGGACGGGGGGCAGGCCCCATCCGTGACCGAAGAGCAGGCCCGCGAGGAACTGAGCCGCGCCCTCGCCAGCCACGAATTCCGTTCCAGCAAGCGTAGCCAGGACTTTCTTCGTTACGTCGTCGAAAACACCCTCCAGGGCCACGGCGACATGCTCAAGGAGCGCACCATCGGCATCGAGGTCTTCGGCCGGCCTACCAGCTACGACCCCAGCGACGATGCCACCGTCCGCGTCAAAGCCGGCGAAGTTCGCAAACGCCTGGGCCTCTACTATTCCGATCAGGGATCTCATAACCCGGTCCGCATCGAGCTGCCTTCCGGCACCTACGTCCCCGAGTTTCACCTCGTAAACGTTCCCCCGGCGGCCTCACCGCGAAGCTCTTCCGACGCCCCGCCGGCCGCGCCGCTGCCGGTCGCGGTTCCCCGGCGTCAATCCGTCCTGACGCCCCGCCGCGCGTCCCTCGGCTGCATCGTCCTCGCCGCCGCCGCGGCTGTCATCTGGTTCTTGACTCGCCCCGCCGTCACGCCCTTCGAAGAGTTCTGGGCGCCCGTCCTCAATGGCTCGTCACCGCTGCAGTTGTGCGCCGCCTACGTGCCCGTCTACGGCGTCGATATCGACCCGTCCATCACCCCGCCATCGCACCTCGGGGATTTCACCCTCCTCACCGACCAGTTCGTGGGTGGCGGCGACCTTATCGCCACGTCGCGCCTCGCCGCCATGCTCACGCGGCTTCACCGTCCGTATCGCGTCAAGCTGGGCAATGAGGTTTCTTTCGCCGACCTCCGTTCCGGCCCCGCTATCCTGGTCGGCTTCTCGTATACCAAGTGGAACCAGATCAGCAACCAGATGCGCTTTTTTGTCGACGGCTTCCGCCGCCCCGCCGGAATCACCGACAATGGCAAACCCACCGAGTGGGTGCTTCCCAGCCTCCCGCGCGACCGCCGCACCACCGAGGACTATGCCATCGTCTCGCGCGTATTTCATCCCGATACTCACGCCATGTTGGTGGAACTGGCCGGCATCACCCAATACGGCACCGACGCCGCGGCCGATCTGGCCACCAATCCCGACCTGATGGCCGAAGCGCTGCGCGGCGCGCCCGCCGGCTGGCAGAAAAAGAACCTGCAGCTCGTCCTGCACGTGAAAGTGATCTCCGGCGCACCCAGTTCGCCCAGGATCTTGAAGCAATACTTCTGGTAGCCGGGAAATGGGGCAGGCGCTTCCGCCCGCCAGGCCCTTCTTGAAATTACCCTTAGAATTTGCTTTTCGCTTGGTTAGAAATGGACCGCGCGAACCAGCAGCCCCGCCAACCCGCCGCCCAGCAGCGGCCCCACTATCGGAATCGCGGCATATCCCCAATCCGATCCTTCTTTGTTTGCCATCGGCAGTATCGCGTGCGCGATTCGCGGCCCAAGGTCGCGCGCCGGATTGATGGCGTATCCCGTGGTTCCTCCCAGGCTCAGGCCGATGCCCCAAACCAGGCTCCCCACCAGGTATGGTCCCAGCCCCGCCACCGGTCCGGCGGCCGCCACGGCTTTCGAGAAAATCGCGTCCGCCACCAATACCAGGACGAACGTGCCGATGATCTCGCACAACAGGTTCGCCATGGGCTTGCGGATCGCGGGAGCCGTGCAGAAACAGGCGCGCTTTAAATCGGCGTCGGGCGTCACCCCCCAGTGGGGCAGGTAATGCAGCCATACCAGGCACGCTCCCACCATGGCTCCCGCCATCTGCGCCGCGACATACGGGACCACCTTGCTGAAATCCCCCGAAGTGACCGCCGCTCCAAGCGTAACGGCCGGGTTCAGGTGGCCTTCACCTCCGCAGGCCATCGAGGTGAACACGCCGGCCATCACCGCCAGCCCCCAGCCTGTGGTAATCGCCATCCATCCGGCGCCTTCGGCCTTGGATTTCTTAAGCAGGGCGCCGGCCACCACCCCGTTACCCAGGAGGATCAGCACCATGGTCCCCAGGAATTCTCCCAAGACTCCGTTTGGCATTTACTCCTCCAGCCAGTCAAACGACCGCGTCACTGCTTTCTTCCAAAACCTGTACATCCGTTCCCGCCGCTCCGCATCCATTTGCGGTTTCCATGTGTGGTCCACCGACCACTGCGCGCGCAGGTCCTCCACGTTCGCGTAGAAACCGGTGGCCAGGCCGGCCGCGTACGCCGCGCCTAAAGCCGTGGTCTCCTTTACCGCCGGGCGCACCACCGTGCGGTTCAGTATGTCCGCCTGGAATTGCATCAGGAGTTCGTTTCCCACCATGCCGCCGTCGGTCCGCAGCACGCCCACCGGAACGCCCGAATCCTTCTCCATGGCCTCCACCACTTCGCGCGTCTGAAATGCCGTGGCCTCCAGCACCGCGCGCGCCAGGTGGCTCTTGTTGGAATAGCGCGTCAGCCCTGCAATCACGCCGCGGGCGTTGTGCTTCCAGTACGGTGCGTACAGTCCCGAAAACGCCGGAACGAAATAAACTCCGCCGTTGTCTTCCACCAGGCGCGCCAGCGATTCAATCTCCGGGCTGGTGGTGATGAGCCCGAAATTATCCCGGACCCACTGCACCAGCGCGCCGGTGATCGCCACGCTTCCCTCCAGCGCGTAGTTGGCCGGTTGTCCTTTGAACTGGAACGCCACCGTCGTCAGCAGCCCATATTTGGACTGCACGATCTCGCGCCCCGTGTTCATCAACAGGAAGCAGCCCGTGCCGTAAGTGTTCTTCGCCTCGCCCGCCTGAAAGCAGGTCTGACCCACCAGCGCCGCCTGCTGGTCTCCCAGAATTCCAGCCACTGGCACGCCCTTCACGGCCTCCAGCGTCGCGGTTCCGTAGACTTCGCTGCTGGAGCGGATCCCGGGCAGGATCTGCCGCGGAATCGCGAACGCGCTCAGCAGCTCGGGGTCCCAGTCGAGAGTCTGTAAGTTCATCAACTGCGTGCGGCTAGCGTTGGTCGAGTCCGTGATGTGCAGCGCCGTCAGGTGCCACAGCAGAAACGTGTCGATATTGCCGAACAGAACCTCGCCCGCCTCGGCCTGCCGGCGCGCGCCGGGGACATGATCCAGCAGCCAGCGGATCTTCAGTCCGCTGAAATAGGTGGCCAGCGGCAAGCCGGTCTTCGCGCGGAACCGGTCCGGTCCGCCCTCGCGCGAGAATTCCGGGATGTAGTCCGCCACTCGCGTATCCTGCCACACCAGTGCGTTAGCCAGCGGCTTGCCGGTCTGGCGATTCCATAGCACCGTGGTTTCGCGCTGATTGGTGATACCCAACGCCGCCAGGTCGCCGGGCTTCAGCCCACCCTGCTCCATCGCTTCTGCGATGACTGCCTGTGTGCGAAACCAGATCTCCTCCGGATCGTGCTCCACCCATCCAGGCTGCGGGTAGATCTGCTGGTGCTCTTTCTGCGCGCTGGCGACGATGCGCCCGGCCCGGTCGAACACCAGGAACCGTGTGCTCGTGGTGCCTTGATCGATCGCTCCAATGAAGTCCGCCATGTCTCCCTCGCCTCGGGGATCTTCCAGCTTAGCTCGTAAGCGGCCCGGAAGAGTCGCCTTCTTTCACAAATTGACCCGTTGGTGGGTTATGCTTTGTCTAGATGGCGAAAGCGCTGATAACCACTCCTTTTCCGTCAACGGCGGATGTGGCTCGCAAGTTCGGGCTACCCGATTCTCGTATTTGGCGAGTTGAGGCGCTGATGAGTGGGAATGCACTGGAAACCGCTGGGACGAAGCCTGGTCACAAGACGAAGAAGGCCGTAAAGCGTAGCTTCGCGAATCACTCCAAACCGAAGCGAGGGAGTCGCTAGCTTACGGATGCCAAAGCTCAGCGGTCGCGCGCGACCCAAAGCAGATCCGATTCTCGCTTTCCTAAACGTCCCTTTCGATCCACTGTTCGAGCCCTTGTACCTGGCACTCATCGCTGGATTGAGTGGCTTTGGTTTGGTGCCGCAGGCCGTCCTGCAGATTCCGGGGAGCCAACGGCGTCTTGATCGGTTGATTCGTCTCCTGGGGACATGCCGGTACTCCTTTCACGACCTCTCCCGGGTCGAACTCGATATCCATCGGCCCAAGACACCCCGGTTCAACATGCCCTTCGAACTCGGATTAGCCGTGGCTAGCGCCGAACTGAGTCGCAATGGGCACCGCTGGTATGTCTTTGAGGCGAAAAAATTTCGTGTGTCAAAATCTCTGAGCGACATTGATGGGACTCGGGTTTATATTCACGGAGGCGGCCCCATTGGCGTCCTAAGAGAATTAACAAATGCGTTGGCAAGAAGCCGCCACAAGCCGAGTGTCCAGGATTTGAAAGCTATTTATCAGGATGTAAGGCGGACCGCCGCACGTCTGAAGCAAGAACTGGCAACGCAGGACCTCTTCGACACTCGGCCCTTCCTCGACCTCGTGCTGGCCGCGAGCATCAGCGCAAAGCGGCACATTGCTTCACTACGGTAGCCGCCGGACGAAAAATCGCCCACTACCCTGACTTCTAACCAACCCCACCGCTCCCCCAACCGCGTCCGCGACTATCTGGTTCAGGCTCCGGCCCCGGTTCCTTCGGAGACCGCCGCCCGCAACTTACGCGCGTGCCTTGTCAATTTGGGTATCTGGCGGAGGAAGAGGGATTCGAACCCCCGAGTGAGTCGCCCCACTAACGGTTTTCAAGACCGCCGCCTTCGACCGCTCGGCCATTCCTCCACTATCCATTATATGCAGCGCGCCCGCCGACCCACGCCGCCCCTCATGCGCTGCCCTTCGGTTGCAGCAGCAGGTCCAGCTTCCCGCTCAGGTCGTCCAGCCGGCGCATCACCTCGGCGTGTTCCATTTCCCCCTTCGGCGGAGTTTTCCCCTGAACGTAGAACACGCCGCCCGGTTCCAGCACGCAACGCTCCACTTCCTGCATCGAGCCGAATCCCTGCCGGTGCAGCACCGTCATCAGCTCCGCATGCGACAGCAACTCCTTCGACAGCGCCTTCCTGACGACCTTGCCTTCGTCCACCAGCACCGTCGGCTTCCCTTCGAAAATCTGGTCCAGCCGCCGGTGGCGAAACAGAAATCGCACCACCAGGTAGTTCACCCCCAGCAGCGTGAACGCGCCGATCAGCCCGCCCGTCAGCGAGTTGTCATTCCCAATAATGGCGTTCTGCACCGTATTGGAGAGCGAGAGCAGCACCACCAGGTCGAACGGATTGAGCTGCGCCAGCTCCCGTTTGCCGAAGACTCTCAGGATCACCACCAGAAAACCGTACACAATCACCGGCCGCAGAATCTTCTCCGCCACCGGGACGCCTACCGCGAAAATCTGGCTCCACATGCCGTTCGAAAGGACCCACTCGGGCATCGCTCTTTTCCTCCCCCTGCCGATTATGCCGGATTTGCCGGAATTTGATAAAACAAATATAGCAATGCACGTTTTGGAGGGCCGGTTGAAACCCTGTGCATATTTGAGGATCTGTGTGGAAATCCCCGGCGCATCGCCTCATTCCGCGCCACTTGGGCCATCCACAGATTTTCTTGCCGGTTTCTGTCTTCTTCGACACAAAAGCGTTGACGCCCGCGGCATCGGACGCTACGGTAGGTGATTCGCCATGTCAGCGGTTAATACCACGGAAAAAGGTCTTCCCACCAATATAGACGCCGAGCGCTTCGTGCTCGGCTCCATCATGCTCGACGACTCGCTCTACATCCAGGCGGCCGGCGAGCTCGAACCCGACGACTTCAGCCTCGACAAACACCGCCGCATCTTCCGCCGCATGGGCGAACTCCAGAATCGCGGCGAAAAAATCGACCGCATCACCATCGCCAACGAGCTCATGAAGTTCAATGAGCTGGAAGCCTGCGACGGCATCACCTACCTGGTCTCCCTCGACGACGGCCTCCCGCAGATCCCCAACCTCGACGCCTACATCCGCATCGTCAAGGACAAGGCCGTCCTGCGACGCATCATTTTCGCTTCGCAGCACATGATGAACCGCGCCCTGCTCGGCGAAGACGAGCCCGACGAAATCCTCTCCGGCGCCGAAGAAACCCTCCTCAAGCTCGGTGAAGCCCGCGTCAAGAGCGGCTTGCTCGACCCCGGCCAGATTCTGCGCGACTATGAAGGCGGCATCAACGCCTTCCTCGACCCCAGCAAGCGCATCAAGGGACTTAGCACCGGCTTCGCCAAGTTCGACGAGCTCACCGGCGGCCTGCACGGCGGCGATCTTTGCATCGTGGCCGCGCGCCCTTCCATGGGCAAGACCGCGCTGGCCCTCAATATCGCCCAGCACGTCGCCCTCAATCTCAAACAGACCGTCGCCGTTTTTTCGCTCGAAATGTCGCGCGAATCGCTCCTCACCCGCATGCTCTGCTCGGCCGCACGCGTCGATAGCCAGCGCTTCCGCGCCGGGTACCTCACCCAGGAGGAACGCCGCAAGCTCAACCACGCCCTGCATGAGCTGGTGGAAGCCCCGCTCTACATCGACGACACTCCCGGCATCCACATGATGGATATCCACGCCAAACTGCGCCGTCTGCAAGCCGAGCGCAAGCTCGGTCTGGTCATCGTCGACTACCTGCAGCTAATGGGATCCCGCGGCCGCTTCGAAAACCGCAACCAGGAAGTCAGCGCCCTCTCGCGCGGCATGAAAATGCTCGCCAAGGAACTGAACGTCCCCATGATGGTGCTCTCGCAGTTGAGCCGCGCCGTCGAAAACCGCCAGGGCGACCACCGCCCGCAACTGAGCGATCTCCGCGAGAGCGGCAGTATTGAGCAGGATGCCGATGTCGTCGGTTTTATTTTCCGCGAAGAGGTGTATCAACGCGAGCGCGAAGATCTGCGCGGCCTCGCCGAGCTCATCATCGCCAAGCAGCGCAACGGCCCCGTTGGCACCGTCAACCTGGTCTTCCTGCACGCCCAGACCAAATTCGAAAACCGCGCCGAGGATACCGGCGAGTTGCCCGAAGAGTAATTCTCCAGCCGCGTGACGCCTCCGAACCGAGCCGCGACCGTAAGGGAGCGGAGGCCTACTGGCATCAAAATCACTCGGTCAAGGCAAAGTAGCGCAAAGAGCGCCTCAGCGCGTCACGAACAGCTCCGCCTGTCCAAACGCCGCCTGCCGCAACTGGTCCCGCAGTCTGCTGTACTTCACCGCATCGCCGGCCGCTCGCAGGCGCTGCGCTTCCGCCGCCGAAAGCTCGCGCAGGTAGCGGTCCGCGCGATCCTTGTACGAATACCCGGCATATGCCGCCTCCGCCGCGCCGGCGATCTCCATCAGCAGGCTCCAGAAGCTGGTGCGCTGCCACAGGCCCTTGCGCGAACCCGCCTCCCGCGTGATCTCGCAGACCCGCCCGCCGCCGCGCAGAATTGCGCGCACGCACCGCTCGGCGGCAAAGGCGCGCGTGGCGTCGGCGTCCGGAAAGCTCTCCAGCAGTTCCAGCACGCTCTCCGCATCGGCTTCCCATCCCTCCCATCGAAAGCGCGAAGCGCCGCTCACCAGCGTGCCGCGCCGCAGAACCTCGCGGATGCGCGCTTCGTCCTTGCCGGTTATCCCCAGCAGGTGCTCCACCAGGTCGCGCACCAGCAGTTCCTGCACCACTACCGGAGTAATGGAAATGGCGCCGGCCTCTTCGGAGCTGAGCTTCACGCGAACCGTTTGCGGTAACGCCATCGCTTGATTTTACGCTAGCATAAGTCCGTGACCCCATTGGAAAAAGTGCTCGCGGAAACTGCCCGCTATGAGCACGCCCTGCTCGATTTTTCGGCGCGCGAGCACAATGGCTCGGTCGAGTTGGTCATCGAACTCAAGAACCGCGGCCTGGGTCTCCACACCTACTACGCGCCCGTCCACGCCCGCGATATCGAACACCCCCAGTTCCCCTGGACCTTCCAACGCTACCTCTACGACTGCATGCACGATTACCTCGTCGAGATGTTCATTCACACGCCGCAGAGCCGGGACCTCCGCCCATGACTCCGGCCGGCGAATTGCTGGCCCGCGAGATCCGCGCCGCCGGCCCGGTTCCTTTCCGCCGCTTCATGGAAGTCGCGCTCTACCATCCCGAGCACGGCTACTACCGCGGCCCGCGCGATCCCTTCGGCAAAGAAGGCGACTTCTTCACCGCCGAGCAGATCCAGCCGGTCTTCGGAATCCTGGTAGCCGCGCGTATCCGCCAGCTCTTCCACCAACTGGGCGAGCCGGCCGATTTCACGGTCGTCGAGCTCGGCGCCGGCCGCGCTGAAATGGCCGAAGCCTTCTCCGCATGGCGCTACGTGCCCATCGATATCGATTCCGGCGCGCTGCCTGCGAGCTTTCGCGGCGTGGTCTTCTCCAATGAGTTCTTTGACGCTCTGCCCGTCGAGGCGGTGGTCTACCGCGGCGGCGCATTCCACTTCCAGTTGGTCGATCTCGATGGCGAGTGCTTCGTGTGGCGCGAAGGACCGGACGTCGATGCCGAGGCTGCCGATTACCTGCGCCGCTGGTATCCGGCTCCCGAAGAGGGCCGCTGGTACGAAGTGAACCTCGATGCCCTACGCTGGATCGAGCGCATCGCCCGCTCGCTCGAATCCGGCTACATGCTAACTATCGATTACGGCTATACCCGCGGCGAGGCCGCTCGCTTCCCCGCCGGCACGCTCATGGGCTACCGCCGGCACACTGCGCGCGACAATGTGCTCGAAGATCCCGGCCGGCGCGATATCACCGCGCACGTCAACTTCACCGCCCTCGAAGAGTGGGGCGAACACTGCGGCTTGCGAAAAAAAAATTTTCAAACGTTGGCGCAAATGCTACTCACCGCCGGCGAACCCGACCAGTTTGCCGACGCGCTTTCGCCCGGCGACATGCGCCGGCGTCTCCAGCTCAAGACGTTGCTCTTCGGTATGGGCGAGACTTTCCGGGTCCTGCTGCAGGCTAAAGGAGAAGGGGAATGAATCGGAGGGAAAAGCCTGAAACAATGAAAAAGGCCCCGAAAACCGGGGCCTCGGAGTGAAACCTGTTTTTAGCTGGCCCTTATTCAGGGCGCGCCCTGACTACTTCTTTTTCTTCGGAGCAGCCTTTTTCTTGGGGGCGGCTTTCTTGGTTGCGGTCTTCATCGATTGATTCTCCCTAACATCAAATTTTGCGATTCGAAAATCGCAATGTGATTCATATATAAGGTGCTTCGCGATGAAAGTCAAGAAAAAAATGAATTCGCCTCTCTCTTTCGGCCTCTTTCGGGTTGCGCTACCCGCCCATTTCCGCGAGAAAAACAGAGCCGCGCCAAATCTTGATTGCTCCCCGGTTGCGTATATACAATAGGACGCCGATCGAATGTGGCTGCTTCCCATACTCCTGGCTGTTGGCGCCGCTGAAGGCGATGCCGACCTGGTCTTGCGCCTGCAGCGCCGCGATCCCCGCGCGCTCGCCGAACTCTACGACCGCTATGGCCGCCTGGTCTACGCTCTGATCCTGCGCGTGGTGCGCGATGTTGGCGCCGCCGAAGACCTGGTGCAGGAAACCTTTCTCCGCGTGTGGACTCGCGCCCAGGCCTTCGACGCCCGGAAGGGCTCCATCGGCCCGTGGTTGCTGGCCGTCGCGCGTTATCGCGCCATCGATTATCTGCGCTCCGCCGGCGGCCGCGAACGCCATAGTCTGGAACTCGAAGAGACAGATCATCCTTCCCTGTTCACCGGCATGGAGCACGGAATCTTAGCGTCCGACCGCGCGCGCCGCGTCAAGGCAGCAGTCGAAAAGCTCTCCGCCACTGAGCGCCAGGTCATTGAGTTGGCCTACTTCGAAGGCCTCACCCAAATCGAGATGGCCGAACGCATGGGCCAGCCGCTCGGCACTGTCAAAACCTGGGTGCGGTCCGCATTGAAGAATCTCCGGGAACAGATCGCTACCGCGGAGGCCTCCGCATGAACTGCTCTGAACTGCGCGACCACTTCGAGTTGTATTCGCTCGGCCTGGCCGAGGATCCCGAGCGCGGCGAAATCCGCGCCCACCTGGATCGCGGATGCGAGGTTTGCATGACGCAAGCAAAACGGGCCCGCGAGCTGTCTTCCATGCTAGCCTTCACGGCCGCCCCGCTGGCGCCATCGCCGAAATTGCGGCGGCGTATTCTGGCGGCTGCCGGCGCCCAATCCCACGGCTTCGGCTGGGCTCCGGCGTTGGCTGCCGTGGCTGCCCTGTCGCTGTGCGCGGCCGTCTACTTCAGCGGCCGGGAGCGTGAGTTCTCCGAGGAAGCCCGCTCTCTGCTCGCACAGGCCCGCTCGCAGAACATCGAGCTCACGCGCTTCAACGAAACCTTTGCGATCCTCTACGGCGCCGGCACCACCGTCACTTCCTTCGGTGAGAAGCAGCCCAAACCCCAAGGCCGCGTTTTCGTCAATCCCGCGCAAGGCGTTCTGCTGATCGCTTCCAACCTGCCCATGGCGCCCCAAGGCAAGGCTTATGAGATGTGGGTGATTCCCAAGAGCGGCAAGGCGCCCGTGGCCGCCGGTATGTTCCAGGCCCACACCGACGGCACTGCCATGCACGTTGAACTCCGTGCCGTGGATATGAGTTCCACCCGGGCCGTGGCCGTGACCCTCGAAGAGGCTGCCGGCGCCAGTGCGCCCACCTCCACGCCGGTGATCCTGGCGGCGCTACAATAGCCAAGCGTGACCCACTTCATTCGCTATCGCTCCGGCGCGTCCGAATGTTACGGCATTCTGGAAGGCGACACCGTCCGCGAGATCCGCGGCGACCTCTTCGGCGGCTACACGGAAACCGTGGCCGCCCTGAATCTTTCCGACGTTGCCCTGCTCCATCCCTGCCAGCCCGGCAAGATCCTCTGCGTGGGTTTGAATTACCGCAGCCACCTCGGCAGCCGCCCGGTGCCCGACCATCCGGAGGTCTTTTTCAAGCCCGTCAGCTCCCTGCAGGATCCCGAAGGCCCCATCGTCACCCCGCCCGACTCAATCGACATGCACTACGAAGGCGAGCTCGTGATGGTCATCGGCCGCCAGACCAGGAACGCATCCTTGGACCAGGCGCGCGACTCCATCTTCGGCGTCACCTGCGGCAACGACGTCAGCGAGCGCAACTGGCAGCAAGGCCCTGGCAAGGACGTGCAATGGTGGCGCGCCAAAGGCTGCGACACCTTCGCGCCGCTCGGCCCCGCCATCGTCACCGGCCTGGATTACGACAGCCTGCTGCTCCGCACGCGCCTCAACGGCGACGTGGTGCAGAAGCAATACACCTCCGACCTGATTTTCGATTGCCCCACCATCGTGAGCTATATCAGCCGCTGGATCACCCTGATGCCCGGCGACGTCATCTTCACCGGCACCCCCGGCGCCACCCGTAAGATGTCGCCCGGCGATGTAGTGGAAGTGGAGATCGAAGGAATCGGTGTCCTGCGCAATCCCGTGACGTAGCCAAGACAGGGCGGACGCCCCTCGTCCGCGCGCGACTCGCTCGTCCGCGCTCTTGCGGTCATTTCTACTCCCACCCGTTCCGCTAATTCTTCTACAACCACGCTGACCCGATGCTGTAAGCCAGCACCGCCAGCACCGCCAGCGTGATCGCCACATACATGCGGTCGCGCTCCAGTAGAAATCCCACCAGCGAAAAAATCACCCGCGCCACCGGCGTGGCAATCAGGATCAGTAATCCGGCCTGGATCGCCGCTTCCGGCGCGCTCAAACCCGCCAGCGATCCGAATCCGCGCGCCACCCTGTGGAAATGGCGGTAATCGGTTGTCGCCATGCCGCGCGCCGCCAGGTACCAGATGCCTCCGCCCAGCACCACCGCCGCCGCCAGCGCCACGCCCACCCGCAGCAACGTCCCGATGATCAACTCCAGCCGCCGGTCCGTCATTTCAAGCCCCCTGTCACTCCGTTGTAGATCATCTCCATCGCCAGCACCGCAATCACCGCCGCGAAGACGCGGCGCAGCGCCAGCGTCTTTGCGCCCATCAACTGCCGCGCGCCCGCCATCGATCCGGTCAGCACTCCCAGCATCACCGGCATCGCCAGCCCCGGCGTGATGTAGCCCTTTCCCAGGTAAATGCCGGCGCTCGCCGCCGCCGTCACCCCGATCATGAAGTTGCTCGTGGTGGTCGAGACTTTGAACGGGATCAGCATCACCTGGTCCATGGCAATCACTTTCATCGCCCCGGACCCTATGCCCAGCAGCCCCGAAAGCATTCCCGCGCCGAACATCACTCCGAAGCCCGTCTTCACCCGTGTCACCACGTATGCCACGGTTCCAGCCGGTCCCGGATAGCTGCTGTTCAGTTTCAGCCGCGCCGCCAGCGGATCGGCCTTGCGCGCCTCGGAGCGCTTCGGTTCCTCCAGCGCCAGCCACGCAGAATACAGCAGCACCGCCCCGAACGTCATCGCCAGCGCCGCCACCGGGACCGCGGCCATCAGAAACGCGCCCACTACCGCGCCCACGGTTGTGGCCACTTCCAGAAACATACCCACGCGGATATTGGAGTATCCTTCTCTTACGTACGCGGCCGCCGCGCCCGAGGAGGTCGCGATCACCGAAACCAGCGAAGCCCCCATGGCGTAATGCATATCCACGCCCAGCGCTAGCGTCAACACCGGCGTCACCACTACCCCGCCGCCCAGCCCGGTGAGCGAGCCCAAAAACCCCGCCAGCATGGATACCGCGAACACGATTCCGGAAAACAGCAGCACGTTCATAGTGGCTATTGTCCCGCTTTGCGCCGAAGCCTTCTGTCTTCTGGCTCCTGTCTTCCGGCTTCCATATCCCGGAGGGAGATCAAGGCTGGAGCCCTTGTTCAGTGTAAGCCGCTTGTGGATTAGTCGACAAAAAAAAGAAAGGGCAGGTACTCGCCTGCCCTTAATAGAAGCTGCCCGGGAGGGCAACAGCTATGTACTTGCGTCATGACCGTCCCTGCGCCATTAGGGACCGTCACAACCGTGGATATTTCAATCCTACGGCACACCTCCGGCACGGTCCATACGGCAAGAATCGTATTCTCCCGCACCCCGGCCGCCGCCCAGAATGAAGGGAAAGGGTTACGATGTCAGTGAGGGTGCTTGCCGGGCTTAGCAAACGGGCTGTGCTGCGCGCCGGTTACGGCGCGGTGATTGCCGTTCTTGTGCTTTCTGCCGCCGAGGCCTACCGCATCCAGCTCAACGTTTCCGAACAGCATCTCGAAATCTACCGCAATTACGCCGGTCAGGACGAGGCCCTCGCCGCCCTCCGCCGCGACCTGTGGCTGGCCGGAAACTACGTCCGCGATTACTTCATCAACACCACACCGGCCCAGGCCGACATCCTGCGAGCGCAACTGGAAGATCTCAAGGCTCAGGATGAGAAGGCTCTGGCCCTTCTGGCGCGCCATTCCAGCCGCTCCGATACCGTGCCGCGGCTGCGCAAGAGCCTGGGCGATTTCTGGGCCGCCGTAGACCCCGTCCCGCAATCCATGCTGCGCGACACCGATGCGCGAAAATTCGATTTTCTACAGCGCGTGGTCGTGCCCCGCCGCGGCGAATTGTATAGCGCCCTGCTCGATCTCGCCGCCACCGGCCAGCAGAAGCTGCAGGAAGGAGAAATGCAGTTCGCCGCTTCGCGCCAGCAAGCCGCCCGCCGCCTGCTGCTCATGCTCGGCCTCGGCCTGATGCTCAGCTTCCTGGTCGCCCTGGCCAGTATCCGCCATTCCGAAAACCTCGAGCGCGAAGCCGAAGCCCACTTCGCCGCCATTCAACTCGCCAAGCAGGAATTGCAGCAATTATCCGCGCGGCTGCTGGAGGTGGAGGAAGAAGGCCGGCGCAAACTCTCCCGCGAACTGCACGACGAAATCGGCCAGTCGCTGGCCCTGCTCCAGATTGAAATCACGCGCGCCCAGGCCGTCGCCGGTCAGACCGCCACGCTGCGCGAACGCCTGGCTCGCGCCCGCGAGTTAGCCGAACGAACCGTGCAGACCGTCCACAACATTTCCGTCCTCTTGCGCCCTGCCCTGCTCGACGATCTCGGCCTCGTCCCGGCCCTTCAGTTCCAGCTTGAAGATTTCCTGCGGCGCAACTCCATCGTCTGCGAGTTCGTCGAAGAAGGCGTCGCCGATCGCCTTCCGGACGCCGCCAAGACCTGCGTCTACCGCGTGGTGCAGGAAGCCCTGCATAATTGCGAAAAACATTCCGCCGCCACCAAAGTCCGAGTCTCCGTCCGGCAGTTGCCTCACGCCCTCCTTGCCGAAGTCGAAGATGACGGCCGCGGCTTCGCCGTCGAAGAGCGCGGTGCCCTCTCGCGCAGCCGCGGCCTCGGCCTGCTGGGCATCCGCGAACGCGCCGCAAACGCCGGTGGCTCGCTCGAAATCCGCTCCGCCCCCGGCCGCGGCACCCGCATTTCGCTTCGCATTCCCGTCCCGCCCGAGCCCCAGCCCGCTATCGAACCCCCCACCGAGGTCACTGCGTCATGAGCATCCGCATCCTCCTCTCCGACGACCATACATTGATGCGCCAGGGCCTCCGCCACATTCTGGAAAGCCGTCCCGAATTCGAGATCGTGGCTGAAACCAGCTCCGGCATTGAAGCCATCGAAAGCGCCCGGCAGCTCAAGCCCGATGTCGCCATCGTCGATGTCGCCATGAAAGAGCTCAATGGAATCGAGGCCACTGCCCAGATTCTCAAACACTCGCCGCACACCGCCGTGCTGATCCTCAGCATGTACAGCGATGAGCGCTACGTGTTGCGCGCTGTCAAAGCCGGCGCCCGCGGCTACGTGCTCAAGAATTCGGCCGGCGACGAGCTGATCCAGGCCATTCACGCCGTCGAAAAGGGCCTGGCTTTTTTCAGCCCCGCCGTCGGCCGCATTTTTCAGAACGGCTTTGCCCGTCTCAAGGATGCCCGCAAAGCCACCGACCGCTATGACCTGCTCACCGGCCGCGAACGCCAGATCTACCAGCTTCTCGCCGAAGGCAACAGCAACAAAGACATTGCCAACCGCCTCAGCCTGAGCCTCCACACCGTCGAAACGCATCGCTGGCGCATCATGGACAAGCTGGATTTGCACAGCACCGCCGATCTGGTCCTCAGCGCGGTGCGGCGTGGGCTGGTGACGTGAGGAGTCCGCATGGAAGCCCGGGAGTCTGCTGAAAAGGCAAGAGGCCTCACCGCGGAGACGCGGAGGCGCAGAGAAGAATGGGAGAGAAGCAGGGATCTGCGCCGGCCTCGGATGACGGCTGATCCAAGACTCTTCAATTTTGTCTGCGTCTCGGCGTTTCCGCGGTGAACTTCGTCACTGATCCTGCGATTCCCGCTCCAGACCCGCCCGGTCCAGAATCCGCAATTGATGACCTTCGATCCGCACCATCCCCTCGGCGCGGAAGCGCGCCAGGTTCCGCGACACCACTTCGCGCACCGTCCCCAGCCGTGACGCCAGTTCCTGGTGCGTGTGCGGCAGCTCGAACGCGTCCCCGCCGGCTTGCCGCGAAGCCTCCAGCAGCAGACGCGCCAGCCGCTGCGTCACGCTGCCGAACGTCACGCTTTCCACCAGCCCCACCAGGTTGCGCAGCCGCCGCCCCACCACCGCCAGGATTTTCAGCGCCACGTCGGGATACTGGCGGCACACCTGCTGGAAGTCGCTCTTGTTGACGAATAGCGCGACTACTCCATCCACCGCCCGCACCGAAGCCGGATAAGGCCCGCCGTCGAACAGCGGCAATTCCGCCACCGTGCAGGGCGCCGTCTCCAGAGACAGCATCAATTCCCGCCCGCCCGGCGACGTCTTGAAGATTTTGACGCTTCCTTCCGCGATCAGGAAAATGCCGGCGCACGCTTCGCCTTCCCAGAACAGCATTTCCCCGCCCGCGAATCGGCGCTCCACCGCCCTCTGTGCCAGCGCCGCGGTTTCGTTCTCCCCGAGCCCGGCGAATAGCGCGATGTGCGAGATCAGCTCTGTTTTCGAAACCAATCCGTATGGTAGCGCGGCTGGCCCGATCCTCCCACGCCCCGCTTCAGCCGGCTCTCCCAGGAGAACCGCAAATCTCGCTATCCGGCCGTTTACTTCCCTGGGATCTCCGACCACGGTGGCACAATGCCGTTCACCCGGGCGTAAGCCACCAGTTGGCCCATGTGTTCATTGGCGTGAACCATGATGCGGAGGTACATGCCATCCACCGTCGCATCTCTGCCGCCAATCTTGACCTTGCGCTGGAGGTCGGCGGGTCCTATTCCGGCATGCGCGGTCTTGACGGCATCGAGCGAACGCTTCAACCAGTTGATGACATCCGCCTTCGCGGTCACCGTCTTTTGCAAGTCGAACGAGTTGAGGTCGGCAGGCATTTTTGGGCCTGTGACACTCAGCAAATAAAAGTTCGCCAGTGCAATGTGCATGAAGACTTCGCTCGTGGAACACACGCCCGGCGCGGGCCGCCAGGCGAATGTTTCGGCCGGAATCGCTTCCGCCAGCGCCACGAGTTGGCTGGAGACATGCGTCCACTCGCCGTCATACCCTTGCCAGATCCCCTCTAACCGGTCTGTTTGGACTGTTTTCATTGTTCCTCCTCGCCGCACCCGCTCGCGTTCCGCGTCGAGGATGATCGGCCACCCCAGACTGCCGGGAGAGGGATTGACGCGCCAGGGGACCCGCGCAGAAGCTCGCCGGCCCTTACAGCGAGTTCAGATAAGCGATCACGTCCGACATTTCCCGCGCCGTGAACCGCGGCCAGGCGATCTTCTTCTGGTCCATCACCTCCAGCATGCGCGGGCCGTGTCCCCATAACGCCGCCACCATGGTGATGTCGGAGTGAGCGTCTTTGCCGTTCCCCAGCTTCGGCGCGCCGCTCGCCGGATCGTCATGGCAGGTGGCGCACTTCTTTTCGGTGAAGACCTTTTTCCCCCGCTCCGCGCTGCCGCTGCCCTTGAAGTATTGGCGTGCCCAAATATAGGAGACAATCTGCCGCATCTCGTCGGCCGTAAACACCGCCGGCGCCTGCTTCATGTTGGGCTGATGGTCCCACATGTCCACCGCGATATCCGTCATGGTCTGGTTCTTCAGCATGTTCTCCAGGGCTGTTGCGCCCGCGTGGCAATTGGCGCACCCCTTGGATTGGAACAGCTTCTCGCCTGCTTCCGCCGGCGGAATCTCGAAGTTGGCGGCCCGCCCTTTCGTCTCCGGCAGGTTTTGCAGGTAGACCAGCATATCGGTCAGTTCCGGGCTGGTCAGCCGTCCCCACGCCAGCTTCCGCTGCGCGAATGCCTCGTGCATCTTCGCTCCGTGGTTCCACATCTGCTGCGCCAGCACGATCGCGTCCGACAACGATTCCCACCTAGCCACCGGCGGGGCCGCAGGCACCGGTGAGGACGTTATGCCGTGGCAATCGGCGCAGTGCTGCGCCGTGAACGCCAGTTTGCCGCGCGCCGCATCTCCCGGGCGTTCGAAATACCGCGCCGAAATGAAATAAGCGAACAGGTCCGCCGCCGATTGCGTCGTCAAGGCCGGCCTGCTCACGCCCTGCTTCGTCATCCTCGACCACATCTCCGGCGCATGATTCCACATCAGGCTGGCCATCACCGCCGGGGTATAATCGCGGTCGATCCTCTTGGCAAGATCGGGCGCAGTCGTTCCACCCTTGCCGTTGAAACTGTGGCACGTGATGCACTGCTGCGTCTGGAAGAGTTGTTCCCCGCGCCGCGCATCGCCCGCTACCATGCTGGCCCCGAGCGCGCTCCCGGCAACCGCAAGGCTCACCGCCAACGCCCCCATCTTGATCATGTGTCCCTCCTCTACCGGACCAGCTTCAACCCGGTCATGATTATGTGGGTCTGGAAACCCTCGAACACATAGTAGTCTTCCCGGAATCCATAATACTGCCACTCGCTGTTCCAGAACACGTGCTTTCCCAACGGCAGCGAGAACCGCACCAGCGGCTGATAGTACCGCGTGGTCCGGCTGCCATTGGCCAGGAACAGCGACCCGCCCATCGTCAGTTTCGCCCCAAGCCCAGGTATCGCCACGTCGACCGCCCCGGAGGCGGTGTGCGCGTTGTCCCGGTAATCGGAAACCTCGGGGATGAAAAACAGGCCCAGGTAGTTGATGCTCGATCGCACCGTCGAGCGGTCGTACTCGCCCACCACGTTGATGCGTTTGCTCTTTGCCGGCGCCCAGTAAACCGACAGAGAACTGTCGCGGCTCTCGAAATCCAGGTTGATGCCGGACGCCGGGTTCTGGTTGCTCAGCACCTGGAACTTGGCTTGCACCGCCAGCGACGCGCTCAACTGGTATTTCGCCCGCGCCCGTCCTTTCTGGTAGTTGTTCAGGCTCGTCCGGAAATAAACGGAATCGCTCGTCCCGCCTTCGTAATCCAGGTTGAACGAGAGCTTCTGCGACATCCGGAAATTCGCCCCGGCCAGCGCCACATTGCGCTTCAGTTGTCCCGACTCGGAGCCGCCTCCAGGGGCGAAGAACGGCGATTGGGGAACGTCGGCGTCGCCCCAGATATACCGGTAGCCGCCGCGCAGCGAAATCTTGGAGCCCAGATCGTACAAGACTTCGATCTGCTCTTGGTTGTAGTTAACCGACTCGAGCTGGTTCGCCAGAAAAAATCCTGAAGCCGATGCCAGCGACACGGCCACGAGGGGCCCCGTAGGCGCAGCCGTGTCGTGATACCGGTCCGTCATCCACGATTCGATAATCCGCATCCGCTTCAAGGGCCGGAGTTCGAATCCCACATTGCCGGTGGTGTGCGGCTGGTTGGCTGCGCCGGTCCCGATCGTCTGCTCGCTTGAATAGAACAGCAGCTCGTTGATCAATGCGAAATTGCCGGTCGCCGATTCCGTGAAGTTTACCGTGGTCTTC
Source organism: Bryobacterales bacterium (assembly GCA_963842505.1). GTDB lineage: Bacteria > Acidobacteriota > Terriglobia > Bryobacterales > Bryobacteraceae > PALSA-129. The sequence continues at coordinate 190,629 of CAWJGZ010000001.1, forward strand.
GGCTCGCTGAATAAGAACTGGCCGTACAGATCGATCCACGAAAACGGATGCGCCGTCGCCAGCACTTTGCTGTAGATGCTGTTGCCGCGGATGCCGTATGCCTGGTTTAGCGAATTGAGCACCAGCGTCTCGCCCAGCAGCAGGCTCGTGCGGTCGCCATAGCTGGTTCCGTTGAAGCTGGCTTGGTCGTCGTCCTTATAGGTCGTTCCGCCCTGTTCCAGCGTGATGTGGAAACGGTTGTATTCGAACCGCACGCCGCCGCGATAATTATTGGTGCTGTCGCGCAGCAGGCTCGCCACCGGGAACTCGTCGTTGGAGTCCTGCACCCATTCCTCAATCCCGTTTCCATAACCGGAATTCCGGTCGAAAACCAGGTACGGAATGATGTGCTTGCCCGGCCGCAGGTCCAGTCCCACCGTCATCGATCGCCGGTGCGTGTCGAAGGACTGCTCGTTGAATCCGCCCGGCGCAATCGGGTTGGCGTAACTCGGCACCGCGTCGAAGTACGCAATGTTACGGTAGTCGAAGGTGAAGTCGTAATCGCCCTGCTTGCGCGCGTCCAGGTGAGCCGTGTTGTACGGATCGCCGCCCCAGCCGTAGGCGCTCGCGTCCAACCGGTCGAATAGCCGGTGCTTGGGGTCCGTGATCGTGAAGTCCAGCGCCGTCAGCTTGGGGCCTGCTCCCAAGTTCAGAACGCTGCGGTATTCCGAATCGTTCCCGCGGATGTCCGACAGCCACCGGTACCCGAAATCCACGCTGCCCGTGAACCACTGCTCCGCGCTGGGCGCCGGCGACTGGGTCGTGTCCGCCGGTTTAGCCGCCGTTTGGTCCGCCGCCTTGGCCGGTGCCTGCGCCGTCTGATCGCCGGCCTGGGTTTGCGGGTCCGCCTGCTGCGCAAACGCCGGAAGCATCAGAAGAAGTGCCAGCAGGAATCTCATTTGAATAAGTCCCGGCTCACATTGGAGCCATGCACTTTCTGGTGGCAGTTGGTGCAGTTCTGGAAGCGCGGGCTGGTCAGGTCGTGGATCGCCGGCCCTATCGTCCCCAAGGTTCCATTCGTCGGCCTTCCGGGCACGTTCGAATGGCACTCCAGGCACACCAGCAGCACATTCTGCCGCGTCAGCATTCTCGGGTTCGACGAGCCGTGCGGCATGTGGCAGGCCATACACCCTTCCAGCCTCACCGGGGCATGCTCGTAAATAAAAGGTCCAACCATGTCGCCGTGGCATTTGTAACAACCCGGCTCATTGGCGCTCACCGTCTGCATGGAGCGCGCCAGCACCGACCCGTGCGGATTGTGGCAATCCACGCACGACATCGCGCCCTCCGTTACCCGGTGCTTGTAAGGACGTTGAAAACTCGCCCACACATCCGTATGGCATTTGGCGCAAAGCTGGTTGATGTCCGCCACCTTGCGCGTCACCAACCCATTCGGTCCGTTCGCATGAATCGAGTGGCATGCCACGCAAGCCACCTGGTTCTTGGCGTGGCTGGAATTGATGCGTCCCACATGGGTGGGTTGGTTAAGATGGCAAGCCAGGCAGGTTTTATCGGCTTCCGCCGGCCGCAGTTTGGCCGGCTGGCGGATATCCGCCGCCGACATCGATTCGGCGTGCTTGCTTCCCGGTCCGTGGCACGATTCGCACGCCTTCCCTTCGTACCCGCGTTTCTTATCCGCCTCCACGGCGTGGTGAGGATTCTTCTGGAACGAATTGAAGATGTCCTCGTGGCACGCTTGGCAGGTATCGGAACCGACGTATTCCGCCGGCTTGTTATTGGTCTTAGACGGAGCGGGGGCGCTCGCTTTCTCTTGAGCGCCCCCGTAAGTAGCGGAACCAAAGACGGCCGCCATCATGATGAAAACCCAGCGCGCCGCCCGTGGGAAGCGCGCTGGCGGAGACAAGAAATCCATGCTCAAATCCTTCGGCGGCCGGAACATGGCCATCTCCTTATGGTAACTGCCTATTGGCCGACGTGTACCGCGGTTGCGTCGTAAGCCGCCCCCGATCCGTGGCAAACCGTGCAGCTTTCGCCAAACAGCGTGCTGGTGTTAAGTACCGCGTGCGCCATGCTCGGCACGTCGAAATGGCACGCCGTGCAAGCCGAGGTGGTAGCCGGAACCGGAGTGAGCAGCCCCGCCGGATCCGTGACATTGTTCTTCCCAACCGGGAGCACGTCCTGGGAGCCGCCGGTGTGGCACATATTGCAATTGGCGGTGTCGCCGACCGAGCCATTCAGCATGGCCGGATAGAGAACGCCGGTGTTGGTGATCGAAGACGGGACCGAAGCGTACGCGGCGCCAAAATCGCTGGCGGCGCCGCCGTGTCCCACAACGATGTAGTCGAGACCAGCCGCGCCCAGCTTGTTACCGGTATGGATCGAGTGGATCATATACGCGAAGTTGACGGTCTCCGCCGGCGCCTTCGCCAGAGCCGAAATGCTGGCCGTCGCGCGCGTGCTGGCATCCGTGTTGCTTGGATTGTGGCAGATCGGGCAATAGGTCACGTTGTTGCGCAGATCGCCGTGGACTTCCAGGTAGGTGTGGCAATTGTTGCAATTCGCCATCGCCACCACCGTGCGGCGCGGTGTCACCGCCGAGCCATCCACGGAGAAGTAGATCACCTGGTTGGTCCCGGCATAGTTGGTGGTCACCGCTTGGGTTGTGCCCGGCAGCAGCGTGATCGAAAGGCGGCCTTCAATGCCGATCACATACGTGCCCTTGGCGTTGGCCGGAATCACGTTGGTGAAGGTGTAGGTGCAGGCTCCAGCGCTGGTGCAGGTGGCCCCGCTAATCACCGATTCTGTCACATACCCGGGCGTCGACGTGTTGGTGCCGAAGATCGTATATCCGTAATCCGTCGTCGGACCCGCCATGGTGAGGGAAAGCGAACCGCTGTTGGCCGTGAAGTAGCTCATCGGAACCCCTGCGCCGGAGTTGTTTGTAACCGTGAAGCTCACCGTCGGGGCCTTGCCCGGTGCGGCGCCGGTCACTTTGGTCAGGGTAAAGTTGAGGCCGGGGACACCCGGCGCCTCGTCGTTAACCGTGTGCGCCCCGATGATGGAAGCGTCAAACGGCAACTCGCCCTGCGGAATGTGGCAACCGGCGCACTGTGAGTCGTCGGTCTGCGGCAGGTGAGAGGGGGTTGTGTCTCCCTTGCTCGTGTAAGAGACCTGGCCGGTGGCGAAATTCACATCGTTGTGGCAGGAACCGCAGGCTGCGCGGGTCGGCTCCTTCATCCAGACGCTGGTCTGCGCCGCGCCGTTCTTCGGATTGTGGCAGCTTCCCGCGCAGTTCCGCGGATCGCTGGGGTTAGCGGGGTAAACCACCGTCGAGAAACCGGAATAACCGCCGTGGCCGTAGATCTGGTACGGAAGGCCGCCGTACTTCACGCTCGGCAGGCTGGAACCCATATGGATCTTGTGGATGAACACCTTCATGTCCAGACTCTCGCCCGTGTTCGGATCCACCGTCTGCGGCTGGTGGCACATGATGCAGAGTGCCACGCCCACACGCGATCCGCCGTGGAAAGCCATCGAGGAGTGGCAGGTATTGCAATCCGCGTCACGCACTACATCGCGCGGCGCCGGCGTACCTCCCGCCGGAACAAAATCGTACGTCGCCGTCGCATCATAGGTGCCCATATCGTAAGCGGTCAGGTTCCGCGAGCCATACACCGCTACGCGGTTCGTGAGGGTCGGATCAAAGCCCGATGGCGCCGTGGTCTTGAACGTGTAAATGTACTCGCCCGTAGCCACCGTGGTGGTTGTGCCGCCCGAATCGCCGCCGGCCTGGGTGGCCGTGGCCCCGCCACTCACGGCCGAAACCGTGCTGACGTTGTAATCGACATATTCCTCTTGCCCTTTGGGAATGTATGCCGCGATAAAATGCGGCGATACCGCGCCGGGCGTGAGCACTCCGGCCTGATCCAGCGGGAGCCCCGTGAGCCCCGTGTCAAAAATCTTGTAGTCCACCGAAATCGTGCCGCTTGACGAGATCTTGGCGGATACGATGCTGAAAAACAGCCCTGGGTTGACATATTGAACTGCGGCTTGGGGGGCAACTGATGCTATGTCCCGAGGCGAGTAAGTGGATCTTTTCTGGCCGCTCACCATCACGATGGAACCGGCGATCAATAGAAGACCCAGAATCTTGCGCCCAGCCGCGAAAACCGAAGAAGGAATCCGCATACTTTTTCTCCATTAAAGTTGACGATCAAGCTGCCTGCGCGGAGTCTGCGGGAGACAACCCGTACACTCCCAGCCACACACCGAAACTACCAGGCAGTTTGACCCAGCACACGCCCATCCAAATCGGCGAACCCTGCACCCAGCATTAGTACCCTTGCAGTATCTTTATCTTAGATGTCCCGGTTTCCCTCAACCCGTGCTTTCCACATCACAATTGGGTGAGTATCCAGCGCCCATTTTGGGTTAAAAGACGCTAATCGTACCCGAAACTCGTTTTCGCGCCTGTCGGATTTTGGGAATCCTGGCTACCCCTGGCTTCCAAACGCCGCTCTGACGGGGAGTTTTTGCTGTCTCATTTTCCTACATGCACTGCGGTCGCGTCGTAGGCCGCTCCCGAACCGTGGCAAACCGAACAGCTTTCGCCAAACTGCGGACTGGTGTTGAGTACCGCGTGTGCCATGCTCGGTACGTCGAAATGGCAAGCCGTGCAAGCTGAGGTGGTGGCCCCAACCGGGCTCAGAAGGCCCGCCGGGTCGATGACATTGTTTAGCCCCACCGGGAGCACGTCCTGGGTGCCGCTGGTGTGGCACATGTTGCAGTTGGCCGTATCGTCCACAGTACCATTCAGCATGGCGGGGTATAGGACATTGCTGAAATCGTTGTGGCTTCCGCCAAATCCCACGATTACGAAGCTCAGCCCGGCTGCCGCCAGCTTGGATCCGGTATGGATCGAGTGGATCATCAGCGCGAAGTTGATGCCTTGCGCCGGCGCCGTTTTATCGGCCGGATTGGTGGCCGTAGCGCGCGTGGCGGCGTCCGTGTTGCTGGGATTGTGGCAGATCGGGCAATAAGTAACGTTGTTGCGCAGGTCGCCATGCACTTCCAAGTAGCCGTGACAGTTGTTGCAGTTCGCCATCGCGACCACCGTGCGGCGCGGCGTCACCGGCGAGCCGTCCACCGGGAAGTAAATCACCTGGTTGGTCCCGCCGTAGTTGGTGGTCATCTGTTGGGTGGTGCCCGGAAGCAGCGTGATCGAAAGCCGGCCTTCAATGCCGATCGCATATGTGCCCTTGGCGGTGGCCGGAATCGCGTGCGTGAAGGTGTAGGTGCAGGTCCCATCGCTGGAGCATGTGGACCCGGCCGCCACCGATTCCGTCACGTATCCCGGCGTGGTCACGTTGGAGCCGAAGCTTGTGTAGCCGTAATCCGTGGTCGGACCCGCCATCGTCAATGACAGCGAGCCGCCATTGATGAAATTGCTCATCGGAATCCCGTTGCCGTTGTTATCCCGAACCGTGAAAGTCACCGTCGGGGCCTTCCCCGGCGCGGCGCCCGACACGTTGGTCAGCGTAAAGTTCAGGCCGGGGATTCCCGGCGCCTCATCCACAACCGTGTGCGCCCCGATGATCGAAGCGTCAAACGGCAACTCACCCTGCGGAATGTGGCAGCCGGAGCACTGTGTGTCGTCGATCTCCGGCAGGTGCGCGGGGGTTGGGTCGCCCGCGTAAATGATCTGGCCCGTGGCGAAATTGACGTCGTCGTGGCAGGAACCGCAGGCCGCCCGGCTGGGATTCGTCAGCCAGGCGCTGGTTTGCGCCGCCCCATTCTTGGGATTGTGACAGCTTCCCGCGCAGTTCCGCGGATCGCCCGGATTGTGTGGGTATACCACCGTCGACCAATCCGTATAACCGTTGAATCCGTAAATCTCGTACGGCTGTTCGCCAAAGGTAACGCTCGGCAGGCTCGCCCCCATGTGGATCTTGTGGATCATCACCTTGAAGTCCAACGTATTCCCCGTGTTCGGATCCGACGACTGCGGCTGGTGGCACATGATGCACAGTGCTACCCCTACCCGTGAGCCGCCATGGAACGACAGCGTCGAGTGGCAGGCGTTGCAATCCGCATCCCGCACCATATCGCGCGGCGCCGGCGTACCTCCCGCCGGAACGAAATCGTACGTCGCCGTCGCATAGTACGTGCCCAGGTCGTAGGCGGTTAAACTCCGCGATCCGTACACCGCGATGCGGTTCGTAAGAGTCGGATCGAAGCCCGCTGGCGCCTTGTTCTTAAAGGCGTAGATGTACTCTCCGGTCGCCACCGTGGTCAGCGTTCCGCCTGAATCGCCGGCGGCCTGCGTGGCAGTCGCCGCGCCGCTCACCGCCGTTGCCGTGGTGGATATGTACGACACATACTGTTCTTGCCCCTTCGGGATGTAAGCCGCGACATAACGCGGGGAAACCGCGCCCGGCGTCAACACGCCCGCTATATCCAGCGGAAGCCCCGTGGGCCCGGTGTCGAATATCTTATAATCCACCGAGATCGTGCCGTCCGCCGCGATTTTGGCTGACACGATGGTGAAAAACAGCCCCGGGTTGACATATTGAACTGCCGCCGCCGGCGCCAACGCCGCCCTGTCGCGCATTGAATAGCTGATCCTCCTCTGGCCGCTCACCATTGCCAGGCAACCAGCCACCAACACAAGGCCCAGAATTCTACGGCTTGCCCCGAATACCGAACCTCGTATCCGCATACGCTTCTCCGAAATCCGTACCACCATCGGCTACTACCCGCTGCGCCAATTCCACCAAGCACCCGTACCTCCAACCTAGAGCTTATATGTAGTAAATGTCAACATTATTTATTATCTGTATGTTGAAGCACGCTTCGATGTCTGCCGACTTTTTGAGGGTGGTGCAAAAGCCCAATCCGCTGGAGATAAACGAGGCCAGCCTTGTTTATTTGTGGGTGAATTGCCCCTATCAAGCGCGGGAGGCTCCGCAGCCGCCGTTGAGGCGATTCCTGCAAGTTGTTGCCTCTGAGCAGCGATTTTCCTGCAAAACGGGGACCGCTACCAATTCCCGCCTTTGAAATTGCTAGCTGTACCCGTTTTGCCCGTCGCAAGCCGGCCCCATCTTTTTTGGCGCCCCCATAAATACAGTTACAGAAAATTCCTATGTTACTAAGATTTATCTTGACTGTATGCTATCTAACGTATATTCTACCGATTCAGCCTAGGGAAATCCCTAGTATCTGATCTAGGAAAATGCTGATATGGTGCCTACACTAATAACCCTGCCCCACGCTTCCACTGAGGAAAGAAGCCGCCTCCTGTCAGTGGATTTGATCCGCAATCGCGCCCTCGAGCGCTTGTATGAACGCCGTGAGGCCGTCCAGAACCTCATCCGCGCTCTCGAAGACTATCAGCAGTCCCGGGCGCAGCGCATGGCCGAGTGCATCAGCTTTAGCTCTCTCCGGAAGTGCTCGTCAGATTTCGCTCAATCGCGAATTTGACCAACCCGACGATGTCGTGGACGTTCAGCTTGCGCATCAGGCTGGCGCGGTAGGTATCCACGGTCTTGGGACTGATTCGCAGCAACTCCGCGATGTCCTTGGCGCGCATCCCCTTCACCAGATACGTGAAGACTTCGATTTCGCGCCGGCTGAGCAAAGCCATCGGGTTATCGGGCACGCCTCGTTCGGGCTTCGTAAACAACCCCGCTCCGCGCAGGAGCGGCGAGACGTACTGGCCGCCGTCTTTCACAAAGTTGATTGCATCCAGCAGGTGGCGCACCGGGCCGTCTTTCAACAGGTAGCCGTCGGCGCCCGCCCGCAGGGCTTCGATCACGGTCTTCTCTTCGCGGCTGATGGAGAGGATCAGGAGTTTGGCAGTGCAGCCCCGACCCCGCAACCGGCGGATCACTTCCACCCCCGTCATCACAGGCATGTTCAGATCCAGAATCGCGAAATCAGGCCGCAGTTCCAAAATCATCTCCACCGCCGCCGGACCTTCGGCACATTGGCCCAACACCTGCAACCCGTTGGCGGCGCACAGCGCCGCGAACCCTTCCCGCACGATGTGATGATCGTCGGCCAGCACCACCGTGGTCCCCCGCGATTCCTCCATCATTCTCCTTCTCACGACTCCGGCGCCGTGAACGGCGCGCTCAATTCCAGTTTAGTGCCACCCGGGCCGCTCGTGATTTCGAGCTGTCCGCCCAAGGCCGCCGCTTGCTCGCGAATGGACCGCAAGCCGATCCCGGACGCGACGCTGACCGGCGCCGCCAACAGTTTGGCCACGTCAAAACCTACTCCATTGTCCTCCATCCTGAAAACCACCTGGTCGCCGCGCGTTTCCAGTGCCATTTCGACCTTGGTCGCGTGCGCATGGCGGGTCAGATTGGCGAGCGCCTCCTGTGCCGCCCGGTAGATCAGCACCTTGACTTCCTGTTCCGGCTCGCGCGTAAGCGGCTCGATCCGAAGCGAGGCTTCCAGCAGTTCCGGTATCCCGCTGTACTCCCACAGTTGTAGAACTGCGGCTTCAAGGGTCAGCCGCTGCCACTCCGGCGGGTGCAGCCGGTGTGAGATGGAGCGCACCTGCTCCAGGCCATCGGAAGCCAGTGTGCCGATACGTTCCAGGGCTTTCGCCACCAGCTCCGGTGGATGCGGCAGTTGCGACACAACTACCTCTAATTGCAAGCGGATAGCCGCCAGTAGTTGTCCCAGCCCAGTGTGCAACTCCCGGCCCAGCCGTTGCCGCTCCAATTCGATCTGGCGGATGGCGCTGCCCCCGCTTTCACGCTGCAGCGATTTGGCCCGGATCGAAAGACCCTGCTCGGCTTCCCGCAACTGGAAATAGTGCTTTACCAGGCTGCTCTGCAGGGCGAGCAAGCTTCCGGCGTCTTCATTGACTGCCAGACGCAACTTGTCGCCGATCCGCTGTGCTGCACCGCTCAGGTCAAACTGCGCTGACCCGGGGTGCGTACCTCCGTCGTCGCGGGACCCGGATTCCGAGCCATGCTTCAACCAGACGTCTCCTGTGGTGGAGGATGTTTCCTAGTCAGAATGCCAGTATCTCCGCCGTCCTGCAATCGCGGTACGTACCTAGTACGTTTAATACTAAATGAAATACTTGCATCGAGTTGCAGAAAAGTATTATAAGAGAATTGCCAATGCCACGATCTGTCGATCTTTTACCACGCGTTGCGATTTTCCTCGCCGGAATCGCCGCCGGAGCTCTGACCGGCTCTCGCCGGGCACGCGCTGGAGTGGACCCCGCCACCCTCAAAGGCCTTAAGGATTCCCTGAGCGGCCTCGAAAACCGCCTGGCTGCCCAAGAAACCGCCAGCGCCAACCGATTCACGCAGATCGAAGCCCGGCTCGACGAACATGCCACCAAACTGGCCGGCGTTCCTTCCACCACGCAAATCGTGGAGGCCATGGAACAATTGCTCGCCAAGACCATGTCTTCTTTGGATGAGCGCCTCTCCACCCAAGCCCATTCCATTGAAGTTCTGAAAACCACCGTGTCCCAGACCGATAGCCTGCTCGAGCGCGTTCTCGAATCCCTCGATTCCCTGCAGACCTATACCGACCCGGCCGAACTCACCGATGATGTGCTGCTTCAACGCCCGGCGTAGTCCATTCTCGGACCGCGTTCTAGGTATCGTCCGATTTCCATTCGCGCCAAAACATTCTATTCTCAAGATGTTTTATGGACCTCGACAAAGTGCTCGCCCAACTACGCGCTGAGTTGGAGAATCTCGACGCCGCCATCGTGAGTCTGGAACGCCTTCAGACCGAAGGCCCCCGCCGGGGCCGTCCGCCCAAACAATTGGCCTCGCCAAGAGGGACCGGGAGTGTCCCCGCAAGCAAGACCGGAACCGACCTGAGGCCCGTGCGCAGCCACAAATCCGACTGAATTGTGGGGCGGGCAATCCTGCCCGCGGCCGGCTCTTGGCTGTGTGACCGCGCCGCCTTATCATTAAATTTAGCCACAACCCACGCGTCCGGCATCGCCTGACTTGCGCCAAGATGGGAAGTGGACACTTCCCTATCATGGACGCCCTGACCGTTCACCGTCTGCACTTTGCCTTCACCATCACTTTTCATTACCTGTTTCCGCAATTGACCATGGGACTGGCTCTGTTGATCCTGATCCTCAAGACCATGGCCCTGCGAACCGGCAATCGGCACTACGACCGCGCCGCCCGCTTCTGGGCGAAAATCTTTGCCATCAACTTCGCCATGGGTGTCGTCACCGGCATCCCCATGGAGTTTCAGTTCGGCACCAACTGGTCCCGCTTTTCCAAGGCCGCCGGCGGAGTCATCGGGCAGACTCTCGCTATGGAGGGCGTATTTTCTTTCTTTCTCGAATCCAGCTTCCTGGGCGTCCTGCTCTACGGCGAAAAACGGCTCGGGCCGAAGGCTCACTGGTGGGCCGCCTTCCTGGTTTTTGCCGGATCGTGGCTGTCGGGCTTCTTCATCATCGCCACCGACGCCTGGATGCAGCATCCCGTCGGGTATCAGTTGGGGAAGAGCGGCGACATCCTGCTAACCAGTTTCTCCGGGCTCCTGCTGAACCCGTGGCTGTTCTGGCAATACCTGCACAACATGATCGGAGCAGTGGTCACCGCCAGCTTTGTGATGGCCTCGGTGGGCGCGTTCTATTTGCTCACCAGACGGAATGAAGATTATGGCCGCACCTTTGTGCGCCTCGGCGTGATTGCGGGAATGATCTCCACATTCCTCATGGCTTTCCCCACGGGCGACGGGCAGGGCAAGAACATCGCCTTCCATCAGCCCGCTACCCTGGCCGCCATGGAGGGACTGTTTGAAACTGAGCAGGGCGCTCCGCTCGCTCTCATCGGCCAGCCCGACCTCGACAGGCATCGGCTCGATAATCCGTTCACCCTTCCCCGTACGCTCAGTTTCCTGACCTATCAAAGCTGGGGAGCCGAAGTCAAAGGCCTGGACGCGTTTCCGCCGGACCGCTGGCCCGACAATATTCCCCTGCTGTATTACAGCTATCACATCATGGTCGGGCTCGGAACCATCCTCATCGCCGTGATGGCGCTGGCCTCGCTGGGCCTGTGGCGCGGCACGCTCTACCGCTCCACCGCGCGGCTCTGGCTGCTGCTGCTGATGCTTCCGTTCCCCTACATCGCGACCACCGCCGGATGGATCACCGCCGAAGTGGGCCGCCAGCCCTGGCTGATCTACGGCATCATGCGCACCCCGGCGGGCGTCTCCCCGCACGTCTCCACGGGCAACGCGCTCTTCACCCTGATCGGCTTCATGGGAATCTACACGATTCTCGCGATCCTCTTCCTGTTCCTGGTGTATCGCGAAATCGACGAAGGCCCGGAGCGCGTTCCCGAGATGCGCGCCGCAACGGCTTGAGGCTCTGTCATGGAAACCACCTGGTTCTGTTTCGTCGCCGTCATGATCGCCATGTATGTGGTGCTCGATGGCTTTGATTTGGGCGCCGGCATCGTTCACCTGCTGGTAGCGCGCACGGACGCCGAGCGCCGCGCCATCCTGGGCTCGATCGGCCCCGTGTGGGACGGCAACGAAGTCTGGCTGCTGGCCGCCGGCGGCACTCTCTATTTCGCTTTTCCGGCGCTCTATGCCTCGAGCTTCAGCGGCTTCTACCTGCCGCTGATGATCGTGCTCTGGCTGCTGATCCTGCGGGGCACGGCGATCGAATTCCGCAACCACATTCAGAGCCTGGTTTGGCAGCCGCTCTGGGACGCGGTTTTCGCGGGATCGAGCGCGCTGCTCGCCGTTTTCTTCGGCGCCGCGCTCGGCAACGTGGTTCGCGGCGTGCCGCTCGACGCTTCCGGCGAATTTTTCCTGCCGCTATGGACGGACTTCACCGCCGGCAAAGAGACCGGCATTCTCGATTGGTACACCCTGCTGATTGCGGTTGCCGCCGTGCTGACGCTGACCCTGCACGGATCGCTCTGGATCGTGCTCAAGACCGAAGGAGAGCTGGAACGGCGGGCACGCCGCGTTGCGAAGAGTGTCTGGTGGCTTCTGGCGGCGTGGGTCGTGCTGATCACCATCTCCAGCTTCCGCATTCAGCCGCATTTGCAAGAGAGTTTCAGCGCGCGCCCGTGGGGTTACGTATTTCCGCTTGGCGCACTGCTCGGCCTTATCGGCAGCCGCGTTCTCACCGGCAGCCGGAACGGCCTGGCGGCCTTTCTCTGCTCCTGCCTGTTTATTTCTGGGATGCTGACCAGCGCCGCTTTCGGGCTCTATCCCTACGTATTGCCGTCGAACGGCGAGCGGGCCTTCTCGCTGACCGCTCACAACGCCGCGGCGGCTCCCTATGGCCTCGGAATCGGGCTGATGTGGTTCATCCCCGGCATGCTGCTGACGGCCGGTTATTTCACTTACACCTACCGAAACTTCTCCGGCAAAGTGAAGGCGTCAAACGAGGCCCGCCAATAATGACCAGCACCACCGAACGCGTCACTTCCGCCACCACCGGCCCCTCGATCAAAGTTGCCGGCCTGCCCATGACCCTTGCGCCAGAAAAACCTAGAGCGGCTCGTCGTTGTCAGTGTTGCCCTGGTTGACTTCGTCGGCGTCCCCATCCGCATCGTCCTCATCGCCTTTCCTGGCGCGAGGCACGACTCTGGTTGGTTTGGCGTCGATTCGCGGGGGGCGAACCAGAAACCCGCTGGCCCTGTCAAACAAGACGACTTTCGGCTCGCCTTCGAATTGCGCGGCGTTGAACCGGTACTTTGGGAACTGCCGCAGGAACGGCTGTGCCCCACACCGCGGGACGAGGCATTCGTGCTTGCCTGGCTTCGGACACTGTCCAAAAAAGCACTGCCTTCCCTGATAGACGCCGCTCCCGGCATCGAGGATATGAACATCCACCTGGTGATGGGCGACGCCTCCCCATGGCGTGTCATGCACGGAAGATAACCCGCGATTCATCGCGGTCTTCAGCGCTTTGAGGCGCGACAGGTCGGATGTCCAGACCGCCAGATCCAGATCGGCGCACTCATGCAGGATCTCCATCCGGTGGCGGCGAAACTCGCGGAACCGCGGCACCTCCATTTCCAGCGGCTGGGCAGCCGCGCCGAACGCAGCCACTTTCTGGACCTCCGGCAACTCGCTCATGGCGATCGCGATCAACTGCGCGGCCCAGCGGAACAGGCACTGGCGGCGCAGCATGAGAATGTTCTCGTCGTCGATGTCCGTCTCCGACGGCGGTTCCCACCTCTCCCCAAAGATGTCGGTGTCGTCTTCATCCCAATCGAAATCGAGCGGGTCCTCTATAACCCGCTCGGGAACGTCCGGCTTATCGGGCCACGGATCCTCGGGATTGCGGAATTCGACCACCTGTTTTCGCGCCGCTTGCGGGGCCGGCGCGCCCGCGTGCTCGCGCGAGCCGGTCTTCTTTTCGTAGAGCGCCCTGACCCATTCGCTCACCGGCGCTTTCCATTTCTGCGATGGAGCGGGAATATTCTTGATCAGCGACCTGGGCTGGAAGCCGAGTTCCCTGGCCATGCGGACTTCTTCATCGGAAAGACCGCAGCGCCACTGCGCCTCATTCCAAGCATCGTCGTTTGGCGGTTTCATTCAGGCAGTGCCCCATTCGCGGTCGTCTTTGTACTCCGCTCCGATTCATCGAGCGCGGAGTGATAAGGCGTTACCGCAAAGTACTTCGAGCGAAGTTGCCGGCCTGCCCATGACCCTTGCGCCAGAAAAACCTAGAACGGCACGTCGTCGTCGGTGATGCCCTGGTTGAATTCGTCGGCCGCTGGAGCAGAGGGCGACGCGGCCGGGGCCGGACGCTGCGAACGCGGCATCGAGACGGGGCGCTCAAAATCGCCGCCGGAATCAGGTGCTTCGCCGCGACCACCACCGCCGCCCAGCAAGACCAGGTTTTGAGCTTCGCAGATCACTTCGGTGAAGTACTTCTTCTGCCCTTCCTTGTCCTCGTAGCTGCGAGTTTCGAGCCGGCCTTCCACGTAGATTTGCCTGCCTTTGAGCAGGAAGGTAGCGACATTCTCCGTACGCCAGATGACGACATTGTGCCAGTCCGTGATGTCTTTCCATTCGCCGGACTGCTGGTCTTTGGTACGACGATTGGTCGCCAGGGAAAACTTCGAAACCGATATACCGCTCGGTGTGAACTTGGTCTCGGCGTCTTTGCCGAGATGGCCAAGCAGAATGACTTTGTTGACGCTTCGCGATGCCATCTTACCCTGAACTGTAGCACACCCGGCCGCCAGCGTCCTGGCCTCGTCTTTGGGGAAAAATGGCGAGACGGCGGCGAGGGATTGCTCCAGGGATTGGCGCGAGTCGCCGCAGAAACCGGCGGCCACGGCGGAAAGATGACGCCAGGCGGAGGCGTCCGGCCGCAGGGCTTCCGGAATCTCCAGATTGAGGGCGCTCGAAAATTCGTCTTCGGCGCGGGCGAAGTCTTTGCGGCGATAGAACAGGATGCCGCGATACAGGTGCGCTTCTCCCGACGATAATTCCTGGGCGCCGGCGAAAGCCGCGCGAGCCGCCAGGTTGTAATCGGCGAGCGAGGCTTCGGCCTGGCCGGCCAGTTCTTTCGCGCGCGCCCGGTAGTAAAACGCGCGGGCGGCGGGACCGGCCGCGAGCGCGGCGTCGAGCGTCGCGACAGCGGCCGCGAGCGATCCCGAGAGAAGCTGCGCGCCGCCCAGTTCGGTAAGCGCCTGGGGAAGATCGGCCGGTGGCGCAAGGCGCGCCATCAGCGCGGGCGAAGGATCGCGCCGGGCGCGCGTCCATGCGTCGACGGCCTGCGAGTAATCGGCGGCGGCCTCGCGGTAACGGGCCTCGCGAAAAGCCTGCAAGCCGGCCGCCCAGGCGGGCCACCCGGTTTCATCCTGGCCGGCAAAGCGGCGAGCGGCCTGATCGATATCGCCGCGCCGCAACGCGTTCCAGCCGAGCCACAAGCGCTCGGTTCGCGGGAAGCCGATCCTGGCGCGGTCGTCGGGCAATTGAGGCGGCGGCGCGGCGGGATCAAGTTGCAAGTGCGCCAGCCAGGCCAGTGTCTTGGCGCTGCTTTGATCGAGCTCCGCGGCGGCCTCGGCGAATCCCGCGGCGCTGCGCGTGATGGCCGCCACCGCGAGTTGGCAGAAGCCTCTGTGGAAATGGAGCAGCTCCAGTTCGGCCGGCAGGGCCACCGCCATCATGGCGGCTTGCGCCTGCACGCACGCGGAAGCATCGGAAAGTTGCACGGAGGCAGCTTTTTCCACGCGGTCGAAAGAGTCCTGCGCCTCTCTGAGGAGCGCGAGGCGCCGCCCGTCTTTCGCGAACAACGCGGGCGCGAACCACAGGGCCGAGAGCAGCGCAAATGAAACCAGACGGATCACTTCGTAAAGATGGTGACGTCCACGTTCATGCCGGGCCGCAGGATCAGGCCGTTGGTTTGGTCCACCATGATCTTCACCGGGATGCGTTGCACCACTTTCACGAAATTGCCGGTGGCGTTTTCCGGCGGCAGCAGGCTGAGGCGCGAGCCGGTGGCGCCGGCGATGGAATCGACGTGGCCGATGACGCTCTGGCCGTACATGTCGACGTGGATTTCGGCTTTCTGGCCGGGCCGCACGTCAGCCAATTGCGTCTCCTTGAAGTTGGCGGTGATCCAGGTATCCTGGAGCGGGATCACGGTCATGAGGCCCTGGCCGGGCTGCACGATCTGACCGACCTCGACGCTCTTGCGCGTCACCACGCCATCGATGGGCGAAACAATGGTGGTGTAGCTGAGCATCAATTCGGCGGCTTCGAGCGTGGCGCGGGCGGCTTCCACGGAAGCGGCGGCGGTGCCGGCATCGGCCTTGCGGATGTCCACCTGTTTGCGGTTGGCGACGGAAGTTTGCACTTGAGCCTGCGCCTGGTTGACCTTGGTTTGCGCGGCGTCGAGCGCAGCCTTGCGAATGGCGGCATCCTGGCGCGCGGAGGCCAGTTTCTCCTGGGCGGCTTGCAATTCGCTCGCGGCGACGCGCGCCGCGGCGGTGTAAGCGTCGAACTGCAGATGGGAGATTTCGGCCTTATCGACCAGCGGTTGCATGCGCGCCAGATCGGCTTGGGCGCGTTCATTGCTGGCCTGGCGGGTGCGCACGTTGGCCTCGGCGAATGCCAGGTCGGAACTGGTGGACTGCTCCCAGGCGGCACGGGCGCGAACCACTTCGGCTTGGGTGT
The DNA here is from genome assembly GCA_963842505.1 of Bryobacterales bacterium. Classification (GTDB taxonomy): domain Bacteria; phylum Acidobacteriota; class Terriglobia; order Bryobacterales; family Bryobacteraceae; genus PALSA-129. The sequence goes on from CAWJGZ010000001.1 coordinate 206,787, forward strand.
CGGCCAGTTGCGCGGTGGCCCCGGTATTGACCGACAGAGTGGATTCGTCGACCATGGGGACGGTGACCCGGGCGGAGTTCAACTGGCTCTCGGCCTGAAGCAGCGCGGCCTTGGCCTGGTCGACGCGGGCCTGGTAATCGCGTGGATCGATGCGAACCAGCAACTGCCCGGCCTTCACCGCCTGGTTATCGTCGACCGCTACTTCCACCACGTTGCCGGATATTTTGGGCGCGATGGCGGTGATGTGCCCGTCGACGTTGGCGTCGTCCGAAGAGACGCGGTCCTGGTAGTGCCGGTAAACGGCAAAGGCGGCGGCCGCCAGCACGATCAGCACAACGACGAACGCCACGAGGCGGAAGCGCGAACCGTTGCGCGGCGCGGCCGGCACGGTCTCCACGATGTTTTGCGAGGTAGCCACCTTGTCTCCTAGTTTCTCCGATTCCATGGTCTGTGTCATTCCATTACCACCGGGCCCTTGACGGGCCTCGAATTTTTCATCATGAACATCAAGGGGACGATCAGGAGGAACAGCACTCCCATCACCCAAAAAGCATCCGAAAACGCCAGCATGCCAGCCTGGCGCTGCATATTGCCGTAAAGCAAACCCTGGGCCTGCGCGGCGGCGTCCGGCAGGGAGGCTCCGCGCCCGTGCAACATCGCGGTGGCGGACGCCATGGCATCGCGGTAGTTGGCGTCGTAGGGCGTCAAGTGCGCGACCAGCACGGACTGGTGATACTGCGAGCGCCGCGCCAATAGAGTGGTGGCCGTGGCGATGCCGGAACTGCCCCCAATGTTGCGCGCCAGGTTGAACAGGCCGGTGGCATAGCCGGTGCGCTCCTTGGAGATGTAGGCGAAGGCCGCGGTGCTGATGGGCACGAACAAAAAGGCCAGCCCGAGGCTCTGCACCATGCGGCTATAGACGGCCGTCCGGAAATCGATTCCGAGGGTGAATTTGGCCATGCGGAACAGGCCGGCGGAAGAGACCAGCACGCCGAAGATCACGAGCCAGCGCGCCTGGTAGCGGCGGAGCAGCATGCCCACAGCGGGCAGGCACAGGACCACCACGATGCCGCCCGGGGAAAGCACCAGGCCGCTGAGCAAGGCGGTGTATCCGAGCAGCGATTGCAGCAGCATGGGCATCAGCGCGGTGCTGGAATAGAGCACGAAGCCGAGCACCAGCATGGACAAGGTGGCGAGCGCGTAGTTGCGGTCTTTGAGGATACGGAAATCGATGATGGGGTTTTTGTGGCGCAACTCCCAGAAGACCACCGCTACCAGGCAGACCGCGGTGACGATGGCGAAAGTGACGATGAAGTGAGAACCGAACCAGTCTTCCTTTTGGCCTTCGTCGAGCACCACTTCGAGCGCGCCCAGGCCGAGGGCCAGCAAGCCGAAGCCGAAATAATCGATCTTGAGGCCATCTTTGAAGCTGCGGCGCACGAGATAGGGCGGATCGAAAATCAGGAAGGACGTGAGGGCCAGGGCCAGGACGCCGATGGGGATATTGACGTAGAAGATCCAGCGCCAGCTATAGTTATCGGTGAGCCAACCGCCCAAGGTGGGGCCGATGACCGGGGCGACCACCACGCCCATGCCGAAGATGGCCATGGCCATGCTTTGTTTTTCGCGGGGGAAGCTTTCCACCAGGATGGCCTGCGAGACCGGTTGCAAGGCTCCGCCGCCCAAGCCTTGCAGGACGCGGAAGAAGATCAGCGCGCCGAGCGAAGGAGCCAGGCCGCACAAAAACGAACTGATGGTAAAGAGCGCCACGCAGATCATGTAAAACCGCTTGCGGCCGAGCAGCATGGAGAACCAGCCGCCCATCGGCAGGATGATGGCGTTGGCCACCAGATAAGAGGTGAGCACCCAGGTGGATTCGTCCAGGCTGGCCGAGAGATTGCCGGCGATGTGCGGCAACGCCACATTGGCCACGCTGGTATCGAGCACCTCCATGAAGGTGGCCAGCATGACGGTCAAGGCGATGATCCACGGGCTGACCCCGCGGTGCCAATCGATGGCAGGCGAGGCAGCGGCCGGTGGTCTATCGAGGATGGCCGTGTCAGCGGGCGTAGAGCGCCTCCATCTGGCCGACGGCGTGGGCGAGATCGGCGCGCGACTGGTTGTAGCGATAGAGCGCGGCGATCTGGTTATCGTTGGCGCGGGCCAGTTCGTCCTGTGCGGTGACGACTTCAATGTTGTCGGCGACGCCGGCCTGGAAACGGTCGCGCGCCTGTTCGACTTCCTGTTTGGCGAGCGAGACTCCGAGGTTTGCCACGTCCACCTGGCTGCGCGCCGATTCGAGTTGCGCGGCGGCGGTCTTGACTTCGAGCGCGATGCGGTTGCGGAGTTCCTGCTCCTCCTGTTTGAGTTGGCGAATGGCGAGATCGGCTTTGTCGCGGGCGGCCTGGATGCGGCCGCCGGTAAAGAGCGGGATGTTCAGGTCAGCCTCGTAGGTATAGATGGGGATGGCGGTGGCGGGGGTCAGGCCCTGTTCGAGCCAGAAGCCGGTCAGCGAAATCTTGGGCAGGCGTTCCTGGGCAGCGGTTTTGGCTTCGAGCGAGGCGCGCTGCTCTTCGTTGAGCACCTGGCGGAGTTCGGGCCGCGCGGCATAGGCGCGCGCAAGGGTTTGGTCGATGGAGACTTGCGGGGTATCGAAGAAACTGACCTGGTCGGCCAGCTCGATTTTACGCTGGGGATCGACGTTGAGCAGACGGGCTAGACCGAAGAGGGAGGTGTCGAGCGAAGTGCGCGCTACGATGACGCGCTGCTTTTCGTTCTGCAACTGGACATTGGCGCGGAGGGTATCAATGCCAGTGCCGGCGCCGTTCTTCTGCAGGTCGGCGGCCTGATCGTAGAGGGCTTGGGCGAGATCGACACGCGATTGAGCGGCATCCACTTCGGCCGCGGCGCGCTGGCTGCCGAGATATTGCGAGACCACCAGCAGGATGCTTTCCTCACGCACAGTGAGCTCTTGGGAGCGGCGGGAATCCTGGCCCAGTTGGGACGAGCGGTAGCGGTTCCAGAGCGTGAGGTCAAAGACCGGGGCATTGAAGCCAACGCCGGCCTGAGCCACCCAAAAAGGGCCGGCGTGCTGCGGAAAGCCGGGGATGCCCTGGCCGAAAGCGGTCTGGATGTTGAAGCGGTGATCGCTCCCGCCGAGGGCGCCGTTCACCTGGGGCAGCAAGGCGGAGCGGGCGATGCGGGTATCCTGCTGGCTTTGGGAGACATCCAGGTTGGCCAGAATCACCTGCGGATTCTGCCGCAGCGCCAGGGCGACGGCGTCCTTGAGACTGAGTTTCAGGGGCGCGGATTCCTGCGCCAGGGCGGCCGGCAGCAGCGCCAAAACGATCAGTGCAAAGCGATTCATCCGAGTCTTGAGCATGATCCGTTCTCAGCTCCAGGGTTGCATGTCCCGGGCCAAAAAAGGAATTGATTCTATTGGGGTGGGGACGGACTCAGAAAGTGAATTATGCCCAAATATCGGCACGGGTTGTCAGAAATCAGAATGAAGAAGGCGTTGCGGGGTGGGGAGTTGGCAGGCGGCACCGCCTGCCCCACCAAAGGAAAGCTGAAGACACTGGTGGCGTGGGAGTGGGGAAGGAAGAAGGGCGTTGCGGCGGCCGGGGCTCTCGGACTTATCGCCGGGCGTGTCTCCGGATTCTCTCGGACCCAATTACGGGGCGGCCGCCAGTGATTGGAACGGCATCTTCAGGGTGAGCGACGCTGGATGGCGCCGGGTTCCCCAATTCAATGCCTGTTCTCTGAAACCATACTCCGATCTAGGCAATTAAGCCGGTACGTTTCTGGATTGCGAAATCGATTTCACGGTTCTTCCGTCGGTCCCCATCGGGCAAACGGCCCGGTGAGTGCCGCAAGGCCTTGACGGCCGCCGAGAAGTATCAGCACCACCTGAAAAGCAACGCTTGCTGGCCAGCAAGATTGGATTGGGAAGATTGCGACGGGCGCAAGGTCCTCATCCGAATCAAAAGTAGCATGGGGGTGAGTGGGGACTTGGGGGAGGAAAGCTACAAGTAGATGAAAACAGGGAAAATTTAAATCGAAGATTTTTGAACTGGGGGTGCGTGCTTGGCGGAAGGATCTGGAGTGGGGCACAAAGCTAGCGGCCCTGGACTGAGTGCGGCACGATTGGCACCGCTCTTAACGGGGCGTAATAGAATAGCCGTGTGAGACTGATTCTGCGCGTGGCCGAAATCGCCCTGCTGGTGTTGGCCGGATTGTATGCCGGCGACTATGTCTCGGCACGGTATGGCATTCCCGGCAACCGGCAGACCTTGGGAAGTGTGCAGGTGCGGACGCTTTGGGCGGTGAAGTTGAAGAACGGCCGCTCGGATTATTCGTTGGGGGATACCGTGACCCAGACCTGCGTGAGGTCGCTGTTCCCGCAAATGGGGTACACACCCTGTTGGTACCTGAGCCGGCATAAGACCAAGGTCATTACGGTGAGTTGGGCAGGCGCTCCGGGCAAGATTGCCCGAACGGCGGAGATCTTACTGCCGTCGGTTGGGGGCGAGGGGCAGACGGTCAACATCGATCACCTGGAGCGAATTGGAACCGAAGTTGGTGAGGAAGAGCGTGCGGCCGTCGGCGGAAAGACTCATTTCGCGGGGGAAGACTCCGGCGGCGATGGCGCCCAGCATGGCGTCGACCCCGGCTTCCATTCTTGCGGCGTCCAGAACCACGAGGTTTTGCGAGGCCTTGGAAGCGGAGAAGCGGTCGGAATTGCCGGCCACCACTTTGCGGCCGTTATCTAAAACAGCAATGGGCACGGGAGCGGAGCCGACCTGCGCCGTTGCGACACGCGCGTGGCCGGGATCGGAGAGCAGTTTGGCGGTATCGAAAGCGAGCACGGCATTGCTGTTGCGCGCGGTGACGTAGATGCGAGCGCCGTCGGGAGTGATGGCCATGCGGACGGGGCTGCAGCCAGCCGGGACACGGGCCACGACGGATTGCTCCGGGTTGGTGGAGGCGCGGGCGACATCCACCACGATGACAGCGCCTTCCGGGTTGGTGATCTGGGCGGTGGCGGGATCGCTGCCTTCCGGCTTGCAGGCTTTGGGCCAATGCCAATCGGGCAGGGCGCCCTGGCTGGTGGTGTAGAGCCATTTACCGTCGGGAGAGAAAGTGAGCGCGATGGGGGCGTTCGCGACCGGGATCTTTCCGATGATGGCATCGTGTTTGTAGCCGTTGGAGCGGGCACGGGCGAGGTCAATGACGGTAATGGAGTGGGCGCGCTCTTCGCTGACGAACAGGAGTTTGTCGCCGGGCGAGACATTGGCATAAACGCTTTGGGAATGCGCGCCGTCACTGAACGATCCGAGAATGGGGCTGGAGATGCCCGAGGCCATGCGGTCTACGTCCAGAAACACCGGGCCGTCGCCGGCAGTGGCTATGAGCAACTTGCCGTCGTGCGTCAATGCGAGGCCGGCAGCCGGCGATTTGCGCGGGACGACGCGGAGGAGTTCGGTGCGTCCCTGGCCGCGTGTCAGAAGCGCTACGCCGGAGTTTTTGCCGGAGTTGTCGCCCATCAGTGAGACGAAGACGCGGCAGCCGTCGGCCGATGGCCTCACCGCGAAGGGCCGGGAGGGAAGCGTGATGGTGACCGAGGGAGAATCTGCGGGGACATTGCAGCCGGACGGTTGGGCAGAGGCAGCGAGGGCAGTGAGCGTCAGTGCATACGCGAGGCGTTGCGTGAGACACGGGGGCTTCATCATGCGCTCTTGCCGCCGATGCCGAGTTTGCGCATTTTGGCTTGCAGGGTGGTGCGCTTCATCCCCAACTTGGCGGCGGCACCTTCGGCGCCTCCAACACGGCCATCGGATTCGGAAAGGGCCCGCAGAATGGCTTCGCGCTCGGCGGCAGCCAGTGTCCCGGTTCCACCGGCGGCGCCAGACACGGCTGAGGCAGAGGACGGCTTGGGGCCTTTCAGCTCGCGGATAGGGGCGTCGAGCGTGGAACCCTGGGAGATGATGACGGCGCGCTCGATGAAGTTCTGCAGCTCGCGGATGTTACCGGGCCAGTGGTAGCGTTCAAGGGCGTGCATGGTGGCGGCGGGAATGGAGGTGATCTTGCGTTTCATGCGGCGGGCGTATTGCTGCACGAAGTAGCGCACCAGCAAGGGGATGTCATCGCGGCGCTCGCGCAGCGGCGGGACCGTGATGGGGAAGACGTTGAGGCGGTAATAAAGGTCGGCGCGGAACTCGCGATCTTCGACCATGCGGGACAGGTCGCGGTTGGTGGCGGCCACCAGGCGGGCGTCGGTGCGGATGGTGCGGGAACTGCCGAGGCGTTCGAATTCGCGCTCCTGGAGGACGCGCAGGAGCTTGGTTTGCAACTCGAGCGGGATCTCGCCGACTTCGTCTAGGAACATGGTGCCGCGATGGGCCAGCTCAAAACGGCCGATGCGTTGGGCGATGGCGCCGGTGAAGGCGCCTTTTTCGTGGCCGAACATCTCGCTTTCGAGCAGGCCGGTGGGAATGGCGGCGCAGTTGAGCTTGACGAAGGTGCCCTGGCGGCGCGAGCTGAGGTCGTGGATGGCGCGGGCGAGGAGTTCCTTGCCGGTGCCGGTTTCGCCGTAGATGAGGACGGTGGAATCAGTGGGCGCGACGGTCTCCACCTGCTTTAAGACGGCATTCAGGGCGGGGCTGCGGCCGATGATCTCCTCGAAACGATTGTCGGTGCGGATCTCGTCTTCGAGGTAAATCTTCTCTTCCGCCAGACGCGCGTTGAGTTCCTCGATGCGCTGGTAGGAGAGGGCGTTTTCGAGCGCGATGGCCACCTGGGCGGCGGCCTGCGCGAAGAATTGCAGATCTTCCGCGGTGAAAAAATTCTCGCGCCGCGAACCAAGGTTGATGGTGCCGAGCGATTCGCCGTGCGCAAACATGGGAACGCAGCAGACCGAGCGGAGGCCCTCACGGGACAGGACTTCGCCGGTGGATCGGGAAATGGCGGCGGCTTCTTCCAGGCTCAAAATGCGGCCTTCGCGGGTGCGGAGAACGTAACCGGGGACGGTATCTTCGATGGGAATGACAGCGTTCTCGTGGATGACGCCGCTGCCAGTGGGGAAGTCGCACATTTCGAGACGCAGGACGCGGGCTTCGGGGTCGTAGATGAGGAGGCTGGCGTAATCCAGGTCGAAGGTGCGGCGCAGCGATTGGGAAATGGCTTGAAAGAGCGGTTTGGGCGACAGGCAGCTCACTACGGCGTTGTTGATTTCAAGGAGCGTGCGGAGGCGGTCGCGTTCGCGCGCGAGCTGTTCCTCATAGGCGAGCACGGATTCGTAGTTGAGGGTGTTATCGACGGCCACGGCCACCTGGCGGGCCACCTGGCGCATGAACTCGATGTCCTCCGGCGAGTAGGCGTTCTTGCGCATGGAGCCGAAATTGAGGCCGCCGAGATCGCGCCGGGCGGTGAAGAGCGGCAGGGTGCAGAAGGACTCGATGCCGTTGGCGCGGAGGACGGTTTCCAGGATGGGGTAGAGGTGGAGTGCGCCGGCATCGGGGGCGTAGTAAGGCTGGCGGGTCTGGAGGGCCGCGCCGGTGGGGGCCTTGTCAAACGGCACCTCGTAGAGATGGCCGCCGACGACGGGGTGGTCGGTCTGGAGAATGTGCAGGCGGAAAACTTTGGATTCCGGATCGAGAAGCGTGAGGCCGATGAAGTCGAAGGTGATGAGGTGCCGGAGGCGGGCGCTCAGATCGGCGAAGAGGGTAGAAAGCTGGCGGTGAGAGGCGATGGATTCGGCGACCTCCAGCAGCGCTTCATAGCGCGCCCGGATTTCGTTTGGATGGATCTGGGGTGACGAGGACATCGGAACGCCGCGAGGGCGGTTCTTCAACCGTAGCATATCGGGCGGCGCGTTCAATTTCGGCGACCAGCGAGCGGATGAAAGGCGTGACGGCTTTGAGGTGCACACCTTGACGGACCATGTCGGCCAGCAGGGCTTGACCATCGGCATCCACAAAATCGACTTCACTGAGGTCGAGCGAGACGGAGCGGCCCTGGGTAGTGGAAGTGGCGGTCTGCCAACATTGGCGCAGTTCGGAGACCCACGCTCCGGCCAGCTTGCCTTCCAGGCGGAAGCGCAGTTGGTTGGGGTGATCGTGCAGCGTGATCTTGAGCATGGCTACAGAAGTTAGGAGGCACGGCGGATGCCAGAGTGAAAATGCAAGCGTGCAAAGGAGATAGGAGTATCGGGGGACGGCGACGGGCGGCTGATTGCCCAAATTTCGGCAATGCGGCAGGATGGCTGACGCGAGCGGGGTCGTACACTAGAAGATTGCCATGAAGCTTCGCACGGGCATCGCGCTACTTTTGCTGGGAATGCTGGCGGTGCTGGCTTATGGACCGTCGCTGACCATCCCGCTGATGGAAGACGATTACCCGAACCTGTCGCAAACGCTGGGCAGCAGCCTCGGGACGACGCTGGCCGATCCGATTTTTCGCGTGCGGGCCACCAGTTATGGGCTGATGTGGCTGCTCTGGCGGTGGGCGGGCTTGATGCCGCTGGCATACCACGGGGCCAGCCTGCTGTTGCACGTCGCCAATACCTGGTTGCTGTATGGTGTGTGCCTGGCATGGCCGCGGATGCGCGCGGGGGCGTTCTGGGCGGCGGGTTTTTTTGCCGTTGCGGAGGGCCACCAGGAAGCGGTGATGTGGTTTTCCGCGGTGAATGAGCTGTGGCTGTTTCTGTTCGGCATGGGGGCGCTGCTGTGCTTCCTGCGGCGGCACACGGTGGCGGGGGTGGGGCTGTTTGCGCTGGCGTTGGTGTCGAAGGAATCGGCGGCGGCGGTGCTGCCGCTTTTTCTGCTGGTTGGGCCGGCGGCGGAGTGGCGGCGGAGCTTCGCGCGGCAAGCTGCGCGGCTGGCGCCATACGTGCTGTTGGCGGCGGTGGCGGTGGCGTCCATCTTCGCGACGCGCAGCTATTCCTTCCGGTTTTCGGACGGCAGTTTTTCGCTGCATGGGCCTTTTTGGATCACGTGGCCGCACAGCTATTTACGGGTCCTGTGGATTTGGGGGCTGGCGGCGGGCGCGGCCATTCTGGCGGCGCGGGACGGTGGATTGCGGCGGAGCGCGCTGGTGGCGCTGGCGTGGATTGGGGTAGCGCTCGCGCCATACAGCTTTCTGACCTATTCAACGGCGATCCCGAGCCGGCAGACGTACCTGGCGAGCGCCGGGCTGGCCATGCTGTTCGGCTTGGCGATGGCCTGGTGGTGGGAAAAGCTGCGGATGGGGCGGCGGCGGCTGGCGGCGGTGATGGCGCTGGTGGTGGCGCACAATGTGGGGTATCTGTGGCTTAAGAAGCGGCCACAGTTCCTGGCACGCGCGGCGCCCACCGAGCAGTTAATCGCGCTGGCGCGGCGCACGCCGGGGCCGATTTGGGTGCAGTGCTTTCCGGGGATAGATTACAGCGCGGAGGAAGCGGTGCAGGTAGCCGCCGGCTATGCGCCCGGGAACCTGGTTTGGACACGGGAAGAGGCGGAACGGCGGCACGCCACGGCGGTCTTTTGCTTTGACAAGGACAAGGGGGATAACGGCGCGGCTCCCCGGTAGCCGGCTTTGATCATGTTGCCCTTACTTTCAGGCAGACTGCCACGCCCCGTGCCACTGGGTTTTCCCAGGATCGGGAGTGCTGGGGGCACCGGCTGCAAGGTGGGGGTTCGCCCCACGATTTGTGCAAATGTTCAGTAATCGGAAAAGTGAGCGACGGTGGGCTGCTGCGCCAGAGGCGCAATGCCGCCCCACCACGGGCCGAAAATGGTTCACGATCGGTGTGCTGGTGACCGCCGAGCTCCTCAGCATGGGGGTTTGGTTTTCGGCGACGGCGGTGGCGCCGGTGCTGAGCGCTGCCTGGGGCCTCAATGACGCGGGCCGCGCGGGCCTGACGCTGGCAGTGCAGGCCGGCTTTGCGCTAGGCGCGCTGCTGCTGGCCATCTTCAACCTGGCCGACCGCGCACGGCCCGACCGGCTGCTGGCGGCATCAGCCCTGGCGGCGGCGCTGTTCACGGCCATGATCCCCGCCCTGGCGCATGGCCTCGCACCGGCCCTCTGCCTGCGTTTTCTCACGGGCTTTTGTCTGGCCGGGGTGTATACGGTAGGAATGAAGATCGCGGCCACCTGGACGAAGACCGACCGGGGGTTGGGAATCGGGCTGCTGGTGGGGGCGCTGACCATCGGGTCGGCCGGACCGCAGTTCCTCAATGCGGTGGGCGGACTACGGGATTGGAAATTCGTGTTGTACTCGGCGGCGGCGCTGGCGGCATGCGGCGGTTGCATCACGGCGCAATGGGTTCGCACCGGGCCGTATGGCGGGAAGAGCGCGCGCTTCCGCTGGGACTACGTGCGCGTACTGCTGGGCCAGCGCGCGCTGCTGCTGGCGAACCTGGGATACCTGGGACATATGTGGGAGCTTTACGCCATGTGGGCCTGGCTGGCGCTATACCTGACGGCGGCGCTGCACTCGGCGGTGGAGGCCAGTTGGCTTACCTTCGCGGCGATTGCCGCCGGCGGGCCGGCGAGCGTTCTGGCGGGATGGCTGGCGGACCGGTGGGGCCGCACGCGCACCACCGCGCTGGCCATGGCGGTGAGCGGCGGCTGCGCGCTGGGAATCGGGTGCGCCTTCCATGCGGGGTTGTTGGGGTTGGGGGTGGTGGCGATTGTGTGGGGATTCGCGGTGGTAGCGGATTCGGCGCAGTTCTCCGCCGCTACCAGCGAACTGTGCGAGCCGGAGTACATCGGAACGGCCCTGGCGCTGCAAAATAGCCTGGGCTTTTTTCTGACCATGGCGACCATCCGGCTGGTGCCACAGGTGGAGCGCTGGGTGGGAACGCGATGGTCGCTGGCCTTCCTAGCGATTGGGCCGGCGATGGGCATTATAGCGATGACGGCGTTGCGGAGACGGCCGGAATCGGTACAGATTGCGGGCGGCAGGGGATAAGGCTCCCGGCATTAACCCAATGCTGTTCACGTAAGCCGGCGTCGGGGGGTGGGACAGACGGCCGGCTGTAGTCGTCTGTCAAGCGCCCGTGCTTCAGCTAAGCATGACAGCGTCGAAAAAGCGGAGCGCCGGCTGGAAAGCCGGCGTTGCGGGCCGGAGGCCCGCTCCACGAGCGGTTGGCGACCTGCCGGTTCTGTAGGCGGCGGTCGGCGATGCGGCGCCGCTTTTCGCGACGGGATTCGTGGTTTACTGGTGCTACGGGACGCAGCTTTCGGCGAAATGGGGCGGCCTGTTCGAACTTCCGGGGCACGAAGAAGGCGGGGATCAATTACGGAATGCTGTTCACCGCCTGGGGCGTGGCGGGCATCATCGGGCCGCGCACCGGCGGGGTGTTGTATGACAAGTATCACACTCACCAGCGCAAGCGCAGCTTAGACACTGGATCTCAATCGAAAGGATTCATGCATGCCGGGTACGCCACAGGTAAATATCGATTCGGTATTGACGGAGAATCGCGTCTTCGAGTGTTCCGAGGAATTCCGGTCCAAAGCGCATGTCAAGAGCATGGCGGAGTACGAGCGGATGTACCGCGAAGCGGAGACCGACCCGGAAAAGTTCTGGGGAGACGTTGCCGGCGAATTGCACTGGTTCAAGAAGTGGGACAAGGTGCGGGAGTGGAATTGTCCGTGGGCCAAGTGGTTTCCGGGCGGCGAACTAAATCTCTCTTACAACTGTCTGGACCGGCATGTGGCGACGTGGCGGCGGAACAAGGCGGCGTTGATTTGGGAAGGCGAGCCGGGCGAAGTGCAGACGCTGACGTACCAGCAGCTTCTGCTGGAGGTGTCGAAGTTCGCCAACGTTCTGAAGTCGCTGGGCGTGAAAAAGGGCGACCGGGTGGCGATCTATATGGGCATGTGCCCGGCGCTCGCGATCGCCATGCTGGCCTGCGCACGCATCGGGGCGCCGCACACCGTCGTGTTCGGCGGCTTTTCGGCCAATGCGCTGGTGGATCGCATTACGGATTCACAGGCCTGTTGCGTGATCACGCAGGATGGATCTTACCGGCGCGGCACGGAAGTGAAACTGAAGCCGGCGGTGGATGAGGCCGTGCTTTCCTGCCCGTCGGTGAAGAACGTGGTGGTGTACCGGCGGACCGGAACGCCGCAAACCATGTTTGGCGGGCGCGACCATTGGTGGCACGAACTGATGGCGGCGGCATCCGACGAATGTCCCGCGGAACCGCTGGACGCGGAGCATCCGCTGTACCTCTTGTATACTTCCGGCACGACGGGGAAGCCGAAAGGGATTCTGCACACCACCGGGGGGTATTCGGTGGGAACGTATCTGACGGCCAAGCTGGTCTTCGATCTCAAGGACGACGACATTTACTGGTGCACCGCCGATATCGGCTGGGTGACCGGGCACAGCTACATTGTGTACGGCCCGCTGCAAAACGGCGCCACGAGCATGATGTATGAGGGCGCGCCCAACTTTCCGGAACCGGACCGGTTCTGGCGGCTGATCGACAAGCACAAGGTCAACATCTTCTACACGGCGCCGACGGCGATCCGCGCGTTCATGCGGTTCGGGACCGAGTGGCCGCAAAAACACAACCTGAAGAGCCTCCGGCTGCTGGGCACGGTGGGCGAGCCGATCAACCCGGAAGCCTGGATGTGGTACCGCGAGAACATCGGCCACAACCGCTGCCCGATTGTGGATACGTGGTGGCAGACGGAGACCGGGACGATCATGATCTCGCCGCTGCCGGGCGCCACGCCCACCATTCCCGGTTCGGCAACGCGGGCGCTGCCGGGCGTGATTGCGGATGTGGTGACGCGGGAGGGCCAGCCGGTGGCCCCGGGCGAGGGCGGCTACCTGGTCATCCAGCAACCCTGGCCGGCCATGCTGCGGACGATTTACGGCGATCCCCGTCGATACCAGGATCAATACTGGTCGCAGATACCGGGCATGTATTTCACCGGGGACGGGGCGCGCAAGGACGAGAACGGCTACTTCTGGATCATGGGGCGAATCGACGACGTGATCAACGTCTCCGGCCACCGCCTGAGCACGATGGAAGTGGAATCGGCGCTGGTGGCGCATCACAAAGTGGCGGAGGCGGCCGTAGTGGGGCGGCTGGACGATATGAAAGGCCAGGCCATCGCGGCGTTCGTCACGCTGAAGGCGGGGAATGCTCCAACGCCCGAATTGAAGGAGGAATTGCGGGCGTGGGTGGGCAAGGAGATCGGCTCGCTGGCGAAGCCCGACGACATCCGGTTCACCGATGCGCTGCCCAAGACGCGCAGCGGCAAGATCATGCGGCGGCTGCTGAAAGAGATCGCGGCCGGGGGCGCGGTGAAGGGCGACACTACCACGCTTGAGGATCTCACGGTGATCACCAAGCTGAGCCAGGCGGAAGATTAGGCTGCCGGCGGGCGGCGGCAAGAGGCCGCGATGCGCGGGCCGGCCGGTGCGATCATAATGACACGTATCATGACCGATCCGGGGCTCAAAGAGAAGGTCGTTCTGATTACGGGCGCCAACAACCCGCATGGCATCGGTGCAGCGGTTGCGCGAGCCTTCGCCGCGCAGGGATCAAGAGTGTTCCTGCACTACTTTCGGCAAGTGGATACCCCTACCCGGCACAAACGAGCGGACGAGACCAGCCCACCGGGCTTATCATTCTATTACTCCCAACAAACCAAATCCGCCGACGAGGTTCTCGCCGCGGTTCGCAAAATGGGAGGCGACGCGCACTCATGGGAGGGCGATCTGGCTGACGCGAGCGTAATTCCACGACTGTTCGACGAGGCAGAACGTTTGCTTGGCCCGGTCGAAGTTCTCGTTAACAATGCAGCGCACTGGGAGGGAGACACATTTATCCCACCAGATGAGGAACTGAATAACAAGCTCGTCGAGTTGTGGGCAGACCGACCCGTAAGCATAACTGCCGCTGTGTTCGATCGAGTGTTTGCGGTAAATGCCCGTGCGGCGGCTCTGATGATCGGAGAGTTCGCGCACAGGCATATTGAACGGGGAGGACGGTGGGGACGGATCGTGAATGTGAGCACCGCCGGAGCTGAGCGTTTTCCATCAGAGATCACGTACGGAGCAAGCAAGTTTGCGCTTGAAAGCTACACCAGGAGCGCGGCGGCCGAACTCGGCAAGTTCGGAATTACCGTCAACGTAGTATCGCTGGGACCGGTGCAGACGGGGTGGATCACTCCAGAACTCGAACGCGAGATCCTGCATACAATTCCGCTCGGCAGAATCGGCACTCCCGAGGATGTCGCAGATGTTGTCGTCTTCCTCGCCTCGGATCAGGCTCGATGGGTAACCGGACAGAGGATATACGTTGGCGGCGGGCACGGAATGTGAAGATTGATTGCGGCAGTCAGGTTCCGCGTGCTTCGGTTATCGGCAACTGGCGTTGTTGGCGTTCGGGATCGCAAGGAACGTAATGCTAACGGGTGCGAAGGCGACGCGTCCGGGCCGTGTGGGCACACCTGCAAGGCGCGGCAGTTCATCGTTGGCGGTGAGGCTGAGTTCATTTCCGTTCAGATCAACACGCGCGCCTTCGAGAGTCCGGGCGGTCAGGGTGTAGCGGTCCGACGCGATGGGAAGCTCGAGCGATTGCGATGCGGCCCGGTCGGTATTGATCGCCAGAAGCGCTACGCCACCGGGATGGCCGCGCAAACAGTGGGCGTAGAGATGCAGCGTCGGCGCAGGCGAAGGACCCGGATTGAGCACGTCCCGCCCCATGAGCCGGCGCCAAAGCAGGGCCGACCAGTAATTGGGCCGCGGGGCGATCGTATTCTCATCGAGGAGGCCATAGTCGCTGGATGCCAGGGTGTTGTGAATGACCACCTGGACGCCGCTCTTGGCCAGGCGCCCAAGCTGATCGAGATAGCGGAAGCTATCGAGAAACGTCGAGCCCCATGGGTTGCCGCCGCAGGCCGCGTCGGCAGTTTCGGTGACCCAGAGCGGTTTACCGGGCTCGAATTGGTCGCGGAGACCGGCGTAGAATGCCTCGACGCGGGCGGTGCGGGAAAGCCACTCCTGGGAGAGCGCTTCTTCAGCGGAAGTCCCTGACGCAGGAACCCCGCCGGCACACCGTTTGGAAACGGCGCCATAGAAATGGTAGGAAAAGGCATCGAAGACCGGACCCGTGGCGGCGAGCAGGTCCGCGGACTTGAGCTGGCCGTCGGCCATGCCAGCAGGCGCTAACGGGACTCCCTCGCCAACCGAACCAGGACCAAGGATCACCATGCCGGGAGCAGCCTCGCGAGCGAAGGGACGGAAGACGGCGATATCGCGCGCATAGGCCGCGGCGTCATAGCCCTTGGGCGCGCCACCGATCTCCGCGAAGGTGGGCTCGTTCATGAATTCGGCCGCGGCGATGCTTCCGCCGATAGACTTGGTATAGGCGAGAAACTGGCGCGCCTGGGCCGGAGTCCAGACGCCGGCGGCATCGCGGGCGCCCGCGCTGGTGGCGAAGGACGTGACGATGCGGGCGTCGACGGCGCGAGAAAAATCCACCACTCCTTTCCATTGGCGGCGGGTCAGCACTCCATTGAAGCCCGCGGGCGGACTGGCCGGGGCCGCATCGTCTGAATTGTGGAAGTACGTGGTGTTGGCCCAGGTGCCGCTGACGCGCACATAAGCGGGCCCGAGCGCGGCTGCCAGTTTGCGCAAGCGGGGGTCCGAGAGATCTATGGGCGGCCGCTGCCGAAACAGGGCCGGATCCATGCCCACCGGAGTGGCGGATGACGGCGCTTGGAGAAGAGCGTCGACCTCCTTGCCGTAGGGTTTCCAGAATCTGCCGCCGGTGACCTCAACCATTTCGATGTTGAACGACTGAAAGCGCTCATCGACCGAGCCGATGCGCGGCATGGCGGCTGGTTTTAGGGAAACGGGCAATGGGGCACTGGGAGGCTGTGAGTACGCCGCTCCCGCGAGGCCTGCCAGGATAACGCCTGCACAGAGCCAAGAGGGTCGAATGGACTTCGTGTTCGACATACACCGCCTATCGGGGAAAAGCTCCCCAGTGGCGTTAGCCGTAACCACGGTAGCAGGAAATGATGTGACACACCGCCCGGAGCGCCCGTGGGAAAGCGGGCGTGGCCGGCTGGAAAGAGGCTGCTGAAAAAGTCAGAGAAAGGATTCTGAGCCGCCGATGAACGCCGATGGACTCAGATAAATCAATTCTTTTCAATCCGCGTTTATCGGCGGCCTGTAATGATTTGGCTTTTTTCAGCAAGCTCTGGAAAGCCCGTCCCAACGAGGGCAACTGAACTGACTAGAAGCGGGTCACTTCGGTGAAGTTGAAATCGCGCACTTTCATGGCGGGCACCACCATGTCGAAGGTTTCTTCGCCGCAGGCGCGAACGGGCGCGGAGAGCGATTCCACGCCGGAGAGCAACTCGATCAGGTTTTGATTGAAACGGAAGTTGCGGATACCCGCAGTGATGCGGCCGCCTTCCACCAGGAAGGTGCCGTCGCGAGTCATGCCGGTGAAGATTTTCTCGTAGGGATCCACTTCGCGGATGTACCAGAAGCGCGTCACCAAGATGCCGCGCTGGGTGGAAGCCAGCATTCTTTCGAGGGATGAATCGCCGCCCGCGATCACGATATTGGCGGGCGTTTCGCCGTACTCGTTGGGGAGTGGGAAGCCGTGACCGGTGGGCGCAACGCCGGCCAGCGCGGCGGCGTGACGGCTGTAAGCAATGTCGCGGACCACGCCGCCATCCACCAGGGTGAGGCGGCGGCGCGGGACGCCTTCGCCGTCGAAGGGCGCGCCGGATTGCAGCGGGTGGCAGGCGTCGTCGTAAATGGTGATGTTATCGCCGAAAACTTTTTTGCCGATGCGGTCATTGAGAAAGCTGCGGCCGTCGCGGACGGCGGTGCCGCTGAAATCGGCGAACATCTGGCCCAGGAGATCGAGCACGGCGGCCGGTTCCAGGATGACGGCGTAGCGGCCGGCGGGCAATTCGCGCGGAGCGCTCGATTGGGAAGATTTGCGGGCGGCGGTGCGGGCCAGCTCGAGCGGGTTGAGATTGCGGAGGTCGCAGGCGCCGGCTTTGGCCCAGCCGGACGAATCGCCGGCCATGGCGGTGATGGAGAAGCGCGCGATGGTTTCGCGATGGCGCGCATTCACGCCGTGCGAGTTGAGCAGCGCGAAGGAGGATTCCTCGGTGGAATAAATTCCGGCAGCGGTCTGGCCGGCGGATTCCACGGCGCCGATGGCTTCAGCGACGGCGCGGGCGCGGCCGGCCGGCGTGGCGCTGGCCGTAGATTCGAACCAGCGGTGCACCTCCGGGTAAGCCGCGGGACCGGCCAGGGGCTGCAATTCGGGATCGGATTCGGTCAGCCGCGTGATGGCGATAGCCTGCTCCACCACGCCCCGGATGGCCTCGCGATCGAGCCGGTTGGTGGAGGCGCGCGCGGTTCGGCCACCGATGACGGCGCGCACGGAAAGCTGGGTATTGCGCTCGGAGACGTTCTGATGGATGGCGTTGTTCGAAAAGCGGGTGAGCGCGCTCGAATCGGAGGCGAGGATGGCTTCCACTTCCGTGACGCCCAGGACGCGCGCGGCATCGACCACCTGGTCGAAGATGGCTTCGGCGCTATCCGGCATAAGCACTCCCGATTTTGATTTTGTGGAAGCGCGCGGGGCTGGTGCCGTGGCCTGTGCCCATCACCTGCTCGGGCTGGCCCTTGCCGCAATTGGGGACGCCCCACAGCGTCCAATGTTGGGGGCCGGCGATGGCCGCGCAAGCGTTCCAGAACTCGGTGGTAATGCCGCTGTAGCTGGGGTTCTTCAGCATGCGGATGCGCTTGCCGTTACGCATCTCCCAGGCGATTTCGCAGCCGAACTGGAAATGGTAACGCTTGTCGTCGATGGACCAACTACGATTGGTCTCCATGTAGATGGCGTGATCCGCGCCCATGACTTCGTCGAGCGATTGCTCGCCGGCGAGCAGGCTGACGTTGGTCATGCGGATGAGCGGCAGCCTTGCCCAGCCGTCGGCGCGCATGCAGCCGTTGGAACGCGGCTGGCCCACGGCGGCGGCGGTCTCGCGCGAGGTCATGTAGCCGACGAACTGGCCGGCGCGGATGATATCGGTGGATTGCGCGGGCACGCCTTCATCGTCGAAAGCGAAGGTGCCGAGGCCGGGGCCGTGTGCCAAGCGCGCGTCGCAGACCACGTTGACGATCTCGGAGCCGTAGCGCAGATGGTGGAGCTGGTCGAGGGTGAGAAAGCTCATGCCGGCGTAGTTGGCTTCGGCGCCCAGGACGCGGTCGAGCTCGATGGGATGGCCGATGGATTCGTGAATCTGCAGGCCGAGCTGCGAGCTTTCGAGAATCAGGTCGAGCTCGCCTTCGGGGCACTGCGGGGCGGAGTGAAGCGCTACGGCCTCTTCGGCGACGCGCGGGGCATGGTGCAGCAGGTCGAGTTCGTCGATCAGCTCGTAGCCTTTCAACTGGTATTGGCCGCCGAAGGAGTTGGGGAAAGAGCGCTTCTGAATTTCGCCGTTCTTGTAGCACAGGGCGGAAAAGCCCGCGCCGCTGGTGGTGCGGGTCTGATCGATGAGGCTGCCGAGAGTGGAAGCGAAGACTTGCCTTTGCCGTACAAAGCGCATGGCGGTTTCGGCCAGGCTGATCGCGGGATTGCGGCGCAATTCGGCATCCACGGCCAGCAGGGCGGCAAGATTGCGGTCCACCGGAATGGAAAAAGGATCGATGGCGCAGGGCGAAACCCAGGTGGCCTGGTAGCCGGATTCCGGGGCGAGCGAGACATCGGCCTTCTTGGCGGCAACGCCGGAGCGGGCGATTTCGATGGCGAGCGAGGCGGCGCGCTCGATGCCGTCCCTGGTGAGGTCGCTCGTGGCGGCGAAGCCCCAGCAGCCGAAGGCCAGGACGCGAATGCCGATGCCTTGCGATTCGGAGATCGAGACATTACCGGCCTTGCCGTTCTTGGTGGTGACGTCGCGATCGCGGGTTTCGATGGCGCGCACATCGGCGTAAGTGACGCCGGCGCGCGAAGCCGCGTCGAGAGCGCGCAATGCCAAATCTTTCATCGTGGTGTGATCAGACCGCCGAGCTTGTCCTGCTCGCTTGAGGCGGCGCGCGGGAAGCGCGTGGAATAGGCTTCGGGATACTTCAAGCCGGAGCCGGTGTTATAGAGTACGATGCGCTCGGTCTGTTTAAGGAAGCCCGAGGCCAGCAGTCTTTCGAGGGCGGCCACACAGGCGGCGCCTTCGGGCGCGGCGTAGATGCCTTCATCGGAGGCCAGTTGCACGCCGCCGGCCAGCATGTCGTCATCGGTGACGGCGATCGCGCAGCCCTGGCTTTGGCGCACTGCATCGAGGATCAGGAAATCGCCGAGCGCCTTGGGCACGCGCAGGCCGGCCGCTATGGTGTGGGCGTTGTCGAAGAAGCGGCTGCACGGTTGGTTCTCTTCGAAGGCGCGAACGATGGGAGCGCAACCGGTGGCCTGCACGGCGATCATCTTGGGACGCCGCGAACCGATCCAGCCGAGCTTTTCCATTTCATCGAAGGCCTTCCACATGCCGATGATTCCCACGCCGCCGCCGGTGGGATAGACAATGGCGTCGGGCAATTCCCAATCCATCTGTTCGGCCACTTCGTAGCCCATGGTTTTCTTGCCTTCGATGCGATAGGGTTCCTTGAGGGTGGTGACATCGAACCAGCCCTCGATGGGTCCGCGCTCCGCGACTATGCGGGCGCACTCGCCGACCAGGCCATCGACCAGGGTGACGTGCGCGCCATGGGCTTTGCACTCCAGAAAATTGGCTTGGGGAACGTCGCGCGGCATGAAGATGTGAGCTTCGATGCCCGCGGCGGCGGCGTAGGCGGCCGTGGCGCTGGCGGCGTTGCCAGCGGAAGGCATGGCCACCTTCCGCACGCCCAGTTCAACGCACATGGAGACGACGCAGGAAAGACCGCGCGCCTTGAAGGAACCGGTGGGGTTGATGCCTTCATCCTTGACCCACAGGGAATCGGCGCCGACGCGGGCGCCCAGCCGTTTGGCGGGGACAAGCGGAGTCCAACCTTCTCCCAAGGTAACGATGAAGGCGTCCGCCGCCGGCAGGATGGGGGCATAGCGCCACATGCTGGAAGGACCGCCAGACACGCAACGCCGCGGCCAGCGATGGCGGAGCGTATCGAGGTCGTAGCGGACCAGCAAGGGTCCGCCGCAAGTACACAGATTAGCCACCTGGCCGGCAGGATAGGTTTGCTTACAGAGGCTGCATTCCAAACGCAAGGCTTTAGACATGAAAGAGCAAGTCTATCACCGCGCAGGGCGGGGTTCGGGGCTGTGGCGTGGAGTAGCCGGCCGGCGGAGAATGGATAACGTTATCGTGACTGCCGGCGGGCTGGAGTTCGTCCGGAAAGTCCTATACCTACCTGTTACTACTGCCACTATGACCAAAGTTAACAATGTGATTAGATGAGGACATGGACGCCGCCGATGCTCTGGTCTTTTTCGTCCTGGCCATGGCGGATCTATGCCTGCTTGTTTCTCTGCGCCTTCGACGACGCCGCAAGTTGCGGGATCGGCACATCATGCGCAGTCTGGATCTCTACATCCGGCGCGAAATCGCTCCCGCGCCGGGTGCAGAGCCAAGGCGCAACATGGCGCGCGCCAGCTAACGACCCCACGGATTGCTTCAGGCCCCCGGCACGTTTCCCAGAACGGCCATAGGCCGTAGATCCCTGCCGCCGCAAGCGGAGCGCGACCTGGCCGCGGGCCGCTATGCGGCGTGGTATTCCCTGGTTTTTTCGTCCCACAAGATTTTCCGATTCTTGAGGTACGAGAGCGTCGCGATATGTCCGGAGACGGCTGCCCGCTGACCTGCCTCGAGCGGAGCGATGGCCTTCTCGCGGCCGCGCACCGCCTCGAAGAAGTTGACGATGTGCTCCTCGACGGCCTGGTTGTCGTTGCCCGGCAGCGCCAAGCTGAGTTCCTTGCGCGCAGCCACGCGTGCCGGAGGTTTGCCGCCAAACTTCTCCGGATAGAAGTTCAGGAACTGGCGGTTCAATACTTCGATGGTTCCCTCGTTCCCCATGAACTGTTCGCCGTAACCGAAGTGATCGTTGCCAAAATAGCAGCTATAGTCGATGTGGAATCCGCCCGGGTACTCAAACACGGCGCTCAGGGTGTCCGGCACCTCGCGGTCGTCGTTGGTCCATCGCAGGATGGCTCCGGATGCCACGCAGGAAAGCGGCGCCGTCTTGTCCAGGACGAATTGCGTGATATCGGTCTGGTGCACCAGCAGGTCGGTGGAGATGCCGCCCGAATAATCCCAGTAGAGGCGCCACTGAAAGAAGCGGGGCTTGCTGAACGGCCGTTGGGGTGCGTTCTCCAGGAAGCGAGTCCAGTCCGTATTCTGTTCGGTGGCAGCGGCGGGAATGGCGTAGCGCCAGGCGGGCGCATCGTCGAGGGAGTTCCGGTACCAGAACGCGCGGGTATAGTGCACCTCGCCAATCATGCCGGCGGCCACCATCTCCCTGGCCTTGATGTAGAGCGAATTACTGCGGTTCTGGGTCCCCACCTGGATGACTTGCCGCGAGTTTTCGGCGGCCTTCAGCATGGCCTCGCCTTCCTCGATGGTGTGGGCCAGCGGTTTCTCGACGTAGACGTGTTTACCGGCCTGGAGGGCGGCGAGGAGCATGGGGTAGTGCAAATGCTCGGGCGTGGCGATGAAGACCGCGTCGATGCTCCTGTCGCGCAGCAGTTCCCGGTAGTCGGCGTATGTCTTGGGCGCAGTGCCGCCCGAGGTTTGAACGAGGGCGCCGGCCTTCGCCAGGTTTCCGGTGTATGCGTCGCAGATGGCCGTGACCGCGGTGGTTTCCCGGTTACGCGCAAAGAGGCGCTGCAACAGATAATACCCGCGGATTCCCGTGCCGATCATGCCGACGGCGATTTTATCGTTGGGTCCGACGGCCTTCGCCACGAACGGCGCCGCCAGCGCCGCCGCGCCACCGCCAACAAACTTCCGGCGGCTGATACGGCCCGACAATGGTTGTTGGTCCACTTTGTTTCTCCTGGAGGCAAGGGCCTCGGTAACTCGGCTCGTGGCGATCACGCGAGCGCGGATCTGACGCCTGAATTGCCGGGACAGAATCACAGCTAATATATCTCCGCGCGCCAGGGAAATCACCACGGCCGGGATCGGGGATATTTCCGAAAGCGGCCAGTGGGGGACAGGCTGCCACTCAGCGAGCGATCTGAAAAGCACTCCCGCTAGCCCAGGGCTAGCCGACCTGCTCCAACTCGCCTTCCAGCAGGGCGACGTGCTCTTCTTCTTCGGCGGCCAACTCCGCGCATACGTCTTTTTCCAGGCCGGCCGGAAGATCGGCGGCCAGTTTGCGGAAATAGTCGCGGGTGCGGCGTTCCATTTCGAGCGCGGCGCGGTAGAGATCGCCGATGCCGGACGTTTCCGTCACTTCGATGCCCTTGAACAACCAGTTGGAAAGCAGTTTGTTCTCATCCGCCGAAAGCTCCACCACTTTGCGGTCGAGGTGGGCATGGTACTTTTCCTCGAGCTCGTGGAGATGATCGAGTTCGGCTTCGTAGAGGCGTTCGAGTACGGCGCGCTGGTCGGGGGTTTTGGCTTTGTCGCGGGCCAGCTTATAAAAATGGAACGAGTCCAGCTCAAACTGCACGGCGTCGCGGATGGCCCGGAAGCGCATGGAATCACCCAGGTCGCGCCCGGGGATCAACTCCAACTCGCCGCCGCACATAAAACACTTGCCGTACGGCACGGCGAAGCCGCTGGTCAGTTTGAAACAGCTTTTGCAGCGCCACGTGTAGCGCACCTGCGAGCAGCAGATCTCGTCTTCTTCCAAAACCGCATGGCACTTAGGACAAGTGGATGGCATGGTTATAGGCTCCCTACGGTGGACATTGGTTGTTGCGGGACATCGGGTTTGAGGATGCCGAGGTACTCGAGCATTCCCTTGGCGGCGCGCTTACCGGCTCCCATGGCGAGGATCACGGTAGCCGCGCCGGTGACGATGTCTCCGCCGGCGAATACGCCGGGCAAGGTGGTCATGCCGGTTTGTTCGTCGATCACGATGTAGCCCCACTTGTTGACGTTCAATCCGGGGGTGGTCTGCGCGATGATCGGGTTGGCGGTGGTTCCCAGGGCGTAGATCACGGTGTCGACGTCCAGCAGGAACTCAGAGCCGGGCATGGGAACGGGCCGGCGGCGGCCGGAGGCATCGGGCTCGCCCAGTTCCATCCTCTGGCAGCGCATTCCGGTGACCCAACCCGTGGCATCGCCCAGGATTTCCACCGGGGCGGTGAGCCACATAAAGTTCACACCTTCCTCAATGGCGTGCTCGAGTTCCTCGGCGCGGGCGGGCGATTCGCGGCGGGAGCGGCGGTAGACGCAGGTCACGGATTCGGCGCCCATGCGCAGGGACACGCGGCAGGCATCCATGGCGGTGTTGCCGGCGCCGATGACGGCCACGCGCTTGCCCATACCCACGGGAGTGTCGTAGATGGGCTGGCGATAGCCGCGCATGAGGTTGACGCGCGTCAGGAATTCGTTGGCGGAGAAGACTCCGTTATAAGCTTCGCCGGGGGCCCCGGCAAATTTGGGCGAGCCGGCGCCGGTTCCGACGAAGGCCGCGTCGTAACCCATCTCCGAGAGAAGCTGCGGGATGGTGAAGAGCTTGCCGATGATGCTATCGAGCCGGATTTCCACGCCCATCTTCTTGAGATTCTCAATTTCGGCGTCGATGATGATATCCGGCAGGCGGAATTCGGGGATGCCGTACTTCAGCACGCCGCCGGCCACGTGCAGGGCTTCGAAAATGGTAACCTTGACGCCATTGCGGGCCAGCTCGCCGGCGCAGGCGAGACCGGCCGGACCGGAACCGATGATGGCGGCCTTCTTCTGGACATGGCTGGCGGTCTCGGGGAATTCGTCCCATCCGCGGCCCATGGCTGCATCGGCGACGAAGCGTTCCAGGCGCCCGATGGACACCGGCTTGTACTTGGCGCCCACCACGCAGGTGGCTTCGCACTGCGATTCCTGCGGGCAGACGCGGCCGCACACGGCCGGAAGCGCATTGGTGGCTTTCAGGATCTGGTAAGCGCGCTTGATGTCCTTATCTTGAACGGCGGCGATGAAACCGGGGATGTCGATACCTACCGGGCAGCCCGGAATGCAGCGGGGCTTTTTGCAGCGCAGGCAACGCTCGGCCTCGTGCAGCGCGGCTTCGAGATCCAGTCCCAGCGCCACCTCTTTGAAGTTGTGGCGGCGCTCTTCGGCCGGCTGCTGCGGCATGGGAGCGCGTTCCGGCGGAATGCTCTTAAGGTTCTTGGGCAGGCGCGGACCGGGAACAAATGGCAACGGTTCGGGAAGCTCACAGGTGGAACGCGGCCGGCCGTCGTTTTCCGCCACGGTACTGGCGGCCTGGAGGTTGGCGAGCCGGGTGGATTCGTCGCGGTAACGATCGAGGGCGGCTTTTTCCTCGCGCTGGAAACGTTTTTGGCGCAAGCTGAGCTCGTCGAAATTGACCAGATGGCCATCGAAATCGGCGCCATCGACGCAGGCGAACTTCATCTTGCCGCCTACCGTCACACGGCAGGAGCCGCACATGCCGGTGCCATCCACCATGATGGAATTCAGGCTGACGACAGTGGGAACGCGGAAGGGCTTGGTGGTCGCGCAGCAGGCCTTCATCATGGGCAGCGGCCCGATGGCCACCACTTCGCGGACGGTCTGATCGCCGGCCAGCACGTCGGCCAGCGCGTCCGAGACAAAGCCCTTGCGGCCGTAAGTGCCGTCATCGGTGGTGACGATGAGCTCATCGCTATACTGGCGGAACTCGTCTTCCCAGAACATCAGGTCGCGATTGCGGAAGCCGACAATCGAGACGGTGCGGTTGCCCTGCCGTTTGTATTCGCGCAACTGCGGATAGATGGGCGCCACGCCGAGGCCGCCGCCCACCAGCACGACCGTGCCTTCGAGCTTGCGGATGTGGCTGGGCAGGCCCAACGGCCCGATGAAATCGAGGATGGTGTCGCCCTCGCGGAGGGTCATCATCTCGAAGGTGGTTTTGCCCACCGCCTGAATTACCACTGTAACGGTGCCGCGGTCCGCGTTGAAATCTGCAACGGTCAACGGGATTCGTTCGCCACGCTCATCAATGCGGGCCATGATGAAGTGTCCGGGGCGTGCCGCACGCGCCACGTCGGGCGCTTTAACGTCCCAGAGGAAGGTCGACGGACCAAATTGCTTTCTACGAGTGATGAGAAACACCACACCCCCTGAAGTCAATACTATAACAGAATTACGGAGAAAAATACCCCTTGATGGATTGGAATGCGGGTTATCAGACCCGGATGGGACCGTGCCTGTGGTAGTTTTGCCAAAGCCTCTACCTACGCGCGCTGGGCGGTGGCGCGTTTCAGCCACCCGAGGAAGGCTTTTTGCGCGGGCGGGCGGAACTGGCGGGGGACCTGGGCGTAGCCGATGCGGCGGAAACTGACGGGCTGAAGCGGCACCAATCGGCAGGCTTGCGCGGCGGCGGCGGCCATGGCGGGAACGAAACTGACGCCGGCGCCGGCCGCGACCAGGGCGAAGATGCTGGCGAATTGATCGCTTTCGAAGATGGCGTTGGGCTTCAAACGGGCCTTGCGGCAGGTGGCCAGGGCATTGTCACGGAAACAGTGGCCCTCGCGCAGCAGAAGCACGCGCTCCTCGCGGATTTCCTTAAGATCCACGCGCTCGAAGCCGGCCAAGCGGTGTCCAGGGGGCACGGCCAGCAAGATAGCTTCTCACCCGTCAACATCGTGCCGGGAATGGGCTATTCGCCGGATAAGATGTTGCAGGCGCGGCTGGTGTCGTATGACAACGCGCATCGCTACCGGCTCGGCGTCAACTTCGATGCGCTGCCGGTCAACCGGCCCCAGTGCCCGGTTGACACCTATCACCGCGACGGCACCACGCGCTTCGACGACAACGGCGGCATAGGGCCGAATTATGAGCCCAACAGCTTTGGCGGACCGGTGGAGCAGAACCAATACACGGAGCGTCCCATGCCGATCACCGGCGACGCCGCGCGCTACAACCACAGGGAGGGGAACGACGACTACAGGCAGCCCGGGGATCTGTACCGGCAGATGACGCCCGACCAGCGCACCCGGCTGATCCATAACCTGGCTTGCTCCATGCAGGGCGTACCGGAGCGGATTGTCAAATTGCAGATCGGCCACTTTACAAAAGCCGATGCGGAGTGGGGCCGGCGCGTAGCCGAGGCTCTGGGAGTGGCAGAACCGGCCGTGGTGAAGTAGCGGCCGGCGGCGACTGTTGCGGCTGGGCTAGCGGGATGCGTGGGATCGGAGGCTGATACGCCCGCCCCGCTAGCCTGCCGGTTCATGCTCCCCTTCGATAATTGCCAAATTGCCTATTGTATTGGGACCGGAATTCTGATAACTTGCCTTGAACCGTTGAGGTGGTGAATATCCGAAACGGGATGCGCCAGGGAGGGATCATGAAAAAAGCGCCGGTTCATGACAACAAGCGATTCTACCGGGAAGCTCTGATCGAAAAGCGGGAGGAAATTCTGGCGGCGTTGGGCGTGAAGTTCGACACGCTGGCAGAAATGGGGCGTCTGGCCGAGGAAGACCAGGCGCAACTCACCCACGATGAGTACATCTCCCTACAGTTCAACAGCCTGGATTACGGGCAACTTCGCCTAATAGAGGAAGCTCTCGACCGTCTGGAAACCGGCGATTATGGCACCTGCCTGGCCTGTGAGGAGCCGATCCCGGTGAAGCGCCTGCACGCCCTGCCGTGGGCCCGCTATTGCATTCCATGCCAGGAATCGTCTGCGTTGAACGGCGACCCGGAGCAGGACGAAGCCCATATCAACCAGCCAGTTACCGTGAAATAGGCGCAGAGCGGGCAGCTCAACCCCGGACCGGCTTTAGCTGATCCAGCGCGCCAGGCCGAAGGCCGCGGCGGAGGCCAGGCCGCCAATGATCACCGTCTGCAGCCCGCCGCGCAGGGGCGCGATGCCCGTCAAGCGGCCTTTCACGTAGCCAAAGACGAACAGCGCGGCCAGCGTTACCGCTATCGAAAACGTGAGCGCGGTTTTCAGATTATCCACCGCCATGTAAGAAGAGAGCGGCACCAGGCCGCCCACGATATATGACAGCGCGATGGTGACAGCGCTGTTGCGCGCGCGCTTGGGATCGGGCTCTTCGAATCCCAATTCGAACCGCATCATAAAATCCACCCAGCGCTTTTGATCGCCGCAGATGGCCTTAACCACGGGGGGAATTTCCTCTTCCGACATTCCGTAGCCGCGGAAGACCTCGGCCACTTCCTCGGTTTCTTTCTCGGGCACCTCGACGCACTCGCGGATCTCGCGCTGCTTCTCGGATTGGTAGTGGTCCCGGTCGGTGCGCGCGGCGAGGTATCCGCCCAACCCCATGGCGATGGAACCGGCGGCGATCTCCGCCAGCCCGGCAACCACCACCAGCCGGCTGGTGGCGGCAGCCATTCCGGTGATCCCGGCGGCCAGCGCAAACGGTACGGTCAGGCCATCCGACATTCCAATCACCACGTCCCGGACAGTCGCCGAAGCTTCGAAATGTTGCTCCACGTGAGGAACGGTTGGCATAGTTTGATCATCATCTCATGCCGCGGCGGCGGCTGAAACAGGGAGTGTGATATGCTTTCCCCTAATCAGGAGGGCCACCATGGAGCGCAAGCAAGCCAGCGATTATCCCCAGGAACTGCTTAACCTTTTCGACCGTTACGTTCACGGCGGAATCGACCGCCGCGCGTTCCTGGAGGGCGCTCAGAAGTTCGCCGCCGGAGGCTTGACGGCCACCGCAATCTGGGAAAGCCTCCGCCCCAACTACGCTTGGGCGCAGCAGGTTCCCAAGGATGACGCGCGCATCCACGCGGAGTATGCCACGGTGGCTTCACCGCTGGGCAATGAGAACATTCGCGGCTACCTGGTTCGCCCGGCGAAGGCCTCCGGCAAGCTGCCCGGCGTGCTGGTGGTTCACGAGAACCGGGGCCTCAATCCGTACATCGAAGATGTGGCGCGCCGTCTGGCCACCGCCAACTTCATCGCTTTTGCGCCAGACGGTCTCACCAGCGTGGGCGGCTACCCCGGCGACGATGAGAAAGGCGCGGCCGCGTTTGCCAAGGTCGATAAGCCCAAGATGACGGAAGATTTCATCGCCGCCGCGCGCTGGCTGAAGGGGCGGCCGGATTGTACCGGCAAAATCGGCGTGGTGGGCTTCTGTTTCGGAGGCGGAATTGCCAATACGCTGGCCGTGCGCATGGGCGCCGATCTCGCGGCGGCGGTTGCCTTCTATGGCACGCAGCCGCCAGCAGCCGACGCCGCCAAAATCAAGGCCGCCATGCTGCTGCACTACGCTTCGCTCGACACCCGCATCACCGCCGGCTGGCCTGCCTGGGATGCAGCCCTGACAGCCGCCAACGTGATCCACACCGGGTATGTCTATGAAGGCGCCCAGCATGGCTTCCACAACGACACGACACCGCGTTACGACGAAGCCTCGGCCAAACTGGCCTGGCAGCGGACGCTCGATTTCTTCAACAAGTACTTACGGTAGGGCCGGTGGCTGCCAGACCGCGTCAGCGGTACTGCGCCGGATAGGCTTCCCGCATTTCTTGCGCCTGCTCGCGCGCCAACTCGATCCGGACCAGCGGTCCTTGACCCATTCCCGGACAGTATTGGGCCGTCTTCTTCCATTCGCGCTTACTGTCCACGTGCTCCGGCCAAAACGGGAAGATACGGCACTGGGTAGGCTTCACCGGGTGGATGGAACAGCCGCCGTCGCGCAAGAAATGGCATTGGGCGTGCCGCGGCACACGCAGCCGCAATTGTTTGGCTGTGCGGTAGACGTATTTTCGCTCAAAGGCGCGCGGCGTCATACCCACAAATGCAGCCACTCGCAGCAAATCGGCCTCGCTGAGGTAGACGTATCCCTTTTGTTCGCAACATGCCGTACAACCCGGTTGGCACTGGAATCGCAGGCCTTCGCCCATGTTTCATTACAGACCTTCGCCCATGTCTCATTATGCTCTTTAACTCCGCCGGAGTATGTGGTATAGTTCCGGTACTAGCGTTTCATTATGCTCTTTCGCTCCGCCGGAGTATGTGGTATAGTTCCGGTACCAGGCGGAGGGGTGACCATGTCCCGAGTGCGAGACATTGTTCAGGACCGCGAGTTATATTACGCCGAAGAGGACGAAACGGTGGCTGCGGTAGCCCGGAAAATGGCCGAACTGCACGTCGGCGCGATCGTTATTTTGAGCGGGCAACAGTTGCGGGGAGTGTTCAGCGAACGCGACCTCATGAAGCGCGTGGTCCTCGAAAAGCTCGATCCCGAGCAGACGCCGGTCCGCTCCGTCATGAGCGTCGCCATCTCCACTATTGACGAATCGGCTACCCTGGAAGAAGCCATGGAAGCCATGCAGCAACACAACTGCCGGCATCTGCCGGTTACGCGCGGCGGGAATGTGGTGAGTTTTCTGTCGATGCGCGACCTGATGAATTACGAATTGGCGCGCAAGACGGAGGAATTGCATCACATGCGGGCTTACATCAACGGCGCCGGTTCGTGACCGAAGCGGTGGTGGTGTTCGCCCACGGCTCCCGCGTGGACGCCGCCAACGAGGCGGTCCGGGCTGTGGCAGCCCGACTGGCGGAAGTGGGTTCGTTCCGGCACGTGGAGGCGGCGTTTCTTGAGATTGCCGAGCCCTCGCTCGCCGGGGCGGTCGCCCGGTTGGTGGAAAAGGGCGTGCGGAGCATCCGTGTGATCCCGTACTTTTTGACTCCGGGCACTCACATGGAGCGCGATCTACCCCGGATCTTGCGCGATATCTCATTGCAATATAATGACTTAAATATAACCGCAACTCCTCCGCTGGATACTCATCCGGGATTGCTGCAGATTCTTCTGGACCGCGCCCGCGGCCGGCAATAAAACTTGACAATATCACACTAAAGTAACATAATGGTGTTGTGCTAAAGAGCCGCTCAATGCGGCGGCACCGCCATCTTAATAAGGACATTTGAGGGAGGTTTCTGCAAAATGGGAAAGATCATTGGAATTGACTTGGGTACGACGAACTCTTGCGTTGCCGTGATGGAGGCCGGGCAGCCCACTGTCATCGCCAACCAGGAAGGCACGCGCACCACTCCGTCGGTGGTTGGTTTCACGAAGAGCGGAGAGCGGTTGGTCGGGCAAGTGGCCAAACGGCAGGCCATCACCAACCCGGAGAACACGGTGTTTTCCATCAAGCGGTTCATGGGCCGGCGGTACGACGAAGTCAGCGAAGAGATGAAGATGGTGCCCTACAAAGTGGCGCGCGGCGAAAACGGCGATGCGCGGGTGGACATCAGCGGGAAGAAGTATTCGCCGCCGGAGATTTCGGCCATGATCCTCACCAAGCTCAAGGAGGCTGCCGAAAGCTACCTTGGGGAGAAGATTGCGCAGGCTGTCATCACGGTCCCGGCGTATTTCAACGACGCGCAGCGCCAGGCCACCAAGGATGCCGGGAAGATCGCCGGGCTGGAAGTGATGCGCATCATCAATGAGCCGACGGCGGCGGCGCTGGCTTACGGGCTGGACAAGAAGAAGAACGAGACCATCGCGGTGTACGATTTCGGCGGCGGCACGTTCGACATTTCGATTCTGGAAGTGGGTGAAGGCGTGGTCGAAGTGAAATCGACCAACGGCGACACGCACCTGGGCGGCGACAACATCGACCAGCGCGTGATCGACTGGATCGTGGCGGAGTTCAAGAAGGAAAACGGCATCGATCTTTCGCGCGACCAGATGGCGTTGCAGCGCCTCAAAGAAGCTTCCGAGAAAGCCAAGATGGAGCTTTCGACGCTGCTCGAAGCGGACATCAATCTGCCGTTCATCACGGCCGACGCCACCGGACCGAAGCACTTGCAGATGAAGCTCACGCGGGCGCGTTTCGAGCAAATGGTGGAAGACATCATCCAGCGCTCGGTGGGCCCGTGCAAGCAGGCCATCGCGGACGCCGGAGTGACCCCGCAGCAGATCAACGAAGTGGTTATGGTTGGCGGCCAGACGCGTATGCCGCGTATCCAGGCGCTGGTGCGCGACCTGTTCGGCAGGGAGCCCCACAAGGGCGTGAATCCGGACGAAGTGGTGGCCGTGGGGGCCGCGGTGCAGGGCGGCGTGCTGGGCGGCGAAGTGAAAGACGTGCTGCTGCTGGACGTCACCCCGCTCTCGCTGGGGATTGAAACCATGGGCGGCGTCTTCACCAAGCTGATTGAGCGCAACACCACCATACCGACGCGTAAGAGCGAAGTTTTCTCGACGGCGTCGGACAACCAGCCGTCGGTGGAGATCAAGGTGCACCAGGGCGAGCGCGCCATGGCGCACGACAACCGGCTGCTGGGCGTGTTCCAACTCGGCAATATACCGCCGGCGCCGCGCGGCCTCCCGCAGATCGAAGTCACCTTCGACATCGACGCCAACGGCATTCTCAATGTGACCGCCAAAGATCGCGGCACCAACAACGAACAGAAGATCACCATCACCTCTTCTTCCGGCCTTGCCAAGGATGAAGTGGAAAAGATGGCCAAGGACGCCGAAGCGCACGCCGCCGACGACCGCAAACAGCGCGATACCATCGAAGCCCGCAACCGCGCCGACGCCATGGTCTACAACGTGGAGAAGACGCTCAAGGAGCATCGCAGCAAGATCGGCGAGGCCGAAGCCAAGGAAATCGAATCGGCCATCGAAGAGACCAAGAAAGCCATGGCGGAAAACGATCCCGAGCGCACGAATGCGGCGGTCGACCGGCTCACCGCGGCCAGCCACAAGCTGGCTGAAGCCATGTATAAGAACACATCGTCCCAGCAAGCCGGCGGGCCGCCGCCTCCGAGCGACGGGGGTCAGCCTAAGGAGGGCAAGGACAACGTCGTGGACGCCGAATTCGTGGACGTGGACGATAAGGACAAGGACAAGAAATAACGAAGCGGGGCAAGCATGGCCTCCCCTCCCAAGCACGAATATTACGAAACGCTGGGCGTACCGCGCAAAGCCACGGCGGATGAAATCCGCAAGGCGTACCGTAAACTGGCGCGCAAATACCACCCGGATCTGAATCCGGGGGACAAGTCCGCCGAAGACCGTTTCAAGAAGGTACAGGAGGCCTACGACATTCTCAGCGACTCGAAGAAGCGCGGGATGTACGACCAGTACGGTTTCTATTCGGAGAGCGGATTCGCGGGGCCGCCGCCGGGCGCCTCGAATCCGCGCCCCGGAATGGACTTCGACGGATTCGATTTTTCCGATCAATCCGCGGGCGGGCGGCGCACCGATAGCGGCGGCTTCCGCGATATTTTCTCGCAGTTCTTCGGCGGCAGGGGCGGCCCGCACCAGGCTCAGCCGGAGCCCGAGAAGGGCGGCGACCTGGAATATGTAATGGATATCGATTTCTGGCAGGCCATCCGCGGCACCCGGGCCAAGCTCAACATCAACCGTTACGAAGTTTGCGCCACTTGCCACGGTACGGGATCGAGCGGCGGGGGCGAAGTCACTTGCCCGCAGTGCCATGGTTCCGGCAACGTCAACCAGATGGCCGGCGCCATGAAGTTCAGCCTCACCTGCCCGCGCTGCGGCGGGTCCGGCCGGCTGCGCAACTCCTGCCCCAGTTGCGGCGGTGAAGGCCGCGTCACGCGCACGGAATCAGTGGAGGTCCGCATCCCGGCGGGCGTGCGCAGCAGCAGCCGCCTGCGCGTGCCGGGCAAGGGCAACGCCGGCACCATGGGCGCGCCGCCGGGCGACCTCTACATCACTACCAGGGTGGAGGAACACCCTCTTTTCCACCGCGTGGGCGATAACATCGAAATTCAGGTTCCGGTGACGGTTTCGGAAGCCGCGCTCGGCGCCAAGATCGAAGTGCCTACCGTAGACGGACGCACCCTGCTGAAGATTCCGCAGGGAACCGTGAATGGCCAGAAGTTCCGGCTCCGCGAAAAAGGGGTGCTCAACTCGCGCACCAGCGAGCGCGGCGACCAGATCGTGGAAGTGAGCCTGGTGGCGCCCGATCCGCGCGACGAACGCACGCGCGAACTGCTCCGCGAACTGGCTCGCCTGAATCCCGAAGATCCGCGCGCCGGAATCTGGTCGAAGGTCTGACATGGCAAGGGCGAAATCCAAGGCGGCCTTCATGATCTCGGCGGTGGCCGAGCAATACGGCATTCACCCGCAGACGCTGCGTCTCTACGAACGCGAGGGTCTGCTCAAACCTTCCCGCAGCGAAGGCAACACGCGTCTCTACACGAGCGGCGATGTCGAGCGGCTGGAAGTCATTCTGCATCTCACGCGCGACCTCGGAGTGAACCTGGCGGGGGTCGAGGTGATCCTCAATATGCGCGAAAAGATGGGCGAAATGCAGGCCCAGATTCAGGAGTTCATTGCAACGCTGAACCGCGAGCTGGCGGCGCGCAGCTCGCTGGCCGCCGGGACGGAAGATCGTTACTGGCTGGTTCCAGTGGTGAATGCCCGCCCGCCGGCCGGCCCCGGCCGCCGCAAGGGCTGACCGCCGTACTATCATGGAAGTTTGCGTTTCCCGTCCGACGCGGCATCCCGGCTCACTCTTGGATACGTCGCGCCCTTCGCCAGCTTTGTAGCCATTATGGCGGCGGAGCACACTCTTCCGCTGCCTGGAGTATGGCTCTACCCCATCCGATTCTTCTCGGTGCTGGCGGTGCTGGTCTGGTTTTCGCGCCCCTACCTGTCGTTCCGTACCGCCCGTCCGACGATGAGCGTCGCGATCGGCATGGCCGTCTTCGCCATCTGGATTGGCCCGGACGTGCTGTTCGGCCCCGCATACCGGCAACACTGGTTGTTCGAGAACCCCGTGACCGGCGCGGCGGTCGCTTCGATTCCGATACCGCTGCAAACTCACTTCTGGTTTCTCTCGGTACGCGCCGTTTCCTGTACTCTGCTGGTCCCGGTGATTGAAGAGTTGTTCTGGCGCGGCTGGCTGATGCGCTGGATTCTCGACAAGGACTTCACGCGCGTGCCGCTGGGCACTTATACGCCCATGGCGTTCTGGGCCGTGGCCGTGCTGTTCGCTTCCGAGCACGGCCCGTATTGGGACGTGGGCCTGGTGACCGGCGTGATTTACAACTGGTGGATGATCCGCACGCGCAACCTGGCCGACTGCATGCTGGCCCACGCCGTCACCAACGGCCTGCTCTCGTTGTATGTGCTCCGGACGGGGCAGTGGCAATACTGGCTTTGACGGACCGCGTCATCACGCTATAGTGCGTAAATGCAAAGCCGTTGGGTAATTGTGTGCGCGGCCGGCGCAGCCCTGGCCGCGGCCGGTTTGCTGCTGCCCGCTTCTCCCGCCGCGGCGCGGTTCTCTTCCTTCGACCCGCAGGCCGACCAAGTGCTCAGCCGGATGACGCTGGACGAGAAAATCGGCCAGATGACGCAGGCGGATCATAACGGCCTCGAAGATCCCGCCGATGTCGAGAAGTACTTGCTCGGCTCGGTGCTGAACGGCGGCGACTCCGACCCGAAAAGCGGCAACACACTGCAAGATTGGACCGCCATGTACCTCGGCTACCAGTCGCACGCATTGAAGACACGCCTGGCCATTCCGCTGCTCTACGGTGTGGATGCCGTCCACGGGCACAACAACGTCCTGGGCGCGGTGATCGTTCCGCACAACATCGGTCTGGGCTGCACGCGCAACCCGGCGCTGGTGGAACGCGCGGAACGCGTCACCGCCGAAGAAGTGAAGGCAAGCGGGATCAATTGGGTTTTTGCGCCGTGCGTTACCGTGCCGCAGGATGAGCGCTGGGGCCGCACGTACGAAGGCTTCGGGGAATCGCCGGACGTGGTGAAGCCCATGGCCGCCGCCGCCGTGCGAGGCTTCCAGGGCGACGACCCGCGGAATCCCTTCCCGATGCTGGCCTGCGCCAAGCACTTCGTCGGCGATGGCGGGACCACCTGGGGAACCGGATCCCCGATCGACCAGGGCGATACCCGCGTCGACGAAGCCACCCTGCGCCGCATCCACATGCAGGGATACATCGCGGCCATCGGGGCGGGGGTGGGATCGATCATGCCGTCGTTCAATAGCTGGAACGGTCAGAAGTGTTCCGGCAGCCACCGCCTGCTGACGGAAGTCCTGAAAGGCGAACTGGGCTTCGAGGGCTTCCTGATTTCGGATTGGGCGGCCATCGAACAGTTGCCCGGAGACTACAACAGCCAGGTGGCGCAATCCATCAACGCCGGGATGGATATGGTGATGCTGCCGGAACGGTGCGCCCGCTTCATCTCGACGCTCAAAGCGGTGGTAGCCGATGGCAGAGTCCCCATGACGCGCATCGACGATGCGGTGCGCCGGATTCTGCGCGTGAAGTTCGCCATGGGCCTGATGAGGGCGGGATGGAGGCCCGAAATCGATCCGCGCGCCAAAGCTGCGTTCGGCTCGGCGGAACACCGGGCGGTGGCGCGCGAGTGCGTGCGCCAGTCCCTGGTGCTATTGAAGAATGACCGCAAGACACTGCCGCTTTCGAAGCAGGCGGGCCGCATCCACGTTGCCGGAAAGAACGCCGACGACCTGGGGAACCAATGCGGCGGATGGACCATCGACTGGCAGGGCCGCAGCGGGAACGTCACCACCGGCACTACCATACTGGCGGCCATTCGCAGCGCGGTTTCGAAAAGCACCCGCGTGACATTTTCCCGCGATGGCTCGGGCGCGGCCGGAGCCGACGCCGGCGTGGTGGTAGTGGGCGAAACTCCCTACGCCGAAATGAAGGGCGATCGCGCGGACCTGGCGCTGGATCAGGAAGACATCGATGCCATCAACAAGATGAAGAGCGCGGGAATTCCGGTGGTGATGGTGGTAGTTTCGGGGCGGCCTCTCATTCTCGGCAATGCGCTGGACAAGGCCGACGCGGTGGTGGCGGCGTGGCTCCCGGGCAGTGAGGGCTCCGGCGTGGTGGATGTCCTGTTCGGCGACTACAAACCGACCGGCAAGCTCTCGATGGCGTGGCCGCGCACGATGGCGCAGATCCCCTCGCATCCAGGGGATGCGGGATACGACCCGCTGTTCCCGTATGGATATGGGCTGACGTATTGACGCGGTGCGGGGCGAGGCGCCTCTCATCGAACCGCGACTTGTCGCGCGACCCACGAATCCATCAGCGGAGTCAATGCTGGTTTTGCCCCGGCACTCAACTAAAATAGAAATTACACCTCATGATCCAACTCAGCGGGGCGGGGAAACGCTACGGCCCCAAAATCCTTTTCGAAGACGTCGACTGGCTGGTAACGCCCACCGAGCGCGCCGGGCTCGTGGGCGCCAACGGCACCGGGAAATCCTCGCTGCTCAAAGTGCTGGCGGGCCTGGACGGGCTCGATTCCGGCTCCATCACCACGCAGAAAGGCGTCAGTATCGGCTACCTACCGCAGGAAGGCCTGTCGCTTTCCGGCCGCACCGTGTTCGCCGAGTGCATGACGGTCTTCGCCAGCCTGCGGGCGCTCGAAGAGGAACAGCAGCAACTCGCGCGCAGCATGGCGGAGCTGGATCCGGCCGGACACGCTTACGCCCAGGTGGCGGAGCGGTTCCACCTGGCGGAGAGCGAGTACCGCGCAGGCGACGGCTACGCGATCGAGGCGCAGGTGGGCGCGGTGCTCACCGGCCTGGGCTTCCCGCAGCGCGACTGGAAGCGCCGCACCGAGGAGTTCTCGGGCGGCTGGCAGATGCGCATCGCGCTGGCCAAATTGCTGCTCGAAAAACCCAACCTGCTGCTGCTCGACGAGCCCACCAACCATCTCGACCTGGAGGCGCGCAACTGGCTGGAAGAGTACCTGGCTTCTTATCCCAATGCCTTCGTGCTGGTGTCGCACGACCGCTATCTGCTGGATGTCACGGTGCGCAAGATCGCCGAGCTGTGGAACAAGAAGTTGCACTTCTACACCGGCGGCTTCACAAAATACGAGGAGCAGAAGACCGAACGGCGCGCGCAATTGCGGGCGGCTTACGAAAACCAGCAAGACCGCGTCCGGCAGTTGGAAGCCTTCATCAACCGCTTCCGCTACCAGGCTACCAAGGCCAAGCAGGTGCAGAGCCGCATTAAGGAGCTGGAAAAAATCGAGCGGATCGAGATTCCCCCCGAAGAGAAGAGCATCCATTTCAGCTTCCCGCAGCCGAAGCCCAGCGGCCGTATTGTGGCGGAGTTGAAGGGCGTGGCCAAAAGCTACGGCGACCACCTGGTTTTTTCGGACGTCGATTGCTACATCGAGCGCGGCGACCGCGTGGCGCTGGTGGGCGTGAATGGAGCGGGCAAATCGACCCTGATCCGCATCCTGGCGGGCGCGGAGCCGGTAAGCGCGGGCGCCTACACGCTGGGACACAACGCGCAGCCGGACTACTTCGCGCAGGATCAATATAAGGAACTGGACCCCAGCGCGCGCATGATCGACGACCTGGCGACGGTGGCCCCGCGCGCCACCTTGACCCAGCTTCGCAGCATTTTGGGCTGCTTCCTGTTCTCCGAAGACGACGTTTTCAAGAGCATCGGAGTGCTCTCAGGCGGCGAGCGCAACCGCTACGCACTGGCGCGCATGCTGATGCAGCCTTCGAACTTTCTGCTGCTGGACGAGCCCACCAACCACCTGGACATGCGCGCCAAGGACGTGCTGCTTGAATCGCTCCAGGAATTCACCGGAACGGTGGTCTTCGTCTCGCACGACCGCTACTTCATCGACAAGCTGGCAACGCGGATCTTCGAAGTGGAGGACGGCCGGGTGCGCGTCTTCCCCGGAAACTACGAGGACTACGTGTGGCGGAAGAGCGGCGGCGCGGTCCAACCGGCGGCTGTCGAAGCTCAGCAGGCGGCCAACGCAATCGCCGAACCCGATGAGGCGGCCGCGGCGGAGGAGGCTGGCCCGGGCGCGCGGCCCGCGCGGCTGAATCCCATCAAGCTCCGGCACATGAAGGAACGCCGCGAGGAAATTGAAGTGGAAGTGAGCAAGCTGGAAGCGGAGATTGCCGATTGCGAAAACGCGCTGGGCCGCTTCGTCAGCGTGGAAGAAACCGTCCGGTTGAGCGATCTGGCGGCGGCTCGGCGGGCGGACCTGGCGGCGCTATTAAAGGAGTGGGAGGACGTGGCGCAGTCGATCGAGGCCAATAGTTAGATCTTAGAAGCACCTGGGAGCCGCCTAAAGGGCGGCAGCGGGCAGAATTGCCAGCCTCACAGAGCGGAGACGACGCGCGAAGCGCCGACAAGAATGCCGGCGTTGCGGGCTGGGAAGCCCAATGTCATTTAGTTTTGTGGATCTGAAACATTTCGCATAGGTTATGTTTTAATTGTGCACCTGTGAAGTGGCACCCGTCCTCGATCTGTATGGTCGATGGGTGGTCTCCAGCGGTGTTCTGGATCAGATTCGGACCGAAGTAGGCTTGCGGAGCCGAAGGGGCATCTATTCGCTGGCGGTGGTTCTCTGGCTGATGATCTGGCAGCGCCTCCAGCCGCATAGCACGATGAGTCAGGCGGTACGGCAACTGGTGCAGGGCAACGGGCGGTCCCTTTTGCCGGATTGTAGGCGCGTTCGGGAGAACCGGATCTCGCAGGCTGCGGGAGGCTATTGCCAAGGGATCCAGAAAATGCCCAAACTGGTACCACAGCTTGTGACCCGCGATGTGGTGGCTCGGTTAAGCGAACAACTCCACCAGCCGTGGCCGGGGTTAGCCGGACCGGTTTATGTGCTGGATGGCTCCACCCTGCAGTTGGAGCACACGCGCAAATTGATCCGGGCGTATCCGTTAGGGAAGAATCAACATGGTCCAGGGCATTGGCCGATCCTGCGGATCGTAGTGATGCACGATGTCAGCAGCGGTATGGCGCTCTATCCCCAGTGGGGTCCTGTGCATGGGGAGCAG
Organism: Bryobacterales bacterium; assembly: GCA_963842505.1. Taxonomy (GTDB): domain Bacteria; phylum Acidobacteriota; class Terriglobia; order Bryobacterales; family Bryobacteraceae; genus PALSA-129. The sequence goes on from CAWJGZ010000001.1 coordinate 245,727, forward strand.
GCGGTCAGTGAGCAGGGGTTGGCGGCTCAAGCTTTCGATCAACTGCCACCCGCTTCGGTGGTGATCGCGGATCGGAACTTCGGCGTATTCTCGATGGCTTGGGAGGCGGGACAGCGGCAATGTAGCGTGATTGTCCGGCTCACCAAAGTACGCGCCGAAAAGCTTTTTGGGGGGCCCGTCGCTCGGACTGGGGATTACCCGGTGAGTTGGCGGTCCAGTCGCTGGGACCAGCCGCAAGTCACAGCGTGGCCGATGGGGGCAGCCCTGCAAGGGCGTTTCATCGCTGCCCGGGTAGGCCGCGGGAAGTCCAAGCAGTGGTTGTATCTGTTTACCACGGTAGCCTTGCCGGTGGCGGAGGTGGTAGCGATTTACGGCCAACGCTGGACGATTGAGACGGATCTCCGCTCCCTCAAGCAGACGGTGCACCTGCAACAACTCCAGTCGCGTAGCGTGGACGGAATCGAGAAGGAACTGCTGACGGCGATCTGCGCTTACAACTTCGTCAGGGCGGTGATGTGCATCGCGGCACGGAGGGCAGGAATCGCGCCGCGGCGGCTCAGCTTCACGCAAGTGCTGGATGTGGTCAACTGTGCCTGGCCGAGACTGATCTCGGCCGAAACCAAGCAAGCCCATGACGCGGAATTCGAGAAGGTTCTAGACTGGGCTGCGGCGTGCAAGCTGCCATGTCGCCGCAAACGGCGCAGATATCCCAGGGAAGTCTGGGGTCACGGCTATCACTTTCCAGCTAGGAAAACTAAATGACATTGGGCTGGGAAGCCCGCTCCACAAGGCTATTCCTGGGCGGGCATCTGCTGCTCGATCTCGCGCCAGGCGCTGACCTTCAAGCGCCGGCAGACCCAGCAAAGCGGCTCGCTGGAGGCCAGAGTGGTTTCAGCACCGCAAACAGAGCACTTCGTGGCCGGGGTCCGGCGGTCGGGTGAAATCGAACGTTTGGCCTGTTCGAGGATTTCCGCGGGAACGACGGTCTCGGGTTTAGGTTGCTGCTTGCGTTTCATTTCTGTCCTGGCTGTTTTCACTATGGCAGAACTGACGGCTGGAAACAACCCCGCCGGAGATGCTATACTTCCAGCCAAGGGATGCTGGGAACAGAGGGCAACTTTCGCTCCGGGCGTGGTATTGTAGCCGCGTTCCTTGCCCTGTTCTTTTCGTTCTCTTCCCTGGCGCCAATTGCCGCACGGTCTTTCAACGATTCGGCCGCGGAGATGGCGTGCTGTAAAAAGGGAAAGTGCTCGTGCTGCCGCAAGCGTCCTGGTTCGAGCGCGAATCGTGGTCCCGTCATCGCGGCTACATGCTGTGTCGATTGCGGGAGCGCGGCCCTCGGTACTATTGCCGCGGCTGGCCACATAACACTCCGGCTTCGGACGTTGGCGCCGGCGATTCAGCCGGCCGGCAGAGCGGCGGTTTGCACGGTCCTGCCGCAATCGCGGGTCCGCGGTCACAACCTCCGGCAGCGTCCCCCTCCCCCAAGTCCCCTCGCATAGTGGCATCGATTTGATACGTGGAAGCGGCGACCGGTGTACTTTTCGTTCGCCGGCTCTTGCGCATTAGCGGGCGGATTTCACGTCAGAATGAATCGGCGCGGCGTTGCGGGAAAACGGGCGGCCTCAATACCAAGGGACGAATGGGGGGAACAATGTTGAGACATGGATTCATCCATCACGCGGCCTGTTACGCGCTGAGCGCAATGGCGGCGCTATCCATTGCGTCAGCTCAAGAGGCGGTCAATTATGGGAGTGTCGGCGGCCGCGTGACGGATCAGACTGACGCGGTGGTTTCGGGCGCCACGGTTTCGGCTTGCCAGACCGAGACAAACCTGACGACCAGCGCGAGTACGGACAGGGAGGGCCGCTTTCGGCTTCCCTATCTCAGGGTGGGGCAGTATGAAATCAGAGTGCAGAAACAGGGGTTCGCGGATCTGACACGGTCGCTGACGCTCACCGCCGGGTCTGCCTTTGAGCTGCCGGTTTCGCTGGCAGTGGCATCAACCGAGACGAACGTCACCGTCACCGGCGACGCAGTGGTGCTGGAGGCGGCTCGTTCCCAGATCGCCAGCACGATTTCCCAGAGCGAGACAGAGAATCTGCCGCTCGACGGCCGCAACTACTTCGACCTGGCGCTGTTGGCGCCGGGCGTCTCGCCGACCAATACCGCCGCGAATCAGCTTTTCGCGGAAACCTCGGCCGTACCCGGACAAGGAATCTCGATCGGCAGCCAGCGGAATTTTTCCAACAGCTTCATTATCGACGGCGTGAGCGCCAACGACGACGCGGCGGGCGTGGCCGGAGCTTTTGTCGGACTCGACGTGGTGGACGAGTTTCAAGTGGTCACTTCGGGCGGCCAGGCGGAGTTGGGACGGGCCCTCGGCGGCTACCTCAATGTGGTGACGAAGAGCGGCGGCAACTCTCTGCACGGGGACCTCTACGGATATTTCCGCAACAGCCGCTTCAACGCGGCCAACGCTCTTTCCCATACCGTTCTGCCGCTTACACAGGCGCAGTACGGCGCGAGTGTTGCGGGACCGTTAGTGCACGACAGGACTTTCTACTTCGTGAATTTCGAAGGCCGCGACTTGAACCAGTCGGGACTGGCCACCATCTCTCCCGCCAACGTGGCAGCGATCAATGCGCGGCTCACGAGCGTTGGATTTCCGGGGCCGCTTATCTCTACCGGCGACTTCCCAAATCCGGTGCACACCGAAAACTTCTTTGCCAAAGCCGACCATCACTTCAGCGGCATGGATCAGTTCAGCGCCCGGTACAGCCTTTATCACGTCGAGAGCATCAACTCGCGCGGGGCGGGCGGGCTGAGCGCGCCCAGCGCTTCCGCCAACCTTTACGACACGGATCAGACGATAGCGGCAAGCAATGTCGTGACGCTGTCTTCCCGGATTGTGAACGAGACACGGGTGCAGTTCACCGGCAGCAATCTTTCCGCGGCTCCCTCAGACCCGGTCGGGCCGGCGGTGAGCATTTCGGGCGTAGCTTCTTTCGGAACGCTATCGGGATCGCCGACCGCGCGCGTCAATCAGCTCTACGAAGCCACCGACAGCTTGTCGGTGCAACAGGGAGCGCACGCGATCCGGATGGGCATCGACTTTCTCTACAACGACGACACCATTACCTTTCCTCGCACCATTCGCGGCAGTTATGCCTTCTCTTCGCTTGCCAACTTTTTGAGCGGCGTTTATAACAGCTCGGGTTTTACCCAGACCTTCGGCGTCACGCAAATCCACCAGACCAATCCGAATGCCGGCTTCTACGCGCAGGACGAGTACAAAGCAACTCGCAGCCTCACGCTGAACCTGGGCCTTCGGTACGATCTGGAGTTTCTCAAGACCATTGCGACTCAGACAAAGAACATTTCTCCGCGGGCCGGTTTTGCGTGGTCCCCGTTTGCGTCCCGCCGCACGGTGGTACGCGGCGGTTATGGCCTTTTCTACGACCGCATTCCGTTGCGGCCGCTCGCCAACGCCCTGCTTTCGGCGGGCAACACCACCGTGGTGAGCAATCTGCAACAGTTGAGCATCAGTCTTTCGCCCACGCAGGCGGGCGCGCCGGCATTCCCCGGCATCCTGGGGAGCCTGACGATTCCGGCGGGCGTGCTGTTCAACTTCTCGACCATGGATCCCAACATGAAGAACGCCTACTCCGAGCAGGGGAGCCTTGAGATCGAACAGCAACTGGGCAGAAACACGACGCTGAGCGCGGGCTACCAGCATGTGCGCGGGCTACACCTGATTATTTTGGTGAACCAGAACGTGCCATCGTGCGCGGCGGTCGGCACCAACGACGGCTGCCGTCCGAGTCTGAACTACGGGAACGACAGCCAGTATTCCTCGCTGGCGGATTCGCACTACGATGGCGCACATGTTTCGTTTGTCCAGCGGCCCGTGAAATGGGGCAATTACCGGGTATCGTATACGTATTCGAAAGCTCTCGACAACGTGAGCGAGTTCTTCTTCAGCGCGCCCATCAACAACTTCAATATCTGGCAGGATTACGGACGGTCGGACGACGATCAGCGGAGCCGGTTGGCGATCGATGGCACCGTTCACTCCTCTCTCGACAAGGCGAACACGGCCTGGAAGCGCTTCAGCCATGGATTCCGGCTCACCACTTTGCTGACGGCGTACTCTCCGCTGCCGTTCAACATCACGACGGGAAGCAATACGATCCAGGGCACGGCGGCGCGCCCCACCATCGACGGCGCGTTCATCAACCGCAATGCCGGGGAGGGTCACAGCGTCCTCAACCTCAACGTTCGCCTGAGCCGCAGCTTCGCGGTTGGCGAAGGGATGCGCTTGCAGGCGCTGGCGGAGGCGTTCAACACCCTGAACCATGTGAATGTGGTGACGTTGAACGGCGTGTTCGGCACAGGCGTTTACCCGACGAATCCCCTGCCCACTTTCGGGCAGATCACCGCAGTGAACGATCCAAGGACATTGCAATTCGCCCTTCGCCTGAGCTTCTAGCCCGGAGCTACAGGATGTGATGTGGAACGGGCCTCCGGCCCGCAACGCCGGCTTTCCAGCCGGCGTTGGCGCCGACAAGAATGTCGGCGTTGCAGGCTGGAAAGCCCAATGTCATTTAGTTTTCCTAGCTGGAAAGTGATAGCCGTGACCCCAGACTTCCCTGGGATATCTGCGCCGTTTGCGGCGACGTGGCAGCTTGCACGCCGCAGCCCAGTCTAGAACCTTCTCGAATTCCGCGTCATGGGCTTGCTTGGTTTCGGCCGAGATCAGTCTCGGCCAGGCACAGTTGACCACATCCAGCACTTGCGTGAAGCTGAGCCGCCGCGGCGCGATTCCTGCCCTCCGTGCCGCGATGCACATCACCGCCCTGACGAAGTTGTAAGCGCAGATCGCCGTCAGCAGTTCCTTCTCGATTCCGTCCACGCTACGCGACTGGAGTTGTTGCAGGTGCACCGTCTGCTTGAGGGAGCGGAGATCCGTCTCAATCGTCCAGCGTTGGCCGTAAATCGCTACCACCTCCGCCACCGGCAAGGCTACCGTGGTAAACAGATACAACCACTGCTTGGACTTCCCGCGGCCTACCCGGGCAGCGATGAAACGCCCTTGCAGGGCTGCCCCCATCGGCCACGCTGTGACTTGCGGCTGGTCCCAGCGACTGGACCGCCAACTCACCGGGTAATCCCCAGTCCGAGCGACGGGCCCCCCAAAAAGCTTTTCGGCGCGTACTTTGGTGAGCCGGACAATCACGCTACATTGCCGCTGTCCCGCCTCCCAAGCCATCGAGAATACGCCGAAGTTCCGATCCGCGATCACCACCGAAGCGGGTGGCAGTTGATCGAAAGCTTGAGCCGCCAACCCCTGCTCACTGACCGCCTGCTCCCCATGCACAGGACCCCACTGGGGATAGAGCGCCATACCGCTGCTGACATCGTGCATCACTACGATCCGCAGGATCGGCCAATGCCCTGGACCATGTTGATTCTTCCCTAACGGATACGCCCGGATCAATTTGCGCGTGTGCTCCAACTGCAGGGTGGAGCCATCCAGCACATAAACCGGTCCGGCTAACCCCGGCCACGGCTGGTGGAGTTGTTCGCTTAACCGAGCCACCACATCGCGGGTCACAAGCTGTGGTACCAGTTTGGGCATTTTCTGGATCCCTTGGCAATAGCCTCCCGCAGCCTGCGAGATCCGGTTCTCCCGAACGCGCCTACAATCCGGCAAAAGGGACCGCCCGTTGCCCTGCACCAGTTGCCGTACCGCCTGACTCATCGTGCTATGCGGCTGGAGGCGCTGCCAGATCATCAGCCAGAGAACCACCGCCAGCGAATAGATGCCCCTTCGGCTCCGCAAGCCTACTTCGATCCGAATCTGATCCAGAACACCGCTGGAGACCACCCATCGACCATACAGATCGAGGACGGGTGCCACTTCACAGGTGCACAATTAAAACATAACCTATGCGAAATGTTTCAGATCCACAAAACTAAATGACATTGGGCTGGAAAGCCTGCTCCACGAGTGGCTTGAACCAACCCAATTAGCTCAGGGCCAGCCGTCAGTCTTTGGCTGCCGCGCCGTCCGGCTTCACCGCGAACTCGTGCTTCTTGCCGCCCTTGCCGGTGTAGGTGGCTTCGTACGTCGTGGCGTTGCCCCGGGTGACGGTTTCGACCATGGCGATCTTTCCTCCGGCGATCTTCTTCTCGATAGCGGCTTTGGCGGCGGCAGGGATGCTCTCGATAGCGGTTTCTTCTTCCACTTCGAACAGAGCGCCCTGGGCGTCCACGGTAATGTCGCGATGTTTGCCGTTCACCATGGTTTCGACTTCATAAGTGAGCTTGCCCTTCTCGGTTTCGCTGCTAATGCCGCGGATTTCTGCGCCTTTGGTTTGATCCTGAACCGTCTTTTGCACGGCCGGAGGCAGGTCCTTCATTTGCACTTTCTTCTCAGCCGCGCCAGCGACGCCGAGCAGGGCACCGATGGCAATCCAAATGGGGAGTGTTCGCATGATGCCATTCAGGATAGACTATACGGTATGAACAGACCGTGAATCCGTCGAGGGGATCTGATGGGCGGAGGGCCGATACCACGGATGGGCTGGCGCCCGCATGTTGGGTGAAATCAACCATTTCAGACCGGATTTGCCAAGAATCGTCTGTCGAATGTGTTGATTATCAACGATCGGATTCGTGGCAGGTTGATTGCTTGTTGCAGTTCCTTCGTCCATATTACGTCCGGGGTGCGTGAATTCCCGCCATCACCGGAGAAAGGGTGGTGTGCCTTGACACAAGCAGCTAGCGAGAAGCAAACCGAGTCCTTGCGGGCTCTTCCAGGAGACGACGTCAGGCAGATCCTATGGCGGTTCGAGGACCGCTTTGACCTCCAGATGCTGGTGCAATCGGTGAGGGCGGTGGCCCGCGGTCCGGTGGCGCGACTGGTGGCGCAAGGCGCCCGGAATACCCACGACTGGACGGCGGAAAAGCAGTCTCTGCTGCCGGTGTTCGACGAATCGGGGATCACCGGCGTGTTCATGGATCCGGCGCAGGGCGGATTCATCGACGGGCCGAAGAACCTGGCGCTGGCGCTGGTGGCCTTTGAGCTGGCCTGGGTGGATGCGGGCGCGGCCACGGGCAGCCTGGCGGGGTGCCTGGCGCTTTCGCCCATCCATGAGCGCGGCACGCCGGAACAGCGCGACTATTACATGGCGCGGTGCGCACCGCCGCAGCCGGGCGAGGACCGCAAGCCGTGGCGCGGCGCCTTCTGCCTGACGGAACCGATTCCGTATGTGGGGGTCGAGACCGGAATGCTGGGCGGGAAAGTGCGCGTGGCCGAATGGAAGGAAGGCGAAGAGCCGCTGTTACACGTCGAGAAGCGCGGCCGGTTCATCACCAACATGGGGTTCGCCAATTTTGTGACGGCGGCCGTGGAATCGGACGATCCGCGCATCAAAGGCACCTGCATGGTGATCCTGGAAGAGACCGATCCGGGCACATTCGACCGCGGCACGCCGACGCGAAAACTGGTACACCAACTCTCCTCGACGCGCGATCCGATTTTCAACTTGAAAGTGCCGGCCAGCCGCATCATCGGCGGGTACAGCGTGAAGGACGGGGTCATCGTGCCGCGGTACAGCCACGGCGAGATCATCGAAGCGGTCTTCCGGCGGACGCGCGTGACGGTGGCCATCATGACTTCGGCCAAGCTGCTCTCGGCCGTGGATCCGGTGATCCGCTACGGACGCGGGCGGTTCCGCGGCGGCTCCATCGCGACACCGGGCTCGCCGCGCTATGAACTGGGCTTGCAGCTTAAACAGGACGTGGTGCACCGGCTGGTGGATGTGTGGGCAACCGGCGAAGCCAGCGCCTCGCTGGGGTTTGAAGCGGCGCGGGTATTCGACCGCCTGGACCCGCTAGAGCGGAAGAAGGACGAGATCTTCGCGGCGCGAGGCATCACCGGCGGGTCGGCCATGATGAAGGCCATGCGGCTTGTCGAGAAGGACGCCATTGAGTTTCTCCATGGCAAGCGCCCCGACCTGCGGGACGACGCGCTGGTGCAGTACGCGCTGCTCGATTCGGTGGCCAACGTGTTGTGTCCGGCCTGCAAGCTATGGAATACGGGGCAAGGCGCCAGCACCATGCGGGAGGCGGTCAGCCTGATGGGCGGCTATGGCATCACCGAGGACTGCCCCGGCTACCTGGGACATAAATGGATGGATGCGCAGCTTGAGGCCACCTACGAAGGTCCCGAGGCGGTGCAGCGCAGGCAGCTCACCGTCACCATGACCGACGAGCTGTTCCTGGCGCAATTCCGCGACTGGATCCGCGAGATGCGCGTGATTGCCAACGACCGGCCAGGCACGGGCGCGTGCGCCCTGGCGACGGCCATGCAGATGTGGTTGTGGACGCTGACCCACATGCAGAAATCGAAAGATGCCGATGGCGCGAAGCTGTATCAAAGCTCGCGCCAGGGCGCGACTTTCCCGATGGCCGATGCGCTCGGCTGGCTGCTGGCTTCGCGCTCCCAGATCATGGACCTGCTGGAACTCGAGAAAAACGGGCCTGCCAATCCGGCCCTGGCCGAGGCCTTGCCGGGTCTGGTGGGGTTCCTCGGCGACCTGTGCCACGTGCAGGCGGCGCGCGCGGCGGGTGAAGTGGGCCGCGTGTGCGCGGAAATGGTGTTCGGATACAACCGGCACCCGGCGTGGGACACGGAAGGCTGCGCCACCTGCTACCACAACGAAGACCTGGAAAGCCTGGAAGGGCTGATCCCGGGGATTGCGAGCCTGGCGCGCGGGTATACCGACGTGATCGAGGAAGACGGCTCGCACACACCCAAGGCTGGTCCGTGCGTGCGGTTCGAGGGGCTCGACCAGTTTTCGCGGATGCGGGTGCGGATGGACGGCTGCCTGACCGGTTCCCAACTGGCCAAGGATCGCGCCGCGCAAGCGCTGACCAAGGTCATGATTCCGGAAGCCCTGGATTACCCGGCATGAGCGAGCCCGCGATTGAGCGCCAGCGGATGGACGTGGACGTGGTCTGCGTCGGGTTTGGTCCGGCCACGGCCGGCTTCCTGACGACGCTTTCGCGGCAACTGGTGAATCCCGACGGCTCACCCGCGGTGGAGAGCCGCGTGGCGCCGGGCCTGCCTCTGCAGGTGATGTGCTACGAGCGGGCCGACGACATCAGCTTCGGGGTTTCCGGCGTGGTGACCAGGGCGCGGGGAATCCGCGCGGCGCTGCCGGATTTCGATCCCGGCCAGATTCCCATGGCCGCCGCGGTGTCACAGGAGAAAGTGGTGTACCTGCTGGATCCCACCGGCGCCAGCCGCCGGTCGCTCCCGCTGCGGTTGGGGGACCGGGTGGTGCGCGCGCTGCGGCTGGACCGGCACCACGGCTTGGAGTTGCCCTACGTCCCGCCGTTCCTGCACAAGCAGGGCGGCCTGGTGATGTCGCTCGGGCAGTTCCTGCAACACGTGGGAAGTGAGTTGATGGGATCGGGCACGGTGCAGATCTGGCCGGGAATGCCGGTGGCCGAGGCGCTGCTCGACCGGAACGAAGGCGGCGTGTGCGGTGTGCGCTTGTGCGACCAGGGTGTGGACCGAGACGGCAAGCCGGATGCCAACTTTCTGCCGGGCATGGACATTCATGCGGCCCTCACAGTGGTTGCCGACGGACCGGTGGGCGCCGTGGGCCGGCAGCTCGATCAGGAGATTGGTTTGCCGCAGGGGCATCATCAGCGCGAGTGGGCGCTGGGCATGAAGATGGTGATCGACTTGCCGCAAACCACCGAGTTGGAACCGGGCACGGTCTTCCACACGTTCGGGTATCCGGAGCCGGAGATCTTCGGCTTCTTCTATGTGCATCCGGACCGCGTGGCCTCGGCGGGGATCTTTGTGCCGTCGTGGTTCCACAGCCCCGTGCGCACGTCATACCGCTACTTGCAGCACTACCTGTTGCATCCGTACCTGTGGCGCTACCTGAAAGGCGGCAAGCTGCGAAGCTGGGGCGCGAAATCGTTGCAGGAATCGGGACGGCGCGGCGAGCCGCACCTGGCGGGCAACGGCTATGCCCGCATCGGCGAGGGTTCCGGCAGCACCAACGTGCTCACCGGGTCCGGCGTGGATGAAGCCTGGACCACCGGCACACAACTGGCCGAGGGCGTGCTCGAGTTGCTGCGGGAAGCCAAGCCGTTCACGCGCGAGAATCTGGAGAAAGCTTACGTGGAGCGCCGCCGCGCGAGCTGGGTGGAACAGGAAGGCCGCGTGGCCGAAAAAGCCCGCGACGGGTTTAACAGAGGCGTGGTGACAGGGCTAGTGGGAATGGCGCTGGCGGGTCTCACCAAGGGGAAGCACTGGCTGGGCGGCGAACCGCAACTGCTGCCGGACCTGAAGGATTACTACCAGCGCAAGATTCCGGCGGATGAGGTAGACCGGATCGTGGAAGACTGCCATAACCGCGGCGTCTCGTGCCACGGCGCGCTGATGGAGCGGTGCGGATGGCCCGCCATTCCGTACGACGGCCAATTGTTGATCACGCACCAGGACGCGCTGCTGGTGGGCGGCAAGGTGCAGGCGCCCGCGGGCATGGCCGATCATGTGCGCTTCATCTATCCGGATTTCTGCGAGCGCTGCACCGCCAAGATGTGCATCGAGATGTGCTCGGGGCAGGCGATAACGCCCGGCCCGGACGGCGTCCCGCTATTCGACCGGGAGAAGTGCGTACACTGCGGCGCGTGTGTGTGGAACTGCATGATGCCGCTCGAAGACGACCCGCAGCGCGGCAACATTTCCTTCCGCGCCGGCGCCGGCGGGCTGCACTCGCCGGAAAACTAATCTAGCCCGCCGCCGACGCTGCTTCCTCGACTCATTACGCCCCGCGACGGCGCGGAGGCGGTTTCCACCTCCAAGCTGAGAGGTTGCTATTATTGGAAAAAGAAGCCCCATTATACTGGGAATCTGAATCCATGAGTACCTCCTTTCAAATCGTAGTCTGCGGAAGTATTGTCCCGGACCCGCTACAGACCTTGGAACCGGTATCCGGCCCCAACGGCCCTTCCCTGAAGAACGAGATGCTGCTGCCGGCGGTGCTGGACCCCTGGGCGGGACACGCGCTGTTTGAAGCCGCACACCTGGCGGCAACGCAACCGGGCAGCAAAGTCTGGCTGGTCAGCCTGGGTCCCAAGGCCAAGCTGCAGCAGGTGATGATGACGGTGGCCCAAAAGGTGAAGTTTGAACTAGTGGCGCTGGACGGCCCGGCTTCGGGCTTTGCCGATTCCTTCGAAACGGCGGCGGCGCTGGCGGGAGCCATCGAGGGGATCGCCGGCCTCGACCGCGCCAGGCTGCTGTTATTCGGCGGATGGGAATCGGCATCGCGCGGAACGGGCTCCACGCTGCAGATGGTTGGCGAGCGGCTGGGAATCAGGGAACAGTTTCAGGGAGTGGACGAGATTACGGTTCGCGAAGATGGCAGCTTCACGGTGCTGGAGCGAATCGAAGGCGGGCGGCACCAGGTATCGGTGTGCGCGGCGCCCCCAGCGGTGTTGGGCTGGGCCACCGGCAACTTGCCCGAGCCGAAGAACAATCCGCAGGTGGGGATGGCCAATATGCGGACCGTCATGCCCGCGCTGCAACGCGCCAAGGCGGCGCCCATCTCCAACGCCGGCCTGCGTTTCGAGTCGGTGAGCCTGCCCAAACAGCAGCGGCAGACGCGCATCGTGAAGAATATGCCGGTGGAAGAAATGGCGCGGGAAATCGTGGCCTGGATTGGGGAGGAGTAGCCATGGAAGCAGTACTTTTATTGGTTCATACCGAAGCCGATGGCACTCTGGCGAAGCCGGCTTTGGAGGCGCTCACGGCGGCGCTCTCGCTAGGCGGCGAACTGAGTGTGGGGCTGGTGGGCGGCGCCGTTCAACCGGCCGCCGACCAGATTTCAGGCGCCGGCGCCAAACGCATCTTGGGTGTGGCGGGCGAAGCTTTCACGCAGCCCCGCTACTCCACTGACGCAGCGGCCGCCGAGGCCATCTGCCGCGCGGCTTCGGCCGCCATCGTGTTGGCGCCGTCTACTTCGCGCTGGGCGCGGGCGCTTCCGGGCGTCGCTTATCGCCTGGGCGGCCGCGTGGACACGCATGCCACCGGTTTGGCGCTCGATAACGGGACGCCAGTGGTCACACGCTGGTTTTACCGGCAGCGGATGGAAGCCGTGCTCTCGCGCGCCGAGCGGCCGTGGATGGTGCTGGTCGACCCGGGATGCTTTACGGCCTGGAGTGGACCGGCGGGAGCGGCGAATGTGGAAAATGTGGTGGTGGAAGCGCCACAGACGCACACCACCGTCACCGGCGTGCAGGCTCCCAAGGCCGACGAACAGACCATCCGGCCCGACGCCAAGCTGCTATTCGTGGCCGGCGCCGGATGGACCAAGAAACAAGCCGATGGCGCGGTGCATGGCGCGGAAGCTGAGGCTCTGATTCTGGGCTTCCTGCACGCGACCAAAGCATCTTTAGGCGGCAGCAAATCCCTGGTGGATGCCAGCGGTGAGGGGGAAGCGGTGCTGGGCTTCATGACGCACCTGAACCAGATCGGCCAGACGGGCGCGACGCCGCGGCATCGCAAGGGGCTTTCCACCTGCTGTCACGGCGAGGAGCCGCACGTGGTGGGATGGCGCTTCGTGAATGAAAGGCGAGCCATCAATCTGGACCCGAATTGCGGCTGGGCGCGCGGCAAAGCCGATGTGCTCTATGTGGCCGACGCGTTCGAGGTGATGCGCCACGTGAACCAGTTGCTGGGGACGTAGTTACCAGACCGCGGGCTGGAAAGAGCCGCAGAGGCGAACCAGGCGTTATCGCCCAGTTCATCCGGCATTGACCGTTGAGGCGCAGTAGGCTATGCTAGAACAAACCTGCGACTGCGACAATCCCACCTATCTGAATGCCCGCCTGGAGGATGAATGAGTCCGCATGAAGTTTTGGAATTTGCCAAGAAGAACGATGCCAAGCAACTCGATCTGAGATTTACCGACATTCCGAGTTTGCAGCATCACGTTTCCTACCCGATCAGCGAACTGGACGAAAGCAGCTTCGAAGAGGGTTTCGGCATGGATGGATCGAGTATCCGCGGTTGGGCGGCGATCCACGAAAGCGACATGCTCCTGATCCCCGATCCGAACACCGCCCTGATGGATCCCTTCGCGGAGATCCCCACGTTGGTGATGTACGGCGACGTCAAGGACCCCATCACCAAGCAACGATACGAGCGCGACCCGCGCTGGATCGCGCAGAAGGCCGAACTCTTCCTGAAGAATAGCGGCGTGGCCGACACGGCCTACTTCGGCGCCGAAGCCGAGTTCTTCATTTTCGATAACATCAGCTTCGACCAGAATCAACATTGCGGTTTTTACTTTATCGACGCGGAGGAAGGCCGCTGGAACTCGGGGCGGCGCGAGAACAATCTGGGCTACCGCCCGCGCTACAAGGAAGGATACTTCCCGGTGCCGCCCACCGACCACTACCAGGATCTGCGCAGCGAAATGGTGCAGACCATGATTAAGTGCGGCCTGCACATTGAGTGTCATCACCACGAAGTCGCCACCGGCGGCCAATGCGAGATCGACCAGCGCTTCGACACGCTGGTGAAATCGGCGGACAACATGATGCTCTATAAGTACATCATCCGCAACGTGGCGAACCAGTACGGCAAGACCGTGACCTTCATGCCCAAGCCGCTCTTCGGCGATAACGGCAGCGGCATGCACTGCCACCAGAGTTTGTGGAAAGACGGCAAGGCGCTGTTCAGCGGCGACGGCTATGCGGGCTTCAGCCAGCTCGGGCTGTACTACATTGGCGGGCTGCTGAAGCACGCGCGGGCGCTATCGGCCATCATCGCCCCCACCACCAACAGTTACAAGCGGCTGGTGCCGGGTTACGAGGCGCCGGTAAACCTGGCGTATTCGCGGCGCAACCGCTCGGCGGCCTGCCGCATCCCGATGTATTCGGCGAGCCCCAAAGCCAAGCGCGTGGAGTTCCGGCCGCCGGATCCGGCCGCCAATCCTTACCTGGCGTTCGCCGCCATGTTGATGGCGGGGATGGACGGAGTCGTCAACAAGATCCACCCTGGCGAGCCCCTGGACAAGGACATCTACGATCTTTCGCCGGAGGAAATGAAGAGCGTGCCGTCCATGCCGGGATCGCTCGACGAAGCGCTGCATTGCTTCGAGGAAGATCACGCGTTCCTGCTGAGGGGCGACGTCTTCACCGAAGAGCTGATCGAAACCTACATCGAATACAAGCGCAAGTACGAGGCGGAGGCGGTGAGATTGCGCCCGCACCCCTACGAATTTGCGCTGTACTACGACATCTAGACAAGGGCTTCGCCCTTGAAATCCCCGCGGGATTTGGAAGCGGGAAGTCAAGAAGTCAGAGGCGCAACGGCGGACCTGGCATGCAGGGCACGATCGTACAGATTAATATTTCTCCAGGAGGCCTCCCGAAACGTCCGGTTTCGGGAGGCTTTTGTACGCCGCTGGGCCTTGCGGGGGACCTCCACGCGCATCCTCAGGTTCACGGCGGGCCACGCAAGGCGCTGCTGCTGATCGCGGCCGAAGTGGTGGAGGAGCTGCAAGCCGCCGGTTATCCGGTTTTTTTCGGCGCCATGGGAGAAAACCTCACCACGCGCGGGATCGACGTGCGCCGCCTGCGGATTGGAGACCGGCTGCGCGCGGGCGGGGCGCTAATCGAAATCACGCAACCGCGCGGGCCGTGCCGGGCGTTGGAAATTTACGGCGAGACGCTGGGCCGCGCCATCTACGACGAGCGGGTCAAGGCGCTGGACCACACATCGCCGCGTTGGGGCATGAGCGGCTTCTATGCCAGCGTGGTGGAAGGGGGCCCCATCGGCGTGTCGGATATAATTGCAGTCGTGGCCCAGTTAGCCTGACGCATGGAGAGTTCGCTGGACGTCCTCCGCCTGGGGGCGGGGTTGCCGGAGCGCGTAGCGGCGCGGATACAAATGTTGCTGGCCGCCGCGCCCAACCCGCAAGCAGCCGCACGGTTGCTGGAGCGGCTGCGGCAGCATTCGCCTTCGGCATTCGACCGCATCGCCAGTTCTCCCGCGGCGCTACGCTGCGCGGTGAATATCTTTTCGTACAGCCAGTTCCTTTCTGAAAAAATTCTTCAGAGCCCGGAGCGGATTCTGCGAGTGGCCAGTTCGGGGAGCCTCTACCGTGTGCTCTCGGCCGAGGAATACGCCAAGCGGCTGATCGAGTTTCTCGGAAATGATCCAGCCGGCGTGCCGACGGCGGTGGATCTGGCGCGGTTCCGGCGGCAGGAGTTGCTGCGCATCGTGCTGCGCGACGCGATGGGCGTTGCGGCGCTTTCGGACGTGACGGAAGAACTCTCCAACCTGGCCGACGCAATTCTGCACGTCACCTACGGCCGCATTCGCGCGGAGCTGGTGCAGAGGCACGGAGAGCCGCGTCTGGCGGACGGAACGGCCTGCGGCTTTTCCGTGATTTCGCTGGGGAAGCTGGGCGGCCAGGAGTTGAACTACAGTTCGGATATCGACCTGATGTTCGTATATGGCGGCCGCGGCGAGACCAATGGCGCGATGCGGCTCAGCAACAAAGAGTTCTACAAGAAGGTCGCGAACGACTATACGGCGTTGCTCTCAGCTTATACCGCCGAGGGCCAGTGCTACCGCGTGGATCTGCGTCTGCGGCCGGATGGAACGCTGGGCGAGATCTGCATCTCCGAAGAAGGCGCCCGGCTCTACTACGCGGAGCGGGCGCGCGATTGGGAAAAGCAGATGCTTATCAAGGCGCGCGTGTCGGCGGGCGAACCCGGGCCGGGCGCGGCGCTGCTGGATTTTGTGGAGCCGCTGATTTACCAGAGCTCGCTCGATTTCCGCAGCCTGGAGGCCGTTTCAGAGACGCGGCAGCGAATCAGCGAGAAGATGGCGGCGAAGAAGGGCCGCCGCCGCGGGTTGGATATCAAGCTGGCGCCGGGGGGCATCCGCGACATCGAGTTTCTGGTGCAGTGCCTGCAACGTCTGTACGGCGGGCGGGAACAATGGGTGCGGCACGGCGGCACGATGTTTGCGCTGTTCCGCTTGCGCGACAAGGGGCTGCTCTCCGACGCGGAATACGCCCGGCTGCTGGCGGCATACCAGTTTCTTCGCCAACTGGAGCACCGTCTCCAGATGGACGAGGACCGGCAAACTCACACTCTGCCCACGGACGCCGCGGGACTTGATCTGCTGGCGCGCAAAATGCCGCGCGAAGCCACCGGCACGCCACTCGACGGCGAAACGCTGAAACAGCGCCTGGCGGAACATCAGGCGGCCGTGCTGGAAGTCTACGACCGGGTAGTCCACATGCAGCAGCCAGCGGACGAACGGCCGGCGGCCGGGGCGGCCGCGGTCGAACAGGAAGCGGAGGCGGCGACGCCGGACAGCAGCCTCAGCCGCGTGCTGGAGCAGCGCGCTCCGCGGCTGGCAGCGGCCGCCGGCGCCAGCCTGCACCGCGGCCGCGAGCGGTTCACGTATTTCGTGGAAAAGGCCATATCCAGCCCGGAGGTACTCGCCCGGCTGGATGCGGACGTCAGGCTGACGGCCGGGGTTCTCGATATTTTTGAGCACAGCGCGCATTTTGCCGACGACCTGCTGCGCTTTCCGGAACTGCTGGATGAGATCGGCCGTGTCCCATGCTTCGAAGGCGAGCCGCTTGAGGACAGCGGCGCTCTGCGCCGTTTCTACCGCCGCCAGATGGTTCGCATCCAAAGCGAAAGCCTGCTGCAGCCGGCGCCCATCTTCACGACGCTGCAGAAGACCTCGGCGCTGGCCGACGTGGTAGTGGATGCGGCTTACCAGATTGCCGTGAGCGAAGCGCCGCATGACGCCGGCCCTCGCCGCCAGCAGATGATGGTAATCGGGCTGGGACGGCTCGGCATGAGCGAATTCGATCTCGGTTCCGACGCCGATCTGATTTTCGTCATTCCGGACGAGGAGGCGGGCGAGCACGACTTCTGGACCGGCGTGGCCGAGCGCATGATCCAGACCATGAGCGCCTACACCGGCGAGGGAATGATGTTCGCGGTGGATACCCGGCTGAGGCCGAACGGCCGCGCGGGCGACCTGGTACAGCCGGAGAGCGCATATAAGAGCTATTTCGCGGAGCACGCCAAAGCCTGGGAAGGCATCACTTACATGAAGTCGCGGGGCGTGGCGGGAGACGTGGAACGGGCCACCGGTTTCCTGCACGAGTTGCAGGAGCTGGATTGGCGCCGCTACGGACAGAGTATGCGCTCGCGCAAGGAACTGGCGGAAATGCGGGCGCGCCTGGAGCGCGAGCAAGGGCAGCGCAATCCATTCAAGGCCGGCGCCGGCGGCTACTACGATATCGATTTTGCGCTGATGTATTTGCGGCTCAAGAGCGCGGGCATCTTTTACAAGGTGTTGAACACGCCCGAGCGCATCGATGTGATCGAAAAGATGGGGCACCTGGACCGCGAAGATGCCGATTTTCTGCGCGAGGCGGCCACCTTCTACCGCGCGGTGGACCATGGCCAGCGCGTCTCGACGGGACACGTGGAGGCCACCTTGCCGGCATCGCCGGCGCAGTTGGAAATACTGACCAACCTGGTAAGAAGATGGACTCCGGAGCATCTTCACGACCGGAGCATCGACACGGTGCTGGGCGAAATCCGCGGGCGCACGCGGGAGTTCTTCAACCGGGTGTTTGGACGGGCATGAAGGCGCTACGGTTCGGCCTTTCGGTCCTGGCGGTGGCGGCGGTTCTCGCGCTGTATAGCGCGGTTCACGTCAACAACACCACCGTTGCGCTGAGCCTTTTGCTGGCCATCCTGGCGATCTCCGCGCGGTGGGGCCTGGCGGAGGCCACCATCGCATCGGTGGCAGCGGTGCTGGGGTTCAACTACTGGTTTCTCCCGCCGGTGGGCACCCTGACCATTCAGGATCCGCAGAACTGGGTGGCCTTGCTGGTCTTTCTAGCGACGGCCGCGACCGCCAGCCAGCTTTCCGCGCGAGCGCGCCGCCGGACGGCAGAAGCGGAGGCGCGGCGACAGGAAATCGAACGGCTCTACACGCTGGTGCAGGCCATGATGCTCACCGGCAACGCCCGAAAGACCATTCGCGAGTTTGTTCACACGGTGGTCAAAGTCTTCGGGTGCGTGGCGGCGGCGTTCTACTACCGCCCCACCGAGGAGTTTTTCCGCTCCGGGCCGGAAAGCGCCGTGGTCAGCGATCACGAGCTTCTGGCAGTGGCGGAGATCGATGAGGTGTCGATGGATGCGCCGCGCGCCGTGGCGCTTGCGCCAGTCCGGCTGGGAGTGAGGCCTATGGGGAGTATGGCACTCATCGGGCCCCTGCCCTCCGCGCAAATGGTGCGCGCCATTGTAAACCTGATCGCCATCACTATCGAGAAAGCGCGGGCGCTCGAAGACGCGAGTCACGCGGAGGCGGCGCGGCAGGGGGAAGCCCTGAAATCAGCGCTGCTGGATTCGCTGGCGCACGATATCAAGACCCCGCTCACCTCGATCAAAGCCGCGGTGACCAGCCTGCTGGGGAACTCCGCGGCGGCCGACAACGAACTCCTCACGATCATCAACGAAGAGACCGACCGGCTGAACCAGTTGGCGGCGGAAGTCATCGAGATGGCGCGCATCGAGGCCGGCAAACTGCATTTGGAAAAGCAGCCGGTGGTGGTGGCTGAACTGATTTCGGGAGCGCTCGCGGACCTGGCGCCGGCGATGCAGAATCGGCCGGTGACGGTGCGTGTGCCGGACGGGCTCCCGGCGGCGGAGGCGGATCGCGATTTCGCGATGCAGGTGGTCAAGCAGTTTATGGAAAACGCGCTCAAGTACACGCCGGAAGGTTCGCCGATCGAAATCTCGGCGGAGCTGAAGAGTGGGAAGATCGTGATCGGGGTCGCGGACCGCGGACCGGGCATCGAAGAGAACGAACGGGCCAGCATTTTCGACAAGTTCTTCCGCGGGCGGCGGCATCGTTTCGACACCAAAGGAACCGGGATGGGACTGGCAATCGCCAAAGGAATTGTGGAAGCGCACGGCGAGCGGCTCTGGGTGGAAAGCGAGCCGGGTCAGGGTTCGGTATTTTATTTCTCACTGGCAGCCAGCGCTGGAGGCACCACACATGAGCGCCGGTAAGATTCTGGTAGTGGATGACGACCCGCAGATCCGCCGGGTAATGAAGGCGACGCTGGTAGGTCACAACTACGAAGTGATCGAAGCGCGCACGGGCGAAGACGCGCTCGAGAAGACCCCGCAGGAGATGCCGAACCTGGTGCTGCTCGACATGAACATGCCGGGAATGGGGGGCCTCGAAACGTGCCGGGCTCTGCGCGCCGGCTCCGACATTCCGGTGATTATTCTTTCCGTGCGGAACAGCGAAAAGGACAAGGTGGCGGCGCTCGATGCCGGCGCCGACGATTATGTCACCAAGCCTTTCAGCATCGAAGAACTATTGGCGCGCATCCGGGCGGCGCTGCGGCGGTCGTCGCCGGAAAGCGGACCGCAGGCGTTCCATTCGGCGGACCTGGAAATCGACTTCCAGAGCCGGCGCGTCCATGCGCGCGGCAAAGACGTGCGGCTCACACCCAAGGAATTCGAGCTGCTGCGCTACCTGGTGGCGCACGCCGGCAAGCCGGTGACCCACCGTGAGCTGCTGCAGGCGGTATGGGGACCGGACTACGGCGACGAGCCGGAATACCTGCGCGTGTTCATCAACCAGGTGCGCAAGAAGATCGAGGCCAATCCGGCCAAACCGCAATACATTCTGACGGAGCCGTGGGTGGGCTACCGGTTCGCCGCGGTCACAGAGGGCTGAGCTCAAACCACCCGTGGAGCAGGCTTTCCAGCCTGCAACGCCGACATTCTTGTCGGCGCTAACGCCGGCTGGAAAGCCGGCGTTGCGGGCCGAAGGCCTGGCCGGAGGCCCGCTCCACATCACATCCTGTAAACTGAGGAATCTCTCCCACGCGCCGCAATAGCGGCCCCATCGTCAGGCCCTGCACGAAGACCGAGAACGCGACCACGGCGAAGCTGATGGTGAGGATATGACCGCGCATGGGCACTTCCGGCGGCAGACCGAGCGCCAGCGCCAACGCCAGCGCTCCGCGCAGTCCGCCCCAGAACAGCACGTGCTGATGCCGCGCGGCGACGCGAAGGCTTGATCGGCGAAACAAGAGACAACAGGGATAAATGGCCGCCGCGCGTCCCAGCGTGACCAGCAGGATCGCGCCAACGGCGGGCGCCCAAACGCCCGCCAGATTCACTTTCGCGGTCTCGACGCCGATCAGCAGAAAGACGAATGAATTGGCGACAAAAGCGGCGTACTCCCAGAAGGCCTCCACCGCCTCTCTTCCGTGGGCCGAAATCTCTCCCAGGGACCGGTAATTTGCCATGACCAATCCCGCTGTGAGCGTGGCCAGCACGCCGGACAGATGCAAACGCTCAGCGAACAGGAAGGAACCATAAGCAGCCACGGTGGTAAATGTAATCTCCACCAGGTGATCTTCGGTGCGGCCGGCCAGCAGCAGAGCAACCGCCGCCACCACCGCACCGCACATCAGGCCGCCAACCACTATAGCCGCCAAGGTTGCGGCTGTCTGCATCGGCGTCAGGGTCCGCCCCACCGCGAAAGCGATAGCGACCGCAAAACCGACCGCTGCCGTGCCGTCATTGAAAAGGCTCTCGGCTTCCACCAGCAGGAGCAGGCGCCCGCGCGCACCCGACTCGCGGAATGTGGCGATCACCGAAACCGGGTCGGTGGCCGCGATCAGAATCCCAAATACCGCGCAGCTCAGCCAATCCCAATCAGCCAGGGAGTGCATGCCCAGCGCGGTGATACCCGCGGAGAAGGCTACGCCCAAAGTTGCCAGGACCAGGATCACCGGCAGATTGCGGCGAAGCTCGGGCCAGTTCAAATGAAACGCCGCTTCGAAAATCAGGGGAGGGAGCAGCGCCGTGAAGAGAAGGTCCTTGGTCAGGTGTGTGGCGGGCGAGAAAGGCGACAGCGCCAGCGCCATCCCGGCTGCGACCAGGCCGGCACTGTATGGAAGATGCAGCCTGCGCGTCAACATTGCGACAATGGACGCCACCAACAGGAGCAAGCCGGCGCTTTGAAAAGTCAACTCCACCTTAAAGAGTGTAGCCGGGTTCTTGGTTTCGGAGAACGAAAATCGAGGCGGCAACGCCCTAATTCAATCCTGATCTTTTCTTTACGACTTCCTTATGTCCCGCTGCTTACTGTAGAGGTGGCAAAGTCATGAAGACCAGCGGCATGCTTCGAATCGATCCCGGATGTCTGGAGACGGAAGGGGCCAGCGGCGAACTGGAAGTTGTCGTTCCCTACACGGAGCCTTCAGTGACCGCGGAGGTCTTGCGGCGCATCCCCGCGTTGACCGCGGGGTTAAACGCGCAGGTCGCATTGATTGCCGTGCACACCCTGCCGTATCCTCTGCCGTTCGTTTGCCCGGCCCTGGCGCATGCGCACCTGGTGGAGCAGTTGACGGATCTGGCCAGCGGCTGCGCGCTACCGGTCCATCCGCAGGTAGTGATGGCACGCGATCGCACGGAGGGTTTCCGGTACGTCCTCAAGCCGTCATCCACGGTGCTGGTAGGGTCGCGCAAACATCCGTGGCCGACACAAGAAGAAAAGTTGGCACGCACCCTGGCGCGCGACGGCCACAAAGTTGTCCTGGTACATATCACATAGGTGGAACATGTTAGACCTTGCGTTCGTGTTACTCACGATTGTGTTTTTCTTAGTCAGTTGGGCGTTTGTGAAAGGCTGCGACCGTCTCTAGGAGAACTTATGGAATACGTGCTGGCGCTGGCAATTGCGGCGGGATTGGGTGCGTACCTGTTCTACGCGCTGCTTCGCCCGGAGAAATTTTAGGAGACGCTCATGACTGGCAACGGATGGCTTCAAATTGCGCTGTTCTTCCTGGTCTTGCTGGCGCTCACCAAGCCCTTGGGGGCCTACATGGCGAAGGTCTTCGCTGGAGAGCGCACGTGGCTGCATCGACTGCTGCGGCCGCTCGAAACCGGCATCTACAAGGTCTGCGGCATCGACGAAAACGGCGAGCAGCACTGGACCCGGTATGCCGGCGGCGTATTGCTTTTCAGCATCGTCAGCCTGCTGTTCACCTACCTGCTGCAACGCATTCAGCAGTGGCTGCCGCTCAATCCACAGGGCCTCGGCAACGTGGGGCAACATCTGGCGTTCAACACAGCGGCCAGCTTCACCACCAACACCAACTGGCAATCCTACACGCCCGAAGCCACCATGAGCTATCTCACGCAGATGATCGGGCTGGCCACGCATAACTTCTGGTCCGCCGCGGTGGGAATCTCGGTGGCTATCGCCTTCGTCCGCGGGTTTGCGCGGCACTCGGCGAAGACACTGGGCAGCTTCTGGGTGGATTTCACCAGGGCCAACCTTTACGTCCTTCTGCCGCTTGCGGTGGTGGGCGCGCTGCTGCTGGTGTCGCAGGGAGCGATTCAGAACTTCGATTCGTACACGAAGGCCTCCACGGTGGAAGGCGCCGTGCAGACCATTCCGCAGGGTCCGCTGGCGTCGCAGGAAGCCATCAAGATGATCGGCACCAACGGCGGCGGCTTCACCAACGCCAACTCGGCGCACCCGTACGAGAACCCCACGCCATTCTCGAACTTCCTGCAGATGCTCTACATCTTCATCATTCCCGCGGGGCTCACTTACACCTTCGGGAAGATGGTGAAAGACACACGGCAAGGCTGGGCCATTTTTGCCGCCATGAGCGTCCTGTTCTTCGCCGGCGTGCTAGTGACATATCAGTTCGAACAAGCCGGCAATCCCAACCTGAGCAAACTGGGGCTCGCGGCTGCGGCCACAGATACGCAAGCCGGCGGGAACATGGAAGGCAAAGAGGTCCGCTTCGGAATCGCCAATTCCGCGCTATTCACGACAATCACCACCGACGCCAGTTGCGGAGCGGTGAACAATGCGCACGACAGCCTGACGCCCTTAGCCGGCCTGGTGCCGCTCATCAATATCGAATTAGGCGAAGTGGTCTTCGGCGGTGTCGGCTCGGGGCTCTACGGCATGTTGCTGTTCGCTGTGCTGGCGGTGTTCATCGCCGGCCTGATGGTGGGCCGCACTCCCGAATACCTGGGCAAGAAAATCGAGCAAAAAGAAGTCAAGATGATGATGCTGGCGGTGCTGGTGCTGGCCTTCACGATTCTCGGATTCGCGGGCGCCGGCGCCAATCTGGGCACCGTCGGCGGCAGCCTCGGGAACCACGGGCCGCACGGACTTTCGGAGGTTCTCTACGCCTACACCAGCGCCACCGGCAACAACGGCAGCGCATTCGCGGGCATCAATGCCAACACGCCCTACCTCGACACCACTATTGGCCTGGCGATGCTGTCCGGCCGGTTTCTGATGCTGATCCCGCTGTTGGCCGCGGCCGGCAGCCTGGCGCAAAAGAAGCTGGTCCCGGTATCGGCCGGCACCTTCCCCACGCACGGACCGCTCTTCGTAGCCCTGCTGGTGGGTGTGGTGGTGATCGTGGGAGCGCTGACTTTCTTCCCGGCGCTCTCGTTGGGGCCGATTGTGGAACATTTTCTGATGCATGCAGGCAGACTTTGGAGCTAATGACACCATGGCGACCACTATGACCCCTCCAACCTCCGATCCCGTTACGCTGATGCCCAGGAGGGGCGCGCGGGCGCGTCCGTTGTTCGACCCGCCTATCGTGAAGCGGGCTCTCAAGGATTCATTCATCAAATTGAATCCGCGCACCATGATGAAGAACCCCGTCATGTTCGTGGTGGAAGTTGGCGCGGCCATGACCACCATACTGGCGGCGAGAGACATCGCGGCTGCCTTTGGAAACGCCGCTGGCGCGGGCGCCGGCATTGCCGGGTTCACCTTCCAGATCACGCTGTGGCTGTGGTTTACGGTGCTCTTCGCCAACTTCGCCGAAGCCATGGCGGAAGGCCGCGGCAAAGCCCAGGCCGACACGCTGCGCAAGACCAAGACGGAAACCACCGCGCGCCGGCTGGTGAACGGCAACGGCAGGACTGAGACCGTGGCCGCGACGCAACTGCGCAGCGGCGACGTCGTGATGGTGGAACTGGGCGAGACCATCCCCGGCGATGGCGATGTCATTGAAGGTATCGCCAGCGTGGACGAATCGGCCATCACCGGTGAATCCGCCCCGGTGATTCGCGAATCGGGCGGCGACCGTAGCGCCGTCACCGGCGGCACCAAGGTACTTTCCGACTGGATCAAGGTGCGGATCACGTCCAACCCGGGCGAGACGTTCCTGGATCGCATGATCGCGCTGGTGGAAGGCGCGGAACGGCAAAAGACTCCCAACGAGATCGCGCTCAATATCGTGATCGCGGGATTGACGCTGGTGTTCCTGCTGGCGGTGGTGACGCTGCAGCCGTTCGCGACCTTCAGCGTCAATGCCAGCGGCAGCGGAGCGGCGCCCAGCGTGACGGTGCTCATCTCGCTGCTGGTGTGCCTGATTCCGACCACCATCGGCGGTCTGCTCTCCGCGATCGGCATCGCCGGCATGGACCGCGTGATGCAGCACAACGTGCTGGCCATGAGCGGCAAGGCAGTGGAAGCCGCGGGCGATGTCAACACGCTGCTACTCGACAAGACCGGCACGATCACGCTGGGTAATCGCCAGGCGGTGGAATTCATCCCGCTGGGTAATGGAAACGAAGAGGAGTTAGCCGACGCGGCGCAACTTTCCAGCCTGGCCGACGAAACCCCGGAGGGCCGCTCCATCGTGGTGCTGGCCAAGCAGAAATACAACATCCGCGGGCGCGAAGTGGCGGAACACGAAGCCCACTTCATCCCCTTCACGGCGCAGACGCGCATGAGCGGCGTGGACATCGACGGCCGCCGCATCCGCAAGGGCGCCACCGATTCGGTAGTCGAGTTCGTACACGAACACGGCGGCACGGTGCCCACCGAATTGATGGACGTCACCGAGCGCATCTCGCGCTCCGGCGGCACACCGCTGGTGGTTGCCGACCGCGAGCGGGCGCTGGGCGTAATCCACCTGAAGGACGTCGTCAAGGGCGGAATGCGCGAACGCTTCCAGCAACTGCGCGCCATGGGAATCCGCACCGTGATGATTACGGGCGACAATCCGCTGACGGCCGCGGCGATCGCCGCCGAGGCCGGCACCGACGACTTTCTGGCGCAGGCCACTCCCAAAGACAAGATGGATCTCATCAAGAAGGAGCAGGCCGGCGGCCGCCTGGTGGCCATGACCGGAGACGGCACCAACGACGCTCCCGCGCTGGCGCAGGCCGATGTCGGCCTGGCGATGAACACCGGCACCATGGCAGCCAAGGAAGCCGGCAACATGGTGGACCTGGACAGCAATCCGACCAAGCTCATTGAAGTGGTGGCCATCGGCAAGCAATTGCTGATGACGCGGGGAGCGCTGACCACGTTTTCCATCGCCAACGATATCGCCAAGTACTTCGCCATTCTGCCGGCGATGTTCATGACCACCTATCCGGTGATGGGCAAGCTCAACGTCATGGGACTGCACAGCCCGCAGAGCGCCGTGCTGGCGGCGGTGGTGTTCAACGCGCTGATCATTGTTGCGCTGATTCCGCTGGCGCTGCGCGGTGTGAAGTACAAGCCAATGAGCGCCGCCGCGCTGCTGCGGCGCAACCTGCTGGTCTATGGCGTGGGCGGCGTGATTGCGCCGTTCCCGGGAATCTGGCTGATCGACCGGCTGCTGGGACTTTTGCGCCTGGCGTAGGGAAGAGAGAAATATGAAACAGCTCATCATTGCGATTCGCGTCACGGTAGCGTTCACGCTGCTGACCGGAGTGGCATATCCGCTGCTGGTCACGGGCCTGGCGAAGGCCGTGTTCCCACACCAGGCGAACGGAAGCCTGATTGAGGCGAACGGGAAGACTGTCGGCTCGGACCTCATCGGCCAGAAGTTTACGCGCCCTGAGTACTTCCGCAGCCGCCCCTCGGCCGCTGGAAGCGATGGCTACGATGGCCTTGCCTCCGGCGGCTCCAACCTCGGTCCCACCAATAAGGCCCTGGTGGATCGTGTCCAAGGCGACCTCAAGAAGTTCCGCGACGAAAACCCCGCCTTTACCGGTCCAGTGCCCGCCGATCTGCTGACGGAGTCCGGCAGCGGCCTCGATCCCGATATCAGCCCGGCATCGGCGGATGCCCAGGTGGCGCGGGTAGCGGCCGCTCGCAGTATGAACCCGGATGCCTTGCGGCAACTGGTGGCGGCCCATACGGAGAACCGCCAGTTCGGAATCCTGGGGGAGCCGCGCGTCAACGTGCTGCGATTGAACCTCGCGCTGGACCAGGCGGCTCCTTTCAAAAAGTGAACTTCATGGGTGTCGGCCTTGAAATCCTCGCCTCAGGCCCGGCAGTTTTTCGGGATTCCATCGTTCCTTCCACCAGAACCTGACTGGAAGCTCACGACTCCAATGTCGACGTCCTGTAATTTCATTATGGGGAAGGCTATCCACAATGTCACGTAAGAGCCACGGAGCAGAAGTATCCGGGAGAACAAGACGAGGGCATATGAATATCCATAGATCTTTTAGAACTCTTTTGATCATCGGCATGGCGGCAGGACTTGCACCAGCATTCGCCCGAGCTGACGACGATGCCGCGCTGGGATTCGGCGCCCTTCGTGGGGTCACACTGAACATCGCCGGCCAGCCGGTGGCCATGGTGAGTGTCGCGATACACAGCATGGACGGCAGCGCCGACCGCAGGGTGGTCAGCGATGGCGATGGAGTGTTCGCCGCCGATCATTTAAGACCCGGGCCTTATCAGATCATCGCGACCAAGGAGGGGCTGACCAGTCCGCCCGCCACGACGGTGGAGGTCGCGCAAAACCAAACGGCTCGTCCCAGCCTGGTGCTTGCCGCAGTCGATCCCGCACCCGCCGCAACACTTGCATCGCCCGCCGAGCTTGAAAGGGAACTTGAGGCCATGAAGGAACGCATTGCGGTGCTGGAGGCGGCACTGAAGGTTCGTGTAGCCGCGGAATCGCCATCCACAACGGCGGCATCTTCCGCAAAGCCAGCCGAACCGGCGGCATTGCCGCCCGCTCCCTTGCCGCCCGCACCATTGCCGTCGCAAGCGCCGCCCGCTCCTCAAGCCGCGCCGGCTATACCGGAAGCGCTGCAGGCCAATGCAGCCAGTCCCGGCGTGGACAATTTCACCCCGTTCGCGTACGGCGATTTTACCTGGCTCAACGGCACGCCGCGCAACAAAGACACGGTACTGGATACGAAATTCTTCACCCCGGAAATTCGATTCGACACTCACTTTATGGAGGATTTCAACCAGCCGGTAGACCACTCGATGGGGGGATCGACCGAGTCCTTCCGGTCCGGTGAGGTCCAGTTGGAGCAGGTCAGCGTGGGCGGCGACTTCCACTGGCAAAACGTTCGCGGCAGGGTCCTGTACATGGCGGGACTGTTTGCCACTACGACGCCACGGAACGATGCCAGCGCCGGAGTCGGCCAGTGGGATCTCCGGGACGCTTACCGCTACCTTTCGGAAGCCTGGGGCGGCTATCACTTCAATGTGAATCATGGCCTCAACGTCGACGCCGGAATCTTCGTGTCGTACATCGGCCTGTTCAGTTACTATAACTTCGATAACTGGGCTTACCAGCCGTCGTACGTGTCATCCAATACGCCATGGTTCTTCAACGGCTTGAGGATTCAGTGGTTCCCCACCAACAAACTGAAAATCGAGCCCTGGATCATCAATGGATGGCAGTCTTATGCCAAGTACAACGGCCACCGGGGCCTGGGAGGACAGATCCTGTATCGCCCGTATGAGTGGCTTTCGATGGTCTTCAATAATTACGGCAATGGTACGGACGATCTGGGTATTCCCGGCCGCTCGCGCATCCACACCGATGACAGCATCGAGATCAGATATTACAACAAGCCGGAGTCCACAGGCATCTCTAAGATGGCCTTCTCCTTGACCGGCGATGCGGGATGTGAATACGGCGCCGGGGTGACGTGCCACGGCGGTAAGGGCGGGCCGAAGCAGTCGTTCTTGGGGTGGATGCTTTACAACCGGATCTGGTGGGGCAAGGACCATTATGCCATCACGCTTGGCGGCGGCAAGATGAGCAACCCGGGCCGCTATCTGACGCTGCTGCCGCCCATCAACGGAGCGGATGCCGTCTCCGGCACGCCATACTTCACCGAGAATCCCGGGGACAAGGCACAGATGTGGGATTCTACGATCACCTTCCACTGGATGCCCAGACAGTACATCACCTGGTGGGGAGAGTTTGGCTATCGCCACTCCGACGTTCCCTACTTTACGGGACGGGGCGGCATTACGCCTCCAGGCGGAAATAACGGCTCACCCGCAAGTTATGTCTGCTCGAACGGCTCCACGGCGGGGACCAACGACCTCGCGTCAGCGTACCTGGCTTGCGGCGGACCCGGCAGCGTCTGGTTTCCGGATCTTCGCCATAGCCAGGCCGTCCTCAGCGTGGGGGTAATGGTCAAGTTTTAACGTGGTGCGCCCTTGAAATCCCTGTGGGATTTGGAAGTCAGGAGTCAGGGGTCAGAAGTACGGCGGCGGGATCTTCACTTGGCAGGGCCGGGGGAATTGTTGAAGTAGTCTTGTTTAGGAAGGGCCGGCAAAGAATCTGGTGCGAATTCCAGGTTTGTCACACATGATGCCGTCGCGCCGGATTATCCTGTGAGAGATGCCGACTCCGGCCGATCGTAGACCCGATCCCGAGGAACTGCTGCGCCGCGTCCAGGACACGGAGCGCCGCGAAAGACGCGGACGCCTCAAGATCTTTTTGGGCTACGCCTCGCGTGTCGGCAAGTCGTTCCGCATGTTCGACGAGGGCCGGCGGCGCAAGGAGCGCGGCCAGGACGTGGTGGTAGGCGCGCTACAGCGCGTGGTCACGCCGGAGATCGCGGAGATCCTGTCGCGCCTGGAAATAGTGCCTTCCATCGCCACGAAACACGCCGGCCGGACCTACGAAGTGATGGATATGACGGCGCTCTTCCGCCGCCACCCGCAGGTCTGCCTGGTAGACGGCCTGGCCTACGACAATCCGCCCGGCAGCCGCAATCCGCAGCGGTGGCAGGATGTGCGCGAACTTCTCGACCGCGGGATTGCGGTGATCGGCGCCGTCAACCTGCAGCACATCCGGGAGCAGCAGGACGAGGTGGAGCGGATTACCGGAAAGCGCGCCGACAACAGCATTCCCCAGGAGTTCCTCCACGAAGCCGATGAAATCGAAGTAGTGGACGCCCCGCCCGAAGCGCTCTTGGGTCGCACCGGAAACAAGGATGTCCACGATTCCCGGACTTTGGCGGAGCTGCGCGAACTGGCCCTGCTGCTGGCCGCCGACGTGGTGGACCGGCAGTTGCAAGATTATCTGGAGGCGCATGACGTGGCCGCGCGGTGGGGCGCCCAGGAACGCATCCTGGTCTGCATTACCGCGCGCAGCGACGCTCGCGAAATGCTCAAGAGCGGTTTGCGCAACAAGGCGCGCTTTCACGGCGCGCTGCTGGTGGCCTACGTGGAGCAGCCCAATTTGCGTGGGGCCGATCGCGAGAAACTCGAAGCCAACCTCGCGCTGGCGCACGAACTGGGCGCCGAAGTTCACTGCCTCCAAGGCCTCGACTTTGTCCAGACCATTCTGGATTTCGCGCGCGAGCAGCGCATCACCCAACTCTTCCTGGGTCACACGGGCCGCCCGCGGAGGGCCTGGTTCGGGCGCACTCCGGTGGACCGCCTGATCGACGGCGCCGATGGTTTTGATGTACGGCTGTTCCCGCATGGGGGAAAGCCGTGAGCGCGGTGACCAAGGGACGGCTCAAGATCTATCTGGGATATGCCGCCGGCGTGGGCAAGACGTACCGCATGCTCCAGGACGCGCAAGCCATGCGGCAGAAGGGTGTCGACGTTGTCATAGGGTACTTTGAGTCGCACGGCCGCCAGGACACCATTGCACAAACCGAAGGCCTGGAAACGATTCCGCGCCGCATCCTGACGTACAACGGCGCGGACTTCGAAGAAATGGACGCCGAAGCAGTGCTGCGGCGCAAACCGGCCGTGGCACTGGTAGATGAACTGGCCCACACCAACGTGCCGGGATCGGAACGCCTCAAACGCTGGCAGGATGTTCACGCATTACTCGATGCCGGAATCGACGTTCTCACCACCATGAACGTCCAGCACCTGGAGAGCCTCAACGACCAGGTCTTTCATGCCACCGGCATTCATGTGCGCGAAACCGTACCCGACTGGGTGGTGGACGAAGCCGACGAACTGGTGTTCGTCGATCTCACTCCCCGCGCGCTTCGCAACCGGCTGGAGCGCGGCGTGGTCTATGCGCCCGAAAAGGCGCGCCGCGCGATGGAGAATTTCTTCACCGAGACCAACCTCACGGCGCTTCGCGAAATGGCGCTGCGCCACACCGCGTACGAGGTGGAGGAGAAACTGGTGGCCAGCCCGGCTGCCGCCAGCGAAGCTTCCGGCGCGGCGCTCGACTCCCAGGCTCCCGCCCGCACCGAGCGGATACTCATCTGCCTCACCGGCCGGCCTTCGTCCGCCATTCTGATCCGGCGCGGCAAGCGGGTGGCCGACTATCTTCACGCCGACTGTCTGGCGGTGCACGTGAACGTGAACGAGACCGATCGCGAGGCGGTGGAGCGCCACATGAGCTTTGCCCGCAACTTACGCATCGCGACGCATGTCGTACAATCAAGAGACGTGGCGCGCGCCATTACCGAATTTGCGCGCTCGCAGCAGATCACCCAGATTTACATGGGACGCTCTCTGGCCCAGCCGTGGTGGAAAGCGTTTCGCGAGACCGTGGTGCAGGAGGTAGTGCGCCGGGCGAGCGATCTGCAGATTACGATTGTGGCTGAACGGCGCCGTTCCGGTACCACGTGACCGACATGCGATTCTGGCTACTTGCCGCTGTTTTGTGTATTCCCGCGCTGGCCGCCGATCCGGTAACACTCGACGAGGCCCTCGGCCATCTGTACAGTTTCGATTTTCCGGGCGCCCATGCGGCGCTGGATAGCTATATCGCGGTCCATCCCGCCGAACCGCTGCCGTATGCCTTTCAAGCTTCCGCGTACCTTTTCCATGAGCTCGACCGCCTGGGCATCCTGGAGAGCGAATTCCTGATCGATGACGACCGCATCGTGGCGAAGACCCGCCCCAACCCCGACCCCGCCACCCGCAAGCAGTTTCTGGTGGCCGTGGCCGACGCGCAACGCCGCGCCGAGGCGGCGCTCAAAGCCAATCCCAACGACCGCCCCGCGCTATTTGCCATGGTGGTGGCCAGCGGCGTGAGCACGGACTACATGGCGCTGGTGGAGAAGCGCCAGATGGGAAGCCTCTCGCCCGCCAAACGGGGCAACGGCTACGCGCAGCGCCTGCTCAGACTCGATCCGACGTATTACGACGCCTACCTCACCTCCGGCTTCTCCGAATACATGATCGGGAGCCTGCCGTTCTTCATCCGCTGGTTCGTGCATTTCGACAGCGTGGAGGGCGACAAGCAGCGGGGCGTGCATCAACTCGAACTGGTGGCCCGCGATGGCCGCTACCTCAAACCGCTGGCCAAGGTCTTTCTGGGGATCATCGATTTGCGCGAGAAAAGGCCGCGAGAAGCGCAGAGGCTGTTGGTCGAGCTGGCGCACGATTATCCGGCGAACCCGCTCTACCGCAAGGAGCTCGACAAACTGAACGTCCGCTACGGCGCCGGCGCGAACTGACGCCAGGGCTTCGCCATGCGCTAACATCATTCCTGTTCATGCTGAGGCTGCTTGTCTTGGGGGCTGCTAGCCCTGGTGTCCCCTGCCTGGGCGCAGACCACCGGCGATGTCCGCGGCTCGGTGGTCGACGCGCGCGGCGGTGAGGCCCTGGCCAAGGTCGAGATCCTGCTCGACAGCGGCGCCTATCGAACCACTACGGACTCGACCGGCCATTTCGCGCTCGGCAACGTGGCGCCGGGCGACTACGTCCTCAACGTCTCCACCGTGGGCTATCACCTGATTAAGAAGGCTTTTCACCTTGACGCCGGCGACATCAAGGATTTCGAAGTCATTCTCAGCCCCGACACGTTTCACCAGACCGATACCGTCGAAGCCAAGGCCGATCCCTTCGAGGCCGCGCACGCCGACAGCCCCGTCGCGCTGGTTCTGGCAGGCAACGACGCCAAGAACCTCGCCAGCGTGCTGGCGGACGACCCGCTGCGTGCGGTGCAGAGCCTTCCCGGCGTCTCATCCAACAACGATTTCGATGCCCGGTTCTCCCTTCGCGGGGCCGATTTCGACCGTATCGGCCTGTACGTCGATGGCGTTTTGCTGCACGAGCCGTTTCACATGATCCAGGGCCAGAGTCTGAGCGGCACCGGCACCACCTTCGATGGCGACATGGTGGATGAGATGGAGCTCCACGAGGGCGCTTTCCCCGCGCGATTCGGCGACCGCTCCGCGGGCGTCCTGGATGTCACCACGAGGGATGGCAGCCGCACCGGCACCACATTCCGCCTGGCCGCCAGCGTTTCCAATGCCGGGCTGATCGGCGAGGGCCCGTTTGGCAAGAAGAAGCGCGGAAGCTGGCTGGCCGTCGTGCGCAAGAGCTACCTGCAATACATTCTGGCGCGCACCTTCCCGGACACCACGCTGATCTTCGGCCTGGAAGACCTGCAAACGCGCCTCACTTATGACCTCACGCCCAAGAGCAACATCACGCTTTACTTTCTGGAAAGCTTTTCCGACCTCAACCGCGCCAGTGTGGGCACGAATCTGGGCATCAACTCCATCGTCACGGCCGGCTACCACTACACCTTGGCCAATCTCGGATGGCGCTACTCGCCGGTTGAAGGGCTGCTGATCGTCAACCATTTTGCCTGGATGCGCGAGAAATTCAACGACCAGAACCCCAACAAGCTGCCCACCAGCGGCGGTTTCTACGGCGAGTGGGTCTGGAATGGCTCGGCCACCTGGATGTGGAATTCGAAGAGCCCGCTGGAAGGCGGCTGGTCGCTCCGCCAGTTGCGCGACGAAGGCTTCTCCGACCAGTACCAAACCGTGGCCACCGCGCCCAGCGTGCTGGACCATTTCAACGGCAACGCGGTGCTGGCGGGCGGTTACCTGCAGCAATCCTGGAACGCTTTTTCCGGACGCTTGCGCTTCACCGCCGGCGTGCGTTGGGACGATCACTCCATCGACGCGATTCCAACGACCTCGCCTTCGGCCTCGGCCGCTTTCGGCGTCACGTCCTCCACCAGCATCCAACTGGCCTGGGGCGAATACGCGCAATATCCCGAAATCTCGCAGTTGACTTCGCCTCTCGGCAGCCACCACCTGCTACCCGAGCGTTCGATCCACGCGCAAGCCGCCATCGAGCAGCGTCTGAGCCAGCGCACCCGCCTGCGCGCGGAATACTACGACCGCATGGATCGCGATCTGATCTTTCAACCGCTTTACGATGCGCGTATTCTTCCGAACGGCAAAGTCTTCGCGCCCCCCACCAATCCTTCCTACGTGAATTCGCTTCGCGGGTACGCGCGCGGCGCGGAGTTTTTTTTGCAGCATTCGAGCGCCAACCGCCTCACCGGCTGGGTTTCCTATGCCTTCGGCCGCACCGCGATGCGTGACGGCGTCACGGGCGCGCGCTTCCCTTCCGACTACGATCAGCGCCACACCGTCAACCTCTATGGCGGCTACCGTCTGCGGCCGAGCATGAACCTGAGCCTGAAATGGAGCTATGGCAGCGGCTTCCCCATCCCCGGTTATCTGCGGCAGAGCGGAACCCTCTACTACCTTTCGAACAGCCGCGACCAGTTGCGCCTGGGCGCCTATTCGCGCACCGATTTCCGCGTCAACAAAGCCTGGACGCACGACAAGTGGAAGCTGACGCTTTACGGCGAAGTGATCAATTTGACCGATCGCGCCAATTATGTATTTGAGAGCTTCAACGGCTACACCGCCAGCACCAAGCAGGCATACATCACGCTTGATAAGCTATTCCCGATTTTGCCCTCGGCGGGGTTGGTGTTTGAGCGGTAATTCCAGGCGGGCGCCGCGGCGGTGAAATGTGCCTCGAAGTCATGGAGCAGTCCGTGGATGGCCGGAGGCCTGCACCGCCGTCGCCGGGCTGCTCGCGCGCCTGGGCCTTTGAGTTAAAATCGAAGATATCGCACTTTCCGTACTGAAACGGCTCTTGCGATCCTTTCCCCATGAATACACCAAATCGTGCCCAGGAGTTTCGCGAACAGTTATCCCGTCGAGTCATCGTTGCGGACGGCGCCATGGGCACGATGCTGTACTCCCGCGGCATCTTCATCAACCGCTGCTTCGATGAGCTGAACCTCTCGCAGCCCGACCTGGTCCGCCAGATCCACCAGGAGTACTCCAAGGCCGGCGCCGAGATTCTCGAAACCAACACGTTTGGCGCCAACCGCGCGCGCCTCGCGGCTTTCGGATCGGCGGAGAAGCTGCAGGCCATCAACCAGGCCGGCGTTCGCCTGGCCCGCGAGGCTGCCGGCGATAGCGCGTTTGTGGCCGGCGCCATCGGGCCGCTGGGTGTCCGCATTGAACCGCTCGGCCCCACTTCGTTCACCGAGGCGCGCGCCATTTTCCGCGAGCAGGCCGAAGCGCTGATCGAAGCCGGCGCGGATCTGCTGGTTTTCGAAACCTTCGGCAACCTCGACGAGCTACGCGAAGCCGTGCGGGCCGCGCGTGAAGCCGGCGGCGATGACATTCCGATCGTGGCGCAGGTCACCATCGACGATTTCGGCCACTTGCCGGGCGGCACGGACACCGCAACCTTCACGCAGGAGATGGACTCCTGGCCGGTGGATGCCATCGGCCTGAATTGCTCGGTCGGGCCGAAGGCCACGCTCGAAACCATCGAGCTGATGATGGAGCACTCATCGAAGCCGATGAGCGCCATGCCCAACGCCGGGCTGCCGACGCGGGTCGAAGGGCGCAATATGTACCTGTGCTCGCCGGAGTACATGGCGCAATACGCCCGCCGCCTGTTGTGGGCCGGCGTCAAGATCATCGGCGGATGCTGCGGAACCACGCCCGATCACATCAAGCTGATCCGCTCGGAAACGCGCTCGCTGCAGCCATCGCAAAAAAAGCTGGCGGTCACGGTGGAAGAGCCGCAAGCCAAAGTGCAAGCGCTGGAGCCCGTTCCGGCGGCGCGGAAATCGAAACTGGGCGCCCGGCTGGCGGAGGGGAAATTCGTGTCGATCGTGGAGATTCTGCCGCCGCGCGGCGTCGACGCATCGCTCGAAATCGCCGGCGCGCGCCGCTGCGCCGAAGCGGGGATCGACTGCATCAACGTTCCCGACGGCCCGCGGGCCAGCGCGCGCATGAGCGCCCAGGTCACCTGCCAGCTCATCCAACAGCATGCCGGAATCGAGGCCGTGAACCACTTCTGCTGCCGCGACCGCAACATTCTCGGCATCCAATCGGAACTGCTGGGCGCGCATGCGGCCGGGGTCCGCAACCTCATCTGCATCACCGGCGACCCGCCGCGCATGGGCCTTTATCCCGACGCCACGGCGGTATTCGACGTGGACGCCATCGGCTTGGTCAACATCGTCAACAACCTCAACCACGGCCTGGACATCGGCGGCAACCCGATAGGCTCGCAGACCGCCCTACTGATCGGCGTGGGGGCCAACCCCGGCGCGTTGAACATGGATGAAGAGATCCGCCGCTTCGATTGGAAAGTGGAAGCCGGCGCCGAATATGTGGTCACGCAGCCAGTCTTTGACCTGGATCTCCTGGAGGCTTTCCTCAAGCGTATTGCTCACGTCAAGATCCCGGTGATTTGCGGCATCTGGCCGCTCACCAGCTACCGCAACGCCGAGTTCATGGTCAACGAGCTGCGCGTGCCCGTGCCCGAGCATTTTATGGAGCGGATGCGCTGCGTCGACAACGCCGAAAAGGCCCGCGAAGAAGGCGTCCATATCGCCCGCGAGATGGTGACGCGTGTCCGCGGCATGGTTCAGGGCGTACAATTAAGTGCACCGTTCGGCCGCTACCAGATGGCGCTGGACGTTGCCGAGGCCATTGGCCCACGCTGAACCGAGCCGAGATCCAAAGCATGGCTACCGACCTGGTGGAAATCAATCCCGAAAAACCACAGCCTGAAGTGCTGGAACGCGCCGCCGCCGCCGTGCGCCGCGGCAACGTGGTCGCCATCCCCACCGACGCGCTCTACACGCTGGTGGCCGATCCGTTCAACCTGCACGCCGTCACTCAGGTTTTCGCCGCCAAGGGCCGCGAGCCGCACCGTTCGCTGCCCATCCTGATCGGGGGCATTGTTACGGCTGAAGAGCTGGCTGGCCAGTTGAACAACCGTTTCTTCCTGCTGGCGCGGCGCTTCTGGCCCGGGCCGCTCACCATCATTGTGCCGGCGTCGGTCCGAATTCCGCTCAAGGTGACGGGCAACACGGGCCGCCTGGCGCTGCGCCGCTCGCGCTCCGAGATCGCCAACAAGCTCATCGAAATGGTGAACCAGCCGCTGATCGCCACCAGCGCCAATATCTCCGGCCATCCCACCTGCCACAGCGGCATCGATGTCTTCGGCATGATGGACGGCCGCGTGGACCTGGTAGTGGATGGCGGCACCTGCAACGGTCTGGGATCCACCACCGTGGATATCACCGAGCCCTTCTGGCGCGTGATCAAGACCGGAGCCATCGAGGAAAAAGAAATCGCGGAGTGCCTGAAGCCGGAATAGGGCTGCTTGGATCGAGAACTGCTGCCCCTGTCTATGCCTGTTCCACTTGCACGAATGCGGTGTTTTCGATCTCGAGCGCGTGTTGAAGACGAAGGACAGTCGGCAAGGTGGGGTGCTGAACCCGTTTGGGGAACCCGTCGTGGGTTCGGCCAAGAAGTTTTCTGCCGGCGGCCTTCTTCCGCACTCCTCCCCATTGCTTAAAGAAAAATGGCACACCAGCAGCTTCACACTGCGCGCGAACAGAAAGAACCCAAGCCTCTTTCATTGGCCTTGCGCCCGGCCCGCTCTCCCCGCCGACAATCACCCATGAGATGCCTTCCAAGGGGAGGATTCCGATGTCCTCCAAAAGTGGCTCGACCGAAAGAAAGCGAACGGCCGCGGGTGTCGCCTGCAGATCAGCGACCCTCGGCATACCGGATTTACGATCTTCCACTGAAACGCCCCACCAGATATGAGCCTCCTTCGCGACATCCTGTAGTGGCCCGCACAGCATCTCGCGCAGACGTCCGGACCGCTTCGTCAGAACTTGATAAATATGCCACCGCGCCAGATTCATTGTGGCTGCCACACTCGAAATGTACGACACCGGGACTTCCTCGTGAAACAGATCGCTCATCGAGTTCACGAATATCATCCGCGGCTCACTCCAACGAAAGGGCTCCGCGAGTTTCTGCGGGACAAGCCTCAGGTCAAAGCCCTGCTCGAATGGGTGCCCCTTCACGCCGCGAAAACGTTCAGCAAATCTCTCCGCGTAGCAGTGCTTGCAGCCAGGACTGATCTTAGTGCAACCCCGAACGGGATTCCAGGTTGCGTCAGTCCACTCGATTTTGGAAAACTGCGACATCAAATTATTCCCAGAGGCTGGCTTGATCAGTGCTGTACTTAAGCACGTCTTCCCAGAATTTATGCGCTGTCTGATGACGGGAGAATAGCGCAAGGTAGTAAAGCGGCAAGTTCTTCTCGTCGGACCTGACCAGCTTCATGCGATCCGTGGGCTGTCTCAGGTATCCGAGGGATTCCATGCTCATTGAAAACTCCGACGCCAGGAACTGCCTGAAGTCCCGTCTCCTGACTCCGCCGGCCCTCCAGCGCTCACGCCAGTCCCTGTTGCCCAGCGCCACATCAATTTTGGTCGAATGGCCTTCAACGTAGTGATCGTAATTGCGATTCGCGTCCATACCTACCGCCAGAAGCACGACGAAATCAATGTAGGATGTGGCAAGTGTTCGCAAAGTCTCGAACTTAATACCAAAGTCGAATGGATCGACCAAACATAGGCTTAGGACTGCGGATTCCGAGGGATGGCGATCAGCGTTCCGAACTGATGTCGATCACGATTCCGAAGTGATGCCGATCAGTGTTCCGAACTGAAGCCGATCAGTTTTACGGTTGTAGTTCGAAACACTGATCGGCATCGGATTGGAATGGCGGCGTAGGGCAGCCGTGGCGATTGGACTCCACTGGTAAGTGGAGACTCCCAGTTGCCACAGAAGAGGCTGACCATGCGCAAGTTGAAGGAAGTTCTGCGGCTCCATTCCCTCGGACTGAGCCAGCATCAGATCGCCCGCAGTTGTTCGATTTCCCAGAGCACCGTCCATGAGTACGTGTCCGCCGCCCAAGCGGCGGGCTTGAACTGGCCGGTGCCTGAGAACTGGGGGGACCAGCAGATCGAGCGGGCGCTGTTTCCCCAGCGGCCCGCTCCCGCCGTTTGGCGGAAACATCCGGAACCGGATTGGGCTCAGGTCCATCAGGACCTGCAGACCCACAAAGACCTGACCCTGCAACTGGTCTGGCAGGAGGCGCGCGCGAGCGACCCGGAGGGCTATGGCTATAGCCGCTTCTGCGATCTCTACCGGCGGTGGCTGAAGAAACTCGACCT
Organism: Bryobacterales bacterium; assembly: GCA_963842505.1. Lineage (GTDB taxonomy): Bacteria > Acidobacteriota > Terriglobia > Bryobacterales > Bryobacteraceae > PALSA-129. The sequence goes on from CAWJGZ010000001.1 coordinate 284,402, forward strand.
GGTGCTGCGGCAGGAGCACCGTGCCGGGGAGAAGATGTTCGTCGATTACGCCGGGGCCACGATTCCGGTTCACGACCCGCAGAGCGGTGCCGTTCACCCGGCGGCCGTATTCGTGGCCGTGCTGGGCGCCAGCAGCTACACCTTCGCCGAGGCCACGAGCGGACAGGATCTGCGCAACTGGATCGGGTCGCATACGCGGGCCTTCGAGTTTTTGGGGGGCGTAGTGGAGGTGGTGGTCCCGGATAACTTGAAGTCCGCCGTATCGCATCCGAGCTATTACGAGCCGGATCTGAATCCCACCTATCGCGACCTGGGCGAGCACTATGGCGTCGCCATTATTCCGGCGCGGCCGTATCGGGCCAGGGACAAGGCCAAAGCGGAGGTGGGCGTTCAGGTGGTCCAGCGCTGGATCATAGCCGCGTTACGCAAGCATAAGTTCTTCTCCTTGGATGAGGTCAACCAGGCGATCGCCGAGTTGCTCACACGGCTCAACCAGCGGGCGTTCCGCAAACGCGCGGGCAGCCGCGCCAGCCTGTTCGCGCAACTGGATCAGCCGGCGCTGAAGCCGTTGCCGGCCACGCGCTACCAGTTCGGTCAATGGAAGAGGGCGGGCGTCAACATCGACTATCACATCGAAGTGGAGCGGCACTACTACAGCGTGCCGTACGCGCTGGTGCACCAGGAGGTGGACGTCCACCTGACGGCGGAGACCCTGGAAGTTCTCCACCGCGGGGTGCGGGTAGCGTCGCATGTCCGCTCCTACGAGCCGGGGAAAGCGACGACGCTGACGGATCACATGCCTAAGTCGCACCAGAAGTATGTGGGGCGCACGCCATCGCGGCTGATGGAAGATGCCCAGCAGATCGGACCCCACACCGGTCAGCTGGTGGAAGCGATCCTGGCGGCCAAGCGCCATCCGGAGATGGGATATCGTTCGTGCCTGGGGATTCTGCGGCTGGGGAAAACCTACCCGGCCGAGCGCATGGAAGCGGCCGCCCGGCGGGCGCTGCGGGCTCGCGCCTACAACTTCCAGAGCCTGGACTCGATCCTCAAGAACCAGCTCGACCGGCTGCCGTTACCCGGCGATCCACCAGCGCAGCCGACGGGGGACCATGACAACATCCGCGGCGCCGATTACTTCGATTCCCCGCCGGAGGCCGACCCTCCGGTGATTCAGTAAGTCCACAAGGAGAACTATGCTCAACCAACAAACCATCGAGAAGTTGTACGCCATGCGCATGCGCGGCATGGCCGACGCCTTCACCCAACAACAGGAAGATCCCCAAACCAACCAACTCAGCTTCGAGGAACGCTTTGCGCTGCTGGTGGACCGCCAGTGGAACTGGCGGCAGGGCCGGGCTCTGGAGCGGCGGCTCCGAGATGGCCGTCTGCAAGGTCCCGACTGCATCGAAGACATCGATTTCCGTGCGACGCGGGGTCTGGACAAGCAGGTGGTCCGAGCGCTGATCCACGACTCGGACTGGGTCCGCCGCCACCAACACATTTTTCTGGTGGGTCCGACCGGGATCGGGAAAACGTTTCTCGCGCGAGCCTTCGGACAGAAGGCCTGCCGCGACGGATTCACCGCCTACTTCGCCACGGCGGCGCAGTTGTTCCGGGACCTCGAGCTTGCTCGTGCCGATGGCAGCTACGCCAAGAGGCTGCGGGCGCTGGGGCAGGTGGATGCGCTGATCGTCGACGACTGGGCGATGGCGCCGTTGGCTGACGCCGAACGGCGGGCGTTTCTGGAGATCTGCGACGAGCGATACCTGACCAGGTCAACACTGCTGACGAGCCAGTTGCCGGTGGCCAAGTGGCATGCGCAGATCGGCGATCCCACGGTGGCGGACAGCATCTTGGACCGGCTGGTGCATGCCGCGCACCGGATCGAATTACAGGGAGAATCGATGCGGAAGAAGAAGGGCGGTCGCGGTGCCAAAGAGGGCGAGTAGGTGGCAGTTGGCGGAATGTTTTTGGGCGCTAACTCCAGTCGCCCTACGGGCTCCTTCCGTCAGCGCCCAAAAACACGGGCAACCGCAAGAAAGGAACTTCTCATGCATCAGGACAAAGAAAACCAGCAAAACTCTTGACGCATGCCGATCACTGTTTCACACTGAGATAGCCCGGCGTCGCTTCGCTCCGATCTGATCGGCATGAGATCGGAATGACTGATCGACATCATCGGAATGCGCATTAGGACCCTGCTCCGGGATGATGCTTTTGGAATAGCCGCGCAGATTCTGCCGATTTCGGAGTCACATTTCCCCTGGATGTACGTCACGTCTACCCGCGGCGCGATTCGCTGAGCACGGGCCTTCAGGGCATCCAGGAGCTCTTTACTCTCTTCGCAGAAGATGTATTTGTCGAAGGGGCAGCTGACGGTCAGAGCAATGACGGGAGATCCTTTCAGGAAACTCCTCGTCCCCTGAATGTGGCCGTACCCGGCTCCGGCGTACAAATCAATGTAGACCCGCTGCTCCCATTTATTCTTCATCCCGGTCGAGAACAGCTCGTCGTACAGTGCTATCAGCCGGAACTTTGTCTCCGCCCAACGCCGCACCTCCGGGCAAATCAGGCCGTCATCCTCCACACGGAGATTCTCGGATCCGGACGCCATCTCTTCATATTCTATAGGACATTTGTGCGCACAAATGATTTTGGCGTGTTAGCACGACAAAAATCAGGTGGCGTCGCCCGCAGCACAGAACGGCCTTCCGCGAAGCGGGTCGCGCTGACTGGCCCCTTTTAGCTGAACCGCATTGCCCTGGCCCTCACCTTAGCAGCCGCTCCGCGTGCAGCGCCCCCTCCGGCGTTTCTTCGTGCTTGAACATCAGGTACAAATCGCGCCCGCCGGCCAGTAACTCCCGCGCGCTGGCGGCGATCGCATCCACGTCGGCCTCGGTGTATTCCGGCTTGCGCAAGCGGTAATAGACGAAATCGGCCGTGATCACCTTGGGCACTTCCAGCTTCTCCGATTCCGCCAGGCACAGCGCCACGTTCCGGCGGCGTAACTGCTCGTAGACCGGCTCGGCCAGCCATGAAGCGTGCCGGAACTCGAAGGCGTAGCGCAAATCCGGCGGCAGTAACTCCAGGAAGTCGGCGAGCAGCGCAGTGTCGCATTTCAACTGCGGCGGCAATTGGAACAGGATCGGGCCCAGCCGGCGTGCGGTGCGCAGCGGGTCGATCATCTTCAGAAAGAGCGCGGTGGCTTCGGCGGCGTTCTTCAGGCGCAGAATGTGGGTGATGCGCTGGTTGGCCTTTACCGCGAACACGAACCCCGGCGGCGTGGCCTCCACCCAGCTCCGCAACGTCGATGCCGAGGGCAACCGCCGAAACGTGTAATTGATCTCCACCGAATTCAGCCGCCGCGCATAGTGGTGCAGGAATTGTTTGGCCGGAAGCTTGGCCGGGTAGAAGCCGGGCTTCCAGGCCGGATATGCGAAGCCGGAGGTCCCGGCATACAAAGTCGCCATGGACTATCATTATCTCTGGCCGGAGGTGTTTATGCCGCTGCTGCACCTGATGTTGGTCTGGTTTGTGAGCGCGCTGGCGCTGTGGGTGGTGGCGCGCATCATCCCGGGCATCAAAGTCCAGAACTTTGCATGCGCCCTGGCGGCGGCCGCCATGATCGCCATCGTCGACTTCACGATTGGCTGGCTGGTGCGGATCGTGGCCCTGCCGCTCACCATCCTGACCTTTGGACTTTTTCAACTGGCGGTGAATGCCTTCCTGTTGAAAGTGGCGTCGCTGTTCTCTCCGGGCTTCAAAGTGCGGGGGACCCTGAATGCCATATTGGGAGCATTGGTGCTGACCATCCTGACTTCCCTGCTGCGCCACCTGGTGCTGCGCCACCTGGTGTTCTAGTGCTCGCTCCGGAAACAACCACGGACCTTGCGCAGGCGCTCGGCGATGCCGCCGCACACGGACGCACCATCGCGCTTGACGGCAATTCGAGCAAGCGTTTGATGGCCGGGCCCAGCGAGCCCGCCGATGTCGCCATCTCCACCACCGCGCTCCATCGCGTGCTGGGGTATGAGCCGCGCGATCTCACCATCAGCGTGGAAGCCGGGCTGCCCTGGCGCGAGCTCACCAGCCTGCTGGCCGCCAACCGCCAGATGGTTCCGCTCGATCCGCCCTTCGCCGAGAGCGCCACGGTGGGCGGAGTGGTGGCCGCGAATTGCAGCGGGCCGCGGCGCCGGTTCTATGGAACCGCCCGCGACCTCATCATCGGCATGCGCTTCGCCACGCTCGAAGGCAAACTGGTTCAGTCTGGCGGCATGGTGGTCAAGAACGTCGCCGGGCTCGATATGGCCAAGCTCATGATCGGCTCCTTCGGCACCCTGGCCGCGATCGCGGTGGTCAATTTCAAATTGACGCCGGCTCCTGGAGCCGAACAGAGTTTTCTCCTGCCGTTCCGTTCGCTGGATGAGGCCATTGCCGCGCGCAACCAGATGCTCGCCAACCCCCTCCAACCGGTCGCCATCGACTTGCTCAACCCGGCGGCCGGTCGTTCCTTCGGCGGCGACTGCTGGCTGCTGGCCGTGCGCGCCGCCGGCAACGCCGCATCGGTCGAGCGTTATGAGCGCGAGTTGGCCCACATCACCAGCCGCCTGGCGGTCGAAAATGCGTGCCCCGAGACGCTGTGGAGCGATCTGGAGTCCTTCACTCCCCGATTCCTGCGCCAGCACGCGGATGGCGCGGTGGTCCGCGTCTCATGTACCCTGAAAGATCTGGAAGGCGTCATGGCGGCCTTCGAAGTGCCAGCCGTGGCGCGCGCCGGTTCGGGTGTCTGTTACGGTTATTTTGAGCGGCATGAGGACGCCGCAAGCTGGATTTCGGGCGCGGCGGCACGCGCTTTCAAAACCGTGATCGAGTTTTCACCCCAGGAATGCAAACATTCCCTGGAATTGTGGCCCGCGCCCGGCGGCGACTTTGAAATCATGCGGCGGGTCAAGAATCTATTTGACCCGTCAAACCTGTTGAATCGTGGCCGACTCTATCGTCGCATCTGAGACAACCCGTCCAGGCCCCCGGCAGTTCGATCTGGACCGCTGCATCCACTGCGGTCTGTGCCTCAACGCCTGTCCCACCTATCGCGAGCTGGGTCTCGAGATGGATTCGCCGCGCGGCCGCGTGTACCAGATGGTGCAGGTGGCCGAGGGCGCGCCCATCACGCCTTCGTATATTCGGCACATCGGCTTGTGCCTGGCCTGCCGCGGTTGCGAATCGGCCTGTCCTTCGGGGGTGCGCTACGGCAGAATGGTGGAAGAGGCGCGGGCCGAAATCGAAGCCCGGGTCCCACGCGGCCGCATGGCGCGGCGCGTCCGCCACTTCTTCTTCAATTATCTGCTGGAATCCCGCACCGCCTTGACGGCGGCCGGCACGCTGCTCTACATCTACCAGGCGAGCGGCCTCGAAGCCCTGATGCGGGCCATGGGCCTTTTCCGCCTGGCCGGCCCGCTGGGCGACATTGCCCAACTGGCGCCATCCGCGGAACCGCCGTTTTTCTTTAGCCAGATCGGCCGGACTTTTCCCGCGCAAGGCGCGCGGCGCCATCGAGTCGCGCTTCTTGCCGGGTGCATTGCCAACGTTTCCTTCGCGCGCCTCAACGAAGCCACGGTGCGCGTGCTGCGGAAAAACGGCTGCGAGGTCGTGGTGCCCGCCAGGCAGGGCTGTTGCGGCGCCCTTCACTTGCACTCCGGTCTGCGCGAAGATGCCCGCAGGCTGGCGCGGCGGAATATCGATGCCGTCCTGGGAGGCGGCTTCGACGCCATCATCACCAACGCCGCGGGATGCGGTTCCACGCTCAAAGAATACGGCGACCTGCTGGATGACGATCCCTCATACGCCGCCAAGGCGCGCCAGTTCTCCGCGTTAATGCGCGACGTGACGGAGTTCCTCGCCTCCATCGAGCTAAACCGCGAGATGGTCCCGGCCGATCGCGTCGTTACGTATCAGGACTCCTGCCACCTGGCGCACGGACAGCACATCCGCACGGCTCCCCGTAAACTGCTTGCCGCCATCCCCGGATTGCAATTCCGCGAGATGCGCTCGTCCGACGTGTGCTGCGGCAGCGCCGGCATCTACAACGTGATTGAAAACCAGATGTCCATGCAGATTCTGGCAAGCAAGATGGAAGCCGTGAACGCCACCGGCGCCAGCATCGTTGCCACCGCCAATCCCGGCTGCATGCTGCAACTCAAAGCCGGCGTCCGGCTGTACGGCAACCGCCAGCGCGTGATGCACGTGGTGGAACTGCTGGACGAAGCCTACCAGCGGCAAGGGATCCGCCCGTGATATCCCTTCGGGACAGGGGAGTTAGAAGTCAGGAGCCGGAAGACAGAATACGCACTTCCTGATCCTTGTACTGCAACTGGTACAGCTTCCAATAAATCCCCCGCAGCGCCAGTAATTCTTGGTGCGTGCCCGATTCGCGCAAGCGGCCTTTGTGCATCACCAGGATGCGGTCGGCGCGCTGGATGGTCGAAAGCCGGTGCGCGATCACGATCGACGTCCGGCCTTCCACCATGCGTTCCAGCGCCTGGCGCACGCGGAACTCGGTGTCGGTATCGACACTCGAAGTCGCCTCGTCCAGAATCAGGTAGTGCGGATTGTGCGCCAGCGCGCGCGCGAAACTGATCAACTGCTTCTGCCCGGTGGAAAGACCGCTGCCGCGCTCGCGGATCGCGTGACCGAAGCCTTCCGGCAGGCCGCGGACGAAGTCCAGCACGTTCACCTGCGCGGCGGCCGTTTCCACATCCTCATCGCGAATGCGCTCCGTGCCCAGCCGGATATTCTCCTCAATCGTGCCGGTAAACAGGAAGGGATCCTGCAAGACCACCCCAAACTGGCGCCGCAGGTCGAGCGGGTCCATCTCGCGAATGTCCGTGCCGCCAATCCGGATGCTGCCTTTCCGCACGTCGTAGAAACGCAGCAGCAAGCCGATCAGCGTGGTCTTGCCCGCGCCGGTGTGGCCCACCACCGCAACCGTCTCATTGGGCGCGATGGTGAAGCTGACGTCCCGCAGCACCCAATCTTCGCCCTGGTAGGCGAACCACACGCCATCGAACTCGATCGCCGCGATTCGCTCGGGGGCGGGCCGCGGCAGCGCCGGCTTGAGGACGGTGGCCTCCGTATCCAGCAGTTTGAAGATCCGCTCCGCGGAGGCCATGGCCGCTTGCAGAATGTTGTATTTGTCGCTCAGATCCTGGATCGGCCGGAAGAATCGCAGCCCATATTGCAGGAACGCCACGACGATTCCCAGCGTCAGACGCCCGCTTTCGATGCGGAATCCGCCATAGGTCAGAAGCCCCGCCAGCGCCAGCATGGCAAGAAACTCCACCACCGGGTAAAACCAGCCATACGCCGTGATGGCGTCTTTATACGCTTCCATGTGCTCCCGGTTCACCAGCTCGAATTCCCGGGCGCTGGGCGCCTCACGGTTGAAAAGTTGCAGCACCACAATCCCCGTGAGATGTTCCTGCAGGTAGGCATTGATTTTGGCGATGGCCACGCGAATGCGGCGGTAGCTTTGCGTCACGCTGCGCCGGAACACGATTGTCGCGGCAACCACCAACGGCATGGCCGCCAGCATGATGGCGGTGAGCGGCGGGCTCAACTGGAACATCACGGCCACGATGAACCCGAGCACCATCACGTCGCCCAGAATGGTCACCAGGCCGGAAGCGAACAGGTCGTTAAGCACGTCCACGTCCGTGGTGACGCGCGTGACCAGGCGGCCCACCGGGTTGCGGTCGTAGAATGCCAGGTCCAGATGCTGCAGGTGCTCCATGAGTTGCTTGCGGAGGTCGAACATGGCGAGCTGCCCGGTGTATTGCATCAGGTAGGTCTGGGCAAATCCGGTGATAAACGTGCAAGCCAGAACCCCTAGATATAACAACGCGATCCGGGTCAGGCCGGACCACGGATCGGCAGGCAGAAGGGCATCGAACAGCGAGGCCGGCGGGTGCGCGCCGGGCCGAATGTACCGGTCCACCGCGATGCGCGTGAGCAGCGGGCTGGCCACCTGCAAGAGGGACTCGACCAGAAGGAAAACCAGCGAGAAGCCCACTAACTTCCGGTAGGGACGCATGTAGCCCAGCAACCGGCGCATCAGGCGGGCATCGTAGGCTTTGCCAAGGACCTCTTCTTCCACGTATTTTCAGTCTAACGTGACGCCCGCCCGGGTGTGCCGATCCATCGAACTGCTAAACTACACAGTCGTATGGCTACCCGCCGTCAGAAGATGACCAATCATCTCCTGTGCCCCAGACCTTATCCCGGTAGGATCTCGATCGTCATGCCGATGTACAACGAGGAGGCGGTCGTGCCGATTCTGCGCGGGGAAGTGGAACGCTTCATGGCCTCGCTAGCCTGCGAAGCGGAGATTGTCCTGGTGAATGACGGCAGCTCGGACGGAACGCTCGAACGCATCGCGGATTGGGCTTCCGAAGACTCCCGCATTAAAGTTGTCCATCTGTCGCGCAATTTCGGCCATCAACTGGCCGCCACCGCCGGCTTGGATTACGCGACGGGCGATGCCATCGTTCTGATCGATGCCGACCTGCAAGATCCTCTGGAAGTGATTCATGAGATGGTCGAGCGGTATCGGGAAGGCTACGACGTGGTGTATGGCCAGCGCGTGGCCCGGGCTGGAGAGTCGCGCTATAAACTAGTCACCGCCTGGGCCTTTTACCGGGTCATGCGGTTGTTGACGCAAGCTCAGTTGCCGGTCGATACCGGCGATTTCCGTCTCCTCTCACGGCAATTCCGCGACGGGCTGGCATCCATGCGCGAAACCCACCGTTTCTTGCGTGGCATGGTGGCATGGGCCGGATATCCGCAGATCGCGGTGCGTTACCGGCGGCGTGAGCGCCAGGCGGGAGACACCAAGTACCCGCTCCGCAAGATGCTGCGGCTCGCCTGGACCGCGGTCACCTCGTTCTCCAGCCTTCCGCTCAGGTTCAGTTTCGGCCTTGGCATGGTGGTCGGACTGTTCGGCATCGAGGAAGCCGTGCGCGCCCTTCTGGCGCATTTCTTGGGAAAGGAAACCGTGCCTGGATGGATCTCCTTAATGGTGGTGACCAGCCTGATCGGCAGCGCACTATTGATGAGCATCAGCGTATTGGGAGAGTATGTCGGGAAAATCTATGAGCAGGTAAAAGGGCGGCCTTTGTACCTGGTCGCCCGGACTTTCAACGTGGAAGAACCCGCGCGTGAGGATGCTCCGGCAGGCTCCTCGAATCGCGCCAAGCGCTAGCCCGCATTTCTCACCAGCATTCTGCTGCGGCGCGTGATCAGGCCGCGTCTACTTCGTTGCGCTTGCTCAGCGTGCTCGACATACTGTTCAAGTATGCCTGCGCGCGCTGAGCGGCGCGCGCCTCGTATCCGTGGCCTTCTGACGCGCCTCGCGACGAAACCTGGTGAGAAAAGCGGGCTAGCATCGGCTATCTTCCGGACGAGCCGAATCCCCCCGCGCCACGATCGGTATCCGACAGCCCGGCTTCCACCCACTCGACGGCCTCGTATCGCGCCACAATCATCTGCGCGATGCGGTCGCCCGCCCGCACGGTGTAGGCCTCGCGTCCCAGGTTCAGCAGGATTACGCGGACCTCGCCGCGATACCCTGGATCGATGGTGCCTGGCGCGTTCGGCATGGTAATGGCGCGCTGCAGCGCCAGCCCGCTGCGTGGCCGCACCTGGGCTTCGTAACCGGCCGGGATCTCCACCGTGAGGCCCGTGGGAACCAGCCGCGGCACGCCCGGCTCCAGCGTCACGTCTTCGACCGCTCGCAGGTCCATGCCGGCGTCTTCACCGGGGCCATGCGCGTAGGACGGCAGTTCCGCCGCCGGGTGAATTCTCTGGATTCGCAATTGCATCGTTTCCGCTATGATAGCGTCTTGACTCCCACAAAACGCGTCATCACCGTGGCGCCCATGCCGCCGGAGAAGACCGCCTACGCCCTGGCCCGCTACAGCCGCTCGCCCGATTCCATTCGCGATTCCATCGATTGGGTGCGCACCCACGACTCCCAGAAGTTTCTGGAGAGCTTCTACTTTCAGTATGGCCACGCATCCATCGCCGATCTGGGCCATACGGTAGTCTGCTTCGAGGGCATCTCCGAGTTGGCCGCCACCGAAATCGAAGAGGAGCCGCTGTGGGACGGCCAGGCCAAGTCGTCCCGCTACCAGGATTTTTCCACCTCCGGTTTTGTGACTCCGCCCGAACTCGCGGCCGATGACGCCGCGCGCTACCAGGCCGCCGGCCAGGCGCTGCTGGCCGCCTACGCCACGGTGAAGGACTTAGCCTTTGCCTGCCTGTCGGAACGCCTGCCGCGCCCCGCCGGCATGAAGCCCGACGCTTACCAGCGGAACTTGACCGCGCGCGCTTTCGATGTCGCCCGCTATCTGCTCTTTTGGGGCGTCCCCACCAACGTCGGCCAGGTGGTGAGCATTCGCACGCTCGAAAAACAGATTCGCCGGCTGAAGGCCTCCGAATACGCGGAGTTGCGCGAATTAGGCGGGGAAACGGCCCAGGCGTGTGCCGCCGAGCCGGATTGCCGCTGGGACCCGGCGGCCGCTGCCGAGCCGCTGGCGCCTACCCTCGCCCGCCACGCCGACGCCGATGAACACGCCGTCCGCTCCCGCGACGATCTCCGCCAATGGGCCGCGCAAAACTTGCCTCCGGCCGCGCACTCCCACGCTAATACCGAGCGCGTCGACCTTTTGCGCCCCACTCACGTCCCCGCCGATATCGCCGCCACCCTGCTCTACCCCGTCACCGACCGCCCATTCCGCGAATTGTACGAAATGACCTCCGCCTGGAACGACCGCCGGCGCGCCGAGGTGATCGACGTGGCGCTGGGCTCCCGGACTGGCCGCGACGAGATTCTTGGCGGTTTCCGCGGCGGGATCTACGCCTTCGATCTGGTGATCGATGTGGGCGCCTATCGCGATCTGCATCGTCACCGCCGCTGCCAGAAATTCCGCCAGGCCTACTCCGGCCGTCTCGGCTTTGAGACGCCCGCGCTGGTGGCCGATGCCGGCGCCGGCCAGGTGTACCAAACCGCTATGCAGCAAGCCTTTGGGGCGATGGCAGCTCTGCCCGCGCCGGGGGCCCATTACCTGTTGCCCTTTGGGGCTCGCTCCCGCTTCCTCTTCAAAATGGACTTCGCCGAGGCCGAATACATGTCGCGGCTGCGCAGCGGCGTCAAGGGCCACTTCAGCTACCGCGAGGTGGCCTGGCAGATGAAGCAGAAAATGGAGGCGCTCGAACCCGAACTGGGCCGCCTCATCGATGCCACCCCGCCCTGGGTCGAGGACCCCCTGAAACGATAGGGATTAGACCCGCCTTGCGCCGGAATGGTGTTCCGCCGTCCCAATCGCCAGACCTTTCCGTTTGAGTTTTCACCTGCTACCAGCCATAATATAAACCATCGGAGGGTTGCGATGCGTAGCCTGTGTTGGCTTCTTGCCGGAGTCATCGCCTTGCCGTTTCCGCCAGGCGCGCCTGCCCAGGCGCCGGCCGCCAAGCTCAATCTGGTGATCGTGGAAGGCGATGGCGCCATCAACAATATCCGCCAACGCACCGCGCGTGAGCCGGTTGTTGAGGTACAGGATGAAAACCACAAACCGGTGGCCGGCGCTCTGATCCTGTTTGAAACACCTTCTCGCGGAGCCAGCGGGGAATTCCCCGGTGGCGCGCACTCCCTTTCGGTGACCACCGACGCGCAAGGCCGCGCCGTAGCCCGCGGATTGCAACCCAATACCGCCAAAGGCCCATACCAGATCCACGTCACGGCTTCTTACGGCAGCTTGAGCACCAGCGCCGTCATCACGCAAACCAATGCGGCCGCCGGCGCCGCAACGTCAGCGTCGGCCGGTTCCGGCAAGCTGATCGCCATTCTGGCTGTCGCCGGCGCCGCGGTGGCCGGCGGCGTTTACTGGGCCACACACACCGGTGGCGGCGGTAGCTCCACCGCCAATCCCGCAACCACCATCACTGCCGGCACCGGTTCGGTGGGCGCTCCGCATTGAGAACAACATGACCACTCGACTCTTCCGGTTACTCGGTCTCGTCCTGGCTGCGGGCTCCGTGCTGGCAGCGCAACAGGGCTGGCTCTCCGGCCCCGTGGCCGGATTCGTCTACGATAGCCCCGGCCACGCGCTGCGGCCGATTCAAGGAGTCCCCGGCGCGTCGCTGATCGGCGACCCCATCAGCCTTGGCCTGGATCTTTCGGCCGCCTATGTCTCGCCCCATCAGGATTCGGCCTTTGTGGTGTCTGCCGGCGGAGTACTCCACTTCTTTCGCCTGACTTCCGCCGGCCCCGTGGAGACCAGTCTGGGCGGCATCAGCTTCATTCCGCAGCGTGTGGTGTTCAGCCCGTCCGGTACTGCCGCGGCTCTCTTTACCCCTGGGAAAGCCCAGGTATTCGGGGGCCTGCCCGGCGCTCCCGCGCTGGCCGGGACCGTCACTTTGCCGGCTACCGGCGGTGTGCAGCTCTCGTCCCCTGCCCCCAACCACTCGCGGCGGCGCACGCCAGCCACGGGGGATTACGCCCTCAGCGATGACGGCGTCTATCTTCTCAGCGTCTCCGGCGGATCTGCGCGGCTGCTCAGCGTGAACGGCGAGAATCGCAGTCTGGTCCAGGCCGGCGCCGGCTCCCTGGCAGCTTTCACCCCTGGCGGTCACGATGCCGCCGTGATTGATCCCACCGCGGGCCTCCTGCTTATCCGCGACGCCTCCGGAGCAGCCACCGCGCAGACCATCGCGCAGCTCGATGACAGCCTGGCTTCCGCCGTTGGTATCGGCTTCTCGCAGGACGGCGCCAAGCTTTACGTGCCCAGTGCGGGCGCCCAGGGAGTTGTGATTTTCGATCTGTCGGCGAGCAGCCGCGGCACGATCTCCTGCGATTGTACGCCGGCTACTCTAGTGCCCATGGGGAGCCTGTTCCGCTTGAACGAATTCGGTTCCGCGCCGCTGTGGTTGCTGGACGCCGGCGCCGCCGCGCCGCGCATCGTGTTCGTGCCGGCGCCTACGAATTAGCGACGCGGGCCGAGCCTGATCTTCTGGCTTCTGACTTTTCAACATCGAAAGCTCCCGTCGATGTTGGCGCCGCAGACGCCTCCTACCGCAAGTTGAATTTCTTCATCTTGTAGCGGAGTGTGTCCCGCGTGATGCGCAGTAACCGCGCCGCCTGGGTCTGGTTGCCGTTGGTCTTTTCGAGCGCTCGCGCCAGCAGGTTGCGTTCGTTGTCTTCGAGCGAAAGGCCCTCCGTGGGAAGGTCCGTGCTGGCCGCCAGCGGCAAGGCCGACCCGGATTCGGGGCGCGAAATCGCGATCGGCAGGCTGGCGGGCGTGATCAAGGCCGACTCCTCCAGGATCATGGCCCGCTCGATGGCGTTTCGCAATTCGCGCACGTTTCCCGGCCAGTCGTGCCCTACCAACAGCCTGGCCGCTGCGTCATTCAACCCTTCGATGTTCCGCTTGAATTTGTGGTTGTAGTGCTCCACGAAGAACTTCGTGAGCGGGACAATGTCCTCGACGCGATCGCGGAGCGGCGGGATGAGAATCTGGATCACATTGAGCCGGAAATACAGATCCTGGCGGAAAGCCCCTTCCTTCACGGCCTCCCGCAGGTTCTTGTTGGTGGCCGCCACCACCCGCAGGTCCAGTTTGATGTCTTTCAGGCCGCCCAGCCGCCGGAAGGTCTGTTCCTCCAGCACCCGTAGCAGCTTGGCCTGCAACATCAGCGGGATCTCGCCGATCTCGTCCAGGAACAGCGTGCCCTTATCGGCCAGTTCGAAAATGCCCCGCTTTTGCGACCTCGCATCCGTGAACGCACCCTTTTCATATCCGAACAGTTCGCTCTCCAGAAGCGAATCGGGAATGGCCGCGCAGTTGATCGCGATGAACGGCTCGGCTTGGCGCACGCTTTGGTAATGCAGCGTCTTGGCGATCAGGTCCTTGCCAGTCCCGTTCTCGCCTTCGAGCAGAATCGTGGTAGCTTCGCTGGCCGCCACCCGCCGCACGAAGTTGAGGACCTCCCGCATGGACGGCGATTCGGCGATCACTTCCCGCTTCTGGGGCGCCGCCTCGTCGGTGATGTCTTTGATGGTGGCCACCACTCCGCTGAGGTTGCCGGCATCGTCGAACATCTGCGTAGTCCGCATCACCACCAGCCGTTCCATGCCGTTGGCGGTGTGCAATCGCACGGTGGAATGAGGCGCGGCGGGCGCCTGGTTCAGCCCCACCAGCACGCCGCAACCGGGCTCGCACAGCTCGCACTTAAAGATATCCTGGCAGTGTTTCCCCAGCATTTCTTCCGAGGAGACGCCAAACAGCCTCTCCGCCGACCGGTTAACACCGGTAATCCGGAACTCGGGATCATAAAGGACGAGCGCGTCTGAAAGCTGATCAAACACGGATTCGAGCACGCTGGTCTTCTGCCAACCTGGGATGAGCTTAGACATTCACGGTATGTACTTAAGATTATATCAAGCGGCTTGGGGGAATTGGCCCATCATGCCGCTATTTCGGGGGGAATGCCCCCATCCTGATGGTGGATATTCCCCCAAACCTGCTGCTAGGTCTAAAGATAGGTGCGTGGTGATGCAATTGCTATCTTGCCGGGTGGAGGCACCATGTCCCATTGGAAGATTGCATTGCCCGCTGCCATATTGCTGGGCGGTTTCCTGGTTTGCTCCACGGCTTCGTATGGCAAACCGGAATACACCAAAGCTACCAAGAAGGCTTGCACTTACTGCCATGAGAAAAACGTCCCCGCCGATAAGGACGCGATGAACAAGAACTTGACCGCCGCCGGCAAGTATTACCAGAAGAATAAGTCCCTGGACGGCTACGTCGAGAAGAAGTAACAGTCGATGGAAGGCGGAGGCGTGGAGTTGTGCATGATGCAAACGGTTCAGCTTTCGATCGCTGACGGCCGGTACGCCGCAACGGTTCGGGAAGCTCTGACCCGTAGCTGCGCCTGGCAAGTCCAGCCAGTCGATCGCCCCGACCTGTCAAAGCATTGTGTGATGGTACTGGATGAGCAGTCATTCCGGCAACTGCCCCTCCCCCTCTCCAACCCTGAGCGGGTTGTCCTGATCATCCGCCGCGATTTGCAAGATCCGCAATTTCTCGCTCAGGCTTGGGACGCTGGAATTGTCTCGGTTGTATCGGAGCAAGATCCCCTGAGCACCGTTCTGCTGGCCATCATGGCTGCTGCCTTGCGTATTGCAAAACCCCACAGCTCCGAGGCCACAGGCGAAATAACCCACACAATTAGTGCAGAAGCTGCGTCAATAGCCCCAATTAATCGGCCTTACGGCCCAAAACGTTGCAAAACCCCATAATTTGGTTTGCCGCCCGCATGGACTTCGGCGTGCATTGCTCTTTGTTCAGGCGAAAGGAGATTCAGATATGGATCGCTCGTTAGCACAGCTTGAGGTGCTGGTCCGTAACCGCATCTGCAGCGTCTGCACCGAACGTACCGTAGAGGGTCAGTGCGGCCTGGAGCAACCCTCCAGTTGCGCCCTGTTCAAGCTTTTTCCCCAAGTGGCGCAAGCCATCCAGTCTGTCCAGAGCGACGACATCGAGCAGTACATTGCCGCCATTCGCCGTAACGTGTGCTCGGTTTGTGCCGAGCAGGCTCATGACGGATCCTGCGAAACCCGCCAACAGGTCCGGTGCGCACTGGATGCCTATCTGCTTTTGATCGTGGATGTCATCGAGGAGGCCACCGGGAAGACTTTCAATAAGAACGGTTTGGGCCGAGCGGGAAGCGGAATCAGCGCCGGTCCCATGGCCTTGAATTCAACTGTGATCTGAACTAACCGTAGTCTGAGTCTGGAGGTGACTTATGAAGATCAGTTTGCTTCCGTTCCTGTATCCCTGGATTGCTCTGGCGCTCGTCGTCATCGGACTGATGATCCGGCGCAAAGTGGTTGCAAGTCATGAAGACGACAACTTGCACGTGCTTGAAAGCGGCGCCGCAGAGCAAACCGTGGTTGCCCACAAGCTCGACCAGATCGACAAGTGGGGCAAAATTCTCACCGTGATCGCCGTCGTTTACGGTGTTATTCTGGCCGCTGCCTTCGCGTATAAGGCCTGGATTGAGACGTCCCAATCCGGAGTGTAATTGTCATGAAGAACCGGGCACTTCGTACCATTGGCCGAGCGCTCGGTCCTGCCCTATTCGGCTTGGTCCTTGTCCTGGCCAGTGTCAGAGTCTATGCCGCCGAGCCAGCCGTGGCGGACTGCTCTTCGTGCCACGACCAAGCCCAGAAGCTAGAGAAAAGTGCCCACGCCGGGTTGACGTGCGATACTTGCCACGAATCCCACGACCGGTATCCCCATCCGGCCAACATCCCCAAGCCACAGTGTATTACCTGCCACCAGGACCAGGCCGGCGACTACGCCCTCGGGGTCCATGGCCAAGCGCGCAAGCACGGGAATGAAGGCGCGCCGGATTGCGCCTTGTGCCATGGCAGCGCCCACGAACTCTTGTCCCCCGAGTCGGAGGCGTTCCGCATGGCAGTGCCGGACACCTGCGGCATGTGCCACAGCGAAGTCGTCGACCAGTACCGCACCAGCGTACACGGCCAAGCTCTCGCCCGGGGTGTCACCCAGGCGCCGATTTGCAACGATTGCCACGGCGAACACAAGATTTTGAAGCCCGCCAACGCCGCCTCCACCGTAAACGCCGCGCACATCCGCGATACTTGCGGCAATTGCCACGGAAACGTGCGGCTGACCAGTTCCTTCGGGCTGCCCTCCGACCGCGTAGTCAGCTTCGACGCTTCCTACCACGGCCTTGCCGGCAAGGCCGGCTCCCAAACCGTGGCGAACTGCTCAAGCTGCCACGGTGTGCACAACATCCTGCCGTCGTCCGATCCCAAGTCGACCATTAATCCAAAGAACCTGCCCAAAACTTGCGGGCAGTGCCACGCCGGCGCCGGCACGCGTTTTGCCATCAGCCAGGTGCACGTCACTGAGCAATCCGAAAGCGCGGTGCTGCGCTGGGTGCGTCAGTTTTACCTGCTGCTGATCCCCGTCACCATCGGCCTCATGATGCTTCACCAGGGCGGCGACTGGATCCGCAAGCTGGTCAAACTGCGCTTTCCAGGCCGGATGACGCGCCCCGGCCGGATTGCCGCGGCCGGCCACGGCGAGCTTCGGATGTTGCCCTTTGAACGCGTCCAGCACGCTGTCATGGCGATCTCGTTCCTCACTTTGGTCTGGACCGGCTTCGCCCTGAAATACCCCGACACCTGGTGGGCGCGCCCCCTGCTGATGTTGGAAGGCAGGCACGCCGTGCGCAGCCTGATCCATCGCATTGCCGCCGCGGTCTTCATGGCGGTCGCCGTGACACACCTGGTCTCGCTGATCGTCAACCGCAAACTGCGCCATCACTGGCTGGAGATGCTGCCCAAAATGGATGATCCGCGCGAGGCCCTGGCGGGCTTCGCCTACAACCTCGGCTTGGGTTCTGAACCACCCTACCGCTCGTCGCACAGCTACATTGAGAAGGCCGAATACTGGGCCGTGGTTTGGGGCGCGGTCGTCATGATTAGTACCGGGGTTTTCCTTTGGGCCAATACCCTGGTCATGAGATTCCTGCCCAAGAGTTGGCTGGACGTGGCTACGTCGATCCATCTGTACGAGGCCATCCTGGCCACTCTGGCGATCGTCGTGTGGCACTTCTACTCCGTCATCTTCGATCCCGACGTCTACCCGCTCAACACAGCTTTTCTGACCGGATTTAGTGTAAAAAAGAAAGAGCGCTCACCAGAGCGCGAGCCGATGAAGACCGCCGGAGACTGATAGCCAGAGCATGACGCCAAACCAATTCGAAACAAGCCGCCGGGGCTGGTTGTCCCCTTTTGTCTACCTGTCGAACAACTGGATCAGCCTCGCCGGCGTGGTCATCGTGACCACTGCCGTAGTCTTCTGGCTCTTCCTGCTGCCCACGACCCTGAAGGGCGAAGCCAGCAGCCCCTACATCGGGATTCTGGTGTTTCTGGGACTGCCGGCGCCGTTTTTCGCCGGCCTGATCATGGTCCCCCTGGGCATCTGGCTCAAGCGCAGGCGCGAGGGCTTCAGCGGCATCTACCCGCCGGATTTTCCACCCCTCACGTGGCACAATTCCGAACTTCGCAAACTGGTCTACTTCGCCGCCGCTACCACGGTCGTCAACCTCGCCATCGCCAGCCAGATCAGCTATGGCGCGGTTAATTACATGGATTCGGTGACGTTCTGCGGCCAGACCTGCCACACCGTCATGCAGCCCGAGTTCACCGCCTACCAGAACTCTCCGCACTCCCGGGTGGAGTGCGTGAAATGCCACATCGGCCCCGGCGCGGGCTGGTTCGTGAAAAGCAAACTCTCCGGCGTGGGCCAGGTATTCGCCGTGACGTTTCACACCTACCCCGAACCCATCCCCACCCCGGTCCACAACCTGCGTCCCGCCCGCGAAACCTGCGAGCAGTGCCATTGGCCGCAAAAGTACGGCGAAGACCGCCTGAAAGTCATCTCCAAGTACGCCGACGACGAAACCAACAGCCTCACCAAGACCGTGCTGCTGATGAGGATCGGCGGCGGCAATGACGGCATCGGCATTCACGGAACCCACCTTGGCCCCGGAGTCGTAATCACCTACCATTCCGACGAAGCCCGCCAGACCATCCCGTGGGTGAAATACCAAGTCAAGGGCAAGACAACCGTCTACGCCACTTCCGACGACAAGACGGAGCCCCCAGACACCCCCCGCACCATGGACTGCATGGACTGCCATAATCGCCCCTCCCACAGCTACGACCTCCCCGACCGCGCCGTGGATAAATC
Organism: Bryobacterales bacterium; assembly: GCA_963842505.1. GTDB lineage: Bacteria > Acidobacteriota > Terriglobia > Bryobacterales > Bryobacteraceae > PALSA-129. The sequence continues at coordinate 303,247 of CAWJGZ010000001.1, forward strand.
CATGCACGACGGCTTGATTTCGGCTGCGCTCCCCTTCGCCAAGAAAAAGGCTGTCGAGATCCTCAAGGTCAACTACCTGTCGCGCGATGAAGCCGCGCAGAAGATTCCGGCGGCATTCGCCAGGTATTATCAGGAGAGTTATCCGGCCATCTGGGCGCAACGCCAGTCGGAAGTAGTTTTGTCAGCCAAGGAAGTGCTGGCCGTGTACGACCGCAACATCTTCCCGGATATGAAGGTTACCTGGGGTGTTTATCCCATCAACATCGGGCACACGGATTTCCCGGGCTGTTTCCGCTGCCACGACGGGGCCCACGCTCCCAAGACAGGCGATCCCATCACGCAGGACTGCAACGCATGCCACAACATCCTGGCCATGGATGAAAGCAACCCCAAGGTGCTCAGCGACTTGGGTATCGTGGAGAGCAAAGCCGACCGGAAGTAGCCCGGTCAACCGTTGGTATTATCCACAAAACGGAAAACTGATTGACGCAAAAATCTACAGATGTTATAAAGAAATTCAGATCTTAATTTCTGTTATGGGCTTGAAGACGATAGGCCTTTGGCGCTTGATGGTAGCTGCCGGACTTCTGGCCTTAGCCCTGCCCGCACAGCAGTCCAAGCCTCTGCCGGGATCCGACGATTGCCTCGGTTGCCATGAGACTGGGCCGCGAACGGGCAAACGGCAGCCTGGCGTTCCTCCGCCATTCGACGCCGCCGCTCTGAAAGCCTCCCCGCACGCCGACCTGGAATGCGCCTCCTGCCACACCGAGCTCGCCAAGAAAGAGTTTCCCCATCCCGAAAAGCTGGCCAAAGTAGATTGCGGTTCGTGCCATTCCGATGAGCAGACACAATACTCCGCCAGTCTTCACGGCAAAGCCGCCGCGCACGATCCCAGCGCGCCGGGCTGCAAGAGCTGCCACGGCGCGCACAATATTCTGCGCCCCTCGAACCCCAAGGCCTCCACATCCACAATGGAGATCCCGGCCCTGTGTGGGCGCTGCCACCGGGAAGGCTCCGACGTCAGCAAGACCCACGACATCCCGCAAACCAACATTCTGGGAAATTATACCGACAGTCTCCACGGCCAAGCGCTCTTTCAGAAGGGTCTGACGGTGGCGGCGGTGTGCACCAGTTGCCACACCGCGCACTTCGTCTTGCCGCATACTGACCCGCGTTCGTCCATCGCCAAAACCAACATCGCCAAGACCTGCACCAAGTGCCACGGCCAGATTGAAACCGTACACCGAAAAGTGATCAACGGCCAGCTCTGGGAGTCCGCGCCGAACATGATTCCGGCCTGCGTGGATTGCCACGAACCGCACAAAGTGCGCAAGGTCTTCTACACCGAGGGCATGGCCGACAACGATTGCCAAAGCTGCCACGCCAATCCCAACCTCAAGGTGACCCGCGGCTCGAAGACCGTCTCGCTGTTCGTTGACAAAGCCGAGCTGGACAGCTCCATCCACCATAACCCGCCCAGCCGCGGCGGAACGCCGATCGCTTGCGTGCAATGCCACACTGGCGGCTCGCCGGCCCACAAGCGGCCTTGCGACAGCATGCCGGCCAAGGTCGATTGTTCGATCTGCCACCCGACGCAAGTCAACGATTATCACGAGAGCACCCACGGTACGCTGGCGGACCGAGGCAGTTCCGACGCTCCCACCTGCCAGGATTGCCACAGCCCCCACCACACCCTGGGCAAGAATGACTCAGCTTCACCGACGTTCTCGCGCAACGTCCCGGCGCTGTGCGCCCAGTGCCATCAGACCGGCCACAAAGCCGCGCTGCGGTACACCGGCAAGCAAACCAACATCATCGAGAACTACACCGAGAGCATCCACGGCAAGGGCCTGCTACAGTCCGGGTTGACGGTTACCGCGGCCTGCACCGCCTGCCACACCGCGCACCACGAGCTACCCTCGAACGACCCGCGCTCCAGCATCTACCGCTCCAACATCGCGGGCACGTGCGCGCAATGCCATCGCGGCATCTACGAACAGTTCACCGCCAGCGTGCATAGTCCCAACGTGACCAAGTCCGGCAAGCCACTCCCGGTGTGCGCCGATTGCCACTCGGCCCACAGCATCGAACGCACCGACAGCAGCGATTTCCGGCTGAACATCATGAATCAGTGCGGCCGCTGCCATCAGCAGATTACCGCGGCTTATTTCGAAACCTTCCACGGCAAGGTTTCCAAGCTGGGCTACCTGCAAACCGCCAAGTGCTATGACTGTCACGGCTCGCACGACATCCTGCCCGTCACCGACCCGCGCTCCCGTCTCAGCCGCAACAACATCGTCAACACCTGCGGCAAGTGCCACATGGGATCGCACCGCCAGTTCGCCGGATACCTCACCCACGCCACCCACCACGACCCGCAGAAGTATCCGTTCCTCTTTTACACCTTCTGGGGCATGACCACCCTGCTGGTCGGCACGCTGGTAGTCTCCGGCACCCACACACTGGCGTGGCTGCCGCGCTCACTCCAATACCGCAAAGAAGCCCGCGGCGGCCACGACGAAAGCGGCGTTTACGTGCGCCGTTTCCGCCCGCTCCATCGCAACCTGCACCTGATGGTGGTCGGTAGCTTCCTAGGCCTGGCCCTCACCGGCATGACGTTGAAGTTCTCCTACGCCCCCTGGGCTAAGTTCCTGGCCCGCCTGCCGGGAGGCTTCGAAGCCGCCGGACTGATCCACCGCTTCTGCGCCGTCCTCACCTTCACGTATTTCGGCCTCCACCTTTACGACCTGGTGAAGGAACGCCGCAAGAGCGGCAAATCCTGGCTCAAGTTCATTACCGGTCCCGAGAGCATGGTGCTCAACGGCCGCGACTGGCGCGAGTTCATCGGCTCCATGAAGTGGTTCCTGGGCCGCGGCGAGCGCCCGCAATACGGCCGCTGGACCTACTGGGAAAAATTCGATTACTTCGCCGTCTTCTGGGGCGTCGCCATCATCGGCGGCACCGGCCTGATGCTCTGGTTCCCGGAAGCTTTCACCCGTGTGTTCCCCGGCTGGATGGTAAACGTCGCAACCACTATCCACAGCGACGAAGCCCTGCTGGCGGTCAGCTTCATCTTCGTGATTCACTTCTTCAACACGCACTTCCGTCCCGAGAAGTTCCCCATCGATACGGTGATTTTCACCACCGGCATGCCGCTCGAAGAGTTCAAACGCGACCGTCCCCGCGAGTATCAGGAGATGGTGGACGCCGGCCAGTTGGAAGAGAGCTTGATGCCCGCTCCGCCCGAGCGTGCGCAGCGCTTCTGGCGCCGTCTGGGTTTCACCGCGCTGGGCCTGGGCATGCTGATGATCCTGCTGATCCTGTATGCCATGATATTCGCGTACCGTTAGTCTGGGCTGCCGAGACTTAGCTACCAGCCCGCGCCGGCTTTTCCAATTCGTAAATCACTCGTGAAGTGAAGAAATCCGGCCAAGGGGTACGAACCAACATCTTCTTAAGCGTCGCCAACCTGTTCCCGGTGAAGGGCAGGACCTCTTTCCGTTTGATCCGCAGGCCTGTCCTGGCGACAATCGCGTCGAACCGCCGGATGGTCAGTTTGTTCAGGTCCTTAAAATGTGTCTGTCCCCTATACGGGTTCGCGATCCGCTTGCCGCCTTCGTCAAAGTGCCAGATTCGCGGCTCGAATTGCGGCGAATCGTAAATCCGGGCAAGCACCCGAAACAGGGACTCATCCGACATGAACGTATGCACCCACGGCAGCGGAATCATGGTTTGCAGATGATGGCCGTACGGGTGCCACCAAACGCTCCACCAGATCAATACCGTTCCCCCCGGCGCCAGGACTCGCATCCATTCCTGGACGGCTTCTTCGTAATCCATCACGTGCTCCATGACATCGAAGCACAATATGACGTCTATCGATCCATCCAGAGCGTCGATGCGTTTGGGGTCCTCGGTCAGCTTGAACTGCACATCCAGTCCCATCATGGCGGCCTGGGCGGTCGCCCTGGCGATCCGGAGGGGGATCACGTCCACGCCCAGCACGCTGCGGGCGCCTTTTTGCCTGGCTACGAAACTCAGTTGGCCTCCGCCGCAGCCGAAATCGAGGACGCGCTTTCCCTTGACCTGGTCCCAAAGAAAGTGGCTTTCGAACTGTTTCCTCAGCCCCTCGTCCCGCCACTCGTCATATTTTTCAACCGAAAATGTGGCAGCCCGATGCGAAAGGTCCGTCTTGCGTCCGCCGGCGTGGGTGCGCATGGAAAGGCGGTAGACCACTTCCTCGATCATTCGGTTCATCATAAAGGTTTGGCGTCGAGCGACGTTCGCTTCCCGGTTTTCTGGCGCTGGGCCTGCTCGGCCAGAACCTGGCGCATTTGTTCGAACACTTCCGCCGCCACCTGGTCCCACGAGCGTGCCCGGGCCCGCGCCGAAATGGCGGCGTGATCCCAGGACTTTGCCAGAGCCTTGCGCAACGCGTCCCGCAGAGCCGCGGGTTGGTTCACCGGCACCACGATCCCATGCTCCTCGGATGGAATCATGTCCGGAATGCCGCCCACATCCGTCGCCACTACCGGGGTCCCGCACGCCAGCGCCTCATGTACCACGTTGGGCCACCCTTCGCGGGTCGTCGCCAGGCACAATACATCGGCGGCGGACATCAACTCGGGCAGCGTTTCCGGCGCCACTTGTCCCAGAAAGCGGACCTGGTCTTGCAATCCCAACTCCTCTACCAGCCTCCGCAGCGGCTCTTCATAAAGCCCCTCCGGGCCGGCGCTGCCTGCAATCAACAGGCACGCACGGACTTGTTCGGCCCGCAGTTCGTGGAGCGCCCGCATCACGCGATGGTGGCCTTTCCGCTCGATCAAAGCCCCCACTGAAAGGATGATCCGTTGGCCGTCCGCGATCCCGTGTTTGCGGCGGCTGGCGGCACGGTCCCGCGGGTAGAAAATCCCGGGGTCGATCCCGTTCGGGATGGTGACCGCTTTAGCGGGATCCACCCCCAGGGAAATGGCGAACTGGCGCAGGCTCTCCGCCACCGAGATCACCCGGTCGGCCTTTCGCAGCGCGCGCCTGATCAACATTCGCCGGAAGCGGTGGCTGGCATGCAGGGTCTCGTTTCCGCGCAGCGTCACCAGGTAGGGCACTCCTAAAGAGCGCGCCAGCAGCCACGCGGCAATCCCGTCCGGGAAAGCGAAATGCGCGTCGATCATTTCGAAGGGGAAGCGTTGGCGGATCGTCTTGGCCAGCCCCAGGACCTGCGCGAACAGCGCCAGGGCGTTCACTCCGCCGCCCAATGGAATCGACATCCAGCGCGGATGGAAAACGTCCAGCTTTCCGTCCATGCGCTCGGTGGGGACTGCCAGCCCGGACGCCTTTCTTCCCGCTCGCAACTGCCAGTAGTTAATCAGTTGGACAGGGGCGACGACTTTTACCTCCGCGCGATCGGCCAGGCGCGCCAGACGCGAGCGGACGAAACCACCCCTCCCCGGATATTGCGGATTTGGGAACGTGGTGCTCAGAGTGAGGATCTTCATAACGGCCGGCCAGGTCTAACCCCGTAGAAGTGTGGCTGGCTCAACGGATGCATTGGTCAATCCACCTGCTTGCCGGCCATCGCCCGCTCCCGCCACATCCCGACCCATTGACGGAGGCCGCGCGCGTAGTGACGGATGGCAGCCAACTCCGACGTCTCAAAAAAGCCGGTGAAGTAGAGCGCCGCCGGAAACGCCACCAGTCCCGCCAGCGAGAGGGCCAACTGCCCGACCACCGTGCCGGGGTGGTACAGCAAAGCCAGGGTGGTGATGCCCACACTGCAAACCACAATCTGCAGGAGCCGCCGCCATTCGAAGTGAAAAATCCGGGCCTTCCGGGACTGCCAGTAGGATACCATCCCCATGCCCAAAAACGTGATGGCAGTAGCCACGGCCGCTCCCCACGCCCGGTAGGGCGGGATCAGGGTGGCATAAGCGGTCAGAGTGATGGCCACGCCCGCGGCGGTCACGATTACGTTCCGGGAGGGTTGTTTACAAATGGCAAAAACGCCGCGGAAATAATCGGCCGGGCCGCGAATCGCATACGCGAAGGCGACCACCGGCACCAGGCCGGCCGCTTCGTAAAAGGTCGGCGTGGTGGCCAGGCGAAGCATGGGAGCCGCGGCCAGCGATATGAACACGGCCGCTCCGAAGAGCGCCAGCGCATAATACGTGAGAGTGCGAACGAAAAGATCTTCCCCGTGGCGCTCGCGGACCACGTTAAAAATCTGGGCGTCCCAATAGGTTTCAAAGGGAGCCTGAATGTAGCCCACCAGGGTGCCGAACTTGTAGGCCAGCCCGTACAGCCCGACCTCTGCCAGGGTGGCGTAGCGCTCCAGAAAAAACCGGTCGCCGGAGTGAATGATGGTGATGCCCGCGGCGCTGAGAGCGATAGGGGCGGAGTACCGGCAAATGCGCCATACGATCGGCCAATCGAGCCGCAGCCTGCCCCGCAGAATAGTGACATCCATGTACACGCAGGTAACGATTGATGCAATCAGCGCGCCGTACAGGACCGCCAGTATCCCCATCTTAAACTTGACGAGCATCGTCACCACGGCGACGACCATCACAAGCAGACGAATCAGACTCAGGACGGCCGTTGCGCCGGAGCGGTTCTGCGCCCGCAGGTGGCCAAAGCCGACTTCCGAGGGCAGGGTGAACGCGAAGGTGAGGAACACCAACCGCATATAGTGTGCATAGTGGTCCGAGCCGAATACGAAGGTGCTGACCTGCGCAGCCGCCAGGTATCCGAATAGCGCGCCCAGCAGTCCGCAGACGTGCGATGTCAGCAGCGCCGAGTGGGTGACGCGGAGTTTGTCCTCGTTCGTTTCGGCGTGCGCGTAAAAATAGAGCAAACCATCGCACAGGCGCGCGCCGGCCAGGTAGAAAAGGATGGTTCCGGCCAGATCCAGCAGTTCCAGAACGCCATAGTCCACCCGCGTGAAGTACCTGGTATAGACCGGCAGCATGAAAAAGCTGACGAACCGGCGCGCGATCAACGCCACGCTATAGGTACTGGTGTGGCGGAGCAATTTACGGTAAGACACGATTTGGCTCGGTGGTTAAGGAAGGGTGCTGATACGCCGGAGGCGCCACGGAGGTTTGGAGGGGTGGCGCGGCAGGCTGGGGAAGGTTTTTCTCCAGGTTGTACCATACCGCGGCGTACATCACGATCATGTAAACGAAGTCGAAGCTGTAGCGCGGCTGGGTAAGGCTGCAAATCATGTACGCCATCATCGAAAGCTGGATCGCTCTCGGATATGGCAGCAACTCGGGGTTGGTTTTCCGTAGTCGGCGCGAAGAGCGCCATGCCCTCCAGAGGACCGAGATCATCATATACACATACAACAGGAAAGCGAAAATGCCGCACTCCGCCAGCATCTGAAGGTAGGAATTGTGGACGATCAGGCTCTGGGCAATGGTGCCTTCCACAAACGGCTGGGCAGCCGCCACGAAGCTGTTGGTCCCCATACCGACACCGAAATACGGGCTAGTCTTCCAGACATCCACCGCGGCCTTCATAAGAACGATGCGGGACATCGCGGATTGGTCTTGCTCATAGGTGGCGATGGTTTCTATCCGGTTGAAATACTTGTCGTGGACCAAGTACACCGCCGGCCCCAAGCCGACTAACACAACGCCCACCAGGGCCAGCGCTTTGCGCTTGGACTGCATCACCATGATCAGCAGAATGAAAGCCAAGGCAACCGCGGCGCCACGCGAAAAAGTCAGTACGGTGCAGGCTACCGAGCCCCAAGTCATCGCCAGCAGGAGCAATTTCAGAGGCTTCGATTTGACCAGCAACCGGGAGTACCAGCAAAACGGAATCACCATCGTCAAACCGCAGGCGAAGGTGTTGTTTTCGTTCATAAACCCGCCGATGCCGTTGTAAATGCGCAAGCCCCCGTGTAGCACGCCGGTAGCCCCGTGCCACAGCCCCCAGGTGCCCAGCGAAACGGCGGTTACTACGTAGAGCCGCTTGAAATCCTCAAAAGTAGTGATCACCAGCGGGATAAACAGCAGAACCAGCGACATGCGCACGAAGAGGTTGTAATCGTACTCCACAAACTGGGGAAACGGAGCGGTGAACCTCGATATCGCCATGGGAATTTCGAGCAGGATCAGGCTAAGGGTAATGGGGTTGAAAATCCATGCCCGCGGTGCATTAGGGAGAAAACGGATGCTCCCCAGCATCAGGGTTAGCGCCAGCCATTGGCTGTAGGCGTACCGGCCGGCCCCGAAAGCCACGATGTCTGGCCGGAACAGGCTGAACCAGATGTATGCGTATACCCCGGCTTGCGGGACCAGGAAGCCGTAGAGCGCAAGGCAAGCCACCACGCCAACCAGTAATAGAGCACGCATAAGAAAGATTTCAGCACGCGGCCCGACGCCGCAAGGCGGATGCCTCTTCCCGCAGACAATCAGTCATTATAGCGGATCTCCATTCGTCGCCTCCAGGGATCAGTCGAAGTGGTCGAAGTGGGCCATCCGGGCTTGCCTCCTGCACTTCCTGGCAGGTGTTACGCAAAACCAAGACATTTTGGATCGCCTTGTAACAAAACCACGGAATCCGCCGGCAACCCGCTCGTGGGCTTCTAAAATGCGCCCGAAGCAGGTTTTCAGGAAAAGGGGGAAAGGAGGACGCATTTCCCTGAGAGACCCTCCCTGCCCGACCCACTATTCATTGTGCCCCCCCGTTCCCGCGTAGTTTTCCCGGGCGTCGCCCATCATGTCACCCAGTGTGGCAACGATCGCCAGCCCGTCTTCCACTCGGCGGATGATCGCCGTCTGTGCTGGGATCTTCTCAGCCGCTACGCCGCGCGTCCCCGAGCGCGCGCCTCCTGGGCTACTGCCCGATGACCAACCACATCCATCCCGTAGCCGTGCCCGAGCGTGAGGACTCGCTTTTGGATCGTCCTGTTGCAACACGGCCCCAGAATCCGCCGGTCACCCGCTCGTGGGCTTCTAAAGTGCGCTCGGAACATGGTTTAGCCATAGTGCTCGCCATCCTGCTGGCTGCCTTCGCCACACTCATTGACGCAGCCGCGCTCTACCAGACCTACCACTACTTTGGCGGCGGCGCCCTCAACCGGCCATTCGCCCTGCGGACTCACTCCCAGTACCTGGCTTTCTTCCTGGAATCGGCTGGCTACGACTTCCTATTCTATACCGCTCTTCTCTGGGGCAGCCTGTGGCTCCTGCTGCGGTTGTGGGGGCAGCGGCTGAAACCCGTGCAACGGCTGCTTCTGGCGGCGGTATCGCTGGCGTTGCTGATTGTCGGCGCAACCGTGCTGCGATACAAGATTTTCCAGTACTTCAGTGACAAGTTCACCTTCCAGGCCCTCAAAGATTTAACATCCGGGCATCTGACCAATATGTTTAGCTGGATTTCCGGAGACACGTTTGTTTTCCTGGCTGCCGTCCCGGTGCTGATTGTGGTCCTGGCTCTACTGGTCCGACGGGTCGGCAGACTTCCGGTTTCCGTCCGCCCGTTCCAGGCCGAGAAACGCGCCGTTCTGGTTATGGCCGGCGGCGCCGTGGTCCTGCTGGCCAACCACGTATGGATCGCGCCGGATAAGGAACTGCGATACGGCCTCTCCACCGAGGTTTCCTACGGCGCCATCGACACCGCCCTGCGAAGCGTATGGGAATACGACCGCAATCCCTATGTGGTCCAGGTGGCCGGCCAGGTGGCGCACGCCTCGCCGCGGGATGTGGAACTGGCGCGTAGCGTGGCGCCGGACGGTGTATGGGCCCCCATCGCCAAAACCAACCGTAAGAACGTGTTTGTCATCGTCGTGGAGACCTTCCGGTCGGACGTTACGGAGATGAACATTCAGGGCGACCCCGTGATGCCGTCTTTCGCCTCGCTCGCCCGGCAAAATGCCGCCACCGTCGCCGCCGTCTCCGACTACGGCATCACTTCCCGGGCGATTCTAACCGTGTTGTCGGGCATGCTCCACTTTCACGACGGCACCGACTTCATGCCCGCCCAACTGCGACGGCTCGGCTACCGCCTCAACGCCGTGTCCGCGCAGGAGGAAAGTTGGGGGGATGTCAAGCAATTGACCGGCATGGACCACTTCGATTCCTACTATGACGCATCCATGAGGAAGGTCGACCAATCCAAGCTGACCACCTACGAACACATCAACCACGTCTTGATCACGCTCGATGCCGAGAACGTCGTGAAGCATGTTTTCGACGCGGTGGACCAATCGCCGCCGGGCCCCCTGTTTTTCTACATCAACTTCCAGGATCTGCATTACCCCTACTACACAGCGGAAATCCCCCTGCGCTTTATTGACAAGGGGCGCACCGAGTCGAGTTTCTTTACGGCCGGCAACGCTCCCCGGATCAAGCTTCAGTACGCCAATGCCGCCAACCATTTGGACCAGGCCCTCGGGCATTTCGTGGAAGGCTTGAAGGCGCGCGGGCTGTGGGACAACTCGGTGGTGGTGGTGGTGGGCGACCATCCCGATTCCATATACGAAAACGGGCTATTGGGTCACGCCTGGAGCTTGCATCCGTCCCAGCGATTCACTCCCCTGCTGGTGGTTCACGGCAAAGGCGAGATGGTGGCGCCGGCGAGCCAAACCGACATACTTCGGATTGTGCGCGATTCGCTGGATCCCGATGCGAACTTGCCCCCCCTGACCATGAGGGACGACCCGGCCAAGAAGATCTTCACGATCGCCGGGCCCCTCGAACAGCCGCGGTATCTGGGCTTCCTCTCACTCCACCGCTTGGTGCAGTACGACGTGGAGGCAAATCGAATACAATTCGGCAACAGCCCGTGGATGGTTCCCTCCAGCTTGAAAAAAGGCAGCTTGGAGGTACGGGAATTCGCCCAGCTAATGACCTTGTGGCGAGCGGAGCTGGTATTAAAGAGCATGCCTCAGAGCCGATAGCGTCCACGCTCGGTTGACGGGATGGCACTCGCAGGTCAATTCTAAGGATAAGCGGGAGGACATCAGGTTGACGCAAACCAACCCGAGAGTTCAGCTACTTGTAAAGCGACGACTGGCGCTTCGCGTGTTCAGCGCTTTGTTTGTATTGCTTCTGGCGGCTGCACTCAGCCATATCGCATCGCTGGGGCAGATCCTACAACCTGGAACCAGGCCACCGCTTCGCGACCCTTCCAGGACAACCATGGTTGTTGCGGTTATCAGCGACGAACATAATGAGTTCGGTCCCCAAGGTCTCCAGACGGACGAAGCGCTCGGCGGACCGGTGACGCCTGCGAATATGGTCAATCTGGTGCGCGCCAGAGACCCGGATCTGATTGTTGTGACCGGAGATCTCGGGGAGTATTCGACCGCGGCCGAGTATCGCGGATTCTGGGTGCAATCGGCCAGCGCCGTTACCACCACCGGAACCAGCACGACAGTCAATATCAATTCCAGTCCGAGTTATTCGGAGTTCGGATTGACCCCCAGCCCTAACACCCAGATCTATGGCGACCTGAACTCGAGCCTGGTCAGCGTGGGTACCTGGGCAGGCGTATACGATGACATTACCGGAGCAAACTTCGAGCTAGTCCAGATCAAGGCCCGGACCAGTTCCTCCGTGACGGCTGTCTTCACCAGGACTCATCCTGCCGGATTCCTGATGCGCGCCCATTCGATGTCGGAGTACTGGGATTATGTGCTGGCTGGAAAAGTTGCCATGGCTGTAGGGAACCACGACGTCGAAATGACTGCCGTTTCTTGCGGAGCGCCGCCGAACCCGGTGTGTGGTGGCGTTGGATGGCAAGGGCCAGCCAACATCATGGCTCTCTTTGCTCCTTACGGCATGTTTGGGGGCCAGACGACGAAAACTTATTGGGCCAAGAAGTTCAACTCTCTGCTGACCGTAGTGGCGATTGACTCCATGGCTGCCTTATACCCTGGGGGAGACGGCATAACCTACGGCAGTGTGCAGGAGATGGCGCTCCGCCCGGCGCTCAACACACCCGGACTCGGGTCGGTCTGGACCATTACCGCCCAACATTATCTGCCGCGAAACAGTTGCCTCGGATACGGCATGGCCTCATTCGCCTTGGGTTCAGCGGTCGATGCCGCTTTTGCCGGTCATACTCACCTCACACAGGTCATGATGGCTCCCCAGTGCATCGGATCCGCATGTACCAGCACTAAGAACGTGCCCGTGGCGGACCTGAGCGGTTACACTTGGATGACGGACGACCCGGTAAGTGAATGCACTTTTTCCGCCGGCGCCGGCGCGCAGCGGCTGGTTCTGAACGGCAGCTCACTGAACGGCGGCGGCGGGCCCGCGCCCCAGCGGACTTACGGCCTCTTGACGGTTACGACGGATACTATGTCGTTCGCACTGTACGACCAGCATAATAATATCGTCACGGACATGACCGATCCGACCAGCGCGGCGGTGTGGACCCTAACCAAGAATTCCCGCCGGCAGATCAGGTGAGTATGAGCGCAAACGGCACGCCCGCTCCACAGCGCTTTTCTTACTGCGTAATTTGAGCTGCTCCTGAACCCCACTTACTCTGGAAGGGGGCGGCCCACTCCGTGCCCATGTTGTCGTCGGTGATGAGCTTCGTGGCTTTCGAAGCGGCGCGCAATTCATTCTGGCGATGGCTGGAGGTGTACAGAGCGATGATTTCGGCTACCACGCGCTTCCAACGTTCCCCGGGGGCTGTCGCGTCTGCCGAAAATCGCTCTGTGGTCCGTTTTGCAGTTCTCTCGTTTTTCCCCTAATATGAAATTGCCCGGAGGTCTGCGTGTGGGATAGCCGGAGTCATCGGACGGCATGTATATCGCTAAGAGATCCGCGTATCTGTTGTATTGCCTACTCAGGAAGCTGTTGACCCCGCAGCTTCGGCATTCGCAGTTCGCCTACCGGGGCAAGTTGGAGGCCGCCCTGAGTCCCACTTCCCGCTGGCTGGATGCCGGCTGCGGGCACGGTTCTCTTTCCAAAGTGGATGGAGGATCGCGGAGCCCCTCTCGCCCAACGCAGTGCCGTGGTGGTCGGCATTGATTGCGATTGTCCCAGCTTGTGGGAAAACTGCATTGTGCACCACCGCGTAGCCGGCGATCTCTCGGCGCTCCCCTTCAAGAGCGGCTGCTTCGATCTCATCAGCGCCAACATGGTGGTTGAGCATATTTCCGATCCGGACCTGATAGGCAAAAACCTGAACCGGATACTGCGGCCTGGCGGCCTTTTTATCTTCCACACTCCGAATTACCGGCACTATCAGGCGTGGCTGGTGTCCTGGTTGCCACAGAGTCTCAAGAACCGGCTGGCGAAGCATCTCGAAGCGCGCGAAGAGCAGGATGTTTTCCCAACCTACTACCGCATGAATACCGCCGAAGCCATTCAGGCGATGGCGGATCGGACCGGATTCGAGGTCCAGGAATTGCAGTTGGTCAACTCCGTGCCGGAAACCTTTGCGCTCGGACCGCCGGCGATCCTGGTTGAGATGCTGATTACCTGGGTGCTCGAATTCCGCTGGTTCTCCCGGTGGCGGAGTAATCTGGTAGTTGTTCTGAAGAAGACCGGACCGGCTCTGGCCCCGCGTTGAGACCACCACGGGGATGATCGCGATGAACTCCCAATTTCAAAACACGTCTCCGCGGGATTCCAGCGCGGTCGCAGCGTTTCTGCAACGCATTTTCGATGGTGCTCCCGGTCTGCCCCTGGTCGAGCCGCGCCATCTGCACTGGAAGTGCTGGGAGGACCGTTCCGATTGGGTGGGATCCCGCAGCTATGTAATGGTCAAAGAAGGCGAGATCCAGGCGCACGGAACGGTTGTTCCGCTTTGGTGTGTGAACGGCCGGCAGCAACTGAGGATGATCTACCTGATTGACTGGGCGGCCGATCCGAAAGCCGTTGGCAGCGGCGTGACGCTCATGAAGCGAATCGCGCGGATGGCGGATGCGGTAATAGCCGTCGGCGGCAGCGAGATGACCCAGAAGGTGCTGCCGCAACTCGGTTTCAAGGTTTGCGGCGAGGTAACGAAGTTCGCCCGGCCGTTGAGGCCGCTGCGCCGCCTGGCCGGGCAGAACGTCAGCGTGCGCGCGGCAGCGCAGTTTGCTCGAAGCCTGCTGTGGTCATTGCGTGCACCGTCCGTTCGGACGCCAGGATGGACGGCGAGCCGGATTGCTCCGGAGCAATTGCAATCGGCCGCCATTCGTTGGCCCCGTGCAAAAGAGGGCACAGCCGTCTTTCAACGAACCGCGGAGACCATGGCTTATTTTCTTAAATGTCCGGCGGCGCGCATGGAGTTCTACTCGGTTGCGGAGCACGGTTCCAGCCGCGGCTGTTTCCTGCTGGCTTATGTCCCCGGCCAGGCTCGCATCGCCGACTTTTATGTCGACTCCGAAGATCCGCGGGATTGGCGTATTCTGATTCAACTTGCGGTGTCCCAGGCCAGGCGGGATCCCGCCGTGGCGGAAGTCGTTTCCATGGCCAGCGACCCGCTGACGCGCCAGGCCTTACTCGATTCCGGCTTCCATCCTCGCGGCCATTCGCCGCTGCGCCTCCTGCCGGCTAAAGGCGTTGAGCTTCCGGCTGAGATTCGTTTCCAGATGATCGATAGCGACGCCGCCTATCTCCACGACAACGCCATCCGTTACTGGGCTTGACCGGGACCCCGCCTTCACTTATTGGCAAGTTCCCGCTCCACAAAATTGACGATCAGTAAATAGGAATTCAGTGACTCAAATACCTCGTCATCCAATTCGATTTGGAATTCCTCGGCAATCGCCGCGAGTAAGGTCACATGCGCAACCGAGTCCCACTGCGCAAGGGTAGCTTGACTGGCACGGGCCACATCGGAAGCGGCCAGGTTGGGAAAAATACTGAGAAAGCATTGGGTAACTCTGGATGGGATGTCGGTCATGAGCTTTGCAGCCGCACTTCGTGCGGCAAATCCTCGCGATGGTCTTGGAATTGTTCCCTCCGCAGCAACATCTCCGCGTTCCCGTGGCCGTCCAGGCCGAGTGAGTCCAGGTGCCGCTGCAAGGGCTGATTTCGATCGGTGCTCCGGAAAGCCAGTCGAACCGCCGCAACACCCAGGTTGTTGAATAGATAGTCCAGCATGTGGTGTTCGATCTTACGCGAGAAAGCCCTGCAACTAAGTACCCAGTTAGTCAGTTCGAAGCTGTCGCCCACGTGCCGTCCCGCCAACACGCCAATCGTGCCAAGCGGCCCAAACTTGTCTTCGTAAGAGACACCGGCCACCAGGCTGTTCTCGTCCCCCAAAAGCTTCAACCACTCGCCTTCGCTCAGGCGGATACCGTTCAGGTTGAATTGATTGGTCTTGTTGATCAGTTCCAGGAGGCGTTTGTTCGCCGGATCCTTGCGGCAATCGAAGGTCACCCTGCCGTGTAAGCCGCGGACGAACTTGCTACTCAGGGAGCTTCCCGCCGCCTGCCGAATGGCGGTGTTGGCGCGGATGCTGGCCTGGCGCAGCGCGTCTTCCCGATGGACCGACGGCTTGCCGAACAGATCGCGCAGTTTTTCGAGAAGTTCCAGGGCTTTCGCCGGTTGCTTTGCCGAAAATTGCAGGCACGTCATCGCAGGGAATGCTGTCTGCACCTCGTCAATTTCCATGGCGCTGTCGTCAACAAATACCACGCTCTCCGCTCCGACATTCCACGTACGCAGGATCTCGCCAATGCCGTGGGATTTGGGACCCCAATTCGCGATAACCGGGAAAAAGCACTTACCCGCAACCAGCAGGTCGTCACGCCGCAACGCCTCTTCCACCACTGTCAATTCGTTCTTCGACACCATCGCCAGCAGCACACCCATCTCCGAAAGATGGCCCAGCATCTGCTGATACAGCCCGTGAATCTGCGTGTGATCGGCCAGACTCCAACTCACGCCCCGCGCTCCGGCCTCGCCCACAATCCCGGACCAGAACGTCTCGTCCAGGTCCGTAATGAGTCCTTTCATGGGCGCTGGCGGGAACAGCAGTTTCACCACTTGACTGGCCACCGCGGAAGCATGCGCGATGGTATAGGGGAATCCGGCTCTCAGTTCCATCAGCGCGTCCAAACGCGACGCTGGAGAGCTGAGGCGGGCGAGACTCGTGGAGTCGAGGACCGAGACACCGTGGATCACGACCGCTTCGGCCAGGAACGTGTCGAGCTGTTTCTGCAATTCCAGCTCATTGGAGCTCGACTGCCAGGTTGCCGTGTGCCCGAGAAACAGAAGCGGCAGAGTCGGCGGCACAAGCGCCACAGGCATCGCGGTGACAAGCGCCCGCAACTCTTCCAGAAGCCGGGCAAACCGCTCGCGGCAAGTTTGCAGAATGTCCGCCTGCACGGAAATGGCCCAACCGCCGGCGCTGCGCAGTCCCAACCGCGGGTCCAGATCGCTCCATTCCAGTACCACCGCCGCCGCTTCAGCCGCAGACCGCGATGCGGCCTTCAGGGCGCCCTCGATGTCGCCGTAGGCGCCAGTCACGATCTCGGCTGCCTGGTTTGGGAACCGTTGGGCAAAGTGCCCCTGCAGGAACGTGGCAAGATGCAGTGGTTGGAAGCCACAGGCCAGGAAAATTTTCCGTCGCTGAACTGCGTCTGTTTTCCGTTGGACCAGTGCAAGGGCTTGGCTTAGCGTCATGCCTCTTTCAATGTTACTGCGTTCCAGCCCGGCTTCCGCCGGGTGGCCGCGGCGCATGATACGTTTATTCCTGTAAACTTTGTGGCGAATCTCCTCTGGAGGAAAGCTTATGTCGACTGAAACCAATCTGCGCAGAGACTTCCTGCGGCTCGCCGGAGCGGGCATTACCGGCGCAGCCCTGACCGTTAAGGCGGACCAGGGCCCGGCGCGCGCCGCCGCAAATGCCCCCGCCGCCGCGAGCTTTGACGTCAGGACGTTCGGCGCAACCGGCGACGGAAAAACTCCCGACACCGGCGCCATCAACAAGGCCATCGATGCAGCCGCGGCTGACGGCGGCGGCACGGTGTTCTTCCCCGCGGGCAATTATCTTTCGTATTCCATCCACCTGAAGAGCAACGTGGCGCTGCACCTGGGCGCCGGCGCGACTCTCATCGCGGCCGACCCGCCGGCCGAAGGCGCCGCCGGATTCGATCTCCCCGAGCCCAATCAGTGGGACATGTACCAGGATTTCGGACACAGCCATTTCCGCAACAGCCTGCTCTGGGGCGAAGAAATCGAAAACATCGCCATCGTTGGAACGGGCCGGATCTGGGGCAGAGGTTTGAGCCACGGCACCGGCCAGGGCCCGGACGCCCATGTTCCGGGAGTGGGCAACAAATCCATCAGCCTGAAGAACTGTCACAACGTGCTGCTGCGCGATTTCTCGATTCTCCACGGCGGCCACTTCGGCATCCTGGCGACGGGCATAGACAATCTGACAATCGATAACCTGAAGATCGATACGAACCGCGACGGCATGGACGTGGATGCCTGCCGTAACGTTCGCATTTCCAATTGCTACGTGAACTCGCCCTGGGACGACGGCATTTGTCTGAAGGCCGATTACGCGCTGGGCCGCGCCAAGCAGACCGAATATGTCACCATCACCAACTGCTACGTCAGCGGATGCTGGGAAGAAGGCAGCATGCTGGACGGCTCTTACAAGCGGTTCGGGCCGGAGCAGCGCATCCCGCACACCGGCCGCATCAAGTTCGGCACGGAATCGAACGGCGGTTTTCGCAACATCACCGTCTCCAATTGCGTCTTCGAAGGATGCCAGGGACTGGCGCTGGAGTCGGTGGACGGGGCCATTCTCGAAGACGTGACCATCACTAACATTTCGATGCGCGACATCATCAGCGCTCCCATCTTTATGCGGTTGGGCGACCGCATGCGCGGCCCCGACAACACCCCGGTGGGAACCCTGAAACGGGTGATCGTCAGCAACCTGGTCTGTTCGAATTCCGTCTCCCGGCTGGGCTCGATCATCAGCGGCATTCCGGGCCACCTGGTGGAAGACGTGAAGATCAGCAACATTCAGATTCTGCACCAGGGTGGTGGAACCAGGGAAGATGCCGCTTTTCAGCCGCCGGAGTACGAGGACATGTATCCCGAGCCCAGCATGTTTCTCGGCAACCCACGGCCCAACAACCGCACTCCGGACGGGCGCTGGCTTCCCGAGGGAGCCGGCCGCGCAGGTGCGGGAAGAGGCGCCGCGGCGCCCGGAACGCCTGGCGGCAGAGGCGCTGCCGCGCCCGGCCAACCGGGTGCTGCCGCCGTGCCCGGTCAGGGAAGAGGTGCTCAGGGCGCCCCTGCCAACCAGCACAGCATGCCGTCACACGGATTCTACGTGCGGCACGTAAAGGGCATTCAGTTCGACAACATTGAGATCCAAACCGATAAAGAGGACCTGCGGCCTGCTTTCGTCCTGGAAGGCGTCCAGGACGCCGACTTCTTCCGGATCAAAGTGCCGCATGCCGACGGTGCGCCCACCTTCGCGCTCCACAAGGTATCCGACTTTGCGGTCCACATGTGCGGCGATGTGCCGGATACGCAACTAAAGACCGTCGAAAGCAAGACCCTGTAAGACCCACCCGCCATCTGCATCAATCATATATACTGATGCATATGAGCGCTACGCGGACCACTTTGAATCTCGACGACGAACTGCTCCGCCTGGCTCGCCAATACACGGGCATTCAGCAAAAGACCGCCCTCATCCATGAAGCCTTGCGGGAGTTGGTTTCAAGAGAAGCCGCCCGCCGCCTGGCCGCTCTCGGCGGCACGATGCCCAGCTTCGGCGCGGGACGCCGCCGCAAGTCCGGCAGAGCGCGATGACCCTGGTGGACACTTCCATCTGGGTCAATCACTTCCGGAAAGGCGATGCCACCCTCCTGCAATTGCTTACCGATGGCGACGCCGGCATGCACCCATTCATTGTTGGGGAACTGGCTTGCGGCAACCTCAAGCACCGTGCCGCCACGCTCGACGATCTGGCCAGGCTGCCTCAAACGCCTGTAGCCAGCGAAACTGAGGTCAGCCGCCTGTTGGAATCGAGCCGTCTATGGGGCAAGGGCCTGGGTTGGGTCGATCTTCACTTGCTGGCCGCGGCCAAGCTCTCCGGATGGGCCCTCTTCACTGCCGATCGCGCCCTGATGCATGCGGCTTCCGCCATCGGCGTTGCCGCGCCTTAATCACGCCGCCGCTTCTACTTCTCCAGCGGCAGACCCGATTCCTTCAGCGCTGTCCAGCCGCCGTCGAGTGAGATCGCGCCCGTGTAGCCCATCTTCTGCAAGCTTTCCGCCACCAGCGCCGAACGGTAGCCGCCGCCGCAGTAGAGCACCAGCGTGGTCGCCTTGTCCGGGTATTGCGTCTCAATTTCGCGCTCGATGATTCCGCGGCTCAGATGCACCGCGCCGGCCACGCGACCGTTGGCCCACTCGCTGTCCTCGCGCGTATCCACCAGCACGTGCTTCTCACCGGCCGCCGCCATCTTCTTATAGCCCTCAACATCGATCTGTTTCACGTGTGCTCTGGCGTCGTCCACCAGTTTCACAAATCCCGGATTGTGCTTCATCGTCTCTCCCAAATTGCCACGCAGCTATTCCACGCGCCGGATCTTCGCTCCCACTCGCGCCAGCTTCGCCTCGATCTTCTCATAGCCCCGGTCGATGTGATACACCCGGTCGATCACGGTCTCCCCGCGCGCCACCAGGGCCCCCAGCACCAGAGAAGCGCTGGCCCGCAGGTCGGAGGCGATCACGCCCGCGCCCGTCAGCTCGCGCGGTCCCGCCACAATCGCCTGTTTCCCGTCCAGCCGGATATTCGCGCCCATGCGCGCCAGCTCCTGCGCGTGCATGAAGCGGTTCTCAAAAATCGTCTCCACGATGATGGCGATTCCTTCCGTCTGCGTCATCAGCGCCATGTACTGCGCCTGCAAGTCGGTGGCGAACCCGGGATACTCTTCCGTGGTCATGTCCACCGAGCGCAGCCGCCCGCCGCCGCGCACCCGCAACGTGGTCGAGTCCGGCTGTGTCACTCCGGCTCCGGCCTGTTGCAACTTGGACACGAGTGCGCCCAGGTGCTCCGGCATGCATCCCGCCACCGTCAGATCGCCGCCCGTAATGGCTCCCGCGATCAGGAAAGTCCCCGCCTCGATGCGGTCCGCGATGATGGTGTGCTCCGCTCCGTGCAGCCGATCCACGCCTTCCACCCGGATGGTCGATGTGCCGGCGCCTTCAATCCGCGCGCCCATCTTGGCCAGCAGCTCCGCCAGGTCGGCCACCTCAGGCTCGCGCGCCGCGTTGCGCAGCACCGTTTCGCCCTTGGCCAGCACGGCCGCCATCATCAGGTCTTCGGTCCCTGTCACGGTGATGCGGCCGAAGTGCACCACCGCGCCGCGCAGCCCCTCCGGCGCCACCGCTTCGATATAACCATGCGCCTGGTTAATGCGCGCGCCCAATTGTTCCAACCCGAAAATGTGCAGGTTGATGGGCCGCGCACCGATGGCGCACCCTCCCGGCAGAGAAACCCGCGCCCGCCCGCACCGCGCCACCAGCGGCCCCAGCACCAGACTGGAAGCGCGCATCGTCTTCACCAGCTCATAGGGCGCCTCCGGGCAAACGATCGCTGCCGTCTCCAACCGCACCGTCTCGCCGTCTACATCCACCTTGGAGCCGATATCCACCAGCAGCCGCTGCATCGTGCGGATATCCCGCACCGCCGGAACGCGCCGCAGCGTCACCGGTTCTTCGGTGAGCAGCGCAGCCGCCAACGCCGGCAGCGCCGAATTCTTCGACCCGCTAACAGGGATCTCTCCTTCGAGCGGGGTCCCGCCCTTGATTACGAACTTATCCATTCAGAGCCTTGGAAACCCTTCCCTTTGCCGCTGCCAGGCGCCGTCCCGCATCCTCGCGGCTGACGCCGGCCTTCGCCATCACGATCGCCACCCGCACGCTTCCGCCGGCCTTCGCCAGCCACTCGCCAGCCCTCTCCACCGATACCCCGGCCGCCTGCGCCACAATGCGCCGCGCCCGGTCCCGCAGTTTCTCGTTCTTGGGCTGAACGTTCACCATCAGGTTGCCGTAAACGTAGCCTGACCGCACGAACGCCCCGGTAGAGAGCATGTTGAGTACCAGTTTCTGCGCGGTTCCCGCTTTCATCCGCGTGGATCCGGCCACTACTTCCGGGCCCACCAGCGGCGTAATCGCAATTTCCACCGCGCGCGCCAGTTCGGAATCCGGCGTGCAACTGATCCCCACCGTCACCGCCCCCAGGCGTCGCGCCCTTTCCACCGCGCCCAGCACATACGGCGTGCGCCCGCTGGCCGCAATCCCCACCAGCACATCGCCGCCAGTGAAGCCGCGCGCCTCCAGATCGCGCGCGCCCGCCGCCGGATCGTCCTCCGTGGTTTCCGTGGCTTGGCTCAGTGCCGCTTCCCCGCCCGCAATAATCCCCTGCACCATCTCAGGTGGAACGTTGAACGTCGGCGGGCATTCCGAAGCGTCCAGCACTCCCAGGCGCCCGCTGGTCCCCGCGCCAATATAAAACAGCCGCCCGCCGCGTTCGAATGCGTCCACAACCCGATCCACCGCCCGCGCAATCGCCGGAATCTCGCGCTCTACGGCGCCAGCCACCTGGCGGTCCTCCGCATTCATGATGCGCAGAACGCTTTCCGTGCTCAGCGTATCGATGGACGCCGAAGCCGGATTCGTTTGCTCCGTCAAAAGTTTTTCCAGCCCGGCCATCGTCTTATCTTAACCCTCCGCGTCGCGGCCCCATTCCCGATCGGGCTATATTCAAATAGTGCGCTACTTTCTCACCGGTCGTCAGCCTCCCGCCACGGCCATCCTGCTGGTGGAAAGCGGCTCCCGCGGCATCCTTGAGCGCGTCATCCTCGGTTTGCAGCAGTCCTGGGGCCAGGACGCCTCCGTCGACCTCGTCACCTGCTATGCTACCCTGCCCGCGGGCTTCCCGGCCTCAACCCGTCTCTATTGCGTCTCTGATTATCGCGGCTCCCAAGGCCGTAGCAAGCTCTATCGTCAGCTTGCCGCCAACCACTACTCGCACTTGGGGCTAGTCTGTTCCGCCGAGCCGCTCATGACCAAATGGAAGTGGATGCTGGCCGCGCGCATCCCCGCCAAGGTCTTTCTCATCAACGAAAACGCCGACTATTTCTGGCTCGACCGCATGCACCTCGCGGCCGCCTGGACCTTGGTGCTGTTGCGCACCGGTCTGGCCGACGCTGGCGCCGTGCGCATCCTGGCGCGCGTCTTTTCTTTTCCCTTCACTTTGCTGTACCTGCTGCTCTACGCCGCCGCCGTCCACACACGGCGAGCCCTGCGAGGTTGATCCATGAAACGTATCCAAGTGAATGAAACCGGTGGTCCCGAAAAAATGCAATTGGCCGACGTCCCCACCCCCGTCCCCGGTCCCGGGCAGGCGCTGGTGCGGATCGCCTCGGCCGGCGTCAACTTCATCGACGTCTATTTCCGCACCGGACTCTACAAAGCCGATTTCCCGGTCACGCTCGGCAATGAAGCCGCCGGCACAGTGGAAGCAGTCGCTCGCGGCGTCACCGAAGTCGCGCCCGGCGATCGTGTGGCCTACGCCATGACGCGCGGCGCCTATGCCGAGTATGCCGTCGTCCCCGCCGCGCAACTCGTCAAGTTGCCCGCCCATCTCGATTTCCCCACCGCCGCGGCCGCCATGTTGCAGGGCATGACCGCGCACTACCTCACGCACTCCACTTTCCATCTCAAGAGCGGCGACACCTGCCTGGTCCACGCGGCCGCCGGCGGCGCTGGCGGCCTCATCGTGCAGATGGCCAAGATGCTCGGCGCACGCGTTTTCGCCACCGTCTCCACTTCCGCCAAAGCGGAGATCGCGCGCGCCCACGGCGCCGACGAAGTGATTCTCTATACAGAGCAGAATTTCGAAGCCGAAGTGAAGCGCCTCACCGCCGGCCGTGGTGTCGACGTGGTCTACGATTCCGTCGGCAAGACCACTTTCGACAAAAGTCTCAACTGCCTGCGCCCGCGCGGTCTCATGGCGCTCTTCGGCCAATCCAGCGGCCCCGTTCCGCCCTTCGACCCCACCATCCTCAACGCCAAGGGCTCGCTGTTCCTCACTCGCCCCAGCTTGGCCCACCACGTGCTCACGCGCCAGGAGTTGCTATGGCGCGCCGGCGATGTGCTCGGCTGGCTGGAGTCCGGAAGGCTCAAGCTCCGCATCTACCGCACTTATCCAATGGCCGATGCCGCCGCTGCCCACCGCGACCTCGAGAGCCGCAAGACCACCGGCAAGCTTCTCCTCAGCGTGCCGTAAACCTTCATGACCCTCCAGGCCAAGCTGACGCTCGGTACTGTGCTGCTGGTCACCGTCGTCGTGGCGCTGATTTCCGCCGTCGATCTGCTCGGCATCATGCAGAATGAGTTTGAAGACGCGCTGCAGCGCGCTCGTGTCGTCCAGGTGGTTGCAAAGGACGACGTCAAGCAGGCCCTCAACCGCCCGCAGGCCCTGCCTTTCCCCGGCGCGCTCCAGACTCCGGAATTGTTCGACCGCCTGCGCAGCGTGATGAACGCCTCGCCCGTGATTTTCGAAGTGGCCGTCGTCAACCCGGATGGCGAAATTCTTGCCGACAGCTTCCCCGAGCGCCAGGGCGAAGCCTGCCCGCGTTATCCCGATCTCGCTCCCCTGGTCACTCAGGCCGGTTGGTTCGACAAACTGCGTGTGCTGCTGGGCCGCAACACCGGCTACCTCCAGATCGAGGAGGAATTGGGACCGCCGCGGCTCTTTGTGCGGGTCATTGTTGCCCCCGCCTTGATCCGCGAGAATATCAAGCCGGCATTGAATCAAAGCGCCGCCACCGCGCTCACTTCCGTCATCGGCGCCATCTGCGTCACGTTCTTGTTTTCCGCCTTCGCCTTCCGCCCGCTGGGCCGCCTGCGCCGCCAGCTCGATCTGCTCGCATCCGGCGACTACGATCCTCCCGAACCGGTCAGCGGCTCGTCCTCCAACGACGAAGTCTCCATCATGGCTTCCAAGGTCAGCCTTCTGGGTGAACGCTTGCGCGGCGCCCAATTCGAAGTCTCCGACCTCCGCGGCAACATCGACCGCCTGCTGCGCGATCTCGAAGACGCCGTCTTCATCTTCAACCGCGAACGCCGCCTGGTCTTCGCGTCCGGCTCGGTCGACAAGTTTCTCGGCTGGGACCGCTCCACTCTCTCCGGCCAATCCATCGCCGAAATCTTTCCGCCCTCCACCAACCTCGGCCTTCTCATCGACGAAGCCGCCTCGACCGGCATCCACATCCGCAACCGCCGCATCCCGATCAGCGGCGCGCCCGAGAGCGCTTCCGTACTGCTCTCCGTCGACCTCCTCGAAGCCCAGCCCGGCGCCGCCAACCCGCGCGCCGGCCTCATCGTCCGCTTGCGCGATCCCGAAGCGCAGCGCCAGATTGGCCGGCAGCTCCAGACCGCCGACCGCCTCGCCGCCATCAGCCGCGTTTCCAGCGGCGTCGCGCACGAAGTCAAGAATCCGCTCAACGCCATCCTGCTCCACGTTGAAGTCGCCCGCAGCAAGCTCGCACGCGGCGATTCCGCCGTCGATCCGCAAATGGAAATCATCTCCCGTGAAATCCTGCGCCTCGACCGCGTGGTGAAGACTTTCCTCGATTTCACCCGCCCCGTCGAACTCAAGCTGCGCCCGGTTTTGCTGCAACAGATCCTCGGCGAGATGGTAGAACTGGCTCATCCCCAGGCCGCCGCCGCCAACATCCAAGTCGTCGCCGTGCCGCAAGCCCCGGCCGCCGATGGCGTCGAAGTCTGCGTCGATGGCGACCTCTTCAAACAGGCCGTCCTCAACGTCGTCGTCAATGCCATTCAGGCCATGCCCGAAGGCGGCCAACTGCGCTTCGAAGCCTCCGCATCCAAAGACACCGCCGAGATCCGCATCTCCGATACCGGCATTGGCATTCCGCCCGAGCTGAAGGAAAAGATCTTCCGCCTTTACTTCACCACCAAGCCTGGCGGAAGCGGGATCGGCCTCGCCATGACTTTCCGGATCGTGCAATTACACGATGGTACAATCGACTTCAGCAGCGAGCCGGGCAAAGGCACCACCTTTGTGATCCGTCTGCCGCTTGCGGTGTGACCGAGGCATTCCGAATGAAAACAATGGAAGCAATCCTGGCCGCCGCCCTGCTGCTTGGTCTGGCCGGCTGCGCCGCGCGCGCCAAGCCAGCTGCCCCGGCCGCTCTGCCGGCGGTTGCCGTGCCGCCGCCCCAGCCGCTTTCCGTCCCCCAAACGCAAGTGCAGTTGCCGCCGCCGCAACCTCTTGATCCGGACTCTCTCTCGACCGCGCTTCCCGCGGCGGCCCCGCCGGCTGCCGCGCCACCGCCGGTCAACAAGCCGCCGCAAGCCCCACGACACCAGGCCGCGCCGCCGCCCAAGCCCGAAACGCCGCCTCCCGCCGAAGCCGTCCGGCCTCCCATTCAGGAAATCCTGCCCGCCAGCCTGCAACAGCAGTTGCGGCGCTCCGCGGAGGATCACCGGCGTCAGGCCCTCCAACTGGTCGCGCAGGCCCAGCGCCGCAGCCTCACCGCCGCCGAGCAAGCCCTGATCACGCGCATCAATCAGTTCGTCAAGAGCTCCGGGAACGCTGAAACGAACGGCGACCTGCGCTCCGCGGACGATCTCGCCGGCCGCGCCCACATCCTCGCCAAGGAGCTCCAGAGTGGCAAGTAACACGCCAGTGGAGCAGGCGCTTCCGCCTGCCTCCGAATCCGAAACCCGCCGCCAGGCCCTTGCCGCCGCGCTCGCCGGCCGCAAACTCGATGCCTTCCTCGTCTCCTTCGGCCCCAACCTGCGCTACCTTTCCGGCTTCACCGGCAGCAATGCCCTGTTGCTCGTCCTGCCCGGCCAGTCCATCCTGTTTACCGATCCGCGCTACCAGATCCAGGCCGCGCAGGAAGTTTCCTGCACCGTGGCCGTCGCCAAGGGTCCTTTGGAACTCGACCTAGTTGCCGCCATCGCGCGCCACCGCGTCAAACGCATCGGCTATGAGCCGGCGCTCATGAGCTGCCAAGCCTTCCGTTCGCTCGAATCACGCCTGCCCGCCAAAGCGTCGCTGGTAGCGGCCGGCGGCTCGGTGGAACAGATGCGCATGGTCAAGTCGCCTTCCGAAATCGACCGCATCCGCCGCTCGGTTCTCACCAACTCGCGCGCCTTCGAACAAACCGTGTCGCACGTCCACGCCGGCATCACCGAGCGCGACCTCGCCGCCGAGCTGGAATACCGCATGCGCCGCCTGGGCGCGGAAAAGCCGTCGTTTGAGACCATCGTCGCCGCCGGCGTCCGCTCGGCGCTGCCCCACGCCCAACCCACCGCCGCGCGTCTCCAGCCCGGCCAACTCGTGGTGATCGATATGGGCGCCCTCGAAGACGGTTATGCGAGCGACATGACCCGCATGTTGTACTTGGGAACTCCCACCGCCAAAGTGAAGCGCACGTACCGCGCCGTGCTAGAAGCGCAATTGGCGGCTATCGACGCCGTCCGCGCCGGGGCCCGCACCGCCCGCGTGGATGCCGCCGCGCGCCAGGCGCTCGCGCGCCATGGCCTCGATCATGCGTTCATCCACTCCACCGGCCACGGCCTCGGCTTGGAAATCCACGAACCGCCGCGTCTCGGCAGGAGCGACCCGGGCCGCCTGCAGCCCGGCATGGCCATCACCATCGAACCCGGCGTGTACCTGGAAGACTTCGGCGGCATCCGTATCGAAGACACCGTTGTAGTCACCGAAAAAGGCTGCGAGATCCTCACCCCCACCAGCAAAGACCTGCGGGTGATTTAGCTTCCCACCACGGCGTCCAGTTCGCCTTTGGCCAGGCGGACGTGGATGCCCGATCCGGCTGGCGCGGCGGCTGCGTCTTTCACGATTCCCCGCTGGTTGGAGACAATCGCATAGCCGCGTTCCAGAACCTGCAGCGGGCTCAACTGGGAGAGCTTGGCGGCACACCGATCGAGAGCGTTTCGGCGGCGTGCCAAGGCCAGACGCACGATCTGCACCGCCGTGCTTTGGGCTGTTTCCATGCTGCGGCGGGCGGCAGCAAGGCGCGGCCGCGCATCGAAGCGGCGGAGCTCGAGATCAAGAGCGCGGCGGCGGCGTTCGCGCCGACCGAGCGCGGCGCGCACCCATTCGCGCAGCCGATATTCCTGCTCGTCGATGCGCTGCAATCCCCGGCCCACGCGGCGGTGCAGCGCGGCCAAGGCCGGTTCGACGCCTTGCTGGCGCAAGCGCCTCTCCAACATCGCGAGGCGATAGCGAACCGCTTGTGCCGCGGCCGCCCGCGACGAGGCGATCCGCTCCAGCAAGTCCGCGCGCGACGGAACCACCATTTCAGCCGCCGCCGAAGGCGTGGGCGCGCGCAGGTCGGCCACAAAATCGGCAATGGTGATATCCGTCTCGTGCCCCACCGCCGAAACCACGGGCACGGCGCAGGCGGCGATGGCGCGCGCCACGGCCTCTTCGTTGAAGGTCCAGAGATCTTCGAGCGACCCGCCGCCGCGGCCCACGATCACGACGTCCGGCCACCGGCTGGCGCTGAAGTACTCGATGCCGCGGCAGACCTCCTCCACCGAACCCTCGCCTTGCACCTGGGCGGGGAAGACGCGGATGTGCAGGCCGGGAAAACGCCGGGAGAGAATTTTGAGCATGTCGGCGATGGCGGCGCCGCGCGGCGAGGTGACAATGCCAATGCGGCGCGGAAAGCGTGGCAGCGCGCGTTTGCGTTCCGCCGCGAACAGCCCTTCAGCGGCCAGCCTCTTCTTGAGCTGCTCGAAGGCCAATTGCAGCGCGCCCAAGCCTTGGGGTTCCAGCAAGTCCACCAGGAGCTGGTATTCGCCGCGCACTTCATAGACGTCCACGCGGCCGCGCGCCAGAACGGCCAGGCCGTCCTGCGGTTTGAATTTCCAATAGCGGTGCGAGGAGCGGAAGGCCACGCATTTCAACTGCGCGTCGGTCTCCTTGAGGGTGAAGTAGTAATGGCCGCTGGACGCGAGCTTCAAGCCGGAGATTTCGCCGGAAACCCAGACATCCGAGAACTCCGCGCCGAGCAGCGCCGCGATGGCGCGATTCAACTCGCCGACGGAAAAGACGCGCCGCGGCGGCGGTTCAAAGCCGAACTCCAGCCCGATTTGCTCCACCGAGTTATGGTACCGCGACGGGCTGCCCCGGCATTTCTCACCGGCAGCCCAACGACGCGGCTTACCGCACCCTGCCGGCCGCCGGTTGCATGGCAAAGCGTAAGGCCTTGCGGGCGGTGGTGCTCAGAGGAATTGCCGCCAACTGCGCGGAAGAGAACCAGGCGAACTCCGGGCCGGCTGCTGGGCCCGCGGCCGCCTTTACCGTGAAGGTGTAGCGATGATGCGTGATGGTGTGGCGGAATACACCGAGATCCTTGCCGATGCGCGCGCCGGGCAACTGGCCGGGCGACGGTAGTTCCCAGAAACCAGCCATGCGACGCGCACCGGCTTCGGTTCTCCGCAACAGCACCCGTCCGCGATTGCGCACCAAGAGGAGCACGGCGGCGATCTCGACGGGTTCGGTCTTTCGCAGCTTCACCGGCAATTGCGCGACGATGCCTTGCTGGCGCGCGAGACAGCAGGCCTGGAGCGGGCAGACCGGACACAACGGTTTTTTCGGCAGGCACACGGTAGCTCCCAACTCCATGAGGGCCTGGTTGAAGGCGCCCGGTTGCTGCGGGTCGAGCCACGCCTGGACGATGGCGCGAAAGCGCCGGCGCGTGCGCGCCGAAGCGATGTCGCCGGAATCCGCCTGGAAGCGCGCCACCACGCGCATCACGTTGCCATCCACCACCGCATGCGGCAGGCCGAAAGCGATGCTGGCGATGGCCGCGGCGGTGTAATCGCCCACGCCGGGGAGAGCGCGGATGGCCTGGTACTCGCAGGGAAAGGCGTCCGCCCGCGCCACTTGCCAGGCCGCGCGCCACAGGTTGCGAGCGCGGGAGTAATATCCCAGGCCGCTCCACAGCGCCAGCACTTCTTCCTCGGAGGCCGCCGCCAGGGCTTCCACGGTGGGAAAGCGCGCGAGGAAGCGCTCGTAATACGGGATGGCCGCCTGCGCGCGGGTCTGCTGCAGCATGATTTCCGAAACCCAGATGCGATAGGGTTCGGAAGTGCGGCGCCAGGGCAGATCGCGATGGTCTTTGCGGTACCAATCGACCAGCAGGCGGGCGAGCTTCACTCGAGGACGCGCAACCATTCGGCGACCACGGCAAAATCCTGCGGCTCCACGTCCCAGGCCTGGTACGCGGGGTTCAGCGGCTCGAGGCGAATGCGCTCGTGCCGCCACTGGTCTTCATCGCTGTAAATCTTCCTGCTGGTATATTTCTTGACGGTGTAGCGCGCGGCTTCATCGGTGACGCCGAAACGCTGGATCAGCAGAATCTTTCCCTGGCGCGAGCCGGCCGGGTGCAGCCGGAACAGGTTCAGGCTGCCATCGGGAATGCGCGGCTCCATGGAATGGCCCACCACATGGGCCGCGAAGAGATCCGGCGCGAGCCGCATGCCTTCGGGGGCCGGCACCCAATCCTCGGCGGCCGATTCCATTTCTTCGCCCAGACTGCCCGCGGCTGCCCGCAAGCTGTAGAGCGGCACGTGCGTGTGGAAGGGCTGGACGTCGATCTTTTCGACGTGCTCGTTGAAGAGGCGCTCCACGACGCGCGAGAAGGCGTCCACGTCCACACTCTGGCGCTCGCTGACGCGCACGGCGTTGGAGAGCGAGTCCTCCAGCCAGGCGAGAAACGCTTCCGCTCCCATTTCCGCCGAGCGCGAACGAATGTCTGCTTCAAGCGCTTCCAGGACCTCGGCGTCTTCGGGCGACGCGATGCCCTCATAGCTTCGCCGCAGGCGCACCCAGACGCGGTCCGCGGCCGGATCCACCAGAAGCACGCCAATGGTCTCAACGGGCCGCTCGGGCAGAGCGGCTTCGAGGAGCACATACGCGCCCTTCCGCCGCACCGCGATGGGAGTGCTTGCCGGCAAGATCAGAGTCCGATTCTATCCTATTCTACCTATCGGCGAAAACCAAAGAAGACGGCGGTGATTTTTGGGGGAAGAAGAAGAATTCGCCGCCGAGGCGCGCGGCCGTTCCTTCTATCTGCTTCGCGTCTTCGTGCTGAATTTTTGATTTGAGAATCGGTTTATCCTAATCGTAGGGGGCGTGATATGGATTTCTGCGCACGCGTTCTTTTGCCGGTGGACTTTTCCGAACGCTCCGCCGGCGCGGTCCATTGTGCCCGTTCGCTGACCTGCCATTTTGGCTCCGAGCTCACCCTGCTGCATGTACTGGTGCCGCCGCAATGCGAATTTGGCGCGGCGGATGCCGCCGGGTCCATGCTAGCCGAACTGTGCCGCGACCGCGCGCAGCAGGCCACCCTGGAACTCGACGGCTTTATGGCCGCGGAACTCGACGGTCTGAACGCGCGGCGCGTGGTGCTGGAAGGCGACCCCGCCACCACCATTGTCAATTACGCGCATGGCGAACAGACCGACCTCATCATTATGCCCACCCACGGGTATGGTCCGTTCCGGCGCTATATTCTGGGTTCCAATACGGCCAAGGTCTTGCACGACGCGGACTGCCCGGTGTGGACCGGAACGCACCTTGCGGAAACTCCCGTCACGGTGGCTGCGCCCTTCCACCACGTGATATGCGCGGTGGATCTGGGTCCGCAAAGCGGCAAAGCGCTGGCGTGGGCGGCGCACTTTGCGCGGGAGTTTGACGCGCGCCTCACGCTGTTCCACGCGACCGCTTGCGACCCGCAACTGCGATCGTCCGCCGGAGACGCCCTCGACCGTCTGCGCAGCCATGTGGGCGCCACCACCGCCGAACTGGATCTGGAATCGGGCGAGCCTTCGCGCCAGATCTGCGCCGCCGCCAAACGCCTCTCCGCGGATGTGCTGGTGATCGGCCGCGGCTCAGCCGCCGGCGTGTTCGGCCGCCTGCGCACCAATGCGTACGCCATTATCCGGGAATCGCCTTGCCCGGTGGTCAGCGTATAGGGTCAACGCGGAGGCGCGGAGGCGCGGAGGCGCAGAGAAGACCGAGAAATCTAAGCGTCATATCGTATCCTCTTCGGTTTCTCCGCGCCTCGGCGTCTCTGCGGTGAATCCAACCATCCGAGTGCGGAATACCAATGGATCACCCGTGTTAAATTGCTGGGAGTGCCCTCTCGCACCCTGTACCAGGTACTCGAAGAAGCCGCGCGGCGTTATGGCGATCTCCCCGCGCTGCGGCAGCCTGCCGGCGGCGGTTACCTCACGCTGTCCTGGAGTCAGTACTTCCAGGCGGTACAGGAGATCTCGCTGGGCCTGCGCTCGCTCGGCATAGGCAAGGGCGACGTGGTGGCGCTAAACTCGGAAACGCGCCTGGAGCTTTACCTGGCCGACCTGGGCATCATGTCGAACGGATCGATTGCGGCCGCTCTGTATCCCAGCTATCCGCCCAAGGACCTGCTGCACAACCTGGAAGCCGCCGGGGCGCGGGCGGTTTTCGTGGAAAATCCCAAGGTCTTCGCGGCGCTGCGCGCCGCGCCGGTGGAACACTGGATTCTGCTTACCGGGCGGGCCGAAGGGGCGCTCACGCTGGAAGAACTGCGCGCCATGGGCCGCGCGGCGCTCGAGCGCGGAGATGCACCAGACGCCCCGGAACCGGCCGATCCGGCCGTGCTGTACCTCACTTCCGGCGCCACCGGTGAACCCAAGATGGCGGTGGTGGCCCACCAGGCGATCTGCGCCAACATCGCCATGGGGCCGGCCGCGCTGCCGCTGGGACCGGGAGATTCGACGATAGCTTTCCTGCCCTCGGCGCACATCGCGCAGCGCGTGGTGGTGGAATTCCTGCCGATTCCCGCGGGCATGCCGGTGACGTTCTCCGAGAGCCTGCTGCAATTGCCGCAGGAGATTCGCACGGTGCGGCCCACCCTGCTGCTGGCACCACCGCGCATGTGGGAGCGTATCTATTCCACGGTGTGCACTGAACTGCGCAAGCGCCCGGCGCTGGCGCGCAAGGCGTTCTACGCCGCGCTGGGGCTGGGCCTGGCGGCGGCCCGCTACCGGCACAACGGCACACCCGTGCCGTGGTACATCCGGATCCCGCTAGGTACGGCCGACCGGCTGATGTTCCAGAAGATCCGCAGCCGGTTCGGCGGCCGCTTGCGGGTGGCCGCATCGGGCGCCGCGCCACTGAGCAAAGACCTGGCCGATTTCTATGAAGCTATCGGCATGCCGCTGGTGGAAGGCTACGGATTAACCGAAGGCGGGGTGGCCACGCTCAACCCGATTGATCGTCCCAAGCCCGGCAGCATCGGCAAGGCGCTCCCCGGCGTCCAGGTCCGTTTCACCGAAGACGGCGAACTCCTGATCAAGAGCCCATGCCTGTTTTCCAGTTACTGGAACGACCCGGGCGCTACCGCCGAAGTGCTGCGCGACGGTTGGCTGCATACCGGCGACGTGGGCCACGCCGATGACGACGGGTATGTTTTCATCACCGGGCGCAAGAAAGAGCTGATTGTTTCCTCCACCGGCAAGAAGATCTATCCTTCGCGCGTGGAGAGCCTGTTCAAGATGGAACCGATTGTCAGCCAGGTGCTGCTGATCGGCGACCGGCTACCTTACCTTACCGCGCTGATCACTTTCAACCCGGCGGCGGCGCGGGCGCTCAAAGGAATGGACGAATGGAAGAGCCGCCCCAGCGCGGAACTGGCCACCGCGCCTCCGGTGGTGGCGGAAATCCGCAAAGCGGTGACGCGAGTCAACAACCAGCTTGCGCCATTCGAACAGGTGCGCAAGCACCGCATTCTGGCGCGCGATTTCTTGATTGAAGCCGGCGAGCTGACGGCTACCATGAAGTTGCGGCGCGTGCGCGCCCTTGAGAACTTCAAGGAAGAGATCGCGGAGTTATATGCGGGACGGGAGTAAAGGGCAGGCGGGCACCGCCTGCCCCACTATGGAAACAGCCGGCTGAAACCGGATGCGGCCAGGATCGGCCGTCCCATTTCAGCGGCGGCGCGCGCTATAGGGACGCTATAGGGTGTACTCGGCTTTCATCATTTCGTCTTCGTCTGAGTACTTCATCGCGAAGCCGAGTTCCTCGCAGATGCGGATCACGGCCCGGTTGTCAGGCAGAATCCCGGCGGTCAGTTTGGCGAGTTTCTCGTCTGCGCCCACGGTCAGCAGGCGGCCGAGCAGCTCCTTGCCTAAGCCGCGGCCTTGCCACTGGTCGCTGACCAGCACGGCCACCTCGGCTTCGCGCGTGCCGAGGATCTTGACCAGGCGGCTTACGGCGAGGATCTCGCTTTCGCCGGTTTGCGGATTGCGGCGCACGGCCACCAACGCCATTTCACGGTCGTAGTCGATGAAGCAGATGCGCGTCAGACGCTCGTGGGTGGTGCGCTGCTCGAGATTGATGAGGTGGAAATAACGCAGGTAGACGCTGCGTTCGGAAAGCGTTTCATGGAAGCGCACCATGGCCGGCTCATCCTCGGGCCGGATGGGTCGGATGGTCACTTCGGTGGC
The DNA here is from genome assembly GCA_963842505.1 of Bryobacterales bacterium. Classification (GTDB taxonomy): domain Bacteria; phylum Acidobacteriota; class Terriglobia; order Bryobacterales; family Bryobacteraceae; genus PALSA-129. The sequence goes on from CAWJGZ010000001.1 coordinate 336,749, forward strand.
GTCCTTCATGGTCCACGGCGAGACGTAGCGGGCCGGATAGGCGCGGATGGCGGTCTTGGGGACTTGGTCGAGTTCGACTTCCGGTCCGTGGACCACCACGCGCGCGTCCAGAGCGATCAAACCGTCGGGGGAAACCAGGAGCGGGTTAATGTCGATTTCCTTGATCCAGCGCTGTTCGGCCACCAGCGCGCTGAAACGCACTAGTAGCACTTCGAGCGCCTGCAGGTCGACCGGCTTGCGGCCGCGAACGCCTTTCAGGGCCTTGTAGATCTTGGTCTGCTCCATCATGCGGCGCGCCAGCGTGGTGTTCAAGGGCGGCAACGCCAAGGCGCGGTCTTTGAAGACTTCCACCAGTTGCCCGCCGGTGCCGAACAGCAGCACGGGCCCGAATTGGGGATCGAGGCTGGCGCCGATGATCAGCTCGTAGGCGTCCTTGAACTTGACCATGGGTTGGACGGTGACGCCCTGGAAGTGCTGGGCGCCGACCTTTTCAGTAACCGACGTCTGAATGGCCGCAAAGGCTTTCTTCACAGCTTCGGGGCTGCCCAGGTTCAACTGCACGCCGCCGACATCGGTCTTATGCGTGATGGTTTCGGAGTAGATCTTGAGGACCACTGGGTAGCCGATCTGGTCGGCAGCCTTCACCGCGGCTGCGGCGTCCGTGGCGATGATGGTCTGGGCGACGGGAACGCCGTAAGCGCGCAGCACTTCCTTGGATTCAAACTCCGTCAGAATGGTGCGGCCTTCGCCGCGCGACTTGCGCACGATGTCCTCCACCCGCGCGCGGTCGGGGGTCCAATCGGCCGAGTCCTGCGGCATGTCGGGCGTTTCGTACAGCGACTTCAGGTTGTAGCTGTACTGCCACATGTAATTGAAGGCGCGGGCGGCCGTATCGGGGTACGGGAAAGTGGGGATGTTGGCGCGGTTCAGGATCTCTTCGCCGGCGGCCACATCGACGCCGCCCATCCAACTCGCCAGCACCGGCTTGCCTTCCTGTTTGGCCATTGGCTTGAGCTGTTCGGCGATCTTGGTGGGATCGGTCATGGCTTGCGGGGTGAGAATGACCAGCATGCCGTCGCTGTTGGGATCGCCAGCGGCGATTTCAAGCGCCTTGGCGTAGCGTTCCGGAGAAGCGTCTCCGATGATGTCGACCGGGTTGTTGTGGCTCCAGGTGGCCGGCAGCACGGCATTGTAGGCTTCCAAGGTGGCGGGAGACAGCTCGGCCAGTTCTCCGCCGCCGGTAATGAGAGCGTCGGTGGCGAGGACGCCGGGGCCGCCGGCGTTGGTGACGATGGTGAGGCGCGGCCCGCGCGGGCTGGGCTGCTTGGAAAGCACTTCGGCCATGTAGAACAGGTCGGCGACGTTGTTGACACGCAGCACGCCGCTGCGCCGGAAGGCAGCTTCCAACACCTCATCGCTTCCGGTCAGGGCGCCGGTGTGGGACGCGGCGGCCTTGGCGGCCGCGGCCGAGCGACCCGGTTTGATGACGATAATCGGCTTGTTCAGCGCCACTTCCCGCGCCGCCGAAAGGAACGAGCGGGCGTTCCCGATGGATTCCATGTAAATGACAATGGAGCGGGTCTTGGGATCGTTACCCAGGTGATAGATGATGTCGCCCCAGCCTACGTCGACCATCGAGCCGACTGAAATGAATGCGCTGAAGCCCACCATTTCCTTGAGGCTCCAGTCGAGCACGGCGGTACACAGTGCGCCGCTCTGGCTGATGAATGCAACCGATCCGGGGCGCGCGATGGTGGTGGCGAAGGTGGCGTTGAGGCCAGTGAGAGGGCTCATCACGCCCAGGCAGTTGGGTCCAATCACGCGGACGCCGGCGGCCTGCGCTTCCTGCAGCAACCTCTGTTCCAGGGCGGCGCCTTCCGGGCCGATCTCCTTGAAGCCGGCCGAAATCACAATCGCTCCGCGAACGCCATGCTCTCCGCATTGTTTGATGATTCCGGGAATGCTGGGCGGTGGCGTGACGACGACGGCAAGATCCGCCTCCTCCGGTAGGTCCGCAACCGAAGGGTAGGCTTTGATTCCCAGGACGCTGGGCCGCTTGGGGTTCACAGGGTAGACTGTCCCGCCGAACGGGCTGGTCACCAGGTTCCAGAGCACCGTGCGTCCGACGCTGCCAGGGTTTTCGGTAGCGCCGATCACGGCGACCGTCTTGGGGGAGAAGAAGACATCCAGCGGCTGGTTGCCGTGGCGCTTCATTTTCTTCTTACGGAGAGGTTTAATTGCTTCCATTTTTGGTGTCTGCCTTTGACTGGAACGCGGCTTGATTGAGAGCTTCCACTACGTCCAGAACATTGAGTCCGTTCTTACGCGCCACGGATTCGATATCGCAGTCGTCGCAGGGCGATCTGAAACGGAATCCCTCAAATACCGGAATCGTTTCAGGGTGAAGCTGTTTGACATCGCGAATGATCATGTCACGGCGGATCAATTGATCAAATCGAAACATAGCTGGCGCCTCAAAATAGTATTAGTAGCACCTCTCCTACCAAAAAATCTCACGTCCTCCCGTTGCCGCCAGCCGATTCACTTTGAATCGGGTACAATTCATAGGACGAGGGGATATCCGAATGCACGCTCAGAGGGCCCGCCGGATTGCTATGCGCCGGTTCACCGGCATGATTGTTTTGGCCGCTTCGACGATTGCGGCGGTAGTCTGCACGACGACGCCGGCGCGCGGCCAGGCGGCCGAAGTGAAGACCGCGGAGCAAGTATACAAGAACATCATCGCGCTGAAGGGAACGCCCGCCGGCCAGTTGGGAGCGTCCATGCAGTTCATTGCGGTGTCGCTGGGCGTGGATTGCGAATTCTGCCACGTGCAGGGCAAGCCGGAAGCGGACGACAAGGGGCCCAAGAAGACCGCGCGGGAGATGATCACCATGACCCTGGGGATCAACCAAGACAGCTTCCGGGGCAGGCTGCAGGTGACGTGTTTTTCCTGCCACCGCGGGTCGACGAACCCGGTGAGCACGCCTCCGGTTCAGGAATCGGACGTGCCGGTGCGGCCGGCCACGGCAGCGGCAGCGCCGGCAGGCGCGGCGGCGGCCACGCCGGAGCAGATCGCCGACAAGTATCTGATGGCCGTGGGCGGCGCCGACGCCATCAAGAAGATCACCAGCCGGGTCATGAAAGGCGCGATTCTGGTGGGCGGAATGGAATCGCCCATCGAGCTGTATACCAAGGCTCCCAACAAACGCATCTCGATCTCACACATGGGGGCACGCGAGAGCATGACGGCCTTCGATGGAACGGTGGGGTGGACCGGCAGCACGGGCGGCGCGGCGCGCGAAATGTCGGAAGCCGAAGCCGGCGGCGCCGCGCTGGACGCCGAATTCTCCCTGGCGTTGCGCCTGAAGGAGATTTTTCCGCAACTGCGCCGGGGCCGTCCCGAACAGGTGAACGGCGTGGATTGCGACGTGCTGAGCGGAACCAGGCCGGGCGGCATTGCGGTGCGGCTGTACTTCGACAAGCAGTCGGGGTTGCTGCTCCGCATGGTTCGAACCACTGCTAACTCGATGGGCCGGATGCCGGTCCAGATTGACTACGCCGATTACAAGGAATTTGATAGCGTCAAGCTCCCGCTGCGCTGGACACTGGCGCGGCCCAACGGGCGCTTCACCATTCAAATCAAAGAGGTGCAGGATAACGTCCCGGTGGATGACACTAAGTTTACGAAACCGGCAGACCCGGCGAAGTAGAAATGGCCGATTTCTAACTTTAGTTTACATCGGGTGTATTAGACATTACTCGGCTGGTACCGTTGGCACTGGTACGGCGTTATCATTCGGCTGGACAATGCGAGTACGGAACAGCGCGTCCCCTGGAGGGAGCGGATCGTTCCTGGAGGTGCTCGTGCCCCGGATACTCTTATGTAGCGGCGAACCCATCCTGGCTAGGGGATTGGAGTCGGTGCTTCGCCATGTGGAAGGTTTCGACTTGCTTCCGTCTTGTGGGAGCGTAGCCGGACTTCTGGACCTAATAACAAGCGGCAAGCCCGAGGTTCTTCTGTTGGATCTGAGCCCCGAGGTCACGTTTGCCGTCTTGAGCGACCTGAAGCAAGCCGCGCCGGACACCAGCATCGTTTTGTGGGTGACGGCCATTTCCACAGAGCTGGCGTTTCAAGCCATGGGGCTGGGGATTCGTGGCATTCTGCGCAAACAACTGCCGGCCGAACTGCAGGTGAAGTGCCTGCAAAGAGTGTATGCGGGTGAGTTGTGGTTTGAGAAGGCCCTGACGGACAGCTTCCTGAACGCGCGGCGGGTAGTTCTCACGAACCGCGAAGGCCAGTTGGTGAGCTTGTTGTCGCAAGGGCTGAAGAACAAAGAAATCGCCGCTACTCTGATGGTTTCGGAAGGCACGGTGAAGGTGTATCTTTCGCGGCTGTTTGAAAAGGCCGGAGTGAAGGACCGCTTCGAGCTGGCCTTGTTTGGGTTGAGGAACCTGACTACCGGGCAGCAGCCCGTGGCGCCGAACGGACAGAGCTACAGCCGCCGTTCGGTACGTGGGCTGCGCTCTCTGTTGATGGAAAGGCGGGCCGCTCCGGCGGTGGAAGTCCCACCGCGTTTGTCGGCTGCGCGGTCGCCAATCACGTAAGGAGGATGGAAGGGCTAAGGGCTATGGGTGAGGCGGGACAGCCCGCGGGGAGGACTTGAACTATGGAACACTACTGTGCGTTATGGTCGATTGTCTTCATGATGGGCTTCGTGATGGTCTTCGACGGGTCTCACCACCGCAAGAGAATCGATCGGCTTTTCCGGTCGGTGAATCTTTTTACACAGGACGAACTGAACCAGGTCCGCGCCATATGGGCGGCCTGCCAGGAGAACTAACCGAGCAAGGGCTTCGCCCTTGATGTCCCTTCGGGACATGGGAGTCAGAAGCTAAGAGTTAGAAGTTAGAATTTAGAATGTTTCAGCCCTGGTTGCCGCAGATGTAACAGCAACCAAGCCTACCTTGCGGCTTCAGAAGATAGGGATTCGTGCCGGCGCGGCGCAATCTACTGCTACCCCCCGGCCCGCATTTCTCACCAGCTTTCTGCTGCGGCGCGTGATCAGGCCGCGTCTCCTTCGTTGCGCTTGCTCAGCGTGCTCGACATACCGTTCAAGTATGCCTGCGCGCGCTGAGCGGCGCGCGCCTCGTATCCGCAGCCTTCTGACGCGCCTCGCGACGAAACCTGTTGAGAAAAGCGGGCTAGCGACCTATCTATCACCCGCGCTCTGCGGTGCGAAAGATCGTCAGTGTAGTTTTCGGCAACAGCAAGATCAAGCGGTTCGCTCCCGGGTATTGCGCCTTGATGCCGTTCGGGCAGGGCGCGTAGAAGAACGAGAAAGACACAAGAGTCTATTTCACGGTTTTCCGGGCGGCTCGACGGTGCGGCCGGACTTTGAAGCATTACGGGGCCCGATCAAAGCCGCGCGACAATGATGGTATGCGCGCATGGCTGATGGATTCCTACGATGGCGTAGAGAAACTGCGGTTGGGTGAGGCGGCCGATCCTGTGCCGGGGCCGGGACAGGTGGTCCTGCGAGTGCGGTTCGCCGCACTGAACCCGGCCGATGCTTTTTTGGCCCGGGCGATGTACCCGGCGAAACCGGCATTGCCGCACATTTTGGGGCGCGATGCGGTGGGTGACGTGGTATCCGTGGGGCCTGGTGTGGAACCGGCGTGGGTGGGAGAAACCGCCGGCATTCTCAGATGCGAAGTGGGCGTGAACGTGTGGGGAACGCTGGCTGAGAAAGTGGCCGTGCCGGCAGACTGTCTGGCGCGTGTCCCGGCGGGTTGGACGAATGAAGAGATGGCGGGCGCGCCGCTGGTATGCCTTACTGCGTGGCAGGCGCTGACGCAGTGGAGCGAACCGCCGGCGCCGCCAGCCGCGGGTTCGGTGCTGTTGGTGACGGGCGCTTCGGGTGGCGTGGGGGTAGCTACGGTGCTGCTGGGGAAATCCATGGGCCTGACGGTCGCGGGGCTTTCGCGCAACGCGGGGAAGGGCGCGAAGCTGCGGGAACTCGGTGCGGACCTGGTATTCGACCCGCGGGACGCGGACTGGCGCAAGAAACTGGCCGCGGCGATTGCGCCGCGCAAGGTGGACCTGGCGGTGGATACCGTGGGCGGCGCGCTGTTTAGCCAAGTGGTCGCCGCGCTGGGATACGGCGGGCGGATCAGCGTGGTGGGCCGCAGCGGCGGCGTGGTGCCGGAGTTCAACACCGGGACGCTGTTCTTCCGCAGGAATCGGATCGGCGGGGTGGCAGTGGGCGATTACGCGGCCGCTTCGGCGCAAGGGGCGTGGCAGCGGATCGTGAAGCAGTTGGATAGCGTGGGCAAGCGGCCGGTGACGGACAGCGTTTTTGAGTTCGCGGATGCGATCAAAGCGTTCGGACGGCTGGCCGAGGGTCCGATGGGGAAGGTGCTGGTGAGGGTGGCGGGGTAAACCCAACTCGGTTGGCACTCACTCCAGGCCCTCCACCGGCTCCACTTTCTTCATCAACGCCATTCCCACCACCCAGGCTACCGGCATTATCAGTCCGATGCCCAGGAATACCGGGGCGTAGCTGTGCGTCAGATCCAGCGTGCGGCCCACAGCCCAGGTGCCGAGCACCGAACCGGCGGTCGAGCCAGTTCCGGCGATGCCGTAGGCCGAAGCGACGGCGCGCGGCGGGAAATAATCGCCGGCCAGGGTGTGCACCGCAATCGACCAGAACATCCAGAAGAAAACGGCGACGGAGATGAGTGCCATGGTCCAAAACAGCGAGTGCGCGAAGACCGCCAGCGCTCCCACCGGCGACACCAGAGCGGCCACCGTCATCATGGTCTTGCGCGTGCGGTTGACACTCCAGCCGGCGCGCTGCAGGCGCAGAGCCAGGTAGCCACCCGCGAAGTTCGAGATGTCCGCCACCAGAAACGGAATCCACGCCACGGCGCCGATGGCCGCCAGGTCCAGCCCGCGCTCGCGCGTGAGGAATTCGGGAATCCAAAACACGAAGAAGTACCACATGGGATCTGCCAGAAAGCGGCAGAAGAAGATGGCCCAGGTCTGGCGGTAGCCCAGGAGTTCCGGCCAGCGCACATGCGTGGCGGCGCCCGCCGGCGCCAGTTCGGCTATTTCCATTTCCGGATGAAGGCGCCGGAAGATTTGAAACGCCGCCACCCAGAGCAGCCCGATGGCGCCGGTGGCCACGAAGACGGCGCGCCATCCCGCGCGGTACGTGATCCACGCCACCAGCGGCGGCGCAATCATGGCCCCCAGACTGGAACCGCTGTTGCATGCACCCATGGCGAGCGTGCGGCCCTCCGGGGGCACCCACATGGCGACCGCCTTGGCAAACGCGGGCCAGGCTCCGGATTCTCCGACAGCCAGCAGGCTGCGAAAGATCCCCAGGCTGAAGGGGCCGCGTGCGAGTGCGGTCGCCATGCCCGAGAGCGACCACCACGTCACCGAGAGGGACAGCCCGCGGCCGACGCCCAACCGATCCAGCACCCAACCGGCGAATGCGTAGGCCACCGCGTAGGTCGCCATGAACGCATTGAGCACGGCAGCGTACTGGCCGTTGCTCAGGTGGAATTCGGCGCGCAGGGTGGGCGCCAGCACCGACACCACTTGGCGGTCGATGTAGTTGATGGATGTTTCCCCAAGCAGCAACACCACCAGCACGATGAGCGAGCGGCGCGCGAAAACCGCGTGGAAGCTGGTTCTCACCGGACGCCGCGACAGCATCGCTCATAAATGTCATGGTAGGACATCCATGATAAGGACTTGTCAAGGGAAAACGCAGCTCTCCCTGCACTTGACGGGAGGGTTTCCTGAAGCGCGACAGCCGATGGGTTGACGGTTGCTCTGATTTGTCGTTTTGGATCCGTTGGGGATTGGGCCAACGCATCAGCGTGACCAGATATCCATTTGCGGGAACAGCATAGAGCCGTCCACGAAGATTGAATCTGAGTGAAACCGGCCGGCCTCGAAACAGACGAAGTGGCACATCGGGAGGAAGACCTCTGTCGTGCAGTCCTACCTAGGCGAGGAACGGCCGGCGGATCGCTGACAAATCGGTGCGCGGAAGGACAGCTCCCGGCGTAGGAGAAGTCCCAAGGTCCCCCTTTCCCTCTTCTCAGCAGGTTTTCTTGGGAACAGGAGCCGGTGGTCAAGGGCGCGCCGTACTTTGGCGCGGCGGAGCGAACCCTGGACCACCGGCTCCTGTTCCCTATAATCGACGGTGCAGGGAAAGGGGGGCGGACCGTGAACCCCGGGTTTCGGGTTTTTAGGCCGCGGTTTCCACCTCCTGTGCTACGGTTGCCGGAGTGCGGATTTGGAACGGTTTTCCGGATTTGTCCACCGCCAGCAGATAGGCCACCAGCTTGCGTGCCACCGCCAGGGTCGCCCGATTGCGGTGGCCGCGCTGGGCTTCCCGCTCGTGGATCGCTGCCAGTTGCGGGTTCCACCGCGGTGCCAACTTTGCCGCCTCGATCAGCACCGTTTGCAAGTGAGCGTTGCGCTGCTTCGAGATCGGCCCCCGCTGTTGCTTGTCGGCCGATGAGTCCAACGCAGAAGTCAGCCCGCAATAACTCACCGCATCGCCAATCGAATGGAACCGCAGCGGGTCGCAGATTTCCAACGCCCAAGTCAGCGCCGTCACCTCGCCCACTCCGCCTATGCTCTGCAGCAGCTTCGCCCGTTTGGTCAGCAGAGGCTCTTTTTGCAGCCGCTCCAGCAGTTGCCGCTGCGTCGTCTCGAACATCTCCAGCGCACCCCGACTCAGCCGCAGCATATCCTTCACCGATCCTGGTACCTCTTCCAACTGGCCCATCAACTCGCTGAAATATTTCTTCCCGTGCAGTCGCTTCTTGCTGTACTCCGCACCCACTTCCATGAGCAGCCCGCTCATCTTGTTCTTCATGCGCACCGCCTGCGCCACCACCACGCTGCGGTAGCGCAGCATCCGCCGTAGTTCGCGGATTTCCGGCGGTGCCACGTAGCACGCTGGCAACAGATTGCAGCGCACCAGGTCCGCGATTTTCCGCGCATCCAGCTTGTCGTTCTTCTTCTTGGCCGCCCCGATGGCTTTCATCATTGCTGGGTGCCCCATCTGCAGTTCGGCCGCAAACGGCTTCAGCACATCGTAAATCCAGCCGCTGAACAGCGTGGCTTCCATCGCTCCGTGCCATGCCTCTGTGCGCTTCTGCGCCCACTCCTTCAACACCTGGCGCGTGGCCCGCAGCCTGCCCTCCTCGACGATCGCCCCGTCGGCAATCTTCACGCAGTAGCTGACGGTTTTCTTGTGGACATCGAATCCGATATAGTGGTTGACGTTCATTGGGTTCTCCTGATTGAGGTTTCTGAGCCGGCTCTGCTAAGCCGGTCTCGGCATTGTACCCTTCAGGAGAACCCTTCTTCATCTGCGCCCTTATACATTCAAACAGACGATCGGCTCATGTCGTCCGTTGAGCAGCGGCGTGTTGGCGAAACCCGACATACCACGCAAGGCGATGGTCTGTCCTACTCGGAGTCAGAAGCGCTTCTTGAAGAAGAAGTCGAGGCCGAACAGGCCATTTTCTTCCCGCAGGGCGACTACCGACCATTGCTTGGCGAAGGCCCATTCCACTCTGACCACCTGCGGGTTGCTTTGCGTCACGTTGGTGATGTAGGTGAAGGTGATCTCGGGAGTGACTTGCTGCTCCAAAGTGAGACGGGCTTGCGGGTTGTTTTCCACGCCGGGGAGAGTGGGGTCGATGCGCAACTGGCTGACTCCGAAGAAACGCTGCAGGCGGCCGGCAACGGGGCTGGCGATGGCCTGACCGAGCAGGGCGGATGCGCCCATCTGCTGCCAGGATTGGGGCGCGGTGCTCTGCTGCGTAAGCATGGTGGGGTCGGATGTGGGTGTGCGGCCGGTAGCCAGCAGGGCGACGATTTCGTTGAACTGGAGCGGCGGGTCGGAGCGCGGCGTGAGGTTGGGCTTATCGAAGGGGCCGGAAATATTGAGGGTGACGTCAATGCCGCGGGCCTTGGTTTCGAGATCGATATCGAGGATGGGATCGATGCGCACGGGGTTGAAGAAAGAGACCGTGCCCTGGGTGAGGTTGTAGCGGGTTCCAAAAAAGGCAACCACACCCTGGTTGATGTTGATGCGACCGACGATGGCGGGGTCGCTGAAGGTGCCGCGCAGGCGGAGGTTGGCTTCCATTTGCACGTCCTGGGTGAGCGAGCTTTGAAACTGGATATCGGGAGCAGTGTTGATCTGGACGTCGAAATTGAGGCCGCCCAGGAGACCGGTGCGGGCGGAAGCGGTCTGGACAGGCTCGGCGGACTTGGCGAGCAGGGAGCTGAAATCGGATTCGGGATTGAAGGCGGTGCGCACGATGGTGACGGAACCGGAGAGCGTGCTGCGATCGGAGGAGCCGGTGAAATCGAGGTCGGCATCGGCGACGGTGGAGACGCCCTCGGGATAGCGGACCCGCACCTGACGGGCGCGGGCGTGCAGGCGGAAGATCACGGGGCCGGCGCCAAAGCCGGCGAAACCGGTGAGGGAGATCTGGCCGCCGCCGGTCTGGCCGGTGAAGCTCTGAATGTTGGCGCGCTCTTTGGTGAAGGCTATGACGCCACTAGCGGCGGAGATGCCGTTGGGGACGCCGACAATGCCGAAAGCGGCGTTCTGAAATTCCGTGCGGCCGGTAATTTGAGGGGAATCGAAGGAGCCGCGGACGGCGGCGTTGACAGTGAGCACGCCGGAGGATTCAAAATCGGGATTGAGGTCGTGCAAGAGAGCCAGATCGATAGCGCCATTGACGCGCAGGTCGAGCGGATTCTTGTCGCGCAACTGGACCTTGCCGGTGACGGTGAGCGCGGTGGAGCGGCCGACCAGGCGGGCGCTCTCGATGCTGACGGAGTCGCCGGCCAGGGTGATGACGATGGGACCGGAGTTTTCGAGGACGCCGGCGCCGGCCGGCAGACCGCTCGAAGGCGGAGGACCAAGGTGAAATTCCGGAATGGTGAGCTGGGCCTTGAGATTGCGGAACTGGAGCAGGGGGCCATCGATGCGCAGATGGCCCCGGGCGGAGCCGGCGAAGGAGGCGGCTTCGGCCGCGGTGGAGGGTTGGATCCAATTGCGGAGGTGGGCGAGATTGACTTGGGAGAAATCAACGGTGGCGCTGCCGGGATAGTCGCCTTCCAGACGCCACTCGCCGGAGCCGCGGATTTCGGATTTGGCGATGTTGGATTCATAGTGCACGCGGGCTATGCCACCTTCGGAGGAGATGGAAAGGTGGGCATCGCCGAAGGCCAGATCGGTGATTTGCAGGCTGTGGCCGGTGAGCGAGGCGTTGAGGGCGGCGAGGCGATAGACGGCGTTGTCCTGGGCATCGGATGAGACGTCGATATCGCCGGAGCCGGTGGCCTGCAAGGTCCCGCGAACGGTGGGGTACTCGGCCAGCAGGACCGAGATCTGGGCGAGCGGCATGGGGTTGGTCGAGACGTCGAAGTGGATGTGGCCGTTGCGGTAGTGGCCGGGCGGGTGGTGGTAGGCGGCGGTGAGCGAAGCGCGCTTGGCGCCGGCTTCGAGCTGGCCGGCGGTGATCTCGATGGAGCCGGAGGTATAGGCTAAGTGGCCGGTGAAGCGGTCGAAAGGTTCGTCCCGCACTTTGCCGCGAGTCAGAGTGAAATCGGCAGCCACCACGGGTTCACCGACTGTGCCGGAGATTTGGGCGGAGCCGGCGGTGGTAGCGGTGAGCGGAAGTTCGGGGATATCGAGCAGTTGGGCGATGTCGGCGAGAGCGGCGCCGCGCGCGGAGGCGGAGGCGGTAAGACTGGTTTCGTCGTGGGCCTCCCAATCGTGAATGCCGAGCGTCAATTGGAATTGGGCGCGCAAAGGACCGCGGGCGGCGGTGGCGTTGCGGACGTGAAACGTATCGGAAGAGATTTCGGCATCGGCTGCGAAGGCCTCGAAGTTTTCGCCCTGGTATTCGGCGCCGGTGACGCGAACGTGGCCGGCGACGTGGGGGCTGTCGAGGTTGCCGGTGACGGCGCCGTCGAAGAAAGCCGTGCCGGTGAGTTTGGCGGGCAAAGATGCCGCGGTCGAGCCGAGCGCGGGCAGGAGGTCGTCGAGATCGCGGGTTTCCAGGCGAACATGCAACTGGTTGCCCGGGCCGGGACGGATAGCGCCGGAGAATTCCGCGTGCGAAGAAGGCAGGGAGAGGCTGGAGTGGCTGAGCGAAAGCGTGCGGCCGGCGGCTTCATAAACGGGATTGAGCTGGCCGTGGACAGGAGCGCCCTGAAGAGCGGGCGCAAGCGAGAGTTCGGCGGAGGCGCGCAATGCGGTGGCGCGCTTGAAGGAGCCGGCGAGGGTGACGGCGCCGGATACACGGGCGTCCCAGGGCAGGTGCGGGGCGCTATACATGGCTACCACGGGACGGGCCTGGAAGCCCACGATCTCACCAGAGACGGAGTAGTTCTCTAGGTTGAGGACGCGGGCGTCGCCGTGAAAACTGCCGCCGAACGTGGAGAGCGCGACGTCGCGCAGGGTGAGCACGGGACCGCGCAGAGAGACGCCTGCTATGCGGGCATCGACCTGGGCCTGGCTGAGGCCGGTGACGTACTTGCCGGAAAGCTGGAGGCCGTTGAGATCGACACCTTGAGGGCCGGCGGCAAGCGAGCCTGCGGCTTGAAAGCCGCGGAGCCGGATGGTGGCATCGGAGTAATCGAGACCGGAGCCGTGGACTTGGCCGGTCAGAGAGAAAGACTGCGCGCCGTTCCAGGCCAGGGCGCCCGAGACTTGCACGGCGCCCTGCTGCAGTTCGGGAATGCGCAACACGCGGCTGGCTTCGGCGACGGCAATGGAGGCGGAGTAACGGAGGGACAAGCGTGGCGCATCGAAGTTCTCAAGCGCGCCGGATAGCTCCACGCGGGAGCGGCCGGTGGTGATGACAGCAGGCCCCAAGCCGATGCGATTCCGTTCGAGAGTGGCGGCGAGAGTGACGCCGAGCGGGAGCGGCGTGTAGCCAGCCCAATGGAGATCGAGGGGCTGAACGGAGAGGTCGACGGGGTAGCGAGGACCGGCCGGGTCATAGCGAAAGGCAGCTTGCAGGTTGCCGCCGCGGGCCTCAAAGGGGATTTGACCGCGCGAAACAACTTCGAAGATTCCGTTTTGGAGGGCGAAGCGGCCGATAGCGAGTTTGAGCAGAGTCTCGACGGGCGGACGGGGATTTTTGGCGCGGACCTTGGGCTCGGGGATATTGGTGCGGCCATCGGGGCCGATGATGAGGCGAACGCGGGGGGAATCGACTTCCAGGTAACGGATATCGACGTCGCGCTTGAGGATGGAAACGATCTTGAGTCCGAGGGCGATGGAATCGGCGTGGAACAGCGGAGGATCGGCGGCGGGCTCGGTGCCGTGCAGGGTGAATCCATCGACCTGGGCGCGGAAGCCGCTCCAGTCGAAGCTGAATGCGGCGATTTCGACGCGGCCGCCGGTGGCATCTTCGACGGTCGAAACGATGCGGGCGCGCACCTGGCGGTAGAACCATGGACTGCGGATGGCGAAGAAGACGACCACGGCGCAAACCAGGAGCAGCGCGGCGGCGCATAGAGCCAGAATCCCGAAGATGCGCTTGCGGCTCACTGGAAAGCCTCCGGATGGAAGACCACCTCGGTGCGCTGGCGGGCTTCCCTGAGCCAGGTATCGACCTGGCGATCGACGCGCTGGCCGGTGAGAGTCACTTCGATGCGGTCGCGGTAATCCTCCAGCGCGATGGGTTGGCCGGGGTGCGCGGCGGTGGCGGCGGGCTCGACGACGGTGTGAAAGTAATCCTGAATATCCGAGTCGGAGACCTGTACGCCGGGGCGGAAACGGATTTCGATGAAGAGCAGGAGGGTGCGTTGCCAGAGGAGTTCGTCGAGGAAATCCTGTTCGGTGATGCCGTAATCGGCGAGGGAGCGGCGGAAGGCGTCGTCGCTGGGGAAATTCTGTTTCTTGAACTCAGCTTCGGCGGGTTCGATATCGGACTGGGCCGGGACGGGGTAGCTGCTGCTTTCGAGCTCGCGGCGGATCAGCTTCTGCTCGACCATGCGATCGGCGGTGGAGCGGCGGGTGGCGGCGTCGAAGGCCGGGGGGACGCGCTGCTGGAAGGAGACGACGCGGATTTCGCGATCGATGTCGCTGGTGGTGATGACGCGATTGCCGACGGAGACGGCGACTCTATCGATGATCTCGGCGTGCGCGACGAAGGCGAACAAGAAGGCGGCGAATGCGTGTCTCAGTACACCGTTTCGCAACCACGCGCTCGTACTCCGCAGCAACCGCTCTCTTACGTTCGCGGCTCGGATCCGGAGGTGAGTATTCTGCCTCAAAAGGTCTGTCCTATGGAGAAAAAGAACTGGAAGTGGCTGACGTTTTGGACCACGCACGAATAGGGCGAGCCGGCGGGCGCGGGACAGGGGTTGACGCCGGCGACGAGCAATTGGTCCTGGGTTCCCTTGAAGCCGTAGAAGTAAGGCGGATTGATGCTGTAGCCGAGGTCGACGCGGAGCGGGCCGACGGGGGTGCGATAGCGGAGGCCGAAGCCCACGGCGTGGACCATGTAATCGAAGTCCTGGACGCCGTGCTGGCTGGTGCGGAAAGTGATGTGGTCGAAGGAGGAATAGACGTTGCCCATGTCGTGATAGAGGACGCCGCCGATGTTGTCGCCGATCAAGGGGAAGCGAAGCTCGTGCTGGTTGAAAAAGAGGGCGTTGCCGCCGAGGGGGAAGCCGGTAGCGGTGTCGCGGGGGCCGGCCTGGTCTTCGGGGAAGCCGCGGTCGGAGTTGCCGCCGCCGCCGAAGAAACGCTCGGCGAGGGGGATGGCGTCGACTGGATCGCCGAAGTAGTGGAAGGAAGCGATATCGCCGATTTCGGTGCTGCGGGCGAAGACCAAACGCTTTCCGATGGGGTGGTAAGTGGCATTGCGGACGAGGACGTGGGCGAAGTCGCGCTGCGAGCCGAGAACATGTTCGGCGAGGCCGAGATCGACGGTATTGTAAAGGCCCTTGTGGGGATCGACGGGATCGTCGCGGCGGTCCTCGACGAGGTTAATGGAAGCGATGCCGACACGAACGGGCTGGGAGAGCTGCGGGATGAGGAAGGGAGTGATCTTGAGATCGGTGACGGCGACGCGGCGGTAGGCCAGGCGATAGAAGAGGGTGGTGGCTTTGGTGAAGCGCTGGGAGAGCTGGGCGGCGGCTTCCTCGCGGGTGAAGTCGAAGGTGCGGATGTCGCGCGAGTGTTCGAACAGGCCGGTAAAGGAGACGTTGAGGTTGTCGGAGCCCTGAAAGCGCGGCCAGGAATAGTTGAGGAGGGCGCGCTGATCGAGGGTGGAAACGCGCGTGCGCAGGCTGATGCTGTGGCCGATGCCCCAGAGGTTGCTGCGGGTGAGATCGAGAGAGACGCGCGGTGAGAAGCCGGGGGCGCCGGCGGGGGCATCGAGGCAATTGCTGCAGCCCCCGATGCGGCCGAGCTGTGCGCCAACGCCGGCGGCGAGCGAGAAGCGGCGGGCTTCCTCCATCTGGTAGAGGACGTATTTGTCGTCGGTCGAGCCATCGGGGTCCTGAATGGCGGCGTCGACGCGGGCGAAGACGCCGAGCGAGTAAAGGCGGCGCTGGGTCTCGGTGACCTCGGTGGGAGAGAGTGGATCGCCGGGGTTAAGAGTCAGGTTGCGATTGACGAGCCTGGGACGGGTGTGGGCGAGCGGATTGGTGAGCACCTGGCGGACGAATTCCGGTTGGCCTTCGTGGACCACGTAGTGAAGGTCGAGGCGATGGGGATCGGCAGAGGGCTGGTAGCTCCATTCGAACGTGGCGCCGGGAAAGCCCTTGTCAAAGTACTGGGCAAGGATGGTGTCGCGGTCGACGGCCACGCTGAATTCGCTGAAGGGCTGGCCGGCGACGGAACTGAGGCGGGAGAGAATGGCGGCGCGGTCCAGATGGTCGATGCCATCGACCTGGAGCTGGTTGACGAAGGATTGGGGGCCTTCGTGGATGGCCAGCGAGACGGCCAGCGAGCCGGGCTTGCCTTGATAATTGTCCTGGCTGGTGGAAGTGACGGCGGCTTCGCGGAAGCCGTTGGACTGATAGAGATTGACGATGGACTCGACGTCGCGGCGGAGAAGGCTGGCGCTGTAGCGGCCGTGCGGGAACTGGAGCAGCGAGGCAGTCTGGAGGTACATGCGCTCGCGGATGGCGTCGATGCCGAAATATTTGTTGCCGGTGACGACGATGGCGACGAGCTTGTGGCGGGGACCGGTGTTGACGAGGTAGTCGATGGAGGCGCGATCGTTGATGACGTTTTGTTCTTTGAATTCGACCTGGGCTTCGAAATAGCCTTCGGACTGGAGGAAATCCTGGAGGTTGCGGGCGCCTTCGACCAGCAAGTCGCGATCAACGGCGTGCTCTTCGAAGACGGGCACGTAGCGCCGGACTTTTTTCGGCGGAATTTTGGCGCCGATGGTGTGGACTTCGATGCGCGGGCCGGCCTCAATGCGAAGAGTGGCCTGCGCGGCGTTGGTGGAGGGATCGTACTTCATGGCCTCGAGCGAGACCTTGGCTTCCAGGCGGTTGTCCCTTTGATAGAGGGCACGAACGCCTTCCAATGCCTGCTGGACGCGGGTCTGCGTCATGGGCTTCCAGGTGTGGACGATCCAACGGCGGAATTTGGAGGCGGTGAGGATGCGTTCGGGCGAGAGCTGGAAATCGCCGAGGAGCAGGGGGGTGGTGAAATGGGCGCGGGGGCCGCTCGAGATATCGAAGCGGATGTCGATCTGCTGATAGGCATCGTCATGCTCGAAGAAGGGCTGGATGTGGCTGAGGAAGAGGCCATTGCTTTCGAGGAGGCGCTGTTGGCCGGCCACGGCCTGGCCGAGTTTGGATTCGGTATAGGGCTGGCCGAGATCGAGGCCGGAGATGCTTTCGAGCTGGGTGGGACGCGGCGGGCTGGAGAGGCGGCCGGAGACGGTGACATTGCCGATGAACCAACTGTTGGTGGTAATGAACCGGACGGCGACGCCATCGCGCTTGCCATCGTTGTAGGGCTGGGCATCCACCTGGATGTCGGCATAGCGGCCGGTGGAGAAGAGGCGTTCGATGCTCGACCGGACGTCGGTCATGCGGAGCGGCTGGCCCTGGCGGAGGGGCAGGATGTCGTGCAATTCGGAGGGTTCGAGAGGCTGAGTCCTGGGCTCAAACTGGATGTTGAGGACGGTCTGGCCCTCGTATTTTTGATACTGAGCGAGCAAGCCAACAGGAACGGCGAGAGCCAGAAGAACGAGGGGGCAGGGTAAGTGGGCGAGGGTCTGACGCACCATCCTCATGATATCGTAAGCCGTTCCGAGCAACTTCGTTACCATCAGGCTGAGAGGGATAAGAGGCGACTGAAAGGCGGTGGCGCCTTTCATGACGGCGATCCCAGCCAGCCGTCCCACCACTAACACCAGGGACCATGCGATATGGGAAACCAAGCGGTCCGGATTCCGATGGAGAAGCGGCCGTCCGGGGCCCTGCTACCATCGAATTGATGGACGCGGCGGAGCGGGAACGGTATTCGCGGCAAATTTTGTTTCCGGGGATCGGCGAGAGTGGCCAGGAAGCGCTGCTACGGGCTCACGCGGCGATCGTAGGGTGCGGCGCGCTCGGAAGCTTTCACGCGGCGGCGCTGGCGCGGGCGGGATGCGGGCGCATCACCATCATCGACCGGGACTACGTAGAGCCGGCGAATCTGCACCGGCAGTGGCTGTTCGAAGAAGAGGACGCGGCCGAGGGGATGCCGAAGGCGGCGGCGGCGGAACGGCGGCTCAAGCGCATCAATTCGACGATTCAGGTGCGGGGCGTGGTGGCCGATTTGACGGCGTCGAACATCGCGGACCTGCTGAGCGGCGCGGAACTGATTCTGGACGGCACGGACAACTTCGACGCGCGCTACCTGATCAACGATTTTGCGGTGAGTCGCGGGATTCCGTGGATCTACGGCGCGGCGGTGGGAAGCTACGGGCTGACGATGCCGGTGATTCCGGGGCGCACGGCGTGCCTGCGGTGCGTGTATCCGGAGCCGCCGGCGGGCGCGCAGCCGACGTGCGAAACAGCGGGCGTGATCGGCGCGGTGGTGTCGGCGGTGGCGTCCTGGCAGGTGGCGGACGCGCTGCGAATTCTGTGCGGGCATGCGGCGGAGGTGCGGGCGCGCATCACGACGATGGACGTGTGGGGCGGCGCGATCCGGCAGATCGGTGCGCCGGAACGCGATCCGGATTGCCCGGCGTGCGGGCGGCGGGAGTTTCCGTACTTGGAAGAGCTGGCGCGGCCGGCGGCGACACTGTGCGGACGCAATGCGGTGCAGATCCAGGAGCGGCCCCGGCCGATGGATCTGGTTGAGTTGAAGGCCCGGCTGGAGCCGCTGGGGGAAGTGCGGGCGAACGAGTTCGCGCTGCGTTTTGTGCTGCCGCCGTATGAGATGACGATTTTTCCGGATGGGCGGGCGATCATCAAAGGGACCAGCGATACGGCGGTGGCAAGAGGGTTCTACGCGAAGTACGTGGGGTGAGGACTGGGTGGGCGCTCGACATATGTTGTCAAATATGACAACATATCTATATATGAGTGAGACGTAATAGCGGATGGCGGATGACCCGGAAAACACGGCCGATTTCATGGATCAGAGCGGCACTGAGGGAGTTCGAAACATTTCCGGAAGGGGCTAGGTCGATCTGTCTTGCCGCACTGACGATGGCCGCCGAAGGCAGCAAGGCGGATATTGCAAAGGCCATGCACGGCTTGGGGTCGGGCGTATTCGAGATTGCGCTGCCGTTTAAAGGCAATGCCTTTCGCGTCGTCTACGCGGTGCAACTCGCCGATGAAATCTGGGTTGTACACGCATTCGAGAAGAAATCGACGCAGGGTAGCAAGACCCCAAAGCACGAAATCGACTTAATTCAAGATCGCTTGAAGAGATTGAGGGAGATGTTGTGATGAGAGGCAAAAGGCTGGAAGTGGTGCGGGGCAGTGGTAATGTGTTTCGCGACCTGGGGCATGAGAACGCCGACGTCGAGCAGTTCAAGGCCATTCTGGCCGCTGAAATCACTAAGGCGCTCGACCGGGAACGGTTGTCGGTGCGGGGCGCGCACGACCGCACGGGCATTGCGGCGGCGGACTTCTCGCGCATTCGCAACGCCGACCTCGAACGGTTCACCGTGGATCGGCTCATGTCGGTCCTCAACCGGCTGGGATCGCACATCGAGGTGAAGGTCCGCGTACGGCGTTTCGAATCCGTCGCGCGCGAAGCGGCGGCGCTGCGTCAATAGCCGCGGCGTTTGTCGACTACATTGAGGAGGGTCTCGCCTTTGCGGAAACGCTCGAATTGCTCCAGGAAGAATTGCATGGCGCGATCCAGCCAATCCGGGGTGCGATCGGCACTGTGTGGCGAGAGCAGCACGTTTTCCAGGGCGTAGAAGGGATGACCTTGGGGCAGAGGTTCGGTGTCGAAGACGTCGAGGGCCGCGCCGCGGATACGCTTCGAGGACAGGACATCGATCAAAGCCTGCTCATCGATGACCGGGCCGCGGCCGACGTTGATGACTACGGTGTGGGGCTGCATGGCGGCGAATTCGGCGGCGCCAATCAGACCGCGCGTTTCCGGCGTGAGGGGTGCGGAGACCACCAGGTAATCGCAGCGGGCAATCATCTCCAGGCGGGCGGCGGGGCCGTAGAATTGGTCGATCAGAGGGTCCATGCCGGACAAGGGCGGTGCGGTGCGGCGCAAGGCAAGAATATGCATGCCGAGGGCGCGGGCGCGGGTGGCGACGGCGTGGCCGATATCGCCATAGCCGACGATGCCAAGGGTGCGGCCGGAGATTTCTTCAATAAAGCGGGTCTTCCAAACGCCGGCGGCCTGGCAGCGGATGAGGCGCCGGAAATCCTGGGCGAAATAGAGCATGGCGCCCAGCACGAACTCGCCGAGGGGCGGGCTGAAGACGCCGGAGCCGTTGGTGAGCGGCACGGGGCTCTCGATCAGTTCCGGAAAGAGGAGGTCGTCGAGGCCGGCGGCACGCGAATGCACCCAGCAGAGTTGGGGGCACATGGTGAAGACTTGGCGGAACAGCGAGCCGGACGCCGACCAGTTGAAGAGCACGCCGGCGTCGGCGGCGGCACGCGCGAAGGCCTCGGCGGTCGTGCCAACGACGATGGACGTTTCGTCGGGAAGTGACGCCAGTTTCTTGAGCCGGGGATCGGCGGGATTCGACAGCACGAGGACTGTGATATTGTCCATTTGAGCAAGCTAACACATGTTTGATCTCTCGCTTGAGATGCTTCGCGTGGTGGAAGAGGCGGCTATCGCCTCGGCGCGCACAATGGGAATGGGCGACGCCAAGTCGGCGGACCATGCGGCGGTGGAATCGATGCGCGGCTCGATGGATACGCTGGCGATCGACGGCACGATCGTGATCGGCGAAGGGGAGCGCGACGAGGCGCCGATGCTGTACATCGGCGAGAAAGTCGGGACGGGTTCGGCGGGCGCGCCAGTGACGGTGGACATCGCGGTGGATCCACTGGAGGGAACCAACCTGTGCGCGACCGGCGGCGCGGGGGCCATCACGGTGCTGGCGGCCGCCGAACGCGGCGGGTTGCTGCACGCTCCCGATTGCTACATGGAGAAGATTGTGGTGGGACCGGCGGCCAAGGGGTCGGTGGATCTGGAAGCGCCGGTGAAACAGAACCTCAAGGCAATCGCGCGGCGGCTGCAGCGCGGAGTGGACGATCTGGTGGTGGTGGTGCTGGACCGGCCGCGGCACGCGCAATTGATCGCGGATATTCGCGAAGCAGGGGCGCGCATCCGGTTGATTTCGGACGGCGATCTCTCGGCGGGAATCGCCGCGGCGGTGGCGGGCACGGGGGTGCACGCGGTGATGGGTTCGGGCGGGGCCCCGGAAGGCGTGCTGACGGCGGCCGCGCTGCGCTGCCTGAACGGCGAGATCGTGGGCCGCCTGGTGGTGAAGGACGACGCGCAGAAAGAGCGCATGCAGAGCATGGGCATTTGCGACGTCAACAAGATCTACACGACGCGCGAACTGGCTCCGGGGCACAGCCTGGTGTTCGCCGCGTGCGGAGTGACCGACGGCAACCTGCTGCAAGGTGTGCGCTTCACGGGAGATGGCGTGCACACGCAAGCGGTGGTGATGACCTCAACACCGGCGCGCGTGCGCTTCATCGACACCACGCGCCTGGAGAACAAGCCCGACGTCAAGGTGCGGTTCCGGTAGTTGCTTCCCTGTGCACGGGTGCGCCACACTGGAAGTAGACAATGGCAGATATCTGCACCTGCGGTGCGCAACTCCCACCAGACTCTCTGTTCTGCAACAAGTGCGGAAAGCCGCAACGGGAGATTGAAACGCCGGAGATCCAACGGAACGTCTTCGCTGGGGCCCCCGCGGCGGCGGATATGGTTCCGCAGCCGGTAGAGCCACAGCCGGCGCCGCCGGCGGCTCCGACTCCGCTGCCGCTGAACTTCCGGAACCCGGTCGCGGTGCGGATTGCACTGGTGGCGGCGGTGGGCGCGACGTTATTGAACTTCCTGGTGCCGGTTTTGAATTGGCCGGCAGCCGGGTTCTTCGCAGTGTTCCTGTACTGCCGGAAGACGGGCTCGCGTCTGAACGTGAGCGCGGGCGTGAAGATCGGGTGGATCACGGGCTTGCTGACTTACGGGTTTGCGGCCATCGTTTTCGCTGCCACGCTGCTTCCGGACGCGCTTTCGGGCAAGCTGGGCAACACCATGCTGGAACAGATGAAGAACTTTTCCACGCAGGACCCGGCCATGGTGGCGCAGATGACGCATCTGGTCCAAACGACACCAGGCATGGTGATGCTGGTTCTGTTTGCGCTGGCGTTCCTGTTCGTGTTCGTCACCTGCTTGAGCATGGCGGGCGGCGCTTTGGGCGCGAAGATGGTAGGACGGAGCTAGGGCCAGCGGGCGCCGGGAAGCGAAAGGCCGTAACAGGCCAGGAGGCCTGTCCTAGAAAAAAGGTCAGCGGGGGGAATAGCGCTTCACCAGGGCCACGCCGGCGAAAATAATCAGCATGGCGAAGGCTTCGTTGACCCCGAAACGCTCTCGATAGACCAGCCAGCCCAAGCCGACGGCCACCACCGCGTTGATATAGGAATAGAGCGAAACAATGGCGACGGGCAGTCGGTCCATGGCATAGACGTAGGCGCTGTACCCGACGATGGAACCGAAAACGACCAGGTAGAGGAGCGCCATGACGCCGCGCGAACTCCAGTGTACGGGCGGCTGCGGAATGGCGAGGACAAAAGGCAGCAGAATCACTCCGGCGGCCAGTTGCTGCACGCTGGCGGCGATGAAGGGGTGGGCGCGACCGGGTTTGCGTTTCTGGTAAACCGAACCAACCGCCCAGCCGGCCATGCCGATTTGCAGCATGAGGAAGCCATTCAGCAGGTTTCGGTCGATGGCATGTGCCCCGGCATCCGGCAGGAACAGCAGGGCGGCGCCCAACAACCCCACCGCCATGCCGCCGATGGTGGGCGCGTGCAGGCGCTCTCCGCCGGGCAGCAGGGCTTCGACTCCGACCATCCAAAAGGGCGTGATGGTGACGACAAGGCCGGCGATCCCACTGGGGATGAGGACCTCGGAAAAGGCCAGGGCGCCGTTGCCCACGCCGAGCGTGAGGAAACCGGTGAAGCAGGCCGCCGCCAGCTCGCGCCCGTGCGGCAGATAGACGCCGCGGGCTTTGGCGAAGATCAGAGGGATGGCGCCGGCGATCAGATATCGCACGCAGACCAGCTCGAGCGGAGGGAACGATTCGAGCGACATGCGGATGCCGAGGTAGGTGGTTCCCCAGAAAAAACACACGGCTATCAACGCGAGGTAAGGCTTGAAAAGTGGGTGGCGCGCCAATAGCCAGCGTAGCATTGGGGGGACGGACGGCGCGGAAGCAACGACCGAGCATTTGTGCGGCGGACCCGGCCGGCAGTCTATACGGGCTGCGTTTGATGCCGCGCTACTCTGGCGCCGGGGAGGCGGAAGGTGAAACGGGCGCCTGGCGCGGCTTGTTATACTCAACCCTCAGGGTTCATTAGCACTTATAACATCATGCGAGTGACGGTAATTGGAACGGGATATGTAGGAACGGTGACGGGGGCTTGCCTGGCCTATTTGGGGCACCGGGTGACCTGCGTGGATACGGACGAAGCGAAAATCAACCGGTTGCGCACGGGTGAATCTCCTATCTACGAGCCTTTCTTGGAAGAGCTGCTG
Organism: Bryobacterales bacterium; assembly: GCA_963842505.1. Taxonomy (GTDB): domain Bacteria; phylum Acidobacteriota; class Terriglobia; order Bryobacterales; family Bryobacteraceae; genus PALSA-129. The sequence continues at coordinate 360,028 of CAWJGZ010000001.1, forward strand.
CCGCTGGCGGCGGCTAAGGGCGGGATCGATTTTCAGACGGAACTGGCGGGGCCGGCGGCGGAAAGCGACGTGATTTTCATCGCCGTGGGCACACCGCCGCTGCCCTCCGGAGAGGCGGACTTAACGTATCTGGAAGCGGCCGCGCGGAGCATCGGAGGGGCCATGGACGGCACGCGATTTCGCGTGGTGGTCAACAAGTCCACGGTCCCGGTGGGGAGCGGCAACCTGGTGGAAGCGCTGGTGCGGGAAGGCATTGCGGAAGCGCGGCCGGGAGAGCGGCGGAAGATCCGGTTCGGCGTGGCGAGCAACCCGGAGTTTCTGCGGGAAGGCAGCGCGCTGGCCGATTCGCTGTATCCGGACCGGATTGTGATCGGCGCTTCGGATGAAGAGAGTTTGGGGATCATGCGCCAACTCTACCAACCGCTGGTGGAGCAGGGCTTCGAGGCGCCTGGCGGGGTTCCGCGGCCGGCGGGTTTGGGCAAAGTGCCGCTGTTCGCGACGACGCTGACCAGCGCGGAGATGATCAAGTACGCCGCCAACGCGTTTCTGGCGATGAAGATCGGATTCGCCAACGAAATCGCGAATATTTGCGAGCGCGTGGGAGCGGAAGCGCCCGAGGTGATGACGGGTATCGGCCTGGATTCGCGGATTGGAAAGAAGTTTCTGAGTCCGGGCGTGGGCTGGGGCGGCAGTTGTTTTGGAAAAGACATTCAATCGCTGTTGCACACGGCGCGCGAGTACGGTTATGAGAGCCGGCTGCTGCAGGCGTCGCTGGACGTGAACACGGCGCAGCGGCAGATGGTGATCCAGAAGCTGCAGGAAAAACTCTACATTCTAAAAGGCCGCACCATCGGGCTCCTGGGCCTGGCATTCAAGCCCGATACGGACGATTTGCGCGACGCCCCGAGCCTGCACATCGCCGAACGGCTGCTGGCCATGGGCGCGCGGGTGAAGGCGTACGACCCGATTGCCATGAAGGCGTGCCGCGAGCAACGGCCGGACCTGAAGATTCGTTATTGCGAGTCGGCCGGCGATTTGGCACAGGAATCCGACGCGCTCGTGGTAGTTACGGAATGGCAGGAATTCCGCACGCTGGATCTGGCTTCGCTGGCGGGGCGGATGGCAAAGCGGATCCTGGTGGATGGCCGCAACCTGTACACAGCCGAGGCCGCGGCGGCGGCGGGCTTCGATTACACCGGCATCGGCCGCCTGGCGCGGACGCGCACGGCGGATCGGCGGGAACCCGGAGCGGCGCCGCGGGCGGCGCGGCGCTGAAGTGCCCGAGCTTCCCGAAGTCGAGTCCGTTACGCGATCGATCGCGGGGCTGAAAGGCCGGCGCATTGCGGGAGTGGAATTCCTGGGCCGGCGGATCTTGCGCGGGGCTCGGCCGGAGCGCGTGGCGGCGCGCCTGGAAGGGCGGCGGATTGGGGCGATCGAGCGATATGGCAAGTTCATCGTATTGACGCTGGACGCCGGCTATCTGACAATTCATCTGGGTATGACGGGGCGGCTGCTGCTGGGCGGAGCGGCCGGCAAGCACACGCATGCCATCTTTACCTTCGACCGCGGCCGGCTGTTGTATGACGACAGCCGGCAGTTCGGCTCGATCGAGTACAGCGAGGAGTTCCCGGCGCGAGTGGCGCGGCTGGGGCCGGAGCCGTTGGAAGTCGGGTTCGAGGAGTTTGCGACGCGGCTGAAGCGCCACAAGACGCGCATCAAGGCATTGTTGCTGAACCAGGCTTTCGTGCGGGGGGTTGGCAACATTTATGCCGACGAAGCGCTTTTCCGGGCGGGTATCCACCCGATGGCGGTGGCTTCGCGGCTGCGCGGGCCTCGGGTGCGGCGGCTCTTCGACGGCATGGTGACGGTGCTGACGGAAGCCATCGCGGCGGGCGGATCTTCCGTTTCGGACTATATCGACGCCCAGGGCCGCAAGGGTTTCTTTCAGTTCAGCCACCGTGTGTACCAGCGCACCGGCGAACCATGTGTGAATTGCGGCACGGCGATTCGAAAAGTGCTGGTGGCGCAGCGGTCTTCGCATTTCTGCCCGAAATGCCAGAAACCTCAGGTACAATAGGCATGAAACCCCGGTTGGCGCGCCTGCGTCGTAGAAGATGAAGCGGCCCGGCATGTCGTTTCGGGCCGAAAGTTAAGTGACTCGCGGGTGCCCGCGATCAAGGATAATGAAAAAGTAGTTCGTGCGCATTCCGAATCAACAGAGGAGACTTCTGACGTGAGACGTATTTCCCGCTACCTTCCACTGCTTTTCGTGCTGTTCTGCTGCATCCAATTTGCCAGCGCCCAGAGCGCATTCGATTTGAACATGGGATTCGGCGCGGCCCAGGATAAGGCCAGTTCCACCCAAGTCGATCAAGCCTTGCTGCCTTGCACGGCAGGCGATCTCTATCCGCCTTGCGTGTCGACCCCCGCGCTCAGCGCCTTCATGATGGGCTTTGGCGGCGACCTGATGCTCTGGAAGAAATTCGGTGTTGGCGGCGAGGTCGCTTTCCAGCCGGCCAAACAGACGTACGTGAACTTGAACGGGTCGGCCGCGGCCAGCGGGTTGAACACCTTGGCCATACAGTCCCGCATGACCCTGTACGATTTCAACGGGATTTTCGAGCCGATCAACACCAAGAAAGTCGCCCTCAAGCTGGAAGGCGGCATCGGCGGCGCGAATCTCAAGTTCTATGAGAGCGGTTCCTCCAGTTCGATACTCGGCAACCAGAATTCATCGCAGTATATCGAAAGCGCCAATCACTTTCAGGTGCACGGCGGCGTGGGCGTGCAGATCTATGTCACCGACCACGTCTTCGTTCGCCCGGAGTTCGATGTCCACTACGTACACAATCTGTCGCAGTTTGGGAGCAACGTTGTGACGTCTGAAATGGTGTGGATCGGCTACAGCTTCGGCGACCGGTAAAGCAAAGGCTGGCGGTTCGGCCCAATGCTCGCGTGCGGCAGATCGGAATGACAGACCGGGAGGCCTGTCCCACCCAGGAGCAGAGCCGCAACCAATTTGAGATGAGGCCGAGCGCCTACGGGAACGCCGGCGTGGCGGCTGGAAAGCCTACTCCACGGGCGGCTAGAATCCTGGCGGCAATCGAAGAAAGTGAGTTGCCGCAATCCTACGTCGTGGCGGGGGCCTGAGCACTACCGGCCAGGTTCTCGGACGGCTCCGGCGGATTGTAGATCAGAATGCGGTGGCAGGTTTCGCAGATCATCACCTGATCTCCCCTCCTGAGCTCCTGAAAATACTGCGGCCGTAGGGCGATGTTACAGACGCCGCAACGGCCGGTCACCACTTCGGCGATTCCGATGCCGCGGCGAGCCGTGCGGGCGCGCTCATAGCGCTTGTAGACCATGGGCGTGATGGAGGCCACAATGCCGGCGCGCTCTTTTTTCAGCTCTTTCGAGGCTTTTTCATTCGCGGCGGTGCGCTCACGGGCCACCTGCGATTCGGAGGCCACCTGGGCCTTTTCGGCCTTGAACGCCACTTCCGCGGCTTTCACGTTCTTATCAAGAGGCTCGGATTCGCTCATCAATGCGAGGATGCGATCTTCGGCGGCCTGAATCTCCTTCTGGCTGAACTCAATTTCGTTCTGAAAAGCACGGTACTGCTCGTTGGTCTTGGCCAGAAGCATCTGGTCTTTGAGCTTGGAAATTTTCTGTTCCTGTTCGTGGATATCGCTTTCACATGTCTTGCGTTCTTTTTGATTGGCGGCCAAAGCGGCGCGGTCGGCTTCCAGCTTGCGCTCGTGCGAACCGAGTTTTTTTTCGATTTCGGCAATGTGCTTCGGTAAGGCGGAAATCTCACGGCTCAGATTGGCCAGACGGTTATCAATGTCTTGAAGGTGGATTACTAGGTTCAAATCGGGGAGCATTGCTATTCAAAGTGTAACACGCAGCTCTAAGCGCCTCCAGTTCCGGGACGCGCAGCGTGCGCGCGGCGGTGTAAAAAATGACGAGTCCGAGAGGGATGGAGACAGCGATATCGGCAAGATGGGCGATGCGTCCGGGGGCGGCGATGGCGTGAACCGCCAGGCTGGAAACGCGGCAGACCGCGCCCATGAGCGCCGAGGCGGCGGCAATTTTGGTGGCGTTCGAGGCGAGCGTTCGGCCGCGCAGCGAGCCGAGGCGCCGGCGCATCAACCCAAACAGGACGGCTGCGGCGAACAGCGCGACGGCCGAGGTGGAAAGCGCGAGACCCGCATGACCCATGCCGGCCCAACGCACCAGGCTCCAGGCCAGCGCCAGGTTGAAGGCCACGGAGGCAACGCTGACGAGCGCGGGGGTGCGGCCGTCGTTGAGCGCGTAAAATGCGGGCGCGAGAATTTTGCAGGCTGCGTAACCGGCCAGGCCGGCGCTATACCAGGCGAGCGCCACGGCGGTCTGATGAGTATCGTAGGCGGTGAAGCGGCCGCCTTGGAAGATGGCTCCGACGATACTTTCCCCGAGCACGGCGAGTCCGACCGCCGAAGGAATGGTCAGCAGCATGGCGAGCGAGAGCGAACGCGCGAGAGTGGCGCGGAACTCATCCATGCGGCCGGCGGCAGCGCTGCGGGAAATGGCGGGCAGAGTGGCGGTCGCGATGGCCGCGCCGAACAGGCCCAGCGGCAGTTGCAGGAAGCGGAAGGCGTAAGCGAGCCAGCTCACGGGGCCGTCAATGACGCGGCCGGCGGCGTCAGTGATGCCGGATGCCAGGTTACCGTTGACGGCGATGTTGATCTGGAAAGCGGCATTTCCCAGGATGGCGGGAATCATCAAGCGCAGGATTTGACGGAGCCCGGGATGGCGCCAGTTCAGACGCGGACGGTAAGCCAAGCCGGCGCGCCGCAAACTGGGGACCTGCCACAACCACTGGAGCGCGCCGCCGGCAAGCACGCCGCAAGCCATCGAAACGATGAGGCCGTGATGGAAGCGGCGGCCCACGGTGTAACCGAGGGCGAGTCCGAACACCACCGAGCCGATGTTGAAGAACGTGGAGGCCAGCGCGGGAACGCCGAAGCGGTCGCAGGCGTTGAGGGCACCCATGGCCTGCGCGGCAAGCGCCACCAGCACCAGAAAGGGACACATGATGCGGGTGAGCAGCACGGCCAGTTCGAACTTGCCGGGCACGGAGCGGAATCCGGGCGCGAGCAGCGCGACTAGTTGCGGGCTGAAGATCATGCCCAACGCGCACACCGCTCCCACTACCAGGACCAGCGCGGCAGAGACGGCGCTGGAGAGTTCGGCGGCCTCGCGTTTTCCCTTCGCGGTGAGGTATTGGGAGAAGACCGGAACAAAGGCCGATGAGAAAGCGCCCTCGGCGAAGAGGTTGCGAGTGAGGTTGGGAATGCGGAAGGCGATCTGGAAGGCGTCGTTGGCGGGGCCGGCGCCGAAGAGACGCGCCATGGCCATTTCGCGCACCAGGCCGGTGAGGCGGCTCAGCGAAATGGCGGCCGAAACCACTCCGGCCGAACGAAAAAAGCGATGCTGGTCGGGAGCCAAGCGAAAATCGCCGCGCGCTACTCGGCGCGCCTCACTTCCACCTGGCGGTAGATTTCCTCGGTTTGGCGGAGACTTGCGAAATTCATGCCGGGCAGACGCGCCGAAGCGGTGCCGGCAGCCACGCCCCAGCGCAGCGACTCAGCCTGGCTGGCGTTGCGAGAGTCGGACCAGGTGTAGGCGGCCCGCAGCGCGTCGCCCGCTCCGATGGGGCACAAGGCGTCGATGCGGGGCGGCAAGGCTTCCAGGAGTCCGTCGGCAAAGGCTCCCACGGCGCCGCGGCTTCCCACCGAGAGCACCACGGACTCCGCGCCCATGGCGCGGATCTGGGAAGCGGCCTCGAGGAAGTGGACGCGCGTGAGCAGGGTGCGGCCGAACAGGCGCTCAGCCTCCTGCTGGTTGGGCGCCACGACGGTAGGCCGCGCCTCGAGTCCTTCCCGCAGCGCGTCGCCATCGGCATCCAGCAGGGTCTTTACTTTTTTCTTCCGCGCCATGATGATGAGCCTGGCGTAAAACGAGGGTGGAGCGCCCGGCGGCAGGCTCCCGCAAACCATCAGCCATTGCGCCTTACGCAGCGATTCGCGGACCACGCGCTCGATGCGGGTCAGTTCCGATTTGCTCAGCGCGGGTCCGGCTTCATTGAGGTTTACGGTGAGGCCCTGTTTATCGGTGATGGTGAGGTTGGTGCGGATGTCGTTCTGAACCGGGACGACAGCGATGGGGTAACCGCAGCCGGCGAGGTGTTCTTCCAGGCGCTTGCCGGTTTCGCCTCCGGAAATCAGGACGGCCAGGGTCTGGCCGCCGAACGACTGGATCACGCGGGAAGCGTTGATGCCGCGGCCGCCGGCCGATTCGCGGCTGGAATTGACGTAGGCGCGGTCTTCAAATGCCAGGCGGTCCACGCTGATGGTGCGGTCGATGGCAGGATTGACTGTGAGAGTGACAATCAAGGTTTTATTCTAGCGTGGGTCGGGGCCGAGGTCTTGACCGCGAAAATGGCGTCGAGCGGGACGCCGGTGCGGCAGCCTTCCACCTCCTGGAAGCCGGCGCCGCGCAGCAGCCCGGTATACTCGCCGAGGCTGCGCTCCCGTCCTTCGGTGACTATCAGCATATTGAGCGACTGCATGCTGGCGGGAAGCGGACCGACGCCATCTTCGGAAAGGAGCTTTTCCGCCACGAGCAGGCCTCCGCCGGGCGGGAGGCGATCGAAAATGGCGTGCAGCAGGGCTTCAATCTTCTGGTCGGACCAGTCGTGCAGGACGCGGCCGAGGGCGTAGAGATCGGCTGCGGGAAGAGGGTCGTTGAAGAAATCGCCCTCCACGATTTGGATGCGGGCGCGGGCGGTGGAGAGCGCGACGTACTCGCGGGCGAGCGCGGCGACGGGCGGCAGATCGAAAACCACGGCGTGGAGGTCGGGATAGCGCTCGCAGGCGGCAATCGCCAGATGGCCGGTGGCGCCGCCCAGATCGGCCATGCGATGGAAGCGGCTGAGGTCGAAGGCAGCGGCCACGCGTGGCGATGTCAACATGCCGAACCCGTGCATACCGCGGAGGAAATCGCGCATGGCCTCCTCAGTGCGGTAGAAGCCGCCGAAGATGCCGCTCTCCACTCCGAAGGTCTGCTTCCAGCGCGGCGAGCCTTCGCGGACGGCGTCGGCGAGCCGGCCCCACATGGGATACAAAGCCTCATCGGAATAGCGAATATAGCCGCGGAGTGAATTGGGGCTGCCGCTCCACAAGTAAACCTCGGCTACGGCTTGGTTGGAATAGAGGCCACCGTGCTTGCGCAGGAGGCCGAGCGCGGCGCAGCCATCGAGCAGGCGCGCGAGGGCGCTGGAATCGACGTCCAGAGCGGCGGCGAGCGATGCGGCGCGCGCGGGGGCTTTATGCAGGCGGTCGAAGATGCCGAGGGAAACGGCCGCAAACATGGTCTTGGATTGCCGGAAGGCATCGATGAGCGCCAGGACCGGCGCGGGATCGGGCAAGGACATAGGCAAAGGATTTCAGTGACCGCCGAGGGCCCTTTCCACGGTGGCCTGCAACTTGGCGGGATCGGCGCCGCCCAGATCGCGAAAGACGATGTGGCCCAGGCGATCGATGACGAATGTCGAAGGATAGGCCTCGACGAAGTACTTGGCGGCGATGTCCGGCTCGGCGCCGATCAGGAGTGGAAAAGTATAGGATTGGTCGCGGGCAAATTTTTCCACGGTCTCCGTGTCTTCGCCTACATCGAGACCGAGGATGACCAGGCCGCGCTTCTCCCAATTGACGTACATCTTCTGGAGGCGCGGCATAAGAGCGCGGCAGGGTGGGCACCACGTGGCCCAAAAATCGACGATGACGACTTTGCCCTGGAATTCACGCAGATGGACGGCGTTGCCACCGGTATCGGGAAGCGTGAAATCAGGCGCTGTCGCGCCGACGAGCGGCTTCGGCGTGGGCCGCGGCGAGCCGGGCGAAGCGGCGCGCGCCGATGCGGGCGGCTCGAAGTGAAACAGAGAATCGGGCAGCGGCTGATTCCATTTGGTGATGGTATAGAGCAGGATTTCGGTGGCCTTGGGCGAATAAGTGATGGCCTTGTAGACGACGAAGCTGTTCCGGTCGATGCGGTACATGGTGTGCTCAGCGCCCTCGAGGCTGCCGCGAGGCCACTCGGCGCGGGCGACGTCGACCACATAAATGGGGACGGGTTTTCCGTTCACGAGGAACTGCTCCTCACGGGCGATTGCGGCCGTGCGGACGTGCTGATCGATTTGGGCCAGCGCGCCGATGTGCGCGCCGGCGGCGTCGGCGAGCGGCGTCTTCGAATATTCGCTGGTGTCGGGACGATAGAGCCACTCGTCCTGGCCATCGCCAACCCGCAACTCGCTGTTGGCGTTGTCGAACTCGACGCGGTATTTTCCGAGGCCCGACCCGGCCTCCGCAAAGTGTTGCTCCGAGACGTCTGACCCGCGGACGGTTTGGGCCGTGACGCGGACCTCATAGCTGCGCAGGTCGCGGTAGACGGCGGCAGCGTGCTGCAAAATCTCGGTCGCCGAGGCCGCGGCGAAAGCCAGGCAGGGGACGGTCAGGACCAGACCGATCAGGCGGGATCTCATTCTGAAATTATGAGCCGTAGGGAGGCCCGAGGGCAACGAGCGATCGATGCGGGCTAGTAATCCACGGGCATGGCTTGCAGTTCCTGGAAGGTGAACACCGGGCCTTCTTTGCAGACGTACACCGGCCCCGCGTTGCACCGTCCGCACTTCCCCACGCCGCACTTCATGCGGTTTTCCAGGCTGGTGTAGACGTCGCTCATCCGTGCACCCATGCGCTCCAGCACGGGGATGGTGTTCTTGATCATGATCGGCGGGCCGATCACCAGCGCGACGGCGTTGCTGGCCGGCACCTGGGCGCGTTCGAACACCGTGGGGACGAAGCCGATCTGACCGGCCCAGTCCGGCGTCTCGCCGCCCGGATCGACGCACTGGATCACCTGCACGCGCGGATGCTGGGCCCACTGGGCTAACTCGTCGACGAATACCAGGTCCCGCACTGTGCGCGCGCCGTAAACGACGGTGATCTTGCCATAGTCCTCGCGGTTTTCCAGAGCGTACCAGACGGCGCAACGGATGGGGGGCATGGCGATTCCGCCGCCGAGGAAGATCAAGTCCTTTCCGCGCCACTCTTCCGTGGGATAGCCGTGGCCGTACGGGCCGCGGAAGCCGACCGTATCGCCCTCCTCGGTCCGCCACAGCGCTTCGGTGACGCGCCCGGTTTTCCGGAAGCAGAATTCGATATGGTCGCGCCAGTTGGAGCTGGAACAGATGTTGAACGTGGATTCGCCGGCGCCAAAGGCCGAAAAAATCCCGAACTGGCCCACCCGGAAGGTAAACCCGCGGGCGCGCTCCTCATCTTGAAAACGCAGGCTAATCGATTTGACGTCGGGCGTGTGCTGCCGCACGCCGATCACTTCCATGAGGTCAGGCTTGTACAGGTTCTGCATGAAGAATCTCGGTGATTAGCGGCAAAACTCCCAGCCCCTCCGGGCAGTTGCGCGCACAATTGCCGCAGCCGGTGCATAGGATTTCGCCGAACTTCTCCGGGTACATGTGAAATTTGTGATAGATGCGCTGCCGCTGGCGGTCGCCCTGCCGGCTCCGCGGGTTATGCCCGCTGGCATGCAAGGTGAAGAGCGGAAACTGGCAGGCGTCCCAGTTGCGCGCCCGCACGCCATCCCGCCCGTTGCCCTCGTCCACGATGTCGAAACAATGGCAGACCGGGCAAGTGTATGCGCAGACGCCGCATCCAACGCAAGCGAGCGCCTGCTGCTGCCAGAAGGGGTCGTCGAAGTGCCCGGCGGCAAAGCTGCCGACTTGCTTGGGGTCGAAACGAATGGGCACCTGGGCCGCCTGGCCCCCGCGCGCGTCGCCTTCACCTAGCGCGGCGCGGCCTTTTTCCGTGAGACTGCGCACCGAGAACGACCCGTCGCCGCGGTCGAATAGGATCGCGTCGGACCCCCGCTCCGCGTCCGGTCCAAGCCCCACCGACGTGCAGAAGCATTCTTCGTCCCGCGCCGAGCACGCCAGCGTGATCACAGTCGTGGCTTCCCGCCGGCGATTGTACGCCTCGTCGCGAAAGTCCCAATTGAAAACCTTATCCAGAACCGGCAGCGCCACCGCATCGCACGGATGCGCGCCGATCACGATCTGTTCCGGAACCGTCTCCGGCTGGTCCACCAACTCGATGCGGTGCTTCTCCACGCTGTATCCATACAGCACCTCGTGCCGGGGCAGCACCAGTTCCTTGATGGAATTCGCGGGCCGCAGCCAGCCGTCGAGCAGCAGATCCTCCGGTGAAGCCAGCCGGGCAAACAACACTGTCTCCGGCTGCACCCGCACCGGTCCCATGCAGATTTTGCCGGCCGCCATCCATTCGCCCACCAGTTTGCGCAACCCGTCCCGCGTAAGGGCAGTCATCGGATGAATTCCTCCTTGTCCTGGAGCGAGTAAGCGCCCACCAGCGGTTCCACTGCCGGGTCGATTCCCGCGCGATACGCGAACTCGACCTCCGCGGCGCGGGCCAGCGCCAGATTCAGCAGACGCAGGTCGATGCCCGCTGGACAGGCCCGCGTGCACTCATCGCAGCCCACGCACCGTCCGGCCAGGTGGATGGCGCGGGCCAGATGCCAGGCGAAATTTCCTTTGCGGCTGGGCGAAGTGTCGATGGCCTGCGGCCGGTTCTTGTCGGCCAGGCAGCGCTCGCAATAGCACATCGGACAGACCTGGCGGCAGGCGTAGCATTTCAGGCAGCGGTCAAACTCCGCGGTCCAAAACGCCAACCGCTCCTCGGGGGTCTTCTGTAGCAGCAGGTCCAGAGCTCGGTACCGGTCGCCGGACGGCGTTGGAGCCGGGACATCGTCGCCGGCGATGGTTTCATCCGCGAAACGGGGCTGGCGCGTGTCGCACGCCGCGCACTTCGGTTGGCCCATGCCGTGGCACGCCATGCCGATGGTGTACATCTGCGTGCGCTCCACTTGCGATTCCTTTTCGAGCACCACCAGTGCGCGCTCATCGCAGCCTTTCACCACGATGGCCGGTTTGCCCAGGGCGCGCACTTCTTTCCGCTTCAGATAGGTCGTGAGATTGGCAAGACAGGTTTCGTTCCACACCAGCCGGTCTGCGTTTTCCGGCTTGGTAATGAAGACGGGGCCGCGCTCGCCGTAGCCGATCACAATGCGGACCGTGCCGTCGCTTAACAAGCGCGCGGCCGTCTCGCGCAAGCGGGCCTGCGCCGGCGAAACCGCGGTTGCCGCAACCGCAGCGGTCTGACTGGCCGGAAAGACGGCCTTGGCGGGCGCCGCTTCATACGGCCGGTATGGCCCCAAAGCGCGCGTCTGCTCGGTAATATCCGTGATTGCCTGCTGGAATTTCTTGCCTTCCGCCGCGCTGATCCAGGTGAAATGGATCCGCCGCATATCGAAGCCCACCACTTCCAGCAAGTCCCGGAACAGCATCCAGCGCCGCCGCGCGTGGTAGTTCCCCGCGGTGTAATGGCAGTCGCCCGGATGGCAACCGGAAACCAGAACGGCATCGGCGCCGATCTCGAAGGCCTTCACAACCAGGTTCGTATCGATGCGTCCCGTGCACGGCAACCTTATGATGCGCACGTTGGGCGGATACTCCATCCGTCCCGTGCCCGCCAGGTCCGCGCCCAGGTAGGTGCACCAGTTACAGACGTACGCCACGATCTTGGGCGAGAACCCGTCCGTGCCGCTCATGCCAACGCCTCCACCATGGAGTAGATCTCTTCCTCGCTGAAGCCCTCAATGTCCGCGCTCTTCGAAGGACACACGGCCACGCAGGTGCCACAGCCCATGCACAATCCCGGATTCACCCGCGCCGTGTGTTTGATCAACGCGCCATTGCGCGCGTGGATCTCGGCCCTTTCGACCGCATGATACGGGCAGGCGCGCACGCAGGTGAAACAGGCCGCGCAGGTCTGTTCGTTGATGTGCGCGATCTCCGGCTCGCGCGTCAGCTCGCTGGCCGCGAAGGTCACCGCTACTTTGCTCGCCGCGGCCGATGCCTGGGCCACGGTTTCCGGGATGTCCTTAGGCGCCTGGCACGCACCGCACACAAAGACGCCCGCCGCGTTGGTTTCCACCGGACGCAGCTTGGGGTGCGATTCCAGCAGGAAGCCGAACTCGTCCGAACCCACGTTGAGCTTTTGCGCCAGGTCCGCGATGCCGTCGGCCGGCCGCATGGCCGCCGCCAGCACCACCATGTCGGCCTCGATCGTGACCGGAATCCCGGCCAGCGTATCGGCGCCCCGCACGATCAGCTTGCCGTTCTCCTCGGTGACCTTGGAAACGCGCCCGCGGTAGTATTTCGCGCCGTCCTGCTCGATGGCGCGCCGCACAAATTCGTCGTATCCCTTGCCGCCGGAACGGATGTCCATGTAAAAAACATGCGCCTCGCCGGAATGCACTTTATGCTTGTACAGCATGGTGTGCTTGGCGGTGTACATGCAGCAGATCTTGGAGCAGTACGGCAGCCCCTTGGCGTTATCGCGCGATCCCACGCAGGAAATGAAGACCACCTTCTGCGGAATCTTCCCGTCCGACGGCCGTTTCAGTTCCCCGTTGGTCGGACCGGAGGCGGAGATCAGCCGCTCGAACTGCAGCGAGTCGATCACGTCCTTATACTTGCCGTAGCCGTATTCGCCGTAGCCGCGGATCTTGGCCGAATTCTGTTCGCGGCCGATGCTGTAGAGCTTGTAGCCGGTGGCCACTACAATCGCGCCTACCTGCTCCTCTACCACCCGGTCCTTATCCTGGAAGTTGATGGCGCCGGGCGCGCATTTCTTCTCGCACAGCCCGCAGCCGTTGCGGATGATCTTTGCGCAAATCTTCTTGTCGATCACGGGCCGCGCCGGCACCGCCTGCGGAAACGGCATGTAGATGGCCGGACGCATACCCATGCCGTAATCGAATTCGCTGGGGTTGCGTTTCAACGGGCAGACCTTGGAGCACTCGCCGCAACCGGTGCACTTGGTCATGTCCACGTAGCGCGCCTTCTGGCGAATCCCAACCTTGAAGTTGCCGACGAACCCTTCCACCGTCTCCACTTCCGAGTAGGTGTAGAGGCGGATGCGCGGATGCTGTCCGGCTTCCACCATGCGGGGCGTCAGAATGCACTGCGAGCAATCGAGAGTGGGAAAAGTCTCCGAGAGGCCCGCCATCTTGCCGCCGATCGAAGGCTCGCGCTCCACCAGCACCACTTCGTAGCCCGAATCCGCAATGTCCAGAGCCGCCTGGATGCCGGCCACTCCGCCGCCGATCACCAGCGCCCGCCGGGTTACCGGAACGCGGATCGGGTCGAGTTTCCGGTCGTACCGCACCTTGGCGCACGCCAACCGGATCAAGTCGATGGCTTTTTGGGTGGCCTGGTCCCGGTCCTGGTGCACCCAACTGCACTGCTCGCGGATGTTAGCCATTTCCAGCAGGTAAGGGTTGAGCCCCGCCGCGGCCACGGTGCGCCGGAAGGTCTTCAAATGCATGTGCGGCGAACAGGAGGCCACCACCACGCCATCCAGTTTCTCGGCGGCGATCTTTTCGCGAATCATCGCCTGCCCCGGATCCGAGCACATGTACTTGTAGTGCTGCGCGCAACTCACTCCGGGCCAGCCGGCGGCGGCATCCACCACTTTCTGGACATCCACCGTGCGCGCGATGTTCTCGCCGCACCAGCATACGAAAACGCCGATCCGGGACATCAGTTCTTGCCTCCCACGACGAAGTGCCTGTCTACCCCCAACTCGGTGGTGCTCAAACCCAGCGCCATGCCTACCATGTCCGACAGGTAGTAAACCGGCAGATTCAGCTTCCTCCCGAGAGACTCTTCGATGGCGCTCTGCTTCATATCCAGGTTCACGTGGCACATGGGGCAAGCCGTCACCAGGCAGTTCGCGCCGTGCGATGCGGCATTCGTCAGAATGCGGCCGGAAAGTTCCAGCACGGTTTCCGTTTTCGCCATCGTCATGCCGGCCCCGCAGCACTCGGTTTTGCAGCTCCACTCGACCGGCTTGGCGCCCAGAGCGGACACCACCGCCTCCATGGATTGCGGCTGTTCCGCGTCGTCGAAGTCCACCACCGTGGGTGGCCTTACCAGCAGGCAACCGTAGTAACAGGCCGGTTTGAGGTCCTGCAGCGGCTTCCGGACCGCACCCTTCAGGCGATCCAACCCGATGAGTTGAAAGACCTGTATGAGGTTGAGCACGCGCGGGCCGCTGCCGGCTTCGGCTTCCACCATGCTCGATATCTCTTCGCGGAGCCTCTGGTCCGACGCCATGGCCTGTTCGGCGCGGAGCAATTGCATGGAACACATGGGGCAGGGCGCCAGCATCTCGGCATGGCCCTGGAGGTGGGCCAGCGCGAGGTTGCGCGCCGGCAGTGCGATGGCAAGCTTGTGATTCAGCGAGTGCGCGGCAGTGGCGCCGCAGCAGATCCAGTCGTCGATCTCCGCGAGCGCAACGCCCAGCGCCCCGAGACAAGCGCGCAGCGACTGCTCGTAATCGTTCGAAGAACCGTGCAGCGCGCAACCGGGATAGTAGCCGAGGTTCATTGGGCGCTCCCCTTCCCGGCGCGCGCGAAGATCCGCGCCACCACGCCGCGGTCTTTGGCCTGTTCGGGCGCCAGGTGAAGCTTGCGCCGCTTGCTGAGCTGCGGGGCAAGCCCCGCGTCGCTGAACAGAAATGGCAAACTGCGGTCCCTCCAGAAAACCGCGCCCTTAAAGGCGGCGATCAGTTCAATCTCATTCAAACGCCCATGGCGCCGGATGTTATCCAAAAAAGCGCGCTGGAAAAGCACCGTCCGCCGCTCGGCCGGCGAGGCCGTGCCGCGCTCGAACGCAAGCTGCCGCAGCGCGTCCATCACGGCGGCGCAATCCACGCGCTTGGGGCAGCGCGCGGTGCACGTCTGGCACGAAACACATTGCCAGATGGAATTGGCGCGCAACGCGGAATCGCTGTCACCGAGCTGAAGCAGCCGGATCAGCCGGGTCGGCGGCACGTCCATATGTGCCGCGACCGGGCATCCCGCCGTGCATTTGCCGCACTGGTAACACTCCGACAGCCGCGTCTGACTCAGGGATTCTATTTCTAAGCTGGCTGGCTCCGAACCGGAAGTGGCTTCCATTAAAATGCAGTCCTATCGCATATTTAGGATATAGAGATATGAATATCCAATACCTTAGCTCCCTTCGCTACCGAAGGCAACGCACACAGCCTTTTCTCATGCGACTCAGCTTACCTGACGGCGGTACTCACAGAGGGCGGCCGGCCTTGGCCAAGTGTCGCAGCAGGGCGCCGCAGACCGCTACGCAGTCGGCATCGGGATCGGGAGCTTTGAGAGCTCGCAAGAGGCTGTCGAGCAGTTCGCGGCGCTCCTTTTCCAGGCTGGTGAGAGCGCAGCCCGGCGGACGCCATTCGGTAAAGACGAATTCCGGGGTGTAGATACACCGGATGGTTTCTACGGCGGGAAGCTCGGCTTCACTGATTGGGCGGCTCAATCCTCACCTCTAGTAGTGCATATCGGACGCGCTTTCCGGTGTATTAATGTCCTGACGCCAAGCCGCCGATAAGGTTTATGAAGAGCCCATGATCCGGCTGACTCGCCTGAATCGCGCTCCCATGGTCCTGAACGCCGATCTGATCGAACATATCGACGTGACGCCGGATACCGTAATCACGCTGACCACCGGACAGATTCTGCGCGTGCGGGAGACCGCCGAAGAAGTGGTGCGGCGCATCGTCGAATTCCGGCGCCGCATTTTCTCGCCCGCCGGCGATCCCTCCGGACTGTGCGATTCTGCCGATCCGGCCGAAGACCTGGAGCAGCCCAGGCCCCAGGAGGAAAGCCAGAACCCAACCTAATTCCCCATGGCAGCCGCTCCTCAACCCGCTCCCCAAGCCCCCCACGCCGCTAAAGCGCCTCCGCGGAGGGCGGCGCTCCGGCCGGACTTCTCCACGCTGGCGGGAATCGCCGTGGCGCTCTGCGGCATCATTGGAGGCCTGCTGCTGGAAAAAGGCAACATCCAGGACGTGGCCCAGGGCACCGCCGCCATGATCGTGCTGGGCGGTACCCTGGGCGCGGTCCTGGTGACTACGCCCCTGCCGGTTTTCCTGCGAGCCGTCAAGGGCTTGCGATGGGCCTTCGTGGAACAAGCCAGCTCCCCCAAGGCCACTATCGAATCCCTCATTCAATACGCCACCAAGGCGCGCAAGAACGGAATCGTCAGCCTGGAGAACGAGACGGCCGCCATCCCCGACCCGTTCCTCCGCAGGGCCCTCGACCTGGCGGTGGATGGCACCGACCTGCAGGAACTCCGCCAAATGATGGAGTTAGACATCGGTGTCAGCGAGCACACCCGCGAGGCGGAGGCCAAGGTGTGGGAAGCGGCCGGCGGCTATGCCCCGACTATCGGGATCATCGGCGCCGTAATGGGGCTGATCCAGGTAATGAAACACCTGGAAGACATCACGGCCGTGGGCCATGGCATCGCCGTGGCCTTCGTGGCCACGGTATACGGAGTGGGATCGGCCAACATTTTCTTCCTGCCGGTGGCCAACAAACTCAAAGCGCGCATGCGCGATGCCTCGCTGCGCAAGGAGATGATCCTTGAGGGGGTGGTGGGAATTATCGAAGGTCTGAACCCCACGTTGATCCGCATGAAGCTCGCAGCCTACGACCAGGAGCCGTCGAAATCCGGCAAGCCCAAAGCCGGACCACAGTCGGCCTCGCTGCGGACCTAGGAAGAACGAGATGCGACACAAGCGGGCGGGCGAGCCCGAAAATCACGAGCGCTGGATGGTCTCCTATGCCGATTTCATCACCCTGCTTTTCGCGTTCTTCGTCGTGATGTTCGCCTCCACGCAATCCGATAAGCTCAAGGCCAAGGAGGTTTCCGACTCGGTGCGCGAGGCGCTGGAACACGGCCAGTTCAGCGCCGCCATCTCCACCGTTCTGGGCCGCGGCAGGCAGCAGGACAACCGCTCGCCGGTCAACTCCGGCCGCGCCGATCCATCGAAAAACCCTCCAACTAAGCCGCCGCAACCGCCGGCCGACCTGGCCAAGTCTCTCGCCCGGCTGCAGAACGGCCTGGAGGCGGAATTGCATGCCGGCAAGATCGGGATCCGGCTGGAAGGGCGCGGCCTGATCATCAGCCTGCGGGAAGCCGCCTTTTTCGCTTCGGGCGACGACAGCGTGGCTGCCGCCAGCATTCCGATTCTGGCCAAGGTGGCGGCGGAACTGCAGGAATCGTCCAATCCGCTGCGGCTGGAAGGCTACACCGATGCGGTCCCTATCCACAATTCGCGGTTCCGTAGCAACTGGGAGCTATCGACCGCGCGCTCGATCGCCATGCTGGAAATGCTGCGCCAGCGCTTCCAGATCGCGCCGGAGCGGATGGCCGTGGTGGGCTACGCCGAGAACGCGCCGGTGGATACCAACGAAACCGAAGAAGGCCGGGCCCACAACCGCCGCGTCGATCTGGTGGTGCTTTCAACTGAGGGCCAGAAGGCCGAGCCGGGCTCCGCTGCGGCGGCTGTGCGCAACCCGTAAGGCGGGAAGGAATTTTCACCCCCGAGTCGAACATGCTCGACGCACAGAAAAAAAGGAGCCGGCGGACAGAGCCGCGGCTCCTTTCAATCGAGGAGGTGTGCTCGATGGAATCTCTTACTGGTTGCCCGTTCCGCTCAAGGATCCGGCAACCGCATCGGCGCTGAAAGCCGTCACTTCCACGCGCCGGTTCTTGGCGCGCGCCGCGGCAGTTTTGCCTTCGTCCACGGGCTTGGAATCGCCCAGTCCAACCACGTGAATCAGGTACACCGGAATGTCGTGCTTGGCCACCAGGTATTCCACCACGGCGTTGGCGCGTTTCCGGCTGAGCTCTTCGTTATAGTCCTTGGGGCCGGTGCTGTCGGTGAAGCCTTCCACCGCGATCTGGAAGCGCTTGCTGCTCTTGATCCCCTCGGCGAACTTGTCGAGTTCGCTCTGGGCTTCGCTGCTCAGCGCAAATTTGGCCAGCCCGAACTGCACGCTGACGCTGTTCTGCAATTTGTAATCGTCGATGTTGGCCACCACATTCCGCATCCCCGCCAGCACCTGATTGGCCCGATTCATGGCGTCACCGGCATGCTGGTCCGCTGTTGCGGCGTGTTGATCCGCGGCGGCGGCATGTTGATCGGCGGCGGCAGCATGCTGGTCGGCACTGGCTGCGCGTTCCTGCGCCGCGCTGATGCCGCGCGTCGCCTTGTCGTCAACTTGCTTCACCTCGTTGCGGGTGTCCTCAATCTGTTGGCCGTTTTGGGTGGTCTGCTGGCCCACCTGATCCACCTTGGCCTGGATGGGGGCTGTAGTATTCTGTACGTACTTCTTGGTGGCACAACCGCCGCAAAGCAGGGTGCTCGCCAGAATGCACGTAGTCGCTAGGAAAGCTCGCATAGTCTCGTGAAACCTCGCCAGCATTGTAGCAATCGTAGGGCCGTTGCGATAAGCCCATTGCCTTCACCACTGCCGCGCCAAAGCCTTGGCTGGCGCATTCCCCTCCGCGATGTAAGGATTGCAGGGCGTGAAAAATGTACGCAATCACACCCGCACCGTCCCCGCTGGTGGGGGCTTCTTACCGCAGCTTTGTCGTCCATCCGGTGTCCACCGTGAGGGGCGACGCGCTGGACCACTCCAGCGGCACGCTCATCACGAAGGTTTGCCCGTCCGGCGAGACATCGTACAGATTCCACTTCCACTCGCCCGGAATGGGTCGCGTTTGAAACAAAAACCTGGGCTCGTCGAAGGCAAACTCATCACCCTGCGCGTGGACTGCCACCACCATCATGCGGCCGCTCGCGGTCACATAGAACAGTTCCTTCCCATCCGCGCGCCACCGGGCCAGCGCACCGCCGCTACTCGAAATTGACCAGCGGCTCTTGGTGCCGGCGGTCAATCCCGCAAATGGCTGAACGTAGACTTCATTTCGGCCCGTCTCATCGGACTGGTAGGCCATCCACTTGCCATCCGGAGACAACGTGGCGTAATCCTCGCCATAAACCGTTTCGAGCACCGGCGCGGCGCGGTGTTCGTTCAGCGCCAGGCACCAGATATCGCTGCGTGTGCCCGGACTTATCGTCGTCATCAGCAGGTACTTGCCGTCCCGGCTCCAATCCCGCGGGTACTTCGGATAGGGGCTCTTGAACAGCGGTTCGGCCTTGCCGCCGCTCGCCGGCTTGGTGTAGAGATCGTAGTGGCCATCCGGATTGGCGACATACGCAATGCGCGAGCCATCCGGCGACCAGACCGGAGAACCTTCCATCGTGGGAGTGTCGGTGAACTGCGTGGCTTTGCCGCTGCGCTCCAGAATCCAAAGATCGGCGTTTCCCTGTTCCGGTCCCTGCTTTGCGGCCACCGCCCGAGTGCCGTCCGGAGAGATCCGCGGCGGTCCCCATCGGCCGCCTTCGCTGGCGGCGCCCACGGTTCTGCCCTGTCGATCCATCCACACCACCTGCCACGTAGGCTGGCCCAGGCTCTGATACACCAGAATCCCGTTGTTGGACACCGAAATCGGCGCCAGCGACAGGCTCTGCACCGCCCCCACGTCCTCGGCCAGCGTGATCGCGGCGCCTTCCACCGCCAACTTCGACGTATTGAAGGCTTGGCCGATGATGCTCCGGTCGCGGATGGATAACAGGTAACCCTTCCGGGAGTCCGGGCCGCCCACGCCCGCATACACGGCGTTGGTTGCGGAGCGGAACACCTGGTTGTACACCGGCGAGCCGAGCTCACCGGTGTAGACTCCAGTGGTTTCCTCCAGATCGGTCAGCACGAAGAAGACGAAATGTTTGCCATCCGGCAGGAATTGCGGCCACAGGTGAGCTCGCTCGAACCGGGCCGCATTGAGCTTCAGAACCGGTTGCGGGGTTCCACCGCTTGCCGGCACCTGGTAAATCGTGCCCTCTTGTCCGGGTGCAAACAAGATCAGGCCGTCCCGATTCCACGTGCCGCCTCCAGGCATGGTTTCCGCCGCGCAAATTGTCTGCGCCGGGCCGCCGCCGATCTTTATGCTTTTCAAAGACTGGTCCGCAAAAAAAGCAATGGACTGACTGTCGGGCGACCAGAACGGCGCCACGCCGCCCTCGGTTCCCGGAATCACCGCCGGATGCATGGCATCCAGCCGGCGCAGCCATAGCACCAGCTTTCCTTCCTTGCCGATCGCCGAAAGCGTCAGGTTCAGCCCGTCTGGAGAAAGCGACGGCATGCGGTAGGTGGTGTGCTCCGGCGGCGTCACGGGAAACTTGTAGCTTGGGGCCGGCTTCGGATGCAGGTATATCACGGCCCCCACCGCCGTTGCGGCTACCGCCAGGCATGCCCCCGTGATCAGAATTGCGGCCAGCCGGCCGCGCATCGGATTGGCCGCCCGAAGCGGGGCTGCCAGGGGCTCCGCTGCCACTCGCTGCGGCCCGCCGGAACTGAGGCTCGTGGTAGCCCCGCTCGATCCGCCGCTCCCCGCTGCCGCTGCCGGCTGGGCCGTCCGCCCCCTCGCGGCCGGCTCGCCCATCCGGGCCATCGTGCGGCCCGCCAGTTTCAGTTCGATAACCGCGTTCTGGATGCGCTGCCGCCGCCGCGCCGGATCTTTTTCGAGACATGCGGCAATTACGCCCTCCATGGCAGCCAGCACCGGGGATTTCGCCATCAGCGGCGCTGCCGGCTTCTCCGCAATGGCCGCGTCCAGTTCGGCTCCCGACCCGGCGAAGGCACGCCGCCCGCCCGCCATCTCGAACAGAATCGCTCCGTACGCGAAGATGTCGCTGCGCCAGTCCGGCGCCGCGCCCGCTACCTGCTCCGGAGAACGATACGCCGCCGCCCGCGCGTCCCCTTTCACCGGCTCAAACACCCGCGCACCCGTGCTGGTCAGCAGGACGGCGTGAGGCGAAAGACTCCCGTGGAACACACCGCGGTTATGCGCCCGGTTGAGAACCGCGCCGATGTCGATGGCGTATTGCAGCGTTTCTTCCGCCGAGAGTTTCCCCCGTGCCAGCCGGTCCGCCAGCAGTTCGCCTTGTGCTGGACCGTTGCTGAGAAACTCCAGTTCCTTCACGCTCACGTCAGTCCCAAATCCCGGTGCGCGCCCTGTCTTTGCGGCGCGATAGCTCCCGATTTCAATGCTACTATCCCCCCACCGGCGGCACAACGAAGCTGGGGTTCTGCCTGTACCATGGGCCCCATGGGCCAAACCCATGGTACGTGCTATCGTAACGGAAGGCGCTCGCCGGCCAAACGACCAACAGTGAGGTGCGACCCGCTTGTGGCTCATTGTCCGGGTGACCCCATTGACACCGGCGCAGGCGCATGTACAATCCTTTAGATGGCACCATTATCTCTGCGGAAACGGAATTAGCTCAAAATGTTTAAAGCCAGGAAACCAAAACCGGCTGCTGCACCGGAGGAGCAGGGCTACAACAGTACCGACGTCGCGCGGATTTGCGCCGTCACCCTGCGCCAGTTGCAATGGTGGGACGAGCGCAACGTCGTCTCTCCCCGCCAGGACGGTCACAAGCGCATCTACATGCCGGAAGAAGTGGTGGAGATTTCCGTCATCGCCGAACTCCGCCGCAAGGGATTTTCGCTTCAGAAGATCCGCCGCGTTCTCCGCTTTCTGCAAAAGGATATGGGCAAGCGCCTCAGTGAGGCGATTTCCGCTTCTTCCGATATTCACCTGCTCACGGACGGCAAGACCATCTACTTGGAAGAAGCTTCCACCCGCATCATCGATTTGCTGAAGAACGCTCGCCAGCCCATGTTCCTGGTCTGCGTGACCGACCAGGTCAAGCGCCTCAATGCCGCCGCGGAGCGCAAACCGGCCCGCTCGGAGACTGGCACGGTCAACCGCAAAGCCCGGGCCGTCTGACCGGTTCGCGTCTTACCCGCTCATTGCGGCCGCTGTGGGGCATACACCGAGTACGCGGCGGTGCCCAATAGCAGGATCCCCAGACCGATGTAGGAGAGAGGGCTGTAGTGGTTCAGCGTGTTCACCACCGCGCCGATACCGCTAAACACGGTCATGCGGAATGGCGGTGAGATGATCATGAATCCGCCGCCCAGCCCCATCAATGCGAATGCTCGTAGCATGCAATGTTCCGAAACGAAATAACATCGTCGCCTGATTACAAGATTCCCAAAAGAGTCGCTAGTACCATGGCGGTACCAAAGTGCGCCAGTTTGCGGGTAGAGGATAGCATCCGGCTATTGCCGGCTATTCGCGCCGCGGCCGCCCGTTTTGCCACAATAAGAAGGTTG
Source organism: Bryobacterales bacterium (assembly GCA_963842505.1). Lineage (GTDB taxonomy): Bacteria > Acidobacteriota > Terriglobia > Bryobacterales > Bryobacteraceae > PALSA-129. The sequence goes on from CAWJGZ010000001.1 coordinate 382,342, forward strand.
CCATGACCGAACGCATCTATTACAACGATTCGTACTTACGCAGCTTCAGCGCCCAGGTGGTCGCCTGTGCGTCCGACGGTTCCACCGTCTATCTGGACCGCACCGCCTTTTACCCCACGTCGGGAGGCCAGCCCTCCGACCTTGGCTCCATCGCCAGCGTCGCGGTTCGGGATGTGGTCGATGAAGGCGACTCGGTCGCCCACGTGCTCGCCGCACCGGTCGCCCCCGGGCCGGTCGACTGCATCATTGATTGGGACCGCCGCTTCGACCATATGCAGCAGCATACCGGCCAACATCTGCTCTCGGCTGTCTTTGAAGAGCTTCTGGGGCTGCACACCGTCAGCTTCCACCTTGGCGCCGAAAGCTCCACCATCGATCTCGAAGGCGGCCCGCTCGATGCCCCCGTCGCCGCGCGCGTGGAGCGCCGTGCCAATCAGTTGGTCTGCGAGGACCGGCCCGTAACGGTCGTGTATGAGGACGCCGCCCAAGCCGAAGGATTGCGCAAACCCTCCGACCGCGAGGGCGCCCTCCGCATCATCTCCATCGACGGCCTCGACCGCAGCGCCTGTGGAGGCACGCATGTCCGCTCCACCGGCGAAATCGGCGCCATCCTGATCCGCAAACTGGAGAAGATCCGCCAGAGCGTGCGCGCAGAGTTCTTATGCGGCGCCCGCGCCATAGCCCGCGCCCGCGCCGATTACGAAGACCTCAACAAAGTCGCGCAACTGGTTTCGGCCTCGTTTGACGACGCACCCGCTATGATCGCGGCGCAACTGGAATCCGCGCGCGCCGCCGAAAAGTCCCGCCGCAAGCTGGAACTCGATCTCGCCGCTTACCAGGGCAGGGATCTCTATCAGAACACTGTCCCCGGCGCCGATGGCTTTCGCCGCGTGACGCGCCGCGCCGAAAAGGGCAGCCTCGAAGAGATCCGCGCCCTGGCGCAAAGTTTCACCGCGCAATCCAAAGCCGTTTTTCTGGCCGCGCTGAGCGATCCGCCATCGATCCTGCTGGCCGCTTCCGCCGATTCCGGGATCGACGCCGGCCGGACGCTGAAAGCGGCCTTGACCGAAGCAGGTGGCCGAGGCGGCGGCGCCGCCCGCATCGCACAAGGCAGCGTCCCCAATGCGGCGCTCATCGACAAAGTCATGGAAAAGCTGGGGTAGAGGCGGGAACACCGAGGGGCGCACGCGGCAGGGGGTCCAACGACTTTTGCGGCACACTTGCCTCTTCGCCGCCCCCATCTTCAGCAGCGCCTCAATCTGCGCCTTCAAGTTCTGCTCGTGCTGGTCGCCGAAGAATTTTTCGTCGTCGCCCTCGAACTGCGCCCGGATCATTCCCTGCCTGTCGATAAAAGCCAGCATCGGCATGATCGGCACCTTCGCCATGGGATGATGCATGAATTCCAGTGCCGTCGAGCCATCGTTGTAGCCCAGCGGAAAAGGGGGATTGAAGTTCTTGATGAACGCCGGCAGCGCCAGTTGCGCTGCATTCTCTATGGCGCACGCTACTACCTGCAATCCGCGCGGGCCGTATTCGTTCTGGTCTTTACTCAGGAATCCGACGGTCCGCTGGCAATGTGAGCAATAGGTCAGGATGAACGCCAGCACCACCGGCTTGCCTCTGTACTGGCTGAGCGTCAGCGCTGGGGCGCCGTTCCGTTTGATGGTGTACTCCGGCGCCTGGCGCGGCGGTTCCGCCGCTTGCGCCATCAGCGGAAGCATCGCCAGCGCCGCCAGACATTGCCTGTTCGCCATGAAACTCAGTGTATCGCAGGGTCCAGCCCTTCCACGCTGGTGACGGTTGTGCCTTTGCGCCGCAGCTCGAAGCGGCCGTCGTCGCCGAGCCCGGTCACCAGTTCGGCGCTCGCCGAATCCACCGTCATGCTCTTCCATTTCTTGCCGAGCACTTCGCGGTACGCGGCGAAGTACTGGCGGCCCGCGTCTTCGCTGTCCCACTCGCTGGCGTAGAGCAGCACCACCCGGCCGGCCTTCTTGTTCTCGTAGAGTTCGAAAGAGCAGCCACGCCAGTGCGGCGCCAACTCCGCCGCGCGTTCCTTGCTGGTGTATTGCTCCAGCATGATGCTGTGTTCCAGTTCGCCCAACGTGCCCTCCACCAGGCCTTTATAACCACGCGGCAAGTGGGGGTCCGGAACCTTCGGCCCGGTGGGCTGGACGCCGGCAAAATACTTGTCCGGATGCATAATCTGCTGGCTGCTCACGGGCGCGCGCCGGAAGACTTCGCCGAAAGCCTCCTGGTGGTCGCGCTCGATCACCGCGTTCTGGAACAGCATGCCCTGGGTGTACGGGAACACCAGCGTCAATTTTAAATACAGCGGTTCGTTGTCGTATACCGGGTATTGTCCGTTGCCCTCGTCGGTCATGTTCGCCATGGCCGCGGCCGCCTGCGGCGAATCCACCAGCGAACCCCCGGCCTTCCGCGCCAGGTATTCCGACATCATCCAGGTGGCTTGGCCTTCCATCACCGCCAGCCGCGCCGTTGAGCCGTCGTCGCTCTTGCGGCCCTGCTTGATGTAGCGCGCCAGGTTGAAATTCTGGTCGGCCAGCGCATGCGATAGCTCGTGCGCCAGCACTGGCTCCTGGCTCTCGCCGGTGGTCGAGTCGGTGATGAACAGTTTCTTCCGGTTGTAATCGTAAAAGGCCGCCGCCTGCTCCGTCAGCAGATCCACTTCGTTCTTGGCCAGGTCGAAGTCCTGCGGCACCAGGCCGAATTTCTTCAGGGTCAGTTCTTCGGCGCGCTCATCCTCAGGGGTCTCCACTTCCTTCACGCGCTTGTTCAGAAACTGGTTGATCTGCTCTTTGGTGATGTACGCGCACGGCACCGCATGCCGCAGCTTCATCCCGGAGATGGCCGTCAGTTGCGCCGTAATGCCCGGAACCTGGGCGCAGACCGATTTGCCGTCACGGCCGGACTGGGCGCTAGCCGGCGCGGTTTCGAGCAGAACACAAAGCAGGAAGACAGCCAGGCGTGGGGGCACTGTTACCAGCATAATGCGCGGTACAATGAAGGATCAAATCGACACACCCACAGGAGAGCTCTTTTGGCGGACGATAAAACGTATAAGGCGGAGTATCAGGGCAGCGGCACCTTCGTGATCAGCAAGCCCAAGCGCAAGAAGATCAAGGCGCGGCAGTCCGAGTTGAAGAACCCGCGCCGCGGCTCGCGCAAGTAGTCTTCATCCCGCTTTCCTGCCGGATTTCGCCGCCAGTGGGGCGGATGCCCTCGTCCGCGCCCGATCCCCGTGGTGGGGCGCTTGTCCGTGCCGGCTACCTCGGTTCTTCGTTTGTTCCGCGCAGCTTCTCCGCTTCCTGGCGCAGCGCTTCGGCTTCGGGCCGCCGTCCTTCTTCCGCCAGCGCATCCGCGCGCGCGTCGAGCGCCGCCGCCAGCCGTTCGCGGATCACGGAGTTCGCCGGATCGCCGGCCAGCACCTGCCGGAAGTCCGCGATGGCTTCCTCCAGGCGTCCGCTCTTCACCAGTGCGTTGGCCAGGTTGAAGCGCGCGCTGGCATAGTCAGGCCGCGCCGCGAGCGCCGTTTCGAACTGCTCAATAGCTTCCCGCGTACGCCCCACCCGCGCCAGCCCCAGTCCCAGCATGTTGCGCGCTTCCGGCCGCCGCGGGTCCAGGCGCACCGCCGATTCCAGCATCGCGACCGCCTCCTGCGCGTTCAACCGCGAGAGCAGCAACGCTCCCAGATTGAGCCGCGCCTCGAAATCCGCCGGCTGCAGTTCCAGCCGGTGGCGCATCACCGCTTCCTGCAACCCCCGCCGGCGGTCGGCCGGCCCGCGCGGCAGCACCTGCAGCCACAGGTGGCACATTTCGTCGGTGGTCCGGTTACCCCCTTCCACCAGTCGCGGCGGATTGTTCGGATTCCGCGGGTTCTCCGCCGAGTTGTCGTAGTGATACCGCATCGAGATCACTGACCCCCTGGGCAGGAATACCGGCTCACGATACCGGTAGACGTCCTCCCAATTCTTGTCCCAATCCGGAATGCGGATCAGCCACCGGCGCTCGCCCGCGGGCAACGTGGCGTAGGCTTCCAGCAGTTTCCCCAGGTAATGAGCGTGCGGATAGACCGCCAGGATGTCGGCGTCCATCGGCAAGCGGAAATCGTCGCTCACCAGAAAATCTCGCGTGCCCGGCGGAATGCGCAACGCCGGGTCGTTCTCCAGCTCGATCACGATGGGAAAGCGGTTTGGCGGTTGGCTCGTAAAGTACAACCCGACCGTGGGCCGCACCTGCTCGATCTTGCCGGAAGGCAGCAGGTGCATGTTGAGCACCAGTTCATTGCCCGGGTCCAGACGCCATGCCAGACCATCCGGTTCCGGGCTCGGAACCACCCCCGGTTCCCAGTGGATCAGGTTGCCGTCGGGGTCGAACGGATTGCGCATGAGCGTCAAATCCATCCCCGGGAAGCCGCGTCCCGGCTCCGTCTCCTCGAAGTGCGCCGAGCCCATGCGGTCGATCATCAAGTTGGCGTGATGAACCAGGCGGCGGTTCCCCGGATGAATGTCCACCGCTTTCACGTACCGCGTGGCGGCCAGTCCCGGTTTGAAAATGAAGTTCCAGTAAACTTCCTCGCCGGACGCCGCCACTTCCAGCGCTTGGGAGGCCTGTAGCACTAGGTCCGGCGGCCCTAACGGCCATTCCGCATCCGCCGCGGGGGGCGCTGGCGTTTCGGACGCCTCGCCTTCCGCGGCGCCCTGCTTCACCCAATCACCAATCTTGCGGCGCTCTTCTTCGCCGAGGCGCCTTTCCCCGGCAAACGTGCCGTACCCGGCTTCCGGCAGCCACGGCGGCATGAACCCGCTGTGCGTCACCGCCGCAATCTGGTCCGCATGTTTCCTCGCGTCGGCATACGCGAGCAGCGCGAACGGCCCGGACTGCCCCGGCCGATGGCAGGGAGCGCAGTGTTGGTAGATAATCGGCGCGATATCGTGAGCGAATGTGAGCTGCGGTTGCGCGCGCACGGCCGGGCCCCAGCCGACTGCCAGCGTCATCCATGCCGCCCCTCTCATACCAGATATGTACCAGCCGGAACCGGGCTCAGGCAAGCGGGGGGCCAATTCTGGCCGCAGCCGGCCCTTAGCCGACGCCCGGCTTCCACTCCCAGCCGCCCTCGGCCCGCGCCGCTATACGGCCCACGCTCGGAAACGGAAAGTGGAAGCCCATAACGTGCATATTCCCAGCTGCGGCCCTCTTCAGCAGTGCGTAGCGCGTTTCCACCGCGCGTCCGGCCTCCTGGTCGAAGCCGTTTTCCCAATCGGGATGTTCGAGGTGCAGCGGATGCACGGCGGCGTCGCCGACATTCAGTAACTGCCGGCCCTCCGATTCGAGCAGCAACGCCAGGTGCCCGGGCGTGTGGCCTGGCGCCGGAAGCACCCGCACTCCGGGTACCACCTCGGTCTCGTGCTCCACCATTTCCAGTTGATGCCGCAGCGCCGTCAGACTCCGCCGCGCCGTGGATTCCATGCCAACCTGGAGCTCCGCCGGCAGGCGCAGGCCGCCCCGGCCGGTATGCCCGCCCATCCAAAACTCCCATTCCAATTCCGAAATTACGTGCCGGGCATTCGGGAACATGGGCCGCGGAACGTTGGGCCGGCGCGGATCCACCGCGCCTCCGATATGGTCCGGGTGGGCGTGCGTCAGAATTACCGTGTCCACATCTTTCGGAAGAATGCCCGCCATCTCCAGCCGCGCCAGAATCGCTCCGGAAGTGCTCGACGCCTCGCCCAATCCCGTATCCACCAGCATCACGTGCCGCGCGGTTTCCACCAGCAGACAGGTATACGGGCATAGCACTGTCTCCCGTGGCGCCCGCCGGCTTTCGAGCGCGCGGCTGAGTTGTTCGGGATCGGCATTGGGGAAAAGCCACGGCGTCGGATAAGCCGCGTAGCCGTCGCTCAGCACCGTGCAGCCAATCGTCCCGATCTCGAAGCGGTGCGAACCCGCGGGCATACGTCACCCTTAACCAATGGCGCCGGCGAAGTCAAAGTTTTTTGTGGGTTGGAAAGAGGAAGTTCGCAAGGCAGAAAGCGCTCCGAAGAGCGGGGAGGGTTTCACGGAGGCTATGGGAGGATTGCAGGTCAGCTTGGTGGGGCGGACATCCTCTTTCCGATTCAACATTACCTTCTCCGCAAGCTCGACTCTTCTTCTTGCAGTACTAAATGTTTGAAATAAAAGATAAAATAGTCCCAAAATTCTTGTCACTACTGAAAGCGTCGATCACGCCGTGTCGCACGTTCCCATCCCCTGGTTTGACTCCCATCGCTCCATTCTCATAAAATGATCCTTAGTGTCAGATAGTGAGACTAAACCATCCCCCTACCGCGTCCAAGTCTTGGATCGCGCGCTCGCCATCATCGATACTCTGGCTGGCGAGGGCCCCGATGCCAGCCTCATGGATCTCTCCGAAAAGCTCCACTTGCACAAGAGCACCGTTCACCGGCTGCTCATGATCCTGCAACGCCACCGCATCGTCGAGCGCCAGCCGCGCACCGGCCGCTACCAGCTCGGGCTGCGGCTATTCGAACTGGGCAGCGTCGCCATCGCGCGCTTCAACATTCGCGAACGCGCGCGCATGCACCTGCGGCGCCTGGTCCTCGAGGTGGATGAAACCGTGCACTTGTGCGTGTTGGATTCGGGCGAGGTGCTCTACGTGGACAAGATCGAGCCCAGCCGCAGCGTCCGCATGGCCTCGCGCATCGGTCGCCGCAATGGCGTGCACTGCTCCGCCGTAGGCAAGGTCATGCTGGCGCATCTGCCGGAGCGCGAGGTCGATCAGATCCTCGAACAGCGCGGCCTGCCGCGCCAGACATCCAAGACGATTGTCACGATGGCGGACCTGAAAGCTGATCTCAAGGCCACGCGCGAACGCGGCTACGCCATCGATAACGAAGAGGCCGAGGAAGGCCTGCGCTGCGTGGCAGCCGCCATCCTGGGCCGGAACGGCCGCCCGCTCGGAGCCATCAGCACGTCCGCGCCGTCCTTCCGCTTGCCGCTCGACAAAGTGCCCGCGGTGGCGGCCGCCGTGTGCGCCGCCGCGCGCTCTCTGTCCGAGGAATCCGGCTACCGGGGAGCGTCGCAGCCCGAAATCAGAGTTCAATCTCAACCTGTCAGTTAGGAGACAAGCTTATGCCAGTTGAAACCGCAGTCGAAAGCAAAATGGTCTTCCGCAAGACCAATGCCGCCGCCGGACGCCACATTTCCGTGACGCCCGCCAACAGCACCAACCGTCATCTTTCTTACGGCCGCATCATTCTTAATCCGCAAGTCAGCTCCGTGGCCTTCCAGAACGGCGGCCAGGAGACCGGCTTCATCGTCCTCACCGGCTCCGCCACCGTCACCGTGGATGGCAAGGCCTACGACCTGATTCAATACGACGGAATCTACATTCCGCGCGATTCCTCCATCGAGGTGCGTTCCACCGCCGTGGATATCGCCGAGTTCTCCTCCGATGTCGGCCAGCGCTATCCGCTGCAGGTGGCGCGCTATGCCGAGATATCGCAGAACGGCTCGCTGAAGTTCACCGCCGGCGCTCCCACCTCCCAGCGCACGGTGAATATCGTGCTCGGCAAAAACGTCAACGCCGGCCGCCTGGTGCTCGGTTTCACCTTTGTCGAGCCTGGCAACTGGGCCAGTTGGCCGCCCCACGAACACGGCGCCATGCTGGAGGAAATGTACGTCTACTTCAACATGCCCGAGCCGACCTTCGCCATCCAGCTCGTGTACAACGACACCCAGTATCCCGAGCTGGTCACCGTGGTGCGCGATGGCGACGCCGTCTTGATGCCCTCAGGCTATCACCCCAACGTTACCGTTCCCGGCCACCGCATGTGCTTCCTGTGGGCCATGGCGGCACATCGCGAAAAGGAAGACCGCCAGTTCGGCGTGGTGCACGTGCAGCGGGGTTTCGACGCCGGCGGTTCGGGTCTCGAAGCCAGCCGAAAGTAGAAAAACCATGATTCTCGATTCTTTCAGCCTCAAGGGCAAGAATGCCCTCGTTACGGGTTCGCGCGCCGGTCTGGGAGCTGGCATGGCCATCGGCCTCGCCCAAGCCGGCGCCAATGTGGTTGTCAACGGCCCCGTTGCCGACGGCATCGAAGAGGTCTGCGCCGCCGTGCGCGCCGCGGGCTCGAAAGCCATCCCCGCGCTCGCCGATGTCTCTGACCCGAAAGCATGCGCCGACCTGGTCTCGCTCACTATTCGCGAGCTCGGCTCGATCGACATTCTCATCAACAATGCCGGCATCATCCGCCGCACTCCGGCCGTGGATTACTCCGCCGCGGACTGGTCCGCCGTCATCGAGATCAATCTCAGCGCGGTCTTCCGCCTGTGCCAGTTGGCCGGCCGCCACATGCTGGCGCGGGGCAGCGGCAAAATCATCAACATCGCTTCGCTGCTGGCTTTCCAGGGCGGCATCCTGGTCCCCGCCTATGCCGCCTCCAAAGGCGCCGTCGCCCAGTTGACCAAGGCGCTGGCCAATGAATGGGCCGCCAAAGGCATCAACGTCAACGCCATCGCTCCCGGCTATATGGCCACCGATAATACTGCCGCCTTGCGCGCCGATGCCGCCCGCAGCCGCGCCATTCTCGACCGCATTCCCGCCGGCCGCTGGGGCACTCCCGAGGATCTGGCCGGCGTCGCCGTTTTTCTGGCGTCTTCCGCCAGCGATTACCTGAACGGCCACGTGCTGGTGGTCGACGGCGGTTGGATGGCGAGGTGAACCGGCCTTATGCCGCTCCATATCAAGGCCAAAGAAACCTGCCGCTGGGACCTGCTGGCGCTGGGCGAAGTGATGCTGCGATTCGATCCCGGCGATCGCCGCATTGCGACCGCCCGCTCCTTCGATGTCTGCGAAGGCGGCGGAGAGTACAACGTCGCCCGCGGGCTCAAACGCTGCTTCGGCCTGGAAACGGCGGTCGTCACGGCCTTCGCCGATAACGCCGTGGGCCGCCTGCTCCAGGACCTCATCTTTCAAGGCGGCGTCGATCCATCGCTCATCCGCTGGGTGGATTTCGACGGCGTCGGCCGCACCGTGCGCAACGGCCTCAATTTCACCGAGCGCGGATTCGGCGTGCGCGCCGCTCTCGGCTGCTCCGACCGCGGCCACACCGCCGTTTCGCAGCTCAAGCCCGGCGATATCGATTGGGATGAGATTTTCGGCCGCCGTGGCGTCCGCTGGTTCCACACCGGCGGAATCTTTAGCGCGCTCTCCTCCACTACCGCCGATGTAGCACTCGAAGCCGTCCAGGCGGCCCGGCGCCACTCCACCATCGTCTCCTACGATCTCAATTACCGCGCCTCTTTGTGGAAGGCCGTTGGCGGGAAGAAAAAAGCGCAGGAGGTCAACCGCCGCCTCGCGCCCTTTGTCGACGTGATGATCGGCAACGAAGAGGATTTCTCCGCTGCCCTGGGTTTCGAAGTGCCTGGCATGGATGAGAACATCACCCAGATCGAAACCGCCGGCTTCCGGAGAATGATCGAGACCGTAGTCCGCGAGTTTCCCTTCCGGGTGGTGGCTACTACCCTCCGCAAAGCCACCACCGCCAGCCGCAACGATTGGGGCGCGCTGTGTTACGCCGACGGCGCTTTCTACGAAGCGCAGAACCGCAAGGACCTGGAAATCTACGACCGCGTCGGCGGTGGCGATGGTTTCGCTTCCGGGCTGATCTACGGTTTTCTCACCGGCCAGACGGCGCAGTGGGCCGTCGAATGCGGCGCGGCTCACGGCGCGCTCGCCATGACCACTCCAGGCGATACCACCATGGCCACGCTGCCCGAGGTGCTTCACCTGATGCAAGGAAAGTCCGCGCGCATCGCGCGCTAGCAAGTTGATGAAACACCATCCAAGAGAAGATTTCAACGCGGAGACGCAGAGGCGCGGAGAAGAAAGACCGAGAACCATCAACCGGTCTGCTTTGACCCGTCTTCCTAACCATCAGTCGCTCGTTCTCGCGCGGTTTCTCACTCCTCGCCGTTCTCAGCGTCTCCGCGCCTCCGCGTTAGGTTCTCCTTTTCGCATTGCTCGGATCCCCCTATGACCAAAGAACAAGTTCGCCAACGCATTCTTGCTGTGAAAATCGTGCCAGTCGTGCGGGCCTCGTCGCCGGAACAGGCCCTCGGTGCGGCCGATGCCGTCCGCGCCGGCGGCATCCCCATCGTGGAAGTCACCATGACGGTTCCCGGCGCCATCGAAGTGATCGCCGGGTTGAGCCGCCTGATGGACTCCGACGTCCTCATCGGCGCCGGCACGGTGCTCGACGCCTCGACAGCCCAGAAGTGCCTCGATGCGGGAGCGCAGTTCCTGGTCAGCCCCGGTTTTGACGCCGCAACCGTCGCCCTGGCGCGCCGTCTGGATGTGCTGGTCATGCCCGGTGCGCTGACGCCCACCGAGGTGATTACCGCCTGGAAAGCCGGCGCCGATTTCGTCAAGATCTTCCCGTGCGGCAATGTCGGCGGCCCGGCCTACATCAAAGCGCTCAAGGCCGCGCTGCCGCAGATTCCCATGATCCCCACCGGCGGCGTCAACCTGGAAACCGCCGCGGCCTTTCTGCGGGCCGGCGCTTCCGCCCTCGGCATCGGCGGCGAATTGATCTCCAGGGCTGCCCTCGATTCCGGCAATTTCGCCGCCATCACCGAATCGGCCAAACGGTACACCGCCATCGTGAACCAGAGGATGTGACGCCTGCTCCCCACTATTCCGTCTTGCTGCTGCGGCGTCTCAGGAAAATCAGCACCCCGAAAACCACCGCGACTGCCGCGGATATCAACCGCAACGTTGTTCCGTCCATTGTGGATCTCCTTTCTTGCTCTCCTTATCGGCGCATTACAGGTTTTCAATCATGGGGAATAGATCGCGAACCAATCGCGTGATCACCGGCCCTATCGTCACCACGAACAGCGACGGCAGCACACAAAAGAAAATCGGAAAAACCAGCTTCACCGCCAGCTTGGCAGCCTTCTCTTCGGCTCGCTGCCGCGCCATCACTCGCAGATAGTCGGCATGGCCCCGCAGGCTCTGTGCGATGCTGGTCCCGAACCGGTCGGTCTGAATCAACACCGCTACCAGTTTCTTGACGTCTTCCACGCCGGTGCGCTCCGCCAGGTTGTGCAGCGCTTCCAGGCGCCCCTTGCCAGCCCGCAGTTCCAGGTTCATCACCGTGAACTCTTCGCAGAGTTCCGGGTGCGCCGCGCGCAACTCCTTGGCCACCTGAATCACTGTCTGGTCCAGCCCCAGCCCCGATTCCACGCAGACCACCATCAGGTCCAGCACGTTGGGCAGCCCCTTTTCCACTGCCCGCTTACGCCGCCGGATGCGCCAAACCAAGTACTGCATGGGCGCCATGTACCCGGTCAGCGCCCCGCAGGCGGTTGCCAGCAACAGTCGATCCGCACTCTCATAGGTACGCAGGCCGATCGCCAAACCGGCCAGTCCGAAAAGCACCGTGGCGCACGCGCGCGCCCCGGAAAAGAACGGCACGGCCTGCGGATTGCGGAAGCCGGCGCGCACCAGCCGCCGTTTCAGCAGCGGAAGGTTGCCCGGCGTCGATGGCACCATCGCGCCCGCCCAGGCCACCAATTCCCGCCATACCAGCCCCGGCGAGGGCAGGAAACTCGAAACCACCGGGGAATTTTGCCGCAGCCGGTCTACCGCGCGAATCCGCCCCGGCCCCATGCGCAGCGCCACCCACGCCGTTCCAGCCGCCGCCGTCAACCCGGCCAAGATCGCTTCCAGTACCAGCACGTCACACCTCGATGGTCACAATCTTCCTGATGATCAGGTACCCCACCGTTTGCAGTCCCAGAGCCCCCGCCAACATCTCGCGGCCCGCCGGGTCGTCCACGAAGAATCGCGCATACTGCGGGTTCACCACGAACATCACGGCCCCCACGCATACCGGAATCGCCGCCAGAATGCGTCCCGACATCAGCCCTTGCGCGCTGATGGCGCGGATGCGCGCCCGCAGCTTGAAACGCTCGCGAATAATCTGCGCCAGCTTGTCCAGCAACTCCGCCAGGTTTCCCCCGGTGCGCTTTTGCAGCAGCACCGCCGACACGAAAAACTGCACGTCCAGCGACGGAATGCGGTGCCCCAGCTTCTTCAATACGATGTCCAACGGCTGCCCCAGGTTCTGCTCCTCGAAGGTGCGCCGGAACTCGCCCGCCAGCGGCTCGCCAAACTCCTTGTGCACCATTTGGAGCGATACCGAAAACGCATGTCCGGCCCGCATCGACCGCGCGATAAACTCCAGGCAATCCGGAAACTGCTCCTCGAACTTGCGCACCCGCCCGCGCGCTTTCCGGTGTGCCAGCTTCACCGGAACCATGGCCGCCAGCAGGCCTGCCGCGACTGTCAGCGCCGGCGGCAGCCGGTTGCCCGTCAACGCCATAATGGCGAGCGACGCTCCGATGCCGGCGCCCGCCGAACGGTGCAGCAAACCCGCCGCGCCCCACTTCAAATCGGCCGTCTCGAGCATCCGCTCCACGGATTCCTTCAGCTTCAGCCGCTCCAGCGCGCGGGTTGCCAGGCGTCCCTTCACTTCGCCCGCCACCTGCATCAGCAGCGGCTTGGCCGGCCGCGGGGCGCCCGCTTTGACCGCCGCCTTGCCCGTCAAACGGCGCAGCGCCAGGCCGTGCTCCCGGCGCGCCTCCCAGTTCATTACCAACGCCATGGTAGCCATGCTGCTGAGCGCCGTAAGCAGAAAGACCGGGATCACGCCTCGCGCCCCACTTCCACCACCTCGTCGAACAGCTCCACCGGCAGCCGGATCCCGGCGGCCACCAGCTTGTCGTTAAACTTGGGCAGAATCCCGGTGGCCGCGAACCGCCCCACCACTTTTCCGTCCGGACCCAGGCTGCGCTTCTCGAATACAAAAATATCCTGCAAACTCACCACCTTGGTTTCGATACCGGTCACCTCCGTGATGTTCATCACGCGCCGCGTCCCGTCGCTCAATCGCGAAACCTGCACCAGGATGTGCACGGCCGAAGCCACCTGCTGCCGGATGGCCAGCAGGTGCATATTGGCGTTGGCCAGGGAAACCATCACCTCCAGCCGCGAAATGGCGTCGCGCGGGCTGTTGGCGTGCACCGTGGTGAGTGAGCCGTCATGGCCCGTGTTCATGGCCTGCAGCATGTCGAGCGCCTCTTCCCCGCGCACTTCGCCCACGATGATGCGGTCTGGCCGCATGCGCAGCGCGTTCACCAGCAACTGCCGCTGCCGCACCAGGCCGTGGCCTTCCACGTTGGCCGGACGAGTCTCAAGGCGCGCGATGTGCGGCTGCTTCAATTGCAGCTCGGCCGCGTCCTCGATGGTGACGATCCTTTCCTTCGGCGAGATGTAGGCCGAGAGCGCGTTGAGCAGCGTGGTTTTGCCCGCGCCCGTGCCCCCCGAGACGATGATGTTCAGCCGCGCTCTCACGGCGGCTTCGAGCAATTGCATCATGCCCGGCGTGACCGAGAGCCTGGCTACCAGGTCCGCCGGCCTCAGCTTGTCGGTCGAAAATCGCCGGATGGATAGCAGCGGCCCGTCCACCGCCAGTGGAGGGATGATGGCGTTGACCCGCGAGCCGTCGCTCAATCGCGCATCCACCATGGGGTTCGATTCGTCCACGCGCCGTCCCACCTGCGACACAATCTTGTCGATGATGCGCAGCAGGTGCTGATCGTCGTGGAAGCGTACGCTGGTCTCTTCGAGCAGCCCGCGGCGCTCCACATACACCTGCGCGTGCCCGTTCACCAGGATGTCGGAAATGGTCGCATCCTGCAGCAACGGTTCGAGCGGGCCCAACCCGAAGACTTCATCGAGCACCTCTTCGGCGAGCTGTTCCTTTTCGCCTGCCGTCAGCGGCGTGGGCTCGTGCTCCACAATCGTCAGCGCCGCCTGCCTGACCTCCGAACGGATGCGGTCGTTCTCAATTCCCGCCAGCGCGTCCAGGTTAATCTGGTCCAGCAGCTTGCGGTGCAGCGTGAATTTCAGCTCCTGGTACTCCGGCCGCAGCTCGGCGTGGCGCTCCGCATTGCGCCGCAGGCGCTGCTCCCAGCTGAGCTCCGCCGGCGGGCGTTCGCTAGTCATCGGCGGGCCACCGTTGCCGGAAAAGTCTCCACGCTCTTCTGCGCTCCGCGATACAGGATCATGGTTTCCACCGCCTCGGGCGCCGCGGCCGGGACGCACGCCGGCGCCGGAGCCGCCGCTCTGTGCGCCCCGGCCCGTGCTCGCGCTGCCGCTGCCACCGCCGGCGCTCGCGTGTCCGTCTGCCCGTAGAGTTCGTGCAGTTCGCGGCCGCCCGTGGGAGCAGTCTGCCGGTCGCCCGAGTTGCGCAGCACCAGTTGAATCTTTCCCTCGCTCGCCGCCAGCGTCAGGCTCACCGACTGGGCCGGCGTCACCAGCAGGGTAACCACCGGGACGCTCATCGACTGGCTATGCGAGTCGGCCTCCACCGTCTGGCCCGCCGAGAGCACTGCGACGTCTTCGAGCACCGGCGTGGTGACGGTATCGTCGGCGCCCGGCGGCCGGCCCGTCACCAGCACGTCCACGCGCGCGCCGGGCAGCACGAAGCCCGCCACCCCGGCCACGTCGTTGACGCGCACGGCCAGAGCGCGCATGCCGGTGGGAATCATTGGGGCGACGCCGAAACCGCTGCCGCGCGGCGCGATCCGCGCCTCCACCACCGGCTCGTCCGCTTGGATGGAACTTACTACCGGTCGTCCCACCACTTCCTCCACCTTCGAAAAACCGCCGCGCGGAAACAGTTTCTCCGGCACGCGCACGGTTTTCACCGCCGCGGCGGCGATGGAGGCGCCCGGCGGCAGCGGCTGCGCCGCCACCACCAGCGTCTTCTCCGGCGCGGAGCCGCGACCATGCGCGGCCGCCCGGTAAAAAAACAGCGACACCACCAGCCCCCACACCAGGCTGAACGCCACGATCATTCCGAATCTGCGATCCATGTGCATTGCTTTACCCTCACTCCACCAGCGTCAGCCGCGCCGCCCCAGCGTCATACAGGCCAACGCGCTCATGGTTCCGTCCTTTCGAGCATCACGGCTTGCCGGTCGCGATACACCACGTGCCATCCCGGTTCGCGTTCCAGAAGGCGGCCGAGCGGCCAATCGAGCGGCAGCAGCGCCACCGCGAAGCCATACCGCGCCATCACTTGCGGCCAGTTGGGACCGGCCCCCAGCAGCGTCCGGTAGTCCTCCCCCGCGGCCGGGCCGTAGAAATCGCTGCGGCCATCGAAGAACACGCGCGCCCGCGGGTATAAGCGATAGATCAGGTAATCGGCCCACTGGTCCGGCGTCAATACCCGCGGTGGTGGCGCACCCGTCAGCCGGCCCACATTGCGGGCCACGGACTCGACTGGGAAGCGGGCGGCGGGAAAATCGGCCAGCCCGCTTCGCGGCAGCACGGCCGCCAGCGTCAGCGCCCCCAGCACCGGCAGCCACGCGGTGAAGCGCGCGTGCTCGCCCGCGTCGCGCGAAACTTCCCACAGAATTCGCGTGGCGGACCGATTGGGCGCCCGCCCGGCCCGCTCCCACCACCACTCGGCGCAGGCCGATGCGATCACCGGCGCCGCCATCACCGCGAACCAGGGGATGTGACGCGCCGACCGCAGCGCTTCGAAGCCCCAGAACATCACCAGGCCGCTTTCGAACCAACGGGTGCTCCGCCAGCGCCGCGCTCCCAGCGCCGCCGCTCCGAGCAGCAGCGCGGCGAAGACCAGCGTGCTCTCCGAGCGGATGCGCGGCGATTGAAACTCCTCCACGTGGTCCAGAATCCAGGGCGAGTTCACATAGCTCAGAATGTGCCGGTGCAGTTGCCAGCCGTACGGATTGGCTAAAGTAGCCGCGGCGGAGAGCGCGGCCAGCAATCCATAGCGCCGCACGGCCGCGCCACGGCGCTCAAGCGCGCTGGCTATTACCAGCCATGCGAGAATGGCCAGCCAGCCGGCAAAGCCCGCGTGCAGGTTGGCCCACAGACCCGCCAGCGGCACAAGCCACCAAAGACGGCCGTCTGGCGTGCGACGGTCGCGGTCAATGGTCCACAAGGCCGGCGCCAGCAGCAGCAGCGAAAATATGTGCGGCCGAGCCAAAAAGTGGATGCTCGAAGCGCTCACCACCGCCAGCGTCACGCCTAGCGAAATCCCCGCGCCCACGCCGCGGTCGAGCAGCCACGCGAACAGCACCGCCGCCCACAGGCACACCGCCACGGCCGCCAGCGCCGCCACCGCTTCCAAGCCCCGCCAGCGATGCAACTCCGCGAAGATGGCGTCGGAAAGCCATTCCCAGGCGTACCACCGCTCTCCCGCGCGCCAAAACGAGAACGGGTCGTGCGCCGGCACGCGGCCGGTCGCCAGCAGGATCTCTCCGGTGCGGATGTGCCACCCCGTGTCGCCGTCGCCGAGCAGGCATTGCCACACCGCCGGCCGGCCGAACCAGGCGGCCAGCAGGATCGCGAAAAACAAGTCCGGCAGGGTCGGCGCCAGCCGCATCGAGAACCGCGCGACACGCGGGACCGGCAGTGATGCGGCAATGGCCATGGCTTGTTTATTCAGATCGGCCGCAATCCCGATTGTATGAAAGGTGGGTACCGGAACCGGTACTATTGGCACGCCGCCGCACATTCAATTAAGGTCTTTGCATGGGCAAATCCGGGGTCTTCCTGTTGTTCGCCGCACTTCAGGTTTGCGACCTGCTGACCACGCTGCTGTTCCTTCGTCACGGCGTTCGGGAGGCCAATCCCCTGATGCGGGCGGCGATCATGGCAGCTCCGCAGCCGCTGATCGCGCTGGCGGTTCCCAAATTGGCGGCCTTGGGTCTGGCCCTGTACGCCGCCCGCAGCGGCCGTACACGGATGCTGGCCCGCGTCAACGTGCTTTTCACCTGCTGCGTGGCCTGGAACCTGCTAGCCCTTGCCGCCGCGTAACTCCTGGTGCGGGCGTTTCTATGAACTCACCGCAGAGACGCGAAGACGCGGAGAAGATAGAGAAAGCCGGCCTGCGCTCATTCGCTTCTTCGTTGTCAGATTGCGAGGTCCGCTATGAGCCGCTGCGGACACCTCATTACCTGTTCTCCCTTCTCTGCGTCTCCGCGTCTCCGCGGTGAAAACACGCATTCCCGTTGGCTAAGGTTTTCCCTCCAGTGGCCGATGAAATCAGAGAGGCTTCTCGATCCCTTGGAACAGCCTGCCAGATTTGCGGCGTACGGTGCCTGGAAACCTGTGATTGTGTGTCCGGACGCGACGCTCGCCAGCAGCCTTCAGGCGGCCTGCGCGGAATTGCGAATCAGCAGCGTCTTCTATTTGGCCCAGTACCCGCGCATCGGGGGGCTGGTGAGCGTCCTGGCGGAGCGCCAGGCGAATTTGTGCCTTATCGATGTGGCGGCTCACGTCGAGTTCGCCCTGCTGCTGATCGGCGAGGCATCCGCCACGGTGCCGGTGGTGGCGCTCAATACGCGCAACGATGCCGACCTGATCCTCCGCTGTCTGCGCCGCGGCGCCTGCGAGTTTCTGGCCTCGCCGGAAGCCGGGCCGCTCGGGAGCGTGCTCGACCGGCTGCGGTTGTTGAGCGCGCCCGCCGCGCCGCCCAAACCGTGCGAGGCGTATTGCGTGATTCCGGGCAAACAAGGCTGCGGCGCTTCCACTTTGGCCGTCCACCTGGCCATCGAACGGCACCGCGCCGGCGCCGCGCGCGTGCTGCTGGTGGATGCCGACGTCCAGGGTAGCGCCATCGCGTTTCTGCTGAAGCTCAAGTCGGATTTCCATTTGGGAGACGCCGTGCGCGATCGCGAACGCATGGATCACGACTTGTGGGACCGCCTGGCGGTCTCGACCAACGGCATCGACGTGCTGCTGGCCCCGGAGAGTTCCGCGTCCCCGGTTGAAATCGACCGTGCCGCCGCTCAGCAACTGATGACTTTCTGGCGCAGCCATTATGACGCCATCGTGATCGACACCGCCGGGGTCCAGCCCGCCGCCATCGAATTCGCAAAGCTCTCCGACCAGATTCTGCTAGTCTCGACCAACGATCTGGTGGCGCTGCATTCGACCAGGCGCTCCCTCGAGCGGCTGGAGCACCACTCCATCGAGCGGCGCCGGCTGCTGCTGGTGATGAACCGGTACACACCGTCCACCGGCCTCAAGCGCGACGAAGTCGAAACGGCTTTGAAACTGGCGCCTTACGCCCTGCTCGCCAATGAGTACGACCTGGTCCAGCAGGCCGTGCTGGAAGGCCGCCCGCTGGCCGCGGCGTCCCGCTTTGCGCGCGGCGTCCGCGCGCTGGCGGAGCACCTGGCCGGAGCCGAGCAACCGGCAAAGAAACGCACTTCTTTGTTCGGCCTGCTCCCGCGACGAAGCTGAGGAATTCGGGTAAATAAGTCTGATAATTAAGCGGGCTCACGGATATGATTCCAATCCGGAGGCTGGTAACTTCGACTTACGCAGATATTCAGGAGAAAGCTGGAAACAACGATGAAACTCTACATTCGCAAGTTTTGGAAAGATACCAGCGGGCAGGATCTGGTCGAATACGCTCTGGTTGCGGGTATGGTGGCTGTAGCGGCGGTGGCGACCGTGCCTTCTCTCACAAACGTGATCAGCAATGTATTCAGCAAGGTCGGCTCGATCGTGGCGAACAGCACGATTTGACAAGGCACACGGGGGACCAACCAGCGTCTTCGGCAAACTGGCAACAGTAACGGGACCAACGCGCACTAGGATGGCGGTTGGCGTTGATCCGGATTTCCGGCAAGCGGTGGTACTAACCCAGGACCGCCGCTTGGCCGGCTATTCGAGGATGCTGAACGAATAGATCTTGCCCACGCGTCCTGTGCTGGCGGTGGCGTCGCCGGAAGCGGGAGGCAGAAAACCATATTCGCCCGCGCCCAGATTGGGAAGTACGATTTCGTACGTTCGGGGAGCCAGCTTTTTGTTCTCGAAGGGAACCAAGTCGCGGGTAGCGCCCCCCGAGACGTGCATCACCCCGCCAGTTACGGTGCGGAACTCGCGGCAGTCTTTGCAATCCCGCAGCCGCAACAACTGGTACTCGGTGATGCCCACTCCCTCCGGCGTGTAGACCAGCAAATCCACCGGCGAAGCGATCCGATTGGGACTCTTCGCGCCTTCCACGTGACCGTTGACGTCACCCTTGACAATCCCGGCCGTTCCGATGGACTTTAACACTCCCCCGGTTTTGAAGTTCACCACCTCCGGATTCAGATCCACCCACTGGTCGTTCTTCTTGTAATAGACCCCGATCTCACCGACAATCGGGGCCGCCGGCGCGGCCGCGGCCGCAGCCGCTGGAGCCGCGCCTCCGCCGCCATTCAGCATCGCGGCGATGATCTTATCACTCACCCCGGCGCTCTTCAAAGCAATCAGATCGTCAGCGCCCGTCGAGTACTTTCCCGGTTGAGAATGGATCGAGCCCAGCACAATGTCCTCGCTCAATCCGGCCTTAACCATCTTGATGATGGAATCGTTCGTGAGCGTCGCCTGGCTAAAACAGAGCGCCGCCACGCAAGCCAACAACAGCAGCATCCGCATAAGAAACTCCCCTCCAGAAGATATTCTTACCAGCCCTCACTCAAGTGGAGTGTACCCGAAGCGAGAGCCGTCATCAAGTGCTATCGGTGAGCAGCCCCGGGGCCTTGCCCGGCTCGACAGGCCAGGAGGCCTGCCCTACCGGCCCGGCACGCCGACCCAGCTACGGGTGAGGACGTCGCTCAGCGTCAGGGTTAGCAGGATCAGAAGCCATAACAGGCCGCCCAGGACTACCAGGCGCGTGAGACGCGTGGAGTGACGCACGTGCATGAAGAAGAGCGCCACTAACAGCATCTTACAGACCGCGATCGCCAGAGCTACGACGACGCTGAAAGGCCCGAGGTCCACAAATGCCACGGCGGTGGTTCCCAGAGTGGCCGCGATCAGCGCGGCAAAGACCAGGGCGTAGGTACTGACGCTATCGATGTGCTCGCTCATGTTGCTATCCCTTTAAGTGACGGTCAATCAGATACAGCAGCGGGTACAGGAAAATCCAGATGATGTCGACGAAGTGCCAGTACAGGCCGCCGAGGTCGACCGGGGTCATGTACTCGGCGGAGTATTTTCCCTTCTGGGCCTGGCGAATCAGGAACAGCAGCATTCCCACGCCGATTACCATGTGGAGCGCGTGCAGGCCGGTCATGGCGAAGTAGAGCGAAAAGAAAAGCTGCGCGTGGGCCTGCTCATCGGGTTGCATGCCTTCGAAGTGAAAGGATGAACCGGGAATGTGGTGCTCCTGGAACTTCTCGTTCCACTCGTACGCCTTGACGCCCAGGAAGATGCCGCCCAAAATCAGCGTCAGGATAAGGAAAAGGACGATGGCTTGGCGCCGGCCCAACTGCGCGGCCCTCACGGCCAGCACCATAGTGAAACTGCTGCATAGCAGCACGACGGTGTTGGCTGCGCCGATGTAGACGTTCAGGCTGCTGGAGGCGAGAGCGAATATTCCCGGGTAGGCGTTGCGGTAAACCGTGTAGACCAGAAACATGCCGCCGAAGAACATCACTTCGGTGATGAGAAAGAGCCACATCCCCAGTGTGGAGGCGTCCTTTTGCTGCGCCTCGGTATCGAACTGGACGCGGAGCGCGGATGATTCGGCGTGGGCGTGAGCGGGAATGTGAGCGTCGCTAGCCAACTTCGACCTCCTGCCCGATCACCGTGGAGTAATCGTAGGCTTCGTGAGTCATGATGGGTGTTACATCGAAGTTATGCACCGGCGGCGGCGAGGCGGTCTGCCACTCCAGGCCGGTCGCGCCCCATGGATTAGCGGAGGCAATCTTGCCGTAGCGCAGCGACCAGATGAAGTAGACCATGGGCATCAGGTAGCCGACGGCCAGAACCGATGCGCCGGCGGTGGAAAGCACGTGCAGCACCTGAAACTCGTCGGGGTAGACGTGATAGCGGCGCGGCATCCCCAGGTATCCCAGAATGAACTGCGGGAAAAACGTCAGGTTGAATCCCAGGAAGATGATTAGCGCGGAGAGCTTGGCCCAACCCTCCGGATACAAGCGGCCGGTGATTTTGGGCCACCAGTAGTGCAGGCCGCCGAGATAGGCCATGATCGTGCCGCCCACCATGATGTAGTGGAAATGCGCCACCACGAAGTAGGTGTCCGTGACATGCACGTCGAAGCCCAGGGCCGCTACGAACAGCCCGGTGAGCCCGCCGATGGTGAACAGCCCGATGAAGCCGAAGGCATAGAGCATGGGGGTCGCGAAGGAAATGGAACCCTTGTAGAGAGTGGCCGTCCAGTTGAATACCTTGATAGCCGAAGGGATGGCCACAAAGTAGCTGAGGAACGAAAAGACCAGCGCGGAGTACACCGATTCCGTGGCCACGAACAAGTGATGGCCCCAGACCAGGAAGCCCAGCACCGCGATCGCCATGCTGGCGTAGGCCACGAATTGATAACCGAAGACCGGTTTACGGGAAAATACCGAAACCAGTTCGCTGACGATTCCCATGGCCGGCAGGATCATGATGTACACGGCGGGGTGCGAGTAGAACCAGAACATGTGTTGGAACAGGACCGGGTCGCCGCCGAGGGTGGGGTCGAAGATTCCAATGTGGAAGAAACGCTCGCAGAACAGGAGAATGATGGTCACCGCCAGCACCGGGGTGCCCAGCACCTGGATCAGAGCGGTAGCATAGTGCGACCAGACGAACAGCGGCATGCGCATCCAGGTCATGCCGGGCGCGCGCATGCGGTGCACCGTCACGATGAAGTTCAGGCCGGTTAGAATGGATGAGAATCCGGCGATGAAAATCCCCAGGGCGGTGGCGATCACCCACGAATTCGAATACGTGGTGCTGTAGGGCGTGTAGAAGGTCCAGCCGGTGTCGACGCCGCCCGCCAGCATGGCGAACAGCGAGAAGAGGCCGCCGATCACCAGCAAGTACCAGCTCAGCAGGTTGATGCGGGGGAAGGCCAGGTCGCGCGCGCCGATCATCATGGGCAGGAAGAAATTCCCCAAAGTGGCGGGAATCGCCGGGATCAGAAAGAAGAAGATCATCGCGACGCCGTGCATGGTGAAGAGCTTGTTGTAGGTCTCCGAGGAGACGAAGTTCCCCTGCGGCGTCAGCAGCTCAATGCGGATCATGGTGGCGAATGCGCCGCCCAAAAAGAAAAACAGAGTGACCGTGAACAGATAGAGCAGCCCGATCCGCTTGTGATCCTTGGTCAGGAGCCAGGATTTGATCCCGTAGCTACTGTTCAGGTAATTCTCGCGTTCTGGTATCGCTGCGGTAATCATAGTTACTTGCTTTTGGGCGTTTCGCCCTCTTTCCCCAAAGCCCCGCCGCCGCCGACCACCGGCTTCGGTCCGAGGGACTTGATGTATTCGATCAGTTGCAGCACGCCGTCTTCGGTGACCAGGCCCTGGAAAGTGGGCATTACCGGTTGGTAGCCGGCTACGATTTTGGCGTCAGGGTGCAGGATGGATTCCCGGATATAGGCTTCGTCGGCCAGCACTTTCGCGCCGTTGGCCAGTTGGACGGTCTTGCCGAAGAGGCCCTCCAGGCTGGGACAACGGCCCGTGCCATCGGCCTTATGACAATTGGAGCAGGCCAGATCCGTGAAAAGTTTTTCGCCGGATTCCGAAAGCGTCCCTTCGGGCGCGCCGCCGCTCAGCCAGCGCTGGTAATCCCGCGGTTCCATGACGTAGACCCAGCCGGTCATTCCCGAATGGCGCGTGCCGCAGAACTCGGCGCAGAACAGATGATACTTGCCGGGCTTGGTGGGCTGAAACCAGATGGTGGAATACTTGCCGGGCACCACGTCCTGCTTGACGCGGAAAGCCGGCACATAGAAGCTGTGGATCACGTCTTCCGATGCCATGGTGAGCTTTACCGCCCGGCCCATCGGGATGTGCAGTTCGTTGATCTCGCGCCGCCCTTCCATGTGCTCGATCTTCCACATCCACTGCTTGGCCACCACATAGAGCGGCATGGCGTTGTCAGGCGGGCGGGCCTCTCTGAAGAAAACGCTGGCGCCCCAGGTGAACATCACCATGGTGATGCCGAAGGGGATCACCGACCAGACGATCTCGAGCGCCATGCCGCCGTGCTGGACATGCGGCAGCTCTTTATCGGAGCGGCGGCGATAGCGAATGGCCAGGTAGAAGATGCTGCAGAAAATCAGCACCGTGAAGAAGACCGCGACGGCCAGCAGGAAGTACGTCAAATGGTCCACGTCGGGCGCGAAGGTGGATGCCTGGTCCGGAATTAGTGGAAATTTACCCATGTCGAACAATGGGGCGCGCCTTTTCGCGCCGGGACACAATCCAGAGAAATGTTCCGCACACCAGCACGAAGCCGGCGCCCGCGAAACGCACCATCCGCATTACCAGGGCGCCATACTTGCCGGTGGACGGATCGTAGTGGTAGCAGAAGAGCAGAATCTGATCGACGGGGCTGCCGATCTTGTTTTGCGAAGCTTCAACCAGCCCCAGGCGGATGTCGCGGGGCGCGTATTCGAGACCGTAAAAATAGCGCGACAGATGGCCGTCGGGAGTCAGGATCATGATGCCGCTGGCGTGCGCGAACTGTTGCGTCGCCGGATCGTACTTGTAGTGGAAGCCCACGGCATCGGTGAGAGTCTTGATGTTGGGTTGGTCGCCCACCAGGAAGTGCCAGCCGTTGGAGGTGTTGGGGCGGCCATAGCGTTTGAGCAGCAACTGCTTCTTGGAAGCGGCAATATCGGGCGTGTCCTTGGGATCGAAGCTGACGCTGACAACTTCGAAATCCTGCCCCGGGTTGAAGGAGACGGCCTTGAGACTGCTTTCCAGATCGTTGAGGATCTGAGTGCAAAGCATGGGGCACTCGTAATAGACCAGCGCCAGAATCACCGGCTTCTTACCCTGGAAGTAAGTCGATAAAGGAACGGTGCGGCCGGCTTCGTCGCGGAAAGTCAGGTCGAGCGGCACCTGCGTGTCGAGTTTCTGATCGATACCCACGCCTTGCAGCGCGCCGGGCAAGGCCGGGCGCAGGTTGGAATCCTGCAGGCTGTAAGACGGCTGCGCGGGCGCGGGTTGGCCGGGTTGCCCGGAAGCGGCGCAGGCCGCGGCGGCTAGAACGAGGCAGATCCTTCTCATTTTGCTTCTCCCGTCAACGGCCCGCCCGGCGGCAGCATTTTAGGCCCCAAACCGCTTTCTGTGGGCACGCTGACATCACTGGCGCTCTCAGGCGGCGCTTCCGCGCGGACCGGAAGACCGCGCTGGACCAGCAGGTCCATGGCGCGTGCGATGGGAATCCGGACCACGCCCTTCTGCGCATCCACCCAGCCGTAGCTCGTAAGCACCTGTTCTTCGGCGGCGCGGACGGCCTTCAGATCGGGGATGGGGGTGGTCTGTAATTGCGGTTGCGGGAATACTCTGGCCGGGTCCACGCTAGCCGCCCGGCCGCCTTCCTGTGATTGGAAATACTTGAAGACACCGGCCAGCAACAACATCGCCAGCACCGTCATGATGACCAGCGCCACGCCGAACTTGCCGACGGCCATCACATTGACGTCGGTCTCCTCGAAGCCCGCGGGGCGTTTGTTATTCTCTTCCATGTTCCAGCACCTCCTCCAGGTGAGGTTGGTTGGGCGGCAGCAAGGGCCGCTTCTCCAACTGGGTTAGGAAGTAAGCCAGCCAGATGCCGATCAGGCCCATGGGCGCCGTGAGGTCCATCCAGCTCAGCCCGAAGGATTCCTTTCGGAAATCCGGCGCGACGATCCAGTACAGATCGACCAGGCGAATGCAGAGGATGAAGACGGCGATCGAGCCGAGCAGTTTGAAATTGCGTTTCAAGTCGCGCGAGAGCAGCAGGCTGAACGGCAGCGCGAAATGGCCGATGACCAGCGCGAGCGCCACGTACTGCCAGCCGTGGTTGAGGCGCGCGATGTACCAGGGGATTTCTTCGGGCAGGTTGCCGGCCCAGATGATGAGGAACTGGGAAAAGGAAAAATAGGCCCACACCATCACCAGCGCGAGGAGGAATTTTCCCAAGTCATGCAGGTGGCGCGGGGTGAGGATCAGCGACATGGGGCGGCGGTAATAGAGCAGCACCATCAAGGCAATCAGGAAGGCCATGGAAGTGAGTCCCTGGCTCGCCATGAACAGCAGGCCGAACATGGTGGAGAACCACTGCGGATGGAGCGAGAGCACCCAGTCGATCGACATGAACGTTACGCTCAGGCCCCAGAACACCAACCCGGGCCCGGAGATGGCGCTCATCTTGCCGTGCACGGCAGCATGGCCCTCGGCATCCTCGCGCGCGGAGCAGCGGTTCAAATACCAGCCGAAGAACCACCAGCCCGCGAAATAGATGGCGGTTCGAATGAGAAAGAACGGAACGTTGAGATAGGGCTGCTTGTGGAGGAGCGCTTCGTCGGCCGCCACCTTGGCGGGATGCGCCCACTCATAAAGGTTGGGAATGCCAATCAAAATGGGCACGAACATCAGGGCGACGAGCGGAATGGTGCGCGCGGCGGCCTCGCAGGGGCGCCGGATGATGACGCCCCACGCGCCGCCGGTGACGTACTGCAGCATCAGCCACGCCAGCGGTCCGATGGCGAGGCTCACCACGAACAGGTAAGCCCACAGGTAGGAGCGGTAGAACTGGAAAGGTGAAATCAAGAATCCGGCCGCGCTGGCAACTGCGCCGGCGATGCCGATTCCAAGGGCCCGCCTGCGCCACTTCTTGAGATCGTCACGGAGTTCGGGGGAAACGCGGAAGTCGATGGACTGGGCGGTCATTTCGCGTCTCCCAGTTTGCTGCGCTCTTCGGCGGGCACATCATTGACGGATGCGTTCTCACTCAACTGCAGCGCGCGAACGTAGGCCACAATCGCCCAGCGGTCGCGCACCGGAATCTGTGCGGCGTAATCCGGCATGGCGCCGAAGCCGTTGGTGATGACGTCGAAAATAAACCCGTTAGTAAGGGCTCGGATCTGATCGGAGTGGTAGGACGGCGGATGGCGGTAGCCGCGGCGGACCACCATGCCGTTGCCCTGGCCGGTGCGGTCGTGACACGGCGAGCAGTAGACATTGAAGCGTTCCTGGCCGCGGGCGACCACATCTTTGGTGACCGGGAATGGGAAGGTATCCACGAGTTTGCCGTCGGCGCCTTTGCCGGTATAGAGTGCTAGGTCGTCATTCAACTGGCCGCGCGCGATGGTGCCATCGATCAGCGGACGCTCGGAGCGCCCGTCGTCGAAGAAGGGGCTCGACCGCAACGGAATGAATTTCGGCTGGTCGTGCATGTCCTGCCGGCAGGCGGCCAGCGTAACGGCGGCCAGCAGAAGGGCGGCAAGCTGGATTGATCTCTCAGGGCGCAACTTCGGACACCTCTCTCGGTTCCAGAGTCTCCAGAAACTCGATGGTCCTGGCGCGGTCGAACAGCGGGTCGCGGGCTTCGATGCACAGGAAAAAGCGGTTCCGCGAAGCCAGCGCAAAGCGCGGCACGTTAAACGCGGGATGGTAGGGCATGGGCAAACCGCAGAGCGCCAGCAGGCCCAGCACGGCGGAAATCGCCGCCAATAGAATGGTCATTTCGAAAGTGATGATGATGTAGGACGGCCAGCTATGGAGCGGCCGGCCGGCCACGTTGATGGGGAAATAGACGACCGTGACGTAGTATTGCAGCAGGTACCCGGCGAGCCCCCCGATGATTCCGCCTAACAGCACAATCAGCGGCAGTTTGTTGTGGTGCAGGTGGAGCGCGTCGGTCAACTCCTCGATGGGGAACGGCGAGTAGGCATCCAGTTTGCGATAGCCTTTTTCGCGCGCGGCGCGCGCGGCCGCCACCAGCGCGGAGGGGTTGTCGAACTCGGCCATTAGTCCGTAGATCGGTTTGATCAACCCTCCGCCTCCTCTTCCACTTTGGCCGCGGGAAGCAGCGTTCGCACTTCAAAAATGGAAATCATGGGCAGCAGGCGGATGAAGAGGAAAAACAGGAACAGGAACAAGCCGATGGTGCCAAGGTAGGTGAACCAATCCCAGCGGGTAGCCTGGAAGATGGACCACGACGAGGGCAGGAAATCCTGCGCCAGGCTGCTGACAATGATGACATAGCGTTCCAGCCACATCCCGATAAGGACGACGATGGCCGAGACAAACAGGAACGAGGGGTTACTGCGAACCTTCTTGAACCACAGCGCCTGCGGGGCCAGAATGTTGCACGCGATCAGCGACCAGTAGGCGACCGCATAAGGTCCGGTCATACGATGCCAGATCATGGACGCCTCGTAGGTATTGCCTCCATACCAGGCGGAGAAGGTTTCCATGATGTACGCGTAGGCAACAATCAGACCGGTGGCCAGCATGACCTTGGCCGAATTATCCAGGTGCCGGTCGGTAATGAGCCCCTGCAGGCCGTACACCGAGCGCAGCGGAATGGCCAGCGCCAGCACCATGGCGAAGCCCGAGTAAATGGCGCCCGCCACGAAGTAAGGCGGCAGGAAGGTGGTGTGCCAGCCCGGAACGATGGCGATGGTGAAATCGAAACTGACTACCGTGTGAACTGAGAGCACCAGGGGCGTAGCGAGGCCGGCCAATAGCAGCGAGGCGGTTTCGTAAGTGCTCCAGTGCCGCGCGGAACCGCGCCAGCCCATGGCCAGAATGCCGTAAGCGAAGCGCGCGACGCGGTTGTGCGTGCGGTCGCGCAGCGTGGCGAGGTCCGGCAACAGGCCTACGAACCAGAACATCAGCGAGACCGTGGCGTAAGTGGAAACCGCAAACACGTCCCAAACCAGCGGGCTGCGGAAATTCGGCTGCACACCCATGGTATTGGGATAAGGAAAGAGCCAGTAGGCCAGCCACGGACGGCCCAGGTGCAAGATGGGGAACATGCCGGCGCAGGCCACCGCGAACAGAGTCATGGCTTCGGCAAAGCGGTTGATGGAGTTGCGCCAGCGCTGGTTGAGCAGCAGCAGGATGGCCGAAATGAGCGTGCCGGCGTGGCCGATTCCGATCCACCAGACGAAATTGGTGATGGCGAATCCCCACATCACCGGCGTGCGCAATCCCCAAATGCCCACGCCCTTGGCGAAGAGCACCCCCACCGCCAGCAGGAACAGCAGCAGCAGCACCAGGCCGGCGCCGAAACTCACGAACCAGAATACCGGCGTTCGTTTGGTGAGGACCACCGAGGCGATCTGGTCGGTAACCGTGCCGAACGTGTAACCCGGCGCGATGTCCGTTTTCGGTTGGTGTACGTTTGGTCCGTCAGCCATCCGCCTTTAGCCCTCGATCTCCGGATTGGGATTCCTCAGTGTCGCCAGATAGGTGGTGCGCGGCCGCGTGTTCAGCTCAGCCAGCAGGCCATAATTTCGTTCTTCGGCTTTCATCTTTGAGACGCGGCTGTTGGGATCGTTGATATTGCCGAATATGATTGCTTCGGTGGGGCAAGCAGCCTGGCAGGCCGTCTGGATTTCGCCATCGGCTACTTTTCGGTTCTGCTTTTCGGCGTCGATTTTGGCCGAGTTGATGCGCTGCACGCAGTAGGTGCACTTTTCCATCACGCCGCGGCTGCGCACTGTTACATCCGGGTTGTGCAGCAGCTTGAGGCTGGGAGTTTCGTAATCGGAGTACAGATAGAAATTGAACCGCCGCACTTTGTACGGGCAGTTGTTGGAACAGTAGCGAGTGCCCACGCAGCGGTTGTAGACCATGTCGTTGAGGCCTTCGGCGCTGTGGGTAGTGGCCTGCACGGGGCAGACCAGCTCGCACGGCGCGTCTTCGCACTGCATGCAGGGAACCGGCTGGTTGTAGATAGCCGGATTATTGGGCTGGCCGTTGTAATAGGTGTCGACGCGCAGCCAGTGCATGGCCCGGCCCCGCCGCACCTGGTCTTTGCCGACCACCGCGATATTGTTTTCCGCCTGGCAGGCCACCACGCAGGCGCTGCAACCCGTGCAGGCGTTGAGGTCGATGGCCATGCCCCAGGCGTAACCGGGGTACGGATATTCCGGGTACAGGGTCAACCCGCGAGGCGGCGCTTCCGCGCCTTCGTGGACGGAGGCTGGATTCTTGCGGTAATCGGCGATATCGCCTTTATGGATGATGTGGCGGCTGGCGTCCAGTACGTGGTCCATCTGGGTGCTGGCGAAGGCGTAGGATCCGGAAATCTTGTGCACCTCCAGGCCTAGGTCCTGCCACAGGGCGGAGGCGGTGCGCAGGCCATAGGGGTTAAAGCCCACGCCGGTGCCAGACCGGCCGGCGTGCGTGCGGCCATAGCCCAAGTGCAAGGTGACGGCCTGATCCACATGGCCGGGCTGGACCCAGACCGGGGCGCGCAGCTTGCGGCCCTGGTAGGTGAGTTCCAGCATGTTGCCGTTCTCCACGCCCAGGCGGTGCGCATCGCCGGGGCTGATGATGGCGGCATTGTCCCAGGTCAGTTTGGTGATGGGCTTGGGTAATTCCTGCAGCCAGCCGCTGTTCGCGAAGCGGCCATCGTAGATGGTCGGGTCGGGACGGAAGATCACTTCCATCTTGCCGCCCATTTTCTTGTTGCGCCGCTTTTCGGAAATGGCTTCGCCGTGGATGGTCACTTGCTTGGTGGGGAGGGCCGTGCCTCCGGCCACGCCGTCGTGTACCGCGCGGCGCCACCAGGCTTCGAAATCCGCGCCTTTGTGCTGTGCGGCCCAATAACCCTTGACGTTCTGGTAGGGGCTGCTATCGGGCGAGCCGGTGAACGTTTGCAAGATCTGGCAGGCCGAGCGGCCGCCGTAGAGCGGCTGGATGAGCGGCTGCTGGATGGTGACGGTGCCGTCGAAAGCGCGGGCGTCGCCCCAGGTCTCCAGGTAATGCGCTTCGGGCAGGAGCCACTGGCAGAGCGCCGAGGTTTCGTTTTCGTGCTGGCTGAGGTGCGCCCGCAGCGTGGCCTTCTGAATGCGATCGCGCAACCCCAGTTCGACCGGGGCGTTGAAGACGGGGTTGCCTCCCAGCACCAGGAGCAGGTCGACCGCGCCCGCGTCCAGATCCTTCGCCAAGTCCTGCAAGGATGCCACCTGGTCGACCGGATTGGCCTCGATGGGGTCGGTGTAGAAGACGGTCTTGCCGACGTTGCCGAGGTAGTCATTGATGACGTGAGCGACCGCGTGCACGATGGGCGGCTGGCTCTCGCCGGCGATCACCAGGCTGGCGCCCTTGTTGTGCATCAGGTCATCGGCCACCGGACCAGCCCAAAGATTGATGTCGCCGTTGTCGATTCGCTTCGCGGCGGCGGCCACGCGGAGGTTCACGGCGAGCGCCCAGGCGAACTCCTCGATATCGCCGGCGCGCAGAGGCAAGCGGTGATCGGCCTTGGCGCCGGTGGGCGTGGGCATCGGCTCCACGACGTACAGGCGGTTCATGGGCGTCCCGGATTCGGTGACGCGGCGGCGCCGGGAAAACTGGCGCGCGTAGCGCAGGCTGGCGGCGCCGGATGCCAGGAAATCGGAATCGAGCGAGACCACCACGTTGGCATGCTCGAGGTTGTAGTAAGTGTTGACGGGCTGATTAAACGTCTGTAAGGCCGCGGCGCGCGCGCTGTGTGGACCGGCCGGCTCCCACTGGTGCCACTTGGCCGCGGGATACAGCTTTTGAATAGTCTGGATCTGGCCGGCCAGGGTTGGCGAAGTGACGGTTTCGGTGAGGATGCGGATGCCCGCGCCGTTCTTGGCCTTTTGCGCCGCCAGCATTTCCAGGAGAGCGCCGGTGAAATCGTTCCAGCCGCGGATCTCGCCCTGGAAGCTGACCGCTTGGGCCCGGTCCGGATCGTATAGGTCCAGCACCGAAGCCTGTGAGAAGATATCGCAGGCGCCCAGCGTAGCGGGGTGTTCGGGATTGCCTTCGATCTTGGTGGGGCGGCCTTCGTGGCTCTCGGCCAACACGCCCTGCGCCACGCCGTTCAAGGTAGTAGCCGTGGCGTAGAACAGCGGCCGGCCGGGAATCAGTTCTTCCGGCTGCCGCACGTAGGGCATGATGTGCTCAGTGGGTTGCCGTGTGCAGGCGGTCAAGCCGGCCAGCGCGAGCGATGCGCCCATCAGCTTCAGGAAGTTGCGGCGCCCTTCGACGCGGTCTTCGTCTTCGGCCCAGCCGATGGCCTGCCGCGGGAATTCGCGCTCTACCAGGTCTCGAAACTCGGGTGTTGCGGCGAGTTCCTCGAGGTTGCGCCAGTATTCGCGGCCGCCGGCGCTTTGCAGCCGTGCGCGCACGCGGGCCAGGTCAAATTGATTTTCTGATTCGTTCATCGATGGCACGTGGAACAGCTTGTGAGCAGGCGCGCGTCTTGTATGTTGTATTCCTTGACCAGGCGCCGCCCGATTTCTTCCTGGTCGCCGGCCGGCTGGTATCCCATGGTGGTGATGAATTCGCGCGGCCGCACAAACTTCTCGGGATGGCGGTGGCAATTCAGGCACCACTCCATTTGCAGCGAGTTCTCCTGCCAGGTGAGCGGCATCTGATCCACCCGCCCGTGGCAGCTCTCGCATCCCACCCCTTTATTGATATGAATGCTGTGGTTGAAATAGACGAAATCGGGCAGGTCGTTCACGCGAACCCAGTTGAGCGATTTGTTCTCGCGAAAGCTGGCCCGTACCGGCTCGAGGGTCGGGCTGGTGAGCCAGATCTGCGAGTGGCAGTTCATGCAGGTCTTGGTGGGCGGGATGTTGGCGAAGCTGGAAGTTTCTACGGTGGTATGGCAGTATCGGCAATCCAGGCCCATGCCGCCCACGTGGTGGGCGTGGCTGAACGGCACGGGTTGTTCGCGCGGTTGCGCGGAGCGGGTGTTGTACGTGGAGCGGTCGAGCACCGTGAAAGCCCACGTCAGGAATGCCAGGATGAATACCGCGCCGAAAATGGTTATGCGCGCAAGAGTATTGGTGCTGCGGTGAAAGATCTGGGACATAGCTTAAGCGCGTCCCGCCTCGATGTTCAGCATCATTCGTTCCAGCATCCTCGTAAAAGACAGCCCCAGCCCAGCCAATTGCCGATTCAAATCTATCCGATGCAGCAATGGGAAAATTTGGTTCACAGTTTCGACGCGCGGCGCGAGCCTTACCGCTGAAATCCCCTACAGTAAATCCACTACAATTAGCCCCGGCTCCGTTCGTATAAGTACACCGCTTGCTCGGTGTGACTTGCGGCATCGCCTGTCGCAACCGCAAATCGGCCGCCTTGCCAGAGCGAGCCGGCGGCGTATTCCCCATCCTTGCGCAAGGCGTAAAAATTCAGGTCGACGGCCGCCAGGCGCTTCTTGTCATCGTCGAAATTTCGAGAAACGCGTTTCAGCGCATCCAGAATGGCGTCTTTCGGCGGCATGCCATGCTTCATGTTTTCTACCACCGTATGCGCGCCGCACACCCGCAGGTTCTCTTCTCCGCGGCCGGTAGAGCCGGCGCCGCCGACGTCCTGATCCAGCCAGAGCCCGCCACCAATGATGGGCGAATCGCCGCAGCGGCCGGGTATCTTCCATGCCATCCCGCTGGTGGTAGTCACCGCCGACATCTCGCCCCTCTGGTTCAGTGAAATGCAATTGATCGTGCCGTGCGGAGGGTGAATGGCGTACTCCCAGGCCTGCTCCAGCACCTCCTCGGGGGCCTTCGGGAACATGCCTTTCAGCTCCCGCAGCACCGCGGCTTTCTGTTTTTCCGGCGGGGCATCCAAACCCGGGCCCCAGTTGGTGTGACCATTGGGGTCGCGGAGCGACATCTTCCAGGCAACCCACGCGATCCGCGATTCTTCCGTAAGGAGATTCTCTTCCTGGAAGCCCATGGCTTTGGCGAATTTCAGGGCGCCCGCGCCAACCAGCATCATGTGATCGGTCTGCTCCATCACGAGTTTGGCAACCTTGGACGGGGTCTTGATGCCTTCGATAGCTCCCACGGCGCCCATGCGGCGGGTAGGCCCATGGATGCAACTGGCGTCCAGTTGCACCACTCCGTCTTCGTTGGGCAGACCGCCATATCCTACGCTGTTGTCGCGCGGATCCAGCTCGACAATGTTGACACCCGCAATCACCGCATCCAGCGTGTCGCCGCCGCCCTTGATCACTTCAACCGCCTTGGCGCAGCAATTCACGCCGCCGTCGTTGCGGTTGGCGCTGGAGATCACCACTGGCCGGGATTTGGATTGGCCCTTAAGGGCCTGCACGATGGGCAGCGCGGCCGCACCCAGCACCGCGGCCCGCCGGCTGAAGGTATTAGACATGAGATTTCTCCCTGCGCGATAGCGGGTTAGATGCCGCCCTGCCGGCCGCCCCGCCAACCACGGAGCGCCAGACTTTTCGCGAAGATTTGTCATTATGTCACAAGCCAAGCGGGACGGAGTACTCCGGTTTAAGCGAGGATCTTGGACCGTGGAAAGGCTGAAGAAATGGCCCGTCAACGGGCTTGGCAGGCTGAAGCCAATCCGTTCTTGCTATCGGGTACAATACTCTCAGATATTAATAACTCTAAGCCTACAATCAGGGGGTAAGAGGTCTCCATGGAACGAACCATTTCATTTACGCTCAACGGCAAGCCCGCCAGCGTGAAGGTCGACGATGAGCGCATGCTGTTGTGGGTGCTGCGCTCCGACCTCGGCCTTACCGGTACCAAGTTCGGCTGCGGCGAAGGCTTATGCGGCGCCTGCACCGTCATCGTCGATAAGCAGGCCGTCCGGTCCTGCTCTACACCGGTCAAGGATGTTGCCGGCAAACACGTTATCACCATCGAAGGTCTTGGCCAGGATGGCCTCCACGCCATCCAGCGAGCCTTTCTGGAGCACCACGCTTTTCAGTGCGGCTATTGCACTTCGGGAATGATTCTCACCGCTTACGCGTTGCTCCTCAAAACTCCCAAGCCAACCCACGATGAGATCATTCGCCACATGGACGACAATCTGTGCCGCTGCGGCGCGCACGTACGCATCGTGGACGCCATTCAGGATGCCGCCGGCATCGCTAAAGGAGGTGCGCTGTGAACCAGCATGAGTTGACCCTGAGCCGCCGCGGTTTCTTCGCCGTAGCCGGGACCGGCCTGTTCGTTTTCTTCGGCGTCGACCGCGCCAATGCCTACCAGGAGCCGGCGCGGTTGCCGCAACGCCAGAACATGCCGGCCGATCTCAACGCTTACCTCCACATCGGCGCCGATGGCCGCGTCACCTGTTTCTCCGGCAAGGTGGAACTCGGACAGGGCGCCATGACCTCGCTCGCGCAACTCCTCGCTGAGGAACTCGACGTCGACTACAACTCCGTCGACATGGTCCTCGGCGACACTGACCTGTGCCCTTACGACATGGGCACCTTCGGCTCCATGTGCATCCCCATATTCGGCCCGGCGCTGCGCGCCGCCGCCGCCGAGGCGCGCGCCGTCCTGCTCCAAATGGCCGCTGAACAACTCCAGGCGCCCGTCGAACGTCTGCAGGCCAAGGCCGGTGTCGTCACCGATCCCTCCACGCCTTCCAAACGCGTCACCTACGCACAACTGGTCGAAGGCAAACGCATCGAGCGCCACCTGGCCAACGTGCCCCTGAAGCCTGTGGCGAAGTTCACCATTGCCGCGCATCCCGCCGCCCGCAAGGACGCGCCGGACAAGGTTACCGGCAAGGCAAAGTACGCCGCCGATTTTACCTTCCCCGGCTTGCTGCATGGCCGCGTCGTCAGGCCCCCGGCGCACGGCGCCAAACTCCTCAGCGCCGATACCAGCGCCGCCGAAAAGTTCGGCGCCCGCGTGGTCAGGGATGGCGACCTGCTGGCCGTCTTGCACGAGCGCCCCGACCTGGCCGACCGCGCGCTCAGTCTCGTCAAAGCACAGTTCGACCCTCCGCCACCCACCGTCGATGACAAAACCATCTTCGACCACCTCCTCAAGACCGCGCCGCCATCCCGCCCCGCCGGCGCTACCGGCGACCTGGCTGCGGGAGAGAAGGCTTCCACCACCATCGTCGAAGAAACCTATCTCAACAGCTACGTGGCGCACGCGCCCATCGAAACTCACTCCGCCACCGCCAATATCGAAAATGGCAAGGCCACCGTGTGGGTCAGTACGCAGGCCCCGTTCTCCGTCAAACCGCAAGTGGCGCAGGCCCTCGCCTTAACCCCGCAGAATGTGCGCATCATCACGCCCTATGTCGGCGGTGGCTTCGGTGGCAAATCCGCCGGGCCTCAGGCCGTCGAGGCCGCCCGCCTCGCCAAGGCCACCGGCAAACCTGTCCAGGTGGTCTGGAACCGTGCCGAAGAATTCTTCCTCGATACTTTCCGTCCGGCAGCCGTCGTGAAAATCCGTGCCGGCCTCACCAGCGCCGGAAAGATCGCCTTCTGGGATTTCAACGTGGTCGGCGCCGGTGAGCGCGAGTCCGTATCCTTTTACGACATCCCCAACAAGCGCGCCCTCTCGGCCGGCGGCTGGCAGGGCGGCAACCCTCCCGGCATGCACCCCTTCGCAGTCGGCCCGTGGCGCGCTCCCTCGGTCAACACTAATTCTTTCGCGCGCGAATCCCACATGGACATCCTGGCGGCCAAGGCTGGCATCGATCCGCTCGAGTTCCGCCTGAATCATCTCTCCGACCCTCGCCTGCGTCGCGTCCTGGAAGCCGCCGCCAAACAATTCGGCTGGAAGCCCGCCAAAGCCCCCAGCGGGCGCGGCGTCGGCGTCGCCTGCGGCACTTACTCCGGCGCTTGCTCCGCCACCATGGCGGAGGTCTCCGTCAACCGGACCACCGGCCACGTGCAGGTGAAGCGCATGGTCTCCGCCCTGGATGTGGGCTGGGCAGTCAATCCCGACGGCATGCGCCAGCAAATGGAAGGCTGCCTCACCATGGGTTTAGGCTACGCGCTCACCGAAGAGGTCCACTTCAAAGATGGTGAAGTGCTCGACCGCAACTTCGGCAGCTATGAGATCCCGCGATTCTCCTGGCTTCCCAAGGTCGAGACTATCCTGATCGACAACCCCGAAGCCGCCGCGCTCGGTGGTGGCGAGCCGCCCATCATCACCGTGGGCGCGGTGGTTGCCAACGCTATCTACGACGCCGTGGGCGCCAGAATGTTTCAATTGCCCATGACTCCGGAGCGAATCACCGAGGCGCTTACGAAAAAGGGCTGACCTCGATTTTGTGGGGCAGTCGCTTTCGCCGGCGAACCGATTTTTTCACAGCTCCCAGGCAATCTTGCCCGTATAGAACCCGGGCTAGCCCACCCCGCTCTTCCGCGTGCGCTTTTTGGGCACAACCTCGTCTGCCGCTGCGGCTGCGGTCGCCGCGCTGGCCGGCTTGCGCTTCTCGGCGAGGCTCTTTTTCAGCGCCTCCATGATGTCGATCACCGGCGCGATATGCGTTTCCGGAGTCGCCACCACTTTGCGCCCTTCGATCTTGGCCTCGATCATCTTCTGCAGGTTCTCGCGATAATCGTCGTGGTATTTCTGCGGCTCAAACTCGGTTTCGAGTGAGGAAATCAGCATCTTCGCCATCGCCAGTTCTTTGTCCTTGACCAGCGTGGTGTCGGTGCGGAACTCTTCCACCTGCCGGATCTCGTCCTGGTAAAACATGGTGTGCGAGAGAATTCCCTTGGCGCCCGGCCGCAGGATGATGATGTGCTCGCGATTGTGCATCGCCACCTTGGCCACGCCGTAGTAACCGGAATCCCTCAGCGCCTGAAAGAGCAGCGCATACGGCTTCTCGCCGCCTTCATCCGGCGCCATGTAGTAAGAGCTCTCCAGATAGACCGGGTCCACGTCGCTGGCCTTGACAAATTCCAGAATCTCCATCACCTTGGCCGTTTTGGGTGCGACCTTCTTGATATCTTCGTCTTCGATCTCGACGTAGTGATCCTTCTCGTACTCGTAGCCTTTCACCAGCTCGCCACGCGGCACCGGCTTGTCCTCGGCCTGGCAGTAAGTCACCTGGCGGATCCGCGAATGGTCGTCTTTGTGAAGCAGGTTGAAGCTGATGGTTTCACTTCGCGCCGCGCTGAATAGCCGGATCGGAAACGAGACCAGCCCAAAATTAAGGTGCCCCTTCCAGACACTCGATGCCATAATTGCTTACCTCTCTGACTCGCTTGGTTTCCAGCGTACTACACAGTCAACGCAATGTAAATGGATGAGCTTCCCGCTGGTGGGCCCGTAACGGCGCCGGGTAAGATCGCGATTATGACAGGCTGGATTACTGGGAATCCGGCTTGACGGCGTAGTAACCTTTGCGGGCCTGGGCTTTGAGATCTTTGTTGGCGAGCTTGATGTCCAGTTTGCGGTAGGAACCGTCCTTGGCGTCGTTCAGGGGAGTGTAACCGATCGAGTACTGGCTGCGCATTTCCTCCTGCAACTCCTTGAAGACCACATCCAGGGTGTTCTTGCGGTCGACCCTGTAGACGTGGCCACCGGTGTCGTCGGACATACGGTGGAGGGTGGCGCCGCCCGCATTGCCCATGCCCCAACCAAAGCCGCCGTAGGCGCTGGGATCGGAATACTCAATGCTATAGATCACGGCGTCGGCCTTCTGAGCTGCCATCACGGCATCGTCGATCTTGAGGCGGCTGCCTTCGTCAACGCCATCGGTGATCACTACGATCACTTTGCGGCCCACCTGCTTCTGTAACTGATCGTGGGCGGCCAGATAAACGGCGTCATAGAGGACCGTGCCGCGGGGGCCTCCGGCCGTGGGTACGGGACCCGGTCCGAGACCGCCGACGCCGGAACTCACGCGCAGATCGTTCATGGCGTTGTTGAGCAGCCGGGCGGAGCTGGTATAGTCCTGCAAAAGCTCGGCCTCTTCGCCGAAGCTGATCAGAAAGGCTTCGTCCTGCTTGCGCAGAACCTGGGCGAAGAACTGCGAGGCGGCGTTGCGCTCGATCTGGATCAAGTTGCGCTGGCTGCCGGAGACGTCAATCAGCAGGCCAATAGTGAGCGGGAGATCGGTTTCCCGCGTGAAATACTTGATGGGCTGCGCCTTGCCGTCTTCCAGGATGGTGAAATCGTCTTTGGTGAGGTTGGGGATGAGCGCGCCCTTTTTATCGCGGACGGAGGCCAGCACGCTGACCACATCGACTTCCACTTTGATGGAAGGCAGCTCGTCCACGGGCTTCGCCTGCTGAGGAGGATTGGTCTGCGCGAAGAGCGCCGCAGCGAGAGAGAAAACGCAAAGAAGTCGCATGCCGGTACAATAGGGACGTATTGGGAACAGATCCTGTTTCACTATGAAAGAAGCCATACACCACCTCCGGCACAGCGATCCAATCCTGGCGGAAATCATCCAACGGGTTGGCGATTACCGCATTGAGTTCCGCGAACCGGGCCTTGAAACGCTGGTGAAGTCGATTGTATACCAGCAGTTGAGCGGGCGGGTGGCGAGCATCATTTTCGAACGGCTGGTGAAGGCCTCCGGCGGCGCGCTGACCTCGGCAGCCATCCTGAGGCTGCGTCCGGACCGCATGCGCAAGCTGGGTCTCTCGAAGCAGAAAACCGAGTATATCCGCGACCTGGCCCGCCACACCCGGGACCGCCGCATAGTCTTCGAGGAACTGGAAACGCTGAGCGACGCGGAAGTGATCGACCGGCTCACCGCGGTGAAGGGCATCGGCGTATGGACGGTGCACATGTTCCTGATGTTCGCGCTGCGGCGTACCGACGTGCTGCCGGTGGGCGATTTGGGGATTCGCAACGCCATCAAGGTCGCCTACGGCATGAAGGAATCGCCCACGCCGGCGGAAGTGGAAGCCATGGGCGCTCGGTGGCGGCCGTACTGCACAGTGGCGAGCTGGTACCTGTGGCGGAGCCTGGAGCCCAACGCGAATTTGTGATCACTCAGCCGTGCCGGTGATTGCACGCTGATTACGGGATTTTAATTCCACAGGATGTTGAAAGTTCCAACGTTAGAAGTATAATTATTTCAGCAAATCAAGATCTTGAGGTATGCTTTAACCTCAGACGAGTACAACCTTAGGAGCAAAAAACAAATGCGCATGTTGAAACTGGCGATTCCGGCGGGTATTGTGGCGGCGGGCTTTTTGTTCTGTACCACGGCGAGCTACGGTAAGCCGGAATACCAGAAGAAAGAGAATCTGAAGTCCTGCACCACCTGTCATGTTAAAGTGGGCGCCCCGGCTGCCATGAAGACCGATCCGAGCCTGACCGAGATCGGCAAGTGCTACGCCGCTAACGACCATTCGCTGGCGAAGTGTAAAGTTCCGGCCGACGCGAAGAAGCAGTAGGGCCGCTCGAGTCCGGTACGCGGGTTCGCACGATCCCGCAAAACGTGGTTCCGGTTGGGGACAGATCCGGACCGTAACAATTGTTGATGAAAACGGAGGCCGGCGTCACCGCTGGCCTCTGTTTTTGTTCTGAGCCGCGACTTGTCGCACGACCGTCAGGGAGCGGAGGGCTACACTGAGGCTGCGCCGGCCTCTAGCGGGTGTTTTGTTCCGGCTCTCCGCTCCCTTACGGTCGCGGCTCGGTGTGGAGGAGTAGCTCCATCGGTGCCCCTTGGCCATCCGCCACATAGCTGACCGCGCGGTCTATGGCCTGGCGATTCCAGAGATAGCGAGTGCTGCCATGCCGCGACCATCGGCGCCGATGCGGCAAGTCCAGTCCGGATTGGTTAAAAGCCCGGCTTGCATACGCCTTCAAGGCAGTCAAGACGGGCTCGGGGAGTTCTGGGGCATCAAGAACGGCATGTACGTGGGAGCTTCTAACGTGCGCCGCTATCGGGAGCCAATCCCGGTGGGCACAAACTTCGAGAATGGAGCGGATGACGATGCTCCGCCGGGGCGCGTCCAGATGGTATCGAGCCTGTGACATGTTGCGTCGCTCGGCGTCGATCCAAGTTGGTTCGCAGGGCAAGTATCGGCTACCGGCCAGGTTGTGATTGCGGTCAACCGTTCCCCTTTCGTCCCCGTGCAGGCGGGTGCCATAACAGGAAAACGTGAGTAGATAGGTCACCATCCCGATGGTGCTCCGCCGGATGCCTTTGTCTCACGTTTCTTGCCAACACACGGCCCACCGAGCCGCGACCGTGAGGGAGCGGGCCACCACTGGGCAGCGTCGAGCTAGCTGGAGTATTTCAGCTTCCAGGCGGAGATGGCGTCGGCCAATTCCTGATGGATGGTGAGGTAGTGCTCATCGGGGAAGCGGTCGACGGTTTCACCGGGATCGATCGACAGGTCGTAGAGCTCGTTAGGGCCGCTGGAGTTGTTGCGCAGAATCAGCTTGTAACGCTCTTCGCGGCCCATGTCGGTGTTTCCGTGGCTGGCGCAGAGGATCAGTCGCCAGGGCTGCTTCTTGGGCAGCGGTTTGCCCGTGGCCAGCGCGGCGTAGCTGCGGCCGCAAAGGTTGCGCTGCGGCGCCGGAATAGAGAGCAGTTGGCAGATGGTGGGAACGAAATCGTACGCGCTGATGAGATCGGGGCGGACGGCCAGCGCCGGGACATGGCCCAGCCAGCTCCAGAAGATCGGGGTGGAGACGGCGTCGTCGAACATGTTGGGCGGATTAGAGCCGTCCGCGGAACCCCACAGGCCGTGCCGGCCCAGCAGCGCGCCACAGGCGGCGGTGAAAATAATCAGCGTATTGCTGAACAACTGGCGCTCGTGAAGCCTGGTGAGGATGGCGCCGATCTCGTCATCCATGGCCGTGACGCAGGCTGCGGCTTGGCGCACGTTGGGGAGGATGCTCCCAAGATATTCCTTGCCCAGTGCGGCATTGGCAGCCGGGCGTTCAGGGGCGTAGCCCTCGAAAGGCTCGGTCACATAGCGGTCGAGGTACTTCTTAGCGGGCTCGTAGGGCGGACGCACGCCGGGGAAATTGACCTCGAGGAAAAAGGGCTTGTCGGCGGACTGGCGGTCCAGGAAAGCCAGAGCGTCAGTGCCAGTGGCGGCTTTCTGGCATGTGTAGCCGTTCGAGGCCAGCAGCTTGTCGAGCGCGATGTCGTCGGCGGAGACAGCCCCCGATGGGCCGATCTGCATGGGAGTCCGGCCCGTCAACAAGGTGGCGCGGCCCGCCCCGGGATCGGGTGCGCAGGAGAAATGGTTGAAGAAACGGATGCCGGTCTGGGCCAGGCGGTTGAGGCTGGGAGTGTAGACCTGCTTGTTGCCGTAGGCGCCCAGCATGAAGGCGGGGAGTTGATCCGCCAATAGCAGCAGGATACCGGGGCGGAGAGCAGCCGCGGGTTTCTTGGCGCCCAGAGCGGGCAGAGCCAGACTGCCGAAAAAGAAGTAGCGTCGCGAGACCAGCATAGTGAAAATACAAGTATACGCGCTGGACATGAAAGTGAATGACACCGCGCTGCCCGCCACAGAACCGCGAGCGTGAGCGAGCGGCCAGCTCCAGGCTACATGGTGGCCGCCCCGCCAACGCTGGCCGCGCTGTGCCGCGCGCCCTATCCAACCCGCGTTGCCGCGGCCTCTGCCGTTTCACGGCGCCGGACGCTTGACCCTTCCTGGGAACTTTATGTGCCTCGCTGATGAGACAAGCATGCATCCCGTAGTGGCGTTGCCCCACCAGCAGCGTAGCGCCAGGGGGGCGACACGCATTATAGTGATGTTGGACGAATGAACATTCCGAATGCGTTGACGATTCTCCGGATTTTCTTCGTGCCGCTGCTGGTGGCGGCGCTGGTGCAGGAGAAAGGTTCCGTCTCGTTCGGGTCAATACAAGTGCCTAATGAGTGGCTGGCCCTCGGCGTCTTTCTGATCGCCGCGGGTACCGACCTGCTGGACGGCTACCTCGCCCGGCGCTGGAAACAGGTCACCACCATCGGCACATTGCTCGACCCCATCGCCGACAAGCTCCTGATCTCGGCGGCGCTGATTTCCCTCGTACAGGTGCGCGTGCTGCCGGGGTGGATGGCGGTCTTGATCATCGCCCGGGAATTCGCCGTATCGGGACTGCGGCAAATCGCCGCCGCGGAACGGTACACCATCAAAGCCAGCGATCTGGGGAAGACCAAGATGTTCGCGCAGGTGGTGGCGATATCGGTCATGCTGCTGGCTGTGCGGCACCCGGCGCTGCTGATGCCGGGCATGGTGGCGATGTGGATTGTGATCGTGTTTGCGATTGTTTCGGCCGTCAGTTACTTCCGCAAGTTCTGGCGCAAAGTAGACGAACGCATCAAGAACCGGCGCCGGCGGGAGTTGCTGATGCTGGAACGTAAGCGTCAGCGCGCCACGTCGCGTCACCGCTCGCGCGGGTCGGGCGGTTTGGAAGGAACTATCTGGAAGCCCCCGGAAGTCAACTGAACCACCCGCACCTGGCCTTTGGGCCCGACGGTGCCGGCGGGGAAGCCTTCCAGTGAGACAGGCTTGCCGTTGAGCGCGATGGATGCGCCGCCGGCGTTGCCGAGCAGCAATTCCACCGTGCCATCCGTATCCACGTTGCGGGTTTGATGCGCCTGCAGCGTGGCAGAGAACAGGTATTTGCCGTTGACGCGCGCGCGAACCCAGACGGCATCCAGGGCAGTGATCTCGACTCGCACGGTCGCATTGGGATTGGATTCGGCGGCGGGCGTTACGAGAGCGGCGGCGGGTGGTGCCGCGGCCGGGGCATTCGCCAGGCCGGCGGCCGGCTGGGCGCCGCTGCTTGGCAAAGTAGTCTCGCTCTGCCGCGCGGAGCCGGAAGCCAGGCCGGAATCGGCGGGCGCTGCGGCCACGGGCTGTGCTGCCTTAGGCTCAGCCGCCTTGGGAGCGGGAGGCTCGGCCACGTGCGTTACTGGCTGTTGACGCGGTCGTTCCCACCACCAGTAGGCGCCGGAGCACACCAGCATGGCCGCCACGAACAGGGCGGCGGCGGTGATCCACGACGAGCCGGAATTGCGACTCGCTCCGGAGGCATCCCAGGGTTTCCCTTCGTCGAGGGGCATCTCGGGAACGTCCGGTTTGGTAGCCTGGGGGAAATCGGGCGCGGCGCCTCCCGCTTCCAACTGCCGCTGGGCCTGCAGGGCCAGTTCCTCGCCATCGAGTTCGAGGTACTGCGCGTACTGGCGGACAAAGTTCTTGGCGAAGACGGTGGCCGGGAGTTTATCGAACTTCTCTTCTTCGATAGCCTGCAGGAAGCGCGAGGAGATTTTGAGTTCCTCGGCGATTTGCGACAACTCGAGATTGCGCCGCAAGCGCTCGCGGCGAAGGGTGTCGCCGATAGGGGGCATAGGGAAACGGTCCGCAGCTCTAAGCTTATCATACTATGGGAAATATCCAGTCCATGAGCCTTCCCGGGATTGCGCGGGACTCGCTTTGCCTTGCCCAGACTGTAACCCGGGGGCGCGGCTGGCCGCGCGGAGTTCTCCCGGCCCTGCTAGCATAAGCGGTTGATCTCTGTCGTGATTGTCAATTGGAACCGTAAGGAGCTGCTGCGGGCTTGCCTCGAGTCCGTGAGGCGGCAGGCCGGGGTCGACTTCGAGACCATCCTGGTGGATAATGGCTCGCGCGACGGTTCGGCGGACATGGCGGAGAAGGAGTTCGGCGCGCGCGTGATCCGCAACGCCGGGAACCGGGGATTCTGCGTGGCCAATAACCAGGGAATCGCCGCCGCGCGAGGCGAATTTGTGGCGCTGCTCAACAACGATGCGGAGGCCGAACCGGGCTGGCTGGCGGGACTCCATCGCGCGGCCACGCGCTCCCCGGATGTGGGCATGGCCGCCAGCAAGGTGCTGGTTTGGGAAGATCCCGGACGCATCGACAAGGTGGGACACCTGATCTATCCGGACGGGCAGAACCGCGGCCGCGGCAGTGGAGCGCAAGACACCGGGCAGTTCGACCGCGAGGAAGAAGTGCTGTGGCCCGACGGATGCGCGGCCATGTATCGCAAGAAGATGCTGGATGAAATTGGCGGCTTCGACGAAGATTTTTTCGCCTATGGCGACGATGCGGAACTGGGGCTGCGTGCGCGCATCGCGGGATGGAAGTGCATCTACACGCCGCAGGCGGTGGTCCGGCACCATCGCGGGTCCACCTTGGGGAAGGACTCGGCTTGGCGCCTGGAACTGATCGAACGCAACCGGATTCTGCTGGCAGTGAAACTGTTTCCCTGGAGCCTGCTGTGGCTGAACCCCTATTATTTTGCGGCGCGGGCGTGGGCGGGGTGCCGGGCGGCGCTGCGCGGCGCCGGCGACACGGCTTATTTCCCGGGCTTCGGCGGCAAACTGCGTATGGCGGCGGCGATGCTGCGCGGCAACCTGGCGGCGCTGCGCATGACGCCGCGGATGCTGCGCAAGCGAAGGGAATTGGCGCGCATCCGGAAAATGAGTCCCGGAGATGTGCGGCGGATGATTCTGGCGCACCGCCTGCCCTTGAAAGAGACGGTATGAGCGCGTGCCTGCTGTGCGGCTCGCAAGAATCCACGCCTTTGTTCCGCGGGCCGGACCGGCTCTACCGCACCACCGCCAAGGAGTTCGTGCTGGTGCGCTGCCGGGGTTGCGGCCTGGCACGCCTCGACCCGCCGCCGAGCAGCGAAGAAGTGCGGCAGTCGTATCCCAACGAGTACTGGTTTGCGCCGGATGGCGGCGCGGCGGGACGGTTGGAAGAAATGTACCGTCGGTTGGTGCTGCGCGATCATGTCGCCTTCGTGACGCGCGCTATGCGCGGTTCCAGGGCGCGCGGCCCGCTGCTCGACGTGGGCTGCGGCGGTGGCCTGTTCCTGGGGATGATGCGGGAGCGG
Organism: Bryobacterales bacterium; assembly: GCA_963842505.1. GTDB lineage: Bacteria > Acidobacteriota > Terriglobia > Bryobacterales > Bryobacteraceae > PALSA-129. The sequence continues at coordinate 426,972 of CAWJGZ010000001.1, forward strand.
GGCTTTCGCGTGGTAGGGCTGGATTCTTCGCCCGAGGCCGCAGTCACCGCCTGGCGCCGCCAACAGGCACCGGCGGTGTGCGGCGACCTGGCGCGGGCGCCGCTCGGAGCGGGGAGTTGCGCGGCGATCACCATGTTCCACGTGCTAGAGCACCTGTCCGATCCGCGCGGGTACCTGACGGCCGCGCGAAAGTTGCTGGCGGCGGACGGACGGCTGGTGGTGCAAGTGCCGAATGCGGCCTGTTGGCAGTTCCGGCTGCTGGGGCGGCGGTGGAACGGCCTGGATGTTCCGCGCCACCTGTTCGACTACCACGACCGGCACGTGGAGCGCCTGCTCGAGGAATGCGGATTCGAAGTGCTGCGGCGGAAGTATTTTTCCTTGCGCGATAATCCTGCGGGTCTGGCGACCAGCCTGGCGCCCGGCCTCGACCCGATGGCGCGCCGGATGCGAGGCGTCACGGAAAGCCGTGGCGCGCGGCTGGCAAAGGATGCCATCTACCTGGCGCTCGTGGTGGCGGCGCTCGCCCCGACGCTGGTGGAAGCGGCCTTCGGGGCGGGCTCCACGGTAATGATTGAGGCGCGCGGGCGATGAAATATACGGAGCTGGCATTCCGTCTGCCGAAGCCCTTGCGGCGTCACGTCTTGCACTTTGAAGTCGAGATCGAAGACGCCGTGACGGCGTTCGCCGGCGAACTCGCGGCGGACGCGCGGGTGCTGGACGCGGGCGCGGGCGAAGGCCGGTACGCCGCGCATTTCGCGCGGCAGAGATACTGCGGCGTGGACCTGGCGGTGGGAGACGCAGGCTGGGATTACAGCAAGCTGCATGCGGTGGCGGACCTGGGGGCGCTGCCGTTCGGCGACGCGGTTTTCGACGCCGCGCTGAACGTTGTGACCATCGAACACTTGCGGGAGCCGGGGCGGGCGCTGGCGGAGATGTCTCGCACGCTGAAGCCGGGCGGACGGCTGTTCATCGCCGCGCCGCACGAATGGGAAGTGCACCAGGCGCCGCACGATTACTTCCGCTACACGCGCTACGGCTTGTCCTACCTCCTGGAGTGCGCGGGGCTGGAGGTGATCGCGATCCGGCCGGCCGGCGGATATTTCCGTCTGCTCGCGCGGCGGCTGCTGAACGGTCTACAATTTTTTACAGGGGGTGTTCGCTGGCTGGCCTTCGTTCCGGCCGCGATGCTGCTGGTGCCGCCGGCGATCGTCCTGCCCTTGCTGGACGGGCTGGACCGGGAAAAGAATTTTACAGTTGGTTACTTGTGCTGGGCGAAGAAGGCGGCCCGCTGAGAAAAGGTGGGAGAGACGCTTTCGTTTGTCAACCAAGCTCTCAGCGCGGTTTCTGACGGCGGTGCTAGGTGTCCGGATCTTGAGGCCATTTTGAACGGAGTCATCATAGTCGATAAACCCGTGGGGTGGACGTCGCACGATGTGGTGAACAAAGTGCGTCGCATCGCCCGGACCAAGAAAGTGGGACACCTGGGAACGCTGGACCCCATCGCCACCGGAGTCTTGCCGCTGGTGCTCGAGCGGGCCACCCGGCTGGCGCAGTTTTACACGCGCAGCGACAAGATTTATGAAGGTGTGGTGCGCTTCGGCTGGTCGACCGATTCCTACGACCGGGACGGCGCGGCCACCAGCCCGCCAACCGAAGTCCGGGTGGACGCGGGCAAGCTGGAAGAACTGCTGGAGCGCTTCCGGGGCGAGTTCATGCAGACGCCGCCGCCCGTATCGGCCAAGAAAATCGACGGCCAGCGGGCTTACGATCTGGCTCGAAAATCCATCGCGGTGGAACTCGAGCCGGTCAAGGTGCATGTCTACGAGCTGACGCTCGCCGGGATCGACGGGGCGGACGCGCGCTTGCGGGCGCACTGCTCCGGCGGTACGTACATGCGGGGAATTGCGCACGATCTGGGCCAGGCCATGGGATGCGGCGCGCACTTGCGGGAGCTGCGGCGCCTCGCCAGCGGCGAATTCGAGATCGGCCAGGCGCGCACCATCGCGCAACTGGAATCGCTGGCGGCGGACGATCGGCTGGTGGACGCGCTGGTGCCGGCGGCGAAGATGCTGCCGGGCTTTCCGGAAGTCTACGTGGACGATCTGGTGGCCGCCCAGATCCGCAACGGGCGCAATTTCCCGGCATCGCCATTTCGCTCCCAGCAGGCCGCGCGCTACGTGAAGGCGGTGACGCGCGAGGGCGAACTGGTGGCTATCGGGGAAGCCGTGTTGCCCAATCTGTACCATCCCGCGGTGGTGCTGTAGACCACGGACAGCGATCCGATCAAGCGCTGTCCAACCTGCGGACTTGCAGGATCGGATTGGCGCTGGCGGGATGGCGGGCGGGACCCTCCAGGCGAACTAATCCGGCTTCCGCCTCGTATCCCCCCGCACCTTGGCCGCCGCGCGGCGCATGGCGGCAACGTATGTGTCGCTCTTGGCTACGCGGCGCCGGCACGCTTCGCAGATGAGAAGGTGCTCTTCGATTTGTTGCGCCTCTTCGTCGGAGAGCGTCCCCATCGAGTACCGCTCGGACGCTTCATCGTCGAAATGGCAATCGGCTCCCTCTGCCATGACCCATTGTGAACCAAGTCGGTCCTCTACGTAAAGGTGCCTCGGCGGAGGGAAAAGTCTCAGATTTCTGGACGGCGGAATCCGCCGGAAGTCACTCCCGCGGCTGGAATCCGTGGCGGCGCGCCAGCCGTGCCCGTCCCAATTCTGCGAATCGTATCTTGGCGCGGGACTTCGTCAACCGGAACTGCGTCGCGCTCAGGTCCATCTCGCGGCAAATCTCGTCTGGGGACTGTTCCTGCAAATAGAAACGAACCAGCACCTCGCGGTCGCGCTGCGGCAGGCTCTGCAGCACGCGGTATGCCACGGCGATATGCTCCTGCTCGATGGCTTGGATCTCGGGGTTTGGCTGGCGATCGCAAATCAGCCCTCCCAGGCTGGGGTCAATCTGCCGGCGCCGCTGCTCCATCATGGCCTCGATCTGCGCCGCCACTTGCCGCCGAACGACCGTCCGCACGTAACCCATCAACCGCTCCGGCTGGCGCACCTCGCCCCTGCGGATGGATTGAGCGATGGTGACAAAGGCCTCGTGCACCCGGTCATCCAAATCCTGCGGGCCCAGTTGCCTGCAAAGATAGAAGCGGATTCCCGTGGTGAAGACCCCATACATCTCCTCCATCGCGGAGGGATCGCCCGATTGGATTCGTTTCACAAGGCGGGACCAGGACTGTCCAGCCGATGGCGTGCCGGCCTGTACTAAGGTATCGGAGTCAGATGGTTGCGCGTTGATCATGAGTTTGCAGCCACGCGTTCTTTGCTGTCCGGCTGGCGCTCTGTCGAGTGCGTGGCGTCAGCCTGAAATCGGTGGCAGCAACGCAGCGTCGGCGGCCGAGGAATGCCACTTAGGGAGTATTCTCTTGGAGAACTGTTCCCTGAAGAATACTACCAGGATTCCTAGGACAATCAATACCCCCAAAAAGCGGGTATTGCGGCGCAACCCATGTGGGCGCAGAGATTTGCAACAGGTCTGCGCGTTACTGCCTAATTAAAGGGACAGCTCGAATTCATTCGGCTTCGGTTTCCGCCAAAATTCTGCCGCGGGACCGGAATTTGGCGCCAACCGGCGGGCCCGCGTACTGATTCCATGGCGCTTCGCGGTGGCAGCCGAGCTGCTGTGAGGAGAAACAGCATGTTGGACCGGTTGGCGGGACAACTCGAGCGCTACATGGATCTGCTGACCGCGCGGCAGAAACTGGTGGCTTCCAACATTGCCAACGCCGACACGCCCGGCTACCACACCCGCGACATCGACTTCCAATCGGAGTTCCAGAGCGCCTTGGCTGGGGCGCCGCGGACCGTGGAAGTGGGTGGTCTCGAAATGAAGAACGACGGCAACAACGTTAGTCTGGATCGCGAGTCGCGGCTTCTGGCGGAAAACGCGCTGCGTTTCAGCGTGGCATCGAGCTTGATGAAGATCCAGATTCAGACGGTGCGCTCGGCCATCAAGGAAGGGCAGAGCTCATGAGCCTGTTTGCGGCGCTGTCGGTGGGAGCCTCGGGAATGGCGGCGCAGCGCGCGCGCGCTGAGCTGCTGGTGGAGAACCTGGCCAACTCGGAAACCACCCGCACGCCAGAAGGCGGGCCCTATCGCCGCAAGGACGCGGTTTTCGAAAGCACCTCCGTGGATTCGCCGTTTTCATCGGTCTTCGACGCACAACTGCAATCGGTCGGCGGTGTAGCGGTAGCCGATGTGATCACCGATAGCAGTGCGCCGGAGCTTCGCTACCAGCCCAACCATCCGGACGCCGACAAAGACGGCTACGTCGCGTATCCTCACGTCAATCCGGCCGAAGACATGGTGGATCTGATGGGCGCGGCGCGGGGCTATGAGGCCAACGTCGCAGCCATCGGCGCCGTGAAGGACATGATCCAGCGGTCCATTGACCTGCTGCGCTGACGGTAAGCCATGCCCGCGCCCATTCTCCCTATCTCTTCGACAACCATCGCGGACACCATCCGCCCGGCCGGCGAATCAAGCGCGAGCGGCGGTTTCAAAGACGTATTCGCCAGCGCCATCAACCAGGTGGAGAGCATGGGGCATGAGGCTTCGGCTTCCGTAGAGCGCTTTCTCTCGGGAGAAGGAGAAGAGCTGCACACCACGGTTTTGGCCACCCAGCGCGCCGAGCTAGCCTTCGAGATGTTCATGCAGGCGCGCAACAAAGTGGTGAGCGCCTACCAGGAAATCATGCGGATGCAGATGTAAGCGTCTCAGGTTTTCGGTGCCTGCCGCCGATGTAAGGGAAGAGTACCGCGGCTCGCGGCACCGTAAAGCGCCATGAAAAAAATTCTGGCCAACCTCTCGCTGCGCCAGCGGATCACCATCGTGTTGGTGATCGTGCTGGCCGGCGCGGGGGTCTACGAACTGATTCAATACCAGCAGGAGGCCGATTTCCGGCCGCTCTTCACGGGCGTCGCACCCGAAGATGCCGGCGGGATTCTACAGAAACTCAAGGAAAGCGGCGTGGAGTACCGTCTGAACGCGCAAAACGGCTCCATCCTGGTGCCCTCGGCGCGCCTGGCCGAACTGCGCATCGCGATGGCCTCCGCCGGGTTGCCCAAAACCGGGCGCATTGGCTTCGAACTCTTCGACAAGGTCAACCTGGGCGCCACCGAGTTCACCGAACACGTCAACTACCGGCGCGCCCTCGAAGGCGAGTTGGAGCGCTCCGTGATGTCGCTCGAAGAGGTGGAGCAGGCGCGCGTTCACATCACCTTTCCCAAAGACTCGGTTTTTCTGGATGCGCAGCAGCCGGCCAAGGCCAGCGTGCTGGTGAAATTGCGGCCGCAAGCCCATTTGGCGCCCCAGAATGTGCTGGCCATCAACCACTTGGTGGCAGCCGCCGTGGAAGGTCTGTCGCCTGACGCTATTTCCGTCCTGGACATGAACGGCAATCTCCTGGGTCGTCCCAAAACGGCCGGCGGGCTGGACGGCCCGGAACCCTCCGGAGCCGCCCTGGAGTATCGTCACCAGGTGGAAACGGACCTGCTCTCCAAGATCAACTCCACCCTTGAGCCGCTGCTGGGAGCCGAAAAATTCCGAGCCGGCGTGTCGGTGGAATGCGACTTCACCGGCGGCGAGCAGAGCGAGGAAATCTTTGACCCGGCGCATTCCGTCATGACCAGTTCGCAGCGCACCGAGGACACCACCGGAGGCGCCAATTCGAGCGGCGTGCCGGGCACCGCGTCCACTCTGCCGCGCCCCACTTCGCGTCCCTCCGCCAGCTCCAATCGTGTTTCGCGCACCACCGAGAACATCGCCTACCAATCCAGCCGCACCGTAAAGAAGACCCGCATGCCCGCGGGCATCGTGAAAAAGATGTCGGTAGCGGTGCTGGTGGACCAGGCGGTCACCTGGGAGAAAGACCAGAAGGGCTACAAGAAGGTGCTGGTGCCGCCGGCGCCGGAAACGCTGAGAATCATCCGTGAACAGGTGGCGGGGGTCACCGGCTTCAACCAGGACCGGGGCGACCAACTGACCATCGACACGCTGCCGTTTGAAAACACCCTGCTGCTGGAACCTCCGGATGCTTCGGCGCCCGGGCCCGCGGCGCCAGGGGCGCCCGGCGGATTCGTCCTGAAGTGGGACCGCAAGACCATGATGATGGGCGGCGGTGCACTGGCCGGTGTGCTGGTGCTCGGAATCCTGTTGCTCCGGCTGACGAGGCGCCGCAAGACCGCCGGGGAAGTCGAGGTCACCGGCCCGCCTGCGCTGCCGCAGCCTGGCGCCGCTCCCTCGGGCCTGCCGGGCGTCAACGCCGAGCAGCAACTCGAGTCGCAGTTGGCGGAGCGCGATGCCCTGCAGCAGAAAATGGACGCTCAGGCGCTGACTTCCCTGAAGCTCGCGCCGGTGATCACCAAGAAAGCCGAAGTGCTCGCCAAGCACCTGCGCGAAAAGATCGCCAAGGATCCGGACATTTCAGCGCAAATCCTGCGCACTTGGATCCGCGAGGAAGAGTCGTGATGCGCGGGAATGGCCTGTCATGATTCTCAACACCACCAAGGAAGAAGCCATCCCCGGCTTGCGTAAAGCCGCCATGCTGCTGGTTGTGCTGGGTGAGCAGTCGAGCGCCGACCTCCTCCAGCAACTCACGGAAGACGACGTCCAAAAGGTCAGCCGGGAGGTGGCCCGCATCACGGCCATTTCCGGAGAACAGTCCGAAATCGTCCTGCAGGAATTCCATCACCTGGCGACAGCCGGGGATTACGTGGCGCGCGGCGGCGTCGACTACGCCCGGAAATTGCTGATGCGGGCCTTCAGCCCGGATATCGCCAAGCGGCTCCTGGACCGCCTCACCAAAGCCCTGGGCTCCGAGGCGGCTTCCTTCGATGCGATCCAGAAGGCCGATCCGCAACAACTCGCCAAGTTCATTCACAGCGAACATCCGCAGACCATCGCGCTGGTGCTCTCTCACTTGAACTCTACACAGGCCGCCGCCCTGCTGAATTCCCTGCCGCCCGGTCTGCGCTCGGACGTGGCGCAGCGCATGGCCAGCCTGGACCAGATTTCACCGGAGGTAATTCTGAAGATCGCCGGCGTGATCGGCCAGAAGCTCAAGACCCTGGGCGAATTCAGCCGCGAATCCTACGGCGGCGTGCGCGCCGTGGCGGAGATGCTCAACCGGCTGGATTCGGCTTCGAGTCGCGAGATCCTCACCCATATCGACCAGCAGGACACCAGTCTGGCGGAGACCATCCGCCACCTGATGTTCGTCTTCGAAGATCTGTTGCTGATCGACCCGATGGGCCTGAAGGAAGTGCTGGCCAAAGTCGATCGCAAGGTGCTCACAGTGGCGCTCAAGGGCACCAGCGAACAACTCCGCACGCAGATCCTGGGATCCATGTCGCAGCGCGGCGCGGACATGTTGCGCGAAGACATGGAAGCTCTCGGCCCGATCAAGATCAAGGACGTGGAGGCGGCCCAACAGCAGATCATCGCGGTGGTCCGGCAGTTGGAATCGGAAGGCGTCTTGAGCCTCAAGGGCACGGTTGGGGAACAATATGTCGTCTAAAATCGTGCTGCCGGGCGCCTCTACGGCGGCCAGCCCGGTAGTCTGGCGGCAGGTCCAGCCGGGAGCGCCGGCGGGCAGTCCTGGCGGCCAGCCGGGCGGCCAACCCGCTCAAAGCGTGCAGCAAATCGAGGAACGCGTGCGTGAAGCCCGCGCCGCGGGCCTGCGGGAAGGAGAAGCCGCCGCGCAGAACCGCGCCGCGGCGGAGATCAAGCGGACCCTGGATCGTGTGGCGCAGAGTATCCAGGAGCTGGCCGGGTGCCGCGCCCGGCTGCGGCGCGAGGCTGAGCAAGACCTGGTGCGGCTGGCGCTCGAGATCGCGCGGCGCGTGCTGCGGCGGGAAATGGCGGTCGACCCGGATGCCCTGCGCGGCGTGGCGACGGCCGCCATCGAAAAACTACAGGGGCAGGACATCTCGCGCGTCAAAGTTCATCCTTCGCACGCCGCCTTGCTGGCAAGCTGCCTGAAACAGGCGCCCGGCGGAAACACAGTCGAAGTGGTGGGGGATGCGTCGCGTCAGCCGGGCACGATAATCTTTGAAACAGCGCGCGGCAATCTGGACGCCTCGGTGGACGCCCAGTTGCAGGAGATTGAACGGGGGCTCGTGGACCGCCTGCGAAAACAGCCATGATCCATAGCCCGCGTTTCTCACCAGGTTTCGTCGCGAGGCGCGTGAGAAGGCCGTGCATACGAGGCGCGCAACGAAGTAGACGCGGCCTTATCGCGCGCCGCAGCAGAAAGCTGGTGAGAAATGCGGGCTGACATCTCGCTCGCTCCTTATTTCGCTGAACTGGATCGCATCGCTCCGTTTCGCTTCACCGGCCAAGTGACCGAAGTGGTTGGCTTGCTCATCGAATCGCGCGGACCGAGCGCCGCGATCGGCGACTTTTGCGAAGTCTTTACCTCCGCCGGGCGGCGCATCCGCACGCAGGTGATCGGCTTCCGCGACGGCCGCGTGCTCTCTATGCCGCTCGAAGAAACCGACGGTCTGCAATTGGGCGACGCCGTCACGGCGCGCAGTGAAGACGCCCGGGTGGAAGTCGGCCCCGGCCTGTTGGGCCGCGTCCTCGATGGATTCGGCCGGCCCATCGACGGCGGTCCCGCGCTCGAAGTCCGCGACACCTACAGCCTTTACGGCGAGCCCACCAATCCGCTGCACCGCGAGCCCATCACCCAACCGCTGGTCACCGGCATCCGCGCCATCGACGCCTTGCTGCCCTGTGGAAAAGGGCAGCGTATCGGCATCTTCGGCGGCAGCGGCGTTGGCAAGAGCACCTTGCTCGGCTCCATGTCGCGCCACAATTCCGCCGATGTCACCGTCATCGGCATGATCGGCGAGCGCAACCGCGAAGTGCGCGGCTTCCTCGAAAACGAGCTGGGGCCGGAAGGCCGCAAACGCTCCGTGGTGGTGTGCGCCACCTCCGAGCGGCCGGCGCCGTTGCGTGTCCGGGCCTGTTTTGTGGCGCTGGCCGTGGCGGAATACTTCCGCGACCAGGGCGCCAGCGTGTTGCTGGTGATGGATTCGGTCACGCGTCTGGCCATGGCCCAACGCGAGATCGGCCTGGCCGGCGGCGAGCCTCCCAGCCAGAAGGGCTACACGCCCTCGGTCTTCAACCTGCTGCCGCGCGTGCTCGAACGCGCCGGCAACTTCCGCCGCGGTTCCATCACCGGGTTCTTTACCGTGCTGGTGGAAGGAGACGACTTCAACGAACCCATTTCGGACGCCGTCCGCGCCATCCTCGATGGCCACATCATCCTCTCGCGCCCGCTCGCGGCCCAGGGCCACTATCCGGCCATCGATATTCTGCAATCGGTGAGTCGCCTCACGTCGGCCATCGCGACACCTCAACAGAAGGCCGGAGCGCAGCGCCTGCGCCAGGCGCTATCCGCCTACCGCGACGCCGAGGACCTGATCCAGTTGGGCGCTTACGTGGCCGGCTCCAACGCCGTGCTGGATGCCGGCATCCGGCTGCGTCCGGAGCTGTTGGACTTTTTGCGGCAGGACCACCTGACCACTTCATCCATCCAGGAGACCCTGGCGCGTCTGGCGGACCTGGCGGCGCGGCTCGAGTCCGGCGCACAGAACCTTCCCGCCAAAATCGGCTCCCCGCGATGACCACCTTTCGATTCCCCCTGCAAAAGGTTCTGGATTGGCGCTTGGCCCAGCTCGAACTGGAGGAGTCCCGTTTCCAGCGGCAGATGGCCGCGCTGGCGGCGATCGAGCGCGCCTACGCTGAAATGGAAGCGTCCGGAATCCGCGCGGAAATGGAAGTCCGCCGCTGGGATCCGCTGGCCGGCCGCGACCTGGCCGCCTTGGGCCGCTTCCGTTTGCTGGTGCAGTCGCGTGAGAAGCAGATCGCTGCCCAGCGCGTGGAATGCCAGCGGGAACTGGCCGTACGCAAGTCGGCCATGCTGGAAGCCCGGCGCCGCTGCCGTCTGCTGGAGCGGCTCAAGGAACGCCGTCTGGCGGAGTGGACCTTGGCGCGTGACCGCGAACTGGAAGAAGTGGCCTCGGAGTCCTTCCTGGCGCGCTGGGCCCGCCGCCGGGCATAGCAGGCGCGGCGCTTTCTTAAGGATGACGGCAGCGCACTGCGAAGCCCCGGCAATGTTGTATCATAAAGCCCGAAGGCGCGCTGTGCGGAAGGACCAGCGTGCTCGGACTATCTGGACGATCCGATGCAGCGGTCGACTGCGATCATTGTCGGGGCCGGCCCCGCCGGATTAACAGCGGCCTTCGAATTGCTATCGCGCACCGAAACCCGGCCCGTGGTGATCGAGATGAGCGAGCACATGGGCGGAATCTCGCGCACCGTGAATTATAAGGGCAACCGCATCGACATCGGCGGCCACCGCTTTTTTTCCAAGTCCGACCGGGTAATGGAATGGTGGTTCCACTTTCTTCCCCTGCAAAAGATTGAGGGCGCCGGTGTCGAAATTGCATACCGCGGCAGCCATCGCCGCGTGGATGGTCTGCATGCCGACGCGCCGGATCCCACCCGCGAAGACCGGGTCATGCTTCTGCGCAGCCGGCTCTCGCGAATCTATTTCAAACGGAAGTTCTTTACCTACCCCGTCTCCATCAGCCTTCAAACCGTGCGCAACCTGGGTGCGATGCGGACGGTGTGGATTGGGATCAGCTATGTGCGCGCGGCCATGTTTCCGATTCGCCCCGAAAAGAGCCTGGAAGACTTCTTCATCAATCGCTTTGGGCGCCAGTTGTATTTGACGTTCTTCAAGTCTTATACGGAAAAGGTTTGGGGAGTGCCCTGCGCAAGCCTGAGCGCCGATTGGGGAGCGCAGCGGGTTAAGGGCCTCTCTATATGGAAGGCGCTGGCTCACGTGGTGCGCGGCGCTCTGCCGGCCAGGCGCCTGGACATTCTGCAGAAGAAAACGGAGACCTCCCTGATTGAGAATTTCTTTTACCCGAAATTCGGGCCGGGACAGATGTGGGAGGAAGTGGCGCGGCGGATCCGGGAGCGGCAGGGCGAGATTCTGACCGGATGGCGGGTAGACCGGATCGAGCACGAGTCTCTACGGCGCCTTACGGCGGTGGATGCGACTCACCGGCGGACCGGGGAGAAGCGTCGCTTCCAGGGAGATATTTTCTTTTCCAGCATGCCAGTCAAAGAGCTAATCGCGGCGCTCGATCCGCCCGCGCCTGCCAACATACGGGAAGTTGCGGATGGCCTGATTTACCGGGACTTCATCACCGTGGGCCTGCTCTGTAGCCGGCTGACCATTCAGGACCCGGCGGGCGGCCGGATCAAGGACAACTGGATCTATATCCACGAACCGGATGTGCTCGTCGGGAGGTTGCAGATCTTTAACAATTGGAGCCCGTATCTGGTCGCGGACCCCGGCAAGACCTGGATCGGGCTGGAATACTTCTGCGATGAGAGCGACAGCCTCTGGAACAAGTCCGATGCCGAAATGGCACAGCTCGCCAAAGACGAGCTGGCCAAATTGCATTTTGTGGATCACGGCGACGTGCTGGACGCAACCGTGGTGCGAATGCCGAAAGCCTACCCGGCGTACTTCGGAAGCTACGAACGGTTTGGGGAACTGAGCGCTTTCACCGACCGGTTCGAGAACCTGTTTCTGGTCGGGCGGAACGGCATGCACCGGTACAACAATCAGGACCACTCTATGCTGGCGGCCATGACGGCGGTGGACAACATCATCGCCGGGGAGCGCAGCCGGGCGAATCTCTGGTCCCTCAACACCGAGATGGATTATCAGGAACAGAAGTCCGAAAGCGGCGCCGGCTCGTAACCGATCGTGCGCGAGCTGCTCAGGCCAACGTTTCGCATGGCCCCGCATTTCGCGTTACGATGATGACTTGACGTCATGCCTGAAGATCAATTTGTAGTGGACCATCTCTTGGTATCGGTGTATGCGACGCGAAACGCCCTCGGCCTGGCCAGCGCTCGAGCGGCATCCGCGATCATCCGAGCGGCCATCGACAAAGACGGAAGTGCCGCCGTGGTCTTTGCCGCGGCGCCTTCACAGAATGAGTTTCTTGCGCAGTTGCGCTCCGATTCTTCCATCGACTGGCGATCGGTGACGGCTTTCCACATGGACGAATACGCCGGGATCCCCGCATCGCATCCCGCCTCGTTCCGACGTTTTCTGCGTGAGCGGCTGATGGACCATGTGCCGCTGGCCGCGTTTCACGAGTTGGCCGGCGATGCTCCGGATCTGGAGGCGGAAGCCGACCGCTACCAGCGTCTGCTGGCGGCACAGCCGCCGGTGATGGTGGCGATGGGCATCGGGGAGAACGGCCACCTGGCATTTATCGACCCCGGCGAATGCGATTTCCACGACACGCGCGACGTCCGCATCGTCCACCTGGACGACATATGCCGCCAGCAGCAGGTGCACGACGGCACATTCCGACGTGTGGAAGACGTGCCGCGGCGCGCGGTGTCTCTCACCGTTCCGTTTTTCCTGCGCATCCCTCACGCCGTGGTGACCGTGCCGGGCGCGGCTAAGCGGCAAGCCGTGCGCGATGCGCTGGAAGGCCCGATTTACCCGAGCTGTCCGGCATCGGCGCTGCGGCTTCATCCGGGCGCGGCCCTTTTCCTGGATTGCGAGTCCGCCGCCCTCCTGCAGCGTGATAAAGCTCCCGCACGCTGACCGCCAACATGGCTGGATGTGGCTCCGCCGAGTCGGCTCACGTCTCCTCACGCCTCCGCTGAAATCCGGCCGCGCGCATCTCCGGGGCGTTGCAAACCGGACGCGGCTTCCGGGGAGCGTGAACCACCCGGGGCTCGTCGAATCGGCGACAGCCCAAGCTGCCACGGTCCACACAAGAGTAGAATCTTGAACAGTTGCTGCACGACCAGGCTCGAAGGAAGAGAGGTGCGCCCAAATGCTACGGTTGCCAGTTTCCCTGCTTCTCCTGGCGGCTGGTTTGACGGCCCAGAATGCCGCCAGCCCGTTCGATCCCGCAATCTTCAAGACCCCTCCGGCGGAGTACCGCGGGCATGCCATGTGGAACTTCAACCTGCCCACCTTGAACGAAAGCGCGGTCATCTCCGGTATTCAGGAAATGGCGAAGCTGAATTACGGCGGATTCTTCATCGAGGCCGGCGGCAGGCCGCAGCCCGGCCAGGGCGTTGCGTTCCTCAGCCCCGAATACTTCCGCTTGTACAGGCTGGCGCTGGAAGAAGCCAGGAAACAGGGACTCGAAGTCATTCTGTATGACGACTACGCGTTTCCCACCGGCACGGTGGGCGGGCAGATGGCATCCCAGTTCCCTCAGTATCTCGCCAAGAACCTGAACATGGCCGAGAAAGACGTAACGGGGCCGGCGAGCGCGGAACTGGCGATTCCTCAAGGCATCGACATTGGTTCCGTGATGATGAACCGGGACACCTTCGAGCTGGTGGATGTCAGTGACCGCAAGACACAGGACCGCCTGCTCTGCCCGATTCCCAAGGGTAACTGGAAAGTGATGGCTTTCTATCTTACCGAGGGCAAGGCCCGGGTGGTGGACTATCTGGATGAAACGGCGATGAGCGCCTTCATCTCGATGACATACCAGAAGTACCAGGATAACTTCGGCAGTTACTTCGGCAATCTCATCAAACAGACTTTTTATGACGAACCCTCCATGCATCATGCCGACCGCATGTGGACGCCGAACTTCAATAGCTACTTTGAAGAGAGGTACGGTTATTCGCCGATGAAGTATTACCCGGCGCTCTGGTATGACATCGGCCCGCAAACCGCCGCCGCCCGCAACGCACTTTTTGGATTTCGCGCCGAGCTGTTCGGCCGGAACTTTATCAAGAGACTGAACGACTGGTGCGCCGCCCACCATCTCATATTCGGCGGCCATCTGGATCAGGAAGAACCCCTCAATCCGACGCCGCTCAATGGAGATCTGTTAAAGGTCTTCCAGTACCAGGCCGCTCCCACAGTGGATGACATCTGGTGGTACGGGCGGTCCAATCCGTCCTACAAGATCGTTACTTCGGCGGCCTTCAATTATGACCATCCAATCGCCAGGGCTGAGACTTATGCCGCATATCGCATCCTGGACGGAAAGATCGCTTTCCAGGTGGCAATGGATCAGTTCGCCATGGGCATCAACTATCAGATTCCGGCCCGCACCATGCAGCCGCGGCGCCCCGAGCTGAATGATTATGTCGGCCGCCTGAGTTATTTGCTGCAACATGGCAGGCACGTGGCGGATGTCGCGGTGCTTTATCCGATCGCCTCTCTGCACGCGCAGTATCACAATGTCGGCGGCGTGCAGTTCCCGCTGGCCGAAGGCGCGCAGCCTCCGCAGATCATGGAAACGGCTTATGCACGCGAGGGCGGCCCGGCATTCGGGATCGACTACCAGGACATCGGCGAAGCCCTCTTCCGAAGCCTGCGCGTGGACTATACGTACCTGCACCCGGAGGTCCTGGCGGAACGGTGCATTGTCGATGGGAAGAAACTGATCCTGAACAACCAGGAAAATCGCGAAGAGTACAGCGTGTTGATCTTGCCGGCCGGCGATACGCTTTCGGCGGCCGCGGCGGCCAAGATCAAGGAGTTCTACGATCACGGAGGCATGGTGATCGCGACCGGCCTGCTTCCCACCCGGTCGGCGGAATTCGGCAAGGACAAGGAAGTGCGGCAGGCTATCGCCGATGTCTTCGGCGTCTCGCCGGACGGACCTTTGAAGGCGGACGTGCGGCGCGCGCAGGACCGCCAGAATTTCTACGTGTTCTGGTATTACATCAAAGCCAACAAAGCCGGCGGGCAGGCGCTGTTCCTTCCCAGCACAAGTCCCTGGCTGATAGACTTCGCTTTGAAGCAGGTGCTTCCTTTCCGCGACGTGGACATCCAGGAGCCGATGGGCGTGCTAAGACGGGGTAACGAATACGAGGGCGCCTTGACTTACATCCACAAAGTCAAGGAAGGCCACGATATCTATTTCTTCGCTAACTCGTCTGCGAAGGCTGTAGACACGAAAGTAGTGTTGCGGGGTAGGAAGGCCCTGAGAATCTGGAATCCTCACACCGGCGGGCAGGAGGCGGCCGAACTCACGGTTGCGGAGGCAAATGGCCAGCCGGTTACTACGGTGCGGCTGGTTCTGCCTGCGGTGTCGTCGCTTTTCTTCATCCAGGAATAGGGAGCCGGGGCCACGGGAAAATCGTTGCAATCGCCAGCTTGCTTTTTTGTGGTGCAAGCGCCTTCGCCTGCCAACTAGTTCTTTCACAGCTCCCTGAAACCATGACGTGATTCACTACCTGCGCTGGCTCGCCGGTCAGTTGCCCTGCAGGTAGACCACGTGCGTCTGCAAAAATTCGTAGAGCCCATGCTTTCCATCGGCTCCGCCGATGCCGCTCTTGCGCCAGCCGGCATGGAAGCCCTGCATGGCTTCGAAGTTCTCGCGGTTGATATAGGTCTCGCCAAAATGGATTTCCCGGCAGGCTCTCAAAGCCACGTTCAAGTCGCGCGTGTAGATCGAAGAGGTCAAGCCGTAGTCGGAGTCGTTCGCGAACGCGATGGCTTCATCCAGATCGTCGAACCGGATCACGGGGACCACCGGCCCGAAGATTTCGCGGCGCACAATCTCCATGTCCTGTTTGCAACCGGCCAGCACCGTCGGCTCATAGTAGTAGCCGCCTTCTTCGGGTGCCCGCTTGCCGCCGGTGACCGCGGTGGCTCCCGCGGCTATGGCTCCGCGCACCAAACCGTCCACCTTCTTGAATCCCGATTCATTGATGAGCGGGCCGTATTCGACGGCCGGATCGGCCAGCGGATTACCGAACTTCGTCGCCTGCATGGCCTTTGCCAGTTCCGCCACGAATCGATCCGCCACGGCCGCCTGCACGTACACTCGCTCCGCGCAGTTGCAGACCTGGCCGCTGTTGATGATGCGCGACGCCTTGACGGCCCTGACTGCCAGTCCGATGTCGGCATCGCCCATCACAATGGCGGGCGCCTTTCCCCCGAGTTCGAGGTTCACTTTGGTGATATTGGCGGCTGCCGCGAACAGGATGGCCGAACCGGTTTCCACGCTGCCGGTGAAGCTGATCATGCCGACACGCGGCGACGAGGCCAGCGCTTTGCCGGCGCTTGCCCCGCGCCCATGCACGATGTTGATCACGCCCGGTGGCAGGTCCGTCTGTGCCATCAGTTCACAGAACTTCACCGCATTATGGGGCGTCTCTTCGCTGGGCTTGATGACGATGGTATTGCCGGTGACCAGCGCGGGCGCCGCCTTGCGCGCGATCAGGAAGAATGGGAAGTTCCACGGCAGAATGCCCCCGATCACTCCGATCGGCTGCCGGAACAGCAAAATGGTCTCTCCGGGCCGGTCGCTTTCCAGAATCTCGCCCTCGATGCGGCGCGCCCACTCCGCCATGTAGTCGAAGTAGTCGGCGGTGAATGCAACTTCGACGCGCGCGAGATCGAGGATTTTGCCCTGCTCTTCGGTGATGATACGCGCCAGCGGTTCCACCCGTTCGCGGATTCCAGCCGCGATCGCCCGTAGCGCCTGTGCCCGTTGAATGGCGGGGCGCCTGGCCCAATCTGGTTGCGCGGCGGCCGCCGCGACCAGAGCATCTTCGACGTCGCCGGCGGTGCTGTCAGGCACCGTGCAGATCGTCCGGCTGTCCGACGGATTCACTACCGTGATGCGGTCCTTGCTCTTAGAACTTGTGAACCTGCCGTTAACGAAGTTGTCGTAGTCGGGCATGACGTACTCCTTTCCACCGACCGGGCGGCGTCTTCCGAAAACGCCCTAGCCATTATGCGGCAAAGCGGTCAGAAGTGCGATTCCGGCTGCCGCGCCGCCCGCAACCGGTCCAGCGCTTGCTGCAACTGGGGGTCGGGCCTGATCCGCAGGGCCGCTTCATACTCGGCAATCGCCTCCGGCAGCCGGCCGTGCATCTGCGCCAGCGTGTTCCCCAGATTGACGTGTGCTTCCGCGAAATCGGGCCTGATCCGCAGGGCCGCTTCATACTCGGCAATCGCCTCCGGCAGCCGATCCGGCAGGCGCGCCAGGGCGTTTGCCAGGTTGTAGTGAACTTCCGCGCGATCCGGTTGAATCCGCAGCGCCGCCTGGTATTCGGCAATCGCTTCCGGCAGCCCGCCGGGCGTGCGCGCCAGAGCGTTTGCCAGGTTGGCGTGCGCTTCCACGTAATCGGGTCGAATCCGCAGTGCCGCCTGGTATTCGGCAATCGCCTCCGGCAGCCGGTCGGGCATGCGGGCCAGGGTGTTTGCCAGGTTGTAGTGAACCGCCGCCAGATCGGGCCGAATCCGCAGCGCCGCCTGGTACTCGGCAATCGCCTCCGTCAACCGGCCGGGCATGCGCGCCAGCACGCCTGCCAGGTTGTTGTGCGCTTCCGCATGATCGGGTTGAATCCGCAGCGCCGCTTGGTATTCGGTAATCGCATCCGGCAGCCCGTCCGGTATGCGCTCTAATTCTATGCCCAGATTGTAGTGTGGCCTGGCGCTTCCCGGACGGACTTCCACGGCGCTGCTCCAGAGACTGCGGTCATCCTGCCAGTCGAAGTTGCGGGCGTAGGTCCGCGCGGCCAGCGCCAGGCACACGAGTCCCAGCGCTGCCCAGGCAACTGGCGCAGCCCCGGGCCGCTTCAGCAGGTGCCGCTGGCCAAGCGCGTGGATGGCCGCAACCACGCAGCCGGCCAGGCCCACCGAAGGCAGATAGAGAAACCGCTCGGCCATGATGCTCCCGATGAGGATGATCAGGTTCGAAGTGGGCGATAGGGCGACGAAGAAGAAAACCAGAAAGAAGAGCAGCGGCTTCTCCGTGCGGCGCCGGCGGACGGCGAGCAGCACGGCAAGCAGCGCGGCGCCCAGGCAGACCGCTAGCGCGATGAGCGCCTTGGCGTCCTCCCAATTCGACGCCCGCCACCCGAATAACGGTATCGCATGGAAAGAATAATCCGCCGACAAGCGTGCCGGCCACAGGAACAGCCAGAGGAACATGCCGGCCACTTTGACGGCTGTGAGCCGGGCCGTCCAGAAAGCGGCGCTCACCAAAGGATTCTCGCTAAAGTCAATCAGCATGTGGATCTGCAAAGCGCTGCGCAAACAGAAAAAGGCGGCTAGCGGCAGCGCCACGGCAGCATAGGCGGGCGCCCGCCGGCGCCACGCCGCGCGCTCGGACCACGTCAGGTCGTATAGCAGCATGATGCCCGGTAAGACAGCGGCGTTCTCCTTCGAAAAAAGCCCAACCGCTTGTGCCGCGGCCAGACCCGCCAGCCACGCCAGCCTGCGCCGCCCTTTGGCGGATTCGCCTCTCGCGTGGCACAACAAGCCCGCCAGCACGCCGAAGGCTGCCAGCAGGTCGGCGCGCCCCACAATATTGGTAACGGATTCGGTGAGCAGCGGATGCAATCCCCAAATCGCGGCCAGCGCCAATGCCGGCGCGGTTTCTCCAAGAATCAGTATGCCCAGCGCATACACCAGCGCAACGTTGATTTCGTGCAGCGCGAGATTAACCGCGTGATAGCCATTGGGGCGCGGGCCATTGCCGAGAACCGCATAATTCAGCAGGTAGGAGAGAGTCGTCAGCGGCCGATACAGCCCCGCGGTAGTCGCGCGCGCGCTGTTCCCGTACCAATACCTTCCAGTCAGAATGGACTCGACGTTTTGCGGGGTAACGTCCCGGATACGGGGATCCTCCCCAATTACCGCGGCATTATCGAACACCAGGGCCGCTTGGAAAGAATTGGAATAGGCAACAAAGACCAGGCCCCAGATCGCCAGCAGCCGCCACGCGTGCCGCCGCCACATGCGGCCCGTTCCCGCGGCCGCGAAAGCTTGCGTGGGCGCCTGCCGTGACGCGTTGCGCGACTTCCTCGGCTTGTCGGTCTTCCCCACTTGAGGTGCCAGTATAGCTCTTATTGTAAATTTGCCCAGCCGGCTGGCCCTCGGCGCAACCTTCCACCTTCCCCCTCCGCCGAAAGCATTCAATGAGTTACTGCGAAAACTGAAAAGGCGTTCCATAACAGAGAACTGCGCCTCGCCGGTCTGGTCCCGGGAGCGTCCTTTCCAGCCGGGGTTCAAATCCCGCGTTCCGCATTAGGGAACACAAAGTTACGAACCGGGGACACGCCACATTTACCAGGCTGATTTATCGCTTCTGGATTCAAGCTATTGCGGCCAATCCCGCGGACGCGGTGTTTTGAATATCGAAACGGGATTCTGGACGCTGAATTCTTTTGCTCCGCGTCGGGCGAAGTGATACGCTCCCAACCGGTTCCCAGTCAGTCATGTCTCGCTCGCTTCAAGAAGGAGGTTTCTGGTTATGTCGAACTGGCTGCGTCGCTTGGTCTGGGTTTGGGCTCTGACGGCTTGCCTGCCGCTTTTCGCTCAGGAATTTCGCGCCGGACTCACCGGCATTGTCAAGGACTCCCAGGGCGCTCTCATGCCGGGAGTGCCCATCGAAGCACAGAATCTCGCCACCAACGAGATCAACCGCACCACCACGAATGCGACCGGGTACTACGCATTCCCGGTGCTGCCCATCGGGACCTATCGGGTAACGGCCGCGCCTCCGGGCTTCAAGAAGGCTATCCGCGACAGTCTCGAACTGCGCGTGGGCGACCAGGTGCAGCAGGACTTTACGCTGGAAGTTGGGGCGGTCACCGACCAGGTGACGGTTACGGCCGGAACCGACTTGCTGCAGACGGTGGTCTCCGACAAGGGCCAAGTCGTTGGCGTAGAGAACGTGAGCGACACGCCTTCGGTGGGCCGCAATCCGTACCTGCTGGGCGTGGAGGCGACCGGCGTGCAGTTCGACATCGGCGCCAACGCGCTGAGCCGCTCGGTGCGGCCGTTCGACGCCGGCAATAACGTGGCGGAGAGCATGTCGATCAACGGCGGACGCACGGGAAGGAGCGATCTGCTGCTGGACGGCGTGACCGACACCGGTGTGGAAACCGGTTCCGTGGCGACCAACATGGCCTTCGTGCCGAATCAGGACGCGGTGTCGGAATTCCGCATCGAGAACAGCAACTACGACGCGCAATACGGGCGCACGGCGGGTGGCACCATCACCCTGAGCACCAAGAACGGGACCAACCAGTATCATGGGGCGGCCTATTGGTACGTCAAGAACACAATCCTCACCGCCAACACTTTCGACCAGAACCGCGTTGGCGGCGCGCGTGCCGCGTATCACCAGCAGGAGCCGGGAGCCGAGCTGGACGGCCCGGTCGTGATTCCGCATATTTACGACGGCCACAACAAGACCTTCTTCATGTATTCGTACGAGTTGTGGCGGGATGAAATTCCGTCGCCCGTCACTTCAAACACGCCGCAGACCCTGGCTCTGCAGGGGAACTTCAGCACCACGCTGCAAAGCAACGGCACGCCCATCACCGTCTATGACCCGCTCTCCGTGACGCAGACGGGGTCGAACACCTACACGCGGTCGCCGTTTCCCAACGACACGATTCCACAGACCCGCTTCAACCCGGTAGGGGCCAAAATTGCCAGCTACAATCTGCCGCCCAACGTGGGGAACCAAAGCACCTTTGCGGGCCAAACCAACAACCTGGTGATCTCGCCCAATGCCCGGACGGACGCCTACGATGCCCACGTGCTGCGAGTGGATCAGACGATCAATGACAAGGAGCGATTCTTTTCGCGCTTCGTGCGGGGTTTCCGCACCGAAGTGAACAACACCAACGGCTTTCAGCAGGCCGCTTCGCCGCAATACACCGACGGGCGCCTGAGCCAGGGCGGCAACGTTGACCTCACCTCCATCCTTTCGCCCACGACGATGCTGACCTCGCGCTTGGGGTATTTGCGGCACGACCTGTGGATCACGCTGTACGCCAGCGGTTTCGACCCCACCTCGTTGGGTTTCCCTGCGTCGCTGCTGCAGACGCTGCCGCCGTACTTCCCCGCTATCAACGACGGCTACACCGCCTTTGGAGCCGGGCGGAGCGCCGGGAACCAGTTCACCGAGAGCGCCAGTTGGTCGTGGTCGGAGATCGTGAACAAGACCATCCGCCGGCACCAGATTAAGTTCGGCGGGGAATTTCGCGTGATGCTGAACAATATCGATTCACCCACCAGCACCTTCGGCAGCTACACCTTCAACGCCGGGTTCACGCAATTCAACGCGCTGAGCTCCTCGACCGGCACTGGCAATGGGGTTGCGTCGCTGCTGCTGGGCTTGCCGGCGAGCGGCAGCGCGGCCATCAATGCCGCCCTGGCGTATGGCTATCACTATTACGGCACCTTCGTACAGGACGACTGGCGAGTTACTAATAAGTTGACCCTCAGCCTGGGGCTGCGCTGGGACTATGAATCGCCGGTGACGGAGCGCAATAACCAGATCAACGCGGGCTTCAATCTCACCGCTACCAGCCCTTTGCAGGTGGCAGACTCTTATCAGCCCGGCGTTCCCCTGACAGGCGGCCTGCTGTTTACCAGCCCCGGCAGCCGGATGCCCTACGGTCGCGACTTGAACAACGTCCAGCCGCGCGCCGGCTTTGCGTGGCACCCCTGGAACAAGACCGTGATACGCGCCGGCTATGGGTTAAGCTACCTCGCCACCTTCACCACGTCCGGCAACCAGGGATTCAGCATTTCGACCCCCGTCACGGTCAGCAACGACAGCATTAACCTCAACGGCACCACCCTTTCCAGTCCTTTTCCAACAGGCATCCTGACGCCCACCGGCAGCAAGCTGGGCCTGTCGACGTTCCTGGGGCAAAACGTCACCTTCGTGAATCCCAACCGGGTGATTCCCAGGGTGCATGAGTTCTCCATCGGCGTGCAGCACGAGTTGCCGGGCCGCTCGGTGTTGGAAGTCTCCTACGTGGGCAGCCGCAGCCAGGAACTGGACGTCTCGCAAAACCTCAACGCTGTGACCATGGCGCAATTGCTGCAATATGGCGGCAGCACGAACTCGCCCAACTTGACCAACACCGTGACCAATCCGTTCGCCGGTCTGCTGCCCGGCACCAGTATTAACGGCGCCACCACCACCCTGCAGCAGTTGCTGCTTCCGCATCCGCAGTTCGGGTCCATCACTGAGCAGAATATTCCCGTGGGGAAGAGCTGGTACAACTCGATACAACTGCGCTATGAGAAGCGGTTGACGCACGGCTTGAACGTGATGGTGAACTACACGTATGAAAGGTGGCTGGACGCAACTTCGTATCTGAACGCCCAGGACTCCATCACGCAAACGCCGGAACGCACCTTAAACGCCACCGATACGCCGCACCGCATTGTGGTCGACGGAAACTGGGCGATTCCGTTCTTCGCCAACACGAAAGGGGTTGTGGGCGCACTTTTGAAGGGCTGGCAGCTCAACGGCATCTTCGTGCGCGAGTCGGGCTTCCCGCTGGCCGCGCCGAGCGGCTTCTACTCGTCGGGGATCAACCCGGAGTTGCCCGGCGGCAACGTGACCAAAGCTTTCAATACCTGTACGCTATTGACCAACGGCACCACCACGAACTGCACCTTCAACGGCCAGACTTTGCCGGTTGCTTTCATCCAGCAGCAGCCCAACACGCCCCGGGTGCTGAGCCTCGAGTTCCCGAGCATCCGTCCACCCAAGGTGCCGAACGCCGATGTCTCCATGTTCAAAGCCTTCACCTTGCGCGAGCACATGCGCCTGCAGTTCCGCGCGGAAGCGTTCAATGCCACGAATTCGCCGCAATTCAACACCCCCAACACGGGTCTCAGTGGAAGCTCGGCAGGCTTGGTGACTTTGAGTCAGGTCAACGACCCGCGCAACGTTCAGTTGTCGCTGCGGCTGATGTTTTAGCTGAAAAGGGATTGCCGAAAATTGAAGGCTCACGGAACGCAAGCACGTCCCACAGCCCTCGTGAACCGTCTCTTGATCGCGATAACGCCGGTCATTTGGGCGCTCTCGGGCGGTGCTTCGGCTCAAACTGCACCCTATGCGCCTCCCGTATCGCCGCGCGCCAAACTGAATTTTGACCTGAACTGGAAATTCATCCGCCAGGACGTCGCCGGCGCCGAAGCGCCCGGTTTTGACGACTCGGCCTGGTCCACCATCAGCACGCCGCACTCTTTCAACGATATCGACTCATTCCGTCAGATCATTTCCCATAGCGGTGGAGACAGCGGCACTTACAAAGGGCTGGCCTGGTACCGCAAACATTTCAAGCTTCCGGCTAATCTTGCCGGCGATAAAATCTTCCTCGAATTCGAAGGCATGCGCCAGGCCGGCGACATCTTCCTGAATGGCAGGCAAGTGGGGCTCTACGAAAACGGTGTCACCGCCTACGGCCTGGACATCTCCGGCGCCGTCCACTTCGGCAACCAGGAAAACGTCCTGGCCGTCAAGGTGGATAACCGCACCGATTACGCCGAGCGTTCGAGCGGCGTCACTTTTCAGTGGAACGCCAACGACTTCAATCCCGATCACGGTGGCATGAACCGCCATGTCTGGCTGCATGTCACGGGCAGGATCTATCAGACGCTGCCCCTTTATTACGGCTTGGAAACCACCGGAGTGTACGTCCATGCCGCGAATTTTAATATTGCCGGAAAGAGTGCCGATGTCACCGTCGAATCGGAGGTGCGCAATTCGTCCGGCGATTACGCCACGGTAGAGTTGTCGGCCGTGATTCTGGATCACGGCGGCCAGGTTCGTGCCAGATTCGGCGGCAGCCCCGTCGATATGGTGAACGGCGAAAAGACCGTCTTGACGGCAACTGGAGCGCTCCAGTTCGCGCGTTTCTGGAGTCCCCAAGACCCCTATCTTTATGACGTTTACACCATCCTCACGGTGGCTGGCAAAACCGTTGACGTCAACAAGCTGGTTACCGGGTTTCGCAAGACTGAATTCAAAGGCGGTGCCGGTACGGGCGGCGTGTATCTCAATGACAAATTCATCTACCTGAAAGGCTTCGCTCAGCGCGCCAGCAACGAATGGGCCGGCCTGGGTCAGGCATATCCGGATTGGATGCACGACTTCAACGCCCAGTTGGTGCGCGACAGCCACGCCAACTACATACGCTGGATGCACATCGCGCCCCAACGCATCGACGCCGATACGGCCGACCGTTACGGCATCATCCAAATCTGCCCCGCCGGCGACAAGGAAGCAGACGCGGTGGGACGCCGCTGGGAGCAGCGCCTGGAGGTGATGCGCGATACCATGATCTACTTCCGAAACAGTCCCAGCATCCTGTTCTGGGAAGCGGGCAACACCGTGGTCACCGTGGAGCACATGCAGCAGATGGTTGCGCTCCGCAAGCAATGGGATCCGGATGGCGGCCGCGTCGTGGGCGCTCGTGGCAACGATAACGCCGCGGCCAACACCGCGATTACTCCCATCGCCGAGTTCTTTGGCATCATGATCGGCCAGGACCCGCGGACCGACGCTCTGGAGGGCCCCGCCGCCATGTTCCGTGGTTACAGTGCGGAACGTCGCGACCGCGCGCCGCTGATTGAAACCGAGGACTTTCGGGAAGAAGGCGCGCGCCGCTTCTGGGACGATTTTTCGCCGCCCTATTTTGGTTTCAAGAAGGGACCGAGCGACACGTGGCAGTTCACATCCGAGAGTTTCGCCCTTGCCGCCGTCAAACGCTATTGGGCTTATTGGGAGAACCGCATTTCCAACCGGGATCCGGCTCACTCCAAGTGGTCGGGTTATGCGTCAATCTACTTCTCCGATTCCGACGCCGATGGACGGCAGGATTCGAGCGAGGTCTGCCGCGTCAGCGGCAAGGTCGATGCGGTTCGTCTGCCCAAGGAGATCTATTTCACCCACCGCGTCATGCAGAATGAGCAGCCCGACATCCATATCCTGGGCCATTGGAGTTATCCGGCTGGTCCGAACGCAAAGCAGACTGTGAAGGCCATCTACGTCATTGCCAATACCCAGTTGGTGGAGTTGTTCGTTAACGGCAAGTCTCACGGAGTAAATTCCCGGCCCGTGAATGGATATGTCTTTGCTTTCCCCGATGTGGAGTTTGCGCCCGGCAGCCTGAAGGCCATCGGCGGGAACGACGGCAAATCAGTGGTCCAGGACGAACTGACCACCGCCGGCCCGCCCGCGCAAATCAAACTTACGCTCATGGCCGGTCCGCGGGGCCTCGAAGCCGACGGGCAGGATGTGGCGCTGATTGACGTGGAAGTGGTCGATGCCAAGGGCCGGCGCTGCCCCACCGACGACGGTCGGGTTGACTTTACCGTGGCCGGACCCGCTGTCTGGCGTGCTGGCTATAATAGCGGCAAGATCGATTCGACAAACAATCTCTACCTGAATACCGAATGCGGGATCAACCGTGTTTCAATCCGTTCAACCCTCTCGGCCGGCACAATTACAATCACGGCCAGCCGTCCCGGTTTGAAATCCGCTCAGATTAAGGTCGTCGCCAGGCCGGTCAAGATACTCGACGGTTTGGCGAGCTTTGTGCCCCAACGTTTGCGGGCGCCGGCCGAAAAATGAAAGCGAAGTCGGAGACCATCATGAAAAACGCCTTCCGGATACTGGCGCTGGCCTCGTGCGCCGCCGGGCTGCTGGCCCAACGGCCATGGCAACAGATCACGGTCCCTTCCGTCAGTGAGGCAGCCGCCAATTTCCGCACGCCCCCACGTGAATACGGCGCTATCCACTGGGCCATCTGGGGCGACGAATTGACCCAGGCGCGCATCGTGCGGGAGTTCGATCAGTTAGTGGCCAACGGGGTTTATGTGGTCAACCTCGGCCCCGCTCGCGGCATGACTCCTCAGTATCTATCGCCCGAACATCTCGCACTTACTAAGTTCGCCATTGAAGAGGCCCGCAAGCGCGGCATGAAGGTCTGGCTAGCCGACGAAGGCAGCTACCCCAGCGGCTTCGCGGGCGGCAAAATCAGCGAGGAATATCCGCGGCTCGCCATGCAGGGAATCGTCGCGGATACGCGGATTAGCGTAACGCCCGGACAGACCATCTTGCTGCCGGTTCCTCCCGATACTCTCGGCGCGCTCACGCTCACGCAGGCCAGGGCTGCCGCGAATACGCAGCCCCCGCCCGCTGTTGCGGAAGTGCTGCCCATCGGCGGCGGCCAGATGAAATGGACGGCGCCGCCGGAAGGCCGGTCTGAGGTGCTGCTGGTGCGCCACGTGTTCCGTAGTTCGCCCACGCGCTATATCAACCGCGCCGACGGCACTTATTCCAAGGACAGCCTGTACTCACTCATCGACTATCTCAACCCCGATGCCACGCGCGCATTTCTGAAGACCACGCACGAAGTCTACAAGCAGCTCTTTGGCCAGGAATTCGGCAAAACCGTGCTCGGCTTTTTCGGTGACGAACCCGATTACACCGGCTTCATGCCCTGGACCCCCAGCCTGCTCGATACCTTCCGCGAACAGAAAGGCTACGACCTGCAGCCCTACCTGCCGCTCCTCTTCGCGCCCAGGCTGACTGAGGCTGCCAAGCGCGCGAAGGCCGATTACTGGGACGTTTGGAGCGGTATTTTCCGGGAGAGTTTCTTCGGCGTGCAGGCCGATTGGTGCGCCAGGAACAACCTGGAATACCTCGTCCACCTGAATCACGAAGAGCTGATGCTGAACCTATCTCGCGGCGAGGATCTGATCCGCAACGAGGGCGACTTTTTCCGCGACATGCGCCACGTGCAAATTCCGGGCATCGATAATCTGAACCAGCTTGTTCCCAGCGCCGTGAATCGCGAAGACACGACCTACGAGATCAACAACAACTTTCCGAAGCTGGCCTCGTCGTCGGCGCATCTGTTCGGGCGGCCGCGCGTCTGGACGGAAGAGGGCGGCGGCACGGGTGTCGACGGCAAGTTTCAGTTAGACTACCAGTTCGTGCGCGGCGTCAACGCACCGCAGATCCGCATCCCCGCCATTCGCGCCGCCGGGACTTCCGCGGAAGCGCCGCCGCAGGCCGCCATGCTGGCCTGGTACGCCAACCGGGCATCCTATTTGATGGCCATTGGCCGGCCCGCCGCGCAGGTGGCCCTCTACCATCCGGCCAACAGCATGTGGCTGGGCGACGAAGAGGCCGACCGCAGCGCCACTAGGCTGGGCAAACAACTGCTGGAGCACCAGATCGATTTCGACTACTTCGACGAGCAGTCGCTCAGCTCCGTCGCATCCCTGGAGGACGGCGCCTTCCACAACCTCAGCGGGCAAGTCTACCGCGCGGTCATCGTTCCCTCTTCCACCGTGATCTCGCGCACGGGGCTCAATCGGTTGAAGGCTTTTGCCGCGGCCGGAGGCAAGGTGTTGTTTATCGGTGTCGCGCCCACGATTGTGGTCGACCGGACTTTCCTCGATGCTCACGAGAAGCCCGACCTGAGCTTTGCCACGCTGCTCGAACCGGCGGGCAATCTCACCGCGCACGCCGTGGCAGCGCTGCCCAAGCCCGATGTGGCGCTCGACAGCCCCTGTCCCGAGCTGAAGTATACCCACCGCACCTGGCGCGATGCCGACCTGTACTTCTTCTTCAACGAAAGCGACCAGAAGCAATCGCGCACGGTGTCGGTTTCCGGCCACGGTCAACCGCAGGCCTGGGATGCGGGCACGGGCGAGGTTCATCTCATGACGGGCGCCATCGCCGGCACGGATTCCCTTCGCTTGCCACTGGTGCTCGAGCCCTACGAGGCCAAGTTTGTGGTGGTCGGTGCAGCCCCGCCGGCAGTTGCCGCGCCGGAACCTTCATTTGCCGCCGGGGAGACCGTCGCGGAATTTCCGATCGACGCGCCGGTCACTCAGTTTCAGAAGCAGGTTGCGTTAGCCTCCAAGCCGGCCGGTAAACGATTGTATGTGGAATGCGCCGCCGTCCATGACTACGCGCGCCTCCGAGTCAACGGCAAGGATCTCGGCGCGCGCGCCTGGCAGCCCTACCGCTGGGATGTCACCGGCGCCATGATCGCCGGCTCCAACCAGATCGATATTGAAGTCCAGACGCTGCCCGCCGGCGGTCGCGGCGGTCCTACCGGCGGTGCGCAGCCCGCGGGTGGTCGCGGCCCTGTGGCTCCGCCGCCGCTCCCCGGATTGGTGGGTGCGGTTCGCCTGCTTGCTTTCGGACAATGAGGCCCCGTAGAATGAGCCGCTCAATGGGAATATGACATGACCAACCTAAGGTACTTCTCCTGCGCATTCCTTCTGTGCTTCCTGGCCCTGGTGGCACGCGCACAGACCAAATCCGCGGATCCCGCGGTTCCGCATTTGGAAAAACGTGGCCAGGCCACGCAGTTGATCGTCGATGGCAAGCCTTTCCTGGTGCTCGCCGGCGAACTGAGCAACACCGTTTCCTCCGACACCGGCCGCATGAAAGTAGTCTGGCCGCTGCTCGCCAACAAAGTCCACATGAACACTGTTTTGACCGGCGTCTCGTGGGACTGGATTGAGCCGGAGGAGGGGAAGTACGATTTCCGCCTCGTCGATCAGCTCATCGACAGCGCACAACAGAACAATGTCCACATCGTCTGGCTCTGGTTCGCCAGTTGGAAGAACGGGCTCTCCAGCTTTGCCCCTGTTTGGGTCAAGGCCGCGCAGGATCGCTTCCCGCGCGCCCAGATCCGGGGCGGCAAGACCATCGAAGTGCTCTCCACTCTTAGCGCGAACAACCTCCAGGCAGACGCGCGTGCTTTCGCCGCCCTGATGCGCCACACCCGCGAGGTGGATCGGACTCACCGCGTGATCATGGTTCAGTTGGAGAATGAAGTCGGCGTGCTGGGCGACGCGCGCGACCGCTCTCCGGACGCCAACCAGGCGTTCGCCAAACCAGTGCCCAAGGAACTGATGGACTATCTGGCGAAGCACAAGCAGGACCTGCTGCCGGAGTTCAGAGAGGTGTGGGAAGCCGCGGGCTCCAAGACCTCCGGAACGTGGGAGGAGGTTTTCGGCAAGGGCGCCCAAACCGATGAGATCTTCATGGGCTGGAATTATGCCCGCTACGTCAACAGCGTGGCTGAGGCCGGCAAGAAAGAATACGCAATCCCGATGTTCGTCAACGCCTGGATTGTGCAGCCCGAGGACAAAGGCCCCGGCGACTATCCCAGCGGCGGCCCGCAATCCCACATGCACGACGTCTGGCGCGCCGGCGCTCCCTTGGTGGACTTGCTCTGCCCGGACATCTACCTGCCCGATTTCACCGGCATCCTCGCGCGTTACAGCCGCTCGGGCAACACCATCTTCGTTCCCGAATCGGCCGGCGACACGCGCGGCGCCGCCAATGCCTTCTACGCCATCGGCCAGTACCGCGCCATCGGTTACTCGCCGTTTGGGATTGACAATGTCGCGCGCCTGATGGGGTTCGGACCGGACGCGCGGCAGCCCGCCGGTTCCCAGCCGCCGCCCGATGTGGAGGGGCTGCCGTTCTCCGTCGCCTATCAGACCCTGGCGCAACTCGCCCCGCTCATTCTGGAGCACCAATCCACAGGAACCATCGCGGCCGCGTGGCTCAACCGCCAGAATCCCGCCCGGCAGATCAAGCTCGGCGACTACATTCTCGACGTGGGCCTGCCCCGCAATCGACGCACGCCCGACGTGGTGCCCGACCTGACAGGCTACGGCATCCTGATGGCCACCGGTCCCGACGAATACCTGCTGGCGGGCGACAACCTGCAGATCACCTTCACGCCCAATACGCCCGGCCCGCCAATTGCGGGCATCGCCCGTCAGGAGAACGGCCATTTCGAAAACGGCAAATGGGTGGTCACGCGCTATCTGGCCGGCGACGATTCCGTGCTGCGCTATGACATCTCGACTGTCGCCGGCATGGGCCAATCCGGCAGCGGAGTGCGCCTCGCGGCGCCCGACCGCGGCATCCAACGCGTGAAGCTGTACCGCTATCGCTAGCTATTTACAATTCAAAGTGCTTGCTATTGCAGTTGAAATTCGGCGATGGGATCGTCGCACTTGTAGTATCCGCCGCCATATAGCGGCACCCCAGTCGCGCCGATCGTAAAATTCGATGTAGCCCCCCAGTTCGGCGTGGCCGGCGTATACGCAAATGTCGCCACCTGCACGCCGTTGAAATACAGGACGTTGGTGCTCCCGTTCCACTTCAACTGGAACTGCGCCACCACGCCGAGCCCGAACATGGCGTCCTCTTGCCCTACCGGCAGGTAATAGTAGCCACTATTCGTCCTGCTCCCCGTCTTATACTCAAATATCAAACGCCCGCCGCTGGTGAGGCTTTCGAAATAAAATAGTTCGCCGGTGGAGTCATAGACGTCAAACACTTCCCGGAAGTTGCTCGATCCCAGCGCCTGCCGCTGCGCGAAACTGTAACTGGACTTCACGTAGAACGTCAGATTCCCCTGGTTCACGTTGAATACGTTGCCCACCTGTGCCCCGGAAAAACTCAAGAATGCCGTGTTGGTGTTCGGCGAACTCACGCCTTCAAACACCACCCCATCGCCACTCACCACCGGCGAAAATGCCACTGAGCCGGTACCTCGCACCACCACCGAGCCGGTGAATCCCGTCGGCGCGTTCGTGGGAACCACGCTCGAACCGTTGGTGGTGCCCAGGATTTCCGTGTTATTGCCGTGCAGGTAGAAGGTGGGCGAACCAGCCGCCTGCCCGGTTCCCGTAAGGGTGACGGTTTGCGGCGAGCTTGCGGCATTATCCGTAATCGTCAGCGAAGCGCTACGGCTGCCAGTGGTTGTAGGAGTGAAAGTGACCGAGATGGAACAGTTGCCACCCGCGAGCACGCCACTGCCGCACGTGTTGGTCTGCGCAAAGTCGCCCGGATTCGCTCCGCTCAAAGCGATGCTGCTGATGAGGAGAGTTGCCGTGCCGGTATTGTTGAGCGTCACCGATTGCGCCGTGCTGGTGGTCCCCACGTTCTGGTTCGCAAAGCTCAGGCTGGTCGAAGTCAGCGACACAATCGGCACGCCGACACCGGTGCCGGAAAGCGTGATGCTGTGCGGCGATCCGGCGGCGTTATCGGTGATGCTGATGGAGGCGCCCCGGCTGCCCGTCGCGGTCGGCGTGAACGTCACCGAGAAGCTGCAACTGCCGCCGGCGGCTACACCACTGCCGCACGTGTTGGTCTGCGCAAAGTCGCCAGGATTGGCGCCGCTGACCGCAATGCTGGTGATCGTCAGGGCTCCCGTGCCGGTATTGTTAAGCGTCACCGATTGCGCCGTGCTCGTAGTCCCCACGTTCTGGTTCGCAAAGCTCAGGCCGGTCGAAGTCAGCGACACGATCGGCACGCCGATACCGGTGCCGGAAAGCGTGATGGTGTGCGGCGATCCGGCGGCGTTATCGGTGATGCTGATGGAGGCGCCCCGGCTGCCCGTCGCGGTCGGCGTGAACGTCACCGAGAAGCTGCAACTGCCGCCGGCGGCTACACCACTGCCGCACGTGTTGGTCTCCGCAAAGTCGCCAGGATTGGCGCCGGCGACCGCAATGCTGGTGATCGTCAGGGCTCCCGTGCCGGTATTGTTGAGCGTCACCGATTGCGCCGTGCTGGTAGTCCCCACGTTCTGGTTCGCAAAGCTCAGGCCGGTCGAAGTCAGCGACACGATCGGCACGCCGATACCGGTGCCGGAAAGCGTGATGGTGTGCGGCGATCCGGCGGCGTTATCGGTGATGCTGATGGAGGCGCCGCGGCTGCCGGTTGCGGTCGGCGTAAACGTCACCGAGAAGCTGCAACTGCCGCCCGCGGCTACGCCACTGCCGCACGTGTTGGTCTGCGCAAAGTCGCCAGGATTGGCGCCGGTGACCGCAATGCTGGTGATCGTCAGGGCTCCCGTGCCGGTATTGTTAAGCGTCACCGATTGCGCCGTGCTCGTAGTGCCCACGTTCTGGTTCGCAAAGCTCAGGCTGGTCGAAGTCAGCGACACAATCGGCACGCCGACACCGGTGCCGGAAAGCGTGATGCTGTGCGGCGATCCGGCGGCGTTATCGGTGATGCTGATGGAGGCGCCGCGACTGCCGGTTGCGGTCGGCGTGAACGTCACCGAGAAGCTGCAACTGCCGCCGGCGGCTACACCACTGCCGCACGTGTTGGTCTGCGCAAAGTCGCCAGGATTGGCGCCGCTGACCGCAATGCTGGTGATCGTCAGGGCTCCCGTGCCGGTATTGTTAAGCGTCACCGATTGCGCCGTGCTCGTAGTCCCCACGTTCTGGTTCGCAAAGCTCAGGCCGGTCGAAGTCAGCGACACGATCGGCACGCCGATACCGGTGCCGGAAAGCGTGATGGTGTGCGGCGATCCGGCGGCGTTATCGGTGATGCTGATGGAGGCGCCCCGGCTGCCCGTCGCGGTCGGCGTGAACGTCACCGAGAAGCTGCAACTGCCGCCGGCGGCTACACCACTGCCGCACGTGTTGGTCTCCGCAAAGTCGCCAGGATTGGCGCCGGCGACCGCAATGCTGGTGATCGTCAGGGCTCCCGTGCCGGTATTGTTAAGCGTCACCGATTGCGCCGTGCTGGTGGTCCCCACGTTCTGGTTCGCAAAGCTCAGGCTGGTCGAAGTCAGCGACACAATCGGCACGCCGACACCGGTGCCGGAAAGCGTGATGCTGTGCGGCGATCCGGCGGCGTTATCGGTGATGCTGATGGAGGCGCCCCGGCTGCCCGTCGCGGTCGGCGTGAACGTCACCGAGAAGCTGCAACTGCCGCCGGCGGCTACACCACTGCCGCACGTGTTGGTCTGCGCAAAGTCGCCAGGATTGGCGCCGGTGACCGCAATGTTGGTGATCGTCAGGGCTCCCGTGCCGGTATTGTTAAGCGTCACCGATTGCGCCGTGCTGGTGGTCCCCACGTTCTGGTTCGCAAAGCTCAGGCTGCCTGAAGTCAGCGAGACGACGGGCGATCCACTTCCTGTGCCGGACCCCGCCATTTGGAATTCGGCGATGGGGTCGTCGCATTTGTAGTATCCGCCGCCATATAATGGCACCCCAGTCCCGCCGATCGTAAAATTCGACGCAGCCCCCCAGTTCGGCGTGGCCGGCGTATACGCAAATGTCGCCACCTGCGCACCATTAAGGTACAGGACGTTGGTGCTCCCGTTCCACTTCAACTGGAACTGCGCCACCACCCCGAGCCCGAACACGGCGTCCTCTTGCCCCACCGGCACGTAGTAATAGCCACTACTCGACCTGCTCCCCGTCTTATACTGAAAGATCAAACGTCCGCCGCTCGTAAGGCTTTCGAAATAAAATAGTTCGCCGGTGGAGTCATAGACGTCAAACACTTCCCGGAAGTTGCTCGATCCCAGCGCCTGCCGCTGCGCGAAACTGTAACTGGACTTCACGTAGAACGTCAGATTCCCCTGGTTCACGTTGAATACGTTGCCCACCTGTGCCCCGGAAAAACTCAAGAATGCCGTGTTGGTGTTCGGCGAACTCACGCCTTCAAACACCACCCCATCGCCATTCACTACCGGCGAAAACGCCACCGAGCCGGTACCTCGCACCACCACCGAGCCGGTGAATCCCGTCGGCGCGTTCGTGGGAACCACGCTCGAACCGTTGGTAGTCCCCAGGATTTCCGTGTTGTTGCCGCGCAGGTAGAAGGTTGACGTAGCTGCCGGCTGCGCCGTGAGGGTTACCATAGCCGATGTGGAATTCAGGCTGGCCGTGATGACGCTGGTTTGATTGGAAGTGACCGTGGCCGCCGTAGCTGAAAAAGTTGCGGTCGTTTGGCTGGCCAACACATTGACCGTTGCCGGCACCGTAAAGGCAGACGTGTTGCTGCTGGTAAGCGTCACTGCGGTAGTCGAACTCGGAGCGCCCGTCAAAGTGACGGTGCAACTGCTGGCCGAACCCGACACTACGGTAGTCGGGGTGCAGACGAGACTGGATACTCCCAGCGCTCCTGCCACGCCTGTTCCGCTAAGCGGAGTGCTTTGCGGAGAACCAGCGGCGTTATCGGCTATGGTAACCGAGGCGCTGCGGCTGCCGGTGGCTTGCGGATCGAACGTGACGGAGATATTGCAGAATGTGCCCGACGCAATACCGGCACCGCACGTATTGGTCTGGCTGAAATCGCCCGGGTTGGTCCCGGTCACGGTGATGCTGCTAATCGACAAAGCCGCCGCTCCGGTATTGGTCAGCTTGACAACCTGGGCCCCGCTGGGGACAAGAACGGTTTCACTACCGAAACTCAGGCTGGTCGGATTGAGCGTCACGGATGTCGCCGAAACAGTGACGGAAAACGGCGCCGAGCTGCTGGCCGCGAAAGTCGCGTCGCCGGCATAGTATGCCGTCACGGTGTAGGTACCGGCCGGCAGGAGGGTGGTCGTGGAACTAACCGAACCTCCACTCAAGGTGAAGAAACCCACGCCCACTCCGGTACTTGTGATCAGGGACACGTCACCGGTCGGTGTTCCTGACCCGGCAGTTGGCGAGACATGAATGGAAACACCGGCGGAAGCTCCGGCAACGAGGGTCGGCGGGCTGATCGAGAGGGTGACGGTCGTGGGAGTGAAGCTGATCGAGCTCCACTTCTGCACCAAGTTCGTCACGTTCACCGAACCAAGGCCGGACGCCGCGTCGTAACCTGTTGTAGCCTGGTACAACGCTGAACCGGTCCCATACCCTGCCTCACCCGGAACGGCGTTATTACCGACGGTTACGTCGGCAAATATGCAACTGCTGCCAAGTGTCGTGGTGGTGCTGGAGCTGTTGCATTGCGAGAGTGTTTCCGCGGCGGCCAGGCGGTACAGTACATAGTTCGCCTGTCCAAGGCGTGCGTTGGCGTTCTGCCGCACCAGGCCCAGAATGCCGGCGAATGACGGCGCCGCGGCGGAAGTTCCTCCGACCAGTGTCAGCGAGATATTCCCGTGGCTGTCGGGAGTGCAGGAGCCTTCCAGGCAAATCGCATAGGGGGCATAGGCGGCGGATGAAGTCAGGGATACGTCGGGTAGGTCGCGGGCGCCGTCGTTCAAGATTCCGGTTACGCCTGCCTGCCACGAAGGCTTGGGAAAGTAGATGCTCGCGCCGCCGCCGCCCGCAATGATGTTGGCACTGCTGCCGCATTGCGCCGCGCTGCAGCTTTGGTTCCAGACGTCTTCGGGAATTCGCGAAAGAGCGGAACCTAATCCGGACCCGTTGGTGGGGCTCCAATACAGGCTGGGATTGCCGCTATCATTGAACTGCGTGCCGCCGACGGCAATGTCATACGGTGAGGACGCCAGAATGTTCACCGAAAAGGGGCCCGTCGCCGAGGTCTCGCTTTGTGCGTCGCATCCGGCCGAGCCGGTGTCCCCTGCGGAGACGGCAAACGTGATGCCCTGGGCTGCCGCCTGCTCGGCCATCGCCGAAATCGAGAATGCCTCGGCCTGCGTGTAGTTGGCCTCACAATCGCCGAAGCTCATGCTCATGATGTCGGCCAGGTTGTTGTCGATGATGTACTCTTCCGACAGGATGACGCCGTCGGTGGTACTGGTGGTCTTCGACACAACGAACTTCACGGTTGCGTCAGGCGCCACCGCGCCGGACCAGGAAACATCCAGCACCGCTTCCACTTCTTCGCCACCGCCCAAATCCCCTGGGTCCGGGCCGTTGAGGATGATCTGCGGAGGGTTGGCGGGCAGGGCAAACACGCTGCGAAATGAAACGACGTCCGACAGTTTGATGTTGGACCGCCCGACGATTCCGATGGTCGCTCCCGTGCCATTGATGCCGCCGCTATAAAGCGGGTTGATTTGGTAGAGAACTCCGTAATCCGCCGGAGCCAGCGCGTGAGTTCCGTTGCTAAAGGTCAAATTGGGCGGGCGTGGGGCGACCCAAGGAACGGTCAGCTTGTCGGGGCGGATAACCAATTGGGGCGTTGCCTCGAAATTGTGGAGCGTGGCCACGCCAACCACCACTGGAGCCAGTGCTTCCGGCATCTGCGGGTCGGCAGCATTCGCCCAATGGGCAATCCCGTTCACAACGTAGCGGTGGATGGGGGTGTGAAAGGCCTGCTCCACCTGCCTGGCGTCACCGGAAAACTCGATGATGCCGCGTCCCCGGGAAACCCGCGCCACCTGAAAGTTGTGTGATTGCAACCAGAATACGACCGTCTGCACGTCTTCTGGCGCCGGCCCGAACTGTTCGCCGAACTCTTCCGGCGTCAGCCATTTATGGTAGTTTGCCGAAGACTTGTCTTGCTGTTCCTGGAGCAGGCGGGTGAGAGCGGCTTCCTGCTCCGCGCTTCGCTTCAGCACCAGCAGCATGCGCTCCATTGGCAGGTCTGGTGGCGCTGGCCCGCGATCGAATTCCGCCCTGGCCAGCGGATGCCGGTTGCCCTTGAGGGTCGCCAACTGATTCTCATCAATCGGCTGCACGATTCTCGGCCGCGTCGGCCGCACTTGGCCAGACGCCGGGACGACGATCACAGCCGCTCCCAGCACGCAGCCAGTTAGCCACAGTATCCGATTTGTTTTGGAAAACATGACAGTTGAAAACCCAGTATTGAAGTGATTATAGGGCAAACTTCCCCTCAAGCATGCATGCCAAAGGACAGTACCGGGTACCAATCTTGGTTAACTTCGTTCAGTATCCGGGATTCCCCCCAAGGCCCTTCTCACCGAAAATGCCGGCTGCCCAGCGGTGCATGCCGAGTGTGGACGGGAAAATGCTACCGGCTGGCGTACGCCGCGTAATAGAGCGCCTGATATTCGCGGATCATGCGGTCCAGTGGATACTCGGCCAGGCACCGCTGGCGATTCCGTTGGCCCCATTCCCGGCGTAATTCCACCGATCGCGCCATGGCCGCCATAGCGGCGGCGTAGGCCCCCTCGTTTCCCGGCGGCGCCACCACCTTGGACGCGTCATTGCCCAGCACCACTCGGCTGTCGCCAACATCGGTCACCAGCGCCGGCAGCCCGCAAGCCATGGCTTCCAACAGCGAATTGGAGGTTTGCTCGGTGGATGAGGTGAGCGTAAACACATCCAGCGCGGCCAGGGCGGCCGCCGGGTCGGGCGCGTATCCGGTAAACAGAACGCGGTCGCCAAGCCCGAGGGTTTTCGCCAGCTCCTCCATCTCCGCGCGCAGGCTCCCATCGCCGATCAGCAGCAGCCGGGCATTGGGCAACCGCGCGGCGGCGAAAGCACGCAGCAACAAGGGAAGATTTTTTTCCGGCCGCAAAGCGCCCAGAAAACCGAATACTACTTGATCGTCCGGAATCCCCAGTTGCTGCCGCCACTGGCGGGAGAGCCCCGGCCGGAAACGCGTCACATCCACACCAGTACGAATCCAGTGCACCTTCCGCGGGGGTAGATGGAACTGTTGGATGGCGATTTCCCGCATGGCGTGGGAGGTCACCGCCACCGCAAAGATCCGGTTCAGCACCACGCGCCGGGTCAGCACGCGGCCTCTTTTCAGCTTGACCGCCTCGTCGGCGCCAAAGCCGCATTCGTTATGAATGACCGGGCAGATCCGGCCCAGCCATCCCGCCATGACGGCGCACAGAGCACCAAAGTTATACGTGAGCAGCACATCCGGCCGGGCCGCGCGGATCAGATTGTGGAGGCGCCGGAAATATCCCACGGGGAGAGTGCGTACGGAAGGCGGGGACCCGGGGGCTCGATAAAAGCAACATCGATATCGCTATCGATGTGGTCCCGCGCGGTGGTGTCACCCCGCAATGGCAGGACTGTATGTCGCACCGCTGGACCCATGCCGTTCATGATCTTGACCACCCGCAGCTCCGCGCCGCCTGGCGCAAAATTGGGGAAAACGTGCATCAGGTGAAGGGGACGTTCCATCTAGGTCTGTTTCACCATCCGGGCGAGCATTTCCAGGGTCAGAATGCGCGTAATGAGCTGCGGCTGGTCAAGCGGTTTCCTCCGGCTCTCCGCGATCAGCGCCTCGAGCGGCGCGGCCTGATACAAGTCGCGGCTCACCATGCGGGCCGGCTCCAGCAGTTCGCGAACTTCGTCCACCTGCCAAAGGTTCGGGCGGCCGGAACTTGCTCGATGGGAATGGAGGCCCAGACGCGGTCCGGCGGCCTCAATCACCAGCCTGGCGGCCGGCAGCAGAAAACGATGGGCGTTCCACGGCCGAAGAGGGGATGCGGGATAGCCTTCCGCCAAAGGCAACGCGGCCAGATGCGGGTCCAGGTACTGGACCATGCGGCGGCTCATGCGGTTGCGCAGCCGCTCGAAAGGCGGTGTGGCCAGCGCCAGCTCCATGGGCCGCCGGAACGTGAACGGCGAAACGCACGGCCAGATGCGCATGGTAGAGCTGGCAATTCGCCCCTGCCAGCGCTGCATCCGGAGAGTCAGGTACACATTGTCCAGCTTGGCCGTGTTGGGATGCCGTTCCAGTCCGGCGCTAGCCCGCTCGATGATTCCGGCAAACAGGTCCGTCAGTGTCTCCTTGCAGGGGGTCGCCAGCAGTTCCGCGGTTTCTCCCGCGTAGGCAAACCGGCGGGCCGCCACCTTGCGCGCGTCGAAGTGGCTGCGCCAGCGCGTGAAAGGGAACAGCAATTCCCACCAGTAGCCTTTGCAAACTTCGCCATTGGAGCCGTTGACGCTGGCATCGTATGCGCCGGCCGACCGGCGGTGCGGCGCCACCGTGGACGCATACTGCGCCGCATCCTGCTCGCCGTCGCATAGCCGCAATGCGTCCCCGGCAGCCTGCCACCACTCCCCGGCCGATGCGAAACCGCGCATGTTGTGTTGGTGCCGCAAGCCAAGGTAGCGCGCTACTTCCGCCGCCGCCAGCACGTCCGAACTATCCTCGGGACCATTCACGGTGGTCTCGAACCGCACCCCCGCGCCAACCGCGGTCGCTACCACGCACCGCGAATCCAGGCCGCCGGTCAGGTCGAACAAAGGCCGGGGAAAGTTGCGTCCGATTGTCGCGACGCTCTCCCGCAGGGCAGCCGCCAGCTTCGGCACGGTTCCGCGCTCCGGCGAGTGGTCATACATGTGGTCCGCAAGCTTCCAGTATTTGCTCCTGGCGGACATCTTGCCGTGGGAGAACTCGAACAGGCCCGCCGGGGGCAGCTTTTCGATTCCAGCCCACTGCGTGCGCGATTCGAAGATGGTACCTGTGGCCAGGAATTCGCGGCACCCCACGGGATCCCAGGCAGGGCGAAGCAGCGCCGCCAGCACCAGCGAAGAGGTGCAAATCAAGGCGGTCGAGCCGAGACGGGCGGTATAGACGTGGAGACTGCCCAGCCGGTCCGTCACCACCACCAGCTTCCCGGTGACGCCATCCCGCAGCGCCAGCACGAACGTGCCGTCGATGTCTTGCAACCACTGGCCGGCGGCATCGCGGGAGCGTTGCCCGATCCGCCGCAAGGCTGCTTCTCCGCCCACGCCTTCGAAAAACCAGCAGCCCGCGCCGCAGATCCAGCCGGGGGTGGTTGCCAGACGTTCCACCGGCGAAGCCTTTCCCTGATAGTTGGGGAACACCGCTACGCAATCCGCCGGCCCGGCTACGGAATCGGCCGGGTGCAACTGGTAGATCCTTTCAAAAACCTCTACGCCACGCTCGAAAAGCGCGTTGGTTTCCCGCGA
The DNA here is from genome assembly GCA_963842505.1 of Bryobacterales bacterium. GTDB lineage: Bacteria > Acidobacteriota > Terriglobia > Bryobacterales > Bryobacteraceae > PALSA-129. The sequence goes on from CAWJGZ010000001.1 coordinate 466,449, forward strand.
ATCGTCACCCTGAGCGACCAGCAACTGGGACATTAGTTCCCGTGGGATGCGCCGGCAACCTGCGCGAGCAACTCGCTCTGTTGCGGGCCGGCATGACGATCGTGCCAGCAGGCCAGCATCAGCAGGCTCCAAAGATCGCGGCCATAATCCCGGCGGCCGCTCTGGTGGACTTGCCAGATCCGCTTCACTGCCCCCAGGTCGACGTAGCGGGAGAATTCGGGCCGCAGCACCAGCGCTTCGAACACCGGCTTCAGGCTGGTACGCATCCAATCCGCCATGGGGACACCGAAGCCCATCTTGGGCCGGTTGATAATGGGCTCGGGAATGTGGGGCGCCACCATCTCCTTGAAAATGTGTTTGCCGCGGCCGTTCTTCAACAGAAAGTCGGCCGGCAGAGATCCGGCTAATTCAGCCATCCGGTAGTCCAGCCACGGGCACCGGGCTTCGAGCGAGTACGCCATGCTGGCGCGGTCCACCTTGACCAGGATGTCCCCCGGCAGATAGGTTTCCAGGTCGATGGCCTGAAGTTGTTTCAAGGCCGGTAAGTGAGCGTACTTCTTGAAGCGGTCGCAGAAATTGACGACCGGGGAATATCCGTTGAGATCGCTTCTCATGTCCGGCGACAGAATCCGGTTGAGCAACCCGTAGCGGAAGCCGCTCATCGCGGAGGCGTAAGATTCCGCAAGCGAGTAAGAAAGCTCGCTGAGCGTCGCTTTGCCGCGGAACACTCTCGGCCAGGTGTCCAGTTGCGGATAGATTTCGCCGGCCTTCCGGATCACCGACTCGCGGAACCACCGCGGAATATGTCTTCGCATCCGCTGTTCGGCCACGGCGAAGCGGTAGCGGCGGTAGCCGCCGAACAGCTCGTCCGCCCCGTCGCCCGATAGCGCAACGGTGACGTGTTGGCGCGTCATGCGGGCCAGGTAGAGGGTTGGCACCGCCGACGAATCCGCGAAAGGTTCGTCGTAGTGATCCACCAGCGTGCGCAGCACCTCGTGAACAGAGGGTGTGACGACTTCCTCGTAGTGCTCCGTTTGGTAGCGCGTGGCCACCATGCGGGCGTATTCCAGCTCATCGAACTCCTGGTTGGTGAAGCCGATGGAGAAGCTCTTCACGCGCCCGCCGGCGCGCTGCGCCATGAAAGCCACCACCGAGCTCGAGTCCACGCCCCCGCTCAGAAAGCCGCCCAGTGGCACGTCCGAGATCATGCGGCGTTCCACGCTATCGGCGGCCAGTTCCGCCAAAGTGTCCACGCTGCGCTTAAAATCGGCGCCTTCATCCACCTGAAAAGGCGGAGTCCAATATTTTCGGCGGCGCTCGGCCGAGCGGGATACCAACAAGCTGCTGCCCGGCTCCAGTTTATGGACGTTGCGAAAGACCGTGTCGGGGTCCGCGATGTAACTGAACGTGAGAAAATCCGCGATGCTTCTGGAGTTAACGGCGTAATCGAAGCTCGGCATCGCCGTCAGCGCCTTGAGCTCCGAGGCAAAGCAGAAACGGTAGCCGGGAACCGAAGTGGAATAATAAAACGGCTTCTTCCCGAACCGGTCGCGTGCCACGAATAACTCCTGGCGCGATGCATCCCAAATGGCGAAGGCGAACATGCCGTTGAGATAATCCGGCAGCCGCTCGCCCACTTCTTCATACAAGTGCACCAGGACTTCCGTGTCGCTCTCGGTCACAAACTGGTGCTGCCGCTTTACCAGATCGGCGCGCAGTTCCAGATAATTATAAATTTCGCCGTTAAAGACGATCTGGATGCTGCCGTCCTCATTCCCCAGCGGCTGGTTCCCGCCGCTCACATCGATAATGCTGAGACGTCGGTGCCCCAGCGCTACCGGGCCATGCTGGTAATACCCGTAGGCATCCGGCCCGCGATGCCGGATGCGGTCGCACATACGCACCAGCAGAGAGGGATCGGGATCTTTGGGTTGATTACAGATATACCCGGCTATACCGCACATAATGGGGACCGTTTCTTCCGTTTCATTATAGCCGACACCCCCTCGCGGTCCCGCGCTGCGCGAACTGGTAGCGCCGGCGGTCTTGCCCGCCGGTGTTTTGTGCGCTCGTCACCCGGTGCGGGCATCCGGCCGTGCGCGCTGGTCTTCGGCCATGGCTTTCAGAATCGCAGCGGTTATGATGAGCATCGCCGTGTCGGTCAACTCCGCCGATCGCCCGGGCAGGAAAACCTGCGCGAATCCGACACTCAGAACCACTGCGGCGTTCGCCACCGTAGCGGTTATCAAAGCCAGGCCGCCCCGCACCCAGAGCCAGACCAGCGACCCATACAGAAAGGTCTTTTCCAGGAAGACCTCGATGTTGATACTCAAATCACCAGTTACAAAACCGTGGAATGGAACCCATTGGAAAGACCGGCCGGTGTCGACAAAGTGAAACGGGGCCAAGCCCCGCAGGATGACCATCAGGGTGAACAACGCCGCCACCATCAGGGCCCGGGCTCGCAGGCGCGCCAGCCCGCCGGCCCACAACACCAGGGCGATCGTTCCACCGAGAACCTCGGCCGGGGAAAGCGGCGTGCCGATGAGGATGCGCAATCCCTCTACCATCGGCACAAAAAGCAGGAACGCCAGACGGCTCCATTCCACTCCGGTCAAGGCCTGCAGCAGGAGCGCCAGCGCCAGCCAGGTTACGGTGTGCCGGTAAAGATCCGGAAAGGGAAGCTGCGGGGAGCGGAACAGCGGCTTCACCGCTGCCCAGTAGGCGTGCAAATCCGTTGTGGGCACATACGGGAACAGGCGGGAGCCCAGCCAACATCCCACCAGCAGGAGGACATAAGGGCGTTGCCTGACGCGCTCGGGCAGCCGCGCCTCGGTCTGGCGGTGGAGTTCATAGCCCAGGACCCCGCCCAGCAGCGTGCCGGCGCTGTTGGCGCAGACATCCGACAGGGATGTCACCCGTCCGCGATCGTAGAACTGCGTGAGCTCCATGGTCACCGAGAGCGCCATGCCGGCCGCTGCCGTCAGCGCCAGGTACAGCGGCCGCCGGCGGAATGCCTGGACGGCGAAGAAGCCGAACGGCATGTAGAGCAGAATGTTGGCCAGCAGATCGGCGCGCGGCGGCCAGTCCCGATAGCTGGAAAGAAGCGCCGTGAGCGCGCTCGAATCGCCGGTCCGGTTGAGCCATTCGAATGGGAACAGCGACCAGTAAACGATGACTGCGGTCACCACGCAAGCCAGTGCCGCAAACTTCCAATCCACTCCCCCATCCGGCTGAGTCTGTCGCACGTTTTTCCCCTGCTCACACTCAGGATGACCGATTTGGCGACCCGGCGCACACAGCGCCGGTGCTGCGCGTCATGGCCTCGATGGTGTAAATCCAGGAGAGGGTTCGGTTGCCGCGAAACGCCGGTTGTCTCGACTGGGCCAGCAAATCGGTCAGCACTGGCTCACGGTACAAGCCGGCGGTCGCCATGCTGGGATAATGCAGGCATCCGCCTGGCGACATCTCTCGCTCCAGAACCGGGCCGAACGGGTTCTCCGCAAGAACCGGCTCGGTATAGACCGGAAACCAGCTTTTGCGGAACCAGACCGAACCCAGCTTACGGACCAACCGTTTCATCTCGGTGGGAATTCTCGGCAGGAACTGGTGGCAATTGGAAAGCTGCAACGGTGCCGCGGGACAGCCCCGGATCGTAGGATACCGTGCCAGCTTCGGGCTCAGATGGTGGATGATGCGGCGCTGGAACCGGCCGCCATACTTCACCGAAGGGCGCACCCCCAGCGAGATTTCCAGGGCCGGCAACGTCACCAGCGGCAGTATCACCAGACCGAATGCCTGCGTCGCGCTCACGGGCACGCCATACAGCCCGCTCAGTTTGTGGAGGTAAATCGCATCGATCTGGGCGGTGTTGTACTCGCCGAGGTAAGGTTTGACGATCTCCTCCAGATGCGCCTTATACCGCTCCCGCCAGGATTGGTGCCAGTTGAACGCAAAAACCTCCATGGGGTACGAATCGGCATCGTGGCGATAGCGGATCAACCGATCGAGAGAGGCGGGCTGTTTGCGGCCGCGATGGCCGAATTCCTGAGCCCAATTGAAGGCGCGATAGAATTCGCCCCCCATGCCGCCCACGGTCGCGGTTCCCGATACTCCATCCAGCAGCTCCAGCTTGGCATGGATGGTGCGGGTAAGACCAAACGCGTCGAGGCAGCCTTCGCCCAGCAAAAGCGCGGCGTCCACTTCGCGAATCACGCTTTCCGGGGGCGGCACCGGCGCCGTTACCTGAAGCTGCAGCCCTTCTTCCCGGCAAATCCGCGAAGCGGCCTGTACATCGGGGTGATCCGGATAGCCCGCGACTGCAGCCGAAAACGGAATTCCCGCCGCCCGCAGCAGCGAGGCGCTCATGCGGGAATCGTACCCGCCGGTCAGGTCGCACACCACCGGCGACTGTTTCGGAATCAGCCCTCGTGCGCTTTCGATGAGAAGCCGGCTGATCTCCCGCACATCCTCTGCGGGCTTACGTCCCGTGGGTTCGAACGTCGGAGACCAGATCTGCCGTAGCGTGGTCCGGCCGGCGCGGATCTCCAGCATGTGCCACGGGGGAATGCTGCGGATTTCGGAAAACAGCGTGTATGGCGGCAGCCTGTGTCCTAGCCGGTATTGCGACCGGACTCCGAATTCATCCAGCGTCAAGCCGCCCAACGGCGCCAGCGCGAGGATAGAGGTGGACACTCCGATGCCCGCCGCCGATTCGCGCACGTACACCGGCAGAAACGCCAGGGGATGCTGCACCACCAGTACGCGGCCGGTGGGCTTGTCGTAAGCCACCACCACATTCAATCCATCCATGCGGCGGTATAGCGCCGTTTCGTTGCTCCTGATTTCAGCCAGCAATTCCCGCAGCAGCGAAGCATATTCACTAGCCGGCTTTCCCCGATACGAAACCGCTCCGACGGCAAGAATCCAGGACCCGTCAGTTTCCTGGAAAATACCCCGAGGCTGGGAATGCGGCGTTTCCAATTTCAAAACGACATGCTTCTCCCGCCGCGGTAATTCGACAACCTCGAGATTCGAGAGCAGATTTCTCGAGCACCGAAGCGCCTTCTTCACCGGAGAAACCAGCTTCTCCACGGTTTGCGGGTCCGAGGCGGGACGCGGACACAACACAAAGAATCCGGGCACTTGGACTAAAATAACATGGATGCAAAATGAAGCTGCGGAATTATCTCCGAGCCCCGAGTACTCCCTGGACCCCGAGGATTGGGATGCATTTGAGAAATTGGCCCACCGCGCGCTTGATGATGCGCTGAACTACCTGCGGACCGTGCGCCAGCGGCCTGTCTGGCGCCCTATTCCGGTTGAAGTCAAAGAGCAACTCGCCAGCCCTTTGCCGTTGGAACCCCAAGGGGCCGACGCCACCTATGACGAGTTTCTAAAACTCATCCTGCCTTACAACACTGGTAACATTCACCCGCGGTTTTGGGGATGGGTCCATGGATCCGGAATGGCTTCGGGATTGATCACCGGTCTGATGGCCGCCGCCATGAATTCCAACTGCGGCGGCCGTGAGCACGGAGCTATCTACGTGGAACGCTGCGTGTTGAATTGGTGCAAGAATATGTTCGGCTACCCGGAAACGGCCAGCGGCCTGCTGATTCCCGGGACTTCCACCGCAACGCTGCTTGGGCTGGCCGTCGCGCGGCACGTTCACGCGGGATGCGATATCCGCAAAGTGGGAGTAGCCAAGCTGCCGGCGCCGATGGTGGCTTATGGTTCCGAGGAGGTCCATCAGTGCGCCCACAAGGCCATGGAACTTATGGGCCTCGGCCGCGAGTCGCTGCGCCTGATTCCCGTGGACCGTAAGTACCGCATGCGTCTGAACCTGCTCGAAGACGCCATCCGTCACGATCGGGCCGCGGGCCTCAGACCTTTTTCCGTCATCGGATCCGCGGGCACCGTCAATACCGGAGCGATCGACGATCTGGATGCTCTCGCAACACTCTGCCAGCGCGAGAAGCTCTGGTTCCACGTGGACGGCGCTTTCGGTGCGCTTTGCGTGTTGGACGACACGCTTCGTCCTCGCGTGCGGGGAATCGAACGGTCGGATTCCATCGGTTTCGATTTTCACAAATGGATGCACGTTCCCTACGACGCGGCTTGCATCCTGGTAAGGCATGGCGAGAGCCATCTGCAAGCATTCAGCTTGCGATCCGATTATCTGCATGGCGCTTCCCGAGGGCTGGCCGGCGGGGGCGTGTGGCCGTGCGAGTATGGCACCGATTTGTCGCGCGGTTTCCGGGCGCTCAAAATCTGGTTTGCCCTCAAGGAGCACGGGACCAGAAAGCTAGGCGCCAAGATCCGTCAGAACTGCGAACAGGCTTCCTACCTGGCCGACCTGGTGCGGCGCAACCCCGATCTCAGCCTGGTTGCGGAATGCACCCTGAATATCGTCTGCTTCCGCTATCAGCCGCCCGGTGTTCCGGAAGAGGCGCTCGATGTGCTGAATGAATCGATTGTGGAAGACCTGCATGAGTCGGGAATCGCTGTTCCCTCCACGGCCAAAATAGACGGCAAGCTGGCGGTGCGCTGCGCCATCACCAATCATCGGAGCACGCGTCGGGATTTCGAGATTCTGGTCGATGCCATCTGCGCGGCCGGCCGCAAACGGCTGGCTGAGCATCCGCCCAAATAAGGTCACCGTAGTTTTTGTCCCCCCGCGGCCGCTTGCAGCCGCAACAGAATCGGCCGCGATGGCTCCAGGTCCAGCGCCATCGTGCGTCCGGAACCCAAATCGACGTTCCGCAGCACATCCGTGGCTTTCACTTCCTTCGGGAACGTGACCTCGATCCGCTGGGCACGCGCCGTGAGCGCGCTGCCCGGCTTCTGATTGCGAATCAGCGCGACATATTCCACCGCGCCCTCGTTGTAACGGAAGACTCCCACCCGCTGCGCTCCCGTCACTTTGATCGGCACGGCGATTCCGGCCCGCTGCAGAACCTGGCTGAAGACCTCCAGGTAAGCGCCGCCGCCCAGCCCCGTCGCGCGGAGTTTCGCATAATCGTGCATGTCCAGGTTGAGGAAGATGGCTGCTCCCTGGCCGGTCCTCCGTTCCTGCACCATCGGGGCATTCGCCAGGGGCGTTTGGTTGCCCGGCAATACCGCAAGGCCGGACTCGAATGGCAACAGCGCATGCGCGCCGGGCAGCTTCGAAGCCACCGGAACGCCATCCCCACGCGGTTTCCAGCCCGGCTTCTGGTGGACGCCGAACAGGTCGTCCAGGCCTCCTTTCGGAAGACGGCGGCAATGCTCGTCCATGGTGGCCACCATGTTGTCGGCAACCACCAGTCCTCCGGCCCGCACAAATGCTTCGATGTTGCGGCATTCCGCGGCCGACATGGCGACCGATTGGGGCAGCAGCAAGACTTTGTATCCCTTGCGAATCAGATCCCCGTTCTCCACCTGCGCGTATGAGACAAAATCCGGCTGAAAGCCAAGGTCCTGCACCACCGTTACGAAGCTGTTGCGGACCTGCGCCAGGCGCGAATTCTCCGCTTCGTAGGAGGCATACCGTTTGATCCAGGTGTTGCCGTCCTCCCGCGAATCGAACATCCAGTGCGCGCGGATGCTGGCCTGCGAGTAATGGATGGCGATGTGGTCGTTCTCCGGCTGTAGACGGAACCATTCGGGCGCCACGCGGCGGATTTCCTCGAACACGTTTCGCAGGCCCCGCCCGCGTTCCGTAAGGGGCATCCCCGGGGCGGATTTTTGAATGGCGCGGCTCTCCTCGTCGTCCCACACGATGGCGCCCCGGTCGCCTTCGAGCAGCAGCCGCCAGGCCTGCATTTGCAGTTGCGGGATGTCTTTTCCGAAAAAGGTGGAAAGCACCGGTGCCTGCGGCGGCAGGAACGAGCGGAAAATGCGCCGGCTGTCGGCCACGTCATAGGGCTCAATCCAGTCCACTGCTTGTGAAATCCGCCACAGGTCGTAGCCGCCCCACGCGCTCGGCATCTGGGCGCCGGCGATTCCCACGGGCGCCTTCGGGTTCCCCTCGTGGACCAGTGAGCGCAGCCGTTCCAGCGCGTTGGAAAAGGAAAAATCCATATAGGCGCGATGATCCGCCCAAGGAGCATAATTCTCCGGCTGCCTGCCGGATAAAGCCCGTTGCTCGCGCTCCTTGATTTCAAAAGTCGTCAGAGGTGTCACATCGTCCCACGTGGAGAAGCTGGTTTCCCATTCCCGGTTCAGCGCCTCGAGGGTTGTGTACTGCTTCTGCAACCACCGGCGGAATGCGCGCAGCGTGTGCGGGCAAAAGCAGTAGTCCATCGGCGAAGCGTAAGAGCCCACGGAAGGCTCATCGCGAAGGTCATAGGCCAGCGGATGATGGTCCGCCTGCTCTCTCGCCAGAGAAACCATGCGGCCGGAAATTTGATTCCAAAAAGCCGGGTCGTCGAAGCACGGTTTGCGCACCAGGTAGCGGCGATCGCGGGAGACGGCATAGGCGTCCCGATCGGCTTTATAAAGCGCCTCCCGGCTGTGTAGAAAAGCCAACTCCGGCAGCATGTTTTCCACGTAAAACCCGAGCTGGGCATTCACAAACCGGCCGCAGTCGGCGCCGGTGGAACATTCCTCGGCAGTAAACCCGGCTTCGCGGATGCGGTTCAGCCAGTCCACGGGAGCGGCCGGAGTCCCCGTGCTCCACAGGATCACCTGGTATTGCTGCCACCCCGGCCATGGCTTGACGGTTCGCGAGCCGCTTTGCGCGAAAAGGGCACAGACCGCCAGTAGCGCTTCGCAGGCGCGCCTGGAGATCATCCGGAGATACCGCATTCGCGGCGAGAGCATAGTTCTGTTTTACACTATGGACCTGAGGCAAGAGGTTCAAAGTAAGATGATCCGGAGCAGCTTCCCGTTTTGTCCCGCGCCCGCACGGCCGGTGACCCGATGAGCTATTTGCACTGGGGCCTGTGCGGCCTGATCCTTCTGTTGGCATCGCGAGAAGTCCTGAGGTGGCGATCCCGCCGCAACGGATTGGTGGGTTTGGCCGCGCTGGTGGGGTTGTTTCTATGGTCGTGGCCGCCCTCTACCGCCCTGCTCGCTTACACGCTCGAACGCTGGTACCCCGTCACACCCATCCCCACCGGCGACGCTGAGGCGATTGTCGTCCTGGGAGCCAATGTCTACCCGCCCGACGCCTCGCAACCGGAACCGCTTCCCGGCTACAGCACCTTCCTGCGATGCCAGCATGCTGCCTGGCTCTATCGCAACTGGAAAACCTTGCCGGTGGTTGCTTCCGGCGGCGTGAACTCGTCCGGCGTAGTGATAGCGGATGTGATGCTGCGGACACTACGCCAAGCCGGTGTTCCGGATTCCATGATCTGGGCCGAGCGCACTTCGACCTCCACCTACCAAAACGCGCTGTTCACGGCCCGCTTGTTGCAGTCGAAGCAGATTCACCGCATCGCGCTGGTGACGGAAGCGTATCACCTGCTGCGGTCGGTCCAGTGCTTCCGCAAACAGGGAATCGACGTGGTTCCGGCCGGGTGCAACTACCGCTACCTGCAATTCACGGGAGGATGGAGGGAATTTTTCCCATCCCCGCAGATGATTGGCTTCAATGAAGACAGCCTGCACGAGTGGGCCGGCCTGGGCTGGTACCGTCTATCCGGCAAGATTTGAAGCGAAAGCGAAAAAGACTCGATTAGACCAGACCAGACCAGATCTGGTCTGTGCTAGAATCCGAGTATGGTGGTCCGCAACATTTCCGCAGCTAAGGCCGAGCTTTCCGCGCTCATCGAAGCGGTGCAAAATGGAAACGAAGTGATCATCGCCAAGGCTGGCAAGCCCGTTGCCCGGCTAGTGGCGTTCCGCGGCCCGGCTCGGCCTCGGACGCCCGGCTCGATGGAGGGTGAAATCTGGATTGCTCCCGACTTCGACACCCTGCCGGACGATATGGCAGAAGCCTTTGGAATGAAGGAACCTCGGAGTTGAGGATACTACTGGACACCCACGTCCTGCTTTGGTGGCTGGAGGCCAGTCGGTCGCTCTCCGCCCAAGCCAAGCAGATGATCCGCGCCCCGGAGAATACCGTGTTCGTCAGTGCCGTCTCCCTTTGGGAGATCTGGCTAAAGCAAAGCTTGGGCAAACTACGGCTGCCGGTCGACTTTACAGAGAGGCTGGCCGCCGAATCCTTCGAAAGCCTTCCGATGATGGCCTCGCAGACCCGGCAGGTCTCCCTGCTTCCGTGGTGCCATCGCGATCCTTTCGATCGCATGCTGGTAGCACAAGCGCAAGTCGAGAAACTCGTCCTGCTGACCGCTGACGAGGCCCTTACGGCATACGGTGCCTTCGTACACTTGGCCCGCTGACCAGCCAAGTCATGCCCGCTCACTTCAGTTGCACCAGCTTGCCGCCCTGGAAAGTGAAAATGGCGTCCATTTTCGCGAGCTCCTGCGGCGTGAGCGGTCCCTCGCGCGGGACATGAATTTTGAGGCTGCGATCGCGGAACCAGAGTTCGGTTACGAACAGCATGTCCCAACTGTGCAAGGGGTCGTCCAGAAAAGCCACATTGCTGCCGGACCGGACGCGCGGATTGGCCGCGCGGAATTGCTGGATCACCCCCCAGCTCTCCTGGCCGACCGCCGCCATGCGAGGTTCGGCTTCGGTTCTCTTGTGGTCGAGGTTCAGGCGCGCCCACAGAAAAACCGCGGCTAGCATCAGCAGGGCGGCCAGAACCGTCCGGCCCAGCGGCCGGAAAAGTGCTTCGCGTTCCAGCCCACCCGCGGCGGCGAACACCAGGTCGCTGAAAACCGCGGCTCCGAAGATGGCCCAGCCGGCCATCGGAACATAGAGACACGCCTCGCTCTTGCCAACCAGGAACTCGATGGGAAGCGGCGTGACCACCAGAAACCACCAGAGGAAACGCAATTCCCGCCGGCCGGCGCGGCGCCACGCCAGGTATGCCAGCGCCGCCCACAGCAGCAGGATGCCGCCCCATCCGGAGCCCCAGCCGAATAACAGATCGCCCAGAGACATCCGTTGAAAGGCGCGCACGCGCTGCAGACTGAACACCGGGCGATAGCCTTCTGCCTGAATCAGCGGTTCCACACCCCACACTTTGCCGAAGACGTCCAGCCCGCAAAGCACGCCGGCCAGCAGCGCCGTCTGCGCCGGACCACGCAACCACGCGGCCAGCACGCCAGGCTTCCATTCATTGGGCCGGTGGTAAATCCACTCGTAGGCCAGCAGCATGACCGGCAGCGTCACGGCCATCTCTTTGGAATTGAGCGCGCATAGAAAGAGAGCTAGCAGGATAGCTTTCTCGCGCAGGTTGGGAAGACGGCCGGCGTTGCGAATCCGAAGATAATAGACCAGCGTCCCCACATAGAAAAAGCAGCAGAGCGCATCATAGACGAAGGCCGCGTTGTAATACAGGTTGCTCAATCCAGCGTGGTAGCAGGCCACCAGCGCCGCCAGTGCGGCGGCCGGTTCGCCGCAACCCAGCAGCCGGGCAAAGCGGTGGATCAGGTACACATTCGCCAGTAGCAGGATGAGCAGCGCCGCCTGATACGGCGCCGGATTCAAGCCGGCGAAGTGCAGGATCGGAACGTAAAACAGGCCTCCCATGGGCCGGTAGTACCCGCGCCACGGCAGGAATTGCGATGCCGCCAGCCGCCACGGCCCGTCGCGGTAATAATGGGCCATGTTGCCGATATCATCCAGCGCAAAATGCACGCCCAGGCCGTCCCAGTTGAAGAACACGAAGTAGGCCAGTAGAAACACCGCCAGCGCCGCATTGCGCCACCGAACGCACGCCACCCGATCATCCTAACATCCCATACCCGGCAAGCCTTCCCGGACGCCGCCCCTCCGGGCTGTAGAATGAAAGCGGCGCATGGGGAAAAGTTGGCAGCACATTCGGGGCGCGCTGGCCCGGCGGGTCCGCTATAAGATCACGCGCGGCGGCGTCCTGTTCACGGCTGCCATCCTGCTGGTCTCTCTGGCCGCCCTGGTCTCGACGAATAATCTGCTGTTCCTGATTGCCGCCGCGATGCTGGCCACGCTGCTGGTCTCCGGCCTGCTGAGCCGGCTGTCCCTGGCCGCCCTCGAACTGGATTTCCTGGTGCCGGAGCATATCCCGGCGGCACGCACCGTGCCCGGCAAGCTCTTCGTGCGGAACCAGAAGTGGCTCCTGCCTTCCTTCTCGATTCGCGTCGAAGGAGTTCGCGACGCCGCCAGTCCTGTGCTGAAATCGGGTGTTTACTTTCCCCTGATCGCGGCTCGCGCCACGCTCGAAGAAACCGTGGAAGTGCGCTTCCCCACCCGCGGCGCATACCGGGAAAACAGTTTCGCTTTCTTCACTTCTTTCCCGTTCGGATTCATGGAAAAATCGGCGCGCGTGACCTTGCGCCGGGAGATGATCGTCTACCCTTCCATCGACCCTCAGCCGGGGTTCGACAACCTGCTGGCCGGCATCGCCGGGGAGATTGAAACGCATTACCGCGGCCTGGGCCGCGACTTCTACCGCATCCGCCCCTATGAAGCGCTCGAGAGCGCCCGCCACCTCGATTGGAAGGCATCCGCCCACACCGGCGCCTTGCAGGTGCGGGAATTCGCCCGCGAACAGGAGCAGACCGTGGAACTCTTCCTGGACCGTGACGTTCCAAATGAACTCGACGCCTGGTTTGAGCACGCCGTGGATTGTTGCGCCTTTCTGGCATGGCGCCTTTCCAGCCAGGGCGCCAGCATTCACTTCCGCTCCAACGGCTTTCAGTTCCGCCAGCCGGAAGACGGCGATATTTACGCCATTCTGCGGTATCTGGCTTTGGTCTATCCGCAGAGCGTCGACGGGGTTGAAGTGCCGCTCGATGAAACCAGTTACAAGATTGTCTTCACGCCACGGGCCCGCCGGTTTACGGAGGCCGGCTGGACCGATGCGCACCTGCTGACTCCGGACGTGCTGCCGGTGCCTCCTGGCAATCCGCGCGTCCACCCGGCCCCGGAAGGGGCGTGAGGCTCCTCCTACTTCACCACTACTTTTTCCACCGCCGCGTTGTCGTTGGCATCCGACACCCTTACCGCAATCGTGTGCTCGCCGGCGCCGGCCTCTAGACTCAGTACGTAATCCAGCTCCAGCGAATCCGACAGCTTGCCCACCGGCGCCGCCACCATCCATTCGCCGCCATCCAGCGAATACTCGGCTTTGGCAATGTTGTTGAGCGCGTCGGCCGCGTGCCAGCGCGCTTCGAGCTTCTCTCCCGCGCGCGTGGCGGCCAGGCCCGTGATCCGTGGCGGCGTATTGTCGATCCAGAACGGATCGCTCTCCATCAGCCCCGTCAGCGCTTCCGCCGGCGGATTGCTGGGCGCGTCTGAAGCCGTCACGCGCAGCCGGTACTCTCCATCCGGGAAGGCCGTGGAGTCCCAGGAGACGTATTTTTCGGTCACCTTGTCTTTGAGCAGCTTCCATTCAGTCTCGGCGGCGCCGCGAATCTCCACGCGGTAGACCATATTGTCGCCGTTGGGGTCCATCGCCAGCCAGCGCGCGCCGATATACCCTTTGGCAAGCTGCATGGCGGGCGTCGTGGTGGTGTTCTCGAAGGGCGGCGTCGGAACCGTGATGGCCGGGCGCCGGCCCAGCGGCGGCAGGTTCAGCGTCTGCGAGGGCGCCACAATCGCCAGCAGCGGCGAGGACGACGGCGCCGGAAACTTGTAGTTCGCGGGCGTGATCTCGATCTGGTCCACCCGCGGCGCCACGTTCTTGGGCAGATAGGCCACATCCACCGATTCCAATTCCGGCGATTGACCGTTGCCCGCCGCCGTCAGGGTTGCGCGCCATTGCACAAACCGCGCCGCCGGTGAGCTAATCCGCGCGCCCGTCGTCGCCGTAATCGCCGCCGACCACGGACTCCAGTTTTTCTGCGGCTGGTCCAGGTTGCCGCTGCGCGTCTCGACGGCCACCTGCCCGCCGTTGAGGTGTGCTTCGAACGTCAGCCGTCCCCACAGCGTGTACATGGCGGCGTCAAAGACGTCGCTTTCGATCGAGCCTTCGTGTTCCAGTTCCGGCCCGATCTCATAGACCTTGCCGGTGTTGCCGCTGGCCGCATACAAGTGGCCGTCCGGCGACGCCTGGAACGCCGTCACCTGCGTCACCGGAAGGGTCAGCAATGCCGTGGACAGCACCGGCGATTCCACGCGGTAGACGCCCCCCTTGTTCCCCGTGCCCAGCAGCACGCGCCCCGCGGAGTCGAAGGCAATCGAATAAACCACGTCCTGCGCATGGCTCCAGATGCGGTGCGAGTATCCGTCGGGCTCGATCTGGTCCACCTCGCTGCCTCCTGTCACGGCCACCGCGCCCGGCGCTACCGGCGGCGGCGCCGTCGGCCGGGCCGCGGCGCCGGCCGACGTTCCCGGCTGATTCACCGTAACCGTCAACCCGCCGGCGGGCGGCGTGGCAACCGGCGCGGGCGTCAATGATGGCGCGGCTGGTTGTTTATTGCCCGCCGCAGCGGCGTAGATGGCGCCATCGCGTGCCACGGCCACCGCGGTTACTTCCTTTTTCGACATCTGGTAGAGCACGAAGCCTTCGCCTGCGGGCGTCACGCGCAGCACCAGGCCGCCCGGGTCCGTGCCCACAATCAGGTTATCCGCGCTGTCCACGGCCATCGAGCGCACATGCGCTTCGTCGCTTTGGAAAAAGACCTTGCCCTTCCCGTCTGGTGTCACGCGATGAATCTCGCCATGGTCGCCGGTCCCCACCAGCAGGTCGCCTTGGTGGTCGAACGCCAGCGCCCAAATGTACTTGGCCTTGGGGTCGTAAAAAACTTCCGGCTTGCCATTGCCCGTGATGCGGTAGACCTTGCCGTCGGGCGCCGTGGCCACATAGACGCGGTCGCGCGCGTCCACCGCGATGGCGTGGACCTCCAGCGCATCCAGTTCCGCCAGCAGCTTCCCAGGCCCGCCCGGCGGGATCCGGAACAGCTTCGCGCCCGTGCCGCCGCCGGCGTACAGGTTGCCTTTGGAATCCCGCGCCAGCGCCCACAGATACGCCGCCGAAGTGTCGAAGACTTCGCGCGAGCGCGGCGCCAGCGTCAACAGCCCGTCGCTGCGCAGCGAGAGCTTTTGAATCACGCCTTTTTCAAAATCCGCGGATTCGCCTTGCGTCCAGTTCCGCGTCTCGCCCGCCCCCAACGCCATCACTGCCAGCAAAATGCCGGAAGCGCGCACCATCCACTTACCCATCGGTCTTTTCATGTTGAGATTCTTGCCAGCCGCGCTCGTTTTGGCCTGTCCTTATTTCACGTGGATCCGCAGCGAATAGCTGCCCGTCACCACCGAATCGAACGGCAGAGCCATCTGCTCCGTGGCCGTCTCCGGAGATGTCACCACGGCCCTTGTGGAAGCCCGGCCCGCCTGCATCACATTCAGCACGGAAGCCGGCAGGCTGGGCAGCGTCTTATCGCCGAAATAGGCCGTCGGCGTGGATTCCACCAGCGATACATACAGCTTGTTGTTCGATCGCTCCTGGTTGAGCAGCGACACGGTTTGCGGCAGATCGATGTAACGGTCCATCATGCCCGCCATGTTCTGCATGCGGTTCACCGTCTCGGCGTCGCTCAGCATAATGCGGTGGTCGCCCTTGGCCAGCCCTTCGGGAATCTTCACGCTGAAATCGCGCTCGATGCGCTCGCCGCGGTAGGGCCGCAGGAAAACCTTCACCGGCACCGAATCGCCCGCGCGCACTTCCGGTTCCTGCACCCAGGCGCTTTCAATGGTGGCCACCCGCCGCTCCGGCAGCAGATCCACCGTGACGTTGACGCGCTTCACGTCCGGCATGTTCACGTTGTTGAGGTACAGCCGGTTGAACATGTTGCCCCACCATGCCGCCATTGCCAGCGGCGCCGGCATGGGCGCTTCCCCGGAAGCCGCCATGGTGGAAAGCGAAAGCCCCGCGCCGTTCAACTCCACTTTGCCGCTCAGCCGGTAAGTGGTTTCATCGGCCAGCTCGTTCAATTGCGAAAGCGAATTGTAGAGCGTCAACATCATCAGGTAGGGCGTCCACTTCTGGTGAACGAAAACGTTGAAGTGAAAATCCTTCTCGTGCGTCAGCTTCTCTTTATCGTCCAGCGACCGCAACTTCACCGTCACCGGGATCATCTCGGACTCCGCCCCCAGCACGCCCATGATTCCCGTGAAGCGGTCCTGGTGCAGCGCCCCCACGATCTCGGTGGCGTTCGCCATCTTATTCGGCTGGTAACTTGACGCCAGCGTCATGATGACTTCGCCCTTGCTCATGGGGATATCCACCGGTCCCAGGTTGAAGAAGGAATGGCCGAAGCCCAGCACCCGCTTGCCGTCGTTATAGGTCACCGTGCCCAGTCCCGTGACGCTCATGTCGCCGTCCACCAGCACGCCCGCGATGCTGTCGCCGGGGTTGAGCGCGTGTTCCCATCCGGGCGCCGGCTTATTGCTGTGAATGTCGTTGGCGGCGCCGCCCTGCACAGCGTTGACGCCCAATTGCTGGAACATAGGACCGAACTCGCGCAGCGCGCTGTCGCTGAAACCGGAGAGCATCAGCGGCGCTTCAATCGGCGCCATCATCGCCTGGGGCATCGGCCCGGCCGAGGCCTGGAACTCCAGCATCCCATCCGGAATGGAGACCGCGCCGTTGTGCGAGCGCGCTTTCTCCGGTGTGCGCGCATCGTCCGGCCGCGATTGATCCAGCTCGTTGATCTCCAGCATCAATTCGATGGGCGTGATTCCGCAGATGGCATCCGGCGAAAACGTGCTCATGCGTAGCGCCACCGCGCCCACCAGTTTGCCGTCGATATACACCGGGCTGCCGCTCATCCCGCCCGCCACGTTGGTCACCTTGGCTTTGCCCAGCATCTTAGCCACGATGATGTCTTGATTCGGCCCGTTCTGATTCTTCAGCCGCCCCACGATTTCAATCGGCACCGCTTCCGGCTCCGTCCCTTGGAAGACGGTCCACGCGACGCCTTTCATGCCGGGCTTGACATCTTTCAAATGCATGATTTCGACAGGTCCGGCCATGGGCCGTGCGGGAGGGGCGTCAGCCGCGAATACGGGCAGGCCAACAGCCGCGAATACCAAAAGGTTTGCGCCGCATCGGATGTTCATTGGGGGAAAACTCCAGTTGTTACTCATTGTACATCGTGGAGCAGGGGCTTTAGCCGGCACGGTCCGGCCGGCGCAGCCGTCTCCGTCGAAACAGATCAAAACGACCGTGGCGGGTTCTGCAAGCCGGTCGCAAAAAAGTTGTAACTCAATTTGCCCTGTTATCATCTACTTGCGGTTTTCCTCCCGGCGCTTGGTACTCACCCACATGCTACTTTTGAATCGGATGAGGACCTTGCGCCCGTTGCAAGGTTTCCTCATCCTCTTCCTGGCCAGGAAGCGTTGCTTTTCAGGTGGTGCTGATACTTCTCGGCGGCCGTGAAGGCCTTGCGGCACTCACCGGGGTTGTTAACCGATGGGGACCGACGGAAGAACCGTGAAATCGATTTCGCAATCCAGAAACGTACCGGCTTGATTGCCTAGATCGGAGTATGGTTTCAGAGAGCAGGCATTGAATTGGGGAACCCGGCGCCATCCAGCGTCACTCACCCTGAAGATGCCGTTCCAGTCACTGGCGGCCGCCCCGTAATTGGGTCCGAGAGAATCCGGAGACACGCCCGGCGATAAGTCCGAGAGCCCCGGCCGCCGCAACGCCCTTCTTTTCTTTTCCCCTCGATCTCACACCCCAAGTGTCTTCAGCCTTCTTTGGTGGGCCAGGCGGTGCCGCCTGCCAACTGACTCATGACTTCTGGCTCCTGGCTTCCATGTCCCGAAGGGACATCAAGGACGAAGCCCTTGCCCGCCCTACCGCCGTTCCGCGGCGTCAATCCGTGCCTGTGCGCGGTTCACCGCCTTCAGCGCGAGGGCCGGGTCGGCGTCGGCCGCGGTGCTGGCTAACTGCTGCTGGGCGCGTTCGAGGTCCGACTTGGCGCGGCCGATGTTGATGTCCTCGGCGCGCTCGGCTAAGTCGGCGAGCACGCGCACGTGGTCTTCCAATACTTCCAGGAATCCGCCGTCAATCGCCAGATAGCGCCTTGCGCCACTGCCCGCGGAGTAACTCAGCGCGCCCGCGCCGAGCTGGCCCAGCAGCGCGGCGTGCCCCGGGAGAATCCCCAAATAGCCGTCCTTGCCGGGGATCTGCACGTCGGAAACCTGCTCGCGCACTAATTGGCGATCGGGCGTCGCGATTTCCAGTTCGAGTAAGTCGGCCATGCTACGCCTGCTTCATCGCTTCGGCTTTTTCCAGCACTTCTTCGATGGTCCCCTGCATATAGAACGCCTGCTCCGGCACGCTGTCGTGCTTGCCTTCGGCGATCTCGCGGAAGCCCCGCACGGTGTCGGCCAGCTTCACGTACTTGCCCTTGTGGCCGGTGAATTGTTCAGCCACGTGGAAGGGCTGGGAAAGAAATTTTTGGATCTTGCGGGCCCGCGCTACGGTCAGTTTGTCTTCGTCGGAGAGTTCGTCGATGCCCAGGATCGCGATGATGTCCTGCAGGTCCTTGTAGCGCTGCAGAATCCCCTTGACCATCTGCGCGGTGGCGTAGTGATCGTTGCCGATAATCAGCGGATCGAGGATGCGCGAAGTTGAAGCCAGCGGATCGACCGCCGGGTAGATACCCAGCGAGGCGATGTCGCGCGAAAGATTGGTAGTGGCGTCCAGGTGCGCGAAGGCGGTGGCCGGGGCCGGGTCGGTGTAATCGTCCGCCGGCACATAGATGGCCTGCACGGAAGTAATGGATCCCTTGTTGGTGGATGTGATGCGCTCCTGCAATTCGCCCATTTCGGTGGCCAGGTTGGGCTGGTAGCCGACGGCCGAAGGCATGCGGCCGAGCAGCGCCGAAACTTCCGAGCCGGCCTGCGTGAAACGGAAAATGTTGTCGATGAACAGCAACACGTCCTGGCCTTCTTCGTCGCGGAAATACTCGGCCACCGTCAGGCCGGTGAGACCCACGCGCAAACGCGCCCCGGGCGGCTCGGTCATCTGGCCGTAGATCAGGGCGCACTTGGATTTCTTGTAGTCGTGCGGATCGATGACGCCCGATTCCTGCATTTCGAGCCACAGGTCGTTGCCTTCGCGGGTGCGTTCACCCACCCCGGCGAAGACCGAGACACCGCCGTGCTTCTGGGCGATGTTGTTGATCAGCTCCATGATGATGACGGTCTTGCCGACGCCCGCGCCGCCGAATAGGCCGATCTTGCCGCCGACCAGGTAGGGTTCCAGCAGATCGATCACCTTGATCCCGGTCTCGAACATCTCCAGGCGCGTCGACTGGTCTTCGAACGAAGGCGACGGGCGGTGAATGGGGTAATGCAGCTTGGTGTCGACCGGGCCCATTTCATCCACCGGCTGGCCGATCACATTCAGCACGCGGCCCAGTGTCTCCGGACCAACCGGCACCTCCACCGGATGGCTCAGGCTGATGGCCTTCATGCCGCGCACCAGGCCCTCGGTGGGCTGCAGCGCCACGGTGCGCACGCGCCCTTCGCCGATGTGCTGCTCCACTTCGCAGATGATGTCGATGGGTGTGGGGACGTTGAAGCCCTCGCTGGTCACACGGATGGCGGTGTAAATCAGCGGAATGTGTCCCTCGGGAAACTCACAGTCCACGGCCGGTCCGGAGACCTGCACGACCTTGCCGGTCAGCAATGCGTTGGTAGTTGCCATATCTTTATCTCACTCCGCGGCGGCGGCGCCGCTGACTACTTCGATGATTTCCTTGGTGATGCTGGCCTGGCGCACGCGGTTCATGTAGAGGGTCAGCCTCTCGATCATATCGCCGGCGTTGGACGTGGCCGCGTCCATAGCAATCATGCGGGCAGCGTGCTCGGCGGCCACCGATTCCACCAGCGCGCGGTAAAACTCCATTTCGATCGAGCGCGGCAGCAGCGCGGTCAGTATTTCCGCGGGCGGCTGTTCGAAAATGTAGTCCGCCGCCGGGGCCTGCTGAGGCAGTTGAATCGGCAGCACCCGCGAGAGCGTGAGTTTCTGCGCCACCACGCTCTTGAATTCGTTGTAGAGCATCCAAACCGCGTCGATCTCTTCGTTGCTGTATAGCTCCATGATTTTGCGGGCGATGGCCGCGGTATCGTCGAAGATCGCTTTGGCGGCCAGGTTCTCGTGCTCGCCCGAAATCGAAACGTTCCGCTTGCGGAAGAAATCCCGGCCTTTGCGGCCGATCAGCTCCAACTGAACGGAAGCGCCGGCGCGTTCCGCCATAAACGCCTGCGCGCCCTTAATCAGGTTCGCATTGAATGCCCCGGCCAGGCCTTTGTCGCTGGTGATCAGAACCAGCAGGATGCGCTGCTCGGGCCGCTGGGCCAGCAGCGGATGGCCGGAAATGCGCTCATCGGCGGCGGCCGCCGCGGCCACGTTGGCCAGCACCCGGCGCAGCAGCGCACCGTAGGGGCGCGACGAAATCACGCGATCCTGAGCGCGGCGCAGCTTGGCCGCCGAGACCATCTTCATCGCCTTGGTGATCTGCTGCGTGTTCTTGACCGAGCGGATGCGCCGCCGGATGTCGATCAGGCTCGGCATTTTCTTTTACTTCTTCTCCGCCAGGAAGCGGGCCTTGAATTCTTTGATCACGTCGGTCACCTTGGCGGTGAGCGCGTCATCCAGAGCTTTCTTGGTGCGGATCTCATCGAGCAGGGCGCGGTGAGTGTTGTCCACGAAGCGGTACAGCTCCTCTTCGAACTTTTGGCACTGCTCCACCGGAAGATCGTCCAGGTGGCCTTTGACTCCCGCGAAGATGATGAGAACCTGTTTCTCCAGTGGCAGCGGCTGGTATTGCCCCTGCTTCAGAATCTCCACTAGGTGCTTGCCGCGGTTGAGTTGGTCGAGCGACGCCTTGTCGAGATCCGAGCCGAATTGCGCGAAGGCCGCCAGCGCGCGGTATTGCGCCAGGTCCAGGCGCAGGCTGCCGGCGATGGATTTCATGGCCTTGGTCTGCGCGTTGCCGCCTACGCGGCTGACCGAGATGCCCACGTTGATGGCTGGGCGGACATTGGAGTTGAACAGATCGGATTCGAGAAAGATCTGCCCGTCCGTGATCGAAATCACATTGGTTGGAATGTACGCCGAAACGTCGCCGGCCTGCGTCTCGATGAAGGGCAGGGCCGTGAGCGAACCGCCGCCGTTTGCCTCGTTCCACTTGGCGGCGCGTTCCAGCAGGCGGCTGTGGAGATAAAAAACGTCGCCGGGGTAGGCTTCGCGCCCGGGTGGCCGGCGCAGCAGCAGCGAGATTTCGCGATACGCCGCTGCGTGCTTGGAAAGATCGTCGTAGATGCACAGCGCGTGCCTCTTGCTGTCGCGGAAAAACTCGCCCATGGCGCAACCCGAGAAGGGCGCCAGGTACTGCATGGGCGCGGGATCGGAGGCCGATGCCGAGACCACGATGGTGTATTCCATGGCGCCATGGTCTTCAAGCGTCTTCACCACCTGGGCCACCGTCGAGCGCTTCTGGCCGATGGCGACATAGATGCAGATCATGTCGCCGCCCTTTTGATTAATGATGGCGTCGAGCGCAATGGCGGTTTTGCCGGTCTGGCGATCGCCGATGATCAGCTCGCGCTGGCCGCGGCCGATCGGGATCATGGCGTCGATGGCCTTGATACCGGTCTGCATCGGCTCTTTCACCGGCTGGCGCGCCACCACGCCGGGAGCCAGGCGCTCCACCGGATTGAACTGCGTGGCTTGGATTGGGCCTTTGCCGTCGATGGGCTGGCCGAGGGCGTCGACCACGCGGCCGATCAATGCTTCGCCCACCGGTACCGACATAATGCGGCCCGTGCGGCGGACCTCGTCGCCTTCCTTAATCTCGGCGAAGTCGCCCAGCAGCACCGATCCCACCTGGTCTTCGTCCAGGTTCATGGCGATGCCCGAGACGTCGTGAGGGAACTCGATCAGTTCGCCCGCCATGACCTTCTCCAGGCCATGAATTCTGGCGATGCCGTCGCCCACGGAGATGACCGAGCCGGTCTCGGTGACGTCGATCGCCCGCTCGTAATTCTCGATCTCCTGCCGCAGAATGCTGGTTATTTCGTCCGCTCGAATTTGAGCCATAAATCCTTCCGCTTAACTTTCCGCACACAGGCGGCGTTCCAGAGATGCCAGTTCGCCGCGAACCGAGCCGTCGTACACCGTGGAACCAATCCGGGCCATCACGCCGCCGATCAGAGAATCGTCCACGGCGAAGCGCATGCGGATACGCTTGCCGGTAAGTTGTTCCAGCCGGCTATTGAGCGCGGCGCGTTGCTCGGCCGTGAGTTCGCGCGCCGCGGAGACTTCCGCGCGGGCGAAGCCCAGGCGCTCATCGAGCACCACCTCAAGAACCTGGTTGATGGCGGCCAGCAAGGGGATGCGGCGATGATCGATCAATACAAATAGAAGATTGCGCGAAATGCGCGAAAGTTGGAGCACATCGGCGATGCGCGTGACCACGGCCTTTTTCCGGCCGGCCGGCACCGCGGGCGTGACTAGGGCATTTTGCAACTCGGGGGAATCCCGGAGAGCGGTTTCGAAAGCTCGCAATTCGGCGAGGGCGATTTCAGGCCGCAAAGGGGACGACGCGGAGGTTACCACATCGGCCAGGGCGTTGGCGTAACGTGAGGCTACGGCGGAGAGGGTCATTGGAGATCGCGCACAAACCCGCGCACCAGGTGATCCTGGGTGGCCGGAGTCATGCGGGCGCGGATTTTCTGTTCGGCCAGTTCGACCGCCAGCTCGCCCGAATAGCGCCGCAAGTCCATGCGGGCGGCCTTTTGGGCGGCTGCGATTTCGTGCGTGGCGTGAGCCTGGATCTTAGCGATTTCGGCGGCGGTGTGAGCGGCCTGGCGTTCGGTTTCGGACTGGGCTTCCCGCTCGGATTCCTCGCGTAGCGCGGCGATGTCCGCCCCCAGGTTGGCGAGCCGCCGGTCCACCTCGGCCGCCCGTGCTTCGGCGTCGCGGCGGATCTGCTCGGATTCGGAAATGTCCTTGGAGATGGATTGCGAACGCGCGGCGAAGAAGGGCCCGGCGTTCTTTCCAATGATGTAGCCGAGGCCGGCGGCCAGCAGCAGGAAGTTCGCCCACTTCCAACCTTGCAGGTTGCCGCCGCCCGCCTCGCCGCCCGCGGCGAGACATAGCACGGCGCTCGAACCGAGTAGCGCGGCAAACCGGACGAGACCTCTCACGCGGCATTCCCCCGCAAAATGGATTCGGTGATCTGGGTGGCCAGCGCGTCGCTTTCGCGGCCGAGTGCGGCTTTGGCCTGCTCCGCGTCGAGGGCCAGTTGCTCGCGCGCCTCTTTCACCGCAGCGTCGGCCGCCTGCCGGGTGGCCGTCAACTGGGCGGTTTCGCGCTCCTGTAACTGCCGGTGCAGCGCCTCCTGGGTCTGATAAACCTCGGAGCGGGCGGCCCGCAACGCCATTTCATATTCGGCGGTCCGGGCGGTAGCGCGTTCGAGGGCCTCTTCGGCCATCTTGCGCGACCCTTCCGTGGCCTCGTAGCGCTGACGCAGCACCTTCTCCATCGGTCTGAAAAACATGTACTTCGAATAGAAATAGAGCAGCAACAGCAGAATGACCGTGGGAACGGCCTTCAACAGTATTTCGCCCAAGGCACGAAGCGTGTCAGCCATGTTTTTTACGGAAGGACCGCGGCGCTTTTAGAGGTCCAGGGTAACATCGTGCGGAAAGCCCCGTCAACCGCGCCGCAAGGTGGTATCAACACCCCGGCGCCGCGGCCGGCCTCACGATTTGCTTAGAGCTTCTTGAAGAGTTTGTCGAAGGCGTTGCGGGCGTCATCGGCGTTGCGCGGAGCGGGCGGCCCTGAATTATTGATGCTCGGGGCAGGCGGAGCGTTGGCGGTGCCTTCGCGGGCGACGGTGACGCGCGGCGAGAACATGGTGCAGTCGTTGGCCTTGTCCTTGAGGGCGATGCGAACGGGAATGGGCTTCAGGCACTGAAACCGGGTGGAGGGTTCGAAGTGGGAGCACTGCTTGCAGCAATGCAGGTCGGCGTTGCACTTGGGGCAGGCCCCGGCAAAATTGATATCCGGGGGAAGGGCCGTAGCGCAGTTGAAACAACGGGAGGCGGCCACGTGCTGCACCAGGCGCGGCAGGCGGGGGCCGGTAATATCGATGGGGGGACGGGGGCCCTGCGGCCGGGGGCCTTCGGGGCGGGGGCCCCGGGCTTCGCGGTCAGAGTCCATGTACCCGTTTTGTCTATACTTGCGATCGCTGTCCATGGGAAGGTTGCTCCGTAAATAGCAAGGCAGAAGAACGACTTAGTGAAAACCCGGTTACGAATCCCCAGCGCTGGGGCGCATCCAGCTTACTTTTAACTCCCACCGCAGCCGGGCGGATTCTCAGAACACCGGCCGTTCGCGTGGGATAACCAGAAGGGGGACTGCGGAATTCCCAGGGCGCATACCGCCACCGTGGCTTGGGACCCGCCTAAGCGTCAAACTAATATGTACCACGGATCGAGTCCGTTTGCACGCACCATCTTCCGGCCCTCGGGAAATTCTCATACTTGCCCGGGCGTACTCCATTTCAGCAGGCCGCCGGTGGGGCGGGTCAAGGGATCGTCAAAATGGTTGGGGCTGACACGGAACGCGTAACCCAGGCGGCCAGTGCGCTCCGCGACAATATCGCGGCCGAACAACGCAACGCCATCGTGCTGCTCGACGGGAGGCAGAACCACAACCTCGGCGTCTTCCAGGAAACCGGTGGCATCGATGCGGCCCAAAACCAGTTCGACGCGCACGTCCTCGGGTTTGAGGTCGGCCAGATCGATGGCGGTGCGCACCGGCAGGGCCGAACCGCTGGTCAGACCCGCCGCGGGGAACTGCTCGCCGCATTCGACAAAACGGACTCGGTCCCAAGCCTCGCGGATGCGCGCAGCCCAGCGGGCTTTTTCCCGCACGCACTGATAGTGGCTTTCGCGCAAGTGGATGTGCTGCTGGTGCGCCGGAGCGTACAGTTCCGACATGTATTCGCGCACCATGCGCCGGCAATCGAAGGCCGGCGTGATGTGCATGAGCGACTGCTTCATGCGGCGCATCCATTCGCGCGGCGTGGTCTCGCGCCGTTCATAGAACATCGGCACGATTTCGTTTTCGAGGAGGTAATAGATGGCGCTGGCGTGAAGGGCATCCTGATCGGGTGAATAGGGTTCCCGCTCGCCGATGGCCCAGCCGCCGGAAATCTCGTAGGCTTCGTCGAACCAGCCGTCCAGGATGCTGAGGTTGAGCACGCCATTGAGCGCAGCCTTCATGCCGCTGGTGCCGCAGGCCTCTTCGCCGCGGCGGGGATTGTTCAGCCAAAGATCGACGCTCTGCACCATTTCGCGGCCGACCTTCATGTCGTAGTCTTCGACGAAGACGACGTGCTTCCACAGGTCCGGGTCGCGCGAAAGCTGGACCACGTCGCGGATGTAGCCTTTGCCGGGCTGGTCCTTGGGATGGGCCTTGCCGGCGATGACGACCTGGACGGGCATATTCTCATTCAATAGGATGCGCTTGAGGCGTTCGGCATCGTGGAAGAGCAGGGTGGGGCGCTTGTAGGCGGCGAAACGGCGCGCGAAGCCGATGGTGAAGGCGTTCGGATCCAGAACTTCGCTGCTGCGGTGGATTTCGCCGGCGGAGGCCTGGCGGCGCAGAGCGGCCGAGTGCTGGCGTTCGCGAACGAAGTTCACAAGGCGCCGTTTGCGGCGGCGGTGGGCTTCCAGCAACTCTTCGTCCGGAATTTCGTTCACGTGCTCCCAGATCGATGGATCGTTGAAACGGTCGCGCCACTCCGGCTCCAGGTATTGGTCGTAGAGCACGGCCAGTTCGGCGTTCAGCCAACTGGGAAGGTGCACGCCGTTGGTGATCGAGGTGATGGGGACCTCCCACTGGGGCAATTGCGGCCAGAGGTCCTGGAACATTTCCTGCGAGACGGCGCGGTGGAGGCGGCTGACGGCGTTGCGGTAGGCCGAGGTATTGAGCGCCAGCACGGCCATGGAGAAGGGCTCGTCGCGGTTGCCCGGATTGCGGCGGCCGATGGCCATCAACTGCTGAAAATCGATCGCCACTTCCCGGCAGTATTCGGAGAAGTAATGGTACATGACGCCGGCGTCGAACAGATCGATGCCGGCTGGCACCGGGGTATGGGTGGTGAAGACGTTGCTGGCGCGGGCGGCCGCCAGCGCTTCCTCAAAGGTCAGGTGTTCATCGCGCATGTAGAGGCGGATCTGCTCGAGCGCGAGAAAAGCCGAATGGCCTTCGTTCATGTGAAACACCGTGGGCTTGAGGCCCATGGCATCGAGAGCCCGCATGCCGCCGATACCGAGCACGATTTCCTGGCGGATGCGCGTATCGTTATCGCCGCCGTAAAGGGAATCGGTAATCTCGCGATCCTGGGGCAGCAGATTCTCCGGAATGTTGGCGTCGAGCAGGTAGAGTTGGATGCGGCCGACGTGGAGCTGCCAGACCAAAATGGAGATCTCGCCGCTGGGGAACTTCAGTTTCACTTTGAGGTCCGCACCGGCGGGATCTTTGACGGGAGTGATCGGCAGGGCATAAAAATCATTGACCGGGTAGCGCTCCTGCTGCCAGCCATCGGGATTGAGGAGCTGGCGGAAGTAGCCTTTTTGATAGAGCAGGCCGAGGCCGATGAGCGGGTAGTCCTGATCGCTGGAGGCTTTCAGGTGGTCCCCGGAGAGGACGCCGAGGCCGCCGGAATAGACCGGAAGACACTCGGTGAGACCGTATTCGGCGGAGAAATACGCAATCAGCTTGCCGTCCTGCGGGGGAGAAGACCTGCCGCGGGTGCGCGCGTCGAAGACCTCGCAGGCGCTGCGATAGAGCGCCAGGTAGCGTTGGTCGGACCCGGCCCTTTCGAGGGTGCTTTGCGAGACGCGGCCGAGCATGAGGACGGGGTTATATCCGCATTCTTTCCAGAGCGCGGGATCCAGCCGGCGGAACACAGAGCGCACCAGCGGCGACCAGCTCCAAAGAAGGTTCTGGGCCAGTTCTTCCATGCGGGAAAGCGATTCGGGCAACGCCGGACGCACCAGAAATTCCCGGAGCGGCTGAATGTGAAAGGGCATACAGTGAGGCTACATTCAACGATAGCAGATCGGCGGAAACGGGCTGGAGCATGAGGGCGGCGGCGGGCCTCGCCCGGGCCGGCGGCCTATCCCAAGCCCGGCACACCGCCCAGGGTCTTCGCGAACCGGACGGCGCGGAGGATGGCGGCGGAGACGGCTTCGGCGGCGGCCACACCCAGAGTGTTCAGGTCGGCCTGGCGATCGCCAAGCGAAAGCGCGAATACGATGTCGCCATCGAACATCGTGTTGACGGGGTAAATGGTGCGCGCCATGCCGAGCGAGGCCTGCTCGGCCAGCTTGCGGGCCTGCACTTTGGTCAGTCTGGCGTTGGTGGCGACCACCGCCAGCGTGGTGTTGCGGCCGCCCACGCCACCGGTCGCGCCGCGTTTCATGTGCTCCTGCGTGTCGATGAAATCGTGGCTGGTGGGGCTCGTGCGGGCGCCGGCGACGATCTTTCCGGTGGTGGGATCGCGCACGTCTCCGAAGGCGTTGACGGCCACCAGGCTCGAAACCAGCACGCCCGCCGGCAGCGTGACGGTGAAGGAGCCGATCCCCGACTTCATGGCCTGCTTCATCCCCAGGATCTTGCCGACAGTGGCTCCGGTGCCGGCGCCGGCACAACCTTCTTTGACGGCGTCGGTGGTGGCGGCCGTGGCGGCGGCTTCGCCCATGGCCATGCTGGGACGCACGTCGGCCTTGCCGATGCCGAGATCGTAGAGAATGGCGGCGGGGACGATGGGGACTTTGGCGGCGCCGGTGTCGAAGCCGATGCCGCGGTGCTCCAGGTAGCGGCGGACTCCCGAGGCGGCTTCCAACCCGAAAGCGCTGCCGCCGGCCAGCAGAATGCCGTGGACCAGCGGAGTGACATGGCCGGGATCGAGAGTGGGGGTTTCTTCCGTCCCGGTGGCGGAGCCGCGGATATCGACGCCGCCGATTGCGCCGGCCTCGCACAGGATGGCGGTGCAGCCGGTGATGGCTTCATAATCCGAGACGTGTCCCACACGGATGCCGGGAATATCGGTGAGGCCTTTCATGGCTGGCTTTCTTCTTAGTATGGTAGCATCGGAGTTCGGGGACCAACCTATTTGCTGGACCTTCTGAAAGAGCCTGTTTCCGCGGTTCAGGACTTCTTCTTGCTCGCAGGACGGGCCTTTCGAAACATTGGCCGGCGCCCGCACTACGGCGACGATATCGCGCTGCAAATGGACACCATCGGTGTCGGCAGCCTGCAGATTGTGGCCATCACGGGATTCTTCAGCGGCGCGGTGATGGCCTTACAGATGTATAAGGCGCTGGCGCAGTATGGCCAGATGGGCAAAACCGGAACACTGGTTTCGCTCACGCTGGTGCGCGAGCTGGGCCCGGTGTTGACGGCGCTGATGGTGGCGGGGCGCAACGCTTCCGGGATTGCGAGCGAATTGGGGTCGATGAAGGTGACGGAACAGATCGACGCCATGCGCGCCCTGGGCACCGATCCGGTGCAGAAACTGGTGACGCCGAGGCTGATCGCCACGGCGGTGATGCTGCCGCTGCTGGTGATCATCGCGGATTTTGTCGGGATGTTCGGCGGCTGGGTGATTTCGCACTTCAACCTAGGGCTGCCCTCGAAGCAATATTGGACAACCGTATGGCAGGCGCTGGACTGGAGCGACATCGTTCAGGGTCTGTTCAAACCGCTGGTGTTCGCGGTGGTGATCTCGTTGATCGGCTGCTATTACGGCCTGCGGACCACCGGGGGCACGCAGGGGGTGGGCCGCTCGACCACACAGGCGGTGGTGGCGGCCACCGTGCTGACCTTTATCCTGGATCTGCTGATCACGAAAATCTTCGTCAGCCAGGCAACCTGATGCCCGAAGCAGCGAATTCCATTCTCCGGTTCGAGCACGTCCATGTCGCATTCGACGGGGTGAATGCGCTGGCGGATCTGAGCTTCGAAGCGGTGGAAGGCGAATCGCGGGTGATTCTGGGAGCGGCGGGCAGCGGCAAGACCGTCTTGTTGAAGACTGCGCTGGGCTTGGTGCGGCCCGATTCGGGAAGAGTCTTGGCGTTCGGGCGGGACCTGACGAAGATGAAGGAACAGGAGCTGTTTGAAATCCGCAGCCGCATCGGGATGCTGTTTCAAGAGAGCGCCCTGTTCGATTCGCTGAACATCGAAGAGAACGTGGCGTACCCGCTGGTAAACCAGAAGTCGATTCATTGCCCGCCGGCGGACGTGCTGCCTCGGGTGGAGCAGGCGCTGGAGTTCGTGGAACTGGGCGGCACGCTGGAAAAGTTTCCGAGCGAGCTTTCGGGCGGCATGCGGCGGCGGGCGGCGATTGCGCGCGCGGTGGTGACGGAACCGCCACTGGTATTGTACGACTCACCGACGGCGGGTCTGGACCCGATCACGGCGAACCTCATCATCACGCTGCTGATCAAGGAGCGCGACGTGAGCCAGACGACCACGCTGCTGGTGACGCAACGGTATCAGGACGGGAACCTGATTGCAAATTTTCGCTACAATTCGAAACAAGGGGCCCTGGAGCCGGCGGGAAACGGGAACGGGCGAGGCGCGCGGACCACTTTCATGGTGCTGAAGGAAGGCCGTTTGGTTTTCGAAGGCGACCAGGACCGCCTGGAATTGTCCACCGATCCTTATGTTATGAAGTTCGTGAAGCAGCGGGTATAGACGATGCCGGAACGGAGCAAAGTGCGGTGGTCGCAGTTGAAGGTGGGGGTGGTGGCGCTGTGCGCGTTTGTGGTTCTGTTCGTGCTGGTGTTTCTGCTGACCAGCTCGAAGGGCGGAATTTTTCAAGGCAACGCCCTGCTGCGCACCTACATGGATGACGCTGCGGGGCTGGCCGACGGAACGGCGGTCCGGTTGAACGGCATCACGGTGGGGTATCTGGACAGGCTGCAGTTGACCGACTCGCGCGATCCGATGCGGACGGTGGAATTCGATATGCGGGTGCAGAGGGATTACCTGCCGCAGATTCCGGTGGATTCGGTGGTGGGCGTGGCGGCTTCGAATCTGCTGGGCGACAAGTTCCTGAACATCACCAAGGGCGCCGGCTCGCAGCACGTGGTGGATGGCGCGGAGTTGAGGCCGCTGGTATCGCAGGATATTCCCGAACTGCTGAAGCAGATGGCTAAGTTGCTGGGCACCTTTCAAGACAGCGTAAATCGCGTGGACAACCTGCTGGCGGGAGTGGAGGCGGGCAAGGGCAACCTGGGAAAGCTTCTGAAGGACGAAGAGCTGTATAACACCATCAACGGCATCTCGGATGAGGGGAAGAAGCTGCTCACGGATATCCGCACCGGCAACGGCACGCTCACCCACCTGATCTACGACGACTCGCTGTACCAGGAAGCGCGCAAGCCGCTGCAGCGCATCGACGCCATTCTGGCCGATTTGCAGAAGGGGCAGGGCACGCTCGGGAAAGCTCTGAAAGACCCGGCGCTCTACGACGAAGCACGCGCCACGCTGGCGGAAGTCCACAAGCTGGTGGAAGACGTCAATGCCGGCAAGGGGACCGCGGGGAAAATGATGAAAGACGAGCAACTCTACCAGCGGGCAACCGCCCTGGAAGAAAAGCTCACCTCGCTTGTGGACAAGATCAACGCCGGACAGGGGACGGTGGGACAACTCCTCACCAACCCGCAGCTTTTCGATTCGCTGAACGGAGCCACCGGCGAAATGCACGCTCTGATAAAGGACATGCACGCCAATCCCAAGAAGTTCCTGACCATCCAACTGCATATATTTTGAGCTCCCGAAAACAACTGGTAGTCAATGCGGATGACTTCGGGTTCACGCCGGATGTGAACCAGGGGATTGTGGAAGCGCATCGCGGCGGCATCCTGACGGCAACCACCCTGATGGCCAACGGGGCGGCCTTCGACGGTGCGGTACGGCTGGCGCGGGAAACGCCTACGCTCGACGTGGGGTGCCACCTGGTGCTGGTTGGTGGTCAATCGTTGATCAGCGGGAAAGACTTTCCGCCGACGGTGGGGCGCCTGGTGGCGGCGATGGCGGGCCGCCAGATCCGCATCTATGACGAGCTGGCCGCGCAGGTGCGCCGCATCGTGGCGGCGGGCCTTCGCCCAACGCATCTGGACACGCATAAGCACACCCACCTGGCGCCGCCGGTGCTGGACGCGGTGGCGCGCCTCAGCCAGGAATTCGGGATCCGCTGGGTGCGGCGGCCCTTCGATTTTCCGATAAACGCGGCGGGCGGCGCGGCGCCGCTAATGACGCGCCTGGCCGGCGGCGCGATGAAGCTGCTGCGGGGCCGGTTTCAGCGGGTGCTGGAGAGACACGGCTGCCGGAGCACCGACCATTTCGCGGGATTTCAAATCACCGGCCGGTGGCGCACGGCGGAGTTGGTCGAACTCCTCGGACTCCTGCCGGAAGGCACGACCGAGCTGATGTGCCATCCGGGCCGATGCGGAACGGCTCTGCGGCAGGCGCATACACGCCTGAAAGAGAGCCGCGAAGAGGAGTTGGAAGCGCTGATGGCGGCCGAGACACGCGCGGCGCTGGAGCGCGACGGGATCGAGCTGGTGAACTATGGAGGCTTGGGAACGGTGAGCACCGCTCCAGCCTAATAAGCCCCGCAAGACACAGCGATGGAAAGTGCCGGCTTGTGGGGCGGGTTGCGCCTATCGCTGGTTTTCTTTCAGAATTTTCTTCCGCAAGCGAATCGACTGCGGCGTCACTTCCACCAGTTCGTCGTCGCGGATGAATTCGATCGCCTGCTCGAGGTTCAAAATCCGCGGCGACACCAGGCGGATGGCATCGTCGGCCGTCGAGGCGCGCATGTTGGTGAGCTTCTTTTCCTTGACGATGTTCACGTTCAGGTCGGCATCGCGGGCATTCTCGCCGACAATCATGCCTTCGTATACTTCCGTGCCCGGCGCCACGAAAATCTCGCCGCGCTCCTGCAGATTGAAGATGGCGTGCCCGGTGGCTCTACCGGAGCGGTCGGCCACCAGAGAACCGGTGGGCCGCGTGGAAATGTCGCCCTGCCAGTCGATGTAGCCGTGGAACAGCGAATTCATGATGGCCGTGCCGCGCGTATCAGTGAGGATTTCGCTGCGCAGCCCGATCAGGCCGCGCGATGGCACCAGGAATTCCAGCCGCACGCGTCCGGAGCCGTGGTTCACCATCTTGTTCATCTTGCCCTTGCGCGTACCCAGCTTCTCAATCACCACACCCAGAAAACTCTCGGGGCAGTCGATCAGCAGCAGTTCCAGCGGCTCCATCAAGTGGTGGTTGATGGTCTTGGTGATAATCTCCGGTTTGCCCACCGCCAGTTCGTAGCCCTCGCGCCGCATCATCTCAATCAAAATGGCGAGCTGCAATTCGCCGCGGCCCATCACCAGGAAGGTGTCGTGCTCCAGTTCCTCCACCTTAATCGAAACGTTGGTCAGGAGTTCCTTGTCCAGCCGGTCGCGCAGGTTCCGCGACGTCACCCATTGCCCTTCGCGCCCCGCAAACGGCGACGTGTTGATGGTGAAGGTCATCGAAAGGGTCGGCTCATCAATGTGGATGGGCGGCAGCGGGTCGGGCGTCTCTGCATCGGTGACGGTCTCGCCAATAGTGATGCCTGTCACGCCGGCAATCGCCAGCATGTCGCCCGGCCGGCCGATCTTCTCGTCCACGCGCTTCAGGCCTTCGAAGGAGTATAGCTTGGTGATCCTGGTGGTCTCAATGGTGCCATCGCGCTTGGCAATCGCCACCGTATCGCCATAGTTCAGCGTGCCGTTGAAGACCCGCCCGATGCCCAGGCGGCCCAGGTAGTCGCTGTAATCCAGGTTGGCGATCAGCATCTGCAGCTTGCCGTCCGGGTCGCCCGCCGGCGCGGGGATGTACTCCAGAATGGCTTCAAACAGCGGGCGCAGATCGGTCGAGGGATCTTCCATGGTCTTCTTCGCCACGCCGGTCTTGGAGATGGTATAGAGCACCGGAAAATCGAGCTGGTCTTCGGTGGCGTCCAGGTCGATGAACAGGTCGTAGATTTCGTCCAGCACTTCCGTCACGCGCGCGTCCGGCCGGTCGATCTTATTGATCACCACGATTGGCGGCAGATTCGCTTCCAGGGCCTTCGACAGCACATAGCGCGTCTGCGGCAGCGGCCCTTCGCTGGCGTCCACCAGCAGCATCACGCCGTCCACAATCTTGAGCGCGCGCTCCACTTCGCCGCCGAAATCGCTGTGGCCGGGCGTATCCACGATGTTGATCTTCACGCCGCGGTAGCGCACCCCGGTGATCTTGGCGAGAATCGTGATGCCGCGCTCGCGCTCCAGGTCGCCCGAATCCAGCACGCGGTCGACGTGCTCCTCATGCGAGCCGAAGATGCCGCTCTGATTCAGCATGGCGTCAACCAGCGTGGTCTTGCCATGGTCCACGTGGGCGATGATGGCGACATTACGAATAGCGGTGTTGTTACTCTTCATGAATCACGTCGATCGGGCTCAGGCGCGAAGCCACTCGCGCCGGGTACAGTCCGGCGAATACGGTGACGCACCAAACCAGGGCCAGTGCGCCGGCAAGCAGCTCTTGAGGGGGATGAAACTGGATGGTCCAGCCAAAGCTCTGCTTATTGACTACAAATATTAATAATAGCGAAAGTGCACACCCTAACGCCAATCCGAGGATCGCGGCCAGTACGCCCAGGAACGCGGCTTCGGTGAGAATCATGCCGCGGACCTGCGCCGCCGAAGCTCCCAGGTAGCGGAGCAGCCCCAGTTCGCGGCGCCGGTCCAGCACCAGCGCCAGTAGCGAATTAGCCGCTCCCAGCATGGCCACTAGAATGGCCACCGCTTCGAGCGCCCAGGTGATGGCGAAGGTGCGGTCGAAAATCTCCATCGAATTGCGGCGCAGCTCGGAGTTCGCCGCGACCGCAACGCCGTACGCCGCCGTGCGCAGCCGCAGCGCCCGCAGCACCACCGCCCGGTCGGCCCCCGGCGCCAGATACACTGCGGCATTGGTGGCCGGCTGGTTGGGAAGGTAGCGCAGCAGGGTGGTGTTATCCAGAATCACGTAACCCTGGCTGCTCGTGTAATCGTAATAGATGCCGGCCACCGTCAGCGTAACGGCGTGCGCGCCAATGGGAATGGTGAGGCGGTCGCCCGCGTGGACGCCGTGGCGCAGCGCGAATGGCTCGCTGACAATCGCGCGGTCGCTTCGGGCGAGCGATCGCAGAATGGCGTCGCGGTTTTCTCCAGCGATAAAGCGCAGCCGGCCGTAGCGCCGCACAATCTCCATGTTGCCCGCGCCCAGCGTCGCCCGCTCGCCCCGAAAATGGAGTTCGGTCCCGTGATAAGCATCCACCGCGGCCACTCCCGGCGCAGACTCGAGCGTGGCCACCACCGCGCCGTCGAGCGGCGGGTACTGGCCCGCCACCGAAGGCACGGCTGTCCGCACGTAGAAATCGGCGCGAAGCTGCACGTTCAACCACAACGCCACGGTTTCCCGGAAGCTGCCCACCATGATCCCGACGCTGGCCATCATGGCAATGGCGGTGGCCAGCGCCGCCACCACCACCGACGAGCGCGAAAGCGAGGCCGTCAAACTGCGGCCGGCCAGCAGGCTCTCGACGCGCCGCCGCGTCACCGCGCGGGTGCAGTAATCCGCCGCCAGCACCAGCGCCGGGGCCGCGAAAGCCGCCGCGCCGATCGAAAACAGCGCGGCCACGTATCCGCCCACCGGATAACCACTGACCGGCCGCGCCTGCGAAGCCGCCAGGGCAGCCGCCGCAAACAGCCCCGCCCAGACCAGCCCGCGCCGCCAGCGCAGGCGCGCCCGGTGTTCATGCGCGCCGCGGCCCATAGCCTCCACCGGCGCCACCATCATGGCTTCGCGCGCCGGCGCAAACGCCGAGACCAGCGCGACCACCGCGCCCGTCAGCAGGCCCATCCAGGCTTCGCTCCAGGTGAGTTCCACGGGCGCCGGGCGGCTGGTGGTGTAGAGCGCGTTCACGGTTTCGGAAATGGTGCGCACGGTGACATCCGCCAGCAGGCGGCCGAGCGCCACCCCCAGCGCCGCGCCCGCTACGCCCAGCAGCAGCGCTTCCGCCAGGAACAGCCCCAGCACGGCCGAGCGCCCGGCGCCCAGCGCGCGCAACACCCCGATCTCGCCGCGCCGCCGCACCACGCTAATGGAGATGGTGTTGTAAATCAGAAAGGCGCCCACCACCAGCGAAATGTAGCCCAGCACCCGCAGGTTCCAGCGGAAGGCCCGCAGCATGCGCTGGTTTTCGTCGCTGCGCACGCCCGGCCGCTCCACCAGGTAGGCCGGCGGCAGCGTCGCGCGGATGGCCTGTTCCACGCGGGCCAGATCTTCGCCGCGCCCGATGGTGACGTCGATGCGGTCGAGCTTGCCGAAGCGCCCCAGGGCCTGCTGCGCGCTGGCGATATCGGCCACCAGAAAATCGCCCGAGGCCGAGTGCACCAGCCGCGCCGGCTTGAGTTCCCGCCGCCGTCCGGCCACCGTCGCGGTCACGTTTTGCGAGCCGCCTGGCCGGGGAGCCTCAAGCGCCGCCGCCACCAGGTCCACTCCATAAAGCGGAACCGGGCCGGCGCCATCCATCATGGCCTGACCTTCCACCAGCGGCGAGAACGTCGCATTAACCGGCAGCGCATCCAGCGCGCCGATCCAATGTTCGTCGATGCCGCCGTTGGCCAGGATTTCGAGATCCGTCTTGCCGGCTAGAGTTTCCATGGAAGCGCGGAAGGAGCCGGCGGCCGCGTCGCCCGCCAGGTCGATGGCCACAATAACGGCGATGCCCAGTGCCACCGATAGAATGGTGAGCGCCGTCCGCAACGGGTCGCGGCGCAACGGGCGGAGAATCAGCGAGCGCAGAAGTTTCATGCGCGGTCGATGGATTGGATGCGGCCGTCGCGGAGTTGGACGCGCGTCCCGGCGATAGCTGAGGCTTCGGCGCTGTGCGTGGCCATGAGGACGGTCGCGCCGAAATTCCGCGCAGCGTCGCGCAGTAACTCGAGCACCTGCTGGCCGCTGGCCGTATCGAGATTGCCTGTCGGCTCGTCGGCAATCAGAATGTCGGGCGAATGCGCCAGCGCCCGCGCAATCGCCACGCGCTGCATCTGGCCGCCCGAAAGCTGGTACGGCAGGCTGGCGGACTTATCTTCGAGATCGACCCAGCGCAGCCGGTCGCGCGCCGTTTCGGCCGATTTGGACGTGCCTGCCAGCAGCAGCGGCAACTCCACGTTCTCCAGCACGGTGAGCGTGGGCAGCAACTGAAAGAACTGAAACACGAAGCCCACGCGCGTGCGGCGCAGGGCCGTGAGTTCGCGGTCGTCGAGCGAGCCGGTGGAGCGCCCGTCGATCAACACTTCGCCACTGGTGGGGAAGTCCATGGCGCCCGCCAGGTTGAGCAGCGTGGTCTTGCCGCACCCGCTGCGCCCCACCAATGCCGTGAAGCTGCCGGGCTCGGCCGTAAGAGAAATGTTGTGAAGCACTTCCACCGGCTGGCTGGCGCCGCCGTAGGTCTTCGAAACGTTGCGCAGTTCCAGGCGAGGCGTTGGCATGCGCTACTTGCCGGCCGCGTCGCCGTAGATTTCGAACTCGTAGATGCGCGCGGCCGGATCGCCATCCTGTGTGGGCGTGATGACCTCCAACTGAACGTACCGCGCGGTGACGGGTTCGAACTTGTGCGTGCTGACGTCGGCGGTATTGTCGGTCACCGTGACCACGGTGGTGAAGGTCTTGCCGTCGGTGGAGACGTGGATTTTGAAAGCGCGGGTGTTCCAGTCGCTGCTCTCACCGCCCGCGCCCGCGTGCCGCAGGACGACGCTGGAGATCCGGGCGTTCGATCCAAGGTCCACCTGCAACCATTTGGAATCCTCGGTGGAGCACCATTTGTCGCTGGTGCCGCCAGAGACGCTTCCGTTGAATGCCTGGGCGGGGTTTTCATCCTCGTTACAGGGCGTGCTGCCGATGGCCGGCCGGTGCAAGGCCAGGTTTTTGCCGGGCTGCGCCAGGGAAACGGCGGCGCAAAGAAACAGCGCCGGGAGGGCGGCTTTGCGAAGCGGCATCATGATTTGCCATCTTAGCAGGCGCCCAACCCAAAGATTCTGTAAAAAACAATTTGCACCGGGAATGTTTTCTGCTATTCTGGAATCGCTCTGGCACTCAAGCAACCGCGTCGCGTATGGACACATTAGCAGAAGGTATTCTGACTCGCGATGAGATGGAGAGCAGGCGCCTGCTAGCCGCGCAGGACCTGCAAAGGGGGCTCTCGCAGTCCCAAGTCGCCCGCAAATTCGGGGTCAGCCGCACTACGGCGTCCCGATGGCACCGCTCGTTGAGCGGGAGAGGACTGGAGTCGCTACGCAAGCGGCGCGCTCCCGGCCGCCCCTGCCGCCTCAACGCGGAACAACTCGCCGGCGTGGCTGAAGTGTATCGCTCGGGACCGCGGGCAGCCGGTTTTGAAACCGACCGCTGGACCACCGCGCGCTTCGCCGAAGCGATCTTCGTCCGCTTCGCTGTGCGCTACGACCCGGACCACGTGGGCCGCATTATGCACCGCCTGGGCTTGCGCGAACGCACGCGCCAGCGCCGGCGGACGGCCGAGGTGATGTACGCGGAAGCGTACCAGCCGCCGGTCAGCGGTGTAGCGTAGAGCGGATCGCAGTCAAGCCTGGTGGTAGCGGGGATTGGCTTCTCTGCGAGGCATGACAGGCCAGTCCCACTTACCGGCCTTCGCGATACTCGCCGAACACCCGGCGAAAACCGTCTGAAATCTCGCCCACCGTGGCGTAGGCGGCGGCGGCTTCCAGGATCGGCGGCATCAGGTTAGCCGTGCCACGCGCGGCCTCCTCCAGCGCAGCCAACTTTTCCGCGACCGCGGACTGGCTGCGCGAA
Source organism: Bryobacterales bacterium (assembly GCA_963842505.1). Taxonomy (GTDB): domain Bacteria; phylum Acidobacteriota; class Terriglobia; order Bryobacterales; family Bryobacteraceae; genus PALSA-129. The sequence continues at coordinate 504,424 of CAWJGZ010000001.1, forward strand.
GCGCGTACCTGCCGCAAAGACTCGATTTGCGCGCGCTCGATCCCCGGGTCCAGGTGGAATGTGGGAACGGGCCGGTTTTCCTGCTGGAAACGGTTGACTCCCACCACGATGCGCTTGCCGGATTCGATCTCGCGCTGATACTCGTACGCGGCATTCTGGATTTCGCCCTGGATATAGCCGGCTTCGATGGCCGCCAGCGTGCCGCCCATGGCATCGATGCGCTCGAGATAATCGAGGACACCCCGTTCGATGGAATCGGTCAGCGCTTCGATGGCTTCGCTTCCTCCTACCGGGTCGGGCGTATTGGCGACGCCGCTTTCGAAAGCGATAATCTGCTGGGTGCGCAGGGCGATACGGGCGGATTCCTCGGTGGGCAGCGCCAGGGCCTCGTCGCGCGAATTGGTGTGCAGCGATTGCGCTCCGCCCAGCACCGCGGCCAGCGCTTGCACGGCGGTGCGCACAATGTTGACGTCGGGCTGCTGCGCGGTGAGGGTGCTGCCGGCGGTCTGCACGTGAAAGCGCAGCATCGCGGAGCGCGGGTTGGCCGCGCCGAAGCGATCGCGCATGAGGTGCGCGTAAATGCGGCGGGCGGCGCGGAACTTGGCAATCTCTTCCAGAAAATCGTTGTGCGAATTGAAAAAGAACGAAAGCCGCGGCGCGAAAGAATCCACCGCCAGGCCGGCCTCGATGGCCGCTTGGATATAGGCGATGGCGTTGGCGAACGTGAAAGCCAGTTCCTGCGTAGCGGTGGACCCGGCTTCACGAATGTGGTAGCCGCTGATCGAGATGGTGTTCCACTCCGGCATTTCGCGGCCCGCCCAGGCGAAGATGTCGGTAATCAGGCGCATGGCCGGGCGCGGCGGATAAATGTAGGTGCCGCGCGCGATGTATTCCTTGAGGATGTCGTTCTGAATGGTGCCGGCCAGCTTCCGGCGGCTGGCGCCCTGGCGTTCGGCCACCAGCGCGTAATACGCCAGCAGAATCCCGGCCGTGGAATTGATGGTCATGGATGTGGAGACGCGCTCGAGCGGGATCTCCCGGAACAGGACATGCATATCGGCCAGGGAGGAAACCGCCACACCCACGCGGCCCACTTCGCCGGAGGCCATGGCATGGTCGGAATCGAAGCCCATTTGCGTGGGCAGGTCGAAAGCCACGGAAAGGCCGGTGGTTCCCTGGGAGAGCAAATAGCGGTAGCGGCGGTTGCTCTCCTCGGCATTGCCGAATCCGGCGTATTGCCGCATGGTCCAGAGCCGGCTGCGGTACATGTCGCGGTAGACGCCGCGGGTGTACGGGAACTCGCCCGGTTTACCCAATGGCTGATTCATGATCGTGAGATTTTGCGTGCGCGGCGGAACGAAGCAATGCCGTAGAAGCCCAGCAGCAAGGTGCAGAAGCCGGCCATCACCACGCGCAGCAGTGCGCCTCCGGCGTTGGCATCGTTGGCATGCTGGAGTTGCCGGACGTAGGTCGCGGTGCGGAACCCAAAAATCGTCGCGAACGACAGGAAAAGAAACCCGATGACTTCATTCCACAGGGCGTGAAGGGGTTTGACGATTGCGGGCACGATGTGTTTGAGAAACGTCCCCGGCTGGCTGAGAACCTGCTGCCACACGACCTTATGGTAACAGGTGGGTAGGGATCATGGCCCGGCTGGGTGCGCGGGCGTTTAGGTTGATGGGTATTTGGGTAGAGTGCCGCGCGGCCAACCGTACCGCTTGGCGGTGGGATTGCAGGGGGCTACCGGCGCATACGTTCAATCCGGGGTCCCGCAAAGGCCCACCGCCGTCTGGCCCGGCGGTCGCCGCGCGCGGCAGCGGACAAAAACCGCACACGCTCTGCTGCGCCGCGAGCCAATTGCCGATAGTAAGGATGGTTCCGCTTGTGAACCGCGCGTGGGTCCATTACAATCGAAGCGGGTGGGTACTCGCCCGTTGGGTGGAACGCCGGTTGGGCCCGGCGCGTCCACAGATGTAAGAGGGAGTATTAGGTGGAAGAACCATTGAAGCGCCTGATGCAGGAATTAGGGAACGCGATTAACGATTCCCTTTCCGAGTCCGACCGGATCGCGGAGGCGATCGGCGAGATCAAAATGGCCGGTTACGACGTCTTTCTGGTTTTGGAGGCGACCATCGGTTTTAATCGCCGCGACCAAAACAACGAAGGCGGTGAGGATGAGGAGCTAGAGGCGACCGAAGAAGAACCCAAGCGGACGTTCGAAGCCACCGGCAAAATCAAACTCACCACCCAGGACCATCGCTTCCTGCGAGCCCTCAAGATCGCAGTGGATGACGACAGCCGCTGACCGCCCTCGCGCGGTTCAGGCTAAGAGTTCCCGGTAGACATCCCAGGTTTCGCGAACGGCTTTTTCCCAGGTGAAGAGGCGCGCCCGGGCTCTGCCGCGTTGCGCCAGTTCGCGTCGCAAGTCTGCTTTCTCGGTCAACTCGCGGAGCGCCTGGGCGATGACTGCGGTGTCATTGGGATCCACCAGAAGGGCGGCGTCGCCGGCCACCTCCGGCAGCGCCGAAGTGCGGGAAGTCAGCACCGCTACGCCGGCAGCCATGGCCTCCAGCACCGGCATGCCGAAGCCTTCGTCGAGCGAGGGGAAAGCGAAGACTCCAGCGGCGGCATAATGGGCGGCGAGCGACGCGGGCGGCACGTAGCCGAGCACACTGATGCGACTGCGCGCCGGGCTGCGCTCAATGCGCGCCAGGATTTCCGCCGAGCCGTAGCCGGCTGATCCCGCCAGCACGAGATTCCAGGAGGGATCGACGCTTTCAAAAGCTTCCACCAGGCGGGCGATGTTCTTGCGCTTCTGAATGGCGCCCACGTTGAGGATCACCTTGGCTCGCTCGGCCGGCGGATAGGCCAGCCCGCGCACGCCGTGAGGCACCACGCGGACTCTGGAGGGCTCGACGCCGAGCAGCGCGACAACCTGGCTCTTGGTGAATTCGGAGACCGCGATGATCAGATCGGCGCGCGCGGCGGCATCGCGAGCCTGGGCGGTGAAGCGGTCGCGGAACTCGCGCGTGGAATACTCGCCGGTCATGACGAACAAGTCATGGAAGGTCGCTACGGCACGGCGCATGGGCAGGCGCGGCAGGCGCTGATTCAGTCCGTGGAACAGGCCGGCAGAGCGCGGGCCCCACGGCTCCGCCAGCAGCAGGCGGCGCGCGTTGGAGGGCAGATCCTCCCACCAGGAGCGGAAGTAGCGGTGCGGCCGGTAGCAGAAATCGAAGGGGACTTCCGGATGCGCCGCGGCTGCCCCGAGCAGGATCTCGCGGGAATACAGCCCGACCCCGGAAGGCGCCTCACCGATGCTATAAGTTGCGTCGAGTGCGATTCTCAATCGAATCCGTATTCTTTCATCTTTCGGTACAAAGTGGTACGGCCGATGCTGAGCAGGCGCGCTGCCTTGGTGCGGTCGCCATTGGTGGCGGCGAGCGCGCTGGAGATGGCCTGGCGCTCGGATTCGGGCAGTGAGATGACGGGCGATTTGGGGGCGAGCGAGATTTGCGGCAGCCCGGCGGTGGGTCCGGCGCCATATCCCGATCCAACGGCGGTGGAAAGTTGTCGCAAACTGGATGCCGCCAGGTGACATTGCAGAGCCGAGGGCATGTCGGCGCTCTGCACGACGCCTTCGGATTGCAAGGCGGCCATGCGGTCCAGGCAATGCTTCAATTCGCGGACGTTGCCGGGCCAATCGTAGGACTGGAGGGTTGCCAGGATTTCCGGGCTGGGCGAGAAGCCGGAACCAGCGAGAAAATGTTCCACCAGCAGCGGAATGTCTTCCTTGCGATCGCGCAGCGGCGGCAGGTGAATGATGAAGACATTGAGGCGGTAGAACAGATCTTCGCGGAAGCGGCCGGCAGCCACTTCGGCGCGCAGCGTGCGATGGGTGGCGGCGATGAAGCGGAGATCGATCTTGCGCCACTCGAGTGCGCCCACGGGGCGGAACTCGCGCTCCTGGAGGAGGCGCAGAAGCTTGACCTGCATTTCGAGCGGGAGGTCGCCGATTTCGTCGAAGAAAACGGTGCCGCCGGCGGCCACTTCGACCAGGCCCTTCTTGTTCTCGACGGCGCCGCTGAAGGCGCCTTTGGTGTGGCCGAAAAGGTCGCTTTCGACCAGCGTCCCGACGAGCGAGCCGCAGTCGATGGGGACAAATCGGCCGCGCGGGTTGGCGTTATAGATGGCGCGCCCCACCACCTCTTTGCCGGTGCCGCTTTCCCCCTGCAGCAGCACGGGCAGGCGGTTGCGGGAAGCCTTCTCGATGAGCCGGCGGACCGCGCCGATCTCCGGCGACCGGCCAACCAGTCCGAACGCCGGCGACGGCGCGGAGCGATTCATGAAAATTCTACTCAGAATCTAGTCGGACGACGAAGGCATTCCTCTCACCAGATTCGTGGCGAATTCGGGAGGAAAGAGCGCGGGCGGCATCGGGGGTGGACTCAGCGCCGACCATCACCCGCCAGACGCCGGGTTTCTCAGGGCGTTCCACCAGGCGGGCCGTGCCGTAGCGGGCGGCCATTTGGGCGCGGACACGCTCGGCGCTGTGGGGATCGCGGAAGGCGCCGATCTGGACGGCGAAAAAGGCTGGAGGCACGTTTTCAGGCGTGCGTATGACTTCGATGCGCACGTTGGCGAGGCCGGGCCCGATCAGGGAGATGGCCCGGGCGGCGGCGTGCGAGAGATCGATGATTCGTCCATCGACGAAGGGACCGCGGTCGATGATGCGGACTTCGACGTTCTTGCTGTTATCGAGATCGTAGACGCGCACCCAGGTGTCGAAGGGGAGGGTGCGGTGGGCCGCGACCATCTGTTCCATGTCGTAGATTTCGCCATCGGCCGCGGGACGCCCATGATAGGGATGGCCGTACCAGCTTGCTACTCCGGATTCGCTATAGCCGAGCGTGGGAAGAGGCGCGGTTGCCGGCGCCGCGGCAGCCACGGCTGATGGGGGCGCGGCGGGCAACGATGGCGGAGCGCCGGTTGAGGGCGATGCCGGAACGGCGGGCGGCGAAGGGGTCAGCCGCGTGTACTTCTTGTGCGTGCAACCCGATAAAAACAGAACAGTTACGAGCAGCGCAAGAGCAATTCTCATGCTTGGTTTCGATTATGCCACGACTTGACTGCGCACTACCAATAAAGATCTCTGGCGGTTGCGCCGATAAGCGAAATGTATGCAGGATAGGCGATCAGAAGTTCGGATGCTGTGTGCCGATATGGTGGCGGCGTCCTGGGTGGACAAGGCCGGCAGGAAGCACACGGCAACCGCCTTGTTGGAGGATATTTCGGCTTGCGGGGCGTGCCTGCAATTCGAATCGGCGGTGCCGCTGGGAGTCATCCTGCATTGGAGCTGTCCCAACCAGGAGTTCGCCGGTGAAGTGCGCTACTGCGTGTTTCGGGAAATTGGGTACTTTGTCGGGGTAGAATTCGACTCACAGTCGCGATGGTCGAAGAAAGGATACGAGCCGCAACATTTATTGGATTTGGAGAAGCTGGTGGATCGGGCGAAGGGCCGCGGGTAGGGTTCCATCTTACGTCCGGTTGAGGGGCTGGGCGGATGCAGGATTTGGCCCCCGGGGGTTGCGGCGAAGGCCCGAAGGTCGCAAGATATCAGCCCAGCGCGCGAGCGCTGAGAAGGGCGTGAAAGACAAGAGAGCGCCGGAACGGGGCGTAAGAATCCGCCTGCGCGCGTCTTTCGCCCCGTTCCGGGGCTGACTAATTGGCAACCAGACCCACGGCTGTACGCCGTGGGCTAGTATCTTTCGCCCTCCGGGCTCTTACGCCAAGGATGCTGTTTGCGGCTTGCCGCTACGCGGGGATTGTTTCCTCATTTTGACGCCGGGATTACTTTGAGATCCACGCGCTGGCTTTCCTTTTGCCGGATGGTGACCTTCGTAGCGTCGTTAGCGGCGGCTTTCACAAATGCGGGATCGAACCACGCTCCCTCTTCCACCGTTTCCCAGGCGAACAGCAAGTAGTTGCCGGGCGGCACATCTTTGAATGCCGCATGGCCTTTGTCATCGGTTTCCTCGGAGCTTGTGGTTTCCGGATATCGCCGGGTGGGATCTTCCGGAAGCAGCACGACGGTGGCATTGGCCACCGGTTTGTCGTTGTGGGAGACTGCGGCGTCAAGCTTGGCTCCGTCGGTGCCCAGGATCACTTGCAGGTCGCCTGCGGCACCGGCGGTCAAATCCAGCGGCTGGCCCAGGATTTCGCGGCCGTTCCATAGCACGGACTTCAGATAAGCGCCATCCGGCACGCGGGTCAAGCTGAGCTCGTACGGAAGCGTTGCAACCTTCGTCAGCGTGAACGCACCGGATTCATCCACAGAGGTGCTGGACGGCATGACCGGCGCGTCTTCGCCGCCTGCCAGCATGATCCGGATGCCTTTGAGCTGGACTTTGCCGTCACCGGCGACAATCACCCGGCCTTGCAGCTTCCCATCAGGCGCCGTCCCGAGTTTGACATCGGAAAGGTTCTCACTGGGCACGATCAGCGGCTGAATGACGATGGACGGGCTGGCGCCGGTCATCTGCATGACCATCGCCATGTAAGCTCCAGGCGGTGTATTGGCCATCTCGAACTTGCCTTCGGAGTTGCTCATAGCCATGCGCATGGACCCCGGGTGGGCCGCCGACATCAGCATGATCTGGGCCGATTTGAGCGGCTTCCCGTCCGCGCCGGCCAGCGTGCCTTTGACCCGTACCACTCTGGATTTCTGGAGATGGATCACAAAGCCGGGAACATCGCCGGCCGGTTTCACTTCCACCACTTCCGCCTCCTGGACATCCGTGGTCCCGGGAAAATAAGTGGCAACGTATCCAACTTCGGGCGAGCCATCCTTGGGCGGCGGCGGAGCGCTGCCGGTGGCATCGAAGGTGATGCTCTCCGCGTTGAGATAGTAGCGGCCGGGTGGCAGCTTGCTCAAACGGAATTCGCCACGGTCACTTGTCCTTCCGGTATCCGCCAGTCGCAACGTGCGATGGCCGCTCGAAAAGCTGTACCTGGAGGCGGTGACGATGGCGTCCGCCACCGGATCGCCATCTTCGTCCACTACTTTTCCGGAGACGGCGCCCTGCGGAGTCAATCGAAACTCGACTTCGCTCAGTTCCCGGCCGGCCGTCAAGTGCAGCAGGCCTTCCGCGGAGTCCTTGCCCGTGGGCTTGTAAGTCTGATCCACGAAGCCGGCATGCTTGGCGGTGAAATAGTAATCCCCGGGGTCGACTTTGTCGAACTTGAACTTACCGGCGGCGTCCGTAGTAGCCGTAAATGTCTTCTTCGGACCCTTAGCCGCCGGCATATTGTCCATGATGTCGGCGTCCATGCCGATCTGCTTGGCCACAGCGTCGAAGCCTTCCGGCATCAAGCTAGTGGTGAGCGTCAATTCGGCTTTGCGGATCAGCTCGCCGGTCACCGAGTTGACTACTTTTCCTTCGACCACCGCCGGTTTCGTTTCGGAAGGCGTCTGGGCCGTTTGGGCCAAAGCCGCGCAGGCAAACAGTGCCATCCCCGCGATCTTCATACTGAAATCTCCAGACAGACGAAGCATACCTCAACCTCACGCGTCCGCGCTCCACGGGCTGACCACGCGAGCCGGACCGAGGAGTTCCGTTTTGGCAAACAATCGCTCGAGGAGCACGTACATCAACGCCACCGGAACCGCCGCGGCCAGCGTCACTGCCGGCAGATTGTCTGGCAGCAGCGCCGAGACGTGTAGCAGCGGCCCCTGGATGAGGTGCTGACTGAGAGAGGTAGCGCCGCCCAGCGGAGTGAAGAACAGGAACAGGATGGCGCCCAGCGGCGGAGCCGCCACCGCTGTCGCGAGAAGGCCCCGGACCAGGCGCGAGAGCGTGCGCGCCCGGTGCCATCGAAAAAAGCTCGCGGAAGAAGATCAGAACCAACAGGAGCAGGGCCATGGCGGCCAGATTGAGGATCCGCATGCGCGGCCGAGCCGTGACCGGTTTCAGCCCGACTTCCCTGGCTGCGTCCAGTCGCCGCGGGTTGAGGGGATGTCCATACACCACTTCCGTCGCCCTCTCGAACTGCCAGTCGAAGAATCTCCGGCTGTTGTTTGGGCCGGTCGAATAGGGATTGTAGAGCCTGTATCCGAACACGGAGAAGATGGCCGGCCGGAACGTCTCGCCCCAAGGCGACTCTATGACCGGAGCCGCACCGTCATGCGCATGCTTCCAGAATTCGACCGACACTGTAACGTCGGGTGTTCCCGGCCGCCCGTCCGTGAGAGTGGTTTCGTCTCCGATGACAACGGGGGAGTTGTCCGTGGCGAAATGCAGGCCGGACGCCGCCCCGCCGATCAGGACCAGCGCGGGAAGCAGGTTGATGAGCAACCGCGTGCGGTGCGAGAACGGCAGGGAATCCAGCCAGCGTGTTCTTGGGCGGCTGCCCTCCACCGCAAACACCCCGAAGACGCATCCAAAAAGCCAATTACCGGGCAACATCACGACCATGGGGAGAAAGCCAAGACTGGTCCATGCGAAGGATCGCACCACGGGCCACCACGGCAGCGCCGGCGCGCTTCCGCCTAGTCTGATTTCCCGGCGGTTTGCCGCCTCAACTGGGGCCGTTTGAAAGGACAGGGGAAGCGTTAGCCAGATTCTCACAAATACCGCGGCGCTGGCCAACGCGAATAATGCCAACGTCACTGCGGCCGGCAAGAGCCACCAAGCAAGAATGCCGGCGGCTGTCACCGCTGCCAAGATCACAGCCACCAGCCACCAGGGTATGACCAGCTCCTGCGCGCGCACGGCTTGCGGCAGGAGAATCGCCAGCGTGAGGACGGCCCCGCACGCCACCGTTGCCGCCACTGAGAACCACACGGCCCCTTTCAGCATCATCGTGAGCCAGCCGCACACCAGCATCGGTATCCACACCATGGCCACGCGCGAGAGCGCCTTCGCCAGAAAGAGCTGCCGCGCCGGAATCGGCAGAGCCGCTTCCCACAGCGTGGCCCGCCGCTGCGGCTTCAGATAGAACACCAATCCCGCGAACATCGCCATCTGGTTCCAGAGCAGGTTGCGGGGGGCCATCGGACCCTGCTCGATCAGCAAGACAACCAGGTACGTCCCGATGACGGCAAGCCCGAACGTCCAGGCCGGGTCGCGCCGCGCCAGTTTGAGAATCACGATGATGCCTCCACCAGCCGGTTGCTGCCCACCATCTCTACGAACAATTCTTCCAGGGGCACGCTCACGCAGCGGATGTCATCGAGCCCGAGCGATTCCCGCAACTTGCGCCGCACTTCGTCCGGCGTGCCTTGAAACACGGCGTGCCAGTCGTCGAAGACCGGACGCGCGCGCAGACAATTCGGCAGGCGTTCCAGCGTAGCGGCGTCGGGAACCACGCTGCGCGGAATCATCGCCACGCAGTGGTACTCGTGGATCTGATCGAGCTGGCGGTCGAGCCGCACTTTGCCGTCGTCCAGCAACACCACGCGGCCGCCCAGACGTTCCACGTCGTTCATGTGATGCGAAGAGAAGAGAATGGCGGTGCCTTCGCGGTTCAGCAATTGAATCGAGGTTTCCAGAAACTCGCGCCGCGCGGCGGGGTCGAGCCCGCCAGCCGGTTCGTCCAGAATCAGCAGTTCGGGCCGGTGGCAGACCGCGCACATCAGCGCCACCTGGCGGGCTTGCCCCTTGCTGAGTTGTTTGATCTTCTGAGAATTGCCTATGAGGCCGAAGCGGTCGAGCAGTTGCCGCTCCAGTGCGCTGTCCCAGGTGGGGAAAAGATAGCGGTGGAAGGCAAACAATTCGGGGATGTTCGATCCCGCCGGCAGCACCTGCTCTTCGGCCACGTAGCCGATGCGCTTCTTCACCGCGACCGGGTCCTCAGTGGGCGAAAGCCCGAAGACACGCACCGTGCCGGCCTGGGGGAAGAGCATTCCCATGGCGATGCGAATCAGCGTGGTCTTTCCGGCGCCGTTGCGCCCCAACAGCCCGAGCACTTCTCCCTCCTGCATGGAGAAAGTCACGCCGTTGAGCACCGGCACGCCCTTCTTGAAGGATCTTTCAATATTGTGAAATTGCAAAATGGGGGTCATGCGGATTCCTTTGCCTGCCGTGCTTCCGGCCCTTCGGTGAGTTGGTGGTCGGCCGCTTCGAGCGCCTTCACCACATCCGGGAAATCGAGGCCGGCCAGATAAGCTTGTGAAAGCAATTTGCGCGCGGCGGCCTGGATCTGTGCGATCTGCTTCTCGTGGTCCGGCGCCGGCAGTGCGGCGCGGACGAAGGTGCCGCGCCCGCGTTGGGTTTCAATGAACCCCAACGCCTCTAGTTCGTCATAGGCCTTTTTCACCGTGAGCGGGGCGATGACCAGTTGTTCGCTGAGTTCCCGATGCGACGTCAGCTTGTCACCCGATTTGAGCCGTCCTCCGGCGATGGCTTCGGTAATCTGCCGCATGATCTGGCGGTAGATGGGAAGCTCATCGGAGGGATTGATCAATAGCTGCACTCTATGTGATATATAACGCTATATCACTAGTGCTGTCAAGAGGATTGTTAAATCATAGGGAACAGGCTTTCGGGTAAGCGACCTAAAGTGGCACGCCGGCTCTGTCGAAAGATGTACAGGTTATGACACGGATTTGGTGGACCATCCTGTTTGCCCAGGCCGCCGCACTGGCGGCAGCCGCCGGCGGCGATTCCGTACCGGTGTTTTTCATAGCCAACCAGGGACAAGCGCCCGCGGCGGTGCACTTCATGGCCAAGAGTCCCGGGATCACGGCCTGGTTTCTGGACGATGGCGTGGTGCTGCGCGCCGCCGGCGGAACGGTGCGCCTGGGTTTCGAGGGCGCCGAGAAATCCGCCGCCCTGGAGGGCCAGCAGCCGCTGGCGGGAAGGGCCAATTTCCTGACGGGTGACACGGACAGGTGGCGTCTGGGCGTGCCGCTGTTCGGCAAAATCGCCTACCGGAACCTGTACCCAGGCATCGATATGGTCTTCGGCGGCGGCGGCCGCGACTTGAAGAGCGAATTCCTGGTCGCGCCGGGCGCGGACCCGTCGCGCATCGCACTGCGCTACGTGAGCGCGGGGGAGCCGCGCATCGAAGACGACGGCTCGTTGTGGATTCCCGTTAATGGAGAGCCCTTCCGCGAGCAAGCGCCGCTAGTCTATCAGGAGCTCGATGGCCGGCGCCTGTTGGTGGAGAGCCGCTTCCGCCTGACGCCCAACGGCGCGTTGAGCTTCGAATTGGGCGCGTATGATCGCTCGCTCCCGCTGGTCATCGATCCGGTCCTTTCCTATAGCACTCTGCTGGGAGGCTCGGGCTTGGATTCGGCCACCGCCATTGCGGTAGATTCGTCAGGCTCGGCCTATGTGGCCGGCTATACCAGTTCCTACGACTTCCCCACGACGAATGCCTCCCAGAGCTACAACGCCGGCAGCAACGACGTTTTTGTGACCAAGCTCAACGCCGCGGGCAACGGCCTGATCTACTCCACGTACATCGGCGGATCGGGCGACGACCGGGCTTACGGAATCGCCGTCGATGCGAGCGGCAACGCCTACGTAACGGGTTCCACTACCTCGCAAAACTTCCCGGTTCGTTACGCGCTGCAATCGCGGCTGCTGGGATCGCGCAATGCCTTCGTGGTGAAGTTGAGCGCCGCCGGCAACCTGATGGACTACAGCACTTACCTGGGAGGCAGCGGGGCGGATTACGGGTACGGCATCGCCGTGGATGGCACCGGAAACGCGTATGTGGTAGGAGACACCACGTCGCTGAATTTCCCCGCTACGGGTTTTCAAAACGGCTTTCACGGCGTGCAGGACGCATTCGTCGCCAAGGTCAGCGCCGACGGAAGTCACCTGGTGTACAGCACCTACCTGGGGGGATCCAACACCGATCACGGCGCGGCCATCGCGGTGGATGCCGGTGGCACCGCCTACGTGACCGGCTCCACTTATTCGACCGATTTTCCCACCATGGTTCCCTTCCAGCCGCACTTGGCGGGCGGCGAGGATGCCTTCATCGCGCGGTTGAATGCGAGCGGCACGTCGCTCATCTTCAGCACCTATCTGGGAGGCAGCAATGGCGTGGTCTCATATCCCGAAACGGGGCAAGGGATCGCGCTCGACGGCCAGGGCAACGCCTACGTGGCGGGTGTCACCAGCTCGGTCGATTTCCCGCTGCTGAACGCTATGCAGTCCTCGCTGGATGGCTGGCTGGACGCTTTCGTCACCAAGGTGAACTCCTCCGGCGCGCTCATGTACAGCACTTACCTGGGAGGATCGGGCGTGGACGTGGGCAACGCCGTTGCCGTAGATTCCAGTGGCAGTGCCTACATAACTGGATACACCTATTCCACCGATCTGCCGGTCGTGGCGGCGCTGCAGTCCACCATCGGCGGGGATTGCGACGCCTTCCTTGCCAAGCTGAGCCCGGCCGGTAATTCGCTGGCCTACCTCAGCTACCTTGGCGGCAACGGCTCCGATAACGGAGCGGCGGTGGCGCTCGACCCTACTGGCGCCGTGTATGTCGCGGGCTGGACCCTTTCCACGAATTTCCCGTTGGAGAACGCGTACCAAACCGTCAACGCCGGCAACTTCGGCGCGTTCGTCACCAAGGTGACCTTCGCCCAACTGCCGGGAATCGCAGGGGTATCGCCCAGTTCCGGGAGTGGCACATCGCAGACATTCAGTTTTCAATACACGGATAGCGCGGGCGCCGCCGACCTGACCAGCGCCTCGGCGAACTTCAACACCGCTGTCTCCACCGTGAACGGCTGCGTGGTCAACTACAACCGAGCGCTGAATACCTTGTGGCTGCTGACCGATGCCGGCGTCCAGCCCGCTTCGGGCCTGACGCCAGGCAGCGGCAGCCAGCAGAATAGCCAATGCACGCTCAGCGGCGCCGGATCGAGCGTTTCGACCTCCGGCAACAGCCTGACTTTGAACCTGGCGATCACCTTCCTGCCGGCCTTCGCGGGCACGAAAAACATTTACATGCAGGCCGTCAACCCCAACGGAACAGCGGCCTGGCAAGAGGAAGGAAGCTGGACCGTGGGGGCGCACGTACAGGCCGTTTCGGTCACGCCGAGCGCGGGAAGCGGTTCGTCCCAGACCTTCAGCTTCCTGTACACCGACACGGCGGGCGCATCCGGTCTGACCTCGGTTTCCGTGCTCATCAACTCGTCGCTCTCGACCGCCGCGGCATGCTCAGTTACTTACAACCAGGCGCAAAACAGCCTGGCGCTGTTGACCGATTCCGGCGCCCAGCCCGCTTCCACCATCGCACCCGGCAGCGGGAGCCAACTGAACAGCCAATGCACGCTCAGCGGCAGCGGGTCGAGCGTGTCGATCACCGGAACCGTCCTCACGCTGAATCTGGCCCTCGCGTTCCAGCCAACCTTCGGCGGCAACAAGAACGTCTACATGCAGGCCGTCAGCCCGTTCGGAACAGCGGCCTGGCAGGCGGAAGGCGCATGGACCGTTCCGACGCAAGTCCAGGTGGTGTCGGTCACGCCCAGTTCCGGCAGCGGCTTGACACAGACCTTCAGCTTGCAATATTCCGACAGCGCCGGGGCGGCGGACTTGACCTCGGTATCCGTGCTGGTGAATTCGTCGCTTGCCACCGCCGCCGCCTGTTCGGTGGTCTACACACGCGCGTCCAACACACTGGCATTGCTGACCGATTCCGGCGCTCTGCCTTCTTCCACCATCACACCCGGCAGCGGCAGCCAGGCGAACAGCCAGTGCACGTTGAACGGCGCCGGGTCGAGCGTGACCACTTCCGGCACAACGCTCACCCTGAATCTGGCCCTCACCTTCCAGCCGGCCTTCGGCGGCGCCAGGAATATTTACCTGCAAGCGGTGGCCCCGTCCGGAACGGTCGCCTGGCAACAGAGAGGCGCCTGGACCGTCCCGGCCACGGTGCAGGCTGTCTCGGTGACACCGTCGACTGGCAGCGGCGCGACTCAGACCTTCAGTTTTCAGTTCACCGACACCGCCGGCGCAACCGCCCTGACGTCCGTCTCGGCGCTGGTGAGCTCAGCGCTCACCACTGCCGGCAGTTGCGAAGTGGACTATTACCGAGCGTCCAACGCGCTTCAATTGCTCACGGATTCCGGTGGGCAGCCGTCCTCGAGCCTGACGCCGGGCAGCGGCAGCCAGCAGAATAGCCAGTGCATCTTGAACGGCGCCGGATCGAGCGTGACCACTTCCGGCAACACGCTCACACTGAACCTGGCGCTCACCTTCCAGACCGCCTATGGCGGCGTGAAGAATGTCTACATGGACGCGGTCGACGCATTGGGAACATCGGGCTGGCAGCAGAAAGGCACGTGGACGGTCCCGGTGACGGTGCAGGCCGTCTCGGTGACACCTTCCACCGGCAGCGGCACAACCCAGACATTCAGTTTTCAATTTTCCGATAGCGTTGGCCCGACGGACTTGACTTCCGTCTCGGCGCTGGTCGCCCCCACGCTCACTGCCGTCGCCAGTTGCGAAGTGGATTATTATCGGACCTCCAATACCTTGAGGCTGCTGACGGATTCCGGCGGGCAGCCTTCCGGCGCCCTCACGCCCGGCAGCGGCAGCCAGCAGAACAGCCAGTGCACCTTGAACGGCGCCGGATCGAGCGTGACCACTTCCGGCAACACGCTCACGCTCAACCTGGCGCTCACCTTCCAGACCGCCTATGGCGGCCTCAAGAATATCTACATGGAAGCGGTCGACGGATTAGGGACATCGGGCTGGCAACAGAGGGGCACGTGGACAGTGCCGGTGGCCGTGCAAAACGTTTCGGTTGCGCCGGCTTCGGGCAGCGGCGGCACCCAAACCTTCAGCCTGCAGTTCTCGGACACCGCCGGCACTGCCAACCTGACTTCCGTCTCGGCGCTGGTCGACTCCACGCTCACCGCCGTCAGCAGTTGCGAAGTGGATTACTATCTGGCCACCAACACATTGAAGCTGCTGACGGATTCCGGCGGCCAGCCGTCTTCCAGCCTGACGCCAGGCAGCGGCAGCCAGCAGAACAGCCAGTGCATCTTGAACGGCGCCGGATCGGGCGTGACCATTTCTGGCAACACGCTCACGCTCAACCTGGCGCTCACCTTCCAACCCGCGTATGGGGGAGTGAAGAATGTCTACATGGAAGCGGTCAGCCCGGCCGGAACGGCGGCCTGGCAGCAAAAAGGCACGTGGACCGTACCCGCCCAGGTGCTGGCCGTTTCCGTGACGCCTAGTTCCGGCGGCGGTTCCTCCCAAACCTTCAGCTTTCAGTTCTCCAACGCCGCTGGGGCTGCGAACCTGACATCAGCCTCCATACTGCTCAATTCCGCGCTCACACCCGCGAGCGGCTGCGAGGTGGATTACTACCCAGCCTCTAACACGTTGAAGCTGCTGACGGACTCCGGCGGCCAGCCCTCCGGCGCCCTCACGCCCGGCAGCGGCAGCCAACAGAACAGCCAGTGCACCTTGAACGGGGCCGCTTCCAGCGTCTCGATCTCCGGCAACACCCTGACGCTCAGCCTGGCCCTCACTTTTCAGGCGGCGTTCGGTGGCGTCAAGAACGTCTATATGGAAGCCTCGAGCCCCGCCGGAACGGCGCCCTGGCAACAGAAGGGCACCTGGACGGTTCCGGTCACGGTTCAGTCCGTCTCCGTGACTCCCAACTCCGGCAGCGGCTCGACCCAGACCTTCACCTTTCAGTTCACCGATAGCGCCGGCGCGTCGGACCTCAGCTCGGCGTCGATTCTGTTCAACTTCTCACTCAGCGCGGCCAGCGGCTGCGAGGTGGATTACTACCGCGCGACAAACACCTTGTCGCTGCTCACTGATTCCGGCGGCCAGCCTTTCATGAGCATCTCGCCGGGTAGCGGAAGCCAGCAGAACAGCCAGTGCCTGGTCAATGGCGCCGGGTCGGGCGTGTCGATTTCGGGAAACACCCTGACATTGAATCTGTCGATCACCTTCCTCGAGGCGTTTGCAGGTACTAAGAATGTTTACTTGGAGGCCGTGAGTCCGGCCGGAACGGCGCCCTGGCAGCAGAAAGGCGTTTGGACCTCGAACTAGGAGGGCTAGCGGCCGCTCCCCGAGGTCGAACTTAACGCCGTTTCCGGAACTTTCCGACGGGGCTTCACCGAACTCCCGCGCATTGCAAACCTGATCTCTCATGGTCTAGCATGAAGCTTCGCTTTCCGTGCCGGGTTGCAGTTTGTCATCCGGAGATAGCAGACTTTTCCCCAATCATGAGCGCCGAATTCGACAAGTATTCGGGTAATTACGATGAACTGCTGAAGGATCCGATCCGCGATTTCTTCGCCGCGAACTCTACAGCCTTCCACCGGCGAAAATGGCTAGTGCTCCAGGACTTCTTCGCGCGGCGGCGCTTCACAACCAAAGATCGCCGATGGCTCGACATCGGCTGCGGCAAGGGCGACCTGCTGCGCCTGGGGCGAAGCAGTTTTGCCCAGGCGTTGGGCTGCGATCCCTCGGACGAGATGCTCAAAGCCTGCGGCGACCTGGATGTGCGGCGGCAGACTGAAGATGGAGTCCTGCCCTTCGCCGATTCGAGCTTCGACCTCGTGACCGCCGGGTGTGTCTATCACCACCTCACCAGAGCCGATCGGCGGGCAATGACCAAGGAAGCCTGGCGGGTGCTCCGGCCGGGCGGTGTCTTTGCGGTCTTTGAGCACAACCCGTGGAATCCCGCCACGCGCATTATTGTCGGACGGACGCCCGTGGATGCCCACGCGGTGCTGCTGACTGCCGGAGAAGTCCGCCGCCTCATGCGGGCAGCCGGATTGACGCCGGTTCATACCCGCAACTACCTGTTTCTTCCCGAGCGCCTGTTTGCGGTCATGGGCCGCCTGGAAAAGTGGCTGGCCGCAGTTCCGGCCGGCGGACAGTTCGTCGTGTTCGGAGCGCGCGCCATCGAGTAACCTTGATCGCACATCGAGCGGAACAGCTTTTCGACAAGTAAACACAACGCCGCCGCGCTACCGATTCTGGCTCCTGACTTCCGGCTGTTGATTTATCCCTGGCGAGCAATCGGCATGCGCCACCCCATGCCGAAGGCTCGCGAGGTCACTTTGAGCACCGGCGCCGCCTGCTTGCGTTTGAATTCGGCCGTCCGCACAAGCCGCAGCACCCGCCGCACCGTCGCCTCGTCGAATCCCCGCTCAACGATCCCTTCGGCCGACCGGCATTGCTCCACATGCAACTCCAGAATCTGGTCCAGCAGTTCATAAGGCGGCAGGCTGTCCTGATCGGTCTGTCCCGGCCGCAGCTCCGCCGACGGCGCTTTGGTCAAAATCGCCGCCGGAATGTCCGGCTTGCCGCGGTTGCGCCACCGCGAGACCCGGTAGACCATCATCTTCGGCAAATCCCCGATCACCGCCAGGCCGCCGTTCATATCGCCATACAGCGTGCAGTAACCCACCGCCATTTCCGATTTATTGCCCGTCGTCAGCAGCAGCCAGCCGAACTTGTTGGAGAGCGCCATCAACAGGGTGCCGCGAATGCGCGACTGAATGTTCTCTTCCGTCACATCGGCCTTCAGGCCGCGAAACGCGTCCGCCAGCACCGCGTCGTAAGTTTCCATGATGCCGCCGATGGGCAGCTTCACCGTGCGGATTCCCAGGTTATGCGCCAGTTCCACCGAGTCGTCCACGCTGCCGGCGCTCGAATATCCGGACGGCATCATCACCCCAAGCACGTTTTCGGGGCCCATCGCATCGGCCGCAATGGCCGCCGTGAGTGCCGAATCGATGCCTCCGGAAAGGCCCAGCAGCACCTTGCCGAAACGCGTTTTGCGGGCGTAATCACGGACGCCCAGCACCAGGGCGTTCCAGATCTCGGCTTCCGGAGCGAAGTCCTCGGCTGCGATCGTGCCGGTGGAGCGCTCCAGGTCAACCACTATCACGTCCTCGGTGAACCCGCGGGCCCGCGCGAACATCCGCCCTTGCGCGTCGAACGCCGCGCTATGTCCATCGAAGATCAACTCGTCGTTGCCGCCCGCCTGGTTCACAATCACCAGCGGCACGCTATACTTCTGCGCCATGTGCTCCAGCATTTTTTCGCGTAGTTGCTGCTTGCCCACCGTGAATGGAGAAGCCGAAAGGTTGATGATCGCCTGTGCCCCGGCTTGCGCCAGGTCTTCAACCGGGTCGTGATGATAGCGGCGCCGCGCCCAGAAATCGCGATCGTTCCAGACGTCTTCGCAAATGCTGATGCCCAGCCGCCATCCGTCCAACTCCAGAATCTGCGGTCCCGGAGCGGCCGGCTCGAAATACCGGTCTTCGTCGAAGACATCGTAAGTGGGCAGCAGCATCTTCTGGAACGCCACGCCCGGCGCGCCATCTTGCAGGAGCACCGCGCTGTTAAACAGCGGCCGGCCCATCTCCGAAGGGTTGGGCGTCGCCACACCCACCAGCAGAGGCGGCGCGTCGCGCAGTTCCTCCGCCATGGACGTCAACTTGGCGCAGGCCCGCCGCACGAAGCCTTCGCTCATCAGCAGGTCGCGCGGCAGATACCCCATCAGCGCCAATTCCGACGTCACCATCAGGTTGACGCCATGCGACTGCGCCTCGCGCACCGCGCGCAGGATCAGCGCAGAGTTCCCTTCCAGGTCTCCCGCCGTAGGGTTGACCTGAAGAAGCGCTATGCGCACGGTGCACTCCCGAGCGAAAACTGGACTGCGTGAACTGAAACCAAGCTTGCAGCCAGTGTAGCAACATGGGAACGCGCAGTGGAGGCGCGGTTACAGAGGATCTGACCGTGAGTCCCGGTACTTTTCCGTTTTCCGCGAGAATGGCTCGCGGCGTGCGGGCCGGTTGCCAATGGCGCACCGAACCTTGAGCCGTTTGTTAAACTTGCATAGATTCATGAAGCTGTCGATCCTCATGCCGGTTTATAACGAACGCACCGTGGTGGAGCGGTGTATTTCGCTGGTAGTCAGCGCGCGGCTGCCCGAGAACATGGATCGGGAACTCGTGATCGTGGACGATTGTTCGACCGACGGCACCTGGGAAATTCTCCAGCGCCTGGCCGCGGACTTCCCGCAAATTTGCCTCTTCCGCCATGAACGCAACGCCGGCAAGGGCGCCGCCGTTCGCACGGCCATCGAAAAAGCCACGGGCGATTTTTCGCTCATTCAGGACGCCGACCTGGAGTACGATCCCTCGGAGTACCCGCGCCTGCTTAAGCCCTTGCTCGATGGGCACGCCGATGCCGTCTTCGGCTCCCGCTATATGGCCGGCGAGCAAACCCGGATCCTGCCCTTCTGGCATTCCACAATCAACAAGGGCCTCACGCTGGTTTGCAACATGTTCTGCAACCTCAATCTTACCGACATGGAAACCTGTTACAAGGTTTTCCGCACCGACCTGCTCAAGAGCATTCCCATCCGCTCCGACCGTTTCGGATTCGAGCCCGAAATCGTCATGAAGAGCGCCAAACGCAAATTCCGCATTTACGAAGTGCCCATCAGTTACCACGGCCGCACCTACGAAGAAGGCAAAAAGATCGGCTGGAAAGACGGCCTCAAGGCTCTCGGCGTCATCCTCAAATTCTGGTTGATTGACGACCTGTATGCCGCCCCCTACGGCCGCGGAGTGCTCGACAATCTCACCGGCACTCCGCAATACCTGAGTTGGCTGGCGCGCGAACTGCGCCCGCACGTGGGCGACGCCGTGCTCGAAATCGGCGCCGGCATCGGTAACATTGCCGGGCGCCTGATGTCCCGCCGCATCCTGTATGTCGCCGCCGAAAAAGACCCGCTCCACCTGCACGCTTTGCGCAATCGCTTCCTGCGCACGCCCAACGTGGTGGTTCAGCGTATCGATCCGGAAGTCCCGCAGGATTTCGCCGGCCTGGAAAACTGCTTCGATACCGTACTCTGCATCAACGTGCTCGAGTATCTCGACTTCCCGGAACGCGTAGTGCGTTCCCTCTCGACCACTCTGAAACCCGGCGGCACCCTGATCGTGCTGGTGCCGCGCGGCCCCAAGCTCTTCGGAACCCTGGACCAGAGCCTCGGCCATAAGCGCCGCTATGCCGTTGCCGACGCGTGCCGCCTGATGGAATCACAGGGCTTCCTGGTGGACAAATTGATCGGCTTCAATAAGGCCGGCACGCCGCCCTGGTTCGCCTATAGCAGGCTGCTGGGTTCCCGCAGGATTAGTAAGCCCGTGTTGAAAGTCTTCGACAAGACCGTCTGGCTGTGGCGCCGCCTGGATCGCCTGATGCCCTGGCCGGCACTCTCGCTGATCGTGGTGGGGCGGAAGCCCGCCGCGCCCGCAACCGACGCCGGAGCGCTGCAGTCCGGCGAAGCCGCCCGCCCAGTGCACTCTCCCCATGCCAATTGATTCGCATACCGCGCCGCTCCGTGGCCTGATGGCCGCATTCCCCGCCCAGCACATTCTGGTGGTGGGTGACTTGATGCTGGACGAATTCATCTGGGGCAAGGTCTCGCGGATCTCGCCCGAAGCGCCGGTCCCGGTGGTCAACGTCAGCGGCGAATCGTATTATCCCGGCGGAGCGGCCAACGTCGCACGCAACGTCCGCGAGTTTTCGAACCACGTGGCCGTGCTGGGGATCGCCGGCACGGACCAGTCGGGCCGCCGGCTGCTCGATCTGCTCCAGGCCGCCGGCATCGATACTTCCGGCGTCCAACAAGACGCCGCTTTTTCCACCATAGTGAAGACCCGGATCATCGCCCGCAACCAGCAGGTGGTAAGGGTCGATCGCGAACGCAGGCCGGCTTCCCCGGCGGCGCACGTCGAGCGCGCCATGGCGGACCTGGACCGCATGATTCCGGCGATCGACGCCATCGTGGTCGCCGACTACGGTAAGGGCTTCCTCACGCAGCCGCTGGCCGATCGCATCAGCGAAGCCGCGCGCACTCACGGGAAAATCCTGACGGTCGATCCGCACCCCTACACCTCGCTTACCTGGCGCGGCGCCACCGCCGTCAAGCCCAACCGCGCCGAAGCCTTTCTGGCCGCCGGCCTTCCCCCCTCCGAGCCAGTCACGCCGGTGCTCGATGATCGGGCCCTGCTCGAAGCCGGCCGCCGCCTGCGCCAGTTGTGGAACGCGGGCAGCCTGCTGATCACTCTCGGCGAGCACGGCATGCTGCTCCTGGAAGGCGATGCCGCGCCGCGCCACACGCCCACTCGCGCTCAAGCCATCTTCGATGTTTCCGGCGCCGGCGACACCGCCATCGCGGTCCTCACGCTGGCGTTGGCCGCCGGCGCCCGGCCAGCAGAAGCGGCCGACCTGGCCAACCGCGCCAGCGGAATCGCCGTCGGCAAACTCGGCACCGCGACGGTCACCGCGGCCGAACTGGCCGCCACGTTTTCCGCCCCATGAGCCCGCAACCCGCCGTTTTTTTCGACCGCGACGGCACCCTCATGGAAGAAGTCGGCTACTGCGCCGACCCGCGCCAGGTGCGCCTCTATCCCGGTGTTCCAGCAGCGCTCCGCGAGTTGAAAGCCGCCGGCTTCCTGACCTTTATTCTCACCAACCAGAGCGGCATTAGCCGCGGGTACTTCACCGAAGCGCAATACCATGCCGTGCAAGCGCGGGTGCTGGCCGAAATCGGCCCCGGCCTGATCGACGCCTGCTATTTCTGCCCCGATGCTCCCGGCACCCCATCGGATTGCCGCAAGCCCGAACCCGGCATGGTCTTCCAGGCCGCGCGCGATTTCCCAATCGACTTACCGCGTTCTTACTTCATTGGAGACAAAACCGCCGACATCGAATGCGGCCGCCGCGCCGGCACGCGCACCATCCTGGTGATGACAGGCTACGGCCCGCAGCAAACCTGCAGCCCCGATTGGCGCGCCCCCGACGTCACCCATGCTATCCGCCTGGTGCTCGATCCGCGGGCGCGGATCGTACCCAAAGACCTTCCTGCTCCGTGGCCAGGCTCCGAAGGGTGACGCCCTCCAGTCGGCTCCCAGGCGGAGCGGCGGCCAATACGGAAACCACCCACTTGGCCGGATCGTCGCCGAAACCCGCTGGTGGCGCGCAGGCCGTTTACCTTTACCCCTCCCTGGTTACAATAAACTCTCATGGACCCTTTGCCCATTGGCACTGCCGGCGCTCTGGCCGCCGGTTCCTTCCTGGCTTGGGCTGTCCGCGGCCGCTCTTCCTCGGTCTTCGGTCCTTCCTTCTGGCGCGGCAATCCCGCGCGGCGCGCCATCGCCCTCACTTTTGACGACGGCCCCAGCGAGAGCACGCCCCAACTGCTCGAAATCCTCGCCCGCCACAAAGTCCCCGCCACGTTCTTCCAGTGCGGCGCCAATGTCGAACGCCTGCCCGCCGTGGCCCGCGAAGTCGCCGCGGCCGGCCACTCTATTGGCAATCACAGCCAGACCCATCCGCTCTTCTGCTTCCGTTCGCCGTGCTTCATCGAGCAGGACCTCCGCCACGCCCAGCAGACCATCCAATCCCACACCGGCGTCACCCCCGCCTGGTTCCGCGCCCCGTTCGGCGTGCGATGGTTCGGCATGCGGCGCGCCCAGCGCCGGCTCTCGCTCACCGGCGTCATGTGGACGGCCATCGGCGGTGATTGGAAACTGCCGGCCGGCGCCGTTGTGGACCGCCTGGCGAACCGCGTCTCAAATGGCGCTATCCTGTGTCTTCACGACGGGCGGGAGTTGGGCGTCAGACCCGACATCGGCGTTACATTAGATGCGGTACGCAGCCTGGTTCCCATGCTCCTCGATCGCGGTTACGTTTTTGAGACGATAAGTCACTTGATATGTCCGACGATTTGATTCAACGCGTTCTGAAGGTGATCTCCACCTCCAAGCGCATTCCCCCCGAAACCGTTACCATCGATAGCGACTTCGCCCAGTTGAATATCGATTCCATGGATGCCGTCGAAATCCTCTTCGCCCTGGAAAACGAGTTCGAGATCAGCATCCCGGACGACGCCGTGCGTTCCGTCCGCAACGTGCGCCAGATGTGCGAGGGCATCGACAAACTGATCGCCGATAAAGTCTCCGGCCCCCCGGCGGCCCAGTAGCCATGGTGCGCGTCGCCATCACCGGCGCCGGCGCCATTTGTGCGCTCGGCCGCAATGCATCCGAATTCGCCGCCGCCATCAGCTCCGGCCGCTCGGCCATCGGCCCCATCCGCTCCACCGACATGTCGCAGTTCCGTTTCCAGAACGGCGCCGAGGTCCCGGATTACTCCCACACTCCGTATTTCGACGATCGGCGCGCCGATTTCATCGACCGCTTCGCCCAGTTTGCCGTCATCGCCGCGCGCGAAGCCGTCGCCGACGCCGCCCCTCCATGGACGCCCGAGCTGCGCGAAAACGCCGCCATCATCACGGGCTCCTGCGTCGGCGGCCAATCCACCGAGGACATCGGCTTTCAGGAAGTTTACAAACTGGGCCGCAATCGCGTGCACCCGCTCACCATCCCCAAGACCATGGCCAACGCCGGCGCTTCCCACATCTCCATGGAGTTCGGCGTCACCGGCCCCAGCTTCACCATTTCCACCGCCTGTTCGTCGGCCGCCCATGCCATCGGACAGGCATATTGGATGATCCGCTCCGGCGCGGCGCCGCTCGCGATCGCCGGCGGCAGCGAAGCTCCTTTCAGTTTCGGCATCCTCAAAGCCTGGGAAGCCATGCGCGTGGTTTCTCCCGATACCTGCCGCCCGTTTTCCAAGGACCGTCACGGCATGATCCTCGGGGAAGGCGCCGGCATGTTCGTGCTGGAACCGCTCGAAGCCGCCCGCGCCCGCGGCGCCCGCATTCACGCCGAAATCGTCGGCTTCGGCATGTCCGCCGACGCCTCCCACATCACCCAACCCTCCGCCGAAGGCGCGGCCCGCGCCATGCGCGCGGCTCTCCGCGACGCCGCGCTCGCCCCCGAACAAATCGGCTACATCAACGCCCACGGCACGGGCACGCTGGCCAACGATATTTCCGAGTCCGCCGCCATCCGGGCCGTTTTCGGTTCCCGCGTGAAGGACCTGCCGGTCAGCTCCACCAAGAGCATGCACGGCCACGCGCTGGGCGCTGCCGCCGCTCTGGAATGTCTGGCCACCATCGTGGCCCTGCGTGACGGCATCCTCCCGCCCACCGCCAATTTCAGCCAACCCGACCCGGAATGCGACCTCGACGTCATCCCCAACCACGCCCGCGCCGCCCAGGTGGAGTACGCGCTCTCAAACTCCTTCGCCTTCGGCGGCCTCAACGCCGTGCTGGCCTTGCGCTCCGCCGCCTGATTCGTGTGCCGGCGATCGTCTGCATGCCGCGCGGCGCCTGAACCGAGCGGTAGTACCATGGATCTCGATGCACTTGCTGACAATGTGGGCCGCGGCCCTGCTCCTGGCCGCACCCAACCAGGCGCCGCGCCCGGACGGCTTGTATGCGGAGATCCGCACTTCCAAGGGGCTCATCGTCGCGCGGCTTGAGCCCGATCTAACGCCACTGGCCGTCGCCAACTTTGTGGGTCTGGCCGAGGGCACCATCGCCAACGCCGCCTTCGACCTGGGCCGGCCCTTTTACGACGGGTCCGTCTACCATCGCGTGGTGCCCGGCCACGTTATTCAGACCGGCATTCCGCAGTCGGATCGCGCCAGGAATCCCGGCTACACCTTCCCCAACGAGATCCACGCCAGGCTGAGCCACAATCACGCCGGCGCGCTGAACTTCGCCAACAGCGGGCCCGGCACCAATGCTTCTCAGTTCTGCATCATGCTGGGCGACCGCTCCTACCTCGACGGCGATTTCACAGTCTTCGGCGATGTCGTGGAAGGCCTGGACGTCGTGATGCGCATCGTGCAGGGCGACGTGATGGAGAGCGTGCGCATTCTGCGCGTCGGTGCGAAGGCCGAGGCCTTCCACCCCACCACGGAGTCCTTCCACGCCCTCCTTCAGGCGGCCGTGCAGCGCGCCGCCGAGCACACTGAAAAGAAGCGCCTGGCGGAGCGCGACTGGATCGCCACCAACTATCCGAACGCCACCGGCCCCGACGGCGGCGTGCTGACGGAACGGCTGGCCGCGCCGCCGCCGGCAGCAGGCGACAAGGCCGTGCCGGCCGCGGCGGGAGACATTTCCGCGGCCACCGCCTCGTTGCGCGTACGCTATCGCGGAAGGGAAGTCCGCTACGCGGGGGACGTGCTGGGGCGTGTCGGTCCGCCGCTCGAGGACATCTCCTTTGCGAGCGGCGAGCGCGGCGTTCCCGGCTTTATCGACCCGCCGCAGGTTTTCACCGTGGAACCGGGTAAGACCAAACTCAACCCCGGGCTGGATCGCGCGATCGCCGCCATGCGGCCGGGCGAGCGTCGCGTGGTCATCGTGCCAGCTTCCCTGGGCTATGGCCGCGCCGGCCTTTACCCGCCCGAAACCCCCGGCAAGCGCCGCTTCGTGATTTCGCCCAACGCCCTTTTGGTCTATGACGTTGAGGTGTTGGAATAGTTCCCTGACTGCAAGGGGCCGCTAACTCACTGGCTTCTGATCGGCGACATCACATCCGGCACCGTCATCGAAAGCAGGCCCTTTTCCTTCAAGCCCGACAGGGCCAGCCCGTACCGCCCGCGGATGCCGGTCTTCTCAAAGATGTGCTTCAGGTGGATCTTCACCGTGCCCGTCCGGATGCCCAGCGACGTCCCGATATCCTTATTCTTCATCCCCCGCTCCACCAGTTCCATCACCTGCAACTCCCGCACCGTCAGCGGGCTACGCGCCAGCCGCACCGGACGCTCCGGCTCCTGCAGGAGATCTTCTTCCATCCACGTCGTGCCGGCCGCCACCGTCCGCAGGCAGCTCAAAAGCGATTGCAGAGACGCCGACTTGCGAATCACCCCCGCCGCGCCTGCCTGCAGGAACCGCAGCGCTTCCCCTTCCGGTATTGTCCCGCCCCAAACCACTACGGCGGTCTGCGCGCCGCCCCTGTGCAAGACCTTGACGCAGTCCTCCACCGCGTGCGCGCCAAAGTTCTTGTCCACCACTAGAATGGATGGCTGCAGATCGCGCGCCGCATCCATTCCTTCCACTAACGAGCTCTCGGCAGCGACTACGCGCAAGCCCTCCGCGGATTCCAACAGGCTTCGCAAGCCTTCGATGGCAATCGGCTCCGTATCACATACCGCGACAGTTTCCACGAATATTTGTCCTGGAGCGCACCGCCGGACGGACGCTTCAATTCCCTATATCGGCGTTGCGCAGTGAATGGGATAGTTGCGTTTGGGAGAGAGAGATCTCAAATTTTCGCTAAGTTTTCCTTAACGAATACTCGGCCAAGTCGATCCAGCAGTTTCCCAGTGTGTTTTGCACAAAGGTGGCCTTGGCCGCCCGGAACCTCCGTTCCCCCTCGAATTCGCGCCAGCGCCGCCGCGCCAACTCTTCGGCAGCCGCCATCTGCTCGTGCGGAAGCTCCTGCGCCAGCGTGATGTGCGGATAGTAGGGGAATGGCTCCGGAAATTCCAGCGGGCCGCCGTTTATGGCCGCGTGCATGCGCCGCAACTCGCCGGCTCCCGCACCCAACTCGATGTAAATTACCTCAGTCACGGGGAAAACCTGGATGCCGGTCAGCTCAATGTCGAAGGCGGGCCAGCTTTCCGTCAGGGCGCGGGCCTGCCCGCGGGCCGCTTCCCATCCCACCGACAGCGGCCGTGGCGGCAACACGCTTATGTGCGCGTGCGGGTTGCAGCGCGGAGCCAGCTCACGGCGCAGGTCATCCAGAAAGATTCCCAGCGGGCCGGGTATGTACATGACCAGGGCAAACAGGTTCACCCGCTGATCCGGCGGGATGCGACTGGGGCCCTCCATTGCTTCGGGATGCATGTACTCTCTATGGTAACCACATTGCAGCACCCCGCTGCTGGTACGCTGGTTAGGATGTCGTATCCTTCGCCCACCAACCCGCTCCTTTCGGTCCAGTTCCGCATTCCCTTCGACCGCATTCAGGCCGCCCACGTCCAACCGGCCTGCGCCCAACTGTTGCTCGAAGCCCGCCAACGGCTGGCCGCCATCGATGGCGAACCCGGCCCGCGCACCTTCTCGAACACCATGGCGGCGCTGGACCGGTTCACCGAACCGCTCGATTGGGCCATGTCGGTGGTTCGCCACCTGGAAGCCGTGGCTACCTACCCCGAACTGCGCGCCGCCTTCAACGTGGTTCAGCCGGAAGTCAGCGCGTTCTACTCTGGCATCCCGCTGGACGCAGGATTGTGGCGCGCCATAAAGGCTTATGCGGAGACCCCCGAAGCTCAGGCCGCGGGCCGCGTGCGCCGCCGCTTCCTCGATAAAACCATCGACACCTTCCGCCGCCATGGCGCCGACCTCGACCCCGCCGGCAAAAAGCACCTCGAAGAGATCGATGTCGAACTGACCCGGATGACCACCAAATTTTCGGAAAACGTGCTCGATTCCACCAACGCCTTCGAATGGACCATCGCGACCGAGGCCGAGCTCGCCGGTCTGCCTCCCAGCGCCATCGCCGCGGCGCGCGAAAGCGCTCAACACAAGGGTATCGAGGGCTTCCGCTTCACCCTCCAGGCCCCCGATTACCTGGCGGTGATGACCTATCTCGACAATCCCGTGGTGCGCCGGCAGGTCTACCAGGCCTTCGCAACGCGCTCCACCGAGGAAGGGCGCGACAACCGCCCGCTGATCAACCGCATCCTGGAACTGCGGCGCGAAAAAGCCCGCCTGCTGGGCTTTGACGATTTTGCCGACCTGGTGCTCGAAGACCGCATGGCCCACAACGGAGCGCACGCCACCGCGTTTCTCGAAGACCTCAAGATCAAAACCGAGCGCCGCTTCCGCGAGGAAAATCGCGAGCTGTTCGAATTCCGCCGCTCGCTTGAAGGCCCCAGTGCGCCCGAACTCGAACCCTGGGACGTCGCCTACTACGCCGAGAAACAGCGCGCCGCGCTCTACGATTTCGACGAAGAAACCCTGCGGCCTTACTTCCCGCTGGAAAGCGTCGTGGCCGGCATGTTTGAACTGGTACGCCGGCTCTACGGCATCCGCGTCACCCAGGAGACGGGCGTCCCGGCCTGGGATTCGGTGGTCCGCTACTACAACGTCCACGATGCCAGCGGCGAGCTCTTAGGCGGCTTTTACGCCGACTGGTATCCGCGCGAAAACAAGCGCGGTGGCGCCTGGATGGATGGGTTCATCACCGGCGGTCCGACCCGGGATGGCCGCTTCGAGCCGCACCTGGGCCTGATCTGCGGCAATCTGAGCCAACCCGTCGGCGGCAAGCCCGCGCTGCTCACCCACCGCGACGTCGAGACCATCTTTCACGAGTTCGGACATCTGCTGCACCTGCTGCTCAGCCGCGTGGAGATTCGCTCCATGGCAGGCACCAGCGTGGCCTGGGACTTCGTCGAGTTGCCCTCGCAGATTATGGAGAACTGGTGTTGGGAGCGCGCCGCCCTGGACCTCTTCGCGCGCCATTGGGAAACCGGCGATCTGGTGCCCGAGGATCTGTTTCAGAAAATGAAGCGCGCCCGCACCTTCCGCGCCGCTAACGCGCAGATGCGCCAACTGAGCTTCGGCTTCGTGGACTTGTTGCTGCACCGCGTCTACTCGCCGGACCGCGACGGCGATGTGGTGGAGTACACGCGCCGCGTGCTGGACGAATACAGTCCCGCGCCGTTGCCGCCGTGGCATGCCATGATCGCCGCCTTCAGCCATCTGTTCGCGAGCCCGGTGGGTTATGGTGCGGCCTACTATTCCTACAAGTGGGCGGAAGTGCTGGACGCCGACGCCTTCACGCGCTTCCGCGAGCACGGCATCTTCAGCCCGGAAACCGGCCGCGAGTTTCGCGAGAAGATCCTGGCTAAAGGCGACAGCGAAGATCCCGCTGAACTATATCGCGATTTCATGGGCCGCGAGCCCGATCCGCGGGCGCTGCTGGAGCGCTCGGGGCTGGCCTAGAGCCTTACTGCCCTGTTGAGGCAGACTCCTGGCGGAGTGGCGAACCTGTGCCACACTCAAAGCATGGCCGGCAAGCTCTATCTGGTGGCGACACCCATCGGCAACATGGAAGACATCACCTACCGCGCGGTGCGGGTTCTGCGGGAGGCCGATCTGATTGCGTGCGAGGACACGCGGCAGACTCGCAAACTGCTGGACCACTACCAGATCTCCAAGGCCACCGTGAGCTACCACGAACACAACGAAACGGAGCGCGCGGTGGAACTGGCTTCGCGAATGGCGGCGGGCGCGACCGTGGCACTGGTGAGCGACGCGGGGATGCC
This sequence comes from Bryobacterales bacterium, assembly GCA_963842505.1. Lineage (GTDB taxonomy): Bacteria > Acidobacteriota > Terriglobia > Bryobacterales > Bryobacteraceae > PALSA-129. The sequence goes on from CAWJGZ010000001.1 coordinate 533,622, forward strand.
GCTGGTGTCCGACCCGGGATACCGACTGGTGCGGGCAGCCATCGGGCTGGGAGTTCCCGTGGAGCCGGTGCCGGGCGCTTCGGCGGCGCTGGCGGCGCTGGCCGGTTCCGGACTTCCCACCGATTCGTTCTATTTCGGAGGGTTTCTGCCCTCCAAACCGGGGCAGCGGGCCAAGGCGCTGGAAGCGCGGGCGGAGGAGCACGCCACACTGATCTTCTATGAAGCGCCGCACCGCATCCTGGAAGCGCTGGAGGCCGTGGAGCGAACGCTGGGGCCGAGGCCCGTGGTGGTGGCGCGCGAACTGACCAAGATCCACGAAGAGTTTCTGCGGGGCACGGCGCAAGAAGTGCGGGCGCAACTGGCGGCGCGCGACAGCGTGAAGGGCGAATTCACGCTGCTGATCGGCCGGGCGGTGGGGCCGGCGCCGGACGATACGCCGGTGGAACGAGCCGTGGCGGCGCTGGTCGAGGCGGGCACGGCGCGCATGGACGCCATCAAACAGGTGGCCCGCAAGCGCGGACTATCCAAGCGGGAAGTTTACGACCGGCTGCTGCGGGAAAAATAATTCCGGCGCGAGAGCAGGCCGAAGGCAAGCAAACCGGCCGCCAGCAACGCAGATGTGCCGGGCTCCGGGGCACCCACGTCGTTGTAGCCGGGTTGATCGAAAGTCGGTGTCGTGCCGCCCAGGAAAATGTCGTCGGCAGACCCGTCGGTCCAGCCGTCGACTGTCAAAAGCCCGAGAAAATTGAGCTCGAAGTGGCCGATATCGGTGCAGGTGGGCCCGTCGGGAGTGCCGGCGCAGCGCGAAGGCAGCGCCGGTATGCCCTCGTGCAGTCCCACCAAATCGGCGGGGCCAATTTGTCCGGGTAACACCCCGTAGAACATGATGCTGAGCAACCCGACGGTGTCGTGGGTACTGGGATCGACATAGCTGCCGTTATAGCTGAAGCCGCAATTCACGAAAAAGGGATTGCCCGAGCTCTCATTGTCACAATTGAAATCGATGCCATCGAGTGAAACGGTGGTCGAGTTGACAGTGAGGAAGGTGAGGCCGGGATCGATTTCGGTCTTCAGAGTAAGGGACGTGACCAGGCTTCCGGTATTGTTGTAGAGAGCCACCAGACCGGTGCACGGGGACTCGATGGGGTCGCCGCAGGGGCTGAAATTGCCCAGCGTGGTAAGTGGCAGGCTTCCACTGCCCTGGTCGATCCACGCCGCGGGATCTTGCATGGTTCCCGCCCACGCCGACGCGGTCAAATACGCCAGCATCCCAGACGTTGCTACCCAGCGTTTACTCAACATCACTTGGTTACCCCCCGGTACCCAGGACCTACCAATTTATGGTTACGCAGAGGCCTTAGCCGAGTCAACTGAAAGTTTACTATCGAAAGAAAATACAGGCCTGCCAAGTACTAGAACCAAAGGTTTATTTCGGTGCTTTCTTACTGAATTCTTGTAACAGTTGCGCGAATTCCGGGGTCTTGCGCAAGCTGGCCAGTTCGGGGTCGCTATTGATCTCGCCGAGCGAGTAATTGTTCTGTAGAGCCTGGCGCAGGCTGGAGATGGCGCCGGCCGTGTTGCCGGCGAGGGCATAGATGGTGGCCTCACGAAACATGAGAAGGGTGGCGTCACGCTTGATCTGGCGGGCGCGTTGGATCAATTGCAAAGCCGTGGCTTGGTTGCCGGTCTTGGCGTAGGCGATCGCCTGGGTACCGAGGGCATCGGAATCCTGGGGGTTGACCTGAAGGCTCTTCGCGGCGAGTTTGATGGCTTCGTCGTAGGCGCTCGCGGCCTTGGCGGTTTGGCCGGAAACGCGGTAGGCATCGGCCAGGTTGACGCGCATGCGGGCGTCGTTGGGGCTCAGCTCGACGGCCTTTTCGAAATCCTTGATGGATTCGGGATAGCGCCCAAGCCGGAAATACGCGACGCCGCGGTTGGAATAATAGAGCGGGTTTTGCGGGTTGATGGAAATGGCCCTCTCATACTCCCCGATGCAGTCGCTCCACTTGTCCTGTGCCAGATAGACAGTGCCCATGTTGGCATAGCCGGTGGCGATGTCGGGCTCCAGCCTGGTGACCTGCAGAAACGCGGCAAGCGCCTTGTCATACTGCCCACCGCTGGTGTACGCGCCTCCCAAAAAGTTAAAGTTCAACCAAAGATACTTATTGGTTTCAGTGGCCTTCAGATATTCCTCGATGGCCTTTGGCTGGTTGCCGGCCGCGGCATAAGCCACTCCAAGCCGGCGCATGCAATCGTCCGAAGTGGGGACCAGGTCGAGGGCCTGCTGCAACTCGGAGATGGCCTGTTGACTCTTTCCGGTCGCGGTGTAAATACTTCCGAGAGATGTGTGCACCTCCGGCAGGCTGGGGTTGATGCCCTCGGCGGCCTGGGCAGCCGTCAGGGCCTTCTCCGTCCACGACGAATCTTTGGTCGCGTCGTACATGAACAGGCAGGCATCCGCGCGGCCGGCGAGTGCCAGAGCAAAGCGGGGGTCGCCCTGGATGGCTTTGTCAAAAAAGTCGAGGGCGGTCTTCAGGCTGTCCGGATCGCGCTTGACGCGCAGCAGATTGCGGCCGCGCAAATAGGCGTCGTAGGCCTCGCTGCTATCGGTTGGCCGGGCGCCGGTGCGCGCTAACTCCTCCTTGGTCCGGTTGATCTGCAGTCCGCCAACCAGCACATTGAAGGCCTCGTCTTCGAGAGTAATCAGATTCTGGCGCAAGCCGTCTTTCTGGCCTTTGATAAGATTGCCGCCGCCCTTTCCTACCTTGTCCATGGAGACGATCACGGAAACCTGGTCGCCCGATACCTGCACCGTGGTGCGGGCCAGAATGGTGACGCCCAGCATCTTGGCGATTTTGTCATCCTTATCCTTGTCGTCCTTGAATTTCGTAGCGGCGGTCTCGACGCTCCGGCCGCTGGAGACGTACACGTTTTTCAGCCCGGCGAGCTTGGCCGCGAGAGTGTCCCCTACGCCGTCGCCAATATAGCTGAACGACTGATCTCCCTGGTAGTTGACGGGCAGGATCGCAATATAATGCGTGGGCTGGCTGGGAGCCGTGCCCAGGATCAGATGACGCGTCGCGGGGATCGCAAAGATCAGCGCCACCGCCAGCGCCAGACCGCCCATAATCATGCCCCAGCGCCCGGTGGGCTTAGGGATTTCGATGCTAATGGTAGCGGAGCCGGGTTTGGGTTTGGGCGCGGAAGTGGTGGTGGCTGTGGCCGTCGTGGTGGTGGTCGTGGCGGAGGGGCTGAGCGCGGGAATGTTTTGCGCGTCCAGATCGTCCAGCACTTCGCGAGCGCTTTGGTAACGTTTGGCCGGGTCGCGCTCCAGGCACTTCAGAATGATATTGGCGAGGTAATCCGGCATCTCCGGGAAGATGGTCCGCGGATCCTGCGGCGCGGCGGTGACGCGCTGGTACATGAGCTGCATCGCGGATTCGCCGCGGAAGGGAATATCCGCCGTGAACATCTCGTAGATGATCAGCCCCATGGAGTAGATGTCGGCGCGATGATCCACTTCGCGGGCTTCCACCTGCTCCGGAGACATGTAGCGCGGGGTGCCCAGAATCTGGCCCGTCCGCGTCATCATGGTGGCTTCCGATTCGAGCGATTTGGCCAGGCCGAAATCGGAGACGTAAATATTGTCGGCCTGATCGATCAGGATGTTCTGCGGTTTGAGGTCGCGGTGGACCACACCCTCGTTGTGCGCGGCTTCGAGGGCCGAGCATAACTGGCGGGTGTACTTCATGGCACGGTCGAAAGGCAGGCGGCCGTTTTTTTCGATGAGGCCGGAAAGATCCGTGCCTTCCACCAGAGCCATGGTGATGAACTTGACGCCGCCGGCATCGCCCAGATCGTGAATGCGCAGGATATTCTTGTGCGAGATCTTGCTGGCAAGCAGCAACTCTTGCTTGAAGCGCTGCATGGTCTGCGGGCTGGTGGCCAGTTCGGGCCGGACCAGTTTCAGCGCGACGGTGCGGCCGAGCTCGGTGTCGTAGGCCTTGTAGACCGCGCCCATGCCTCCTTCGCCGAGCAGCGCCTCGATGCGATAGCGGCTCCCGAAAGCCGTGCCCGGCGCCAGGTTGGTGGGCATGACGGGGCGTGCCCCGGAAGCCGCGGGCATCGCCCAGGTGGCGGATTGCGATGCGCCCTGCGGTGGACCGAAACCGGTGGTGGAGCCGCCGAGCATGACGGTCTGCGCGTCATCGGCCGCCTGGAGGGAACGCCCACACTGGTGGCAGAATCGTACGTTGTCGGGATTGTCGGCATTACACCCAGGACATACCATTGCCGGCTACCTCGGAATCATGCTGATGAAAGGCGGTATCCGCCTATTATGTGACAGCAACGGACCCGGTGCAACGTGCAACGGGACAGCGTGCGGACAAGACCAAGCTGGTCGCGAGTGGAACGAAGCCGCGCGGCACCCTGTCCGAAGTTCAGACTTTTCTGTCTGGATTTCCCACATAAACGATAACTCGTTGGCTGCAACTCTCTTCTTTTGTGCGTGGCCCCCTTCTTGCACTATGACTGCTGAAAGGAGATGTATCCTGATGAGCGATCCATCGACATACTGGCTGACAATCACCAACATCGCACTGGGGCTGGTTACTCTGATTTGCTGCGTCGCCGTGGGTATCGGCGTTGCGCAGGAACTGGCCGCCAAACGGAAAAAGAAAACGGCGCTGTCCAGGCTTGATGGCGAAGTGGCCAATCTGGCTGCTTCGTACGACGGGCACGCGTTCCACGTCCCCACGCTCGGCGTTACCATGGCCGATGGCGGCGAGGAGCTAGGGAAGAAAGAAAAGCGGTAGCTTCCATGACCTGCCCGTTCCTGAAAGAGACCGAGGTCAAGTATTGCGGGACGGCCACGGTTCGCAAGCTGATTCCTTTGGCGCGAGCCAATCGGACTGAGGACAAGTGTTCCTCCGCGGAACACGGTTCGTGCCCCATCTGGCAGCAGCAGCCGGAGGCGGCCGGGAAAACAGCCTGCGGGCCGTGCCCGTACTTGCGGGAATCGCTGATGCAGTATTGCGGGGCGGCATCGGTCATGAAGCTGGTGCCCTACAGCGAGTCGCTGCTCTCCCGGTGCGGGAACGATAGCTACCGGTATTGCGATTTGTACCGGGCGATGGCGCATCCGGAACTGGCAGCGGCGGACGTGGACGGCGTCGAGTTTCCCGGCTGGCTTCGCTATTCCAGCAATCATATGTGGCTGGACGTGGGCGAGGACGGAATTTGCCACGTGGGCATCGACGGCTTCTTGAGCCGTGTTCTGGGCACGGTGGAGCGCATCAGCTACATCTGGCAAAAGGGCGTGCATCGGGCGGCGGCGGTGCTGACGGTGGCGGGGATGGATCTGCAAGTGGTCTTTCCGAACCCTTTTCTGCTCACGGGCTGCAACCTGTATTTGCGCGCGAACCCGGACCGCCTGACGGCCGAGCCGTACACCCGCGGCTGGTTATTCGAAGGGCAGCCGCAGCCCGGAACGCTGTCCGACCTGATGGATGGCGAGGAAGCGCGCGCGTGGATGGAGCAGGAGCAAAAGAGGATCAACCAGTACCTGCAGCAGCAAACCGGCTGCGCGGCCGACGGCGGAATGTTTGCCTCGGGTCTGGCGGGGCGTCTGGAGCGCGATCAGATGCTGGGGCTGTTTTACGAATTCTTTTCCAGGAAATGAAGCCGTGACGATACGCGGAAAAATCCCGTTTCTGGCTGGAGCGCTGATCGCCCTGGGCGTGGGCTGGGTCGGCTTTCCTTACGCCATTAATCAGCGCCGGCCGCAACCGGTGGACTTCAGTCATAAGGTCCACGCGGAGAAGGCCGGCGCCAAATGCGACGATTGCCACGCATTCCGCGAAGACGGAACGTTCGCGGGCATTCCCACGCTCGACAAATGCTCCGGCTGCCATGCCGCGGCCATGGGGACCACGGCGGCCGAGAAAAACTTCATCGATCAATATGTAACGCCCAACCGCGAGCCGCAGTGGGCGGACTACGCGCGGCAGCCGGAGAACGTTTTCTTTTCCCACAGCGAGCACGTGAAACGGGCCGGGATGAGCTGCGAGAGCTGCCACGGCTCGACCGGCTCGAGCGATTCCCTGCGGCCGTATCGGGAGGACCGGATCAGCGGTTATTCGGCGGATATCTGGAAGGTTAGCGGCACCAACCACGGAATGAAAATGGCGGACTGCGTGGATTGCCATCGCGCCAAGGGGATGGAACACAGTTGCCTGGACTGCCACAAATGAAAACCACTCGCAGAGACATACTGTTGTTTGCAGGCGGCTCGGCCGTGGGCATCCTGATGACTCCGGCTCCGTGGAGGCTGGTCACGGATACGGCGTTGTGGTCGGAAAACTGGCCGGGAATTCCGCGGCCGGCGCGCGGCGCGATCACCGCCAGGTACACCAACTGCGCGTTATGCCAGGCAGGCTGCGCGGTGCGGGCGCGCTCGGTGGCGGAACAGCCGGTCTCGCTGGCGGGAGTGGCCGGGCACCCGCTGAGCCACGGAGCCATGTGTGCTTATGGCCTGGCGGGGCATCACCTGCCGTATCATCCGGCGCGCGTCACTCGCGGACCAGTACAAGAGGCCGCGGCGGCCGTGGCCGCAGCCATAGCACGCCTGGGCGCGGCCGAACACGTCGCAGTGCTCGACTTGCGGCCGGGTCGGACGGCCTCGTGGACTTACCGCCGGGCCATGGCGGCTGTGAAGAACGGAGTGTACGTGGCGGCCGGCGATGCGGGCGACTCGGCCATCGACCTTTCCAAGGCCCGCACGGTCTTGAGCCTGGGCGTGCCGCTGCTCGAGAACTGGGGCACGCCGGGCAACGTGATCGCGGCGCGCCCGGGCTTTCATTTGATCCAGGCGGAAGCCGTGGAATCGCGCACGGCGGCCATGGCCGACCAGTGGCTGCGGATCAAACCGGGTTCGGACGAAGCCCTGGGGCAAGGGATCCTGCTGGCGCTCGGCGGGCAAAGGCCAGCCGCGGCAGCGCAAGCCACGGGAGTTCCGGAGCTGCAGATTCTGGCGCTGGCCAGCGAGTTGAAGCAGAACGGGCCGGCCTTGGTACTGGGCGGCGCGGGCTCGGCGGGGGCCGCGCAGTTGAATGAAGCGCTTGGCGCGCTGGGGCGCATTATTGTGGCGCGGCGCGAGGCGCCGGTGCCGGACGCGTGGAAGAAAGCGGCGCCGGCGGTGGATCTGGCGTCGGTGCCGGATGGGTCGATTCGCGTGTTGCTAATCGATGAATCGGCGCCGGGCGCCTATCTGCCGTGGAGCGCCGTCGAGCCCAAGCTGGTGCGCGACAACCCGGTGGTGGTGACGCTGGGGTGGACGCGCGAAGGCTATGGGCGGCACACGCAGTACGTGCTGCCGACAGGGGTTTACCCGGAAGTGGCGGAGGACATTCCGCCGGCCGTGGATTCAGTGGCGGCCGTGTTCCGCATGGCGGTTCCATTGGTCCAGGCGCCAGAAGGCGTGGTGAAGCCGGAGGAGTGGATCTCGAAGGCCGCGGGCCTGGAAGCGGCCGACACACTGCGCGAACGCGCCGACGCCATCCACAAGGCGGGCCGCGGAACGCTGTTCACGTACGCCGATGGGAAATCGGTAGCGGTCAAAGACGTGAAAATCGACGACTTCTGGAAAGCGCTCCAAACCGGCGCGTGCTGGATGGATGCGGTGGAACCGGCTAAGCGCCCGGTGCTGATGGCGGCTGGAACAACCCGCCAGACGGCCGGCTCGGCTAACGACCTGCCGCTGGTGGCGGTGCTCGCGGAAGCGCCTTCCTCGCCTTTGCTTTCCAAAATCTACCAGGAATCCAATTTGCAACTTGGGCCTCGCCGGGTGGCCATTCACCCGGACGAAGCGCGCGCGGCGGGAGTGGAGGATGGCGCACGGGCAGTACTCGAGACGCTGGCGGGCCGAATCGACGTGGAAGTGAGAATCGATGCAAGCGTTCCGAGCGGCGCCGTGCTGGTGGCATCGGGGGCGGCCGTGCTGGATGTGTGCGGCGAGGGCGCCCGGGCAAAGGTGGTGCGCGCATGATCTCCGAAACCAAGCCGATTCATCCGGCCAAGTACGGAATGATCATCGACGTGGACCGCTGCAACGGTTGCGGGGCCTGCATGGTGGCCTGCGCCGTGGAGAACAACGTTCCGCCGGCGCACGAAGGCGCCAACGACCGCAAGGGCCTGACGTGGCTGCGGGTCTACAAAGTGGATAACGGGCAGGAATATCCCAACCATCGCACCGCCTTTGTGCCGGTGATGTGCCAGCAGTGCAACCACGACACGCCGTGCGTCCATGTCTGCCCGCAACAGGCGGTGGAACTGGACCCGGCGACGGGCGTGGTGGGAGAGATGCCGCAGCGGTGCCTGGGCTGCCGCTACTGCATGGCGGCCTGCCCGTATCACGCACGTTACTTCAACTGGTGGGACCCGGCCTGGCCGAAAGGCATGGAGAAGACGCTGAATCCCGACGTGACGCCGCGCATGCGCGGCGTCGTGGAGAAATGCAATTTCTGCCACGGGCGATGGCACGCGGCCAAACAGCTTGCCGCAGCTGCCGGGAAGCCCGCGGGCGAACCGGTGGAGTACACCCCGGCCTGCGTGGAAGCCTGTCCCACGGGCGCGATCCGCTTTGGCGATCTGAACAACGCCTCGAGCGAGCCGGCGCGGGCGGCTAAAGAACCGGAGAGCTTCCGGCTGCTCGAAAAGCTCGGCACCGAGACCAAGGTCTATTACAGGTCGCAGCACGAATGGGTGCGGGAGATCGCACAAGCGCCCCGGCCGGACCAGAGTGGAAAGGAGATCGCCCGTGGATAAGGATTTCATGACACGCGGTGTGCGGCGGTGCTCCCCCACCCGGTTTCTCTTGTGGATGACGCCGTGGGTGGCGCTGCTGGCATTTGGGCTTTATTCGGCCGGTTTGTGCCTGATCAAAGGCTTGAACCAGACCAACATGGACAACCGCTTCGCCTTCGGCCTGTGGATCTTTCTCGACCTCACGGTGATCGCGTTGGGAGCCGGCGCGTTCTTCACCGGTTTCCTGGTGTACATCCTGAAGCTGGACGAGCTGAAAGCCGTCATCAACAGCGCGGTGGTGATTGGCCTGGTCTGCTACAGCGGCGCGGTGTGCGTGCTGATGGTGGATGTAGGCCAGCCGCTGCGCGCGTGGTTCACCTTCTGGTATCCCAATGTGCATTCGATGCTGACGGAAGTGACCTTCTGCATCACTTGTTACCTGACGGTGCTGGCCATCGAGTATCTGCCGATTGTGCTGAGAAACCGCAAGCTTCGGCAAGTGCCGTCATTTCTGGTGTTCGAGTTTGAGCTGCACAAGCTGGTTTATGTACTGGCGGGCGTGGGGACGTTCCTCTCGTTCTTCCACCAGGGGTCGTTGGGCGGGTTGTACGGCGTGTTGCGGGGCCGGCCGTTCGCGTTTCGCGAAGGCCTGGCGGTGTGGCCCTCCACGTTCTTCCTGTTCATTATTTCAGCGGCGGCGGTGGGCCCCAGCTTCATCCTGTTCACCACTTGGATGGTGGAGAAGATCACGAAGAAGCGGTTGGTGCGCCCGGGCGTGCTCGAGTTGCTGGGCCGCATCTCCGGTCTGATGCTGGCGGTTTATGTGCTCGCCAAGAGCGTGGACACGCTGATCTGGATCAACCGGACTTCGCCGCAGGTGGGCTTCCTGGCATGGCAATATTACAGTTGGAATCCCTTCGGCACGTGGATTCTCTTCGCGGAAATCGTCGTCTTCGGGCTGGCGCCGGCCTTGATTCTTCTGACGTCGGCGCTGTGCCGGCGCCGCGGCTGGCTGGTTTCGGCGGCGGCCATGGCGTGCCTGGGAGTGGCCCTGAACCGGTTCGTGATGACGATCCAGACGCTGGCGCTGCCAACCCTCTCCTTCGACAAATTCCTTTGGTACACACCGAGTTGGCAGGAGACCGGCACGTTCCTGGCGGTAGTGGCATATGGCGTGCTGGTGTATAGTTTCTCGTTCCGCTATTTCCAGCTTTTCCCGGACGAGCGAATGTTGAGGATGGAAGTGAAAAAAGAAGAACTGGAAGAGTCAATCGAAATAGCGGGGAGGCAGTAATTATGTTGCCTTGGATTTACGGATTTCATTGGAACGCGGGACACATCATATTCTTAGGGGCTTTCTACACGGTTCTGACGGTTGTGGCGGCCACCCTGATTGTGGCCGCCCGGCGTTCCCGGCGGGCGATAGCGGACCACCACGTGGAGGACATCCGCTGGCACGCGGACTTCCACGATCTGCCGCCGCAGGACCGCGTGTGCCGCCACGTGCTGACCGGCGAGTTCAAAAGTCGGGAATGCCCACACGCTTTCGATTGCCGGCAGTGCGAGATGCACGCGAAACTGATCGCGATGCAGCCTGTTCCAGAGCCGGATGCCGCGGAAGAAGAGATTATGGGCATGACATTTCCGCTGGACCGCTTCTACCATCGCGGCCACACCTGGGCCCGCGTAGAGCCGGATGGCACGGTGACGGTTGGGCTGGACGATCTGGCGCAGCGCCTGCTGGGCGTTCCGGACGCGGTGGACTTGCCGAAGCCGGGCACGAAAGTTGCGGTGAACGGCACGGCGTTCCGGGTGCACAAGCGCAATGCCAACGTGCGTGTGCTTTCGCCCGTGGACGGTGAAGTGGTGGAGACGGCCACGCCGGCGAGCGACTGGTATCTGCGGGTCAAGACTCCGGGCCATGGCGAGATGGACTTCCGCCACCTGCTGCGCGGCACCGAAGTATGGCCGTGGCTGATGCGCGAAATGGAACGGTTGCAGATCACGCTTTCCGCAGAAGTAGGCCCAGCCGCCACACTGGCGGACGGCGGCGTGCCGGTGCAAGACATCGCCGCGGCCTATCCGCAAGCCAACTGGGACGCAGTTTGCGGCGAGATGTTCTTGGAGCCGTAGATCAGTAGGACAGGCCATCGCCTTTTGTGGCCTGTCTTACCTGGCTGAAACAACGCCAGAGACACTCACTCCAGCGCCCACGGATTCGCCACAGTCGAAAGATCGCCCAGCGGCTCGCCCATGTACTTGCAGCGAATCAGCCTCCGCACAATTTTCCCGCTCTGTGTTTTCGGCAACTCAGCCACCACGATCACCTCTCGCGGCCGGAACGTCGGACCGAGCGATTCCACCACCGTGCGGCAGACGGCCGCACCATCCACAATCGCGCCTCGCCTGGCGACGGCATAGCCGACAATGGCTTCGCCCTTGATGTCGTCGGGCACGCCGATCACGGCGGCTTCGGCCACGCCGGGGTGCAGCATCATGGCCGCTTCGACTTCCGCCGGGCCCACCTTGCGGCCGGCCACGTTCATGGATTCATCGGCCCGCCCGTGCAGGAACCAGTGACCGTCTTGATCCACGCTGGCCCAATCGCCTTGATACCACATGCCGGGGAATCGCGACCAATAGGTGTCGAGGTAGCGCTGTGGGTCGTTCCAGACGCCGCGCGTCATGGAAGGCGATGGGCGGGTGCAAACCAGGTAGCCTTTGCGTAGCCGCACCGGCGCGCCGCTTTCATCCACCACTTCGGTGGCCATTCCGGGCGCGGGCCCGCCCAGCGAGCAGGGCTTGAGCGGCTGAATGGGAAGCGGCAACAGAAAGCAGCCCACGATTTCCGTGCCGCCGGAAATGTTGATGATGGGACAGCGTCGCCGGCCTACGCGCTCGAAGAACCAGAGCCAGGAAGCTTCGTCCCACGGTTCGCCGGTGGAACCGAGCAGCCGCAGCGAAGACATGGCGGGCAGATCGCCCGCGGCCCTGCTCAAAACGCGGATGGCCGTCGGGGAGACTCCGAAACTGGTGATGCCGTGGCGCTCGATCATTTCCCACAGGCGCATGGGACTGGGAAAATCCGGCGCGCCGTCATACATGAAGATGGCGCCGCCGAACAAGTGATTGCCGAGGACGCTCCACGGCCCCATCATCCAGCCGATGTCGGAGAGCCAGAAAAAACGGTCGGCCGGCTGGTGGTCGAACGCCAGCCAGATCTCCTTTCCCATTTGAGCCAGGCATCCGGCGTGCGTGTGCACCACGCCTTTGGGTTTGCCGGTGGTGCCCGAAGTGTAGAGCAGGAACGCGCGGGCTTCGGAATCGAGCGAAGCCGTTGCCGCTTCGGCCGGCTGATCGGGGAACAACGGCCCGTCACCCACCACGATGGTGCGGACGGAGCGGCTGCCGCGTGGCATTTTTTCCAGCAGCGGGACAGCCTTGCCGCGGCGCACGAGGTGATCGGTCGTGAAGATCACACGCGCGCCGGAATCTTTCAGGCGCGCCGCAATGGCGTCCGGTCCGAAGCCCGCGAAGATGGGAACCACCGTGAGCCCGGCCTTGAAACAGCCGTAGAGAATTGACAGGATCTCCGGCGCCATGGGCATACACAAAGCCACGCGGTCACCGGGTTCGAGACCGAGCGCCGCCAGGCTATTGGCGACGCGGTTGGCGTCCTTCCGCAGTTCGCGGAACGTGATGGTGCGGGTGGCGCCGTTTTCGCCCTCCCAAATGCAAGCCACGCGGTCCGATGCCGCCCAACGGTCCAGACAATTATGAGCGATGTTAAGCCGCCCGCCGACGAACCACTGCGCCCACTCCGGCCCGCGCGAAACGTCGAGCACCTGGTGATAGGGTTCGAACCATTCGACGCCCATTTCGCGCATGGTTTCGTCCCAGAAACGTTCGGGATTATCGCGGCTGAAAGCCAGGAAGTCTTCCAGCCCGGAGAACCCAAGCCGCTTCATGAAGCGCCAGACGTTAGTCTGCTCAACGAACTCGCGAGACGGTTCCCAGATCACGCCCGGAGTATGGCAAGCGAACGGCGGTGGTGTCAAGCGAGCGGGTGCATCGCCGGCCATTCTCGCGTGACTTCTATTCGATTCGAGTTCCGAACGGCGCCATACCGCCGGTCAGCACAGTCTTCGGAAACTCGCCGGAACCGCAGATCATGAATGAGCCGAAGTCTTTGTACCAATCACCTGCGGGCGCCCATGGGCCAGCATTTACCCAATCCTGCAGCCGGCGAAGATCCTGGAGAGAAATCTGACGCTCCTCTACGCGGGCAAGAATGTGCTCCCAGACAGGCCGCGGGAGACTAGAGAATCGAATCTTCGGCAATGGCATCCTTCCCGAAGATTGCCCTGATCAGATCCTTCCCGGCTTCGCCTTTGCGGTCGGGATCGGTCTCGGACATAAAGCGGCGGTAGGTCGCATTGAGACTATCGCGTGCGGCCGCTTCAACCTCCAGCCCGCGCTGCGCCAGCACCACCAGCGCCCGGCTCATCGTAAGATGCCTCTTCCTGGCAACACGGCCGACCTCGATTGCCAGTTGCGCTGGAATCGTGACACTCTGGCGGACAGACGACACCCTTCGAGTACGAGCCTTTGACGGCCTTTTCATGACCTTATGATACCAAGTGCACCAGCCTGGTGCAGTTGGCGGCCGGGATTGCGCCAGCATCGCCGGCCCGTTTTCCCGCGCAGTGTTTTATCATCACAAGTTCAAGCGCGGGTGAAGCAGTAGAGGCTGCGGCTCCCGCAGGGGAGGGTTTCTTTGGCTTCAGGGATCGGAACTTTGCATGCGCCGGGACAACCGCTGGTGTCTCCGCGCGATCTGGCCGGTATGGAAGATACCGGCTTTCTCACCTGCATGACGCTGGTGCTGCTGGGCAACTATGCCCAAACCGGCCATTTCGGCGGGCCGCTGGCCTATACGCCTTACAATGTGGCGTGCCACCTGGCGGGGCCCGAGCTGGGCGGCCTGCGCTACGACTACCGCAGGCCCAAGCATCCCTACTGCGATAAATTTCTGATGGCCGCCGGACACAGCGTCCCCACGTGCTACGCGCTGTGGATGATCCTCGGGCAGGCGCTCGAGCGCCGCTACAAAGCGACCGGCAACCGCCGGTATTACGTGGATCCGCACGTGGCCATGCTGCCCATCGACGCGCTGGGATTCCGCCGCGGGGCGGGAGCGCTCGCCAACCTGTTAGAGGAGAACGGCCTGGCCGGCCATCCGCTCTTCGCGCAAGCCAAAGGCCGCGGCATTCGCGCGCTTTCCGGCCATTCGGAATCCACCGACCTCACCAACGACGTCAACGGCGGACCTTCCGGCATCGGCATCGCTTCCGCCGCCGGCAAAGCGGCTTTCTGGGATTTCGTCGGCGCACGCAGCCTCAGTTCCCCCAAGGTGATGGCGCTCGAAGGTGAATTCGCCCTCACCGAAGGCCACGCCCAGGAGTTCAAAACGCAGGCCCTGGCGCTACAGGCCGGCAAACGCCTGCGCGTGCTGCTTTCCGATAACAACGCCGGCATCGACGACAGCCTGCTGGGCGGCGTGATCGCGTCGAAGTACGGCCAATACCGCTTGATCGACCAGTGGGCGTCCTACGGCTGGAACGTGCTGCCGGTCGCGCGCGGCAATTATTACCCGGACATTCTGGCGGCCTTCAAGACCATGGAAGATTGGGACCCCGCCGACCGGCGGCCCATGGTGATGATCGGCAAGACCACCAAGGGTTATTGGCCGGACGCCGCGGATGGAAAAATTCCCGGCTTCGGCAATCAGTTGGTGGGCTACAAGAGCCATCCCTACGCCCTGAAGATGAACTCGGAGTATTTCGTGGCGCTGGCCCGCACGTTCGAGAAGCGTTACGGCGTGGAGTTCCAAGGCATCGACAAGGGGCCGGTCACCGATCCGCGCGAGCGCCTCATCCAGTTCAAGACGAATATCGACGTGGTGATGTCGGTGCTCGACCGCAACGGCCTCGGCGATTGGCTGGCCGACCGCCTGGTAACTATCGGCGACATGGTCAAGGACGATTTTCCGCTGCGCATCGACGTGCATCACGATCCGTTTCTGGACCAGCGCCTGCGCCCGGCCGCGTTACCCGTGGAGCCGCAAAAAGTCACGGTGACGAACGAGCTTTCCGGCGCCACCCGGCAGGTGGACATCGCGCTCTTCCGCAAAGCCGGCGAAATGGCCGGCACGCGGCGCGCCGTTTCGGAAATCATCAAGTGGATGAACTACGTCACCGGCAACCGCTTCTTCACGGTGGCGGCCGATCTTTCCGAATCCATCAACGTCGAAGCCGGCAGTTTGTGGGGCCACTACTCCCCGGAAACCAACCCGCTGGGCACGCGCCTCAAAGCGCCCATCCAGGAAGCCGGCAACGTCTCGACGGCCATCGGGCTGATCAGCCAGAACGCCTCGGTGGATCCGGCGCGCTTCGCCGGAGTCTGGGCGCTCAGCGGCACCTACGGCGCCTTCACGCCGCTGATGTACACGCCGGCGCGCGTCTGGAGCCAGCAGAACCAGGACAGCCGGTTCCGCATGGGCGTTCTGCACATTCTGACCGCGCACTCGGGACCCGAAACGGCCGCCGATGCGCGCACGCATTTCGGCATCTTCGCGCCCCAGTGCTGGAAGCTCTTCCCGCGCGGCCAGGTGATCAACCTGAGCTTCTGGGATTACAACGACGTGGCGCCCGGCTACTTCGCAGCCGCCGAGATCGCCGCGCGCGATCCCAAAGTCGGTATCATCACGATTGAAGTGGCGCGCCCCGATTTCCCGGTGGCCGATCGCTCGCATTTCGCCGATAGCGATCTCAAGGCCGCGCGCAGGGGTTTCTACGTGATCCGCGATTTCGCGCCGGGCCAGCCGCGCCACGGCTACGTGGTCGCGCAGGGCTCGAGCTCCACCGTCAACCTGGTGCGCGAGTTGCCAAAACTGGAACAGGCCGGCATCAATATCAAAGTGATCGCGGCCGTCAGCGAGGAGTTGTTCGACCGCCAGCCCGAAGAGTACCGGCGCGCCGTGCTGCCACCCGAGGCCGTCTACGACCTGATGGTGGTTTCGACCGGCACGCGCCGCGTTTGGCCGCTGCGCGGAGTGGGGCCGTTGACCGACGAGTATTCGCTGACGTCCGACTGGGACAACCAGTGGCTCAGCGGCGGTCTGGAACCCGAAGTGATCGCCGAAGCGCATCTCGACCCCGCTTCGATTTTCAAAGGCATCGAACGGTTTGCGCGGGATCGCGCGGCGCGCCTTGATCGCCAGCGCGCCATGCTGGGCTCGCTCGCCAGCGATTGAGGCTCGCGAAATTCAATGAGGGGACGCCGGATCCGACGCCAACCCCCAATCGAAAACCATCTTGACTTCTTTCCCTCCCAGGCGCATAGTGGAATCGAACGGTGCAAGAGGCCGTTTCAACACCTCTTTCTCGGAAAGAGGTAAATCGCGATCCCCTTTCAACGGGGGAGTCATAGTGAAGGAGGAAGTTACATAGAACCAGTCCACAATATGGGCGGCTTCCAGCTTCCTCGGCTGACCGGCCGCAAGTCCTGACGCGCCTTGGTAGTACTTGATGTGGCGCCGCGGTTTTTTCACCGCTGTCTTAATGGCTTGCGGGCACTAGTATTGACAGCAGGGGCTGGCGGCCGCCTTTCTTGCGTTTGTCTTCTCTTCGGGCCTTCTACTACTTTGCGGCTCGCTTCCAGATACCCCAAAACCGCACATTCATGCCGCCGCACATGGCGTTGTCGTTAGCGACCAGGTAGTTGCCAATCAGCGCAAGATCGATGGTGCAGGAGTCCGCGCCATCTTCGACGAAGTGCAATCGGTTGCCCGCGGGAGCCGCTTCACCGGCGAAGTCTCCTGTATGAACCACACCGCGTGGGCCGCGCCAGGTGGCTTCCCCTTCCAGATCCAGCCTCTCCGAAGATTTCGACGGTTGAATGCGGATGCGATCCTTTCCGTTCACCCAGGTTCCAACCCACGCATTGAGAGGAGGAGCTGGATCGAAGTTGACCGGACGAATCTCCTTGGACCGGACCCAACCGGGTCCCGCACCGTTGTGCTGCGACAGATATCCGCAAGTCCAGTCTCGCTCGACGCGATACACCAGGACCGGATCGCCCGGCGCCAGAGTAGTCGCAAGACAATCATCGCCTGACGAGCAGCCGTAGTATCCCTTGGTTGATCGTGCGGTCGAAACCTCTGCCAGCTTGAGATCCGCTCCGAAGCCGTCGAAGCTACAGGCCGTGCCGGGCCGGTCCTGTCCGGAGGCCATCGCAATTGCGGTGACCCAGATGACAGTGGCCGGCAGGAGGGATCTGGCTCTCACACTTTCACCTTACATCGAACCGGGCAAACTGCGGGAAGGAAGGTTTTCATCGGCCTTGAAATGACAATGACGCCGCGCCGCTTCCGCGTTCCCCTCCCTCCGCCCCACCACACCATCGACTTCCGGTACACTGGTCTTTCTTTCTCCACCGTGAACGCAGTTGAGTTCCAGAGTGTTTCCAAGAGCTACGCCATCTACGACTCGCCGGGCGACCGGCTCAAGGAATTGCTGTCTCTGAACCGCGTCCGCTGCCACAAGGACTTCCTGGCGCTTGACGACGTCACCTTCGAAGTGAAGCGCGGCGAGACATTCTGCATCGTCGGCGAAAATGGCTCCGGCAAGAGCACCGCGCTCCAGATCATCGCCGGCATTCTCCGACCTAGCCGCGGCGCCGCCGTAGTCAACGGCCGGGTTTCCGCGCTGCTCGAACTTGGGGCCGGCTTCAACCCCGAATTCAGCGGCCGCGACAACGTCTACCTCAACGGTTCCATCCTCGGCCTCACCACGCGCCAGATCGACCAACGCTATCAGGACATCGAAAATTTCGCCGAAATCGGCGATTTCATCAACCAGCCCGTCAAAACCTATTCCAGCGGCATGGTGGTGCGGCTGGCATTCGCCGTGGCCATCAGCGTCGATCCCGAAGTCTTGTTGGTCGACGAAGCCCTGGCCGTCGGCGACATCTATTTCCGCCAGCGCTGCATGCGCAAGGTGCACGAGCTGCGCCAGCACGGCGTCACCATCCTGTTCGTCTCCCATGCGGTGGCCGACGTTAAGGCCATCGGCGACCGCGCCATGTGGCTCGACAAAGGCCGCCTCATCGAAATCGGCGAGCCCGACCGCGTCGTTTCCAAATACATGGCCGCCATGGTCGAGAAGGATTCCACCTACCGCCTGCGAAGACCCGCCGGCGCCGCCCGGCCTTCCACCGCCGGCCCGTCGCGCGCTCTTGAAATCGCCGACACCATCCCCAATATCGATCACCGCTATGGCGATGGCCGCGCCGAAATCATCGGCATTGCGGTCCTCACCGAAGACGGCGCGCCGCTTTCCCTGCTGGCGCCGTCCACTCGCACGGTGGTTCGCATCAGCGTGCGCGCCAAAGCCGAAGTGCCCATGCCCATCGTCGGGTTCATGCTGCGCAACCAGTTGGGCATGGATTTCGCCGGCACCAACACCAGCCGCGAAGGATACGACCTGGCCCCCATGCGCGCCGGCGACATCTGCACGGTGGATTTCCACATCGATCTGCCCGAGCTCTATCCCGCGTCCTTTTCCTTTTCGCCCGCTATTGCCGATGGCACCCTGCTGGGCTACCAGATGTGCGATTGGATCGATAACGCTCTGGCCTTGCAGATGACCCGCGGCGATAGCGAGATCTACGGATACATCCATTTGCCCTGCCACATCGAAGTCAATGCGCGACTGGGATCGCCCGGCGCCGAATCCGCGCCCCTATTGGAGAAACAGAGTGGCTGAGTTTACCGGCGAGCGCCTCATCCCCGGCGAAGTCGATGTCGATCTGCTCAACGAGCACGTCGCCCGCTACACCTTTGCCTCCCGCCTGGCGCGCGGCAAACGCGTCCTCGACGCCGGCTGCGGCGCCGGCTACGGCTCCGCCGAACTGGCCCGCACCGCTCTGGCCGTGGTCGGCGTGGATGTCGCGCCGGAAGCCATCGAATTCGCCCGCGCTCACTACCAATCCGACAACCTCAGTTTCGAACAGGCCTCCTGCGCAATCCTGCCGTACGACGCTTCGAGCTTCGATCTGGTAGTCGCCTTTGAGGTCATCGAGCACCTCCAAGACTGGCGCGCCTTTCTGCTCGAAACCGCGCGCGTGCTCTCGCCGAACGGGCAATTGGTGGTCTCCACACCCAACAAGCTCTATTACACGGAATCGCGCGGCCCGCACGGAGCCAACCCGTTTCATGTTCACGAATTTACTTTCGATGAGTTCCGCCAGGAGCTCAATGCCGTCTTCCCGCACGTCTCTTTGTACCTGGAAAATCATGTCGAAGGAGTCACCTTCCAGCCGCACGAGGCTGGCGAAACCGTCGAAGTGCGCGTCGATGCCGGCGAACCCGCACCCGATGATTCCCACTTCTTCGTGGCCGTCTGCGCCCATCGTCCGCAAATCGGCAATCCTACTTTTGTGTACGTGCCCCGCGCCGCCAACGTCTTGCGCGAGCGCGAGCGCCACATCGACCTTCTTTTGCAGGAGGTCGCCGAAAAGGAAGGCTGGCTCGCCGACGCCCAGCGGTCGCTCGCCGAGTCCATTCAGCAGTGCGCCAAGGTGGAAGCCGAACTCGACGCAAGCAACCACTGGGCCGAACAACTCAACCTGGAACTCGCTGATCGCGGCGCCCGCATCGTCGAATTGCAGGATGAAGTGCGCCTGATGGCCCAGGGATATGAGGCCAAAATCGCCGAACTGGAACAGGATATCCAGTCCAAGATCGAGTGGGCCCGGCTTGTCGAAATCAATCTCACCGCCGAAATCACGAAACAGACCAATGAGCTGGTGAAGGCCGTCGACGCGCTTCACCACACCGAAAAGGAACTCAACGAGCGCACCGAGTGGGCGCTCCGCTTGCAGCAGGAAGCCGCTCAACTCGCTCAGCAGATCGAACTCTTCCGCGCTTCCCGCTGGGTGAAGCTGGGCTACAAGGTCGGCCTCGGCCCCACCATGCCCGACAGGTGACATGCCGTTCCTGAAACGCTTCCTCCGCTCGCTCCCGCTGCTGGTGCTCTCTCCGTTTCTGGTGTTCATCAGCGCCCTGGCGCTTGCCATCACGGATCTGCTACGCAAGCTCGTGCCGCGCAAGCTCATGCCTGGCACGGCCGCCGCCACCCAGCCGGTTCGCACCACCGCTGCCTCCGTCGTCATCCCCACCTGGAACGGCAAGGATCTGCTCGCGAAATTCCTGCCCTCCGTGGTTGCCGCGCTTGCCGCCAATCCGGCCAATGAAATCGTGGTCGTCGACAACGGCTCAACCGATGGCAGCGCCGAGTTCGTCCGCTCCACCTTCCCGCGCGTCAAACTCCTCGCGCTTCCCGCCAACCTCGGTTTCGGCGCCGGTTCCAACGCCGGCTTCCGCGCCGCTTCCAATGACATCGTGGTTCTGTTGAACAACGATATGCGCGTCGACGCCGGTTTCCTTGCGCCGCTGCTTGAAGGTTTCACCGACCCCGGCGTTTTTTCCGTCTCCTGCCAGATCTTTTTCAGCGATCCCGCCAAGGTTCGCGAAGAGAGCGGCCTCACGCAAAGCTGGTGGCAGGATGGCGCGCTGCGCGTCCGTCACCGCATTGACCCCGCCATCGACGATCTCTATCCGTGTGCTTATGGCGGCGGCGGCTCCTGCGCTTACAACAAGAGAAAATTCTTCGAGCTGGGCGGCTTCGACAAACTGCTCGCGCCCTTCTACCTCGAAGACACCGATATCGGATACCTCGCCTGGAAGCGCGGCTGGAAGGTGCTCTACCAGCCGCGCAGCGTGGTCTGGCATGAACACCGCGGCACCATCGGCAAGCGCTTCAGCGAAGAGCAGATCCAGGCCGTCCTCAAGAAAAACTTCCTGCTATTTTGCTGGAAGAACATCCACGAGTGGCCGCGCCTCATCGCGCACTTCTTCTTCGCCTGGTGCGGCGCAATTCTCAGCGTGGCGTTCGGAGATGTCCAGGGCCGCCCCAATCCTCGGGCCCTGTGGCGCGCCTTTCTGCAATTGCCCGGCGCCATGCGCTCCCGCTGGCGCGCGCGCGCACTCGCCTGCATCAGCGATACCGAGACCTTCCGGCGCCCGCTCGGCGGCTATTTTCGCGATCGCTTCGCGCAGCTCGACCGTGCGCCGCGCGATCTGCGCGTGCTGTTCGTTTCCCCGTATTCCATTTGCCCGCCGGTCCACGGCGGCGGCGTCTTCATGTACCAAACGCTGCTCGAAATGGCGAAACTGGCCGAAGTGCATGTGCTCGAATTGCTCGATTCGCCGCAGCAGATCAGGGAGAATGAAGAGCTGCGCGCGTTTTGCGCCTCGGCCGAATGGCTTGTCCGCCCCACCGGCCAACCCGCCGGCACCGGATCGCTCACGCCTTATGCCGTCCGCGAATTTGCCAATCAGGATTTCGAGTGGCTCATCCACCGCCAGATCTATTGCCGCCGCATCGACGTGGTGCAGCTCGAATACACGTCCATGGCGCAATACCGCGGCGCGTTTGGCCGCATCGTGACCGCGCTGTTTGAGCACGACATCTACTTCCAGTCCGTCGGCCGCGGCTTGGGCCATCAACTCGGCGTGATCGAAGAAATGAAGGCCCGCGTCGAGTACCTCCGCGCGTTGCGTTTCGAGTTGCGCGCGCTGCCCGGCTTCGACCAGGTGCAGGTCTGCACTCCCGAAAATCGACGCTATCTGCTTTCCTTTCTACCGCGTCTCGGGCCGCGCTTGCGCGACGGCTTGCGCGCCGGCATCGTGACCTCGCGCTATGAATTCCGCCCCGCCGGCCGCGAGCCCATGACGCTGTTGTTCGTCGGCAGTTTCCGCCACGATCCCAACCGCGTGGCTCTCGATTGGTTCGTGCGCGACGTGCTGCCCCTGATCCTGGCCCGTCGCCCGGAGGTGCGCCTGGTGATCGCCGGGTCCGATCCACCTCCGCCGCACACCTATGCCGGCAACGCCGGCCATTTGGAAATGCTGGGCCTGGTCGATGATGTGCGCGAGCCTCTGGCACGCTATGCCGTCTTCGTTTGCCCTATTTTGAGCGGCTCCGGTGTGCGCGTGAAACTGCTCGAAGCTTTTGCCGCCGGAATTCCCGTAGTTTCCACCACCGTAGGCGCCGAAGGTCTGGCCCGCCAGGACGGCGAATTCTGCGCCCTGGCCGATAGCCCCCAGGATTTCGCCGAACGTGTTTTGGCGCTCCTGGAAAATCCCCAAGCCGCGGCTGAGATGGCCGCGCGCGCCCGCGCCGAAGTGGAAGCCCATTGGGATATGACGGCCATTACCAGCAAGCTGGTGGATGGTTACCGCGAACTGGTGGAAGAGAAACGGAAATGAAACCCGCGCAATCGCCATCGCGAAACCAATTGGGGAGCGCGGCAAGGCAAGGAATCCTGGTGAGTGAAGGTCATGCCGCCGGACGCGCGAGTTCGGCTCGCGCGTCCGCCCGTGAGATCAGTTCTTCTTCGGTTTCAGGTCTTTCTTGATACGGCTTACAATATCGGAGGCTGTGCGATCCAATTCTTTGGAGCTGAAATTCTTGGGCAGGTCGTATGCCGACCACACCACCTGGCGCGATTGCGTGTCCACCAGGAATATAGTGCCCCTGCTCCGCCCGATTGACGAGGAAGCGGCCGGGTTGGACGTCTTACTGATCGATTCAGCCAGCGAAACGGGGCCTGGCGGCGGGCCCGCCTTATCCCCATCCTTATCCTTATCGTCCGCTTTGGGCTCCGGCTTTTCCGCCTCGGCGGGCTGCAGCAAGTCCTCCAGCGTCGCTTGCAAGCTGCTTCCCACATGGTCCGTCAGCACCGCGTCCGCCAGCTTGGGGTCCGTCACAATCGTGAAGACGTGGCCGTTGGTCAGGCGGTTGGCGATGTACTGGTCCAAACTATGGGACATCGGCAGCACGTACACTCGCTGCACGCTGGCCAGGTCGGCACACATCAGGACGCCACTCGAAGCAAGCAGGAGCAATAGCTGTTTCATCATCTGTTTTATTATGACGCCCGCCGCCGCCAAAAAGTCGGATGGCTTTCCCCTGCCGATCGCCAGCCCCGCGCCCGCGCCTCCCGCCCATGTATAAAGGCCAATCCATCACGGTCATCATCCCCTGCCTCAACGAAGAGCAAGGTATCGCCAAAGTGCTCCACGCCATGCCGCCGTATGTGGACGAAATCATCGTCGTCGATAACGCATCGACCGACCGCACCGCCCAAGTGGCCGCATCGCTCGGTGCCAAAGTCATCACCGAGGAGCTGCGCGGCTATGGCCGGGCCTACCGCCGCGGTTTCGCCGCCGCCACGGGCGATCTGATCGTCACCCTCGATGGCGACCACAGCTATCCCATCGACGGCGTCTCTTATCTGCTCGAGGCATTCCTCCACCTCGAGGTCGACTTCCTGAATGCCTCGCGTTTCCCCGTCCGCGATTCCCGCGCCATGAGCTTCAAGCACAAGCTGGGGAACCTGGTACTCTCGCTCGCCACTTCCATCCTCTTCTTTCGCTGGGTGCGCGATTCGCAATCCGGCATGTGGGTCTTGCGCCGCTCCATCCTGGCAGACATGAAGCTGGAAGCCGACGGCATGGCCTTTTCCGAAGAGATCAAGATTGAGGCCATCCGCAACCGCAAGATCCGCTTCGGCGAGATTTCGATTCTGTATTCCACCCGCCTGGGTGAAATGAAGCTCAGTCCCTGGCGCGACGGCATCCACAACCTCGCCTTCCTGTTGAGAAAGCGGTTTTTCCGATGAGCATTTCCGCCATCGTGCCGGTGTGGAACGGCCAGCCCCTGCTGGAGCGGTTGCTCGACACGCTGCGGGCGCAGACCCTGCCCGCCGCTGAATGGCTGGTGGTGGACAACGGCTCGACCGATGGCGCTCCCGACGCCGCGCGGGCTCGCGGCGCGCGCATAATCCCCATGGGCCGCAACGCCGGCTTCGCCGAAGCCGTCAATTGCGGTATCCGCGAAAGCCGTGGCGATTGGGTGGCCGTCCTCAATAGCGACGTCGAACTGGCCCCCGATTATTTCGCGCGTCTCCACGCCGCCGCCGAAGCGAGCTCGGCGTGGTTTGCCACCGGCAAGATTCTGGTCTCCGGTTCCAACGACCGGATCGACGGCACATTCGATGTGCTCAGCCGCGGCGGCGCCGCCTGGCGCGTCGGCAGCGGCCGGCTGGATCGCCCGGTCTTTTCCGTCGAGCGGCAAATCTGGTCGCCGCCTTTTACCGCGGTGCTCCTGCGTTCCCAACTCTTCGGCCGCATCGGCATGCTGGAAAGCGCGTTCGAATCCTATCTGGAAGATGTCGAATTCGGTCTGCGCTGTGCCTCGTGCGGTCTGGCCGGCTTGTACGTTCCCGGCGCGCTCGCCTGGCACCAGGGCAGCGCCACGCTCGGCCGCTGGCATCCAGAAACCGTCCGCCGCATGGCCCGCAACCAGATTTTTCTGGTGGCTCGCCACTATCCGCGGCGTCTCTTCCGGCGCTGGCTATGGCCTATCGCGATCGCCCAGCTCTTGTGGGGTGGGCTGGCGCTTCGCCACGGCGCAGTCTTTTCCTGGTTGCGCGGCATCGCCCAGGGCCTCCGACGTTCGTCAGCCGTGCGCGCGGCGCGTCCCCCGGTTGACCCGGGAATATTGGAGGGTTTGCTGCGCTCCAATGAGCAACTGATCCGCGATCTCCAGACCGCCACCGGATTCGATTCCTACTGGAAGTTGTACTTTCTTTTGACCGGTGGTGGGACAAAGTGACACATGTCCGATATTGGTATCGTCGTCGTCACCCATAATTCGGAAGCGCATATCGGCCCGTGTCTCGACGCCATCCTCCCCACCGGCGCCGAAATCGTGGTGGTCGATAACCAGTCGGCTGACCGCACCGTTGCGGAAGCCGCCCGCCGCGGGGTCCGCCTGGTCGCCAACCCGGACAACCGGGGCTTTGCAGCCGCAGTAAATCAAGGGTTTACCGCATTGAACTGCGCATTCGTGTTGTTGCTGAATCCCGACGCCATCTTGCAGAGCGGTCTCGAGGCTCTCCGCGAAGCCTGCTGCCTGCCTGGAGCGGCCGGCGCCGGCGGTTGTTTGCTCGATGCGCAGGGCTGCCCCCAAATCGGATTCATGGTCCGCCAGCTTCCTACGGCGGCCACCTTGGTTTTGGAAGTCCTATTGCTTAACAAGATCTGGCCGAACAACCCGGTGAACCGCAGATATCGCGGTTTGGGCAGGGACTATCGCACCCGCTTCCAGGTAGAACAGCCAGCGGGGGCGTTTTTGATGGTTCCGAGGACGGTTTGGCGCGAGTTGGGCGGCTTCGACGAAGGCTTTTCCCCCCTCTGGTTTGAGGATGTGGACTTCTGCCGGCGGGCGGTCGATCGGGGCCATCAATTATATTACGTACCGGAGGCCGTGGCGATTCACGCGGGGGCTCACACAATTCAAAAGCTAACGGTAGAGAAACGCCGCATTTATTGGTATCGTAGTCTTCTAAGGTATTCAGCCAAACATTTCCGCCCGGTTGCCTTTCGGGTGGTGTGTCTGGCAGTTGTAGCGGGCTCGGTGCTGCGCAGTCTTGGGGAATCGATTCTGTACCGAAGCGTTCAACCCTTGGCAGCTTACGCGAAAGTCGTGCGGCATGCCGGCCGTTGCTTTTTGTTCGGCTGGGGGGACGGACCGCTTCTGTCCGGCTCCAAATGATCTCGGGTCTAAAGGATGTATAGAAAGCTCGGACACTCAGGTTCTCGTTCATGGCGCAAAGCGACTTCGTCTCCGTCACGATAGTTACGTACGACAGCGGCCGGTTCATCAAGCGTTGTCTTGAATCGGTGCTGGCCCAGAAGTACCCGCTTAAAGAGGTCATCGTTGTCGATAACGCCTCCACCGACGGCACCATCGACATCCTCGAACAGTTTGAGGACCGCTGCCACGTCTATTACAACGAGGAAAACATCGGCTTCGCCGCGGCGCAGAATCAGGCTATCAAACTCTCCAACGGCGATTGGGTTCTCACTCTGAATCCCGATGTCCTGCTGCTGCCCAACTTCATCCAGGCGATGGTGGATGCCGGCCAGTTCGACGCCCGGATCGGCTCGGTGTGCGGCAAGCTTCTCACCATGAGCTCGCACTTCGAGATCCCCGAGAAGCCCGTGGTGGATTCCACCGGTATGTACTTCAACCCCATGCTGCGTCACCTCGATCGCGGCAGCCGGGAAGTGGACAACGGCCACTATCTGCAATACGAGTACGTTTTTGGCGCCACCGCCGCGGCGGCTTTGTACCGCCGCGCCATGATCGAAGACATTTCGCTCGATGGCGAATTCTTCGATGCCGATTTCTTCGTCTATCGCGAAGACGCCGACGTAGCCTGGCGCGCCCAGTTGATGGGTTGGAAGTGTCTGTACGCCCCCTACGCCCGCGGCTACCACGTGCGCAAAGTTCTTCCCGGCAACCGCCGCGCGCTTCCGCCGGAAATCAACATGCATTCGGTGAAGAACCGTTTCCTGATGCGCATCAAGAACATCTCCCCGAATCTTTACTGGCGGAACTGGTTCTCGATTACCGCGCGCGACTTGATTGTGGTGATGTGCTGCCTGCTCTGGGAGCACACCTCGCTCAAGGCATTCTGGTTTCTCGGCGCCAACCTCAAACGCGTCATTTCCAAACGCCGCATGATTCAATCGCGTTTGCGCGTGGACGACAAGTACATGGCAAGCTGGTTCCAATACGCTCCCACCAGCAAACAAGCGCCCAAGAAAATGATCCGGCTGCTCGCGCGCTCGGAAACCGCCAAGACGTAACGGGCGGGACAGGCCCTTCGGCCTGCCGTTGTCTGTGCCTTATGCGCATCGCCCTCCTCGGCACGCGTGGCATTCCCGCCAACTACGGCGGATTCGAGACCTTCGCCGAAGAACTTTCCACGCGCCTCGCCGCCCGCGGCCACGAAGTCGCCGTCTACTGCCGCGAACGGTATTCCCAACCGCGGTACCGCGGTGTGTGGCTGCGCTATCTGCCCACCATCCGCCATAAGTACTTCGACACTGTCGCGCACACCTTCCTTTCCACGTTGCACCTGTTGTTTCACCGCGTCGACGTGGCGCTTTACTGCAATGGCGCGAACGCCGTTTTCACCGCGTGGCCGCGCCTCGCCGGCATGCCGGTGGCACTCAACGTGGACGGCATCGAGCGGAAGCGCAAGAAGTGGAATCGCCTGGCGCGCGCCTGGTACCTGGTCTCCGAATGGCTTGCCACCTTCTGCCCCAGCGCGGTAATCACCGACGCCCTCGCCATTCAGGACTATTACCTGGAGCGATACCGCAAGCACACCACCTTCATTCCCTATGGCGCCGCCGTGGGCAAGGTCGCAACCGCCGGTGTTCTGGCGCGGCTTGGCCTCGAACCCGGCCGCTACTTTCTCTATGTGAGCCGCATGGAGCCGGAAAACCATCCGCTTGAAGTGCGGCAGGCGTTTGAAGGGATTAAGACGCCGTTCAAGCTGGCGCTGGTGGGCGATGCGCCCTATGCCCACGAATACATTCGCCAGGTGCGCGACACCGGCGACGCGCGCGTGGTGCTCCCCGGCGCGGTTTACGGGGAGGGGTATCAAGAGCTGGGCTCGCACTGTTTCGCGTATATCCACGCCACCGAAGTCGGCGGAACGCACCCGGCGCTCATCGAAGCCATGGGGCGCGGCGCGCTGGTGCTTTACCGCAACACCCCCGAAAACGCCGAAGTCGCCGGCGACGCCGGTATCCCCTTTGATCCCGACGAGTTGCCGGCCAAGCTGCAATTCGCGCTCGACATGCCGGAAGAGTGTCGCGCCGCGTTCCGCCGGAAGGCCATGGACCGCGTGCGCGCGCGTTATTCCTGGGACGCCGTCACGGATGCCTACGAAGCATTGCTCACCAGGCTCGCCACGCGCGCGGGGTGATCGACGGAACGAGCGCGGCCGCGCCCTACGCGCCGCCTTTGCCTGGGGGGCGCGGCGCCGGGTTGGCGAAGTTCAGGTCGCCCTCGTTGAAACTGATGGCGCGGTCGAGCACCATTTCGATGGTGGCGCCTTTGGCGATCATGGCATCCGGACCACGCGACGCCAGCACGTAAATCAAACCGGTGGCCGCGCCTGCTGCCGCGCCGACTCCTAATCCCATGCCGCCGTGGCCGGCGGCGTTGCCGGCAATCGCGCCCACGGACGCTCCCGCACCGGTAGTCTCGGCCACGGTGCGCGCGTCGCCGGCCTTGTTGCCCTCGCTCTTCACCTTGCCTTCGGCGCGGTCGAGTTCGCCAGCCGAATCGGCGTCCATGCCCCCCATTCGCGAACGGAATTCGCGGGTCACGCCGTTTGGCAGGGTCAGGTTGTCGAACCGGATATAAATTTCGCCGCGGCCCTTGACTCGGCCCGGCTTTATTACTTCGGTCACAGTTCCCATGACCCAGCTACCCACGGGAATGACAATCCGGCCGTTCACCAGGACGGGAAACGCTGTCTCCAGGTATACGCGGTCGCCCGACTCGGTATGTTTGGTGCTCACGCTATTGATCAGGCTGAGCGGCAATTTGGTGCCGGCCGCGACGGTATACTCACCGCCGGCGGCCGCCGCCGGCGCTGCATCTTGCGCCGCGAGGAACCCCGCGGCGTAAGCGATTGCGATCAATGGGCGTACCAACATCCACAGTCTCCTGAACCGATTCTAACCCATCTGGTAAACGCGGCTTAGAGCGAAAAAGTTGCTTCGGCCATCATTGCACGTTCAACAGCAGGCCGGCGAGGCTCATCTGAGCGCCCACCGCGACGCGGATTTCAGGGTTCGTAGGAGTGTCTCCCGGGAGAAACATGTTGATCTGATAAAGCCCCGCCGAATAAGGAGTTACGCCGGCGTAGAAGACCAGCGAGGGGTCCACGGGTACGCCATTCAGATAGACCGTGAGCGTAGCGGCGGCGGCGACGGGGTTGGGCGTCAGGGGAATTACCCCAGGGGCGGGATTGGGGAGGGTCTTTCCCAAGCCGGTCGCATAAACCACCACCGCGTCTCCCGCTTGCGCCGGCGCGTTCCCGCTAAGCAGGCTGCCATCGCCGTGCGTGGCGATGGCGTACCCTGCCAAGTCGAACAAGGCGGGGGCTGCGTCGACCAACTGGATGGTGATTTCCGGGCCGGTGACCCCCTCGCGCACTACGCGCACGGGGACGCTGCCATCGATCTCGTTACCCGGAACGATAAAATTGATCTGCGTGGGGGAGACGTAGATCAGGGGCACCGGCCAATTGTCAATATAGACTTCAACGCTGGCCAGCGCGGTGGGAAGGGTGTTGTTAACGATGTCGGTTGCTGTCAGTTGCTGGGTGTCCCAGGCCAGGTTGGTACCGAAGATGCTGAGGACGGAGTTGGGGGCAAAAGGGCCAGGTGAGTAATCGGAAGCGTTGACGAGGTTGTCAGCGGTATAGGCAGGGGCTTGCCCCCAGGCCGCGCCCGCCACCAGGACGGCCATAACCGGCCAACTGCGTAGCATGAGTGTAAAATAGTGGCCATTCGAGGCAGAACCTCTCAACAAACCTCGCGAGACCCGCCGCGCTACACTGGTTGTTACCCGCGTCCGACTTTTTACGGCCGTAGTGCGTCTTGAGATAAGGAGCCAGAGAATTGATCTTTCGGCCGGTTGAAGATGCCGACCTGATTCAGCAGGCTTCCCGGGGTAACGTGGAGAGCTTCAACCTCCTGATATCCCGCTGGGAGAAGCGTGTGTATAACTATCTGCTGCGAATCACGGGGAACCGGGAAGACGCTCTCGATCTGGCGCAGGATGTGTTTTTGAAGGCCTATCAGAACTTGCGCAAACTGGACGATGTGGGGCGGTTCGCTCCCTGGTTGTACCGCATCGCTCACAACGAAGCCTACTCCCTGTTCCGTAAGCGCAAACCGGAGACGGCCGTGGACAACCTGCGGCCGGAGGCTACCGGCGCGGGAATTGCGGTGGGCGGTAGCTCAGTCTTTCCGATCGAGCTTAGCCTGGCGGTGGCCAGCGCTTTGGACCGGCTTTCGCCGGACCAGCGCGAGGCCGTTGTGCTGAAGATCTATCAGGGCTTCAAGTTCGAAGAGATGGCTGAGATCCTGGAATGTCCGGTTTCCACGGTGAAATCCCGCCTGTATACCGCGCTCGATCTCCTGAAGGCAGACCTGGCTCCAATTTCGGCACGAGGTGTGTCATGAGTTGCTCGCCATTCGATTTGAAGGACTACTTTCTCAAGGAGCTGGCTGACCCGCAGCGGCGCCAGGTGGAAGCCCATCTCCAAACCTGTTCCAATTGCCGCGAAGAGCTGGACCGGCTGCGCCTGACCGAGGCCGCGCTGTGTTCCCTGCGGGAGGAAGAAATCCCACAGCGCATCGGGTTCGTCTCCGACCCGGTGTTCGAGCGATCCTGGTGGGCGGCCTTGTGGGGATCGCCGGCGCGGCTGGGCTTCGCGAGCGCCGCGATGCTCTCGATTGCGATTCTGGTGTTCGGGGTTACCCACCGGGCGCCGGCGGTGTTTTCGCCCCAAGCTTTCTATAACCGCGCCGAGGTGGATGAGCGGATTCAGGCGGCCGTTTCCGCCGCCGAATCGCGCCAGGAACAGAAGACCACGCAATTGGTGCACGAGCTGGTGCAGCGTGCGGACCAGGAGCACAACTCGCGGCTGATCGCCGAGAATCAAGCGGAACGCTTGCAGATGCTGAATTACCGGCTGCAGCAGAATCACGGCGACTACGTGACTCTGGCCGCGGAACAGGGAGGACCGAGATGAGATTCGCCGCTTCGCTATTCGTTATTACCGTGGCTCTGGCGCCTGCGGGGGCCCAGATCCATATACCGTCTGCCCCTCCTTCGTCGGTGGCCGCCAAGCCGGCCACCGGCACCGTGGGAGCCGAACGGGTGCAGGTGGCGCTGCAAGCGCTGACGGCGCTGGAAAAGGATATCGACGGCCGCATCACCGCGACCGGGGGCACCGATCCGTGCGTGGTGCTGGGCGGAACGCGCGGCCTCTATGTCACGGGGTTCGGTGCGGTATTCACGAGCGATGTGGACCTGGTGAATTCGCCCTCGATCGGCCTCTTCCAAACCACCATCAGCCCGGAACAAAAGGCGTTGGTGCACAAGCGCAAGCTGGCGCACGTGACCTTGCTCGAGAACTCCATGCGCGACATGCTGATGGCGTTGGCGCAATCCCCGGGGCTGAAGAACACACCGGGCACCGACCAGATGGTGGTGGCTGTGCGGCTGATGTACCGGCCGTGGGAAGACACCACCGGGTTGCCGGGACAGATCGTGATGCGGGCCGACCGGCAGGGCGGCAACATCAGGACGGAACGACAATAAGTGGCCGCTTCTATTCCTCCTCCTTCCGAGTCCGAAGCCACCGGGTCGCCGGGCGAAGCCGGACCGCGCGGTATGCGGCTGGGAGAGATCCTGATCGAGCGGGGGAAGATCGACGCCGAGGATCTGGAGCGCGCGCTCGAACTGCAGCGGGAGCGCGGCGACAAGCTGGGCAAGATTGTCGTCGATATGGGCCTGATCGCCCAGCGCGATGTCCTGGCGGCGCTTTCCGATCAGCTTGAGATCCCGCTGGTCACGGTGGAGAACCCGCCGCCGTCGGCGCCGGAAATCGACGGCCTTTCGCATCGCTTTCTCCGCCAGTGCCGCACGTTTCCCATTGAGTTGAAGGATTCCACGCTGACCATCGCGATGGCCGACCCGCTGGATTTCGAAACCGTGGCGGCGGTGCGCACGTTCTGCGGGTTTGAGATCCGTACGGCTCTGGCGGCGGAACAGGAAATACTGGACGCCATCGAGAAGCACTACGGCGAAGCCGAGCGGCAGACCCTGGCGGAAGGCGCCGACGAAGAAGCCAACGCCGACCTGGAACATCTGCGCGACATGGCCAGCGAGGCGCCGGTGATCCGGCTGGTGAACGCCATGATCGGCGAGGCCATCGAAAAGCGCGCCAGCGACATTCATATTGAGCCGTTCGAGAAGGAATTCCGCGTCCGCTTCCGCATCGATGGGGTGTTGTTCAACCAGGACACGCCGCCCCGCGAATTGAAGGCCGCCATTATTTCGCGTCTCAAATTGATGGCGAAGCTCAACATCGCCGAGCGGCGGCTGCCGCAGGACGGCCGCATCAAGATCAAAGTCCTGGGGCGCGAAGTAGACCTGCGCGTTTCCACGCTGCCAACCTTGTATGGCGAAAGCGTGGTGATGCGGCTGCTCGATCGCTCATCGGGCGATTTCTACGACCTGCACCGCTTGGGCTTCGACGACCGGATGCTGAGCCGCATGGAGCACTTCACCAGTCTGCCGCACGGCATCTTCCTGGTGACCGGGCCGACCGGGAGCGGCAAATCCACCACGCTCTATTCGGCGCTGAAACGAATCAACCTGCCGGACAAGAAGATCATCACCATCGAAGACCCGGTGGAATACCAGATGGATGGGATCAACCAGATCCACGTGAACCCGCAAATCGGCCTGACGTTTGCGGCGGGGCTGCGGCACATAGTGCGCCAGGATCCGGACGTGATCATGGTGGGCGAAATCCGCGACCGCGAGACGGCCGACATCGCGATCCGCGCGGCGCTGACCGGCCACCTGGTTTTTTCCACCCTGCATACCAATGACGCGCCGAGCGCCATCACGCGGCTGGTCGACATGGGGGTTGACAACTACCTGATTGTCTCCTCGCTGGTCGCGGTGCTGGCGCAGCGCCTGGTGCGCGTGATCTGCACACATTGCAAGGAACCGGCCGGAACCGCCCTGGCGCCGGACGGCCAGAAGATCCAGGTCTACCGCGGGGCGGGCTGCGAGGAGTGCGGCGGCCTGGGCTACACGTCGCGCGTGGGGATCTTCGAAATGATGGACGTCGACGACGAAATCCGCCGCCTGATCATGACCAACGCGGACGCTTCGGTGCTCACGCAGGCGGCGCGCCGCAACGGCATGCGCAACCTGCGCGAGGACGGCTGGAAGAAGATTCGCGACGGCCTGACCACCGTGGACGAAGTGATGCGCGTAACGCAGGAATTCTAAATGGCTACCTTTTTCTTTCGCGCGGTGGCTTCCGACGGCAAGGTGCGCAACGGCAGTCTGGCGGGCGATGATGAAAAAGTAGTAGCGCGCGAACTCCGCAAACAGGGGCTGATCCCGGTATATGTCGGCAGCGCGCCAAAGGGCGCGTCGCTGGAGTTCAAGCTTCCGGCGTTCGGCGCGCGCAAGCGGCGCAACGTCCTCTTTT
Source organism: Bryobacterales bacterium (assembly GCA_963842505.1). GTDB lineage: Bacteria > Acidobacteriota > Terriglobia > Bryobacterales > Bryobacteraceae > PALSA-129. Next base: position 566,733 of record CAWJGZ010000001.1, read on the forward strand.
TTACGCAAGAGCTTTCCACCCTGCTCACCTCGGGGATTCCGTTGGACCGCGCCATCGCCATCACGGCGGAGTTGACGGAGCAGGCTTCGTTCCGCTTCATCGTGCTGGACGTGCTGCGCGTGCTCAAGAGCGGCAAGCCGCTGGCGGAGAGTCTGGCGGCCCACCCGGATTATTTTTCCGATCTCTATGTCAACATGGTGCGGGCCGGCGAAGCTTCGGGCTCGCTCGGGGTCATCTTTGAGCGCCTGTCGGATTTCGAGCGTTCGCGCGACGACCTGCGCAACTACATCATCTCTTCGATGATCTATCCGGCGCTCCTGACGGCGGTCGGTCTGGGTTCCATTTTCATCCTGTTGAATTTCGTGGTGCCGCGCTTTTCCTCCATCTTCAGCGATTCGCATTTGAAGATCCCGACGCCCACGCTGATGATGCTGGAGGCAAGCCACATCGTGCAGACTTACTGGTGGATGGTGGCATCGGCGATAGGGGCGCTCATCGTTGGGTTCCGTATTTACACAGGGACGGTGGCCGGCCGGCTGTGGTGGGACGGGGCGCGGCTCAAGATCCCCATGCTGGGCGACGCGTTGCTCAAAGCGGAAACCTCGCGCTTCGCCCGCTCCATGGCCACGCTGGTGGCGAACACCGTGCCGCTGGTGCAATCGCTCGGCATCTCCGCGGCAACTCTGAATAACAAGACGCTCTCGAACGCTCTGGCGGGCGTGGCGCAAGGGGTCAAGCGGGGCGAAGGCGTCGCGGCGCCGGTGCGCAAGACCGGGGTATTTCCGCCGCTGGTGGCGCACCTGCTGACAGTGGGCGAAGAAACCGGGCATCTCGATACCATGTTTGCCCGCCTGGCGGACATTTACGAAAATGATACGCGTTCCGCCATCAAGCGTTTCACTTCAGTTTTCGAGCCCATCGTGATTCTGGTGATGGGCGTGATGGTTGGAACCCTGATTCTCAGCATGTTGCTCGCAATTACGAGCATTAACGACGTGGCGATCCAATGACGAATCAATACTCGAACCGGAACCGAACCCGCGGACAGGCCGGCATCACGCTGATCGAGATGCTCGTGGTGATGACCATCATCGCCCTGTTCGCCGCGCTGGTTGCCCCCAACATGATGAAGCACGCCGACGCCGCCAAGGTGACCAAGGCGCGCGCCGATATCCACGGCTTCATGTTGGCGCTGCAATCTTACAAACTGGACACGGGCGTTTACCCCACCACGGAGCAGGGATTGGCGGCATTGCGCGTCAAGCCGGGCGATGTGGAGCAATGGGCCGGCCCGTATCTCACTCAGGAGATCCCCAAAGATCCGTGGGGCCATGACTACCTGTACAAGTTCCCGGGAGATCACGGCGACGATCCGGATATCGTGTCGCTGGGCCAGGATGGCAAACCGGGCGGAGAGGGATTTGACGCCGACATTGTCAGTTGGAAAAGCCAGTAACCGCGCGCGGCGTGGCATCACGCTGATCGAGATGCTGGTGGTGATGTGCATCGTGGGACTGATCATAGGGGTCACCATGCCTTCCATCTCCGCCGGCCTGGAAAGCGTGCGCCTGACTACCGCCAGCAGTTCGGTGGCGGGTTTTCTGAATGCCGCCGTGACCCGGGTGGAGCGGCGGCAGCAGCCCATCGAAGTGATCATCCTGCCGAAGGAAAACCGCATCGTAGTCTATTCCAACGAGCCCGGCTTTACGCGCGATCTGACCATGCCGGACGGCGTGACGATCGAGAGTGTGCTGCCGGCGGAGATGGACGGGGAAACGGGCGACGATCGGCGCATTCTGCTGCTGCCGGGAGCCACCGCGCCGGCGATTGGGGTGGTGCTCGCCAACCGGCACGGGATGCGCCGCCTGGTGCGGCTGGACCCGATGACGGGCTTCCCGCACGTGGACAAGGTGGACGAGAAATGACCGGGAAGCGCGGATTCACGCTGCTTGAGATGGTTGTGGCCACCACCGTGATGGCTATCGCGGTGGTGGGGCTGCTTTCCGGTCTTGCGGGGGCCACGCGCAACGCCTCGCGGCTGCGCGACTACGAGCGCGTGGTGCAGTTGGCGCGCATGCAGATGGACTTTTTGCTGGCGGACCCCACCGTCTCCGGCAGCCGCAACGGCACCTTTGATCCGCAGCAGACCGGCGGTCTGACGGCCGGATGGCAATCGCGCGTCTCGGTGGCCCAGATGCCGCCGAATCCGGTGCAGGGACAGCCCGTGCTGGACCGCATCGAGCTGGAGATCTGGTGGATGCAGGGCGACCAGCGCCGCACCTTTACCCTGGACGCCTTCCGCACCCGCTACCTCTCGGCCAATTCTCCGGAGCCGGGGGCTCCATGAGACACTCGCCGCGGGCCGGCGTCACGCTGATCGAAATCACCATCGCCATCACGCTGCTCAGCCTGCTGTCGCTGGGCATGCTGATTGCGATGAGGGTGGGCCTTCAGGCATTCACCAAGACCGACGCCAAGTTGATGGATATCCGCAAGATCACCGGCGCGCAGAACATTTTGCATCAGGAGCTGGAAGGCATGATCCCGGTGCTGGCGGCGTGCGGCGGCTTTACCGCGGACACCGGCTTCAAAGCGGCTTTCTTCCAGGGGGAACCGGCGGCATTGCGCATGGTTTCCTCCTTCTCGCTGCAACAGGGTTGGCGCGGCGCGCCGCAGGTGCTGGAGCTGTTCGTGATTCCGGGTGAAAACGACGAGGGCGTGCGCCTGGTGGTAAACGAGAGCCTCTACACGGGCTACCTGGGTGCGGCGCACTTCTGCACGGGTGTTACAGCCGATTCGGTTACGGGAGCGCCCCTGGCGCACTTTGTGCCGGTGGTGGCGGGGCCCAAATCATTCGTTCTGGCCGACCAGCTGGCGTATTGTCATTTCTCGTATTACTACCCGGGATCGGCGCAGGATAATAGGCCGCCGGCTTGGGTGACTACCTGGACGTTCAAGGGCTGGCCGCAGGCGGTCCGAATCGAAATGGCGCCTTTGCACCCGGACCGGTCGCGGATCCAGCCGATCACCGTGACCGCGCCGATCTATATCCGGCGGGATCCGGAGAAGAAGTATGAAGATGCGTACTAGGACGCCTTGCCCACGGTGCATAGCCGTGGGTCCCGGTTGCCAATTATCCAGCCCCGGTACGGGGCGGAAGACGGGCCGTCAGATTCTTACGCCCCATTCCGGGGCTAAGGCTCTCTACGCGTGGTTCCCAGTGCTGACGCACTGGGCTAGTCTCTTTCGTCCTTCGGACTTGAGCCGCCTGAAGATCGCCGCGGCACGTGGCGAAAATGGCGGGTCGCGCGTGGCTACCGGGCAACCGCTCCCTCACGGTCGCGGTTCGCATCGAAGAATGGGGCGTTCTAGACGCGGCAGCGGGTTGCTGACGGTGCTGTGGCTTTCGGCGGCGCTGGCGGCCATCGCGTTTTCCCTGTCGGTCACCGTCCGGGGCGAAATCGAGCGCACTTCCACTGAGGTGGACGGGTTGCGCTGCGGTTATCTGGCTTCGGCGGGCATCGAGCGGGCGGCCATGGAACTGCTGTGGTCCGCCGGGTCGCCGGACAACAAGCTGATTCCCAAGGGTTCCACCTTCGTCAACTACGTTTTTCCGAGCGGCAACGTGCGGGTGGACATTATCCCGGAAACAGCCAAGCTGAACGTAAACAAGGCGTCCGTGGAAGACCTTACCAGGCTGCTGATGGCGCTGGGGTTGGAACTGGACCGGGCGAATGAAATCGCCGGGGCCATCGTCGACTGGCGGCAGCCGGGCAGCACCCGTTTCGAGGGCTATTATTCGGAGCTGAGTTCGTCTTTTCAACCACCCCATGCGTCCTTTCAAGAGATAGAGGAATTGCTCTTGGTGAAAGGCGTTACCCCCGACATATTCTACGGAACCTACGTCCCCGTGGAGGGCGCCAGTTCGGGCGCGGCGATCGGCCAAACCGGGTCGCGGCTGGCGCGCCGTTCCGGCCTGATGGACTGCCTCTCGGTCTACGGAACGGACGGCGCCGTGGATGTGAATACAGCCGATCCGGCGGTTCTGGCGGCCGTGGGGATTCCGTTGTACACGGTGCAGGCGATCGCCGCGCAGCGCAGCATTGCGCCATTCAACAGTGACAACCTGGGCAATCTGGTCAAGGAAGGCGGCGCGGGCGCGAACCGGATGCGCCTCGAAGGAAACACCATGGTCACGTTCCGGGCCACCGCCCGCCTGCGCCTGGCGGACGGCAGGCTTTCCGATCTCAGGCGCACTTCCGCCGCGCTGGTCAAATACATGGACGCGGGGTCGATGGTGCCTTATCACATCCTGCGGTGGTACGACACCGCCTGGAGCAATTGATCCCGACATGCCCATCGAAATCTCTATTCCCAAGGATATGCGCAGGTTGTTGGCCTTCGGGTCGGGAGTCGGCATTGAGATCAACGGCGACGACCTGGAAGTGGTGGCGGCGCGCGTGCGTCCTTCACGGGTGCGCGTCTTGGGGCGGTTCACCATCCAGAATTTTACGGGCCGGCCGGCGGCCGAGTGGGGCGCGGAGTACGCGCAGTTTCTCAAGTCCTGGGGCGTCGGCTACCTGAGCGCCACGGTGCTGCTGCCGCGCCGCGACGTGATCGCGCGGCAGGTAGCGCTGCCGGGCGTGGCGGCGAAGGACGTCGAGGGCGCCATCCGCTTCCAGTTGGATTCGTTGCACCCCTACGGCGAGGACGAAATTTCCTGGGGCTGGTCGCCCCTGGAATACGGCGCGGTCCTGGTGGGCATCGTCCGCCGGGCCGAAATGGAACGCTATATCTCGCTGTTCACGGAAGCGGGGATTCTGGTTTCCAGTTTCACGTTTTCGGCCGCCGCGGTCCACGCAGCCGTCCGGCTGAATGGCGCGGCCCATCTTTCGCAAGGCTTCGTAGCGCTCAGCCGTTCCGCGGCCGGCGCGGTGGAAGTGTACGGCGAAAGCCAGACCCGGCCGGTCTTTTCCGCCGAGTTCGATGTGCCGGCGCCGCGGGCGGCTTCGCTGGCGCTTTCCGAGATGCGATTGCCGCCGGACACGGCGCCCTTCAACCTGGAAGACGTGCTGCCCAAGCCGGCCGTGAATCCGGTGGAGAACGATCTTTCCCGCAACGCACTGCCGTACGCCACGGCGTTGGCCGGGGCTTGCCCCTGGCTGGCGCCGTCGGCCAACGTGCTGCCGCCCGATCAACGGCGGCGGAGCGCTCGCGGCGTCTTTATCCCCACCATCGTGCTGGCGGCCGCGGTGCTGCTGACGGCAGGCGGCCTGCTGCTGTATGCGCATTATTCCGAGCGCCAATACCTGCGCAAGCTGCAGGCGGAGATCACCGCGCTGGAGCCGATTGCGCGCCACGCCGACGCGCTCTCGACTGAGATCCAGCAGGATCGCGCGCGCGTGCAGTTGCTCGACCAGTTCCGCAACCAGACGCGCGCCGACCTCAACGCTTTGAACGAACTGACGCATCTGGTTGAACCGCCCGCGTGGATCAACAGCATCACGCTGAATCGCGACTCGGTGCGAATTACCGGTGAAGCGCCGCAGGCCGCGCCGCTGGTGAAGATTCTCGATTCTTCGCCTCTGTTCCAGAACTCCACGCTCGATTCCAGCAACAAAGTGTCCGGCGGCGCCGGCGAAAGCTACCAGCTCCACGCCGCCCGGAAGTATCCCAACCCATGAGCGTCCCCACTCCAGACCGCAAATCGATTCTGTTCGTAGTAGCCGCCGTGCTGCTGGTGGCCGTGCTGGCCCGCTACGGCGTATTCAGCGGAAGCGGCGCCGCGCCGACGGTGGCGCCGGTGGATTCCATCCCACTGGCGGAAAAGCGACTCGATATTCTGCGCAAGAAAGCCGCCACCGTACCGGGCCGCGAGCAGGCCCTCGCCAAGGTGAAGGCCGAGTTATCGGTGCGGGAGAAAGGAATCGTGCTGGCCGATACTTCCGAGGAGGCACGCGCCCATCTGCTGGAGACCCTGCACGCCACGGCGAGCGCCAACGGCTTCGACGCGCGCGGCGCCAACACCCTGCCGCAGCCCAAGCCTCTGGGCACGGATTACGGGCAAGTGTCGGTGGGCCAGGAGTTCACTTGTGGGATCGACCAGTTGGTCAACTTCCTGGCCGGCATCGCCGACCAACCGGAGATTCTGGCCACCGATAGCGTCTTTATTGGGGCCCGCGGAGACAAGAACAAAAGCGTCACGGTGCGTTTGACGCTTTCCGGCGTGGTGCCCCGCAAGCTGGTTCCGGAAAAGAAAGGACTGGCCACATTTTGAATCGCAGACTGATCGCACTCGACCTGTTGCTGGTAGCCGCGCTGATCTACGCCGGCTTCCGGTTCCACGCATGGCGCATGGCCGCGCAAGAGCATCAGGCGGCCATTCTGAGCGGCCAGGTGGCGCCGCTTGCGCCTCCGGTGCTGGCGTCGCAGCCGGTGCCGCCGGCGGTGACGCCTTCTGCATACGAGACCGTGGCGCAGAAGGACCTTTTTGACCAGTCGCGCAATCCGAACGTGCCGATCGAATTGCCGCCGCCTCCTCCGCCACCCAAGGAACCGCCTCCGCTGCCGTATTTTCACGGCATGATGAACATCGGCGACGGGCCCATCGCCATCATGAGCAAGACCGGCTCGGGACAGCAGGAGGAAGTGCGCGCGGGCGGGATGATCGGGGAGTTCAAGCTGCTCGATTTCAATTTGAAGGAAATCACGTTGGAATGGGACGGCCGCGTGATCCGCAAACGCGCCGACGATATGGCGAAGGATTCAGCCAACGCGCGCCCCATGGCGAATTCCGCCGGAGGCCCCGGGCAGGTCATGCCTGGAGTAGCCTCCGCTCCGCTGCCGCCGCCCAAGCTTTCCGAAATGGGTCCTGGCGCGGATAACGGCAACCCTTACCGCCCCTGCCAGGTCGGCGACAGCAGCCCCAATGGGGCGGTCGCGGACGGCTATAGAAAAAAAGTAAATGTCACCCCGTTCGGCAGCGAATGCCACTGGGAGCCGGTGAACAAGTGATGAGTTTGGAATTTGGGAGTGTCGAAATGAAATTGCTGGATCGGAATCAAGTGATACGCTGTGGCATGTTGCTGCTGGCCGCGAGCCTCGCGGCCCCGGCCGCTTTCAGTCAGAGCGACCCCACGCCGCCGCAACAACAACAACAGCAGACCACCAAAGCGCCTGGCACACCCGACCAGGCTGCGCCGGCACAAGCCGCTCCGCCACAAACTGCGCCGCCAACAGCGCCACCGCCAACTGCTCCGCCCCAAGTCGCGCCGCCACAAGCTGCGCCACCCCAGACCGCTCCGCCGCTAACCGCTCCCGCGGTGGCCAGCCCGGCCCCTGTCACCGGTTTCGACTACATGATCCCCAACGCCTCTTTGACGGAGTTCATCGACATCATGGCGCGGCGCCTGAAGATCAATTACATTCTCGATCCGGGGGTCAAGCAGGGTTCGGTCACACTTTACACCTATGGCGAAGTGAAGCCGGTGGATTTAATGACGCTGCTTCAGACCGTGCTGCGCGTCAACGGCGCCACCATGGTGCAAGTGGGCGACCTCTACCGCATCGTTCCCATCAACAGAATTTCCTCGCTACCCATGTCGCCGGTGACCGATATGGATGCCAAGACGCTGCCCGAAGACGAGCGCATGGTCCTCGACCTGATCTTCCTGAAGTACACCACGGCCAAGGAAATCGACACCCTGATCAAGCCGTTTCTGGGCGAAGGGGCCAGCGATTCGACGTACGATCCGGCCAATCTGTTGATCCTGCAGGACAACGCGCGCAACATGAAGCGCACCATGCAACTGATTGAGATGTTCGATTCCGATACGTTCGCGGGTCAGCGCGTGCGCCTGTTCGATGTCGCCAACAGCCGGCCGTCGGATCTGGTCAAGGATCTGGAGACGGTCTTCAAGGCCTTCGCGCTTTCCGACAAGGCCACCGCCGTGAAATTCATTCCGGTGGATCGCATCAACACCATCATCGCGGTGGCGCCGAACCCAGGCGTCTTTACGGAAGTCAAGAAGTGGATCGATAAGTTCGATGTCCCGGTGAAGATGACGGCGGGGCAGACCGGCAACTACGTCTACCGGCTCAAGTACGCCAGAGCCGAGACCGTAGCCATGGCCATCGTGGCGCTCTATACCGGCAATATCAGCGCACTGGTCAACATGGCTCAACAGATGAACAGCAACATGTTTTCCGCTGGAATCGGGATGAGCGGCGGTGGCTATGGAACCATGAACAACGGTGGCTACGGGAACATGAACGGCGGCATGAACGCCTACGGCAATAGCGGCTGGGGCAACAGCAGCTACGGCGGTTTCAATGGCTACAACGGTGCGGCGGGAAATCAGAACACCGGTATCTTCAATCAGCAGGCCATGGCGGGCTCCGGCGTCTCCGCCGGCGCCGCCGGCGCCGCGGGGCGGGATCAGACGGGCAACTTCCTCGGCAGCACTCCCTCGGCCACCCAGGTCAGTATGCCGCACGTGGTTCCCAATCCTTTCGATAACACCTTGATCATCCAGGGCACGGCACAGGAGATTGAGCAGATCAAAGACCTGCTGCGGCAGTTGGACGTAGCGCCCAGGCAGATTCTGATCGACGCCAAGATCTACGAAGTCGATCTGACCGGGGCTTTTTCGGCGGGCGTGGAAGCGGCCTTGCAGGCGAAGGGCACGAGCGCGAATGGCATTATTAGCGCTACCTCGGGCGGAGCCGGCCTGGTTCTCAATATGGCAAACCTGGTGAGCCACGCCAAGCAAATCGCAACCGTACTGAACCTGGACGAGAACAGAAGCCGGACGCGGGTGGTCTCCGCGCCCAGTATTATTGCGACGGACAGCGTGCCGGCGACCATGAACGTCGGCGATCAGGTCCCCATCGCCACATCGCAAGCCACAACCAGCGGCGTCACCGTCGCTGGGAACTCATTGTTCACCAATACCATTTCCAGCGCGAGCACCGGGGTGACTTTTTCGATCCTTGCGCGCGCCAATTCCAGCGGCATCGTTACCATGGTGATCGACCAGCAGGTGAGTGCCCCGGAGCCGCCGCCGCTGGGTGTGAATACCAGCGTCGCATCAACGTCCTTTTCCAATCGTTCGGTGTCGACTCAAATCACCGTGCAGGACGGCGACACCGTGGCCATCGGCGGCATCATCATGGAAAAGTATGCGGAAAGTGCCGGCGGCATCCCCTTGCTGTACCGCATTCCGATTATCGGCCCGCTCTTTGGTTCGAAAAGCATTACCAGCTCGCGCACGGAGCTGATCATCTTTCTGACGCCCCGCGTCATCTACGATACGAACCAGATGTTGGACGCGACGGACGAGATCAGGACCGGTCTCAAGCAGATTAACAAGCTGATGAAGGCTAGCAAGGACGACCAGTAGCGCCGGCGGTGGTTGCCCAACCGGCCTCACCCCGCTTCGATCATGGCAAGCAACTGCGCTTCATTCAGAATGCGCACGTCCAGACTCTGCGCCTTGGCCAGCTTGGATCCGGCATCCGAGCCCGCCACCACGTAACTGGTTTTCTTGCTCACCGACCCGGTCACCTTCCCGCCCGCGCGTTCGATCGCCTCTTTGGCTTGCTCGCGGCTCAGCGACGGCAGCGTCCCGGTGAGCACGAACGTCAGACCCCGCAGCGCTCCGCTTTTGGGTCGCGTCGATTCATAGGTGAACATCAGGCCGGCCGCGCGCAGGCGCTCCACCAGGTCTCGGTTGTGGGGTTCACGGAAGAACTGGTACACGCTTTCTGCCACCTTGGGGCCCACCTCTTCGGCGCGCTGCAAATCCGCCACGGAGGCTGATGCTATGGCATCCAGGCTGCCGAAGGCCTCCGCCAGAAAGACCGCGGTGCGCTCGCCGACGAAACGGATGCCCAGCGCGGCGATCACGTGCGGCAGCGGATTGCTCTTCGATCCCATGATGTTGCGCAGGATGTTGGCCGCCGATTTCGGCCCCATCCGCTCCAGGCCGAGCAAATCGGCCTCCGCAAGCGTGTACAGATCCGCCAGGCCTTTGGCCAGGCCCTTGTCCACCAGTTGGTCCACCAGCGCTTCGCCCACGCCGTCGATGTTCATCACGCCCCGCGAGGCGAAGTGCAGGATCGATTCCTTCAGCCGCGCCGGGCAGTTGGTATTGATGCAGCGCCTGGCCGCTTCGCCTTCCTCTCGCACCACCTTGCCGCCGCAGACCGGGCACTCCGCCGGCATGTGGAACGGCTTCCTCGCGGATCCCTGCGCGCTCACCCGCACCACCTTCGGAATCACGTCGCCGCTGCGTTCGATGATGACTTCATCGCCCACCTCCAGGCCCAGGCGTGCGATTTCGTCTTCGTTATGCAAGGTGGCGCGCGATACCGTCACGCCGCCCACTTCCTTCGGATCGAGCACTGCCACCGGCGTCAGCGCTCCGGTGCGCCCCACCTGCACCTCGATCGCCCGCACCACGGTCTTGGCCTGCCGCGCCGGGTACTTGTAGGCGATGGCCCAACGCGGCGCCTTGGCCGTGAATCCCAGTTGGCGCTGCTGCTGCACCGAATCCACTTTCACCACCACGCCGTCAATTTCGTAAGGAAGTTGCTCGCGCCGCGCTTCCCATTCCGCGCAAAAGGCCAGCACCTGGTCCACGTTTTCGCACAACCGGCGATGCTGGTTGACCTTGAAGCCCAGCCGGGCCATCTCGTCGAGCGATGCCCACTGGCTGTCCCTGGCCGGCTGGCCATCCACCAGAAAAAAGTACGGGTAGTAGTCCAGGCGCCGCGCGGCCGTGAGCTGCGGTTCCAGCAGACGCAGGGATCCGGCCGCCGCGTTGCGCGGGTTGGCGAATCGGGAGAGGCCCTTGTCCTCGCGTTCCAGGTTCAAGCGCTCGAAAGCGCGCCGGTTCATGACCGTTTCGCCGCGCACTTCGAAGGCCGCCGGCCCGCCATCCACTTGTAACGGCAGCGAGTGGATGGTGCGCGCGTTCTCGGTGACATCCTCGCCCACCAGCCCATCGCCGCGCGTCACGGCCAGCGTGAACCGCCCGTCGCGGTAGAGGGCCGCCATGGACAGCCCGTCCATCTTCAGCTCCGCCACGTAGCGATAATGAGCGCCGGAGAGCAGCTCGGCCACGCGCCGATCGAAATCGCGCAGTTCTTCTTCGTTCAGCGCGTTGTCCAGGCTCAGCATGGCGGAGCTGTGGGGAACCTTGACGAAGCCTTCGCGCGGCTTGCCGCCCACCCGTCCGGTGGGCGAATCAGGCGAGGCCAGTTCGGGATGCTGCTCCTCCAGTTCGCGCAGCCTGCGCATCAGCGCGTCATACTCGGCGTCGGTAATTTCCGGCTGATCGAGGACGTAGTACAGGTGCTCGTGGCGGCGCAGCGCGCGCCGCAGTTCCTCTACCTCCCGGGTGGGATCTTTCATGGGTTACTCAACTATAATCTAACGAGGATACCGGAGAAAACACCATCACCGAGTTCAGGGACACCGTCCTCATATACAATCCCCGTGCGGGCAAATTCGAGCGCGGCGGCGGCTCGCTGCTGCGCCCCGCCATTGAAATTCTGAAGCAGGACGGGCATTCCATCACCGTTGCTCCCACCACCGGGCCGGCCACCGCCGGCGCCCTGGCGCGCGCCCACATCGCGCGCGGCGCCGACCTGATTGTTGTGGCGGGTGGCGACGGCACCGTCAACGAAGCCATCGGCGGCATGGCGCACTCCAACGTGCCCCTGGCGATTCTTCCAGCAGGCACCGCCAACGTGCTGGCGACCGAAATGAAGCTGACTCGGGACTTCGAGCGCATCGCGCGGCGGCTGGGGGAATTCCGGCGGCAGCGCGTCTCGCTGGGCTGCCTCACCTGCGACGGGGGCGCCGAACGCCTCTTCCTGCTGATGGCCGGCATCGGCCTGGACGCACACATCGTTTATCACGTCAACGGCCCGCTCAAGGCGCGCATCGGCAAGCTGGCTTACTGGGTGGCCGGATGGAGCCTGCTGGGCAAGCGCCTCCCGGAGTTCGGAGTGGAGATCGACGGCCGCCGCCGGCAGTGTTCGTTCGCGCTTGCGAGCAGGGTCCGCAATTACGGCGGCGATTTCGAAATCGCCCGCACCGTGACGCTCTTCGACGACTGCTTTGAGGTGGTGCTCTTCGAAGGCAGCAGCACGCTGCGCTACGTCAAATATTTTGCCGGAATGGTGTCGAACCGTCTCCGCGGCATGCGCGGCGTATCCGTGCTGCAGGCCCGCCGCGTGGTCTTTAGCGCCCCTGGTGGTTCTTCGGTCTATGTGCAGGTGGACGGAGAATCCGCCGGCCGGCTGCCCGCGGAGATCCGCATCGTTCCCGGCGCCCTGACGCTCATGGTGCCGCCCGAATACGCGCGCCAGGCGGGCGAGCGGCCCCTGGCACAACCTCATCACGTGTGAGCGCGGCCGATTTCGTGGAGCGGGCCTCAGGTCCGCAACGCCGGCTTTCCAGCCGGCGCGGTGTGGACCGGTCAAGTATTGGCTCAAACCCCCCAGCAGTAATCTTCGACGTCCCGCTCCAGCGACGGATCCTTCTCGCTCAGCCGCAGCAACTCCAGCCGGATGGCGTCCACCAGGGCCTTCCAACTGGCTTCGATCACGTTGTCCGAGACGCCCACGGTGGACCAGGTCGTGCGCTGGTCCGACCACTCGATCAGCACGCGCACCTTCGCCGCCGTGCCCTTGCGCGAATCGAGCACCCGCACTTTGTAGTCGGTGAGCCGCACGTTGGCGATTGGCGGATAAATTTTCGAAAGCCCCTTACGCAAACAGAGGTGCAGGGCATGGAACGGGCCGTGGCCGCTGGCGGTGGCCGAATGCACGCCGTCCTGGGCCCGCAGCGTCACCGTGGCCGTGGAGTGCGAACAGCCCGCGGCCGCGCCTCCGCCGTCGCTGCGCGTCGAAACTTCGTAGCTGTCCACTTCGAAGAACTGCATCCCCGGATTCAGGGCGTCGCGCACCAGCAGCTCAAAGCTGCCATCGGCCGCTTCCAGCTCATAGCCTTCGTATTCCATCTGTTTGATGGTTTCCAGCAGTTCGCGGCGCGCCTCTTCGCTCAACCGTCCGGCCAGACCGTGCTGCTTCAGTTTGTAGAGGATGTTGCTGCGGCCCGACTGGTCGCTGACCAGCACGCGCTGCCGGTTGCCGACCGCCTCGGGGCGGATGTGTTCGTAAGTGGCGGCATCTTTGAGCACGGCGCTCACATGCACGCCGCCTTTATGCGCGAAGGCGCTTTTGCCCACAAACGGCTGGTTGTTGGGTAGCGGCAGGTTCGCCAGTTCGGCGATGAACCGGCACGTCGACGTCAGGGCAGCCAACTTCTCCGGGCCGATAGTGGTGTGCCCCAGCTTCAGCTCCAGGTTGGCCAGGATGGACGCCAGGTTGGCGTTGCCGCACCGCTCCCCATAACCGTTCAGGCAGCCCTGCACGTGGGTGGCGCCGGCTTCCACCGCCGCCACCGCGTTGGCCACAGCCATTTCCGAATCGTTGTGCGGGTGGATCCCGATCACGCCGTCGAACCGCTGTCGCACGTCCGCCACGGCTTCCACCAGACGCCCGGTCAGCGTTCCGCCGTTGGTGTCGCACAGGCAGAGCACGTCCGCGCCGGCCTTCCGCGCGGCTTCGAGGGTGCGCAGCGCGTAATCCCGGTCGGCGAAGTAGCCGTCGAAGAAATGTTCGGCGTCGTAAATCACTTCCTTGCCGTGAGCCTTCAGATAGGCCACGGTTTCGGAAATCAGCTTGAGGTTGAGGTCGAGCGAAATGTCGAGCGCGCGCTCCACGTGCAGGTCCCAGGTCTTGCCGAAGATCGATACGGCCCCGGTGCCGGCTTCCACCAGCGAAGCCACGTTCCGGTCTTCCTCCACGCGGTGCCTGGCGAAACGCGTGGAACCGAACGCGGTCAGCCGGGCGTGCTTCAGCTTCAAGCCCGCCGCCGCGCGGAAGAACTCGCGGTCCCTGGGGTTCGATCCCGGCCAGCCGCCCTCGATGTAGTCAATGCCCAGCTCGTCGAGCTTCTGCGCAATGAGCAGCTTGTCCTCCACCGAGAATGAGACGGATTCCCCTTGCGTGCCGTCCCGCAGCGTCGTATCGAACGTCGAGATCTTCATGACCGCACCTGCTATTCGGCGCCCTAAGGCACTCCGGCCTCTTTGCGCTTCTTGAGAAACGTCATCATGCCGCGCAATTCGCGCCCCACTTCTTCAATCGGCTGATGGCGCGCCGCTTCCCGGTCCGCCAGAAAGTTCTTGCGGCCGGTTTTGTTCTCTTCGATCCATTGCCGGGCGAAATCTCCGGCCTGGATTTCCGCCAGGATCTTGCGCATCTCGGCGCGCGTCTGCTCGTTCACCACCCGCGGACCGCGCGTGTAATCGCCATATTCGGCGGTGTCGGAAACCGAATACCGCATGTAGCTGAGGCCGCCTTCCTGTATCAGATCGACAATCAGCTTCAGCTCATGCAGACATTCGAAGTAAGCGATCTCGGGCGCGTAGCCGGCCGCCACCAGGGTTTCAAAGCCGGCGCGGATCAACTCGCTCACGCCGCCGCACAGCACGGCCTGCTCGCCGAACAGATCGCTCTCGGTTTCTTCGCGGAAAGTGGTTTCGATGACGCCCGCCTTCAGGCAGCCGAGCGCCAGCGCGTAGGCCAGGGCGCGTTCCAGCGCTTTGCCGGTCGCGTTCTGAGCGACCGCTACCAGCGCCGGCACGCCTACGCCTTCGGTGTACAACTCGCGCACGCGATGGCCCGGCGCTTTGGGCGCCACCATCGAAACGTCCACTCCGGCGGGCGCCGCGATCTGCTTGAAATGAATATTGAAGCCGTGCGCGAACATCAGCGTCTTGCCCGGCTTCAGGTGCTGGGCGATGTCCTGATGATACAGATCGCCCTGAATGTGGTCGGGCACCAGGATCATGACGACATCGGCCGCCTTGGCGGCCTCGGCCGTAGTCAAGACTGTGAGACCGGCCGCTTCCGCCTTGGCGCGCGACTTGCTGCCTTCATACAGCCCCACCACCACGTCGACGCCGGAATCCCGCAGGTTCATGGCATGTGCGTGGCCCTGGCTGCCGTATCCGATAATGGCGACCGTGCGCCCGTTCAAGTAATCAAGATTGCCGTCTTTTTCGTAAAACCGTCTGGACATATATTTACTCGCTTATTTTGGGTTCACCGCGGAGACGCTGGGCCGCGGAGAGAATCCATAAGGCTCCAACTTCTCGAGTCTTCTCCCGCGTCTCCGCGTCTCCGCGGCGGTATTGCTTGCTGGAATTCATACTCTCTGCATGGTGGCCGCTTTGGTGGGAACGGGTGGCTGCAGCCGCAGTTTCTTGGCCTCCAGCCCGATCGCCACCGCGCCCGAGCGCGTTACTTCGATCTCGCCGTAACTCCGCATCACGTCTACAAACTCGTTCAGCTTCTCCGGGTCGCCGGTGGCTTCGATGGCGTATCCCTCGGTGGACGAATCCACCACCCGCCCGCCAAAGATTTCGGCTTCTTTCAGAATTGCCGTGCGCGATCCCATGGTGGTGCGGATGCGCACCAGCACCAGTTCGCGTACCACCGCGGGCAAGTCCGTCAGGTCGGTGGCCTGCAGCACGTTGATCAGCCGGTTCATCTGCTTGATCACCTGTTGGCGCAGTGCCCCGTCGACGTCCACCACGATGGTCATGCGCGCCAGCTCCGCGTCGTGCGTCCGCGCCACGGTGAGGCTCTCGATGTTGTAGCCGCGCTGCGCCAGTAATCCGGTCACGCGCATCAGCGCGCCGGGCTTATTTTCGAGGAGTAAGGAAATTACCTGCATCATATCTTCTGCTCCCTATTGCGCTGGCACCTCTACGGGCTCGGGCGGCCCCAGCACCATTTCCTGAAGGGCCGCGCCCGCCGGCACCATGGGATACACGCACTCCGACGCCGAAACCTTCACGTTGAGCAGGTACGGCCCCGGCGTCGCGACCGCCTCTTCCAACGCCGCCCGCAGTTCGTGCGGGCTCTCGACGGTCCTGCCGGTGAAGCCGTAGGCCCCGGCCAGTTTGGCCGCATCTGGAAAACAGTCAAGCTCCACGGCGCTCAACCGGTTGTTGTAGAACAGCTCCTGCCATTGCCGCACCATCCCCAGGTAGCCGTTGTTCATCACGATGATCTTGATGGGCAGCGCGTTGCTCGCGATAGTGCCCAACTCGGGGATGGACATTTGAAACCCCCCATCGCCCACCAGCGCAAACACCAGCTTGCCGGGGCAAGCGAACTGCGCGCCAATGGCCGCCGGCAGTCCGAAGCCCATGGATCCCAGACCGCCCGAATTCAGCCACAGGCGCGGCGCGCTGAAGCGCACCAGTTGGGCCGCCCACATCTGGTGCTGGCCCACGTCGGAGGCCACAATCGCGCCCCCGCCGCTCAACTGGTCGATCTCCGCCATCAGGTGCTGCGGCTTGATTTCGGTTTCGGAGGTGACCGGGCGCAGCGGATGTTCTTCCTGCCAGCCGCGCACGCGGCGCCACCAGTCGCGCCGCGCGGCGGCGACGGTTTCGCTGGCGGCTTCGCCTGTCTTCGCCAGAAGCTTGTTCAATTTCGCCAGCACGCGCTTGACGTCGCCGACAATCGGCACGTCGGGCGCGCGGGTCTTGCCGATCTCGGCCGGGTCGATGTCCACGTGGATCACCTTGGCATGCGGCGCAAATGCCGCCAGGCGCCCGGTCACGCGGTCGTCGAAGCGCACGCCCAGGGCGATCAACACGTCGCTCTCGGTCATCGCCATGTTGGCGGCGTAACTGCCGTGCATGCCCGGCATGCTGACAAAATTCGGATGCTCCGAAGGCAGCGCGCCCAGACCCATCAGCGTGATTACCGCCGGCGCATCGGTTCGCTCCACAAACTCGCGCAATTCCGCGGCCGCGCCCGCGGCGACAATCCCGCCGCCCGCATAGACCAGCGGCCTTTCGGATCCTTGGATCATCTGCGCCGCGCGCCGTATCTGCCCGGCGTGCCCTTCGGTGAACACCTTGTAGCCCGGCAGATGGATCGCCGTCACCGGCTGGTAGTGGCCCCGGCCTTGCAGAACATCTTTGGTGATGTCCACCAGCACGGGTCCGGGCCGTCCACTGGCTGCCACGTAAAAGGCTTCATGCACAATCCGCGGCAGGTCCTCCAGACGCTTCACCAGGTAGTTGTGCTTGGTGCAGGAGCGCGTGATACCGAACGTGTCGGCCTCTTGAAACGAGTCAATACCGATCATGCGCGAGGGCACCTGCCCGGTGATGGCGACGATCGGAATGGAATCCATCATGGCGTCCACCAGGCCGGTGGTAAGGTTGGTGGCGCCCGGACCGGATGTGGCGCAGCACACCCCCACCTTGCCGGTGGCGCGCGCAAACCCCTCCGCCGCGAATGCCGCGTTCTCCTCGTGACGCACAAGCACATGGCGGATCGGGTGCTCGTAGAGCACGTCGTAAAGCGGTAAGGTCACACCGCCCGGATAGCCGAAGATGCACTCCACGCCTTCGCGGGCCAGGCACTCCATCAGCATTTTTGCGCCATTCATCGATGTGGACATAATGATCTGCCTCATTCCAAAAAAAAGGCCACCGGCGGGGCTGTTTTCCCCGCCGATGGCCTTGGATTCAGTTCCCTCGGGCCTTCAAACGGGGCCGGTAATAATGCCTACAGGAATACCAATGGTGTGAAGGAGGGTAAGACCAACAGCGCGAATTGGAAGACTGTGAAGCATTCGAAGAACTGAACTTTGAGTCTAGCCTACGAATCTTCCAAATGCAAGTAGATACATGTATAACTTATATTAATACCACCCACCGCCGTGGAGCGGGCCTCCGGCCAGGCCTCCGGCCCGCAACGCCGGCTATCCAGCCGGCGCCCCGCTTTTTCGACACTGCCGCAGCCCTGATCCAGGGCCATCGCCTGTTCCCGCCCTTGCGGCGCGATACCATAAGTCATTCCAGTGCCGAACTCCCTCCGCCCCGTGGACCGCTCGAATCCTTCGTACTTCCTGGCCTTGATGCTGGAAGTTGCGGTCTTCTACCGGCACGTTCTGTTCGAGCGCGGCTTCGTTTTCCCGTGGGATTTCCGCGCCGTCCATCTTCCGCTCGCCACCTTCGTCGCCGGCGCGCTCGGCCGCGGCCAGGCGCCTCTTTGGGACCCGTACACATATTGCGGCAATCCCATCTACGCCAACATCCAAACGGCTCTGTTCTACCCTCCGGTGCTGGCCGCCACGCTGGCGTCCAACTGGTTCGGCAATGGTATGCTTCCGCACCTTCTGGCCTGGGTGGTGGCCGCGCAAGTGTGCTTCGCCGGATGGTGCACGTTCGCGCTGCTGCGCCGCCTGGGCGCGGCGCCGGCCGCCGCGTTCCTGGCCGCCACCGTCTATCAACTGGGCTGCTTCTTCGCCTCGCAAGCCGAACACATGGGCGCCATGCAGGGCGGCGCGTGGCTGCCGCTGGTGTGGTGGTGCTGCTGGGAACTGCGCGAGGGCTTGCGCCGCCGCTGGCTTGCCGCGCTTTCCCTGGCGCTTGCGATGACCGTGCTGGCAGGCCTGCCGCAAGTGGCAGTGGCCGCTTTTGGCTCCGCCTTCGCGCTAGCCGTGGTGTTGGCGCTGGTCCGGCTGGCGCGCCGCACGCTGCCGCTGCGCATCCTGATGGCGTGGGTGTGGGCGCTTCTGCTGGCCGCCGTGCAGGTGATCCCCACCGCCCAGCTCACGCGCCACAGCGTCGCCAAATTCCGCGCCGAGTGGCTCAAGACCGGCGGCGGCATCAAGCTCGGCGCGCTGTATTCCCTGGTGATGCCGAATTACTGGAACGTGTTCGACCTCTCCAAGTTTCACGGTCCCCCCGGCGCCGACCTCACATTCCTGTACCTCTATTGCAGCCTGGCGGGCCTGGCGCTGGCCCTCTGCGCGGCCCTTTGGAAGCCCGACCGCCGGGCGCGCGCCTTCGCCTGGTTCACGCTGGCCGCGGGCGTCTGGATGCTGGGAGATTCCACGCCCATTGGCCGTGCCATCTTCGCTGCGCTGCCGGTCGATATCCGCATCGGCATCCATCCCGAGTACACTCTGCCGGTTTTCGCGCTGGGCGTCGCGGTCCTGGCTGGGCTCGGCGCCAGCCGTTTCCTGCGGCCGCGCCTGCAACTGGCGGCCGCCGTCATCGTTGCTATCGATCTCATCGCGGTGGGATCCGGACGCCCCTTCAACATGGCTTCGCTCCAGATCGAACCCGGCATCACCCACGATTCCATCGATGGCAGCGTGCCACTCGCCGCCCGCCTGCGCGCTCTCACCGCGGCCACCACGCCGGCTGCCCGCTTCGACATGGCCGACGCTCCCTACACCTGGTCGAGCAGCGCTCCCATTCTCGAAATCCCCACCGCCAATGGCTGCGACCCGCTCGCGCCCGAACGCGTCATTGAGTGGCGTCTTTCTTTCGCGCCGGGCGAACGCTGGGGCACCTGTTACCAGGTGGTGAATGCCGCGTCGCCCGCCATCGGCCTCGGCAATGTCCGTTACCTGGTTTCGCGCTCGCCGGTGGACGCCGCGCAGTTCCACGCCATCGATCGCATCGCCGGATACACGCTCTACGAAAACCGCCGCGCACTGCCGCGCTATTTCTTCGCCGCGCGCGTGCAGACCGCCGCTAGCTTGGAGGACGCGGCCCGCGCGCTCCACGCCGCGGATTTCGATCCCGCCCAAACCGCCATTGTGGAAGCTGCCGCCGCGGATCTCCCTTCCGGCGCTCTGGCAGCCGGTGAAGCGGAGGTAGTCTCCTATGCGCCATCCCGCGTGCGCTTGCGGACGCACTCCTCGGGCGCTTCTTTCCTGGTGGCGGCGGATGCCTGGTATCCGGGCTGGAAAGCCGCTATTGACGGTGCGCCCGCGCCGATCTACCTCACCGACGTAGCCTTCCGGGGCCTGGCGCTGCCGCCTGGCGACCACACCGTCGAGATGCGCTTCGTGCCGTATATCCTCTATTGGTCGGCCGGCATTTCGGCCCTCGCGCTGGTAGCCGTGGCGGCCGCTCTGATAGCCGGCGGGACCACTTTCCGCCGGCCGCCGGCAGGGCCAACCGCGAGAGCGGCGCAAACCGCTCAGGCGAAACCGTAACCAGGTTGACACCGGCAAAAAATGCCGGCGTTACAAGCTGAAATGCCTGCTCCACGGTTTGGTGGCCGGCAATCGTCAGGCCGATGCGGGTTGGCGCGTCCGCGCCGCGTTCCGGGTTACCTCGGCGATGGCGTGGTGCAGTTTGACGGTGTCAATCGGCTTCGATACATAACAGTCCATGCCGGCCGCCAGGCACCGTTCCGCATCGCCTTTCATGGCGAAGGCGGTCATGGCGATGATGGGAAGATGCCCGCCCCCAGTGCGCTCCTCCGCGCGAATCGCCGCGGTGGCTTCGAACCCGTCCATCTCCGGCATCTGGACATCCATCAGAACCAGGTCGAACGGCTCGGCCCGAAACATCGCCAGCGCTTCGCGTCCATTCGTGGCGACGGTCACGCGATGGCCCTCGCGTTCCATCAGCCGGACGGCCAGCGTGCGGTTCACGAGGTTGTCCTCGGCGAGCAGAATCCGCAATCCGCGCGCATCCGCCGCGCCCGCTTCGACTGCCGGCGATGCTCCCATGGCCCCGCAAATCGCCCGTATCAGCTCCTCCTGACGCACCGGCTTGTTCAGATACGCGTAAATTCCGGTCTTGCGCCGCCTGGCCGCATCGCCCGGGTTTCCCACCGACCGCAACATCACAATGGGCGCTCTGATCCCAGGCTCCTGTCGCACCTGATGCGCCGTCTCGAACCCGTCCATCCCCTGCATCTGCGCATCCATCAGGATCAGCCGGAAGGGGTCTCCGGCCGCCGCCCGGCTCCGCAGGGCGTCCAGCGCCGCCAGCCCGCTGTCCACCGCAACCGGCTCCATCTGCCACTTGCGCAGCGTCTTCACCAGCATGTGCCGGTTGGTCGCGTTGTCGTCCACAACCAGCAAGGGCAGCGCTCGCAGGCTTTCCACCGGAGTCAGCACCGGTTTCTCGAGGCTTTCGCGATACACCTCCAGCCGCATCGTAAAGTGGAAACTGCTGCCGCGTCCACCTGGCCCGGCATCCACCCAGATGCGTCCTCCCATCATCTTTACGAGGCGCGACGAGATTGCCAGGCCCAGCCCCGTGCCGCCGAATTTCCGCCGCGTCGAACCATCGGCTTGCGTGAAGGCCTCGAAGATCATTTGCCGCTTGTCTTCCGGCACGCCCACGCCGGTGTCGGTGACCGTGAAATGCAGCACCGCGGCGTCCGCCTCTTCGCCCGCTTTGGACGCCTCGCCCGCGTTGGCCACCGTCACCACTACTTTCCCCTTTTCGGTGAACTTGATGGCGTTCCCCACCAGATTGACCAGTACCTGGCGGAGCCGCCCGGGATCTCCCCGCAAGCCCGGCGGCACGTCGCCGCGGAATTCGTTCAGCAGTTCCAGTTGCTTCTGGTGCGCCTGGTAACACATACTGCGGGTCACCTCGCTCACCAATTCGTTCAAGTCGAAGGCGACGCGCTCGAACTCCAGCTTGCCCGCCTCGATCTTCGAGAAATCCAGAATGTCGTTGATCATGCGCAGCAGCGATTCGCCGGAGCTTTTCACCATGTCCAGATCTTCCCGCTGCTCGTCGCTCAGCTCGGTATCGAGCAACAGGTCCGTCATGCCGATGATGCCGTTCATGGGCGTGCGGATTTCGTGGCTCATCGAAGCCAGGAACATGCTCTTGGCCTGATTCGCCGCGTTGGCCTCCTGCTCCGCCGTCTTGCGTTCCCGCACTTCGGCCTGCAGCCCTTCGGTCTGGTCTTCGTACAGCGTGAGGATCATTCCGAAAGCCACGAAATACTTCGGCAGATCCCAAATCACGACGCTGGGGACCGCGATGCCGAGTAGCGCCATCAACTCCGCCACTGGCCACACCATCCCCCAGGCCAGAAACGAAGAAGTGGTCAGAAAGACTCCCGGAGTGAGCCGCCGGTAATGCCGCGCATAGGCCCAGCCGGTTAAGGCAAAGCCCTCAAAGAGCATCACTTCCATGCCGTACATGGGATGCTCGGCGTGCCACGCGGCCCACAGTCCCGGCAGTGCCGCCGCCACGGACCATGCCACCACGCTGCGCCGCCGCCCGATCCGCGTCACCGCCAGCGCCACCGCACTCCCCATCACCACAAACAGCAACCCCCGGTATACCCAGGGCTGGCTCACCCGCAGAACCGCCGCTGTCCGGTAAGCGATTCCCGGCGCCAGCATCAGGTACCAGAAGACTCTCTCCCGCCTGGCTGTACGGAACGTGTCCGAAACCGACCGGTAGAAGCTGGCCGCGGCCACCAACAAGGCACCGTAGCACCAGCTATTTACTCGCGGCGGGATTACGTGGAAATTCGCCAGCAACGCCGCCAAGAAATGGATCAGGATGGCGATCCAGCCGATCATCCAATACCGCGGCCGTGGCTGCTGGTCCCGCACGTAGATCCAGGCGAACATGGCCACCAGGATGGTCATCACCGCAAGAACCACCGCGCTGCTGAACTGTGCGGACATGTTTTGATACGCCCCCGGAAACCTTATCGGCCGGCGGGCCGGATTTTCGAGGAATATGCGGAGGGACGCCGCCTATTCCACCGCGGCCGTACGTACCCACCGAGTTGCATTCTTGCCGCTTCACCGGGAATGTTTTCGGCCCATGCGCATAGGCCTTCGGTTGTACTCCGACAATAACCCGAGTTCCCGGTTTAGGAGCTGCTGAAAAAGTCAAAGAGACCATTTTGAGCCGCCCATCAACGCCGATGAACTCAGATAAACCAATTCTTTTCAATCCGCGTTTATCCGCGTTTATCGGCGGCCTGTGTTGATTTGGCTTTTTTCAGCAAGCTCTTAGAGGCCCCGTCGCCGCTGTCCGGTGGTGGAAGCTCCGCTTCCTCGGCGCTCTCAGGTCTTGACTTTGCTTCTTTTCCCTCCGCGGCTCCGCGCCTCCGCGGTGAAAATGCAAATTCCTCTTTGGTCCCGACTCTGCCGGGTTATGGAGCGTTCGCTGCGATCTCAGGCGTTTCCCTGCTGGATGTCCCGATGGCTGACTTTCACGCTGAAGCCTGCTTCGGTCAGAACTTCTTGCATCGCTTCAGCCATCATCACCGAGCGGTGCTGTCCGCCGGTGCACCCGAACGCGATGGTCAGATAACTCTTTCCCTCGCGGATGTAATGCGGCAGTAAATAGATCAGTAAGTCGGATATTTTTTGAATAAACTCAACCGTCTGCGGAAAAGAGCGGATATAGCGTGCCACCGCCGGGTTGCGGCCGGTCAGTTTCTTCAAGCGCGGAATGTAATTCGGATTCGGCAAGAATCGGACATCGAAGACCAGGTCGCTTTCCGAAGGAATCCCGTTCCGGTACCCGAAACTCGTGAGATAGACCCGCAGCTTGCCTTCGCCGCTCTTGCCGCTGAACCGTTCCCCGATGAAGTCGCGCAGCTCATGCACCGTGAATTTCGAGGTGTTGATGATCAGGTCCGCCATGGCGCGGATGGGCGCCAGTTGCCGGCGTTCCCGGCGGATGCTCGCGGTGATCGGGCGGTCGCCGCCCAGCGGGTGCGGACGCCGTGTCTCGCTGAACCTCCGCACGATCGCGGAATCGTCGGCTTCGAGAAAAATTAGGCTGGTCTTGACCGTGGCCGGGATGGCCGCATAGACCTGCGGAAAGCGCTTTAAGCCCTTGCCTTCCCGGATGTCCACCACCAGCGCCGCCGCCTTGATCCCGGCGTTATCGCGCGCCAGCTCCGCAAACTTGGGAATCAGCTCCACCGGCAGGTTGTCCACCGAGTAGAACCCCAGGTCTTCCAGCGCTTTCAGCACCGAGCCTTTGCCTGATCCGCTCAGCCCGGTGATGACAACGACCTCCCGTGCCTTCCCGGCCGCGCTGGGCTTCCGTTTCATCCCTTAGGCGCTATGCCTCCACCAGGTCAAGATGGCCGTCGCGGCGCCGCACCAACATCATCACGCGGTCCGTCTCCGCATCCCGATAGACCAGATAGTCGCGCGTCTCACCCAATTGCAGCACGGCTTCATCGAGCGTCATGGGTTTGCGCTTCTTGTGGTCGTCCACGTGGTAAATCAGACGGTCCGCGTCGGGATCCGGCGCCGGTTTGGGCGCTCGCCGCGGCGGCGGCGCTTCTCCACCGGCTTTGCGGGGCTCCCGCTTGATGTCCCGCCACCTGGTCCGCGTTTTGAGCGCCTGCTTTTCGAGCCTCTCCGCCGCCTCGTGAATCGCCTCGAACAGCTTCGTGCTCGAACCTAGCCCCACTAACTGATGATTGAAATACCGCACCGTGGCTTCGGCGTGATGCAGGTGCCGTTCGAGCGACAGAATCACGTGCGCCTCGAATTCGTGCTTGCCGCCCAAGAGCTTGCCGATCTTGGCAAATCGGGCCTCCAGCTTCTTCAACTCGGCTGGCGCCAGTTCCACCTGCCTGCCCGTGTATGTGACTTTCATAGGTCCCCTCTATCCCGGATGCAACTATTCCCGTACCCGCCGCTGGTGGGTCGACGGGATCTTCATGTCCTCCCGGTATTTCGCCACGGTGCGCCGCGTCACATTGATGCCCTGGCCCTGCAGCATGACGGTGATCTGCTCGTCCGTCAGGGGCTTGCTGCGGTCTTCGTCCTCGATCATCTTCTTTACCATGCGCTTGAGCAGCAGCAACGGCGTCGAACCGCCCAAGGGGCCTTGCACCGCTTCCGAGAAGAAGTACCGCAACTCGAAGACCCCTTGCGGAGTATGCACATACTTGCCCGCCACCGCCCGGCTGACTGTGGAGGGGTGCACACCTACCTCTTCGGCAACTTCTTTGATCATCATCGGCTTCAGGTGGTCCAGCCCGTGGCTCAGAAACTCGGTCTGGCGCCGCACAATCGCCTGGCACACTTTGAGAATGGTCTGCTTGCGCTGCTCGATGTTCTTCATCAACTGGATGGCCGACGTGTAGCGCTCGCGGACGTAATCCCGCACTTCCTTGGTGGCGCCGTTCTCCCGGTCCAGCATCTTCCGGTATTGCGCGTTCAAGCGCAGTTGCGGGACGTCTTCGTCGTTCATCTGGATGATGTAGTCGTCGCCGTCTTTGATGAATGAGACGTCCGGCTCCACGACCCGCGCTCCCGCGCCCGAATACCGCAGCCCCGGCCGCGGATTCAGGTGCTGGATCATCTTGACCGCCGTCTCCACGTGTTCCATCGGCCGCCCCAGCAGCCGCGCGATCTCCTTATACTGGTGCGTCTCCACCAGCCGCAGATGGTCCGACACAATCTGCCACGCCACCCCGCCCTTGCCGTTGACGCTCTCGATCTCCAGCAGCAGACACTCTCTGACGTTGCGCGCTCCCACCCCCGCCGGATCGAGCGACTGCACCACCCGCAAAGCCTCTTCCACCTGTTCCGCGGTGTGCCCGCCGGCCGTTGCAATCTCTTCGAGCGACGCCGTCAGGTAGCCGTCTTCATCCAGATTTCCAATAATGGACTCGGACGCGTCGCGCACGGCGTCCGCAATCACGCACACGCTCAACTGCGACCGCAGGTGGTCGCCCAGCGTCATGGGCGCGGAAAGAAATGTCTCGAACGACGGCTTCTCCACCGATTCCGACGCCGGGCTCTTATAGCCCGGGTCCAGGTAATCGTCGAAGAAGGAGCCAAAGTCGATTTCGTCGAACGGGTCGGTGGCGGCCGGCGGCTCGCGCAAGGCATCGGCCGTCGGCGGCGCGTCGGCTTCGGGCGCCGCCGCGGCCCGCTCTTCCGCGTCCGGCATCAGGGTGCCGTTGATCGCCAGGTCGTTAGCCGTGCCGTCCGGCGTATTCGCCTCGCTCAGCACTGCCATCTCCAGAATCTGCTGGTCGGCCGGGTCCGTGACATGTTCCTCCTCGGCCTCCAGCAGCGGTGTCAGCTCCTCCGGCGTGATCTCTTCTCCGGGTTCTTCCGTGGCCTCTTCCAGAACCGGATTCTTGACGATCTCCTGGGTGATCATCTCCTTCAATTCCAGCCGGTTAAGCTGGAGGACGGTGACCATCTGCACGAGGCCCGGAGTCAGAATCTGCTTCTGCGAGACCTTTAATTGCAGGCGTGGAGAGAGCAAACTCATCTGCCCCCATGATATCACTGGATTAACGCATCCCAGCCGGTTTTGGCCCTCGGCGTGCCGTTTAGGCGGTGGCTACATGTAGACCCGCTTCACGCGCGCCTCCGATCCGAGCCGCGAACGCAAGAGAGCGGCTTTTCGCGGAGCACGAATGCCAGCTACACGTACACCCGCTTCACTCTCGCGCTGATGCTGCACAGGATGTTGTAGGAAATGGTGCCCGCCATCCGCGCAATCTCCGGAGCGTACAGGCTGGCCTCGCCTTCCGCTCCCAGCAGCGTCACATCGTCGCCTTCCCGCAGCGCCGCGGTGTGGCTCAGGTCGATGGTGGTGAGGTCCATCGAAATCGCGCCCAGAATCGGCGTAATCTGCCCGCCGGCGATCACTTTGCCGCGGTTCGACAGCCGGTGGAACATGCCGTCCGCGTAGCCCGCGCCCAGCACTCCGATGCGCATGGCCCGCGGCGCGCGGAACGTCCCGCCATACCCGATCAGCGCCCCTTCCGGCACTTCCTTCACCGCCAGCAGCTTGGCCTTCCACGTCAAGGCCGGCTTCACCTCCAGCAATTGCGGGGGCGCCGCGCCGCGCGCCGGCGAAACGTAGCCGTACAAGGCGTGGCCTGCCCGCACCATCTGGTGCCAGCCCGCGCGCCGTCCATAGCCCACCGCGATGGTGCTCGAAGTGTGCCGGTATAACGGTTTGACTCCGCCCAGCTCCAGCCGCGCGCCAATCGCCTCGAAGTAGTCCAGTTGTTCCTCGGTCTGCTTCTTGGTGTAATCCGCAGCCGACGCAAAGTGCGTCATCAGACCTTCCAGTTGCGCGTCCGGCGCCCGGCCGAGCGCCGCCAGAATCTCTTCCGCCGAGGCCCGCGTGCCCAGCCGCCCCATCCCGGAATCGATCTTGAGGTGGTAGCGCACGGTCCGCTCCGAGGCCCGCGCCAGCCGCTCCACCTGGGCGACCTGCTCGAGGGAATGCACCGCCGGCGTCAAATCGTACTCCACCAGGGCTTCCCCTTCGTAGGGCAGAAATCCGCCCATTATGAGGATGCGAATGCCCTCGATCCCACCCTGCCGCAGCGCCACGCCCTCATCCACCGAACTCACGGCGAGCCAGCGCGCGCCTTCCGCGGCCAGCACCCGCGACACTTCCAGCGCGCCGTGCCCATAGGCATCGGCCTTGACCACGCCGGCCACTTCCACGCCGGGGCCGACCACGGCCCGCACGGCGCGGTAATTGCGGGCGATCTGCTCCCGCGAGACCAGCACATAGGAACGATAGGGACACGACACGGCTGATTACTCCTTGCCCGGCGCGAATCGCTTGATGAAATTGGTGTCGAATCGTCCGGCGCGGAAATCTTCATCCGCCAGAATTTTCTGCTGCAGCGGAATGGAAGTGTGGATCCCTTCCACGATGAACATTCCCAGCGCCCGCCGCATGCGGTCAATGGCCTCCGCCCGGTCCGATCCATGCACAATCAGCTTGGCCACCAGCGAATCGTAAAACGGCGGGATGACACAATCGGTGTACGCCCAGGTGTCCACCCGCACGCCGATGCCCCCCGGCACATGGAAGCCGGTGATGCGCCCCGGCGAGGGCACAAACGTCTCCGGATTCTCCGCGTTAATGCGGCATTCGATGGAATGGCCGCGCAATGCCAGCGGCCCGGGTAGAATGTCCGCCAGCCTCTCGCCTTGCGCGATGCGGATCTGGCTCTTCACAATATCGATGCCCGTCACGCACTCGGTCACCGGGTGCTCCACCTGCACGCGCGCGTTGACCTCGATGAAGTAGAGCTTCCCGGTTTCGTCCATCAGGAACTCCACCGTGCCGGCGTTGGTGTAACCCGCCGCCGCGATGGCCTTCCGCAGCGCCGCCGAAATCTGCGTGCGGAGCGCGTCCGTCATGGCCGGCGAGGGCGATTCCTCCAGCAGCTTCTGGTGGCGCCGCTGGATGCTGCACTCGCGCTCTCCCAGAATCTCCACGTTGCCGTGTTCGTCCGCCAGTATCTGGAACTCGATGTGCCGCGGCGCTGCGATGTACTTCTCCAGGTAGATGTCCGGGGAAGCGAAGGCCGCGCCCGCTTCGCTCTGCGCCTGCGCGTACAGGCCGGGCAAATCCGCGGCCTTCGTCACCACCCGCATGCCCCGCCCGCCGCCGCCGGCGGAGGCTTTCAGAATCACCGGGTAGCCGATCTTTTCCGCCAGCTCCAGCCCCTCTTCGGCCGTCGCGAGAACCCCCGGTGAACCCGGCAGCACCGGCACGCCCATCTCCCGCATGAAGGCCCGCGCCCGCTCCTTCACCCCCATCAGACGGATCACTTCCGGCTTCGGCCCGATGAACCGGATCTGGGATGCTTCGCAGACTTCGGCGAAGCCCGCGTTCTCGCTCAGGAATCCGTACCCCGGGTGGATGGCATCCACATCCGTGATTTCCGCCGCGCTGATGATGGACGCGATGTCCAGGTAGCTGCGCGCGCTCTTGGCCGGACCGATGCAGATCGCCTGGTCCGCAAAACGCACGTGCGAGCTGTAGCGGTCGGCTTCCGAATACACCGCTACCGTCTCGATTCCCAACTCCCGGCAGGCGCAAATGATTCGGACCGCGATTTCGCCGCGGTTGGCGATCAGGATCTTCTTAAACCGTTCGGACGGCAAACAGCGCCTCCCCGTACTCCACCGGCTGCCCGTTCATTACCAGCCTGCTCTCGATGATGCCGGAGGTCTCCGCCTCGATTTCATTCATGAGCTTCATCGATTCGATGATGCAAAGGACCTTCCCCGGCTGGACGCGCTCTCCCACTCTGACGAACGCTGCGGCGCCGGGTGACGGCGCTTCATAGAACGTTCCCACAATGGGTGATTTCACCAGTACCAGGTTGGGGTCAGCAGGCTTTTCCTTAGGGCCTTCGTGTGAAGTTGGGGATGGCGTGGCGGCCGGCGCCGTGGCACAGGTTGGCGGCAGAACGACGTCTTGAGTTCCCGCGAACGCGGCCCGCCGGATGCGCACGCGGTTTGAGCCCCGCTGCACTTCCAGTTCGGCGATCCCGGTCTCCGCCGCCAGGTTGATTAACTCTCGTATTTCTTCAACAGTCACAATCTACTAGCTTAACAGAGTCGCCCATGGCCGACCGCCGCTCCTGGAGCGCAAGAAATGCAGGAGGTCGAGTCGCCGTTCTAACAAACCGACCGCACTGCCTCGAGCGTCTTCTCGGCTGTCTCTTTCCACGAAAACTGCGCCGCCCGCCGCGGACCGGCTTCCTGCAAATAGGCCCGCAGCGCCTCGTCTCCGGTGATCTTTCGCAGCGCCTCCAGCATCGCCGCCGGGTTTCGCGGGTCGAACTGCCACGCCGCGTCGCCTGCAATGCTGCGCATCGGCTCGATGTTCGAACACGCCGACGGCACTCCGGCCGCCAGAGCCTCGACAACCGGAATGCCGAAGCCTTCGAACAGCGATGGGTAGATGAAGGCCCAAGCGCGCGCGTACAGCTCGTGCAGCTCCTCGCGCGGGATCCAGCCGGGGAAATCCACCGCGTCGCGCAAGCCCAGCTCGTCGCGCAGACGGTGCAGCGGGACCGTGAAGAAACCATGCAGCCCGCACACCACCAGCCGGAACTCCGGCCGCTCCCGCCGGAATTCGGCGAAGGCGCGCAACAAGCCATCCAGGTTCTTGTGCGGATGCAGCGTCGATACCGCCAACAGGAACCGCTCCGGTTTCCGCCGCTTGCCCAGCTCGAAAAACACCGGGTCCACTCCCAGCGGCGTCACGCGCACTTTGCTGGCGGGCAGCCGGTAGAATTTGACCACGTCCTTCGCGGTCGTTTCCGAATTTGCCACCACCACTTGCGAAATCATGGCCGACCAGTACAGAAAGAATTTCCAAAAGGGAAGATCGAACCAACGGAAGTATTCGGGCTGCCGCCGGTGCTGCAAATCGTGGAACATCGTCACCTGCGGGCAACCGGCCAGCAGCGGCGCCGTGAAGCCCGGGTTCAGCATGACATCCAGGCGCAGCCCGGCCGCCCACAGCGGCAGCCCGGTCTGCTCCCACAGAATCCGCGCGCGCCGCGACGATGCCCGCACCGGCTGCCGCACTTCCGTGAAGTTCTCCGCCGCCGGTGTGAGATCGCGCCCGGTCTCGCGATTGGTGAAAATGAAGTAGCGGTTCTCTCGATCCGTCTCGGCCAGCGCGCTCAGCAATCCCCTCAGGTAGATTTCGGTTCCCCCCACTCCGCCCGGAATGAGGTACAGCGCATTCACGCCGATCCGCAGCCGCTCCATGCTACTTCCGCAACTGTCGCATCACCACCGCCAGGTCCTTGGAGGCCTGCTCGTTCCCCGGTTCGAGCGCCAGCGCCTTCAGGTATTCCTGCTCCGCGTTCAGCAGTTGGCCGGTCTTGAAATAGACAATCCCGCGATATACGTAGGTCTCGGCGTATTTCGGATCCAGCCGCTCCGCCACCGCCAGCGCCACCAGCGCTTCGCTCCACCGCCCGGCTTTCCCGTTGACCATGCCGATCTGCGAGAGCACGTGCGCCGTGGGTTTGATTACCGCCGACCTTTGCAGCTTTTCGAGCGCCTCGTCGGTGCGGTTCAGGCAGTCGTATGCCAAGCCCCAGTCTACCAGCAAATCCGCATCCACCGGATTGAGCGCCGCGGCCTTCTGATACTCCGCCACGGCCAGGTCGCAGCGCTGCTCCGCGTAATAAGCGTATGCCAGTTGCGAGTGCGGCCGCCATTTGTTGGGCGATTTTGCCACCGTGTCCTTCCAGAGCACTTCGGCATCCGACCAGACTTCCGCCCGTGCGTGGGTTGCCACGGTCGCCGCCATCGCCAGCGCGGCCGCTCCTATCGCCAGCGCCTTCCGCTCCGCGCGCAGCCGCGCCAGCGCGTCCACCACCACCAGCAACAGCCCGAGAATCGCGCCATACAGGCGGCGCTCCGCCACGGGATCCTTAATCGGCAGAATCGAGGACGTCGGCGCCATCAGCACCAGAAACGCAAAATAGCCATAGCAGGCCAGCGGATACCGCCGCCGCCAGTGCCAGGCCGCCGCCGCCAGCGCTACCAAGGCTGCCAGGCCGATGATCGCACCCTTGTCCAACACCGTTCGCGAAATGGCGAAATCCCAGTCCGCCGAAAGATGGACCGGAAACAGGAACAGCCCGAGGTAAACCCAAAGCGCCCGGCACTGCGTGAAGAAGTATTGATACCAGGTGAACTCTTTCAGCCCGAATCCGGCGGTGGTCGCGTGGGTGATGAGCCCGCGGAAAAACCAGATCCCGGCCAGCCCCCCCGCCGCCATCGGCGCATAGATTCTCCAATTCGCCCGGATGCCGCGGAACGAAAAATCATTCCACCAATAATCCGTCAGCAGGAAGAGCGCCGGCAGCGCGATGGTCTGTTCTTTCGCCGCCAGAGCCGCTCCGAACAGCACAAACACCGCCGCCGCCGTGCCCCACGTGGCCGCCGCCTGGCGCCGGTACAGAAACACCGTGAACGCCGCGAACGCCAGCATCACGCTGAGAGACTCCGAGCGCCCCGCCAGATACGCCACCGCCTCGGTTTGCACGGGGTGCAGCAGGAACAGCGCCGCCGCCGCTCCCGCCAGCAGATTGCGCTTGGATTCCTCCACCGCGGCCCACTGCAGCAGCCGCCGCACAATCAAAAACGCCAGCCCCGAGGCGATCGCGTGGATCACCACATTCATGAAGTGGAACCACCACGTGTCGTTCGGCGAAAGCTGCGCGCTCATCCAATACGTCATCATCAGCAGCGGCCGCTGGCTGTGCAGCCAGCTTGCGAGCGATTGCTGGGCCATGCTTGACACGGTGAACGGCAAGAACGCGTCGTCGAAGAGGAACGGCCCGCTCATCGCCGGCCCGTAGGCCCACAGCACCGCGATCAGCGCCGCCGCCCACGCCGCCCACATCTGCCACTGCGGCGGCTTGGTCTGCACCACCGGCGCCGCCACCGCGACTCGTTTCTTATCTTTCTTCATGCCTGCCTTGATGCCAACGGTGATTGTGGGGCAGGCGCTTCCGCCTGCCAACCGGCCGCTTCACACCTTCCTACCCTCCCGGTCTTATTCCTGTTCAAAACTCCGCACCCGGTATTCCAGTATCGCAACCCGCTGCGCCAACGCCACATTATCGTCCCGCAGGTGCGAGATGATCACCGAGAATCGGAAGAACATCACCAGGAACAGCGTGCCGGTGATCAGAAACAGCGTCAGCGGCGAATCCGGCACTCCCGTCCATCGAGTGATGGCGTCCAGCACCGGGCGGCTCAGCGACAACAGCAACATCGCCACCGCCGCTAGCAGCCAGCTCATCGAGTATTCCACCCGGATGTGCGCCCGCCGCAACGAAACCAGCACCATCGCCAGCAGCAGCACACTCAGCACCGTCGTTACATGCAAGAGGCTGTCCATCTATCCTCCACCGCCCGGCCGCGGCCGTCCGTCATATTTCAGTATGTTCACAAAAACGCCCAGCAGCACGTGGGCGATATAGTACAGCGATTTGCGCGCCGTAATGCTCGACCGCCCGGCCATGCGCGGGCGCATCTTCACCGGCACTTCCTCAAACCGGAAGCGCCGCCGCTGCAGCACCACCAGCGCTTCAATCTCCGGATACTCCAGCGGAAAGCTGCGGCTGAACACTTCCAGCGCTCTGCGGTTCACGCCCACAAACCCCGAGGTCGGGTCGCGCACTGGTTTCCCCAGAATGGGGCGCAGCACAGTGCGGAAAAACCGGATCCCCAGGCCCCGCACCATTCCGGTTGACGATCCGTTCTCTTCCACGAACCGCGACCCGATTACCATCTCGCAGTCCGTGCTCTTCAACCGCTCCAGGATCGCCGGAATGTCGGCCGCGTCGTGCTGTCCGTCGCCATCCACGCGGATTACATATTGGTAGCCCAGCTCGTACGCCAGCTTATAGCCGGCCTGCACGCAGCCGCCCAGCCCCAGATGGTGCGCCAGGGGCAGCACGTCGGCGCCCTCCGCGCGCGCCACCGCAATGGTTCCATCCTGCGAGCAATCGTCGATCACCAGCACCGGCACGCCCGGCACGTGCTGGTGGATCTGCCGCACCACTTCGCCAACGGCGCCTTCTTCGTTGAGCGCCGGCACAATCACCAGCAGCGCGTCGCTTCCGCTTGCCCTTTTCACTGCGCCGCCACCTTTCGCGCGCTGATCGAGTGGCATCGCAAGAGGTGCGCGAAAACCGCCGGCGTAATTCGCGCCCTCTGCCGGATGGCCCGCCGCTCGCGCCATAAGCGGATTGCACAGCGCGCCGCCGCCGCGTGGGCCCGCGCCACGTACCAGATCATCTTCGCGCCGGCATTGCCTTCCGCGCGGAACCGCGCCGCGCTGCCCCGTCCTTCCAGCAGATACCAGGCATGCCACGCGTAGCGCGCCAGCGTCGCCCAGGGCGCCGCCGCCAGCATACGCGCCGGAAAATTCTTGGCCAGCACGAACAGCCGGTTTCGCTCCACGTAGTAGGCCTTCAGCGGTGACGCTCCGCCCGCCGTGTGCGAGTAGTGGTGTTCCACCACCGCCAGCGGCACGTACAGGCATTTCCATCCGGCCCACCGCGCGCGCAACCCCAAATCCGTGTCTTCGCAATACAGAAAGAAGCTTTCGTCGAACCCGCCGACTTCATCCAGCATGGCCCGCCGGTAAAGAGCCGCCGAGCCGCTGGGAAACAGCGTTTCCTCGGTCACCGGAAAGTCCTCCGGCGGTCGGCCGTGTCCCCGCTGTTTGCTCGAGCCGTCGCGCGCCACCAGCATCCCCGCCGAATCCAGCCGCTCCTCGCCATAGAGCCGCACCTGCGACGCGCCCATCCCCGCGTCCGGCCGCCGCTCCATCGCCTCGACCAGCGTTTCCAGCCACCGTGGATGCGCCACCGCGTCGTCGTTCAAGGTCGCCACGTAGCGTGTCTCCGATCCGCGAATTCCCTGGTTGACCGCGCCGCCGAACCCCGCGTTGGCTCCATTCTCGATCACTCGCGCACCCGGCGCCGCCTCATTCCGCCGCACCAGGCCTTGGCCGCTGTTGTCCACGACGATAATTTCAAACTCCCGGAAGGTCTGTCTTCCCAGTGCCTCCACGCACTCCCGCAAACGCGCGTCGGCACTCAAGGTGGGAATCACCACCGATACCAGGAGTTCAGGCAAGCCTCGATTTTACCGCGAGCCGCAACCCTTCGCCTCACGTTACACTCACTTCCACCACGGCCCGGAGCCTATGTCCGCTGGATCTTCAGCGCCCACGCGTATTCGTTCGGCATCTTCTCCGGCAGCGTCACTACCAGCCCGGCAGCTCCGCGCGTAAAATGGAGCGGCCCGCCCGCACCCAGCATCTCCACGCGTCCCACTTCACGCGGATACTGCCGGCTGCCCGCCGCCAGCGTCCGGATGGTTAACTTCCCGTCCGCCGGCCAGCCCAGAGCGAAAGCATAGAGCGTGTCTCCCTTGGTGGTGAACCGGATGTCCTGCGCCGTGTAAGGCCGCGCCTGGTTCTCGTTGAAGTTGCCGGATCCCTCCACGTCCGGCGCGCCTTCCCCAAACACACTGAACGGCCGCGTGCCATAAATCGCTTCTCCATGCACCGGCATCCAGCCGGCCAGCCCGTCCAGCACCTTCCGCTCGTCATCGTCGATGGTGCCGTCGCCGCGCACCGGAATGTTCAGCATCAGGTTCCCGTTCTTGCTCACAATATCCACCAGCATCTGGATCACCGTCCCGGTGGTCTTGTACTTGTGGTTCTCAAGCAGCGACCGCCGGTAATGCCAGTCCCCGATGCACGTATCGGTCTGCCAGGGCGCCGGAAGAATATGGTCGGCCCGCCCGCGTTCGATATCCAGCACCATCGCGCCTACGTGGTCCGGCGAGAGCCCCTTCGAGGTGAGCACGGCTTCCAGGCTGCCGTGCGTTTTCATGTTGGAGTTGTAATAATGCGCCGCGATATCCAGGCCGGCCTGCCCCAGCGGCAGTTCCGTATCGTCGAAGTACAAGAGGTCCGGTTTGTACTTGTCCACCAGTTCCTGGCAGCGCAGGAACCAGCTCTCCACAAACTCGGGATGCTGGGGCGGCGCATCTTCGTGCCACTTGCCGTCGTTGGCGGCGTGCCAGTCGCGCGCTTCCTTGATGGTGGTGATCCCCTTCGGCAGCACCATGCTCGGTCCAACGTAGAGCTCCTGTGGATCGAGCCCGTTCCACCATTTCCCTTTGCCCTGCTGTTTGGTCAGCCACCCATCGTAGGGGACACCAGCCTTGGCGCCCTCCGGGTCGTATCCGAAGGCAGGCTGGAACCAGTGCCAGGCGTGCGAGGAATGGTTCGACACGGCGAACCGCAACCCGTGCTTGCGTGCGGTCTTCTCCCAAATCCCCACGATGTCTTTCATAGGCCCCACCCGCACCGAGTTCCACTTGTGGTGCGTGGAATCGTAGCAGTCGAAGTTGTCGTGGTGGTTGGCCAGCGCCATGAAGTACTTCGCCCCGGCCTTCACGTAGAGTTGCATCAGCGCTTCCGGGTTCCAGTTCTCGGCCTTCCACAAGTGGTCGATCTCCATGAAGCCGAACTTCGACGGGTGCCCGTAATTCTCGACGTGATACTTGTTTTGGGCCGAGCCTTGAATGTACATGTTGCGCGCGTACCAGTCGCCTTGTTCCGGCACGCATTGCGCCGTCCAGTGCGCCCAGATGCCGAACTTGGCGTCGCGGAACCAATCCGGCGCCTGGTATTGCTGCAGGGATTCCCAATCGCCCCGGAAAGCCCCGGGCGCGATAGTCCTGGCTTGGCCGCCCTGCGCCCGCATCCATTGCACCGCCGGCAAACTCGCCAGCCCCTTGATGATTGCTCGTCTGGTGAACGTCAAAATTCGCTGCCTCCGGCCAAGGCTCAGTATATCTCCGGGCACTCATCACTGCGAATTTCCTTAGAATCAATTAGATGGCTTGACCTTCCGGCATTCCGGCGTGCCTCCGGGCACTCCCTCCGGCCAAAGAAAACGTCTCCCCCGGCGTCCGGCTTGTAACCAATCGGCTGGAGGCGACGCCTAGATCTTCACTATGACCAAAAAGCTGCTTTTTGTAACGACACTTCTGCTTGTCGTTGCGTTCGTCGCATTTGCGGCCGACGTATCCGGCAAGTGGACCTATACTATGCCTGGTTTTAACGGTGGACCCGATCGCCAGGTGACAATCACTCTGAAGCAAGATGGCGACAAGCTCACCGGCTCCGTTCCGGGCATGATGGGCGGCCGTGGCCGCGGTGGCGAGGCTCCCGCTGGCCCTCCTCCCGAGACGGAGATCTCCAACGGCAAGGTGAGCGGCGACACCGTCACCTTTGAAGTGCATAGACAGGGCCGTAACGGTGAGACCGTCACCAAGTACGAAGGCACCGTCAGCGGCGACACCATGAAATTGAAAGTCACTGCTCCGGGCCGCGGGGGTGGGGAACCGACGACCACCGAGTTCACCGCGAAGAAGAGCACCACGTAGTCTTACGCCGGGCCGGCCGCTGCGCCGGAACGGAGAATTTCAGGCGGTCTGTCACGGCGAACGTGGCAGGCCGCCTTATGTTTTTGTGGCGAAAGTCCGTTTCCTCAGATCTCTCAGGTCTTATCTCTGCTTCTTTTTCCTCTGTGTCTCCGCGCCTCCGCGGTAAATATACAGATTCCTCTTTAGTCCCGCCCCCGCCGTGTAAGGGATCGTCCTTTGCGGAATCAAGTCAGAACGCCCGCAGATACTGAGCTGGCGGCTTCACCTC
This sequence comes from Bryobacterales bacterium, assembly GCA_963842505.1. GTDB lineage: Bacteria > Acidobacteriota > Terriglobia > Bryobacterales > Bryobacteraceae > PALSA-129. Next base: position 603,665 of record CAWJGZ010000001.1, read on the forward strand.
GCCGCCCAGCGCTTTCGCCGCGTGCAGCGGGAAATACGGATCGCGCAGAAACTCGCGGCCCAGCAGCACCATGTCGGCTTTTCCCGAACTCAGGATTTCCTCGGCCTGCTGCGGCGTTGTGATCATGCCCACCGCTCCCGTCGCAACTCCCGCTTCTTTGCGGATGCGCGCCGCGAAGGGCGCCTGGTAGCCAGGGCCCAGCGCGATTTTCTGGTGCGGCACCGCGCCGCCCGAAGAGCAGTCGATCAGGTCAACGCCCAGCGCGCGCAGGCGCCGCGCCAGTTCCACGGATTCATCGATGTCCCAGCCTCCTGGCGCCCAGTCGGTGGCGGAAATTCGCACGAACAGCGGCAGACCGCCGGGCCACACGGCGCGCACCGCCGCGGTCACTTCCAGCGTGAAGCGAATGCGGTTCTCGAATGCGCCGCCGTACTCGTCGGTGCGCTGGTTGCTCAACGGCGAGAGAAACTCGTGCGCCAGGTAACCGTGCGCGGCGTGGATCTCCGCCACTTGAAAGCCGGCGCGGAGCGCGCGGCGGGCGGCTGCCACGAACGCATCCACCGTGCCCCGGATCTCCGTTTTCGAAAGTTCCGACGGCGCGGGATCGCCTGCGTTGAAAGGCGCCGCGCTGGGTGCCACGGCCCGCCATCCGCCCTCTACTACCGGGATCACTCCGCCGCCATCCCACGGCCGCCGCGTCGAAGCCTTGCGCCCGGCGTGCGCCAGTTGGATTCCCGCCACCGCGCCCTGCTGCCGCACGAACGCCACGATGCGCGCCAGAAACTCGACGTGCTCATCCTTCCAGATGCCCAGATCCTGGGGCGAAATCCGGCCGCGCGCTTCCACCGCGGCGGCTTCGGTCATCACCAGCGCGGCGCCGCCCGCGGCGCGGCTGCCTAAATGGACCAGGTGCCAGTCATTGGCAAATCCGTCCTCGCTCGAGTACTGGCACATGGGCGAAACAGCGATGCGGTTGCGGAACACGACGTCGCGAAGCGGGAATGGCGTCAGCAGAACACTCATGGTCCCAGTATCGCCCGTTCCAAACAGCCCGCGCTGGCGGGATTTCCCTGGTCAATGCCCTTGCGCCGCCGCCACCAATACCGTGATCCGCCCAGGCCCATGCACACCACGGACAAGAATCTGCTCGATGTCCGCGGTGCGGCTCGGCCCGGTGATCAGCACCATCGAGCTGCTCTGTTCCGCGGGGTTCGGAAGGATCGAAAAAAGCTCGTCGAGACCTGTGAGGATGCGGTCCCGCGGCACTACCGCGATGTGTTCGGGCGGCAGCAGCGAAACCATGCGCGCTTCGGCCGGGCTCGAGAGCATTACCAGAGTGCCGGTGTCGGCAAGGGCGTAATCGGCGCCGGTGATTCCGATATCGGCGGTCGCGCAGGCTTGGCGGAGTTGTTCGCGATCGGTGATGCCGGTCTTGACGCCGGGCAAACTGGCGATTCCGCAAGCCGCCAGATAGGGGGAGTTAGAGGCGATCACGCTCTTGCCGGCGATCGCGGAGGCGATCGTGGCGCGAACATCGGAAGTCTCCAGGGCAACCCCGGCCAGCGCTTCCACGCGCGCGATGAGCGAGGCGACCCGGGCATTGAGCGAAACTTCCGGGATGCGGATGCGCGCGGGCGGCGGGTCGGATATCGGCTGCGAGGGACTGCGGCCGAGCGCGGTGCGGACGCGGTGCAGAATGTACTCGCGCGACATCAGCGGCGCCTCCACATTTCGCGGAAACTACGTTCGGGCAGCGGAGGAAGATCGCGTTGGCTGGTCCAGGCGCCCAGCGGGCCTGCCTGCATCGCGGGCACCCCCGCGCAGCGAAGCATCTTGCCGGCCATTTCGTAAAGGCGAGGGTGGGTCATCAACCAGGCGAACACGCGGAAGCCCAGCTTCTCCAGGCGATTCTGCTTGTCGCGGGTTTGGGCTTTCTTGACGTCCGAACGCAGCTCCAGCAGGATCTTGGGGATATCGATCTTCACTGGACAGACTTCCCCGCACGCTCCACACAGGCTGGACGCGAAGGGGAGATCGGGCGCCTCCTGCACCCCCATGAATTGTGGCGTCAGGATGGCGCCGATCGGTCCGGAGTAGACCCAGGGAAACGTATGGCCGCCGATTCTGCGGTACACCGGGCAGGTGTTGAGGCAGGCGCCGCAACGAATACAGAAGAGCGATTGGCGCTTGTTCCTGTCGGGCAGCAGCCGCGTGCGGCCGTTATCCAGCAGCAGGACGTAGAACTCTTCAGGGCCGTCGATTTCGCCCGGCCGGCGCGGGCCGCTGAGAAAAGAAGTGTAGACCGAGAGCAGTTGGCCGGTGGCGCTGCGAGCCAGCAGTTTGAGAAATGTGGCCAGGTCCTGGGCGCGCGGGATCACCTTTTCGATGCCGGCAATGGTGATGTGAATTTTCGGCGCGGAGGTGGCGAGGCGGGCGTTGCCTTCGTTCTCCACGATCACCACCGCCCCGGAATCGGCTACCAGAAAGTTGGCGCCGCTGATGCCGATATCCGCGGCCAGGAATTTCTGGCGGAGAACCGAACGCGCCAGCGCCGTCTGTTTTTCGATGACGATTTCGTTGGGCACGTTCAAGCGGCGGGTGAAAACTTCGGCCACATCGTAGCGGGTCATGTGGAGCGCCGGCGCGACGATGTGGTACGGCCTCTGCTGGGCCAGTTGCATGATGTACTCGCCTAGATCGGTTTCCACGGATTCCAGCCCGTGGTGTTCCAGGCGCTCGTTGAGATCCACCTCCTCGGTGGTCATGGATTTGGATTTGACGATCAGGTGCGCGCCGCGCTCATGCGCCAGCGCCAGGATGAAGTCGGAAACCTCGGTGCCGTCTTTGCAATAGACCACCCGGCCGCCCCGGGCCGTAACGTTGCGCTCGAAGAGTTCCAGGTAATGATCCAGATTGTCGATGGCGTGCTGCTTGACAGCGTTGGCCTGCGTGCGGAGCTCCTGATAATCGGGAAGCTCGCCCGGCGCGACCACTTCCATGCGCCTCTCCTTGAGGCGGCCCGTGGCGCTGAAAACGGCGAGTTGCAAGCCGGCGTTGGCCAGCGCCTCGTGAGCTTTTTGATGGAACTCGGAGGGCATGGGGTCAGCGCGAAGCCAGGACCTCCGCCAGGTGCATGGTGCGAACGTTCGAGCCGGCGCGGGAGAGCGCGCCTCGAATCTGCATCAGGCAACTGGGGTCGAGCGAAACCACGGTCCGCGCGCCGGTGCGCAGGATGGCTTCCACCTTGCTGCGCGCCATGGCGCCGGAGAGTTCGGAGAACTTGACGGCGAAGGTGCCGCCGAAGCCGCAGCATTCCTCTGCGGGAGTGAGTTCGCGCAGTTCAAGGCCGCGCACGCGCGCCAGCAGGCGGCGGGGTGCGTCCTTGACGCCTAATTCGCGAAGGGCATGGCAGCCGTCGTGGAAGGTCACAATGTCGTCCAGGCACGCGCCCACATCTTCCACGCCGGCCACCTGCGTGAGGAAAGTGGAGAACTCGAAGACCCGCTTTTCGAGCGAGTGCACACGCGCCAGGGTTTCGGGATCCTTGTGAAAGAGCTCGGCGAAGTGATGCGCGATCATGGCGGTGCAGGAGCCGGAAGGGATCACAATGAACGGCGACTGTTCGAAGGTATCCAGGAAGTGGCGCGCCACCGTGCGCCCTTCGGCTCGATAGCCTGTGTTGAAGGCAGGCTGGCCGCAGCAGGTCTGGCTCTCGGGGAAATCGACTTCGAAGCCCAGGCCTTCGAGCACATCCGCCATGGCGATGCCGATCTTAGGGAAAAGCTGATCGACGATACAGGTAACAAATAGCGAGACCCGCTGGCCCATGCAGTGAGAGATTGTATCAGTTTGCGCGAGAACCGGCGTGTTGCGGCGCCCACCGCGCGCGATAGCGCCGCCGGCCGTCGGAATCAATCCGCTTTAACCCCGCCGGATCGCGCGCTATCGCCCCACCGCCAGGCGGTCGGCGAGAATCGTGGGTAGACCGGCTTCGCGGATCTTGCGCTGCGCGCTTTCGATGTCGTATGGAGTTCGGTGGTAGGCCACCGCATGGGCGTCGGAATCGTAGAGCACCCAGGCGGCACGAGGATCGCCATCTCGCGGTTGGCCCACCGAGCCGGGGTTGATCATGTAGGCGCACGCGGGATCGATCTCCAGAGTCTCGCTGGTGCTTTGGGCGGGAACGCGGCCGATGGTTTCGGTGCGCCCCTGGTTCCAGATGAAGCCGCCCTGCATGTGGGTGTGGCCGAAAAAGGCCAGCCGGCATTCCAGGTATTCGAAGGCATGCCCGGCTTCGGTGGCCGCCAGCAGGTATTCGTCCTCGTCGAAGGGTGAGCCGTGAGCGATCTCGAAACCGTCCAGCAGCACCGGGCCCTTGGGCAGGTTCAGCGCGTAATCGCTGAGTTCGGGCGTGAGTGCCTTTTGTGTCCAAAGAGCGGCCGCGCGCGCCACCGGGTTGAACCATTCCAGGTCGTCCAGGCCGGTGCAGGCGCGGTCGTGGTTGCCGCGGACCACGATGGCGCAATGGTCGTGGACCCACTCGACGACGAGATTAGGATCGGCGGCGTAACCGATCAGGTCGCCACAGCAAATGGCCTTGTCGTATTTACCCGAGGATTCGCGTGCTACGGCGTCCAGGGCTTCCCAGTTCGAATGCAGGTCGCTGAGGATCAGGTAGCGCACGGGGACGGAGGTTATGCCTTTCTTTCCGGAGCCACCGAGCCGGGCCCAGAGGGCACCCCGTGAAGGAGCGGAGGCCGGAGGGCACACCCATACGTCGCCGTAACTGCCAACGGTTGCACTAAGTTCTATTGTAGGACGTGAGCCACCGGGCGGTGAGGACGGCCAGCGCCGCCGTGGCGGCGGTTTCCGCGCGGAGAATTTGCGGACCCAGAGAGACGCTCCGCCATCCGGCGTCCAGCGCCATGTTCCGCTCCTCGTCGGTCCAGCCGCCTTCGGGCCCCAGCAGCACAGCAACGCGGTCGCGTCTGGCGGGGGTCGTGGGCAGCGCGCTCAAAAGCGGCGGCGCGGTGGCTTCGTCCAGGAAGTAGCGGTAATCGGCGTCTTGCTTGAGCGCCTGGCCGAAGCGGACGGCGGGAAGGATTTCCGGAATGCTGGTCCGGCGGGACTGCTGGGCCGATTCGCGAGCGATGCGCCGCCACCGTTCGCTGCGTTTGTCGGAAGCTTCGAAGAGGCCTTTTTCGGTGCGGGCGGCTTCCACCGGCAGGATGCCTTCGACGCCCAGTTCGGTGGCCTTTTCGACCATCCACTCGAAGCGGTCGAACTTAATCAGCGCGGCGCAGAGGGTCATGCGAACCGGCGGCGGCGGCGCGTCGATGGGTTCGAGAATGCGGAAAAGCACGCGGTCGCCACGGGCTTCCACGATTTCCGCCAGCCAGGCGGACCGGTTGTCGGAGATCTCGTACTGCTGGCCCGGCTGCACGCGGAGGACCCGCGTAAGATGGCGCGCTTCGTCGCCGCCCAGTTCGGCGGAATCGAGGTGCACGGAATCGACGAAGAATCTGCGGCGCGCCAAGCTACTATTGTATTGGGCTTCGTGCCCTTCTTCCTATGATTGCTTTGCTGCGCGGCATCCTTTTGGATAAACATCCCAACCAGGCCATCGTGGAGGCCGGTGGAGTGGGATACGACGTCAACATCCCGGTCTCGACCTTCACCAGGTTGCCCGATAAGGGCGTCGAGGTGCGGTTGTACATCCACACCCACGTGCGGGAAGACGCGCTGGCGCTCTACGGATTTCTGACGGAGGATGAGAAGGCGCTGTTCGAGAAGCTGATTGGTGTGAGCGGCATCGGGCCGACGCTGGCGGTGAAGATTCTGTCGGGCCTGGCGGCGCCGGACCTGGTGACTTTTATCCGGCGCGGCGAAGTGGACCACCTGGTGCGCATTCCGGGCGTGGGCAAGAAAACCGCCGAGCGCATGATTCTGGAACTGCGCGACAAGCTGCCGAAGGTGGCCGGTGGTGAAGCCGAGTCGCCGGCGACGGCGGCGCTTTCGCCGGTGGATCAGGACGTGCTTTCGGCGCTGCTCAACCTGGGTTGCGCGCGCGCCCAGGCGGAAGCCGCGGTACGCAAAGCCAAAGCCGCGGGCGGCTTGACGGATTTTGAACCGCTCTTCCGGCGCGCACTGGAGTTGGTGCGTTGACAGGCAAAGGCGGCACGGTTAGAGTGAAAATAGCTTGGACACGACCTAGGGAGAAGCGGTACATGACGGGAATCCAGTTCGTAACCGACGAGAAGGGCCGCAAGGTGGCCGTTCAAATCGATCTCAAGAAACACGGTGCGAGATTAGAGGATTTTTGGGACGGGCTGATTTCGGAATCGCGCCGCAAGGAAAAGGGAATACCGCTTGAAAAGATCAAGACGGACCTTGTAAGGCGCGGTCGGTTGCGTGGGTAATTATTCCGTTGAGGTAAAGCCTCCCGCACGGAAGGAACTCGAAGCGTTACCTGATAGTGTGCTGGCCCGTGTCGTGCAAAAGCTTGAGTCACTGGGCCATGCACCACGGCCTCCAGGATGCAAAAAGCTGAAAGGCTACAAAGATCATTGGCGCATCCGCGTCGGTGACTGGCGGGTGGTGTACATTATCGACGACGCGGCGAATCTGATCAGCATCACGCGCATTGCACACAGGCGCGAGGTGTACGGACGATGACTGCGAGCCGCGACGGTCGCAGCGCGATAAGCATCGGCGCAGGCCGGTCAACTCGCTTCCTGTCGTCAACCCCTGTCCGTTGACCCACCTCTCATCCGCGTTAAGCTGGTAACACATGCCGAATCGGCCGCTGGTTTCCGGGGATCTGCAGCCCGAAGAGGCGCAGTACGAAGCGGGGCTCCGCCCGCGGCGCCTGGCCGAATTCACCGGACAAAACAAACTGAAGGAGAATCTGTCGATCGCCATCGAAGCGGCGAAACTGCGCGGCGAGGCCATGGACCACGTGCTGCTCTATGGGCCGCCGGGCCTCGGCAAGACCACGCTGGCGGCCATCATCGCCGAAGAGTTGCAGGTCGAGATCACCGCCACCAGCGGACCGGTCTTGCAGAAGAAGCTCGATCTGACCGGCATCCTCAGCAATATCCGGCTGCACCAGGTTTTTTTCATCGATGAAGTCCACCGCCTGCTGCCCGATGTGGAAGAAATGCTCTACTCGGCGCTGGAGGATTTCCGCGTGGACATCCTGGTGGGAGTGGGTCCGGGCGCGCGCACGCACTCGCTGCCCATGCCCAAGTTCACGGCCATCGGAGCCACCACGCGCCAGGGCCTCGTCAGCGCGCCGTTGCGCGGCCGCTTCGGCCTGGTGCTGCGCCTCGACCCGTACGGCGTGGAGGATCTGAAGGCCATCGTCAACCGCTCCGCCCGGCTGCTCGCGGTGGAGATTGACGACGGCGCGGCGGAAGAACTGGCGCGGCGCTGCCGCGGCACGCCGCGCATCGCCAACCGGTTGCTGCGGCGCGTGCGGGACTACGCGCAGGTTCGCGCCGATGGACGCATCACGCTGCCGGTGGCGCAAACGGCGCTCAACCTTCTGGACGTGGACCGGTATGGCCTGGATGAGATTGACCAGAAGATCATGCTGACGGTGCTCGAGAAATACCGCGGCGGCCCGGTAGGCGTGGGTACCATTGCGGCCTCCATTTCCGAGGAAGCCGACACCATCGAGGAAGTGTACGAACCGTATTTGATCCAGCTCGGCTTTCTGAACCGCACGCCGCGCGGGCGCACGGCGACCGAGCAAGCCTTCGAATACTTCAACGTGAAGCGGAGAGCCGGGACGGATGCGCAACCGGGGCTGTTTTGAGTAAGACTGCTTACTTGGGCCTGGGGTCCAACGTGGGGAATCGGGAAGAGCACCTGCGGGCGGCCATCGAAAGACTGCGGGCGGTGGTTGACGTGCTGCGCGTTTCCCCGGTCTATGAGACGGATCCGGTGGAGTTCACCGAGCAGCGCCGCTTCCTGAATCTGGTGGTGGAAGCGGAGACGGAACTGTTCCCGATGCAGTTGCTGGCGTGCACCGCGCGCGTGGAGCGCGAACTTGGGCGCGTGCGGACCATCGCGAATGGGCCGCGCACCATCGATATCGACATCCTGCTCTATGGGACAGCGGTGGTGCGGAGTGAACGGTTGGAGATTCCGCATCCGCGCATGGCCGAGCGGCGGTTTGTGCTGGCGCCGCTGGCGGATCTGGCGCCGGAATTGCGCCATCCGGTCAGCCGCCGGACGGTGCGCGAAATGCTGGACGCCGCGCCGGAGCAGATGGTCCGCCTGGATGCGCAAGCTACCAAGAAGGTAGTGGGCTGATGGCCGTGCCGGATCTCTACGCGAACCTGAAGAAATATTGGGGCTACGATTCCTTCCGGCCCATGCAGGAGCGCATCATCCACAGCCTGATGGAAGGCCACGATGTCGCCGTGGTGATGCCCACCGGCGGTGGGAAATCGCTCTGCTACCAGTTGCCGGCGCTGGCCATGAGCCAGACGGTGGTGGTGATCTCGCCGCTGATCGCGCTGATGCAGGACCAGGTGGCGCAACTGGGCGACATGGGGATTCCGGCGGCGGTGCTGAACAGCTCGCAACCGTCCGACGAGCAGCGCACGGTGATGCGCGCGGCGCAACAGGGCGCTTATCGATTGCTGTATCTTTCTCCGGAAAGACTGGCGCGGCCGGACACGGTGGCGTGGTTGCGGAAGGTGCCGCTGGCGTTTTTCGCCATCGACGAAGCCCACTGCATTTCGGAGTGGGGCCATGAGTTCCGCCCGGAATACCGGCAGTTAAGCTCACTGCGCCAGAATTTTCCGGATAAACCGATCGCGGCGTTCACGGCCAGCGCCACCAGGCGCGTGCGGCAGGACATACTGGACCAACTGCGGCTGCGCGAGCCGCATAAATACATCGCCAGCTTTCACCGCGCGAACCTGCGATACGTAGCCCACCAGTGCGACAAGCAGTCGCACGCGCAGTTGCTGGTGGCGGGAATTAGAGCCTATCCCGGCGAGAGCGTGATCGTGTACGCGCCCACCATCCGGGAAGTGGAGCAGACGGTGGATTACCTGGCGGACCGCAAGATCGCGGCGATCCCCTATCACGGCCAGATGGAAACGAGCCAGCGGCGGCGCAACCAGGAACGGTGGATGAACGACGAAGTGCCCGTGCTGGTGGGGACGATCGCGTTCGGCCTGGGGATCAACAAACCGGCGGTGCGGGCGGTGATCCACTTGTCGCTGCCGAAATCCATCGAACAGTATTACCAGGAGGCCGGCCGTGCCGGGCGCGACGGCTTGCCCGCCGATTGCGTGATGTTGTGGCAGCCCAAAGACGCCGGGCTGCTGGCCTATTTCATCGACCAGTTGCAGGACCCGGTCGAAAAGCAGCGGGCCTGGCAGCGGTATCACACGGTGCGGCGGTTCGTGGAGAGCGCGAGCTGCCGGCATCTGCAGATCTGCACGCACTTCGGGCAGACACCCAAATGGGAGCGATGCGAGATGTGCGACGTGTGCGGAAACTCGCCCGAGTGGCTGCTGGCGGCGCCGCCCGAAGAGCTGGCGGTGAAGAAGAAAAAGAAACCCAAGGCCAAGGCGGCCGCAGCGCCGCAGGCCCGGGAGAAAGCGCCGCAAGGGGAACGAAAGCCGGCCCCGCCGCCGGTTTCGGCCAGGCGGCCGGCGTTCCAGCCCGCCGCCGAAGTTCCGCTTACCAAGCCCGCAACCGACTTGATGGAGCTGTTCAAGGAGTGGCGGCGGCGCACGGCGGAACGCTCCCAAGTGCCGGCTTACATCGTGCTCAGCGATGCGGCGCTGGCGGACCTGTGCCGTAAGCAGCCTTCGAACTTACGGGAATTGCTTGCCGTGACAGGGATTGGCGAGCACAAGGCGGAGCAGTACGGCGGCGAAATTTTCGCCACCCTGGAGGCTTACCGCAAAGGCGCGCGCGCGGAGGTGCGGGAAACCGCGCAAGTCTCGCCGGCGGAAGAGACCATCAGGATGCTGACCGAAGGCCGCAGCTTCGAAGAAATCGCCAGAGCGCGCGGGCGGCAACTGGCAACCGTGGTCAACATGGTGGCGGATCTGGTGGAAAAAGGGCGCCTCGACTACCGCGTGGAGTGGGTCGGCGAAGAGAGCCACCGGCGGATCGAGGCTGTAGTGCGGCGGCTGGGGGCGCAATGGCTGAAGCCGCTGCGGGAGGCTCTGCCGGCGGAAATCACATACGAACAAATCCGCCTGGTGGTGGCTTACGTACGGAGCGAGGCGGAAGCGCCGGTCAGATAAACATCTCTTCGTCCTGGGTGGCGGAATCCACGGAGGATTTGCGGCCCTTGACGAGTGCGGAAACGGCGGCGGAGATGCCGGCGGCGAGGCCGTTGGCCTCGCGGACCGGGCGCATGGCGGCATGCTTCACGGCATCGCCCACCTGGCCGACCTGTTCCACCGTCTTGTCGACGGCTTGATCGATCTGATCGAGGCGGTCGTGGACGCGATCGCTGGCGTCCTGGACCACCCCGCCGATGCGCTCCATCTGCTCGCGGCCGCTGCGCGCGATACCGGCCACTTCCGCGGAGACTTCGGCAATGCGGGGGCGGGTATCCTCGATGATCTGGCCGGCAGTGTCTATGACGCCGTGTGCGCTGTCCGCCGCGGCGCCGATCTTTTCGGATGCGGCGCCGATCTGGTCCATGGCCAGAGTGGCTTTTTCGATCATCGGTGGAATCTCCGCGATCACCGGAGCGGCGCTGTCGAGGACCGGGCCGATTTTATCGATCACGGGGCCGATCTGATCGACCACCGGGCCGATCTTGGCGACCACCGGCTCGATGGTGTCGGCCAGTTCATCCACCTTCCGCTGCATCTTTCGCATACTGCGGGCGAAGGCGAACGCAACTCCGGCTACCACCAGGGATGCCAGACAAGCCAGCCCCACGGCTGCGGTCACGACAATTCGAAAGACGTCTTCGGGCATGCGAGGGTCCCGTCCCTGCGATCAGTTAGCGGGTGAAACCTTCGGAAGGCGGCGCGCCCACGGTGTCGCGATAGGCCTGCCGTCCGGCTTCCACGGCATCGGCGATGCTGTCCTTCTGGCGGCCGAGGGCGTCCTTGCCTTTTTCCACCCAGTCGGCGGCGGTTTGCTTGAGATCGGAGCTGCGCTGCTTGATAAAGTCCGTGCCTTCGCCGGCCTTTTCCTTGATGATCTGGCGAGTTTCCGAACCGGACTTCGGCGCAAACAAGATCCCGATGCCCACACCTACCCCAAGTCCCAATAGAAAACTGGAAAGTCCGTTCTTATCCATGGCTGCCTCCCGGTTGGCGCGGCTTTCCGCTTCAAGAAAAGTCGTCGCGTTCAACCAATTTTCAGTATACTCCGGCATGAGATGGAAGAACGGAGAACCGCGCCGCCTGAATGCGGACGCGTTGTGGGAATATGCGCTGAAATCGCTGGGAGCGCGCGCCCATTCGATTGGCGAACTGCGGGAGAAACTGCGCCGCCGCGCCGCACGGGCTGGCGACATCGAGGGTGTGCTGGCGAAGCTGAAAGACGTCGGCTACCTGGACGACAAGCGGTATGCCGAGAGTTTCGCTTCGGCGCGGCTGTCCAACGAAAGATTGGGCCGCATGCGGGTGACTCGGGAATTGCGGGCGCGGCGCGTGGCGCCGGCGCTGGCGGAGCGCATAGTGGAAAGAGTCTACCAGGGCGTGGACGAGCAGAAGCTGATTGAGGAGTGGATCCGGCGCAAGTACCGGATGGCGCCGCGCGAGGGACTGTTTCAGGAGCGCAAGGATTTGGCCGCGGCATACCGGCGCCTGGCGCGGGCCGGATTTCGCACCGGCGCGATTATCACAGCGCTCAAGCGGTTTGCGAAAGACCCGGAGTTGCTGGACGGCTTCGAACCGCCGGAAGAGCCGCTGGAGGAATGAGGAATAACGCAGATGGGACCGATGGCGCACATCGCCGCTAGTTTTCCGTCGGGGTTTTCTCGATGTGATCGATCACCAGAACCTCCAGCGGGGCTTTGCGTGGTTCCAGCTTGAGGCCGACGGCTTCGAGCGAGCCGAAAATCGAAATGGTGGGGTCCGTGCCCGGAATGTCGGGGATCTGCCGGGGGTCTGTTCCCGAAGCCCTCACCAAGTTGCGCAATTCGTCAATCGAGTATTCGAGCGTGAGGTCATACCTGCCGCTCAGATTGGTCATGTCCACCACCGGGCGGTCCACGAAGCGCGAGATCGAGTCCACCAGATTGGCCAGCGCCACGTTCTTTGCTTCGAGCTTGTTCAGCCCGTAACTGATGTAGGATCCCGGGCCGAAATTGACCACCGTGCCGCCACGGCCGCCGGCCACATCCACGTTGACATTGGATTTGGCGGCTGCGCTCTCGATTTCGGGATCGGGCGAAGATTCCTTCAGCTTCGGGCCGTTTTTTCCCACCACCAGGGCGTAAACTGGAAACTCCTTGGAATCCTTGTGCAGCACCAGCTTGAAGCGGTCGGCCAGCAGCGATTGAATCATAGCGCGAAGCTGGTCGCGGCCTCCCGTTGGCAGCTTGGCTACGATGTCGAACCGTTCCGAATCCAACCACTCCGGGCCGTTGATCCGCGTATCGGGCACCTGGTATGCCATTGAGATGTAGCTCTTCAACGACAGGTAGGTGCAACTGACCATGGCGCCGTCGATGTGCAGGCCCATGTTGTACTGTCCCGGCTCGGGCGTCGCGGATTTCTTAACGGACGCCACTTCGAATTCCGCACGCGGCGGCTGATTCTGGCCGAAAGCCGCGGCTGCCGCAACAATTGTGAAGAACGCGCCTCTGCCGATTCTCATATCGGAAAAGAGTTACGAATCTCATTCCGGAAAAGTTCCGCCGAGCGGGCCGCGGGCAAAAGCGAACTCTTCCACCACACGGCCGCCGACGAGATGCTCTTGGATGATCCGCTCCAGCACATCCGGCGTCGCCGAGTGGTACCAGACGCCTTCGGGATAGACCAGCGCAATGGGACCTCGCTCGCAGATGCGCAGGCAGTTGGCCTTGGTGCGGTAGACTCGGCCAAGGAGGCCGAGCTCGGCCAGACGGCGCTTGAGATACTCCCAGGATTCGAGGCCGGCTTCCTTAGAGCAACACTTGGGGTCGGTCTGGTCGCAACAGAGGAAGATATGGCGGCGCAGGCCGGCAATGTGCAAGCCGGCGGCGATCCCGGCCAGGCGCTCGATATCGGCCATGTCCGTCAGAATTGCACTTTGGGCGCCTGGTCGGCGCCGGGAGCGGTCTTGAAATACGCGTCGTTGCGGGTGAAGCCGGACATCGAAGCGACGATGTTCTGCGGGAAGAGCTGCAGCGTCGCGTTATAGGTTTCCAGCGCTTCGTTGTACTTGCGGCGCTCCACGGAAATGCGGTTCTCGGTGCCCGAGAGCTCGTCCTGAAGCCGCAGGAAATTCTCGTTGCTCTTGAGCTGCGGATAGTTTTCGGCGATCACCAGAAGGCGCGAAAGCGCGCCGGAAAGCTGATCGTTGGCGGCGATTTTTTCCTGCGGCGTGCGGCCGCTGATCAAGGCGGCGCGCGCGTCGGCGATGGCTTTGTAGACTTCGGTTTCGTGCGCGGCGAAGCCCTTCACGGTATTCACCAGGTTGGGGATGAGGTCGGCGCGGCGCTGCAACACCACTTCCACGTCGGCCCACTGGGCTTTCACGGCTTCCTGCTGCACGGCAAGCTGATTGTGGATACCGACGAATTTGCCGCCGATTCCCAGCAGGATGACCAGGACGATGACAATCACGATCAGAGCAATTTTCACGGTAGTCTCCTATTTTTCCAGCCGGTCCACGGCATCGATCACCAGGGCGATCGACTGCAGGTACGCATCCAGCAGGGCCACCGGTTCCAACTGGCGCGGCTTGATGCGCTCCTCACGAACGTCCAGAAGCTGGTTGCAGGGCCCCGGGTCAAAGCCGAACTGTTCGGCGGCGCGCTGGACCACTTCGCGCTTCCTGGACGGCGCGTCGATGCCGTGCAGGATGAGAGCGTGGCGGAACAACACGCAGAACGTCGAAACGGAATCGAGCAGCAGGCGCCGCAGCAGGTTGGCATTGGACAGCATGCCTGAAGCTTTTTGGCGCAGGCGGAGAACCTTGGCGCGCAGGTCATGCTCCACCTGGGCGCGATAAAAGGAATCGTCAACAACCAGCGAGGTGATGACGTCGCGGCCGAACAGCAACTGGTGATGGCGCTTGATGTCGTTGAACTCGATGGCGAAGCAATCGGTGGAAGTGGCCACTTCGTGCTCGGTGAGGAGCAGCGGCGAAGGGCTGCCCTGCTCGCGCCACCAGCGGAAGACATCCTCGCCGGCGCCGAGCTGGCGGGAGGTGATCTCGCTGAGCACGCACAGCACGTTGTAGTCGGAGAAGCGGGGGTGGTGGTCGCCGGCCGCGGCCGAGCCATAGAGGACTACGGAAACCAGACGGTCGCCGTAAGCCTTTTGCAATCTTCCCACCAGTTGGGTCAGCACCTTATCCATAGATGGTCCTTACCAGTCGCCGGATGCGCCGCCGCCGCCGGAATCGCCGCCGCCGAAGCCGCCGAAGCTGTCACCGGAATCGGGACCGCCGAAGCCGCCGGAGCCGCGGCCGCCCCAGGTGGACCGGCCCATCATGTTGCCGAGAATCAGCCAGGGCAGGAAACCTCCGCCACGGAAGCCACCATAGCCGCGCGGGCCGGCGAAACGCATCAGCCATGAAAAGAGAAAGAAGACGCCGATCAACACGGGCCACGGAAAACTGTCGGAGGTGGAAGGCTGGACGCGACGCGGCGGCAGGTGCGCCAGCAGTTGCACGTTCTTGGAACGGGCGATGACATCGCCCATGCGTTGCGCGGCGGCCATCATGGCGTCGCCATAATCTCTCTGGCGGAGAGCCGGCCGCATATCGCGCAGGATGTCGCCGTCGAGACCATCAGGCAGAATGGGTTCGAGGCCGTAGCCGATTTCCAGGCGGCTGCGGTGGTCGTCGATCGCCAGCAGCAGCATGATGCCTTCATTCTTACCCTTCTGGCCAACGCCCCAGGCGCGGTAAATGGTGTTGGCTACATCTTCGATGGGCTCGCCTTCGAGCGAGGGGATGGTGACGAAGGCCATCTCCGCGCCGGTGGATTGCTGGACAATTCCGCCGTAAGCTTCGAGTTGGCTCCTGGCGGCGGGATCGATGACGCCCGCGAAGTCGCTGACATAGCCTTCGGGACGCGGGTAGCGGGATTTCCAATCGACCGCGCGGCCGGCGGCGGAGCACAGGAGCAACGCGACGCCTAGCCGCAACCACTTGTTCATCTTGATTTTTCAGTGTACTACGGGCAGGCGTCTGGATTCGTGGCGGGAAGCTCTGCTAAAATAGAAGGTGTCGCGTTGGGACGTCGTCTAACGGTAAGACTGCGGCCTCTGGAGCCGCGTATCGGGGTTCGAATCCCTGCGTCCCAGCCACACCATTTGCCTCCGTAGTTTCCCCTCTTTACCTTTGAAGATCCGCCCAGTATTGCCGGGGGTGCGAGAATGGAAGTGCATGACCGTTGATGAGTTGGGCAAACGTGGCGCGATCCTCGCCATTGCGGCTAAGCATGGCGTTCAGCGCGTGCGTGTGTTTGGTTCCTTTGCCAGGGGCGACGCGCGCGAGGACAGCGACCTCGATTTGCTGATCGAGGCCGGCCCACGCACACCGCCGTGGTTCCCCGGGGGACTGCTTGTCGATCTGGAAGAAGAACTTGGCCGTAAAGTGGATATTGCTGAAGTGGGTACGCTTCATCCATTGATTCGAGACCGCGTTCTTCGTGAGGCGATTCCGTTGTGAAGGACGACCGCCTCTATATCCGTCACGTTCTCGATTGTATCGGACGCATAGTTCGGTATTGCCAGGGCGGTGAAGATGCTTTTCGCGAGTCGGAACTGATTCAAGACGCCGTTTTACGCAATCTCCAGACCCTAGCCGAATCCACCCAGCGGATCAGCGATCACTTAAAGTCCCTTCATCCCGAGGTTGACTGGCGGGCCATTGCGGGATTCAGAAACACGCTTGTCCATGATTACTTGGGAATAAACCTCGAACGTATTTGGGAGATTGTCTCCGTCCAACTGCCGGTGCTCCGGTCACAGGTGGAAACAATCCGGCATGAAACAGGTTCGTTCGAGTGACGATTCTCCATTTCTCGCGCAGGAGTGCTGACTTGACTCCGCCACCTACGGGAGCGGGTGCTCGCGCTGCATCAGGTGGAGAATGTTGCCGTCGCAGTCGGTGAAGAAGACCCACGAATTGCCGGCGCGCTTTTCGGGGGCGGTCAGAAAGTTGACCGACTTCGATTGCAGGTGCGCGAGCGCGGCGTCGAAATCGGTGACTGCGATAGCAAGGTGACGCAGACCGGGGTCCTGCATGGTTTGGGGCGTGGGGGCGGCACTCGATTTGATGATCTCGATCATGGAGCCGTCTCGCGCTTTCACGAAAACCGTGTTGCCGTTGGGTGAGCGCCAACCGATGGCGAACTCGAGGTGGTCGACATACCACTGGGCGAGGCGCGTTGGGTCGGGCGAAGCGATGGCGGTGTGTTCAATGCCGGTGACCATAGCCGGATTGTAACGCGATCTCAAGCCCTGCTGACACAAGGGTTGCCGCGGATCAGGAAGCGGAGGGGAAGTTCGGCCGCTTGGGTGATGCCGATGCGCGGGGTGGACTCGATTTCGAAAGAGACTGGCTGTCGCGGCTGGCGGACTACGAGGCTGCCGCGAGTGACATCGGCGGCGTTGTGAGTGCGGGTGATGCCAAGCGCCAGGGTGAGTTTGGCGGGTCCCGAGGCGAGGTCCTCGAGTTTGCGCGCGGCGGGCCGGCGGCGGCGCATGAGGTCGATCCCCGCGATTGGTTCCAGGGCCCGAATGAGGACGCAACCGGCGGCGCCGGCCGGTTCACAAACCAGGTTGAGGCACTCGTACATCCCGTAGATGAAGTAAACGTAGGCGTGGCCGGGCGGCCCGAAGATGACCGCGGTGCGGGAGGTGACGCCACGCGCGGAGTGGGCGGCCGGATCGCCCAGGCCGAGGTAGGCTTCGGTCTCGACGATGATGCCGGCGGCTGGGCCGTGAACGAGAACTTTGCCGAGCAGGTCGCGGGCGACATGCAGGGCCGGGCGGGAATAAAAGGAGCGCGGCAGGATGGGACCAAAGACCATTCGTCCCTACTGTACAATGGCGGCTGATGCGGTTGTTCACAGGTATAGATCTGCCGGAGGATGTGGTGGCGAATCTCGAGCGGCTGCTCGGGAAACTACGCCCGCTGGCGCGTGTGGGGTGGAGCGCGCCGGCGAATCTGCACATCACCACGAAGTTCATCGGGGAGTGGCCGGACGAGCGCCTGGAAGAGTTGAAGCAGGCGCTCCAGGCGGTGGAAGCGCGGACCGCGATCGAGGTGGCCGTCCGGAGGGTGGGCTTCTTTCCGAACGCGGGCGCGCCGCGCGTCTTCTGGTGCGGAGTGGAAGCGCCGGGACTGCCGCGGCTGGCGGCGGACACCGACGAGGCCACGCGGCGGCTCGGAGTGGAACCGGAGAAACGGGCCTATTCACCGCACTTGACGCTGGCGCGGATCAGGGAGCGGACGGATTCGAAGCGGCTGCGGGAGGCCGTTCAAGAGCTGGCCGAGACGGAATTCGGCCGATTCGCGGCACACCGTTTCTTCCTGTACCGGAGCCGCTTGCAGCCGGGCGGTTCCGTGTACACTAAACTTGCGGAGTTTCCTTTTACAACGTGACGATGGTAATCTTGGCGGCGGCAATCGCCTATGTTCTGGGCGCTATCCCTTTCGGCTACCTTCTGGTGAAATGGAAGACGGGCGGCGATGTCCGCGCGTCGGGGAGCGGCAATATCGGGGCGACCAACGTGCTCCGGACGACCGGCCGGGCAGCGGGCGTCGCTACGCTGCTGCTGGATGTCGGCAAGGGATACCTGGCGGTGTGGCTCGCCGGGCGGCTCACCAACGGCAGCGCGGCATGCGAGAGCCTGGCGGCCCTGGCTGTGATGGCGGGGCACGCCTACCCGGTGTTTCTGAGGTTCAAGGGCGGCAAAGCGGTCGCCAGTTTTGTCGGAGCATTTCTCTGCCTCACGCCCGTGGCGCTGGCTGCGGTGCTGGTCGTGTTTAGCGCGGTGGTGGCGTGGACAAGGTACATTTCGATGGGATCGATTGTGGGCGCGGCGACGTTTCCGCTGGCGGTGTGGCTGATTCAGAAGCCGGAATGGGCGGTGATGGTGGCAAGCTTAATAGCGGGGGTTTTTATTATCTACAAACATAGAAGCAATATGGAACGGCTTCGCACGGGGACGGAGCACAAATTTACATTTGGAGCGCCGAAGGCTTGAAAAATCTCGCGATCATAGGGGCAGGGAGTTGGGGAACGGCTCTAGGTATAGCATTGGGACTGCGGTTTGAGCGCGTCCGGTTGTGGGTATATGAGACGGACCTGGCAGCACGGATGGCCGCCAATGGCGAAAACGACGTCTATCTCCCTGGGTTTCAACTGCCTGCCAATGTGGAAGTGAGCAGCAGCTTGGGGGTGGCGCTGGAAGATGCCTCACTGGTCTTGAGCGTGATGCCTTCGCACCTGGTGCGGAGCCTCTACGGGCAGATGTTGCCGCATTTGACGGAACGGATGGCGTTCGTGAGCGCGACCAAGGGGCTGGAGAACGGCACACTTCTACGAATATCGGAGGTGATTGACTCGGTTCTGGCGCCCCGGATGACGGTTCCTGTGGCTGTGATTTCGGGGCCGACCTTTGCTAGAGAGGTAGCTGCCGGGCAACCAACGGCATTAGTAGTGGCATCTACCGACAGGGCTTTGGCGGAGCGCGTTCAAGAGGCTTTTTCGGGACCTGCATTACGGTTGTACACATCCCATGATCCTATTGGAGTAGAAATTGGCGGATCGATCAAAAACATCGTGGCAATTGGCGCTGGCATATTGCATGGATTAGGGTTGGGAGCTAACACCATGGCGGCGCTGATTACCCGCGGTCTGGCGGAAATGACGCGGCTGGCGGTGGCGATGGGCGGCCAGGCGCAGACCCTGGCGGGGTTGGCCGGGCTGGGCGATTTGGTCTTGACCTGCAATGGGGATTTGAGCCGTAACCGCAAGGTAGGAGTGGAACTGGCGCACGGCCGGAAGTTGGATGAGATTGTGCGGTCTATGAGGATGGTGGCGGAGGGTATAAAAACTACAAATGCCGCAGTTGATCTCGCCAAGCGCTATGCGATAGAGATGCCGATCGCCGAGCGGATGTTTGAGATGATGCATTCGGACCTTGAGCCGCGGGTGGCGATCCAACAACTGATGGAGCGTTCGTTGAAGGACGAATGACCGCAACCCGCGATGGAAAAACGGGTTCACAAAGATATGGGGGCTTTGGCGATGACCCTGGACTGCGACGCGGAGTTAATGCTCCGGGTCAAGGACGGGGATGGAGCCAGCTTTGGCGTCCTGCTGGAGAAGCATCGCACGCCGGTGGTTCAATTCCTGTATCGGATGGTACAGAATTACGCTGTGGCCGAAGAGTTGGCGCAGGAAGTTTTTCTGCGGGTGTACCGGTCGAGAGAGAGTTACGAGGCGAGCGCCAAGTTTACTACGTGGCTGTTCCGGATTGCGACGCACCTGGCGTTGAATGCGCTGCGCGACGGGAAGAATGAGAAGTTGCAGGAGCGGCTGGACGACAGCTCGGCGGACACGCCGGCGAGGCAGGTTTCGGATGCGCGGCCGACGGTCGAACAGAAGATGGTGTACCAGGTCCGGCTGGGCGAGGTGCGCCGGGCGATAGCGATGCTGCCGGAGAAGCAGCGCGCCGCGGTGTTGATGCACAAGTACGAGGAGATGGAGTATTCGCAGATTGCGAAAGTATTAAGCTGTTCGGAATCGGCGGTAAAGTCATTGCTGTTTCGGGCGTATGAAACGTTGCGCGCCCGCTTGGCCCATATGGCCTAGGGAAGAAAAGAGATGATATGAACTGCCCCATGGAAGTACGGCAAGGGTCGGAGTTGCTGCTGGAGTATACGGCGGGAAGGCTGGAGGCTCAAGCCGCCACGGCGCTTGAAGCGCACCTGGAAAACTGCGCTCGCTGCCGCGAATTCGCGCGGAGCCAGGAAGTGGTATGGCAGGCGCTGGAAGCGTGGGAAGCGGCGCCGGTTTCGATGGATTTCGACCGCCGTCTGTTTGCGCGGATCGAGCGGGCGCCGGATTCGTGGTGGGCGCGGCTGACGGGACACGCGATACACCAGGCGGTGCCGGTGGTGGCGGCGGCGGGCGTGATGATTCTGGCGGGGTTGATGCTGGAGCGGCCGGCGATGAAGCCTGCGGAGCCGCCGCGGGAATCGGCGCAGGTGGAGACTTTGGGCCCCGAACAGGTACAGAGCGCGCTGGACGATATGCAAATGCTGCGCGACTTCAACCACCTGGTGCGCGCGGATAGCAGCGAACCGAGGATGTGACGGGCATGAAGCGCTGGGCTGAGTTGGGAGCGGTGCTGCTGCTCGGAGCGGTGGCCGGGTTGTGCGAGCAGAAACCGGCCGCGAAAGCACCGGCGCCCGCGCGGCCGGCGGCGAAGAACGACGCCGCTAAGGGCGGACTGCCGAAAGGCGCCGCGCAGCGCCTGGTGAATCCCGGCAATCCGGCTACCCGCCTGTTTCGCATGACTCCGGAGCAGCGGGAGCGCGCCTTCGAACAAATGAACCCCCTCCAGCAGGAGCAGGCGCGCAAGCTGGTGGGGTGGTTCGACGGTCTGCCCAAGGAGCAACAAGCCATCCAGTTGCGGCGGATCGAGTATTTTGAGCAATTGCCGCCGGAGCAGCGCGCGGAAGTGAAAGGGCTGATTAAAGAGGCTCAGGAATTACCGGCTCCCCGGCGGGCACTGGTGCGGCAGGCGCTGATGCGGTTGCAGACGCTGCCCGACGCGGACCGGGACCGGTTCTTGAACAGTCCGCAGTTCAAGACGCGCTTTTCCGCCGAGGAGCAGCGTGTGATTGTGCGGCTGGCGGATGCCTGGCTGCCGCCGTTTTAGGCGCCGGCAGCGCCACCTATGCCGGCTGGACCGGCCGGGAGGCCGGTCCCACTGGCTACTCCCCGCACGCCCGCCGCAGCGCCTCACCCAGGGCGGTTTCCTGCTCCCGGTTCAACTTCGTTCCCCCCGCCGTCACGCGCGCTCCGCCAGATTTCGTGGTCTGCTCCCACTACCAGGTGGGAGCAGACGAGAGAGGTAGGATCGTAAAGCCTTATGAGGTTGTCATTGGGCTGTTTGGCCCATTGTCCAACACTGCCGTCCGGTCCCCCAAGACGGAACTTTCTATAGGCGGCATCGGATTTCCTTATTGCGCGGTATAACCCGGCCGGCGGTTTCACGACCGAAATTTTCCACAGTCCGGCCGATATGAAACCTGTAAGGCCGGATTGCCTGTGCCTGCTTTGGAAGAATCGTGACTCGTTGCTTCATTCTGACACTACTGCGCTGTAGCGCGACCGCTCCGGTTTGCCCGCCATCGGGCCCGCGCCGCATCCCGGTGGCCGTCAATCGGCGAGTGGCTCGCCCGCGGAGCGGCGGCTTCCGCGCCAGCGCGCATCCCGTGGAGGTCTTCCGCTGATGGCCCTGCCGTCCCGACTCCCGGAGCGTCATAGCCTGACAGCCCGCCTCTGGGCCAGCAACCTGGCGCTCGCCGCCGTCACGGTAGGGAGCCTTGCCTCGCTGTTCCTCTGGACCTACATCGGCGAACTCGATCGCCAGGCGGCGCGGCGCGCCGATTCGCTGGCCGGCTTGCTGGCCGGCGAGAGCCAGTCCGCCATGGCGGCGGGAGACCATGGCGAATTGGAGCGCATTGCCGGCAACGCCGTCTCGAGCGGTCAGGTGCTGTTTGTGGAGCTGCGCGATGCCGCCGAAACCGCTCCCGTGATCTGCCGCCGCCCCGGTGCGGCGGAACCATTCCGCGAGGCCGTTCGCGCGGTCTCGCCGCCGCCGGGCGCGCAATCCGCCGGGCCCCGGTTGCTGGGCAGAGTTCGCCTGGGCATCTCCACTTCCCAGGAACGCGCCGCGCGCAACCGCACGGTGTGGATTACGGCCCTCATGGCCATGGCTTGCCTGGTGGCGGCCGGCGTCATCGAGAGCCTCCAACTCCGCGCGCTCCTGCAACCGCTGCGGTCGCTCACCGGGTTCACGCGCCGCGTGGCCGCGGGCGATCTCTCGGGCCGCGCCGCGGTCTTCCGCGCCGACGAGGTCGGCTGCCTCACCGCGGCATGCAATCAAATCGTGGAACGGCTCGACGCCGCCGTGGCCTCGAAAGAAGCCGCCGAGGCCGCCAATAGCCGCTTTGTCGCCACCATGAGCCATAGGCTGCGCACCCCACTCAATGCCATCATCGGCTACAGCCAGTTGCTGCAGGAAACCGTTTACGAAAACGACCTCGATGCGGTGTACGGCGACCTGGTCACCATCGAACGAGCCGGCGCCACGCTGCTTGAGCTGATCAACGGCGTGGGCGGCGATATCTCAATGCGAAGCGAGCCGGGAAAAGACGCCGGCTTCGCCATCCGAATTCCAGCGAACCGAGGCGCATGACCATGCCCAAGTTACTCTTGGCGGAAGACGATGAATTCAGCCGCGACATGTTGGTGCGGCGTCTGGAGCGGCAGGGCTTTGTGATGGTGGCGGCCGCCGATGGCCGCGAAGCCGTGCTGGCGGCGCGCCAGCACCGGCCCGATCTCATTCTGATGGATCTGGACATGCCGGTGCTGGACGGTCGCGGCGCCGTCGTGGCGCTTAAGAGCGATCCGCGCACCTTCAAGATCCCCATCATCGTGCTCACCGCGCACGCTTCCGCGGAGCAGGTCGCCGAAGCCGTCGCGGCCGGCTGCCAAGCTTACGAGACCAAGCCCATCGTCTTGCGCCGGCTGCTGGAGCGCATCGCCGAGTTTCTCGGGCCGCCGCCGGCACAGGCGTGAGGAAACGCCAGCCAGGGACCAGGACAAGTCATCGCGGGACGGCTCAATTAGTGGTACAGGCGCCGAAATCAATATCGTGCCAGGTCTTCGAAATCGATGTTGCCGCCGGAGAGGATTACGCCCACGGAGCGGATGTCCGGGGGTAACTTGTGGAACAGGACGGCGGCGGCGGGGACGGCGCCGCTCGGTTCCACCAGGATCTTGAGGCGCAAGAGGAGAAACTTGACGGTAGCGCGAATCTCATCGTCGGTCACCAGCACGATCTGCTCGGCGAGGCTTTGAATCACTGGGAAGGTCAGGTTGCCGGGGCGCGGCGAGCGCAAGCCGTCGGCGATGGTGTCGGGATGAGCGACCGTGACCTGGCGGCCGGCTTGCATGGAGAGAAACGTGTCGTTGGCGCCCGCGGGCTCGGCTCCGAAAACGCGGATGGCCCGATGGAGATCCTTGGCGATGGTGGCGCAGCCGGAGAGCAGGCCGCCGCCGCCGACCGGAGCGATGAGAGCGTCCAGATGGCCGGTTTCCTGGAGGAGTTCGAGGGCGGCCGTGCCTTGGCCGGCCATAATCATCGGGTGATCGAAGGGCGGGATGATGGTGGCGCCGGATTCTTTGACAAGGGCGTCGGCGATGGCTTCGCGGCTTTCGGTTTGGCGGTTGTAAGTGACGATGGTGGCGCCGTAACCGCGGGTGGATTCTATTTTGAGCCGCGGGGCATCGTCGGGCATGACGATGGTGACCTGCGCCCCGACATGCCGCGCGGCGATGGCGGTGGCCTGCCCGTGGTTGCCCGAAGAGTAGGCCACGACTCCGTGGGCGAGAGCCTCGGGCGGGAGCGAAAGGATGAGGTTGGAAGCACCGCGGATCTTGAAGGCGCCGCCGCGCTGCAGGTTTTCGCACTTAAAGAAGACGCGGACGCCGGCCTGGGCGTCGAAGCCGGCTGAAGTCATGACGGGAGTCCGGCGGGCAAGGGGGCGGATGCGCACCGCTGCGGCACGGACGTCGTCGGGATGGATAGCAAGGGGCATGAACTTTGAGGATAACAGGCGGCAGTTCCAGACGACGGGTGAAAGGGCTTGACGGGTGTGCGACATGAAAATGGATGGCACTACTCCGCCCAGAACCGCGAGCGTGAGCGAGCGGCCAGGTCCAGTCTGCGTGGCGGCCGCTCGCTCACGCTCACGGTTCTATGGCGCTGAGACGCGGAGACGCCGGAAAGACCGGCCGGCGTGGTTGAGAGATTGACTTAGGCGGGCGTCGCCCGCTATTCTGAAGCTTCTGGTAGAGGTGCGGCAGCCATGAGTAGCCGGGATGGCGTTCCGATTGCGCTTCGGAAGCCCGGACCAAAGGGGCTGGCAGTTTCCGCCGAAACCGATTGGGGAGCTCAATCCCATTGCGGTTGGGGAGTCAGGCTAATACCTGCCCACTGTCACTCGTTTCTCAGGCGGGTGGAGCGCTATCGGGATTGAAGACGCGCCAGTCGATCGGCCGCCCCCTCCTTTCTCCTTAGTCTCCCCCAAGGTTCACGGAATGAATGTCATTGAGCTTACGCGCGCGCTGATCGATATCGAATCGATTACCAACAACGAAGAACGGATCGGCAACTTTCTGTTTGAATGCCTGGCCCGGCTGGCCGCGAAGTATGACGGCCACGTGGAGCGCATGGAAGTGGAGCCCCGGCGCTTCAATCTCTTCGCGCAGTGGGGCGAACGGCTGGACGTCACTCTGTCGACTCACATGGATACGGTGCCGCCGTTTTTCGCGTCCGGCGAGGACGAGGAAAACATCTGGGGACGCGGCGCGTGCGACGCCAAGGGCATCATTGCTTCAATGGTGGCGGCCGTTGAGGCGCTGCTCGAAGCGGGCCAGCGGTCCATCGGCCTGCTGTTGGTGGTGGGTGAAGAACGCAACAGCGCCGGTGCGGCGCGGGCGGCCGCCGATCCGCGTGGCTCGCGCTACATCGTCAACGGCGAACCAACCGGAAACAAGCTGGCGCTGGGTTCCAAGGGCGCGCTGCGGTACGAAGTGGCGGCAAGCGGAAAGATGGCGCACTCGGCCTACCCGGAGCTGGGCGATTCCGCAATTCACAAGCTGATCGATGCGCTCAGCGCCATCCGGCGCATTCCGCTGCCGGTCGACGAACTGCTGGGGCCCAGCACTCTCAACATCGGCACGATCTCCGGCGGGCGAGCGCCCAACGTCATGGCGGACGAAGCTCACGCCGACATCATGATTCGGCTGGTGGGCGATTCCTCCGCAACCAAAGCAGCGCTGGCCAAGGCGGTTCAGGGGCTGGCGGAACTGCGCGAGGTGATCGAAATTCCGGCCGTGCGGCTGAGCGCGGTGGATGGCATTCCCTCCACGGTGGTCGCTTTCACCACCGATATTCCGGCGTTCAACGGCCAATGGGGCGAACCGTTTCTGATCGGCCCCGGGTCGATTCATGTGGCGCACACGCTGGAGGAACGCGTGGCCAAACGCGAGTTAGCGGAAGCAGTCGAAATCTATCAACGAATCGTCAGACACTTATGCAAACTTTAGAAGTAGGCATCCTCGGCGCCACCGGCATGGTGGGCCAACATTTTATTAAGTTCTTACAAGGGCACCCGTGGTTCAACCTCACTTGGCTGGGCGCGAGCGACCGCTCGGCCGGCAAGCGCTACCGCGACGCCATGACGTGGCACCTGGCGGGCGGGCTGCCCGATTCGGTGGCGGACTTGACGGTGGAAGATTGCAAACCGGGCAACGCGCCGCACCTGCTGTTTTCGGCCATGGATGCGTCGGTCGCCACCGACATCGAGCGGGCTTTTGCGCAAGCCGGCCACGTGGTGGTTTCCAATTCGCGCAATCATCGCATGGAGCGGGACGTTCCGCTGCTGATTCCGGAAGTCAATCCGGACCACCTCAAGCTCATTCCCGGCCAGCAGCGCGCGCGCGGATGGAAAGGGCAGATCGTCACCAACCCCAACTGCTCCACCATCGTGCTCACCATGGGCCTGGCGCCGCTGAAGCAGTTCGGCATCACGCGCATCGTCACCACCACCATGCAGGCCATCTCAGGCGCCGGTTATCCGGGCGTTGCGTCGATGGACATTGTCGGCAACGTAATTCCGTTCATTGGCGGCGAAGAAGAAAAGATGCAGCAGGAAACCCAGAAGATTCTGGGCGAGTTTCGAGACGACCACATTGAGCCGCTGGCGGCCAAGGTGAGCGCGCATTGCAACCGCGTGCCAGTGGTGGACGGCCACACGGTGACGGTCTCGGTGGAGTTCTCTTCGAAGCCCACCGAGGCGGACATGCGGCATGCGTTTGACATTTTCAAGGGCCTGCCGCAGGAGCGCGGGCTTCCGAGTGCGCCGCCGCGGCCGGTGATCTACCTGGAAGAAGCCGACCGGCCGCAGCCGCGCAAAGACGCCGGCCGCGGCCGCGGCATGACAACCTGCGTGGGACGCCTGCGCGCCTGTCCGGTGCTCGACTATAAATTCGTCGCGCTGAGCCACAACACCGTGCGCGGCGCCGCGGGGGCGGCTGTTCTGAACGCCGAACTGATGCTCTCGCAAGGGATGCTGGACCGATGATCGTCATGAAGTTTGGCGGCTCGTCGCTGGAATCGGCAGCCGCTATCGAACGCGTCGCGGGCATTGTGAAAGCGCGCGAAGAGCGAAGGCCGGTGGTGGTGGTCTCGGCCATGGGGAAGACCACCAACCGCCTGCTGGCGATCGCCGCCGCCGCGATCGAAGGCCGCCGCGACGATTACATCCGCCAGATTCACGATCTGCGCGATTACCATTCCCGCGAGGCGCGGCAGGTGGTGCCGCTCCAGGAGCGCGCCGGTCTGGACCGCTTCCTGGACGAGCATTTCCAGGAGCTGACGGAGCTGGTCAAGGGACTGGCGGTGCTGGGCGAACTGACGCCGCGATCGGTGGACGCCATTTCCAGTTACGGCGAGCGGCTTTCCAGCTACATCGTGACGCTGGCGTTCCGCCACTTTGGAATGGCGGCCACGCACTTGGATGCGCGCGAGGTGGTGATCACCGACAAGCGGCATACGCAGGCCACGCCCGATTTCCCGGAGACTTACCGGCGGCTGGCCCATGCGATTCCGCCGACGGCGGAGAAGTCGGTGGTGGTGATGGGCGGCTTCATTGCCTCGACACTGGATGGCGTCACGACCACGCTGGGGCGCGGCGGCTCCGATTTCAGCGCCTCGATCGTGGGGGCGGGCATCGGCGCGGAGGAAATCCAGATTTGGACGGATGTCGACGGCATGCTGACGACCGACCCGACCATTTTGCCGGGCGGGCATCGCGTCAAAAAGATTTCCTTCGCCGAAGCCGCCGAGCTGGCTTATTTCGGCGCCAAGGTGCTGCACCCGGCGACGGTGGTTCCGGCGGTGGAAAAGAACATTCCCGTGCTGATCCTCAACTCGCGGCGGCCGGATGTGGCCGGCACGCGCATCACGGCCGAAGCGGTGCCATGCGCCAACGTGGTCAAGTCGATCGCCTGCAAGCGCAAGATCACGCTGGTGAATATTCAGTCCACGCGCATGCTGATGGCGCACGGATTCCTGCGCCGCATCTTCGACGTCTTCGACCGCTTCGAAACCCCGGTGGATATGGTGGCAACTTCGGAGGTCAGCGTCTCGCTGACCATCGACAATGCCGCCAGCATCGACCCCATTCTCTCCGAGCTGCGCCAGTTCGCCGAGCCGTCGGTGGAGCACGGCAATGTGATCGTGTGCCTGGTGGGCGATAACATTCGATACACTCCAGGAGTGGCGCGCCGCGTGTTCATGGCCCTCGACGGCATCAACATCCGCATGATTTCGCAGGGCGCTTCGCTGCTCAACATCAGTTTCGTGGTGGCGGAAGCCGACCTGCGGCCCACTGTGGAGGCGCTCGACCGCGAATTTTTCTCGACCCTCGATCCCGACGTCTTCGAACGCAATGAGGCCGTGCATGCCTGAGCCGCGCCGCCTCGCCATTGTGGGTTACGGCAAGATGGGCCGGCTGATTGAGCAGCTTGCGCCGGAATACGGTTTCCTGGTGGCGCTCAAGCTGGATGAGTTCAACAACGCCGGCTTCGACGGACTGACGGCGGAGAATTTCCGCGGGATCGACGTGGCCATCGACTTTTCCATTCCCGCGGCGGTGCGCGGCAACGTGGAAGGCATAGCCGCGCTGGGCGTCAACATGGTGATCGGGACCACGGGATGGCAGGAGCAGGCGGATGCGGTGAAGCGGGCGGTGGAAGCGAACGGCATCGGGCTGGTCTGGAGCCCCAACTATTCGATCGGCGTGAATGCCTTCTTCCGCCTGGTCAGCGAGGCCGCGCGGCTGCTCGAGAAGCAGCCGGAATACGGCGCCTGGGCGTGGGAGATTCATCATTCGGCCAAGAAGGACGCGCCCTCCGGCACGCTGCTCAAGCTGGTGGAGGAAATGAAGAAGGCCGGCTACACGCGCGCGATTTCGACCGCCAGCAACCGGGCCGGCGCGCATCCGGGCACGCACGAAATTGGTTTTGATTCTTCCGCCGATACCATTACGCTGCGCCACACGGCGCGCAGCCGCGAAGGATTTGCGCGCGGCGCGCTGCAGGCCGCCAGGTGGGTGGTTGGGAAGAAAGGCTTTCACGAGTTCGCGGAAATTGTATTCACCTAACCGTCGCGACCGTATTCACCAATCCGAGCCGCGAACGTAAGAGAGCGGAGGAGTTGGGATCTTTTTTTGAGGAGGTGGAACATGTTTACAGGATGTGGCACCGCGCTGGTGACGCCGTTCCGGCGCGACCTTTCCTTGGATGAAGAGACTTTGCGCAAGCTGGTGCAACGCCAGATCGCGGCCGGGATCAACTTCCTGGTGCCGTGCGGGACCACTGGCGAAAGCCCCACGCTGACGCGGGCGGAACATCTGCGCGTGGCGCAAATTACGATGGAGGAAGCGCGCGGCAAAGTGCCGGTGCTGGCCGGCGCGGGCGGATACAACACCCGCGAGGTGATCGAACTGGCGCAGGAGTTGGAGCGGATGGGCGCCGACGGCATCCTTTCCGTCACTCCTTATTACAACAAGCCCACGCAGGAAGGCCTGTTCCAGCACTACCAGGCGATCGCCGGCGCCACCCGCCTGCCGATCGTGGTTTACAGCGTGCAGGGACGCACCGGGGTCAACGTGGAACCGGCCACGCTGGCGCGGTTGGCGCGCATCTCCAACATCGTGGGGGTGAAGGAAGCGTCGGGAAATATCGGGCAGATGGCCAACGTGATCCATGAAGTGCCGCCGCAGTTCGCGGTGCTTTCTGGTGACGACGCCATCACCATTCCGCTGATCGCGCTGGGCGGCCGAGGTATTATCTCCGTGGCTTCCAACGAAATTCCCGGCGAGATGACGCAGCTTGCGCAAGCCTGCCTGCGGGGCGATTTCGAAGCGGCGCGGCGCGTTCAAGCGCGGTTCCTGCCGCTGATGAACGTCAACTTCGTGGAGTCGAACCCGATTCCCGTGAAAGCGGCGATGGCGCTGATGGGCCTGCTGGAGCCGGTGTGGCGCCTGCCCATGTGCCCGCCGGCGGCGGCGAATCTGACGAAGATCGAAAAGGTGCTGGAAGCGGTGGGACTCGCCGGGAGCGTGCCGGTTGCGAACTGAGATCGAGCGCCTGTTCGACGAGCCACCGGCGTTTTACGAAGACGCCCACTTCCAGCTCTTCGCCGAATTCAAAGCGGCGCTGAACGAAGGATTGATCCGCGCCGCCGAGCCGGACCCTTCCTCGCCAACGGGCTGGCGCGTGAATGCGTGGGTCAAGAAGGGCATTCTGCTGGGTTTCCGCATGGGCGGCGTGATCGACATGTCGGTGGACGAGCACCGGCTGCCGTTCTTCGACAAGTCTACTTATCCCGTGAAGCACTTTACAGTGGAGAGTAAAGTACGGATTGTGCCGGGCGGGTCGAGCATCCGGGACGGCTGCTTCGTGGGCCAGGGCGTGACGTGCATGCCGCCCATGTATATCAACGCCGGGGCGTATGTGGACGATGGCACGATGGTGGATTCGCATGCGCTGGTGGGAAGCTGCGCGCAGGTGGGCAAGAACTGCCACATTTCGGCGGCCAGCCAGATCGGCGGCGTGCTGGAGCCGGTGGGCGCTCTGCCGGTGATCATCGAAGATGATGTGCTGGTGGGCGGCAATTGCGGCGTCTACGAAGGCACGGTGGTGAAGCGGCGGGCGGTGTTGGGCACGGGCACGATTCTCAACCGGTCCACGCCGGTCTACGACCTGGTACGGCTGACGATATACCGCGCCACGGCTGACGACCCGCTGGTGATTCCGGAAGAGGCGGTGGTGATCGCGGGCACGCGCGCGGTTACCAGCGGCCCCGGGAAAGACTGGGGGATTTCGGTGTATACGCCCGTGATCGTGAAGTATCGGGACGCGAAGACCGATACCAAGATTCAGTTGGAGGATTTGCTGCGGTAAGGCGGGAGTGCGCGGGCGCGGCGCCATGTTGCGTGACGCAATTCGGGTGCGCCACGCGGAACAGAACCGCGAGCGTGAGCGAGCGGCCGCCACGCAACCTGGGGCTCGCCGCTCGCGCACGCTCGATGTGCCGTGCTGAGTAGATCGCGATACTCGCCCGATAACCGGCAGACGGACTGATCGATTATAATGCCACTATCGTGCCGATCAATTTCCGGCAGCTCGAGGTTTTTCTGGCTGTTGCCGAGGCCAAGAGCTTCACGCGCGCCAGTCATGCGCTGTTTATCTCGCAATCCACGATCAGCCAGCATATTCGCGACCTCGAAGAGTCGCTGAACGTCAGGCTGTTCAATCGCAACCGGCGGAACGTGACACTCGCTCCGGCGGGGGAGAACCTGCTGGAGCACGGCGGCAAGATCTTCCGCATGCTCGAGGAGGCGGAGATCGCCGCTAAGACCAGGCGGGACCCGTACTGCGGCAAGCTTTCGTTCGGGTGCGCTTCGACAACGCTGCTGTATCATCTCCCCGAGATGCTGATCGATTATGCGCGCCGGTATCCTACCGTCGAACTGCACATTCGCAGCGGGATCATTCAGGATGTGGCCCTCCAGTTGTGGTCGGGCGCTCTGGACCTCGCCCTGGTGGTACTGCCGCTGGCTTCTCCGGCAATCGAAAAAGTCGTGCTGTTTGAAGAACCTTTCGTGGGAGTCGTTCCCACGGGGCATCCGCTTGCCAGTAAGCTCAAACTGCGAATGCAGGACCTCGCGGGCGAACGGTTCATCCTTCCCGCGCAGGGCCAAAACACCAGGAAGCTAATTGACCGGTTTCTCTTCAAGGAACGGATCACCCCGCGCATCGCCATCGAACTGGCTGAAACCGAGGCAATCAAGGCTATGGTGGCGGGCGGCCTGGGCGTTTCGGTCCTGCCGCGAAGCGCGTTTCCCAATGCGCGCGCCGCCGAGGGCATGCGGATCTTCCCGATTCCCCGGAAGAGCCTCGAACGATCGCTGGCGGTGGTACATCCTAAACCGAAGCCGCTCCGGCCCGCGGCCGTGGCCTTGGTCGAAATGCTGCAGGCGCATTTTCACCGGACGGCCATGGCGCCTTCGGCCGTCGCGTCCGACTAGCTGAGAGCCTCCCGGCGCGCCAAAAGCACCGGCCGAATTGCCATGAAAAACGCGGGCTGACGCCCACCGGTGGCGCCGGTGGTCTTGCCACCGGTGTCTTAATTATGCGCGTAAGCGCTTTCCTGCCGGCCCTCGGCCATCCTTATTGTTTCACCCTCCCACCGCCGATGCCGCTGCGGAGGCTCGGCGGCCGTTTGGTTTTCGGGTTCACTTTGAGCCGGCCCGGCGCGTGCGTCTGGAGAGCCGGAGCCGCTGCGGCCGCCGGAACGGCCGATGTGCTGCCGGATGAGGTCGCGATGGGGATCAGCGACTGCGAATTGGAGGCGTCCGGTCCGATAATGTACAGGTAGTTATCCCCCGCGGTCAGTCCGGTGGTTGGAATGGTGATATCGATCTGGTAGAGCCCGGAGAGCCCCGGCGCCAGGCCCGCGTAAGCCACGGTCGCCTGCACCGGTGCGGTGGTCGCCGAACCGATATACGCCGTCACGGTGTTGGTCGTCCAGCTCAAGGTGCTGGTGGGCCCCAGTGCGCCGTCCGCAATCGGCGGATTTACTGTTCCTAAGCCGGTCAGGTATATGGCTACCGTCTCGCCAATCACCGCCGGACTCGTGGCCGTCACAATCGAGTAGTCGGCGTGCAACGTCGCTCCGTAACCCAGTCCGTTGGCGTTCTGTGTGAACACGCCGGGCGAGGTCTCGTTCACATACACCGGCACGGCGTTAGAAAGCACGCCGTTGTTAGTTACCTGAATGTCGGCAATCGTCCCCGGCGCCACCGCATAGGGCACAATCGCCGCGATCTGAGTGGGGCTGACGTAATAAATGGGCGCCGGCAGGCCTCCGATACTCACCTGTACATTGCCGAGCTGGGTTTGGAATGGGATTCCGGACACCACCGTGTTCGCCGCCAGGTTCGAGCCATTGAAAAGCGTCAGCAGTTCACCGGGAGAGATTCCCGCGGTGAACGGCGCCCAACTAGCCGCATTGACGATCCCCTGCGGGTTCAGAAACACGCCCGTTCCGGTTACCGTGGGAGCCTGCAAGGCGACGCTCAGCCCCAGGTACGGGCCGATGCCCGCCCCGATCCGTATGGCTCCGCCGGCGCCCACCGTGTAATGCGCCGACGACGTGCTGTAGGTTGAGCCGGAAGTCAGCGTGTAGGAATCCGTGTACGTGGAATCGGTTGCCGCGGGCGTATAGTTCACGTCCTCGACGCGCTGGTGGCCCAGAATGTTTCCGCTGCCCGCGCTCAACGATCCGTAATACGTGTCCAGGTCTCCGCCCACGTCGTCGATGCCAGCCTGGTAGTACAAGCCGGAAAAATTCGGCGTCCCGCTGCTCACTTTGACCCCCACGATCATGTCGAACGGGTTGTATCCGGTGTACGGTGAGCCGCCGAAGACGAAGTTGCCATCCTTGGAAAAATACAGGTATTTCTGCCCCGCCATCAGCGTTCCATTGGTGGGAAACGTGACCACCGCCGCGCCATTACTAAAGCTGCACGTAGGAAGGCTGGAGGAGTTTTGGGTGTAGGGTGCCGCCGTAGTACCGACGTACCCAGTAACGACTACGTTGGTAAGGTGGCAGGCGCCATCGGCGTTCAGCGAAAACATTACGCCGAGGTTGTAGGCTGCTCCATAAGACAGATTCAGGGTCATGTCCAGATTGGAAAAAATATACGTGCCGCTGAAAGTTGCCGCAGTTGGCAGAGGGCTGGCCAGTGGTGCGGCTATGAAAACGTCGTTATACCCGTACGCGTTATCCGTGCTGCTTCCTACAAAAATGCCTTGCTCTGAAACCAGCCCATAGATGGAGTCGCCAGTGACGTACGGACTGGAGATAAAGCCGTAACCGGATGCGGAGATCGAATACGTGCCGCTGATAGGAAAGGTACCGTAGCCTTGGCTCGAATCGTAGACATACCACTGCCCGGAAGTCAGGGTGTAATTGCCGTTTCCGTCGAAACTGATGTTGCCATAAAGCGAGACGGCTTCGCCCAGATCTCCATATTGGTCTCCCACCACATAAATCACCTGGCGGAAATAATACGTGCCGCTCAACATTCCATTGCCGCTGGTGTCCCAGCTTTGCGCCCGAGCGGCCAGGCCTATCGCCAGCAACAAAAAGATTCTCCGAAGGTTCCGCATCGTTTATCTGTTTAACCCCTACATCAATGTTATGGTTGCGGGGCCTGGAAAGTTTCGAAAATTTGCAGCGGCTGGCCGGCGAGAGTACCCTGAATCATGCTCAAGCCTGTTGCAATTCTACTCATCGCGGCCTCCGTCGTGCTGGCCCAGGAGAGCTCCATCTCCGCCGAGCGGATCCGAGAGCATGACCGCTTCCTGTCGCTGGATTTGCTGGAAGGCCGCGGCGTGGGCGCGCGCGGCGGCGATCTGGCCACCGAATACATTGCCACTCAGTTCGCCCTGGCCGGCGCCAAACCGGCCGGCGACAATGGAACGTATTTCCAGAAAGTCCCGCTGGTGGGCATCGAAACCCAACCCGACGCCACCCTCAACGCTTCCGTGTGGGGCAAGTTGCTGGAATTCAAGTGGCTGGACGATTTCGTGGGAGTCAGCCAGACACAGCAGCCCAATACTCGCTTCGAAGGCGAGGCTGTGTTCGTCGGCCACGGCATCACCGCTCCGGAATACAAGTGGGACGATTTCAAAGGCGTCGACGTCAGCGGCAAGATCCTGGTCCTGTTCACCAATGAGCCGCCGTCCGACGACCCCAAGTTCTTCGACGGCCGCGCACTCACCTATTACGGCCGGTGGGTTTACAAATTTGAAGAAGCCCAGCGCCGCGGCGCGCGCGGAGTGATCATCATCCACACCACGCCCACGGCGGGCTACGGCTGGGACGTGGTCCGCAGTTCCTGGGGCCGCGAGATGCCATACGTGAAGCTGGCGCAGGGGCAGAGAGGACTTTCCATGGCCGCGTGGATCACTCGCGAGGCCGGCGAAAAGCTGCTGGCCATGGCCGGCAAGACCGTCGACGAACTGCTGGCGGCTTCCGAAAAACCCGATTTTCAGCCGATTCCGCTGAATATCCAGATCCGCGGCCACCTACCCGCCAAGGTTCGTGAGATTGCCTCGCGCAACGTGGCTGCGATTGTGCCCGGCAGCGACCCGGTCTTGAAGAATGAAGTGGTGGTCTATTCGGCCCATTGGGACCACCTTGGTATCGCCACGCCCGTGAACGGAGACTCCATTTACAACGGCGCCATCGATAATGGCACTGGCTGCGCCATCCTGCTGGAGCTGGCCCGGGCATGGGCCGCACAGCCGCAAAAGCCCAAACGCTCGGCGCTTTTTCTGGCGGTCACGGCGGAAGAAGGCGGTCTCAGGGGCTCGGAATACTATGTCGGCCATCCGCTCTATCCCGCCGGCAAGACCGCCATCGATCTGAACTACGACGCCCTGTACCCCTTTGGCCGCGCCAAGGATGTCGTCATCACTGGCGCCGAGCGGACCACCGTCTGGCCGCTGGCGCAGCAGATCGCCCAGCGCCTGAACCTGACCATTTCCCCCGACGACCAGCCGGAGCAGGGCCACTACTTCCGCTCCGACCACTTTTCGTTTGCCCACGGCGGCATTCCGGCCTTCTCGATCGAACACGCCACCGAGTTTGCCGGGAAACCGGAGGGTTATGGCCTCAAAATGGCGGCGGATTATAACGCCAACCACTATCACCAGCCATCCGACGAATTCCAGGCGGACTGGGATTTTACGGCCCTTCAGCAGGCAGCCGAGTACGGATTCCTGGTGGGGCGCGAGATCGCGAACCAGGATAAGCTGCCCGATTGGCGGGCCGGGGACCAGTTCCACCGGCAGTAGGGTGCTGACCGGCCCGATGGTCTGCTAGCAGGGGCCCTCCGCTCCCTTACGGTCGCGGCTCGGCGTGCGGGGCGGGAATTGGATAGCTCTCCCCGCTTTGCGGTGTGAGGTGCGTTACCATGCCAAGGAGGCACAGTGTGCCCTCCAGGCACGGGATTGACCCTGCCAACCGCCAGACCTAAAATGGGTTTAGGCGATTTGACCTGTCCGAGGAAAGCAGTGAACCGTATGAGCGTTACCCGTCTTTCGATTTCCTGCCTGGCTTTTTCGCTGTTGGTCTGCCTATTCGCAGCCCAGCAGCAGACCACCGACACCAAACAGCAAGACCAAAAGAGTCAGAAGCAAGACGATAAGAAGGCCGCCAAAAAGAACGCGGACCAGCCCGAAACCAACGCCCGCCCCATGACCGACAAGGAGCGCAAGGCCAAGCAAAATGCCCTGCGCAAAGAGCTTGCCACTCCTTACCGGAAATGGCTGAATGAGGATGTAACCTACATCATCACGGACGAGGAACGCTCGGCTTTCCTGCGTCTCCAGACCGACGAAGAGCGGGAGCAGTTCATCGAACAGTTCTGGCTGCGGCGCGATCCTTCTCCGGACACCATCGAAAACGAATTCCGCGAAGAGCATTACCGGCGCATCGCCTACGCCAACGAGCATTACGCGTCGGGCATCCCCGGCTGGAAAACCGATCGCGGCCGCATCTATATTACATACGGCCCTCCGGACGAAATCGAAGACCATTCCTCGGGCGGCAGCTATGAGCGCCCCAGCGAGGAAGGCGGCGGCACCACTTCCACCTACCCCTTCCAGCAGTGGCGCTACCGCTACATCGAAGGCATCGGCAATAACATCATCATCGAATTCGTCGACCCGACCATGTCCGGGGAGTTCCACATGACCATGGACCCGTCCGAAAAGGACGCCTTGCTGTATGTGCCGAACGCCGGCCTGACGATCCTGGAGCAGATGGGCATCAGCGACAAAACGGCGCGCTTCAACAATTCCGATGGCACTCACCTGGCGGCGCCCCTGGGGGGCCTGCCCGAGAGCATGAGCGAGTTCAGCCGCCTGGAGCAGTTCTACAAACTACAGCGCCCGCCGGCCATCAAGTTCACCGACCTGGAAGCCCAGGTCAATTCGCGGATTACCTTCAACATCCTGCCGATGAAGGTGCGCGTCGATTTCTTCCCGGTTACGGACGCTTCCGTCATGACCTATGTCACGGTTCAGTTCGCCAATAAGGATTTGCAACTGAAGACGGCGGAGGGCGTGCAGGAAGCCGAGGTCCACCTCTTCGGGGAATTTACCACCATGACGCGCCGGATCATCGCGCCTTTTGAGGAGACTCTCAAAATCGATGGCGGCCCCAAGCAGTACCTGGTGGATTGGAGCGGCCGCCAGTCCATCGCCCAGAAAGCCGTGCCGCTGCCGCCAGGCACCTACCGGCTGGTGGTGGTATGCAAGGATGTGGTGGGCGGCAATATTAACAATTACGAGCAGGCGGTAACGGTTCCCAGGCTGGATGCCGACCGGCTGTCCTCGAGCACCCTGATTCTGGCCGACAAGATCGAAACGGTTCCCATGCGGAGCATTGGGACGGGCCAGTTCGTGATTGGGAGCACGCTCGTGCGGCCGCGCATCGGGGATGTTTTCAAGCGTGAGGAGACTCTCGGCATCTATATGAAGCTGTACAACTTCGGCGCCGATGAGACCACTCATCACCCGGATGGTGAGGTGCGTTACGAGGTGTTCCGCACGGGCACGGCGGAACCGATTATCAGCCTCACCGAAGATGCCTCCAAGATTCCGGATGCCTCCGCCAGCCAGATCACCCTTCAAAAGCGGCTGCCGCTGCTGAGATTTGAGCCGGGCCGTTATACCATCCGGCTGAGAGTCAACGACAAAAATCGTAACCAGACCCTTACACAATCTGCGGAATTTACGGTAACCTAAACTACTAGGCAGGGATTACCCCGCCACTCACGGGCGTCGATGTTAATCACGAAGACGCACAGGACGCTGATCACGCTAGCTTTGGGGATGGCCTGTTTGGCCGCTCCCTGGCGTGCGATTGCCGCCGAACCGATGAAATTCGCGGGAGCGATTAGCGGTGTGGTGCGCAATTCCCTGGGAGTGCCGCAGATGGGCGCGGTGGTCCTTCTCTACAACCGCCAGGACCGCAACATCGACAAGACTCTCTCCGATTCCACCGGCAGATTCCAATTCGCGGGCCTGTTCCCCGACCTTTATTCGGTGAAAGTCTCGATTGCCACGCTGATCCCCGCGCTGAAGAAGAACATCCTGGTGCAACCGGGCATGCAGAGCGTGCTGGCGGTCAACCTCAACAGCCTCTTCAGCACCATCCAGCTTTCGTACCCGTCGCTTGAAAACGGCAGTCTGCTGACCGACGACTGGAAGTGGGCTCTGCGGACCAGTTCCGCCACCCGCGCCGTCGGGCGCTTCATGGATCCGGCCCCCGTTGCCCCTACCGAGCATGCCAACGCGTTCTCCGATACGCGCGGCATCCTGCGGGTCTCGGCGGGCGAAGGCTCGGTATCCACCGGCGTCGCCAACGAAGCCGATCTCGGCACGGCTTTTGCTTTGGCCACCTCTTTATACGGCAGCAACAACGTGCAGTTGGCCGGTGACGTGGGACTTGGTTCGCAAACCGGCGTGCCCGCCGCCGCGTTCCGCACCAGCTATAGCCGCAACATGGGGGGCGGAAGCCCGGAAGTCTCCCTCACCATGCGGCAACTGTTTGCGCCGGCGCGCCTGGCCACCGCCCTGTCCGGGTCGGACTCCTCGCTTCCGCTGCTTCGCACTATGTCGGCGAGCTTCGACGATCACACTCAGCTCACTGACGGCATCACTTTGCGCTACGGATTTACTTTCAATAGCGTCGCCTTCCTGGATCGAATGAACTATGCCAGTCCGTATGCCCGGCTGACATGGGACTTGGGCGGCGGTTCGAAGCTCGAACTCACTTATACTTCCGGCGACGCCCGTCCCGATCTGGCGGCCGGCTCGCCCTCCGAAGACACCGACTTGCAGCGCGGCCTGAACACGCTCGGCCTGTTCCCGCGGATGTCCCTGCTCAACGGCAGGCCGCGGGTGCAGCGCGGCCAGGAAGACGAAATCATGTATTCCCGGAAGGCCGGCTCGCGAACCTACAGCGTGACGGTGTTCCACGAATCCATTTCCGACGCCGCTCTCACGCTGGTGGCTCCCGCCGGTCTGTATGGCGGCTCCAATGTTCTGGCGGACGTTTTCTCGGATAGTTTCATTTTCAACGCGGGCGGTTTTCAGAGCACCGGCTACACGGCCGCGATCACCCAGGATTTGGGCGAGCACGTGGCTGCGACCGTGATGTATGGTGGCGTGGGCGTGCTGACCGCCGGCAATCACGACTTGACAACCAACGACCCGGATGAGCTGCGCTCCATGATCCACGCCGGCCACCGCCAGGTTGCGAACACGCGCGTCACCGCGACCGCGCCGCACGTCGGCACTCGCGTGGTGGTCAGTTACCAGTGGGCCCCGGATCATCGCTGGGCCATGCCGGGGAATGTCTACAGCACGCAATCCGACCAACCCGCGCCCGGCCTCAATATTTTCATTCGCCAGCCGCTGCCGGGTCTGGCGCGGCGCGTGGAAGCCACGGCCGATCTTCGCAACATGCTGGCGCAAGGCTACCTGCCGCTAGGCATGGTAAGCGGCCAGCAAGTGATGCTGGTGGAAACCCCGCGCAGCCTGCGCGGTGGGCTGGCTTTCATTTTCTAGTCCCTGGGTGATGTGGAGCGGGCCTCCGGCCCGCAACGCCGGCTTTCCAGCCGGCGGCCGGCGCCGACAGGGATGTCGCCGTTGCAGACCGGAAAACCTGCTCAACATGAATCCTTAGTACTTCGGAACGCTGCGATCGACCTTGTCGCTCCACGCCAGGATGCCGCCCACCACGTTGCGCACGCGCTGGAAGCCCGCTTGGCGCAGCACAGCACAGGCCTTGGCGCTGCGCACGCCGCTGCGGCAGTGGATTACGATGTCGGCCGCGGGATCGAACTCGCCGACGCGCTTGGGAAACTCGCCGAGCGGAATGAGTTGCGCGCCGGGGATGTTGCAGATCCGGTACTCGTGCGGCTCGCGCACGTCAATCAGCACGAAGTCTTCTCCGCCATCGATCTTGGCCTTCAGCTCCACCACGTCGATTTCGCCTTCGTTCACATTGGCCTCCTGGGCGGGCGCGGCCGCTCCCGGTTGGGGGACGCCGCAGAATTGATGGTAATCGATCAACTTGGTAATGACCGGGTGCGCGCCGCATACCGGGCACTCCGGATTCTTGCGCAGCTTCAACTCGCGGAAACGCATGCCCAGCGCATCGTAGAGCAACAGCCGGCCCACCAGCGGTTCGCCGATTCCCAGAATCAGCTTGACCGTTTCGGTCGCCTGGATCAGCCCGATGGTGCCGGGCAGGATGCCAAGCACGCCGCCTTCCGCGCAACTGGGCACCAGGCCCGGCGGCGGCGGTTCCGGGTAGAGGCAGCGGTAGCACGGGCCGCCTTCATACGCGAACACTGTGGCCTGTCCTTCAAAGCGAAAAATCGATCCGTAGACATTGGGCTTGCGCAGCAGCACGCAGGCGTCGTTGACCAGGTAGCGCGTGGGGAAGTTATCGGTGCCATCGACCACCAGATCGTAATCCTTCAGGATATCGAGTGCGTTTTCGCTGGTCAGGGCCACTTCGTGCCGCACAATCTCCACGTTGGGGTTGATGGCCTGCATTTTTTCCGCGGCGGAATCCAGCTTCTTGCGGCCCACGTCGGCGGTGAAGTGGATCACCTGGCGCTGCAGGTTGGTGAAGTCCACCGTGTCGAAGTCCACCAAGCCGATCTTACCCACGCCGGCGGCTGCCAGGTAAAGCCCGAGCGGCGCGCCCAAGCCGCCGGTTCCCACCAGCAGCACCTTGGCGGCTTTCAGCTTCCGCTGGCCTTCGATGCCCACTTCCGGAATGATCAGGTGACGGCTGTAGCGCAGAATCTCGTCGTTGGAAAGCGATGCTTCGGGCGGCGCGGCAACAGCCGAGCCGCCGGCGATGGAAGGCACCAGCGAAATGGTGTCGGCGTCCCTGGCGGCGGTGGAATCTTTGCTCAAATAGCGGATGTCCTCGTCGTTCAGGTAGACATTGACGAAACTGCGCACCTTGCCTTCGTCGTTAAAGATCTGCTTGCGGAGGTCGGGGAATTGCGCCGTGAGCGCGCTCAGCACTTCGCCCACCGTGGAGCCCGCCACCGTGACCGAATCCTGTTTTCCGGTGAACTGCCGCAGGGGCGTGGGAATCAAAACCTTGGCCATATCAGTAGATCAGCTCCTCTTTCGCCGCTTCGGTCTGGTCGAAGTTCGGCAGCCAGC
Organism: Bryobacterales bacterium; assembly: GCA_963842505.1. Taxonomy (GTDB): domain Bacteria; phylum Acidobacteriota; class Terriglobia; order Bryobacterales; family Bryobacteraceae; genus PALSA-129. Next base: position 644,481 of record CAWJGZ010000001.1, read on the forward strand.
TATTGGCGTGATGGAATTTGCCCTTTTGAATCGAGAGCACCACGAAGGAATACCAGGGGCAGGAATTCCGCAGGTCGGTCTGCGAAAAATACGCGTCGCAGTCCGGGTGCGAATGGTAGATGCCGATCAGATCCATGTGGCGCTCGCGGGCGGCGCGGTCAGCGGCCAGAAGATCGCCGGGCCGCAATTCGTAGCGCGTGGCCTGCGCGCCTTCAAACGCGTTTTCGAGAGGCATGGCGGCCACTACGCTCTTCGAGTCGCCGTCGATGGCTCCCAGCATGGCGCCGACACACTCGTTGGGATATGCCTGGCGCGCGTGCGACACCATTTCTGCCCAGGGTTCGGGTTGGATGCGAATCATTACTCGTCCCAGAAGTGCTCGCTCAGGTACTTTTCGGCGCTGTCGCACAGCACGGTGACAATCATAGCCGGTTCGCCGCGACCGGCAAGTTCGCGGGCCAGCAGAGAGGCTGCATGCACGTTGCAACCGGAAGAAATGCCCACCAGCAGCCCTTCTTCGCGGGCCAGGCGCCGCACCATGCGATAAGCGTCTTCGGTCTCAATCCACAAATTTCCGTCGGCCAGCTTTTCGTCGTAGATCCCCGGCACGATGGCGGTCGGCATGTGCTTCAAGCCCTCCAGGCCATGGAACCCGCTCGACGGTTGCGCCGAAATGCACTGCACGCCCGGCACGTCGCGTTTCAGGCGCCGGGAGGTTCCCATAAATGTGCCTGAAGTGCCCATGGCCGTGACGAAATGCGTGATGCGCCCGCCGGTCTGCTCGACAATCTCGGGCCCGGTGTGCTCGTAATGCGCTTTCCAGTTCGCGGGGTTGTTGTATTGATCGGGGTAAAAATAGCGGTCGGGATCGGCCATGTAGATTTCGCGACAGAGCCGAATGGCCCCGTCGGAGCCCTCCGCCGCATCGCTGAACACCATCTCCGCGCCATACGCCTTGAGAATCCGCTTGCGCTCTTCCGAGGCATTGGACGGCAGCACCAGTTTCACCTTGTATCCGCGGTTGGCGCCGATCATGGCATAGGCGATGCCGGTGTTCCCGCTCGTGGCATCCAGGATGACCCGGCTATGATTCAACTTGCCCGAGCGTTCGCCGTCCAGCACCATATTGGCTGCCGCGCGGTCTTTCACCGAGCCGCCCGGGTTGAAGTACTCGGCCTTGCCGAAAATTTCAACCCCCGGAAACTCGCTGGAGATCTTGTCCAGGCGCAGCAGCGGCGTATTGCCGATGGTCGCCAGCAGAGGCTCAGCCTTGGTGCGGGCCAGATGCGGTACGGGGAGAACGAATGCCATGGCTACCCTCCTTTGGATTCATCCCCTTCGCGCAAAGATGCAAGCGCCGCATGCTTTTGACATCAAAGGGATTGTCCCTCCTCTGAGTTTGATCCATTTTACCATCGCCCTAAAGTCTGTCAACGAAGTAGGGAAGGTGCGCGGGGTCTCCCATGGGCAAAGCGGGGCAGCTATCCAATGCCAAAAACGGGAATTGGTAGCGGCCCCTGTTTTGCGGCTACAATACGCTCATCATGTTTTTCCGCCGCAACTTCATTCGCGCCTTGGCAGGGCTCGCCACCGCGCTGCTGCCGCTTTCGATGGCGTTTGCTCAAACCGCCAAACGGCCTCTGAACCATAAGGATTATGACGGTTGGCATACCATTATCAGCCAACGTTTATCGAACGACGGCAAATACCTGGCCTATGGCGTCTTTCCACAGGAAGGCGATGGCGAAGTGATCATTCGCGATCTCATCACCGGCAAGGATACGCACCTGCCCGCGGGCGCGAGGCCGCAGCCGGTCCCATCGGCGGTGGCTGAAGAAGGGCCGCCGCCCGAGGCGCGCGTCACTACCATCGCTTTCTCTTCCGACAGCAAGTTTGTGGTCTTCTCGACATTCCCCGCCAAAGCCGATACCGACAAGGCCAGGAAGGAGAAGAAGACGGCCGACCAGATGCCGAAAGACGGTATGGTGATTGTCAACCTGGCTTCCGGTCAGGTCACCACGATTGATCGCGTGCGGCGCTTCGCGATGCCGGAAAAAGCCTCGGGCTACCTGGCTTACCAGCGCGAGGCCGCCGAAGAAAAGCCCGCCGCCCCACCCGCCGGCGCAACCGGTGGGAACGGCGGCGGGGACCAGCAGCAGGGTGGCCGCGGCGGACGCGGCGGCGTCGCCGGTGGTGCGGGGACTCGCCCGCAGTATGGCACCGACCTGATGCTGCGCGCGCTGGCCGATGGCGCCGAACGTACCTTCACCGACGTCGCGGAATTCCACTTTACCGAAGACGGCAACCAGTTGATCTACGCCGTTTCGGCGCACGACACCGCCAAGAACGGCGTGTTCCTGGCGAAACCGGGAACGGCCGATGCGGCCACGGCCCTGCTCGCCGGCAAAGGCAAATACTCCAAGCTCACCTTGGACGAAAACCAGACCGAGATGGCCTTTCTGAGCGATCGCGACGACGCGGCCGCCAAGCAGCCCCATTGGAAAATCTATCGCTGGGACCGGCAGGCGAACACTGCCGCGGAGATGGTGTCGGACCAGACGCCGGGGCTGCACGCCGGCATGGCCATCAGCGACCATGGGAACCTGAGCTTTTCGCGCGATGGCTCGCGCCTCTTTTTCGGCGTCGCCCCACCGGCGCCGCCGGCCAAGGACGAAGCCGCCGCCGATCCTACCGAGGAAAAGGCCGTGGTGGATCTCTGGAGCTACAAAGACGATTATCTGCAACCGGTCCAGAAACTGCGCGCCACGCGCGATCGCGAACGCACCTTCGAAGCCGCATACCTGATCCCCGAGCACAAGCTGGTGCAACTGGCCGATGACGCCATGGAGAGCGTAACGGTTCTCGGAAAGCCCGCGGTGGGTGATGGGCAGCGACGACCGCGAATACCGCAGAATGCAGGATTACGGCGAGCATTACAACGACACCTACCTGGTGGACGCCACCACCGGTGAACGCAAGCTGCTGGCGAAGAAGAATCATGGCAACGCCAGTTGGTCGCCGAACGGCCGCTTCCTGCTCAACTTCGACGGCAAAGACTGGAGCACCATTTCGGTTCCCGATGGCAAGACCGTCAACCTCACCGCCTCGCTCGGCGTGAAGTTCTTCAATGAGGATACGGACACGCCTGGCATTCCCGGCGCGTACGGATCGGCCGGCTGGACCAAAGACGGCAAGTCCGTGTTGCTCTACGACCGCTATGACATCTGGAAGATCGCGCCCGATGGCGGCGGCGCGAAGAATATCACCGTCGGCTACGGCCGCGGGCACGAAGTGCGGCTGCGTTACGTTCGCACCGAATCCGACACGCGCGACCGCTGGATCGATCCGGCCCGGCCGCTGCTATTGCAAGGCGAGAATCTCAAGACCATGGACAGCGGTTTCTTCCGCGGGTCGATCGACGGCGCCGAGCCCCAGCAGCTCATCATGGCCCCGAAATCCTTCGGCGCGCCGGCCAAGGCCAAAGATGCCGATGTGTATCTTCTCACCGGGCAGACCTTCGACGAATTTCCGGACCTGATGACCACCGACGGCGCCTTCAAGGAACTCCACAAGGTATCCAACGCCAATCCCCAGAAGGCGCAATTGCTCTGGGGCAGTGCCGAACTCGTGGCCTTCAAGAACTCCGATGGCGTGCCGCTCCAGGCCGCGCTCTACAAGCCGGAGAACTTCGACGCCAGGAAAAAATATCCCATGATGGTGTACATCTATGAGCGCCTCACGCAGAACCTGAACCATTTCGTCAACCCGGCGCCGGGCCACTCCATCAACATCAGTTATTACGTGAGCAACGGCTACCTGGTGCTCACGCCCGACATTGTTTACACCACTGGCTATCCCGGGCAGAGCGCGCTCAAGTGCGTGCTGCCGGCTGTTCAGGCCGTGGTGGACCGCGGCATTGTAGACGAAAAGGCCATCGGCATTCAGGGCCACAGTTGGGGCGGCTATCAGATCGCCTACATGGTCACGCAGACCAACCGCTTCCGCGCGGTGGAAGCCGGAGCGCCGGTGGTCGACATGATCAGCGCCTACGACGGCATTCGCTGGGGTACCGGCATCACCCGCCAGTTCCAATACGAGATTTCGCAAAGCCGCATCGGCGGGTCCATCTGGCAGTATCCCACCCGCTTTATCGAGAACTCACCGATCTTCTGGGCGGACAAAGTGCAGACGCCGGTCCTGATTCTCCAGAACGACGGCGACACTGCGGTGCCGTGGTATCAGGGCCTGGAATTCTACCTGGCGCTGCGGCGGCTGGGCAAGGAAGTCTATTTGTTCAACTACAACGGCCAGCCGCACGGCTTGCAGGACCGCGCCGACCAGAAGGACTACGCCATCCGCATGCAGGAGTACTTCGACCACTATCTGAAGGGCGCGCCGGCGCCCGGCTGGATGGAAAAGGGCATCCCGTTCCTGCAAAGGGAAAAGACGGAGTTGAACGTGCTGCAGGGCGGAGGTAAGTAAGAGGGGGCAAAACAGGACTGCTGCAAAACGGGGTCTGCAACCAACTCCCGCCTTTGGAATTGGTAGCTTTGCCCACGGCGCCCCGTTTTGCGGCTTCTACACTAGACTGGTTCTAGTGGCCAGGCCGAAGAAGACAACCGCGGCGCGATATGCCGAGTACTCGTCGCTCGCACTCCTGTTGCCGGTCTCCACATTCGTTGGATATGCGATCGGCTATTACCTGGACAAGGCTTTCGGCACGCGATGGCTGCAAATTGTATTTCTGATTCTCGGAAGCGCGGCCGGCTTCGTGCAACTGATCCGCACGATCATGCGGGATTCGGGCGAAGACGATGGCGGATGAACTGACGTTCGAGCGCGCCGCCTGGCGCATCGGCCGCATGATGATGGCGATTGGCTCGCTCGGCACCCTGGTCGCATGGGTCGCGCGCGGCTGGAAATGGGGCGCCGGTTTTCTTCTGGGAGCGGCCATTTCCGGGCTCAATTACCATTGGCTTTACAAGCTGGTGGCGGGCCTGGGGACGGGCGATCTGCCGCGCCATCGCAGCCTGGTTTTGGGCTTCCGCTATCTGATCCTGGGTATCGGCGCCTATGTTATATTGAGGCTTACCAGAATCAATCTGATGGCCGTGATGGCGGGAGTTTTTGTGCTGACGGCCGCAGTTTTCGCGGAAGTGGTTTTCGAAATCGTGTATGCCCGAAAGTGAACTCTTCATCACCAGATTTTTTAACGATTACTTGGCCGCGCCGGGCAATGCGGCTTTGGCGCTGGTGGGCAAACACGCCGAGGCGCGCCCCTGGGCCGATTTCATCGTCATGCAACTCCTGGTGGTGGCGAGCCTGATGGTGCTGTTTGCCGTGCTGCGGCCGAAGCTCTCCGCGGACAAGCCCGGCAAATTTCAGCAGCTTTTCGAGCTGCTCTACGAGTTCGTGCGCGGCCAGGCGGAAGACCAGGTGGGCCATACCGCTCACCGCTACGTGGCCTATTTCGGCGTAATCCTGCTGTATGTGTTGTCCAGCAATCTGATCGGCCTGATCCCCTGTTTCGAATCGCCCACCATGAACGCTTCGGTGACCGCCGGATGCGCCCTGACCACCTTCGCGTATTACAACCTAAAGGGCTTGCAAGCCAACGGCATTCGATATCTGGGTCATTTCGCGGGGCCTTTATGGTGGCTCGCTCCGTTGATGTTTCCCATCGAGATCATCAGTCACCTGGCGCGCATTCTCTCGCTCACCGTCCGTCTTTACGCCAATATTTTCGCGGGTGAGCAGGTGACCATGGTTTTTCTGGGCCTCACCAAACTCGGACCGCCCGTCATTTTTATGGGACTGCACATTTTCGTCGGCGTGGTGCAGGCTTACATTTTTATGCTGCTGGCTATGGTGTATGTCGGCGGCGCGGTAGCGCACGAACATTAATACCGGCTTTATGCCGCTTTGCAGCGTGAGCCCGGCTGTACGGTGTCCGGGAACCACCTCCTGGGGCGATTTCTTAAGGAGAAACGAATGACGAAGAGAATGCTGTTGGTGCTGGCGATCATCCTGTTTGCCAGTACGGGACTTTTTGCGCAGACGCCCGGCAACAATACGCTGCAAGGCCATTGGGTGCCGATCAGCGCCGGTTTTTCGATGGCGATTGCGTCCAGCCTTTGCGGCCTGGCGCAAGGCAAGGCGATTGCCAGCGCCGTGGAAGGCATGGCGCGCAATCCAGGAGCCGCCAAGGCGATCCAGTTGGCCATGCTGATTGGTCTGGCCTTTATCGAATCGCTGGCTCTTTATACCCTGCTGATTATTTTCGTGAAAGTGATCTGATTCTGAAGCGGGGATGAGTCTCGGCCCATCCCCGCGGTATCCCCCACCCGTACCACTGAGTCTCCGAGCCTAGTACGTTGCGGCTATATTCGGCACCCTGTCCTATTGACCGGTCTCCGCAACCCGTATAGCATTTGGATAGCGTTCATGGAACAGCGAAGAACCAGGCGATTCAAACTGCGGCTGCCGCTCTCGATTATCCGCACCGGCGCCGAACGGGTCACTCTCGGTGGGTTCACGAAGAACATCAGCTCCACCGGGGTCCTGTTCACCGCCGAGAGAGAGCCCGATCTTGGCGGTCCCATCGAGTATGTCATCACCCTCAACCGCGACGGCTCGCAGGCGGTCAACCTGCGCTGCATCGGCAAGGTAGTACGGGCTGAGCCCACGGACGAGGGTCTGGAGCCGGTTCCAGCCTTCCAGATTGCCGCCACGTTGGAACGCTACGAGTTCGTTCGCGAACGCTGACAAGGAAGGGCTGCGCCCTTGATACCCCTTCGGGGTATGGAAGCCAGAAGCCAGGAGACAGGAGTCGGAACAAGGCATGCGCGTCTTCTGTCCAATGCTAATCTGGTGAGCCGCCTCTTGCACGCTTACGCCTCCGCCATTCTGTCTTCTGTCTCCTGACTTCTCCCTTCCGCCTCATCGTTTTCGTTGTACTATAGCAAAGAAAAGGCGAAAACCACAATGAACCTCTCGCTTGGATTTCCCGAATTTTCGCAGGAGCTGGCAGTAGCCACCAAACCGTCGCTCGAAGCCGTGGTGTCGCATTTCCGGTCCGCCCATCAGGAGCCCGATTCGCCGGTGCGCGCCATCCACCACCAGCCTGCCACGGAGGGCGAGTACGCCGAAATGCCGGCCGGCGTGGATCCCCGGTTACACGCGGCTCTGGCGGAGAGCGGCATCGAGCGCCTCTACACGCATCAGGCCGAGGCCTTCGACCAGGTTGCCACCGGACGCAACGTGGTGGTCGTCACTCCCACGGCCAGCGGCAAGACGCTCTGTTACAACCTGCCCGTCCTGAACCGGTTGATGGGCGACGCCCACGCGCGCGCCATGTACCTGTTCCCCACCAAGGCGCTGGCCGAGGACCAGCTCCACGAATTCAATTCCGCCGTGGAAGAAATGGGCAGCGACATCCGGGCCTTCACCTACGACGGCGATACGCCGCAGGACGCGCGGAAAGCCATCCGGCAGCGCGCCAACGTGGTGCTCACCAATCCCGACATGCTGCACAGCGGCATCCTGCCGCACCACACCCGCTGGGCGCGCTATTTCGAGGACCTGCGCTACATCGTGATCGATGAGCTGCACTACTATCGCGGGGTGTATGGCAGCCACCTGGCCAACCTGCTCCGCCGCCTGCGCCGCATTTGCGAGTTTTACAATTCCAAGCCGCAATTCATCTGCTGTTCGGCCACCATCGCCAACCCGCGCGAACTGGCCGAAGCGCTGACCGGAGAATCCTTCGAGCTGGTGGAGCGCAACGGCGCGCCGCGCGGCGAAAAGTTTTTTGTCTTCTACAATCCGCCGGTGGTCAACCGGCAGCTCGGCATTCGCCGCAGCTACATTCACGAATCGCGGCGCCTGGCGATGGAATTCATCGAGCGGAATTTGCAGACCCTGGTCTTCGCCAACAACCGGCTGGCCACCGAAATCCTGGTCACGTATTTGAAAGATGCCTGTGGCAAAGGGCCGGGGCAACCCGAAACCGTGCGTGGTTATCGCGGCGGCTATCTGCCGCGCGAGCGCCGCGACATCGAGCAGCGCCTGCGCGAGGGGAAAATCCGCGCCGTAGTAGCCACCAACGCGCTCGAGCTGGGCATCGACATCGGCTCTCTGGACGCCGTGGTGATGGCCGGCTATCCCGGGACGATCGCTTCGAGCTGGCAGCGCGCCGGCCGCGCCGGACGGCGGCAGGGAAGCTCGGCGGCGGTGCTGGTGGCATCGAGCGCGCCGCTCGATCAGTACATCGTCGAGCATCCCGATTACTTTTTCGGACGCTCGCCGGAGCACGCCCACATCAATCCGGAGAATCTGGAGATCCTGCTGGCGCACTTGAAATGCGCGGCCTTCGAGCTGCCCATCCGCGAAGGCGAAAAGTTCGGCCGCCACGACGTCGCCGAGATCTGCCGCTATTTGGAAGAGGCCGGCTTTCTGCACTATTCGGCGGGCGCCTGGCACTGGACCCAGGACAGCTACCCGGCCGATGCTACCAGCCTGCGCTCCGTCTCGAGCGATAACTTTGTGGTGGTGGACACTACCGGCGAGCCCGAAGTGATCGCCGAAGTTTCCTTTTCCACCGCCCTCACCACGCTGCACGAGAGGGCCATTTACCTGCACGAAGCCCGCCAGTATCACGTGGAGCGCTTCGACTACCAGGAGCGCAAGGCGTACGTCAAGCGTGTGGATTGCGATTACTACACCGACGCCATCGATTACACGCAGGTCAAGGTGCTCGAAGAAGCCGAAGGCGAAGCTCTGGGCGGCGCGCGCCGGGTGTACGGCGATGTGCGCGTGAATCGCCAGATCGTGGGCTTCAAGAAGATCAAGTTCTACACCATGGAGAATGTGGGAGCGGGAAAGCTCTCCATGCCCGAGCAGGAAATGCACACCACGGCCTTCTGGCTGCACTTCCCGGCCGATTTTCTGGCGCGCCTCGCCGGGTTCACTCCCACCGAACGGCAGAGCGGAATTCATGGCTTGGGCAACGCGTTGCGCACCGTGGCGTCGCTGCTGCTGATGTGCGACCCCCGCGATCTGGGCGTGGCGCTCAGCGAGGATATCGCCGGTTCTCTGGAGACCTTCGAGCCGAATCTCTATTTGTACGATGCATACCCCGGCGGCATTGGGCAGAGCGCGCCGCTCTACCGCATGGCGCCGCAATTACTGAAGCAGACCGCCGAACTGCTGGCCGCGTGCGGCTGCGAGGCAGGTTGTCCTTCGTGCGTGGGTCCGGTGGGCGAAGTGGGGGAACGTGGCAAAGAAGTGGCGGCGCGAATTGTGGCGGAGTTGCGGGCAGGTTAGAGCGCCGGATCAGTTTTCCGTGGGGCGGAGCCGGCTTGACGGACGCTACCTCGAAGGCTTGTGGGGCGGCAGGGGCGGTCTGCGATTGGGCGCCGGTTGAGAAAGCGCCCGCAAGCGCGAGTGCCAGCGCCAAGGTCGGCGGCAGTGTTTTTCCCCGGTCGAGATCGGCGCGGAGCATGCCCTGAATTGTATATCTTTACGCGTCTATGCGCATTCTGGCGGAGATGACTGGATGATCCGCTATGGTAGGAAATCGAGGTCCAACAATACGTGCAACGAGAACGGGCAGGTGGAAGGAAAGTCCGACTCCGGCAGCCCAGTCTCCGTCATGGCTTCTACCATGGCGCGCTCATACGCTTCCGGCAAGTTCTTCGTCAAGTATGGCCGCAGGCTCGGATTCTCCGATAGAAGCTTGGCCAAATCCTTCCGTTGCACGCGAATCGTCAACTCCCAACTGCGGGATTGGCGCTCGGGTTGAGCTTTCCACTTCAACAGATGAGCGATGAGCAGACTGAGGCGATGCAGCAGTTCTCGACGCTCGCGCTTCCCCATGTCCTCGATCTCCTCGGCAATGTGCTGGAGGTCTGCCTCGTTGGCCCGCCCGGAACGCAGCAACCCGGCATTCCGCACGGTCCACTTGTAATAATCGCGCTCGTAGAGTTCAGCCGCGCTCATAAGCCGATTATAGACCCTTACCGCGACTTCAACTGTTCGGGGAGCACGGCGTAGCCTTCCGGCGGTGGAAACAGCGTGATCAGCAGTTCCAGGCGGCGGCGCAGGTAGCGGCTGGGCATCTGCCGCGGCCCGGTGTCCACGTCGATGTCGCAACACGTGCCGTGCAGGTAAAGCGTCAGCGTGTCCTCAAAGGACTGCCGCGCGTACTCGCGGAACAGCTTGGTCTCCTTGCGCACATTGGTCTGCCGCCGCTGCAAAGCCTGCTTCAGGTGCCAGCTCTTTTCATCCACCTCGCCGTGGACTTCGGCGCTCAGCTCTTCGCGGATGGTGCGGAAAAACCGCTCCTGCACTTCCAACGACCATTTTTCCGCCACAACTCCGGCCAGCGCACTGTAGAACTGGTAGTGGTAGTCGGCGACCTCGATGTCTTTGATGGCCAGTGCAATCACCGTCAGATTGTCGAGTTGGCGCCGCGCATAGGCCAGATACCGGCTATCGGCCGGACGCTCGAAGGTGACGCTGTCGCCGCCCTTGCCGTTGCCCTTTTCCAGATAGGGCGCCAGGATGATGCCCACGGGTGGCAGCGCCGCGATGATGGCCGGTGAGATGGCCGCGATGGGATCGTTCAAGTAATGGCGCAGGTCGTCCTCGGCCACCGGCAGGGTGGAAAAGTACGAAAAGCGGCTGGTAAGTGGAATCATCTCGCCGCGGAACTGCTTGGCGAGTTCTTCCACGGTCAATTTCGGTCGATCGGCGTCCGTGGACATTACCGCTCCGATTGTAACAGGCGTCGCGCCGGCTCGATTTTCCCGGCAGGTCTCGGGCTGTGCCGCACAAAAGTGGATGCCATCGCGATTCTGAGCGTACCAACTACCCAGCACGGAACCGCGAGCGTCAGCGAGCGGCCGGCTCCAGGCTCCGTATCAGCCGCTCGCTCGGTTCTGTTCCGGCGGCCGCATTTATCCGCTTTTGTGTCGCGCACCCAAGGTCTCGTCGCGGCAGCAGGAAGCTGAGCAAGCGGGCGGTTCAAACCGGCCCGCCGCCGAAAGCCGCCGGGGAATGCGGGGTAGACTCTTAGAAGATGGCCCACAAGATCCTGGTATCGGCCGGCGAAGCTTCTGGCGACCTCTATGCTTCCATGGTCGTGGAGGAACTCCGCCGGCTCCTGCCCGGCGCCGATTTCTTCGGCTGCACCGGTCCCCGCTTGCGCGCCGCCGGCGTACGAACGGTGGTGGATGCCGCCTCGCTCGCGGTGCTCGGGTTGGTCGAAGTGGTAGCGCACATCCCGCGCATTTATGGCGAATACCGCAAACTGCTCTCTTCCGCCGCGGCCGAAAAGCCGGATCTCGCCATTCTCACCGATTCGCCGGATTTTCACCTGCGGGTGGCGCGGCGCCTCAAACGCCAAGGCGTTCCGGTGGTTTATCTGGTGGCCCCGCAGGCCTGGGCATGGCGCAAAGGCCGCCTCAAATCCATGCGCCAAACGCTGCGCCGCCTGCTCTGTATCTTCCCGTTTGAAGAGGACTTCTTCAACCGGGAAGGCGTCAGTGCCACCTATATCGGCCACCCTCTGGCCGGGTTGGTGAAGGCTTCCCTGAGCCGCGACGAATTTTTTCGGAAACACGAGCTGGACCCCAGCCGTCCATTGATAGCGGTGCTACCTGGAAGCCGCCGCGGCGAGTCCGCGCGTCATTTACCGGCGCTGCTGGATGCCGCTGGGCGGCTCGCCTGGGAGCATGCAGCAAACTTGGTCTTGCCGGCCTCGGCCACCACCGGGGCCGGGTTTTTTCGGGAGCGCCTGGGGAATTCGCCCATCCGCGTGATCGAGGGCGAAAGCTGGGATGCCATGGCGCACGCCGCGGTGGCGCTGGCCGCCAGCGGGACGGTGGCAGTGGAGGCGGCGCTTTTGGGAACCCCCATGGTGACGTTTTACAAGGTGACGCCTTTGAGCTGGATGGCGGGGAAATTCCTGGTGAACGTTCCGTTTTATTCGATGGTCAACCTGATCGCCGGCCGTGCCGTGGTGCCTGAGCTGATGCAGGGGCAGATGACCGGTGAGCGCATCGCCCGCGAGGCCAGCCGCCTGCTCACCCAGGAAAACGCGAGAATGGAAATGAGAGCCGGGCTGGCGGAAGTCAAGGCCAGGCTGACAAAGGGTGGAATGCCGGCCCAGTGCCGCGCAGCCGCCATCGTGCAAGAGATTCTGGAAGGACAAGCCGCACATGTATCGTGATCTTCGCTTCCGCTTGGCAGGCCCGCTGGCGGCCGCCCTGCTGGTATGGATGGGAACTTCGGCCGCGCATGCCCAGCAGACTCGCCCCGCATCCCGCATCGATGTCGAGCAATACTCCATCGAGGCGGAAGTCACCCCCAACACTTCCACGCTGGCAGCCAAGACCAGCGTGCGTTTCCTGCCCGTGGGCGACGGCATCACCTCGGCCACTTTCGAACTGAACAACGCGCTCAACGTGTCGCGCGTGCTGGATGACGCAGGCAAGCAGATTCCCGCATCCCGCAACCAGCAGGATTCCACCTTGCGGTTGAGCTTCGAGCAACCGCTGGCCGCCGGCAAAGCCGTCACGCTTACGTTCTATTACGACGGCCGCCTCACCGGCAACGAAGAATCGCCCGTCTTCGGTATCAAATTCGCGGCCATCCATCCCGATTTCGCCTATCTCATGTACCCGGCGCGCTGGTTCCCCGTGAGCGGCTATACCACGGACCGTTTCGCGGCCGACATGCACATCACCGTCCCCATGGGCTACGCGGTCTTAGGCAGCGGCCTGGATTCTCACCAGGTGGCTGGCGATAAGAACATTTACGACATCAAGTACACCCGGGCGTCTTTTCCCGGCAGCATCGCCGTGGTGAAGGAATTGCCCACCAAGGTGCAGACCGAGGGGGTGACCACCAGCCTGTATTTCCGCGGTCCGGAAGCCTCCGCGGCGCAGCCCGAAGGCCAGGAAATCGGAAAGCTGATGTCGTATTTCACCGGCATGTTCGGCCTGCCGCCATACGCCAACATGACTGTCATCGAAACCGAAGCCGACGCGCCCAACGGTTACGCCGCGCCCGGCATGATCTTCCTTTCGCCCAGTGGCATCGGCTCCCAGCCGAACGAAAAACTGTTGGCTAATCAAGTGTCTCGGCAGTGGTGGGAGGAGACCATTTCTCCCACTACCCGCAACCACCTGTGGCTCACCAACGGTCTGGCCGCGTATTCGGAATTGCTCTGGGCGGAGCACCTGAACGGCGCCGGCGCCATGGAATCGCAGCTCAAGGACGTGATGGTGGATTCGCTCACCGTCGATACCATTCCCATCATTCAATCCGGACGCCTGGAAGATTATTCGCCGGAACTTTGGGCGCTGACGGGGGCCAAGGGCGCCGCCGTGATGAGCATGTTGCGCTACGTGATCGGCGACGAGAAGTTCTTCCAGACCCTCAAAGCCTACGTCGAACAGGATGGATGGAAGCCCTCCAACACCGACGATTTCCGGAAGGTGGCGGAGGCCGTCTCCGGCAAGGACCTCGGCTATTTCTTCACCCAGTGGATCGAATCGAGCGGGGCGCCCGAGTTCAAACTCGAGTACACCATCTACCGCCGCGCCGAAAAAGGCTTCCGCGTGATGGGCAAAGTCACCCAGGATCTGGACACGTTCCGCATGCCCGTGGACCTGCGCATCGAGACCGAAGGCAATCCCGAGGAGGCCCGCGTGGAAGTCATCGGCACATCCTCGGAGTTCACCGTGGATACCTTCGGCAAGCCCAAGAACGTGATCATCGACCCCAACAACCGCGTCTTGCGTTACGCGCCTCAAGTGCGCGTCGCGGTGGCCATACGCAAGGGCGAGCAGTACGCCCAGCTTAGTGAATTCGGCGACGCCATCAAGGAATATTCCAAGGCCCTGGAGACCACCCGCAACAGCTCCCTGGCGCATTATCGCATCGCGGAAATCTACTTCCTACAGGCCAGTTGGCAGAGTTCCCTCAACGAGTTTCGCGAGTCGCTCAACGGCGATTTGGAGCCCAAGTGGACCGAAGTCTGGGCCCACATCAACATGGGCAAGATCTACGACATCAGCGGCGCACGCGAGCGCGCCGTCAACGAGTACAACCTGGCCATCCGCACCAAGGACGACACGCAGGGCGCGCAAGCCGAAGCCGCCAAGTATCTCAAAACGCCCTTCGAGAAGCCCAAGCGCGCCGACCAGTAAGCTGGCCGGGCTAGAAGTGCTTCCGCAGATCCTCGAACTGCTCCAGCATCAGCAAACGCCCCGCGCCTGAACGGATCTCCTGGTGCTCCAGCACCCACGTATGGGCGTGCGGCACGAAGACCGCATTCAGGCCGGCTTCAAGCGCCGGATTGACATCCGATTTCGGGCTGTTGCCAATCATCCAGGTGCGCCGCGGATCAAGCCCGCGCTCATCCACCAGACGCCGGTAGGCCGGGGCATCCTTCTCTTTCACGATGGCCGCATGACCGAAGAAGCCGGCCAGGCCGGAGCGGTCGATCTTCAGCTTCTGCTCTTCGGGATGGCCCTTGGTGAATAGCGTCAGGTCATGCCGCGCGGCCAGATACTCGAGGGTTTCGGGAACACCGGCGATCACTTCCATGGGGCACTTGAGAATGCACCTGCCCAGTGCCATCACGGCGTCAAGGTCCTCCGGGCGGACGGCACGCTCAGCCAGGTGCTGGTAGCACTGCTGCAAATTCCGGGCGAAGTTCAGCGTTCCGTAGCCGTGAATGCGATTGTTGGCCTCTTCGATCTCATCGAGCACGCTGCGCACCTCCGGCGGCGTGAGGGCCGAATGGTCCAGGAAAGCGACAAACTCCTCGAAGGCGCGCTCAAAGTAGATATTGTTCTCCCAGAGCGTGTCGTCGGCGTCGATCAAGAGGAACTGTTGGGTCATCGTCGCGGAGGTTTTGGTGCCAGGCGGAAAGGAACTTCGAACACCGCATCCACCTCCACCGGAACGCCGGCATAGCGAGCCGGTTGGAAGAGCCACTTGGAAAGCGCTTCCTGGGCGCTTTGGTCCAGCCGGTCGTCGAGGTGCGAAAGCAGCGTCACCGAACCCACGTGGCCGTCCTTGCCGATCACGGCCCACAGCCGCACCTTGCCTTCAACGCGTTCGTCGGCGGCTGACGCGATGTACTTCGGGTCCACCTTGCGCAGCGGTTCCGGGGGCTCGATGTCGGCAGCCGGGCCGCCCGGCGATATATCGCGCTCCGCGAACCATACCAGCCAGCTTCCGGAATAGCTGGTGACGTTGGGCATCTGGATGGCCATGGTATACACGGCGCGGCCAAACAGGCGCGGATCGGGAGCTTCGGAGACGCGCATCGCCGCGTGGTTCACGGAAGGCGCGGCTGGGGCTGGCGAGGCGTGCGCCGCTCGCGCGGCCGCCGCCAGGCTCTCGGGCGAAGTCGGAGAAGCCTTTGCCACCAGGACCGGACGATCTTCCTGAGCGCCGCCGCTCACCATCAGCCCGGGAACTTCCAGGCCGGCAGCGCCCGAACCGCCCTGCCCGCCCGTGGGATTGAGTTTGGGCCCAGCCGAAAACGCGGCCGAGCGGGAACCCGGAGGTTTGGGCACTTCGGCAAGCTTGGCCGGCTCTAATCCGGCGATCGCCAGGGCCGCTTGCGCGCTTCCGGAATCCGCGGCCGCCACCGGCTGCGGCGCCGCCGCCAGGACTGCTGCGGACGGCGGTGGCGTGGATGGCCGGGGCGGCGCCACGAAGCCGCGCGGAAGCTTGGACAGCGCCGGGGGTACCGCCGCGGTGGCAGCGGGCGGCTGGATCTCCGGCAGTGCGGGCAATACCGCGGGCGCAACGTCGACGCGCGACGCCGGCGGCGCCTTGAACGGAAGCGCGGCCGGACGGTCGGGCGGCGGCAGCGTGGGCAGGCTGGGCGTGGTCCGCGCGGCGGCGGCCTGCGGCGCATCCGGCAGCACCGGCGCGGATTGCGGCGCTCGGGCCGGCTCATGCGGCGGCGTATACTCGCGCACCGGGCGAGGCGGCTCGAGTGCGACAACGTTCGGCAGAGGCAGCGGCTTGGGAGTCTGAACCTCCGGCGCCGGCGACCAGATCAACTGCGGCGGGCGCGAATCGTCGCGCGCGCCCGCCACGATGTTCTGGGTGAATGTCCGGGTGGCTCGTGGCGGCCGCTTGTCGGCGGAGGCCTGTGCCGGATGGATATCCGGCAGACGATCGCTCAACTTGTACCAGATGAGGCGATCCTCGTATGGCCGGATGGCCATGTCGTAAAGTGAACGCGGCGGCGGCGGAGGGATCGCCGGACCGAGCGCCACCCATGCCATCAGCGATCCGTGGACGCTCAATGAAACCAGAAAAGAGAAGGGACGGCGCATCCCTCACAACCCCGCGGGCTTGCCGCCGAACCCGTTGGTTGGCGCGAGCGCTTTCATGCGCTCGATAGTCCGCTGGCGCGGGATGTATTCCGCCAGGTAGTGGCTCAACTGCTTCAGCCGCATGTCTTCGGAGCGGACGCGCAGCAGGCTGCTCAGAAAATCGAGATCGGGCAGGCTCTGCGCCAGTTGGAAACTGAGCTGCGGGTCGCCCAGCTCGGGCTCGTTCAGTGAGTGCGAAGCCGGTAGCGCCGCCAGGTCCTTGTAATGCAGCAGCGCCTGGGCGCGCAGCTCATGCGACGCGGGGCCGGCGTCATCGTCGTCGAAGAAGCTGACTTCGGCCTGGAGGTAATCCTTCTCCTCGTTGATCGCAACGATCTCGAAGCGTCGCTGGCCACGCGTCAAAATGTCCATGCGGCCATCGGGATACATCTGGAGCAGCTTCTCCACCTTGACGGTACACCCGGCGCTTAAGATGCCGTTTTCGCGGACCAGCACGATCCCAAACTCGGATTCGTCGCGGATCGCGTTGCCCACCATTTCCTTATAACGCTCTTCGAAAATGTGCAACCGCAGAGGCGTGCGCGGGAAGACCACCACGCGCAGAGGGAACAGCGGGATCATCCCCGGCGGCATGCTAATATTATGACGGTTCAACGCCTGAAGCAGCAATGCTCCAATCGGTCACATCATGAAGATTGAAGGCAAAATCGCGATCGTCACCGGAGCGTCGGAAGGCATCGGCGCGGCGTGCGCCGCGGAGTTGGCGCGCGCGGGGGCCAGGCTTTCGCTGACCGCGCGGTCCCAGGCGGGCCTGGAACGCGCGGCGCCGCCCGGCGCCCTGATCACCCCGGGCGATCTCACCATTGCCGAAACGCGTCGGCGCGTGGTGGAGCGCACCATGGAGCGCTTCGGCGCCATCGACATCCTGGTCAACAACGCGGGCGTGGGAAGCTACGTGCCTTCCTGGTGCGCCGCCATGGAGGACGCGCGCCGCCTGATGGAACTGAATTTTTTCGCGCCGCTCGAAATGGAGCAATTGGTGGTCCCCCACATGCGCGCGCGCGGCGGCGGCACGGTGATCAACATAGGCTCCATCGGCGGCAAGATCACACTGCCGTGGGCCACGCTGTATAGCGCGTCAAAATATGCCCTGGGCTCGCTGACCGAAGGCCTGCGCATGGAATTGCAGCGCGAAGGAATCAGGACCATGCTGGTTTGCCCCGCGTTTGTAAAAACCGGATTCCAGCAGCACGTGCTGGGCGGCGCGGCGCCGGCCGGGGTGATTCGCGGCCGCCGCTTTGCCATCACCGTGGAGGATTGCGCGGTGGCCATCCGGCGCGGTCTGGAGCGCGATGCCCGCACGGTTCTGGCGCCGCGAGCCGCCTGGCTCCTGGTGGCCCTGGCGCGGCTATTCCCGGCGGCCGTGGAAGCGCGCATGGCGGAAATGAACGGCGCCGCATGAATCCCAGGCTCAAACGAACTCCGGGAATCTACGTGGTGGGCTTCATGGCCTCCGGTAAATCGACCATCGGCCGGCTCTTGGCGCACCGGCTGGGATGGAGTTTTTTCGATCTCGACCATGAAATCGAGCAAGCTGAGAATACCACCATCGCAGAGATCTTCGACACGCGCGGCGAGGCGGAATTCCGCCGCATCGAATCGCAGATCCTGCGACAGCACGTGCAATGGATCGAGCGCGGCCGGGCGACCGTGCTGGCTCTGGGCGGCGGCGCGTTTGCGGAGCCGTGCAACCGCGACCTGGTGCTCGCGAACGGCATCGCGGTGTGGCTGGATTGCCCGTTTGCGGTAGTAGAGCGGCGCGTTGCCCAGGCATTCCACCGGCCGCTGGCCCGCGACCCCAAAACATTCGCCGCGTTGTACCAGGCGCGCCGCGAAGCCTACGCGCGAGCGGACGCGCGCGTTGTGATCGAAAGCGATGACCCGGCCACGGCTGTGGAGGCCATCCTCGCTCACGCCATCCTCAAATGAGCGCCGCTCTTCTGCGCCGCCACGCACTCTCTATTTTCCGTGCTGCCCTGGCGGCCGCCGATCCGGGGGAGGCGGTTACGCGTCACCTGACACGCCTCGACCTGGCGCGCTTCCGCGACGTCTACGTGCTGGGCGCGGGCAAAGCGGGTGTCTCCATGGCGCAGGCCGCCGAACGGGTGCTGGGACGGCGCATCGCCGCCGGCTTTGTAAATGTGAAGCGCGGCGACCGGGAGTGCGGCTGCGCGGCCCCGCGGCGGATTGAGCTGAACGAGTGCGGCCACCCGGTCCCGGACGCATCTGGAACGGCCGGGGCGGAGCGCATCGCGGAAATCGCCACGCGGGCCGGCGAACGGGACCTGGTGGTCTGGCTGGTTTCGGGCGGCGCGTCCGCGCTGCTGCCCTTTCCGGCCGCGCCCGTGACGCTCGAAGAAAAGCAGGCGGTCACGCGGCTGCTGCTGGCGTGCGGCGCCGACATCCACGAAATCAACTGCGTCCGCAAGCACATCTCGCGGATCAAGGGCGGACAACTGGCGCGGATGGCGGCGCCCGCCGCGGTGGAAGCGCTGCTGCTCTCGGATGTGATTGGCGACGACCCCGCGGTGATCGGCTCCGGACCCACCGCGCCCGATGCTTCGACCTTTGCCGGCGCTCTTGCCGTGTTTGACCGGTACGGCATTCGTGGGCGCGTGCCGGCTTCGGTGCGCGAACGGCTGGAGCGCGGCGCGGCGGGCGAGATCCCCGAAACTCCCAAGCCCGGCGCCGCCTGTTTTCGAAAGGTGCGCAACAGCCTCATCGGGAGCAACCGGCTGGCGCTTCGGGCGGCCGAGCGGCGTGCCCGCGAGTTGGGCTACCGGACGCTGGTGTTGGCCAGCGGCATCCAGGGCGAGACCCGCGAGATCGCCCGCATGCACGCCGCCATCGCAGGGGAAATCGCCGCCGCCGGGCGTCCCGTGAAGCCGCCCGCCTGCATCATCACCGGCGGAGAAACCACCGTGACGTTGCGCGGCAGCGGCCTCGGCGGCCGGAACCAGGAGTTTGTGCTGGCCGCCGCCATCGATATCGCCGGGCTGAAGGATGTCGTCATCTTCAGCGCGGGCACCGATGGCACCGACGGCCCGACCAATGCCGCTGGCGCCATGGCCGACGGCAATACCCTGCGCCGCAATCCGGATGCGCGCCGCTACTTGGAGAACAACGATTCGTACAGTTACTTCCAGCCGCTCGGCGACCTGGTGATCACCGGCCCTACCCACACCAACGTGATGGACGTGCGGATGGTTCTGGTAGGATCGGGAAAATGAGTTTCTGGCGCAAAGAGGTGGTGGATTTCGCCCTCGGCCGGGAAACCCGCCGCCACATCGACGAGCAGCGCGCCTGGATTGCCCGCGAGCCGGCCAATCCGCAACCCTATTGCAACCTCTCGCAGCTTTACCGCATGGAAGGGAAGCAGGATGAAGCCTTGGGGCTGCTGCTCGAAGCGGTGCGGCTGGATGCGGGCCACGGCGGCGCGCACCTCGCGCTGGCGGAAATCTACGCGGTGCGCGGCGACTACCCGGCTGCGTGGCGCCACGCCCGCCTGGCGGAGCGGGCCGGCTCGCCGCGCGGTGTGGAGTTGCTCGCCCGTTACGATGTGCCGGAATAAGTCACTGCATGTGCCGGTCGCATTCGGCGACAGCGTCAAGCGCCAGTTTCAAGCGGCCGGCGGTCTCGGGGGTCTGTGGTTTCCAGGTCTTCCAGCGGGTCACGTTTTTCTGGAAGAGCAGGCGCGCGGAGCCGATGTAACCGTTGCCCATCAGCAGCCGGCCGTAGAGTTGATCGAAGTTTGAGATTGCCTCCATGGCGGCCAGGGTGGGACGCGGTGCGGCCAGCAGGCGGTCGAGCAAAGGCTGTCCCGCGGAGATAACGGCCGCCGCCCGGTCGGACTGTCCCTGTTGCAGGAGCTCTTCCGCTTGGCGGCCCATGGCGGCCAGTTCCTGGACGGCCAGGCCGTAGGAGGCTTCGGTGGTGGGATCGGCTTTGGGCCGGTCCGCCGGCGGAGCGGTGGAGCAACCGCAGAGCAGGGCGGCGGCCAGCGTGACGTAGAGGCGCACTGCATACAGCATAGCCGAGAGCAGCCGTCGTTGAAACCGGTAGCGTCGGCCCTCTTTGCCGCCGGTGCCTTGCTTTTCGGTGCGCATTCACCGCTCGAAATGCTCCAACCGGCGGCACAACCTCTGACCGCCCGTTGCTTCGTCGATAATGAAAGAGAATGGCAAAACCGGAGAACACGCTCGCGCCCCGCTCGGTTGAGAGCCGGGCAGCCGCGACGATTCGTGAGATTTTCGAATCGGGGCGGCCGCTGACCTATATCCGATCGTCCGAAGAGCAACGCATCGGCCGCCTGCTGCACGAAGTGGCGCTTGGTCTCGGCGCTTCCTCGCCCGTGCCTGTTTGGGAATGGCGCCTCACCGAGGGAATGCGCAAGGAAGGCGGACCTGTCGACGCTCACACGCAGGCGCCGCGCGCCGCGCTGGATTTCATCGTGGCGCACCAGGGCGAGGCTATCTTTCACCTGAAGGATTTCCATGAGCCGCTGCGCGAATCTTCCGAGATCCGGCGCCGTCTGCGCGACGTGTATGACGCCTGTCTCGGCCGGCGCAAGTTCGTGGTCATTACCTCGCCGGTGCGGTTTATTCCGGAGGAGGTGGAGCGCAGCCTGCTCTATCTCGAGCTCCGTCCGCCCGACCTGGTGGAGCTGATGGACTTCCTGCGGGACGAGATGCGGGAATCGCCGGTGAGCGAAGCCGTGCTGGAACAGGCGGCGCGCGCGCTGGTGGGGCTAACGCTCGACGAATCGCGCTACGCGTTGCGGCGCGCTTTGGCCAAAAACCCGCGCCTGGGAACGGAATCGCTGCCGGCCCTGCTTGAAGAAAAGCGCCTGCTGGTCAACCGCAGCGGCGTGATCGAGTATATCGCCGACGGCGCGAGCCTGGCGGATGTCGGCGGGCTCCCGGGCTTGAAGGCGTGGCTGCTGGAGCGCCGCAAGCTGTTTCAGTTGCGCGACACCCTGAGCAACGAGATCGTGCCCAAGGGGCTTCTCATGATGGGCATCCCGGGCTGCGGCAAGAGCCTCTCGGTCAAGGCCATCGCCACTTGTTTCCAGCTTCCGCTCTATCGCGTGGACATGGTGGAGATTTTTTCCGGCAGGCACGGCAAGCCCGAAGGCGCCTTCGTCGAGGCTTGCCGGATGATGGAAGATATGGCGCCGGCGGTGCTCTGGTTCGACGAAATCGAGATGGGGATCACATCGACTGAATCGAGCGGCGAGCAAGGCCGCATCTTCGCCTTCTTCCTCACCTGGATGCAGGAAAAGACTCGCGGCCTGTTCGTGGCGGCTACCGCCAACCGCATCGACCTGCTGCCCGCCGAGATGATTCGCAAGGGCCGTTTCGACGAAGTCTTCTTCGTGGATTTGCCGCTGGATGAAGAGCGCCTCGAGATTTTCAAGATCCACCTGACCCGCCGCGGCGTGGCCCCCGCCCGGTTCAACCTGGCGCAATTGACCCCCTTCACTGTCGGCTGGACAGGGGCGGAAATCGAGCAATGCGTGGTCTCCGCGCTGACGCAGGCGCGCCTGGCGGACCGGGAGATCAGCGAGCAGGATTTGATCGACGTCGCGGTGCGGATTGTGCCGCTCTCGCGCACCATGAAGGAGCAGATCAACCACATCCGCGCCTGGGCCTTCGAGCGCGCCGTGCGGGCGACGCCGCAGGCGTTCGACAGCTAAGTCGGACAGACGCTTCCGCCTGTCAACCTGACGATCCCCGCGATTCTTTCACTGTCTCCAGCATTTTGGTCCAGGCTCCGGATCGCCGCCCATCGGGCCGGAAAGAGTGCGGGCGCTTCCGCCCGGTGAACCTTGGACCCTGTCAAGCCATTTAACGATGTAACCCAAACCGGTCTCGGTTCAGCCAAATGAAAATGTAACCCAAGGGCGCGATGAGCACCCGAACAACGTGTATATCCCGGTCCCGACCAAAGGGAGGGCTACGATGCCCCCGTGCCTTTCTTTCAGGGGAAGGTTTTCGGGGCGCAGCCCCGTTGGCACCTCGCGGTTCACGCGGTGGCCGCCACTGGGTTGCGGCGCTTGCTGATGCGGATCGCCAGACCCCGGTATGACGGCTTGCCATATCCTTCCAACTTGCCGGCGCTGGCCTCTTCCAGTTGCTCGCGCAATGCGGTGATCCGTCGGTACAAAGCTGCCGGATTCAGGCTCTCATAGATCCTCCGCAACTCCCGCTTCATCTTGCCGGCGAGTTGGCTCGATTCCATCAATCGTTGGTAGGGCGTCGCCGGCTTGTCGTACTTCCGCTTGATCCGCCCCTCCACACGTTCCTTGCTCTTCAGCCGGATCGTGGGCAGACAGAAGTTCTTGTACAATCGCAGCTCCGCGTAGATCTCATTCAACAGCCGCAATTCCCGGGTCGTGTCGAAGCGCCGGTACCCCACCACCTTGCGCACGTGCGTCCAGTTCTTCTGCTCTACCCAGGCGTTGTCGTTCTTCTTGTACGGCCGGGACCGCGACAGCCGGATCTTCTCCTGCTGCGTCCAGTCCCACAGCAGATCATTCACCAGGGCCGAATCGTTGTCCGGATGTAGTTCCCGAATTGGAAACGGCACCCGATCCCGGATTTGGCTCAGCCCCTGCTTGGCCGCCTGCTGCGACCGGACGGCGATCGCCTGGCCTTCCCACCAGTTGGTGGCGATGTCCACGGCCGAGATCGTATGAATGTAGTCCCCGCCCGTCGAGCGTCCGCAGTGCGCCACGAAGTCCACCTGCACATTGCCAATCTCGCTGGTGTCCCACTCCGCTGCCACCTTCACCGGCACCTTCTGATAGATCAGCCGCTGTACGTTGGGGTTGCGGTTGCGCCGCAAATGCCGGATGCGCTTCTCCCGCCCCAGCACGCGGTCAATCGTCCTGGCCGAGATCTCCTGCAACTGCCCGGCCACCGCGTTGCTGCAACGCAGTTCCCCGAGTTTCCGCAACCGGTCCAGTTCGCTTCTCAGCACCGCCGTCATCCGCTCTCCGCACGGCTGTTCGAAGATGTCCCACACCTCCACCAGTGCCGTCACCACCGCCGCCCCATACTCTGCTCGCCGCTGGCGCCGCTTCCGCGGCCCTGGCTGACGCGGGTGGTTCAACACCCGGATCAAGTACTTCCGGTTTAGCCCGGTACGTTTCTCAGCTTCATCGAGCAACCGGCTCCGGCCCTTCTCGTCGGCTCGGTGGTACTCCTTGCCGAGCTCCTCCAAATACTGTCTGCGCGCGTTCATGTCCACCTTTCATGGGTGCCATGTTTCGCACCCTTTCGGGTTACATTTTCATTTGGCGCATCCGAGTCCTTCCTGGTGACATTTTAGGCGACTCAATTCGTGGACACGTCACGGAAGCGCCTGCTGTTCTATACTACTGCGTCTTTGTTTCTTTGCGGGCCGCGAAGATTTTTCCGCGGCCCAAGTCCGTAGGACGAAAGAGAATAGCCCAGTGCGCCAGCACTGGGAACCCCGCGCAAGACCATTAGCCCCGGAACGGGACGTAAGAATCCGGGCCCGCTCGCACCTTTCGCCCCGTTCCGGGGCTGGTCAATAGGCGACCTGGACCCCGGCTCGCGCCCTGGGCTGTCATCTTTCGCCCTTTGGGCTCTTTTAGAAGTACGCTGGTTGCGGCTTGCCGCGCTGTGGCTATTGTTGGCCCGTCGGCTTAGCGGCGGCGGGCTTGGCCGCCGGCGCGGGTTTCGGCTTCGGCGCCCAGAAAGCCGGATCGGCCGTGATGTATTCCTTCGGTGGATTGCTCATCTTGGCGTTGACCGCGAACAGCGTGCTTTCGGTGCTGATCTCGATATCCGCCGCCAGTTTGTTGACCCGCGCCAGGTTCTCCGGGCCGAAAGCGTCGGCCATGCTCATGGTTCCCGGCGTCGGGTCCATCGCCTTGAGCGAATCCACCCCGGTCAAGATCAGGTAGGTCCCGGCGGGCATGCCGGAGTTCACGCTGTAGATCACCCGGCGCTGCTTGCTCCCGGTCTTTGTCCATGCCGCGTTCACCAGTCTCCTCATCTCCGTAAAGTCCGCCCCGTGGCCCAGACGCACTCGCACCGTGTTGACGGCCACGAAGCGCACCTTGGCCAGGTCCGCCGGCACGGGCGTGTAGCTAATGTCCGGCTGGTAGGTGGCGATCATGCCGCGCTCGCCCGTGCGCAATTCTCCATCCTGGACATCCAGCAGGTCCAGCGTGCTCTTCAACGGCTCTGCCTCGGTCAGGTGAATGGCCTTTTCCATCGATTCGTACGTATCGTACCTTTCGACAAACCAGGCCTGATTCGTGCCGGTCATGGCTTCCCACGCCAGATAGTTCGGGTATCCGCTCTTGGAGAAGGCGCGAACATACGCCGCCTCCACCTTTTCGTGCGCCGCGCCCTTTCCGGATTTAATATCCTCGCGGAAGATCCGCAGCAAGTGAGATGGTTCCTGTGCCTGAATGAGCGAGGCCCCGGACAGCAAGAGACCCGCCGCAACGATGTGCATGCCTGTGCGTTTCATTTTGTAATCCCCTCAATAGGTTTCGATCTCCGGGGGTTTTGACTGCCCCGGTGTTCGCCAAGTATACACTGTCCGAACCCTCCTCAGGGAACTTTTTTAGGCGCTGGCGTTCTCCGGATCGGGCTGGCCCTCGGCCCGTGCCGCTCGCATCGCCCGTGCCCCCGCCCATAGCACCAGCGCCAGCACCAGCGCCAGCGCCGGGACCACGTACATGGCTTGATGCAGCCCGATGGCTTTGGCCGCTTCGGTCACCGCGGCGGCGCCCGCGGCACGGCACGCCAGGCGGTCGCTCAACATGCCGGTGAGCAAAGGGCCGAAGGCCGCGCCGCCCAGGTAGGTCACCAGCAGATAGACCGCCATGGCGGAGCCCCGCTGGCGCGCCGGGACGATGTCGTTGATAGCTGCGTAGACCAATCCGTAGTACATCTGCAACAGGCCGTAGGCGGGCATCAGGAGCGCGAGCGCGGCGGCGGCGCTTCCCGCTGGCATGTGAATGGCGATGGCCGCCAGAGGCGCCGCTCCGAGCGATGCGGCCGCGGCCAGCAGCAGGCGGCCATTGGCCCGCCGGCGGATCACGCGGTCGCCCCATGCGCCTGCCGCCAGGGCCCCCAGAATGCCTGCCGCTCCCGACCCCACGCCCGACCAGATGCCCGCCTGTCCCACCGCCAGGCCGTGATAGCGCATCAGCAGCGCCGGAAGAAAATTGCTGAAACTGTAGAGCGCGAAATTCAAAATGGCGCCGGATGCGGAGATCCATGCGAGCGCCGGAATGCGCAGCAGGGCCAGTGGGGCAGGCGGTGCCGCCTGCCGGGCCCGTCGACGGACGATTTCTTCACCGGTTCCGCGCGACGGCTCCTGCAACCAGAGCAGCGCCGGCGCCAGCAACAGCCCGGGCGCCGCGGCCACCCCCAGCGCGATGCGCCAACCGTGGGCCTGCGCCACCGGACCGGTGATGGCCGCGCTCAGCATCACGCCCACTGGCACCGCCATCATGAAACCGGCCATGGCGCGGGCGCGCCGCGCGGCGGGCGTCAGGTCGCTGATCCAACTGTTGGCTGCCGGCGCGCAGACCGCTTCGCCAATCCCCACTCCCAACCGGGAAGCCGCCAGCAGCGCGTAGCTCGCGGCCAAGCCGCCCAATCCGGTCAGCCCGGCCCACACGGCCACGCCGATCGCGAGCAGCTTCCGGCGGCTCCACGTATCGGCCAGGCGGCCCATCGGCAGCCCGGCCACGGCGTAGAGCACGATAAAGACGGTGCTCAGCCCGCCCAATTGGGCATCGGAGAGCGCGAACTGGTGGCGCAAAGGCTCCGCCAGCGCGGCCAGCGCCTGGCGGTCGTAGTAATTGAGGACGTTGACGAAAAAAAGAACGGCCAGTGCCGGTCCCGCCGCCTTGGATCTCACTGGCCGCTCATGCCGCGAAAAACCCAGACACCCTGGCCGCCGGTGACCGCCCGCAAACTCGGATTGAGAAAAATGTTTTATCTGCGCTCATCGGCGTCTCAAAATGTTCTCTGGCGGCCTCTTCAGCAACCTCTGCTACATCTTGATCTCAGTTTCCTTGAGATCCTTGAGTTGTTTCTCCAGCTTACCCTTGTCGGCGGCCGCGCCGGAATCCGCGCTGGGCGCGTTTCCTTCCTTGCGCACCGAAATCGAGCCGTGTTCGGTGGTGATGTGGATGGTGGGTCCGTTGCCCACCTGGCCTTTGATGGTGGCGCTTCTCCCGTCCGATTCCTGGCGAAGTTGCGAGCCATACTCGTTGTCTGCCTCGCCGTGCTGGACGGTGGCGTCCAACTGGAAGGACGCCCTATCCGGCAGCACCAGTTCGATGCGGCCGGAGCCGGCACGCGCTTCGATGGAGGCTAGCGGCACATGTCCGGGATGCAATTCGACATCGCCGCGGACGGTTTCGAGTTCCAGCGATTGCGTGAACTGCTCGATGCGGACGTCGCGCGAGTTGGCCACCAGGCGCACCGGCCCCACCAGGTCGGTGCCGTTGAATTCGCTGAGGTCCATGGTGATGTGGCCCGGCACGGCGGCCACGTTGAGCTCGGTCGCGCGCGCGCCTTCGAGTTGCAGCGGCTTGGACAGCTTCTTGAAATCCAGGTTGCCGTTGTATGCGCCGCTGATGGTCACCTGGCCGTCGATATTTTCCAGTTCGATATCGGAGCCGCGGCCCTGCACGTCCAGCCGGCCTTTCATATCCACGGCGCGGATCAGATCGCTCTTGGCCATGTCGAGGCGCACGTTGCCTCCCACGCGGGCCAGGCGGACGTCGCCCCGATCGGAGGCCAGCTCCACGTCGCCGCCGACGTCGGTAATATCGAAATCGCCATTGTGGCCGCGCGCCTCAACCGCCAGGGAGCGTGGCACGGTGACGTCGAGTTCGTCGGAAATCTGCTGGCTATCCGGGGCGTGATCCTGGTTGGTGCGGATCAGCA
This sequence comes from Bryobacterales bacterium, assembly GCA_963842505.1. Taxonomy (GTDB): domain Bacteria; phylum Acidobacteriota; class Terriglobia; order Bryobacterales; family Bryobacteraceae; genus PALSA-129. The sequence goes on from CAWJGZ010000001.1 coordinate 671,860, forward strand.
GCCGGTCGCCCTGCGGAACGAGATCGACCGGGGTGTTGCCGTTGGTGCGGTCGGCTTCTTGGCGGGAGTAGGTGCGAACGGTCTTGTGGCCGTTGACCGTGATCTCCTGGACATCGGCGCCAGTCACCCGGATGTTGCCGCGCGGGTTTTCAAACACGATGCGCTTCACCCCGGCGGCGGGCGCGGTGGCCGCGACAGGGTAATCGAACTGCGCTCCCCACCATTCCAGGCCGGGGTCGATATGCCAAAGGACGCCGTTTTGGCGCGCCGCCCAGGCGAGCGAGCCGGCCATGCAGATGAGGATCACCAGCACGATTTCGCCGCCGGTGAATCCGCCCAGGCGCGCGTCGCGCCAGAAGGCCACTTCGATCAGCCGCAGCAGGCCCCAGCCGATCAGAAGAAACGGCCAGTACTGTGCCACGATATCGAAAACAGGCGCTTCCGGATGGAGATTCCGCCAGAGGAAAAAGCCGCCGATGATCAACAGGATCAGGGGTCCGGTGAGCGATCGCCTTCTCATACGGAGCCTCCTTCGCCGCTTGCGGGCTTGGATGGCGGGGCATCCGCGCGCGGCGGCGCGCTCGTTCCGAATCCGCCTTTAGCCGGCTCGGAGGGGGAACCGGCGCTGCTTGGGGCCGCCGCCGCGGGCGCCGCGGCTGGCGGCGTCTGGCTGTAAGGACTCTGCGAGTAACCGCTGCCGCTGTAACCGCGCGATTGCGCCGGCGCCGGCGGAGGCGGCGCTGAGGTTTCCACGCTGCGTTTCAACAGGCTCAGCAAACCGAAGACAATCAGAATTACCGGCCAGGTCTGGTCAAAACGGAAGCGCGTAAAATTATTCAGCGCGAACAATGCGCCGATGGTGATCAGGCAAATGGGGCCGCGAATGGCACGGACTACCGATCCGTTATAGTCCTTCATGGCGTCCCTCCTTTTGGGCGGTGTCTTCCCCAAAGAACCTTCCGGCCAGCAGATAGACTCCCAGGGCGATCAGAAGCACCGGCCAGAAACGCGCCACGCGCTCAAAATCGAAGAGATCGAGCGTGTGCAGCAGCAACACCACGCCCAGGAGGATGAGCACGACGCCGGCCAAAGGAATGTGGCTTCGCCCGCCGCTCAGGTCGATGATGCTGGAGTATTCGTCCACCGGCTCGCCGGCCTGCCGTTTGCGCGCGGTGTGATACGCCTCGAAGGCCATGTACGCCCACCAGCCGATCACCAGGCCGACAAAGACCGCCTCCAGTCCATGGGCGGCGCGGGAGTCCGCGATGCTCATGAGCATGCCCCAGATGACCGCGTGGATCAAGCCCTTGGCGTATTGCCCGTTGTAAATGGCGCCGACTCCTGGAATGGTGCCCAGGAACAGCGCCAGTCCGGGCGATACGTCCGGGCGTGCGTAATTGCTGGCGCCGTCCGGGCTGCCGGGCGGTGCCGCGAAGGCTGGCGGCGGCGTCACCACCGGACCCGGAGCAGGCGCGGGTGGAGGCGCGGGAATGTGCTCCGCGCAGTATACGGTTCCTAAAGCATCCCGCCGGCAGGCGTCGCAAACCGGCTTGCCGCAGGTGCGGCAGTAAGCCGTGGCCGGTGTTTCTGGGTGATTCTGGCAGTTCATATGTGTCCCCTAATGTCTTCCCCCGTTGGCATCCGGCGATGGCACTCCTCCGGACGGAACCGGAGTAGAATTCGCCGGCAGCTTATGTTCGTCCGTCTTGCGATCGGGCGTGGCCTGCTGTGAGGCGGGCTGCTGCTCGGCGTTCTGTTGCTGCCACTCGTGCAACGTGGTTTGGATCTGATACACGATTTTCAAACTCTCAACAAACATCTGCGTGCGGGTCTTGACGCGATCGATGCGGTCCGTCAGGCCGGACCACACCTTGGCCGGTTCCAGATCGGACATGCGCAATTGGCGCACCGGCGCCATCTGCGAAAGCAGCGAGAACGAGAGGATGGTCATGGCCGCGCCCATCGCGAATTTGGGCTGCAGGACCAGGCTGAACCACCCCGCCATCCGCTTCCCGAGGCTCCTGGACCGCGCTCTCTCTGTGTTCCACGGCGCATCGAAAAGAATCCGCGTGATAAGTTCCCGCGGCGGCTCGGCTTCCGCCACGGTCTTCATAAAGGCTACGGCGGCGGCGGAATCCCGCGCCAGTCCGGCGCACACGGGACATTCGGCGAAATGGCGCTCGAGCTCGGCTTTTTGGCCGGCCGGGAGCGTGCCATCCACGTAATCGCAGATCAGAATTTCAATCTCTGCGCAGTTCATACCGCCAGCTTCTGCTTTCGCAACAGCCGGGTCAGTTCGGCCCGGCCCCGATTGATCCGCGATTTCACCGTGCCTTCGGGAATTTGCAGCACTTCGGCGATTTCGCGATATTCCATTTCCTGCAGGTCGCGCAGGATGACTGCTTCCCGCAAATCCGGCGACAGCTTTTGCAGCGTCGCCTGCAGAATCTCACTAGCCTCGCGGCCGGCCAAGGCATGATCCGGGCGGACCGCCGCGGCGCCGCCGGCTTCCTCCATCATGGGCAGTTGTTCTTCAATCGAATCGGTGACGCGCTCCTGCCGCGTGCGGCGATAATGATCGATCAGCAGGTTGCGCGTGACGCGGGCCAGCCATGTCGCGAAGGACCCTTCCAGGGAGCGAAAGGTCTTCAGCGTGCGAAAAACCCGCAGGAAAACTTCCTGGGTCAGGTCCTGCGCTTCCGAACCACTTCCCGTGAAGCGGTAGCACAGGCCGTAGACCCGCCGCGTATGCAGCCGGACGAGATCCTCCCACGCGGTTTCCTCTCCGCGCAGGCATCTTGAGACGAGGCTTGAATCCGGGTCCAAGGTACTTTCTACCAGATTGCGGCCTCCGCGAACAGCCTCCAGGCTGCCGATCATACTCCCGACGGCCAGCCGGTTTGCGAAATCTCCAATTGCTACTGCCGCGGATGCCATGGCACTCGTTCTTTCATATAGAGAAACGAGGCCTTATCATGATAGGTTCAATTTTTCCGGTATGCCAGCACTTTCGCGGCATACCGGGCGAGGAGGCGTCAATTCACCGCCATACCTGGAAATGGCTGGCCGGCTGCGCGCTGGCCGTAGCGGCCCTGGCGTGGACCTTGTACACCCGGTGGCCCAGGCGGGGCTTCGATTGGCAATTGGCCGCGGCCAGCGTGATGCGGCTCCGCTGGCACTGGCTGCTGATCTCGCTGGCGCCCATTTACGGCACCTATTGGGGCCGCGCGCTGCGTTGGGCAGTCTTTATGAAGCCGCTCAAGCCGCGGCCGTCGATGAGAAAGCTGATGGCTGCCACCATCATCGGCTTTACGGCCATCACCCTATTCGGGCGGGCGGGAGATTTTGTGCGGCCCTACCTGATCGCGGTCAAGGAGCAGGTGCCCGTGACGTCGCAATTGGCCGCCTGGCTGCTGGAGCGCGTATTCGACCTGTTAATGGCCTCTCTGCTGCTGGGCTTTGCGCTCAGCCGGGTGCGTGGCGCGGGCCTGCACGTGGGGCCCGTTTTTGCCTGGGTGCTGGCTTTCGGCGGAAGAATCGTCTGGATTTCGTGCATACTGGTGCTGGTGGTGTTGCTCAGCCTGCGGCATTTCGCTGAGCCGGCGCGGCGGCGGCTGATTGCCGCCTTCCACTTCCTGCCGGAAGCGCGCTTCCAACGGGTGGAGCGGTTTCTGACGGCATTGGTCCAGGGGGTGGAATCCACGCGCAGTGATGCCGCTCTGCTGCTGATCTTTTTCTATTCGGTGCTGGAATGGGCGTTGATCGCGGCCTGTTACTGGTGCGTAGTGCAGGCGTTTGCCGGAATGATTAATCTTACGTTTGTAGATGTTATGATCCTGATGGGCTTTGTGTCGTTCGGAGGAGTGGTGCAGATCCCCGGCATCGGCGGCGGCACGCAAGTGGCGGCGGCCCTTGTGCTGACGGAACTGTTCGGAACCAAGCTGGAAGTCGCGACATCCTTGGCTGTATTTATCTGGATAATTACATTTGTAGTCATTGTGCCGGCTGGGCTGATCCTGGCGTTGAAAGAGGGGCTGGATTGGCACAGCCTGCGGCAACTGGGCCGGGAGGCGGCGAAATGAAGTGTCCGTTTTGTAACCATTCGCAGGACAAAGTGGTTGACTCGCGGGAAAGCAAGGAGGGCGATGCCATCCGGCGCCGTCGGGAATGCCTGTCGTGTGAGCGGCGCTTCACCACCTACGAGCGCATCGACGAAGTTCCTTACATGGTGATCAAGAAAGACGGCCGCCGGGAGAAGTTCGACCGGCAGAAAGTGCTGGGTGGACTGCTGAAGGCCTGTGAGAAACGGCCGGTGGGCATGGCGAGGCTGTCGGAAGTCGTCAACCAGGTCGAATCCAAAGTCAGCGACTCGCCTGACCGGGAGATTTCTACTATAGAAATAGGAGAATTCCTCATGGAGAGTCTGCGGGATATGGACAAGATTGCCTACGTGCGTTTTGCATCGGTCTACCGCGATTTTCAGGATGAGGAAGCTTTCTTCAATGAACTCAAGACCTTAATGCGGCACAAGCTGCCCTGAAACGCCATCTCGGGACCGGTTGCCGGGTGCGCGGCGGCCGGTGGGAAAAAATCGATGTAACCTAAACGTTTTTAAGACATCTTTAAAAATAGAGCTTAACTTTGCGGGGGAATGATGATATCATCAGTCGAAAGTCGAACCCCGAAATGCGGCCAACCTTGCGCACAGTTTGTGCCGAGCCAACAGGTTGAACTTTTTCCAGGCAATACCCCATTTTCAAGAAATCCGGCACTGCGGATGGAAGTTTATGGGGAAGGTGAGTCTTAGTGGACCAGTTTGAAGATCAATTCTTAGCGGAAAGCCCCGAACACCTCGGCCTTAATTTTGAGGATGAAACCAAGTTCTTCGATGCCGAGGCCGTACATGAAGCCGATTTCCTGCACCCGCCGCCGGTAGAGGAGTCCATCTATACCGACGACCCGGTACGCGTGTACCTGCGGGAGATGGGTGCCGTACCCCTGCTCACGCGCGAAGGCGAAGTCGACTTGGCGCGGCGCATGGAGCGCGGTAAACTCCGCATGCAAAAGGCCATTAGCCGCTCGGCCCTGGTGCAGCACGTGGTCTTGGAGATTTCCGATCAACTCAAGAAGGCGACGCTCGAACTGGATACCGTGGCCGACCTGGGGGATGTGGAAGAGGGTACTCCGGCGGACATTAAGGTCCGGCAGGATGCCGCCCGCCAGTTCGCCGATGTGACTGCGTTGCACAAAAAGCTGCAACAGGCGCAGGACAAGTACGACGCCGCTCCGCCGGCCAGCAAGAAGCCCCGTAAACGCTTGTTGGCAAAGCTCAATCGGGCCAAGGTAGAGGTTTCGCTGGCAATTCGCCATTGCCCCTTCCGGGTAAACCGGTGGAAAGAGTTTTCGCGCGAGATCGAGCGGGCCGTGGATGAGATCAGCCACCTCGATAGCGAGATCAAGAAGCTCGAAGTGCGCAACGTCCCGGCGCAACAGGCACGGCTGCGGGAGTTGAAGCGCGAAATCAAGAAGCGCGAAGTTGCCGCCGGCGCCACCCTCCCCGAACTGCGCCACAGCATGACGGTGATCCGCCACGGCGAAGCCGAAGCGGAACGCGCCAAGAAGGACTTGGTGGAGGCCAACCTGCGGTTGGTGGTCTCCGTGGCCAAGAAATACGTGAACCGCGGACTTCACCTGCTGGACCTGATCCAGGAAGGCAATATCGGCCTGATGCGGGCCGCCGACAAGTTCGAATACCGCCGCGGCTACAAGTTCTCTACGTACGCCACCTGGTGGATCCGCCAAGCCATCACGCGAGCCATTGCCGACCAGTCCCGCACGATTCGCATTCCCGTTCACATGAATGAGAGCATGAACAAGTTCCTCCGCGCCACCCGCGAACTCGAGAAGGAACTCGGACGAACTCCTACAAACGACGAAATAGGTCGCCGGATGGACATTCCGGTAGAGAAAGTTCAGAAACTGAAGACCATCTCCCGCGACCCGGTATCGCTCGAAACCCCGGTGGGCCGGGACGGCGAATCGGCGCTGGGCGATCTGATTGAAGATCGCTGGGTGGGTTCGCCCGTGGATGCGGTGATTGAAACCAACGTCCGCGACGAAACCGCGGGGATTCTGAAGACGCTTTCTCCGAAAGAGGAGAAAGTGATCCGCATGCGGTTCGGCATCGGGTGTGAGCGCGAACACACGCTGGAAGAGATCGGCCAGGAATTCGACGTGACGCGCGAGCGCATCCGGCAGATTGAAGCCAAGGCCTTGCGGCAGTTGCGCGCGCCGGAGCGGGCGCGGCGGTTGCGGGCATTGATGGCCGCGCGGTAAGGAGGGCGGGCGCCCTCGCCCGCGTCGGACCCTCTGGTCCGGCTCTTGACCCGACCCGATAATTCCCGCCTCTGTTTGCCCGCTCGTGGCATCATACAGGCATGCACCTCAGAGGGATCTTTCTTTGCGCGGTGTTGTGTGCCGCCGCGGCCGTATTATTCCAGGCTGCGCAAACCCCCCAATTGCCGCCTCCTTACGCCACCAAGGCCGTCAGCAACGGTCCCAAGATAATTCCAAAACCAGCCGGCGCCAGGCTCAGCGTGCCGCCCGGTTTCCACGTGGAAGAGTGGGCCGGCGATTTCAGCGTTCCCCGCGCCATGATGCTGGGCCCCTCGAATGAGATCTTGCTGGCCGATTCGGGACACGCCCCCGACAATACCGGAATCGTCTACGTCCTCGAAGGCAAAGAGCGGAAGAAGCTGATCGAGAAATTGAATCAGCCGTACGGGTTGGCGATGCTGAACGGCTACCTGTATGTGGGCGAGTGCGATTCGGTCAAACGCTACAAATACAACGCCGCCAGCAAGACCGCCGGCCCCGGGGAAGAGGTGGTTTCGCTGGCTGGCCAAGGCTCGCACCACTGGACGCGAAGCCTGCTGTTCGACCGCGCCGGCAGGTATTTGTACGTGGGTGTTGGCTCGGCTTCCAACGTGGCGACGGGCGAGGACCCGCGGCGCGCGGCCATCAATCGCTACAGCGTGGATGGATGGAAACACGAGATCTTCGCGGCGGGCACGCGCAATCCCATCGGTATGCGCTGGTATCCCGGCACGGACACCCTTTGGGCCGCGGTGCAGGAGCGCGACGATCTGGGTGACGATCTGGTGCCGGATTTCTTCACGCACATTCAGCAAGGCGGCTTTTATGGCTGGCCTTATGCCTACATCGGCCCGCATGAAGATCCCAGAAATGCGGGACTGGCGCCGGCGCTGGTGGCCAAGACCATCGTCCCCGATGTGCTGTTGGGCGCGCACGTCGCCGTGCTGGATTTCCTCTTCTATACCGGCAAGCAATTTCCGGCCGAGTATCAGGGCGGAGCGTTCCTTTGCTTCCATGGCTCGTGGAACCGCTCCATGCGGGTGGGCCAATCGGTGGCCTTCATTCCATTCAAGAATGGCAAGCCCGCCGGCCCAATCACCGAAGTGGTCAAAGGCTGGATGATTGCCCCCGACCAACGGGTGGTGTGGGGCCGGCCGGTGGGAATGCTGCAATTGCCCGATGGCAGCCTGCTGATCTCCGAGGACGGCAATGGGAAGCTCTACCACCTGACCTACACGGGAAAAACAGAGGCTTGAAGAGCTTGCTGCCAATCGGTCTTGCGTGTAATTCTGACCTCCGGACGCCCCAGTGTCACAGGTGTGGCCGCCGAATCAGTTTGATAACAAAGAACGTACTCTCTGGTAGTTGGATTGCTCGCATTACGACCCTAAGGAGGAGCGCGCCATGCCGATCGTCAAAATTACAGGGCCGGGTTTATCTGCGATTGGGATTTCCGTCGCACTCCTTTGGGGTTGTCTGATTTCGGAACGGGTCATCACGTGGAACGCCACCAGAGAGCGTACGCAAGTGGTTCGCGAACTCGAGCGGATGCGGCTCGAACGGCAGCCGGCGCCGGTATCCGTACCGGTGCTGCGCCGCGTTTTGCGTCCTCCCATGGTCCTCGGATAGACTTCTGACTCCTGATTTCCAAATCCCGCAGGGATTTCAAGGGCGAAGCCCTTGCGTTGGAGTTTCTACATTTTCACGCTCCGTTAAGACCTGGTAGCGCCGGCGGTCTTGCCGCCGGTGTCTTGTACGCGCTTGACCATCCCTGCCCTTGCAAGGGCGAAGCCCTTGCGCGCCGACGGGTTGTACAATTGCAACGATGGCGAAACTCGTTGCACTTGTGTCCTTGCTGCTGATCGCCGCCGGGTGCGGCAAGAAGCCGGGTGAGCGATTTGCCGCGCTCTCCCAGGAGTTCGTTTACACCACATTGTCTTTTTCGCCTTCGGCCGCGACCGCCGCGGGGCTGCACAAATACCAGGATCGAAGCCTGGACGGCATGCTGGACGACATGAGCCCCGCCAACATGGCGCGCCAGCGCAACTTCTACGCGGGCTTCCGCGAGCGGTTGGAACGGCTCAAGCCGGATGATCTTTCGGCCGAGGATCGCGCCGACCGGCAGATTCTGGAAGACCAGATTTCTCTAGCCCTGCTGGAATTGGACGATATCCGCAACTACATGCACAACCCGGCGACGTATGTCGAAACGCTGGGGAACGCTCTTTTTACGCCGTACGTCTTGGAGTACGCGCCCCAGAGCGAGCGCGCCAAACACATCATTTCCAGGCTGAAGATGGTTCCTCTGTTTTTGGACCAGGCGAGAAGCAACGTCACGTCGGCGCCGGCCATCTGGGCGAACGTCGCGATGGATGAGAATCAGGGCAACATCGACCTGGTGGACAAGGCCATCCGCGTCTGGACGCCGGAGGACCAGCGCGAGGCCTACTCGCGCGCCGCGCAACCGGCGCTGATGGCCATGCACCAGTTTCAGGAATACCTCAAGGGAAGCCTGGCGCCTCGCGACGATTACAGTTGGCGGCTGGGCGGCAACAACTATCCCAAGAAATTCCGTTACTCGCTGGAGAGCGGAATCGAAGCCGATAGCGCGCTGCTGATGGCCGAGACGGAGCTGAAGCAGGTGCGCGAGCGGATGCTGGCGCTTTCGCTGCCGTTGCATAAGCGGATGTATCCCAAGCACCCGGAACACACTGATTTGGCCGGTGACGCGCGGCAAAATCAGATCATCGGCGAGGTGCTGGCGAAAATCGCGGAGCGCCACTCCACGCGCGAATCCTACATGGACGACGCCCGCCAGGATCTCGCCGAGGCACGCGCCTTTGTGGAGAGCAAGCACCTGCTGACGCTGCCGCCGCGCGCCAATCTCCAGGTGATTCCAACGCCCGATTTCATGCGCGGCGTGTACTCGGTGGGCGGCTTCAACGCCGCGCCCGCACTCGAACCGCAACTGGGTGCCTTCTATTGGGTAACTCCCATTGCGCCCGATTGGCCCCAGGAGCGCGCCGATTCCAAGCTGCGCGAGTACAACTTTTACAAGTTGAAGCTCCTCACCATGCACGAGGCCATACCCGGCCATTACGTGCAGATGGAGTTGGCCAACAATCTGCAGCCGCCGGGCCGGCGCCTGCTCCGCTCGGTCTTCGGCAACGGACCCTACATCGAAGGCTGGGCGGAATTCGCCACGGGCGCCATGATCGACGAGGGCTATCTGGATCACTCGCCCGAACTGGCGCTCACCTTCGCCAAGGAGCAGTTGCGAGTATTGGCCAACACGATTCTGGACGTGCGGCTGCACATGCTCGACATGAGCGATCAGGAGGCCCTGGACCTGATGGAGCATCAGACCTTCCAGGAGCGCGAGGAAGCCGTCGAGAAGCTGCAGCGCGCCAAGCTTTCCTCCTGCCAGTTGCCGATGTACTTCCTGGGCTGGCGCGGCTGGACCCAGATCCGCAACGGCTACCAGCAGGCCAAAGGCGCGGCCTTCAGCATCTCCGCCTTCAACGACCGGGCGCTTCGGGAAGGGGCCGTGCCGCTGCCGGTTTTGGGCGCACTGCTGAAGTAAAAAATGCGGGCCAGGCAAACGAGCCGGCCGTCTGAAGCGTCTATAATTAGGGAAGTAGCAGTCTGGGTATGCAGGAAAACGACAGTCCCGATCTCGCCCCGCCGGCAATCCCTCCGCAAGAGCCGCGCCGGTCTTCATTGGGCGTGCTATGCAACGCCCTGTCATGGCTGCGCGACCTGGTTTTTTCCGTGCTCATCGCGGTGGTTTCCATCGTCTTTATCTACCAGCCGGTGAAGGTGGAAGGAACCAGCATGACGCCGGGGCTGGACGACCAGGAACGGATTTTCATCAACAAGTTCACCTATCGTTTCGGGCTGGGAAACATCGAACGTGGGGACACCGTGGTATTTCGCGCGCCTGTGGATCCGGACAAGGAGTACATCAAGCGGGTAATCGGGCTGCCCGGTGACCGGGTGCGCATCGAACACGGGCAGGTGTATGTCAACGGCCAGGCGCTGGTGGAACCCTACATCCAGGACGATTACCGGGACTATTCCAGCATGGAGGAGAAGGTGGTGCCGGCGGGCAGATACTTCGTGCTGGGCGACCACCGCAATTCTTCGAGCGACAGCCGCGCTTGGGGCTGGGTGCCGCGAGACATGATTTACGGGAAAGCCGTCTTTGCCTATTGGCCGCTGGCCAAAATGGGCCGGTTGAAATAGCCTCAGCGTCGCAGCAGCCACAGCACCAGCGTCAGCGCCAGGCTGAGCAGGAGGCAGGTGGTGAGCGGGAAATAGAAACCGAAGCTGCGCCCTTGGATGCGAATATCGCCCGGCAGCCGGCCAAGGTGCAAAGGCAGCCGTCCCGCGAAGCTGACCAACAATCCAGCGGCCAGCAGCACCAGGCCCATTACGATGAGGAGTCGCCCGAGCGGCATGATTTCAGTATGAGCCTCTAACCTGGCACCGCAGCCCCACCAGCCTTGATTCTACTCCGGCCCTAACACGCCAGATCTTCCCGCTCCAACTTGAATTTTTCGAGCTTTCCCAGCACGGTCACCGCGATCTGGCTGGGGTTGAAGAAACGCTGCGCGATGGCCTGCACTTCCCCGGCAGTGACCGATCCGATGCTCTCCACCAATTCGTCGAGCGAGAAGAACTGGTGAAAATACATCTCCTGCCGCGCCAGGTTGGCCATGCGGCTGGAGGTGGATTCCAGGCCCAGCATGAGCGAGCCTTTGAGGTGGTCCTTGGCGCGGCACAGTTCCTCTTCGGCCACGGGCTGTTCTTTGAGGTCGCGGAATTCTCTCAGGATGGCGTCTACCACTTTGGGCGTGGAGGCGAGCGAGGTCCCGGCGTAAATGGAAAGGCAGCCGGTGTCGCGATAGGCGCTCAACTCCGAGAAGACCGCGTATGCCAGCCCCTGCCGTTCCCGGATGTTCTGAAACAGGCGCGAGCTCATGCCGCCGCCCAGCAGGGTGTCGAGCACGTAACAGGCGAAGCGTTGCGCGTGCGGCAGCGGGTAAGAGGGCACGCCCAGGCAGAGATGTACCTGCTCCAGCGCTTTCTTGTTGCGCAGGGCGATGCGCGCATGGGTGCTGGGGGCGCTGTCTTCCACCGCCGGCGCGCCGGGCTCGAGCGATGCGAAATGCTGGCTGGCCAGGGCCACCAGCCGGTCGTGCGTCAGGTTGCCGGCTGCCGTGATCAGCATGTTGGCGGGCGCATAGACCGCGCGATAGTAACCCTGGATGGCGTCGCGGTCGAAGGCCTTGACCGTCTCATTCGTCCCTAAAATCGGCCGGCCCAGGGCGTGATCTTTCCAGAAGTTGGAGGAAAAGATCTCGTGTACCAGGTAATCGGGGCTGTCGGCCTCCATCTTGATCTCTTCCAGTACGACGCCTTTTTCCTTCTGGATATTCTCTTCGTCGAACCTGGGGTGCAGCACCAGGTCCGCCAGCACATCGAAGGCCAGCGAGAGGTGCTCGTCCAGCACCTTGGTGTTGAAGCAGACCAGTTCCTTGGCGGTATAGGCGTCCAGGTTGCCGCCGATGGAATCCACCGAGCGCGCAATGTCTTCGGCGGAGCGCGACGTGGTGCCCTTGAAGAGCATGTGCTCGATGAAGTGGGAAATGCCGGCCTGCCGGGCCGTCTCACGGCGCGAGCCGGTGGCGATCCACACGCCCACGGAAACGGAGCGCACGTGCGACATGGTTTCGCTGATTACGCGCACGCCGTTCGATAGCGTGGTCATTTCGATGTCCCGTGCGGGACTGCTGGTTAAATTCATGCGGGAAGAGACGGAAAGGCTCTGCTTCTATTGTGACACTTCCCGGCCGGGACGCGCCAATCCGCTACACTGAACCTAGGATGCCGCAGCCGCTGGTGGGGATGGAGCTTTCGGATTTGCGCGAGGCCCTGGGCCCGGAACGGCCGGCATATCGCGCCAAACAGATTTACCAGGCCCTCTACCGCGGGCAGGCCGCCGCCTTTACGCAGATTTCGACGTTGCCGGCGGCCATGCGGGCCGATCTGGCGGCGCGCCACACCGTGGGCTTGCCGGAAATCGCCCGCGTCTACCAATCCGCCGACGGCACGCGCCGCTACCTGTTGCGGCTCGACGACGCCAGGACCGTCGAAACCGTTCTGATGCCCGAGGGCGAGCGCGACACCATCTGCATTTCGAGCCAGGTGGGCTGCCCGGTAGATTGTAAATTCTGCATGACCGCGCTGCTGGGCCTGGAGCGCAGCCTGACCGCCGGGGAAATTGTTGGACAGGTGCTCCTGGTCGCGCGCGAGAATCATCTCCGCCAGGATGGCGGCCGCCTCAACATCGTGATCATGGGGCAGGGCGAGCCGCTGCTCAACCTGGAGAACGTCGCCAAGGCCACGCGCATTCTGCTGGACCCGGCGGGCTTCGGCCTTTCGCCGCGGCGCATCACCGTGTCGACCGCCGGAATTGTGCCCAAGATCGACGAACTGGGCCGCCAGCCGGTGCGGCCGAAGCTGGCGATTTCCTTAAACGCCTCCACCGAGGAATCGCGCCGGGAATTGATGCCCATCACGCGCAAATACCATTTGAAGGACCTGATGGAGGCGTGCCGGCGCTATCCGCTGCGGCCGTGGGAGAAGCTCACCTTCGAGTACGTGTTGTTGAAGGGCGTGAATGACAGCGATGCCGACGCGCGGCGCGTGGTGAGATTGCTGGCGAACCTGAACTGCAAGGTGAATCTGATTGCGCTGAACCCCGGCCCGGAGATTCCGTATGAGACGCCGGCGCCGGAGCGCGTGGCCGGTTTCCAGCAGATTGTGCGGCGGGCCGTGCCTTGTTTTGTGCGCAAACCGCGCGGCCTGGATATTTACGCGGCTTGCGGACAGTTGAAGCGCGCCAGCGGGGACTGAGCCACCGGGAGCAGCCGCCCGGCGCGTGCCGTTTACCACCGCGCGGGTGTGGTGCGCCATCATATCCAGCGTGACACCTATGGTGCTGTCCTCTCCCAGGACAACCATCCCGAGCGAATCACCGACCAGCAGGACGTCAATTCCGGCGCCGTCGAGCAGCCGCGCCATGGTCGCGTCATACGCCGTCAGCACGGTGATCTTCTGCCGGCGGCACTTCATCTGGATCAGGTCCGGAATGCGGACCTGCCCTCCTGATTCCGTCATAATCTTCTATTTTCCCTCTCGCAGAAGTTTGTAGAGCGATGCGCACGTCTGTTCAGGCAGGCCGCGCCGGCGAGCCACCCGCAGGGCCCGCAGGCCGGCAGCGCGGTAGATCTCAAGCAAGCCTCCTCCGGCGTGGCCAAGCGCGCCGATGTGGGAGGCGACGGTGTCCATGTCGCCGCGCACGATCGGTCCGGTGAGCGCCTGAACCGGCCCGGCGTTCGAGAAGTTTTCCACCGCGGCCCGCGCGAGCGGGGTCAGCGCTCTGATTGCCTGGTCGGAAGGAACGCCCGCCCGTGCCATTGCTTCCACCGCGGCGTCCAAGAGGACGGTCACATAGTTGCTAGCCATGACTGCCGCTGCGTGATATAACGGCCGCGATTCGGGCGCAACCCGGAGTGCCTGCCCGCCCAGGCGGCTCGCGATCTCCTCGGCGCATCGGACGCTTTCCGCGTCTCCGCAAACGGCAAAGCCTATACCGTTGAGGGCTCGGGCGCCTTGTTCGGGATCGTGAATGGTCTGCAGGGGGTGAATGCCGCCGCACGACACTCCCCGTTCGGCTAAAGGGCGCAGCCGTTCGGGACCGCCGTTTCCACACGTGTGGAGCGCGACCCGAATCTGCCCGCCGGCACGGGCCAGTTCGCGCGCCACTGACTCGATCGCCGCGTCGGATACCGCGATGAGCACGCAGGAGGCGCGCTGGGCGGCTTCGCGGAAGGAGAGAGCGGCCAAACCGCCGCCGATGAATCCGGCCGCTTGCGCCGTGCGCTCGGGAGAGCGGCCGGCTACGCAGGTGACGGCCATGCCGGATTCACGTAATGCTCTCCCCAGCGCCTGGGCTACTCGACCGGTTCCGATAATTGCAATTTCGCGGGCGGACGGCACAATCCAGTGTAGCCAGTGCGGTGCAGGGGCTTTAGCCTGGCCGGCTTCGGCGCAGGCTTCAAATCTTCAGCACGCGCCTCAGCGTGTACAACTCGGGCTTCATATTCTGGTTTTCAAACCGTTTCCAATCGTCGTTCACCTGGATCAGCTTGCCGCTGATGTGGTTGGAGCGCTCGGATGCCAGAAACAGGGCCAGTTGCGTCTGCTTTTCCGGCGGAATGCCGCCTGTGATGCGCACCCGCTCGGCGTCCTCGATCTCCTTGCGGCCGGCTCTCTCTTCGCCCGCATGCAGAATCTCGTCCGTCATGTGGCTGTAGACGTTGCCCGGCGAGATGCAGTTGACCTGGACGTTATGGTCGCTCACTTCGACGGCCAGTCCTTCGGCGAAGCGGACCACCGCGGCCTTGGATGCCGCATAGGCCCCGAAATTCGGACGTGTGTGGCCGGAGCCGCCGCCAACAATCAGGATGATCTTGCCGGAACGCTTTTCGATCATCGGCGGCAGCGCCGCGCGGCAGGCGTTCACCACGCCGATGAGGTTCGTCTGGATGGTGTCGGCCCATGCTTCGGGCTTGGTGGAGAGCAACGGGCCGATGGGTCCTTGCACCGCGGCGGAAGCGATCAGCACATCCAGGCGTCCGAATTCCTCGAGCACCAGGGCGACCGCGTTGGTCATTTCGTCCAGGTTGCGGACGTCGGCGGGAAGGCGCAGCGCGCTGCCGCCGGCTTGTTCGATCTCGAGTTTCGCCAGGTCGAGTTCGGCTTTGCTGCGCGCCAGCAATCCGATATGCGCTCCGGCTTCGGCGAAACCCATGGCCAGGCGTTTGCCGACGCCGCGGCCCGCTCCTGTGATGAGGACGCTTTTGTCACGAATGGTATCCACGGTATGCACCGCCATTATAAAGCCGCGCAAGGGTTGACGTCCGCCAAAAGAACGTCGGCCGCCAGAGAATTGGCGCCAGGAACGCTTCTCAACCCCCTGATTTTAATAGTCTCGCGAGTGGGCGGGAAACTGCCTGAAGACCGTCATGAACATTAATTCCCTTTCGGGAACCAACAGCACTTACCTCCAATCACTGCTCGCCTCCGCATTGAGCAGCACCAATTCGACCAGCGGGAGCACTAGCGCCACCTCGCTCGGCAACACGCAAGACACCAACCAGCTTTCTCCCTTTGCCCAACTGCTGAGTACGCTGCAGCAGCTTCAGCAGGCCAACCCAACCGAATACCAGCAAATCACCCAGCAGATCGCAACCAATCTGCAAAGCGCTTCGACCACCGCTACCGCGGATGGAGACACGGCGGCCGCGGCCCAGCTCACCCAACTGGCCACGGACTTCACCAACGCCTCGCAAAGCGGGCAGCTCCCCAACGTGCAGGATCTGTCTCAAGCGATTTCGGCCGGCCATCACCACCATCATCACCATGCGCAATCCGCTCAGAACTCCAGCAGCACCGATTCCACCGCTGGCGCCAGCTCGAGCTCAACCACCAGTTCAACCACCAGCACCAGCGACACGTCAACCGCCAACTCCATAGCGGATTTGATCTCTCAGTTTCTGGCCAATTCCGTGGCAGGCTCGTTCAGTCAGAGCAATTCGCTGAACCCGATGACCATCATCATGAATACGCTGTCGAACGCCGGCCTCACCACGAATAGCTAAAGCGCCGGCTAGCCCCAATACTGTTCAGTTAAGTGGTACAGGCCATCGGCCCGCGAAATTTCATGAAGGAGTGCGCCGAGCCTCGCTGTTCGTGGAGCGGGCCTCCGGCCCGCAACGCCGGCTTTCCAGCCGGCGCCCCGCCTTTTCGACCCTGCCACGCTTAGTTGAAGAGGGCGCTTGACAGACGGCTAAAGCCGGTCGTCTCTCCCACCCCCGACGCCGGCTTGGGTGAACAGCATTGGGGCTACTGTTTGCCCAGCGAATCCTGGCCCGCCTTGATGTAGCGCTCGGTGTTGGGGATGTCCTTATTCCATTGCGGCGTTTCCAGGCTGTCGGCCACGCGGAAAACGGCCAGCGCCACGGTCCGGTCTATCTTGGCGAGGTTGTCGTAGTCCAACTTGGGCCATTCGTCGCCGGGCTTGTGATAATCCGGGAAGACGTAGCCCACCGAAAGCGTGTGCGCCGGTACGCCCGCGTCGGCCAGCGCCTGGTTGTCGCTCTGCGCGAAGTACCGGACGTTGAGCTGCTCGTTCTTCACCACTTGAAGTCCGGTGGCTTCGCCGGCTTTACGAACTACGTCGGTGAGCGTGGAGAAATCGTAACCCGTCACGTTCACCAGGCCGACACTTGAGCCGCCATCGACATCCGTGCGGCCTAATTGTTCCAGGTTGAGATCGGCCACCGTTTTGGCCAGCGGGAAAACCGGGTGCGCGCCATAGTAGCGCGAGCCTACCAGCCCCAGTTCTTCGCCGAAGAAAGTCATGAAGACGATCGAGCGTTTGGGCCGCGTGGGCTGCGCCGCGAGCGCATTGGCGATTTCGATCACCGACGCCGTGCCGCTGCCATCGTCATTGGCGCCGTTGTAGATGTGATCGCCTTCGCCGGTTCCGCGCACGCCCAGGTGATCGTAGTGCGCCGTCACCAGCACGTAGGTATCGCCCAGCGTGGGGTCGGAGCCGCGCAGCACCCCCACCACGTTGTGCAGCTTCACCGGGACCACCGTGGGCGGTGGAATGTGGACCGAAACCATAGCGTCCGCGGGACCGGGTTTTCCGGAGCCAAGCGCGGCGCGGATGGCATCATCCCAGACCAGCATCACCGGCGTGGACGATGAGGGCGACATCTCGCGCAGGCGCGCGGTCATATTGGTTGGCTGGCCCCCTGAGCGCAACAGCACCACCAGCGCCGGCTGCAGCCGGGCCGTGATGGCCGGGAGTTGGCGCGTGATCATCATGGGATTCGAACCTTCGGGAAAATCGAGCACCAGCACTTTGCCGCGCACCTGTTCCGCCGTGAGCGCGTTGATGGCCGCGGAATCGGTTCCCATCGCTTTGATCATCGGCGAACGGCTGAAATCGGCCGCGCCGGCCTGTTGCAGCGCCATCGATTCCTTGTGCGCCTTGATGGTGTTGCCACCGGTTTCGAGGGTGAATTCCATGCCCTCCACGTTGGGCGTCACGTTGCCATAGAGGGCGGTCTGAAAATAGCCGTCGTCGCCCGCCGGTTCGAGACCGGCGCGGCGGAACTGCGCGGCAATGTATTCCGCGGCGATATCCAGACCGGGCGAAGGCGTTCCTCTGCCCTGCAGCAGATCGGAGGCCAGGAAGGAGACATCGGCCTTCAGATCGTTGGGCGTCAAACGGCTGGAAATCTGCTGTACGGTCGGCTCGGTCTGCGCGGCCGCGGCGGTGACCAACAGGACCACGCCCGCGAGGGCAAGAAACTTCCTCATCCAGCCATGATAGCTTTTTGCGGGGCAGCCCCCGGGTCGGCCCGCCTTTTTCATCGGCCTGCCAACAGGTTCCACGCTATCGTTTTTCCCGAAACCAGCCGATAAGCGCGTCGTGGATGTATTCCTCGCCCGCCAGCCGATTTACCACGCCGATCGCAGAATTCACGGGTACGAACTGCTGTTTCGCCGGACGTTGACTGAGACTGCCGATGTGCGCGACGGAAATGCCGCCACAGCCCAGGTGTTGTTGAACGCGGTGGTGGACATCGGGCTGGACAGAATCTGCCGGGCGGAGCCGCTCTTCATCAACTGCACCCGCGACCTTCTGATGGTGGAACCGTTCCTCCCACCGGACCGCTGTGTGCTGGAGATTCTGGAAGACATCCAGATCGACGCCGAGATGTTAAACCGAATCCACGGCTTGCGGCAGCGCGGCTACCGCATCGCGCTGGACGATTTCACGCTGCATGGCAACCTGGCCCCGGCTGCCCCTCTGGCCGACTACATCAAACTCGACGTGCTCGCCTTGACCGAAGCCGAGCTGCGCCGGCACGCCATGCTGCGGCGGCCGGGGCTGCTGCTGGTCGCCGAGAAGATCGACTCCGAAAGCCTCATGGAGCGCTGCCTCGATTTGGGGTTCGACTTGTTCCAGGGCTATTTCCTGCGCCGCCCGGAAGTGCTGCAAGGCGACTGCATCCCCACCGGGAAACTGGCGGCCCTGCGGCTGATCGGCACCTGCCAGGATCCGGCTTCGTCGGTGCGGGAAGTGTCGGCCACCGTCACGGTGGATGTTTCGATGACCTACAGCCTGCTGCGGCTTGCGAATTCCGCGTTGTTTGGAAGAAGCCACCCGGTGAAATCGGTCGAGCGGGTAGTGACCTGGTTGGGCAGGGAACGCCTGGCACGCTGGGCCATCCTGCTGGCGCTGGCGTCGAACCGCGGGTGCCCCGTCACGTATTTGGAAGCGGCTCTGCAGCGGGGGTACATGTGCGAAACCCTGGCGGCGGCGCGCGGCGCGGAAGGCCCCGGCAGCTTCCTGGTGGGGCTGCTCTCGATGCTCGATTCCATTCTGGATGTGCCCATGGCGGAAATCCTCAAGCGGGTTCGTCTGGAAGGCGATATCCGCGAGGCGCTCGATCGGCACTCGGGCGAACTCGGCCGCCTGCTGGCTTCCGCTTTGGCTTACGAAGCCGGCGATCTGCGGGCGCTCGAGCAGTGCGGAATCGATGCCGGCCTGCTGCGCGCGGCCTATTGGCAAGCCATCGAACAGGCCAAGGCCGCCTTGCGGGATCTGGCGGCCCTGCGGGACTGATGCCGCGCGTGCCACCTGCGGGCGATCCTGCCGCGCCCTGGCTCACTCAAGCCCGTCTTCGCATCTCCGCCTTTGCCTCGTCTTCCGCCGTCCGCTTTCGCTCCGCTTCCCGCTTATCGTGCAGCTTCTTGCCTTTTGCCAGCGCCAGCTCGCACTTGATTCGTCCCTTCTTCAGATAAATCTTCGTCGGAATCAGCGACAGGCCCTTTTCGCGCGTGTAGCCCAACAGCTTGTCGATCTCCCGGCGGTGTAGCAGCAGCTTGCGATTCCGTACCGGCGGGTGGTTTTCGCGGTTGCCGTGTGAGTACTGGCTGATATGCGCATTCACCAGCCATGCCTCATTGCCGATCACCGTCCCATAGGCGTCTTTGAGCTGAATCTTGCTGTCCTTGGCGGCCTTGACCTCCGTGCCGGTCAGCACCAGACCGGCCTCGAACCGCTCCATCAGGAAGTAGTTGTGGCCGGCTTGCCGGTTGTCGCTCAATATTTTGAAGGGAGTGTCTCGTTCCGCCACGCCGCCGCCCCGCGATTTTCGCTTCCACGCCCGGAAGCCTAACATCGTCAATGACTTTAGATGACCCGAGAGGGCCTATTTCGATCTTATTTTAGCATAGAGGCCCCGGAAGTCCGGAGCGCGGGAAACCACTAACATGCTGTTTTTCAAACATTTATCGGCTCTCTTGCTGGCGTTTGCGCTGGTCGCGGCGCCGCTCTCCCTCGAGGCCAAAAACAGAAAGGGCGACAAATATCTGGCTGAAGGCCGGGCTCACGAGCAGAAAAAAGAATGGGACGCCGCCCTCGACAGTTATGAAAAGGCGCTCTCCGAGGACCCCAGCGAACTCACCTATCAGATTGCCGCTCAGAAGGCCCGCTTCGAAGCCTCCGCCACGCACGTCACCAACGCCACCAAGGTCCGTTCCCAGGGACAATTGGGCGATGCCCTGCTCGAATTTCAAAAGGCTTACGCCCTGAACCCCAGTTCCATGATCGCCGAGCAGGAAGTCCTGCGCACCCAGCAGATGATTCTGCGGGAGCGCAAAAGGGTGGAGTCCACCGGCCAGGAAGCCCCGCCGGAAATCCGTGGCCTCACGCCCGGCGAGCTGTCCAAGAAAGAGAACAGCGAAAAAATCGACCGCATGCTGAGTGTTCCTGAACTCAAGCCGATCAAGCCCACCCTGATCGATTTCAAGATGAACAACCAGACCCCCAAGGTGCTGTTCGAAACGGTGGCCAAGTACGCCGGGTTGAATGTCCTGTGGGATCCGGAGTACGCGTCGCCGCTGCCCAGCGGCAAAGACCATCTCAACGTCGATTTCCCCAATACCACCATCGAGCAGGCGCTGGATTATCTGGCGTTGGTCACCAAGTCCTACTGGAAGCCGATCTCGTCCAACACCATCTTCATCACCATCGACAACCAGAATAAGCGCCGCGACTACGAAGAAGAAGTAACCAAAGTTTTCTACCTGACCAACGTCACCACGCAACAGGACATGAATGATGTCATGACCGCTGTCCGCACGGTGGCCGATTGCCAACGCGTCTTTGCCTCCCAGTCGCAGAACGCGGTCGTCGCCAAGTGCACCGCCGACAAGATGGCGCTGGCCGACAAGATCGTTCACGATCTGGACAGGCCCAGAGCCGAAGTGGTGGTGGATATCTTCGTAATCGAAGCCAGTTCCGTGTTTACGCGCAGCCTGACCGCCGCGCTGGCCAGTACCGGGCTCAACGTTCCGTTCAATTTCACGCCGCGCACCAGCATCCAGGTGCAGGGCACCACCTCGACCACCAGCGGAACCACCACGGGCACCACCACTACCGGCACTACCACCAGCACGGGCACCACCACCACGGGCACCACCAGCAGCACCAGCGGCGCGGCTATCCCGCTTTCCAGCCTCGGCCACCTGGCCAGTGCGGATTTCTCGACTACTCTGCCCAGCGCGCTCTTGCAGGCCACTTTGAGCGACACCCGCACCAAGGTTCTGCAATCCCCCCAAATCCGTTCCGTGGATGGCCAGAAGGCCACCATGAAGATCGGCGAACGCGAGCCCACCGCCAGCGGCAGCTTCGGCTCCACGTTGGGCGCCGTGGCGGGGTCTGGCATCAGCCCGCTGGTCAACACCCAATTCCAGTACATAGACGTGGGCGTCAACGTGGAAATCACCCCCCACATCCACGACAATGGGGAGGTTTCCATGCACGTCAGCCTGGACATCTCCAATGTCACGGGCCAGGTGAATCTGGGCGGCATCAACCAACCCATCATCGGCCAGCGCAAGATGGAGCACGATATCCGCCTGCGGGAAGGCGAAGTCAGCCTGCTGGGCGGTCTGCTCAACCAGTCGTACACCAAAACCAAGACGGGCATTCCCGGGCTGAGTAGTATTCCGATCCTGGGCCGCCTCTTCAGCGGAGACAGCGTTGACGACGAACGCGATGAGCTGATGATCGCGCTGATCCCGCACGTGGTGCGCCGCCCCGAGATCACCGAAGAGAATCTGCGCTCCGTGGCATCGGGCAACCAAACCACCATCCACGTTTCCTACGGACCCAAGCCGGTGGAAGAGACCGCCGCTCCCAAGGAAGCGGCGCCCGTCCCCAAGGAAGCTCCCGCAACTCCCGCCGCGGCTCCGCCTGCCGCCGCCATGCCTTCGGGCGCACCCGGAACTCCGCCGCCCGCAGCGCCGCCCGCCACCGCTCCGGGAGGATTTGGCCCGCCCGCAACGGCTCCTCCCGAAGCCGGTCCCGGCGCTCCGCCGCCTGTAGCCGGCGCGGCCGTCGTGCGCTTCGATGCCACCCAACTAGACAAGAACCTGTCGGACACCTTCACCATTTCGTTGCAGGTGGATGGCGCCAAGGAAGTCACCGGCGCGCCCATCCAGATCCAGTTCGACCCTAAAGCCGTCAGCTTGACCGAGGTCACCCGCGGCAGTTTCTGGGGAGGCGAAGGCGAGGAGCCCACGCTCACCAAGAACGTGCTCAACGATAGCGGCTCAGCCACCATCCGGGTGCTGCGCAAGGAGGGATCCGCCGGCGTTACCGGTAGCGGCCCGCTGATCAATTTGACTTTCAAAACCCTGGCGCGCGGCGCAACCATCATCCGCGCCAGCAGCGTGACGCTGCAAACTCTCAATGGCCCGCCGGCCTCGGGCAGCGCGCAGGTAACCGTCAACGTGAAGTAATGCCGGCATGAGACGCAAGAACCAAAGGGGCTTGACGCTGGTGGAACTGGTTGTCACCTTCACCATCATGCTGATTCTCTCGGTGATGGCCATCCCGCTGGCGCGCATGAAGATCCGCACCCAGCGCGAAGTAGATCTCAAATACGCGCTGCGGAACATGTACACCGCCATCGACAAGTACAAAGACGCTTGCGACCAGGGAATCTTCGGCGCGGCCAAGCAAGGCACCTTCTGCTACCCGGAATCGCTCGACATCCTGGTGGAAGGCGTCAAGACGCAAAGCGCCGACGGAAAAAAAATTAAATTCCTGCGTAGCATTCCCCGCGACCCCTTCACCAACAGCACCGACTGGGGGCTGCGCAGCATGCAGGACGATTCCAAGGCCGAAACCTGGGGCGGCGAGAACGTCTTCAACGTGTACTCCAAAACCCGCGAGCGCGACAGGGACGGCAAGCCGTATTCGGAGTGGTAATGCAGAGGAAGCGCCATCAAAGAGGATTGACCCTGGTGGAACTGATCGTGGCTTTCGCCATCCTGGCGGTGCTCTCCACCATGTCGCTACCGCTCGCCAGACTGAAGATCCGCACCGAGCGGGAGCGCGACCTGCGATACGCCCTCGTCACCATGCGCACCGCCATCGACAAATATAAGGACATCTGCGACCTTGGTTCTTTCGGCCCGCCGAAAATCGACTCCAACTGCTACCCGGAGTCGCTCGATGTTCTGGTGGACGGCAAGGTCCTGGCGCAGGACCCGAATGGCACCAAGCTGAAATTCCTGCGCCGCATCCCCCGCGATCCTTTCACCAACACGTTCGAATGGGGGATGCGCAGCACCCAGGACGACCCCAAGTCCAAGAGTTGGGGCGGCCAGTCGGTATTCGAAGTTTTCACCAAGAGCGAGGAGAAGGCACCCGATGGAACGCCCTATTCAGAGTGGTAGCCCCCATCCGAGCCGCAAGCGGAGGGGCTTCACATTCGTCGAGATGATGGTGGTGGTCACCATCATCGTCATTCTCATTTCGATGGCCATCCCCATTTACAACCGTGCCATCATCCGCTCCAAGGAAAGCGTGCTGCACAACAACTTGTTCACGCTCCGCACCGTCATCGACAATTACTCTTACGACAAGGCCAAGGCGCCCCAGAGTCTGCAAGACCTGGTGACCGAAGGATATCTGCGCGCCGTGCCCATCGATCCCATGACCAATTCCACCGACTGGAAGATCGTCATGGAAGATGCCAGCCAGAGTGTCAGCCAATCCGAGCCCGGCATCTGGGACGTGCACAGCGGATCGGACAAGACCGGCCTGAATGGCGTCCCCTACGCTGACTGGTAGCCGCCTGTTGGACGTGGGACAGACGATCGCCTTTCGTCGTCTGTCGCCCAGCCGGCGCTTGACCATTGCCACTGTTCCTTAGTTTGGGCCAAGCCGGCCTTGAGCAGGTTGTTTTCCACGTAGTCGATCAGATCCTGGAGTTCCTCGGAAGACCGGATCCAATGGTCGAAGGACTCGTCTTGCCAGAACGGAATCCCGGTGCGCCCCAGAATCCCGTTGGCCACACGGCTGGTTCTCCCTTTGAGCCATCGCATGATAGTCGGCATTGCGGCATGCGGTTGGAAGATCGCGTGTACATGATTGGGCATGACCACCCACGCGTGGAGCCGGTAGAACCGGCGCACCGTGGCACCGTACAACAGAGCGTCTACAACCACCCGCGCGACACGCGAATCCAGCAACCAGGCAGGACCGGAACGCAGTCGGCCGAGTTGCTCGTCTTGTTGCAGGAAGGACCGTGGGATAGACGGCCGGGCTGTGTCGTTTGTCGAGTCCGCTCGGGCCGGGAGCGACCCGGCTAAGCGCCACGTCACGAAGACCGCGCTGTCTTCCGGAACCCAGTGTGGGAGGTGTCTGCGAGTGAAGGCCATCCTGATTCAGCGTATGCACGACAGACCACCAAACCCGATGGTCTGTCCCACTGCTCCTGCGAATTAGTGTCCGCTCCGCCAGAGTTTCTCCAAGAAACATGCGGAACTCCCGTCCCGCATCATCACGCCCCTCCCTGCTACCCTAGTCTTTTGATGCGCCGAATTTCTGCCGCGCTCGCCGCGGCCGTACTTCTTCTCTACGCGGGCTGCGGATACGTCGGCGGCCCGTTGAAGCCGCTGGCCAATGTCCCCGCCAAGGTCACCGCCCTGGAGGCCGTCCAGCGCGGCGCCGTCATCATCGTCCATTTCCCGGTCCCGCAACTGACCACCGAGGCACAGCCGATCAGCAAGCCCCTGAAGCTGGATCTGCGCATCGGCACGACGCCCGAGCCTTTCAATTCGGCGCAATGGCTGGACCACGCCAAGCCACTCACCGGCATTACCGTAAACCAGGGAATGGCCACCCTCGAAATCCCCATCGCCGAATGGACCGGCAAGCTCGCCATCCTCGGCGTGCGCGTGGTGAGCGCCAATGGAAAGGATGCCGGCTGGTCGAATTACCAGGCCATCCACGTCGTGCCCGCGCCCCAAGTGCCCGCCAACCTGAAACTCGACAACCGGGCCGAAGGCGTGCACATGAGCTGGTCCGGGAGCGGCAACCAGTTTCGCATCGTCCGCCGCGGCAGCCCCGACGAAGCCTGGGCCGTGGTGGCCACCCTCGATAGCCATGAGTGGACCGACACCAGCACCGAATTCGGCAAGCCGTACTTCTACGAAATGCAGAGCCTGGTGGATGTAGGAGATCACAAATTCGCGGAAAGCGATTTCACGGCTCCCGGCAACATCACTCCCATCGATGTCTTTCCACCCGCCGTTCCCACCGGCTTGCGCGCCGACGTGGCGCCGGCTTCCATCGAGTTGGTTTGGGACCGCAACACGGAACCCGATCTGGCCGGCTACCGGATCTACCGCTCCACCGGCAACGGTCCTTTTGAAAAGATCGCTGAGTCAAACGAGATTCCGAACTACTCCGACCGCGCCGTGGAGCACGGCAAGACCTACCACTACGCCATCACCGCCTTCGACCGCTCCACCCCGCCGAATGAGAGCGCGCGCTCCGGGGCAGTCGAAGCCACGTTTCAGTAGTGGCTCCTTCAATTAAAACAATTGAAAGCCGTTAACTTGAAATTGCGCAGTGCAATAGTGTATAAAGAAAAGAGATGATTATTTCGATGCAGCCGTGCGCCACGCGGCAGGAAATTGACTATGTTTGCGAGCGGATCGCTGAATTCGGCTACAAGGTTCACTCCATCGAGGGCGAAGAGCGTGTGGTCATCGGCGTAGTGGGAGTCGGCGACGTTACGGCCTGCCTGGAGTCGCTCGAAGCCACCCCCGGCGTGGAGAGCGCCATGCGGATTTCCGCGCCCTACAAGTTCGTCAGCAAGGAGTTCAAGAAGGAGCATTCAGCCATCAAGGTCAACGGCCTCGAAATCGGCGGAGACGAATTCATCGTGGTCGCCGGTCCCTGTTCGGTGGAAAGCGAAAAGCAGATCCTGCGGACGGCCGAAAGCGTGGCTGCGTCGGGAGCGCGCATGCTCCGCGGCGGCGCATTCAAGCCGCGCACTTCGCCCTATGATTTTCAGGGGCTGGAACTGGAGGGCCTCAAGTTGCTGCGCAAAGCCAAGCAAGCCACCGGGCTAGGCATCGTCACGGAAATCATGAGCGACCGCGATGTGGAAATGGTGGCCGAGTATACCGACGTCATGCAGGTGGGCGCGCGCAACATGCAGAACTTCGCGCTGCTTAAGTCGCTGGGCGCCTGCGGCCGGCCCGTGCTGCTCAAGCGCGGCATGAGTTCCACCATCAAGGAACTGCTGATGTCCGCCGAATATATCGTCGCGCACGGCAACCCCAATGTGATTCTGTGCGAGCGCGGCATCCGCACGTTTGAAACCGTCACGCGCAACACTTGCGATATCGCCGCCGTGCCGGTGTTGAACGAACTGACCCACCTGCCGGTCATGCTGGACCCCAGCCATGCCACCGGCAAGCGCAGCCTGGTTCCGGTGCTGGCGCGGGCGGGTGTGGCCGTCGGCGCCGACGGCCTGATGGTGGAAGTGCATCCCTGCCCGGAGAAAGCCGCCAGCGATGGCGCGCAGTCCCTGACGCTGGAATCTTTCGCTCAAATGATGCGGTCTCTCGCGCCTTACCTTCGCCTGTGGAAGGAATCGCGCGATTCGCAAGTCACCCCATCCGCCGTGGCTGTGTGATACTGCGGGTGTGGACTACAAACCACGACCCTGGCAACTTATTCTGCTGATCGCCCTGATATGCGGCGTCTCGGTGGGAGGAATGGTGTGGTACCGTTCGCGCACGCTCACTCCCGCCGCCAGCCTCCGGCGCATGCCCGTGGAGGAGACACTGGTGCTCTGGATCGATTTCGCGGCGCTCCGCGGCAACGGCCTGCTGCAGCTATTCGACGGCGCCAAAGCCGGGCAGGATCCCGAATACCAGACCTTCGTCCGCCAGACCCGCTTCGACTACATGCACGACCTGGATTCCGCCATGGTGGCCTTCGCCCCGACCGGAAACTATTTCCTGGTGAAGGGCCGCTTCGACTGGAAGAGCATCCGCAATTATGTGGAACAGGTAGAGGGCACCTGTATAAACTCTCTCTGCCGCGTGAGCGGCAGCGGACCCGGCCGCCGCATTTCTTTTTTTCCGGTTCACCGCGATCTCATGGCCATGGCGGCCAGCCCTGATGACTACGCCGCCTTACGCCTGATCACCCCGCGCCCGGGACCCGATCCGCCCGTCCCCAATGCTCCCGTGTGGCTTGCCTTTCCCGGCTCTTTGCTGAAGTCCAACGGGAATCTCCCCGATGGCGCCCGCCCCTTTGCGCGCAGCATGGAAGGCGCGCTGAGCGTGACCATTTCATTCGCGCCCGAAGGCGGCCGGCTGGCGGCCCACCTGGATGTGCGCTCGAAGAGCGACCGTGAGGCCGCCGCGGCCGCCGCGCAGCTCGCCGATGCGACACAATTGTTGAAGAGCCTGATGGCCCGGCAAAACCTCCAGCCCAACCCCGCCGATCTGAGCGGCATCCTGGCGGCCGGCGCGTTCCACGCGGAAGGCACTCATGTGGAAGGTGTTTGGCCGATTCCGCGCGAGTTCATACAGAACCTGTTAGGCAGCCAGTAGTATCCGTTTTTTGGCCGTTGGATAGCTATATCGCGCCGCGGCGCACATGATACCTCTAGTGCATGGACGTGGACATCCAAGCCCAACTAGGGGAGATGGCCGACGGCATGGACGTATCCCCGGCTGAACTGGACACGCGGGAACTCTTGCCCGTGTTGCTTCCCGCTTCGTTCTTTACGGCCGGTAAATGGTGCGGTCCCTTCACTCGCTTGCGCGCCCCCGAAATCGGCCTGGCATGGGCCGTGCTCATGCCCGGCGGAAGCCTTCGCTATGTCAATCGGGACATCCAGGCCCATTGGGAGGAGCAAGGTCTCGACTGGAAAGCCCTGGCAATGAACAACCTCGCGCGCCATACCGAGAACCAGCCAGGCCCGCGCATGCTCCGTCGTGTCAACGGCGAAGTCTTCGCGGTTGCGTTCCTTTATGAAGACGGCCTGGGGCCTTCGCGTCTGTTGATTCGGGGAACCTTATCGAAGTTCTTTCCGAACGGCTGCCGCGTGGCCATCCCCGAACGCAGTTGCGGCTTTGCCTTCGGCGCCGATCTGACTCCGGAAGAACTGAGCCAGGTGGAAGGCGTGATCAACCACTGTTACCAGCACGGAACACGCCCATTCTTGCCCGGTTCCTACGCCATGGACGATCTGCAGCCCGAGTAGACGCCTACGGCGCCGACATCGACACAAGCTCGGCGCGGCCGTGGGGCGTGGGCGAAGCCCCGGGGTTCATTCTGACTCCCTCGGCTTCTGACTTCCATGTCCCGAAGGGATGTCAAGGGCGTCAGCCCTTGTCAGTTCATCCCGCACATGCCCGGGTTGCCGCACATCCCACCGTTGGGGCACCTTGGCATCTCAGCCGCCTTCGTGCCGCTGGCGACGTGCGCGGCGAAAGTGGAAAGCTCCTGCGTCAGGTGCTTCTGGCCACACGAAGGACACTCGACATCCGATGCGTCGCCGGCGCGGCGCACCAGCTTCTCAAACTTCGTCCCGCAATCTTCACAGCGATATTCAAAGATCGGCATATTTTCTTATTCCATTATAAGAGAACAGATGCCATCCATGATGCCGCGCACTTCGGCCGAGGAGCCGTTGTAGTTGTTCACCAGGATCGAAAACGCTACCCACTGGCCGCCGGGCTTCTCCGCGTAGCCTGAAAGCGCGCTCACGTGGGAGAGCGAACCGGTCTTGGCGTGGATGTGTCCGGCGGCGGCGCCGTCGCCCAACCGCGTCGCCAGCGTGCCATCCTGGCCGCCCACCGGCAGCAGCGAGATCCAATTGGCGCGCTGGGGCGAATCGTACATGTAGCGCAGCAGCTTGACCACTGCCGCGGGCGTCACCAGGTCGAGCCGCGAGAGTCCGGAGCCGTCCAGCAGGTTGTAGGCGCCGGTCTCGATGCCGGCTTCCGCCAGAAAAGCTTTCTCTTCCTCGCGCGCCGCTTCGAAGCTGCCGATGCCCCGGCGGGCGCGCCCCACGGCCCGCAACGCCAGTTCGGCGTGCAGATTCTGGCTCACTTTATCGGTGATCCGCAAGTCTTCCAGAAGCGGCGCCGAGGTGCGCGATGCCAGTTCCAGCCCCGGGTCCTCAGCGGGCGCGGGGGCTGGTTCCATCGCTTGGTCGGGGTACAAATGCCTGGCCCGAACGCTTCCGGACACCGCGATGCCACGCTCTTCGAGAGCCTGGCGCAACGCCGTTGCCGCATAAAGCGCTGGATCTTCAATGCCCAGCAGCAGTTCCTGCCCGTGGTCGCGCAACGGCAGCGTGCCCCATAACCGCACCTCCCCGCTGCCCGGAATTCTTTCCATGTGGACCCTGCGATCGCCGCTGGCGGCCACCGTGCGGACGCGGTTTTCCAGCAGGTAGTATTCCACGGGTGGGTTGAGCGACAGCAAGGCCGCCGACCCCACCGCCGCAGCCGGGCGGATGTTGAGCGTCAAGGTATTGTCGTTGAGCGTGAGAGCGGAGACCGGCGCCCCATCGTCGGAGCGCGGATCGTCAATCGACCAGCCCGCGGCGTAAGGCTCCCATACATACCAGGTGTCGTCGCCCACTACGTCGCCCTTTATGCGCCGGACGCCGCGCGCGGCCACTTGATCGGCCAGGTCTTCAATCGCCGCCAGAGGGTTGCCGGTCGCCGGGCCAAGACGGTAAGGGACGGCGCGCGCCGAAAGGTTGGGATCGCCGCCACCCACCAGCCGCAGCGCCCCATGGATGCGCCCTTCCGCGTCCGGCGGGCCATCCGCCGCCACCCGCGTGCGAAAAGTGAAATCCGGCCCGAGCCGCATAAGCGCCATGGCCGTGGTAAACAGCTTGGCGTTGGAAGCGGGAAGGAAGAAGTGGTCGGGGTTCGCCTCGTAGAGCGTCTTTCCGCTTACCAGATCCACGATGCGGATACCCCAGAAGGCATTCCGCGCAGCCGGTGAAGCGGCAATCAGACGCTCGATGTTTTCAGCCAGGGAAGCAGCCGATAGGCAGCCGGCCAAAATCAACGCCGGCATCAGACGCAGCCACTTCATCGGCCGGTCACCTTGGCTTCCAGCCAGATGAGAGGGATCAGGATCATCACCAGGCACGTGCCCGCCAGCGGGATCCCCACCACTATGCCCACCCCCAGCGCCGAAGCCGCATAGCCCAGCGTAGCCGGCGCCAGCAAACCGCCCACCAGGGCCACCGAAAAGATTCCGTTGAAGAAGCCCGGATGGTAGTAAGGAAAGCGGTGGCCGATGGCTTCCGCCACCAGGGGAAAGGCGCTGGCGTAGCCGCCGCCGACGAACATCGCGCCGGTGGCCGCCCCAAATCCGTTGTCCGTGAAGTAGAGAACCAGGCAGCCGAACAGCGCCGCCGCAACGCTCGTCAGCAGGAGCCGCGCGTGGCTCACCCGGTGCAGGATCCGGACCGCGCCCATCCGGCCACCCATGAGAAACGTCCAGTAGAGAGCCAGGTCGAACAACGCGGCTTTGGGGCTCAGCCCAACCCGGCGGATCAGGAACAGCGGCAGCCAGCCGGCGATCGACCATTCGTTGCCGGCCTGAAAGAACAGCAGAAAAGCGAACAGGATGGCCCCGATGCCGCGAAAATCCTGAAAAGCCTGCCACAACGTGGGATGCGGGCCTGGCGGCACCTTGAAGGAACTTTTGTAATACAACCCGGCAAACAATCCCGGCACCACCGCCATGAAGATCAGAATGGTAGGCACGGCGTATGCGTAGAAGGTGCCGCCCACCAGCAGGGTGGCTGAGAGGCACCCGAGTCCATACCAGATGCCGCCCTGATTGACCGTGCGGGCCGCGTCCGTTTGGTAGCTCCGGGAAATGGCACAAAACAGCCCCATATTCAAGAGCCCGGCGCCGATCCCCAGAGTCAACAGGCCGCCCACCCGCCACCAGGAGCTGAGAAGCTGCGAAACCACCGCCAGGTAAGCCAGGCCGGCGCAGGAAAGCGCGCAGGAAAAAACCAACAGGAATGTCAGCCCGCGCCGCACGATGATAGGCCGCGCCAGGGCCGAGGCCGCCACAATTCCCACCGCAAGGCTCAGGAAGTAGTTCCCTACCGCTACAAAATCCGGTGGATCCCGGTGGTATCCCCAGGCCGGCAGGATGGCGCCCAGCAACGCCAGCAAAAAGCCCGACAGCAGGAATCCAGCCAGTGCTTTTCCACCCGTGGCCGTGGGGGCCTCGGTCGACACAGGTACAGAACTCACAGGTCCGATTGTAACGCTGGACCGGAGGGAAATTCGAAATCCGGTAGAAGTCCGTCCCGAAATCGGGAGGTCTGACGGATGCGACGCTTTGCTATCAATCGATTACCTATGGCACACGGGTTGCATGGGATTATGCAGGTTCTTTAGAGGATATTCTCACTTTGGTGCGTTGTTGCCTCCGTTCCGGCTCAGCGCCGCCGCCCCGCCCGGTCCCATCTGCCGGAGCGGGGCATTTTTTTGTTCTGCTAAAATGGGCTTTCCTCCTCACATGCCCGGACTTTATGCGCACTGGATCGATCGTTGGGAGCGGAAGCTAGCCACTCGGGACAACAACCGCGTGGTTCGTCCGTTTGAATGGGGCATGGAATGGCTTCACGCGATCGGCTTCCCGCCCTGCCCCGCGGATGCCAACGGCGATGCGGCCGCCTGTGTAGCCCGTTTCGCAACCGAAAGCGCCGCCCACTCGGACCGCTTTTATTCCTACGTGCCGGTGCGGGATTTCCGGCTGCGGGAAGGGGAGCTGACTTTCACCAGCCCGGTGGAATCCCCATACCCCAAGAACAATACCGTCCATGCGCGTTGGTTTCCCGCCGAAAAGGACCGCGGCCGCGCCCTTGTCGTGGCGCCCCAGTGGAATGGCGGTCCGGAAAGCCACGTGGGACTGGCAAAACTGCTGAACCGGTTTGGAATCAGCGCCCTGCGCATGACTATGGCGTACCACGCCGAGCGCATGCCGGACGAGCTCTCACGGGCCGATTACCACGTCTCGAGCAATATCGGGCGCACCATTCACGCCACCCGCCAATCCGTCATCGACACCCGCGTCTGCCTGGATTGGCTGACGCAACAGGGCTACCAGCGGCTGGGGGTATTGGGAACCAGCCTTGGCTCGTGCGTGGCATTTGTGGCCGCAGCCCACGACCTGCGCGTGAAGGTGGGCATCTTCAACCACGTCTCCAACTACTTTTCGGACCCGGTCTGGACGGGAATATCGTCCCAGCACATCCGCCAGGGTTTCGGCGACATGCTGAGCCAGGACGACCTGCGGCAGTACTGGTCCGCGATCAGCCCGGCCAGTTACCTGAAGCGCCTCCAGGGGCGCGACATGCGCAGCCTGCTGATCTGGGCCCGGTACGACTCGACCTTCCCGCCGGTTTATTCCAAGCAGGTGCTCACCAGCTTCCGGGAAATGCACCTGCCGCATGAGGTTTTCGCGCTACCGTGCGGCCATTACACCACGGGCCGTTTTCCCTTCAACCTGATCGACGGTCTGACGATGTGCCGGTTCGCTTCCCGCAGCCTGTAACTCAATCATTACATGGCTCTTAGCGGAAGTGTCTCGAGAGTTTCATATTGACAAGCCGAAACGCGCATGAGAGCATGGGAACATCACTGGAAAAGGAGGTGGTCCAGCATAATGGAAAGTAACATACGACCGCGAGAGGTGGCCGACTGTTAAAGTCGAGCCGATAATGTAGCCGATTCCGTCCAGTATCGGAATCAATGTTCCTGTGGACCGGCTGCCTCAAGCGTCAGCTTAAGCCTCAGGTTTTACTCTTTGGCTACCTCCCCCGTGCCCCGAAAGCGGGTCACGGGGGATTCGTGTTTTTTGGTATACTGGAAGTCTCGAAAGGAATCCCTGTAACAACATGAAGGCCGGTATTCACCCCGCTTATAACGAAGTCAGTGTCATCTGCGCCTGCGGCCATACCTTCAAGACGCGGTCGACGCACAAAGGCGACATCCGCGTGGAAATCTGCTCATCCTGCCACCCGTTCTTCACCGGCAAGCAGAAGTTAGTGGACACCGCCGGCCGCATCGACAAGTTCGAGAGGAAGTACAAGGTATCGCGCGCCGCCAAGAAGGCGCAACCGGTAGCGTAAACCGGAGAACAAGTTTGGAAATGGCAAGGGGCCGGACGGCGTCCGGCCCCTTCTTGTGTCTAACGGAACTCGCCAGCGTAATTACTTGCGTGCGTCCGGCGGCGGACCCTTATGGTGTTCCTGCTGCTTTTTTTTGCGCTCCGCTTCATGCTTGGCGTGCATGGCATCGAACAGCGCGACCTGGTCGGGCCGGAGAATCGCGCGGATCTGGGCGGTCTGGTTATCCCAGATCGAGCGGGCCTCCGCATTCTGCTTCTTGCGAATCTGCATGAACTGCTGCTGCGTGTCGTCGTAGATGCGGTTCAACTGTTCGACCTGCTGGTCGTCCACTTTTACTTCTTTCCGCATGTCCGCGATGATCGCTCGGCGGACCTCTTCGGGAGTTCGCTGTCCGGCGGCGGGCGGAGCGTTATACAGGCGGTCGGCAATACCTCCCACCATCGCGCCACTCAAAAAGACCAGCACCAGCGAGAAGAACGCGGACAATTTCGATTTCAACATGGGGCGAGACCTACCGGCCAGTCAGCTCCAACTGCACGGGGCCGACGATCTCCGGAGTTTCCAGCGGATTCGCGGCCGCCAGGGCTTCGATATAGGTTTCGCCTGGAGCCGCGGAGCTTGAATGCGGGATGTACATATACACGCCCAGCGCGATGGTCAGCGCCACAGCCGCGGTGACAAAGCCATTCGCCATGTGGCGGAAAGAAAACGTGAAACTCTGGCGCGATTCAATCCGCTCCCAAAGGGCCGGCATAAAGTTCGCACTGGCCTCCGGCGTGGGGCAGGCATCGCGGTACGCCCGGAACAGAGCGTCCAGCCGTTCTTCGTTATTGCCGCGCATCGCATTCATATATTACCTCGAACCGCCTGCCGGCGCTCAGCCGGCCTCCTCCCGCTTCCCGGTTGCGCCAAAAGCTTTCAGCACCCGTTGGCGAGCCCGGAATAATCGGACCTTAAGAGCATTTTCGTTGACTCTATAAATCTTTTCAAGCTCCTTCAACGAAAGCCCTTCCACTTCTTTCAACAGCAGCAGAATCCGGTCCGCTTCCGAAACCGCACCCAGAAGCGAAGCCACGGACTCGCGGAGCTTCTTCTTGTGCTGGTCGTCCTGATCCGCTTTCTCACCCGCCACAGCATCGGCCATCATCACCTGCTGCTCCGACAGGTCGGACATCCGGAATTCTTGGCGGCGCCGCTGCTTGCGAAGATAATCGTAAGCCGCGTTGACCGTCAGGCGATACAACCACGGTTCAAAGACCTCTGCCGCACGCAATTGGTCGAGAGAAAAATAAAGCCGCAAGAAAACTTCCTGCGCGACATCCTCGACATCTTCCGTACGGGCGATCAACCGGGTGATCGTGCCCAGGATCCGCTTCCGGTACGCCGTCACGATTTCGTTGAAAGCAGCGCTATCGCCTTTCTGTGCGCTCTTAATCAGCTCGAAATCAACCAGCATTCGGCACCATACGTGCCGGCGCCCAAAAGCCTTACGTGCTCCGTTTGGATAGGCGTGCCGGCAGGTTGACAGGTTACAAAGGGGGAAAGGGAATTGCGCGGGCCGGATTTGGCCGGGCGCGGGGACTTAGAAATGGCTCGAAAGGGCCATCGACGCCCCGAACCGTTCTGCGCAAATGCCATCAAGTGGTCCGCGCCCGTGATTTCACGGACCTCACGGAATCTGTTCATAATACGGGGATTATCAATCATCCCCGGACCTTCATGGCGAAAAGCGTCTGATCGTCGAAAGCAGTCGTGGAAAACTGGTCGAGCGCCTCGAAGATCGCCTGGATGAGGCCGGCGGGCGGCTTGTGGCAGTTGGCGCGCACCACCTGAGCCAGGCGGCCGCGTCCGAATTCCAGGCCGGCGGCGCTCAAATGGTCGGTGATGCCGTCGGAGTAGAGCAGAATGACGTCACCAGGCTGGGTCTGAAAAGTTACCTCCTCATATTCGCGGGATTCCAGCAAGCCGACCGGCACCCCTTCGGCGCGCACTTTCAAAATCTCAGGACCGCGGCAGATCATGGGCGGAATCGCGCCGGCGTTGGCCATTTCGATCTGGCGTGTCACGGGGTCCCACAGCAACACGCTCAAGGTGGCGTACCGGGCTTCCACTTTGCGCTCGATGAGCGCGTCGTTGACCGCCTTGAGAAGTTCGGCAGGCTGGCGGCGCCGCGGGGCCAGGGTGCGCAGCAGGCCGCTCATCAGCCCGCCATACAGGGCCGCCGCCGCGCCCTTGCCGCTGACATCGCCGAAGGCGATCACGGTGCGGCCGTCGCGGCGTTCGAACAGGTCGTAAATGTCGCCCGAGATTTCCCGCGCCGGGCGCA
Source organism: Bryobacterales bacterium (assembly GCA_963842505.1). GTDB lineage: Bacteria > Acidobacteriota > Terriglobia > Bryobacterales > Bryobacteraceae > PALSA-129. The sequence continues at coordinate 707,224 of CAWJGZ010000001.1, forward strand.
GGCGTACGGCGGAATTCAGGCCTTCGATTTCCGGATCGGCGTCGGGCAGCAGCACCCGCTGCAATTCGCGCGCGGCTTTGAAATCCTCTTCCAGGCTCTTCTCGCGCACCGCGACTTCGTGATAGAGCCGCGCGTTCTCGACGCTCGACGCCACCTGCGGACCGAGCAACGCCAGGGTGCGGACGTGGTCGTCGGTAAAGTAACCCACGCGGTCGCTTTCCAGGTCCATCACGCCCACGACGCGGTCCTGAACGGCCAGCGGCACGGCCACTTCGGAACGGATATCGGCATGCGACGCGATGTAGCGCGGGTCCTTGGCGGTGTCGTGCACGCGGACCACCTGGCGCGATTCGGCGGCCGCGCCGGTGATGCCTTTGCCGAGCGGAACGTTGTCGATATTGACGCGCTGGTCGTAGCGGCTGCTGAAGAGATGCCGCAGCGCCTTGGCATCCTGATCGACTAAGAGGATGCTGAAGGCATCGTAGGCGATCAATTCGCGCACCGTCGAGGCGATTTTTCCCAGCAACTCGTTGAGATCGAGAATCGAAGAAAACTCGCGCGAAATGTTGGCCAGGGTTTTGAGTGTGCGATTCTGGCGCTCCACGCGCCGGTACAAGCGGGCATTGTCAATGGAAACCGAAACACGCGCCGCGATGAGGCGCAGCAAGGTGCGGTCGTACTCGGAGTAGGCGTTGACGCGCGTGGATTGCAGATCAATCACGCCCACCAGCCGTCCGCGCGCAATCAGGGGGACGGCCAGTTCGGTGGAGACGGCATCGACCGTGGGAAGGTAACGCGGATCGTTGCGGACGTCGCCCACCAGCACCGGTTCCCGCCGCGCCGCAGCTTGGCCCGTAATGCCTTGACCCAGCGCGATACTAAGGTTTTGAATGATTTCTTCGCGATGGCCCACTCCGTAGCGGATTCTCAGATCCTTGCGCTTCTCATTGAACAGCAGGATCGCAAAAAGGTCGTACGGCAGCACCTTGCGGATGATCTCCGCCACATTGGCCAGAAGCTGATCGAGATCGAGCGTCTGAGTGGTGGCCGCTGAAACCTCCAACAGGTAGTCCAGCAACTCCGACCGCTCGCGAAACCGGACCGAAGCTTTACGGGTAGCTTGCATGGGCGGCTGCGCCGGGCGCGGATCAGGCAGCGGTGGCCTCGACGATCTTCACACTGGCGCTGGCGCCGATGCGTGTGGCTCCGGCCGCGGTCATGGCCTGGAGATCCTGCAGCGTGCGAATGCCGCCGGCGGCCTTCACACCCATTCGCGGTCCCACCACTTCGCGCATCAGCGCGACATCGTGAGCGGTGGCGCCGTGTGGGCCAAAACCGGTAGAGGTCTTGACAAAATCCGCGCCGGCGTCTTTCGACAGCATGCAGGCCACGGCCTTCTGGTTGTCATCGAGGAGCGCGGTTTCGAGGATCACTTTCACGATCGCGCCGCCTTTGTGGGACACCCGCACGACCTCTTCGATATCGGCCTTGACGGCGTCCTGATCGCCGGAGCGGAGCGCGCCCACGTTGATCACCATGTCGATTTCCTGCGCGCCGGCGCAGACCGCGGTAGAGGCCTCGGCCGCTTTGGCCTCGGTGCTGGCGGCGCCCAAGGGAAAGCCGACCACCGTGCAGACCTTGACGGGCGAGCCCGCCAGTTCCGCACGCACCAGCGGCACCCAATAGGAATTCACGCACACGCTGGCGAAACTGTATTGCCGCGCCTCGCGGCAAACCTTGATGACGTCGGCGCGCGTGGCTTCGGGCTTGAGAATGGTGTGGTCAATCAAGGCCGCAATGCCGGGATCGATCCTGGTGAGCTTCTCGCTGGCCGAGACGCGCGTGGCGCCGACGGCAATGATCTCCCGGGTGTTCCGCGAGCAGGTCTGCGCACAACGCTGCACGCACCCGGGGCAAATCTGGTCGGGAAGATTGAGACCTTCTCCCTTCTTGGGAGCGGCCGCGGGCGCGGCGTCCGGACGGCCCACACGGGCCAAAATTTCTTCGCCGATTTGCGCTACCAGCTTGTCGAGTTCAGCTTGTGTCACAACGTTCCTTTTTTCCGGTACCGCTGCTCGATAGCCATGATCTTGTCGACCCGCGCCTGATGCCGGCCCCCGCCGAACGACGTGGCGATCCAGGTGCGCACGACCTCTTCCGCCTGGGTCCCCGTCAAGAGCCGGCCGCCAAGCGTAAGCACATTAGAATCATTATGTTCACGGCTGTTTCGGGCGGAAGCTTTATCATAACACAGAGCCGCCCGAATGCCCGGAACCTTGTTGGCAGCCATGCAGGAACCGATGCCGGCGCCATCGATAATGATGCCGCGCGTGGCGATACCGGAAACCACCAGGTCGGCCACCTGGCAGGCGATGTCTGGGTAGTCGACGGGTTTGGCTTCGTGTACGCCGACGTCGCGCAGTTGGAAACCCAGGCTTTCGAGCACCGGCTTGAGTTCTTCCTTAAGCTGAAAACCGCCGTGATCGGAGCCGATGGCGATGGTCTGGCCGGGAGGCGCGACGCCGGAGATCTGGTCGTCGGGAACTTCGAGGATGCGCACGCCGCGCTCCGCCGCCACCTCATGCGCCGAGGGAGTGACGATGGTCCCGACGGGAACGCGAAGGTCCCCGGCGGCCGGCACGTCCTGCGCGGTAATCACTCGCTTCATAGGGCCGCCCGTCGTATACAATTCGTAAGGACCATTGTAATGAAATCAGGCCTGCCGCCGTTGGTTTTTCTGGCCGCCATTTCCAGCGACTATCTCTCACGCCTGCTGGAGCGCGGCCACCTGGGATGGGGCGTGGTGGCGATCGGCATGCTGGCAGCTTTTGCCATGGGAGCGGTGCACGCGCTTTCGCCGGGACACGGCAAGACGATTGTGGCGGCTTATCTGGTGGGCACGCGGGGCACTGTGAAGCACGCGGCATTCCTGGGCCTGATGGTGACCTTCACTCACACCATCACAGTCTTCTTCCTGGGCTTCGCCACGCTGTTCCTTTCGCGCTACGTATTGCCGGAGAAAATCTATCCGGTGTTGGGCGCGGTTTCGGGGCTGGCAATTGCGTGGATTGGGATGTCGCTGTTCTGGAAACGGCTGCGGGCCGCGCGCGGCGCGGCGGCAAACGGGCATCATCACCATCACGATCACGACGATCAGCATGATGGCGGCGCGTATGCGCACGATCACGGCGACGGCCATGTCCACACCCACGCGCCCGAAGGCGAAGTCAGCATGGCGAGCCTGGCAGCGTTGGGCGCGAGCGGCGGCCTGGTTCCATGTCCTTCCGCGCTGGTGCTGCTGCTCAGTGCGATAGCGCTGGGCCGCATCGCGCTCGGCTTAATTCTGCTGGTAGCATTTTCGGCCGGCCTGGCCGTGGTGCTGATGGCGATCGGCATCACTGTGGTCTACGCCGGGCACTGGATTCCGGACAGCGGAAAAGCGGCCGGGCACCCGGCGTTTCGCTATCTGCCGGTAGCCTCCGCCGCGGTGATCGTATGCGCGGGCGTGATCATGACCGGTGTGGCGCTGGGATTGATTCGGGGAGTGGGAGTGTAGGACATGAAAACGGGGCCGCGGGCGTCGCCGGTAGTGTGAGCAGATTCCCGGAAGAGGCCTGCTGGCCTGTCCGGCAGCAGAGCCTTCCGCCCCGTTCCGGGGCTACCTGCACTCGCCTCAGGTTCCACACGGCTTACGCCGTGGGCGATGATCTTTCGCCCTTCGGGCTTGACAGGCTTCGCCTCCAAGGACAGTTCTGTCCCTTTGCGGGCGGGTGGTCGCTTTTACAGATCCGACGTACAGAACTTGCAGCGGGACGCGTCCACGGCCACGGTTTCCTTGCACCTGGGGCAGATTTTCGAGGGCGGCGGCGGCGGGGCCGGCGCTTCCTTGAGGAGCGCCCTGGTGATGATGTACACCACGAAGGCGATGATCAGGAAATCGACCACGCTGCCGAAGAAGGTGCCGATGTTGATGGTGTTGACAACTTCCTTGCCGTTGGCGCCGACCTTCTTGCCAAATTCGATGGTGGCCTCGCGCCAGTTGCCGCCGGGAATCAACGGGCTGATGAGCGGCATGATAATATCGGCCGCGAGCGACGATACCACCTTGCCCACCGCGCCGCCGACGATCACCGCGACGGCCAGCGCGAACACGTTGTTCTTCAGGAGAAATTCCTTGAAGCCTTTGATCATGGGTCCTCCTATCGGTGCGGCGCGGCCCTCAGGAGCCGCTCCGCAGGAATTTAGTCAGCCGTTCCATGGCGGGCTCCAGAATGGCGGGCTCCGCCGCGTAGCAAATGCGAATCGAGCCTTCCCCGCCGGCGCCGAAGGCAACACCGGGCGCGAGGCCCACGCGAGTCTCTTCGAGCAGCCGTTTGCAAAAGCCGAAAGAATCGTCCAGGCCATCGATTCGCGGGAAAGCGTAGAAAGCGCCGTCGGGCATGGGCAGAGTTACCCCGCGGATGGCGGCGAGCGCATCCATGCAGATGCCGCGATTCTCCCGTAGCCGTTCCAACATGCGCAGCAGTTCGCCCTCGCCTTCGGCGAGGGCTGTCTCACCGGCCTTCTGCGCGATGGAGGGAGCGTGGGAAATTACAAATTCGTTCAACTGGGTGGCCTTGACAGCCAGGTCGCGCCGCGCCACTAACCAGCCCACCCGCCAACCGGTCATACAGTAGCTCTTGGAAAAGGAATGTACCACCATGACGGCATCGTCGCGCGTGGCCTTGCGCAGAATCGATGGAACCGGTTCGCCCAGACGCGCGCCGCTGTAATAGAGCCGGTCATAGACTTCGTCCGCCATCAGCCAAAGGTCGTGGCGGCGCGCAAAATCGAGCAGGCCCTGCTGCTCTTCTTCGCTGGCCACCCACCCCAGGGGATTCGAGGGTGAAGTGTAGAGCAGCAGCCGCGTACGCGGCGTGACGGCGGCGGCGAGCGCGTCGAAATCGACCGAGTAGCGGGCGCCGCGGAGGGGATGCGGGATCTGGCGCACGGCCGCGTTGGCCATCATCACGCTGGAAGATCCATTGGGCCACGCGGGCGTCAAGACGATGGCTTCGTCGCCGGGATCGAGCGCGCAACGGATGCCCATGTTCAACGCCTGGACGCCCGAAGCGGTGACGACGATCTCCGTCGCGGGATCGAGATCCACGGATTGCAGATGGCGGTAATTTTCGGCGATGGCAAGCCGCAACGACGGCAGACCGGCGTTTTCCGTATAAAACGTGAAGCCATCCTGCATGGCGCGCACGGCGGCCTGCTTGATGTAATCCGGCGTCGGCAGGTTGGACTCACCGAAATAAAGACGCAACACGCCATCCATTCCCATGGCGATTTCAGCCAACTCGCGGATTCGCGAGTGAGGCACTCTTTCGACGGAACTGGCAACCACCGGCATCTTTGCCATTCTCTCACTACCGCGGCCCGATCCAGAAAGCGGCGCTACAATTTCGTGAGACTTTCGAAAGAGGCGCGGACGGGCAAGCGGTTATTGCGGGCACAAAAGTTCAACAGGCCCGAGGCCTTCCAAGTGCATCGCTGAGCCGCAGCCCGCAGGTCGAGCAGGTAGGCGCGGGCCGGGTGACCGGCTTCGAGGCTTCGCAAGGATTCGGCGACGCTGCTTAAGATGACGGTCAGCTCGTCATTCAGTTCGTGGGCGGTGGCAGCAGCCACGATCCCGGTACGGTCTGTTTTCATAGATGGATTCCACAAGGGCTTCGCCCTTGATGTCCCTTCGGGACATGGAAGTCAGGAGTCAGGAGTCAGTTGGCAGGCGGCACCGCCTGCCCCACCCAAAAGGGTTGAAGACACTTGGGGCGTGAGATCGAGGGGAAAAGAAAGGCGTTGCGGCGGCCGGGGCTCTCGGACTTATCGCCGGGCGTGTCTCCGGATTCTCTCGGACCCAATTACGGGGCGGCCGCCAGTGATTGGAACGGCATCTTCAGGGTGAGCGACGCTGCATGGCGCCGGGTGCCCCAATTCAATGCCTGCTCTCTGAAACCTTACTCCGATCTAGGCAATTAAGCCGGTACGTTTCTGGATTGCGAAATCGATTTCACGGTTCTTCCGTCGGTCCCCATCGGGCAAACGGCCCGGTGAGTGCCGCAAGGCCTTGACGGCCGCCGAGAAGTATCAGCACCACCTGAAAAGCAACGCTTGCTGGCCAGCAAGAGGATGAGGAAACCTTGCGACGGGCGCAAGGTCCTCATCCGATTCAAAAGTAGCATGAGGGTGCGTGCGAACTTAGGGGAGGCAGGCTGCAAGTGGATGAAAACAAGGGAAATTTAGGTTGAAGATTTTTGAACTGGGGGCGCAAAGCGGGTACAGCTATCCAATTCCAAAGGCGGGAATTGGTAGCAGTCCCCGTTTTGCGGCGGCGCGTGCTTTGCGGAGGATTTCGGAGATGGCGCTGGCTATACCCGGCCACCGAATCGATTAATGCGGCTCGGTGAGCGCGGCGGCCGGGACGGGGATCGAGAGCTCGGCAGTGGTGTGCTGGGGCGCGAAGGATAAGTGCAGGCCGGAAGCGGAGCCGTAGCAGATCTCCAGGCGGCGGCGTACATTTTGCAAGCCGACGCTGGCGCCGGGCGTATCGGCGACGCCGGTGGGAGTCGCGGGCGCGGCGCTGTTCTCCACGGTGACGCGTAGATCGCCGTGCTGGACGGTGGCGCGGATGCGGATAAAGCCAGGGTCCGTGCGCTGCGCCAGACCATGCTTGATGGCGTTCTCAACCAGGGGCTGAATCGAGAGCACGGGGATGACCACCGGCAGGGCGGCATCCTCGACATGAATGTCCACCGAGAGGCGGTCGCCGAGGCGGGTCTGTTCGACTTCGAGATACGCGCGCACGATCGCGATTTCCTCGGCGAGGGGGACAAGGGTCTTGTCGGTCTGGAGGAAGTAGCGGAAGATATCCGCCAGGTTCAGGACCATGCGGCGCGCGGCGGTGGATTCGCGGGGGATGGTGCCGTAGAGCGTGTTGAGAGCGTTGAACAGGAAGTGGGGATTCATCTGCGATTGCAGAGCGCGCAACTCGGCCTGGCTCACCAGGCGGTTCATTTCCTGGCGGCGCAAGGACTCGATCTGTTCGGAGATTTCGGCGGCGGCGATGGCCAGGGTGTCCAGATCCTCACCCAGATAGCGCTGTCCGCCCTGGCGGCGGCCCAGGAGGATGAGCTTGGCATTGCCTTGTCCCAACCGCACGGGGACGACGGCTTCGGCCCAATTCCATGGCGCCGCGGAACTGACGGCCGGAAGGCTGGCAGCGGCTGCGGGGGCAAGCAGAGCGACGGCAGAATCGGCTTCGGACTGGCCGATGGCGGCGAAGTCCTTGGTCTTGACGGCGGCGGCCATGGTGCGAACGGCCCAATCGAGGTATTGCTCCTCGCTCGAGAAAGGCGGTGGATCCTTGAGGCGCGCGGCGAGGTGCGAGACAGCGTCCTGGCGAAACACGGCGTGGGTGAGCCAGGCCTGCACGCGATTGCGCAGCCAGGCGAAGAAGATCAGGAAGAGGCAGACGCTGATGAGCAGCAAGGCTTCGGGGAGCGGCGCGGGCGAGACGCGTTCCACCAGCACCAGGCGGAAGGCAGCCTCAATCACCAGCCAGGTGAGCACGCCAGCCAGCAGCGCGTTGGCCAGAAAACGCACGAAGGCGTCCAGCAGGACGAAGCGGTAATCCTGCAAGAGCACAAACAAAGCTAGCGGAATGCCGGCGTGGTGGACGATGAGCTCGCTCGACCAAGCCTGGCTCGCGTGCCCCGATCCGAAGTGGACGAAAGAGGTGGCAAACAGCGCCAGACACATGGAAGCCGCAATGCGGGCGCCGCCCGGCCGCCGGTGGCCGCCACGGGGGAACGCGGTATCGGCCACCGCCACCGCGGTGAGCAGCAGGAAACCGATGGTAATGAGCAGCAGCGCGGCCTGGTGGAGAGCCGGGCCGTTGCCGCGAATCTCCCAGAAGTGCATGCCGACGGCGACGGCGCTGAGCGCATAGCCACAAGCGACCAGCACCGGGCGGGTATCTTTCACCGAGACGTGCAGCAGCACCGCGGGCAGCAGGCTGAGCACTGAGAAGCTGACGGCTACCACTAAGTTGAGGGCCAGAGGCGGAAGCTTGGGGCAGATCAAGACAACCAGCGAACCCAGGTTCCAGACAAGCGAGAGACCACCGGCCAGGCCGGAAAGATAGCGGCCGCGCGGACCGGACCATCCACGCCCGCTGAACAGCAGAAAGAGAAAAGTGGCGAAGATCAGCGCACCGGCGGCGTGGCCCAGAATGTTGATGAGCAGCGGCTGGTCGAGTCCGAGCATGGGTCAAAGCGCGGCGGCGCGTCTGGAGACCATTGTCGCGCTAAAACGGACCGTTTGCCGCACACGGCAGTAAAACGCCCGCTGGTTGACGGATGACGGCCAGTGGTGAGAAAAGCGTGGGCGCGGGTGAGGGCAGCGCGCATACTGGGCGAGTTATGCGGAGGAAGAATGGACTGCCGCGGATCAGCCGCGCCGCGGCCGTCCGGGTGGCGCTCAGCCTGGCGCTGGTTCTGGGCGCCAGTTGCCTGATTTTGCAATCGACCGTATGGCACGACAAGGCGCCCGCGGAGGCCGACCAATACTATACGGAACTGCCGGGCGTGGATCTGAGCGGCCTCCAGCCGGCGGAAAAGGAAGCGCTGCTGAAGCGGCTGAATACGCAGCGTTGTCCCTGCGATTGCCTGCGGACGATTGCCAGTTGCCGCAACCGGCACAGCTCCTGCACGACGAGCCTGGCGATCGCGCGGCAGGCGGTGGAAGCTGCGAAAAAACGCTAGCTTCACCACGGGAGCACCTGCCGCATTGCCGGAGCCATCATCTCTTATGGCAGGCGCAGAGAGGCTCGGGGGACCATGCGAGCGGAGTTCAGAATGAAAGTCATCTCCGAGCTGACGTGTATGACGGCCGCAAGTAGAGGGCTGAGGACGCCAGCGGCGGCAAGCGCGACACCCAGAGCGTCGACGGCAAGGGTGCCGGCAAAGTTGAACAGTATGATGCGGCGGCAGCGGCGGGCGATTTGCAGGAGGCCGGCGCAATCGAGGAGATCGTTGCCGAGCAGGAGAACGCTGGCGGTCTGGCGGGCCAGGTCAGTGCCGGAGCCCATGGCGATACCGACGGTCGCTTCGGCAAGCGCGGGCGCGTCGTTGATTCCATCGCCCACCATGGCTACGCGCTTGCCCGCATGAATGAGCTGTTGCACGCGGGCCAATTTTTGCTCGGGGAGCATCTCGGCCTCGAAATCGGGAACCGCCAACTGACGGGCTACCTTTTCGGCGACGGCGCGGCCGTCGCCGGTGAGGAGGAGCACGTGCAGGCCCATGGCGCGGAGGACAGAGACGGCCTCCACAGCCTCGGGACGGAGCATGTCTTCGACCAGGAGAGAGCCGACGAGAAGGCCGCGATAAGCCACCAGGACGCTGCCTGGAACGGCGGGTAGGGTCCGTAGTTGGAGGTCTAGCGATTCGATGGACCGCAGGAGCACAGCGTTGCCCACCAGGAGTTCACCGCCGTTCCAGGTGCAACGGACGCCCTGGCCGGGGAGATATTCGAAAGTTTCCGGCTCGCGCAGCGTCAGGTCGAGCTGGGCGGCTTTCTTGAGGACGGCCTTGGCCAGCGGATGTTCCGAAGGGCGCTCGGCAATCGCGGCCAGTTCGAGCACGCGCTGGCGCTCCACACCAGGACAGGGAGTGATCTCGACGACGTAGGGTTCGCCAAAGGTGAGGGTGCCGGTCTTGTCAAGGATCACCGTATCGACGGCGCCAAGGGCTTCCATATAGCGGCCGCCTTTGACGATGGCGCCGGAACGGGCGGCCCGGCCGATGGCGCCCAGGAGCGCCAGCGGCGTTCCAGCCGCGATGCCACAGGCGCCGGCCACAATGATTACGGCGATGGCGGAGCGGATATTGTGAGTGATGGCAAGGGTAAGAACCGCGGCAGCCAGCGCGAAGTAGACTAGCCATGCGGAGAGGCGGTCGGCCAGTTTCTGGACGGGGGCGCGCGACTTTTCGGCCTTCTCCACGGCATCGACGACGCGGCCGAAGACCGTGTCCAGGCCGAGCCGCTCGGTGCGGACATCGAGCGTGCCGGCGTGATTGGTTGTGCCGGCAAACACGGTGGCGCCTGGCAGTTTATCGACCAGGATGGATTCACCCGTGATGCTGGACTGATCCACCATGGAGCGGCCGGACAAGACCACGCCGTCGACCGGGATTTCGGCAGCGGGCCGGATGACAACTACGTCGCCGGGGCAAAGCTGGGAGGTGGACACCTCTTCCACGTCGTAGCCGCGCCGGCGCCATGCGATTTTGGGAAGCAGATCGAGCAGGTTCTGGATGGCCCGGCGGCCACGGCTGACGGTGAGGTCTTCGAGCATTTCCGCACCGAGGACGAAGAAGAGAATGAAGAGCGCGGTGGAGAACTCTTTGATGGCCAGGGCCGCGGTGAGCGCGAGGGTCATGGAGAGTTCCATGGTCATGCGGCGGGCTGCCATATTGTCCACGGCTTCGCGGAAGACGGGATAGCCTCCAACAAAGGCCGCCGCGAGGGACAGCGGCTCGATGCCGTTGAAGCGAGGTGAAACGCCGGTCCAACTGGCAGCGGCGGCGACGCCGACCAGCGCGAAACGGACCAAATCCGCTACGCCGACTGGATGGCGCTCGACCGAAGCCCCGTTCTCCGCGGAGGCTGATTGCGGGGCTTCCGTGATGGATTTTGCAGCAACAGCCATGGTGATCGCGATTATCGGGCAATCGCCGCGGGACCGCACGAAAAAACTCACGGGCGGGCGCAGGCTGGATGCGAGCGGTCAGAACTGGCGGAATGCGGAATGGCTGGCCGGCGCACGGGACGGCGTTGCGACAGCGGCCAACTGAGCCCGCGAGTGCCGGTTTTCAGCCTGCTCCGGGCAGATTTCAGCCCGCTTGTCAGAAATGACTTTGGCGGCTGGCGCCTAGCTTCCGATACTGGATGTCATGAAGAAAACTCTCGCTTTCTGTGTTTCTCTTGGGGTGTGTTTCGGTACGTTGAGCTATGCGCAATCCAGCGGCAACTCCGGAACCGTGCGAGGTTCGGTTCTGGATCAATCCGGAGCAGTGATCGTGGGCGCCGCGGTGCAGATTCAGAATCCGGTGTCGCACTACTTCCGGGCGGTGGTGAGCGACAGCCAGGGAAAATTTCAGTTCGACAACATCCCGTACAACAACTATCACGTCACGGCCGTCTCCCCAAAGTTCCGGCCGTCCGAGCAAGACGTGGACGTGCGAACCCCGATACCCGTGGACGTCAAGTTCAGCATGGCGATCGGCACTTCCAACACAACCGTGGAAGTCACAGCCGATGCAAAAGACTTGATTGAAGTCGAGCCTGTGTCGCACACGGACGTGGATCGCGGACTGTTCGATACACTGCCGCTGGAGAGTCAATCCTCGTCGCTGAGTTCGCTGGTGACCCTATCGGTGCCGGGAATCGCGGCGGATTCAAACGGTCTGTTTCACGGCATGGGCGATCACGCGGAGAATTCGTTTTCGGTGGACGGCCAGAAAATCACGGACCAGCAGAGCAAGGTTTTCTCGAACCAGATTCCCATGGACTCGGTGCAGTCGATGGAGGTGATCCAAGGCGCGCCTCCGGCCGAATACGGCGACAAGACCAGCGTGGTGATTGTGGTGACCACGCGCTCGGGTTTGGGCCAGACGCAGCCGCACGGGGAAGTAACGGGCACGTTCGGCAGTTTTGCCTCGGCCGGAGGCGGGTTCAACCTGGCGACCGGCGGAAAGTCCTTCGGGAACTTCATTTCCGCAAACGGAATGGATACCAGCCGATTTCTGGACGGACCGGAATTCACCGTGATGCACGACCATGGCAACCAGCAGAACGTGTTCGACCGGATCGACTTGAAGCCTTCCGAACCGGATACCATCAGTTTGAATCTGGGGTTTACGCGGTCCTGGTTCCAGACTCCCAATTCGTTTGACGGGCAAAACGCCACGGCCTGGTCGGGCGTGGTGGTGGACAACAACGGCCTCGGCCCTGACGGCCAAGTGGTGGGCCCCATGGATCAGCGCTCGAAAATCCGGACGTTCAACCTCTCGGGAACCTGGACGCATTTGATCAATACCCACACGGTGCTGACGGTGGGCGGCTTCGTGCGTCAGGATCAATACAATTACTACCCCAGCAGGAACCCCTTTTCCGATCTGACACCGGATCTGCAGGACGAAAGCGTGGGCCAGAACCGTTCGCTGACTAACACCGGAGGGCACGCGGATCTGTCATACGTGAGCGGCGTTCACAACATGAAGATGGGAATCCAGTACGACCGCACGTTCCTGACCGAGAACGACACATTCGGAATCGTCAATCCCACGCTCAACCCGGTTTGCTTCAATCCGGACGGGAGCCCTTACACCAGCGCGTTGATCACGGATCCGGCGCAATGCACCGGGCAGCTTTCACCGAATCCCGGATTCAATCCGTTGCTCGGCTGCTATGACCTGACCAGGACCGCAACCTTACCCGGCTCCGACGGTTGCCCGGCATCGCACAGCGGCCCGTACACCTTTAACGCCACGGGGGACATCCGGGAGCTGGCGCTCTTCTACCAGGACAGCATTACGGTGAAGAATTGGAACTTCAACCTGGGAGTGCGGCTGGATTCCTACAATGGCATCTCGCAGTCAAACATGCTGGAGCCGCGCCTGGGCGTGGCATACAACGTCAAATCGACCAACACGGTGATACGGGCCTCCTATGCCCGCGCGATGGAAACACCGTTCAACGAGAACCTGGTTCTTTCGAGCCTGGGATGCAACGACCCGGTGGTGAACGCGATCATGTCGACTGTGGGGGCCTGCAATGCGGTGCCGCTGGTTCCGGGACGGCGCAATGAGTTCCACGCGGGGGTGCAGCAGGCTTTTGGACGGTACCTGGTGGTGGACGGGGAATACATGTGGAAGTACACCCATCGGGCGTATGACTTCAGTGTGTTCGGCAGCACGCCGCTCACGTTTCCGATCGAGTGGAACAACTCGAAAATCCCGGGGTTTGCGATTCGCGCCAGCGTGCCGAACTATCACGGTTTTTCGGCCTTCGTGGTGATGTCGAGCGTAGCGGCGCGGTTCTTCACGCCGCAGGTGGCCGGGATTGGCGCCACGCCGGGCGGCAACACGGTATTCCGCATCGATCACGATGAAGTATTCAACCAGACCACGCACTTGCAATACCAGCCTTGGAAGAAGGGGCCGTGGTTCGGCTTCAACTGGCGGTACGATAGCGGCCTGGTGGCCGGGCCGGTGCCGTGCGCGGGAGGCAACTGCAACAACGGGCCGAATGGAACGGATACCATTGTGGACGTTTCGAACCTGTCGCCCGATCAGCAGTACCAGGCCGGTCTGTTCTGCGGCAGCATGCACGCCACGCCTACCACTCCCATCAGCGCGACGGGACTGTGCCCGGCGGCACAGTACGGGTCGACCTTGCTCCAGATACCCGCGGCGGGAACGGAAAACGACGACCACAACCCTCCGCGTGTCGCTCCGCGCAACCTGTTCGATGTCGCGGTGGGCGACGACAACCTTTTCAATGGCGAGCGGAAGAAGGTCAGCCTACGCCTGGCGGTGGTGAACGTGACCAACAAAACGGCGCTGTACAATTTTCTTTCCACCTTCAGCGGCACGCACTACGTGACGCCGCGCGCGCTAACGGTGACCGTCGGGTTCCACTTCTAGGCGCAAGCCACAAATAGGCCAGGCAGGCGGCAGTAACAGTAGTTAATTGAGACCGCCGGAAGTAATCGCCCGTGTCCCGAGCTTCTGTTCATAACACCTATTGCCTCCAACAGGTGTTAGCGAATCGAAATCAGGAGGCCGATGCTGACGCCTATCGCCTGGTCGTGGCTGCGCCCAAACGTGTAATCGTATGCCGGCTCGATATACCAGCCGAACCTGCGCGTTGGCGACGGCCAAAACATGAAGTCCAGTGCGATTTCGCCGGCCACTGAATTGGTGGTGATGCCGTTCTCCCTGATGTGAATCCACTCGGGCCCGACGCCGAACATGAATTCTACTTTCTTGGAGAGGGTCCAGGGTTTTTTGAACAAAACATCCGTATCCCACTCTGTCGAGCGATGACTGAAGGTTGGTGTAACACCGAACTCCAGTTCCAGCCAGTTCTCGATTGGCGTCACTTCCGCCGCCACGGTGGGGCTAAGAGTCCATCCGCCCCCGCGGAGATTGCGGGCGGGTTCGGCGCCCAATTCGACGACTGCGGCCGCCTCCTTTTCTGGCGGTTGCGAGGCACCCGGCGAATCGGATCGAACCGGTGAATCGGCCGCTGCGACTTCGGCCCTCTCTTGTGGTTCCAGATCGTCCGCGGCGCGCATGCCGTTGCCGCCCGTTGATCCGGATTGTACTTCGGCCTGCTTGCCAACCCGTTGAACCTGAGCGACAGCCTGACAAAGTTTCGAATTCTGCCGGTTGCAATCCAGGCCGGTCCTCGCGAGTTCGCCTAATTTAACAGACCCATTCTCTTGCGCACTTGCCGCATGACACGCTACAAGCACGGCGATGCAGAGAGGCGCGACACACTTCCTCCTCATATAAACATGGATTTCCAATGGGTCCTGGGCGCGCGCGGGGCTTGCCGCGAGCATGCCGGCTGCGACGGCCATGAGTTTCGGCAACAAGAGGCACAGCGATACCGGCAGGAATCTGCGCGGCGATCGGGGCGCATCAGAACGCGATGCCCAGCGTCGCTCGATATGACCGGGGCTCAACGAAGTGCGTGCCGGAGCAGGTCGAAAGAAAGTTGTACACCGCCAGTTTATTGGTGATGTTGAAGGCTTCGAGCCGCAATGTCCAACGTACCCGCTCGGTGTGAAACAGGTTGTCGGTTCCGACCGCCGCGTTAAAGAGATTGCGGGGACGGACGCGCGCCGGATTCAAGTCGTCGTTTTCGGTGCCGGGCGCCGGAATCTTCACCAATTTGGCGCCCCACTGCGGATAAGGGGCATTGCAGGTGGAGATCGGATTGTTGACAGTGGCCACCTGGCTGCCGCAATAGAAGCCGATCTGGGCCTGCTGGTCCCCAGTCAGTGCGAGAACGCTGGCCAGGTCCGGAACGGCGCTGGCCACGATGCCGCTGTCATAGCGCCACGTGAACGACACCCACGGGCCGTTCTTCAGCGGCTGATACTGTACGTTCGAGGTGCTCTGCAACGCCTGATCGTGGTCGATTCGCACGACATAGTCTTTCGGAAGAGCGGTGTCAGGGAAAATCAGTCCGCCGTCCTCCGGGCCGAAGACACGCGCCCGCGTGTGCCCCAGTTGCGTATAGGCGGTCAGTCCTTTGTATTGCCGGAGGGACAGCCGGGACGAGAAGCCATCCATCTTGGAATGGCCCCATTCGATCGGGAAGAAGATGGCGGTGGTGAAGAGCGTGTCCAGGTCAAACGCGTTGCGCGTGTACTTCCAGAAATAGTCGCCTTCGAACACGAAATGCGAGCCAAAATTCTGTTCCAGGCCGGCGTTGTACATGTTGCGAATTCCCGGCTGGAGAGGAACGCTGCCCTGGGCTCCGAAGACGTTCGCCGCCAGGCCGCCCGCTCCGGTGGCACTGGAGAGCACCAGATTTTCATTGAGCGGAGTCTCGTAGGAGTGCGAATAGCCTATCCGTAACACCGTCTTGGTCGGCGAAATCAGGTAGGACAAACCCGCCCGGGGTTGCGGTTGCGTGCCGTAGGCGATACCGTCGTAGCGGTCCCACCGGAAACCGAGGTTGAGTGTCAACTTGCCGAAGTTGATGGTGTCCTGCGCATAGAACGCCTGCTGCCGGATGTTGGCATGACCGTAGTAGCGGAACAGGGAGCCGCCCCGGGTGAGGTCGTAGGGGACGAGCCCGGGCGAGAGATCGGGATTGGCCTGAAATCCAGCTGCCGCGCACTGGGTCGGATTGATCAATGACGGATTCAGCACGGGATCGCCACTGGCGTCGAGACAGACGGGGTTGAAGGTCGGGTCGGTCAGACCGAGGGTGAATTTCTCCGTCAGGATGGTGTCCTGGATCTGCATCCCGAACTTGGCGTTGTGGCGCCCGTGCAAATAGTTGAGGTCGGTTTTTATGCCGAGGTTAGTCAAGCTCCTGGTCTGGCTCATCGTGGCCGGCTGGTCGGAAAAGGCATCGCGGCTCGGGTAATAGTCGATCAAATCCCGCCGCACGAACACATTCGAAGCCAGCGTAGTAGAAGGATTAAATACATGTACCCAACCGGGGCCAACGTTGAAGGTACGCACCATCTGCTTCTGATCCTGCCCGGAGGCCTCCTGATCGTATTGATTGGCAACCTGAAACCAGGTGCGGGCGGCCAGCGCGTCCAAATGGAGCATATTCGAGGCGGACGGTTGATAGTCCGTCCGTGAGAACACGTTCATGTTGTTGCCGATGTCGTGTAGGGGTTGTTCTTCGGGCGTATCCAGGAAACGCCCCGAGCGGGACCCGTTGATGGCAAAGAACTGGCCCCATTTCGGCCCGCCAAAACCGACATCGCCCGCCTCTTCGAAGGTTCCGAAAGAGCCGTACCCGCTGGAAAAACTGCCGAATGTCTTCTGGCCGAGCCCCGAGCGCGTTACGGCAGTTACCACCAGCGACGTCTTGTCGCCATACTCGGCCGGCGTGCCTCCATAGACCGCTTCGATGGATTCAATCGCATTCGCGGGAATCTGCGTGGAAAAGAGGCTCCCCTGCTGATCGGTGATGGGTTGGTTATCGACCGAAAGAGCCATCTGGGCGTGATCGCCGAGCGAATGAAAAAAGCCATCCGAGTCCGCCACCACGGCGGGAGTGGATAGGGTGATGATGTCGCTTAGCCCGGTGGCGATCGTGGCTGTCGGCAGCTTGGAAAACTGTTCGCGATCGGCGTCGGAATGCGCGCTGGGCGTAGTCTCCAGGAGCGCCGCCTCCGAAGTCACCGTGACCGCCTGGCGCTGAGCCGCCAGCGGCAGGCTGATCTCGAGGTTCACTGGCACCGCGCTTCGAATCGTCAAATCCCGATGATGATGATCAAAGCCTTGGGCGCTGACATCGAGGTGGTAGACGTTCGGCGGGATGTTCGCGAACTGAAACTCGCCGGAAGCCGAGGTTTTGACCTCCTGGCGGTACAGGGTCAGATCGTTCGACAGGCTAACCGTTGCGTCGGCGATGACGGCGCCGCTCGGATCGGTCACTTTCCCACGGATGGTTCCCGCAGTGCCGAGGGACTGGCCGTACGTCAGGCCGGGTGTGAAAAACAGCAAAGCCAACAGCACTCGTTTCATTTCTTGTGCCTCGCTGAGCGGACGGCGGCGCGCCGCGATGGTAGTGTTAGGAGTTTAAGCCCCTTATATGCTTCAATATACAGGTGCCCACGCCGATCCTTCGAGGTTTCTTGCAGGCGGGCTCACGTGGCGGCAAAGCGGGCGGAATAGCAGCACAAGCGGAATAGTCCTGGAGGCCTAAATCGGTTTAGTTGCCGGTCGTGGGACTTGCCTGGACCGCTGACGAAGTGCTGATAGTGACCTGCGCGCCGCTCACTTCACGCCCGGCGTTTCGCACTTCACCACTGAAGCATCTGCCGGACGGTTCGGGCCAGGCGCTTGCTGACAATGAATTCCTGGGTGCCCGAAAGCGTCAGCAGCCAGCGCTGGCTGCTGAGGGGGGTCATTTTGCGGACGTGGTTGACGTTGACCAGCGCGCTGCGATGGACGCGCTGGAAGACCGACCCTCGCAGGCGCTCGTCAATGGCGCGCAGCGTCTGGGTGGCCATGTAACGCTGGCGGGTGGTGATGATCCAGACGATTTCGCGCTCCGCCTGAAACGCGAGAACATCGTCGAGATCCAGCAGGAAATACTCCTGGCCGGAGCGGCCGACTACCTTACGGCCGCGGGCGGTGGGCGGCGGTTCGGGAACTTCGCTGAAGCGGACCAGGGACTCGGCGGCATCGCGCGGCCGGGCGTGCAGGGCACGGGCGCGGTCGATGGCCTTTTCCAGGCGTTCGCGGCTGACCGGCTTCAGCAGGTAATCCAGAGCGCCGGCTTCGAAAGCGCGGATGGCGTACTCGTCATAGGCCGTGACAATGATGATGACCGGCGGGGCGTTCGAAGGAAGGCTGCGAATGACGTCGAATCCGCCCATGCCGGGCATCTGCAGATCCAGAAAGACCAGATCAGGCTGAAGGCGGGCGATGTCTTTGAGGGCGTCTTTGCCGTTAGCTGACTCACCCACAATCTCGACGCCGGAGAAAGCCGCCAGTTCGTCGCGTAGCACCTGGCGGGCCACGGGTTCATCGTCCACGATCAGGGTACGGAGCGGCAGAGCAGGCATCATCAAGGAGTTATCGCGAAAGCGGGCAGTCTCGCACGGAAAAGTCATAAACGGATCAAATGCAGCTACAGTCGGGCTGAATGCGGCAACCGGCGGATTTGCATCCGGCAGCCTTCCTTTATGGTACGGCTGGCGAGCCGCTTCCGGCGGAAGTTCTGGCGGCCAACTCCCCCGTCAACCCGCTCACGGCTGAATTCCGACCGCTCCCGGTTTCTGAAGAGCATTTCCTGACGGTCCGCTCATGAGTGGATTAGCGCCCGCTCACGGTCTGATTGCGCCCGTCTGTGAGATAGAAATAGGCCGCTCCCCGCTCACGACTCGATACTCGATAGTATGCAGGTTTCCCGCTCGTCTCGCACCAGTTTTGCCTTACTTGTCTTGATTGTCTCCGCCGGTTTGATGCAAGCCCAGTCGAGCAGCGGCACAGCCGGGACGGTTCGCGGTTGGGTCCTCGATCCGTCGGGCGCGGCCATCGTGGGCGCGGCGGTGGATATCCAGAATCCCGTGTCGCATTACAGCCGCAGCATGGTGACCGACAGCCAGGGCAAGTTCGAGTTCAACAACCTTCCGTTCAACCCATATCACGTGAATGGGAAGGCGCCCGGCTTCCAGGCGAGCCAGCAGGCTGTGGATGTGCGATCGCCGATCCCGGTGGAAGTCAAACTCAGCCTGCGGATCGGCACGGAAGCTCAGACCATAGCGGTGTCGGCGCAGGCCGAGGCGATGCTGGAAGTCGACCCCATCGCCCACACGGACATGGATCGCGAGCTGTTCGACAAGCTGCCCCTGTCGGGTCAATCTTCGTCGCTCAGCGCGCTGGTGACGATGGCCGCGCCGGGCATCAGCGCGGATTCCGATGGCATGTTCCACGGCTTTGGCGATCACGCGTCCAACTCATTTTCGGTGGACGGCCAGAAGATTACCGACCAGCAGAGCAAGGTGTTCTCGAACCAGATTCCGCTGGATTCGGTGCAGTCGATGGAAGTGATTCAGGGCGCGCCGCCGGCCGAATACGGCGACAAGACCAGCTTGGTGATTGTGGTGACCACGCGCTCCGGGCTGGGCGAGGACAAGCCGCACGGCCAAATCGACACGTCCTATGGCACGTTCGGCACGGAGAACGCGGGATTCAACCTGGCATACGGCGGGAAATCGTGGGGCAATTTCATTTCGGCCAACGCGATGGGCACGGACCGGTTTCTGGATGGTCCGGAGTGGACGGTGATGCATGATCGGGGGAACCAGGGAAACCTGTTCGACCGCATCGATTTCAAGCCTTCGACGGCCGACACTATCAATCTGAATTTGAGCTACACGCGGTCCTGGTTCCAGTCGCCGAATTCCTTCGATGCGCAGAACGCCACGGCATGGTCGGGAGTGGTGGTGGACAATAACGGCCTTGGCCCCGACGGGCTGCCGGTGGGATCGCAGGATCAGCACGCCAAAATCCGGACGTTTAATATTGCTCCGACGTGGACGCACCTGGTCAGCGCACATACTCTTTTTACGGTGGGCGCATTCGTGCGGCAGGATCAGTTCAACTATTACCCCTCCCGTGATCCCTTCGCCGATTTCACTCCGGATTTGCAGAGTGAGACGGTTGGGCAGAACCGCCGGCTCACCAACGCCGGGGCGCACGCGGATGTCTCCTATGTGAACGGCATTCATAACATCAAGGCGGGCGTTTCGTACGATCAGACGCTGCTGGGGGAGCACGACACGTTCGGAATCGTCGATCCCACGCTCAACGCGGTTTGCCTCAACGCCGACGGCAGCCCGAACACGCTGGCATCGCTGACGAACCCGACGCTGTGCACGGGGTTGCTTACGCCGAACCCCAAATTCGTGCCTCTGCTGGGATGCTATGACCTGACGCGAATCGGCATCCTGCCGGCCTCGGACGGCTGCCCCAGTTCCAGAAGCGGCATGTACCTCTTTAACGGGAACGGGGACATCAAGGAGATGGCGCTGTTCCTCCAGGACAACATTACGGTGAAGAACTGGAACTTCAATGTGGGCCTTCGCTTCGACGACTACCACGGCATCACCGCGGCAAAGGCGCTGGAGCCACGGCTGGGCGCGGCGTACAACATCAAGAAGACCCAGACCGTGATTCGCGCTTCGTATGCCCGCACCATGGAAACCCCATTCAACGAGAACCTGGTGCTATCGAGCCTGGGATGCAACGACGCGGTGGTCAACGCGCTGATGTCCACCCTGGGAGCGTGCAATACCACGCCGCTTTCGCCGGGGACGCGCAATGAGTTCCACGCGGGGCTGCAACAGGCCTTTGGAAAGTACCTGACGGTGGATGGCGAATACATCTGGAAATACACCAACAGGGCGTACGACTTCAGCGTTTTCGGCAGCACGCCGATCACGTTCCCGATTGAGTGGGACCATTCCAAGATTCCCGGCTATGCGGTTCGAGCTACCATGCCGAACTGGCATGGCCTTTCGGCGTACATAGTTTTCTCCAGCGTGGCGGCGCGCTTTTTCACGCCGCAGGTGAGCGGCATCGGATCCACGCCGGAGGGCAGCACGGTGTTTCGCATCGATCACGACGAAGTGTTCAACCAGACCACCCATATGCAATACCAGCCCTGGAAAAACGGGCCGTGGTTCGGCTTCACCTGGCGCTACGACAGCGGCCAGGTGGCCGGACAGGTGCCGTGCGCGGGCGGCAATTGCGACAATGGGCCAAACGGGGCCGATTCCGTCGTAGACGTTTCCAGGCTGTCGCCCGATCAGCAGTTCGAGGCGGGACTCTTTTGCGGCAGCGTGCACGCGACCGTGACCACCCCGATCAGCGCTAACGGACTGTGCCCAGCGTCGCAGTACGGCTCGACGCTGCTCAAGATTCCGGCGGCCGGGACGGAAAACGACGACCACAATCCGCCACGCATCGCGCCGCGGAATCTCTTCGACATGGCGGTGGGAGACGACAACCTCTTTCACGGCGAGCGGTACAAGTGGAGCGCCCGGTTGGCGGTGGCCAACTTGACGAACCGGGAGGCGCTGTACAATTTTCTCTCAACCTTCAGCGGCACCCACTATGTTTCGCCGAGGGCGGTGACGGCGACCATATCGTTCCACTTTTAAAATCGCAAATCGCTCTTTAGAATTCCAATCTGGCCTGAAACGCGATCATTCTAGGCGAGCTGTCGCCGCCCAATCCGACGCCCAACAGTCCCGTCGGGGGCGAAGTCGGATAGCTGAGCGCTCCGAATCCGGTCTGGGTGGAAGGTTTGCCCGGAATCCCCGCGTACCCCAAAACCGGAAGGCCAAAATTTGGATGATTGAGCACGTTGAAGAGTTGACCGTCGATGCGCAGCTTCACGCGCTCTGTTACTTGAAACCACTTGGTGAGATACAGGTCGCCCCAGAGGAAATCAGGACCGCGCAACGCGTTCCGGCCGAGATCGCCGAACTGGCAATTTTTCGGGCTGTCGCCGCCGGCACAGGCGCCGGTGCTCGGATCGACGGCAGAAACAAACGCGTCAGGGTTGAGCCACTGCATGGTTCCGGGCTGGGTCACGCCGGGGATCGGATTGCGGTCGTAAAGTGGGACGCCGGGAACCACGCTGGCATACTGTGGGCCGCTACCCTGAACGATGCCGCTTCCGTTGGCGGAATACGGCGCGCTCAAGACCGAAAACGGCAAGCCGCTGTGCCAAAAGACGGTACCGGATATCTGCCATCCGTTCAGCGCTCGGGCCAGCATGCGATTCCGGACATTGATGGGCAGTTGGTAAACGTACTGGGCCGTGAGATTCTGCCGCACGTCGTAGTCGCAGGGGCCATATTGGCGGCCTAGCTCACCCGGCAGCGGTGAGAGGATGGCTCCCGCGGCGAACGGGAGAAACCCGCCGTTCGAGACCGTGTCCATGCAGCGGCTCCAGGTGTAGTTGGCCTGAACCTGAAGGCCGTGCCCCAGCGCCTTGCCGGCCGTCAACTGGAGACCGTTGTAGTGGCTGTTCGCACCGGTGCTCAATTGCGTCACCGGGCCGAAGCGGGGATCTTTCGGCTGCCCGTACGGAAACGGCGCGAAGCAGCCCCCGCAGACCGTCTGATACCCGTTCACTTGCGTCTCATAGGGCTGATTGACCGCGCGCGTGCCCACATACTGGACTCGCAGATTGATGGCGTTGCCGATTTGCTGTTCCACCGCAAAGCTCCACTGCATGAAGTACGGCGCGTGGAGCTTGCCATCGGGGACCGCGGTAATCGAAATCGGCGGAAGGCAGGAACTCGGATTCGCCAGGCTTGAGGCGCAGGAAAGCTGGCCTTGAGCGAAGCCTGAGTTGAAAAGCTGATTCGCCGCCGCGGTCGCGTCAATAGCGCTGTTCGGAACTCCTGGAGCAATTGCCACTCCCCCTGCCGTGCCCAGCAATCCGCCCTGGAACGTCTTCGAATAGGGAGGGTTCGTGCCCACGGAATCGACGACGCTGCCCGGCAGGATGTCGCTGAACAAGCCAAAGCCGCTACGCAGCACCGTGTGTGGCGCGGTCTGCCAGGCGATGGCAGTTCTCGGCTGGAGGATGGCGGCGGGCGTGGCGGCGAAAACCGTCCCCTGCGCGGTCCGAATGACCTGGTTCAGCGGTTGATTTACGTCGTGGGAAATGGAATCGAAGGACCCGGCGAAGCGCGCCATGGAGTTATGTGGATTCAGGGGATTTGAATTGTACGTGTCGCGGACCCCGAAGGTCCAGGTCAACGTGCGCGTGACCTTCCATGTGTCCTGCGCATAGAAATCCAAATTGAGGAAGTTGTATGGCTGCGAATTGGCGAGCGGGAACGTTTCTGAAGCCGTCGATGCAACACCGTAGATAAATTGCGGCAGGGTTGTGTAGGTGACCAACGGGACTACACCCTCGCCGAAATCATAGTCGTTCAGGCGGAAGATCCGGTTGTTGGTCCCGAGCTGGATTTCGTGGGAGCCGGCCGCCCAGGCGAGATTGTCGTTGATAAAGAAACGCGTGGCGCGCCGCCCCTGCACCCAAGTATTGTCGAGCCCTCCGAGCGTGGTGAATGGCGCATTGGCGCCGCCGCCCTGGAGGACGATGGGAAACGCCGCCAGGGTCTTTGGAAAATCGGTTGGCCCGAACAGGCTCTCGTACCACGAGAAAGCCGGGTTGAAGTAGTTCACTAGATGCCCGGAGAAGACGTGCGTGTAGCCCGATGCGAATGAGTAAAGGGGTTGCGGAGAAATGGCATTGAACAGCGGATTGATTGGATCGGTATAGGCGGCTTGCAGTCCAGTGTCGGCCTGAAACCGGAACCAGGTGGTGTTTGCTGCGTCGATGTTGTAGTCGATGCGAGCCGTTTGCACCTGCTCGCGATCATCGCTCGAGTGTGAGATGCTCTGGCGATTCGCGCAGCCGTTTCCATTGGGAGGGCTGCCGCCCGCGGCGGTCCCATCGCTGTTGAGTGGACAGCCAAGAACCGTGAGCGGACTCCCGGCGGTATTGCC
Source organism: Bryobacterales bacterium (assembly GCA_963842505.1). Taxonomy (GTDB): domain Bacteria; phylum Acidobacteriota; class Terriglobia; order Bryobacterales; family Bryobacteraceae; genus PALSA-129. The sequence continues at coordinate 731,076 of CAWJGZ010000001.1, forward strand.
GTACAGGGAGAAGAGCTTTTTGTAGAATTGCACGAGCTGAGGCGCTGGCTGATAGGTCGACCCGGTTATGGAGTCCACCCCACCGCGCGGCAATTGCTCCAGTACATAGTCCTGAAATGCCGGTGTGGGCACGGTCGTAGCAGTGACGATCGGGAGCGCAATCCGAACCCATTCGGAGTCGAAGAAGAAAAACAGCTTGTCCTGGACGAGCGGGCCTCCGAGACTCCCGCCGAAGTGATTCACCGTGGAGCGCGGCTTGTGGTTTCCGGCCGTCGAGTTCGTAAAGAAATCGGCGGCGTCGAACTTTGAGCCGTTCCAAAGCTCGTAGAGGTTTCCGTGAAACCGATTGGTACCGGATTTGGTGACATAGTTGACCTGGGAAGCGCCATACCGGCCTTGATCGACTGCGTAGGAGAGTGCATTGACCGTCACCTCCGCGATTGAATTCAGGCCCAGCACCAGATTGGTCGAGAGCCCGCTGTTCAGGTTGGTCAGCGGATCATTGGTTTCCAGTCCGTCCACGATATATCCGTTGGAGAGCGATGGCAGGCCATTGAATTGGACATTGCCATAGCCGTTGGTGCCACCGACGAAGTCGTTCCCGCTGCCCGCGGTGTTGATGAGTGCGCCAGCGGCAAACTGAAGCGGGTACGTCATGTCGCCACCCGGATTGGGAAGGTCTTCAATCGATCGGGCGGTCAGGGTGGTCGAGGTGTTGGGATTCTCCGGGTTGATCAGAGCCGCCAGCTCTTGCACCACGATGCTTTCGCTGGCCGAGGCGATGTTGAGCTTGAAATCGACCGTTTGCTTCTGCCCAAGACCGGCCGGCACGGCGTTGTTCTGCTGTGCTTCAAAGCCTCTTGCTTCCGCTTTCACCGAGTACACTCCCGGCTTGAGTTGTGGAAAGCTGAAGCGCCCGCCGTCGTCTGTTTTCACGGATCGCTTTAGGCCATTCTCGCTGCTTGTCAAAGTCACGGTCGCGGCGGGGATTGCCGCGCCGGCAGGATCAGTGACCGCCCCAACAATCGCGCTGGTCGTCTCGCCCTGAGCCATCACCGGAACACGCAGCACCAAAACCAAGGCCAGGAACGCCAGCGGCTGGAGCAGAATGGCCAGATGGCGGGGCCGGAATTTAGGCATACCTAATTTAAGCACATCACCTGCGCGCCGTCAATCGACGGCAGCGATTCGCCCGGAGGTACCAACGAACATGGAGCAAACGGATTCGTCCAAATGCAGCCGGCCGCAGACAAGAGTATTCTCAAGTTTAGTGCCACCTAGAAAACACGGGCCATACACCACGGAATCTGTAGACGACTATTTGAAAGCGGTGCTGGAGCTGGCCGGACCTGAAGAGGAGCGGGTGACCAGCAACGCCCTCGCGCAGCATCTCGGCATCCGTGCCGCATCGGTGACCGGTATGCTCCAAAAGCTCGCAGCGCAAAAGCCGTCGTTTGTAAAATACGAAAAGCACCGCGGCGTGCGTTTGACAGCGAATGGGAAGCTGCGCGCTTTGGAGGTTCTCCGCCATCACCGCCTGCTGGAGCGATTCCTCCATGATTTCCTCGACTATTCCTGGGACGAAGTTCACGAGGAGGCGGAGCGGCTGGAACATTTCATTTCAGAGAAGCTTGAAGATCGGATCGCCGCGAAATTGGGAGACCCGGAAACGGACCCACATGGGCACCTGATCCCCGAGCGAAGCGGGGCGCTACCGGCCCGGCAAGAAGTACTGTTATCAAGATGGGCATGTGGTATACCAGCGGTAATCAGCAGCGTGTCGGACCGCGATCCCTCCGTTCTTCGTGAGGTGTCACGTCTGGGGCTGAGGCCGGGAATGGCAATCACAGTCGACGCGGGAACTCGTAACGCCTCTCTGCTGGTACGCATCGGCAATAGTGGGGATCAAGTGCGCTTGAGCCAGACGCTTGCGTCGGGAATCTCGGTGATTGCCGGGGCCCGTGCCACGCGGCCAGCCTGAAGGTCGGCTGCGGCCAGCATTGACCGCCCTACAACTCCAACTGTTTCAATGGATTTGGATAATTCTGCATTTCGGACCCAAGTGCCTGTAGATTTTTACGACATAAAGATCTTATAATATGGCTTAAGGAAGTGAATCCCATACTGGTAAGGAGGGGAGAGTTGACTAGCTCATCCACCACTCGGCCGAAGGTCACGATCGACGGTAACGAGGCAGCCGCATACGTAGCACATCAGATTAACGAAGTAATCGCGATATATCCCATTACGCCATCTTCCAACATGGGGGAGTGGGCGGACCAGTGGTCCGCCGAGCAGAAGACCAACATCTGGGGCACCGTGCCGACGGTGATCGAGATGCAGAGCGAAGGCGGGGCGGCCGGCGCGCTGCACGGCGCGTTGCAGGCAGGAGCGCTCTCCACCACGTTTACAGCGTCGCAGGGCCTGCTGTTGATGCTCCCGAATATGTTCAAGATCGCCGGGGAGCTCACGGCCACGGTGTTTCACATCGCGGCGCGCGCGGTAGCTACGCATGCACTATCCATTTTTGGCGATCACAGCGACGTCATGGCGGTGCGGGCCGCGGGCTTCGGCATGCTGAGCTCGAACTCAGTGCAGGAAGTGATGGATATGGCGCTGATCGCACAGGCAGCCAGCCTGGAATCGCGCGTGCCGTTCCTGCACTTTTTCGACGGTTTCCGCACGTCGCATGAAGTCGCCAAGGTGGAACAACTGACCCCGGACGATTTGCGGGCCATGATCGACGACAATCTGGTGGCTGCGCACCGCAACCGCTCGCTCAACCCGGACCGGCCGGTGCTGCGCGGCACGGCGCAGAACCCGGACGTCTACTTCCAGGCGCGGGAAGCGGGAAATCCGTACTACCTGGCGGCCCCCACCATTGTGCAGAACGCCATGGACAAGTTCGCCAAGATTGTGGGGCGGCAGTACCACCTGTTCGACTACGTTGGCGCGCCGGACGCGGAGCGCATCGTGATCATGATGGGCTCCGGCGCGGACGTGACGCATGAGGCGGTGGACGCCCTGGTTGCGGCGGGCGAGAAGGTGGGTCTCCTGAAGGTGCGGCTCTACCGGCCGTTCGATGTGGAAGCTTTCGTCAAGGCGCTGCCGGCATCGGTGAAATCGATGGCGGTGTTGGAGCGCACCAAGGAGCCGGGCGCGACGGGCGAGCCGCTGTATTGCGACGTGGTCACGGCACTATCGGAAATGGGCGTCAGCAAGAAGGTGATTGGCGGCCGGTACGGGTTGGCCTCCAAGGAATTCACGCCGGCCATGGCGAAAGGGGTATTCGACGAACTGGCGAAGAAATCGCCCAAGAACCACTTCACGGTGGGAATCCTGGACGACGTGACGCACACCAGCCTGGATTACGACCCCGAGTTTTCCACGGAAGTGCCGGGCACCGTGCGGGCGATGTTTTACGGCCTGGGAGCGGACGGCACGGTGGGCGCCAACAAGAACTCGATCAAGATCATCGGCGAGGAAACCGATAACTTCGCGCAGGGCTACTTCGTGTACGACTCGAAGAAATCGGGCGCCATCACCACCTCGCACCTGCGCTTCGGACCGCGGCCGCTGCGCTCGAGCTACCTGATTTCCAAGGCGAATTTCGTGGCCTGCCACCAGTTTTCGTTTCTGGAGCGGCTGGACGTATTGAAGGCCGCCGAGAAGGGCGCCACGTTCCTGCTGAACAGCACGTACGGGCCGGAGGACGTGTGGGATCACCTGCCGCGGACGGTACAGCGGCAGATCATCGAAAAGAAACTGAAGTTCTATGTGATTGACGGCTACGACGTGGCCCACCAGACAGGCATGGGCGGGCGCGTCAACACCATCATGCAGACCTGCTTTTTCGCCATCAGCGGCGTGTTGCCGCGCGAGGAAGCCATCGCCGCCATCAAGCACTCCATCGAGAAGACTTACGGCAAGCGCGGCGAGAGCGTGGTGAAAAAGAATTTCGCGGCGGTGGATGCGGCGCTGGGCCATTTGCACCAGGTGAAGGTGCCGGAGAAAGTTACGTCGCTGTTCGACCTGCGGCGGCCCGTGCCAGTGGAAGCGCCGGACTTCGTCCAGAAGGTCACGGCCAAAATCGTGGCGGGGGAAGGCGACGATCTGCCCGTGAGCGCCATGCCCATCGACGGCACGTTCCCGGTTTCCACGTCGCAATGGGAGAAGCGGAACATCGCGCTGGAAATCCCCGAGTGGGACGAAGGGCTGTGCATCCAGTGCGGCAAGTGCGTGCTGGTTTGCCCGCATGGCGTGATCCGCGCCAAGGTGTACGACGAGAAGCAACTGGCGGGCGCGCCCGCCACCTTCAAATCCGTTCCGGCCCGCTGGAAGGACATGCAGGACCGCAAGTATACGCTGCAGGTGGCGCCGGAGGATTGCACCGGCTGCACGCTGTGCGTGGAGATCTGCCCGGCCAAGAGCAAGAGCGAAGCGAAGCACAAGGCCATCAACATGGTGGAGCAGCCGCCGCGGCGCGAAAGCGAAGCGGCCAATTGGGAGTTCTTCCTGAAGATCCCGGAAACCGAGCGCGCGGCGCTCTCCGCGAGCCAGGTGAAGGACGTGCAACTGCTGCGGCCGCTGTTTGAATTCTCGGGCGCCTGCTCAGGTTGCGGCGAGACCCCCTACATCAAGCTGATGACGCAGCTTTTCGGCGACCGGATGCTGATTGCGAACGCCACCGGCTGCTCCTCGATCTACGGCGGCAACCTGCCGACTACACCTTACTGCCAGAACGAAGCGGGCCGGGGACCGGCGTGGTCGAACTCACTGTTCGAAGACAATGCCGAGTTCGGCCTGGGAATGCGGCTGGCCATTGATAAGCAACAGGAATACGCCCGCGAGCTGGTCTGGCGGCTGGGATTTGCGATTGGCGAGAACCTGGCGCAGGCCATCCTCAACGCCGATCAAAAGACCGAGCAGGGTATTTTCGCGCAGCGCGAGCGGGTGAAACAGTTACGAGAGAAGCTGTCGGGAATCCACACTTCCGAAGCGCGCGACCTGAGCACGCTGGCGGATGCGCTGGTGAAAAAGAGCGTCTGGATATTGGGCGGCGATGGCTGGGCGTACGACATCGGGTACGGCGGGCTGGACCACGTGCTGGCATCCGGCCGGAACGTCAACGTCCTGGTGCTCGACACCGAAGTCTACTCCAACACCGGCGGGCAAGCCTCGAAATCCACACCGCGCGGCGCCGTGGCGAAATTCGCGGCCGGCGGCAAACCGACGGGCAAGAAGGACTTGGCCATGATGGCGGTGAGCTACGGCAGCGTGTATGTGGCGCGCGTGGCCATGGGAGGGAGCGACATGCACACGGTGAAAGCCTTCCTGGAAGCGGAAGCCTACCACGGGCCGTCGCTGATCATCGCATACAGCCACTGCATTGCGCACGGTTATGACCTGACGAAGGGTATGGAGCAACAGAAGGCGGCGGTGAATTCCGGCTACTGGCCGCTGTTCCGCTTTAACCCCGATCTGGTGGCGCAACACAAGAACCCCTTCCAACTGGATTCGCGCGCTCCTTCCATCACGCTGAAGGAATACATCTACAACGAAACCCGCTACACCATGCTAGTGAAGAGCAATCCGGAAGAAGCCAAGAAGCTGCTGGAGCTGGCGCAAGAGGATGTGGCCAGCCACTGGAAGCTATACGACTACATGGCGCACGAACCCTATAACGGCGCGGAGGTTAAAAAATGATCGACCTCAGTAAAAGCATCGATCTGTCCACCACCTATCTGGGGCTGAAGCTGAAGAACCCGCTGGTGGCATCGTCTTCGCCGATCTGCGAGGACGTCGGCAACGTCCGCCATCTGGAAGATGCGGGCGCCTCAGCGGTGGTGCTGCACTCGTTGTTCGAGGAACAGATCGAGCACGAGAGCGATGAGCTGGACCGATACATCGAGGCCGGTTCGGAAGTCGGCGCCGAATCGGTGACGCATTTCCCGGAACTGACGCGGCGCGTGATGGGGCCCGAGGGATACCTGACGCACATTGCGAAGTGCAAGCAGGCCGTCAAGATCCCCATCATCGCCAGCCTCAACGGGACCTCCCAGGGCGGATGGGTGAACTACGCCAAACAGATGGAACAGGCCGGCGCCGATGCGCTGGAGCTGAACATCTATTACATTCCCAACGGTCCGGATATCACCGGCGAACAGGTGGAACAGAAGTACATCGACCTGGTGACCACCGTGAAGCGGGAAGTAAAGTTTCCGGTGGCCGTGAAACTGGGGCCGTATTTCAGCTCGATGGCGAACATGGCGCGCAAGCTGGATGCGACCGGCGTGAACGGCCTGGTGCTCTTCAACCGTTTCTACCAGCCGGATTTCGACCTGGAAGCGCTGGAAGTGGTGCCCAACCTGATCCTGAGCAATTCGCACGACCTGCTGCTGCGCCTGCACTGGATCGCGGTGCTTTACGGCAACATCAAGGCCGACCTGGCGCTGACCGGCGGAGTCCACAGCCATACGGATGTGATTAAGGCCATGATGGCCGGCGCACGGGTGGCGATGATGACGTCGGCGCTGCTGAAACGCGGCATCGGCTACCTGGACACGCTATCGACCGAACTGCTGATCTGGATGGGCGAGCACGAGTACGACTCGATCAAACAGATGCAGGGGAGCATGAGCCGCAATTCGGCCCCACAAACCGGCGCCTTCGAGCGCGTCAACTATATGAAGGTGCTGAGTTCCTACGCCATGCGGTAGGGGCGGCGGACAGCTCAGGCGGCGGCGAAAGCCAGTTCGATACTATCTTCCTGGGGGATGGCGCGCTCCAGCATTCCGGTGAAGCGCACGGCGACGGCGGTGCGGTCGTCGGCGTGGCCGGCGTGGCCGGCAAAGCGATCCACCTCATCCATGATCAAGCCGACCAGATCGGATGCCCGGGCACTGGGCTGGCGTTCGAGTACCTGCCGGACGCCGGCCTCGGTCCACTCGCGGCCGGCGGCATCGGTGGCATCGGTAATGCCGTCGGTGTAGGCCACCAGCACGTCGCCGGCTTCGATCGAAATGGTGCGCCGGCCGAAGCGCGAGTGATCGGTGAGTCCCAGCACAGTACCAGTCGATTCCAGCCGGTATATGCAGGCGGTGCGCCCGCGCAGCAACAGGGCCGGTTCATGGCCCGCGCTGACGTAGTGCAACTGGCGGCGCAGCGGGTCGAAGTGGGCATAAAATAACGTGGCATAAAAGTTATCGGGCGCGGTCAGGTGAACCGCGCGGTTGAGTTCCTCGACCACGCCGGCGATCTCTCCGCACCCGCGGGCCGTGAGACCGCGCAGGAAGGCCTGTAATCCGGACATCAGGATGGCCGAACCAATGCCGTGCCCGGAGACATCGCCCACGGCGACCGCCAACCCGCCGGCAGGCAAGGGGAGAAAGTCGAAGAAGTCCCCGCCAATTTCGCCGGCGGGCCGGCAGTCGCCGAAATAATCGAGGCCATCGAGGTGCGGCTGCCGGCAAACCAGAAGGCGACTTTGGATCTCTCGCGCGGCTTCGAGATCTTCGCGAAAATGACCGGGAGAAGCCACCGGGAAAGAAGACACAGGGACCAAATCACTGTCGCTCATATGAGATTTGACGCGACGGCTGCGTGGAACGCTCATGGCTCAAGAGAGGCATCGAGGTAAAGAATTGTTAAGGGGAGTACCATGCCGCCTTATTCCGTGGCGGGCAACACAACCACGGGGGATCGCCAGACCGCGAATTTCTGCGCGCCGGGCTCGATCACACTCACCTGGCAGGTGTACCTACCGGACTGCAATTTTGTGAGCGGCAGGCTGAAACGCATGGGCACAGCCTTGGCTTTGGTCAGTCCGTCCGACACCTTCAACGGGGCGCTTTCGAACGCTTTCACGCCGCCGCGATAAAAGCTGACCGTCGCCACCATGAGCTGCGTCTTTTCCGCACCCGGCTGGTAGGCCTCCAGATAGACGTAGAGGTCCTGGTCTTTGCGGAAGACGCGGGTCACGCTGGGAATGAGCTTCTGGCGGTCCTGGACCAGCGGATTGGCGGCAATCAGCTTCTTATCTTTTTCCGCCGTAGCCACCGCGGTATCCAACGCCTCGCGCTGATAGCTCAGCACCACGGAACTGATGGGCAGATACTGCTGGCTGGCAGTAAGATCGGGAACCGTAAAGTTAGTCGCGAAAGTGCCCATCTTACCGGTCTCATTTTCCCGCGCGAGGAATTTTAGAGAATAAGATCCCGGCTGCAAGGTAAAGCCGGTATCGTACTCCAGGTTGTGTTTGGAGAGCTGGCCGGCGGACTCGCCTTTCAGCTTCACGGTGATGTCATCACGGACCGTCCCGGCGAGGGCGCCCTTGGAGTCCCTGATTTCGCCGATGAAATCGAGGCGGGTGCTCTCCGCGCCACTCTTCCTGGCCAGTTCAATGTCGCTTCCGGGAATTTTCACGGACACCGGAACAAAGTACCGGTCGCGCGCCTGGCGGAAGTAGTTTACTTCCAGGGCCAGGGTAAGATCGGTCACGGGATCGCCCAGCATCAGCGCCTCCTGCAATTGGCGCTCGCGCTCGGAAGAGTCGAATTTCCTGAATTCCTTAGAGGCGAAGTAACCACTGCGGTAATCCAGCTTAGCCGTGGCATTCTGCTTGACCTCGACTACAATGCGTCGGAAGCGGCCGTCGAGCGCCGCATTGCTGCTGTAATAACCGAGGATGTAGTAACTCGCCATATCTTTTTGGGCCTGCGCGATGCCGAGCGAAAGATCGTTCTGGTCGAGCAGGGTCTTGCCGCCGGTGTCGGAGGCCAGCGTGTAGAGCGACTCCTGCTGGCCTTGGAAGTTGGATTGGGTAGTGCGCTGGGAGCTTCCGGAGTACATGCCCTGGCCTCCCTGGGATGCCTGGGTGGCGTCACCGAGCGGAGCCGAAGCCACCAGTCCACGCGCGTCCACGGGATAGAAGGCCACGTTGCCGCGGATGGCGGCGTTGACGGTGGCGTGCAGTTGCGCCTGGTTGTCGATGCCGGTGAGGGTCATGCCGCTGGCGAAATAGACCAGGGCCTTCTTTTCCGGGAGACCGCCGAGCATTTTGACGGCCGATTCCAGCGCGGCGAGTTTGCGGTCTGTGTTGAAGATGTTGAACTCGCTGTCATCCTGCGTGTAGGCGGGTCCGGTGTCGCTTTCGCTGTCGGCTCCGGTGTCGCCGTTGGTCATGCCGACATCGCCCACGACCAGGCTTTTGATAGTCTTCACCAGGTGGTCGCGGTCGTCGGTGAAATCCAGAAGCACGTTGAGATCGGTGGTGTAGGTCATCACCGAAACCAGATCCGAGGTGGTGATTCCAGTGTTCAGGAACTTCAAGGCAGCCTGTTGCGCGCGCAACTGATCGGCAACCGGCATGCCGGCCTGATCGAAGAACAAGACCAACAGGCGCTTGTCCCGGTACTTGACCTCGCCGGGCGGAGCCGGCGCGATGGCCGGCGCAATCGCCGGCTTGGCGGATTTCGGAGTGGCGGATGCAGCGGGCTCGCGCGGCGCCAGGGCGGGCGGCGGCAGGACGGTGTTCTCCAGTTGCTGGAACTCGAACACCTTGATCTGCTGCGGCCTGCCGTCTTCGGTCACGGCGAAATCGGAAGCCTTTAGGCCAGTGAGGGGTTGTCCGCTTTTGGTCTTCGCCGAAACGTTGACGACGACCAACTGGGTGGTGGTTTGGAACCTGGTGGGGGCTTTCGACGCAGCGGGCGGAGTCTGCTGCGCCAGGGATCCCAACTGCGCCAGGAAAACGGCGGTGAATAGCATTCGCATGGCTTAGAACCTGAACCTCAAGCTGAGGGTCACTTTACGCATGGCCGCGGCGTTGGCCGCCAGGCCGTAGGTGTTGGAGCCCAGGACGGTTCCCCAACTGGTGATGGTGACGCGATTCAAAACGTTCTGAGACTGAATCTGCAAATCGACGCTGCGCCGCTCGCCGATACGAAAGATGCGTCCGAGCGATGCATCGAGGGAAAAGATGGTGGGTCCGGGAATGGTGTCCCTGCCGGCGTCGCCCCAAGTGCCCGAGGCCGGTTGAGTGAACGCGGCGGTATTGAAAAGCTGCCCGGGAGATTCGATCGATAGACCGGTGGCTTCCGCGCGCAGGGTATTGGAAACCGCCGTGCCGCTGACTTGCGAGAGGCTGCCGCCCACGGTGGCGGTGGAGGGATTGCCGGAATGGAGATTGAGGTTGGCGCTGACGGTCCATTCCTTCAGCAGCGCGCCCTTCCAGCCGCCGAGCAACGTGCCGCCGCCCATCCCCATGCCGCTGCTGTATTGAAGCTGGAGGCTGAGGTTGTGGCGCGCATCGAAGCCGGAAAGGCCGCGTTCGGCTGAAAGGTCCAGCCAGTTCTGCGCCACCGGGGTGTTGCCCTGGCCGCGGCCGCCGGTGCCGGCGTCGTCGATGGATTTTGAAAACTGGTAGGCGGCGTGCCACATCATGCCGCTGTGAAACCGGCGGTTCAACTGAAACTGTGCGGCGTGGTAAATGGAATTGCCGTTGGAAGTCTCATACGTGAAATCGTGGGGCAGAGTGGATTCCACGGCGCCGGGCGCGACGGAATTGGGAATGAACTGCTGGTCGAGGCGCGTTCCCTTGGTGCCCAGGTAGCCGATAGTGGCGAACATGGAAAGCGGAAGGTCGTGCTGCACGGAAAGATTCCAGGTCTGCGCATAACCAATGCGGTAATTGGGATCGACCGCGTAGGTGCTGGTGCTGGAAAGAGAAGCAGCTCCCAGGAAGCCGTTCTGAATACTCAGGGGATTGGCAGTTGAACTGGAGACGCTCAAGGATTCGGCAAAAGGCGGCTGCTGCGCCATATTGGCGGCCAGAAGGTTGTAGACGGAGGTGTTGTAGTAGACGCCGTATCCGGCGCGCACTACCAGCGAGCCCTTGGTGAGAGGCCGCCAGGCGATCCCCAAACGCGGCGAAAAATTATTACGGTCCGGACGAATCAGCGCGTCCGGAAGCGAGCCGTAGTATGGAGCGCTTTCTCCCGGCACCACCGCAGTGACGGCGGAGAAGCCGGGCGCGGCCACGAGGTTGACTAGCCGGTTGTAAAGTTCGGTGACGGGCGTCGCGAATTCCCAACGAAGGCCCAGCACGAGGCTGAAGCGGGGAGCGATGCGCCAATCGTCGTTCACGAAGACGTCGTAGCCCGCGCCGCGAAAATACTTGTCGGGGTCGCCATAGCGAATGGAACTGGTGGAGGGCATGCCGAGCAGAAAATCGGCCAGATCGTAGCCCGTGCCGCTTTGGGCCACGCCGTCCACCAGTTTGCTGGTGGCAGAACCAGTGAAGGAATACGTGCCGCGTCCATTGCTGTCCGCGATTTGATTGAACTGCTGCCGCCGGAAGTCGCCGCCGAACATGAAATTGTGCGCGCCGTGGACCCAGGAAAGGCTGTCGCCAACGGAACTGGTCTGGTTGCGGTTGAGCGAATAGTTGCCATCGCTCAGGCTGCCATAGTTCGTGAAGCTCAGGTTGGGCGGTCCCCAATCGAGCGGGTCCTGGGACGTGCCCGCGATGCCAAGGGCCGCCGCCACATTGGTCTTATCGGCGAAATAGGGCGTAGCGGTCTGGCGCATGCGGCTGAAGGAGTACTGCAGGTTGTTGGTCAGCTTGGCCGTGAAATTGCGCGACCAGGCCAGGTTGGCGTTTAATCCCTGTCCGGAGCCGGTGTCGACGAACTGGAAGAGATTGGGCGTCAGGCTGTCGCTCTGCTGATACCCGATGCCGAAATTCAAACGATTCTTGCTGCCGATGCGCAAGTTGGAGATTCGCGAGTTGATGTTCTGCGAGTTATTCCGCCCATTCATGGAGGTCTGATAGTTGCGCGCGGCAAACGGAAGGTTGGGATTGGGAAAGTACGCCAGCAGCGCTTTGGCGGCGGCGCTGATGCGCGTCTGGGGGATCACGTTGTTGGGGAACGGCGCGCCGATAGTGGGATCGTAGATCACTACCGGCGATCCCGAGACCAGAGTTTGCGAAAAATCGCCGCTGCGTTCGAGCGCGGTGGGCATGTTCACGGGATTGGAGGTAGTGCCGGTGCGGTTTCGCTGGAACTCGTAATTGAATGTGAACATTATGCGCCTTTGAGCGCTCACCAGTTTGGGAATGCGCAACGGCCCGCCTACCATGACACCGCCGCGGCCGGCGGCGTAGGCCGGTTTGGCCAGATCGGCGCCAGTGACCGAAAAGGTGCGCGCGTCGAGCGCGGAATTATCCAGGCTGAAATTCGCGCCGAACATGTACATGTTACGCGGATCTTGGCGTCCGTTGCCGAAGGCCATGGCGTTGGGCCGGCCTTGCCAGTCGGGACCGCCGCGGCCGCCGGGAGGGCCACCGCCGGAACCGCCAGGTCCCATGCCGGGAGGTCCACCACCACCCGGACCACCACCGGGACCACCGCCGCCGGGAGGGCCACCACCGCCCGGGCCACCAACGCCGGGAGCGCCGCGGCCGCCGGCTTGCGTCAGGTTCACGCCATCGCCACCGGCGCCGGGGGGTCCACCGGCAGCCATCATGCCGGGACCGCCAGGTCCCATGCCGGGAGGTCCCCAGTCATTTTGCTGGCTCATGCCGAGGGCGCTGCTCATGCTGCCTTGCACGATGAAGGAATTGGCCGTGCTCTGGCTCAGGTCGGCGATCTCCTCGGTCTTGATGGCGTCCGCGGTCCCAGCGGCGGCATCGGCGGATTGGGTAACAGCGAGCTGCTGGAATCCGTTCGATTGGGAGGCGACGGCTGCATTCCGTGCGGGCGCGCGCTGACTGCGGTCCGGCGCGGAGTTCTCCGGCGCAACACCTGCCTGCGGAAGCGGACGCGCAACCGGCGGAGCGCCTGGCCCCGGCGCCGCTTCGGAATCCAAACTCGCGGACAGCTCCGCTTCGGAAAGAAACTTCAACGTCCAATCGGCGCTGGGTGCATCGGGCGCCACCCCCACTTGCCGCGTGAGCTTCTCGAAGCCCAGCATCTCGACTTCGATGGTCCAAACGCCATCGGCCAATTCGGGGTAACGGAATGCGCCTTGCGCGTCGGTGGTCGTGACCACTTTCTGGTCGTTCCGCGTGGCTGTCACGGTCACGCCGGGAAATGGCAAGCCGGCGCACTTCACGGTGCCGTGTAACTCGGAAGCCACCAGCGCGGATGCGCTTATCCCGACTGCGGCCAGCCTGCTCAGGTGAATCCAAATGCGTTTTGCGGTCATATTTCCTTGGTCCCTCGTCACGGCCCTATATAGAAGGTGACGAAAAAACAGGGAAAGGTTTCCCGCGCGAGAGCAGTCTTGACGTTCTTAACGCGATCTTTACGCGCCCTTAGCAGAAGGGGTCGCATCAGGGGCGGGCGCCGCGGGAATCCGCACCGTGAATTCGGTGATCTGGCCCGGCGTGCTCCTTACGCGAATGGAGCCGCCGTGGGCTTCTACAATTTTTCTGACGATATCGAGGCCCAGCCCGGTTCCATGAATCTGATCGGCCACTGCGTTGCGGCCGCGGAAGAACGGCTCGAAGATGTGTTTCTGCTCGTCGCGCGGAATGCCGCGCCCGCGGTCGGCCACGGTGATTTCCACCGCCTGCGCGGCGCCATCCGCGACGGCGCGCGCCGAGATGCCGACCCAGTGGCTGCCGGCGGCGCCGTACTTCAACGCGTTGTCGATGAGGTTCTGCAAGGCGTGCCGCATGGCCATTTCGTCGGCCAGGATGCAGGGCAGGCCGGGCGCGATCTGCTTTTCCAGGACGACGCCGGCCTTTTCCGTCAGCGCCCGGCTGGATTGCAGGCTCTGTTCAATCAACTCCGCGACGGGAACCGGCTCGCGCTGGCGCATGGCCGCGCCGGCTTCGGCCTCGGCGAATTCGAGAACTTGCTCGACCAGCGCGGTCAGCTTCTGACTCTCGTCCTGGATCAGTGTTCCGTAGCGCTCCACCTGGCCGGGCTGTTGAGCCAGCTTGCCGCGAAGATTGAAGGCCGCGGTGCGAATCACGGTCAAAGGAGTTCGCAGCTCATGCGAGACACCCGCGACGAAGCTCATTTGCAGTTCCGCCAGGCGCTGGGCCTGGCGCGAGAATCGGACCAGCATCGCGACGGTGGCCACAATCAGCAACAGCAGGCCGGCCGAAATCGCCAGGTTGCGCACACGCGCCCGCTCCACCAGCGCTTCGAGCGACCCAGCCTTGTGGCGCACCAGCAGCAACCAGGCGGGGCCGCTGAGCAAGGGGCGCGGCATGAAGCGCGCGGGCGGCGAGCCGCGGAAGCCCCGCGCGGGGTTGCCACTCCGAAAATCGGGCGAGGGAGCGCCGCGAAATCCGTTGTCGGGCGGCGGGCCGCCGGGGCCACCCCGTCCGCTGCCTGGACCATCCATACCATCCAGCAACGTCACCGATGCGTCGGCGGTCTTCCCAATGCGGCCATTAGCCGATGAGGTGGCTGGATAGATCAACTGCGCGGGCGCCTGGCCCGCGATAATTTCAGCATCGAAGTCCACTTTTCCGGAATCCCCGAGGTAGCGCGTCAGGAGTTCGGGAATCATCGTCCGGCGAACGTAATCCATGTCCAGATCGAAGAGCAGCCATTCGCGCTCCTGAAGTCCGTTGCCGGGACTTGAATCAAAGCGAGGCAGTTCGAGGACCGTTGGGGCCAGCGCCGGCGGTGAGGCCGCGCCGGTCAGCCGGGCGGCCAGGCGCTCGCGGATGCTGTCCCATCCGGCCGGCCAGTCCGCGGGCGAAAGGCGGCCGGACTGCAAATCCAGGTCGTAGAAAGCCAGCGCACCACCCCGCGGCACGGCCAGCGCGATGCGCCGGAACATCGCGGCGTGCGTCTGTTTCCACTTGGGGTATTGAATCGCGTAAGCCGCCTCACGTCCGGCGTGCTCGATCAGTGCGGTGTCCGGGACCATGGCGGCGCAGGACTCGGAAAGTTCGTTGGAAAAGTCGCGGCGCACCGCGGCCAGCTTGGTCTGTAACTGTTCCCGAAGCCGCTGGCGCTCCGCTCCGCTGATTTCGCCGATCCACCGGTATTGCAGCACGGCTACCACGCCGCACAACAGCACCAGCAAGCTCACCGACGCCCACGACCACCATCCGTGCAGGCGAGTCTCAGTCATACTCAAGCCGTAAACCGGTAACCCTTCCCGCGAATGGTTTGAATGTGAACGGGATTCTGCGGACTGTCTTCCAGTTTCTGGCGCAGCCAGGCCACATGCACGTCGATGGTGCGGGAAGAGACTCCGCTGTTATATTCCCAGACGTTTTGCAGGATCTCGTCGCGCATCACCACGCGCTCGCGATGGTCCACCAGGTATCGCAGGAGCTGCAGCTCTTTGGCAGCCATGCTTACGGGCCGGCCGCCTTTGCGCGCCTCCGCGCGTTCGAAATCGATCTCCACGTCGCCGAACTGGAAAGTCCGGACGGGCACCCGCTTTTCCTTGCGCACGCGGCGCAGCAGCGCTTCGACGCGGGCCAGCAACTCCGCCGGATCGAAGGGCTTGGTGAGATAATCGTCCGCGCCGAGTTTGAGACCCACCACACGGTCGGTTACTTGCGATTTGGCGGTCAGCATCAGGATGGCGGTGTCCACGCCGCGCTGCCGCAGTTCGCGGCAGACATCGAAGCCCATTTTGCGCGGCAGCATGACGTCCAGCAGGATGAGATCGAACTCGCCGGTGGAGGCGCGCGCGAATCCGGACTCACCGTCGGGCGCCGACTCCACCTGGTACCCTTCCATCGCCAGAAGGTCGGTTACGGTGACGACCAGTCCGGGTTCGTCCTCAATCAGCAGAATGCGCGAACTCATTCCTGCACTCGATTTTTCGCTACTCAATTCAAATATGGCAGGTTCCTGGCAGGAAGCCAAGGCTGGCGGGGCGACGGTGGAAAGCATCATCTTCCTTTGGGACGGGAGGGCCGCCTGTGCCGTTGCGAAGGGAGCTGCGTCTTGACGTTCTTAGTGGAGAGTTAGCGCGGGCTTAACAATGAGGCGGAATGAAGGCGGGCGTGATTTGCTCAACGGCCAGCTCATCCCCCGGCTGAGTTCCCGACTGTTTGGCCGTGCCCGCCGGCAGCTCAATCACCGAATGCGCCAACAGGCATGCCGACATCCGCCACGGCGCAACCGAGTGCCTCACCTTTCGCACTTTGTGCCGCTTGTCGACGTACACCAGGTCGATGGGAAACTTCATAAAGAACGTGTGGACCGATTCACAAGGCACGATCCAAAGCCCGTGTCCCGGTTCCAGGCGTTCATGCTTGAGCAGGCCGGTACGCCGCTTTTCGCTGGTGTCGGCGAGATCGACGGCGTCGCCCAAAACGGTGCCGCGTGTCTGGTTCCGTATGAGTACCATCAATCTCGAAGACTATAACACGAGGCTTGGCGGGGGATGCCGGCACAGGCACGAAGCTTCGCAAAGGCGGCGAAATTCGTGTCAAGTCCGACGGCGGCGCGTTACTATTGGAGACATGAAAGCCAGCAACCCAGCCGTTACGGAGGAAACCTGGCGGCAGATTGCCAGACTTCGATCGTTGGGCTGGTATCACAGTATCGAACTCACGAACGGCGAGGTCATTCCCGGCCTGCAGAGTCCAGCTCAATTGCACGCCCGACTTCAGCAATTCCCGATACCTGAGGATCTTCGGGGAAAACGCGTGCTGGACATTGGCGCCTGGGACGGCTGGTTCAGTTTTGAGATGGAAAAACGAGGCGCCTCTGTAGTTGCGATCGACGTGGTTCTAAATGAAAAACTTCTCCTCGCCCGGCAACTCCTGGGGTCGAACATCGACTACCGTGTTGCCAATGTTTATGACCTGCGCGAGGAGGAGTACGGACACTTTGATGTAGTTCTGTTCTTTGGCGTGCTCTATCATCTGAAGCACCCGCTACTGGCGCTTGAGCGTGTGTGCGCGCTGGGCACGGATCTGGTGTGCATCGAGTCATATGTCACAGACGATGGCTCGAATCCGGCGGCAAGGCCCTGCATGGAGTTCTATGAGAAGACGGAATTGTGCGGTCAGTTCGACAATTGGGTCGGACCGAACAGCGCTTGCTTACTGTCTTTTTGTCGCGCCGCCGGATTTGTTCGAGTGCAACTGGGAAGTGTAATCGACAATCGTGCGCACGTAATCTGCCATCGAAAATGGGATACGGGGGGGACGGGCCGGCGCCGTATGTTGTGTGCGCTGAAAACAGCGTTTCATGCGAGCATACATTTTCCCGTGTAAGTGACGACTACGTTTCGATTTGGTTTAAGACACCCCATACGGACCTTTCAGAGGAGGACGTGTTTCCCGAGATTGGCGAGTACGCAGCGCGCCCCGCGGTGCTATACAGCACTGGCGGAGACGGCTGGCACGCGATTGTGAAACTGCCTCCTGGTATTGGCAACGGATGGCAGGGTGTTCGGCTGAGAGTTCGGGACAGCGCCTACAGCAACACGGCACGGATTGGCATTGGGGTGAATGAAGCAGAGCGGCACTCGCGGATTCTCGGGGACCCGCCCGGAGGCGATTTCAGAATCGAAATTGTCACCGATGGGAAGACTTGGGAACGAAACCAAATCCGGAGTCGCCCCGGGGGAGGCGCTATCTCAGTCTGGGTTCGTGGGCTACCTACCCCATGCGAACAGTCTGAGGTTTGGGTCCACCTGGGCGGAAGCACCCTGCCGAGCGTCTTCGTATCGGAGCCGGACCGGGCTGGCCTGAGACAGGTGAATGCGCTTCTGCCCGCGGAGATACCCATAGGGATGTGTGACGTGAGCATCGCTGTCGGCGAATGCATCACTCCACCAGTGCGGATCGAGATCAATTGAGGGTTCCGGGGCGGTTCGGAGATAGGCTGCGAGACTCCTAGTCCGTAGCTGCAGAATTCGGAATTTCGTAGCCCGACCCCTGGAGGCCTACTCGCGTGGCCGGCGTCGCACTCCTTGCTGTTTCGATGGCGGCGCAGGAGCGGATCGTGAAGCCACGCGAACGGGCGTCCGGCAGGCGGCGAAGGATTAGTGAGACAGGTGGAGGATCGTCAAGGCCGATGTTTACGACCGCGGAAGCGGGGGCCAAAGAGCAAAGTGGTCACCGACGAGACGCAAATGAGCTTGAAGGCTTGGCAGTTTCAAGGTTTCGTAGCCCGTTTGCTGGCTGCCAGGGAGAAGTTGGCGCCAGACTTGGTCAGGGGGTTGCAGGCGATCGCGGATGAAGCCGCCGTGGATGCGCTGATCTCGTTTGCAAACGACGAGTTGGAAGGGAGGCGGCTCCTGGCGCGAGGCGCATTGTCCGGGATAGAGTCAAAAACGAATGACGCCATGATCAGGCAGAAGATCGAGCAAGCGCTCAAGTAGAAAATCGCGGGAAGCCGGGGCGGGGAAAACCGGAAAAACCAGTTGCGCATTTTTCTGGGGTCATGGCGGTGAGAATTGCCCTTAATCTCCGTGTCCCAGGCAAGAGGTATGCTCCAGCTTCGCAAAGGCGGCGAGATTCGTGGCAGTCCCTGTTTTGCGACGTGAAATGCAAGAAGCGCGCCGGACGAGATTCCCGCCCGGCGCGCTTCCGGTTTCTTGCAGACCCGATCTACTCCTGGGACTTGCCCTTGGCCAGCTTCTCGCGTTGCTCTTTGAGCACCGCCTTGCGGCTGAGCTTGATCTTATTGCCTTCGAGCGCCAGCACCTTTACCAGAATCTGGTCGCCCTCCTTGAGCTCATCGCGCACATCGCGGATACGGTTTTCGGCGATCTCGCTAATGTGGAGCAGACCGTCGGTCCCCGGGAAAATCTCGACGAAGGCGCCGAAATCCACCAGCCGGACCACCTTGCCCAGGTAGGTCTTGCCCACCTCGGCGGTCGCGGTCAGGTCGGTAATGATCTGGATCGCCTTGTTGGCCGATGCCTCGTCGGCGGAGGCGACATGAACGGTGCCGTCGTCTTCCACGTCGATCTTCACGCCAGTCTGCTCGATGATCCCGCGAATCACCTTGCCGCCGGGTCCAATCACGTCGCGAATCTTATCGGTCGGAATGTGCAGCGTATAGATGCGCGGCGCATACTGCGAAATGTTGGCGTTGGCTTTCGGCTGGGCCTCATACATCTTGTCGAGGATGTGCAAACGGCCGCGCCGCGCCTGCTCCAGCGCCTCTTTCATGATGGCGATGGTGACCGCCGGAACTTTGATATCCATTTGCAGCCCGGTGATGCCCGCGCGCGTGCCGGCCACTTTGAAATCCATGTCGCCGTAATGATCTTCGGCGCCCGCAATGTCGGTAAGGATGGCGTAATTCTTGCCTTCCAGAACCAGGCCCATGGCGATTCCGCTCACGTGCTCGGTCATCGGCACGCCGGCATCCATCAGCGCCAGCGATGCGCCGCAGGTGGTGGCCTGCGAGCTGGAACCGTTGGATTCCAGGATGTCGCTCACCACGCGCATGGTGTAGGGGAATTTGTCTTCCCCGGGAATCAGCGCAGAGAGCGAGCGTTCCGCCAGGGCGCCGTGGCCGATTTCGCGCCGGCCAGGACCGCGCATGAAACCGACCTCGCCCACGCTGAACGGCGGGAAATTGTAGTGCAGCATGAAGCGCTTGGTGACTTCGCCAGGCTCCAACAATTCGATGCGTTGTTCGTCGTCCTTGGTGCCCAGGGTCACCGTCACCAGCGCCTGGGTTTCGCCGCGTGTGAACAAGGCCGAACCGTGGGTGCGCGGCAGAACGCCGGTTTCGATGGTGATGGGCCGGACCTGATCGAAATTGCGGCCGTCCGGACGCCGGCGGTTCTTGAGCACGTCGTCGCGGAAAATCCGCTCGAGCAACGACTCGAAACACTTGCCGGCCTCCAGCCGCTTCTCTTCCGGCTGCGCTTCCGTGATCTTCTTCTTCAAGGCCGAGACCAGCGCGTGGCTTTCCAGCTTGTCGTGCTTCTGGGTGTTCAGCGCGTCGATCAGATCCGTGCGGACTTCCTTCACGATCTGGTCGTAAAGCTCCTGGTCCATGGACGGCGCAGCGTACTCGAACTTGGGTTTGCCGGCCAGTTTCACCAGTTGGCGGATGCCCGCGGCAATCTTCTTGCAGCACTCATGACCGAATTCGATGGCGCCCAGCACTTCCTCTTCGGAAACCTGCTGCGCCCCGGCTTCCACCATCACGATGCCTTCTTCAGTGCCCGCCACCACGATGTTCAGCTTGGATTCGCGGCCTTCCGTATAGGTGGGATTGGCGATGTACTTGCCGTCTTTCATTCCGACGCGCACGCCGCCCAGCACGTAGGGGAACGGCAGGTCGGAGATGGCCAGCGCGGCGCCCGCGCCGCAAATCGCCAGCGAATTAGGATCCTGCTCCGGGTCCGCCGAAACCACCATGGCGATGATCTGCGTCTCGTGCGAGAAGCCCTCCGGAAAGAGCGGACGCACCGGGCGATCAATCAGCCGGCTGGTGAGAACTTCTTTTTCCGAGGGTCGCCCCTCGCGTTTGATAAAGCCGCCCGGGATTTTCCCGGCGGAGTAAGTGTATTCGCGATAGTCCACCGTGAGCGGGAAAAAACTCGCGCCCGGCTTGGGCTGATCGGACATACATGCGGAGACCAGTACGACTGAATCCCCCGATCGAACGACAACGGCGCCGTTCGCCTGTTTGGCCACCTTCCCCGTTTCCAGGGTAATGATCCGGCCTCCCAGATCTACTTCAACTTTCTGATACATATTTTTCTAAATTCCTCCTGGCCGAAGACGAGCCGTCGCCGTTCGACCGATGAGCGTGGAGTTGACAGGGTGAGTGGTCCGCCGCCGCAGCCGGGCAACAACGCCTCGGCCCGGTCCGGACCCGGGTGGAATGGAATCGGAAACACACAGCTTCCGACGAATGGACTAGCGGCGGATGCCCAGCCGTAGCAGAATTGCCTTGTAGCGCTCGGTATCCGTATCGCGCAGGTAGGTCAGAAGCCGGCGACGTTTAGCCACCAAAGTTAACAATCCCTTGCGGGAACCATGGTCGCTCTGATGCGTCTTGAAGTGCTCTGTCAGCAGCGAAATGCGCTGGCTTAACAGGGCAATCTGTACTTCTGGCGACCCGGTGTCGGTCTTGTGGCGCCGATTCGTGGATAGAATCTGCCGCTTTGCTTCAATCGCCAGTGCCATTCTAGGGGTAATACTCCTTGTCTTCTCTTATTCTCGTATTGGTACGTCATCAGGATAACACAGGACGATTGGCGGCTGCTGAGGGGTACCTTGGGCGTGCGAACAGTGGCGACGGTCCAGCGCGTCAAAGGCACCGGCGGCAAGACCGCCGGCGCTACCAGGTGGTCTTCAGGGCGGGAGGGTTGTCCCACCAACTATCCGAATCGTATTACACTCGTGAAGTCCAAGGAGGCTTGTGTTGTGCTGATTCCGCGTTTGATGCTGCCGGGTCTGTTACTGGCTGGGCTGGCGCAGGTGGCGCCGGGTCAATCGATCGATGCCCGGCTTTATTCCGAGATGCATTGGCGCTCCATCGGACCGCCGCGGGCGGGACGCGCGCGGGCGCTCTCCGGGGTGGCGAGCCAGCCCAACGTGTTTTACATCGGCTTCGACAACGGCGGCGTCTGGCGGTCCACCGACTTCGGCTCGACGTGGACGCCGTTGTTCGACAACCAACCGACCGGCTCGATTGGAGCGATCGCGGTGGCGCCGTCGGACCCCAACATTATTTATGTGGGCGCCGGCGCGGGAATCATCCGGCCGGATCTTGCGGTGGGCGACGGGATGTACAAATCCACCGATGCCGGCAAAACCTGGACGCACCTGGCGCTGCGCGATTCGCAGATGATCGCCAATATCGCCGTGGATCCCGCCAACCCGAACAGACTGTTTGTGGCGGCGCTGGGACATCCGTACGGTCCCAATGCGGAACGCGGCATTTTCCGCTCGCTCGATGGCGGCGCACATTTTGACAAGGTACTTTACAACGACGAGTACACCAGCGGCGACGACGTGGTGATCGATCCCAAAGATCCCAACACCGTCTACGCCTGCCTCTGGCAGCAGCAGCAGGGATTCTATGAGAACGGCGCCTTCGGCGGCACCGGTGGCGGCATTTACAAATCGACCGACGGCGGATCCAACTGGAGGAAGCTGATTGCGGGGCTGCCGGCGATTATTCAGGCGAACCTGGCGATCTCCGCCAGCAACCCCAAGGTGATTTACGCGATGGTGGCGGCGGAGGCGGCTCCGGCGGCTGCCGGCGCGGCTGCCCCGGCGGCCGGTGGACGCGGCGGCGGGCGTGGCGGGCGCGGCGGCGGTGGAGGCGGCATCTCCTTCTACAAGACCACCGACGGCGGCGAGAATTGGTTCCTGGCGACGGACGATCCGCGGGTGGCGGAGACGGGCTCGCAGCGGCATCCGCCGGATAACCGGCCGCTCGGCCGCATTGGCGGCGGAGACTTGCCCACCATTACGGTGGATCCCAAGAACGAGAACGTAGTCTATAGCTGCTCGACGGTGTTGTGGCGCACGGAGGATGGCGGCCAGACATGGTCGGCGGTGCGCGGCGCGCCGGGCGGCGACGACTATCAGAAGACCTGGATCAATCCGGACAACCCGAATATCGTTCTGGTGGTGAGCGACCAGGGCGGCGTGGTGTCCGCGAATCGCGGCGAATCGTGGAGCAACTGGTACACCCAGCCGACGGCCGCGATGTATCACGTGACGGCCGACAACGCCTTTCCGTACCGGCTGTGCAGCGGGCAGCAGGATTCCGGCTCGGCTTGCGTGGACAGCCGCGGCACGGACGGCGAGATCACATTTCACGATTGGCATCCGGTGGGGATTGAGGAGTACGGCGAAGCGGCGCCCGATCCGAAAAATCCGAACCTGGTGTATGGCGGGAAAGTGACAGTCTATAACCGCCTGACCAGCCAGAAAGAAAACGTCGGGCCGGGCGGCGGGCGTGGAGGACGCGGCGGCGCAGCGGCAGCGCCCGCGGCGCCGGCGGCAGAACCGCCCGCGCGCACGGTGCGCACGCAACCGCTGATTTGGTCACCCAAAGATCCCAACATTCTTTTCTATGCCACGGCCGGCGTGTGGAAGACCAGCAATGGCGGCCATAGCTGGACGGCCATCAGCGGCGACCTGACGCGCCAGACCTGGGACGTGCCCGCAAACGCCGGCAAATACGCCGGCACAGTAACGCCAGCGCCGCTAGGATCCATCACGGCGCTTGCGCCCTCGCCGCTCGATGTCAACGTGCTGTGGGCGGGCACCGGCGACGGCCTGCTGCAAGTGACCAACGACGGCGGTGCGAAGTGGACCAACGTGACGCCACCGGAGATCAAAGCGTGGACGCGCATCTTCAATATGGAAGCGGGCCACTTCGACACCAAGACAGCTTATGCGGCCGCCAACACGCTGCGTCTGGACGACATGAACCCGCACTTGTGGCGCACGCACGACGGGGGCAAGACCTGGAAGGAGATCGACAACGGCATCGCGGGCGGCGCGGTGGCCAACTCCATCCGCGAGGATCCGCGCAAGAAAGGGCTGCTCTATGCCGCCACGGATACGCAGGTGTGGGTTTCCTTCGACGACGGCGACAACTGGCATTCGCTACGGCTGAATATGCCGGCGATCTCCGTGCGCGATATCGAAGTGAAGGACGACGCAACGTGCATGTGCTCCGATCTGGTGGCGGGGACGCACGGGCGAGGTTTCTGGATTCTGGACGATGTGACGCCGCTGCGCCAGGCGGCCGAGGCCGCCGCGGCATCGAACGCTTATCTGTTCAAGCCGGCGACGGGCATCCGGATTCGTTTCGCGACGAACGATCCGACGCCGTGGCCGCCGGAGTTGCCGGCCGGGGAAAACCCGCCGCCCGGGGCCCTCATCGATTACTACTTGCCAGCAGCCGCGAATGGCGAAGTGAAGTTGGAGTTCCTTAACACGCAGGGCAAGGTGATTCGTACGTATTCAAGCAAGGACCCGGTGCGCAGCCCCGACCCGGGGACCGATCCGGTGGCCTACAACAAGCTGTGCCAGCAGACGCCGACCGCGCCGGATTGCAGTTTGCCGTTGTATTGGCCGGCGCCGCAGCAGGTGTTGAAGACTACGGCCGGCATGCACCGGTTCAGTTGGGACATGCACTACGATCCGATCGGCGGCGGTGGCGGCGGACGCGGGGGTGGTGGCGCCGGTGGCGCGGTGCCGCATCGCACCTACCCCGGGGTCAACTCGGCGTGGGTGGCGCCCGGCGCGTACACCGTGCGTTTGACGGTGAATGGGCAGAGCCAGAGCCAACCGATCACGATCAAGATGGACCCGCGGGTGAAGATCACGCCGGAAGTGCAGCAAATTTTCACACTGACCACGCAGATGGAGAACAACGCGCGGAACGCCGCGAGTGCGTACAAAGAAGCTCGCGCGCTGGCCGATAAGCTGAAGGCGAAGCCTCAATCGGCGGCGAATGACGCGTTGATCAAGCAAGTGGAGGCGATGGCGCCGGCGGAGACATCCGTTGGCGGCGGAGGCGGACGCGGGGGCCGTGGAGGCCGCGGCGGTGGCGCCGGCGCGGCAGCGGGTGGTGGCTTTGGTGCGGCCGCGGCGGAACCGCCGGCCGCAGCGAACCTGAGCACCATTGGCGCTCAGATGGTAGCCGCGGTGCAGGGCATGCAAGCATCCGAAATGCCTCCGACGGCGGCGCAGTTGCAGGCTTGCAGTGAGCAGGAAACGGCTTACACCAACCTGATGGCGAAGTGGGCGGCACTGAAGGCGAAAGTGAACGGCCCGGCTGCGCCGGCGGCGGGACGGGGAGGCGCGAAGCAGTAGGGGAGGACAACGTTCAAGCCACGCGAAGATTGGGCCCGGACTAAAGCGTAACGGCTCCGGGCAGCGGTTCGCATCCGGGCCGTATGTCCGCGTGTAGGATCGCGGCAAGGGATAGAGCGGCGAGTGCCGCGACGAACTGGCCCGTAGGGGTCATCGTCCAGGGCGGGTGCGCCGCTCCGCTTCCATGAGATTCGCGAGGATGTCGTTGATGCGCGTGAGGTGGCCTTTGCCCTTGGACCTCAGCCAATCGAGGACCTGCGCATCAAGCCGAACGCTTACCGCAACCTTACGCGGCCGGGCGTCTCGCAGGCGCACCATGCTGGCCAACTGCTCATCGGTCAGGCGCGGGATGTCCTCGAGGTTAATGCGCGAGTCATCCATGGCCGCCTGGCGCGCCGCAACCCGGCGCAGACTCTGGCGCTCACGTTCAGTCCAGTTGCTGTTCTTGATATCTTCGGACCTCATGCTTTTCAGCCGCGCGGGCTGAGATGATGCGGATGATTTCTTCGCCATGGTGGTTCTCCCTATAGGCATGAACAACGAGCAGCACGGCACGAGCTTCTGGTTCAATCTGAACTGCACCCAACGCATGCCACCGTTGTTCTTCCGTGTTGCTATCGATGCGATCCGGATAGACGAGGCAACGTTCGTCCTCGAAGACCAAGGCGGCCAGTTCGAAGGAGATTCCGTCATGTTTTCGCTGGTTCCGCCGATTCTTCGCCTCATCCCATTCGTAACACATCGCGTATATACATAGTGTACTACAGGATGATGCCGCGCCCTTTGCCGGTTCCGGCTACTTTACGCTTTGCGCAACCAGCGCAATATGGCGACGGTGGTCTGCTCGACACAGAGTGAGAGGACATGATCGAGGTCGCTCGACCAGAGGCCGGTGCTGATGGTGAAGACCAGCGAATCGGAAACGGAACTCTCTTCGAGGGCGGTTGCGACCCCTTCGCTTACCTCAAGCTCGGCGCCGCCTCCCAACGAGCCCAGGAAGCCGGCGAAAGCCAGGAACTCGAAAGCAAATTCCGGGCGGAGCTGGGAGCGCCGCTCCGCGGGGATCACAGCCACAATCTCCACCGGACCGGCTTTCGACTCGTCGCAGTAGATCATGGCAGCCGCGCAATCCTTGAGGTCGTGAATGACCACGAAGAAACGGCTGGCAGGTTCCCCGGGCACGGAGCAGGTCACCGGGCCGAACCATGACGGGCCCGAAATGTTTGCGAGAGCTTCGGTGAGGCGATGGGGCCGGGCGCCGGCGAGATCCAATTCGCACGGGCCGTGCCAGGTTCGGCTGCGCAAATCCCACCCGTACAACTGGATACTCCGCTCCGCGCGATCTGGCGCGGCGGGAGGAACCATGTGCGGGGTTGCGCCGGGCTGAGCCTGGAAACGCATTTTTACATCTTTAAGATACTATACTCCCAAATACGTTCGCGGCCTATCGCATTTCAACCAATTCGGCGGTCTCCAGGGGTTCCTCCCGGTCGCGGAACTCACCCAGCGAAATCGGCACCGCTACCTTGAGCATCAAGGTAAAGAGCAGGAAGCCGGTGGCGAAGATTCCCGCGGCCACGCGCAACTCCGTCAGCGTCGGGTAGTATTCGTAGATTTCGCCCAGGGCATCGGGCGTCAGGCCGGGGATGATGAGTCCCATACCCTTTTCGATATAGACGCCCGCGTAGATGGCCAGGCAGCCGAGATTCAAGGTCACAAAGTTGCGCCGGGCCTTCGGGACGATGAACAGCGCGAACGCCAGCAGGTTGCAGAATACGGCCGTCCAGGCGTAGGGGACGAGGGTATGGTGCGATCCCAAACCCCAGTACCAGTAACGTGTGTACAGCACGTGCTGGGTGTTCGAATAGAATTCCTTGAAGGCTTCGGCGCCGTGCAGGAAGAGGTTGAGGAACATGGCGTACGCCATCAGTTCGGCGATCTTCCAAACGGCCTGGTCCTGAATCTCAAACCGCGTAAACCGCCGCAGCACCTGAATCACCACCAACAGAATCGCCGGCCCGGAGCAGAAGGCGGATGCCAGGAACTGCGGCGCCAGGATCGAAGAGTTCCAGTAAGGGCGGGCCGCCAGTCCGTTGTAGAGAAACGCGGTCACGGTGTGGATGCCCACCGCCATGGGAATGGACAGCAACACCAGAGGGACGACCAGCCGCTTGATGTAACGGCGGCCGTGAAACGCCCGGTACAGAATGTGGGTGGCCACCACGAAGTTCACTACAAAGTAGAGGTTGAGCACCAAGACATCCCAGGCCAGAACGGAGCTCGGGAAGTTGAGGTGGCCGAAAGGCGGAATCAGATGCCAGAAACGGTCGGGACGTCCGATATCCACCATGACGAACATGAGGCACATCATGATGGCGCTGATGGCCAGCAGTTCTCCGTAGATCACGATTTCCCGGATGGGCTTCCAGTTGTAGATGTATGCCGGGACGACCAGGACGACAGCGGCCGCCGCCACGCCCACCAGGAAGGTGAAGTTCCCGATATAGAAGCCCCAACTCACCTGGTCGCGCATGGCGGTCAATCCGAGGCCAGTCCGCACCTGGTTGGAATAGGCCAGAATTCCCGAAGCGATCAGCGCAGCCAGAAAGGCCAGCCATAGCGCGTAGGCCCGGTTCCCACGGATGATCAGCCGCAAGCTTCCGCGGGCGAAACCGCCGAAGAGCCGGATGCTGTTCACTGGAGTGTCATGTGGCATAGAAGTAAAAGAACCTTGGTACGGTATTTAATTCCTCTTTCAGAACGAGCACGCGCTTGTGCTCGATGATGTAGCGGATCTCGCTATCTTTGTCGAGGAGATTACCGAACTTTCGCGCGCCCACTGGGCAAACTTCGACGCACGCCGGATAGCGCCCGGCGCGGGCGCGCTGGATGCAGAAGGTGCACTTTTCGACGACGCCCTTGGTGCGCGGGCGGTTGCCCAGGTAGTGAGTGTTGGGATTGAATTCCTCGTTGGGAATGGTGGGTTCTTCCCAGTTGAAATGGCGCGCCCCATACGGGCAAGCCGCCATGCAGTACCGGCAGCCGATGCACCAGTCGTAATCGATGACCACAATGCCGTCGCGCTCGACCCAGGTGGCGCCGGTGGGACATACCTTGGTGCACGGTGGGTTCTCGCAATGCTGGCACCCAACGGGCACGTAGAAATGGCCCTCTTCGGGAACCTCGGCGGGGTTGTAGTATGCGTTGGCGCGCGAGAAGTCGACGCCTTTGTCCTTCTCCATCGACATGACGCGAATCCATTGGATCTGCGGGTCGCGCGATTGATTGTTCTCCGCGACGCAGGCATACACGCAACGCCGGCAACCGATGCAGCGGGAGATATCCAAGGCATAGGCAAACTCGACACCGGGAATGGGGCCGACGTCGGAGACGGTAACTTTCTTGCCGTGGCTGGCGCTGTACTTCGCTTCCATCTCTTTGATGGCGGCCCGCAGCCGGTCTTTGGGCGCCTCGTAGAGGCGTTTGGGACCGCACGCCGTCATGATCCAACTGGCCGCGGTGGACGCCGCGGCGATGGTGAACAGCCGGCGCGAAGGATGGGTAGCTTTGCCTTCGGTTTCCATGGGGGGTTCGCCTTCCTACTTCATGGTGCGACTCGGCGGCGTGGGCGCCGGTTTGGGCGCCAGCGCGTGGAATCGCGGCTGGTGCGGGTTATGACAGTTGGCACACAACAGGTAGCCCTTGGCTCCGTTCCAGTTTCCGGTGCGGCGTCCATGCACGCCCGCGCGCCAGTCGCGCAGTTTCTCGCCATGACATTGACCGCAGACACGATAAGACTCCTCGAACGGAACCCGCTCACCGCTGGCCAGATGGAGGAAGTCGCGGTTGGTGGCATCGTGACAATCCAGACACCAGCGATGGGTCTCATCGTGCTTCAACACGATGTCGGTGTGCATGGCTGTGAGAGTGCGGCGGGTGCGATCGACCGGCATACCCGCGTGGCAGTTGGAGCAAGGAAAGATACCTTCGGAAAACGGCGGCGGAGGCACGTCCAGCCGTTCCTGCGCGGTTGCCGCGGTGGTTTCCAATGGCGGGGACGGAGGCTTCGCTCCGTCCCCGGCCACCGACGCGCCGACAGCCAGCGCTACCCCAAACGTCAGCATCCCCAGACCAAAAAGTCGCGTGGAAGCCACTCCCTTACGGCCGTGGCTCGGATTACGCATTCCGCAACTCCACCATGCGCTGCACCTCGCGTACCCACATCGCCTGGAACAATTGCAGGCGTTCCCCGATTACCGAGGCCAGGTTCAACGAAACGGCGTACCCGGCTTCGGGGTGGGCGGCGAAGTGCTGGTGTAATGCCTCGCGGGGAAGCGCAACTACTTCCGTTTCGAGCGGCGCCGTGGCCGTCAGCGTAAACCGGTACGGCGGAATCAGGGCGGACCAGCCTACGGTCTGGCCGGGGACCCGTTCCTCGACCAGCACATTCTGCTCCTGGCCGCGGACCTCGATGGGAAGCGTCAGCCGCAGGCGGCCGCGCGCGATCACGTAGATACTCTCGGCCTGATCTCCGAGGTGGAATAGCTCCGCTCCGCTGGTCAGGAGGATGCGTCTGCCCAGCGCCAGAACGCAATCTCCGTCCTCTTCGGCCAGCCCATTCAGCAGGTCTGGTTTCACCATGGCAGTGGTCATCTCAATTCACCAACGGGGAAATAGTCCGGCTGTGCAGCAGCGCAGCGGTGGGCGCCCGCATGTAAGACTCCGCGGCGGCCTGCTCCAGGCGGACGTGGTTTTCCAGTTGCAGCAACAGGGCCTCGATCGGAACTTTGGCGTGAACCGTTATGGGGACGAGCGGCGCGTCCACAAAGAAGCGCTCCGAGGCGGCTGCTTTCACCGGCTCCAGGGGCTTGACCAGCTCTGCCGTTTCCAGCGGCTTCTCATCTCTGGTTGCGGCGCCAAATGCGAGGCACATGACTGCCAAGCCGAACATGCTCAAGCAAGCGCCCATCAACAACATTTCCATCGGCCGTCCTCCTATCCGGTGCCGGTGTTTTGCACGGGGATGGCCAGAAGGAAAAGCGGCAAAAATGCTTGATTCTCTGATACTCTGTCCGGCCGTGGGCGGCAGGCACTGCCAGAATGACAGGCGGGCTACTGACGATTCGTCAGGCGTGCCGGGGTGTGCGGCATAAAGTGGATGGCATCGCGACTTTCCCAGAGAGACGAGCGATTCTGGGCTTGCCAACTACTCAGCACGGAATTGTGAGCGTGAGCGAGCGGCCGCCACGCAGCCTGGGGCTGGCCGCTCGCTCGCGCTCGCGGTTCTGTGGCGGGGGCGCGTTTATGCACTGGCGTGTCGCCGGTCGTTGACGGGGATGGCGGAGTGTGACATCATTCAGCCATTCTGATTCGCAAGAGTCCCAAACCGCCATTCGCCAGTATGCCGATCGGCCTGGCGGTGGGAGTCACCGCGGCCGTCGTGCTGGCGTGCGCGGGCGGCGCATACCTGTATTCGCAGCACCATATGCGGTCGCTCCTCGAGACGGCGCGTTCGACGGCGCTGGCGGAAGGCGACCTGATCCGCGTGGCGCTGGAACACCAGATGATCGAGAACGACCGCACCCTGATCGCCAAGATGATCCAGAGTTTCCGCCAGCAGACCCCGGTGGAGCGCCTGGTGGTCCTGGATCGTTTCGGGACGGAGCGTTATCCGGTTGGGTCCGGGCAGCCGGATGCCGAACTGCAAATCAATTCCCCCACTTGTCAGGCTTGCCATCGTTATCCGGCGGAGCAACGCGGATCGAGCCGGGTGATCGAGACCCGGGGCGGCACGGTTCTGCGTACCGTGGTGCCGATCCGCAATCGCCAGGAATGTTACGGATGCCACGACCCCAGTCACAAGATCAACGGCATTCTCATCCTGGATTACAAGACGGAACAAATTCGCGCAGAGATGGCGCGCGACTTACGCTGGCTGGTGGGCGGCACCGCGACCATCACGCTGCTGCTAGTGGGCGCCATCGGCGTGGTGATCCGGGTGGCCGTGCTGCGCCGGCTGCAACGGTTTGAAACCGCCGCGCGGCAGATCGCCGGGGGCGATTTGGAACGGCGCGTCCCGGCCGAAGGCTCCGATACGCTTTCCTGGCTGGCACGCGAATTCAATACCATGGCAGATTCCGTCACCGGCCTGGTGGGCGAGGTGCGCAGCCAGCGCGAGAGGTTGGAGACGGTGATCAACAGCATCGATGACGGCATCGTGGTGCTGGACGGGGAACGCAACATCATCGCCGCCAACGATGCATTTTTGCGCCGTGTTGAACACTCGCGCGCGGAGGTGCTGGGGTGCCAGTGCCGCGATATGCCTCCGGGCGGCTGCACCATCGACGATTGCCCTACGCTGGCCTGCCTGAGGTCAGGCGCGCACCAGGTGCGCATTTGCGAACGCCGGGCGCCCGGCGGCGCGGCGATCTGGGAAGAGGTTCACGCATCGCCGATTCTGGATGCGGCCGGCCAATTGCGGCAGGTGGTGGAAGTGTGGCGCGACATTTCCGAGCGCCGCGCGGCCGAAGCCCACCTGGCCGAATCGCACCGTCTGGCGTCGCTGGGGACTTTGGCATCCGGCTTTTCTCACGAACTCAATACCCCGTTGGGCACGGTGCTGATGTGCGTGGAAGGAATCCTGCGGGAAGCGGGCGGCGAAGCCGGCGGGGCGCAGATCCGCGAGAGTGCTTCCATCGCCCGCGAGCAGATCTTGCGCTGCCGCGGCATCACGCAGCACTTTCTCCGCCTGGCGCGCGGGCAGGGCACGCAGGGAGACGTCGTGGATCTTCGGGCAGCGGTGAACGGGGTGGCGCGACTCATCGAACCCACCGCCCGCGCGCATTCCGTGAAGATTGAGGTGAGATCCATCTCTCCCGATCTGCGGGCCCGCGCCGACGAGGCCGAACTGCAGCACGCGCTGATCAATCTGCTGCTCAACGCCGTGCAAGCTTCGAAACCGGGCGGACGGGTCACGCTCGAAGCCGATGCGAATGCGGAGGGCGAAACGGTGCACATCCGCGTAACCGACAATGGCTGCGGCATCGCGCCGGAAAACCGCAAGCGGATCTTCGAGCCGTTTTTCAGCGGACGCCAGGGCGGCACCGGACTGGGGCTGTTCCTCTCGCTGAATTTCGTCCGTCGGTGGGGCGGCGATATCCTGGTGGAAAGCCTGCCGGGCCAGGGGTCCACGTTCGAGATCGTGCTGCCGGCACTCGCCTCGGGGGTTGTCCAGAAGGCTGGGTCATGAAGACTACCGCGCACATTCTTCTGGTGGACGACGACGCGGCGTTCCGCCACGTGGCGGCCGGCGAACTCCGCCGTCTGGGGCACCAGGTGGAAACCGCCAGCTCGGGCGAAGAAGCGGTTGCCAAGATCGACCAGTTCGATCCGGAAGTGGTTCTCCTGGACCTGCGGCTACCCGGCATGGACGGCCTGGAAACCCTGAAAGCCGTCCGCGCGCGCAATGCCGCGACGGAAGTGATCATTCTGACGGGGCACGGCACCATCGACACAGCCATCGAATCCATCCGCGTGGGGGCCTTCGACTACGTGATTAAGCCCTGCCCGCTGGACGAGTTGCAGATTCGGATTCAGCGGGCGCTCGAGCGGCGCTCGCTGCGCCAGCGCGCCAGCCTGCTGGAGCGCGGCTTGACGCCGCCGGACCTGGCCGGGTCATTCATCGGCGAGAGCCCGGAATTCCAGCGTTTGCTCCAGTTGATCGAGCGCGTGGCTCCCAGCGATTCCACGGTGTTCATCACGGGCGAAACCGGCACAGGCAAGGAGCGGTTGGCCAAACTGATTCACGCACGCAGCAGCCGTAAATCCCGGCCGTTCGTGATTGTGGATTGCGCCGCATTGCAGGAAAACCTGCTGCAGAGCGAGTTGTTCGGCCACGAGCGCGGGGCGTTCACGGGGGCCGACAGAGCGAAGCCCGGGCTCTTCGAAGTGGCCAATGGCGGCACCATCTTTCTCGACGAGATCGGAGAGATCAGCCAGGCCACGCAGATTAACCTGCTGCGAGTCCTGGACACTTCGGTATTCCGCCACGTGGGCGGCACGAGTGAAATTCGCGTGGACGTGCGGGTGCTGGCGGCTACCAACCGCGATCTGCGGTCGATGGTCCGGAAAGGTCTGTTCCGCGAGGATCTCTACTATCGCATGACGACGATCAGTCTGGAGATTCCGCCCCTGCGGGGCCGCGGCGGCGATGTCGAACTGTTGGCGAAGCATTTCGTGGGCGTGTTCAACGAGCGATTTGCTTCCTCCAAGAGCATCGGGAAGGAGGCCATGGAAACTCTGCGGCGCCACAGTTGGCCCGGGAATGTGCGGGAACTCAAGAACGCGGTGGAAGCAGCCATGGTGGTGTGCGAAGGCTCCGAGATTCTTCCCGAGCATTTGCCGGCGGCGGTTCGCGGCGCCTGGCAGGCGGCATCCGCCAGTGCGCCGCTTGCGGAGGACGCGACTCTGCCCACGCTGGACGAACTGGAGCTGGCTCACATCCGCCGCGTCTTGCAGGCGAGCAACGGCCACCGTGGCAACGCCGCCCGCATCCTGGGCATCAGCGAGCGCAATTTGTACCGGAAGTTGAAGGAACACCGCCTGCTGGCGTGACGGCGCGGCGGGTCAATCGCCGGGCCGTACCGCATAGTGAGCCAGAGTTTCAGGATTCCTTATCTGCAGTTGGCACGTTGCGTGCAGGTGTTGGACCCGACATCCAAGTGGAGGGTTCTAATGGCCAAAGGCTCTGTTGCTATTACCGTAGAGCGGTGTAAGGGTTGCGGATTCTGCGTGGAGTTCTGCCCGACGCATGTGCTGGCACTTTCGTCCGCATTCAATTCCAAGGGATACCACCCGCCCCACGTTGTGGCCGGAGAGAAGTGCAGTGGTTGCGATCTGTGCGGAATGTACTGCCCGGACTTCGCGATTTTTGGAGCAAGAAGACATGCAAGCTGACGCTAAGGGCGTCTTGACCGGCGTTCATTTTATTGATGGCGACCATGCCTGTTGTGAGGGAACCCTTGCGGCAGGTGCGCGATTTGCCGCAGGTTACCCCATAACCCCCTCGACCGAAGTGGTCGAAAGGTTCGCCCAACGCATCCCCATAGTGGGCGGGGTGTTCATGCAGATGGAAGACGAGTTGGCGGCCTCAATTGCGATCCAGGGCGCGGTTTGGGGAGGCGCCAAGGCCTTCACGGTGACGTCCGGCCCGGGATTTTCGCTGATGATGGAGCACATCGGCTACGCAGCCATGACGGAGACGCCGTGCGTGTTCGTGAACGTGCAACGCGGCGGACCGTCGACGGGGCTGCCGACGCTGCCGGCGCAGGCCGACATGATGCAGGCAAAGTGGGGATCGCACGGCGACTACGGGATTGTGGCGCTATGCCCGAATTCGCCGCAGGAATGCTTCGACCTGACGATTACGGGCTTCAATATCTCGGAAGAATTCCGGGTTCCGGTGTTGATGATGCTGGATGAATGCGTCGGGCACATGACGGAGAAGGTGGTCATTCCGGAAGCCGGGCAGTTGGAGATTACGCCGCGGCGCTACACGAAGTTGCCGCCCGAGGAGTTCCGGCTTTATGAGCCGCGCGAGGACCTGGTTCCGGACATGGTGCGGGCAGGCATGGGGTATCGCTTCCACATGACAGGACTGACGCACGACGAACAAGGCTATCCGAGCATGAACGTGGAGACTCAGGACCGCTCGGTGAGACGGCTGGTCGACAAGCTGAAACCGTTCTCGGGCGAGCGCGCGCTTTTCGAGACGGAGAACCTGGAGGACGCCGAAGTGGCGGTGGTTTCCTACGGGATCACCTCGCGGGTGGCGCAGCGAGCGATCCAACTGGCGCGCGCGCAGGGGATCAAGGCTGGCAAGTTTCGCATCATTTCGGCCTGGCCGTTCCCGGACCAGGCTATGGACGCGCTGGCCGGACGGGTGAAGGC
This sequence comes from Bryobacterales bacterium, assembly GCA_963842505.1. Classification (GTDB taxonomy): domain Bacteria; phylum Acidobacteriota; class Terriglobia; order Bryobacterales; family Bryobacteraceae; genus PALSA-129. Next base: position 765,781 of record CAWJGZ010000001.1, read on the forward strand.
TTTGGTGGTGCCGGAACTGAACCTGGGCCAGATGGTGCATGAAGTGGCGCGGGTGGCGGCGGGCCGGGCCAAGGTGATTCCGGTGACGCACGCCGGCGGAACGGTACACAATCCCGAAGTGATTCTGAATGCCATTGTGGAGGCAGCCCGATGAACGAAGCGACTCTTGAAACTCCTTTCGAGATGCCGGCGGATGCGCAAAACCCGGTAGAGCCGTTTCTGCGGATGGAAAGGATGCCGCACATCTGGTGTCCGGGTTGCGGGATCGGCACGACGGTGAATTGCTTCACGCGGGCGCTGCTCGATTCCAAGGCGGACCTGGACAAGGTGGCGGTGGTTTCGGGCATCGGGTGCACGGGGCGCGTGGCGGGATACCTGCGGCTGGATTCTTTCCACACGACGCACGGGCGGGCGATTCCGTTCGCCACCGGGCTAAAGCTGGCCAACCCGGAGCTGCAGGTGGTGGTGTACTCGGGCGATGGCGATTTGTTCGCGATCGGCGGCAACCACTTCATCCACGCGGCGCGGCGCAATATGGACTTGAAGGTGATTTGCGTCAACAACCTGACGTACGCCATGACGGGGGGCCAGACGGCGCCGACGACGCCCAGCCACGTGATCAGCGCGACGTCTCCTTACGGGGTTTTCGAACCCGCCTTCAACCTGGTGCAATTGGCCGAGGCGGCGGGCGCGGCTTACGTGGCGCGGTGGACGACGTACCACGTGAAGCAACTGGCGCGGTCGATGGAAGAGGTCATGCAGAAGAAGGGCTTTTGCTTCATCGAGGTGATTTCGCCCTGCCCGACGCTTTACCAGCGGCGGAACAAGATGGGCGACGGCCTGGACGCGATGAAGTTTTACAAGCAGGCGAGCAAGACGCGCAACGGAGCGCCCACCAGCGAGTGCGGGCTGACGAAAGCGGGCGAGATTGTGGTCGGCAAGTTCGTGGACCGCGACCGCCCGGGTTATTTCGAACTGTTGAACTCCCAGATGCACGAAACGCTGGGAGATCGTTATGCCGAACCGGAGGTCATGTGCAGCGAGTGTTGAGTGAGATTCGAATTGCGGGATTCGGCGGCCAGGGCGTGATTCTGGCGGCGGCGGTGATCGGCAAAGCGGAAGCCATCTTTCACGGCGGCTACGCCACCATGACGCAGAGCTTCGGCCCGGAAGCCAGGGGTGGTTCGTCGAGCGCGCAGGTGATTCTCTCCAGCGAGCCGATTCTTTATCCCTACGTTTCCCAGCCGGATGTTCTGGTGGTGATGTCGCAGGCGGCTTACAACAAGTTCGGGCCGCAGTTAAAACCGGGCGGCATCCTGATTACCGAGCAGGAACTGGTGAAGGTGGATGAAACTTCGCGGGGAGTACGGATGTACGGCGTGCCGGCGACGAGGCTGGCCGAAGAGCTGGGCCGCAAGATGGTGCTGAACATCGTGATGGTGGGATTCTTCGGCGCGGTGACCGGTCTGCTGGAAGCGGACACTTTGCGGAAAGCGGTGGCGGATTCGGTGCCGCCGGCGTTCCAAAAACTAAACCTGCAGGCTTTTGACAAAGGCTACGAGTACGGTTCGCAGTTGATGGTGAAACTGGGGGAGCCGGAAGAAGCGGTGTCACTGGAATCGGCTTAGCAACAAAAGAAGTACTATTCACCGCTGAGACGCGGAGACGCTGAGAAGACATAGAGGGTAGAGTCTCAGTCCTGCCAGGTTGAATCCTGCGCACTTGGCAACTTGATCTTACTTACTCAGTGCTGTTTTTTCTCTGCGTCTCAGCGGTGAATTAATAGTTTCCCGGTTGGTAAACACTCAGTGTGCGCGTCACGGCGCGGACGCCGGCTTTGCGAAATGTGTTGGTGAGCAGGGCGGATATCTGCCGCAGATGGCTCCGCGCCACGGCGGCTGCCGAAGGACCGGAACCGCTCAGGCATACGCCGATGAGACCGGGGTGGCGGAGTTCGAGCAGCCGGTCGAGCGCGGGGACAATGGCGCACCGGCTGGGCTGGTGGAGCTGGTCGCGCAGGGCTTCCGATAAGACCGCGTAGTTCCGGGTGCGCAATCCCTCGAGCAGCAGCGCTACGCGCTGGATGTTGCTCACGGCCGCGGAGAGCGGCACGGTGAGGGGCAGGATGGCGCGGGAGCGGCGCGTCTCCAGTTGCAGTTCGGGTGTTGCGACAATGATTCGCAGGGAGGGCGGCCAGGGAGCCGGAAGCGCGATCACCGAGCCGTCGCCGCGCTGGCAACAGACCACCAGCCCGCCCAGAAGCGCGGCCGCCACGTTTTCCGGATGGCCTTCGATGGCGCATCCGGCCGCCAGAAGTTTTTCGATGGGCTGGGGGCCAAACAGCATCTCAAAGAGGCGGAAGCCGGCCGCTACGGCGGCGGAACTGCTGCCCAGACCGGAGCACAAAGGGATTTCGGTTTCGACTTCGACATCGAGAGAAGGGAAACGGCGGCGCGCGGCGAGATGACGGAAGGCGCGCTCGATCAGGTTCTCGCCATGCAATTCGATATTGCGAAAGTGGAAGTGCAGGCGGCTGGCGCCGGGTTCGCAGCTCTTGCGGACGCGCAGGCGGAGGAACAGGCGGACGGCCAGGGCCAGCGTGTCAAGGCCGGGGCCGAGGTTGGCAATGGAAGCGGGCACGGAAATGTCCGCACCGCGCGTCGCGAGGCTTTTAGCCATCGGCCCGCCTGGCCGCGTTCAAAATGGAATCGGTATCCTTGAGGGCGTGTCCGGTGAGGAAGGCGACGACGCGCGCCGCGGGGTCCATTCGGCCATTGGCGATCAAACGCCGGATTCCGGCGAGGGTGGTGGCGGAGGCGGGTTCGCTGCCGATGCCGTCGCGGCCGAGCACCTGTTTGGCGGCCATGATCTCGGCGTCGTCGACGTCCATGACGATGCCGCCGGTGAAGCGCAGCGCGCGCAGGGCCTTCTTCCAACTCTTCGGATTGCCGATGCGGATGGCGGTGGCCATAGTCTGGGGATCGGCGACCACTTGCAATTCAGCGCCGCCGGATTCGACAGTGCGGACCAGAGCATTCGATCCGCGGGCCTGCACGATGACGAGGCGCGGAATGGGCGTCATGAGACCGGCGGCGGCGAGTTCTTCGATGGCTTTGCCGAAGGCGGCGCTGTTGCCGAGGTTGCCGCCGGGGAGCACGATGTAATCGGGCGGGCGCCAATCAAGCTGGTCCATGAGATGGAAGATGGCGGTCTTCTGGCCCTCGATACGGAACGGGTTGATGGAGTTCAGGAAGTAAATGCCCTTGTCGGATTCGGCCATCAAGACACGGAGGGCATCGTCGAAATTGCCGTCTACGTACTGGGGTTCGGCGCCGAAATCGAGGGCCTGGGCAAGCTTCTGCATGGAGGCTCCTCCCTTCGGGAGGTAGACGCGCGCGCGCAGATTGGCGCGGGCGGCATAGGCGGCCATGGAGGCGGCGGTGTTGCCGGTAGAGGCGCAGGCCACGATTTCCGCGCCCTGGCGGCGGGCCTCAGTGACAGCCACGGTCATGCCGAGGTCTTTGAAAGAGCCGGTAGGGTTCCAACCGAGATGCTTGAACCAGAGGTGATGGGCGTCGGCGTAATCGGCGGTCTTCTTGCCGGGGAGGAGCGGGACATTGCCCTCGGCCAGGGTAACTACGGAATCGGCCGGGCAGTCCGGGAGATACTCGCGGAAGCGCCAGACGCCGCTGGCATCGAGGAGCGCGTTGGAAGAGCGCCGTTCGCGCCAGATTTTCTTCAACTGTTCGGGCGAGAGAGGGCTGGGATTGGGAACGAACTGCAATAGATTGCCGCAGACGGGGCAGCTATAGCCACGATAATCGCGCGGGACTTCCGTGCCGCAGCCCGCTTCGCTACAACGCAAGACCGAAGGAATCATTAGAAGTTTCACAGTAGACAAACGACGCGGCGCTTGTCAACGCAGCGCGGAAACGGCTTACTTTTTTCCGGGAACCGGGCTGCCTTGCTCGACCAGATTCTTCAGGCGGTTGACCTGCGCGGTGAGGACGCCGTCCACGGGCGCGGCAAGCGTGTTCATCCCGGAGGGGAGATAGCCGCTGGCCGCGAAGGTGACCTCGAGCCTGGCGCCCTCAGGCGTGGCTGCCAGGACCAGCGTCATGCTGCCGCTGGCTGCCATGCGTTGCAAGGGGCCGAGGCCGCCGCGCAGGACGAGCGCCTTATCGGGATCGACGTACACAACTTCCATATGGCGGACACCGCCGCCATTGGGGAGTTTCTCGCAGAAACATCCGGTTGGGCTGGCGTCGAGGGTCAGGTTGTGGGAATCGCCGGAGAAGGTGTGAGCGGAATCCCACCAGTCGGCGATATGGAGGAGGCGAGTGTAGACATCATGAGGCGTGGCGTGGATGACGACAGCGACCTTGACGGTGAAGCCGCCGGCGGCCGAATCGAGGACTTCGGCGCGGGCCGGCCAAGCGGCGGCGGAAAGAGCCACAACCCAAAGAAGCGGTTGGATTCTTATTTGCATGATGGATTCCCTCGCCGGCAGTGTAGCAGATTCGTATCCGCTTTATTTATATTAATTTATATTATTTGATATCAAATCCGCAGTTGCCTAAACTAGCAACAGGCCGCGCTCGGTGAGATGGGCGCGAGCCTGATCCGCCTGTGCTTCCAGCCGGATTTAAGGAGGGCATTCGTGTCGAGTCCCGAGAACCCCAGCCAGTGGGAAGCGGATGGAGATCTGTTTGCCGCGGCCTTCGAGCACGCGCCGGTAATGATGGCGATCAGCGCGCATAACCAAGACATCTTTCTGCAAGTGAACCGGGAGTTCGAGAGGGTTTCGGGCTACAGCCGGGAAGAGGTGCTCGGGAAGAGCGTGGTGGGACTGGGCCTGATTGCGCCGGAGGAAAGAGAACCGCGTGGCGGAAGTTTTGGGCGAAGGCGGCCCGGGGCTGGGGATCGAGCTTTGGTTCCGCGCGAAGAACGGCGCGCCCCGGAAGTGCCTGTGCAGCGTGGTGCCGGTGCGCATCGGCGGAGTTGCCCGGATGTTGGCTTTGGGAATCGACGTCACCGGAAGGGCCCGCTATGAAGTGGAGCGAGGGCTGACGATTAAGCTGCTTGGTCTGCTGAATGCCCCCAGCGCGATGCGGGAAATGATGGAGGGCACGATCAGTCTGCTACAGAAGTTCACGGGATGCGACGCGGTGGCAGTGCGGGTGCGGGAGGGCGGCGATTTTCCGTTTTACACAACCTGGGGACTGTCAAATGAATTCGTGCGGGAAGAGAGCAGCCTCTGCGCGGGCGACAATTCGGCGCTGGAGTGCCTTTGCGGCGCGGTCCTGACGGGAGAATTCAAGCCGGGGCTGGAGGTTGTGACGGCGTACGGCAGTTACTGGACGAACAGCCTGAGCGATCTGGTGAGCGGCCCGATGGCCGGCTGTTTGCCCGAAAGCTTGCGTGGCCGGTGCCTGCGCGAAGGATACGAAGCGGTGGCCCAGATCCCGCTGCGCTTTGCCGGCCGCACGCTGGGGCTGATGCAGTTCAACTACGCGCGGCGCGGGAGCATCACACCGGAAAGCGTGGCATTCCTGGAGCACGCCGCCAAGAGCATCGCCACCGCCATTGAACAGCGCCAGACCCAGGCGGCCTTGCGGGCGAGCGAATTGCGTTACCGGTTGATCTCCGAGAACACCGGCGACGTGATCTGGCTGGCGGACGTGACCACGCTGAGAATGACGTATGTCAGCCCCTCGGTGGTGCGGCAGTGCGGATACTCGCCGGAAGAAGTGATGGCGTGGCCGATCGGGGAATTGCTGACGCCGGAATCCTATCGCTTTGTGGAAGCGGGCCTTCGGGAACGGCTGGCGAAGTTCGAAGCGGGGAGCGAAGGCGAGCGGATTCAAACCTACGAGGTGGACCAACGGCGGCGGGACGGTTCCATCGCGCGCGTGGAAATGGTGATCACGCTACTGGCGGGGCTGGACGGGCGCGTACACGAGATTCTGGGAGTGTCGCGCGACGTTACGGAACGTCACCAGTACATCGAGGCGCTGCGCGAGAAGGAGTATTGGCTGAGCGAATCGCAGCGGGTTTCGCGCATCGGCAGCTATGCCCTGGACATGGCCGCCGGCACATGGACCAGCTCGGCGACGTTGGACGAGATCTTCGGCATCGGGCCGGAATACCGCCGTACCGTGGACGGTTGGGGGGACTTGGTGTATGCGGAGGATCGCCGGGAAATGCTGGAGTACTTCCAGCGCGAGGCGGTGGAACGGCAACGGCCGTTCGACCGGGAGTACCGCATCGCGCGGCGGAGCGACGGCCAGATCCGCTGGGTGCATGGGCGGGGCCAACTGGTTCACAACGCCAAAGGCGAACTGGTGACGATGGCAGGGACGATACAGGACATTACGGAGCGAAAGCGGCTGGAGGAGCAATTATTGCAGGCGCAGAAGATGGAATCGGTGGGGCGGCTGGCGGGGGGAGTGGCCCACGACTTCAACAATCTGCTGACGGTGATCAACGGCTATTGCGATCTGATGTTGCAAGGGATGAAGACGTCGGATCCGATCAAAGAGCAACTAGATGAGGTCCGCGGCGCCGGACAGCGCGCAGCCGCGCTGACGCAGCAATTGCTGGCATTCAGCCGGCGGCAGGTAATGCGGCCGCAAGTGCTGGACCTGAACGGCTTTTTGCGGGAGGCCGAGCGGCTGTTACGGAGGCTGATTGGGGAAGATGTCCGATTGGTAACGGTACTGGACGCGGCGCTGGGAAAGGTGAAGGCGGATCCGGGACAGATCAACCAGGTGATTCTGAACCTGGCGGTGAATGCGAGAGACGCCATGCCCGGAGGCGGGCAACTGACGATCGAGACGGCCAACGTGGACATCGACGCGGAGAGTGCGGCGACGCAAGTGGGTTCGCGCGCGGGGCGCTACGTGCGGCTGTCGGTGAGTGATACGGGCGCGGGGATGGATGTGGAGACCAGGCGGCACCTGTTCGAGCCGTTCTTCACGACCAAGGCGGCGGGGCACGGCACGGGCCTGGGACTTTCGAGCGTCTACGGAATCGTGCGGCAGAGCGATGGCTGGATTACGGCGTACAGCGAGCCAGGCCAGGGCACGCAATTTCACGTTTACTTGCCGCGGCTGGAAGAGGATGGAGAAAAGGCGGCCGCGCCGGCGGAGAACCCCGCGCTGGCGTTCGGCACCGAGACGATTCTGGTGACGGAGGACCAGGATAACGTCCGCACGCTGGTGTCGCGGATGCTGCGTGGTTTCGGCTACCACGTGCTGGACGCGGCCAACGGAGCGGAGGCGCTGGCGGTGGCGGCGGCGCATGCCGCACCGATCCACCTGTTGATCACGGATGTGGTGATGCCGGAAATGTCGGGCCGCGAGCTGGGCGCCGAGCTGAAGCGGCAGAGGCCGGAGATTCGGGTGATGTACATGTCCGGATATACCGGCAACGCGATCGCGCGGCACGGTCTTCTGGAAGAGGGCGTGGCCTTCATAGAGAAGCCCTTCACGGCGGAGTCTCTGGCGGGCAAAGTGCGCGCCGTGCTGGGGAGCGCAACGGCGGCCGGGGCGGTCCTGGTGGTGGACGACGATGCGGCCATCCGCAGCTTGTTTTACAAGATCCTGGCGCGGGCGGGATACCATGTGATGGAAGCCGCCGATGGGGCGCAGGCCCTGGAGGCGGTGAAGAAAGGCGGGGTGGCCCTGGTGATCACCGATCTGGTGATGCCGGAGAAAGAGGGAATCGAAACCATTATGGAGATCCGCAAGAGCCATCCGCAGGTGAAGATCGGGGCGGTCTCGGGAGCGTCAGGCGGCAGGTATCTGGGAACGGCGGCGCTGTTGGGGGCCGACGCGGTGCTGGCGAAGCCGGTGTCCGAGGAAGCGCTGGTGGATATGGCGCGGCGCCTGTTGGGTGGGAGCTAGAGGACCCGTTACAATGTGAGTGCCGGCCGGAAATGCGGCGGGCGGCTGGGGGCCCTTAGCTCAGCGGTTAGAGCAGCGGACTCATAATCCGTTGGTCGAAGGTTCAAATCCTTCAGGGCCCACCAATATTTTCATTCTCCTTCCCGCGTCTTCTCCTGCCGCGCGCCGTCCGTTACACTGCTAGCGAGGAGCTTCCCAACTTGCGACTCCACAAAGCGGTCATCACCGCCGCCAGCCCCAACCAACGCACTCTGCCTCTCCAGACCCTGATCGATCGCGACGGCCACGAGAAGTCCGTCCTCACTATCCTCGTAGAACAGGCCCTTTCCGCGGGCGTCGAGGAGATCTGCGTGGTGGTCTGGCCCGGCGATGAGGCCCGCTACTCCCAGGCAGCCGGCAGCTACGCCGCGATGGTCCGTTTCGTGGCCCAGCCCCGGCCGCTGGGATACGGCCACTCCATCCATTGCGCCCGCGCCTTCGTGAACTCCGATCCGTTCCTCCACATGGTCAGCGACCACCTATATGTCAGCCCAAGCGAATCCGCCACCCAGCAGGTGGTGGAGATCGCCCAGGCCGAGGAATGCTCCGTCTCGGGCGTCCAGGCCACTCGCGAATCCCAGTTGCCGTTCTTCGGCGCCGTGGCCGGCCGGCGGCAACCCGGCCGCCCCGGGCTCTACCGCATCGATACCGTCATCGAGAAACCGACACCCAGCGAGGCGGAACAGCGCCTGGTCGTGCCCGGCATCCGCGCGGGCTACTATCTCTGCTTTTTCGGCATCCACGCTTTCACGCCAACGGTTATGGACCTGCTCGGCAGGGCCATCGCGGCCGCGCCGGAAACGCCCGTCGGGCTCTCTCCGATCCTCGCCGAACTGGCTCACCGCGAGCAGTACCTGGCCGTCGAAGAGGCCGGCCGGCGCTATGACCTGGGCGCACGCTATGGCTTGCTCATTTCCCAAGTGGCTCTGGCGCTGCACGGTCGCGACCGCGGCGAAGTGCTTTCCCACCTGATGGAGTTGCTGGCCGACGACGCGCTGGCGGATGGCGGCCGGCAGTGAGCTTGTTGACGGAAGTAATCAGCTCGCAGAATTCGGAAATGCGCGACCGGCCGATCGATTCGGTCTGCGCCGGCTTGCCGCTCACGGCGCTGCTCGCCGAATGCCAGGCGTTGGAGGGCTTCCGCCGCTCCAGCGACAACCTCTACCAGCGGGTCCGCGCGCTTTTCTTCCTCTACGCCATCCATCGCTACCACATCCCTGCGCACGATCTTGGGGGCGCAGCTACGCCGATTCCCTTCGCCGGCTATTCCAACCTGTTGAAGCGGCGCTTCGAAGAGGCCATCGATATCTTCCTGGCCGCTCAGACCGCTAACGGAGCGGGCGCGGCCATCTCCAGCGCCCTGGCTGCCGCCTACCGCGGCCTGGGGTTCCAGACGCTGGCCGACCAGGTGCGGCGCAGCGTGCGCTCGGTTCGCGGCAACCAGTGGATGTTCCGTACCGGCCATCCGGCCGATTACCCTCTGCGCCTCCGCCCCGAACTGCTACGCGCCACTTCCGGCCTCTACCCGGTGGTGCGCGAATCCACCCCGGTCCGCATGGATCTCACGCACAGCGGCTGGAGCGACATCTTTTTTCTCGGCATGGATTTTCCGGAAGGCGCGCGGGTCCTCAACATCTCCATCGATCTGGCCGTCTGTGGCGCAGGTCTTCCCGCCGAACCCAGGCCGCCCGTGGAGGCCTACTTCCGCGTGATCGATCAGCCGGTGCTGCGGCTCGCCAGCGCGGATTTGCAGGCCGCCGCCGAGATCACCACGATCGCCGAGGTCTTCGATTTTGCCCGAGATTACCTCGGACTGCTCAAAGCCGCCGTGATCGCTTCCGGACTGGTGCCGCCCGGCATGGAAGGTGCGTCGCAGCCGCTCTGCGACGTGCTTGCGCGCCTTACGGGCGCTTCCGGGCTGGGGATCGAGGTGGTCAGCAAGGTCAACGGGATTCCGAAAGGCTCGCGCTTGGCGGTCTCCACCACTCTGCTGGCCAGCCTGATCTCCGCCTGCATGCGCGCCACCGGGCAGGTGCGATCGCTAACCGGCGAATTGGACGAAGAGGAGCGCCGGCTAGTGGCCGCGCGCGCGATCCTGGGCGAATGGCTCGGCGGTTCGGGCGGCGGATGGCAGGATTCCGGCGGCGTCTGGCCAGGCATCAAGCTCATCTATGGCGTGGCCGCCTCTGCCGGCGACGCCGAGTTCGGCATCAGCCGCGGCTGCCTGCTGCCCCGCCATCGCATTTTTGACGCGGCCGAGATCTCACCGGAAACCCGCCAGGCTTTACAGGAGAGCCTGGTGCTGGTGCACGGCGGCATGGCCCAGGACGTGGGGCCCATTCTGGAGATGGTCACCGAGCGCTACCTGCTGCGCTCGGAAAAAGAATGGCTGGCGCGCCGCGAAGCCATCGGTATCCTGGATGAAGTGCTGGTCCAACTGCGCGAGGGCGATGTGCGCGGCATCGGCCGCTCCACCGGGCGCAATTTCGATGGGCCCATTCAGACCATCATCCCGTGGGCCGGCAACCTCTATACTCAGACGCTGATCGAGCGCGTGCGCGGGGAAATGGGCGACGATTTCTGGGGCTTCTGGATGCTTGGCGGCATGGCCGGCGGCGGCATGGGTTTTCTGTTTCACCCGCGCCGCAGAGCCGAAGCCCAGGAACGCCTGCAGCGGATCATGAGCGAAACCAAAGCCGCCATGGAACACGCCGTGCCGTTCGCCATGGAACCGGTGGTGTACCATTTCGCCATCAACGAGCGCGGCACGACCGCGACTCTGCGGACCGGCGATGCCGCCCTCATGCCAGCGGAATATTACACACTGGCGGTGCCCCCGCTGATCCGCACGGAAGCCAGATTGCTCTCGCCCGCGCGGCGCGCCGAGCTTGACCGCTTCGCCACGGCCTGCGGCAACCAGCCCGAATTCGGCGGCATGGTGCAGCAAATGTTCGATCATCTGCTGCCGCGCGCCCACGAGCAGCCGTCCGGCGTCGCCCAAAACCTGGATGCGTTGTTGCGCGCGTATGGCTTCGACGCCGTGCAACACGAGCAGATTCAAGCCGACCTGCGCGGCGGCCGCATCGGCCTGGCGCAGAACCGGTTGCCGGCCAACAGCGACATCCAAGACGTCCAGCCCGGGGACCTGGTGGACGCCACCAAACGTCTGCCGGAGCATTATCGCCGCACCGGCCTGGATGCCCTGGCGAGCGGCAGGGTTGCGGTGGTTTCGCTGGCTGGCGGCGCGGGCAGCCGCTGGACCAAGGGTGCGGGCGTAGTGAAGGCGCTCAACCCGTTCTGCCGGCTGGGCGGGCGGCACCGCAGCTTTGTGGAAGTACACCTGGCCAAGAGCCTGCGCACCGGCCGTGAGACCGGTACGCTGCTGCCGCACGTTTTCACCACCAGCTACCTGACGCACGACGCCATCGCGGCGCATCTTGACGCCTGCCGGAACTATGGCTACCCCGGCCCGGTGCTGCTTTCGCCCGGCCGAAGCATCGGCCTGCGCCTGGTTCCCATGGAACGCGATCTGCGTTTCGCCTGGGAGGAGATGCCGCAGCAGTTGCTCGACGAACAGGCGGAGAAAGTGAGGGAAAGCCTCCACAACACCCTGATCCAGTGGGCGCGCCAGGCCGGCGAAGGCAGCAACTATACCGACAACCTGCCGCTGCAGTGCCTCCATCCGGTGGGGCACTGGTACGAGATCTCCAACCTGTTTCGCAACGGCACGCTGCAACGCCTGCTGGGAGAATATCCACGGCTGAACTACCTGATGGTGCACAACATCGACACCACCGGCGCGGACCTGGACGCGGCGCTGCTGGGCTACCACATCGAAGAGGGCGCGGGCCTGACGACCGAAGTGATTGCCCGCCAGTTGGAAGATCGCGGCGGCGGCCTGGCGCGCGTCAACGGCCGTCTGCGGCTGGTGGAGGGAATGGCGTTGCCGCGGGAGGAAATCGAGTCGCGGCTTTCCTATTACAACAGCGCGACCTATTGGCTCGATCTCGACCGCGTGCTGGCGGCCTTCGGCCTGGAACGCGGCGATCTCACCGACGAAGAAAAGCTCGGCGACGCCACCCGCCGGCTGGCCGCGCGCATGCCCACCTACATTACTCTCAAGGACGTCAAGAAGCGCTGGGGCAAGGGCCAGGAAGACATCTTCCCGGTGGCGCAGTTCGAGAAGCTGTGGGGCGATATGACCGCCCTTCCGGATCTGGCTTGCCGCTACCTGATTGTGCCGCGCATGCGCGGCCAGCAACTGAAAGAGCCCGCCCAACTCGACGCCTGGCTGCGCGACGGCTCGGCCGCCCACACCGAGAGGCTATGCGAGTGGTAGCAGGTTTCGCGCGCCGGGAGCGGATTGCGAATCGAGCCACGCAGTTGGCAGGCGGAAGAGCCGGTCCCACTGACCGGGACTTTATAGGATGTAGCGGCTGAGATCCTGGTCTTTCACGATGTCGGAAAGTTGCTTGCGGACGTAGGCGGAGTCGACTTTGACGGTCTTCTTCTTGAGATCGGGACCGGCGAAGGAAACGGCCTCCAGCATTTTTTCCATGATGGTGTGAAGGCGGCGGGCGCCGATGTTCTCAGAGCTTTCGTTCACCTGGGCGGCGAAGCGGGCGACCTCTTCGAGCGCGTCGTCAGTGAGGATGAGCTTGATGCCTTCGGTTTCCAGCAGGGCGGTGTACTGTTTGGCGAGGGCGTTCTTGGGTTCTTTCAGAATGCGGATGAAATCCTCGACGGTGAGAGATTTCAGCTCGACCCGGATGGGAAAGCGGCCCTGGAGTTCGGGGATCAAGTCGCTGGGCTTAGAAACGTGGAAGGCGCCGGCGGCGATGAAGAGGATGTGGTCGGTGCGCACAAAGCCGTAGCGGGTGTTGACTGTGGTGCCTTCGACGATGGGGAGGATGTCGCGCTGCACGCCTTCACGGCTGACGTCGGGGCCGTGGCCGGATTCGCGGCCGGCGATTTTGTCGATTTCGTCGAGGAATATGATGCCGCTCGATTCGACGCGCTCGAGCGCCATGCGAGTGACCTGGTCCATGTCGATGAGCTTCTGCTCTTCTTCCTGGACGAGGTAATCCAGCGCTTCGGCGACGCGCATTTTGCGGCGGCGGGTTTTCTGGCCGAAGAGGTTGGGCAGCATGTCCTTGAGGTTGATGCCCATCTCTTCGACGCCCATGTTGGTGGTGACTTCCAGGTTGGGCGGGCGGTCCTTGACTTCGATCTCGACCAGCCGCTCATCGAGTTTGCCGTCGCGCAGGCGCTCGCGGAGCTTTTCGCGAGTGCGCTCGATACTCTCGCTGGGCTCGGGCTGCGGGGGCATGAGGAGATCGAGCAGGCGCTCCTCGGCATTCAGTTCGGCGCGATCGGCCACTTCGTCGAGGCGCTCTTCGCGGACCATGTCGATGGCGATGTCGACCAGGTCACGGATCATGGATTCGACGTCGCGGCCCACGTAGCCGACTTCGGTGAACTTGCTGGCCTCCACCTTCATGAAGGGGGAATTGGAGAGTCTGGCGAGGCGGCGCGCGAGTTCGGTTTTGCCGACGCCGGTGGGACCGATCATGAGGATGTTCTTGGGCATGACCTCTTCGGCCATCTCCGGCGCGAGTTTCTGGCGGCGGATGCGGTTGCGCAGGGCGATGGCCACGGCGCGCTTGGCCTCGGCTTGGCCGACGACGTGTTTGTCGAGCTCGCGGACGATTTCGCGGGGAGTCAATTCGTCGAGGATCGGTTCTTCATCGACGGACTGGGACGGAAGGTAAATGACCATAGCTACTCGAGCTCCTCGTAGGTCACGGCATCATTGGTATAGATGCAGATCTTGGCGGCGATGGCCATGGACTGCTCGGCGATGTGGCGGGCGGAGAGCTTGGTATTACGGAGGAGGGCGAGCGCGGCGGACATGGCGAAGGGGCCACCGGAACCGATGGCGGAGATGCCTTCGTCAGGCTCAATCACGTCGCCGTTTCCGCTCACCAGATAGGTATTCTTGGTATCGGCGACCAGCAGGAGGGCTTCCAGGTGGCGGAGCACGCGGTCGGTCCGCCACTCTTTGGCGAGCTCCACGACGGCGCGGGGCAGGTTGCCATTGAACTGTTCGAGCTTGGTTTCGAAGCGCGAGAAGAGCGCGAAGGCGTCGGCGGTAGAGCCGGCGAAGCCCGCGAGGATCTTGTCGTTATACAGCCGCCGGACCTTTTTGGCGGTGCCTTTGAGGACTTCACTACCCAGGGTCACCTGGCCGTCGCCGGCCATCACGACCTTGTCGTCCCGGCGGACACAAATCACCGTCGTCGACCGAATTTTTTGTTTCATTGTGCGTGTAACCTTAGTTTAACGCACTGAATGGGGCTGGACGGGCGCGGCGAGGAGATGGCCGGGGCTACACCGGGCGCCGGCCGGCAAGGCGAAGGCGCCTGCGGCACCACAACCAATCCGGGCGATTACTAGGGGTGATAGTAAGCCCGCCGGATTGCTGTTTGGTATACTTCCGTTTCTCGCGCTTCACGCAGGGAAAGGGGCTCTCAGGTCCGATGCTGCCGATTATCCTCGCCACGTATGGAACCGTGTTCGTCGCCGAGATTGTCGGCGACAAGCTGCTTTATACCACCGGCGTTCTGGCCACGCGATACAAGACGGTGCCGATCATGTGCGGCATGGCGATTGCGTTCATGCTGAAAATGGGCGTCGCGGTGTACGTGAGCACGTTCATTTCGCGCCTTCCACCATGGCTGGTAGCTTTGATCACGGCGATCAACTTTATAGCGATCGCCATTGTGCTGTGGCGGAAACCGGACAAGCGCGAGATCAAGCAGTATCCGTCTTCGCGCGCGGTAGGGGTATCGTTTGCCGCCATCTTTTTCTCGGAATGGGGCGACGTGGGGCAGCTCACGGCGGCCGGAATGGCATTGAAGTTTCCGAACGCGCTTGTGCTGGTGTGGATCGGCGCGGTGGCGGCGATGGTGACCAAAGGGGCGCTGGCGGCGTCGATCGGAGGGGGAGTGCGGGGATGGATTCAGGCGCACCTGTCGCCGAAAGTCATCCGCTATGCGGCGGTGGGGCTGCTGCTGTTCCTGGGACTCCTGTCGGTGACCGAAACGCTGACGGACGAGCGCGCCCCGGGCATGCTGCTCAGCCTGATGCGGTAGATGTTATCGTACAAAGTTCATGGTTAATCAGCAGGAACGCACTGCTGCGCTGCGCTTCATCGTATGTCTTGGCATTGTCAGCCTGTTCGCCGACATGACCTATGAAGGGGCGGCCAGCATCGTGGGACCTTTTCTGAAGGATCTTGGGGCCACCGGCGCACAGGTGGGCATCATCGCAGGTTTTGGCGAGATGATTGCCGCCAGCTTGCGGTACTTTTCCGGCCGCTTCGTCGACCGCACGCGGGCGTACTGGGGCATGGCCATCCTGGGATACTTCATGAACCTGGTGGTAGTGCCGACGATGGCCTTTGCCGGGAACTGGCAGATGGCGGCGCTGCTGATCGTGGTGGAGCGGACGGGCAAGAGCCTGCGCGGGCCGGCGCGGGACGTTCTGCTTTCGGAGGCGACCGGTAAGATCGGCCACGGCTGGGGATTCGGGATTCACGCCGCGATGGACCAGACGGGCGCGGTGCTGGGACCTTTGCTGATGGCGGACGCGGTGATGCGCACGCACCATTTTGGTCCGGCGTACCTGCGCCTGGCATTTCCCGCGGCGGGGGCGCTGATCGCGCTGCTGACAGGACGATTGATTTATCCCAACGCCGGCCGCAACGCGCCGAAGCAAACCGAGCAGAAGACGCTGCCGAGGGTATTCTGGCTGTATACCGCGGCGGCCGGAGTGCTGGCCTGCGGATTCGTGGATTTCGCGCTGCTTTCTTTCCACTTTCAGGACGCGCAACTGGCCAAGCAGGCAGTCATTCCGCTGCTCTTCTCGGCGGCCATGGGTCTGAACGGCCTGACGGCGCTGTTTCTGGGAAAGCTCTTCGACCGGTATGGGATCGTGATCCTTGCGTGGGGAATTCTCATTTCGCTGCTGGCGCTGCCGCTGGGATTTTTGGGCGGCACGGCGGCGGCGGTTGTCAGCGTGGCGTGCTGGGCCACGGGCATGGGCGCCCAGGATGCCTGCCTGCGCTCCGGCATCGCGCAGGTAGTCTCCATGAACAAGCGCGGCACTGCGTTCGGCGCGTTCAATGGCGTGTATGGCATCATGTGGTTCCTGGGAAGCGCCGCCATGGGGCTACTCTACGACCACTCGACGATAGCGCTGGTGATCTTCGGGATGGTGCTGCAATTTGCGGCGGCGGTGATGTTCTTCCGGCTGCGGGGACCGCTGGCGGCGGCCGCGGCGAAGCAATGAACTGCTATTCATTACTACCACCGCAAGTAATTCGACTACTATTGCGGCCGTGGGATTACTCCGTTAGACTGAGGCAAACACAATAGGAAACGGAGGACGGTTTCCCCTGAAAATCCGGCAGCCGGATGCGGCTGCCGGACCTCCGTTTTCAGGGCCCTAGGCTCCATTGCTCTTACGCCATGGCTACCGTCTGCCGCCCTTCGGGTTCGACCGCCTGTCCGCCCCCCAAACATGCTGTCGAAAAGAATCTCGACACGGCACGCACGAGTGCGTGCGCCAGTTGCTTGGGCCATGCATGAGGCTAGAACGCCACCTTGACCGAGAACTGCAAAGAACGCGCCGGTAGCTGATTGGTGATGCCAACGAGCGGTGCTCCGAAGCCTGCGCCGGCGGTCGTTCCGTTGCCATAGGTTCCGCTGTAACCCACGAAATTGGCGTGGTTGAAAGCGTTGAACGCCTCGGCCCGCAGCACCACGCGGAAGGCTTCGGTGCCGAAGGCGCGCTCCAGGGAGGGCGATACATCGTAGATCGGGTTGCCGCGGCCAGCATTGCGGCCGACCACCACGCCGTTGATGACGGGACGATCGGTGGTGGCGCCGGTGTCACCGCTGTTGGTGGTTCCGGTGGTGTAGTTATAAGGAAGTCCGGTGCCGAGCGTGGCAACGCCGCCAAAATGAATCTTCAGCGGAAGAATGTAGACGCCGCTGAGCACGAAGCGGTGACGCTGGTCGAAGATGGCGTTGGCGTTTTCGATGTGGCCAGTCTGCAGGGGATCGTTGGGGTTCTGGCTGGGTATGTCGGGATCGACGTTATCGGTGGCGTGCGACCAGGTGTAACTCACTAACATGGAAAGCCGGCGGCTGAAATGATGGCTCAGGTTGACATCCAGGGCGTCATAGGACGCATAACCGTCATTCACGTCGCTCTGAATGACCGAGTAAGGCGGTTGGGGATTGGTAGCGGTGGTGGTATTGCAAGCCATGTTGTTTTGGGCGTACCAGGCAATCCAATAGGGCCGCGTGCAATTGGCGGCTTGGGGAGTGCGAGTCTGACCCTGGGCGGTTCGTATGAACGACATGGGCGGATCGACATCCAGGGGTCGATTGATGCGGGTGGTGTGGGATCCCACATAGTCGACGGCAAGCACCCAGTTCCTTTGGATGCGCCGTTCGACTCCGAAGGTCCATTGCCCGGAGTAGGGACTCCACAAGCCATCTTGATATCCGACCAGATCGGAGACCGGGAAGAACTGATTGTAGTAGGAGGCGTCGCCGGGGCGAATGTAGAGGCTGCGCAGGGGAGCCTGGGCGCCGGCGGGGAAGGCCGGAAGGGGCACGCCTGTCACGCTGGTGGGGAAGCCAATCTGGCCGGGCGAGGCCGTATAGTTGAAGACGCCGGTTGGGCCGGTCAGGGCGTAATTAGCCTCTGAGTTGTCCACGATCTGGGAATAGTAGATTCCGAAGCCACCGCGGATAACGGTCTTGCCGTCGCCGCGCAGGTTATAGGAGAAGCCCACACGTGGCGCGAAATCCCTGGCGGAATCGGTGAAGGTCTGCCGCTCGTAACGGAGCCCCAGGTTGACGGTTAAATTGCGGCTGGCGCGATAATCATCCTGCACGAACAAGGACCAAAGCGTATCGGTAACGGTATAGGACGCGTTGCCGTAACTCTGCGCATAGGTCTTCACGTTGCTGAGATTATCCAGATAAGTGCTGCTTTCGCAGACGGACAAGGCTAATGTGCAGGTGTTGTAAGTGAAAACGCCTAAGTAACTTGGGCCGCCGAACTCCTTGCTATTGCCGCCGGTGTGAGCCACAATCACATCCGCGCCGAACTTAACCTGGTGGGATCCCCAGGAAGCAGCCAGAACGTCGTTGGCCTGGTACTGCCGGTTCATCAGCAAGGCGGATTGCGAAGTGCCGGAGGTGAAAGTGCCGCCGCTGGAGATGGGCACGGAATACTGGGTGCCGTAAATCACCGGATCGAATTCGGTGATGGGCGAAGCGAGCTGAAATTGCAGGCGGAAGCTATTCAGAAGAGTGGGACTGAGGACGGCGGTTTCGCCTAACTCGGTAGAGTAAGTGCGGCGGCGGAAGGTCCGGGCGACGGAGGGCAGACTGTTGCCGCCGACGATGCCGTTGGGGTTGGTGTCATAGTAGCCGTCGAGATTGCCGCGGAAGAAGAGGTTGTTCTTGTCGTTGAGCTGATGATCGAGGCGGAAGAATGCCAGCCAGCCGCGGTAGTGACCGGCGAAAATGCCGGGCTCAACCGGCGAGATGATCGGTGAATCTTTGGTCTCGCGGCTGAACTCGCCGGCCATGAAGAAGTGGGTGGTGTGGCCGCCGCCGAGCGGGCCGCCCAGGGAGATATCGGACTGGCCGAGGGAATCGTTGGTGATATCGTTGCCGCTAGCGGCGTTGGCGGTGGTGAAGCCGGACAGAGCGGCTGAGGTGGCGGCAGGGCGCCACGTTTCCATGAGTTCACCATGGAGCTGGTTGCCGCCGGTCTTGGTAATCATGTTGATCACGCTGCCGGTCGAGCCGCCGTACTCGGCGGAAAAGGCGTTAGTGAGGACGGACATTTCTTCCACCGCGGCGCGTGGCAGGTTGCTGAAGACGGTCTGGCGTCCCCAGCTATCGTTGCCGGTGCTGCCGTCGATTTCGAACCATTGCTGGCGGCGGCCGGCGCCGTTGGTGGTGAACAGGTTCTCATTCATGAACACGTCGCCCTGGTTGATGGCGGGCCGGTTGGCGGCGTTCAGCATGGGCAGGTAGGTGATGCGGTTGTTGAGCAGGGGTGTGGCATCCATCTGGGTAGTGTCAAGAAGCTGGCCCAACTGCGGCTGGTCGGTGCGCACTTCACCGACAGCGCCGGTGACGGTGACTTGGCTCTGGCCGGCGGCTACGTTGAGCTCCAGGCTGACATTGGCGGAGCTTCCGCCGGAGACCTCGACTTTATCCACCGAGGCGGTGGCGAATCCCTGCTTGGCGGCGCTGATGGTATAACTGCCAGAGACGGGAAGACCGGAGATGGAAAAGTCGCCTGAGGACTCGGTCCGCGCGGTGCGCTTCAAGCCGGTTTGCGAGTTGGTGACAGTCACCTCGACGCCGGATACGGCGGCATGAGTTTGATCGACAACGCGGCCGTAAATGGTAGCGGTGTCCGGCGTTTGAGCGGATACCACCAGCGAGCAGGCAAGCAGCGAAGCAATGGGCAATGCGTATAGTCGAAACACAGACCCTCTCTTCTTGGACTACCAGCTAGGTTACAGCAGCGAGTATTGTTACTACCACGGGTCGTAGTTGGAGGGCCACGCCTTACGCAGCGGGATCAGATGATCAGGTCAGGCTAGCGAATTAACTCCTCGAGGAACTCGTGAGCGGCGTAGAGGGTTACGGGCCGTACCATGAGGGCGATGACGGACACGCCCAGCAGAACGCCGGCGGCTCCGGAAAGAAGCCTGGCAAAAGGGCCCGGGTTGGCGGAGGGGACGAAGTGCAGCAGGCGGTCCACGCGCGCGGAGAGGTCGACGCCGGTGGGCATCAGCGGAGTTACCAGCGCGGGCGGCGGGGGAACGGCGCCGAGGCGGGCCACGCGAACCAGGGCCGCAGCAAGGGTGAGAGAGCGGTGGGAATCGCCGGCGACAGCTAAATCGTCCGCTGCCCATTCGGCGGCTCTGGCCCAGGCTTGCTCCAGGCGGTTGAAACCGCGGAAAAACGGAAGCATTCCGGGAGCCAGCAATACCAGGAGGCGCTTGAGATTATCGCGTGAACGGCTGTGGGCGCGTTCGTGCCGCAAGACAGCGGCCAGTTGGTCGGCGGACAGGGCGGACACGACTTTGCGCGAGATGACCACGCGGGAACGCAGTATGCCCGCGAGCAGAACCAGCGGTGCGGGGTCTTTCATCAGCCAGACGGGCGCGGTTTCGCCCCTAAGGTATGTCTTGCGGGCGGTACGCTGGCAGTGGCGAATATGACGGAGCGACCGGCCGACGGCGCGAAGGGTGCGGGTGACGGAAAGGCTCCAGACGGCCAGGCCGAGGGCCGCGGCGGCCAGACAGACCCAGCCGATGGGTTCGGTGGTGGAGCGCGGTTCCAGCCACAAGTAGCTTGGCGCGAGTAATCCAGCGACCATCAGAAGCGACAGGCCCATGGGGGCGAGGCGCAGCAGGAGGAGCATCCGCGCGGCCAGTTGCGGGCGAAACCGTTCGGAGATCCGGATGGCAGCGGGCGCCAACAGAGACAAGGCCGCTGCGAGTGCCAGATGCACCAGGAAAAAGGAGGCCATCGAGAGACACAGCAGACGAAAGAGGTATGAACCCGTCATGGTGTCCTCCTCTGGTAGAGTTCCTTACGCTTCAGGCGGATCTTCCTTTCCAATTCATCAAGCAGCGCTTCGTCCTGTTGGCCGACGGCGTCCACCAGGCAGGAGATGAGCATCTCGCCAGCCGGTTGTGATTTGGACAGGAAGCCGGCGACGAACTCACCGGCGCGTTTCTGCTCCCACTCCATGCGCGACCAGTGGGGTGAATAGAGGAAGGCGCGTGCGGACTTGTGGCGGTCCAGCAGGCCTTTCTTGAAGAGCCGGTCGAGGGTGGTCATGATGGTGGTATAGGCCAGCGGCCGGTCCAACCGTTGCACCACATCGTGCACATTGCTTTCGCCGTGTTCCCAGAGCAAATCCATGACAGTGGTTTCCAGGTGGCCCAAGGGCGGCTGCGACGGCGGGGCCTGCTCGACGGTAATCGATTTAAAAAAACGCATGATCGGATGCTGGTTATATTATCAGACGCCAGTTGCCTTCGCGACGGGTGACGTGCGTGCGGTCGAGGTATTCAAGCAGGGGAATGGCATACTTGCGGGAGATGCCGGTCCATTCCTTGAACTGACCCACTTGAAACCGTTGGGACTGGCGGGCAGCCAGCAGTTGCCGCAGGCGGTCGAGCGCGGAGCAGTGAAAAACCAAGTCTTGGCTGATGCGGACCAGGCGTTTCTCGCGCAAGAGGATTTCGAGCAAGGTGCGGGCGCGCCGGGCTTCGATGCCGGACTTGGCAAGCACTTCGGCGACCGAAGGAACGGCCAACGAGGCCTGCTCGAAGGCGTGTTCGATGGCGGCGCGGGCCTGCTCTTCGTCATCCTTGAGGACGACGCGGTGGGTGCGGGAGCGAACGGTCTCGCCTTCGGCAACCAGGTCGGCGGCAGCGGCGGCGAGCAGAGCGTCCATGACGAACGGCGGCGCTAAGGGCATTTCGCGGCTGCGCAGATCCTGCCTGGCGATTCCAGGCGCGAGCGGATTCTCTTGGTGAAACTCCGCGACGGCTTTGACGACGCGGTCGCGCGCGGCGTGGAACCAGGCGCGATTTACATACCAGGAGTCCGCCAACGCGATTATCGGGGCGCGCGCGGCGGCCGCGGCGATGTCGGGCTCGCGCATTCCCGTGCGTGCGACCAGATCGGCGGCGGAGATGCCGAACTCGGCTTCTCGCACCAGCAGGGCGATGCGGGCGGCGGCGTCGGGGGAGGACAAGACGTCCAGGCGGGCGGCAAAATTTGCGGTGGCCTTTCGGGTGGCAGGCGGCCCCATGTCCAGGACCACGCCGCCGCCGATGGTGATGACGGGGGAAAACATGCGGATGATAAAACGGTCGCCGGGAAGCAATAGGGCGGAATCGCGCAGCAAAATCCGTGCGTAGGCGCTCTCGCCGGGCGGGAGGACCGAAAGGCCGGGCGGGAGGCGCACTTCGGCCTGGACCTCGGCGGCGCCCGAATGAAAATGGACCGGGGCGCGATGCTTGAGGGGCTTGGCGGAAGCGAGCAGGTGAAGGTGGCAGGCTACCTGAGTCACGGAGCGAAAACGCCCGGGTTCAGAGAGGGTATCGCCGCGTTTGAGGTCGGCAGGCTCGATATCCGCAAGGTTGAGAGCGGTGCGCTGGCCGGCGACGGCGCGGCGCGCCGGAGCGCCGTGGACCTGGATGCCGCGGACGCGCAGTTGCCGGCCGCCGGGATAGACCTCGACCACTTGTTCGGGCTCGACGGAGCCGGAAACCAGGGTTCCGGTGGCGACGGTTCCAAAACCTTTCATGGAAAAAACGCGGTCGATGGGAAGCCGGAACAAACCGGCGGCGTCTCTTTCGGGGACGGAGGCGGCCACACGTGCCAGAGCGCTTCGCAAATCGTCGAGACCCGCGCCGGTGACGGAGCTGACGGGGACGATAGGCGCGCCTTCAAGGAAGGAACCGGCCACCAGCTCTTCGGCCTCAAGCTTGACCAGGCCGAGCATGTCGGCATCCACCAGGTCGGCCTTGGTGAGGACGATGATACCGCGCGGAACGGCGAGGAGGCGGCAGATGTCGAAATGCTCGCGGGTCTGGGGCTTGATGGACTCGTCGGCGGCGATGACCAGGAGCACCAGGTCGATGGAGGCGACTCCGGCCAGCATGTTCTTGACGAAACGCTCATGGCCGGGAACGTCCACGAAGCCGAGCCAGAGGGAGGGAGTGAGCTGGAGGTAGGCGAAGCCAAGGTCGATGGTGATGCCACGACGCTTCTCCTCCTGGAGGCGGTCGGCGTCGATGCCGGTGAGAGCCTTGACCAGGGCGGTCTTGCCGTGATCGATGTGGCCGGCGGTCCCGATGATGATGAACTTCATGTTGCTTGTTACAGTGTAGAAGTGCTTGCACTGCCCCTGCTGGTCCTGGTGGCCGGGTCGATTTTTTACTGTCTCCTCACGGTCGTTGCCGCGGTCCGCTACCGGAGAACGCGGCCCGCGAGCGTTGAGAATCCTCCACCGCTCAGTATTCTCAAGCCGCTGGCGGGCGCCGAAGAGGGACTGGAAGAAAATCTCCGCAGTTTTTTTGAACAGAGCTATCCGGCATTCGAAATCCTGTTTGCGGTGCGGAGCCCGCTGGACGCGGCCATTCCGGTGGTGGAGCGGTTGCAGGAATCTTACCCGCGCGTGCGCTCACGGCTGCTGGTGACGGGGGAGCCGCCCTATAGCAACGCCAAAGTTTACAGCCTGCACCGGATGCTGGCGCTGGCGCACAACGACATCGTGGTGATGTCGGATAGCGATGTGCGCGTGGCGCCGGACCTGCTTTGGGCGATCGCGGCCGAGTTTCAGGACGAAAAAGTGGGGCTGGTGACGTGCCCCTGGCGGGCCGTGCCGGCCGCTAGTTTCTGGTCCACGCTGGAAGCGGTGGGACTCAACACCGAGTTCGCGTCGGGGGTGCTGGTGGCGCGCCTGCTGGCGGGAATGAAATTCGCGTTGGGCCCGACGATTGCGGCGCGGCGCCAGGCGATTACGGATATCGGCGGATTTGATGCGGTGAAGGACTACCTGGCGGAGGATTTCATGATGGGCAAGCTGGTGGCCGCCAAGGGCTATCGGGTGATCCTTTCCTCGAGCGTGATCGAGCATCGAATCGGAGCGCCGGGCTTCAAAGAGAACCTGGAACACCGCCTGCGCTGGTGCCGGAGCTCGCGACGTTCGCGCCCCTGGGGCTATGTCGGGGAGATCTTCACTCACACGCTGCCGCTCGGGCTGGTGATGGTTGCGGCGCATTGGGCCTGGTGGCCGTGGTTTGCGGCAGCGGTGGCGGTGCGCGCGGCGGCGGCATGGGCGACGGCTGAATACGCGTTGAACGACCCATTGACGCGCCGCCAGTGGTTCCTGACGCCGCTGCAGGATGTGGCAAACTTCGCGGTCTGGATCGCGGGCTTTTTCGGAAATACGATTTTGTGGCGGGGCCGCAAGTACCTGCTGCTGCGGGACGGGCGCTTCGAAATCGTGCCATAGGAACCGAGCCGGCGAACGTAAGAGAGCAGCAGAACTGGCAACCGCTCTCTGACGTTCGCGGCTCGGTCTGTGCACCGGTTACATTACAATAGTCGCCATGAACCGGCTCGACGAATTGCGCCGCCGCCACGCGGCCGCCGAGGAGGGTGGGGGACCGGAACGGAGCACCCGCCAGCATAGGGAGGGGAAACTTGGGGCGCGCGAGCGCATCGAACTGTTGCTTGACGAGCATTCGTTCGAGGAGCTCGACAAGCTGGTGACGCACCGCTGCCACGATTTCGGGATGGACGAACAGGTAATCCCGGGCGACGGCTTCGTGACGGGCTACGGACGCGTGGATGGGCGCCTGGTCTATGTCTTCGCGCAGGATTTCACGGTGTTCGGCGGGTCGCTATCGGAAGCCAACGCGCAAAAAATCTGCAAGATCATGGACCTGGCGCTGAAGACCGGCGCGCCCGTGATCGGCCTCAACGATTCGGGCGGCGCGCGCATTCAGGAAGGCGTGGTATCGCTGGCGGGGTACGCCGATATTTTCTTGCGGAACACGCTGGCGAGCGGCGTGGTGCCGCAGATTTCCGCCATCATGGGGCCGTGCGCGGGGGGCGCGGTGTATTCGCCGGCCATCACCGACTTTGTTTTCATGGTGGGTGAAACCAGCCACATGTTCGTGACCGGACCGGATGTGATCAAGACGGTCACGCACGAAGACGTCACCAAGGAAAAGCTGGGGGGCGCCATGACGCATAACGCCACCAGCGGGGTGGGCCATTTTGTGGCGCACGACGACGCGGAGTGCCTGCGGATGATCCGGGAACTGCTCTCGTACCTGCCGCAGAACAATCGCGAGGATCCGCCGAGGCGGGCGACACAGGACCCGGCGGACCGTATGGACCAGGCGCTCGATTCGATTGTGCCGGCGGAATCGAACCAGCCGTACGACATCAAAGAGGTGATCCACCGGGTGGTGGACGACGGCCAGTTTTTCGAAGTGCATGAGTATTGGGCGAAGAACATCGTGGTGGGCTTCGCGCGCATGGATGGGTGGCCGGTCGGGATCGTGGCGAATCAGCCGGCATTTCTGGCGGGGTGCCTGGATATCAACTCGTCGACGAAGGGTGCGCGGTTCGTGCGATTCTGCGACGCGTTTAATATTCCGATTCTGACGTTTGAGGACGTGCCGGGCTTCCTGCCGGGCACGGAGCAGGAGTTTGGAGGGATCATCCGGCACGGCGCGAAGCTGCTGTACGCTTACTGCGAAGCTACGGTGCCGAAAATCACGGTGATCACGCGCAAGGCTTACGGCGGAGCCTACTGCGTGATGGGGTCGAAGCAGGTGCGAACCGACATCAACCTGGCGTGGCCCACGGCGGAGGTGGCGGTGATGGGAGCCGAAGGGGCCGTCAACATTGTGTACCGGCGGGAACTGGCGGCGGCTGGCGACCAAGCGGCGGTGCGACGCGAAAAGACCGAAGAATTCCGCGACCGCTTCGCCAACCCCTTTGTAGCGGCCGAGCGCGGCTATGTGGACGACGTCATCGAGCCGCGGGAGACGCGGCCGCGGGTGATCCGCGCGCTCAGAATGCTGGAGAACAAAGTCGACACCATGCCGCGGAAAAAGCACGGGAACATTCCGCTGTAAGTGCGCTGCGATGTCGCTGTGTTCAGGGGGACACGCACGAAGCGATGAGCCTTTGTTCTTAACGGCTGGACTTGCGGCCCTCGAATTGCAATTCGACAGCCCATGACCCGATGGCTTTGGCTGCTGACGCTTGCGCCGCTGGCACAGGGGGCTGACCCGGACAGCGCCGTGCTGAATGCACTGCGGCGAGAGGCCGCGGGGTTGCCTCACGCACTGATCCTGAAGCGCGTGGTCGCGGACGGTGGGCTGGACGTGGTGGCGGCGCTGGCCTCGCGGCAGGCGTGCCAAGTGGCGCCGCGGCCGTGCGGGTGGTCGCCCCAGGACCGGCTGGGAATCTTCGTGCAGGAGCGATCCGACCCAGGCCGCGTGTACAAAGTGGTTGTGGCGCCTGGGCCGAATGACGATTGCTCGGCGCGCGTGGAGCGCATGACCGCGCAAGAGTTGGTGCTTTCCTGCACCGGCGAGAAGTGGGCTACTTATGACAACCAGAAGTTCGTCTATGATGCCGGCCGCAAAGCGCTGGTAAGCCAGTTCGCCTACGCGCCTTTCTGGACGGTGCGGGCCGGGCGGGGCCCGGGCGGCGGGCCGCAGTTCGTCATGGCCGACAACCAAGAGCTATTGCTGGTGGATCTGGACCCGGCGACGGGAATGCTGCGGGTGACGCCCGAAGCCGAGGCGCGTCCGGTGCTGGCGAAGGTGCCGATGGTGGACAACCGGCTTGCGGATCGCACGTTGCATGTGCCGGCGCCGCGGACCGAGGCGGTGACGGAGTTTGGACCGGGCGGGCGATTTCGGTGGGTGCGGGAACAGAACAAGTACGGCTCGGAGTATGCGGTGATTGAGGGTCCGGGCGGGAAGCAATATCCGCTGATGCAATCCGGCGCCGATCCGGCGGAGATGAACGAGCAGGTCGGGCCGCATCAAGTGGAAGGCGGGCGGCTGTGGTTCGGCAAGACCTTTTACAACGGTGAAGGGATGACCGGCGTAGGCGGCTTCGGATACTTCGATGCGGCGACGGCGGCTTATCGGCTTCTGTCGCCGCCGGAGATTCGCAAGTGGTCGGTGTCGGCGATTCTGGTGGAACCGGAGTGCGTTTGGCTGGGGCTTTATCATCGCGGCGAGTATGGGAATTATCCCGGCGGGTTGTTGCGGTGGGACCGGAAGAGCGCAACGGTGCGGGTGTTCAAGGTGGAGACGGTGGTGACTCGGATGGTGGAAGCCGGCGGCACTCTCTACCTGGGCGCGACCGATGGGATCGTTACGGTGAAAGGCGGGCAGGTGGCGAGCTATTTTGTGAACGCATCAACAGATGGGAAGTACCAGGTGGTCGGGCGTGGTGACTTCACGACTGAGCGCTCGAGAAACTGAAACTGCGCATGGAAAGGTTGCCGTAATGGAAGCCTTCGTAAATGGTCTCGATGCGGTCGGCGGGGAACGACGCGCCCAGAACGACGAACAGCGGATCGAAATGCTCGGTGGTGGGAACGGACAGCCGGGCATGCGGCGCGGCGCCGCGATAGGCGAAGAGAGCTTCCAGGTTGCGCGCGGCTACCTGCGCGGCGACCCAAGCGTCGAACCCGGCGGCCCAAGGGTCGACGGGGGCATCCTTGTTATCGATGCGCGCACGGCTCAGGTTGTGGACGATGCCGCCCGTGCCGGCGATGAGGAAGCCATCCTCGCGCAACGGGCGTAGCGCCTTGCCGATCTGAAAGAGCTCTTCCGGAGAGGCGAAGGGCATCGACAGTTCGAGCACCGGAGTAGTGGCGGCGGGCCACGCCAGTTTCACGGGGACCCAGGCGCCGTGATCGAGACCGCGGTCGGGCTGAGGGCGGACGGCCTGCCCACCGGCCTCCAGGATACTGGCTACCCGCAGGGCCAACAAGGGGCTGCCCGGCGCCGGGTAGGTGATGCGGTAGAGTTCTTCGGGAAAGCCGCCGAAATCGTAGAGCAGAGGAGCATGATCCCAGGAAGTGATGCGCAGAGGGCGCGACACCTGCCAGTGCGCGGAAATCACCAGGATTGCCTTGGCGCCGGAATACCGCGCGCCAAACGCAGCCAGAGCGGCGGCATGAGCGTCGCCACCGAGGGCGGACATTGGCGAGCCGTGGGCGAAAAAGACGGCGGGGAAACGAGCCATGGTGATGTGGATGCCGAGGAGATTGGAAATGATTCGGACGGCGGGCCGGTCCGCGGCTGCCCGGCGAAAGAAAGCGCCTGCCCCACGAACCCGCCCGCCTTTCCTATACAGGCTTTACTTCGCTCTGCTCTTCCTTGGCCACCACGACGGTGACTTCGGCGGTGACTTCCTTATGCAAGCGCAGGGTGACTTTGAACTCGCCCAACTGTTTGATGGGTTCGTCCAGCACGACCTTGCGGCGATCGACGACGAAGTTCTGAGCGGCCAGTGCATCGGCCACATCCTTGGCGGTGACGGAGCCGAATAACTGGTCGTTGTCGCCGGCCTTCTGTTTGATGGTGACGGTGACGCTATTGATCAGCCGGGCCAGATCCTGCGCCTCGACTTCGAGCTTGGCTTCCTTGCGCAGGTGCGCCTGGCGCTCCTGCTCGATGATCTTCTTGTTGGAGGCTGTGGCCGTAACGGCGAGGCGTTTGGGCAGTAGGAAATTGCGGGCGTATCCGGCGGCCACTTTTACTACCTGGCCGCGGCTGCCCAACTTGTCGACATCTTCTCTCAGTATGACTTCCATGACAGTTTCCTCGTGCTCCTAGAACTGCGCCGCGAAGGGCAGCAGCGCGATGTTGCGGGCTTTCTTGATGGCGTCGGTGAGGCGGCGCTGATGAGGCGCGCAAACACCCGAGATACGGCGCGGGACGATCTTGCCCCGTTCCGCGACGAAGGCGTGCAGCATCTTGACGTCCTTGTAGTTGATGTCGTCAATCTTCTCGACGCAGAAGCGGCAAACCTTCTTGCGGCGGAAGTATTGTTTTTTCTGAGTGGCGACGGCTTTATCGCCGCCGGTGGGCCGTTGTCCGGCGCTGCCTGGTTTTCCTTTGAATTCTGGCATGGGTTAGTTCTCCTTCGGCAAGCCGGGCACGATGGCCGGGCCTTCGGTCACGGGTTGCGCGGGTGCTGGCACGGGAGCCGGAGGTGCGCCCGGTCCGGCATTCGCCGCTCGTTTGGCGGATCGCTTGTCGCGTTCCTTCTTACGCTTGTCGAGCCGCTTGAGGGTCTCGTCAATGCGCACGGTGATGAACTTCAAGACCTGGTCCGCCACGCGGAGCCGGCGTTCGAATTCGCGCACCATTTCCGGCCCGGCGGTGAACTGGAAGAGCACGTAGGTGCCTTCGCGGTACTTACCCACCTTATAGGCCAAGCGGCGCTTGCCCCACTTGTCGACCTTATCCACGGTGGCTCCGGCGTTGGTCAACTGGGTTCGCAACTGTTCCACGAACTGGTCGACTTCTTCGTCCGGAGCGTCCGGCTTTATGATGAACAGCTCTTCGTAAATCCTCATGCTTCCTCTTTGTTTAAGCCAGGGGCGCGGCGATTAAATCTCGTCATGGCCTTAACGACGCCCTCAGCAATTATGGAACGAACGGCATCGGCCGCGTAGCCGATGAATTCGTCCAACTCGGTTGCCTGCGAGCGCCTCATCGGCCCCAGCAGGTAATCCGTCCCACTCTTCAAAGGGTGGCCCGGATGAATTCCCAATCGCACCCGCACGATCTCGCTGGTCTTCAGGCTGGCAATCACCGACTTCATGCCGTTGTGACCGGCAGCCGAACCCTTCGGCTTGATCTTCAGCGCCAACCATTCCAGGTCCAACTCGTCATAGACCACCACCAGATGGTCGATCGCGATCGAGTGCTTCTCCATCAGCGGCGCGAGCGAGGCGCCGCTGAGATTCATAAACGTTTGCGGCTTGGCCAGCATCACCGGCTGCCCGTCGATCTCGCCCAGACCGATCAGCGCCTTCGAATCCTTACGGGTGACGCGGATGCCTTGCCGTTCGGCCAGCCGATCCACCGTGAGAAACCCGAGGTTATGCGGCGTAAGAGAGTACTCTTCGCCCGGATTCCCGAGACCAGCCACCAGGAACATGTCAAATTACTTTTTCTTGCCCTTTTCTTCGGCGGGAGCTTCCTCTTCCTTCTTGCCCTTCTTGATGACTTCGGGCTCGGCGGCAGCCGCTCCAGCCTCGGGTGCGGCCTCGACGGCGCCTTCGGCGGGCGCGGCAACTTCTTCTTCGGCGCGCAGCGCGACGGAGTGCGCAATCACCGTATCGGGGGCGCTGATGAGCTTCATGGAGCCGGTAAGCGCCACATCGCTGGCGCGTTTGGCCTGGCCGATCATGAGCTCCGTGACGTCCACGGTGAAGCCTTCCGGAATCTCGTCCGGCAGGCATTCAATCTCGATGGCGCGGGTGATCACTTCCAGCAATCCGCCCTGCACCTTGACGCCCTTGGCCTCACCCGTGGTGCCGACCGGCACGTTGACGCGAATGCGCTTGGTGAGGTCGATACGCTTGAAATCGGCGTGCAGGAGATTGCCCTTAACGGGATCCACCTGCTGATCGACCACCATGACGGGGGTAGTCTCGCCGCCCGCGATGGCCAGGTTGAAGATGGTGTTGAATCCGGTTGCGCCGCGGATGATGCGGTTGATGTCCCGCGGGTTGACCGCAATGCTGACCGGATCTTTGTAAGCCCCGTACAGGACGGCGGGGATCTGGCCCGCTCTACGGGTCCTGTGGGCCTCATTCTTGCCGCGCGAGGCACGCACCTCGGCGGTCACGGTAATATCTCGACTCACTCGATTTCTCCTCTACGGGTTCGAAGTCCGTTCACCCCCGAGAGGGTTTCCGTGGGTTCGATGGCCCGTGATTGCTAAATAAACAACACACTCACCGAAGTCTCCTCGTGTATCGAGCGGATGGCATCGGCCATCAGGTTGGCAATCGACAACGATTTGATCTTGGTGGAACTTTTCGCCGCTTCCGCCAGCGGAATCGAATTCGTTACTACTACTTCCTTCAAGCAGGATTCCTCAATCCGGCTGATGGCCGGACCCGACAGAACCGCGTGCGTAGCGCAGGCCGAAACACTGGCCGCGCCCTTTTCCATCAGCGCCTCGGCGCCCTTTACCAGCGTGCCGGCCGTATCGATCAGGTCGTCCACCAAAAGACAGTGGCGCCCGTCCACCTGACCGACCACATTCATCACTTCGGCGACGTTGGCTTCTTCCCGCCGCTTATCGATGATCGCCAGCGGAGCATTCAACCGTTTGGCGAAGGCCCGCGCCCGCTCCACACCGCCCGCGTCCGGCGATACGACCGTCATGTCCGGTACGTTCGGATGCTTGAAATGCTCGATCAACACGGGCGTGGCGAACAAATGGTCCACCGGGATATCGAAGAACCCTTGAATCTGAGCCGCGTGCAAATCCAGCGTCAAAACGCGGTCGGCCCCGGCCGTTTCCAGCAAGGCCGCAATCAGCCTGGCAGAAATCGGAACCCTGGGTTTATCCTTCCGGTCCTGGCGGGCGTATCCATAATAGGGTAACACTGCGGTGATGCGTTCCGCTGAGGCGCGCTTGAGGGCGTCGATCATCAGCAGCAGTTCCATCAGGTTGCGCTCTACCGGTGTGCAGGTGGGCTGGATGATAAAGACGTCGGCGCCGCGCACGTTTTCCTGGATCTGCAGGTAGATTTCGCCGTCGGAGAATTGCTTGACCATGCACCTGCCCATCACCATGTCCAGGTGTTTGGCGATGGCCGAAGCCAGTGCAGGGTTGGCGTTTCCAGTGAAAAGTTGCAAACGGTCGTGAATCATCGCGCGTATCGGCTTTGCGGCGGCCATGTGTCCCGGACTGCATGCGGGACCAGCGCCCGCCACCAGATTTGGCGGTAGCGCGCCCGGCTCACCAGTGAAATTCGAAAAACCCTTTCGTCCCCCAACAATTGCCTTGCGGCTGAAATTCCGTGACGATCTGGAAACAGCCCAAACAGGGCGGAACCGCTTCCGGTCATCATGGCGGCGGTGGCCCCGGCCCGCACCAATCGTCTTTTCAGGTCCGCCAGATTCCGGTGCTGCTTGAAAACTACGGCTTCAAAATCGTTTACGGAAGATTTATCAACACCCCGTTGCCACGTAAGAGCCTGGAAACTAAATATTTTATTTTCTTGCGCTTCGGTTGTCAAACCGGGGCTGAGGTCGCGATACGCCTGAGCGGTGGAGACGGCCACCGCGGGGGCCACTACAAGGCCCGACATGGCCGGCCGATCAGGGAGCGGAAAGATCTCCGTGCCGCGTCCTATGCCGGCGGCGGCGCCGCCCAGCAGGAAAAACGGGACGTCGCTGCCGAGGTGCGCGGCGATGTCGCTCAATTTCGGCAGATCCAATCCGCGGCCAGCCAGAGCGGGCAGCGCCAGCAGGACCGCGGCGGCATCGGAGGACCCGCCGCCCAATCCGGCGCCCATGGGGATGCGCTTGCGCAGGCGCATTGCGACTCGGCCGGTCACGCGCATGGCATCCATCGCCAGCCGGGCTGCCCGCACCACCAGGTTGTCGGAGATGGCCAGAGGGTCGTCCAACTCGATGGCGGTCTTGCGGCCGGGAGTGAAAGCGATCTCCAGCGAGTCGGCCAGCGAGATGGTCTGGAAGATGGTGCGGATCTCGTGATAGCCATCCGGCCGTTTGCCGAGGACGCGCAGGTCGAGATTGATTTTTGCCAGTGCGCGCACGCGCGCCCGGCGGGTGGCGCTCATTTGTCGTATTGGAGCAGGGAGAAGACGTCGTACTCCGGCAGCTTCGCGCGCCCGCTCAAAAAAGTCAGTTCCACCACGAACCCCAGTCCGGCCACGATGCCGCCGGCCTCGCGAACCAGGCGCGCGGTGGCCGCGGCGGTGCCGCCGGTGGCCAGCAGATCGTCCACAATCAGCACGCGGTTGCCCGGCTGAACAGCGTCCTGGTGCATCTCCAAGGTGTCTTTGCCGTACTCCAGATCGTAGGTCACGCTCACCGTAGCGGCCGGCAACTTCTTGGGCTTTCGTACGGGCACGAAGCCCGCGCGCAGCGCATAGGCCAGCGCCGGCGCGAAGATGAAGCCGCGCGCTTCGACGCCCAGCACCAGGTCCACGCGCGTTCCGCTGTAATGGTTCTTCAGCCCGTCGATCACGCCGGCGAGGCCGCCGCTATCCTTGAGCAAGGTGGTGATGTCATAAAAGAGGATGCCGGGTTTGGGGAAATCGGGCACCTCGCGAATGAGTTTCTTCAGATCCATCGTTTCTCGCAGCTTCCGTTATAACACCGCGGCACGGGCGACCTCACGGCGTCAGCTCGCCGGAGGCGCCAACATCGGCAGGAGGCTTGTCGATGTTGAACAGCGAGAAGTTAAACGTCAGAAGCTGGAAGCGCCGCCAGCATGGCGCGGAGGGCCTGACCGCGATGGCTGACGGCGAACTTTTCGCTGGCGCCGGCTTCGCCAAACGTGCAGCCCAACTGCGGGCAGAAAAACAGCGGGTCGTATCCAAAGCCGCCATCGCCGCGCGGCTCGTGCAGGATCGCGCCTTCCACGGCGCCGCGCCAGACGCCGCGCAGTTCGCCGCCCTCCACCAGCGCGATGGCGCATACGAAGCGCGCCGTGCGGCCGGTGACGCCGCGAAGCTTTTCGAGCAGCAGACGGTTGTTGGATTCGTCGGTGGAGTTAGGGCCGGAGAAGCGCGCGGAGTAGACGCCTGGCGCGCCGTGGAGCGCGTCCACTTCCAGGCCGGAATCGTCGGCGAATAGGGGGCCTGTCACATATTGGCCGTAGTGGCGCGCCTTGAGGATGGCGTTGGCTTCGAAGGTCTCGCCGTCCTCGACGCAGGGCGCGAGCTGCTTGAAACCCGGGACGAGTTCGATTTCGACGGGGGCGCGGCCGGCGGCCAGACGGAATTCGCGCAGCTTGCCGGGGTTTCCGCTGGCGCAATACAGGCGGATCAAAAGTGTACGGCTCTTTTCTGGATTTCGACCAACTGGCCGATGCCGGTGCGCGCCAGGGCGATGAGGCGCGCCATCTGATCGTCGTCGAAAGCCGAGTGCTCGGCGGTGGCCTGCACTTCGACGAACTTGCCGGAGCCGGTCATCACGACGTTCATGTCGACGTCGGCCTGGGAATCCTCTTCGTAGCAAAGATCGAGCATGGGAACGCCGCGCACCAGGCC
The DNA here is from genome assembly GCA_963842505.1 of Bryobacterales bacterium. Classification (GTDB taxonomy): domain Bacteria; phylum Acidobacteriota; class Terriglobia; order Bryobacterales; family Bryobacteraceae; genus PALSA-129. The sequence continues at coordinate 799,677 of CAWJGZ010000001.1, forward strand.
GACGCTGGTCGCGGCCACCGAATCTCTGAGCGGCATGGACTTGAGCGCGCCGAATTCCACCAGCCGGCGCAGCGCCACCGCCAGCGCCACGTACGCGCCGGTGATGGAGGCAGTGCGCGTGCCGCCATCGGCCTGCAGGACATCGCAATCGATGACCACGGTGCGTTCGCCGAGCGCCACGCCATCCACCACGGCGCGCATGGAGCGGCCGATCAGCCGCTGGATTTCGTGAGTGCGGCCGGAAGCGCGGCCCTTATTGACCTCGCGCGGGGTGCGGCGCACCGTAGCGCGGGGCAGCATGGCGTATTCCGCCGTCACCCAGCCCCTGCCGGAATTGCGCATGAACTGAGGGACGCCGTCTTCCACCGTGGCGGCGCACAATACCTGGGTGTTGCCCACCTTGATCAGGGCGGAGCCCTCGGCGGTCTTCAGGAAGCCGGTTTCAATTTCAACCGGGCGCATGCCGTCTGGCGGCCGATTATCCGTTCGCATTTCTCATCACAAGATAGAGCAGGAACATCACCAATGCCATGGCGCCGATCACCAGGATTACGCAAGGCACCGCGCCGGCCGGCGCCGGAGCGCTCTTGCGCTTTCCCTTGAACGGCTTGAACTTTGCCATAACTGCGATGGTAACACCCGTCCAGATCGTTACAATGGAAGAACCCATGTCTTCTTCCGCGGCCACTCGTTACGAGGCGGTGATCGGGCTCGAAGTGCACGCGCAACTCGCCACTGCGACCAAGATTTTTTGTGGATGCCCCACCAGTTTCGGCGCGCCGCCCAATACCAACGTGTGCCCGGTGTGCCTGGGGCTGCCGGGCGCCTTGCCGGTGCTGAACCGCGCGGCGGTGGAACTGGCGGTGAAGGCCGGGCTGGCGCTCAACTGCAACATCCGGGCGCAATCGCGCTTCGCGCGCAAGAATTACTTCTACCCCGATTTGCCGAAGGGATACCAGATCTCGCAATACGACGAGCCGCTGGCCGAGCGCGGATACGTGGACATCGTGGTGGAGGGCCAACCCAAGCGCATCGGCATCACGCGCGTACACATGGAAGACGACGCGGGCAAGAGCATCCACGACGGCTTCAAGGATTCGGACCGGTACTCGTACGTGGACCTGAACCGCAGCGGCACGCCGCTGATCGAAATCGTCAGCGAGCCGGATATGCGCAGCTCCGACGAAGCCTACGCTTACCTCACCGAAGTGAAGCAAGTGCTGCAGTTCATCGAAGCCTCCACGTGCGACATGGAAAAGGGCCACCTGCGGTGCGACGCCAATGTTTCGGTGCGGCTGAAGGGCGCGCCGGAATTCGGCACCAAGGTGGAAGTCAAGAACCTGAATTCTTTCCGCTTTCTGAAACAGGCGCTGGACTACGAGATTGCGCGGCAGGTGGAACTGGTGGAGAGCGGCGGCAAGGTGATGCAGGAGACGCGGCTTTACAATTCCGACAGCGGCGAAACGGCCACCATGCGCAGCAAGGAGGAAGCGCAGGACTACCGCTATTTTCCGGAGCCCGACCTGGCGCCGCTGCGCATCTCCGCGGCGTGGCTGGGGGAGCTGCGGGCCGAGTTGCCGGAGTTGCCGGCGCAAAAACGGGAACGGTTCGTCGCGGAGTATGGATTGCCGGAGTACGACGCGGAAGTGATGACGGCCACGCGCGCGGCGAGCGAGTATTTCGAAAACGCGGCGCGCGTTTCCGGCAACGCCAAGATGGCCGCCAATTGGGTGATGGGCGACCTGATGGGTATGCTTAAGGCCGAAGGCAAAGAGATCGCCGAATCGCCGCTGAGCGCGGCTCATCTGGGCGAACTGGTGAAGCTCATCTCGACGGGTGAGCTTTCGGGCAAGCTGGCCAAGGAGATTTTTCCCAAGATGTTTTCTACCGGCCAGGCGCCGGCCGAGATTGTGGAACGCGAAGGGCTGAAGCAGATTTCGGATACCGGGGCGCTGGAGAAAGTGATTGAGGAAGTGATTGCCGGCAACCCAAAGCAGGTGGAGCAGTATCGCGGCGGGAAGACCGCGGTAATGAATTTCCTGGTGGGCCGGGCCATGAAGGCCACGCGCGGCCAGGCCAACGTGGCCGTAGTGACCGATTTATTCAAACAAAAACTGGGGTGACGTTATGTTGAAAGCAGGCGACAAGGCTCCCGATATTCGGGTACACACGGATACGGGCGCGGATTTTCGTTTGTCGGAGCTGAAGGGCCAGCGGGTGGTGCTGTACTTTTATCCGAAGGCCGATACGCCGGGCTGCACCGTGGAGGCCTGCGAGTTCCGCGATGGCATCAAGGCCATCGCCAAGAAAGGCGCCGCGGTGATCGGCATTTCGCCGGACAAGTCGGCGGCGCAGGCCAAGTTTAAGCAGAAATACGATCTGCCGTTCACCCTGCTGGCCGATGAAGAACGATCCGCCGCCCAGGCCTATGGCGTATGGAAAGAGAAGAACATGTATGGGCGGAAATTGATGGGCATCGAACGCACCACGTTTGTGATTGGGCCCGACGGCAAGATCGAGAAGATCTACGCGAAAGTGAAGGCCAGGGGACACGCGGCGGCGGTGCTGGCGGATCTGTGATCCGCGAGGCTCATGAGAAAGACTAATCTGCCTATTCATCGCGGGGCGCGGAGACGCGGAGGACGAAGGAGTAAAGACAAGACGTGGAATTCAATTCGGCCGCTCCCTGACGGTTGCGGTTCTGTGCGGAGTTATTTGGCGGGAGGCGCGGCTATAAAACGATAGCCGACGCCGCGCACCGTCAGCAGATGGCGGGGACGCGTGGGATCGTCTTCGATGTAGCGGCGCAGGCGCACGATGAAGTTGTCGATGGCGCGCGTGTCGGTGTCTTCGTGCAGGCCCCAAACTTCTTCCAGCATGGCCTTGCGCGATACCGGCCGGCCCTCATGCCGGATGAGGTAGCGAAGCAGGTTGACTTCCATCAGGGTGAGCGGAAAGACCTGGTCGCGCACGCGCAGCTCCAGCAGATCGAACTGCACCGATTTTTCGCCGAACGTAAACGTATCGTTGGCGGGCGGAGCGGCGGCGGTGTGGTTGAGAGAAGCTTGCAACCACTCGCGCCGGCGCAGCAGGCCGCGAATGCGAGCGATCAGGATGGCGAGTTCAAAGGGCTTGGTCAGGTAATCGTCGGCTCCGGCGGAAAAGCCGCGCAGGATATCGTCGGGATGGCCGCGCGCCGTGAGCATCAAAGTAGGCACAAACTGCCCGGATTGACGCAATTTGGACATCACCGCGAAGCCGTCGATGCCGGGAAGCATGATATCCAGAACCACCAGGTCAAAGGCCGCGGGTTCGGTTTCGAACAGCGCCAGCGCGGCTTCCCCGGTGTCCACCACCTGCACTTCCCAACCCTCCGCCTCCAGATTGAAGCGCAGGCCGTCGGCCAGGTGCTGTTCGTCTTCCACCACCAGAATGCGAGTCATTTGACTAACGGAAGTTGCAGCACGAAGGTGCTGCCGTGGCCCGGTCCCTCGCTTTCCGCCCATGCGCGGCCGCCGTGGCGCTTGGCGACGGAACGGACGATGAACAGACCCAGCCCGGTCCCTTTGACACGCGCCGCCAGTTGGCCGGGCACGCGGTGAAATCGTTTGAAAATGCGCTTCAACTCGGTCTTGGGGATGCCAGGGCCTTCGTCTTTGACGCGCACCAGCACGTGGCCGTCGAGCCTTTCGGTTTCGACCGTCACCTTGGCGCCGCTGCCGGAGTATTTCACGGCGTTGTCGATGAGGTTCAAAACGGCGGCACGAACATCGTCGGCATCCGCCAGAATGGTGGATGGCGCTTGCTTGTGAAAGGTCAGCGAAGCGGCCGGCAGCGCGTGCATGGTGCGTGCGCGCGCCAGACATTCCTCGATGAGCTCACCGAGGTCGATGCGGTCCAGGTTGGGTTTGGGGCTGGACGCGCCCAGGCGTCCGGTGCGCAGCACCTGCTCGATGGTGGCGAGCAAGCGCTCGCTATCGGCCAGCATGATCTTATAGAACTCGTGGCGCTTGGCCTCATCCACGGTGCGCGATTGCAAGGTCTCCAGGTAGAGCCGGATGGAGGCTACGGGAGTCTTCAGCTCGTGCGTGACGGCGTTGATGAAAGCGTCGTGCTGCTCGTTGCGCCGGATCTCACGGACGATGGAGATGGTGTTGACGACCACGCCGAAGATGATAATCAGCACCAGCAGGATGCCCAGAGCCAGCAGGATGCCGGTCTGCCAGTGGCGGAGCACCCAGCCGACATACAAAACCAGAATGACGGTGACGAGGCAGACGCCGAACGCGATATAAAACGCGATGGACCTGCGCCGGCCGGGAATCACCATGCTTCCAGCTTATGCCGAATGGGGGGAGTAGAGGGAACGGAAAAACCGCCCTGCCCGCACCCGAACCGACGATCACGAATTGGACTTGCGGCCTTAAGCCGCTTCCTGCTCGGCGGCGTGCGGGGTGCTGATGGACGCTACCCGAATCTGCTTGGCGATTCCCAGGGCCTTCAGCAGCTTGATCTGCAGCCAGGAAGGATCGAACTCGTACCATGCCAGGCCGTGGCGCGCGGAGGCGGGATGCGCGTGGTGGTTGTTGTGCCAGCCTTCCCCGAAAGAAATCAGCGCCACCCACCAGTTGTTGCGGGAATCGTCGCGCGTGTTGAAGCGCCGTGCGCCCCACATGTGCGTCGCCGAATTCACCAGCCAGGTGGCATGCAGACCGAAAACCACCCGGAAGCAACCGGCCCACAAGAACAGGGGAAGGCCGCCAATCGCCAGCAGCAGGGCCGCCAGCGCCACATTGGGGAGCCAGTGATAGTTGTTGAGCCAGGTGTAGAAGGGATCCTTAGCCAGGTCCGGCGCATACTTGGCCATAGCGCGGGTGTTGTTGTGCTTGGTCTCGCCTACCAGTATCCAGCCGACGTGCGACCACCAGGCGCCATCGCGCGGGGAATGTGGATCGCCGGGTTGATCGGACCGCTGGTGGTGCATGCGATGCACCGCCGTCCAGAAGATGGGTCCGCCTTCCAGCGTGAGCGCGCCGCATAGCGCGAAGAAGTGTTCCAGCCAGCGCGGAACCTGATAGGAGCGGTGGGTATGCAGACGGTGATACCCCATGCTGATCCCCAACCCGGTCGCAACCCAATAAAGGAATACGGCGGCGGCGAAAACCTTCCAATTGAAGACAAGAAACGCGCTAATGGCCCCGATGTGAAGCAGCACCAGCACGAGCAGGGTGGGCCAATTCAGGCCCTTGCGGTCATATAGGTAGATGGGTTCTTCGCTCACGGATATTCCCCAGGAAGAGAGTGCATCCTTACGATATCAGGTGAATTAGGGTCCAGTTTGTAAGAGTTGTGTAATTCCGGGCAGTGGCCCCGCGGAATTCGGCTGAGCATGCCCCGGGGATATCTAACGGCAACTCGATCTTGCCGCTGGCCCAAAGAAATAATGACTCATGAGCGATTCCCAGGCGGGCGCAGCCGGCCCGGCGCCCGGCGGAGCCATCGCGCGACCGGTATCTGTGCCCACGCGTCTTACGCGGGGGCAGCGGATCTTGGTTGCGACAGCCTGCCTGCTGGGGCTGGCGGTGAATGCGTGCGCCTGGTTGCCGTTTGTCCCCTACTTTTTTGCCCGTGGCAATAATGATTTTGTGTCCACCTATGTTGGCGCGACACTCGCCGGGTCGGGCAAGCTATACAACGCGGATGCAGTTTCGCGCGTGGAAGCAAACCTGGGCGACAGGCCGCAGGCTTTGATGTTCCCGCGATTCCCGTATTATGCGGCGCTGATTTCGCCGCTCCGCCGGCTCAGCTATCTTCACGCCTACTGGGTGTGGCAATGCGTTTCACTGGCAGCCCTATGGGCGTTCGTGGCGTTCTGGCCAGCCCCGCGGCGGTGGATGACCCTGGTGGCCTGTTGCTGGAGCCTCCCGCTCGCCAACTGCTTCATCATGGGGCAGGACGTCACCATAGTGGCGGCCGCGCTGGCGGTGTCGCTGGCGCTGTTGTACCGCGGCAAACCTTTCGCGGCGGGGCTGGTGATCAGCCTATGCTCCATCAAGTTTCAGCTCTTCCTGACCTTGCCGCTGCTGATCCTGTCGAGGCGGATGTGGAAGTTCGGCGGCGGACTGGCGGCGGGCGGCGCGGCGCTGCTGGGAGTTTCGTTTGTGGTGGAAGGCTGGTCCTGGCCGGCGCAGAATATGCGCGTGCTGATGATGCGGTCGCTCACGCCAAGTTACAGCCTGATGCCGAACCTCAACGGCCTGTTCGCCGGGCAACCGCACGCGGTGCTGCTGGCGGCGATTGCGTCAGTGGTCACGATCATAGCGGCATGCCTGGCAATGCGGGCGCGCGAATTCAACGTGGCGTTTACCGCCATGCTGATCAGCGGGTTGCTGCTCAGTTACCACGCGTTCATCGCGGATGCGGTGGTGCTGATTCCGGCGGGGCTGCTGGTGTTCCAGCATGAAACCAGGCGGGTGCACCGCGTGGTCGGGCTGGTGCTGTTGAGCTCGCTGGCGTTCCTGCCGTCCCGGCTGGAGCGGCCGCCGTACTCCTCGGGCGCGGTGGTGCTGCTGGCGCTGCTGGCGATGGCGGCGGGGGAAGTGTGGGGCAGTTACTCGCGCAACTCGACGATGGTTGCGCCGGCGCCGCCTTCCTGCTGCGGCGCGGGGTAGAACTTCGCGACGTGCGGGTGGTTGCTGAGGAGGTCGGCGATAACCTTCTTGAGGACCCCCATGCCGTGGCCATGCACAATGCGGACGCGGCTGGCGGTAGCCATCACGGCACGGTCCAGGAACTCATCGACGGCGTCGCGGGCCTCTTCGGCATGCTGGCCGATGACGTTGATCTCCTGGTGAGCGGGAGCCAGTTCGGGAGCCGGCTTATAAGTGACGCCCTGGGGCAGACGGGCGCCGGCGCCGCCGGCTTCGGGCAGGACTTCGATCACGTCGTCCTCGGAAACCTGCATTTTGAGGAAGCCGGCCTCCACTTCGATGCGGCCGTTCCCCAATTTGCGCCGCACACGCGCCGGTTCGCGGACGTCGCGCAGCCGCACGCGCACGCCTTCTTCGATGCGCAGCGGGGCGATGCGGTCCTGGCGGGCATCGTCGCGGGTGGCCAGCACGGTGGTTTGAAAATCCTCGCGGAGCTCGCGCTTGGCCTTGGAGACGCGGCGTTGGGCCTCCTGTTCGGCCTTGCGGCGGTCCAGGCCCTGAGCGATCTTGCCGATGGCCTGGTGGGCCTGCTCTTCGAAGCGTGCCAAGGCCAGGTCGGTGCGGCGTTCCAATTCCTTGAGCTTGGCGCCCTCGCGTTTCTCCCATTCCGCCGCCAGCTCTTTTTCGCGTCTTTCGAACTCCGCGCGCTTCTCGCGCAGGCTTTGCTCGGTGGCGCGGGTCTCTTCGACGCGGCGGTGCAGTTCGGCCAGGAAGCGGGTGACATCGCGCTCGCGGTCGCTCATGGAGCGGCGGGCGCGGAGCATGATGTCCTCAGGCATGCCAAGCCGCGTGGCAATCTCCAGGCCGGCCGATTTCCCGGGCAGCCCGAGTTGCAGGTGATAGGTGGGTTCAAGGGTCTGCTCGTCGAAGCCCACCGAGCCGTTCACCACGCCCTCGGTGGAGGCGCCGTAGATTTTGAGCGCCATCAGGTGCGTGGAAACCATGGTGAACGCGCCAGCGGAGCGGAAGTGCTCCACGATGGCCACTCCCAGCGCGCCGCCTTCTTCGGGGTCGGTGGCCGCGCCCAGTTCGTCCAGCAGCACCAGCGAATCCGGTGTGACGTCCAGCGCCATCTCGCGGATGTTGGAGACGTGCGCGGAGAACGTGCTGAGGTTATCCTGGATGGACTGGTAATCGCCGATATCGGCCAGCACCTGCGCGAAGAGCGGGAACTCGGCATCGGCGGCCGGCACCGGCAGGCCTGATTGCGCCATCAGGCTGAGCAGTCCAACGGTCTTCAAAGTGACGGTCTTGCCGCCGGTATTGGGACCGCTGATCAGGAGCGTGCGCCGCTCCCCGGTGAGTTCCAGGCTCACCGGCACAACCGCTTTGTGGCGCCGCTTCAGCACGTCCTCGAGCAGCGGATGGCGGGCGTCTTTCAACAGCAGACGGTCGCCGAAGCGCGGCACGGTGCAATCGAAATCCACGGCGAAGCGGCCCTTGGCAAAGATCAACTCGAGTTCCGCCATGGCGACCATCGTGCGTCCGATGGATTCGCTGTAGCCGCGCAGGCGGTTGGTCATTTCGAGCAGGATGCGGCCCACCTCGCGCGCCTCTTCTTCGGAGAGGCGCACCAGCTCGTTATTGAGGTCGATGGTTTCGAGCGGCTCGACGAAGAGGGTGTGGCCGCTCGCGCTGGTTCCATGGATGACCCCGTCGAGCTTGCGGCGCTGGCCGGCGATCAACGGCACTACGAACCGCTCATTGCGGATGGTGACGAACTCTTCCTGCAACAGACCGTCGTCGCGGTGCGCTTTCAGGAAGCGCTCGAGCGATTCCTGAATGGATTTTTTCTGGCGCTCGATGTCGCGGCGCAGGCGTGCCAAGGCCACGCTGGCGTTGTCGGCTACGGTGCCATCGGGCAGGATCTTGCCGTCCAGCTCTCTCAGCAGGCCGCGAAAATCGCCGATGGTTTGAGCGCGCCGGCTCAGGCGCGGAAAACGCTCCTCGGCCGCCGTCAGGACGCTCTTGGCATCGGCGGCGCGGTCCAGCATGGCGAACAGGTCGCAGATCTCCTTAGGGTCGAGACTGGCGCCTTCAATCCGCAACTTGTGAACGGCGGTTTGGGTATCGGGCAGGCCGCCGAAATCCACGCGGATGGCTGCGCCGCGCGCGGCCGGCTGCGGGCGCATGGCAAGCCGCAGGTAGGCAACCGCCTCGGCGGCTTCGGCCAGGTCTTCCGTCAGGCGCTCGCGGTCCCTGTGGGGGGCCAGCTTTTCCAACTCGCGGTGGCCCTGCGGGCTTGAGACATAGCGCCCCAATAACTTCCGCAGAGATTCGAATTCGAGAACTTCGGCGGCTCTCACCGGAATTTTCCCCTGTCGCGGAACCCCTTTTCAATCACCCCAAGGGTGCCTGCGGTAATCAGCAGCTCGGGAAGATCGCGCCGCTTCACCCACTCCACCGCGCAGACGTCGTCGCCGGGACCGAGAATGCCGCCCGTGATGCGGCACATGTAATCGATCAACACGTAGTGATACTCGGGGGCGCCGCTCGAATCGCGCGTGATGCGCTCGAAGACTTCGAGAATGCCAAGCGGCCGGACTTTCAGGCCGGTCTCTTCGAGCACTTCGCGGCAGACCCCGTCGGCCAGGCGTTCGCCGATTTCGAGCGCGCCGCCGGGCAGCGACCACCAGCCCTTGAGCGGTTCCTTGCCGCGCTGCGCCATGAGGATGCGATCGCGCTTCAGGATCAGCGCGCCGACGCCCACCAGCGGGCGTTTGGGATAGCGGCGGTCGTCGACGGGAGGCATCTAGTTTTCCTCCTTCGGCTGCAACCGGATGCGAAACAGAATGGCGCGCGCGGTCACATACAGCGATTTGCCGTCGGCATCACCGAACGCCAAGCTGGAGGGCCGCTCAGACAGCTCGATGGTGTGGATGGGATGGCCATCCGCGCCGTAAATAGCGATGCCCTTCGATACCGTGACGAACAGGTCGCCCTTTTCATCCACGCGAATGGTGTCCGGCACGCCGGCGAGCGAAGAGATCAGCACGCGCTCGCTGGATGCGTCGCCGTTGTGGTCCAGGTCATAAGCGCGCACATTGCGCTCGTCGGTATTGACCACGTAAAGCGTACGTCCGTTGGGCGAAAGTGCGATTCCATTGGGCCGTCCGGCGGGCTTCGCCACCAGCTTGATCTCTCCTTTCGGCGGGATGTGGTAGACGCCGTAGAAATTCAACTCGCGATGGTCGGACTGCCCGCCGAACGCCGGGTCGGTGAAATAGACGTGGCCGTTTCTGCCGATCGCCAGGTCGTTGGGCGCATTCAGCCGCTTGCCCTGCCAGCGTTCCGCCAGCACTTCCACGCGGCCGCCCTTATCCGTGCGCGTCACGCGGCGCGCATGGGTTTCGCAGGTGTAGAGGCGTCCTTGCGCGTCGAAAGCGTTGCCGCTGGGGCCCTCCGCCTCTTCGCGGAAGGTCTCCACCTCGCTGCCCGGAGTGAACTTATAGAGCTTGCCGGCGGGGGTGTCGCTGAAAATCAGAAAGCCTTCTTTGGACCATGCGGCGCCTTCGGTGAAGGTGAAGCCCTTGCCAACCACCTGGACGGCAATCCTGGAGTAATCCTGGCCGCAAGCGAGCACACCGAAGGCGGTGGCCAGACAGATTCCAAGAGCGCGGGCCATTTATCCGCGCTTCTTGACTTCGATCTGGTTGTCCACGCTTTTGACGCCTTTTACCTTCTTGGTGAGCCTGGTGGCCTTGTCTTTTTGCATCTGCGATTCCACCACGCCTGACAGCGTCACCTTTCCCTCTTTGACATCCACCTTGAGGGCGCCGCCTTTCACGTCGATATCACTCGCCAGCTTGATGCGAACGTTGTCGTAAATGGCGTCATCGGAAACGGGTTTGTCAGCGGCCAGGCAGAGGCCGGCCAGCAAGAAAAACACCAAGAGCGAAGCGCAAGTTTTAGGAATCATCCTTAACGGCCATTGTACGCCAGTCCAGCGTATTCAGAAAGGCAGCCTGCTCGCGCCAGCCGGGCTGCACCCGCACGTGCAGATCCAGATAAATTTTCACGCCGAACAAGCGCTCCATCTCTTCGCGCGCCAGGGTGCCGATTTTCTTCAGCATGGCGCCTTTGGCGCCAATCACAATGGCCTTCTGGCCCGGCCGCTCCACGCGGATGGTGGCGAAGATGCGCGTGAGCCTGGGGGTCTCCTCCCATTGGTCCACCGATACGGTCACCGAATGGGGCACCTCCTGGCGTGTGGCGGCGAGCACCTTTTCGCGAATCAGCTCGGCCGCCAGGAAGCGTTCGGGCTGATCGGTGACGTAATCCTCCGGGAAGTAGGCCGGTCCTTCCGGCAAGCGGTCCAGGATGACTTTACGCAATTCGTCGAGGCCCTGGCGACGCAGAGCGGAGACCGGGACGTAGTCGGCGAATTCGTGCCCGGCTTTGTACCGCTCGATCAGCGGCAGCAGCAGCGCTTTGTCTTTGAGCAGGTCCACCTTGTTGAGGACCAGCACCACGGGCGTGCCGGTCTTGAAGACCAGGTCCGCGGCGCGCTGGTCCTCGATGCCGAACGCCGCCGTCGCGTCAACCAGGAACAGCAACAGGTCGCGCTCCTCCAGTGAATTGCGCACGGTATCCATCAGTCGTTTATTGAGCTGCGAATCGGCTTTGTGAATTCCGGGTGTATCGACGAATACGATTTGCGCGTCCGCGAGCGTCAGCACGCCTTGTATGGCCGTGCGGGTGGTCTGGGGCTTGTCGGCGACGATGGCCACCTTCTGCCCCACCAGGGCATTCAACAGCGTGGATTTTCCGGCGTTGGGACGCCCGACCAGCGAGACGAATCCCGATTTGAAGCGATCTTTCATAAGGCTACCGTTTGCGACTTGCCGATCCGTACCTTTTCCACCCGTTGATCGTCGCTGGCCAGCACGTCGATGCGCACGCCATCGCGATCCACCCACTCGCCGGGCTTGGGAACCCGCCCCAACCACTCACTGACCAGCCCGCCCACGGTGGTGGATTCGATGTCCTCTTCGCGGTGGAACGACCCCAGCAGATGGCCCAGACGGTCCAGTTCGAAGCTGCCGGAAACGACATAGCGGCCGTTGCCCTCATCGGTGACGTCGCTCGCGGGCTCGTGTTCATCGCGGATCTCTCCAATGATGACTTCCAGCAAATCTTCCATGGTGGCCAGGCCGGCGGTGTTGCCGTACTCGTCCACCACGATCACCATGTGGGTGTTTTCCTGCTGCATCTGGCGCATCAGGTTGTGCACCGGCTTGCTCTCCGGCACGAACTTGAGAGGCCGCATCAGATCGCGCACCCAGCGGCCGGCGCGATCTTCTTCCTTCAACTCAAACATGTCGCGGACGTGCACGAAGCCGATAATCTGGTCGATGTTCTGTTCGAAGACCGGGACGCGCGAGAATTGCTCGTTGATGACCAGTTGCCGCAACTGTTCGAGCGTGGAGTCGGCCGAAATCGCCACGATTTTGGGCCGCGGGGTCATCACCTCCCGCACCACCTTGTCGCCGAACTCCACCACCGATTGGATCAGTTTGCGGTCCTGCTCCTCGATCAGCCCTTCTTCGGCGCCGGCTGAAATCAAGGCATCGATATTCTCGGCGGGCGTGGGCTCTTCTTCTTTCTGGCCGGCGCCGTCGGTGAGCTCGATCAGCGATTGGAAGAATCCCAGCACGGCCACCGGCGGCCGTGCCGGCCAAGCCAGAGCGCGCAGCGCCGGCGCCAGGGGCAGCAGCCAGCGCGCCGACGTGCGGCGGTAGAGAAGCTGCGGAATGGCGTAAGCCGCCGCCATCATGGTGATCCACGCGCCCAGCGCCGCCTGCCAGAAAGAACCCGACTGCCAGGCCAGAAACAACACACCCAGCAGAACCAGCAGCGTGTGCTTGATCATCGAAAAGATGGCCGCACCGTTTTCGGTCTCGAATCCCAGCCGGTCTTCCAGCGTCTCCTTGAAGAATTTGACCGACGGCAAGTCGCGCGGCCGCAGCCGCATGCTTTCCAGGTAGAGCAACTGCACGAACGTCACCAGCGCAAGCACGGGTATGATCGCCAGGGTCGAAAGCGCGACGGCCAGCGTCATTGCCGCACCCGCTGCTGCACCCGTTCGATCAACCCGGGGGCCAGCCCCAGCCGCACCCGCCAGCGCTTTTCGGCGCGCGCCATGCGGCCGTTGTCGGCGTGGTGGTCCATGCCCATCAGGTGCAGCACGCCGTGGAGCATCAGGATGGACACTTCCTGTTCCACGGTGTGGCCGAACTCGCGGGCCTGGGCCCGCGCGCGCTGAAAGGAGATGGCGATATCGCCGAGCGATGCCGGGTCCGCGCCGGGGAACGACAGGACATCGGTCGTGCAGTCCTTACCCCGGAATTTCCTGTTCAAGCGCCGCAATTCCGCATCGCCGGCAATCAGGCAGACGAAGGCGCGTCCCTTGGCGACTTCCGCCTGGAGTTGGCGCGCGAACCGCTCTGCCACATGGCGGCGGAAATCCGGTGGCACGCGGTGGAATATTACAGTGCTGGGCTCGGGTGACGGCATCGGGAAGTTCAGGCCTGCGGAGCGTCCTCGGCGGCGGGCGCGTTCATGGCTCCCGGTTCCGTGTCTGTTTCTTCTTCGGGCTTCGCTTCGGGCTCGCCCAGTTTCAGGGTAAGCTGGCGGGCCGCGCCGGTGGTTTCGTTGTACCGCTCGTAGGCTTTGACGATGCGTTGCACCAGGGTGTGACGCACCACGTCGCGCTCGTCGAACTGCACGAAGCTGATGCCTTCCACACCCTTGAGAACCTCCACCGCGTGAACCAGGCCGCTCATCCGTCCGGCGGGCAGGTCGATCTGGGTCACGTCGCCGTTCACTACCATCTTGGAGTTGAAGCCCTGGCGGGTGATCACCATCTTCATCTGTTCCTGCGTGCTGTTCTGGGCTTCGTCCAGAATGATGAAGCTGTCGTTCAACGTACGGCCGCGCATAAAGGCGATGGGCGCGATTTCAATCACGTTGCGCTCCAGCAGTTTCTCCACGCGCTCGCTGTCCAGCATGTCGTAGAGCGCATCGTACAGCGGCCGCAGGTAGGGATCTACTTTTTCCTGCAAAGTGCCCGGCAGAAAGCCCAGGCGTTCGCCGGCTTCCACCGCCGGCCGCGTCAGGATGATGCGCGCCACCTGCTTGTTGATCAGCGCGGAGATCGCCATGGCCACCGCCAGATAGGTCTTGCCGGTGCCCGCCGGGCCAATGCCGAATACCAGGTCGTTGCGCTCAATGGCTTCCAGGTAGCGCCGCTGATTGACGGTTTTCGGCGCCAGGATTTTCTTGCCGAAATTGCGCTGCTTGCCGCTCGAGACCAGCGCGCGCAAGGTCACTTCCGGATCGAGGGTAACCACGCGCAGGTAGCTGTTGAGGTCGCCGTTGTTAAAGACACAGCCCTCCCGCAGCAGCGCGTTGTAATCCTCCAGGATGCTTTCGGCGCGCGAGACCGAAGCGGGTTCACCTTCGATTTCGAGATTGTTGTCCACCAGTTGGGTATGGACTCCCAATCCGGCTTCGATCAGGCGGATGTTTTCATCGCGGGTGCCAAAGAGGCTTTCGACGCCTCGGCTGATACGCACGCTGGCTTTCATGGGGTGGGTGCTGGATACCTCCGGGAAATCGCGAGACAGGAAAGTACGTTCCGATGGAAGCGATTCGATCGTTCGACAACCCGCTCGCGCGGGTGGCTGAAAACCATCTGAGACTATTATACCAGCGCTGTAAAGACTACACGACTTTTGCCGCTTATTGAATCAGCCGCAGCCCATTCGCGCCCGGAATGGTGCGCACCCAACTGTTCATCTCTTCTTCGTTCTGTAACAAATCGCGCAGGGTGGCTTTGGCCAGAACCTGGTCCACCGCGATCTGCACGGCGCGCCACAGCGATCGCACCGAACAATCCACCGAACGCGTACAGATGGACGCCTGGCCGGCATGGCTGTCGCAGAAATCGCTTTCGAAGAGCCGGCCGCCCAGCACGCCGATGACCTCGCTGATGGCGATCTCCTGGGCCGGCCGCGACAGCGTATAGCCGCCCTCTTTGCCGCGGGCCGCCTTCACGAAGCCGCCCTTGCGCAACACGCGCAGCAGCTTGGCGGCATACGCCGTGGACACTCCTTCCGCCACGCTGATTTCCGGGATGGTCAGAGCCTGTCCGGCAAAGCCGGCATAGGCCAGCCGCACCAGGCAGCGCACGCCGTATTCTTCGTTGGAACTCAGCTTCATCTTCCTTGCAGCCTCGCGATGGGAATGAGATCTTCCAGGCCGAGCGCCAGCTTGGCCGCTTCCGACATGCGGTCTTTGGTCCACGGCGGATCGAACGCCAGTTCCACCTTCACTCCAGTCACGCCGGGTACGGCGCGCGCCGCCCGCTCCACGTCGGCCGGCAGCGTTCCAGCCACCGGACAATTGGGTGCGGTCAACGTCATGCGGATAGCTACCTGGCCCGCCTGGTCCACCGCGCAATCGTAGATCAGGCCCAGCTCGTAGATATTGACGGGCATCTCCGGGTCGTAGACCTTCTTCAGCGCGGCGATGACCTGCTCTTTCAGATTCATTCGGTGGTGACCGTGCCGGCTGTTCCGTTCAGCGCCGTTTTCAGCGTGTGCCAGGCCAGCGTGGCGCATTTCACGCGCGCCGGGTAATCGCGCACGCCGCAAAAGACCACCAGCTTGCCCAAGTCCTTGCTGACCGGAGTATCCGTGGTCAGCAAATCGTGAAATTTTTCGAGTAGTTTAAGGGCTTCCTCGCGGGTCTTGCCCTTCAGAGTCTCGGTCATCAGCGATGCCGAAGCCGTCGAAATAGCGCAGCCCGAGCCCAGGAAGCTCGCGTCCTTCACCACATCCCCATCCATTTTGATGAACAGTTTCAACTTGTCGCCGCAGAGAGGGTTGTAGCCCTCGGCGCTGCGGGTGGCATCGTCCATGGCATGACAGTTGCGGGGATGCTTGGTATGGTCCAGGATAATTTCCTGGTAAAGATCGTCAACCATCAGGAGAAAATCTCCTTCACTTTCTTGAGGCCGGCAACCAGCGCGTCAATTTCCTCCATGGTGTTATAAAACGCCAGCGAGGCGCGGGTAGTGGCCGCCAGGTGGAACCAGTCCATTACCGGCTGCGCGCAATGGTGGCCCGTGCGGACCGCGATTCCCTGCCGGTCCAGCACCGTTCCGATATCGTGCGGATGAATCCCTTCGATTACGAAGGAAAGCACGGCCGACTTTTCCCGTGCCGTGCCGATGATTCGCAGCCCTGGAATTTGCGAGAGCGCTTCCGTGCCATAGAGCAGCAACTCGTGCTCATAGGCCGCGATCTGGTCGAGTCCCAGGCGGTTCACATAATCGAACGACGTGCCCAGTCCTATGCCGCCGGCGATATTGGGCGTGCCGGCTTCAAATTTGTAAGGCAGGTCGGCATAAGTGGTCTTCTGGAACGTGACCGTTTTAATCATGTCGCCGCCGCCCTGATAGGGAGGCATGGCGTTCAGCAGCTTGGCCTTGCCGTACAGAATTCCGATGCCCGTCGGCCCTACTAGTTTGTGGCCGGAGAAGGCGTAGAAATCGGCGTCGAGCGCCTGCACGTCCACCTTCATGTGCGGCGCCGCCTGCGCGCCGTCGATCAGCGCCAGCGCCCCAGCCTGATGCGCCATCTCGATGATCTGCCGAACTGGGTTGATGGTGCCCAGGACATTCGACACATGCGTCACGGCCACCATGCGGGTGCGCGGGTTGAGCAGCTTCTGGTACTCTTCCAGAATCAGCTCGCCGCGGTCGTTTATGGGGATGACCCGCAGCCGGGCGCCCTGTTCCTCGCACAGCATCTGCCAGGGCACGATGTTGGAGTGGTGCTCCATCGCGGAGATGACGATCTCGTCGCCGGCTTTGACGTTGTGGCGTCCCCAGGAGCTGGCCACCAGGTTGATGCCTTCGGTGGTGCCGCGCACGAAGATCAGCTCGTTCTTGAAGCGCGCGTTCAAAAAACGCCGTGCCTTTGAGCGCGTCTCTTCGTAGGCCGCCGTGGAGCGCTGGCTCAGTTCGTGCACGCCGCGGTGGATGTTGGCGCAATCCACTTCGTGGAATTTGCGGATGGCGTCGATTACCGCGAACGGCTTCTGCGCCGTGGCCGCGCTATCCAGGTACACCAGCGGCAGGCCGTGGATAGTCTGCTTCAGGACCGGGAAATCCTCCCGAATCTTCTGCACATCGAAACCAGCCTCAATTTCACTTCTCACTGTGCTCATGGAATTTCTCGAAAAGGACCTGCTCCAGCGAATCTTTCAACGCCGGTACCTTGACGCGGTCCACAATGTCTTGCGCGAATGCGTAGGTCAGCAAGCGGCGCGCCTGCTGCTTGCCGATGCCGCGCGATTGCAGGTAGAACAACGACTCCGCATCCAATTGCCCAATGGTAGCGCCATGCGTGCAGCGGACATCGTCGGCCCAGATTTGCAACTCGGGCTTGGTATCGATGACCGCCTCGTCCGAGAGCACCAGGTTCTTGTTGGTCTGCTTCGAATCGGTTTTCTGCGCGTCCGGCCGGACGATGATCCGCCCGTTGAAAACCGCCGTGGCCTGACCGTCCAGAATGCCCTTGTACAATTCGTGGCTGGTGCCGTGCGGCTTGGCGTGGTCGATGGACGTGTGATTGTCGATGTGCTGGCTGCCGTTGACGATGTAGAGGCCGTTGAGCATGACCTCGGTGCCTTCGGAAAGCACCACATTGAGATCATTGCGGACCAGCGCGCCGCCGAGCGAGATGGAATGGGAGGTGAAATTGGCGCTGCGGCCCAATTGCGCGGCCAGCGTGGCCACGTGGAACGCCTCGACCGACTCGCGCTGAATCTTGTAATGATTCACCACCGCGCGGTCGCCGGCTACGATTTCCGTCACCGCGTTGGTGAAGTAGCTGCCGGCGCCCGTGTAGCTTTCGACAAACGTGCAATGCGCATCCGCGCCCACCACCAGGAGAAGCCGCGGATGAGTGGCCTGACCGGCCACGCCGTTGAACGCAACCTGGATGGGCTCTTGGATCACGGCGCCGCTGGGAATCCGAATCATGACGAGGTTTTCCAGGAACGCCGTGTTCAGCGCGACAAAAGCCTGCCGATCGAATACCGCCAGGCGGCCCAGGTGCTGGCGCGCCTCTTCGAGCGTGCCGGCCTGCGCGCCGCCGGTGATCCCGGTAACCTGCCCCGCGGCCAGTCCCAGCTTGAAGTCGGCGCGCGCGATCGGCGCCACGTTGGTGAAGCGCCATTCCTCATCGTGGGTAGTAGGGAAGCCCAGCGCGGCGAAGCGCTGGAAGGCCGTTTCACGCAGTTCCTGAGCCCATGGCGCAATGGCCGGCAGCGCGGTGAATTCCGCCAGCCACGCGCCGGTTTGTTCCGCCACCGCTGTCATGCCGCTTCCTCGTCGTGGATCCCCAGCCCGGCGTAGCCGCTCTCTTCGAGCTGCAGCGCCAGTTCCTTGCCGCCCGATTTTACAATTTTGCCGTCCGACAGCACGTGCACAAAGTCCGGCACGATGTAGTTGAGCAGCCGCTGGTAGTGCGTGACCACGATCAGCGCCCGCTCCGGGCTGCGCATCGCATTCACGCCGCCGGAGACCAGCTTGAGCGCGTCGATGTCCAGGCCCGAATCGGTTTCGTCCAGCACGGCCAGCCGGGGCTCCAGCACGGCCATCTGGAAAATCTCGTTGCGCTTTTTCTCGCCGCCGGAGAAACCGGCGTTGACCGGCCGGTTGAGCAGCGCCTGATCCATCTCCATCAGCTTCATTTTTTCCCGCACCAGGTCGAGGAAGTCCATGGCGTCCAGTTCTTCCTGGCCGCGGCTCTTGCGGATGGTGTTCAGCGCCGCCTTCAGGAAATACAGGTTGCTGACGCCCGGAATCTCCACCGGGTATTGAAACGCCAGGAAGATGCCGCTGCGCGCGCGGTCCTCGGGCGACATCGCCAGCAGATCCTGGCCGTCATAAATCACTTCGCCGCCCGTCACCACGTACAATTCGCGCCCCGCCAGCACTTGCGCCAGCGTGCTCTTGCCGGAGCCGTTCGGCCCCATAATGGCGTGGACTTCGCCCGCCTCGACCGTCAAATCGATGCCCTTCAGAATCTCGCGCCCGCCAACCTGTGCGTGCAGATCTTTGATTTCAAGTAGTGCCATTTTTATATGGTCGATTCCTTCGCTCTTGTTCACAAAACCGCTCCCTTATGGTCGCGGCTCTGACTTATCCAACGCTTCCTTCCAGACTCACTCCCAGCAGCTTCTGGGCCTCCACGGCAAACTCCATGGGGAGTTCGCGGAAGACTTCCTTGCAGAATCCGTGCACGATCATGGAGACCGCGTCTTCGGAGGAAATGCCGCGCTGCCGGCAGTAGAAAATCTGGTCTTCCCCAATCTTCGATGTGGAAGCTTCGTGCTCCACCTGCGCCGACGTGTTCTTCACTTCCAGGTACGGGAACGTGTGCGCGCCGCACTTGTCGCCCAGCAGCATGGAATCGCATTGCGAGTAGTTGCGCGCGCCGCTGGCCGATTTCAAAACCTTCACGCCGCCACGATAGGTGTTCTGCCCGTGGCCGGCGGAGATACCTTTCGACACGATCGTGGAAGTGGTGTTCTTCCCGATGTGAATCATCTTGGTGCCGGTATCGGCCTGCTGGTAGTTGTTGGTCAGCGCCACCGAGTAGAACTCGCCCACCGAGTTGTCGCCTATCAGGAGGCAGCTCGGATACTTCCAGGTGATGGCCGAACCGGTCTCCACCTGGGTCCAGGAAATCTTGGAATTGACGCCCCGGCAAGCCCCGCGCTTGGTGACGAAATTGTAGATACCGCCCTTGCCTTCCTTGTCGCCGGGATACCAGTTCTGCACGGTGGAGTACTTGATCTGCGCGTTGTCCAGCGCCACCAGCTCGACTACCGCCGCGTGCAATTGATTGTTGTCGCGCATGGGGGCGGTGCAGCCTTCCAGGTAGCTGACGTAGGCGCCTTCATCGGCGACGATCAGGGTGCGCTCGAACTGCCCGGTATCCTTGGCGTTGATGCGGAAGTAGGTGGAAAGCTCCATCGGGCAGCGCACGCCCTTGGGCACGTAGCAGAACGACCCATCGCTGAAAACCGCGGAATTCAGCGCCGCAAAGAAATTGTCGGAACTGGGAACCACCGAACCCAGGTATTTTCGCACCAGGTCGGGATGCTCGCGAACGGCTTCGGAGAACGAGCCGAAGATGATCCCCAGGTCGTTCAACTTGGCTTTGAAGGTGGTGGCCACCGACACGCTGTCAAAAACCGCGTCCACCGCGACGCCCGCCAGGACAGCCTGCTCCTGCAACGGGATGCCGAGCTTGGCGTAGGTCTTCAGCAGCTTCGGGTCCACGTCATCCAGGCTCTTGGGACCGTCCTTTTTGGCTTTGGGCGACGAGTAATAAATAATGTCCTGGTAGTCGATTTTGGGGTAATGTACGTTGGCCCAGGCAGGCTCTTTCATGCTAAGCCAGTGCCGGTAGGCCTTCAGGCGCCATTCGAGCAGCCACTCCGGCTCGTTCTTTTTGGCGGAAATCAGCCGGACGATGTCTTCGCTCAGCCCGCGGGGGATCGAATCGGCTTCGATATCCGTCACGAAGCCCCACTTATATTCCTGATTCGCAAAGGTCTCGATGGTATTGGTGGATTCACTCACCGGATTTGGACTCCTAAACTATTGGCCTGATTCCATGTTAGCTAATCCATACTTTTTAGTCAAGATTACACATCAAATGGATGCTGGGACGGGCCGAATGGGTGCAAAGAAGGGGCCAACCGACGGATAAAGCGGGCAGGCGCAGCAACTTCCAATTTTTACACGGATACTGTGCTACACTGAAATCGTGGCGAATGTCAAGCAAAATGTGACTCTGGTTGTCGACGAGGATCTACTCCTGGCCGCAAGGAAAATCGCACTCGATCAGCGGACCAGTGTGAATCAACTGGTACGCGAGTACCTGACGGCGCTTGTGGACGGACCCAGCCGCAGGCGGCTGGCCCGGACGCGTCTGAAACAGGCGTTCGAGACAGGGCGTATCGAAGTGGGTGACCGCAAGTGGAGCCGCGACGAACTCTATGAGCGATGAAAGGTCTCCATCTTTCGTTGACACCACCGTGCTGGTATACGCGTTCGACAAGAGCCATTCGCCGAAGAAGCGGGTTGCGCAACGGCTCATGGTCGAGTTGATGGACCAGGACCGGCTGCGCGTGAGCACACAAATCCTGCAGGAGTTGTTCGTAACGTTGACCAGGAAAGTCAGCCGGTGTTGCTCCAGCGCGGAAGCGTTGGCGGTTCTCGAAGATCTGACGGCTTGGCCACTGGTGACGGTAGATTATGCCGCGATCCGGGCGGCCGTTGGGTTGGCCGGCCAGGCGAAGCTCTCCTTCAGGGATGCACTGGTTGTCGTAGCCGCGGCGCGATCCGGTGCGGCTGTGTTGTACACGGAAGACCTGAACGACGGGCAGGAAATTTCTGGCGTTCGAATCAGCAATCCGTTTGTGGAGATATGAAGGCCGCCTCAAGGCTGTAAAGGCGCGTGCCATGGGCAGGCGGCTTGCCAGCTAAAATAAGCCTTGCCCCATTCCACTCCCGCCCGGCCGTGGTTCCGCACCGCGCTCCTGCTTTACGGAGCCCTCAACGCCATCCTCTACGCCGGGCTGCTGCCGCTTTGGGACGGCTTCGATGAGCCTTTCCACTACGGCTATGTCCAATACCTTCGAGCACATGGCTCACTACCGGTCCTCGGCCGCGCGGTTCTTTCCGGCGAGATCGTCCAATCGCTCGACTTGGTTCCGGCCAGCTATGCCGTGCAACTCAACCTGCGCCGCGGCGTCACCTTCGACACCTACTTTGCCCTGCCGCAAGCGCGCCGGACCGAACTCCGCCGCGAATTGGAGCAAATTGACGCGCGGACGGCCTTTGCCCCATCCCAGAGCCCCAACTACGAAGCCCACCAGGCGCCCCTGGCATACCTCTTGTTGGCGCCCTTCGATGCCGTTTGGTCCCACGCGCCCCTGACGGTGCGCATCCTGCGGCTTCGCCTGATCGGAGCGCAGCTATCCGTGCTATTGCTCTGGCTCGCCACCTTCCGGCTGGCCCGCCGCATGGGGTTGCCCGAATCCATCCCGCTGTGCGTGATGTTTCTGGTCTTCTCGTCGCAAATGTTTTACGCCACCATCTGTCATGTAGCCAATGACTGGCTGGCCGTGCCGCTCTTGACACTGCTGTTGGGCGAAGCCATCAGTCTTTACCTGCAGCCGAAGGCCGCCACGTCGATTCGCCTGGCGCTGTGGCTAGCGGCCGGGCTGCTGACCAAGGCCTATTTCCTGAGCGCTGTTCCGTTGGTCTTCGCGCTGGTGGCGCTGTGTAGCCTGCGGCGCAGGTTACCCTGGCGCCATGCCGCGGCATGCATCGTGCTCTCGTCGGGCATCGCCGCGCCCTGGTACGCCCGCAACCTGCTCCTCTACCGCAACTTCACCGGCATGCAGGAGACCGCCGGCGGAGGCCCCCTTCGCCCAACTCGCCGGCGTCGCCGCGCACATTCCGTGGTTGCGGGCCGCGCTGTTCACCGCGCGCACCAGTTTATGGACGGGGAACAACTCCCTCTTCCTGTTCAGCTCCAAGACCATCAACCTCATGCTGGGCCTGCTGCTGGCCGCCGCCTGCCTATACGGGGTACACGCCGTGCGCCACCGGCTGCCCTGTCCCGAGCGTTCGCTGCTGGCCGGTGTGCTGTGCTTCGCCGCGGGACTGATCTATTCCACCGTACTGACGTCCTGGTCCACCCGTGGAGCGGGAATTTCCCCGGCGCCGTGGTACGTCCAGCCCCTATTGGCGCCGGGCCTGTGCCTGCTGTTCATCGGGTTGTTGGAACTCGAACGACCGGGAAGCCTGCTTCGCCTGGCCATTCTCTGGGTCTGGACCTATGTGATCGCCGCCACCTACGTGGCGAAGCTGATTCCCTTTTACGCCGGATTCACCAGC
This sequence comes from Bryobacterales bacterium, assembly GCA_963842505.1. Classification (GTDB taxonomy): domain Bacteria; phylum Acidobacteriota; class Terriglobia; order Bryobacterales; family Bryobacteraceae; genus PALSA-129. Next base: position 822,381 of record CAWJGZ010000001.1, read on the forward strand.
AGCCAGGCACGCCTGGCCGATCTGCCGGGCTGGTGGGGGCGGCTATTCGCCGGCTCCTACGGCGCTTTGGACACCGCCGCCTTGCTCCCGCCGGCCGCGTTGCTGCCCATGACGGCGGCCGTTGTGATAGCAGCCGTTGCACTGGCGGCGGCCCTGTCTGCAATTTCTTCTTGCCCCCTTCGCCGTTTCGTTGGACACTGAAGGTTTAGACGTCGATCCAAAAAGGAGTGGAACAAGAATTGGAAAGAAACGGCCGCAAAGGCTCACTTGTGATGGAGCCGACGGAGCGGTGGACGCCGCAGCGCGCCAGCGACCTCTATGATGTCGCCAGTTGGGGCAAGGGGTACTTCTCAGTCGGCGACAACGGCCACATCCTGGTGCACCCGGAAAAGGACCCTGCGCGCTCGATCGACCTCAAGGAACTGGTCGATACGCTGGTGCTGCGCGGCATCGGCCTCCCCATCCTGGTCCGCTTTGCCGATATTCTGAAGCACCGGCTGGGCGAACTGCACAGCGCATTTGCCACCGCCATTGCGGAGCACAAATACCAGGGTGGCTACTGCTGCGTCTACCCCATCAAGGTCAACCAGCAGCGGCAGGTGGTGGAAGAAGTTCTGGAATTCAGCAAGCCGTTTCATTTCGGGCTGGAGGCCGGCTCCAAACCCGAGTTGATGGCCGTGATGGCCCTGGCCGACAACGACACTCCCATCATCTGCAACGGCTTCAAGGACGACGAATACATCGAGATGGTCATGCTGGCCCAGAAGCTGGGGCGGGCGATCATCCCGGTGGTCGAAAAATATACCGAGCTGCGACTGATCCTCAAGTACAGCCAGCGCGTGGGCGTGAAGCCGCGCATCGGGCTGCGCGTGAAGCTGGCCAGCCGCGGTTCGGGCAGGTGGAAATCCTCGGGCGGCTACCGCTCCAAGTTCGGCTTGTCGGCCACGGAGGCGATGCGCGCGCTACAGGAACTGAAGGATGCCGGCATGGCCGATTGCCTCCACCTGCTGCACTTCCACCTGGGCAGCCAGATCACCAACATTCGCCAGATCAAAGGCGCGGTGAACGAAGCCGTGCGCGTTTACGTCGATCTCGCCCGGGCCGGCGCGGGCTTGAAGTTCCTGGACGTGGGCGGCGGTCTGGGCATCGATTACGACGGCTCGCAGACCGATTTCGAATCCAGCGTCAACTACACCTTGCAGGAATACGCCAACGACATCATCTACCACGTTCAGAACGTCTGCGACGAGGTCAATGTGGCGCATCCCACCATCATCACCGAGAGCGGCCGCGCCATTGCCGCGTATCATAGCGTGCTGGTATTCAACGTCCTTGGAGTAGCCGGCATGGGCGACACCGATGTGGCGCCCGATACGCCGCCGGACGCCGAGCAACCCCTCATCGATCTGCAGGAGACCTACCGCGATCTCACCACCAAGAACCTGCTCGAAAGTTATCATGACTCGCAGCAGGCTCTCGACCAGGCTTTAAACCTGTTCAGCCTCGGGTATCTTTCGCTGGAACAGCGCTGCATCGCCGAGAACCTTTACTGGGCGATCTCGCGCAAGATTCAGGCCCAGGCGCAGCAGCTCGACTACTTCCCCGAAGAGTTGGAGGGCATCGACGCCATGCTCTCCGATACCTACTTCTGCAACTTCTCGCTTTTCCAGAGCATGCCCGATAGCTGGGCTATCAAGCAGCTCTTTCCGATCATGCCGATCCACCGGCTGGAAGAGGAACCCACGCGCCCGGCCGTGCTGGGCGACATCACCTGCGATTCGGACGGCAAGGTGGACGCCTTCATTGACCGCCGCGACGTCAAGCGCACCCTGCTGCTGCACACGTTCAACGGCGGCGATTATTACCTGGGCGCTTTTCTGTTGGGCGCCTACCAGGAAATCCTGGGCGACCTGCACAACCTGTTCGGCGATACCAACGCCGTACACGTTCGCTTGGGACCCGACGGCGACGTGATCCTGGATTCCGTGATCAAGGGCGACACCGTCCGCGAAGTCTTGAATTACGTGCAATTCTCATCCGACAGCCTGGTGCAAACGCTGCGCAAGGACGTCGAGACCGCGTTGCGCGAAGGGCGGCTTACGTACGAAGAAAGCGGCGTCCTGCTGAAGTTCTACGAAGAGGGGCTGCACGGGTATACGTATCTGGAGGACGTGCACGAGCAGTAGGGGCTACTTAAGCAAGGCCGAACTCTTCGGGACGCTGACGGAAGGGACTCACGACGGTGACATCGCCGAATCGCTGGCCGGCCTGGAAGTCCTCACTCAACAGATGAGTGCAGCCGGTGGCCTCGGCCGAGGCAAGGATGAGGCCGTCCCAATAGGGTAAGCCGGCCTTGTCCATCCAGTGCCAAGCACGTCGTACCAGGCCAAGGCCGCACCCGACGGGCCCCCATCGGACGAGAGACTCGACCAACTCCCGCACGCTGTCGGGAGGGGCGCCGGCCTTGCGCACGGCGGTGACATAGAACTCGTTGAGGACCTGCCAGCCTGACCCGGCCTGCGCCATTCAGCCAGAGCAGGCTCGCGTCTGCTGCGGAAATGCTCACTGAATCAAACGCCCGAATCGCAGACGTCTCAGCGACGCTTGGGTACACGGAGCCCAGCAGTCTTGTTAGAGATGTCCGTTCGGGACTCGATGTCCGTCCTACACAGTTGAGATTTCTTTATTCGCGCCCGGGCTTCGTTTGGGGGTGACAGGCGGCAAGGTAGAAGCCACCTGGGCCGGTGCATACGAGTTCGCAACCCAGCGAGTGATCGAGGAGTACTTCCATGTTAAGCTGCCTGGTCTGGTGCCCGATCAGGCTGGTAATGCTGAGGCGGCCGCCAGGAGTGCGGCCTCGTCCGACAAGCCGCGGAGACTGTGTGTTGATGACAAGGGCCTTTCCTATTCTAAAGGTGCAACGATCAAGGATAGGAGAAATCAGATCATCGGGTGCAACTCAGACGGAACGTGGAGTCAGCTCACTCAGTAAGAGGCCCCGTGGTGCCGTGTTCGCGCCGCTGCAGCGAATGACGCTGTCCTTCATAGTGTTGGAGGACCACTGTCTGGCATTTAGCTCCCAGCCCGAGGCGCACCCTGCCCGGAACGGCTTGGTCCGTCTTTTTGCAGGAGCGGGCACCAGAACCGCAAAACTCCAGAAATTCGGATCGTCGGAAGCAGAAAGTCCGGCAGAGTTATAAGAAGATAATCTCCACAGGTGACCCGGAGGACTCGTCTATTATTTCTAGAGGTACGCAAGCTATGAAAAATCGTATTTCCGGCTTGCTTTTGTTGGCTGTGGCCGCATGTACAACATCTGGACAGTCCGGACCGGTGCGGCTGGCTTTCGAGGTCTCCTCCATCAAAATTCACATGGGGCCGTTGAACAAGATGGTCGACTTATCTTCCTCTGGCCCGCGTTTGTCTCTAGTGGCGTACCCTGTCACCTTCCTAATGATGGAGGCATTCAACCTGAGGAGATATCAGGTGTCTTTCGGTACTGGGGTATCCCCGGATGATGACACGCTTTTTGATATTCTTGCAGTTGCCCCGGGTGACCGCACTCCCACCAGGAATGAATTTAGGCAAATGCTTCAGACGCTCCTAGCCGACCGCTTCCGGCTGAGGGCGCATTGGGAAAGCAAGGAATTGCCTGCGTATGCGTTGGTGGTGGACAAGAACGGACCGAAATTCAGAGAGAGTGCTTCTGATGCACCATTTACCAGCGCCCACGGCGTGAGCGGTCGCAACCATACGCTCAAGACTGTGCGATACACAATACCACTACTGATCAAGGATCTGGACGACTACTTTGGTGTGGATAGTCCCGTTATCGACGGGACCGGCCTAAAAGGATTCTATGACATCAACCTCAATGCTACGCCAGAATACAGGCTCAGTAGGAGACCCGATGTCGGTGAAGTCAGCTTAAGTGAGGTAAGTGTCTATACTGCCCTCCAGGAGCAGCTCGGCCTCAAGTTGGCGCCGCGACGGGCACCCATCGAGGTCTTGATCGTTGACCACGTGGAAAAGCCGTCTCCCAATTAGCCTTCGTTTGGAATTGCAGCAGTGCCCCCTGCCAAAGCTCCATCGGGCCGGTTTTTCTGAGGTGTCGGGACACTTGCCGTATACAGCTCGGGCGGTGGATCGGCTGTTTGGGGGCTCGACGGGAAGCTGTTGCGCCGCAGTCCGAGACAGCCGGAGAAGTGATGCGACCCGGACGAGAACGGCTGCCTTCCTGAAGCCAAGAAGGAGCGCCGCACTTTATATATTTGCAGTTGTGAACGCACTGGCTGTTATCGTCCCCGCCCAAGACTTGACGGTTTTCAAAAGCGGCTTCATAATATCGATGGTCAAGCGATGACGCGTGACTCTTGTTTCGATTCCAATACGGCCCGTTGCACCACCCGGGAGCCAGGCAAGCGGCGATTCTCCACTACGCTGAAGTAGCGGTGGGTCTTGCCATCCTTCTTTCGTTCGGTGCTGCGCAGAAACATCGGAAGCAGCAGAATGCCAGAGGTCGAGGCGAAAGAAAAGAGGGTAGGTCTTCACTCAGGCCCGTTCAGGACTTTTTCGGAGGGGCACTGTTGCAAGCAAACCAAATATGGTTCGGCCGCGCCGCAAAAACTCGGCGAAGTGCGAAAGTCCGGCTAATCCCGCCATCATCGAGTACCGGCTCCCTGGACCGGCGCAGTAGCGATGCCTAGACGGCCTGCTGACACCACCAAATCGCGCCACCAGTGATTTGCCTCCCGAGAACAGCGCATGGTTTGCCATGGAAGCAGGAACACTCGGTCGAACATGTGGCCGGTCGAACCTCTACGGGTGTTGGGGCCGACTTAAAGGAGCAGCGATTCCGCCGGTTTCGACACCGTGATCAGCGCCCTGGTTCACGCGGCGGCACAGACCAGTGCGCCCCGTGGACGGATGACAGTGCGATCTCTCGCAGCCGCGTTTTCTGCGCCTTGATCTCTTACGGACGGTCGACTGGATTTTGATGAAGTCAGCGCCGCGGCGTCTCAGAGTCTGCACCGTTCGCACGCCTTCCTCTGCCGTCGCGATGCCAATCTAGCCAGAATAGGCGGGAATAGGTCCGTCCAGCATCGGTCCCGAAGCGAAGATCCGGGGTCCGACCAGACCCCGGCTTCGATGTCGCGCCGGCGGTCCTGGAATTCCTGCAAACCGCCCCCCATGTCGCGAATCCCGGTCACGCTGTTCGCGCCGAGCAACGGCGGAAACGCCTCACGGCTCCCGGCAAACCAGCCGGTGTACGCCGCATGCGCAGGGTTGCCCACCGGCGGGCGATCTCGCACCTCTCCTTCTGGACTGGGTCCATCCAGTAGACCCAGACATTCGTGTCCAGGAAGAACGATTCAGCGCCGCTCGTGAGCCTCTCCCCTGGTCAGCCGGTGTTTGGCAAGACCGGGAATCGGCTTGATCTTCTTGAACTTCTCGAAGGCATCCCAGTAATCGCCGGCCCGGCGCATTTGATCCTCGATCATGCGGCCGACCAGTTTGGAGACGGAGGTATCCTCTTCAGCGGACTTGATTCGAGCCCAGCGTGCCGCTTCTTCGCTGACGGTAATGGTAATGTTCCTCAACACGAAATCAGTGTGACACGGACTTCCTGTAATTGCCTCTTTACCGCACATCCTCAAACATCGGCATCTCTGCCCGATACGGCGTCAGCCGCGGCGGTATGGCATCCGGCTCCAGCAGCCACGCCGTGCGGTCGGGATAGTAGGCTTGCAGCTTCTCGTTTCCCATCCCCAGGTCCAGCGCCATCACCACCGGCGCGGCATCGATATCGGCCGCATTGTGAATCCATTCGTGATACCGGTGCAGCGCGCCATAGCGCACGAAGACCAGTTTTTTTCCGGGCAGTCCGGCGAGCCGGTGCTCGATGCCCGCGCGGCCTTCCGGATCCCCGAAGTTCACGAAATCCCAGGTTTCGTACGGCCGCACGGCCAGGAAGATCTGCTTGTCAGCCAGGGCGTGCAATCCGTACCAGAACAGAAAGTGCGCGGCCGCCAGCAACACGATCAGTCGCCCCGCCTCCGGGCTGATCCGGCTCAACCGTTCGATCCCCGTCACCGCCATCAGGACGAACAGGCACGCTACGCCGGCTACGTACTGCGGGAAAAAGTAGGGGTAAAAGTTGGCGCCCAGGCTGAACAGGAAAACCGTACCCGCCGCCCACGCGAATCGGAATTCCCGCAACGCCGGCAGGAAAAACGCCAGCGCCAGGTAGAGCGGAGCCACAAAAAAGAAACGGTAGAAGCGCACCCGCGTGCCCCAACGCTCCAGATATCTGCCCATGGTTTCGGGCTCATTACCGTGCTCCGCCGCCTGGCCTTCGGCGGTGAGTCTCTGTTGCGTGGTCAGCTCGCGATGCGGCACCGGGTTCGCCTGCCACGTGAACGTGGTCGGCACACCGTATTGATAGCGGCTCTCGGCGTAGGGAATGGTGGCGAAGCTTCCGGTTACGGCTTTCGCCTGTAGCAGCGTCAGCGCTACGGCCGGCAGCATCGCCAGCGCAGCCACCGGCGCAATCCGCGCAAGCCCGCGCCACACCGCGGGGCGCACCAGGAAGACGGCCGCGCTCAGGCATAGGAAAATCGATTCGTAAGGCCGCGTGAGCAGGTGCATCCCCAAGCCCGCGCCCAACAGGACGGCGTCCCGCCGCCGCGGTTCCTTCTGCAATCGCGGCAGTGCGCCGAAGACCAGGCAGCCCGCCGCGGCCGTCACCGCGCCGCCCCAGTAAATATTCATCCACTCGTTGAGCGGCCCGAATTCGCATACCGCCAGCAACCCACCCACCAGCGCCCACCCCGGCGTGGTCCAGCCGCGCAGCATCCAGTAACACAGCGCGCAGAAGGCGCCTACGCCCAGCAGCACGCCAGCCCACGGATGGCCAAACACCAGCCATCCCAACGCCAGCACCAGTCCCTGGCCGGCCGGATAGATGGAACTGTACGTGGGCTCCTGCAGCGCAAACACGGTTTCGAAAAACCGGTGCATGGGGTGCATCGGATTGGCCAGGCGAAAGTGCCGCAGCGTATCGGCCAGCAGCAGGTAGCCATAGTCGTCAGCCCCGCCCGGGACCGGCGCCGGGAACTTCGGCAGAAGCGCCAGCCGCAGAGCCATCGGCAGCAGGAACAGCAGCAGCATGACCCAACCGGTCTTCTCCGCGAATCGCGCCGCCGCCGGCCCCAACCCGGCGCGCGCGACCACCAGCAGGATCAGCAGGCCCACCAGCGCCAGTTCCAAAAAGTCGCTCGCCCCAAACCCCAGCGGGTTGTGCATCGGCAGAAACGAGCGAAACCAGTCGAACAGGAACATGCCAGTCTCCATTGTCACAAAGACTTCGCGGCAGCGAGCGCGCCCGGCCCTCGACGCTCCGCGCGCGCCCGTATACAATACCGCTTTGCAGACCTTCTTCCACAGCACCCGGGTAGGCCTGTTTGGCGTCGGACTTCAGGCATATTGGCAGCAATTCGCCGGCCTCGAGGAACGCTTGCAAGGCTACCTGCGCCAGGTGGCCGAACGCCTCGGCGCCATGCACGTCGAGGTGGTCGATCTGGGCTTGATCGACACTCCCGAAAAGGCCCTCGAAGCCGGCCACCGCTTTCGCCAGGCCGACGTGGATCTGATCTTTCTCTACGTCACCACCTACGCGCTCTCTTCCACCATCTTGCCGGTGGTGCGCCGCGCGCGTGTGCCGGTCATTGTCCTCAGCCTGGCGCCGGCCGCCTCCATCGATTACGCCGCTTTCAACCGCATGGGCGACCGCACCCTCATGACCGGCGAGTTTCTGGCTTACTGCCAGGCCTGTTCCGTCCCGGAAATCGCCAATGTCTTTCAGCGCTGCCGCATTCCCTTCCATCAGGTCACCGGCATGCTCGACGGCGACCCGGCCGCCTGGGATGAGATCGCCGACTGGGTCTCGGCAGCGCGCGTCGCGACCGTCATGGAGCACAACCGCCTCGGCGTCATGGGCCATTATTACGGCGGTATGCTCGACATCTATACCGATCTCACGCTGCAATGCGCCACCTTTGGCGGCCATATCGAGATGATCGAAGTCGAGGAGTTGGCCGCTTTGCGCGCCGCGGTCCCCGACTCCGAAATTGCGCGGCGGCTCACCGAATTCGCCGCCACGTTCGATATCCAATCGGACTGCGCGCCCGAGGATCTGGCGCAAGCCGCGCGAACTTCCGTAGCTCTCGATCGCCTGGTGGAGGGCCACGGCGTCACCGCGCTCGCTTATTTCCATAGCGGCGCCGGCAACGCCGCCAACCAGGACGCCATCAGCTCCATCATCCCCGGCAACAGCCTGCTCACCGCCCGCGGCATTCCCGTCGCCGGCGAACTGGAGATCAAGAACGTGCAGGCCATGAAAATTATGGACGCCTTCGGCGCGGGCGGCTCATTCACCGAATTTTATGCCATGGATTTCCACGACGACCTCGTGCTGATGGGCCACGACGGCCCCGGCCATGTCGCCATTTCTCAGGGAAAAACCAAACTTCGCCCGCTCTCCGTCTACCACGGCAAGGTGGGCCGCGGCCTTTCCGTCGAGATGTCCGTGAAGCACGGACCGGTGACCCTGCTCTCGGTGGCCGAGGCTGCTCACGGCAAGTTGAAGCTGCTCGCCGCGGAAGGCGAATCGGTCCCCGGACCGATTCTGGAGATCGGCAACACCAACAGCCGCTATCGATTCCCCATCGGTGCGCGCCGCTTCGTCACCGAATGGTCGGCTCATGGCCCTGCCCACCACTGCGCTGCGGGTGTGGGACACATCGCCGCCAAGATCGAGAAGTTGGCCAGCCTCCTGGAGATGGAATTTGTGCGGGTGTGCTGAATGAAATAAAGAGACAGAAGTCAGGAGCCAGAAGTCAGAATGACGAGCGCTCCGGCGCGGTCTCGCGCCACGAGTGTCTTCATTCTGTCTTCTGACTTCCTCGACTTCCTTGACTTCTGCTGCTTATTGCCACTTCAGGCGGCTGGTTCCAGACTGATCGAACTCCACCGATACGCTTCCATCGGCGGCCTTCACCGGCTCCAGTTTCCGGCCATTGAGCGTAACGCCGGCGGGTGCGCCGAACCGCCAGCGCAGTATCACCCGCGCGGCTTGCCCGGTCAGCACCAGACTGCCCGGTTCGGCGCCCGGCGTGAGCTGGCGGCCTTCGAAATCCGTCAGCGCGCGCAGCGGAGCGCCGGGATAGATTTCATACACGCGGCGATCGTCGAGCGATTTGACCTTCTGGTCCTTGTATTCCTTCCGCGGCACCAGCGTCATTACATCGTCCGGGATCTTCGGCAGAATCGCTCCTGCCCGCACATACAGCGGAATGCGGTCGAGCGGCGCGTCAGCCACCACCGTCCGCCGGCCAGTGAGTGGCTTGCCGGTCCAATAGTCGAACCAATTGCCTTCCGGCAAGTAGACTGCCCGCTGCGTCACCGGGCTAAGCACCGGCGCCACCAGCAGGTCCGGACCCAGATAGTATTCCGTTTCGGCATCGCGCGCCTCGGCATCGTCCTGATCCATCAGCGCCAGCGCGCGCATCATCGGCAGACCGTTGCGGGCGCTCTCCTGCGCGGCCGCATAGCGGTAGGGAAACAGGCTCATGTGGAGCACCGAATACTGGCGGAAAATGCGCAGCGCCGCATCGCCGTAATCCCACGGCCCCAGGTTCATCTCGCTCATGACTTCCATGCCGGGCGAGAGCGCCGAGTATTCAGTCCAGCGGGCGAAGAGCACGTCGTCGCCCTCATAGCGCGCCCGCTTGTTGTAGCCGCCCAGGTCGCTCAGCCACAGCGAAATGCCGCTCATGCCCGCATTCAGGCCGGCGGTCACCACCGTGGGCAGGCCGTTTTCGGTGGAAAATGTCGCGTCGTTGTCGCCGCTCCAGAAGAACGGCAGCCCGTTCGACCCTACGGTGCCGCTGCGCTGCAACAGCACCCAGTTTTTGCCCTTGCGCGCAGCCAAGGCTTCCGCAACCGCGCGGTTGTAGTCCACCGCGTACCGCGTGCGCATCAGCCTTTGATCTTCACCGTTCGAAAATTTCACGTCGCCCAGAAAATTACCTTCGGCGTCGTCATCCTTGAACCCGTCGGCGCCCATCGCGATCACTTTGTCGAGTTGCCCCTGCCACCACTTCTTAGCCGTCGGGTTGGTGAAATCGATCAGCGCGCCGGTCCCTTTCCACCAATCGGCGATATAGGTTGAACCATCCGGCCGGTGCAGAAAATAGCCGTTGCGCTCGGCCTCGGCAAAGTTACTCGACTCCGTCAGCGGGATCTTATCCGCGAATCCCTGTTCGCCCGGCCGGTTGGTTCTCTGGTCGATCCACGGAGTGTGCCAGAGAATCAACTTATACCCCTCATCGTGCAGATGCGCGATCATCTTCGGCACGTCGTCGAACTGCTTGGGATTGAAGTCGTAGCTGTTATAGTTGGTGGCCCACGGGCTGTCGATCAGGATAATCGACGCCGGCAGCCCCAGCGCCCGGTACCGGTCGACGTCTTCGTCCACTTCCTGCCGGTTGCGATGGTAATCGCGCGCCTTCCAGGGGGCGAAGGCCCAGTAAGGCGGCAATTCCTGCCGCCCCGTCAAAGCCGTGAACCGGTCCAGGATCAGCGGAAACCGCGGGCCTTCGATCAGCACCAACCGCAGGACTCGGCCATAAGTCTTGACACGCACGCGGTAACGTTCCGTGACGTTGAAATCGAAAGTGGCTTCGCTGGTGGTATCCACCCACAGCCCATAGCCGCGCAGGCTCATGAAGAACGGTACCGGCTGGTATGTGCTGATACCCTTGGCATTGCCGGCGTCGCGCGAACCGTTCCGGATCATCGAGTGCGCATGGTTCAGGCGGTCGAATCGCTCGCCCAGCCCGAAGTAGCTGCTGTCATCGCCCAGGTCGAACTCCCACTCGCCCACCGCCTGAGCCTCGACCGAGATCTCACTCACCCCGGGGGCCAGTTGGCGCGTGCGCGCCGCATTGGCGGCAGTGGAGATCGATCCGCCGTTGAAAAGGAAGTGGTCGAGCGCGATGTGCTGGGTACTGCCGTTGGTCGCCGGAAAGCTGAACTCGAACTGCACGGATCCGGCTGGCGGCACGGAGCGGACTTGGGCGCACGCCAGTCCGGCGAACGCGAGCAGGATCGGGCCCGTTCGGGAAAAGCGGCTGCTATTCCTCATAAGCCTCCATTTTGTGCGACCACCTTGCAAATCACAAGCTCACCAGTTGCGCCGTACCACCGGCCTCTTGGGAATTCGCTTATAATCGAAAAGAACGTGAATTTGGGCCACACTCCCTTCAGAAGGATTCCCAATCGATGTCAACTTTAGAAGTACCCCCGGTGCAGTCTCAGCCGGGCCATCCGAGCAAGCCTGTTGTCAACGACTTCAGTATTCAGGTTGCCACCGTTAACGGGTCGGGCAGCCAGACTGCCAACAGCGTCCTTATGCGCTCCCTGTTCCAGATGGGCATTCCGGTTTCAGGGAAGAACATGTTTCCCTCCAACATCGCCGGCCTGCCGACTTGGTACACCATCCGCGCCAGCAAGCACGGCTACATCGGCCGCCGCAAGGAAGTCGACATCCTGGTGGCCATGAATGCCGAAACCGCGCGCGAAGACGTCCTGAACCTGGACGGCGGCGCGGCTGTGATCTATGACGAGCCGCTCAAGCTCAACGAACTGCGTAGCGACCTGCACTTCTTCCCGGTCCCGTTCGACAAACTGGTGGTTCCGGTTTGCCCCAACGTCAAGCTGCGCAAGCTGGTCCGCAACATGATCTACGACGGCATCGTGGCGCGCCTGCTCGCGATCGACATGGAAGAGGTCCACAAGGCGCTGGTGAAGCAGTTCGGCCCGCGCAAGGCCAAAGCCGTCGATCTCAACTGGGGCGCCGCGAAGGCCGGCTTCGAATTCGCCGCCAACACGTTTACCGGCAGCGTCCCTTACCGGGCTGAGCGCATGAACGCTACTGCCGGCAAGATCATCATCGACGGCAATGCGGCCTGCGCCCTGGGCGCGATGTTCGCCGGCGTCACGGTGGTGACCTGGTACCCCATCACGCCGTCGTCAACGCTGGTCGAAACGCTGATTGGTTATGCCAAGCGCTTCCGCCACGATCCCGATACCGGCAAGGCCACCTACGCCATCGTTCAGGCCGAAGATGAGCTGGCTTCCATCGGCATGGCGCTGGGCGCCGGCTGGGCGGGCGCCCGTTCCATGACCGCTACGTCCGGCCCGGGCCTCTCTCTGATGTCCGAGTTTATTGGGCTGGGCTATTACGCCGAAGTCCCCGCGGTGATTTACGATGTGGAACGGGTCGGGCCATCCACCGGGCTGCCCACCCGCACCCAACAGGGCGACCTCATTACCACCGCGCTGCTCTCCCACGGCGACACCAAGCACCCCCTGTTCTTCCCGTGTTCGCCGGAAGAGTGCTTCTCGATGAGCCTTGAGGCTTTCGATTTCGCCGAGAAGTTCCAAACGCCGGTCTTCGTCATGACCGATCTCGACCTCGGCATGAATAACTGGATGGCCGACCCGTTCCCCTACCCGGAAAAGCCCATCAACCGCGGCAAGGTCCTCACCGCCGAAGACCTCGACCGGCTGGGCGGCTTCGCCCGTTACAAAGACGTGGATGGCGATGGCATCGGCTGGCGCACGCTTCCGGGCACCAATCATCCCAAAGCCATGTACTTCACGCGCGGCAGCGGCCACAACGAAAAGGCGCAATACACCGAGCGCGAGGACGACTATACGAACAACATGGACCGGCTGGCCCACAAGTTCGAAATCATGCGCCAGCACGTTCCCGAACCAGTGGTTCACATCGCCGAAAATGCCAGGATTGGCTTCGTGGCCTGGGGCACTTCCGATTATGCCGTTCGCGAAAGCTGCGATCAGTTGCAGGCCGAATACGGCATTCCAGCCAGCTATCTGCGGCTCCGCGCGTACCCCTTTACCCCGCATCTGCTGGACTTCATTCGCCGCCACGACCGCGTCTACGTGGTGGACCAGAATCGCGATGCCCAGTTGCTGGGCCTGATGCGGCTGGAACTGGATGCCGAGCTGATCGCCAAACTGCGCAGCTTGCGATATTACGGCGGCCTGCCGCTGGACGCTCGAACCGTCACCGACCACATCATCGCCCAGGAGGGCAAATAGATGAGCACTACCGTTACTCCCCCGCCCAAGAAGGTCAACCACATTGGCCTCGAGGTGTTGCAGTATAAGGGTGCCAAGAGCACCTTGTGCGCCGGCTGCGGCCACAATTCCATCTCCGAGCGCCTCATAGAGAGTTTTTACGAACTCGGGATTAATCCGTATACCGTCGCCAAGTTCTCCGGTATCGGCTGCTCTTCGAAATCGCCGGCTTATTTCCTCGGCCTGTCGCACGGCTTCAACGCGGTCCACGGCCGCATGCCGGCCATCGCCACCGGCGCTCTGCTGGCCAACCGCACGCTGCTCGGCATCGGCGTCTCCGGCGACGGAGACACCGCTTCCATCGGGCTCGGCCAGTTCATGCACCTCATCCGCCGCAATCTGCCGATGATTTACGTGATTGAAGACAACGGCGTGTATGGGCTGACCAAGGGCCAGTTCTCCGCCACCGCGGATTTGGGCTCGACTTTGAAATCCGGGACTCCCAACAACTTGCCGCCCTTTGATTGCTGCGCGCTGGCTATGAGATGGGGCGCCAGCTTTGTCGCCCGCTCCTTCAGCGGCGATAAGAAACAGCTCACCACTATCCTCAAGGCCGCCATTGCCCACCGCGGCCTTTCGGTCATCGACGTCATCTCGCCGTGCGTCACTTTCAACGATCACGAAGGCTCCACCAAGAGTTACGCCTACGTGAAAGAGCACGAAGAGGCATTGCAGGAGCTGGATTTTGTCCCTTCGTTTGAAGATATTACCGTAGATATACCGGAAGGTGAAGTCAGGGACGTCCAGATGCACGATGGCTCGCACCTGCGCCTGCGCAAGCTGCAACGGGATTTCGATCCCACCGACCGCCTCAAGTCGTTGATGGCCCTGGAAGAGGCCGACGCCAAGGGAGAGATCCTGACGGGCGTCCTGTATCTGAACCCCGCCAAGCCAACCTTCCTAGAACTACTAAACCTGACCGATGAGCCGGTGGCTACCCTGCCGGAATCCCGAGTTCGGCCTTGCCGTGCCGTCTTGGAAGAGGTTATGGACGAGTTACGTTAACTTCTACCCGCAAAATAGCGTTACAAGACAATCGCAATTGCATTGATTTAAGGACCTGCAGGTGTTAGAATCGACACCGGTCTGTCATCCTCCGAGACAGATTGCAGTAGAATTTCATGCCCCACGCCACCCTAGGCGCGGGGCCTTTTTTTAGCTAATCCCGCGGCTGCCGGCGCGTCCAGTAAATGGATGAGCCTGCTAGGATGAAAGCGCTAATGGCTGCCCAGCAAGAACCGGCCCAACTCTCCGCCGCCGATCTGGAGCGGACCTTTCGCGAGCACCATGCCCTGGTATTTCGCGCAGCCTTTCGGGTGACCGGCAATGCCGGCGACGCTGAAGACGTGCTGCAGACTGTGTTTCTGCGGCTGCTTAAACGCGACCCCGGAGCGGAACCGGTCGGCAACATGGCCAGCTTTCTGCACCGCGCGGCGGTGAACGCGGCGCTCGACCTGGTGCGGTCCCGGCAAAATATCCGCAACGTGCCGCTGGACGAAATGGAGCCGGTGCTGGCCGAGCCAATCCAGCGGAGTCCCGAGCGGTTGCATCACTCGGGTGAAATTCGCGAGTGGCTGCGCGGCGCCCTTGCCCGGCTCAATCCCAGGATCGCCGAAATGTTCATGCTCCGTTTCTTTGATGGCAAAGACAATCCCGAGATTGCGCGACTGCTCGCGACCACCCCGGGGACCGTCGCGGTGACCTTATCGCGCACCCGGGACCGCCTGGAAAAGGAATACCGGGCTTATGTGGGAGGTGTAGCATGACCCCCGAATTCAATCCCATGGATCCCGCCCTGGAGCGGGCCGTCGCGGAGATCCGCGATGAAGATATCGATCCGGCCGTGATCGAAGCCGCCGCCGGCCGCGTCTGGGCGATGATCGCGCCCGCCGGGCATATTCGCGGCTGCGCCGATTTCCAGTCGCTGATCCCGGACTACCGCGCCGGCCGGCTGACGGAAGCACGCGCCCTGCTGCTCAAAGACCATCTTCACCAGTGCGTGGCCTGCCGCCACGTGTTTGAAGGCAAGGTAGTGTCGATGCCGGCTCGGCGCCGCCTCGCCGGCCGTTCCATGCCGGCCATGCGGTGGGCCGCGGCAGCCGTGGTGCTGGCGGCGGGCGTGTCGGTATGGCTGTTGGTCAATCAATCCGGCGGCCACAGCGGCCGGGCCATTGTGCAGACCGTCAATGGGACTCTGTTCGTAGTTTCCGCCGATGGCATCCAGCCTTTAATCAAGGGCCAGGATCTGCCCGGCGGCCTCGAGCTGCGCACCGCCAAGGATTCCGATGCCATGCTGGAACTGCGCGACGGGTCGGTGGTTGAAATGCGGGAACGCTCCAGCCTCTACACCACCGTTTCGGGCGGCGATGTGACGGTGCACTTGGGGCGGGGCAGCGTGATCGTTCAGGCCGCGCACCGGCGCGGTGGCCATCTCTATCTCGAAACCGCCGATTGCCGCGTTGCGGTGACCGGAACCCTGTTCGGCGTTACGGCGGGCCTCAAGGGCTCGCGTGTTTCCGTGGTCGAAGGCGAAGTCCACGTCACCCAGGACAACCAGGAGAAGATCCTGCATGCGGGCGACCAGGCCGTCACCGGCGTATCGGTGGAACCGGAATCCATCGGCGATGAAATTTCCTGGAGCCGCAACCGCGACAAGCTACTCAAACAGTTGGCCGATCTTCGCAGCAGCCTGGGCCAGTTACGCCTGCCGGCGCTGCGCTATTCCAGCGCGCTGTTGGGACGGCTGCCGGCCGGGACGGTGCTCTACGTCAGCATTCCGAACCTTTCGCAATACCTGGCCGATGCGCAATCCACAGTGGGAAAGAAGCTGGCGTCGAGTCCCGAACTGCAAGCCTGGTGGGCCGGCCACGGCGACCGTGTGGGCGCGGTGATCGAAACCCTGCGCGCGGGCAGCGAGTATTTGGGCGACGAAATCGACATCGTGAGCGTGGCGGGCGTGCCGTCGCCGGTGGTGCTGGCCGAGTCGCGGCGCGCGGGCTTCGAGGAATTCCTGCGCAAGAAGGGCCTGCCGCTGGCAGTCGAGCAAAGCAAAGGCCTGCTGCTGATTGGGGAACCCGGCGCGGTCAATACCATTGCCGGCCAGATCGATTCGGGCTTTGCCTCCACTCCGCTCTATGAGCACATCGCGGAATCCTACCGCCAGGGCGCGGGCCTGCTGGTGTGCGCCGATCTTTCGCGGATGCACACGCCGTTTGAAGGCGCGCGCTATTTTCTGGCCGAAGAAAAGCAGGCCGACGGTCACATGGTGGCCAGCGCGGCGCTGGGCTTCGATGGCCCGCGCACCGGGATGGCGGCCCTGCTGGCGGCGCCTTCGCCGATGGGGTCGCTGGACTATGTGTCGCCGGACGCCACGGTGGTGCTGGGCTTCGTGGTGAAAAACCCCGAGGCCATTGTGGATGCCGCACTGGCGGCGCGGCAGGGATCGCTCGCCACCGCTCAGAAGTCGCTCGACGACGAAGGCCGCGCGGCCGGCTTCGATGTCCGTAAAGAACTTGCCGCCAGCCTGGGCGGCGAATTTGCGCTGGCAGTCGACGGTTCGGTGATGCCGGTGCCCTCGTGGAAGCTGGTGGCCGAAGTCTACGACCCGCAGCGCTTCCAGGCGACTCTGCGAAAACTCGTCGAGGCCCATAACAGTGATGCCGCCAAAGCCGGCGCGCCGCGGCTGCGTACCGCCCAGGAGAGCTTCGAGGGCCGCACGTACTACATGATCGCGGCAGCCAACCCCAGCCCGCTGCTGGAAGCGCACTACACTTTCGACCAGGGCTACCTGATCGCCGGTCCAACCCGCGCCCTGGTGGCGCGCGCGCTGCAAGTGAAGACCGCCGGCACTTCCATCAAGCGTTCGGCGCGGTTCCTGGAATTGACGCCGCGCGACCAGTACGTGAATTTCTCGGCGGTGATTTACCAGAACCTGGGGAATACCCTGGCGCCGTTTGCCGCGCTGGCCGGGGCCTTCCTGCCGCCGGGAGCCGCCGGCCGCCGGAATCCGCTGCAAGGCTTGAACGACGTCAAGCCGGCTCTCTACGCGGTCTATGGCGAGCCCGACCGCATCACCATGGCAGCCAACGGGGACGTGCTCGGCTACACTCTGATGAACCTGATGAGCGGCAACCTGCTCGGCATGGCGGGTCTGCCCATCAACCAAATGTCCGGAACACGCGCGCCGAGGATACCGTATCCTTCAAAGTGATGGCTCCGGTAATCGAACTCGACAGCCTGGAAGTGCGCTTCGGAGATCGTGTCATCCTCAAGAAGCTGAATGCCGCGCTTACTGGCAGGTCGGTGGGGCTGCTCGGGCCGAACGGGGCGGGGAAGTCGACGCTGATCAACACGCTGCTGGGCTTCCTCAAGCCGTCCTACGGCACGGCGCGCATTCTGGGCCGCGACATCCGGACGCAGGCGCGCGCGGTGCGCTCGCTCGTCGGCTATATGCCGGAAAACGACTCCTTCGTGGCGGCCATGAGCGGCGTGCACTTCGTGAGGCTGATGGCGGAGCTCGCCGGTCTGCCGCCCGCGCACGCGCTGGAACGCGCCCATGAGGCTTTTTTCTACGTCGGCCTGGGCGAAGTGCGGTATCGCGCCGTGGGCACCTATTCGCTGGGCATGAAGCAGGCGGCCAAGCTGGCGCAGGCCATCGCGCACGGCCCGAAGCTGCTGTTTCTGGACGAGCCGACCAACGGCCTGGACCCGCCGGCGCGCGCCCGCATGATCCAGCTCATCCAGGAAATCCGCGACCGCGGCGATCTCCACCTGCTGCTCTCTTCGCACCTGCTGCGCGACGTGGAAGATTGCTGCGACCAGGTCTTGATTCTCAAGGACGGCAACGTAGCGGCGTTCTGCAACCTGGAGGAAGAACGGCGCGCCAACCGCCGCTTCCTCGAATTGGAGACCCGCGGCGAAAACAACGGCAGCTTTCTGGAGGCGGTGCAAAAGCTCGGCTGCGAGACCGCCCCGGGGGCGCAGGGCCGCGTGAAGCTGATCTTGCCGGATGGCCTGGAAGTGCGGCGGCTCTATGAGATCGCCGCCGATCAGAACGTGCAGATCCGCCGCCTCAACCGCAAGCGCGATTCGCTCGAAGACATTTTCCTCAAAGCCATGGAAGTCGGGCAGGCTCCAGCCTGTCAACCGGAGACTGCCAATGGCCGTCTATAAGAAGACCTACCGCCCTTACGAAGGTGAACTGACTTCTTCCTGGTCGCGGTTTCTGGTGATTCCGCGGTATGCGTTCGCGGAATTGCGCGGTTCGCGATTCCTTTCGCTATTCTTCATCGGCAGCTTCATCTACCCGCTGATCTGCGCGCTCATCATCTACGTGCAGCACAATGCCAGCGCGCTGGGCTTGCTGGGCGTGCAGGGGGCGCGCGGCCTGATCTCCATCAACGTGACGTTCTTCATGAACCTGCTCGGCTGGCAGAGCATGCTGGCGCTGTTCCTGGCGGCGTTCGTGGGGCCTGGCCAGATTTCGCCGGATCTGGCCAACAACGCGCTCTCGCTCTACCTGGCGCGGCCCTTTTCGCGCGTGGAGTACGTGCTTGGCAAGATGTCCGTGCTGGTGGTGCTGATGTCGCTGATGACCTGGGTGCCGGGCCTGTTGTGCTTCGGCTTGCAGGGCTATTTGGAAGGGTGGCGGTGGATGAGCGACAATGCGCGCCTGGCCTTCGGCACATTCTTCAGCGCGTGGATCTGGATCCTGATTCTGGCGCTGCTGGCGCTGGCGCTCTCCGCCTGGGTGAAGTGGAAGCCCGCTGCCGGCGGCCTGATGTTCGGCGTCTTCTTCGTGGCCGCGGCCTTCGGCGCGGTCATCAACGGCGTGCAGCGCACCAGGTGGGGCAATCTGTTCAACATCAGTCATCTCATCGGCGTCGTCTGGGTGCAGCTCTTTGAAGGCTCGAATAAAACCACCAACGGCGCGGTCTTCTTCCGCGTGATGCCCGGCGAGGATCTTCCGCTCTGGTGCTGCTGGGCGGCGCTGGGTGTGCTCTGCCTGATCTGCCTCTACATGCTGGCCCGCAAAATCCGCGGCGTCGAGGTGGTGCGATGAGTGAAACGCAAATCACCTTCGCCAACGTGTCCCGCTTCTACGGTGAAGTCCTCGGCGTCAACAACGTCAGCTTATCCATTCCGCCCGGCATCACCAGCCTGGTCGGCCCCAACGGATCAGGCAAAACCACGCTGATGAATCTCATGACCGGGCTGATCCGGCCGACCCAAGGCGAGATCAGCGTGCTAGGCATCGCGCCGGGTCATCCTGAGCGGCTCTGCCGCATGATCGGTTACTGCACGCAATTCGACGCCTTTCCCAAGGGCCTCACCGGGCGCCAGTTCATCTATTGGTTCCTGCGCATGCACGGCCTCGGCCCCGCCGAGTGCGAGGAAAAGACCGCCGCGGCGCTGGAGCGCGTCAACATGACGCCGGCGGCTGAGCGCCCGGTGGGAGCGTATAGCAAGGGCATGCGGCAGCGCATCAAGCTGGCGCAGGCCATCGCGCACGACCCGTGGGTGCTGGTGCTCGACGAGCCGCTGAACGGCCTGGACCCCATGGCGCGCGCCGAAACCATCGCGCTGTTCCGCGAATGGGGCGAAAAGGGA
The DNA here is from genome assembly GCA_963842505.1 of Bryobacterales bacterium. Classification (GTDB taxonomy): domain Bacteria; phylum Acidobacteriota; class Terriglobia; order Bryobacterales; family Bryobacteraceae; genus PALSA-129. Next base: position 842,217 of record CAWJGZ010000001.1, read on the forward strand.
CGGCACGTCATCGTTTCCAGCCATATCCTGCACGAAGTGGACCAGATTTCCGACCAGGTCATCCTGCTGAGCCAGGGCTACGTGGTGGCGGAAGGGCAGATCCAGGGCGTCCGTAGCGAGGTGAAGGAGCAGCCCATGCAGATTCTGGTGCGCTGCGACAACCCCGGCGGCCTGGCGGCGCGCCTGTTCCAGGACCAGCACATGGTGGAAGCCAAGATCAGCAACGATCGCAAGGGCCTGCTGTTGCGCACTACCGATGCCGACAGTTTCTATTTGTTGCTCAACCGCGTGGTGCTGGAATCCGGCCTGGAAGTGGAATCGGTGGCGCCGGCCGATGACGACGTGAACTCGGTGTATCAGTACCTGATCGGCGCCGATGGAGGTGCGGTATGAGCCCTTTGTGGCTGCGGCAGATCGGCGCGGTCCTGCGGCTGGAACTGAAGAAGACTTTCTTCTCCAAGCGCGGCTGGTGGATTTACTGCCTGGCCATTGGGCCGGTGGTGATCACCCTGCTGCACTGGTTGTTCGAACTGCGCCAAGGCAGCGATCACCACCACACGCTGGGCGAAGATAGCATGATCTTCGCGGGCTTGTTCCTTTTCTTCTATCTGCGCGCCACCATCTTCTTCGGCTGCATGGGGATTTTCTCAAACCTGTTCCGCGGCGAGATGCTGGAGAAGACCTTGCACTATTACTTCCTGACGCCCATGCGGCGGGAACTGCTGGTGGCGGGCAAATATCTGGCGGGGTTGGCGGTAGCGCTGACGTTGTTTGTGGGCAGCACGGCGGCGGCCTTCCTGACATTGAGCCGGCACTTCGGCCCGGCCTGGAGCGACTACCTGTACCACGGCCCGGGCCTCAGCCAGCTTGGCAGCTACATGCTGGTGGCGGCGCTCGGGTGTGTAGGCTACGGCGCGGTATTCCTGATGTGCGGGCTGATGTTTCGCAATCCCCTGATTCCGGCGGCAGTGGTGTTTGTGTGGGAGAACCTGAACCCGTTCCTGCCGGACCTGCTGAAGAAGATCAGCATCATTTTCTATCTGAAGAGCCTGTGCCCGGTGGAAGTCCCGGTGCCGCCGCCATTCTCGGTGATGGTGGTGGAGTCCGACCCCACGCCCATGTGGATCGCCGTCCCCGGCTTGCTGGCGGTAGCGGCGATCCTCTTGGTCTATTCGGCGATCTCCGCCCGGCAAGCCGAAATCAATTACGGCGAGTAGCTGCCTGGAAATTGCGAGCGGTCACTATCAATTGTTAGGAATGCGCTATCCTTTGCCAGCATTGTTGTGTGAGAGCCGGCGTTGTAGCTTCAAATCAGGCGCAAGACGTCCGATGTGATGGTTCGGCGCGGGCTGTAAGCAGGCTGTAAGCCTGCGGCAGCCCATACGCCGGAACAGACCGTGCCTCACGCGTCGAGGCGCAACATTCGGGAATCCGGTTCGGCAAGATCGCAGACGCCGATCCGGACGCCCCGAATGGGTCTTAGCCGGCGTTCCGCTTCCTGCCATCCACCAAACGAAACGCGGTCATCCGCGTCTGCACACGGCCGTCAGGAAGCGCCCGTCCGCGCTCCGGTGTTCCTCTAGCATTTCCAGGCCGCCTTGCTCGGTGAGAAGCCAGCGAAAGGCCTCGGGCGTGTAGGTGTACTGGAAATTGAGGCCGATGTGTTCCCCGCGTTGCAGCGGAATCTCCTGGCCGGCGACGGTGGCGGAAAGATCGCGCGCGGCGCGGAAAGAGCGCGTGATGAGGTGCAGGCCGTTGTGACGGTCGTCCCGCTTCAACTGGAAGCGAACTTCACCGTCGTTATCGCGAATCCCCACGCCGTTAAGCAGTGTGGAAAGGAACTGGCGGGCGGCGGGGTTGTCGCGGTGGGCCATGGAAAGCTGCTCGTGGTGGAGCTCGCCGTCGATAATCAGGCGGTCTTCGGGCTTCATGCACTGGGCCACGTAACGGATTTCGGCCAGCGGATCGAAGGATCCCATGGTATTGCCGCTCATGATGAAAAGGCGGGGCGGCTCGGCGGCATCGGCGGCATAGACCAGGTGGATGGGGCTGGAAATATCGGCTTTGATGCCTACGGTTTCGATATCTTCATCGTCGGCCGCGGCGCACGCCAATTCGAGCATGGCCTGGCTGGCATCCACGGGGAAATAGAGACACTCGCAGCCCGCGTTCTTCAGGGCGGTCATCACCATGCGGTCGCGGGCGCCGTCGCCGGCGCCGAAGCTGATCACCGGAACGCGCCGGGGGAAGTGCTTGGCCAGCGCGCCCGCATTGGCAGCCAGTTCCTTCCAGGTCTCCCACAGTCCGCCGTAGAGCTCGGCGTGTCCCGTCAGCGCGGCCCACTCGGCGGCCGAGCGCGGGAACCAGAAGAAGAACTTTTCGGGCAGATCGCGCGCCTCGATAGCTTCCGCGAATTCCTGGGCGATATCCGCCTCGGTAAGAACCACTTCGACCTTCATAAGGAACAACTATTATCGCAGGGTCGGGGTAAGATGGCACGAAGAGGTTTCCAAATGCCGGATTTCGCAAGTTACCGGGTTCCCATACTCATGCCGCTTCTGGCGGCGCTGTGCGGCAGCATCTTCGCGGCCAGCCAGCCTCCCAAGTTGCGGCTCGCGGAAGTACAGGACGTGGCGCCCACCCGCTATCGCGTGGAGTTGACGCTCGATCCCGCGAAGGACAATTTCAGCGGCGTGATCTCGATCGAGGTGAACTTGAAAGCGCCGGCGCAGACTATCTGGCTCAACGCCAATCAGATCGCGGTGCAGGAGGCCTCGGCAATGGCCGGTGGCAAGACCTGGCAGGCGCAGGCTGTCCCGGGAGGAAGCGACTTTGTGGGGCTGCAGTTCCCCTCCGCCATTCCCGCGGGGCCGGCCGAAATCAAGATTCGCTACCAGGGCGGCATCCGGAGCCAGGATACCTCGGGGATCTTCCGCACGAAAGACGAGGGCAACGACTACATATTCACGCAGTTCGAGTCCACCGACGCGCGCGATGCCTTTCCGTGCTTCGATGAACCGTCCTACAAGACGCCCTGGCAACTCACGCTCCACGTTCCCGCGCGGGATGCGGCCGTCAGCAACACACCGGTAGCCTCGGAGAAAAGCGAAAACGGCGTGAAGACCTATGTCTTCCGGGAAACCAAACCGCTGCCCAGCTACCTGGTGGCGTTGGCCGTCGGCCCGTTCGAATTCGTCGATGCCGGTTTTGCGGGAAAGAATCGAGTCCCGGTTCGCATCGTCACGCCCAAAGGCAGGGCCGGCGAAGCGAAATATGCCGCCGAGGTAACCGCGACCATCCTGACACGCCTCGAACAGTACTTCGGCATTCCGTACCCCTACGAGAAGGCTGACCAGGTGTCGGTCCCCGTCACCGTGGGCTTCGGCGCCATGGAGAACGCGGGGATGGTGACGTACGGTCAAAACATCATCCTGGCGCAACCCGCCAGCGACACCATCCGGCGGCAGCGCGGGTATGCCACCACGGCGGCGCACGAGCTTTCGCATCAGTGGTTCGGCGACCTGGTGACCACCGCATGGTGGGACGACATTTGGCTGAATGAGGCCTTCGCCACGTGGATGGAATCGAAGCTGATCGCCGAATGGAAACCGGAGTGGAAGACCCGCGTCGAGGATGTGAACTCCAAGCTCGGCGCCGAAGATGAGGACAGCCTGGATAGCGCGCGCAAGATCCGCCAGGCGATCGAAACCAAGGACGACATCGCCAACGCCTTCGACGGCATCACTTATCAGAAGGGCGCGGCCGTCATCGGCATGTTTGAAAGCTGGATGGGCGCGGAGGAATTCCGCAAGGGCGTCCAGAGCTATCTCAACCGTTACGCATTTAAGAACTCAACCGCCGCCGACTTTCTGGACTCCCTCAGTTCGGCCACCAGGAAAGATGTCGCCAAAGCCTTCTCCACGTTTCTGAATCAAGCGGGTACGCCGCTGGTTGCAGTGACGCTCGATTGCGCGCAGCAGCACCCGGTCTTGCATTTGGCGCAGTCTCGATTCCTTCCGGCCGGCTCAAAGGCCGCACCCAATCTGGCCTGGGACGTCCCCATCTGCATCCGGTATGGCGCCGCCAACAGCCCCGGCGAATGCGCGGTGATGACCGAACCCAAGTTAGACTGGCCGCTCAAGAGCGCGCAAGGATGCCCGGCATGGGTGGATGCTAACGCCAACGCCCAAGGCTATTACCTGGTGGATTATCGCGGCGGGCTGCTGGCCGCGCTCACCGGCGGAGCCGCGACCGATCTTCAGCCTCCGGAACGTGTCGATCTGATCGGCAACGTGGAGGCCATGTCCGCCGCCGGCAAACTTTCGGCCGCGGATGCGCTTGGTCTGGTCCAGTTGTTTCACAACGATTCCGAACGCCTGGTGCTGCAAAGGGCGCTCGGCGTGGCGCTTTCGGTCCGCCAGGACCTGGTGCCGGAGAGCCTGACGGCCAATTATCAGCGGTTCCTGTTGCAGAACTTTCAGGAGCGTGCGCGGGCACTCGGCTGGAATCCCCGGGCCGGTGAAACCGATGATGCCCGGCTGCTGCGGCCGAGCCTGTTGAGCGCCGTGGCCCTCTACGGCGGCGATCGCGACCTGGCGGCGGAAGCCAAGGCTCTGGCGGAGAAGTGGTTGGAGAATCGCGCCGCGGTTCCTTCGGAGATCGTCTCGGCGGTGCTCAATACCGCCGCGGTCCATGGCGATGTTTCGCTCTTCAACCGGTACCTGGTGGCGTTTCAGAAAACGCAAGACCGGCAGGAAAAACAGCGCCTGATCGGCGCCATGAGTTCTTTCCACGATCCCGCCGCCATCAACGCAGGGATGCAGGCCGTGCTGTCGAAGACCATTCCCCTGGCGGATGGATTTACTCTGCTGCTGTCCTCCGGCCAGAGCTTTCCCGACACCCGCAAGATGCCGTTCCAGTTCATCAAGGCGCACTTCGACGAAATCATGAAAGACCACCCCAGCATCTTCGGGAACGATATGGGCGCCTACCTGCCCTTTGCCGGCGGGTCATTCTGCGACGCCGAGTCCAGGCGGGACGTGCAGTCGTTTTTCGCGCCGAAAGTGGACCAGTACGCCGGCGCGCCGCGCAATCTGGCGCAGGTGTTGGAGGGCATCGACCTGTGCATTGCCAGAAAGGCGGCGCAGCAAGACAGTGTGAAGACCTTCCTGGAGAAATACTAGGAGCGGAAGAAACTAGGAACCGGGGCCCGGCGCCACTGGCCGATATTGAGAACAGCGCCCGCTGCCGCTGGTGGGCAAGTCCCGGCGGTAGTATCGCAGGAGCCGCCGTGTTCTCTTCCTCGACGCGTGGAGTTACGCTCGTGGGTAGCCATGCGTCCCAACGTTTGCACCGCCCTGCTGGCGACGCTGTTCGCCACCGAAGTTCACGCCGCGCAGATCGGGCCCATTGCTCTCTGGAACGGGCCGGCGCCGGGCGAGACGGCAACTCTCGGACCCGAGCATGATGTCACCACTGACCGCGACCGCGTAGCGGCCGGCAAACGGATCACTCGAATCACCAACGTTGCCGTCCCGACCCTTACCGTTTACCTGCCACAGCCAAAACGGCGCACGGGAGCGGCAGTGCTCGTTTTTCCCGGAGGCTCCTACCAGTACGTCGCCATCGACATCGAGGGCACGGAAATCGCCGGGTGGCTGAATTCGCTGGGCCTCGTGGCGGTGCTGGTGAAGTATCGCGTGCCCGCGCGCGCCGGACTGCCGGCGTATGTTCCGCCACTGCAGGATGCGCAGCGGGCTATGGGGATGGTGCGCGCCCGCGCCGCGGAGTGGGGCATCGACCCGGCGCGCGTCGGCGCGATCGGTTTTTCGGCGGGCGCCCATCTCTCGGCCACCCTCAGCACCCACTTCGAAAAGCGTGCCTATGAGCACGTGGACAAGGCGGATGACCTCAGTTGCCGTCCGGACTTCGCCCTGCTGATCTACCCCGGTTCCATGCTCGCGCCGGGCTCCGACCAGTTGTCGGAGGAACTGCGGGTCACCGCCCAAACGCCGCCCAGCTTCCTCGTGCAGACCGAGGACGACAGCGTTCGAGTGGAAAACAGCCTCGCGTACTACGCCGCGCTGAAGGCCGCAAAAGTCCCGGCCGAGATGCACCTTTACCCGACGGGAGGCCACGGCTACGGGCTGCGTCCTTCAGCGGACGCCGTCAGCTCCTGGCCCGCCCGTGCCCAGGACTGGCTGCGCTCCCTCGGCGTCCTCCCACACTGACCGGCCGATGCCGCCTTTGCTGTGTGCTTACTTTCATGGTGCCTCCTCAGCAGCAGCCCTGCGCGTCCCGCTGGAGGAGCGTAGCGCGACTTGCGACCGGACGTAAGCTGCCTGTTCGGCGGTGAACAGCAGTCCGCCTTGCCTTGCTTTCGTGATTTGCCCGTACCCGAAGCTGGCGATCATGATGCCGGAAGAGCTGTGAGCAGTCGAATTGAGCAGAATGTGACCAATTTCGTGGGCCATCGCCACCCCCAGGACCGTGGGGACTCCTGCTTTCCATATCCACGCGTTTCGCTCGATGGCGGGATAGAGCAGATAGCCGCAATTGCATCCGCCGCCGGAGGCGGGGGCGATCAAGGCATAGCCAAGAGCGTCGCAATGAGTGGGGACGGTCCTTCGCGCCACCAGGTAGAGAGTAAGGCCCCCAGGCGTAGAACCCGGTTGCCAGTCGAGTCTCACGCCGGCCACGGCCAGAATGTGCGCAGCGTCCTTCTGGGCCTCGGATGTGACGCTTTTCGGCGCTCCGTAGTTGTCGACCACCTGCACGGAAATGGCCAGTGGTTGGGCGGGGCCTAATGCTGCCGCCGCCATCCAGACCGTCGCAATCGCCAGTTTCTGACCTCTCATTTTCTTCTCTTCGGCCAGAACGCGAGAAAGGCACGAAATCGGGGCCACAAACGGGAAATTCAGGGGCTAGAATGGGTTGGACTGCCTAGATATGGCGGATTCTCGCGGCGAAGTCACCGTGCTGCTGGGCGAACTGAAACTAGGGCGCAAGGACGCGCTGGGGCGGCTCATTCCACTTGTTTACAAGGAATTGCGCCGTCTGGCGGGCCGCTGCATGCGCGACGAACGGCCCGGCCACACCCTCCAGCCCACCGCTTTGGTTCATGAGGCCTTCCTCCGGCTGGTGGACCAGGATCGCGCCGAATGGCGGAGCCGCGCCCAGTTCATGGGCGTGGCTGGCCAGCTCATGCGCCGCCTCCTGGTGGACCACGCCCGCGGACGCCGAGCTCTCAAACGCGGCATCCGCGTCACGCTGAACGAAGAGATACTCCATGGGGCCGCCGGCATCGATCAAACCGAGGAGATCCTGGCGGTGGACGAAATTCTGAATCGCTTGGCGGAACTCGACCCCCAGCAAGCACGCATCGTCGAACTTCGTTATTTCGGCGGCCTGTCGGTGGAGGAAACCGCCGAGGCCATGGCGATCTCCCCTCGCACCGTCAAGCGCAACTGGGTCTTGTCCAAGGCCTGGATGAAGATCCAGTGGAGCGGAACCGGCGACCGCTTGGCGCCGGCTACCACCGTCGCGCCAGACCACAGCTCGCGGGAGAAGCAGCCATGACGCCGCAGCGCTGGGCCCGGATCACAGAGATCTTTGGGGCCGCGTTCGAGCGGCCGGAAGAAGAGCGGAGCGCCTTCCTCGATTCCGCTTGCGAGGGCGAAGCGGAATTGCGCGCGGAGGTGGAGCGCCTGCTGGCTGAAGGCGACACCGCCAGCCTGCACAGCCCCTCCAGCGGATTCTTGAACGACGCCGCCGAACCCGCGCCCGGCGACTCGGTGGCGCACTACCGCATCGAAGCCAGGCTAGGCGAAGGCGGCATGGGCGTGGTCTACAAAGCCAAGGACACGCGCCTGGGCCGCAGCGTCGCCTTGAAATTCATCAAGGCCCAGTCTAGCCGCCATTGGGAGCGCGAGGCGCGGGCGGTGGCGGCGTTGAACCACCCCCACATCGCCACGCTCTATGAAGTCGGCGAGCACGAAGGTGCTCCATACCTTGCCATGGAGTTGGTCGATGGCCGGCCACTCAAAGGCCCGCTTCCGGTGAAGCAGGCGATCGAGTACGGCATTCAGGCAGCCGATGCCCTGGCGGCGGCGCACGCGGCAGGCATCGTGCATCGCGACCTGAAGCCCGGCAACATTCTGGTAACGGAGAAGGGGTCGGTCAAGGTGCTGGATTTCGGGCTGGCGAAACTGGCCGAGCCGGAGGGCGCGCCGGCCTCCACTCAAACCGCCAGCCTGGCGGGCACGCCCGGCTACATGGCGCCGGAGCAGATCGAGGGCAAGCCGGCCGACGCGCGCAGCGACATCTTCGCCTTCGGCTGCATCCTGTACGAACTGTTGAGCGGCCGCCGGGCGTTTCCGGGCGAGACCATCACCGCCGCGCTGACCGCCGCCGCCACTACGGAGCCGAAGCCGTTGGAGCGAGTGCCGGAGGAAGTCGATAAGCTGATCCGCCTCTGCTTGCGCAAGGAACCCGAGAGCCGCCTCCAGCACATCGACGACGCGCGGATCATCCTGGAAGCGCTTCGCGAGGGTCTCAGGTCTGGGGGAAGCGGAACACCGGCCGGCGTCGAACCAACGCGCACGGTTTCCAGCGCCGGGCACATGGGCGGCCGAATCAGGCGCCACCGCAAAGCCGCGGGCTTCTCACTGCTGGCCCTCGCGCTGGCGGCAGCGGGACTGTTCTTCTACTCCAGGCGTGCTCCGGCGTTGACCGCCAAGGACACCATTCTGCTGGCGGATTTCGTCAACACCACCGGTGATGCGGTCTTTGACGACGCGCTCAAGCAGGGGCTGGCGGCGCAACTCGAGCAATCGCCCTTCCTGAGTATCCTCGCCGACGAGCGCATCCGCGAGACCCTGCGCTTCATGGGCCGCCCGCCCGACGAGCGCATCACCAACGAAATCGGCCGCGAGATCTGCCAGCGGCAGGGCGTCAAAGCGTTGATCGAGGGATCGATTTCCGCGCTCGGCAGCCATTACGTCCTGACGCTTGAGGCAGTGAACGCCTCGAGCAGCGAGGCCATCGTCCGCCTGCAGGTGGAGGCCGAAGACAAGGAACGGGTTCTGCACGCGTTGGGAGGCGCCGCCACCCAACTGCGCCGCAAACTGGGAGAATCGCTGGCCTCGATTCAGAAATACGATGCGCCGCCCGAAGAGGTGACCACGTCGTCCCTGGAGGCCCTCAAGGCCTACTCCCTGGCTCGGCACAAGATTGATGCGAGCCACTTTCGGGAAGCCATCCCGTACGCCCGGCGCGCTGTTGAATTAGACCCGAACTTCGCCATGGCGCACCGCGCGCTTGCGGCCCAATATCGCAATATCGGAGAGGGGGAGCTCAGTGCCGAATCCGCGCGCAGAGCATTCGAGCTTCGCAACCACACCAGTGAGCTGGAACGGCTGATAATCGAGCAATTCTATTATTACGTGGTCACGGGAGAACTGGATCGGATGATCGAGACCCTGGAAACCGCGACCCAGACATATCCGCGCTCCGCCATGGCGTGGATCGACCTTGGCGTAGCGTATGCGGAGACAGGGCAATACGATAAAGCCGTAGCGGCGTACCGCGAAGCACTCCCCTTGGTCCAGAGCGCTCTAGCGAACCTCAATCTGGCGTCCGTATTCGTTGCACTCAATCGGTTGGCCGAGGCGAAAGAGGTCTGTGTTCAGGCAGCCGCACGGCAAATGGATTCCAGCAATTGTCATCACGTCCTCTACGAGGTCGCTTTCCTAAACGGAGACAGCGCCGAGATGAAGCGGCAGCTCGAATGGGCGAGCGCCCAGCCGGACCAGGAAATTGCCTTGGGCTGGCAAGCCGAAACGGCGGGATTCCAGGGCCAGATGCGGCGGAAGCGCGAACTCATCCAGCGCTTGATGGAGATCAGCCCAAGCCGCAATTCCAGGGATTCAGCCGCGGCTAGCGCCTCCGAGATCGCGGTCGACGAAGCCGTCGTTGGCCAATGCCGGCAGGCTGTAGACGATAGCCGGAGAGCGCTGGAACCGGCGCACAAGGCGGACACACTAATGGGTGTTGTTTACGCTTCGGCTCTTTGTGGCGACGCCGGCCGGACGCTGGCAATTGCCGGCGAGTTGGCGAAGCTCTACCCCAAGGACACCAGGCTGAATCAGGCACTTCTCCCCTCCCTTCGTGCCTTGCTGGACATCCGCCGCAACCACACGACAAACGCCATCCAGGATCTTCGCGTAGCCAATCCCTACGGCGGCGGCGCGGGGCTTGATCTGAGATATTGTCGCGGCGAAGTGTACCTGGGGCAGCGCATGGGCGCCGAAGCGGCTGCGGAGTTTCAGGGCATTCTGGACCATCGGGGCTGGGACCCATTTAACAACTCTTATCCCCTGGCCCATCTCGGGCTGGGGCGCGCCGCGGCGCTCACCGGCGATCTGACCAAGAGCCGCCAGGCCTACCAGGACTTTTTCGCGTTGTGGAAAGATGCCGATCCAGATCTGCCCGTCCTGCTGGAAGCCAGGCGCGAGTACGAGAAACTGCGCGCGCCAGATTGAGGACTGAAGTTTCCAGAAAGCCGCGGAAAGAGGCCGTGGTTACCGGCGCAACGGCCTGGGCGGGTTTACTTCACCGGCGACTTCGACGGCGTGAACTCATACGTCAGGAACACGAACGGGTAGTTGAAATCCTTGCCGGGAGTCGTCCGGTTCAGAAACGGGCCCGTGAGGAATCGCGCGTATCCGAAACCGAACTCGAGCACTTCCTTCCAATTCCATTCGGCCCACGCATCCACCTCCTGGCCGACGTGCCGCCCGGCGGAACCGCTGGCCGATTGAGCCACTAGAGCGCCGCTTGAAGCGTATAGCGCGTCGCGGGCGCTGGCCAGCCAGAAATTCTCGTAGCTTTCCGTGAACTTCCATTTCCGGCTCACGGTTTCCGAGGTCCCCGCCCGCACCTGTTCGATGTTGCGCCAGCCCACCTGGTCCGCGAACCCCAGTTTGTTGTGGCTCGAGGGATAGAGCTGGTCGAAAGTGCTCCACGTTTTGCTGGACGGATCCTTGGTTCCAGTGGCGTAATTAGCTTCCACGAACGGCCGGGGCTTGAGCCGCGTATTCAGCGGCTTCGCCACGTTCCAGTGACCTGCCCAGGAATCGATCGAATCCGGCCCCAGCGAACCGGCCTGCCGGGCCATCTCAACGTCGTACTCCAGCGCGCCCGGCAACTTGCCCACGACGCGTGCCCCCACCGTCACTTCGTTCAGCGCGCCGCGGCCGGCATTTTCGTTCAGCCGCAGGGTTGCCGGCGCCAGGCGCCAAAATACCAATGGTTCCAAAGTGGCGTGCGGAATAACGCGGCTCAGGCTGCCATACGCCCCGTGCAGATTGTTGCCCTCAATGTGATGAGCGATCACGCCGTCGCGCGCCACGATGACCGATGACGCAAACAGGCTCAGGTGGAACCAGGAGTGGTGCAGGTTGAGGCGGACCAGGTCGAACGTGCGGCCCATATTCACCCAGTCCGAGGGGCCGACCAGCCGCTCTTCTCCCAAAGATAGAACTTCGCGGCCGCCCACGATGTCGAACCAGCCGCCGGCAGCGCTGCCCAACTGCACGTATGCCTGCCTGATATCGAAAGTGTCCTGGTAGGGCGGTGTCGAGGGCAGGTTCTGATTGCCGAAGATCCGCGAGTCTTGCGTTTCGCCCACCAACTGCAGCCAATGCGTGGGTTGAATGATGAGCATCACTCGTAGCTGGCTGAGATCGTGGTTATCGTTCTTGGGTTTGAAACCGATGCCGCCGGAGCGTTCGACGCGGTTGCGATACGCGCCGTCAAAGCGAAGCCACGAGGGCAAGCCCTGGTTTAAATCGCCGGTGGGAATCACCCAGGCGGGAGCCTGACCGCTGGAATCGTCGCGTTGCGCGTCACTCACGGCCGGTTGCGGTTCACCGTTGGTTTGCGCGTTCAGGGACCCAACCAAGCCGGCAAACACCATCGCACCAATCGCCAGCCGGAGCATACCGTGTGCAGTGTAGCATCCGGTGCCCAGTGCGGATCGAAGATACTCCGGCCTGCTACAGGTGTCCGTATTTTTCGAGCGCCTGAAGTAGTGGCAAGCCATTTCGGATGTCGGTCCGTGCGCCGGACTCGCTCTTGGACCACTCGATCACACGGTTCAAGATCGGGTCGAGCGAATCAGCCGGAAGAACGATTACTCCGTCGTCATCCACCACCACAATATCGCCGGGATGTACCGTAACCCAGTCCTCCAGCGCCCCACGCACGTGCACAGGGGTTTGACACGCGGTGACCCGCCAGCGTCCGATGGCCTGTGCCGGAGTTCTATAGCGGGCAATGATGGGCATCTCAATCGACCGAAGAAAGGACAGGTCACGAACTCCGCCGTCTACTACGACGCCTGCACATCCCCTCGCCAACATGGCGGTTCCTAACAGATCGCCGAAGCAGCATACGCTTCGAATATCATTGCCCGCCCAGACCGGAACGACACCCGGCGTCATGGCATCGATCGCCCGGAGTTTGGCGCGATCCCCGTCCCCTGACCAGAGGTCAGACTCTCCGGAAACGGTGTATGCCGGGCCGATAAACTTCGTTCCGGGTCCTTTCACGGAGAATAGACTCGTGTCAAGGACGGGCGGCAGCCAGCCGCACGAGTCAAAGACATCGGCAATGACAGCCGTTCCAGCTTGCAGAAGAGCTTCGAATTCCGGACTCATGCTTTATCCTTTGGGGAGTTTGACTACGAGCACGCGGCGGGGCAGTTTGTTCGGATCCACATTCGCGACCCTGGTGATCGTGCGCCCCGCTTTCCCAAATCCCGTTACTTCGACGTCCACGCGACCGTCTCTTGGCAGGCCAAAGTGTACCGGCAGCACACTCTGCGAGCAATACCCGCTGCCGCTATCGACCAGGCGGCCTCCCCACACCGTGCGAGTGCCCGGCGCGTAAATCCGCACTTCCGCTCCGGCCCTGGTGGCATGACCTTCATGATCGAGGACCATAACCTGCAACGACCGTCGCGCCCGCTCCGGAGGCAGCATGTTCTTGTAGAGATAATGCGTGCCGCCGGGATTATTGTTCGCGATTGCCAGGTCGAGCGCGCCGTCGCCGTCGAAGTCGGCCCACTGAACCCCGTGCGTCGCGCCATGTTTGACAAACTCGGGCGGGAGCGCGTTGGTGAACCGGCCGCCATCGTTATGGAACAAATAGTCCTTTTCGTTCACGGGCTTTTGGATATACGACGACACGTATAAATCCACGCGTCCGTCGTTGTCGTAGTCGCCCCAGTTGGACGGAGTCGCCTCTTCGCCGCCCGCCACGCCGTGCGATTCGGCTACATTAGTGAATTCTCCCCCGCCGTCGTTGTGAAACAGAAAATTCGCGCCGTAGCCGGCGACGAACAGATCGAGATTGCCGTCGTTATCGTAGTCGGCCACGCTCGGCCCGCAACTGCCGAACGTCGCCGGGCGGCCGTAAGCGTCCATACCGAGATCGTGCGCAACATCGACGAAGCGGTTCCCGTCGTTGCGATATAAGCCGTTTAACGTCCCGTCCTGATTGGCGGTGAACACATCGAGACGGCCATCCAGGTTGTAGTCGAACCACACGGCGCCAACCGTTTTTCGCGGATCGTCGACGCCCAGATCCTTGGCGACTTCAATGAAGCGATTGCCCTCGTTATGGAACAGCATATTCGGAGCGTCTCGAAAGGCTACGAACAGGTCCACCCGGCCATCGTTGTCAAAATCGATAAATGAGACCTGGCGCGTTTCTCCCTTGACATCCACGCCAACGTCTTTCGACACGTCGACGAATTTTCCGTGTCCGTCATTGTGGTACAGCTTGTTGGAAGCTCCGGATCTTCTGGAGAATCCGACGTAAAGATCGATATTCCCATCCGCGTCGAAGTCGCCCCAGGCTGCCGCGCGCGTCCCGGCAAGGTCGCCAATTTTGAGATCCGCTCCGACCTCGGCAAACTTGCCGCCATCGTTGCGGTACAGCCGATTCGGAGAATCTGCCTTGAAACCGACGAACAGATCCAGATAGCCATCGTTGTTGAAGTCGCCCCAGCAATTCGGCTGGGCGCCGGCGGCGGCAAACAGCTCTGGCTGCACCGGTTCGAAGTGGGGGAGGGCCGAAACCTCCTTCTTTGGCCCGGCGAACGGTCGCCGCATTCCCAACGCCGCCAGAGCGCCTCCGCGAAGGAAATCACGCCGATGGAATCTCATTTGCTACCCTCCCCGTTCAGCCGGCCGGAATTGTAAAGCCCGGCTTTCCGCGGTAGTTTCTCCGGGCGCATGGCCGTGTCATAGGCGAATGTCGCCACTACGATTGCCGCCTGCACCAGATCGTCCTTCTGACCGTGATCGACAGTATCCATGTTCGAGACTTTATTTTGTTCTGCAGGCCGGCCCACAGCACCTGCCCGCCTGCATGTCCACCCGTTACTCCTTAACCGGAAACAATCAAGGCAATTCTGCGGAGAGCCGAAAGATCCTCGCGATCAAAAGGCGATGGTCGCGGCGCGTGCGCCGTGGGTTGCCGGTCCTTCCGGCGATCCTTCCCGCGCTGGCCTCCTGCTGGAAGCGATACGTTCGCCTTCCCTGCTTCAGATCTGAAATAAACTGCACGCCACGCATTACGAAGTAGCCACGCATCCACCGAGTCGCGGACGAACCTCCGGCCGATTTCGGCGGCAGATGTCTGATTGTAAACCCATTTACCAGAGGCTCGCCTCTTATCCTGATGTCCGCCAACTGCGGTTGCCCCGGCACGGGACCGTGGGAGTAGGCCAAGCTCACTCTACGATAGACCTGTTTATCTGCCCATGGCACAGTTTCCGAGGTGCCCGTGGCTCGGACGAAAACATGAAAAGAGTTCCGCAGCGTCAGTCGTTGCGGCCTCCGTCAGGGCGGGGGCATACATGGCGTCTCCGCTGGAATGACGGGCAAGATGATCTGAGAGGGGTGTTTCACGTCCAGGTAAACGGCAGTCGGATGACCCTTGTATTTCAGTCCCGTTGGTCCTAATAATATTGATGCCGTAGCACGTCACTTCCCGCTTCGGGAGAGACGCGTGGGCGGCGTTGATTCCGCCCTTGCGAAGCCCGTGGCCGATCATGCGCCACTACTGAGGGCCGGAGTGCAGAAGGAGTTCCTATGAAGCCGAGATTTGCAGCAACAAAGCCAGAGGTTTCCTGGAGAATTGCGTTCTACCTGATCGCTTTTACCACGTTCTGGGCGTTGTTCCTTCTATTCGCCTGTGGTCCCGCCGGGCCACGGGAAGGGACTCCCGCCTTTTTCTGGGCTGCCGCTAAAGAAACCTTCGTGGCCGGGGATTACATGAAGACCACAGACCACCTGGACCGGATCCTGGAAAGCGACAATGAGTACACGGCGCGGGCCATGCCGTGGTCGCTGCTGGTGATGTCCGGGCTGGCGAGCGGCTATATGGATCTGGCTGACAAATATCAAGCCGGTGCCAAAGCCAACAAAGAGGCGTCCGGCGGTTTCTACAGGCAAGTTTCGAATTACCGGAGCCTTGCGAACCGCGTGACGCTGCGCTTTGCCGATACCTTCGCCAAGTTCGACAAGTCGAAAGACGATTCTGTGACTCTGGACTTCCCCTTCCCGCCCGGCACCGTCGCTGCGGCGCCCCAACTGGCCCTCGTCGCTCAGGGGAATCTCCTGCCGGCAGCGACTGCCGACGCCGTCGAGAAGCGGACTTTGGAACGGGGCATCCTGCTGGCCACGATCCGCGCAGCCGGCGCCCCGGAGGACACCGCCAAAGCCGAGCAGATTCTCAAATCCAGCGGGGGCAAAGTGCCGCGGGCCACTTTTTCCCTGGCTATGGCCAAAACCCTCTTCGAGGGGTCGCAGCTCTATTCGCGGCAAAAGTTGAACGATTCCGATAAGATGACGATCTTGTGCCAACGTGCCCTCGCCGTGCTCAGTTCGCTCCCGGAAACCTCCGAGACAAAGGACCTGGGGATGTCCATTCGGCTAGCCATGAAGACGGTCCCCAAGACGTGAGTGCGCGGCCAGGTGCCTTTGCGCGGCGAACCAGCCTATTGCCTCAAGCCCGGCCGCGAATACGCGCGTAGGGAATGAATGGTCTGGCAGGGAAACGGTTGTGTAGGAAAGTGGGCTTATCGTACACTGCCCAGCCCAAGCGGCCTGGCCGCATCTCACGCCATACCTCAGGGTCGAGAGTGAGAACTTCGGATTGGTTCGCCGTCAGTTCGCCGCCGCTAATACGCCATCACCTGCATGCCGGCGTCCACGAACAGGATATTGCCCGTGACGCCGCGGCCCAGGTCGCTCGCCAGGAAGACGGCGGCGTCGGCCACTTCGGCCGGATCAGTGTTGCGGCGCAGCGGAGCGCGCTCCGGAACCGTGTCCAGAATGCTTGAGAAATCCTTGATTCCGCGCGCGGACGTGGTTTTCACCGGGCCGGCCGAAATGGCATTCACGCGGATTTTCTGCGGGCCCAGGTCGCTCGCCAGATATCGCATGGCGGCTTCGAGGGCTGCTTTAGCCACGCCCATTACGTTGTAATTCGGCATCACGCGCGTCGAACCCAGGTAGGTGAGCGTGCACAGCGAACCGCCGGCGGTCATCAACGGCGCGGTGGCGCGAGCCACGGCTACCAGGGAGTAGGCGCTCACGTTTTGCGCCAGTAGAAAGCCCCCACGGCTGGTCTCGACGAAGGGGCGCACCAGGTCCTCGCGGTTGGCGAAAGCCAGGCTGTGGATCACGGCGTCGAGCGGCCGGTCCAGAGCGCGCAGCCGTTCCGTGAGCGCGGCCAGTTCTTCATCCTTGGTGACGTCGCACGGCAGAATCGCGGCGACGTTCAAACCTCTGGACAGATCTTCAATAGACTCTTTCTGGTGCTCGCCCAGGTACGTCAGCGCCAGGGTTGCGCCTTCGCGCGAAAATGCCTGGGCAATCGCATACGCCAGGCTCCACTTGTTCGCAATACCCAGGATCAGGGCAAATTTGCCCTCCAGCAAGTTAGGCATTGAATATTCAACTCTACCGCACTCTGGGGCGGGCGAAAGCTGAGTCCACCGAAGACGCTGAGACGCAGAGACAACTGAGAAACTGGAAGCTCCTCCAAACCGTCCTCGGCCTGCCCGGCTGGCGGCCCGGGCGCAGCCCTCATCGGGCCTCTTGTTTCTCTCGTCTTCTCGGCGTCTCCGCGCCTCCGCGTTGAGCTCAGAGCCCATTACGGGCGCGGTCTGATGGGGTTTTACAATGGGGCATTGTACACTGGCATTTTGCCGGCGAAAGGCGCCGGCGCGGCGCTCGCCATGGACCTCGTTACTCCGCTCACATACGTCAAAGGAATCGGCCCGGCGCGCGCGGCCATGCTGCAGGCCAAAGGGCTGGTCACGGTCGAGGATTTGCTGGGGTACGTGCCCTTCCGCTACGAAGACCGCAGCAATATGAAGACCGTGGCGCAGTTGGCTCCGGGCGAGATGGCCACCGTGATCGCGGAAGTGCGGGCCGTCAAGGTCTCCGGCTTCCGGCGCCGCAGCCTGGGGCTGTTCGAAGCGCGGTTCAGCGACGCTTCCCGCGCCATCCTGGTGGGCAAGTGGTTTCACGGCGGCTACCTGGCCAATGTGTTTTCCGAAGGCATGCGGGTGGCGCTTTACGGAAAAGTGGAATTCGACAGCTATGCCGGCGAACTCACCATGCTGCACCCGGAGTTCGAGATCCTCTCGGGCGAGGACGACGACGCGGAGTCCTCTCTGCACGTCGGCCGCGTGGTGCCGATTTACGAAGCCGCCGGCAAGCTGACCACGCGCGTGCTGCGGACATTCACGCACCGCATCCTGGCGCAGTTGACGCCGGAGGAAGACTGCCTGCCGGAGCACATCCGCCGGCCACTCAAACTGCCGGACCGCTGGACGGCTATCCGCAACACGCACTTCCCGCCTCCGGATTCCGACCTGCGCCTGCTGAACGCCTTCCGTTCTCCGGCGCAATTCCGGTTGATCTTTGAAGAGTTTTTCTGGCTGGAATGCGGCGTGGCCCTGAAGCGCAACAAGGCGCGTACGCTGCCGGGAATCGCGTTTGAGCTGAACGACCGCGTGCGCGAAAAAGTAAAGGCCATGCTGCCGTTTAAACCGACCGGAGCGCAGAAGCGCGTGCTGGGGGAAATCGCCGGTGATATGAAAGAGGCCCGGCCCATGAACCGCCTGTTGCAGGGCGACGTGGGCTGCGGCAAGACCATCGTGGCGGCCGAGGCGGCGGTGATCGCCATCGAAAACGGCTACCAGGTTGCGGTCCTGGCGCCGACCGAGATCCTGGCCACGCAGCACGGGTTGTATTTCAAGCAAATCCTGTCGAAGCTGGGATACGTGACGGTGCTCCTGACCGGATCCTTCACCAGCCGCGAGAAGATCCAGCTCAAGAAGCTGGTGGCGGAAGGGCTGGCACAGGTGGTGATCGGCACCCACGCCCTGCTCGAAAAGGACGTGGAGTTCCAGCGGCTGGGGTTGGCGATCATCGATGAGCAGCATCGCTTCGGCGTGCTGCAGCGGCTCGGGCTGGTGCGGAAAGGCCTGCATCCGGACGTGCTGGTGATGACTGCCACGCCGATTCCGCGCACCCTGGCGATGACGCTCTATGGCGACCTGGACGTGTCGATGATCGACGAGCTGCCGCCGGGTCGCAAGCCGATCCTTACCAGGCACTACCCGGCCGATGGCGTGGAGCAGGCCTACAGCTTCCTGAAGAGCCAGATTGACCTGGGCCGGCAGGCCTACGTAGTGTACCCGGTCATCGAGGAATCTGAGACGCAGGCCATGAAGGCCGCCGAGAAGATGTACCAGCACCTTTCGCGCGAGGTCTTTCCCATGCTCACAGTGGGGTTGATGCACGGGCGGCTGGGCGCGGACGAAAAAGAAGCCGTCATGCAGCGCTTCAAGCAAGGCCAAATCCAGATCCTGGTTTCCACCACCGTGATCGAAGTTGGCGTGGATGTCCCCAACGCCACCGTGATGGTGGTGGAGCAGGCGGAGCGGTTTGGCCTCGCGCAACTGCACCAGCTTCGCGGACGGGTGGGCCGCGGCGCGGCGCAGAGCTATTGCATCCTGGTGACGGAAAAGATGAACGACGCGGCGCGCGAGCGCATCCGCACGCTGGTGGATTCGACCGACGGCTTCTATATTTCGGAAATGGACTTGAAGCTGCGCGGCCCCGGCGAATTCTTCGGGACGAAACAGGCCGGGCTGCCCTCGTTGCGGGTGGCAAACATTTTGCGCGATACGGAAATTCTGGAAATCGCGCGCCGCGAGGCCGTGGATTTCATCGCGCGGCCGCCTTCCGAAGAGACGCTGCGCCGCGCCGTGGCCTACATTCGCGACCACTGGCAGCGGCGCTATGGATTGGTGACGGTCTGATGCGGGTGATTGGCGGAGAGTTCGGTTCGCGCAGGTTGAAGAGCATCCCCGGAGGCGCCACGCGTCCCACGCCCGACCGGCTGCGTGAAACCCTGTTCGACATTCTGGCGCGGCGCATCGAAGGCGCGACTTTTCTGGACGCCTACGCCGGCACGGGTGCGGTCGGCATTGAAGCGCTCAGCCGCGGCGCGGCTCGTGTCTTTTTTTTGGAGAAGAACCGGGCGGCGCTGGAGACGATTCGCCAGAACCTGGCATCGCTCCGCGTGGCAGGGCGGGCCATACTGGTTCCGGGGCCGGTGCTGCTGACCCTGGCGCGGCATCCGGCGGAAATTGTGTTCCTGGATCCGCCTTATAGCCTGGAGGGGGAATACCGGGCCGTGCTGGAATTGCTGGCGCAGGCTCCGCCACAGCTCATCGTGGTGCAGCATTCCGTGCGGCTGGCGCTGCCGGAGGTGCAAGCGCCGCTTCGCCGCACGCGCGTGGTGAGACAAGGGGACAATGCGCTGAGCTTTTATGCGGAGTAGCGGCCCAAAAGAATGCGCGGCATCTTTCAGGCGGAAGCCGGGGCGCGCTAAGATAGATCCGGATCGCCTATGCTGGGTCGCATTCTGTGGCTGAGTCTTGCCGCGGTCTTCGCGGCGGCTGCACAAAAGTACGACGGCCCCCGTCCGCCCAAACCCGACCTGCCGTATCTGAAGCACGCTGCGAACCTGATTCCCACCGAGGCCGTGGTGGCCAAGGAAGAAAAGAAGAAGGACGACACCATATATGTGATCGACGGGGCTAATTCCTCCGCCAAAACACCGCTGGCGGCGCCGATTTTTCTGATGCAGGCCGATAAGCTGGCGCCGGACAAGCTGGCGCTCTACAAGCTCGAAATCAAGGATGGGCGCCGCGAGATCTCTTTCCCGGCGAAGAAGCCTCCGCAAGCCATCCGGATCGTAGTCACCCGATTGACCTCCGACGGCCTCTGGAAGATCGAGGTGGATGAGAGCCTGGATCCCGGGGAGTATTCTCTCAGCCCCGAACGCTCCGACCAGACGTTCTGCTTTCAGGTGTTTTAGGGAACGCCGCAAGGTGTCCGGGTGTGCAACACAATAGCGGATAACCGCGGCCCCCGCCACAGAACCGCGAGCGTGAGCGAGCGGCCACCATGCAGCCTGGATGTGGCCGCTCGCGGTGCCGTGCTGGTTAGCTGGTACGCTCAGAATCGCTTGTTTCTCTCGGAAATCGCGATGCCATTCACTTTTATGTCACACACCGCCAGGGAGCAAAGGCCCACTCGCAGCGTGCCATAATAATGAAAATGGCCTCAGCAGCGGCCCAAACCGTTCTCCGCTACACATTTAAGGCGGCGCCTTACAGCAGCCATGCGCTGCTGCTGGCCGAGTTTCCGCAACACGGGGAAGGCCGGCGCGTGCTCGATGTCGGCTGCGCTATCGGCTACCTGTCGGAGATTCTCGCGAAGCGCGGCTACGCGGTCACCAGCATCGATTGGCCGAATACGCCTCATCCACCCACGGTTGAGTTCGCCGGCGCCGATTTGGATAACGGGCTGCCGCCTTTGACCGGGCCATTCGATTACATCATTTGCGCCGACGTGTTGGAACACCTGCGGGCGCCGCTCGATTTGCTCAAGGAGTGCCGGAACCTCATGGCGCCCGGCGCCACGCTCATGGGTTCGCTGCCCAATAGCGGCCATGCCTGGTTCCGGTGGAGCGTGCTGAGAGGCCGTTTTCCGCAGGATGAGCGCGGCCTGTTCGATAGCACACATCTGCATTATTATACTTGGGACGGATGGGTGGAACTGTTCCGCCGCGCGGGCCTGCGGATCGAAACCGCCCGCTCCTCGGGCGTGCCGCTGGGGCTGGCGTTTCCGCGGTGGGACGGCACGGCCGCACTGCGCGCCATGGAACGGCTGTCGTTTGAATCGGCGCGCCTTTGGAAAAAAATGTTCGCCTACCAATTCATTGTCCGCGCCCGGGCGGAGCGCACCGAATGAGCCTGAACAAACCGAAAGTAGTGGTGGTCATGCCGGCCTACAATGCCGCCAAGACACTGCACATGACGTACGCCGACCTGCCGCGCGACATGGTCGACCTGGTCATCCTGGTGGATGACGGAAGCAAAGACGAAACCGCGAAGATCGCGCGCGACCTCGGCCTCGAGCTCTTCGTGCACGACCGTAATTACGGCTACGGCGCCAATCAGAAAACCTGCTATCGCGAAGCTCTGCGCGCCGGCGCGGACATCATCGTGATGGTGCACCCCGACTATCAATACGATCCGACCCTGCTGCCGGAGATCATCAAGCCGATTCAAGACGGCGTGGCCGACGTGGTGCTGGGCTCCCGGCTGATGGGCGCGCACCCCATGAAACAGGGCATGCCGTGGTGGAAGTACATCTCCAACCGCTTTCTGACAGGTGCCGAAAACCTGGTGTTCGGCCTCGATCTTTCCGAATACCATACCGGCTACCGGGCCTTCAACCGGGAAGCGCTGGAATCCGTGAACCTGGCGATGAATTCCGACAAGTTCATCTTCGACCAGGAAATCATGGCGCAACTGGTCAGCATCAAGATGCGGGTTACCGAAGTGCCGGTGCCTACCAGGTACTTCAAACAGGCGTCGTCGGCGTCGTTCGTCCAGAGTTCCATCTACGGCGTCTCGATTCTGTGGCTGCTGGCGCGGTACCTGTTGCACCGGTCCGGCATGATCCGTCAGCGGCGCTTCCAAAGCCTGGAGCGGCGCTACCGCAACGCGGGCGAAATCAAACACCAGGCCAACTGACTTGAAATCTCCGTTGAAACTCTCCCACCGGAAGGAAATCCTGCTCGATTTCCTGCTGGTCTTCCTGTACGCCGCCATGCTTGTGAAGCCGTACTTCAAGGCAAAGTACGAGGACAAGTGGGGGTCCATCGAGAGCACCTTCATTTCCGACGCGCGGTTTCTCGCCGCGCACTGGCCCCATCCGCAATGGCAGCCGTTGTGGTACGGTGGCACGCGGTTCGATTACATCTATCCGCCCGCGCTGCGCTACGGCGCCGCCGCCATCGCCAGGCTGACCGGCTTGTGGCCGGTGCAGTCCTACCACTTTTATGTGGCGCTGTTTTACGCGCTGGGGATCGCGGGCGTGTACTTCCTGATGCGCGTGGGAACCAAATCGCGGGCCTGCGCCTGGCTGGGGGCCGTTGCCACATCGTTGATGTCGCCGATTTTCCTCTTTATGCCGCGCTTCCGCGGAGACGCCTGGCAGTGGCAGCCGCAGCGGCTGGGCGTGCTGGTGAAGTACGGCGAAGGTCCGCACATGAGCGCGCTGGCGCTCATCCCCATCGCTCTGGCTTTCACCTGGCTGGCGCTTGAGAAGCGGCGCCCGTGGGCCATTGCCGCGGCGGCGCTGCTTGCGGCCGGAGTCGCGGCTAATAATTTCTACGGCGCCACCGCGCTGGCCGTTTTTTATCCCACCCTGGTTTGGAGCTTTTGGATCACCCGGCAGCAGAAGCGCATCGTCGCTCCCGCCGTCGCCATTCCGCTGCTGGCTTACGGCCTGACGGCCTTCTGGCTGGTGCCTTCCTACTTCCGCGTGACCGCTGAGAACATGAAGTACGTCTCCGAGCACGGCACCACCTGGTCCATCTGGCTGGCCGTGGCCGTCGCGGTGGTCTATGCGGTCTCGACGGACCGCTTCGCGCGCGCCCGCCAGGACCGCACCTGGGTCGTCTTCGTCGCCGGATGCGTGGTCTTTTTCTCGTTGAACGTCCTCGGCAATTTTTATTTCAACTTCCGCGTCGCGGGCGAGCCGCTACGCCTGCTGCCGGAACTCGACATGATCTACATCATGGCCATCGTGCTGGCGCTGCGCTGGATGTGGAATCGCCCCGGCATCGCGCTGCGCGGCGCGGCCATCGTGATGGTGTTGGCGGCCTTCTGGTCGGCCACAGGTTATGTTCGCCATGCGTGGCAGGTTTTTCCCGCGTGGCCGGATTATCAGAGCCGCGTGGAGTACCGCGTCACCGGCTGGCTATGGAAGAACATGCCCGACGCGCGCGCTTACCCCACCGGCTCCGTGCGCTTCTGGTACGATGCCTGGCACGACCTGCCGCAATTGGGCGGCGGATCGGAACAGGGCCTGCTGAACGGCGCCGTGGAAGCGGCTCAATGGGAAGCGGACCTGGGCGCGAAACCGGAGCCCACGGTTCTCTGGATGCAATGCCTGGGAGTCGACGTGATTTACGTTTCGGATCAGCGCTCGCAGGAAATGTTCAAGGACTTTCACCATCCGGGGAAACTGGCGGGAGTTCTGCCGGTGATCTACGACGACCAGCAAGGCAACCTGCTTTACAAAGTCCCGCGGCGGTACGCGGCCCGCGCGCGCGTGGTGGACCGGCGGAAGCTGAACGAGTTGAAGCCGCCGCGCTTCAACGATGACGTGGAGTATCTGGCCGCTTACGCCGGCGTGATCGAGAAAGGTCCCGACGCGACGCCGACCGTGGTGCGCAACGGCGCCGACGTCATGTTGGTTCGGGCCAAAGTGGAGGCCGGCCAGTCCATCGTGGTCCAGGAAAGCTACGATCCCGCCTGGCAGGCATGGGCCGGCGGAACGCAGGTGCCGATCCATAAGGACGCGATGGGCTTGATGGTGGTTGACGCGCCGCCGGGCGAGCAGGAAGTCCGCCTGGAGTTTGTCACGCCGCTCGAAAACCAGGTCGGACGCATCGTGACGCTGCTGACGCTGCTGATGCTGGTGGGATTGATCGCCAGGAGCGCGCTGCGAGAACGGCGGGCATGACGCGGCGGAAGCAAATCCTGCTGGATTGTTGCATCCTTTTTCTCTTGGGCGCGGCGCTGCTGTGGCCTTACTTCACCAGGAAGTATACGAACAAGTGGCCGTCCATCGAGAGCACTTTCATTTCCGATGCGCGGTTTCTGGCCGCGCACTGGCCGCACCCACGCTGGCAGCCGCTCTGGTACACCGGCACGCGGTTCGACTATATCTATCCGCCTGCCTTGCGCTACGGCACCGCCATCATCTCCAAGGTCACGGGCTGGTGGCCGGTTAAGGCGTACCACTTCTACACCATGTTTTTCTACGCGGTGGGTAACGCCGGGGTGTACCTGCTGATGCGCGCGGGCGGCCGCTCCCGCGCCGCGGCCTACGCCGGCGCCGCGGCGGCCGGGCTGATGTCGCCATCCCTGTTGTTCCTGAAAAGCATGCGCCCGGATGCGGGCCATTGGGAGCCAGTGCGCTTCAGTGCGCTGGTGAAATATGGCGAGGGTCCGCACATCGCTGCGCTGTCGTTGATTCCCATCGCCCTGGCCTTCACCTGGCTCGCGCTGGAGCGGAAGCGCCCGGCGTGGCTGGCGCTCGCCGCCATCTTTTGCGCGGCTGTGGTGTCGAACAATTTCTACGGCGCGACGGCCCTGGCCATGTTCTATCCCTTGGTCGTGTGGAGTTTCTGGATCACCCGCCGCGATTCGCGCACCCTGCTCACCGCGGTTGCCATCCCGGCGCTGGCCTACGGCCTGACCGCGTTTTGGCTGGTGCCTTCTTACTTTCGCATCACCCTCCGCAACATGCAGTACGTTTCGCACAGCGGCAACGCTTGGTCCGCGTGGGTGGCCGCGGCCGTAACCGCAGCTTTCCTGCTGGCCTCATGGAGACTGGCGCGACAGCGGCCGGAGCGCACCTGGGCGGTCTTCAGCGCCGGAGCGTTGCTCTTTTTCGCGGTCAATGTTTTGGGCAATCAGTATTTTCAGTTCCGCGTCATGGGTGAGCCCAGCCGTTTGATTCCGGAATTGGATCTGGTCATCATCATTGCCGTTTTGACGTTGCTGGAATGGCTGTGGCGCAGACGCTGGCTGGCGACCAAAGGGTTCGTGCTGGTGGCCGTCATTGTGGCATTCGCGACAACCAGGCACTTTGTCAAGCACGCGTGGGAATTCGTCGCGCCCTGGCCGGATTACCAGTCGCGCGTCGAATACCGGATCACCGACTGGCTCTGGAAAAACATGCCGGACGCGCGAAGCTCTCCCTCAGGCACCGTCCGATTCTGGTTCGATGCCTGGCACAACCTCGCGCAATTGGGCGGAGGTTCCGAGCAGGGATTGCTGAATCCCCATGTGGAGTCCGCGCAGTGGGAAATCAACATTGGGACCGATCCGCAATTCGCCATTTTGTGGATGCAGGCGCTGGGCGTGGATGTGATGTACACTGCCGGCAAGGAATCCGAGGAGCCGTACAAGGACGTGCAGAATCAGGAAAGATTCGCCGGCGTGGCGACGCCGCTGCTCTACCGCGACGGCCAGGGTAACGCGCTCTACCGCATTCCGCGCCGCTGGGCGCCGCGCGTTCGCGTGGTGGATACGGCGCTCCTCGATGCGCAGCAGCCGCCGCGCAACAGTCAGGACATGGAGCGCGTGCGGCCCTACGTGGACGTGGTCGAACATGGACCGGATTCTCCGGCAACGCTCGAACGGCCCGGCACGGACGAGATCCTAGTGCGCGCCAGACTGAATGCGGGCCAGTCCATCCTGCTGCAGGAGACGTGGGACCCGGCGTGGCAGGCCTGGTCCGGAAGCACGCGCCTCGGCTTGCGCAAGGATGCCATGGGCTTCATGGTAGTGGATGCGCCGCCCGGCGATCGCGAAATACGGCTGGCATTCCCCATGCCCCTGGAAAACCGCGTAGGGTGGACGCTCACCGGCATTTCGCTGGCCCTGCTGGCCTGGCTATTCGCGCGGCGGGAGCGCACACCGTGAAACGGCTGGCCACGCCGCTCGCGGCGCTCGCCATCTTCCTGCTCAATGTGTTGCTGAACGGGCCGTTATTCATGCACGGCGAATTGCCCTTCCGCGGATCCATCGAAGACGGCTATGGGGCCATCGCCCGCTTTGTTTCCGCCCATCCGAATCCCTGGGGTTGGAACCCGTTTCAATACTGCGGCCTGCCCACGCGATTCCTTTATGTGCCGGCGCTGCCTTATCTCACCGCCGCGCTGGCGCACCTGATGCCGCATGTCGATCTGGCCTACATTTACCGCACCATCGTTTCGCTCGCCACCTGCGCCGGCCCCGTGACCGCGTTCTTCTTCGCGCTGCATTTTACCCGCACCCGCCGCTGGTCGCTGATCGCGGCGCTGGTCTACAGCCTGCTTTCGCCTTCGTATGGATTGTTTCCGGCGGTGGAAAAGGACCGCGGCATCGTGCAGCTTCCCTGGCGCGTGCAGGTGCTGGCAAAGTATGGCGAAGGTCCTCACGACACCGCGCTCGCGCTGATGCCGCTGGTTCTGCTGGCGCTGTGGATCGCCGCCCGCCGGCGCGGATACCCCCCGGTGCTGGTGGCCGCGCTTTTGCTCGCCGCCACGCCGCTGGTGAACTGGGTGGGCGCGTTCGCGCTGGCGATTGCGTGCCTCCTGCTGCTGCTGGCGTCCCTGGGCGAGCCCGAATTCCGTGCCTGGCGCGTCTGCGCCGCCGGCGGGCTGGGCTATCTGCTGGCCTGTTTCTGGCTCACCCCCACGTTCATCCGCACCATCGTCTTTAACTGGCCCACCGATTCCTTTGCTTACCGCTTCGGCCAACCCCAGCACTGGCTGGTGGCCGGCCTCGCGGCCGGCGTGCTCTTGCTGCGCCTGCTGTTCCGCCTGTTCCGCGGATCGTTCTACTTTTGCTTCGTGAGCATGGCGGCTTTCACCTTCGGTTGGATTGCGTCGGTGTTTTATCTGTACGGACTGGACACCATCCCCGAATCGCGGCGCTACGCCATCGAGTTTGAGCTGTTCCTGGCGCTCGCGCTGGTGGAAGCCGCGCGCCTGGCCATGCGCAGCCCGAACTCCACCGTGCGGCTTTGCGCCATCGGCGCCGGCGGCCTGCTGCTGCTGGCCGGAACCCCGCAGCTATGGGCTTACGCCACCCAGGGATGGCGTCCCTGGACGCCTGCGCCGCGCGAGCAATCCATCGAATTCCACCTGGCCCGCTGGATGGCCGATCATCCGCCTGAGGGCCGCGTCTTCGCGTCAGGCGGCCTGCGCTTCCGCATGAACTCCTGGTTCGACCTGCCGCAAGTGGGCGGCGGGTTCGAAACCGGCCTCACCAATCGCATGCCGTGGGACCTGGCGTACCACGTGCGCACCGGCAAAGATGAGACCGCCGGCACG
This sequence comes from Bryobacterales bacterium, assembly GCA_963842505.1. GTDB lineage: Bacteria > Acidobacteriota > Terriglobia > Bryobacterales > Bryobacteraceae > PALSA-129. The sequence goes on from CAWJGZ010000001.1 coordinate 869,781, forward strand.
CTCTTGCAGCTCAAGGCCATGGACACCCAGTACGTAGTGATCCACGGCCTCAAGAGCCGCGAGTATTATCGCGACTACGTTCACCCCGAGCGCCTGACGGCCGCGCTCGCGCCGGTTTACCACGAAGAGGACGACACCATCTATGGCCTGCCTGCCCGTCCGCTGGCGCACCTGGTGAGCCGCGAAGAACTGCCCGGCGAGGACGCCGCGGCGCACCCGTGGGTGCTGGAGCGCTACGTTGCCGCCATGGAAGACGTCTCGCGGCCCGTGCTGCGGACGCGATGGCTGCGGACCGACGCTCTGGCGATCGATGGCGCCACGCCCGCCGGCCGGTTCGTAGCGGTGGCCGTCAATGCCGGCCCTGGTTGGCGCGCCGCGCAGGACGGCCGCGAGATTCCCATCGAAACCGATAACCTGGGATTCATGGTGTTGCGCCCGGCCGCCGCCGCGGCCACGCACATCGAACTGCAATACCGCGCCACCGCCGAGCCGCGCATCATGGCTGCGGCGAGCGTGCTGGCATGGATCGCCGCATTGGCGGCACTGATTATATGGCGAAAACCTCTGGATTTACCGACGACGAACTGAAACTCCTGCTGGTGGCCGTGCGGCAAATGCGGCGCACGTTTGCCAAGCCGCGCCAAACCGACCCGGCGCTCGAAGCCTACGCATCTTTGTATGACGCCTTGTTTGAAAAGCTGCGTGAGATGGCTGGTCCTCTGCCCGGCCCGGTGGGTGAGCTGATCGGCGAGTGAGGCCACGTGGGACAGGCCATCGCCTTTAGTGGCCTGTCAGGTCTCAGCAAGCACGGCAAGCCCGACAGACGACGAAACCCGATCGTCTGTCCCACTAACACCACGCGGCTCGGACGCGGCCGATCTGATAAGCTCTCAATTTGATTATGCGATTAGTCCTTTTGTTTGCCGCAACACTTCTGGAGGCCCAGACCGTGGTTCCCGTGGAGCCGGTTCTGGCCGAGATCTCGAACACCCATCACTTTCAACAAACCGCCATCTCACCCGATGGCGCACACCTGGCTTACGTGGAGGCGTTGAGCGCGCCCAATCAATCAGCCGTCTACATCGCCCCGCGCATCCGCGTCACCGCGGGCGATGGCAAGGTGGTATGCGACGAGCGGGCGCTCGTGTGGTCCGCCGATGGAAAGCAGCTCGCCTTTCTTTCCGATTGCGCGAAGAAGCAACAGCTCGAGCTCTATGTGGCGCCCGCGGAAGGCGGCGCGGCCCGCCAGTTGACGCATCTCAACGGACTCCTGGCCGAGCCCAAATGGTCGCCCGACGGCAAGCACATTGCGATCCTCTTCACGGAAAATCTGCCGCATGCCGCCGGCCCGCTCGACCCGGTGCCGCCGGATTCCGGCGTGCTCGAATCGCAAATCTTCGAACAGCGTCTGACGCTGGTCGACGCTGCGACTGGCGTGGTTCGCCAGCTCACCCCTAAGGACATGTACGTCTACGAGTACGATTGGTCGCCGGACGGCCACGGCTTTGCCGCGACCGCCGCTCCCGGCGATGGCGACGCCAACTGGTGGACCGCGCAGCTTTACACGGTGGCCGGCGAGTCCGGTGAAATGAAATCCATCTACCAGCCGCCGGTCGAGTTGCAGATCGCCACGCCGCGCTTTGCGCCCGACGGGAAATCCATCGTCTTCATCGGCGGCCTGATGAGCGATGAAGGCTCGACCGGCGGAGATGTGTTCCTCATTCCCGCCGCGGGCGGCGCGGCCAGGAACCTGACCCCCGGAATGGCAGCCTCGGCCAGCAACATCACCTGGCCCAAGAACTCGCGCTACCTTTTCTTCACCGAACACCACGACGGCGGCAGCGCCATCTCGCAGCTCGATCCGGCTACCGGCCAGACCGAACGCCTCTGGCAGGGCGACGAAAGCATCAATCCCCCGTTCGACGATTCCGGCATTTCGATGACCGCGGATGGAAAATCGAGCGCCGTGATCCGCCACTCGTTCCGGCAGCCGCCTGAAATCTGGAGCGGCCGCATCGGCGATTGGAAGCAGGTGACCCATGAGAACCGCTTGCGCAAACCGCTCTGGGGCGAGGCCAAGAGTCTGCACTGGACCAACGAAGGCTTCCATATCCAAGGCTGGCTGATCTATCCGGCCCATTTCGATGCCGGCAAGAAATACCCGATGGTGGTGGCCGTCCATGGCGGCCCGGCATCTTCCGTGAAACCGGGCTGGCCGCGGCCCGGATACAATCCCACGCTGCTCTCGCAGCAGGGATACTTCGTGCTGATGCCGAATCCGCGTGGCAGCTATGGGCAGGGCGAGAAGTTCGCTGCCGCCAACGTGCGGGATTTCGGAGGCGGCGATCTGCGTGACATCCTGGCCGGCGTGGACGAAGCCCTACGCTCGGCGCCCATCGATCCGCGGCGCATCGGCCTCACCGGCTGGAGCTACGGCGGCTTCATGACCATGTTCGCCGTCACTCAGACCAACCGTTTCAAGGCCGCCGTGGCTGGCGCGGGCATCTCCAACTGGCAAAGTTACTACGGCCAGAACGCCATCGACACGTGGATGATCCCGTACTTCGGAGCGTCGGTCTACGACGACCCCGCGGTCTACGCGAAAATGTCCGCCATCGGCTTCATCAAGCAAGCGAAGACGCCGACGCTCATCGTGGTAGGCGACCGCGACGGCGAGTGTCCCGCCCCGCAATCCTACGAATTCTGGCACGCGCTCAAGACGCTGGGAGTGAAGACGCAGATGGTGGTCTATCCCAACGAGGGCCATTCTTTCCACAAGCCGGAGCATCAGAAAGACGTGCTGCTGCGCATGATCGCGTGGTTTAACGAGAATCTGCGGTAGCGCACGTTCTCGATTTTGTAGCGCCGGCGGTCTTTGCCGCCGGTTCTTTAACACCAGTTGGTTTTCACTTTGTGGCGGGGTTGGCTTTCCGCGCCTGCGCCACTATCTCTTTCACGCGCGCCAATAGTTCCGGCGCGTGATACGGGATGCCGTCCTTAATGGTCCATTCCACGCCGCCGGTGTGCACCGTTTTGCCATCGCGGATCTCATCCACGCCGGTGGGATAGAGCACTTTGAAATTTTCCAGCGGGTTTCCGTTCACCACAATCAGATCGGCGGCCCATCCGGCTCGCACGCGGCCCAGGTGATTTTCCTGGCCCAGGATTTTGGCGTTGTTGCCGGTGGCCTGCTGGACGATCTTGAGCGGATGGAAGCCGGCCTCCTGCTGCAGTTCGAAGTTGCGCAGGTAGCCGAAGCCGTACAGTTGGTAAATGAAACCGGCGTCATCGCCCATGCCGATCAAGCCGCCCAGCCGGTCGAACTGGCGCAGCGCGGCCATCCACAGGCGGTAATTCTCTTTCCAGAAAGTCTCGTCGGTGGACGTCCACCCGATGAAATAGGAACCGTGGTTGGACGGGTTGGGGCGGAAATACTCTTCCAGCGTGGGATGCAGATAATCGGCGAACCAGGGCTGCGTCTGCGCGCGCTGCAGGTCGCGGCTGGCCTCGTAAATATCAAGCGTGGGGTCCCAGGCCACGTGCGCGTCCACCATCGCTTGCAGCACCTTGGTGAGCCGCTGCGGATTGGCTTCGCGCCACAGATGGCCGGCGTAGCGGAAGCGGTCGGTCTCGTTGTTGTAGTTGTAAGTGGACGGGAAGTTCTGCACGCCGGCTTCGATGGCGGCGTCCGGAATGCCGTACCAGTGCTCGATGCTGGTGGTGCCGAACTTGATGTCGTCCCACGCGTTGGTTTCTTCGACGCCGGCGTGGTGCGCCACGGGAAGCCCCAGCGCATGCGCTTCCTTTTCCATGGCTTCCATGGTGTCGCGGTCGATGCCGAGGATTTTGATGCCGTCGGCGCCCATCTGTTTGATCTCGCGAACACGCGCCACGGCCGCCTGGGCATCGCGCGGCCGCCCGAACATCGGATACACGAAAATGCGCGGCGCGGCGATCTTGCCCTCGGCGCTTTGCTGGCGGAGTTCGAGCGCGCGGCGCGTGTCGCTGCCGACGTCGCGCACCGTGGTGATGCCGCAGGCCAGCCAGATATCGAGCTCATACTCGATGGGTTGCGGCTTGCCGCCGCGCTCCTCCTGCAGATGGGCATGAGCATTGATGAGCCCGGGGAGCACGTACTTGCCGGTAGCGTCGATCACCGCGTCGGGCGCCGGTCCGCGCCGTCCGCCGCCGCGGCTCAGAGCCACCGGATCGAGCGCGATCACGTCGGCGATGGTGTTATCTTCGATGAGAATGTCCTTGGGCCCGCTGGCGGGAGTGCCGTTGCCATCCACCACCGTGGCGTTATGGATGAGCAGGCGGTGCACCCGTTTCCCGCTGCTGGGTGTTTGCGCCGCGGCCGCGCCGGCCAGCAGGATAAGCGCAACGGAGACAATGAGAAGGCGTCGCATCATTGCTTGATTGTGGCACAACCGGTCTGGGTGATGCCGCTGTTTGATAAACTCAAAGGCGAGCCCCCGGAGGGCGGTTAGCTCAGTCGGTCAGAGCGTCTGGTTTACACCCAGAAGGTCCGCGGTTCGAGCCCGCGACCGCCCACCACGCTGGCGGTGTTTCCGCGCCAGCCTATTTCCCGCGCGTCAGGCCCAGGGCGCGAATGCGTTTGTGCAGGTTGGTGCGTTCCATGCCGAGAGTGCGGGCAGCGCCGGAGACGTTCCAACTGGTTTCCTCCAGGGCGCGGAGAATGTGCTCGCGCTCGGCGGATTCGCGGGCCTCCTGAATGGTGGACTTGGGGCCGGTTTCGCGCTGCACGCGGATCTCCACCGGAATGGAATCGCGGGTCAGCCGGTCGCCTGGCGTCAGAATGGCCATGCGTTCGATCACGTTGCGGAGCTCGCGCGCGTTGCCCGGCCAGGGGTAGCTGTCGAGCAGGGGAAAGACGGTTTCGTCGAGCATCTTGCGGCGGAAATTGTTGCGGCTACAGAAGTCTTCCAGGAAATATTCGGCCAGCAGGCGGATATCGTGGGGACGCTCGCGCAGCGAGGGGACGCGGATGGGGACGCCGTTGAGGCGGTAATACAGATCCTCGCGAAACTTCTCCTGGGCAACCATGCCGGCCAGGTCGCGGTTGGTGGCGGAGATCACGCGCACGGCCACGCGGATAATCTGCTCGCCGCCCACGCGGTGGAACTCGCCTTCCTGCAAGACGCGCAGCAGCTTGGCCTGGGAAGCGCCATGCAGATCGCCGACTTCGTCGAGGAAGATGGTGCCGCCGTCGGCCTGTTCGAACTTGCCGCGGCGTGAGGCGGTGGCGCCGGTGAAAGAACCTTTTTCGTGGCCGAAGAGCTCCGTTTCAAGCAGTTCGGTGGGAATGGCGGCGCAGTTGACTTTGACGAAGGGTCCGCCGGAAAAAGGGCTGGTGTGATGGATGTGCGCGGCCAGCAACTCCTTGCCGGTGCCGGATTCGCCGATCAGCAGGATGCGGGCATCGGAACGGGCGGCCAGCGACGACTGCTCGACGGCGCGCATCCAGGCGGGCGTGGAGCCGATCATTTTGGGAGCGCCGCCCACCAGTTCGCGCAGACGCTCGTTCTCCTGGCGCAGGCTGGATTGTTCCAGCGCGTTCTTGATGGCCAGCAGTACGCGGTCGCGGCTGAGCGGCTTTTCCAGGAAGTCGAAAGCGCCGGCGCGCGTGGCCTCCACGGCATCGGCAATCGTGCCGTGGCCGGAAATCATGATTGCGGGTGCGGCGCCGTTCTGGCGGACGGTCTTGAGCAGGTCGATGCCGTTGCCGTCGGGCAGCTTCATATCGAAGAGGTAGGCGTCCGCGCGCTGGGCGTCGGGATGGCGCGCGAAATCCGCCATCGAGCGGCAGACGTTGACGGCGTAGCCCTCGCGCTCCAGAATCATGCGCAGGGAGCGGCCGATATTCTCCTCATCATCCACGATCAGCAAACGTTTGGAAGCCATTGGTAACAACCGGCAGCAGCACCCGGAATCCCGCGCCGCCCAGTTCTCCTTTCACGAGTTCGATATCGCCGCCGGACAAAAGCGCGCTCTTGCGCGCGATGGAAAGGCCCAATCCCATGCCGCGCTTCTTGAATGAAATGGTGGGCTGGAAGAGAGAGGCGCGCGCCTGTTCGCTGAGCCCGGGTCCGGAATCGTGCACTTCGATGGCCACCCTGCCTTGCTGCTCCGTCGTGACGCCCAGGATGCGCCCGCCTTCGCCGGCCGCCTCAGCGGCATTTTCCAGCAGATTGGTGAGGATGCCTTTGATGAGATCCTGATCGGCAACCACGTGCGGGACGTGGCCGGACAAGCGGCAGTCGTATACCACTTCGGGGTGGGCGGAGCGCAGGAAAGCGATGCGCTCCTGGAGCAGGGAATTGACGTCCACCTCACCGGGCTGCACAGGCGGCTCGGTGGCGAATTGGGAAAAGGAGCGGATGCGGCGCTCCAGAGTTTCAATTTCATCCACCACGATCTGGGCGGCCTGCTCGACGAAAGCGCGGTCGGCTTCGTTGTAGCGGGCCATCATCTCTTCGACCGTGAGGCGGATGGGCGTGAGCGAGTTCTTCACCTCGTGAGCCATCTTGCGGGCCAGGGTTTGCCAACTGGCGAGTTGGCGGAGGTAGACCAGGCGCTCGGTGCTCTCCTGGAGTTTGTCGGCCATGTGGTTAAAGGCCTGGATGGCGCGGCCGATTTCGTCGTCGCCGGGCGCCGGGACGCGGGCGGCCAGGTCGCCGGAAGCCAGTTTGGAAAGCCCGGCGGTCAATTGCTGGATGGGGCGGCTGATGCGGTGCGCCATGTAGACCAGCAAAGCGAGCGAGGTGAGCCAGAAGGCCGCGGCCAGCAGGATGTAGGTGAGCCGGAAGCCGCGGCGGAGATCGCGCTCCTGGGAGGCGTCCGCCAGATCGCGGGCCACCCCGATTTCGCGCTGGAGACGCTCGGTGGCCACTCCGCCTAGCGATGCGGAGTAGGTCCAGATGTCGTCCCCGTGGCGCACCAGATAAAGCAGGCTGTCGCCCTCATCGCCCGCGGGCAGGAAGCGTTCGGCTTCCGCGGATTCGGCGAAAGAGCGGATCGCCTCGGGCCAGGTGGAACGGAAGGCGGAGGTGTACTTGAGGGGTTGCACGCCGCCCGCCTGGGCCTGTTGCTTCAGATCGTCACAGGCGCGATGGTAGAACTCCTGGCTGGTGCGCAGCAGAGACTTGGAAAGCGCGTCGACTTCAGCCGTGGCGCGGATCAGGCCGGTGGGCTCGAGCAGAGAGGCCGTGAACCAGATGGTGGCGGCCAGAGGCGCGAGCGTGGCGGCCAGAAAGATGAGAATCAGCTTGTTGCGGAGCCGGTTCACCCGATTTTCCCCCGGCCGGACGTGCGGACCAGATCTGCCAGCCGCAGCGGCCCAGCCTGCCGGGTCCACTGGGGATCGTCGGTGCCGGGTTGGCGGCTAAAGAACTCGATGAAAAAGTTCTTGATATTGATGCCGGAATCACCGAGCACCTGGGAGAGATCCTTGTGCGGAACGGTTCTGAGGTCGAGGAGCAGCCAGAAAGGGCGGTCGGGGGGCAAACCGGAGGCGTTGACGGCAAGGTTTTCCATGCACCAGGCTTCAGCCTTGGAGGCCGGCAGAAGAACGGTGCGCGGCGTAGGCTCCGGCATGGTCACGGAGAACTTGTCCTCTCCCCAAATATCGTAGCTCACCACGAAACGGGCGTCGGTACGCCGAAAGGGGGTGAGGAAGGCATCGCGGAAGAGCGTGAGGCGTCCTAAATAGACCACCGTGCCGCCATCCGTCAAGCGTTGCAGGGGCTTGCCCGTAAGGAAATGCAAGTCCGGCGAAGCAATGTGGAGATTGTCTCCATCGAAGGTGACGGCTAATGAATCGGCGGCCCGCGCGCGGAATACAGAAGCCGCCAGGCCGGCCAGGAGCCAGCTACGTCGGCTCATCGGTGAACCCCGCGAGGGTTCAAGCATCAGGGAAGAATGCCCATCATGAAAATCGGTTCTATATGGCCGGATCGTACCGGAAAAGCTACAGCAAGAGCAAAAGCCGATTCGCGCACACCCACCCCGAGCGATTGCCTGGGGGTGGCCTGCTGCCCGGCGTCCCAAATGGCTCCAGCATCGTAAAAGACCTGGAGCGGGCCATATCGGTATTCGACGGAGTTGTGCACCGCGCGGTTACCGCCAAGTGGGTCGATCTCGTACTTGTTCCATCCACGCAAGTAGAATGTATTGCCCATAACAAAGCGATCGGACAAGGGCGCACGGCCCAGGATCATGCCGATCCAGGCATTATCGGACACCACATGCTTGCCGTGGCGGAACTGGTAGCGCACGCCGGCGGTGCGCATGGAGTACACAAAATCACTGCCTAAGGCTCTGGTGGCCGCGTGCAGAGTGCAATCTGCGTCCAGATCCTGCTGGCTGTCGGAATCCTCCAGGCGCCCATGATAACGCAGAGTAGTAATCAAAGCGTCGGAGTCCACCGTACCCGCGGCCGGATCTTCATTTTCAAAACGCTCCATGCGCGCGCCGACTTCCAGGGTGAGAGGTTTGGCGAGCGCGATGGTGACGGAAGGCTGGAAGTTCTGGCGCGCGCGGTAAGCTTCGGAAGTCGAGTCGGGATGGGCGGCCAGCGCGGTCAAGGTGCTGGTGTTCCACTGATCGTGATAGCTCTCCACCTGGAAGCGGAAGCTGACGCGGTCGCTGAGGAGGCGCTTGTCATCGTAGCGCGCGCGGAAACCTGCGTAGCGCTCGTCCAGCCAGTCGCCGTCGCTGACCAGTCCCAGGGAGAACGAATGCGGGCCGGTGGTGAGGCCGGCCGCGCCGCTGCCGCTCCAGCCCTGCTTGCCATCGTAGACGAACTGGTCCAGGTTGAGATCGGCCGAGACTTTGGCGGCCTTGACTTCAAATTCGACGCGCACCTCCTCGGGGTTCTCGCCACGGACCACCCGGTGCGTGACCTCGCGCGCGCTCAACTCCTTCTTCAGATTGGAGGCCAGCGCATCCAGGCCGGCTGGGTTCAACTTCTGGCCGATCAGGGCTACCAATTCATGGCGCAGGCCGAGGCTGATCTTGTCGGTGGTTTCGGAGCGCAAGTTGGTGGTCCAGCCCTTGCCGGAGAGGATCACGGATTCCACCGTGTAGCGGGTATTCACATTGACATCGGTATCCTGCGGCGCGGCCACCAGGAGGCGGCAAAGCAGAAGGCAACCCAGCCAGGGGTATTTCATGCTGCCCTGAAAAGCACGCTGAGAGCCAATTGCAAACCGTTGCAACCAAAAGGGATGCTTTAGAGGCCGATGTGCGGGTGGTTCACAGGTGTGCAGCCCTACGGATCTGCGGGACCGCACCTTGCGGAGGGTGGGGCCGGGACTACAGAACTTTGGCCAGCTCAGTCGCAAAAGCGCTGCGCGGAGACTGTTCACGGTCCTTGCCGCCGCGCCGTTTGCGGTCTGGTCTGGGGGGAACGCGGTTGCCGGATGCGCCGCCGGCGGACGATTGTGAACCGCGCGGAACATCCTTGCCTTTAGGTGGCTGGGCGGGATTAGCGCGCAGCAAACGGTCTTCCAGAGGAGCCCGATCAAAGCGGCGGATGATCGATTGCATTTCGTCGCTGGTGGGCGCTTCGACGAAAGCGAAGCCTTTGGACTCCTGGGTTTCGTGGTTTCGGATCACCTTTATTGAATCTGCTACGAGATCTTCGGCGGCCAACCATTGTTTGATGTCATCGGCGGTGACCCAGGTGGGGAGATTGCCAAGAAAAACGGTAAAGCTCATTCAGTTGATATTTTACTCCGTAGGATGGATGTGCGGCACTTCAAGGAGAGGATTCCGATCTGCCAACTAGATAGTATCAGAGACGCTGAGACGATTGCAAACAGGAGATCGGTGTCCGACATAAAAGGCGATTCTAAACGTGCGAACTGCTCGGCACCGAACCGCGAGCGTCAGCGAGCGGCCAGCTCCAGGCTGCGTGACGGCCGCTTGCCAACGCTCGCGCCTCCGTGCCGGGGGCTGCGCTTATCCACTCTTGTGTCGCGCCCCCACAGGAGATGCGGCGCCGGTTCGCAGCTTGGCGGATTCACCTCGATTCGCCCCGCGCAACGCCTGTTAGAATAACTCCATGGCGGATCAAGACACCGGCGCCAGGTCGGCCGAGTCCTTTGAAACTTCCCTCGACGAGCTCGAAAAAGTAGTCAAGGAACTCGAAGCCGGCGACCTTTCCCTGGAGCGCTCCATCCAGCTCTTTGAGCGCGGCGTCAGCCTCAGCGAAGCTTGCCGCAAACAATTGGAAGAGGCCGAAACGCGCGTCGAAATGCTAATCCGCAAAGAGGGCAAAATCGCCGCCGAACCGTTCAGCCCCGAAAAATCCGAGAACGCATGACCCTACGCGAACACCTCGCCCAGCAACAGAAACTGGTCGATGCCGAACTCGACCGCCTCGTCCCGCCGGAGACCACGCCGCCCGCCACCATTCACCGCGCCATGCGATACAGCCTTTTCGCCGGCGGCAAGCGCATCCGTCCCATTCTTTGCATGGAAGCCGCGCGCGCTGTCTCTCCGGCTGTCGATGGCGTGGCCGCCTGCGCCTGCTCGCTCGAGCTCATCCACACCTACTCGCTGATTCACGACGACCTGCCCGCCCTGGATAACGACGACTACCGCCGCGGCAAGCTCACCAACCACAAAGTCTTCGGCGATGCCATGGCCATCCTCGCCGGCGACGCCCTGCTCACCGTCGCCTTCCAGGTGCTCGCCCAGCTCCCCATCCCGGACGATCGCAAGACCCGCCTCATCGCCGAGCTTTCCACCGCTTCCGGCACCGTCGGCGGCATGATCGGCGGACAGGTGGCCGATCTCGAAGGCGAAGGCAAACCTCCCGACGCCCAACTGCTCGAAACCATTCACCGCGCCAAGACCGGCGCCTTGCTGCGCGCCAGCCTGCGCATGGGCGCCATTTACGCTTCCGCCCCCGACGAGCAATACGCCGCGCTTTCCTGCTACGGCGAGCACATCGGCCTGGCCTTCCAGATTGTGGACGACATCCTCGATGTCGAAGAATCTTCCGAAGCACTCGGCAAAACCGCCGGCAAGGACGCCGCGCAGCACAAGATCACTTTCCCCGCCGTCTACGGTCTGGAAGCCTCTCACCGCATGGCGGTGGAGGAATGCGCCCGCGCTCACCAGGTCCTTAGCCTCTTCGGCGGCGGAGCCACCCGCCTGCACGAGATGGCCGACCTGATCGTGCAGCGCAAGTCATGACGCGCGGCCTTCTCCCGCGCCACGGCGGAAGGCTGGTGAGAAATGAGGGTTAACGCTATACTGGAACAGTCAGGTCTGAAATGAGCGCCAGACGGCACGCCATCATCATCGAGCGGGGCCCCGGCAGTTTCGGTGCGTATCCTCCTGATATCCCGCGATGCGCCGTTGTCGGGGACACTGAGGCTGAAGTGCGTATGCTTATCGCCGAAGCCATCGAGTTTCATTCAGAAGCCCTGCGGACCCACGGCGAAGCCATTCCCGAACCCAACTCCTCCGTCGACTATGTGGAATTTGCCGCCTAGAATGCGTGCAACAGGCGCATGAAGCTCCGTCTCGACCGTCTCCTCGTCTCGCGCGGCCTCGTCGAATCCCGCGAAAAAGCCCAGGCCATGATCATGGCCGGTGAGGTCCTGCTCGCCGGTCAGAAAGCTTCCAAACCCGGCCAGCCCGTCGCCGAAGATGCCGCCGTCGAAATTCTCGCCCGCCCGCCTTACGTCAGCCGCGGCGGCCTTAAACTCGCCGCCGCTCTCGCGCATTTCGCCATCGACGTTGCCGGCAAAACTTGTCTCGATATCGGCTCTTCCACCGGCGGCTTCACCGACGTCCTGCTCCAGTCCGGCGCCGCCCGCGTCCACGCTGTCGATGTCGGCGCCGGCCAGCTCGCCTGGCAGCTCCGCACCGATCCCCGCGTGACGCTTCACGAAGGTATTAACGCCCGGCGGCTCCAGTTCGACGACATCGGCGAGCCGGTCGACTTCTTGTGCTGCGACGTCAGCTTCATTTCCGTCACCCTCATCCTTCCCGCTGCCGTCCCCCTCTTATGCCCCGCCGGGCAAATGGTTATACTGATCAAACCGCAGTTCGAGGTCGGCAAGGGCCAGGTTGGCAAGGGCGGTATCGTCCGGGATCCGCAACTCCACCAGGCCGCGTGTGAACGCGTCACCCAAGCCGTGCGGAAATTCGGATTCCAAACGGCTATTATGGCCAGCCCGATCCTCGGCGCCGAAGGGAACCAGGAGTTTCTCCTCCATGCTGAACATTAGCCCGCTTTTCTCACCAGGTTTCGTCGCGAGGCGCGTCAGCAGGCTGCGGATACGAGGCGCGCGCCGCTCAACGCGCGCAGGCATACTTGAACAGTATGTCGAGCACGCTGAGCAAGCGCAACGAAGGAGACGCGGCCTGATCACGCGTCGTAGCAGAAAGCTGGTGAGAAATGCGGGCTAAGACCATCGGAGTCATCTCCAAGCCCAACGTTCCGGCCGCTGTCGAGCTGGTGCCCAAGCTGCTCGAATGGCTGCGCAGCCGCGGCCTCGCCGCCCGCATCGATCTGGAAACCGCCGCTTACGCACACGCCACCGGTATGCCGCGCCAGGAAGTCCCCGAAGGCTGCGACCTGGTCATCGTGCTCGGCGGCGACGGCACCTTGCTCTCCGCCGCCCGCGCCATCGGCCGCCGCGAAATCCCGCTCTTCCCCGTCAATCTCGGCGGGCTTGGCTTCCTCACCGCCATCACGGTCGAGGAGCTCTTTTCCGAATTGCAACGCGCCTTCCGCGGCGAGCATCGCGTCGCCAAACGCCGCCTCTTGAACACCGAAGTCCACCGCGGCAACCAGGTGGTCTCTTCTTATGACGCCCTGAACGACGCCGTACTCAGCAAGTTCGATATCGCCCGCATGATCGATCTCGACGTTTACGTCGACCAACAATTCATGTGCGCCTACAAAGCCGACGGCCTCATCATCGCCACACCCACAGGCTCCACGGCTTATTCGCTCTCCGCCGGCGGTCCCATCATTTTCCCTTCCGTCCCCACTATCTGCCTCACCCCCATTTGTCCCCATATGCTCACTAACCGTCCCGTACTCGTGCCCGAAACCAGCGTCATTCGCGTTACCTCCCGCAGCCCCGATGACAGCGTCTTCCTCACCATCGACGGCCAGGTGGGCGCACCCATCCGCCGTGATGACACGCTGGTTTGCCACAGCACTCAATACACCCTGCACCTGATCCGCCCGCCGCGCCAGATGTTCTTCGACGTGCTGCGCCAGAAACTCAAATGGGGAGAAAGATGAAACACCCTTCGCTCGCTACCTGGATCTTCATCGGTATGGCCGCCGGCGTGGCCGTGGGCGCGGCTGCGCCCGGCTTCGCCCACTATCTCGAACCTGTCAGCCACATTTTCCTGGCCCTCGTCCGCTCCATCATTGCGCCACTGGTCTTCGCCACCCTGGTCTATGGGATCGCCGGCTCGGGCGACCTCAAACAGATGGGCCGCATCGGCCTCAAGTCCATCGTCTATTTTGAAGTCGTCACTACTTTGGCGCTGCTTCTGGGCCTCGCCGTAGTGAACCTGTCGCGTCCGGGCGTGGGATTCCCTATCGCCCGCACCGCCGCGGAAGCCGCCGTTCCCGTGTCGCAAAGCACCTTCAAGCTGGAAAATGCGTTCCCGGCCAGTGTCTTCGACTCGCTGGCGCGCAACGACGCGCTGCAGATCGTGGTCTTCGCCTTCCTGTTCGGCGCTGCCTGCGCCGCCATTGGCGCCAAGGCCGAGCCGGTCATCAAGTTCTGCGGCTCGCTGGCCGAGGTGATGTACCAATTCACCTGGTACGTCATGTACCTCGCCCCATTCGGCGTGGGCGCCGCCATCGCCGTCACCATCGGCAGCAAGGGCATCGGAGTGCTGTTTGGCCTCGGCAAGCTGATCCTGGCGATGTACGGCTCCGCGGTCCTGTGTATTCTGGCCGTGCTTCTGCCCAGTGTCTGGATCTTCCGCATTCCCCTGGGCAAGTTCTGCCGCGCCGTAAGCGAGCCTTTCGTAATCGGCTTTTCCACTTCATCGGGCGCGGCCGCGTTGCCGCTGGCGATGGAGAACATGGAAAAATTCGGGGTGCCCAAGCACATTGTCGGCTTCGTGATCCCCACCGGCTACAGCTTCAACCTGGTGGGCAGCGCAGTGTATCTTTCGGTGGCCGCCATGTTCGTGGCGCAAGCCGGCGGTCAGCACGTCGCAATTGGCACGCAACTGGCCATCATGCTGACGCTGATGCTCACCAGCAAAGGCGTGGCCGGCATCCCCCGAGCCTCGCTGGTTATTCTGGCGGGCACTCTGGCCACGTTTCACTTACCCATGGAAGGTATAGCTGTTCTGCTCGGTGTGGACGCCATCCTCGACATGGCCCGCAGCGGCATCAACGTTCTGGGCAACTGTCTGGCCAGCGCCGTGGTGGCCCGCTGGGAAGGTTACAAGCTGTAGCAGTATACGCGTTGCTTGATGGTTCAGGCTTCCTGGGCCAAGTACGATATTCGCGAGATTCTCATTAGAGAACCGGCCGCCTGGCCGGTTCTCTAACTTTTGTCAATCACTCGTTCGCAAGTCTCCGACACTTTTGCCCGCCGGCGGTGTTTCCTCATTCATGTAGGTTCCGGAGGGGTTCATGAAACAGCTTTCCGTTTTCTTTGTGTTTGCCGCCACGTTTGGGGCCCAGGCGATGGATGCGCAATCCTCCGTCGCGCTCACCGGCCGGGCCGCCGCCCGCTTCCTTGATCAAGCCGCCTGGGGTCCCACGCCCGCTTCGATTACGCAGTTGCAGCAGGCGGGAATCGCCAGTTGGCTAAAGTCGCAATTCGCTTTGAATACATCGGATTTGCCGGATCAGCCAATCCTCGACGCCTCAACCGGGATGCCCAACCGTGACCTCACGCCCGTTCAGGCCGCATTTTTCCAAAACGCGGTCACGGGCCAGGATCAGCTCCGCCAGCGGGTCGCCTTTGCGCTCTCGCAAATGTGGGTGGTTTCGGCCGTTTCCACCAGGTACGCTTACGCGTTCCCTCCCTATTGGCGTCTGTTCCGAGACAACGCCTTCGGCAACTATCGCGACATCATGAAGGCGCTCACTCTTAGTCCGGCCATGGGCAACTACCTCAACATGGCGAACAATAACAAGGGCAATGCGACCGCAGGCACGTCCGCTAACGAGAATTACGCCCGCGAACTCATGCAATTATTCACGGTTGGCTTGACGCAGCTCAATTCCGATGGCAGCGCCGTGTTGGATTCCAACAACAACCCGATTCCCACTTACGACCAGGCAGTGGTGACTAACACCGCCAAAGCTCTTACCGGATGGACTTATCCCACCGCGCCCAACGCCACGCCGAAGGCCGACAATCCGGCCTACTACTTCGGCCAGATGTTCGCCGTGGAGGCCGACCACGACACCACCTCGAAAGCTATCATTGGAGGCGCAACCATCCCCGCCGGCCAAACTGCTGAGCAGGATCTCGATTCGGTTCTGGACGCCCTGCTGGCGCAGCCCACTATGGCCCCATTCGTCAGCAAGCAACTGATCCAGCACCTGGTGACCAGCAATCCCAGCCCGGCATACATTCAGCGTGTCTCGAGCGCGTTCCTGAATGATGGCGCCGGCGTCCGCGGCGATATGAAATCGGTGATCACAGCCATTTTGACGGATCCCGAAGCCCGCGCCGCCGACGACCCGAGCGCGGCTCCCAATCCGGACTTCGGCCACCTGCGCGAACCCGTCCTGTTCCTGGCGAATCTCCTGCGAGGACTGAACGCCACCCTGGGATCGTCGAGCGCCATCTACCAGTACGCCTCCGAGTTGGGAGAAGACTTATTCTATTCGCCGACCGTCTTCAGTTACTTTTCGCCGCTGTACAGGTTGGAGAATGGCGATCCCGCGCCCGAATTTCAAATTGATTCCACGCAGACCGCGGCCAATCGCGCGGACATAATCAATACGATTCTATATGGAGCCTTGGATAAGAGCACAACCGTAGATCTTACTCCGTTCCTGCCGGCTGGAAGCAACCTGAGTGCAATGGTTGACTATATCGATTACGCATTCCTGCATCAGGCGATGTCAAATGATCTGCGGGCGGCCGCGATCAGCGCGGCCAGCGCGGCTACCGGGGCGAAGGCCCAGGCGCAGGCCGCACTCTATACCGTACTGACTGCGAGCGAGTACCAGATCGTTCAATAGGAGGGATGAAATGCTTTCACGACGAAATTTCATTGGCATTGGGGCCGCCTCGCTGGGGACGCTGGTCTTGCGGCGCTTCGCCGAGATCCCCGCGCTTGCCCAGACGGGTTCGAATTATCGCGCTCTGGTCTGCGTATTCCTCTACGGCGGCAATGACTCGAATAACACCATCATCCCCATGGATGACGCCAGCTATAAGGCGTATCTGGCCGCGCGCGCCTCGCTCGCTCTGCCAAGCGGTTCTTTAACCCAGGTGCAAAGCGCTTCGGGCGCGCCGTACGGTTTCTTCTCGCCGCTGGCCGAAGTCGCCAGCATGTTTGCGGCCAAGGAACTGGCGGTAGTCGCCAACGTCGGCTCGCTGGTCCAGCCGATCACCCGCGCTCAGTATCAGGCGGCCCAGGTGCCCATCCCATCGAATCTCTTTTCGCACGCGGATCAGCAGCAGCAGTGGCAGACCTCCGTGGCGCAAGGCAACAGCCCGACCGGTTGGGGCGGCCGCGTGGCTGATTATGTCAAGGCGCAGGGCCTGAATTCCTCCACATTCCCCACTTTTCTTTCGGTGGCTGGCAATACCCTGGAAGGTTCCGGGGTGAAGACCCAAATGATCGCCATCTCTCCCGGCGGATCCCTGCAACTCGCCGGTTTCAATAGCTCGGCTGCTTCGCAAGCCCGGTTGGATGCTTTCACGAATCTACTGACCCTGTCGAGCGGCGCATCGCTCGCGCAGGCGGCTAACTCCATCATGTCGATGAGCATGGCCGACGCCAAGGCGCTGGCCGCCGCGCTCGCCAAAGCCGCGCCGCTCAAGACCCGGTTCCCCACCACCAGTCTGGGCCAGCAGCTTCAGCAGGTGGCCCAGGTCATTCAGGTGCAGGCCGATCTCGGCATGGAGCGTCAGGTCTTCTTCTGCTCGATCGGCAGCTTCGATACCCACACCGGTGAGTTGGGCACGCTGAACACGCTATATCCCGAACTGAGCCAGGGCCTCGCCGCCTTCTACGACGCCACGCAGGAACTCGGCATGGCGCAGAACGTCACCACGTTCACGGAATCGGACTTCAACCGTACCTTCCAACCCACCACGGGAAACGGCAGCGACCACGCCTGGGGCGGACATCACCTGGTGCTCGGCGGGGCCGTGCAGGGCGGCCAAATCTATGGAACGTTTCCTACCTTCGAACTGGGCGGTCCGGACGACACCGACGTGCGCGGCCGGTGGATTCCCACCACGTCCATCGATCAATACGGAGCGACCCTGTGCTCCTGGTTCGGGATCCCCGATAGCGCCATGAACTCGATATTCCCCAACTTGGCGAATTTCAGCGCCCGCAAGCTGGCGTTTCTCGGCTGAGGACCTATTCTCCCCAGCGTTGTGCCGGTGACAGTTTCCTCACTTCTGTTGCAGCAAGCTGGTGTGGCGGCTGTAAGTGAAATAAATACACAGCCCAATCACCATCCAACTCAGGAAGACCGTCCATGTGATGGCTCCCAGGCCTGCCATCAATCCCAGGTTCACTACCACGCCGAGAATCGGCACCAGCGGCACCAGCGGAGTCCGGAAGGGGCGGGGCAGATCGGGGTTCTTCTTGCGCATGATCATGATCCCGATACAGACCACCGTGAAGGCAAACAGCGTCCCGATGCTGGTGATGTTGCCCAGTTTGTCGATCGGGATGAAGGCCGCCCCCAGGGACACGAAGACCATCAGCAGCATGTTCGATTTCCAGGGCGTGCGGAATCTCGGATGCAGTTCGGAAAACAGCTTGGGCAGCAGGCGGTCCTTGGACATGGAATAAAAGACCCGCGACTGGCCCAACAGCATGACCAGCATCACGGAGGTCAGCCCGCACAACGATCCCAGCTTCATAATGAAGCCGATCCATGGGTATTTCTTCATCTGGTCGACGGCCACGGCCAGCGGCGCGGCAACGTTGAGGTCCTTGTAGTTCACGATCCCGGTGAGCACCAGCGAATAGAGGATGTAGAGAACTGTGCAGACCGCGAGCGAGCCGATGATGCCGATAGGCATGTCGCGCTTGGGGTTCTTGGCCTCCTGCGCCGCGGTAGACACGGCATCGAAACCAATGTAAGCGAAGAAAATCTGTCCCGCGCCGGCCAGCACGCCACTCCAGCCGAAGGCCCCGAATTTTCCGGTGTTGACGGGTACGAAGGGGTGGTAGTTGCTGTGATTGATGAAAAAGTAACCCAACCCGATGAAGAGAATGACCACGGCCACTTTGATGATGACAATGAAATCGTTCACGCTCGCGGACTCGCGAATTCCGCGAATCAGAACGCACGAGATGATGCACAGAATGACCACCGCCACGAGGTTGACGCTGCCGGGCTGGGCGGCGAACGGCGAGGCGACCAGGGCCCGCGGCATTACGACTCCGAAGGACTGCAGGATGGAATCGAAGGTGGCCGCCCAACTCACCGAAACCGTAGCGGCCCCCACCGCGTACTCCAGCACCAGCGCCCAACCGATGATCCAGGCCAGCAGTTCGCCCATGGTCGCGTAGGAGTACGTGTAGGCGCTGCCGGCGATCGGAATCATGGTGGAGAATTCGCTGTAGCAGAGGCCCGCAAAGGCGCAGCCGATGGCCGCCAGAATAAACGAAAAGACCATCGCCGGCCCGGCGTGTGTGGCGGCCGCTACCCCGGTCAGGGTGAAGATGCCGGCCCCAATGATAGCGCCGATGCCGAGGGTCACCAACGACAAGGCGCCCAAGCTGCGTTTCAAACCTTTATCACTTTGCGCTTCGTGCAGAAGCGAATCGATCGGTTTCGTGACGAACAGGTTCATCCGTTTTCCTTTTTTGCCTTAAGATTCGGCGAATATAGCACGAATCCATCCAAAATTCACGTTTCAAACTGCCCTTATGTTCCCCTGCCTGGGACAGCGACTTGTCTAGAAACCGCCCATAGTTCCCTAGAGTGTAACAGAACGGATTCGGAGGCGGCGCGATAGTCTTGTCACGATGATGAGTAGCTGGCGCCGCTCCAAGACGCCGTGGACATAAGGGAAAGTACGGGTCTGCCTGTGACGCGTTAACCGAGCCCAGCCGCCCACCTGCCACGCCCGGCTTTTTCTTGACGCTGCCCGTCCGCTACAGTGTAGGGAGGAGTTGACTCCTTTGTTTAAGTTCACTTGTGTTACATGGCTATGCGCCGGCGCGCTTTTCGCCCAGCCCCCCGCGCGGCCGAACTCGACGCCCGCGCACTTCGATCTCACCGCCATCGATCGGTCCGCCGACCCCTGCCTCGACTTCTACCAGTACGCCTGCGGCTCATGGATGAAGAAGAATCCCATCCCGGCCGACCAGGCCGAATGGGGCAGCTTCGACCAGCTTCAGGAACGCAATCAGAACATACTCCGCCAGATCCTCGAAGAGTCTGCCAAGCCCGCGCCCGGCCGTGACGCCGTCACGCAAAAGATCGGCGATTACTACGCTGCCTGCATGGATGAGAAAACCATCGACGCCAAAGGCCTCGCCCCGCTGCGGCCGGAATTGGCCCGCATCCGCGGCTTAACGGACAAGTCGCAACTCGCCGCTGAGATCGCCCGCCTCCACGGCATGGGCGTCGCCACGCTGTTCCAGTTCAACTCCGGCCAGGACTTCAAAGACTCCAACTCGGTCATCGCCCAGTTCGACCAGGGCGGCCTCGGTCTTCCCGACCGCGACTATTACCTCAAGGACGACCCCAGGTCAGTCGAACTCCGCCAGGAATACGTCGCCCACGTCGCGCGCATGTTCCAGTTGGCCGGTGAAACCCCCGAGCAGGCCTCGACCGACGCCGCCACCGTCATGAAGCTCGAAACGGCTCTAGCCAAAGGCTCGCTCGACCTGGTTTCCCGCCGCGACCCCGAGAAGGTCTATCACAAAATGGGCCGCCAGGATCTGGCGGCGCTCTCGCCCGCTTTCCGCTGGAACGAATATTTCACCGCCAGCGCCGCCCCCGGCTTTACGGATATCAACGTCTCCTATCCCGATTTCGTGAAGACCATCGGCGCCCAAATCGAAGCCGCTCCGCTGGCCGATTGGCAGACCTACCTCACCTGGGATGCCTTGCACGCCTCGGCGCCGCTGCTGCCCACCGCGTTCGCCCAGGAAAATTTCAGCTTCTTCGGCAAAACCCTTGCCGGCACTGAGCAAATGCGGCCCCGCTGGAAACGCTGCGTGTCTTTCGCCGACGGTGAACTCGGCGAAGCCCTCGGCCGCAAATATGTCGACCTCACCTTCGGCGCCGAAGGCAAACAGCGCACCCTCAAAATGGTGGACGCCCTCGAAAAAGCTCTCGCCGAGGACATCCGGAAGCTCACCTGGATGAGCCCGGCCACCAAGCAGCAGGCCCTTGTCAAGCTCCACGCCATCACCAACAAAATCGGCTATCCCGACCGCTGGCGCGACTATTCCAGCGTCACGATCAAGCCTGATGATGCCCTGGGCAATTCCTTCCGCGCCGGCGAGTTCGAATTCCACCGCGTGCTCGGCAAGATCGGTAAGCCCGTCGACCGCGGCGAGTGGTTCATGACTCCTCCCACCGTGGACGCCTACTACGACCCGCAGATGAATAACATCAACTTTCCCGCCGGTATTCTGCAACCGCCCTTTTTCTATAACAACATGGACAATGCCGTAAACTTCGGCGGCATCGGCATGGTCATCGGCCATGAGCTGACTCACGGCTTTGATGACCAGGGCCGCCAGTTCGACGCTCAGGGCAATCTCAAAGATTGGTGGACCAGGCAGGATGCCGAAGAGTTCCAGCAGCGCGCCGCCTGCGTCGCCGACGAGTACAGCGGCTTTTCCGCCGCTCCCGGCGCCTTCATCAACGGCAAGCTGACGCTCGGCGAAAACACCGCAGATAACGGTGGCGTACGCATCGCTCTGATGGCGCTACTCAACACCATCGGCAACCAGGCCGCCAAAATCGACGGCTACACCCCGGAGCAGCGTTTCTTCCTTTCTTTCGGCCAGATCTGGTGCACCAACACGCGCGAAGAAGCTCTCCGCCTCCAAGTGCAAACCAATGAGCACTCGCCGCCCAAGTTCCGCGTCAACGGCGTGGTCGAAAACATGCCCGAATTTCGGAAGGCATTCTCCTGCAAGCCCGGCCAGCCCATGGCGCCCGCCCACGCCTGTAGCGTCTGGTAAGGCGGGTGCGGGATTCAGGGTTACCCACCGCCCCGCTCAGACTTGTGCCAGCCGCCGGTGGTCCTTCAGGATGCAGCGGTCCATCACCACATCGAGGCCCGCCGCTTCCGCCCGCCGCGCCGCGTCTTCGTGTACTACGCCTTCTTGCATCCAGATCACTTTGGCGCCCTTGCGGATGGCCGCTTCCACAATCTCGGGCACGAACTCCGAACGCCGGAAAATGTCCACAATGTCCACCGCGTCGGGAATCGTTTCCAGATCCGGGTAGCAGCGCTCGCCCAGCAATTCGGTTTCATGCGGATTTACCGGGATGATACGGTATCCGGCCCTTTGCAGATACTCCGCAACGCCGTAGCTTGGCCGATAGCGCCTTGGCGACAGCCCCACCACCGCGATGGTCCGCGCAGTTTTCAGAATCTCCGCAATCGGTCTCATGGTTAATTTGCGCTGGCCTTCTCCGCATGGTCAATGACGAAGATCTCAATGGGCCGCTTCACCATGCGTCATTCCGTTGTCCGCCCGTGCGGCTCCTGGCGTGCGATCTGGACCGCCCGCTTCAGCTTGGCCACTTCCTCCACCGTCAGATGACGAAACTCGCCCGGCTTCAAGGTCCCCAACTCGACCGGCCCGATCCGCACCCGCCGCAGCTTCTCCACCAGCCGCCCGAAATGTTTGAACATCATGCGGATCTGGTTGTTGCGCCCTTCCACCAGGCGCACTTCATACCACGGGTTCTCCGCGTCGCGAATCAGTTTCAGGCCCGCCGGCAGGGTGCGCCGCCCGGATAGCGGAACCCCATCGCGGAATTTCTGCTCCTGGTCCTTGGTCAGCGGTCCATTCGCTTTCACCACGTAGGTCTTCGGCAAGTGCGTCGCCGCCGACATAATCGCGTTCGCCAGGTCGCCGTCGTTGGTCAGCAGCAGCAGCCCTTCGCTGTGATAATCCAGCCGCCCCACCGGATACACCCGCTCTTTCAAGCCATGCAGCAGGTCCATCACCGTAGCCCGGCCTTCCGGATCGCTCACTGTGGTCACCGTGTTGTTGGGCTTCGACAGCGCCACGTAGATTTGGCGCTTGGGCGCGTGAATCAGCCGGCCATCCACTTTAATGTGGTCGCGCTCGATGTCCGCCTTTGACCCAAGTTCCGTGACCACCGTCCCATTGACCGTCACCCGGCCTTCGGTCATGAGCTTTTCCGCCTGCCGCCGCGATGCTACTCCGGCCTGCGAGAGAATTTTTTGCAGCCGCTCTTCGGTCATCAGCTCTCCTGACTTTCCGCTGGCGGTCCTTCGGGTTCCACGCCGCCTTCCGGCGGAACCTCCAATTCCAGTTGGGCCTGTTCCGCGGTGGCCGCCGGCTCGGCTGACGCCTCGGGCTCGCTCTCCGCAAACGCCATGCGCCCCAGCTCCTCGAACTCTTTGAGCGAGGGCAATTCGGACAGGTCCTTCAGCCCGAACTGGATCAGAAACTCCTTCGTCGTCTTGTATAGAATCGGTTTGCCGATCACGTTCTTGCGGCCCGCTTCGGCAATCAGCTTCCGGTCGAGCAGGGTCTTGATCACGCCGCCGCCCTGTACCCCGCGGATTTCCAAAACCTCCGGCGTCGTCACCGGCTGCTTGTAGGCAATCACCGCCAGCGTCTCCAGCGCGGGCAATGAGAGCTTCAGCGGCGGTTTCAAGCTCTTTACGAAGTTCCGCACCGCCTCGTGATGCTCCGCCTTTGTAGCCAGCTTGTACCCTCCCGCCACTTCGCGAATCGCCAGGCCGTGTTCCGGCTTCTCGAACTCCGCCACCAGCAGCGCCATCCGTTCGCGAATCCGTTCCACCGGCTGGCTGAGCGCTACCGCCATCTGCGCCGCTGTGAGCGGCTCCTCCGCCACATAGACAAGCGCTTCCAGCACCGCCTGCAATTGCGCATCTTCGAGCGATACTTCGGGCGCCGCGTTGCCGTCCGGCTGGTCCGCCGCCATCAGTTCTTCCATTGAGACCGCTGACGCCGATTCGCTTTCCTGCGCTTCGGCTTCCGGGGCTTCGGTTTCCAGCGCTTCGGCTTCCGGGGCTTCGGTTTCCGGCTCTGCGCCGGGTTGTTGCTGTTCCAGTTCTTCCATGCTTGGTTCGTTAGATATAGTCGTTCTCAATGGCCGCCGTGGGCAGCCCCGACGCGAATACCGCGTCGAAATTCTCGTGCCGCTGTAGTGCGATTTCGCCGAACAGATCTTTCTGCGCCACCACTACCGCTTGCATCCTCACCATCTCCAGCACCGCCAGAAACAGCGCGATCATGGCCCGCCGCGTCCGCTGCTGCTCGAAGATCCGCAGAATATAGACCGGCTCCTTCGCGCCCACTTCCAAAAATCGTTCCCGCAGGTACCGGATCATGTCCGACACCGTCACATCGGCCCCTTCCACTTCGTAGGTCGGCCGGTTCTTGGCCCTCTCCAGGATCGCGCTCAACGCCTTCACCAGGTCGAAGACCCCCGCGGCCACGCCCGGGCTGTCGTCTTCCGGCACGAACGCCTTCATTTGCGGGTTCGACCAGACATTTTCTTCAATCAGCCGTTTCTGCTGCAGCATCTCCGCCGCGTTCTTGAACCGCTCGTGCTCCAGCAGCCGCTCTACCAGTTCCTGCCGCGGATCTTCGCTGCTCTCCGCCTCCTCGCCCAGCGCCGGATCGCGTGGCAGCAGCATCTTCGACTTGATGTGTATCAGGGTCGCCGCCATGTAGACGAATTCCGCGCCCAGGTCGATATCCATCTCCCGCGCCTTGTCCAGATACCCCAAATATTGTGCCGTGATCGTCGCAATGGGGATATCTTTAATGTCGATCTGCTGCTTACGGATCAGGTCCAACAACAGATCGAGCGGCCCGTCATACTGCTCCAGATGGAAATTGAGTGGCGAAGACACCGTCTTCACGATAACATGAGCCTCCACCAGCCTCACATGTGGCCGTTCAATTGTGCTAAACCCAGGGTAAGGACTCTGTCGAAGCGGGTGATGGGATTGCGCGCACTCTTTCTAGCCTTGGCTCTTTTCGGCCGCGCCGCAATGGCGTCTCCGGAGGGTGCGGTTATCGGTGTCTCCGTGGTCGATTCCTCCGGCCAACCCGCCGCCGGCGTCGAACTTCAGTTGCGTCTCGGCCATGCCCTGGTTTCACGTGTCCAGACCGACCCCCAGGGCCGCGCCACATTCTCCGCTCTCCAGCCCGGACGCTATGAAATCTGGGCTATCAAAGCCAATTTCGAGACCGCCCGCAAACCCGATCTCTCGCTCGCCCCAGGCGGCACCATCTTGCTCGAACTGACCCTCGTCCCCACCATCAGCCACAGCGAGACCGTCGAAGTCCAAAGCTCCACCTCTCCCGTCGAAGAAGTGGCCGCCACCCCTGCCACCCTCACCGCCATTGCCGCCAAGGATTTGCCCGGCCAGCCCGCCACCGTTTCCGACGCCCTCCCCATGATTCCCGGGGTCGTTCGCGAACCCGGAGGCGGCCTTATGATCTCCGCTTCCGCCGAACACCGCAGCGCCATGATCGTCAACTCCGCCGACGTCACCGACCCTGCCACCGGCCAGTTCGGCCTCACCGTCCCCATCGATAGCGTCGAAACCGTCAACGTTTACCAGACCCCCTTCCTCGCCGAGTACGGGCGCTTTACGGCCGGCCTGGTATCCGTCGAAACCCGCCGCGGCGGCGAAAAATGGAGGTGGGAATTGAACGATCCACTCCCCGACTTCTTCATCCGCAGCTACCACTTGCGCGGCCTCCGCGATGCCACCCCCCGCTTCAATTTCGAAGGCCCCCTCATCGCCGGCAAACTCTATTTCTCCGAAGGCGTCGATTTCGAGGTCCGCAAAACCCCCGTCTACACCCTCCCCTTTCCATTCAACCAGACCAAGCAGGAGGGCATTAATTCCTTTGCCCAAGCCGACTGGATCGTCTCCGACCGTCACTTGGTCACCGCCACCGTCCACCTCGCTCCCCAGCGCCTGGCGTACGTCAACATCGACTACTTCAACCCGGAGTCCACCGCCCCCGACGCCACTACCCACAACTACACCGGCACCCTTGCCGACCGCCTCACTGTCTTCGGCGGCCTGCTTGAAACCGTCTTCTCCGTTACCCGCTTCGACGCCTCCGTCTGGGGCCAAGGCCCCGCCGATCTCGTCCTCACTCCCACCGGCAATAGTGGCAATTACTTCGCGCAGCAGAACCGCGAAGCATCGCGTTTCGCTGGCGGCTCCAACTTTTCCCCCAAACCCATTCATCACCTGGGTACTCACCACCTCAAGTTCGGTGCCGATTTCGCCGCTAGCGACGAGGACGGGTCGGTCTCCAAACACCCCATAGACATCCTCAACCCGGCCGCCCAGTTGATTGAGAGCATCACCTTCACCTCCGGCGCGCCATTCGAAATATCCGATTTCAGCTATGCCTTCTTCGCCCATGACCACTGGGTTCTCAATTCCCGCCTGGCCGTGGATCTCGGTATGCGCGTCGAGTCTCAGGAACTCACGGAATCCTTCCGCCTCGCTCCCCGTGTCGGCATTTCCTGGTCCCCCTTTCCCGGCGCCGCCACCATTGTGCACGCCGGCTTCGGCTGGTTCTACGACCGCGTCCCCCTCGATATCTACGGCTTCGCCAGCTACCCCCGGGAGATCCTCACTTACTACGACCCCGATACCGGTGAAATCTCCGCCGGACCGTACCTCTTCAAAAACACCCTCGGCGAAGTGTTCCGCCATCACGAGCTCATCTTTCAAGGTCCCGTGCCCGGCAATTTCTCTCCCCAAAGTAATATCAGTTCCATCCAGGTCGAACAGCCCATCGCCCGCAATCTTAAACTCCGCATCGGCTATACCCAGAACGATGCCGATGGCCTCGTCACCGTAACCACCGAAGGCCCCGACCCCGCCACCGATACCGGCGGCTACCTCCTCTCCGGTACTGGCGCCGCTCGCTACCGCCAAGTTGAAGCCACCGCCCGCTACCAGTTGAAGGGTCAGTCCAGCCAATTGAACTTCTCCTATGTCTATAGCCGCGCCCGCGGCGACCTCAACGATTTCAATAACTACCTGAGCAGTTTTCCCGCCCCCATCATCCGCTCCAACCAGGTTGCCGACCTCCCAGCCAGCCTTCCCGACCGCTTTCTGGCCTGGGCTGTCGTCCGACTGCCGGCTGCCTTCCGCATCGCGCCTGTTGTGGAATACCGCAGCGGCTTTCCCTACTCCACCCTCAACGTCTTTCAGGACTACGCCGGTATACCCAATTCCAGCCGCTTTCCCCATTTCTTCTCCTTGGATTTCAGGGTGTCCAAGGACATTCGCGTCAGCCCCAAGTACTCCGTCCGTCTCTCGCTGTCGGGTTTCAACCTAACCAACCACTTCAATCCCGAGGCCGTCCACGCCAACATCGCCGACCCCGCTGTCGGCTATTTTTTTGGTCATCGCGGCCGCCGCTTCACAGCCGATTTTGACTTTCTCTTCTAGCACTTATGGGCCAGCTTGACAGGCTCGGTGTAAGCGCGTTCCAATGTGACTTACATAAATCCTAAAAAAGAGGAACTTTCGGTCGTCGAGGCATAACCTTTGCGGGCCGAAAGCCGTCTTTCCCAGTGAATTGTTTAGTTTTTGTTGTAGCGGGGCCCTCTGGGCTGGAAGGTTTGGATAATGCAACCCCAATCGAGTAGCGTTCCTGCGCCCGATCCGCGCCGGGAACCAGTCGCGCCACCACCGCCGGTGCCGCGGCCAACCGTTGTTCCTCCACGCGAGCCGGGCCGGCGCCGGAAAGCGCTGTGGATGTCGCTTGTTTTGCTGGTAGTCGCAGCGGGCGTCGGCCTCTACTTGAAGAGCCGGTCGGCGGTCGCCGGCGGTGGCGGTCCCATCATAACCGTGCCCACGGTTACCGCGGTGGTAGGGAACCTCGACCGCAAAGTGCGTATCACCGGCACCGTCGCCGCGAAGAATTTCGCCGCTCTGCTGGCGCCCCGCATTCAAGGCAGCCGCTCCAATACGAATCGCGGCGGCATGGGCGGCAGCTTGGGCGCAGGCCCGGCCGGCGGTCCTGGAGGCAGCGATTTCAACCTCATCCTGCTGCACCTCGCCAAGGCCGGTACCCAGGTCAAAAAGGATGACGTGGTGGCGGAGTTCGACCCGACCAACCAGGTGCAGCGCCGGGACGACTACAAGGACACCGTCATCCAGACCCAGCTCACGGTCAGGAAAATGATGGCCAACTTGGCGGCCAGTAAGGAAACCTTGGATCAGACTGTCCGCGCCGCCAAAGCCGCCTGGCAGCAGGCGCTTCTCGATCTGCAAACGATCCCCGTCCGCTCCGCGATCCAGGCGGAGCAGTACAAGCTGAACGTCGAGCAGACCGAAGCGCAGTACAAAGAACTGCTGACCGAAGTGCCCTTGCAGAACGTATCTCAGCAGGCCCAGATCCGCGTCTCCGAGCTCGTTCTCTCGCAGTCCGCCATCGAGTTGCAGCGCGCCGACAACAACGTCAAGCGAATGACCATCAAGAGCCCCATGGATGGCATTGCGGTGATGGCCAGCATCGTACGCAACGGCGAGTACGGCCAGGTTCGTGAAGGTGACCAGGTGAACGCCGGGCAGCCGTTCCTGAGCATCGTCGACCCCAGTTCCATGGTTCTCAACGCGACCGTGAACCAGGTGGACGCGGAGAGACTGCGGCTCGGCATGAAGGCCACCATCCACCTGGACGCCTATCCGGATCTGAGCCTCCCCGGCACTCTGGTGGGTATCGGGGCCATGTCCAAGACCAGCACCTTCCGCGCGGGTTACGTGGGCGAGATTCCGATTCTGTTGAAGGTCGAGAAGACGGATTCGCGCGTCATTCCGGATCTTACCGGGAGCGCGGATGTAGTCTTGAGCTCGGTGACGAATGCCGTGCTGATTCCGCGGGCGGCTCTGTTCGAAGAGAGCGGCGGTGCTTTCGTCTTCGTGCAAGGCCCGGAAGGCTGGATCAAGAAACAAGTCCAGACCGGCGTGTCCAGCTTCACTGACGTGGCCATTGAGTCGGGTTTGCAGAAAGGGGAAGTGGTGGCCCTCCAGCGGCCTTTATAGCCGGTCCGGAGCCCGGAGAAAAAACTATGGCATCCAAGGATCAAAGACCCAAAACGCGCCTCGGGAAGTCCCATCCCCGCAGGGTCAAAATCATCACCTGGGCGATCGGCCTGCTAGCCACCGGCGGTGGTTTGTACGCGGCCTACCACCTCACCTCCACTACCGAAGTGGAAGTCGCGGTGGACCGCGTGCGCCGGGCCGATTTTGTGATCAGCGTGAACGCGCGCGGCGATATCCGGAGCCCCCGCTCGAGCATATTGAAGGCGCCGGCGGCGCCCGGCATGCGCATCACCCACCTGGTGCAAAACGGCGTCCCCGTCAAAAAGGGTGACGTGGTGGTGGAATTCGATCCCGTCACGCAGGAACAGAACGTCATTAGCCAGACCACCCAGGTCATCTCCATCCAAGGCGACATCACGCAGTTGCAAGCCACCCAGAAGATGTCCGACGGAGCCGACATCCTGAACAAGATCCAGGCCGTTTACGGCGTGGAGAGCGCCAAGCTGGATGCCAGCAAAGCCGAAGTGCTCTCTCAAGTCAACGGCGAAAAGAACCGCATTGCGGTGGGCGTGGCCGAAGGCAGCATGCAACAGGTAAAGGCCACCATCAACGCCCACCAAGTGGGCAACCAGGCCGATCTCGCCCGTAATAACCAGAGATTGGATAAGGGCCAGCGCGACCTGGACACCGCCTCATCGTACTTGGACATGATGAAGCTCGTCGCCCCCACCGATGGCGTAGCCATTGTGCTTCCCAACTTCCGCTCCTCGGGGACTTTCGGCCAGTCCTTGCCGCCGTTCAAAGAGGGAGATAACGTTTGGAATGGCGCGGAAATCGTGGAGATTCCCGATCTGTCTTCCCTGTACGTCGATCTGAAGCTGGAAGAGGTGGATCGCGGGAAAATCCAGCTCGGCCAGAGCGTCAGGGTACGGGTGGATGCCATCCCCGACAAGGATTTCGAGGCCACCCTCGACTACATCAGCCCGATCGCGGCGCTGGTCTACAAAGGCGGCTCTACCCCCGAAAAGACCTTCCCGGCGCGGGCGACTTTGAAGCATCTCGACGCGCGCCTGCGGCCGGGCATGAGCTCCAGCGCCCAGGTGATCATCGAGCGCGATCCGAATATGCTGCTGATCCCGGCGCGGGCCAGTTTCGACAATGGCGGCAGGCCCGCGGTCTACGTGCAGATCGGCAAGCAGTTCGTGGTGCGAAACATCGAAGTAGGCAAACGCAACGATGATGACATGATCGTGACCGGTGGCCTCCAGGAAGGCGAGATCGTCACCCTGGAGAGTCCGGCGGAAGCGGCCAAGCGGGCCAAGAGGAAAATGTAAGCCGGCGCAAGCTTCGGTTTGTTCCGGGCGGGAACAGTTTTCATGAAAAAGGCAATCTATCGTTTATTGGGGCTGGCAATTCTCGCGGCTGGTGGCTGGTACGGCTACCAATGGTATAAGAAGCTGCCGTCGCACCAGGAGCAGGTCGCTACCGCCAAGGTGCAACGCGGCGATGTCGTGATCCGCGCTTTCACGCGCGGCGAGTTGCGCGCGGTGCGGTCGCTGATGCTCCCGGCGCCGAACCTCAACGGCACCGTGCAGGTTACCACCCTGGCTCCGGCGGGTTCCCTGGCTAACGAGAAAGACCTGGTCGTCGAATACGACGATTCCGAATTGCAGGCCACCCTCGATGAAGACAAAATGGGCCTCGAACAGGTGGACGAACAGATTAAGGGCCAGAAAGCCAATATGGCCATTACCCAGAGCCAGGACCAGTTGTCGCTGCTGGCCACCCAGTACAACGTGCGCCGGGCCGAGCTGCAAGTGCAGATGAATCCTGTCATCGACGCCATCGACGGCAAGAAGAACCTGCTGAGCGTCTCCCAGACTAACCAGTCTCTGAAGCAGCTCCAGGAGGACATCAAGTCGCGCCAGGAACAGGCCGATTCCCAACTCGCGGTCTTGCAGGAAACGCGCAACCGGAGCCTGTTGAATATTCAGCGCGATCAGCAGCGCCTGGCCAATTGCAAGAGCCTGGCGCCCATCACCGGCCTGGTTTCCATCCAGCAGAATCGTGCCGGCAACTTCAATTTCGGCCAGGTGATGCCGGATATTCGCGAAGGCGACACCTTGACGCCAGGCATGCCCGTGGCGCAATTGCTGGACCTTTCCGAAGTGGAGGTCTGGGCCAAGGTGGGCGAACTGGACCGCGCCAACCTGGTGGAAGGGCAGGAAGCTCTGCTGCAACTGGACTCCATCCCCGACAAGCAGTTTCACGGCACCATCAAAACACTCACCGGAACCGCCTCGGCCGACGTGTTCTCCGGCGATCCGGCGAAAAAATTCGACGTGGTGTTCTCCGTCGACATGCGCCAGTTGCTGGCCGGATTGGGAATGAAGCCGGCCGATTTGGACCGCGTCATGGCGACCGCCGCGGCCAATGCCAAGAAGCAAATCGGCAGCTCGGCTTCCGCGCTCTTTGCTTCCTTGCAAGGCGCGCCGGGTGCTACTCCCGAGATGTTCGGCGAGGCGGGCGGACGAGGCCAGAGTGCCGGTAACGACCAGGGTGGCCGCGGCCGCCGCGGCGGCGCCGCTGGGCGGCGCGGCGAGGAGGCCGCGGGCCGCGGCGACGGCCGTGCAGGCGGCGGACGTGGACCGTCGGACCAGGCCGAAGGCCAGGGGCGCGGAAACGGCTCCGGCCAACCGGGCAATGGTTCGCAGGGGGCTGGCCGCCGCGGCGGCCGGGATACGATTCAGGCGCTGATGGCCCGTTCCAGCAATCCTTTCTCCGATGACGACCGCGCCAATGCTAAACTTCCCCTGCCTCCGGAAAAAGATTCCCAGGTCCAGGTGCTTCTGCGTCCCGGCCTTCTAGCCGACGTGGAAATCGTGGTCGAGAAGATCCCGAACGCATTGCACATTCCCACACAGGCGGTCTTTACCAAGAACGACCGGCCGACCGTGTTCGTGCAGCAGGCCAAGACCGGCAAATTCCTGCCGCGCGAAGTTCAGCTCCTCAAGCAGAGCGAATCCATGATGGTCCTCGCGGGCGGCGTCCAACCCGGCGAAGTGATCGCCCTGGCCGATCCCACCGCCGACAAGAACGCCAAGAAGGATAACAGCGGCAAGAAATCCAATGGCAACCCCATGAGCTCCATGCCTGGAGGGAAATAAACTTATGTTTGGGCAGCTTCTTCCCGAATTGAAAATGGGGCTGGCCAGCCTCTTCGCGCACAAGCTGCGCAGCCTGCTGACCATGCTCGGCATGATCTTTGGCGTCGGCGCCGTCGTCGCCATGCTCTCCATCACCGCCGGCGCGCAAAAGCAGATGATGAGCTTCATCGATCAGCTCGGCGTCAACAACATCATCGTAGACGCTCGCGAAGCCGTCGACCGTAACGAACTCCAGACCGTCCGCGCGGTTTCGCCCGGCCTCAGCTTTCGCGACTTTCGCGCCATCTCCGAAAACGTCCAAAACCTGGTGGCCATCACCCCGCGCAAGAAATTCAAGCCGCAAAAACTGCTGCCCAAGACCAATGCGGAACCGCCCACTCTGGTCGGCGTCTACCCCAATTTCGTTGAGATCAACAGCCTCAAGCTGACCGACGGCGGCCGCTTCTTCACCGACGACGAAAACCGCGATTCCGCCGCCGTCTGCGTGCTCGGCGAAGGCGCCAAGGTCAGCCTGTTCGGCTACGGCGATGCCCTCGGCAAATACGTCAAGGTCAACGACACCTGGCTGCAGATCATCGGTGTCCTCAAACCCCAGGCCGGCAGCGATACCGAAGTCGAAGGCGTCCAGACCCTCAACCGCAACAACATGATCATCGCGCCCCTGAACACCGTGATGCGCCGCTTCGAGGATCAGACCAGCTATCTCAAGGATGAAATCGACGGGATTTATATGAAGGTGCAGCCCAACGTCGATTCCATCGAAACCTCCAACGTAGTCACCGCCATCCTGTCCGCCACCCACAAAGACGCCGGCGATTTCACCGTCACCGTCCCGGCCGGCCTGCTGGAACAGAAGAAACAGACCCAGGCCATCTTCAGCATCGTCATGATCTGCATCGCCGGCATTTCCCTGCTGGTCGGCGGTATCGGCATCATGAACATCATGCTCGCCACGGTCCTCGAGCGCACCCGTGAAATCGGCATCCGCCGCGCCATCGGTGCACGCCAGGCCGATATTGTGCGTCAATTCCTCACGGAGGCCGTGCTCATTTCCATCGCCGGCGGCTTGATCGGGATCGCCTTCGGATTCGCCCTGTCGCAGATTATCGCTTCAACCGCGGGCTGGGCCACCGTCGTGACTACTTCTTCCATCGTCATCGCCTTCGGAGTATCCGTCTTCATCGGACTCTTGTTCGGTATTTATCCGGCCGTACAGGCCGCCAAGTTAGATCCTATCGAGGCCATTCGTTACGAGTAGAACTATGCTGTCGCGAACTTTTGTTACCGGATTGATCCTCTCCGCCGGCGCGTTTGCGCAAATGGCGTCTTTTCCCAAGCCCAGCTACTTCCGCGAGGTGTACAAGCAGACCAACACCAAGGTGGAACTGCGCGACCCCGTTCGCCTCAAGGATTTCGTCGTGGGCGGCAAGCTTGAACTCTCGCTCAAGAATTACATTGAGCTGGCAATGGCCAATAACACCCAGATCCAGTTGCAGTTTCTCACCTTGGAGATACCCAAGAACAACATCGTATCGGTGTTCGGAAAGTGGGACCCCACGGCTACCGCCAGCTTTTCCAGCACGCGCCAGACCAGCGTGCCGACCAACCCGGCAACCGCCGGCACCGCTACTCTGGGCGCCATTTCCAAGAGCTTGACCCAGCCGCTCTCGATGGGGTATAGCCAGACGCTCGACTCGGGATTGAACTACCAGGTCAGCTTCAGCGGGACGAAGAGTTCCTATAGCAACAGCCGGTCCTCGTACAACCCCAGCATCGCCTCCGGCCTGACGTTCCAAGTCACGCAGCCGTTGCTCCAGAACCGCGGCCGGTACGTGAACCGTATCCCCGTGATGCAGGCGGAGAGCCTTTACAAGCAGGCCGATTTCGGTATGGTCTCCAATATTCTCGGTCTGCTCAATACCGCCGAAACCGCCTACTGGAACCTCGTCTCCGCGCGGGAAAGCCTGCGCGTCGCGGTGGAGGCCAGGGACGCTTCCAAGACGAATTTTGAGTTTGTACAAAAACAGCTCGCTCTGGGCGCCATCGCGGAGTTGGATATCTACAACCCACAGGGCCAGCTCGCGGCGGCCGAAGTTTCGGTGTCGCAAGGTGAATTCGCACTGGCTCGCGCCCAGGAGGCGCTGCGGATCCAGATCGGCGCGGATCTGGATCCCGACATTCGGAAGCTGCCCATCGAATTGACCGAACCCGTCGAGGCAGTGACGACCTCGGTTCCAGATCCGGAATCGGAAGTGCAAAAGGCGTTGGACATCAATCCGAGCGTGAGGCTCGCTCTCGAAAAGGTGGGCTATGACGAACTGGGAATTCAGAGCGCCAAGAATGGCCTTCTCCCGAGCCTGTCACTTTCCGCCCGGTACTCCAGCGCCGGGCAGGGCGGTATCTACATACCCAGTCAATCCACGCTGCTCGGCTCCGCCACCTCGGAGTCGGTTCCTGGCGGCCTGGGCGATGCCCTGAGTCAGATGTTTGGATTCAGCTATCCGACGTACATGGGCAGTCTCACGCTCACTCTTCCCATCAGGAACCGCACGGCTGCCACGAACCTGGCGAGCTCCCTCGTCAGCAAGAAGACCGACGCGCTCAACCTGCGCAACACCCAGGAGCAGGCCCGCTTGAGCGTCCTCACTGCCGTCACGAACGTGAAGGGCGCCATCGAACAGTTGAAGCTGGCAAAAATACAGTTGGATATCCAGCGCAAGAACGTGGATGCTCAGAACCTGGAGTATCAGTTGGGCACCAATACGAACCAG
The DNA here is from genome assembly GCA_963842505.1 of Bryobacterales bacterium. Classification (GTDB taxonomy): domain Bacteria; phylum Acidobacteriota; class Terriglobia; order Bryobacterales; family Bryobacteraceae; genus PALSA-129. The sequence goes on from CAWJGZ010000001.1 coordinate 904,191, forward strand.
GACGTGGTGCTGGCGCTGCAAGCCTTCGCGTCCGCGGACGCGCAGTTGGTCTCCAGCCAGGTGGGTGTGCGCACCGCCATTCTCAATCTGTATACCCAAACCGGCGAGTTGCTGGACGAGCGCGGCATCGTAATCAAGTAGTGTCGCCGGGACCGGCGTAACAGGGATGAAGTACATATTCACCGCTGAGACGCCCCTTCGCGTCTCGCGGTGAGTAAATTAGTTCCTTCTGCTTCCCTGTCCCACCTAGGCACAGCGTGTCCCACAAGCGGACACCCGGGGGACTTCCCTATCCATCCTTACCTCTGAAGCGTCATAATGTTACGCTAGGTGCGGATTGGCAGACCCCGTGCCATTCCCAATCCGGAATTCTACCCATGGACATACAACGCAAAGGCACCCGCAAGCGCAAGATCATCAGGGTCACGGTCGCCATCGTGTTGGTTGCTGGGGTGCTTACCGCCGGTTTCGTCTTCGCCAGCAAGCTCAAGCCGGCCGCGCCTGGGGTGGAACTCTCCACGCTTTGGCCCGATACCGTCAAGCGCGGCCCCATGATTCGTGAGGTCCACGGCCTCGGCACTTTGGTTCCCGAAGACACCATGCTCATCACCGCCACCACCGATGCCCGCGTGGAACGTATCCTGATCCAGCCCGGGACGCCGGTGAAGGCCGATTCCGTGGTGATGATCCTCTCCAGCCCGGAGCTCCAGACCTCCCTTCTCGATGCTGAGTTCGCCCTGAAGGCGGCCCGGGCCGATTACAAGAATCTCGAGGTCACGCTGCATAAGACCCTTCTCGACCTGCGCTCCACCGCCGCCCAGACCAGCGCCGATTACAATACCGCCAAGCTCGAGTCCGACCGCGATACCGCCCTGGCCAAGGAAAACCTGCTGGCCAACACCGATGCCAGGATCTCCCAGGTGAAAGCCGAGCAGCTCGGCGCCAAGTACGAAATCGATAAAGAGCGCCTCCAGATCAACGATGCGGCCGAGCAGGCCCAACTGGAAGCTCAGAAAGTCAAGGTGGATCAGCTCCAGGGCGAATACGACCTCAAGAAACAACAGGTGGACCAGCTAAAGGTCCGGGCCGGTTTTGAGGGGATGCTGCAGTCGGTTCCCCCTCCGTTAACTCCAGTGGAAGAAGGCCAGAAGGTGGCCGCCGGGACGCCCCTCGGCAAGGTAGCCCAGCCCAGCCATCTGAAGGCCGAACTGAAAATCGCCGAAACTCAGATCAAAGACATCGCCGCCGGACAACTCGCGGTCATCGACACGCGCCTCGCGGGAGGCGGTTCCAACGGCCTGATCGAAGGCCACGTCTCGCGCATTGAGCAATCCATCGTCAACGGCACCGTGACCGTGGACGTGGCCCTCAAAGGAGCGCTCCCGCCCGGATCGCGGCCCGATCTCAGCGTCGATGGCACCATCCAGCTCCAGAAACTCGACGATGTGGTCTACGTCGGAAAGCCCGTCTACGGCCAGGAAAATGCCACCGTCACGCTTTTCAAGATCGAGCCTGACGGCAAGTACGCCAACAAGGTGAAGGTCACCTTCGGAGTCCAGTCCGTGAACTTTATCGAGGTGAAGGAAGGCCTCCGGGTGGGCGACCGCGTGATCTTGTCGGATATGTCGCAGTATGACCAGTATGATCGAATTAAATTGAACTAAGACTTCGCGATCTACGTAAAAGGGGTAAAAGACACCATGGACAATGGCTCACAACCGCTGATCCGGCTCGATAGCGTAAGCAAGGTTTTTGTTACCGACGAAGTGGAAACCCACGCGCTTTCCTCCGTTCACTTCGACGTCGAGAAGGGCGAATACCTGTCGATCTCCGGTCCGTCCGGCTGCGGCAAATCAACGTTATTGGCGATCCTCGGCCTCCTGGACACGCCCACTGACGGCGCCTATTATCTGAATGGCAAGCCGGTAACCGGCCTCAAACTCTCCGAGCGCGCGCGCATTCGCAACCGCGAGATCGGGTTCATCTTCCAGGCCTTTAACCTCATCGGCGATCTCACGGTCTACGAGAATGTCGAGCTGCCGCTCACCTATCGCGGCATGCCTTCGGCCGAACGCAAGCGTCGCGTCCAGGAAGCCCTGGAGCGAGTCGGCATGTCGCACCGCATGAAACATTATCCGTCGCAGCTCTCGGGCGGCCAGCAGCAGCGTGTTGCGGTGGCCCGCGCTTTGAGCGGCGATCCGCTGATCCTGCTCGCCGACGAGCCCACCGGCAATCTGGATTCCGCCAACGGCGAGGCCGTCATGAGTCTTTTGCGCGAATTGCACGCCGCCGGGTCCACCATCTGCATGGTGACTCACGATCCGCGCTACGCCGAGTTCGCCGACCGTACCGTCCGCCTTTTCGACGGCCGCGTGGTCGAGGAAAGCACCGAGTCGGCAAAAACGTAACGGAAGTCGCGGCTCTCACGGAGCCGCTGGGCCACTGGGAAAAGTCCATCGATCGGGAGGGGAGCCATGTTCAAACGGCAAGCCATCTGGGCGGTGTGGTTGGCGGTCATCGCCGGCAGCACTTCCTCCGCCAGCGTCATTCGGCCTCCGCAAACGGAGTTCCGCCACCTCTACGCGCTGCCTTCCAACGGACGCGTGGCCGTCGAAAACGTCTACGGCGACGTCAGCATCACCGCCTGGGACCGCGACCTCGTGCTGGTGGAGGCCATCACCCGCTCCGCCGATCCGAAGCGCCTGGACGATGCCCACATCGTGGTTGAGCCCACCGCCGATCTGCTTTCCATCCGCACCCAATATGCCGGTTCCGATGGCCAGCAGCCCGCCCGCGTGGAGTACCGCATCACCGTGCCCCGCGGCGCCAACCTGCAGGACGTCAAGCTGACCAACGGCGGCCTTTCGCTGAACGGCATCGCCGGCTCCGTCAAAGCCTCCGCCGTCAACGGCAGCATTACCGCGCTTCAACTGCGCGGCGAGGCCGACCTTTCCACCATCAACGGCGGCGTAGTGGCCAGTTTCCAAACCGTCAGCCGCGTCAAGCCCATTTCGCTCGCTTCCGTGAACGGTCCTATCCGGCTCACCATCCCGCCCGCCGCCGGCCCCGCCGTGGTTGCCAGCAATCTCAGCGGCGGCATCGTTTCCGACGTCGGGCGGGTTTCCCGCACCGGCTCCGGCCAGCGCCTGGTGGTCAAGGGCGGCGGCGTCCAAATCCACCTGCGCAACGTCAATGGCGGAATCTCCATCCATTCCCACGAGCGCCCCAGCACCTAAGCCGCGCGCGTGTGCGACGTCGAAATGCGCGAATCGGAGCCGCGAACGTCAGAGAGCGGTGGCCGGCACGGCAGTATAGTTCGCGTGGCAGACAAAGAAGGCGATGAGGCAAATCACGGACCGGCGCCAAACCGCGCGCTTACGTTCGCGGCCCTGCTTGACATCCGGCCTCTCGGGCTTCCGCCGTCCGCTGCGATTTGTTAACCTGACAGGCCATGCCGTTGCTTGGCCGCGATTTTCGTCATGCTGTCCGCCTGTTCCGGAACTCCCCGGGCGTGACCTTGGTCTCGCTGGTTGCCTTGGCCCTCGGAACGGGCGCCGCTACCGCCATTTTTAGCGTGGCCGACGCCGTGTTGCTCAAGCCTCTGGCATTCCGCGAACCCGGCCGCCTGCTGGTGCTGTGGGAGAAAAATCCGGCGCAGAACAAATTTCGAATGTTCGCCGCCGCCGGCAATTTCCTCGAGTGGCGCAACCAGTCCCACATGCTCGAATCGAGCGGCGCGTTTCAAGACGTTCACGTCAATCTTTCGGGTGGACCGGGCGGCCCCATCGACCCCGAGGAACTGGCTGCCCAGCGCGTCTCGGCGGGACTTTTCCCGCTGCTCGGCGTCCAGCCCCTTGTGGGACGCACCTTTAGCCCGGAAGAAGATCGGCCCGGCCACACCAACTTTGCCCTGCTCAGTTATTCCCTGTGGCAGCGCCGCTTCTCGAGCGACCGCTCCATCGCCGGCCAGTCCATCCGCCTGCGCGATCAAAGCTACACCGTTCTGGGCGTTTTGCCGCCCGGCGTCCAGATCCTCGACCGCCCGGCCGATGTCTGGATTCCCCTCGGCCTTGACTCGAGCGACCCGCTCGCCCTCCGCGCCCGCTACCTCACCGTCATCGCCCGCCTCCGTCCCGGCGCCACTCTGCGGCAGGCTCAATCCGAACTGGACACCATCGGCGGCCGCCTGGAACTGGCCGCCCCGGCCCTCAACCGCGGCTGGCGTCCCAACCTGTTTTCCATGCGCGAGCAACTCACCGGCGGCGTGCGCCGGCCCCTGTTGGTCCTGATGGCCGCGGTGGGCTTTCTGCTGCTGATCGCCTGCGTCAATGTCGCCAACCTGCTCTTGGCCCGCGGCGCCGCGCGCGGCAAGGAGTTCGCCGTGCGCATCGCCCTGGGGGCCGGCCGCCGCCGCGTTGTCTTCCAGTTGCTTACCGAGAGCTTGGCGCTGGCTCTGGCCGGCGGTATTCTCGGCCTGCTGGTCGCCTGGGGCGGCGTCGGCCTGCTTACCCGCCTCGGCTCCGCCACGATCCCGCGGCTTGCCGGAACGCGCCTCGATTGGCGCGTATTTCTTTTCGCGCTGGCTGTTTCGGTGCTCACCGGCCTGCTGTTCGGCATGGCCCCGGCCCTTCAGCTTTCCACCGCCAACCCCCACGCGGCGCTGATTGAGGGCGGCCGCGGGTCCACCGCTGCGCGATCCTCCCGCCTGTTGCGCAATGCTCTGGTGGTTGCCGAAGTTGCTCTGGCTTCGCTGGTGCTCATCGGCGCCGGCTTGTTGATGCGCAGCTTTGTGCGTCTGCGCGCCGTCGACCCGGGCTTCCAGCCGGCCAATCTGCTCACTTTCCGCCTGCCGCTCTCGCCCAACTTGCCCATGGAACGGCGCGTGGCGTTTCTCAATCTGCTTTCCACCCGCATCTCGACGCTGCCCGGTGTCCGCTCCATCGGCGCCGTCAACAACCTGCCTTTGACCGGCCTGGGAGTCGGCGCCACCTTTGCCGTGGATGGCCGCCCTGCTCCGCCGCCCGAACGGCGGCCTATCGGCCTGGTCCGCGGCGTCACCCCGGATTACTTCCGCGCCATGGCCATTCCGCTGATCTCCGGCCGCTTCTTCGATGAGTCTGACAACGCTCAGGCCCCCCTCCGCATCATCGTCAACCAGGCTTTGTCGCGCCGCTTCTGGCCGCGGGCCAACGCCATCGGCGGTCGCCTGGCGCTCGATCCGGGAGGCCGCATGGCTGAAATTGTCGGGGTGGTGGGCGATGTCAAACCCGACCGGCTGGATGGCGACGATTGGCCCACCATCTACAGCCCCTATCCCCAAACCACTTTCAGTACCATGGTGATGGTGGTGCGCACGGCCGTGCCGCCCGGGGCGCTGGCCTCTTCCGTGGAGCGTGCGGTGCACCAGTCCGGCCCCAATCAACCCGTCGCCGACATGCGCCCCATGGATGCCGTGATCGATCAGGCCGTCTCCACGGCGCGCTTCCATATGCTGGTGCTCGCGGTTTTTGCCCAGATCGCTTTTCTGCTGGCGGCCACCGGCATTTATGGCGTGGTGGCTTATGACGTCAGCCGGCGCACTGCGGAAATCGGCATTCGCGTCTCCCTCGGCGCGCAGCCGCGCGACGTGCTGCGCCTCATCCTGGGCCAATGCGCCCGCCTGGCCGCGCTCGGCATCTCGCTCGGACTGGCCGGCGCTTTCGCTCTCACGCGCCTCATGGAATCCATGCTGTTCGGCGTCAAGCCCGCCGATGCCTACACTTTTGCGGCCGTTTCGCTGCTGCTCGGAGCCGTCGCCCTGGTGGCCGGCTACCTTCCCTCGCGCCACGCCATGGCGCTTCAGCCGGCGGTTGCGCTAAGGCATGAATAGGACCACAAACCAGATCATGATTACACTCCGCAATGTCGAGAAATTCTATGAAGGCGGTTACGGCCGCAGTTATGTGCTGCGCCGCATCAACTTGGATATTAAGGAAGGCGAGTTTGTTACTATCATGGGCCCGTCGGGAGCCGGTAAGTCGACGCTCCTGAGTATACTGGGCATGCTGGATGGCGCCTGGACCGGAGAGTTCGAATTCTTCGGCCACGCGGTCCACCGCATGAAACCCAAAGACCGCGTCGAGCTGAATAAGAAGTACATCGGCTTCGTCTTCCAGAGTTATCACTTGATCGATAATCTTACCGTTTACGAAAACCTGGATATCCCGCTCTCTTATCGGAACGTCAAGAGCGCTGAGCGCGCCGCCATCGTCTGCGACGCGCTGGATCGCTTCCATATCGTCGGCAAACGCGACCTTTTTCCCAGCCAGCTCTCCGGCGGGCAGCAGCAACTGGTGGCCGTGGCGCGCGCCGTGATTGCCAGTCCCAAGCTGATCCTGGCCGACGAGCCCACCGGCAACCTGCACTCCAGCCAGGGCAAGGAAATCATGGAGCTTTTCAAAAAGCTCAATGACGAAGGCACCACCGTCATCCAGGTGACGCACTCGGAAGCAAATGCCGCATACGGCCACCGCATCGTCCAATTAGCCGATGGCTGGTTGGTGGCTTAACGCGTTAGTCCCGGAAGTTCGCTCACGTATCCAAAACCGCGTATGCCGATCGAGGCCCTGCGCTACAATAGCCGTTCGATGCAGGTACTCCAGGCGGGCCAATACAAGCTGATCTACCTCGAGCTCGAAACTGAGACGGTGGCGAGCATCGCCCGCCAGGCTGGCTTCGAAACGCGGGCCCGCGACAGCCAACGCGGCATCCAACTCGATCTGACGGCCCGCGAGCGCCAATCGCCGCTGCTGCTGTTCGACGCCGCCGATCCGGCCAATCTGGGCTGGTTCTCTCGCTGCCAGTTCTACGTGGACGGCCGCTCCGGCTCGGTGATGCAGACGCCCATGACGCTGGCCAACAAGAAAGACCGTGCCGGCAAGGCCCAGCGCCACGCGGTACGCCTTTTGATCACCAAGGAACTGCCCGCCAGTTTCCGCCTGCCCGGCCGCCAGCCTCTTACCGAACAGGTGTTCTACCACCTGCTCTTCAACTTTCTGGCCGCCCTGACCCAGACCGGCGTAGCCGTTTGCGGCACGGGTGCGGTGGAACCTTTGGCCGGCCGCACCGAAAGCGTCGGCACGCGCAATTAACCCGCTTTTCTCACCAGGTTTCGTCGCGAGGCGCGTCAGAAGGCTGCGGATACGAGGCGCGCGCCGCTCAGCGCGCGCAGGCATACTTGAACAGTATGTCGAGCACGCTGAACAAGCGCAACGAAGTAGACGCGGCCTGATCACGCGTCGCAGCAGAAAGCTGGTGAGAAATGCGGGTTAAGTAATTACCGCAAGGCCCGGGTGGGGGGCGCAATTACCCATCACTTCACCCTTGAAGCCCTCCGCGGATACACCCACCAGCCCGCCGCATTGATAGCCGCTACCGCCCCGCCCACTTTCAAGCCAAATACCACCGGCCGCGCCACATCGAGAATCGGCGCCACATCCAGCGCCACCGCCAGCACCGTGACCGCCGCGGCCGCGCACACGGCGAAGCGCAGCCACCACGGAGCGCGTTCCCGCTCGCTCCACTTGCCGCGGACCACCACCGCGAACATCGCCAGGTAGTACATGCCGCAGCACGCCATGCCCGCGCCCACCAGGATCTGGTTGGCTTCCTGCTCGCCCACTTGCACCAGGCTTGCCGCGCCCAACACGACGCAAGTCGCCACCGCCAGTCCGAGAGACCGCACCGGTGTGCGGAAGCGGGGATGCAATTCGCTGAAGCGCGCCGGCAACAGGCCGTCCCAACCGGCCACCATGGGCAGGCGCGAGACCTGCGCCAGGCAGGCCACCGTCTGCGTGAAGTACGCGAACAGCAGCGCCAGGATGGCCGCCGCGGAGAGCCCGGCGACCAGCGGGGAGGAACCGAGCGAAGCGCCCAGGATCTGCGGAATCGGAGCGATCAGGTCGATGTGGTCCCGCGGCGTGTAGGCCAGCAGGGAACAGGTGCCCAGGATGTAGACCACCGCGATGCCCGGGCCGGCGATGAGGACCGAGCGCGCGATGTTGCGTTCCGGCGTGTGGCACTCGCCCGCAAATACGGCCACCTGTTCGAAGCCACTGAGAGCGTTGAAGGCCATCTTACTGAACAGATTGACGGTGATGAGCGACAGCACCGGCCAGGCGGGCGCGAACACCGGTTGCGGAGTGGCCTGGCCGCTCACTAGGCGCACCACCAGCAGCGCGATGAGGAGCAAGTAGAGCGACGCCACCAGAGCCCCGCCCGCGCTGGTGATCCAACGCGCCAGGTGCAGGCCGCGATAATTCACCACGTAGACCAGCGCGAAGAATGCCAGGCTGCACGCCAGAATCGTCGGCTTTGATGAACTCATCCACGCGCCGCGCGGCCCCGCGACATAAGAGAGGCTGTTGGCCACCACCGAGCCGCTGGCCGCATAGATCAGGATCAGAAAGAACGCATAATTCCAGCCCGCCTGAAAGCCGGCGAAGGGCGAAATTCCCAGCTTGACCCATTGATAGACGCCGCCTTCCAGCGGCAGCCGGCGGCTGAGGAAGTTGACGGTGGCCGCAAGCGGAAAGTAAAAGAGCAGAATCGCCAGCAGCCAGAGGGCGAAATGCGCCCCGCCGAGTCTGGCGGCGTAGCCGGTCCACGGCAGCCCCACGATCAGGAGGATCTGAAGGAAAACCAGGTCCGTCAGACGGAGTTCACGCCTGAGAGAAACAGATTGCGCCTGGGTGCGCGCGATTTCACTCTGATCGCGGGTCGCCATGAATCAAGAGCGAGGGTAGCATGCCATACCGGATTTCGGCGATCGGGCTATGCGCGGCCGCTCACCGAGTCGCGCCCTGTAGCGCCCCGGCGAGCGCCTGCTCGATGGGCGGCGAAGCTATGATCATATTCCGCGGGTAGCGGCGGTAGCTCAGGATCTCGTTGTAGATGGTGCCTTCCATGCTCGTGTTGAGCGCCAGGCCGGCCATATATTGCAGGCGCAGATTGCCGTCGCGGTTGATTTGCGCGCCCTCCAGCCACGGCAGCAGGTCGCCGCGCTGGCCGGCATAGGTCGCCAGCATGTCGACCACCGAGCCGAACCCGACTTCGCGCAGCGATTTGGCGATGGGCGCACTGGCGGGGCTCTCCAGGCGCTGCTCGATCGAGTCGGCGTCGATCTGCAGAGGTTCCACCTGGCCCAGCAGCACGGTGTCGTATCCCGTGCCGTTGTTGTCGTTGCCCCACACCGAGCCATTCGGGAAAACATCGAAGAACGTGGCCACCTCGCTCTTGACCGTATCGTCGTCGCTCTCATACAGCGGCACCCACTGCGTAACGATGCCTCCGGGGTTGAGGTGCTTCTTTACCAGCTCAAAGTACTCTTTGGAATAGAGCGTGGCGCTGCCCTTGACCCACGGATGGATCGGGTCGGACGTGATGATGTCGAACTTCTCGTTGGTGGTGAGCACGAAGTGGCGGGCGTCGTCGTACACCATCTGGACGCGCGGGTCGTGGATCACGCTGTAGTTCTCTTTGGCGAAATACTCGGTCGCCGTGGGCGGAATCAGCGGCTCCATTTCGCAGATCACGATGCGCTGGATTTCGGGATAGAGCACGAAGGAACCGGCCGTGACCCCCGCGCCGAAGCCCACCACCAGCACGGATTTCGGTTTGTTCGCGAACAGCGCCGGCATGTGCCCCAGCATGCGCTGCAACCGCATGTCGTAGGGTTCGGTGGAGGCTTCCACCTTGCCGCTCACGTGGAACTGCACCGCGCCGTCGTTCCACTGCGTGATGGCGATGGAGGAATTTATGCCTTCCCCGGCATACAACAGTTTGGATGAGATCGAGGAAATCATGATCCGCCGGCCGTAGGCGATGAGCATCCCTGGAACGCCGGATACATTGGCGGTCAGCCATCCAACCACCGCCAGCGCCCCGGCCAGCGCCATGGTGGCGGACAAGCCCTTGGATTGCTTTACCAGCGGGCCCAGCGCGAAGACCCCACTGACGGCTGAGAGCGCCATCAGGACGCGTTCGCATCCCAGCGTGCCGATGGCCGGAATCAGGATGAGGCTGAACGCCAGCGCGCCCACAATCGCGCCTCCCGTATTGGCGGCGTAGATTCCGCCCACCATGCTGCCCTGGTCTTCCACCTTGGAGGCCACCGCCGCCAGTGCCAGCGGAAAACTGGCGCCCCACAGCAGCGCCGCCGGCAACACCGTCCAGAGCACGCGGGCGAGATCGATTTGAAAGGTGAACCCGGGGCTGGTGGAGAGCAGCGGGTTGACGGGCCAGTAGGGGAGTGAACTGGAGAGCATCAATGCCGTCCATGCCACCGCTCCGGCCAGCAGCATCTGGCACCAGCCGATCGCCATGCGCGCCTGAAGCAGCCCATTGCGCAGAGCCGCCGCCGCGGCCGCGCTGCCGATTCCAATGCCAATCAGGAAAACCGCCAGGATGATGGAGAAAGTGTAGACCGTGGCGCCCAGCAGCAATCCCAGCAGGCGCGTCCAAACCACTTCGGCGCCCAGCGCAGTGGCGCCGGAAATCGCGATGGTCGCATAGATGGGCCACGGACCGAATTGCGCGGCGGCCGGGCCTTTGGCTTGTTTGGCGGGTGCCGGCGCGGCCTCCGGTGTTCGCTTAGCCAGGCCCAGGCTGGTCAGCCCAACCACCGCGTTGATCGCCGCGGCCACCAGCGTTGCCGTCGTGAGGTCGTAGACGCGCAGCAGGTAGAAGCCGGCCAGCAGGCAGCCGAAAACCGCGCCCGCGGTGTTGCCGCCATAGAGCAGGCCCAGCCAGGAAACTCCGCGCGGCGACGATTCGATATACCGCGCCGCCGCCGGCAGCGAAGCGCCCATTAGGAAAGTGGGCGGCAGCAGGCAGATGCCCGCGATCAAGGCGCGGAAGAGGATCGCCGGAAGCCCGTGTCCTACCGCGGCGACGTAAATGCTATCCACCAGCGGCGTCAGGATCAGCACCAGGATCCCGCACGCTCCGATGCCCAGTTCCACCAGGCCGTAAACGCGCAGCGGGTGCATGTCGCGCGCCCGTGCCATGCGCGGCAGCAGCAGGCTGCCCAGGCACAGTCCGCCCATGAACGTGGCCAGCAGCACCCCCAGCGAGACGGCCGTCGAGCCAATCACCAGTTGCAGCAATTGGTACCAGACGATCTCGTAGATCAGGGCGGAACAGCCCGAACAGGCGAACAGCGCCAGCAGAAGTGGCAGGTAGCGGCGAGCTGCGCCCGGGGCATTCAGGTCTTTGGCGGTCATTTGGGGTGAATTCGCATGATATCTCAACCAACCGGGCGGTTGTGAGTGGGATCGGAATCACGCTGTTCGTGGAGCGGGCCTCCGGCCCGCAACGCCGGCTTTCCAGCCGGCGCCCGGCCCAAGCCTGCCGCGTAACGCCTGTTAATTCCGCGGAACGAACCACGTCCTATCTTCGTAGATCAAACCAAGTGGCAAAGACACCATCATTCCGTCTGAGCGCTTCCTTTTGGGAGGCGGGTCGCATCGCCCTTGATTCGCTGCGCAAAAACAAGCTCCGTAGTTTCCTCACATTGCTGGGAATCATTCTGGCCACCACTACCCTGATTGCCGTCACCGCCCTGATTCACGGTATGAACGTGTACATCGCCGAGAAGGTCTCAAATATGGGTTCGGACGGCTTCCGCGTGGTGCGCATGGCCTTTTTCGGAGATTTCGACCCCAAGAAGTTTCTCGAAATGCAGAAACGCAACCCGGAGTTCAAACCGGTGGAGTACGAGTTTGTGAAATCCCAGGCGCGCCTCCTGAAGGACATCGGAATGATGGTTTCGCGCCAGGCGCGCGTCACCTACAAGGGGCAATCGCAGGAGCAGGTCAGCATCCAGGGAATCACCGACACCATTCCGGTCATCAACGACGTGCAGGTGGATGCGGGCCGCGGCGTCACTTATGAAGAAGTGCGCCGCCACGCCGCCGTGGCCTTCATCGGCAACGATATCCGCACGGCCTTTTTTCCAGGCGTGGACCCGCTCGGCAAAACCATCGCGATTGAAGGCAACCCGTACGAAGTGGTAGGGGTCGCCAAAGCCCTGGGTAGCGTCTTCGGCAATTCGCAGGACAACTTCGTGATGATCCCCATCCAGAGCTACTTCAAAACCTACGGCAGCCACACCGGGATTCGCCTGGTGGCCAAGGCCATCGACCAGCCGCACCTGATGGAGGCCGAGGACGAAGTGCGCGTGCTGCTGCGGTCCTACCGGCACCTGACGCCCGGGCAGGACGACAACTTCAGCGTGTTCGCTTCCGACACCATCGTGAGCCTGTGGGAACGGCTGACTGCGGCGATCGCCGGCATGGCAGTCGGCATCGTCTCGGTGTTTATGGTAGTGGGCGGCGTGGTGATCATGAACATCATGCTGGCCGTGGTGACCGAGCGGACGCACGAAATCGGCATTCGCAAATCGCTGGGCGCGCGCCGCCGCGACATCCTGAACCAATACCTGGTGGAATCCTCGGTGCTCGCGTCGGTGGGTGGCCTGGTGGGCGTGGCGCTGGCATGGATGGTGGCGTTTGCCGTGCGCAACCTGACCTCCGTGCCCATGGCGCTGCCCTGGACATCGGTCCTCATCGGCGTGGGTCTGTCGGCCACCGTGGGGCTGTTTTTCGGCATCTACCCCGCGCGCCGGGCCTCCAAGCTCGATCCCATCGAAGCCTTGCGGGTGGAAAGGTAAAGCATGACCGGCCTGGCTTTTTCAAACGGACTGGTGCTGGCCCTCCAGACCATCCGCGGCCACAAGCTGCGCGCCTTTCTGACCGTGCTGGGGGTGATCATCGGCACCGGCACCATCATCGGAGTGGCGGCCATTCTGGCGGGCTTCGACGCCTCCATCGCGGGAGTGCTGCGGAGCTTCGGGCCGAACTCCATCATCGTCTTCAAATTCCCCGTGGGCCCGCGCACCGGCAATCTGACCGCTGAGGAGCGCACCCGCAAAGACCTCACCTACCAGAACGCCGTGGACATCCGCGAACGCTGCAAATCGGTGGAAGACGTTTCTTCCATGTTGTTCGCCCCCGGCATGAACAACGCCCGCTACAAGGGCAACGATGTTTACGACGTCAACATGATGGGTGTGGAGGAAGCCTACGCCCGCGGCGGACAGGTGGACATTCACCGCGGCCGCTTCTTTACCGACGAAGAGAGCCGCCGCCGCATGCCCGTGGCCGTCATCGGGCAGGACATCGAGAAGGGCCTGTACGCCAACGTCGACCCGGTGGGCAAGACTATTCTGGTGGATGGCCACGATCTCCAGGTCATCGGCACCATGCTGCGGCCCGCGGCATCCTTCTTCGGTGACACCGACACGCGCGTGCTGGTGCCCTATGGAATGTTGCAAAAAATGTACCCCAACGCGCGCGAGAACGCTATCGTGGTGACGGCCCAGGCGGGCAAGCTGCCTGAGGCGCTGGATGAAGTCCGCACCGTGCTGCGCATCGACCGGCGCGTGCCCTTCCACAAGCCCGACAACTTCGCGCTCTCCACCGCCGAGCAGATGGTCAACGATTTCCGGCAGATCACCGCCATGACGTTTCTGGTGATGGTCGTGCTGAGCTCCATCGGCCTGCTGGTGGGCGGCATCGGGGTGATGAACATCATGCTGGTGTCGGTGACCGAGCGAACCTACGAGATCGGGATTCGCAAAGCCATCGGCGCGCGCCGCTCCGACGTGCTCATACAATTCCTCATCGAAGCCTCCGCGCTGACGGGCCTGGGCGGAGTTGCGGGCATCGCTTTCGGCTGGATTCTCTCGTTCATCAGCCGCCTGATATTCCCGTCGATTCCGGCCAGCGTGCCGCTCTGGGCGGCTGTAACGGGAATCGTGATGTCGGTAGCGGTGGGCCTGTTCTTTGGCATCTGGCCTGCCAACAAGGCCGCGCGCTTGGACCCGGTAGTCGCGCTTCGGTACGAGTGAACTCCCCTTCAGTTACCCGGCGTGGAGCAGGCTTTCCAGCCCAATGTCATTTAGTTTTCCTAGCTGGAAAGTGATAGCCGTGACCCCAGACTTCCCTGGGATATCTGCGCCGTTTGCGGCGACATGGCAGCTTGCACGCCGCAGCCCAGGCTAGAACCTTCTCGAATTCCGCGTCATGGGCTTGCTTGGTTTCGGCCGAGATCAGTCTCGGCCAGGCACAGTTGACCACATCCAGCACTTGCGTGAAGCTGAGCCGCCGCGGCGCGATTCCTGCCCTCCGTGCCGCGATGCACATCACCGCCCTGACGAAGTTGTAAGCGCAGATCGCCGTCAGCAGTTCCTTCTCGATTCCGTCCACGCTACGCGACTGGAGTTGTTGCAGGTGCACCGTCTGCTTGAGGGAGCGGAGATCCGTCTCAATCGTCCAGCGTTGGCCGTAAATCGCTACCACCTCCGCCACCGGCAAGGCTACCGTGGTAAACAGATACAACCACTGCTTGGACTTCCCGCGGCCTACCCGGGCAGCGATGAAACGCCCTTGCAGGGCTGCCCCCATCGGCCACGCTGTGACTTGCGGCTGGTCCCAGCGACTGGACCGCCAACTCACCGGGTAATCCCCAGTCCGAGCGACGGGCCCCCCAAAAAGCTTTTCGGCGCGTACTTTGGTGAGCCGGACAATCACGCTACATTGCCGCTGTCCCGCCTCCCAAGCCATCGAGAACACGCCGAAGTTCCGATCCGCGATCACCACCGAAGCGGGTGGCAGTTGATCGAAAGCTTGAGCCGCCAACCCCTGCTCACTGACCGCCTGCTCTCCATGCACAGGACCCCACTGGGGATATAGCGCCATACCGCTGCTGACATCGTGCATCACTACGATCCGCAGGATCGGCCAATGCCCTGGACCATGTTGATTCTTCCCTAACGGATACGCCCGGATCAATTTGCGCGTGTGCTCCAACTGCAGGGTGGAGCCATCCAGCACATAAACCGGTCCGGCTAACCCCGGCCACGGCTGGTGGAGTTGTTCGCTTAACCGAGCCACCACATCGCGGGTCACAAGCTGTGGTACCAGTTTGGGCATTTTCTGGATCCCTTGGCAATAGCCTCCCGCAGCCTGCGAGATCCGGTTCTCCCGGACGCGCCTACAATCCGGCAAAAGGGACCGCCCGTTGCCCTGCACCAGTTGCCGTACCGCCTGACTCATCGTGCTATGCGGCTGGAGGCGCTGCCAGATCATCAGCCAGAGAACCACCGCCAGCGAATAGATGCCCCTTCGGCTCCGCAAGCCTACTTCGGTCCGAATCTGATCCAGAACACCGCTGGAGACCACCCATCGACCATACAGATCGAGGACGGGTGCCACTTCACAGGTGCACAATTAAAACATAACCTATGCGAAATGTTTCAGATCCACAAAACTAAATGACATTGGGCTTTCCAGCCCGCAACGCCGACATTCTTGTCGGCGTCTGGCCGCATCGCACGCTCGCCCGTGCTCGTGATCGGACATTACGCGCGGCGGGACACTACCTCGCCGTGCATCTGCGACGTCGAACTCCGCGTGATCGGCTTGCGTGGCGGATGGCTCAGCCGCTCGATCCACTGCTGCGCGCACTCGGGCGCGCCGAAGTGAGCCGTCCACGCGCGCCGGAATTCCAGGCTCTTGCGCCGCTGCCGCTTCTTCAACGAGGCTTCGATCCGCGCATTGCCGCCGAGCGCCTCTACCAGCGCGCGCGCGCTCCGGCAATCGTTAATCGCACCCAATAGCGACTGCATTTCCCTCACCTGCGCCGTCCAGTGCGCGGCGGCCGGCCCGTAGAATCCGGCAAACAGCTCCAGCGTATAGCGGAATCTCTTGGCCGCCAGGCGGAAGCGGTGGCGTTCGCCCGCGGAAGCTTCCGCCGCCGCGGCGCGCGCGCCTTCGCGGAAGAAGCGTGCGGCCAGCCGCGGCAATTCGCGATGCGCGAGAACTTCGGCCTTCCCTTGGCGGACCTCCCGCGGCGGGATTCCGCTTTCCAGATCGCTACGCCATTTGGAAACCGTTTTGCGCGCCGTCCAGTTCTTGAGCGAAGCCTGCAAGGCTTTCGCCGCCGTCTTGCGGCGAGCGCGCAACTTCGCCTCCAGCGAACCGGCCCGTGCCGCTATTAGCTGCTGTGCCACATCGGTATCGCGCACTTCCCCCGCCAGCGTCATGATCGGCTTGAGCCGGCGGCGCATCTTGCGAACCGGCCGCGCGGGAAAGCAGGCTTTGCAAACGGAGAGTACTTGCGTGAAGCGGCGGATGGCCACGCGCAAGTCATGGATCGCGCCGGCCTGGGGTGAATGCACCGCCCCGTTGATCTGGAATGCCAGCCGCTCCAGCAGGCGCGTTGCCTGGGCGACTGCGAAAGGGTAAGTCTCCATTACAGGTTCGTTACAGCCTTCTGATTATACATAAGCCGGCCGCTGGGCCGCTCAGGCCACCACGGCGCCGGCTCTTGCGAGCGCGGCCTCCAGGTCCGGCCTGCTCATTTCGGTCGAGATAAAAAGCTCCTGGCGTGCGCCCGCGCTCAGCGCGATGGCCTTCCAACCGTTCTGCGTAGGCACCGTCACGCGCACCCGGACTTTTCCGCGCGCGTCGCGCACCGGACGGATCACGCCCGGAATGATCGATCGGATATCGGGGTTGGATTCCAGCAGCGCTTCCAGGATGCCGCGCACCCCATCGATAATGCTGTGTTCGATTTTCAGCCGGTTTTGCGCGGCGCGCAGTCGCATGTCAATGCCCAACCCTATAATAGCTGTGATGGCTCATCAGGCGACTCTCATTCCCGGAGACGGCATCGGACCCGAAGTGGCCGAAGCCACCGTGCGCGCGATCGATGCCGCGGGCGTCGAGATCGAATGGGAGCGCGTGCAGGCCGGAACGCGCGCCCTGGCCGAGCAGGGACAATTGATCCCCGACGACGTTTTCGCGTCCTTGGCCGCCACCCACGTTGGCCTGAAGGGTCCCACCGCCACGCCCATCGCCGGGGGCCATCAGAGCATCAACGTAGCGCTGCGCAAGAAGCTCGGGCTGTATGTCAATTTTCGCCCGGTCCGCATGCTGCCGGGCCTCAAAACGCGCTTTCACGATGTGCCCATCGACCTTTTGATCTTCCGCGAGAATACCGAGGACCTGTATTCCGGCCTGGAGCATGAAGTGGTTCCGGGCGTGGTGGAGAGTCTCAAAATCATCACCCGCGACGCGTCCCTGCGGATTGCCCGCGCGGCTTTCGAATATGCGCGCCGCGAAGGGCGCGCCAAGGTTACGGCCATCCACAAGGCCAACATCATGAAACTGAGCGACGGCCTGTTTCTGAAGTGCTGCCGCGAAGTGGCCGCGCAGTATTCCGAGATTCAATACACCGAGCTGATCGTCGACAATGCCTGCATGCAACTGGTGATGCGGCCGGAGACCTTTGACGTGCTGGTGTTGCCGAATCTCTACGGCGACATTATTTCAGACCTGACGGCCGGACTGGTGGGTGGCCTGGGAATCGTCCCGGGCGCCAACCTGGGCGACGAGACCGCCATCTTCGAAGCCGTGCACGGAACGGCCCCGGATATCGCCGGAAAGGGCCTGGCGAATCCCACCGCGCTAATGCAATCGGGCGTGCTGATGCTGGCGCACTTGGGCGAACGCCAGGCCGCGGCGCGCATGCAGAGCGCCATTCAACAGGTCTACGCCGAAGCTCGCCATCTCACCGGAGACGTCGGCGGCAAGGCATCCACCGGTGAATTTACCGACGCCGTGATCCGCGCGCTATAAGATGGCGAGGGTGCTGCGGGCTCCTTAGCGCAGTACAAGTAAACCACCGCGTCCGAAGGCGCAATCACCCCACAAGGAGCCCACCGTGCCTCTCGACCGCGCTCTCTCTCTCACGCTGGCCACCCGAACTTCATAATCGGAAGGGGCAACCGTGCGCCCGTCAATGGCGGGCAGATGAAGAACCCGGCGCTGGCTTGCCAGCCAGCGCCAGCTTGGTGGAACTGACGCCCAGATCCAGCTCCGCGAACGGCAGCTTTCGGCGAAGCGCGGAACATAGGCAGGCGGGCGCCTGCCCGGTGCGCTAGGCAAAGGCGCGGATGGCGCCGGCTTCGTCTTCGTGAACGTCGAAGACGGTGTACAACTTGGTGATCTGCAACAGGTCCTTCACCCTCTTGTTAAGGTTGAGCAGCTTTAACTCGCCGCCGTTATTCGTCACTGTGGTGAAGCCCGAAACCAGCTCACCGATCCCCGAGCTGTCGATGTACGAGACATCGCCCAGGTTGAGCAGGATTTTCTTATGGCCCTTGCCTACCAGTTCTCGCATTAGGTCGCGCAACGCGCTGGAGCCCTCACCCAGGGTGATTCGCCCAGCGACATCCACTACACTCACGTCTCCGACTTGCCGAGTACTCAACTTTACACTCACTGAATATTCCTCCTGGTTGAAAACTTTCGCATCCTACTTTGACACCAAGTACTTCACCAAAGTTACTTCGGTCCCGCATGGCTCCCGGTGCCGTATCTCGAACTCATCCATGAAGGAGCGGATGAGGAAAATGCCGCGTCCGGATGTTCGCATCAGGTTCTCCGGAGCCAGCGGGTCCGGCAGGGCGCTGAAATCGAACCCTTCGCCTTCGTCCGCAATCCTGATGGTGTAACGCTCCCCATTGTGGGTCACCGAAAACCGCACCTTCTTATGCTCGCTGTAGCGGTTGCCATGCACTACTGCGTTCACCATCGACTCCCGGACGGCCATCCCGATTTTCATCAGGTCGTCGTCGTCGAATCCCGCCCGCCGCGCCACGCTAAGCGCCAGCTCTTCAGCGCTCTCCACGCTCTCCAGTGTCGATTCCAGAAGCCGTTCCACGGTTTCCGGCACGTGGTGCTTATTTTCCCGCATACCTAGAACGGCCTTCTCACGCAGTCAAAGCGAATCGTCAGAATAAATTACCCGGGTCGCTAAAGTCAAGCAGTGAACATGCCCCGGAGCCGGTGACTTGGGTCACAGCCTTCCCGGGCTTGCTCCTTTAGGCTGGAATTGGAGGTTCGATCCATGACCGCCGTTGCGCCCGTCCAGCCCGCCGCCAAAACCCGAAAACGGCTGGGGAAGCACGCGGTGCCCGACCGGTCGCAAGGCTTGCGGCATGCCTTTCAATTGGTCTTCCTGCTGCTCAACCTCTGGATCGGCGTCGAATTCTACCTCTTTGTGCGCTATTACGAAACCGGGGGGCGCACGGTCTGGGCCGGCAGGCCGGCCGGAGTGGAAGGCTGGCTGCCGATCGCCGCCATGATGAACCTCAAGGTTCTGCTGGCCGCCGGCCGAATGCCGGCGCTGCATCCGGCCGGCATGTTCCTGCTGATCGCTTTCCTCGCGATGTCGTGGCTCTTCCGCAAGAGTTTCTGCGGCTGGCTCTGCCCGGTGGGGACGGTCTCGGAGTATCTGTGGCGCCTGGGCCGCCGGACCTTCGGCCGCAATTTCCGTTTGCCGCGCCGCCTGGATATCGGCCTGCGCAGCCTCAAATACATTTTGCTGGGCCTGTTCGTCTACGCCGTGGCATCGATGTCCGTGCCGGCCATCCGCGCCTTCCTGGAAGGCCCCTACGGAACAGTGGACGATGTCAAGATGCTCAACTTCTTCCGGTTCCTGGGCTTCGCCGGCGGCCTGGTGGTGGCCGGCCTGGTGCTGGCTTCGATTCTGGTGGAGAACTTCTGGTGCCGCTACTTGTGCCCGTACGGCGCTCTGATGGGTCTGGCGGCGCTGGCCAGCCCGCTGCGCATCCGGCGGGAATCCGCGCTGTGCATCGATTGCGGCAAGTGCGCGAAATCCTGCCCTTCGAATCTGCCCGTGGACCGGCTGATCGCGATTCAATCCGCCGAGTGCACCGCCTGTCTGGAATGCGTGGCATCCTGTCCCGCCGCCGGCGCGCTAATGATGTCGGCGCCGGGCCGGCGCAAGGTTCCGGCCTGGGCCATCGCCGCCGGGGTGGCGCTGCTATTCGTGGGCGTTTGCGGCTATTCCCGGCTGACCGGCCACTGGGACACCAACCTTTCCAGCCAGATCTACTTCGACCTGATTCCCCGCGCCAACGAATTCACCCACCCATAAGCGCCAGCGCCCATCGTGGAGCGGGCCTCCGGCCCGCAACGCCGGCTTTCCAGCCGGCGGGCTGGAGTTTCAATCACCGCTGAGGCCATCTGGTAGCGCCGGTGCCTGCCCACCCCTTGCTAACCAGTTCGAAACCTTGCAGTCTAAAGAACAGCCGAATGGAGCCGAGCGACGGTACTTATGTAGCCAGAGCGCGGACGGGTGATTCCGACGCGTTCCGCGTGCTGGTCGAGCGTCATAGCCGGTCCATTTTCCGTTTGGCTTATCGCATGACTGGAAATGAGCAAGACGCCGAAGACATAGTCCAGGACAGCCTGTTCCGCGCTTACAAACAACTCGGCAAATTCGACGACCGGGCCAGCTTCGGCACGTGGCTCTATCGCATCGCCACCAATTGCTCGCTCGATTTGGTCCGCGCGCGCCAGCGGCGCGGCGAAAATCCGGCGCGGGCTGCCGAGACCCATGGCGAAACCGAAGACGCCGTACTGGCTCTGCCGGCATTGGACCCGACGCCGGAACGCGCGGCGCTAAGCGGCGAAGTGGCCGGCCAGGTCAGCGCCGCCATGAATAAATTGAGCGCCACCGAACGCACCGCGTTCGTGCTGCGCCATTTCGAAGGCATGCGGATCGAAGAAGTCTCGCGCGTCCTGGAATGCCAGCCCGGCGCGGCCAAGCACAGCGTATTTCGGGCCGTGCAGAAATTACGGCGGGCCCTGGAGCCCGTAATGAGTGCCGCCAAATGAACCACCTCAGCGAAGAACAACTGATCTTGCACTATTACGGGGAAGAGTCCGGCGCGCCCGGCGCCGAAACGCACCTCGGCGAGTGTGCGGAATGCCGCGAGCTGTACGGCTGCTTCGAGCGCGTGCTCAACCTGGTGGACACGCTTGAGACGCCGGCGCGCCCGCCGGAATACGGCGCCGAAGTCTGGCGGCGGTTGGAGCACCGTCTGCCGGCGCTCGGCCGGCGGCTTTTCTCGGGGCCGTGGCGTTGGGCCGCCGCGGCGGTGGCGCTGGCTTCGTTATTGGTGGCGGCGTTCCTGGCCGGCCGCTTCTATCCGCAGCCGCGCAGCGCCCGCGCCATGGCCTCGGCCGCCGATCCGCAACTCCGCGAAGCCATGTTGCTGATGGCCGTGGGCGATTACCTCGAGCGCTCCCAGACGGTCCTGATCGAGTTGTCCAACGCCGGCTCCGACGGCCCGCTCGATATCTCTTCGGAACAGCAACGCGCCGCCGATCTCCTCACCGAAAACCGCCTGTATCGGCAGACCGCCGCCCACACCGGCGACACCGCCGTCACCGGCGTGCTGGAGGAACTGGAGCGCGTGCTCGTGGTTATCGCGCACGAGCCATCCCGCCTGCCTGCCGCGGACGTGGAAAAGCTCCGCGGCCGGCTGCGCGGGGAAAGCATTCTCTTCAAGATTCGCGTCCTGGACGCCAACGTAAAGAACCGGAAAGTGCCGGAAGGGCTGGTGGGGCAGTCCGGCGGGCACAAATTATAAGGGGATTGAAAACGCTATGAAGAACTTCTGCAATATGACGACAATTGGTACGACCATGGGCGGCCTGTTCCTGACCGCCGCTCTGGCCCTGGCGCAAGTTGCGCCGGTGGCGCCAACACCACCAACGCCGGTGCCCGCACCCCAGGCTGCTCCGGCGCCGCCGGCACCCCCGCGGCCCGCCACCGCGCCGCTCGGCTGGGATGGTTACGTTCAAGACCTCGTGGATCTTCAGCTCGATAAGCTCGACAAGTTCGATTACAAGTTCGATGAGAAGTGGGCCGATGCCCAGGAGAGGGCCTTCGAGAAAATGCAGGAGGCGCAGGACAAATTGCTTCTGGCCGACGGCAAGCTCCAGGGCCTGGCCTTGCAGCTCGACCAGATGAAGACTCCCAGGCCCGCTCCAGTCCCAATCGTGCCCCCTATCCGGGTTATTGGAGGCCGCGGTTCGGATGACGGCATCTACCAGCGCGGCCTGGCGGCCATCGACGCGCACCATTACGACGAAGCCGTCGAGGATTTCAACCAGGTGGTGGCGCATGCCGGCTCGCGCACGGAAGGCGGCCTTTATTGGAAGGCCTATACGCTGAACAAACTGGGCCGCGACGCCGATGCCCTGGCCGCCATCGACCAGTTGCGGAAGGGTTATCCCAACAGCCGCTGGCTGGACGACGCCAAGGCGCTGGAAGTGGAAGTGAAACAGTCCTCGGGCAAGGCAGTCTCGCCCGAAGGCGAAACCGACGAGGACATTAAGATCCTGGCTCTCAACGGACTGATGCAGTCGGATCCAGAGCGGGCCCTGCCGCAGGTCGAGAACCTTCTCAAAACTTCCCACTCGCCCAAGCTCAAGCGCCAGGCCATTATCGTCCTGGGCCTCAACAGTTCTCCGCGCGCCCGCCAGGACCTGGAACAGATCGCGCGCGGCGGCAACCCCGACCTGCAGCTCGATGCGATTCGCTACCTGGCGCGGGGAAAGGACTCGAACGCCGGCCAGCTCTTCTCGGAAATCTACGCCGCTTCGAACGATGTCAGCGTGAAGCGCGCCATCCTCAGCACCTACTCCGCCGCCAGGGACAAAGACCGTCTGGTGCAGATCGCCAAGACGGAAAAGAACCCCGACCTTCGCAACTATGCCATCGGCGCTCTCAGCGAGATCGATGGACAGCCCGAGATCTGGCAGGTCTATCAATCCGAAGCGACTCCCGAAGGCAAGGCCGCGTTGCTGGCCTACATGCGCGAGAACGGCAATACGGACAAGCTGGTGGAAGTCGCCCGCACGGATAAGGATCCCAAGGTCCGGCAGGCCGCGGTGCGCGCCATCGCTTCGCAGAGATCCGGCAATCCTGGCGCCGCGCTGGTTTCGATCTACACCGCCGATCAGGACCCGCAGGTGAAGCAAGCCATCGTCAACAGCCTGGCCGGCGCCCGCAACGGCAAGGCGCTGGTGGACCTGGCGCGCGCCGAGAAGGACATCAAGATGAAGCTGCGCATCGTCGAGCTGCTCTCCGGGATGGCCAAGTATTCCAAGGAAGCGCAGGACTATTTGCAGGAGATCCTCAAATGAAACCGGCGCTCTGCTTGCTGGCGGCTGCGCTGGCGCTTGCCGCGCAGCCCAAACTGCTGGTGAATGCCAAGGTGGATAGCCGTTCCGCGGCGGCTCTCGACCGGGAGTTGAAAGCGCTGCTCGCCGCGCAGCCGCAGCCGGCCTGGATCATGTACGACGTTCCGGCGGTGCGCAATTCCAGCCTGAGCTGCGAATACGTGCGCGACGGCTACTCGTCGCCGGGTGTCATTCACCTCGAACCGCCCGGCCGCGCCGTGATCCTCTTCCGCGTGGAAGGTAACACGGTCGGCCGAATCCGCAGCCTTTCGCCGGATTGCGAGATCGATGCCGGGGGCCTGCCGGTGCACTGGCTCACGGATGTAGAGCCGGCGCAAAGCGTGGCGCTGCTGGCGAGCTACGTTCCGCAACGCGAGCCGGATTCGAACGGCGCTGTGACGGCCATCGCCGCGCACGCCGATGCCTCGGCCGACGCGGCGCTCGATCGCCTGCTGGCTGCCACGCAGCCGGAATGGCTGCGCCGCTCCGCCGCGTCGCTGATGGCCTCGCAGCGCGGGCGCCACGGCGTCGAAGCCGCGAAAGCTCTGGTCGCCAGCGATGCCAGCGACAACGTTCGCCAGAGCGCCATCAACGGACTCGCCCGCAACAAAGAGCCGGAAGCGCTCGATCTGCTGATCACCACCGCGCGCACGGACCGTAATGCGCACGTGCGCGCGCAGGCCATTTCGGCGCTTAACCGCAAGCCCGGCCAGCCTGCGCTGGACGCCATTCAATACGCGATCTCGAACGATACGGACGTCACGGTGCGGCGCCGCGCTGTCGATGCCCTCGGTTCTCTGCCCGACGGCGCCGGCATTCCGCTGTTGATCCAGTTGGTCAAGACATCGAAGGACGTCGAGGTGCGCAAGCAAGCCATGAACAAGCTGGAAGGCTCGCACGACGCGCGCGCCCAGGCCTTCTTCGAGGAAGTTCTCAAGTAATGTCGGGCTGGCACCAATACTGTTCAGCTAAGTGGGACAGGCCATCGCCTTTGGTGGCCTGTCATGCTTAGCTGAAGAGGGCGCTTGACAGACGACTAAAACCGATCGGCTGTCCCACCCCCGACGCCGGCTTGAGTGAACAGTATTGGGGCTGGCACTAATCGAGCCAGGCTTCGCGGCGGGGGATGAAAACATCCGGGACGGCGCCGAAACGGCGATGGCGCGTGTGGAACTCGCGGACGGCCGCGGCCAGATCGGCGGCGTCGAAATCGGGCCACATGCGGGGTGAAAAAACCAGCTCGGCATAGGCGCATTCCCAAAGCAGGAAGTCGCTGAGCCGGCGCTCGCCGCCGGTGCGGATCAAGAGGTCAACGGGCGGACCCAGGACGTCGTCGAGCGATTCGCGGGACAGGGCGGTGGCGCGTCGCGCCGCGGCGAGAATGGCGTCGCGCCCGGAATAATCGACGGCAATGCGCAAACGCAGGCGCGTGCCGCCGGCGGAAGCGGATTCGATCCGGCTGATGGCGTGGCGGAGCGAATCGCCCAGGCGGTCGCGGCGGCCGATGATTTCGACGCGGATGCCGTTGGCGATGGAGCGGCCGCCTTCTTTCTCCAGGTAGACCTGAAGCAAGCGAAGCAGGGCCGCGACTTCCCCACGGGGACGGCGCCAGTTGTCGGAGGAGAAGGCGAAGAGCGTGAGCACCCCGATGCCGGCGGCGGGGGCGGCTTCGACGATGCGGCTGACGCATTCCACTCCGGCGCGGTGCCCGGCTTCGCGGGGAAGGCCGCGCGCCAGCGCCCAGCGGCCGTTGCCGTCCATGATGATGCCTGTGTGCAGAGTACTTTGCAATGTAAAGTTTTGGGGCATAAAAAAAAGAGGAATGGCTCCCTCACTTGTCGCGCATGGCTTGAATCAAAGCCTCCATGTGGTCCAGGTAGCGCTCCAGGGCGCGGCGGCCGGAGGCGGTGAGGCGGTATTCGGTGCGCGGCACGCGGTCTTCGAAAGACTTGGTGCAGGCGATGTAGGCGGCCTCCTCGAGTTTGCGGGCGTGCACGCTCAGGTTGCCGTCGGTGGTGTCGAGAAGCTTCTTCAAATCGCTGAAGGTGAGGGCCTTGTTCACGGAAAGCGCGCTCAGAATGCCCAGGCGCAGGCGCTCGTGGATCAGCCGGTCGAGTTTGGGGGCGCCGGCCACGGCCGGCGTGGTGGTGGGCCCGGGAAGGGATTTCCGTTCGCGTTCGCGTCTTGCCGTGCTGGATTTAGCCGCCATAATTCACCGCGATGATGGTACCAAAGATAATGTGTAATCCGCCAAAGCCGGCGGCCAGCCAGAGGTGGGCGGGAATGCCGGGCAGCAGCAGTGCCGCCGCGCCGGCGGCCATAAAACAGGCGCCCATGGCCGGCACGACGCGCACGGAAGCCGAACCGGCCGACACCACCGCGGCGCCATAAAGCAGGAGCCAGATGCCGGGCAGCAGAAGGGCCGCGGGACCGCTTGCCAGCACGAACGTGAGCAGCGCGCCCGCGGCCATGGCTGGCGCGAAGCCGGCGACGAATTTGCGCCCGGGGCCGGAGAGCAGCGATTGCCTGGCGCGGCGGGACTTCAAAGCCGCCGCCATGATTCCGATTGACAGCGCCACTACGGCTGCCGCCAGCCATACCGCCAGCCAGCGCGGGGAAGCGGTCCGCGGGCCGGCGATCCAGGCGGCCACGAGCGCGGTCGAGCCCATCAGGACGCCGCCCAGACCGGGCACGGCGGTAAATTCGCCGGCGCGTTCGAGCGTGCGGCGGATGTACTGCAGGTTGTCCATGGCGTGGGCATGCAGTTCCAACGGCTTAGGGCCAGGCGTCGCCATGGCAATAGAATAGCCCGTGAGGCAGAGTTTATCAAGTACTTTTCGTTGTAAAGTGAATGGTGGCCCGGCCGCGGCCGGCCTGGACCGGCCCAAGCCCGCCTAAAACTGTACGAATCAGTACCTTAACGAACATTCATAACCTGAATTGCCCGGCGCGCATCTATAGTGGTGGAAGTAGGAGGTAGAAGATGGCACACCGAATGGCGCGGCAGGCCGGTTTCCTGGCGGTTTTGCTGGGAATTCCGTTTCTGATGATGGCACAAGTTCAGGCATCGCCACCGGTTTCCGGGCAGCCGGCGCCGGCCCAGGCGCAAATGCTGGCTCCGGCGCAACTGGATGACTTGGTGGCGCCCATCGCACTGTATCCCGATCCCCTGTTGAGCCAGGTTCTGGTGGCCACCACCTACCCTCTGGAGGTGGTGGAAGCCCAGCAGTGGCTGCAAAAGAACGGCAATCTGAAGGGCCAGCAACTGATGGATGCGGCCCGGCAGCAGAACTGGGACGCCAGCGTCCAGGCTATGGTGGCCTTCCCCGACGTTCTGACTATGCTCAACCAGGATGTCCAATGGGCCACGGCCTTAGGTAATGCGTTCCTGGCTCAGCAGTCGGACGTGATGGCGGCGGTGCAGCGCATGCGCACGCGGGCGCAAGCCAATGGCAAGCTCGCTACCACTCCGCAGCAAACCGTGACCACTGAGACCCAGAACGGCCAGACCGCCATTGACATTGCGCCGGCCGATCCGCAGGAAATCTACGTGCCGGAATACGACCCCGCTTATGTCTGGGGACCTCCGGAATGGGGCTACTATCCGCCGCTCTATTATGCCGGGTTCGGGTTTGGCTTCTATCCTGGGATCGACATCGGATTGTGTTTTGGCGGCTGGGGCGGCTGGGGCTGGGGCGGCTGGGGTTGGGGCTGGGGCCCGAACTGGTTCGGACGCTCGATATTCGTCAACGGCTTCTTCTTCAACCACTACGGGTTCCATGGCGGATTGTACGCGGGCGGATTGGGCAGAGGGACGTGGCAGCACGACGCCAGCCACCGTTTGGGAGTCGCGTACCCGAACAGCCGCCTGGCGGCACGGTATGGGGCTACATCAATGGCTTCGCGTAGCGCGATGACAACATCGAGCAGGTTGAGTTCCACCCGGTCCGCTGGTGCGGGAAGTTGGAATCGGTTTGGAAACGCGACGTCGTCGTACGTGAACCGGTCGGCGGGGACGCAGGGCGCTCGCAGCGCGGCCACACCGGGCGCGGGGCGCACCAGCGAGGGACAGTGGCAACACTTCCAGGGATCGCAGCGCTATTCGCCTCCGGCACAGCGGTCCTCGGGTTCGGCGCAGCGTTACTCGGGATCGGCCCAGCGGTACTCGGCTCCGGCGCAACGTTACTCCGCGCCTGCCGGGCGCAGCTACAGCGGCGGTGGCGTATCACGCAGCTATAGCAGCGGCGGAGGCTCACGCAGCTTCGGCGGAGGCGGCAGCCGCAGCTTCGGTGGGGGCGGTGGCGGAGGCCACAGCTTCGGTGGTGGTGGCGGCCATAGCTCGGGTGGTGGTGGCGGCCACGGCGGCGGCCGGCGGTGACAAGCCGGTCACAGGTTGACCGCTTCCGGACCTTGTTAGAATAGGCACGTGCTCCAAGGCCCGAAGGAGGAATACTCGCGGGCGGACGTGCGCCGCCAGTTCGGACTCACCGAGCGCCAGCTCCGCAGTTGGGAGCGGCAGAAGCTGATTCCGGAGGGCGACACCTATTCGTTTTCGGACCTGATCGCGTTGCAGGCCATCGTCAAACTGCGGGAGAAGCACATCGCGGCGCGCCAGATCGGACGGGCGCTGGAATCGTTGCGCGAGAAGCTGGACTGGGTCAAGCGGCCCCTTTCGGAGCTGCGCGTGGCATCCAACGGCAGGAAGATCGTGGTGCACGTGGCCGGCCAGAAGATGGAGGCCATCAGCGGACAGATCCTGTTCGATTTCGATGCCGGCGAGTTGCGCAACGTCAAGACCTTCCCGGAGCACCAGGAACCGGCCAACCGGCTGCGCGAATCGGAAGCCTTGTTTCAGAAGGGGCTGGAGATGGAAGAGGCCGGAGCGCCCATCGAGCAGGCGGTGGAAGCCTATCAAAAGGTTCTGGAACTGAATCCCAAGGCGGCCGGGGCGCTGGTCAACCTGGGCACCATTTATTACCGCCAGCGGAAATTCGGCGAAGCGGAAAAATACTACCGCCAGGCGATCGAGGCCGATCCGGAATATCCGTTGGCGCAATTCAACCTGGGCAATCTCTACGACGAGCAGGGACGGGTGAAAGAGGCGCTGGAACATTACCGGCGGGCCCTGGAGCTGAACGCGGGCTACGCGGACGCGCACTTCAACCTGGCCCTGCTGTGCGAGCGGACCGGCGATGCCATGAAGGCTGTGCATCACTGGAAGGCGTATTTGAAGCTGGACAACACCGGACAGTGGGCGGAGATTGCGCGGCGCCAGTTGGAGCGCCTGCGGCAGGCGGTGGTCCGGTAGGCGCCCCCGGCCATGCACGGCCGCTCCACAAGTTATCCTAACAAGTTGATGAAGAAGAATTGGCCGCCGAGGAACACCGCTGAACGCCGGTTGAAAACCACGAACCGATCTGCGTCGATCTGTGTTTATCGGCGGCTCAAATTGGGTTTTCAGCATTCTGCTGAGGAAGCCCTAAAATCTTGGAGTCATTGATCCGATGAAGATTGGTTTAGCGTTTCGTTGCTTCTTCAACTTATTGTTTGGCGGCGAGCTCCCGAGCGCGGTGCTGGCGGAATTGGGACTGGTGAAGCGCGCCGCCGCGCCCGCGGCTAAGCCGGCCGCGCCCGCAACGGTCCGCACGCCGGCGGATGGCGCTTTGCAGATTCTCGGCATTCTGCAGCGCGATTCGCGGCTGGTCGATTTTCTGATGGAAGATATCGACGTTCACTCGGACGAGCAGGTGGGAGCGGCCGTCCGCGAGGTCCACAAGCAGGGCCGCGAATCCCTGGCGCGGTACGTGCGGCTGGTACCGGTGATCGATGGTGTGGAAGGAACCTTCGTCAAGGCTCCGTCGTCAGATCCGAACGTAGTCAGGTTCATCGGCAATGTGCCCGCGAAACCGCCCGCGGGGGGTACTTTGCGGCATAAAGGCTGGCGCGTGGCGAAGGTCGATTTGCCGGCGCTCGCGAGTGGACAGGACGCGGCCATCGTCGCGCCAGCGGAAATCGAAATTGAGTAAAAAAACGCAGGCTGCGCGGTACGCCATCGGGATCGATCTGGGGACCACCAACTCAGCGCTGGCCTATGCGGAAATCGCGGCGGCCGCGGACCCGTTCGCGCCGGCGAACGTGCAATTGGCCGCCATCCCGCAACTGGTGAACCCGGGTGAAGTGCGCGACGAGAGTCTGCTGCCTTCGTTCCTCTACCTGGCGGGCGCGGCGGATTTTCCCGCCGGCGCCATGGCGCTGCCCTGGGACGCGGAACGCGCTTTCGTGGTGGGGCATCTGGCGCAAAAACGCGGCGCGGAAAACGTGGGGCGGCTGGTCTCCTCGGCAAAATCATGGCTGTCGCATTCCGGCGTGGACCGCACGGCGGCGCTGTTGCCGTTTCGCGCGCCGGAGGGCGTGGCCAGAATTTCGCCGGTGGAAGCCACCCGCCGCTACCTGGAACATTTGCGGGAAGCCTGGGACGCGCAGCACGCCGACGCGCCTTTCACCGCGCAGCAGGTGCTGGTGACGGTGCCGGCGTCCTTCGACGCGGTGGCGCGGGAGTTGACGCTGGAAGCCGCCAAACAGGCCGGATACCGCAATGTCACGCTGCTCGAAGAGCCGCAGGCGGCTTTTTATGCCTGGATCGAACGGCATGACGATTGGCGTCAGCGCACCCAACCGGGCGACCTGATCCTGGTCGTGGATATCGGCGGCGGCACTACCGATTTCACGCTCATCGCGGTGACGGAATCGAACGGCGAACTCGTGCTCCAGCGCATCGCCGTGGGCGACCACATCCTGCTGGGCGGCGACAACATCGACCTGGCGCTGGCGGGCGCCGTGGCGGCGCGCCTGGCGGAAAAGGGAACGCGCATCGACAGCCGCCAGTTGCAATCCTTGTGGAACAACTGCCGCACCGCCAAGGAAAAGCTGCTGGACCCGGATTCGCGCGCGGCTGAGATGCCGGTGACCATTCTAGGTAAAGGCAGCGGGCTGGTGGGCGGCGCCATCAAAGCCACGCTGCGGCGCAGCGATATCGAGCAGGTTCTGAGCGAAGGGTTTGTCCAGGCCGTGCCCAGCACCCAGATGCCCGCGCAGCAACGGCGCGTGGGACTTCAGGAACTGGGTTTGCCGTACGCCGCCGATGCAGCCATCACGCGGCACCTGGCGCGCTTCCTGCGCCAGCAGGCGGCCGTATCCGAACACGGAACGGTGCGCCGCGGTCCCAGCGGCCTGGCCTGCCCGACCCACGTGCTGTTCAATGGCGGCGTGTTGAACGCGGCCCTGGTGCGGGAGCGCCTCCTGGCTACGCTGGACGCCTGGCTGGCCGAGGAAGGCATGCCGCCGGTGAAGCCGCTGAGCGGAGAAGATCTGATGCACGCCGTGGCGCGCGGAGCGGCTTATTATGGCTTGGCGCGCAGTGGGCGCGGCGTGCGCATCCGCGGCGGCGTGCCGCGTGCGTACTACGTCGGCGTGGAAAGCGCCATGCCGACGGCGCCCGGGTTCCCGGCGCCCCTCAAGGCCCTGGCGGTGGCGCCGTTCGGGATGGAGGAAGGCAGCGAAGTGGCCATCCCGGGCCGCGAATTTGGCCTGGTGGTGGGGCAGACGGCGGAGTTTCGCTTCTTCACGTCGGTGGCGCGCAAGGACGACCGGCCGGGCGACCTCCTCGACGATTTCGGCTCTGAGTTGGAAGAGTTGTCGCCCATCGAAGTCAGTTTTCCCTCGGGTGAGAGTTCTTCTGAAGTGGTGCCGGTGTCGTTCAAATCGGTGGTCACCGAAACCGGCATGCTGCAATTGTGGTGCGTGGCGCGGGACGGGCGCAAGTGGAAGCTCGAATTCAACGTCAGGGAAAAAGCCAAGGGGTGACCGAGCGGTGAAAGTCGGCATCGATCTCGGGACCACCAATTCGGCGCTTGCCTATATCGACGAGCGCGAGGCGGAGGACGTCGAGTTTCCGCCGGTCCACATCTACGAAACGCCGCAACTGGTGGCGGCGGGCCGCGTGGAAGCGCGGCGCACGCTGCCTTCGTTCCTGTTCCTGGAAGACGGGCAACCCGTGGGCGTGTACGCGCGCGAGCAAGGGGCCATTGTTCCGACGCGCCTGGTGCACTCGGCGAAATCCTGGTTGTCGAATGCCGATGTGGACCGCACGGCTAAGATTCTGCCGTGGGATTCGCCGGAGACCGGACGCGTGATGTCGCCGGTCGAAGTTTCGGCGCGGATCATCGGCAAGTTTCGCGAAGAGTGGGACCGCACCATGGGCGCGCCGCTGGCGGAGCAGGACATCGTGCTGACCGTGCCGGCGTCGTTCGACGAAGAAGCGCGCGAGCTTACGGTGATGGCGGCGCGCGATGCCGGCCTGGAAAAGCTGACTCTGCTCGAAGAGCCGGCCGCGGCCTTCTATTCCTGGATCTCGAACAACCTGGCGCAATCGCGCAAGAAGCTCTTCGACGGACAGATCGTGCTGGTGTGCGACGTCGGCGGCGGCACCAGCGACTTCAGCCTGATCCGCGTCTCCCGCGAAGGCGACCTGGTGAAATTCACCCGTACGGCGGTGGGCAAGCACCTGCTGCTGGGCGGCGACAATCTGGATTTGACGCTGGCGTGGCTGGTGGAAACCAAGCTGGCGTCGAAGCTTTCCATCCGCCAGCGCAGCGGATTGCGGCGGCAGTGCTCGGCGGCCAAAGAGAAGCTGCTGAACGACGCGGAGTTGAAGAGCGTGGAAATCACCGTGCTGGGCGCGGGCTCGGCGCTGATTGGCCGCTCGCTCAAGAGCGAGATTCTGCGCGAAGAGGCACTCGAGCTGGCGCTTGAGGGCTTCCTGCCATTCACCCGGCGGGGTGAAGGGCCGAAGGACGAAAAGCGCAGCCTGTTCCGCGAATTGGGGTTGCCGTATGAAACCGACGCGGCCATCACGCGCCACCTGAATGCGTTTCTGGAGCCGGCCGGGCAGGCGCCGGACGCCATTCTGTTCAACGGCGGCTTCTTCATCCCGGCGATTCTGCGCGAGCGCGTGGCGGATGTGGTGGGCCAGTGGTATGGGCGGCGGCCGGAGATTCTCGAAAACAAGGATCTCGATCTGGCGGTCGCGCGCGGCGCGGCGTACTACTCCTACGTGCGGTCCACCGGCAGCGGCGTGCTGGTGCGCGGCGGTCTGCCGCGTGCCTACTACATCGCGCTGGGTGAAGCGCGGGAGGGCAAGTTTCCGGCGGTGTGCCTGGTGCCGCGCGGCACGGAAGAAGGCTCGGTCGTCGAGATCGATCACGATGCGCTGCAACTGGTGGCCAACCGGCCGGTGTCGTTCCGGTTGTACAGCTCGCTCGAGCGGACCGAAGACAAACTCGGCGATCTGGTGGAGTTTCCGGCCGATGAAGCGGGCCTGCACCGGCACGTGCCGCTCAACGCCGTGATCCGCTTCGGCAAGAAGGCCGAGGAGCGGCTGATCCCGGTGAAACTGGGCGCGCGGCTTACGGAAGTCGGCACGCTCGAAACCTGGTGCGAATCGAAGATCAGCGACAACCGCTGGCGCTTGCAGTTTGAATTGCGCAAGCAGGCCGCGCAGCCGGTGGAGCGCAAGGCCGCGGCCGTGGTAAGCGAGCAGGCTGTCAAGGCGTCGCTGGAGCTGATTGCGAGCGTGTTTTCGACGACGGGGAAATCGCCGGTCGAGCCGGCGGAGTTGCCGGCGCGGCTCGAACAGACCATGGGCTTGGGGAAAAATTCCTGGCCGCTGGCGGCCATTCGGCAAATAGCCGATGCCTTCCTGGCCGCGGCGGACGGGCGCCGGAAGAGCCCGGCGTACGAAATGCGCTGGTTGAATTTGTGCGGCTTCTGTTTGCGGCCCGGCTTCGGGTATCCGGGGGACGACTTCCGCCTGGAGCAGACGCGCCGGATTTACGCCGGCGGACTCACGCACGGCAACCAGGTGCAATGCGAGATCGACTGGTGGATTTTCTGGGGTCGCGCCGGGGGCGGCATGAATCGCAACCAGCAAGCCGATGTCTACCAGCGGCTGGCGGGAACCCTGCTGCCGCGGGCCGGCAAGAAGCCGCAGCGCATCAACGAATCGCTGCGGCGCGAGATGTGGCGCACGGCGGCGAGCCTGGAGCTGTTGCCCATCGGGACCAAAACGGAGTTGGGCGATGCGCTCATCAAGCGCGTGAAGACCGGCGATTACAAAGAGAGCGAGTTGTGGTGCCTGTCGCGGCTGGGCGCGCGCAAGCTGTTCTATGGCCCGGTGAACCTGGTGGTGCCGCCGGCCACGGTGACGCGCTGGGTGGAAGCGCTGATGAAGATCGCGCCGGCGGGCGATGCGCTGGCTGCGATGGCGCGTCTCACCGGAGATCCGGCGCGCGATTTGGCGGCAGCCACGCGCGAGACGGTAAAAGGGAAATTGCAAGGGATGGCGAAGGCGGAGCGGCTGCTGGCGGTGCTCGAAGGCGAAGCCGAAGACGAGCAGGCGCTGGGCCGGATTTTCGGCGAGGAACTGCCGTCGGGGCTGGTGTGGGCGGAGTAGGCCGCGATGGGGGCTTCGGAACCCGGCAAAATCATCCCCGATCAGGGTAGAATAATGGTTATGGCGACTGCGATACAGGGCAAAGTTTATACGCCATCGCAGGTTCTCGGCTGCGACCGGGCTTCCGCTCCCAGCGGTGCACAAGGCGATCGAGCACGGGTTGATCCGTCCCCGACGGGTTAAAGAAGGGCGTTTCGTCCGGCGGCTGCTCTCCAAGTCTCAAGTGCTTTACCTGCTGCTGGAAGCCAAGGGGCTGCGAGTCTTTCCCCTCGCCACGCGGCGTCGAATTGCGAAAGCCATCGAATCCGATCCAAGCATGGGCACATTGGACATCTCCAGTGAGAGAGTGATCATTGTCCAACTCAGTTGCGTTCGTAAGCAGGTGGAAGCAGGACTTCATCGACTGGCTCAAGCCGAAGGCATGGTGAATGCCGACCCGGAACTCATGCACGGCACGCCGGTTTACCGGGGGACGCGCATTCCCGTCTATGCGATCGCCGACATGCTTTCTCAGGGAGCATCGGTCGAAGAGATCCTGGAAGGTTACCCCGCCCTCACGCGAGAGAAAGTCAAGTTGGCGCCATTTTACGTCAGGGCTTTTCCGCGCAGAGGGCGCCCGGTCATGCGGCCGTGGGCCGCGAATGGGCCGCGGCGAGCGAACGAACGGCGCCTGGCGAGCTAATGCGCTTCTTGATCGACGAGTGCCTTCACACGTCGCTCGTCAGGGTGGCACACGACGCCGGGCACAGTTGTGAGCATGTCAACTTCCTTGGACTGGGTGGCTCCAAGGATTGGCAACTGATGGCCAAAATCCGGGACGAGGAGTACACCTTCGTCACAAACAACCGGACGGATTTCGCCGCGCTCTACGGCCAGGAACACCTCCACGCCGGATTAATCATCATTATTCCGAATGTCGTCCCACCGCGGCAGGGTGAACTGTTCCAAGCCGCGCTCGCTTACATCGGCGGCCGGGACTTGGTGAACACCGTCCTGGAAATCGATATGGCGGACGCTTCGACAATTTGGCGGGAATACTCTTATCCGGTCCCTTGAAGCCAACCGGCTGCCTTGAGGTGCAGCCGCCCATACGGACCAGCCCGGGCAAACGTTATCGTCTGTCAATCGGGCGATCTCAGTCGTTCTATCACAGCTCCCCGTCTCTAAAATTCCATAGGAAAATCGACCGCCCGATCTTCGCTTGCGGGTGACCGTCGGGCCACCAAGGCACGCCGAAAATCTTCCAAACGCTCACGCTGACGGCATTCCAGCCTGGGGACGGATGCGCCGGGTCGCCGGGATGCATGATGGGAAAGGCGTGGCCGGCCAGCGTGGCGTAGGTGCGGTTGAACGGGATGAACGTCACTTCGCTCGCGTGGGCCTGCTCCAGAAACGCGGCCAGGCGTTTCATGTCCTGGCCCCAGTCAAGGTCGGAATCGGCCAGATAATTCTCGGGGTAAGCGCCGGCCAACTCGTTGGTGTAGGAAATGTAATCGGGGTGTTGCAGAGCGCCGGATGCCACGTGCCAGAGCAGCAGCGCGGCCACCATCCAGCGAGCCGCACGGCGGCGCAGCAGCGGGGCGGCCGCGATACCGCAGACCACCGCGAGGCCGATATAAACAGGGAGAACGTGGCGCGTGCCAATGTTGATCCGGCTGGCGAAGCCGCAGAGCAGAATGGCGAGTGAGAAGAGCATCGGCTGGGCGGTGTTGCGGCGGAAGCAGAGTGGCAGCAGGACCAGCATTGCGAGCGGCGTCTTCAACGCCAGCGCGGCCGGGTAGTAATACCAGAAGCCACTGCTGCTGCGGGCGCCGAACAGGTACGACGCGTGTCCGGCGGCGTTGTGCGCCCACAGCGTCTGGAGGCCTGTGAAGAATCGCGGGGCGGGCAAGCGCAGGTGGAGATAGCCGACGTGAGCAAACGAAAAACCGTAGCCGGCCCACACCACCGCGCAGGCAATCGCGATGGCGGTGGCCAGCGGACGCCGGTGGCGCCAGAGCTGCCCGCGGTGCATCAGCAGCAGGGCGATGGCCAGGAACGGAATTGCGGAGAATTTCGAAAGAGCGGCCAGGCCCAGGCAAACGCCGAACAGGATGGTGTATTTGCGGCTGGGAAGATCGGCCCACCACAGCGATGCCAGAGCGGCTGCGCCGGTAAATGCGACGGCGGCCATGTCGGTGGTGACCAGGCCGGAATGCGCCAGCACCGGCGGCAGTGTGGTGAAGAGCAGGGTCGATAAAAGCGCGGCGTATGGGCCGGCGGCGCGCAGTGCCCACAGGAACACCACGGCCGAAGCGATCCAGAAAAACGGCAGAATCCCCGCGCGAGCCAGCGCCAGAGTGCGGTCGTAGTGGGCGTCGCGGCCCAGGATGCGGTAGCCCTCGTGGTAGGCATCGGGGCCGGGGTGAAAGCGTTCGCCCGCAAGGAACGGGCCGAGCGCGCCGAAAACGCGGGCCAGAGGCGGGTGCTGGTCTTCATAAAGATACCGGCCGGTGGAGAGATACTCCATGCCGGCGGCCAGGTGATCGGGTTCGTCGATGGTGTGATTGAAAACGGTGTAAGTGGAAACGATGCGGGCCGAGCCGGCCAGCGCCAGGAGTATGGCCACCAGCACGGCGGTGCGGGTCTGCGAGGGGAGTGGCAAAGTGACAGCATAGCTCACGCCGGCGGGTGCCACTGCGTACACTGGTAGAGAATGGCTCAGATCCACCTGTGCTTCCTGTGGCACATGCACCAGCCCTTTTACAAGGACCTGGTCACCGGCGAGTACAAACTCCCGTGGACCCGCATGCACGCGCTCAAAGATTATTATGGGATGGCGCGCATACTCGAAGAGTTTCCCCAAGTGCGGCAGACGTTCAATCTGGTGCCTTCGATGATGGCGCAGGTGGCCGAATACGCTGCCGGTGAGGCGGCCGACCCATTTCTTGAGATCGCGCTCAAGCCGGCCGAAGAACTGGACGATGCCGGCCGCGCTTTCCTGCTGCGGCATTCCTTTTACGCCGACCCGCAACACATGATCCATCGCTATCCGCGCTACGGCGAGTTGTACGACGCCTGGCAGGCGCAAAAGAGTTCCGGTGCGGCCAGCCTTTTCGGCGCCCAGGATTATCGCGATCTGCAGATGTGGTCGCAGCTTTCGTGGTTCGACGAGGAGATCCAGGCGCACGATGCGGAAGTGCGCGAGTGGGTGGAACGCGGGCACGGCTTCACGCTCGAAGATCAGCGGCGTATGGGAGAAAAGCAGCGCGAAATCGTCGGCCGCGTGCTGCCCGTCTATCGGAAGCTGGCCGGCACGGGGCAGATCGAGATCTCGACCACGCCGTATTACCACCCCATTCTGCCGCTGTTGTGCGATTCCAATATCGCCAGCGTCTCGCATCCCGATGTGCCGCTGCCGCCGCGGTTTCGCTACCCCGGCGATGCGCGCCGCCAGTTGGCTTTGGCGCGCGATTACTGCGCCGCCCATTTCGGTGTGGCGCCGGCGGGACTGTGGCCGTCGGAAGGTTCGGTATCCGATGAGGTCTTCACCATCGCGTCCGAATTGGGCTTTGAGTGGGCGGCTAGCGATAGCGGCGTGCTGAATCGAACGCTGGGGCATCCGGTGGGCGTCGACGGTCTCTACCGGCCGTACCAATGGCGCCAATCGCAGCACACCCTGAGGGCGATATTTCGCGATCACTTCTTGAGCGACCTGATCGGCTTCGTGTATTCCCGCATGGATGCCGCGCCGGCGGCGGAGGATTTTCTGCGTCGCATCCGCGACAATTGCGCCGGCATTCTATCGGCCGGCCGCGACGCGCTGGTGCCCATCGTCCTGGATGGCGAAAACGCGTGGGAATACTACCACCTCAACGGCCGGCCGTTCTTGCGCGAGCTGTACCGCCGCATTTCGGAAGACGGGCTCATGCGGGCCGTCACCGTGAGCGAGGCTCTGCGCGCCATGGCGCCGGAACCGCTGGATCATATTTTCCCGGGCTCGTGGATCGGCGCCAATTTCGACGTGTGGATCGGCGCTGAAGAGGACAATCATGCGTGGACGCAATTATTGCGCGCCCGCCAGACTTTCGACGCCGCCGCCGCGGGCGTGCCGCAACCGCGGCGCGAGCGGGCGTTCGAAGAGTTGCTGATCGCCGAAGGCAGCGATTGGTGCTGGTGGTACGGGCCGGAGCACGAATCCGCCAACCGCCCGGAGTTTGACGAGCTGTTTCGCAGCCACCTGGCCAACGTCTACCGCTTCCTCAACCTGGCGCCGCCCGAAGAATTGTCGCGGCCCATTCTGAAGATCTCGGTGCCGGAGGTGCGCATCGCGCCGTCCGGTCCCATTCATCCCGACATTGATGGTCAGGTGACTTCGTACTTCGAGTGGCTGGGCGCGGGCATCTGCCGTGTGGACGAACGGTCGGGCTCCATGCACGGCAAGAAGTTCGTGGTCCGCGAAGTGCAATTTGGAAGCGATGGCGCGAATCTTTTTCTGCGGGTGGATTTCGATTCCACGTACCAGGAAGAGTTATCGGGAATGGAAGCGCGGTTCACGCTGGAAGCGCTGCGGGAGGCACGGAGCACTCGCCTGACTGTCGTTCTCGGCGCAGGCTCCGCGCGGGCCGTGGAAACTGTGGAGCCTCCCGTGGAATGCGCGTTGGGGCGTGTGCTGGAAGTGCGCATCCCGCTGGCGGCCATCGGGGTGGCTCGCGGCGCGGGGCTGCGTTTGCAGTTCTCGCTGTGGCAGGGTGGCCTGCCCATCGACGCCGCTCCGCAGCAGGGTTGGATCGAGATGCGCACCACCGACCCGCTGGAGATGGCCGGGTGAGGCGGGGCCTGCCGGACTTCTGGTAGACTAAATGAAGTTATGGCAATTCCGAACGTGAAGCGGTTCCGGCCTTACTGCCCGACCTGTGCTGACAATTTCACCGTGATGGCCGTCCTGCCGAAGGACGCGGATATCGACAAGTACCTGTCGGACGCGGTTGCGCGTCACGATCACAAGGCTTTCCAGGAAAGCAAGACACTGCACGTCAAGGTGCGCGTCGGCCAGCAGAAGCAGAGGAAGGCGAAGTAGTTACATCCGGCTTTGCAAACTACGCAGAGCCCGCAATC
Organism: Bryobacterales bacterium; assembly: GCA_963842505.1. Lineage (GTDB taxonomy): Bacteria > Acidobacteriota > Terriglobia > Bryobacterales > Bryobacteraceae > PALSA-129. The sequence goes on from CAWJGZ010000001.1 coordinate 942,963, forward strand.
CTTCTTGCGCGACCTGCGGGTCGGTGTCTTTGCTCAGTTTCTGCAAGACGTCCAGGCTCGATCTGTCTCCGCTCGCGGCCAGCACCTTGGCGAGGCCGATTTTCTCGTCCCGCGTGCCGCTGTCGATGGGCGCGTAGAGCGCCTGGCGGATGGCGGGGTCGCGCGCCAGTTCGGTGAGAAACGGCAGAGCCACGCCGGTGTACGCCGCCGAGTTCAAATTGTTGATGAGGTAGCGTAGCGGGCTGAATTCGCTCAACTCGGTCTTGCCGAGCATCACCTGGGCGAAAGCCAGGGAGAGCCGCGGCGAGGTTTTCTGCTCTTCTTTCCAGCCCTTTTCCAGCATGGGCAGGTCGGCCCGGTTGTGTAAGCGCCCAAAGCCCTCGGCGGCCGCGGCACGCAGGTGGTCGTCCTTGTCGTGCAGGTACTCCGTGTAGAGTGCGCGGCTTGACTCCACGGGCAGCATGGCGATGGCGGTGAGCGCCTCGTGCTTGACCTTGGAGTCGCGGGTGCGGGCGAGCACATCCACCAGGTCGGGCACGGCGGCCTTGTCGAGAAGCACGCCCACGGTCTGGATCGCGGCGATTTGCACTTTGGCGTCGAGGTCGTGCAGACGGAACGCCACCCGGGGAGCGGCCGACTGGTCGCGGATCTTCTGCAAAGCCACCAGCGATTCGTAGATCAGGTCGGTATCCTTGGAGTGGACGCCTTCCACCAACTGCTCGACGGCGGCCTTGCCGCGCAGAATCCCAGCGGCGTGAGCGGCGTTGGCGCGCGATTCCAGGCTGGCGCCGCCGGTCACCAGTTGCGCCAGGGCGCCGATCACTTCCGGCCGCACCAGCACGTAGGAAGGAATGACCAGGTCATTGGTGTCGGTGAACTTGCTGCGGATGCTTGTGGCCACGCGCCGCACGGTGCCGGCGATGCCGCCCTTCACGTAACCGGGCGAGTAGAAATTCACCAGCCCGTCCGTGGCCAGCATCTGGATTTCGGGATCGTTATCGCGAGTCGCCTGGATCAGCGGGTCGATGCTCCCCCCGGTGCCGATATCGATCAGTTCGCGGACGGCCTGGTCGCGCACCTCGCGCGACGGGTTCTTGAGAAACTCCTGCAGCTTGGGGATGGCTGCCGAGCCGCCCTTGGCCGCCTCGCGCACGTCTTTGGGTCTTACCTCTTGCGCCGCGAGCGGCTGCCACGCGGCCAGCGCGAGCAATGCGATGGGGATAATGCGCATACTTTCATGCTAACGTGTTCCGGAGCCAAAGACGTCACCGCGGAGGCAGAGACGTAAAGAAAAAACAGCAAAGCAAATGCGCCACTTTGTGAGGCAGACGCTTTCGCATGCCAACCGATAGTCCTGACGCATCGGAAGCCCTCACCTCAATGTCTTCTCAGCGTCTCTGCGTCTCCGCGGTGAAAATTTCGCGCCGTTCGGTCGCGTCTCAGCGTCTCCCCGGTGCAGTCTGCCTACCGCACGAATTCCACTTCCACGCGGCGATCGATGAGGCCCGCTTCGAAGCCCAAGTCGAGCAGTTTCTGCGCGGCTTTGGGTACCACGTCGCCGGCGTCGAGGGTGTAGTGGTTGACGTACATCCCTACGAATTTCTCCGCCAGGCGCGGCTCCATATCGCGTGCGAACTGCATCGCATATTCCAGCGCCTCGTCGTGGTTGTCGAGGGCGTACTGAATGCTCTCGCGCATCAACCGGCAGCACTCGCTCTGCACGTCGGCATCGAGCGATCTCAGCAGGACGTTGGCGCCCAGCGGCAGCGGCAGCTCGTAGGCGGTCTTGAACCATCGGCCAAGGTCAACGATGCGGTGGAAGCCTTCGCGGTCGAAGGTCAATTGCGCTTCGTGGATGATCAGGCCGGCGTCGACGAAGTGCTCGCGCACCGCGTCGGTGATCTTGTCGAAGGGAGTCACCACCGGCTCGAAATCCTGCTGCAGCAACTTACACGCCAGATAGGCGGTGGTGAGCAGGCCGGGAACCGCAATGCGTTTGCCTTTGAGTTCTTCCGGCTCCATGGGCCTCGTGGCAATGATCATGGGGCCATAGCCGTCGCCGATGCTGGAGCCGCTGGCCATCAGCACGTACTTGTCCGCCACGTAGGGATAGGCGTGGTATGAAATGGCGCTCAAATCATACAGGCCTTCTCTGGCCTTGCGGTTTAGCGTCTCGATATCTTCGAGCACGTGCCGAAATGAGAACCCTGGCCGAACGGACTTTTTTGGTTGCCAGCCCGTAAAACATGAATGCGTCGTCGGAATCAGGGCTGTGAGCGCTGACAATTTCCCGGGATTCAACCGATGTCATAAGAATGGGATGAAGCTTCACCCAGTTTACACCAATGCGAGTGATTCCCCATCGCGGAGCAGATAAAAACCATGAGACAAAAACGAAAAGGGCGGTCGTCCAACGGCATGTGAACCCGGAAACTTCGGTACGCGATCATCCGCATTGCGCATCACGCGCTTGGCCCGCTTTATGCTGCGAGCACTTTTGGATCCGACCGCCCAAACTCTCCGTACTGCTTGTTCACTCACCGAGGATGAGGCCGCCCTCATCTTCGTCCGGTTCTATCTGGCACCTCCTGCCAGCTCCTGTGGGCTGGCCTTGAAACGCCCTCGGAATCAGTGAAACCGGCTTGATTCCAACTTCATTCTGCGCCGTGTTGGTATTCTTGTCAAGAGATCTTCGAGTGCGGAGCGTGAGGGAAATTCCCTTAGATCGGATTTGATCGTGTTTCGGAACTTCTTTTCCAAAAAGCCAGCGGCGCTTACCGGCGCTCCGCCGGTGCGGCGGTTGAAAACCTATTCGGCGCAAAGCGGATACGTGTACCAGTATTATTACGAAGGTCATCGCGTGTTCCGCTCGGCCGGGGAAAGCGGCGCGGAGTTCGTCTTTACGATTTCGGCCGACCGTAAGTGCTGGAGCGCGGCCAGCGTGCACGTCAGCGACCAGGCCGTGGCGCATTGGGAATTGTCCCACGCGCGCCAGCTCTCGAACAACGAGCGGTATGCCATCGCCAAGATGGCGCTCTTCCAGGCCTTCGACGACCGCGCTCACCCCGGCCTCATGAAAGACGCCGTGCGCGTGCGTGCGGCGGATGTCGAAGCGATTATCGAAACGCTCGATCTGTAGCTGGATGCCCAAAAATCCAATTTGCGCCGCAGAGAAACACACATCGACGCAGAGAGGTTAGATTCGTAGTTGCCTACCCCGGACGGTGCTGAAAAACTCCGAAAACACATTTCAAGCCGCCGCTCAACGCCGATGAACGCTAATAAAACGATTCTTTTCAATCCGCGCTTATCTGTGTTTATCGGCGGCCTGTAATGATTCGGTTTTTTTCAGCAAGCTCTACCCCAGCCGGCGCTTCACCGCAGCTGCCGCTTCGCCCACGGCTACATCCACGGCCTGCCGCGTTTTGCGCTCTACCAGTTCCACCATTCCGGCGGAGAGCTTCTTGCCTACTACGATCCGCCAGGGCACGCCGATCAGGTCGGCATCTTTGAACTTTACGCCGGGGCGCTCGTCGCGATCGTCCAGCAGCGCGTCGATGCCCAGCGCCAGGCACTGGTCGTAGATCCCGCGGGCGGCTTCCGCCTGGCTCGCGTCGGAGTTATTGGCCGGTGTGATCACCACCTCGAACGGCGCGATGGCCGCCGGTAGAATCATGCCGTTTTCATCGTGGTACAACTCGATGGCCGCGCATAAAATGCGCTCGATGCCGATTCCGTACGACCCCATGATGGGCGTCACTTCCTTGCCGTCGGCGTTCAGCACGCGCAGCCCCATCGATTCCGAATACTTGTATCCCAGTTTGAAGATGTGCCCGATCTCCACCGTCTTCTTCACGTCGAGCGTTCCACCGCACTTGCCGCAAAGGTCGCCGGCGGCCACCTGCCGCAGGTCGTGGAATTCGGCGTGAAAATCCCGGCCCGGCGTCACGTGCCGCAAGTGGTAATCGTCCTTGTTGGCGCCCGCGATCATGTTCCGGCGTCCTTCCAGCGCCCGGTCCGCCAGGATCGGCATGTTCTTCACGCCCACTGGTCCCAGGGATCCCGCCGCCGCGCCGAAGGATTGCTGGATTTCGTCGGCTTGGGCGGGCCGGAATTCCGGATCGTGCGCGATCATTCCGAATTTCGCCTCGCTCAATTGATGATCGCCGCGCAGCAGCACCAGCACCGGCTTGCCATCCGCCACCAGCACCAGGCTCTTCATCTGCGACGATTCAGGCAGGCCGGTGAATTCCGCCACTTCGGCGATGGTCTTGCGCCCGGGCGTGTGGAATTCCTCCGGCGCCAGGTCGCCTTCCGGATCGGCGGCCGCCGGCGGCTGAGGCGCCGCCACGGCCTTCTCCAAATTGGCTGCATAGCCGCAAGCCGGACACACCGCGACGAAATCCTCGCCTGCATCCGACGCCACCATGAACTCGTGAGACTGGCTGCCGCCCATGGCGCCCGAGTGCGCTTCCACCACCAGGTACTGCAGGCCGCAGCGCTCGAATATCCGGCAGTAGGCCTGGTAATGCTTCTCGTACGCCACATCCAGTCCGGCGGCGTCCATGTCGAAGGTGTAGGAGTCCTTCATGATGAACTGCCGGACGCGCAGCAGACCCGATTTGGGCCGCGGCTCGTCGCGGAACTTGGTCTGGATCTGGTACCAGATCTGCGGCAACTGCTTGTAGCTGCGCAGTTCGCCGCGGGCGATGGTGGTCATGACTTCTTCGTGGGTCATGCCCAGGCACAGGTCGCGCCCAAAGCGATCTTTCAGTTTGAACAGATTGTCGCCCATCACGTCCCAGCGGCCGGACTCCTGCCAGACCTCCGCCGGGTTCAGCGCCGGCAGCAGCATCTCCTGCGCGCCGATGGCGTCCATCTCCTGGCGCACGATCTGCGTGATCTTCAGCAGCGAGCGCTGCGCCAGAAACAGGTAGCTGTAGATGCCCGCCGAGAGTTGGCGAACATATCCGGCGCGGAGCAACAACTGGTGGCTGGGGACCTCGGCTTCGGCGGGGTTCTCGCGCAATGTCGGAATGAAGAGCTTGCTCCAGATCATATGAGTGGTGAAGGAAAGCCCAATTCTACCATGCTAAAATCGAGATTCTTCTCTCCGATTATGAAAATTGCGATTGCCGCGGATCATGCCGGATTTGTTCTCAAGGAGAAATTGCGGCGGCTTCTCGCCGAAAAAGGCCACCAGGTGATGGATTTCGGCACGAATAGCACCGAGTCCTGCGATTACCCCGATTTCGCCCAGGCGGTGGGCCGCGAGGTGGCCGGCGGGCGCTGCGACCGCGGCATTCTGGTCTGCTCCACGGGCATCGGCATGGCCATGGCAGCCAACAAGATCGACGGCGTGCGCGCCGCGCCCGCGCAGTGCGATGACGAAGTGCGCTTCTCGCGCGAACACAATGATGCCAACGTCCTGACCCTGGGCGCCAAGTATCTCGACGAGGCCCGCGCCATGGAATTGATCGAAATCTTCTTGCACACGGATTTCGCCGGCGGCCGCCACGCCCGCCGCGTCGCCAAAATCTCACAACTGAAACACGGCGCCGAGTCGCGTCCGTAAGGAAGCGGCCGCCCGTGGAGGAAACCAGCCCATGACACCGATTGAACGTCCCCTTTCCGAAGTGGATCCCGAAGTTTTTGAGGCCATCCAGCACGAGGTGGAGCGCCAGCACTCGCAGCTTGAATTGATCGCCAGCGAGAACTTCACCTCGGAAGCGGTGATGCAGGCCACCGCCAGCGTATTCACCAATAAGTATGCCGAGGGCTATCCCGGCAAGCGTTACTACGGCGGCTGCGAATTCACCGATATCGTCGAGAACCTCGCCCGCGAGCGCGCCAAGAAGCTCTTTCACGCCGAGTACGCCAACGTACAGCCGCATTCCGGTTCCCAGGCCAACCAGGCCGCTTACTCCAGTCTGCTCTCGCCGGGCGACACGGTGATGGGTCTCAACCTGGCGCACGGCGGGCACCTGACGCACGGCCACCCGCTCAATTTCTCCGGCAAGACTTACAAAATTGTCCCCTACGGCGTGCGCAAGGAAGACGAGCGCATCGATTACGACGCGCTCCGGGCGCTCGCGGAAGAACACCGGCCCAAGATGATCGTGGCCGGCGCCAGCGCCTACCCCCGCATTTTGGATTTCGCCCGCTTCCGCCAGATCGCCGATTCGGTGGGCGCGTTTTTCATGGTGGATATGGCGCACATCGCCGGACTGGTGGCCGCGGGCCTGCATCCCAACCCCTGCGACTACGCCGACATCGTCACCTCCACAACGCACAAGACGCTGCGCGGCCCGCGCGCCGGAATCATTCTGGCCAAGGAGAAGTTTGGCCCGGCCATCGACAAGACGGTCTTTCCCGGCACTCAGGGCGGACCGCTGGTGCACGTCATAGCCGCCAAGGCGGTCTGCTTTTTGGAAGCCCTGCAGCCCGAGTTCGTCGCCTACCAGAAGCGCGTGGTGGCCAATGCCAAGGCGCTGGCCGACACCCTCGCATCGGATGGCTTCCGGATTGTTTCCGGCGGCACCGATACCCACTTGATGCTGGTGGACGTTTTCTCCAAGGGCCTGCGCGGCAAGGAAGCCGAGAAGGCCCTGGACGCCGCCCGCATCACCGTCAATAAGAACGCCATTCCCTTCGATACCAATCCACCCATGAACCCCAGCGGCATACGCCTGGGCTCGCCCGCCGTCACCACGCGGGGCTTCACGGAGACCGAAATGTGCGAAACCGGCCACCTCATCGCCGAAGTGCTCAACCACATTTCGGACCCTCAAGCCATCGCCGATGTGCGGGCCAAGGTTGAGACGCTGACTGCCCGCTTCCCGCTGTACCGGTGGAAAATCGAAGCCGTTCGAGCATAGAGATCCGCAGGACAATACAATGGCGCCGCTCCACATCGCCATCGATGCCCGCCGCCTGGAGGACTTCGGCATCGGCACCTATATCCGCAGCCTGGTGCGCGCCCTTGGCTCTATCGACACCACCAACCGCTACACCCTGGTGAGCGCCGCGGGCGAAGCCCGTTCGCTCTCCGGCCTGCCGGAGAATTTTCGCACCGCGATCTACTCGCGCAGCGACCAATCGGGCCTCGATCACGCCCTGTTCCCGTGGTTCCTGCGCGGCCTTAAACCCGATCTCGTGCACATCCCGCTCAACCGCGTCCCCCTGCTGATGATCCGCCCCTACGTGGTGACGGTGCACGATCTGGCCAACCTCTTCTTTGACCCGGATCGCTCCAAACTGCGGATTCAGTTGCGACGTTTCCGGCTGCGCCGGGGCCTCAAGCGAGCCAACTGCGTGATCACCGTTTCCGACACCACCCGCCGCGACTTGGAGAAAACCATGGGCGTGGCGCCCCAGCGCATCCGCCGCGTTTATAATGCGCCCGATCCCGGCTTTTTCGAATGCGGCGGCGCCGAGGCGGAAGCCAAGCGCCGCCTCGTTATGGAGCGCTACCAGATCCAGTATCCCTTCCTCCTGTACGCCGGCAACATTCGCCGCCACAAAAACATTCCCCGCCTGGTGGAAGCTTTCGCGGTGGTGCGCGCGGAGCTGGCTTCGCACCCGGTTTACCGCGATCTCCGCCTCATCATCATCGGCGACACTCTTTCACAGCACCCCTCGGTGCGCCAGACGGTGATCCGCACCCACGGCGAGCAGATGGTGCGTTTCCTCGGCTTCGTGCCTTTCGAGACGCTGCGATGCTTCTACCAGTCGGCCGCGGCATTCGTATTCCCCTCGCGCTACGAAGGGTTCGGATTGCCGCCGCTGGAAGCCATGGCCTGTGGCGCGCCGGTGGTGGCTTCCAACGCCAGTTCGCTGCCGGAAATCGTGGGCGACGCCGCCATCCTCGTGAATCCGGAGAACGTCTTCGATATCGCCCACGGCATCAAGGACGCGCTGGTCAACTCGGCCTTGCGCGCGGAGCTGATCCGCCGTGGCCGCGAGCAGGCTGCCCGATATAGTTGGGCCCGCACCGCCAAACAAGTTCTCGAAATCTACCAGGAGGCTGCCGCTCGAGGAGACTAGCCGTGGGGTACAATCCAGTCGCTCCATCCCGCCGGCCGCCGCGAATCCGGGGACTGCATGTCTAGCCCGCTTTTCTCACCAGGTTTCGTCGCGAGGCGCGTCAGAAGGCTGCGGATACGAGGCGCGCGCCGCTCAGCGCGCGCAGGCATACTTGAACAGTATGTCGAGCACGCTGAGCAAGCGCAACGAAGTAGACGCGGCCTGATCACGCGCCGCAGCAGAAAGCTGGTGAGAAATGCGGGCTAGATTGGTATCGCACCTCCGCCGCTGGCTCATCGGCATTCTGGCGGCAGCGTCGCTGTTCGTCGTCTGGGGCACCTGGCTCGCTCTGTCGGCCAGTTCTCGCGAAGACCGGATCGAAGTCAATGTCGGGCTGCTCCGCGGCTTGGGCTCCATGGAGACTCTGTTGCACGAAGCCGACCGCTATCCCGCCGCCCCGGACCAGTGGACCGCGCTCCAGGAGGGATATCGCAAAGCCGCCGCTCGGATGGCCAAGGACAACGACACATGCCGCGCCATCCGGTCTTTCCTCCTCACCGTGGACGGCGCCGTGGCGCGTGTGGCCGCGCTCTCGCCGAATGCCGCCGATCCGCAACAGGCGCTGCTGGTTCACGGTCAGCTTTCCGAAGCCCAGGCATCGCTCGAGAAAGCGGCCGACGTGGTGCGCGCCCGCCATGCCGCGCTCGCCATAGTCTTGGCCAGCCAGTGGCGCCAGATGGTTTGGCTGGCCCTGATTTCCTGCCTGATCGCGGCCATGCTGGCGATCCTCTGGTGGCGCTACCAGCAGGTGGTGGTCTTCCGCATGCGCGTGCAGAAGGAACTGGAGAAGAGCGAGGAACAGTTTCGCGCGCTCTTTGAAGACGCGCCGGTGGCCTATCATGAGCTGGATACTGAAGGCATCATACGGCGCGTCAATCGCGCCGAGTGCCAGATGCTGGGCTACGAGCGGGCCGAGATGTTGGGCAAGCCGTGTTGGTTCTGCGTGGCGCCGGAGTGGCAGGCGGAAAGCCAAAGGGCCGTCCGCGAGAAGCTCGCGGGCGTATGGCCGCTGGTGCCTTTCGAACGCAAGTTCGCCCGGCGCGATGGCGCTGTGCTGGTGATGCAGGTGCACGAACGCATCATTCGCGACCACGCCGGCAACCTCAGCGGCATCCGCACCGCGATGCTCGATATCACCCAGCGCCAGAAAGCGGAAAAGGACCTGCGCGAATCGGCTTCGTTGCTCGAGGCCACCCTGGAAGCCACCGGCGAAGGCATCCTGGCGATCGACCTGAATGGGAAAATCGTCAGCCGCAATCAACGCTTCCTTGACCTGTGGCGGATTCCGCCGCACCTGGCCGCGGTCCGCGAAGACTCCACCTTGCTGGACTTTGTGGAGAAACAGTTGACGGACCCCGCCCGCTTCCGGCGCACCGTCGCCGAAACCTACGCAGACCCGTCCAAGGAAACCTTGGATTTCCTCGAATTCACCAACGGCCGCTTCTGCCAACGCAGCTCCAGGCCCCAAAAACTGGGCGATGAAATTATCGGCCGGGTATGGACCTTCCGCGATCTTACCGAACATCGCCACGCCCTGCAGGATCTGCATACCTCCGAACAACGCTGGCAGTTGGCTCTGCAAGGCAACAACGACGGCCTGTGGGATTGGAACGCCTGCACCGGCGAAGTTGTCTATTCGGGCCGCTGGAAACAGATCCTCGGCTACCAGGAACACGAACTGCTCAATGACACCCGGGAATGGGAGAGCCGGGTTCATCCTGAAGACTTTCCCCGCGTGCAGCGCCAATTGCAGGATTACCTGGACCGCAAGGCGCGGTTCTACAACACCGAGTACCGCATCCGCGCCAGGGACGGCAGCTATAAATGGGTGCTGGCGCGTGGCCAGGCGCTGTGGGACGAAGACGGAAAACCGCTGCGCATGGTGGGCTGCCATACCGACATCACCGAGCGGAAGTTGGCGGAAGAAGCTTTGCTGCGCGCGCGGGACGAGGCCGAGGCGGGCAACCGCGCCAAGAGCGAATTCCTGGCCAACATGAGCCACGAGATTCGCACCCCCATGGCCGGCGTCCTGGGGATGATCGATCTGGCGCTATCCACTGAGATCACTCCGCAGCAGAAAGAGTATCTGGAGACGGCCAGGGAATCGGCCGATTCGCTGCTGTTACTGCTCAATGAGATCCTCGACCTTTCCAAGATCGAAGCCCAGCGCCTTGAGCTGGCTCCCATGGCGTTCTCCATCCGCGAGTCGGTGGAGGGCGCGGTACGGTTGTTTGCCGTGCGGGCGCAGGAAAAGGACCTCGCGCTCACCAGCACGGTGGCGGCGGACGTGCCGGACATGCTGGTTGGCGATCCTTTGCGCATCCGGCAGATCCTGTTGAACCTGGTGGGGAATGCCATAAAGTTCACCGATGCCGGCAGCGTGGCCGTGCGCGTGATGGCGCAGTCCCGGACCGGTTCCACCATCCTTCTCCGGGTCGAAGTCACCGACACCGGCATCGGCATTCCCGCCGACAAGCACGAGTTGGTCTTTGACCGGTTTCGCCAGGCCGATGGGTCCATGTCCCGGCGCTTCGTGGGTAGCGGCCTGGGACTCACTATTTCCGAACACCTGGTGAGCCTCATGGGCGGCGGCATGGGCCTGCGCAGCCAGGAAGGCCGCGGGAGCACCTTTTTCTTTACCCTGCCGCTGGAACTTGCCAACGTCAGCGAGGCCCGCGCCTATCCGGGGAGCGAACGCCCGGCCACGCCTTCCGCCAGCCAGCCGGCGGTGGTCCATGGGCTGCGCGTTCTGCTGGCCGAAGACAACGCCGTGAACCAGAAGCTGGCTGCGTTGTTATTGAAGCGTGAAGGACACAGCGTGACCGTGGTGGCGGACGGGAATGCGGCCGTTCGCGCCGTCGCCCTGGCTTCCTTCGATGTGGTGTTCATGGACCTGCAAATGCCGGAGATGGACGGGTTCGAAGCGACCGCGGCCATCCGCGCGGCCGAAAAAGACACCGGCCGGCATCTGCGGATTGTGGCTTTGACGGCGCACGCCATGAAGGAGGACCGCGATAAGTGCCTGAAGGCTGGCATGGACGACTACCTCACTAAGCCCATCGACCCGGCCCGCCTGCGAAACGCCCTGCTGGGACCGGCGCGCGGCGGCGAATAATTTCCGGGCCGCTACTGCCGGCCGGCCGGATTCCTGTTCTAAAGTGGATGGAGCGGAAGCGTGCGGAAACGAGGGGCCTTTTGCGTTGTTTGACGGTAACCACAATTCTTCTGGCTGGCTGCGCGGCCGGTCTGCGCGCCCAGGGCAACTACGAGGTTCAAGTTTATGGATACGATCTGGTGAAGCCCGGCGCCACCATGCTGGAGCTGCACAGCAACTTCACCTTCAGCGGCGCCAAGGGAGTGGTGGACGGCGTGCTCCCCACCGAACACGCGCTGCACGAAACCGTGGAGATCACGCACGGGTTCAACGACTTTTTCGAGACCGGCTTTTATATCTTCAACAGCCTGCAAGCCGACGGCAGTTGGATCTACGTGGGATCGCACATCCGGCCCCGGTTCGCCGCTCCGGAAAGCTGGAACTGGCCGGTGGGCGTCAGCATCTCCAACGAAATCGGCTGGCAGCGGCCGGAAATCTCGCGGGATACCTGGACGTGGGAGATCCGTCCGATCGTCGACAAGAAGCTCGACAAGTGGTATCTGGCCTTCAATCCATCCGTCGACAAATCGTTCCACGGCCCGGAGGCGCATCGCGGCTACGAGTTCTCGCCCAACTTCAAATTGAGCTACGACGTCACCAGGAAGGTTGCGGCCGGGGTGGAATACTATGGCGCGCTCGGCCCCATCACCGGGTTTGATCCGCTACGCGATCAGCAGCAGCAAATCGTGCCGGCGGTGGATATCGATTTCGGCGAAAGATGGGAATTCAATTTCGGCGTCGGTGTGGGTGTGACTGCCGGAACCGATCATCTGTTAGTGAAAGCCATCCTGGGATACCGCTTCGAGAGTAAGAAGAAGTAGGACGTAGTATTCTCACCGCGGAGGCGCGGAGACGCGGAGGAAAACGAAGTAGAGCTAATTCCTGGCGGATTTCTCACAGCAATTCTGTGGTGACGAGGTGGCGCACGCGTGAGAAAGGCACACTAGCGGATTTCCAAGACTCTGGCCGTTCCTCCCACGTCTTTCCTCCGCGTCTCCGCGCCTCCGCGTTGAGTCCACAGATTTCCCTTTGGCTGCGCCTCTGCCGGCTACGGGTTCACCCGCTTGCGAACCTCCGCCCAGGCGGGGAAGACTTCCGGGTTCTCCAGCCACACCAGCATCCATTGCACCATCTCTTCCTTCTGCGCTTTTTTCTCCGCCGGGGTGCGCGGGCTGCGCGACAGGAAGCGGGCGCGATCTTTGGCGGCGATCACCTGGCGGCGGACGTAACGGGCGCGTGCGCGGTCGCCGGCGGCTACGGCTTGGGTGTAGACTGCCAGCATCTCGCCGAGCGACTGCTCCAGTTCCTCGAAGGTGTGCTGGCGGATGCCGGCGTAGGGCTGCTCGAAAGGCAGGGCAGTGGCGCGCAACAGGTCGCGCAGGTAAGACTCGGAGACCGGCGCCAGATGCTCCAGCAAGTGATTCCACACGGCCTCGGTGATCGTAAGCGGCTGCGCCTCGGCAAGGTAGTCGCGCAAACGCTGCTTAACGGACTTTGTGGTTGTGGAGGCCACTGCGGTAGCGCTCAACCGCGGCTTCGTGGGCCGCGACATTGCTTGAGAATTCGTGGCTGCCGGAGTTATCGGGCCGCAGCACGAAGTAGATGGCGTCGCTCGGCGCCGGGTTCAAGACGGCGTCGATGGAGGCCTTGCCCGGGTTGGCGATCGGGCCGGGCGGCAGGCCGGGATGGCTGTAGGTGTTGTACGGGTTGTCGCGGTCGAGATCCGAGCGGTAGATGGCGCCGCGGTAGCGGCCAGTCAGCAGCGCGGCGTAGATTGTGGAGGAATCGCAATCCAGCTTCATGCCGATGCGCAGGCGGTTCTCGAAGACGGCGGCGATTCGCGGGCGCTCGTCCGGCAGCTTGCCTTCTTTTTCGACCAGTGAGGCCAGGGTGACGACTTCGTGCACCGGCCGCGTCGTGTGGATGCCGCGCCAGGCGTCGCGGAACTTGCCGGTCATGATGCGGCAGAGCTTGTCGGCGGTGGTGCGGCGGCTGAGGTGATAGGTGTCGGGGAAGAGATAGCCTTCGAGCGTGGGGGCCAGGGGATCGAGATCGCGAATCAGCGCGGGATTGGATGCGGCTGCCACGAAATCGGCGGCTTTGAAGAGGCCGAGTTGTTCGGCGGCGGCGGCGATATCGAACATGTTCCTGCCTTCGGGCACCACCAGCTCGAGGTAAAAAATGTCGCCCCGCGCAATGCGGCGAAAGACCTCCATCGCGGAGGCGGGGTGGTCGAAGCGGTATTCGCCCGCCTGCAAAACATGGCTGCGGCTCGCCAGGCGGGCGAGCAGGAAATCCCAGCGGCTGGAAACTACGCCCGCCTGCGCGAGCGCATCGGCCATGGCGCCGGTGGAAGTGCCGTGGGGAAGATCGACGAAAGTTTCCCCGGTGAAAGCCTGGTAAGGACGGAAGAGACGGTAGCTCAGAAAACCGGCGGCCAGCGCGGCCACCAGCAGGATGCGGCCGAAGAACTTCACCGGGCGGCCTCGAACGCCGCGGCATCCAGGTAGCTTTGCAGCAGGATGACGGCGGAGAGGCGGTCCACCGCGGCGGCGCGCTTTTCGATGCTGATGCCGCTCGAGCGGAGCACGCGGCCGGCCTCCACGCTGGTGAGGCGCTCATCCCACAGCTTGACCGGGAGGCCGGTATATTTTTCGATGGCTTCCGCAAATTCGCGCACCCAGCCGGATTGCCGGCCTTCCGTCCCGCGCATGCCAATGGGATTCCCCAGCAGAACCAGGCCGACCTCGCGTTCGCTGATGAGCTGCTGCAGCCGGGCCAGGTCGGCGCGCTTGTTGGTGCGCACCAGGTTGGGCAGACCTTGAGCGGTGATGCCCAGCGGATCGCTGATGGCCAGTCCGATGCGTCTCTTGCCGAGGTCCAGGGCGAGGATGCGGGAGCGCGCGGGAGTCAAAGCAATTTCATTATAGACGCGGCCATGCTACATTCGAGGCAAGGGTCTTACAAACATCGTGGTGACCGTCACCAAGCCTAGCAGCACCGCGCGGGCCGTCCAGGAAGCGCACCAGCTCGCCACTCCGGTCGTGGCGCTGGGGACGATCATCGCGATCCTGTATTTTGGGCGTCTTTTCTTCATTACCGCGATGACGGCGGTAACTATCGCATTCATTCTGGAGCCGCTGGTGACGCTCCTGATGCGGCTGCGGCTGCCGCGCAGCGTGGCCAGCTTCGTGGTTTGTTGTTTCGCGCTGGCGTGCCTGTATGTGATCGGTTTGGGAGCTTACTCGCAACTTACCGGACTGTATAACGAGCTGCCCGTGTATGGGCAGCGGATTGGCGACATTGTAGGCGGGGTGCGCGAGAGGATTCAGGGCGTGGAGAAGCAGACTTACCAGATTTTTCTTCCCGCCAGGCAGCGCCAGCAACTGGAAGAAGAAGAGCAGCGCGCGCAGCAGGCCGCCGCCAAAAAGAAGGGCGGCAAGAAAGGCGAACCGGTGCCTCCGCCCCCGCTGCCTGCTCCGCCTGTGGAGAGCGGCTCGGCCATCAGCGACTACATCTACGCGCACCTGAACTCGTTCTACCAGATCCTGCTGATGGTCTCGTTCATTCCGTTCCTGGTTTATTTCATGTTGAGCTGGCGCGACCACATCAACCGGGCATTCCTGCAACTTTTTCAGGGTGAAGCGCGGCTGGTGGCGGCGCGCAGTTTGCAGGGAATCGCCGAAATGGTGCGGGCCTTCGTGGTAGGCAATTTTCTGTTGGGGCTGCTGCTGGCGTTTCTGAGCTCCGGGATGTTCTGGATGATGCACCTGCCGTATCCTTTGTTGGTCGGGCCGCTCAGCGGCATGTTGAGCCTGGTGCCGTACGTGGGGCTGCCGCTGGCCATGGTGCCGCCATTGTTTTCGGCGCTGGGGATCAACACGGTGCCGGTGTACATCCTGGTGATCGTATCGGTGGCGCTGCTGCACTTGCTGGCGCTCAACCTGTTGTATCCCAAAGTCGTGGGTTCGCGCGTCCACTTGAACCCGCTGGTGGTGACGTTCTCGCTGATGCTGTGGGGCTTCCTGTGGGACGCGCCGGGGCTGCTGCTGGCGATTCCGCTGACCGCCGGGCTGAAGGCGGTCTGCGACAACGTCACGGGGCTGCGGCCCATCGGCAAGTTCTTGGGCGACTGACGCGAGGCTCGCCACCTGTTAGACTCAGATTGCTCAGCGCAATGGCGGCAATTCCGGAATCGGCCAGATCGTTCATGTCGGGGCTCGTAGCCAGGGCCCGCAGATTAAGAAAGACCATCGTGTTCCCGGAAGGCAGCGATGCGCGCGTGCTCCAGGCGGCAGCCCGGCTGGTGGCCGAAGAAGCGGCCAAGCCGGTGCTGATCGGGCCACCGCCGGCCAACCCGCCGCAAGGCGTGACCTTTGTGGACCCGGCGCGCTCGCCGTTGGCTGAGAAGTACGCCGCGCTCTACTATGAGCGGCGGCGCGCCAAGGGCATCACGCAGGTCGAGGCCGGCGAGATCGCTCGCCAGCCGCTCTATTTCGCGTCCTTGATGGTGGGTGCGGGCGATGCCGATGGCAGCGTGGGCGGCGCGGTGAACAGCACGGCGGAAACGGTGCGCGCGGCGCTGCACGCGGTGGGCCCGGACCCGCGCGCGCGGCTGGTATCGAGCGTCTTCATCATGGCGATGCCCGATCGCTCGCAGGGGCACCGCGGATTGATGGCCTTTGCCGATTGCGCCGTGGTGATCGACCCCACTTCCACGCAACTGGCGGATATCGCGATTGCCACGGCGGAGAGCACGCGCGCGTTGCTCGACACCGAGCCGGTGGTGGCGATGCTCAGCTTTTCGACCAAGGGCAGTGCCAAGCACGCGGAAGTCGACAAGGTGGTGGAAGCGCTGCGGATTGTGCGGGCGCGCGCTCCGGAGCTGAACGTGGACGGGGAACTGCAGGCCGACACAGCGGTTTCCGAGGCGGTGGGAAGGTTGAAAGCGCCGGGGTCGAAAGTCGCCGGGCGCGCCAACACGTTGATCTTCCCGAACCTCTCAGCGGCCAACATTTCGTACAAACTAGTGGAGCGGCTGGGTGGGGCAATGGCCATCGGGCCATTTCTACAGGGCCTGGCGAAGCCCGCCAACGATCTGTCGCGCGGCTGCTCCGCGGAGGATGTGTTCAACGTCGCGGTGGCGACTGCGGTGCAGTCGGACCGGGGCTGAGATGGTTTTGCCGTTCCCGCTGGTCTACTCGGACCGGTATGACCTGCACTTGGGCGACCACGTCTTCCCCACCAAAAAGTACAAGTGGCTGCGCGACCGCCTGCTGCGCACGAAGTTCGCGGAGCTGGAGGGTTTCGTTGAGCCGGAGCCGGCATCCGACGAAGATATCCTGCTGGCGCACGAGGCGCAGTGGGTGGACAAGCTGCGCAACGGCACGCTGGATTACCAGGATATTCTGGCGCTGGAGATTCCGTACTCCCAGGAAATGGTGGAAGCGTTCTGGCTGGCGGCGGGTGGCACATTGATGGCCGCGCGGCAGGCGCTGGCCGGCGGCGTGGGCTTCAACATCGGCGGCGGCTTCCACCACGCCTTCCCGGGGCACGGCGAAGGCTTTTGCGCGGTCAACGATATAGCGGTGGCCATCCGCCGGCTGCAAAAAGACGGCGCCATTGAGCGGGCCATGGTGGTGGATTGCGATGTGCATCACGGCAACGGAACGGCGGCCATCTTCGCGGGCGACCCATCGGTGTTCACGCTTTCCATCCACCAGTTCAACAACTATCCCAGTGAGAAGCCGCCTTCGAGCCTGGACATTCATCTGGCGGATGGCATCGGCGATGCGGAGTATCTGCACCGGCTGGGCAACGGCTACCGCGCGGCGCTATCCATGTTTAAACCCGAACTGATGGTGTACGTGGCGGGCGCCGACCCGTTTCTGGAAGACCAGTTGGGCGGTCTTTCCCTGACCTTCGACGGGCTGAAAGAACGGGACCGGCTGGTGATCTGGACCGCCCTGACGCACCACGTGCCGGTGGCGATTGTGCTGGCAGGCGGATACGCGGTCAACGTGGAAGACACCATCACGATTCACGCCAACACGGCGGCGGTGGCGCGGGACGTGCTGTCGAAGGTCCCCTGGCCCGCGAAATTTCATGAAAAACTGTGAGACCCACCAGTTGTTCGTGGAGCGGGCCTCCGGCCAGGCCTCCGGCCCGCAACGCCGGCTTTCCAGCCGGCGCCCCGCTAAGGCGATGGTCTGTCCTACAAAGACATACAATCGCAAAAGAATGAATTACCAAAACCTGCTTCTGACGGCGGAGGGCGCGATTGCCGTCATCACCCTCAACCGGCCGCGACGGCGCAATGCGCTTTCGCTCGAATTGATGCTGGAGCTGAAGGCCTGCCTGGATGAGATCGGGCGTGCGCGGGAGTCCCGCGCGGTGATTCTGGCGGCGGCCGGAAAAGTTTTTTGCTCCGGCCACGACCTGGCGGAGATGACCGGGCGCGACATCAACGAATACCGGCGCATCTTCGATGTGTGCAGCGAGCTGATGCTGAAGATTCAAGCCATCCCGCAGCCGGTGATCGCCGAAGTGCAGGGCGCGGCCACCGCGGCGGGCTGCCAACTGGTGGCTGCCTGCGATCTGGCCGTCGCCGCGGAAGAAGCTTGGTTCGCGACACCCGGCGTCAAGATCGGGCTGTTCTGCACCACGCCGATGGTCGAGCTGACGCGGGCTATCGGGCGCAAGCGCGCGCTCGAAATGCTGCTCACCGGGGAGCCGGTGGATGCCCGCACGGCCGCCGGGTGGGGATTGATCAACCGGGCCGTCCAGGCCGGCGAACTGCATGACGCCACGCGCAAACTGGCGGCGAAAGTGGCGGAGGCCAGCCCGCTGGTGGTGGGAATCGGTAAGCAGGCCTTCTATACCCAGGTGGATTTGGACCAGGGCAAAGCCTACGCCTATGCCAAGGAAGTGATGTCGATGAACGCCCTGGCGGCGGACGCGCAGGAAGGCATCGGCGCGTTCCTGGGAAAACGGGCGCCGTGCTGGACGGGGAGGTAAGAGACGGCCACGGTAGTGGTATAGTGGGCAAAGAAAAGGCGAATGGAGGACCTCCAGGAACAGCTCGCAGCTTTGCGGCGGCGGGTCGCGCGCGTCGACCGGCGCTATCAGGGGACGCCTGCGCCACCGCGCCCGAAGGAAGCGGCCGGATTCATCCAGGACTTGATTAACGGTGAGGTGGTCCGCACGGCGTTCGGGGAGCATTTTGAAACCGAAAAGCTGTGGGAACGGCACCGCCGGCATGGCTGCGTGGATATCGGGGACCTGATGGAACTGCCGGAAGATCTGCTGGAGCCGCTTTCGGGTGGCGCCATCGCCTGGTCGAATCCCACGCGATGGGCCTTCCTGGATACGGAGACCACCGGACTCTCGGGCGGCACGGGCACCTATCCGTTTCTGATCGGGGTAGGGTCCATCGAAGCGGCGGGATTCCGCCTGCGGCAGTTTTTCATGCGGGATTACGGCGAAGAACCGTCCATGCTGGCGCGCCTCGCGGAACATCTCGCGCGGTTTGACGTGCTGGTGACGTACAACGGGAAAGCCTTCGACCAGCCGCTGCTGGAGACGCGCTACCGCATGGCGCGGGCACAGCATCCATTCGACCGCATGCAGCATTTGGACCTGCTGTTCGGGGCGCGCCGGCTATGGAAGCTGCGTCTGGAAAGTTGCCGGCTGGTGGAGTTGGAAAACCAGATTCTGGGGGTGGAGCGGCAGGGAGATCTGCCGGGCGAGATGATTCCGTATTGCTATTTCGGATACCTGCGGACCCTGCGGGCGTTCGACCTGGTGCCGATTTTCCACCACAACGCGCTCGACATCTTGTCGCTGGCCTGTCTGACGGCCATCGTGCCGCTGGCCTTCCGGGCTCCGGAGAATGCCGGCTTGCGGCACGGCGCCGACCTGATCGGACTGGGCCGGTGGGTGGAGCGCGCCGGGCGCGGTGAAGAGGCGCTGCGGCTTTTCCGCCGCGCGGTGGAAATGGGCCTCGCGGACGAGCTGTTGTTCCGCACGTTGTGGGATATCGGGACCATGGAGAAGAAGTTAGGACATGGCGACGCGGCGCTGGCGTCGATGACGGAACTGGCGGCGTCACGCAATCCCTATCGCGTGCGGGCGCTCGAAGCGCTGGCCAAGCACTACGAACATGCGGAGCGGAATTACGCCATGGCGCTCGAGATGACGCGGGCGGCGCTGGAAATCGAAGTGTCGCCGGCGCTCCAGCGGCGCGAGTTGCGGCTGAAAGCGCGGATCGAGAAAGCCGGCCAGCCGGCGGCGACTACTTCTTTATGGGATCGACCTGCGTGCCCAGGCCGGCGTACTCGTCTTTCACCTTGATGACCTTGTCGCCGTTGAAGGTGATGAAAGTGATCTTGCCGGGAGCCTGCCCGTAGATCCAGTCTTCCAGTTCCATGCCGTCTTTGGTTTCGCGCAGATGGTAAACCGGACGTCCCAGGGCCATAAGCACCTGTTCGTGGTCCATGCCGACAATCACGTGCTTATCCTGGATGGCCTTTTGGACTTCGGGAGGCAGCGTTTGGGAATAAACTTCGGTGACGCTGTGGCGATCGAAATCCAGAACCGGGGCCAGCATTTTCTTGATCGCGGCGGACTTGATCGGCTCGAGCGGCTTGTGGAAAAGGATGGCGATGGAAGTGCCGCCGGGGGCGTTGACGTCGGAGTTCGGATTGACCGGAACCGTGTTGGGGGATCCGCCCATGCCGCCGCCCATTTGCACGCTGTCGTACCAATGGCGGCCACCCTTGTATCCGCCGTTGAGTTGCAGGACGATGCGCTCGGCTTCGAGATCGATCTTGGTGATCTGAACAGTGTCGCCACTGCGGGCCGCGGGGCCGTTTTCCTTGGCGATCAGGGTCCAGGCTTTCTTATCGAAAGTCGCGGTGGCGGCGTCGAACTCGAGAGCCTTTTTGGAGCGGGGCAGCAAGACCTTGGCGTTCGCGTATTCGGCCATCAGGCCGCGCGTCAGCTCGATGCGGTCCTCCAGACTCAGCTTGTCGGCGGCGGGCTTCTTGTCGGCGGCGCGCGCCAGCGGCGCTGCTAAGGCCCCGGCGGCTACGACGGCAATGCAGGCGAGGGCGCGCATACTTGACTCGCTTCGGGCGGGTCCGTCAACGGCGAGGGTTGCCGGTGTACCGGTGCCTTCCAGATAAACAATGCCAGCAGGATCATGACGGCGGAAGTCAGCACGCTGGCTTCCGGACCATAATCGCCGCCGCTCCAAAGTGTCCCGGCGCTCCAGACCATCTCGTGGCCCGTCATTCTCATTCTAAGCCCACTGATGTTCACTCCGAACAAGGGCAATGTAAAGTTCCATCCGAAGTGCAGGCCGATGGGCAGCCAAAGGTCGCGGGTGCGGACGAAGGCATAGCCAAACAGAATCCCGAAGCCGGCGGTATTGGCCACCGAGAACCACGTGGCGTTGGGATTGCCGGAATGCAGCAGGGCGAAGACTATGCCTACCGGAATGATGGTAGCCCAGGTGCCGCAAGAGGCCAGCAACACCTGAAAGCCGTAGCCGCGCATCATCAACTCCTCGCCGGCGGCGGCGACGATCAGGCCGGTGGTGAGAAAGACCACGCCCCCGAAGGACAACTGCTCCGCGCCGGCGATCGGCCCCAAGTGCGCGGCGCCGGCGATGAGCGGCGGTGCCAGCACCAGTGCGGCGGCGCCGGCGCCGCCAATGAGGCCGAGCGCCAGGTTCTCGGCCGAAGCGCGGTTCCACCAAAGGCCTAACTCCACCAGCCGGCGATTGGTGTAGATGCGCAGCGTGAACCAGTTGGCGAACACGGCGGTGGCGAAACTCGCCGCGAAAGATCCCCAGTAATAGCCGCCGATCCAGGGCAGAATGTGGCCAAAGATCTCGACACCTAGCCAGCCGATGGCCGCGTAGACCAGAACGTGAACGATCAGCGGCAGGGATTTCAGCCTGCCGTTCGCTTTAGCCGGTATCGTCATCGGTAGTATGCCTGCCATCGAGTGAAATGGCGGTCCGCATCCAGAATCAGCATAGCAATGCCGCGAGGTATCCTGGTTCCCATGCGAGCAATGTGGATTCTGGTTTGCGCCGCGGCGGTGTGGGCACAGCCCGCCGACCTGGTGCTGCGAAATGGAAAGATCGTCACCATGAATGCCGCGGCGCCCACGGCACAGGCCATCGCGGTGCGCGGGGACAGGATCGCCGCGCTGGGGACCAGTGCGGATGCCCGGAACTGGATCGGGCCGAATACCAAGGTCGTCGATCTGAAAGGGCAACTGGCCATTCCCGGATTCATCGAAGGGCACGGGCATTTCACCGGCATCGGAGAGTACCGCCAGGGGCTGGATTTGCGGGAGGCGCGCACCTGGGATGAGATTGTCGCGCAAGTGGCGCGGGCGGCCCGGCAGGCCAAGCCGGGCGAGTGGATCGTGGGCCGCGGATGGCACCAGTCGAAGTGGGAC
This sequence comes from Bryobacterales bacterium, assembly GCA_963842505.1. GTDB lineage: Bacteria > Acidobacteriota > Terriglobia > Bryobacterales > Bryobacteraceae > PALSA-129. Next base: position 964,675 of record CAWJGZ010000001.1, read on the forward strand.
CATGCGCCGGAGCCCAATGTGGAGGGCTTTCCGTTGCATGAATCGCTCGACAGGGTGTCGCCGGACAATCCGGTTCTCCTGACCCATGCCAGCGGGCACGCGGCATTTGTCAATGCCAAGGCCATGGAGGCAGCCAGGCTGACGCGCGATACCCCGAACCCATCCGGGGGTGAAATTCTCAAAAACAAGCAGGGCAACCCCACCGGCCTGTTGCGCGAGACGGCGCAAGGCTTGGTCGCGCGGGCCCACAGCCAGTGGCTGGACCGGCGCACGGCGGCCGAGCGCGCGGCCGATTTGCGCAAGGCGATCGATCTGGCCAGCGACGAGTGCGTGTCCAAGGGCATTACTTCCTTCGAAGATGCCGGGTCGTCGTTTTCCACCGTGGACGCTTTCCGGAGCATGGCGGAAAACAACGAGTTGAAGCTGCGGCTGTGGGTGATGCTGGGGGCCAGCCCGCTGGATCAACTGAAGGCCAATATCGATCGCTATCGCATCGTCGGCGCGGGAAATAATCACCTCACGGTGCGGGCCATCAAGCGATACATGGACGGAGCCCTGGGATCGCGCGGCGCATGGCTCTTGGCGCCGTATGCCGATAAGCCCGACAGCGTGGGGCTGGCGGCGTCAAAACTGGAGGATCTCAAGGCGGTGGGCGAGATCGCCATCCAGCACGATTTTCAGCTCTGCATTCACGCCATCGGCGACCGCGCCAACCGCGAAGTGCTGAATCTCTATGAAGAGATTTTCAAGGAGCATCCCGGTAAAGCCGGGCTGCGGTGGCGCATCGAGCACGCGCAGCATTTGAGCGTCGCCGATATTCCGCGGTTCGGCAAACTGGGAGTGATCGCGGCCATGCAGGGAATTCATTGCACGTCGGACGCGCCCTACGTGCTGCTGCGGCTGGGGCCGCAACGGGCCGAAGAAGGCGCGTACGTCTGGCAGAAGCTCATGAAAAGCGGCGCGCTGGTAGCCAATGGAACCGACGCGCCGGTGGAAGACGTCAGCCCGCTGGCCTGTTTTTACGCGTCGGTGAGCCGCAAGCTGAAGGATGGGACGCGGTTCTATGCGGACCAGCGGATGAGCCGCGAGGAAGCCCTGAAATCGTACACCTGGAACAATGCCTACGCGGCGTTTCAGGAAAGCGAAAAGGGATCGCTCGAGGTGGGGAAGCTGGCGGACATCACCGTCCTTTCGCGCGACATCATGACGATTCCGGAAGACGACATTCCAGCGACGGACGTGGTGTACACGATTGTGGGCGGCAAGATAGTGTTCCAACGCTGAGCCTTCCTGGAGATTTCAAATCATCGCTGGCCGCCGATGAACACCGGTGAATGCGGATGGGGACGATTTCTTGATCGGCGTTCATCGGCGGCTCAATATGTTTTCCCCCGGCGTATTGCCAAGCCCTCCGTTTCAGCTCCAGAACATTACCTGATCGTTTTCAGAGTATTTCCTCCTGGTTCCCGCTTGCCGCGGATACGCGCCTCTTGTTATCCTCGTTATTAGCGCGACATCCCTCATCTCACGAACAGGAGACAGAATGGCAACCAAAGTAGGCATTAATGGCTTCGGCCGCATCGGCCGGAATGTCGTCCGCGCGGGGCTTCACCGCAAAGACATCGAATTCGTAGCGGTCAACGATATTACCGATACGAAAACGCTGGCGCACTTATTAAAGTACGATTCCGTACTGGGAACCATTGGTGAGACGGTCACGCATGATGCCGACTCGATCACGGTGGGCGGCAAGAAGATCAAAGTGTTCGCCACCAAGGATCCGGCGCAACTCGACTGGAGTTCGCTGGGAGTCCAGGTGGTGGTGGAATCCACTGGCAGGTTCACGGACGCGCACGAGGCCGTCAAGCATCTGCGCGGCACGGTGAAGAAGGTCATCATTTCGGCCCCGGCCAAGAACGAAGACGTCACGCTGGTGCTGGGCGTGAACGATGGCGCCTACAACCCGGCCAACCACCACGTGATCTCGAACGCTTCCTGCACCACCAATTGCCTGGCTCCGGTGGTGAAGGTGCTGCATGACAAGTTCGGCATTCAAAAAGGATCGATGACCACGATCCACAGCTACACCAACGACCAGAACGTGCTGGATTTCCCGCACAAGGACCTGCGCCGCGCCCGCGCGGCCGCGCTCAACATGATCCCCACCACAACCGGCGCGGCGAAGGCCATCGGATTGGTTATGCCCCAATTGAAGGGCAAACTCGACGGCTATTCGATGCGCGTGCCGACGCCCGATGTTTCCGTGGTGGACCTGGTGGCGTTGCTCAACACGACGACCACCACGGAAGCCGTGAACGCGGCCTTGAAGGAAGCTGCCTGCGGGCCCATGAAAGGCATTCTGGCTTACACCGAAGATCCGGTGGTTTCGACCGATATGCTGCATAACTCCAACAGCTCGATTGTGGACAGCCAGTTGACCAAGGTGCTGGATGGCAATCTGGTGAAAGTGGTGGCCTGGTACGACAACGAATGGGGTTACTCGTGCCGCGTCGTCGACCTGATTGCCTTCTTGAGCGCCAAAGGCCTGTAAACCCTCCTCAAAGGCGGGCCCGGTCCGAAGTCCTCCACACCGGGCCCGCGGATTTAGTCCCCCTCCTGTAACATTTCCATCCCCACAAATCATCTATAAGAGATACCCGCTGGGTAGCAGTCTTCCGGTAGGTGCTGGGAGCAAAAAAGCGAACTAAGCTCCGGCAAATGTGAACTAAGGATAGAGCTTCGTGACACGATTCCTTCCAATTGCCATATTGTTGTTCGCAGTGCTGCCTCTATCCGCAACCGAACACACCGGCTCCGTGCGGGCCGCGGACCAGATCATTCCGGGCGCCACAGTTACCGCGCGGCAGGGAGGGGCGGCGATTGTCACCTACACGGACGAAAACGGCCGCTACGTCTTGGACCTGACGCCGGGAAAGTGGGACATCGAGGTCACCATGTTCGGCTTCACGCCGCAACACGCGGCGATCACGGTGACGGACCGTTCCAGCAACCGGGACTGGACGCTCGAAATGCCGCGCGACGGCGTGCCGCCGGCGAAGCCGGTGGCCGCGCCCGCGGCGGTCGAGACAAAAAAGCCGGCCGCGCCGCCCGCAGCCACGCCAGCGCAACCATCTGCGCCCGCGCCCGCCGCGCCGAAGCCTGCCGCGCAGACTGCGCAAACGGGACGCGGCGGCCGTAACGCCCAGGCCCGCGGCGGCCAGGGCCAGGGACAGGGACGCGGAGCCAGCGCCCAGGGCCGCGGCCAGCAAGGTCCCGGTTTTCAAAATGCAGATGTGACGGCCACGGATGCCGGCCAGCAGGCGCTGGCAAACGCCGGCGACACACTTCCCGACGTGGCAACCGGCGATGCCGCGGATGCCTTCCTGGTGAACGGAACCACCAGCGGCGGATTAGGAGTGGCAGCCGACGACCAGGCGAGGTTTAACCAGATGATGGGCGGCCGCGGCGGCCGCGGCGGCATGGGCGGCGATATGGGATTGATGTCGCTGGGCGCGAGCCTGGGCGGCGGCGCCGATCCCTTCGGCATGGGCGGATTCGGCGCGGCCGGCGCCGATGCCGGATTCGGCGCGAATGCGGGCGGCGGCGGCTTCGGCCTGGCCGGTCCTGGTGGTGGTCCCGGCGGCGGTGGTCCTGGCGGTGGTGCCGGCGGACGCGGTGCCGGCGGTGGTGGTGCCGGCGGTGGACGCGGCGGGCGCGGCGGTGGTGGTGCCGGCCGCGGTGCCGGCGGCCGCGGCGGACGCGGCCCGTTCAATGGACAATTCGCTTCCATCGGCAACCGGCGCGGGCGCGGCCAGCAGCAATCACCCTATGCCGGCTCGGTGGCCGTCACCGTGACCAATTCCGCTCTCAACGCGGCGCCGTATTCGCTCAACGGCCAGCAACAGCCCAAGCCTTCTTCCGCCCGGGAAGTCATCACCGGCAACTTCGGTGGACCGTTGCGCATTCCCAAACTCTACAATGTGCCCAATCCCAAGTGGCAGTTCTATCTCAACTTCAGCGCCACGCAAGCCCGCAGCGGCAGCAGCAGAGTCTCCGAGGTCCCCACTTTGGCCGAGCGCGAGGGCGATTTCTCTGGCGCGACGGTGAAGCAACTGGTCAATGGCGCGGCCGCCTATGTGCCAGTGACCGTTTACGACCCGTTGAGCGGCTCGCCGTTCCCCGGCAACCTCATCCCGCAATCGCGCATCAACCCGGTGTCGCAGGCTCTATTGCAATATTTCCCCCTGCCGCTATACAGCAACATCGTTCAGAACTACGACATCTCGCCGTCCAACCCGAGCCATGCCAGATCGTTCGCGGTGCGTCTCAACGGCCGCGTGGACACCCACAACACGCTCAATTTCAATCAGCAATTCAACTTCAACGGTTCCGGCGCCGAGCAGCTCTTCGGCTTCAAGGACACCTCCAGCGGGTACGGGCTCAGCTCTTCCGCGGGCTGGACGCACATTTTCAAACCGCGGTTCAACAACAACGCCAGCCTCACGTTCAGCCGCAGTATCAGCCGGGCGGTTCCCTACTTTGCCTACAAGACGAATGTCGCGGGCGAGTTGGGAATTGTCGGTCCCGACCAAACCCCCCAAGCCTGGGGCCCTCCCACCCTGTCTTTCACCAATTTCGGCTCGCTTTCCGACGGCGATTATTCGTCCACGCGCAACCAGACCACCGCCTTCACCGATACCATCACTTATGTGGTCCATCGCAGCCATAACCTGTCCTTCGGTTTCGGTTACCGCAGGATGCAGCAGAACTCCTTGTCTTACGCGAATTCGGGCGGCACCTTCGGTTTCGGGGGCTTGCTGACCAGCGGGTACGACTCCAACGGGCAGGTGCTTCCCAATACGGGATTCGATTTCGCCGATTTTCTGCTGGGCTATCCGCAGTCCTCCACCTTGCGGGTGAACGATTCCAACCTCTATTATCGCGGCTGGGCTTCGAACGTCTTTGCGGTGGACGATTGGCACGCCAGGCCGGGGCTCACCTTGAACGTCGGCCTGCGCTGGGAGTATTTTTCGCCTTACACCGAATTGCACGGCCAGATGGCCACGCTCGATCTCAATTCCACCATGACGCTGGCCTGCCCGGTAGGCGCGGCTGCCGTAGCCACCAACGTCAGTCCCGCGGCCGGGTGCCCGCCGGCTTCCATTCTCAACGGTCCTTTCACCGGCCGCTTCCCCAACGCGCTGGTGAATGGCGACCCGCGCGAGTTTTCCCCGCGTCTGGGATTCTCATGGCGGCCTTCCCAGAAGCACAGCCGCGTGATCAGCGGCGGCTACAGCGTCTTTTACAGTGGTGCCGCCTATTCCGCCATGGCCCGCAACCTGGCCGGCCAGCCGCAATTTTCCACCACCGCCAACTTGGTCAACAGCCTCGCCTTGGTGCAGGCCGGCGACGGGTTGACGATTCAGTGCGGTTTCACCGTCTCGCCGCAGTGTCCCAATACTCCCGTGCCCGCCGCGGGCACTGTGACCAATACGTACGCCATCAACAAGAACTATCTGCCGGCTTACGCGCAGGATTGGATGGTGGCCCTGCAGCAGTCTCTGCCTCACAACCTGGTTCTGCAGGTGGAATACATCGGCATTAAGGGAACCCGCCTGGATGTCGTCGAGAACCCCAATCAGCTTCCGCCGAATTCCGCCGCCGGTCTGAAAGGACCCGTCACCAATGCCTCCGGTTTCATCTATGAGACCGACACCGGCAATTCCATTTACAACGCCGGACAGGTCCGTTTCACCCGGCGCATGACCCGCGGCATCTCGGCGGTGATTCTCTATACCTACTCGAAAGCCATCGATGACGCCTCCGGATTCACCGGCGGCGGCGGCGGTTCGGTAGTGCAGGACATTAACGATCTGCGCGCCGAGCGCGGTCTTTCGAGCACCGATCAGCGGCACCGCCTCTCGGTCACCTCGCTGTTCTCTTCGCCGGTGGGCGTGCATGGCCTGTGGCGCAATGGCGGATGGAAAACCCGCCTGCTCACCGGATGGATGCTGCAACCCACCTTCAGCGCGGCTTCCGGTACCCCTCTTACCGCCCTGCTGGGCGGCAACCTCGGCACAACCAGGACTTCCGCCGTTCGCACCAGTTTCCGCGCGGAGGCTCTCGACACCAGCATCCGGGGTGGAAATTATCCGTACTTCAACGAGGCTGCCTTCACCACGCCGCCCGCCGGCCAGTACGGAGACGCCGGCGTGGACACCATTCCCGGCATTCCTTCTTTCAGCCTCAACGGCACGCTCAACCGCTCCTGGCGTTTCGGTGAGACGCGCAAGAATCTGCAACTGCGGCTGTCCGCCACCAACGCCCTGAACCACGTGCAGATCACCGGCTTCGGAACCACCGTTGGGTCCAGCACTTTTGGCCTGCCCACCAGCGCCTCCGCAACCCGGGCCGTGAGCCTTTTGCTGAGGTTTAATTTCTGATATGCGAAATCTTTGGATTGTCATAGTAGCGGCTCTGATGGCGGCCGGGCAGCAGGCGCCGCGGACGGTCCCTATCGCGCAACCCGCGGCGGCCACGCCCAAGTTCTCGGCCAACTCGAACCTGGTGATTGTCGATGTGACCGTGAAGGACAAGGCCGGCAACAGCATCGACTCGCTCGACAAGAACGATTTCATCGTGCTGGAAGACGGCCATCCGCAGAAGGTGGATATTTTCGAGCACCAGAAGCTCACGTTGGAACCGGAACCGCCCGAACCGCCGCCGGCCCTGGAAGACAAGAACGCGCTGCCGCCGCCGCCCAAGACCACCATTTCTTCCGAGGGCGCCACCAAGATTCAGTACCATGACAGGCGCCTGTTGGCCATGTTCTTCGATTTTTCGAACATGCAGATCCCGGACCAGCTCCGCGCTCAGGACGCCGCCCTGAAGTTCCTCGACGAGCACATGACCAAGTCGGACTTGGTGGCCATCCTGCTCTACACCACCACCGTGCAGGTGAAGACCGATTTCACCGCCGACCGCATGGTGCTCACCGACATCATTAAGAACCTGCCGATCGGCGATGCGGCCGATCTGGCCGATGTGGCCGATACCGGATCGGACGACAACCAGGACACCGGCGCCGCGTTCGTCGCCGACGAAACCGAATTCAATATTTTCAACACCGACCAGAAGCTCGCTGCGGTGGAGGAAACCGTCAAGAAGCTGGCCACGCTGCCCGAAAAGAAAGCTCTCGTTTACATCACCGGCGGCATTTCGAAAACCGGGATCGACAACCAGGCGCAGCTCGAAGCCACCATCAACGCCGCCACCAAGGCCAATGTGTCCATCTATCCGCTGGACGCGCGCGGCCTGATAGCCGCTCCTCCCGGCGGAGCGGCCAGCATGGCTTCTTCGCGCGGCAGCGGCCTGTTCACCGGCTCGACCATTAATTCGCAGCGCGCCGCCGTCAACGATTCGCAGGAGACCCTTGCCACTCTGGCCGCCGATACCGGCGGCAAGGTTTTCCTCGACAGCAACGACCTCGCGCTGGGCATTACCCAGGTGCAGGAGGAGTTCCGCAGTTATTACATCCTGGGTTACTACACCACCAACAACGCCACCGACGGCAAGTACCGCAAGATTGCCGTGAAGATCAAGGACAATACCTCGGCCAAGCTGGAATTCCGCGATGGTTACTACGCCTCCAAGGTGTGGGGTAAGTTCAACGGCGACGACAAAGAGAAGCAGTTGCGCGAGGCCCTCACCACGGGCGATCCGCAGACCGATATCCCGCTGGCTCTGGAAGTGGATTGGTTCCGCATTTCACCGGTGGCGTATCTGGTGCCGGTCAGTGTGAAAGTGCCGGGATCGGCGATCCCGCTGGCGATGAGAAAGAACGGCGGCGAGACGCAGTTCGATTTCATCGGCAACGTGATGGATGAGAACAAGGCCGTGGTGGGCCAGTTGCGGGACTATATCAAGGTCAAGCTGGATGCCGGCGAAGCCGAAAAGCTGATCTCGCGAAACTTCAATTGCGATTTCGGTTTCACGCTGTCTCCCGGCCGGTACCGCATGCGCTTCCTGGTGCGCGAAAACCAATCCGGCAAGATGGGCACGTTCGACTATAAGTTCACGGTGCCCGACTTGGCGGCCGATTCGATGACCCTGAAGACCAGTTCCGTGGTGTGGAGCAGCCAGCGCGAGTTACTGAAAGCTGCGGTAGGTGTGGCGGAGCAGACCACCAGGAAAATGGCGGCTGCCAATCCGCTGATCTTCGGTGAAGAAAAAGTGGTTCCGAATATCACCAAAGTTTTCCACCGCGCGCAGAACCTGACCGTGACGTTCGACGTCTACGACGCCGCACCGGACCCGGCCAACCAGGCCCAGCGCAAAGTTGCGGTGACCATGAGCCTGTTCAACCTGAAAGGCCAGAAGGCCTTCGAAGCCGGTCCCATTACGGCGACGTCGCTGGCGTCGACTCGGCCGAACGCGGTTCCGGTGAACATGCAGGTCCCGCTCAAGAGCCTGGCGCCGGGCCACTACGTGTGCCAGCTCAACGTAGTCGACCAGCTAGGCCGGAAATTCGCCTTCCCGCGGCAAAACGTGGTAGTGCAGTAGGTATTGGCCCGCATTTCTTATAGCGATTCGGTGGTGACGCTCGTGGCGCACGCACTCGTGCGTGCCGCGTCGGCGCTCATGCCGACGCCTGGAGTTTCCACATTTTTCAAGTTCCGCCAAAACCACCTGGTAGCGCCGGCGGTCTTGCCGCCGGTGCCTTTGGCAGGAGTTCCAGGGGGTTTCGGTTTCGGGGACAGTTTCGGTTTCGGCTACAAGGCTCCTGGTCCGTAGCTGCGGAATTCGGAATTTCGTAGCCTGTCTCCCTGCTGGCCTCGACAAGGGATGGCAGATAGACTCGATCGAGCCCGCCAAACTCGATAGCAGGATGGGCCCCGACGGAATTCTGGTGTGGCTGGCGCGCATCACGCGGACATGAGCGTCGCGTGACCCTTGCGGTTCTCACTCGACTCCCTATCGTGGAATCTCGACGGCGGCGTTCGCAGCCGACATTAGTTGGCCTTCGGCGTCGCGCACGACCAGTCGCACCAGGTAGGTTCCCGGCGTCACGTCGAAGACGGTTCGGACGGTTGCGGGCTGCCCCATCCGGTTGGCCAGCGTATCATCCTCAAGCCGCAGTTCGATTACCTTCTTGATGCCTTGCAGGTAATTCCCGTTGCGATCGAAGATGCCATAGACCATGGTCACCACGTTGTTGTTCCGGTCGTCCACCTTGCGGCACTTGAGCTGCTTCAGATTCAGGCGCACCAGCACGGTCATTTTGGCGGATTCAGCATCAACTTTGAAAAACTGGGTGTGCAAGTCGATGGGCAGTTCCTGCATCTCCTCGCGCGAGAAAAGTGCGGCCCCAATCTCCTGCCGCGCGGTCTCCTCGGGATCGTCGATGCGCTTGGGAGCGTAATAGCCGCGGCGCGCCTGCAGGGTCAGATCGCTGGACGGCCTCACGGTTACGCGGAGCGGGTGAAAACTGCACCCGAATTGAGATCAACATCGCCATACCGCCCGCCGCTGATCGCATCCGGGCCGGCAACCATGCGGCGCTCGTCCGCAGCTGGGGCGATCTCTGATACCGCTCGCTCCACCGGCTCTTACGCAGGCGCACGCCCTCATAGTCGAATGCGCGGATCCGGTTGCGCCCTTCGATCTGCTCCCGTGCATCCGTTGATGCCCCAGCCACACCAGCCAGCACACCAGTTGCGGCCGCAGCCTTCAAGAAATCCCGGCGATTCATTGTGCGCCCCTGTAAACGCTTTCAAAAGTCTATGTCCCAGCTCCACCCGTGTCAACGAGTCTCCCTAACTTGTGCGATAAATATCCGAAGCTCTTTCGAGGTACTGCTCACACAGTCCGAAAAATGACAAAAGTTCCATATTACGGGCTGAGGACCTACAGTACTATCTTTGGGTGACAGCATTCGTGCATCCTAACGGTATAGGATTTCACGGCAATGCCTCAACATTTGGCGCTTCTGGCTCTGGTGTTCATGATGAGCTACGTCATTGTATTCGACAAGCTCAGATGGCAGATCAAGCATGCAACCCGTGGAGCTGTCCCGAGTAGCCCCTGCTGGTCCGCCTGGGGTTTGGGTGGTTCCGGTCATCCCTTCCGTAAGTGAAGGTGGTCCAACTTCAAACGTCAAGAGCTGTTGCGAAGGAATGATCACGATCCGCTGTCCGAAGTTGCCGCGGGCTTTCGCCCGGTGCGTGAGTTCGCCGCTTTCAGCCAGGCGAACGTATGCAGGATGCCAGTCCGTTTGCTTCCACGCGTTCCTATGTCCCGCCTGACCTCATAGGCATGAACACCACGCCCCCAGCGGAGCGGCGCCGGGTCCGGCCGTTGGCGTCTTTCTCGATCAGCACCAACTCCTGGTTCCACCCGAGGCCAACCGGCGCCACAAGGCGGCCTCCCTTCGCAAGTTGGTCGATGAGCGCCTGCGGGACCTCCGGCGGCGCTGCCGTGACCATAATCCCATCAAATGGCGCTTGTTCCGGCCAGCCTTTGTAACCATCCCCTTGACGCACTGTGATGTTGCCATATCCGAGATCGCTCAGGATGCGCTGCGCCGATTTCGCCAGTTCCGGAACAATCTCCATCGTGTACACCTGTCGCGCCAGTTGCGAGAGGACCGCTGCCTGATAGCCCGACCCAGTCCCGATCTCCAGCACACGATCCGTCTTCCACGGAGCAAGTAGATCGGTCATCAGCGCCACGATATACGGCTGGGAAATCGTGGCCTCATAGCCGATCGGAACCGGATGGTCGGCATAGGCCATGGGCCGGCCGACAATGGGTATAAACAGATGACGCGGAGTGGCGCGCAACACGCGTAAAAGCTCCGCGCTATGGATGCCGCGGCTTTCAATCTGCTCCCGCACCATGCGTTCACGCTCTGCGGCGTACGGGTCAGACGAGACCAGGAAACCCATCAGCGGAAGAACCAGGATGGCGTGAAAAATGCGTCCGCGGCGTGAGTCATGCCGACACTCGAGCACGGCAAGCCTCCCTCGTCTATTCTAAGTCAAGCGGCCATGGAGTACGATGTGGAGGGCCACTAGACGCAGTACACCAGCGGCGCCAACGTAGCCAGTTACGCCTATGATGGCGAAGGTCGGCGAGTGAGCAAGACGTTGCATGGCACAATCGCATCGACCACCACGTACGTGTACGACGCGCGGGGAATGCTGGCGGCGGAGTACTCGACGGCGCCGCCGGGCGACACGGGCACGACGTACCTGCTGACGGACCACCTGGGGAGCACGCGGCTGGTGACCACGGCGTCGGGCAGCCCGCTGCATCGGTTCGATTACGGCGCGTTCGGAGAAGAGCTGTCGAACCTTGGCCTGGGGAACCGGAACCTGATGGCGAGCTACAGTCTGTCATCGGTGCCGACGGTGAAATTCACCGGCAAAGAACGGGATGTGGAGACGGGCCTCGATTACTTCGGGGCCCGGTACTTCTCGGGGGCGCAGGGTAGGTTTACCAGCGTAGACCCGTCAATGCTGAGCACCGTTCTGGCAAATCCGCAGTCGTGGAACAGGTATACCTATGCCCTGAACAATCCACTGCGATACGTCGATCCGAACGGGGAGCTTTGGGTGGCATCCAGTGATGCCAGCAACCCCTATTCGTGGGTTAATGAGTGCCAGAAGAATCAGACCTGCTACGCGACTGTTGCGGCGAATGTCGGAGGCAACCTCAGAGTCTATGGGTCTGAAAACGCTCAGGCCATCACGAACTACACGGCGAACAAGAACGGGATGATCGACGTTGCAGCACTTGCAGGGAATGCTGATGCCAATTTCGAGAGCGTTCAGACGGCCGGCCGTGAGGAGAATTACCTGGGCGTTGGGCAAGCAGCAGCATTGTTCAACGTCGCTGCGGCGTATGGCGGGAAGTATACCAATGACGATCCGCTGGTGTTCACTGGCGGATCGACTGCCACCGGAGGATCTGCTCTCGACGCGAACGGCCAACCAATCCACCGTTCACATCGGAATGGCGCGAATGTCGATCTTCGGTATATGGGAGACACGGGCTCCTCGCTATCCGGGAACACAGCGGCAGGAACTGGCAACGTTGAACGGAACCAATACATAATCAACCAATTTGCAGGCCAGAACGCGGGTTTAGGTGCGGCACTTACCGGAGATCCGGCACGGTACGGCCTCGGGCCAATTCCGGCCGCATTGCAGCAGATTCATGGGAATCACATGCACTTCCAAAACACCTATCCGGCTCCCCCGCGTCAGGAGCCACGAATCAGGCCAGGGCAAAGGTGATCCCGATGCACAAGATCTTTGCTGTCCTGTTCGCGATCGGGCTATCCGCAGCTCAGGGGTGGGCAGACGAGCCGTTTCAACCGGATACGGTTACGCGCTGCCTGAAGAGTCCGAAGGCTGCTGGTCTGACAGTGCTCACAAGCAATAATCCGTTTTACCTACGCGGCGATTTTGATGGAGATGGCAAGCCTGATTACGCCCTGTCGGTTCGTTCCGAAAGCGGCGGGACGGGTGTTCTCATCTGCGGAGGCAACGGGTCGTTGTTCTTGCTGGGCGCTGGTGTCAGCGGCGGCAGCCAGTTCTCAGATATGGAGCAAGATCGCTTTCTCGCTCCCCAGTGGGCCGTTTACACGAAACAGGACGTCACGGCGCTGGGAACCTTTAAGAGCAATGTGCCCCGTCCGATCCCATCGGTGAAAGGAGAAGCCATCGCCATGATCTGGGAAGACGGCATCTCCCTGATCTACTGGGATGGCGCCAAGTTTAGGTGGGCCGGCAGCAAAGAGTAGACGTATGCTTACGACGGACTGCGAAACCAGCAGAGAACGGGATGCCGAAACGGGCCTCGATTACTTCGGGGCCAGGTACTTCTCGGGTGCGCAGGGGAGGTTCACGTCGGTGGATCCCTCGATGGAGAGCGTCGTCCTGCGGAATCCGCAGAGTTGGAACAGATACGCATACACGCTGAATAATCCCTTGCGGTACGTCGATCCGAATGGTGAGCTGTGGGTTGCGTCTGGTGATTCGAGCAACCCGTACTCGTGGGTCGACCAGTGCGGAGACAACCAAAAGTGTTATGATTCTCGGGCGGCGGTCATCGGCAACCAGGTACGGATCTATGGTTCGCAGGATGCCAACGACATCACAAACTACGCTGCCAACAAGTACGGCTACATCGGTCTCAGCGATCTCGCGGAGCACCCGGACGCGAATTTTGAGGTGAAGCCGGGCGCACACGGCTATCTCAGCCTGAAGAACGCGGCCGGATTCTTCAATACCGCAGAGCAGTATGGCGGGCGGTACCCTGATGACGCTGCGCTGTTCGTGACCGATGCCGGCCTTGCCACCGGTGCGAATTTCCCGCCGCACCAGACCCATGGCCAAGGTCGCTCCGTTGATGTTCGCTACTTCGATGAGAATGGCAACCCCATACAGGGGAACTCTGCAGCCAGCAATGCTGATGTGGATCGGGTGGGAACCCTCGTTGACATCGCCAAGGAGAATGGGTTCAACCAAAACTACAGCGCCAGACCGAAGGACTTTGGGACGCTCTGCGCTCCTGGTCACGGGAGCCATCTGCACCTGGGAACCACGAAACCATTGGAGCAGAAGATCAAGCCGCCGAGTCAATGAAGCGGGAGCCGATGATTCCTATGAGCTTGCTGATGATGCCCACGTGGCTCCTGCTGTTGGTTGGCACGGCAGTCGCCGCCGAAGACCTATCCGTCTTCAACGTTCCAGACGCCGTTACAAAATGCCTGAAGCCCGTTTCCCGCCAGTACAAGGTCAGTGGGAGAATCAATCCCTTCTACTTGCGGGGTGATTTTGACGGCGATGGCAGGCCGGATTACGCGGTTCTCATAACCAATTCCAAGGGCGAGCGGGGCATCGCAATTTGCAGGTCAGGATCTGCCACACCCGACGTTGTTGGGGCTGGCGTTGTGCTGAACAAACTGGCCGACTTCGATTTCGATGCCTGGATGGTTTTCCCAAAAGGGCCGGTCGAAAAAGGGGTTGGGGAGGGTCGGCCACCAAAACTTCTCGGCGATGCGATTTCGATCATATGGTCGGAATCGGCAAGCGCCTTGCTCTATTGGGACGGGCGCAGATTCCGCTGGTATCAGCAAGGCGACTGAGCACGGTTGATCTCCGTATGGGCGGCGCTGCGCTGTCTCACTTCAAGTCCCCCCGGTCCGGCGCGAAGCTGGCGCATCTGGCAGGGATGGGAGCAGTACTTGCGGTCGCTCCTGCCGGCGCTGCGCGGGAACCAGCGGCCGCACTTCGGCGCCGGGCACTTGGCGCACGCGATCATGCCGGCGATCTCCTCGGCGAATCTCTGCCAGATGGCATTGATGAGGCGCGAGGGGTGGTAGCGGAGCGCGAAATCAGGCTCGGCGACCAACTCGAACCGACCGCCTGCCATTTTTTCCGTCACCCGTCGAGCGAGGTGTTCCCGCACCAGGCGGAATAGCTCTTTTCCTTTCGCCGCCTGGTGCTGCGGTAACATCCGGCGCAGCGCCGCCGCATCCTCCACGGCGATCGCATCCCACAAAGCTGTGGCATTCCGCAACGCCCGGATCTCGCGGTGCCAGATGTCCACCGGCTCCGGCGGCAGGTTCTTGCCCGTGGCGGTCAGCAATCCGTACAAACCAGCCAGATGGACGACGCCGTCGTGGCGGCAATCGGCCAGGACGCGGTGGAGGGAGGGGGGGCGGGGACAGGAACGTGTGAAAAAATCAGCCGACTATTGCAGACGCGTTTTGGGCGGGGGTAAAAAATGTCCACCCCATGCCTGGTGATCGTTCCTGGAGCCTCTGATCGCGTCTTTTTTTCGGCTCAAATCGAGCCGCCAACCATCCTGCGTTAATCGGCTGATTTTTTCACACCTTCCAGGCTACGAAACTCCTAATCCGTAGCTGCAGAATTCGGAACTCCCCAACCTGCTAGCCCGCTCGCGGGCTTGCTGGTGCGCGCCGGAGACAAGGTGCGGGCGGAATTGCTGGTTGAGCAGATCCATGATGTACGTTTACCTGTATAGCGGCGGCGTCGATCGAGCAGCGGATTGGACAGAAAAAACGATCGAGGACTGCCACCCGGCGCTCAACTCCATTCTGAGCAGCGCGACCGCGAATGAACCGCGCGCCAGTCCGCGCTGGCCGAAGCCGGCGAAGCTGATGAGCTTGGCAGAGGCGTGATAGCGGTCGCCGGGATCCAGGGGTTCGAACGCCCCCGGTCGGTCCCCCTCAATTCGCCCGAGCCAATCCTTGAAGCCATGTGATGACGATGGTTTCGAGAGCGATCCGGTGATCGCTCCACGAATGATCAGTGGCCACGTGGCGCTCGGTCACGTTTTTGCCACCTCGCTCGCGAATGGCCTTGACCAGGGCTTCTGTACCCGGAGCCAATCCGTCGTCGGATGTAAGCGCAAGCAGCGGGACGCTCACCAAACCCGCTGCCGCATTCGTCATCTGGAACGGCTTCGCATTCTTGATGAGTTCGTCCGCCAGGCCTTCTGCCGTGACACCAGCCAGCGCTTCCATGTTGTCGGCCATTTCCTTAACCACAGCGTCGCGCGGTCGCTCCCCAACGCGTCCCATGTCGCCTGCCGAGATGAGGATCGCGCCGATGAGCGCATGATCGTGGGCCGCGGTGTGGGCCACCACCCAGCCTCCCATGCTATGGCCGGCAATCGCTATGTGGTTGGTATCGATGCCCAGGGACCCCGCCTGAGCAGGATCGCGCAGGAAGGCCAGCACGGCGTCGGCATCCTCCAGGTTTTGTGAAAAGCTGAAGTGCCCGGGGCTGCCCCATGAGCCGCGATAGTTAAACGTTACCGCGTTCCAGCCGCTTCGCCTCACTGCCTGAGCCAGGTCAAGATTCTTCTCGTTGCCCGGCAGGCCATGGCAGATCACCAGCGTGGGGTGAACCCCCGCGCCGGAAGGCTGATACAGGAGGCCGTTGATCGAAACACCGTGGCTCGGGATATGGAGCACCGTCATTTTCGCCGGATGGACCTGATCCGGCTGTGGATCGGCCGAGATAGCGGACGGAACGCTTTGCGCCAGCGCGGCGGACGTGCACAGTGCTAAACAGAGCCCCCAAACAACGCGATTCATCATAAGTCATGTATTTTAGCGGATCACCCAATCGGCAGGCGGATCTATCCGGCTCTCAATTAAGATAAGGAGCTTACTGAGAGCAGGCGACACCGGCTGGTGCGCCAGTTGGAGCACTGAGCCGGATGCTGTCTGCATCGATCTTGCGGAAGACCAGGTACTGCACGGCGGGTGGCTGTGTCGGCGAAAGCGTGAAGAAGACACCGACGATGCCTTTCCCGCAGGTCATGTTGAACTGACCCCGCAGCCAGTTCTCCGGGATGACCGGCCCGGCCGCGGTGCAGTCGCCAACTTCGTCCTTCAGCCTCTGGATCTCGGCGCGCCGCTGGACCACTGGTGCGTCAAGGAACAGGTTCATGGCGGCGATCTGCTTCGCCTTCGCGTCGTCCCACGACTTCCAGAGACTCACGATCTGCTCGCGCATTCGCGAGAGGATCGGCGAAGCCGGCAGCTCGCGCTTCCGCAGGCCGCCGCTTTTCAGCAGGACATCCCACGCCTGGCTGATGGGTTCGGCCGGCCCGGCATACGTCAAGTTGGCCATGGCGAACAGGCCAACCCCATAGTCCGGGAGCCACGCCATGTAGGAGCCAAAGCCGGGAAGCCCGCCGCCGTGGCCGGCGATATGTTCGAAGCGGCAATCGGTGGTGGTGCGCAGGCCGTATCCGTAGCCGGTCTCGGCCGCTCGCAGCGTGCCGTTGGAGCGCTCCACGGTCAGGTTGGAAGGAGTCCACATCTCGCTCATTTCGCGCACGGAAGCGCGGCGTACCGGGCCCGCCTCCGCGTCGTCGCGCGCCGGCCACGCCGCCATGTGAAATGCGACGTACTTGCCGAGATCCGTGGCCGTGGTGAGCAGGCCGCCCGCGGAACTGAAAGCGCCCTGCGGGAGTGGAGCTTCTTCAAGGTATGTCCCGTCCGGTTGCAGGCGATACCCCACCGCGCGATTGCTGGCGGGCACTTGGGAGGACTCGAATGTGGACGCGTCCATGTGCAGCTTTGCCAGAATCTCGGCGCGGACGTACTCCTCGTAGGCCATGCCTGAGGCCTTGGTCACAATGCGGCCCAGCAGGCCGAAGGCGTAGTTGGAGTATTCGTAGCGCGTGCCGGGGGGCGTGGAAAACGGAATCCCCAGGCGAAGCCATTCGGTGAGATCGGCGTCGCCCGCGCTCAGTTGCTGGTCGCCCCAGGGATTGTCCTCTGGAAAGCCGGCGCTGTGGCTGAGGAGTTGCCGGATTCGGAGCGGCGCTGTGTCGCGCGTCGGCAGCTCCATCCGCGCGAATTCGGGAAGCCACTTTGAGACGGGATCTTCGAGTGACAGCTTGCCCTCATCGCGCAGCTTGAGAATAGCGAGAGCCGTGAAGCTCTTCGTCATCGAGGCAATGCGAAACACCGTGCCGGCCGTGACGGGGGCGCTGGAGGAGCGATCCCGGACGCCGGCCGATTCGACGTGCGCGAGCCGGCCATCGATGACGATGCCCCACACCAGGCCTGGAATCCTTCTCTCGGCCGCGTAACGGGAGAAGATCTGGTCGACTTCCGGAAGCGCGGATTCGAGCTTGCGCGCTCTCTCGGGATCGGTGAAGCGCGGTGGTGGGTAGGCGTCGCTCGCCAGGAGCAAGGCAGCGGTGACGAAGCCGCACAAAGGGACAAATCGCATGAAACCAGCATCTCATACGTATGCCGGGCGGGTGTCAGACCAGGACCGGCAGTGCACCGCGGCGAGCCCTCGAAACATTCTATTTCTTCCGCAGTGTCAACGGCAAGCTATTCTCTTCGTGGGTGACTGTCCGGCAAGTTCGGTGCCTTCCTTGTTCAGGCTTCCTTGAAAGCTGGCGCGAGCCACGCGGTACGGAGTCACGCGAACCGTGTCTTGCCCTGTAACCCCACCGTTGAGGACCGGGTGCCGCGTCGGTGTTGGGAAGCCGGTGAGAACGCTGCCCGGCAGACGCCCTCGCCCGTTACCCGGTACAGCCGCTCGGCGATGTTCAGCCGTTGGACCTTCAGTTCGACCTTACCGCCGGGCGATGTGTGTACCGTGGTTCCACCCCCCGCAAAGCGGTATCCCGGACTTTCGATTGCGAAAAACACCTTGCGGTCCATCAGTCCAGGCTCGTTCCACGCCACGATTCCATTACTGTCCGTATAACAGGAGAAGTGATTGTTGGTCCGGAGTTGGACCATGGGGACACCCCTCCCGGTCTGTTGATCGACGATGCGGATTTGAAAGTACTCGCCGGCGAACATCGCGCTCGCCAGCACGAACACGATGGGTACCATCAAGACGAGCATGCGCCAGCCGGCCGGGCTCGACAAGGGTGGTCCAAGTATAGGCACTCATGCCGGCGCCTGGAGCTTCCACACTCTCAACCCCGGTGAGGACACCCTGGTAGCGCCGGCGGTCTTGCCGCCGGTGCCCTTAGCGCGCTGAACCATCGCCACTGTTTGGGCACACGCGGCTCATAGGGGACAGGGTTCGGGGACGAGGCGTTCGGTGACAGGAATCTGTGAAACAATCGCTGGATCGCCGGGTGGATCGCCGGGTTGACAGACGAAAGCGTCTGTGCCACATTGTTGCGCAAGGGCTTACGTTCTTGTGGGGCAGGCGTTTTCGCCTGCCAACCGATCTTTCCACGGCTTACAGGCTAGGAAACTCCTAATCCGTGGCTGCAGAATGCGGAATTTCGTAGCTGTAATCCTCCGTAATCCCCAAACGAAAGCTGCGAAATCCGTTTCTCATGTTCTATTCGACTGTAAGGCCACATCACATCGGCGGGACCGTGCTCTCGGAACCAGCTTCAGTGAGCCGAGAGTCGTCCGCGCCCGTAGATTAGTTCAAACGCCCAAACCGCTGGTGTGACCGCGTGGTTTAGTACCGGTGAACGCGCGTGGCACAGCCCATGCCTCCGGCGTCGCGATTCCGGGCCAAATGGGGACCTACGGGGACCTATTTCCGTGGACGGCGTTTCACTGGAGAAGTCGACTGAACGGATTGAAACCGGCCAGTCGACCCCACCTCTGTCTCTGTCTCCGCCCGTCAGACTGGGGCCTTGGGAACGATGGCTGGTGCCGCGATCGGTGGCAGATTACGGCAGGCACCAAACGCCGCTCGGGCTTCGGTCCACCCGCCCCGTGCTCGCCGGGCACGATGACATCTTTACCGTATAGACTCTCCTGGCAAAGATGTATCGCTAAGGCTTGATTCAGGCACGTTAAAGGGACAGGATAAAGGTTGCATGTGGACAATTGATCCCAAGGAGGTTTGCCTGCTTCGTGGAAGTGGCGGGCAGCCGTTCACGGAATTTGTTAACTCTGTGCTTTCGGTGGAGGCGTTCCTCCTCGGCATCCCGGCCTCACAGATCGCGATGACCCTACGTGTCAATGTCGGAGATGGGGGCGTAGACTCCCGGATCGACCACGGAGCAGCGAGCGACCGCACCGGCTGGCTTGGAGTTCCAAGCGCCTGGCAATACAAGGCGGAGGAAGGGAAGCGGGTCTCGGATGTGTCAATCGGCAAGGAAGTAGAGAAGCGCTACGCAACAGAATTGGTCCAACGAGGCTATGGGTACCGCGTCTGCGTCTGCGACGAGTTGACGCCAGAAAGAAAGGACGAACTGGCACGTGACTTGAATCTGCGTGCCAAAAAGATCAACCCGGCCGCTCCACTGTGTTTCGTGATAAGCGCATCCGACCTTGCCTCCTGGGCGAGTCGGTTTGCCAGTGTCGGCGGTAGGTTCTTTAACAGGCCTCTAGCGATAGGTCAGGACTGGCGTACTTGGGAAAGCACGCAAACGAGCCTCACCCAAGAGTTCGTTACTCCGGACCGCTGGAAAGGCCCAATGCTTGCTGTCCAGTCACACATCGACTTCCTGAAGAAACCACTTAGTCCGCTTCTACCCGTTCAGGGAGTTGCTGGGGTCGGCAAGACGAGGCTCGTCTGCGAAGCAATTCGCCAAGTCCCCGGCGCGTATGGGCTCATCGTTACGACGGACGGGGAGGACGACGCAAAGAAGGTAGCAGGTTGGGTCAAGATCAACCCGCAGGTTACAGCAATCCTCGTTGCTGACGAGTGCTCGGCGAGCGGGCGCGAGGAGCTACGCAAGTTGGCGCAGGGCGCAGAGGATCGGCTGCGCGTGATCGCGATCGACAACGACGGCGAAGCGCCATTCGGCGGCTCGGCCGAAATCTGGCTAGAACGGATGGATGACACCTCGGCTCGGACTGTGCTTGATCGCAATTTCCCGCTTGTTCCTTCTGAACGACGCTGGGCGTACGCAGACCTGTCGGAAGGTTACATTCGCCTTGCGGCTGATCTCTGTCGGCATGATGCTGCAATTGCAGCCAGCGGTCGTTTGGACGCTGCAATTCCGACGCTTCAGGACTTCTATCGAAACCGGTTGTCCGGCGAGGAGCAACGGGTTGTCGAAGCGGTCGCCCTAGTCCATCGGGTTGGCTATACCGATGACCTTTCTGGTCAACTCGATCAGTTGGCGATGCTTACGAACATTGACCGACACAGAATTGTGGAGACAGCGAAGCGGCTGAAAGACGCACCTGGCTTCATCGCCGTGGGGCGCCGGTACTTATATGTTACGCCACAAATCATCGCCGAGATCGCGTTTCGGCGGGCATGGGGCCATTGGGCAGAGCCAAATCCCGCTGCCTTTCTCGACGAGTTTCCAGCCGATCTTCGGAATGCATTTGAACTTCGCGTCCGCGGCGTTACTGACCAGGGGGTGCGCTCTTTCGTGAGCGCCCACTTTCGCGATCGAGTTGCCGGTTTCGCCCCAGATGATCTGGCTGATTTCGGGAAAATAAGACTGCTTATGGACCTGGTAGAAACGGATCCGGTGCAATACCTGCCATTCCTAAGGCGAATCATTGAGGATGCAACTAACGACCAGCTCCTGGGGACCGGTGTGCCCGAATATGGTCAAAACCGATCCCGGCGCGATATCGTCTGGGCAGCGGAACGGCTAGCGGCATTTCCTGAATTCTTCCTATCCGCCGAACTGATCCTGAGACGCCTTGCCATAGCGGAGACGGAACACGGCATCGGTAACAACGCCACAGGGATTTGGCGACAGCTATTTAGAGTACATCTGTCTGGAACAAGTGTCCCATTTCTCGAAAGGATCCCGATATTTCGCAGCATGCTTTTTTCAAACGAGCCGCCCGAGAGGGAGTTGGCCGTGGGCGCACTCAAAGATCTGCTCTCTAGCCACGTGTCGCGCATGGGCTCGCCGAGTCTAGTCGGCGGACGTGTGCCGCCGAGGGACTGGCGACCAACGAACCGCGGGGAATGGGCTGCCTCCGTGATGGCCGTGTTTGACACGATTCGCAGTATGCTGACTGCCGGACCACCGCTCGCAGAAGAGGCTTGGCGATACCTCACTCAGCACTTGAGAACTCTGCTAGTACAAAGGCAGCTTGAGAACCCTGAGAGGATTGGTGGAAGAGTTTCCAGTTCCGGAAGCGGTAGGCGGACCGTGGTTCGAGGCGCTCGACGATTTCTTCCACTACGACTGCGGACCCGCCGCTGAGGAATCCGAGCTTTCCCGATATTGTCAGTCCGTTCGGGAGTGGCGCGATGGGTGTTTCCCTCATGACTTCCCTGGGAGGCTGCGTGTCGCACTGAGTAAGAATTACTGGCATCACGGCATGCGAGAAGACGTCTGGAAATCTGGCTCTGAAATCAGCCCACTCGCCGACGAAATCATCGCACAGGAAGGGCTTCTCGAGGCGAACATGGAGTTCCTATGCTCGCCCCAGGCCCGCAGCGCTTGGGCACTTGGCGCGGAGCTAGCGCGGCGGGACTCGGAAGCCAGGCTCTTGGATCGCCTCCTACTTGGAGCTGGA
Organism: Bryobacterales bacterium; assembly: GCA_963842505.1. Taxonomy (GTDB): domain Bacteria; phylum Acidobacteriota; class Terriglobia; order Bryobacterales; family Bryobacteraceae; genus PALSA-129. The sequence goes on from CAWJGZ010000001.1 coordinate 986,663, forward strand.
GAATTCCACAACACAGGGCTATTGAGAGGATATATCGCGAATATAGTTTCAGTGTCGGCCACCGTACTGCCACGCATCGCGTCAATTCTCGACAAGCTAGAGGGAGAAGCGCCAGTCCTTGCCGTTGACCTGACGGTAGCGGCTCCTAACCATACAGATTCAGCGACGCGCCTCATTCGGATGGTTAGCAATCAGAAGGCCGATCCGTCTGTACTGCAGTACCTGCAATACGGAGGCACTCTTAGCCGGATGCCCTCTAAGCAACTGATCGAGGTGTTCGAACTTCTGATCTCAGCTCCGACGCCGATGACTGAGCTGGCGAGCGACCTCTTGGGAACGCGGCTCCAGAACGATTCGGCGGCCATCTTGAGCGATCCCAACTTCCTCCGTAGCGCTGTCAGCGTTTTGGAGGCGGCGGCGAGTGCCGACGACCAGGGTGACTACTGGTGGGGCGAGGCTCTGCAACACGTAGCCGACTGCGCGCCCGGCCGAGCAGCGCAGATCGCACTGACGACCATTCTCGGAGAGGGTTGGCACAAGAAGGAGCGCGCTACTGCAGTTCTTGCCCGGATCGCCTCGAGAGCGCCGGACATTGCCATTGACGCATTTGGTCCGTCGATCCTCGATAAGAATTCGGGCTGGAAGTGGCAGGTAGGAGAGTTTCGCGAAATATTCGAATCCCTTCCCGTGGAGGCAGTGTCCCGGTGGCTGGATCAGGTAGGAGTGGTCGGTGCCAGACGAATTGCCCGGCACCTCCCGAGGCTTGCTGTAGTAGACGGACAGCCGATCATCCCAGCCCTGACGGAAATGGTGCTGAGGAGGTTCGGCGACGACCCGAAAGTGTTGAGGGAGTTCACGGCTGGAGTTCATCACCTCGAAATGACGTGGGGCAACCTCAGCTCGGTGTATGAGGGTTATCGAAAAGTCGCGGAGCAATTCCTGAATCACCCAGTCGCTGCGATCCGCGAGTGGGCTGCCCAAGAGGTCAGCTCGTCTCGCAGGATAGAAACCCAAGCCGCGGAGGAGGAGGAGGAGGAGGAGGATCGGGGCTGGTAAACGGGGTTTCCCGGCCCCGGGCGTTTGGGCAAGCACGTGCGGGGCAGAGATTAAGCGAACGCGCGCGCCGAGCGCTATCATCAGACCGAGGCATGACTATTAAATGGCGGTGCCAGAAAAGATCAGTTCTGTGGCCCAACGGCTAAAGGAAGGGCATAGAATCAATCGCATCACGGTGCGAGACTTCCTGCGCCATTTCGGAGCGGAGCGAAGAGGCGCTGCAAAGGTACAGGCCATACGCTCGATCCTCGATTCACTGGACCTTCAAACCGATCCGGATTTCGCGACCGCGTGGATTGATGGGCTGATTTGGCTGCGCCTCAAAGAGGGAACTCCGGCTGCGCAATCCACTCAGACGTCCGCAGACGGTCCTGTCACAGATTTATCGGGCAAAGACCTTGAGGAGATCGTTCTCGAGAGTACGCCGTCTGCTGTCAAGCAGGCGGAGGAGCAAGCGGAGGCAGCACTTACCTCTTCGGAACCAGACGCTCCAAGTAAAAGTGATGCCGTCGAGAGTTCATCTATGGACGACCCGACATTCCGGATTGGGAGCCTACCCGCGGCGAACAAGAAGCTTGTAACGGTGAATCAGAACGACTCCCTTACGAAAGCGATCGCGCTCATGCTACAACACGACTTTTCACAATTGCCGGTCATGCAAGGCGAGCGCGAGGTCAAGGGCGTAGTCACCTGGAAGTCAATCGGTTCGAAACAGGCATTCGGCTGCAATTGCACCACCGTCGGGGATTGTCGCGAGGATGCCCGCATTGTGGATTCGAATAGAACGTTGTTCGACGCGATCCCTACGATAGTCGAATCCGGCTACGTGCTGGTCCGCGATAAGGGCGATCGTCGGATAACGGGGATGGTCACTGCAAGTGATCTCAGCCTGCAATTTCAATCGCTAGCCGAACCGTTCCTACTTCTGCGTGAGATCGAACTCCACGTCCGACAGCTCCTCGGGAACAAGCTCGCGGCCACTGATTTCGAACTGCTTGCCGCTGCACCTCCCACAATCCAGAAACCTCACCAAAACGTAGACAACCTCACATTCGGCGATTACGTTCGGCTATTTCAGCATCCACAGATCTGGGCGAAGCTCGACTTGAAAACGGATGGTGGCGTGCTCACCACACTATTGGAGGATGTTCGGCTCATCCGTAATGACGTAATGCACTTTGATCCGGACCCGATGACGGCGGACGAGCTTAGCACTCTCAAACGGGCTGTGCGGTTCATGCAAGAACTTTATGAGCTGCTGCCGTAGTTTTCTTCGGTGCACCGTCACGCGGAAGGCGTTCGCGGTCACTGCCGCGATGTCCCCTCACTAGAAATAAGAAACGATAAACGCCCATCGGGCCACGAACCCCTCAGAGCCACCCAGTGTCGCAATTGTGGATTTCCACGGACGCTCTATAGCTTCACGACAATCTCGTCCAACCGTCCCAACTGGTCCAGAACTTCAACCAGTAGCCGGTAGGCGGGGGCCGTAGCCTCATTCTGCTGGGGCATCTTTCCAACCGAGGCTGCCGCCCGCGCCAGCCGCAGCAGCACGTCGGGAACGTCCGCCTCGGGAATACTGGAGACCTTCTCGCCGCGGTAGTTCGTGATGACGCACTGGATGGCCTTCGGCAGGCGCTTAAGGTCCACGCTGCGGGATGCACTCAGATAAGGCAATTTCCAGCTCGAAGGATTGCCGGCGTCGCCCACATATGCAAAGCAGTCCGCGGGAAGCTTGTACTTTGGGTGAAGGATCGTACCCGAACAAGTACAACCGTCGTGCACGGGGGTCTCTCCATGTTCAGGCAAAGTCTGCTGCAAAGGGCAGGCTTGCTCACATGAGCGGTAAACCCCGTGAACGCTTAGCCACCACAGTTGCTCAGGAGCCTCCTCCGACTCAAGGGAAGCATAAACGCGGTCCTTCAATCCCCCATGTTCGAGGTCGGCGGCATAGAACATTGTGCCATCGCTGACCCCTATGCAGTTTACCTTCTGCTCATGCCCGTAGCGGAGCGCCTGGTTCAACGCTGCCTCAACGGCCCGACGGTTCCAAGCCAAAGCACCCGGCCGCTTCACCTCGATTATGAGGTATTTAACACCAAGCCGGCTGAGCAGCAGATCGGCGTAGCCTACCTGGTTGTTAAGGTCACTGATGGTCCAATCCAGCACCTCTGTGAACAGGTCTTCGAGAATGTTCTCCGCCACCTTTTCAGCAGCTACGCCGTGGCGTACCTGCTGAACCAGCCTCTCCTTCCGCCTATCCAGAAAGGGCGGCCACTTCTCAAGAATGCGCTCCACGCTTCGCTTGTATGACGCGAGATCCTTGTACGATTCGCTCATCTGACTCCGGCCGTTGCTAAGGCGGCGCCTACCGGATACAGTAATCGGCGTCGCTTGCAGCGTCAAGCGCGGAACAGGGCCAGGCGCAGGGGGGCGGGGACAGCCTACGAAACTCCTAATCCGTGGCTGCAGAATGCGGAATTTCGTAGCCTGGAAGCCGTGAAAAAAATCGCGGATCGCAGGCGGCACCAAAGCAAATTCTGTTTTTACAGTGGTGGGGCAGGCGGTGCCGCCTGCCCAGCCCGTTGACGGGCGATTTCTTCACACCTTCCTGCCCCGTAATCGCCAGCGTGGTGCCGAGTACCCCGGCAATCCACAGCAATCGCTTGTTTCGCACAGTCCCCTCCGATGCAACCCAGTCAGAAAATAGTAAAAACCACATACGAGGTTGAAAGATTTGTCCAGAACAACTCCGCAGCTTCTGCAGCCTCCTGATGATCGATTTCATGGCATCAGTCCTCGTTGAGACTGCGACCATCGCGGGTTCGCCTGGCGTGTTCGGGGAAACTTCTCTTTCGCGAGCGCGCCAAGCTAAGGATCAGTATGCGACGATGGAGGAGTTCACTCGGCGTGTATTGGACCGGGCGTTTTTTCCCAACCTAAATGAATAAGCCGCCGCCGGACTCCGGCAGCGGCTAAAAATCAATCAACTGAAAATTAAAAACTTGCTCGAAGGCCCGCCGCTCCACTTGAGCGACGGGCCCAGATTCCCGGTCCGGTTAGAAACTAAACGTCCCGGTGAGAACCATCACGCGTCCCGAAACCGAAGCGCCCTGGAACGAACCGTAAATGCTGGTAGGGGGACCCAGAGTGCCGGTGATTGTTCCGAAGCCGCCCGAGGTAATGGTTCCCGAGGGGTTGGCGAAGTTCGGATGGTTGAGGACGTTGTAAGTCTGGATGCCGAAGACGAACTTAAACTTCTCCCGGATGGCGAAGCTTCGCTGCAGCGTCGCGTCGATATCGAAGTACCCCGGTCCGCGGAAGCTGTCGGGTGCGATGTTGCCCCAGTCGGTCTGGGTCGGCGACGAGATGCCTGAGCCGGGGTAAGTGGCAAAGTCGGTCTTTGCCATGCAAGGCGTGCCTATCGAATTGCTTGCGTTGCAATGGGTGCCGAAGGCGCTCGGAACCACCAGATCCGCCAGCGGGGTGAGGACTCCCGAAGAGTTGACGTCCGATGCGATCTTGCTGTCGGTCACGCTGAAGGGAGCGCCGCTGTAGATGTACATCTTCAGACCCACGGTCCAGCCTGCGATCAGCCCGTTCACAGCCTTGTTCGATGCCTTGAAGGGCTGGCTCCACAGCAGATCGCCGGCTACCTGACTCCGGTTGTCAAAGTTGAGACTACCATTGCTGTTGCTGAGGTTGAACGGATTCTCGTAGGCGATGGTACCCAGGGCGTGGCTCCAGGTGTAGTGGAATTGGGCCGATAACCCGTAGCTGAACTGGTGCCGGTATTGCAGCGTGAGGGCGTCGTAGTTGCTGATGCCGTCGTTGTAGTACTGGGTCACCGTCACGAAACGCCCGTCGGGTGCAGCCGCGGGCAATCCTCCGTACGGGCCCCCGTAATTCTTGGTGCTGGTGGCGCTGGCGTACATGTTGGCGTTGACACTCTCCTGCAGATCGTAGCCGTGGTTGGCCACATAGGAGACTGTGAACATGTTGTGCGGCGTGAGCTGCTGCTGGATCTCGAAGCTCCATTCGAGCGTATGGGGGGCCAGAAAAGTGGAAGGGAAGGAGGCGATGCTGGGCGTGCTAAACGTGGCCGGCTTTACCGCGCTTTGGATCTGCGCCAGGGTAAACCCGGAGTTAAACCCGCTCTCAAATGCGTTCGCCGAAACCTGGGCAGTGTAGGCGGAGCTGGTGGGATCGGTAATAATTCCGACCGTTCCGAAAGTCAACCCGGACGGAGCGAACTTGTTCGGCACCTGGTTGGCCAGCGTGCCGCCCAGGCCGTCGGTGTAATTGGTGGAAAACAGTCCGATCCCCCCGCGGATGACGGTCTTATCGTGCCCGAACGACGGCTTGTAGGCAAATCCGATGCGGGGCTGCACGATGGGAGCTTCCGCGTTATAGAAGAGATTCTTGCCCTTTGTGAGGGTGGTGTTGTAGGGAACGTTGACGCCGCCCTGATAGCTGGGAGAATTGAACGGCACGTTGGTAAGGACAAAGCATTTTTCGATGCAGGTGGGGTTGAAGTCCTCTTCCACGCGCAACCCGTAGGTCAGCTTCAGATTCTTGGTGACGGCCCATTCGTCGGAGAGGTAGAAGTCGGCCGAGGGAAACCGGAAATGGAGCGCGCCGTAAAGCGGGAAAGACTGGCTGAAGCTGCTGAGGGCGTTTCCAGTGGCTCCGAGCTTGCCATCGGCGAAGTCCGACAAATCGCCCAGGCTGTAGGCGCCTAGGAACGCTCCGGAGGCGATGCTGGTATAAGTGTACTGGTCGTAGCGGGCGTTCACGCCGGCCCTCAAGGTGTGCTTGCCCTTGGTCCAGGAAAAGTCGTCGTTGATCTGGAAATGGCCCACGTTCCTGCCGTTGGGAAACGCTCCGGCGCCGACCGTGGCAAAGCCGCCGCCGTTGGCGCCGCCGTCGCTGATGGCGATCGAGTCCGGCATGAGCGCCTGTGTCTTGCTGAAATCCTGGACGCCGAACAGAGCCGTGTACCACAGGTACGAGGCGTTGAACGCGTTGACGACCGTCGGACTGGCGACCCAGGTGTGCGAAAGGCTTCCCTGGGACGAAGGCTGATGGCTGACGGAGTTATACAGCGGATTGATCGGGCTGGTGCCGGTGGCCTGAACGCCCGTATCATAGAAGAAGCGAAGCGAAAGTTTTTGACTGTTCGAGAGGTTAAAGTCAACCCGGGCGGTCATCAACTGTTCGGTGTTGATTTCGGTATCGTTGACGCCGAAGGCCTCCGCGCACGGCGTGTCCACGCCAAATGTCCCGCCCGTTCCGGTGGGAGTCTTGTAGAAGCTGTTGATGCCGCATCCCAGGTGGTTGTTACCGTCCTGCAACTGGCCGCCACCGTTGGTCACCAGGACCGCGCGGTTGATTCCGGGAGAGCCTTTGATCAGGTTGAAATAATCCTGATACAGAGGAAGCTCGGCCGCGGCAACATTCGCCAGCGTGTATGTCTGGAGCTGGGGCGACGGAAGTGAAATCACGCCGGACGCGGGAAGAACGTAGCGCAGGTTTTCGTTGTCGTAAAAGAAAAATATCTTGTTCTTCCAGACCGGTCCGCCGATTCGGCCTCCGAACTGGTGGGCATCCGCCCTGCCTCTTGGCGTTCCGGAGGCGTTGCTAAAGAAGGAGTTCGCGTTGAGCTTTTCCCAGTTGAAGTTGTAGAAAAGATTTCCGTGAAACTGGTTAGCGCCGGACACGCCGACCATGTTGACCTGAGCGCCAGCCATGCGCCCGTACTGAGGGCTGTAAGCATTCATCACCACCGCCACTTCACCGACTGCGTTGGCGCCCAGCAGGTTGTTGCTGGCTCCCGAGTTGTTGAGATTGTTGGCGGGGTCCATCTGGTCCATGCCGTCGAGTGTATAGAGGACGCTCGAGCCCGGAATGCCGTTGGCGTTCATGTTGCCGGAGCCGCCGGTAACGGCCACACGAATGCCGGGAGCGGTCATGGCCAGCGTGGTGAGATCGCCGCCCGGCATGGGGAGATTGTCGACCTGAGCCTTGTTGAAGTTGGTCTCGAGGTTGGCGTTTTCCGTCTGCAGGAGGGCCGCTGCCGCATTCACCTCGACGGTGCTACTGGTTGCCTGCGCACTCATGCTGATGTTCAGTTCCTGCTCCTGGCCCACAAGCAGGGTGATTTTTTCGATGTTCGATTTGAGGCCCGTCGATTCCGCGGAGACGTCGTACTCGCCCGGCTTCAGCAGCGGAAAGCGATACTGGCCTTGACCATTCGACACCACCTTGCGGGTTTCGCCCGATTCCTTGGACTTTATGGTGACCACCGCGCCGGGAACTACCGCGCCGGAGGTATCGTTGATCACGCCGGCAACGTCCGCGGTGGTGATCGTCTGACTGAATGCGAGCGGCGTCATAAGAGACGCGGCGGCTAAAAACAACGTCGCGAAAAGACTTGACCCCTTCATGTTGAAGACCCTCCTTGGTCTCGAAACTAACCCTGTGCTTGACCTAACCCACAAACCGAAGCAAAAAGCCGTCAGCGCAAGGAAAAAGTCGCAGGACTCTAACTGAATTCCCCGTAAACCCCCTAGTGCTACCCCTGCCGCCCCGGTGAACCCTCGACCTGGAAGGCAGCTTGCAGCAGGCCCCGAAACAGCCCCGCGGGGACCCGCGATTAACAAATGTCCGTATGGGTTATATGGATATACCACTGTTTCGTTACAATTGCAACTGTTGGGTTAATCGACACTGTCGGGTTAATCGACGCATCGAGCACCGGCCTCCGGGCGCCAAGACCCGCGCCCGCATGTACTAGCCCGCTTTTCTCACCAGGTTTCGTCGCGAGGCGCGTCAGAAGGCTGCGGATACGAGGCGCGCGCCGCTCAGCGCGCGCAGGCATACTTGAACAGTATGTCGAGCACGCTGAGCAAGCGCAACGAAGTAGACGCGGCCTGATCACGCGCCGCAGCAGAAAGCTGGTGAGAAATGCGGGCTAGAGTTCGAGCAATTCTAGCGATGACGAGCGTGGAGATTTGAAGGATGGTACGGTTGGGAAACTGGGGCGCGATGCGTCGGCGCGGCGGGGCGTTGGGTCATCCAAGCGCCAAAGTTGCGCCACAAGCGAAGCAGCCAATTCAACATTGCTGACTCCCTTTGCCGGCACGGTATCACAAATATGCTGTGAAGTCACCCCGGCTTGAAGGCCGGTGTCGCTAGTATGTGAGTTGTCCGGTCGAGTTCACACGTGATCTGTCCGCTTGAGCCGGGGCGGGTGATGCTGGGTGGTGGACGAAACCCAGCAGTACTCCGCTGCCGAGTTGGAGCGGATGATGAAAGTTCAAGACGTGTTGTTGAAGGCAATGGCGAAGAAGATCACTTGGTGGGCGGCGGCAGAAATCATCGGGGTGACGGATCGGACCATGCGCCGGTGGCGGGGGCGACTGGAGAGGGATGGCTATACCGGCTTGGCCGACCGGCGCAGGGGGAAGCCGAGCGCGCAGCGTATTCCTCTGGCAACCGTAGAGAAGGTGCTGGGGCTCTACAAAGAAACCTACTACGACCTGAACATCCGGCACTTCCACGAAAAGCTGCAGGAGGAACACGCGATCCAGTTGAGCTACACCTGGGTACAGAAAGCGCTGCAAGGAGCCGGCTTGGTGGCCAAACGGCACAAGCGGGGGCCGCACCGGCGGAGGCGGCCGCGACGGCCGTTGCCTGGGATGCTGCTGCACATCGACGGCAGCAAGCATCGCTGGCTGAACGACGATCGCTGGTATGACCTGATCGTGATTCTGGACGACGCCACCAGTGAGATCTACTACGCGCAGTTGGTGGAGGAGGAATCGACGCGGACGGTGATGGCCGGCTTGCGCGAGGTGATCGAAAAGCAGGGCCTGTTCTGCGCCTTGTACAGCGACCGGGGGAGTCACTTTTTCGTCACGGTGAAGGAAGGGGAAAAGGTGGATAAGCACCGTCTGACACAGGTTGGGCGGGCGATGAAGGAGTTGGGAGTGCAGATGATCGCGGCCTATTCGCCGCAGGCGCGGGGGCGGTCGGAGCGCAGTTTTGGGACTTGGCAAGGGCGCTTGCCGCAGGAACTCCGACTGGCAGGGATCACCACCGCAGAGGGCGCCAATGTTTTTCTGCGGGAACGGTACATCGGGGAGTTTAACGGCAAGTTCCAAGTGCCGGCGGCGGAGAAAGGCACGGCGTTTCGGCGCACCAGCCGGACCGACCTGAACTGGATCTTCACGGTGCAAACTGAGCGCGTGGTGGAAAAGGACAACACCGTGGCAGTCAGAGACCGGTGGTGGCAGATCAACAAAACACGATTCCGCAACAGCCTGGCGGGAAGCACGGTAACGATCCACGAACACCTGGATGGAACCGTTTCGATCCGCTACGGCCCTCACGTAGTGGGCCGCTATAGCCCCACGGGAGAAAAGCTGGTCAGCGCGACACCCAAAGAGCGCCGTGGAAAAGGCGGGAGTGTGGAAGCCGGCGAAAACCAAAAGCAGGTTTCCACCGGCTTCCACACTCCCTTGGAAATCCCGCAACAGACGCGGGATTCCCCCTTTCCCACCGCGCCGACTACGGCTTCTGTTTTGAGCAAAACCAAAGCAAAGGCCAAACCCAAAACCCACAAGGCGGCGGCCTAAAGGCCGCATCGCTTTGTTTCACAAAGCGGACAGATCACTAATTATTAAAACCGGACAACTTGACTTGTTAACGACACCCGGCTTGAAGGCCATGTTTCGACTGGCCGAGTCCCCCAACGGTGCCGCGGGGCGTTATGTACTACTACGTTTTTGTTTCTTTGCGGGCTGCGAAGATCTTTCCGCGGCCCAAGTCCGTAGGACGAAAGAGAATAGATGGAATGAGAAGGCCGGTCTCCCGGCGGGATGCGATATGCTCCCATAAAGCACTGTCCGGTGCAAAAAGGAGACCAGCCATGAAGAAGAATACCATCGAAAAGCCGAAGCAAAATCGGAAGAGCCGCAAGCAACTAGACGGGAACTTAACCGTGGGAATTGATCTGGGGGACCGGAGCTCGCGCTACTGCATCCTGAACCAAGACGGTGAGGTCATACGGGCAGCGTCGGTGGCGACCACGAAGAAGGATCTGAACCGCGTTTTTGGGGCGCTGCCGCACAGTCGCGTGGTGCTGGAAGTGGGGACGCACTCGCCCTGGGTGAGCCGCCATCTGAGGTCCCTGGGACATGAGGTGATCGTGGCGAATCCGCGCCGCACGCGACTGATTGCGGCCAGCAGCAACAAGCAGGACCGGCTGGATGCCGAAACTCTGGCGCGGTTGGGGAGGATGGACCCGAAGCTACTGTTTCCGATCCGTCACCGCAGCGAAGCGGCGCAGGCGGACCTGACGGTGATCCGGACGCGGGCGGCCTTGGTGGAAGGGCGGACCCGATTGATTAATGCGGCCCGAGGATTGACCAAATCGTTTGGGGAGCGGCTGCGGAAGTGCGATGCGCGGTACGTCAATGAGGAGCTGGCCAAGGACTTGCCGCCGGCTTTGAAAGAGGCCATCGAGCCGCTGCTGAAACACATCGGAGAACTGAGCGCGCGCATCCAGGAATACGACGTTGCCATCCAGAGGATCGCCCGGGAACGGTACCCGGAAGTTGGGTTGCTGACGATGGTGGGAGGGGTGGGAGTATTGATGGCGCTGACGTTTGTTCTCACCTTGGAAGACCCGCATCGCTTCCAGCGAAGCCGCGACGTAGGGGCGTACTTGGGGATGAGGCCGCGGCGGCGGCAAAGCGGGGGGAGCGATCCGGAGCTGGGAATCAGCAAGGAAGGCGACATATACCTGCGAAAAATACTGGTGCAGGGGGCGCATGTGATTCTGGGACGGAGCGGGCGGGATAGCGATTTGCGGCGGTTCGGGCAAAAGCTGGTGGCGCGCGGGGGCCAAGGGGCGAAGAAGAAAGCGCGCGTAGCGGTAGCGCGGAAACTGGCGGTGCTGCTGCATCACCTATGGGTGACGGGCGAAGTGTACGAACCGCTGCGGAACAGCCAGGTGGCGCCCGTGCCGGCAGCCGCCTGAAGCGCCGGCCGAAAGCGAGCGAACGGAGAACGAACGAGAGTGGGGATCAGCCAGTTGGGATGGACCGAGAAAGGTATCAGGGCAACGAGGATGTACGTATCGCCGAGTTCGGGTGACTGCGACACTGGGCTGGATCAAAGCTCACCAGTCATGGTGAGCAGAAGGTCGCTCTTTAGATGGCAGCACCCGGAAGTAATCGAGAACGCCAACAGGCACGAGCCCGAGGGGCTCACTCATAGTGCGAATGGAAGCAGGGCGAACCGGGCGGACGAACAGAACAGTGGCCGAGCCAGCGGCGCGATGAGAAAGCACCGCCGCGGGCGCGCCTGCCATTCCCTCATCACCCTTTGTGTCGCATCGGAGCCACCCGTCAAGGCTACCCTTCGGCTCGCTTGCTCCCTCCGGTCGCAGCGCTCGGCCTTGACGGGGCCCGGCTCCGACGCAAGGGCCGATTTCAGAGATGAGGGAATGGCAGGCTTAGTTCACTCCGCAAGAGGACAACCATGCCAGCAGTTTTCCCTTGACACAGACCGGCCTTCTCATGGAAGCCCAGTGCGCCAGCACTGGGAACCCCGCGCAAGACCATTAGCCCCGGAACGGGGCGTAAGAATCCGGGCCCCTCGCACCTTTCGCCCTCTGGGCTCTTTTAGAAGCACGCCGGTTGCGGCTTGCCGCGCTGTGGGATATCGGCCATCCCGCACGGCAAGGTCAGCCGGGCTAGTGGCCCTGTCGAGCGATGTCCTCTCTCCGTTCACAAGAGTTTTCCCCTTCAAAATAAGCCATTTACCTCTGTTTCCCTTGTATCCGCCTTCTACACTAGAAACAGGTAAGCAATGCTCCCACGCCACATTCCGCCGCCACCGCCGGACACGCCGCAAGACCGGTGTCACGCCCCCGGTGCCCCGTTATACCAAACGAACCTAGTCCCATTTTCGGACACTTGGCCTCGTCGCCAACCCTCACGCCGAACCCGCTCCAACTCCTGCGAACCCGTCTCTGCCAAACGCACCCGATTCCCGGCCCCGCGCCCTGATCCCTTCACCGCTTACGGAACACCACCACGGCCAGCGGCGGCAGCGTCACGGCAATACTATAGGGCCGGTTATGGCAGGCCTTGACCCGGCTGGAAACCAATCCGCCATTGCCGATATTCGATCCGCCGAAAAGTTCCGAATCGGTGTTCAATATCTCTTCGTAAAAACCTTCTTCCGGTACGCCGATTTCATAGCCTTGGCGCGGCACCGGGGTGAAGTTGCAACAGATCAGCAGGAAGTCCGCGGGGTCTTCCGCGCGGCGCAGGAAAGAGATCACGGAGTTTTCCGAATCGTGGAAATCTACCCACTCGAAACCGCTGTAATGGAAATCCACCTGGTACAGCGCGGGGCTGGCGCGGTACAGGCGGTTGAGCTCGCGCATCAATGTTTGCAGCTTGCGGTGCAGTTCGAATTCCAATATCTCCCAGCGGACGCCCGCATTGTAGTTCCACTCTTCGCGCTGGCCGATTTCCTGTCCCATGAATATCAGCTTCTTCCCGGGATGCGCCCACATATAAGCCAGGAAGGCGCGCACATTGGCGAACTGGCGCCATTCGTCGCCGGGCATTCTGCTGAACAGAGAGCCTTTGCCGTGAACCACTTCATCGTGCGAAACCGGCAGCACGAAATTCTCGGTGAAGGCATAGAGCAGGCTGAAGGTGATGTGATTGTGATGATACTTGCGGTAGATGGGGTCGGTGTGGAAGTAATCCAGCATGTCGTGCATCCACCCCATGTTCCACTTCATGGTGAAGCCCAGGCCGTTGAGATAGACGGGCCGGGAGACGCCGGAAAACGCGGTGGATTCCTCGGCGATGGTGAAGGCGCCGGGCACCGCATGCGCCACTTCGTTGAAGCGCCGCAGGAAATCGATGGCTTGCAGGTTTTCGTTGCCGCCATACTGGTTGGGGATCCACTGCCCGGGCTGGCGCGAATAATCCAGGTAGAGCATGGAAGCCACCGCGTCCACGCGCAGACCGTCGATGTGGTATTCCCTCAGCCAGAAGAGCGCATTGGAAATGAGGAACGAGCGGACTTCGTTGCGGCCGTAATTGAAGATCATCGTGCCCCAGTCGGGCTGCTCGCCTTTGCGCGGGTCGGCATGCTCGTAGAGCGCGGTGCCGTCGAAGAAGGCCAGGCCGTGAGCGTCCTTGGGAAAGTGGGCGGGCACCCAATCGACAATCACGCCGATGGAGGCGCGGTGGCAGGCTTCGATGAAGAACTGGAAATCTTCGGGCGTGCCGAAACGCGACGTGGGCGCGAAATAGCCGATGATCTGATAGCCCCACGAGCCGGAGAAAGGATACTCCATGATGGGCAGCAGCTCGATGTGCGTGTAGCCCATCTGCCGGACGTATTCCACCAGCTTGACGGCCAGTTCGCGGTAGGTGAGCATCTCGCCTTGCGGGCCGCGCAGCCAGGATTCCAGGTGGACTTCGTAAATCGAGACCGGCGATTTCAGCCAGTCGGTCTTCGGGCGGGCCTGCATCCACGCGTCGTCGTTCCACTGGTGCTTGCCCGGGTCCCAGACGATCGAGGCGGATTTCGGCGGGGTCTCGCAATAGAAGGCGTAAGGGTCCGCCTTGAGCTGCTGATAACCGGCGAAGCGCGACCGGATGTGGTACTTGTAGGCGGCGCCCTCGCCGAGTCCGGGCACGAAGATTTCCCAAATGCCGCCGTTGCGGCGGCGCATCGGGTGGCGGCAGGTATCCCAATCGTCGAACTCGCCGGTCAGGGTGACGGCTTCGGCATTGGGCGCCCAGACGGCGAAGCGCACGCCGCGCGCGCCTTCGGTTTCGACCAGGTGCGCGCCCAGTGTGCGCCAGGCTTCGAGGAGCGTGCCCTCGGTGTGCAGGTAGAGATCGGTGTCGGAGAGTTGCGGGCCGAAGCGGTAGGGGTCGTCGATTTCGATTTCGCGGCCGTCAAACAGGCGTGCGCGAATCACATAGGCCGCGGGATCGCCGTTGAGCGTGGCGACGAAGAAGCCGCGCGGGTGCTTCTTGCTCATCGCCGCGTGCTCCGCGCCGGCGATCACTTCGGCCGATTCTGCCTGGGGGAGAAACGCGCGGACCTCCCAGCGGGCCTGGCCGCCCTTGCGGCGAACGCTGTGCGGCCCCAGGATGCGAAAGGCGTCGCCATGGTAACCGCCAACGATGGCTTCAATTTCTTCCACTGTCATGAGAATCTAATCAAGTATGGACGATTTCCTGCTGCAATTGCCGAAAGCCGAGCTGCATTTGCACCTGGAAGGCTCGGTAGAGCCGGAGACCTTGCACGAACTGGACCCCGGGACGCCGCTCGACGAGTTCCGCGCGCTCTACCGTTACCAGGATTTCGACGCCTTTCTGCAGGCATTCGGCGAGGTGGGAAAGCGGCTGCGCACGCCGCGGGATTACGGGCTGATCACGCGCCGCCTGCTCGAACGGCTGGCGGCGCAGAACGTCCACTATGCCGAGATTATTCTGGCGGCCGGGGTGGTGCTGTGGAAGGAACAGGAATTCGCGCCCGTCTTCGAGGCCGTGTGCGAGGCCGCGGCGGGCTCGCCGGTGGAAGTGCGCTGGATCCTGGACGCGGTGCGCCAATTCGGCGTGGAGCACGCCATGGCGGTGGCCAAACTGGCGGCCGAACGCGTGGACCGGCAGGTGGTCGCGGTGGGCATCGGCGGCAGCGAATCGCGCGGGCCGGCGGAGTGGTTCACGGAGGTCTTCGCGTTCGCCAAATCGGCGGGCCTGCACCTGACGGCGCACGCCGGGGAAAGCATGGGGCCGGAATCGGTGTGGGCGGCGCTCGCTTTGGGAGCGGAGCGGATCGGCCACGGCATTGCCGCCGCGCGCGACGAAGCGCTGATGCGGCATTTGCGCGACCACGATATTCCGCTCGAGATCTGCATCACCAGCAACCTGGTGACCGGCGTGGCGCGGCGTCTGGAGGATCACCCCGTGCGGCGGTTATTCGATGCGGGCGTGCCCATCACGCTGAATACCGACGACCCGGCCATGTTCGGCTGCACGCTGGTGGGCGAGTACCGGCTGGCGGCGCGCCAATTCGGGTTCAGCCAGGCCGAGCTGAGGAGAATTGCCCAAAACGGATGGAGGTATCGATTCGGGAAGTCATGCTAAGATATCTCCAGGAGATATCCATGAAGTCGATCGCCTTGAGGCTGCCGGATGAATTGATGGAGGAGAGCAGCCGTTACGCCGGCAGCTTGCGCATTTCGCGCGCCGAGTATATCCGGATGGCGATCCGCCGCATGAATCGCAAGGCCGCGGCGCGCTTGCAGGCTGAACGGCTGGCGGAGGTGTCCAAGCGGGTGCGGGAAGAGAGCATGCGGGTAAACGCCGAGTTTGCCGCCATCGAGCGGAACCCGGATGCCTAGCCCGCTTTTCTCGCCAGGTTCCGTCGCGAGGCGCGTCAGCAGGCTGCGGATACGAGGCGCGCGCCGCTCAGCGCGCGCAGGCATACTTGAACGGTATGTCAAGCGCGCTGAGCAAGCGCAACGAAGTGGACGCGGCCTGATCACGCGCCACAGCAGAAAGCTGGTGAGAAATGCGGGCTAGCCGCGGTGAGGTCTGGCTGGCGGATCTGAATCCGCCTCACGGAATCGAACCAGGCAAGACTCGCCCGGTTCTGGTTGTCCAGTCACAGGCGCTGCTGGACGCGGGACATCCTTCCACTTACGTGATCCCCCTCACGACCAGGCTGGTGGAAGACGCGGAGCCGCTGAGAATCCGTGTGCGCGCGGCCGGCAAGCTGCCGCGTGATTCGGACTTGCTGATGGACCAGCTCCGGGCCATCGACAACCGGCGCTTGGTGAAAGGCCCGATTCTGAAACTGCCCGCGCCCGCTATGAAAGAGATTCTTCGCGCCTTGGTGGAGTTATTGGGCATGCAGCTTTGATTGCGGCGGTAAGCAGGGCGAATGCCGCGGAGGATGGGACGGACAAGGATGAACAGGCGGAATCTGCTTGTAGCAAGTTTGCTGGGCGCGGCGGCGCTGTGGGGCCAGCCGGGCCGGCCGGCCAGCCAGTTCCAGGTGAAGTTCGATCTGGCTGGCATCGCCAGCTTGAAATACGCCGGCGATAAATACGACACGGAGTACATCGCGCCGGACGAGTTGCTGGGGCACGTGCGCGTTCGCTACAAGATGGGCGAGAGCGGCTGGCGCCAGTTCTCGACCACCGATAGCAACAACCGCGTGCAGGAGGCCGGCAGAGGCGCGGCGTCGCGGCGGGCCGTCGAGCACGCCCTCATTTACAACCCGCAGGACTGGCGCCGCAACGAATACTACGCCGATCTGGAACTGACCGAACGGTTCCACGTGGAAGCCGACGCCGCCTACTGGACGATTTTCCTGAGGAATCCCACGCACAAGCCGATCGTTCTCGGCGATGTTTTTCTGCCGCTGCCCTTCAACACCAACAAGCGCCGGGATAAGACCATCACCTACGAGCAGCGGGTGCAACAGCACCAGTACATTTCGGGCCACGGCTCATTCGTCTACTGGATGCGGCCGAATGGCGAAGGGCCGTACCTGGTGATGACGCCGGTGGCCGTGTGCCCGCTGTTTGAGCCGGTGCGCAGCGAGATGAATTTCGCCCCGGGGAAGCTTGAGTACAGCGAGCGCGGCGGCGTGTATATTCTTTCGGCGGCGCGCGCGGCGGAAGACCAGGCGCGCGGCGGCGCCTGGCGCCAGCCGCAAACCAGCGTGACGCTCGCGCCCACGAACTCGCAGCGCGACGGCGTTACTTACGCCTTCAAATTCCGCTGGGCCAAGGATTACCAGGGCGTGCGCGACATCCTCTATGAAGAGGGGCTGCTGGATGTGAACGTGGTGCCGGGAATGAGCGTGCCGCGAGGCATGGAGACGGAGTTCTCGATCCGCTCGAAGAGCGCCATTCACCGGGTGGAAGCGGAGTTCCCGGAACAGACCGAGCTTACGCCGGCGGGAGAGAATCCCAAGGATACGCATCTCTACAAGGTGAAGTTCGCGCGCCTGGGCGAAAACAAGCTGACGGTTCACTTCGGCAAGGACCAGTATGCCGTGCTGGAGTTCTTTGTCACCGAGCCGCTCCAGGCGCTCATTGAGAAGCGGGCCTCGTTCCTGGTGACGCACCAGCAGCATCGGGATCCGGCCAAGTGGTACGACGGCCTGTTTTCCGAATGGGACATGGTGAAGAAGGTGTTGCGCAGTCCGGACGATAAAGATGGCCTGGCGGATTACATTCTGGCGAGCGACGATCCGGCCCTGTGCAAGGCGCCCTATATTGCGGCCAAGAACGTGGATTACCCCGACGCCAAGGAAATCGAAGCGGTGGAGTATTATCTGAAAAATTTCGTCTGGGGCAAACTGCAGATGACCGAAAAGGAAAAATTCCCGTATGCGGTCTATGGAATCGATAATTGGAAAATCAATCGCGAGAGTAAGCCCGGCGACCGCTACGGATGGACCGACCACGTGTGGCGGACCTACGACTATCCGCACATGGTCTACCTGTACTTCAGCATGTACCAGATCGCCAAGTATTACCCGGAGCTGTGTCATTACCTCGACAAGGATGCGTACCTGGAGCGGGCATTCGGCACGGCGCGCGCCTATTACACATATCCGTGGGAAGTGGCGCATTGGTCGGCGAATGAGTTGGGCAACTATAACGAGATCGTCATCGCCGATCTGATCGGCGAGTTATACGCGGTGGGCTGGAAAGAGAAAGCCGACCTGCTGCGCAAGGATTGGGAAGCGAAAGTGGAGTACTTCGTGAACGATCAGCCCGACCTGTTCTATTCCGAGTTTCCCTTCGACCCTACCGCCTTCGAATCCACCGGGGCATTCGCTCACTACGCGCTGGAACAGCTCAAGAACCCCGCCATGACTCTGAAAGTGAAGCCTGCGGACGTAGAGCGCTACGTACGGGAACAACTGGCCTGCAACATGGCGACCCGCGGCTGGCTGGAGCCGAACTACTGGCAGACGGGCGTGGAAGGCAATATGCGGTACATGTCGCAGATGGGCGGCTGGTCGATTCTGGACTATGGGCTTTACTACGCGAAAGACCCGTATCCTTACTTGCGCCTTGGGTATGCGTCCTACTTGAGCTCGTGGGCTCTCATGAATACCGGAACTCCGGAGACCAACTACGGGTTCTGGTATCCGGGAAAGGAAAATGACGGTGGCGCGGGCAGCGCATTTGTCCCGGCCGCGTATGGCGGCAACTGGTTCGGGAAGCAGCAGCCGCGCGGGCCGTGGCAATACAGCGGAGAAATCGATTTGGGCTTTGGCGGCGCGCTGCGCACGGCGGCGACGATTGTGGCGGACGATCCGATTTTCGGACTGGTGGCTTATGGCGGTAGGTTGAAGAGGGCCGGCGCGCTGACCGAGGTCGTCCCGGAAGACGGTCTGCGGCGGCGCTTCCACGTGATCCGGGGCACCGAGCGGCTGCACCTGTTGTTCAACCGTGACGGATTGGCGGCGGGCGAGGCAGTGCGCTTTGACGACCGCCTGAGCGAGATCAGTTTCACGATGGAGAACCGGGCGCCGGAGAGCGCCGCGGACCACCAGACGGAGATGATCCTGATGGGGCTGCCGGCGGGATCCTACCAGGTATCTCTGGATGGCGCCGCCATCCAGAGAGTGAGCGGCGGCGAGACTCCGCGGACCGTGCTGCTGCCAATGGGCGCGAAGAAAACCGTGCGGGTGGTGGTAAAGAGAGCCGGCTGACGACGTAGTCGGCTAGTCCAGCGGCGCTTTCGCCTGCCAGCAGATTTTTTCACAGTTTTTTTCGGCGGCTCCATTCCGATACGGTTCGGCCATCGCCGGGCGTGGCAGTGAAATCCGCGGGGCGCGGCTGGCCGGCGGCGGCGAGAGCGGTCCGCAAGCGCCCGCCATCCACTTCGTAGATTCCTAACTGATTGGTGTCCAGGTAGTCGATGGTGCTGGGAGTGGCGGCGCGATTCACGGTGAAGCGGCTCTTCATGTAGACCTGATCGAAAACCAACATGGTGGTCTGATTGCCGTGAAAGACGCGCCTGGCGCCGGCGCAAACCTTGGCATCCAGTGCCTTGCCATCCTGAAAGCAAGAGAGCATGAACCACTCGCCTTCGAGTTCGGCTACCGGCTTGCCCGGCTTCGTGGCGGGCTGCGGTGCGGCTGCGCCGGCCATGGCTCGTGTCAGCGTTTCCAGGGCGTGGCCGGTTCCCGGTTGCGCGGCGAACTTCGTGGGACGCCTGGCACCAGCGAGGCCGATACAGATCTTCCAGGTGTCTCCATCCAGCTCGTAGATGCCGAGCGAAGTCTCTCCCTTGTGGGACCCCTTGTGAAACGTTACGTCGAAGGTCTTGGGTGTGCTGGTCGAGTCGATCGCCATGACGCCTTCATATTGCCCGCCCATCGAGAGGCCGATGAAGTTGTTTCCGTTAATCACGATGCTGGCGCCGCCGGGCGGGATTTTCTGGCCGTCCATTTCAAACGCGATCATCTGCCACGTGCCTTGCAGCTTCTCAAGATCGGATTTGGCCACAGTTTCTACATGTTCGAGAAACTCGGGCGGGTTGTCAACAGGTTTTTGCGTCCGGCCGCGGATAGAATAAAGGTTTATCCCATGCAGAAACGCATCTCTCCCGCCGCGGCGATTTCCGGCGAGATTTCATTGCCCGGTGACAAATCCATCTCGCACCGCTACGCCATGATTGCTTCCATCGCGGAAGGCCCAACCCGCATTCGGAATTACTCAACGGGCGCGGATTGCCATTCCACGCTCGGGTGCATGCGCGCGCTTGGCATTGCAGTGGAAGGCGCGGGCACGGAGTTCATAATTCATGGCAAGGGCCTGGATAGTTTGCGGAAGCCGGCGGCGGATTTGAATGCGGGCAATTCGGGCTCGACCATCCGCATGCTGTCGG
Organism: Bryobacterales bacterium; assembly: GCA_963842505.1. GTDB lineage: Bacteria > Acidobacteriota > Terriglobia > Bryobacterales > Bryobacteraceae > PALSA-129. The sequence continues at coordinate 1,006,693 of CAWJGZ010000001.1, forward strand.
GCATCCTGGCGGCGCAGCCATTCGGCACGCGCATCTTCGGCGACGAATCGCTTTCGCGCCGGCCCATGCAGCGCATTCTGACCCCTCTCAGGGAGATGGGCGCGCGCATCAAAGCGCGCGACGGCAAGTTTCCGCCGCTCGAGATTCAGGGCGGGGAATTGCGGCCCATCCATTACACGCTTCCGGTGGCGAGCGCGCAGGTGAAAACTTGTGTGCTGTTCGCGGGGTTGTTCGCGGAAGGGGAGACGTCGGTCACGGAGCCGGTGCGCTCGCGCGACCATACGGAATTGGCGCTGCGCGAATTCGGCGCGGATCTTACGGTGATGCGGCAAACCATCACGCTGGCGGGCCGGCCGAAACTGACGGGGCGCGAACTGGCGGTGCCGAGCGATCTTTCCTCGGCCGCGTTCTTCATCGTAGCCGCACTGCTCGTGCCGGGTTCGAAGCTCTCTGTCCGCGGCGTCGGATTGAACCCCACGCGATCGGCGCTGCTCGATTTCCTGGCCGGGATGGGCGCGCGGATTCGCGTTGCCAACCTGGAAAGCAGCCACTGCGAATTGGTGGGCGACCTGGTGGTGGAGCACTCCTCACTGCGCGGTGGCGTGATCGATGGAGCGCTCACGGCGGCGCTGATCGATGAGATTCCCGTGCTGGCGGTGCTCGGCGCGGCCACTGAAGAAGGTCTGACGGTGCGTGACGCCTCCGAGTTGCGCATCAAGGAGACTGACCGCATCCGCACAGTGATCGACAACTTGCGGCGCATGGGCGTGGAGGCGGAGGAACTGCCGGACGGCATGGTGATTCCCGGGCGCCAGAAGTTTCACGCGGCGGAATTCGATTCCCACGGCGACCACCGCATCGCGATGGCCTTTGCCGTGGCGGCGCTGCGCGGCGATGGTGAATCGGTCATCGATGGAGCGGAAGCGGCGTCGGTATCGTTCCCGGAGTTTTGGGAGACGCTGTCACGCTGCGCGGGGAATTAAGAATTTACCGCCGGGGGCGCGGAGAAAGGCCAAGATCCTATTTAGGTGCGCCGATGAGGAGGTTCAGGCGCGGCGCGAACTGGTCGGCAATGCTCTGTGCGATTTCGCTTCGCGTCTTTCTTGTGTCGCTTACCTTGCGTTCCAGGCTCGCCACGCGGATGTAAGTCTGGTCCGGCAGACGGATCAGGTCGGCCAATACCCGAACGCCCAGCGGGCTTCGTTCCACCTGGCCGATCACCAGGTAGCTGGCGCCGAGGGATGAGCCGATGGCCGCAAGATCGCGCCGCTCGCGAGGCACGCGCAGGATGGCGCCGCTTGCGATCACGCGGTATCGCTGCGGGCCGGCCGCCGCCAGCGCTTCGGCGACGGAATCGGTGAGCGCAGTGGCGAAGTGGTCGTAATCCTTGTAGCCGGTATTGTTGTCAAAACGCGCGACGGCCACGCGCAGACTGGGCCGCGCGGTCCACGGGTGCGTGTACACCAGGGCGATGACGCTCATCAGCGCCATCAGAAGCGCGGACGCCAGCAGGCGGCGAATCTCGCCGCGGCGGTCGGGCGCGGGTGGGATGCGTGGTGGTTTGGGCACGGGACGTCAGGCGGCGCGCAGGTGCGCGATTAACGCGTCGAGCGCGATCGACTTCTGAATGTTGCGGCGCAGCAAGCGGGCGATCTCGTCCACCTGCGCGACGGCCTTGCGAATCCAGGCGAAGGCTATCTGTTGGGCGAGCACGTCGAGGTCGCCGCGAATGTCAAAGTTCCGGATCTCACCGGATCCCTGGCCGAGCAGCAGCAGGTCGCGCAGCAGTTCATAGAGCACTTTGAGGTGGAGTTCGAGCTTCTCGCTCCGGGTGCGGCCGATGGCTTCGGAGACCGGCACCCAGGCGCTGAAGGGCGCGGCGCCGGCGGCTACTTTCAACAGTACCAGCATGGCGGCGCGGCGCTTGTCGTAGTCTTCGAGATCGAGCGAAATGGCGAGGCCGGGGCTGCCCGCGGCAAGCGCGATGCGTCGTTCCGGCTGGTCGAGCGCACGGGCGCGTACGAAGGCGGCCATCTCCTCGCGCGAGAGCGGCGCGAATTGGAAGAGCACGGCGCGGGAGCGGATGGTGGGCAGCAGGTCGTAGGCGTTTTCCGCCGTCATGACAAGGATGAGGTACGGCGGCGGCTCTTCGAGCGTTTTCAGCAGGGAGTTGGCAGCCTGGTCGTTGGCGCGGTCCACATGGTCGATGACGAAGACGCGGCGGCTGCCGTAGTTGGGCAGGAATTGCGCGCGCTCCTTGAGCAGGCGCGTCTGTTGGATGGAGATCTGGCGCAGCGGGCCATCGGGCGCGAAGGTGACGAAATCGGGATGACTGGAGAACAGCAGGGGGTCTTCGTTGCGTTTGTCGGCCGCCCATTTCTCGCGCCCGGCGACGATTTCGAGGTTGTACGGAAGGCTTAGATCGTCTTGTTCGATCTGCTCGGGATGGCGGAGAAGCTGCGATCCCAGGCGGCGCGCCAGGGTGGCCTTACCGACGCCTTCGGGTCCGGAGAAAAGCAGGGTTTGCGCCAGGCGGTCGTGAGCGATCATTTGCTCCAGCGCTTGGGTGACGTGCTGGTTGCCCCAGAAATTCTCAAACATAGGCGCTCACAATCTGCCAGACGGCGCGTTCGATGGCGTCCACATCCTGGCGGCCATCGACGATCTTGACGCGTTCGGGCTCGGCGGCGGCCAGGGCGTGGTAGGCATGCCAGACGGCGCGGTGGAATTCGATCGATTCGTCATCCAGGCGGGTTTCGCAGTGGGGCGCGGCGGCGTTGCGGGCGCGGGCGCGGGCCAGGCTGGCCTCGGCATCGACATCGACCAGCAGCGTGAGATCGGGCTTGAGGCCGCGGCAGGCGATGCGTTCGAGCGCGGCGACGGCGTCCGGGCCGAGGTTGCGGCCGCCGCCCTGGTAAACCAGCGAGGAATCGGTGAAGCGGTCGGAAAGCACGATTTCGCCGCGTGCCAGAGCGGGCGCGATCCACTCATCCACGTTTTGCGCGCGGGAAGCGAAGTAGAGCAGGATTTCGGTAACGGGGCTGAGTTCCTGGTTGGCGGCATCGAGCAGGATGCGGCGGATTTTCATGGCGATGGGCGGGCCGCCGGGCTCGGCGGTTTCGAGCACGGTGCGGCCCATAGCGCGCAGGCGGGCGGCCAGGCGGTGCATCTGGGTGGTTTTGCCGGAGCCGTCCATGCCTTCGAAGGTGATGAAGAGAGCCTTGTTCACGGGAAACTTCATTGTAGCGAGGCGAGAGCCAGGCCGGACAGTTGACATCCTGCCCCACGGGGGTGGGGCTTTTGCCCCAATCTTCAGGTACGGTAATGTGAAGGTGTGGAGTTCCCCCTCTATTTTCAGTCTGCTGGGTCCTGGTCCACTAAATGCAAGTGAGTGGCATCTGGGGGGAAATAAGACGTGAATTTCGATCAAGCCCCGATGTTGGTGATCTGGGAAGTAACCCAGGCCTGCGACCTGGCGTGCGTGCATTGCCGGGCGTCGGCGCAATCCGAGCGGAATCCGCGCGAGTTGACCACCGAACAGGGGTTCCGGCTGCTGGATGAGATCCGCTCTTTCGGCGAACCGCTGATGGTGTTCACGGGCGGCGATCCACTGAAGCGTCCCGACCTGTTCGAATTGATCCGCTACGCGGTGAAGATCGGGCTGCGCACCAATGTCACCCCCAGCGCCACGCCGCTGCTGACGGCCAAGGCCATTGAAGGTTTCAAGGAAGCCGGCATCACGCGCATGGCCCTCAGCCTGGACGGGCCGGACGCGGCATCGCACGACGACTTCCGCGGCGTTCCGGGAACGTTCGACACGGCCATGTTCGCGCTGCGCCACGCGCGCGACATCGGTCTGGATACGCAACTGCAGACCACCGTCACGCGGCGCAATATGGGCCGTCTGCGGGAAATGGCGGACATCGCCAAAGAAGTGCGCACCAAGATGTGGAGCCTGTTTTTCCTCATCGTGACCGGCCGCGCGCTGGAGAACGACGACCTGCTGGCGCCCGAGTACGAGCAGGTCTTCGAGTTCATTTACGAGCTCTCGAAGACCGCGCCGTTCGGCATCAAGACCACCGAGGCGATGCATTACCGGCGCTACGTGGCGCAGCGCATCAAGGCCGAGCACGGCGTCACCGAGAACGAGGCCGCCAAGGGCGTGGCGTGGCGCACGGCGGGCGTGAGCGACGGCAAGGGCTTCGTGTTCGTTTCGCACCAGGGCGAGATTTTCCCGAGTGGGTTCCTGCCCATCAGCGGCGGCAATGTGCTCCACGACTCGCTGACCGATGTGTATCGGAATTCCCCCTTGTTTAAGTCGCTGCGCGATACCAGCCAGCGCGAAGGCAAGTGCGGAATCTGCGAGTATCAGAAGGTGTGCGGCGGATCGCGCTCCCGGGCTTATGCTCTGACGGGCGACTACCTGGCCTCCGATCCCCGCTGTATTTACCAGCCTCACGCGGCCGATGCCCTAGCAGGCTGACCGAAGTTGTCACGGGGAGCACGACCCCGCGCCGCATCCTCCGAGCGGCGCGGGGTTTTTGTCTGAAGGGCGCGTGAAACAGCGACCGGGTCGAAAAAGCGGGGCGCCGGCTGGAAAGCCGGCGTTGCGGGCCGGAGGCCCATAAGCGCTAAGATAATGATTGACCCGAATCGCGACTGGGGTTAAGCTCAGTTCATGACAGCCATGCGCGAAGACTGGCAAGTGCTGCTTGGTTTGTTTCCGGCCGATTGGGTGGAGTTGGCCAGGAGCACGGGTGCCGTGACGCGCCTGCGCGGATTCGAGTCGTTGAACGACCTGTTGCGCACGTTACTGCTACATGTGGGCTGCGGCTGGTCGTTGCGGGAGACGGCGGTGCACGCGAAATTGGCAGGCATCGCCAATGTGTCCGACGTGACGCTGTTGAACCGACTGCGGCAGGCAGAGGATTGGCTGCGGCAGATGTGTCAGCAGTTGTGGCAGGACAACGGAGTGAATCTGGAGCCGGCACTCAAGGGACGACCGGTTCGCTTGTTGGATGCGACCGTGGTGAAGGAACCGGGCAAGACCGGGGGGCAGTGGCGCATCCACTACAGCCTGCGATTGCCGAGTTTGGAGTGTGATCATTTCGAACTGACGGCGATGCGGGGCAAGAATGCGGGAGAGAGATTCGGACGCTTTGCATTTCAGCGCGGCGAAGTGGTGATGGGCGACGCCGGCTACAGCCATGCGCCCGGTGTCGCGGCGGTGGTCGGACAGGGCGCCGATGTTTGCGTGCGTCTGAATCCCACTTCCTTGCCGCTGCTGAATGAGCGAGGACACCCCTTTCCGCTACACAAGAAGTTGAAGACGTTGCAACAAGCTGGAACCATGGCGGAGTGGCGGGTATGGGCATGGTCGGGAGAACGCAAGATCCCCGGACGCCTGTGCGTGGTTCGCAAGAGCGAAGCGGCGGTGCAGAAAGCGCAACGCAGGCTCACGCGCAAGCAGCAACAAGGCAAGAGCAAGGCTACGCCGGAAACACGAGAGCAGGCTTGCTATATCTTAGTGTTCACGACGTTGCCGAATCAGGTCGCCACCACGCGACAAGTCCTGGAATGCTATCGGCTTCGCTGGCAGATCGAGTTGACCTTCAAGCGTTTGAAGTCCATCGTTCAATTGGGTCACGTTCCCAAACAGGATGACCAGAGCAGCCGCGCCTGGTTGTATGGAAAGTTGTTGGTGGCGCTGCTGAGCCAGAAGCTTGCCCGCGTCGGGAGCGCTATCTCCCCCTGGGGCTACTACCTGCCCGAATCCGCCGATTCGCAGTCGGTGGCGTGAATTCCAATTCGCCTTCCATCGGGTAATCGGCGCGATCCAGCCCTCTATCGAACTACAGTTGGTTCTGGCCCGCTGGAATCAAATCGCTGCCGCGCTAGGCGAACGAAACCGTAAACGGAAGCCGCAACTCTCACAACTGAGGTGAAACCTTATGCCACCCACGCCTGTTCAATCTGCAGCGCTCGCTACCGCTGCCTATGAAGCCGGCGGCGGGCTCCTTCGATTGCAGTTCCACGATCAGACCATCTACCAATTCTCTGGAGTTCCCGCCGCGGTGCACGAGGCGCTGCTCCGCGCGCCGTCGAAAGGCGACTACTTCAACCGCGCCATTCGCGGACAGTTCCCCTATGTCCTCGGACCGGACTCCCTATAGCCAAAAACTCGTTTATTATCTTAGCGCTTATGGGCCGGAGGCCCGCTCCACGAGCAGCGAGGCTCGGCGCACTCTTTCATGAAATTTCGCGGGCCGACGGCCCTCTGCGACAGGTCAGGAGGCCTGTCCCACTGCCGCGCGTTATGATGCTAGCCATGCGCGGCGACTGGCGGGTGATGGCGATCTGGGCCTGCTTTGTGGCGCGCCTGGGCTTCTATTCCTGCATGCTCCCGCTGTGGGAGGGCTACGACGAGTGGGCTCACTTTTCGGTGGTCCGCCACATGGCCGTGAACCATGAGGCCCTGGTGGACCGCGACGCGCCGATTCCGCGCGATGTGGATCGATCGCTCGAACTTGCCCCGCTGCCGTGGGAAATGCGCTACCTCCCGCAGCCCTGGCTCACCGAGGACGCTTATTGGAGCCTGCCGGCGGAAATGCGCGCGCGCCGCGAAGCGGCCTTCCGGACAATGCCGCGGGCCTGGAGCCGCGAGGCGGGCGCCGGAGGGTTCCGCGCGTACGAAGCCCTGCAGCCGCCTCTCTACTATTGGATGATGACGCCGGCGCTGCGCCTGCTCGGCGCGAGCAGCCTGGCCGTGCAGGTAATGACGCTGCGATGGCTTTCCGTGCTGCTGGCGTCCCTGGCCGTTCCGCTGGTTTTCGCGGTGGGCCGCCTGGCGCTCGACGAACCCCTGGCCCTGGGCTGCGCCGCGATTGTGGCGCTGATGCCGGGGGTGGCGCTGGACGTGGCGCGCGTGGGCAACGACGGGCTTTCGATGGTCCTGTTCTCCCTGCTGGCTTGGCTGGCGGTGCGGATGGCGGCGCGCGGCTGGGAACTGGCGCCGGCCATCGGGCTGGGCTGTGCGCTTGGCCTGGGACTGCTGACGAAAGCCTACTTCCTGACGGCGATCCCGGCTTTCGCGCTGCTGTGGCTATGGGAACTGCGCCGCGCGCGAGCCGGCCGCGCGGTGACGGCGCTACACGGGTTGCTGACGGCGGCCATCGCCGCGGCGATGGCGGGCTGGTGGTATCTGCGCAACCTGCAAGTCACCGGGACGCTTTCGGGATTGAGCGAATCGGTCATGATCGGCCATGCCGGTCCGGCGGCGATGCTGAAGCAGGCCGTTTCGCTCAACTGGGCCAAGGCCATCGACGCGATTCTCTTTTCGCACCTTTACTTCGGCGGCTGGAGTTCGCTGACCGTGCGCAGTTGGATGTACCACGTGTTTTACCTGGTGATTCCGCTGGCGGCGGTGGGTTTGCTGTGGAAGGGGCGGACGCGTGAGACCGGCGCGCTGGGCGCTCTTTATGGAGCTTTCTGGGCGGGGCAATGCTACAACGTGGTGCTGCTTTACATGAGCAAGGGGCTGGCGGGTTCGATGGGCTGGTATCTGGATGCGGTAGTGGCGGCGGAGGTGGTGCTTTCGGTGGCGGGCCTGCGCCGCATCCTGCCGGCCAAGGCTGCGGTATGGCCGGGCGCCGCGCTGTTTGCGCTGCTGGATCTTTATAGCGTTCACTTCGTCGCGATTCCTTACTATACCGGGATGATCCGGCATAAAGCCGGTGGCGCGGTGGAAGCGCTGCACGCGGCCGGTTTCCGAAGCGTCGGGTTGTCCGGCGCGCTGGCCCGTCTGACGACTTTCAAGCCGATTACCGGGCCGGTGCTGCTGGCGCTCTGGCTGGGATACCTGGCGGCCACGTTTTACCTGGTATGGAGAAGCAGCGTGCAGGAGGAGTGAGCGGGACCGCGCCGACAAGAATGTCAGCGTTGCGGGCTGGAAAGCCCGCTCCACTAGTTACCAGGCGTGCGCACTGGACCAGCGGTAGTCCTCAGGAGAGTGGACCAAACCGGCGCGGACCGGGTTCTCCTCGATGTACCGCCGAATTCTGTCCAATTCCGCCGTAGTCCGAACGAAGTGATCGTATGACTCGGATTGCCAGAAGGTCTGTCCAACGCGGCCGAGGATCTTGTTTGCCTGCCGAGCGGTGAAGCCCTTCAACGATTGCAGCAACTTGACCAGTTCGACATATGGTGTCAGGAGCACGTGAACGTGGTTCGCCATGACGACAAAAGCATGCAGCTCGTAGTAGTGGAGAGTCTCGGCGCCGTGACGCAGAGCTTCCACAACGACATGCGCGATTTCCTCGCGCCGAAGCCAGGTCGGCCCCGAGGAGGCGGAATCGAGTTGGCGGTCCATCCACACAAAGGCTCTTCCCGCGCTGAGGGAGTGGGGCGGCGGAAATCGATGATTCGGCAAGCTGCCGAAAAGGCGCCAAGTGATGAAAAGAGGCTCGCCGGCGGGCTGCAAGTGGGGGAGACGGCGACGGTAGAAGGCCACGCGATCCAGTGGCTTCCGTAAGGCAAAGTTCTCAACAATAGTGACGCGACGTGGAGCGGGCCTTCGGCCCGCAACGCCGGCTTTCCAGCCGGCGTTGGCGCCGACAAGAATGTCGGCGTTGCGGGCTGGAAAGCCCGCTCCACGAAGGATGGGCGAAGAAGACGGGTCCTTGCGGCACGGGAGTGGATCTTTTGGACGCAGGCGAGTGCTGCGGATATCGGGTTGGAGCCGTTGTTATCAGAAGACTGGATTCCGCAGCGAATGGCACGACAACTGCTCCAGTGGATGGCTTGGAGCAGCCGGTCCATCCCGGCGGGCGGGATTTCCCCGACCCGCAAAGAGGGGGATGGCTCAACAATGCGGTTTTATTGGGGTTGCACACACGAAAATATGAGACGATTCGGTGCGAAACTATTGACGCGGGGTGGTAGTGCGTGCTTAAATCGGGCAAGACAGTGTAGAATAGGGTTTCTGGCTGGTGGATGTACGTCGAGTTCCTTGACATGGGGCTTGGCAATCAGCTATGAATAGGTTTTACCGCGTCAGGTTGTAGTGTGCAATTTTGTGTTCGTAAGCCGTGGCACAGAAGAGACAAAACAAAAGCCATGTGCCATGGGAAAAGGCTTCAGCAGCAAAATCCGGCGTCCGGCTTGGTGGCCGCTGGAAACTCTCCGCCCGACACGGAGAGATCCATTAGGTAAGTAAAAGGTTTTTGAGTTTGAGGCTCAGGTTGAAAGAGAGTTTCAGCCGGTTCAATTTCGCACTTTACAAGGAGAAGGAAATGGCAGATTTTCGCAGATGGTTTATTGCGCTGGCAGTGCTCGCCCTTGCGGCAGGCCTGGCAAGCGCACAGGTCGGAGTCGCCGCCGGCACTACGACGTCGACCGTCCTAACTTGCACCGCGAACGGTGCGTCAATCCCGCAGCTCCGCGTGGAAGGTTTCACGGAGCTTGTGGGCGATATTCTGATTAGTTGCACGGGTGGCCCGACGTACGCGCCGACCGCGCTGATTCCCACCACGAACATCACGGTGTACGTCACGCCCAGCTATTCGATCACCAGCCGGTTGTTCGCGAACAGCGGCCAGACGGGAGTTTCCGAAGTCGCGCTGCTGATCGATGAGCCCGGCTCGGGACTGACCACCGGCGTTACCGGTTACGGTCCGTTGGCTCCGCAGACTTTGTGCGGCGCCGCGGCGAATCCCACCGGTTGCCCGGCATACGTCGGTACCAACAACGGGTACGAAGTGGCCGTTAGCACCCCGACCGGAACCACTGCGGCGGCCAACGTGTACCAGGGCAACCTGGGCGCGGTTGGCAGCAACACGGTGACGTTCTATGGCGTTCCGGTGCTACCGCCGGTCACCGCGGGCGTTACCCGCGTTTTCCGCATCACCAACATTCGTTATCCGGTAACCCAGCTTGGCAACCAGACTCAGATTCTGGCGTCGGTTTCGACCAGCCCCTCCACGGTACTGCCGTTGGTTCAGGCCGGTTTCCCGGTCGGCGTCGTGATCAGCCCTGGCCTGACTGCCAGCGTCGGTTCGGTAACGACCTTCCAGCAGTGCGCTGCTCAGACCATTGCGACCGCGGCTGTTCTGTCTTATAAGGAGGGTTTCGCAACTGCCTTTAAGACGCGCGTGGTGCCGTTGACTGGTGCTCAGTATGGTGCTGAGGGAACCAATACCACGGCATATAGCGGGCCTGGGGCGGTTACGGGCCAGTCGTTACAGGGCGTCCCTGGCGGGTTGTATGGCGGTTTCGCTTCCAACTCCGAGTCCGGGTTCATCTTTAGCGGCGACACGGGCAGCTCGAACGGAACGGGATTCACCGCTGGTCTGGCGGATTTCGGTACCCGTTTAAAGGCTGTCTTCACCAACATCCCGGCCGGAATCACGCTGTATGTATCCACGCAGAACGTCACGGTCAGCAGCACTGGAGTCCAGGCTATTACGGCACCCGTAACCACCGCCGGCACTGCCACGCTGACAACTTCCGAAGCGCTCCTGGTATCGACGGGTACTGGCGAAGCAACTTCCGATGGGACAGCCTTCGCGCCCATCGCCAGCGCGACTATCGACCCCGTTTACAGCATCCCCGTAATTCCGCTGACTGCCAGTTCCAGTGGCGTCGCCACCGCGATTTGGGAAGTCACCAACTCCGAGCCGTCCGCGGTTGAGACGTTCAAATTTATTGTCTATGTCAGCTACGCGGCTCAACCGGGCGCCATCACTACGGCAAACCCGTTTGGCCTGCCGCAGATCACCAGCATCCTGAATGCGCCAGTGAACAACGTAGCCATGAGCTTCGCTCCCGAGCCGAGCCAGGGCGCGTTCTCCGCGAGCGCCGGTCCGGTGCCGTTGACCGACATCATTCCTCGCTTCACCGTCCTCAATGCGGCGGGTGGCCAGTGGATCAACATCACACTGTGCCAGACCACGCTGCTCTATCCGTTCGTGACCGCAAATCCGGCAGCGACGGGTCTTGGGCAGGGCTTTGACACCGGTATTGCCGTGGCTAACACCTCGGTGGATCCGTTCAGCGCCCTAGGTCTCCCGACGACCCCGGCTGTCAGCAAGACCTACCCGACCGGGACGCTGGCTGAAACCGGCTCCTGCACACTGTATCCGTACGGCTTTACGCTGTCGGCTACCGGTGCGCAGTCTGCTCCTCCGGCGGTCCTGAAGGGCTGCGACACGATCTCGAATCCGGTCCAGGGCTCCAACTGCTTCCCGGTGGTTGCTCCTGGTACGGTTCAGACCGTGCTGGCTTCGCAAGTATTCCCGGGCTTCCAGGGATACGTAATCGCCGTTTGCAACTTCCAGTACGCTCATGGATACGCAGCGGTGACCGACCTTGGTCTGCGCGGTCTGTTCTCGAGCTACCTGGCTCTCGAACTGACGGTCAACAGCTCTTTGGGCAATGGCCGCGGCGTGAGCATCGAACAGCTCGTTCACTAGAATCAAGTCCGATGTTTTTTTCTGGAGGGGAGCTTCGGCTCCCCTCTTTTTTTTTGCGGTTTCACACTGATGCGCGCGGCGGGAATGGTGATAGAATAAAATTCTCTCCGCGTCCATCCCAATTTCATTAGTGTTCCCCGGAACCAGGAGGCAGTTTTGTCACGATCCAGGATGATTGTAATCGCCATGATGCTGGCAGCCCTGTCGGGTGCGCGCGTGGCAGCGGCGCAAACCGTAGCGAGCCTCAAGATCATATCGGGCGACGGACAGATGCCGTGCTTCTGCGAGACGGCCACGCTGCAGATGTTCCAGCCGATTACGGTGCAGGCGCTGGATATCAATGGCAGAGGCGTGGCCAACGCCACCGTCTCGTGGACCGTCACGAGCGGTGAGGCCATCGTCGGTTCACCCTTGGGCAGCACTGCCACCAGCACTACCGATTCCAACGGCTTGAGCACAGTCCCGCTGAACCAGACCGTAATCATCAACCAAGGCAGCTCAACGCGGACTTACCTGCCATCCACCATCGTGGCCACGGCCAGTAGCAGCAGCGCGGTAGCGACTTTCTACGAGAATTACGCGCTGGTCGACCAGAACGGCAACTCGCTGGTGATTGCCAACGGACCGACCATGAACGGCCAGCCGCTCGCCGCCACACTGCCTTCCGGGAATTCCGGTTCGACGCTTCCGAATATCCAGATGTTCGTTGGCGGCCAGGGAACTGCCAGCTCCGGCGTCACAGGGGTTTCCATCGAATTCGTGCCCATACCGGGCCAGACTTCGCCCACCATTACGTGCGTTGCATCCAGCTCGACCGGGAATCCCGGAACGGTGCTCACCGGCAACTACATCGTAGGCAGTAACCCGAACGCCAACGCCACCTGCACGCCGCTGCTCGGGGGCAGCGGCACCGGCCAGTTCAATGTGATCGTCGGCGGCGTATCGACCCAGCCGCAGGCCGGCACCACCGGGGGAACCGTCAACACCAGCGGCACGGCCGTGACCTATGAGTCCGGCGTCAATTTCGGGGGTCTGGCGGCCGGCCAGGAGATTCAGATTAACAGCGTGGAATACGTCATCTCGAGCGTCACGAGCTCGACGGCCCTGGTGCTCACGACCAGCGCCGGCGTTCAAACTGGGGTGGTGTGGACGCCGTTCGTCCCGATCTTCCTGCAGGAATTCGGCCCCTATACCTTCACCGCCATCCCCGGCACCCCATCGGCCGTCAAGCTAGTGCAGGGCAACAACCAGTTGCTGTCTCCAGGGCAATCGTTAGGCACCCTGATCGCGCAGGTGGTGGATTCGCGCGGCAATGCCGTGCAGGGCGTCAGCGTGACCTGGTCCGCCATCCCAAACGCGGCGGTGGCCCTGGCGCAAACCTCCACCACCACGGACAATAGCGGCGAAGTTTCCACGGTGGCCAGTTTCTCCGGCGCGGCGGCCGGCAGCGTCAACATTACGGTGGCGCTGGCCAGCAACTCCGCTCTCAATGCCACCTTCACCGAAACCGCTCTGGTGGCCATTGCGAGGCTCAGCAAGGTTTCCGGAGACGGTCAGAGCGCGACCATCGGCTCAACCTTCGCGGCGCCTCTGGTAGTCCAGATCGCCGGCAACGGCGCCACCCCGATCACGAATTACCCGGTGCAATTCTCGGTCGCCGGCCCCGCCGTCCTGTCACAGAGCACCGCGTACACCAACAGCAGCGGGCAAGCGCAGGTCATCGTCACCGCCGGCAGCACAACCGGAACCGTTACGGTGACCGCCAGCGTGGGCGGACTCTCGCAGACCTTCACGCTGACGGTGACGCCCAGCGGCCCGACGCCCACCGGCATCGTGATAATCTCCGGAAACGCGCAGAATGCCGTTATCGGCACCAACTTCGCCGCGCCCTTGATCGTGCAGGTGAATAGCGCCTCCGGTCCGGTGAGCAATTACACGGTGAGCTTCACATCTAGCGGACCGGTGAGCCTCTCTTCCAGCTCCGGTGTTACCAACAGCGCGGGGCAGACCAGCGTCACGGTGACGGCAAGTTCGGTGACCGGCTCGGCCTCCGTGACCGCGTCCGCGGCGGGCTTTTCCGCCACGTTCACCCTTACGGTCAACCCCGTTGGTCCTACCATCACCGCTTCGAGCTTCGCCAATGCCGCCAGCGGACAATCGGGCTCCCTTTCACCCTGCGGCCTCGCCACGATTACGGGCAGCGGCCTCGACCCGAACGGAGCCGCCAGTCTTTTCCCGCAGCCGGTTTTCGGACCTCTGCCGACCTCAGTGAACGGAATCTCGGTGGACTTCAACAACTACTTCGCGCCCATTTTCAGCGCCACCCTGGTCAACGGGCAGCCGCAACTGATGGTGCAGGTGCCGTGCGAAGTCACGCCCGCGGCCAGCGTTCCGGTAACGGTGAACGTGGGTGCGGGTTCAGCCACGGTCAACGTGGCCGTGCAAACGGCGGCGCCCGGAATCTTCCAGGTCCCGTACTCGGATGGCACGCTGCGCGCGGTGGCGCTGCGCTCCGACGGGAGCTTCGTTTCCTTACTCAATCCGGCGCGCCGAACTGAAATCGTGCGCGTGTACGTGACGGGCCTGGGGCCAACCCTTCCCAAAGTGGGAACGGGGCAGGTGGACAACCCAGGAGCCGACCTCATCGGCGCCGATGCCCTGGCAACCGGCACGGTGATTGTGGGGATCAGCGGTTCCGGCGGGGCCACGGTGACCAGTGCGCGCCTGGGCGCCAACATGATCGGGGTGTTCGAAGTGGCGTTCATCGTTCCGGCGAATGCCCCTCAAGGGAACAACGTCGCCTTCTCGGTGGGCGTCGTTCCGGTTGGATTGACCAACGCGATTAACAGTTTGACCAGCACATTGCCTATCCAATAAGTCGTTTTCTTTCTCCGGGGGCTGGTCCGCCAGCCCCTTCTTTCTTCGTATTTCCTTCGCCATAAAATCCACATCTAGTATTGTTTCCCAATCAGTGTAGATTGGGTTGGGCCAGTGTAACTCCGTCTCTATCAGTGAGATCCTCCAAAATCCCTCTTGCAAAACGAGAACGGGCGTGGCACTATTGGTAGTGGCCCAGAATAGATATAAAGTGGGTTATTTGTGGAAGTCTTAGGGCAACAACTACTGATGGTCGAACCGCCGCGGGGCATGTACCCGGGACGGCTGGACGATAAAGGCCGCCTCAAGCTGCCGGCGACCTTCCAGCAGTATTTTGCCGTTCTGAAGGAAAAGAAGCTGTTTGTCACCAGTTTGGATCGCCGCACGGCGCAAATCTACCCCATTGAAGTGTGGCGCGGCAACGAGAAGTTTTTCGAATCGTACCGCGACAACGTGAAGCTGGCCCGCAACGTCGCCTTCAACGCGAACGACCTTGGCGCCGAGGCTGAAATGGATGGCCAGGGCAGAATTCTCTTCTCGCCCGAGTTGCGGCGCGAGCTGGGGATCGAGAACCAGCCGGTGCGGCTCATGGCATACCGCGGCCGCATCGAAGTGCTAAGCGAAAAGATTTACGAAGAACGCAAACGCGAGGCGGCGCAGGTGTTGAGCGACGATGTGGCGCTGCTCGAAGCAGCGGGGCTGAACTGATGGCCTATGCACTTTCCCGTCATGGCCGCCGAAGCGCTCGAACTGCTGGCGGTGAAGCCCGAGGGAGTTTATCTGGACGCGACCGCGGGGCTGGGCGGGCACACAGCGCTGATTGCGCAGCGTCTCACCACGGGTTTGGTGATCGCGAGCGACCGCGACGCGGATTCTCTGGAGATGGCGCGGAGCAACACGGCCGGGTGGGCCGGACGGATCCGGTATCACCATGGAACCTTCGAGGACCTGGCATCGGCGCTGGAAGAGAACGGGTTGGACAAGATCGATGGCCTGCTGGCGGACCTGGGTGTGAGCCGGTATCAGCTCACGGCGCCGGAGCGTGGCTTTTCATTTTTGGCGGATGGGCCGCTCGATATGCGAATGGATCGAACCACTGGCATGCCAGCGGCCGATCTGGTCAATTACAGCGCCGAAAAGGCGCTCGCCGACCTGATTTTTCAGCTAGGCGAAGAAAGGAGGGCGCGGAAGATAGCCAGAGCAATCGTCCGAGCACGGCCCATACGGAGCACACTCCATCTGGCCGATGTAGTGGAGCGGGCCGTGCCCAGGACGGGCCGTTTGCATCCCGCCACGAAAACATTCATGGCGCTGCGAATGGCGGTAAACGACGAGGCGGGCCAGTTGGACCAACTGCTCAAGACCGGCCCGGGCCTGTTACGCAGCGGCGGGCGCATGGTGGTCATCGCGTTCATGTCCACGGACGACCGAAAAGTGAAAGAGCGATTCAGGGAACTGGGACGCGAGGCGCAAGCGGTCATTTTAACCAAACATCCGCTGCAGCCGAGCGAGCGGGAAATTGCCCAAAACGCGGCGTCGCGCAGCGCCAAGTTGCGCGCCGTCGAGATGAATTAGAGAGGTAACGCAGCCATGGCAACGGTGCCACAGTTTTTCGGAAGAACAGCAACAGCGGCAGGCACGGAGGCCCCCGCCGTCCGGCCGGAAAGCGCGCCAACGGAACGGGACCCGTTCCTGTTGCGCACGCTTCCGCACGAAGACGTCTTTTTGTATTGCAAGAAAATCGACAATTCGCGGCTGGTGCGCGAAGCCGATCCGGAATCGCGCAACCAGTGCTGGTCGGCGATCGGCGCGGCATGTCTGGCGCTGGCGCTGCTCACTGGTGTCCTGGCGCCTGGCGCGGCCAGCACGCTGGCCGGTTACCGCATCGAAGTGCTGCGCGCCGAAGCACACCGTCTGGCGGATGAGCGGCGCGCGCTGGAGCTCCAGCAAGCCGAGCTCCTCAGCCCGCAACGGCTGGAAGAGCTGGCGCAGAAGCAGAACCTCGTGACCCCTTCGTCGAGCCAGGTTGTGCACCTGGACAACCACTCCGACAGCGCGGTCGCGATGGTGAAAAAGTAAGCGAAGGAGGAGCGTGACACGTTCACGCGGCGCGGCATGGCGGATCGACGTCTCACATGGGTGGCCAGTCTTGTCTTCGTGTGGGGCGCGGCCATCTTTTACAACCTGATCAAGCTCCAGATAGTCCATCACCAGGACTACGTCCAGAAGGCCCGCGCCCGCCAGGAGCGCGTCATCCAGATTCCGGCCACCCGCGGCCCCATCCTGGACCGCAGCGGTCGCCCGCTGGCTCTGAGCCTGAGCACGGAATCCGTCACCATCGATCCGCTGAAGCTGCCGGACCTCAAGGTCAATTCCAGCCTGCTGGCGAACCAACTGCACCTGGATGAAGCCGAACTGTACAGCCGCATCAAAGCGACTTATGACAGTCACCGCGGCTTTCTGTGGGTCAAACGAGACATCACGCCGCAGGAGGCGCAGAACCTGCGGGCCTTGAGCCTGGATTGGATCCATATCCAGAGCGAGAACCATCGCCACTATCCCAAGGGCACGCTGGCGGCGCACGTGCTGGGCGGCGTGGATTTCGCGGAGGCCGGCAACGCGGGCATCGAGAAGGCGCTGGATGCGGATCTGCGCGGCGAGCGAAGCCAGGCCCGGCTGCTCACCGATGCCCACAACCGCGGCATCGAACAGGAAGTGGCGAGCGCCGGGCGGGCGGGCGCCACGCTCACATTGACCATCGACGAGCGGCTGCAATACGTCGCGGAACAGGAGATTGCGGCGGCGGTTCAGGCGCACAACGCGGTGAGCGGCAGCGTGGTGGTGATGAATCCGTACGACGGAGAAGTGCTGGCGTTGGCCAGCTACCCCACGTACGATCCCAACGAGCCTCCCGTGTCGGTGAACGATCCGGGGCGCGAAAACCACGCTACGGGCGTTTCTTTCGAGCCCGGCTCGGTATTCAAGGTGATCACGCTTTCGGCCGCGCTGGAAACCACCTCCCTGGGGCCGGACAGCATGATCAACTGCCATGGCGGCGTGCTCACGCTGTTCACGCGGACGATTCACGATTCGCACGGCGGCATGGGCATTGTCCCCATGCGCGACGTGCTGGCGCATTCGAGCAACATCGGCGCCATCGAAATCGGTCTGCAGGTGGGCCGCGAGAAGATGTACGACTATGTGCGGCGCTTCGGCTTCGGGCAGAAGACCGGAATCACGCTGCCGGGAGAGGACAAGGGCCGTCTGCGCCGGCTGCCGCTGTGGGGCGCCACATCGCTGGCTTCGATTTCCATGGGGCAGGAGATCAGCGTGACCACGCTGCAACTGGCGCAGGCCGCCTCGGTGGTGGCGAACGGCGGTCTGCTGGTGAGGCCCCGGCTGGTGCTGAAGAACTCAGGGCAGAGCATTTCGCCCGAGCCGCCGGTGCGCGTGGTCCAGCCGGAGACGGCCATCAAGATGCGGCAGATGATGGAAGGCGTGGTGCTGGTGGGCACGGGAAAAGGCGCCAGGCTGGAAGGCTACACGGCGGGCGGCAAGACCGGCTCCGCGCAGATCTACGATTATGCCGCGCACCACTATACGCACACTTACAACGGGTCTTTCATGGGCTTCGCGCCGCTGACGAATCCGGCGGTGGTGGTGGTGGTGACGATCAACGGGACGCACGGGACGGCCGGCTTTGGCGGCGCGGCGGCGGCACCGGTGTTCCGCGCCGTGGCTACGGAAGCGCTGCGCATCCTCGACGTTCCGAAGGATCTGCCGGATGCACAGCCCCCAACCCTGATTGCGAAAAACGAAGTGAGCGACGATCTGGCCATTGCCGACCTGGGATCGAAGCAGCCCAACATCCTGGAAGATCCGGAAGACGACGATCGCCCGGCGCCGGCATCGCCGGCGCCGGCGGGCGCCAAGCCCGCGGCGCCCGTTGCGGCGCAAGCCGCGGTTCCCAACTTCCGGGGAATGTCCCTGCGCGCCGTCCTGTCGGAAGCAGCGGCGCGAGGACTGACGGTTCAACCCGACGGCAGCGGGATCGCCCGCGTTCAAGATCCGCCGGCGGGCGCCATCCTACACACAGGAGAACGCATTCGCGTACAGTTTGCACGATGACCACGGGCGAGATACTCTCGGGTGTTCGGCTGAAGCAGCCCCTGGCGCCTGAATTGGCCACCGGGGTGGTGGCGGGCCTGGCGTACGATTCCCGGCGGGTTGAGCCCGCGTACCTGTTTTTCGCATTTCCCGGCAGCCGCACGGACGGCCGCCGTTTTGCCGAAGACGCCCTGGCGCGCGGCGCCGCCGCCGTGGTTTCCGAATCGGAACCACCCGAGGGAATGCCGCGTTGGATTGCCGTGGAGCACGGCCGCCAGGCCCTGGCGATTGCCTCCCGCAATTTTTTCGGACGTCCGGATGAGCATATCGCGCTCACCGGCATCACCGGCACCAATGGCAAAACCACCACCGCGTACCTGCTCGATTCCATCCTGCGCGCCGCCGGCCACACCACCGCGCTGATCGGCACCATCGAGTATCACCTGGCCGGGAAAGTGCTTCCGGCGGCCAACACCACGCCGGAATCGCTGGACCTAATGAAGCTGTTCGCGGATCTGCGGCAGGCCGGCGGCAAGCACGTTACCATGGAAGTATCGTCGCACGCGCTCTCGCTGGGCCGGGTCTACGCGCTGCACTTTCATACCGCTGTGTTTACCAACCTGACGCGCGATCATCTGGATTTTCATGGCACCATGGAGGCGTACTTCGCCGCCAAGCAGATGTTGTTTTCGGGCGCCGGCGCTCCTGCGCCGCGCTTCGCCGTGCTGAATCGCGACGACGAATACTCCCGCCGCATCGAGCTTCACCCGGAGACCGAAGTTTTCTGGTATGGCCTGGGCGCGGAAGCCGGCTTGCGCGCGCAACACATTTCGTCGGGCTTCGAGGGTTTGCACTTCGACGTGCAGTTCGGCAAGCTGCGTTTCGCGGTGGAATCGCCGCTGATCGGAAAAATCAACGTGTACAATATTCTGGCGGCTTGCGGCGCCGGCCTTTCTTATGGCATCCCGCCGGAGACCGTAGCGCGCGGCATCGCCGAACTTCCCGCCGTTCCCGGCCGCTTCGAGCGGGTCGACGAAGGCCAGCCCTTCGTGGTGGTGGTGGATTACGCTCACACCGACGATGCGCTGCGCAATATCATCGCGGTGGCCCGCGACCTCAACCCGAAACGCGTCATCACGCTGTTCGGATGCGGTGGCGACCGCGACCGCTCCAAGCGTCCCCTGATGGGCTACGCCGCCGCCGAAGGCAGCGATTTCGTGGTTCTCACGAGCGACAACCCGCGTTCCGAAGATCCCCTGACGATCATGAATGACGCCCTGGTGGGGATCCGCCGGACCGACGTGCCTCACGTGATTGAGCCCGACCGCGCCACCGCGATCGCGTACGCCCTCAAGGAGGCTCGGGAAGGGGACATCGTCATTCTGGCCGGTAAGGGCCACGAACCGTACCAGGTCTTGAAGGATCGCACCATCGCGTTCGACGACCGGGCGGTGGCGAGAGAGGTGCTGAAGGGTTATGGATACAGCAAGCCGTCTTAGACCCGATGCTGTTCACTTAAGCCGGCGTCGGGGGTGGGACAGACGATCGGTTTCAGTCGTCTGTCAAGCGCCCTCTTCAGCTAAGCATGACAGGCCACGAAAGGCGATGGCCTGTCCCACTTAACTGAACAGTATTGGTCTTAAACCATGACCCTGAACTTACAAGAAGTTGCGCGCGCCATGCGGGCGGCCGGGCGCGCGCCGGACATCCCCGTCGCCGGCTGGAGCGTGGACACGCGGACACAGAATCCCGGCGACGTTTATTTTGCGCTTCGCGGTCCCAACCACGATGGCCACGTCTTTCTGGCGGCGGCGGCGGAAAAGGGCGCGTCCGCGGTGGTGGTGGACCGGCCGGGCGGTTCGGCGGCTTGCGAGCTGGTGGTAGGCGATACGTTGCGCGCGCTGCAGGAGCTGGGCGCCTGGGCGCGGCGTCAATGGGGCCAGACGGTGATTGGAGTAACGGGCAGCGCCGGCAAGACCACGACCAAGGACGCCATCGCGCATCTGCTCGAAGCCGAGTTTCCGGTGGGACGAACGGTGGGCAATTTCAATAATCACGTGGGCGTGCCGATCTCCATCCTGCGGCTGCCGGACGGCTGCCGCGCCGCGGTTCTCGAAATGGGAATGAACCATGCCGGCGAGATTCGCGGTCTGGCCGCGATAGCCGCCCCGCAGATCGGCGTGGTGACCAACGTGGGCTACGCCCACGTCGAGTTCTTCGATTCCATCGAAGGCGTGGCCGCCGCCAAGCGCGAGCTCATCGAAGCGCTGCCGGCGGATGGCGCCGCGGTGCTGAACGCCGATGACGCCCGTGTGGCGCGCTTCCGCGAAGTTCACCCGGGCCGCTCGATCAGTTTCGGTTTTTCCGCGGGCGCCGACGTGCGCGCCGAAGCCACCGAGTTCAGCTCCGCCGGCTGCCGCTTTCGCGCCTGCGGCGTGGATTACGAAACCGGCCTGGTGGGCCGCCACGCCGTGATGAACCTGCTGGCCGCCATTGCGGTAGCCCGGGAATTCGGAATCGCGCCCGGGCGGCTGCGCGAGCCGGTCCGCAGCTTCGCCATCGGCCAGATGCGCGGCGAAAAGACGGAGCACAACGGCATCGTGATCTGGAACGATTGCTATAACTCAAACCCCGAGGCCGCCCGGTCGATGATCGACGTGCTCGGCGAAACGCCCGCAGCGCGCCGCATCGCGGTGCTCGGTGAAATGCTCGAGCTGGGCCACGCCGCGGACGAGCTGCATCGCGCGGTGGGCCGGTATGCGGCCGGGCACGGAGTGGACCTGCTGATTGCGGTGCGCGGCAACGCGCGCGCCATGGCGGAAGGCGCCGTAGCCGCCGGGCTGCCGGCCTCTTCCGTGCATTTCTTCGAGGATTGCGCCGAGGCCGGAGACTTCGCGCGCCAGGCCGCGCGGCGCGGCGACGCGGTCCTGTTCAAGGGTTCGCGCGGGGTGCACGTGGAGCGCGCTCTGGAAAGGTTTCTGGATTAATCCACCATGCTCTACTACCTGCTCTACGAACAGCTTTACCGATTCGCCAGTCCGCTCCGGGTCTTCCGCTACACTACGTTTCGCACGGCCTTCGCCAGCCTGACGGCGCTGTTCCTGTGCGTCGCGCTGGGACCCTGGCTGATCGCCAAGCTGCGCGAATTCCAGATTGGCCAGTACATCCGCGCGGAGGGCCCGGAGTCGCACCAGAAGAAGGCCGGCACTCCCACCATGGGCGGCGTGCTCATCATTATCTCGATTGTCGTCCCCACCGTGCTGTGGGCCGACCTGCGCTACCCCTATGTGTGGATCGCCATCACCGCGCTGGTGGGCTTCGGCTGGATCGGCTTCCTCGACGACTATGCCAAGGTGACCAAGCACCGCAGCCTCGGCCTTACCGGCACGCGCAAGCTGATTTACCAATTTGTGACAGGCTTCGCGCTGGCGGCGGCGCTGCTGGTGATGCGCGCCCACGGCGATTTTTCCACCGCCATGAACATCCCGTTCATCAAGCAGTTCAAACCCACCCTGCTGATCGAGCCCTTGCTCCACAGCCCGTGGACTTATGCGCTGGGCGCCGCGCCGTTCTGCATCTTCGTTTGCCTGGTGGTGGTCTTCACTTCGAACGCGGTCAACCTGACGGACGGGCTCGACGGCCTGGCCATCGGGCTGATGGTGATCGCCGCCGGCGCGCTCACCATGCTGGCCTATGCCGGCGGCCACGCGCAGCTCGCCGAATATCTACAACTGGCGCGCAACCCGCGCACTTCCGAACTCACCATCTTCTGCGGTTCCATGACCGGAGCCAGTCTGGGCTTTCTCTGGTACAACGCGCACCCGGCGGAGATCTTCATGGGAGACGTCGGCTCGCTCGGACTGGGCGGCGCGCTGGCGGTGGTGGCGGTGCTCATCAAGCAGGAAGTGCTGCTGTTGTTCATCGGCGGCGTCTTCGTGCTGGAGGCCGTCTCGGTGATTCTGCAGGTGGGCAGTTACAAGTTGCGCGGCGGCAAGCGGATTTTCCTGATGGCGCCGCTGCACCATCACTTCGAGCAACTCGGCTGGACCGAATCGAAGGTTATCGTGCGCTTCTGGATCGCCGGCCTGGTGCTGG
This sequence comes from Bryobacterales bacterium, assembly GCA_963842505.1. Lineage (GTDB taxonomy): Bacteria > Acidobacteriota > Terriglobia > Bryobacterales > Bryobacteraceae > PALSA-129. The sequence goes on from CAWJGZ010000001.1 coordinate 1,029,240, forward strand.
CGCTGATGGCACTTTCGACGCTGAAATTGAGATAGATATGGATTACAACGGCATAAAAGCGCTGGTGGTGGGACTGAAGAAATCCGGGATGGCATCCGCCGAGCTATTGCTGCGCCACGGGGCGCGCGTGCGGGCGACGGATCTCAAGGGCCTCGACCAGCTTCCCGGAGGTTCTGAATTCGTTTCGCGGCTTGGCATTCCGTTCGAGAAACAGACTCCCCAAGTCTTCGAAGACTGCGACCTGATTGTTCTCTCGCCCGACGTGCCGGCGGATCTGCCGCCGCTGATCGAAGCCCGACGCCGCGGAGTGCGCGTGGTCGGCGAGGTCGAATTGGCCGCGCCGTTCCTTCAGGGCAAGACCATTGGCATCACCGGCTCGAACGGCAAGACCACCACCACCAGCCTGATCGGCCACATCCTGCGGGAAGCCGGAGTGCCCGCGCAGGTGGGCGGCAACATCGGCACGCCGGTCACCGCCATGGTGGAAAGCTCGCGGCCCGAGATGTGGAATGTGCTGGAACTTTCCAGCTTCCAGCTCGAGACCATTGCCGAATTCCGCGCGCACATCGGCCTGGCTCTCAACGTGACGCAGAATCATCTGGACCGCCATCACACGTTCGAGAATTACGCCGCCATCAAAGGCCGGTTGTTCGAGACCATGAGGCGCGGCGACTACGCCATCCTCAACGCCGATGACGCGGTGTGCGCCGCGTACGCCGGGCGCACCGCCGCGCAGGTGGAATGGTTCAGCGGCAAGGGCGAAGTCTCTTCCGGCGCGGGCCTGTGCTCGGACAAGCTGGTGCTTGACGGCAAGTTGCTCATGACCGCGGGCGAGATTCCCATTCGCGGCCGGCACAACATCGAGAATGTGCTGGCGGCAGCGGTGGCCGCCGCGCGGGCCGGCGTGGACAGCGGCGCGATCGCCGCGGCCGTCCGCACGTTCCACGCCGTGGAGCACCGCCTGGAATTCGTGCGCACCGCCGGCGGCATGGATTTCTACAACGATTCCAAAGCCACCAGCGTCGACGCCACGCTCAAAGCCATCGACGCGTTTCCGGGCGGCCTGTGGGTGATTTTGGGCGGCAAGGACAAGGGCCTGGATTACACCGTGCTGCGCGATCCGCTGGCGGCGCGGGCGCACGCCGCGCTGCTGGTGGGGGCTGCCGCGCCGAAGATCGCCGCCGAGTTGCAGGGCGCACTTCCGCTGGTGGATTCTCAAACCATCCAAGCGGCGGTGGCCTACGCTTACGCCCACGGCCACGCCGGCGACACTGTCCTGCTGGCGCCCGCCTGCTCCAGTTTCGACCAGTTTGAAAGTTACGAACACCGCGGCCGCGTGTTCAAACAGATTGTCCAGGAGTTGCCCGAGAAAAACTGAATGGGTCAGAGACTCAAAACGGATTGGATCCTGTTCGTCACCGTGGTGGCGATGGTGTTCTTCGGCCTGCTGATTCTCTACAGCGCCTCCTCCATCATGTCCCCCATGGACCCGCGGCCCGGGTCGAGCTGGCATTTCGTGCTGCGCCAACTCGAATGGGCGGCGGTGGCGATTGTCGTGATGATGAGCCTCAAGCGCACGTCGTACCGGCGCTTCCAGTCCCCCGCGGTGGCCTTTACGGCCATCGGCTTCGCCATCGTGTTGTTGATCGCGGTGTATATTCTGGACACCAACAGCCACCGCTGGCTGCGGCTGGGCGGATCTTTGGGCGTGCAGCCGTCCGAACTGGCCAAGCCCGCGCTGGTCATTTTCCTGGCGTTCTTCGTCACCTGGCGCGCCCGCGCCATCAATAATCCGCGCAACACGCTACTGCCAGCGGCGCTATCCGTGGGCCTGGTGATCCTGCTGGTGGTGGTGCCCGATCTCGGAACCGCCGTGGTGCTGGGCGCGGCCGTCGCGGTGGTGTTCTTCGTCGCCGGTCTGGAGTGGCGCTTCGTGATGATCGCCGCCGGCGTGGCATTTGTCGGCGTGCTGCTCTCCATCGCCCTGTCGCCTTACCGGACGGCCCGGGTTGTGAAATACTTCGATCCCCAGTTTCACCTGATCGACCGCATCGATCCCAAAGGCCACATCCGGGCCAGGCTCGAAGAATCGCTGGCCGCGCGCGACACCAATTACCAATTGGAACAATCGCAGATCGCCGTGGGCGCCGGCGGCGTAATGGGCGTCGGCTTGATGAACGGCCGCCAGAAGGTGGGATATCTTCCGGAAGCGCATACCGATTTCATTTACGGCGTGGTGGGTGAGGAGCTGGGCATGGTGGGCTGCGTCGCCCTGCTGATGGGCTTCGGCGTGATTTTCTGGCGCGGCCTGCGCGCCACCGTGCGGATGCGCGACGATTTCGGCCGCTACCTGGCTCTGGGCGCGACGGTGGTGGTAGTGGTCCAGGGCTTGATCAATATCAGCGTGGTGTTGGGCATGATGCCCACCAAGGGCATTCCGCTCCCCATGATCAGCTATGGCGGCAGTTCGCTGTTGAGCACTCTCGCGCTGCTGGGAATCCTCATGAATGTGAGCGAACATGCCGGCTGAGCGAATGCACGGCTCCTTCCTGATGGCCGGCGGCGGCACGGGCGGGCACGTGATTCCGGCGCTGGCCGTGGGCAAGGAACTGCGCCGGCGCGGACACCAGGTCCTTTTCGTCGGCACCGATCATGGCATGGAAGCCAGGCTGGTTCCGGCCGAAGGGTTTGAGTTGAAGCGGATCGACATCGGCGGCCTAAATCGGGTATCGCTGCGGCAGAAGGTGGCGACTTTAATCCGGTTGCCGTTCGCCACCCTGGCTTGCCGCAAATTCGTCCGCCGGGCCGCCGCGGTCTTCAGCATGGGCGGCTACGTGGCCGGTCCTCCGGTGATGGCGGCGCTGGTGGGAGGCGTCCCGGTGGTGGTGATGGAGCCCAATGCCATGCCCGGTTTCACGAACCGCGTGATCGGCCGCTTTGTGGCGCGGGCACTCATCTCTTTCCCCGAAACGGCTTCCCATTTTCCCGCTGGCAGGACCGAAACCACCGGCCTCCCGGTCCGCGAAGAATTCTTCCGCATCCCGCCGCGGCCGGCCGGCAGCGTGCTGAACATTCTGATCACCGGGGGCAGCCAGGGATCGCGAACGCTCAACCGCGCCGCCCGCGAGAGTTGGCCGCTCTTCCGCAGCGCGCCGTACCGCGTGCGCATCGTGCACCAGAGCGGGCCTTCCGGCCTGGCCGATTTGCAGAGCGCCTTTGCAGAAAGCGGCCTGGATGGAGAAATTGTGCCGTTCATCGCCAATATGCCCGCGGCGTTTGCGCAGGCCGACTTGGTGGTGTCGCGCTCCGGGGCGGGCGCGGTTTCGGAACTGGCGGCGGCCGCCCGGCCCAGCATTCTGGTGCCATTTCCGTTTGCCGCCGACGATCATCAGACGCGCAACGCGGAGGCCATGGAACGCGGCGGAGCGGCCCGCCTGGTGCGCGACGCCGATTTGAATGGAGAGAGGCTGTTCGCGGCCGTTTCGGAGCTGCATGGCGCGCCCGGCGTGCTGGACGGCATGGCCGCCGCCGCCCGCGGGTTCGCGCATCCCGGCTCCGCGCAGCGCGCCGCCGACATCTTAGAGGAGGTGGCTAGGGGCTGAATTCCGCAATTTTTGATTGACAGCAGCCCCTGCAAGCCGAAACAATACGGTAAGAAAATGTTTTTTCGTCCCCAGCATCTGCATTTCGTAGGGATTGGCGGAAGCGGAATGAGCGGCATCGCCGAAGTGCTGCTCAACCTCGGATACCAGATCAGCGGCTCCGACGTGAGGCTTTCGCCGGCCACCCAGCGCCTGGAAGCCATGGGCGCGCGCATTTTCGAAGGCCACGCGCCTTCCAACGTCAGCGGTGCGCGCGCGCTGGTGGTGAGCTCCGCCGTGGACGAATCCAACCCCGAAGTGCGGGAAGCCCGGCGGCTGCAGATTCCGGTCATCGCGCGCGGTGAAATGCTGGCCGAGTTGATGCGGCTCAAGTACGGCATCGCGGTGGCCGGCAGCCACGGCAAGACCACCACAACCTCGATGACCGCTACCGTCCTCAACTACGCGGGGCTCGATCCCACGGTAGTGGTGGGCGGCCGCGTCGGCACCATGGGCGGCTCGGGCGCCCGCGTGGGGCGCAGCGATTTCCTGGTGGCGGAATCGGATGAAAGCGACGGCTCCTTTTTGAAATTGGCCCCCATCCTGGCCGTGGTCACCAACATCGACCGCGAACACGTGGACCACTATCCGTCGATCGAAGCCACGCGCGCCGCCTTCATCGAATTTGTCAACAAGGTGCCGTTCTACGGCGCCGCGATCGTCTGCCTGGACGATGCGAACGTGCAGAGCATTCTGCCCGCCATCAAGCGCCGCGTCATCACCTATGGAACCACCGCCCAGGCGGATGTGGAAGCCACCGAATTGACTGTCGGCTCCTTTGCCAGCGATTTCCGCCTGCGTTACCGCGCGGCCGACCTGGGCCTGTTCCATCTGCGCATTCCGGGCCGGCACAACGTGCTGAACGCCATGGCCGCGGTTGCCGTCGCCATGGAACTGGAAGTCGACCCCGGCACCATTCGCGACGCGCTGGCCACTTTCAGCGGCGTCGACCGCCGCTTTCAAGTGCGCGGCGTGGAGCGCGGCATCACCGTCATCGACGATTACGGCCACCATCCCACGGAAATCCGCGCGACCCTGGATAGCGCCCGCGTGTGCGGCTTCCGGCGCATTCACGTGCTCTTCCAACCCCATCGCTTCACCCGCACGTTCCATTTGATGGACGAATTCGCGGGCGCCTTCAACCGGGCCGACACGCTCTTCGTGATGGATATTTACGCAGCCTCCGAGAAGCCCATTGCGGGCGTCACCGCCGAGGCGCTGGTGGACCGCATCGGCCAGTTCGGCCACCGCGCGGTGAAATACGTGGGCACGATCGATCGCGGGGTGGAGGAGTTGGCCGGTGTAGCGCGGGAAGGCGACGCGGTCCTCACGCTGGGCGCCGGGAACGTCTGGCAAGCCGGCGAAAAGCTCCTCGACAAACTCCGGGGGAAGAACTGATATGGCCCGCGCAACCCCAAAACCGGCCGGCTTGCGATGGCGCCTTTGGTTTTCGCTGGCGGCTCTCGGCGTGGTGGGCGTCTCCACCGCCATGGCCGCTCTCAAGGTCCGCCAGTTTGTGGTCACCGACCCGCGCTTTGCGCTCTCCCACGACGCGGGCTCCATCACCATCACCGGCTTGCAGTACACGCCGCGTTCCAAGGTGCTGCGCGTCTTTGCCGACGATTTCGACCATAGCATCTTCACCGCGCCGCTCGAGGAACGCCGCCGGCGGCTGCTGGCCATCGATTGGGTGGAAGAGGCGTCGGTCTCGCGCGTCTGGCCCGACCGCCTGGCGGTCCGCATCGAGGAGCGCAAGCCCGTGGCCTTCGTCCTGTTGCACGGGATGGTTCTGCTGATTGACGCTCACGGCGCGCTGCTGAATCCGCCCGCCCAGGCGCAATTTACGTTTCCGGTGCTGGACGGCATCCGCGAAAACCAGACACCGGAACAGCGAATGGATTGCGTGCGAACCTTCCTGCAGTTGGAAAAGGAGCTGGGCTATCTCACCAAGGACGTTTCCGAAGTCAACGCCGCCGATCCCGACGATGTCCGCATCGTGGCGCAGGTGGAAAACCGCGCCATCGAGCTGATGCTCGGCGACACCAATTACGCGCGCCGCTATCAGAATTTTCTGGCGCATTACGCGGAGATCGCCAAGCGGTCGCCGGAAGTGAATACTTTCGATCTGCGTTTGGACGACCGTATTCTGGCAAAGGTAAAGGAGTAGCAGCGGGGCCCATGGCAGCCAAGCCCATTTACGCAGCAGGACTGGACGCCGGCAGCGGCAAAACGCGCCTGGTGGTTTGCAACCTAGAGGACGGACGCCTGCGTTTGCTGGGCTGCTCGTCGGCGCCGTCGGAGGGCTGGTTGAAGGGCCGCATCGCCGATCAGCGCGCCGTCACGGCTTCCATTCTGGAGGCTCTGGGCGAAGCCGAAGCGGAAGCCGGCGTCGCCGTCGAATCGGTGGTGGTGGGCCTCGGCGGGCCGACTGTCCGCGGCGCCAACAGCCGCGGCGTCATGGAACTGGGCTACGTGCGCGAAATCGATCAGTCCGATATCAACCGCGTGGTGAACCGCGCTTCCCGGGTGCAGTTGCAGGAAGACCGCATGCTGCTGCAGTTGTTCCCGCAGGATTTCGTGGTGGACGATCACCCCGGCCATCGCAACCCGCGCAAGATGCTGGCGGCGCGCCTGGAAAGCAATGTGCACGTCATCACCTGCTCTGTGCAGGAACACAACGCCCTGGTGGGCGCGGTGAACCAGGCGCACCTGGCGGTTGAGGAAACCGTCTTCGAAGCGCTGGGCGCATGTTACGCCGCGGTGCTGCCCGAAGAGCGCCGCGAAGGCATCGCCGTCATCGATATCGGCGCCCAATCCACCCAACTGGTGGTTTATTACGGCGACGCCCTGCTCCTGGCTTCCGCCGTCCGCATTTGCGGCGATCACTTTACGCGCGACCTGGCGCAGGGCCTCTGCCTGAGCTTCGAAGAAGCCGAGCTGGTGAAATTCGAATACGGCGCGGCGCTGGCCGAGCTCAGCCCCGAAAACGTGCTGGTGGACCTGCCGACGCCCGGGAATCGCGAGCACCGCTACGCGAAACGCCGTTTCGTCAACCAGATCATCGAAGCCCGCGCCGACGAACTGTTCCGCTTCGTGCTCACCGAACTGGCCCGCGTGGGGATGGATCGCGCCCTGATGGGCGGCGTCTTCCTCACCGGCGGCGCGGCCCGCCTGCCCGATCTTTGCGATGTCGCCGAACGCGTCCTGCAGTGCCAGGCGCGCTTCGGCCTGCCGTTTGGAATTCAGGACTGGCCCGAGAGCATGAACGATCCCGAGTGGAGCACCGCCGCGGGATTGGCCATGTACTCCGCCAAACTCAAGGCTCAGGAACAGCGGGCCACCGCCGGCTGGCTGGGAAAACTACTGAAGTAACTCGATTCGAGTGGGAGAAAACGATGGCGCTTATCGAAGCTGACATGGACGATCTGAAATACGAAATCGATGAAGAGGCTCGCCTCGGGACGCGTATCAAGGTGGTTGGCGTCGGCGGCGGAGGATGCAACGCGGTGGCCCGCATGGTGGAAGAGGGTCTGGAAGGGGTCGAGTTTTTCGCCATGAACACGGATCTCCAGGCGCTCACCGCCTGCCGCGTGCCCAACAAGCTGCAACTGGGGGCCAAGATGACCAAGGGGCTCGGCGCCGGCTCCAATCCCGAAATCGGACGCCAGGCCGCGCTCGAGAACACCGACCGCATCGTCGAAATTCTGCAGGGCGCCGACATGGTTTTCGTCACCGCCGGACTGGGTGGCGGCACGGGCACCGGCGCCGCGCCGGTGATCGCCTCGCTATCCAAGGAACTCGACGCGCTCACCGTGGCTGTGGTCACCAAGCCATTCGGTTTCGAGGGCCCGCGCCGCATGCGCCTGGCCGAAGAGGGTCTTGGCCGCCTGGCCTCCACCGTCGATACCGTAATCGCCATTCCCAACGACCGCCTGCTGGCGCTGGTGCCGCGCGGCACGAGCTTCTTCGAGGCCTTCAAGGTGGCCGACGACCTATTGCGCCAGGCCGTGCAGGGCATCAGCGACATCATCATCACGCCCGGCCTCATCAACCGCGATTTCTCCGACATCAAAGCCACCATGATCGGCATGGGCTACGCCATGATGGGCACCGCCGTCGGCCGCGGAGAAAAGGCCGCCGTGGACGCCGCCCGCCAGGCCATCAGTTGCCCGCTGCTGGAAGATTCGCGGATTTGCGGCTCGCGCGGCATCCTCATCAATATCACCGGCTCCAGCCGCCTGGGCCTCCACGAAGTCAACGAAGCCTGCTCCATCATCCGGGAAGCGGCCGCTTGCGAAGACGTGCAGATCAACTTCGGCGTCATCATGAACGAAGCGCTGGCCGACGCGGTCAAGATCACGGTCATCGCCACCGGCTTCCAGCCCGAGAACGCGCCCGTGGCGGAGCGCCGCCTGATGCCCGAGATCCGCCAGCAACCGCGCCTGGCGGAGCCCGTGATGGCGCCTCCCATGCCGGCTGCGCCGCCCGCGATTGTCGAGCCCCAACCCGAGCCCGATCCCGAGCCGGAGCCGGAAATGATCGCCGACGCCGAACCGTTGCTGGATCTGGAGGATGTCGAAACGCCGGCGTATCTGAGGCAGGGAAGACTGCTGAACTAGCCCGCATTTCTCACCAGCTTTCTGCTGCGGCGCGTGATCAGGCCGCGTCTACTTCGTTGCGCTTGCTCAGCGTGCTCGACATACTGTTCCAGTATGCCTGCGCGCGCTGAGCGGCGCGCGCCTCGTATCCGCAGCCTGCTGACGCGCCTCGCGACGAAACCTGGTGAGAAAAGCGGGCTAGGCTGAATCCGGGCAGGCGAGCACTGCCCGGTTGCGCGATTCAGAGCCGCGAACGTAAGAGAGCGGTTGGCGCTACGAGATTAGAGTTCGTGAGACTCGAACACCGACATGGCATCGCCCTGCTCCCTGACAACATACTGTATGGCCGCCGAAACGTGCTGTGGCTTCCATAGCCATTGTGTGCTGCCGTGGCGAGCCCATCGCTTCCGGTTCGGTTCTTCCAGCCTCATGCAATTCAGACGGCGGCTGGCATAGGTCTTGAAGTCGTGCATGACCCGCTCCGGCGGGAGGTCCGCTTCCACCACCGTGTGCACGTGATTACTGCGCACATGGGCCGCCAGAAGACTCCAGCCACGACGCGCGCATACTTCCCGAATCGCTTCCAAAACGGCTCCGCGACGGATCTGGTCCAGTTGATAGGGAGCCTGATCCATGCGCTTCCGCTCGGCTGCCGCCCGCGCGGAATCCACTCCCAGGATCGGGGTTCCGGGCATATTGTGCTCGTGGTCGACTGAGCCCGATTCGCAGCCGTGCAGGTGTCGACCGTAGCAGACGAAGGTGATCAGGTAAATCACGGACCGACCCCAATTCTACCGCTCTCTTACGTTCGCGGCTCCGACGGGGCGCTACCGCTCTGTTACGTTCGCGGCTCCGACGGGGCGTTACCGCTCTGTTACGTTCGCGGCTCTGACGGGGCGCTACCGCTCTGTTACGTTCGCGGCTCCGACGGGGCGTTACCGCTCTCTTACGTTCGCGGCTCCGACGGGGCGCTCCGCTCTGTTACGTTCGCGGCTCTGACGGGGCGTTACCGCTCTCTTATGTTCGCGGCTCCGACGGCCTCTTAGCGGCTCGGGGGGCGCTTACTCCTGCGTTGCGCGTTGCTCCCCGGCTCGATAACCATCTCCTTTTGAATCGGCTAGAATTGGATAGATATCCAGGCCTGAAACTCTGTTGTTGCCCGGATCGGTACGGGAACAGTATGACCGGCGTGGAACAGGGCAAGTCTTGATGGAGAATTGATCTTGTATTGATGAGATCTCATCGGACGTCGCCGAGTTCGCTAAGTGGAATCGCCGCCCTTGGCTCCGAAACCGTTGCCGCGGCGGCGGAGCCGGAAGCTTACGCCTTCGGCCCGTTCCGGCTGGCGCCCGGCGAACGCATCCTGAGCCGCGGCGACCAGGTTCTGCCACTTCCACCCAAGGCTTTCGAGACGTTGCTGCTGCTGGTGCGCAACCCTGGCCATCTGATGCGGAAAGAAGATCTGATGACGGCGCTGTGGCCCGACAGCTTCGTCGAAGAGGTCAGTCTGGCCAGCAAGATCTCGCTCTTGCGCAAGGTCCTGAATGAGGCCGGCGCCGCCGGCGCTTATATTCAGACGGTCCCGAAGCTGGGGTATCGCTTTCTTGCCCCGGTGACAGCGGTATGGAGCCACAGGCCACCAGCGGAATCTTCCATCCGCGCCGAGGAAGAGACGCCGGCAGAGCCGGTCATCCGGTTTATTGCGCTTCCGTTTCTGATCATCAATGGCGAGGAACGGATCGCTTTCCTTGGCCACAGTCTTCCGGAAGCGGTATCCGCTTCACTGGCGGGACTGCGCTCGCTTACTGTGCGTTCCAGCCTGCTGGCTGCGCGCCTGGCGGAGGGCCAGCCGGATCCCCGGCACATCGCACACGAAGCCGACGTAGACATGTTGCTTACCGGCACGATCCTGTGCGACGGCGATGAACTGCGAGTCACCGCTGAACTGGTACACGCTCCGACCGGCACGCTGGTCGGCTCTCACGTCTGCCAGGCCGGGCGCGACAACCTGATCAAGGTTCAGGATGGCCTGGTGCGCGGCATCGTGGAGTTGCTGAGGCTGCGGCTGACCGAGCGCGAGCGGCGGGTCTTGGCGCACAATGTGCCGGCTTCCCCGAGAGCCTACGAATTCTATCTGCGCGCCAACCATGTGCAGCAGGAACGGACTTTCGCGAACGTGTCGATGGCGCGGGATCTATACCGCGAATGCCTGGACGAAGACCCGGACTACGCTCCGGCGTGGGCGCGTGTGGGACGCTGTTATCGGTTTCTGGAAAAGTTCGGCCAGGAGGGATCGGATAGTCTGGAATTGGCCAAGTGGGCATTTCGGCGCGCTTTCGCGCTCAGCCCCGACCTGCCCGTTGCGCACAATCTTTACACTCCAGTCGAGGCCGATTCCGGGCACGCTCAGGAAGCCATGGCGCGGCTCCTGCGATGCGCGGAGCACCATCCCAACGATCCCGAACTTTTCGGAGGCTTGGTTCAAGCCTGCCGTTACTGCGGCCTGCTGGACGAATCGGTGAAGGCGCACCACCGCGCAAGGCATCTCGATCCGAGAATCGCTACGAGCGTGGCGCACACGTTTTTTCTGATGGGAGACTATCAGCGCGCCCTGGAGTGGTACCCGCCGGGCGCTTTCTTCTATTTGGATCTGGCTGTTCTGGCCGCAACCGGGCGGGAGGCGGAAGCCGCCGAGTTGCTGGATCAGCGCAGTCCTCTGGGCGGATCATTTCCCGCGCTGATCGAGTCTCTGCGACTCTGTCTCAAGGGTGACCATGCCGGGAGCCTCGATATCGTAAGAAAGGCGCTCGCGGCGCGGCCGGCCACGGATCCTGAAATGAAGTTCTACCTGACGCGGCATTTGGCGAGAGGCGGAGCGCATGCCAATGCTTTGCAGGCCATACACGACCTCGCATCCGAGGGATTTTTTTGTTCGACCGCCTTGCGATGCGATCCATGGCTGCGGCCGCTTTCCCGGCTGGGGGGCTTCCAAAACGTCCTTAACGAAGTTCTCGGGCGCGAGGCGGACGCCAGAGAGCTCTTTCAGGCAGCCGGCGGGGATAAGGCTCTATCCTGACACCACGGCTGCGGCTGACTGACTGGCCGTCGCGCGAGGTCTCGACGGATGCCGCCGAGTGTGCGACACAAAAAGTGGATGCACGCGGCCCGGAATCGCACACCCGATGCCGACGGGAAGCAGGCGAAGCCGTGAATCGTGCGATAATCGTCTTTTCGTGAAAGCTCGCGTCTTCGTTTCCTTCAAATCCACGGTCCTCGACCCGCAGGGCCAGACGGTCTGCGCCGCGCTCCGCGGGCTCGGCCATCGCACCATCTCCGATGTGCGCCAGGGCAAGGTCTTCGACATTACGATTGCCGATGGCGTCACCCGCGAGGAAGCTCACAAAGAGATCGAGACTATCGCCCATGAGATCCTGGCCAACCCGGTCATCGAGGAATACCGGGTCGAGATCATGGATTAGAGCCACGCTGCCGATATAATGAAGCATGTGCGGAATTGTCGGCTACATCGGCTCGCATAAAGCTGTACCCATCATTCTGGAGGGTCTCAGGCGCCTGGAGTACCGCGGGTACGATTCGGCCGGCCTGGCGATCTATGGCGACGACAACCAGCTTGCTGTTCGCCGCGCCCAGGGCAAGCTGCGCAACCTGGAAGACGTCATCCGCCTGAACCCGCTCGATGGCACTTTCGGCATCGGCCATACGCGCTGGGCCACGCACGGCCGCCCCACCGAAGAGAACGCCCACCCGCACCGCGATTGCCACGGCCGGCTGGTGGTGGTCCATAACGGCATCATCGAAAACTACCTGGCGCTCAAGCACCGGCTCCAATCCCAGGGCCACGTTTTCGCCACGGAGACCGATACCGAAGTCATCGCCCACCTGGTCGAGAGCTATTTCAACGGCAATCTGGAAGACGCGGTGCGCGCGGCCGTGCGCGAGTTAACCGGCTCATTCGCGCTGGCCGTGATCTCGAGCGCCGATCCGCGCAAGATCGTCGCGGCGCGCTACCAGGCGCCGCTGGTGGTGGGCACCGGCGATGGCGAATACTTCGTCGCGTCCGACGTCCCCGCCATCCTGGCGCACACTCAGGACATGATCTTTCTCGCGGATGGCGACATGGCCGTGCTGACCGACGATGGCGTGCGCCTCGGCGATTTTGAGGGCCGCCCCATCAACCGGCGAGTCGAACACATTTTGTGGGACCCCATCCTGGCGGAAAAGGGCGGCTACAAACACTTCATGCTCAAGGAAATCTATGAGCAGCCGCGGGCCGTCCGCGATACCACGCTGGGCCGCGTCAGCCAGGAAACCGGCCAGGTGTTTCTGGATGAAATGGATATCGCGCCGGCCGAGTTCGCGCGCTTCCGGCAGGTCAAGATTATCGCCTGCGGCACCAGTTGGCACGCCGCCATGGCCGGCAAGTTCATGATCGAAAAGCTGGCCCGCCTTCCCGTGGAGGTCGATTACGGCAGCGAATTCCGGTATCGCGATCCCATCGTGAGCGATCACACCCTCACCATCGTGATTTCGCAATCGGGAGAAACCGCCGATACCCTGGCCGCGCAGCGCGAGGCCAAGGGGAAGGGTTCGCCCACGCTGGCCATCTGCAACGCCGTCGGCTCCATGGTCACGCGCGAGGCCGCGGGCACCATCTATACCCACGCCGGCCCCGAAATCGGCGTGGCTTCCACCAAGGCTTTCACCTGCCAGTTGACCGCGCTCTTTATCCTGGCCATGTACCTGGGGCAGGCCAACGGTTCGCTGGACGAAGCCCGCTCGCGTTCGCTGGTGCAGGAGCTCCTGCACATTCCCGGCAAGCTCGAAGCGGTGCTTTCCCACGACCCGGTCTACGAAGCCCTGGGCCGGGAGCTGCATCGCGCCACCGATTTTCTTTTTCTCGGCCGCGGCGTGCATTTCCCCATCGCGCTCGAAGGCGCGCTCAAGCTCAAGGAGATTTCCTATATTCACGCCGAAGGCTATCCGGCCGGCGAAATGAAGCACGGCCCCAACGCCCTGATCGACGAGAACCTACCGGTGGTGGTGCTGGCCACGCACGATCCCTCCAACCGCGAAAGCCGCGTGCTTTACGAGAAGACCCTCTCGAATATTCAGGAAGTGAAGGCGCGCGAGGGCATCGTGGTGGCGCTGGCCACGGAAGGCGATCCGGAAGTCCGCAAATTCGCCGACTACCTGATTGAGATTCCGCCGGCCAGCGATTTGCTGGCGCCCATCCTGGAAATCGCGCCGCTGCAGCTTCTGGCCTATCACATCGCCGTGCGCCGCGGCTGCGACATCGATCAACCTCGCAACCTGGCCAAGAGCGTCACCGTTGAGTAGCGCCGCCTTGCAACAGTTCACGCACCGGCTGACCGTACCCACCTCAGGCAAGGGCCTTTACGAAATCACGCGCCCCATCGGCCAGTGGGTGGCCGCCCGCGGCGTCTCTACCGGCCTGCTGACGGTCTTCGTGCAGCACACCTCGGCTTCGCTGGTCGTGCAGGAAAACGCCGATCCCGACGTGGTTCGCGATCTCGCCGCTTTCTTCAACCGCCTGGTCCCCGAGGATCTCCCGCTCTACCGCCATACCGTCGAGGGCGCCGACGACATGCCCGCCCACATTCGTGCCGCTCTCACGCTGACGCAGCTTTCCATCCCGGTGGAGGATGGCCGCATGACGCTCGGCACATGGCAGGGCATCTACCTTTTTGAGCACCGCGCCGCGCCGCACCGCCGCGTGGTTGTGCTGCACCTGATGGGGTAACTTCGCCCCGGTAAAGCCCCGATGGCCGCCGCGCCGCCGCTTTGTACCATAATTGAGCGGAGGGGGAAATGATGCTGCCGGAAATAGCGGTGCGCAGCTTTCACTCCTCGTAAGGAAACTTGTTGATCGCCCTCACGCACTCCGACAGCGCTTCCAGCATGCTCTTGCCCCATCCGCACGGCCGGTAGGGCGCGTGCTTCTGGTTGGTGAATTTGTCCGTCTGGGCGAAGAAATGCATGGCCGGTTCCTTCGGGGTGACGTACTCTTTCACCGTGATGATGAACTCCACTTCGCCTTTCTTAATCGAAAAGTAGTGCAGTTCAGCCATCTCCTGCGAAGCGTGGGTTTGCGCGAACCCCCAATCTTTCATTCAGCGATCCTCCTGAGCGGACTATCCATCATACAAGCTGCCGCCCCGCCCCGCCTACCCGCGAAACCGCATTCACCAATTTCCGGTAAGGAATATCTTCGAAGCTCTCGAACCCCAGCCACTCCCCTTCGCGCCAGCTCGAGTAATACCAGCGCGCCAGCAGCGCCAGATATTCCCGCCGCTCGCGCACGGTCAGCTTGCGCACCGGGACGCCCGCGAAACTTTCCCGCAGCTTGCGGTCCAGCGAGACCGTGACGCCTTCCTCCACGCCGAAGTGGAACCGCTGCGGCTCCTGCCAGTGGCCATCGCGCACGAACCACAACGCCACCGCATCGGCTGCCAGCGACCTGGTAATCGCCACGCCGTTGAGGCGGTCCACGTCGCGCGCCAGATCGTCGCGCAGTTTCAACACTTCCTGCACTTTCTCAAGCCGCTTGTGTAGCCGCGCCGCGTCTTCGAATTTCATCTCCTCGCTCAGCCGGTCGCGGGAATGCTGAATCGCCTCCAGCAGCGAGCGCCCGCCGGTCTGCAAGAACTCCACCACGCGCGCCACCTCGTGCCCGTATTCCGCCGCGCCCACCACCTGCTGGCACGGCCGCAGGCACATCCCCATCTCGCCGTAAATGCAGCCCGGATGCGAAGGCGCCGGCGCCAGGTCTTCCTGGCAACGGCGCATCTGGAACAGGTCCAGAAACTGCCCCTCGAAACGCTCCGCCGAAGCGCGCGAACGGAACGGCCCGAAAAACAGTCCGGCCGATTTGGTCAGGTGCGTCGAAATCTGGCTGCGCGGAAACTGGTTGCCGAGCACGATCTTGAGGTATGGCGGCATCCGCAATTTCAGCAGGTCCAGATACGTCTCCGGAAAGTGCCGCCGGGCCTGATCGTACATGACCACGCTCGATTCGAGGCCCGAGCCCGTGAGCCGGTACTCGATCCGCCGCACCGTATGCCGCAGGTTCAGCAAGCGCGAGGGCCGCTCGCGTTCCCCCAGCAGCCGCCGCAGCCGCCGCCGCAGCAGCGCGGTCTTCGACAAGTACGGCGCGCCCTCGCGCGGCCACAACAGAAACACCGCCTGGCTGTTGGGGAGCGCTTCCACCGCCCGGTCCAATTGCGCCAGGTCTTCGCCGATTTCGATGGCCGTCATAGCCCGTAGAGCTCGTGGCCAGGGACCTCGTACCGGCTTGTGGGGCAGGTTGGCAACTTGCGGCGGGTCGCTAACCCGCCCGCCGACGCTTGCCAATGGCCGCCCAGCGCCGGTTGCCAACCGGCGCGCAGGATACCATCCTGCCCCACAAAATCCGCCGAGTGTAACCGTATTTCGCGAGTCTCAATAGCCCGCATGTTCTTAAGGCTACACTGAAATAACAAGGCCATGCCCGAACCCGTTCAGCCCGCGCCCGAGTTCTATTGCCCCGTCTGCGCCAAGCCGGTCCCCGATCCGCTGGTCTGCGGCGATTGCCACTCCCTCATCTGCCGCACCTGCGGCGCGCCGCTGGAACGGATTGACGATCTGGGGATCGGGTGAGCGGCGCCAAAGGAACATGAGATCACGGGGTTGACAGGCGAAAGCGCCTGTCCTACTCCGGCGCCCACGTCCGCAGAAACCGCGCCGGACCGCGCACCACCGGCTGTTCGCCCGTTTCCGGCAACAGCCATACTTCACCCGCCTGTACCGCTTCCCCGCCGATAGTGCCGGCGCCTTCCACGCAAATCCACAATTGGCACTTCTCCGCGGCCGGCTCAAACTGCCCTACCTGCACCAACTCCGTCACAAAGTGCTTCGACCGCACCAGCAGTTCGCGGCCATCGGCAAGCTCCACCGGTTCCACGGGCCCCGGATGCACGCCCAGGTCCGCAATCGCCGCCGCCTGCTCCACGTGCAGCGGCCGGTCCCGCCCGTAATCCCACAGCCGGTATGTGACGTCGGAATTCTGTTGAATCTCGCACAACACAATCCCGGCGCCGATCGCATGCACCGTGTGGGCCGCGGTGAAGTACGTCTCGCCGGTCTTCACCGGCATCCAGTTGATGAGCCGCTCGATCTCGCCGGTCCGCGCGGCCTCGCGCAGATGCTCGCGCGTGATTGGCCCGCGAAAGCCGAGCGCAATCGCCGCGCCCGGCTCCGCCGCCAGGATGTGCCACATCTCCGTCTTGCCGCGTGGGCCTCGCTCGCCATCGTCCGGATGCACCTGCACGCTCAGCCGTTCCGAAGTGAAGATCAGCTTGACCAGCAGCGGCAGTTCGCACCCGGCCAGGAACCAGGCTTCGCCGATGGGCCGCGCGGAATCCGCGAACCACGGCGCCAGGCGCGTCCGGCCCCACACCTTCTCCCGCAACGAAGGCGTGAGGCGAATGGGCTTGTCCATGACAACGAATTCTTCGACTACGAATACTTCACGATGAACTGGTGCAACCGGTCCAGCCCGCGTTCCAGTTCCTTCATCGACGTCGCGTACGAAATGCGCACGTGCCGGTCCGTGCCGAACGCTTCGCCCGGAACCACCGCCACGTGCCCTTCCGCCAGCAGTCGCTCCGCGAACTGCTGCGTGCTCCCGATGCCGTGCTTCCCCAGCACCACTCCCACATTCGGATACGCATAAAACGCCCCGCGCGGCTCCTGGCACGTCACGCCCGGAATTGCCCGCAACCGCTGGATTACGAAGTCCCGCCGCTTCCGGTATTCCGCCAGCATCGTCCCTACCGATTCCTGCGGCCCGCGCAGCGCTTCCACCGCCGCCTTCTGGCAGATCGACGTCGGGTTCGACGTCGAATGGCTTTGCAGCTTGGTCATCGCTACCACAATCGGCGCCGGCGCCAGTGCGTACCCGATCCTCCACCCGGTCATGGCGTAGGTCTTCGAAAGCGAACCCACCACCAGCACCGTTTCCTTCGCTCCCGCCAGCGACGCAATCGAGTACGGCTCGCTGTCATACAGAAACTTGCAGTAACATTCGTCCGTCAGCAGGTAGATTCCGCGCGCCGACGTCATCCGGAAGATTTTCTCGAACTCCTCGCGCTCCACCAGCGCGCCGCTCGGGTTGGACGGTGAATTGATAATCACCATCTTGGTGCGGTCCGTCAGGTGCGGCTCCAGCATCGCCGCCGTCAGCGCAAACCCGCTATTTTCGTCCGTTTCCGCAAACACGCACTTGCCGCCGGCGTAGTTCACGACGTCCTTGTAGGTCACCCAGTACGGCACCGGAATCACCACTTGGTCGCCCGGGTTCACCAGCGCCTGCATCAGGTTGAAGATGGCGTGTTTGCCGCCCACGGTGATCAGGCACTCGTTCGGCTTGTAATCCGTGCCGAAATCCCGCGCGTGCCCTTCGCACACGGTTTTTTTCAACTCCGCCGTGCCGCCCGGCGCCGTGTACTTCGTGAAGTTCTGCTCCAGCGCGCGAATTGCCGCCTGTTTGATGTTGTCCGGCGTAGGAAAATCGGGCTCGCCCATTCCGAAGTCCACCACGTCCACGCCCGCCGCGCGAAGCTTTTCCGCGTCCGCCCCCACTTTCGCCGTGGCGGATACGCTAATCAATGAGATCCGTTCCGAGATCTGGTTCATGGTTGCCTGCATTTCGCCTGGTTACGCTCCTTTGTGTTTAATCTTCGCCAATCGCCGGTGCATTCGCGCCTCTACCGATGGCGGCACCAGCCCCGAGATGTTCCCGCCCAGCCCGTACACTTCCTTCACCAAGCGGGAGCTGATGAAGGAATAGGTCTCGTTCGCCATCATGAACACCGTTTCGATGTCCGGCCGCAGCCGCCGGTTCATCAGCGCCATCTGCAGCTCGTACTCGTAATCCGAAATCGCCCGAATGCCGCGCAGCAGCACGGTGGCCTGGCGTGCCGCCGCATGATCCACCAGCAGCCCGCGGAACGAATCCACTTCCACGTTCGGGTACACGTGGACCACTTCCGCGAGCATCTCTTTCCGTTCTCCGACCGAGAACAACGGCTTCTTGGTGGTGTTTTGCAGAATCGATACGACCAATTTATCGAACATCCGCGCACCCCGCTGAATCAGATCGAGGTGCCCATTGGTAATTGGATCGAACGATCCCGGGTAAATCGCAATCACATTGCAGGGCTTTCGCGACATGGACAAACCCTCATTCTACCTTTTCTTCTTGCCCGCGATCTGCCATTCCGTGAATGGGGAACGCGCCCCGCGGATCTTTACGTTCAGACAATACGGCACGCCCGCCGCGAACGCGCGCCCGACCGCCGGCGCAACCTGATCCAGCCGTTCGACAGTCTCGCCGCCGCCGCCGAATCCTTGCATGATCAGATCGTAGCAAGCCGATTGCAACTCGCACGCCACGGTCGCCGCTCCTCCCGTGGCGGACCTTTGCAACTCCCGCTCGAGTCCCCACCCCGCGTCGTTGCCTACAATCAGCACCACCCCGAGCTTGTGCCGCACCAGGCTGTCCATCTCCGCCAGGTAGAATCCCAGCGCGCCATCGCCCGTGATCATGGCCACCGGCCTTCCGGGATGCGCCAGTTGCAATGCCAGCGAGTTCGGCAGCGACGCCCCAATCGTCCCCAGCGGCCCCAGCCGCAGCCATCCGCCCGACTGCCGGGCCGCCAGCGAGGCCCGTCCCCAGTGCGCGAAATCGCCGCCGTCCCACGAATACAGCACGTCCCGCGGCAACGCTCGCCGCAATTCCCGGAAGAATGCGGCCGGATGCATCGGCCCGCTCTCATCCCTGCCGTGCCCGGCGAGCAGCGTCAGCCACTGGTCCCTCAGTTCCCGCACCCGCGCCAGCCAGGGCCGCGGCGTCCATGGCCGCGGGCCCGCGGCTTCCGTCATCGCCTCCAGCGCGGCCCGCGCATCCGCGCAAATCGCCACTTCCAGCGGCCGGTTCAGCCCGAGCTCTTCTTCGTGCACATCGATCTGGATGAACCGCGCGCCCTCCGGAAACAGCCGCGCACCACCCAGCGCCAGCCGGTAATCGATCCGCTTACCCACCACCAGGAACACATCCGCCTCGCGAAACGCCGTATGCACGGCATAATTGAGCGCCGGGTCCGCGTAGCCCATCACCAGCGGATGATCGTCCGAAACCGTCCCGCGTCCCATCGTAATGGTGTAAAGCGGCAGGGAAGTCCGCTCGACGAACCTCCGCAGGGCTTCTTCCGCCCCGGCCCACCATACCCCACTGCCCGCAATCACCACCGCCCGCTCCGCGCCGCGCAGCATCTCCACCGCGCGGGCGACGTCGGGGACAGACTTTTCTGTCCCAGGGCGCTGGTTTTGCGCCGCGTGAACAGAGCTGTCTGCCCCAGCTCTGGCGGTCTGCGTCATCACATCCACCGGCACGGTCAAGTGCACGCAGCCTCTGCGTCCGGCGTTCGCGGTGGCATACGCCTGCCGCAAGTATCGCGGGATCTCGCCCGCCTCCGGCACTTCCGCCGCCCACTTCACCACCGGCCGCGCCATTCCCACTTGATCGATGTCCTGAAATGCCTGCCGGTGCGCCAGGGCGCCCGGCCGGCTGCCGCTCACCGCGATCAACGGGCTCCCCGCCAGGTTGGCGGTCGCCAGTCCGGTCAGCGAATTGGTATGCCCCGGCCCGCCGGTCACCAGCGAAAGCGCCGGCCGGCGATGAATCCGCGCCCACGCATCCGCCGCATGCGCCACAGCGGACTCATGCCGCATATCCACCACCCGCATCCCGCTTCGCGCCGCCACCGCCAGCACTTCGTTCAGGTGATCGCCCACCAGCGTGAAAACCGTGTCGATCCCCAACTCCGCCGCCGTCGCGACGAACAACTCCGCACCATTTGGCATAGAACCGTCATGCTACTACAATCGAGTCTTGGACTCCCGACGTATCCTCGTCACCGGCGGCGCCGGCTACATCGGCTCTCATACCGTGCGCCTGCTGCTCGAACAGGGCCACGATGTCACGGTGGTCGACAACCTCTCCAGAGGCTATCGCCATAATGTGCCCGCCGGCCGCCTGTTCGAGTTCAATATCGCCGATACCGCCGCGCTCGCCGCCCTCATGCGCCACAAGCGCCCGCAGGCCGTGATCCATTTCGCCGCCTTCATGGCTGTTGGCGAATCCATGCGCGAGCCGGCCCGCTACTTCGCCAATAACGTGGGCGGATCGCTCTCGCTCCTCACCGCCATGGCCGAAACCGGCGTGCGCCATATAGTCTTCTCTTCCACCGCCGCCGTTTATGGCGATCCGCCTTCGATCCCCATTTTCGAGACCTTCCCCATTAAGGCCGTCAACCCCTATGGCGAGTCGAAGGTCATGGTGGAAACGCTGCTGCGCTGGTTCGATGAGATCCACCATCTCACCAGCGTCAGCCTGCGCTACTTCAACGCCTCCGGCGCCGATCCCGCCGGCCGCTTAGGCGAAGAACACAAGCCCGAAACGCACCTCATCCCGCTGCTGTTCCGCGCCATCCTGACCGGCCATCCCATCACGGTCTTCGGCGACGATTACCCCACCCCCGACGGCACCTGCATCCGCGATTACATCCACGTTGACGACTTAGCCCAAGCCCACATCCTGTCTCTGGAGTATCTGCTCAACGGCGGCGCTTCCGACCAGTTCAACGTCGGCACGGGCACGGGGCACAGCGTGATGGAAATGATCCAGGCAGTGGAGCAGGTAACCGGCCGCAAAGTTCCCTATGTAATCGGTCCGCGCCGCGAAGGCGATCCGCCCGGCCTGGTAGCCGATCCCGCCAAGTTGCGCAGCCGTCTTGCCTGGCAGCCGCGCTACGCCGATTTAAAGAGCATCATCGAGCACGCCTGGAAGTTCGCCAGCGCGCGGGCGGAACCGCGAACGTAGTTCCGGCAAGCATTTCGGCGCATCCCTTACGCCCGCTTCACCACGTCCTCGTAATACTTCTCGTACATCGGAATGATCTTCTCCGAGCAGAATCTCTCCGATGCGTTCCATCGGCCCGCCTTCCGCATGCGGTAATGCAGATTCTCGTCGGTCAGCAGTTCCACCACCCGCGCGGATTGCGCCGCAATGTCGCCCACGGCTTCCAGAAATCCATCCTCCCGGTCCGTAACCAGCTCGGCCACGCCGCCTACATTCGTCGCCACCGGCACCACCCCGCAGGCCATCGCCTCCAGCGCCACCAGCCCGAAGGATTCCAACTCGCTCGGCATCAGCAGCACGTGCGCCAGCGGAATCAGCCGCTCCACGTGGCTCTGCTTCCCCAGGAAAGACACGTGCTTCTCCACCTTCAGCTCGCGCGCCAGGTGCTCCGCCGGTCCGCGGTCCGGACCGTCGCCCGCCATCAGCAGGTGCGCCGGGGCGCTCTTGCGCACTTCCGCCAGAATCCGCACGCAATCGAGCGCCCGCTTCACCGGCCGGAAATTCGAAAGGTGCAGCAGCAGTTTTTCGCCCGCCGGGGCATACTGCGCCGCGCCGGTCTTTTCCTCGTCCGGTTTGTAGCGCTCGCAATTGACGAAATTCCTGATCACACGAATCTCGTTCGTCACCCCGAACACTTCCACGGTGCTCCGGCGCAGGTACTCGCTCACAGCCGATACTCCGTCGGAATGTTCAATCGAGAACTTTGTAATCGGAAAATAGGAGGGGTCCACTCCCACCAGAGTGATGTCCGTACCGTGCAGCGTGGTGATGAATGGCAGCCGCCGCGCGGGCTTCAACATCTCCCGCGCCAGCAGCGCCGAGATGGAATGCGGAATGGCGTAGTGCACGTGCAGCACATCCAGGTCATAGGACTCGGCCACCTCCGCCATGCGCGACGCCAGCGCCAGGGAATACGGTGGATATTGGAACAGCGGGTAGTTCGAAACCTCCACCTCGTGATAATGAATGCGGGGCATGTCCGCATCCAGCCGGATGGGGTTCGAGTAACTGATGAAGTGGACTTCATGGCCGCGGTCGGCCAGCTCCAGACCAAGTTCGGTGGCCACAATCCCGCTGCCGCCGTAGGTGGGATAACAGGTAATTCCGACGTTCACTTTTCGAGCGTAGCACTAACCGGGCGCAGAACCCCAAAACCAATCTGCCCGTGAATGTTTTCGTCCGCGCGCGCCACGTCTCCGCCGCCAAACCAGACCAGGACGCGCTCTCCATCCACCACCACGCTCGCGTCGCACGTCACTTTCGCGTCCCAGGCCTGCGCGCCGCCGAACTCCGCGGCCAGCTTCGTCCACCGGACGCCATCAATAGACCGGGCTAACCGCAAATGCCGCGCTTCGTCCGCCAGCCGCACGGTATACAGCATCCAGTAGAACCCGTGCGACTGCCAGACCGCCGGCTCGCCCACGTTGTCGTCGCCTTGCAATACCGGGTTACTCCGCAATTTCTCCCACCGCACTCCATCGCGCGACCGCGCCACCCCGATTCTCTGCCGCGCCCCGCGGTCCTGCCCCAAATAATAAAGGTAGAAATACGGCTCGACGCGAATCACGTAAGGGTCCGCCACGTCGCGCTCGTCCCAACTTCCCCACGGCCCCGGTTCCAGCACCGCTTGTCCCCGCAGGCCGATTCGCAACCGCTGGCGCGGCCCGGCCTCATACCAATACCAGACCTGGCCGCCGTACCATAACGCCGATCCATTCGCCGCGGTATAAGAGCCTTCCCAGGTGGCTGGGTCGGGCGAAAGCACTTTCCCCGTATCGCGCCACTGAATCCCATCCGCGGATTCGGCAACGCGGGTGCGCCATGCCTTGCCGTCGAACATCGAGTAGTAGTTGGTGAATCCGTTGCCCGTGCGAACGACGGAGGGATTGAGCAAATCGTTCGCGCTCCCGCGCTCCATCACCGGCGCAGGCCGCTCTTCGAACGCAAACGTCATCGCCAGATCGCCTCCGGCCGTCGCCGGCAGCGTAAAATCGGCGTACCGCCCGCACCCGCAAAGCGCCAGTAGAGCCGCGAGCGCCAGAAGCCCGGGCGAAAACGCTGCGATGGCCGGGTTGACGGACGGAAGCGTCTGTCCCGCTTTGGTCCGCGAGGGCTTGCGTGTTTGTGGGACAGGCGCGCTCGCCTGCCAAATCCCGGCCTTCATTGCAGGGGAATCCGGAACTTGATGCCCGATCCCCGGCCCGGGCGCGATTCCAGCAGCAGGTCCGCGTTCAACGACCGCGCCCGCCGCTTCAGGCTCGCCGGGCCCAGCCGCAGCAGTTCCAGTTCTTCCAGCGAATACGTACCGGCGAAGCTGAAGCCGTGTCCGTTGTCGTCCACCGAAATCTCCAGGCCACGGTCGGTCTTCTCCACTTCCACCGCTACGCGGGTTGCCGAGGCGTGCTTCTGCACGTTGTGCAGCGCCTCGCGCAGCATCTGCAAGACTTCCAGCGTCATCTCCTGCGGCAAGCCCACCGGCTTGTTGGTGCCCAGGAACGTCACCGGGATGCCGCTCTCTTTCTGGAATGCCTCGGCCGTGCGCCGCGCCGTGGCGATCAGGTTGGCGCCGTCCACATCCACCGGGCGCATACTGTGCACGAAGGCGCGCAGATCCCTCACCTGCGATTGCGCCAGGGATTGCAGCTCGTTCAGGTCCTGCACGCCCGCCTCGAAATCGCGATCCAGCAGTTTGTGCAGAATCTCCAGGCGCATCTGCAGACTGATGAAGCTCTGCAACGGACCGTCGTGGAAATCCGAAGCGATCCGCTGGCGCTCTTCCTCCCTGGCCCTTTCCGCCGCCTTCTGCGCCTCGCCCAGTTTTGCCGCCAGTTCTTCGGCCCGCCGGCTCAGCCTGCGCTTGCTTACCGCGAAACCGCACGCCAACACCCCCGCCAGCACCACTGCCGGAAGATGAATAAGCGGTTGGGGCAGGACCGCGCAGAAAATCGTGCTGCCGGCCGTGATCACTCCCACCTCCACCGGTCCGTAGAAGACTAGCGCCTCCGTCAGCAGGTAGAGAAAAAACACCAACCCCAGCCACAACATCCGCGGGCTTCCGTAATAAGCCACAATCAGGAAGTAGACCGTATCCGCAAACAGCGCCAGCAGCCCCAGCATCCCGCTCTGCGCTTTGCCGCGCAACTCCGCCAGGATGCTTGCCACCAGGAACACTCCCAGTAGGGTCACGAAAAGCAGATTGCGCCGGCTGTCAACGCTGGCTATGATCAGCGCGACGGCTGCCAGCAGCACGCGAGACCTGGACAAGTATCGCGGCCAGGGGAAACTCTCGGAAAACATCAGTCGGTCATTTCCTGTACAAATAGAGCGTGTGGCTACGCCCCTCGCCGTCGTCGGCGATGTTCTCCACCTTGTCCGGCGTCCAGTTCTTGAATTCGAAATCGTGCGCCACCACGCGGGCGCCTTTTTTCAACTGCTGGTCGAGCATCGGCTGAACTTTGTCGATGAAGCCGGGCAGCAGGTAAACCGTGACCAGGTCCGCGGAACTGTAGTTCTGCTTCAGCAAGTCCCCGTTGAGAATGTGTGCGTTTTTTTCCAGGTGCAGTTTCAGGATCTTGTCCATACTCCGCTTGCACAGATCCTTGTCCAGTTCCACGCCGATCGCGTCCGCATGGAACTTCTGGGCGGCCATGATCACGATGCGCCCGTCGCCCGAGCCGAGATCGTACACCTTCTCCCCGGCCTTCAGGGTGCCAAGTTGCAGCATCTTTTCTACGATGGTTTCCGGAGTCGGGTAGTAGGGCGCCAGTTTCTCAGCGTCACCCGTTTGTGCCGGCGCTACCCCCCGTAAGAGCATCACCAGCAGGCTCAGTTTGCGCATCACCAACCCAATTTCGAATTTACCACTTTGCAGCCTTTTCCACCGAAGTGTTCAAAACCTTGTGGAAAAGTGGCTTCCGAGGGGTCCAATCGCATGTTCCGTAACGGGTTTGTCACGCATTGCACAGCAATTCAGCAAATCGTCCTATACCCACACTTTTTCGAGCGGCTCGCCCCGTTTGCACATTTCGCACTGCGCACTGTCGGGGTAGTAGCTGGCGCGGTCCAATTTCGCCAGGTAGTACAGCGGCAGCGATCCGAAGGCGAGCGTTCTGGGCGTCGGCTGGTAAATAATCACCGCCAGCCCCACCACCACCGCGCCGCGGGATTCCAGAAGCTGCTTCAGCTCGGTCAGCCTCTGTCCGGTGCGCAGGATGTCGTCGACGATCACCACCTGCTCGCCTTTCTCCGGCTCCAGGAACTGGCGGAATTGCAACGGTTCGTCCGGGTGGTCCCGTTCGGCCCAGTAGACCTGCCGGCAGTGCAGCGACTCGCACACTCCGTAGGCCACCGGCAATCCGCCCGTCATCGGCGTAACGATCGAAAGGTCGCTCACCCCAGCGCGAATTTCCGGGTTGGCGCGCAGCAGGCGGCTCAATCCCACTGAGAGCATCCGCTGATGTTGGTAGTAGCGGAACGCCAGGGGCACTTGGAGATACTCATTGGAATGCATCCCGGTGGGGTATTCGTAGTGGCCGTTGCGGAGCGCTCCCGTCTCTCGCAGCACGGCGACGACCTCGTCATGCGTGGGAATCAGGTGCATAGTACTTATCAATGTACAGCATATCCCTCGGATGCGCGGCCGCGCCCTGTTCCAGAGATCAATGCTGGATGGTGATCAAGGTCCCCGCCTGCGTGGTCAGGCCGTTGTAGGTTGCCACGATCGGCTGGTCCCCGTCCGCGATCGAGAGCGGCACCACCACGTTGAACTGGAACTCGCCCGGCGCCGTCAGGCCGGCAAACTGCACGGTCGCCGCGATGCCGCCGATCTTGACCACCGGCAATGGCGACAGGGTTCCCGACTGCACCTCGGATCCGCTCACCACCGGCGCCAATGTGGGCCCGAAGCCATTCGCGTAAATCAACACGATCTCGCCCGGCTTGGCCGGAGTGGTCGAGCCTGGATACAGACTCGCCGGCCCCAGGTAACTCCCGTTGGCGTGCGTGGCGGCCACGTATGGTCCGCCATTGAACACGAAGAACGAGGGAGCTTCCGCCTGCGCCTGCGCCGTGAAGGTAGCGCTGGCGGTCCCGTCGTTGGTGACTTGCACCTCGACCGGCCCCGTCATGGCATCGGGCGGCGTCAGAATATTCACCTGCGTGGGGCTGATGTAGTAAACGTAGGCCGCTTTTCCGTTGACTTTGACGCTGACGCCGTCGAGCTGCCCCGGCAGTTGGTTGTTCACGAAGTCCGAACTCTGCCAGATGCGCGCATCTCCGGTCAGGGACAAGCCTGACCCCTTGATCTCCACCCAGGTATTCGGAGCGATTATCGGGATCTCCCCTTCGGCGTTCGCCACCAGCGAGATGGCCGGCGGAATGAGCTCGAAATGCCCCTGGAGCGTGGCGTCCGGGAAGGCGCTGGCATTATCGTGGAAGACTTCGATGTACTGGGAGCGCAGCGAATTGCTTTGGCCCAGCGGATAGATCCCGGTTTCGAGCATCGCGAGGAATGTCGCGGACGTGCACGGGGTAGGGTCGGTCACCGGTTCGGAACAGCCGGCGCCTTGCCCGCCGAAGTACTCGTTGGTCTGAAATGCGGACATGGTTCCCAGTGTTTGCGCATACTGGATCGTTACGGCCGATGCCGCTTCGCCAGGCATCAGGAAGTCATATTGAATCACCAGCCGGCCGGGAATCTGCTGGCTGGCCGACGCCAGCAGCGGCTGGTTCGGGTCCGGAGCGGCGCCCGTGATCGCCGCGCCATTCTCCCCAATCGCCGGAAACGCATTGCTGGTAATGATGGAAACAGCAAAAGGCTTGTCGGGAAAGCTCTTCAGAAACGACCCCAGGATGGCATTCCATCCCTGTAGCAGCAGGGATGGCTTGTAACCCGCCTGCTGCCAGGTGGTGATGGCGTTGGTGACGCAGGCCAGTCCCGTTGATTGAGCAGTCTCCGCCGGCAACCGGAGCTCCTCGGTGGTGCGGTTGATTCCCGTGAGCCGCAGCAGCGTGATGGCGCCGTAGGTTCCGGCACTCTTGAGGTGCGCGGCCAGCGCGGCCAGCATGGCATCCCATTGGCTCAGGAACGCCGGGTCCCAGGGAGCCGCGATGGTTTCCGGCTGGCATTCGGTGGTTTGACCGTCATGCGGGGTGATGGTGAAGTTCAACGGCGCCGCTCCGGCGAAGCCTGGCGCCGCCTCGAAGAGCCACGACGGAGTAGAACTCCCGGCCGGCACCACCAGGTCGATCTTCTTGCCCAGCGCAACCACCCGGCCTATCCATTGATCGAGCGTGGCCCATTGATACTGGCCCAACTCCGGTTCGATGGCATCCCAACCGATGACCACTGCGACTCCGTCGACGCCAGGCAGGTTGAACGATGCAGTGAGGGCGCTGGCCGTGCTTGCCGTGATCTGCGAGACATCGTTCGTGTAGATATAGATGCCGCGCAGGTCGGCTGGAGTGCCCTGCGCCCAGGCCGGCAGACAGACCGCCAACAGCGTCAGTAGCGCCAGGTGTCTCCGCATCCGTTGCCTCCTTCAAACTCCAAACTTTGCTTACTGTTGGACAGGCAGCACCATCTGACCCGGTGGATTCGAATTGATCGTCACCGGGGACGACACGCCGTTCACCTGAATCGAGATGGGATAGCGCCCCGCGGCCATGCTGGCGAATTGTTGCGGCACCGTAAAATTGATTTGAAATTCCCCCACTGCTACCAACCCGGCGAAAGTAGCCGGCACGGTGACGTTCCCAATGGTCACCGTCACCCCGCTGACGGTTAAAGAGCTTGGAAGCACGCCTCCGGGCGTCGGAACCAGGCCCGTGGCATACAACTCGACAATATCTCCGGGCCTCGCATTCCGGAATGCCGGGCCGTTGGAGGGATCTCCCACATACAGGCCATCCACATAAAACACACCCGCCGGGTAATTCGTCCCGTTCAAGACGACCGGGAAAATGCCGGGAGAGTTAGTCGCCGCCGGGGCAGTCACAGTGTTACTCGCCAGGCCGTTGTTGATGACTTCGACGGAGGCCGTCCCTGTGACTCCGGTAGGCACCTGAAAACTGATCTGTGTGGGCGAAATGTAGTACACCGCCGCCGGAAGATTGTTCACTTTCACCTGCACCCCGCTCAGATTGGTAGGCAGGTTGTTGCCGAGCCCGGTGAAATCGGCCGCGGTCCAGATGCGCGTCGTATTGCTGAGGTTGTTGCCCTTGACCTGCGCCCAGGACCCCGGCACTAATCCGCCGGAGACATAAGTTGCCCCATTGGCTAACGTGCCAGACGCCAGCGCCGGCGGCGCCGGACCGGTGGTAATTGTGAACTGGCGTGAGGAGTATTGGCGTCCCGGGGGTGGCGTATTATCGGTCTGACAACCGTACAGGTAGAATATATATCCGCTCGTCGAGAGGTGACCGGTTTTCGCGCCCGGCGACATCAAGGTCGGATAGAAGCCCTTGTAGGAACTGCATCCGCCGGATTGGTCGAAGGGGGCCCAGGAGCCGGCGATTTCCTGCGGTGGAGTCCACTGCGTCGGGTCCGAGAGGCTGTAGCTGGTGGAGTAAAACCAGGCGCCCCCCCGTGCGGCCCCGGCGACTTGCCCGAGAGCGGGGTCGCCCGGCGAATCGCAGACGAACGTCAACAAGTATTGTTGCGTGGCGTCGACGTAGCTGATCGACGCCCCATAGGCAAGTTGCGCGGCGCCCTCGCAGTTCGAGAAAGGACCAGTTGGAAAGAGGAGCGTGTCGTAGCCTCCCATGCCGGCGCCGGCGAAGGCGTTCCCATTCCATTTCAGAAAGCTGAGCGCCGCGGTCCCGCCGTTGAGTTGGGCCCGCGCGATCATCACACCGCCGTTCGGCGCGGCCGGATCCGTCAGAGCCCCCGTGCCCGCTTTGTAGTCGTATACGGCGTAAATGTACTGGGCGGGATTTGTGCTGGCATCGTCCACGAACGCGGACATTTCAGAGTCGCCCATGGAACCCGGAAGGGATGTCCCTAGAGCCATGGCCGTGCCAATGGACACCGATGGGCTCAGAACCGGGTAGCGGCCATAGTTCGCCGGCGGCGTGGTTGTGCAATCGTTGCCTTCGCAGACGGAACTGCCCAACGCGCCCGTGGTGGCTCCGGGTCCCTGGTTCTTGTTTGCGCCGGGCAGCGGGACAAAACTGAACCCGGTCGTGCCGCGATACGTGGGCCAGGTGCGGCCATAGTCCTGGGATGTGGCGATGCCGACCGAGGAGTAAAAATTGTTGCCGTTGTTGGAACCGCTGGCAATGCCGAAGCAGGTGTTGGTTCCCTCATAAACCATGAGCAGGCTGCCGGCGGGGCCGGTCGGATCGGTCACCACGGATCCCGGAGCGGCGTAGGTCAGATCGAAAGTTGAGTCCTGGTGCGCGGGGTTGCCGCCGGCCGCCGTTGGGCAATTGGGAGCGGTCGGAGCCACGAAGATCGTGCCGTAACCGGAGGCGTACGAACCATAGCCATCCGTTTTTGCGAAATCCAAAGTCCATTGGCCGTTCTTGCCAGGCCCGGAGCCGCCCGACAAAACAACCACGCCGGTGCTGGGCGCACCCCCTGCTACCTGGGTTGCAACGAAAAAGAGGTAGTCACTGTTCGCTTGCAAAGCGCCCGGCGCGAAGATCGACTGGTGCTCATCGGAAACGCCGCCTATGCCGTTATAGCCGTTGATCGCTTTGCCGCTGCCATCGGGAGCGAGGACAATCTGGTGAGTGTCGGACGTGCCGCTCGGACAGCTTCCCGCGCCGCCCGCGCCCGTCGGGCTGCAGACCGATATCGATACGATGGCGGTCTGCTGCGCCAGGGCCGTTGTTCCGCTGAGCGCCAGCCCCCAAGCCAGCGCCCGGATTGACAGTGCAAAAAATGGCCGCTCGCAAGCTTTTCCCCTCATCCCAATCGTCTCCCTTCAATGCTGTACCGTGATCAGCGTCCCTGCCTGCGTGGTCAAGCCGTTGTACGTGGCCGTGATGGGCTGGTCCCCGTCCGCCAGCGATGACGGCACCACTACGTTGAACTGAAACTCCCCCGGAGCGACATTCAGGCCGGCAAACACCACCGTTGCGTTTACCCCTCCAATCTGGATCGCCGGCAGCGGCGAAAGCGTTCCCGACTGTGTCTCCGATCCGCTCACTACGGCTACGGAGGTTGGCCCGAAGCCATTGGCATAGATGACCACCGTCTCACCCGGTTTAGCCGGAGTGGTCGAACCGGGATACAGGCTCGCAGGCCCCAGCAAGCTTCCGTTGGCGTGCGTCGCCGCTACATACGGCCCGCCATTGAACACAAAGAACGACGGGGAAATCGGCTGCGCTTGCGCCACGAAAGCCGCGGTGGAAGCTCCGCCGTTGGTGACCACCACCAGCACCGGACCGTTCATCGCGCCGGGCGGCGTGAGGACATTGATCTGCGCCGGACTGATGTAATACACGTACGCGCTCTTGCCGTTCACCATCGCGCCGACCTTATCCAGTTGCGTCGGCATTTGATTGCCCACGAAGTCCGAGGCTTGCCAGATGCGCGAATCGCCGGAGGGTGCGAGGTTTACGCCCTTGAGCTCCAGCCAGGTGTTGGGCGCAATGGCCGGACTTTCGCCCTCGGCATTTGCCACCTCCGCAATCTCCGGACCATCCGCCGTGGCGGGAGCGCCAACAAAATAGGCGGTGACATACAAATCGTTAGCCAGGACATCAGTGCCCTCAAAGCCATTGCCAAAGGAGAAGCTCCACTCGAAGCCGGTGGCCGGGCCGGTGGCTTGGCAGGCGTCCCGAATCGTGGCGCCTTCGCAGGCCCAATAGAGATAGGGCTGTATGTTTTTGAATGGGCCGACAGCGATGTCGGGTGTCGCGACCACGGGCGTGCCTGGGCTCAAGCCCAGTTGGTCATAGAACAATTCCCCGAACGGGTTGCGGGCGGCGGCGTCGGCGCAGATATAGGAAGCGTCGCAGCCCGGGTCAACCGGGGGCAATTCCCAGTTTGTCTGGCCGAGGTAGCCGGCGCCATTATAGGTGTTCATGTTAGCGACGAATTGGCTGGCCGAGTTCCAGTTCATCGCGCCGTCCTGGTTGACGCATATGTTCGGATTGCCCTGATCCTTGCAGGGGGGCAGGCCGAATGTGTTGGTGGCCGCCAAATTGGCATTCGCCAACCAGGTGACATTGGACACGGGGTCATAGACGGTCTGCCCGCCAGGATTGACTTCCAGTCCGATGCCCGTGGCGGGCGGCGTTCCGGATATTTTGCCTTGAATCATCGGCAGCGCATACAGGAAATTGGGCGCGGTATTGCTGCCCTGGAACCCGCTGTTGAAAGAAAAAGTGCCATAGCCGGTGCTGTTCGGGGGAGTCGTTTGCGACCAATAAAGGTAAGGTTGGAAATTGCTGAATGGACTGGCCGTATTACTTGGGATGGGAACGGCGGTATTGGGCGCCTTCAGGCCGAGTGCATCATAGTACAGCGAACCCAGCGCGCTGGCCGAGCAATTGAACCCGAACGAGTTGTTTTGCGGCCCCATAAACCCGCAGCCGCTGTCGGCGAGCGGCGTGGTAGGGAGTTGCCAGTTGGTGTGGCCCAGATAGTTGGCGGCGTTCATGGCTTGAACCCATGCGGCCGCGGCCTGGTAGCTCATCGAGCCGCCTGGGTTGACGCACGGTTGCGTGCCGGAAGCGTTGCATACCGGAAGGCCGAATCGGTTGGTAGCCGCCAAGTTTGCGTCGGCGAGCCAACTGATGTTATTTACGGTGTCATAGACAGTGATGCCGTCCGGGCTGAGGACCAACGTCGCGCCCGCCTGCAATGGCAGCGGCTGGGCGGCCGCCGTGGGCGCAAGAACCATCGTGCTGAGCAGCGCCAGCGCAGCGCCTGAGCACAGCGCCAGCGCGGGCGGCTGAAGTTCCCTGCTCATAAGATCCAGATGTTTTGTGAATAGCCGCCCGGAATTCCGCATGTCTTCGATCCCTCTCAATGCTGAACGGTGATTAACGATCCCATCTGGGTGGTCAAGCCGTTGTACGTGGCCGTGATCGGCTGGTCCCCGTCCGCCAGTGATGCCGGCACCACCACGTTGAACTGAAACTCGCCCGGCGCGACATTCAGGCCGGCAAACACCACCGTTGCGTTTACCCCTCCAATCTGGATCACCGGCAGCGGCGACAACGTTCCGGACTGTGTCTCCGATCCGCTCACTACGGCCGCGGACGTCGGCCCGAAGCCGTTGCCATAGAGCACTACGGTCTCACCCGGTTTGGCCGGAGTGGTCGAACCGGGATACAGGGTTGCCGGCCCGAGATAGCTTCCGTTGGCATGGGTCGCGGCAACATAAGGTCCGCCGTTGAAGACGAAGAACGAGGGAGACTCCGCTTGTGCCTGCGCCGTGAATTGAGCGCTCACCGTTCCGTTGGCCGTGACTTGCACTTGAACCGGTCCCGACATGGCATCGGGCGGCGTCAGAATGTTCACCTGGCCGGGGCTGATTTAGTACACATAGGCGGCTTTTCCGTTGACCGTGGCGCTGACGCCGTCGAGTTGCGTGGGCATTCTGTTGCCCACAAAATCGGAGCCCTGCCAGATGCGCGTATCGCCGGCCGGCGCAAGATTCACTCCTTTGATTTCGACCCAGGTATTCGGCGCGATGGTGGGGTTTTCGCCTTCCGCATTGGCGACTTCTGAAATGACCGGACCGTAAGCGATGTTGAAATCCGATTCCATCATGACCACCGCGTACGGGTTCCACGTGGCAAGCATGTAAAACAGCTTCAGCGTATTGCCGGAAATGATGGTGAAGCGCTCGACGAGTTCAGGAGCGTACGGGTCGCCCTGGGTCGTGTTGGGATCGTTTACCGTCTGATCGCCGATGGTGGGACCGGCCGGACCCGCGGAGCCGGGAGCGGAGGTGACGCCGGCGGGCATGGCGCTGGGGCACTGGTTCTGAGCCGCGGTGGCGTAGTAATAAAAGATGAAATTTCCATATCCTTTGTCGCGGCAACCGTTGAAGACGAGCTGCGGCGTGCTCCACGGACCCCAGGGCTTCGCGGCATACGTGAAATAAATGCCTTTGGCGGAGAGCAATCCCGTGTGTTCGTCGTACACCATGAGCCAGAGGCCGAGCGGCTGCGAATAGAAGACGGAGACATTGCCGATGGTCGGGTTGGCGGGGTCGAGGTCGGTGACGATGGGAACCGCGCTCGATTCGCTTGAGGACCAGGCGGGCTGGGCATTGTTCATCCCCGCGAAATATCGGGTGGCCCCGTTGCCGTTCTGATCGACGCCGCTCGAGAACTCCGTCGAGGGGATGATGGACAGATAAATGTTGCTGGCGCGGAATCCTCCCAAGCCGAAAATCAACATCACCGGTTCGGGCGATACCGGCGGAGGAGTACCCAGAACGCCTGCCGGCGCCAGGTAGAATGCCGGGCCCGTGAAGTGTCCTCCGGGCAGAGTCGAGATGGTGCGCCCGGAGTTGAAGGTCTCCGTGGTCTCATTGAAAGTCGCCAGGACGGAGTAATCGTTGCTTTGATCGTTGTTGCCGGTTCCCAGGCTCACGTTGCCGGTCTTGATGCCCAGATAGATCGTGCCGTTCAGGCTGACGCCGGTGTTCGGAACATCATCGATTCCCATATTGACGGGCGTCCCGTCGGGTTGCGGCGGCGGTTGGACTTCCAGGCCGTGGGTGCCGTTCAGAAAAAAATTGAGCAGCAGCCCGTCCGATGCGTTCGCGGTGGTGCTTCGTGCAATGGGATCGTGGGCTTGCCATAGAAATGAATTCTGCACGGTGGTCCAGGCGCCGTATCCGGCCGCGCCGATGGTGTCGCCGAAGGTGACGATCAGTTCGCCGTTGTTCTCAAACGCCACGGGGACGTCGTCGCCCAATACATCGGCCTTGGTGGCCGTCTGGCTGACGGTAGGTTTGCAGGTGGGCGTTTTGCTGGCGATGGTGGCGTCCCACGCGACCCAGTCGCAATCGCCGTTCACCTGATAGAGCTTGACGGAGGAGTTTGGGATATACAGGAGCGCTGGAGGCTGCGCGAACGCCGCCGGCAGCCCGGCCAGCGCGATTAGCGCGGCAGTGCGTGCAAGAAGAAATCCCCCTCCAGGATTCATTGAGAGAATTGTACAGACGCGCCGCCCGCCGCGGACCATCAACACTGCTAGTCACCGGTGGAGCAGTTTCCCCGGACCGGGCCGGACGCCCGTCCGGCTTGGCGATGATGTGACCTACTTCACCAGCCGATGGCGGAGCGCCTTGGCTACCGCTTCCGATTTGGAATGCACTTGCAGCTTCCCGTAGATGTTCTGCATGTGGAAGTTGATGGTGCTGAAACTCACACCCAACTCGCCCGCCGCGCTCTGATAATTGTGGCCTTCCACCAGGAGTTTCAGCAGGCGCAATTCATGTGGCGTCAGGTCGTATTCCACACGCTCCGGAGGGCGGATTTCGCGAAACAGCCGCAGCACCCGACGCGCCACTTCCGGCGACATCGGCGCGCCGCCTCGCAACACTTCCCCCAGGCACTCCAGCAGCTTGTCGGGCGGGGTCTTCTTGAGCAGATAGCCGCTGGCACCGGCGCACAGAGCTTCGAAGATCCGCTCATCATCCTCGTAGACCGTGAGCATCAGCAGCGCCATCCGGGGATACCGTTCCCGCAGACGCGAAAGGCCATCGGTGCCCGACATGCCGGGCAGCCCGATGTCCACCAGGGCGACATCCGGCACTTCGCTCCAGGTGCGCGCCAGCGCATCCTCCATGGACCGGAACGCCAGGCGGCAGCGGTAACCGCCCGTGCCGTTGATGAGCGTACCCAGACCGTCGCGAATGCGCCGGTCATCTTCGATGATCGCCACGCTGATCGGTCCGCCAGTCTCCCGCGGCTTCGTTGATCCGTTGATTACCAAGCTACCAGCCTACCGGAAACGCCCGGTCATTCTGCCCCTCAACAGTGCTAGGTTCCTGGTTGGCTCCAGTCGCACGGTCATCCGCAGCGTCGTCCCCTGGCCCAATGCCGACTGCCATTCCACCTCGCCGTCCAAAGCGGCGGCACGCTTGCGGATGCTGATCAATCCATGGCCGTCGCTTTCCGCGCCCACATCGAAACCCTTGCCGTTGTCATTCAAGCGCAAAACCAGGCCATCTCCCGCGCGATCGAATTCCACTTCCACGCGGCTCGCGCCCGAATGCCGCGCGATATTGTGGATTCCCTCCTTGAAGATCAGGTAAATCTGGCGCCGGACATTGGCGCCGATCCGCAAGTCGTGGTCGGCCACCGACGAGCGAAACTCGAGCGCCATCCCTTGCGCGCCCAGCAGGTCGGTTGCGAATCGCCGCATGCGGTACACCAGGTTGCTGAGCCGGTCGTGCTCGGGATTGATGGCCCACACGATGTCGCTCATGGAATCCACCAGCTCCCGCGAAATCCCCGCGATCTCCGCGAGCGGCGTCGCATGGCGCGCATCCTCTTCCGCTCCCCGCCGCGCCACTTCGCTCAGAATCGCGATCTGCGAGAGACTCGCTCCGATATCGTCATGCAGGTCGGTCGCGATGCGCGTCCGCAGGTTGGCCACCGCCAGCAACTGCGCCAGCCGGTAGCGGTACAGCGTGTACATCAGCAGCGTGGCCGCTGTCCCGCAGGCCAGCAGGAACCACCACGAACGCCACACCGGCGGCAGGATGGTGAAGACCACGCTGGCGGGTTGCGGGCTGGAGATTCCGCCGCCGGTCACCGCGCGCACCAGGAAGCGATAGTTTCCCGACGCCAGCCTGGCGTAGATGACCGTGCGCTGATCGGTTGGCGCGCTCCAATCGCGATCCGCGCCTTCCAGCATGTATTGATAGCGCAGCGTCTCGCCGGGCAAAAAACCCAGGCCCACGTAGTCCACGCGCAGCGGGCTTTGCGGCAAACGCAACCCGGAAACGGCGGTTTGTCCCAGGTCGGAGATGGCCCGCGCCACGCCGCCCACGCTGACGCCGGTAACCAGCACGGGGGGCGGGGATTGCGGGCGGTCCACCGTGGGAACAAGCTGCGAGAGTCCCAACGGCGTGCTGAACCACATGCTTCCCTGCCGGTCTCGAAACGCCAGGTCGAGCGCGCCCGGAGCGACGCCATCCGCGGTGGTGTACCGCTGGATGCGGCCCAGTCCCGCGGGTTGCGGCTCGAACCGGTCGATGCCGCGGCCCGTGGCGGCATAGATGCGTCCCCAGCGGTCTTCGGCCAGCCCGCCGATATCGCTGCTCGAGAGGCCTTGCGCGGCGCCGTAGACAACCAGGCGCGGCCGGTCCGCGGCGGGATCGTCGATGCGGACCAGGCCCCGCGAGCTCCCGATCCACAGCCGCCCCGCGGAATCGGCGAAGAGCGACCCCGGAACGCCGGAAACGCCATCGCGCTCTCCGAATACCGTGAACCGGCCCTGGCGATAGCGCGCCACGCCGCCGTGGTACAGGCCCACCCAGATGTCGCCTCCGCGGTCCTCGGCGATGGCGGTCGGAACCGGCTTCGCGGGCAGGCCATCCGCCTCGGAGAAAGCATGCACGCGCTCGCTGTTCCGGTCCCAGTATGCCAGGCCATCTTGATTCCCCAGGCCAATGGTCCCGATCCAGATGCCGTCGCGCGAGTCTGCGAACACCGCGAAGATTTCGTCGCCGGCAAGTCCATCGCGCCTGGTGTAGATGGCTTTGGGACGCGCGCCCGCCAGGCCTTCCACGCTATCCGTGCCGGCAAACCGGAGGAGTCCGTGGCCGGTCGCGATCCACCATTCTCCGGCCCGGTCTTGCACCACGTCCTGTCCCCGGCCCCATCCAAAATAGGCGATCTGGCTGGGCCAGGCCGGCCGGATGGGAATGAACCTCCGGCCGTCGAACTTTGCCAGGAGCAGGCTGTCCTTGGTCCGGTACGCGATGCACAGTTCGCCTCGCCGGCTTTCCATGAGCGATGCCACCGAAGGGACTCCATCCGTTTCCGTGTAGGTGGTGAACCCGTTGCGGGCCATCTTCATCGCGCCGGAGCCGAACGTGCCGATCCAGAGATTCCCATCGCGATCTTCGGCCAGCGCGCCCACCGTTTTGGCGCTCAACCCCTGCGCCGCCGTGTAACCCTGGAACTCGCGCCCGTCCACCGGCTGCGAGGGAGTCCATTCGGCGAGACCGTCGACCGTTCCCACCCACAGCTTTCCATCCGAGGTTTCGAGCAGCGATTCGATGCGCGCACCGGGCAAACCGTCCTTCGTCAAGTACACTCGCGCGGGCTTCGACGCGGCGTCCATACGCACCAGGCCGCGCCGCGTCCCTACCCACAATCCGCCCTCGCGGTCTTCCAGCAAAGCCATAATGGACGTGTTCGGCAGGCCGTCCGCGGTGCTGTATGCCCGCGTTGTTCCGTCCGGATCGCGGCGGTAGAGTCCATTCAGCGTGCCCACCCACAGGGCTCCGCGCCGGTCAATCTCGAGCGCCGTCACGAACGGTTCGGTCATCGGCACGTCGACGCGGCGAAAGGCGGTATCTTTCGGCCCCAGGTAAAAGACGCCTTCGCCGTTGCGCGTGCCACACCAGATTCCACCCGCGCCGTCCTCCCGCGCCGCAACCAGCTCCAGTTTGTCCTTGCCGCCCAGCGGATAACGGTGGAATCGGGACGCGCCCGCGCCTTTCGGGTCGAACCGGGCGAGCCCATCGGTGGTGGAGATCCAGTAATCGCCCTTGCGCGTCTCCAGAAAGTCGGTGACCACATTACCGGGCAGGCCCTGCTCGGTGTGGTAATTGGTGAACTGGTATCCGTCGAAGCGCGAAAGCCCTTCGGCCGTGCAAAACCAGAGAAAGCCGTGCGAGTCCTGGACGATGCAGCGGATGTAATCCCGGGCCAGACCGTCGGCTGTGGTGTAAGTCCGGATGGGCAGACGCTTCGCCTGCACGAGCGAAGCTGCCAGCAGCAACGCGGCCAACCGGATTCCGAGGCGCCCCATTTGGGGATCTATTGTAATACGGGCGCCGTCAGTTCGCGCCGCGGCCCGTCAGCACGCGCGGGATGGTGCGTAGCAGAATCTTCCAGTCGAGCGCCAGGGACCAGTTGTCGATGTACTGCATATCCATCTTCATCCAGGTCTCGAAATCCACCTGGTCGCGCCCGGAAATCGCCCACAGGCAGGTCAGGCCCGGCCGCATCCGCAAACGCCTCCGCTGCCACCGTTGATATTGATCCACCTCGCTCTGCACGGCCGGCCGCGGGCCCACCAGCGACATATCGCCCCGCAGCACGTTCCACAACTGCGGCCATTCGTCGATCGAGAACTTGCGCAGGTACCGCCCCACCGCCGTCAGCCGCGGATCGTCCGGAATCTTGAACACCACCTCGTCTCGCGCGTTCAGGTGCGCCAGGGCAGGCTTCAGATCCTCCGCGTTTTCCACCATCGAGCGGAACTTGTAGAACACGAAGCGCCGCCCGTTCAGCCCGCACCGCACCTGCCGGAAAATGGCCGGCCCCGGCGATGTCAGACGGATCAGCAGCGCAGTCAGCGCCATCAACGGCGCCAGCACTAGCAGGCCCGCCGCCGCGATCGCCACGTCCGTCGAGCGCTTCACCAGCAGCCGGATTTCATCGTAGGGCGCCGCCGAAAACGTGAGCAGCGGAATGCTTTCGAACCGGTCGAGCGAAACCGTGCTGTTGACGTGCGGAAAAAAATCCACGGCCACACGCGTGCGCACACCCTCTTCGTCGCACAGCAGGAAGATTTCTTCCAGATCGGCCAGGCTTTCGCTTCCCACCGCGAAGACCACTTCGTCCACCACGTGCTGCCGCAGAATCGACGGCAGTTCCCCGATCGGCCGCACCGGATACGCCGCTTCCAATGCGATCTCCGCCGGCGCCCCGCCTGCCTGTTCGCTCAGGAACCCGCGCAGCCGTATGCCATACACGGCCGATTCCTCCAGCAGCCGTCCTATGCGCAGCGCGCGCTCGCCCGTTCCCACCACCATCACGTAGTGCGGCGCCGCAAATTCCCGCCGGAGGACCCCTACCACCCGTCCCGCCGTCAGCCGGAACAGCAGCAGCAGCACCCAGGCATACGCCGAAAACAGCGTCAGGAAGGGGCGGCTGAGTTCCATGCGCAACAGATACTCGAAAACCACCAGACAGACCGTGCCGTACAGGCATTGCCGGAAGGAATCCCGCAGGATGATGCGCGGATGGCCGGAATCCAGCTTGTCGTACATCTCCAGCCAGAGCGCGATGACAACCCAGGCCACCAGAGAGAAGCCGAGCACCAGCGCCTTCTGTTGGACCGTCAGAAAGAACGGATGTTGCAGGGGCAGCCAGGCGCGCGTCTGATACGCCGCCTCAAAAGCTGCCGTGACCAGGATGAGATCCGATAGCCCAAACAAAACACGGGCTTTACGCTGGCGAGAGAACATCCGAGTTCAGCATAGCATGGTGAATCGGCTGGAAGACTGCTCCATCCGGGTTGGAGCCGGGCGGCCCGGATTCGGGCCGGTTGCCGCGAACGGCGGCTACAGTTCCCCGTCGCATCCGCCGATATGGATATCGGAAGGCGCCTGTCCCGCGGCGGTACAGGCTGGTGAAATCAAATGAACTGTGAACACACGCGCGCGGTGCATGTCCGCCACCTCGCACTGCTGGCAATTCTGCTCATCCAGGGTGTGAATCTCGCCTACGCAACCACTCCGGATCTTACTTTTTCTCCCGCAACCATCGACTTCCAGTACACCATAGGCAACGCCTTGCCCGCGGCGCAGACCTTACAGATCAAAAGCACCGGGACCGCGCTGAGCTTCACCATCCCGCAGATTGCGTCGCCCTGGATCAGTCTCTCGGCCTATTCCGGCACCACGCCGGCCAGCATCAAGGTTTATGTCAACCCCACGTCTCTGCCTCCGGGCGGGCAGCTAGCCGCCATCACGGTGAATGCGCCGCAGGC
The DNA here is from genome assembly GCA_963842505.1 of Bryobacterales bacterium. GTDB lineage: Bacteria > Acidobacteriota > Terriglobia > Bryobacterales > Bryobacteraceae > PALSA-129. The sequence goes on from CAWJGZ010000001.1 coordinate 1,069,410, forward strand.
CAACACAGCCGTTCAGACGTATAGCGTCACCCTGGAAGTGAGTGCCCCTCCGCCCACCCTGCAGCTCAGCCCGGCGACCATGGCATTTACCTATTTCACCGATCAAGCGGCCTTTCCGCCGGCTCAGCCTCTGGTGCTTACCAGCACGGGGGCGGCCATCGAGGCCGCCATCGCGGTCTCGGGAGGCACATGGCTCTCGGCGCAATACAGCGGCAGCATTTCGATCGCGGGGATTCCCTCAACCATCAACGTCAGCGTGAACCCCACCGGGCTCGCCCCGGGCAGTTACTCGGCAAGCATCAAGTTCACCCCGTCCAATACGGCCATCGCCGCGGTCACCGTCGCGGTCACGTTGAACGTAAAGGCGGGGACACCTGTCGTAACCGGTCTGTGGCCGCCCGGCGCCCTGATCAATTCGCCGAACATGGTGGTTACGATAAGCGGGTCGAGTTTCTTCGGCACCTCTACCGCTTCCATCGGATCGGTTAAACTCGCAACGCCCAATGTGCTCAGCTCGAATGCCATGCTGATCACCATTCCGGCCGCCCTGATGACCGCCGCCGCCAGCTTGCCCATCACCATAACTACTCCAACCGCGGCCGGGCCTTCTGTTACCACCGCTGCTTCCACATTCATCGTCTATATGCCAGGGCCGCAAGTGACGGCCGTCACCGATGCCGCCAGCTATGCGGCCGGCAACGTCGCTCCGGGCGAGATCATCACAATTTTCGGCTTGGGCCTGGGGCCTTCGGTTCTCGTTCCCTTGACGGTGCAGGACCCGCTTGCAACCAGCCTGCCGGCCAGCGGCACGGCCCAGACGTCCGTCACCATAGATGGCGTCTTCGCGCCCTTGCTCTATACCAGTGTCGACGAGGTCAGTTGCATCGTGCCCTTCGAGGTCGCGGCCAAAATCGGCAACCAGGTGGAACTGGCCGTCACTTACAACTCAATCACCGTGGCGAGTCCGACGCCAGTCAATGTAGTGGCTGCCAATCCCGGCCTGTTTACCATGGACGCCTCGGGAACCGGACAGGGCGCGATCCTGAATTACGATCCGGTGGCGGCCAATTACTCCATAAACGGCTCCAAGAACCCGGCCATCAGCGGCACCACGATTGCCGTGCTCTATCTGACCGGCTACGGCGTGACCAATTGCGTCGATATCCCGGCGAGCGGCTCCACGCCAGGCAGTTGGTGCAATCCCGGCGCGACTGAAGTCAACCTCATCAGCGGGAACGTTTCGCCGTTTCTGCCGGTGTCCGTCACCATCGGCGGATTGGCGGCGCCCGGCGCGGTTGCCCAGGCGCCTCTCGGGTCCGTGCCCGGCCTCATGCAAGTAAACGTGCCGGTGCCCGCGGGAGTCGCTTCCGGAAATGCCCTGGTGGTGGTGACGTTGGGAACCGGCGGCACGGCCGTGAACACTCAAGCGAAGGTCACGATGGCCATCAAGTAGTCCCCTAGCCCCAATACTGTTCAGTTAAGTGGTAAAGGCCATCGCCTTTCGTGGCCTGTTGCAGAGGGCCGTCGGCCCGCGAAATTTCATGAAAGAGTGCGCCGAGCCTCGTTGCTCGTGGAGCGGGCCTCCGGCCCATAAGCGCTAAGATAATGATTGACCCGAATCGCGACTGGGGTTAAGCTCAGTTCATGACAGCCATGCGCGAAGACTGGCAAGTGCTGCTTGGTTTGTTTCCGGCCGATTGGGTGGAGTTGGCCAGGAGCACGGGTGCCGTGACGCGCCTGCGCGGATTGGAGTCGTTGAACGACCTGTTGCGCACGTTACTGCTACATGTGGGCTGCGGCTGGTCGTTGCGGGAGACGGCGGTGCACGCGAAATTGGCAGGCATCGCCAATGTGTCCGACGTGACGCTGTTGAACCGACTGCGGCAGGCAGAGGATTGGCTGCGGCAGATGTGTCAGCAGTTGTGGCAGGACAACGGAGTGAATCTGGAGCCGGCACTCAAGGGACGACCGGTTCGCTTGTTGGATGCGACCGTGGTGAAGGAACCAGGCAAGACCGGGGGACAGTGGCGCATCCACTACAGCCTGCGATTGCCGAGTTTGGAGTGTGATCATTTCGAACTGACGGCGATGCGGGGCAAGAATGCGGGAGAGAGATTCGGACGCTTTGCATTTCAGCGCGGCGAAGTGGTGATGGGCGACGCCGGCTACAGCCACGCGCCCGGTGTCGCGGCGGTGGTCGGACAGGGCGCCGATGTTTGCGTGCGTCTGAATCCCACTTCCTTGCCGCTGCTGAATGAGCGAGGACACCCCTTTCCGCTACACAAGAAGTTGAAGACGTTGCAACAAGCTGGAACCATGGCGGAGTGGCGGGTATGGGCATGGTCGGGAGAACGCAAGATCCCCGGACGCCTGTGCGTGGTTCGCAAGAGCGAAGCGGCGGTGCAGAAAGCGCAACGCAGGCTCACGCGCAAGCAGCAACAAGGCAAGAGCAAGGCTACGCCGGAAACACGAGAGCAGGCTTGCTATATCTTAGTGTTCACGACGTTGCCGAATCAGGTCGCCACCACGCGACAAGTCCTGGAATGCTATCGGCTTCGCTGGCAGATCGAGTTGACCTTCAAGCGTTTGAAGTCCATCGTTCAATTGGGTCACGTTCCCAAACAGGATGACCAGAGCAGCCGCGCCTGGTTGTATGGAAAGTTGTTGGTGGCGCTGCTGAGCCAGAAGCTCGCCCGCGTCGGGAGCGCTATCTCCCCCTGGGGCTACTACCTGCCCGAATCCGCCGATTCGCAGTCGGTGGCGTGAATTCCAATTTGCCTTCCATCGGGTAATCGGCGCGATCCAGCCCTCTATCGAACTACAGTTGGTTCTGGCCCGCTGGAATCAAATCGCTGCCGCGCTAGGCGAACGAAACCGTAAACGGAAGCCGCAACTCTCACAACTGAGGTGAAACCTTATGCCACCCACGCCTGTTCAATCTGCAGCGCTCGCTACCGTTGCCTATGAAGCCGGCGGCGGGCTCCTTCGATTGCAGTTCCACGATCAGACCATCTACCAATTCTCTCGAGTTCCCGCCGCGGTGCACGAGGCGCTGCTCCGCGCGCCGTCGAAAGGCGACTACTTCAACCGCGCCATTCGCGGACAGTTCCCCTATGTCCTCGGACCGGACTCCCTATAGCCAAAAACTTGTTTCTTATCTTAGCGCTTATGGGCCTCCGGCCCGCAACGCCGGCTTTCCAGCCGGCGCCCCGCTGTTTCGACCCTGTCATGCTTAGCTGAAGAGGGCGCTTGACAGACGACTAAAACCGATCGTCTGTCCCACCCCCGACGCCAGCTTAAGTGAACAGCATTGCCCCTAGCCCGCATTTCTCACCAGCTTTCTGCTGCGGCGCGTGATCAGGCCGCGTCCACTTCGTTGCGCTTGCTCAGCGTGCTCGACATACTGTTCAAGTATGCCTGCGCGCGCTGAGCGGCGCGCGCCTCGTATCCACAGCCTTCTGACGCGCCTCGGCGACGAAACCTGGTGAGAAAAGCGGGCTAGCTTTTCCCGGCTGCGATCTTCTTTTCGAGCGCCCGCATCAGCCGCGATTCCACATCAAACGGCAGCGGGTGCGGATCCATCCCCTTGTAAATCCGGATGGTCTTCCGCGTCGTGTCGGCGATCACCCAGCAGTTCGGGCACTCGGCCATATGGCGCTCCAGTTTGGCCAGCACTTCCTTATCGACGGTCTCGTCCAGGTAGTCGCTCAGTTCCTTCAGGAAGTCTTTACATGTAAGCAAAGGCGTCGTCCCCCTTGCGTTTGAAGTAGCGAGTCAACTTCTCGCGCAACTGCAAGCGGGCTCGCAGCAGCCTGCTCTTTACCGCCGGTATGGAGAGGCCCAGCGCATCCGCGGTCTCCTCGGTGGACAACTCTTCAATGTCGCGCAGCACGAATACCGAACGGTAAGGCGGTTCCAGATTCTCGACGGCCATATCCAGAATCGCGCCAAGTTCTTCCCGCGAGAAGCGTTGCTCCGGGTTCTCGTCCCAGGCCGCAATCTCGCGCACGATGGTGTCTTCGCCGGTGTCGATGGCCTCGTCGAGCGACACCGATTTGTCGGTCTTCCGGCGGCGCAGTTTCATCAGCGCCTGGTTGACCGCAATGCGCACGATCCAGGTATAGAATTTGGAATTCCCCTGGAACTGGTCAAGGTGCTCGTGCGCCTTCATGAAAGTTTCCTGCAGCACGTCCTCGGCGTCTTCGCGATTTTGCGTCACGTGCTGGGCCAGCCGGAAGATCTTCGCTTCGTAACGCCGCACCAGTTCCCCGAACGCCACGGTGTCGCCTTGGCGGGACTGCGCCACAAGGGTCGATTCGTCGGCTCCGGTCTGGCTTGAAACGGGCATCGCCATCTTCACCATCATATCGCAAGCTCATTGCGTGACAGCCGTCCCGAGGTGTACGCTGAAATTTCCCTATGAGCAACATTGCCATTACCCTGCCCGACGGCAGCCAGCGGTCGGTGGAAGCCGGTATTCGGCCCATCGATATTGCCAGGGCCATCAGCCCGCGGCTGGCGGATGCCGCCATCGTCGCCCGCCTCAACGGCGAGTTGTACGATCTCACACGTCCCATCGAAAACGATGCCGCCTTGCAGATCCTCACTAACAAAGATCCCGAAGCGCTCCAGGTCTACCGCCATTCCACCGCGCACCTGCTGGCGGCCGCCGTGCTCGAACTGTTCCCGGAGACCAAGCTGGGAATTGGTCCGCCCATCGAGAACGGCTTTTATTACGATTTCGACCGCGCCACGCCCTTTACGCCCGAAGACCTCGAGAAGATCGAAAAGAAAATGTGGGAGATCCAGAAGCGCAATCTCCCCTACGAGCGCGTGTATACCAAAAAGGAAGAGGGCCTCAGGAAATATGGCGACGCCTGGATGAAATGCGAGCTGATCAGCGAACGCGCCGGCGACGTCTTCAGCGAGTACACCCTCGGCCCTTACTTTATCGACTTCTGCCGCGGGCCGCACGTGCCCGACACCTCCAAGATCAAAGCCTTCAAGCTGCTCTCCATCGCCGGCGCCTACTGGAAAGGCGACGAGCACAACAAGCAGTTGCAGCGCATCTACGGCACCGCCTTCTTCAGCCAGAAAGACCTGGACGAGTACCTCGCCCGTCTGGAGGAAGCCAAGCGGCGGGACCACCGGCGGCTGGGAAAAGAACTCGAACTGTTTACGGTGAATGAGGCCGTGGGCGCGGGCTTGCCGCTCTGGCTGCCAAAAGGCGCGACGGTGCGGCGGTTGCTGGAAGACTACATTCTCGAAAAGGAACGGGCCGCGGGGTATCAGCACGTGTATACACCCGACCTGGCAAAGGTCGAACTGTACCAGCGGTCGGGCCATTGGGCGCATTATCAGGACAGCATGTTCCCGCCCATGGACCTGGAAACCGAGCAGATGGTTTTGCGGCCCATGAACTGCCCGCACCACGTTCTGGTGTACGAATCGAAGCAGCGCAGTTACCGCGACCTGCCGGTGCGCATCGCCGAGCTTGGCACCATGTACCGCTACGAGCGCTCCGGCGCGTTGAGCGGTTTGAGCCGCGTGCGCGCCATGACGCTCAACGATGCTCACATCTTCTGCACGCCGGAGCAGATCAAGGAAGAGTTCTCCGGCGTGATGAGACTGGTGGAGCAGGTCTATCGCGATCTCGGCATCACCCAATACACCTATCGCCTGTCGTTGCGCGACAAGGCCGACAAGGAAAAGTACGTTGATAACGACGCCATGTGGGAGTTGGGCGAAAAGGTGCTCCGCGAGGCCCTGGATTCGCTCGGGCTGCCCTATGTGGAAGCGCGCGGCGAAGCCGCCTTTTACGGCCCCAAGCTGGACATCCAGCTTGCCGATGTGATGGGGCATGAAGAAACCTATTCGACCGTCCAGGTGGACTTTCACCTGCCGAACCAGTTCGAGCTGAAATACGTCGGGGCGGACGGCAAGGAACATCGTCCGGTGATGATTCACCGCGCCGTGGTCAGCACCATGGAGCGCATGGTCGCCTACCTGATCGAGTTGTACGCCGGCGCGTTCCCGGTGTGGCTCGCCCCGGTGCAGGCCACGGTCCTGCCGATTACCGACCGCCAGATCGAATACGCGCGCCAGGTGGCGAAGACCCTGGAGGCCGCGGGCATCCGGACGACGATTGACGAGCGCAGCGAGAAAGTGAATCTGAAGATTCGCGAAGCGCAGTTACAAAAAGTCCCGTATATGCTGGTGGTGGGCGACCGCGAACAGCAGAACCACCAGGTAGCCGTGCGCAATCGCAAACACGGCGACCAGGGTGTGAAGACGCTGGAAGAGTTCCTCGCCGGCATTCGTGCACTGATTGCGTCGAAGGCCGTGGCGGAGTAGTTTACGCCCTCCTGGGATTCCGCGCACCGTTGCGAATCAATTTCACGCGGATAAACGCGGCCCCCGGAACAGAACCGCGAGCGTGAGCGAGCGGCCGCCGCGCGATCCGGACCTGCCGCTCGCTAACGGAGCTGTGTAGTTGGTACGCTCAGAATCGCTTGTTTCCCGGGAGATCGCGACGCCATCCACTCTTATTCCGCACGCCCGTTAAAACCCTTGCGGGCACGCCCCCGGAACACTTGGCGTAGAATCCTAATAGGGGCGATCGGTTGATGCTGCAACGAGGGGCTTGGTTTATCGGGTTGACTTGCTTTCTTGCCGTATTGGCTCTGGGGTATGCGGAGCGGAAGAGCTTTGCCCATTCAGATGCCAATCAGTGCTATGCCTGCAAACGGCCGATTCACGCTCACTCCCGAACGGTGGCGTCGATCGACGGGCGTTCCAGAGTCTTCTGCTGTCCCGCGTGTGCCCTGTCTGAGCACCAGCAGACGGGCAAGCCGGTCAGTATCACGCAACTGACGGCGTTTCTCACGGGGAAGGCGCTTGCGCCCGATAACGCATACGTTGTGAGGGCAAGCGATGTCAATATGTGTGAGCGGACAAACGGATTGGTCGAGGCCGACAAGCAGTCCGCCGGCCTGCATTACGACCGCTGTGCGCCAAGCCTCATTACTTTTGCCCAACGGAGCGAGGCTGTGCAGTTTGCCCGGGAGCACGGCGGCGAAGTGATGCCGTTCAGCCAGGCGGCCGCGGCTTTCGACAAGTAGTTTGCCGGATTGCCCGCGGCAGGCGGCTCGCGAAGGCGCCGAGCCCGCCCACCCGCGGAATCAGTGTTCCCCGTACAACGTGAGGATCTTCAGACCCTTCGATTGGTTCAGTCGCAGCCACAGGTCGTTATAGCGGGCTTCTTCAAGCGGCTGCTTCAGTGCGAAATTGAACCCTTTCCGGTCCCCGTAATGCGCCTTCGCGCGCTCGAACGTGGTGATCGTCAACTCGAACGGCCCGGAGCTGCTGACGTTATCGATATCCGAATACCGCCATGTCCGCGACTCGCTCTTCTTCGCCGACCGGTAGACGATCTCATCGGACCCCACTTGGAGCACACCCTCGCCGCCGCTGAAGCGGAGCAGGTGCTTCACGGGAATTTCCCAGAGGACCGCTGAGATGCGGTCCGGAATCTCAGCCACAAATCGCTGGTCGAGCCGGCTCTTGAGAAACTGGTACGGATCTTCAAACGTCTTGTCCGAGACCAGGTCGAATTTGTACTCCCGATCCGCTCCCAATTTCCACTTGTTGTCCTGGTATGTCAGGACAGTCAGGGACGTGGGGCCCATCTTCAGTTGTTGGATGTCCTGGTAGGCCCAGCGCCACGCGTGCGGATGCTTCGGTTTCTTTCCATCCTGGTAGGCTTCTTCAAACCGTACGCCCGCGTCCGTGATGGTCAGCGTGCCCATGCCGCCCGCCCTCTTGATGTGCGGCGGCCGCGAGTGACCGTGCCACGCCTGGTATCGAAACTCATGTTGGGCGAACGCCGCCGGCGCCGCGAGAGCCAGTCCCATTAAGAGCGCGACAGCTCTTTTTTCAATTCGAAATTCCATTTCCACACCTCGTAAATTGCCGGGTAAACCGCTAGTTCCAGAAGGAATGACGTGAAGATTCCGCCGATCATCGGAGCGGCGATCCGCTTCATCACATCGGCTCCCGTTCCCACGGACCACATGATCGGTATCAAGCCCATGAACATGGTCGCGACGGTCATGAACTTCGGGCGGATTCTTTTCACCGCGCCATGCATGATCGCCGCTTGAAGGTCTCCAAGACTCTTGAGCTTGCCTTCCGCCTTCGCCTGATCGTGAGCGAGATCCAGATACAGCATCATGAACACGCCGGTTTCGGCATCGACGCCCATGAGTGCGATCAAACCGACCCACACGCCGATGCTCATGTTGTAGCCGAGCAAGTACAGCAACCAGATGGCGCCCACGGCCGAGAACGGTACGGCCAGGATGATAATCATGGTCTGGGTCATGGACTTCGTGTTGATGTACAGCAACGTGACGATCAGAAACATCGTGAGCGGAAACACCACGATCAGCTTTTCACGGACACGCTGCATGGCCTCGTACTGGCCGCTCCAAGCGAACGAGTACCCGGACGGGAGTTTCACGTTGTCGCGCACTATCTTCTTCGCTTCCTCGACATAGCTGCCGATATCCCGGCCGGCAACGTCGGCGTACACGTAACCGTTCAGCATGCCGTTCTCGTCTCGCAGCATCGCGGGGCCGCTCACAACCTGAATCCCGGCCAGTTGCGCCAGCGGCACTTGGGTCCGGCCGTCCATGGCCGGCACCAGGACGCGCCCCAATTTGTCGGGATCGCCGCGGTAATCCCGCATGTAGCGCACATTGACGGGATAGCGTTCGCGACCCTCGATGGTCGTGGTGACGTTCTCGCCGCCGATGGCGCTCAGGACGACGTCCTGAACGTCGTCAATGCTCAAGCCGTAGCGCGCCAGTTCGTCGCGATTCCACTTGAAATCGAGGAAGTAGCCGCCGCTGGTGCGTTCCGAGAAAACACTTCGTGTGCCCCGCACCTTGGGCAACAAGGCCTCGATCTGGGCGCCAAGATCTTCGATCTTCTTGATGTCAGCCCCGTAGATCTTAATTCCCACAGGCGTACGGATGCCCGTGGTAAGCATGTCCACGCGCGCCTTGATGGGCATGGTCCATGCGTTCGAGGCGCCGGGAATTTTGAGTGCCTGGTCCATCTCTTCCACCAATTGATCGGTTGAGATATGATCCGGCGTGAACCTCCGGAATATGGCCTTGGCCCATTGGGGCGCCCAGGAGGAGTACCAGGTGTCCACTTTCCGCCACTCGGTCTCCGGCTTGAGAACAATGACCGTCTCCATCATGGAGAACGGAGCCGGGTCGGTGGACGTTTCGGCGCGGCCCGCCTTGCCTAGCACGGTGGATACTTCGGGAAACCGCTTGATGATGCGATCCTGCACCTGCAGCAACTGCTGGGCCTGCGTGACGGAAATGCCGGGGAGCGTCGAAGGCATGTAGAGTAGCGATCCCTCATCGAGCGGCGGCATGAACTCAGAGCCGAGCCTCTCGAAGACCGGAACGGTGACGACCACCAGAGCTACGGCCCCGGCGATCACCAACCATTTCCAGCGCAATGCCAGCTCGCACACGGGTGCGTACAACCGGATCAGGATTTTGCTGACCGGGTGCGTCTCTTCCGAATGGACTGTGCCCACCAGAACGGCGTTCGTCACGCGAGCCAGCCAGCGCGGCCGGAATCTATAGTTCTTCATGTGGGTAAACAGCAGCCGCATGGCCGGGTCGAGCGTGATCGCCAGAACCGCCGCAATGATCATCGAAAACGTCTTGGTATACGCAAGCGGCCTGAACAACCGGCCTTCCTGAGCTTCCAATGTGAGCACCGGCAGGAAGGCGGCTGCGATCACCAGCAGCGCAAAGAAACTCGGGCCGCCGACTTCCTTGACCGCGTCGATCACCACCCGGTGATAATCCCCCTTGCGGCCTGTCCGTTCCCATTCTTCGAGCTTTTTATGGGTCTGCTCGACCACCACGATGGCCGCGTCCACCATGGCCCCCACAGCGATCGCGATCCCTCCCAGGGACATGATGTTGGATGTCAGGCCCATCATCTTCATGGGGATGAATGAAATGATCACTGCCACGGGAATGGTGACGATCGGGATGGTGGCGCTGGGGATGTGCCAGAGGAAGATCATGATGACGATGGCCACGATGATCAACTCTTCGGTGAGCGTATGCTTCAGGTTGTCGATGGAGCGCAGGATCAGTTCGGACCGGTCGTATGCGGTAACGATCTTGACCCCCGGAGGAAGGCCGCCCTCGGTGTCTTTGAGCTTTTGCTTGACACGCTCGATCACTTGCAGGGCGTTCGCTCCCTGGCGCATGATTACGATGCCGGCGGCGGTCTCACCCGTTCCGTTCCACTCCGCCACGCCGCGGCGGATGTCGGGTCCGAGAGTCACTTCTCCGACGTCGGATATACGGATGGGAACGCCGTCCTGGCTTTTCGCCAATACGATCTTGCCGATGTCCTCGGCCGATTGCGCGTAGCCGCGGCCGCGCACCATGTACTCGGCGCCGCTGAATTCCACCAGCCGGCCACCGACGTCATTGTTGCCGCCGCGCACCGCCGCCACTACCTTGCCGATCGGAATGTTGAACGATTGCAGCTTGTTTGGATCGACGTTGACCTGGTACTGCCGGACGAAGCCGCCCAGCGGCGCGACCTCGGCGACGCCGGGAACCGATTTCAGGTAGTAGCGAAGATACCAGTCCTGGTAACTGCGCAGGTCCGCGAGGCTCTGCTTGCCTGTCGTGTCGATCAGGGCGTACTCAAACACCCATCCAATGCCGGTGGCATCCGGTCCAAGCTCGGTTTGGACTCCCTGGGGCAGTCGCGGCAGAACGTTCGAGAGGTATTCCAGCGTGCGGGAGCGGGCCCAATAAATGTCCGTTCCTTCGTCGAAGATGATGTACACGTAGGAGTACCCGAAGTCCGAAAACCCGCGTACATCCTTAACTTTCGGTGCGCCCAGCATCGCGGTGACCAGCGGGTACGTCACCTGGTCTTCCATGATGTCCGGACTGCGATCCCACCTCGAATAGACGATCACCTGGGTGTCGCTCATGTCCGGCAGCGCGTCGAGCGGCACCGTCCGCATCGACCACAGCCCGCCCAGCACAGCCGCCGCGACCGCGAGGAAGACGATCATCTTGTTGCGGGCCGAGATCTCAATGATGGCGTTGATCATTGTTTCTTGGGCCTCATCCCCGGCATCCCGTCCATTCCCGACGCGGCGGCTTTCATTTGGCTTTCGGAATCGATCAGGAAGTTTCCCGAAGTGACAATCCGCTCACCCCGGCTGAGTCCCGACAGAATTTGGATGCGGTCGCCCTCGCGCTCGCCGGTCTTGACCTGCCTTGGTTCGAAGTAGCCGTTGCCCCGATCGACAAATACCGTCTTCCGTTCCCCGGCGTCGAGCACTGCGTCCGCCGGTACCGTAAGTTTCGACGGAATACTCACACGGAATTCGACGTCGGCGTACATATCGGGCTTAAGCATCACGCCGGGGTTGTCCATATTGAGCCGTACTTTGAGAGTCCGGGTCATCGGATCGACCTCCGGCTGGAGGTAGTCAATCCGGGCATTGAAGCTCCTGCCGGGAAGCGCCTGGAGGGACACGCGAGCCGCCTCGCCCACGTGGATGTTCGGGGCCTCATACTCGAACACGTCCGCCATGATCCAGACGCGGCTAAGATCCACGATTGTGTACAGGTCCGTGTCGGGTGTGACCTTTACTTGCGGGAAGGCCTTGCGATCCGTGATGTACCCGGTCATGGGCGAGTACAAGGTGATGTTCTTGATCGCCTCTCCGGTCTTCAGAACCTGGTCGATCTGCGCTTCGCTGAGATCCCACAATTCCAGCCGCCGGCGTGCCGCCCGAAGCAATGACTCGCTCTGATCGAAACCCGACGCCAGCGCGCTGTCCCGCATGATGGTTGTGGCTTTCGCGGCGAGAAGCAACTCCCGCTCGGACGCCAGCATGTCCGGGCTGTAAATCGTCAGCAGCGGCTGGCCTTTCTCCACCAGCTTGCCCGTGAAGTCGACGAACACCTTGTCGATCCAGCCCTCCACCTTAGTGTGCACGTGGCCGATGCGAGTCTCGTCGATGGCCACTTTGCCTGCTGCCCGGATGGTGCGGGAGCCGCCGCCGGCTTCCACTTGTTCGTACTTCACTCCAATCAGTTGCTGCTTCTCCGGAGTAATCTGGACCGTGCCGGCCTCCATCGCGGAAACATCGTCCGCGTAGACTGGCTCCAGTTCGTCGCCGGTTTCCGGATTGAGCCCGGGCTGCTGAGACCTGTAGTTGGGGGCCGCGGGATCGCGGTAGTACAGCACCTTGCGCTCCGCCGCCGGCGCTGCCGGCGGCATAGCGCCGCCGTCGGCATAGACCGGTTCGAGCTTCATACCGCAATCGGGCGCGATTCCCGGCTTGTCGGATTTGTATGCCGGGTGCATGGGATCGACCCAGTAGAGGATCTTGCGGCCGCCTTTGTCCGCGGACGCCGCGCCGCCTTTTACGGCCTTGTAGACGTACCCGCCCGCAAAGGCGGCTACGATCGCCAACAGGAAACCGATTGTTCGAATAGCTTTCATTTGATTGCCTCAGTCCGTGAGCGCTTGGCCCGTCATCTCTTCGAGGCGGCTCAACGCCAACTCATAGTTCAGCGCCTCGTCGTAGTAATTCAGCTCATAATCGAGCACCATCGAAAAGTTGGAAAGCACCGACAGGAAATCCACGCTTCCCGTTTCGTAAGTGGAGAGAGAGGATTCCAGCGCCAGGTTCCCTTGCGGCACGACATTCTGTTTGTAGAGCTTCATGAGCCGTGCCGAAGCCTGCGCCATAAGGAAATCGTCCTGGATCTGATAGCGCAGCGATTGGTCCGTGGCTTCGTACGTCCGGCGCGCCTCCGACAGATTGCTGACTTGCTCGGTCACGCCGGCTCGCTGTTTGCGCCAGAAGTAGATCGGGACTTGGAAGTCCGCCCGCACCTCATACATGGGCGGCATCGATCCCATGTTGTAATATCCCGCGTTGAGTGTGACGTCGGGATAATACTCCTTGCGCGCCATGTTGACGGCCAGTTCCGAGCGCTCGATCATCTTCTGATCGCGCCCTAGCATCGGCGAATTGCGGCGCGCGGCCGCCAGTAGTTCCTCGAGCGTCGCCGTCAACTCCTTCGGCTTTACATCTTCCGGCCGGCCGACCGGCGTGCCCGCCGCGCGATTCAGAATGCTGTTGATCTCAGCGCCGCGGCTGTTTCGCTCCTGTTCGAGTTTCACCAGCCGCGTTTCCAGAATACTGGTTTGCGTTTGGGCCTTGAACACATCCTGTTGGGCCGCGCGGCCGGCCGAATAGCGGTCTTCGGTCACCTGCAAGAGCCTTTCCAGCAGGTCGCGGTCGTGGACCAGGAGATCGGTAGCCGCGTAGGCGTATTGCAGCCGATAGTAGGCCTGCTTCAGCCGGGAAATTACGGCCAGTTGCACGGCTTGGTACTGCTGAGATTCGGCCTGTGCTTCCTTGAAAGCCATGTCGCCTTTGAGCTTGAGCTTCCCGGGGAAGGGCACCTCCTGGGAAACCATCACGCCGACGTTTGCCAGCACCTGGTTGCCAAGTCCGGCGCCCGGCAAGGGATTACCGACGCTGTTGTATCCGAGTGAGATCATCGGATCCGGCAGGCTGCTCTGCTGGGTGGGCCGCTGGCGGGCAGCTTCGTATTGCTTCTGCGCGGCGAGGATCTCGCGGTTATTGCGCAGCGCTTCGTCGACCAGCGTGGACAGAGGTTGCGCGGCAGCCAGCGCTGGCAGAGCCAAGAGATAGAGACAGTGCTTTAGAGTCATTATCCTTTCACCTCAAGAACCAGTAACGGCACGAGGGCCGGGCCCAAAAGGCCATTCCGCGCACGCGAGGGTGCGCGCCAACAGGTCAGAGGAAAGGTTTAGATGCGGAGAGAGAGAGTGCCGGGTGGGGCGTCCCCGGCGACGGACGGAACGCTCAGCGCGGCGTTGGGAAGAACGATCGAGGCGGGAGCCTCGATGAGCTCGGCGGCTGCCGGCGGAATGAACGGCTGGCCGCCGCTTTCGGCTTTGACGAAATGCTGCATGCCTTGGGATTGACAGCTTGCCGAGACCGGCCGCGGCCCGGGACAGCAGTTGTGCCGCGGCTGATGCGACTGCGCGGCCAGCAGCATTTGCGGGCAGGAGAGGCAGTTTCCAAAGAAGAGGGCCGCGGCCATCAGCAGCGCCATCAACGAACTGGAAAAAGCTCTCATCCAGTTTACAGTTTATCAAGCTATCGGGCGTCCTGGTGTTGTTACCAGGTGTGCAGCCGGGCCGAAGCTATAATAGAGTCGTGGCCAAAGCCAAAGATCTGGAAGTGCGCCTCCAACGCACCGAGCAGCAGTTGCGGCTGTTTCAAAAAATCAGCCGCTTCATGGTCAAGGACCTCAGCCTGCAAGATGTATTGCAAGGGGTGGTTTCGCTGGTGGTGGAGTTCACGCAGTGCGATTCGTGCCTGATCTACCTGCAGGATGGCGACGATCTGGTGCTGTGCGCGTCGAATACGCCGCACCCCTCGACTATCGGCAAGCTGCGCATGCGCTGGGATGAAGGCTTGACGGGCTGGGTCGCGCGGGAGCGCCGCCTGGTGGCAATCTCTCGCGAGGTGTACAAGGATTCGCGGTTCAAGAAATTCGGCGAACTCGAAGAAGATAATTTTGAGGCGTTTCTTTCGGCTCCGGTGATCGCGCGCAACCGCGTGGTGGGCGTCATCAACGTACAGCACCGCTTGCCGCACCAGCACACTGGCGGCGAGCTGGAAGTGCTGACCACCGTCGGCGAGCAGATCGGCTGCGTGCTGGTGTTGGCGCGAATGGCCCCCAAGGCCGTGGAGACGGCCAATCACGTGGGACTGGTGCTTTCCTCCGGACCGATTCCCATGAAACAATAGGAGCACGGTGATTCCGGCATTTGCTCGGACGGTTTGGGGCGTCTCCCTTCTGGCGGCCTGCGCGACCACGGTCGCGGCACAGCGCTGGCAGATCCAATATTTTTACGATCAGGACAAGTCGCACCTGGAAATTGTGGACTTGCAGTTTCCGTCGGCCGCGCGCGGCGTTGCGGTGGGAGTGATCGTGGCAGCGAAACACCAGCCGCAGCCGACTTCCGTGATGACCAGCGATGGCGGCGCGCACTGGCAGGTGCTGCCGCTGAAAGAGATGCCGGTTTCGCTGTTTTTCCTCAATGAGAACGTGGGCTGGCTGGTGACGACCAGGGGCGTATGGCGGACGCTCGAGATGGGCAAGACCTGGACGAAGTTGCCCAAGCCGCCGGGAGAGATCGACCGCGTCTATTTCACCGATGACAAGAATGGGTGGGCCGTTGGGCCGAAGAAAACCGTGCTGGGAACTCACGATGGCGGCCAAAAATGGGACCGCGTGGCGGTGGCGACCCAACAGCCGGGGGACGTGCACTACAGCGCCTATACGTGGATCGCGTTCGCCAACCCGCGGATGGGTGTGATCACGGGATGGAATATTCCACCGCGAAACGCGTTTTATGACCGGCCCGATTGGGTGGACCCGCAGGCGGCCCTTCACCGGCGGGAATCGCCGCATCTTTCCTATACACTAACCACGCGGGACGGAGGCAAGACCTGGATTCAAAACTCGGTGTCGCTGTTCGGCACGGTGTCCCGGATTCGTGTGCAGGGCAATGGAAACGGTTTGGGGCTGATCGAGTATGGACCGGGGTTCCGCTATCCGAGCGAGGCGTACTTGATCGATTGGACCACCGGCAAGAACCGGTCGCTCTATCACGACGCCAGGTTTGCGGTCAGCGACGTTTGGATGGCCGCGGACGGGACTGCGTACCTGGCGGGCAATGTGCCACCAGGCCAAATGGCCGGCATCATTCCCGGCAGGGTGCAGGTGCTGATCAGCAAGGACCTCGCGAAATGGGATCCGATGGAAGTGGATTACCGGGCGGAAGCGGTGCAGACGTTCCTGGCGGCGCCAGACGACGACAATATCTGGCTGGCTACCAATACCGGGATGATTCTGAAGCTGAAGAAATAGAACAAGACCCGCGGCTCCTGTTTTATCCACACGAGATCCACCGCCCGTTCCCTGTAACTCATTCGAAACAAAGAGAGATAAATCTTGAGGATTTTGCGCCTCGCTTCGCACAATTGGCATTGACCCGTAAAGCCTACCGGGTGCATAGTGATGGAGGTTCCAAGAGGTTTGAGGAACAGTCAGTCTCCGGAAACGTAGCGGACCAGGAACGGTGATCCGAGGCCAACCCTAGAAATAGAACCGGCGTCGGGGAGCGAGAGGAAATCGGGCGTAGACGGAAGGTGAGCTGACGGGCAGCGGATCCTGCTGAACACTTTGATCCAGAGGGATGTAAGAGTCCCGAAGGGGAGTGGAGGCAGGGGAAGCGGCCGGTCGAGTCTTGAAGCGGAACTGCAACGGGCCAGACGCGGAGAAGTTGCCATTGACCGGGGCGAACCGGCGAAGGTGATGGAGCAGAAGGGCCGAACGGGCAGGGAAGCGGAGAGGCAGGGAGCGAAGTAGCAGGCCGGGAACATTGACCCTGGAATGGAGGCCGCAGAGAGGTGGCAGCCGTTCGAGGCGAGGGAAAGGCCGTTACGAGGTTCCGGCTCCGTTGAGGAGAGAAGGAAGAAGGCTGCGGCGAGTCTTGAAGCATTGAACCTGAGGCTGGGGAAAACGGCTTTAGGGGAGCAGAGAGGCGAAACGTCCGGCGCTCCTGAACGCGAAGCTCAGTGCCGTGCATGCCGGTGGTGGGCGAGGCTGGGAATCGGATCACTTGGAACCACTTCTTTTTTGTCGGTAGAAATCAGCCCTAATGTGGGACCGGCCTCCCGGCCGGTCGTTCTGATTTGCCGCACGCCATGGAGCACACACGCCGTTCGTAATTGCGTCAACCTGTGTTTGTAATTCGAGAAGACCGGCCGGAGCCAGTCTTACGGCGCTACCGGCGTGGTCTTGTGCAACGCCACGTAACGCGAGATGTACCCATCGAAGGCAGCCGATAGCGCCGCTCGGACGTGGTCCGTGCGGCCCACCTTTCGTCCATCGATTTCCACGGCGGGGAGCAGATTGCGCGTGGTGGAGGTGATAAATACCTCGTCGGCGCTTTCCAGATCGGAGGGGGTCAGATCCTTTTCGATCAGCTCAATTCCCGGAACATGGACTTCGCCCAGCAGAAGCTCGCGCGTGATGCCGGGCAGGCCGCCGGCGCTGAGCGGCGGGGTCCAGACCTGATTGCCGACGGCAGCGAAGATGTTGGCGGACGCGCATTCCGCCACGTGGCCGTGTTCGTTGAGCAGAACCAGTTCGTCCAGCCCGCGCGCGTGCGCCTCTTCCTCCCAAGTGAGATTGTAGGCCCAGGAGAGAATCTTGGTGCCGGAAAACGGGCTGCCGGCATGGCGGCCGTTGGCTAGATAGGCCAGCTTGACGGTGGCGCCCCATTCTCTGGAATCGGCCGTGAGCGCGATGAGGTCGGCGGCACGGCCGGTCGACGGGCCTTCCCACATGCTGCCGGTGTTGCGGACGATGATAAGACGCAGGGTCGCGTTGCGGGCGTGGTTGGCTTCAATCAGCTCGAGCAACTGGCGATGCACCTCCCGCTGCCCCTTGAGGAGTGGGACGCGGAAAGCGGCGGCATCGCGGGAGATACGATTCCAGTGGCGCTCGAAGGCGAACAGCACGCCATCGACGACGCGGATCGTACTGAAGACCCCCCAACCGGAGAGCAGGCCCACCTGGCCCGGCGAAAGGGTAGGTTCAGAGGCTTCGCAAATGCGGTCATTGTGAAGTACGAAACGGTGCAGCACGAAGACTATTTTAGCGCGTAACGCTTCCCGCCCAGTTAGGGAAGGGATTGGTGCGGGCTTCCCGGCAGGCTGAGATGAGATCCGGTAGACGGCTGCGGCGTTCCAGCAGGCGGTCCAGGAGCCGGACGAGGTCGTCTTCCTCGCCGTCGATCCAATCGGGAGGGATGCGCTTCCACGCCTGATCGACGACTTCTTCGGGGAAGTGAACCACCTGGTCGAGCCAGGGGCGGAAATCGTCCAGGGAGCGGACCGACTCGTAGACCATGCGCCTGTGATAGAGGCCCTGGATGGGAGATTCGGGGAAGTCCCAATTGGGGCCGTTAAAAGCGAAGCCATGGTCGATCATACGGGCGACGAACCCGGGACGGGATGCGGGGGCACGGTCCGCGGTGCGGTGGACCAGGGCGCGGTGGAAGATGCTCTGACGGCCGTCGGCATTGCCAACCCATTTGTCGAAGACCAGAATGGCGCGGAAATCGTCGAGATTGGCGACCTGGGGAAGCAGGGCGTCGGGCAGGTAGTCGTAGACCGCGACGCGGTTGGGGTCGCCGGGGTACTGCGAGCCGAAGTGCCAGCCGGGCTCGATGGGGATGCGGCGCGTCCCGAGGCTGAGGTGGAGTTCGGGGTTGGCCGCCAGGAATTCGGCGGTGACGCGGATGAGGGCAGTTTCGGGAACGGCGATTTTGAGGTATCCGAGGAAGACGGAGGACAGCAGTTCGTTCACCAGGATCCGCCGGTGCTGCGGGTTGTTGCGGAACTTGACGACATACCAGCATCCGTCATCCGCTTCAAGCAGATGCGACTGGGCCCCGCCTCGCATTTTTCGCACGTGCCGCACAGCCGTAATCGGCATGGTATCGAGTAACCTAGAGTTTTAACATACAGGAGGACGACCGATGGAGGACAACCAATCAAACAGCGACGCGGCTAGCGCGCCGGCGCGAAGCAGGGACGAAGTAGCGGTGGAAATGATGAAGTTCATCGCGGTGACCACGGGATATGGGAAGTCACCCCAGGGTTCAACCGGATTTTCGGGGAAACCGGTGGCGCGGTCGGCGGAGGAACACGCCGAGGCGCTGCTGGAATTGTTCGAGCGTTGCCGGCGCGTGCTGAATAAGGAATAGGGCGCACCGCGTTCGAGGATTGCCAAGACTCGCGCTTGTAAGGAAGAGCTGACGCCGCGTGGGACCGGCCTTCTGGCCGGCTGGCCGCCTCACAATGGCGTCCAACAAGTGTCGGTGGCGACGCTAGCGCTTCTTGGCCTTCTTCTTGGGCGCCTTCTTCTTGGGAGCTGGCTTTTTAACAGCCGGTTTCTTAGGCGCAGCTTTTTTCGCAGCTTTTTTTGCAGTTTTCTTGGCGGCTTTTTTCGGCGGAGCCTTTTTAGCGGCTTTCTTGACGGTCTTTTTCGGCGGAGCCTTTCTAGCGGCTTTCTTGGCAGCCTTTTTCGGCAGAGCCTTTTTAGCGGCTTTCTTAGCCGGGGCTTTCTTGATGGCGGGCTTCTTGGCCGGCGCCTTATGGGAAGCCGAGGCTGTCTTGACGGGTTTCTTGGGCGGGGTGGGAGGAGCGGCATCCACTACGGGCGCCGCTGGAGCAAGGGGACTCAAGACGGTCATCTCGATCTCAATTTCCTCGTCATCCTCATCCTCTTCCTCGTCGTAGTCGTCGAGTTTGGAGGTCAGTTCCGAGCGCTCTTCGTCTTCGTAGTCCTGGAAGTCTTCCATCTCTTCTTCGTCCTTGGCGGCGAGTTTCCAACTATCAGCCATTTCGGCAAGCCTCCTGTAGCCAGCTCGTAATCACCCATAGCATACCCCTTTTTAGCGGCGAGGCAATAGTGAAAAAACGAGAATTTCCGAAAGAATTAGGAAAGGTTATTGCGCTCGCGATCGAGCCACGATCACCGGGGACTTGGCGCGGGATTTCGGGGCGGTTTTGGATTTTGCCCGGGTGATTCTCGCATGGGGGGCTTTCCGATGGGCGGCGGTCAGGACGGCCGGGCGTTGGGAGGCCGGCGCGGCGCGCAGAACGGCGGGGATCAGAAGCCGGTCGCCGGGCTCGGCTTGGGGGGAGCTGAGATTGTTGGCGGAAACGATGCTGGAAGGGGTGACGGCGTACCGTCTGGCGATGTCGGCGAGGGTCTCGGAATTGCCCACAAGGTGCATGCGCCACGCATCGCGATGATCGGGCGGGACCAGTGGGAGGGCGGCCATCAACTGGTTGCCCGAACCCTTGGGCACGTGCAGCGAGTAACCCGCCGGCGCGACCGATTTCAGGACCGCGGGATTGAGGGCGGCCAGTTCGGAGAGCGGGGTCTCGGTGATATCGGAGACTAAAGCGAAGCTGGTCCTGGCGGAAAGTTCCACCGAATCGTAGTCCACGGGCGGGTCCATTTGTATGTTCTGGAGACCATATTCGGCGGCATTTTTCTCCATGATGGTCATGGCCAGAATGATGGGCACGTAATTGGTGGTTTCGGCGGGCAGAACGCCCCGGTTGCGCAGTTCCCAGAAATCGGCGTAGCCGGTGCGGGCGACAGCGCCTTCCACCACTACCGGGCCGCAATTGTAAGCCGCTATGGCGAGATACCAGTCGCCGAATTCCGAGTAGAGATCGTGGAGGTGATGGGCGGCGGCGCGGGTGGCCATTTCGGGGTCCATGCGATCGTCGGTCAAGAGCGTCTGGTGGAGGCCGTACTCGTTGCCGCGGAACTTGACGAACTGCCACATGCCGCCGGCCGCCTTGCTCGACATGGCGCGGGGGATGAAGCCGGACTCCGCCTGGGCCAGATGGATGAGTTCCTGCGGCACGCCTTCTTCATCCAAAATACGCTGGATCATGGGGCGGTACCGGCCGGAACGCTGGATGGCGTTGACGATGGTCTTGTGGCCATGGTTCATGAAGTAATTGATATAGCCGAGGACCGTGTCGTTGACGCTGAGCGGGAGCTGGGAGACGGTGGCCGCGACTTGCTCGCGGACCTTGTCTTTCAGCTTGGGATCCACCGGAAAGGTCATATCGAGGATGTCCTCGAGGGGCGCTTTTTCGAACTTCCCGTCGTCAACCACGGCGGAAGCGCCCATGCCGGCCAGGTCGAAACGGTGGATGGCGTCGGCCATTTCGTCCAGCTTGTTGTCGAGCTCCTGGCGGTTGGAGGGGTCCTGGTCGAAGGCCTCGAGGAGCAGGTCTATGGCGGAATCGAATTCGCGGCGCGCGGTAGGGATGTCGTTGGATTGATACGCCTGCTTGCCGCGCTGGAAGGCCTCGTTGGCGCGCTGCACGGAGAGATCGGCGCGCGATGCGCGGTCGGTAAGCTGGAGGCTGGTGAGCAGGTACGGCGGCATCTCAGCGATGAAGGGGTTGATTTCGGGAGGCTCGTCAAACCGCGCCGGGTCTGGGGCTGCCAGACCGGGAGGTAGGAAAGGAGAACGGAAACGCGAGGGCTGATTGAAGGAGCACCCGGCGGTTGCGAGCAGCGCGACCAGTACGCATACGCCGGCGAACGGTTTCCTTCGAACGTGCATCAGTAATCTCGTCCCATGAAAATAAACAACTTGCGCGGGCATCGCCCGTGTCGAACCTCTAAAAGGCTACACCCCTGTTACAGGGCGGCGCAACTGCCGGCGCCAACATCGACAAAAGCGGTCGATGGTAAGAAGTCAGAAGACAGGAGCCGGAAGACAGAATCCGAAGCCTGCTCGCACTCCTCAACTTTCCGGTTCCGGCGTCCAGCTTCCAGCTTCTGACTCCTGTCTTCTCGCTTCCCTATTCCTCTTCTTCCTCTTCGCCGGCTTTGGCGGCTTTGGCGGCGGCGATGATCTTCTCGGACTGGAGTTGAGGAACGTAATCGTAATGATCGAACTCCATGGTGAAGGATGCGCGGCCCTGGGTCATGGCCGTGAGATCGTTCTGGTAGTTGAGCATTTCGGACATGGGGACCTGCGCGCGAATGAACTGGGTGGATCCCTTGGTTTCCATGCCGGAGATGCGGCCGCGGCGGCCGTTAAGGTCGCCCATCAGGTCGCCCGCGTACTCCACCGGGGCCTGGATCTCAGCGTTCATGATGGGTTCGAGCAGAGCCGGTTTGGCTTCCAGCATGGCGGCCTTGAAGGCTTTTCGGGCAGCCAGTTTGAAAGCCAGTTCGGAGGAATCCACGTCGTGGTAGGAGCCGTCGTAGACGGTCACCTTGAAATCGACCATCGGGTAACCGGCCAGGTAACCTTTCTCGGCGGCTTCGACGATGCCCTTTTCGACCGCCGGGATGAAGTTCTTGGGGATCGAACCGCCGAAGATCTCGTTGGCGAATTCGAAGTTGGCGCCGCGCGGGAGGGGCTCCATCCTGATCCAGCAATCGCCGAACTGGCCGTGGCCGCCGGTCTGCTTCTTGTGCCGGCCCTGCACGTCGGCCTTGCCGCGGACGGTTTCGCGGTAGGGAATCTTGGGTGCTTTGAGGGCGACGTCCACGCCGTAGCGCTTCTTCATGCGGCTGACCACGATCTCCACGTGTTGCTGGCCGGTGCCGGCGAGCAGGAACTCGCGGGTCTGCGGATCGCGGTAGAAGCGCAGCGACTGATCCTCTTCGAGGATGCGGTGGACGGCGTTGCCCATGCGGTCTTCGTCGTTGCGGGACTTGGCTTCGATGGCGAAGGCAATGGAAGGCTCAGGCAGTTTGACCGGGGGATAGCTGACATTGATGCCCTTTTCCGCAAGGGTGTCCCCGGTGAGGGTGTCTTTTAGTTTGGCAACGGCGCCGATATCGCCGGCCTGCACCTCAGTGACGGGCTGGAGGGTCTTGCCTTGCGGACTGGCGATGTGGGCCAAGCGCTCGGGGGCGTTCCGGGTGAGATTCTGCAGGTTGGCGTCATTCTTGACCACGCCGGTATAGACCTTAAAGAAAGTGATGCGGCCGGAGAACGGATCGGCCGTGGTTTTGAATACGAATAGAGAGGCCGGGCCGCTAGCGGAGATTTTCTGCTCGCCTTCGGCGCCGTTGATGATGGCGGGGACAGCGCCGCGCTCGGTGGGAGAGGGCAGGTCATTGACGATCAAATCCAGGATCAGGTCAGTCGCGACGTTGTGGAGTGCGGAAGCGCACAATACCGGGAAGATACGCATCTCGCGAATGCCCTGGCGAAGGCCATCGACAATGTGCTCGACCGGGAGGGTGCCTTTGTCGAAAAATTCTTCCATCAGGGCGTCGTTGCCTTCGGCCACCATTTCGATAAGAGCTTCGTGGGCCTTCTGGGCGGCGTCGGCGAGCGAGGCGGGAATGTCGGCCTCCTTGCCCTTGCCGTCGCCATCCGGCGAGTAGGTGTAGGCCTTCATGCCGATGAGGTCGACCACTCCCGAGAATTCGCGTTCGGAGCCGATGGGGATCTGAATGGGAACCGCGGCGCGGCCGAAGTTTTCCTGGACACTGGCGAGGGCGCGCTCAAAATCGGCGCGTTCGCGGTCGAGCTTATTGATAATGACGGCGCGGGGAATCTTGAAATCCTCGGCAAACCGCCAGACTTTTTCGGTCTGGACTTCCACGCCTGCCACTCCATCCACCAGGACCAGCGCCGCGTCGGCCGCCACCAGGGCGGCGCGCGTATCGTTGATGAAGATGTTGTAGCCGGGTGTGTCCAGGATGTTGATTTTGACCTTTTTCCACTCGGCGACAGCCACCGCCGTGGAGATGGAGATCTTGCGGGAAACCTCCTCGTCGTCGAAATCGGTGATGGTGTTGCCCTCGTCGACGCTCAGCAGACGGTTGGTGGCGCCGGAGGTGAAAAGCAGGCCGGCGGTGAGCGTGGTCTTGCCGGAATCGCCGTGGCCCACCACACCGACGTTCCGGATGTCCTTGCTTTCGTATACTTTCACGGAATCAGCTCCCTGAATTAAAACGGAATGGTAACACGAGGGGAAAGGTTACGGCGCCTGGCGTTGCCGCTACGCGCCAATCACTCCCGTCACGGGGCTGCTGGCTGTGGCGTAGAGCTTCCTGGGCATGCGGCCCGCTTCATAGGCCAGGCGGCCGGCTTCGACGGCCAGATTCATGGCGCGCGCCATTTTTTCGGCGTCTTCGGCGGCCGCAATGGCCGTATTCATCAGCACGCCGTCGGCGCCGAGTTCCATGGCGATGGCAGCGTCGGAAGCCGTGCCGACCCCGGCGTCCACGATCATGGGGACCTGGGTGATCATCTCCCGGAAAATGCGCAGGTTGATGGCATTCTGCACCCCCATGCCGGAACCGATGGGTGCTGCCAGCGGCATGACGGCGGCCGCGCCGGCGTCGATTAACTTGCGGGCGTTCACGATGTCGTCATTGGTGTACGGCAGCACCACGAAGCCCTCCTTGACCAGGATGCGGGTGGCTTCGAGCAGGCCGGCATTGTCGGGGAAAAGAGTCTTCTCGTCGCCGATGACTTCCAGCTTGATCCAGTTGGAAAGGCCCACCTCGCGGGCCAGCATGGCGGTGCGGACGGCGTCGTCGGTGGTGTAGCAACCGGCGGTATTAGGCAGGATGAAGAGCTTCGTTCGGTCGATGTAATCAAGCATCGACTCTTTGGAGCGGTCGGTGAGGTTGACGCGTCGAACGGCCACCGTGACCATCTCCGCACCGCTCGCCGCGTGACAGCGCTGCATCTCCTGAAAACTGCGGTACTTTCCGGTCCCTACAATCAGACGCGAGCGGAACTCGCGGCCGGCAATCGATAAAATTCCAGACATGCCTTCATTGTAACGTCACTGTTCTTACAGATAGTGCAGCAGCAGGAGTCCGGTGGTGGAGATCACGAGCGACGAAACCAGCGGAATGCGCCACAAACGGCCCGGAGCGGTTCGCTGCGTGAAGTTGGGAGGTTCGATGCCCGTGGCGCTGTCGGTTTCGATCGCTGGAGGCGCGGCAGCAATGGGCGTGGGCGCCGGCGGTTTGGGCGCATCGCCGGCTTCGGCGGCCGCGCCGGGCGATAAGTGCGAGGGCCCGTTGATGCGCTCCGCGGCCTGGCGGCAGACCTGGCCGATACCGAGGATGACGTCGAGCACATTTTGCTCAGCCTCTTGCAGCCGGCTCTTGAGGTCGGCCAGTTCCTGCTCTTTCCGGGCTGTCTCCGCGCGCAAAGGCGCGAGATTCTCTTCGACGCGGGCGGCAACGACTTCCGCCGCGGCCGCGCCCAGGCGAGCCTCGAGGGTTTGCTCCAGAGAACTGGTGCGGGCGTTCACTTCCACGGAAACCTGATCCTCTATGAGAGTGGAAACGGCTTCCCCGAAGTGGTTCAATTCGTCCACCACGGCGGTGCGGAGCACCAGCATCTGTTCGAGGAACTGGCTCTGGACTTCTTCAATGCGGGCCTTGGCGGAATCGGCGCCGGCGGTGTCCTGCGCGCGCAGCGCACCCATCTCGATCGCCATTTTGGCTTCCAGGGCGGCGATACGGCTCTCAATTCTGCTGGACTGCTCCTGAAGCTTGGCGTCCACGGCGCCGACGATCGCTTCAAGGACCTTATGATCGAGTTGCGCGGCTGGGGCGGGGGCGTGTTCGACGCGTGCGAGGCGCTGCTCGATTTCAGCCAGGCGGTTGACCAGCGGATGGTCGTCGAATTGGGGCGGGTTTTCCGCTGGTCGGCGGACGTTCTGAGTGAGTTTCATCCCCACCGCGCCGAGGGCCAGACCGCCCCCGAAGGTCACGGCGAGAGTTTGCCAAACGGAGGAATCGCGACTGCTCTCCATATAACATAATGTACAGGAAATGTTTTGGGCGGGAAAGAGTGAATCGCGCCCGCGGGAACGCGACTAAAGACGAATTGCAAAGAAAAGGCGGCGAGCGGAAATAAGTGTTCCTGACATCCTATCGAAATGGACAATCGCGGTTCTGCCTGCATATAGTGTTGTGTTGCGGATACTGGGCGTGACGATCTCCGGGCGGTTCTGGGCCATGGTTGTAATCCTCCTGGGCGTTATGGCGGCCCTGCAATTCTCCACCGCCCGCCAGGAGAGCCAGACCTTCGACGAATCCAACCAGCTCTTGTCGGGATATACCTATCTCGCCACTGGGCATTTTACGGTCACGCCCGAACAGCCGCCTCTCTTGAAGTTGCTGTGGGCCATTCCGGTGGCGTTGCTGCGGCCGAGCCCCGCTCCCACTGACGGAACTTTGCAGGCCGGCCGCGAGTTTCTCTACCACAACCGTGTTCCCGCCGACGCCATGTTGATGGCGGGCCGCTGCTCCGCCATCGCCATCGCGATCCTGCTGGGTGTGACCATCGCGTTTTGGGCCAGGCGTTACTTCGGCGAAAGCGTGGCGCTTTTCTCGGTATTCCTGTATGCCTGCGATCCAAACTTTTTGGCCAATGGCCGCTACATGAAGAACGATGTTGGCGCCGCGCTCATGATCTTTTCCGCCGCCATGCTGTGGGGCGAGTATCTGATGGAGCCCACCCGCAAGCGCCTATGGCTTGCGGGCGTGGTGCTGGGGTTGGCGCTCGCCACCAAATTTTCCGCGCTGGTGCTGGGCCCGGTGATGCTGCTCCTCTATGCCGTCCACCGCTGGCTTGAGCGGCGCGCGTTTTCGATCGGCGAATGCGTGCGTTCCTTGCTGGCCGCCGGCGCAATTGCTTCTCTGGTCATCCTGGCGGTGTACCGTTTCGACATCGGTCCACTGCGTGGTTCGGGCCTGCCCATTCCGGCGCCGGCCTTCTTTCGTGGCCTGTTGGAGATCGGCTTGAGACAGACCGAGCGGGGCTTGTGGATCGGCTACCTGCTCGGACACCTGTCGCATACCGGGTGGTGGTACATGTCGCCGGTGGCGTTCCTCACGAAGACGCCATTGGGCGAGTTGGCCTTGTTCGCGCTGGCATTCGGGATGGCGCCGGTGCGGCTGAAGCGCCTGCCAGTGCGTGATATCGGGTTTCGCTGGTTCCTGCTGGCAGTTCCGCCGGCGTGTTACTTCGGGGTGAGCCTGCTGTCGCATTTCAACGCGGGCGAGCGGCATCTGTTGCCGGTCTATCCTTTTCTATTTATTCTTTCCGCGGCGGTTGTGTTGGCTCCTCCAGTGCCCAAGTGGCGCTGGGCCACCGCGGCGCTATGCGCCCTGCTCTTGGTGGTGGAAACCGCCGGCATCCATCCGCATTACCTCGCTTTCTTCAACGCGCTCGCCGGCGGCCCGGTTGGCGGGCGGCATGTGCTGGTGGATGCCAACCTCGATTGGGGCCAGGACGTGAAATACCTCAAGAGCTATCTCGACGCCCATCGCATCCCCGAAGTGTGTATCGCATACTTCGGAATGGCTGATCTCGCTTACTATGGCATCCGGAGCCGCGCCTTGCCCCCAGTCCCCGATGAAGACGCGGCGCATCAATTGGATTGCGTTGCGGCCATCAGCGTCACCTGGCTGGCGGCCGGAGGCGCCGCGTATGCCGGCCTCGATGAGATGGAGCCTGATGCCCGCATCGGCTACTCGATCTACGTGTACGATTTGCGGCGCCAGGCCAAGCGCGCATCACCATGAGATCTCGCCCTGTGGGGCATGGTTTGGCTCGCCCGCCGAACAGCCAACCGGGCGCCTCGCTGTTCGTGGAGCGGGCCTCCGGCCCGCAACGCCGGCTTTCCAGCCGGCGCCCCGCTTTTTCGACCCTGTTAATGTGTGGCCAAACCACCGCGCCGACAGACGACTAAAACCGATCGTCTGTCCCACCCCCGACGCCGGCTCAAGTGAACAGCATCCTCGCTAGCCCAGGATTTTCTTCTTCAACCCAACGGCGTCGAATTCCGCGGCGCGGTAGATCTCGCCCGGTTTACCGGAGCGGGAGAAATGGTCCATGCCGAAAACGCGCGATTGGAAATCGGCGGGCAGCAGGAACGGATACAGGAAGCCGGGCCAGCCGTTGTGCAGCGTTACGACGTATTGCCGCTCGTCGTCGGCGAGGATTTCCCGCGCCTTGGCGGGATTGTCGCGGCGCAGTTCTTCGTAGAGTTGGGGCGAAGTGACGGCCACAATCTTCACGTCGAAGCGCTCTTCGATCTCCGGCAGGATCTCGAGCGTATTGGCCATCACCTGTCCGCCGCTGATCGCCAGCACCTTCTTCGCCTTTCCATTTTCGCGGAAGGGTTTGAAGACGTAAGCGCCGTTGACGGCTTCGCGCGCGGGGGGTACGCCGTTGCCGCGCTTGAAGACCGGGGTTCCCGGCCGCACGGCCGAAAAGACCACCGGCTCGCCGCGTTGCGCGGCCAGGAACAGCATCTCAATGGCTTCGTTGGCGTCCAGCGGCTTGTAGACTTTGATCCCCGGGTAGGCGGTGAAGAGCGACATCCAGAAAAGGCCGTGATGGGTAGGCCCGTCTTCGCCGGTCTCCGGGCCGTCGTGGGCGGCCAGCATGATGAAGAAAGCGCGCGCGTCGGGGTTGACATCGTTATTGATGAGTGTCATGCGCACGGAGTTGGCCATCATGCAGGTGAAGACGCCGTAAGTGGCGAAGGCGCTGAATGGGCGGAAGCCGCCCGGCAGCGTGTCCTGCGCGATGGCGCATGACATCATGGCCATGTTCTGTTCGGCAATGCCGAAGCGGATGCCGCGGCCCAGCGGGTGGCGCGGGTTCATAACGCCGTAGACGTTTTCGGCCTTGCCGGTGAGGATGGACTTCATGAGGTCGCCCGCGCCAATGTAAAAGAAAGCCGAATTCTTCATGGCCCAGGCGAACCAGGCTTCGGTGGCTTTGCGGGTGGCGATGGAATCGCCTTCCTTGAAGACCAGTTCGGGAGGCAGGACGTCCGGCCGGGTGAACTGGCGATAGTCGGCGATGGGGCGGCCGGCCAGCGCGGTTTGCATCTGGCTGACGAGGTCGGCTTCGGCGGGAATGGCCGCGGCCGCCGCGTCCAGGCGGGATGCGAGATAGTCGATTTCGGGAGCGCCCAGCGCGGCGCTGACCAGAGCCAGATCGGTGTCGGGATTGCCCGGGACGGGGAAACCGAGATCGTGCATGGCCTGCACGTACTCGTCGTGCTGGAGCGGGGTGCCGTGGGAATCGGCGGTGTTCTGGAGGCGGCCGTAGTGCAGACCCTTGGTGGTGTGGCACATCACCACGGTGGGGCGCCCGGGACCGAAGCCGGAAGCCGCCAGGCGGTAGGCGTAGGCGAGTTCGCGCACATTTTGGCCATCCACCTCGATCAGGTTCCAGCCCTGGCTGAACCAGTGATTGAGATAGGGCGCGGGGAGCGCTTCGGTGATAGGGCCGTCGATGCCGAAGGTGTTGAAGTCGAGCGTGACAATCAGGTTTTCGACGCCCAGGTTGGAGGCCAGGTTGCGCGCCTCGTAGCTCATGCCTTCTTCGGTTTCGGCGTCGCCGCCGATGACAAAAGCTTTGGTCGGAAGGCCGCAGGAGCGATGCAGCACGGCGAAGCCCAGGCCGGCCGAGAAGCCGTGCCCGGAGGAGCCAGTGGAGGTGTCGGCGAAAGCGTACTCGGATTCCACGTGGCCGCTGGGTCCGCCCCACCGGCGGAAGCGCGCGAGCTGTTCGGGGAAGACGGCTTTGCTGGCATCCTTGCCGGCCAGGGTGAAGCCTTTGCGGCGCAAAGTTTCGTAGATGAGCGCGAGGGTCGAGTGAAATAGCGGCGAGCAATGGCCGGCCGACCATACCAAGCGGCTGCGGCCGGGGTGCTTGGGGCGGCGGGCGTCGAAGCCCAGCACGCCGCTGGATAGAAGGGTGAGAACCTGCTCGGCCTTGGACGAGGAGCCGCCCGGGTGGCCGGATTGCGCGGCATCTACCGCGGCGAACAGATAGCCGCGCACCACGCGGCAGAGTTCGGCGATTTTCGGCTCGTCGATTTCGGGCAGGGGATCGAGCGGCAGTCCCTTGAGGTTGAGGTAAGCGCCTCCCTCGGCGCGGTACTGGAAGCGGGAAGGCTCATTCGCGGCGAGCGCTTCGCGAGCTTCCTTATCTAATAAGTTGTAACTGGTTGCGGCGACGGACATAATCAACCTCTAAATCAGCATTTTATATCGATTTATCTTTTATTGTCGAAAAGAGCCAGCATGACATGTTTGGACGCGCCATGTCTTTCGGTATTCTTGCGCAATTGCCGGATCTGAACCTGACACGGGCCGGATGGCCGGGCTGCCTGGCCCTGAAGGCATCGTGCGCAATGCGGTGAGAGGGCGTCAGCGGCCTTTCCCGCAGGCGCGGCGGTACTGACCCGGTGTAAAGCCGGTTTCCCGCTTGAACATGGTCGAGAAGTAGGCCTGTGAGGGAAAGCCGGCGCTCAGTCCGATATCCACCAGCGGCATATCGGCGCGCTGGAGGCGTTCCCGGGCGAAATCGATGCGGAGTTGCCGGATGAACTCCACCATCGTCATGCCGTAGTGCTGGCGAAAAACGCGCGCCACGTGTACCGGGTGGAAACCGACTTCGTGCGCCATATCGGACAATCGCAGCGGTTCGTTGAATCTCGCACGCATGAGTGACAGAACATCATCGAGCCATTTGGGCCGGCGTTCGTGCGATTCCGCCCCCTGGCTGCAAATTTCGGCGGCGATTTCGTAAAGAAGCCCTTCAACGGCAAGATGGGCGCCGCAAGGACTCTCGGTCCATTGGCGGCATATCGCCGCCGCCAAGGTATGGATGTGGCCGGACTGCAGCAGAGTGGGCTGGACCAGAACCGGCGAATATTCTCTTACGTGATTCAACCACCGGTCCGAAACCTCCAGGAACAAGGCGCGAGATCCCTCTTTCCCAATCGCATTCCGGTGTTCCATCAGCGGTGGCCGGAACACTACCATCCCGGGTCCGCAGACGAATTCGAGAGGCCGAAAAGCCTCCAAATATTCCCCCTGTAAAATGAATCCGAAACATCCTTGCTGGTGCGTGTGAGCACTCAGTCTGGTGTTGGGAGGGTACCGGGTTTCCGTCATCACGACGTCGGCAGCGCCGGCTTTGCGCTGAACGTCGCCGTGGATGTCCTGGACAATGGCGAATTCGCTTCTCTTTTCCACCATACGGTTATCCCCCACCAGCGGGTGCCGGACACCTCACATCCTGCGCGTACTCGGTTCACATAAACCGCCGCGGCATCGGAGCACCTCACTGAGGCTGCTAACCGGAATGTAACATGATTATCACGTCATCGTCGCACGTCGGAAAATCGTCCGGTTGACCAGTCTGTTGATCCAACTAAGTCGTTGATTATCAAGCACTAAATTGCTTTTGGCCGCGCCGCCGGCCGATGCGCGCGAGCAAGATCGCCGCGCCGCCGGTAGCCTCCGTTTGATAATTCCGTTGCTATTCGGGAAAACGGTTGCGATTGCGGAAGACCGTGGCATTGCCCGTGATCTATAAGTTGTTCCAGACGTCCCGGCGGGCAGATTGGCCGTTGGGGCGGCGGATCGGTGGACAATATGAAACTCGCAAGATCAATGAGCCAAATCGGCGTCGAATCGGCGTTTGACGTCCTGTTGCGGGCCCGCGCACTGGAAGCGCAGGGACGAAGCGTGATTCATTTGGAACTCGGTGAACCCGACTTTCCGACGCCTCCACACATAGTCGAAGCCGCCAAGAAGGCGCTGGATGAAGGCTGGACGCACTACGGGCCGACCCCGGGGCTGCCGGAATTGCGGGAAGCCATCGCGGCGCGCGTTGCAAGAACTCGGGGAATCGCCGTGGGGCCGCAAAATGTCTCGGTTGTGCCGGGCGGCAAGCCCATCATGTTCTTCACCTTGATGGCTCTGCTGGAACCCGGCGACGAGGTGATCTACCCCAATCCGGGCTTCCCGATTTACGAATCCATGATCTCTTACCTGGGCGCCAAGCCGGTGCCGGTTGCCCTGGAGGAAGGCCGCAATTTCTCTTTCGATCTCAACCGGTTCGCCGATTGCCTTACGCCGAAGACCAAAATGGTGATTCTGAATTCGCCCCAGAATCCCACCGGAGGAATGATCCCGCCGCAAGACATCGAGCGCATCGCCGAATTGCTGCGCGACCGCGACGTGATGGTGTTGAGCGACGAAATCTATTCGCAAATTGTCTACACGGGCGAGTTTCCAGTTTCGATTACGCGTTTTCCCGGCATGCTCGAGAAGACCATCATTCTGGACGGGTTCTCCAAGGCCTACGCCATGACGGGGTGGCGGCTGGGGTACGGGGTCATGCCCACCTGGCTGGTGGAGGCGGTGACGAAGCTGATGGTGAATTCGAATTCGTGTACGGCCAGCTTTACGCAGCGCGCCGGTCTGGCGGCCCTCACTGGCCCGCAGGATTCGGTATCGGCCATGGTGGCCGAGTTCCGCCGCCGCCGCGACGCGATCTGTAAAGGCCTGAATGAGATTCCCGGCTTCCGGTGCGCCATACCCTCGGGCGCGTTCTATGCCTTCGCCAATGTGACCAGGACCGGAATGGACTCGAAAGAGCTTGCCGACCTTCTGCTTCAGGAGGGCGGCGTGGCGGGCGTGCATGGCGGGTGTTTCGGCGCGTACGGCGATGGCTACGTTCGCTTCAGCTATGCGAACTCGCTTGACAACATCATGGAAGCCATCGAGCGGATCAAGCGGGTTTCGGTACGCTGGGAGAGCCTCGTCGCGGCGTAGCGGCGAAAATGATCGGCGCGGCGGTTTACCATGGATAAGTTATGAGTTTCCGCCGCTTTCTCTGCACGATCCTGACGAGCTTGTGCTGTCTCCCCTTGTGCGCGCAAGCGCCGCCGGCAGCCACGGCCAAGCTCGAGTACATCGCCGTGATGAACCGCCATGGCGTGCGCACGTCAACCTATACCAATGAACGCCTGGCCGAATACTCCTTAGAGCCATGGCCCCAGTGGGACGTGGCCACCGGGCAACTCACCACGCACGGCCGCGTCCAGATGAAACTCCTGGGCGCTTACGACCGCGAATACCTCACCCGCGCGGAGTTGATCGGGTCCAAGGGCTGTGACGACGCCAACCATTTTTATTTCTGGTCGGACATCACGCCGCGCGACATCGAGAGCGGCCAGTGGCTCGCCGCCGGCTTGTTCCCCGGTTGCCAGGTCGCCATTCATGCCGTGCCCCAGGAAAACAGCGACCCGATGTTCTCGCCCATGTCGCTGATGAAACCGGATGCGGAATTGTCGGCGGCCGCGCTCCTGGGCCGGCTGGGCGGCCACCCGGAAACCCTGGACACAACCTACCGCGACAGGCTGGAAGCCATGGAACGCGTGCTGCTGGGATGCGACCCGGGCAAGAATTGCCCGCCCGGCAAGGCGCCCAGGCAGTCGCTCCTGGAACAGACCAGCGCGGTGCGCGTGCAACCGGGGCGGCTGGCGCAGTTGACCGGACCGCTGAGCGTGGCATCCACTCTCGCGGAGACCTTTCTCATGGAGTACGCCGATGGCAAAAAGGAACAGGACCTCGGCTGGGGCCGCTTGGACAAGGCGAAAGTGCGCGAGTTGATGTTCCTGCAGGATGCCTACAACGAACTCGCGCTGCGCACGCCTTACCTTGCCCGGGCCAACGGGTCGAACCTTCTGAGCCACATGCTGCGATCCATGCAGCAGGCCGTTCGCGGCGAGAAGGTGGAAGGCGCCCTCGGAAAACCCGGCGATAGCGGATTGTACCTGCTGGGGCACGATTCCGACGTCTCCTACATCGCCGGCATATTGGGAACTTCGTGGCTGCTCGGGGATTACGCACCCAATTGCCGGCCGCCCGGCGGCGCCATTGTGTTCGAACTCTGGCGCGACACGGTCAGCGGAAAGCGCAGCGTCCGCGCGTACCTTCGCGCTCAGACCCTGGATCAACTGCGATTCATGACGCCGCTCGGCTTGCAGACGCCGCCGGCCAAGGCGCCCATCTTCATACCGGGTTGCAGCACCGCCGCGGAGGGCTGGCCGTGCGATTGGGACGCATTTCAGCGCACGGTGCAGGCCGCCATCGACCCGGCCTTCGTGACGGCCGCCGCGCCCGCGCCGCGCGCCGGCGAGTCGCATTAATCTAAGAACTGGCCGGCCTCGGTCACCTCGCCGCGGGCGGTGCTAAGCTCGATCTATCCAAAAAGTATGAAGATTGCGTGCATCGGCGGCGCTCATGTGGATCGTCACGGCGTGCTGCGCGGGCCGCTGATTCCGGGGACTTCGAACCGCGGAGATTTGCGCACCGATTTCGGCGGCGTGGCGGGAAACGTGGCGGAGAACCTGGCGCGGTTGGGGCGGCA
The DNA here is from genome assembly GCA_963842505.1 of Bryobacterales bacterium. GTDB lineage: Bacteria > Acidobacteriota > Terriglobia > Bryobacterales > Bryobacteraceae > PALSA-129. Next base: position 1,103,400 of record CAWJGZ010000001.1, read on the forward strand.
GGCTTCCATCGTGACTCGCGTGGGCGACGACCAGGCGGGCCGGCAGGTCACGCAGCACCTGGCGGAACTGGGCCTGGATACTTCAATGTGCGAAGTTTCGACGATGCATCCGACCGCGTCTTACACGGCGATTCTTCAGAGCGATGGCGAACTGGTGGTGGGGCTGGCGGATGCCGATATCTATGAAGAGATCGATCCGCCGGCGCTGGAGCGGAGTTTGCCGCGGCTGCGCGAGCACGACTACTGGTTTGTGGATACCAACATTCCGGCGGTGAGCGTGGCCTGGCTGCTTTCCGTGGCCGGCGGGATTCCCGTCGCGGTGGATGCGGTTTCGGTGGAACGGGCGCGCGGGTTGCGGCCGTTGCTGCCGTGCATTCCGGTGCTCTTTGTGAATGTCGCGCAGGCGGCGGCCATCGTGGGAGTAGAGCGCTTCGCGCACCCGCGCCATGCCGCCAATCCGCTGCGCGAACTGGGCGCGCGAGCCGGAATCGTGACCGGCGGCGCCATGGGAATCGCGGTCTGGTGGGGCGATGACTTGAAGGCATTCGCGGCGCTCGAAGCGCAGCCGCGCGACGTGACGGGCGCCGGCGATGCGCTGGTCGCGGGAACGCTGTTCGGTCTTTCGCAATGGAACATGCTGCCGGACGCCGCGCAATTCGGCTTGGCGGCTGCCGCCATCACGGTGGAATCGGAGCATACGCGGGCGCCGGAGTTGTCGGCGGAGTTGCTGCACCGGAGAATGATTCAACATGGGCGGCGCTGAGCAGTGGCTGCGGATCGCGCCGGAAATTCGCGAGGCGCTGGCGGCGGGCGCGCCGGTGGTGGCGCTCGAGACCACCATCGTCAGCCACGGCATGCCTTACCCCGAAAATGTTGAAACGGCCCTTGCGCTGGAGCGGGAAATTCGCCGGCGCGGTGCGACACCGGCCACCATCGCGGTGCTGGATGGCGCCATCCGCGTCGGCCTGAAGGAAAGCCAACTGGACGCGCTGGCCAAGGGCGGGGATGTGTTGAAGCTGAGCCGTGCCGATCTGGTCTACGCTCTGGCGGTGCGCCGGCCGGGCGCGACCACGGTAGCCGCGACCATGATCTGCGCGCACATGGCGGGGATCCGCGTGTTCGCCACCGGCGGCATCGGCGGCGTGCATCGCGGTGCGGCGCGGACCTTCGATATCTCAGCCGATCTGGAAGAGTTGGCGCAAACCGCCGTCGCGGTGGTGTGCGCGGGGGCCAAAGCGCTGCTGGATCTTCCGAAAACCTTGGAATACCTGGAGACGCGCGGCGTGCCGGTGGTGGGTTACCGCACCAACGAATTCCCGGCGTTTTGGAGCCGGTCGAGCGGGCTCGCGGTTCCATTGCGCATGGATTCAGCGGCGGAGATTGCGCACCTGCTGCGCGTGAAGTGGGAACTGGGATTGCGCGGGGGCGTGGTGATTGCGAACCCGGTGAGCGAGCAGGATGACATTCCGGCGGCGGAAATGGCCGCGCACATCGATCGGGCGGTGGCCGAAGCCGCCGCGCGCGGAATCGCGGGCAAAGCGGTTACGCCCTTTATCCTGTCCCACATCGCGGAACTGACGGGCCGCCGCAGCCTGGCGGCCAATATCGCGCTGGTGAAATCCAATGCCAGACTGGCGGCGGATGTCGCCGTGGAGTTGCAAGCCCAATAAGCCAGCCGGCCGCCTGTGGTATTCTGATTGTTCCTTTACTTACAATGGCGCAGACGAGGTTGCTTCCGCGCATATGCATTGCGTTGGGCCTGCCAGATGTTCCAACACTGTTGAGCCACGCTCGGCGCGAAGCCGAGGCGGGCGAGATTTTCTTGGAATTCCGGCTCGATTTCCTGGATTGGCCGGCAAAGGGCGCCGAAGCCATCCGCGGATTTCTGGAACAGTTCCCCGAGTGCATCATTCTGGCCACTTGCCGCCGCCACCAGAATCACGGCCGATTCAACGGCAGCATCGAGGAACAGCTTGCCATTCTGGACGCGGCGGTGAAGGCCGGGGCGCACGCCGTCGATATCGAGATTGAGACGGCGGAGGTGGCGCGAGAGCGCCTGACCGCGTTCCGCGGACGCACGCAGGTGATTGTCTCGTATCACAATTACGAGGCCACCCCCCCCATGGACACCGTCATCAACCGCATGGTCAAGATAGCGGCGGACGCTTATAAGGTAGCCACCACGGCGCACAAGCCATCCGACAATCTGCGCGTGCTGGCGGTGGCCAAAGCGATGCCCAAGAACCGGCTGGTGGTGCTGGCCATGGGCGAACTGGGCTTTCCGACGCGGGTCTTGTCGCCGGTTTTCGGCGGCTTGTTCACTTACGCCGCGCCCATGTTCGCCGAGGGAACGGCGGCCGGACAAGTGAGCGCGCGGCATCTCAGGCACCTCTACCGCGTGGAGAAGCTGGGGAAATCGACCAAGATCTATGGGGTGATCGCGGACCCGATCCGGCATTCCATTTCGCCGGCCGTGCATAACCGGGCATTCCAGGCGCGGCGCGTGGACGCGGTCTACCTGCCCTTTCTGGTAACGCCGGCGTACTTGCGAGACTTTTTTTCTCTGGCCATCAAACTGCCGCTGGCGGGCTTTAGCGTGACCATTCCGCACAAGCAGAAGGTCATCCGGTACCTCGACGTGGTGGACCCGCTGGCGCGCCGCATTGGCGCGGTCAATACGGTGTGGCGCAAGGCCGGAAAATGGCGCGGCGCCAATACCGACGTCGCCGGCGTGACGGGGCCGCTGAGCAGGCTCTTGCGGCTGCAGAAATCGAGCGTGTTGATTGTGGGCAACGGTGGCGCGGCGCGCGGCGCGGCTTACGCTCTTTCCGACGCGGGGGCCAAGATCACCCTGGTGGGACGCAATATCGACCGTGTGCGCGCTCTCGCCAAAGTCTGTGGCGCCGAAGCGCTGGTCCGCGAGCAACTCAATTCGCGCCATTTCGATGCGGTGGTGCACGCCACTCCACTGGGCATGTACCCGCACGTCGGCGAGTGCTTCTTCAACGGCAATATCCCCGCCGAAGTGGTGCTCGACATGGTGTACAACCCGGCGGAGACGGCGCTGATCAAGCGCGCGCGGGAACAGGGCCGCGCCGTGGTGCCGGGGATCGAGATGTTTATCGAGCAGGCGGTGCGCCAGTTCGAAATCTGGACGGGCGATTCAGCGCCGCGGGCGGTCATGGAGAAGGCCGCCAGGGAAGCGCTGGAACGTAAGTAGCGCGTCATGTGGAGCCGGCCTTCTGGCCTGCAACGCCGGCGTGCTTGAGCTTGCTGAAAATAGCCAAATTATTACAAGCCGCCGATGAACGCCGATAAGCGCGGATTGAAAAGAATTAATTTATCTGAGTCCATCGGCGTTCATCGGCGGCTCAAAATGCCTTCTCTGACTTCTTCAGCAGCCTGATGCTTATCGGCGCCGCTGCCTCACGAACGGCAGCGCTGTTCTATGACAGGCCCTGGGCGCGGCTTTCGCGGTAAGCTGATCCTTATGAAGCTGACGCGGCGCCAACTGGCAGCGGTCGTGGTTTCGGCGGCCGCCCTGGCGCAAACCCGACAGACTCCCGCGAACCCGGCGGACGAATTACAGGCCGCCCGCAACCGCATCAAGGCCAACGGCGAAACGCTGGCGCAACAACAGATTCCCATGGCCACCGAGCCGGCCTTTCAGTTCAAGGCCTGAGGCGCAGTATGGCTACCATCGGCAATGACGTATTTTTCGCGGCTCTGCCCGAACTCAACCAGCGGCTCGCCGCCAAGGAGTTTTCAGCCGAACAACTGGCGCACGCGTTCGCGGAGCGGTTGGCGCAGCTTGGGCCGCGCTACAACGCGCTGGCGCTGCCGCTCCCACAGGAGGCTTACCGGCAGGCGAAAGAGGTCGATCGCGATCTGAAACGCGGGCGAACGCGCGGCCCGCTGCAGGGGATCCCGTACGGCGTCAAGGACCTGCTGAGTTTCAAGAGCCACCCCACCACCTGGGGCGCCAAGCCGTATGCCGCCCAGGTGTTCGACTACAACGCCACCGTGATCGAAAAACTGACGGGTGTGGGCGCGGTGTTGACCGGCAAGCTGGCCATGGTGGAACTGGCGGGCGGCGGCGGATACCGGCTGCCTTCGGCCTCGCTCACGGGTCCCGGGTTGAACCCTTGGGACCGCGCGCGGTGGTCGGGCGGATCTTCCAGCGGATCGGCGGCGGCGGTTGCGGCTGGTCTGGTGGCGTTCGCCATCGGATCGGAAACTTCGGGGTCGATAGTCACGCCGGCCTCTTACTGCGGTGTCACGGCCCTGCGTCCGACTTATGGGTTGGTGAGCCGCCACGGCGCCATGGCGCTTTCATGGACGCTCGACAAGCTGGGCCCGTTTGCGCGCACCGCGGAGGACTGCGGCAACATTCTGCACGCCATTGCGGGCGGCGATTCCAAAGATCCGGGCTCGGCGGGCAAGAGCTTTTACTACACGCCGCAATATACGCGGCCGTTGAAGGAACTGAAGATCGGCTACGCCGCGGCGGAATTCGATGCGCGCGCCGAAGCGCCGGCGCGGGCCGCCTTTCAGACCGCGCTCGAGGCGCTCAAAGAAACCGGCGTGCAACTGGTGGAGACGAATCTGCCGTCGTTTCCCTACGGGCCGGTGCTGCAGACCATCCTGGCGGCGGAGCAGGGCTCCATCTTCGAGCCGCTGATCGCCAGTGGAAAAGTGGATGAGCTGGCCGATGCGGCGCAGATCGCCGGGCTGAAGGCATCGCTGGAAGTTCCGGCCAGGGACTACCTCAAGGCCATGCGGTTGCGGCGCATGATCCAGCAGGAGATCTCCAAACTCTTTGCGCAGGTGGATGCGCTGGTGGTGCCCGGCCGTGCCGGAGCCGCAACCGGCATCGATCAGCCGCTCGATCGCGGCGCCGCGCCTCCCCCGGCAGGCACGCCGCAGGGGCTGCAGGGGCTGATCCCGGCGGGCAACCTGGCGGGCTTGCCGGCCGTGGTGCTGCCGTGCGGTTTCGCGGACAATCTGCCGGTTGCGTTGCAGGTGGTGGGCGCTCCATTTTCGGAGAACCTGCTGCTGGCGGTGGGCGCGGCGTTTCAGAGCCGCACCGACTGGCACAAGCGGCGTCCGCCGGAGCTGTAGGCCTCCCTCGCGAATGGCCGCGAAACCACAAATCGCGCGCAAGTGGCTCGTCAGGGGGCGTGTGCAGGGCGTTGGCTTCCGTTACTTCGCGCAGCGCGCGGCCGCGGGCCTGGGCCTGACCGGTTATTCGCGCAACCTGGATGACGGGCGCGTGGAAGTATACGCCGCCGGAAATGCCGCCGCCATTGCCGAGCTTGCCGGCCTGTTGCGCCGCGGGCCTCGATGGGCCGACGTGCGCGGCGTGGAAGAGCTTGAGGCCCCCGTCGAAAAGCGCGATGGCTTCCGCATCGAGCCCTGAATCACGCAGCCGGCCGCGTGAAGGTAGAATCAGGGAGAATATGAAACCCATCGCCCGGCTTTTTCCATTTCTAGCACTCGCAATCCTGATCGCCTTCGTCCTTAGGCCGACCGTGCCGCCCGTGCCCGCGGGAGTCGAGGTGCGTCACGCGGCGGCGCATGATGTTTCGCCGCCCTTGGCGTCGTTGCGTGGAGTCGAAACCGCGCCGGCGGAACTCGATTGTGCCGAGATCGAGTCGGGCTGCGGCGCCTCTCCGGGGAATGCCGCGGACCCCGACGATCCGGATAGCGCGCCTCCTCAGGGCCGTGGCGCCCCCAACCCGCCGCCTCCACCGCCGCCCATTCCTCCGGCCGGCCAGGCAGTCGAGCAAAGAACCCAGGGCGCCCGGCCTGCCCTGGCCGTGCTTTTCAGCTTCGATGGCATGGGATTCGGCTTCAACGGACCGCAAGGTCCCGGCCGCGGGAACAACCCTTCCGACAACAGTCTGGCCGTCGGTCCCAATCACATCGTGCAAGTCGTCAACGGGAGCGGCATCGCCGTCTTCTCGAAGAAGGGCGAGATGTTTGACACCACCGGCAAGGTGCTTTACGGCGCCGTTCCGAGTAAGTCGGTCTTCAAGGGCTTTGGCGGCGCGTGCGAAGCCGCTAACTTCGGCGATGTGGTGGTTCGGTACGATCAGTTGGCCGACCGCTGGCTCTACGTCATGCCTATCTTCCAGCGGATTCCCAACCGGCCGGAGGAGCCTTACTCCGTATGTTACGCTCTCAGCGAGGGCCCGGACCCGCTGGGGCCCTACTACCGCTACGAATTCCGGCGCAAGCTGTTTCCCGATTACCCGCGCCCCGCCGTGTGGCCGGACGGTTACTACATCCCGTCAAGCACCGGCGACAACGTCGTCCAGAAACACGATTGCATTGTGGACCGCGCCAGCATGCTCAAAGGCAAGGATTCGACGGAGCAGTGCCTGATCATCGACGGAGTTAACTTCCTGAACAACGCCGATCTCGATGGCCAGACGCTGCCTCCGGCCGGAGCGCCGAATATCATGATGGCGGCTGGCGGAACACAGCTCAAAGAGATCTATGAGGACGACGCTATCCTCGCCTGGAAAGTCCACGTGGATTGGGAAAACCCCAAGAACACCGCCGCCGCCGGCCCGATCAGGATCCCGGTGGCTCCTTACCACTATCTCTGCAACGGCCAACTGACTAACTGCGTGCCGCAGCCGGATTCCACGGTGCGGCTCGACGCGCAGGGCGATAAGCTCATGCAGCGATTGGTTTACCGAAAATTCGCCGACCATGAATCCATTGTGGCTGTCCATTCCATTAATACCTCGGCCAAGGCCGGTGGCGTCCGCTGGTACGAATTTCGGCTGGACGCCAAAGGCGATCCGGCCCTCTACCAACAAGGCACTTATGCGCCCGATGAGTCCTATCGCTGGTTAGCCAGCGCGGGTATGGACCATGCCGGCAATATCGGCATTGGTTACTCTTTCGGAGGGTCTCTGCATTTCGCCGGGCAGCGGTTTGCCGCGCGTATGGCCGGCGATCCGCTGGGGCAGTTGACGGTCCACGAAGCTGCCCTCGCCGATGGCGAGGGTATCCAGGCGCGCGGTATGCGCTGGGAAGATTATGCCACCACGGCGATGGACCCATCCGACGATTGCACTTTCTGGTATGTGGGCGATTACTTTAAAAAGGGCGGAACCACTTATTCCACCAAGATAGGCGCGTTTCGCCTGCCGGGTTGTCTGCACAAGACCGTCACGGGATTCGCTTTCTTCGACCTGAATCACAATGGCAAGCGGGACCTCGGCGAGCCGGGCCTGGAAGGTGTTGTGATCGATTATGCCGGGGCGGAATCGGGCAAGGTGACGACCGGGGCAAATGGCAACTTCGCCGTGACGCTTCCCGCGGACCCCATCTATGACGCCGCCACGTACACCATTTCCGAGCAAGCCTCCAAGCGGCAGGGATGGGCGCAGACCGGCAAAGCCCTGACGATTAGCATCGCTGATCCGGCTGCCGCCGGCAATTTGAACTTCGGAAACGTCTGCACCGGTCCGAACCACGGTGGTGATCCGCCGAAGTTCTGGGCCGGCGGAAAAGGCAAAGCCGTGCTCAACGCGCACGACCCGGAGTGGCGGAAGTTGGTCGCCAACACGGTCCACCTGGATCTTGCGGACAAGCCCAGTCTGGCGTACTCGCAATTTCAGAAATGGCTGGCCAAGCCGTCGGTGGAGACGCAACTGGCCGCGCTGGCGCTGAACGCGGCGTTCGGCGCGCAGGACGGGAAGGCCACGGTGCACGACCCGGTAGCCAACGACTGGGTGGCCATCACCGCGCTGATCGCGCGCGTGAGCGCTCTGAAGCCCGCCGACGCGGAGCCGTACAGGCCTTTGCTGGAGAAGCTAAACGCCAACACTCAGCCCGTGACGCCGGCATCGCCCGCCGGCTGCGGTAGCGGCTTCTAGCCCCCGCTTTTCGTGGAGCGGGCTTTCCAGCCCAATGTCATTTAGTTTTGTGGATCTGAAACATTTCGCATAGGTTATGTTTTAATTGTGCACCTGTGAAGTGGCACCCGTCCTCGATCTGTATGGTCGATGGGTGGTCTCCAGCGGTGTTCTGGATCAGATTCGGACCGAAGTAGGCTTGCGGAGCCGAAGGGGCATCTATTCGCTGGCGGTGGTTCTCTGGCTGATGATCTGGCAGCGCCTCCAGCCGCATAGCACGATGAGTCAGGCGGTACGGCAACTGGTGCAGGGCAACGGGCGGTCCCTTTTGCCGGATTGTAGGCGCGTTCGGGAGAACCGGATCTCGCAGGCTGCGGGAGGCTATTGCCAAGGGATCCAGAAAATGCCCAAACTGGTACCACAGCTTGTGACCCGCGATGTGGTGGCTCGGTTAAGCGAACAACTCCACCAGCCGTGGCCGGGGTTAGCCGGACCGGTTTATGTGCTGGATGGCTCCACCCTGCAGTTGGAGCACACGCGCAAATTGATCCGGGCGTATCCGTTAGGGAAGAATCAACATGGTCCAGGGCATTGGCCGATCCTGCGGATCGTAGTGATGCACGATGTCAGCAGCGGTATGGCGCTCTATCCCCAGTGGGGTCCTGTGCATGGGGAGCAGGCGGTCAGTGAGCAGGGGTTGGCGGCTCAAGCTTTCGATCAACTGCCACCCGCTTCGGTGGTGATCGCGGATCGGAACTTCGGCGTATTCTCGATGGCTTGGGAGGCGGGACAGCGGCAATGTAGCGTGATTGTCCGGCTCACCAAAGTACGCGCCGAAAAGCTTTTTGGGGGGCCCGTCGCTCGGACTGGGGATTACCCGGTGAGTTGGCGGTCCAGTCGCTGGGACCAGCCGCAAGTCACAGCGTGGCCGATGGGGGCAGCCCTGCAAGGGCGTTTCATCGCTGCCCGGGTAGGCCGCGGGAAGTCCAAGCAGTGGTTGTATCTGTTTACCACGGTAGCCTTGCCGGTGGCGGAGGTGGTAGCGATTTACGGCCAACGCTGGACGATTGAGACGGATCTCCGCTCCCTCAAGCAGACGGTGCACCTGCAACAACTCCAGTCGCGTAGCGTGGACGGAATCGAGAAGGAACTGCTGACGGCGATCTGCGCTTACAACTTCGTCAGGGCGGTGATGTGCATCGCGGCACGGAGGGCAGGAATCGCGCCGCGGCGGCTCAGCTTCACGCAAGTGCTGGATGTGGTCAACTGTGCCTGGCCGAGACTGATCTCGGCCGAAACCAAGCAAGCCCATGACGCGGAATTCGAGAAGGTTCTAGACTGGGCTGCGGCGTGCAAGCTGCCATGTCGCCGCAAACGGCGCAGATATCCCAGGGAAGTCTGGGGTCACGGCTATCACTTTCCAGCTAGGAAAACTAAATGACATTGGGCTTTCCAGCCCGCAACGCCGACATTCCTGTCGGCGCTTCCGGTGGCGTCTCACAGCCGCTTCAGCGGCCATGCCGCTGCTGCCTGTTCTTACTGTCTTGACGCCGCCACCATTGGCCCGGGTTCGGTGCGGCCCAGCGTGTCGTACAGCGGTTGGGCCGGCTTCAATAGCGGGCCTTCGTCGGCCACCGATATGGCCAGGACGCGGATCTTGTCGTTGTTTGGCAGCGTAATCGTCTTAGCATTTGCCGGTAAGTCGATCCCGTATGCAAACAAGTATGAGTATTGGTACGGCTCATTCAATCCATCGGCGGTGTGGTGGTGCGTGCAGTACCAGGCGAGGTCGGCAGGCTTGATAAAGCCGGGAGTCATGCCCAGAAAATCGTCGGGATAGCGCGGCTCGGTGCGGGCGCGGCTGGCGTTGGCGGGGGGAGCCGGCAGCGGCCAGATTGCATGGTTGGCGGAACTGGCCCAATCGCGCTGAGGTAGATCCCATACTCTGGTGTCCCACTGGCCTATAAATCCGCCCCAATTTTCGATTGTCAAATCTACCGCCTGATCGCCAAGCTTGAAAGTGGCTTTCTGGTCGCCCTCGGAGGAAGCTGCCACCAGATACACGCGGTTGAACTGGCCGGCGGGCAGCGCGATGGTTTGTCCCTTGGCGGTGACGGCGTTGTTCTTGCCGGTTCCGGCTGGAGCAAGCTTGAAATCAACACCGTTGAAGCGCAACTGCGCGGGGAGCATTTCAGCGGGCATGGCGTTGCCTTTGGAATCGAAGCCGCCGACGGTCTTGGTGTCGTCATTGCTGGCAACTGCCCGGTCGTATGTGAGAGTTACCGGTTTGGATGTTACAGCCGCGGCCGTGTTAGCCGGCGGGCCCAGCTCTAAAGCGAATGTATGCGGCTGATAGGCGGTGAAGTTAGTAATCAGCGCGCCATTGGATATGGTTGGATTGCCCGGCAAGGGCAGCTCCTGGCCGTTGAGTTCGCGAGCCGCCGTAATCGGACCGGCGAACTTGACCACCACGCGCTCCTGCGGCCGTCCATCCATTTCCACCATGCGGAGAATCACTTCGTCGCTCAATTCGGCCTTTTTCAGCGCCATCACTTGAATTCGCGGGTTGCTGATGGAGATCAGAGAGAAGCTCTTGCCGAGCGGGCCGGCATGTTTGGCGGCCTGGAATGCGATGAGCGGCTGGTTGAGGCGGTATGCCTGCCAATCGGCGCCGCCGTCGTGCCAGGTGCCTGAGTGGCCGGCGATGCCGAAAGTAATTTCGTGATGGCCCCAGTCCTGGTTGGCCTGGTCGGTGTAACTGGTGTCGACGCCCGGCGTGCGCACCAGCGTAAGGCGGATGGTGTTGTTATTGGGTTTGTCGGAGCCGTTCTTACAATCAGTGAGAATCGTGGCGCCAAAGGTATTGGAGCGGTCGGTGAGATCGATCCACTGGTGGGAAGCGACTTCAAACTGGCGCTCGCTGGCGGTGGGGCGGCGGACGGTGCCGAGGCCCCAGTTGTAGGTGGCGTCTTCGTTGGTGGCGCTCAGAGGGAAAGTTGCCTTGAGGTTGGCGTAGAGCGTCTTCCAATCGATGACTGCGCCGAATTCCACGCGGTTTCCGGCGTCACCGGCGGAAAGGCTGACGGTCTGGACGAAGTGAGATCCCTCGGTATTGGTTCGAGTCACTTCCAAAGTAACGCGCGCCGGCCCGTTCTCTTTGATGCGGGCTTGGCCGCCGCGCACGTAGACGCGGGGCGGCGCTTGTTCCTGGTCGAAGTCCATATTCCAGGCCGGCCACTGCGAAGGATGGTCGTTGGAGATGGCCAGCCGCATGGGGGCGGAAAGCAGTTCGCGGCCGATAGACTTATCGAAGATGCTCGAAACATCGCCATTATTGTCGATCGTCACGCGATATCGTTGGTTCTCGAGCGAAGTGGGAGTGTTGTCGGCGGCGCCTCCGCGCCCGCCGCGTCCGCCCTGGCGCACAGTGGCCCTCAAGGAGGAAGGACCGGCTTCGGTGGCGGGCTCGACGTCATAAACCGAGTAGCCGGCGGATGGCGCTTTGGCCACGAAAAGGACTTTGCCATTCTCGTACTGGGCCGGCGCCGCCTGGCCATCGGGTCCGGTCACGCGGACAAACTTTGTGCCATCGGGAAGCGTCAGGTCGGCCTCGACGACGTCTTCGCGCGCGATGTTGAGCGGGTTGAAGACCACCACGGGCGTGCCCTTGGCCTCGGTGTCGAGCACCGAAGCCACCGATTCGGTGGCATTGGTGAGGATGCCCGAAAACTGGTTCATGGCGATCACGTCGTCATTCCAAATGAACTCGTACGAGCGCGGAGTCGCCGTGCCCGCCGCGGAATCGTGGAAGTGGCCGGCCATGACCTGCGTCCACGCGTCATTGAGCCGGGCCTGCGGATAGGGCCGGCCGCCCAACCACGAAGCGGCGATGGATGCCTCCTCCGCGGCGGCGGCGAGCAGTTCGTTCTTGCGGTTCCAGCGCTTGTGATAGGCCTCGGAGGTCAGCGACCCGGCGGAGTGGTTAATCAGTTCGAGGTCGCCTTTCACGCGCGGCATGCGCGCCGTCATGGCGGGCTTGATGTCGAGGAACAGTTGATCGGCCGCGGCCGGGATGACGGTGAGCGGCCCATCGCCCACTTTCACTGGCGCCGCGGGCGCGGGAGTTGGCGTGGTATTCGCGCCGGGCCGTCCGCCGCCGCGTCCGCCCGCCACCGGCAGTACGGTTTCGCTCTTGGTGACCATGGCTTCGAGCATCCGCGCGGTATATTCCTGGGCGGCGCCGCCGGTATCGCCGGTGCCGACATACTTATAGTCCGCGTAAACGCCGGTGACGTCGCCATCCAGTTGCACGCGCTTGACCCAATTGTCCTCGCCGCCGCGTCCGCCGCCGGGAGCCGGCTCTTTGCTGAGATCGGTGGAGATGTTGCTGCCGTAGCCGCCGGGGTTCAAAGCGGCGAGGATGGTCTGGCCGTCGGGGCCTTCCCAGATTCCAACGTTGAACGGGATGCCCATGGGAGACTGCTCGGGGGAATCGGGGCCGCCGACTTTGGGCGCGGGCTGCCAGCCCGACGAGAGCTTCTGAGTGGAGAAGCCCTTGACGCCGGCGTGCGCCAGGATGCTGGGTAGCGAAGCCGGGAAGCCGAAGCAATCCGGCAGCATGAATTCGGCGCTGGCTTTGCCGAATTCCTCGCGGAAATAGGTGTTGCCGTACAGCACCTGGCGAATGATGGCTTCCGCGCTGGGCATATTGACGTCGCCTTCTTCCATGGACGAGCCGGCGGGATACCAGCGGCCGGCGGCGACGTACTTCTTAACCTTTTCGTAGTCCGGCGGGAAATACTCCTTCATCAGGCGGTAACGGTTGGCGCCGGTCCAGTTGAAGACGTAGTGGGGGTATTTTTCGATGAAATCGAAATTCACCCGCATGGTCTTGAGCAGATATTCGCTGATGGTCTGTGGAAACTCCCAACGCCACTGCGTATCAAGGTGCGCGTAGGGTACCACGTACAGCGTTGGTTGTTTGGTGATATCGGGGGCCTGCGTGGTCTGCGGCCGGCCCACGGTGCACAGGCAAAGGATGGCCAGGATCGGTAGAGTCTTCTGAAGACGTGACATGGTCGGGTCTCCTACGGTTCTTATATGTAACACAAAGACACTTCTTCATTAAGCTACCCCCGGGGCTGTCAGCACAAGGGAACTTGGCGACGGTTCCCAGGGAAATCACTGGGAATTCCGGGTTATGAATCGCACCGTGGCGTGGTTGCGGCCTGGGTCTCCGCGTGGTAGTCTACCAATCAAATAGCGGGAGCGCAAATTGGGGATTATTGGCGAACGCGTAGACCCGGTGTCCCAGTGGAAGCACGAGCTGATCGCCCGGGTCGGTGCCAGCGGGGTCTTCGAACGGTCGCCGCGGCTCAGGGAGCTCCTAACGTACCTTTGCGAACAGGCGATTCAGAATCGGCTGGAGGATCTGAAAGAACAGGCTATCGGGCGGCGGGTTTTCGGCCGGGCGCCTAACTATAGCCCTGGGGAAGACAACATCGTCCGGGTGGAAGTCCGCCATCTCCGCAAGCGGCTTGAGGAGTATTTTGCCGGCGAGGGCAAAGGCGAGCCGGTGGTGATTGTGATTCACAAAGGCGGCTATCTGCCCGAGTTTGAGCCGCGGGGCGTACTGCCGTCCTTGGCTCCGGCTGAGTCGGAACCCGAGCTTGCGCCCCAGCATCGATGGAGCATTCCCACTGGGAGACGGGTAGTGTGGCTAGCCGTCCTTCTGGCGGTTGGACTGGCCGCAGTTGGTGCGTGGTGGTGGTCCACCCGGGGGCGACCGGCGGAGCGGAGCGCCCAGCCAGGGAGCCGGAACGCCCAGCGTGGTCTCATCTGGCAAATGCTGTTCGACGGGCAGCAGGCTGCCACCATCGTCTGCGCCGATTCGGGCCTGGTCGTGGCTCAGTCCATCATCCACCAGCCCATCTCACTGGAAGATTACGTGCAAATGGACTATGGCCGAAACGCCCCTCAACTGACGCCCGACCAGAGGTCGCTCCTGCGCGCTATTCAGGGGTGGCAGTTCACCGATATCACCGATGTGCGGCTGGTGCAGCGAATGTCCCGTCTCAATACCAATTTTTGGGACCGGGTCCTGGTGCGATCGGCGAGAACCGTGCAGTTGCAGGATTTCAAGAACGGCAACATCGTGCTGCTGGGGAGCAGCCATTCCAACCCGTGGATTCTGCTTTTTGAACCGCAACTGAACTTCCGGTTCGGCTTTGATTTCGACCCGCAGAAGCGTTCGGCCTATGTTCTCAATACTGCGCCGCAGGCTGGGGAGCAGGCGGTGTACCGTGCCGCGAGTCCCGGCCAATCGGGCGACGTTTACAGCACCATAGCTCTGGTGCCGAATCTGCGGCACAGCGGGCATGTGCTGATCATCGCGGGGACCACCGCGGAGGGCACCGAAACGGCCGGCGAGTTCCTTATCAGCCGCGAAGCCTCGGCCGGGCTCATCCGCGAATTGCTCAGCCGGAACAACGGACGAATGCCGTACTTTGAGGTTCTGCTGAAATCCGGCGCGTTTGCCGGGGTGGCGCAAAGCGCCCAAGTGGTCGCGATTCGCATCCTGCCCGGCAATTGAGACGTCTCCCACCTTCTCCCTCCGGGAAGTTGAAACGCGATCTGCGACCCCTGCGCCAGCCAACCTGGGAACATGATGTCGCGTTCGGGCGGCTCCCTTGCGCTCCCGGTTCCAGGTCAGTACCAAGGCTCGCCACTGTAATTCTACGTACGTGCTATGTGATTGCGAAATCGGGACATCCCCAAACGGGACACAGGGAATTCCCTGTGAATTCCCTTGTATGAGGATGCCATCGGGGTTGTTATAGATCGTAATCGGACAACTGCATCGCTTTAGCTTTAGAGGTCACCGGGATTCACTGTGAGAGCCGGGAGCCAAGAACACAATGTCGGGCGAAACCAGGCGGCTGGAGCACCGTCAGGCGCCGGCGATCTCTGCGGGGACCGGCCCGTGGCGCCTGCCCGTCGCACTTAAAGGTCTTAAAGTAGTCCCCGGTAAGAGGTTAACGGGAACTATTGTGATTCAGGACTCGGGAGGTCTTATGAAACCAGGACGTTTCCTAGCGCTGCTTCTGATCTCGATAGCTGCGCTGTGGGCGCAGGATTTCCGCGCCACCGTGACGGGAGTTGTCACTGACCCTTCGGGGGCAGTTGTGCCCAACGCCGGCGTGAAGGCTGTCAACACCGCCACAAACGAAACCAAGACAGTTCAGACGGATGCTCAGGGCGTGTACACCATTCCCTATCTTGACCCTGGCGTTTACGATTTCGAGTTCACCGCCAACGGATTCCAGGCTTTGAAGCGGCAGACCATCACTCTTCTGGTCGCCCAAAAGTTCAACCTGAGTGTTGCCTTGATCATCGGACAGGCGACTTCGGAAGTAACCGTCACGGGCCAGCAGGAAGCCATCGATACGGCTGATGCCAGCCGCGGCGTGGTGTTCGATCCGCTGAAGACCCAGGAATATCCACTGAATGGCCGCCAGAGCTATATGCTCATGATGCTTTCCCCCGGTGTACTGTTCACCACGTTTACGTTTGGTCCCAATGGTAACTCCGGGACTCGCGCGTGGGACGTGACTAACTCGTATAAGTTCAACGGCGCCCGCAGCGGCAACGGAGACAACGTGTTCCTGATGAACGGCGCCGTCATCAGCAATGAGAGCAGTACCTGGGAGTTCGCACCCAGCGTGGATGCCATCCAGGAGTTCAAGGTTGAAACCAACGCGTTTGACGCCCAGTATGGACATGAGGCGGGCGGTGTGATCAACACCACCATCAAGTCGGGCACCAACAACTGGCACGGCGACGTTTACGACTACTGGCGCTATTACTCCTTCGATGCCAATAGCTTCAACAACAATATCAACGGCACTCCCAAGGGCTACCACAATCAGCACCAGTTCGGCGGTGTGTTGGGCGGCCCCATCCGGAAGAATACTGATTTCATCTTCGTCAGCTATGAAGGCTGGCAGGAAGTCCTGCCGTTTCCCACCACTACAACAACAGTGCCGACGGATATAAGAACCGGCAACTTTTCCAATCCCGCCTATGGGATGACGATCTACGACCCGCTCACTATCCACGCTTGCGGCGCGGCCAGCGAGCCGTGCTCGCAATCGACATACTGGGAAAATCCCTTCCCGGGAGACAAAATTCCCGCCAGCCGCATCAGCCCGGTCGGTGCAGCTATCCTGTCCTACTTGCCGGCGCCCAATGCGGTTGGCCAGGGTCTAGGCGGAATCTCCGGCAACTACGTCTCCAATCCCAATCTGGGCCGCTACTGGTATAACCAGCCGATCATCCGTTACGACCATGAATTCAGCGAGAAGGACAAGTTCAATGCCATGTTCTCGGAGTTCCATGGCTTCGAATACCGTTCCACCAACGGTTTCTTACCGCCCCTGGCCTTGGGCAACACTCAAAATAACCGCACCTACACCGGCGTCAACCTGGATGAAACCCACGTGGTTTCGCCGACCATGGTGCTGGACTTCCGTGCCAATTTCTTCCGCTTCGTGCAACTCAGTCCAGGGTACACTGCGCAGGCCCAAGCCATTACGCCGCAGTCGATTGGGATGACGAACATGATCGAAGCGCCCACCGTGAGCAATGCGGTGATTCCGAATATCGCAATCGGCGGCTTCAGCGGCGGTTCGCCGGGCGGCTTCTTCGGTTCCGGCAGCTACTCCTGGTCGCCCTATAATTCCTGGCAGTTCACTCCCAACCTGACCTGGACCAGGGGCAGGCACTCTTTCAAGGCCGGCTTCGAGTACCACTATGAAACCAGGGGCACTGTGAGTCCCGGCAATGCGTACGGAGCCTTCACGTTCGATTCAACGTGGACGCGGCAGGAGTCCTCGAAGAATGTGCTGACCAACGATCAATACAACAGCGTTGCCAGCCTCTTGCTGGGCCTGCCCCAGAGCGGGAGCATCGCCAACAACGCCTCATCCTACTATAGCCGCCCCTATTATGGGTGGTATTTCAATGACGACTGGAGGGTGAACAATCGTCTGACCGTCTCGCTCGGCTTGCGTTACGACATCCAGCTCCCTTACCTGGAACGGTACAACCGCACGATTTCGCGGTTTGATCTAAGTGTCGTAAGTCCGGACAGCGCCGCGATTCTGGCGCAATGGAACGCCGATGCGGCGGCATACAACTCCAATGCCGCGAACAAGTATCCTTACCCCACACCGCCGGCGGCCATCATGGGATCCTACCGGTTTCCCGGCCAGGGCGGATTGCCGCGGCGGCAATTCTTCACGGACTACACGGATGGTGCGCCGCGTCTGGGGTTTGCCTATCACGCCCTAAACAAGACCGTCATTCGCGGCGGTTTTGGCACGTTCTATCAATCCATGACGCAGACCGGCGCCGGCCAGACTGGTTTCAGCCAGACCACAAACTATGTCAACTCGCTCGATGGCGAGTTTCCGTCGGCTTGCCCGGCGGGCAGCAGCGCCTGCGCCAGTGGACCTCCCACCGGACCCTATTCGCTGGTGAACCCGTTCCCCAACGGCCTTACCGCGGCGCCGGGCTCGTCGCCTGGTCTGTTGGCCAATTACGGTCAGGGCGCAAGCGCCACTACTCTTACCTACAAGATCCCGCGCACCTACCAGTATTCGTTGAACATCC
Source organism: Bryobacterales bacterium (assembly GCA_963842505.1). Taxonomy (GTDB): domain Bacteria; phylum Acidobacteriota; class Terriglobia; order Bryobacterales; family Bryobacteraceae; genus PALSA-129. The sequence continues at coordinate 1,120,946 of CAWJGZ010000001.1, forward strand.
AACAGCAACTCGCTAAGAACACGGTGCTCGAGGTGGGTTTTGCGGGGAATTTCGCCGGCTGGACCCAGTTCAGCGAGGATATCTCGTGGCCGCAGGATGCCGCCGGTCTGGCCCTCTATCAGAAGGGTATCGCCGATCCGACCTTTTTCAGCCGCCAGGTGGCCAACCCGTTCCTGGGCTTCGAGCCCGCGTCCACCAGCCGCGGCTCGGCGTCGACCGTGACCGCGGCCAGCTTGATGAACTCCTATCCGCTGTGGGGTGGCAGTACCGGCAGCGGGCCGGTGACCGACAACAATATGTCGAGAGAAACTTTCCGCTCCGACGCGCTCCAAGTGCGCTTCGAACGGAGGGCGTTTGGGGATCCCGGCAGCGCCGCTGGCGTCCTCACCTGGATTGTTTCCTGGACCTTCAGCAAGGAGTACGCTCTTCTGTGCTGCAACGCCTATAGCTGGATGACCGATACCAACGCCCAACTGACCTATACCAACGGTCTACCCACGGGCCTGACTTACTCGCAGGCTCCCGGCTCCGGCCAGGACAGTAACCTGCGGTACCAGATGGACTCCAACAACCAGACGCAGCAACTCGACTTCAGCGGTGTATGGGACATACCCTTTGGGAAGGGCCGCAAATTCGCAGGCGGCGTCACCGGCATCGCTGATAAGATCATCAGCGGCTGGCGCATCGATTACCTGGTCCAATATGTTTCGGGGCAGCCGCTTGGCTTGCCGAACCTGATCAATTACTGCGGCCAGTGGACGGCTACCAACCCTAGCCAGTACAGCTACTTTAACAACACCGCCAGTTGCTACGCGACGTTCCCCTCCAATACCGGCACTTTCTCGTACCTGCCGCCGCGTTTCTCGGGCAACCTGAACAACCCCACCGCCCAGCAGACCAGTGCGGCCGTCGAGAAGAATACCAGCTTCAAGGAGCGGTATAAGGTAGCGTTCCGCGCCGAAGCATTCAACTTGACGAACACGCCCATCCGTCCGGGTCCGGGAACCAGTTTCCCCAGTTCGACCTTTGGCGTGCTCCCAGCGCAACAGCAGAACTTCCCGCGTCAGATTCAGCTCTCGCTGAAGTTATTTTTCTGATCGGGGGCAACGATTCAGGGGCCGGTTCCGCGACCAGAGAGACTGGCCCCTTTCGACAAGAGCCCTGAGATTCGCATCTTGAGAAAAATGATGTCTTGCCGGAGAAAAAATTGTGAACAGTGCGCGACATGCTCAAAGGAGATTCTTTATGGCTAGCCTCAATCGGATCGCCATTTTCGGATTTTGCGCGGTGCTGACCGGGTTGCCGCACCTGCGGGCGCAGACCAGGGACATCGTCGAGTTGTTCGGAGGCGTCGACCTCACGAACGCCAGCCCCGACCCCATCGTCCCCAAGCAGAATCTGACCGGATTTGTAGTGGGTGCGGCGCCGTTCGCAACTTCCTGGTTCGGGGCTGCGGTGGAAGTTTCCAAACAGTACGGAAGCGTGGGCTCGTCCACGGCCGGGTTCGCCAACGCCAACCTCCACGAATCCAGCTACATGGCCGGCCCGCAATTCCGCTTCCTGAACCTGTCGAAAGTGAACGCGACCTTCCGGGCGCTGCTGGGCGGCGTGCAGGGGCAGGTTTTCCAGCCGGGATCCGCGGAAAGCCAGACGCGCTTCGCTTTTATGCTGGGAGTGGGCGTGGACGTCGGCATCACCAAAGTTCTGGCATTCCGAGTGGAACCGGGTCTGTACCGGACTTCATTCAGCCAGGCGAACCAGAACAATTTCCGAATCAGCTTCGGCCCGGTTCTCCGATTGGGATCGAAGGAGTGAATTGTGCGCAGTTCGGGGCCCGCTGCCAACCTATGCAAACGGCTCGTACCCTGACGGATTTCCACCTGCCCAGGCAGGCCGTTTCTCTGCATCGCGGATATAGATAGCGCGACCGGCGTTTTCAGCCCGCATGCCACCCTGATCCCGGGTTAGTCCGGCTGTCCCGCGCACCCGCGGGCCGGCGCCGTGGGATATAGTAGTCCAAATTGGCATGTGGCTGGCGCCACATTTCGCTGAAAGCCAGAAGAAAAAGGAGTATCGCCATGCATCGTGCGTTACAGATCGGGCAGCGCGGTTGGCTCCGCGTCGCCGTGATTTCCACCGGGCTGGTGGTTTTGCTTGCGCTGTCGTTCCCGGGGGCAGGCTCAGACGATCCGCCGTCGACGCTGCCCGCCAAGCCCACCAAGGCCAACTATGAACTGGCGGCTCGCTGGACTTCGTCCAAAGTCGCGCGATTAGTTTTCGACATGGCGGTTACGCCGCACTGGCTGGAAGATGGCAACCGCTTCTGGTACACGTTCGAAAACAACGCCGGCCGCAAGTTCTATGTGGTGGACCCGGTCAAGAAGACCAAGACTTTCGTCTTCGACGCCGTCCGGCTGGCAGCCAGCCTCACCACCGCTACCGGCCTGCCCTACGATTCCCAGCACCTGCCCATTACCACCATCCGGTTCGTGAAGCACGATGCCTCCATTCAATTTGAGATCAACGTGCCGCGTGATGCGGTGATCCCGGGTGAAAAGAAAACCGCGGCCGTGGCCACCAACGAAAACAATCAGCGGGAGCCGGTGGCGGATGACGATGGCGATGGCGATCCGCAACAGCAAGGCGGCCGCGGGCAGGCAGGCGCGGCCCCGCCGGGACGCAACGAGAAGCAGCTTGCTTTCGAGTACGAACTGGCAACCGGCAAGCTGAGCCTCCTGGACGAGCGCCCGCCGCGCAAGCCGGCATGGGCCAGCGTCTCGCCCGACGGCAAGACCATCGTGTTTGCGCGCAATCATAACCTCTACATGATGGACGACGTGAATTATGCCAAGGCCATGAAGAACGCCAACGATACGACCATCGTGGAGACAGAGCTTACCAAAGACGGCGAAGAATACTTCGGTTACGGCGGCCGCGGCGGCGCCGGCGGCCAGCAGATTCTGGACCAACAGCAGCAGCAGCAGGACAACACCGGCGAACAGCAGCAGGGTGAAGGACAAGCCAGCCGCGCGCGCACCGGCGCCAACGTCACCTGGTCGAAGGATTCGAAGAAGTTCGCCCTCACGCGCAACGATCAACGTAAAGTGAAGCCGCTCTGGGTCATCAACTCCCTGGCCAATCCCCGGCCCACTTTGGAAACTTACAAGTACGCCATGCCGGGCGATCCGGATTACGATCAGGCGCACCTGGAAGTTTTCGATGTGGCCGCCAAGGCGCGTCTGGAGATGAAGGCGGACACCGGCGGATTCAAGGACCAGCGGATCCGCATCCAAACCGACCGGCCTTCCGCGTATGACCGCGACCACGAAAAGACCGAATCGACGTGGTCGGGCGCGGGCGGCTCCGACAAGCTTTACTTCACGCGCTTGAGCCGCGACGAACACCGCTTGGACGTTTGCGTGGCGGACACCGCCAGCGGAGAAGTCAAGACGCTCCTCCCCGAGCGCATGAATGTCTACATCGAAGAGAAGCCGCTGAAGTTTCTCGACAATGGGACGGAAATGCTGTGGTGGTCGGAACGCGACGGCTGGGGCCATTACTATCTGTATAGCGCCGACGGTACCCTCAAGAACCAGGTGGATCACGGCGAGTTCGTAGCCGAGGATATTTCGTATGTGGACGAAAAGGCCCGCGCTCTGATGATGACGGCTTCCGGCCGTGAAGACGGCGAAAACCCTTATTACATGCATAACTACCGCGTGAACCTGGATGGCGGCGAAATCAAGCTGCTGGATCCGGGTGACGCCTCGCACGCCGTGGTGGTGGCGGACAACGGTAAGTATTTCGTGGATAACAGCTCGCGCGTCAATTCGGCGCCGCAATCGGTGTTGTACGACGCGCAAGGCGGAGCGCCGATGCCGCTCGAGAAGGTGGACCTGGCCCGTATGATGCAAGAGGGTTATAAGTTCCCCGAGCCATTCATGGTGAAAGCCGACGACGGAATTACCGATATCTACGGCGTGATGTATAAGCCGTTCGACTTCGATCCCAATAAGAAGTATCCGATCATCGAATTTGTCTACCCAGGCCCTCAGACCGAGCAAGTGACGCAAGCCTTTTCGCCGCGGCAAGCCAATGTGGCGCTGGCCAACCTGGGATTCATTGTGGTGGAGGTGGGCAACCGCGGCGGCAACCCGCATCGCTCCAAGTGGTACCACACCTACGGATACGGCAACCTGCGCGACTATGGTTTGGCCGATAAGAAGGCCGCGGTGGAGCAACTGGCGGCGCGCTATCCGTGGATCGATATCGAGCGCGTTGGCATCACCGGCCACTCCGGCGGCGGCTTCATGTCGGCGGCCGCTATGCTGGTGTATCCCGATTTCTTCAAGGTGGCTGTGTCGGAATCCGGCAACCACGAGAACAACATTTACAACGCGCCTTGGAGTGAAAAGCACCACGGCGTGAAGGAAGTTACGGACAAAGACGGCAAGACTACGTTCGAATACACCATCGACAAGAACTCCGAGATTGCCAAGAACCTGAAGGGGCACCTGTTGCTTTCGACCGGCGATATCGACAACAATGTGCACCCCGGCAACACGCTGCGGCTGGCGGACGCGTTGATCAAAGCCAATAAGCGCTTCGATTTCGTGGTCCTGCCGGGCCAGCGCCACGCCTACGGGCCGGACGCGGAGTATTTTTCCTGGATCCGCGCCGACTATTTCTGCAAGTACCTGCTGGGTGATTTCGACCAGAGCGTGGACATGTGGGAACTGAACCGGGAACACCCGCAAGGCGACCACGTGCCTCCGCCCGGCGCGACTGACAGCCGCGGCGGCGTCACCACGCAGCAGAACAACGGCCGCGGCGGCCGGGGTGGCCGCGGCGGAGGCAACTAAGTTCCGATCAGAGCCGCGACCGTGAGGGTGCGGTTTCCACGGACGTATTAAGACAACTCTCCGGAGGCCCGGTTTGAAGCTGGCGAAAATGACCTTACTCGCGGCGCTCGGCGGTAGTGTGGCCGGCGCGCAGAATTGCGATTTCAAGGATTACAAGGCCCTGGACGGGCTGAAGGCTGAAATGCAGGCCGGCGCTCTGCAAGTCGACTGGCAGGGCGAGCAGGGCCGGCAGTTGCGCGCCATATTCGCCATACGCGACGGCCAGCCGGAGGTGCGCGCACTGGCGGCGCGCAAAAGCCAGGGTGCCTGGCTTGTATTGGGGCGTGACCTGGCTCCCGAATTTGAAGTGACCAGCGGGATGCGGCGCATGTCCGAGCAACAAGCCGGACCTTTACGGGCGCTCAAGATCGAGATCACTCCGGAAGTCATCGACCGCGAAAGGTGGAACGCGTTTTGGGACGCCCCGCTCAGCCTGCCCGGCAGCGGCAGCCTGGAGTTACCGCGCCGGCCGGAGGAAATCCGCCGTGCCTGGGCCACTTATCATGCCACCGGTTGCCAGGTGAAGACCGATGGCACGCGCCTGGAAGTAACTTTCCCCGGATTGACGCTGGGTATCTTCTCCGGCGACCTGCGCTTCACGGTCTATCGGGGCACTAATCTCTTGCGGCAGGAGGCCATCGCCAAAACCGAGGAAAAGTCCGTCGCGTACAAGTATCAAGCCGGGCTCAGGGGCTTCGCCATTCACGATGACACGCGCGTGGTCTGGCGCGATCCGGCGCGCGTCTGGCAGGAGTACGACTTCGGCGGCGATCCCAACAAGGATTCGGTGGCCCTTAAGGCCCGCAACCGCGTCGCGATTGTCGAAAGCGGCGGTGGATCGCTGGCGTTCTTTCCGCCTTCCCACAAGTTCTTTTTCGCGCGCGAGATCGAAACCAATCTCGGTTTTGTGTACTACCGCAAGACAGATGACCACACTTTCGCGGTGGGCGTGCGGCAGGCCGACCGCGAGGAGCCGTACAAACCGTATGGCGTGTCCGACGAAGAATGGGAGAAGCGCGTTCACGAAGCCCGCCACGATATCGAGAATTTCGCGCTCTACAACGCGCCTCCGGGCACTTGGCAGCGCATGCCCGTCTATTACTATCTGAACGCCGGCGACGGCCGGGAAACCGCCGAATCGGTCCTGGCCTTCACCCACGACGACATCTACAAACCAATGCCAGGTTTCAAAGTAATGGTGAGTCACTTCCACATGCACTTCAATGAGGCGCTGACAGACGCCGGTACTATCGACCTCCATCCGCCATGGGTAGACGTGTTCCGGGGCTTGGGGATCAATATCGTCAACCTCGCCGATTTTCACTCCGACTCGCACCCCAAAGATCCGGGTCCCATCCGGTTCAAGGAGCAGAAAGTTTATTTCGACGGTGTGCGCCGCCTGTCGGATCGGAATTTCCTGCTGATTCCCGGTGAGGAGCCCGACGATATGCTGGGCGGACATTACATCACGATAATGCCGCATCCGGTCTTCTGGTCGCAGACGCGCGAAGCCGGCCATCAGTTCATGGAGAACGATCCGATTTACGGGAAGGTTTATCACGTCTCCACCGCCGCCGAGGAGTTAGACTTGCTGCGGCGCGAAAACGGCCTGATGTGGCAGGCGCACCCCAGAACCAAAGGATCCACCGGTTACCCCGACGCTGTGCGGGACACCGAACACTTCAAAAGCCGCCTGTTCCTGGGGGCGTCTTTTCAATCGCTGCCGGTGGATCAATCGGAGCAGCGCATTTGTGAAAAGCGCTGCCTGGGCCTGATGGATGAAATGAATAACTGGACGGCGGATCCCAAGTACCTGATCGCCGAAGGCGATACTTACTTGAAGTATCCCGATGACGAAACATTTCCCCAACTCTACGTGAATTACCTGAAGCTGGATCGCGTTCCGAAGTTCGAAGAAGACTGGAGCCCCATTCTGCAGGCCATGCGAGCGGGCGATTATTACGTTTCGAGCGGCGAAGTGTTATTGCGGAATTGGAGCGTCGAGGGCTCCGGCCCGCGCCGCACTTACATCGCGGAAGTGGAATGGACGTTTCCGCTGGAATTCGTGGAGTTAGTGTGGGGAGACGGGGAAACCACTCACGCGCAGACGATTCCGGTCACCGACCTGGCGCCGTTCGGCTCCAGGAAGTTTAGCATTCCGTTCGAGACCGCCGGCAAGAAATGGATACGCTTCGCCGTGTGGGACTCGGCCGGCAACGGGGCTTTTACCCAGCCCCTGCACTTGAAATAACCAACTGATCGGGAGCAGTGAAATGAAACTGATAGTGTTGCTTTTCGTCTTGCTGGCTATCGTTCCGCTGATGGCGGTTGGTCCGCCGGGATTCGTGATCTGGCCCAAGGGCGTCCCGCCGCCGGATCAGAAGGAAAAGCTGGATTTTGGCAACCACGCCTTGTCCGTCGCGCATCGCGACAAGAGCGGCGTCGTGGAGGTGCACGAAAAACTGGTGGATGTGCTTGTGGTGCAGAGCGGCAAAGCGACTCTGGTCGTGGGAGGCACAGTGGTCGGGTCGAGGCCCACGGGTCCCGGCGAGATTCAGGGCGATTCAATTCAAGGCGGCGTCTACAATAAAGTATCGGCTGGCGACGTCATCCACATTCCCGCTGGAGTCCCGCACCAGTTCTTTGTGGACCCGGGAAAGCAGATCACTTACTTCGTAGTAAAAGTGGCCGCGCAGTAAGTAGGACAGTCCTCCCGGACTGTCCAGGGGCAGGACTCATCCTGCCCCTCGCAGTTGAGATCCCTGTCTACTTCCCGCCGCCTTTCCAGTCCGGCAGGCGTCCTGGCGTCGGAGGCGCTCCCGCCGCATCAAGCTGCTTCTCCAGACTCTTGATATCCGTCTCGATCAGCTTCTTTAGTTTCGGAATCTGCACGGCCAGCTCATCGGAGCCAATCTGGTATTGCTCCGTGGCCGTCTTGGTCGGATGTCCGGTGGTGCCGCGCGTCGGGCCGGCGGCTGCCTGGATGTGCTCGGAGATGGATGCCGGCGTCCCTTCATTATGGGAGCGCCAGATCCGATCGCCGCTGAGCGCCAGGTTGATGGCGTCGAGCTCGCGCTGCAGGTTGAGTGCCGTCTCATGCAGCTTGGGTGACAGGGATGGCGTGGCGTCGATCGCCCGTTTGATGGAATCCAGGCGCGTGCCCGCTTCGGTAGCGGCCTCCTGAGTGGCTGTCAGGGCTTTCTGGAGTTTACCCAACTTGTCCTGGAACTCCACCATGGAGAGGCGTTCTTCCTGAGTGGCCGGTGTGGCTCCCGCGACCTCAATCGTCTCGGAGCCGGGCAGGTCGGTGACCACGCCGTTGACGCGCTTGGCCAGCGACACGGTGTATTTGCCGGGCAGCACGAATGCGCCGCTGCCACCGCCGCGCCCGCCGCCGAAGGCCGCCAGCAGTTCAGGATCGATGCCGCCGGCGCCACCGCCGGCGCCGCCACGGCCGCCGCCGGCAGGGAATCCGCCGCCGCCGCGTCCACCCCCAGCGCCGGCGCCGCCGCCCAGCGGAACCGATGCCGCCAGGCCGGTGCCCTGGCTGCGAAGGTCCCACGTGAGGCGATGCAGACCCTGCGTGGCCGGTTGATCCAGGCGGCGCACCACGTTGCCCTTCGCGTCCTTGATGGTGACCAGAATCGCGGACGGCTCTTCCAGCGATTCCACGCGCAGTTCTTCTGGAGTGGGATAGGGCGGCGTCTCGCCGCGCTGTATGGCCTGCCGTTCGCGCTGCTGCCGGTCTTGCGCCTTGGTGCGTATGGCGTCCTTCAGATTGAAGGTGATCATCGCGCCTACGGGCGGATTCGGCGTCTGGAAATAGGCCGTGCCCAAATCGCCGCCGGGGTTGTACGCAATGTATTCAAGCGCTTTGCGCACCGGCAAGATGACGCTCTCTTTCTGCATCATCTCGGGCGTGGCTACGCGCAGTGGGCTGTAATCGTCCAGCACGTAGATGCTGCGGCCGAAGGTGCCGATCACCAGGTCGTCCATCTGCTTCTGGATGGACAAATCGCGCACCATAATCGTCGGCAGTCCAACATTCAGCTTGATCCACTTTTCGCCGCCGATATTCGTGAAATAGAGCCCGAATTCCGTGCCGGCGAAAACCAGGTTCTTGTTGACAGGGTCTTCGGCGATGGCGTAGACGCCCCCGCGCTCGGGCAGATTGCCGGAGATGTTGACCCAGCTCTTGCCCATGTCGGTGCTCTTGATGAGGTAGGGTTTGAAGTCGCCGTTCTGGTGGTTTTCGTAGGCCACGTAGACCGTGCCGGCATCGTGTTGCGAGGCTACGATGCGCTGCACGTAGGCGTTTTCCGGCACGCCCGCCGGCTTATCGATTTTGCTCCAGTGCTCGCCGCCGTCTTCGGTGACCTGCACCAGGCCGTCGTCGGTGCCCACGTAAATCAGCCCTTCCTTCTTGGGTGACTCCGCCATCGACGAGATATTGTCGTAGAGCGCCGTTGATACGTTCTTCTGGATGGCGTCGATGGGCCAGATCTTTCCCATCAGGGGCAGCTTGTTGCGATCGAGAGCGCGCGTCAGATCGGGGCTGACGGCCCGCCAGGTGTCGCCGCGGTCGTCGCTGCGGTAAAGTTTCTGCGAGCCGATGTACAGCCGCGTGTTGGAGTGCGGGCTGATCATGAATGGCGCGTCCCAGTTCCAGCGCAGAGCCGGGTCGTTTTTGCCCGGCTGCGGCTCGATTGAGACGCGCTCGCCGGTGCGGCGGTCGAAGCGCACGATGCCGGCGTTCTGGCTCGCGGCGTAGACCGTGTTGGGATCCTTGGGATCGACCCGCGAATAGAAACCGTCGCCGCCGTTGGTGACGAAGCAATCGGCGTTGGTGAGCGTGGTGTTCTTGGTGCGCGCCGCGCAGCCGATGCTGTTGTTATCCTGCGTGCCGCCGTAGACGTGGTAGAACGGCGCGTCTTCGTCGGCGATCACGTCGTAAAATTGCCCGGTCGGCAGATTGGCTTTGTACACCCAGGTAGCCGCGCGGTCGTAGCTCTCGTAGAGTCCGCCGTCGCAGCCTACCAGGTAGTGATTGGTGTTCTTCGGATCCACCCAGATATCGTGGTTATCCACGTGTTTGTTGCGCGTGCCGAGTTGCGTGAAATTGCGGCCGCCATCGTCGGAGACTTCGATGTTGACGCCCATCACGTACACGCGCTCGGCGTCGCCCGCATCCACTTGCACCTTGGCGTAATACTGTCCCTGCTCATCGGTGGGGTTGCGGCGCTCCCAGGTCACCCCGTCGTCGGTGGAGCGGAACAATCCGCCGCGGCCTTCGTTCGCCTCCACCATGGCGTAGATCATGTTGGGATTGGTGGGCGCGTAATTCAGGCCGATGCGGCCCAGGTCGCCGCTGGGGATTCCGTTGTTCACCTTGGTCCACGTCTTGCCGGCGTCTATGGTGCGCCACAGCGCGCTCCCCGGTCCGCCGTGAATGATTCCGAAATAGCTGCGCTGCCGCTGGTGGGTCGCCGCCAGCAGGATGTCGGGATTCTTGGGATCCATCACCACATCCGAGCAGCCGGTGTATTCGTCCACCTTGATGAGGCTTTGCGACCAGGTCTTACCGCCGTCGGTGGTCTTATAAAGGCCGCGTTCGCCGCCGCCTTTCCAAAGGGGGCCGGGCGCGGCGACATAGACGACGTTGGAATCGCGCGGGTCCACCACGATGCGCGCGATGTGCTCGGATGTCTTCAGGCCAACGTTGCGGAACGTCCGCCCGCCATCCTCGCTCTTATAGACGCCGTCGCCGAAGGAGACGCTGCGCTGGTTGTTGTTTTCCCCCGTGCCCACCCAAATGATCGAGGGGTTCTTGGGGTCGATCGTGACCCAGCCGATCGAGTAAGAGCCATAGTTGTCGAAGATCGGGGTCCAGGTGGTTCCGTTATTGGTCGTCGAAAAGATGCCGCCCGAAGCTTCGGCCACCAGGTAGTGATTGGAGTCGTCGGGGAACATGGAGATTTGCGAAACACGCCCGGAGATCATGGCGGGGCCGATCTGGCGCGCCCGCAGGCTGGCGAAGGTGCGAGCGTTGATGGGGTCTTGATTCTCGCCGCCGCGGCCACCTCTGCCTTGGGGAGCTTCATCCTGCGCGAAGGCAGAAAGAGCAACACACAATAGGAGCGAAAATAGCTTCATGGCGGGAGTATATCGCACCGCGCCGTGGTACGGACGATCGCCTTTTGTCGTCTGTCGCCCGGCCCGCTCCCGCGCCCTTCAGTTATCATAGGTAGCGATTCCCATGGACCGACGAACCTGGATGCAACTCATCAGTGTGCTGGCCGCTGCCCGGCCCGCGCTTACGCAGACCCGGCCGCCCGTAACCACCCCCACCCCGCCACCGACGCCGCAACCACCCGCCGGCGGACGCGGCGGCAATCAGCGGCCACTCCGGGTCACTAAGGAACAAGTGCAAGCGGCCTTGAAACTCCTTGGCCTGGAGTTCCAGGACGCCGAAATCGAAATGATGCTGCGCAACGTGGACAACGCCCTCGCAAGCTATGAAGCGGTGCGCAAGATCGATATTCCTCTCGATACCGAACCCTCCTTCACCTTCCATCCCGGCCTGCCGGACCGTGTGCCCATCAAGGGTCCGCAGCGCTTCGAGACCACGATCCCGGCCAAGTCCATCGCCAAAGCGCCGTCAAACCTGGAGGACCTGGCGTTCCTGCCGGTCACTGAGTTGGCGCCGCTGGTGCGCTCGCGCGCGGTCTCTTCCATGGACCTCACCAGAATGTACCTGGCGCGGATGAAGAAATATTCGCCCAAGCTGCTCTGCCTCATCACCCTCACCGAAGAGTTGGCCTTGCAACAGGCCGCCGCGGCCGACGCCGAAATCAAGGCCGGCAAGTACCGCGGCCCGCTGCACGGCATTCCTTTCGGTGTCAAAGATCTTTACGACACAAAGGGCATTCTCACCACCTGGGGCGCGGAACCTTTCCAGCAACGGATTGCGGAACAGGATGCCACTTGCGTCGAGCGGCTGTACAAAGCCGGCGCCGTGCTCATCGCCAAGCTCTCCATGGGTGCGCTGGCGCAGGGCGATGTCTGGTTCAGCGGCCAGACCAAGAGCCCCTGGCCCAGCGACGCGGCCCGCGCCCGGGGTGAATACGACCGCGGTTCCAGCGGCTCTTCGGCCGGGTCCGCTTCTTCCACCGCGGCGGGCCTGGTTGGCTTTTCGCTGGGTACGGAAACCCTGGGTTCGATTGTTTCGCCCAGCAGCGTCTGCGGCGCGGTGGGTCTTCGGCCCACCTATGGCCGCGTCAGCCGCCACGGAGCCATGGCTTTGAGCTGGACCATGGATAAGGTGGGACCAATCTGCCGCGGCGTGGAAGATTGCGCCATCGTGCTGAACGCCATCTACGGGCCTGACGGGCACGACCGTTCCGTCGCGGCCGATCCCTTCCACTGGGAACCCCGCAAGCCGCTCAAGAGTCTGCGCGTGGGCCTCTTGCAGAGCGGTTTCGAGCGCATGCAGGGCGAGCAGAAGAAGATCTACGACCAGGCGCTCTCCGATCTGAAAAACACCGGCGTGACGCTGACTCCGGTGGAGTATCAGGAGGACCTCGTGGGAATCCGCTACCTGCTGGAGGCCGAAGGCGCGGCGGCGTTCGACGACATCACGCGCGACGGCCAGGTGCGGACGCTCCGCGGCCAGCGGGCCAGCGATTGGCCCAACACGTTCCGCGGCTCGCGGCTGGTTCCAGCCGTGGAATACATCCGGGCGCAGCGCGTGCGCACCAAGCTGGTCGAGAAATTCGAGAAGTTCATGGCCGATTGGGACGTCGTCGTGGTGGCGGGTTCGGGTCCGCTGACCACCACCAACCTTACCGGCAATCCGCAGGTGGTAGTGCGTTGCGGATGGCTGGAGCCGCAGTCCGGCCAGCCGGGGCAGGGATTTGGCGGAGGCGGCTCGCCCTGGCGAATGCTCGGCTTCCTCGGCAGAATTTATGACGAAGGTTCGCCGCTGCGCGTGGCTCTGGCGTATGAACAGGCCACTGAGTGGCACAAGAAAGCGCCCACGCTGATCGCATGAACCGGCGCCCGCTCTCACTCGCTGTTCGTGGAGCGGGCCTGCGGCCCGCAACGCCGGCTTTCCAGCCGGCGCCCCACTTCTTCAATCCGGCCAACCCGGGCAAAGCGCAAAGCCCGGCAAGCCCCCCAGGCGCTAGCCCGCGGGGCAAGCCGTGTGGTACATGTTGTGATCTCTCGTAGTCTCCCGGCGGGGTGTAAGACTCTGCCGGGCCGGCCGGGCGATCCCAGCCGAGAGTAATTCACCATGCAGCAAACTACCGAAACAACCGTCGCGACTTATAAGGAACGAATCGCCCGCCTCCAGGCGGCCATGAAGGAACTCGGATACCAGGCCGTCGTGCTCGAGCCCGGGCCGGCCATGGTCTATCTGACCGGCGTGCGCTGGGGAAGAAGCGAGCGCACCTTCGCCGTAGTCTTGCCCGCGCAGGGCGAGCCCGTGTGGGTGCTGCCGGGCTTCGAAGAGGCGCGCGCCCGCGAGTTGATCCAAGTAGGCGATGACATCCGCGTCTGGCAGGAAGATGAGAGCCCCTACGAGCGCATCGTGCAAGGGCTGAAGGACCGCGGGGTGACGGCACGCGTGGCGATCGACGATAACGCGCGGTTCTTCGTGTTCGATGGGATTCGCAAACTGGCGCCGAAGCTGGATTACGCCAGCGCCGTGCAGGTCCTGAAGCAGGGCGGCGTGGATGTGGCGGCGCCGGCGGCGAGTGGGCGCGGCGGGGCCGGGCGGTAAGTCAGGCAGCTATCGGCGATCGGCCAGGTGCTAGCACATCGGTTTGAACGTACTGCCTCAGCACTTGAAATCCTGGAATGTGGAATGGCGGTCGGAACCATGCTCCAGGGCCAGGTCGCGGCGCTCATAGTCCAAATGCACTGCGGAAACCACCATAATGGCGTTGGGCGCCTGCATTCGCACGGTAAACGGGTGCGCCGGATCGCTCTGTACCCCGGGAAACAGCTCCGACAGCACCAGATGGCGGCATGCCAGCGGCGGGAAGTCTCCCAACTGCTTTTCCGCCACCAGACCCTGCGGCCCGAAGAGCTGCAATTTGGGGGTGCCGGTCTGATCGTCCCCAAATTCGATGTTCATGATGGCCAGCACGCAGTCGCGTTTGCGGTTGGATGAGCTGCCGATCACATGTGCGCCGGAGACGATGTAATCGGTGGCCAGTTTGCCGCGGTCGGCCGCCTCGCCATACGATTTCGCGGTGGCGGCGCCGGGACGGAAGTGCGTGAAGGCCACCCGGCCCCATTCCTTCACCATCACTTCTACCTTCAGCAGCGAGTGCGCCGTCTTGGGAATAGTCGCTACGCCGAAGCCTCCGGAATAACCGTCGGGGACCGGCAGGCTCCGCCCGTCGATGCAGCAACTCTGGAACTCGGTCAGGCGCACCAAGCCCTGGCTGGTCAAATCCGAGGGCGCTACGCGCTGCGCGAACTGATCGTCGCGGTTCGAAACCCAGGCGATCTTTCCGTCGCCGGTAGTGGCGAACGGCATGAGCCACAGCGCCTCTTCCACCCACCGGCTGGAACTGAGGTACAGACGCGAATCGAGCTGCAGGCCGCCTACGCGCATCCCGCGGTAGAGCAGCGGCGTATACAGAAGCGCCGATGCCGGAAACGAACGGTTCGGCCCGTACGGCGTTTCGCGGGCCGGCTTCATGGGAGCGTCCGCGCTGAAATGCAGGGGATGCTCCACCGTGAAGCTGTTCCCCTGACGCCCTTTGATGAAGGTGTAAGCGAAGGGAACCCTCTCGCTGTCGTTGTGCACCACCACCACGCCCCCATCCGCCAGTTTCGGCTCGCTGAGAGGAGCAAGCGCCAGCGCCTCGCCGGGAGTCTTGGCGTCCTTCAGGTCGGCCATGCTGTAGAGTTTGGTCTGATGCGGAACCAGGCGATACGCCTTTTGCCCGACGGTCCTTCCCAGACGGTCCACCACGCGCACCACGCCGTAGGATTCCTCCTCGTTGGGGTTGAACAGGGCGAAGGCGCAATGGTATTCCGAGAGCGCCGGGAAGGGCATGGAATAGTTGAAATGGCCCTCCACCTGTTGGGGCGGAGCGGGGTGGGCATGCACGTTGTCGAAATTCCCGGGCAGGTTCCAACGCACAAAGCCCACGCTGAACAAGTCGCCGGCGCGCGCCACCTGGTGTGGGGACGGCGCCACACGGATCTTCGCGCCCCCGAAGAAGGCGTCGCGCTTCACCATGGCCTGCATGTCGAGCAGCGTTGGCCGCATCGCGGGGATCTCCAACTTGCCCGCGTTGTCGAGGTGAATTTCCTTGCCGGCGGCGTCGAAGAGCAGGATCTGGTATTCGGTCGCGTAGCGTTGTTCGCGGAAGCCTTCCGCTCCGGGGAAACAGGTAGCCGTCAGCAGCAATTGGGTGGTCAGTTGCTGCGCGGGGTCCAACACCACGAAAGGCGCTGCCACATCCAGCCAGCAGGCCTCACCCGAGGCTTGGCCCAGCGCCGTATCCGCGGCGGGCCCTTTTGCGATTTGCGGGTATTGCGGTGAGCCTTGCAGGCGGTCCGCGGAAGCGAAAAAAAATGAACCGGCCAACCCAGACAAAAACGCTCGACGGTCGATGGTAAACATGCCACCCCCCTCAGACCGAGACTTTCTATCGGATATTATTCTAATCCCACGGCAGTAGAGACTACAATTCGATCGTCCTTAGCTCTAGCCTGCTAACCGCGGCGCAGTACCCGCGGATCAGGAGTACCACTGACTGAAGACACCAGCCGCCAGTGGAGCTTGGCAGTTAGTGGAGAGGTGCCGGCAGTCAGCCGCCCGGACGGCTTGCTCCTACCAGAAAGCGTATATCTTCGTGTCCCGTATGCAGCGTTTAGTATTTCTTGCCGCTTCCGTCATGCGCCAAATTTTCCCTTGTAATTGTTAGTCCGAATTGATATCATCCACAGAACCGCGAGCGTCAGCGAGCGGCCGCCACGCACCCTGGATCTGACGCTCGCGGCTCTGTGGTGGGTACAGAACCATATTTTGAGGCTTCTGGGTTCTGTCCGCTTGCTCCCTAAGGGGAGGAGTACTGCGACAGGTTTCGGAAGACGCGGGTCGCGCTACGAGGCGCGAGTTTTGAATTTTCGATTGCCGAGGGGGCACAAGAGAAATGAACCGATTCTTGGCGTTATCGCTGTTCGTGTTTTTGAGCGTTGTGCTGGCTTTCGCCCAAGGCGACGTCGCACAACTTAACGGGGCCGTCACCGATCCGCAGGGGGCAGTGGTGCCCGCGGCGCAGATCGAAGTGCTCAATGTGGACACTGGGCAAGTGTTCAAAACAGTAGCCAACGATCATGGCGAGTGGCTTCTGCCTGGAATGCAGGCTGCCACCTACCGCGTGACGGTAACCGCGCCGGGTTTCTCTAAAACCGTGCTGAACGCCGCGACCATGCATGCGGGCATTCCGCTCACCGTGAACGCCAAGCTCGAAGTCGGGTCGCTCACTGAAACTGTCAGTGTCATGGCCGGTGCAGACCTGTTGCAGACCACCACTGCCACGCTGGCCTCCACGGTTCAGACGCCGCAGGTTACTGATTTGCCCTATATCAGTCGGGGCGGCATGGACCTGTTCATTTCGCAACCGGGCGTCCAAACTGCTACCGCCAATCGTACCTCGACCATCAACGGCCTGCCTTTGGCTGCCCTCAACGTGACCCTCGATGGCATCAACGTGCAGACCAATACCAGCAAAGATACCGACGGGTTCTTCAGCGTGATCCCGGTGCGCCAGGATTCGCTGGAGGAGATCACGCTGACTACCTCCGCCAGCGGCGCAGACGCCAACGCGCAGGGTGCGGCCACGGTTCGCTTCGTCACCAAGAGCGGCACCAACACCTTCCATGGCAGCGTGTTCGAGCAGCACCGCAATACAGACCTCAACGCCAACAGCTATTTCAACAACATCAACGGCCTGGCGCGCAACCGAGAGATCATCAATCAGCCCGGCGGCAATATTGGCGGACCCATCATCAAGAACAAGCTGCACTTCTTCACCAACCTGGAATTCTTCCGCTATCCCGCCACCGGCAGTGAGGCCGATGTCGTAATGACCCCGGCCGACATGGCTGGCAACTACACCTATCCCGTCGCGGGCGGAACCACCAACTCCGTAAATGTTCTTACCCTGGCAGCCAAGGCCGGCTTCAACGCCACCCCGGACCCCATCATTGCCCAGACCCTGAGCCAGATCCAATCCTACGTGCCCAACGGCATCCTGCAGAGCCGCGTCGCCAGCAACAGCGACTATAACCGCGACAACCTGAATTTTTCGCCGAAAGGTATTTCCGAATACTGGACGGACACCAGCCGCCTGGACTACAACATCAACAGCAAGAATACCCTGTCGTTGGTTTATACGTATTACGTGCTCGGCGGTAAGGATGACGTTACGAATAACGTGTTCAACATATTTCCCGGAACGGGCGCGATCGTCGGAGAGAACGACTTATATGTGAATCAATCCGGCAACCGCTACGCGCTATCGACTTCCTTGCGCTCCGCGCTGACGTCGCACCTCACCAACGAGTTGCGTTTCGGCGTCAATCGCGCCCTATCGTTATTCCGTCCCCAGGTTCTCGTCGCCGGCGCAGTTCAGCGAGTGGCGAGGCTATGCCCCCACTCTGGGCTTCAGTCTCACGGGTGTCTACACGGTCGACGGTTCGGTTCGCTATACAGCGCCGGTACGAGAACTCCACGACACTATGTCGTGGCAAAAGGGAACGCACACCCTCAGCTTCGGCGCGGATGTCTCGAAGATCGACCAGTGGTATGAGACGATCAGCACCAGCGTGATCCCGACTATTGCTTTTGGTGCTACTACCAACGATCCCGTCGTGACCGGATCTACCAATCTATTCAGTGCCACGTCCATGCCGGGGTCCACTTCGACGTACCAGAGCGACGCCGCGGCGCTCTACGGTCTGCTTACGGGGCGGGTGGATTCGATTGGGCGTGCGGTGGCGTTCAATGGGCAAAACTACGGGTCGTTTCCGCAGATCGATGTGGCCCGCCAATTCGAATTCGGCTTCTTCGCGCTGGATAGCTGGAGGGTCGCCCCAACGCTTACGATAACCATGGGCCTCCGTTACGAGGTGCAACAGCCTTATCAGGAGACTCAACAAGCCTATTCGTCGGTCTCCTACGCCAGCTTGTGGGGAATTTCTGGTATTGGGAACCTGTTCAATCCGAACGCCACCGGCGGCATTAGCCCTACGTACGATAAGTACAACCCCAACTACTACAAGACGCCCCATTTCTTGGCCCCTACGGTGGGTCTTGCCTGGCAGTTGCCCGGTGTTCATGGGCTGCTGGGCGCCTTGTTCGGCCACGAGTCCGGTGATTCGGTCCTGCGCGCCGGCTATAACATCAGCACCATACGGGACGCCGGCCAGTTCATGACCTACGGCGACACCAACCAGGGGCTCACTTTCAACACCACCGTTACCCCGAGTAATGCTTACGCGTCCTATTTCGGAGCTCCGGGAAGCGTTTTGTTCAGCCAGGCCGTTCTGCCGTCTTATCCCGCTCCCGCCGCGCCGCAATATCCGATCCTCCCGACGGTGTCGAATACCTTGTACACGTACGACCCCAATTTGAAGATCCCCTACGTTCAGAGCTGGAACATCGGTTTCCAACACCGGGTTTCGAAGAACACTGCCTTCGAAGTCCGATACACCGGCAACCACGGCCTCAGGGAATGGAGGGCCATCAATCTGAACGAAATAAACACCTTTGAGAGTGGTTTTCAAACCCAGTTCTACGAGGCGCAGGAAAACCTGTTCATCAACCGTGGATGCACCGGGTCGCCTGCGGTAGCCACAGCCTGGAACACCTGCACCAATCCCAACAGCACCAGTTGGGCCAACAATGGGTTGCCGGGCCAGGTGACCACCCCGATTATCAACACGGCGTTTGGCGGCACGAGCGATACCACCACTTCTACCGCTCTCCGCCAGAACAACGTGGGTAGTTTGGCCAATACTTATCAAACCAACACTACGGATTATGGAAGGCTGATCGCCGCCGGTTATCACGCGAACTTGTTTGTAGTGAACCCCGCCGTCGCCGGCGCCGACATAATCACGAACGCTGGATTCTCCACCTTTAATGCGTTGCAGATTGAGGTGAACCGGCACCTGGCATCCGGGCTGCTGATGCAAGGAAGTTATGCCTGGGCGAAATCGCTGGGCGAAAGCGGTCAGCCAACCACCCTGCGGAACTATGGGCTGGACAAGGGACCCGCCAACAATGACATCCGGAACGCGTTCAAAATCAATGGTCTTTACCAGCTTCCGGTTGGCGCGGGCCGGCAATACCTTTCCACCACTCCCGTGATAAAGAAGGTCCTCGAAGGATGGGAAATCTCCGCCGTCAACCGCATGCAATCGGGGGCGGCCTTCCTGCTGAGCAGCGGTCGAGATGGAATGGACAGCCAGGCAGCCGGTGTGGTCCTGGAGAATATGACCCTTCCGCAGTTGCAAAGCATGATCAACATGCAAAAAATCACGCCGGCACAAACATCTGGCGCACAGGTTCCCGGGCAGGTTCTCTGGCTGCCGCAGTCTCTCATCAACAATACCAATGCCGCGTTCGAAACCAACGGCCAGTCGTGGTCCACTCTGAATACCAGCGCGCCGTACATCGGACCGCAGCTCGCCACCGGCCAGTATGGGTATGAGGAGTACCTCCGGAATCCCTGGCAGTACCACTTTGATGTGGCGATCCTGAAGCGGACCAGGATCATGGAACGGATCGTCACCGAGTTCCAGGTCAACTTCGACAACATCCTGAACTATACGAATTTCTTCATCCAGAATTCCCCCAGCAGCACCTCGTTCGGCCATACAACGTCGGCCTACAACGATTTGACCTACAACTACGATCCCGGTTCCCGCGTGATCGAAATGAGGTTGCACATATCGTTCTAACCTGCCGGGCGGAATCTGCATTTTCCGCCGGCTTCTCAGACCGGTCGTCTTTGAAAAGCGGGCAGTTTCCTTCGGGGGCTGCCCGTTTCTTGTTCTTGAACCTGTATCAAATTGCCGCCAGCCTGCTCTGTGGGGTGGCCAATTCTGGTCGCAGCCGGCTCCTTCGCCTCTGGCGTGAAACTGCAAGCTACCCAGTCACGTCCGCAACAAAAATATTTCACCTTCATTCCAGACCGTTTATCCGTTTCCTACCCCAACTCCGCCAATCCCGCCTGCTACCGTGAAACCGGGATGGGCCCTTACCGGGGCCCATCCTATTTCCATGTCAGGAGCTCCTCATGGCAACCCTCAGTCAAATCGAGGCCAATCGCCTCAATGCACAAAAATCCACAGCCCAGAGCCTCTACCGTTTCTCCGCCAGCAGCCGATCCAGTCTCCGCCGCACTTCTGGATCGGGCGTGATCCGCAAAGCTGCTTGGTACTCCGCGATCGCCTCGGCCATCCGTCCGGGTATATGCGCCAGCGTGCTTCCCAGGTTGGCGTGCGCGTCGGCCAGGTTCGGGTCGCACCGCAGCGCCGCCTGGTATTCCGCAATCGCGTCCTGCTGGCGGCCCGGCATCTGCGACAGAATATTTCCCAGGTTGTAGTGCGCCTTTGCGTAATCCGGTTGCAGGCGCAGCGCCGCTTGACACTCGGCAATCGCATCAGCCTGCCGGCCGGGCATTTGCGATAAGACGGAGCCCAGGTTGTTATGGGCCTTGGCGGAATCGGGCTGAATCCGCAGTGCCGCTTGAAATTGGGCAACGGCCTCGGGGAGCCGGCCGGGAATTTGCGCCAGAATGGTTCCCAGGTTGTAGTGCGCGTCGGCCAGATCGGGATCGGTCCGCAGGGCCGCTTCCAACTGCGCGATGGCGTCGGGGAGCCCGCCGGGCAGTTGTGCCAGCAGGTTGCCCAGATTAATGTGCGCCTGCGCGAAATCCGGTTCAAGCTTGAGCGCCCGTTGGTACTCCGCAATCGCGTCGGGAAGGCCGCTGCGGATTTGCGCCAGAGCGTTGCCCAGGTTATAGTGCGCATCGGTGTAGTCCGGCCAGATGCGCAACGCTGTTTCGAACTCGGCGATGGCATCGGGCAAGCGGCCGGGCATGCGCGACAGCGTGTCCCCCAGGTTGTTGTGTGGCCGGGCGCTGCCCGGTACGACATTCACGGTGCTGGTCCAGAAGCTGAGTTCATCCCGCCAATCCAGGTTGCGGGTGTACGTGCGCGCAGCCAGCCCGAGCGTCACACAGGCCAGCCCGATCCACGCCGCCCGGGCGGCAGCCGGCGGCCTGGTCGGCAGCCGCCGCGCCAGTTCGCGAGTCGCGATCACCGCGCATCCGGCCAGCCCCACCGACGGCAGATAAGCGAAGCGCTCCGCCATGATGCTGCCGATCAGGATGACCAGGTTCGCCGTGGGAAGTAGGGCAATGAAAAAGAAGCCCAGGAAAAAGAACAGCCGCTTCCGCTGGTGGCGGAAGTGTATAGCCAGCAGCGCCGCGCCCGCGCAGACCGCCAGCGCCGCCAGCGCTTTCGCATCCTCCCAATCGAAGAGGCGCCAGCCGAACCGCGGAATGGCGTTGTAGGAATAGTCGGCCGACAATCGCGCCGGCCAGACGAACAGCCACAGCAGCTTGCCGATCGCCTTGACGGCGGTGAGCCGCGCCGTCAGGAAACCGGCGCCCACCAGCGGATTTTCCATGAAGTGGATCAGCATGTGGGTCTGCACCTGGCTGCGCAAGTAGAGCCACAGGGCGAATGGCAGCGCCAGCGCGCCATAGGCGGGAGCCCGCGCGCGCCAGGTGGCGCGTTCCGGCCACGCCATGTCGTAGAGCAGCAAGATTCCTGGCAGCACCGCGGCGTTCTCTTTTGCCAGCAGTCCCGCGGCCTGCGCGGCCACCATGGCGGCCAGCCACGCCAGCCGTTCACGCCCTTGCGCCGCGGTGCCTTTCGCGTAGCACAGCAAGGCGGTCAGCACGCCGCAGGCTGCCAGCAAGTCGGCGCGTCCGGCGATGTTGGTGACGGAATCCGTGAGCAGCGGATGCAATCCCCACAGCGCTCCCAGCGCCAGGGCCAGCGCCGGGTCCGCGAAAATCAATAGGCCCAGCGCGTAGACCAGAGTGACGTTGATTCCGTGCAGTGCGAAGTTCGTCCAGTGATAGCCTGCCGGGTCCGGGCCGTTATTCAGAGCGGCGTAATTCACTAGGAAGGATAGGGTGGTCAGCGGACGATACAGGCCGGAAGGGGCGCTCTTGTACCAATACTCTTCGCTGAAGATCAGCCGGATGTTTTCCGCGGTGACGGCGCGGATGCGCGAATCCTGCTTCACGATCTTCGCGCCGTCGAAGACCAGGGCGGATTGGAACGAATTGGAATAAGCCGCGCCCAGCAGCGCCCACAGCAGCAGAATGCGCCACCCGTGGTGGGGCAGCGAGGCCGCTGATGACGCTGCGCGAGGCGCAGGCCGCTTGCGGATCTGGCTCACTGCGAGCCAGTATAACGTGCCGCATCCGCCCGCCCCACCGAGCCGCGACCGTAAGGGAGCGGAGGCCCTGGAGTGCGAGACCTCCGGCCCCAGCGTTGGCGCGATCTGCCAATGGGTTAGAATCGTCCAGGTGGCAAAAGACGTGGCAACTTACGGCCGTCGGACACTCCTTCGCACCGCGGTAGCCGCTGCCGCCTGGCAGGCCGCAGCACAAACGCTGGCATCGGGCAAGATGCGGTTGGGGATCATACTGGGTCTCGCGCCCGATGCCGATACCACCATCCGGCGCGTTCAAGAGTTGGGGTTTCCCACGTGCCAGGTGAGCGTGCGGGAGACTGGCGACGCCGCCGCTTCCAGGCTGCGCGCCGCATTGGATCGCTATCATGTTGAGGCCACCTCGGCGGTCTCCACCGGTCCTGGGCCGGAAGTCTACGATTTCTACCGCGGGCCTCTGACCATCGGGCTGGTGCCGCGTCAGTACCGGCAGGCGCGCATTGCACACATGAAAGAAATTTCGGACTTCGCCCGGAAAGCCGGCATCCCCGCCGTGCAGGGCCACTGCGGATTCATTCCGGAGAATCCCAACGACGAGCTGTACCAGGAAACCGTTGAGGCCATCCGCGCCGTGGCGGCATATTGCAGGAACAACGGCCAAGACTTTCGCTGCGAAACCGGCCAGGAAACGCCCATCACGCTGGTGCGGGCCATCCGCGACGTGGGGTTGGATAACGTGGGCGTGAATTTTGATGTCGCCAACCTGATCCTCTACGGCAAGGCCAATCCGCTGGACGCCGTGGACACCCTGGCGCCCTATATTCAAGGGGTGCACGCCAAGGACGGGCTATATCCCACCGATCCGAAGCGTCTTGGTGAGGAGGTTCCCATCGGCGAAGGGAAGGTCGACTTTCCGTCCCTGATCGAAAAGTTGAAGCGGGTTGGCTATCGCAACCCGTTGACCATCGAACGGGAAATCAGCGGCGAAAAGCAGCGGGCCGACATTTTGAAGGCCAAGGCGTATTTGGAAAAACTGATTGGGTGAAGGAGAGCCATGAGTGAACAGACAACCGGCCGGCGGAACTTTTTGCGGGCGGCGGGAGCGGTCACGGCGTTCACCGTACTGAAGCCGCAACTGGTGCGCGGGAGTGCGGCCAACTCGGCGGTCCGCGTAGGCCTGCTGGGTTGCGGGCGGCGCGGCGGCACGGACGCCAACAACATCGTGCAGAACACCGATGCGCGCCTGGTGGCGCTGGCGGACCTCTTCCCCGATCAGCTCGATAAAGCCAAACAGCGCTTCGATAAGGTGGCCGAGACCAAAGGCTACGCCGGAATCGCGCAGACGTTCACGGGACCGGATGCCTGCCGGCGGATGATGGAATCGCCCGGCGTGGATGCGGTGGTGATCGCCACGCCCGCGTACTTCCATCCGCAGCACCTGGCGGCGGCGGTGGCCGCGGGCAAGCATGTTTATTGTGAAAAACCCGTCGCGGTGGATGTGGCGGGCACCAGGCACGTGCTCGAGACCGGCAAAAAAGCCGCCGGCCGGCTGAGCCTGGATGTGGGATTTCAGATTCGCTCGGCGCCGCCGTTCGTGGAGCTGGTGCGCCGCATTCACGCCGGGGCGTTGGGAGAAATAGCGTCGGGCGAGGCTTACTATTACTGCCCTGCGCCGGAGCAGCGGACCTGGTCCTCGCAAGGGGCGGCGTTGCGGCTGCGCAACTGGATTGAGGACCGTGTGCTCTCCGGCGATATCATCGTCGAGCAGGACATTCATGCGCTGGATATCTGCAACTGGGTCCTGGCGGGCCATCCGCTGAGGGCCATCGGCCGCGGCGGACGCAACGGACGCGCCGGCAAGATGAACTGGGCGGGCGACGATTGCCACTCCCACTTCGACGTCATCTTCCAGTATGCCAACGATGTTCATGTGAGCTTCAATTCGACGCAATTCGGCAAGGGTCCGTTCGAAGTGAGCGAGCGCTTCTTCGGGACGCGCGGAGCGGCGCAATCGCCTTACAGCGGCCCGCTGGGCATCACCGGCGAAGAGAGCTGGACGTGGGCGGGAAGCGAGCAGCCGCGCGACGGGACGTTTTCGGCCAGTGGCTCTTTCTCCGACAACCTGGCGCAGGCCGATTCGGAGAAGCAGAAGGCCTTCATCGCCAGCATCGTTGGCGGCCAGTTTCATAACCAGGCCGCCGATGGCGTGGAAACCGTTCTTACCGCCATCTTAGGCCGCCAGGCGGCCTACTCCGGCCGCGAGGTGACCTGGGAAGAGATGCTGCGCTCCCACGAACCCTGGGACGCGAAGATCGACGTGAATAAACTGTAAACTAACAGAACGCCGAAAAAAGCCAATTTGAGCCGCCGATAAACACAGATCAACGCAGATAAGCTCTTTTGAGGTTCAATTTGCGTTCATCGGCGTTCATCGGCGGCTAAGCTCATTTTTTCATCGACCTGCTGATTACCCCTTGAAAACCGCTTCCAGTTGCGGCCAGAGGTTCTGGTTGCGCAGCGAGCCGGCGGAAAAAATCGCGATTCCATCCGGTTTGGCGGCCCGGGCGGCCTCTATGGCGCGGACCAACTTATCCGGCGGATAAGTGCGTGAAGCAGCCTCTTCTTTGTATAGATCGGAGGTGTAAATACCGGCATACAGCGGCCTTTCATGCCGTGTCCATTCTAATTGCCTGGTTGTAATTTCAGTTAGATGGGTGCAGTATGTGTCGAAGTCCCCGAGAAAATGGCTGCGGTAACTCATGGGCATGTAGATATCGATCCAGGGATTCCAGTCGGACCACTTTTGCCCCAGGTAGCGGCCGCTCTGTATGGCATTCTTGAAGACCGCGGCAGTCATCTGGACCTTGGGGTTGATGCGTTTGGAGAGGTCATGAGCCTCGCGTACGAAGCGGCTGATCTGGTCGATGCGGTACTCGTAGAAGAAGTGGCGCATGTCCGGCGGGCCGCCTGCGATGGTGCGGCCATTCAGGATGAAATCGGCCTTGGCGCGGCGGTCCATCTGCTCCCAACCCGCCGGCAGCATGTCCGGCGTCGCCTCCCAACTGGCCTCCAGGCGAGGGCGCACAATCTCGACGGGCTGGTGGTTGGGCGGCGTTTCCCAGCGCAGCAGCGCGTGGCGCGGAATTTCCTTGAGGCAATAGTCGCAGAAGCAGTAGCTATCCGGGGCTACGTCGCCGCCGTAGCGGACGTAGTCGTGGTGGATGCCGTCGATGGCGTAGTTTGCGACCAGTTCTTCGATCAGCGGCAGCAGCCACTGGTCGGTGTAGCCGGGACGTCGCGCCGGGCACATCCAGATGTTGTGGTAAGGGGCGGTGGGCAGTTTCTCGGCGTTGAAAATCGTCTCGCTGTTCGTGGGCTTGCCATCGGCATTGAGTTGCGCCCATTCGGGATGCTCGCGGAAGGCGACGCCGTTATCGCCTTCGTAGAAATCGATCAGCCAGGTGTGGACTTCGATGCCCTGGGCGTGAGCCTCGCGAACCAGATTCTCCACCAGGTCGAAATCGCGGTAGCGCGGAGAGATGAGTTGCGGAAAGCGCTTGCTGTGCCAGACCACGTTGCCGCCGCCTTCCTTGCAGCCCATTACGACCTTGTGGATGTTGGCCCGTTTGAGTTGCGCGACGAAGGCGCGGACGGAATCGACGGTAGCGCCGGCGTCGGAAGCGCCGGCCCACACCGCGTGAGTCTCGCGCGGCGGGGTCGCGGCCGGTTGTTGCGCCCTCGCTTGGGCAAGTCCAAGAACGCCGGTGAGGGCGGTAGCGGCTTCGCGGCGGGTCAGTTTCATGGAACGGCTCCTGAGTCAGGCGGTTCTTACGACGGGCGTGGGGGCATCCACGGGTGGCAGCGCCGGGAAATCGGTGAATGGAGAAGATTGGTGCCGGTAGGCCGTGCGCATGGTAGCTATTGTATGGCACGGCGCCTGGCTTGGAGGCGGGGAATGATAAGTAAGAAACCAGCCGGCCCGGGGGAAAGTTGGGCCGGCCGGCCGGAGGATCATTTAGAAATCGATCTTAGTCTTGGAGCCGCCGAGTTCAATGTCCTTGAGTATGGCGGTAGAGCCTTCGGTTGAGGACTCGATCTTGGTGTCGCTGAATTTCGTGTCCGAGTTCTCCACTTTCACTTCCGTGGTGAAGCTCTTGGTGGTATTGACGTCGGTGAAGACGGCCTTCGTGCCGTTCACCGTCAGCCGGTATTCGCCAGCCTTCAGTTGCAGGTTGCCAGCCTTGGTCGGCGAGGAAAACATGATGTCATAGGTCTTGGCGCTTGCGACCGACAGCGTGAAGAGTGCCAGTATTGCAGCCAGTAGGAACGTGCGTGATTTCATAGTATTGTGTCTCCTTGTTGCTTCTCGAACTGTCGCGAAGCTGGATGGGGCCAGGCGTCTGCCTTCGGACCTCATTCCGGTTCTCTCTACTTGCCTCGCTGATATAGTAGGCGGCGGCTGATCATGGAAAGTTACACCACCTCGCGGAGGGAACTGTGAAGAATTCAAATCAGATGCGATTCTCCTTTATTTACTTCAGATGTACTCTTTAGGGCTATTGACGAAAATTGGAACGGCCGTCCATCGGCAAATGGGGCCCACTCATGGCCTAGGGTTTTCACCCTAGGGCCCCTCAAGTGGGATATGTTGTTGCACATGCTAAAGTTGCTGGCCGTCCCCCTGTCGGGTGGCCGTGTATAGCGTGCCAGGACAGCGCACGGAAGGCGATAGCCTGTCCCACCGGCTACCGCACCGCCCAGGCCATTCCGTCCGGACCCGTGCCGGTCTGAATGCGCGCTTCCAGGTCCAGCGTCTTGAGGTTGATGACGGCTACATTGTTATCGCCCGTCACGGCTACGTAGGCGCGGCTGCCGTCGGGCTCGATGAGAATGCCGGCGGGTTGGCGGCCCAGCGGGATGCGCTTCAGTTCTTTGCGTGTGGCGCGCTCCAACACCAGCAGATCCCCCGCGTCGAGATCCGTGATCAGCACCAGGCGGCCGTCGGGCGTGAAGCGCAGGCGGTTCGAACGCTTGGTCTGCACGCTGAATGTGTGGGTCACGCGCTTGGTTGCGATGTCGATCACCGAGACGCCGCCGTCGCGCGAATGGGCCGCCCAGATTTCCTTGCCGTCGGGAGAAACGTCGAAGCCTTCCGGTCCTTTGCCGACCGGAATCACGGTCTGGGTCCAGCTTTGCGTGCCGGTGCGCTCGAACAGGCTGATGGTGTCGGACCCGATGTTGGCCGTGTAGATCTGGTTCAGGTCCTGGCTCACCTCGATCATGTGAGTGGTGTTCTGCCCCGTGCCTTGCAGCCAATCGACCTGGTTAGTGGCCGGGTCATACGTGCCGATGATCTTGTTCGCCTCGGCGGTGAAGTAGAGCTTGCCGCCGGCGAAGGCCAGGCCGTGCGGGCTGCGCAAGACTCCCAGGTCTACGCGGTGGATTTCCTTCTGCGCCACCAGGTCGATGACGCTAATCGTGCGGCCCGGCGTGTTGCCGCCGCCGTAGTTGCTGACGAACGCGAGCTTGCCGTCGGTGGATGCGGCCGCTTCATGCGGCATGTCGCCGGTTCGCACGCTTGCCACCACTTTGCGCGACGCCGGATCGACAATCGCCAGCGTGCCTTCCTTGTTCAGTACCAGCAGGGCGGGCGACGGAGTATCCGCCGCGGCCGCGGCCAGAGCCATTCCCAGCAGACCACCGCAGAATCGAATCAACTTTGAGCGCATAGTGGTATGGTGATCGGGAGCGCGGCGAAATGCAAGTGCCTCCGGATCCACGGGAACGTTTGTTGCGGCTGTTTGGCGCGGGCAGCGAGCCTGGCTTAGTCGAAGCGCCGGGCCGCGTCAACCTGATCGGCGAGCACATCGATTACCACCAGCTTGCCGTCTTGCCGGTGGCGCTCGACCGGCGGATTCGCGTGGCTTTCCGCGCGCGCCACGACGCCCGCATCCGCGCCGTGAGCGCCCGGTATGGCCCGCGCGAGTTCCAGTGGACCGCTCCACTGGCTCCCGTGGCGCGGGGCGATTGGGAGAACTACCTGCGCGCCGCCGCGCAGGCGGTTGCCGGCCGGTGGGGCGTCGGGAAAGGCGTGGATGCCGTTATCGAGTCGGATCTTCCCGCGGCCGCCGGGCTATCGTCGTCCTCCGCGCTGATTGTCGCCTTCACGCTGGCGCTGCTCAAAGCCAACGAACTCGAAGCGAGCTTTGCGGAACTGATGGAGATTCTGCCGGATGGCGAGCAGTTCGTGGGCACGCGCGGCGGAGGCATGGATCACGCGGCTTCGCTCGAATCGCGCGCGGGCTGCGCCTCGTTGGTGGAGTTCGCGCCGCTTTCGGTCCGCCACATTCGCGTGCCGGAGGGCTGGAGCTTTCTGGTGGCGCACAGCCTTCAAACCGCCGAAAAATCGGGCAACGCGCGCGAAGAGTACAACCTGCGGCGCTCGGGAAGCACGACGGCGCTGGCCCGTTTGGGATTTTCATCGTATCGCGAGGCCCTGCCGGTGGCCTTGGAGGCTGCTTCCCGACTGTCGTCTGGCCCCGAACGCGACGCTTTCCTGCACGTCACTTCGGAAGCGTTGCGGGTACAGGCCGCGGTAACCGCGATGGAAGGCGGAGACGCGCCCGCTTTCGGCCGCCTGCTGCTGGAATCGCACGCCAGTCTGCGGGATCAACTGCGCGTCAGTTGCCCCGCGCTCGACCAGTTGGTGGAAGCGGCCATGGAATCCGGCGCGTTGGGCGCGCGGCTCACCGGCGCGGGATTCGGCGGTTGCGTGGTGGTATTGTGCCGCGCCGTTGATCGCGCCGCCGTGCGCCGCGGCCTGGTGCATCGGTTTTATGCGGACCGCGCCGGGTTCGACGAGCGAATCCACTTGATGGATGTTCGGCCCGCGCCCGGCGCGCTGCGCCTCGAAAAGAAGTAAACTCTTTGTTTCCTTATGCAATTGCATACGCTTGACTGGATCATCGCGTTTGTCGCTGTGGCCATCTGCTTTGTGCCCGCGTTGTTCTTTGGAAAGCGCTCGGGCAAGAGCACTGCGGAATTTTTCGCGTCCGGCCGGTCCGTTCCGTGGTGGCTCGCCGGGCTTTCCATGGTGGCCACTACATTTTCGAGCGACACGCCCAACCTGGTAGCGAACTTCGTGCGCACCGAAGGCGTAGCGGGCAACTGGCGATGGTGGGCTTTCACGCTGACGGGTGTCGCCACGGTCTTCTTTTACGCCAAGCTGTGGCGGCGCTCCGGCGTCCTCACCGACCTGGAGTTTTACGAGCTGCGCTATTCCGGCAAGGCCGCCAGCGCCGTGCGCGGTTTCCGCTCGATTTACCTCGGCCTGCTGTTCAACTGCATCATCATGGCGAGTGTGAACCTGGCGGCGTGCAAGATCGCCGCGGTCCTCTTCGGTTTTGAGCGCTGGCAGACGCTGCTGTTCGTCGGGCTGCTGAACGTGGTTTTCGCCACTCACTCCGGGCTATGGGGCGTGCTGGTCATCGACATGGTGCAGTTCTTCATCAAAATGTCGGCGGTGATCGCCGCGGCCTACTTCGCGGTGGAACTGCCGCAGGTGGGCGGGATGAGCGGGCTGGTGCAGAAACTGTCGCACCTGCCCGGACCGCACGGCATCCACTACCTCAACATGCTGCCGGATTTCACCAGCAACTGGGACCTGGCGGTGGCCGTCTTCGTAATCCCCATCACGGTGCAATGGTGGGCGTCGTGGTATCCAGGCGCGGAGCCGGGCGGCGGCAGCTACATCGCGCAACGCATGCTGGCGTCGAAATCCGAAAAAGACGCGCTGGGCAGCACGCTGTTCTTCAACCTGGCGCACTACGTGTTACGGCCATGGCCGTGGATTCTGACAGGCCTGGCGTCGCTGATTGTCTACCCGCAGTTGTCGGACATCCAGAAAGCCTTTCCCAATCTCGATCCCAAATTGCTGGGGCACGACATTGCCTTCCCGGCCATGCTGCGTTTCCTGCCGGTGGGCTGGATGGGACTGATGCTGGGAGGTCTGATTGCCGCCAATTCATCCACCATCCTGACGCACCTCAATTGGGGCGCGTCGTATCTGGTGCACGATTTTTACCGCCGGTTCGTGAAAACCAACGCTCCGGATAAACACTACGTGGTGGCCGGACGGATCGCGACCGTGATCTTGTTCCTCAGCTCTTCCGCCCTGGTGTTCGCGCTGGACACCGCCAAAGACACTTTCGACGTGATCATGCAGGTCGGTGCCGGCACGGGCCTGATCTACCTGGTGCGTTGGTTCTGGTGGCGGGTGACGGCCTGGTGCGAGATTGTGGCCATGGTTAGCTCTTTCGGCATGTCTCTGCTCTTTCTGATTCTGAAGAAGAACGGCATGGCGCCCGGCACGTACCAGCAGTTGTTGATTACCATCGCGGTCACGACGGTCTTGTGGGTGGCCACCGCGTACCTGGGCCCGCAGACCAGCAATGAGGCGCTGGTGAAGTTCTACCGCAAGGTTCGTCCAGCCGGACCGGGCTGGCAGCGCATCCGGGTGCTGGCGGGAATTACCCCCGCCGAGGCCGCCGCCGATTCCGAAGCCGCGGCATTTCCGATGTCCCTGCTGGGGTGGTTCGCCGGCTGCATCACGATCTGGTCGGCGCTATTCACGGTGGGCAATTTTCTTTATGGCCGAATGGATTATTTCTGGGTGCTGCTGGCGGTATTCGTAGTGAGCGGCGCGGCGCTGATCCGGGTGGTGAACCGGCTGTGGAGATAGCGGCGCGAGCGTTTCACCTCGGCCGTTAGCTTTGTGAGGCAAAATCCCGTACAATGTGGTTTAGGAGTGTTTCAGTCATGCCCCAGCAAGCATCCCGCTCAGCTCGTATCGAAGCTCGCATTGCGCCCGACGCGCTTCTGATCGTCAAGCGTGCCGCGGAATTGCAGGGCCGCAGCATCAGCGATTTCGTGGTTGCCGCTGCCCAGGAGATCGCACATAGGACAATCGACGAAGCCCAGGTTATTCGCTTATCCGTCGAAGACCAGCAGCGCTTTGTGGGATTGCTTCTCAATCCGCCGGCTGTCGCGCCTGCCCTGAAGCGAGCGAAGAGGGCTCATGCCCGCTTGATCGTGCCCTCCTGATGGCGGGTTCATTCATCATAGAGCCACTTGGGCCAAGCCACGATCGCGCGGAGTTCAGGTGTGGGGTGGACGCGCTCGACCGCTATTTCCGGGAGCAAGCCGGCCAGGATGTGCGCCGCCGCGCCACCGCGTGCTTCGTGGCCCGCGAGACGGCGGCAGATCGGATTGCCGGCTTCTATACATTGGCAGCGGGCGGAATTCTGCTCACGCAGGCGCCAGCCCGATTCGCCAAACGCCTGCCACGCTATCCCATGGTGCCCGTCGCGCGCCTGGGACGCCTTGCCGTCGCTCTTGCCTATCATGGCCGTAAACTCGGGGGCGCCTTGCTGTGGGATGCCATGGAGCGCGCCAGCCGGTCTGAGGTCGCCGTGTACGCGCTGGTGGTCGACGCAAAGGACGAACAAGCGGAGAATTTTTATCTGCACCACGGCTTTGTTGCGTTCGGCGACGCGCCCAGATCTCTCATCCTGCCCTTGCCGAAGAGGAAGTGAGCTTGCGCCGCGGGAGTTTCGGGGTTGAGTAGCCCGCCACCGAATTGCTTCAGCGCAGCGGGAGGGATAGTTGCTTCACGGTTTGGATGGACTTCCAGTCGCGGCGCCGGGAGGCGCATTTCGAGCCTTTCTCTGTTGGAATTCGTAAGGTTCGATATACAAGAAACGAAGCAGTTCCGCGGTATAGTCCAGCGTCTCTGTAACGTTTTCCGTACTCACCGCCAAGGCGCGGTCGGGATGGGCACCGTCGTGACCATCATCTTTGATCGCGGGCAACCATTCATCGAAGATTGCGGGTAAGCGCTCGTTGCCGATCAGTTGCGCTAAGCCGTCTTTAAGCGGTTGTAGTTTGCACTTCTTGTCGATCAGTACATCGTAGAGAACGCGCCGGAGCATGACCGCAGCAGCCTTCGGAGCGGACGCTTGCATGGCGCGTTGCGCCTCAAGCCAATCGTCGGCGACCTGAAGGGGTACGCTCGGATGCGGTAACTCTATAACCCCAGCAGGGTACATGAAAAAGGGCTCGCCTGGTTGCTGCCGCCCCAGGGTCAGATTTATCGATGACTCAACATAAACGACCTTCTGGCAGCCGACATAGTTGCAGCCTAGCAGCAGATGGAATACCGCCGTTGGACCATTAAACAGAGCATGCTGGAAAATCAGCCTAAACGTTGATGCATTACCGCAATGGGGGCAGATGGCGCGAACGTCAGTAACAGCTAGGGAGCTGGTGCTGGGCCGTTGGAATTGCGCCGACCAGCCCTTTGGAAGTGGCATGGTTTAAGACCTCTTTGACACAATTCTAACCGATTGTAGGTGCCCCTCACGTCCCAATCTCAGCCCGACAGATAGGGCAGGGGAGTTCCAGGTACACGCTGTGCAACGCCCAGTCGCTCGGCTACTGCTTCTTCGTCGGCGCCTGGATGGCTGGCGCGTTCGAATCGTGGATCAGTTTGTTGAAGGCGGCCAAGTCGCTGGTCATCAGGGCGTCGAGCGTTTTTAGCTGGCCGTTCACCCGCGTTGCGAGGTCTTCGTAGACCATGTAGGATTGCTGCGTGGGCTGGTCGTCAGAGCCTTCCACCAGGCCCAGGACGTGCGCCAGCTTGTTGTTCAACTTGATCGGATAGTTGAGTGGATCTTCGCTGGCGCGGTTCTTGGTCTGGTAGAGTTCCTCTTCCACGGCGGTCAGCTTCGCGCTGAGAGCTTTGGCGGCGTCGGCCACGCGCTTGTCGTCGCGGCGGGCATATTCGTCGAGCTGCTTGCGTACTTCGCGGATGCGGATTACACCCTCGTTGGTGTCCGATAGCTTGTCGCGAATTTGCAGCGCCAGAGTCAACTGTTTGGTGTATTCTTCCGGCGTGGTCGAGAGGCGCGGATCTTTCTTCACTTCGAAAGTCTGGCTCTGCTGCTTGCCATCCACGGTGAGGCGGACGGTGTACGTCCCGGGCGGAACGCGCGGTCCGGTCAGGCTGCCGGCCCACAGGATCATGCCTGGGAAACTGGTGGCGTCGGGATAGCGCAGGTTCCACACGAAACGGTTCATGCCCGCCGCGGCGTTGAGGCGCGCGGGCGGCGGCGTGCGGAATTCCTCTTCCTCCGGCGGCGGACCTTGCGGCGCCACGGGAGCGTGGCTGGAAAATTTGTTGACCGTCTTGCCCGCGGCGTCCAGGAATTCCAGAGTGACTTCCCCTTGCGGGCGGGCCTTGAGCCAGTAGTTGATTACCGCTCCGCCAGGCGGGTTCTCGCCAACTCCCGAGGCGCCGCCGCGCCCGCCGCCGCCTCCGCGGCCGCCCGCGCCAAAGCGGTAAGCGGATTTCGGCTGGAACAGGTGAGCGTCTTCGGTTGCGACGCTGTCAGTCAACTGGTAGAGCAACGGCACATCGTCCAGCACATAGAAAGATCGGCCTTGCGTAGCCACCACCAGTTCCTGGTCGCGCTTGTGAAACGCGACGTCGGTGATGGGCGTTACCGGAATGTTCAGATTGAACGGTTTCCAGTTTTCTCCGGCGTCGTAGGAAATGTAGAGGCCGAATTCCGTGCCGGCGATCAGCAGGCCCTTGTGGTTGGGATCTTCGCGCACCACGCGCGTAAACGAGCCGGCGGGGATTCCGTTGACGATCTTTTTCCATGTCTGGCCGTAGTCGGTGGTCTTGTAGAGATAGGGCCGGAAGTCGTCGGACTTATACATGGTGGCCGCGACATAAGCGGTTCCGGCATCGTGCGCCGAGGCGTCGATGGAATTGATCTGAGTCCATTCCGGCATGTCTTTGGGAGTCACATTGGCCCAGTTTTTCCCGCCGTCGCGGGTGACATGCACCAGGCCATCATCGGAGCCGGTCCAGATCACGCCCTTGGTGACGGGCGATTCCATAAACGTGAAGATGGTGCAGTAATACTCGATGCTGGTGTTGTCCTGGGTGATGGGACCGCCCGACGTGCCCATCTTCGATTTGTCGTTGCGCGTAAGGTCGGGGCTGATTACTTCCCAACTCTGGCCTTCGTTGGTGGTCTTGAGCAGAACGTTGGCGCCACTGTAGAGCGTCTTGGGATCGTGCGGGGAAAAGGCGATCGGGTAGCTCCACTGGAAGCGGTACTTCATGGCCTCGACGCCGTAGCCCATGGTGTTATCGGGCCAGGCGTTGATGTCGCGGCTCTGCCCGGTGCGGTGGTCCTGGCGGGTCAGCAGGCCGTCGTAGCTTCCGGCATAGACGATCTGCGAATCGCGCGGATCGGGCGCAATCCAGCCGCTTTCGCCGCCGCCCACGTCGTACCAGTCGTGGTCGGTAATGCCGCCACCGGCGGTCCGGCTGGCGGTGCGCACGGTGGTGTTGTCCTGCTGCGCGCCATAGATGTTGTAGGGAAAATCGTTGTCCAGCGCGACGCGGTAAAACTGCGCGGTGGGCTGGTTGTTGATGGTGGACCAGGTGCGGCCGCCGTCGTAGGTGACGTTGGCGCCGCCGTCGTTGCTCTCGATCATGCGCTGCGGATTGTCGGGCGCGATCCACAGGCCGTGGTTGTCGCCATGCGGCGTGCGAACGGCCGTGAAGGTGCGGCCGCCGTCGATCGAGCGGTACATGCCGGTGTTCAGCGCGTAGACCGTGTCGGCGTTTTGCGGATCGGCGAAAATGTGGTCGTAATACCAGGCGCGCTGGCGCAGGATGTTCTGCTCGTTCACCCTGGTCCAGGTGCGGCCGCCGTTGTCGGACCGGAACACGCCGCCATCGGCCGCTTCCACCAAGGCCCAAACGCGCTCCGGGTTGGCCGGCGAAACCGTGACGCCAATGCGGCCTTCCACGCCGCGCGGCATGCCCGGCGCGTGCGAGAGCTCGGTCCAGGTGTCGCCGCCGTCGGTGGATTTGAACAAGCCGCTGCCCGGCCCGCCGCTATCGAAATGGTAGGGGTTGCGCCGCACCTGCCAGAAGCTGGCGTAAAGCACGCGCGGGTTTCCGGGATCCATGGCGAGATCGACGGCGCCGGCGTCGCGGCCGCGCGTCAGCACCTGCTTCCAGGTGTCGCCGCCATCGGTGGACCGGTAGACCCCTCGCATATCGTTCGGACCCCACAAATGGCCCAGCGCGGCCACGTACACAATATCGGGATTCCTGGGATGCACGCGCACCGCGCCGATGGTCTGACTGTCCTCGAGACCCACGTTTCGCCACGTCTTGCCGCCGTCGATCGACTTATAAACGCCGTCGCCGTTCGAAGCGTTGCCGCGCACGCAGGATTCGCCCATGCCGGCGTAGATCACGTTGGGATCCGAATCGGCCACCGCAATCGCGCCGACGGAGCTGGTTTTCAATTGTCCATCGGAGACCGGCAGCCATGTGCCGCCGCCGTCGGTAGTTTTCCAAATGCCGCCTCCGACGCCGCCAAAGTAGTAAACATTGGGCTGCGAAGGCACGCCCGTCACGGCGACCACGCGGCCGCCACGGAACGGTCCTACCAGCCGGAACCGCAAGTCCCGGAACAAATCCGCAGGCTGAGCTGCGAGGAGCAGCGGAAGACCAATCAGCAGAGCAACACGGAGTGATTTCATACTATTGGAAATAGTATCACTGGTCCCGCCCGAACCGGCGTAGACGGGACCAAACAGGAAACTGCATACTCACCGCAGAGGCGCGGAGACGCGGAGGAAGTCAGGGGCAAAGTCAAGACCTCAGAGCGCTGGGGAAGCGGGGACGTGGGCAAAGCGGGGCAGCTATCCAATTCCAAAGGCGGGAATTGGTAGCAGGAACGTGTGAAAAAATCAGCCGACTATTGCAGACGCGTTTTGGGCGGGGGTAAAAAATGTCCAACCCATGCCTGGTGATCGTTCCTGGAGCCTCTGATCGCGTCTTTTTTTCGGCTCAAATCGAGCCGCCAACCATCCTGCGTCAATCGGCTGATTTTTTCACACCTTCCAGTCCCCGTTTTGCGGGGCGCGTCATTTCACGAGCACGGGCTTGCGGTTCCAGGCTTCTATTTCTACTACGGGTTTGGCCGGTCCCAGGTCGCGAACGTTATAGGTTGCGGTCACTTCGCGGGTCTCGCCGGGCAACAACGCAAAGTAATTGTCTTCCCAGAGAACCGGCAGCACTTCATCCCCATCCGCTCCCTTTTTCACTTTGAGGCGCACGCCGAACGCGATGGCTTTCCCCGTGTTGGTCAGCGTGACCGTGGTTTCACCCGGCTTGGATTGCGCCGCCACGCTCAACTCAGCCTGAGCGAGGCCATTCAACGCCGTGTAATCGGCGGAGGTCCTGGTGGGCGTCATGTACCAGGTGGATTTTTCCCAGTCGAGCGTCTCGGGCTTGGTTGACAGCCAGTAAAGGTTGCGGCTCACCGCGTGGTCCGAGGGGTCCTGCAGTTCGAGGCTCACAAAGTAAGTGGAACTCAAGCCTTCGATTTCCGGCAGCGTCAGGGCGCGCGTGGTGCTGTCCTCGTCCAGATCCACTTTCACATCCCGGATGAACTTCTCCGTCATGTCCAGGTTCAGCACGCGCGCCACTACCTTCATGTTGGCGAACGGCTGGTAATAGGAATTGACCACCACTACGCCGCGATCGTCGTAAGAATACTGCACGTGCAACGGCTCGCAGGCTTTCTTGGCGCCGAAATAGGAGCCTCCAGGGCGAAGGTACCAATCGTAGAGATGCCAGATCAGGCCGGGCCAGGCGTTGTTGAGCATCCACTGAATCACGCCCGTCGAAGAGTATTTATTGCGCCCAAAGGCTTCGAACATGGCGCGCTCGCCTTCGTAAGACATCATTTGCGCCTTGCGCGCATATTCTTCGGCGGAGGCCGCGGCGCCGTAGCGCGCGTTGAGCGCTTCGGTGAAGACGTGAATGTCCTTGAACTGGCCGCCGCCGGCGTGGTAGTTCCACCAGGCATCGATGGGCCAGAGATGCTCCGGCGGCAGCATGGCGCGCAGCGTCTCAATGGGCGGCGGCGCCGGCCCGGGACTGGTTTCGGTGTTGAATCCGTGCGCTCCGCCGCGCGTGGTGTCGAGCGTCCAGTAGGACGGCGCCACGTATTCATACGGCCCCGTCATCTTGAGGCCGGTCTCACCGGCGGGCGTTTTCCTGGCCGTCGCCGAAGATTGATAAGGGTTGGGCCATTCCACCTCCTTGATGATGTCCAGGTACATTTGCTCGATTTTCGCGGGTGGCGGGTTGTCGCTGCCGTAGAGCCAGTCGAACACCGCGGGGTGACGCGCCAACCGCCGCAACTGGTCGCGCAGCGAGGCCGCCGCGACGGCTTCATCTTCGGCTTCCCACTGCGGCCATTTCTCCCAGTGATCGCAGCAGCACCAGCCGGCCAGAATCAGGATGCCGTATTGATCGGCGAGTTCCAGGAAATGGTCGTCTTCCAGCTTGCCTTCGAAGCGCACCGCGTTGAGGTTCATGTCGCGGACGTATTTCAGCTCGGCTTCCTGGCGCTCCGGTGTTCCGTTCAGCAGCATGTCGAAGGTGTAGCCCGCGCCGCGAATCAAAATGTTCTTGCCATTCACGTGGAACAGGCGATGGCCTTGGGCGTCGATTTCGGAGGTGATCTCGCGGATGCCGAAGCGCGTGGAGCTGGAATCGGACAGCTTGCCGTTCACTTCAAAACGCAGGCCGAGAGTTTGCAGGGTCTGCGGACCCACCTGGGCGGGCCACCACAGTTCCGGATTCGCAATTTTCAGTTGTGGATACCGATCGGGCGTGAAGTGGACCACGCGCGTCTCATGCGCTTCCAGCCGCAGGTGCTGCGCGAAGGCCAGTTCTCCGATGGTTCCCTTCAGATCTCCTTCCACCGGCGAGCTTTGGGCGTTCGTGAGCTCAGCCCGCACCGTGAGCAGCGCCAGGCCGTTGGCGGGCGAATTCAAGTGCGTGGCGACGCTGGGAAAGCGGATTGCGACGGGACCGGTCGAGCGGATTTGGACGTCGCGCCACAGGCCCATGTCCTTATCCGCGGGCAAGGGGTTCCAGTCCACAAAAGTGATGCCCAGGTCATGGGGCGTGGGCGCGAAAACTTCAATGGCCAGGGCGTTCGCGCCGGCGATATCGGTTTCGGCGGTCACATCGAATTCGAATAAGCGCCAGGCGCCCGCCATCTTATCGGCGCTCGAGATCTGCTTGCCGTTCAGCCAGACGTTGGCGCGGAAATTGATGCCGTCGAACGCCAGCCAGACTGTCTTGCCTTTATATTCGGCGGAAACGCGGAACTCCGTGCGATACCACCATGACCTGGCGAAGGGGCTGTCCCGCGGGAGGTCCAAGTTCGAAAAGTTGAGGCCGATGCCATAGGTGGTTCCGGGAATTTGCCGCAAATTCATGCCGACGTATGGATCCGCGTACACTTTGTCGCGCACCAGGGCGTTCAGCACGGTGGAGGGCAAGGTGGCTTTATGCCATCCGTCCGTTTTGTAGGAAGTGGTGGAGAGCATGGCGCCGCTCTCGGTCAAGCCGGCGGACGATCGAATCATCCAGCCCTGGCGAAGCGGGATTGAATCCGCCGCGGCCATCCCCGGCAGCAGAACCACGGCAAGAAGAATTCGCGATGGCGTCATACTTTGACCCCTTTAAGAGTTACAAAAAAACCGGTTGGCAGGCGAGAGCGCCTGCTTCACAAGAACCAAGCGAGCTATCAGCTTCAGGTGTTCAGGTATAAGATAAACGGTAGCTGGGAGCGAGAGTGGGATCAAGATGAAAACCGCCGAACGACAGTTTACATCCATTAGCGGCGTGCCTATAGAGCCACTCTACAGTCCCGAGGACCTGGCCGGCTTTGACCCGGCGCACGACCTGGCCGGGCCCAGCGAGTTCCCCTACACGCGCGGCATCCACCGCGACATGTACCGCGGCAAGCTCTGGACCATGCGCCAGTTTTCGGGCTTCGCGACACCGGAAGAGACCAATCGCCGTTACCATTACCTGCTGGAGCAGGGGCAGACCGGCCTCTCGGTGGCTTTTGACTTGCCCACTCTGATGGGTTATGACGCCGACCACGCCATGGCGGAAGGCGAAGTGGGAAAGTGCGGCGCGCCTATTTCATCGCTGGAGGACATGGAGATTCTCTTCCGCGGGATTCCGCTGGGCGATGTCACCGTCTCCATGACCATCAACTCGCCGGCCGCGGTGTTGTGGGCCATGTATCTGGCGGTCGCGGAGCAGCAGGGCGTGGATTGGACGCGCCTCTCCGGCACGCTGCAAAACGACATCCTCAAAGAGTACATCGCGCAGAAGGAATACATCTTTCCGCCGCGGCCATCCATGCGGCTGGTCACCGACACCATCGAATTCGGCGCGCGACGGGTTCCGCGGTTCAATCCCATTTCGATTTCCGGCTACCACATCCGCGAAGCCGGTTCCACGGCGGTGCAGGAGCTGGCCTTCACGCTGCGGGATGGGCTGGAATACGCCGATTGGGCGATCGAGCGCGGCATGGCGATCGACGAATTCGCTCCGCGCCTCAGTTTCTTTTTCAATGCGCACAGCGATTTCTTCGAGGAGATCGCCAAGTATCGCGCGGCGCGGAAAATATGGGCTACGGTGATGCGCGACCGCTATGGAGCGAAGAGCGAGCGCAGCATGAAGCTGCGCTTCCACGCGCAGACCGCGGGCTGCTCGCTCACCTGGCAGCAGCCCTACAACAATGTGGTCCGCACGGCCTTGCAGGCCATGGCGGCGGTGCTGGGCGGCGCGCAATCCCTGCACACCAACTCGCTCGACGAAGCCTACGCCCTGCCCAGCGAGCACGCCGTCACCATCGCCTTGCGCACCCAACAGGTGCTGGCGTATGAAAGCGGCGTGGCGGCGACGCCCGATCCGCTGGGCGGCAGCTATTTTCTGGAAAAGCTGACGCTCGAAACCGAGGCCGCCGCCAACCGGTATATCCGGCAAATCGACGAGATGGGCGGGATGATCGCAGCCATCGAAGCCGGCTTCCCGCAAACCGAGATCGCCGACGCCAGCTACCGGTACCAGCGCGAAGTCGAAGCCGGCGAGCGCACCGTGGTGGGCGTCAACCGCTTCCAGTCGGACGATCAGCCCATCGAGCTGCTGCAGATCGGCGAACGCTCAGCGCGGCACCAGGAGCAGAAACTGGCGGCGCTGCGCGCACGGCGCGACAACCATCGCGTGCGCCAAACCCTGGACGCGCTGGAGCACGCGGCCGAGGGAACCGAGAACACCATGCCCTATTTGGTTGATGCCGTGCGCGCCTACGCTACGTTGGGAGAAATTTGCGATTCGCTGCGGGGAGTTTTCGGCACGTACCAGGAGACGACGCGATTATAGCCATGCAAACCCCTATTCGAATTCTGGTGGCCAAGCCCGGGTTGGACGGCCACGACCGCGGCGCGAAGGTAATCGCGCGCGCTCTGCGCGACGCCGGCATGGAGGTGATCTACACCGGATTGCGCCAAACCCCCGAGATGATTGTCAACGCGGCGCTGCAGGAAGACGTCCAGGTGATCGGCCTGTCGATACTTTCGGGCGCCCACAATGCCATCGTGCCGCGCGTTCTCGAACTGCTGCGCGAGCACGATATGTCGGACGTCAAGGTGATTCTCGGGGGCATCGTGCCGGATGAAGACGCCGAGGCGCTGAAGAAACAAGGCGTGGCCGCGGTGTTCCAGCCGGGCGCTTCGCTGGACGCCATCGTCGAGTTCATTCGGACGGCAGTCCCGGTGTAGGTGGAAATGGCCCGGCGCTTTCTGTTGTCGATCGATGGCGGAGGCGTTCGCGGCATTGTGCCGGCGATGGCGCTGGCGCGGTTGGAGGAAATCACGGGCCGCCCGGCGCGGGAGACGTTTGCCTTCGTCGCGGGCACGTCCACTGGAGCGCTGCTGGCCGCCGCCGTGGCCGCCGGACTTCCCGCCACGCAAATGGTGGCGCTCTACCGCGACCGGACGCGCGAGATCTTCAGCCCACGGAGCCCATGGAACGAGATCCGGCGCGTTGCGATCGGCCACAAGTACAACATCTCGACGCTCCGCCGCGTCCTGGAAAGCGAGTTCGGCGCGGCGGCTTCGTGGAGGTTGAACAATTCCCCCGTGGATCTGCTGCTCTCGGCCATCCGCCTTTCGGACGCCAAGCCCTGGTACTTCGTGAAGAACAATCCCCACAACGCCGGCAGGACGGGCAGCCTGGGCCTGCTGGATTGCGCCAGCGCCAGCGCCGCGGCGCCCACTTATTTCGATCCCTGGCCGATGGGCGAACCGGTGAACGGCAAACTGGTGGATGGCGGCGTGGGGGTGACCGGCAACCCCGTGTACCAGGCGTGCGTGGAAGCTTTCTGCTTCAGCCAGGGCTACCGCCCCGCCGAGACCACGGTGATTTCCTTCGGCACGGGGCGCATCCGGGAGCACTCCAACCCGCGCTTCATCCTGTCCTGGCTCACCTGGGTGGTCGACACGGTGCTCCATGCCCCCGAAGAACAGCAGACCCTGCTTGTGGCGCGCCATTTTCCGAGCGCGTTGCTTTACCGCCTGGACCCGCTGCTGGCCGAGGACATCGGCCTCGACGATCTCAGCCGCATCGGCGAACTGGAGGCCGCCGGGCGCATCTTTGCGGAGCAGGTGGATTGGCCCGCCATGCTGGAAGGACGCGCCACGCGCTTTCTTCGGCGCCCGCCCAGTTGTCCGGGGGGCCTATGGGCAGGGTAGCGCGCAGGAGGCGGGCTGCAACAGTCTGTGGAAAACCGTGCCTCCGCTTCACACCTGTAGCCTGCTACACTCGTTGTTGCCCGCCACGAAGATCCGCTAAAATAATGCCTTAACCGTCTTCGATTGGGCTGTCGCGAGCAAAAACAGGTACCCGTGTTCCAACGTCACGTAAAGAGCGCAGAGTGGAAAGGTTATGCTTCGATGAGGTTCCTCCGGCATGTCCGCGCGGGTGTAGCCGCGGCCTGCTTGTGTGTGCCCTTAATGGGTCCTTTGGCGGCGCAGCAGCAGCCGCCCCAGCAACAGCAACCGCCCACTACTCCGCCCGTTCAACCACCCAAGCAGCAACAGCCGCCCACTACTCCGCCTGCCCAACCGCCGGCCAAGCCGACTACTCCTCCGAACGTGTTTGAGAGCGTTCCGCCGGCCGGCCAGCAAGAGCAGCAGCAGACGGCTCCGAAACTGGAAGCTCCCGCCGCCGCGCCGGTTCTCCCGCAGAACCTCAACGGCCAGGTGATCGCGGGCGTCGAGTTCCGGGGCGCGCGGCGCGTGCCGCCAGAGACTCTCAAAGCCCAGATCATCACCAAAACGGGCGACGTCTTCAACGAAGAGGTTCTCCGCCGCGACTTCATGGCGCTGTGGAACACGGGGCGCTTCGACGATATCCGACTCGAAACCGAGGCGGATCCCGAAGGTCTGTTGATCCGCTTCGTGGTCACGGAGCGCCGGGTAATCCGTTCGATCCACTACGTGGGCAATAAGTCGGTCAGCGAGTCCGAAATCCTCGACCGCTTCAAAGAGCGCAAGGTGGGCCTCACGGTGGAGCAGCAGTACGATCCCGGCAAGGTGCAGTATGCGGCCAGCGTGCTGAAGGATTACGAGGCGGAGCGCGGCCACCAGTACGCCACCGTCGAACCGCAGATCGAACAGATTCCCCCCACTTCGCTGGCGCTGACCTTTGCGGTGAACGAGGGTCCCAAAGTCAAAGTCGGAGACCTGAATTTCACGGGCAACAATGCATTCAACAGCCGCTGGGTGCGCGCGCAGATGAAAGAGCTCAGGCCCTATGGCGTTCCGCATTCGATCATCATGGAAAATCTGTTCGCCAAGACCTTCGACACCGACAAGCTGGACTACGACCTTTCGAAGGTGCGGGAAGCTTACAACGACAAGGGCTACTACCGGGCTCAGACGCTGGATCCTTCCGTCAAGATTGTTCTGCGCGGCGGCGAGGGGTGGCGCCTGCCGCTGATGAAGCCGAACAACCTCGGCATATTCGCGAATGTGACAACACCGATTGAAGAGGGCCGTCTGTATCATCTCCACGCGGCCAATTTCGTGGGTGTCAAAGTGTTCCGCGAGCCGCAGGCGCTGCTGGGCTTCTTCCGTATGCGGGTGGGCGACACCTTCTCCACGGAAAAGATGCGCAAGGGCCTGGAGGATATGCGCAAGTATTACGGGCTGCTGGGTTACTGGGATTTCGCCCCGGAGCCCAGCATGGAGGTCATTCCCGATACCGACCAGATCGATCTGACCATCACGGCCGACGAAGGCAAGCAGTTCTTTGTGCGCCGCATCGAGTTCTCCGGCAACACCACCACGCGCGACAAGGTGATCCGCCGCGAATTCCAACTGGACGAAGGCGACATCTTCAATACCCAGATGTTGGACGTCAGTATTCTGCGCCTGAACCAGCTTGGGTATTTCGAAATGCTGAAGAAAGAGGATTCGGTCGACATTAAGCGCAATCCGGGGTCGGACACGGTGGATATCACGCTGAAGGTGAAAGAGCGGGGCAAGAATTCCATCGGCCTCAACGGCGGCGTTTCGGGAATTGCCGGAAG
The DNA here is from genome assembly GCA_963842505.1 of Bryobacterales bacterium. Taxonomy (GTDB): domain Bacteria; phylum Acidobacteriota; class Terriglobia; order Bryobacterales; family Bryobacteraceae; genus PALSA-129. The sequence goes on from CAWJGZ010000001.1 coordinate 1,164,919, forward strand.
TTTCGTGGGTTTCAATTACTCGACCAACAATTTTCTGGGCCTGGGTGAGACCCTGTCACTCTCGTCGCAACTCGGCACGCGTTCGCGCGACGCCAGCTTCGGTTTCACCGAGCCGTATTTCCTGGATCGTCCCCTGCAAGCGGGTTTTGTCATCTATGTCCGCCGCTTCGACTTCAATCAGGGGCGCGAGGCATCCATTCTGGAGGGCCAGAATCTGATTGGCCTGTATAACAGCCTGGGCACGCAAAACCTGCTCAATTACATTCAGAACAGCTACGGGTTCAACGTTTCCGCCAGCTACCCCCTGCGCAGGAGTTTCGCCCGGCTGGCGCTAACCTACGGCTACGATATTTCCCACATCAAGACGCTGACCGACGCCGCCACCAATTACTTCGACTACATCAACTTCAGCGGCGTCTCCGGACCCAATTCGCTTTCCGGCATCCACACCTCGACGATCACGCCTTCCTATCAGTACAACACGGTCAACCATCCCATCAATCCCACCGGCGGCAAGAGCCTGTTTGTTTCGACGGGTTTCGCCGGCAGTATCCTGGGCGGCAATGTGAACACCGTGCAGCCCTCCATCGACGCCAAGTATTTCCACGTGGATCCGTTGCACAAGAAAAACGTTCTGGCGTTTCACCTTCTGGCAACCATGACCACGGGTTACGACGGCAGGGTGATTCCGCCCTACTCGCGCGGCTTCATCGGCGGTGAACAGGATGTCCGCGGTTTCGAAATCTGGGGCATCACTCCCATCGGCTTCGTCCCCTCTTCGGCCTCGATCAACGTGCTCAATGCGGATGGCAGCGCGCGCACTCAGAAGATCATCTCGAACGGCACCATCACGTCCAGTCCGGTCACCATGACGGTGCCGATGTATCAGCTCGTCACACCGGGCGGCGATACCCGTATCGTAGGGAATTTCGAATACCGCATACCGATCATCGGCAATACCGTCATTCTGGCGGCGTTCGCCGACGCCGGGTTTGACAAGATCCTGCTGCCTAACCAGCTCGTGCTGGCGGCGTCACGCACCAACGATTTGAATCTTTCGTTCCCGGAGGCGGGATTCGACGGACGCGTGAAGATCGCACCCGGCACGCAGAGGATCCGCGTTTCCACGGGGCTGGAACTGCAGGTCATGCTGCCGGTGGTGAATGCTCCGTTCCGAGTGTATGAGGCCTACAATCCGTCGACCGTGCGCGAGTACCTGCAGCCGCCGATTGTGGCTGACCGGGCAGCTTTTCCCAACAACGCCACGTTCCTCAATTCCGTTGCGTCGTTTGGGCAGTCGTATCCGTTCTTCGAGAGACGGACACTGTTCAAGTTCACCATCGGCAGGACGTTCTAAGGACCCTGCCGTCATTATGGTAGTATTTTCACATTCAGGAGTTTCAGCATTGAAGACGAGTTCAGTAGTCCTTACCACGTTCCTTTTGGGGTTTGCCGCCTTAGCCTTCGCGCAGACGCAGACCCAGGCCAAACCGCCGGCCGCACCGACCGCAATCCCTACCAAGATCGCGATCATCAACATGGCGCAGGCCATCGCCAGCACCAAGGAAGGGCAGAAAGCCGCCACCGAAATCAACAACAAGTACGCGCCCAGAAAGGCCGAGTACGAGAAGCGGAACCAAGAAATCGAGACGCTGACGAACCAGTTGAATAACGGCCGGGCCACCATGAGCGACGAAGCTCAGAAGAAGCTGGCGGCCGATATTCAGACCAAGGGCACCGCGCTCAAGCGTTTTGGCGAAGACGCACAGGCAGAGATGGAGACCGACGACGCCAAGATTGGCCAGGAATTGCAATCCAAGATGGGTGCTCTGCTCCAGCAGTACGCCATTCAGAACGGCTACGCCGTGGTGTTGAATTATGGCGACCAGCAGTCCCCGGTTCTATGGGCAGCCGCGGCCACCTGGATCACCGACGACATGGTGAAACTGTACGACCAGGTACACCCGGTGAAGGAAGACGCCCCCGCGGCGAAGCCAGTAGCCAAGCCGCCAGCCGTGCCGCCTATCAAGAAGCAGTAACGGCACATGACGCGCGCGGTGGCTTTACCCGCGATATTGGTTGCCATGGCGGCCCTGGCGTTCAGCCAGGACCAGCCGCCCGCTCCAACTGTACTCGCGGCCCCAGTTGCGTCCCCGCCAGCGGCCCCGCCCAACAGGATCGCCACCATCTTCGCTCAGAACGCCATTGTCAGCACACAGGAAGGCCAAAAGGCGGCGGCCGCCCTGGCTGCCAAGTACGATCCCAAACGGCGGGACTTCGAAAGCAAGCAGACCGCGCTGCAGGCTCTGCGCGACCGCCTCAAACGCGGCGTAGCCACCATGAGCGCCGCCGCCAAGGACGAGCTCAACAGGACCATCGACGCCAGGTACACGGAGTTGAAGCGCCTGGGCGAAGATATCCAGTCGCAGGTGGATGAGGAACAAGGCGTGCTGCTACAAACCCTGGGCGATAAGCTGGTAAAGGTGATCGATCAATACGCCCTGGGAAACGGGTTGGCGGTGGTGCTCGACGTCAGCCCGCAGTTGAGCCCGGTCCTATGGGCGGCGCCCGGTATCGACATCACCAGCGAGATCGTCCGGCTGTACGACAAGACATACCCCGTGGCGGCCGCGCCGCCCGCCGCCCTCCCGCCAGCGCCCGTTAAGAAACAGTAGATTCGCCCTGAGGGAGGCTTTCCGGAGTACAATGCGGTCAGGGGGCATGCGATGCGGACTCTCGGCGCGATTTCTTTTTCGCTAATCCTGGCGGGCGGATTATCGGCACAGACACCGCTTGTCCGCGGCTCGGTGGGCAGCGTGGTGCATCCCGCCGGCAACTTGCCTGGAACTACCCGCATTACTCCCAGCGTGGTCAATCCCGGCGGCGGCGGAGTACACCTGGTAGTACCGGGCCAGAATAATCGCGGCGGCGTGGGAGCGCGCGGCTTGGGCTATATCGCATATCCGGTGTACGTAGGCGGATACTACGATTCGTCCTCCATGGCCGCACAGGCGCCGGCCGATTACCAACAGCAACAACCCAACATCACGATCGTCATGCCCCCGCCGGAGACGCCGGTTCCGGTGATCATCAACAACTACTATCCTGGCGCCACTACCGACAACCCGAATGCCGGGCCACCGGCTCCGCAGGCCGCCGACGATGCCGCGCCCGCGAGCGAGCCCTCCCACTACCTGATCGCGTACAAGGATCACACCATTTATGCGGCGGTGGCTTATTGGGTGGATGGCGATACGCTGCACTACTTCACGGACGGAAACAGGCACAACCAGGTGTCGCTCTCGCTGGTGGATCGCGATTTGACGGCGCGGCTCAACCGGGAAGCGGGCGTGGAAGTGAAGCTGCCCGCACCGGCGAAGTAGCGCCGATTCAAGCCGCGCTCATTCCCATTCAATGGTTCCGGGCGGCTTGTGCGTTAAGTCGTAGAACACGCCGGCCAGACCCATATCGGCGAGGAGTTCCGCGCCCATCCGCGCCAGCAGTTCCGGATCCATCTCCATCGATTGGGCGGTCATGCCGTCCACCGAATCCACCGGCCGCAATACCACGGAATCGGGAGCCTGCCCGGTCCCCAAGGGGATGAGAATCACCGGAAACTGCCAGACCCGCCGGTCGTATCCACTTTCGCGGGAAAGGCGCCGCACGATGCCGTCGGCCCGTCTCAGGCGGGCGAGGCGTTCCGCCGTGAGCGAGCAGGCCCGCACGCGCATTTCGCTGACCGCGACGCGGGTGCGCACGCCCGCAATCACGCGATTCATATAAGAGAGCCGGTTGGTCAATTCCGTGGCGCGCGCCATGTCCAACGCCTCGATGGCAAGCACCGGCTTGTAGCTGCGCTCATCGCCTTGCACACCCACACTGCGCAGCGGGATCAACCAGCCGTCGGCAGTAGCCTCGACGCGGGCATCCCGATCCGAGCACAAACAACGGATTGCCAGGCCGGGACCGGGGAAGGGATGGCGGTCCAGCAACTCCTCCGGCAGGCCCAGTTCCCGCCCCACCTGGCGCACTTCATCCTTGTAAAAGGATTTCAGCGGCTCCACGATGCGGCCGCTGGAGATCAGCTTTTGGATGCCGGCCACGCGGTTATGATGGGTCTTAATCAGCGCCGCCTTGGCCGTGCCGCCGGATTCGATGGTGTCGGGATAAATGGTTCCCTGGCCGAGCACCCAGTCCTGGTTCATGAGGTGCTGGCGCTCCATGACGCGCTCCTGCACCCGTACGAATTCTTCTCCGATGATGTGCCGCTTGCGCTCGGGATCGGTGGTGCCCTGGAGAGCCGTCAGGAATTCCCGCTGCGCGTCCTCCACTTCCAGGCCGGCGATGGAGCGCACGAAATCGGTTTCGCCTTGGCGCATCAGGCCGGTATCGACGTATACGCCGCGCACGCGCTCCGGCCCCAGCGCGCGCCGCGCCAGCGTGAACGCCACGGAGGAATCCACGCCGCCACTGACGAAGAAAAAGACCTTGCGGCGGCCTACGCAATCGCGAATCTCCTGCTCAATCAGAGGCACGCGGTGCCGTGGGTCCCAATCCTTCCGGCAGCCGCACACCTGGAACACGAAGTTCGACAGATACTCCCGGCCCCTGGCGGTGTGGACAACCTCGGGGTGAAACTGCACGCCGTAGAGCTTGCGCGCGGAGGATGCCATGGCGGCAACCGCACACGTATCGGTGTGCCCAACCACCTGGAAGCCTTGCGGCACCGTCTCCACCACGTCGCGATGGCTCATCCAGATCTGCTGCCGCCCGGCGAGCCCGGCGAACATGGGGTCGGCGGTCTCTTCCAGTTCCAGTGTCGCAAGGCCATACTCACCCTTAACGCCTTTGTGGACCTTGCCGCCGAGCAAGTGAGCCATCACTTGTTGTCCGTAACAGATTCCCAGCACGGCCTGGCCGCTTGCGAAGATGGCGGGATCGACGGTGGGGCTTCCGGGATCGTAAACGCTGCTCGGGCCGCCGGAGACAATCAGACCTTTGGCGCCGCGCAGTTGCGCCGCGGGGGTTCTCGCTCTCGCGCACTTCCGCATAGACGCCGAGGTCGCGCACCTTGCGCGCCTCCAGGTGGCAATACTGCCCGCCGGCGTCCAGAACGATGATTTGTGGATTGGGATTCAACCTACGATGTTAGCAAGTTCGGGGAGGGATTCCAGGGGTGTGCTTCTTCAACGCGGAGACGCGGAGACGCCGAGAAAGGCGGAGAAAACCGAAAAAACTGAGAAACCGGAAAGGGGCGCTTCAAGTACCTGTCGGCTCGAGGAGTGCGCAAACGCGGCTGCCCGTCAATCCGTTAGATGTAGGTTCTGCTGTTTCCCCTGTTTTTCTCTGCGTCTCCGCGTCTCCGCGTTGAACTCAGATCTCTGTTACTGGCGCGGGGCCAGGCGTTTCGCGATCACTTTGCGAGCCGCTTCGGTCAGGGCCTGGGCCTTGGGCAGCGACTCCACGGCCTTGGCTACTTCCGGATCGGTCTGCGCGAAGATCTGGTCGCTGGCATCCGTGCCGTACGCCCAGACATACATTTCCCTGGTGAGATACCGCCGGATCCAATCCGCGTCACCCGTGAATTCCGATTCGGTGAAGGTATAGTGATTCGCCAGAAGGTAGTCGTGCAATTCGCGGATGGTGTTGGCGTCGGGCACCCAGCCCGGGTTCAGCTTAGCGGTGTGGGCCGCGAAATACGCGCGGGTGAAGGAGAACAATCCGTCGCGGAACAGTTGCGATTCCAACCGATCCATGGCGGGCGACTTGTAAACCTCGTCCGGGGTGATGCCGCCGCCGCCGTAGACCGTGCGGCCGCTATCGGTCATTTTGACGTCCTGCGGATTGCGCTCGGCCGCGCCGGAATGATTGTAGTAATCGTAGAAGGACTCATGACTGTAGTCGCGCTGGATCAAGCGGCCGCTGGGCGTATAAAAATGCGCGGTGGTCAGCGCCAGAGCGGTGTTCTCCGCCATGGGAAAAACGGTCTGCACCAAACCCTTGCCAAAGGTGGTTTCGCCCAGAATCCAGGCGCGGTCGTGATCCTGCAACGCGCCCGACACAATCTCCGCCGCGGAGGCCGACATGCGGTCCACGAGCACCACGATCGGATAGTCGCGTCCCTGGTTCCCGCGGTTAGCGATGTATTTTCGCTCTTGCGATTCGCGGCCGTGGTGAGAAACAATCAGCGAGCCCTTGGGCAGGAAATGATCCGCCACCGCTACGCCGGTATCCAACAGGCCGCCGGGGTTACCTCGCAGGTCCAGCACCAGACCCTTGATATTCTTCTCTCCCAGGTTCTTCAGGTTGGATTCCAGCTCCTGCCCGGTGCTTTCGGCGAAGCTCAGGATCTTGACGTATGCGATGCCCGGTTTCACGAAAAAGGCATCCTGGACGCTCTTGCGGCTGATCTCGTCGCGAACCACCGTGAACACCAAGAAGTCGGCGACGCCCTCGCGCGAAACCGCAACTTTGACCTGCGTGTTTCTGGGGCCCTTGAGCAGATCAGTGACTTCGGTGGTATTCAGATTCTCCGTCGACTTATCGTTCACCGCCTCAATGATGTCGCCCGGGCGCAGGCCCACTTTCCAAGCCGGCGAACCCGCAAAGGGCGCCACCACAACGGTCTTGCCATTCCGCGTGGTCACTTCCATCCCCACGCCGAAGTAGTGGCCCTCCTGGTCCTCGCGCAGCAGCGCGTACTCTTTCGGGTCGAAGAAATTGGAGTGAGGATCCAGGCTTCGCATCATCCCCGGGAGTGCGCCGTCGTACAGTGCCTTGTCGGGATTCAGAGGCTGGGCGGAATTCTGTTCCACCATCGCCAGGGCCTTTGCGAACAGACTGACATCCGCTGGAAGGGTGGCGTCCTTGGCCTCGGCCGCGCCGGTTTCCCCGGCTCCCATGGCTCGCGGCCCATATAGACCGCCGAGTAAGGAACAAGCCAGCACAATCAACGGCAGTGCGAACAGGGATTGCCTCGGACGGGCCATGGGGAATGATTCCTTCTGATTCAAAGTATACCGTACCTGTACCAGTAGACGCACCGGAACCCGGCAGGTTACGAAGTGCGGTCATGCGCAAGGGCTTCGCCCTCGAAATCCCTGCGGGATTTGGAAGTCAGGAGTCAGGAGTCAGAAGCCGCGCGGCCAGTTCGCGATGCACGGCGTCCAGCACGCCGTTGACGAACTGCACGGATTCCTCGTTCGAGAACTTGCGAGCCAGTTCCAGGGCTTCGTCGATGGCCACCGCCGCAGGAGTACCAGCGCGTTCCATTTCGTATACCGCCAGCCGCAGGATATTGCGGTCCACGGCGGGCATCCGTTCCATGCGCCAGTGCTCGGCGTGCCGGGCAATCTGCGCGTCCAGTTCCGCGACATGCTCCACGGCGCCGCGCACCAGAGCGACGACAAACTCATCGCGCTGGATCTTCTCTTCGGAATATAACGTGTCGTAGTAGGCGCCGATGACATCCTCCACCGGAAGGCGGCGGGCATCCCAGAGGAACAGGATTTGCAGCGCGCGTTGGCGGGCCCTGCGCCGGGAAGCCATTTAGGTGGCCTGTCGCAACACACGAAGCAGGTTGGCCATCTCCACCGCCGCCATGGCGGCGTCAAAGCCTTTGTTGCCGCCCTTGGCGCCGGCGCGGTCGATGGCCTGCTCCAGCGTGTTGGTGGTGAGCACGCCGAATGACACCGGCACACCGGTTTCCATCGCGACGTGGGCGACGCCCTTGGCCGCCTCCGCCGCCACGAAATCGAAATGCGGGGTCTCACCGCGAATCACGGCGCTCAGGCAGATCACCGCGTCGTAGCGGTGCTGCCGCGCGACTTCGCCGGCCATCATGGGGACTTCCCACGATCCCGGCACCTTGATGACGTCGATCATGTCCGCGGCCGCGCCGGTGCGCGTCAGAGCGTCCAAAGCGCCGCTCAACAGGCGTTCCGTGACGAAGCTATTAAACCGGCTCACGACGATTGCGAATCGCAATCCCGCCGCTGCAAGTTGGCCTTCCAGTACTTTCGGCATAAATCACTTTCCCGCGAAGGCCGGCTTCCGCTTTTCGAGGAAGGCTCGGGTGCCCTCGCGCCCATCGTCGGTAGCCGCGCACACGGCGAACGCCGCGGCTTCGAAGCGCAGGCCTTCTTCAAGGCCCGCGTTCAGCCCCAGGTCCACGGCTTCCATCACCAGTCCCAGCGCCGCCGGTGCATTGGCCAGCGCTTTCCCCAGCCAGGCGCGGCTGTAATTCAAAAGCTCCGCCTGCGGCACCACCGCGTTTACCAGTCCGATGCGGCAGGCTTCCGCGGCCGTCACGGGGTCGCCCGCCAGCAGCATTTCCAGGGCGCGCCCGCGGCCCACCAGGCGCGGCAACCGCTGCGTTCCACCATATCCGGGGATGATTCCCAGCTTCACTTCGGGCTGTCCCATGCGCGCATTCTCAGCCGCGAAGCGGACGGTGCAGGCCATCGCCAGTTCGAGGCCGCCGCCCAGCGCGAAGCCGTTGATAGCGGCCACCGAGGGCTTGCGCGAAGTTTCCAACATGCGAAAAACCCGCTGGCCGCGCCGCGCGAACTCGCGCGCCTGGAGGCCGGAGAGCGCCGCTAATTCCTGAATGTCCGCGCCCGCCACAAAGGCTTTTTCGCCGGTTCCGGTCAGGATGGCCGCACGAATGCCGGGCTCGGCCGCAATACATTCGAAGGCGTGCTGCAATTCCGCGATCACCGCGCCGGACAACGCGTTCAACTTTTCCGGCCGGTTCACCGTGACCAGCGCGACGCCGGCGGCATCCACCTCAAACAGGATGTGACTATAGGACATTATCGATCAGTGTAGCATCCGACGGTGCGGGGTCTTTTGGGGATAGAGAAGAGAACCACCGCTCTCTTACGTTCGCGGCTCGGCCTCTGCGTTCGCGGCTCGGCATTGTGGAGGGACACCGCTCTCTTACGTTCGCGGCTCGGCCTCTGCGTTCGCGGCTCGGCATTGTGGAGGGACACCGCTCTCTTACGTTCGCGGCTCGGCCTCTGCGTTCGCGGCTCGGCATTGTGGAGGGACACCGCTCTCTTACGTTCGCGGCTCGGCCTCTGCGTTCGCGGCTCGGCATTGTGGAGGGACACCGCTCTCTTACGTTCGCGGCTCGGCCTCTGCGTTCGCGGGCCGGCCTCTGCGTTCGCGGGCCGGCACTGTGGGATAATCACACTTAGCAACCCCACACAGCATGGATCGCGAATTCATCCGCAATTTCTCCATCATTGCGCACATCGACCACGGCAAGTCCACGCTGGCGGACCGGCTGCTGGAAGTGACCGGCGCACTCCCGCAGCGGGAAATGATGGCACAGGTCCTCGATACCATGGACCTGGAGCGTGAGCGGGGAATCACCATCAAAGCTCACGCCGTGCGCCTCAACTATACGGGCGACGACGGCCACCTGTATCAGTTAAACCTCATCGATACCCCCGGCCACGTCGATTTCTCTTACGAAGTTTCGCGCAGCTTGCAGGCCTGCGAAGGCGCCCTGCTGGTGGTGGACGCTTCCCAGGGCGTGGAAGCTCAGACCCTGGCCAATACCTATCTGGCAATTCACCACAACCTGGAAATCATACCGGTGATCAACAAGATCGATCTGCCGGCAGCGGAACCCGAACGGATTCGCGAACAGATTGAATCGATCATCGGCATCGACGCGCAGGATGCGGTGCTGGCGAGCGCCAAGCAGGGGACGGGCGTCCACGAGATTCTGGAGCATATCGTCCACCTGGTGCCGCATCCCAAGGGTTCGCCCACGGCGCCGCTGCGGGCGTTGATCTTCGATTCGTGGTTCGACACGTATCGCGGCGTGATCATCCTGGTGCGCGTGCTCGACGGCCACCTGCGGATCGGGCAGAAGATCCGCTTCTGGTCGAACGGCCAGGTCTATGAAGTGGAGGCGCTGGGCTACCAGGCGCCCAAGGCCACGCCTTGCGACGAGCTTTCCGCGGGCGAAGTGGGTTTTCTGTGCGCCAATATCAAGACGGTGGCCGACGCCAAGATCGGCGACACCATCGTAGACGACGAGAACCCGGCCGCGGAACCGCTGCCCGGCTTTGAAGAAATCAAGCCCATGGTTTTCGCCGGCCTCTATCCGGTGGAGTCTCACGAGCATGGGCTGCTGCGCGATGCTTTGGAAAAGCTCCGGCTCAACGACAGCGCCTTCAATTTCGAGCCCGAAAACTCCGTGGCGCTGGGCTTCGGATTCCGGTGCGGCTTCCTCGGGCTGTTGCACCTGGAAATCGTGCAGGAACGGCTGGAGCGCGAGTTCAACATCGACCTCATCACCACGGCTCCGGGTGTCCGTTACCGCATCACAACTACAGTGGGTGAAGTGATTGAGGTGGATAATCCCACCAAGTTCCCGGACCCTTCCGGGATTAAATACATCGAAGAGCCGATCATCGACGCAACGGTGATCACGCACGAGGAATTTCTGGGCGGTGTTCTCAAACTGCTGGAAGAGAAGCGCGGCACGCAGAGGAAGTTCGAGTACGTCCGCGGCGGGCGGGTGATGCTGACGTACGAACTGCCGCTCAACGAAATCGTGCTGGATTTCTACGACCGTTTGAAGTCCTGCTCGCGCGGCTATGCATCGCTCGATTATCATTTGTCGGGCTATCGCATTTCGCCGATGGTGCGGCTGGACGTGCTGGTGGCGGGCGAGCCGGTGGACGCGCTTTCCCTGATCGTACACCGGGATTTCGCCTACGAGCGTGGCAAGGAACTGATTTCGCGTCTGCGGCGGCTGATCCCGCGCCAGCAGTTTGAAGTAGCGCTGCAGGCCGCCATCGGCAACAAGATTGTGGCGCGCGAGAGCATCTCGGCGCTTCGCAAGAACGTGATCGCCAAGTGCTACGGCGGCGATATTTCGCGCAAGCGCAAGCTGCTGGAAAAGCAAAAAGAAGGCAAAAAGCGGATGAAGCGCGTGGGGCGCGTGGAGATCCCGCAGGAGGCGTTTCTGGCGGTGCTCAAGGTGGGAAGCAGCGAGGGCGAGGAATAGGCAGCCGCAATAGGAGCAACGCCCGAAAAAACGTCTCCGACCGAGCACTTGCCCGTACCCGTGGAGTCACCCGCAGAATCTACCTCATCCGCAGCCAGAAGGTGATGCTTATGGAGGCTCGCGGAATTCGGTTACACTCGGCGGGTTTTGTGGGGCAGGATGGTATCCTGCGCGCCGGTTGGCAACCGGCGCTGGGCGGCATTAGTAAACGTCCGGAGGCAGGTTACCAACCCGCGGCCGATTGTTAATCGGCCTGGCGCTGGACCAAGGGAAATCTTCCGGTGTTGCGGTGAGCCCGGCACGCACCGGGTTCATCTCTATGTAGTGCCCAATTCGCGCGAATTCCCTTTCATTTCGAACCTGTCGATCATAGCTCTCGTCTTGCCAGAATGGCTGCCTGGTGCGGCGCAGTATGCGATTGCTTTCCCTGGCGGTGAATCGCTTGAGCGACTGCATCAACTGGGAGACCGGCACGCGCGGCGTGATCAACAGGTGAACATGGTTGGCCATGACAACGTAGTTGTGCAAGTGGTACGGCCCACCATCCCGGTAACGGATAGCATCCACTACCGTGCTGGCAATCTCGGGCTGACGAAGGTAGAGCGGACCGGCCCTCGCGTTGTCGAGTAAGCGATCCATCGCGAGGAAAGCTCGACCTGATGTGGCCGGGGGAGGGAAGCCGCGGCCCACTGGCAAGCTGCCGTATAAGCGCCAGGTGAGAAAGATGGGTTGATCGATGGCATGGTAATGCGGCAGGCGGCGGGTATGGAAGGTGGACACGAGTGAATAGTGGAACGTTGGGGGAAGAATTCTCAAGAAAGGCCGATCGACCTGCGATCACAGGGAACGAGCTATGTAAGAGGACAGTGTTGTGGAGTGAACCCCAAAATTGAGACAGCGTAAAAAGTGACACTCTGAATTGAATGGAGGGAGTGTCATGGCAAAGAGGAAGAAAGGCGGCGGTGGCAAGCATGTGGTCCATCCCCCCGAGTTCAAACTCCAGGCAGTAGAACGGATGGAGGCGGGAGAGTGCGTATCGGCGCTGAGCCGGGAACTGGGAGTGCGCCGAAAGCTGTTCTACGAGTGGCGAGAGAGGTTTCGCCAACGGGGGATACCGGCACTGGAACGCCGGCCTGGCCGGGAACGCTTGGGCGTCGAGGAACGCCAACGCCGGGTGCGCGAAAACGCGGCGCGGCAGATTGCCGAGCTGGAACGCAAGGTGGGGCGGCAAGCGCTGCTGATTGATTTTTTGCAGCGAGCCTTCAAGCGTGTAGAGGGTTTGCGCCAGAACAACAACAAGCTTGGCGCGAAGGCATCTACCGGGAGATCCGACGCATGATGCCGCTTGAAGGCGATGGCAGCATTGCCGCGTTGTGCGCGGCGGGCCAGGTGAGCCGGGCCGGGTTCTATCGTGAGTTCGGTGCTCACAGTCCCCGCCAAGCCGAGACCGAACTGCGGGACCGGATCCAGCGCGTGGCCTTGGCTCACCGCTGCTACGGGTACCGGAGAGTCACGGCGGAGTTGCACCGCCAGGGGTTCGTAGTCAACCACAAATGCGTGGCGGGATGGCTTCGCGAAGACAATCTACTCAGCGTGCGTCACAAGAAATTTGTGCTGACGACGGAATCGCGGCACGGCTTCGTGCGGTACCCCAACTTGGCCGGCCGCCTGGCGCTCACGGGTATCAACCAACTCTGGGTTGCCGACATCACTTATATCCGGCTCAGTGAGGAGTTCGTCTATCTGGCGGTTGTGCTCGACGCCTACTCACGGCGAGTGGTGGGTTGGGAGTTAGGGCCCACGTTACAGGCCAGTCTCCCCTTGCAGGCGCTCGACCGGGCGTTGGCCGACCGGGCGATCGAACCCGGGATCGTCCACCACTCCGATCAAGGGGTGCAGTACTGCTGTCCGGACTACGTTGGCAGATTACTGGATCACGGGTTCGTGATCAGTATGAGCCGCGCTGGCACGCCCTACGACAACGCCAAGGCGGAATCCTTTATGAAGACCCTAAAATCCGAAGAGGTCTACCTCCATCAGTACCGCGACCAGGACGAAGCGCGCGTCTCCATGCGGCGCTTCATTGAGGAGGTCTACAACCGAAAACGGCTGCACTCCGCACTGGGCTACAGGCCGCCGGAGGAGTTCGAAGCCGCCGCGGGGACCGGAGGCCCACAATGAAGAGGACATTCTGTATTGGGGCTCTGCCCCCAAACCCCCGGGATTTATCGCTTTTTCTCAGCCAGAATGGTTCACGAAGGGGGGCGGCGCTACCGCCCCCCGGGCCATTCCGGCCGCTGAGACGGTCGCTCGGGTTGCTTCCCAGCATTGCCCTATCCCGCCCGGCTCAGGTATCATCAGTCTGCAACAGATTTTTTCCGCTGGCTACGGAAAACCAGCGAACGGCAACCTGTCACCTTTTACCTTGTCTCACCGACGGGGTTCACTCCAGTTGTGTAAGAGGTGAAAACGCCGGGCCGGGCTGCGCCCGGCTGGACCGATTGACAATCGGTCCGCAGGTTGACAACCTGCCCCACATCCGTTACGCGACCATGGGGCCTTATTCCAGAATCGGCAGTTCCTGGTAGCCTGCCGGTGCGCCCGCGTTGTCGAGTAAGCGATCCATCGCCAGGAAAGCTCGACCTGATGTGGCCGGGGGAGGGAAGCCGCGGCCCACTGGCAAGCTGCCGTATAAGCGCCAGGTGAGAAAGATGGGTTGATCGATGGCATGGTAATGCGGCAGGCGGCGGGTATGGAAGGTGGACACGAGTGAATAGTGGAACGTTGGGGGAAGAATTCTCAAGAAAGGCCGATCGACCTGCGATCACAGGGAACGAGCTACGTAGGAGGACAGTGTTGTGTAAGAGGTGAAAACGCCGGGCCGGGCTGCGCCCGGCTGGACCGATTGACAATCGGTCCGCAGGTTGACAACCTGCCCCACATCCGTTACGCGACCATGGGGCCTTATTCCAGAATCGGCAGTTCCTGGTAGCCTGCCGGTGCGCCCGCGTTGTCGAGTAAGCGATCCATCGCCAGGAAAGCTCGACCTGATGTGGCCGGGGAAGGAAAGCCGCGGCCCACTGGCAAGCTGCCGTATAAGCGCCAGGTGAGAAAGATGGGTTGATCGATGGCATGGTAATGCGGCAGGCGGCGGGCATGGAAGGTGGACACGAGTGAATAGTGGAACGTTGGGGGAAGAATTCTCAAGAAAGGCCGATCGGCCTGCGATCACAGGGAACGAGCTACGTAAGAGGACAGTGTTGTGTAAGAGATGAAAACGCCGGGCCGGGCTGCGCCCGGCTGGACCGATTGACAATCGGTCCGCAGGTTGACAACCTGCCCCACATCCGTTACGCGACTATGGGGCCTTATCCCAGAATCGGCAGTTCCTGGTAGCCTGCCGGTACAAACAGGCTGCCTTCGGTCGTGCCTTGGGGCGCAAGACGGCGGAGTTCCAGGACCAGGTCGCGCGCGGAAAGGCTTCCGGCCAGCGCGCGGGCAAAGGCTTCCGAGATGCCCGCCACCTGTTCGGCGGATTCGTGCGCGAATTCCAGGCGAAAATGCGAGATTCCGGAGGCGCGCCATTCGTCCAGGTAACGGCTGGCTTCCTGCGCTTCCGCGCCGAAGACCGTATTGCGGCAGCCTACATCTGCCATCACGGGATGCGCGCGCCCGGCTGAATCGCGCAGGGCCACCATGTGCGATTCGCACGGTCGGCCACAGTCGAGGTAGCTGATTCCGGTGGAAAGGAAGCGGCAGAACACGCAGTGTTCGGTGTGGAAGACCGGCAGGTGCTGGTAGAGAATCGCTTCCAGACGATCGCCACCCACGCCCAGCGCCAACGCGGCTACCTGCGCGGCGTTCAGATCGTGGGTGGGCGTCAGGAATTGCAGGCCCATGGACAGGAACTCGGCGGCGGTGATGGTGTTGGCAGCGTTCAGGCTGAAATCGCCGGTCAGTTCGGCGTGGGGCTTGTCCCGCAACTGGTGGAGCAATCCGGCGGAGCGCACCAGGATGGGACATTCGCAGCTCAACAGGAAATCGACGACGCGCTCTTCGCCGGGTTTCAGGATGCGCGGGCTGGCTACACGGGAGGCGATTCCGGCAGCGCGCACGCGTTCGAGCGAGGGCTTGAGACCGTAGAGATCCAAATAATCGAGCGTGATGCCGGCGGGTTTTGCGCTCAGGGCCGCTTCCAGTTGTTGGGGTGTGCGGACCAGCAGGTGCAGAGCGGGTGCAGCCGGCGCAGTGGGGGCTTTCGCCGGGATGCAGACAGAAACATCGACAGGCAGGGAGGCTTGTCCTACTGGAGCGCCTTGCTGTTGCTGCAACAGGTCCACGGCTTCACGACGAAGCCGGTTGAGGAGCGAACTTGGTGCGAAGGGCTGGCCCTCGGTCCGCAATTCGAGGTTCGCCAGTTCGTAGGGCGTGTTGCCCAGGCGTCCCAATTGCTCGCGCAGGTATTCCACTGTGACGGACCGGCTGGTGGCGGCGCCCAGGGCGGCGTGCGATTTCACCGCCGCGCAGGTCTTGCCCACCCGCCATTCGGTTTCGAGCGGCGCGCCAACGCGCGCGGTTACGCGGACATCCACGGGCTGCTTACGAAGCGGAGTAGCGGCTTCCAGGTAAGGACGCGCGGCGCGGTCAAGATCGGGATCGTGAGTGCGCCAGACCAGGTCGCCGGGGCGGATGCGGGCGAAGTCCAGCACGCCGTTGCCGAAGCGGATCTGGCGATCGCTCACTTCAAAAACGCGGCCGCCTTCTTCCGGCTCTTCGGGGCTGCGCCAATCGGCCGCATCGAAGACTACGCCATCGCCGGGCTTCAGCGGGGAAATAGCGGCCGCCTCGGCCGGTTCGACGATTACGCCCTTTTCGGCGATGCGGGTGACGCGGCCCATGAGCACTCCGCGATGACGCGGCGCGCGGCCGTTGACCACCGCCTGGTGATTTGTGCCGGTGAGGAAGTAAGGACCGAGGCCACGCGAATAAATCTGCTCGAGTTGCAATTTGCCGGCGTGCAAGGCGCGGCCGGCCCAGGCGTCATCCACCGCCTGGCGGTACGCGCGGGTGGTGAGCGCGACGTACCCGGCGTCCTTGTACCGGCCTTCAATCTTCAAGGCGGCAATTCCGATGCCGAGGATTTCGGGAATCTGTTCGAGCGCGTAGAGATCGCCCGGCGAGAGCAGGTAGCGCGCGGCGGCGAGCGGCTGGAGTCTGCCGTCCACCAGCATGTCGTAGGGCAGGCGGCAGGCTTGCGCGCACTGGCCGCGATTGGCGCTGCGGCCGCCCCAGGCTTCCGACGAAAAGCATTGTCCGGAGTAGGCCACGCACAGGGCGCCGTGGACGAAAATCTCGAGCTCGCAATCGGTGGCGGCGCGGATGGCGCGGACTTGGGCCAGCGAAAGCTCGCGGGCCAGGGTCACGCGGCTGGCGCCGAGACTCTGCGCCAGGCGGACGCCATCGGCGTTTGAGACGCTCATCTGGGTGCTGGCGTGGATAGCGAGACCGGGCGCGATCCCGCGGGCGAGTTTCAGAATTCCCACATCCTGCACGATGATGGCGTCGGCCCCGGCTTCCGCGATAGACCCGAGCACGCGCGCGGCTTCGCTCAGCTCATGTTCGAAAACCAGCGTATTAAAGGTGACGAAGGCTTTCACGCCGCGGCGATGCAGGGTGGCGATTACGCCGGGCAATTCGGCGAGCGAAAACCCCGCCTTGGCACGGGCCGAAAAGTGCTTCAAACCGAAGTAGACCGAATCGGCGCCAGCCTCGATGGCGGCGCGCAGTTGCGGCCAATAGCCGGCCGGGCTCATGATTTCGGGTTTGCACAAGCCGTGCTTAGTGGTGTCCATTGGCGGACAAGTCTCGCAGGTCGTCGATCCAATAGTCCGGCGCCAGGCGCGCCAATGCTTCCACGCTACCGTAGCCGTAGCGCACCGCGCAGGTCCTGACGCCGGCGCGCCGCCCGGCTTCCATGTCGGCGGTGGAATCGCCCACCATGAGGCAATCTTCGGGCCGCGCGTGGAGCGCTTCGAGCGCGGTCAGGATGACGTCCGGCGCCGGCTTGGAGGGGAAACCATCGGTGCCCTGGACGTGGTCGAAATATTGGATCAATCCGAACTGTTCGAGCATCAGCCGCGTGGTGGGTGTGCCCTTGGTGGTGGCGGTGCTCTTGCGACCGCCCAATGCGGCCAATCCCTCCGGCGCGCCGGGAAACACTTTGGTCAGCTTGTGGCCGCGGGAGTGGTAGAAGGTGCGATACTGCTCGACCAGCCCGTCGATTTGCGCGGCATCGTAGGCCGGGAAGACTTCCTGGAAGAGGTCAATGAGGTGAAACCCGATGTAGCTCTTCAGGTATTCGAAGTCCCTCGGGCCGGCGCCGTGGGCGTCCGGGCCGGCGCCGTTGGCGTCCGGGCCGGCGCCGTTGGCGACGAACACCTGCTGGACCGCGCCGCAAATATCCAGCGCGGAATCGAGCAACGTGCCGTCGACGTCGAACAGATAAACCGGAAACCGCGGGATCACGCCGGTTGTGGCCGTTCCCCTTCGGAAAGGCCGGGAAGCCGGCGCGCGCCTTCGGGGCGCAGCACTTGCTGGGTGCCTTCGACTTCTTTGCCGCCGCCGGGGGTTTCTCGCGGCGGAAGCGTGTTGCCGTTGATGATTTGCAGCACTTCCGCGCCGTCCAGGATTTCGCGTTCGAGCAGCGCCTCGGCGATCTTGACAAGCGCTTCGGCATGCTCGTCGATGATGGCGGCGGCGGTATCGTAGCCGCCCTGCACCAGCTTTTTGACCTGCTCGTCGATGCGGATGGCGGTCTCTTCGCTGTAATCGCGGTGCTGGGCAATCTCGCGCCCGAGGAAGATCTGCTCTTCCTTCTTGCCGAAACTGAGCGGACCGAGCTCGCTCATGCCCCATTCGCACACCATTTTGCGGGCGATGTCGGTAGCGCGCTCGATATCGTTGCCGGCCCCGGTGGTCATGTGGTGCATGTGCCGTTCTTCGGCGATGCGCCCGCCCATCAGGATGGCCAGTTGCGCCAGCAGGTATTCCTTGTCATAGGAATGTTTGTCGTCAATCGGCAACTGCATGGTGACACCCAGCGCCATGCCGCGCGGGATGATCGTGACCTTATGCAGCGGGTCGGCGTCCGGCAGCACGGCCGCCAGCAGGGCGTGGCCGGCTTCATGGTAAGCGGTGTTGCGCTTCTCGGCGTCGCTCATCACCATGGACTTGCGTTCCGCGCCCATGAGGATTTTGTCCTTGGCCAGTTCGAAATCGATCATCATGACGACTTTGCGGTTCTGGCGGGCGGCGTTGAGGGCCGATTCGTTCACCAGGTTGGCAAGATCGGCGCCGGCCAGACCGGGCGTGCCGCGGGCCAGCACCGAAAGATCCACGTTGTCGCCGAGCGGAATTTTCTTGGTGTGGACGCGGAGGATGGCTTCGCGCCCCAGCACGTCGGGACGGCCGACCACCACGCGGCGGTCGAAACGGCCGGGTCTGAGGAGCGCGGGATCGAGAACGTCGGGGCGATTGGTGGCAGCGACGAGAATGACGCCTTCATTGGATTCGAACCCGTCCATTTCAACCAGCAACTGGTTGAGGGTCTGCTCGCGCTCATCGTGTCCGCCGCCCAGGCCAGCGCCGCGATGACGGCCCACGGCGTCGATTTCGTCGATGAAGATGATGCAAGGCGCGTTCTTCTTGCCCTGCTCGAACAGGTCGCGGACGCGGCTGGCGCCCACGCCGACGAACATTTCGACGAAATCGGAGCCGGAGATGGAGAAGAAAGGCACGCTGGCTTCGCCGGCGATGGCGCGGGCCAGGAGGGTCTTGCCGGTTCCCGGAGGGCCTATCAGCAACACGCCCTTGGGGATGCGGCCGCCGAGTTTCTGGAATTTCTGCGGCTCACGAAGGAATTCGATGATCTCCTGCAACTCTTCCTTGGCCTCTTCCACGCCGGCCACGTCCTTGAAGGTGACCTTTTTCTGTTGGGTGGAGTGCAGGCGGGCGCGGCTCTTGCCGAAACTCAGGGCCTTGTTGCCGCCGCTCTGCATCTGCCGCACCATGAAGATCCAGAACGCGGCAAGCACGATGAAGGGCGAAGCTTGCAGAAGGATGGAGAGCCAGGTGCCGGAGGAAGTGTCCTTGATGTCGACCTTGACGTTCTTATCGTTCAGTTTGTCGTAGATATTGGGGTAATTCAGCGGGATGGTGGTGTGAAGTTCCTGGCCGTTGGTGAGCTTTCCCTTGACGTCGTTAGCAGCAATTGTGACCTCAGCGACCTGTCCGGCTGCGATATCGCTCAGGAACTCGGAGAAGACGAGTTCCCTCTTATTGGGCACCTGGCCGGTCCTGACCACGGCAATCAGCAACCCCGCCAGGGCGATCAAAGCGCCCCAAAAGAGATAATGCTTGATGTTCGAATTCACGAAACCTCCCCACCCCTACTCACTCAATAGACGCCGCCGGACTCGATCCCGATTCGCGATGTTCGCGAACCACCAGAAGCACCCGGCTGTCAGAACGCGCCGCAAAAGCCGCGGCCGGTCCGAACCTGCGGGCCCAAACGATGGAAGAGCCATTCAAAAGAATCGGCCAATTCCGGCGTTCCCATATAGGAACACGAGCTTCCTGGAAAAAAGTCTTAATCTTCTCTACGCCGGCCGTGCCCCATGGCTGGTACTGGTCCCCCGGTCTCCAGTTTCTGAATTCCAACGGACCGCACAAGGAACACCAGTCTAAACAACCCGTCTCACCATCATTATATACGGAATGCAGGTCACCAGGAAATTCCGTTCTATCAAGCAGTTCCAAGGAAATCTCAATGCCGGCGGCGGGGACGCGCAGCACTCCGGGCACAGGGGCGGCGGCCTGGAAATCAAAGGGTTTGGCGGTGGAACGGCCGAAGCGGAGCCATTCAAAGGAGCGGAGAACGTCCAGGCCGGCGGTTTGCAGCCTTCCGTCGCCTTCACGGCTGGCGGCCAGTTCCAGCACCTTGGCGATATGGGCAAAGTCGATTCCGCGCAGGTCACCCTTGGCGCGCTGGATGGCGCGGCGGACCAGGCGGCGGGCGGCGGCTACGGGCAGGCCGTCAAGCGTTGGGGTGCGCAACAGTACGGCGCCATCGCGTTCCAGCAGGGCTTGTTCGGCCAGGCGGCCGATTTCAGCCTCCCAATAGGCTTCCTCCGCCAGCGCCCAGTCCGCCGTCCGTGACAAGGTTTCGATAATGGCCGGGTTCCACTCACGCGCCAGTTGCGGCAACAGGCGATGGCGGAGGCGGTTGCGGGCGAACTCGGGGCTGGCATTGGTGGAATCTTCGCGCCAAACGATGCCGCGCTGGCGCAGGAAGGCTTCCACCTCGGAGCGATCGATTTCGAGAAGCGGGCGCACCAGGCCGTCATCCGTCACCGGACGGATGCCAGCCAAGCCGGCGGTGCCGGCGCCGCGCAGGAAGCGGAAGAGCACGGTTTCGGCCTGGTCGTTGCGGGTGTGGCCGAGAGCCACCCGCTGAACGGCGCCGGTGGAGATCATCTCGCGGAAGAAGCAAAGCCGCGCATGGCGGCCCGCCTGCTCCAGGTTGCCGGCGGAGGCGGCTAAATCGACCGCGCGAACGGTGGCGGGAAGCGAGAAGCTTGCCGCCAGTTGCCGCACGAATTCGGCGTCGTGGCGAGACTCCTCGCCGCGCAGGCCGTGATCCAGATGGAGCACGTGCAGATGCAGATTCCAGCGGGGCGCCAGTTCCACCAGAGCGTGCAGGAGGCAAACCGAATCGGCGCCGCCGGACACAGCCACACCGGCGCTCTGACCGGCCTGGAACATGCCGTGACGCTGGATGGTAGCGGCGATGCGGTTGAGCAAAGGGATCTCCGCCTTCATTGTAGCCGCCACGCGGCCTGGAGCCGGCCGCTCGCTGACGCTCGCGGTTCTGCGCCGGGGGCTGCGTCTATCCACTATTATTTTGTCGCACACCCGAGGGCGTCTGGACCCCCGAATTGCCGCATGTTATAAGAGAGATTGCTATCTGCAACCATCTGATTGTCCTCCCAGGATTTCGATTATGGAACCAACTGCTGACATTGCGCTAATTGGGCTGGCCGTGATGGGCCAGAACCTGATCCTCAACATGAACGACCACGGCTACACGGTGGTGGCCTTCAATCGCACCGTGTCGAAAGTCGACGCCTTCCTGAACGACGCCGCCAAGGGCCGCAAGACGATTATCGGGGCGCGCTCGATCGAGGAGACGGTGGCGCTGGTCAAGCGGCCCCGCAAAGTCATGCTGATGGTGAAGGCGGGCGCGGCGGTGGATGAATTCATCGAGCACCTGCTGCCGCACATGGAAGCGGGCGATGTGATTATCGATGGCGGCAACTCGCATTTCCCGGATACCATACGGCGGACGAAATACCTGGAGAGCAAGGGCCTGCTGTATGTCGGCACGGGTGTTTCGGGCGGCGAAGAGGGCGCACGCTTCGGCCCGTCGATGATGCCCGGCGGGAGCCCGAAAGCCTGGCCCCTGGTGAAAGACATTTTCCAGGCGATCTGCGCGCGAACGCCGGACGGCGCGCCCTGCTGCGACTGGATGGGCGAAGACGGCGCGGGCCACTACGTCAAGATGGTCCACAACGGCATCGAATACGGCGACATGCAAACCATCTGCGAGGCTTACCAACTGCTCAAAGAGGGTTTGGGCATGAGCAACCAGGAGATGCACGACGTCTTCAACGAGTGGAACAAGGGAGAACTGGACAGCTATCTGGTGGAAATCACTCGGGACATTCTGGCCTACAAGGACGAGAACGGCGACTACGTGGTGGACAAGATTCTGGACACGGCGGGACAGAAGGGCACGGGCAAGTGGACCAGCGAAAGCTCGCTGGACCTGGGGATGCCCGTGACGCTGATCGGCGAAGCGGTCTACGCACGATGCCTGAGCGCGTTGAAGGAGGATCGCGTGGCGGCGTCCAAGATCCTCACGGGGCCGAGATTCCAGTTCACGGGCGACCGCAAGGCGTTCGTCGAGGACATTCGCCAAGCGCTGCTGGCCTCCAAGCTGGTCTCTTATGCGCAGGGTTTCATGCTGCTGCGCGAGGCCGCCCAGGAGTACCACTGGAACCTCAATTACGGCGGCATCGCGCTGGTGTGGCGCGCCGGATGTATTATCCGGTCGGTCTTCCTGGGAAAGATCAAGGAAGCGTTCGACCGCAATGGCGCACTCAGCAACTTGCTGCTCGACCCGTATTTCCACGAGTTGATCGACCGCTGCCAACCTTCCTGGCGGCGGGTGGTGGCACAGGCGGTGGCCGCGGGCGTGCCGGCGCCGTCCTTCACTACGGCGCTGGCGTTCTACGACGGTTACCGCAGCCAGCGACTGCCGGCTAACCTGCTGCAGGCACAGCGCGATTACTTCGGGGCGCACACCTACGAACGGGTGGACCAGCCGCGCGGCAAATTTTTCCATACCAACTGGACGGGCAAGGGCGGCAACGTGTCGTCCAGCACTTACACGGTTTAAGCATGAATTCCGATATTCTGGAGCGCGCGGCCAAAATCAAGATGTTGCTTATGGACGTGGACGGCGTCCTGACAAACGGCAAACTGTACAACGTGCCGGGCGCCGACGGTCAGATGGTCGAGACCAAGGGTTTCGATTCGCAGGACGGCATCGGGCTGCAATGGCTGAATTGGAAGGGCATTAAGACCGGTATCATCAGCGGGCGGGTATCGCCGGCCACGGCGGAGCGCGCGCGGCAGTGCAAGATGGCGTATGTCTACCAGGGGCACATCGAGAAGGCGCCGATCCTGGAAGAGATTCTGTCCGATGCCAAGACGGACTTGAGCGAAGTGGCCTACGTGGGCGACGATCTGACGGATGTGGTGATCATGCGGCGCGTGGGTTTGGCGATTGCGCCGGCCAATGCGCGGCCCGAAGCGAAGAAGGCAGCCCACTATGTCACCGAGGCGGCGGGCGGAGACGGCGCCATCCGGGAAGCGGTGGAACTGCTGCTGAACGCGCAGGGATTGTGGGGCGAGATTCTGGCGCACTACGAAGCGGGCGAGTAGGCGACTCGCGGAAATTCGAAGGAGCACGATTTCAGTTCCGAGATGTACCTTTGGTGAAGGGGTTGGCAGGCGAAAGCGCCGGCCCCACGTTCTTACTTACTCCCAGCTCAAGACTACTTTGCCGGAATTGCCGGAGATCATGGCGGCGAACCCCTTCTCATACTCGGTGTAATGGAAGCGGTGAGTGATGACGGGAGCGATGTCCAGACCGGATTCCAGCATCACACTCATCTTGTACCAAGTCTCGTAAATCTCGCGGCCGTAGATGCCCTTGATGGTGAGCATGTTGAAGATCACGGTGTGCCAGTCGATGGACATCTCTTCGGAAGGAATGCCCAGCATGGCGATTTTGGCGCCGTGACACATATTGGCGAGCATATCGCGGAAGCCGGACGGGCTGCCGGACATCTCCAGGCCGACGTCGAAGCCCTCGGTCATGCCGAGCTCTTTCTGGACGTCCGGTAATTTGGTGTCGCGGACATTCACGGCGCGCGTGACTCCCATCTTACGGGCGAGTTCAAGGCGGTACGGATTGACGTCGGTAATGACGGTGTAGCGCGCGCCGGCATGCGCGGCCACGCCCGCGGCCATGATGCCGATGGGGCCGGCGCCGGTGATCAGGACGTCTTCGCCCAGGACCGGGAAGGAGAGCGCGGTGTGAACGGCGTTGCCGAAGGGATCGAAGATGGCCGCGACATCCAGCGAAATTCCCGCGTGGTGGCGCCAGATGTTAGCCATAGGGAGCGCGATATATTCGGCGAAGGCGCCCGGCCGGTTGACGCCCACTCCGCTGGTATGGGCGCACAGGTGGCGGCGCCCGGCGAAGCAATTGCGGCATCGTCCGCAGACCACATGGCCTTCGCCGCTGACGATATCGCCGGGGAAGAAATCGGAGACATTGGAGCCCACTTCAACAATTTTTCCGACGAACTCATGGCCGATGGTCATGGGCACCCGGATGGTCTGTTGCGACCACTCGTCCCACTTATAAATGTGGACGTCCGTGCCGCAGATTCCTGTCCGCAGCACTTGGATCAGCACATCGTTGATCCCTATTTTGGGCACGTCCACGTCTTCGAGCCAGAGACCTGGCTCACGGCGGCTTTTCACTAGGGCTTTCACATACACTACGATAGCAACGCGCGAGAATGGAATGAGTGCCCAAACGCCTTCTTCTTTTCGCCGCCACCACGGGCTACCAGATCCGCGAGTTCGCGGATGCCGCGCACCGGCTGGGCCTGGAACTCACGCTGGCGACCGATCACTGCGACCGCCTGGGCGATCCATGGGGCGATGGCGCCCTGGCGGTGAAATTCGACCACCGCATGATGAAGTCGCTCGATGCGCTGCGCGGCCTGGAATTCGACGGTGTGGCGGCGGTGGGCGACCGGCCGGCGGTGGCGGCGGCGGTGACCGCGGAGATGCTCGGCATCCCGTTCCATCCGGCGGCGGGGGCGCGGGCTTGCCACGATAAGTATCTGGCGCGGCAACTCTACCAGGCGGCGGGCATGCGGACGCCCTGGTTCTGGCGGGCGGCGCTCACCGACGATGCGGCGGTGCTGGCAAGGCGCGCGGAGTACCCGTGCGTGCTCAAACCGCTGGGGCTTTCGGGAAGCCGCGGGGTGATCCGCGCCAATAATGAAGCGGAATTCGCGGCGGCGTTCCGGCGGATCTCGAAAATTGGCGAACGGCATCTGCAGGTGGAACACTATATCCCGGGGCGCGAGTTTGCCTTGGAGGGCCTGGTTACCGCGGGCCGCTTGCAGACGCTGGCGATTTTCGACAAGCCCGATCCGCTGGAAGGGCCGTTTTTCGAAGAGAGCATTTATGTGACGCCGTCGCGGGAAACTCACCAGGTACAGCAGGACCTGATCGAGACGGTGGACCGGGCGGTGCGGGCGCTGGGGCTGCGCCATGGTCCGGTACACGCCGAACTGCGCCACAATCCGGAGGGCGCGTGGATGCTGGAGATGCACGCCCGGCCGATTGGCGGGCTGTGCGCGCGCGCGCTGCGGTTTGCAGGCGGCATGCCGCTCGAAGAGCTGATTCTGCGCCACGCGGTGGGGGAGGATGTTTCGGGCGCGAGTCCGGCGAGCGGAGCCTCGGGAGTCATGATGATTCCCATCGCTAAAGACGGGATCTACGAAGGCGTGGAAGGGACCGAGCGGGCGTCGGCGGTGGAGGGGATCGAAGACGTGATCATCACGGCGACGGCCGGGCAGCGGCTGGTACGGTTGCCGGAGGGAGCGAGCTACCTGGGATTCCTGTTTGCCCGCGGGGATTCGCCGGCGGCGGTGGAAGAATCATTGCGGCGGTCACATGCGGAGCTGCGGTTTCACATCGCGACCGCTTTGGAGACGCTCAAGCCTTAGTCTTGGGGGGAACGAAATCCGGCGGCAGAGCCGCCCCTTCGCCGAAGAAATAATTGTCCATCTGCTGGATGAGGAATTCCTGCGCCTGCGTGGTGCCGAGGTTGAGGCGGTATTCGTTCATGATCATCTTCATGTGCTCCACCCACATTTTCCAGGCCTCTTTGGATATGTTGTCGTAGATTTTCCGGCCAAGCGGGTGACCTTCAAAAGGGATTTCGTCCAGGCCTTCCATTTCACGCTGGAACTTGGCGCAGAAGACCTTGCGCGCGCCAGGCGGGATGGTGTTCTGGATATTGCCGGGGCCACCGTTACCACAGGACATGAATGAATCTCCTCTGTTCAGGATACTACGGCGGGTTCTCGAAGCAGCGCGGCGCATTACGAATTTGACAATCGAATTGCCACATGAGAACCTTTCGGTAGCACGGAATGAAAATTCGTAGCACGCGATGGTATTTGACGAAAGAAGCCCTACAAGCAGCGGCGGTGCTGGCGATGCTGGGCTGGTGGCCGGGCAACCCGGCGTTGCAGGCGGCCGCCGGGCGCGTGTCCGGGCAATTGAGCGATCCGCAGGGCAAGCCCGTGGCGAATGGCCGGGTGCGGCTCTTGTGGAATGGCGGCCTCCAGATGCGCGAGACCAGCACCGGCCCGGACGGCGAATTTGTGTTTGCGCCGGTTGGCGGCGGAAGGTGGAAACTGACGGCCTCCGCCCCGGGGTTGGTGGATATCAGCCGGACCGTCGACGTTTCCGACGGCGAGGAGTTGAGGGTCAGCCTGCAGTTCAGCCTGGTGGCGCCACACAACGATGCCGTAATCGTGACCGCAGATGTGAAGGACGTGACTATCGAGCAACCGGACCCGGCGCAACGGGTGCTGGTGCGCGACGAGATTCTGGATGCCAATCCGGGACGGCCCGGAGCACCGGTGTCGATACCGGGGCTGCCGGTCGAAACGGCGTCCGGCGGGATCAAAGCTCCACAGTATTTCGCTCCCGGGGTTGCCGGCGACCACGGTGAACCGATCGCGCAGTTTCTGCAGGTGGGCAGTTTCCTGCTGCCCAACAACCTCAGCGCCAACGCGCACGGCAACGGCTACGCCGACCCGAACATCATGATTCCAGCCATCATTGAAAGCGTGCAGACGGACGGCGGGGCGTTCAACGTCCGCGAGGGCGACCATGCGGTTAACATGGCGGCCACTTATGTGCTACGGCCCAGCATGCAACCGTTTCTGACGCTCACGGGCGACCGCCGTGACGCCGATTTGAGCGCGGGATGGGACTGGCTCGCGATCGAAGCCTCCTACGGCAACGGCTTTCTCAGCAGGCTCGAGCATCGCCAGCAGTACAAGGCCAACGCCATCAAGGGCTGGGATTTTGGATCCCATCGGCTCACCGTGCTGTTCATCGGCTACTACGGCCAATCCAAAGTGCCCGGGCTGGTCCCGATCGACGTTCCGAATCTCGGTGACACGATCGATTCCCGCCAGCGCGATCAGACGCACACCGGGGAACTCGCCGTCAACGACGTTTGGCGGCTGAGTGCGGCGAGCGATTTGCAGCTTTCCAGCTTTTTTCGGACGTACAACCTATCGCTCTACTCGAACTTCGGCGACGGACTGATCCGGCAGAGCGAATTCCGCACCGAGGCGGGCGGCAACGCCGCTTATGTCCGCCGCTTTGGACCACACCTTTCGCTGCTGACGGGCTTTGATTTCTTTCGCGAGGCGCCCCGCCGGGACGATCTGGACCATTACGCTTCCACCGATCCCTCTTACTACGGACCTTTTCAGAAAGTCACGGCGAACAACATTACGCTGGATTTTCTCACATCGTTCGCGGCGGTTGAAGGCGACATAGCGCCCTGGCTTCGATATTACATGGGATGGCGGCGCGACCAGATCGAATTCGACAACACGGACCTTCTCACGCCCGCCAATTCTTTCCATCGATGGGCGGGGATCAACTCGCCGAAAGTCAGTCTGAACATACTCCCTCCGGAACGGCTGGTGCTGCCAGCGGTCTCGTTTAGCTTCGGCCAGACATTTTTCACTAACGATCCCCGAATCGGGACGGGAACGCAACCAGGCAGCCTGGTGAGCCAGGCGCACGCTTACCAGTTGGTGGTTAGTAAGAGCATCCGGACAACCGACCTGCGGGTGACTTTGGGGCATGTGACTCAGGAGGCATCGCTCGCCAAGATCGACCCGGACACGGGTCTGCAATACAACGAAGGACCGAGCCGCAACCGTTACACGACTGTCTCGGTGCGCCACCACTTTGCGGCGGGCTTTTTGCAGGCTTCGGTTTCCAAGGCGGATGCGCGTGACTTATCCGACGGTACGCCGGTGGCGGAAGCGCCGCGGCTGATTTTCGACGTACTTGGCGCGCTGGACCGGCTGCCGTTCGGTCTCGACGCGCGGGCCGAATTTGAAGAGGTAGGGCGGAAGCCTGTGGGCGATGGATTTACGAGCGTTCCGGTAGAGGAATTTCGTGGCGCGCTGGCGCGCAGTTTCAGGGGAGGCAAATTGAAGACCGGCGTTCACTTCCAGATTGCGCGCGGCTATACCGGCCAGACCACCGAAGTGCTGGCGCTCGCCGGCGAGGGCGACGCGGCCGAAAGAGTTGTGGGCGTCTTTATTCCCTCCTACGCAGCGGTATCGCTTACCTGGCACAGCGGGCGCTAGCCGGCATTTCTCCCCAGCTTTCTGCTGCGGCGCGTGATCAGGCTGCGCCTACTTCGTTGCGCTTGCTCAGCGTGCTCGACATGCCGTTCCAGTATGCCTGCGCGCGCCTCGCGACGAAGCCTGGTGAGGAAAGCGGGCTAGCCCGGGCTAGCCCCAATGCTGTTCACTCAAGCCGGCGTCGGGGGTGGGACAGACGATCGGGTTTAGTCGTCTGTCGGCGCGGTGGTTTGGCCACACATTAACAGGGTCGAAAAGCGGGGCGCCGGCTGGAAAGCCGGCGTTGCGGGCCGGAGGCCCGCTCCACGAGCAGGGACGCTCGGCGCACTCTCTTCTGAAATTTCGCGGGCTGGCGTACTGCTGGTGGGACTGCGCGCATCTCCGACACCATCGGCGTCATACGGGCTCCTGGCGCAGTTCCACGCGCCTGATGTCACCGACCACCAGCAGGTAGCAGACGATGGCGATTACGGCGTTGGCGGCGACAAAGACGAGGGCGCCATTGAAAGACCCGGTTTCCTGCACGATGTATCCGATCACGATCGGCGTGGTGATCGCCGCGGTGTTGCCGAACATATTGAAGATGCCGCCACAGAGGCCGGCGGCATGCTTCGGCGCCGTGTCGGACACCACGGCCCAGCCCAGGGATCCGACTCCTTTGCCAAAGTAAGCGAGACTCATGATGCCGACCACCAGCCAAACCGCATGCACGTAGTTACACACAATCATGCTGACCGAGAGCAGCATGCCGAGCACGATGGGAACTTTCCGGGCGAATGCCAGGGAGCGGCCGCACTTCAGCAGGTAGTCCGAGAACAGACCGCCCAGCACGCCGCCAAAGAATCCACACAGGGCGGGAAGGGAAGCAGCCAAGCCGGCTCTTAGAATGGACATGTGGCGCTCTTCGACCAGGTAAACCGGGAACCAGGTCAGGAAGAAGTAAGTCAATGTGGTGATGCAATACTGGCCGAGAAAAACTCCCAGCAGCATCCGGTTGGCAAGCAGTTGTTCCACGTGCGACCAGTTCAGGCCCCCGGCACTGGGGGCGGTGGCAGGCCGGTCCATGTCGATCAGGCCGCCGCCTTGTTCGACATACTGCAACTCGGCCTGGTTCACAAGCGGATGCTCGCGGGGGTTGTAAATCGATTTGAGCCAAAGGAGGGTAAGAAGAATGCCCAGAACGCCCATGACCCAGAAAACGAATTGCCAGCCGTAAGTGTTGGTGAGCCAACCGGTGATCGGGGCGAACAGAACCGTGGCGAAATATTGAGCGGCATTAAAAATTGCGGAGGCGGTTCCACGTTCGCGGGTTGGAAACCACGCGGCTACGATCCGGCTGTTTCCGGGAAACGAAGGCGATTCGGCCAGCCCCAGCAGAAGGCGGAGCGAAAAAAGCGAAACCAAAGCCCCGGCCGGTCCGAAATATCCCACGAAGCCCTGCAAGGCCGTAACTATGGACCAGGCCAGGATGCTAAGCGCATACACGTTCTTGGAGCCGAAACGATCCAGCAGCACGCCGCCCGGTACCTGGCCGAACACGTAGGCCCAGCCGAACGCCGAGAACACATATCCCATGGTTACGGCGCTAAGGCCCAGTTGCCGGGCTACCGCGGGTCCCGCAATCGACAAGGTGGCGCGATCGGCAAAGTTCAGCGTGGTCACCACGAACAGCATGGCGAGCACCAGGTAGCGGACCCGGGTTGGCGTGGATGAGGGCGCGGTTTCAGCCATGAGTGACGATGTCCGTTAATAAGAAAAGCCATAACATGGCGAAAAACCAAGACATGACTGGCCGCCGATGAACGCCGATAAACACGGATTGCAAAGAATTGATTTATCGTGCTGAACCACCGGGGGGCTTACCGGCAGCCACTTCGCAGTTTCGCACATTGCGCCGCGCGGACGACGAACCCCAGCAACCGGCGCGTGGCGCGCGCCACGCCGCTCGCAACACTGCTATCATTTCCACTTCATGCGATTTTTCGCCTTGCTATCACTGCTTATGCTGTACATACCCGGACACGCACAGGATCGCTCGCAGGCGCGGTCGATGGTCATCAGCCAGCGCGGCATCGTGGCCACCAGCCAGACGCTGGCTTCGCAGGCCGGGGCGCAGATTCTGGCGCGCGGCGGCTCCGCCATCGACGCGGCCATTGCGGCCAACGCCGCGCTCGGGGTGGTGGAACCCGAAAGCAACGGCATGGGGGGCGACCTCTTTGCCATCTATTGGGACGCAAAAACCGGCAAGCTCTCCGCCATCAACGCCAGCGGTTGGGCGCCGACCGGGCTCACCATCGGTTTCCTGAAGTCGCAAGGCGAAACCAAGATGCCGCAGGAAGGCATTCACTCGGTCACCGTGCCGGGATGCGTGGACGGCTGGGCCAAGCTGCACAAGCGGTTCGGCAAGCTGCCGTGGAGCGACCTGTTTCAACCGGCCATCTATTTCGCCGATCACGGATACCCGGTGACTGAGATGATTGGCGCGGCGTGGAAGACGGAAGAGGAGAAGCTTGGCAAGGATCTGAACGGGAAGCGCATCTTCCTGCACGAAGGCCGCGCTCCCCAGGTGGGCGAGGTCTTTCGCGATCCCGAGATGGCCGCCGCGCTGAAGCTGGTGGCCTCGCAAGGCGAATCGGCGTTCTATAGAGGCGCCATCGCCAAAGCCATCCTGAAGACCAGCGAACGGCTGGGCGGCAAGATGACGGCGGCCGATCTGGCCGAGTTTCAGGCGGAATGGGTCGAGCCCATCTCCACCGACTACCATGGCTGGAAGGTTTACGAATTACCGCCCAACGGGCAGGGAATCGCCGCCATCCAGATGCTGAACCTGTTCTCGCTCTATCCGCTGGCCAGTTACCCGCCGCGCGGCTCCCAGGAATTACACCTGCAAATCGAAGCGCAAAAGCTGGTTTATTCCGATTTGCAGCGCTATGTCGCCGACCCTAAGTTCAGCAAAATTCCGGTGGAAGGAATGATCTCGATGGAGTACGCGCGCGAGCGGGCCAAATTACTCGACCCGGTTCGGGCGCGCTGCGACGTGGCGCCCGGGAAGCCGCCGGTGGTGCACGGCGACACCATCTACCTGTCCGTGGTGGACCGCGAAGGCAACATCGTCTCGCTGATTCAGAGCCTCTACCAGCATTTCGGTTCGGGCGTGGTGGTGGATGAATACGGCTTCGCGCTGCAAAATCGCGGCGGGCTGTTCGTACTGGACGAGCAGCACCCTAATGCGCTCGCACCGCGGAAACGGCCATTCCACACCATCATTCCGGCTTTCATGGAAAAGGGCAGCGTGCACATGGGCTTCGGCATCATGGGCGGGCTGAACCAGGCGCAAGCGCACGCGCAGTTCGTCTCCAATGTGGTGGATCACGGAATGAACATTCAGATGGCGCTGGAGGCGCCGCGCTTCACCAAGAAGACGTTCGGCGGCTGCGACGTTTCCGTGGAGAGCCGCTTTCCGCCGGCGGTTCGCCAGGAACTGACGGCGCGCGGCCATCAACTGGAACTGCTGGGAGATTTCTCGAGCTCGATGGGCGGCGGCCAGGCGGTGGTCCACGATTCGGCCAGCGGGGTCAATTGGGGAGCTTCGGACCCGCGTAAGGATGGCGCGGCCGTGCCGGAACCGGAGCCGTATTTCGCCGCGCCGAAGAAGTAGGGCAGGCGAGCACCGCCTGACCTACCTGGCAGCGGCGCTACCAAGTTATTTTCCGAAGCTGGCTTCGAAGGCGGCAATCTTTCCCAGCCGCCGGCGATGCCGTTCGGCGCCTGAGAATACCGCGTTCACATAGTCGCGGACCAGTTCGACCGCCAATTCCGGACCGACCACGCGGGCGCCCATGCAGAGCACATTGACGTCGTCATCCTGCACGCATTGGTGCGCGGAAAAGCTGTCGTGGCAGGTGGCGGCGCGGATGCCCTTGAATTTATTGGCCGCCACGCACGCGCCCGCGCCGCTGCCGCAGATCAGCACGGCGCGCTCGGCGCGGCCTTCCAGGATCTCACGAGCCACGGCCTCGGCGTAATCGGGGTAATCCACCGGCTGGGCCGAATTCGTCCCCAGATCCGTGACGTGGTGCCCCAGGCGCTTCAGTTCCTGGATGATGCGCTCCTTGAGGGGAAAACCGCCATGATCGGTTGCGACTGCCAGGTTCACGAGTTCATGATACCGCGCCGAGGTGGGACCGACGATCGGGTTTCGTCGTCGGTCGGCTCTCGTGCTTCAACAACGCTTGACAGACCACGAAAAACGATGGTCTGTCCTACCGGGGAGCCGCTTGCAGGATCGTATTGGGAAGTGGTAGCTCTCAAGAGATGCGAATTCTTGCCAGCTTTCTGTTGCTCGCCGCTCCGTTTGTGGCGCAGGCGAAATCGCCGTTGCGTTTCGAGATCTCCTGGGCCAACCCGATGGATGGGCGGGTCGTGCTGGTCATTTCAACCACCGGCACACCCGAGCCGAGATTCTCCATCAGCGAAGGACTCAATACCCAGCAGATGTTCGGCGCCGACGCCGAGGGCGCGCGCAGCGTCACGATCGATGGAACGACGCTGGGCTATCCCCGGCGTTCGCTCGACGAAGTGCCGGCCGGCGAGTATTACGTGCAGGCCGTGCTGAACGCCTACGAAACCTTCCATCGCGGCGACGGCCACACGGTCAAGCTGCCCATGGATCAGGGCGAAGGCCAGCACTGGGCCCGCAAACCGGGCAACCTCTACAGCCAGCCGGTGAAAGTGAAGATCGACGCGGCCGCCGCCGACGTGGTGAAGATCGAGCTTACCAAGACCGTTCCGCCCATCGAGCCCCAGGCGGACACCAAATACATCAAGCGTGTGCGCATTCAGAGCAAACTGCTGAGCGAATTCTGGGGCCGGCCGATGTACCTGGGCGCGATTGTGCTGCTGCCGGAAGGATTTGACGAGCATCCCAACGCGCACTATCCGGTGTTGTACTACCAGGGCCATTTTTCGGCGTCATTCAACGCCGGCGTAGGATTCACAACGGAACCGCCGGCGGGCGGCGGGGGCGGCGGCGGGCGCGGAGGCTCCCAGAACAGCTATCGCTTCTACCAGGATTGGACCAGCGGGCGGCTGCCGCGCATGTTGATCGTCGATACGCAGGACGCCAATCCGTACTATGACGATTCCTACGCCGTGAATTCGGCCAACGTCGGGCCGTACGGGGATGCGCTGATTCAGGAGCTGTATCCGTATATCGAGAAGCAATTCCGCGGCATCGGGGAGCCGTGGGCGCGCTCTCTTTACGGCGGCTCGACCGGCGGATGGCGGGTGCTGGCGCTACAGGTTTTCTACCCCGATTTCTTTAACGGCGCATGGGCTGCCTGCCCCGATCCCATCGACTTCAGCGCCTACTCGCTGGTGAATCTCTACCAGGACAAGAATGCCTTCTACGCCGAAGGCCCTTGGAAGCAAGTGCCGATTCCCATGGAGCGCACCGCCGACGGCAAGGTGCTCTCCGTGATGGAAGACGCCATCCGCTTTGAGTTGGTGCTCGGCACCAAAGGCCGCTCCGGCGAGCAGTTCGATATCTGGCAGGCGGTGTACAGCCCGGTGGGCGAGGATGGCTATCCCAAGCTGATCCTGGACCCGCACACCGGGGCGATCGACCACCAGGTGGCGGAATACTGGAAAGAGCACTACGACCTCAACCACATCATGCAGCGCGATTGGAAGACGCTGGGGCCGAAGCTGGCCGGTAAGCTGCACTTCGCGGTGGGAGACGCCGACAGCTATTACCTGGACCGGGCCGTGCGGCTCACGGAGAAGTTTCTGGAATCCACCAAAGATCTGGCGAGAGGGCCGTATTACGCGGGCGATTTCGATTACGGGCCGGGTATGCCGCACTGCTATACGGGCAATCCGCACGTGCCCATGAGCGTCTCGGGACCGACCATCAACCAGCGGCTTATGCCGTTGATGATGGACCACATGATCTCGACCGCGCCGGCGGGGGCGGATACAAGGAGCTGGCGGTATTAGCCCGGGTCGGGCGACTGTCCTGGAAACGCCGGGGCGCCGGCTGGAAAGCCGGCGTTGCGGGCCGGAGGCCCGCTCCACGATTAGCGAGGCTCCGAACACTTTGGCGGCTAACCGCGAGCGCCCGCGGCCGCCAGGCGTCCGCGGATCTGGCTCACGACGTCGGACGCCAGAAATGGTTTACGCAGCACCGGGAAGTTATGTTCCTCGCAGAGGGCCTCTTCTTCCGGCGGCAGAATGGTACCGGTCATCACGATCACCAGCATGTTCGGAACGGCTTGCAGAAACTCCACACCGAGTTCGACGCCGTTGCCATCGGGCAGCATATAGTCGAGCAGCGCCGCGTTGGGCTTGTGCAGAAGGGCCAGACGGCGGGCTTCAGTGGCCGAATCGGCGGTGAACAGCGTCCAGCCGGCGTCCGCCATCAGGCGCTCCAGGAATTGCAGCAGGTCGCGATTGTCGTCCACCAATAATACGGTGGGATGGGCCGCCGCGGGGACTACTTCCGATTCCAACGCACGAATGGAGAGCTTTTCGGGAGGGTCGGCTACGTCCACGCGCACTTTGGCACCGGGGCTCACCTGATTGGTGGCCACCATGGTGGCCAGCGGCTGGGTGAGGAAGCGGTGGATGGTGCGATTCAGTTCGCGCGCGCCATACTCCGGACTGGTGCCTTTTTCGAGCAGAAACTGGCGGGACTCGGGCGCAATTTCGAGAGTGAACGACCGGTCCCCCAGGCGGGTATTGACGTGGCGCTGCAGGTCGGCGATCTGGTGTTCGAGGATGGCGGCGAGGGCTTCCTGGTCGAGCGGCTGATAGGTGATGATGCAATCGATGCGGTTGACGAATTCCGGGGAGAAGCGCTTGCGCACGGCCACCAAGCCAATGCTCTGGAGCTTGCCGGTGAGATCGGCGCGCTCGGAGTGCTGCGCCGATTGGAAGCCGAACTCCGGATTCATCTCACGCAGCATTTCGCGCGAGCCCAGGTTGCTGGTCAGGAAGACCAGGCTTTTTTCGAAGTTGACGGTGGAATTATCCCCGAGCCGCAATTGAGCTTTGTCGAGCACGCCGAGCAACAGGCGCGTCATGGAGGGCGCGGCCTTTTCAATTTCGTCGAACAACACCAGAGAGAGGTCGCACTTGTCGCTCGAGACGGCGGTCAGCTTCTGCTGCGTGAGCATGGGCTGGGTCTCGCGGTGGCCCAGATATCCGGGGGGCGCGCCGATCAGCTTGGCCACCTCGTGCTCCATCTGGAATTCGCCGCAATCCACCTTGAGGACGTTTTTCTCACTGCCGTGCAGGATCTCGGCCAGGGCTTCGACGGTTTTGGTCTTGCCCGTGCCGGTGGGCCCCAGCAGCAGGAATACGCCAACGGGGCGGCCTTCCGGAGCGAGGCCGGCCTGGTACATCTGTATATAAGGGACAATCAGGCGCGTGGCCGCCGGCTGCCCGACTACCCTGCGTGAAAGGACCGTTACGAGGTCTTCGGTGGACTCGGGAGCCTGCTTCCTGGCCCGGCTCGGGGCATTTTTGGGTCTCTCCATCCCGCTCTCCGATCTGATTATATCGGCGGGGGAGGACCTAGCCCGGTTACGGCGCCGCTCCTGGGGAGGATTCGGCTCTTTCATATTGTTGCTCTTATGCCTTCAAAAGCAGCAGTTTACAAGCGTTAGCGGCTCAGCGCAAAAAAACTTCTCGCGGCTGTGACTGCTGGTTCCACACACTTTGGTTGTACCATGCGGCTAGAAAAAAAGGACGAGTGGATGCTCACACCGAGGGCATGTTGTGGAACAACGCCGCCATTCGTGGCTGGCGGCGCCGACAAG
This sequence comes from Bryobacterales bacterium, assembly GCA_963842505.1. GTDB lineage: Bacteria > Acidobacteriota > Terriglobia > Bryobacterales > Bryobacteraceae > PALSA-129. Next base: position 1,200,888 of record CAWJGZ010000001.1, read on the forward strand.
AATGCCGGCGTTGCAGGCTGGAAAGCCCGCTCCACTGGGAGTAGTTATTTCCTGACGGGTTCTGACGCGCTGGAAACAGAGGATTGCGGAAGGAGTCCGAATGGGGACTAGCGGTGACGGAACGTGATCCGGCCCTTGGTCAGATCGTAAGGAGACAGCTCCATGGTGACTTTATCGCCCGCCAGGACGCGGATGCGATTGCGGCGGAGTCTGCCGGCCAGGTGAGCCAGAACAACGCGTTCGTGCTCGAGCTGCACGCTAAACAGCCCACTGGGAAACTTTTCCAATACCGTGCCGGTTACTTCGATGCTGTCTTCTTTGCTCATAAACCTCCAGAACGTTGGGCGAAACGGCCGGGGCCCGCAGCACCGGCCGTTCCTTTGACTGCATCAGGCCACAGTGACGTTGGTCGCCTGCAGGCCTTTGGGGCCTTTCGTCACCTCAAACTCCACTCTGGCGCCTTCATCAAGGCTGCGATAGCCCTCCGACTGAATCGCCGAGAAGTGTACGAAGACATCTTCTCCATTCTCCCTTTGGATAAAACCGAAGCCCTTGGCCGCGTTAAACCACTTCACTGTACCTTTTTCTTTCATCTGCCTATATCCTTCTTGTTGAAAATGCACCGACCCCCACCACCCTGAAACAAGAAAAGGGGGCGCGGATGGACTCACGCAACCCCCTCTCAAACTTGTCGTCAGCGGAAAACAAGAGTCAAATGCCATACCATTATACAACAGGAGAAGAGTGCACAACCCGGCCAGTCTGGCAACCCAATTCGAGTTCTACCGATTCCGCTTTCATTTCCGGGCGATCGACCCGGTGTATTTTCCGGCGGGAAAAAGCGGCAACGTGATCCGCGGCGCCTTGGGGATGGTATTGCGCGACACGGCTTCGCCGGCCGCCTACGCGCGTTTGTTCGAGCCGGGCAGCGGCCTGGGCAAAGCTCCAAGCGGGCTCGGGGATTGGCCGCGGCCTTTCGTACTGCGGGCGGACCGTTTGGACGGGCGCGCCATGGCCATGAGCGAGACCTTCCACTTCGACGTGCATGTCTTCGACCTGCGCGCGCCAGTGCTCCAGTATTTCCACGGGGCTTTTGCCGCGTTTGGAGCGCAGGGAATCGGACCGGGGCACGGGCGGGTATCGCTCGAGCGGGTGGAACAACTCAAGCTGGACGACGGCGCGGATGAAGTGGGTGGCCCGGCGCTGACCCTCAATCTGGACCCGGATCCCGATACGGATGGCGCGGAGGTGGAGCGGGTGCGTCTGGGCTTCCTGACACCGACCGAACTGAAGAGCGGCGGGACGCTGGCCAAGCGCCCGGAATTCGGGATCCTTTTCGGCCGGCTGCGCGACCGCATCAGCACGCTGCGAGCGTTGTACGGCGCGGGCCCGCTCGAGATCGACTTCCGGGAAATGGGCGAGCGCGCGGCGAAGATCCGCATGGTCCACTGCCAACTGCAGTGGGAGAAGGTGGAGCGGAAATCGGGCCACACGGGGCAGATGCATCCGCTGGGCGGGTTCACGGGCGAAGCGGAATATGAAGGCTCGCTGGGGGAGTTTCTGCCGTGGCTGCGGGCGGCCCGGTGGGTGGGAGTGGGCCGGCAGACCGTATGGGGCAAAGGGGACGTACGGGTGATAGCCTGAGGGCTCATGAGGCGATTGGCGGTTTGTTTGGTTGTGACGGCGGGGGGCCTGCTGGCGCAAGCGGCGGCGCAGGCGCCGAAGGCCGAACTGTTGTGGCCGAATGGCGCGCCGGGCGCGCTGGGAACGTCGCCGGAGGATCAGCCGTCGCTGACGCCCTTTGTGGCGGCAAAAGGCAGCGGAGTGGGAACGGCGGTGATTGTCTGCCCGGGCGGCGGCTACCAGCACCTTTCCATGGACAAGGAAGGCTACCAGGTGGCCCAGTGGCTCAATTCCATCGGAGTGTCGGCATTCGTGCTGCAATACCGCCTGGGGCCGCGCTATCACCACCCCAGCGAGTTGCAGGATGCGCAACGGGCCATTCGGCTGGTGCGATCTCGCGCGGCGGAGTATGGCCTGCGGCCGGACCGCATCGGAATCATGGGTTTTTCGGCAGGCGGGCACCTGGCGGCGACCGCGGGGACGCATTTCGATGCGGGGAATGCGGCAGCGACCGACCCGATCGACCGCGCCGGCAGCCGGCCGGATTTTCTGGTGTTGTGCTACCCGGTGATTTCCTTTACGAACTATGTGCATCGCGGCTCGATGACGTCCCTGCTGGGCGAGAATCCCGATCCGAAATTGGTGGAGGACTTGTCGAATGAGCTGCGGGTGACGGCGCAGACTCCGCCGGCGTTTCTGTTTCACACGGATGCCGACAAGACCGTGCCGGTGGAAAACAGCGTCTTGTTTTACCTGGCGATGCGCAAGGCAAAAGTGCCGGTGGAACTGCACATCTACGAACACGGCAGCCACGGCGCGGGCCTGGCGCAGAACGACGCGGCACTGTCGTCGTGGCCGGGGCGGCTGGCGGACTGGCTGCGCGGGCGGGGACTGCTGGCGGCGAAGGCCGGACAGTAACGGCATGCTAAACTCAGAAGGTTCCCCATCTCATGGATTTCCTCAAAGGCCTCAACCCGCAGCAGCGGGAAGCGGTTACTCATACGGAAGGGCCGCTTCTGATTCTGGCGGGCGCGGGCAGCGGCAAGACCAGGGTCATTACACACCGCGTCGCGTACATTATCACGGCGCGGCACGTGCCCCCGTCCGCCATTTTGGCCGTCACCTTTACCAATAAAGCCGCCAACGAAATGCGGGAACGCGTGCTGGCGCTGCTGGCGGACGCCGACCTGGATTCTTCGCCCAACATCTCCACGTTCCATTCATTTTGCGTGCGGCTGCTGCGAACCGACGGCGAGCCACTGGCACGCATCCGGCCGGGCTTCTCGCGGCGCTTCAGCATCTATGACGACGAGGACCAGCTCGGCGTGGTGAAAGCGGCGTACCGCGGGCTGGGGCTGGACGAGAAAGAGTTCATGCAATATCGCGCGGCGCTTTCTAGGATCAGCCGCGCGAAGAACACCAAGCAGGGGCCGGCGGATTTATTCAAAGCCGCGGTGAATAAAGAGAGCGAATCGCTGGCGGCGGTATTTGAAGAATACGAAAAGGCGCTGCGCACCGCCAATGCCCTGGATTTCGACGACTTGCTGCTGGAAGCGGTGCGGCTGCTGCAACACGACCAGGGCACGCGCGAGGCCTGGAACCGGCGGCTGAGCTACGTGATGGTCGACGAATACCAGGACACCAATCGCACGCAGTACGAGCTGATGCGGCTGCTTTCGGAGAGCCACGGCAACGTCTGCGTGGTGGGCGACGAGGATCAATCGATCTATAGCTGGCGCGGAGCGGACATCCGCAATATTCTGGATTTCGAGCGCGATTTTCCGAAGGCCAAGACCATCCGGCTGGAGCAGAACTACCGGTCGACCAAGAATATTCTGGCTTCGGCCGGCGCGGTAGTGGAGAACAACAAGGCGCGCAAGGGAAAGAAGTTGTGGACGGAGGCCGCGGCGGGCGAGAAGTTGGGGCTTTTCGCGGGCTACGACGCCGAAAACGAGGCTCTGTTCATCGCCGACACCATCGAAAAGCACCTGGCGAAGAATCCCGGGGACCACGTGGCGGTGCTGTACCGCACGAACTTCCAATCGCGGCAGATCGAAGAAGCGCTGCGGCGCTACGGGCGGAAGTACAACATCGTCGGCGGCTTCAGTTTTTATCAGCGGGCGGAAATCAAAGACACGGTGGCGTACCTGAAGCTGGCGGCATCGAATCACGATTCGGTGAGCCTGCTACGGGTGATCAACACGCCGGCGCGGGGCATCGGCAAGACCACGGTGGACCAGATCGAAAAGTACGGACGGGATCACGGGCTCAGCCTGTGGGACGCGATCGAGCGAATCATCGACGATGAAAAGCTCTCGACGCGGTCGCAATCCTCGCTGGTGACGTTCCGCAACCTGATCCAGGAGCTTTCACTGGTGGCCAGTTCCTCGCCGCTGCCGGACCTGCTGCGGTTCATTCTGGAGCGCACGGGATACCGGCGCATGCTGGAGCAGGAAAAGACGCCGGATGGAGAGGCGCGCCTGGAGAACCTGGACGAGTTGGTCACGGCGGCGACGGAAGCGGCGGAGCGCGGCGAATCGATCTCGGATTTTCTGGATCACGCGGCGCTGGTGGCGGAAGCCGACGCATTTGACGAAAAGGCTTCGGTCAGCCTGCTGACGCTGCACAACGCCAAGGGGCTGGAGTTTCCGGTGGTATTTCTCTCGGGAATGGAGCTGGGATTGTTCCCGCACAGCCGGTCGATGGATTCGGAAGCGGAGCTCGAAGAGGAGCGGCGGCTGTGCTACGTGGGGATGACGCGGGCGCAGAAGCGGCTGATTCTGACGTGGGCGAAGTACCGGCGGCGTTTCGGCGGCGGCGAGCAGGAGCGGTCGACGCCCTCGTGGTTCCTGAGCGAAGTGCCGGCGGAGCTGATTGCTGAAATGGGAGTGCGCGACGAGGCCGGCGAGCTCACCATGCAGGCGGAACGATACGGCGTGCGGACGGTGGTGCGGCGCAACGCGTTCACGGGCAAGACCTACAATTCGGTGGAGAACATTCCGCAGTTTTTTGGAGAGCGGGGGCTGCCGTTCAATGCGGCCAACAAGCCGATTGCGGCGCCGCAACAGCCGCCGGCGCCGATCGCTCCGAAATTACCACGGCCGCCCAGCCCGGTAAGCAGCACTCCCAAACCCCTGGTGGTTGCGCCACCGGCCCCGCGGAGAATGCGGGCGGGCATGACGGTGGAACATCCCAAGTACGGCACCGGCACGGTGGTGCGCCGCGAAGGGGACGGCGAAGATGCTAAGATCACTGTTAACTTTCCCCGCTACGGTCTCAAGAAGCTCGTAGAAAAATACGCAGGACTGAAAAGAAGCTGATGAATACGAAGACAGTTACCGACAAGACAGAACGCAAAAAGCTGAAGCGCACGGCGCGCAAGAAGGTTGCGCCAAAGGCCAAACGGGCCGCTGGTGTGGCACGGGGGTCGGCGAAGAAGAAGATCCGCCACCAGGCTCAAGGCCAGCGCAAGCGGTAGGGGAGCGCGCTTGCCGCGTCAAGCGGCGCTACTGTTTGTTGGCAGAGCGCAGGATGCTGTGCCAGAATCCGTAGAAGAAATATAACAGCAGTCCGACCACGAGCCAGACGCAGAAACGCACCCACGCCTGATGTGGAAGGCCTGTCATGATATACAGGCAGCCGGCGGCGGAGAGCAGGCAGACGGGCCAGACCATGGGCACGCGGAACGGCCGCGGGCGGTCTGGTTCCTTGTGGCGCAGGACCAGCACACCGGTGCTGACCAGGATGAAGGCGAAAAGGGTGCCGATGTTGGTCAGGTCGTAGGTTTCCCCGGCGTCGCCTACCAACGCCCACAACGCCACGAACACCCCGGTGAGCATAGTGGTGGCCCAAGGGATGCGAGTGCGCGGATGGATCTTGGCGGCCCACTGCGGCAACAACCCGTCACGCGCCATGGCGAAGAAGATACGCGGCTGGCCGTACTGAAACACCAGCAGGACGGCTGACATGGACACCGCCGCACCCAGGGCCACGATCCAACCGACGACTGTGAAGCCGGACAATTCCAGAGCGCGCGAGAGAGGGTCGGCCACCCCGATCAGTTTCTTGTAGGAGACCATGCCGGTCATGACGAAACCGACAACCACGTAGATCAGGGTGCAGATGCCGAGCCCTCCCAGAATTCCGATGGGCAGATTGCGCTGCGGGTTGATGGTTTCCTCGGCGGCGGTGGAGATAGCGTCAAAGCCGATATAGGCAAAGAAGACAATGGCCGCGCCCTGGTGGATGCCTCTGAATCCGTTGGGCGCGAAGGGATGCAGGTTGGCGCCCCTGATATGGGTGATGCCGACCAGGACGAACAGGGTCAGCGCCATCAGCTTGATGGCGACCATGATGTTGTTGGCGGTGGCGCTCTCCCGCGCTCCGCGCAGCAGCAGCCAGGTGATCAGCATCACGATGCCGAATGCCGGCACGTTGATGAGGATGGGGATTCCGAAAACGTGGGGCGCGGAGCGGAGCAACCCGTGAACCGGCGCATCCGGACTGAGCAGCGCGGTGCGGTAGCCGGTGGACAACCACGGCGGTAGCACCACGCCAAAACCACGCAGCAAGGTGCTGAAGTAATCGCCCCAGGAGATAGCCACGGCAACGTTGCCGACGGCATACTCAAGAATGAGATCCCAGCCGATGATCCAGGCGATGAGTTCGCCCAAGGTGGCGTAGGAGTAAGCATAAGCACTGCCGGCTTGAGGAATCATGGACGCCAGTTCGGCATAGCAAAGACCGGCCAGCGCACAAGCTCCTCCCAGGAGGAGGAAAGAAAACACCAGCGCCGGACCGGCGCCCATGCGGATCACCTCACCATTGGGACCCAGTTGACCGGATGCGGCGGTACCGATGGCGCCGAAGATGCCGGCGCCGATCACGGCGCCGATGGCGAGCATGATAAGGTCGCCCGCGCGGAGGCTTCGCTTCAGCCCACGCGAGCCTTCTGTTTCCGAGATTAACGCTGCGATGGGCTTCCGCTGAAAGAGTTGGGACATCAGAGGGATTCTACCAGATAGCTATGAAAAGACCGCTGTCAGCCATCAGCTATAACGGCGAATGGCTAGTTCGCCAGCGGATATGCCAGGCTCTCCAGCAGCCACTTGCGGTTCGCGCGCAGATCCTCCGTCAGACGCCGGCACAGCTCCCCGCGCTGGTCGTAGAGCCGGTAGCCGTTGCGCGGGCGCAGGTAGCCCCGCGCTTTGGGCTCGCGCTTGAAGACGGCTTCCTCGCCCTCCTCACTTGCCATCTGCTGGTAGCGCGCGCGATTGTCGAGCAGCGCCTTGACAAGGAACGGCATGACGATGGAGTAATCCGACTGCATGCTCTCGGTGGTTTGCAGGTAAGTGTCCTTATCCACCTTGCCCCAAGTGACGGCCTCGGCCGGAGGGCACGAAGAGAGCGAGCCATCGGTCACCGGCGCGGTGACAATCTGCACGTCGAACTGGTAGCCGCGGACATTGGGCAGGCCGAGCACCTGGCCGAGGGCCGGCTCGGGCTGGAGGTTGTAATTCTTGGGAACGCCGCCGCCCAGGATCAGCGTGCCGAGAGCGTGCACGGGGTTGTCGAAGAGTCCCCATCGGTGGTAGGCGCAGGCTTCGAAAATTTCGGCGTGAAGGTCCAGGTCGAAGGCGTAATTGGGGATCAGGCCGGCCTGCCGCATGGCCCAAAGTTTCATGGAATTGAGGAAAACGCTGCCATCGCCGGGCGCGCCCACAAAGACGGGGATGGCGGCGCGGTAGCAAGTGGAGAGCAGGCCGGCGGCAACGCCGTTCCGCTGCTCCTGGGCGGCGTAATGCTTGCCGAGCAGAAAGCGCAGCTCCGTGCCGGTCATCTTGCGCTGGAATTCGGGAAGCGCCAGGACGGCGGTGATGAAGCGATCCTGGTCCAGCAGGACGCCTTCGTCGAAGGCCATGTCGGTAACGCGGATGGTGCCTTCGTCGCGCAGCGCGGCGTCGTCGGTAAAGATGGGAACTTCGTGGATGGGGCCGCTCTTGTAGGCGTCCAGGCTGCGGTGGCCGTCGTGGTAGCAGACGGCGTCGGTGGTGCTGAGGTAAGCCACCCAGCCGGTTTCAAGCAGCGGGATGAGCCAGGTGTGGTGCTGGCCGGAGACGGTGACCGGTCCGGAGACAGCCACGGTGAGGGGACAGCCCATGCCGATGGCGCGGTCGAGGATCTGGTAAATGCGGCGCAGGAAGGCGCCGCCGAAGGACGGCAGGCAGCCGGTGAAGATCTGGTCGAGGCTGGAGCACTCATCGACGCGGCGGACGTGGACGTAACGGCGGTGTTTCGCGGGCATTATCTTGACGGTAACAGACATAGGGCCGCGGCTGCGCGAAGAGCCGAGGCGACCCTGATCCGTCCGTAGGCTAAATCGGAGTCAAGCGGGGGCAGTCAGCAGCGGGCAGCAACCGAAGGTGAAGAGTTGCACCATTTGGGTGAAGAATTGCATGGAGATGCGCGATGGGTATCCCCCGTAAGCAGAAACCGTCGCCCGCCGAAGGTGAGTTTCTGTTTCAGCTCGATCCAGAGCCCTTGGAAGAATGCGTCACCTCCTATGCCGGCATCCCTCTGTTTCTGCAAGCCGCGCGCTCGCTGGATGTTCCCGGCCGCGTGAAACAGCACCTGCAGATCAAGCAGCGGCAGCGGGGATTGGATGAGGCCGGGTATGTGGAGAGTTTCCTGGTATTGAATGCTCTGGGCGGGGATTGTCTGGAGGAGTTCGAGCGTCTGCGGGAGGACGAAGGTCTGGCAGAGATGCTGGGGCACGGCGTTCCCAGTTGCGAGGCGGCCCGCAAGTTTCTGTACCAGTTTCACGACGAATCCAAAGTGGAGCAAGCGCAGAAGGAACTGCCCGTGGGGCAGGTGAGTTATATCGCCGAGGAGAGTGCGCCCCTGCGAGCTTTGGCGCAGGTCAACCAGGAGATGGTGCAGGAAGTCGGGCGGCGCTGCGCGGAGCAAAAGATTGCGACCGTCGATTTGGATGCCACGATCATCGAGAGTTACAAGCGGGAAGCGCAACCAACCTACCAAGGCGGTAGCGGCTATCAGCCGATGCTGGCCCTGTGGGCGGAGATGAATCTGGTGTTGGCGGACGAGTTTCGTGACGGCAACGTGCCCGCCCAGAAGGAGCCGCTGCGGGTGGCGCGGCGCGCCTTTGCCGCGCTGCCGCCGACGGTCCAGGAGTATTACTTCCGCGGGGATTCGGCCTGCTGGGAAAAGGAACTGCTGAACTGGCTGCGCGATGAGCAGCGCAGCGATGGGCCGCGAGGGCCGATTACGTTCGGCATCAGCGTGCGGATGACGCCGAATCTGAAGAAGCACATTGTGCAGTTGGGCGAGACTCTGTGGAAGCCGTATCGAGAGGATGCCGGGATGATCGGCGAATGTGCCGACGTGCTGAACTACTGGCCGGAGGAAGACGAGCGGCCGGAAGGGGCGGGGCCGCTACGGTATGTTGCGATCCGCCTGCGGAAGCGGCAAGGGGAATTGTTCGCCGACGGCAGCGAGGTGAAGTATTTCGCGGTGGGCAGCAATCGGTGGGACTGGGATGCGGTGCGCCTCTTGCAGTGGCAGCGCGAGAAGGCGGGCACCATCGAAGCACTGCACGATGTGCTGAAGAACGACTTGGCGGCGGGCGTGATGCCTTGCGGTCGTTTCGGCGCCAACGCAGCTTGGTTGCGGCTGGCGGTGATGACGCACAACGTGCTGACCGCGCTGAAACGGCTGGCGCTGCCGGAGAAATGGTTAACCGCCCGGCCGAAGCGGATGCGGTTTCAGATCTTCTGCTCGCCGGGTAAACTGGTTTCCCACGCGCGGCAGACGTGGCTGCGCGTGAGACGGCTGAGAGAGCAGTTAGCCGAGTGGATCGAAGTCTTGCGTCTGCTGCCGATCCCGCAGTGGGCATAGCATTTCTTACGGACGGATTATCGAGCGTTTTTCTGCAAGCAGCCGGGCCGGAGTGTGCGTGGAGGGCCTCGGTCCCGAACCGAATCAAGGCAGATCCGCCTCCGATGGGTGCTGGGGAACCGCCTTCCCCAACAGGAACGCCGATAACTCCTCAAAATCCGAGCGATTGCGGCCCACTGCCGGATTCCCATGTCCCTACGGACGGATTACGGGGCGAGAGCGCCGCTGTCACGGTGGTAACTCGCCCGTGTTAACTTTGAACTCTAGGGATGAACATTTTATTTATCGGAGATATCTTCGCATCTCCGGGGCGGCGCATCGTGGCCGACCACCTGCAGGATATCATCGAAACCAACCGCATCGACCTGGCGATTGCCAACGCGGAGAATGCGGCCGGCGGATTCGGCATCACGCCGGCCATCGCGGAAGAGCTAATGGCGATGGGCCTGGATGTGCTGACGTCGGGCAACCATGTGTGGGACAAGCGGGAGTTGTACGACTATCTCACGCGCCAGCCGCGGCTGCTGCGGCCGGCCAATTACGCGGGCGTTCCGGGCAGCGGGGTGGTGGTACGGCGCGCGCGCAACGGCGTGGATTGCGCGGTGATCAATCTGCAAGGCCGCACCTATATGCCATCGACGGATTGCCCGTTTCGCAAGGCGGATGAAATTCTGGCCGGGATGGACGCGGCGGTGAAGGTGAAGTTCGTGGACTTCCATGCGGAAGTGACCAGCGAAAAAATCGCCCTGGGCCGCTATCTGGACGGACGGGTTTCGGCGGTGGTGGGAACGCACACGCACGTGCCCACGGCGGATACGCGCATCCTGGCCGGCGGCACGGCTTACCAGACGGATTGCGGCATGACGGGACCGTACGATTCGGTGATCGGGGTCGATCCCGACGTCATCGTGCAGCGCTTTCTCACGGCGCTGCCGGTGCGCATGGAAGCGGCCAGGAAGGGAGCCGAATTGCACGCGGTGATTGTGGACGTGGACGAGAGCACGGGCAAGGCGCGCGCCATCCGGCGGCACGCGATCAACGGAGATTGAAACCATGAATCCGATCAGCCCGCTACCGGACCTCACGGGGTTTTACATTCAGGAAATCGGCGCGTTATTGTTCGGCGCGGTTTTTCTCTTTCTCTACGAACAGTCGCAGGTGGTGTATTTCGGGCTGTGGGCGGTGGCGTGGCTGCTGCGGCTTCTGGCGGCATTTTTCGGATACGAATTGCTGCGCACCGGCTACTTCGGGTGGCTGGCGCCGTACGCGATCTTCGAGTTCGCCTTCGCCATTGTGCTGATTGCGGCGGCGCGCGCGGGTTTCGCTTCGGGTTTCAAGGACTGGCGCACGGTGCTGCGGCTGATTGCCATCCTGCCCATCTTCGTAGCGCTGGTTTACGCATTTGGGTGGAATTCGCGGCTGGAAGGCTACCACGCGTCGCACGCCCTGGTGCTGAGCGGGGTGTATATCTACAATTTCGTGGCATTGCGGAAGAACGCCGGGCTGGGAGCCAGGGTTTTCCGATTCTCGCTGCTGGTGCTGGCGGCGGCGTTTCTGGAAACGGCGGTGGTTTTCTTCTACCTCTACCACTCGGGCAGCGCGCCGGAATGGGCCCGCTATCTGCAACACGAGACGTACGTCGATTTCACGCTGCATTGCGTGCTGGCGTTCGCCGCCATGGCGATGTGGAATGAAAGCCAGATCGATCGCATTCAAGATCTGTCGGCGGAAGCGGATCACTTGCGCCGCGAGAACCGCCAAAGTATGGACCTGGACCATCTGACGGGGCTGCTGAACCAGGCGGCGCTGGCGCGGCGCGTGGAGCAACCCGGCGGGTTCGAAGGCGTAGTGGCGGTGTGCGACATGGACAATTTCAAGGACATCAACGACCGCCATGGCCACCTGGTGGGCGACGAGATTCTGCGGAACATCGGCAACCTGTTGCAGACTTCCATCCGCCACCAGGACGAGGCCTTCCGCTGGGGCGGAGACGAGTTCGTGATCCTGTTCCACAATCAACGGCCGGAAGTGGCCCAGAAGCGCATGGCGGATATCGAAGCCCGGCTGCGCGATTTCCGGGTGCGCGGCCACGGGGTGTTGCCCATCCGATTCAGTTGGGGGACGGCCGAAGCGGGCGAACGGGCTGTGCGCGAAGCGCTGGACGAAGCCGACCAGAGAATGTACGCGATGAAACGGGAACGCGCCGGCGTGGCGCCCGCGCGGGAACGCCCATCAGCGGTGTGAATGCGGGACAGGCCTGTCCTGTGAGCTGGGGCGGCTCACATCACAGGATGAAAATGGGGCCGTGGCCGCCGGCGGTAGTGTGAACAGATTTTCGGAGAGGGGCCTGCGGGCCTGTCCGTGGAGTTTCTGTCCGGCGGCAGAGCCTTACGCCCCGTTCCGGGGCTATCCGTACTCGCGACAGATCCCGCACGGCTTGCGCCGTGGGCTATCCTCTGTCGCCCTACGGGCTAGGCTCAGTACACCGTTTTGGCAATACCCTTCGTATGCAGCGAAGGCCGCTCCCTTACGGTCGCGGTTCTGTTCGGGGCCGCGCGCGTAAGTAAGCAATCTGCAATACGTGAGCAGATTCTCGGAAAAGGCCTCCCGGCAAGGGAAGCTCTGTCCGCACTTGACAAGCCCTTATCATGGATGTCCTACTTCGCGACCAGGCGGACGGGGGACAGGATGCCCGAGGGGAGCGATTGCAGATTATTCATGTCCTGGGGCTGGAAGCGTTCGCCATACCGGGCGTTGAGGGCTTTGTAATCGGGCAGCGGGCCCTTGGCTAGTTCGTTGATCGCGAGATTGGCTACGGTGATACGGATGGCATTGGCGCCGGCGTGGAGCAAGGGGCCAATCTCGAGTTCATAGGGCGGACGCCAGATGGAGCCGGCGCGTTTGCCGTTAACGAAAACCACGGCGGCTTCGCGGACGGGACTCTCCAGCAGGGCGCGCATGCCGGCCCCGGAGCGGCGCTCCTGGGTGGTGACAGGAGTGCCTTCACCAAAATTCAAATACAAGGCGTGATGGGAAACCAGCATGGACGGCGGGACTGTGACGGTGGCGTCGTAGGTTTTTTGGCCGGAGAAATTGACCCAGGAAGCGGCATCGTTCCAAGGGCCGGCGACCTCGATGGGCGTGGGAACAGGAGCGGTGGGCGGGACGGCGGACGGGGTCCGGTCCTGCGAATACACGAGGACGCGGGATTCGTAGGGCGCGAGATTAAGCTCGATTTTGGAGCCGGCGGCCCGGGTAACTTTGGCGGTGTAGGGATCCCACCAGGCGGCATCGGGAGCGGTGGAGCGGCAGACGGCGGAGGCATGCACGGGGTGGTTGGAAGTGTTGACGAGAAAGTAGACGTCGGCGAAATCGAGCTTGCGATGGACGAAGCCGATGGCGGAGGCGGCGGTAGGGCCGGCGGAGACATCGGGGGCGAGCCATTGGTGAAGAGACTCGCCGAGGCGGGATTCGATTTCCACGAAGTGGCCGCGGGAATCGGCGTTCATGAAGAGTGATCGGGACAGCTCCGCGATTTGAGGAGAATCGGATTGGTCCATGAGACCAGGGGCGAGCGAAGGAGTGCGGCGCACGGCGACGAGAATTCCGCCTTTGCGGGCGTACTCTTCGAGCTTTTTATAGGTGGCGAGCGGGATGCGCTGGACGGCGGGCAGGACCAGGATGGGATACGGCACGCCGGCGTGAGCGATAGCGGCGTCATCAATGTAATCGAAGTTGTAGCCGGCGTCGAGGATCTGAGGGATGACGGTGGGACCGATGAGCTGGTCCATCATCTTGTTGACGGATACGTTGCCGGGGGTGAAGGCGGCGTAGGCATCGCTAGTGGGCAGGTAGACGGCGACATCATTGGCGGGGCGGCCCTGGCGCAGGAGGAAACTGATGCGCTGGAGGTAGAGCGTGATGTCGGGCATGACAATCCACCAGGGGTTGTGATTATTGAGAACGCCGGCGGCATAGAAGCGCCAGCCGGGCTCACCGGCGGAGGGCGGCGAATAAGGCCAGCCGTGGCCGACTAACTGGTTGATGCCCTGAATGAAGTGGAGGTCGGCTTCAGCCTTGAGGTCGAGCGGGGTGGCGCGAAAGACGGGGGAGTGAATCCAGGTCCAGGTTTCGGAAGAAGTGATGGGGCGGCCGTAGAGGTGATTGGCGGAAGCGGCCCAGCGGGTGGCGGAGAATTGACGCCATTGGGCGCCTTCGCCCTCTGGAAGATCCACGAAGGCGTTGCTGGAGAGCGAGACGGGCGGCGTGCCGTAGTCTTGGGAGCGGAAAAGAGTGCCGTGCTGGTGGGCCCACTCGCGGATGGGAGACAGGTAATTATCGTCGGCGAGTTCGGTCAGGGTGCGGCCCCAATCGTGGCGGATCGCGGCGGAGTCCTGGGCGGCATCGGAGGCAAGGGCGGGCAGGTGAGGCAACAGATCGTAGCCGCGGCGCCTGCGGAACTCGTCGAGGAAGTTGGTGGTCCAATCGGAGCGTTCGACTTCGAGGGAGTCGCTAAAGACGGCGTAGGGCGGATTCTGGCCGAAGGCTTGAGCGAGGCGATCGCCGACGGCGTGGAGGTGGGTCGAAATGGCGGCACGGTCGTAGTGATCGAGGACGAAACCCTCGGCGCCGACAGCGGCGCGTTTGACCATCATGCGGGTGTGGGAGGCGATGAATACGAGAGCGGTGCGGGGGTGATCGGGATCGGGCGGGACGCGGAGGGTCGTGCCTTCGATGCCGGTGATGCGGCGATCGGCGAGGAAGGCGGCGATGAAGGTATCGCCGGCGGCCAGGGTGGGAAGCGGGACGGAAGTTGCGCCGGCGGGGATGGGGAGACGCTCAATGCGGAGGCGCCCGGCGGCCTGGGTAATGGGAATGTGCGGGCCGCCGAAGGGCCAGCCGCTGCCGAGGGTGAGATCGAAGCGCAGACCGAGCTCGCGGGTTTTTTCGGCGGTGAAACGCAGGGCATCGATGAAGCCGTCGGAGAGATAAGGCAAGTTGCGGATGCCTTGTTGGGGGTTGTCGAGCTCGAGGGGATAGACGGGTTGGACCTCGACGCCACCGATGCCGCCTTCCTTCATGGTGCGCAGCTCGCGTTCGAGTTCATCGGTGGTGACGGCGGGGCCGAACCACCACCAGCGGACCATGATGCGGGCGTCGGCGGGGGGTTGTTCGAAAGCGCGGTGAAGATCAGCGATGGAGGCGGGAGGCGCGGCGGGCAAGAGGAAACCAGCGGCCACGAGGAGCGGGACGGCACCATACCACGAAAGGTTTGCGCGCATACGATCCATGCTACTGGGGCGGCCAAGGCACTACAAGGAGATTCCGGGGACGGGCGGGCGTTTCGAATCAATAAACACAAGGGGGACGCGGGTGCATTGGCAAGAGCGCGTGGATTCATGGCGTTCCACCTCGGCTGGGTGGCGGACGAAGGGAGGAGCGCGGAACCGAACGGCGGAACCCGTTTCTCCATGTGGAACAACAGGAGGCGATGACGGGCGGGCGGGGCCGACCGTAAGGGGGGCGATGGGCAATAAGGGCTGTAGCATGTTCGAGTTCCGGCGGACGGCACCGGGCGGCAAGGTTCCGCTGCGTGAAACGGGCGGTTTGGTTGATAATTGTTTTGACGCGCTTGCCAGATAACCTTCATAGTGAAACTTTGAAACAGGAAACCAAAGTGACTTCCAATAAACAGACCGACACCATCGTCCACGCGCTGAATGCATTCCAGATCGAACTGCCCTCGTGGGGATTTGCCAATACGGGCACCCGGTTCGGCAAGTTTCTGCAGCCGGCGGCAGCCGCGACGATCGAGGAAAAGTACAGCGACGCGGGACAAGTACACCGTTGGACGGGAGTATGCCCGACGATCGCGCTGCATGTGCTGTGGGACCTGCCGAACGGGGTGGAAGACGTGGCGGAAGTGCAGGCACTGGGAGTGAAGAACGGGCTGCGGGCGGGATCGATCAATCCGAACACGTTTCAGGACCAGGTGTACAAGTACGGATCGCTGGCGAACCCGGATGCGGAGGTGCGAAAAGAAGCGCTGGATCACATTCTGAACTGCGTGGAGATTGCGAAGCGGTTGGGGAGCCGCGATCTTTCGATGTGGTTCGCGGACGGATCGAATTATCCGGGGACACAGAATATCCGCCGGCGGCGGCGATGGATGGCGGAAGGATTGCAGGCGGCGCACAAGCGGATGACCGCGGAGCAACGGATGCTGGTGGAGTACAAACCGTTCGAGCCGGCGTTCTATCACACGGATATAGCGGACTGGGGGATGGCGCTACAGTACGCGAAGGAAGCGGGGCCGAACGCACGGGTGCTGGTGGACACGGGGCACCACTACCAGGCGCAGAACATCGAGCAGATTGTGGCGTGGCTGCTGGACCTGGGGATGTTGGGCGGATTCCACTTCAACGACCGGCGGTACGCGGACGACGATCTGACGATGGGGTCGATCGATCCTTATCAGGTATTTCGAATTTTCCACGAGATTCGATATTTCGAATGGGAAAGCGGGAAGACGGCGGACATCGCGTACATGATCGACCAGAGCCACAATTTGAAGGGCAAGATCGAAGCGATGATTCAGACGGTGACGACGGCGATGGAACTGTACGCCAAGGCGGCGCTGGTGGACCACGAGAAACTGGCGGGCTTGCAGACGAAGTGCGCGCTGGTGGACGCGGAGGAATGCCTGAAGACGGCGTATGCGACCGATGTGCGGCCGGTAATTCGGGAATGGGCGGAATCCAAGGGGCTGCCGGCGGACCCGATGGATGCCTTCCGGCAGAGCGGGTACCTGGAGCGAATCACGGCAGAGCGGGCGAAGCGAAACGCGGCGGCGGTTTCGAGCTACGCGTAACGCGAGGAGGGCTAGAAAACCCCGGAAACACACAAAGGAGATCGATGCCTCGCTACGCATTCAAATTACGCATTAAGGCCGATGCGGTCGAAGAATACGAACGGGAACACCAGCGGGTGTGGCCGGAGTTACTGGCCAAACTCAAGGAAGTGGGAATTTCGGATTACTCCATTTTCCGACGCGGGCAGGAGCTGGTGTTGAGCTTACGGGTAGACGATTTCGATAGGGCCTGGGACGAGCTGGACCGGGACCCGGTGAACCTGCGCTGGCAGGAGTCCATGAGCCGGCTGTTCGAGCCTGTGCCAGAAAAGCAGGCGGGCGAGCGGTTCGCGATGATGAAGGAAGTGTTCTACCTGAAGTAGGGGTGGAGGCGCGGAGACATAGAGGGGAAAGAAGCAAAAACCCGAGGGCGCTGAGGATGCGCAGCTTCAATCGCCGGATAGCCGGCGAGGGATCTCCTCAGCCGGGAGTTCGAGCCATTCCCAGAGGGCAGCAGCGCGGGCGGCGAACACTTACGCCCCGTTCCGGGGCTGTATCGATCCGTGAACGGTTCCGCACGGCTCACGCCGTGGGCTTGCTCTGTCGCCCTACGGGCTAAGCTGAGCACACCGTTATCAATACCCTTCGCGTTCCACGAAGGCCGCTCCCTGACGGTCGCGGTTCTGTGAAGGCTGAAGGCCGCTCCCTGACGGTCGCGGTTCTGTGCGGATGGTGCTTGCAGGAACGGTTGTTCAGGCGGGGCTGGACAGAAGACCATCGTTGGGATAGAAGTGGTCGACGTTCTCCGGGGTGATGACCTGGTGACTGGTGAAGATGGCGGGCGGCACGACCTTGTTACCAAGGATGTCCAGAGCCAGGCGGATGAGACCGTCGCCGTACTTTTCGGGGAAATAGGCGACGGAGGCGACTAAGCGGGTGCCGAGAGTACGGAGCTCGGCGCGGGCTTCGGTTTCGGCATTCTGGCCGACAATGGCGCAATCGGCGGCGCGGCCGGCTTCCTGAAAGGCGCGCAGGGCACCCAAGGCGCTGGAATCGTTGACGGCGCCGACCAGAATGCGGCGGGCTTTGGATTCGCGCAGGTACTTGCGCACGCGTTCGTGAGTGGTCTGGAACTGGCCGTCGCCATCGAGGAAAACGGTATGGCAGGAGTCGGCAACGCGGAGCGACTCGCCGATGCCGACGGAAATGCCGCGGACGCGCGTTTTAGGGAGAGAGCCGGCGCGTTGTAACTCGATCAGCAGGACCTCATCGACTTCGGAATTCCAGTGACGTTTGGCCCAACGGCCGAGATAGTGACCGGCCATAAGTCCGGCCTGGTAGTTATTGGCGCCGAAGTAAGTGGCGCCGGGATGGGGGATATCGATGGCGATGAAAGGGATATGCGCCTCGAGGTACTTAGCGCCGATGGCGGGGGCGACCACTTCATCGGTCTGAAATTCGATGACGAGATCGACTTGTTCGCGGATCAGGTAGTCGGCGCTGCGGAGAGCGATCTTGGGCTGATAGCGGTTGTCGACGACGATGAGTTCGACCTCGGCGCGCTCGGCGGCGCGGCTGAGGCCGGCGCGGACCTCGCGATCGAAGGAAGACTCCTGGCCCTGGGCGGCGTAGCCGAGGCGATACAAACGGCGGCGGCGCACTTCGGCGGCCAGGCGGTAATGATTTTCGCCGACCTTATCGAGGAAGCCGCACTGGTGGAGGGTGTAGAGCAGGCGGAAGCACATGCCCTTGTTGTAGCTGGTGCGCTCAACGACATCGCGCAAGCGGAGAATGTCGCCGGGCTTCTGGAAAACTTCCAGGACCCGGGAGGCGTGGACAAGCGATTTGACGGTGTACCGGCTGTGGTTGGAAATCTTCACGCGGACCCCCTACGCAGCGGCCAGGCGGAAACCTTCATTGTTGTAGCAGTTTTGAGATTCAAAACGCAAGGGTAGCGGGGACGAAGCGGGCGGATGCGGGCAGAAGCGCGAATTGCCGGGGTAAACACCGTGTTTGCGGAGAAATAGGCGGCTGAAGGGAAAGCGCGGGGTGTTCCGCATTGCAGAAAGCATAGCGGGATTGACGAAGCAGGTGGCCGTTGCGGCGCGCAACACCTTACAATACAGACTTTGCACCGACCGGCACACTTATGACACCGAATCCCGCGCTTGGCGTGATGTTCCACTGGCTGGGTGGGCTTGCATCCGGCAGTTTCTATGTTCCGTTCCGCGGCGTTAAGCGATGGTCGTGGGAGACGTATTGGCTGGTAGGCGGCGTCTTCAGTTGGATCATCGCTCCCTGGGTGCTGGGGACGATCATGACGAACGATTTGGGGGCGGTGCTCCGCGCGACACCGGGGAACACGATTTTCTGGTGTTATTTTTGGGGCCTGTTGTGGGGGCTGGGCGGGCTGACGTTCGGGCTGACGATGCGGTACCTGGGGATGTCGCTGGGGATGGCGATGGTGCTGGGATACTGCGCGGCGTTTGGGACGCTGATGCCGCCGATCTTCGATGGAGTGTTCGCGACAAATGTGCTGGGCACACTATCGGGCCGGGTGATACTGCTAGGCGTGGCGGTCTGCCTGGGCGGGATCGCATTCGCAGGGAAGGCGGGCATGTCCAAAGAAAAGGAGATGTCGGCGTCGGAGAAACAGGAGGTCATCAAGGAATTTAATTTGAAGAAGGGCGTGCTGGTAGCGACGTTTTCGGGCGTGATGAGCGCGTGCTTCTCCTACGGATTGCGGGCAGGCGACCCGATCAAAGCGCTGACCTTGCGGCATGGAACGACGACGCTATGGCAGGGGCTGCCGGTGCTGGTAGTGGTGCTGCTGGGCGGATTCACGACGAACTGCATCTGGTGCGTGGCGCTGAACATCCGGAACAAATCGGGGCACGAGTACTTTAGCGGCGGGCGGGAACCGGAACGCGCGCCGATGAGATGGAACTACTTCTTCTCGGCGCTGGCGGGAACGACCTGGTACTTCCAGTTCTTTTTCTACACGATGGGCGAAACGCAAATGGGGAGGTACAGATTCTCGAGCTGGACACTGCACATGGCGAGCATCATTATTTTTAGCAGCCTGTGGGGGATCGGGTTGCACGAGTGGCGCGGGGCGAGCGCGCGCACGAAGATGTGGCTGACGGCGGCGCTGGTGGTGCTGGTGGCATCGACCATGATTGTGGGGTACGGGAACTATTTAGGGACGGCGCGGGTGTCATAGAGGGCGATGGCGCGGGTACTCCGTGGCGAAGCGCCGACAAGAATGTCGGCGTTGCGGGCTGGAAAGCCCGCTCCACGAGGGTTGTAATGCTGCCGTCACTGAGGGCGATGGCGCGGGTACTCCGCGGAGAAGCGCCGACAAGAATGTCGGCGTTGCGGGCTGGAAAGCCCGCTCCACGAGGGTTGTAATGCTGCCGTCACTGAGGGCGATGGCGCGGGTACTCCGTGGCGAAGCGCCGACAAGAATGTCGGCGTTGCGGGCTGGAAAGCCCGCTCCAGGAGGGTTGTAATGCTGCCGTCGCTGAGGGCGATGGCGCGGGTAGTCCGTGGCGAAGCGCCGACAAGAATGTCGGCGTTGCGGGCTGGAAAGCCCGCTCCACGAGGGTTGTAATGCTGCCGTCACTTATTGGCCGTAAGGGCGCTGGGCGGTGGCCGGCGGGTCGGGCGGAAGATCGAATTTAGCGAAGGGATCGGGATGCGCGGGGTCGAAGGGCGGCGTGTCGAGCAGGTATTTCACGAGCGGCAATTGGCTGTGGCGGATGCCTTCGACGATGCACTTGGCAAGTTCGTAGCTGCCGTAATCGGAATGGTGGGTGGTGTCTTTGCCGGCGAAGAGGAGATGCGCGTCAGCGAGGCCGAGGGCTTCGTATAAGAGCTTGCTCATGGCGTTGAGGTCGATCAGAGTGACGTCTTCTTCCCTGGCGGTTTGACGGACGGCTTCGGGATAATCGCCGAGGCTGTTGGTGATTTTGCCGGCGCCGTCGAAGGAGAGGCGATTCATGGACGTGACGAGCACGGGAATGGCGTCGTGCCGGCGGGCCTCGGCGATGAAGTTTTTGAGATCGGCCTTGTAGCTGGTAAATGCGCCGATGCCCTCGCCTTTTTCCTTCTGATCATTGTGGCCCATCTGAATGAAAAGGTAATCGCCGGGCTTGATAAGGCTCAAGACTTTGGCCAAGCGAAGTTCGCCGATGAAGCCGCGGAGCGATTCGCCGGATTCGCCGTGATTGGCGACGGCGATATCGGGTTTGAAGAAGCGAGTGAGCATCTGGCCCCAACTGTTGAAGGGCTCGACCGGCTGGTCGGTGGAAGTGGAATCGCCGGCGATGAAGATGGTGGGGATGCCTTCGACCTTTTCGATTTCGAGGCCGCAGACGGCGGGATGGGCGTCGGAGAATTCGAGAGTGATGCGATCGTCCCAAGCGCGCGCCTCGGAAGTCTTCTCGCGATCCTTGAGACGAACCTGACCGTCGCCGGGGATGCGCGGGGTGCGGACGTTAACGATGAAGGACAGGGTTTCGAAGCGGCCGGGCGCGAGGCGAACGCGCTCTACCATGAGGCGGCGCAATTCGGCCTTGACGGTGGTGACGGACTCGGCCTCGCGATCGCCGAGGGTGACGGTGACTTTGTAGTTGCCCTCTTCCGGCACTTTGACGGAGAAGTAGAAGGGAGTGCCGCTGGTGATGAAATCGCCGCGGAGCGGGTCGCCGCCGCCGCGATGGATATTGGCGAGCCTGGCACCCGGTTCGAAGCCGTAGCCAAGGTGGCCGGAGTACATCGTGGTGGCCAGGACCGCGATATAACCGGGGGCGGGAGCGGCGGTTCCGAAATCGAACTTGAGCGCGGGCGGCGGAGTTTGCGCGACTGCGGCGGCGAGGAGAACGGGGATGGAGAACGCAACGCGCCGGAATGGCATGAGGCTTCCTTCATGATACGCGGACGGCCGCAGGGGTTGCACCGCGCGCGCCACGGCGCCGCACAAGTCAATGAGGGAGTTGCCTGGCCAAGGCGCGGAATTGTTCCGGCGAGAGGCGAACTTCTCCGGCCAGTGCGAGCCAGAGGCGACCGGCGCCGCCGTCGGCGAAATGAACGGATTGAATGGACGCGACACTTTCAATGGCGGCAGGCAGCGCGGACTTCAGATCGGCCGATTTGCGGATGGCCGACTCGATACTGCGACGGCGGTTTCAACCGAAGAAGGACCGGTCTAATTCGCGCGTGACATCAGCGGACAAGGGCTTGAGGGTTCCGAGGGCGCGGCAGTTGATGAGGGCCTCGGCGGTAGATTCGAGCACTTCCAGACGGTCGAAGGCTTCGAGCACCGAAGAGCCGGTGACGAGCACGCCGTCATTTTCCAGGACAAGGGCGGGCTGGGCCGGGGAAAGAAGGGCAGCGAGCGAGGCGCCGTCGCCGAATTGGAGACCGAAGGGCGCGCGGCCGACGTGGCGCACGACGATGTAACTTTCGGGGATGGTGCGGGTATCGAGAGGCGCGCCGGTGACGCTGAAGGCGGTAGCGTTGACGGGATAAGCATTGACAACGGCGCCGACGGCGGGATGGCGGCGGTAAATGGCTTCATGGATGCGGGCGGCGCGGCTGGGGATTGTGCCGGCTTCGGCGCGGCTGTCGCGGACCAGCGCGAGGTCTTGGGGAGCGAGCGTGGCGCGGTCAACCTGGTAGGGAGTGATGACGAAGGAAGAAGCGTCGATGCGCGCGGAGTAACTGCCTTGCGTGCTGATGAAGAGGCGCTGGCGGTAGGCACGGCGCACGAACTCACAGAGGGTACGGCGGACTTCCCTTTCGTGGCTGGAAGAAACCGCGGGCGCGAATTCTTCGAGGCTGCCGGCACGCTCATGCTCGAGCGAAAGCTCGCGATCGCCGAGGTAACGGATATCGGCGCCCAAGAGGCGCGCTTTGATGATGGTCTTGGCGGTGAATTCCAAAGTTTCGAAGCGGTGGAAGGCTTGCTGGAGGGTATCGCCGGCGGTGACGACGCCGTGGTTTTCGAGGATGACGCAATTGAAACCTTGGGCGAAGGCGGCGGCCACGCGGGCGCCGAGGGCGGCGCTGCCGGGCAGCTCATAGGGGACAAAGCCGACTTCACCGCAGACATGGTGCGCTTGATGGAAGAGACGCGTGTTGGGCGCCTGGTGAACCAGGCTGAATGCCACGAGCGCGGTGGGATGAGCGTGGACGATACCGCCGAGCGAAGGACGGCGGACGCGAATCTGCTGGTGGATGGGCAACTCGGAGGAAGGCGCGCGCATTCCTTCCACGGCGCCGCCGGCGCGGATGCAGACGATATCTTCGCGGCGGAGACTGCCCTTATCGACGCGGGCCGGGGTGATCCAGACATCGCCGTTGGCTTCGCGGATGGATAGGTTGCCTCCGGAAGTGGTGGTCATGCGATAGCGGTAGATGCGCTCCATGGCTTGGAGGATTTCATCGCGTGGATGCAGGCTAGGATGCAGCATGGGCAGATTATAGCGGAGACGACGGCGACTTTCGGGTTTTGCCGACGCAAACGCCGTTGGTTATCATGGTGCGCAGCGACCGGGCTGATTTTCACCAAATTATAGCGCCAAAGTAAAGGCGGAAAACGGGCTACCAGCCAGGGAAGACCGGGCGCCTCCGGTTCCACGCTGCGGAACGCGAAGCGGGGCGCGCATTGCGCTTGACGCGACTCCCAGGGGTAGTGCGAAAGTTGAACAGTGGCGGCTCATCGATATCTTGCGATTGACCTTGGCGCGGAAAGCGGACGGGCCATGTTGGCCGGGCTTTCCGGGCACCAATTGGAGTTGCAGGAACTGCACCGGTTTCCGAATGTGCCAGTACGACTGCCGACGGGATTGTATTGGAACACGTTCGGACTGTTTCAGGAGATCAAACGAGGGCTGCGGGCAGCGGCGCGCGCCGGGGAGGGCCTGGATGGCGCGGCGATCGACACCTGGGGCGTGGATTTCGGGCTGGTGGGGGCAGATGGAGCGCTGATCGACAGTCCACGCCACTACCGCGATGGGCGCACCGTGGGGATGATGGAGCAGGCGTTCGCGGCGGCGCCGCGGGCGGAGATTTTCGAGCGGACGGGGATCCAGTTCATGGAGCTGAATTCGCTGTACCAGCTCTACGCCACCAGGCGGCAAGCGCCATGGGTGCTGGAGGCGGCGCGGCACCTGCTGTTCATGCCGGATTTATTCAACTATTTTCTGACCGGGACGATGCGGGCGGAGCGAACGATCGCCAGCACCTCGCAGTTTTACGATCCGGTGGAGAAACAGTTTGCGGCCGACTTGTTGCGAAAGCTGGGAATCCCGGGCGGGCTGCCGGCCGAACTGGTGGAACCGGGAACGCGCCTGGGCGCGCTGCTACCGCAGGTCGCGGACGAGTGCGGCCTGGATCGCGGGACGCCGGTATACACGACAGCCAGCCACGATACGGCCTCAGCCGTGGCGGCGGTACCGGCGGCGGCCGATTCGCGGTGGTGCTACATCAGCTCAGGGACGTGGTCGCTGATGGGGATGGAACTGAAGCAGCCGCTGATCAACGACGGGTCTCTCACGGCCAACTTCACGAACGAGGTTGGAGCGGGAGGAAGCATACGGTTTCTGAAAAACATACCGGGGCTGTGGCTGCTGCAGGAGTGCCGGCGGGCGTGGGCGCTGGAGGGAAAAGAATACAGTTACGAGGAACTGACGGCGATGGCCGGAGCGGCGCGGCCGACGGAGACAGTGCTGGAGCTGGAAGAGTTCCACGCCGCGGGCCAGAGCGCGGAGAAGGTGGGCGAGCATTGCCGAAAGACCGGGCAACAGGCGCCGCGGGACGATGGAGAGGTATGCCGCGTGATCCTCTACAGCCTGGCGGTGAGGTACCGGGAAGTTCTGAAAACGCTGGAGGGACTGACGGGACGGACGGTGGATGTGATTCACATTGTGGGCGGCGGCTCGCGCAACGGCCTGCTGAACCAGCTCACGGCGGACGTCACAGGGAGGCGGGTGGCAGCCGGGCCGGTGGAAGCGACGGCTGCCGGCAACGCGCTGGTGCAGGCGATGGGCGCCGGGCAATTGAAGTCTCTGGACGAGGTGCGCGAGGTAGTGCGCCATTCGTTCCGGGTGGAGGAGTTCTTACCGAAAGGTTGACAAGATGAAGACACAACGCAGAACGATTTCACGAGCGATGGTGGCTTGTGCCGCGATTCTAGGGGCTGCCGCGCAGGGCTACGCGCAAAAGGACTTTCAGAACTGGCCGGCGGGGAGTTCCCCGCAGGAGATCGGCAAACGCGTGGCGGAACGGTTTGTCGCGAGCAAGCACTTGCGCGATAACACGATCATTTATCCGGAAACATGCACCTGGTACGGGGCCCTGACGTTCGCGCAACTGAGCGGCGATAAGGACTTGACGCGGCGGCTGATTGGACGGTTCGACCCGTTGTTCACGACCGATGCCAAGCTGGTGCCGACAGAGCGGCACGTGGATTTCTCGGTGTTTGGGGCGGTTCCACTGGAAATCTACATCGAGACTAAGGATAAGAAGTACCTGGACATGGGGAAAACGATCGCGGACCGGCAGTGGGAGACGCCGGATGCCGGCGGGTTGACCAGCGAGACGCGCTTCTGGATCGACGACATGTTCATGATCACGGCGGTGCAGGTGCAGGCCTACCGGGCCACGGGCGATCAGAAGTACATCGACCGGGCGGCGCTGGAAATGACGGCCTACCTGGATAAGCTGCAACAACCGAACGGCCTGTTCTTCCACGCGCCGGACGTGCCGTTCTATTGGGGCCGGGGCGATGGCTGGGTGGCGGTAGGGATGGCCGAACTGCTGCGCTCCCTGCCGGCGAAGCACGCCCGGCGGGCGCGGATTATGGCGGGCTACACGAAGATGATGGCGTCGCTGTTGCAGTACCAGGGCGCCGATGGAATGTGGAGGCAGCTCATCGACCATCCGGAAGCGTGGGTGGAGACATCCTCGACGGGCATGTTCACGTTCGCGATGATCACGGGCGTGAAGAACGGCTGGCTGAAAGAGAGCACGTATGGCCCGGCGGCGCGGAAGGCATGGCTGGGGTTGATTCCGTATATCAACAAGGACAGCGATATCACCAACGTGTGCGAAGGGACGAATAAGAAGAACGACCTGCAGTATTACCTGGACCGGAAGCAAAACACGGGCGACTTACATGGGCAAGCGCCGCTGCTATGGTGCGCGTCGGCGCTGCTGCGGAAGTGAGAGAGGGAATTATTCACTACCGGGAACTAAGCGGCAAAACGCCTGTTCATCGCGGAGACGCAGAGGCGCGGAGGAAAGGCGAGTTGGATCCCCTGCCGCGAAAGTTCAGGTTTATTTTGGGGTGCAGCAAGTGCGGCGCTTCAGTCGCCCCCGGGGCTTTGGTGCGGGAACAAAAAAAGGGGAGCCGCCAGCAGGGCAGCTCCCCGGATTTTTGGGGACCCTGAACTGCGATTAGAAGTCCACGCGCAGGTTGAATTGAATCTGGCGCGGGCCGTTGGCCTGGGCGGTCACCTGCCCGAACGACGTCGAAGAGGGAGTCACGGTGGGAGCGGAATACTGAACGCGATTGGCCGCATTCATGAGGTCCACCGAGAAGTTCGCGTTCAACCGCTCGTAGAGGTTGAACCTGCGGAAGATCCGGATGTCCCAGTTGTTGATGACGTCGGCGCGGAGGGCGTTGATGTACTGGGGCATCAGGCGAGCCTGGTAGGTGCCGGGCTGGTATGCCGAACGGCCTTCAAAACCAACGAAGCCGGCGGGAATGGCGCCGCTGCCCGCCGCGGCGGGATTGATGAGGTTGTTATAGTCCGCCGCCACGGAGTACCACTGGTGAATGTTCTGCTGGTGGGTCTTGGTCTCGTTGAGTGCGGCAACGAGGGCGTCGATGCTGCCGTAGTAGTAGACGTTGCCGAAGGAGACGAGCGGGCCGCTTTGATATTGATAAATCCAGCTCAACTGCCATCCGCCCACGACGTGCTGTACCGGACCAGTGGTGACCCACTGGCGCCCTTTGCCGAAGGGCAGCTCCCAAACGGCGGTCCAGACAAAGCGGTTGGGGCGGGAGTTGGGATTGGGCTCCCATTCGAGCGACTGGTCAAATTGATTCTCCTGCCACTGGTTCCGGGACCATGTGCGGGTATACTGGACCGACGACTGGATTCCCTTCGAAAAGCGCTTTGTATAGAGAAATTCGACGTCGTTATACGCGGTTTTGTTGCGGAAACCGCCGTACTCAGAGAGGGCGGCGCCGGCGTTCATGTATGGGCGGAGGAGTTGTTGCACCTGCAGGGTCTTACTAGTGAACCAGCTTAGCGAGCTCAGGTAGTTATAAAGAGGCAGGTTCGTGTTCGCCAGGCTGGCGAAATTGGTATAGAGGAACGGGTTGGCAACCGTCGCTTTCATGGCGGTATCGACGGCGGAATTCAACTGGTCGCCAAAATTCCAGTACTGAGCCGGCAGATAGCTGAGGTTGCGGGTCTGCGGGGAGGAGGCGTAGCTTCCGTTGTAGGAGATGTCAAGCACCTGATTGGGGAAGAGTTCCCGCTGGATGCCCAACCTCCAACGTTCATTCCAGGTAGGCGAGAAGTCACGCGGATAGTAGGTGAAGCTCTGCCCGTCGAGGATGTCGGATCCGTAAGCGCCGCCGACCGGCTGCAGGAAACGCTGCCCGCTGGCGAGCACTGGGAAGGGGTTGGCCATGATGTTGGTGTTGCCGATGTTGGATGCCGCGCCGACGCCGCAGCAGAAGGTCAGGCCGTTGTCGGTGGTCATGGTGGTGTTGGTGGCCTGGCTGTAGCCGTTCTGGAGCTCGCGGTTGCCGGTGCCTCCCAAGGCATTGAAGGTGTCGGCAAAGAGGCCAGTGCCGAAGCGCAGCACGGTTTTTTCGTTAAAGGCGTACACGGCGCTGAAGTTTGGCAGGAAGCGTTTCGTGCCGTCGGTAAGGGCGCCGTAGGGGTGGCCGAGATACGTGGGGCCGCCGGCCACTTGGATGCTGGACGGCAGCAAGGTGTTGCCGCCGGTGGTATAGGCCGACTGGACGGCTTGGGCGTATGGAGGCGCGTAACTGAAGTTATAGGAGCCCGACAGGCCGCGCTCGAACCGCTCGGTAGTGCCTTCTTCGTAATCGAAGCGCAGGCCGAAGCCCAGGCGGAGTTTGTTGGAGACGCGGAAATCGTCCTGAATGTAGCCGGCGTGGTATGGGGTGCTGTAATAGCCGGTATCGTTGGTATCAAGCTTGGCGGCTGTCGCCATACCGGTCATGAAAGAGGCCCAGGACAACCCGAGTTGGCTGGCGGTGGTGGTGGTATCGCTAGCGGTGAAGAAGCTGTTCTGGAAGGTGTAGCATCCGGTAGTGCACGCACCCGAGAGGAATGTGGCGTAATGGTAGCGCCGTTCTTCCCATCCGTACTTCAGGGTGTGCTTGCGCCAAACGGTGGACATCTTGGCGGCCAACTGCTCGGTGGTCCCGCGCTGATTCACTCCAGGGCCTGAGTATCCTTCATAGCTGGTGGAAGCGATGTTGGCGTAAACCTGGGGGGTGATATTGGAACTGGCGGTGGTGGACCCGATCAGGAACCCGGGGAGTCCGTCGGCGCCGCCGGCCTGTTGGTCGATATAGGTGGGCAGACCCGCGTCGGAAGCTTTGTAAGCGTTCTTGATGGGCTGCTTATCGCCTTCGGCGTATTGAGTGATGCTGAAGACCACATCGAGGACGTTGTTGGGGTTGAAGGTCTTCATGTAGTCGAGGTTGCCGCCGCGGGTGGGCCGCCACAGGCCATTGGACTCATAGCCTTTCAGCGGTGTGTTGTGCGCCCAGTCGTAGTTATCGGAAAAGCGATGGTTGTAATACCACTTACCGCTCAGCCGTTGCGTGGAGCTGATGTTCCAGTCATAACGATTGACAAGAGATGGGAGGTAGTCATTGTAAGGCTGGGCCGAATCCACGTAGTTGTAACCATCGGGAGTCGAGGGCGTGTAATTAGGCATCGGATAGAGCTGTTGAAAGAACTTATAAAATGGGGTGTTGGAGAAGAGCGAGGCCGGAATGGTATTGTTCGGGAAGGGAGTGCGGCTCACATGGCCGGCCGTGCTGGTCACCGCCGAACGCGGGTCGTAAATGGTGTACGCCGTGGCGTTATATGCGGAGAGGTCCGAGAAATTGCCCTGCCGCTGGGCGGCGGTAGGGACCCAATAGTCGACGTTTACGGGGCTGGGCTGGATGCTGGTGATGTGGTCATACTCGATGTAGAAGAACAGCTTGTTTTTGCCATTGAAGATCTTGGGGATGTAGACGGGCCCGCCGAAGCTGAAGCCCGGCTGGAAGAAGCGGCCGCCGGGATTCTCGTGCTGTCCAGCGGGCCATGTGCCAGCGGCTACGGAAGCCAGGTAGTTGGCGCGTGTGAACTCGTTGGTCGCGTTGATGCGATACCACATATACTGCGCGAAGGCAGAGCCGTGGATGGCGTTAGTTCCCGATTTGGTGGTGCCGCTGATGAAGGCGCCCACGCTGTGCCCCATGGAGGCATCGAAGGCATTGGTTTCAATGCGGACTTCGTCGACGGCTTCCTCAGAGGGGACGAAGCCGGCTCGTCCACCGTTGGTTCCGGTGACCGGGTTGCCGTCGAGCAAGAACTCGTTGGTTCCGGTGCCGAGGCCCATAGTGTCATAACTGGCGGTACCGGCGTGATCCATCACGCGGCTGATGCCGGGCGAGCCGGTAAAGACCATGCCGGGCGACATGGCTTGCAGCGCCCAGGGGTTCATGGTGGTGACGGGCAACATGGCGATATCGCGGGTATCGAGCACGCGGCCGCCGACGGCGTTGGTGGTCTGGAGCTGTGGCGCGTCGGCGGTGACATCGATCGAAGTTGAGGTTTCGCCGACCTGGAGTTGGAGATCAACGGCCAAGCGGTCGCCGGTATTCAAGGTGATACCGGCTCGCACAAGCTTCTTGAAACCGGTCATCTCCGCGGTAACGGTGTAGATACCGGGCGTCAAAAACTCGACTTCGTAATAGCCGGTCTGATTGGTGGTGATGCGACTTGAAATGCCGGTCGCGTCGTTGGTAATCACGACCGTGGCGTTAGGAACTACGGCGCTTTGGGGGTCAATCACCTTGCCGGTGATGCTGCCGCGCGATTCCTGCGCGAAGCCGACTGCGGAAACAACCGACAGCAGGACGACCAGAAGCAGGGCACGAAGGAGCCCAAAATGCGAACGTTGCATGCAACCTCCCCATTACGAGAAAACCTCGTGGTAACTAAAGGGAGACTAACAGGCCAGGCAAGCGGAAGCAAAGGGATTTCAGACCTGGTATTCGGTTTTGCACTACAAAACACAGGAAGCGGCGGGAACGGGTCATAAGGCATTAATTTTAATGGGCCTGCCGCTGCGGCGTGGGGAAATAGTACGCTAGCGCACGGTTGTCACAGGGTTGTTCATTGCATAACACGTAAGCGTTTACTTAAGCGCGACATCCCAGATTTTTTCGCGGCGGGATTTACCCTCGGGGCCTTCGATTTCAAGGACCACGGTATAGTCCGCGCCGGAGGCGTACTGGTGGATGGGATTGCGTTCGGTGGAAGTGGAACCGTCACCGAAAGTCCATTTCCAGGACGTGGCCTTGCCGGTGGATTCGTCGCGGAAGGCCACTAGGCGGCGGTTCATGTCGATGACCTGGAAGGACCAGTTAGCGTCAAAATGAACGAAGCGGGGCTCGAGCGGCATCAGGCGAAAGCCTACTAGCTCATCGGCCTTGCCGTACATGGTGTGCTGGCGCGAGAGATTCCAAAAGGCGTGGGTTTCGCTATGGGGGTTGTCGTAATCCAGGATGGCCCACGAGATTCCGATTAACTTATTCTCGGTAAGCACGGATTCGACGGCGCGCTGGGGGCCTTCGCAGCCAGCGTAGTCGAATGGGGTGATCCAGAACTCGAGCACGAGTTTGCCGGATTCGCCGGGCTTGAAGTGGTAAGAGTAAGCGGCGTTGGCATAGGGGAGGTACTTGACGTAGGCGTTACAGCCCCAGGCGAGGGCCCAATCCTTGCCGACGGCCGGAGTCATGATGTGATAGTTCTGAGCCTGGACGCCGTGCATGGAGAAGTGCGCGTCGCGCTCGCTCAACTCCTTGGTGGGCTGGAAGCGTTCGATGAGCGGGCCGCCGGAGAGGTCGCCATCGACAACCAACTCAAAGGTGTCGTTGTGGAGGCCGGGCTGGGCGAAATCCCAGTAATTGTCGTAGGCTTCGTAGAGGAAATAGAGACGGTTGAGGCCTTTCACCCAGCCAACCTTGACGCGCACGTCGAGATCCTTGGGGTCGGGCTTATGGTCTTTGTTGTTGTCGTCGACCAACTGGTCCATGCCGATGGCGTAATCGTCGGGCACGATTTTCCAATCGTCGGGATCGCCGTCGATGCGGGGAATCATGTTGGGTGGAAACTGGAAGATTTTGAAAATGGTGCCGGGGCGGTCCAAGGCGAAGCTGGGACAGCAGACCAAGGCAAGAAGGATCATTGAAATGAGGCGACTCATCGGCAGTCCTTTCATGTGAAACTATCCCACAGTAGAGCGATGGATCAAAGCGAGTGCAATGATATGGGGGAAAAATCGAAAATGGCCCGGACGTGGGCCTGCCGGGACTGAGACCATGGCAATCACAACACACAGTACTGACCCGACCGAAGGGGAGCATGCACTGGGCGAACACCGCTCGCTCACGTTCGCGGCTCTGAAAAGCACTACCAGACGCCAGGCGCTGAAACTTGCCGGCGCGGCGGCGCTGAGCGCCACGCTTCGGCTGAAAGCACAGCGGCGGGTTTTCGACGCCCGCGATTACGGCGCCAAGGGCGATGGCGCGACGCTGGACACGGCGGCGATTCAAAAAGCCATCGACGAGGCCGCCGGCGCGGGCGGACAGGTGCTGCTGCGAGGCGGCAAAAAATACCTGGTGAGCACGCTGGTTCTGAAGGGCGCGATCGATTTTCATCTGGCCGACGACGCCGAATTGCTGGCCAGCACCAATCGCGCGGATTATCCGGGCGACGCAGACGGCATACTGACGGCGCAGCAGGCCACGGGATTACGGATTTCCGGAACGGGCAACATCAACGGACGTGCCAAAGAGTTCATGACGGGCTATAACCAGGCAGGCGAGATCTGGCAGTTCGGTCCGTTCCGCCCAAAGATTTTCGTACTGGCCGGCTGCAAAGATCTGGAAGTGCGCGATATCAGTTTCAGCGACGCGCCGTTCTGGGGTTTGCACATGATCGGCTGCGAGCGGGTGCTGGTGGACCATGTGAAGGTGCGCAACCTGCTGGATGTGCCGAACTGCGACGGGATCGATCCGGATCATTGCCGCGACGTGGAGATCCGTAATTGCGACATCGTGTGCGGCGACGACGCGATTGTCATCAAGTCGACGCGGCAAGCGGTGGACTACGGCGCGTGCACCAATGTGCGGGTACACGATTGCGCGATGACGACCAAAGACTCGGGGCTCAAGATCGGCACGGAGACGGCGCAGGATATCTCGGACATCCGGTTCGAGCGGTGCGAGATCCGGTCGAGTTGCCGCGCCATGACCATCCAACTTCGCGACGAGGGCAACGTGCGCGATATCCAGTTCGCCGACATCCGGTTCGTGGCGCAATACCAGGCGGCTCCCTGGTGGGGCCGCGGCGAGGCAATTTCCCTGACGGCGATTCCGCGGAGCAAAGAAACCAAGGTGGGCAGGATTACGGGCGTGCGAATCCGCAACGTGACAGGGCGCGCGGAAAACAGCGCGCGCATCAACGGGAGCGCGGCGAGCCGCATCGCGGATGTGACGCTCGACAATGTCGATTTGACGCTGGACCGCTGGACGGCCTACCCCGGCCCGATTTTCGACAACCGCCCAACCACAGCGGCGCCCGATCTGGAGCCGCACCAAACGCCGGGCTACAGCATCCGCTATGCCGACAACGTGACGCTTAAGAACTGCAAACTGGCATGGGGGCAGAACAAGCCCGAGTATTTCACGCACGCGCTGGAAGCGGAGAATGTGACGGACCTGGCGATCACGCATTTTGCCGGAGACGCGGCGCACCCCGAAAGGGATGAAGCGATAGTGGTCCGGTAGCCGATGGTGTACTGGCTATATGATATGAGTGCATGAAACGCTATCTGCTACCGACGACCATTCTTCCTTTGCTGTGCCTGGCGGCGACGGCGCAGCCCAGGTTCGAGATTTCATTCGCGGCCGCGGCGCACCCCGAACCGATTACAGGCCGCGCGTTCGTCGCGCTGTCAAAGACGGAGGCGCCGCAACCGATTCAGCAGATCGGCTCCTGGACAGGACAGACGCCCTTCTTCGGAAGCGACATCGACGATCTCAAGCCGGGGGTTGCGGCGGTAGTGGATGGCTCCGCGGCCGGATACCCGGCGAGCAGCCTGAAGGAGATTCCGGCGGGCGATTACTACGTGCAGGCCGTGATCAATGTCTACACGCAGTTCCACCGTTCGGACGGCCACGTGGTGTGGGCCCACATGGATGAGTGGGAGGGCCAGCACTTCACGCGGTCACCGGGCAATCTGTATAGCGGGATTCGCAAGGTGCATCTGGACGCCGCGGCCGGGTACGACATCAAGCTGGAGGCCAGCGAGGTGATTCCAGCGATCCAGATGCCGGCCGACACGGCGTGGGTGAAGCACATCAAGATACAAAGCCCCATGCTTACCAAGTTCTGGGGACATCCGATGTACCTGGGCGCGACGGTGCTGCTGCCGAAGGGTTACGACGAGCACCCCGGCGAGCATTATCCGGGGATTTATATACAGGGGCATTTCGGATTGAACGCGGCGTTCGGGTTCAGCGAGCGGCAACCGGCGAATAGCGGCGGGCGGGGACAGGCAGGCTACCAGTTCTACCAGGATTGGAACGGCGACAATTTTCCGCGCATGATTGCGATCACGTTCCAGCATCCTACGCCATACTTCGACGATTCTTACGCAGTGAATTCCGCCAACAACGGACCGTACGGCGACGCGCTGCTCCAGGAGCTGGTCCCCTACCTGGAGGAGCACTTCCGGCTGATTCGGGCGGGGTATGCGCGCATGCTGACGGGCGGTTCGACGGGCGGTTGGGAATCGCTGGCGCTGGAGGTCTACCACCCGGAGTTCTTCGGCGGAACGTGGACGATGTATCCCGACCCGGTGGATTTCCGGCGCGACCAGTTGGTAAATATCTACGACGACGATAATGCGTTTTGGGCGCCGGGATACCAGTACATGACACCGGAGCGGCCGATGATGCGGACGGCGGAGGGACAGGTGACGCAGACCATGCGGCAGATGAGCCAACTGGAGGATGCGCTGGGAAGCCATGGCCGCTCGGCGCAGCAGTTTGAAGCGTGGGAGGCGGTCTATGGACCGGTGGGCGAGGACGGCTACCCGCAGCCGCTCTGGGACAAGAAGACGGGCAAGATCGATAAGCGGGTGGCCGGTTACATGCGCGACCACGGATACGATCTGACCGCCTACTTACGGGCGAATTGGGCGAGGATCGGGCCGCAGTTGAAGGAGAAGATCCACTTGTATGTCGGTGACATGGATAATTACTATCTCAACCTGGCGGTTTACCAGTTAGACGAGTATCTCAAGACAACCGATGCGGGCGCGACGTTCGACTATGGACGGCCGATGAAGGGACATGGGTGGCAGCCCATGACTAACGGAGAGTTAGTGAAAATGATGGCGGAGCAGATCCGGAGGAACGCTCCGCCACGATAGCAATCCAGGTTTGTCTTAGAACGTGAGCCGCAGTCCTAACTGCACCTGGCGCATGGCCGAGGCTGTCCGGATCTGGCCGAACAGGCTGGACGACATTGTGCCGGTCGGGTTGCCGAGGTTTACCATGTTGAAGGCGTTGGTGAATTCACCTCGCGCCTGAAGCGTCATTCGCTCGCGAACCTTGAAATTGCGGAAGAGCGCCATATCCACGTTCTTGGTTCCGGGTCCGGTCATCAGATTGCGCGCCGAAGTGCCGTCGGCGCCATTGGCCGGCGAGGCGAATGCAGCGGTATTGAACCATTCGGCGGTCACGTTGGCCTGGCCGCGATGGGGATCCAGGAAGGGATTGGCCACCAGGTTGCCGCGGTCGTTCGTATTGCCGTCGAAGTTGTTGTCCTTGCCCGTAGTGACCGTGAAAGGCAGGCCGCTTTCCAAGGTGGCGATGGCGGAAAGCTGCCATCCGTTGATAACGTTACGCAGGAACAAATTCGTATGGCCGAAGTAATCCATATTCCAGATGGCTTCGGCCACCATGTTGTGAGAGCGATTGTTATCGGAGAGGCCCCGGTCTTCGAAGAGGTTCCGGTAGTCCTGGGCGCCGCCGTTGGTAGTGTTGTTATCGAGCTGGACGTCTTCCAGGTCCTTGCTGAAAGTGTAGAAACCCTTGGCGCCGAAATGGTGTCCCATGCGCTTTTCCACCGTGATCTGAAGGCCGTTGTAGGCGGTGTTCTCCATCGACTGAACCAGGAAAACCTGCGCCAGTTGTCCTGGATCGATGAGACGGCGGTTGTTCACGTTGGAGGTGGTGGCGGTGCTGTTGTAGTAGGGGTAATTTTCGTCATAGGCGAAGGGAAGGCGACGCCCCAGCGAGCCGACGTAGGCCGCGGTAACAGTGAAGTCTTTAGTGATCTGCCGCTGTAGCGAGAAGTTCAACTGGTAGGTGTAGGGCCAGCGGAAGGCCGGCGACATACCATAGATTTCGGCGGGGAGGATGAACGTCGGACTGTTCGGATTATAGGAATAAGGGTAGGGCGAGACGCCACCGGCAAACAGGCCGTACACGTTGGACAAGGACTGTATGTTGTTGAATTGCTCACGGACGGCGAATGGCTGGTAGTTGGAAGTGGAGTTCCATTCGTTGCCGGAGACGCTGCCGTAGAAAATGCCCGCGGCGGCCCGAATGGATGTTTTTCCGTCTCCCACCGGATCGAACGCGAGGCCCACGCGCGGCGCGAAGTGGTTCAATTGCGTAGAGACGATACCGCGGCCGATGCCCGGATCGCCCACCACCAACAGGCCGGTGGGAACGCTGGAGCCCTTCAGGACCTGCGACTGCACGCCTTGCTCGAAGGTACCTTCGCGATTGAACGGATCGGTGGGCGGCGTCTGAACTTCCCAGCGCATGCCGAAATTCAAGGTTAGCCGCGAGGTGACGCGAAAGTCGTCCTGCGCGAACAGGGACCCGATCCAGAAGTCGTCCAGCGCGGTGATAGGAGCGTCCTGATTCATGGTGACGGGCAAGCCGGTCAGAAAGTCGGACAGCGCATTAGCGGTTTTGGAACCGCTGAACGAAAAGACGCCGTAATTGTTGAGCAAGGTCTGCTGAACGTCCTTGTCGAGGGCCAGTTCGCCGCCGAACTTGAGGGTGTGGCGCCCGTGGATATAGCTGACTGCGTCGCGCATGGAGTAAAAGTTAGTACCAGCCACGGGACCGGCGATAGATTGTGCCAACGTGAAATAGCCGGTCACAGTGATCTGGGGCAGCGAAGGCGTGCCCTGCGGCTGGAACGTGGAACCCAGGTCGTGGAGCGAGATTTGGGGCGTGTTCAGCCTGCCGCCGAAGTTCCGCGTGTAGGTCAACCAGAACTGGTTTATCAAGGTGGGACTAATGGTGATGGTGTCGCTCGAGTTGACGTTCTGCTGCCTCCAGTTGAAGGCCTGCATGGACCACGGCAGATTGCCGCCGGGCAGCACGGAGTTGAAGCCGCTGCTTTCGTAATAGCTGCCGGTCAGCAGGTTCCGGTCAGTGAAGGAATGATCGATTTTAATGAGCGCCTCATCGGTGTTATACGGGCTCGGCACCGATCCCTGCCAGATGTTGTTGGGGAGATTCGCCGCGGGGATGTACTTATTGAGAATGTTCATGGCGGTCGGGTCCAGGCGCGACGCGGGGATTATGCCTCCGGGGAAGGGGGCATTGCCGTTGGTCGGATCGGTGGGCTTGACTTTCGAAGCGGAGAAATTTCCGGCGCGCTCGAGCGCCGTGGGCACCACCGCCGTGTTCAAGAAGGAACTGGTGATCTGGCGCAAGCCGGAGTAGGTGCCGAAGAAGAACGTCTTGTTCCTGCGGATGGGGCCGCCGAACGAACCGCCGAACTGGTTGCGGTGCAGCGGCTGTGCCGTCAGCGAGAGCCAGGTATAAGAGTTGAGATCGGTATTGCGCAGAAACTCGAACAGCGAACCGTGAAGCTGGTTGGTTCCAGATTTGGTAATGATGTTGACCACGCCTCCGGCCGAGCGTCCGTATTCGGCGCCATAGCTATTGGTCACCACGCGGAACTCCTCGATGGCGTCGGGGTTGGGCGCGATATTACCGGTGTTACGCAGCCCGGTCATGTTGTTACCGCCATCGAGGTAATAATTCACGGAACCGGCGCCTCCGTCGACGCCTCCGTTGACCATGGTTACCTGCTGCGGGTAGCCCAGCACGATGCTGTTCACATTGGATGACACGCCGGGCGTCAGTTCGAGCAGGGTGTAGACGTTGCGACCCACGATGGGCAGCGAGGTGATCTCCGCGTTTTCCACTGTGCGGCCGATCTGCGCATTGGCGGTATTCACCAGGGGCGCAGTGGATTCGACATCAACCTGTTCCGTGAGGGCGCCCACGTCCAAGGTGGCATCCACGCGCGCCATGGTGTTGATTTCGAGAGTGATGCCCTTCTGGATGGACTTTTTGAAGCCGGTGGCCGACACTTCGACGCGGTAGTTGCCAATGGGCATAAACTCCAGACGGTATTGGCCCTCCGGATTGGTCTTGGCGCCGCGGGTGAAATTCGTATCTACGTTAGTAGCGGTGACGTCAGCGGCCGGCACGACAGCTCCGCTCTTATCCGTCACGGCTCCATAAATAGTAGTGGTGGTCTGGGCGCCGAGAAACGGCGCCATCACGAGACAGATCAACGCGACGATCGAACTTACTATGACTCTCTTAGTCATTGCAACCTCCTGGCGCATCACGGCGCCGTCCCAAAGCATCATTCGGCGGCTTGCAGCCGCAACAAAGTTTCCAACAAATAGTAATCGCCGTAGACGAGCATTCCGTCATTCGGACGCGTGCCACATCCGTGACGAAGAACACCCGGCGGCGTCCGGTCTTGCGGACCGACCGGAGTGAGATACCGGTCGATCAAGGTCTGCACAATTTGTTTCGCCTGGCGCAGGTATTGAGCCGAGCGGGTTGGATCCGTAGTCAATTCCGAGAGCCGCAAGAGGCCGGCCGCGAGGATGGCGGCCGCCGAGGAATCGCGATTGCGGAAGAAGACCCCTTCGTCGGAAAAGTCGTACCACGGCACGCCATCTTCAGGCAGGTGAGCCAGGGCAAACCGGGCGGTCTTTTCGGCGGTTGCCAGCAGATCCGCATCCTTGGTGGCGGCGGCTGCTTCGGTGAAGCCGTAAACCGCCCATGCCTGGCCGCGCGACCAGACAGAATCGGCCTGCAGGCCCTGGTGCGTATGAGTGAAAACCATGGCGCCGGGCGGCGCGTGGTTAGCGAACTCAAGGACCTGCCCACTGGACCGGAATTCCTGCCGGTTGTCGCCCGGATTGTAGTGCACGGACTGAAAGGTAGATCCGTCTGGACGGACCAGCCAAGCCGCCGACTTGAGGGCGTGCCGGCGGCCTAAGTCGGCCCACTGGGCATCGCCGGTTTCGCGTGACGCCCACCACCAGATCTGCAGGTTCATCATGGTGTCGATGATGGTGTCGTCGCCATTGACATCCCAGGAGGCCACCAGGTTGGTCAGCGGATTATAAAGGTGCTTGAGCCGTTGGGCGGCCAGCAACCCCTCGGCGCGATATTTTGGAGCGTTGATGGCTTGGTAACCCAAGACCGACGAGTAGAAATTCAAGAAGCCGGTATCGTGGTTCTGTTTGTCCTCGATGCCCATGATCCGCGACGTCCAGAGTTCCGCCCATTGCCGGCAGCGGGGATCGTGGGTGAATCCGAAAAGCTTCCAGAGTTCTCCGGCCCAGAAACCGCCGGTCCAGAAATACCCCTTCTGGGTTTTCCATTCGCCGGTCTGATCGTTGCCCTCGGTGAAAAAGCCCGCTCCATTGGTCTTATCCGCGCCCAGGGGCGGAGTGGCCGTGAGCAGCGGTTCAAATTTCGCGGCGGTGCGGCAAGCGGCCTGTTGCAGCAAGGCGATGGCCTGGGCGTAGGTGCGGTGTGAGACCCCGGCCACAAGCGTATCGGGCGGAGCCGGTTCCGGAGCGCCGGTTTTGGAGAGGACTTGTACTCCGGCAGGCTCAGCGATGCGGCCAGCCAGGTCCGCCAAATAAGCGGCGAACCCGTCACGGCCTGGTGGGTGAGGATCCGGCAACGACAGGGTTCCTTCGCCGGAGCGCCTGGCGGGAAGATCATTGCGGATCATTGATACCCCGGCGGCTTCGCTGCCCCACAGCGCGACGCCATACCAGTGGGCCGCTCCGTTCCGCGGGTTGATGCGGAGCAACCGGTTTCGCTCATCGGCAACTTCCGCGCCGGCTTCCTGGCGGGGCGCCAGAACGGCGAGGCCCAAGCCATCGTCCGCCCGACCATCCCAGCTTGCGACTGCCTGGACGGAGGAAGTGGAAGCGTCAAGATTCCGGGCATCAGGGCGGGCCGGAATCCCCGTGACCAGCATCAGACCGTCGCCGTTGGTTACGGTGATGCAGTACTCGAAGCTATGCTCGCCGGCCCATTGGGTGATGCGGCTGACCACGTCGACGCCGCGGCCGCCGATCTTCCAGCCCTTATATTCGAGCGCCAGAATCGAGCGCACCGGACCGGCACTGACGACACGCCACTGGCGATCGGCCACGTCCGCGGCAGGCAGGGCCTTGCCATCCACCAAGGCACCGAGGCCGGCGACGCCCAGAGCCTTGCTATCGCCAGCCAGTTGGGGGCCGAAGGGGCTGGCGGAGCGGGCGGCATCGCCGGGGGAAGCCAACAAGTCCAAATACAACCCCGGGCGGCTCTTGCCGAAGACATCGACGGCATTCTGGCGGTCGAAACAGATGCGCCAGGCGGTCTGCTCGGATTCCCAGCCAGGGCCTTTGCAATGCGCCTCGAATTGGGCATTGGTGCGTTTGGGATACTGGGACCGCAGCAACAGCATGGCTGGGGCATCGCCATAGGCGATGGTCACGATGCGCGTCTGGCGGGGTTGCAAGTCAATCTGAAAGGCAATTTCGTCAAAGCGGCCGTCGCCATCGAGGTCGTCGGCCTGCGAGGGCAACTCGGTGGTCTGGATGGCGCGCGCATCCTGCCCAAGGGTCGCGGCTTCGCTGGTAGTGACAACCACAGTGCCGGCGGTAAAATCCTTGGCGACAGCCCGCAGGGCACTGATCGGGACGACGACGTTTTCGGCGGGGCGCGGCTGCGTGCTCGGGTTGGTGACCGCCAGCTTAATCACCTTGATCCGTGAAGCGGCATCCAACGAGCAAACCGCCAGCAGGGCCAGCAGGGAAGCGCCGATCCACGAACCAACAAGACGACGCCATGATTTACAGGGCATAGCACTTTATGAAAGCTCATGATAGGCGTATCGGGCTAACTCTGTGAAGCACAAGAACGTTCTTGCACTGTCAAGTGAGTGTTAGGGAAATGTTGAGGGAAGTCTTTATAAATATGCGGCCAGGAGGGCTTGCACCGATGCATTCCATCCTCGTGGTCCGGGCCACGGCGAACGGCGGACAGCCGGCAGCTTCTCGAGCACGTCGGGGTCGAATTCGGTGTCGGACTTCATCATCAAAATCGGAATATCGACGGCAGCGAGCAGGGGAACGTCATTGGCGCTGTCGCCCAGGCCAGCGGTGCGGATGGCGGGATTCCAGCGGCGATAGAGAGCGGCGAGGGTGGTTACCGCCGGCTGCTTGCCGGCGTGGCCGAGGAGATGGTAGAAGCGGCCGCCGTACGTCCAGCACAGTCCACGGGCTTCGGCAGCCTCCAGGAACCGGCTAATCTCCGGCTGGCTGGTGTCGACGAACGTGAACGGCTCGTCGTATTCCCGCGCAGCCGCCAATTCGGCCCGGCGAAGGGGCAGCCCGGTTTCCGCGGCGATCTCCTCCGGGGTCATGCGATGGAAGGCACGGACGGAGACCCCGAGGTCGCGGCTCAGATCGTCGAGAGCCGAACTCAGGTCCGCGTATGCGCCGCCCAACTCGATGACAAAGTAAGATCCGACGATGGCGCGATACTCGATCGGAAAAGGGAAATGGTCGCGGGGGATGAAGACCCCGCCACCGTTCTCGGAAATGAACGGGTCGTTGGACCCAAGCATCCGGTGCAGATCTTCGATCTCGGCGCGTGTCTTGCTGGAGCAAAAAACCACCGGAACATCGGCGATCAGGCAACGCCGGAGAGCGGGCAGGGCTTCGTTGCATTCATAGGTGTGGCGATCCAGAAACGTGCCATCCAGATCTGTGAAGATGACCATTCGGGGCGCGGCACGGCTCATAGGTGGTGAATCTCTTCCTTTTCCTGAGCTTCGCGGAACTGGCGCTCGAGCGAGCGGCTGACAGCGTCCTTGGAACCTAGTCCGACGGCCAGGGCCAGAGTCAAGACAATTCCGCCGAACAGGATACCGAAAGCCAGGAGCACAATCTGGCCGCCGATGCCCAGGTGCTCCAGGGCCATCGCAGCGGCCAACACAAGCACCAGCCACTTCATGCCCAGGCTCAGCAGGCGGGCCGAATGCACGTGCATGTTCACCGCGCTGATCAGGACGCTGTGCGCCAGGAAGCGGGCCACCCAGTGGCCCACCAGCAGGATCAGAACGGCGGCCACCAGATGCGGCACATAATCCAACAGGCTGAAGGTCAGCCGCGAGGTCAGTGGCGAGTCCAATGCGGCTACGCCCAGCAGCAGCCCCACCAGCAGAATGCCCCACGCAGCCACCCCGACCACCAGCAGCGTGGGGCTTCGTGAAGGAGACCACTCGGCCAGGGACGAGAATCCGGCCTGGTCGGCCCAGCGATCGAAATTGACCCGGCGCAGCAATCGCAGCAGCAGCCAGCGGACGATCCCAGCGATGACGATGGCCAAGGCGGAAATGACCAGGAACGCCAGAACACTGGGTAAGAAAGCAGCGATGTTGTCGGCGATCCGGCCCGCCGACTGGCTCACAATCTTTTGAAATTGCTCCCACATAACGCCTCCTTGCCTAGTCTCATTGCCAGCGCGAGATCAGGTAGGTCTTCTCGGTTTCATAAGTGAGGCACAGGCGCTCCAACCGCTCCTCCACTTCCGTGGGGCCGGCCTCCTGCACCTGAAGGATGAACGAAGCCACCCAGGCCAGATAGATCGGTGTGAGCGAGTGCAGCAGGTGGCCACGATCCATGACGCGCCGGTGGTAGGCCACGGCGAAATCGTAGACAATGCGGGCCCACAACACATCGCTGAAAGAGAACCGGCCGTCGGCGGCGGCGGCCAAATCCCTTAACCCGAGCATGGCCGGCTCCGGTAGCGCCAGGCTCCAAATGTCGCGCAGATCGTGATGGGCCCGCCGGAAAGAATCGACCATGCGCTTAATGTTGACATTGACCGGCTCGGTGCCGACTGCGAATTGAAAGCCGAAAATGGGGACGTCTTCCGAGCCGTTCACTTTGGTCCAGATCTCAACGTGTCTTTCCATTTCGGCAAACAGCGAACCAACTACCTGGGCGAGCATGGCGCTGAGGTCAGAGGCGGGATCTTTCGGATCGTGGAGTTTTGCGCCCAGGAACGCCTGGCAGAGCGAGAATCCTCCGCAGATGGCCGTGGTCGTCACCCAAATGTCGATGCCGAAACGGGCCACGTCGCTCTGCCATACGTCGTAGCGGAGGTAGTGACTCAGCAACCGCCCCGAGAAGCCAAAGTCGCCGCCGATGGGCTGGCGGATGCGCTTGCCGTAGAGCGCGCGGGTCACAGGGTAGACGATGCTGTTTGTGATTGTCCCGTCATACTTGTGGCGGAGGTAATACGGCGCAACGAAATCGAATCCCTTTTCCAAGGCCGGACGGACCAGCATCTCGATCCACTCCGGGGCGATACTGCGGAGGTCGGAATCCACCACCGCGCAGGCTTTGGCGTGCAGAGCCTCGGCCACCTGGAAAATAGTGCGGAAGGCACTCCCTTTGCCGGGCAAGCCGTGGTAGGGGGTTGTCAGACGCTGTACGGGATACAAGGGGTGATCGACCTGCAATACGGCGAGTTCCGGCAACTGCGCCTCGAGCACCTGCTGCGGCGTTCCGTCCTTGGAGCCGCCGTCTGAGTTTACGATCGCACCACGGTAGGATGGGAAGTACTTGATCAGGCCTGCCTGGGCCGCCCGCACAACGTGCCCGATCGTGCGGGCGTTGTTGTAACTGGGAATACCAATCACGATATCGGTCTGGCCCAGCGTCCGCACGGTCTGCTGGATGGTCGGGGAAAACGTCACCTGCGCCGCCACGATGTCACGAGCCTCCGTCGCGATTGTCCGCTTCCACTTCCGCCACCAGCCGCCCCGGAAATTCCGGGACGGCCGCGGCAACACGGGTCCAGTTCGGAATCAGCTTGATTCCCAGAGGATCGCTCCAATAGCGGTCGCAGGCAATGTTCAGGCCCTTGGAGAAAGTCGCAACCGCGGTTTCCTCCTCGTGCCGATCGAAAACCAGGCCGTTGAGCATGGCGTCGGCGTGATGATAGGCAATGGTATCTTCAGCCATCCGAACATACCTGGCCTGCAGACTCTTCATTGCGCCATCGGTTAGAACCACTCCTTCGGCGGCCAGGGTGCGGAGCAGGGTCTTGCCGATATCCACGGTCATCTTGAGCAATCCGGTGCTAGGGTCCTCGGGTGAGAGGGGCTGGTGCTTGTGATCGTAAGTTTCGCACAGCTCGGACTGGCAAACGCGCTTCACACTGAGGTTCCGAAAGATCTCGGCCAGTACTCCGATCTCCAGCCCCCAATCGCCGGGAATGCGGTTCAGGCCCGCCAGGGTTGTGGTTATGGCAAATTCGCCGG
The DNA here is from genome assembly GCA_963842505.1 of Bryobacterales bacterium. Taxonomy (GTDB): domain Bacteria; phylum Acidobacteriota; class Terriglobia; order Bryobacterales; family Bryobacteraceae; genus PALSA-129. Next base: position 1,244,298 of record CAWJGZ010000001.1, read on the forward strand.
CCAGAGGATAACGGAAGCTGTCCAGGAACTCCAGAATCGGCAGATGGCCAACGATGGCTTCGAGCGAGCGGAGCAGAGGCGTGACATAAAGACGGGTGGCGCGGCCGTGGATGCGATCCGTCACGCGGGCATAGTAGCCCTTACAGAAAGCGAAGTCCACATAAGGATTGGCGACGGGGTGGCAAAGGCGGGCCAGGAGCTCACGGCTGTAAGTTCGGATGTCGCAGTCGTGCAGCGCGATGATTGCGCTCTCACCTTTGGCGATGATGTAGCCGTATGCCAACCAGCAGGCGCGGCCTTTACCCGCGGCACCCACCTGCAGGTTGTTCTCCTCCAGGAGTTCGTAGAGGCGAGTGACGCGGGGTCCGTCATTCCAAATGATCCTGACCTGCTGCGGCAGGCCGGCCAGGAAGTCCTTCACGATCCGGAACTGCGCTTCTTCGGCCTGCCCGAGAGTGACGACGATTTCGTTGAGGTAATCGACTTTCTTCAGCTCCTCCCGGATGAGAGCCATCGCTTCGGTTCCAAATTCCGAGTAGAGGGCCGGCAGGACCAACGCGATGGGATGGCTGACGGCAAAGCCGCGGAGGTCCCGCTCCATCTGCGCGAGATTTTCGGTTTTCAGGCGATGCAAGGTTGCGATGGTGCCATTTTGGTAGAAGTCTCCCATGATCGGACACTCCTGGTGTGCCATTCATTCTCGCACCAGTTTGGAAGAATTGCACCAGCCAAGGGCGTCTCTTTTTCCGAAAGGACGGACGGAATCCGACAGGAGCCAATGGTCCGGCGCAGATGGCCTTCGGGCACAGGGAGGTCAAGGGCAACGTGTGCGCGACCGACTGCGGGAAATCAACCTGGCCTAGCCCGCATTTCTCACCAGCTTTCTGCCGCCGCGCGTGATCAGGCCGCGTCTACTTCGTTGCGCTTGCTCAGCGTGCTCGACATACTGTTCCAGTATGCCTGCGCGCGCTGAGCGGCGCGCGCCTCGTATCCGCAGCCTGCTGACGCGCCTCGCGACGAAACTTGGTGAGAAAGGCGGGCTAGCCCGGGCTAAGGGCGAAAGACGGCGTGAGCCTGGTACTCGGTAGACAGGAGCAGGGTGTCGCTGCTGTTGCAGTGGACCACGACCTGATAGGCCGAAGGAAAACCGGAATAACCCTCTTTGCGAAGACGCTCGAGGAGCGCCCGCATGGCCTTGGGGGAACTGAAGAATTCCGCCGCGCCCTGCGATCCCACGGAAGTGAGACCGGAGATGACGACGCTTCTCTGGTCGCCGGCGGCTCCCGGCGTGGGGGTCACGGTAATCGAACCGTAGACCTCGGTGTAGCGCTTATCGGGCCCGCGTTTGGGAACGTAGAGGCGGGCCTGGCCGGGGCGCCGGTCGCGAATGACGACGTCCTGGGCAGCGGAATCATAATCCAGGGTGATGGGCGCTTTCTCCAGATAGAGGGCGGCGGCTTCGCTGTCCTGAGGGTCGCCGATGAGAATGACATTGCGGCCGCGCATGGTGGTGACGCGGGCGACTCTCTCCGGCAGGACCTGGTAGCGCACACCGCCCCCGTGCAACATGTTGGCCAGGGTCACAACGCTGGAGACATGGCCCATTTGAACGGAATTATCGGCGGGGTGCATGTCGAGCTCGGTGCCGTCGGGCAGCGGCCGGTGCTCGCGAAACATGGCGTACAACTCAGGCGGGGCTGGATATTTCGGAAAGCCTTCCGGGACCACCGCCATATACGGGCGGACCACCATGTGCAGCAAAGTAGCCACACAAAGCAAAACATCGGCATCCGGCTTGGTGAGCGGCCCCCAGGCGCTGGCGATGACGGGATCGAAACGGGGGGAAGGGATCTTCTGGCGCAAATTGTAGGCCAGAAGTCCGGCCCCGAGGACAGTGAGCGCGAGGGCGCTTGCCAGCACCAATTCCAAGCGGGAAAAGCGGCGGGCTTTGGGCTGGGATAACGGCGCGGCGGGAACCGGTTCGGGGCCCGGCTCCAAACCTAAATCGGGCAGTGGAGCGGCGAGCGAGTCAGAGACCGCGGGGGGGCCGGTAAGAACCGGCGGGGCGGTCGAGGCGACCTCCTCGCGAGGCACGAATCGGAGGAAGTAGAGGCCTTTTGGAAGCACGATGCGGACTTCCGCGTTGGGATTTTCGGCTTCGTAGTACTTCTGGAGCTTGCGGCGCAGTTCATGGGCGCGGCCGCGCACCGAGGAATCGTCGGCTGGGGAGAAATCGGAAGGACGGCCGAGGGCCTCGACGGCGATCAGGTACTCGGTGATCTCCCGGGACCGGCCGGCGATGGCCATCTCACCGATGTAGTGCAGGAAACTGCGAAGTTGATCGGAACGGGCGAAGGTTTCGCTATCGAGCACGGCCTGGAGTGCGCTGCGCTTCTGTTCAGCCGATAAGGACCAAACCTCTTGCACCAGTACTCCCTTTCACCGATCCGTACAGCCGGTCGGCGAGGCGGAAGCCTCTTCACCGAAGCGCGACCGGCGCCGCACGCCATAGATTACTGGCATGGCCAACGAAACTAAACCGAGCGGAATCCGCCGGGACCCCTTTGACAATTCTATAACAAACGCGTAACTGATCCAGAACGGTAGAGTGAGGAAGCGCGCCAGCGCCCGGCTTGCGCCCGGCCAGGAGGCCGGTCCGCTTGGCGCGGCTTCGCCAGGATGTCCAAACTCCAAGGGTTACCAGGCGAAATCGCCTAGCCCACGTTGTATAATCGCGGCATCTATGGCTACTGCGCGTCTTATCTATCCTGTGGCTTGGGCGTTGGCACTGGCTGCCGCCGCGACCGCCCAGACCAAACTCGAAGTCACTTCCCCACGCGGCACGAAGTTCCAGTCGCTAGCCGACGAAAAAGGCGTGGTAGCGGCGGCGCAGAAGGACCTGGCCGCCGACCCGAAAAGCCCCGACCTGCTGCTCAAACTGGCGCAGGCGCAAATCTCCGTGTGGCAGGACAAGGAAGCGGTGGAGACGCTGACTCGCGCCCTGGCGATTTCGCCGCGCCGCGCCGACCTCTACACCGAGCGCGGCCATCGCGAACTTCCGTTGCGCGAGTTCGCGCGAGCGCGCGCCGACTTGATGCAAGCCACGGCTCTCGATCCCAAGAACATGGTGGCGTACTATCATCTGGGTCTGGCGCATTATTTCCTGGGCGAGTTTCCGCAGGCCGCGGAGGCCTTCCGCCACGCGGTGGACACCGCGCCCAACACCGACGAACGCATCAACTCGACCAACTGGCTGTATGCCGCGCTGCGCCGCGCCAAGCGAACCAGCGAGGCGGCGAAAGCGCTGGAAGCCATCCCGCCGGAGATGACCAACACGGAACCACACACCAAGTTCTACCTCAATCTGGTCCGTTTCTTTCAGGGCCGGATGAGCGAATCCGAAGCGCTGCCCCCGGAGCCGCCGGCCGGCAACACCGACAGCGAAGTGGAACTGCCATTCGACACGGTGGCATACGGCATCGGCAACTGGCACCTTTACAATGGCGAACCCGCGAAAGCCGAGGAGTACTTTCGGCGCGTCCTGAAGGGGCATGTGTGGATCACCTGGGGGTTCATCGGCGCCGAGACGGAACTGCAGAAGCGGCGGTAGGAGACGGTCACTCGATGCCAGCGTTGCGCGCGATAACCCGGGTGACGCTAGACCAGTCGAGATCGGCTTGTCCGTTCGCCACGGCGGAGAGGAGATGATCGCGGATGAGGCTGGCAAGCGGCATGGGGGCAGCTAACTCCCCGGCTGCTTCGAGCAGCAGGCGGGTGTCCTTAAGCCCCAGGCGCAACGCAAAACCAGCCGGTTCGAACTTCTTGCCGGCAATCAAGCGTCCGTAATTGGTGTAGAGCGGCGACCCGAAGAGCGTGCTCATGATTTCGAGGAACGCGTGGGGCGAGACGCCGGCCTTACCCGATGTGGCGAAGGCCTCGCCGAATGCCTCGATGGTAGCGGCGATCATGAAATTGCCGCACAACTTGGCGGCATTGGCCTGCCAAGGATCGGACCCGACGACAAATGTCTGGCGGCCGATGGCATCGAAGAGGGGCCGGCAGTGTTCGACAAGATCCGGCGGACCAGCGGCCACCACGAGGAGATTCCTGCTTTCGGCGGCTTCCGGACGGCCGAAAACAGGGGCGCTCAAGTACTTCTGGCCGCGCCGGTGATGTTCGGCGGCAAGACGCCTGGCGAGAGCGATGCTGATGGTGCTCGATGAAATGTGAATGGCGCCGTCCGGGAGCGCCGAGGCGACGGCGTTTTCGCCGAAGACGACCTGTTCGACCGCGTGGTCGTCGGCGAGCATGGTGATGACGGCTTCCGACGCGCGGCAGGCGCCGGCGGGAGAATCGGCAACACGGGCGCCATCGGCAACCAGGGCCGCCGCCTTTTCCCGGCTGCCGTTGAAAACGACCACTTCATGGCCGGCGCGAAGCAAGTTGCGCGCCATGCCCGAACCCATACGCCCGATGCCGATGAAAGCGACTTTCATAACAACAAGGATAATCGAACGGGCGGAGACGGAGCCAAGCGCGAACATGACGGGAGGGCGCGAATCCGCACGACTGCTTCGACAGTAATCCTGACGTAAACCGCGCGAGTTAGCGGACGGAAATAACGTTCTTCCCGCGGCGGCGCGCGCCGCAGGCGAGCAAACCGAGGCCAATCAAAGCCAGCGTTCCCGGTTCGGGAGTGGTGATATTCGGATCGAGCGTAAAGGAACTGAAATAAGCCGAAGGATCCACTGGCTGCTGTGGGATGCAAGTTGTAGACCGTGCGCCGCTGGTGCAGTCACCGACATCCAGAACGAAGGTGTAGGAGGTCGCGCCGGGCAGCGAGAAGGTATTTTCAAATGTGTTGTCACCGTTCAGCGCCGAACCGGTCACGGTGATGACGCCATTCAGATCGATGCCTTGGTAGAGGCCGTCGTCATAGTAGTTGCCGTCGTAATTCCACGAATTCAAAACGTAGGTTCCATTGAGAATGCCTGTGCCGTCGGTTGCCGAGAAGGCGCCGCCGACCGGGCCGAAGACGTCGCCGTAACCATCGTAGGTTATGTTAGCGGCGGTGTCAGGCGTCGAGAACAGCCAGGTAATGCTGCCGTCAGTCCCACCATACACACAGGTGGCACCTGGACAGTTTTCGCCGAGTGTTATGGTGTCCTTAGTACCGTTGAACGCCACCAAATCGGCGCCTCCGGTCAAGGAGAAGGAACCCGCCGACATCACGCCGGCGGTGAATAGTGCCAAACTTAGCGTAAGAAATGTTATTCGCGTCAAGTTTTTCAAGACCGTGTTCTCCAGATTTTGCGTTAATCGCAGCAGTTTATTACTTGTGCGAAGGAAATACGCCCTAAAATAGCACGCGGCAACTTACCGCCAGCAGGTCAAATTCAAACTCGCACGCTAAAGTAGTTCCAGTACTCATAGAAACGGGCGGCGGGGCCTGAAGGCTTGATTCTCTCCGCGCCTGGCACCCAATCAAGAGCTTGCAGGCCACCGAAGGCGGGTGAACTGCCGTACTCCCCGTTCAAAACGGACCGGGCCAAAGCTGCCGGCGTTCGGAGCCGAACTGATCGATCCATTGGGCGCTGCCGACCTGGCTGCGACTATGGCTAAGCTGATTATTTATATGGAATTATTTACGAAAATCGCCGTTTCAAGCCCGAAGCGGCCAAGCAGTTCGCCAGGAGTGCTGCACATGCCAGGGTCGAAAAGGCGGGGCGCCGGCTGGAAAGCCGACGTTGCGGGCCCGAGGCCCGCTCCACGAACAGCGACGCTCCAAACGCTTTTTCATGAGGTTTCGCGGGCCGCAGGCCGCCTCTAAACTCCAGTACTGGTACTAGGACTAGAACGCTAGATTGTAGGGAAATTCTGTAGTAGGCTATGAAGGAACGTGCGATTGGGAGTGCCGTATGCCATTGCATAAAATCGCTGTTGTTCTTTTAGTTCTTAGCTGTTGCGGATGGGCGGGCCTCATCCCCGTTGGGGATTATTCGTTCGAAAACCCGAACCTTGGCGCCGGTTACGAATACCGACCGACAGGGATTGATTGGAATTTTACCGGGAGTGCAGGAATTGCCGCCGACGGGAGTGGTTTCAACTTAGATGACCCCGCGTTCGGTAGCGTTCCAGCCCCAGACGGCTCTCAGGTTGGTTTTCTGCAATACAACACCAGCCCGAGCTCAGGCTCGGACCCTGGAACAATCAGCCAGACCCTGACCGGGCTAGTGCAGGGCGAGACTTATACCGTCACCTTCTATGCCGCGGACCGCCCTGATGCAGGCCTGCCTCCGCTGTTTTATGGGGGAGAGCAGAATTTCGGGGTTTACTGGGACGGCGTCGAGATTGAGTTCATCGACGGCGCGACGGATTTGAATGCCAACGACACCTTCAAGGAGTTCACCGCCACGTTTACAGCCTCGGCGGCAGATGCCCTCAGCGGAGGCACGCTGGAGTTTGCAGTTGATACTCTGAACGGGCCAAGTGGGGATCGGACCGATTTCATCGATGACGTTCAGGTCAGCGACCCGCCGTCGGCGCCTGAACCATCGAGTGTGCTCACAGTGCTATCGGGCATCGGACTGATCGGCCTTGGACTGCGCCGGCGGTTCTTCCGTAGCCGATAACTTTGCTTTTACAACTTCTTACCTGGGCTTCTCATCACAAGTGTATTCGAGCACCAAACTGGCATCTTCGCCAGCGCGGTTGAGCCACGGGCTGTAAAACGGGTCACCCCGTTCGAGGCATTTTCTCCAGCGCTGGTGGAAGAGGCCGGACTCTTCGATGCTCACGCCCGGCGTTCTGGATTGACACTCATAGTGCCGCAAGACGGCCGCGGGCTCGATAATAACTTCGTAGCCGGCCTGGCGGGCACGCAGGCAGAAATCCACGTCGTTGTAATTGACGGCGAAGGACTCATCGAAGCCGCCCAGCTCCGCAAAAACCGTCTTTCGGACGGCGAGGCAGGCGCCCGTCACGGCGGAGACGTTACGCGTCAATGGCAGCCAGTTCCAGTGCTCCGCGCCAAACGCACGGCGGTGCAGGTGTCCGGCGCCGTGCATGATTCCGACGGCTATTCCGACGTGTTGAATCGCCCCGGATGGATACAGCAGCTTGGCGCCGACCGGTCCAACCCCAGGCCGGTTGGCATGTGCCAGCAGTTCATGAAGCCATTCCGGCGTCAAGGGTTCCACATCGTCATTGAGAAAGACCAGAACTTCACCGCCCGCGCGTTTCGCGGCTAAATTGTTCATGGCAGCGAAATGAAATGGGCCGGTATAGGGGATTCGCAGACAGCCCTGGCTGCGCAGCAACCGGTCCATCTCCGCCGTGTCGCCGATTCGATGCTGCACAACGACAAGTTCGAAATTCTTGTATGAGGTAGTTTTTTTTATGGATTTGAGACAGCGGGCGAGCAGCTTGGGGTTATGCGAGCAAATCACGATGCTGGCACTCAGGGACGCCGGCACAGGCCACCGGACGCGGTATGTGTTTGCAGCGGAGCCAGGCACCACCACGGCGCGCTCATCGGTGCTTCGCACCAACTCGGAAAGGGCTCTCAGCCCGGCTTCGCCGGTGAATGGTTTCGCCGAAGCCCGGGAAGCCGTCGAGCCGGGATGGCGGCGCCAGTGGTACAAGACCCGGGGGATGTGGCGAACGGACGCAGACCGCTTGGTCACGCGCAAGGCCAGATCATAATCCTGGCTGCCATCACAAGAACTGCGCAGCCAGCCAATATCCCGCAGCATCTCTTTGCGGACGACCAAAAAATGACCCATGTACATGCAGCAACGAAGCAGATCGGGAGAAAAAGCGGGTTTGAAAACCGGCTGCACGCGTTGCCCGGCACTGGTCACGTAATCCTCGTCGCTATATAGCAGATCGGCCGGTTTCTCTTGGAGCGCTTCGGCGAAACAATACAGTGCCTGCGGGGCAAGCAGGTCGTCCTGATCCAGGAAACCGACATACTCGCCTTCGGCCGACTCACCGGCGCGGTTGCTGGCTCCCGAGATGCCGAGTGGTTCCGGGGAACGGGTAAAAACAATGCGACGATCGGCGCCGGCCAGGGCGCAAAAATACTCCTGGACCCAAGATCCGGCCGATCCATCATCACAAACGCACAACTGCCAGTTGCGATAGGTCTGCTCCCTGACCGACTGCACTGCCTCCCGCAGCCAATCCTGCCTGGGGTTTTGCACGGGCAGAATGATGCTGATGACGGGGCGACGCTGGAGCGCCTGCTCCGCGACCGGACGTTCCAATTCCACCCAGAGCCGGTAGCGGTTGGCAGCCGCCTGGGGTTTCAACAGCTTCAGGTAAAGAGCATGCAAGGGCGAGCGTAGAAGCAGTTGTCCGAGACGCCCCTTGCAGTCCAGCAGGAAGCGCCCGGGAAGGCGCAGCAGATCGAAGAAGCGGCTGTTTTCAATCGGCTGAAGCCGAGTTTCGAGGTCCCTATCGTGGCGGAGCAACGTGTGGTGGTCCGCGCTGTTACGTTTCAGGGCTTCCGCGACGAGCGAAGCCAGAGCCAGCAGTTCCTCCCGGGAAACGTTCGGACCACCTTGCTTCAGAAGCTGTTGCAGGTCTTCGAGCTGTTTATGCAACTGTTCGTCTTGCCGGTTCACCGTTCCTCTTCGGCTGCGTGGCCCGGGCGACGCCGTGCCGGAAACCAACTAAAGCAATTGTACCGATTCGCCGTCTCCGGGCGCCGCAGGACCTGGCAGGCTGTGCAGGTCATCTTACGCGACGGAATCTTGGCTCCCGATGGCTCACACCGTGTTGCGGTAGGAATAGTTCTCGTCGCTGCGCGTCAGGTTGGGATTGTAGAACGGATCGTGTTCTATGACGGCTTTCCAGCGCTCTCGAAACGCGATGGTTTCCGAGGGACTGGGATCCCGATCCTCGGGGCGCTTGGAGGTCGCTTCGCGGTGGTAAAGCCGGGCATGCGGCGTGACCAGAACGCGGTATCCCTTCTGGCGGAGTTTCAGGCAGAGGTCCACATCCTGATAAGCAACCGGCAGCGCGTCCTCATCGAATCCGCCGCACTCCCAGAAGCGCATTGCCGGCACCATCATGCAGGCTGCCGTGACGGCACTTACGTCACGGATCACGGATGGGAAATCGAAGTACACCCGGTCTTCATCGGAGGCGCCCCTAAAGGCATGCCCGCAGACGTCGAACAGCCCCACTACGACGCCGGCATGCTGAATGGTGCCGTCGGGATACAACAGCTTCGCACCCACCGCGCCGACCTCGGGACGCGAAGCTAACTCGACCATGGCGGTGAGCCAGTCCGGGGTAATCACGGTAACGTCGTCGTTCAGGAACAACAGCAAGGGCGCATCGCTCTCGCGGGCCGCCGCGTTATTCAGCGCGGAAAAATTGAATGGCCGGTGGCGCAAGTCCACGTATTTCAGCGGACGCCCTTCGGTATTCCAGCGCCGCACAAATCGTTCGATCCGGCTGGCGCGGGAGTTGTCCAATACGGCGATCTCATAATCCGGGTAGTCGGTTTTTTGCGCGATGCTTCGCAGACAACGCTCCAACAGCTCCACGTTCACGCTAGGGATGAGGATCCGCACGCGCTGGTTGTCGGGGATGGCATAGCGCACCCGCCAGCGCGGAAAGACCTGACCGGACTCCACGACGGCGCGGATACCGGTGGCATGCAAGTGATCCGCGACGACATGCCGGGAGGATTCGATCGCGCGGTGCTCCCATTGCGACGCGCGCCGCATCGAGTAAATGTCGGTCCGCCAGTGGTAAAGGATTTTGGCAATGTGAACGACGCCGCGGGCCTTGACGCTCATCCGCAGCAGGATGTCATGGTCCTGGCTAAGATCGAAGTTACTGCGAAACCCGCCGACCTCCACGGCCAGCGATTGGCGGAAGATCATCAGATGATTGACGTAGTTTTCGGCGAGGATTAAATCGGGAGACCAGTCCGGCTTGAAAAAGGGATCCGAGCGAAGCCCGGCTTCATCCATGTGATCTTCGTCGGAGTAGAAAATGTCGGCTTCGGGATTTTGGTTGAGAGCGTCGACAAAATAGTGGAGCGCGTGGGGGCTCAGTTCATCATCGTGATCGAGGAGCGCCACAAATTCGCCCCGGGCAAGCTCCAGGGCCGCATTGGACGCCGCGGAGATGCCTTGATTGGAAGGCAGACGGACCAACTGAATCCGTTGGTCCAGGCTGGAGTGCCGATTCAAAACAGCATCGATCGCCGGGGACTGAGAACCGTCGTCCACGATGCAGAGCTGCCAACCTGGATAACTCTGTTTTTCGACCGAAGTGATAGTCCGCTCCAGGATTTCGACAGAGGTCCGGTATACGGGAAGGATCACACTGATGGTTGGCCGGTGGGCGAACAGCGGGTTTTTCATGCGGATCAGGGCTTCGTCGTCCTTTTCGAACTCCGCGATCCACCGATGATAGTCGCTGGCATACCCGTTGATATGGTCGACCAGGATCGGCACACGAAGCTCGGTGGCGGCGCCGGCGAAGTTGAAAGCGCGAATGGTGAGAAACTGCCGGCCGTCGGGGAGAAGCGCCGTGTCGACGGTAGCGCGAAACCCGGACCGGTCCGAACCAGGCACGTCCGGATAATGCGCCGCCACATCGGGCCGGTAAAACCCGTAGCGCGCCTCCACGGATTCCGCATCTCCGACCTGAATTTCCACGCGCCGGATACCGGAACTGGCCAAAGCCCAACCGCGGACGGACAGGGTTCCGCTCACTAACGGTCCGGACATACCGGCATTGCCCGCGGTATCGCCGGCATCAAGGGATGGGGCAGGCTGGTTGCAATCGATGCGGAAGATTGCTTCGCTGCCGGTATTGTTCGTGGCAGCCGCCAAAGCGGGCCTATGCAGGATGGTCCGCTCGATCCAGCTCCGAAAACCGAGCAGCAGCCCGCCCGCGGCCACCAGGCTACGCCAGGTGCGGCTCAGCAGGATCTCTTGCGTGGTGTGGTGCAGGCGCATCGTGCGGGATTGGAGCAGGGCGACGCGGCCCTCCAGTCTTTCGGCGAAAACCCGGTGCATTTCGAGCGTCTCCGCCACTGCCACGCCCAGCTCATTAACCAGGCGCTCGATTTCATCCTGGCGGTACGGCAGTGGGTAGACTGCCGGCGCTGGGATGGTGGCTTCCGGGCCCTTTGCAAGACGACTCTCGATCCCGGCGACACGAGACAAACATTCCTGGACCGTCGCGTTCAGACGAAGCAGTTCCGAAGCAAGCGCCAACTCGGCTGGAAGAACCCTCCCGCCCCGGTGAAAGAGCACAGCGGCATTGGTAAGGAATGCAGGATCGGCTGAAAAGTCGGGCGAAAAGCCGGCGTCGTCAAACAGCCGAAGAATCGGGAGGAGTTGCCCGCCCTGGCTGCCACCGGCCAAGGGAAAGTACAAGATCCGATCCGTGAGGCCCGCCGCGCCCTGAATCCAAGAGCGGGCCCGAGCGGTGTCATCCGCGCACACGGCCAGGTCGTATGTCCCCGACAGTCCCACCAACTGCTCCGCAGAAGCCACATGGGTAATTCCAGCCACTCCGCAGCTTGCCAGCGACTCCAGCAGAGCCGCGATTCCGTTGCCTACACCCAACACCGAGGCGGGCTTCAACAAGGACGCGATGCGGAGTGCCACGAAGTGCTGTTCGGTGATCGAAGCGGCCTTTCCCATAACGGCAGCTAGACCGCGGGGGCCGGGCGGCCGGTATAGGCCTCGGTCACTTCGAAAACGCCGCCGGTCATAACCAACTGACCATGATCCAGCCATATCGCCCGGTCGCAAAGCTCGCGCACCAGGGCGACGTTGTGCGAAACACAAAGGAGCGTCTTGCCGGAATTTCGAAGTTTATGAATCCTTTCGAAGCACTTACTCTGAAAAGCCGCGTCGCCGACGGCCAGAACCTCGTCAACCAGCAGAACCTCGGGTTCCATATTCACCGCGACCGAGAAGGCCAGCCGCATCGTCATACCGCTAGAGTAAGTGCGCACCGGCTCTCCAATGAAGCCGCCAATTCCGGAGAAATCGACGATCTGGTCGTAGACCTCAGCGGCATGCCGGCGGCTCAGGCCTAACAAGGAAGCATTCAGGCGAACATTTTCACGCCCCGTCAGGTCCGGATGAAAACCTGCCCCCAACTCCAGCAAGGCTGCCACGCGGCCTTGGACCGTCACAGCACCCCGGTCGGGTTTTGTGAGACCCGCCACCAGGCTCAGGAGCGTGCTCTTGCCGGCGCCGTTGGGACCAATAACAGCCAGGCTTTCGCCTTGTTCCACGCGGAAAGAGACGTTTTCCAAGGCATAGAAACGCTCCTGCCGCTCCCGCCGCAACAATTGCAGGAGATGATTGCGCAGCAGCATCTGCCCGGCATGGCGGCAGAAGGTTTTGGAGACGTTGCTGAATTCAACGACGGTCATCGCGGCTCAGAGGTAATCATAAAATTTCTCTTTCAGCCCGCGGAACACGACCAGCCCAATACCGGCGACGCACAGGGAACTGATGGCGAGCTTGAACAGAAGCCTGGTAGGCGGCTGAACGCCATCAATCAGAATATTGCGCATGGCCATGACCAGCGCCGCCAGAGGGTTCATTTCATAGAGGCCGGCATAAAAGGCCGGGATGATCGAAAACGAATAGAAGATCGGCACCAGCCAGAACAGCACCGTATTTGCGGACTCGACGATATAACGTATGTCCCGGACACAGACGTTCAGCGAGGAGGTGATCAGGGACAGGCCGAAAACGAAGATCACTTCCAGCCCCCAAATCACCGGCAGCCAGATCCAATGCCGGTTCGGGGGAATCCTGAAGAGCAAGAGCATGACGAAGAGCAGGCCAATTTGAATCATCAGGTGCAGGCAATTGGAAAGGACCGCGGCCAGCGGGATGATCTCGCGAGGCACTATGACTCGCTTGATCAGCGCGGCGCTATCGGTGAGGGAAGTGGTTCCGGAGAGCCACGCCACCGTGAAGAAGTTGAAGGGCACCAGCCCACACATTACGAAAACCGGGAAATTGTGAATCGAGTTATTGCGGAAAATCCGGGTAAAGACGAACGTGAGGACCCCCATCAGGACCAGGGGGTTCAAGATGGACCAGAGCGGCCCCAGCGACATATTCCGGTAGCGGATCTTGAAGTCCTTCGTGATCAGGTTCGTTAAGACGAAACAATAGTCGCCATGCCACATATTGGGGCGGTCGAGGAACGGAAGAGACGAGTATAGCACGAGCCGTTGGCTGGCCCCGGGGAACACGCGACGCGCATGCAAATCGTCCGCGAGGCCGTTCTCAACGGGGCGGCGCGGAGGTGAACCCGTGGGCCGGCATTGACGGGTTATGGACGGCTTACGGACGCGCACGTGAGCTAGACTGGTCTAGAAGCTGCGGAGTGCTTCCTTGCAGCGCCGTACGGAACGAGAAACGGATAGCGGAGATCCAGTGAGGCCCCTCAATATACTCTGCTCTTCTACACGTCAATGGAATCCCGGGGACGAGTGGATTGCGCTCGGTATCCGGCGCTTATTCCGCATTCTCTACCCTGAGAGGGTGGTGAATTGGATGCTGTACGACCGCAGCCCGGACTGTTTTCTGGAGCCCTGGGTGAAGTCTCAAAGAAGACCCCATCTGCTGGGCAACTCATACCAGCCTGGGGAGGAACCGCCGGCGGTGGATCTGGTGGTCATGGCAGGCACGCCGGAATGGCTGGGCCCGCACGTGGAGCCGCTGGCCCGCATCCTTCATACCTCCGCCGCGCCGGTGTTCTACCTGGGGGTCGACTATCCATCCAGGGAGTTGCCGTGCAGCCCCGACGACCTCCGGGTGCTCTCCCAGTCGCTGATCGTCACTCGGGGCAGCATCGCCAGGCAAGGGCTGCGGGACCGGGGAATCCAAGCTCATATGCTGCCGTGCCCGGCGCTGTTCGCGGCCCCTTTGGAGTACCCGGCGAGAGCACTCAACAGCATCGGAATCGTCCTGCAAAGCGACCGCGTCGCGAACCAGGCGGTCTCCGCCGGGCTCAAGGCCCGGATGTTGGGCCTGTTGCCGGTGCTGCAATCGCGGTATTCCGTTACGATCATCTGCAACTACATCGATGAGTATCTTGAGTTTTCCTCGAGTATCGAATGCCCGGTGTGTTATTCGTACGATTCGGGCGATTATTTCCGTCTGTTGTCCGATTGCGACATGGTGATCTCGACGCGATTGCACAGCGCGCTGATTGCCAACTCGCTGCTCAAACCGGCAATCATGACGAACACAGAGGCGCGAGTCCGCTCAGCGGCAGAATTGTGCCCGTACATTTTTATTCGCGAACCGGAAGATGTACCCGGGTTTCTGGAGCACTTTGAGTCTGACCCGGTGACGAGAAATCTCTTCAACTGGAAACGCAGCCAGGAAGCGCAGTACGTGGAGATTCTCCGGGGCGCCCTTCAAGAACATGATCTCTATTAAGTTCAGGACGATCGAAGATTTTCGCAAAAACGACGGAGCCGCCGCGCAGGTTTCCGGGATCCACAGCGGGAACGCGGGCGACGTGATCTATTCGCTGCCTTCAGTGCGGGCGCTGGGGATTCGCCATCTCATCCTGAATGTATACCGGGATCCCAACCCGTTGCGGAAGCTGACCGAGCGGAACGCGCGGGCGCTAGCGCCTCTATTGCTGGCGCAGGATTACCTGGATCGGGTAACCCTGGTCACCGCGGGCGTGCCGCTCGAATCGATGGATCCGGAGTGCATCGATGTCGATTACGTGTTGGACCGTTTTCGCAACGAGGACACCAAGCGTGTTCACCTGATGTACGCCCACGCGAATGCCCTGCACGCGGAAATCGACGCCAACGCGCCGTTTCTCCAGGTTCCGGTAGAGACGCCGGAAGCGAGCGAAGCGGTACTGGCGTTGACGCCTCGCTATCGGGCCTTGACTGACGAATTTCTGCGCGACCTGATGCTGTATTTCGACGACGTACTGATGCTGGCGATTCCGGACGAGTGGCGAAGCGTGGCCGGCATTCCGGGCCGGGTCCGGCGGTGCGCGGATTTTCTGGAGATGGCCCGGCTGATCCAACAGGCCGGGGTATTCATCGGCAGCCCGAGCCTGGCATCCGCCATTGCGGAAGGACTGAAGGCGCCCCGGATCATCGATCTGCCTCTTGATTTTCCCAACGCTTTTCCAATTGGTCCCAACGGCTACGTGCTGCCCAGCGGGCGCGGAGAGTTTGTGGACATTGTGCAGCGCTTATGTGGCAGCCGTCCGCGCCTGGCGTCGTTGTATAGCGATCTGCTCCGGTCGCTCGATTCACTGGCGCGCGAAAATCGGGAACTGCGGTGCGCCATGGGCGCCGAAGACTGGCATCCGCCGGTTGGCCGGCTGCTTCGGCTTATCGGCGAAGCCGACGCCGGTTCCATCACCCTCGATGGTGGCGGATGGACCAAACTAGACCCGGATGAAAATGGAGTATTTCTGCATCCCGGCCCTAAAGAGACGGCGCCACCCCGCGCCCGATTCGCGGGACTCAGGCTGGCGGGCCACAATTGCTTTGAAGCCGACTTGAGCGTCGACCATCCCGAATCCGCGCCCGTTTGTTTCCAGTTTCACCTGCGTGATGAGCACGGTCTGACGATCCAGGAGAGCGCCCGGGAGGTGCGGGCGGCGGAACCGGTGCACTGGCAAGTGACCTTTCCCCGAAATTTTTCGACGGCCAGCCTGGAGCTTTCGACGATGCTGGCCCCCGGCTCGGAATCCCCGAACTACGCCTGGGCGTGGGTCAGGAACCCGCAACTCAGGGTGATCTGAGCGGCAGGTTGCCCGGCAAGTTACGCCACTACTAGTTGACGAGCGCGTCATCGTTCCGTCTTACCCGGCACGGGACGGAATTCGACCGGGGAAGCGTCCTCCGGCACCGGCCCTTCGACGCCCCAAATTCCGGCGATGTCGATCACGTTGAAGCGCACACCCGAGGAGGGGTCGAAACGTATTGCCGTTCCCGCCTCCGAGGACCAAAACGGATTCATGGCAGCATCGAAAACCACGTCAAGCCAGGCGCCGGCCACTGGAACCATCGCGTCCATCCCCCTGCCGTTCACTTGTTGGCCAAAGAATAGGTCAATATAGTCTCTCTTTTGAAATTTCGCGCGAATAATGATTCTGCCAAAGGACCGCAGGTCACGATGACATGCGAACCGTAACTGCGGATCGTTCGTCCAGGTAACCACGCGTATCCCATCCGGGGTGCGATCGATCTTGATGTCCGCTCCTGTCGGTAATTCGGAGGCCGATGACCATAGCCGTTCTGTCTTTTCCGCGGGATTGCTGGATGCGGAACGCATGGGCCGACGTT
Organism: Bryobacterales bacterium; assembly: GCA_963842505.1. Classification (GTDB taxonomy): domain Bacteria; phylum Acidobacteriota; class Terriglobia; order Bryobacterales; family Bryobacteraceae; genus PALSA-129. The sequence goes on from CAWJGZ010000001.1 coordinate 1,260,637, forward strand.
CCCAGGAGATCCCGATTTCGCGTGCATAGTCAGATGGATGCGCGGTTTCAAAATGAATCGAGGTCACCGCCTCCGGAAGGAGACTTCTTTCGCCCGTCAGAAGTGCAAATTCCTCGGCAGATTCGGGCAGGTAGTTGATGATGGCGCCGTCGCGCAGATTGGATTGCACCGCTCGCCAAGACGCATGGGATCCGGACGCCTTTGTCGCCGTGATGAAAACGGGAGTGGCGTGCAGAAGCGCGCGACGCAGTTTGCCAATGAGAGAATACCGGATGTCGGCATGCATCACCAGCAGGTCCCGGGTCTGCGGCAGTTTCACCTCCTGGTTCCAACGAACCGCTGTCCGTCCGCTTGGAACAGCCTGCCCTAGAAACGGGGAACGCCGGCGCTCGAGAAGACTGAAATCGGGGTGCGTCAAACGAACACGGTAGTGGGAGAAGGTCTCGATCCAGGAGGCGGGGTCTTCGAAAAACATGTGCCGCTGATCGATTGTCCCCCAACTGAGCAGGATGAGGTCCGCGCCGGCCGGGCTGCTAACGTGCGCTGCGTTCAGTTCATCCAGATACGGCGTATAAGCGGAATAGGTCTGAAAGACGGGGCGTGGCGCCCAGTTCCAGCCATTGGCAATGACGTGGTCAACCGAATATGGAACCGCTTCAATAGTCCTGTTGTCCGCGACAGCCCCAAAGTCGGGCGGCAGCCGCAGGCTCTTGAATGCGGCCCGGTTCAAGTCGGCCAGCCATGCCCAACTTCCGGGCCAGTTCACCCACGTCCTGACATAGAGGACCGGCGATCGGCCAACCACCTGCGCAAAGAACAACTGATTGAACAGAGCAGTGATCCAGATTCCAGCGGCAACGTTGAGTAGAGCGAGAGTGAAAACCAGCCTTCGAGCATTGAGGGATCGCACTCCAGTGGCGACGATCACCACCGCAAGAGCCAGGTAGAAGTGAAAGGGCACAGCATGGTTGTCCTGACGAACCATCGCGGTCTTGAAAGCGTGGATGGCTACCAGTGCAGCGGGAACAAATGTGAGGACGAGCGTCCGTCTTTCCCGGACAAGTGCTGGAAGGATCAGGAACCCCAAGAAAGCAGCAATGGCCAGCAGGCACTGCCACAGCGGTCCGCTGTAGGCCATTGCTTCCGAGTACCCTGCAATGATCTCGCGGGAACCGGTCAGGAATTCCGGCAGTGCAGACAGGCCCCCTTTTGTCAGGTAGGGAATAATCGCAAAGATTAGCGGAAGCGCAGCCAGGGAAACGAGTTTGGCTCCGCGCGCGCGCATCCGCAGGACCAAGACGCCGATCACGGCCACGTAGCCGGCGAGGAATATCGCACCTCCATTGAGTTTGATGCTCGGCGCGAGTGCGCTTGCGATTCCAAGGATTGCGATGTCGATCACGGCAGGGTTCGAAAGGGCCAGAGTCGAAAGCAGACAGGCGATACAGGCAATCACGGGGTAGCTCTGCTCGTCACCGGCGAGCAGCCAGACCGCAAGCAAGACAGCTACATGAATTGACCCGGTGCGAACCCCCGGAGCCAAGGAAAGGCGCAAGACTGAAAATGCGAAGACAGCGAACGGGATCAGACCCATCAGCAGAGCCGGCATTGGGCTAGCCAGGCCCGGCACCGGGAATAGCAAATACCCCAGGGGGCCGTATGTGAAAACAATGTCGCGGCCAAACAGGAAGCCCCGCGCGTGGGCGGCGTTCAGGCCGATGATCCAGCTCGGATCAAGACCACCGCCAATGGCTGGGAGCGGCCCAGGCACCGCCGCAAATAGGAGGGCGATTATGATGGCAAGGCGGACCCACCACCACCGCGTAGCTGGAAAGGTAATTGTGAAGGTGACGTCGTAACTCGTCTGCGCTTGCCCCGAAGATCTTCTTGAGAATTTCACAATTCGGTTACTAGACTTTCTAGCTCGCGGCCCGCAGGACCAGTTGATGCCGTAGGTGGCGTCCCAGGCAATCGCAGGGCGCCAATCACGGCTCACCAGTCTCAGCTGAGATGCTCCAGGAAGACGACGTGTACGTGTTCTTTGCCGGGATAGCCTGAGATCCCTCCGCAGTTACTCGGCGGGAGCCATCGGATTCAGATTGCTTCTTCCATAACTGCAGGCTCGCCACGGTCCGCATCGGAAACTCACTATACGGCCTCGGTCCACGCCAGGCATTGTGGCCTTCGGCGGACAAATAAAACGCTTCCGGATCGCCTGCCAGACGTTCCTCCAAGGTTTTGAATTTCTTTTGCGAAAATCCGCAAAGTGCCAGCACGCGGGCTACATGGGTCTTGTGCCGGTCCGACGCGGCGCCGCGGACGACGTGATCCAAGGTGTGAATCGAGTGACCGTCCGGTTTCAGCAGCCGGTTGATTGCCTGGAAGACCCCGGTCAGTTCCGGTGCCGGGATGTGCTCGAGCACGGAAATGGAGTAGATACCGTCGAAAGTACCGGGATCGAAGGCGTCGATGTCCTGAGTAAACAGACGGCGTAAGAAGTGTATCCCGGGATATTGCTTGCGGAAACTGTCATATTCCAAAGGCCCGTTGCCACTGCCTTCATAGGGGTCCACCACCCATACGTCATAGCCCAGGCAGCTCAACAGCTCGGCGACGATGGGCTCGCCCGCGCCAATTTCAAGCAACCGGCCGCCGTAAGGCACGGTTCCGAGAATCGCCTTGAAGGTCCAGGGACGCTGGCAATCTTTCAAATCGCGAGCTTCCGTGGCGAGCGCCCGCAGGTGGTCGTAACTATCGCAGAAATCCTGCACGGTTCCGTAGCTCAGCGCGGAAACGGGGAAGCATCCGGCGTAACGGGAAGCCGCGGCTTCGAGCGTCCTCGAGTCCATGCGGGACCAGCGAGGGCTGCGCGCGGGGCGCTCCAAGGGCCATTTGCGAGCGGGCAGTCCGCGCATGGGACGGACCGGTGCGCCAGGCAGGCCGGCCACCCGGCTGCTGGGCCGCGAAGCCACCACGCGGTCGTAGAAGGCGCGGATTTTGGCGGCGATCGGCTTCCAGTCGAGTTCACGTTGCGCAAAACGCCTGCCGCCGGCGCCGATCCGCTGCCGCAGAACGGGGTCGCCAATCAGGACTTCGAGCTTATTCGCGATATCAATCGCGTCGCCTTCGGCAAGGTGCAGGCACTCCTCGCCATCCTTTAGGAAACGGCCGAGGTTAGTGGGCGGGAGGATAACGGGTCTTCCGGAGACCAGAAAATCGGGCAGCTTGGAAGGGAGCCGGTAATCGTTAAAACGGCCTGGTCTTCCCGGCTGCACCAGAGCATCGGCCATGGCCATCGGCCCCAGCAGCGCCTGCCGGGAGCGGAAGCCCAGCTCCAAACAATAGGGCCGCACAAATTCCCAGTTGCCACCGAGCGGGTCGCAACAATCGGTGCCGAAGCGGACCAGGCTGACCTTGTGCCCGCGGTGGTTCAACAGGCCGACGCTGGTATACAAGCTGCGCATCTCCTCCACGTTCGACGCGTGGGTGTTACCCGGGTAAACCAGCACAAACTCGTCCTCGCCGATACTCAGGCCGTACCGCAATTCCGGGTTGTGCGCGGGCAAAGCGGCAAACGCGGGATCGAAGCCGGGCCACAGCAGCTCAGCGGGCGTCGAGTCCGGCTTGAACTCGAGCAACCGGTCCATGATTACCGTCACGCCGGCCGCGCCGTCGAGAAACTCCCGGTAGTGGATGGGGTGAGAGAGGGTTTCCGGAATCAGGCGGTCCAACCGGGCAGCCGGCAGCGCGCGCAATCTTTCAAAGGGCAGACCGGTTTGATCGGCCGTGATCTCTTCTTCATTATCTTCAAGGTGCACGATATACGGGCAGCCGTACGCACGGGAAACGTATTGGACCAGGCGCCGCACGCGCTCGCGGGGGGTCCAGGCGTGAATCAGCGACGGTCCCGCTCGATCCTCAAAGGCGAACGCACCGGCCTCGGCTGCATGATAGGTGAGGCAGCGGAACCGCGGCGCGCCGAGCAGCTTCACATTGTCGATTTTCCCAGGCACCGCTACGGCGCAGTCGAAGCCCTGCTCAACCAGTTGGTTGGCCAGGTGGAAAATGTGGATGGCACTGTTGATGCACTCAAACCCGCCATAGTTGACGAATAAGATATTCATTTTGGCCTCAGAGCTTGAGCAGCTCATAACATGACGGGGAATTGGCATCCAGATTGGAGTTGTAGTAGGGGTCCCCGGCCGCGATCACTTTGCCCCAGAGGTCGAGGATCAAAGCGCGGTCCAGAGCATCGTACCGGTTGCCGCGGGTGGGGCTCTCGCAATGGTAAAGCACGGCGCGAGGCGTGTAGATGATGCGCATTCCGCGCGCACGCAGGCGCAGACAGAGGTCGAGATCCTGGTAAATAGTACGGAAGGCCTCGCGGAAGCCGCCCATTTCGAGGTACGTTTCCGTTCGCAGCGCCATGCACGCGCCGGTTACGGCGGAAACCTCGCGGGCGCAGCTCAGGGAGCCGAAGTAGCCGTCCGAGGCGGCGGGGAATCCGCGCATAATATGGTCGGCGGTACCTCGCATACCGAGAACCACGCCGGCATGCTGCACGGTTTCATCCGGGTACAAGAGCAGCGGCGAGACCGCGCCGACATCCGGGGTTTGGGCATAGAAGAGCAATTCTTCGAGCCAGCCGGGGGTGCGCACTTCGGTATCGTTGTTCAGCAGGACCAGGTACTCGCCGCGAGCTCTAGCGGCACCCAGATTGTTGGCCCGGCTGTAGTTGAACGGCTCCGGAAAAGGAACGACGGCGGTGTCATACTGCTCAAAGAGGCGCAGGGCTTCCCGGTCGGTCGTGCCATTGTCGACAAGAATCACTTCGAAATTCGGGTAAGTGGTCTTTTCGAAAATGCTGCGCAGGCATGTGCCGAGGAGCTTGGGCTGGTCGCGAGTCGGGATGACAATGCTGGCCAGCGGATGCTCGCGACGAGGCAGAGGCCGGATCACCGCCCGGTGGGGAAGCGCCGGGTGACGCTCGGCGTGCGCCGGAACAGCACAGCGATCCAGTTGCGCGTTCACGGCGGCGACTTGAAGGTCGGCGATACCAGGCTTTTCGTCTACTCCCAGGGCGATGCTCCCCGGGATGCGCCGCCAGTGGTAGAGAATCCTGGGGATGTGCCGGATGCGGTTGGTTCGCTCCGAGATGCGAAGCAGGAAGTCGAAGTCCTGGACACCGTTGAAGCGGCTGTCCATTCCACGAGCTTCAATCGCCAGACTACGGCGGACGCTCAGCAGGTGACCGGCATACATTACGTGCCGGAAGAACTCCGGTGACCAGTCGGGCTTATGGAAAGGCTGATCCAGCCAGCCATCCGGGTCCACCTTGTCCTCGTCCGTATAGATCACATCCAGATCCGGATCTTCGTTGAGTGCTCCGGCGATTTCGAACAACGCCTCGGGCGCGAGTTCATCGTCGTGGTCCAAGAGCGCGACAAACTCGCCTGAGCTCAGATACAGTGCGGCATTGATGGCGCCTGCGACGCCGAGGTTGCGGCCCAAGAAGGAGAGGCTGATCCGCGCGGTGTCCAGGCTTTCCCAGCGTTTCAGTGTTTGGATGGTTTCGGAGCAGGTGGAGCCATCGTCCGCCAAACAAAGCTCCCAATCGGGATAGGCCTGGGCCTCCACGGACGCCATCATGCGTTCGAGCCATCGCGCGGTCTGGTTATACACCGGCACCAGCACCGATATCTTGGGACGACGTCGAAACAGCCTGATTTCCTCCTCGATTTCCGCCAGGCGAGCCGCCGGCAAGCCTTGTCCCACGTGGACCGGGCGCCGGGCACGGTTGACAGCGCGGCCATCTTCCACGCCGTATTGCAAATAGTGCGCCAGCGAAGGCATGCCGGTTGGCCGCACATCGGGGTACTCTTTCAGGTAAAACTCCGGGTCGAACAGAGCACATGGCCGCCGCCGCTCCGCGTCGCCGGTGCTGATGAAGTGCGCCAGCGGATTGACCCCGGAGGCTTTGACATCGGGGTTCTGACTCAGATAATACAAAGGCTCGAAGAGACGGTTCGGTCTTCGGCCCTCGGCGGCTCCCCGCGCGCAAAAATGATGGAGCGGATTTAACCCGCTGGCAGCCACGCCGGGATTCTCTCGCAGGTAATAGGCTGTATCAAAAAGAGGATTAGGCTTGCGGCCTTCGCGGGCGCCGCATGTCAGGAAGTGTCTGAGTGGGTTCACACCCGTGGCGGCGACATCCGGATACTGCTTCAGGTAATATGCCGTATCGAAGAGCGGATGAGGATTGCGGCCCTCCTGGATACCGTAATCGATGTAGTGAACCAGAGGATTTATCCCCGTCTTGGCCACATCGGGATAGGCCCGCAAATAAAAAGCGGAATCGAACAGCGGGTTGGGCATACGGCCTTCCCGGGCGCCGGCACGAAGAAAATGGACTATCGGATCGGCGCCGGCCTCTCGAACATCGCGGTACGTGGCGCGGTAAAACTCCGCATCGAAGAGGCCCGTCCGCATGATCCGTTGGATCAGCAAACGCTGCTTCATTCTGAACCAAAAGCCCGCTATTGCGCCGCATCGGGCAGACAGATTTTGTATGAAGCCGCTCATTTTCGTTTGGCTATGGGATGGGTGCCCGGTTCATGGCCAGTATTGTGGCTTCCGACAAAGCGGTTCCTCCCGGCCGACTGAAAGTATTGGATTGTAGCATACCTTCTAAAGCCGATCGCCGTAGCGCCCGACCCGCATCGGCGCGCGTGCTATAGTCAACTCTGAAATGGAGGATACCGGGTCAGTGCATCGCATGACGGCGTCCGGCCGAGGGAGGATTGGGAGATCCCGGCTAGCCGACCGGCGGTGTTTGGCGGCCGTCTGCCTGGCGGTTGCCGCCATCATGACTTGGGGCTGTGGCTCCGGTACCGTAACGAAATTCCGCTTGCCCTCAGGCGTAGTCGACGCGCCGCAGCCGAACCAGATCATCAGCGGCCGCTTCACTGCCTCCGGATGGGCTATTTCAGAGGATGGAATCAAGCAGGTATCCGTCTATGTGGACCGGAATTTCCTTATGAATTGTACGTATGGCACGCTGCGGCCGGACGTCAGCAAGGCCATCCCGGGCTTCCCGCAAGGCGATCATGCGGGCTGGACAGTCGATCTGAACGCCGGTTCCCTGCCCGATGGCAAGCACGAGGTGGTCTTCCAGGCCGAAAGCAGCAAGGGCGCGATTCGAGATCTGGGCACAATTCCGGTAATCGTCACGCACTAGCCGATTCCGGGGGCTTCTCCACGTGATCGGTCGTGATGGTCCGAGCGCATGGCTCGGACTTACTCCAGCACGCACGCTTCCTGAACCTTCATGGCTTCGGCCGTTCCAGATCGTGGTGTCAGAACTCGTACCGAAAGCCAATACGCACGGAGCGCGGCGGCTGAATCGCAACCGGCAAGCGCAGATTAAAAGAGGGGCCGCTGAGATCATCTTCCTGCAGCCGTTGCGCGCTGTTGGTCAGGTTGAAAATGTCGGCCGAAACTGCAAATGTGCCTACCGGAAGCCCAAACTGCCGGCTGAGCCGGAGATTCCAATTTGCCACATACTGGGCGCGGTTGCCGCCCTTAATGCTCCCGCGCGCGGTTGCCGCAACGAGGAACGGCCCCTGCGGAAGACCCGTGACGAGTAACTGGCGCGCAAACACAAGGCCGTCCAGGTAATCCGCGACGCTGGAGACTTGGATTCCGCCCCAGGCTGATGGCATCTTGTAAGTGGCTTGAGTCTTTCCTACGTAGGCCCGGTCGACCGAGCTATTACCGGTTGCGTTTATGGCGTAGTTAGGGTCGAGCGAGAGAGAGCCGATAATACCGGGATCGTTTTCGTAGACCGCGTCACCTGGGTTGGTGGGTCCGTATGACTTCTCCGCGACGAAAGACGCGTGCAGTGTCAGCCGCTTCCACTCCGTGCCTGCTTCCGCCAGCAGACCGGAATTGAGCATGCTCAGCCCAGCAGGATTCGTCAACAAGTACCGGTCCTGGCCCAGAGTGGCCGGGTTCTGCGCGTAGACGGTCAGCTTCTGGTCATCGAATGTGCCGGGGATGCCATCAGGTCCAGGGTCGAGGATCGAGACGGGTGTGAACGCTTGGGCCGGCACACCAGCATCAATGGCGGCGATGCGATCCTTGTCGTCGCGGCGGAAGAAGTAAATGCTCGCGACACTTCGACGCGCCAGAGAAAACTGCGCGCCGATGTCAAATTCACGCGAGTAGGGCCGGCGCAGGGCCGGAGAAATGGAGGAGTAAGGCCCGCCGAAGCGCATCAGGAGACTGCCTTGCTGGCTCGCCTGAAACGTGGCGTCGGGATCGGCCGAGGTCCATTGATATGTGCTTCCGCCGAGGCTATTCGGGTTTCCGAAGTCGAGATACCTTCCCGCCAAAGGCGCGTAGAGACGGAAGTAGGCGCCCCGAAGGACCAGGCCGTGCGAATGCGGGACTTGCCAGGCGAAGCCAGCGCGCGGCGAGAGGCTGTTCCACGCGATCAGATCCGGTTGCGCGGCGAACGTGCGCGCAGGCGTGAAAACGCCGGCCAAGCTCGATTGCGCCGGAAGCGACCCACGCGAAAAATCGGCCAGAGCGCCCAGATCAAGTGACAGGGAAGGCGTCAAACTGACGTGATCCGCGACAAAGCTGGAGAACGACCACGCCAGCTCACGGGAATCGACCGGCCCGTTGAATTCCATCACGAAGGCAGGGACCCCATCCGCAGTGATCAGATTCATGTCGGAAGGAATGGTGAAGCGGTTGCGCGGTTCGGATCTTTCCCATCCTCCACCGGCAACCACCCGATGGCGAGTCCCCAAAACTCGCAGCACGGCCGGCTGCCAGGCCGCTTCGATTTCATGGCGCGGGCGGATGGCCAGGTTTCCGAGCGGAGGCGGCCCCGAGACAAGGCCGCCCAGAAGCTCAATGCGGCTTTGTCCGATCACCGCAGTATCCGTGTCGAGATGCGCCGTCGAATACCCATAGCGAACCTCGATCACGCCCGCACCAGAAGCTGCGGGCAGCAGCCGTGTCCAGCCCACCTGAACAAAATCAAAGTGGTCTGTCTTCGGCTCACCCGGGAAACCGCCCGGCAGAACGAAAGACGGCGCCATGCGATTGCCGGTCAGTGCTTCGAGGCCCGCGGGCATGCCTCCATCGGAGAGATCGATCCGCGAGCCGCTGTATAGCGCATCGAACCGATCCTTTTCGCCGGCACGGACGCGGCCACGCACGTTCCCAAACAGCAACCGGCTGCGTTGACCGGTTCCGGGGGTAGCCAGCGGCTCGGTTTGCGAGGCCCATTGTCCGCTTCCGGAGGCATAGATGTCAGCCCACCTGGTGAGCGGGCCAGCAATCTCCAACCGGTCCCGTGTGAACCAGCGAAACTGGTCGGTCTGCTGCACCAATCCCCGGCCGGCGGGAGCCGGCAGGTTGGTCGACGAAAAAGCGGCGCCGGTATCCGCGGTCGACAACGCGCCATGCCAGGAAGCAGGCCCGGAAAGAGGTGCGCCGGGTTCGGCGAGAAAAACACCGATCCCGGAGCCGTGACTGAGCGACGCTGTCTGCGCAAACGCACTCCGCGCCACGGCTTCGCCGAGCGCTTCCACGTCGGGTAGGATCGCCGGAAGTCCGGGCTGGTAGGAATCGGTTGCGTCCATTCCATGGAGCTTGAATTGCGTGCCGGTCCAGGAGAATCCTCGTTGTGACTCGACTGCCAGCCGGTTGGCGGCGAGGCCGGCGAAATCAAGCGGCTCGGTAACACTGGATGGTTCCCGGCTCAGTAGGATTCCCGACAAGCTGAATGCCTCCGGGTACAGACGCCCACTGGTCGCTTCGGTCCAGATGCCTGTTGCCGGCGGCGCTGGTTGCGTGCTACGAATTGCCCCCGATGCGTCGATAATCAGATCGATGCGCACGGTTTGCCAGGGAGCGACAACAACTGCGGCGCCAGAGGTCCCTGCGCCGTGCTGCACCTCTGCGGACAAAGTGTATCGGCCGTAGGGCAACGTCATGGCGAACTCGCCGTTCGATCCCGAGTGAATGACGGTGCGGAAACCGGTTCCGCCGGTGACCAGAATCGGCGCGCCGGCGACCGGCCGGCCATCGGTGGCGCGAAGAGTCCCCTCGATAGTACCAGTCGTCAACTGCGCCAACAGAGATCCAGGAACAAGAGCAACAGCCGCCAGCACGAGCCCAAGCCAGCGGAGCAGCGGGAAACTACGGCTACGGCTGGAGCACGGTGAAGCGACCGATTGAGTCCGCAAGCGCACCACCCATGAAGACGTCCGGCAATAGCCAGGGCCGGCAGGGAATACTCCTGGACGATTATTGAGAGACGCGGGCTGGGAGGCGGCGGTTGCCTTGCAATGCCGGGAAAATTCCCGCCGCAAAATCTGGCAATTTGACCCCGCTTCCGGAAGCGGGCCTTGCGGCGATGTAGACAAAAGCCTCGGGACGAACAAGAGATAAGGGGGTATGATGTGAGCGGCAGGAGAGCGAGATGTCAGCAACGAAGAACGCGACACGGGCGTTGCCAGCTCGAATTGATTCTGAGCCGTGTGGTGACCATATGAAAAACCGATTATCGCGTTACACAGCCGTGCTGCTCACGTCTACATGCCTGGTGTATGCGGCGGTCCAAACGCCTTTCGATCGACAAGCCGATCCCGGCAAGTACCGGACGCAAGTGATGAGCCTGAACGTCGTGGCGACGGATAAACAAGGGCAACCCGTCACCGATCTCAAAGTCGAAGAATTCCAGGTTTTGGACGATGGCAAGCCCCAACCCGTCGTGCTGTTCCGCTTGAATGACAGCAGACGTCCGGCACCCGCGGCGTTGGGTCCGCATGAGTACGCCAATCGGCCGCCCGGAACCCCACCGGGCGCGACACTCATCCTCTTCGATCTTCTGAACGGTTCCTTCGCCGACCGCGAGGCCACGGTACTCACCCTGGTGAAGGCGCTGTCGAATGTGGAATCCGCAGGCAATGTTTACCTGTACCTGCTGACGAACAACGGCACGTTGTTTCCCGTTCACGCGTTACCGGAACGTGGAGGGGACGTGGCCGCGCCGGACGAAAACTGGACCGGCCAGACCAAGGCCTTACTGGAAGCTGCGATTCAGAAGGTCTATGGCTTCAGGCCAGTAGACGACAGTGACATGGGTATTCGAGTGGTCACTACGTTCCACGTCCTGCACGATCTGGGCGCTATGCTTTCCGCTCTGCCGGGCCGCAAGGATGTGGTTTGGATCACCAACGGCTTCCCCGCGCGGGTAAACTTTGACGGTCGGTGCCGCGACATTGTGGTCTGGAATCTTACCGCTCCCTGCTCGGGGAACTATGTCGATTTCACCTCCGTTTTGCGATATTTGGCGGGGCAATTAGACACGGTTGGTGTCTCCATGTATCCCGTGGATGAGTGGGCCGTGGGCGAGGGGGACCGCATGCTGGTCAAGGAGATGCTCGATCAGATCGCTGGTATGACCGCGGGCCGCTCCTACACCAGCGGTGGCACGAAAACGGCAATCCCAGACGCAATTCAAGCCACGCATTTGAATTACACAGTTGCTTACCAGCCCGCACCCCAGAATTGGGATGGCAAATACCATAAGGTTAAGGTGAGCTGTACACGCAAGGGCATCCAGCTTCAGTACGAACAGGGATACATAGCCGACGCAGCGGTGGACAGAAGTCCACGCTGACGACACTGGGGTGGCCGTGTGTGCTCCAGCCAATCCAGCGTGAAGATACCGCCGCGCGAACTGCCCCGCTTACCGGTCCAGGAGCCGGCGCTGAGGGCGACGGAGCATCGCACTAGCCGGTCCGGTCTTCGTGGACCCCAGCTCATACAATCAAGCCAGCACTTTCAACTTCATGGCTAGCGACCGGCGGGAGCGTCCGGGCAGCTCAGCCATCCTGACAAGCCGACAGAATGCTTTGCAGCCGACCTATATCCTGCGCGCTCAGCAGGCAGTTTTTAAGAAAGTGGGCATTGCCCTTCTCGAGGTGCAGTCTATCGAAAAGAAGCACGAAACTGATCATGAACACAATCGAGAGCAGTGCAAAATACCGGGACATAGGTTCGTTCCGGTTGTAGTATGCCGCCAGCACCCGCTCTGTAACAGTACCGGAGGTTCGACAACGGTACTGCCAGATCTACTTTCCAAGGCATTTTAGGCTGGCCCGGTCAAAAGCGATCAGCCCTCTTTTTTTGGTCCGTCCCGGCGACCCAGACGAATCCCTTCACCACCCGAAGCTGAGCGGATCGGCGTCCCGCGGCCGGGATGCAGATGGGTAACATGACCGAAGTGCTTCCCGTGCCGCGGCGCTTTTTGTTAATGTGTTGGTTCCTTCACCTTGGCAAAGAAATCCGTTGACGAGAATCGCGCGACCCTGCAACCTGGAAACCGGCTCGGCAAGGTCGCGTACCAAGACTCCTGCCATCTCAATAGGACTTTCAGACAAACATCCAGAACCCTGGCGCCCACATCGCGGTTACGGATTGCCCCGACTGCGCGAGGTGAACCGGCAGCGGGCCCGATAAGGACGGCGCCCGAGTGAAGTGCGGCATGCCGCCGAACTGAGGGCCGATCAGTTCGACCTGGAGGAGCACCAGGCCCATCGCTCAAACAGGAAGCAAACGATCAATGAATACCTTTCCGGTTCTTCTCGGTGCTCTGTGCATCGCCGCCATTGCTTACCGATACTACGGTGCGTTTATTGCGGCCAAAGCGCTGGCGCTGGATGATCGCCGCACGACGCCGGCGCACACCTTCGCGGACGGCCACAACTACGTGGTCTCGCCCAAATGGGTGCTGTTCGGCCACCATTTTGCCGCCATCGCCGGAGCGGGCCCGCTGGTGGGGCCCACGCTGGCCGCGCAGTTCGGATTTGCGCCCGGCTTCGTGTGGCTTTTGGCGGGCGCCGTACTGGCCGGCGGCGTTCACGATATGACGGTTCTGGCGGCTTCCGTGCGTCACCGCGGCCGGTCGCTGGCGGAAATTGCCCGCACCGAAATCAGCCCCTTCGCCGGGCTGGTGGCTACGATCGCGATACTTTTTATCCTGCTGGTTACGCTGGCCGGTTTGGGAATCGTAGTGGTGAACGCTCTGGCGAACAGTCCGTGGGGCGTGTTCACCATCGGTTCGACTATTCCCATCGCCATCGTCATGGGGATTTGGATGTTCAAGCGCCGCGCGGGAGAAATCACCGTCACCGGGCCGAGTATTTTTGGCGTGGTGCTGCTGCTTTCGGCGGTAATTGGCGGCCACTGGTTTGCGCAGAGCGGCGCCGCCGGCGTCCTCACTTTTTCGCCGCACCAGATCACGTGGCTCATGATGGCCTATGGCTTTGTCGCCTCGGTGCTGCCGGTGTGGCTGCTGCTGGCGCCGCGCGGTTACCTTTCCACCTACGTCAAGCTGGGCACCATCGCCGCCCTCATCGTGGGCGTCCTCATCGTCCATCCCGATATCCGGTTTCCGGCATTCACCCAGTTCATCCACGGCGGCGGGCCCATCATCCAAGGCAAGCTGTTCCCGTTTCTTTTTGTGACCATCGCCTGCGGCGCCATCTCCGGCTTCCATTCGCTGGTGTCCTCTGGGACCACATCCAAGATGCTCGATAAAGAGACCGACGCGCGCTTCGTTGGCTATGGCGCCATGCTCTGCGAATCGGTGGTGGGCCTGCTGGCGCTGATCGCCGCCACTTCCATGTTTCCCGGCGATTACTTCGCCATCAACACGCCGCCCGATGTCTTCGCCAAGCTCGGCTTTCATACCGTGAACCTGGATCTGTTCTCGCGGGAAGTAGGTGAAAAGCTGGTGGGGCGCACCGGCGGCGCCGTCTCCCTGGCTGTCGGCATGGCCCAGATCTTCAAGGGACTGCCAGCCATGGACCGTCTGACCACGTATTGGTATCACTACGCGATCATGTTCGAAGCGCTTTTTATTCTCACCACCGTGGATACCGGAACGCGGGTGGCCCGCTACGTCCTGCAAGAGCTGATGGGCCGTGTGTACAAGCCCTTTGCCGATAGCACCTGGCTTCCCGGCAGCCTGGCGGCGACATCGGTAGTGGTAAGCGGCTGGGGATACCTGATCTACACCGGGACTGTCTCCACGATCTGGCCGCTTTTCGGCGCCGGCAACCAGTTACTCGCCACTATCGCACTGGCAGTAACCACAACCTTTCTGGTTAACATGGGGAAGGCCAAGTATGCGGCGATCACGGCTATTCCCATGTTCCTTGTGGGCGTGACCACGCTCACGGCGGGAGTTTTATCCATCAAGAACATCTTCTGGCCGCTTACGTCCAAGCCCGGGCAGGTGTTCGCGGGCTACCTGGACTCGATATTGATGGGCGTCTTCATCGTGGTGGTGGTTCTGGTGGTTTTCGACGCGGCGCGGCGTTGGATTGCCGTATTGAATGGCGCCGAGCCACCCGCGGAAGCCTTTGGCCCGCCCGACAGAGGCGGGAACCAAATCGAGATGGGTTGTTGCTAAGCTGTTGAGACCCTCCCTAACGCGACTGGGCGGGAACTGAAGAAGAACCTGTTTATTCACCGGCGAGACACCTTGTAAGTCGGAAGTTCGAGTTATTTTCGGAGTGCAACCGACGCATGCAGAGCCGCGAGCGCCGGGAAGCGGTTTTATCGCGGTATTGTGCGAGACTCAATAGTCGAGAACACTATGCCGACTTCTGAAATTACGCGCCGGGTGTTTGTCGGAGCAATGACAGCGCTGGGGATCTCCGCCGCGGACGATGGTTGGGTGGAACTTTTCGATGGACGCAGCCTGGAGGGATGGCGGCCGAGCGAAAACCAGAGTTCCTGGACAGTGGTGGACGGGCAACTGGCGGCCCAAGGGCCAAGGTCGCACCTGTTCTATACAGGGCCGGTCAAGAGCGCGAGTTTTCGCAACTTCGAGCTTGATGTGGAGGTGCTGACGCGGCCAGGGTGCCAATCGGGAATCTACTTCCATACGGCGTATCAGCAGCGCGATTTCCCAAACAGAGGCTTCGAAATCCAGATCAACAACACGGCCACGGACGAAGGCCGGTACCGGGAGCGCGTGAAAACCGGGTCGCTTTACGGGCTGCGGCACGTGTACAAGCAGCTTGTGCCGGACGATCAGTGGTTCCAGATTCACGCGGTGGTGCGCGGCAAGAATGTGCAGATCCGGCTGAACGGCATGTTAGTGGTGGATTACACGGAGCCCGTGCCGCCGGCGATTCCAGACGGGCCGGAGAAAGGCCGTTTTCCGGACCGCGGCACGTTCGCGTTGCAGTGCCACCATGACGGTCCCCAGGCGCGATTCCGCGGTGTTCGCGTGCGGCCGCTGCCGGACGACGCGGCCACGCCGGGCGGGCGCGCGCCGGCGGCGGACGCGGTCTTCGGGCAGATTATCAGCGAGGGACGCCGGAACATTCCCATGGCGGATCTTCACGTCCACCTGAAAGGCGGGCTGACGCTCGAGCAGGCGCTCGCCAAATCGCGGCGCGACGGGATCGAGTACGGCATCGCGGTGAACTGCGGCCAGGCGAACACGGTGCAAAATGATCAGCAGGCCATTCAGTTCGTGGAGAGCTTGAAAGGCCAGCCGTGCTTTGTCGCCATGCAGGCGGAAGGGCGCGAATGGACGCAGATGTTCTCGCGCGGCGCGGCAGCGCGCTTCGACTACATCTTTACCGACTCCATGACCTGGACCGATAGCCGCGGTAAGCGCATGCGGCTCTGGATGCCCGACGAAGTGGGGACCATCGCGGACGCGCGGGAGTTCATGGACACACTCGTGGAACGGACAGTGGGCATCCTGGAGCACGAGCCGGTCGATATCTATGCGAACCCCACGTACCTGCCGGACCAGATCGCCAGGGATTACGAACAGCTCTGGACCGAAGAACGGCGCAAGAAAGTGATTGAAGCCGCGGTGCGCAACCAGGTGTCGATCGAGATCAACAGCCGGCGCAATTTGCCGAGCCCTTCGTTCATCCGCATGGCGAAAGCGGCCGGCGCGAAGTTCAACTTCGGCACGAACAATGCAGGTCCCGACGACCTGGGCCGGTGCGAGTACGGGTTGCGGATGGTGGAGGAGTGCAAACTGGCGTGGCAGGACTTCTTTGTTCCGCTGGAGGGGAGCAAAGCCATCGAGCGCAAAGGGGAGGCGCTGCGGGCGGGGTGAGATTGGGGGCGTGCAGTTTGGGCGGCGGGTGCGCCACGTGGCACACTGGCGTGGGGGGCTTATGTCCATCTTCATCGTCCAACTTGGCACACCCCGAAAGCCCGGCGAAGGTTTGCGGCTCGGAACGGTTCGGCGGCCTCCACGCGGCGTTCCGAAGTCTGAATTCGCCCGGCTCCACTACTATGACGTCTGGTTTCCGAACCTGTCACCCAGCGCCGGACTGGTGCAGGAGGCGCTCAGAGCGGCGGACGAGCGGGCGTGGGCTGCATTCAGCAGGAAGTTCCGGCGGGAGATGAGCGCGCCAGATCGGAGCCGCGAACTGGACGTGCTGGCGGCGCTCTCGCATTGCACCAATCTGTCGCTCGGCTGCTACTGCCAGGACGAGAGCCGCTGCCACCGACACGTGTTGCGGGAACTTCTAACGGAGCGAGGCGCGGACGTAGTTTGATGGCGACCCCGGCTCCGGTTGACGCAATGCGCTCCAACCGCCGAGGTGGTTTTGGCCAGACCAGCCCATAATATATGAGTGGCACCGGCTTTAACGGCGTCCCAGTAGCGGACACGGAGAAACGGAAGTGAACACCGATGCGGCCTGGACGGCTGGAGAATCCGCAACTTAGGCCTGGCATTCCGGTTGCATACTGGAGTGGGAACCTCATGCGCAGCCTTTACGAGGATCTGCGCTATGCCGTCCGCGTTCTTCGGGGCAGTCCAGGGTTCACGGCGGTGGCCGTGCTCACGCTGGCTTTGGGCATAGCGGCGAACACGACGGTTTTCGGCTGGATCGATACGCTGCTGGTACGCCCGTTTCCCGGCGTGGCCGGGGCCGGGCGGCTCGCGGCCCTTGAGACGGTGTCGCCGAGCGGCGAGTATTCCAACACTTCCTACCGCGATTACCGCGATTATCGCGACAGTCTGAAGTCGGTTTCCGGTCTGGCCGCCTCGCTGGCAAACGCATTCAACGTTGGCCCGGCCGACAACCCGCGCCGCATTTTCGGCGAATACGTCTCGGGTAACTACTTTGCGGTGCTGGGTGTGAAGCCCGTACGCGGACGCGCGTTCCTGCCGTCGGAGTATGGCGATAATCCGGGCGCGTATCCGGTGGCGGTGATCAGCTACCGGCTCTGGCAGAGCCTGTTCCAGGGCGACCCGGGCGCGGTGGGCAGGACCATCCGCGTGAACCGTTACGAACTGACGGTGGCCGGAATCGCGCCGGAGGAGTTCCGCGGCACCATGCCCGGCATGCGGATGGAGATCTGGATCCCCATGAGCATGGCGCCGCTGCTGAACGGCCAGGGCGACTGGCTGCTGGAGGACCGGACCGAGCGGCAGATGTGGGTGACCGCGCGGCTGAAGCCCGGCGTGGCGCTCGAGCAGGCGAAGGCGGAAGTTGAAGTGTGTGCGAGGCATTTGGCGGAGGAATCGCCTCGGACCAACGGCGGCTTCCACGCGAGCCTGATGCCCGTGTGGAAGGCGCACCTCGGAATGCAGGCCGTGCTGCTTGCACCGCTGCGGATTCTGATGGCCGTCTGCTTCGTAGTGTTCCTGATTGTCGGCGCGAACGTAGCCAACCTGCAGCTTGCCCGCGCCACCGCGCGGCGGAGAGAGTTTAGCGTGCGCATGGCGCTGGGCGCGGGGCGCTGGCGCCTGACGCGGCAGCTTCTTACCGAGAGCCTGTTGCTGGCGGCGATGGGCGTACTGGGCGGCATTACGCTAACGTTCTGGCTGGAAAGCTCGCTCCTCTGGATGCTGCCATCGATCGGGTTTCCGGTAGCGTTCGGTTTCAACCTGAACGCGGACATGCTCGGGTTTACCGCGCTGTTGTGCTGCGCCGGTTCTCTGCTGACCGGTCTGGCGCCCGCGCTGCACTCGGTGAGGAGCGGTTTGCTGGTGGGTCTGAACGAAGGAGGGCGGAGCGGGACGCCCGGCGGGGCTCAGAACCGGACACGCGGGCTGCTGGTGGTTTCGGAGGTGGCGCTGGCGCTGGTGGCGCTGGTTGGAACCGCGCTGTTCACACGCAGCTTTGAGAACGCGCGGGGCATCTATCCCGGCTTCGACGCGCGCAATGTTCTGTTTGCGAAATACCACCTCGATACTTTCTGTTCGGACCCGAATCAGCGAGCTCAGTTTTGCCTGCGTCTGCGCGACCGCATCAGCGTTCTCGCGGGCATCGCTAACGTGAGTTTCGGAAATACCGTGCCGCTGGAACTCGGTACCGGCCCGTGGGTTGAAATAAGCGTGGAAGGATACGCACCCGGTCCGAACGAGGAAATGCGCGTGGCGCACGCCACGGTCGCGCCAGGCTATTTCGACACGCTGCACATTCCGGTGCTCGAAGGGCGCGACTTCACGGAACGGGACGACCGCGACAGCGCGCGGGTGGCGATCGTCAATCAGACCTTCGCGCAGCGCTACTTCGGAGGCCGCAGCCCAGTGGGGCGCCGGGTGCGGGTGGACGGCGCGTGGTCGGTGGTGGCCGGTCTGGTGAAGGACAGCAAATATCACAGCCTGACGGAGCCGCCCACTCCCTATATTTATCTGCCGTACCGGCAGCGGTACGGCGGCGAGTTCTGGACTGGTTTCTTCATCCGGACAGCGGGACCCCCGCGCGGCTCCATCGCCGCGATCCGCCGCGAGGCCGCCGCGATCGACCCGAACGCCGACGCCGAGGTGGTGGAGTTCGAAGAGACGGTTGCCGGCTCGCTGTATGCGCAGAAGGTGGCGGCGGCGCTGCTGAGCGTGCTGGGTGGGGTTTCGCTGCTGCTGGCGGCGCTGGGCATGTACAGCGTACTGGCGTACGCGGTGAGCCAGCGCGCACACGAGTTTGGCATTCGCCTGGCGCTGGGCGCCTCGCCGTCCGATGTGGTGGGACTGGTACTGCGCCGGGGCATGGCGCTGACCGTGGCGGGCATTGTGGTTGGGGCGGTGCTGGCAATCGCGGTGACGCGGATGGCGGCGGGGCTGTTGGTGGGCGTGAATCCGGGCGATCCGGTGGCGATTGGCGGCTCGGCGCTGTTTCTCGGCGCGATCGCGCTGGTGGCGAGTTACCTGCCGGCACGGCGCGCGACGAAGGTCGATCCCGTGGTGACGCTGCACGAGCCGTGAGCGCCGCATGATTGGTGGCCAGCCGGAGCGGCCCCCTGCCGTGCAATCGACCATCAATTCAAGCCGCGCTTCGCTTCAACCTTGGCAGAGCGGTCAACACGGCGCCGTACAGCAGCAGCGAGAAGAAGAGCGCTCCTTTGTGGCCCTGGTGCAGATCCTGCGCCAACAGGCGATAGGCGCCCAGGATCATGGCGGGGTAGACCAGGAGCGACAACTCCGCGCGGTTCCAGCGCGGACCGGCCCAGGCGAGCAGAAGAGCAAGACCCGCCAGAACGCCCGTGCGCATGGCGGCGCAATAGGCATGAGTGGCGCCAGCGCCCATTACCAGGTGATAGACACCCGTGAGCATGCCCGCCGTGATCCCGGCTGCCAGCCATACAAAACTGGCGGCGACCGCAATGCGGAAGGCCCGCATGCTTTTGGAAGGGTGGTTGTCCAGGCCGTAGTACGCTACCAGGGTGTAGGCGGCAGCGGTGGCCGCCAGACCGGTCCATAGGGCCATCTGCCGCTCGCCCGGCCATAATGCTTCGCTCAACAGCAGGCGGGCCGATTCCTGAAATGCGCCCGAACTGGCCAGCGCCAGCAACAGGTAGATGCCTCCATGCACTTGAAGCGTCAATCGGCCAAATGAGCCGCCCGCCCAAATGCAGCCTATCGCCAGGGCGGACCAGACCCACGCCGCCACGGCGCCGGAAAGCAGGATCCGGCTACCCGCCAACGCCAACAGAATTCCAAAAGTGGAATAGGTATAAAAGTTGCGGCTGGATGCGCCTCGCCGCTCCAACAGCGCAAAAGACACCAGGTAGCAGGCGGCCGCGCACACCAGCATGACCGCGGCCATCACGGGCGCCATCTGCAAACCACCGCTCAGGCTGATGGCGAACGCCACGACGCATTGAGCGGTTTCAAAGCCGGTGAATGAGAAGCCGCGAAACAGCGTGCGGACAATGGTGCTGGAAAGGTAAATGGTGAGCAGGGCCACTTGCGCGGTGAGCAGCCAGGCGTAAGGAATGGGCGCGTAACTTTGGGGCAGGCCGCGTTCATTGGTCACCAGCCAGGTGGCCAGCAGAACCACAAGATCGGCGGCAGTGGCGCCCAGCCAGCGCTCGCTCACCCAGTGATCGAGGCAGGCGGAAGCTTCGATGGCGGCGGCCACCGCGAGGAACAGGAACGTGAACGGCAAAACGTCGTGAGTAGCCAGCAGGAGCGCAGCGGCGGTTCCCAAGGCCGCCAGGGTGGCGAATGTGGAGACGATCAACAGGCTTTTGCGCCAGGAAATCGCCATGCCGAAAGCCGCGAAAGCCAGCAGGACGGCCGCGGCGGTCCACGGGCCTACGGCGTGGAAACGTACGGTCGCCTCCCAGAGCAGCGGAGAGAGCACCAGGACGGCAGTCAGACTATGGATGGCGGGTTTCAGCCGCTCGGTGGCGGGACTGCGGGCTGCCCAGACGAGCCACAGCAGAGCATAGACGATTCCAGCGGCAATTCCCACCTTGGGGGACAGGGCGCCGGACTCGGTGAGGGCACGGAGCAGATATGCGCCGGCCAGCCCGAGCACCGCCCTTCCCACAATGGGCAGGATGCCGGGCATCTCGGCCAGCGGATGGCTTGGGAGAATTTCCGGCGCGCGCACCGGCGGCGCCGCGGGGGCGCTCAAACCGGCGTGCCGCTCGAGAAAGGCCACGCGCTCGGCGAGCGAGCGGACCTCGCGCTCGAGCGCCTCCCACTCGGGTTGCGGCATGGCAACCTCCTCAGGCTTCGTGAGCCTTTCCGCCCTGCCATGGCGGCAGCAGTTTCACCAGCACCAGAAAAATCACAAATGGAAGCAGCATCAGCAGGATCGCAGCCACCAGCCCTTCCCGCGACACCATCGCCATTTTGTAAGTTGTGTAACCGAGAAAGCTCTTGGAAAACAATTGGCCACCGATCACCACGTTCCAGCGCATGGCGAAGATACCGATCAAGGTCAGACCGCCCGCGGTCATGTACATCGCCTTCCGTCTGGCTTCCGAGTATCTCCACAATTGATTGGCGGCCAGCAGCGCCAGCGGCACCAGCGTTCCCAGGAAGATCTGCAGAATCACGTGCGAAAACAAGAGCTTCGTATGCACCATGAAATCCAGGCTGCGGAAGGATTCGTCGGACTCATAGGTGCGGTGGACCAGGTCCAGCATTTCGAGAGTGAAATCGATCACGAAGGTGTAGAACAGGTAGCGCGCGATGGTATCGAGACAGCGCATGTCGATGGTTGTTTTGCGCAGTTTCATGCAGACGACGTACAGCACCATCACCGCGGCAATGCCCGAAACCATCGCCGAAAACAGAAACACCACCGGCATCAAGGGCGTGGACCACCACGGGTTGGCCTTCACCGAACCGAAAATGAAGCCCACGTACCCATGCAACAGAAATGCCGACGGAATGCCGATGACGGTGACGGCGTAGCCCACCTTCTCGTCCATGCGGCGCGCGGCGGGGCTGATGTTGTAGGAACCCAGCGTCAGCGCGCGGTAGATCCAGCGCTTCAGCCCCTTGGCGGATTGCGCCAGTCCGACAATCTCGGTGCGATATTCCAGCCAGATTTCCAGCAGCAGCACCACCGTGAGATACCACAGGTATACGAAGCCGAACATGGCCATGGCGGAGGACGTGTGGGGCGTCAGGTACATTTCAAAAGAACGCTCGGGATGCCCCAGGTGAAGTTGCAGGGGCAGCGGCGCCACCAGCAGAAATGCCAGCGCCGTGAGCAGAGCCAGACGGTAGGTGGGCCGCACGGCAGCCACATTAAACACTCTTTCGAGCGAGGCCAGAATGAACGCGCCGGCAACCAGGCCCGTGATGTAGGGGTAGAGCACGATCAGAACGCTCCATTGCAGCTCCACCTCGTTTGGGTACATGAAACCGTCAACGCCGGGTATCATCAATCGCTCCTATTCAGCGGACTTCGCCATCCAGGTTCTCGTAGTAGACCTTGGCTCCAGTGGCCATGTACGGTTTCAAGACCTGGACCTTATTAGTGCGCAGGATTTCGTGGACGGGGTCCTTGGGGTTTTTGAAATCCACCAGCAGACGGGCGCCGGTGGGGCAGTTTTCGCAGCAGGCCGTGGTGAGGCCCTTGGTGATGCGGTGGTAGCAGAGAGTGCATTTGTCCACGGTTTGCGTTTCCGGGTGCAGATAGCGGCAGCCATACGGGCAGGCCTGCACACAGTAGCGGCAGCCCAGGCAGTAGGACTGATCCACCAGCACCACTCCGTCCGGGCTGACGAAGGTGGCGCCCACCGGGCAGACTTGGACGCACGGCGAATCCACGCAGTGATTGCAGAGCTTGGGAACGAAGAAACTTTTCAGGCCGGTGCGGGTGTTCGGCGGAAAGCCATCGATGGCGCCGTTGGGCGAGTCCACGCGAGGCTGCTTGGCTTCATCTTCGATCTGGTAGCGCTCCACCCAAGTGCGGAAGTACCCGTCCGGTACGTTGTTCTCCTTGGAACAGGCACGCACACAGTTGCCGCAGCCAATGCACTTGTCGATGTCGATGATCATGCCCCACCAGTGGTCGGCCATGCGGTAAGCATCGGAGGGCGGCTCCGCGCCGGTGATTTGCCTGAGGGTGGCGCCGACCGAGGCCAGAATCAGCAACTTGCCACCTACCGTGAATATGTCGCGCCGGCTGATGTCCATGTTCGTCTCCTTGGCTCAGAGTTGGGGATTGTGGGGCTGGTGGCAGGTGTTGCAGAGCATGCCGCCGGAGTGCTCGGCGGTGACCACCTGCGGAAAGTTTTTCGGTTTGGCCGCGTCCTTTTCATGGCAGCGGCGGCACAGGTCAGCGACGTCGGGGAGTTTGGGAACGTGCGCCGACGGGTCATCCGCGTGCTGAGCCAGGGGACCGTGGCACGCTTCACAGGCCACATGGGCGTGCTTGCCGGAGGCCCTGGCCTTGGCCTGGTCGTCGTGACACATTACGCAGGTGTCCTGCCCGGCGAAGGCTATGGGGTGCTGGCGGACCAGGTCAAGCGCGCCTGGCCGGTAGTGACCGTACTGCCCGAATGCTTTGGGGATGATAGCGCTGCGGACTACCAGAAAGACCGCCATGGCGGCCACCAGCACCAGGGCCGGCCGAACCAAGTGAGCAGAATCGCGGAACAGGCGGCGCATTCACCCTCCTTTTCAGGGTGGGCATTTAACCCCACCCAGACACAAACTTCATAGCAGATCAGGCAATAGTATAACCAAAAGGTCTGTTTATGCGTAAATTATCGAATTTACAGGAAAGCGTGCTGGTTTTTGCAACACGTGACGGTCTGAAAATGGGGCAAATTGGGGCAACTCACACAGATTACATGGGGCAAATCGCCGTTCGTCACCCGACGTTCGCCGATTTCAAGTGCTGAGGGCTTGTCGGAAAAACACCTAGCCGCCGATAAACACAGATGAACGGGGATTATGAGGATTGGTTTATCGGCGTTGTTCGGCAGCTTACGTATTCAGGAATCAGTTTGATCGACAATTAGGGTGCTTCTACGCCGCCGCTGGCCGGAAACCCGCACACAATACGCTTCCACTCGACTTTAGGTTTCTGGAAATTGACGAGAAGACAGATGGTCAGGCCGGATGCGCGGAGGTAGTTGAGACATTGCGCAGTGTGCTCGCCGGCGAGTCTCTCCACACATTTCAGCTCGACCACCAGCATGTCTTCAACGAGGATATCGGCAAAATATTCTCCGACAGGGTGACCCTTGTAGCTTATTGTGAAGGGAGCTTCGGCGGTAGCGCGGATGCCAAGAAAGCCGAGTTCTCTGAGCAGAGCCCG
This sequence comes from Bryobacterales bacterium, assembly GCA_963842505.1. Classification (GTDB taxonomy): domain Bacteria; phylum Acidobacteriota; class Terriglobia; order Bryobacterales; family Bryobacteraceae; genus PALSA-129. The sequence goes on from CAWJGZ010000001.1 coordinate 1,284,726, forward strand.
TTGGTAGACTTTCTCGAGGAATCCGGCACCCAGAGTGTTGGAGACTTCAAAGACGGCGCCCAGTACGCGCTCGGTCAGCAGATCGAATTGGTGTTCATCGGTATTCACCGGTGGCCCGAGTGCTATGTGCCTCCCCGAGGCAATTCCTCTCAAGATTATGATTAGCCGACGCTGAACGCCGATAAAGCAATTTTTTTTAATTCGCGTTCATCGGTGTTCATCGGCGGCTGGTCATGTCTTGGCTCCTTTCAGGAATCTCCTGGGCTGGGGGGGCGCAGTTCACCCTCGTATAATGAAAAAATGAAGTTTCGGATCGCTATCATGGCCGTCCTAGTGACGGCAGTGTGCCTGGCACAGACCGCTCCTCCCGATGCCCCTAAACCGCCTGCCGATGTCGATCAGACTCTGCGGGCGCGGATCAACGAATTCTATGGTCTGTTACTGAAAAAGGAGTTTCGCAAAGCTGAAGCTTTGGTTGCCGACGACACCAAGGACTACTACTACGGCATTGGCAAACCGGATATCTCAAAGTACGAACTGATCGAAATCCAATACTCCGATAATTTCACGCGCGCCGTCGCCATAACACAGTGCGCGCAAAAAGTGAACCAGCCCGGCTTTCCGCTGGGCGAGTGGAACCTGAAGGTTCCGAGCCTGTGGAAATATGAGAACGGCGATTGGTATTGGTATGTGAACCAGAAGGTAGCGATGACGCCGGTGGGGGTCATCCAGAAAGCGGAAGAGGGAAATGGAACGGCCGCCTCAGCGCCGGCAGCGACCGGCGGAATCCCTAAAGAAATCGCCAGGACCCCGGATTTCGCGCTCGGCAAGGTGGGGGCCGACAAGAAAGTGATCACTCTGGAGGGAGACAAGGCCGAGAAAGTTACCATCGTCAACGGCGCGGCAGGCCAGATCCGGCTGTTTATGCCAAAGCAACTCGGCCTGGACCTTCAATTGGAGCCGGCCGAGCTCTCACAGGGAGAAAAAGCGGTCTTGACCGTAAGGGCAACCAAGGATTCCGTCAGCGGCGTGCTGGGGGTGGAAGTTATCCCGACCGGCGAAGTGATAGGGATTCGGGTTGTAGTGAAATAGCCGAGTTCGGGCCCGGCTATTTTCCGGGAGGGGGCGCGGGAACGGCTGTGTCCGACTTGGGGAATTCCACTTTAGTGGCGGCGTCGAGCTTGGCCGTCCATTCCTGGAAGTGCTGCTGCTTCAGTTGTTGGAAGATGGAGTCGCGGACCTTCTCAAGCGGCGCAAAAGTGACTTCGTCGGCGCGGAAGATATAGTATCCATGAGCTTGCCGCACCGGCCCGCCCAACTCACCCTGCTTCAGCCCGAACACCACGGGGCGCATGACATCGGGGACGTTGTCGGTCACGCGCCAGGAGCCGAAATCACCGCCTTTATCGCGGGAGGTTTCGTCGTCGGAGTTCTCTTTCACAAGCGTCTTAAAGTCCGCTCCCGCGCGAGCCTGCGCGAGCAGTTTTTCGGCTTTGGCTTTGGCTTCTTCTTCGGTGAGGGTCTTCTTTTTTGCGGCACTGTTGGCGGAACTCGAGGAACTGGCCGCGCTGGAAGACGATTCCACGTCTCCGAACGCAACGTAAATCGCGCTGACCTTCACTGATTTAAAGGGATCGCGGTGTTCGTTGTAATACTTTTCCACTTCTTCCGGCGTCACGATCATCGAATCCAGCACACTCTTCAGCTTGATATCCGTCAATGTGGACAAGCGGCCGTAGACCAGGGCCTCTTTGTAGGGGCTGCGCTGATCGAGCTGCTCCTGCTCGGCCATCCGCGACAGTTTACGCATCATGGCATAGTAATGCAGGAATCTCTGGCGATCCTGCCGGGCCATCTGCTGAAACTGCTGCGGCAGCGCCGGGATGAGCGCCTGAAATTCATCCAGAGTGATCTTGCCGCCGTCTTCAAAGATGGCGATGACGGTGTCGCCCTTTTCAGCGGGCTGGGGCGTGGGAGGCGCCGGCGGAGCGGTCTGCGACATCGCAGCAGCCACAGATAAAAATAAGGATAAACAGAGAGATTTCATGGCGAGGCTCTTATTTCCCTCAGTTTATCATGCGCCGATCAGTGGCTTGAGCGGGCGGAGCCGGTGTCGGAGCGGGCATCGCCGCGCTTTACCTGGGCGCGGCGGCGGCCCTTGTCCAGGTTGTCAGCCGCCTTCTTCTTGGCGGCATCGCTCGACTGGACACGATTGTTAACGGCCAGCGCCCCGCCTGTTTTGGCCAGGCGCGTGGCTACGCCTTTGTGCTGTACCACGTCGGTACGGCCCTCGATGGTCGCCACGCCGCCCTGCACGTGGACCGTGAACTTGTCGGCGTTGATCTTGGACTTGGCGAACTTGGCGCGGATGGTGGCTTCGATCTCCTTGTCCGATTTCCTGGGAACAGCGGCCGTTTTGGCGGGCGCCAGTGCAGCTTCCCGCTGATGCGGGGGAGCTGGTTTGGTCTGGCCGAAGCTCATGGGCGCCATGACCAGGCCGACGGCCAGCCCGATTGTCAGCAAGGCTGGGAATTTTCGCATAACCTACAGTTGCACGGGGACTCCGATGTTCTCAGAAATCTGTGCTACAGTGAGGGATTCTTAAGGCTTTTCTAGTCGAATGTCCCAACAGATCCTACTGCAAGGTAAGATTCTGGGCACGGAGGAGTTCCTTTTAGCGGGGCACGCGGAAGGACGTTCTGCGCGCTCTGCCGGTGAAGACTTGCTGTCAGGCAGGTCGCAATGGATCGCCCTGCTGTGCGAAGTGCTTCCCCGGGCGCTGCTTGCCGAACTCGGGCTGGCTCGTATTCTGCTTGGGTCAAGCGGCGGCGGCCAGTTCCTGGTGGTGCTGCCCGGCGAGGCGCTGGAAGCCGCGGAAGCTTTTCTCGCCGCGGCGGCGCGTCAGATCGCCGAGCTCAGCTCCGGTTGCGTCAAGTTGATCTGGAGCGCTACCGACAACCTGGGCGATTGGGCCGTGATCCGCCGGCGCCTGAACGAGCAACTGCAGGGCAAACGCAACGCTCCCTTTGCCGATTTGGGAGCGGCGGCGTTCCAAATTTTCCCTGCTCCCAGCCAGAATTCCGCCGATTCTTACTTCGCCAAGGAAATGGGCGCGAAGGTGCGCGAGGCTTCGTCTATCGGATGGTCGCCGGAAAACCCCGGCAAGGTGACGCCGGGGGAAGGCAAGCACACCTGGAGCCTGACATCCAACCTGTCGCCGGACGGCATCCTGGTGGCGCGCCACGCGGCGCCCTCGGACGACGGCAAAGTGGCCGCACCGGTGCAGACCCTGGCCCGGCGGGCGCAAGGCCGCTCCATCTGGGGCGTGTTGCGCGGCGATGTGGACAACTTCGGCCTGCGCCTGCGCCGCGTGCACAGCATCGAAGAGCACGTACCGCTTTCCGTGCTCTACAAGCAGTTTTTCGTCGGCGAGCTGGAAGTGCTCTGCTCGATGCCGGAGTTCTGGCGCAAGGTCAGCATTATTTATTGCGGCGGCGACGATTTCGCGGTCTACGGGTCGTGGGATGCGCTCATCGCGCTGGCGCGTGAAGTACAGAGGCTGTTCCACCGCTTCACGGAAGAGAATCTGAAAGACTACCCTGGTCCGGAAGGCAAAACGATTTCGATGGCCATCGCGCTGGCGCCGGAGACGTATTATCCGCTGGCGTCGGTGTACGAAGACGCCGGCCGTAACCTGGAACTGGCGAAATCGGCGGACAAGGATTGCATTTTCCTGCTGGGGCGGATTCTGGAGTGGAGGCACCTGGCGGATGCGGCGGAGCTGAAGGACACCGTCACCCGGCTGATCCACGATTTCCGGATGTCCAAGCAGTTTCTCTACCAACTGCGGAGCTTTTACCGGCGCGATGCTTATGGCGGGGGCGATGTCGCCACCGAGCGCACCTGGCGCGTGCAGCGGCGCTTCAACCGCATTCTGAGCGGCACGCGCGACCGCGAATTCCAAAAACTGCGCACACACTTGATCAGTGAAATGGTGGGCCGGAAATCGGCTGAAGTGAAGCTGCGGCCCGCGGGCCTGGTGGCCCTGGAGTGGGCCAGATTGGTGACAGAGGTTTAGCACATGGCACAAGAGCAGGAACAAGCGAAGCAGAACCGCCCGCCGCGGGAAGGTGGCGGACCGGGTCGCGGCGGACCGCGGGGCGACCGTCCCGGTGGCGGGCCGCCGCACAATGACCGCCCGGACCGGGGCGACCGGGGAGACCGCGGCGAACGCCGCGGCTTCGATCGCGGCCGGCCGGAAGGGCCGCCCGAAATCGAATTGGAAAAACTGATCGGCGACAGTCTCTATCTGGACAACCAGGCGCATGCCGTGGTGAGCCGCATGCGCGACATGGATTCCGGCACCAAGAGCCAGTTGCGCCGCCTCTACAGCGCGGTGCGGCGCGCCGTCCGCGCGCCGGAAAGCGAGCGCCAGCATGAGTTCGTTATGCTGCGCGCCCGTCTGGCGTACACGATTGCGCGGCACGGCTTGCGCAGCCTGGATCAGCTCGAAAAACTGCTGCTCCAGGTGACGCGCAAGAACGATAACCGCGGGTACGAACGGTTCAAGGATCTTTTTGAGGCCATCGTGGCCTACAACGAGTAACAGCATGAGCGCACATACACCCCAAACCGAATTGAAACTCATCGGCAAGCTGATTCTGGAAGGCGAAATGACATGCGAAACCGGCCTGCACGTGGGCGCCGGCAAGGGCTCGCTCGAGATCGGCGGCTCCGATAATCCCGTGGTCAAGGATGCCTTCGGCCGTCCTTACGTGCCGGGCAGTTCGTTGCGCGGCAAGATCCGCTCGCTGCTCGAGCAGTCTTCCGGTATGGCCGTTCCGGCGGAACTGGTGTACCTGTCGCGGCGCAAGGGTCAGGAAGTGCGCATCCACCAGAGCGACCGCCCGGATGACGACATCTGCCTGCTGTTCGGACGCAATCCGGGCCGCATGGAGCGGGTGCAAGGCGAATCGCTCGAAACCACGCAAGCCACGCCGGCGCGCCTGGCAGTGTTCGATGCGCCGCTCGACGCGGAGAGCATCACTTCGCAAATGCGCGAAAACCTGGACGACGAGCTCACCGAAGTGAAGAGCGAAAACGCCATCGACCGCATCACGTCGCAGGCCAACCCGCGGACGCTGGAGCGCGTTCCGGCGGGCGCGCGTTTCAAGACGCGCCTGGTGATGGACGTGCTGTGCGAAGAGGATGCGCCGCTGTTTCTGCGCGTGCTGGAAGGTCTGCGGCTGCTGGAAGACGATTCGCTGGGCGGCGGCGGCTCTCGCGGCAGCGGGCGCGTCAGCTTTTCCAAGCTCCGCCTGGTGTGGCGGGGCAAGAATCACTACGCGTCCGGGGCGCCTGAAAAGGAGATCGGCGCGGGCGCGACGCTGGCCGCCATTCAGGCAGCGGTCAACGAATCGGCTTTTGCATTTCTGCGCGAGGAGTAATGAACCCGGGACTGGCCGTTAAACTCCGTCCCACCGGACCCTGGCGCATTGGCCCCGATTCGGGGGCGCGCAACCGGGTGGACTCCATCTACCACAGCGACTCGCTCTACTCCGCGGTCACGGCGGCGATGGCGCGCATGGGCTCGCTTGAAGATTGGCTGGATGCCACCGCCCGCGGCAGCGAACCGGCGGTCTGTTTCGGCTCCTGCTTTCCCTTTGTGGACGATGTCGGTTTCGTGGTGCCGCCGCGCACGGTCTGGCCGCCCGCATCACCCGCGGCGATGTCGGCGCGGGTGCGCTGGAGAAGCGCGCGGTTTGTGCCGCTCGAAGTGGTGCAGGCCATGCTCGCCGGGCGAACGCTCGACGACAACCAGTGGAGCGTGGACGGCCCGAGTGAGTGCCTGGTGCCGGCTGGAAGTTCCGGTCCGTTCCGCACGTCGCTGCGCTGGAGCGCCGCGGTCGACCGTTTGACCGGAGCCACGGAACGTCATTCCACGGCGTGCATCGAGTTTCGCGCGGGATGCGGGTTGTGGACCATCGTCTCTTTCCGGGATGTGCCGGCCTATGCGCGTTGGGCCGAGCCCGTGAAGGCGGCGTTCCGGCTTCTGGCCGACAGCGGTTTTGGCGGCGAGCGTTCGCGCGGCTGGGGACGCGCCGAAGCCCCCGAGTTCACCGAGGGCGATCTACCGGAGATGATTCTGCCGGCGGCGCGGCAAGCGGAGCAGCCCGCTAGCGTGGCTGATCTGGAGCCGGCTACCGAAGCGGCCGTTCCGGCCGAGCCGCAAGCGGCGGCGGAAAGCCCCGAACAGTCAGTCGCGCCCGCCGAATCGGAACCGGTGGGAGAAGCATCGTGGCCTGTCTTCCCCAAGGCGCTCCCGCCCGCTGAATCGAAAGATGTGCCGCCGGTTTCCGAAGTGGATATGGCCGCAACCACGGCTGCGGAAACCGCCGTGCTCGAAGCCTCATCGTCCATCGCGGTGCTGGAGATGGAAGAGGAAGCGGAGGTTGCGGAAGCCCCCACGGAACCCGAACCTGTGCCGGCTCCGCTGGCAGAGGAAATCATCGCCGTCCAGCCCGGCTCGCGCGCCCACTGGCTGCTTTCGCTGTTTACGCCGGGGGAAGGCGATTCGGTGGACTGGCGCCGCGGCAACTACACCGTGCTGCCGCGCGGCGGCCGCGTGGAAAGCGCGGCCGGCTCCGGCGAATTGAAGAAACAGATCCAAATGGTGGCGGAGGGTTCGGTGCTGTATGCCGAAGCCGCGCCGCGCGGGTCGGCCGCTAACGTGGCGCCCGACGGCTTCGCGCATCCGGTGTATCGAGCCGGATTCGCGATCGCCATTCCGCTACCCGAGGTGCGCTGATGCGGTACCGTGCGACATGCCTGACGCCGCTGCTGGTGGGTGATGGCCGCAAGCTGAGTCCCATCGACTACATGGTGTGGAAGGACCACGTCAACGTGCTCGACCAGTGGCGCATTTTCCGCCTGCTGGCGAAGGGGCCGCGCCTGGAAAGTTACCTCACGCAGCTCAAGAACGCGGAGAAGCTGGACTTTGCTTCGTGGGGCGGATTCGCGCAGAATTTCGCCGGCCGGCGCATTCCATTTGAGAACGCCGCCTATTCCGCCTACTGGAATCGCGCCGCAGGCGACAGCCTCCACATCCCCACGTTCGCCGCGGGTGCTTCGGGACCATACCTGCCGGGCACCGCTCTCAAAGGCGCGGTGCGCACCGGCATGGTTTTTGCGAACTGGCGTGACGGCATGTTGCAGGATGTGCTGGGCCGCGTAAAAGGCGAGCGTGTGCCGCGGCGTCCGGCGGAAACCGTCGAAGACCAGGCTCTCGGTTCCAGCGGCGCGAACAAGATGCGCCTGCTGAGCGCGGGCGATTCGAACGTCGTCGCGACCAAGAATTTCAAGATCTATTTGTTACGCACTTCCACCCTGCAACCACGCGGACCGGGCTTCGTGCTCGGCTGGAAGCAGAGCCCCCGCGGCACCGTGGATGGCGCGCGCCCCGATGACAGCACGCCATCATTCGCCGAAATGGCGGCGCCCGGGACCACGTTCGAGGGTGACTGGAACGAGAAGGACTTCCTGCTCAAGCCCGAAGTGCGGCGCTCTCTGCGCTGGGCCGAAGGATTCAACCGCTCCAAGATCTTCGAAGCCGTCAACGTGTATGCCGCCGGCCTGCTGACGCTGCAACGCCAGTATGCCTCCTGGGCCGGCATGGGGTTGCTGGACCAGAGCCTGGACGAACTGGAAAAGCGGCTCGCGCAGGCGCGGGAAAAAGGCGCTTGCCTGTTCTGCCTGGGCTGGGGCGGCGGCCTCACCTCGAAGAGCGGCTGGTTGGACGCCACCAACCCCGACTACCGGCAGATTCTGGAGCAATACACCATTTACAACCGCGCTCTGGCGACGAACCTTCCGTTCCCGAAGACACGAAGGATCGTGTTTTTGAACAACAGACCGGCGACGTTGCCGGGGTGGGTGGAACTGAAGATCGAGGAGTGAGGGCAGACTCCAGAATTGGGTAATTGGTTACTCCCCCGGTTTCCACGGCAATCACGCGAAGAGCGAGGGCTTGGCTTTCAGAGTGGTTTTCTCCGCGCTTGCCCCATACACCGTCAAGCCAGGCGGCTCCGAGACGTCCGCTATCCAGCGGCCGTCAGTTTCCCGGAGTAGCCGTATCGCGAGCTGCATAGCGTCCCTGTAACAGAGAACCGGCGTGCGGAGGGACGCCGACTCGCGCGTGGACAGGCGTTCTCGCCTGTCTTACGGGCTACTTGATTTCCATAATGTCTTTCTCTTTGGCTTTGGCGGCGGCGTCGATCTTGCCCATGCAGAGATCGGTCAGCTTCTGGATCTCGTCGTGGGCCCGCATTTCGTCGTCTTCGGTGATTTTCTTGTCCTTCAGCAGCTTCTTCACGTTTTCGTTGCCGTCGCGGCGGACGTTGCGGACGGAAACGCAATGGTGCTCGGCGATGGTATGGAGTTTCTTTACCAACTCCTTGCGGCGCTCTTCGGTGAGCGGCGGAATGGGCAGGCGAATGATCTTGCCGTCGTTGGCCGGGTTGAGGCCAAGGTCCGAAATGCGGATGGCTTTTTCAATCGACCCGATCTGCGAAACGTCCCACGGTTGGATGGTGATCAGCGAAGGCTCCGGGACGTGCAGGTTGGCTACCTGGTTGAGCGGCGTCGGGGCGCCGTAGTAATCCACCCGGATATGATCCAAAATCCCCAGCGAGGCGCGTCCGGTGCGGATAGCGGCCATCTCGTGCTGCAGTTCCGAGACGACTTTTTCCATGCGGGCCCTCAGGTTGGCATCGACTTCCTTGATTGAGTTGAACGTGGAAGCGGCGGGTGCTGCATTCTGTTCTGGCTTCATAAGGACAGTGTCTCCGAATCGCCGTGAGCGATACCCGGGCTATTGAATCACCGTACCAACGGGTTCGCCCATCGACATACGCATTAGACCACAACACACAATTCTAAACCATTTAGCATCAACGCGGTGCCGGAATTTCAGTGGGAATAAAGGGAGTGCGGGGAATGGCCCGGCACATAACAGTACACCGTGTACCATAATCGGGGTGAAAAATGCGGCCTAGCTTTGACATCCGCTGGTCCTGCTCCCGGTGCCGGCCGTCCGGTGAGTTTGACATAGGGCAGACGGCGGCGGGAAAGATGCGGGATGGACGGGCGAAGTGCGGGATAGTGCGGGATGCCCCGTGCGTCGCCGCCAGCTCATTTCTTGGGGCTGTATTGGCGGAGGGCCTGCATGAATCCGGTGAACCGATCAGCTTTCTTCAGCGCCTCTTGGCAGAGTTCGCAGGTTTCGACGTGCTCCTGGATGTCGGCAGCCACCGTCGGGTCTTTGATCCGGCCAAGGCTGAACAGCTCAATTTCGTCGATCGACGGGCAGTTGTGGTGCGTCATTGCACTTATATCCTTTCGTCTCAAAAAGAAAGCAGACAATACTATGGCTGGTAGTCTAGTTGGATCAACTTCGCGCAATAGGGCGGCTCCTGTGAGAGTGCCGCTGCCGTCTCCTCGGGAATGGCTTGCGGCTGTGCCAGTCTACTTTCGCCAGCTCTTCCATGTTGGGACTCACGAGTCCTGGGTTGAACGCCATCAGCCCGCCACCCACCTCCCGAAATCCCATAGCGCCCCAATAGGCTCCGAGCTTGGCGCGGGCTGCAGCAATCGCCGCGCGCTTGTCAGTCACACCGTGGGGTGGAATCCAGTCTGGATCCTCGCAACCGCAGTACTGCAGAGGAAACGGTTTAATGACGACCAGCCCCACACTGTCGCCCAGCGTTTCGATCAGGCGACGCACGGCAAAAAGCCCGAGGCGCTTACCGCGAAACTGCGGCTCTATCTTCACTTGATCGACAATCAGCAAATTCAGGCCGAACGCCTCGTCGGACAGTTCCTGGGCTAGCGGACTCCAGCTCTGAGAAATGTCCTTCTCATCTGGATCTCCTAAAATCGCACAATACTCCGCGGTGTGGGCATCGGCGTCGAGGACATCGAACAGCGGGAAACCATATTCGTGCGCGCCAGACAGGCTCACGAAATAGGCCCTGAATTTGCCTGCCAGGGTTTCGGTTCCATCATAGTCGAGCCGCAGCTGAATCTCCCCGTCAATTTTGGTGGCCACGTCGTCGGGTTCTTGAACCACCACCGGAATCCGCGCCGCCAATGTGAGGTACGGATAAAGATTGTCGTCGATTTCTTCTGTTTGTTCCTGTTTCGTCGTCATTTTTCTTCCTGCGTCTCTGGGATTATCACGCGGCCTGCGGCGAGCGGCCAGTTCCCGTCTCCTTCGATCCACCGCTGCGCTCAGCCGTACCATGCGACGCTCCGCGCATTGGCTCCAGGGACCTTCGTTCAACTGAAAGGCACTGCCCAAGCCGCTCCGCCACCAGGGGGACAACCGGCTATAAGGGCTGAAGCCCGCGTCGCTGTAGCCCGTGTTTGGTGTCGATTTGTGGCTGTAGCGAGCATCGTTTTAAACTATTCGCTAATTACGAATAATTATCAGGCTTTTCAGTGAGGCTGTCAATGCTTTCTGGGGGCACGCGCAAGAACCTCGGCAAGTGATGCTGCGACCGGTCTCTGACTATGGTTTTAGTGGCTTTGGCGGACGGCCTGGCTTTAGATGCCGGACGGCATTCAGGGCGGACGGCCGAATCAGGTGCTGCTTTCCATACCGCTCCGTCTTGATGCGACCCTCGGCGATGAGAACCTGCACACGCCGCCGCGAAATACCAAGTTCAGTTGCCGCTTCTGTGGTTGTGAGGTATTTCACCTGCCTGAATAGTACCCCGAAGGTTTTTGTAAGGTCAACGCCTTAGCGCTTGGCCTACAGCTTCGGTTCCGACCGCGGAGGTGCAAAGTGGCCCCCCAAGATCATCTCGGTGTACCGCCCCCCGGGCGATCTGGGCACCACCATTGGGGGTTCCTGGACCGGCGGTTGCTGGCGCGGGTTCCTGTTCTACCGTGGAATGGGGTCGCAATTAGGGCAATTGGGTACAAGGGGATCAGGCTGGCGCCTCGGCGCCATCGGATTGTTCGTGTGGTTCCTCGGATCCGCCGCAATCGGGTCCGTAGGACAGTCGTGCCCATCCAAATGACGCACAGCTTCCTGTGCAACCCTCGGAAAATCACGTACGAGCGCGTCAAAGATGCCAGAGCCGCCCGTTACCATGTCAACCCAGAGTATTTCGAGGGCACGCGTTGCCCCGTGGTCGTCGCGTACGGTCTGGACAATGACGTCCAGGTCGTCATCGTCAAGCTCGAAACGTTTCCGCGCACCTTCCAGCAGCGCCGTGCCGACCGACCACGCCCAGGCGACCCCTTCGTCCCCGAGTTCCTGCAATCCGTTCACTACCAGCCTAAGCGTGTCTCCACGCATCTGGTGTCCCAGCGTGAACACCTGTGGTTGGCCGTTGCATCGCTGCGCGTGTGGATCAAGTGCCGCTCGCGGATCGCGCGCCGGCCTGCGGCCACGGCGGGGGGCCTGAGGCTGCGGTAGGGGTCTTACGAGTTCGCCACACGTCGGACACAGACGGAAGCCCTGCGCCGGACCGTTGACCGCCACGCCATCGCCGTCGTTATCGGCGGAAAATGGACCGTGGTTGATCCACCAGATCGATTCCTGCCGGCGCAATTCCAGCCGCCACTCGCCCAACGTCCAGGCAGTGCACGCCACATCGCGCTGCGGATGGGGCCGCACATCGTACACGCCCTGAGAGCGTTCCTCTTCACTCTCCGGCTCCACTTCCTCCGGCCAGGACTGAAATGCTGCCGCATCGAGCGCCGTCTGATCCGCTCCGGCAAGCTCGCCATTGCAGCGGCGGCAGTTGTTGCCGGAGGCCTGCGCCAGTTTGCACGACGGACACTCGGTAAATGCGAACCGTTCAGGGCCGCGTCCCGTGCCGCTAGCGCCTGGCCGATGAAGGGCCAATCCCTTCACGCTCCAGCGGTGGCCGCGGGCATATACGATCTGTCCGGGGCAGAACTCCCGCTGAGCTTGCAGGCGGCCGGCGAAGACAACGTCGGGATCGAGCGCCAGGGACAGCGAACCGGGATCGCCCGGGAAAGCATAACCCGGTAGCAGCCCAGCCTCTGCCAGGACCGTGGGCAGGTAGGCGTACTTGTAGTCCGACCTCAGTTTCCTGGCGAGATTCCGGTAGCTCGATTCGGCGCCTTCCTCCGCCCGGTTCAGGCCCACCCTTCTTCCGAGTTCGCTCATGTGCCGCGCGGCCTCGGCGATCAGAGCGCCCCGCTGCTCGATAGCGCTGCGTACGCCCGCGGGAAAGCTCTCCGTGACATTCTGTAACCAGTCCGCATTGACACCTTCGACGTCACGAAAGATCTCGGCCGCGCGTTGCATGGTTCCAGGGACGGCAGCTCGAATCCGCGCGATCAGATCGTTAACGCTTGCCTCGATGGTGTTCCCGTTTTCGGCCAGGAACGACGCCAGGTTCGACGGGTAGTCGAGTTGCGCTTGTTCCAGGACCAGACTGCCGACGTGCCTGGCAACTGCGGCGAGGTTTGCCAAGTTGAAGCGGGGTGGTGGAATCGCGCCGGCTATAACTTCGTCGGGGTGATCGAAGAAATATCCATCGTGCGGCGTCGACCGGGCAAATCCTGCGATGATGCCGGTTCGCGTAATCCCAGCCGGCCCCGTCCATGTGTCGATGGCAACCTTCACCCATGTCGGCATCGGAATGGTGCGCACCCGCCCGTGCTTCCCAACGAGGTCCACGATGCACCAGCGGTTGTCCCGTTGCTGGATGTGCTGCAGCGTCAGCGCGGCCACTTCGGACCGGCGAAGCCCGCAGCCAAGCAGGATGGCGAGCATGGCTCGGTCGCGCAGTCCCTTCTTGGTGGTGACATCCGGCGCGTTCAGAAGTTTCTGTGCCTGCTGAACGCTCAGCCAGTTTCCTGTTCGCACGCCGATGGACTTCGCGCCCTTGACGCGCGCGATGCCGGCGGCCAGTTCCGGTGCCAGCAATCCACTGTCGGCGGCCTCGACCGCCAGCTTCCGCACCGCCGTGATGCGCACGTTGATGGAAACGGACCCGAGGCCGCGGGCCTCCAGGGCTACGCGCCAGGCGCTCACGGTCGCCTTGGTGAAGCCTGGCCGCGGCTCCAGGGCATACCAGGCGAAAAATTCGTTCAGCCCCAGGTTGTAAACCCGCTTCGTAATTGGGGAGGAAACGCGATCCAGGACCAGGGCCTTCAATCTACGCCAGTCCGCCGCTCGGTTTGCCAATGCCAACTCGTTCATTTCAGTCCTCTTAGTGGCTCGCAGGCACCCGAGAGACTCCTATTCCTCCGCGCCTAAATCTACCCTCCATCGCTTTCCCATCGCCTTCGCCGAATTGAGCAGAATCCACTTGCTTTCCGGGCGCACCGGAGTGATGGATGTCCGTGACGCGGTAATCCCGCAGAAGGAGATTAAACGAAAATGACGACCGAAAACGCAGCTACCACCGACACCGCCGCCACCGTTGCGGCACAGGGCGCGAACGTTGCGCCGGAACAGGCCACCTCGACCAAGCAGGCGACCAACACGAAGGGCACGCCCAGGGGCAAGAAGGTCGCCAGGAAGGGCAAGGACACCCCGGTCGCCGAGGCGACGGTCGCGGCCAGGGTCAGCCCGCCCGCCAGCAAGAAGGGCCACAAGAAAGCCACCAAGCCCGCCGCCAAGACCTCCACCAAGAAGGTCACGGGCACCGCCGCGATCCCGCGCGAGTTCTTCAAGAAGGCCATCGTCCTGGACCTCCTGCGCCGGAAAGACGGCGCAACGATGGGCGAGATCGCCGAGGCCACCGGCTGGCAGAACCATTATGCCGACGTCCAGATTATGCCGACCTGTGTTGGTAACCCGGCCTGTGGGGCGGTGATCGCTGCGATGGAGTCGGCATAATCAGAGAGCCTCCAGGAAGGCGAGCAGTTTGTCGGTCGGTCGGAAACGGCCGGGTTTTGTTTCTATCGGAGCTGTCTTGTCCAGAGCGCGTTCCTTAATCTCCAGATCCGCGTGCAGGTAGATTTGGGTCGTCTCGATCTGTTCGTGGCCGAGCCAGAGTGCGATCACCGAGGTGTCGATGCCGGCGCGCAGCAATCGCATGGCGGCTGAATGCCGCAATACATGCATGGTCACCGATTTTTGTGCCAGCGACGGACAAACGTCGGTGGCTTTCCCAACGTATTTGGCAAGCCTGTGCTCGAGAGCGTCCCGGCTGAGTCTTCTTCCAGTCTGAGTGGTGAACAGCGGGGCTTCTGGCTGACCGGCCCGCTCGGCCAGCCAGGAACGCAGGACGGCGACTGTGCCCGAGGTGAGCGGCGTGATCCGTTGCTTTCGTCCCTTCCCGTTGCAACTCACATGCGCGCCGGATCCGAGATGGACATCGGCGCAGCACAGGCCGGTCAGTTCAGACACCCGAAGACCGGTCTGGACAGCGAGGCTGAACAGTGCGGTGTCGCGCCGCCCGGCCCACTTCGACCGATCGGGCGCGGCGAGCAAGGCGTTGATTTCCGCCTCGGTCAGGAAAGTCACGAGCCGTCGCTCGAAGCGCTTTGGTGGAATGGCAAGAACGCGCTCGATGGCAGAAGCATGCTCTGGATGCCGAAGCGCCGCGTATCGAAACAGGGAACGGATGGCAGCAAGCCGCGCATTGCGGGTGCGCACGCTGTTCTTTCTCTGCTGTTCCAAGTCGTTGAGGAAGGCGCCGACCAGCGAAGCATCAAGATCGTCGATATCCAGCTTGCTTGGGGCATTGCCTTTCCTGTCTGATGCGAAGACCAGCAATAGCCGCAGGGTATCCCGATATGCACAGAGCGTGTTCGGGCTGACCTGACGCTGACGGACGAGGCGATCAGTGAAGAACGCCTGCAAAGTCGTGGCAAGTGCGGTCATGCGTCACCTCCAAGGTGGCGCTCAAGCCGATCGCCGGCCAGCCCCAGCAATTCCGGTGCGGCCGACAGATACCAGTAGGTATTGGCAGGGTCGACATGACCGAGATAGGTTGACAAGATCGCCATGCGGGTCCCGGGTTCGCCTGCCTTGTAGCCATCGATGATGGTATTGACGGCGAAGCCATGCCGGAGATCATGGATCCTCGGCCTGCATGCGGCCGAACGTGGTGAGATACTGCAATGGCGTAGCAGTTTCCGGAATGTCGGCAGCACGTTCTTGTAGCGGAGCCGCCTGCCTGCCGAACACGACAGCAATGCCGACGTGCCCGCCTGATGAGGACGATCATCGCGGCGCAAGTAGTTCTGCAGGGCCGTGACCACGGTTGGGTGCAACGGCAATTCGCGGGACTTGCCGAATTTGCCGTTGCGGATCGTGAGCAGGCCATTGATCGCGTCGAAGTCATCGATGTCGAGGCCGATCGCCTCTCCGACACGCATTCCGGTTGCCGTCAGCACGCCAATCAGTGTCCGATACGTTGCCTGCAAGTGGGACCCGCGCACGATCGCTGTCGCCGACATCAGGTTCGAGATTTCGTGTGGCGAGTAGAGGTACGGTGTTGCTCTGCGCGCTCGACCTGGCAGGATACCCATTGACGGCACCTGGGTGGCAGGGTCGATCCCATGGAGGTGTCGGGCGAAGATGCGAACTTCGGCAAGTCGTCTGGAAGTCCAACTCGCGTCGGCGCCTGCGGGGAGAGTTGCCCAGGCCAGCGCCGTTTCGGTTGTCAGACATTTTTCGCCGCGATCTTCGACGAAGGAAACGAACTGACCGAGAAGTCTCTCTGTTTTGTCAAGCTTGTAACCAAGGGCGCGGCGCATGGCCAGATACTCTGTGAGAGCTTGGCGAATGGCGCTCATTGGACGTCTCCCGGCCATGGGCGCGCAATCATGCGCAAGCCGTTACGGTCGACCTTCGCATAGATCGCTGTTGTCTCGGTACGAACGTGACGCAAGAGTTGACCGATTTCCGGTAATGAGGCACCGGTACGTAAAAGTTGCGTAGCTGCGGTATGGCGCAGGCGATGCGCGTGGACGCGCCCGAGATCGGCCCTCCGCGCAGCATCCGCCACGATCGTGCTCACGCGAGTCGCGGTGAGATGGTGATAAGGAGCGACGCACCTTACGAATACGGCCCGGCCCAGTGCGTTCATGGGGCGGGCCTGTTTCAGGTATTCGACCAGCCTGAGAACCGACGTCCTGCGGCAAGGGAATGCGTTCTATACAGTTTCCCTTGCCGCGCACTACGATCGTGCCCGCTCGCCACTCGATATCGTCCAGCATGAGCTTTGCGACCTCGCCGCGTCGTAGTCCCAGCCGGACCAGCAGGGTCAGAATGGCAAGGTCCCGACAGCCGACGGGGGTATTCGCATGGCATGACGCAAGTAGGCGCTGAACCTGATCGGGCTCAAGTCCCTTGGGCAAACCCACCAATCGGCGACGGGCAACCGATGGCACGGCGCAGACGAGCGATCTTTCCGTGATGCCTTCAAGATGAAGAAAGCCAAGGAACGACCGAAGCGCCGTGACTGTCAACTTCGCCGTGCTGCTGTTTTCGCGAGGACACCGCGCCACCACAAACGAGATGATATCGGCCGGGCGCAGGTTACCAAGCTCCAGGGCATCTGCAGAATTCCTGCTATCCAGAAATGGGCGCAGACGATCGATATACCGCTCGACCGTAGTGGCTATCAAGGAACGCTCCATGGTCAAAAAGCGCCGGTACCGGTCCAGAATTACGCTTGAAGGGCCTTCGCGCACAGGCGCCTCAAGGGGAGGAGCTAGCTTCAGTCGATGGAGATAATCAAGGATCGGACGCAGGGTCCTGTGCGTCTTGTGTCTAGCGAAGCCTGCCGATCTGCGGTCGCGTAAGAAACGATCCGCCAGTCGGAATGACAGATCGCCCGCGGTTAATTCCTGAGTTTGCAGCCAATCGCTCAGATCGGCAAACAGTCTCTTCTTTCTGTGAACGGTACTTGGTGGGTATCCTTGCTGCAACAGTTCGCCTTCAAAGTCCTGCAAAAGGGCATCGCGTGAGCATACGGCCGGTGCTTCGATGGGTTTGACCAACATGAAAACTCCTCTTCTAGATTTGAAAGAGGAGACCGTAGCATGTGGTCAAACGTCACTGATTATGCCGACTTCATCGCCGCAATCCCCGCCCCACAGGCCGGGTTACCAACACCGGTCGGCATAATCTGGACGTCGGCATAATGGGCCTTATGCCGATGTCGGCATAAGAACCATAGCATCCGGGGCTTCATCTCCGGCACTGTCGGGAAGCGGATGGGATTGAAGGTCGAATCCACCAAGAACGATGCCGGCGACCGGACCTACAAGATCGCTGGCAAGTAGGCAAGGTCCAACATCGACGCCGCCAGCCGCAAGGTTGGCGGCATTCGTCGTTCAAAACACGAGGCGCCTCTGCCAGGGGCAGAATTCCGCGTTTGAAGGGCTGCACGCCACCCACGTTTCGCGCCCGCCTGCGGCCGATGCCCACCACCGGAGCCGTTTATCGAATCCCGCCCATGAACTCGCGGTTCGTGAGTTCCGCGCGCGGCGGCGCCACCTTCGGAACGTCCGGCATGGTCACCCGGAAGCGAACGCGGCGCTGGCCTTCGGGCAGATCGGACCGCCGCCAGCCCGCATTGACCGGGTGGCGCGGATCGTTCAGATCATATTGCTGACGCCGATCCGACGGACGAAGCGCTTCTCTGACGCTGCTCCGAAATGACGGCTGGGGCATCATCTGTCGCGAAGAAAACGGTCCGTTCAAACCCGTGCGGCCCGGTGATCAGAACCTTGAATCCGCCTCGGAACGGATCGGCCGCGATCCAGGCTTCGTACGGCCCAGCAACGTTCTTCCCGCCGGCCTCGACCGCCGCTTGAATGCGCTCCCTCCGCGTGGCCGGGATGCCTTTGGCTTCAAAGACCGTGATGGGCATTGCGATCTGGACGTTATGTTTTCGCCGACTTCTGCTGGCGGAATGCGGCCCATCGCTTTTTCTGGGCGGCCGCCATTCTCTTGCGGCCCGCAGCCGAAATCCTCCGTTTCGCTCTCGAAGGCGTCGCAGAGGTGGCGCCGGCAGAACCACTAAGCTCAGCACGGATCTCGGCCATTGCTTGTTCGATGCGGGTTATCTCGGCCTGGTAGCCGATCAGTGCGGCTTGAAGGAAATCAGAGTGGGCTGGCACCGCAGCAAGTTTATCACCCAGGCGAACTGAAATTCCTGGCGTTCGTCGGCCTCGATTATTTCGAACCCGATTCTTCCTGTTGTTCCCGCGTTCGTCGCTTCCCGAAACGGCGTCCCGCTTCGTCCGTTTCGTTCCGCTCCAGGACTCCGGTCAGGTAGGAGTTCGTTGCCGCGCGAGCTTCCTTCGATAGCGCGATGTAATGATCGAGCTCCCGGCGGTGGAAGGCTTCGTGCTTTCGGAGAACCGCCAGAGCGCGAATCACCTGATCGAAGCCGGCGTTGACCTCCAGCAAATGCTTGTAGATTGGCAACTTCACGCCGTCGGCCCCCCCGCAAACAACGACTCCGCACCTGAAAGCCGCCCGGTCAGGTGGGTCTTGCCTGGTCCCTCTGCGTTCGACGCCATTGTGGAATCTCCTGGCGCGGCGTTGCCGCGTGGTCATGACATTCCCTCTGGCGAGGCCCAAAAGGCAAGGTCGAGCTTCCGGCGCGATGCCTTGGGCGACGACAAAGTGCGCGCTGGGGACGCCCACGGGACGCGGTGGGCGGCCGTGGGGCGCCGAAGGCCACCACAACTACCACCAACGCCCCTCGGACGCGACGTCGCGCCCCTGTGCGCGCCCTCTGGCCATTTCGGGTGCCAACCCTCGCTGGACATCCGCGGGCAGCCAACTGGGGGGAAACTGGGGGTACCCCGCATGTCATGGAATAGGAAATTTGGGTAAGCCTCAGGAAATTTACTAATTTACTTTTTGAGACGGGACGTGGCGCATCACGCAGGAACTGGCGTGTTTTCTATGGGTGTGTTGAAAAGAAAGGGCTTGGGGGTGGCTCCCCGAGAGGAACCCTAATACGAACACGCGAATGGAGAATTTGGGTGGAGCGGGTTTCTCTGTGGTGTTAACCAGGCGGGGGATTTCGGATTTGCGTCCTGAGATTCTATAGTCCCCGGGCGTGGCAAATAGGTTCCGCGGAACCGACGCTGATACGAACCGCGGATGGAGGATTTCGGTAAAGCAGCTTTCTCTGAGACGTTATCCCTATTTTCTTTTTTCCCCTAGACCGGCTCCGCACGAGTCACGCACCACCAATCTGCAGCTTAGCAAAATGTCACGGGCGGGCATATCCGGCCGAGAAACGCGCTCCAGCATCGCCGCCATCGCCGCTTCTCCGATGTTCCTGCAGGGCTGATGTATGGTCGTCAGTGCAATCGGCAGCAGGCGGGCGTACTTCACGTCATCGAACCCGGCAATCCGGATATCGTCCGGTATGCGATAGCCGAGTGCAATCAGGCTGTGCATCAGAATTCCGGCAGTCCGATCGTTGGCGCAAATGATCGCGTCCGGGTGAATGGATTCGACCATCTGCCGCACTTCGGGCTCCTGAGAAGGGTCGAGCCGCTGAACAAACTCTGCTTCATACGGCGCGCCCGAGACGGACAGCGCTTCGCGAAACCCCGATATCCGAATCGCAACTGTCGATGCAGAGCGGGGGTAGGAGAGGAAACCGATGCGTCGGCAGCCGAGTTGGAGCAGGTGTTCGGTAGCCATGAATCCCGCCCTATGGTTATCGATGCCAATCAAGTCGTGCTTGCCTCTCCGGGGATAGGGCAGAACTTCGCGGTCCAGCAGCACGACCGGAATCTCAGCACTCTCCAATGCGGCCAGTACGCGAAGGTTGGTGCTTTCACTTTCCGGCGTGAGTTCCAGCGGCGCAAAGAACACCCCTGAAACGTCTCTTGCAATGTACTGTCTGCAAAGTTGCCATGCCTGCTCTTCTTTAGTGGCAGATTTCGTGGCAGAGCGAGGCGTAGCATTAGCCCATAGCAGGGCATGCGCCGCCGCCTGCGGCGCGCTGGCCATTCCCTGACAAATCGGCTCAAAGATCTCCGTTTGTCCTAGGTCCGGAATCAGTAGCCCGAACAGTAGTCCGGGTGTTTTCTCCGCACGAACATATGTTCCCGAACCCACGCGCCGCTCGACGAGCCCCTTGCTCCCGAGTTCGCGGATCGCCCGTCCCACAGTGATCCGCGACGTTTGAAACTGGCGAATCAAACTTGCCTCGCTAGGCAGCTTTTGGCCTACCTTGTATTTGCCAGCGAGAATGTCCTCTTCGAGGCGAACGAGGACTTGCTGATATTTGTGAACGGGGCCTTTGTCGGTGCGAGCCATGACCGTAACCTGATATTACAACTTTTCAGCGTTTGTCACAACCTCGACTGCCGAATCCGTTAGCGCCAGACTCTGCACGGCTTGCGCGAGCGGTGTTTTCCAAATCGTATCAGAGAACCGACTTATTTGGCGGACTTTGCGGCAGCTTGCTGCTGCCTTGCGTTCAGCGCATCCAGAAACTTAACGCCCGCCGCGTACGGTGCTGTGTCGACATGGGGGGTATCGCCGATCTTGAGCACTAGATCAGTCTTTGCGTCATAGGCTGGCCACTCGGGAAGGCCGGGTCCGTTGGGATTACCCGTCTTTATGAAGTTGACCCAATAGCTTTGCACCGTGTCGCTGACTTTGCGATCGACATCAGTCCAGGGCCAATCACGAAGATGGAGATTGTTGAGGACGTAAATCAGCTCCGAGCTGTGGAACGCGTCGAACCCGCAGGTAGAGCAATTGGAGTATAAAGCTCCCTCGGGAGCGGGAGCAACGTGCGTGAAATGGAAAAGGTAAGCTTTGTTTTTTCCCGTCTTGCTTTGCAGAAGCGCCCAGGTCTTCATGCTCCAGAACATTCGGTCCCGGAGGAATAAGAAGATAGACTTCTGAGCCTGAGCGTCGGAATCAGCCGGATAGAGCTTCAGGTAGTCATCCGCCATATCCCCATAAAGCGCTTTTGCATCCGCCTTCGCGGATGCAGCAGTGACTGAAGGGGTGTTGGGGACGTCAGCGGCATTTGCCCCAAGAAGCAAGGGAACATCGTTCTGTTGGCCAAGCTCGTAAGTCGTCATGCCTCCTTGAGGAATCACCCAACCATCTACATTAGCGGCCGCCGGTGAATCGAGCTTCACCAACTCCGCCGCGGGCTTCTTTCGTAACTCCGCCAGCGAATGGGCCCCCACAGACTCCGCGAACTTCACGCCGGCCTGCTCCACCTCTGCAAGCGGGGACCACCGACCGGCATTACCGCCACTGTCCGCGATTGCGTGTTGAAACAGTCCCTTCGACAGGGGGCTCCTCACGTGGACGGAGACGGCGCTAGCTCCAGCCGACTCGCCAAACACGGTTATGTTGCCGGGATCGCCCCCGAATCCCGCAATGTTATTTTTCACCCACTTCATCGCCGCAATCTGATCGAGATAGGCATAATTGCCGGAGGAGTGATGCTCGGATTCCTTGGTCAGTTCGGGGTGGGCCAAAAAGCCGAAGACGTTTACGCGGTAATTTACACTTATGGCCACGACTCCCCGTTTGGCCAGCTTGGCCAGATCATAGCCCAGATCCGATCCGGCGCCGTCCCGGTTTGCACCGCCGTGGATCCATACGACGACTGGCAAGCGATCGGTCGGTGTCTTGGCAGCAGTCCAGACATTGAGATACAAGCAGTCTTCGCTCATCACGCTTAAGCCATCCCACCAATCCACGGCCCCATCATCCTTCCCGGGAGTGTGCTTCACCGCTCTCGATACCTGCATACAAGCGGGCCCAAACTGGTCCGCCATCCGCACACCCTGCCACGGCGCAGCAGGCTGGGGCGGCTTCCAACGCAGGTTGCCAACCGGAGGGGCGGCGTATGGAATTCCACGAAACGACCAGACACCCCAACTCCAGAACACTGGCATGCCCACGACGGTGCCACCGTCAACTTTGACTTTGCCATCGATGGCAGCGAAAAGCGGCAAAGAGGACAACGCCGCCAGAACTGCAAACATCCCTACTCTTCCCAGACGGTAGTTCGTTTTTATCACAGTCTCTTTACCCTTCGTCATAACTCACCATTCGCAACTTCAGAACAGCAACTTCAGCGCCACCTCTTGTCGCCGGCTCCCAGTGGTCGAGGTTGTGATATGGGTAAGGATTGACCCAAACCCTGACTGCCCCAGCACGGCCACCGGTGCGCTGGGGGTTCTCCGTGTTGGTGAAGTCGAACGATTCGAACCGGAACTGCATCGTGATCCTCTCCGTGACTTTGAACTGCCGGTGGAGGGCTAGGTCCACGTCCCAAAAGCCCGGTGCGTTCAGGAGGTCAAAGCCTTCATTTCCCCAGGTGTAGTTGGGTTGCGCCACGAACGCGGCTGGGTTGAACCACTCAGCCATTGACGCGTGTGGCACTCGAAACGACGACACTAGATTAGGAAGGTTAGTACCAGTTGCGCTATTCGTCTGCGTGGAAGTCTGAGTGACTGAGAATGGTAGGCCCGTTTCCGCGGTAGCAATGGCGTTGATCCGCCAGTTCCTCAAGAGCGTTGAATAGAACCTGCTGGGAGTCCCCTTGTAAGGCACATCAAAACTCCAGGTTACAGCCACACGATTCCGCATGTCACTGGCTGAGCTTTCCTTAACTGTACTTGGGACCGAGTATGCTACATAACGATACTGGCTATTATCTAGAGTATGCGCCCAGGTGTGATTCGCGTTCAAAGTCATGCCATGGCTAAGGCGCATCTCCAGAGTGGTCTGCAAAGCGTTGTAAGAACTTGTGTAGTAGTTTCGTACCGTATCAATATCTGCTAGATTTGGATAGATCAGAGTGTAAACCCGCCGGCTTTGGAGGGGAGCTGCGCCCGGCGCGGCCCCGTTCGCGTCGGGGTTCGCATTCGACCCGCTCTGACGCTTACCAAGCGATGCGACATACGAGCTGCTCAAAAACAGTCCCAGCGGCAATTGACGCTGCGCTGTGATGTTCACCTGTTCCACATAGGGAATTTTGTAATTAAAAGCAACAGCCGCTACTGATCCGGAGAAATTGGAAAAAGCGACTGGAGCGAGGGTGGGAAGAACATCGGAGATGCTGTTAATGGGCGTAATGTTGTTCGGAGTAATCGTAAACGCGCTAATGAAGGGAGGATTACGGAACGCGCCCGGAGTTCCCAACATCGTCGGAGCGTAGTTTATCCCAAAACCGCCGCGAATGACGGTCTTTTGGTCAACCTGGGCGGCGAAACCAAAGCGCGGACCGAAATCCTTCCGGTCCTTTTGGACGCCGACCGTGTTGCCGATGCCATCTTGGCCCGCGACGACCATCGCCGCGGTGGAAAAGTCAAAATTGCTGATGCGGTTGAAAGCCTCGCTGACCGGGCTGTAATAGTCCCACCGAAGACCGAGATTGAGGGTCAGCCAGCGGTTGACCCTGTAGTCGTCCTGAACATACCAGCCGTTTTCCAGCGTTCGGTACCCTGGCATGATCAAGTACCGGCTTCGCATCGACTGGCCTGGATACCCCAAGAGTAATGACGCCATCGCATTCCCGGTGCTGGCGAGGTTGTTGGGGTCGGCCGTGAAGGACGGAGTGAACTGGTAACCGACCCGCGGCTCCTGGCTCTGGAAGTCCTCGACCTGCCGCCTTGTAAACTCGCCGCCGAACTTGACAATATGGGATCCTTTTAACCATTGAAGGCTCCCTGAGGTCGTGTACACGTTGTTGGTGTTCAATGTAGGAATAAAGTTTCCGTCGCCCAATCCGCTGAAATTTGAGACCCAGATGTTCGGGAAGCCGCTGCTTATCTGATCCACGTTGACGTTCTGCATTCCGAGTTGCGACGCTGGATTCGTGCCCCAACCCTGCGGCAGAGCATGGTTTTGATAGCGCGAATAGCCGGCTCTGAGCACTAGCACAAGTCGCGACGACAAGGTGTACGTGTCATTCAGCGCCAAGCCATGGACCCGCTGTTGCATGTACCCATTATTTCCGTATTCATACCCGAACCGTGCGTTTACAGGCTGTCCCAGTGGGTTGAAGCCATTCGCAGTCTCCGGGAATACGTGTGGAAGCTGGGTGTTGATCATATCATAGTTATACCGGAGGAAGAAGTTGTTCATTTCTGAAAACCGGTAATCCAGGCGCGTATCGAAGGTGTTATCGGTTTGCGTAGTGACACCGCTCGTGTCATAGTTGTTGCTCAGGCCTGTGCCGGGTACATTCGGCAACGGGTACATATTGATCAGTTTTAGCGAAATTGGGTTGATCTCGCTCAGGGGAATCTGATTATTAGGAAACGGAGTACGAGTGCTCACGCCGTTGGCCGTAACCGTGGTGTTGACGTCGTAAATAGGGCTGAGAACCCGCGAAGTTGCCTTGGATCATCGCGGCGGTTGGAACTGTTGCCAATAACGCACCTCCGAGGTTCGACATGTACGTTTCCCAGTCGGCGAAGAAGAATGCTTTGTTCTTCTTGACCGGGCCCCCGATACTTCCGCCGAAATTGTGCTGCTTGTAGGGCGGCTTCGACGCAGTGGCCGCCAGGTTTGGTGGTCGCGCATCCAAATCCTGGTTGCGAAGGTATTCAAACGCGGATCCATGGAGTTCATTGGTGCCGCCTTTTGTAATGAAGACGATGGCGGCGCCGCCGGTTCTGCTCAACTCTGCCGAAAAGGAATTGGTCACGACCCTCATCTCGGCAACGCCTTCCATCGAAGGCTTTACCAAAATGGTATTGACAAACCTCTCATTGTTGTCCATCCCGTCGATCAGAAAATTGTTTTCCGCGCCAGTTCTGCCGTTAACGGACACCGTCGAATTGCGACGCTTGTCATCAGGCGTGCCGCTGAATCCCCCGCCTTTGTAGTCGTCGGCCCCAGCCACATACATGGAAAGGTCGATGAGATTCCTTCCGTTCAAGGGTAAGTTCCTAATCTCAGTCTGGTTAACAGCGGATCCGACCGTGGCCGTGTCGGTCTGCAACGCCACGCTGGTGGCGACAACCTCAATCGACTGCTCCATGCTGCCGGGCTCCAGACGGGGGCTGACCCTGAAGCGATCGCCGCTTGTCAGGGCGACATCAGCAATGCGCCATGACTTGAAGCCCGCCTTATCGATCACAATGCTATAGTGTCCAGTTGGTAGTTGGGGGATCGAGAAGTCGCCGCTCTCGTTCGAGACGCCGACGTATGGCAAGCCCGTTGCGAGGTTCGTGGCTGTTACTTTCACGCCAGGGACAACGGCATTGGTAGAATCCGCCACCGTCCCGACGATATCGGCAGTTGAAACTTGGGCCGGCAGCACTGTCGCGAGTGCCAAGAACAGCGCTGCGGCTGTAATCACGGAGCCAATCGCCCGACCCGAACTCGACGACCGCCCCCAGGAAATCGACTGAGACAAACGCAGGACCGACTGCAGTGCTCGGACTTGCCCTTTGATGAACATTTGACACACTCCAATTTGCTAGGGATATCTTCTGCCTACCGCTCGCAGCTACCGTCGGGAACGAACTGCGCAAAGTGTTGCGGTCAGCCGCTCCTTAACCTCTAAAGGAACATCCTGCGATGCCCATCGGTTTCCGTTTGCGGCAATACACCCTGGTCTGAGAGGTCCGTATACTGAATACAGCTTTTTGGTGAATCAGTCAATAGGTGGTTCGATGGACTTACCTTCCAAGTGTCCGTCACATGAAGACAAAATACCTAACAAGTGTTTATTTTTCAATAGATTATAAATATTTGTAATTGATATACTAACTTTCTCACATGATGAGGCGAGTTGGCATTGCTTCGGACTACCAAGTCGAGTAATATTGCTGCCGTACCAGTAGCGTCGAGAGGGCTCGAGACCCCCGATGTTGCTTGTACATGCTCGTGGTAGCCGGCCTCGTGGCGTCGAATCAGAGGCAGCAGGGGCTACCGCGGTACTTACGACCGCCGGTTGGGTGTGTGTTCGTATACGGAGGCCGAACAGCGTGCCGACATCGGTTTCTAGGTCCGGTTTGGGCCAGGGTTGCGAAAAGGAGAATAAGATGAAGATTGAAGGAGACGGAACCCCCAGAAATCACGGTCTTAGACTAATATCTGTGGCTTTACTTGTGGTTGGCAGTGCCATGACTGTCACCGCGCAACGCCCTTCAGTGGACAGTATGGCTACACCGGTGCCATTAGCAACTGGCCCTGTCCCGGCAACCGCGGACTCATACCCGTGGGCGCACGCTTGGAACGTTGATCTGGAGGCCGCCGGCTACGTTGAAGAGGAGTTTTTCGTTAGCGGGCGCGGCAACGTCTATGACTTCGACAACAAGGTGGTCGTTGTCCGCTCGGCGAATGCGCCGTACACGACCCGATTGCTGGTGCGCCGGCCGAGTGAAGTGCGTCGGTTCAGCGGCCGGGTGGTCGTCGAGATCGTGAACATGACAAGGGGTTGGGATCTCGACGTCCAGTGGCAGATGCAGCACGAGCATTTTTTCCGGAACGGCGATGCCTACGTCGGTGTGACGAGCAAGCCGAACGCTGTCAGAGCCCTCAAGAAGTTTGATCCGCAGCGGTACGCGCCGCTGTCGTGGGCGAACCCCCTGCCACTGAACGATTCCAGGAACTGTGAAAGAGTGGCGGCCGATTCAGGGCGGGAGACCGAAAACGGGCTAGTGTGGGACATCCTCAGCCAGGTGGGTGCGCTCCTTAGGAGCGACTCGCCGAAAAAGCCGTTGGCTGGGTATCCAGTACAGCGTGTCTATCTTGTCGGCTACTCGCAGTCCGGGGGCATGCTGAGGACGTATATCAATTTGATCCAGCCGATGGCCAAACTTGCCGGTGGGAAGCCTGTCTACGATGGCTACCTAGTAGGGGCCAGCGGCGGCCAGGCGCCGATCAACCAGTGTGCCGCGCCGATCGCGGCAGGGGATCCGCGCTACCTCATCAAGCCGCGCCGCGTACCAGTGATTGCGATCTTGACTCAATCCGACGTCGTGAACGGGTACTTCTCGCGACGGCCAGACAGCGACGACCCCGCGGACCGGTACAGGCTGTACGAGGTTGCGGGCGCCAGCCACGGATCGACCTATCCGGCTCAGTTCGAGCCGCAGAGCGCCGATCTGGAGAAGGCCGGGTTCACGAACCGTTGGCGTTACAACTGCGAGGCGGGAGGAATTGCCGGCGACTTTCCGGTATACATGATCTTCGACAGTGCGCTCGACAATCTGGACCGTTGGGTGCGCGATGGGACACCGCCTCCGCGGGCCGACCGCATCTCGCTCAACAAGCCCGGAACTCCCGACGCGGCCCCGGAACTCGACCAGCATGGAAACGCGGTAGGCGGTGTCCGCACGCCGTTTGTAGACGTTCCTATCGCCACCTATTTCTCAGGCAGCGGATCGGGCGAGTGTCGGATTTCGGGCCACAAGATTGCGTTCGATCCAACAACTTTCCAAGCACTATATCAGAATCGGGCCCAATACCTGAGTAAAGTGGCGCAAGAAGCCGACAGGCTCGTCAAAGAGCGCTGGCTAGCATATGCAGACGCGCAGAAAATCAAGTCCGCTGCGGAACAAGCCGACATCCGGTGAGGGTGTGGGATTGCGACGGCGCGCCGCTGAGCCTGCCGCAAATCGAGCGCTAACGGCTGGAAACACGAGGCCGTAATCACTTGTTTGGAAAGATTGTCGCGCAACAGGCGGGTGCCGGTCCGTGGGAGAAAGAAGAATCATGATTTCTGAAGAACGATCGCTTAGCCAGCCGAGGGTTTTTTCGCCTGGGAACATTCTGCCTTTTGTTCTCGTGACGGCATTGTTTTTTCTTTGGGGCATCCCCAGCAATTTGAATGATGTGCTAATCAAGCAGTTCATGAAGTCGTTTGAAATGAACCGATTCAAGGCCGGTCTGATTCAATCGGCTTTCTATATGGGCTATTTCTTGCTGGCTTTGCCGGCTGCGCTGATCATGCGGAAGTACAGCTACAAGGTAGGGTTGGTGATCGGATTGCTTCTTTATGGCACGGGAACCCTGCTCTTCTGGCCTGCTGCCGTCGTCCGGCAATACGGGTTCTTCTTGTTTGCCTTGTTCGTTATAGCCAGCGGCCTGGCTTTTCTCGAAACTGGCGCGAATCCCTTTATCGCAGTCCTCGGTGACCCAAGAACATCCGAGCGGCGTTTAAATTTCTCACAGGCATTCAACCCCTTGGGGTGCATCACCGGGGTCATTGTCGGCACGGTCTTCATCTTCTCAGGGATCGAATTGAAACCGGCACAGGTTGAGGCGCTGAAAGCCGCCGGGAAGTATGAAGCATACTTGCAGCACGAAACGCTGCGGGTGGTCACACCCTACCTGGTCCTAGGCTGCGTCGTTTTTCTCTGCGCATTGTTGATCATGAGAACCAGGTTCCCCAAGGTTGCGGAGGAATCCGAGTCGGGAGGCGACCGGGGGAAGGGGAGCTTTAGGGAGCTGCTGCAATACCCGCACTTTGTTCAGGGCGTTCTGGCTCAGTTCGTTTACATCGGAGCGCAGGTGGGAACGTGGAGCTACTTCATTACCTACGTCCAGGACTACACGGGCCTTCCTGAAAAGACCGCAGGGTACTTTCTCACAGGGACGCTGGTTGCCTTCGCCACGGGGAGGTTCTCGGCGACGTACCTGATGACGTTCATCGAACCCAGGAAGCTAATGGGGTCCTACAGTCTCGCCAACATGGTTTTGGTCGCTCTGGGAGTTTTGCTGCCAGGCTGGATCGGGCTCTGGTCGATATTCCTGACGAGCTTCTTCATGTCTCTCATGTTCCCGACCATTTTCGCGTTGGGAATCAAGGGGCTGGGGCCGAATACGAAGATCGGTGGGTCGATGATCGTAATGGCCATCATCGGTGGCGCTGTCTTCACGCCTGTTATGGGACTGATTTTCGAGGCGACGCGCAGCATGGCTACGGCAATGTTGGTCCCGCTGTTCTGCTACGTCTTCATTACGTACTACGCTTTCGTCGGCTCGAAGGTTCGAGTCCCCAGAGACGCTGCCACGAGCCGTTAACGAGATTCAGACAGCGCTCGAACTTCATCCAGCGACCACGGGGCAATACCGCCCGGCCGGCTGGCAACCAGGGCGCCCAGGCGATTTGCAAAATCGCCTATCTCGGCGGCAGTCCAACCGGAGTCGACACCGTGCAGAAATGCGGCGGCGAAAGCGTCCCCCGCGCCGACGGCGTCGGCCACTTGTACCCGATACCCAGGGACTTCCACATACTGGTCGCCCGTCAGCACAGCACAACCCTGCTCGCCGCGAGTAACGCAGATGGCTTCCCACCCCAGTCGCGCGGCGTTATCCCGGCAAAACCTCTCCATTGTGACATCGCCCGTTCCGAACATCGCACTCAAAGCGCTCGCTTCGGAGTCATTGAGCTTTACGACGTTCGCCCGGTGCAGCAGTTCCAGCACCAGTTCGGGTGTGAAACAGTTCGGGCGCAGGTTGACGTCATAAAAGTGCCGCGCTCGAGGGATGGCTCCCATGGTCTCAAACAGCACGTTTCGCCCGCACGGATACATCGAAAGCAAGGTGCCATAGCAGATCCAATCCGGGTTCCACGAAGCCAGACGTGCCAGGGCGGAGCCGTCGAGCCGTATGGAATCGTAGGCGGCCGGTCGGTGGATTACGAAAGTCGGTTGGCCATCCGGGGCCACGGTGACTGTCACTGTTCCCGTGGGCCATTCGCCCGAACGCCGAACCAACTCCATCGAAAGGCCCAATGCAGAAGCTGCCTCGAGCGCGCGGTCTCCGCGCTCGTCTGTGCCTACCGCGCTCACGAAAGACACGTCGTGTCCGAGGCGCGCAGCGTGTACGGAGAAGTTTAGCGGGGCGCCGCCAAGGTGCTCACCGTCTCCAATGATGTCCCACAGGATCTCGCCAATGCTGATTAGCCGCATAAGTCCTTCCCATTGCAGATGGTTTGCTGATTGCCGCGTTTTCTCCAAAACTCTGTTGCCGTCCTTGCGTTATGCATGACTGAGCGAATACTACCTCTGCTCGATGTTCAAGACAATGCCAAATGTCATCATGCATAGAAAAAGTTGATATATCAAAAAACGTCTCTTAACTTATTTATTACCAATATGTTGATGATCACATAACGCGTTTTCAACGGAGCAGTATTCGAACGGATACCCAAAATTTTGTTGACGGCACCTCTCAAAGGTCATATACATGATACGGGACATCAACCCGCGCTGATCCGTTGGGGAGGTCCCCAGGACACACTGGATCGGAGATCCCGGTTCCATCTGGCTCGATGCTCGGTTCGTGGGGTTTTCCCGCACGTCCCGCTGGAAGCAGAGTGCAAGGCCGAGATCTTACTCGGATTTCGGGAAACCTATTATGGTGAACAGTTGCGATTTCCCTTTAGCGAAGTTGGATCTGAAGCCTGCAGGTCCGATAGATCGAGTGGAATTCCACAGCCGCCGCGCAGTGCAGGCCGAAAATGACGCAATTCGTGTTACTGTCACGGTGGAAGGCGGCCATGTCGCCGAAATACTGCACAAGCCCACGGGTATCAACCCCCTATGGATCCCACCTTGGCCTTCCATCGAGTGTTCCACCTATGACCCGGCCACCCATCCCGAATATGGGCCGGTAGATGAGGCCCGGCTCCTCGCCGGGATCATGGGACACAGCTTGTGCTTGGACACGTTTGGCACCCCCAGCGAGGCGGAAGTCACTGCTGGCATGCCCGTTCACGGCGAGGCTCCGGTGGCGCTTTATGAAATTTCAAGAGCCGCCGGTGCGATTACCCAAGAGACGCTTCTCGTCAAGGCGCAAATGAGCTTTAGACGGCGGATCTCCGTCGCTCCGCGCGGTGGCGTAGTTTGGTTCGCGGAGACCTTGGAGAACCTGTCTCCCTCCGATCGTCCCATCGCCTGGACGCAACATGTGACCCTAGGCCCTCCATTCCTTGAGCCCGGCCTGACTCAGTTCCGGGCGACTGCGAGCCGGTCGAAGGTGATCGATTCGGATTTCAATGACAACAAGGGCTCCCAGAAGAGTGGCGCAGAATTCATGTGGCCTTTCTGCCCGCGGAAAGACGGCGGGACAATCGACCTTCGCGTCTACACTTCTGAAGCGGTTTCGGGAGGGTTTACGACGCACCTGATGGACCCGGAACGCGAACAAGCCGGCTTCCTCGCGTGGTCGCCGAAAACCAAGGTGTTGTTCGGTTATGTTTGGCGGCGGGAGGACTTCCCCTGGCTCGGCAGGTGGGAAGAAAACCACTTGCGCACGGCGCCGCCTTGGAACGGCCAAGGCCTGACCTGCGGCATGGAGTTCGGCGTCTCGCCTCTGCTGGAGTCGCGCAGAAAAATGGTGGAGCGCGGCAGTCTATTTGGCGTACCTACCTACCGCTGGCTTCCCGCACGGGAACGTCTGACGGTGCATTATTGCGCGTTCGTTACCACCGCGGAGTCGATGCCCGAGTCCGCAACCTGGGACGGCGCGCACTCAGTTGAATTCGCGTAGCCCGGGTGCACTTGAAGCGGGTTTCCGCCCTCTGTCAAGACACACCGGCATAAGTTTAGCGCAAGCGATTTGTTGGAGGTTGTATGTCTATTAGTGTCAGAAGACGGTTTCGTTCGAAGATGGTCCCAATGCTTGGTGGCTTGATCCTGGGAGCAGTGGTGTGTGCCTCTATCGGTTACGCCGCCGGGCCCGCAACGCCCATTCCGAGCGTCAAAGGGCCAATCCCCGCGACTAAGGACTCTGTCCCGTTCGCGCACGTCTGGAATATTGACCTCGCGAAAGCAGGCTATGTCGAAGAAGAATTTTTTATAAGCGGCAAAGCCAACGTCTATGACTACGATGACAATAAGAAAGTTATGGTCCGGACTCCTGACGCACCCTACACGACGCGGCTGCTGGTCAGGAGGCCAACCGATCCGCGGAAGTTCAGCGGGAACGTCATCGTTGAAATCATCAATATGTCGAGGGGCTGGGACCTCGACGTATTGTGGCAGATGCAGCACGAACAGATTCTGCGAAGCGGCGACGCATATGTCGGGGTGACCGGCAAGCCCAATGCCGTGGTGGCGCTGAAGAAGTTCGACGCGGCCCGCTACGGTTCCCTGACCTGGGCCAACCCTCTGCCGCTGAGCGATCCTAGGAATTGCGCGACTGTTGCCGCGGACTCCTCCAGGGAAACGGAAAACGGCCTCGTTTGGGACATCTTCAGCCAGACGGGGGCGCTTCTGAAAAGCGCCGTCCCGGGTCGACCACTGGCGGGACTGAGCATCCGGTATGTGTACGGCGTGGGATACTCCCAGACGGCCGCATTCTTGAAAGCCTATGTGAACGCCATACACCCGCTTGCCAATCTGGCGGACGGCAAGCCCGTATTCGACGGCTACCTCATTGGTGCAGCGGGCGGCCCCACGCCTCTTAACCAGTGTTCGCCCCGCATCCAGGCGGGCGACCCGCGGTTCGTTACCCTGCCGCGCAACGTTCCAGTCATCACTGTCATGACCAATTCGGATTTTATGGGCGGATACTATGCTCGGCGCCCGGACAGCGACGACCCGAATGACCGCTTTCGCTTGTATGAGATTGCCGGCGCAAGCCACGGCTATACGTATCCGGCCACCTACGAACCATCGGTTGCGGACATACAGAAGGGGGGCTTCAACAATCGGTACACCTACGACTGCGCACCCCCCAGGGTGGGCAGTGATTTTCCATCGCATTACATCTACAACGCTGCCCTTGTGCATCTTGAGCGCTGGGTGCGGGACGGGACGCCACCGCCGCACGCGCAGTTGATTTCCGTCGTCAAACCTGGGACTCCGGACGCCGCCGCAGAGCTCGATCAGTTTGGAAACGCAGTCGGAGGCGTGCGGACGCCATATGTCGACGTACCGACCGCCACCTATTTTCCCAAAATGGGGGGCACACCGCCGCCTAGCGAGTGCGCCATGTCGAAGGTGCCGTTTGACCATGCCAAGCTGAAGAGCTTGTATCCGACTCACGCAGACTACGTGAAGAGGGTACAACGCGACGTTGATCGACTTGTGAAGGAGGGCTGGCTACTGCCCGCGGACGCGCAGCAGATCAAAGCTCAGGCTGCCGCGGCGCAATTCCCATAAGGGTAAAGGAAAGGAGTAAAGAAGACCATGGGAGCCAACCTGAAAAACCATCGGCCTGGTCGAATCGCCCAAGTCGCGCTCGCTGGCGCAATGGCGGCTGTCATGTTAGCGCACGCGCAAGCGGCCGGAACGCCGGCCCCAAAAGTTACTGGCCCGATTCCGGTAACCTCGAACTCTCACCCGTTCGCCCGTGCATGGAATATTGACCTGGCGAAGCACCACTATGTTGAGGAGGAGTTCTTCGTTAGTGGCAAAGCAAACGTGTACGAGTACGGTGAGAATCGTGCTGTCCGAGTTCGAACTCCGGACGTACCGTATACGACACGTCTCCTGGTGCGCCGGCCGTCGGACCCAAAGCAGTTCAGTGGAAGAGTCGTGGTCGAGATCGTCAATATGAGCAGAGGTTGGGATCTCGATGTAATGTGGCAGGCGCAGCATGAGTACCTACTGCGCAGCGGCGACGCCTACATCGGTGTCACAAGCAAGCCGAATGCAGTGAGGGCACTCAAGACCTTCGACGCCGAGCGGTACGCGCCGTTGTCATGGCCCAATCCGCTTCCGCTCAGCGATTCCAGGAACTGCGCTACTTTCCGCGGCAGCCTGTCGTCTGATTCCTCCCGGGAAACCGAGAATGGGCTCGTGTGGGACATCCTGAGCCAAGTTGGTGCGCTGGTCAAAAGTGGCGCGCCGAACTCGGTGCTGCCGGGATTCGTCGCAAAGCACGCCTACCTCATGGGCTACTCTCAGACC
Organism: Bryobacterales bacterium; assembly: GCA_963842505.1. Classification (GTDB taxonomy): domain Bacteria; phylum Acidobacteriota; class Terriglobia; order Bryobacterales; family Bryobacteraceae; genus PALSA-129. The sequence continues at coordinate 1,318,563 of CAWJGZ010000001.1, forward strand.
GGCGCGTTCCTGTGGACCTACATTGGCGCGATCCATCCGCTGGCAAATCTCGCGAATGGCAAGCCTGTTTATGACGGCTATCTGGTTGGCGCCGCACCCGGGCCTGTGCCCATCAACCAGTGCGCGTCCGAAGTCGAGGCGAGCGACCCCCGGTTCACGCCTCATGCTTCTAACGTGCCGGTCATTGCCATCTTCACTCAATCCGATGTGCTCATCTTGGGAGCTTACCGAAGTAGGCGACCAGATAGCGACGATCCGAACGATCGCTTTCGCATTTACGAGGTTCCCGGCGCGAGCCATGGCTATAGCTATCCGGCCCAGTTCGAACCGCCGGTTGAGGACGTCAAGAAGGCGGGATTCAACAATCGATGGTCCTATGACTGTGCGGTTGGCGGTATCGCCAATGACTTTCCGTCGTATTACATCTTCAATGGCGCGTTGGCGAACCTGGATCGATGGGTAAACGGTACGCCACCGCCGCGGGCCGCTCACTTGGAAGTGAACAAGCTGGGGACGCCTGAGGCAGCATACCTACTCGACAAGTTCGGCAATGTGATGGGCGGTGTCCGGACTCCTTATGTCGACGTTCCGACTGCGAGGTACTACGAGACGAGCGGGCAGGGAGAATGCCGACTGTCCGGGCACAAAGTCACGTTCGATCGCGCCACCCTCAAGGATTTGTACCCAGATCACCAGCGGTACGTGAAGCAAGTCAGCGAAGAAGTTGACCGGATGCTCAAAGACGGCTGGATCACCCAGGCAGACGCGCAGGAAATCAAAGCCGAAGCTGCAAAAGCGACCATTCCTTAAGTGGACATGAGGGTCGCATCTTCGTCCGCCCACGCCGCCGCAGATGGAGTCAAGATTTGTTTAAGTTGCATCATGTTGTCGGCTCCAGTCCAGTCAACGTTTCTATTCGGGAGCCAGCACTCGGCGCAGAGATGTCGCACCCACAAACTGCGCAGCGTGATGGACCACCTGCCAGAAGATCAGAAGGACGAAGTGAAATCGGTAATGCGGGCAGCATGGCGGCTGGACGCAAAAGCCGACACGGCACGACCGCGGAAGTTAGCCGAGTGGTTGGAGCGCAAATACCCTTCGCCAGCGGCCAGTCTGCTGGAGGGTATGGAAAACTGCTTCCCATTAACCGGTTGGACGTACCCCCATCGCTGCATCGCTGCCAGGCCACGACCAACATCATTGAAAGCCCCCACGCCGGGCTTCGCATGCGCACTCGACGGGTTTGCCGATGGCGCGATGGCAGGATGGTGAAACGCTGGTTGGCAGTGGCGCTGTTGGATATTGAGAAGAACTTTCGGAAGATGACGGGCTACCGGGAGCTTTGGGCCTTGGACGCGATCTTCAACGGATCGACATCTGCCACCCGACGGGAGGTGGCGTAGTAAGATGGCGTTTACCGCCGCCGGCTAACTTTCAGCGGTTCGCGGGACACCCTCAATCATTGTGAACCCGGCTCAGATTCAGAATTTTCCGATAAGCGGCGAAACTGTTTTCAACTCGCCCAGCTTGTACCCGCCGCCAACAATTACAGCGGGGATTGCTGGTTATGAAGCAATCCGAAGAAAGTCGTTATGAATAGTTCGATACTTAGTCGCATCTTGATGTGTTTTGTCTTTCTGGGGGAAGCCCACTTCGCTCCGGCAGTTGCCGCAGACACTGGAAACCTGCGGGTTGGAGCGGCGCGCATGGACATCACGCCACCCGTGAGCCTGCTTCCCATTCCCGGCGGGCAGGCCGGCTCGCGAGGGCTCGTCGACATTCGTGACGGGATCTATGTGCGCGCGATTCTGGTCGACAACGGAGTCAGCCGTGCGCTCATCCTGGGGTATGACCTGATTATTACGACCGCCTTCTACGATAGAGTGGCGCGGCGAGTGACCACGGAGGCGGGCATTCCTGTCGAGAACTTTCTCCTGACGGTGAACAATACACATAGTGCACCATTCGTAACAGGAAGGCCTCCAACCGCTGAGAAGCAGGTGGCTGACGCTGACGCGAAAACCGCGGCATATACGTCGATTGTGGAGAACGCCACGATGGAGGCGGTTCGCAAAGCGGCAGAAACCCTTCAGTCGGCGCGAGTAGGGTTCGGGAAAGGGAGTTCCGATCTCAACGTGAACCGGGATGGCCCCACGCCCTACGGGTATTATGAGGAGGACAATCCGGACGGCCCGGCAGACAAGACCGTGTCTGTAATGAAGTTCGAAGCTTTGTCCGGTGAGCCGATCGCTTTCTTCATCGTCTGTTCCCTCATGTCGACGGTTCAGGCGCAGCCCGAAGGTTTTACTTGCACGGGCGACATTGGCGGCGCCACGTCTCGATTTGTCGAGGAATATTACGCCGGCAAGCCCGTCGCAGTGTGGACGCGCGGGGGCGCATCAAACGTGAATCCCCGGTACATGACCTGGTACTTTGCCTACGGGCCCAGCGGAGAAATCATCCAGAAGAGAAGAGAAACCGATCTCAGCTTGATCGACGCGATGGGAAAGATACTTGCCGAGGAGGTCATCCGAGTGTCCGAGAAAGTGATCCGGAGGACTACCCCTCGGGCCACGATCTGGGGGGCCCAAAAGGTCACCTCGTGTCCCGGGCAGCGGAGGGTCGAGCCGCACTTCACACCGAAAGCCGAGATCTCGGCTGGCTGGGACAACACTCCGGACAAGCAAGGGCCCTGGACATTCAAGTATGAGAACGCGCCGGCGGCGGACATTCCAATGGCACTGTTGATGATCAACCACATCGCGCTGGCGGCCTTGCCTTTCAACACCGCGGACGAGATCGAGCTGCGTTTGAAGAGGGAGTCGCCGTTCACGGCCACCATGCTGGTAACGCAGGCGAATAGCGGTGGAGGTGGTCATATTGCCAGCGACGACCAATATGCCAAGAACGCGTTTGTGGTTTCGGGCATTCGATTCAAGATCGGCTGTGTGGAAGATGCCGTAATCAATGGGTTTCTGGACATGATGAACGAGAATCGCGGGAATTGAATTCACCATTCACAGAGGCTGCTGTGGACTACAACTGGGGTTGCCAAGAGACGAGAAAGGAAAACCTATATGAAACCTAACGAAGCAAGCGGCAGCAATAGCGCCGCAACCATCAGTCGCCGCACGATGCTGAAAATCCCGGCTGGCATTGCCGGGATTCCATATATTCTCACACGCAGCAAGGCGGCAAGTGCCGCTCAGAGCACGACAGCCAAGCCCTACGATTATCCTAAAAAGTATTTGTGGGATGTCAAACGTGTGTGGAACATCGGTGAGCAGTTAAGGACCATGCGGGAACGTATGCCACAGGCAGGCTCACCCAATTTTGATCTGGATCGATTAATCAACAGCCTCATGGGCGAAAGCCTTGTCGTGATGTTTGAGAATTTTATCAAGTACACAAACGAAATGGACCCCGAGTTGCTAAAGCACTATGCCAATCTGGGAAAGGGCTTGAAAAAGGAGCTGTTTCAAGCCGACGCTTACATGGAACGCTGGTCCTGCTATACGCCGCTCTCCATGTATAAACCGGAAGGCAAAGACAGAAAGTATCCGTTCATGTTCCTTCTTCATGGCGGCAACTGTTCGATTGAATGGGAGGAGGCCAACGGATTCCTGCCTTTGGCAGCTCGTGACGAGGTGATTGTAGTGGCTCCGCAAAACCATAGCGTGTCCAATGTGATGCGGATTCTCAGTGAGGTAAAGAGCAAATATCCGGTGGACGAAAGCCGGATTTATTCCATGGGCTACTCACAGGGAGGCAACCAAACCAATCTCGTGACTCTTGCGCATCCTGAAATCTTCGCGGCCTGTGCTCCCGGCCCCAGCCCCTTCCCCGGAGGCGGCGCCGCAGGCAGTCAAGGTTTTTCGGATGAAGTGATACAGAATTTCAGAAAGTATACACTGCCCATGATTTCCGTTGGCGGGCAGACGGAATTCACCTACATCTTTCCACTCACCGGCGACCGGCCAGCGCAGGCGGGGGGGCCTGCTGCCACGGCTAATACATCGGGTAAGGGTAAAATCGATCTCCTGCAACGTCGTCTCAGGGCGATGCGATGCCGGGAGCCAAAGGCTGAAGAGTTTTACGCCACGGCAACCAGTGACGATATTGTGAAGCGCAAAATGGGGGTTCCCTTTGACAGAACCTCCGTGGAGAAGATTCTCGGCGTGGATCATTACATTGGTGATTTCAAGAATGACCAGGGCGACTATTATATGCGCATGATCAGCATCGAGAATATGCCGCACTGGCTGCACCCTACGACGGCCGAACTTGCCTGGAAGTTTATGAAACGCTTCTCCAGAGATACTGTGACAGGCAAGCTTATTGTCTCTGCTAACCAGTAGGTGGAAGAACCTATAGTTGGTTTCTGTAGTGTATATACGGAAGAGAATTTATATTTTGGCTCGATTAGCGTCGCCTCTCTTCAAGGATCACCACGGGAAAATTCAGCTCAAACGTAGGACTGCACTACCGATGGAATGGAAGCCTCGTCTGACGAATTCGTGGGTAACTGGCGGACTCAGCGCTCCGGTTGATTGAGGAAGCGATGGAGTTTTCGGCAGGTCGAGTCGAAGGAGCGCTGCGCCTCTTCCGAGCCGTTGTGGACCAATGGGCCGCCATCGGCATGGATCGCACCCTGGAGCAGTCGTTCGGCGGTGTTCGTGACGGCGACTTGGATCAGGTTCGCGTACCGAGTGGCAAGGTAGCCTGGTGTAGTGGGATGCTGCTCGACGTTTTCGACAATATCGAGGGCTTCGTTCAAGGTGTGCGAAGCGCCGGGAGCATCGCCGCCTTTGAATTGCTTCGCGTAGACTTGCACCAATGCGTCGGCGGCCAACGTGGATCGGTCAGGTCCCGCAGGGATTAACCGGGCGACGGTAACAGCATTTTCATAGTCGCGTTTTTCGGCGAGCTGGATTGCCACGCCAAGATAGGCCAGAGAATTAGGCTTTTTCTCGGATAGATCGTCGATGTTCTGCAACGCCACGCGCCAATTTCCCTGAGCTGTGAGCCCCCAGGCAGAGCAGTAAAGGGCCAAGTCGCGGTTTGCCCCCAGGGGGAGATGCTGAACGGTCGCGAGAGCGCCTACCAGATCGCCGGCCTTGACCTGCTGCCCGGAAAGGTTGCAGGCGAGACTGCCTCGCTGAAACTCTTCGATTTCAGGCACGAGTGCGCTGGCTTCCCGCAAGATCGACTTCGCCTCCTCGATGTCCGGGTTGTCTTGCGGAAAGACGGACGACGGCACGGCCAAAAGGGAGAGGACTGTGACAGGTAGGAATCGGAGGGCGAAGCGCATGATGTTCCTCTATCTCTTAGAGACGCTAGAGGGCGCCCCGTTGTCACATGGTGGGTTGGAGAAACTTCAGGTCGGAAGGCATTGCTCGCGAGGACAGTCCGCCGTCCGGGCAGTGTTAACTCACAATATCGCTAGCCATCCGGTGCGCAAACCAGTCACCTATCGCCTGCGCCTGTTGCGCCGCCAGGTGTGTTCGCGCTCTGCTTGAACCGGGATCACAACCTTGTTTGGATGCTTCCAGGTTCCTTTCGATGTCCGCCACCCGTACCTCGATGTCTTCTATCTCGATGGATTTCGGCGCGTGGGCGAGCACGCTATCGGCAGCCCGGACGCGAGTCAAGTGGGGAGCGGTACCGTCCACCATGATCTTCAGCAATGTCGAGACTGCCGCGCCCGACGCGCGTCGACTTGAACCACTATTGACGTCGCAAGAGCGGGGCCACTCAAGAGCAGCAACACACCGACGTATCCGACGACTCGCAACCTGGCGTTCAGCCACATCCACACCCTCGTATAGGATAACAATCCCGAACGGCGCAGGCCACAGTATCACGCTGCAAACGTCCGTCTCTCTGCGGCTTCGTTCAAGCGCCTTCCCTGAAAACGGGCTGGCGCGAGCGTCACTCGAATCTTCGTGCGTTATGTGGAGATATCGGAAGGCATCGTCGCGGTCCGCCCTACTGCTTGGCCTGCCCCGCCACCAACATCGATTCCAGGATCTGGTCGCCTACGTCCTTCACCGCTCCCGGAGAATGCGACAGGAACAGCGTGTTGGTCTTGTCGCTCTCGCCAATCGATTTCAGCGTGTCGAAATACTGTGTCACCATCACCAACTGCATCACTTCCTTCGCCGACGCTCCCTCCACCACTTTCTGGAATTGCTCAATCGAAGACTGCAGGCCCTCGATGATGGCCTTCCTCTGGTTGGCGATTCCCTGCCCTTGCAAAGCCTTGCTCTCCGCTTCGGCTTCGGCTCTCTTCACCACCAGAATCTTCTCTGCTTCGCCCCGCGCGTTGGCAGCCACCTGCTCGCGCTGCGCCGCGTTGATGTCGTTCATCGCCGACTTCACCTTCTCATCGGGAACGATGTCCGTCACCAGCACGTTGACGATCTCGTATCCGAACGTGGACATGTCTGCGTCCAGCTCTTTCTTTACCGCCGCCGCGATGCTGGATTGGCTGGCGAAGACCTCGTCCAACGTCATCCCCGGCACGTGCCCCAGAATCACCTGCTCCACATACGATTTGATCTGCGCGGTCGGATCGGACAGTTTATAGAAGGCATCGTAGACCCTGTCCGGACGAACCATGTTCTGTACGGATATCGGGATGGTCACGAAGACGTTATCCTTGGTCTTCGTTTCCATGGTCAGGGTGATTTGATTCACTCTCAGGCTCACGGATCCGGCCACCGAATCGAAGAGCGGAACCTTCCAGTTCAGCCCAGGCTCGGCGACGCGCAGAAATTTGCCAAACCTGGTGATCACGGCCACTTGCGCAGTCCTCACCGTAAAGAAGCTCGCCAGCACCACGTACAGCACAATGACGAGCCCAATGAGCAGCGGAACCAATGCGATATCCATAACTTTCCTCCCAAGGGGATTCCTCCCCGGCCTCCCAGTAGAGCGGCGTCGGATTCCCGCGCTCCACGTATCACTATAAGGCATCAAAGACAGGCGTGCCGCATCTCCCTGGGCCGCAGGATGACTCTTCTGTAATCCAGGTGCATGCGCAAAACTCCTCTGATTCCCAGAGTCTCCTGCTGGCGACCAATCGCATCCGACCATCTTCTTGCCGAAGGTAGCCGTTTAGGGTCCTCGCGAGCGTCAAATTAACAGTGAATGTCGCTAGCCATTCGAGCGGCAATCCGGCGGCACCCGGCCAGTACATCTGCGCATGTCCCCGATTTCCAGAGAAATGCCGCTCGACGCGCCGTCAAAATCCACTTCTCCGATAAGGCCGTCTTTCGTCTAGAACGTCGGATGCCCAACTTCCGATTGCCGAACAATCCAGTCGGACCTACCGCCCCGGGGCAGTTTACAACAGTCCTCTAGTGAAAGTGGGCAAAGCCGCTTCACCGCGAGCGCTCCCAAGGGGCGAAGCACGGCTGCCGCAAGTTGCTGTGAGGCCCTTGGTATTCCGTGCGAGCCTCTCGCAGACGCTGGTTGCGCGCGTCCACGCTTCGGGGGACCCGCAGCGCGATTCGCATGATTTTGCTGGTCGATCATTGACCGCTCGGATCTGGCCTTGGTGTCACTTGGGATAATAGCCATCCCGTGTGCGGACCACCAGGCCCTTGCGGCCCGTGGTCAACTTGATCCGTCTGTATTCTCCACCGGTAGCCGGGCGATCCGGCGTATAGCCGATGCTGTACTGATTGCGCAGCTCCTCTTCAATCTGATCGAAAATGCGGTCGAGGGAAACCTCTGACGTTACCGCGAAATAACTGCCGCCGGTCTCGCGCGCCAGACGTTCCATCACGGCGGAACCGCGATTCGGACCTGGCCCGGTGTGGATGTTAACGCCACCTTTCCCATGGCCACTCATCATCCGGCTGTACAGGATCGAGTAGATGAGCGTGTCAGCCCGCTGAGCGTATTCGATAGCGGTGACGATTGAAGTGCGGTCCCGAGCTAAGAGGCGCCGCCGGAGCCCCTGGAAATCCAAGCCGTCGGACAGGAGAATGAACGCCTTGCGACCGTTTCTGTTCCGCATGAGGCCTTCTGACGAATCGCGGATCGCGCAGTAAAGGAGCGTGCCCACCTCAAAGAGTGGTGGGATCTTTAGTTGATTGAGGGCTGAGGCCAGTTCTGCTCGCGAGGAAGTAAAGTCCTGTAAGGTTCCAACTCGCACGTCAAAGTGAACCACCGCGGCGACATCTCTATCCTCCCGCAGAATTCGTTCGAGGAAACGGAGCGAGCCGGCGCGCTCCGCCGCGAACATCGGCCGCATGCTTTGGCTAGTATCCACCAGGAGTGCCAGCACCAGCGGGAGATCGGATTCTCGCGCAAAATATCGAATCGTCTGCGGCCGCCCGTCTTCTTCCAGACGGAAGTCATCTTTGGAGAGATCCTTTACGATTGCTCCCGTCGCGGAGTCCCGAACCGTGGCCAGGACCGAGACGACTCGAACCTCGCTTGAAAACGAGGGCGTCTGGCTGGCAAGGGAAAAGCCAAGCGCCGCCAGCAGCGGCAAAATCAGAATCCGCACGATGCCAGCATGACGCGGCCACTACGGTCGAAGTTTCAGGAAAGTCAATGCTGCCGGTACTTCCCGATCAGCTCGCATTGCTCAATAACTTAAGACTGGTCGCCATCCTCGCTAGCATCGTAAACCGGCCGCCCGCTGCTGCAACCGAGCGCGAAGTTCTATCGACGTGATTCCGAGGAACCGCGCGAGTGTTTCCGCCAGGCTCTCATTCTCCAGCCTTGCGAATCCGATTCGCATCAGGCCGTCCGCGATTTCCTTCGCCGCCGAAATGCCCTCGGGCGGTGCGGGCCGCGGGATTCGCTCCTCCAGCCGTTCAAGCCTTCTGGTGATTGTCTTCATCGTTTCAAGCTGAGCTATCGCCTGTTCCTTTGCCAGGGCTGGTAGCGATCCGCCGTCATCGGTATCACGATCGGTGGTCCGTGTGGTTCTTGGCTTCCATCCGGGGAAACGTAAACGACCTGGACTATCAACGGCTCGGCAGGTGGTCCGAGGCGAGACTCCAGTTCTTCTAGCCGCCGAATGAGATTCCGCTTGATCATCTCCGTCTCCTCCGGTCTGCGCCGCCGCCTCAGGCCGCATCCCTTGCATGCGGCAGATCGGGAGTTGCCTGCATGACGGCGCGCACGCCCTCAAGCGTGAGTTGTACGTGCGACTGCCCATTGCTGTAGAGGCGGAACTGCTCCTGCCAGAACGCCAGCCATTGCGGGGAACCGGGCACCAGGCCGCTGCAGTCCACCGCGCGCGATTCGAGTTCTTCGATCCGTCGAAGAAGGTTGACTCTGCCGCCTTTCCGTTTCATCGCACCGTCCCTTGTTTGGATGCTTCCAGGTTCCTCTCAATTTCCGACACCCGCACTTCGATATCTTCGATCTCGATGGCCTTGGCTGCGTGGGCCAGCACGCTATCGGCAGCCCGGACACGAGTCGAGTGGGGAGCCGCCGCGTCCACCATCGTCTTCAGCAATGTCGATACAGCCGCGCCGGAGGCTTGCTGGAGGCGGGCGATGGATTGGCCGAACGCGAGTCGGCGGGCCTTGCGGTAAGCCGCGTCGAACTCGGGATCCTCCATCCAGTGCAGCAGGGTATTGGTTGCCACGCCGACCGCTCGCGCGGCCTCTTCAAGATTACGCTGCGTGAGTAGGGCTGCGATTGCCTCATCCTTCTTTCGCCCGAATTTTGTGCCTTGGCCCTTCAATCTGCCCCAACCTGTCGCAGCCTGCCCGTCATCGCCATTCAATCGCTAAGCCAAACAATCCACTTGCCTTAAGGAGCGAACAGAGTGATTGATGTGTCACGCGGTAATCACCGCCCAAGGAGAAAATGCAATGAAAACGATCGAAACCGAGACGACCACTACCCTGGAGGCGCAGGCCGCCCCCGCTACCGAAATCCAGGAGCCGAAAGCCCCCACGAAGGCCCACACTGCGCAACAGGCGCGCCACGTTGCGTCCGCCAAGCCCAAGTCGAAGAACAAGGCCAAGGCCCCGAGAACGGCCCCCAAAGTGAGCCAAAAAGCCGCAAAGAAGGCGCATAAGGCCGATGCCGCCCGCCAGGGCAAGCCCGCCAAGCCGCAGGAAAGCGCCGGGCCGCGCGAGGGCAGCAAGACCGCCCAGGTGGTCGCCATGCTCCAGCGGAAGAACGGCGCCAGCCTGGAAGAGATCATGGAGAAGATGGGCTGGCAAAAGCATTATGCCGACATCGGCATAAGGCCCACACCGTCCGCGGGTTCATGGCCGGCGCGATGAAGAAGGCCGGGTACACCGTCGAGTCCTTCAAGTCCGACAAGGGCGATCGCACCTACCGGATTAACCAGTAGCATCAGACGCCCTCCCCTTCGGCCCGCCCAGCTTCGGCTGCGGCGGGCTTTTCTGCTTCAAGGGCCTCCTTCATCAGGGCATCTTCCCACTCGCGGAAGCGGCCTTCCTTCACGTGCTCGAAGGTCGCGCCATTGTAGTCGCCGTCGCCCAGCACGGCTTGCTTGCCGGTGAGATTTTGCCAGCGCAGCACGATGACGTCCACGTATTTCGGGTCCAGTTCGATGCCCAGGCAGGCGCGCTCGGTCAGTTCCGCGGCAGCGAGAGTTGTACCCGACCCGAGGAACGGATCGTAGACCAGTTGGCCCCGCTTGAGGTGGTTTAGGATCGGGCGCCGCATCAACTCGACCGGCTTCTGGGTGGGGTGATCCTGTTTGACGTCGTCCGGGTCCTTCGAAGCGCCCATTATGAATTTGGGTGATGGCGAATCCCAGACTGTGCTGTTCTCGCCGGCTTTCCCGAACCAGGGCGCGTTCTTCTTCCGGAGGTACCAACACGGTTCATGAGCGTACCAATAGTGCGTGCGGGTCAAAACCGTCCGTAGCTTGTTCCAGATGATCTGCTGCGGGTACAGGAATCCAATGCGCACCAGCCCGTTGAGAACTTCGCGCGTGAACACGCTCGCGTGCCGGGCCGCGATCTCATTGAACCTTTTACCATCCAACAGAACCGCACCGAGTACAAGACGCTCCGCATCGAGGTTGGCCGGCAATCCTTCCGGCATCAGCTCATCGGGCTCCACGATGGGGCGGACCTTGGATTTGGATGCACGCTCCCGCCGTGGTTGAGAGTCGGCGCTCACTTGGACCTCCCCGGTCGATGCGGCTGGGCGGTGACCTGGGACTCGATAAGCATCCGCCGTGGCAGGCCGGCATGAACCTCAATCCTCCGAATCGTGCCGCACTTCATTTCGTCCAGGCTTTTCAGCAAGCGGGCGATCTCATCGCTCACGGCGAAGTCCTGGAGGCTGAGTTCCGGCCGCGGCTCTTCGTCGGCATACAGCTTCACGTCTCTCAGGGTCACCGGCCAGGGATCGAAGACGGGCTCCGAGTGGCGGACCTCCAGATCCTCGATGCTGCCGTGGTTGATGGCCTGGCACAGACGCACCAGAGTCTGTCGCGTTGGCGAAAGGTCAGAGAGTCGTAAGGGCTTGGACACAATGGGCCTCCTGCGTTGAATCAAGTGAATTGAAATGTTGGGGATACCGCTTTAGCGGCTAAAGGAAAGTTCGGAACGTGCCGATTGAAGTGTATGCGCCGAATTGTTTACGGTCTTCTGGTGGTTCTGTTTTTTGCGCTTCACGCTCCGGCCGCCGACCGGACCTACGGCTCTCGCAGCGTCGCCAGGTCGAAAGGCACCGTCAGCAAGGTGCGTTCTGTCGGCGGCCACGCCAGGACTGCATCTTCAAAATGCGCGACCTGCGAGCGAGACGCCAACGGGCGGATCAAGCTGAACCTGGCAACTCGGCGCGAGTTTCAAAGGCAGCATCCCTGCCCGGCCAACGGCAAGATGACCGGCACCTGCCCTGGTTATGTCGTGGACCATATCGCGGCCCCCAAGCGCGGCGGGCCGGACGAGAACGAGAAGTGCCGCGGGCCGCTTCTGGTGCCCGGCTTCAGCCCGCGTTCATCCCGCAGGTACGAAAGGCATCCCAATACCTCATCCTCGGTGGCTCCCGCCGCCGCGTCCATGACCTCCACGACATGGCGCGCCTTGGGGTAGACCTTTTCGTCGTCCGAGCCGGCCATCATGTACAGCGCAAGCGCCTCGCGTAATCGCGGGTATTGTTTGCATTTCGGCGGCGGCGAACTGTGTACAGGCGGTTATCTCTCTAATTTCGATCCTTGGGCGGCGGAGGCCTCCGGCATCATAGGCGCGTCGAGCATGCCTTTCGAGGTGTAATCGAACGGCACGACGCGATAGCGGTAGATCATGCCGTGATCGCCCACCACATAACCCCGGTCTGGAGTTGGCAGGCTGAAAGAGACTACGGGCGCGGGGAAGTGAACCTCGCGCGAGGTCCAGTGCTTCCCACCATCGATGGTATAGGCCCAGGTTCCGCCGAGGCAGGACCAACCCACTTCGCGGCCGGCAAATTTGACCTTGGGATAACCCTGCGCGAGGTGGGCAATCACGCCCTGCCAGGTCTGACCCCCGTCGGTGGTTCGGTACAACCCGGAGCGGATTTCGTAGCCGGTGTTCGCATCGAGGAAAAACGTATTCCAGACGCGTTGATCGCCCGGTTCCTCGGGCCCCACAAGAACATTCCAGATTTCTCCGCCATCTTCCGTCTTTGCCGTGATTCGTTGCTCACCCATGGCATACCCCACCGTTGCAGTCGGAAAATGAAGAGTTGAAAGATCACAGTCTTTTTCCTGCGTCAATCCCTGAACTTCCATTTTTGCGTGGCAGGTGAATGTCTGCTTCCAGCTCGTACCGCCATCGTTTGTCGCCAAGATCTTCCCCCCGTAGACACGGAATCCTTTCAAGTCGGAAACGAAAAATACGTCTCCCCGAATGTCCCCACTGACCTGCTGCCAGGACGCGCCATCGGTGGTACGAAATAGAGTGTTCCACGCCTGAGCCCAGCCGTGAGTTGCGTCGGCAAAGAACAGACGTTTGAGCTCCGAGCCTTGCGCGTGGGGATCACCACCGAGCTCTGCAGACCAGCTATTACCCCCATCCTTGGTGTGCAGGATAGTCCCGGCCGCGCCGGATACCCAGCCTTCATCTTTACTGACAAAATAGACATCGAAGAGATACAGATCCTCTTTATAATTTATCGGCTCCCAAATCGCTTTGAATTTCGGCTGTGCAGTCTTGCCACCAGTGGATGCTTTTGTTGGAGCAACGCGCGATTGCGGCGTTTGCCCTGCTGCGGCGCATACACAGCCAACAAGGCCGCCGAACAACCAGATCAATCTTTTCATGTACCCTCCTGGCCGGATTTCCATCTCGACGGGTGTCGATCAGTATACACCCAGGCGCTTTCCTTGGTGCTCCCACGAATTGGGTCATCTAAAATGTCACCCAAGGAGTATTGGTTGGGTCAAATGAAAAAGTAACCGGGAGCGTGAGGCCTAACAGGCATTCGGCGGTATGCCGAAGGGTCTGACATGGACATGCGCTCGCGTGAGCAATACCTGGAAAGTGTCCGTCAGGAATACCGGCAGGCGAGCCGGAAGCAAAAGACCAAGCTGCTGAACGAAGCGCGGAGACGCACTGGTTTGAATCGCAAGGTGCTGATCCGGAAACTGGCGCATCCAGCGAAGGCGAGGCCGGCAGGCAAACGCCGACCGCGGAGTGCGACCTACGGCCCAGAGGTGGTGACGGTGTTGGTGAAGTTGTGGGAGTTGTTCGACTACCCCTGTGGCCAGCGCCTGGTGCCGGCGGTACGGGCGGAATTGGGCCGATTGCGGAAGAGCCAGGAAATCCGCTGCAGTAACGAGATCGCCGCGAAACTGGAGCGGATCTCGCCGAAGACTGCGGATCGCCTGCTGGCGCGCGAGAAACAAGTGCGGCATCTGAAGCGGCACCGTAATCCGGCGTCGCATGGCTTGCTGTACCAGCGCATTCCGGTGAAGGTAGCAGCGGAATGGGACACCCGAGAGGTGGGCAATCTGCAGATCGATTACGTAGAGCACTGTGGGCGATCGAACGGCGGAGAGTATGTCCACACGCTCTCGGCGGCGGATATCGCCAGCGGCTGGTGGGAAGGGGAGGCGATCGGATCGCGCAGCCAGCAGGCCACCAAAGAGGGGATGGAAGCGATCCGGGCGCGATTGCCGTTTCGGATTAAGGAGGTGCATTCGGACAACGACAGCGGGATGATCAACGATCTACTTTGGGGCTACTGTCGCGGTGCGGGGATCAAAATGTCGCGTTCGCGGCCGTACCAAAAGAACGACAACGCCTGGGTGGAGCAGCGCAACTGGACGCACGTGCGGAAGGTGGTGGGTTACCAGCGGCTGGATACGACGGCGGAGTTGCGCGCCTTACGCGAACTGTATGAACGGTTGCGTTTGTACAAGAATTTCTTTCAACCCACGATGAAGCTGAAGGCGAAGACGCGGATCGGCGGCAAGATTCATCGGCAATACGATCAGCCACGGACACCCTATCAGCGTCTGTTGGAGTCGGGACAGTTGAGTGGGAAGGCGGAAAAACAACTGCGGCGCGTGTACGGCTCGTTGAATGTGGCCGAGCTTCAGAGGGCCATCGAACAGTTGAAAGACCGGCTGTGGGCCTTATTGGTGGACAAGCAAACCACCGTTCCGCGGCCGGCCAGGCGGATGCCGCTGCAAGCCGTCAGCGCCATCGTCCGACGGAGCAAGGAAAGGCGAGTGGGGAGTCAATAAGGAAGCCGGGCAAAAGCGGCCCGGCTGGCGTCGCGCTTTATTTATCCGAAGACCGCTGCTCGGGAAGTTCACCAAAGCAGATGGGGGTAGAAAAACCAAAACCCCCAGAACGGGCATCTCGTGGCCCGGTTTGACTGGGGGCTTGGCGCCGTCTGCTTTGGAGCCACCTCCGTCGCAGCGGTCTTCGGATCTGCCCCAGGGAGCGCGACTCCCCCGGAACATCGATTCCACTTTACGAAAGGAGAAAAAGCGGCCAAGCTCTCGGTTACTCTTTCAATTGACCCAACAGGTCATCGTTCGGTTACCGCATTAAATGACTTGACAGGCCCACGTGCGACACTCCACGTGCGACGGCCTGACATTATCAAAGTGGCGTGACATTCCACGTGCGGCATCCTCGCGCGAGCGGCGGCATCCAGAAACAATCGGCCAAGCCGGGCAAACGGGCCAATCTTCGAAGTGGTTCCTGCAATCCCCCGGCGCTTGTGGTCGTTCAGGTGAGTTGCTTGGCGATGATCAGCTTCCTTCGCTTGACAAAGAGGGCTTTTCAAACGAGGCTTGACAGCTTCTCCAGGCAAGGCTAAATCGGCGGCAGCCAGGGTGTATACTCATTGGCAATCGGCAGCAGGAATGGCGACCCGGGCTTCCACGCCAGGCAGCCATGCCGGTGGCATGGCCGATATGTTGCAATAGCGGCTCAGATGTCCAGCACGGTGCCACAATGAACGAACTCCTGATGCACTACAAGAGCTTGCCTCGACTGGAGCTACAACGCCAGCTACGGAAGCTGACGGGAATCGAACAGTTGTACTTGTGGGAGTACATCGGCCTGGGTTGGTTCCTTCAGGAAGTGCGCGCCAATATGACTTGGGCAACACACCTTGGGGTCAAAGCAGGCGACGTGATTGGATATCGTGTCACTGCCGGTGAGGTCATGGGTGCGGCTCTCGGCGACCTCATGAATGTCGAAACCCAGGACCCACCGTATCCCGACCCTTTCAAATAACTGCTGACCACTCAAAATCCGCAGCTCCCTTGCCCTCCCGGCTTCAAACGGCTAAAGCGGAAGGGGAGATTCTGCGGTTCGTCCTTGGCCGTGGAGTTCAAGATATTGATTTGATTGTGCCTTTGGTAGAACGATCATGCTGCGGCCCGTAGCCTCACGGGCATTCTGTGGACCCTTTGGAAAGTGCAGTTGATACCTGCACGGGTGTCCGTGCATGACTAAACTGCACTCGGGAACCGGTGAGTCACGGTCACAACGTTCTCCCGTTGTGCGCCATTTCGAATCGTCTCAATCCGAATGCCGCCCACCAGCAATTCGACCAACTGGCGCTTTCGCTCGAAGGTCAACGGCTGGTCCAGCCGCTTCCGTAGCCGCGTAAGAAGGGCCTCTGCGCTCTCCAGTCCGCTTCTCGGGTACGTTGCGCTGCTGGAACTCTTCCCACTCCTTCGCGGCCTCGTTGTCCTGCATACGCGCGTACATTTCCTGGTGGTTCGGATCGAGCTATGGCACGGGCGCGCGCGCTCAGAACAGGTTACGGCACTCCGTCGGCCGGGAGATGCGACGTGTGGGTATGACGCAGGAAATATCACCGACGCGTCCTTGTTGCCGATCTCTGCCTTGATGACGCCAGCCAGTTACCGCAGCGGTAGTGGTAGCCCGAACTTTGGCATTTTGGAGCAACTGGCTTGGGGGCATTGGAACTGTTGGGCCGCAGGCTGGGTTGGTAGGACATACCTGTGCCGGTGTCCTGAGCAAGAACCGTTGCCGCAATCAGGAAACAACAGAGAGCCGCTTTCAATAGATTGTGATTTGTCATATTTGTTGCCTCACCTTCGCTGTTCGTCATTACCTCACTCCCTCGTCCACGCGCGCCTTGTCCGATTCACGAAGGGTGCTGGTAAACTCGACTCCAGTCCGGCGCGTCAGCGTGCTCATGAATCCCCTGATGGTGTGTTTGGCCCGGCCCGTCTCTTCCTGTATGGCTTCCAGCGTCGCGCCGCCCTTGCGCTGGATCATGGCAATCACCGTGGCCATCTTGCTGCCCTCGCGCGGGGCTTTCGGCTCGCCGGCCGACTTGGATGCTTTTGGCGACTTGGCGGCCTTGGTTTTCGATGCGCGCTCGCGTCGCGGGGTATTCGAGAGCAATCCGGCTTTCGCCTTCTTGAGCGCGGCGAGCGCGGCGCAGGCGGCCGGTGCCTGGATGCTGGCTTCGTTTGCCGGCGGCAGGCCGGTCGGCAGCAGCACCTGGATCGCGTCCCAGATGCGTGCCGTGGCGATGACGCGGTTCTCGAACTTCTTGACCGGCTTCAGCTCGTCAAACCCGGGCGTGCCGGCGAAGCTGTTCCAGGTCTCGACCAACCGGCTGATGGGCCACTCGGCGGTGGCGGTGGTTAATTCCTTCTCGGTCGTGAACGCGACCAGGCCATCGTGGCTGGCCGGGTTGTTTTCGTGCGCGGTGATGTTGTTGTCCGTATCGATCATGAAAATTATTTTTACTCTTTTCCGCATGCCGGCCCGTAACACCTGCCGGCCTGCATCAACATTCCTCACTCCGGAGCCGGACACGATCCAGGCAATTCTGCTGAGAGCCGAAAGATTCTTTCGATGAAAAGGCGATGGTTGCGGCGCGTGCGCCGCGGGTTGCCGACGCTTCCGGGAGTCTTCCCCGCGCTGGCCTCCTGCTCGAAGCGATACGTTCCCCTTCCCTGCTACAGGTCTGAAATGAAGCGCACGCCACGCGTTGCCGAGGTTGTCAAACTGGAACGACAGCGCAGCGCTGCTAGCCCAGGAACGCCAGAAGCGTGCCAGGCGGTAATGGCTCAGCTTCGCAAATGCGTCTGGATTCCAAAGTGGGGCCATTGTGTGGGCCCATGGCATCGAAACCGCCGTGCTACGGGCGCGGCAACTAGAAATCAGCCGACGCTTTCGCGGGGGAGTCATCAATTCCAGGTACTCTGCAAGGCATACTTCAGCACGTCGCGCGCGGTGAAGTCTCGAGAAGTCGAATCGATGAAGTCCAGTCGTTGATGCATTTGATCAAGATCACGACCCCGCCGCTCGAGTACCGAACCCAACTCGTCAGTATCACGGCGCGGCTCAAGCAGCGCACTCGCCAGTTCCATCAGCGTGTCGGCGACCTCATCGGAATAAGGACAGCAAGCCCCGCGTGCTGCGATGCGGCTGATTAGCGTGAGGCACCTGCTGGTTAGTTCGAGATTCTTATCCATTTTTCAACCTCCGTAGAATTTCGGGTTGTTTTTCATACTGCGACGTCCACTCGTTCGGCTTTCAATTGCTCGAACGTCCGGCCGTTGCCGTCGAGGGTTGCCTTGCTGCTGGTGAGTTGCTGCCAGCGTTCGACCACCACAGTTTGGCCATCGCCGCGTTTTGCATCGCGTTTGTGTTCTCCCACAAGAACAGTGCGTTCACTGTCCAAAAACTCTCAGAGCGGCCACATTTATTTTTCTTTGCCGCAGTTGATCCCTACGACTCACGGATCGGGCACACACCAGGCTGCTGATTGAGATCCGGCACACCCATCATCGAACCTATCGGGACGAACTGCGCCACCGGCTGACGTTGGTGGAGAGCCTGCTTGAGCGCTGCGGACTCTCCATGAGCGCCGGCTAGGCGAGAAGAGGCCCCGAGGCGTAGAGAATTCCCTGGGGATCTCACCTGCAGGGCCGCCTGGCGTTATCAAGCAACTCGTAACGAACCACCACAACCAGCCCAATGCCTGAACTCTCTAAGCCCAAGCAGGAAGTATTCGGTATCTGAATTGCCAAAGGCTTGGCGTTAATGGAATCCTATGTAAACGCCGAATATAGTCGCAAGGGCGCTGAGAAATCATCCAGCCATTTACTGCAAAATGCCGAGGTATGCCAAAGAGTTGCCGAACTTCGGGCAACCATCACGGCTGCGGTAGTGGCTGGCGGTATCAAAGCGAAGATCGGAAACAAGGTCTTCGCGTGCTGTCCAGGTTGAACGGGCGATACTCCTCCGTCGACGATCGCGTCTTGGCCGTGCAATCGGCTGCCTGCTCGCTGGCGCACCTCATCCGGTAGTCCATCACCATCCGGCGCCGTCCGACCGCTTTTCAAGTGCCGCGACGAGCTGGGATTGCTCGGATGGACGTTTGCCGGAGTGATTGTGTCTGGTTGACAACCGCGATTGGGTACAATTGGCGCCGGCTCGGCGGACGGCTTCTGACCTACCGGTTCGATGTTTGTATGCGCCTAGCCAGCACGCTCCAGGCAACGCTCTCGATTCTGTTGGTATTGGATAGCGGATCAGGCCCGCAAATCCAGCAACAATGTCCGAACACCGCCGCGTCCACTGCGGCTTCCGTGGACTGCGGGCCACGATGCCCTATGCTGTAAGCTCTTCGACATACGCTGCGCCTACGAGCGGGTTGTCCTCGGGTGAACTCCGGGATCCCCCGATTAAACACCACGATTAGCGATTACGTGGGCCTGCACGCGACTGGAGGTTACGGGATTGGCGCCCAGTGGTTGTGTAACCGGTGTCGCTGGGGCGGCGCCTGAGCGAACCTTCCCTTGGGGCGACGCTAAACCTCCTTGGACCAACCAGGATGTCACCAATGTCAGCAACCGACGGGCCCCTTCATGGACGGCGAACAGCCGCCCGCAACTGTTGGGGATTCTGGCGAACCCGGATTATTCGGGTGGATCTTCCCGGAACTCAACCTGACCCGATTAATCTAAATCTGAAGATCGGGTTACCGCCGACGAGTGCAACGAAGCCGTAACCGGTGCCGCGACCGGATCTACCACCGGAAGTTTATTTTGTTTTTGCAATCCAACCCAACAATTCGAACCCACATGTGAGAGTTTTCAGGCGCTGCTAACACTGTTCTATAGATGACCATTTGGGGAGCGCTCCGCCGTCCACAGGCATGCAAGACGCGGCATGAAAGAACGTTCGCCGAGAATCTAGGTAACGAAAGAAGAAAGGTAAAACAGCCACTGAATCGAGAAGACACCCACAGGCAATGCGGCGGCGAGAACAATGCGGCGATGCGGTGACCACCGAACGGACGCGCGCCATTTCCCCCCGTCGGCACGTAATGCGGCAAGTGGAGAGTTTTAGTCCTACCGGGATCTCTTCAATGCCCCGCCCACCGAGGCCACGCCCGCCGGAAGTCGGCAACATTCCAGCCGAGTTGACAGCCTGCTGTTTCTGGTTGTGCTGGAGATTCAGCGAAACCCCCAACAGTCGGGGAAAGTTTGGAAAAGTTCCGTTTGGTATTACCGACCGAGAGCGGATCTGGTTCTCGCCCTACTGCCTACTCCCGCAAGAGAATCCGTTCACCACGGCCGTTGAGCAACCGGAGGTGGTCGCTTGAGGGACGAAACCCCTTCAGCCCTTGAGCCGCACTACACGCCAGAACAGGTGGCAGAATGGTGGCATGTGGACCCTAAGACCGTCCGCAGGCTATTTCGCGCGGAGGATGGCGTGCTGCGATTTTCGGCCAAGGGGAACCAGCGGCGGGGATATACCAGCCTGCGGATACCGGAGAGCGTATTGCGGAGGGTGCATGAAAGGATGAGCCGGGCCTAATGCCACATATCGCGCATTTCGCGTATCAGGGCGTCCTGCCGGGACCGGACCCACGGGGCATAATGGCGCTCGGTGGTTTTGATCGAGGAATGCCCCAGGAGCACGGAAACGGTTTCCAGCGATTTTCCGGACTCCAAAAGCCGGACGGCGAACGTATCGCGGAACCGATGGGCGCGGACCCCTGGAACGCCGGCCAAGGTACCGAGCGGGCGCAGATACGTGGAATAGAAATTATTGGACACGGAGCGCGCGTCACGGTGGCCGTCCGGTGGAATAAACGCGGAGCCATCGCTCAACCTTGGCGCGTTCTGAATGGAGGCGGCAACCATCGGCGGGATCGGGCACATGACCCATTCTCCGGTTTTCATCTGGTGGACTCCGTACACCGGAACGAAGCGGCCATCACTGTATGCAGCCTCGATGCGGTACGGTTCAAAGGTCACAGCATCGCTGGCCCGGAGGCCGGTCCATCGCAGGATGTAAAGCAGGGCGTGGGCCGTTTCGGGGTGTGTAGCCCACAGGCCCCCGAAGTTTGGCCGAGCCGCGAACCGATCAGCGGCGGCAAATATCTTACGTTCTTCGTCGGCGGTAAACGGCAGGGTTGGCTCCATATCCTCGGCGGGTTTAATCAGGCCGGCGGCGGGATTCGCCGGGAGCCACTGGCGGTTGACACAGAACTTGAAAAACGAGCGCATCAGGTCAATGCGGCTACGGTGAGTAGTGCTCGCATATCGCCACGTGGCGATGAACTGATCGAGCACGGGCAGGGTGAGGCGGTCCAGGTAGGCATATCCGCTATCCCGGCACCAGGCGGCAAGATTACGCGCCATCGCGCCGTGGACCTGAGATACCGTGCGCTCTTTTCGCTTGGCGGAACGGAGGGCGGCCAGCCAATCATCGAGCGCGGATTGAACCTCAACGCGGTTGCGGGTGTCGCCGGCCTCTATTTTTCTGCGCGATTCCTCAGCCACGGACCAATTGAACGTGTGCAGGGTATGGCGGTGGTAATCGCCGTGCGGGCCCATTCCGATAACCCACACCGGGCAGGCGCAACGGCGATAGAAGCGGTCCGCCTGGTGCGGGCAGGTTTTCAGGTGGCGGCGGTAGATGGTGAGCACGTTTTGATAGTACGCCGGAGGTACGTGGAGTGCAAGCACTCTGGTAACTATCTGATTTCAGTACCGATATGCTCACCAGTCGCTATCCGCATTATATTGCCTGTTGTATTCAAATTGAAAACGAGGATGGGAAGCTGGTTGTCGCGGCACATGGCAACGGCGGAAGCGTCCATCACCCGCAGGCCCTTGGCCAGCACTTCGAGGTAAGTGATCTTGTCGTATCTGACCGCGTCGGGGAATTGCAACGGGTCCTTGTCGTAGACGCCATCCACGCGGGTGGCTTTGGCGATGATATCGGCTTTGATCTCGAGCGCCCGCAGGGTGGCGGCGGTGTCGGTGGAAAAGTAAGGGTTGGATGTGCCGCCGGCGAAGATCACGATGCGGCCTTTTTCCAGGTGCCGCATGGCGCGCCGCCGGATATACGGTTCGGCCACCTGACGCATTTCGATGGCGCTCATGACGCGCGTGGAAACACCGGCCTGTTCGAGCGCATCGGAAAGCGCCAGGGAATTGATCACGGTGGCCAGCATGCCCATGTGGTCGGCCGTCACGCGGTCCATCTTGTGCGCCGCCGCGGCCACGCCGCGGAAGATATTGCCGCCGCCAACCACCACGGCGATTTGGATGCCGGCCGCGGCCACGTCGGCCACTTCGCGCGCCAGGCTCTTGACCCTTTCGGAATCGATGCCGAAGGATGCGCCGCCCGCCAACACCTCGCCGCTGAGCTTCAGCAGGATGCGTTTATAGGCGGCCATTTTACTCCAGGGCCGGGTTTTCGTGGCCGGCTTCCATCGCCGCCACATCGCCCACCTTGAAGCGGACGAAGCGCGCAATGGTGATGTTCTCGCCCAGCTTGGCGATTTTGGTCTTGACCAGTTGACCGACCGTCAAGGTAGCTTCCTTCACGAAGGGCTGTTCCAGCAGGCAGACTTCTTCGTAGAATTTGCCGAGGCGGCCTTCGACGATCTTGTCGAGAATCTTCTCCGGCTTGCCTTCGAGCACGGCCCGCGCGCGCGCGATTTCGCGCTCCTTGGCCAGCACGTCCTCGGTGACGTCTTCCTTGCGAATGAAGCGCGGATCGGCGGCCGCGATGTGCATGGCCACGTCGTGCACCAACTCCTTGAAATCGTCGGTGCGCGCCACGAAATCGGATTCGCAGTTGACTTCCACCAGGACGCCCAGTTGGCCGCCGTGGTGAATGTAGGTACCGATGAGGCCCTGCCTGGTGGCGCGCGACGACTTCTTATCGGCCAGCGAAATGCCGCGCTTGCGCAGCACCACTTCCGCGTCGGCGATATCGCCTTTGGCTTCCACCAGAGCTTTCTTGCATTCCATCATCCCCGCGCCGGTCCGGTCACGGAGTTCTTTTACGAGTGCCGCGGTAATTTCCGCCATAAAATTGCGTCTCTTTGATTCCGTGGTGACCGCTCTCTTACGTTCGCGGCTCTGACCGAGCCGTAAGAGAACGGTTGCCGCAAATTGATTCCTAGTGTCCGGCCTCGCCAGCCGCGGGCTGCTCTGCGCCCGGCTCGGCGGTTTCGGAAACGGGTCCCTTACGCTGCGATGTGGCCGGATCGTCTTCCATGCTCAGGCTTTCGGCCATGATCTTCTCGGCGTACTTGGGGTCCACGTATTCGGTGTACTCCAGCATGCTTTCCTCGGCCGGAGCTTCGTCCTGGGCGATCTTATCGGCCGCGAAATCCTGCTCGGTGGCAAGCGACCGGCCTTCCAGCACGGCATCGGCGATCTTGCTGGCGAAGAGGCGAATGGCGCGCAGCGCGTCGTCGTTGCCGGGAATCACGTAGTCCACTTCGTCGGGGTCGCAGTTGGTGTCGACGATGGCCACCACGGGGATTCCCAGGCGGCGCGCTTCCTTCACCGCGATGGCTTCCTTATTGGAGTCGATCACGAAAAGGACATCGGGCAGCCCAGGCATATCCTTGATGCCGGCCAGGTTCTGGTCGAGGTGCCGACGTTCGCGTTCCAGCCGGATGACTTCCTTCTTCGGGCGGCCGGCATATCCGCCTTCCACCGAAGCCATGGCTTCCAATTCCTTGAGGCGCTTGATGGATTTCTGCACCGTCAGCATGTTGGTGAGCAGGCCGCCCAACCAACGCTGGTTGACGTAGTACATAGCGCAGCGAGTGGCCTCTTCGGAGATGGCTTCCTGCGCTTGACGCTTGGTGCCCACGAAGAGCACGTTCTTGCCCTGCGCGGCCATCTCGCCCACAAACCGGGCGGCGTCTTTGAACATCTTCAGAGTCTTCTGAAGATCGATAATGTAGATGCCGTTGCGTTCCCCGAAAATGTACTCTTTCATCTTGGGATTCCAGCGCTTGGTCTGGTGCCCGAAGTGAACGCCCGCTTCGAGCAATTCTTTCATCGATATTGCCGGCAAAATACCTCCTAGTCAGCCACCACCACCCGCCACACGGCCCAAAGCGAGATTTGTGGGCGGATCGGAACGAATGGCCGTTATCGCTGCAACGGGGCCCCGCGGCCCCACGGGAAAATTTAACGTTTGGAGAACTGGAACCGCTTACGAGCGCCCTTTTGGCCGTACTTCTTCCGCTCGTGGGAGCGCGGGTCGCGGGTCAGGAAGCCGAGCTTCTTGAGCCTGGACCGCAGTTCCGCATTGAACTCCACCAATGCCCGGGATATGCCCAGACGGGCCGCATCCGCCTGGCCGGCCACACCGCCGCCATCGGCCAAAATCATCAGATCGAACTTATCCATGGATTCGGTTGCCGCCAGCGGCTGCCGTACCACGGCGCGCGAACTTTCCGTCGGGAAATAATTCTCGAACGCGCGTCCATTCACCTGAATCTCGCCCTTGCCGGGCCGCAAAATCACGCGGGCCACCGACCTCTTCCGCCGGCCCGTACCCAAATATTGAACTATCGTCGCTGCCACTAAACTTGTACCTCTATCTCACGGCCAACGCGGACGGTTTCTGCGCCGCGTGCGGGTGCTTATCACCTGCGTAGACCTTCAGTTTTCGATACATCTGCTTGCCGAGCTTGGTCTTCGGCAGCATGCCGAAAATGGCGTCCTCAATCAAGCGGACTGGCTTTTCGGCCCGCACGCGCTTCAAGCTCTTCTCCACCAATCCGCCCGGATATCCGGTGAAATGGCGATACACCTTGCGTTCTTCTTTTTGGCCGGTGACCTTCACTTTGTCGGCATTGATCACGATCACGTGATCGCCGGTATCCAGAAACGGCGTGTAGGTGGGCTTGGTCTTGCCCATCAACAGCATGGCCGCCTTGCTGGCAATTTTGCCTAAAACCGCCTCTTGGGCGTCAATCACATGCCACTGCCGTTTAAAGCCGTCCTTGGATGGGAACTCGGTACTCATTGACACACGTCTCCAACTGGTTCTAGAACTGCAAAATACTTAGCTTACAGAGATTAGGGGTTCATTGTCAAATCGGGTTACAGGGCAGAGCCTGAACCGCCGATGCGGTTCTGACTTCAACGCGGAGGCGCGGAGACGCAGAGGAAACGGCGCGGCTGAAAATACTTCACCAACCGGCGCACGGCTTCGTGCCTCACCTCGGGGCAGTCCATCGTCCTGATCTTAACCCTGCGGGCGGTTCTTCGCCTGCTCCATGGCGATCTGGTTGATGTGCGACAGGGCTTTCGCTCCGCTGGCGCCTTCGATGGCTTTCACGGCGATATCTTGCACTTGTTGCTTGGCATCCGCGAGTTGTTTTTCGAGTGCGGAGATCTGCGCCTGTTGCCGAGTCACCGACTCTTCAAGCGACTTCACCTGCATAGCCGCCAGACGCTTCTCGGTGTCGGCGTCCTTCTTCAGCACCAGGATCTGTTGTTCGAACCGGGCTTCAGTCTCCTTGCGGGACTGCCCGGCCGCGGTCTCGGCTTCTTTTTGCAGCCGTGATGGAAACCCTTCCGCCTCCTTCTGCAGCCGGGCGAAATCCTCTTCGCGCTCTTTGAGGACGGTTTCGCGCTGCTTCCAGCCTTTATCCAGAGCTTCCTGCTTTTCCTGGTTTTTCTTCTCGGCCAGGCGCACCTCTTCTTCGTACTTGTCCTGCGCTTTTTTCCGTTCCAGAGCTTTCTTGTATTCGTAGTCCTCGATCTCGCGCTGGCGTTGCTTCTTGAGGTTTTCTTCCAGTTCCTTGCGCTCGCGTTCGGCTTTTTCCGATTCTTCCTCCCAGGCCGTACGCTGGGCGGCGATCTCGGCCTCGAGTTGCTGCTTCTCGCGGGCGTAGTCCTGCACCATCTGATCGAGAGCCGTAGCCGCTACGTCGATCTTGTGGAGGCGTTCCAGTTCCTTTCGTTCGAGCGTCACGGTCTCGCGCACCGCCGCCAGCAATTGCACCTCTTGGGTGAGTTTGCCGGCGACATCGGAGAGCGCCCGTGAAACCTCCAGCCCCAACGATGAGATTCTCTGCACGACGCCTTCCACGGTGGCTCCATCGGCTGCCTGCCGGATCTCGCTCTCGCGCAATCGAGCGGCCTCGAGGCCTTTGGCATCCGGCGACTCGCGCGCTTGTTCCACCTGTTCCTGGACTTCCGCAAACTCCTGCTGTACTTCCGCTTTGCTCCGCCTGGGGCGCACCGGCGCCTTCACCGTTTTAGCTGGCATGACGATTCCTTTCCGTAACGGCAGATTAGCAGATTTAGCGCCATGCGGCGCATCCTCCGAGGCGCCCGCGTTACGCTACGATCGAAATATCCCGACCAACTGGAAAGACAACCTGCGCGTGGTGATGGTTTCGACGCGCAACCCGCTCAATATCGGCGCCGCGGCGCGCGCCTTGGCCAACTTCGGCTTCACGCGTCTGCGCGTGGTCAATCCTTACGACGTGGCCTTCCGCGAAGCGCGCTCGGCGGTGGGGGCGGCGCCGCTCCTGCGGCAGGCGGAGGACTATTCGACTTTGGCGGAATCCATTGCCGATTGCCGGCTGGTGGTGGGCACTACGTCGATTGGCCATCGCGGGTTGCAACACCCCATGCGGCGTCTGGAATACGGCGCGCGTCTCATCAAACGAGCGCTGGCGGAAGCTCCGGTGGCTCTTCTGTTCGGTTCCGAAAAATTCGGACTCTCCAACGAAGACCTGAGCCACTGTCACTGGCTGATGCGCATTCCGACTATTGATGCCGATCTTTCCATGAACCTGGGCCAAGCCGTGGCGCTCTGTCTCTACGAGCTGGCGCGCGACCCGAAGGCGGCAAAAGCCGAACCCAGGAAGATCGCGCGGGCGTCAGCAGGGGAGGTCGAGAAGGTGACCACGATGTTGATAAATGTGCTCAGGCAAAGCGGCTATGTCAACCCCACGACGGCAGTGTCTACCGAGGAAAAAGTGCGGCGGCTGGTGCGGCGTCTCGACATCGCCGCGCGCGACGCACGCGTGCTGTTGGGGATGCTGCGGCAGATTCTGTGGAAGGTGAGCGGCTAATCCAGCCCGCCGCGGCCGCGTCCGCCGCGGCCGGGCTTGGTGTCGGGTGTACCGCCGGTGAAAGTCAGAGTGACGTCGGCCGTGTGGTCCTGCTCGTTGATGCTGGTTTCGGCTTTGGTCTTGCCGAGGTTGTCGAAGACGCCTTGTTCGCGGACGCGCGTCAGGAAAAGGTCCGGGTAATCCGGATTGAACGGATTGCCCGGTTTCATGGTCCAGATGCGGTTGATCTCGGCTTCCGAATCCAGATCAAGCCCCACAATGGTCAGCTTGCGCATGGAAAACTGCGGCCCGGCCGCCACCAGCACGGCCACGTTCACCAGATGCTTATCCTCATCCACCTGGCGCGAGATGGTGACGGCGGCCTGCATATAGCCGGCATGCCGCAGCGCCTTGCGGATGCGCTCGAGGCCTTCGTTCACGCGGTCGAAGTTGGCGAGGTCGCCGGTCTTGAAATCGCCGGCTCTCAACAGTTCCTCGGGCTTGATCGGTGTCGGAGGCTCGACGGTGACCTTTCCCAGGTTGTAGGTCTCGCCTTCGTCCACCGACACCGTCACGTTGACGCCTTGTACGTCTTTGGCCGGGTCGGTTCTGATTTTGGGGAAGGAGACGCGCACACGGCCGCGCGCTTCATATACCGGCCGCACCGCCGCGTTGAGCAGCTCGCGGAAGCGGTCTTCAGTGTAGGGCGTGCCGACCGCTACGCTCATAATGGCTTCCTTCAGGACTTCCTGTGGGACCACGCGGTTGCCTTCGAACGATACCAGCGCCACCGCCGGCAGAGCCCGGGCCGGATAGAACACGATGGCGAATTCTCCGGGCCTGTCCGGCATCACCGTGCCGGCGATCTTCTCTTCGATCCCCTTCGCCGCCAGGTATTCCTCCACCCACTTGGTGTAGCGCTGGAAGACCGGCTGGGTGGCCGGCAGGATGCCCTTCGCAAACAACGGGTCCTTGGTTTTCAGATCGGCGATCAGGTCTTTTTCGGAGACATGCAGTTCCTCGAACCGCACCGGGTACACCTGTTCGATTTCGGTGACCTGAAAGGTGGCATCGTATCCGCCGCTCTTGCCGGCCACGAATTTGTAGCTGACGGTTTCGAAGGCTCCCGAGGCCGTCAGGCGGTCGCGCGCGGCGTCAAACTCCGGGCGGCCGGCCACCTGGCCGATTTTCACGCCGGCGATGGCCAGCACCTGCTCGCGCGTGAAATTGTGAGTTCCCTCCACCACAAGGCTCGAAATACGCCACTTCGCCGGCGCCGCGGCGGATGTGGACTTCTTCTGCGCGGGTGGACGGGTCTGAGCGAATCCCGGCCCAGCCGCCAGCATCAGAATAAGGAACAGCCACTTCATATCCTCAATGGTAGACGCACCGGCAACACCTCCGGTGACATGGGAGAATAATAAAAGTGCCTTACGACCTGATTGTGATCGGGAGTGGTCCCGGCGGCTACTCCGCAGCCATTCGCGCCGGCCAGTACGGATTGAAAACAGCCCTCGTCGAGAAGCAGTCCAGACTCGGCGGCACCTGCCTGCTGGTAGGATGCATCCCCACCAAGTCGCTGCTCCAGACGGCCGACGTGTGGCAGCGTTTCGTGCATGCGGACCAGGAAGGAATCGTCTGCGAGAACCCGCGCCTGGACTATTCCAAGGTGAAGGACCGCAAGGATGGCATCGTCAGCAAGCACTCCAAGGGCGTGGAGATGCTGCTCAAGCGGGCCAAAGTCGAACGAATTTCGGGATACGCCACACTGCAGGGCGGCGGCAAGTTGGAAGTAAAATCCGATGCCGGTACGCAGACGCTGGAGGCGAAGAACATCATCATCGCCACCGGATCGGAGGCGCGCATGCTTCCGGGCCTCGAAGCCGATCCCGAGCGAATCCTCACCAACGTCGAGATCCTCAACCTCACGGCCGTGCCCAAGAGCCTCATCATCATCGGCGCGGGCGCGGTGGGCGTGGAGTTCGCGTCCATCTTCCACCGTTTCGGCGCGGAAGTGACGGTGGTGGAGATGCTGCCGCGCGTCGTGCCGGTTGAAGACGAAGACATCTCCAAGGAGCTCGACCGCAACTTCAAGAAGCAGAAGATTCGCGTCGAGACCGGCGCGCGCGCCGAAAACATCCGCAAGACTGACACGGGCGTGGCGCTCAAGCTGATCACCAAGGAGGGCAAGGAGGAAGAACTGCAAGCCGAAAAACTGCTGGTCGCGGTGGGCCGCAAGCCGAATACCGAAAAGATCGGATTGGAAAACACGAGGGTCAAACTGGATCGCGGATTCATCCAGGTGGACGCAAACCAGCAGACCGCCGAGCCCGGCGTCTACGCCATCGGCGACGTGGTGGCCGGTACGCCGCAACTGGCGCACGTGGCCACGCGCGAAGGCATGATCGCGGTGGCGCGAATAGCCGGCAAGCCGGCCGTGCCCATCAACAAGAATCGCATCCCGGGCTGCACCTACACCGAACCCGGCATCGGCAGCGTGGGCCTCACGGAGGCGCAGGCTCGCGCGCAGGGTTACAAGGTGAAGATCGGGCGCTTCCCGTTCGCCGGCAATAGCCGCGCGACGATTCTTGGACACCACGAGGGCTTCATCAAGGTAGTGGCCGATGAGAAGTACGGCGAGATTCTGGGCGTCCACATCATCGGGCCGGAAGGTTTCGAGCTGATCGGCGAAGCCGTCGCCGCCATGGAGGCCGAAGCCACGGTCGAGGTGATGATGCAAACCATCCACGCGCATCCCACGCTCTACGAAGCCATGGGCGAGGCCTTCAACGCGGTATACGGGCTTTCAATCAATGCGTAAGTGCTGCGTGTGGGAACTCGGGCGCATCGATTACGGCCAGGCGCTGGAATTGCAGCAGCAGCTTGCCGAGCAGCGCAAACGGGGCGCGGTGGCGGACCATCTATTGCTGCTGGAACACCCACACGTGATCACCATGGGCCGCAACGGCCACATGAAGAACGTGCTGGCGTCGGACGAGGTCATGGGCCGCGCGGGGATTTCCTTTCATCCCACCGACCGAGGCGGCGACGTGACCTATCACGGGCCGGGGCAACTGGTGGGCTACCCGATTCTGGACCTGCGCGAGTGGAAGCGCGACGTGGGCGCATACGTGCATGCCGTGGAGCAGTCGCTCATCGACACGCTGGCCGAGTTCGGTATCGAGGCCGGCCGCATCCCCAGGCTCACCGGCGTCTGGGTGGGTGATAGCAAAATCGCCGCCATCGGCGTGCACCTCAGCCGATGGGTGACATCGCACGGTTTCGCACTGAACGTGAATACCGATTTGAGCTATTTTCATTACATCGTCCCCTGCGGGCTCACCAAGCCCGTGATTTCCATGGCGCAACTGGGCGTGCGCGCCTCGCTGGCCGAAGTCTCGCACGTCTTTGCCGCCCATTTCGGCCGCGTTTTTGAGTGTGAGATGCTGTTTGAGGCCCCTGCCCTCGCAGCCACGGAAAGAGAGAACGGAAGATGACCGACATAGTGATGCCCCAGATGGGCGAGAGCATTGTCGAAGGCACGCTGACCAAGTGGCTGAAGAAGCCCGGCGACCGTGTGGAGCGCGACGAGCCGTTGTTCGAGATTTCGACCGATAAGGTGGACACCGAAATTCCTTCGCCCGCCGCCGGCATGTTGTCCGAAGTGCTGGTGGAAGAGGGTGCGACGGTGGGGATCAACACCGTGGTGGCGCGCATTGCGGAAGACGGCGGAGCGGCCGCCAAACCTGCCGCACCCGTTGAGCAGGCGCCAGGCCCCGCCGCAGCCGCGCCCGGTCCGCCGCCCGTTCAGCCTGAAGCGCAGCCCGCGCAAGAGCCTGCCGCGGAAGTGTCCGGTCCGCTTTCTCCGCTGGTGCGCAAAATGGCGCGCGAGAACAATATCGACCTCAGCCGCGTGAAAGGCACCGGAGCCGGCGGCCGCATCACCAAGCAGGATGTGGAAGCGTACCTCGCGCAGAGCGCGCTTACCGCACCGGCGCCAGTTCCGCCTGCGCCGGCGGCGCCTGCTCCCGTTATAACCAGGCCGGCCGCCGCGCCGCCGCCGCCGGCTTTCGCCCCCGGGGCCAAAACGAAAATCGAGCCGCTCAGCACCATGCGGATGAAGATCGCCGAGCACATGCTGCTCTCCAAGCGCACTTCCGCGCACGTCACCACCATCCACCGCGTGGATATGACCAAAGTGGCGCAGATGCGCGAGCGATTCAAAGGCCAGTTCCAGACCAGCCACGGCTTCTCGCTCACCTATCTGCCGTTCGTCGCGGCCGCTTCCGCCGTGGCTTTGCGCCAGTTCCCGTTGGTCAACGCATCGCTCGACGGCAACAACATCGTCTACCACAATGAGATTCACATCGGCATCGCGGTCGCGCTGGACCACGGTCTGATTGTGCCAGTGATTCGCGGCGCCGACGAAAAGAACGTGCTCGGATTGCAGCGGGCCATCGTGGATCTGGCGACGCGCGCCCGCTCGCGGCAGCTCAAGCCCGACGAAGTGCTGGGCGGCACTTTCTCCATCACCAATTTCGGCAGTTTCGGCAGCCTGGTCGGCACGCCTATCATCAACCAGCCGCAAGTCGCCATCCTGGGCGTAGGCACCGTGGACAAGACTCCGGTGGTGATCGACGATGCCATTGCCATCCGCTCCATCTGCCACCTGTCGCTGAGCTTTGACCACCGCCTGATCGACGGCGCGCTGGCGGACCAGTTCATGACCAAGGTGAGACAGGTGCTGGAAGGCTGGACGGAGGAAGTGCTGTAAGGAGTTGTGGATTGTGGGGCCAGCTCCATGTCGGTTGAGCTGATTTGACTCCAGGGGATCTAAAGGGTTGGGCAGGTCCCAGTGCGGTACGATGGGACCGCGTGATCCCATGCGACGCACTCTTTTCCTGATTTGCTTGACGGGTGCGGCCAGTCTCTTCGCTGCTCCGCATCCGCTCGCGCCGCTGACGGCTGACGAAATCCGCCAGGCGGCGCGGCTGTTTCGAGACTCGGGACATTTTCCCGCCGGCACCGGCTTCAGCCTCATCGCGCTCGATGAACCGCCTAAGGAGATGGTGCTGGCGAAGGCCCCCCTTCCGCGGC
The DNA here is from genome assembly GCA_963842505.1 of Bryobacterales bacterium. Taxonomy (GTDB): domain Bacteria; phylum Acidobacteriota; class Terriglobia; order Bryobacterales; family Bryobacteraceae; genus PALSA-129. The sequence goes on from CAWJGZ010000001.1 coordinate 1,350,459, forward strand.
GCGCTTTCGCCGTGATCTACGACCGCAAGCGAAACCAGACCTTTGAGGCGATTGCCAACCTCTCTACCAAGGCCATCGATTCCTGGAAGCTGATCCCGGGAGCACAACCAGCCATCAACTCCGAGGATTCCGATCGCGCGGACGAAATTGTGCGCGCCGATCCCCGCTGGGCGCGGGCCATGCGCCAACGTGGCATTCAGGATGTGGATGACGTAGTCACCATGGCGTGGAGCGCCGGCTATTTCGGCCAGCCTGGCACGGACACCGGCCGCATGGTTTGCGTGGTGCCGTATTATGCCGGCGCCGGCGCCAACCTTTACGCGCATCCCGTGGAGGGCGTGGTGGCGCACGTCAACCTCACTAGCGGCAAGGTCATCGACTTTCTCGATATCGATCGCAACGTCCCTATCTCGCGCGAAAATGCCGACTTGGGGCCGCGTCCGGGCGGGCTGCCGGCGGCGCCGCTCGTGGTTACGCAACCGAACGGCCCGGATTTCCGGATTGAAGACGGCGAAGTGCGCTGGCAGAGGTGGCGTTTCCGTTACGCGCTGCATCCGCGCGAGGGTTTGGTAATCTATACCGCCGGCTATGAAGATGGCGGGCGCGTGCGGACGGTGCTTTATCGCGGGTCGCTCTCGGAAATGGTGGTGCCGTACGGCGATCCCTCGGCTGGCTGGTATTTTCGGAACAGTTTCGACGCCGGCGAATTGGGACTCGGCGCCATGGCCAGTCCGCTGCGGCCCGGCGTGGATTGCCCCGACAATTGCAGCGTCTTCGATGCCGTAATGGCGGGCAGCGCCGGCGAGCCTCGCACCATTCCCGGCGCGGTGGCGATTTATGAGCGCGATGCCGGGGTCGCCTGGAAGCACGAGAACAACACACGGCGCGAGCGCGAGCTGGTGGTTTCCTATTTCAGCCAGCCGGGCAATTACGAGTACGGCTTCGACTGGATTTTTCACCAGAATGGCGCCATCGAAGTGCGCGTGTATCTTACCGGCATCATGGCCGCCAAGGGAGTGGCCGATGGCTCCGACCAGCACAGCCACCTGGTGGCCAGGAATCTGGCTGCGCCACACCACCAGCATTTCTTCACCTTCCGGCTCGATATGGACGTGGACGGCACGTCCAACCGCGTGGTGGAAATGAACAGCGTTCCCGTGCCGGCGGGCAAGCAGAATCCGTACGGCGGCGGGTTCGTGATGCAGGAGACCAGGCTGCGCACGGAGCGCGAAGCCCAGCGAAGCCTGAACCTCCAGAGCAGCCGCCGCTGGATTGTGCAAAGCGCCTCGGCCAAGAATGCCCTGGGCCATCCAACCGGCTATGCGCTGCTGCCTGGCGAGAATTCCGCGCCATTCGCTCAACCCGATTCGTGGGTGCGCAAGCGCGCCGGCTTCCTCAATGCGCATGTGTGGGTGACTCCCTACAACGCCGCCGAGCGCTACGCAGCGGGCGATTATCCCAACCAGTCGAAAGGCGGCGACGGCCTGGTGAAGTGGACCGCGGCCAACCGTTCCGTCGACAACCAGGACATCGTGCTCTGGTACACCATGGGAATCACGCACAATCCGCGGCCCGAGGATTGGCCGGTGATGCCGGTCTATGAGGCTGGTTTCAAGCTGGTGCCCTGGGGCTTCTTCGCGAGCAACCCGGTGATGGATTTACCGGCGGGGCGGTGAAACCGGCCCGGCATCCCCCATCACGGGTTGGCAGGCGGAAGCGCCTGCCCCACCTTTTGGAATCGCCAAAGATGTCGCAACTGTTACAAATCTCTGCCGCTTGGGGGTAATTTCGGAGTCAAGCCTCCCTCGAATGCGCATCCGCTCGCCCCGCTAAATTCCCCCGTTTCCACTGGAAAGTCGCCATTCGATGGATATCTATTTCTTTCAATCGGTTAAACGGGCAATATGGCCTCAATCTGGGAAGGTTGTACAACGATGAGCACTCAGTCCTTTGAACCGAAATCCGTGCCTCCAGCCAATCTTGTACAGATCGGCTCTTCCGTTGAGAACGTGATTCAGCAGCGGCTGGCGGAGGAGCGCGCCCGCCTGGAACACGAAGCCGGGATCCCGAAACGTGAGGTTCACCACTTTAAACGGCCGGTCGAAAAGCCGTTCACCCGCGACCAGCGCCCGACCACCACGCTGCTGTTCGGCGGCCTCACCTGGAAACATGAAAGGCTGGTGCATGGGGCGCTCGAAGGTCTTGGCTACAAAGCGCGCGCGGTGCCCACGCCCAACGTGAAAGCCTTCCAGGCCGGCAAAGAGTACGGCAACAACGGCCAGTGCAACCCGACGTATTTCACGGTCGGCAACCTGGTGACGTATCTGCAGAGTTTGGAAGAGCAGGGCATGTCGCGGCAGGAAATCATCGACACGCATGTCTTCTTCACCGCCGGCGCCTGCGGCCCGTGCCGCTTCGGCATGTACGAGGCCGAATACCGGCTGGCGCTGCGCAACTCCGGGTTCGACGGCTTCCGCGTGCTGCTGTTCCAACAGTCCGGCGGTTTGAACCAGTCCGACGCCGAAGCGGGCATGGAGATGAATCTCGACTTCTTCCTCGGCATCCTCAACGCGCTTAACTGCGGCGATGTGATGAACGAAGTGGCCTACGCCATCCGTCCGTTTGAAACCGAGGCCGGCAAGACCGACCAGGTGCTCGACGAAACCATGGAGTACCTGCACGAGGTCTTCAAGAACAAACGCCCGTGGAAACTCGAAAACGGAATGGCCAAATACCTGCGCGGCTTCTCGGACACCGCGGAATACATCGGCAAGTTCGTCAACCAGCTCAAGGGCGACGATTACGTGGGGCCTTTGGAACACTGCCGCGACCGTTTCAACGAAATCGATATCGACCGGCTGCGAGTCAAGCCGATCGTCAAAATCACCGGCGAGTTCTGGGCGCAGACCACCGAGGGCGACGGCAATTTCAATATGTTCAAGTTCCTGGAGCGCGAAGGCGCGCAGGTGCTGGTGGAACCCATCGGCACCTGGATCATGTACATGATCCACCAGGTGGTGCAGAAATACAAAGACTTCAAGGGCCTGGAAGAAGGCGCCGTGCTGCCGCCGATCTGGAAGGTGGGTTCGCGCGCTAAGATCGAAATCAATTACCGCCAGAAGGTGGCCAAACTGAAGCTGGCCGAAGCCATCTTCAAGGGTGAGTACCACAAGATCGTCAAGGCGCTGGGCGGAATTGCGCATCACCTGGCCGACCAGTACGAACTGCAGCGTTTGGGCCACCCATTCTACAATTCGCGCGCGGGCGGCGGCGAAGGCCATTTGGAAGTCGCCAAGAACATCTATTACTCGAACAAAGACCTGGCTCACATGGTGCTTTCTCTCAAGCCCTTCGGCTGCATGCCTTCCACGCAATCGGATGGCGCGCAATCGGCCGTGGTTTCGAACTACAAGGACATGATCTACCTGCCGGTGGAAACCTCCGGCGAAGGCGAGATCAACGCGCACAGCCGCGTGCAGATGGCGCTGGGCGAAGCCAAGAACAAGGCCAAGAAGGAATTCGCGGAAGCGCTGGAGAAAGCCGGCCTGACGCTGGCCGAGTGCCGCGCCTGGGTGGAGCGGCATCCCGAAACCGGGCGGCCCATGTACCGGGTGCCGCACACCAAGGGCTATGTCGGCGGCGCGGCGAACTTCGTGATGCACATTGCGGAACGCATGAAGGCCGAAGGGGAAGCCAGGCCCGAACGTGAATTGGCAGCGGCTGGGAATTAGCCGGATCACCATGGAAAAACACTTCCTGATTGGCATGGATGTCGGCTCGACCACGGTGAAAGCCGTGGTGATTGACGCCGCGACCGATGAGATTCTCTGGAGCGATTACCAGCGGCATGACACCAAGCAGCCGGAGAAGGTTCTCGAGTTCTGCAAGCGGTTCGGCACGGAGATCGAGGGCTTCGACGCGAAACGGTCGCGCATGTTCATCACCGGATCGGGCGGCAACGGACTGGGCAAGCACCTGGGCGCCAAGTTCGTGCAAGAGGTCAACGCGGTTTCCCTGGCCGTCGAGAAGATGTATCCGGAATGCGGATCGGTGATCGAACTGGGCGGCCAGGACGCCAAGATCATCATTTTCAAGACGGACCCGGAAACCGGCCGCAAAAAAAAGATTCCGTCGATGAACGACAAGTGCGCCGGCGGCACGGGCGCGGTGATCGACAAGATCAACGCCAAGCTCCGCATTCCCGCGGAACAGCTCTGCGAAATGGGCTACAAGGGCGTCAAGCTGCACCCCGTCGCCGGTAAGTGCGGCGTGTTCGCCGAGACCGATATCAACGGCCTGCAGAAGATGGGCGTTCCGCCGGACGAGCTGATGGCGTCGCTGTTCGAAGCCATCGTGATGCAGAATCTTTCGGTGCTGACGCGCGGCAACACGCTGCTGCCGGTGGTTCTGCTGCTGGGCGGCCCCAACTGCTACATCAAGGGCATGCGCGATTGCTGGAAGAGCAATATCCCGAAGATCTGGGAAGAGCGCAACACCCCACTGCCGGAAGGCGTACCGTCGGAAGACCTCATCAAGACTCCCGACAACGCGCAGTATTTCGCAGCTATCGGCTCGGTGGAATTCGGCAAGACGGAAGACGATGAAGTCGGGCAGTACATCGGCTGGGACAAGCTGGAGTGGTACGTGACGGAGGGCCGCGAGCAGGAAAAAGCCCAAAAAGGCGGCACCGGCGGTCTGGCAAAGGACCAAGCAGAACTGGCGGCGTTCAAGCAGAAGTACCGCACCAAGAAATTCACGCCGGTCAAATTCCAGCCAGGCGATGTGGTGGAAGGCTTCGTGGGGCTGGATGGCGGATCCACTTCCACCAAGGCCGTGCTGCTCTCCAAGGACCACAAACGGCGCATTCTGGCCAAGACCTACCAGCTTTCCAAAGGCAATCCAATTGAAGACACCATCGAGGTTTTACAGAAACTCGACGCACAGATCCGCGATCAAGGCGCGGAGCTTAAGATTCTGGGCGTCGGCACCACCGGTTACGCCAAGGACATTCTGAAGGACGTGATTGGCGCCGATGCCGCACTGGTGGAGACCGTGGCGCACACCGAGGCCGGTCTTCACTTTTACGACGACGTGGACGTGATCTGCGACGTCGGCGGCCAGGATATCAAGATCATCATCCTGAAGAACGGCCGAGTGAAGGATTTCAAGCTGAATACCCAGTGTTCGGCGGGCAACGGCTACTTCCTGCAATCCACCGCGCAGGGCTTTAACGTGCCAGTGGAGCAGTACGCCGACACGGCCTTCGGGGCCAGCGGGTTTCCCTCGTTCGGCTATGGCTGCGCCGTCTTCATGCAGAGCGACATCGTGGATTTCCAGCGGCAGGGCTGGAAGCCCGAAGAGATCATGGCCGGCCTGTGCAACGTCCTGCCCAAGAATATCTGGCTGTATGTTTCGCAGATTCCGAATCTGTCGGCCATCGGCAAGCGCTTCCTGCTGCAAGGCGGCACGCAGTACAACCTGGCCGCGGTGAAGGCCCAAGTGGACTTTATCGAGTCGCGCTTCAAGGGCAAGGACGTGCAGGCCGATGTCATCGTTCACGAGCACTGCGGCGAAGCGGGTGCCATCGGCGCGGGCCTGGAAGCCGGGCGGTTGTGGGACAACGGCAGGCAATCGACGTTCATTGGCCTGGACGCCTGCGCGCACATCAATTACAAGACCACGCGCAATGAAGCCACCCGCTGCTACTTCTGCAAGAACAAGTGCCTGCGCACGTTCATCGACGTCAAGACCAACATCGTCAACATCGATTACACGCCGCCCAAGAAGACCAAGGTCCCGTTGGAAGCCGGCGCGCAACGGTTGATCATCGCCACGTGCGAAAAGGGCACAGTGGAAAACATCGAGGAAATGCGCAGTATCAAGGGGGACCTCGACAAGATCAAGAAAGCCAATCCGAACTTCGTCGAAGCAGCCGCCAAAGGCGTATTCCGGGTGCCGGACGTGCCCTTGGTGGCCGACGCGCTGCCCAAGTTCCAGATCACGGCCGCGCAGAAAAAGCGCGCCGCCCTGATGAAGAAGCGCTCCGAGATTCGCATCGGCATCCCGCGGGTGCTCAACATGTACTCGCAGACGCCGGTTTTCACCGGATATTTTGCGTCGCTCGGCATTCAGGCCGAGAACATCGTCTATTCGGATTTCACCAGCGAGGAGCTGTACAAGGAAGGCGCCAAGCGCGGCGCCATCGACCCTTGTTTCCCCTCCAAGCTGGGGATTCCGCACGTGCACAACCTGCTCTACAAGGCCCACGCCAAGAAGCCGCTCGACATCATTTTCTTCCCGATGATCGATTGCCTGACGACTGACCTGCACAACGTTCAGGCCAGCCGTAGCTGCCCCACCGTGGCAACCACGCCTGAAGCCGTCAAAGCTGCGTTCACCAAGGAGGGCGACCTGTTCGCCGAAAAGGGCGTCCTGTTCCTGGACACCTTCGTCAACCTCTCCAAGCCCGACCTGCTGGAGCGGCAGCTCTACGAACAGTTCGCAGACATCTTCGGGTTGTCGCCCGAGGAAAACCAGCGAGCCGTGGAGCAGGGCTACCGGTCCCTGCATTACTTCAACAATGTGACGATGCGCGGCGCCGCGCGCGAGGTGCTGGAGCAACTCGAACGGGAAGACCGCCTGGGAGTGGTGCTATTGGGCCGTCCGTATCACAACGACCCCGGCGTGAATCACGAAATCCTGGAAGAATTCCAGAAGCTTGGCTACCCGGTGTTCGCGCAGGACTGTCTGCCGATCGACGACGATATCATCTGGCGCCTGTTCGGCGACGATGTGGAATCGGGAGAAGCTCCGCATCCCATGTCCATTACCGACGTCTGGAAGAATTCCTACTCTGAGAACACCAGCCGCAAAGTCTGGGCCGCTAAGTACGTGGCGCGCCATCCTAACCTGGTGGCGCTTGAGCTGTCCAGCTTTAAGTGCGGGCACGACGCTCCCATTTACACCGTGGTGGAAGAGATTGTGGAACACTCCGGCACGCCGTACTTCTGTTTCAAGGATATCGACGAGAACAAGCCCACCGGCTCGATCAGGATCCGCGTCGAAACCATCGGCTACTTCCTGAAGCGTTACCGCGAAGATATGGTGCGCAATAAGAACAAGGCTAAGAACATCGAACAGCAATTACAGGAGTTCGAGGCCCGCCTGCGCCGCGAAATGCCGCGCCAGAAGCTGGACGCGAGCGATGACGCACGAGTGCGTCAGTCCTTCGAGACCGGCTCGATGCCGCCAATCCACGTGAGTTTGGGCGCGTTACAGGCCTCCAGACCACCGGCCCGGGAATACGAAACGGTGTCGGGGGATTAACCCGCATTTCTCACCAGCTTTCTGCTGCGGCGCGTGATCAGGCCGCGTCTACTTCGTTGCGCTTGCTCAGCGTGCTCGACATACTGTTCAAGTATGCCTGCGCGCGCTGAGCGGCGCGCGCCTCGTATCCGCAGCCTTCTGACGCGCCTCGCGACGAAACCTGGTGAGAAAAGCGGGTTAGACCTGGTTAAACCAGGCAGGGACGATTGCCGCAAGGCTGGCTGCTGGTCTTGTGTGAGGCCAATGGCGGGTGCAACTCGCATGCGTTCGTTTCGGCTTTTTCACGCCAGGTTGTGGCCCACAGGCCATGGCGAACCGCGGTGAATGCAGTTTGTTCGCTGTCTCTACTTTTTCACCGTATCCCCGAACGTAATGCTCGATTCCCCGGTGTACTTGTGGTAATTGCGGAAATCGATCACGTTCCGGCTGCAATAGTTCGAACCTCGCTGGCAGCTCAGGTTTTCCGCATGCACCGGCAGCAGGTATTGTTTGGCATCTCCCAGCCGCGTGTACTGGTAATCGGTGGCCGATTCCACGTGGTCGGTCGGAAACGCATCCGGGAATCCGTAGGCTTGCATTTCGATGCGCAGCACCCGCGCCGTTGACGGATCGATCCACACCGACCCCTTGTACGGCGGATCGAACGTCTGCGCCGCCATCGTAATCTGCCAGTGCGAACGCTCGCGCGCGACCGCAAAATCGTAGACCTTGGCGCTCACGCCTCCCGAACGCGAGTCGCGGCTATAGTGGAAGTCCGCCGCCGTCGCCGGTGAGAACAAATCGATCAGGATCGTTCCGAATTCGCCCGTCGACCACGCTCCATCCAGTTGCTCGATATTCTTCTTGATGGCTTTGCCGTTGATGGTCACGTCGCGGTAGTCTTCCTTGCCTTTTTCATACACCACCGCCGCGCCCACAATGTCGAGGGCCTGCCAGTTGGCTGGTGTCGCCATGCTCTGGTAGCGCGCCATCATCTCCTGGCACACGTAATCCGGCAGCGTCTCGGTGAAGTCCATGGCTGCCTCCGCCGCTTTTCGGATCAGCGGATCTCCCACCGGTGGTGGCGGAATCGGTGTATCGTCGTCGCCCCGCAGAATCGTCGGAGCGCCGTATGCCCGGCTGGCTGCTCCGCCCGCCGGCGGCGGCGTCATGGCTCCCGCTGCGCTGCCGGCCGATTGCGCCGTGGCCGTCTGTTCCGGCACGGGCGCCGCAACTTCCCGCTGCGGATCGGCCGGCTTGCCGCGCACGAGTTTCGGCCGCCCCGGATCGTCCTGGTCCGGCTTGGCCGGCGGCGGTGCCATCTCAGTGGCGGCCTTCGCGATCGCCGCATCCGTCGATTCGCTGCCTGTCGCGTCATTTCTCGCCGCGTCGCTTCTTGCCCCCTGCGGCGTCCCGCCTGGCGGCGATGCCCCGCCTTCGCTCGATTGCGCGCTGGTTGCCGTTCCGGCGGCTCTCTTTTCCCAGTACACGTTCAAGGCTGTCAGGAAGCCTTCATTGTCCTCAGGCCCCTCTATGGACAACTGGTCGCCTGGGTCGAATTTCGGCGTCTTCACTTCGTCGCCGTTCTTGAAAAACTTCGTCTTGCTGTTCCGCTTGAACTGGATCACCCGATGATCGTCCAACTCGAGGCTAATCGTCTTATCGTCCATCTGCTTCAGGAGACCCCGAAAGTTCGGCAGTGGGCCGTTTGGCGAGTCCGTCTTCTTCTTCCCGGAGGGCAGCGGAATGCCCGTTCCGCCCCGCGGATAGGTGCCCGGCGGATACGTTCCGGGCGGGTACTGCCCCGGCGGATAGGTGGTTCCCGGCGGGTATTGCCCTGGAGGGTATTGCCCTCCATATTGCGCCGACGCCGTTCCCAGCGCCAGCATCAGCGCCAAAACCAGCCCCAAGCCGCTCAGAAGCCGTTCTTGTAGGGCAGGCGCTTTTGCCTGCCAACCGGTTTTTTCGCAGCCGCTCAACCAGCCGGCGCGGTAAACACGATGCGCCAAATTTGGGTACACCATCTCATTGACCTCAGATGCGTTCCGGTCCCCGCGGGTTACACCGAAGTGACCTGGTGGAGCGGGCCTCCCGGCCTGTGATTTCGCCGGATTCCACGATCTGAACCGTGTGGCGCCGTCCAGCTTCGGCACTCGGCGAAAGCGCCGTTCCCGTTTTCGCGCACCCCACTGGCCATGGTATCCTGATCCTCGTCCGAATAAAGTGTGGGAGATGCATTGAGCCCCCGCCGTCTTCTTTTAATCGACTCTGACCGTTCCGTCCACGACTTCCTGATGGGCCTCCTCGAACGTGAGGATCGCACCATCCGGAACGCCTACGGGCGCGGTGAATCGCTGGAGTGCCTCCGCTCGGGGCCCTATGACCTGGTCCTCGCCGGCCAGGGACCCAACGGCTTCGATGGCCTGCAACTCGCCCGCCAGGTCAAGGCCCTGCAGCCCAACGCAAAAACCATCTTCACCGGCGACCCCGACCGCACCCGCGTCATCCGCGCCATCCGCGCCCGCGCCTACAGCTACTTCCACTCTCCGCTACCCACCATTGCGCTCGCCGACATGGTCCAGCAGGCCCTCGATTCCGCACCCTCCCCGGACGATATTCTCGTCATGTCCGCCCGCCCCGAGTGGATCACCCTCGCCATCCGCTGCAAGATGGACGCCGCCGACCGCGCCACCCATTTCTTTCGCGAGCTGGAAACCGCCCTGCCCGTGCAAGTCCGCGAGGACGTGGTTGCCGCCTTCCGCGAGCTGCTGCTCAACGCCATCGAGCACGGCGGCAAGTACGATGCCCACAAGCGTGTCCGCGCCTCGCTCCTGCACACCCCGAAATCCATCATCGTCCACATCGCCGATCCCGGCAGAGGTTTCTCTCTCGAGACGCTCCCACACGCGGCCATCTCAAATCCCGACGAGTCCCCCATCCGTCATGTGGAAGTGCGCGCGGAAGCCGGCAAACGTCCCGGCGGCTTCGGCATTCTGATGACCCGCAACATGGTCGACGAGCTGGTCTACAACGAGCGCGGCAACGCCGTCCTCTTCGTGAAATACCTCGACGCCGGTCATTGAGCGGAGTCGCCCGTGCCAGCGCCTCTCTGTGCGGAGCGGTAGAAGCGCTGCTGAAGTCCGGAGCAGCCCGCTTGAGATTAGCCCTGATGCGTGCTCTCTTGATCCGCCACCGGGCTCGGTTGGAGCGAGGGGCCGGCTCGGATCTCCTGCCGCATCCGCGGATTGCGGCCCCGCAATTCTTCCAAATCATGCTGCTTCCCGCAGGGTCCGTAACGTCATCGGGCGCCCGCAGAGCGCGCCCTGCCATTTCGCCGGGATGACCGCTTAGCAGAGGGCGGCCATGAGAGCTCCGCGCGCCGTGGAGTGCAGCGGGTCGCTCGACACACGGACTTCCGACAGGCGCAGCGGGAATTCACTGGCGCCGAGGGCCTTGTTGAATTTCTCCAGGAAGCCCTTGGGCATCGCGCTGCCGCCGCTCAGTACCAGCGGAACCGATTGTTCCAGCTTCGGCAACTTTTGCGCCGACGAAATCTGCTTGCGGAGCGTGCCGATCAGATTCGTGATCATCTCCTGGTAGTAAACGGTCAGGGCGTTTTGCACGCGATCCGCGGAGAATCCGTTGAGTTGGAAGGCTTGTTCCTTGACCAGGCGCAGACGGATGGCGCGGTCGCCGGTAACATCCGCCGCGTTGGCATCGATGAAATCGCCGGCCTTGGGTGCGCTGAAGCTGATCACGGGAACCGAGAGCACCGCCAATGACACGTTGCACAACCCGCTGCCGCATGAAATGCCGATCCCGCTGTAGTTCGAACCGGCCAGTTCGCCGTATACCACCGCCAGACCCTCTTCGATGGGCGTCGCTTCGTAGCCTAATTCCGTCAGGATCTGCTGGATTGAGGCTGAGTGGTAGGTAATCGCGCTGTCCAGGCTCTCACCCGGCGCCGGCACGCTAAAGAAGACCTTCTGGCCCGGTACGGCTGCCTTCCCCACCAGCTTGGTAATGATGCTTCGCACTACCGCCAGGCTGTGCGGCTCCTGCGGATTCAGCACACCGTTCTTCATGGGCCGCCGGGTCTCCACATGGAAGACTTCCGCGAACTTCTCGGCGTCGTTGCCCACCACCACCAGGTCCGCTCCCTGAACTTCGTGGAAAACGTCCTGCTGCCGCAGAAGGTCTGCCGCCAGCTTCGAGTGCGGCAACGCCAAGAACGCATTGAGTTGCGTGCGGTATTCGTACTTCTTGTCGTGCGTCGTTCGCGCCACAACGATTCGGCTGGTGCCGACGTCCAGTCCGATTGGTTGAGTGTATTCCTGTTCGACGTTGTTCATGACTCTCTCCTTATTCCATGTGGGCACTCACGCGGCGAACTCTTTCCGCCACGCGCCTCATTCCGGGAAAGCAGTCCTTTCCGGCGACGGCCGCTTGTGACCTGCCCTGTGCCTCAAGGGCAACGCTGCAATCACAAACTTGATCCAAAGATCGGCGCGCTGCGGATTTTACATTAGGGGTCCACCTTTTTTTTCTAGAGTCAGAAAAATATTGTTCGTATACCCCTAAAACTTTTCGCTTATTCAGACGAACAATTGAGCATGAATACGCGAGCGCATCAGGGGCTGTACCCCGAAGTGCTGGCGGCTCGAATTGCGGGCATGATCGGGGATCCGGTCCTGCGGCTGCGATTTCTGAGAGTGTTGAGGCCGCCAGATCGTAAGCGCCGCCGCCGCTTCCGCTTCTGGATCGTAGGCCCCGCACTTCTCTTGGCGGTAATGGTCTTCTTTCTGGCGAAACACGCGGCTGGTACGCCGAAAACCCCACCGGTAGTGGCGATCCGGGCAGAATTGCCTCTCATGCGGGAGGTCCCAAAACCGCCATCCGTCTGGCAGGTAGAGAAATCAGCCGGGTCGGAAATTTACAGTAACGGTCTGCGCATCGATACGCAGTTTGAAGTGGCCAGCCACCGCAGATCCTATCTGGCTTTCCCGAGCAACACGGCCGGCTCGCGCGCGGCCGTTCGGCGATCAATGCCCGCTGGTATCGTTTTCCACACCACGGAGAGTCCTCAGGCGCCTTTTGACCCGCGGGAAACTCCCGTTCTCAAGCAATTGAGTGAATCACTTCTCGATTACGTGCGCCGCAGGGCTGCCTATCATTACTTGATTGACCGATTTGGACGCGTTTATCGGGTGGTAGCCGAATCCGATGCCGCCAACCACGCCGGCTATTCGGTATGGGCCGACGACAACTGGCTGTATTTGAACCTGAACGAGAGCTTCTTTGGAATATCGTTCGAAGCCCGAACGCCTGGCGGCCGGAGCGCTGAGACAGCCAGTCCGGCGCAGGTCCGTTCGGCCGGCATGCTTACGGAGATGCTGCGCAGCATTTACCAGATTCCCGCCGAGAACTGTGTCACGCACGCGCAGGTTTCCGTGAACCCTTCCAACATGCGGATGGGTTACCACACCGACTGGGCCACCGGCTTTCCGTTCGCGGCACTCGGCTTGCCCGATAACTATGTACGCGCTTTGCCATCCCTTTCCATCTTCGGCTTCGAATACGATCCAGGGCTTTATGATTCGCCTGATCAGCGAGTCTCGGTGGGCGTTGGCCTGGCTCAACGGGATTTCGAGCGGGCTGCCGCGGCTGCCAATACGCAGCCCGCGGCCTATCGCAAGGTGCTGCAACGGCGGTACCGAGAGTATTTGGCCGAGGTGCGCCGTGGCGGCCAGGGACAGAGCGAGGAAAGTGACAGGTAGATCGTGCCTGCGCAGCCAGCGTGAGCGCGCGCAACCCGCCAAGAAACAAGATCGGGACAAACCGCCACTGAGCAAAAAAGTCTGACGGGCCGACACACTGGTACACCCGGACAGATTCGAACTGCCGGCCTCCCGGTTCACTTCCACTTCGGGACCACATCCAAGAAGTCGGCCCATTGATTCGGCAATAGGCAACGAATCCCACGCGAAGCGCCGTCCATACCATGGGTAGTTCAGTCCGCCGTCAAATAATCGCCGTGTTCCCGCCGGCGGTGCGTGATAATCTTGTTCCACAAGGTCATGAGACTCAATCGCATCGCCGTTTTCTCGGTGGCTGCCGCGCTGCTGGCCACGGAACCGAATGAGGCTACCAAGCGTTGGTGGGCGCACGTGGTGGCATTGGCCAACGACGGCATGGAAGGCCGCGATACCGGCAGTCCTGGATACCTGAAGGCCGAACGCTACGTCGTCGCGCAATTCGAGAAGGCTGGCCTGAAGCCGGCCGGCGAGAAGGGCTATCTGCAGTCCGTGCCGTTGCATGTGGTGCGGCTGCGCACCGATCAATCCTTCGTTGAACTGGTACGCAACGACGGCGTCAAGAAGCTGGAATGTCTGCGGCAGATCACAACCGGGGCGCGCGTGGACTTACCCGGGTCGCTTGATGGCGACCTTGTGTTCCCGGGCGATGGACCGGCGGCCGGCTCGCCGCCGCTCGACACAACCGGCAAGATCGTGGTGCAGTTGCCGCGGCGGGCAGCGGCCGTCGGCGGCCGCGGCGCCGGAACGGCGCGCATCAACTCCGCCGCCATCATCGCGATCGATTCCACCGACGGCCCGGAGCCGCCGCGCTGGCCGGTGGCCTATGCGGTGGCCATGAGCCTGGCTGAATCCGTCCAACGCCAAGGCGGCAACACGCCACTCACGTTCCGCTTCAACCCCGCCTTCGCCGACGAGCTTTTTCAAGGCTCCGGCCACACGTATGCGGAATTGCAGAAACTCGCCGATGACGGCAAGCCGCTTCCGCAGTTCGCAATCCCGGCCAGGCTGCGCGCCACCATGAAAGTCGAGTCGGGCGATCTGTCGTCGGATAATATCGTCGCCGTGCTGCCCGGCGCCGACCCCGCGCTGGCCGACCAGTACCTGGTAGTCTCCGCGCATCTGGATGGCTACGGCTTTGGCGAACCATGGAACGGCGACCGCATCTACAACGGAGCGTTTGACGACGCGGCTTACGTCGCCACGCTCATCGACCTGGCCGAGACACTGCACGAATCAGGCCGGCATTTCAAACGCTCATTGCTGTTTCTGGTAGTGACCGGCGAAGAAAAAGGACTCTTGGGATCGCGCCATTTTGCGGCTCATCCCACTATCGCCAAAGAGAAACTGGCGGCCGATATCAACCTCGACCAGCTTCGGCCCATCTTCCCGCTGAAGGTTCTGACCATGCTGGCGCTCGATGAATCCAGCCTGGGTGTAATGGCGAAACAGGTGGCGGAGAAGATGGAGATCAGGATTCAACCGGATCCCGAGCCGGAGCGGCGGCTGCTCATGCGCTCCGACCATTACAGCTTCATGCAGATCGGCGTGCCGGCAACGGGGTTTATTTTCGGCTACGAGAAAGGTTCACCGGAAGAGCAGGTCTACCGCCATTGGTACGCCGAGCGCTATCATAGCCCGGCCGACGACATCAATCAGCCCTGGGACCCTCCGGCGGCCGCCAAGTTTAACCTTTTCTTCGAGCGCCTGGTGGAAGCCGTGGCCAATGCGCCGGAGCGGCCGAAATGGCGCCCCGGCAGCCCATTCGCGCACGCCGATATCAGGTAGCTTCGAACCGGAATTCATCATGTTTCGCATTGCAGTCGCCACATTTGCTACCGTCGCGTTGCTCGGCGCGCAGCCTTTCACCCGCGGCGTCGGTGTCTATCCTGGAGATCCCGCGCAGGATTTCGCGCCCACTCTGGCGCCCGACTCCACGTACCGCAACATTGCCCTGCACCGTCCCGCCTACCAGTCCAGCGCTTACGATTACAACCTCACCGCGCAACTGGTCACCGACGGGATCAAGGAGACCGCGCTTCCGCGCTGGCTTTCCACCACCACCAGTAACGGCGCCGTCCGAAAGAACGAGCGGGAGTTGCTGGTGGACCACAACCCGGCCACCACCATCAGCCTGCGCGGGAAGAAAGTCTGGGTGCAGTTCGAACTGGCCGGCGGCGACGGCCCGCTCGAGGTGGACCGCATCGAAACCCTCGGCACCGTGCAGTCCAACGCGCAACTGGCCGCCGGTTGGAGAGCTTCGGTCTCCGGGTCGGATGACGGCCAGTCGTGGAACGAACTGGGCCGTGCGAACTCGGGTGAACGGCCAGGCCGCGATTTTCACGCTTCCATCGCCTTCGCCGCATCGGCGCATGCACGCTTCTACCGCCTGGAGTTGGAAGCCGCCAGCGCCGTTCTGTGGCGTCTGGGCGAAGTGACCTTATACCGCCGCGAAGCGCGCGTCGAAATCGGCGGTCCCTACCGCTTCTCGAGCGCCTGGATGAGCGCCGGCTCGGGCCAGGAATGGGTGTACGTGGATCTGGGCGCAGCGGCCAGCTTCGATCGCATCAAGCTGTTCTGGCTGCGCCGCGCCGCCGAAGGCAGCATCCAGGCTTCCGATGACGCCGCGACCTGGAAGACCCTGGCGCCTTTGGGCGACGATGTCAAGCTGCCGCGCCCCGTTAAAGCCCGCTATGTGCGCGTGCTGATGACGAAACCGGAATCTCCGGCAGGCTATATTCTGAGCGAGTTGGAAGTATGGGGCAGCGGCGGTCTGACCGCGCGGCCGAAGCCGGCACGAGGCATGTCCGGTGGCGCGTGGCGCTTGCAACGCGATTCCCTGGTGACGGCCGCGGGAGAAGCCCTTTCCAAACCCGGATTCGACGATCGCGATTGGGTGGTGGCCACCGTGCCCGCGACCGTCCTCTCCAGTTACGTCAACGCTGGCGCGCTGCCCGATCCCAATTACGCCGACAACCAGCTCGCGATTTCGGACTCTTTCTTCTATGCCGATTTCTGGTACCGCAACGAATTCGTCGCGCCGCCCGCTGCCGGCAAACGCCAGTGGCTGATCTTCGATGGCATCAATTGGAAAGCCGATGTCTTCCTGAACGGAGAGAAGCTGGGCCGCATCGAAGGAGGCTTCCTGCGAGGCCGCTTCGATGTTACCGGCAAGCTGCGCGCCGGCGGAAAGAATGCGCTGGCTGTCAGGATCGAGAAGAACGCCACGCCTGGAAGCGTGCATGAGAAGACTTTCGACAGCCCCGGCTTGAATGGCGGCGCGTTGGGAGCGGACAATCCCACGTTCCACGCGTCGGTGGGCTGGGATTGGATCCCCACAATTCGCGGCCGTAATACGGGCATCTGGGCCGGCGTGCACCTGGAGAGCACCGGCGCCGTTACCATCGAAGATCCCTTCGTGAGCACCGTGCTGCCGCTGCCCGACATTTCCCGCGCTGAAGTCACCGTGGAGGCCGTTCTGCGCAACTCCACCGACGCTCCGGTCTCGGGCCTCCTGCGCGGCCGCTTCGGCGACACGCCGTTCGAAACCGCCGTCACGCTCGACGCCCATTCGGTGAAAAGTGTGAAAGCGCCCGCGCTGCACCTGGATCACCCCAAGCTGTGGTGGCCCAACGGCTACGGCGAGCCCGATCTCTATCCAGTCCAATTGGTGTTCGAAACCGCGGACCACAAGGTTTCCGATACCAACGAATTTCACGCCGGCGTCCGCCAGTTCAACTATACCGACACCGCGCCGCTGAAGATCTGGATCAATGGACGCCGCTTCATTGCCCGCGGCGGCAACTGGGGCTTCGGCGAATCCATGCTGCGATACCGCGCGCGCGAATACGATACCGCCGTGCGCTACCACCGCGACATGAATTTCACCATGATCCGCAACTGGGTGGGGCAGACCGGCGACGACGCTTTCTTCGAGGCCTGCGACCGCTTCGGCATCGTGGTGTGGCAGGACTTCTGGCTGGCCAATCCCGGGGATGGTCCGAATCCCGATGACAACGATCTGTTTCTGCGCAACGCTCGCGATTTTGTCGCGCGCATCCGGCATCACGCTTCCCTCGGGCTATACTGCGGCCGTAATGAGGGCAACCCTCCGGATTCGCTGGAAGCTGGACTGCGCCGCATTCTCGCCGAGCTGCATCCCGATCTGCACTACATTTCCAGTTCCGCCGACGTCGTGGTTAGCGGGCACGGGCCTTATCGCGCCCAGTCGCAGAAATCTTACTTCGAGCAGCGCTCGACGCCCATGCTGCACAGCGAAATGGGCATGCCGAATATCGTCACGTTCGACAGCCTGCGGCAGATGATGCCCGAGCCGGTTCAGTGGCCGCAGGGCGACATGTGGGGCTTGCACGATTTCTCCCTGAACGGCGCGCAGGGCGGCGCCAGTTTCCGCGAGATGGTCGATAAAGGCTATGGCGGCGCCGCCAATGCGGAAGAGTGGGTTACGCTGGCGCAATTCGTGAATTACAACGGTTACCGCGCCATGTTCGAAGCGCAGAGCAAGAACCGCATGGGGCTGCTGATCTGGATGAGCCACCCCTGCTGGCCGTCCTTCGTGTGGCAGACTTACGATTACTACTTCGAGCCCACCGCCGCGTACTTCGCCGCAAAGAAAGCCTCCGAGCCGTTGCACATCCAGTGGAACCCGGCCACCGAATCGGTGGAGGTGGTGAACTACAGCGCCGGCGCGGCCCCCGGGCTCACCGCGCGCGCGGAAATCTTCAATTTGGATGGCTCGCGCCAATGGGAAAAGAGTGCCGGTGTGAACAGCAACGAAGACACGACCGTGGCGCCCATTCACATAGAGTATCCAGCGGGCCTGAGTGCCGTTCACTTCATCCGCCTGGTGCTTTCGCGCGGCGGGGCGCCGATTTCCGAAAACGTCTACTGGCGCGGCCTCGAAGAAGGCGACTATCGCGCGCTCCGTAACTTGCCCAAGGTGAAGCTGGAAGCCACGACGGCGACCGAGCGCCGCGGCGGCACCTGGGTGCTGACTACCCAACTGCGGAATTCTTCCGCCACGCCTGTCCTGATGATTCGCCTGAAAGCCATTCGCGACAAGTCCGGCGATCGTATTCTGCCCGCCATCTACAGCGACAACTACGTATCGCTCATGCCCGGCGAGCGCCGCACCATCGTCACCGAAATTCTGCAGGCCGACACGCGAGGGGAAAAGCCCCTCATTGATACCAGCGGCTTCAACGTGTTGCGATGACCGGTCCGAGCTACACTTTGCCTATGAGTAATTTCGATCACGCGTTCGAACAATTCAAAGTGGCCGGCAAGGATCTCGTCGACAAGGTCGGCGAGTTGATCCACGAAGGCAACGTGCGCCGCCTGATTATCAAGAACGAGCACGGCCATACGCTGGTTGAGGTCCCGGTCACCGTGGCGACGATCGGGGTGATCGCGGCTCCAGTGCTGGCCGCGGCAGGCGCGCTGGCGGCCATGGTGGGGGTCTGCACCATCGAAGTGGAGCGCAACAGCCCACCCTCCGACTCCACAAAGAAGGATTGACTTATGCCGGATTCACCGAAGCTTGCTCCGGGGCAGGTGGCCTGGATCGACCTCACGGTTCCGAACGCCGAAGCCGTTCGCGATTTCTACCAGCAGATCACGGGCTGGGCTGCATCGTCCGTTGACATGGGCGGCTATGCGGATTACTGCATGGCGAGCGCCGCCGGGAACGTGGTGGCGGGAATCTGTCACGCCCGTGGCGTCAATGCGGAACTGCCTCCGGTCTGGATGGTATACATCGCGGTGGCCAACCTTGATGAAGCCATGCGCCTCGCGGTGGAACGCGGAGGCAAGATTCGCATCCCTCCGAAGAACCTGGCGGGCCACGACCGCTATTGCGTCATTGAAGATCCCGCCGGCGCTTTGGCGGCGCTGTGTGAGGCCAAGGGCTGACAGAGACCTGGTGGAACAGGCTTCCTGGCGCCATGCCCGTCGCCGGGCGATTTCCGTGGAGGGCCTCGCGGCGCTACGATGTGAGATTCGATAAACTCAAGTCATCACCCTCGAAACCCAAACGCTATCTCCACCGCGTCCGGCGCGGCGCGCCCAGTACATGCCGGCCCTCACCGGCCTGCGTTTCATGCTTGCCCTGTGGGTGATTCTGCACCACTTGACCGGGCACGGCGATGCACTGGAAACCGCGGTGCTGCGGCTGCCTCATCCCATCTATACCTTCATTCGCGGAGGCTACCTGGCGGTTACCACCTTTTTTGTGCTTTCCGGTTTTGTGCTGGCGCGAACTTACCTGGCAACAGTGTGGAACCGCGGCAACTTTCTGCGCTATGGCCTGGGCCGCGTGGCGCGCGTCTATCCGGTCTACGTCCTGAGCCTGGCTCTTGTTGCGCCGTTCATTGTGGCCGACCATGTGCCGGCCAAGGCGAAACTGGTGGTGGCGCACGGGTTGCTCATCCAAGGCTGGCTGGGACCGCTCAGCGTGAACTGGAACACGCCCGCGTGGGCGCTTTCCTGCGAGATGTTCTTCTATCTCGCATTTCCCCTGGTGGCGCTGGCCCTGCGTGGATCGGGGTGGCGCAGAACGCTGGCCGCCGCCGCGATAGCCTGCTGCCTCACCCGCGTGCTATGGGCCGCGGGTGTCTCCGACGGCATCAAGCCGCTGGTGCACCTTTCCGATTTTCTGATGGGTGTGGCGGCTTCCTGCGCTTACGACCTGCTGGTGCGCCGCGGCAAGCCGCCCGCCGGGGCATGGCTCTACCTGCCTGCCGGCGGCGCCGCCGCCGCGCTTATCGCCTGGCCGCAAATGCTCCCCGGCGCAATCGATCTCAATAGCGCGCTGCGGCCGCTCAATGCCGCGCTGCTCATCGGCTTCGGGCTGGGCGGTGGATTGGCGGCGCGAGTTCTTTCCTCCCGCGCCTTCGTGTATCTCGGCAAGTCCAGCTACGCGATATACATCCTGCACGTGCCGATCCTGTGGTGGTATTGCCGGTGGTCGAAGGGATTCTCCGCGCTGCTCTATTTCACGCTGGTGATTGGCATCTCGGCCCTGGTTTACCGCTTTATCGAGGAACCCGCCAACCGTTACCTTCGCTCACGCATCCAAATTGCCCTTCAGCCCTAATTCCTCCGCGCGCGTCTGCATGGCTTTCACGCAAAAGTCAACGTGCTCGTCAAGCGGCACGCCCAACTCCTGCGCGCTGTCCACAATGTCCTTCCGGTTTACGGAGCGGGCGAAGGCCTTGTCCTTCATCTTTTTCCTCACCGACGCGGCGTCCACTTCGAACACGCTGCGGTGCGGTTTCACGTAGGAGATGGCGGTGATGAAGCCGGCCAGTTCGTCGCAGGCGAACAGTGTTTTCTCAAGAGCCGATAGCCGCGGCACGCCGGTGTGATTGGCGTGCGAGAGGATGGCGCGCCGCATCTCTTCGTCTACGCCGCGCTCAGCCAGGATGGCTTCGCCCTTTTGCGGGTGACCCTCTAGCGTGGGATGTATCTCCCAATCGAAATCATGCAGCAGCGCCGTGATACTCCAACGCCGCTCGTCCTCGCCGAGCTTTCGGGCATACGCCGCTACGCACGTCTCGACAGCTAGCGCGTGCTTGCGAAGCCCGTCGGATTTCGTGAATTCGCAGAGAATATTCCAGGCCGTTTCGCGATCAATCATCCTGTTTATGATATACCCGCGTCTCCCCACGCCGCGCGGCGCGCCGCGCGGAACCGATCGCGGTCGCGCTTGGCGACGCGAACGGTTTGGAGGCCGTCCGGAGTACAGGTCTCGAGCGCAATCAGGCCCGGCTGCTGGCGCGGCCGGCGCACAATGCGCGACGCCGCCGGCACCACGGCGTTACGCGCCAGCGCCACGTAGCTGAACTTTTCATCTTCGTAGCCCAGATCGCCGCCTTTGAGTTGCCGATGGAGCGACGAACGCTCCACGCGCGCGGCAAAGTGGCACCAGTCCGGCTCCACTACCGGGCAGGCGCCGCCGCCGGGACACGGAGCGGCCATGTGCGCGCCGCCTGCGAGCAACTCGTCCCGCACTTTGCGGATCAGCCCGAAACCGTGCGGCGTGCCGGGCTCAATCACTGCCAGGCACACCCGCGCGGCCTCCCAGAGCCGCGCCGCCGCGGCCGCTCCGCATTCGCTCAGCGAATAGCTGGCGATCACCAGGTCGTGAGGCGGCAGAGTTGCCATGTGGGTCACATCGCCGGCCAGCACGGTCGCGCCGGGCAGCCACTGGCGCGCGGCCTCCGCGGGCGCCGCCTGCCGCTCGATCAACGTGATGTCCGCTTCGGGAAAATGCTCTCGCGCGGCCAGCGCCGCCGCGCCCGTGCCGGCTCCGGCATCGAGCACGCTCTCCACCGGCCCGATGCGGGCGCGCACTTCCCGCAACACTGCGCTTGCGGCGGCGTAGGTGGCTGGCATGCGCGTCACCAGGTAGGCCGTCACACTCTCCATGTTCGTTAGCGGCAGCGGACGGCCCGCGCGGTAAGCTTCGGATTGCGCCGCCGCCGCGCGTTTCAGGGCAGGGAAGCCGGCCGTTTCCGCATACTCCTGGATGATCCGCTGAACGCTGGCCGGCAATTGCACACTTCATCGTAACGGAACTTCTTTTCGAACGTGGTGTCTATTTCGGTGGAGGTTGACCACGATGTCAACAGCCGGACGCCTCGACTGATCCCCGAAACAAAATGACCGAAATGCGCTTTCGGGCGCCGCGAGGCCAGGTGTGTCCGAACGGATCGAAAGGAGGCAGCACCATGTTCGAACAGGCTACTCTTGTGTCCGGTCCCGCCGGCAAGCGGGTTTGGACTACTGCTTTGGGCGTCACCACCCAGGTGATGCTGGTGGGCGGCGCGATCCTGGCGCCGATGATCTGGCCGCAAATGATGCCGCACGCGCAGTTGCTGGCGACCTTCGTGCCGCCCCTGCCACCGGGACCGCTGCCCAAGGGCGATCTCGCCAAACAACGCACGGCCGCCCGCGTGGCGCCGCGCACCGGGTCACATGGTCTCATGGCCCCCCTGCATATCCCCACGAGAGTGGAGATGATCGAGGATGCGCCGGCCGCGAGTTCCGTCATCGGCGTTCCCAACGGCGATCCGCGCGGAGCGGAGCGCGGAATTCCCGGCGCCCTCTTCACCGGGTTGCCGGCCGGCGTGCTGCGCATTGAACCGCCGGCCGTGCCGGTGGTGGCCCCACCCAAACCAGCCTCGGCGCCTGAGGAGCCAAAGCGCTACCGCCCGGGCGGCCATGTCCAACTGGGGCGCCTGATTCGTAAACTGGAGCCGGCCTATCCGGCAATCGCCAAGGCTGCGCGCGTTTCCGGGACAGTGCAATTGGAAGCGGTAGTTGGAATTGACGGCCGGGTGCGTGAAGTGAAGGTGTTGGGGGGAAGCCCGCTGCTGGCGAGAGCCGCGGCCGACGCCGTCTCGCAGTGGATCTACGAGCCTTCGCGCCTGAACGGCGAACTGATTGAAATCGTCGCGAACATCGCCATCACGTTCAAGCTGAACTAACGCTGTAAGGGGATGTCCTGGCGCCGGCGGGCCTCCGCTCCTTTACAGTCGCGGCTCGGTGAGGGGCGGTCACTTCATCGACAGGAATTCGCGCACGTTCTCGCGCAGCAGTTGCGGGAAACTCTTGTCGAGATAGGAGCGGATCGAGACGTAACACTCATCGCACTGATTGTGGCGCGTGAATTCGGCGATCATGCGGCTGCGGTCTTCCAGTGCATAGCGCTGGAACTGCATCGAGCATGGTTGCAGCGCGCCATCGGCGGTCACCACCAGAAAGCGCAGCCCCGCCTGGCATCCGGGCATTCCCTTGTTGGCGAAATACCGCCGCGTGGCCTCGAGCGTTGTGGGCGCGTTGACAATCCAGTTGGTGGAATCGCGGCGCGCTTCCACGCGGTCCAGGTGCTCATTCAGAACAGCCAGTTGCTCCGGCGTCTCCAGGAAGTAATCGCGGCAGCCCGTGCGCCGCGCCGAGTACGCGCTGTAGCACAGATTCACGCCCCACTCGCGGGCCTTGTCGGCGATGGCGCCGATCTCGGCGACATTCTCGGTGGTGATGCAACTGTTGAGCACGATGTCGTCGCGCCCCAGTTTCGCGAGGCGCGGGACCAGGTCTTCCAGGTGCTGGTAGAGCCCGGGGTAGGCGCGGAAATCATCATGGCGCTTGTCGGGAAAATCCAGGCTCACGGAAAACTGGTCGATGCCCGCATCAGCCAGCGCCAGGTACTTCTCTTCGGTCATCAGCGACCAGTTGGAAACCAGGATCGTGTAAGGTATTCCCGCGCCGCGCTTGATTTCGCGCACGATCTCCGTGACGTCGTCGCGCAGCAGCGGTTCACCGCCCGAGACCTGAACCACGCATGGACGCAACGATTCCATGTAGCGGCGAATATCGGCCGGCTTGAGGTTGCGCGATTCGTCGCGCGGCCCGCCGTGGTCGCAATGTTTGCACCAGCACGTGCAGGCGTCCGTCACTTCAAATGAGACTACGATGGGGCGTTCGGCGAGCCAGTTCAGCGACCCTCGTCCGATAATCCTCAACGAGTCCAGCAGGGAAACCTTGCGCAAAACACAATGCTAGCACGCGGCGCGTTATCCTCGAAGCATGCCGGGCGATCGCGATTTCATTCAGATTCTCGACGCCGCGCTGGCTGAATCGGCTCGCAGGAGCGGCAAGTGGCTGGTGTGCAAGCTCGGTTGCACCGAGTGCTGCATCGGCCCGTTCCCCATCACCCAGCTCGATGCCATACGGCTGCGCGAAGGGCTGGCGGAGTTGACGCGGAGCGACCCGGCGCGCGCCGCCCGCGTCATCCAGCGCACGCGCGAAGCCGTGGCACGCGGCGATCAGGGCGATGAGGATGCCTGCCCGGTGCTCGATCCCGAAACCGGCGGGTGCGATCTCTATGCCGCGCGGCCCGTAACTTGCCGCACGTTCGGACCGCCGATGCGCTGGGGCGCCGAGCCGCTGGGCATCTGCGAGCTGAACTTCGATGGCGCCACCGATGAAGAAATCGCGGCCTGCGAAGTGGCGCTCGATGCGCGGGAGATGGAAGCCGGCCTGCTTGGGAGCCTGGAGCGCTCGACCGGCGCGGCCGGCGAAACTTCGGTGGCCCTTGCGCTGCTCAATAACCCGGATCGTTTCCCGGCTTCCACTTGATGTTGCAGCCGATGCTGGGCCTCTGCTCCGCGTTCACCGCGCGGCCCGCTAGCACCGCGTCGATGGCCGCCCGCAGGTCGCTGCCCGTCACCGGAACGCCGTTTTTCGGACGGCTGCCATCCATTTGCCCGCGGTACACCAGTTTGCGTCCCGCGTCGAACAGGAAGAAATCCGGCGTGCAGGCGGCGCGGTAAGCCAGGGCGGCGGTCTGCGATTCGTCGTAGCAATAGGGGAACGCAAAGCCCAGTTCCGCGGCTTGGGCGCGCAGCCCATCCGGCGAGTCTTCCGGATACTGCGCCGCGTCGTTCGACGAGATGGCCACAATCCCCAGGCCCGAGCCGTCATACTCCTTCAGCAGCTTCGCGAGGCCAGCCTGCACGTGTTTCACGTAGGGACAGTGCGCGCACAGGAACATCACCAGCAGGCCCTTGCCGCGGGCGAACGTATCGAGCGTGATGGTCTTGCCGGAGAGGGCATCCGGCAGCGAGAAAGCGGGAGCGCTGGTTCCCAGCGCGAGCATAGTGGATTCAACGGCGGCCATGACTTCACGATATCAGAGTCAGCTACGCATCCTCTTCCACCATGGTCTTCAAGCGGGCCAGCGCGTCGTCCCAGCGCCGGGAGATGCCTTCCAGAAACGTGCGCGCCTGTTCCACCTGCTTGCGATCGAGCGACCAGCGCTGCTCCCGGCCGAGCCGCGTCCCGCGCGCCAGGCCCGCGCCGGCCAGCACGTGGAGGTGCTTGGTGACGGCCTGCCGCGTGATTCCCCCGCCCGCGGCCAGTTCGGTGATGGAAACGGGCTCGCCCCGCGCCAGCCGCACCACGATGCGCAGGCGCGTCTCATCGCCCAGCGCCGCGAACAGCGTTGCCGAAGCTCTTGACTGCGGGGTAGGACCCACCTTAGCGCGCGTCACTGAAATACCGGCCGAAAGCCTCCATTTGAATCTTCCAACCCTCCGAGTTTTCTTCGAGCACCCTGGAAATACGGCTCGGGAAGAGCTGGTCGAATCCCGATTCCGTCACCGTGACCAGCGTGCCGCCCTCGGCGTCCTCCAGTTGGAACACGACCAGCGTCATGGGTTCCTTCGAGAGATCCTCGCCCGCCACCAAGCTGCCCGGATGCCACCGCCAGGAGAAAGTGTGTTCCGCAACCATCTCCACGATGTCCATGGAGAAGCTCTGTTTCTCACAGGGGCCTGGGTACGTCGAGATCAGGCGCACGTGCGCGCCGGGCCGAAAAGCGGGATCACTCGATTCGGCGCTGAACCACTTGCAGAACTGCCGGATGTCGGTAAGCGCCCGCCACACGCGCGGCCGCGGGGCGCGAATCAGAGTCTTGCGTTCGATCTGGTTCATTTGAGATGGTGCTAAAAGCAACCTCCAGGTTGCATTTTAGCGCGGCGCAGGATAAAATGCAACCAAAAAGTTGCATAGCAATTGATCTACGCCCCGGTCTGCCGTGCCCGCCGCGAAGCCGCGTCCAGCCGCGGTTCCGTGGCGCTCGCCATGGAGTATTTTCGAGGTCATCGCGTCACGGCTACCGAAATCACCGGAGGCAGATGTTCGGCCATAGCGCTCCAGCTTTCGCCGCCGTCGGCCGTGTAGTAGACCTGGCCGCCGGTAGTGCCCACATAGACGCCGGAGGGCGAACGGTTGTCCGATGCCATGGCCTCGCGCAAGACCAGCAGGTGCGCGTTGCGCTGCGGCAGGCCGCGCGTCAGCAACTTCCAGGTCTTGCCGCCGTCGCGGCTGCGCGCTACGCGGAACTTGCCCTCGGGGGTGCAGCGGTATTCGGCGCCTTCAATGGGCACCGTGAAGATCGTCTCCGGTTCAGCCGCCGGCACGGCCATCCCGAATCCGAAGCGCGTCGGCAGACCGCGGGAAATGTCAGTCCATTTCTTGCCGCTGAAACGGGCTTTGTATAGGCCGCAGTGGTTTTGCTGGTACAAGCGCTCGGGGTCGCACGGGTGCGCCAGCAGATGATGGACGCATTGTCCCACCTCGGGGAATTTCTCCGGCTGGAAATCGGCGCGCACGCCCTGGTTGTAAGGTTCCCAGGAGGCGCCGCCGTCGCGCGAGCGGAACGCGCCGGCCGCGGAGATTGCCACTACCATGCGCCCCTTGCCCAGGCATTGGATGGAATGCAGGCACATCCCGCCCGCGCCCGGATTCCAGCGGCTGCGCGTCGAGTGCGCCGTCAGCGACGTCACCTCGGTCCACGTCCGTCCCCAGTCCGTGCTGCGGAACAGTACGCCCGGGTCGCCGCCCGCATACACCACGCCCGGTTCATCCGCCGCGCCGGGCTCGACGCGCCAGACGCGCGCCAGCGAAGCATTGGGCAGGCACTTGACCTGCAGGCCTTCTTCGGAGAGCTTCCAGTCCTTGCCGCCATTGGTGCTGGCGTGGACGTGCGCGCCGAACCATGGGCTGTTTACGGCTGCGTAGAAGCGTTCCGGCTGGCGCTGGTCCTGCGCCAGGTGATTCACTTCCAGGCCGCGAAAGAACGGGCCTTCCACGCTCCAGGTTTTGCGGTTCCGGGAACGAAATACAAACGCGCCCTTCCTGGTTCCCGCCCAGACGGCGATGGCAGCGGTTTTCGACATAGGAAATGATGATAAGGCAAAAAAGGAGAATATGCGAAAGAAATTGTCGGCCCGGGGTGTACAAACCGATAAGAGAAAGCAGCGTTTGTGCGGTGTTCAGAAAATCGATGGGCAGTCACGCACCGGGAAACGGCCGCCTAGGCGGCTTGCAGCCGGACTGGCCGCCCAAAAGCGGACCGCACGAAAGCTGTTAGATTGGTTAAAGAAACAGCCATGGTGCTTCGGATTCGGTTTGGCGCGCGTCCCAAGGTGGGAAAGAAGGCCCGACGGAACCGGAGGCTGGCGCTGGCGATTGCCAGCCTGCTTACTCCCGCCGCAGCTTTGACTTTTGTGCTGGCCCTCTGGCGGATCGCCGCGGATCTCAACTGGGCGGGCAGCTTCGCCATCACCACGGGCTTCTTCTCACACTGGCAAGTCTGGCTAGCGGCTGCCGCCCTTTTGCAATTCTGCGCCCACGTCCTCAACCGGTATGCGAAAACCGGTCAAACCGCTGCATCCGGATAGGCGGGTTGTTATTCTAATGAGCAGGTCCGCCCATGGCACAGCCGAACCGGTTCAGCAGATCGATCATCTACTCGTATTTCCCGCCCGGGGTGAAGTGGCTCCTGATCATCAACACCGGTATTTTTCTGATCTGGTATCTGGGTGGCTCCTCCCTGCAGAGCCAGATGCTGTTGCTGGCCCTGACCCCCGACTTCGTGGTCTACCGGTTCCCGTGGTTTGTGTGGCAGTTGTTCACCTACATGTTTTTGCACGGCGGTATCGGGCACCTGCTTTTCAACATGCTCAGCCTCTGGATGTTCGGAATCACGCTGGAGCAGACATGGGGGACCAGGCATTTCCTCAAGTATTATTTCCTTTGCGGAGTGGGCGCGGGGATCTGCGACACCCTGGTGAACGTGATTCTGGGTCACCCCACCACTACCATTGGAGCGTCCGGGGCCATTTACGGACTCCTGCTGGCATTCGGTGTTCTGTTTCCGGATGTCAAGGTGCTGATGAATTTCCTGTTCCCCATCAAGGCCAAGTACCTGGTGATGATTTACGGCGCGGTGGCTCTGATTAGCGCTCTAGGCAGCGGGAACAGCGGCGTCAGCAACATCGCGCATTTGGGCGGCATGCTGTTCGGTTGGGTGTACCTGAAGGCCCCCATGCCACGCTTCCGCTTGCTGAAGCTGCCGGATATGGGCGGGTGGTACCGGCAGTGGCGCATGCAGCGGGCCAAGAAAAAGTTCCAGGTTTACATGCGCAAACAGGGTGGCCGCGGGCCCTGGGTGAATTGAAAAGGCACGCAACCCAGGCGCTCCCTGCTTCGTCTTCTGATATAGTTACGTCAGAAGTACGCCTATGCGAGCCTGGATCACCGTTCTACTGTGCCTTGCCGCGCTTACTATCGCGCTGACCGGAATACTGGCCGGACAGGATCAGCAGGGTCCCATCCGCGACAACTCCGGGACCGTCGCGAAGAAGAAATCCACCGCCCCCGAAACGCCTCCCGATGGCGACCTGCCCAAGATCCCCTCGGCTTATAAAAAAGACAAGATGGACCTCGGCAACCTGCCCCAGTTTAAGGCTGAAGTCGATACCGTCACCGTGGACGTGGCCGTGATCGACAACAAGGGCCATTTCATACCCGGCATCCCCAAGGGCAACTTCCGCATCCTGGAAGACAATGTGCCGCAGCAGATTCAGGGCTACAACGTGGGTGAAGCACCGCTCACGGTTTCGTTGGTGATCGAGTTCAGCAACCGCTTCCAGCGGCTGTACGGCGCGACCTGGTTTCAGACTCTGCAGCTTGCCTATGGATTCTGCAGCACCCTCAAGCCCGACGATTACGTCGCGGTGGTGGCCTACGATCTCAAGCCGGAGATCCTTTCGGATTTCACCACCGACCGCATGCAGACCCAGGAAGCTCTGCACCGCCTGACGATTCCCGCATGGTCCGAAGCCAACCTGTTCGACGCCATCACCGACACGGCCGACCGAATGTCCGGGATAGAGGGCCGCAAGGCGATCGTCCTGATTTCCTCGGGCGTCGACACTTTCAGCAAGATCACCTTCGACAAGACGCGCAAGATTCTGCAGGAAGACGGCGTGCCGATATACGCCATCGGCCTGATGCAGACGCTGCGGATCCTCATGGAGGGCAGAATGGGCCCGATGCAGGAGATGGATTTTCTGCAGGCCGACAACCAGATGCGCACATTCGCGTCGGAGACCGGCGGCCAGGCGTTTTTCCCCCGTTTCCAGGGCGAATTCGGGGAAATTTTCCAGCAGATTCACCAGGCGCTGCGCAACCAGTACGTGCTGACGTACTCACCCAGCAACAAGACGCATGATGGCGCCTACCGCAAGATCAAGGTGCAGCTTGTCGACCTCAACGGCAATCCGCTCCCGGTGAAAGACGAAAAGGGCAAACCGGTCAAGTACACGATTGTGGCGAAGGCGGGCTACAAGGCGCCGCGGGCAATCGAATAGCGCGGCACGCGGTTTGTCAAGCACTCGATCTGGCGATTTTCCAAGACGATGCAAAACCGTTGACAGACTGGTTACGGCTCTGTTACTCTCGCACTCGTCTCTAGATGAAACCAGTTCCCGTTGTGAATCCGAAGATCCTGCTGATAGACGACAATCGTGACGGCCTGCTGGTTCGCCGCGCGCTGCTGGAAGAGGCCGGCTGTACGGTCGAGATCGCCATCAATGGCGAAGAAGGCCTGAAACTCTTCGAGGCTTCCAACTGCGACGTGGTGGTCACCAACTACTGTATGCCAGGCATGAACGGCGTCGAAGTGATCCAGCGGATTCGCCGGCGGAATCCCAACGCCCGCGTCATCCTGGTCTCCGGTTTTGTCGAGCCGCTGGGCCTCACCGAAGAAAGTACCGGGGCGGACGCCGTGATCGCCAAGAGTTGCAATGAACCGGCCCACCTTCTGCGGTGGGTGAAGCGCCTCGCCAACCGTGCTCCGGCGCGTAAGCCTCCGGCCGCGCAGAAGGCCGTGGCAGTGCGCGTGCGCAAAGCGGCGCGCTAATCTGGCACACTGAAGAACGTGCCTCGATCCTGTTTATACCCGGTCCTGACGGCGTGTCTGCTGGCGGTTCCCGTGTTTGCCGCGGCTCCCGCCAAAACTTCCGCGGCCCCTAAAACCGCAGCCCCGGTGCGGCGCTGGATGAAGGGGATGAGCCTGCGGGATGAAGTGGCGCAACTGGTTTTTATCGAATTTCACGGCGGCTCCCCCAACACCCGTTCGCGCGATTACCAGAAATTCGTCCGGCTGATCCGTGAGACCAAGGTCGGCGGCCTGATCCTGATTAATCCCAGCAACGGACGGGGGGTGCAGAAGGCTGAGCCTTACGCGCTGGCCGCGTTCTTGAACCGTATGCAACGGATCGCCAAGGTTCCGCTGCTGGTGGGCGGGGACTTCGAACGGGGCGCCTCCATGCGTGTCTCCGGCACGACGCAATTCCCCCACGCGATGGCTTTCGGCGCCACCGGCGACGCGTCGCTCACGCGCTTCGAAGGGGAAGTCACGGCCCGCGAAGCGCGCGCCCTGGGCGTCCACTGGGTCTACTACCCGGTGGCCGATGTCAACAACAATCCCGACAATCCCATCATTAACATTCGTTCTTTCGGCGAAGACCCGCAGCAGGTAGCCGCGCATGTCAAAGCCTTCATTGATGGGGCTCACGCCGACAAGCGCAACTTTGTGCTCACTACGGCGAAGCATTTTCCCGGCCACGGCGATACGGCGGTGGATACTCATCTCAACCTGGCCACCATTACGGCCGACCGGGACCGCCTGGAAAACCTCGAACTGGTGCCCTTTCGCGCGGCGATCGCCGCTGGCGTGGACGCCGTCATGACGGCCCATATCGCGGTGCCGGCGCTGGCGCCTCCCGAGCTGCCCGCCACGCTTTCTCCCGCCATTCTCACCGGCCTGTTGCGCGACGAGCTTGGGTTCAGGGGCCTGGTGATCACCGACGCTCTCGGCATGGGCGGCATCGTCAACGGCTTCGGCGCCGGCGAGGCCGCGGTGCGGGCCCTGGAGGCTGGCGCGGACACTCTGCTGATGCCGGCCGATCCCGACGCGGCAATCAAGGCCGTGGTGGCGGCGGTCTCGAGCGGGCGCCTCAGCCGCCAGCGCATCCAGGAAAGCGTCGCGAAGATTCTTGCCGCCAAACAACGCGTCGGTTTGGACCACAGCCGTTTTACGGACCTCGAAGCCATTGGCGACGTGCTCGACGATCCGGCCGTCAATGATCGCGCCCAGGAGATTGCCGACCGCGCAGTTACGCTGGTCCGCAATTCCGGCGGGTTGCTGCCGCTGGCCGCTCCCGGCCGAGCCTGCTATCTGGTCCTCACCGAGAGCCGATATTCGGTGGATGGCCAGGTCTTCACACAGGAAGTGAGAAAACGGTTGCCGCGGGCGGTGCTGGCGACCCTCGATCCTTCCATGTCGCGCCAGGATATCGACGAAGCAATGCAAAAGCTGCCGGCTTGCGACAACTATGTGGTAGCGGCGTTCTCGACGGTTGCCTCGGGACGTGGATCGATCGGGCTGGGCGGCGAACTCGGGCCCACGCTGGAGTCGCTGACGGCTAGTGGGAAACCGGTGGCCCTGGTAGCGCTCGGCAATCCTTATCTGTTGCGGAGCTTTCCCAACGCGGCGGCGTACCTGGCGACTTTCAGTTCGGTGGTTCCGTCGGAGATCGCGGCGGTGAAGGCGCTGTGGGGAGAAATCGATATCCGCGGCCGGCTGCCGGTCTCGATTCCCGGCGAAGCGAAGATTGGCGATGGAATTCAGTTGCCGGTGGCGCGGCCAGTGGTGACGGGCGGAGCGGGCGCGAAGTAGCGGCCGGGGCTATTCACCGCCGAGGCGCTGAGACACGGAGGAAGCACGCAGGCAAGCTCCGATAAGGCCTGCTCGAAGTGCGGCCGGGCATCGGCGCCGTGGTCGTCCAACCGCCGCCTTCTACGCGAACCGAGCGCGGCGGGGCGGGTTGAACCAGCCCGCGCGATTCCCGTGTCGATTTCCGGCTTGCGGGCACTTCAAAAAAGTTATACTTGTGAGTCAATGAGATTCACTCTTCCCCCGCCGGGGGTGGAGGCTCTGCTCATGGCCGTGGTATTGGGTGCCGCGGTTTATGATGTCCGCTACCGGCGTATTCCGAACTGGCTTACCGTAGGCGGCGTCCTACTGGGGTTCGCCCTAAACACCTTCCTCTATCAGGGCTGGCCGGGCTTCCGGCATTCGCTGATCGGGTTTGCCATAGCATTCGTCAGCTATCTGACTCTTTATGCGCTGCGCGCCATGGGCGCCGGCGACGTCAAACTGATGGCCGCGGTGGGCGCCATCGTGGGCGGGCCGGATTGGTTCGGCATCTTTATTGTCACGGCCATCGTCGGCGGCATCATGGCAATCATCCTGGTGGCGGTGCGTAAGCGGGTCAAGAGCACGTTTTGGAACGTCGGCTTCATTATCAATGAGATGAAAAGCGGCCGGCCCGCCTACGTCGGCAAAGAGGAGTTGGATGTCCATCATCCCAAGGCCCTGGGGCTGCCACACGGGGCCGTGATTGCCGTGGGCACGCTGTTCTATCTGGCTTTGGCGGCGCATTACGTGGGATAGGCCAGGCTGCGTGGCGAAGCCAGGCCAGGAGGCCTGTCCTGCTTATACTACTTGCAGCACCAGGCACTTCAGGTAGTGGGTCTCGGGCACGGTCAGCAGCACCGGGTGGTCCTGCGCCTGGCTGCGCCGTTCCAACACACGCAGCGTGCGCTTCGAATCCAGCGCGGCTTGCGCCACCAACTCCAGCAGCATGGCTTCGCTCACGTGGTGCGAACACGAGCACGTCACCAAAATACCGCCCGGCCCCAGAAGCTGCAGGGCCCGCAGGTTGATCTGCTTGTAGCCGGTGGCCGCTGCCTCCAGGTTGCCGCGGCTCTTGGCGAAAGCCGGCGGGTCCAGCACCACCAGGGCATATTTGCGGCGCGCTAAAGCGTGTGCCGCCAGCAGGTCGAAGCAGTCCGCCTCCTGGAAGTGAATGTTGCCGATTCGGTTGTCTTCGGCATTGGCCCGCGCCGCGGCCAGCGCCAGCGCGGAGCTGTCCACCGCTTCCACCTGCTCGCATTTCGCCGCCAGGTGCAGCGCGAAGCCGCCGGTTGACGTGAAACAATCGAGCGCCTTGCCGCCCTGTGCATAGTGAGCGGCGGCGCGGTAGTTTTCGCGCTGGTCCAGAAAAACGCCGGTCTTCTGCCCGCGTAGCAGGTCGGCCCGCATCGCCAGGCCGTTGATCCGCACAGCCACATAGCCGGGGATCTCCCCCGCTACCACGGTTGTCTCGAGTGGCAACTGCTCTTTAGCCCGCACGGCCACATCGTTGCGGGCCACAATGCCGCGCGGCTGGAAAATCTCGCCCAGGCCCGCGGCAATCTCGCTGCGCGCGGCGTCCATACCCTGGTCGAGGGTCTGCATCACAAGGTAATCCGCGTAGCGGTCCACCACCAGCGCGGGCAACAGGTCGGCCTCACCGTGCACCACGCGATAGGCGTTGCTGTCTTGGCCGACTACCAGGCGCCGGTGGGCCTCCGCCGCGCGCAGCCGGTTCAGAAAAAATTCATGCCCGATGGGTTCCACCTGGTTCGAGAGCATGCGCAACGCAATCTGCGACGTGGAACTGTAGTGCGCCGTGCCCAGCCAGCGGCCGCGTGGATCGGCCACCTTGACAGCCTCGCCCGCCTGGGCAGCGCCGCGATCGGTCACATCGCTGGAAAAAATCCACGGATGCCCGGACTCCACTCGCCCGGCGGCCTTGCGGTTCACCCGCACTTCGTTCATCGCATTTGCTCGAGGCGGCGGATGCGGTCCTCGGTGGAGGGATGCGTCGAGAACAGGGATCCCAGGCCGAATCCCAGCCGGGGCTTGATGATGAACAGGTGCGCCGTGGAGGGTGTTGCGTCCATGGGGATGCGTTTGGAATAGCTTTCCAGCTTTTGCAGGCCGGAAATCAGCTCGTAAGGCGTGCCGGTATATTTCGCCGAAGCCGCATCGGCCTCGTATTCCCGGGAACGCGAAATCGCCATTTGGATGAGCGCTGCCGCGATGGGCGCCAGGATCATCATGGCGATGGCGCCCATGGCGCCGCCCTCTCGATCATCGCTGCGGCGCGATCCCCCGAACCAGAACGCCATG
Source organism: Bryobacterales bacterium (assembly GCA_963842505.1). GTDB lineage: Bacteria > Acidobacteriota > Terriglobia > Bryobacterales > Bryobacteraceae > PALSA-129. The sequence continues at coordinate 1,384,533 of CAWJGZ010000001.1, forward strand.
CGCGCCAGCAAGGTGATGGCCGCAGCCAGGGTGGCAGCCACGGAGCTGATCAGGATGTCGCGATGGAGCACGTGTCCCAGCTCGTGCGCCACCACGCCTTCGATTTCGCGGTCGTCCATCAGCCGCAGAATCCCGCTGGTGAAGGCCACCGAGGCGTGCGCCGGGTTGCGGCCGGTGGCAAAGGCGTTGGGCGAATCCTGCGGAATGATCCAGAGTTTGGGCATGGGCAATCCCATCCGCTGGCACAGGTTGCGCACGATGGGCGCCACGCGCCGGTAGGCTTCCGGGTTTTCCGTCTCGCTCACCGGCTGGGCCGCGTAGGACATGAGCGCGATCTTGTCGGAAAAGAAATAGCTCGAGAAATTCATCACTACGGCCAGACCCAGCCCCATGTAGAGCCCGTTCTGCCCGCCGATCATGCCGCCGCCCACTACCAGCACGGCGCTCAGCAGTCCCAGCAAAAGCGCGGTTTTGACGGTGTTCATTGTTGCAATACCTCCTCTTGCTGGCGCGCCGGCTGGCCCTTGCGGAATTGCAACTCCGCCTCGCCGGGCGCCGCATCCACAATCACGCGGTCGCCTTCCACGAACTCGCCCTTCAGCACTTTCAACGCCAGCGGGTCCTGCACCAGGCGCTGGATGGCGCGCCGCATGGGCCGCGCTCCGAATTGCGGATCGAAGCCTTCAGCGACGATCGCATCCTTGGCCGCGGGCGTTACCTCCAATTCGAGCTTCCGGTCCCTCAGCATTTTTGCCACGTTCGCCAACTGAATATCGACAATCTGGCTCAGATTCTCCCGCGTCAGCGTGTTGAACACGACAATATCGTCGATGCGGTTCAGAAACTCCGGGCGGAATTGGCGGTGCAACGCGTCAAGCAACCGCTTGCGCGTGTCGCTGCTGCGCGCGTCCGTGCCGAGCGCCGAAAACCCGATGGTGTTCTTTTCCAGCATTTGAGTGCCGACGTTCGAGGTCATGACGATCACGGTGTTCCTGAAGCTTACCGTGCGGCCCTGTCCGTCGGTCATGCGGCCGTCGTCCAGAATCTGCAGCAGGGCGTTGAAAATCTCCGGATGGGCCTTCTCGATTTCATCGAACAGCACCACCGAATAAGGCCTGCGCCGCACCTGCTCGGTGAGTTGGCCGCCTTCCTCGTATCCCACGTAGCCTGGAGGCGAGCCGATCATACGCGCCACGGAGTGCTTTTCGCTGTATTCCGACATATCGACGCGGATCATGGCCCTCTCGTCGTCGAACAGGTAATGCGCCAGGGCGCGCACCAATTCGGTCTTTCCGACACCGGTGGGGCCCAGAAAAATGAAGCTGCCAATGGGCCGGTTGGGATCGTTCAAACCGGCTCGGTTGCGCAAAATCGCGTTGGAAACCAGGCGCACTGCTTCGTCCTGGCCCACCACGCGCTCTTTGAGCCGCTCCGGCATGTGAACCAGCTTTTGGATTTCGCCTTCCAGCATCCGCGCCACCGGAATGCCCGTCCACTTGGCCACGATGTGCGCAATCTCGTCTTCCCCAATCTCTTCCTTGAGGAGCGCGGTCTCTTTGACGGATTCCATTTCCCGCTCGGCCGCCTGAATGTCTTTCTCGATTTGCGAGAGCCGCCCGTAGCGCAACTGCGCGGCCTTCTCCCAATCGCCGGCGCGGCTGGCTTTCTCTTCTTGCACGCGCAGTTGGTCCTGCTCCGCCTTGAGTTCGCGAACGCGCGAAATGGCGGTTTTTTCTCGGTTCCAGCGCTCCTTGAGCGGCGCCGCCTGGCCGCGGATTACCTCGAGTTCGCTCTCCACGTGGCGCAGCCGCTCGCGCGAGGCGGGGTCCTTTTCCTTGCCGAGCGCCTGGCGCTCGATTTCCAGATGGGAAATGCGCCGTTCCAGGTCGTCGATCTCGATGGGCATGGACCCAATTTGCAGCCGCAGCGCCGAGCCGGCTTCGTCGATCAGGTCGATCGCCTTATCCGGCAGGAAGCGGTCCGCGATGTAGCGCTGCGAGAGCACGGCGGCCGCGATGATGGCCGCATCCTGGATGCGCACCCCGTGGTGGATTTCGAATTTCTCTTTGAGGCCGCGCAGAATGGCGATGGTGTCGTCCACGCTGGGTTCTCCCACCATCACGGTACGGAAGCGCCGTGCCAGGGCCGCGTCCTTTTCCACGTACTTTTTGTATTCGTTAACGGTGGTGGCGCCGATGCAGCGCAGTTCTCCGCGGGCCAGGGCCGGCTTCAGCAGGTTGGCCGCGTCAATGGCGCCTTCGGCTGAGCCGGCGCCCACCAGGGTATGGAGTTCATCGATGAAGCACAGGATCTCGCCATTAGAATCGATGATCTCCTTCACTACCGCCTTCAGCCGGTCCTCGAATTCGCCACGGAATTTCGTGCCGGCGATCATGGATCCCAAATCCAGCGCCACCAGCTTTTTGTTTTTGAGCTGATCCGGCACGTCGCCGCGGACGATGCGCTGCGCCAGGCCCTCCACAATAGCGGTCTTGCCCACGCCCGGCTCCCCGATCAGCACCGGGTTGTTCTTGGTGCGGCGGCTCAGCACTTGCATGACGCGGCGGATTTCGTCTTCCCGGCCGATCACCGGGTCCAGCTTCCCCTGCCGCGCGGATTCCGTCAGGTCGTGCGCGTACCTCTCCAGCGCCTGGTACTTGGTTTCCGGATTCTGATCGGTGATGCGCTGCGTTCCGCGCACCGATACCAGCGCCTTCAGGATGGCATCGTGGGAGGCGCCCGCGCGCTCCAGCAGTTGGCCCGCCGGGTCGCCGCGCTGTTCGGCGATAGCCAGCAGCATGTGCTCGGTGGAAACAAATTCGTCCTTGAAGCGCGTGGCTTCGTCGAACGCCCGCTCGAGAGTCTGGTTCATGGGCGGGGAAAGGTACAGCCCGGGCTGCATGCCCGCCGTCTTGGGCAGGCTGCCCAGCATCCGCTCGGCCTCGGCCACAATCGCGTCCGGATGCACGTTACATTTCTCAAGCAGCGGGCGCACAATCCCTTCCTGCTCCCCCGCCAGGGCCAACAACAGATGCAACGGGAACAGCACCTGGCCTTCATACTTCTCGGCGATTGCCTGAGCCTGCTGCAAGGCCTCCTGTGCCTTCTGCGTGAGTTTGTCTAAGCGAAACATGAGTCCCCCTGAAATGCAAATCGGGCCGGGAAACCCCGGCCCCGCCATCAAACGCGCTCGAAGGCCGGATTCGGACAGGCCAGGAGGCCTGTCCCACACCCTGCTCGAAGCGCGTCCCTACTTCAATCTTACGCCTTGACTTCGACCTTGATCTGCCGCGGCTTGGCCGCTTCTTTCTTGGGAAGCGTCACGCTGAGCACGCCATTCTTGAACTCCGCCGCGATGTGGTCCGTGTCAAAAGTATTGGGCACCGCGAAACTGCGCACGAAACTGCCGTAACTGCGCTCGATGCGGTGATAGCCCTTTTCGGTTTGTTCCTGGTCGAACTTGCGCTCGCCCGAAATGGATAGCGTCTGGTTCTCGACGCGGACATCAATATCCTTCAAATCGACGTCCGGCAGATCGGCTTTCAATACCAGTTCGTTCTCGGTTTCGTAGATGTCCACGGCCGGGGACCACGGGCGGTTGGTCCGCGGTTCGTTCACCATGCGGGTGAAAGAGTCTTCAAAGAGACGGAGACTGGCTAACGGGTCAAAACGACTGAGAGACATGTTCTGATTCCTCCTCATCACTTGTCTTTTGGGAGGCCCCCTAGAGACCTCATCCAGCTACAATCATAAAATATTAGTGTGATAATGTCAAGTATTTATTAGCGCACTATTATTATGCAATATGTTGTTTATTTTCTATAATTTAACGGATTTCTGAGCGCGCCGGCTCAGTTGCGGTGAGCGTCCGCCTCGATGTACATGGCGAACTCCTTGCCTGGAGCGGCGATCTCAAACTTGATTTTCAGGCTGTCTTTGCCGGTTGGTGTGTACGTCAGCCGGTACCGCGCTTGGTCCGCTGCGCCGTCGCTCAGGAACACCACCCCAGGTCCCGCGGGTGCTACCGAGTAGCGGATCACGTGCCCCTCACTGTCAAAGTAGATAGCCTGGAGACCGTGCGATGCCTCGTCGCGATACACGATCATCAAGTCGTCGTGCCGGAAGGCCGGCATGCCGCCGGCGGCCGGATAGTCCGCGAAGCTCTTGCGCACCAGGACGTGCCCTGCCAGATCGGCGGCAAAGGAAAACGCACCCGAGCCGTTGCCGGGCTGGCCGGTTCCTCCGCCCGCCCATTGGCCCACCAGGAACTGTGCCGGGCCCCAATCTTCCGCCGCCAGCGCAGACGCGGAGGCCAGTATAAGAAGCAGAGACGCGAGTCGCATGTTCGCAGCATAGCGCAGTGTGGTTATACTCGGAATTACGGTGTTTCCTCGCCTCAACACCCATTGCCGCGTTGCCGCCTGCTTGGTGGTTGGGATGTATCTACCGGCCGCTTTTGCGCTGGACCCTCACAAGAGCCTCACCCAGTATTCCCGCCAGTCGTGGGGCCAGGTGGACGGACTTCCCCAAGACACCATACGCGCCATCGCCCAGACCACCGATGGCTACCTCTGGCTCGGAACCGACGAGGGGTTGGCTCGTTTCGATGGCTACGAGTTTACGGTCTTCAGTAAATCCGGCGGCGGCCTCCCAGCCAACTCCATCACGGCCCTGGCCGCCGATCCGGATGGATCTTTGTGGATTGGGACGCCCCGCGGGCTCACGCGGCTTCACGGCAAGACCTTTCACACCTTCACCACGAAGGATGGCCTTCCCGACGACGGCATCACCGGTCTCTACTCAGACCCTTCCGGCAATCTTTGGATCGTGGCCAGCAATGTCTCTCTGAGCCGCTTCCAAAATGGCAAATTCACCAACTATTCCCCCGGGCCCAGCCTTCTGTCCGTGCGGGCAATCCGCGAGGACCCGCATCACGATCTGGTGGCGGCCGGTTTCGGAGGCGTGGTCCGCATCTCCGGGGCCAAGTACACCACCTTGATCGACAACGCGACGCTCGGTGGCGACGTGGTCTCCTCCCTCCTGGTCGATCGCCATGACAACCTCTGGGTTGCCGGAAACTTGGGCCTCATGCTCCGCACGCCGGCCGGCCTCATTCGGAAATTCGACACTCGCGACGGATTGCCGGACCTGTACGTTCGTGCCGTCCTGGAAGACCGCGACGGCAATATCTGGATCGGCACCAACGGCGGCCTGGCCCGCTTTCAGGGCGATCGTTTCGTCGCTTCCGCCGAAGGCAGCCGCGACAGCGACCTGGTCCGCTGCCTTCTGGAAGACCGCGAAGGGGATCTCTGGGTGGGCGCTAACAACGGCCTCACCCGGCTTCGGGACGACGCGTTCTCGGTCTATGGCAAGACCGAGGGCATGCCTTCCGATGAACCCAACACCGTCTTTCAGGACCACGCCGGCCGTATCTGGGTGGGCTTCCACGAAGGCGGGCTTATGCTCTTCTCCCCCGACCGGCGCCGCTTTACGCCGCGTGACGGCATGCCCGAAACGGAAGTCTTCTCGATTCGCGAAAGCGCCAATCACGATCTTCTCCTCTCCACGCGCGTCGGTCTGGTCCGCATGCACGACTCTCGTTTCACGACCCTGATCCCGCCCGATCCGCTTTCCCGCCGCATGGTTTTCGACGCCCTCGAAGATTCCGCCGGCCGCCTTTGGCTGGCTAGTCCTGCCGGCCTCTTCGAAGCCGAGGACCAGCGGATCCGCACGGTCCTGCCCGGCGGCGCTGCCGGCACCGGCGTCGCCACGCTTTGCGAAACCCGCGATGGCGCCCTATGGGCCGGCACCGTGAACAAAGGTCTCTGGCGCGTCCAGGGCAAGGATGTCCGCTCCTACACGATGACCAACGGGCTCCCTACCGATAACATCCGCGAACTCTACCAGGATGCCGATGGAACATTGTGGATCGGCACGCTTGGTGGTGGCCTGGGCGCGTTCCGCCAAAACCGCTTTCGATGGTTCAGACAGCAGGACGGCCTGCTCAGCGATAACATCGCCAATATCTCCGACGATGGCCAATCCCTCTGGTTGAGCACCACCCGCGGCATCTGCCGCATCGCCAAGCGCCAGTTGGCGGACTTCGCCGCCGGCAAAAGAAAGTCCCTCGATCCCATCAACTATGGCGTCGGCGATGGCCTCCGCAGCGCCCAGTGTTACCCCGGCTATCCCACCGGCGGTGGCGGCGACCGCACCGCGGATGGCCGCCTCTGGTTCACCACCAGCCGCGGGCTGGCGGTCTTTGATCCGAATGCCCGGCCGCCCGCCTCAGTGCCGCCGGCTATTCAACTGCTCGACATCGCCGCCGATGCCGACTCGCTCGATCTCTCCAAGGCCGCGCACCTCGCTCCGGATATTGGACGCCTTCGCATCCGCTATGCCGCCATCCACTTGAGCGCCCCCGAGCGGGTGCAGTATTTCTACAAGCTCACCGGCTTGGAGCCTGGCTGGGTGAGCGCCGGCGCCCGGCGCGAGATCAACTACAACAGCCTCAAACATGGCCATTACCTTTTTTCTGTAAAAGCCGAGATTCCGGGTGGCGCGTCCACCGAGCAGTCCTTCGCTTTCGATGTTCTGCCGCATTACTACGAGAACCGTATGGTTCCGGTTGTTCTGTGTGGCGATGCTGCTGGCCGGCGGCTGGGCCGTCTATCAAGCGCGCCTGCGCCGCATCCGCTACCGCTTCGCGCTGATTCTGGGTGAGCGCACCCGGCTTTCCCGCGAAATCCACGATACGCTGGCGCAGGGTTTCGTCGGCATCGCTTCGCAACTCGACGCGGTGTCCATGCTCATCCCCGACGATGACTCTCCGGTCCGCAAGTATCTCGACATGGCCCGCCGCATGGCCCGCCACAGCCTCACCGAAGCGCGGCGTTCGGTGATGGATTTGCGGGCTTCCGCGCTGGAAGGCCACGACCTGGCCGGAGCCATTCAAACCAGCACGCGCACCTGGACCGCGGGATCTCCCGTGGATGTCGCCGTGAACGTCTCTGGCCCCGCTACCGTCCTTCCCGCGGAGATGGAGCAGCACCTCCTGCGCATCGCCCAGGAGGCGGTCACCAACGTTTTGAAACACGCCGCCGCCAGCCGCGTCGTCATTCAGCTCCATACCGAGGCGCGCCGCATCTCGCTGCGCATTCGAGACAACGGCCGCGGGTTCGAACAGCAGGACGTCTTTTCTTCCACCGGCGGCCACTTTGGGTTGCTGGGCATGCGCGAGCGCGCCGAGCGGTTGGGCGGTGAGTTGCATCTTGCCAGCCATCCCGGCGGAGGGACTGAAGTTGAAGTTACGGTGCCATTACCATGAACGGAAAAATTCGCATCCTGGTCGCTGAAGATCACCTGGTGGCGCGCGTGGGAGTGAGCGCCATCGTCAACATGCAACCCGACATGGCGGTGGTTGCCGAAGCCGCCAACGGCCAGCAGGCCGTGGAACTCTACCGGCAGCACCGGCCCGACATCGCTCTGCTCGATCTCCGCATGCCCGGCATGGGCGGGGTGGAAGCCGCCGCCGCCATACGCGCCGAGTTTCCCCAGGCCCGCATGATCGCCCTCACCACGTATGGCGGTGACGAGGATATTCGGCGCGCTCTTTCGGCAGGGGTGCAGGCCTATCTCACCAAGGACGTGCTGCACGACGAATTGCTTAACGCCATCCGCGCCGTGCACGCGGGCCAGACTTATTTACCGGCCGCGGTGGCCGCCGCGCTGGCGGCGCAGATGCCGCGTCCGGATTTGAGCGCCCGCGAGGTGGAGGTGCTCGAGTTGATCGTCCGCGGCCTGGCCAACAAGCAGATTGCGTACGCCTTGAGCATCGCCGAGCACACTGTCAAGAACCACGTGAAGAGTATATTGAGCAAACTCGGCGTGCAGGACCGGACGCAAGCGGCGACCGCCGCGATACAGCGCGGAATTATTCACTTGTAGCTGAGGCCTGCCTGAGACGCTTCCAAGGCCGCGGAAACGGTGTGGCACTCTGTCGCGTCGTCGCCAAACGGTACTTGTGCCGCTTGCGGCACAGCAAAGCGATCCGGGGAGGGCGGCGGGCACTGCCCGACACCCCTCACATGAAGTAGTCTTTGACCTTGTCGAAGATGCCTTTTTCGGCGGGGGCGTTGTCGGCGGGGAGGGTTTCGCGCAACTGCTCCAGCATCTTCCGCTGGTCGCGCGTCAGGCGGGTGGGAATCCGCACCTCCACGTGGACGTAGAGGTCGCCGCGGCCGCTGCCGTTCACCACCGGCACACCCTTGTGCCGTAAACGGAACTGCGCGCCGCTTTGCGTGCCTTCGGGAATCTTGAGCTTGTACGGCTGCTCGAGTGTGGGCACCTGGATTTCCGCGCCCAGCGCCGCCTGCGCCAGGTTGATGGGAATGGTGCAGTGCAGATCCTGTCCCTGGCGGTCGAAGAAGGCATGCTCCTTGACCTTGAGGAAAACGTAGAGATCGCCGGGCGGTCCGCCATTGACGCCGGGCTGGCCTTCGGTCGCAAGGCGAATGCGCGTGTCGTTATCGACTCCCGCCGGGACCGTGACCTTCAGTTTGCGCTGAATCTGCCGGTAGCCGTTGCCGCGGCACTGGCTGCAAGGGTTGCGGATGATCTGGCCCGAGCCGCCGCAGGTGCTGCAGGAGCGGCGGATGGAAAGGAAACTCTGTTGATACAGAACCTCACCGCGGCCATGGCAGGTGGGGCACTGGGTTGGTCCGCTGCCGGGCTCCGATCCCGCGCCGCCGCAGCGGTCGCAACGATCCATGCGTGCGACCTGGATGTCGGCGTTCATCCCGTACACCGCCTCTTCGAAGGTCAGTTCCAGGTCGTAGCGCACATCCTCGCCGCGCTGCGCGCGGTTGCGCCTCCGGCCGCCGCCTCCGCCGAACAAATCGCCGAGATCGAAGAAGTTTCCCAGAATATCGCTGAAATCGGTAAAAGCCTCGGGGTTGAAACCCGCCGCGCCGGCCGCGCCTTGCAGCCCCGCGTGGCCATACCGGTCGTAAGCCGCGCGCTTCTGTGCATCGCTCAGAACGCTGTAAGCTTCCGACGCCTCTTTAAAATTGTCCTCGGCGTGGGGGTCGTCCGGATTGCGGTCGGGATGGAACTTGAGCGCGAGCTTGCGGTAGGCGCCCTTGATCTCCTGATCGCCGGCGTCCTTGCCGACACCCAGTACTTCGTAATAGTCGCGTTTCGACACGGGATTCATTGCTTACGGTTTCACTGCCACCCGCACCATGGCGGGCCTCAGAAGCTTGCCTTTGAAATTATAGCCTCTCTGAAACTCACTCAGGATGGACTGATCTTCCGCCTCATCGGTTTCCACACGCTCCACGGCTTGGTGCAGGTTCGGATCGAACTGGCGGCCGGCGGTTTCGATCGGCTCCACGCCCATCTTTTTCAGGGCTTCAAGCAAACGCTGATAGATCAACTCGACTCCCTTGGCGTAATGGAGGTCGGCGGTTTCCACCTTTAGGGCGCGCTCGCAGTCATCGAGCACCGGCAGAATGTCGCGCACCAGTTCCATGGCGGCGAACTGCAGGAAATCCGAGCGTTCCCGTACGGCGCGCCGGCGAGCGTTTTCAAACTCGGCGCGGGTGCGCAGCAGCCGGTCGTGCAGATCGGCCTTTTCGGCCGTCAGCCGATCGCGCTCGGCGGTCAGCTCCGCCAATTGCCCTTCCAGCGTTTCCGCCGGAACATTGTCAACGGGAGACACTTCGGAAAGTTTCTGATCAGGCTTCTGGTGGGTGTCCACTGTTACCAGTTTATCAAAGTGGGTCTCCAGCCCGCATTTCCAGCCAGCTTTCTGCCCGGGCGCGCGGCTGGTATCCGCAGTCTTTTCAAATATTTCGCGACGAAACCCGACAAGAAAAGCGGTCTAGAACTGCGCGCTCTCCAGCGCCTGGCTGGTCTCGAGCACCGCGGCCATGACCTGTTCGTAGCGCATGCGCATGGGGCCCAGCACGGCTACTTTAGCCGGCAGACCGCTGGCCATGCGCACGCTCATGCCGATCAGCGCCAGATCCTTCATGGCCGGATGAATGGCTTCCAACCCCACGTGCACTTCCAACTCACCGGGCGGCTGCTCCAGGAAGCGGTCCAGCAGCTCGATCACGCGCTTCTTTTCTTCCAGCGCGCTCAGCAGACAGCGCAGTTTTTCGCGTGTCAGGTGCAGGTCCAGGCCGAGAAGGTTGGAAGCGCCTTCCATGTGGACTTCCGGCGCCGTGTCCACTTCCAGCAATCCCTTGCGGCACAGCACCTGGAGCTGGCGCGTCACCGCGTCGTAGACGGCCCGTTCTTCCAGCATGCGGCTCAGCAGCTCGCGCCGCGCCGCGCCTAACTGCCACCCGCTGAAGTTGAGGTTGATGTAATTGCGGATGGAGATCAACTGATCGGGCGATGCCGGCTCTTCGAGCGCCACCACGCGGTTGCGTACCATGCGATCGCGTGTGACCAGGATCATCAGAACGCGGCGATCGGCCAGCGGCACCAGCTCGATCTGATCGAGCTCCTGCGCCAACGCCGGCAACGCGGCGGCAATCCCGACATTCCGGGTGAGTTCCGTCAGGATGTGGCTGGAGTGTTCCACGCGCGCGCCCACGGTGTCGAGCGCGCTGAACTCGTTGCGCAAGCGATCCGCGTGGCCCGCCGCCACGCGGCTGGCGGTCAGCGAGCCCACATAAAAGCGGAAGGCTTTTTCGGTTGGCACGCGACCCGCCGAGGTGTGGGGCTGCGATAAGTAGCCCTCATCGGCCAACTCCGCCATCACATTGCGAATGGAGGCCGGGCTGAGCGCCTGTCCCCGCCGCCGCGAAAGCGTTTGCGACCCAACCGGCTCACCCGTCTCGCTGTACTCGCGCACGATGGCCCGCAGGATTTCGAAGTGCCGGGCTCGCATGGTCGCGTCGGTTGTCATGGCGCCTTTTGAATACAACTACCCTCATCTTCATTCTATGCACCGGGACGGCGACGGTCAACGCGCACGCATCGCTTACTGCTTCGCCGAATCCGGCACGGCGGGAATCTGCGACTGCCTCTCCACATGGCCGTTCAATCCCTCCTCGAGCGAAATGTGGTTCCTTTCAAGCGTCTCTCCCAAGACCTGGTCGAGCGAGATGCGGGCGCGGGCGTAAGTGGCCCGAGCATTGGCTTCTGAAATCCGGGCGCTCACCAAAGCTCGCTGGTCGCTCATGATGGTGTCGAAGGTGGTCGAGACGGCGCCGGAAGTAAACCTCTGCTGGTCCGCCTCCAGCAATTGCCGTTGCAGCGCCGACGTTTCCCTGGCCGCGTTATAACGGGCGTGCGCCTGCGCCAGGGCGCTCATGTGCGCGGCCACGTCTACCACGATGGCATTGGTATCTCTCTGGCCGGAAACCTGAGACTGGCGGTATTGCAACTGGTCGATGGCGTAGTCGCCCTGTGCCGCGCGGTTGCCCAGCGACGCGTTAAAAGTGATGGTCGCCTGGTTATTCGGAAAATCGTGCCGCAGAACTTGTGCCGCCGCCGAGCCCAGACCGCCCACGAAATAGGGATTGGGCGGCGCGCCATTCACCGTGTGGCCCTCGCCCGACACCCCGCGGTCATAACTCAGCAGGGTGAGGTTTGAGGTCGGCAGCAGCGGATTGGCGGTGCCGGCCAGATTGATCTGATCGGTCTGGTCGCGATATTTTGTGACGGCAACGTCCGGTCTTTTGGTCAGAGCGGTGGCCACCAGTTGCCGCAAAGGCGGCAAATCGTCGGCATCGGGGATCTCGATACGGTCCATGGTCACGATCGACGCCGCTTCCAGAATCGGGTCTTCGGTATGACTCAAGGCCTCCTTCAACAGGATCTCCTGCTGGCGCACGTTGGCTTGGGCAATCAGCAAGTCCTGCTGGCTGGTCGCCAATTCGGCTTGGGCCCGCGGCAATTGAATCGCCGGAATGGCCTCCGCGGCGATCTCCTTCTTCGTGTCGTCGAAGAATTTCTGCGTGATCTCCAAGGCCTGCTGCCGCGCCTTTAATTCCTCGTTGGCCGCCACCAGATTCCAATACAGGTTCAGAACACTGGCCACCAGATCGAGCATTTGCGAGCGGAACTGCTCGCGCGCCGCAGTCACGTTGATTTGCGAAATCCGAATGGTGCGGTTGTTGAGTCCGATTCCGAACCCCTGCAGCAGCGGTTGTTTCACCGTGATGTCCATGTGGGTGGCCGCCACCGGATTTACGAAATCGCCCGGCGCGTTCTCCCGGAAATGTTGCTGATAGTCGCGGAACTGAATCTGGCCGCCGGTTATCAGTCCCTGGCTGTATACGCTGTTGTAAGTGCGCTGCGATTGCACCAGCGCGCTGGTCTGGCTCACAACCAGGGTGGACTGCGGCTGCGTAATGTGCGAGAAGTTGGTGGTGCTTTGCAAAGTCGGATCGTAATTCGGCACGATTGTGCCTACCTGCTGGATGGTGGCTCCGCCGCCGTTACTACCGCCGCCGCCACCACCACCGCCGCCTCCCAGACCGGCGCTGGCGACGGTTCCATTCACGCCGACGCCGGTGTCCACGCTCGAAATCTGGCTGCTGCCGCTCGGCACGCCGCGGTTGGGACCTCCGGCCTTGGAACGCTCCAGTGCGGAATCCGCCAGCCAGGGACCATAGCGGTCGATTTCCAGGTTCAAGTTATTCTCAATCGCCAGCGCCAGCGCATCCTGCACCGTCAGGTAAAGGTTGCCGGCTCGAATCAGACTGTCCAGCCGGCTGGAGTTATGCAGCCGGACGGGCGCAACCGTGGGCGCTACATAGGGGCGAATGACCGAGGGAAGGGGCGCGCTCTCCACCGTGGTCGGCTGATTCTGCGCCAGGCAGGGCAAGGCCAGCGCCACACCCGCGGCGGTTTTCAAAAGGCTTCGTAGTTTCATCGCAGCGCCTCCGGTTTCTTCACCTCCGGCAGGGAAGGCGGCAGCTTAGATTCCCTCTGCACGTAGCCGCGCATGGCCTCTTCCATGGAAATATGATTCACTTCCAGCGTCCGCCCCATGGCTGCGTCAAATCCGATCTTGGCGTGCGTATAGTTGGCCATGGCTTCCACCTCGCCGTCCTGATCGTTAGCCAGATCCTGCTGCGCCGCAATCACCAGCGCCACGCTGCCTACGCCGTATTGGAATCGCTTTTGCTCGGCATCCAGGCTTTGCTCGGCCAGCACGCGTGTAGCCACGGCGGTTTCGTAACGCGAGCGCGCCTGCTGCAGATTGATCACGTTGGTTTTCACATCCACGCGCACCTGGTTGACGGCGCGCTGCATCTGCAGTTCGGTCTGCCGCAACTGCAATTCGTCGGTCACGTAATCGGCCTGCGCCTGCCGGTTACGGAAGGGAATGTTGAGGGAGATTCCGGCCGAGTAGTTGGGAAAATTCCGGCGAAAAATCTGGCCGACCAGGGTTCCCGTTCCGCCGATGAAATACGGGTTGGGAACGCCGTAGGTGTAGTCGCTATTGAGAGGATTGGATGGGCCGCTCAAGCCATTGTTGGTAAACTCCGCGAAGGCCTGCAGGCTGGGCAGCAGATTGTTTCTGGTGCCCTTGAGCAACTCCTTCTTGCTGTCCAGATTGACCTGGGCCTGCGCGATTTCGTCGCGCTTTTCGAGCGCCTCCCGCACCAAGTCCTGCACCGGCCGGATTTCGTCCGTCTTGGGAACTTCGATGCGATCCAGGGGAATGATGTGCACGTCGTCCAGCCAGGCGTTTTCCATGGCGTTTCGGTTGAGCGCGTTCTTCAGGACGATCTCCTGCTGCGCTACGTTGGTCTGCGCGATCAGCAGCGCCTCTTTGCTGGCCGAAACCGCTGCCGCCGCCCGCGTCACCTCGATACCCGCCAGCGCTCCGATCTCGACCTGCTTTTTATTGCCTTCATACAGCTTCTGCGCGGCATCGAGCGCCTGCTCTTTGATGCGCACGGCCTCGTTAAAGCTCACCAGGTCCCAGTAGAGATTCAGCACCGCCGCCACGGTGGTAGCGACCTGCTGCTTCACCAGCAGATCGCTCACTTTCAGGTTGTTCTTGGCCACCTTGATGTAGCGGTTGTTGACGCCGATGTTGAAACCTTGCAGCAACGGCTGCGTCGCGTAAAAATCCAGGTAGCCGGAGAGCGACGGATTGAACAGCGGCGTGGCGCTGTTCAACAGGCTGCGCGATTCGCCGAAGGTCATCTGCGCGTACGTGCCGGTAATCCAACTTTGCGCATACCCGAAGTAGCCCTGGCGGTAGCTGTTCACCAGCATGGTGGTGGCATTCAACTGCGTATTTGTCAGCGGCGTGGTGGTGTGCCCCATGCTGAAGCTGGCATACAGGGTGGGATCCAGGCTGGGCGGATTGGGCCCGATGCCGGTCACGATTCCGCCGCCCGATCCAATCCCCGCTCCGCCGGCTAAGCCGCTCGAAGCCGTGCTGATGCCGGCCGTCGAGACGCTGGTGGGCCCGGCCGCCACCGGGACGTCGGTGCCGCGCAGCAACCCGCCCGATTCGGCCCGCCGCAGCACTTCGCGCGACAGATACGGGCCGTAGCGCTCGACCGCGATATCGAGATTGTTTTCGAGCGCCAGCGCAATCACGTCCTGCGCCGAAAGGTAGAGGTTGCCGGACCGCACCAATTGTTCCAGCCGCGGGGTATTGGCTAGCTTGGCCGGTGGAACTGTCCGCTTCTCCACGTGGAACGGGGCCAGCAGGCGTCCCACTACGGGCTGCGCCTTAGGTGTGGTAATCGAAACTTCAGGCGTTTGCGCGGATGCGGCCGCGGCCGCTGCCGTCAGCAACAACAGAGCCTTCATGGAGCTCCTCATTGAGATCGAATTATCGTGCGGGTAGTTGATGGCAACTCCCATACCACCCATCACATCATCGTAAGGCGCTGAAGCGCAATCAGTTCCGGCCGCCGGCCGGCGCTGGCCTCCAGGCGCGAGTGTCCGCTTGCGGACAGCGCTTTGCGGAATCGGACGGGCACGGCAGCGCGTCATTCGATATGTTGATAAGGAAGCCATGCACAAAGCGGTGATCTTCGATCTCGGCCGGGTTGTCATCGATTTCGATTTTGGGCGCGGATATCGCGCTTTGGAGGGGTTGTCTCCTTACGACGCGCCGGAATTGGCGCGGCGTCTGGCGGCCTCCGGTCTGGTGGAACGCTTGGAAACCGGCTTGGTGGATCCCCACGATTTTGTCGCCCAGCTTTGCACCCTGCTCGATCTCCACGTCGATTACGACCAGTTTTGCCGCCTGTGGGGATCCATCTTCACCGAGCCGCTGATTCCCGAGAAGCTGCTGGCGGGTCTGGCAGCGCGCTACCGTTTGGTGCTGCTTTCAAACACCAACGCCATCCATTTCAAGATGCTGCGCGACCGTCTGCCGGCTCTGCGGCACTTCCACCGCCTGGTGCTCTCCTATGAAGTGAAGGCCATGAAGCCGCGGCCGGAGATCTATCGCGCCGCCGTGGAATGTGCCGGCTGCCATCCGGAAGAATGCTTTTACACTGACGATATACCGGAATATGTGGAGGCCGCGCGCGCGTTGGGGATCGACGCCGTGCGGTTTGAATCCGCGGCGCAGATCGAGCGGGAACTGGCAGCCCGCGGTATTCAATGGCAAAAAAACGCCGGGCACCCGGAGGGAGCGCCCGGCTGAGGATCCCTCGTAGACCGGTCGGAGGAACGGTCTGCAAGGGTGGAGGAGCTTGTTACGCCAGGAGGCCGCCATGCCCCAGGCAGGCGACTTCCCAACCGGTCACATGGTAGCGTGCCAGCAGCGGCGGCAAAATCAAATCGACCACATTTGGCTTGGCCGACCGGAAACAGCCTGGCGCCGAAACAATCGGCACTTCGTCCTTATATGCCATCAGTAGCAGGTTGCCCGGTTCCACCGGCGCCAAAAACCGTTCCACCTGTGCGCCTACCTTGGTCATGGCCTGCCCGATCACATCTTCCGGACCGGCCGGCGCGGTGGTCGATGCCACCAGGATCACGCAGGGCTTGGAGCGCAGCAAGTGCTGCATGCAGCGCGCCACCGAATTCTCATCTTCCGTGCACGACAGGACGAAGTTGGCGTTCACCCCGAACCGCTCCAACCGCTGCCGCATGATGTTCTCGAACAACTGCCGGGCCCGTTCTCCGCTGATCGGATCGGTATAAAGGATTCCGACGCTCGGCGCTCGCACGGGCCGCGCCTGGAGGATCGGACCGCGCTCTTTCAAAATGCCGATCACCGCGTCCAACTGCTCTTTCGCGACCGCAAACGGCGCGCTCTTGACCGTGGCAATGCGCTGACCCGCCACCGCGTAGCTGAAATTCAAAGCGGTGGCGATGACCGTGCTGGCCGTGCAATTGATCTGCTTGAGCAGTTCGTCGTCTACCAGCACACAGCAGTTCTCAGTGGCCAGCAGGTTGGCGCGCCCGCCGGCCGCCAGGCGGATTTCGAAACTCCCGCAGCCCATCTCACTGGCAACCTGGCAGACGGCGTCGTCTTCGCCAATCTCGCCTTCCTCCAGCTCGGTGACCCAAATGCTTTCCATGCCCTCGGATTCCAAAACCCGGACATCTTCATCGCTGATCACATGGCCTTTGGCCAGCAGCTTCTTTCCACCCGGGCGGAACACCGTGCAACATAGGACCCGTCCAGTTGAAGATTTCACATCAACCGTTAGCGCTCTCATGCATGCCTCACAAGAAGTAGGATCTAAACCAATTCAGGTTCTTTAATCCTGAAAGACGATTCTAGCCTAGATTGACTATGGCGCACACCTGTTTTACGCGGTCTTTTGTGGGTGCGCGGAATGACCTACTTTGGGGGTAGTGCTACGAGTAGTCCTACAAGTAGTGCTACAGCGGGCGGGGGGTGGGGATCTGGATCAATTGCTCATCCGGGGCAAGCCACTGCTGTCCCCAGATCTGCGCATTCCAGCGCTCCGGGCGCAGTACGCGCACCACGGCGATCTCATCGCAGGCCTGGAATTTCGGGCACCGCACGCAGTCCTTCCACGCTTTGAGCGGCAGCGCTCCGCGCTCAATCGCGTGGAACCCGACCTTTTCGAAGAATTCCGTGACATAGGTGAAGGCGAAGGCGGCGTCCAGTTCGTACTGCTGGGCTTCCACCAATAGGGATTCCACCAGGTGGCGTCCCACGCCGTGGGTTTTTGCCTCTTCCGCCACGGCCAGCGAACGGATTTCGCCGGTGGTCGGGCTGTAAAAATGCAGCGCTCCGCAGCCCAACAGCCGGTCGCCCAGCGTGACCACCGTGAAATCGCGGATGGCCTCCGACATCTCGAGCTCCGTGCGCGGCAGCATCACGCCCTTCGCGGCGTAGCCGTTGATGAGATCGAGAATCGGCCGGATGTCGCGCATCACGGCTTTGCGGGAATGGAGTTCCACCGCGCCCGCGCCAGGTTGCACAAAGGCGTCCGCGCGCAGACTGCTGATCATGCCGCCTGTGCCTCCCCGGCCACCATCCGCGTGCCGATTTCTGCTCCCGCCAAAAGCCCTTCGATCACGTTTTCCGCCGCGCCGGCCGCGATCCGCACTTGTCCTACTCCCGCGGTGAGCGCGGCCATGGCCGCGTTGAGTTTCGCCAACATCCCGCCGGTGGCGATCCCGCTTTCGATCAATCTCCGGCTTTCCGCCAGCGTGAGCGATG
This sequence comes from Bryobacterales bacterium, assembly GCA_963842505.1. Taxonomy (GTDB): domain Bacteria; phylum Acidobacteriota; class Terriglobia; order Bryobacterales; family Bryobacteraceae; genus PALSA-129. The sequence continues at coordinate 1,402,180 of CAWJGZ010000001.1, forward strand.
CGCGCACCCGCCCGTCGCCGTCCATCACGCCCTCCACATCGGTCAGAAATACCAGTTGTTGCGCGCCAAAGGCCGCCGCGCAGGCTACCGCCATCTGATCGGCATTCACGTTGTAGATGCGTCCCTGGCGGTCGCCCGCCACACACGCCACTACCGGCAGATAGCCGTTCGCGGCCAGCAGACCGAGCAGCCCTGCGTTCGATTTCGCGATCCGTCCCACCGCCCCCAGCGCCGGATCCATTTGCTCGGCCTCCACCAGCAGGCCATCGATTCCCGAAAGTCCTACCGCCAGCGCGCCCGCGCGGTTCAGGCTGGCCACCAGTTCATGATTCACGCTGCCCGTGAAGACTTTCAGCACGGCGTCCACGGTCTCCGGCGTGGTGACCCGCAGGCCCTTCACAAAACGGCTCTCGATGCCTCTCTCCGCGAGGTATCGCGTCATCTGTTTGCCGCCGCCGTGAACCACCACCAATTCGGCGCCCTTGGCCTGCGCCGCGAAGATCTGCGCCGCCAGGGCGTCGCGCTGCGCCGCGGTATCGAGCAGCGTGCCCCCGAGCTTGATCAGAGCCTTCATGGCAGACCCTCGGTTTCCGCAAACCCGAGCATCAGGTTCATGTTCTGTATCGCCTGGCCCGCCGCGCCCTTCACCAGGTTGTCGATGGCGCTCACAATCACCGCGCGCCCCGTGCTTGGGTCCACCGTCGCGCCGATGTCGCAGAAGTTGGTGCGTTGGACGGACCGCAGATCCGGCACGTGGCCCGGCTGATAGAGACGGATAAACGGTTCCTGTGCGTAGCGTGCTTCGTAGGTCCGCAACAGGTCTTCCGCGGTGGCTCCGCCGGTGGTGCGGAAATAGATGGTTTCCAGAATGCCCCGGTGCACCGGCAGTAATTGCGCCGTGAAGCTGAACTCGCGCTCCTCGATACCTGAGACCTGCAAGACTTCGGCCACGTGCCGGTGCTTCAAAATGGAGTACGCCGAGAAATTTTCCGTCACCTCGCAGAAGCTGGTAACCAGGCTCGGTTTGCGGCCCGCTCCGCTGACGCCCGATTTCGCATCGCACACGATCCCCGCCGCCCGATCCACCATACCCGCCTCAATTAGCGGCCGGATCGCCAGGTTGGCCGCTGTGGGGTAGCAACCCGGGTTGGCCACCAGCCGCGCCGCCGGAATGCGCTCCCGGCAAAACTCCGGCAGTCCATAGACCGCTTCCGCCAGCAATTCCGGCTGGCTATGGGGTTCGCGATACCAGGCCGAGTAGTTTTCCGCCGTTCCCAGGCGGAAGGCCCCGCTCAGATCCACCACCCGGGCCCCGGCCCGTAGCAGGCCCGGCGCCAGTTCCATGGAGACGGCCGGCGGCGTCGCCAGGAACACCAGTTCCAACCCGGCTCGCCGAACGGCCTCGGGGTCGCACGGCAAATGTTCGGGAACCTTAGGTTTCCGCAAGCCGGTATGATGTCCGGCATGCTCGCGGTGATCCAGCAACAGCGCCTCCACTTGCGAGTGATGTTGCAGAATCCGAATGAGTTCCGCCCCGCTGTACCCGGTGTAGCCGACGATGGCGACCCTGCGCTTCAAATGAGTATTTATTCCTTTTATGAATAAATATACCATAAGTCAAAGCCAAAGCTACCGTCTCAGCTCTCCGCCACGGACCTCTGGGCCAGTTCCCCAAACAGCGGCAACGAGTAGGCTTCGCCGTGCGAGGCCTTCACCATCATAAATATGGACATCGCCAATAGCGCCACGCTGATCAGGTCGTGCAGGTGGCCGACGTGCGAAATCGGGTCCAGCACCCACTTCAGCACCTGGTCGTTTATCAGCCAGGCTACAAATACGTACAGGCCCTGGAAAGCGTGGAAGCGCGCCGTGCGGTCGTGCCGGTAGCGCTGCGATGCCAACACTAGAATCGACGCGATCCAGCCCATCACCGGGACGTAACACAGGATCGACGTGGTTCTTGGCGTCATGCTCGCAAATGGGTCGCGGGCCACCGGGTGCCCGGATGTGGCAGATCCCACACGCGGTTGGGGCGCTCCGCAGCGGCTGCAAAAGCCGTCCGCCGGCCTCACTTCTTTCCCGCACTGGCTGCAAAAAGGCATCGTTGTTTATCTTTACGTTATGCGAGCGCCGCGTGTTCCGGCAACCTGCCGCTCCCGCCGTGTTACTATTTTTGCCATGCGGAAGCTGCTTTCGTCCATTTTGCTGCTGGCGGGCGCCGTGCTTCTGCCGGCGGCCAAGAATCTCGAAGTGTATTGCATCGACGTGGAGGGTGGCAAGGCTACCCTGTGGATTTCGCCGTCGGGCGAGTCCATGCTGGTCGATGCCGGATGGCCGGGGTTCAACCGCCGCGATGCCGATCGCATTCTGGCCGCGGCCAAGAACTCCGGCGTCAAGAAGATCGACTACCTCCTCATCACCCACTACCATAAGGACCACGTTGGCGGCGTACCGCAACTGGCTGAAAAAATCCCCGTCCGCAATTTTGTTGACCACGGCCTCTCCAGCGAACACGGTCAGGATGAGGACGTGCTGTTCAATGCCTACAGCGCGTTTCGCGACAAGGGAAACCACATCCTGGCCAAGGTCGGCGACACGCTGCCCATCAAGGGGATGGAAGTGAAATTCGTCTCCAGCGACGGCCATGTGCTGGAGGCGCCACTCCCCGGCGCCGGCCAGCCCAATCCCGATTGCGCCGGTTTCCAGCAGCCCGCTCCCGATCTCACGCAACCCGAGAACGCGCATTCCGTCGGAACCGTCATCACCTTCGGCAACTTGCGCTTTCTGGACATGGGCGATCTCACGGCCGACAAGGAATACGATCTGGTCTGCCCCAATAACAAACTGGGCGTGGTGGACGTTTTCATGGTGTCGCACCACGGCTCCTCGCTCTCCGATTCGCTGCCCTTCGTGCGCGCCATACACCCGCAGGTGGCCATCATGAACAACGGTTCGCGCAAGGGCGGCGCACCGGAAGTATGGCAGCGAATCCATGAAATTCCCGGGCTGGAAGACCTCTGGCAACTGCACTTCGCCATCGCCGCCGGCAAGGAGCATAACTCGCCCGACACGTTCATCGCCAACGTGGATGAGGTTTGCGAAGGCCGGTGGCTCAAGCTGACCGCGCGTCCCGACGGCAGTTTCGTCATCTACAACCCCCGGAACAAATATCAGCGGGAGTATAGGAAGCGGTAGCCGCTACTGTTTCTTCGCCGCCGGCGCGGTCTTGCACGCTGGGGCGTCTTTGTTCTTGGGGTTCTTGCAATCGATGGCCGGGCTGCTCTCCTTGTCCGCCGGCTTGCCGGCGTCAAGGTCCGCCGGAAGATCGAACGAGATCGTAGATCCCACCTCGTACTTGCGGTAGAAGCGATACTCATTGATGTTCTCGGAGAGCACTTCGGAGCTGTCCAACTGGACTTCGCCCCGGCTCGGCAGTAGGAACTTGAAGCCCCCCACATCGGCATAATCGTAATCGAGCAAGCTCTCGGCCCGCCGCAACGGGAAATCGGCCGGGATGTCTTCGGCCACTGTCTTCAGCCGCGTCACCGTGCGATTTTCGGAATCCACGAAAACTTCTCCGGTGTACGCCGTGACAATTTCCCGCTTCAGATCCGGCACCCTGAGCAAATACTGCGAACGGTCCTGCGCCACGTGGAAGCTGAATACCATGGTGCGGCGGCCGCGCAGCGTGGCCCAGCGAGCCCATTCGAACCGCGCCTGCGTGGCCGGCTCGAACAGCAAGCGCAGCATGGTGGCGAAATCGCCGGTGGAGGTAGAGCCGCCCAGGTTTTCGTAGGAGGTGTTGATCGGCTTGCTGCCATTCAGGATGGGCGTTTTTTCTTCCTTGTGCTTGAAATACGTCAATTTGCTGGTGATGACGTCCTGCGTCAGGAAAGAAGGATCGCTGCCCACGCGCCCGCCGTAGCGCCCACCGGGCCGCGGAGCCACCTTGCGCGTCTCCACTTCCAGGCAAATGAAGTCGGGAAGGCTGCTGTCATAGTTCATGACGTAGTCCCGCACTTCATCCAGGATCTTTCCCTGCTCGATCGACGAAGGGATCGGAATCGGGTCGTCCGGCAGCGGCGGCTGCAAGTTCGCGGCGGCCAGGTTCTTCGACAGGTCGCTCAACCGTTCGAGCGCTTTGATGGTTTCATGACCAACCCCCGCGCCCTGCAAGTCCTCGATGACGCTCTCATCGAGTTTCTCGGACAGCTTCACCGTCGCCAGCCACTTGGCCGTTTCTTTATCGGTGCTCTTGCCTTCCTTGATCATCTGTTGTTGATTCTTCACGAAGGTAACCAATTGCTGGATGGTCAGCTTGGCTTGGCCCATCGCGAGTGAGGCAATCGCGAGCAAGCAAGCCAGAAGGCGGTAACGCATATCTCTATTTTCGCATGTGCCGGGGCCATTCCGTTCCGGGCCAGTTTTGCCCAGGCGTGATGCCGGATCACAGCGAGCGACCTGCTAAAATCATCACCGGGGCGGGATGGTGGAATTGGTAGACACAGAGGCCTTAAAAGCCTCTGATCCGCAAGGATCGTGTGGGTTCGAGTCCCACTCCCGCCACCAGGGCTCGGCCCACGGCCAATAGTTCCGCGTGGTCTGCTGCCTGGGGCCTGCGTCCGCTTATTCGATCCTGTCCGTCAATGGGACTTTTGCCTCGAAATAGTACCGAAAAAGTGCGCCACCTGCCTGAATTGTCCTTGACAGGCGGAATCGTCTCCATTTAAACTACTTACACTAACATTACTATTAAGACCAACACGGTCTTGCCCGGAGGGGATTCTGCATGAAAACGATCACAAAGCTGGGAATGATGTGTGCTTTGATGGCGGGAAGCTTGATGCCGCTAACGGCCTCCACAGAGGCCTGGGATTTCACCACGCTGGGGACCTCTCTGAACAACGGCAACGGTTATTCACTTGGTCAAATATTCGTGCCGACCCAGAGCTTCACTCTCGATTTTCTGGGCTATTACGCAGCGAACGGCCTCGAAAACTTCGACGAAAGCCATGTTGTATCCATCTACGATGCCGCGGGTGACTTGCTGGACACGACCACGATCAACAACGGCTCCAGCTTCACCACCGGTTCTGGGGACTTCGCATTCAACCCCGTTACGCCGATCAACCTGATTGCGGGCAGCACCTACGTCATCGACGGAGCCAGCGGGGTCGTGGACAAGTATGCCTTTGACGACTCGGGCTTCACGGTCTATGCTCCGATCAGCATCACGGGACAGAATTGGACCCTCAATGGCGGGGGCACAGCGGATTTCACCGGCACCACCCCGGCGTCTGACCTTACTGGAGATGGATACTGGGGGCCGAATTTCGGATGGGACGCGGGTCTGGTAACCCCGGAGCCGGCATCTCTCCTGCTGGTGGGCACGGCCTTTCTAGCCGCCGGCATTCTGCTGCGCCGCAAGCGGTTGGCCTAAGTTCGAATCGGGCCTGCCGATAGCGCGGGCGCCTCGCGAAGCGCCCGCCGGTAAGAGCCGCGCGTACAAGAGCCCTCTGTTTTGACCAGTGGCGGGCGCCAGTCGCCCGCCGCTGCTGTTTGTGTGCGGCTTTCGGAAAAGCGAGCCAATTCGTACTAAGCCGAAGGCCGGTACTTTTTGGGTCGAACCGGGACTACCGTTCACCCCGCGGGCATGCGATAACGGGCGGAAGAGGTACACCGGAGCCATGAAATTCCGCCCATTCCCGCTCTCCTGCGAATGCGGGTTGGTGCCCGCGTGGATCAAGCAGGTCGGCCTGTCCGCCGATCACCAACTCGTGATCCACTGGCGGTGCCTGCGCTGCCGCAAGGCCATCTACGTGGTCAAGGATCTGCGGCAGTGTCTGCGAGAATTCACCAGCGCGGACGATCTCGACGGCTCGATGAAGATCTCCACTGAAGCATCCGCCCCTGGCGGAGACGCCAGGTTTCTCGAGAGCATGGGAATCCGTTTCCTGGCGGACGGCGAATCTTGAAATGGTCCGAAAGTTCCAGTGGCGTAGTGAAACCTACTAGGTACTTTGGGCCCGATTTGGCCCTCGCGCCAGCGGCGTGTGCGTGCGATAAGTATGGTGTGAGGACCACAACACCGGCATGAACTATCGTCATCTGAGTTTGCGTTGCGATTGCGGGGAGGTGCCTGAGCGCCTCGTCGAGGTGGGATTCAGCGAGGATCACCATCTGGTGGTGCACTGGTGGTGTGAGAAGTGCGAAAGAGTCGTCTACATCACCAAGCCGCTGACCGAATGCTGGCTGGAGTGCCCCGGGAAAGACCATTCACTGGACTGCGTGCTGGCGGAATGGTCCGGCGAGGCCAAGGAAGATGCCGACGCCAAGTTTCTGCGCAGCATCGGCGTCGCTATGTAGCGGGTCCATAAAGAGGTCTGCGTTCGTCACGGCCTAACACTAGTTTTGTTGTATTGGGATGGCAGGGTGCGGAAGTACTCCACCGTGAGTCTGAGGCCCTCTTCCAACGGAATCCGCGGTTCCCAGCCCAGCACGGCGCGGGCTTTTGAAATATCGGGACGGCGTTGTCTGGGGTCGTCTTCGGGCAGCGGTTGGAAGACGATTTCCGAGGCCGCGCCGGTGAAACGCCGGATGTGCTCCGCGAATTCCAGAATCGTCATTTCATTCGGGTTGCCCAGGTTCACCGGATAACGCTCCTCGGAGAGCATCAGGCGGTAGAGTCCATCCACCAGGTCGGTCACGTAGCAGAAACTGCGGGTTTGCGAGCCATCGCCCGAAACCGTCAGCGGCCGGCCATGGAGCGCCTGATCGATGAACGCCGGCACCACTCGCCCGTCGTCCAGTTTCATCCGCGGTCCGTACGTGTTGAAGATCCGCGCGATGTTGGTCTGTAGGCCATGCGTCCGGTGGAAGGCCATGGTCAGAGCCTCGGCGAAACGCTTGCCCTCGTCGTAGCACGATCGTGGGCCCACCGGGTTGACGTTGCCCCAATAGTCTTCCACTTGCGGATGGACGCGCGGGTCGCCGTAACACTCCGAGGTCGACGAGAACAGGAAGCGCGCGCCTTTTTCCAGCGCCAGCAAGAGCATGTGACGCGTCCCCAGGGAACCTACGTCCAGGGTCTCAAGGGGGTGGGCCAGGTAATCCTTGGGACTTGCCGGGGAGGCCAGGTTGACGGTGCAATCCACCGCGCCTTCGATAGCGAAAGGCCGCGTGATGTCCTGCTCCAGGAATTGGAAGTGGGAGTGGCCGGCCAAATGCGCCAGATTGCGCGGGTGCCCGGTCAGGAAATTATCCAGCGCTACCACGGTGTGGCCTTCCGCCAGCAGGCGGTCGCAAAAGTGTGAACCAATAAAACCGGCAGCGCCGGAAACGACGATACGCAAGAACCCTCCGAATGCCTATTCTAGCCCGCTTCCCCTTCTGACCGCCGTCCTCCTCCAGCGTGTCCGCCATGATAAAATCAGTTCAGCCCGCAAATGCTTGAAATTGTTCCCTCAATCCTGTCGGCGGATTTCGCCCGCCTGGCGGAAGAGATCGCGCGTGTCGAGCGCGGCGGCGCCTCCATACTCCATCTCGACGTCATGGACGGCCATTTTGTGCCCAACCTCACCATTGGCCCGCCGGTCGTCGAGTCCATTCGCAAAACCACCCGCGCTCACCTCGACGTCCACCTCATGATTGAGAATCCGGATCGGTATGCCGCCGCCTTCGTTCAGGCCGGGGCCAATTCCGTCTCGGTTCACTACGAAGCCTGCCACCATCTGGATGCCACTCTGGACCTCATTCGCTCCGCTGGCGCCATGGCTGGTATCGTCCTCAATCCGGCCACTCCCGTCGCCGTCCTGGAAGATGTCCTGGAAGTGGCCGACTACGTGCTCCTTATGAGCGTCAATCCCGGTTTCGGGGGACAGAAGCTGATCCCCTACGTGTTAGAGAAGGTGCGCAAGCTCGATTCCCTCCGCCATCAGAAGAGGTTGGCGCTTCCCATCGAAATCGATGGCGGCGTCCATCGGGAAAACCTGGCCGAGGTGGTTCGCGCCGGGTGTGATTGGATCGTCACAGGGTCGGCTGTCTTTCACAGTCCCGATCCCGAAGCTGCCGTGCGCGAAATGCGCCAGATTGCAGCCCAGGCTGCCGCTTTACAGTGTTGATGTCCAGTGTTGAGATCGTTAGGGGTGAGTAAACTGATGATGAGTCGCAATTCGCTTCGCCATGCCGCTGTTTTCGGCCTGGTCGCGCTTCTCCTGGTGGGCTCCGCGTGCCGCCGCAAAAAGTACGAGAACCCGATCGCCAAGGAGACTCAGCAGCCCGACAAAGTTCTCTTCGATACCTCCATTGACGACATCGAAAAGGGCCGCTACGAGCGCGCCCGCCTCACGCTGCAGACGCTCATGAACACTTACGACACCAGCGAATACCTGGCCAAGGCCAAGCTCGCCGTGGCCGATAGCTGGTTGCGTGAAGGCGGCGCCCATGGCTACGCCCAGGCCGAAGCCGAGTACAAGGATTTCATCCTTTTCTACCCCAACATGGAAGAGGCCGCCGAAGCCCAGTTCAAGATCTGCGACATGCAGTATAAGCAAATGGATAAGGCCGACCGCGATCCCGTCCACGCGCGTACCGCGGAATTCGAATGCAAGGACGTCCTCCTCAAGTTCCCCAACAGCAAGTACGCTCCTCAGGCCCAGCAGCGGCTCCTCGAAGTGCAGGAGATCCTCGCCGATGGCGAAATGAAAGTCGGACAGTATTACTACAAGAAAGGCGGCCGCAGCTATAATTCCTCCGCCAACCGTTTGCAGGCCCTCACCGATCAGTACCCGCTGTACAGCCGTGCCGACGATGCCCTCTGGTTGCTTGCCGATGATTACCTCCAGCTCGGCGACAAGTACGAGAACCGTCAGGCCGACGCTTACACTCGCATCGTCCGCGACTATCCCCTCAGCTCCCACGTCGAAGATGCCAAAGCCCAGCTCCGGGCCATGGGCCGCTCCATTCCCGAGCCGGACCCCGTGGCCTACTCCCGCATGAAGTACGAGCAGGATAATCGCACCAGGCGCGGCCTCATGAGCAAACTCATGGGACCCCTCAGTTCTCGGCCCGACACTACAACGGCCGCCAAGTCAGGTACTCCGCAGATGGAAAACTACCATCCCACGGTTCCCCTCGACATCCCGGCCACTGCCGCCGGCGCTCTGACCACGCAGGAAGTGGGCATCTCCGTAGTTGGCTCTTCCGACGTCATCGACAAAAGCCCCGACGCCCGGCAGAACGGCGCCGCGCCCGTCGCCGCTCCCCCGGGCTCCGCCACGCCGGATGCCCCGGCCGCGGCAGGCACGCAGGATCAGCCGGCGGCCACTCCATCCACCACCGCGGCCAGTAAGAAGGGCACTGCGGCGCCGAAAAAGCTGAAACAAGTCGCTGCCAAGCCGCCCAAGGTTCCCAGGCCCTCCAAGAAGGGCACGGCCGCCCAGAAGGGCACTGCCGATTCCGGCGTGACGGCCGACAAGAAACAATGAGCCGCATTCTGCTGGTCGATGATAGCCCGCATGCCCAGCGCATGGGCGAACGCATCCTCAGCGATGAGGGATACGAAGTCGTCACGGTGAGCAACGCCGACTCCGCCCTCATCCGCCTCTGTGACGTGGACCCCGATGTGGTCATCGCCGATACCGTGATGCCCGGCCGCACGGGCTACGAAATCTGCCAGTATCTCAAGATGAGCCCCCGCCACCGGCACGTGCGCGTGATCCTCACCGCCGGTGTCCTGGAAATTTTCGATCCCGAACGCGCCACTCGCGTCGAAGCTGACGGCACTTTGAAAAAACCCTTCGAAGCCAGCGCTCTGCTGGCTGCCGTGAAACCTCTGGCCGAGGCCGCTGTCCGGGATCGTTCCGCGTCTGCCGCGCCGGACGCGCCGGCCGCTGGCGCCGGCCCGGCGCCGCCTGAGCCCCCTGCCGGCGGCGTGCCCTTCATCGCCGTGGTCGATGCCGGCCTCATCCGCGCCGCCGTCACTGTGGCGCTCGATGCCTCCATGGAATCCATGGTTGAGCAAATCACCCGCCGGGTGCTTTCCAACCTGCATTCCCGCGGCGCCGAGCCGCGCCAGTTTCAGCCCGACATGGCCCCACTTCAGCCTGAACCGCCCAAGCCGGCTGTGCCTCCCCCGCCCGCCAATCCCATCGAGCCCGTCCGGCGCGTCACCCCCTTGCGCATCCGTTCCGGCTCCATCCTCGGCCTCGACCTCAGCCGCCCCGATCCGCCACCCGAAACTCCTTCCGATAACGAGTAACCCACCGGGAATCCGCGCAGATTTCGCCGCGAGAACCGGCGCTGGGTTATGATGTGTGGCAGCCCTCAGCGCCATGACAACCTCAACACCATCAGCCGGCTCCAACGCCGCACGCTACCTACCCTTATTGCTGATCCTGTTCGCCGGCAGCGGATGCTCGGCATTGATCTATGAAATCGTCTGGTATCAGCTTCTGCAACTGGCCATCGGCTCGACGGCGGTTTCGCTGGGCTTTCTGCTTGCCACGTATATGGGTGGCCTGTGCATCGGCAGCTTGTATCTGCCGCGGATACGCCGCGCGCGGGAACATCATCCTCTGAAAGTGTACGCCGCTCTCGAACTGGGGATTGCCGTCCTGGGCCTGCTGGTGCTTTTCGGCATCCCGCTGGTCGACCGCATCTATGTTGCCGGCGCCGAGCACGGCATGCCCGGCATGCTGCTGCGCGGCTTCATCTCCGGAGTATGCCTGCTGCCGCCGACCATTTTGATGGGAGCGTCGCTGCCGGCCATCGTGCGATGGATCAAATCGACGCCGCGCGGCGTGGCCTGGTGGGGACTGCTGTACGGCGGAAACACCGTGGGCGCGGTGTTCGGCTGTCTGTTCGCGGGCTTCTACCTGTTGCGCATTTATGACATGGCGACGGCCACGTATGCGGCCGTAGCCATCAACCTGGCCGTGGTGGCGGCGAGTTATGTGATCGCGGGCCGAACGCCTTCGGAAGCGGCCGCGGATGATGCACCCGAGCCGGCGCCGGCCGCGCAACAACCCGCGGTGGTGGAACCGTTGGCAAGCCGTTGGACCATCTACGTCACGATCGGGCTTTCGGGCGCCTGCGCGCTGGGCGCGGAAGTGGTCTGGACGCGCCTCATGGGGATGATGCTGGGCGCCACGGTCTATGTCTTTTCAATCATTCTGGCGGTGTTCCTAGTCGGGCTGGCAATCGGCAGTTCGGTGGGATCGTTGCTGCTGCGCACGGCCAGGAGCACCCGCTCACCGCGCCTCGCGCTGGGCTGGTGCCAGATCTTCCTGGCTGGCGGGATTGCGTGGACCGCCTACATGATTTCCAATTCGCTGCCGTTCTGGCCCATCAACCCGCTGCTCACCACCAGTCCCTGGTTTACGTTCCAACTCGACCTGGTCCGCTGCCTGTGGGCGATGCTGCCCGCCACGCTGTTGTGGGGAGCCAGTTTTCCGCTGGCGCTGGCGGCGGCCGCCCAGCCGGGCGAGGATCCGGGCCGCGTGGTGGGATCTGTGTATGCAGCGAATACCCTGGGAGCCATCGCCGGCGCTCTGGGAATCAGCCTGATGATCGTGCCGTGGCTCGGCACCCAGCAGGCGCAGCGCATCCTGTTGCTGGCATCCGCGGCCAGTGCGCTCTTCGTACTGGCGCCTTACATCAAGCAATACCAGGCGCGCGCCATGGCCGGATGGCTGGTGGTTTCCCTGGTGGCCGCGGTATTCCTGGCGGCCAACCTCGATCCGATTCCCGGCAAGCTCATCGCGTATGGCCGCCGTCTGCCGATTTCGGCGAGCTCCTCGAAGGTGCTTTACACCGCCGAGGGCATCAACTCTTCCGTGGCCATTACGCAGTGGAACGATGGCGCCATCGAAGTGGACGTCAATGGCCACGTGGAAGCCACCACCGAACCCTACGACATGAAACTGCAGCGCATGGTGGGACACTTGCCGGCGCTGATTCATCCCAATCCGAAATCCGTGCTGGGAATCGGCTTCGGTGCGGGCGTTTCGGCCGGAACCTTTACCCGCTACCCGGTGATCGAGCACATCACGGTGTGCGAGATCGAGCCCGTGATTCCGCCCACTTCCACGCGCTATTTTTACCGGCAGGATTACGACGTGCTGCACAATCCGAAGACCCGCATCGTCTATGACGACGCGCGCCACTACTTGATGACCACCACCGATAAGTACGACATCATCGCCTCCGACCCGCTGGACGTGTTCGTCAAGGGCACGGCCGCGCTTTATTCGAAAGAATACTTTGAGTCGGTTAAGCAGCATTTGAATCCCGGCGGGATGTTCAGCCTCTACGTGCCGCTCTATGAAAGCGACGAGCGCACCGTGCGCAGCGAGCTGGCGACCTTCTTCGAAGCCTTCCCCAATGCCACGGTCTGGGCCAACACCATCAACGGGCAGGGCTACGACATGGTCTTCATGGGGCAGGTGGCGCCGTTCCAAGTCAATATCGACGAAATCGAGGAGCGCCTCAACCAGCCGAATTACGCCCTGGTGGCGCAATCCCTGCGCGACATCGGAATCGGCTCCGCAATCGACCTGTTCGCCGCCTATGCCGGGCAGAGATCCGATCTGGGCCGTTGGACCGAAGGCGCCGATATTAACCACGACGGCGACCTGCGCCTGTCCTATCTGGCCGGTTGGGGCATCAACTCCAGCCTGGAAGACGTCATTTACCGCCAGATGATGAAGTACCGCGAGATCCCCGTGGGCCTGTTCGCCGGCGCCCCCAACCACCTGCAAGACCTGATGTACGCCATGGGCGCCAATAGCGGCCAGTAAGAAGCTCGACGGGCGCAAAGGTGAGGCCGGAGACAGGGCGGAAAAAGACAAAAGTTAACCGGCCGGGCTAATAACCCGCATAGAAATTTTCAATTGGACTGTGCCGCGGGCCGAGGGTAGCGTTAGACTATGGCCGCAAGGGACATCCGTACCGCCTCGCAGTCGCATATTTCCATCTTTCACCAGGTCAGCGGCATCCTGAGTTCGAACCTGTCGCTGGACGAGATGCTGGGTGAAGTGATCGGCCTCGCGGTGCGGGCCACGGCGTGCGACGCGTGCCTGGTATATCTCATCGATCACGATTCGAACGAAATCGTGCTGCGCGCGTCGCAGGTGCCGCACGCCGCGGCGCTCGGGATGCTGCGTTTGAAAATCGGCGAAGGCATCACCGGCTGGGTCGCCGAGCATCGGTCGGTAGTGGCATTGCCGGAAAACGCGGCGGGCGATGCGCGCTTCAAGCACCTGCAAGGGCTGATTGAAGACACCTACGAGGCTTTCCTGTCGGTGCCCATTGTGAGTGGCGGTGAACTGATCGGGGTAGTCAACGTTCACCACCGCACGCGCCACGATCATACGCGCGAAGAGACCAGCACCATGATCTTCATCGGCGAGCAATTGGGGGTGGCGATTTCCAAATCCATGTTGGAAGAGGAAAACGCGCGGCTGCTCGAAGAAAAGCAGGAGATGAAGCGCGAACTGGAAACGCGCAAGCTGATGGAGCGGGCCAAGGGGATCCTGCAACAGAAGCACGGCATCACCGAAGAAGACGCCTATTTGCGCCTGCGCAACCAGAGCCGCCGTTTGCGGCGGCCCATCCGCGAGCTCGCGGAAGCCATCATCCTGACGGAAGAGTTGAGCCGCCAGGGCAAAGGTCTCGATCCAGTCCAGTAACCGGATCGGGACAATTTACTTCATTCCATCCATCTGGTCCAAAGACCATGGGCGGGGTGCGGCCCGTCCTGGCCTTACGGCAACCGCACCACCGTGTAGCTGGCCAGCGACAGCGTGTCGCCGGCTTGCGCCAGCATGCCTTGGAAATTAATGGTGATGCCGTTGGTGTAGGCATCCGGCGCGGCCGCCACCGTGGCGTTGAAGGGCAAAACGGCGCCCCAGCTTTGCGCGCTCACTTGCGATCCCGCGGCCAGGATGGCGGCGTCGGCGCGGCCCGTGACCAGCGTGTCGTTGGATGCCCCGCTGCGTGCCACCAGGGGAGTCGCTCCCCAATCCACTTCAAAGCTGAAGCCCGAAACGGAACCCTGGTGGGACAGCTCGAAAGCGATCGTGACGCGGTCCCCGGGAATCAGCAGGCCGGCCGGAATAGAGCAAGTCCCCATGCTCGTAAGGGTGCTTGCCGTGATCGCCGAACCGGTGCCGCTGCACAGTACTTGTGGGGCGGGGAACATCTGCCCCGTGCCGGCATCGGTGGTCCCGAGACGGTACGAAGCCAGCAGGATATCGCCCGGTTGCGGAACGGAGGCAGTCACGAAGGTGATGACGGCGCCAGCAAGCGAAAAGTCCTGGCCGGCCTTCTGCAGGATGCCGTTGCGGTAAACCGCCAGGCTCGTGGAAGGCGTCGGCGTGCCGGAGAGCGTGAAGGTGCCGTTCGAGCCATCCACGATACCGGTAAGGGAATCGGCGTCGACGAACGAAGTCGCTTGTCCGCCGCAGGGGCCGCTCGAGCCGTCCACGTGCACGCAATCGGAAGCGTTGCCCTCCACCGAATCGAGCATGCCGAGCGCGTCGACGTAGGCCACCGTGCCGGCGGTCAGGGAAGAGGCCTTGACTGGACGCGCGCCCAGATCGGCGATCAGGCCAACCACATCGGACTCCGGCACGGGGCCGCTGCTGGTGTCGTTGGCGGTGATGGTGCTGCTGGTAGCGGTGGTAGTGGGAGTGGCGATGCGAACGTCGCGCACTCGCAAGGGAGTGGTGCTCGTGGGCACGGCCCAAGTCTCCTGGAATTGAACGCGGCCGTCGCTGTTATAGGTCACCGTGTAGTAAACCGGGGGTGTGACCGTCGCGGTGGGGACAAGTTGCACGCGGAGGTTGCCTTCCACCACTTTAACGGTCGAGGTTTGAGTCACAATATCGGAATTGTCGGCGGCCTGAAAGCTGTTCCAACTGATGGTCAGCGTGCCGTTGAAGCGCGTGCCATCGGCTTTGTAGAGCACGTCCTGAATGGTCGTAAGCGGCGGTGCGGCAACCGCGGTGGCAGCCAGACACACGATGGCGAAAATCGTACGGCGAGTCATCGAATACCTCCGGGAAATTGGAAAAGCCCACGCCCGGACGGGCGCGCGCGGTGAACTCTCTTTCCGACTTCAGTTTATCTGGCGGGCTTCCAAAATCCGCGGGCCGCGATTCTTCGAGAGAATTGGCAAGTGGCTGGAAATGAATTAGTTGCGGATAAAAATATTTATTTCTTGAGTTTGTGACTGGGCTTTTGGAGTGGGCTGGCTCTCACTGCTTTGCCCACGGAGAATCAGCCTTGGCCGGATCAGCTTTATTGCTGTCCTCGCTTGGCCATCGCGCTCTCCAATCCCTGCCGCGCCGCCGCAAACCCCGGTTGAATCCTGAGAGCTTCCGAAAACTGCTCGATAGCATCGTCGTACAGACCCACGCCCGCCAGCGTCATCGCCAGACTGTTGTGCACATTCGCATCGTTCGGTTTCAATCGCGCCTCGGCTGTAAACTCGGCGATCGCTTCGGTCAGCCTCCCGCGGCTGGCCAGCGTCATTCCCAGACTGTGATGGGCCTCCGCGTGGTCGGGCCGCAGCCGGACCGCTTGCCGGAATTCCGCCATCGCCTGATCCGTTCGTCCCATCGACGCGAGTACCCGTCCCAGACTGTAATGCCCTTCGGCATACCCCGGACTCAGCCTCACCACTTCCTGAAACTCGCGCAAGGCCTCCGCAATCCGGCCCTGCGTCGCCAGTGCCACTCCCAACCCCGCATGCGCCTCCACGTTGCCCGGCTGGAAACCCAGCGCCACGTGGTACTCCCGTTCCGCATCGCTTAACCTTCCCATCCGAGTCAGCACCGTCGCCAGATTCACGCGAGCTTCCGGGTAGCCGGGCCTCAGGCGCAGCGCCTCGTTGACTTGCACGCGCGCTTCCTCGTTCCGCCTATGGACCAGGTAGTAATCCGCCAGATTGTTATGCGCGATGTAATTGCCGCTGGTAACTTCCACCGCGTGCAGGAACAGTGTGCCGCTATTCGCCCAGTAAGAGACTTGGTAGCAGGTAAGCACCACGCATGCCGAGCAAGCCGCCACCGCTGCCGCCGCCACATTCCGCGGCGGCCACTTGGCAAGCTCCGTCGCTCCCCAGGCCAGCATGATCGTGAGGCCGATCATCGGCAAATAGGTATACCGGTCGGCCGAGGACTGGCCTCCTACCTGTATGAGCCCGATCACCGGCGCCAGCGTCCCCAGATACCAAAACCATCCCACCGCCAGATAGGGATCGGTTCGCAGCCGCCGAACCACCAGGATCGACACAACCGCCAGCGCGACCGCCGCTCCCGCTACGCCCCCCGGCGGCAGGTTATGAGAATACGGGTAGAACGCCGCCAGGTGCGCCGGCCAGAACGTCCGGAAGATGTACACCACGTATGAGACCAGCGCATTCTCCAGGCGCAGGCTGAACGGCAGTGCCCCCAGCGTCCGCACCGCGTGTCCTCGCTGCTGTGCCATAAAGGTGACCAGCGATTCTCCGGCCGCCAACGCAAATAGCGGTATCTTTTCCCAAAGAATCATCATCCGCTTGGCGCGGCCAAGAGGCCAAACGTCCAGCAGCAGCAGCACAAACGGCAGCGTGACGATCATCGGTTTGGACATTACGCCCAGGCAGAATGCCGCCACCACCGGCCAGTACCGTTCCAGGCTTGGCCGCTCCGCGTAACGCGCATAACACCACAGAGTGAGGCACCAGAAGAGCCCGCTCAAGACGTCTTTTCTCTCCGCCACCCACGCCACCGATTCCACGTGCATCGGGTGCAGCGCAAACACGAAGGCCACAAACGCGCTGCGCCACAATGCCCCCGTCATGCGCTTCAGCGCCGCGAACAGCAGCAGCGTAGCCAGCGTGTGCAGCAGCACATTGGTCCAATGATGCCATCCGCTCCTCAGTCCGAAGAGCTGGCAATCCGCCATGTGCGAAAGCCGCGTGAGCGGGAACCAATTCGCGGCATCAAGCGATTTGAACGCCCAAACCGTTCCGTCCCAAGTCAGCCCGGGGCGCACGTGGTTGTTTTCGGTAACGTACTCGGGGTCGTCGAAGTTGACGAACTCAAACCGCCGCACCTGGCTGTACACCGCCAACGTGACCACAACCAGCAGCACGCTGATCCATACTTCGCGCTGCCACCACGGCGCTCCCGGCGCCGGCGTGTCCGTGCCTGTGTTTCGTTTTTTCAAGTCGATACCGCTATTTTACCGGGTACGCGGGCGTGTTGACCCGTTCCCACAAAAGATGGGATGGTAAATACGTGACGCTGGTTCTTGCTTCCCAATCGCCGCGCCGCGCCGAAATTCTCCGTCAGGCCGGCATTCCCTTTACCGTTCGCGTGGCGTCAGTCGACGAAACGCCGCTTCCCGGCGAGCCGCCCGCCGAGTACGTCGAGCGCCTGGCCGGGCTGAAAGCCGCGGCCGTCAACGCAACCCCGGACGAGATCGTCATCGGCGCGGACACCACCGTCGTGATCGATGGCTGCATCCTCCCCAAGCCCGCCGGTGTTGCCGACGCCCAACGCATGCTCGCGCTGCTGTCCGGCCGCCGCCACCAGGTCATCACCGGCATTTGTCTCAAGCGCGGCGCCCAGCGCATGGTCGATCACGCCGTCACCGCCGTTTGGTTCGCCCCCATGAGCGAACCTGAAATCGCCGCTTACGTCGCGAGCGGCGAGCCTATGGATAAGGCTGGCGCCTACGCCATTCAGGGCCTCGCTTCCAGGTTTATCACCAGAATCGAGGGCTGTTATTTCAATGTGATGGGCCTGCCCATCGCTCTGTTGTACCGTCACCTCAACTCAGCCGGACGGCCATGGTATTTTGGGTTCGATGCCCATCCAGAATCCGTTTCAAGACCCACTTCGGTTTGAACGGCGCGTGCCGGAGTGCGCGGCCGTGATCTTCGGCGCCAATGGCGATCTCACCAAGCGCAAGCTGATCCCCGCGCTCTACCGCCTCGCCTATGATCGCCGCCTTTCGGCCGGCTTCGCCATCGTGGGCATCTCGCGCACGCCCATGACCGACGACGCGTTTCGCGAAAAAATGCTGGAGGCCGTCAAGCAGTTCTCCGAAGACACCACTTTCGATGCCGACGTATGGAGCGCCTTTGCCCAAGGGCTGTTTTACGTCGCCGGCGATATCGCCGACGCGGCGCTTTACCTCACTCTCGGCGAAAAGTTGACGCAAGTGGAAGCCTCCCGGCACACCGGCGGCAACGTGCTGTTCTATCTTTCCACGCAGCCCAGCCAGTACGCACGCGCCGCCCAGGGCATCGCCGCCGCCGGTCTCGGCAAAGGCAATGGGTGGCGCCGGCTGGTGGTGGAGAAACCTTTCGGGCACGACCTGGCCAGCGCACGCGAATTGAGCGTCCATCTGCACGAATCCTTCGACGAATCGGAAGTCTACCGCATCGATCACTACCTCGGCAAAGAAACCGTCCAGAATATTTTGGCGTTCCGCTTCGGCAACGGCATCTTCGAGCCGCTGTGGAATCGCCGCTATGTCAACAACGTGCAAATCACCGGAGCCGAATCCATCGGTGTGGAAGGCCGCGGCGCTTATTACCAGGAAGCCGGCGCGCTGGATGACATGATTCAGAATCACCTCCTGCAGGTGCTGGCCACCATCGCCATGGAGCCTAGCGCCAGTTTCCGCGCCAATTCCGTGCGCGACGAGAAATCGAAATTGCTGCGTTCCATACGCCCGATGACTCCCGGCGAGGTGCGCCGCAATACCGTCCCGGGCCAGTACGGGCCGGCTCGCATCGGCGGCCAGGACGTGCCGGGTTTCCGCCAGGAACAAGGCGTCGATCCACAATCGCCGACCGACACCTACGCCGCCGTCACGCTGTTCGTCGACAACTGGCGGTGGGCGGGCGTGCCGTTCTATCTGCGCACCGGCAAGCGCCTCGCCAAGCGCGTGACTGAAATCGCCATTCAGTTCAACCCCGCGCCGCTTCACATCTTCGATCAGGACGGCTTGGACGGCGCGCCCAATCTCCTGATCGTGCGCATCCAGCCGGAGGAGGGGATTTCGCTCAAGTTCCTTTCCAAGCGCCCAGGCTCGGGGATGATGCTGCGCCCCGTGTCCATGGACTTCAACTACGGCTCGAGTTTCGGCGAGCGCTCGCCATCGGCCTATGAGACCCTGCTGCTCGACGCCATCATCGGCGACGCCACTCTTTACACGCGGCAGGACATGGTCGAAGCCAGTTGGTCGATTGTCGAGCCCATTCAAAACGTGTGGCGCGAAACCAGCTTCGATTTTCCCAATTACCAGTCGGGCACTTGGGGCCCGGCCGTGGCGGACGAAATGCTCGCGCGGCGCGGACATGCCTGGAGAAGACCGTAATGAGCGCCACCGTAGCTCCCGGCAGAATTCTGAAGGACCTCGCGGACTTGTGGGTATCCACCGCCAAAGCAGCCGATGGCGGCGCGGGTGTGCTCCGGGCCTGTTCCATGACGTTGCTGGTGCTGGCCGAAGAGAGCGAAGATTCGCAGGGTCTGGGCGAGACCATTGCGGCGCTCATGCCGGAGCATCCCGCGCGCGCCGTTCTCATTCGCTTGAGCGGGCCGGGTGATCGTTCGCTCACCGGGCGCGTGTATGCCCAGTGTTGGATGCCCTTCGGGCAGAGGAAACAGATTTGTTGCGAGCAGGTGGAAATCGCCGTCTCCGACGCGGCGCTGGCGGATTTGCCGTCGGTGGTGCTGCCCCTTGTCGTGCCCGACCTTCCGTCGATTCTCTGGTGCCGCAGCCCGCGCTTGGCGGCCATGCCGGAGTTCCAGCCCGTCGCCGCCATGGCGCGAAAGGTGATTGTAGACAGCGGCGCCATGCCGGATCCGGCCGCGGCGCTCCAGCTCATGGCGGCGTTGAGCGCGCGCGGCGTATTGCTGGGCGACCTTTCCTGGACGCGCCTGACGCGCTGGCGGGAGATGCTGGCACAGGTCTTCGAGAACCAGCAGAACCTGGCTCGATTGCACGAAATACTTGGCGGGGAAGTGGAATGCGGCCAAGGTTTCCGCGTTTCCGCGCTGTACATGGCGACGTGGCTGAGGGATTGCTTGGCCGCTGCGGGAGTGCCTGGTGCGTCCTTCGGCGTGCGCCCGGCGCCTCAAGGCGTCTCGCTCCGCGTGAAGCTGGGTGCGGGAGGCTTCACCGTGGAACTGGCCCGCCGTGAGGACCGCATGGTCGTCACCGTGAACGGCGTTTCGCAGTGTACCAGCCTGCCCCAGGCCACCGACTATCTGCTCATGCGCGAAGAATTGGGAGTCGTGCGGCATGACCCGGTTTTCGAAAGAGCTTTGACCCGCGCGGCCTCGCTCGCCCTGCCTTCGGAGATAAAATGAGCGTCCAATGGTTCACTGCGCCGGACGCGTCAGCGGCCGCTGATGCGTGCGCGTGCCACATCCTCAGCCTGCTCGAGACGACGCTTTCCGATCGGCAGTTCGCCACCTTCGCGGTCTCCGGCGGCGCCACCCCGCGGCTCTTGTTCGACAAGCTTGCATCGTCGCCATTCGAATGGAATCGCGTGCAACTGTTCTGGGTGGACGAGCGCTGTGTAGCGCCCACCGACGATGCCAGCAATTACAAGCTGGTGAACGATCACTTGATTCGTCGGGCGCACATCCCGCTTCGGCAAGTGCATCGTATCTCGGGGGAGATCGCTCCGCGGGCGGCGGCTGCGGCCTATGTCGTCGATATCCGGAGTTTCTTCGGACTGGCGCCGGGCGAGATGCCCCAGTTCGATATTGTGCATCGCGGCATGGGCCCCGACGCGCATTCCGCCAGCCTCTTTCCGGGCGATCCTCTGATTGATAATCGCGACGGAATTGCCGCCGCGACTTTCGCTCCCAAGTACAATCAGTGGCGTGTCACGCTGCTTCCGGGCGCGCTAATGGCGGCTCGCCACACGGTGTTCCTGGTTGCTGGAGAAGATAAGGCCCAGGCCGTGCGGGCGGTCTTCAGGGAAGAGTACGATCCCATGCGGTATCCCGCCCAGATTGCTTCCCATCCCGGCCGCGGCGTCGCCTGGTTCCTCGATGACAAGGCCGCGGCCTTGTTGGATTAACCCCAACACTGTTCAGTTAAGTGGGACAGGCCATCGCCTTTCGTGGCCTGTCATGCTTAGCTGAAAAGGGCGCTTGACAGACGACTAAAACCGATCGTCTGTCCCACCCCCGACGCCGGCTTAAGTGAACAGCATTGGGGTTAAACGCCGCTATTTCAGCGCTGCCTGCGCTACCGCCGCCCGTTCTTTGAGCGCACCCGCCTTATCGGTAGCTTCCCAAGTGAAGGTGTCCTCGTTGCGGCCGAAGTGTCCGAACGCGGCGGTCTGGCGATAGATCGGGCGGCGCAGCTTCAAATGGTCAATGATGCCGCGCGGCGTCAGTGGAAAATTCTCGCGCACCAGTTCGGTGAAACGCTCGTCGGGAATCGCGCCCGTGCCGAAGGTGTCCACATAGACCGAAACCGGTTCCGCCACGCCGATGGCGTAAGCCAGTTGCACTTCGCAGCGGGTGGCGAGCCTTGAGGCCACAATGTTCTTGGCAATGTACCGGGCCATGTAGCAAGCCGAGCGGTCCACCTTCGTCGGGTCCTTGCCGGAGAACGCGCCGCCGCCGTGACGGCCCATGCCGCCATAGGTGTCGACAATGATCTTGCGGCCGGTCAGGCCGGTGTCGCCGTGCGGTCCGCCCACCACGAAACGGCCCGTGGGGTTGATGTGGTACTTGGTCTGCGGATCGACCATGTTGGAGGGAATAACGTGGTCGATGATATGCTTCTTCACCTCGCGGCGCAGCTCCTCGATGGAAACATCGGAACTGTGCTGCGTGGAGATCACCACGGCTTCGATGCGCTTGGGAGTCTTGCCGGCGTATTCCACGCTCACCTGGCTCTTGCCGTCCGGCCGGAGAAAGTCGAGCACGCCCTGGCGGCGCGCTTCCGAAAGACGCCGCACCAGCTTGTGCGCCATCATAATGGGCAGCGGCATCAACTCCGGGGTCTCGTCGCACGCAAAGCCGAACATCATGCCCTGGTCGCCGGCCCCGCCCGTATCCACACCCATCGAAATATCGGGCGATTGCGATTGAATCAGGTTGTTCACGCCGCAGGTGTTGCAGTCGAACCCGTAGGTGGCGTCATTGTAGCCGACGTAATCGATGGTGCCGCGTGCGATGCGCGGAACGTCCACGTACGTGTTGGTGGTGATTTCTCCCGCCACGATGCACGTGCCGGTGGTGACCAGCACCTCGCACGCCACCCGTCCGTTGGGGTCGTCCGCCAGGACCGCGTCCAGTACGGCGTCTGAAATCTGGTCGGCGATCTTATCCGGATGGCCTTCGGTTACGGATTCCGACGTGAATAAGTGTTTTTGAGTACTTGCCAAGTTAACCTCCCTGAGGCTGTCGTGATTCTATTCTAATACCGGTAAGAATCGGGCTTGTACGGGCCTTCCGGCGGCACGCCGAGATACTCGGCCTGCTTGGAGCTGAGCGTCGTCAGCTTCACGCCAATCTTCTCCAGGTGCAGCCGCGCCACTTCCTCGTCCAGCTTCTTGGGTAGCGTGTAAACGCCCGTCTTGTATGTGCCGCGGTTCTTCCAGAGATCGATCTGCGCCAGCGTCTGGTTGGAAAAACTGTTGCTCATCACAAAGCTGGGATGGCCCGTCGCGCATCCCAGGTTGACCAGCCGTCCCTCCGCCAGCACGAAAATGCTCCGCCCGTTCGGAAACGTATACATGTCAACCTGCGGTTTGATGTTGGTTTTTTTCGCGGCTGAGCCGTTCAGGCGATCCATCTGGATTTCGTTGTCGAAGTGCCCGATGTTGCAGACGATCGCTTGGTCCTTCATCCGTTCCATGTGCTCCAGCTTGACCACGTCGCAATTGCCCGTGCAGGTCACGTAGATATCGCCGCGGCCCAGCGTGTCTTCGATGGTGGTGACTTCAAAGCCTTCCATGGCGGCTTGCAGCGCGTTGATCGGGTCGATCTCCGTGATGATCACCCGCGCGCCCATGCCGCGCAGAGAATGCGCCGATCCCTTGCCCACGTCGCCGTAGCCGCACACCACCGCGATCTTGCCCGCCACCATCACGTCGGTGGCGCGCTTGATGCCGTCCGCCAGCGATTCGCGGCAGCCGTAGAGATTGTCGAACTTGGATTTCGTCACCGAATCGTTCACGTTGATGGCGGGAACCAGCAGTTTGCCGGCTGCGTGCATCTTGTAGAGCCGATGCACCCCCGTGGTGGTCTCTTCGGAAACACCGCGCCATTCCTTCACCACCTCGTGCCAGTGCCGCGGGTTCTCTTTGTGGACCCGCTTGAGAAGCCCCTTGATGACATCTTCTTCGTGCGCCGAAGAGGGGCTGTCGACCCAATCGCTGCCTTCTTCCAGTTCGTAACCTTTGTGGATGAGGAGCGTGGCGTCGCCACCGTCGTCGACAACCAATTGCGGGCCCTTGCCGCCCGGGTGGCACAACGCCCGGTACGTGCACTGCCAGTAGTCTTCAAGCGACTCGCCCTTCCAGGCGAACACCGGAACCCCCGCGGCGGCGATGGCCGCGGCGGCGTGGTCCTGCGTCGAGAAAATGTTGCAGCTTGCCCACCGCACCGACGCGCCCAAATCCACCAGCGTTTCAATCAGCACGGCGGTCTGAATCGTCATGTGCAGCGAGCCCGTGATGCGCACTCGGGCGAGCGGCTTTTCCTTCGCGTACTTGTGGCGGATCGCCATCAGGCCGGGCATTTCGAACTCGGCGATGGAGATTTCCTTGCGGCCCCAATCGGCGAGTCCGAGGTCGGCGACTTTGAAGTCCGCGGTCTGGTTTAAAATGGCAGTGCTCATCCGGTATTCCCTCGTATCGAGAAATCTTGATACATTGATATTAGAATATTTCAACCATGGCGTCAATCCTCAAGTCCCTGCGCCTCGCGGCCGACCCCACCCGCGTTCGCCTGCTGCTGTTGCTCGAACAGGAAGAGCTTTCCGTGGCCGAGCTGCAGGACATTCTCGGCAAGGGCCAGAGCCAGATTTCCACCCACTTGGCGCAGTTGAAGCACGCCGGCCTGGTCGACGACCGCCGCACCGGCAAGAACGCGTTCTACCGTCTGACGGCGTCCGCCGACCTCATGGCGCTGCTGCGCAAGGCGTCGGCCGAAGTCCCCGAAGCGGCCGAAGACCGCCAATCTCTGCGCCATGCCTTGCGCAAGCGCCAGGACCAGATGCGGCGCTACTTCGACGAACTGGCCGGCAAGTTCGGCCGCCAGCACGTCCCGGGCCGGTCGTGGAAAGGCGTCGCGGAGGCCCTTCTGAAGCTCATGCCGCCCATGGTGATCGCCGACCTCGGAGCGGGTGAAGGCTCCATTTCGCAGTTGATGGCGCAGCGCGCCAAAAAGGTCATCGCCGTCGACAATTCGGAGAAAATGGTGGAGTTTGGCGCCGCGCTTGCCCGCAAACATGGCATCGCCAACATGGAATACCGGCTGGGCGATTTGGAAGATGTGCCCATTCGCACTGGCACGGTGGACGTAGCGTTCCTCAGCCAGGCCCTGCATCATGCCCGCCATCCCGCGCGCGCCGCCGCCGAAGCGCGCCGCATTCTCAAGCCAGGCGGCCGCATCGCCGTGCTGGATTTGAACCGCCACCATTTCGAAGAGGCGCGGGAAATGTACGCGGACCTGTGGTTGGGCTTCACGGAATTGGAACTGGAGCGCTATTTAAAGGGCGCTGGCTTCAAGCACGTGGAAACCGCCGTGGTATATAAGGAGCCCGAAGCCCCTTTCTTTGAAACGCTGCTGGGCACTGGCGAAAAGTAAACGCTCGGCAACCCGTCACGCGCCGGATTGTGTGGTATTCCTGAAAGACGAATGGAGGGGATCATGCTGGCTTCTGGAAAGATGGCTGGGTTTGTGCTCACCAGCGACTACGGCCGCGCGAGAGCCTTTTATGAAGGCAAGTTGGGGTTTGAGTTCGTCAGCCTGGACCAGTTCGCGCTGGTAGTGAAAGTCGGTGGGCACCACATTCGCATTTCCAAGGTTCCAGATTTTGCGCCGCTGCGGAGCACCGTGCTGGGCTGGGAAGTGGCCGATATCGAGGCAGTAGTGGATTGGCTCGCGAAACGGGGCGTGGCCACGGAGAAGTATCCTTTCGTGCAAGACAAAGATCGCGGAATCTGGACCACCCCCGACGGCAGCAAAGTGGCCTGGTTCAAAGACCCGGATGGCAATGTGCTCTCGGTCAGCCAGCACTAACCAATTATTCGTGGAGCGGGCTTTCCAGCCCGCAACGCCGACATTCTTGTCGGCGCTTCGCCGCACCCGTAATTGCAGTTTAGGGCGGGCAATTTTGCCCGCAGCCGCCTTCACGCAGCCACCTGGGCTTGGCGAGGGCCCTCGCGCGCCGGCAGTGCCGCCCGAAAGCTATTCCAGCCCGGCGCTCTTGAACATTTCCAGGAACTGCGATTCCGTCCGCATGTCGATGGATTGAGCCACCAGCCGTCCCTGACGATCGAATAAGAAGCTTTTCGGAATGCCTTCCACGTAAAATGCGGTGTTGGTTTTGCGTTCCGGGTCCAGCTTGCGGAACGCCGGCCGGAGCGCCTCGGGCGCTTTAGCGGACCGTTGTTCCACCAGCGCGGCAGCCTGTTTCACGGCGTTGGAATCGGCCGCGCAGATCAAGCTGGCCGCCAAAAGGCATACGCTGAGCACACGAAGAGAAACCATGCGGACTCCTCGTCCGGAGTATAGCAACTACCGGCCGGAGGGATCGGGCGGGGCGTTGCCGCCTTCCGACGTTCTGGTGGAGCTGTTATCGTGCTTCGGGCCAAGCCCCAATGCGATCAGAGAAAGCGAATTAATCTTACCGTTGGAGTCGAGGTTCTGCTCGGCTTGGAACTTCTTCAGGGCCTCTGCGGAGGCCTGGTCCCACGTTCCCGTGGCGGTGCCCGCCGGCAGGTAGCCTTTGGCAACCAGCGCGTCCTGGATTTCCCGGTAGCGGTCCGAACTCGGAGTGGCTTGCCGGTTGCGCCAGGTACTGCGTTTGCTGGCGATTTTCTTGGTGGGTTTCTTGGCCGCTGCCGTGTGGACGACGGCTCCTGTCTTTGATCGCGCCGCCGGTTTCTTGGCAGCGCTCTTCACGGCCGTTTTCTTTACCGGTGCCTTGCTCTTCGCCACGGACGCCGGTGGCTGTAAGCCCCAGGTCAGTGCCGCCATCGACAGGGCGGCTGCGCAGGTCAGAATCGTCCGCATCTTCAGTGAAATAGTGTAACAGGGGTTGGGGCCCGGTGGGGATGGCAAATTTGGGCAAGACGGGGACTGCCACCAATTTCTGCTTTTGGAATTGGCTGGCTATCCCCGCTTTGCCGCTGCCGGGCCCCTAAGTCCCTTTAGTGCATCTGGTTAGGGAGGGTTCCCGGCAGGAAGATCGTGGACCACTCGTTGCGCCGGGCGTCGTGCCGCATCACCCGGAACATCACCGCGTCGCCCGGCTTCAGCGTGGCTTGGATCTTCTTGACTTCCTCCACCGAATTGACCGGATGGCGGTTGATTTCCAGAATCAGGTCGCCACGCGTTAGCCCAACGTCCTCGGCGAAAGAGCCGGGTTCGACCTCGGAAACCTGCACGCCGCCCTTCTCCTTGAGCCCCAGCGTCTCTCGCTTGCTCTCGGTGAGCGGGCTGATGGTCATGCCGAAGCTGACGCTCGTGCCCTCGTTCTGGCTGGAATTATCCGGACGTCCGCCGCCAAACTCCTCGGGGAAGATCTGGGCCAGGTTCCCCACCACAACTTTGAAGTCTTGGCGTTTACCGTCGCGCAGCACGCCGATATCCAGGCTGCTGCACACCGGCGTCGCCGTAACGATGCCGATCAACTGGTCGCCCTCGTGTATCGTCTGCCCGTTGATGGACACAATCACGTCGCCCGGTCTGATGCCGGCCTTTTCGGAAGGACCGCCGGCCGCGACGGACGCCACGAACACGCCTTCATTGGTGCCGCTCACTTTGAGGGCCGCGGTGGTCCGGGGGTCGTCCGATTTATTGAACGAAATGCCGATGGAACCGCGCGTCACCTTGCCGGTCTTGATGATGTCGTTGTAAACTCCAGCCGCGGTATTGATGGGCAGCGCGAATCCGATGCCCTCGTAGCCGCCCGACCGCGACGCGATGGCCGTGTTGATGCCGATCACTTCGCCCCGCATGTTGAGCAGCGGACCGCCCGAATTGCCGGGGTTGATGGCCGCGTCGGTCTGCAGGAAGTGCTGGAACTGCATCCTGGGGTCGCCATCCATCACGCGTCCCTTGGCGCTGATGATGCCGGCGGTGACGGTTGTGTCGAAGCCGAAGGGGGAACCGATCGCCATGGCCCAATCGCCTACCTGGACGGCATCGGAGTTGCCGATCTTGAGCGCAACCATGTTGTGCTTGCCCTCCACGCGAATCACCGCCAGATCCGTCGGCGCATCCACGCCGATTACCTTGGCGTCATACTTCTCCGGGTCGCCCGGGAATTTCACTTTGATCTTGTCCGCCTTATCCACCACGTGATTGTTCGTCAGGATGTAGCCGGCCCCGTCCACCACCACGCCGGATCCCAGCGCTTCGCCCCCGCGGTTGTTGGGCATCTCCGGCGTGCCATTGCCGAATGGGTTGCCGAAGAAGTGGTTGAAGAAATCGTTCAAGCCATTGTCGTCGCCCTGGTCGCCGTCGTCCGGCGAGGTCTGGCGGCGCGTGCGGGCGCGCACAGGTTGTGGTTTGTACGTGACTGAAACGTTCACCACCGAAGGCGCCACTTGCTTGGCAATCTGGCTGAATGTGCTCGACAGCTCCACCGGGTTGGGAATCACCAGCGGTGTCGCGCCGGGCGCCTGCCCGTTGTCTTTGGCTGCCCTCACGCTCGAATTGATCAGCGTGCCCAGCACGATGCCGAACGACAGCGTGAAGAGTATCACCGTAAACGAAAGCGACTTTTGCGTGCGTAACTTGTCAAAGAAACTCATGGGATCTTACCTATTCCTCTGCTATTTGAAATGGATGCCGCCGCGGGTTCAGCGGTTTCAGTTCCACCAGGAGAACCCCGCCTAAGATGAGAGCCGCGCCCGCGGCGGCGCGCCCTGACAGGCCCTGGCCCGCCATGCAATACGACGTAATCCAGGCCACTACCGGTTCCAGCATGTAGATCAAAGCCGTCCGTGTCGCGGAGGTGTATTGCTGAGCCCACGCCTGGATCGTAAAAGCCAAAGCCGTAGCCAACAAACCTGTTATCAGTATGGCCCAGACCACCGCCGCACGCCACTCCACCCGCGGGGATTCCACCCACCAGAAGAGTGATAACGACAACAATGCGGCGACGCCGACTTGCATGACCGACAAAAGTTCAAAGCTCATGTACTCGCTGAAATGCCCCACCGTCACGATGTTTGCGGCAAATCCCACCGCGCATAAGACCGTGAGCAGGTCGCCCAAGCTCATGGAACCGGTCGCTCCTTTGAGCGTCATCAGGCCAAGCCCGGCGGTGGCTACCACAACCCCGGCCACCTCGGAAACCTGGGGCCTAACCCTATAGACGAGGGCTCCCAGCAAAGGTACCGCAATCGATGTGAACCCCGTAAGAAACGCCGACCGGGGCGCTGTGGTGAGGCGTAACCCTAGCGTTTGCAAAAGATAGCCGGAAAATAGGAAGGCCCCCGCAAGCGCCCCGGCCCCCACCGCGCGCCATGATCGCCTGCCTTCGCCCGTTGGAAACGCCGCTCCGCGGAACAGCCCCAGCAGCATCAAGGTTGCCAGCGAAAAGCGCAGCGCCAGGAAAAGCACCGGCGAAACGTGAACCAGCGCGGACTTCACCAGCACAAACGTCGCGCCCCACACGATCGTGTTGAAAACCAGGGCGGCCTCGGCGGCCCGCCGCCGGTTCACTGGCCGGTCCCGGCGCCTGCCGCACCGTCCGCCACGCCGCGCAGCAACAGAAGCAGCGTCAGAAAGATGCGCTTCAGCCCCAGATCGCGGCCTTCCGAACGAAACCATTCCTGCGTGGTGTGGGCCCCGCCGCCGATGCCTCCCGCTCCAACGGCGATTGCCGGAATCCCCAGCGAAAGCGGAATGTTGGCGTCCGTCGACGAGCAATCCAGATGCGAGCGCACGCCCAGGTGCGCATCCACCGCGCGGATGTAACGCAGAATAGCCGAGTCGTCCGGCAGCACCGCCGCCGGCCGCCATCCGATATCTTTGAGCTTGCTCGTCACCTTGCCGCCACTGGCGCGTTGGTTTTCCAATTCGCGCGCCCGATCCACCGCCGCGGTCAGCAGGTCCACCAGTTCGTCCATCTTCTCGTTGCTCTCTGAGCGGATGTCCACTTTGGCGCGCGCCAGTTGCGGAATGGCGTTCACGCTCGAGCCGCCCTCGATCAACCCCACGTTGAACGCCGCTTTCGGCGTCCCTTCAATGCGCGTCTCCGCAAAGAAAGCCACCGCCCGGCATAGCGCATGCACCGGGTTGCCGACGCCATAATCGCTCCAGCTATGGCCGCCGGGCCCGCTGAAAGCGGCTTCGAATCGCCGGCTGCCTAGGGCGCGCGTCGTGATGTGGTCGGTATTGGCGCCGTCCACCACCACGAAGGCCTCGATGGCGAGGCCGGCCGGCGACCGTTTGCAGAGCTGGCGCATTCCCATCAGGTTGCCTTCGCCCTCTTCGCCCACGTTGGCCACCAGCAGCAGGTTGCCGGCAAGTCCGGGGATGCCGGCGCCGCTCTTCCAAACACGCGCCACCGCCAGCAGCGCGGCTAATCCGGCGCCGTTGTCGGAAACCCCCGGTCCGCGGAAGCGGCCGTCGGCATCCACGTAGATATCTTCCTTGCTGCGCGGCGCTATCACCGTGTCCAGGTGCGCGCTCAGTGCCACGTACGGGCCTTCCCCGTTGTTCGCGATCACATTGCCCGTGCGGTCGATGCACGTATTCCACCCGAACGATCGCAATTGCTCCTGGAACCACGCGGCGCGCTCTTGCTCCAGGAAAGTGGGCGCGGGGACGCGGCAGAGTTGCAGGTGGATTTCGTTGATCCACTGCTTCTCGCGCGTGAACCACTGCAAGCACTCGCGAACGCCGCGGTCGCCGGCGAGTTCACCAATGTTGATTCCGGCGGCTGTGGGCATTCCTGATTTAGTGTAACCGCAAAACGCCACCGCAAAACGGGCCCACGGAACCTCACCCCGCTCTGCCCTACCTCATTCCGGCAGTGGCTGCCCCTTGGTCTCCGGCGCCCAGGGCAGCGCCGCCAGGCCCACCAGAAACACCAGGCACATCGTTACGCCCGCGTACCGCATGGGATCCGCATGTGACGCGAAAACCGTGCCGGTCAGGTACCCGAAACTGACGGGTCCGGCCGCCGCCAGTCCGCGCCCCACGTTGTAACAGAAACTTGTGCCGGTGGAGCGCAGTCGCGTGGGGAACAACTCTGGCAGGTAAATGGCATAGCCTCCGAATAGCATGAGCTGCGCAAATCCCATCATCGGCACCATCCAGAAAATGTCGCTGATCGCTTTGATGTGCCAGAAGGTGTACGCTGTTGCGAACATCGCCGCCACAAAACTCACCGCAAAGGCCTTCCGCCGCCCGGTATAGTGCGTGAGGTAGGTGAATGCGTAAACCCCCAGGAATCCGCCCAGGTTTTGAAACATGGAAGTGACGCCGATCCACGTGGTCGTCTTGCCGGCCAGCGCCGCGCCCGTCAGACCCTGCGCGCGGAATGAGCTGTCCAATACCTGGCGGAACAGATCGTAACTGAAATACCCGATGCCCCACAACCCCACCACCCCCGCCACCGAAAGCAGCAGTCCGGCAATCGCGTTGCTGCGCCAGCGCGGAACCGAAAACAGTTCCTTGTAGGACCCCAGCTTGACTTTTTGCGCGCGCGCTTTCAGCCACTGTTCGGGTTCTTTGACCTTGAGGAACACCAGAATGGCCAGTGGCGCCGGCAGGGCGCCGGCCAAAAACAGGTAGCGCCATGCCCCCCTGATAATGCCGGATTGTTCCATCAATCCCAGCCAGATTCCAATCAACGCCGCCACAATGTTGCCCACGGGAGAAAAAGCCTGAATCGTGCCCAGCGCGTAGGGCCGCGCGCGTTCGGGCACCACTTCCGCCACAATCGCCACTCCCACCGCGAATTGCCCGCCCACGCCCAGGCCGCACAGGAAGCGGTAGGCGTCGAAATCCCAGACTCCCAAGGCGAGCGTGCTGAGCCCCGTGAAAACGGTATAAGAAAGGATCGCCAGCATCATCGTCTTGACCCGTCCCAACCGGTCGCCCAGGATGCCGAAGAGAATGCCACCCGTCGCCCAGCCCACCAGGAAGACCGAGGTGGCATAGCCGCTCTGCTGGGAGACCGCCGCACTGCTGGCGTGTGCTCCCATCAATTCCTGGATCGCCGGCCGTCGTGCCAGCCCGAAGATCTGTTGTGCCATGCTGTCGAACATCCAGCCGACAGAAGCCACTGCCAGCACGAACCACTGGTAGCGGTTGAGGTCCCGGTACCACGCATATTTCGTTTGGGATGCCGCCATGAAGCTGCTATTGTTTCGGAAATACCGCAAAGCCGCAAGCCCGGCGCCGCCGCAAGACTCCGCAAAACGGGGACTCCTACCAATCCCCGCCCTTGGAATTGGATAGCTGTACCCGCTTTGCCCCCGGGAGGTAAGTCGCCGACCGAACGCAGCGACCGATTGTTCGCTCAGCGACAGTCGGGAGTTTGGGGTTAATCGCCCGCTATTTGCTGGCTTCTGAGAACCGGCGTCACTCTGTCGCCGCCTTTGAGCGGAGTGTCCGACGCCATCGCGACCGCATCCCCTTCAACCAGCCCGTCGGTCACTTGAATGCGTGTGACGCTCGACGCCCCGGTTTTCACCGTGCGGCGCTCCACCGTGTCGCCCTTCAGCAGCAGCACGTAGTCGCCGGCTGCGTCGTGGTGCAGTGTCTCCTTGGGAATGACCAGAGCGTGATTCACCACCGCCGTTCGGATCAGCGCATCCACGTTGGTTCCCGGAACCAGTTCGCGCCCCTGGTTCTCGATCATGCAGATCACCTGTCCCACCTGGCGCGATCCCAGGGTTTCGATGGCGGTCGGCATCTGCTCTACCACGCCTTGCCACTGCTTGCCGGGAAGTGCCTGCCACGTGATGGTGACCGGCTGCTGTTTCGCAACGCGCCCCAGTTCGGGCTCGTCGACGTAGACCCGCACGCGCAGGCGATCCATTAGGCCGATGTTGGCCACCAGGTCGCCCGGGTTGAGGTAAGCGCCGGGGCGGATCGCCAGGCCGTATACCATTCCTCCCATGGGTGCGCGGATTTCGCTTTGCGCCGCCTGCCGCTTCACCAACTCCAGAGCGGCTTGCGCATCCCGCAGCCGCGCACGGGCGGCGGCCACGTCGGGGGCTGCGGCCGGCATCGTGCTTCGCCTTTTTTCCAGCCCCGCGATCTGCACGCGCAGTTGTTCCACTCTATTGCCGGCCGCCGTCACCTCCGCGCCGGTGGCGGCGTGTTGGGCGGCCAGGCGTTCCAGTGTGGCGCGCTCCCGCTCGGCTTGTTGCATGTCAATGCTGGCGCGCGCCAGGCCGTTTTCGATCTCGGTCAGTTCGGCTGGCTTGGGCCCGCTTTGGGCCGACGCCAGGTTGGCTTGCGCCTCGGCGACTTTGGCTTCCGCGGCGTCGAGTTCGGCCTTCGCCGAAGGATCGCTGAGGGTGGCCATCACCGCGCCTTTTTGCACCGCGCGGCCTTCCGCCACATTCACCTCGCCGGCCATCCCCTTGGTCTCCGCGTGCACCGCCCGCCACTCGAACGGTTCCACCTTTCCGTTGGTGGCAAGCGTGCTTACCAGCGTCTCGGCGTGCACGCGCGCGAAGCTCACGGCAGGCGGCGCACTCTTCCTCAGCACACCCCAGACAATCAAACCCGCGGCCGCCGCCAGCAGCACGAACAACAGCAGCTTCTTCAAAATGTTCTCCCACACTATCTTAGCTGGCGAAGACCCGCTAGATCGACGACGGCTGCGGTGTCAACCCGTAAGGGCGGAAGAATCGCCCATGGCGGGAGCCATGACCGAAGGACGGGATGAACCAGCCCTGGTGGCGTTTCTGCAATTGTAGCGTGCCCCGCGCTCGCCACTACCCTGGCCAACATCGATTACAATGTAGCTCGTATGCCGCTCTATCGGATCTATCGCATGAAGGATTCGCCACGGCAGCAATTCCGCTGGGCTCCCCATCTTTCCGGTTGCGCTTCGCTCAAACCCCGCGATTATGAGCCGGGCGCTCAGGTGGAAGCTCGCAACGAATACGACGCCTGGCAGTCCCTGCGTGAGTCCGACCAGCCTTTGATGGTGGGCGACTTGCTGGAAACCGCCGACGGCCAGTTGCGGGTATGCAAATATGTCGGGTTTGAACCCGCCCAGTGGGTCATCCCGGAACTCAAGCAGCCGGTTGAACCGCAGCCCGCCCCGGACGGCGTCGAATCAACCGTCAGTTAGGAGACCTTTATGCGCGATATCCGGTTGGGTGACGATCTCGACGATTATTGCGTCCGCTGCAAACGTATCATGAACCACGCGGTGGTTTCGGTGGTCAACGGAGTTCCGGCGAAGGTCCGTTGCCGCACCTGTCACAGCGATCACGATTACCGTCACGAACAGGCGCCTCCGCCTAAAGTGGACCTGCGCAAGGCGGCGCTGTTCGCCGAAGTGTTGAAGAAGGTCAATCCGCGGGACGCCGGCGTGGTCGATCTGGTGCCCGAGCTTCCTGACGAAGTGGTTGACGCTGATGTCGAACTGGAGGCTGAAGTAGACGTCGAGGACGCCGTGTTGACTGAGCCGGTCTTGACTGAACTGGATACCGAAGCCGAGCCTGCGCCGCAGCCTCCCAAGCCCAAAGCCAGACCGGCAGCCAAACCACCCAAGGCCAAGCCAAAGGCCAAGGGCCGCAAGTAGCCGCAAGCTCATGATCGGCAGGCGCACCTTGCTCGACGCCAATGCCATTGTCGATGCGCTGCGTTAAGCTGTTTGCCATCCTTCTCTGCGCCGCCTGGTGCTCCCATCCCGCGCGCGCCGTGGAACTCCATCTGCAATTCGGCGCTCTGGAGCGCATGTTGGCCGAACAGGTCTTCACCCAGGACGGCCGCCGCTATGTGCACGGCGACAAGAGCAATAAGTGCAATTTCGCTTACCTCGAAAAGCCCCAGATTCAAGGCGCGAACGGACGTCTGCGCATCCGCGCCCGCTTCACCGGACGTAGTGCGCTCAATATGCTCGGCCAGTGCGTAGGTCTCGGCGATGCCTTCACGGTTGTCATCGCCGCCACGCCCCAATACCGCGATGGCAACGTGGTGCTCGAAAACGTAACTGCTGTGAGCGAAGATAAGACCGGCTATTACATCCGGCGCGTGTGCGCTGTTTTAGGTTCGTCCCTGGCGCGCGATTTCAAATATCCGTTGGGGGCTGTGGCGCGGAAGCTGCTCGAAGATTCCACCGCCCAGCCCGGCTACCAGCGTGAACTGCGCCGCTTCCAGGTGCCTTCCATCCGCGTCACCGCCGATGCGCTGGTGATCGACTTGGATTTCGATCTCACCGTGAAATGACCCGCCGCCGCAAAACGGCCCCGCAAAACGGGGACTGCTACCAATTCCCGCCTTTGGAATTGGATAGCTGGACCCGCTTTGCCCCCGCCACAGGCTGCCAGAACGCCTTGCTCTAGCTGTTCCCCAGATACATCACGTGAACGTAAGTACCCAGCCGGACATTGTATGCAAGGTACCACCCCACGTGATCGGGGTCTTCGTAAATCACGATCTCGTCCGAATCCCACAGCCAGCCGCCGCAATAGCCGATATCGATGGGTGAAACGTTGAAGTAGAAACCGCCAAACCAGAAACGCGACGGACCGCCTCCAGCCAGGCGCCACACGTGGCCTTTCCCGAAGCCCCCGGTGAAACGGCCGTGTTCGAACGGATGGTCCAGGTGGAACCGCGCGTCATTGGGGCCGCTCGAATGGCCCACCCACTGATCGTTCTTGGCGTGGACGTGCGGAGCTTCCGGATGTCCCGACTTATCAGCGAACGTCTGGTGTTCGGCTGGAGCCGCCGCCGGAGCCTTCCCGGGTTTCGGAGCCTTCACCGCGGTTGGCCCATGTGCGGGTATATGGCCGGCGCCCACCTCGGGGTGGGCCGTATTGCCTGGCTTGGCGCCCCCTTTCTGCGGCTGTGTGTAGGCAGCCACGGAGAACATCAGCGATATCGCAAGTAGACCGAGTAGTTGTTTCATAAGTAACCTCATCTTAACGTCGACGCTCACGGTTCGCGGGCCGGATTCGCCGCGGACCGCGGGGCAGTCTTTTTCTCCTGTAAATTTTCTCACAGTTCGGGCCGCCCCTTCTACCTCGGCCCCGCTGGAAGATACTCTTCGAAGAAGCTATAGCGCAGCGTGTCCAGGTGCACCGGGTCGGAGCCTTGCACCCCATGGCGCCGGTTCGGGTATTCCATGAAATGGAATTGCTTGTTGAGCGCGATCAGCCGGTTGAGTAGCCGTTGCGTCCCTTGGAAATGCACGTTGTCGTCGCCCGTGCCGTGGATGATCAGCAGCTTGCCCTTCAACCCTTCGGCGAAACTGATGGGTGAACCGTCGTGATAGCCCTTGGCATTGTCCTTGGGCAGGCCCATGTAGCGCTCCTGGTAGATGGAATCGTAGAGTGTCTGGTCGGCTACCGGCGCGCCCGCCACGCCCACCACGTACAAGTCGGGGTGGCGAAACATCAGGTTCAGCGTCATGGAGCCGCCGCCGCTCCAGCCGTACACGCCCACGCGCGTCAGGTCCACATAAGGATGCGTGGCGGCCAGACCGCGTAACGCCGCGGCCTGTTCGTCCGACGCCAGCACCCCTACCGACCCATAGATCACTTTCCGCCAGTGAGTCCCCTTGGGCGCGGGAGTGCCGCTGTTATCGAAGCTGGCGATTAGATAGCCGTCGTCGGCCAGGCCCAGCATCAATAAGTGGCCGCCGCCCCAACTGTCGGTCACCGTGGAAGCAGCCGGCTCGCCATAGACGTTGATGATGATCGGGTACTTCTTACTCGGATCGAAGTGACTCGGCTTGATCAGCCACCCGTCGATGGTCGTGTCGTGGCCCACCGGGATGTGCACCATCTCCGTCCGCCCGGCAATGATCGGTCCCACCTTGGCCTTTTCCGCCGCATTGTCGTTGAGCACGCGCACCATTTTGTGGTCCGGCAGGCTGACTAAGTCGGATTGCCCAGGCGAATCGAAGGTCGATACGCTGTGGAAGGCCCACTGGCAGTCCGGCGAGATATTGTAAGTGTGCGTCCCCGGCTGGTCCTGGGGAGTCACTCGTTCCGTCTTCGATCCGTCCAGGCGCGATCGATAGAGGTATCGCTGCGTCGCGTTCTCTGGCGAGGCAATGTAATACAGCCAGCCGCCCGTTTCATCGAGCGCTGCGATCGAAACCATGTCGAAGGGTGCGTTGGTCACTAGCCGCGCGTCGCCTTCTCGCGTGATGGCGTACAAGTGCCGCCATCCATCGCGCTCGCTCGTGAACAATAGGCGTTTGCCGTTCTCGATCCACTTGAGATTGCGGTTCACTTCCACCCACGTGTCGTTCTTGTCCTGGAACATCTGCCGCAGGTCGCCCGTGTCCGGATTGGCGATGTACACCGTGTTGGTATTCTGCAGCCGGTTCATGTGCTGCACGATCACCTGGTTGTCCTCCAGCCACTCCATGTGCGGGATGTAGGTGTTGCGCGGATCGCCCGGAGTCTTGAGCCACACGGTCCTGCCGCCCGCCGCGCTGATCACGCCTACTCGCACCGCCGAATTCGTCTGGCCCGGCTTGGGGTATTTGTATTTCGTAATTACCGGGTACAGTTGATCGGTGTAGTTGATCAGCGCGAAGTCCGGCACGCCGCTCTGGTCGAATTGGTAATAGGCGATCTTCTGGCCGTCTGGGCTCCACAGGAAGCAATCCGCCAGGCTGAATTCTTCGTTGTTGTTCCAATCGGAAGTGCCGTCGATGATGTCGTCGCTCGCGTCGTATGTGAGCTGTTTGACCGCGCCGGTTTTCACTTCCTCCACGTAGAGGTTCCACCGTGGCTCCGCGCCCTTGGCCTGGCTCAGATCGCCCAGATAGGCCACGCTCTTCCCGTCTGGCGAGAACTTGGCAAACATCAGTCCCGCGGTCGACTTGCCGCCCAGCTTGTGCCAGGATTTATCGGTCTTATCCATCACCCAATAGTCGCTGGCCGTCTTGCGGATCATTACCGTCCGCCCGTTGGTGCTGAACAGCAGCTTGGTGCCGTCGGCGGATGTGCCCGCGGCCATCGCCCTGCCGCCTCCCGGCGGAGTATTGGGCGGCTCCGCCGGCAAAACCTGCCGCGCGCCCGTGGCCGTATCGACGCGCACGCTCTCCATCCCGCCGCCGCTTGCCGGCTCGGTAATAATGTAGGCCTTCCCGCCATCCACCCATCGGCCGGCGCCGCCGCCGCGTCCTCCGCGCCCGCCACCGCCGCCACGCCCGCCGCCCGCGCTGAATTCCCCGGAATTGATGCGCCGCATCCAATCCTGCATGTTTTGCGACAACTGCGCGTGTGCCGGCGCCACGGCGAGCAGGCCCGTCAGCAAGACCGCTGCGGACCCAATCATACGTCTGGTCAACATACCTGGCATGAATTGCCTCTTTCGGAATTGAACAGCAATGAGTTTAACCTAGATGACCTCATCAACGGATCACTCCTTTGCGCACCGCATAGAGAATCAGCTCCGCGCCGCTGTGCAGGTTGAGTTTCTGAAGAATGTTGCCCCGGTGCGTTTCCACCGTGTACAGACTCAAAGTAAGAACCGCCGCCACTTCTTTGTTGCTCTTACCTTCGGCGAGTAATTGCAGCACTTCGCGTTCCCGGGTGGTCAACAGCTCGAAGCTGTCGTCCACCTGCCGCTCCTGCATCTGGCGCATGTAGTCTTCCACTAGCATCTTGCTGATCGCCGGGCTGAAATACGCCTTCCCGTCGCTCACCGCTTTGACTGCGTTGATCAGGTCCTGTTCCGCGGAATCCTTCAGAATGTAGGCGCGCGCGCCGGCCTTTAAGGCCTTGAGCACGTAACTTTCGTCGGAATGCATGCTCAGGAATACCACCGCCGTCCGCGGCTGCTTGGCGGTGATCTGGCGGGCCGCCTCGATGCCATTCAGCCCCGGCATGGCGACATCCATCACCACCACATCCGGTGCGTGCTGCCCGGCCAGTGCAACAGCTTCGCGGCCGTCCGCCGCTTCCGCGATCACCAGGAAGCCCGCCTGGCTTTCCAGCAGTAGGCGCAGCCCCTTGCGCACTACCGTGTGATCATCGGCCAGAAGAATGCGAATGGTCTTCATGCCGTCCCCCTAACCGGTGCCGCCGCCTGTTGGGCGAGCGGAAGCACCACCTCGATCGACGTGCCTGATCCCCGCGTCGATTCCACCCTGAAGCTGCCGCCCAGGTGGTTGACTCGCTCTTCCATGCCCAGCAGCCCCATGCCGCGCTCGCGCCGTGCGTCGAACCCGCGGCCGTCGTCGCGGATCGATAGCCGCAGGCAGTCTTGCTCCTGCCGCACCGCAACGTCCACCTGCCGCGCGCCGGCGTGTTGCTCGCAGTTGTGCAGCGCTTCCTGCACGATGCGATAGATGCACGTCTTGTGCCCTTCCGGAAGTTTTTCGGAAACCTGACCGGCCGAAACCTTCACCCACACGCCGCTGCGCTTGGAAACCTCGCGCGCCTGCCATTCGAGCGCCGCAATCAACCCCAGGTCGTCGAGCATCGAAGGCCTCAGCAGCAGCGCCATGTTGCGCACCACGCCGATGGAATTTTCCACCTCGCGTTTGATCCCGGCGGCTTTTTCCGCCACCGCTTCCACCTGGCCTGCGCGAATCAGCGTGGAGAGATTGGCCATCTCCACCAGCACTCCCGTCAGGGCCTGGCCCACTTCATCGTGCAACTCGCGCGAAATCGATCGCCGCTCCTCTTCCTGGGCCTCCACCAGCCGCGCCGAGAGAGCCTTCAGTTCTTCCCGCGCGCGCGAAATCTCGTCCAGGTTCGCGGCCGTCTGGTTCTCCAGGCCCAGGATGCGCCGCATGCTCGAAGCCGCCAGCAGAAGCCCCAGACCGATGGTCAGCCCCAGGATCAGCGTCAGGCGCCCGCGGAATCGCAGGAACGTCGCCTCCACCTTCACTTTTCCGGCATTCAGTTGCGCTTCGTTCAGCGCGCGAATCTGGTCGGCCAGCCCCAGCATCGCCGTGCGCCGCGGGAAAACCTCGTCGCGCAGAAAAATGTAGCCGTCCCGCCGCCGTTCGGCCGCTTTCCAGGCGAAGACCGGCTCCAGCACGCTCCAATAGGACGCCAGGTCCTGCGTCAGTACCTGGAATGGCCCGGCTTCCGCGCTGTTCACCAGTTTTCGGTATTCGCTCAGCGCCGCGTCCATGTCGCTGCGGCTTTCCAGCAGGCTATAGCGGTGTCCTTCCGCCTTGCCGCTTTCCGGCTCCAGCAGATAATCGCGCACGTACGTGCCTGACACGTAGAGATCCGCGCGAATGCGGTCGAGCACCCGCGTCCGCCGCAAAAAATCTTCGCGGATTTCGTCATTGCTTCTTTGAATCTCCGTGAGTGCCTGCATGCCGTCGAATTCGGCGAAGGCCATCAACAACAGCAACCCGCCGAAGCCTGCCATCAGGATCAGGCGGCTATTGCCGGCCAGTGCGCGATTGCGGGCAATCGAAATCATTGGGATCGGGCGATACAGCATCTATCCTATCGCTCCCCGGACCCGCCTGTATTCCTCCTCGTGGAGCAGGCTTTCCAGCCTGCCACGCCGGCATTCTTGTCGGCGCTTCGCTCGGCATCGTACACTCGGCTCTCTAGCGTCATCCGAATTTCGCTTGTGCGCCTGCGCGTTGAACGTCTGTAATCAATTCGTAATTAACTTACTCACCCTAGTTAGAGGACTTACCTTGTCCCATCTCAGCCGCTGTAGTAAACTTGCCTCGATGAGTAATTTCACCTCGCAGTGGTCACCCGGCAGCCGGGAAGATGTGCGTATTCTCAAGCTGACGGGACCATTCACCCTCGCGGCTGTCTTCGATTTCCAGGCGGAGATTCGCAAAGACCCGCCGCCCATCCTGATTCTTGACCTCACCGGCGTGCCCTACATGGATTCTGCATCTCTGGGGTCGATTCTGGGCCTGCATGTGTCTTGTCAGAAGGAGGGCCGCCGCTATGCCATGGTAGGCGTGTCGGACCGGCTCAAGATCCTTTTCAAGGTTTCCGGGGTGGATGGGATGTTAAGTAGCTATCCTTCCATTGCGCAGGCCGAGGCTGAATTGCGAAAGTGACCGCGTCCATCCGCCCGCGCCGCGCCGGCGTCATACCATTGGGGGCATTGTTTCGATGAGGGATTCGATCTCGCGTAAGGCCCTCGTCGTCGCCGCGGCCGCCGTTGCGCCCCTGCTGTTGATCGTATTCGTATGGGTTCCCAGCCCGCCTGTCCGCATTCTGTCGGTCGTCGTGGTGCTGGCTGGTCTGTCGGTTGTGTGGCTCATCGTCCGCGCCTTCGCCCGCCGCATCAATCGGCTTGCCGAATTCGTGGACGGCATGCTCGATCGCCACGCCGCCGGCCCAAGCCTGCCAACCGGCGACGACGAGTTGGGCTCGCTCGCCCGCTCATTGTCGCGCATGGCTCCGCGGACTGCCGAACTGGTCAGCCGCCTCAGTGTCGAATTGACGCGCCGCGAGGCGGTCCTCGCCAGCATGACCGAAGCCGTGTTGGCGGTCGATGCGCAATTGAACGTTACGTTCTGCAATCACTCCTTCCAACAGGCTGTCGGCGACCACCACACCGCCGAAGGCGTTCCCCTGATCCGCATTGTGCGCGACCCCGGGCTTTTTCGCATCCTGAAGCAGGTGGTGGATTCCGGCGAGACCCTGCGCCAGCGGTTACATTTGTCGGCTGGCGAAGCCCGCACCTTTGAGGTCTGCGCCGCGCCGCTCTCCAATAGCGCTTCGCGCGGCGCCATCGCAATCCTGCATGACGTGACGCCCCAGGAGCGTCTGGAGCGCGTCAAGCGCGACTTCATCGCCAATGTCTCGCATGAATTCCGCACGCCCCTCGCCACCATTCGCGGCTACGCCGAGACCCTCCTCGAGGGCGGCCTCGAGGACCGTCAAAACCGCCGCAAGTTCGTCGAAATCATCCAGGCCAACGGCGTGCGGCTGAACAACATTGCGTCCGATTTGCTGACCTTGTCGGAACTTGAAGCCGGGCGTCCGGAGCCCGGGCCGGGACCCATTCCGGTGAGTGACGCCGTGCTCGGCGCCATGCGCGCCGTTGAGCCCGCGGCGCGTCTGCGCGGCCTCGCTCTGAGTGCCGGGCCCATCCCCGACGTGTATATTCTCGGCTACGGCATCCGCTTCGAACAGGCTTTGCTCAACGTTCTGGACAACGCTGTCAAGTTCAATCGCGAAAACGGCGAGGTGCGCGTCGAAGTTTGCCCCCTGCCTGAAAGCCGCATCGAAATCTCCATTTCCGATACCGGCGTGGGCATCCCATCCGAGGATCTCTCGCGCGTCTTCGAGCGTTTCTACCGCGTGGATAAGGCCCGCTCCCGCCAGGTGGGCGGCACTGGCCTGGGCCTTTCCATCGTGAAGCATGCCATCGAGCAAATGAGCGGCGCTATCGCCGTCGAAAGCCGCCTGGGAGTTGGTACTCGCTTCACAATTATTTTGCCGCAATTCAATATTAGTAAGTGACTCTTCACCTTCCAGTCATCGTAAAGTAACATCCCTTCGCTAACCTCATTCCTTGGCCCTTCAATTCAAGACCGCCGGTGTGCTCGTGAATCGTTGCGGCCCTGCAATTCATCACCAACTTTAGGAGAAAAATGACGAAATCACGCACGGCAGCATTCGCCTTATCACTGATGGCAGTGGTGTTCCTCGGCACCGCCTTTGCAGCCGATCCGGCGGACAAGACCGCTGCCGATACCGCCGCTCAAGTTGCCGCCCTCAAAGCCCAGCTCGCGGCCCAGCAGAAGCAGATTGAGCAATTGCAAACCGCCTTGCAAGCCCAAATGAAGTTGCTCGACCAGGTGGCTGCCAACACCGCCGCCCCCGCGGCCGGCTCCGCAGCTCCCGCGGCGCCGTCCCGCGCCGGCTTGGGAGAAATCGCGTCCACCACTCCCATGTTGCCGCCCGCTCCCGCCGCCGTCGTTCCTCCCCGCATTTTCACGCCGCCCGATCAGCAGGGTTCGCAACAGCAGCAACCCGCGCCCCTGCAGCTCCAGCTTGGCAATATCACCATCATGCCAGTGGGCTTCCTCGATGCCACGGGCGTGTGGCGCAGCAAGGCTGCCGGTTCGGGCATCGGCAGCAACTTCGGCAGCATCCCCTTTGACAACGCCGTTCCCGGCGGCCATCTGAATGAGTTCCGCTTCAGCCCGCAGAACTCGCGCGTCGGCTTCCGCATTGACGGTAACTGGAAGGGCGCGCATTTCCTCAACTACCTGGAGACTGACTTCCTGGGCACCAGCGGCGCCAACAACATCGGCATCACCAACGGCGCTTTCGTGCCTCGTCTGCGCCTGTGGTGGCTGAGCGTGCGCAAGGGTGCGTGGGAATTTCTCGGCGGCCAGAGCTGGAGCATGTTCACCCCGAACCGCAGAGGCATCTCGGCGCTTCCCGGCGACATCTTTTATAGCCAGGTCTTCGACGTGAATTATTTGATCGGTCTGCCCTGGACCCGCCAGCCGGGATTCCGCGTCCTGCTTCACGGCCCCAAAGACAAGGTGACTTTTGGCTTGTCCGCGGAGAACCCTAACCAGTACATGGGCGGCTACGGCGGCGGCGGCCAGATCGTGCTGCCTTCCGCGCTCACGGGTCTGGCGGGCACCCAGATCGACAACGGCTCCACCAGCCCTCTGAGCACTCCCAACCCGGCGCCGGATATCATTGCCAAACTGGCCTTAGACCCGGTTTCCAGATTCCATTTCGAAGTTGGCGGAATCCAGCGGACTTTCAAGCTCTTTAACACCACCACCGGCCAGCCGACCTCGGGCGAGACATTCACCAAGGTTGGCGCTGGCGGCGAGATCAACGCGAATCTCGAGGTGGCGAAAGGATTTCGCCTGATCGCCAACAATCAGTTTGGCGATGGCATCGGCCGCTACCTCTTCGGCAATGCCCCCGATTTCATAGTGCGCTCCGATGGCAGCATCAGCCCAATCCACACCTTCAGCACAACCGACGGCTTCGAGTACACCATCAAGAACACGCTGCTGTATTTCTACTTCGGCGGCATCTACATCGGCAAGGACGCGGCGCTCGACGCCAACGGCACCACCCCGATCGGTTGGGGGTACACCGGCTCCGCCAACAGCCAGAACCGCTCCGTCAATGAGTACACGTTCGGCTTCAACCAGACTGTGTGGAAAAGTGCCGCATACGGCGCAGTCAATATCATGGGCCAGTATGAGTACGCCACTCGCACCCCGTGGTATGTCGCCGCGGGTGCCCTGGACCATGCCAGCGATCACACCGTCTATTTCGACGTTAGGTACACGCTTCCCGGCGGCGTGCCGAGCATGAAGTAATCCATGCGCGTGGCCAATAATTCACGGAATCGTAACATCATTTAACAGAACTGTAACTTACGGGTGAGAAGATTATGGTGAAGACAAACATGAATAGAATATCTCTGGCCTTGGTCGGCCTGTTGGTAGGGAGCGCCACCGTCGCGATGGCGCAGAAAATCAACGCGGCGGGCGCTACTTTCCCCGCGGCCATATACCAAAAGTGGTTTGAGGAGTTCCACAAACTGCACTCCGACATCGAAATCAATTATCAATCGATCGGTTCCGGTGGCGGAATTGCCCAGCTAACCGGCGGCACGGTGGATTTTGGCGCGTCGGATATGCCAATGACCGATGACCAGCTTGCGAAACTCAGAGTGAGGGCTTTCCACTTCCCGACCGTCCTCGGAGCCGTGGTTCCAACCTACAATATCCCGGGTGTTGCTGCGGAACTCAAGTTTTCCCCGGAGACCCTGGCAGGCATTTTCCTTGGCAGGATCTCAAAGTGGAATGATCCGGCTTTGGTGAAAGACAACCCTGGCATCAAGCTTCCGAAGGACGACATCGTGGTGGTCCATCGCTCCGATGGCAGCGGAACCACTTTCGTCTGGACGGACTACCTTTCCAAAGTCAGTCCCGAATGGAAGCTCAAAGTGGGCGCGAACACCTCCGTGAGCTGGCCCGTGGGTTTAGGCGGCAGAGGAAACGAGGGAGTCGCCGGTCTGGTAAAGCAGACGCCTGACTCCATCGGCTACGTGGAGCTGGTCTGGGCGGCCCAAAACAAGTTGCCCATTGGCCAGGTGAAGAACTCTTCCGGAGTCTTTGTGAAGGCTGATGTGCAGTCCGTAACCGAAGCCGCCGCTGGCGCGGCGAAAGAAATTCCGGCCGATTTTCGTATCTCCATCACGAACGCTCCGGGAAAGAATGCCTTCCCCATCTCCAGCTTCACCTATCTGTTGATCCCAAGCCAGATTCCAGATGCGGTCAAGAGCAAGGCTATCACTGCATTTCTTCAATGGATGTTGGCCGATGGCCAAAAGTACGCTCCCGGCTTATATTAC
Source organism: Bryobacterales bacterium (assembly GCA_963842505.1). Classification (GTDB taxonomy): domain Bacteria; phylum Acidobacteriota; class Terriglobia; order Bryobacterales; family Bryobacteraceae; genus PALSA-129. Next base: position 1,446,894 of record CAWJGZ010000001.1, read on the forward strand.
GCTCCCCTGCCCAAAGAAGTGGTCGCCAAGGAGATCAAGCAGATCGCCCAGATCAACGCGCAGGGTGCGGGCCAGCTCAAGAAAAAGTAAGACGCTACGACCGAAAGCATGGCTACGCCGTTGGTGGTAGAAAATCCGGTAATCCGGCGAAGAACTCAGACGGGTGACATTGTTGCTCGCTGGGTGGTTGCCTTCTTTGCGGCCTCTATTCTGCTGGTTACGCTGCTGCTGGTTTACCAGTTGTGGGTCGCATCCGCGCCGGCTCGTCAAAAAAGCGGCTTCGGATTCCTGTTTTCCTCGCAATGGAACCCGGTGACCGAAGAATTCGGGGCGCTGCCCTTCATATACGGCACCGTCGTTACCTCGCTTCTGGCGCTTCTCATATCGATTCCGTTGGGGTTGGGCGCCGCCATTTTTCTCGCGGAATTGGCGCCGGCGCGTCTCTCGAACGCGCTCACGTTTCTCGTCGAGCTCCTCGCGGCGATTCCCAGCGTCATTTACGGGCTGCTGGCGTTGTTCACCGTAGTTCCGCTCATGCGGCTGTATGGCGAACCGTTTCTGAAATCGACCCTGGGCTTTTTGCCCTTATTCAAAGGTCCGGCGTATGGCGTCGGTTTTCTGACCGCGGGCATCGTCTTGTCTTTCATGACCCTGCCGTTCATTGTTTCGGTATCGCGCGAGTCGCTCCTGGCTGTGCCCCGGGAACAACGGGAAGCGGCGTTGGCGCTAGGGGCCACCCGTTGGGAGACCACCTGGCAGGTAGTTGTCCCCTGGGCGAAACTCGGCATTCTCGGATCAATTTTCCTCAGCCTCGCGCGCGCGTTGGGCGAGACCATGGCGGTCACCATGGTGATTGGAAATGATCCGAAAATCAGCGCCTCGCTTCTCGCCTCGGGCTATTCCATCGCCGCCGTCATCGCCAATGAGTTCAGCGAAGCCACCGGTACCATATACCCGGCGGCGTTGGTCGAACTCGGGTTGGTTCTGTTCTGTCTGACGATCGTGATCAACGGCGCGGCGCGCCTTATGATCATGGCAACCACCAGAAAGGGATCTAAACGGGCATGAGCAAGCGGTTGATCTGGCGCAAAGGCGTCAACGCCGTGATGCTGACGCTTACCGGCGTGTTCACTTTCATGACCGTCGCGACGCTTTTTCTCATATTAGGTTTCCTGATCTACTACGGAAGCCGCTCTCTAAGCTGGAATTTCTTCACCAAGTTGCCGCTGTCGGCTGGGGAAGAGGGCGGCGGCATGGCCAATGCCATCCTCGGCAGCCTGGAGATCGTCGGCCTGGCTGGTTTGATTGGACTTCCCGTGGGATTTCTGGCCGGCGTTTACCTCGCTGAGTTTGAGGACAAAATGTTCGGATCGTTGGTCCGGTACGTGGCTGACCTCCTCAATGGAATCCCTTCCATTGTGGTGGGACTTCTCGCCTGGAGCCTGGTGGTGGTTCCGATGAGGCAGTTTTCGGGCGTGGCCGGCTCGATTGCGTTGAGCGTCATGTTGATTCCCGTTGTCACCCGGCAAACTGAACAGTTCCTCCGCGAGGTTCCCAATTCCCTTCGCGAAGCCGCCTTGGCGCTGGGCGCCAGCAAATGGAAGATGATCGCCACCGTTGTGGTCCCGGCCGGCAGCAAGGGAATCCTCACGGGAATGATCCTCGGAATGGCCCGCATTGCGGGCGAGTCCGCGCCTCTCCTGTTTACCGCCTTCAACAATCAGTTCTGGAACGGGGGCATCACCCAGCCGACGGCCTCGCTACCGGTGATGATATACTTCCGCGCCCTTTCCGGATATGAAGACTGGCACCGGCAGGCCTGGGCTGCCGGCCTCGTTCTGATCGCCGTGGTTCTGACCGCCAATATCCTGGCTCGTCTGGTCTTGGCAAGGGGGGTTTCTGTTCCACGTGGCTAGCACTCCGAAATCTATGAGCACCGCACCCGAATTCGCTTCACACCCCAAGCACAGCCAGGGGAAAAAAGTGGCTCCGCTGCCGCGTCCCGCGCCGGAGCCCGGTCCCAAGCTGCGGGCCAGCAATATCAACTTCTATTACGGCTTGTTCCAGGCCCTGCACGACGTTTCGCTCGACATGTTGACCAACCGCGTGACGGCCTTGATAGGCCCTTCCGGTTGCGGCAAGTCCACTTTCCTGCGCAACCTCAACCGCATCAATGACACCATCCGTAATTCCCGCATGGAAGGGCAAATCCTGCTGGACAATGAGGACGTCGCCTCGGTTGATGTCACCAACCTCCGCCGCCGTGTCGGCATGGTCTTCCAGCGCCCTAACCCGTTCCCCAAATCCATCTTCGACAACATCGCCTATGGCTTGCGCATCAACGGCATGGCCACCCGCTCCGAGTTGCGCGACAAGGTCGAGCACAGTTTGCAGCGCGCCGCCCTATGGGACGAAGTCAAGGACAAGCTCCACGATTCCGCCTACGCGCTCTCCGGCGGCCAGCAGCAGCGCCTCTGCATTGCGCGCGCCCTCGCCGTGGATCCCGAAGTCCTCCTCCTCGACGAGCCTTGCTCCGCCCTCGACCCCATCGCTACCGCCAAAATCGAAGAGCTGATGTTCACCCTCAAGGACCAGTGCACCATGGTGATCGTCACCCACAACATGCAGCAGGCCGCCCGCGTCGCGGACTTTACCGGCTTTTTCCTGATGGGAAGATTGATCGAATACAACCTCACCGATGTCATCTTCCGCAATCCCGCCCGGAAAGAGACCGAAGATTACATTACCGGCAGGTTCGGTTAGACTCAGAATGCTGACATCACCGTCCGCGAATAGAGAACCGGAGAAGGGAGGCACTGAGTTGCGCCATTTTAGCGTCGAGCTCGAGGAGCTGAATCACAAGTTGTTGGAGATGGGCGGCATGGTCGAATCCGCCATTCACCGCAGTGTCCGTTCCCTGGTGGACCAGGACCGGGAGCTGGCCGAACAGGTCATTCGCGACGAGCCGCAGATCAACCGCATGGAAATGCAGATTGACGGCGTCGTCACCCGCCTGCTGGCCCTCAACCAACCCGTCGCGCGCGATCTCCGCTTCCTCACTTCCGCGCTCAAAATCAATACCGATCTGGAGCGCATCGGAGATCTCGCCCAGCACATCGCTGAGCGCTCTCTGTCCCTCATGCACCATCCGCTCGTCAAGCCCATGACGGACATCCCCAAGATGGCCTCCCTGGTGCAATCCATGCTTCTCAAGTGCCTGGACGCTTTCGTCAACGGCGATGCCGAAATGGCTCGCAACGTTCTCCTCTCCGATGACGAGGTAGACCGCTTGCGCGACGCCGTTTATTTCGAGCTCTTGGCTACCATGCAGCGCGATCCCGGCGTCGTCCCCGCCGCCGTCGACCTGATCTTCGTCGCTCGCAACCTCGAGCGTATCGGCGACCATACCACCAACATCGCCGAAGACGTGGTCTTCCTGGTGAAGGGTATCGATGTCCGTCACCACGCCGAAGACGAGACCGATCTCAGCATGCCCCGCGAGCCGCATCCATAACCAGCACAGTTTCCTCGGCCGCCCTTGTGGAGCGGGCTTTCCAGCCCGCAACGCCGACATTCTTGTCGGCGCTTCGCCGCACCTATTGGTTGCAACTTCTTGGTTGCAACTCCGCTGCTCCGCGCCTCCGCGTTGAACTGATAGTTGCAAATCACTTCAGCGACCGCCCCTCCTGCCGCGCGCCTGAGTTTACACTAATATTTTATGGGCTTCCGTTTGGCCTTTGGCATTCTCGCCCTGGTGGTGGCGGCGCTCCGCGCGCAGACCGCGCCCGCCGCGGCGCCCTGCGCCTCGACGCCGTCTTACTCCACGTGCGAAGTGGTTTTCTCGCTCAGCGCCCAAGATGCCGCCTCGCATCCAAATCCCTACACTTCCGTCGAACTCACCGTCACGTTCCGCTCGCCGCGTCAGCATTCCTACGCGCTGCCGGCGTATTGGGACGGCGCGAACCGCCTGGTGGTGCGCTTTTCGCCCGTCGAAGTGGGCGATTGGGATTACCTGGTCTCCAGCAACATCGCTGCTTGGAACCAGCAGCGCGGCAGTTTCTCCACTGCGCCGTCGGATTCCAAGGGCTTCATTCGCCCCGCCGCGCTGCGCCATTGGGAGTACACCGAAAAGGCCAACGGGCTCGACCAGGGCCATCTCTGGATGGGTGTGAGCGAGCCGCGCCTGGCATTCATGGATGACGCCGCCTGGCGCGCCGTGGCCGATGCGCGCGCCGCCCAAAAGTTCACCCACCTGCGCGTCTCGCTGGCCGGCTCTCCTTCCGATCCTTCCTTGTTCCAGGGTCCCGACGTCCCCAATACCGCCTTCTTTCAGTCCCTCGACCAGCGCATCCGCTATCTGAACCAGAAAGGCATCATTGCCGACCTGGTTCTCTCTCATCGTCCCGCCGATCTCATTAAGTACTTTCCCTCTACCGATCGCCGCCGCCGCTTCATCCGTTATGTGGCCGGCCGCTACGCCGCTTTCAATGTCACCTGGCAGGCCGTCGATCAATTCGAAGGCGACCCCGATGGCCGCGCCTTGCTCAAGGAATTAGGCGCTGAGCTCAAGCAGGACGACCCCTACCAGCATCCCCGCACCGCCGGAGCGCTCCTCACTTCCGCGCCGCTACTCGACGACCACTGGATGGACTTCGTCTCCTACGGCGCTTCCGATGACAGCCTCGGCGCCGTCGAGCACCAACTCTATCCGGTGCCCTTCGTCAACGGAAATTTCGGCCGCGAAGACAGCGGGGCGGGGAAGTCCGGTCCCGGCGATGTCGACGCCGCCACCTTCCGCCATCGCTTGTGGAACGCCACCATGGACGGCCAGTATGTCACCTACTCGAACACCGGCTCCGGCCCGCAATATCTCGATTCGCCCGGCGTGAAGGCCATGAGCGTCTGGTTCGATATTCTTTCCGCCACGCGCCACTGGGAGCTCGAACCCTACTTCGATATCGATAACGGCCGCGCCCTGGCTCTCGAGGATTCCGATTACCTCGTCTATATCGAAAAGCCCGGTCCCATTGAGCTGATCGTCGAGCGGCACGGCTACGATATTCTCTGGATTAATCCCGCCAATGGCGAAACCATCCGCAAGAAATGGTCTGGGGATCACTTCACTTCCGAACCGCCCGACCGCTCGCATGACTGGATCCTGCGCGTCGTGCGTCTCTCCCGCATCGAGAGCATGAACAAGTCCTACAAGCTGGAGTCGCGCCAGGACAACGATGGCAATCCCACGCCCATCGTGCTCCAGGAGGTCGAGGCCAACACCGCCAAGGTGCCCTTCGCTATCGAGCAACCTTCGGGCGACCTTCCGTTCGCCGCGCCGGTCTCCTACTCCGCCAGGATCACGCGCGAAAGCCGCGCGACTCGCCTGATGCGCTGGCTCTGGGTCGGCGACGTGGCGGCGGAGGGCCAGGGCTACCGCGTGCTCGCGACCAGCCAGCAAGGCTCGTTCCGCCTGCCGCCCGATCTCGCCAGCGAGTTTCCGGCCATCATGCACCTCCGCCTATACGGCATGAATGCCAACGGCAAAGTCTACGAAGTAGATACCGGTTGCGGGCTGGTCAAGTGAAGCCCTGCATTCTGGCGGTTGATACCACCCACGAATTTGGCAGCTTGGCCCTCGCGCGCGGCGCCCAACTGATTGAGGAGCTGCCGCTGCACGCCCCCGCCGGCTTTGCCAATGTCCTTTATCAGCACCTGGCCGCGCTCCTGCGGAACCACGGCATGAAGGTTGCCGATATCGATTGTTTCGCCGCCGCGTCCGGCCCCGGTTCCTTCACCGGGGTGCGCATTGGCCTCGCCTGCGTCAAGGGATTGGCCGAAGCTCTCGGCAAGCCCGCCGTCGCTGTCTCGAATCTTCAGGCGCTGGCCACTTTTGGATCCGCCGCCCTGCGTGCCGTAGTTCTGGATGCTCGCCGCGGTGAAATCTATGGCGCGGTTTATGACGCCGCCGCCCGCATCGTCTCTCCGGAAGTGGTCGCGAAATTTCCGTACTGGCTCTCGACCCTGCCCGCCGGCAACCTCGAATTCATTTCGCGGGAGTCGCTGGCGCTCCAGCCCATGCTGCTCGGCACGCCCTTTGAAAGCGCCCGCGTCACCATTGCGCCTCGTGCCCTGGCCGCCGCCGTCGCCTGTCTGGCCTTGACTGCCGCGCCCTCCGATCCGGCCGCTTTGGATGCCAACTACGTCCGCCGCTCCGACGCCGAATTGTTCTGGAAAGACTGACGTCGCCTTACCGTGCGGAAATTTCGGTTGTCCTTCGTAGAGCAGGCTTTCCAGCCTGCAACGCCGACATTCCTGTCGGCGCTTCGGCCGCCACGCAGCTCGTCCCAGGCATTCCGAACCGCGCGCCCCCCGCAAAACGGGGATTGCGACCAATTCCCGCCCTTGGATTTGGTTGCTGTACCCGCTTTGCGCCCTCAGTTCAAAAATCTTCAACCTAAATTTTCCCTGTTTTCATCCACTTGCAGCTTTCCTCCCCCAAGTCCCCACTCACCCTCATGCTACTTTTGAATCGGATGAGGAGCTTGCGCTCGCCGCAAGGTTTCCTCATCCTCTTGCTGGCCAGCAAGCGTTGCTTCTTAGGTGGTGCTGATACTTCTCGGCGGCCGTCAAGGCCTTGCGGCACTCACCGGGGTTGTTAACCGATGGGGACCGACGGAAGAACCGTGAAATCGATTTCGCAATCCAGAAACGTACCGGCTTGATTGCCTAGATCGGAGTATGGTTTCAGAGAGCTTGCATTGAATTGGGGAACCCGGCGCCATCCAGCGTCGCTCACCCTGAAGATGCCGTTCCAATCACTGGCGGCCGCCCCGTAATTGGGTCCGAGAGAATCCGGAGACACGCCCGGCGACAAGTCCGAGAGCCCCGGCCGCCGCAACGCCCTTCTTCTTTCCCCACCCCCACGCCACAAGTGTCTTCAGCTTTCCTTTGGTGGGGCAGGCGGTGCCGCCTGCCAACCTCTCCGAGTTCTTGCAAGGCCGCCGCTTCCGCCTGCCACCCCCCCACCTCGCAACGCCCTGTCCATTCTGGCCGCACCCCTCGCCTCGACATCCCGCCCTAATTCTGGTAACATATAACAGAATCATTGTGGTACTTCCGCCTGATATCCCTGCCCCCAATACGTCGGCATTTCTTGTCTTCAGCAATCTATCCGAGGAGTAAAGCGTAGAAAATCTATGGCTTCCAATACTTATTCTCAGGGCGCTCAAGTTGAGCACCAAAAGTACGGTTTGGGCACAGTGCTCTCCAGCAGTGAAGAGCGCATCACCATCAAGTTCGACGACCACGGAGAAAAAAAGTTCGTCACCACCCTGGTGATGGGCAGCTTGAAGAAAAGCGACCGGCAACCGCCCGCCGAAAAGAAGGGCTCCCGCAGGAAAAAGGCAGCCGCGCCCGCCGCGGTCTGAGCGTACGGCCACCCGAGGACACTTTCGTTGAACGCACTCCAAAAGCGATTATTTGAAGAGGCTCGCAAGCGTAATCCGAACCTCAAGGTTCCCACCGACTCCGCCCCTGCCCAGGAGCTTACCGAGGACGATCTGGCCCTCATCAAGCAGGGCGTCGGCGATAAATCCAGCCGGCCTTCGCAGTCTGCCGCCGAAGCCGGAGACGCCGGCGGCGAATTGCCCGCGGGCGAACAGTCCGGCGCCGTGGTCACTTATTTCGAAGCCAAAGGCTTCGGCTTCCTCCGCCCCGACGATGGCGGCAGGGACATCTTCTTTCACGTCTCGCGTCTGGTCGAGGGCTTAGCCACCGACCTGCGCGCCGGCACGCGCGTCCTTTACGAACTCGGGATGGATCGCACCGGAAAAATGGCGGCGAGCAGTATCCGCATCGCTCCCCCCGCATAAGCCATGTTCGACAACCTATCGGAAAAACTCCAGCGGGTCTTCAAGAACCTGCGCGGCGAAGGCAAGCTCTCCGCTGAGAATATGGAGAGCGCCCTGCGCGAAATCCGCCTCGCGCTGCTCGAAGCCGACGTCAACTTCCGGGTTGTCAAACAGCTCATCGAGAACATCAAGGCCAAGGCCATGGGCGAAGAGGTGCTCACCGCGCTCTCGCCTTCGCAGCAGGTAATCAAGATCGTTCAAGAGGAGCTCGTCAAGATCCTCGGCAGCCACGAATCCAAACTGCGCTTCGCCAATGAACCGCCCAGCGTCTTCCTGATCGTCGGCCTGCAGGGATCCGGCAAGACTACCTCCGCCGGCAAACTGGCGCGCTGGCTCTCGCGCAACGGCCACCGGCCCATGCTGGTCTCCGTGGACGTCTACCGCCCGGCCGCGCGCGAGCAGTTGAAAGTGATCGCCCGCGAAATCGGCCAATCCATCTGGGAAGGCCAGCCCGAAGAAAAGCTCCCGCTCGATCTGGCCCGCTCCGCCCGCCGCGAATGCGCCAACACCGGCCGCGACGTCCTCCTGGTGGATACCGCCGGCCGCCTCCACATCGACGACGCCCTCATGACCGAGTTGCAGCAGTTGAAAGAGCAGCTCAATCCCGTCGAGATTCTCTTCGTAGCCGACGCCATGACCGGCCAGGACGCCGTCAAATCGGCCGACGAGTTTCACAAGCGCCTCGGCATCACCGGCGTGATCCTCACCAAGATGGATGGCGACGCCCGCGGCGGCGCCGCGCTTTCCATCCGCAACGTCACCGGCCAGCCCCTGAAGTTCGTCGGCGTCGGTGAGAAGTTCGATGCCCTGGAGCCCTTCCATCCCGACCGCGTCGCCAACCGCATCCTCGGCATGGGCGATATCCTCTCCTTTATTGAGAAGGCCTCCGAGGAGATCGATCAGAAAAAAGCCGTCGAGATGCAGCGCAAGCTCATCGACAACGAATTCACCTTGGAAGATTTTCGCGACCAGTTGCGCCAGATCCGCAAGCTCGGCCCGCTGAGCGGCCTGCTCGACATGATGCCCAAAGTCGGCATGCTCAAGGAGCTGAAGGACGTCAAGGTGGACGAAAACGAAATCAATCATGTGGTGGCGATCATCGATTCCATGACGCCCCGCGAACGCGACAATCACATGATCATCAACGGCAGCCGCCGCCGCCGCATCGCCCGCGGCAGCGGCCGCTCCGTGCAGGAAGTCAACCAGTTGTTGAAACAGTATGCCCAGGCCCGCAAGATGATGAAATCCCTCTCCGGCGGATTTTTGGGTAGAAAATTTGGCAAGATGAAGATGCCCGCCGGGTTTCCATTTGGAAACCTGTCCGGGCGGTAATTCAATTTCGAGTTGGAGTGCAGATGCTGATGATTCGCCTGGCGCGGTTTGGCGCCAAAAAGAAACCGTTCTATCGCGTGGTCGTGATCGAAAAGGAGCGCGCCCGCAATGGCCGCCACCTGGAGGTCATCGGTCACTATAACCCTCTGACCCATCCGGCCAAGGTGCTGCTGCGGCACGACCGCCTGGAGCACTGGATCAAGAATGGCGCCCAGATGTCGGATACCGTCCAGCGCTTGGTGAAAGCCAATCCGCCTGTGGCGGCGGAGCCCGTAGCCTGACGCCCTGAGATGTGAGGAATCGGACGTTCGTCATACTTGTTACGGATGACGGCTCCGTTACGGGTGGCGGCGCACCGCCCTCGGCGGCTGGTTCGGGTTACCATGGGTTCAGGGAGGCGGGGCTGTGAAACAGTTAATTGAAGATATCGCGAAGGCTCTAGTTGACATCCCCGAAGAGGTGTCCGTCAAGGAAGTGATGGGCGAGCAGGTCACCGTTTTGGAACTTCGGGTGGCCCCCAGCGATCTTGGCAAAGTGATTGGCAAACAGGGACGCACGGCGCGCTCCATCCGTACCATTCTGGGCGCGGCGGGAATGAAGCTGAACCGCCGGTTCACGCTGGAAATTCTGGAGTGAGCGAGTCTCCCGCCGGATGGGTCGCCGTGGCCGTGCTTGGCAAGACCCGCGGCAACCGCGGCGAGATCACTGCCCTGGCCTTGAGCCCCAAGCCTGAACGCTTCCAGGGTCTGGAAGAGGTCTTCCTGTTTGGAAACGGCGACCGCTTCCAAGTGGAAAGTACTTGGTTCCACCAGGGAACTCTCATCTTCAAGTTCCGCGGCGTCGATACGATTTCCGATGCCGAGCGCCTCTATGGCGCCGAAGTGCGCGTGCCGGTTGAGCAGCGCATTGCGCTCGATCCCGGCGAGTTCTTTCAGTCCGACCTCATCGGCTGCCAGGTCGTCGATCGCCGCTCCGGCCAGCCCCTCGGACACGTTTCCGCCTGGCAGGATGGCGGCGCCTCTGGCTTGCTGGTGGTCGGCAACGGCCTGCTGATTCCTTTCGTGCGCGCCATCTGTGTGGAGATCGATCCCGCCGCCCGCCGCATCACGGTAGAATTGCCCGAAGGATTAAAGGACTTGAACCCCTCGTGATTTTCCATGTGCTGACGATTTTTCCCGAGTTTTTTGAGGGTCCGTTCGCGCATGGCGTGGTGAGCCGCGCCCGCGATGCCGGCATCCTCGATATCCGCGTCCACAACCTGCGCGACTGGACCTCCGACCGCCATAAGACTGTCGACGACCGGCCATTCGGCGGCGGCGAAGGCATGGTCCTCAAACCCGAACCGCTCTTCCTGGCCGTCGAATCCATCTGGCCCGAGCGCACCGCCGCGCAGAAAGTGCTGCTGCTCTCCGCGCAAGGCCGCTTGTTCGATCAGACCATGGCCAACGCTCTCAGCCGTGAAGCCGAATTGCTGCTCATCTGCGGGCGCTATGAGGGCGTGGATGAGCGCGTGGCCGCCCATCTGGCGGATGACGAAATCTCCATCGGCAATTACGTGCTGAGCGGCGGCGAATTGGCCGCGGCCGTGGTCGTCGACGCGGTCGCCCGCCTGCTTCCCGGCGTCCTCGGTAACGAGACTTCCGCCGCTTTCGATTCCTTTCAGGATTCCGGCCACACCGAAGGTTTGCTGGACTGCCCCCACTGGACGCGTCCCGCCGATTTCCGCGGCTGGAAGGCGCCGGAAGTGTTATTAAACGGCAACCACGAAGAGATCCGGCGCTTCCGCGGCCAGGCCGCCCGGGAAAAAACCGCGCGCCTCCGTCCGGACCTGCTGCCCGCTCCGGAGCGCTGAGCGCCGACTTCGTATATGATAGAAGATTAAGGAAATTTCCATGCAGAACGCGTTGTTGACGAAATTCATTAACAAAAACAAGCGGGCCGACGCCGTCCCCACCTTCCGGCCTGGCGACACGATTCGCGTCCACGTGAAGATCAAAGAAGGCGATAAGGAACGGCTCCAGGCTTTCGAAGGCACCGTGATTGCCCGCAATAATACCGGGTTGGGTGAGAGCATCACCGTTCGCAAGGTCAGCTTTGGCCATGGCGTCGAGCGCATTTTCCCCGTGCACGCCAAAGTGATCGATCACATCGACGTCGTACGCACCGGCCGCGTCCGCCGCGCCAAACTCTATTACCTGCGCCAACTCAAGGGCAAGGCCGCCCGTCTCAAAGAGCGCGAATAAGCCGGCCGAATTCCATGCGGCCCGACCGGGCGGGTGGCAAATTCCGTTGTGAAGCGACCCTCGAGCGTGAGTTGCGCGCGCGCGGCTTTCGCTCCGTCGCGGGCGTCGACGAAGTGGGCCGCGGCTCGCTCTTTGGCCCGGTAGTGGCCGCCGCCGTCGTCTTGTCGCCCGATCGCCCCATCCGTGGTTTGAACGATAGCAAGCAGATCGCCGCCGATCGCCGCGAGGTTCTTGCCGAACGCATTCGCGAGCGCGCCGCGGCCTGGGCCATCGCTGCCGTCGACGCCGCCACCATCGACTCCATGAACATCTATCAGGCTTCCCGGCTCGCCATGTTGAAGGCTGTCAGCCGCCTTGCGCCCGCGCCCGATTTTTTGCTGGTGGATGCCGTCGCTATCGATCTCCCGCTGCCGCAGTGCGCGCTCATCAAGGGCGATGCCCGATGCCACGCCATCGCCGCCGCGTCCATCATCGCCAAGGTCTATCGCGATGCCTGCATGCGCGCCTGGGACGCGGTCTTCCCGGCCTACGGCCTGGCTTCTCACAAGGGTTACTGCACCGCCGAACACTGCCGCGCCATTCAGGAGTTCGGCCCTACCCCGCTCCATCGCCTCAGCTTTGAACCCGTGCGTTCTCATTCCTTGTTCCCGGTGAATTACAATTCTCAAATGGAGCTATTTGAAACGGCGGGCGCCGCATGATGTCTCTCGATCCCGTTCCTGGGGAGACTCCGCCGCCATCATCCCCGGATGCGGTCGCGGCCCAGTCAGCTCTTCCACCGGCTCCCGAGTATCGCTGGTATCACAAAGCCGCCGGCGTGCTATTCGTAGTCTTTTGCCTGGAGATCGGCTTTTTCCTGTTGATCTTTCCCTGGACGGGCGGCTGGGACAAATCCGTCTCGCTGGTCGCCCGGCTGCGCCCGTATTGCGACAACCTGTACGTGCGCGGCGCCATCAGCGGCATTGGGATTGTCAACGTGTACATTTCGCTGACTGAAATGATCCGCCTGCGGCGGTTTGCCAGGCGCTGATTCGTCGATCGGCGTTCTTGGCGTCCGGCCACCCTGCCCCTTCCAGCCTGCGCTTGCCACTACAGTATAATTTTAGGTGGGTTGGTGAGAGGAGTTGACATGAAGATCACGACCCTGTTTGCCGTTCTGCCGGTGGCTGTCATGGGGCTATGGGCCCAGGATCAGGCGCAGGCGCCTCCTCCACCGCCGCCCGGGCAGACGCTCACCGCGGATCAGCTCAACGATCTGGTGGCTCCCATCGCGCTCTATCCGGATCCACTGCTCAGCCAGGTGTTGGTGGCATCCACCTATCCGCTCGAGGTCGTCCAGGCCTCTCAGTGGCTGCAGAGAAATCCAGGACTCGCCGGCCCGGCCCTCACGGCGGCCGCGCAGCAGCAGAATTGGGACGCCAGCATCCAGGCGCTGGTGGTTTTTCCCGATGTGCTGAAGCGTTTGAGCGAGGATGTCACCTGGACCACCAACCTGGGAAACGCATTCCTGGCCCAGCAGCAGGACGTCATGGATGCCGTGCAGCGCATGCGCCAGCAGGCGCAACAGGCCGGCAAACTGGCCTCCACGCCGCAGGAAAATGTGGTCGCGCAAAATGAAGGCGGCCAGCCCTATATCGAAATCCTGCCTGCCGATCCCGATATGCTTTACGTTCCGATGTATGACCCCGCGTGGATTTGGGGACCGCCGCTCTGGTACCCTTACCCGCGCTGGATTTGGCCGCCGCGCAGCATCATCATGGGCGGAATCGGCTTCGGGTTCGGCGGCGGCATCAATATGGGACTGTACTTCGGCTTCGGCTGGAATGGCTGGGGCGGATGGGGCTGGACGCCCGGCTGGGGCGGCCACACGGTGATCGTCAACAACAGGTTCATTCACCAGTACAACTTCAACACCGCGCATCTCGCCAATATGCACGGCACCTCGGTGTGGACGCATGACCCCGCTCATCGCCAGGGAGTGCCGTACGCCAGCGCGGGCCTCAACGACCGCTTCCGCGGCAACGTGCGGCAGAATGTGGCGCCGCGCTCCGTGCCTGAAGCGGCCCGCGGCGCCGCCCAGCAGTCCAGCGAGCGCCTCGGAAACCGCCAGATGCCGAAAAGCGCTCCGCCCGCGCAGAGCCGCTCGGTATTTGGAGGCATGAATAACGGCAGCGCCGCGCAGACGCACGCCGAACATGGATACTCCAGCATGGGGGCGGCTAGAAGCGCCCCGGCCAGATCTGCCCCCTCCCGCGGCGGCGGTGGAAGGCGGGAATAGGAGCGACCGATGCGAACGAATTCCCAATATTGGATTGGCGCCCTCGGGTTGACCCTGGCGGTTGCCCTGTTGCACGCGGCCCCGCAAGCGGCAGAGCAGACCTTTGCAACACCGCAGGAGGCCGGCGCCGCGCTGCTGGCCGCCGCCCAACAGAACGACACCGCTGCCCTGATGAAGGTGCTGGGCGCCGGCAGCAAGGACATCGTCGAATCCGGCGACCCGGCTGAAGACAAGAACTCGCGCGCACAGTTCGCCGAACGCGCTCACGCCCGTATGCAAGTGCAGATCGAACGCGGCAATCCGGACCGGGCGGTTCTGGTGGTGGGCGCGAACGACTGGCCGTTCCCGGTGCCCTTGCTCCGCCAGAACGGGCGCTGGCACTTCGACGCGGAGCGGGGCCGCATGGAGATTCTGGCGCGGCGCATTGGCCGCAATGAACTGGCCGCCATTGACGTCTGCCGCGGTTACGTGGAGGCCCAGATGGAATATGCCGCCCGCGACCGGAATGCCGCCGGCATGTTGCAATATGCCCAGAAGATTGTCAGCACTCCGGGCAAAATGGATGGCCTGTACTGGGCCGGGGAATCGGGTCTGGTTCCCAAGGCCTTCGCCGACGCAGCCGCGGCCATGATTGCCGAAGGCAAGAAGCCGGAGCCGTATCATGGCTACTATTTCCGCATCCTGAAAGCACAGGGACCGGATGCCCAGGGCGGAGCGTTGGATTACGTGGTGAAAGGCCAAATGATCGGCGGATTTGCCCTGGTGGCATATCCCGCCGAATACGGCGTTTCCGGCGTCAAGACATTCCAGGTGAGCCATCAAGGCGTGGTTTACGAGAAGGACCTGGGACCCACCACTGGAACACTCGCGCGGCAGTTGGTTAGTTTCAATCCGGGCAAGGGTTGGAAAGCGGTCGAGGGCGAGTAGCTCCGTGGGACAGACGATCGGTTTTTGTCGTCTGTCGGCGCCATGGTTTAGACACACATTGACAGGCCACAAAAGAGATGGCCTGTCCCACCCTCCGCTAGAACGTGATCCCCAGCAGAAACTCGCCCTGGTTCATGTTGCTATGCAGCAGGCCGTTGACATCGAAGAACTGTTGCGCGCCCCAGCGCGTATAGCGGATCTCCGGCAATAGGTGAATCGCCAGGAAATGAAGATCCACCCCGCCGCCGATTACGAAGCCGCGCGTGCTGCTGTTGTGCAATTGGCTGGGATTCGAAGTGCTGGACGCGGATGCGACGCCGTTCACCACCGTGGCAACTTCCTGCTTCACGCCCGCCAGCGAATCGAAGGACACCCCCGCATCCACGAACGGGTGCACCACTTTGATCATCGGGAAGCGGTATTTCCCCAGCAGCGGGAACTCGAAATCGCTGGCGGTGGTGGTGGCTGCGATGGGAATAGTGCTCGAGCTTTCCTGGTAATTTACGTGCCGGTAGAGCGCGTCCACTTCCACGCCCAATCCGAAAGGTAAATGCAGCTCCCCGGTTACGCCGGCGATGTAGCGGTTGGTCGAGGTGAAGTAACTGACGTTCTGGCTTTCCGCTGCGGTCAGAAAATCCGTAAGCGGCACGCCGGCTTTTACGCCGAAACTGAAAGGCTGGCAGAAAGCGGCCGCGGCGGCGGCGAAAAAAACAGATAAGAGCCTCATAGTTCTACCATACGGACTTTTCTGCTCCGTCGTTTCCTTACAGCTCGAAAGATTCGCCTAGATAAATACGTTTCACTTCGGGATCGCGCCCGAGCGCTTCGGGGCTGCCAGCGCGAAAGATGCGGCCGTTGTTGATGATGTAGGCGCGGTCCGTAACGGAGAGTGTCTCGCGCACGTTGTGGTCGGTCACCAGAATGCCGATGCCGGCCCGCTTGAGGTCGAAAATGATGCGCTGCAGTTCCAGCACCTGGATGGGGTCGATGCCCGAGAACGGCTCGTCCAGCAGCAGGAAACTGGGGCTGATGACCAGGGACCGCGCGATTTCCACGCGCCGCCGTTCGCCGCCCGACAGCATGTAGCCCTGGCTGCGCCGCACTTTTTCCAGTCCCAGTTGGTCGATCAGGCGGTCGAGCGCTTCGCGCCGCTCGTGATTGGTCATGGCCAGCGTTTCCAGAATCGCCATCAGGTTTTCTTCCACCGAGAGTTTGCGGAAGACTGAAGCTTCCTGCGGAAGATAGCTGATGCCGCGCCGCGCCCGCTGGTACATCGGAAGGCTGGTGATATCCTGCCCATCCACTGAAATGCGCCCCGAATCCGGGCTGATCAATCCCACGATCATGTAGAACGAGGTGGTCTTGCCCGCGCCGTTCGGCCCCAGCAAACCGACCACTTCGCCCTGCTGGACGTGCACCGTGACGTCGTCCACCACGCGGCGGCCGCTGTACGATTTGGAAATTTCGTGGGTTTCGAGAGTCTTCATGCGCCGCTACTTGTGCTTGGGGGGGATTCGGGTGTTGATTCCCTGGGGGTCGCCCTTCATGAGCAGCCTATCATCGTTCGCCCAGTAGGTCAATTCGCTGCCCTCCATGGTGGTCGGCGAACCTTTGATGGTTCGAACGAGCTTTGGCCGCCCGCCATTCAGCAGGAGTTTCGGCTCGATGCATGGCCCGATTCCCGGCACGATATCCGGCGGGCAAGGCACCTTGGTGTAGTATTCGGCGTGTTCCGAGTTGCTGTGGTAGGTGCGGCCGTTGGAGCTTCCCAGAATGTCTACGGCGCCATCCGCGAAGGCGTGGTCCAGACTCGAATCGGAGCTGGAATTTTCCAGCCAGGCCTTCAACACGCTTGCTTGTAGCTGCATCCCGGTGCGGTCCAGTTTCACGCCTCCGGAATAGACCGCCAGCCGGTCGGTGTCGGTGTACACCAGGTTCGGCGCGCGCACCTTGGTGAGAACCGGCGAAGCGTTCTTCTTCTTGTCGTCACCCTTGGCCTGCTCCCAGAGGTTGCTCACCACATTGCCGTGCGCGGTGAGCATGTGCTTGTCCTTGTCGATGTCGATGACATCGGCCTCAATGCGATTGGCGCCCTGCCACAGGGCGGCGTTGCCCTGGTAGCGCGTGCGCCCCTCGCTTTTCTTGCCTCCCTGCTGGCGCGGGCTGGTATATTCCATGCGGCGCGCCTGGGCGTGCAGGGGCGTGTCGGAAGAGAGCATTTGCGAGTTCTTGTTCTGGTCCTTGTCCGGCATGCGGATGGAGTTGACGTTGCCTTCGGCCGTGAAATCGCCGGTGGTTTGATCCATGCGGATATGGTCGGCCGCCGTGGAGCCGGTCGAGTCGCTCACGGCCGCTGATGTATCCAGAGTAATAATGTTCTGTTTCCCGTCGAGAATGGCTTTGGCGGCGTGCGCTTTCCGGTCGCCTTCCTGATAAGTGAAGTTGCCGGTCTGCTCCATCGAAACCAACTTGCTCGACTGCGGATCGAAGTGCGCCAGCATCTCCCGGCTGGCCGTCACCGACTGCGCCCGGTTGCGGCTGCGCTCTTCCTCGTTCGGGTCGGTGGCGGTTTTCACGTCGCTTGCCTTGAAGCTGTCGATCCGGCTCTGCGCGGCGTAGGCGATCACCATTTCGCGGCCTTCCAGAACGCGGTGGTGCTGCGCCGGCAGGTTGGGCAGAAACTCCAGCGTGGCCGCAACGTGCGAAACCACGTTCTCAATTTCTTTCCCGCCCGGCCGCATCTTCATCTCGATCGACTCGCTCCGCATAATGTGCGTTTCCGAGGGATCGTGACCGGGCGCCGCGATGGGCTTCGAAGTCACGACCGCGTGCTGGTTGCAGACCGCGCTGGTGAGCACGCTGTCTTTCTGGCCGGGGTCGAAGAACAGGTCCACGCGGTTAGCAGCGGCGGTGGTTTCGGAATACTCAGCCCTCGATACCACCCGCGCATTGCCTTCGCCCGCGATCTTCTGTATCTTGCCCTTGTCGTTGTAATCCACCCAGATCTTGTCGGCCGCATAATCCAGCTTGCGGTTGGGCTGCACTTCCGTGCCGTGAGCCTTGCTGGCGTCCACTTCTTTTATGGTGCGGTGACCCTGGCCGTCGTCCTGCATGTGGATCGCCGGGCTGTCGCCTCCGAAGACGGCTCCGTCGCGCGTCAGTTTGCCGTTCGGCGCCAGGTCGATCTGCTGCGATGCCTCGTGGTAATAGAGGCTGGGCGCTTCGATGTGCAGTTCCTTGGATTCGGGCGTGGCCGGCTTCCAATCGATCTTCACGTCGTGCTTCATGAAGAGCTCGCGAGTGGGCGGATCGTAAGTGGCGCCGGTGGATTCCCCCTCGCCGTTCTTGAAGACGTACTTGGCCGGACGCTCGGTGTCGGCGTGCCCGGTTTCGGTGTCGAAAGTGACGCCCGACGTGGTAATCGTTGCCAGCGACGCGGGTGTTTCGCTGTCCGCCCGCTCGCCCAGCGAGATTTGCACTTCGCCGTCCGCGTAGAGCCGGTTTTCCGAAGGAAAGAAATTCGCCGTGGCGCTTTTCACCACGTCGTACTTCTCTTCGCACTGATGGTAGATATACATTTCGGCGCCTTCCAGATCGATACGCGAAGAGTCCTTGACCTCATTCATTTTGTCGTAGAGGATGTCGACCGTGGCGCAGCCGGTCTTCTGATCGGTCTGGTTCCAGTGCCCGCGCGCGGAGGTTCCGATGAGCTCCGGCGGCAGCGGCTGCGGCGCCGGCAGCGCCTGCGCCTGAATAGCCTTTTTTTTGGTCTGATAGGTGAGGACTACGCCGCCCAGGACGGCTGCAATCGCTACCAGCAGGAGCCAGCGCAAACCTCGCATGGGATTAACTTCACTATAGCGCGCTTGCACTTACCGCGATTCGTGCCACGATGGTACAGTGTGGCTGTCTCTCCACACCGCATGAACCAGCAACGCATCCAGATTTTCGTCACCGGCGGCACCTTCGACAAGCAGTACAACGAGCTGACCGGCGAGTTGTTTTTCAAGCAGACTCGCGTCCCCGACATGCTCAAGCTGGGCCGCTGCCGCCTGGATGTCGCCATCGAAACCCTCATGATGATCGACAGCCTGCAGATGACCGATGCCGGCCGCCAGCTCATTCTGGAACGCTGTCAAACCGTCCCCGCCACGCGCATCGTCATCACTCACGGCACCGATTCCATGGAGAACACCGCCGCCGTGCTGGGGCGTGGTATAAGCGGCAAGACCATTGTCCTCACCGGAGCCATGGTCCCCTACCAGTTCGGAAGCTCGGATGGTTTATTCAATCTGGGCACCGCGCTGGCCTTCGTCCAGACCCTCGATCCAGGCGTCTACGTGGCTATGAACGGCCGCTGCTTCCCGTGGCATTCGGTGCGTAAGAATCGCCAACACGGAATCTTCGAATGGGTGCCCGGATTGCACGATCCGAGCCGTTAACCGACAATTGCCGGTTTTTGCAACCACCATTATTAACAATTAGTTGCAGACGAAGCTTGTCACTCTTGAGTCGAGTGTGCTAATAATATATGAGGGTTTCGAGGGAAGCCGCAGGGCTCACCCGAAAACTCGGAATTTCCAATTATTTCTTACCTGGAGGTAGATGATCGATGAAAATACGTCCGCTCTATGATCGCATTGTGGTCAAACGGATCGAATCGCAGGAGCAAATGCAAGGCGGCCTGTACATCCCCGATTCCGCGAAGGAAAAGCCCCAGGAGGGCGAAGTGGTGGCGGTCGGTAAAGGCAAGCGCCTGGAAGACGGCAAGATAATCGCGCTGGACGTCGCTGTGGGCGACCGGATTCTGTTCGGCAAGTATTCCGGCAGCGATATCAAGCTGGATAGCGATGAGTTCCTGATTATGCGTGAGGACGAAGTCCTCGGGATTCTGGAAGCCCAGCCGAAATCGGCCAAGAAGGCATCCTAAGGAAAGTCGAGAAAAAACAAAATGGCGAAACAGATCATATATTCAGAAGCATGCCGCCAGGCGATCCTGCGCGGTGTCAACCAGCTTGCCGATGCGGTGAAGGTTACCCTAGGCCCCAAGGGCCGCAATGTGGTCCTGGAGAAAAAGTTCGGCGGTCCCACCATCACCAAGGACGGCGTCACCGTCGCCAAGGAAATCGAACTCAAAGATCCGCTGGAAAACATGGGCGCGCAGATGGTGCGCGAAGTAGCGTCCAAGACCAGTGACGTGGCCGGCGACGGCACCACCACCGCGACGATTCTGGCGCAATCCATCTACCGCGAGGGCGTGAAGGCGGTAGCGGCCGGCGCCAACCCCATGGCCCTGAAGCGCGGCATCGAAAAGGCCGTCGACGTGGTCACCGAGGAAGTCAAGAAGCTCTCCAAGCCGGTTTCCCAGTCGCGCGAGATGATCGCCCAGGTCGGCACCATTTCCGCCAACAGCGACAAACACATCGGCGAAATCATCGCAGACGCCATGGACAAGGTCGGCAAAGACGGCGTCATCACCGTCGAAGAGTCGCGCACCATGTCCACCGAACTCGAAACCGTCGACGGCATGCAGTTCGACCGCGGTTATCTCTCCCCGTATTTCGTGACCGACGCCGAGCGCATGGAAGCGGTCATCGAAGATCCCTACATCCTCATCCATGAGAAGAAAATCAGCAACATGAAGGACCTGCTGCCGCTGCTCGAGCAGATCGCGCGCTCCGGCAAGCCGCTGCTGATCATCGCCGAGGAAGTGGAAGGCGAAGCACTGGCGACCCTGGTGGTCAACAAGCTGCGCGGCACCCTGAACGCGTGCGCCGTCAAGGCGCCGGGCTTTGGCGATCGCCGCAAGGCCATGCTGGAAGATATCGCCATCCTCACCGGTGGCAAGTCCATCATGGAAGAGACCGGTATCAAGCTGGAAGGCGTCAAGCTGGAAGACCTGGGCCGCGCCAAGCGCGTCACGGTCGACAAGGATAACACCACCATCGTGGACGGCGGCGGCAAGGATAAGGAGATCCAGGGTCGCATCAAGCAGCTCAAGACCCAGATCGATGAGACCACTTCCGATTACGACCGCGAGAAGCTGCAGGAACGGCTGGCCAAGTTGGCTGGCGGCGTCGCGGTGATCAAGGTAGGCGCGGCCACCGAGACCGAAATGAAGGAAAAGAAGGCTCGTGTGGAAGATGCTCTGCATGCCACCCGGGCCGCGGTTGAGGAAGGCATCGTGCCCGGCGGCGGCGTCGCTCTACTGCGCGCGGCCAAGGTCCTGGCCAGCCTCAAGCTGGAGGGCGACGAGCAGATCGGCGTCAACATTGTGAAGCGCGCCTGCGAAGAGCCGCTGCGTCAGATTGTGGCGAACTCCGGCACGGAAGGCGCCATCGTGGTCGACAAGATCCGCGAGCACGCCAACCCGAACTTCGGCTACAACGCCCAGACCGACACTTACGAGGACTTGGTTTCGACGGGCGTTATCGACCCGACGAAGGTGACCCGTTCGGCGCTGCAAAACGCGTCGTCGATCGCCTCGCTGATGTTGACCACGGAAGCCATGGTGGCCGAAATCCCCGAGAAGAAGCCGGCCGGGGCGGGTCCCGGCGGACACAGCCCCGAGATGGATTACTAAGCAGCAATTCTCTCCGGCGACATACAGCCGCGCTCCCCGGGCGACCGGGCAGCGCGGTTTTTTTTGTGGAGCGGGCCTCCGGCCCGCAACGCCGGCTTTCCAGCCGGCGCCCCGCTTTTTCGACCCTATCTATCACTGCCGATGTGCGGCAAACGCTTAGCCGGCGCTTAGGCGGCGAGCAGGACACCGCCCTACCCCCGCAAGCCCGGCGCTTCGTGTTGTTTTGTAAAGACTGACCCCCACCCGCAACCCAATACCCCGGCCCGCAATCTAACTCAGTAGGAAAGGAGATTTCAAATCATATGTTTAGCATGTGGAAAGCGACTTTCCGAACGATTGGGTTCGGGCTCGCCGCAGGGGCTTTGGCGGTGGCGCAGGGACCCACGGGCCGGCCCGGTACCGTGAACTATATCGAGGGGCAGGTCACCTTGGACGGCCAGTCGGTCGGAACGAAAGCGATGGGTTCGACGGAGGTGCAGCCCGGACAAATCCTCCAGACCGTTCAGGGCAAGGCGGAAATGCTGCTGACGCCGGGCGTGTTTCTGCGGTTGGCTGACAATAGCGCCGTCAGGATGATATCGCCCTCGCTCATCGATACCCGCGTGGAACTGATTCGCGGGGAAGCCATGGTGGAGGCGGACCAGGTTCTGCCGGGGAACCATCTGGTGATTTCCGACCAGGGAGCCGATGTCCAGATTCTGAAGAACGGCGTCTACAAATTCACCGCCGACCCGGCCATGGTGGCCGTCTACGACGGCAAGGCGCAAGTCTTTCGGGACGACCACACCACGGAAATCGGCAAGGGCAAAGAGTTGATGCTGGCTGCCGCCGGACAGAAGGCCGGCAGTTTCGATCGCAATAACGCCGACAGCCTCTACCAGTGGAGCGACGTGCGCTCCGAATACCTGGCGGAAGCCAACCAATCGTCCGTGCAAATGATTGTGACTGGCAACCCCGGCTGGTGGTATGGCACGGGCTGGTATTGGAACCCGTGGTTTAGCTCGTGGGCCTTCGTACCGGCGAATGGCTTCTTCTATAGCCCGTTCGGCTTCGGCTTCTACTCGCCGGTTTATTGGAGCTACTATCCGCCGGCCCACTATTTTGTGCGGCCGGGCGTGATGGCCGCCACGTCGCGGGTTGCCGCTCCCGGCCTGCGCGCGTCGATGATGTCCGCACCAGCCATGCGCGCCACCATAGGTGGTGGCATGCACATGGGCGGCTTCGGCGGACGCCGGTAAATTTGCCGTCAGATGGCTTTCTTTATCCCCCGGGATTGAATCTCCCGGGGGATTTTTTTTGACCCGGGCTTGCCGGCTGCTAATCTTCTTCCTCCCTGCCGCCGATATAGGATCAGAATGGCGGCGGACGATCTAGTCGAACTGGAGCTGATGCTCAATCGCTTCAAGCGGCTCATGGGCGAAGTGATGCGCGGCGTCATCGTCCGCAATTCTTTCCAGCCGTGGGAAATGGAGATCCTGATGGATATGGAAAACTGCCAACTGGACCGGCGGCGCCGGTTCGATATTCTGCGCCAGTACGAGCGAGCCGTGGAGCGGCAGATGGTCACCGGACCCGGTCCGCCCATGCTGCTTTCTACATTCCTGGCGATGCGCGAGCAGCGTTCCGGCGACGGTGTCAAGTCAACATGACGCGGCGGCCTTCAATCCGATAGTTGCCGGCGAGCACCAGCCGGATGGCCTCCGAGTAGATGCGGTGCTCTTCCCGCAAAATGCGGGCCGAGAGGGTTTCGGCGGTATCGTCGTCCAGCACCTCCACGGCGCATTGCACAATAATGGGCCCGGCGTCCAGCGCCTCATCCACGAAATGCACGGTGCAGCCGCTGATCTTGACTCCGTGAGCCAGCGCTTGGTGCTGCGCGTCCAGGCCTGGAAAGGACGGCAGCAGCGAAGGGTGGATATTCAGGATGCGGTTGGGAAACTGGCGAATGAAAGTGGCGCTCAGCAGGCGCATGTAGCCGGCCAGGCAGACCAAGTCGACCGAATACTTGCTCAGTTCCGCCAGCAGCATGCGGTCATAGATTTCGCGGTCCAGACCTTTCGATGGAATGCACACGGCGTTCACGCCCAGGCGCAGCGCGGTTTCCAGGCCGCGCGCCTCCGGTCGGTTGGCAATGACCACCGCGATTTCGGCCGGAATGGAACCCGCGGCGACGTTGCGGGCGATGGCTTCAAAGTTCGAGCCGCGCCCGGAGATCAGGATGGCGAGCCGCTTCACCGGTACTCCACGCGTGCCCGTCCGCGCTTATGTTCGGTCACCTGGCCGATGCGGAACGGTGTCTCGGCCAGCTTGCGCAGCACGGCTTCGGCTTTGCCCGCGGAGCGCGCGGGAACCACGAAGATCATCCCCACGCCCAGGTTGAAAGTGCGGCGGTAATCGTCCAGCGGGATGTTGCCGATGGAGCGCAGCAACTCGAAAATCGGCGGAATGCGCCATGCGCCGGTGTCGATGGCCGCGGCGAGCCCCTTGGGAAGAACCCGCGGCGTGTTGTCGGTGATACCGCCGCCGGTGATGTGGGCCGCGCCGCGCACCAGGCCCGCGGCCATCAAGGCGCGGATGGGTTTCAGGTAGCTGCGGTGAACCGCCAGCAGCGCATCCGCCACGGTCGAGCCCACTTCCGGCAGCAGCGTCTTGGGGCCAAAGCCGGCGGTCTCGAAGAGCAGTTTGCGCGCCAGCGAGTAGCCGTTGGTGTGTAGGCCGGTGGAGGGTAGCGCCAGCAGAATATCGCCGGCGCGAACCTGGCGGTCGGTGATCAGTTGCGACTGTTCGGCGGCGCCTACAATGAAGCCCGCCAGGTCATATTCGGACTCCGTGTACAGGCCGGGCATTTCGGCGGTCTCGCCGCCGATCAGCGCGCAGCCGTTTTGCCGGCAACCGCGCGAAATTCCCGCGATCACCTCGGCGGCCACTTCCGCCTGCAATTTCCCCACCGCGAAGTAATCCAGGAAAAACAGCGGCACGGCGCCCTGCACGGCGATATCGTTGACGCAGTGGTTGACCAGGTCTTCACCCACGGTGTCATGGCGGCCAGTGAGGAACGCGACTTTCAGCTTGGTGCCGACGCCGTCGGCTGAGCTGACCAGTACGGGTTTGCGAAAGCCAGCCAGTTTGTAAGCCGCGCCGAACGAGCCGATGTCGGTGAGCACGCCGCGGGTGAAAGTCTGCCGGGCCAACTTCTTGATGGAGGTGAGCGCGCGATCGGCCTCGTCGATATCGACGCCGGCATCGCGATAGCGAACGCGTGTGGGTGTGGGCAAATTCCAGTATAAAGCGGTTACGAGGTTGACTTCGGCGTGGCGGCTGGGTAGTGGGTGTGGGACATGAAAGTTGTGGCATCGTTCGTTTGCCCGAAAAGTGCGGGTTTCCGAGCGTACTATCTACTTCTGACTCTGGAGTGCCCCGGACAAGCCCCGGCAGGGGCGCCAGAAACTAGCCCATTGCGTAAGCGATGGGAAACGGATGTTCAGTCACCCAGCCCCGGAACGGGGCGAAAGAGAGCAGCCGGAGACAGATGCGAATAACAGGAGGTCCTGTCGTCCCGTTCCGGGGCTGACTCCTCTCGCTGGTTTCCCATGGCTCACGCCCATGGGCTATGGTCTTTCGCCCTTACGGGCTGATGACCCACCGACCGCCGTCTTTCGACTTTCATGTTCCGCGCTCGCTTGGTAGCGGATCAATTTGTCCGCACAGGCGATTAACTTCCACGCGTAGGCGATAACTTGTCAGAGTGGATTCGTAAGCACCGCGGCGTTAGACGGCTTGGCGAAGGCATTCCGGTTGCGTCGGCATTCAGCCGTACCACAGGAGAGAAAGTGAAGATCGGTTCGAGTTGCACCTTATATGCTTGTGCAGAACAGAAGGTCGGGTTCTGGCAAACCTGATACCATAACCCTGACCATGACCTTCCACCGCCTCCGCCTGGTCGCGGGGTGGATGGCTGTTGCGCTAACCTCCGCCGCGCTCTGCTCGTGGGCGCTGATAGTCGCCTCAGAAGCGTTTCACGAAGGCTGGTACGACCGCTATCTCTGGCGGAACGTTCTCCTCACTTTTGGACAGTACCTGAGCCCCGCGTTGGCGTTTCTTCTGCCTACCTTGGTTGCGCTCAGGTGGCGCCGTATCGCACTGCTCGCGTTCTTGTTGCCCGCGATCACCGCGTGCTTCATCTTTCATACCGGCTCGGATAGGGCGCTCATCGCGGTCCCATTCATGTTTCTAGGTGCTCTCTTCCAGTTCGGCCGGCCCGAGCCGCGCCGTTGGGCTTGGCGAGTCATACTCGCGCTGCCAGCGGTCATAACACTGATTGCGGCTGCGCGCCCCGCGTATCGCTCGATTGTGCAGCGGCCCCATCCCGAAGACAATCGAGTGTGTTGGGCCAACATGATTTGGGAGCCACTCAAATGGGACGGCGGTGCCGAGGAGCATGGGGCTTTGATGCTAAGCGTGAAATTGGATGGGGCGGATGCGCCGGCCGTCATGCAGCTAGATCTTGGCACGCCTTCGACAGTTGTGTATCCCACCGTTTACGCGCGGTTGCTCGGAGATAGTCGTGCCAATCAAAGCGGCAGTCTGCGGGGCACGGTCGCCGGCCGGCCGTTCCGGGACCAACCTCTCGCCTTTCGATGGGACACCCCTGAACCAGATCTTCCGAATGAGCCAATACGCCTGGGTACTGTTGGAAGCGCGTTCTTTGAGCATCGAATTTTGATTCTGGATTTCGTCAAACAGCGTTTGGCTATTATTGGCAAGGGTGCGGATTTACCCGCCACGACGTCGCCCGCGATCGTGTATGTTCCGCTCACATACCTGTATGGGCACGTTCTTGTCGCGGCAACCATCGACGGCCGTAAAGAACCGAACCTGATATTCGATACTGGGTCAAGTATGATCCCTTTGTTCACCGGCCACAAATGGTGGAGGGAATTGACACACCGGCGGCCCGACGATCCCTCAAACTCGGCGCTTCGAGGCAGCGCTTGGGGTCAGCAAGCGGTTCTGATCGGCGCGCCGATAAGAGGTGTCCTATGCATCGGAAGTGCCTGCCTCACCAATCCGGTTGTCTATTGCGAAGGTTCCCATCTGCCGAACATGGATTTGGACCGGTATTCGTTCATTGCCTCCGGCGTATTTGGAAATGTTGCGTTCGATCGTCGCTTCACTGTAATAGTGGACATTTCCGGACGGCGGCTCGGCCTGCTCAACGGATCGCTCGAGTTTCCTCAAAGCTAGACCAAGCGAACTCACGCCGCCCGGACGAAGCGCTGGTTCGCGGAAGCACCTGCGAATCTCGCTTGGGGATGATTGCTCGCGAGTAGTCGCCCCGCGTAGAGCTATCGGCTGCCACAAGGACGTATCACGCCCGAACCGCCGAGGTCTTACGGCCTTTTCAAAACTGCCCCATTGCGCGGCCTCTTGCGTCATTTCCCGCTGCACTGCAAACGCTATATAATACCCGAATTGCCTTATGAAGAAACTACTATTGAGCACGTTTCTTGTGTTGTGCGCATCGGCTCTTGCCGAGGTTCCCTCGACGGTCGCCATCCATAACGCAAAAATTGTGACGGTGAGCGGCGCGGTGATCGCCAACGGCACGATAATCGTTCGCGGCGGGTTGATCGATGCCGTCGGCGAAAATGTGCCGGTGCCGGCCGATGCCTGGGTTGTGGACGGAGAAGGCATGACCGTCTATCCGGGGTTGATCGATGGGCTGAGCACCGTGGGCATCGCGGGCGCGGCAACCGCGGCGGCTGCCGCGGGCGGTGGACGCGGCGGGCGCGGCACTACCGCGACGCCAACGACCACAGCCGCTCCGGCGGCTCCCGTGGAACGGTCCTGGGGACCCGAAGACCGGCCGCAGACCACCAGTTGGCTTCTGGCCGCGGATGAAATCCAGGCGGGCGACCGGCGTGTCGAGACGGTTCGCGGCGCCGGCATCACCACCGCGGTGACGTTTCCGACGCGCGGCATCTTCGGCGGGCAAGGCTCCATCATCGACCTGGTATCGGGCGAGAAGGCCGCGGAAATGATCCTGGTTCCGGCCGCCGGGCAATACATCGCTTTCGGACGCGGCGGCGGTTTCGGCGGCGGTGGTGGCGGCGGATTTCCCAGTTCGCTGATGGGCATCATCGCCTACGTCCGGCAAATCTATCTGGACGCCGATCACTACCGGCTGGTGAAGGAAGCTTACGCCAAGAACCCGCGCGGGATGGAGCGGCCGCAGTATGACCGGGCGCTTGAAGGCGTGCTGGTCTCCAAACGGATTCTGCTGCCGGCCAATCGCCTGGTGGAGATTGACCGCATGCTGCGGTTCGGCGCCGAGTTGAAACAGCCGATGATTCTCTACGGCGCGCGCGACGCTTATCTTCCGGAAGCGGCCGATCTTTTGAAAAAAGCCAATGCCACGGTGCTGCTGAGCCTGCGCTGGCCCACCGCTCCGGCGCGCTCGGCGGACGCCGAGGATACCGATACGCTGCGCGTGCTCGAAGAGCGCGACAAAGCCCCGATGGCGCCGGCCGTGCTGCAGAAAGCCGGCGTCAAATTCGCTCTCTACTCCGACGGACTGGATGCGCCGCGCGATTTCCAGCGCGCGGTGAAAAAGGCC
Source organism: Bryobacterales bacterium (assembly GCA_963842505.1). Classification (GTDB taxonomy): domain Bacteria; phylum Acidobacteriota; class Terriglobia; order Bryobacterales; family Bryobacteraceae; genus PALSA-129. The sequence goes on from CAWJGZ010000001.1 coordinate 1,474,780, forward strand.
ATTGACAACGGGCTGTCGCGGGAAGACGCGTTGCGCGCGCTGACGCTCACGCCGGCCGAAATCTACGGCGTGGCCGACCGCGTGGGCAGCATCGAAGTGGGCAAGGTCGCCAATCTGGTGCTGACCAAGGGAGACATTTTCGAGAACAGTACAACCGTGGTGATGGTGTTCGTGGACGGAAAGAAGTACACGCCGGAGACCGCCGCGCCGGGCGGCCGCGGCGGCGCGTCGACCGACGAACCGGGCAATCCGGGAGGAAACCAATGAAAAAGACAGTACTGGCACTCCTCGTGGCGCTGGCTCCGCTGTGCGCGGAGACCATTGTGATTCAGAACGCCACCATCATGACGGAGGGCAGCAAGGGCACCTTCAAGGGTTCGGTAGTAGTGAAGGACGGCAAGATCGCCGATCTGGGTGAGAGGGTGATGGTGCCGCAGGACGCCGTGGTGATCGAGGCCGGCGGGCTGTACCTGATCCCCGGCATTATCGATTGCCACTCGCACATCGCCGGCGAGGGCGGCATCAACGAAGGCAGTGTTTCGGTTTCCTCGATGGTGAACATCCGGGATATCATCAACCCGGACGACATCGCGATCTACCGCGCGCTGGCGGGCGGCGTGACCACCGCCAACATCCTGCACGGCTCGGCCAACGCCATCGGCGGGCAGACTCTGCCTTTGAAGATGCGGTGGGGCAAGAGCGCGCAGGAAATGATTTTCGCGGGCGCCACGCCGGGCATCAAGTTCGCGCTGGGCGAGAACCCCAAGCGCTCCGGCAACCCGCAAGGCGGCCGCGGCGCCACCACCGTGACGGCGCGTTATCCCGCGACCCGCATGGGCGTGGAGGACGTGATGCGCGAGGCTTTCACCGAGGCCAAGGGTTACAAAGCCGAATGGGACGCCTATGACGCCAAAGTGGCGCACGGCGAACATCCCATGCCGCCGCGGGTCGACCTCAAACTGCAAGCGCTCAAGGAAGTGCTGGAGAACAAACGCTACGTGCACACACACTGCTATCGCGCCGATGAGATCCTCATGATGATCCGCGTGGCGGATGATATGGGCTTCAAGGTCCGCACGTTTCAGCACGCTCTGGAAGGCTACAAAGTGGCCAAAGAGATCGCCGCGCACGGCGCCGGGGTATCCACGTTCAGCGACTGGTGGGCGTACAAGATCGAAGCCATCGACGCCATCCCGTTCAACGCGACCCTGTGCATGAAGAAGGGCATCGTGGTTAGCCTAAACAGCGACGACGCCGAGTTGATGCGGCACCTGAACAGCGAAGCGGGCAAGGCCATGAAGTACGGCGGCGCCACCGAAACCGAGGCGCTGGCCATGGTCACGATCAACCCGGCCAGGCAGTTGGGAATCGATAAGACGGTCGGCTCGATCGAAGTCGGCAAAGACGCCGACCTGGTGCTTTACGACGGATTCCCGCTTTCGGACTTCGCCAAAGTGCAGAAGGTGCTGATCGATGGAACGGTATACTTCGACCGCGACAAGGAACTGGCCGCGCAGACCGCCAGGGAAGCCGAGAAGCAGAGGCTGATCGATAAAGAGAAGGCGAGCCAGCAAAGAACGCAGCCCGTGAGGAGGCCGAACCAATGAAACTCCTGGGAATTCTGATTGCGAGCGCGGTAGCCGCTTTTGCGGCGGGCGAAACCGTCCTGATTCAGAACGCCGATGTCTATCCGGTCGCGAGCGCCCCCATCAAGGGCATTTCGCTGCTCATCCAGGACGGCAAGATTCTCGAGATGGGAGCCAGGATTGCGGCGCCGAAGGGCGCCATGGTGCTGGACGTGAAGGGCCTGCGAGTGTATCCGGGGATGATCGATTCGGCTACCGACCTGGGGCTCGAAGAGATTGAATCCATCCGCGAAACCAACGACACGGGCGAGATCGGCGACTTTGTGCCGCAACTGAAGGCTCTGTCGGCGGTCAACCCGGATAGCGAACACTTCGGCGTGGTGCGGGTAAACGGGATCACCGGCGCGGTCACCTTTCCCTCGCTCGGCGGACGCGGCGCGGGCACCCAGTTGATTTCGGGCCAGGCAGCGCTGCTGCATACCGACGGCTGGACCTGGGAAGAAATGGAGATCAACCGCTCGGTGGCGATGTGTCTGAACTTTCCGACCGCGGGCGGGCGCGGCGGCCGCGGAGGAATGCCTACGGACATACAAGACATGTTCCCGGGCGCGGCTGGCGCGGCCGGCAACGCGCAGCGCGCGGTGCTGGAACAGATCGCCAAGCTCAACAACTTTTTCGACGACGCGCGCAAATACCAGCAAGCCAAAGCGGCCCACCTGCCCGGTTTTCGCCCCGATCTGAAGTTCGACGCCATGATTCCGGTGCTCGAAGGCAAGATGCCGCTGGCGATATCGGCGGCGCGCGCCAGCACCATTCACGACGCCATCGCGTGGGCCGAAATGCAGAAGGTCAAAATCGTGATTCTGCAGCCGCGCGAGATCACCAAGGCCGGGCCGGAACTCAAGGCCAAGAACGTCCCGGTGATTCTGGGGCGCGTACTGGCCTTGCCGGAAAACGAGGATGCCGAATACGACCAGGCCTTCACCCTGCCGTTTGAAGCGTACAAGGCCGGAGTGAAATTCGCGCTCGGCACCTTCACCAACCAGTTCGTCCGCGACCTGCCGTATCAGGCGGCGACGGCGGTAGCCTACGGACTTCCGCACGACGAAGCGCTGAAAGCTCTCACCATCAACCCGGCGGAGATTTGGGGCGCGGGCGATAAGCTGGGATCGGTGGAAAAAGGCAAGTACGCCGATCTGCTGATTACCGACGGCGATCCGATGGACATACGGACGCAGATCCGGCACCTGTTCATCAATGGCAAGGAGATCACCTTGTCCAACAAGCAGGTGCGGCTGTACGAGAGGTATAGCGGCCGGCAGTAAGCGGATTATCAAAAAAGATCAGCCGCCGGTGAACGCCGATCAACGCGGATTGGAAAACAAGAAATCTATGCGTGTTCATCGGTGTTCATCGACGGCTGAGATTTGTTCTTCAGGTCGTCGGAATCGATGAAGATGGTGACCGGGCCGTCGTTCACCAGGTGAACTTGCATGCTGGCCTGGAAGACGCCGGTTTCCACGGGAACCGGGCTTTTCCGCGCGGCTTCCACAAAATACCGATAGAGGGCTTCGGCCTGCTCGGGTGGCGCAGCCTGGTCGAAACTCGGCCGCCGTCCCCTGCGGCAGTCGCCGTACAAAGTAAATTGGGAAACGATCAATAGCGCGCCGCCGGACTCCGCGACGTTGCGATTCATTTTTCCGGCGTCGTCCGGGAAGATGCGCAGGGTGAGGAGCTTTTCCAGTAGGCGATCGGCGTCGGGTGTGGTATCGGCGCGGGAAATTCCCAAAAGCACCAACAACCCCTTGCGGATGGATCCCACGGTGTCATTGCCGACCGTCACGCGAGCTTCAATTACTCTTTGAATTACCAGTCGCATAGCATTTACATAATCGCGCCATAAGTACTAAGATAAAAATGCGGGCGCAATCCTTAATCCTGTTATATTATCCCGCGGAGAGAAAGTTATGGCACAGGGAACAAAGATGATCGACCAGATGACCTTACAAATGGCGCTGGCCGGCTATGAGATAGAGCGGAATAAGATCGAAGAGAGAATCCGCGAGATTAGATCCCAATTGAAAGGGAAGAGCGCGCCAGCAGCGGCTGGGAGCGCGGAGAAGGCGCCGGTGAAGCGCAAGATGAGCGCCGCCGCGCGCAATCGCATCGCCGCGGCGCAAAAGAAGCGGTGGGCCGAGTTTCACAAGCGCGCGGCGGAAGCCAAGAGCTAGCCCGCATTTCTCACCAGCTTTCTGCTGCGGCGCGTGATCAGGCCGCGTCTACTTCGTTGCGCTTGCTCAGCGTGCTCGACATACTGTTCGAGTATGCCTGCGCGCGCTGAGCGGCGCGCGCCTCGTATTCGCAGCCTTCTGACGCGCCTCGCGACGAAACCTGGTGAGAAAAGCGGGCTAGGTCGGCGCATCCTGCCGGAGACCACTTCCTGAGAGCGGAGAAAACCGGGGAGATCGGCGGGTTGCCAGACGAAAGCGTCTGTCTTACTTTGGCGCGCAAGCGGGGCCGGCGATTACCGGGATGATTTACTCGGTTCGCCGGCGAAATCCCAGCCAAAACGATTTACAATTTCCGCGACCGGACCCTCGGCCGCGATCAAGCCGTCCCGAAAGAAGACGGCGCGCGTGCAGAGAGACCGCGCCAGGGCGGCATCGTGTGTCACTAGTACCTTGGCCTGCGGCAAGCGGGCCATCAGCTCGGCGAGCGAACGCCGGCCGGGAGGGTCGAGGAAAGTGGTAGGTTCATCCAGTACCAGGATTTCCGGGCTCATCGCCAGGATACCGGCAATGGCCACGCGTTTCTTTTCGCCGGCGCTCAGGTGGTAGGGAGCGCGATGGATGGCGGCGGCCATGCCGACGGTTTCGAGCGCGGCGCTGGCGGCGGACGCGGCATCCCGCGGCGTCATGCCGAGATTGAGCGGACCAAAAGCGACATCCTCCAGCACGGTCGGCATGAAGAGCTGGCTTTCGGAATCCTGGAAGACCATGCCGATTTTTCGCCGGATGGCCGGCAGATTGGCTTTCCGGACGGGCAGCCCGCAAACCTCCACGCTGCCTTGGCCGGAGAGCAGACCATTGAGGTGCATGACGAAGGTGGTCTTGCCGCTTCCGTTGGAGCCCAGCAGGGCCACGGATTCGCCGGCATCGAGGTGGAAATCGATGCCACGGAGAGCGGGCGTGCCGTCTTCATAGTGAAAGCGCAGGTTGCGGACTTCGATCAAGCGCGGCATCAGGCCAGCCTCTCGATGGCGGCGCGTATGAGGGCCGGCGCCAGCGCGGCCAGCGCCAGGAAGACGGCGTCGGCGGTTCGAAAACGAAGAGCTCCCAGGGTGAGAAAGTGGCCGGGGAAAGCGCGCGCGAGCATGGCGCGGTGGATATCGGCGGCGTGGGCGTAGGAGCGCGCGAAGAGCAGCGCCAAGGCTCCCGCGGCGGCGCGAAAGCCGCCGGACCGCCGGGCGAATCCGCGCGACGCGGCCGCGCTCCGCATGTGCTGGGCTTCTTCGGAGATCACGAATAAGTAGCGATACAGGAACTGCGCGACCATCAAGAGGAAGCGCGGGGCGCCCAGCAGTTCGAGGCCGCGCAGCAGCAACGGCAGGGGCGTGGTGGAGACCAGGGTGAGCACGGCCAGGGCGGAGAGATAGCTCTTGAGCACCAGGCTGAGGCCGCGCGCGGGGTCGCCGCCCAGCCAGCAAACCGCGCCCGCGAGCAAAGTGAAGGGCAGCACCAGGGCGGCGCGGCGGAGGGCGCCAGCGAGCGGCACGCGCGCCCACAGGAGCGCGGCGGCGATCAGCAGCAGAAATGCGCCGGCGAGCAGCGGAAGCGCGCGGTGCGCGGTAGCCAGCACGACCAGGAAGACCAGCAGGGCGGCGAACTTGGCGCGCGGATCGCGGCGATGCAACGGGCTTACCCCGCGGCTCCAGCGTTCCAGCACGACGTGATGCAAGTCAGGTCCTCCCGCGGCGGGCGACGCCGCGGCCGATCAGCAGGCAGGCGGCGTAGACGATCGCAATGCCCGCCAGGCCGGCGGCGGTCTTGCGCAGCCAGGGTTGACCGGATAATGCCAGTTGGTAGCCTGCCAGCGGCGTGGTGAAGAGCCGGCGGACATGGTCCATGCCGGTGGCATGTCCCAGCGATTCGATGCCGTCGGGAGCGGTAGAGGCAAACAGGAAGCCCGCCGCGGCCAGCACCACGGCCGCGAGGCCGAGCGCGCCGCGCGCGAAGGAGCGGCCGGCCGCGGGCTGGCGGACGAAGGCCGGCTGGATGGCTTCAAGCGCCTGGATGACCGCCAGCGTGATGGCTCCTTCGAGCAGCGCGGAGACCAGGAACAGCGCCAGGGAGACGCCCACCACGGAGCGCGACATGGGAACGCCGGAGATCAGCAATTCCGCCAGCGCCAGTATGGCGCTGACCATCACGGACAGCGCGCCGCCCAGGAAAATGGCGGCTTTCCGCCACGGCGTGGCGCCCCACAAATAATAGGGCAGATAGCCGGCGAGGACTCCGAGGATCGCCATGTTGATGAGGTTGGGTCCGAGGGCCAGGATTCCGCCGTCTTGGAACACCAGCGCCTGGATGGCGATGATGGCGCAGAGCACCACGCCGGCGGCCGCGGGGCCCAGCGTGCAGGCCAGCAGCGCTCCGCCCACCAGGTGGCCGGAGGTTCCGATTCCCACGGGGAAATTGATCATCTGGGCGGCGAACACAAACGCGCCCATCACACCGAGCAGCGGGATGCGGCTCTCATCGAACTGGCGCTGGGCGCGCCGCACCATGTAGCCGACGGCGGGCGCCGCGGCCACGTCCATGGCCGCCCAGACCGGTGTTGCGAGGAATCCGTCGTAGATGTGCACGCCTACGCAACACGGTAGCACGAGTAGCAGAAACGTGCCACGGGGCGCCCATGAACGGGGCAGGCTGGAAAGCCTGCTCCACGGAGGGCGACAAAGCCTTGAACATAGTGAAAAAGGCGGGCTGCCAGATTCCGCCGGTGATACCATGTGTACGCATGAGTGGTTTGAGCCGAATCGGCGTGGCAATCGATACCCGCCTGCTGGAGAAGTTCGACCGCCTGATCGGACACCGCGGTTATACCAACCGGTCGGAGGCATTCCGCGATTTGATTCGAGAGGAACTGGTGGAACAGACCTGGGAATCGCCGGAGAGCCAGGTGGTAGGGACGGTGACGCTGGTTTACGACCATCACGTGCCGCGGCTGAATGAGAGACTGGTATCGATCCAGCACGATTTTCACCGCGCGATTCTCTCCACGCTGCATGTGCACCTGGACCACGATCATTGCCTGGAGGTGCTGGTGGTGCGGGGCAAAGCGGCAGACGTGCGGAAGGTGGCCGATATTTTGATCAGCACCAAGGGCGTGAAGCACGGGCACCTGACCATCACGACTTCGGGCGCGGAGTTGAAATGATCGTGGGCACGGGAGTGGATCTGTGCGAGGTTCCGCGGATTCGCGAATCCATCGCGCGCTTCGGAAAGCGTTTTATCGAACGCATTTATACGCCGGCGGAAATCGCCTACGTGGAGCGAAAGGCCAACAAGTTCGAGCGTTACGCGGCGCGGTTCGCGGCCAAGGAAGCCGGCATGAAGGCCATCGGGACGGGCTGGAGGCACGGCGTGCGCTGGCAGGATTTCGAAGTGGCGAATCTGCCCTCGGGGAAACCGACCCTGCGGTTTCACGGCGTGGCCGCGCGCGTGGCGGCGAAGTTGAACGTGCGAAATATAGCGCTCTCCATCACACACACCAGTGAGATGGGGATGGCGCACGTGATTCTGGAAGACTAGACTCCTGCTCCACGAGGGTGGCGAAATGCTCGCGGGGCAGAAGAGTCAGCTATACTGCAACTGGAGAATCAGATGTCGAAATCTCTTATTGCTCTACTGCTGGTCCCGCTGGGACTGATACGGGGCCAGGAACTCAAGCCGGTTGCGCTGCCAACCCCTCAAACCAGCGGCGGCAAGCCGTTGATGCAGGTCCTCAAAGAGCGGAAGTCGGTGCGCGACTTCGGCCCGGAGCAACTTTCCAAACAGATGCTCTCGAACCTTCTGTGGGCTGCCTGGGGCATCAATCGCGAAGATGGCCGGCGCACGGCGCCTTCGGCCTCAAACCACCAGGAAATCGACGTCTACGTGGTGATGAGCGATGGAGCCTACTTATACGATGCCAAGGCGAACGCGCTGAAGCCGGTGGTGCGGACCGACCTGCGCAAGTCAGCCGGGACCCAGGCGTACGTGGCCGATGCGCCGGTCAATCTGATCTACATCGCCGACACCGCCAAGTTGGGCGGCGACGACGCGGCACGGATGGCTATGGCCAACGCCAACACCGGGTTCATCGCCCAGAACGTGTATCTGTTTTGCACTTCCGAAGGCCTGGGCACGGTGGTGCGCGCATCGGTGGATCGCGCCGCTCTGGGCAAGGCTCTGAACCTGCGCGCGGAGCAGCGGATCACACTTGCCCAAACCGTGGGCTACGCCAAGAAGTCGGCCGGAAACTAACACCCCACGAGCCAGCCGGACTTACTGCCTGCCCAGGTACTTTTCGTAGAGCTCTTTCTGACGCGTGTCCAGGCTGGCCAGTTTGCCGTCGATGAAGACCAGATTCACGTTGGTCCTGACATCCAGGGGATTGCCATCAACCACAATCAGGTCAGCGGTCTTGCCTTCCTCGATGGCGCCGAGACGGTTGGCTATGCCGAAAATCTGCGCGACGTTGAGTGAAACAGCCTTATAGGCTTCATCCATGGGCAGGCCGTAAGGAACGGCGGCAGCGGCTTCATACGGCAGATTGCGGCTGGACCGGGCACTGAAAGTGGCGATGCAGAATTTGACGCCGGCCTTGTAAAGGTCGCCGGGAGTGGTGTAAGAGCGGTCGTAGGGATCGTCCGGATCGAGCGGCAGAGTATGCGTGGGGCCGAGCACGACGGGGGTGTTGGTCGATCTCAGGAGCGGCAGAACTTTGTACGCCTCGTAGGCGTCGGCGAGAATGATCTGGATCTTTTCTTTCCTGGCGAACTGAATCGCCTCGCGGATGGTGCGTTCGCGAACGGCGGTGACGAACAAGGGAGTCTTGCCCTCCAGGACCGGCAGTAGAGCTTCGTATTTCAGATTCGCGGGAGTGGCGGGTTTGCCGATGCGGGCTTGACGATAGCGGCGGGCTTCCTCGAAAAACTGGTTGAGGGCGCGCATCTTCTCGTCGTAGTCGCGCCGGGCATCGGCGTAAGGGATGGGTTGGATCTCCTGGTTGGGATCTTCATCCTCCTCGCCGGTCTCGTGAAGCGGCACCGGCACGGTGACGATGGCGGGGAAGCGCAGGTGAATGGCGGTGGAAGGAACCACCATCATGGCGTCATTCGAAGAGCTATCCAGATGGACGATGGACATTTGTCCCGAGAGCAACTCGCCTTCGGGCATTACGATGGCAGTGGTGACGCCGTTGGCGCGGGCGGCGGGAATTTGCTCGCTGGATGGATTTACGGCGGTGACGGCGCGAAGCTGGGGGTTGAGCAGGCCCAACTCCCGGGCGTCGGAGGCTTCCTGCTTGGAGGTTTTCTCCAGGCCGATCATGGAAGCGGCGTCGATCATGCCGGGATAAATGTGCTGCCCGTGAATGTCAAGGACCTTGAAACCTTCGGGAGCGGACAGGTCCTTGCCGACGCCGATGATTTTTCCGTTGTGCACGAGCACGGAGCCGTTCTCAATCACCGGTCCGGAAATGGTATGGACGGTGGCGCCGCGCAGGAGGTAGCCGGGGTCGGCGGGCGGGGCTTGCGCCCAGGCGAGCCCGAACCCCAAAGCGAAGACGCCAATGATTATGCGACGCAATGGACACATTTTATACCGAGCGGAAGGGGAACGAGACGCCGCCGCCGCGCGAACCGGTGACAGGTCTGAAAAAGCGGAGCGCCGGCTGGAAAGCCGGCGTTGCGGGCCGGAGGCCCGCTCCACGAACGGCGAAGGTAACCTGCGACAGACCACAATAGGCGATGGCCCTCCGCGACAGACCACAAAAGGCGATGGTCTGTCCTACCGGGGCGCGGGGGCGCCTTCCAGCTTTTTGCATTCCTGCCAGGTATAAATCATGCGGTGCACCACGGTGAGGTTGGAGAGCACGGCGATGACCCACAACGTGGCGGCCATGCGGTTGAAGAGCGCGCCGATGATGATGAGCACCACGCGCTCGGGACGTTCCAGGAAGCCGACTTTGCATTTGGGGATGGCATTTTCGGCGCGCGCGCGGGTGTAGCTGATCATGACCGAGCCGGTCATCACGATGGCGGTGAGCACGATGTAGAAGAAGCGGTTGATGGAGGCGTAATAGACCAGCAGGCCCATATAGAGCGCCAGGTCGGAATAGCGGTCCAAGACGGAATCGAAGAAGCCGCCGAAGCGGGTGACCTGGTCAGTGGCGCGGGCCACGCGTCCGTCCACCATATCGAAAAGACCCGCGCCGATGACCACGGCGCCGGCCCACTTGAAACTGCCCCTGGCGAAAAGCCAAGCCGCCCAAATATTAATGACCAGGCCGAGAAAGGTGAGGATGTTGGGGTTAATTTTGGAGAGCGCCAGCCAGCGCACGATGCGATCGATGATGGCGCCACAGACCATCCCGATACCGCGGGTAAAGGTCATACCTTATTCGACTGCGTCATGGATAGTAGCGAGTTTTAGGATTTCCAGTTCCTTCATGCCGCCCGGGCTCTGAAACTGGACCACATCGCCGACTTCCTTGCCGAGAAGGGAGCGACCGATGGGCGAGGTGGTGGACACTTTTCCGTTGGCGGCGTCGGCCTCTTCGGTGGTGACCAGATTATACGTCATCTCCTCGTCGCGGTTGACGTCGAGCACGACGACGGTGGAACCAAGCCCGACGCGATCATACGGGATCTTGGAGAAATCGATCATGGAGATCTCAGCCAAACGGCCCTTTAACTGATTGAGGCGGGCGTTGACGAAGCCCTGGCGTTCCTTGGCGGCGTGATACTCGGCGTTTTCGCTGAGGTCCCCGTGGGCACGAGCTTTCAGGATTTCCCTCGGCAGCTCGACGTGCAATTCATGTTCGAGCAAAGCGATTTCATCCTGCAGCTTCTTTTTAATATCGTTCATCGAATGGGGACAGCTCCCAGACCTTCATTATAGCGAAAGCAGCCACGGACCATCAGTGAGAGGACCGGAAAGGGTGTGCGGCACAAAAGTGATGGCATCGCGATTCAGCACGGAACCGCGAGCCTAAGTGAGCGGCCAGCTTTACGCTGCGTGGCGGCCGCTCCCTGACGGTCGCGGTTCTGTGGCGGGGGCCCGGGCGGAAGGACTCCGGCGGCTATTTGATCGGCAAATAGATCGTCGAGCCGTTGGCGGCAGCCGGCGATGTCTGGCCGCCCACCGAGATGACGATGGGCTGCGGACCCGAGCTGAGTCCCGAGGGAACCTGGATGTCGATCTGGTAGAGCCCGATGAGGCCGGGCGCCAAAAACGCGGTCCCGCCGTACACCTTGGCCGGTTGGCCGCCGATGGTGACGGTGACAGGGCTGGTGGTTAACGAGAGCGGCGAGGCGGGCGCCGGATCGCCACTGGCCGGCTGATTGGTCACGGGACCCAGGCCGTTGGCGTAGAGCTGGAGTATCTCGCCGGCGGTTGCGGGATTGGCGGTGGTAATGAGAGCCGCCGTGGTGTTGTCCAGAGCGTCGGCCACAGTCCCGCTATTCAAAAAGAAGGCCGGCGCATAGCTGGCCAGCGGCACGGTGTAGAGGTTGCCTTGGAGATCGGTAGTATTGCCTTCGACGGTCACCTTCATAGCAGCGGACGACTGGCCCTGGAATTCCCAGGGGACCTGCACGTTGATCTGGCCGGGGCTGACGAAATGAAGATGGCCCGGGAGGCTGAGGCCGCCACCATCGAAACTCACGCTCACGGTAGATAGAGACACGGGCAGGTAGGGCGTCGAATACACCTGGGTGGTGTCCGAGAGGTATGTGCCCTTGATAGTGATGTAAGATCCTGGAGCCAGGCCATAGTCAGTATGGAAGGAAGCGGCGTCCATCACGCCGTTGGACGCGATTGCCGGGGAAGGGCGCGCGTAGCCGTCGAACTCCACGGCGGGGAGGGTGGCGGCGGTTCCGGTAAAGACCTGCAGGCCCAGTTGCTGGCCTAGATTGACGAAGGCATTGGCAATGCCATAGGTGTGATGGGTATCGGTTTCCGGGTTTTGGAAGGACTCGGTGGTGAAACTGCCGCCGCCGGAGACGATGCTGAATTGGGCAGGTCCGAAGACCGGCACGCCGTACTGATCCATCAATCGGAGAGTGATCGGCCAGCCGATGTCGCCAGGGAATCCGATGAATTCGCCGCCCGCGATCGGGAAGATATCCGTCGGCACGCCGCTTCCCACCAGGAACTGATAGGGCACACGAAGCGTGGGTGTTCCGCCGGGAGCGTTAGCGAGGGTAACGGCGATGAATCCTTCATACGAGCCGGCGGCGGGCACTGTGGCGGGCAAGCGCACGCTGACGATCCCGGTTTGGTTCGTTGTCGCTGTCCCCAGTGTTAGCGTGGACGGTGAAACCGTGACGCTCGGGCCAGCGGCATTCAGCGGCTGCACCGCGAAGCTGAAACTGGCGGAAACGCCAGTGACGTTGGTGACATTGAGGGTGATTGGCGCCGCACTGGCGGCGATGTCTCCGAAGGCGATCGTAGCGGGGCTGATGGTGGCCGGGACGTTCATGGCGCCGGCGGCGTTGAGCAGGCCGGCGCCCACCGCGTCCACGCCCGCGCTGGTGACGCCATCGGTATCGGTGACGCCCTGCGCGGCGGTGTTGACTACGGCGGACTTGAGCTGCGCGGGATTCCAAGTTGGGTGCAACTGCTTCACCAGCGCGACGGCGCCGGCGACCATGGGCACAGCGTAACTGGTGCCGGTGACGCCGGTGTAACCGGTGGAATTGTAGACCTCGCCGTTGGGGTCGAGCGTCTGCGTGGCTGTATAGATGCCCGCGCCTGGCGCCACCAACTCCGGTTTGACGGCGAAGGTCTGATCGGGTGAGTTCGCGAAGCTGCCGAGGGAGGGCCCGCGCGAAGAGGCCGGCCAGATGGTGTTGGACTGAGTACTGACGGGTGTGAAAGCCTGATCGAATTGAGCTGTGACGGCGGAATTGTTATCGATGAAGTTCTTCAGATTGACGCCGTCGGTGTATCCGATCATCACGGCCGGGATGCCGGTGTTCTGCGCGCCCAAGGTGTTGTAGATGGTATTGATACCGACCGATTGATACAGGATCACGCCCACCGCTCCGGCCTGCTGGGCGTAGTTGATCTTGTCGGCGAAGACGCACTGGCCTCGCTCGATCAACGCGATGGCACCCGCCAGCGAACCGGCGGACAGTGACGTACAGGCGAGACCGTTGTTTCCACGGGTTGCCACATCAATGACCGGAGCAGCCGGCGGGGTCAGGTGCGGTCCATCGCCGTACAACGCTTGAAGGTTTTGCAGGTTCGAGGGCAGACCCGGCCCGCTGAGGTGCACCGCCTGATACAGGAGGTGTGCATTGACCGTGGCGCCCACCGTGATGGCGGAAGGAGCCGTGCCGGGCGTATGAATGGTGCTGAGCGTGTGCGGCGGCTGCAGCACGCCGATGTTTCCATCATTGCCGGCGGCGGCTACTACTACCAGGCCGGCGCTCACCGCGCTCTCTACCGCATAAGCGTAAATGTCGCACGGCAGCGGAGTAATCCCGTCTGCACTGCAGGCGGGGTCCACGTCGAGCGGGCCCGAGTTTGGCATGTCGCCTTCACCGAGAGAGAGCGTGACGATGTCCATGCCGTCGCTGAGCGCGTCCTGCAAAGCCTGGTCGAACGCGGCGTAGGCTGCGTAATCATTCACTCCGGGCGAACCGAAAATCTTGTAGTTGCCGAGGAAGGCTCTGGGAGCGACGCCCTGAATGGTAGCCTGCGGCCCGGTGTTCTGCACGCCGGCGGCGATCATGGCGATGGCCGTGCCGTGGCCCACGCGGTCGCGGGGGGTGGTGTCGTCGGGAGTGGAGTAAGCCGGGTCGGGATTAGGCGGTGTATCGGTATAACTATCGAGCGCCACGTAACTGCGGGCCACGATCACTTTGTTGTTGGTGTAAGTGGTGTCACCCTTGGGAAAACCGTTGGGCGGCGTGAGAGTTGAATCCTGAAATCCAGGATGGTTCTGATCGATGCCGCTATCGATGATTCCGATTTTGATGCCGGCGCCGGCGCTGGCCGGGCCGGTGGGGATCGCGTTCCATGCGCCGGGGACGTTGACCAGACCCAGTGCGGTGTTCAGATCGCGATGCAGGCGCGGCACGCGAACCACGTGGACGACGCCGGGAAGATGTAACAGTTGCGCGGCGGTCTGGGGCGTGGCGCGGACGAAGATGGCGTTCACCAGAACTTGCGAAGCGCTTTCCACGGCTACTTTGCGGCTGCGCAATTCGGCCAGCAGGCTGCTTTGCGCCCCGCGGATGCGAGACATCTGCGCCTGCGCGGTGGTGCTCTGAAGGGCCAGTCGGCCCTGGGCCATTCGAGCTACGGGGGCATCCTCCAGCAGCAAGGCGTAATCCACCATAGAGCCGCGGGACTGGCCGAATCCTGCGAAAACCAGCAGAAACAGGGCTGAAATCGCACGTTTCATAGCACTTCCTTAGTACACCGTATTATCAATACTCTCGCATTCCACAAAGACCGCTCCCTTACGGCCGCGGCTCGGTATTTAGACGGAAGGCCAAGCACAAAGTTGCATGCTTTACATTTCTTTGGTGCGGAGAATCTCATCTGCCACGCTGGCCGATGCGCGCATCTCGCGGACATCGTGGACGCGCACGATGTGGGCGCCGCGCAGCACCGAGATGGCCACCGCGGCGGCGGTGGCATAGCGGGTTTCTTCACTTGAGGGCTGGGCGAGAAAGCTCTTGCGCGAGGGTCCCGTGAGGATCGGCAGATCGAGCGCCGCGAGATCGGTGAGGCGATCGAGGATCAGCGAATTCTGCTCCTTGCGTTTTCCGAAGCCGAAGCCGGGGTCGATGACCAGGCGCGATTTGTCGATGCCCACGCCGCGCGCGCGGCTGACGGCGGCTTCCAGATCGTGCAGGATGGTGGTCATAGGCTCGCGCATGGGGCCGAGCTTGGCCCAGGTTTCAGGGCGGCCGCGCATGTGATTCAAGATAAGACCGGCGTCGTGGTTCGAGACTACGCGCGCCAGTTGCGGCTCAAAGGTGAGCCCGGAAGGATCGTTGATGATCTCGGCGCCGAGTTCGATGGCGCGTTCGGCCACTTCGGCTTTGTAGGTATCGATTGAAATCGGAATGCCCAGGCGGCCGCGCAGCCGCTTCAGCACCGGAACCAGGCGCTGCAGCTCGACCGATGCGGTGACGCGGCCGGATCCGGGATGCGTGGATTCGGCGCCGATATCGATGATGTCGGCGCCCTGTTCTTCGAGTTCAATAGCGCGGGCGAAGGCGCGGTCGGGATCGGAGTATTTTCCTCCGTCGGAAAACGAGTCGGGTGTAACATTGAGCACGCCCATCAGCAGGGTGCGGTCCCCGAGCTTGAGTTCGCGTTGCTTGAGTTTCCAGTAGTAGAGCTTTCTCACGGTGTCTTGAGCGCGACCTTCCGCCAGTTTTTGCCGGCCTGGACGATCATTTCGGCGGGTGGGTCTGCTAACACCAAGTCTCGCACCTTTTCGCCATTGATCTCCACCGCTCCGGCTCTTATCTTTCGGACAGCCTCAGTGACGGATTCGTAGAGGCCGATGCGGGCGAGCATTTTGTCGACGCGGATTCCGGCGGCGACGCGCACGCCTTCCGGCAGGGCGACGGTTTGGATGTTCTCGGGAATTTCGCCGCGGCGCACCACGGAGTTGAAGACTTCAGCGGCGCGCTGGGCCTCGGCGGCGGAATGGAAGTCGGTGACGATCAACTTGCCGAGCGCGATTTTGGCTTCCATGGGGTGGAGTTTGCCAGCGGCGATCCGGCTGCGCATGGCGGCGATATCGGCGAGGCTTTTGTCGGTGAGCAGCTCGTAGTAGCGGAACATCAGCTCGTCGGAGATTTGCATCACCTTGCGGAACATGATCTCGGGCGGTTCGGTGATGCCGATATAATTGCCGAGCGATTTCGACATCTTGTTGACGCCGTCGAGGCCTTCGAGGATGGGGACGGTGGCGACGATCTGCGGCAACTGGCCGAAATCTTTCTGGATTTCGCGGCCCACCAGGAGGTTGAATTTCTGATCCGTGCCGCCCATTTCGACGTCGCATTCGAGCGCGACGGAGTCGTAAGCCTGGGCGAGCGGATACATCAGCTCGTGCAGCGAAATGGGGACGCCTTCCTTGAAGCGTTTGGCGAAATCGTCGCGTTCCAGAATGCGCGCCACGGTGTACTTGGAGAAGAGCCGGATCATGTCCATGTACTTGAGCGGCTCCAGCCAGTGGCTGTTGAAGCGGACCTCGGTCTTTTTCGCATCGAGGATTTTGAAGACCTGGGACTTGTAGGTTTCGGCGTTTTGATCGATGGCTTCGCGGGTCATGGGGGGACGGGTGACGTTGCGGCCGGAGGGGTCGCCGATCATGGCGGTCATGTCGCCGATCAGGAAGATGACGGTGTGGCCGAGGTCCTGAAAGTGCTTCATCTTGCGGAGCAGGACGGTGTGGCCAAGGTGGAGATCGGGCGCGGTGGGATCGAAGCCGGCCTTGATGCGCAGCGGGCGGTGGGCCTTTTCGGCGGCGATGAGACGCTCGCGGAGGTCCTCTTCGCGGATGATCTCCGCCATGCCTTTGCGGATGTATGTAAGTTGTTGGTCGATGGTCATTGTGACAATTTTAGAGTCAACTTTAAATCTTCGGAAAAGCGGCGGACAGTCTCCAATTCCTCCGGCGTGGCCGGCCGCTCGTGGTCTCCGTGCGCCGCCAGGACGGCGCGGCCTTCGCGCCAGACCAGGTAGGCAATTCCGTTTTCCGTCATGATGCCGGAAGCGCCGATGGAGGTGAAGATCTCTCCCGCGGTTTGCGCCAGCGCCAGGCAATTCCCGCGCACGAACAGGCAATAATCCCTGGCTTGCGCAGCCAGTTGAATGTTGAGGTCTGCCAGGCGCGTGGCGATTTCGGGGCTCACATCTTGTAGCGGCCGAGGTCCTCGTCGTTGAGGCCCTCCAGCCACCGCCGCAGTTCTTCGTTGTTGACCTTGTCGGTGACGGCGGCGGCCTGCTTGGAGGTTTTGAGGACGCTCTCCTCCACGTAAATGGGGCAATCGAGGCGCAGGGCCAGGGCGAGCGCGTCGCTGGGGCGAGAATCGACGGTGATCAGGTCGCCATCGCGGTCGAGCCAGATGACCGCGTAAAAGGTGTCGTCCCGGAGCTCGCTCACCACGACCTTCTGCAGGGAAGCGTTGAGGCCCAGCAGCAGGGTCTTAATCAAGTCGTGGGTCATGGGCCGGGGAGTGGAAACTTTTTCGATCTCGAGGGCGATGGCGTTGGCTTCATAAGCGCCCACCCAGATTGGCAGGACAGAGTTGCCGCTCATGTCCTTGAGGATCACGATCGGCATATTAGTAACGGGATCGATCATGAGACCGCGAATTTTCATTTCGACTTCCATGATGCCCTCCCGATCTCATTACACCACAGTTACGCTTTCGCCCACCAAGGAGTTGGGGCCGGCGCGGGTGACGCGGACCGGCAAATATGTCCCCAGCAGGGAACCGCTATCGGTATCGGGGTGGGTGAAGTTGAGCGTGCGATTGTCGGAAGTGCGGCCGATCCACTGGCCGAGCGCCTGGTTGCGGCCCTCGACGAGCACCTCGCGGACGGCGCCGATGGATTCGGCATTGCGGCGGATCTGAATAGCGCGCTGCTTTTCCTGCAGGATGACAAGGCGGCGCTGCTTCTCTTCCTCGGGTATTCTGTCGCCCATCCGCAGAGCGGCGGTGTTGGGGCGCGGGGAGTACTTGAAGCTGAAGAGCGAATCGTACTGGACTTCGTCGAGCAGGCGGAGGGTCAGGTCGAAATCCTCTTCGGTCTCGCCGGGGAAGCCCACGATGATGTCGGTGGTCAGCGAATAGGGGCGTTTGGCGTTCTTGATCCACTCGATGCGGCGGAGGTAGTCGTCGCGGGTGTAGAGGCGGTCCATGGCGGCCAGCATTTTCGAAGAGCCGGATTGGACCGGCAGGTGGATGTGGTCGCAAATGACGGGGTTGGAGTCCATGGCGTCCACGATGGAGCGGGCGAAATCGCGCGGATGCGAGGTAGTGTAGCGGACGCGGCGGATGCCGGGGATTTCGGCGACGCGGGCGAGCAGCGCGGCGAAATCCCAGCCGGCGGGAGAGGGATCGCGGTAGCTGTTGACATTCTGGCCGAGCAACTGGATCTCGGTGTAGCCCTGTTCGGCAAGGCCGCGGGCTTCGGCCATCACGCTTTCGCCGGTGCGGCTGCGTTCCGGCCCGCGCGTGAAGGGCACGACGCAATAGGCGCAGGATTTATTGCAGCCCTCGATGACGGTGATATAGGCGCGGTGGGGATTGTCGCGGCGGGTGAAGGGCGTGTCGAAGGTCTGATCGGTATCGAGGCTGAGGCCGGTGACATGACGGTCTCCGGCTTCGAGCTGCACCAGCATCTCACCAAGCCGGGTGTAACTGGCGGAGCCGGCGACGAGGCTGACGTGCGGGGCGCGCTCGAAAATCTTTTCGCCTTCCTGCTGCGCCACACAGCCCAGCACTCCGAAAACCTTGCCCTTGCCGGCTTCCCGCTTGAAATTCTGGAGACGGTTGAAAACCTTCTGTTCGGCCTTGTCGCGGATGCTGCAAGTGTTGTAGAGAACGAGGTGGGCCGCTTCGGGTGTCTCGACCTGGGAATAGCCTTGGGCGATGAGCGTGCCGACGACCTTTTCGGAATCGTGCGCATTCATCTGACAGCCGAAGGTTTCGAGGTAAAAGGTCTTCCCAGGCACGTTACTTATCACGTTACTTATATTGTAGACGAGCCTGGCAGGGCAGTTCACCGCGGAGACGCGGAGACAACGAGAGAGACTTACAGAAGGATTACGCGCGTGCGCTCCGGACGGCGGGCTGGCGCGACTTTGATAAACTTGGAACCAGAGGGCCAATCCTTGAAAATCTTTCTCGATACGGCAAACCTGGATGAACTGAAAAAGGGCGCGAGCTGGGGGATTGTCGATGGCGTGACCACTAATCCTTCGCTGATCGCAAAAGAAGGACGGCCGCTCGCCGAACAGGTGCGCCTGATTTGCGAAATCATCGATGGCGATATCAGCGCGGAAGTGCTGTCCACGGAAGCCTTGGCGATGATTAAGGAAGGCAAGGAGCTTTCCAAGATCCACAAGAACATTGTGGTGAAGTGCCCGCTGACGCGCGACGGCATCCAGGCGACCAAGGCTCTGTCGTCGGAGGGCATCCGCGTGAACGTGACGTTGTGTTTTTCACCGGGGCAGGCGCTGCTGGCGGCCAAGGCGGGCGCGTACATCATCAGCCCGTTCGTGGGGCGGCTGGACGACATCGGGTGGACGGGGATGGACCTGGTGCGGCAGATTCTGCAGATTTACGAAAACTACGGGTACAAGACGCAGGTGCTGGCGGCGTCGCTGCGTTCGCCGCTGCACGTGGTGGATGCGTCGCTGGCAGGGGCGCACATCGGGACGATGCCCTTCAAGGTTCTCGACATGCTCTTCAACCATCCGCTTACCGATAAGGGGCTGGACCAGTTCCTGAAGGATTACGCCAAGGCGTTTCCGGGGGCGCCACCACGGTAAGGCTCGCGACGGTGCGGTTTCCTCTGGATTGGTCCTACGGAACGGTGCAGGCCGTCACGCTTGCGCTGGCCGGTCTCCTGGCGGTTCTGCTGGCGATTCTGGGATACCGGTGGTGGCGGGATTCGCGCGTCACGCCGGAAGAACGCGAGCGGCGCAGGCGGGAGGCGCTGGCGGCACGCGGCAAAATGGGCGACGCGGTGCTGGTTGAGATCCGCGAAAATCTGCTGTTCTATACCTATGCGGTGCGCGGCGTGGAATACACGGCGTCGCAGGACGTTTCGGCGCTGGCGGAGTGGGCGCCGCGCGATTACTCCTCGATTGCCTCGGTAGGGGTGAAATTCGATCCGCGGAACCCGGCGAATTCCATCGTGCTGGCGGAGAGTTGGAGCGGGTTGCCGGTTGTGCATGCGGATGGCGCGGCGGGCGATTCGCAGAACCAGTTGCGACAGTCCTGACGGGTTGAACGGGATCGAACTTTTGACTCCTTTCCAATCCCACTGCCCCTCGCCACATTCATCTCGATCCGATTGCTGAGTCGAGCCTTTATCCCGGGCGCTACAATGACTCCCATATGCGCCGGTTTAGGATCAGCTTCTCGCCAATTCCCAGGTTTGGCGTTTTGAGTCTGCTCATCCTGGCGACCGGGCTCGCGATGTTGGCGCAACCATCGGATAGGCCTGAGCCGGCTTTCCCGTCCGACGGTATGGACCCCAGTCAAGCCGGCGGCGCCCAATTGCTGGAAGCCGTTTGCCCCGGGGGCGTCGCAAATGGCAAGGAGATCGAATGCCGGACCGGCTGTGCGGACTTCACCGACTTCGGAAAATCTGAAGGCTTCACGTGGTCACTGGGGGCGGTGACCCGCGGGCACTTCCTATCGCCCACTAGCGAGGATGCCGTCCTCTGGATGTTGGGCTGCGAGCCCCATTCTGAGAATTTCGGCGGTACTGTTCTACTTACCAGGCGTTCCGAGGGCTGGTCCATGCTCTGGTACAAGGCGGGCGTCCAGACAGCACAGTGCCATAAAGCGCCACTCCGCAACGGGCGAGAGATTCTCGTGTGTATGGGCACGGCTGGTGCGCAGGGCAACAATTCGACGGATCTTTATGTTGAGGACCTTCTCGACGCGAAACCTACATTGATGGCCGGTGAGGGTGAAAACGCCGCTTTTTTCTCGGCTTCCGACACCTCTCTCACGTGCGGCTGGAATGAGGACGACAAGCGAAAGCCATATCCTGTAGTCCGGGCGCAAATAAAGAAGGTTAAGTTCTCAACCAGCAAAGCCAACGGGGCTTCGGTCGTGTCGGTAACCGCCGGCATCGGCAAGAAGGCAGTGAAGCCCGAGGAGGCTGAGACGTGTTTGAAAAAGCAAGGCGGCATTCTCCCACCGATGAAGAACTACCGGATGGATTTCATTTTCGAAGGGCACAGCTACGAGCCGGCCCCGTCGAGTGTCCGTGCCGCGCGCATTTTCAAGGCGCATTGAGCCAGGCCTATTGCCGGGGTGCGGGTCATTTCCTGTATGCAGCTCAAAACAGGGCGAATTCTCCTCTTGACAACAATTGCATATTGCAATATAGTTATCACATATTGCAATAGATAAAGCCAACGATGGAAACCGAAAGGCTCGTACCATCGTAGAGATGAAAGGAGCGAATTCCACTACTTTTATGACAGCAACCGGCAGTCCCCGAACGGGGCAAATTCATGCGCTGCTGGCGGAGAAGGGTTATGAAGTCTCCGAAGCGGCGCCCGACACATTGAAGATTCGCGAGACGCACAGCGGGGTTTCGTTGCGGGCGGTGCTGGAGGGAGACATTCTTTTCCTTTCGCTGGTCTGCACGACTGCGCCGCGCGCCTCGATCACAGCCGAGGTGATGGGGAAGATGCTGGCGGCGGACAACGGCATTTCGACTTCCTATTTCCAATTGCACGAGGCCGCGGGCGGCAAGGTAGCGGTGACGTTGAACAATTTCTGCAAGCTGCGCGACATGGGGCCGGAAGACGAGGACGATATCCTTTCGGCGGTGCATTTTCTGCTGGTGGATGTGATGAGTGCGCGCCGCCTGTTGAGCGGCCTGGCAGCGTAAAAGGAGGACGACGATTATGGCATTCCTATCCGATATCTTCAACCGAGTGGGCCGCGTGGCGCGGGGCCAGGCGAACCAGGGAGTGGACGCCCTGGAAGACGCAACCTTTGAAGCGACGGTGAAACAGACCGTGGCCGATATGAAGAACGAGCTCAACAACGTGGTGCGCGCTTCGGCATCGGCGATGAGCAACTACAACGCGCTGGACGCGGAGTATCAGAAGTACGCGCGGCAGTCGCAGGAGTGGAAGGACCGCGCGAACATGGCGTTGGACGCGGGCAATGAAGACCTGGCCAAGAAGGCGCTGGCCAAGAAGGCCGAGTGCGACCAGCAGGTGGCTTCGATGCAGCAGGCGGTGACCACGGCGCAGCAGACCAGCGACAAGCTGAAATCGCAAGTGGCCGAGCTGAAACGAAAAATCGAAGAAGGCGAGCGGACGGCCACAACGCTGGTGGCGCGCAAGAACGCGGCCATCGCGCAGCAGAAGGTGTCGGAAGCCGTAGCGGGGGTGGGCAGCGCCGATAACGCGTTCGCGCAGCTCAACAAGTTCGAACAATCGGTGGCCAAGGAAGAAGCCACCGCGAAGGCTTTCGACGAACTGGCCTCGGCCGGCAAGGACGACGACCTGGAGGCGCAGTTCGCGCAACTGGGCGGGCACAGCGTGGATGCGCAACTGGCGGCGCTGAAAGCCGAGCGCGCGCAAAAGGCGCCGGAGCTGCCGAAAGAACTGCCGGCCGCCGGCGGCCAAAAATAACGGCGATGTCCTTCTTCCGGAAAGATACGCCTCCGGCCGAAGACCTGGCCAACCTGAAGGCGACGGATGCCCGCACCGGGGACGTGATCTCCCTCTCCGGTGTGGGGGAAAACTTCAAGGACCTGGATTTCACGGCTGATCGCACGACCCGCTACCAGGCCGGCGCGCGCCGCTGGTTCGAAGTGGCCGGCCCTTACATGGAGCGGCGCGTGGCGCTGCGGGTGAGCGGCGAGGAGGAAGTGGAAACGCACCTCAACGCCGACCCGCGCAAAGTTTCGCTGGAAGACCTCGGCCTGGCCGAAGAAGACCTGGCGGAGATGGATGAGCGCCAGAATACCGCCGATTCGTTCCAGTTCGACAACAAGGTGTGGCTCTATCGCCTGAGCCGCGAAGTGCAGGCTTTCCGCGACGACCAGGCGCAGCCCGCCGGCTACTATTACTGGGAATTCCAGGAGCAGGATGGCAAGGGTCTCATCGCCATCCGCAAACCCGAAGGGGAACCCTTCGCCGTGACGCGGTACGACGGCATCCCGGCCGGCGACGTCACGATCTACCGGCCCGCGGGACGATAGCCCGCATGACCGCCTGGCGGCGGTCGATCGAAAAGACGTGTGCCTTATGAGCCGAAAGACGCTGCGGTTTTTCACGGTGGCTTTGAGTATTGTGATTGCGGTGCTGGCGGCCAGTGCGCTGGACCGCCTGCCTTCGAGCGTCCGCGCGCAGATCGATTCCGAACGCGCGGCGCTCACTTCCGCGCGGAACCAACTTCATGCGGAGCGCGACCAGGTGGCCGCCGAGGTGCAGTCGGACCCGGCGCTGTTCGGGGCGCTTCCGTTCGGCGGTGCGTGGCCGGGGCGCATGGACCAGGCGGCATCCGGGCTGGACTCGGCAGGCCGCGACATGGACGAGCTGACGCGGCTCGAAAAGCACAACCGGCATAGCGACACGGCGCAAGCGAAGCTGGTGCTGGAGAGCGAGCGCAATTTGCGCACGCAGGCGATGGCGGAGGCCGACGCGGTCCAAAAAGAGGCCGCGCACTGGGTGGACGCGAAGAACCATCTGCCGGAACACGTGCAGGAGATGGAGAGCGCGCATCATGCGATCGACGCCTTCGACCTGGCGCCGGTGAGCGCGGCGGTGACGCACGCGGAAGCGGATTGGCCGGCTAAGAAGGCGGATCTGGATGCGCGGCTGGACGCCGAGCGCGCCATTGTCACGAACAGCGACAAGCTTTGGCAGGCGACCGCCGAGGATCGCCGCAAGGCGGCTGGCGGGGATCCGAGCGGCGTCAACACGGGGGCGCTGCTGGCGGCCGCCGGTACGCTGACCACGTCCGCCGCGGATCAGGCCAGGCAGGCCGGAGAATTGCAATCGCTGACCGGGCAACTATACACATCGTGGGACAAGCTGCTGGTGGACATGCAGGCGCGCGGCGAAGGCAACGCGCGCGAGTACGACCAGAAGGTCCGCACGGTCCGCACGCACATCACCGACGCCGCCGCGAAGACCGGCGATACGCAGAGCGACGAGCAGTGGGTGATTGTCACGCGCCCGACGTATGAAGCGATGCGCGGCGACCTGGGGATGGCGATTGAGCACAAGTCGGCCGGGCTCTACGATTCGGAAGCCGAGCACGTGGCGCAGCCGGCCGGGATGGCCTACGTGGCGGCGCCGGCGCAGGGATCCAACCAGTACGGCTATTGGGACCATCGAGACGGGCGCGATTTCTGGGTCTTCTATGGGCAGTACGCGCTGATGCGCGACCTGCTGTTCAATCACGATTACCGGCCGTACGACCGGTATGAATACGAAGGCTACCGGACGTATCAGAGCCGCGGGCAGACGTATTACGGGCACGACAGCGAGAGCGATGCGCCCAAGTACGGCTCGCAGGGCACCGTCACGCAGAACCGGTATGCGGGGAGCAAGTACGCGCAGAGCGGCGGTTTCCGCGATTCGCAATACGCCAGCAAGAGCGGGGGATACCGCGATTCGCAGTACGCCTCGCCATCCATGCGCGAGCCGGGCGCGGACCACAGCCCCAAGAGCTTCGGGCATAACAGCAGCCCGTCATCTTCCCCGCGGGCAGCGCCGGCTCCGCGCAGCTATCATCCAGCGCCATCACGGGCGCCGATGAGAAGCCCGGGGAGGAGTTTCGGGCGGCACAGATAGGTTTGACAGGCCATCGGTTTGCGTGGCCTGTCAATGTATCGCCAAACACGCGCGCCAACAGGGTGGAAAAAGCGGGGCGCCGGCTGGAAAGCCGGCGTTGCGGGCCGAAGGCCCGCTCCACGAACAGCGAGGCTTGGACACTTTTTCGTGAGATTTCGCGGGCCACGGGGGCACTTCGACAGGCCACAAAAAACGATGGCCTGTCCCACTCAGGCTGTGGAACGGCTCTGCTCTTTGGCGGCGCGGGTGGCCAGTTCGTCGCAGCGGTTGTTGTCGGCGTGCGAGGCGTGACCCTTGGTCCAGACCCAGGTGGTCTTGTGGCGGCGCACTTGTTCGTCGAGGGCTTTCCAGAGGTCCTGGTTGATCACCGGCTTTTTTGCGGCGGTCATCCAACCCTTGCGCTTCCATCCGTGAATCCACTCGGTGATGCCCTTTTTCAGATATTCGGAATCGGTCACGACTTCGATTTCGCAGCTCTCCTTCAACGAACGCAGGGCTTCGAGAGCGGCCGTGATTTCCATGCGGTTGTTGGTGGTGTGGGGCTGGCTGCCCCACAGTTCCTTTTCGTGATGGTTGTAGCGCAGGATGGCGGCCCAGCCACCGGGACCGGGATTGCCGGAGCAGGCTCCGTCGGTAATCACCTGGACTTTCTTCACAGGGCCAGCGCCGGCGACGCGAGGAAGAAGGCATCCACCAGGCCGAGGATGGCGGCCGCGTCCTGAGCTCTATAGATGGAGGCGCGGAGCTGAGCGCCGTGGCGCACGCCGTGCGTGAAATAGGTGGCGAACTGTTTCATCTTGCCGACGGTGTCCTTTTCGCTCTGTTCCATGAGCATGGCGTAATAGCGGCGCATGATCTGGTAGCGGTCCTGCTGCGTAGGCTGGTCGTAGGCGCCAGTTGCGAGATACTGCTGGATCTGGTGGAAGATCCAGGGATTCGAACTGGCCGCGCGGCCGACCATGACGGCATCGCAATTGGTTTCCTGGACCATGCGGACGGCATCTTCGGGGGTGACGATATCGCCATTGCCGATGACCGGAATTTTCACCGCGGCTTTGACTTCGGCGATGCGGGTCCAATCGGCCTGGCCGCTATAGCCCTGCTCGCGCGTGCGCGGATGCAGCGCGACAGCTTGCAGGCCGCAGTCTTCAGCCAGTTGGGCCATGCGGACGGCCACCAGTTCTTCGTCGTTCCAGCCGGCGCGGTATTTCATGGTGAGGGGGATGGTGAGGACTTTGCGCACCTCGCGCAAGAGGCGTTCCACCAGCGGCAGGTCGCGGAGCAGGCCGGAGCCGCCGTTGCACTTCACCACTTTGTTGACCGGGCAACCGAAGTTGAGATCGAGAATATCGAAGCCGAGATCCTGGCAGACGCGGGCGGCGTCGGCCATGACGGCGGGATCGCCGCCGAAGAGTTGGGCGGAGATGGGATGTTCTTCCGGCTCAAACGCCAGGTACCTCAAAGTCTTGCTGGGTTTGCGCGCGCCGCGCGCGGCGCGGACGCCATGCGAGCTGGTGAACTCGGTCATGATCAGCCCGCAGCCGCCCAGGCCGCGGATGAAGCGGCGGAAGACGGTATCGGTGACGCCCGCCATGGGGGCCAGCACGGTAGCGGGAGCGATTTTGACCGGGCCGATCGAAAATGAGTCGGGGAAATTCGGCATGACGCTCGGATAATCTGATTTTACCGGTTTCGAGCTAGCCAAAGCATGCCCACCAAGCTGTCTGCGAGAAATGCAGGGTTAGCCGGCGGCAGGGGTGGGCGCGGTCGCGTCGCCCAGTTTCCCGGGCACCATGGGGAGCGAACGAATTCGCTGGCCGGTGGCGTCGAAGATGGCGTTGCCGATGGCGCCGGCGATTCCCATGATGGGAGTTTCACCCGCGCCGGCGGAGGGAATGTCCTTGCGGTCGAGCAGCACGGCCTCGATCGACGGCATGTCGGCGAAACGCGGCACGCGGTAACGCGAGAGCCGATTGTTGAGAATCTGGTTGCCGGCGAAATCGATGTGTTCGAAAAGCGCCCCGCCAATCCCCATGGCCACCGCGCCTTCCACCTGGTTGCGGAGATGCTCGGGGTTCACCACCGCGCCGCATTCGAAGGATTGCACCACGCGCAGCACTTTCACGACGCCCGCGGTGACGCTCACTTCGCAGCAGCTCGCCACATAGGAACCTTTTTCGAAGCCGGCCGAGATGCCGAAGCCGCGGCCCGGGGTCTTCTTGCGGCTCTTCCATCCGAACTTGCCGGCGGCCGCTTCGAGCACGTTGCGCAGGCGCTCATTCTTGGTGTTCTTCAGGCGGAACTCGAGCGGGTCCATGGAAATGGAATGGGCCAGCTCATCCATATAGGATTCACGCACGAAATGATTGGCGGTGCCGGCGAGGCCGCGGTAGGATCCCTGGCGCAGCGGCGTCCTGGTCTGGTGCACCTGCTCTTTTTTGCTGGGGACGTCGTAGGGCGTCTGCAAAGCGGAGGGCCCCGAGTTGTAATTGTGGAACTCCCACTCGAGGAGTGTGCCGTCGGGGTTGACTTTGCCGCCGACTTCGATGAGGCCGCCGGGACGGAAGTAGGCCCAGGTCATCTCCTCATCGCGCGTCCAGTTGCGCTTGACGGGCGCGCCCGCGGCCTTGGCGAGCCGCGCTGCTTCGTAGGCGGCTTCGCCGTTGTGTTTGCCGCCGTAACCGGAACCGGTGTCCGGCATGAAGACATGGACGTCGTCCTCCGCCAGATTGAAATGGCCGGCCAACTCACTGCGGACGCCGAAGGGCCGCTGCGTGCCGGTCCAGATGGTGAGCTTGTTATCGTTCCATTGGGCCACCGCCGCGCGCGGCTCCAGCGGCACATGCGCGATGTAGGCCACGGTGTAGGCGGTGAGGTTGGGAGTGGACGCGGCGTCGCGGCTGTTCTTCTTGAAATACGCGAAGACGTCTTTGCTGGAGGCTTCCGCGGCGAGCGATTTCCATTCGGCCTTCAACGCCGCCACGGCTTTTTCGGCGGTGAAGGGATCGGGCGCCGCGACGCCGACGAAATCGCCGTCGTGCACCACTTTCACGCCGGGCATGGCTTCGGCCATGGAGCTATCGAGCGACGCCAGGGTGGCGCCGAACGACGGCGGATACAGCACCTTGCCGTAGAGCGTCCCCTTGGGACGCACGTCGTAGGCGTATTTATGCGTGCCGGTGACGATTTCGCGTCCGTTGACTTTGGGTATGGAATGGCCGGCCACTTTCCACTCGGCGGCGGGCGCCAACGCCACGCTGGCGGGAATGGTTTTGGTGAGCTTCTGCCCGTTGGTGATCTCGCCGAAGCCGGCGGTGTGGCTGCCGGCGGTGACCTTGCCATCGGCCACCTGCACCGAGGCGCGTTCCACCATCCACTTCTGCGACGCGAGGTCGATCAGGGTCTCACGCGCCGCTGCGGCGGCGCGGCGGATCACCGGCCACATCTGCGGAGTGGTCTGGCTGCCGAAAGTGCCCATGTCGAAGGGCGTGAGATCGGTGTCGCCCATCACCATGCGGATGGAGGCGACCGGCGCACGGAGTTCTTCGGCCACTGCCTGCGTCAGCGAAGTGCGCGCATTCTGGCCCACTTCCACTTTGCCGGTGTAGACCGTTACCAGGCCGGTTTCGCCGATGTGCAGCCAGGCGCTGAGATTCTGGGGCGTCTGCTCGCGCATGCCGCGGCGCTGGCCGCCGCCGGTCTCCTGCGCGTCCGAATCGTCGGCGATCAGCACCATGATGCCGCCGCCCAATACCGCGAAGAAATCGCGCCGTTTCATGCCCGGCCTCCGTTCTTCGACGCCATTTCAATGGCGCGCACCACCCGCCCGTAAGTGCCGCAGCGGCAAATGTGGCCGTTCATGCCGCTGACGATGTCGGCGTCGCTCGGGTGCGGGTTGCGTTCGAGCAGCGCCACCGCGCCGAGGATCATTCCGGGTGTACACCAGCCGCACTGCATGGCGTCGGCCGCGAGAAATGCTTCCTGCACGGGATGCAGCTTGCCGTTCGGCGCCAGGCCCTCGATGGTGGTGATGTGTTTGCCCGCCAAGGTTCCGACTTTGATGAGGCACGACTTGGCGGCCGCGCCATCGATCAGCACCGTGCAGGCCGCGCATTGGCCTTCGCCGCAGCCATACTTAGTGCCGGTGAGGTCGAGATCGTCGCGCAGGACGCTCAACAGAGTGCGGTCCGGATCGGCATCGATCTGCCGGCGGGTTCCGTTTACATGGAGTTCGGTGACCCTCGCCATACGTTCATTGTGCCCCAAAATCGGGCTGCTGGATGAAAGCTTTCTAACATTAACTTGAATTCAGAGTCGCAACTCAGGGTATGGGCGGCGCGTTTCATGCCATAGGAGGCAGGAACCATGAAAAGGAAATTGCTGGCCGCCGGATTCGTGATGATTGGCACCTTATTGAGCGCCTGTGCCGCCAATGGCGCCGCGTATGTGCGCTTCGCACCGCCGCCGCCGCGGTACGGCGTGATCGGAGTGGCGCCGGGGCCAGGTTATGTGTGGGCCGAGGGCTTCTATGATTGGCGCGGCGGCAACTACGTTTGGGCGCCGGGCAGTTGGATGCGCCCGCCGCATCCGCGGGCGGTGTGGGTTCCCGGCGTGTGGGTGCATTCAGGCCGCGGGTATGCTTTCCGCCGGGGGCACTGGCGGTAAGGCGAAGTGCGGGCGCGATGGACAGCACGCCGCCGCGCCCGCGGGAGCTGCTTTTTCCGTACTTCCAGATCCAGGGGCCGCGCCACGGAGCTGACTTCCGGGTCGTAGTATTCATAGGCGCGCGACGCGAAGGTCCGCAGTCTCGTTTTCGCTGAGGTCCGGTGTACCATGGAAACGGCACTCACCGCATGCACACAAACCGCCTGGCCCTCGAAAAGAGCCCCTATCTGCTGCAACATGCCCACAACCCCGTGGACTGGTACCCATGGGGCCCGGAAGCCTTTGAAAAGGCCCGGCGCGAGAACAAGCCGATTTTCCTTTCGATCGGCTATTCGACTTGCCACTGGTGCCACGTCATGGAGCGGGAATCCTTCGAGAACGAGCAGATCGCCACGCTTTTGAGCCGGGATTATGTCGCGATCAAGGTGGACCGCGAAGAGCGGCCGGACGTGGACCGCATCTATATGACGTTCGTGCAGTCCACGACCGGCGGCGGGGGGTGGCCGATGTCGGTCTGGCTCACTCCGGATCTGGGACCTTTTTTCGGCGGCACTTACTTCCCGCCGGAGAATCGCTACGGACATCCTGGCTTCGCGTCGGTGCTTACTCAGGTGTCGAGCGCCTGGCAAACCAAGCACGACGAGATTGTCGATTCGGCCCGCGAGATCATCGCCCAGCTCGAAAAACAGGTGACGGTTGCGCCCGGCCACAGCGGTCCGGCGGAGATAGACCACGCGATCCTCGATACCGGCTATTTCGCCTTCCGGCGGACTTTTGACAGTCATCTGGGCGGTTTCGGCGGCGCGCCGAAGTTTCCGCGGCCCTCGGTCTTGCAGTTTCTTCTGCGCTACCACGCCCGCACGCATAGCGAAGAGGCGCGCGAGATGGTGCTGCTGACGCTGCGGGAGATGACCAAGGGCGGCATGCATGACCAACTTGGGGGCGGGTTCCACCGCTACTCGGTGGACGACCGCTGGTTCGTTCCGCACTTCGAGAAAATGCTTTACGACCAGGCTCAGCTTGCCATCGCCTGCCTGGAGGCTTTCCAAATCACGGGCGACGCGCAGTACGCCGATACCGCCCGCCGGATGTTCGATTACGTGCTGCGGGACATGACCGACACCGGGGGCGGCTTCTACTCCGCGGAAGACGCCGATAGCGCCGCCGACGCGGCGCAGCCCACCGTCAAGAGCGAAGGCGCCTTTTATATCTGGAGCGCCGCGGAGATCCGCGCGCTGCTCGATGCGCAGACGGCCGAGTGGTTCTTCCACCGCTACGGCGTCTCGGAAGATGGCAACGTGGCGAACGATCCGCACGGCGAATTCGGTGGCCGCAACATTCTTTATCAGGCG
This sequence comes from Bryobacterales bacterium, assembly GCA_963842505.1. Taxonomy (GTDB): domain Bacteria; phylum Acidobacteriota; class Terriglobia; order Bryobacterales; family Bryobacteraceae; genus PALSA-129. The sequence continues at coordinate 1,505,201 of CAWJGZ010000001.1, forward strand.
AATGAGGTGGAAGACACCGCGCTGCGCTTCGAGCGGCCGGTGGAGGAAGTGCGCGCGGCGCTCGATCGAGCAGTCCAAACGCTGCTGGAGGCGCGCGCCAAACGAGTCCGCCCGCATCGGGACGACAAGGTTCTCACTTCCTGGAACGGGCTGATGATTTCCGCCTTCGCGCTGGGCGGCGCCGTGCTCGACGAGCCGCGCTACGCCGACGCGGCGCGCGGGGCCACGGAGTTTCTGATAGCGAACGCCTGGGACGCCGCGACTGGCGTTCTACTGCGCCGCTACCGCCAGGGCGAATGGGCCATTCCCGGATTCCTGGACGACTACGCGCTTTTCACCCAAGCCCTGCTGGATCTCTATGAAGCCCAATTCGACCGGCGGCACCTGGAACTGGCGATCCGTATCACCGAAGAGATGCGCGAGCGCTTCGAAGACCGCGCGGCGGGCGGTTTCTTCAGCACCGCGGAAGGCGATTCCAGCCTGGTGCTGCGCGTGAAAGAGGATTACGACGGCGCCGAACCCTCCGGCAATTCGGTGGCCATCCTGAACCTGTTGCGGCTGGCGCAGATCACCAACCGCGACGAATTCCGCGCGTCGGCCGAACTGGCCGTAAAGGCGTTCCTTCCGAGACTGGTCAACCTGCCCGCGGCGCTGCCGCAGATGCTGGCGGCTTGCGAATTTCTGCTGGGCGACGGACGCCAGATCATCGTGGTGGGCGAACGCGCGGCCGGGGATACGCGCGCTTTGCTGCGCGAATTACACACCCGCTTCATCCCCAACCGCATCATACTGCTGGTGGATTCGGCCGAAACCCGCAGCGCGCTCGCGGCCGGTATTCCGGCCATCCGAGAGATGCACGAACTGGACGGCCGCGCCGCCGCGTACGTTTGCCGCGATTACACCTGCCAGTTGCCTGTCTCGGAGGCGGCGCGTCTGAGGGAGTTGGTACAATACTAAATTCACCGTCAAAAATTGGAGGAGCCATGGAAAGACCAGGAGCGACAACCCTGAAAGGCAATCCGTTCACGCTGATCGGTCCGGAACTGAAAGTTGGCGACGCAGCGCCCGATTTCCACGTTATGGATAACAGCCTCAAGCCGGTGACTTTGCAGGACACCGGCGCGCGCGTGCGCATCATCAGCGTGGTGCCCTCGCTCGATACGCCGGTTTGCGACGCGCAGACCAAGCGTTTCAATGAAGAGGCCGCGCGTCTTCCGGGCGTCGATATCATCGCCGTCAGCATGGACCTTCCCTTCGCGCAGAAGCGCTGGTGCGGGGCCTTTGGCGTGGACAACGTCAAGATGCTTTCGGATCACATGGACGGATCTTTCGGTTCCCACTACGGCACACTGATCAAAGAGTTGCGTATCGAGAGCCGCGCGATTTTCGTGGTGGACCAACAGAACAAGATTCGCCACGCCGAATATGTGAAGGAAGTGGCGGATTTCCCGAACTACGAAGCGGCGTTGTCCGCTGCCCGGCGCGCCGGTGCAGCCACGGCTTGAGTGGCAGAGGTTCGACTGAGTTCAACTCGACCATCTCCGCTCGGGACCGACGGGGCACTGGCCCGCGCGGTGGAAAGTCCCGTGGTGCGCGGCGGCCTGACGCTGGTGCTGGGCGTGCTGACGGGCAACATCCTGGGCTTTGGCCGGGTGGCGCTCACCGCGTCTTTTCTGGGGACGCAGAGCCGGGCTGATTCGCTGGCAGTGGCGATGGGCCCGATTGACACGCTGAATTCGGTGATGATCAACAGCGTGGTTTTCGCTTTCGTGCCCATGCTCACGGCCTGCTCCGGCGCGGAGCGCACGGCGCTGTTTCTGAAGCTGAACCGCACCCTGGCGTGGGTATTCACGGCGGTTGCCGCGACCGTCATTGTGGGCGCTCCCTGGCTGATGCGGGCGCTGGCGCCGGGCATCGATCCGCGATTTTTCCCCGCGGCTGTCACCAATCTGCGCATCCTCTCGCTCTCCACCATCGCGGGCGGGGCCGGCGCGGTCCACTGCGCGCTGCTGTATACCGACCGCCGCTTTCTGCCCACGGCGTTCTATCAAGCCACGGTCAACGTGTTCACCATTATCGGGGCCCTGAGCCTGTGGACGCTGCTGGGCGTCCACGCATTCGCGGTCGGGTACACGGCGGGCGCCTGGGCGCAACTGGCGATTGTCTGGTTTGCCGCGCGCTCGGGTCTGGACACGGCCGCGGCGCCCGGCAGTTCCATTCACTGGCGGGAGATTCTGGCCAAGCCGTCGTTCTTTGTGGTGTACGCCGTGGGCCTGGGGCTCAATATCACTTTCACGCGAGCCTATGCCACGCATGCCGGGCCGGGCGTGGCGGCGGCGCTCGATTACTGTATGCGCGGGGTGGGCGTTCCGCTGGCGATTCTGGTGACTCCCATTTCCAATTCGCTGCTGCCGGAGATCGCGCGGCTGCGCAGCCTGTTCCGAGTGCGCGATGCGTTCCGATTGATCGACCGCACGACGGCGCTGGCGGCGCTGGCGGCGGTGATCGGCTGCGCTTTCGCCCTGATTTTCCGCCGGCCCGCCATCTCCCTGTTCTTCCAGCGCGGCAGATTCACCTGGGAATCCACGCGCATGGTTTCGGCGGTGTTCCTGGGCCTCGGCCCGAGCCTGGTGGGCTGGAGCCTGATCGAGATCGATTCGCGTTCCCTGTTCGCGCTCGACCGTCCCTGGCCGCCGGTGATCGCGGCCTGGGTCCCGGTGATTTTCAATGTGACGTTGACGCTGTGGCTGCGCTCGAACGCGCCGCAACTGGTGGGCATTGGGGCCTCACTCGGCCTGATGGCGGGGTTCGCGGTGTTGTTTGTGATGGGGCATGCGCAGCGGCGCCGGTGGGTGGAACAAGGCTAGCGGCGCAGGTGCGCCGGCTTCCAGGCGACGAGCGCGATGACGATGGTGAACACCTGCACGGTAACGATCAGCGCCACGCAGGCCGGCCAATCGCCGCGGTTCCACAACACGCCGGAGAGCGCCGAGCCACTGCTGCCGCCGATGTAATAGCACATGACATACAGGCCGACGGCGGCGGCGCGCGAGTCCACGGCCGCGATTCCGATGTAGCTCGAGGCCGAAGAGTGGCCGATCCAGACGGCGCTTGCACAGAGGGCCAGTCCCACGACCACGGCGGGCAAGCTCTGAATGAGCGTCAGCAGGATGCCGAGGATGCCGAAGGCGAAAGCCAGCGCCAGGGTAGAGCGGTGGCCGATGCGGTCGATCCAACGGCCCGCCACCGGGGTGACGAAAGCGCCCACCAGGTAAACCGTGAAGATCAGGCCCAGCGCGGCGGTGCCCAGGCGGAACGGGGGCGCGGCCAGGTAAAAGTTGATGTAGTTGAAGGTGGCCAGCAGCGTGAACAGGCAGCAGAAGCCCACGGTGAAAGTGGCCAGCAGGCGCGGATTGCGCAGGTGCCTCAACATGGCGGCGGCGGTGGAAACCTGGGTCCGGCGGCGCGCCGCGTGGCGGCTGGCCGGCAGCCACGCCCAGATGGCCGCACCGCCGAGCGCGTTGAGCACGCCCAGCGAGACGAAAGCCCAGCGCCACGAGGACTCCGACGCCACCAGCGCCGCCACCATGCGGCCCGCGAATCCGCCCAACACCGTGCCCCCCACGTAGCGCGACATGGCCGCGCCGGCGCCCTGTTCCCACTCCTCCGTGATGTAGGCGATGGTGACGGCGAAGATTCCCGGCGTGAGGACGCCCTGCCAGAAGCGCCAGAACAGAAGCTGGGCCAGGCTGGTGGAAGCGCCGGCCAGGACTGTGGGCACAACCAGCAGGAAGGCGGCCGACACGATCACGCTCTTGCGGCCGAAACGGTCGGCGATGGCGCCGGTGAACGGCGCGGAGATGGCGATGGCCATGGTCGACACCGTGACCACCCAGCCGATCGCCGCGGCGGAAGCTCCGAAGGCCTTGGCCAGCAGTGGCAGGAGCGGCTGCGGCGCGAACATGCTGAGGAATGCGCAGAAGCCCGCCAGAACCACGGCGGCGGATTGAGTATGGGTATGAGTGCGCGCCGCGAATGCCGGCGCCGATTTAGACATTTATTCCATTATGAACGGTGCGAGGATGCTCGCGCCGCAAAACGACTCCGCTAAGAGTGGATGGCATCGTGATTTCCCAGAAAAGCAAGCGATTCTGAGCGTGCCCACTACTCAGCACGGAACTGCGAGCGCGAGCGAGCGGCCAGCTCCAGGCTGCGTGGCGGCCGCTCGCTCACGCTCGCGGTTCTGTTCCGGGGAGTGTTGATCCACTCTTGTATCCGGCGTAGTCCTGTACGGCTAGGAGTCTAAGCACCGTGCTGCGCGGCCTTGCGAGCTTCCGCGGAGTCGTAGCTTTCGCCGTAGATCGCGGGCACCTTGGCTCCCATCGGGCGCAGATACATCGACAACTGCCCGCGATGGTGGATCGAGTGATGCGACACGAAACCCAGGTACATCACGGCGGGCAACTGAACTATGCCCCGGAAATCTATGATTTTGAGTAGCTGCTCATTCGACAGCTTCGTCAGCTTTTCGAGACGCGGCTCGAAGTTGTCCACGTACCAGCCCGCCAGATCGGCCGAGTTCTTGATGGACTCCGGCCGAGGCGTGGGGCTGAAATCGAACTCGCCCGCTTGCACGGCATCCATAAATCGCATCTCCGTGGACGCAATGTGCCAGGCCAGATCCAACGCACTTTTCGAGATTCCGTCCGGACGATAGCCGCCTTTGTCCAGCGGAATTGCCGTGATAACGCTCTTGGTGAGGCGATGTTCGTTCTTGAGCCCCGGGAGATAGACACCGTGGAGCAAGAAATGAGCTTGATCGGCTTGGATTAGTTGCATGGGTACAGAATACCTCAGAGTTCGGGCTGCTAGACTGGCAAATTGGCCGATACCAGACCGCGACGCCAGCTTGGGCTTTTCGACGCCACCATGATCGTGATGGGCGGCATCGTGGGCTCGGGCATTTTCATTAATCCGTACGTAGTAGCGCAGCACGTTCACACGCCGTTCCTGATTCTGGGAGTGTGGTGCGCGGGCGGCGTGCTGGCCATGATGGGTGCGTTCATCTGGGCGGAACTGGCCACGCGGCTGCCGGGCGCGGGCGGCAACTATCTTTACCTAAAAGTGGCGTATCACCCCTCGGTGGCGTTCTTGTACGGCTGGGTTCTGTTGTTGGTGACGCAGACGGGCGGGATGGCGGCGGTAGCGGTGACGTTCGCGCGCTACTGGCGGGAGATCACCGGCATGGACTGGAGCGACGGCGCCGTCGCGGCGGCGGCGCTACTGGGGCTGACGGCCATCAACTGCCTGGGGGTGCGCGCGGGGAGCAACGTGCAGAGCGCGCTGATGCTCATGAGGTCGGCGGCCATCGCGGGCATGGTGGTGCTGGGGCTGCTGTTGGGCGGAGGCCGGATTCATCCGCTGCCGCTACTGGACCAGCCTGTGTCGTTCGGGCTGATTGCGGCGATTGGGGCGGCCATGACACCGGTGGCGTTCGCATACGGCGGCTGGCAGACGGCCAGCTTCGTGGCGGAAGAGATGCGCGATTCGCGGCGCGATCTTTCGCGGGGCCTGCTGCTGGGCGTGAGCGGGGTGGTGGCGCTGTACCTGGCGGCGAACTTTGTGTGCGTGAAGGTGCTGGGGCCGGCGGGTCTGGCGGCGACGAAGACGCCGGCCACGGCGGTGATGCGCGCGGCGATGGGCGATTCGGGCGCCCTGTGGATCGCGGTGGGGATTGCGGTATCGACGCTGGGATTTCTGAGCCAGGGCATCCTGACGGCGCCGCGCGTATACTACGCCATGGCGCGCGACGGCCTGTTCTTCGAGAGCGTGGGGCGGCTATCGGAACGAACCGCGGTGCCCGCGCTGGCGATTGTGCTGCAGGGACTGGCGGCCACGGCGATCGCGCTGATCGGGAAGTACGAGCAGATTCTGAATTACGAAGTCTCGGTGGATTTCATCCTGTTCGCGTCGGTCGGGATGGCGCTGTTTGTATTGCGGCGGCGCGAAGGCGGGACGGTGAGTGAAGGGATTTATCGCGTGCCCGGCCATCCTTACACGACGGGGTTGTTCGCGTTGAGTTGCGTGGCGATTGTGGCCAGCACGGTGTGGAGCAGCCCGGAAAATTCGGCGATCGGGCTGGGAATCTTATTGACGGGGATACCGGTGTATTGGTACTGGAGCAGGCGGGCGCGGCGGCCGTAGGCGGTTGGCAGGCCAAAGCGACTGCCCCAGCTTGCCGACCGGCCAGGAGGCCGGTCCACTGGGCGCCCAGTGCAATACTGGAAGTTCATGCAACATAAGTCCTCGGAGTACATGCATTGGGCCAAGACCCAAAGTAAAGTGCGGTTTAATCTGGCCACCAGCGGAGTGGGCGCGTTTCCGCTGCGGGAGCTGCCGTTCGATTTCGCGCAGCTCGAGATCAACGGCAATAATCCTTATGGCTACGAGCCGCTGAAACGCGCGATTGCGGAGCGCGCGGACGTCGATGTGAATTGCGTGGTGACGGCCGAAGGCACGTCCATGGCGAATTACCTGGCCATGGCCACGATCCTCGAACCGGGCGACGAAGTGCTGATCGAGCATCCGGCATACGGGCTGCTGGTGGATGCGGCGCGGTACGTAGGCGGGGAGGTGAAGCGCTTCCCGCGCGACGAAGCCAGCGGCTGGGCCATCGACCCGGCGGCCATCCGGCGCGCACTGACGCCGCGGACCAAGCTGATTGTGGTGACGAATCTGCACAATCCTTCGAGCGCGCTGACGCCCGATGCGGTGCTGCGGGAAGCGGCGGACCTGGCGGGCAGCGTGGGCGCGCGGCTGCTGGTGGACGAGGTGTACCTCGACGCGGTCTATGAAGGCACGCCACGCACGTCGTTTCACCTGGCGCCAAACGTGATTGTCACCAACAGCCTTACCAAAATCTACGGCTTGAGCGGGCTGCGCTGCGGATGGGTGCTGGCGCAGCCGGAACTGGCGCGCGCCATGTACCAGTTAAACAACCTGTTCGCATCGACGTGGGTGCATCCAGGGGAACTGCTGAGCGTGGCGGCGTTCCAGCATCTGGATGCGATCCGCGAGCGGGCGCGGCGGACTGTGGAGGCGGATCGCGCGGCGCTCGAGGAGTTTCTGGATGCGCAGCCGGAGGTTTCGGCGGTGCGCTCGGCGTGGGGCACGACGGCGTTTTTGCGGCTGCGCCATGGCGATGCGGATGGATTTCTGGCTCGGCTGCGGGCGGAATACGAGACTTCCGCCGTGCCGGGCCGCTTCTTCGAAATGCCGGACCATTTTCGCTTAGGCATGGGTGTGGATGCGGAGATATTCCGGGAAGGATTGCGAAGGATCGGGCTGGCGCTGCGGAAAGGCTGAGCGGCCAGCGGCACATCCCGCGATGGCTTACGCCGCGCGCGTGTTATGATGCCGGTCGGTATGGCCGAATATTCGATTGGCATCGATCTGGGCGGCACGAATCTGCGGGCGGCGGCGATTGACCGCTCGGGAAAAATGCTCGATAGGATTGGCGGCGCGACTCACTTCGAGAAGGGGCGCGAGGCGGTGCTGGGCGATATCGTCTCCGCCATCTCGACGATGCGCGGGAAGCACTCGTCCGGCGATCTGGCCGGGATCGGAGTGGGTGTACCGGGCTTCATCCGGATGAAGGAAGGCTTCATCACCAACTCCAACAACCTGCCGTACCTGGAGAATTTTCCCGTGCGCGACGAACTCAGCAAGCGGCTGGGCACGCCGGTGATTCTGGAGAACGACGCCAACGCGGCGGCGCTGGGCGAAAAATGGATGGGCGCGGGAAGAGAAGTGGACGACCTGGTGCTACTGACGCTGGGGACCGGCGTGGGCGGCGGCATTATCTCGGGCGGCCGCGTGCTGCGCGGCTGCGTGGGGATGGCCGGAGAACTGGGACACACCACGGTGGTGCCCAACGGGAATCCGTGCGGGTGCGGCAACCGGGGATGTTTGGAAAAGCATGCGTCGGCCACGGCGGTGGTGGCGATGGCGCACATGATGCATTTGGGAGAAAACCTCACGGCTAAAGATGTTGGCGACCTGGCCGGACAGCCGGGGGAAGTGGGCGACAAAGCGCGCGTCATCTGGCGTTCGATGGGAGAAGCCCTGGGAATCGCGCTGGCCACGCTGGTGAACACATTCAATTTTCCGTTGTATCTGCTGAGCGGCGGCGTGCTGCCGGCGTGGAAGTTTTTTGCGCCGGAGATGCTTAAAACGGTGGAGCGGAGGTCGTTCACCTACCGCGCGAGCCAGCCGCGCATCGAGCAGGCTACGCTAGGCAACGAGGCGGGGCTGTACGGGGCAGCCTATTTGCCGTGGTTGGAGGCGTAGGCTCAGTGGGGCGGCCAAGGTTGGGCGGGAGCTGTGAAAAAATCACTGCAATCGCCGGGTTGACAGGCAGAAGCGTCTGTCCCACGTTGATGCGCTGGAGCCTGGCGGGCTGAAACGCCGACAAGAATGTCGGCGTTGCAGGCTGGAAAGCCCGCTCCACGGCAGTGGTGTAATCCTACCCCAGGCGCTTTGCCACGTCGGCGCGGAAGCGGTCGACAAAGGACAGCACGTAGCCGGCAATCGGCAGGTTCGGATCATCCACCAGCGGCGTAAGGTCCATCGCGAAATTGAGGGCGCTTTCCTGGTCGGTGCCGTGACTGGCGTAGTATGTGGCGTGCGCCAGGCGGCGTCCGGCGGTGGCCAGGTCGTAGCGCTTGCCGCCGGTGACCTGCGAGTCGAAGACGCCCACTAACGAGGCGGCGAGGTTGGCTCGCGCGGAGGCCGCCAGAAGCTGCTTGTCGTCGTCCTGCAACCAGTCCAGATCGCGCCAGACTTCGCAGCCGTAGACTTTCTTCGGCTTGGTTTCGGCGCGCACGGCGCGCAGGGCGGCGATGACGCGCAGGGCGGCGCCGACGTGGGTGTCGTGCTTGTCGGCCAGGTTGTGCAGGTAGACCACTTGGGGCCGCGCGGCGCGCAGAATCTGGACGAGATCTTCCACCACGGCGGGATTGGTGCGGTCCTTGACTTCGGCGCTGGTGAAACCGAGCTGGATCTGGCAGGCGTACTCGCCGACAAAGGCGGCTTTACGCTGCTCGATCAGGCGGACTCGCTGCATCTGGTCGTCGGTGTAGCCGCCGTAGATACCGGAGCGCGGGCTGCCGGCGCCGTTGGTTATCACCACCCCGGTGAACCACTTGTCCTTCAGGCCGAAGCATTCGGCGATACCGTGGTAGGCCATGATTTCGATGTCGTCCTGGTGCGCCGAGATCCCGAGATGCGTGGTGCGCGCGAGCGCCTCGGCAGGCGCGAGATTGTCGGGGACAAAGACGTCCGCAGTCGATTTATGAAAGTGCATATTTATTCTCCTTGCTGGGTAAGCTCGCGGCGGCGATGGCCTGGCCGTGTCGTTTTTCTTTTTCGTTGGGAATGTGGAAGCGCAGGCGCTCGGCCAGTTCGGGAAATTCGGCGCGCAGCACTTCCGTGGCAGTCGAGAGAATCAGGTCACCACCGGCGCCGGTGAGCACGCGGCCCAGCACCAGCAGATTCCGGACCTGGTAGAAATCGGCATAAGTGGCGATGGCATAGCCCAAGTAGACGCCGATGGTTTCGTAGATGCGGCGGGCGCGCGGGTCGCCGGCGGCCATGAGTTTCTGCACCTGTTCCAGCTTGACGGCCAGCGGCATGTCCGCGGGCAAGTTGATGCCGGCGGGCGCCAGCAGGCGTCCCACAGCCTGCTGCGAGAAGTATTGCACGCCGACGCCGCGGTCGCCCGACCATTCGTCGGCCGGGGCGTCCTGGCGGTAATCCACGGGGACAAAGGCCAGTTCGTTCAGCCAGGAGGTGATGTTGCCGCGCGGTGTGACGAAGCCGGCGGCCAGGCTGGAGCCCATGGCAATGCCCAGCACGGCGTTGTCGTTGAGCGCCATGGAGCCGGCCAGCGCGGTGACTTCGCCATCGTTGACCACATCGAAAGGGATGCCGCCCCAGGCGGCCTGGAGTTCGAAGAACAGGCGGCGAATGCGGCTGTCGAAGAGCTCGCGGGGCACGCCGCGATAGAGCGAGCCGACGCGCACTTCGTTGCCGACGTAAACTCCCGCGGCACTGCCGCCGATGGCGTCAACCCGCGGCAAATGGGCGGCGGCGCGTTGCAGCGAATCCTGGATGCCGTCGTAGTGATATTGGGGGTCGGACTGTGTTGCGGGGTTCCAGGCAATTTCTTCGCTGGCCACCACGCGGCCATCGATGAGGGCGGCGCACTTGCGGTCGCTGGCGCCCAGATCGAAGCCGATGCGGCAGCCATCCAGGTGGCGGCCCAGCGGCGCGGCGGCCTCGCGCTCCTCGGGAGCTGCGTCGTAGGCCGCGCTCTCGACGGTCATCGGCCGGCCGTAGATGCGCTCGCCCATGAACTCGTGGTCGAAGGCACGGGCGCCGGTGGGCGAGTAGACCGCGCGGAGATAATCGGCAATGCGGGGCTCGCCGGCGATGGTGATGCGCCAGCCGCCCTTCTGCCACAGCAAGAATTTCAGCAACCGCTCGACGTAGCGGTTGTTCAGCGCGATGGCGGCGCCTTCATGCGGCAGCAGGGCGGTGTGCAAAACCGGAACCGAGCCGTCGCTGCGTTCGAGAGCGATGGCCAGAGGGCGGCCGCCGGTTTTGGCAACGCGGGCGCGGTAAGCGCGATTCCACAGAGACGCCGGCACGAACGCCGGATCGAGCGCCGGGACGAAGCGGGGGGCAATGGGAAGGGTCGGGGACACGAGTACCTTTTATGGTGCCGCTTTGGGGCGGCGGCTGTCCAGTTCGCTACAGTTGCGAATTCGCGCGGGCAGGTTCGTAACGCGACCGAACGCGCTTGTTTTCGTGAAGTTTATGCGTGGCCGTGCGACATGGGCGGCGGCGCCGGCTGGCCTTCGTATTCCAGCATCGTCATGAAACCGAAATCCATGTGCAGTTGCATGTGGCAGTGAAAGAGCGATGCGCCGGGGTTGCCGGCCAGCAGATCCACCTCCACCTGCGTGCGCGGCATCACGTCCACTACGTCCTTCATCACCCCGCGAGTCGCTTTGCCAGCCACCTTTACCAGTTCGAAAGAGTGCCGGTGCAGATGCACGGGATGCATGTCGTCGCTCTGGTTATCGAAGATCAGCCGGTAGCGGCCGTTGGCGCGGACGCGAATCGGCTCGGTCTTGGGATATTCCTTGCCATTGATGGTCCAGTGATCCACGGCGCGATTGCCGGCCCACTTTTGCTTGAAGACCAGGGGGATTCGTTGATCGGGCTCGGGCGCGGTTTCATTCCGGCCGAAGAGCGTGTAATCCCAATGGTCATTGGGCGGCGCGGACCACTGCGGGTTGCCGGTGCGGCCGGCGTATTCCACCACCACGCCCAGTCCGAGGTTGCGGACCTGGTCGTTGGTTTCGCCCAGAATCGTAATGCCGGGCTGGTTCATTTCGACCACGGCGTCGATGCGCTCGCCCGGCGCCAGCTCCAGCACATTGACGGCCGTGGGATTCGGCACGGGATTGCCATCGAGCGCGACCACCACGAATTTGTGGCCGGGCAGCGCCAGGCGGTGCACCGCGGTGGCGTTGGCGTTAACGATGCGGAAGAGCACGCGCTCCCGCTCGCGGACGCGGACCGGCTCGCCCGCGCCTAAAGCGTGGCTGTTGACGGTGAAAGCGCCATAGTGGACTTCGGGCGAGCCTTCATCCCCTTCGCCGCCGCCGCGGGTGGATAGAAAAGGATTCCAGCCATGCAGGGCGAGCGGGATCTCCTGGTCGTAGCGGGCCGGGTTCTGGCGCGGTTCGAGGAGCAGCATGCCGAATTGGCCGGTGTAAGTGGAGCGATGCAGGTCGCGTCCCGCGTACACGTGCGAGTGGTACCAGCGTGTGCCCGTGGGCCGCGGCACGAAAGAATAACGCCGCTGGCCGTGGGCCGGCACCATGGGAGTGCCTTCTTCGGCGGAGCCGTCGACATCGCAGGGAATAAAGAGGCCGTGCCAGTGCACCAGCTCCGGCGAAGCCGTGTCGTTGACCACATCCACGGTCACGCCGCGGCCTTCGGGGAAGCGCAGCACCGGACCGGGGAACGAACCGTTGTAGCCGACTGTGCGGATGGTGCGCCTGGGAGCGATGGCTACGTCCACGGTACCGATCTTGAGCGTGAGGTCGGCCGGAGCTTGCGGGTCGAGCCAGAAGGCGGCGGCGGTAGTGGAGAGGAAATCCCTGCGGTTCATATCGGGCGGCCGGAACCAGGGTATCAAGGGCGGATGCCTCTCTGCTTCTATGCAGCTCTACGCTTGGGTGCGCGAAAAGATCTGGGCTTCGAAAATTCCCAGGGTGGCTTTGGGGTCGCGGACGGCGTTGGGACCGAGCGAACTCTTGCGGGCCAGCGCGCGGAAGAATTCGTCGGAGGTCCATCCGCGCCCTTCGGCCACCTGCGGCAGGAGCAGTCCGGAGTTCAGGCCCAGCCGCAGGAGCGCGCCGTGACGGCCTACCTGAAACTCGGTGGTGGAGCGGATGCGGCGAAACGGAGTGAGGATGGACAATTCGATCTCGATGGGACCTTTCGCGGAGGCGGCGTGGCGGAAACGCGGGTCTTCGAGCGCGGCGGAGAGCGTGAGATCGGCAATCTCTTCCACCAGCGGCGAGCGGCCGGCGCAATTGCCAATGCAGCCAAGCAGTTCGTCGCCCTGGTGGAGGCTGACGAAAGCGCCACGGTGGGCGGCCAGGGCGGACGATCCGCCGTGCGCGGCGGCAAGTTGGCGCTCACCGGTGCGGCGCAAGTGGGCGAGGGTTTCGCAGGCGACGTCGAGCAGTACATCGCAGTCGGCGGCGTCCAGATCGTAAGCCGAACGGGGAAAGTAGCCGAGGGCGGCGTAGCTGACGCAGTGTTTGAAATCGCCGGTGCGGTCGCCGGAGGTCTGGTAGTCGAGAGTGGATTGGTAAACCGGCTCGCCTGGAAGGCGGCGCAGGGTATCGAGCAGCAGAGCGATGGGGGCGGCGCCGCAGACGGTGGCATCGTGCCGGGTCAGGGTCTCGAGGAAGAGCGTGGCATCCAGGCTGCCGGCGGCGTCGATGTACTGGTGGTCCAGGGCGCGCAGCCGCTCGGCGATTTCGGAATCGGCGGGGAAGGGAACGTGGCCGAAACTGCGGCCATAGTGGGTGAAATCGGAAGAGGCCACGAAGACGGTTCCGGGCCGCCACAGCGCGGCCAGTTGGCCGGCCGCCCGCTCGCGCGCGGCGTCGTCCATGCGGCCAACATAAAGCGGCGTGATGCGGGCCCGCGGCGCGGCCTTTTGCAGGAACGGCAACTGAAGTTCGAAGGAGTGATCGCAAAGGCGCTTTTCAGGCAGCATCGGGAATGGAGCCGCGTCAATCGGGACATCGCCGAAAGGCGTCGATATGGAGGCAACCTCGGGCACGGCGACGCCGCTCAATCCGCCGCGGTGGGGAAAGGCCAGCAGGATGACGCGCTCCGGGGGGTCGAGCGAGAGCGAGCGATAGACCGCCGCGGCGACGGTCCCGGAATAAACCGGGCCGGCGTGCGGCACTATGAAAGCCAGGCCGTTGCGGAAAAGATGCGGGCCGAGGCGCTGGCGGGATTCTTCGAAGCAGTCGTCGAGCAGGCGCGCGAGGTCGGCAGCCGGCGCCGGATACCAGGCGCCGCTGTAAGGCGAAATGTGGGTAGGGGACATGAATCACCCGCAGCGGATGTGCAACAGGCCGGCGGCCGGGGTCTGCTGATGGAGCGATTGGCCCCACCGGCCGGGAATGGGGGCACCGCAACCGGGACACTCGCCGGCGGCGGTGAGGCGGTTGCGGCGCACTTGAAAGCCGCGGCGGGCGATCAGGGTTTGCGCGCAAGACGGGCAACGGGTGTCTTCCAGGGCGCCGGTCGAGCCGGGGAGATTACCGGCGTAGACATAGTGGAGGCCGGCGGCCGAGCCGATTTCGGCGGCCCGGAAGAGGGTTTCAGGCGGCGTATGGGCGGGGCCGGTCATTTTATAGTCCGGATGGAAGGCCGTGACGTGCCAGGGAATATCGCGCGAGATGCCGGCCAGGAATTGGGCGATGGCGCGCAGTTCGGCATCGGAATCGTTGAAGCCGGGGACCACCAGCGTGACCACCTCGAGCCAGAATCCCATTTGGTGGATGCGGCCGATGGAATCGAGGATGGGCGCGAGGCGCCCGCCCAGTTCATGATAACGGCGGTCGTCGAAGCTCTTGAGATCCACTTTATACAGATCCACCCAGGGCCGGAGGTATTCCAGAACTTCGGGGGTGGCGTTGCCGTTGGAGACGAAACCGGTAGTGAGGCCGGCGGCTTTGGCCTCGCGAAAGATCTCGACGGCCCACTCGGCCGTGATCAGAGGTTCATTATAGGTGCTGATCACCGCCGCGGCGCCTTGCCGCAGGGCCATCGCCACCAGTTCCGCCGGGCGCGCGGCCTGGAAATCCAGAGTGGAACGGAAATCGCGCAGCGCCTGGGAGGATACCCAGTTCTGGCAATAGCCGCAATGCAGATCGCAGCCCAGCATGCCGAAGCTCAAGGCATAGGCGCCGGGCAGAGCGTGGAAGAAAGGTTTCTTCTCAATGGGATCGCAAAACACCGCGTTGACGTAACCGGTGGGCGCATACAGCGTGCCGTCGCGGTTGAAGCGCACCTTGCAAACGCCCGCGAAACCCGGCGGAATGGGGCAGCGGTGGCCGCAGGCGAAGCATTCCACGCGGTTGCGATCGAGCGGGCGCCACAACCCGGCGGGAGCGGTCCGGCGGGCGAGCTGTGCGGCCAGGGTGGCCATTCGACTTTCCTGATCTGATTGTAGCGCCCGGCGCCGTTTATGATAGACGACTGCCAGACGCCGGCTGGAAAGCCGGGCGTTGCGGGCCGGAGGCCCGCTCCACGGCCGCCACGCCGGCATTCGGCCTTTTCCCGGTTAACGCGGCGGTGTTTATAATGCGAAGATGCCCACTCAACAAGCCACCTACGAAGATGCCAACCTGGTGCTGAGGCTCTACGAGCTGCGCCGGGAAGAAAAGCTGCGCGCCGCGCGAGCCTGGTTCGCCGCCAATTTTAAAGCCTCCACGGTCGAAGAAATGATGCGCATCGCCCCGCCCGGAAGCCAGGAAAACGCCTACTTGCGGATGGTGGCCAGCTACTGGGAGATGGTGGCGGCTTTGGTCACCGCGGGAGTCTTGAACCAGGACCTGTTTTTCCAGACGAACGGCGAAATGCTTTTCGTTTGGGAGCGGCTGCGGGAGATGGCGCCTTCCTACCGGGGATTCAACAAGAATCCGCACTCTTGGCACAACCTGGAGACGGTGGGCAATGCCTTCATCAAGTGGATGGAATCGCATGGTCCGGAGGCCTATCCGGCCTTCCAGGCGATGGTAAAAGGCGTTGCAGCCGGCCGATAAAACCGGTTCGAGCCAGGTAAATACCCTATCGTATGGGGCAGGACCTTCGGTACGTAGTACTACCAGGGTATTCTCTAGTACTCTACTGTCTACAAGCACGTTAATTTAGTTGCATTTCGGATCGGAACTGCTTACGATGTATGCAGACGTAAGGCTGTACCCGAGAGCGTGTAACTGGCGCTTGGCGGTGCGGAGGGAAACCAACACTGAAGTTGCGCACGCAACAAAATATAAATCGGAGAAGGAGATGGCAAACATGAAAAAGTTTCTGGGGTTGTTAATCGGAGGACTGGCCCTGACCACGGTAGCGAGCGCTAATGCGATTCTTGAGGTGGACTGCACAGGAGTCGACAGTGGCTTGGGTAACAACAGCTTTACCAATTTGGCTATTGTCTGCCCGGGATTTACGTTGCCGGCTGGGGATGGGATCATCAGCATCACTCTTCAGCTACAGAACGACTTTGACCAAGCCTATTCGACCGGTGTAAGCAGCTACACGTATACCTACACAAACATTCCAGCGGTTTTCGGTGAAACCTCGGATAGCGACACCGCGAGTGGTACAGGTGGTTCGCAAACCTTCACTCCGCATGGGCCCAACGATTTCTGGGATTCCGGCGTGACTGGCGTTTTGACTCCTGCCCAGCAGGCTTATTTTGAAGCTGGCGAGACAATCGCTGACGTTACGGCCGTTTGGAACAGCGGGCCTGGAGTGAAGTCTAACGGCGACGTCACCGCTGGCGCGACCTTCTTCATTGACTATGGCGTTGTGCCCGAGCCGATGACCATGGTGCTGGTTGGCGGCGGTCTGCTGGGTGTAGGGCTGCTGGTAGGTAAGCGCGGCAAGAAAGCGTAAAACTGCATCTCCATTTCCGAAGCGAAAAGGGTTGGCGTGCCGCTATGGCACACCAACCCTTTCGTGCATTTGGTGGGTACGGTGGAGGCATCTGAACTTTGCATTGGATGCGGCGGCGGCAACGAATCTTTCTGGGCGGAGCGGTCTTCGCGACTGCCTTTGCCTACGTATGGTGGATTGCCGGAGACTTGTTCAGCCTGGGGGTGGATGAAGGCATCTACCTGGAGGGCGGCCGCCGCGTGGCGGCCGGTCAGGCGGTCTATCGCGACTTTTTCGTTCTCACCGGCCCGCTAACGTTCTGGATGGAAGGCGGCCTGGCACGATTGGGTGGGACGGACATCCCGCTGCTGCGGCTCCCCATGCTTGTGGATGTGGCCTTCCTGGCATGGGCGGTATATTGGCTGGCGGCCCAGTTCGAAAGCCAGTGGTTTGCGGCCGGCCTGTCGCTGGTTTTTCTCGCGTTTGAATCCAAAGTGCAGCACTTGGTGGTGAAGCACCGTTGGGACAGCGCCGCACTGGCTACGGCCGCCGTGCTGGCGGCGGTGGCGGCCGATCGCCGGGGCAGCCGAAAATTGTGGCTGCTGGCGGGTGCGCTAGCGGCCGCGGCGGCGTGGGCCACGCCATCCGTGGTTTGGGTGGCTGTGCCGCTGCTGCTGTGGGCGGCGCGCCGCGGCATGGCGCCGGTTCTGGCCTATCTGGCCGGCGGTGCGGCAGTAACGGCGGCATCGGCCGGATATCTGGCGAGCCAGCATGCGCTCGGCCCCATGATCGACGCCATGCGCTGGACCGCGGCCAATTACATGCAGGCCAATGCCTTGCCTTATGGCGCGGGGGGACTCACTTCCGGCGCGGCGGCGGCTGGCGGCCTGCTGCGTCAGGCTGGCAGGCTGGCCGTTTCGGCGTTCGAAGCGCTGCCGGCGGCTCTACCGGCGGCGGCGCTGGCCGGCTGGGCGTGGCGCCTGGGAAAGCGCCGGGAAGCGGCCGAGACGCGCGCCATCGCGCCCCTGCTGGCCGTGACTCTGGCGCTGGTGCTTTCGGCCTGGCCGCGCTGGTCGTCCATCCAACTGCTGTTCGTAGCCGCGGTTCCGTTCACGCTGTGCGGCATCCTGCTCCACCGGTCGATCGATGCGCGGCGGCGGCCCGGACTCTATGCGGCATTCCTCCTGCTGGCGGCCATTTCAGGAACTCAGAAGACTGTGGCGGCCTTCGACTATAACGGGTTTTCAACGCGCGCCGGCTTTCTGCGCGGCACGGCCGAAGACGCCGAATACCTGGAGCCGCTCGAACAGCGCATCCAGCCGGGCGATTCGCTGTTCGTCTTCCCCTACCTGCCGGCGCTCTACCCTTTGCTCGACGCGCACAACCCGACGCGCTATCTCTACCTGCAGCCGGGCATGATGACGGCGGGCGACGAGCGCGAAGCCATCGCGGAAGTGGAGGCCAGCCGCCCGCGCTGGGTGGTGATGGCTGAGATTTCGCGGGAGACCGTCCTGGCGGCCTGGCCTGGAAGCGATCCCTCGCGGATTGCGATGGAGGCCATGCACGTGTATCTGCGCACGCACTACCGACGTGTCGAGCCGGTCTACGGGAAGTGGGGCGGGATGGAGATTCTGGAAAGAGCCGGTCAATGAAGCGGATCGCCGAGTCTCTATGCGATCAGTGATTTAACCGTCGCGATCAGTAACTTCCAACATTTTCTGCCGGTAGCCTTCCCGCAGCGATTGAGCAAGCCAGAGGTAACAATTGCCAGTGCGCTTTTTTAATGCAACACTCAGTTGACTGATTGAGATCTCACCAACCAACCATGCGATCGCACACTCTGGGTCAAGGGTCCCTGACTTCGGATGATTCGGCGTAACAGCCTTCGCTTTCTCAAGTATCTCGCTCATTTGTTCATTGTCCTGCGGGCCAAAATGGCCCACTCGCCAGCTTTGTGGGGCGGACAATCTTGCCCGCGGCCGCCTTTCAGTCGGTTCTCCGGGTCCGGCGAGATTCCTCGCACGCGGCCTGGCGCCGGCTGAAAACCGGCGCTGGCCGCGATTGGCTGCCCCACTTCTTGCAACGCGGCAGGCTGTTTACGCCGTCCGCATGCTCTCCGACTTGTCGCCGCTGATGGCCGCCTGCGCGGCAGCCAGACGAGCGATCGGCACGCGATACGGAGAGCACGAAACGTAATTCATGCCCACGCGGTAGCAGAACTGCACCGAGCTGGGCTCGCCGCCGTGCTCGCCGCAGATGCCGATTTCAAGCTGGGGATTGGTCTTGCGCCCCAGATCGACGGCAATCTTCACCAGCTTGCCGACGCCTTCCTGGTCCAGCACGGCGAAAGGATCGGCGGCGAAAATTTTCCGATCCTGGTAATCCTGCTGGAACTTCGTATAGTCGTCGCGCGAGAGGCCCATGGTGGTCTGCGTGAGGTCGTTGGTGCCGAAGCTGAAGAATTGGGCTTCGGTGGCCACCGAATCGGCCGTGAGCGCGGCCCGCGGAATCTCGATCATGGTGCCGACCAGGTAATGCTGGTCCTTCATGCCGGCCTTCGCCAGAACCTCTTCCGCCACAGCCACGACGATCTGCTTCTGGTTTTCGAACTCCTTGACGCCGCCGATCAGCGGGATCATGACTTCGGGAATCACCTTGACGCCCTTCTTGGCCACCTGCACGACGGCTTCGAAAACGGCGCGGGCCTGCATCTCCGTGATCTCGGGGTAGGTGATGCCCAGGCGGCAGCCGCGGTGGCCCAGCATGGGGTTGAACTCGTGGAGCTCTTCGACGCGCTTCAGCAGCGCGGGAAGAACCGTCTTGAGGTTTTTCACTTCGGCGCCGAACTTTTGATAGGTGGCGGCGAATTCCCTCTTCTTCTTGATATCGGCGTAAGGCAGGACGGCGATATCCACCATCAGGTCTTCGCGCTTGGGAAGGAACTCGTGCAGCGGCGGATCGAGCGTGCGGATCACCACCGGGAAGCCGTCCATGGCTTGGAACAAGCCGGCGAAATCCTTGCGCTGCATGGGCAATAGCTTATGCAGGGCTTTGCGGCGGGACTTCTCGTCGCGCGCCAGAATCATGGCCTGCATGTGTTCGATGCGGTCTTCGGCGAAGAACATGTGCTCCGTGCGGCAGAGGCCGATGCCTTCAGCGCCGAAGCGCCGGGCGGCCTTGGCGTCGCGCGGAATATCGGCATTGGCGCGCACGCCGAAGCCGCCGCGGAATTCGTCGGCCCAACTCATGAAGCTGGCCAGGACGCCCGACGAGGGGTCGGCATCCAGCGTGTTGGCCTGTCCGGCAAAAGTTTCGCCGGTGGAACCGTCGAGCGACAGCCAGTCGCCTTCCTTCAGCGTCACGGCCTTGCCGTCCACGCTGACGCCGACTTCCTTCTTGTGTTCGTCCACCCTGATGGATTCGGCGCCGGCCACGCAAGGCGTTCCCATGCCGCGGCAGACCACCGCCGCGTGGCTGGTCATGCCGCCGCGCGATGTCAGAATTCCCTTGGCCACTTCCATGCCGTGGATATCGTCCGGCACGGTTTCCTTGCGCACCAGGATCACCGGCGCGCTCTTGGACTTCTCGACGGCGTCGTTGGCGGTGAAGACGATGGTTCCCACCGCCGCGCCCGGCGAGGCCGGCAGCCCCTTGGCGATCAGCGTGAGCGACTTCTTCGATTTGGGATCGAGCACCGGATGCAGAAGCTGGTCGAGTTGCTGCGGATCGACGCGCAGCACGGCTTCCTTCTTGTCGATGAGTCCTTCACTCACCATCTCGACGGCGATGCGGACCGCGGCCGGACCAGTGCGCTTGCCGTTGCGGGTCTGCAGCATGTAAAGCTTGCCATCCTGGATGGTGAACTCGAAATCCTGGATGTCGCGGTAGTGCTTTTCGAGCATCGTGGTGATTTCGCGAAGCTGGTTGTAGACGGCCTCATTCCAGGTCTTGAGCTCGGAGATGGGATGCGGAGTGCGGATGCCCGCCACCACGTCTTCTCCCTGGGCGTTTTCCAGGAACTCGCCGTAGAAGGCCTTTTCGCCTGTGGCCGGGTTGCGGGTGAAGCCCACGCCTGTGGCGGAAGTTTCGCCCAGGTTGCCGAACACCATGGCCTGCACGTTGACCGCGGTGCCCAGGGTGTCGGAGATCTGATTCATCTTGCGGTAATACTTGGCGCGGTCGTTGAACCAGGAGCGGAACACGGCGTCACGCGCGCCCTGCAACTGTTCCATGGCGTCTTGCGGGAAGGGAACGCCGGTTTTCTTCAGCACCAGGGCCTTGTATCCGGCGATCACCTGCTGCAAGTCCTCGGCCGTCAGTTCGGTATCGAGCTTGGCTTTGGCCTTCTTCTTCTGGCCGTCGAAGACGGCGTCGAAATCGTGTTTGCCGACTTCCAGCACCACGTTGCCATACATCTGGATGAAGCGGCGGTAACAATCATAGGCGAAGCGCGGATTATTGCTTCTGGCGGCCAGGGTCTTGACGGTCTGGTCGTTGAGGCCCAGGTTGAGGATGGTATCCATCATGCCCGGCATGGAGAACTTCGCGCCGGAGCGGACGCTTACCAGCAGCGGATTTTCGACATCGCCGAGTTTCTGCCCCATGCGCTCTTCCAGAATCTTGAGGGCGCCGATCATATCGCTGTGGATCTCCGGGGGAACGGCGTACTGGTTCTGGAAATAAATGTTGCAGACTTCCGTGGAGATGGTGAAGCCGGGCGGCACCGGTAGCTTGGCGCGGGACATCTCCGCGAGACCGGCGCCTTTGCCGCCGAGCGTGTCTTTCATCGTTCCATCGCCGTCGGCGGTTCCGTTGCCGAACAGATAGACGTACTTTTTCATGCTTTCAGCTCCTATGAATGAGTAACGATTTCAGAAAAATCCGCTATGGGGGAAAACTCCGCCAGCAGCGTGTGCAACAGCGTCAAACGGTTTTGCCGGACGCGCGCGTCCGGCGCATTCACCAACACCTTGTCGAAGAAAAGATCTACTTTTGGCCGCAATTTGGAAATCACGTGTTCGATGGGTTGCCCGGCGATGCGGCCGTACTCTTCGTAGAGATCCTGCTCGGGGCCCGGTTCGAACAGCGCCGGGTCCAGTGGGGAAGGCGCTTCCCCCTGCCAACCCGCCTGGTTGAGGATATTGCGGATGCGCTTGAAACTGGCGGCCAGCGGCTCGAAATCGGGCGATGACCGCAGTTTCCGAAGGCGATTGAGCCGCGCTTCCAGATCCTTGAGGTCGCTCCACCCGCTGGCCATCGCGGCCCTCACTTCGTCGTACGCGAACCCGAGATGGTCCTCGAAGTAGAAACGCACGCGGTCCGCGAAGAAGGCTTTGAGTTGCTCGTGGCCCTCCAGGACGTCGAGAAGGCGTACGCTGATCCGGCCTTCCACAAGAATCTTTACAGCCCCCTGCGCGGCCCTGCGGAGACCGAACGGATCGCGCGAACCCGTAGGGACCAGGCCGATACCAAAACAGCCAATCAGGGTGTCGAGCTTGTCGGCCAGCGAGACGTACTGGCCGGCAAGGTTGCGCGGGATTGCATCGTCCATGCTCTGCGGCTTGTAGTGGTCGTAGACCGCCTCCCAAACTTCCTGGCGCTCACCCTGCTCGCGCGCGTAGAGGCCGCCCACCACGCCTTGAAGCTCGGTGAATTCCTTCACCATCTCGGTGGTTAGATCGCACTTGCAGAGTTTTGCGGCGCGCACGGCGAGCGGCTTGCCGCCGAGTTGTTTAACCAGAGCCATGATGCGCTTGGTCTTGTCATGGTACGAACCCAGTTTGGCCTGAAAGGTGACGTTCTTGAGATCGGGTAAGCGCTGCAGCAGCGTTTTCTTGCGGTCCGTTTCCCAGAAGAAGCGCGCGTCATTGAAGCGGGCCCGCAGCACGCGCTCGTTGCCGCGGCGCACGAAGCCTTCGGGATCGGCGGGAATGTTCATCACCGCGACGAACTGCGGGGCCAGTTTGCCGTGCTGGTCTTCCACCGAAAAGTACTTCTGGTGGTGGCGCATCACGGTGATCAGCACTTCTTCGGGCAATTCCAGGAATTGCGCGTCGAAGCTGCCGGTAATGGCGGTGGGATATTCGGTGATGTAGACCAGGGTTTCGAGCAGAGCCGGGTCGGGCTTGATCCGCACGCCGGCCACTTCCTGGCGGATTTTCTCGCGCCGCTGTTCGCCCGAAAGGATTACGTAGTGGTCGCGCAGCCGCTGCTCGTAATCAGCCGTGCTGATGGCGATTTCGCAAGCGCCCAGGCGGCGGTGTCCCGCGGTCAGCGCGCCGGAATGCACGCCGGCGATTTCGAACGGAACAATCTCTTCCCCCAGCAGCGCCACCAGCCAGCGAATCGGCCGGATGAAACGCGGACCTTTCTTGTCGGTCCAGTACATGGTCTTGGGGAAGTTGATTTGCAGGATGAGCGAGGGCAGCGCCTCGGCCAGGATCTCTTTCGACGCGCGGCCGGCCACTTTGCGGGTGTAACAATAATATTCACCCTTGGCGGTAGTCTCCACGGTCAGGTCTTCCGGTTTGACGCCTTGCTTGCGGGCGAAGCCGGCGACGGCCTGCGGCGGCGCCGATTTTGCGGGCCCCATCACGCGCTCTTCGGAATCGGCTTGCCGCTCCGGCAGCCCTTCGGCGCGCAACACCAGGCGGCGCGGCGTGGCATCCATGGCGATGGATTCGTGCGGGATCTCGAGCTTCTCGAACAGCAGGCGCAGGTTTTCGAGCGCCCCGGGAATCATCCAATCGGGGATCTCCTCGGTGCCGATTTCGAGCAGGAAAGGCAGGCTCATTGGGCCACCTCCGGCTGCTGCTGATCGGCCCAGGCCTGCGCCACCCCTACCGCGATCTTGCGCACCCGCTGGATGATGCCGACGCGCTCGGTCACGCTGATGGCGCCGCGCGAATCGAGCGTATTAAACAGGTTGGAGCACTTCAGCACCTGGTCGTAGGTGGGCAGCAGGGGAAATCGCTTCTTATCGGCCGCCTTGGGATCGTACAGTTTCAGCAGCCGCGCCGCTTCGCGCTCATGCAGATCGAACAGCTTCCACAGCGTGGGAATATCGGCCGCTTCGAAGTTGTAGACCGAATACTGGAGCTCGTCGCGATAGCGGACATCGGCGTAAGAGAAGCCCGGGGCCCACTCGATATCGTAGACGCTGTCCTTGACTTGCAGGAAAGCCGTAAGGCGCTCCAGGCCGTAGGTGATTTCGGCCGGGACCACGTCCAGATCGATGCCGCCGCACTGCTGGAAATAGGTGAACTGGGTGATCTCCAGACCGTCCAGCATCACCTGCCAGCCGATCCCCCAGGCGCCCAGCGTGGGAGCCTCCCAGTTGTCCTCTTCGAACTTGATGTCGTGCTTGTGCAGGTCGATGCCGATGGCTTCCAGGCTGCCCAGGTATTGTTCGATCACGTCATCGGGCGAAGGCTTGAGAATCACTTGCAACTGCGTGTGCTTGAAGAGGCGATTGGGGTTGTCGCCGTAGCGGCCGTCGGCCGGGCGGCGGCTGGGCTGCACGTACGCCACCCGATAAGGATGCGGACCGAGCACGCGGAGAAAGGTCTCCGGGCACATGGTGCCGGCGCCCACTTCCACGTCGTATGGCTCCTGGATAATGCACCCGCGGTCCGCCCAGTATCGTTTCAGCGTGAAGATGATGTCCTGAAAAGACTGCATGTCGTTCAGCCTGCAAAGCCCTCTTCCAGCAGCGGCGCAGTCACCAGCCTGCGGTCCGCGTGCGTCTCAATCTGCTGCACCAGAAACCTTCTCAAATCGCCAGCGGTTGCCTGGCTCCATGCAGGTTGCCGGACCGCGGCCACCGGCGTTCGCAACATCTCCGCCGCCAGCGCTCGCGACGCCGCGCTCAACTCCCAACTGCCGCCGGCCAGGCTTTGCCGGCAGTGGCCGCACACCAGACCCTCCCGCCAGCGGCTGAAAAAAGCCCGCTGGGGAGCATCCGGATCGTCCAGCAGGCTCCCGCAGCCCAGGCAAACATCCAACTGCGGCAGCCAACCGGAAAGCCGCACCGCCCACAAGGAAAAATAGGTGACGGCGCGCCACGCATTGCCTGCCTCCGCCGGCTGCAAGGAATCGAGTACCGCCAGCAGCAGACGGAAAAATTTCTCGCCTGGCTCCGCGGAAGGCAGCAACTGGTCGGAAACCTCCGCGAAGTAATCCAGCGCCACGCTTGTCCAGTAATCGGAAACCAAGCTGAATTGCGACCGGATCAGCTCGCAGGAATCCAGGTTCACCAGCTCGCGCGTTTCGCGCTGGAAATACGCCATGCGCACGTGCGATAACCGCTCCAGACCGGCGCCGAAAGCACTTTTCGGACGGCGCGCCCGCTTGGCCACGCCCCGCAACTTTCCCTGGTCCCTGGTCAGAAAACTGACGACGAGGTCAGCCTCCTTCAATGGGAAAGTCCGCAGAACGAGAGCTTCACTGACACGCGCTGGCACACGTGAAATTTCAGAGTAACACAGATGAAAAGCGGGGCGGGCGATTCCGCCCGCGGCAGGCTTCGCGCCTGCCGGCCCCGCTGGTATATTGAACAGAGACTGACGCCATGGGCCGCATCCGCATCCTTCCCGACCAGGTCGCCAACAAGATCGCCGCCGGAGAAGTGGTGGAACGTCCCGCCTCGGTGGTCAAGGAGCTGCTCGAAAATTCTCTCGACGCGGGCGCGACTGACGTGCGCGTGGAGGTGGAATCCGGGGGCCGGCGGTTGATCCGCATCGTGGACGACGGCTGCGGCATGCTGCGCGACGACGCGCTGCTGGCTTTCGAACGGCACGCCACCAGCAAGTTGCGCGACGTCAAGGACCTGCTTTCGATTTCGACCTTGGGGTTCCGGGGCGAAGCGCTGCCTTCCATCGCCTCGGTCTCGCGGCTGCTGCTGGAGACGCGCGCCGCCGAAGAGGCTACCGGGACGCGCATCGAAATCGCCGGCGGCAAAATGCTGCGCTGCGAAGAGGCGGCGCTGGGCGGCGGCACCGCCATCACGGTGCGCGATCTTTTTTATAACGTGCCGGCGCGCAGGAAGTTTCTGCGCACGGAGCAGACCGAGCTGGCGCACATTGCCTCGCTGGTGACGCATTACAGCCTGGCGCACGCCGGCAAGACGTTTCACCTGATCAGCGGCTCCTCGGAGCTGCTGCACGTAACGCCGGTCGCGACGCTCCAGGAGCGCGTCTACCAGGTGTTCGGCAGCCAGGTGCTGGACGAGCTGGTGGACATCGGCCTGCGCGAGAGAGATTTGTACCTGCCCCCGCCCAGCGTGCCGCCCTCCGAAGCCATCGCCGAATACCGGCGCGAGCCCGGCCCCGATGACGACCCGCCCATGCGCACCTTCCGTCTGCGCGGATTCTTTTCGCGGCCGCAGGTGCAGAAAGGCAACCGCAATTCCATTTTCATTTTTGTAAACGGCCGGCTGATTCGCGACCGCCTGCTGCTGCACGCGCTCTCCTCGGCGTATCACAACCTGATTCCGCCGGCGGCCTATCCTTTCGCGCTGCTGTTTTTGGAATGCGACCCGGAAGAGGTGGATGTAAACGTGCATCCTTCGAAGACCGAGGTGCGCTTTCGCCACGGCAACTTCGTGCACGATTTCGTCCGCGACACTTTGCGCGACCGGCTGATGGAAAGCCGTCCGGCGCCTTCATTTTCGCCGCGCGCGTCGCTCCAGGCGCCAGCCGCGCAACCGGCCGCGGGACTGCCGTATTCCGAATTCAGCCAGATGATCGAGAACCAGGAGCCGGCGGCCGCGAGCGTAGTGGAAGCGCCCTTCAGTGACGCATCCGCCGCGGATGCGCCCGCCGCCGAGCCCGCGCTGTCCGAATTTGTGCTGCGCCCGGCAGCCGGCCCTGCGCCGCGCCTGGACTTTAGCGCGCCGCCGCTCGAAGTGACCCCCGGCCCGCCGCCTTCCGGGAAATTGTCGCGCCACCTGGATGCCCATGGCGAATTTCCGCCGGAAGCTATCCCGCCCCCGGAGATTTCGCTCTCGGTATTATCGGACCTGCGGCCGCTGGGCCAGATTCACGAGAGTTTCATCATCGCCGCCGGACGCGACGGGCTGTGGATCATCGACCAGCACGTGGCGCACGAGCGCATCCTCTTTGAACAGGTTTTGAAGCAGCGCGCCGCCGGCCGCGTGGAGACGCAGCGGCTGCTGATGCCGCTGATCCTGCAACTCACTCCCGAGCAGCAGATCGATTACGCCCGCATCGCCGACGAACTGCGCGCCTCAGGCTTCGAGACCGAGCCGTTCGGCAACCGCACGATTGCCGTGAAAGCCGCGCCGGCCAATGTGGGCGCCGCCGACCTCGAAAAGATTCTCTTTGAAATACTCGAGACCGCCGAAGGCGAACTGCGCGGCGCCTCGCTCGACGATCTGCGCCGCAGTATTTGTGCGTCGATCGCCTGCCGCGCGGCCATCAAGATCAATCACCGCCTGGACGTCGCCAAGATGGAATGGCTGCTGCGCGCGCTGGCCGCCACGGATTGCCCGATGAGCTGCCCGCACGGCCGGCCGATCGCGATGCATTATTCTACGCGCGAAATACTAAAGGCCTTTCACCGGATCTAGTGAGGAGATTGACTCAATCCGCCAATATTTGCTCCAGTTGGACGATGAGCGGTGGGAGATCCAGAGCCAACGTGTCACGCACCCGCTCCAGGTCTACGTCAAAATACGCGTGAACTAACCGGTTCCGCATTCCGATAATCTCCGCCCACGGAACTTCGGGATGTTGAGAGCGTACTGTGTCGCTAACCCTACTCGCCGCCTCACCGATGATCTCGATGCATCGCACAAGGGCCAACGTCAGCACCCGGTCGCGTGCCAGATCGTTTGGTTTGCGCCCCGCGCCGAAATCGACGGCTTCCCGGGCGGCGTCGCGCATGTGACGCAGGCGGACCAAATCACTCTCGGACATACTGAACCTGCGCAGCCTTCACAACATCCTCTCGAAAGTAGCGGCTCAGTTCGTCCGGAGTTCGCAGGTCCACCTTGCGGCCGAACAATTCGGAAAGCTCGCGCTCCATCGCGGATAGCTTGAAATAGCCGGCCCGCGCATTCGGCTCGAACTCCACCAGGACATCAACATCGCTCGCATCGGAGAAGCGGTCGGTCAACACGGAGCCAAACAGAGCCAGCTTCCGGATTCCACTGCGCCGGCAGAACTCGGCGATTTTCGCATTGGGGATCGGGATGTGGGCTGTTGCCATTATGACTATTATGCGCCAATTTGAGATACTAACCCTCTCGGGAGAGTTTAATGAAACGAAGAGTTTTCCTGGCGCTCGCGGCCACCGCGGCGCCAGTGATGAACGCGCAGCAGCCACGCCCGCCGCGGCCGGCCGCCGCTGGCGCGGCCGAACCAGGCGATGGCGAAACCGCTCCGCGGCCCACCAACCAGACCATGAAGCAGTTGGTGCGCGGCACCGACTACGCCGCTGCGTCGATGATGCCGCAATCGACGCTCACCGCCGAGCACATGCTGCGCGCCGGCGGCAACGCCTTTGACGCCGCCGTGGCGGGTCAAGCAGTTTTGGGTCTGGCGCAACCAGCCATGAATGGCGTCGGTAGTGACGCGACACTGCTGGTCTACGACGCCAAAGCGCAGAAAGTCTTCTCGATCAACGCCGAGGGCACCGCGCCCAAGCTCGCGACCATCGAGTGGTACAAGGCCAACCAGGGTGGCAAGATTCCGGTCAACGATTCGCTGCTGGCGGGCACCGTCCCGGGCGCGGTCGATGCCTGGTATCTTCTGCTCTCCCGTTGGGGCACCAAAACCTTCGGCGAAGTGTTGCAGCCGGCCATCGAGCTTGCGGAGCGCGGCGTTCCCATCGGCCAGGCATTCAACTCGCAGGCCTTCACGAGATACTTTTCCCAGTACCCGACCACCGCGCGTCTCTATGGCCCGCCCGACGGCCAGCGCTGGAATGACGGCGAGGTCTGGAAGAATCCCGACCTGGCCCGCACCCTGCGCCGCCTGGTGGAAGCGGAAAAGGAAGCCGCGCCGAAGGGCCGCCAGGCCGCCCTGAAAGCCGCGCGCGACCGTTTCTATAAGGGCGACATCGCCCGTGAGATGGCCAAGTTTTCGGAAGAGAACGGCGGCTTGTTCCGTTACGAGGATTTCGCGGAATACACGGCCAAGGTGGAAGAGGCGGTCTCCACCACCTACCGCGGCTACACCGTTTATAAGAACGCTTCGTCCAGCCAGGGTCCCGCGGAGCTCTTCGCCCTGAACATTCTGGAAGGCTACGACCTCAAAAAGATGGGGCTGAATTCACCCGACTTCATCCACACTTGTGTGGAGGCCATGAAGCTGGCGATGGCCGATCGCGACCGCTACCTGGGCGACACGGACTTCATCCAGATCCCCTACCAAGGCCTGCTGTCGAAGGAATACGCCGCCGAGCGCCGCAAGCTGATCGACCCGGCCAAGGCTTCGGGCGATTTCCGGCCCGGTAATCCCGCACCCTACGATTCGCAGTGGAAGCCGGTGGACTATCCGCGCGACGTCGACATGCGCGGCAATGCCGATCACAGCGGCGACACCAGTTACATCGCCGTGTCGGATCGCGACCACAACATGATCTCGTTCACGCCCAGCCTGCATAGCGCTTTCGGCACCAAGGTGGCGATCGGGAATCTCGGTTTCATCTTCAACTGCCGCGGCGATTATTACTCGCTGGTGCCCGGCCACGCCAACGCGCTCGCGCCCGGCAAGCGGCCGCGCAGCACGCTGCAAGGCACGCTGGTGATGAAAGACGGCAAGCCGCTATTCGTGACCGGCAGCCCCGGCGCCGACGACCAGTGCATGCGCACCATCCAGACGCTCATCAACATTGTGGATTTCGGAATGGACATGCAGCGCGCCATCGAAGCGCCGCGCTGGGCCACGCGCAGTTTTCCGGCCTCGCCATTTCCGCACACCATGTATCCCAACGACCTGTCGCTGGAAAACCGCATCTCCGAGGAAGTGCGCGCGGAGCTGCAGAAACGCGGCCACAAAGTAGCGATGCGCGGCGCGTGGTCGATGAACGACAGCGCCGGCATTCTGATCGATTGGGCCACCAACACGGTGACGGCTGGAGCCGACCCGCGGACCACGGCCGTCGCGCTGGCCTGGTAAATACTCTTCTTACGTTGTTCCGGCTTTTTTGGGCAACCTTCGTTCCGGTATTTTTCGTTGGCATATTCGGCATGCCACAAGGAGAGTCCATGGTGCGGTTCATTTGCAATGTCTGTGGTTTGCTCAACCACGTTCAGAGATTTGCGACAGAGCCGGCGAGCTGTGCTTGTGGATCGAACGTCAGAGTGCGGGCACTCATCCACCTGCTCTCTACCGAACTCTTCGGACGGGACATCCCGCTAGTGCGATTTCCGGAACTGCCCGGCATTTGCGGTCTGGGCATGAGCGACAAGGAATGCTATGCAGAGATTCTCACGTCGAAGTTTAGCTACCGCAACACGTATTATGATCGCGAGCCCCGCATCGATTTCAGTGAGCCGCATCCACACCTCTCGGAGACCTATGACTTTATCCTTTCCGCGGACGTCTTTGAGCACATAGCGCCGCCCGTTGACCGGGCAGTAAATGAGGTATGGAGAGCCTTGAAGCCGGCCGGTTTTCTGGTAGCTACGGTGCCCTGCGTACCCAATGATCAGTTGCGCGAGCATTTTCCCGAATTGTTCGAATACCGGGTAGTCCCCATTGGAGAGTCGGCAGTGCTCATCAACCGCCGCCGTGATGGCACTCTGGAGGTCAGAGAGGACCTCGTGTTCCACGAGGGCCAGGGCGCCACACTTGAAATGCGCCAGTTCGGCGTCACGGAACTCAGGACCAGGTTGCTGGCTGCCGGCTTCCGTGAAGTGTACTTCCTTACCAACAACGTGCCGGAGATCGGTATTCTTTTCGATCAGGATGTTTCCCAACCCCTGATCGCCAGGAAAGCTCCGTTTGCACTTGATCGCGCGACTCAGATTCAATTCGCGGAGGAGTGGCGGGTTGCGCAGTGCAGGATTCTGGAAGAGCAGGAACGCGCTGATACGCTAAGTGCGCAAGTGCGTATGGCATCAGACTCAAGGTGGCTCCGTTTGGGCAGGCGGTTCGGACTAGGGCCGCGCTTTTGATTCTGGAGCCGGCCCATCCCCCAGCCGGTCTTGACATCCATATCCCGATTCCTGTAAAAATATAGTACAGGCGAATAAAAAGCGAAAGTCATGGCAGCGGCGGCGCTCAAAAAACAGTTCGAATCCGTGCTGGGCGGGCCTTTGGAATGGCAGGCACGGCCAGCGCTGGAAATGCTCCCCTCGGGGATTCGGGAGGTCGATGAATCGACCGGCGGGCTGCCGCGCGGGTGCCTCACGGAGATCGTCGGGCCGGCTTCTTCCGGCCGCACCAGCCTGCTGCTTTCGATTTTAGCCCAAGCCACCGCGCACGAAGAAATTTGCGCTCTAGTGGATGCCGAGGACGCTTTTGACCCGGCTTCGGCCGCTGCCGCCAGGGTGCGGCTGGAACGCCTGGTCTGGGTTCGTTCCCGCGGCGCCGAGAGCGCCCTCAAAGCCGCCGACCTGCTGACCCAGGGCGGCGGTTTCGGCGTGGTGGTGTTGGATTTGGGCGACACTCCGCCCGCCGCCGCCCGCCGCATTTCACTGACTTCCTGGTTTCGCCTGCGCCGCGCCGTGGAGCATACCCCCACCGCGCTGGTCGCGGTGGCCAGGCAATCCAACGCCAGAACCTGCGCCTCGCTCATGCTGGAATGCGCGCGTGAGCGGGCCGAATGGAGCGGCGTGCCGCGCGTCGCGCGCCTGCTGCGCGGCATGCAAGCGCGGGCAACTTCCACGAAGAGAACAATGGTATGTTCGCCTGTCTTCACGGCAGTGGCGCTCTGACCGCGCTGGCCTTCGAGTTTTCGCCGGTGGTGGAGCAGACCGCTCCCCACACCGTCACGCTGGACGCTTCCGGCCTCGACCGGCTTTTCGGCCTGCCGCAGGATGTCGCCGCCTCCATCGCACGGCGCGCTTCGGAAGTGGGCGTCGAAGCCAGCCTGGCGCTGGCCGCCAACCCGGATGCGGCCATTTGCGCGGCGCGCGGGTTTCCCGGCGTCAGCATCATTCCT
This sequence comes from Bryobacterales bacterium, assembly GCA_963842505.1. Lineage (GTDB taxonomy): Bacteria > Acidobacteriota > Terriglobia > Bryobacterales > Bryobacteraceae > PALSA-129. The sequence goes on from CAWJGZ010000001.1 coordinate 1,536,596, forward strand.
TATGGCGATGAAGCCAAGTTCCTGGGCGCGTTGCCGCTGGCCCTGCTCGGGCCTTCGCCGGAATTGCTGGAAACGCTGGAACGCTGGGGCATCCGCCGCTTTCGCGACATGGCGGCTTTGCCGCCGCTGGGCATCGCCGAGCGCCTGGGCCCGGAAGGTCTGCATCTGCGCGAACTGGCGCGCGGCGAAGCCGAGCGCAAACTGGCGCCGCTCGAGGAGCCGCTCGGTTTCGAAGACGAACTGGAACTGGAGTATCCGGTGGAGCTGCTGGAGCCGCTGGCCTTCGTGCTATCGCGGCTCATCAACGGGCTGGCCACGCGCCTGGCGACACGCGGCCTGGCCACCAATGAGCTGCGATTGCGGCTGAAGCTGGAAACCCGCGCCATCCACGAGCGCATTCTGCGGCTGCCCGTGCCGTCGCTCGATACCAAAACGTTTCTCAAGCTGCTGCAGCTTGATCTGGCGGCGCATTCCCCGGCCGCGCCCGTGATGCATGTGCGGCTCGCCATGGAGCCGGTGAAGCCGCGGGCCGCACAGAGCAGCCTGTTTGTGCCGGTGACGCCTGAGCCGGTGAAGCTGGAGCTGACGCTGGCGCGCATCCAGGCCATCGTGGGCGAAGGACGCGTGGGCTCACCGGAACTGGTTGACACGCATCGGCCGGATGCGTTCCGGATGATGGCTTTTAGGGGGGCGGACACCCCGGTCCGCGTGGGTCTCCCTGGACCCGCAAGAAGGCCGGCCAGGGGGCCGGCCGCGGACCAGGGGGTCCGCCCTCCTAAGCTCTCGCTGCGCCTGTTCCGCCCCCCGCGCGCCGCGCACGTCTCGCTGGCTTTCGGCCAGCCCAACTTCGTTGCCGCCGAGGGCATTCGCGGCAAGATCCTCGACCTCGCCGGCCCCTGGCGCACATCCGGCGACTGGTGGACCGCCGACCCGTGGCTCCGCGACGAATGGGACATCGCGCTCTCCGACGGCGCGCTCTACCGCCTCTACTGCTGCCCGCGCGGCTGGTTCCTGGAAGGCAGTTATGACTGACTACGTCGAACTGCACGCCCGCTCCGCCTTCAGCTTCCTGGAAGGCGCCGCCGTCCCCGAGGACCTGGCCGGCGCCTGCGCCCAATTCGCAATGCCGGCCATGGCCATCATGGACCGCAATGGCCTCTACGGCGCACCTCGCTTTCACATGGCCGCGCGCCAAGCCGGAGTGCGCGCGCACATCGGCGCGGAAATCACCTGCACCAACGGCCGCACATATCCATTCCTTGTGGAGACCCGCGAAGGCTACCGCAACCTTTGCCGCCTGATCACGCGCATGAAGCTGCGCGCCAAAAAGGGCGAAGGCGCGGCCTCGCTCGATGAGATTGCGGAATTTTCCCCAGGCCTCATCTGTCTCACGCGCCATCCCGACGCGCGCCTGCTCGAAATCTTCGGACCCCGCCATCTCTACGCCGAACTGCAGCGCCACTACCATCGCGAAGAGGAAGCGCACAACCAGGCCACCGTGGCACGCGCGCGCCGCCTGGGTATCCCGATTGCCGCCACCAACGGAGTGGCCTACGCCGCGCCGGCGCAGCGCGAGTTGCTGGACGTCTTCACTTGCATCCGCCGCCACGTCACGCTCATGGATGCCGGGCGCCTGCTCGAGCGCAACTCCGAACGCCACGTGAAGACTCCGGCTGAGATGGCTCGCCTGTTTGCCGACCTGCCGGAAGCTATCGCCAACACCCGCGCCATTTCCGAGCGGCTCGAATTCACCCTCGATGACCTGGGCTACCGCTTCCCGCGCTATCCCGTGCCGGACGGTGAAACGCAGATGTCATTCCTGCGCAAACGCGTGGACGAAGGCGCGCGGCGCCGTTACCAGCCATATCACGAGCACGCCCGCCGGCAGATTGAGCGCGAGCTGGCGCTCATCGAAAAATTGGATCTCCCCGGATATTTTCTGGTGGTCTGGGACATTGTGCGCTTCTGCCAGGAGAACCACATCCTGGCGCAGGGCCGCGGTTCGGCGGCCAACAGCGCCGTCTGCTATTCGCTCGAAATCACCGCGGTCGATCCGGTCGGCATGGACCTGCTCTTCGAGCGCTTCCTCTCCGAGGAGCGCGGCGAGTGGCCCGATATCGATATCGACCTGCCTAGCGGCGACCAGCGCGAGCGCGTGATCCAGCACGTCTACCAGCGCTTCGGCAAACTGGGAGCGGCCATGACCGCCAACGTCATCACTTATCGCGGCCGCTCCGCCGCGCGCGAAGTGGGCAAGGCGCTGGGCTTTGAAATCACCACCCTCGAAAAACTTTCCAGCCTGGCGCACACCTGGGAATGGAAAGATCCCAAGGACACCACCGAGCGCCAGTTCCGCGATGCCGGCCTCGATATCAGCCAGCCGCGCGTGCGCAAATTTTTCGAGCTCTATCGCATGGCGCAGGATCTGCCGCGCCACCTGGGCCAGCATTCCGGCGGCATGGTGATCTGCCAGGGCCAGCTCGATTCCGTCGTGCCGCTCGAACCGGCCAGCATGCCCGGCCGCGTAGTGGTGCAGTGGGACAAAGAAGACTGCGCCGATATGAAGATCATCAAAGTCGACCTGCTCGGTCTCGGCATGATGGCGGTGATCGAAGAGTGCCTGGAACTGATCCCGCGGTCTTATGGCGAGCGGGTCGACCTGGCGCACCTGCCCGCCGGCGATCCGGCGGTCTTCGCGGCATTGCAAAAGGCCGATACCGTCGGCATGTTCCAGGTGGAGAGCCGCGCGCAGATGTCCGCGCTGCCGCGCATGAAGCCGGCGCGGTTTTACGACATCGTGGTGCAGGTGGCCATCATCCGCCCCGGTCCCATCGTAGGCAAGATGGTGCACCCGTATCTCAACCGCCGGCAGGGCCGGGAAGCCGTGGATTGTCTCGATCCTTCGCTCGAACCGGTGCTGCGGCGCACGCTGGGCGTGCCGCTCTTCCAGGAGCAGTTGCTGCGCATGGCGATGATCGCGGCCGGATTCACCGGTGGCGAAGCCGAAGAACTGCGGCGCGCCATGGGCTTCAAACGGTCGGAACGGCGCATGGCGGAAATCGAAGTGAAGCTGCGCGCGGGCATGACCCGCAACGGCATCGAGGCGCAGGCGCAGGAAAACATCGTGCGCGCCATCACGTCGTTCGCGCTCTACGGCTTTCCGGAATCGCACGCGGCGAGTTTTGCGCTGCTGGCCTATGCCAGCGCCTATTTGAAGTGCCATTACCTGGCGGCCTTCACCTGCGCCATGCTCAACAACCAGCCCATGGGTTTTTATTCGCCCGCCATTCTCATCAAAGACGCGCAGCGCCACGGCCTGCGCGTCTTGCCCGTAGACGTGACCAAATCAGACTGGCTCTGCACCATCGAGCGTGGGGCAGAGCCTGCATCGTGGGGCAGGCGCTTCGGCCTGCCGGCCCTCCATCTCCGCCTCGGTCTCCGCTATGCCCGCGGCCTGCGCGAGCAAGCCGCGCAAGCCATATTGCACGCGCGCGCCGCCCGTCCTTTCAGCAGCATTGACGACCTGACCCTCCGCGTCCCCGAACTGCGCAAGGACGAGCTCAACCGCCTGGCGGAAATCGGCGCTCTCAACCCGCTCGAACTGGCGCACCGCCGCGATGCGCTCTGGCAGGCGCAGCGCTCCATTCTTCCGGTGGGCCCGCTGCTCGCGCCGCTGGAAGAAACCGGCGAGCCTTCGCCGCTCGCCCGCATGAATACCGATGAGCGCCTCTACGCCGATTACCACGGCACCGGCCTGACCATCGGCAAGCACCCCATGGCCTACCGCCGTCCGGAGATGAACGCGCTGCGCGTGACACGCGCCATCGACCTGGCGCACGTTCCCAACGGCCGTGTAGTGCGCATCGCCGGATCGGTGGTGGTGCGCCAGCGCCCCGGCACGGCCAAAGGTTTCGTCTTCCTCAGCATGGAAGACGAGACCGGCATCATGAATGCGATCATCACTCCGCCCACCTTCGACCGCTACAAATTCGCCGTGCTAGGCGCGCGTTTCCTGCTGATCGATGGCGTGCTGCAGAATCAGGATGGCGTGATCTCGGTAAAAGCCGGCCGCATCCAAGGTCTGCAAGCCGGCGCCGCCGCCGATTCGCACGATTTTCATTGAGTACCCGTTTCGGTCGCATCGCACCAGGTTATTGTGTAGTAAACTAAACTTAGTTTAGTCCATGAAGACCATCAATATCCATGCCGCGAAAACCCACCTGTCGAGCCTGGTGGAAGAAGCCGTGTCCGGTGAAGTCATCATTATTGCCAAAGCGGGCAAGCCCAAGGTGCGCTTGATGCCGGTCGAGAAAAAGAAGGATTTCCGGAAGACGCTGGGTATGCTGAAGGGGAAGATCTGGGTCAGCGAAGATTTTGATGCGCCGCTCCCTCCGGAGATTCTTAAAGGATTCGGCATCGGGCAATGAACCTCCTCCTGGATACACATGCGCTGATCTGGTGGTTGCAGGACAGCAAGAAGCTTGGCAGGCGCGCCCGAATCGCCATCCTGCGGCCGGACTCGGAGGTCTTCATCAGCTCCGCTTCCGTATGGGAAATATCCGTCAAGTGGACCGTGGGCCGGGTGCGGTCCAAGGAAATACCGGCCGATTATACCGCTGCGTTATTGGCGGCCGGATTCCAACCGCTTTCCATCACCTTCCCTCATGCCCTGGCCGTGCGAAACCTGCCCCTGTATCACGCCGATCCGTTCGACCGGATGCTCATCGCCCAGGCGCAGTGCGAAGACCTGACTCTCATTACCGCGGATGGCGAATTCGCCGCCTATGGCGTCCGCATGATCGACGCTTCTCAGTGACAAAGTAAACGCAGATCCGCCAGGTCGCTGAACACGCCATAGGCCGTCTGCTCCACGTGCGGGTCGATCGACACGGTGCCGAACGTGCCCATCAGGTCGGTGTGAAACAGAATGATGTTGGACGTTCCCGGCGTGGAGGCCAGGATGTCGCAGCGGTCCAGCACTTCGGCGCGCACGCGCAGGGAAAGCTTCGAGCCGGTGCGCCGGCCGCGGCTGATCAGCCGCACGGTCTTGCCCTTCCTGCCGAGTTCCCGCACGCGCGCCGGCGTCAGCCGCGCAATGCCGCGCGTCGAGAACCTGCTGCGGGGTGGTGCGCGCATCCATCAGGACGTTGGCCAGCGCGGCGGTCTTGGCGGCGGAATCCCAGCCCTCGATGTCGTAGGCTCCATCGGCTTCCGTGATTCCCATGGAACGCGCGCGGGCCAGGCCCTCGTCGAATGAGCCGCCCTGCTCCATGGTCTGGACCACGATCTTCGACGTGGAATTGAGCGCGCCGGTAAAGCCCAGCACCTTCACGCCGGGCATGGTGTAGCGCCACAGGTTGAAGACCGGCGCGCCATCCATCACGGCCGATTCGAAACGGAAGCCCAGGCCCCGGCGCGCCGCTTCTTCGCGCAGGTCGGCGAAAGCGTGCGCGATGGGGCCTTTGTTGGCAGTCACCACGTGCATGCCGCGGGCGAAAGCCGCGCGGATGTGGGCAATCGCCGGCTGCCCGCTGGTGGGATCGAGCGTGGTCAACTCGACCGCGATCTGGGCGCGGGCGGCGTCCAGGAATTCTTCGATGGATGCCGCACGCGGCCCCATCGGCGGGTCTTCAGCGAGGCCGGCCGGGTTCACCGCGGTGCCGTGCCGCAGCGTGTGGATGCCGGTAATTGTGAACGGGAATTCGCGGCGCTTCTGCCGCAGGAGTCGCGCCAAGGCGCGGCCCACGTTGCCGTATCCGATAATTGCGAGCTTCACAGTGGCTTATGCCACTGTACTAAAACGCGAGGGCTTCAATCAGCTTGTCGAGTTCGCCCTGCAGCGTGGTCTTCTTCTTTTGCAACTCCGCCTGGTGGTCGCGCAGTTGCGCGAGCTGCTGCTCGCTCGCATCCAACTGCTTGGCGTAATTCTGCACAAGCTGCTGCTGGCTGCTGACCCGGTTCAGGCTGTTGATGTTCTCGCGGATGCGTTGCTCGTCGGTGTTCAGATCGCGAAGCTGCCCCTGGGTATCCTGCAAGGCGAGGTCGTTCTCGACGATCTGAGATTTCTGGTCGGCGATGCGCTGCAACTGGCGGCGCGCGGCATCGCTAAGGGTGAGGTTGCGGTTCTGAATGTAGGTCAGAAGGATATCGGGGGTCATATTGCCGACCTGGTACGACTGGTCGAACACGCGCTCCTCGGTGACGGGGAATTCCTGCGTGGCGCCCGCGGCGAGCTGGATTTCGAAGCGGTACGCGCCGGCGGTCTTCTCCGCGGGCTTCTGATTGAGCAGGGTGAAACCGCCTCGCAGCGGATGCTCCAGGATCAGTGTTTTGGCCTTTTGATCCACGTTGCGGATGGTGTAAGTGCGGGTCTCTTCCATGGCGGATTTCGCGGTGATGACGCCGCGCGTGGCGTGGATTTCGCGCACCACGGCGGTCTTGGAATTGAAGGCGTCGGTGATGCGCGTGCCCAGGTCGACGGCGTAGCTGATGAGGCGTTTATCGCCGGCCTTGAGCGTCTCCATCAGCGCTTCGCCGCCGTAGGCGCCGCCGTCATAGACGGTGATGGGCCCGCCATCGAGCGTCTTGCCGCTGGTGTTAGTCAGCTCGGCGGCGTTGGTGGGATGCTGCGAGCTCTGGTCGGAATAGATCAGCAGCTTGCGGCCCTCGATAGCCTGTTGCAGGAAGGGCAGCATGGCCGATTCGTCCTTGCGAATGGTGACCGGCTGGGCGATGCGGTATTCGAACAGCTCTCCCAACTCGCCGGCCGACGCGCTTGCGACGATGGTGCTGGGGGAGACTTTCAGCTCGGAGACCTCGACGCTTTCGGCTGTCGATGCCATTGCAGTATTAAAGTAATTGCCGGTCCTCGCCATCTGCCCCGGCGCCGGCGTCGCGGGGGGCGGAGGTACTGCGCCCACAATCCCGCCGATCACGCCGCCCGGGCCTCCGCGGCCGCCACCACCACCAGCAAGCGCACCCATGGAGATGCCAAAAGCTTCGTCATGCACCACCGGCCGCGCGGCGTTGTCGTCCGCCAGTTCCGCACCGGGGCGTTGCAGGTACTTGGGCGCGTAGAGCTGGCTCACAAACGAAATCGGCCGGCCGGAAACCAGCGAGAGCTGTACTTTGTTCCAATCCTCGCCGGTGGTGTTATCGACAATCGCCCAGCCTTCCAGAACCGGCTGGCCTTTCTCGCCCAGCATCAGGCGATAGCTCGATTTCCAAACCGCCGCGGGAATCGTGTAGCTGGCCACAATCTCTCGCTGCCGCGCGTCGGTGGAATCGATGTAGACGCTGCGCTTATCCTTGGATCGTGCGGCGGCCACGGCGGCCAGGTAGTCTTTGAAGTTGGCCTGCAACTTGGGATCGGTGAAGCGGATGCTGGTAGCGGCGGCCAGATCGAGCGTGCGCATCTCGCCGCTATCGAGCAGCAGCGTCAGGTACTCGCGTTCCGCCTGCTTATCGGTGCCGGCCACCACGCGGCCCCCGACAATCGCGCCCGCGAAGGTGTCGCTGCCGACCTTCAACTCCACGCGCGACCCTTGCATCCGGCCAAAGATGGCGGCCAGCGACTGGTCATCGCCGATCTCGAACGGAAACTCGGCCAGGCGGTGGCTGAGCGGGTCCATGGAATCGTAGCGCAGGCCGGAGATCTTGCCGCCGCCGCGCTCTTCAAGCGTCAGCGATTTCAGGACATCGTTCATGTCGGACGCGTTGAAATCGAGCCGCGCCGATTCGCCGGGACCGAGCGTTCCGGATCGTTCGAAGAATCCAATGCCATGCTTGTAAAGAACCACCTGCTTCACCGGCAGGTCGGCCGCTTGCGCCGTAATGGCGCCCAGTGCCGCGCTCAGAAACAAGGAAACGAGTACGCGCTTCATGATGCCTCCATCCACGAAATGCCGCATCGGGCGGTTCCCTTTCAGGCGATTTGCCCCTTATCATCATGACGCGTTTGCAGCCCCGGCGCGGAAATCATCCCGGAAGGTATTTCTTAGGGAAATGATATAGCTTATATAAGACATGCCTTTCGCCTCCGGAAGAATTCTGGTGGTAGACGACGAGCCGCCGCTGCTTCGCATGCTGAGCCTGTATCTGGGCCGCCTGGGCTACTCGGTGACCACGGTGGAATCCACGGACGCAGCCTGGTCGCTGGTGGAAGCCGATCCGGCGGCCTTTGCCGTCGCGGTGCTGGATGGCAGCATGTCCGGCATGAGCATGGATGAGCTGGCATTGCGCATGCTCCACGCCAACCGGAAACTGCGCGTGCTGGCGGCCAGCGGGTATCCGGTGGATCTGACGGCCCTCGTGGAGGCCGCGCCGGGGCGCGTGAGCTTTCTGCAAAAGCCATTCACGCCGGAGATGCTGGCTACCACGTTGCGGGGGTTGCTTGGCACGCAAGAAGAAAAGCTTTGATCTGGGCAAAGAGATAAGAGCCATCGCGCGCGAGCGCGTGGGGCGCATTCCCCCGGCCAAGACCATTCAGCCGAAAGCCCTGCGCAAGAAGCCCAAACACAAGAAGCCGCCGGAGGAAGAGTAGCGTGAAAGGCCTAGCTCGAACCTGGGTTCGCGCGGCGGCGCTGTGCATTACAACTGCTCCAATTTTTGGCAGCCGGCGGCGATTCTGCCGCAACTCCAGCCCCGGAGGGGCGTCAGATATTAGCCCAGCGCGTAAGCACTGGGAAGAGCGTGAGGCACGGTGGAGCCCCGGAACGGGGCGGAAGAGTTGGAGACGAATGCTTCTATTGCCCCGTTCCGGGGCTCGCCGATTTGCTATGCAGACCCGGGGCTCGCGCCCTGCGCTATGCTCTTTCGCCCTGCGGGCTTTGGAAGCACCCATTGTGGCGGCGGCGCTGCTCCTGATGGCCGCCGTGGCGGGAGCGCAGACGGCCATCGATTTTTCGCACGCCGGATATGGAGGCGGAGGCGTGGCCCCGCCGGCGGTTGCCGCGGCCATCGCAGTGAGGCCGGGCGGCGGGGATGACACGGCGCTGTTACAGGGCGCCATCGATCATGTGGCGGCGCTGCCTCTTCAGGCGAATGGCTTTCGCGGCGCGGTGCTGCTACGCGCGGGGCGCTACCGTGTGGGCGGACGTCTGCGGATCCTTTCGAGCGGCGTGGTGCTGCGCGGCCAGGGCCAGGCTATCATTGTGGCGGCGGGCCAGGGACGCCGAACGCTGATTGAAGCCGGCGCGGCGGCGGACCCTTCGACCGGACCGGCGGCGAACATCACCGATGAGACAGTGCCGGCCGGCGGGCGCGTGCTCACTCTTGACAACCTCGCCGGATTGCGGGCCGGCGACCGTGTAGTGATCACGCGGCCGAGCACCGCGGCCTGGATTGCGGCGCTGAAGATGACCGGGCTCCCCGGCACGTATGCCAATCAGAGGTTGGACTGGGCGCCGGGATCGCGCAATCTGGTTTGGGACCGCACCGTGACCGCCGTGGATGCGGAGCGGAACCAGATCACGGTAGATGCGCCGGTGACCACGGCGCTCGAGCGGCGCTACGGCGGCGGCACGGCCGCGAAGTACACCGCGGCTTCGCCAGTCGCGCATATCGGAATTGAGAACCTCACGCTCGAGAGCGAATTTGACGCCGCCAATCCGCGCGACGAAGCACACTCGTGGATTGCGGTGATGCTCGACCGCGTGGAAGATGCCTGGGTGCGCCGCGTGGTGGCACGGCACTTCGCCGCCTCGGCGGTGCGCGTGGGCGCGCGGGCGCGGCGCGTCACCATTGAAGCTTGCCGCAGTGAAGAGCCGGTTTCGGAACCGGGCGGTTACCGGCGCCAGAGCTTTCTGGTGGAGGGCCAGCAGGTGCTGGTGCGCCAGTCGGCCAGCGAGCAGGGCATGAACGATTTCGCCATTGGGATGCTGGCCGGCGGCCCCAACGTGTTTCTGGATTCGACGGCGCAAGCGGCGCTGGGGCCTAGCGGGTCGTTCGAGAGCTGGGCTTCGGGCGTGCTCTACGAGCGCGTGAAAATCGAGGGCGCCGGAATCCGGCTGACCAATGACAGTACGCGGGCGCAAGGCGCCGGATGGACGGCGGCCAACTCGGTGGTGTGGAACTGCGATGCGGAAGAAATCGAAGTGCGCGGGCCGGATGGAGCCGGGAACGTCGTAAAGCGTTCGCCGGATCCGCTCTATGAAACGCAGTTGGCGAGGAGAACGGGAGCAAAGCTCGCGCCGGTAGCGGCCGTGGCCGATGATGCGGCGCCGCGCGTCGCGGAGTTCCACCCGGCGAAGAGCACGCATGCCGCGACGCCGGCGGCGGAACCAGGAACAGCCCACGCCGTAGAAATCGTCCACGGGCGATTCGTGGTGGACGGAAAGACGCTGTGGGGCGGCGTAGTGAATGAGGGCTGGTGGCGCGGGCAGGAAGTCCCGGCGGAAGCGCTCGAAGTGGGCGGCGTCTCGGTGACGCGCTTTGTGCCTGGACGGACCGGACCGGGGCTCACCGAGGACCTGCCGGCTTTGGCGGACCGCATGGTGTTGGACGGGACGCCGTTTTATCAGTCGATTCCCGGGCTATGGTACGACCGCCGGCGCGACGAGCACTCGACCGTCATGCGGCCGGACGGCAACGTGTGGGCGCCGTTCTATGAAATGCCGTGGGCGCGCAGCGGGAAGGGAACAGCTTCGGACGGGCTGAGCCGGTTCGACCTCTCGCGCTTCAACCCCTGGTATTACGAGCGCTTGAGCGAGTTCGCAAGGCTCTGCGGCCAGCACGGCCTGGTCTTCTATCACAACATCTACAACACGCATAACCTGTTGGAGATTCCACCGCACTGGGTGGATTATCCGTGGCGGCCCGCCAACAACATCAATGATACGGGGCTGCCTGAGCCGCCGCCCATCGAGCCCGGGAATCACATCCACGTCGCCAACCAGGTCTACGACGTCTCCAACCCCGCGCGGCGCGCGCTGCACCGCGCCTTCATTGCGCATGAGCTGGATGAGTTGGCGGGCGCGCGCAACCTGTTCTTCTCGCTCGGAGCGCAGTTCGCCGGTCCGCTTTCGTTCCAGGAGTTCTTTCAGGACACGGTGGCGGAATGGGAAAAGCAGACCGGCCGCCCGGCGCGCATCGAGCTGGCCACCAGCAAAGACATCACCGACGCGATTCTGGCCAACCAGGCCCGCGCGCGGCAGGTTGCGGTGATCGACATGCGGTATTGGCAATACCGGCCGGATGGCGCGTTGTGGGCGCCGCCGGGCGGGAAGAACCTGGCGTTCCGCGAAGCCATCACCGCGGATTTCAACCGGGGCGCGGGCGATGCTCCGCCGGATACCACGCCGCGGCAGGTCTACCGGCAGGTGCGGGAATATCACGACCGGTATCCGGAGAAAGCCATCGTGGCCTGGAATAGCGGCGCAGGGCCGATTCCGATTCTGATGGCCGGTGGCGCGGAGGCGCTGATGCGCAATCCGTCTGCGGGGCAGGGGCAGGGCACAACGGTGGACCGAACGCCGCTGGACGCCTTCGTGCGCGAGCACCTGGCGTGGAGCCTGATGAACATGCAGCCGCGCGACGGCATGACGGCCGATCCCGACACAACCTGGTGCCTGGCGGACGGCCGCGGCGAGACCGTGCTGGTGTATTCGCTCTCGGGGCCGTCGGTGAAGTTCACCGAGGCGCTGCCGCGGGAAAGCTACACAGGCTTGTGGTTCGACCCGCGGACGGGGAAGACGCAGACAACGGAAGCGGCGGGACGGGTGATGGCGAAGCCCACGGCGGAAGCCTGGTTGCTCTTGCTGCAGGCGAAGCGGTAGATGGGCCCGCCCGCCGCCAATCGCCAGGCTGACGGGAATCGAATTCGACTATTCAAGAGGTACTTTGCTAGAATCTGGAACCGGGAGGGAATTCTATGCCGAAGTACGTGATCGAACGGGAGATCCCTGGCGTCGGAAAGTTGTCTGCCGCCGAACTGCAAGCGATATCGCAGAAATCATGCAGCGTGCTGCGGGGTATGGGGCCCGACGTGCAGTGGGTGCAGAGTTACGTCACGGGCGATAAACTCTACTGTATCTACATTGCGCCGGACGAAGCCGCGGTCCGTGAGCACGCCACGCGCGGAGGTTTTCCGGTTAACCGGGTCAGCGCGGTGTCCTGCGTCATTGATCCCACGACCGCCGAAACGAGCGTGCCCGTTCGGGGAACCAGCGCCTCTGCGTAACCGCCGCGAATCGTGAAACTGAATTGCGGCCGGGCGAGAAAGGCGTGCTCTACCAGCCCGTCTGCTCGGTCCGCGCGATGATTTCGTTTTGCAGGGCCGGGGTCAGGTCGCAGAAGTAGTCGCTGTAGCCGGCCACTCTCACGATCAGGTCGCGGTGCTTTTCGGGCTCGGCCTGCGCTTCGCGCAAGGTTTCGGCGGTTACTACGTTGAACTGGATGTGGTGGCCGTCGAGCTTGAAGTAACTGCGGACCAGGTGCGCCATATTGTCGAGGCCCTCGGGGCCTTCCACAAGCTTGGGCGTGAACTTCTGGTTCAAGAGCGTGCCACCGGTGCGGGCGTGGTCCATCTTGGCGGCGGACTTGATGACCGCGGTTGGGCCGCGGCGGTCGGCGCCCTGTGCGGGCGAGATGCCGTCGGAGTGCGGCTCCCAGGCCTTGCGGCCATCGGGCGTGGCGCCGGTCACCGAGCCGAAATAGACGTGGCAGGTGGTGCTCAGGTAGTTCACGCGGTAAGAGCCGCCCTTGGTGTTGGGGCGGCCATTGATTTCGTCGAAGAATATATTGAAGACCTGAGTCAGGATTTCGTCGGCGTAGGGATCGTCGTTGCCGTACTTGGGCGTCTTGTTCCAGAGCATCAACCGCGTCTTCTCGTAGCCTTCGAAGTTGACGCGCAGGGCTGCCAGCAGCTCGTCCATTGAGACGTTTTTGTGGTCGAAGACGTGATACTGGAGGGCCGCCAGGCTGTCCGTAGTGGTGCCGGGCGCCACGCCCATGATGTAGGTGGTATTGTAGCGCGGGCCTCCGTTGTTATAATCGCCGCCCTTGGCGATGCAGTCGTCCACCAGCAGGGAGAGGTACGGCGCCGGCATACTGCGGGCGTACAGCCGCTCGATGACATTGTTGCCGCGGATCTTGACGTCCACCAGGTAATGTAACTGCCTGCGGAAGGCGGCCAGCAGGTCGTCGTAAGTCTGGAAGGCGCGCGGGTCGCCGGATTCCATGCCGACCTGTTTGCCGGTGCGCGCGTCGAAACCGTTGGTGAGAGTAAGCTCCAGAACCTTAGGCAGGTTGAAATAGCCCGTAAGGATGTAGGCTTCCTTGCCGAAAGCGCCGGTTTCCACACAGCCGGAAATGCCTCCGGCGCGGGCGTCTTCGATGGACTTACCCTGCCGCAACAGTTCTTCCACCACCATATCGGCGTTGAATATGGATGGCTGGCCCCAGCCTTTGCGCACAATTTCCAGCCCGCGCTTCAGGAAGCGGTCCGGATTCTTCTTACTAAGTTGAAGATTGGAAGACGGCTGCAGCAGGCGCATCTCATCGATGACGTCGAGAACTAAGTAAGTGAGATCGTTGACGGCCGAGGAACCGTCGGATTTCAGGCCGCCGGTGTTGATGTTGCAAAAATCCGTATAAGTGCCGCTTTCGGCGGCCGTGACGCCGACCTTGGGCGGAGCCGGCTGGTTATTGAATTTTACCCAGAAGCAGCCGAGCAGCTCGCGTGCTTCCTCGCGGGTGAGCGTGCCCGAGTCGAGATCGCGCTGGTAGAAGGGATAGAGATGCTGGTCGAGATGGCCGGGGTTGAAGGAGTCCCAAGTGTTCAGTTCGGTGATGACGCTGAGGTGCGTGAACCAGTAGGCCTGTATGGCTTCCCAGAAACTGCGCGGGGCGTGGGCGGGCACGTGGCGGCAGACGGCGGCGATCTTCTCCAGTTCGGCCTTGCGCCGCGGATCGGTTTCGGCGGCGGCCAGCTCATCGGCCTTTTCGGCATGGCGCTCCGCGAAACGGATGACGGCATCGGCGGCGATCGACATGGCGCGCAGTTCCTGCTCCTTGTCGTAAGCCCGCGGATCGTTGAAGTAGTCGAGGTGGGCGAGACTTTCGGCGGCCTCGCGTTTCAGTTCGAGCAGGCCTTTGCGGTAAATGATGTCGCCCAAAACGGTGTGGCCGGGAGCGCGCTGCTCCATGAATTCCGTGTAGACGCCCGCCTCGTAGGCGTTCTTCCATTCGGGCGTCATCTCGGCGAACATGCGGTCGCGCATGCTGTGGCCTTGCCAGTAGGGGATAATCTCCTCCCGCTGGATGCGGCGGGCCTCGTCATCGACGCAGTAGGAAATCTTCTCGCGCGTGTCGAGGATCTGGAAGTCCTCCATCGAGTGGCAGCAGAGTTCGGGATAGGTGGGTGTGCTCTTGGGCCGTGGTCCGCGTTCGCCGACGATCAGCTCTTCGGGACCGATGTAGATGGCGCGGCGCTCCAGGATGTACTGGAGCGCGCCGGCCCGCAGCATGGGTGGCGAGAGCGGTGGCGCTTGCCGGTAAAACTCGGTAAGCAGCGCCGCGCGTTCGAGCGAAAGCGACGGCTTGGTATCCAGGCTGGCCTGGCGCAAGTGAGCAACTCGTTCCGTCATCATATTCAGACTCCTGGGCTTAATGGAACCACGTTCAATCCGGCTTCGGTCAAAGCATTGCGAAAGGGCGCCAGGTCCGCCGCGGCCGGCTGCGGCGTGTCAGGCAGCTTGTAGGGCAAACCCAGGCGCCGGTACTTGTCGGCGCCGATTCGATGGTAAGGGAGCAACTCGATGGCCGGGGGCCGCACACGGCTCAAGTATGCCACGAATCTGCCGATCTCTTCGGTGGAGTCGTTGACGCCGGGGATTACCGGGATGCGCACGGTGAGCGGCCGCCGCTCGGCCATCAGTCTTTCCAGATTGCGCAGGATCAACTCGTTGGAGACGCCGGTGTACTGGAGGTGTCTGGCGGGGTCGATCAGTTTGAGATCGAAGAGCACCAGATCAGCCTGCAGCGCGGTCTGCGCAAAGACGGCCGGCTGGGCCAAGCCGCAGGTTTCCATGGCGGTGCGGATGCCGCGTTCGCGGCAGGCTGCCAGAAAGGAAGCGACGAAGACTGGCTGAGACAGGGGCTCGCCGCCGGAGAGCGTGACGCCGCCGCCGGATTCGTCATAGAAGACGACGTCTTTTTCGACCTCGGCGATCAATTCGTCCAACGTGTAGCGCTGGCCGGCGATCTGGCGGGCCTCGGCCATACAGACCGTGGTGCAAGTGCCGCACAACGCGCAGGCGGCGGAAGTTTGCACGACCCCGTCGATTTCGCTGATGGCGTGTTCCGGGCAGACGGCGGCGCATTCCAGGCAGTGCCGGCAGCGGTCTTCGAAGTAGAGGACGTCGGGCAGGAAACTCTGGCTTTCGGGGTTATGGCACCACCAGCAGGAAAGCGGGCAGCCTTTGAAGAAGACCACCGTGCGGATGCCCGGCCCGTCATGCGTGGCGAAGCGCATGATATTGAAAACAAATGCCGTTAGATCCTGCACACCAGACTCCCCTCGCCGTTCTGATACCATCGCGACCATTTTTATATAAATAGGCCCAAAAACCTATTATCAGTATGCCATGATGTCAGCGGTTACACAAGGCGGCGGGGTGTGCGCGACATAAAAGTGGATGGCATCGCGATCTCCCCAGCACCGAACCGCGAGCGTTGGTGAGCGGCCGCCACGCAGCCCTGGAGCTGGCCGCTCGTTAACACTCGCGGTTCGGTGCCGGGGACCGCGTTTATCCACTTTTGTATCGCTTTCGCGAGCCTAGACAGTTACTCCACCCGCAGCATCACCACGCCGTGCGAGGGCACGTTCACGGAGTACTCGGTGGCGGCGTTGGTTATGTCGCGGTGAGCCCAAAGGTCGCGGACCTTGGGGTTCCCGGCGGCGATGCCGACGTCAGCCCATTTCACCGTCATGCGGGCGGTGTCCAGGCTGCGATTGAAAAGGCCGACCGCGACGCCTTTCGCCAGCGGCTTCTTCCAGACTTCCAGGGTGTAGCCCGCGGGACCAATCTGGCTGACGCGTGTGCCCTGAATGCCGGCGGGGTCCTGGTCGATCGCGATCACTTCCTTGTTGAGCAGGATGTCCGCGATGTAGTCGGGCATGGTGCGGACGTCGTGGCCGGCCAGCAGCGGAGCGGCCAGTATCGACCAGAGACTCATGTGAGTCTGGTACTCGGTTTTGGTCATGCCGCCGTTGCCGATTTCGAGCATGTCGGGGTCGTTCCAGTGGCCGGGGCCGGCGTATTTCTCGCGGCCCATTTGCATATCGAAGCCGATGTGCGACATGGAATTCCAGTTATCGCTGATATCGCCGGTGGTGCGCCAGAGGTTGCCGCCGGCAGCGGCGCCCCATTCGCCCACGTTGAGCCATCCGTACTGGCAGAGGCTGAGGATGATGTCGCGGCCGGTCGCGCGCAGGGCCAGCGCCATCTTCTCATACGCGGAGGGGTGCTCGGATCCCTGGTAGACCTGGTTGCCGCTGCACCAGTCGTATTTCAGATAGTCGATGCCCCATTTTGCCCAGGTCTTGGCATCCTGCTCTTCGTGGCCGTAGCTGGCTTCGTATCCAGCGCAGGTTCTGGGGCCGGGTCCGGAATAAATGCCGAGCTTGAGGCCCTTGGAGTGGACGTAGTCGGCCAGGGCTTTCATGTCGGGAAATTTTTCGTTGGTGAGGATGTTGCCGTCTTTATCGCGGCCGGGCACCCAGACGCCATCGACGGTGCGGCCTTTTTCCCAGGTGTCGTCAATGTTGACGTAGATATAGCCGGCGTCGCGCATGCCGGATGAAGCGATGGCGTCGGCCATCTCGCGGACGGATTTGTCATCCACGCGGCCGGCGAACTTGTTCCAACTGTTCCAACCCATGGGCGGGGTCTTGGCGAAACCGTTGGGCTGGATGGGCTTGAACGGCGCGAAGGGCGGATGCGGATTGGCGGGGTGAAACACCGTGTCGGAGCTGATCTTCTTGAGGATCATGGGCGCGGGTGCGCCTCCACGTCCAGCAGCGCCGGCGCCGCCGCGTCCGCCGCGGCCGGCTTGCACCGCGGCCGCGATGGCTTCATCGAGGGCGGCCTGCTCGGGGCTGGTGACACGAGTGGCTTGCGCGGTGACGGATGTTTGAGGCCCCCGGCCGCCGCGGGCGCCTGGCTGGCCCATCACAAGGGTCAGGGTCAACTGATCGCCTTCGAGAGTGCCCGTGTAATTGGCGGTGCGTGGAGGGATGGTGCTGTGATCGTCAGAGGTCTCGAACGTAATTTCGCTGCCATTGATGGAGCCGTTGACGATCTCGAGAACCTGTTGCGGCGTGGCGTAGGCGCCGGTGAACTTGGCTCCGTCCACCTTGAAGACGAACGTGTTGACGATGGGGGCGCCCGGTTGCCCGCCGCGTCCGCCGCGGCCGGGCTGCTCGAACTGCCAGGTGCCGGCGAGGTCGGCGGCGCCGGCGAGGGCTGAGAAAAGAAGCACGCAAGATGCAAGTCTGAGCATGAGCTGATCCTAAGAAGTGGTTTGAGAAACGCCTACAGTTTATCACCCGGTACAGATTGCTGAAAGCGTTTGCAGGGGGCGCTTACCAGCGCTGATGGACCAGCGGGCGGATCTTGGCGTTGTACAGAGTCTCGATGGCGGCCATGGCGGCGGTGGAGAGCGGCGGCAGGTCGGAAGCCGCGCAGTTGTCGGCGGCTTGAGAAGGACGTTTGGCGCCGGGGATGGCGCACGTTACGGCGTCGAACATCAGGATCCAACGCAGAGCGAATTGCGCCATGGTTACGCCGGGCGGCACGATGCGCCGGATTTCTTCCACGGCGGCCAGCGCGGTCTCGTAATCCACGCCGGAAAATGTTTCGCCGACGTCGAAGCTCTCGCCGTGACGGTTGAAGTTGCGGTGATCGTCGGCGGCGAATTGCGAATCGCGCGTCATCTTGCCGGTCAGCATGCCGCTCGCTAACGGAACGCGCACCAGGATGCCAATATGCTTTTGCAGGGCCTGCTCGAAGAAAAGGCCCGACGGCCGCAGGCGGAAGCAGTTGAAGATGATCTGCACCGTCCGCACGCCCGGGAACTCGATGGCCTTGAGAGCTTCCTCCACGCGCTCCACGCTGACGCCGTAATAGCGGATCTTGCCGGCTTCCACCAGGCGGTCGAGCGCGCCGAAAACTTCGGCCTGGTAATAGACATCGGTGGGCGGGCAGTGGAGTTGCAGCAGGTCGAGGCAATCGGTTGCAAGGTTTTTGAGACTGTCTTCCACAAAGCCGGTGAGGTTCTGCTGCGTGTAGCCCGCGGCGGTGTGAGGCGACAGGCGGCGGCCGGCCTTGGTGGCGACCACGATTTCCTCTTTGCGTTCGCGTTTGAGGCGGGCGATGAGCCGCTCGCTATGGCCCATGCCATAAACGTCGGCGGTATCGATGAAGTTGACGCCGCAATCGATGGCCTTGTTCAGCGCGGCGAACGATTCGGAATCGTCGACCGGGCCCCACGCGCTGCCGATGGCCCACGTGCCAAAGCTGATCTCGGAAACCTTCCAGGGGGTACGGCCTAGTAATCGATATTTCATGGATTTTCTCTTGATGATGCTGTCAGATTTTCAACGCGGAGACGCAGAGACACAGAGAAAAACTGAGGAACCGGAAGGTCATTCTGTGCCTGCCCTGAGAGCACTTTGCAAGAATCTATATGCTTGGTTCTCTCTCAGTTTTCTCCGCGTCTCAGCGCCTCCGCGTTGAAGCCTTTCTCTTCAGTATTTTCTCACGCCACTTGCAAAGTCACTGTCGCCACCGACATCGCCGGCAGCGTGATCTTGACGCCGCCGGCTTCCACGGCCACATCGTGTTTCCTGATGGTCACGCGGTCCGGATTTTCGAAGCTGTTGAAGGCGTTGATATCGGCGTCGTGCAGAATCTGCGCCGTGCCGCTCTTCGGAGCGGCGCCGCGGATGGCGCACTCCACTTCCATGTCCACATCGTGGCGCGGGTTGACGAAGCTGATCACCATGTCGGAACCCTGGCGCGACGCGGAAACCGAAAGCTCGGGTGGCGGCAGTGGCTGCCCGCCGCGACCCCCGCCGCCGCGCCCAAAGCTCTGTGCCGGGAGCGCGCCATCGTACTCCACGCGCAACGCCCGCTTGGAGCGGTGCGGCTTGAACAGCATGAACGCATGGTAGGTGGTGGTGCGAACGCAGTTTTTGCCTTCCGGGCCGTCGGTGAGCAGCACCGATTGCAGCACATTGATCAACTGCGCGATGTTGCACATGAACAGCTTGTCGGCCTGGCGGTTGAAAATGTTGAGCCCCAGGCCCGCGGCCACCGCGCTGCGCATGGAGGACTGCTGCCACAGGCGGCCGCGCGAATCGTCGCGCAGTTGATCCCACACGCCCCATTCGTCGAGGATGAGGCCGATCTGGCGGTTGGGATCGTAGCCATCGAGCAGCGTGCGCTGGTGGATCAGCGACTGCTCGACCCGCGGGAACAGGTTGAGCTGCGCGTACATGTTTTCGGGTGTGAACTGCACGGGATCGTTCGCGCCGCCTTCGTAATAGTGCATCGAGAAGCCGTTGGGGCGCGGGCCGTTGCCGATCGCGTCCATGAACCCGCGGGTCCAGTTGGAATCGTCGCCGGAAGGGCCGCAGCCCACCAGGTAGACGGAGTTATCGCGGCCCTGGTCGCCAACCAGCCGGGCAAAGGTGGCGTAGCGCCGGAATTCGGCGGCGGCGGCCTGCGGCAGGAAGTTGCCGCCGCAGCCCCACAGTTCGTTGCCGATGCCCCAGTAGCGGACGCGGAAAGGTTCCGGCGATCCGTTGGCCGCGCGCTCATCGGCGAGTGCGCTGCCCTTGGGGAAATTGCAGTACTCGATCCAGTCGCGGACTTCCTGCGGCGAACCGGTGCCCACATTGGCGGCGAGATACGGTTGCGCGCCGATCAGCTTGCAAAAGCCGAGAAACTCGTGCGTGCCGAAGCTGTTGTCCTCGACGTATTTTCCCCAGTTGACGTTGACGCGCCTGGGCCGTCTTTCGGCGGCGCCAATGCCCTCCCGCCAGTGGTAATCGTCCGCGAAGCAGCCGCCCGGCCAGCGCAGCACCGGGACGCCCAGTTCCTTCAGGTAATCCACCGTGGCCTTGCGGTAGCCATCGATATTCTCGATCGGCGATTTCCTGCCGACCCAGATGCCGCCGTAGGTGCACGATCCCAGATGTTCGGCGAAGTGCGAATGGAATTCGGGCCGGACGGTCCCGATTTCATTATCGGCGTGGACTAGCGCCTTCTTGGCGGCGGCGGTGCTAGAGAAAACACCGCGCGGCAACAGAGCGGCTAAAGAGGCGGCCGCTCCGGCGCGCGCGAACTGGCGGCGAGTGAAGTTGAAAGGCATAGATCAATCTCCGGCACGAACAGACAAAAATGCCACTTCGTATGATAGCGCTTTCAAGAGGTTGGACCGGGCTTAAGAACCAGTCGCGGTGGAAGGGGTGCCCCAGGTGCGGTAAGTGCTTTTTCCGTTGGCCGTTCGGGCCGAGCCGGCATCTCCGGGAGTGATTTGACGGAAGTACAGTGCCAGAATCACGCCTTCGTCATAGTCGATGGCGCGCGCATACTGACGAATGTAGCTGGTAGCGTAAATACCGCCGGGCAGTTTGCGAAACTCGCCCTGCTCGATGGCTTCGAGAGCCCGAATGCCAATTTTTGTTGAATCCGAAATCTGCTTCAGTGAGATGCCGCGATTGCGGCGGACCGTGGCCAAGCCTAGTACGCTGTTATCGTCCGTCATGTGCCATCCGTTCGTGGCTCACTAGCCGAAAATTCCCTGCCTCGTATTGTAAGCAAACACTATAACATTACTTACGCCTCTGATAAACTCTTTTTTTATGGGCATTTGCCGTCGGGAGTTCGGCGCGTGCATGCTGGGCGGCCTGGCCGCGCGGTGGCTGCCGGCTGCTTCCTCCCGCACTCGCTTGACAGTAATGGTACTTGCGGAAAGCCTGCGGGCCGATTCGCTCGATCCGGGCAATCCACGGCTCGCGCCCGGTGGATTTCGCCGCTTGCTGGAAAAAGGCGCCTGGTTTCCCGATTGCCGCCACCTGTCGAGCACCTTCTCGGCCTGCGGCATCGCCAACCTGGCCACCGGCGCGTGGCCTTCGCAACACGGCATCGTCGCCGATTCCTGGTACGACCGCGCCGCCGGCCGGCCCGTCGCGGCCTCCGACGAAGATCTCCTGGCCACCACTCTCGGCGCGCAGGCCGTGGCCACCGGCGCACGCGTTTCGGTAGTAGCGCTGACGCGCGCCCACGCCGCGCTGTTCGCCGGCACTCACGGCGCGCGTTTGTTCTTCCTCGATGAGAGCGGCCGGTTCGCGGCCTCCGGAGTTGCGCCCGGCTGGCTCGATTCCTACAACCAATCCAAGCCGCTGGAGACCGCGCGCGGAGCCGCCTGGATGGCCGTCAATGCCGCCCCCGGCGCGCCCCCGCTGCGCACCCTGACTTTCAACGCGGCGCGGCCGCGCGAGTTCCTCTCGCTCTACAAGGCTTCCCCGTTCGGCCAGACCGCGCTCTACGATTTCGCCGGCGAGTTGATCGGGCGTGACAAGCTGGGGCAGGGAGACGACCCCGATCTGCTCTGCATCATGGATGGTTCCGCCGCGCTGCTCGGCTATGAAACCGGCGGACGCTCGCCATTGATGAGCCAGATGCTGCTGCAACTCGACCGCCGCCTGGAAAGCCTGTTGAATCTGCTCGCGCATGCCGTGGGAGAAAACGGCTTCAACCTGGTGCTGTGCGCGGCGCACGGCGCTCCGCCGGAGCCGCCGGCGGCTGCCCGGCCGCGCATGGCGGTGGATGGCGAAGCCATCGCCCAGGCGGTGGAATCCGCCATCAAGGGTTCCGCGAGCCACGTGGAGAAGTACGTCTACCCGTTCCTGTATTTGAAGAGCGCCGAAGCGGACGCGGAAAACACTCGTCTGCTGGCCGCGCGCGCCGCCATGGCACAGCCCGCCGTGGCCGGCTTCTACACCGCCCGCGGCGCCTGCTCCACGCATGACGAATGGGAGCAGCGCTTCCGCAACAGCTTCCACATGAACCGCTCGGGAGACGTGATGTTGAGTTACCGGCCGGAATACGTGGAGGATTTTGGCGCCGGCCGCGGCGTCTCCTACGGCTCGCTCTATAACTACGACGCGCGCGTCCCGCTCTGCTTCTACGGTCCGTCATTCCGCGCCGGCGTATTCGAATCTCCGGTGGAGGCGGTGGACGTGGCTCCCACGCTGGCGCGCGTCATGGGGATCGCCGAGCCATCCTCCGCCGCTGGCCGCGTTTTGGGTGAGGTGTTGTCCCTGTGAGCAGGCTCGCCACCTCCGTCTGCGGCATCGCGCTGCAAAATCCCGTGATTGCGGCCTCCGGCACCTTCGGCTATGGCCTGGAGTTCGCCAGGCAGGTGGATCTCAACTCGCTCGGCGGCCTGGTGGTGAAGGGGCTGTCGCGCGATCCCATCGAAGGTAACCCGGCGCCCCGCCTGTATGAAACCGCGGCCGGCATGATCAATTCCATCGGCCTGCAAAACGTGGGAGTGCGCGCCTTCGTCGCCGAAAAACTGCCCGCGCTGGCGAAACTGCGGACGGCGGTTCTCGCCAACGTTTTCGGATACCAGACGGAAGATTACGTGGAAGTGGCGCGCGTCTTGGAAGATCACCAGGGCCTGGCCGCGTATGAGCTCAACGTTTCCTGTCCCAACACCAGGCACGGCGGCATGTACTTTTCGAGCGACCCCGCGCTGCTCAGTGAAGTGGTCTCCGCGGTGAAGCGGGTGGTGCGCCGGCCGCTGATCGTGAAGCTCTCGCCCAACGTCGCCGCCATCGAGCCGCTGGCGCGCGCCGCCGAAGAGAGCGGCGCCGATGCCATCTCGCTGGTGAATACATTTGTTGCGCTGGCGATTGATGCGCACACGCGCAAGCCGCGCATCGGCGCGGGCTTTGGCGGGCTATCCGGCCCGGCCATCAAGCCCATCGCGCTGCGCCTGGTGTGCCTGGCCGCGCGGGCCGTCAAGATTCCCATCATCGGCCTCGGCGGGATTGCCACCGGGGAAGACGCCGCGGAATTTCTGATCGCCGGGGCGAGCGCCGTGCAAGTGGGGACAGCTACGTTCTGGGACCCGCAATCGCCCGCGCGGATCGCGCGCGAACTCGGGGAATTTCTAGAGCGCGAGGGGATTGGAAACGTGAAGGAAATCGTCGGGACGTTGCAGATGTAAGAAGGGGCGACAAACCGCTACACTCTCACGAGTTTAGTAAAATCGGGGCAGCGCGGTTTGTTGCCGCAGCAGGCAGCCCCATCCGCAGTTGCGCATACTTGCCAACTTCTGTTGACAGCTCTAATCCAACCGGAGAGTACTCGAGATCGTTCCCCTCAGATCCGGTGGATCCTTTGAAGACCAGGCCAGCGGTCGAAATTGCCGTCGAAGCTCAGAATCGATCGAATGCCGTGGCGCTCCATAACCGCAATGTGTACGGCGTCGCGGGCCGACAGCAACGCGCGATTCTGGACGATCTCCCCAGCACGCAGAACCTCCGCTTTCTCTATGGAAATCACTTCGTCGACGATGTCCAACATAATCTGAAGTGCTGGTCCGATGGCTTCGCGCCTTTCAATAGCCGTATACCGATGGAGAATCTCTTGCAGCACTTCAGCGTCAGTGACCAGACGCTGCCCGGTTGCAATCAGGCGCTCCAGGATAACCTGTGCGTCGGTCTTATGGGGATGAGCCGCCCCAATCAGGTACATCGGGATGTTCGAATCGACGAAGATCAACCCTGGTACCCTCGCTCAATTTCGCTCAGCATCTGCTCAAGGTCAGCGGTGGGGAACGAGTACTTCGCGCCTCGCCGAACCGCCTTCAGCTTCGTTTCGGGGTCAATCGCCGGCCGGCTCGCTCGCGCGTCCCGAAGCGCTCGGCGGACCCACTCACCCACTGTCAAACGTTCACGTTTGGCCAAGCGCTGGATGTCCGACATTTCGGGATCGGGAAGCAGCACCTGAAGACGCTTACTCATAGAGTGAGTATAGCATAATCATGGACAGAGTGCCTGTTTCAGCTAGCGGAGGGGCTACCGGAATCCACGTTTTCTGATCTCTTGTCATCCGACACCATAAATCCCGTCGAAATCGGCGAAGAAACACTCTACGGCCAAGGCCGGCTCAGAGCTTTGCAGAAACTTCGCGGCAGCTTGCAAGTCGTCGGTCTGTTTTTCTACCGGCGTACCCGGGTAGGCGCCGCAATCGCTGTGGGCGAACATCCACAAGCGCGCCGACCGGTGCAGGCGCATCGACGTGCGGACCATGCCGAGCACGAAATCGCGGTCGCCTTCGGCATCGGGAGCCGCCAGGGACTTGGCGGAGCCGGGGATCTTGATCTGGTCGTAGGTGAGAATGCCGCGGCGCTTCAAAAACTTCCGAGTGGCCAGATCAAAGCGCGCATCGAAGCAGGAAATGATGCAGGCGTCGGCCTGGTACAGTTCCCGCGGGCAGTCGAAGTGGAAGAGCTTCCGCATGAGTGGAAACGGGGGGCAGGACGGAACTGCCCCACGGGCTTATCCCGCTTTCCGCTTGGCCTTCAGTTCGTTCAGCAGGCGGTCGATCTCATCCTGCTTTTCCATCGCGGCGAACTGGTCGTCCACGTTGTCGGCCAGCAACTCCGACTTCGCCTGCGCCGTGGCCTCCGTGTGCCGCACTTTGGCCTTCATGCGGTCGAAGGCCGCGGCATTCGACGATTCGCCGAGGTTCAGGCCGGCCTCGTTGGCTTTGTTCAGGGCCCGCGAACGCCGGTGCTGCGCGATCAGCATGTCGCTCTTGGATTGCGCCTCCGCCAGCTTCTGTTGCAGTTTGAGCAGCGCGCCCTTCAGGTTTTCCACTTGCGTCTTCTGGTCTTCCACCTGCTGCTTGAAACTCTCGGCGGTGGATTGGTAGCTCATGGACCGCTCCACGGCCGCGCGCGCCAGCGTGTCGTCTTTCTTGTCGACGGCCAGCTCCGCGCGGCGCATCCAATGGCGCGCGCTCTCTTCGCTCTCGCTGAGCTTCTTGTCGAGCACGTGCTGGTCGGCAATCGAAATCGCCACCTGGGTCTTCACCTGGAGCAACTGGTTCTGCATGTCCAGGATGACCTGCTTGATCATTTTTTCGGGATCTTCGGCCTTATCCACTAGGTCGTTGATATTGGCCCGAACCAAAGTCGAAACTCGCTCTAAGAGTGCCATGGAATTCTCCTTGGGTTATGTTTTGGATTCCGTGCCCTGCGCCGTGTCCCCCGGCTTGGGCGTCTTGTCGCCGATCATCCGCACCTTCGCGAAGAGTTCGCTCATGGGCATGCCGGAGAGCGTCTCGAACAGCGCGGGGATCTGCGCCGCCATTTGTGTGATGTCGCCCGTGACCTTGTGGAGACCCGCCGTGTCGCCGCTGCCCGTGGAGACGATGGTGATCTTGTCCACGTTGGCCAGCGGCGCGGCCAGGGCCTTGACGATCTCGGGCATGTTGGTGATCAGCTTGTCGACGATGGCCGCCTGGTTGAACTGCTGGTAGGCCTCGGCCTTCACGTTCATGGCCCGGGCTTCGGCATCGCCTTTCTTGAAGATGATTTCGGCTTCGGCTTCGCCCTGCGCCCGGATGGCCGCGGCCTGGCCTTCGGCTTCCGTGGTGAGCCGCTGCTTCTCGGCTGCCGCCAGGGTCTCGATGCGTTTGCGCTCATACTCGGCGGCTTTATACACCGTGGCGGTCAGCTCGCGGTCGCGGCGCAGAATTTCAGCGTCCTGCACCTTGACCTCGTGCTCCTTCTCCACCTGGTGGATGGTGACTTCCTCGGCGCGCACCTGCTGCTGCATGATGTTGCCTTGGATCTCGTAAGCCTTGTCGGCGGTGGCCTGCTGCTTCTTGACCATCTCCAGATATTCGGCCTTCTTGACTTCCAGATCGCGCTGCGCCTCGGCCTGCTTGGCCTGCGAAAGCGTCTCCGCCAGCACCCGCTCCTGGTCGGCCTGGGCCTTGGCGACGGCGGCTTCGCGGGCGGCCACGGCGCGCCTGATGGCGGTGTCGCGGTCGGCTTCCGCGGCGGCCACGTCGGCGTCGCGCTTGATGCGCGCCACGTCCGGGCGCCCCATGTTGCTGATGTAATCGTTCTTGTCGCGGACCTCCTTGATGGTGAACGAAATCACTTCGAGGCCCATCTTGTTCATGTCGTCGGCGCAGGTGGAGCGCATCCGCTCGCCCACCATTTCAGGCTGCTTGACGATCTCCTCCACCGTGAGCTGGCCGATGATGCCGCGCAGGTGGCCTTCCATCACCAGACGGATCAAACCCTCGCGCTCCTCGGGCGGCTTGGTCAGAAACTGCTCGGCCGCCGTAAGAATGCTCTCCGGATCCGACTTCACTTTGATCTGCGCCACCGCTTCCACCGTGACCGCTACGCCCTGGCGGGTATAGAGGTCCTGCTTCGGTGCGACGTCGAACGACATCAGCTCAAGCGACAGCCCGCGGCACGATTGCACCATGGGGTAAATCACCGTGCCGCGGCCTTTGATGACGCGCGTGCCGCCGAAACCGTAGACGATCAGCGCTTCGTGCGGTCCGGCTTTGCGGTACAGCTTGGCGAAGACCGCCATGATGAACATCAGGGCCAGCAGGCAAATGCCGGCGATGACAACGGGAGTTGTGTAATCCATAAAAGGTGACGCCTCTCCTTTAACTCTTGGGCTGCGGTTCCTCCGCCGGGTCCTCCCAGCGGCGCACGTACGCCAGCCCCTTCTCGTAGCGCGTGACAATCACTTCGGTGCCCTTGGCGATGGCCTCGCCGTCTTCGCTGCGCGCCCCGGCCACATGGCGCGTGCCGCCCTGCGTGTAAACCATCTCTCCGGTGCCGCCGGGACGGATTGGAATAGAGGTGCGGCCCAGCACCCCGACCATCTCATAATCGGCCGGATCGAGCGGCTGCTCGTCGGCCATCAACACCTTGGCCAGGAAAAGGAAGACCAGCGACGCGGCGCCCAGGCCGCTCAACGTGGCCACCACAATTGCGATGACCACCCACACGTGGTAATAGTGCTCCAGCAAGTAACCGGTGCCGCCGAACCAGGCCAGGAACGCGGCGAGCGTGCCGAAATTGAACCATGGCAACTGGCTGCCGCGCGCGCCGCCGGGAATATGAATGCCGTGATGCACGTGCAGGTGCGGCAGATGCAGATGCGTGGTGCCGGCCACCAGCGCCAGCGCGCTGAGGCCGAAGCCCACCAGGAAACAAATGAGGTAGAAGTCGGACCAGGTCATGAACGTCTCCTCGTTGGACGCGGCGATGCCGCTGGCTTCAGCACTTCGAGCAATCGCTCGGCCAGCCCCGGGTTTTCGAGCACCGTGCCCAGCAGCACGAGGCACATGCGCGAATCCGCGTGGCGCGCCACCGCCAGCAGGGCATGATGCAGTTCCGGGTCTTTGCGGAAGCGCTCCGCGCCGCTCACCAGCCACAGGTCGAGCTTGTCTTCGAGCGCGCCCACGTCGGAGATCAGCTCGTTCTGAAAACCTTCGGGATCGTCCACCAGGTAGCCCGGATGCACTTTGAAGAATCGCGCCAGCAGCATGCGCGTCGAGTTGGTCAAGTGCGGCCGCGCGCCGCTCTCAATCTGCGAGAGGTAGCTCTGGCTGATGGATTTGCCGAGTTCCTTTTTGATCAGCCGGGCCATCTCGAGCTGCGAGAGTTCGCGGTCGAGACTGCGAAGCGTGCCTTCCACTTCGCGGAGGTAGCGGAGCTTTTCGCCGAGCCTCATTATGGCAATCTGTGATTAATATATTGCAGATTGCGATGGATGTCAAGGGGGAAAAGAGAAACGGCCGATTTTACTTTAGCGGGAGCGTTTCACTACAGTCGGTTGGTTTGTAAATCCGAGCGGTGGCGCCCTGGTGGGACCACCACTCTTGCCAGATCGGGTACTGCGATTGCGGTGAGTCCTCAGCGCCCTTGAGAGTCCGACGCGTTAGCATTTGTAACGCGTACATCGCGCATTCTGCTGTGCGGGCGTCCGCACTACGCAGTAAATCCAACAAGATCGGAACTGCGGCGCGCGATCCCGTGAACCCCATCGCACTGATGGCCTCCAGTCGCGTCTCTGGAGTGCCCGGGCGCATCAAGCCAATCAATAATGGAACTGCCCGGTCCCCGCCGTTCTCAGCGGCTGGATTCAGGTAACCATCCCCCGGGTGCCTCTGTGCAATCTCCAGCAATAGCGGAAACCACTGTGGATCGCCGCTCGACCCTAAGACGTGCGCTGCCTCGCCATAATCGTATGTTCGGGACGGGTCGCTTCGGAGCATGTCCGCCAATACCGCCCTGCTGCGAGGAGTATTAAGGCGGCCCATTGCCAGAGGCACGTGACCGAGTACCCCGGCTTTGGCGTAACGAATCAGAGTGTCTTCAAGTGCGAGCGGCGCCAGGCTCGCAAGAACAATGCCGGCGTCCCCCCACCATTCGACATCCGTGGGTCGGGCCTTAGCCCAGAACTGATCTACCCAGGCTTGAAGCTCTTTGGAACCGTACCAGGTGCTCGGGGCTACAAAGAAATGCAGGTGGTTGTGCACCTCAAAAACCGATTCTGGGAGGCGGGACAGTTGCCCGCCGCGGGGCCCATGTTCAAGGCGGCGGACGGCTTCCACGGCATGGTATCCGGGATCGATGGACTTACGCTCATAGTTCAGCAGGACTCTCTCGGTGTGCTTGGCGCCCCGCTCTAGAGGCATCGAGGAAGAAGCACAACTGCCGGGGCGCGGGAGTATAGCGCATGATGACGTAAGGCTCGGATCAGTGGACAGTTTGATATCGTAGCCTGCGCAGGGAGTGTAAGGGTTGGCGCGGATGATATCCTGCGGTTCCGTCCCGGTGTTGGTCACTTCAAAATAAATAAAGATCGGTTCACCAACCGCGAACGTGTCCTTCTCAAAATAGAAGCGCCCGCTGAGTTGTCCGAATGCAGCAGTGCAGCACAGGAGTGTAAGTAGTGGCCGGTGAGCAGGCACTTTGCTCATTCCTGTTTGCAAGTATAACTCCACCTGTGTGCCGACTGGCCCTGTGCGGCGCCGCGCGTTACGCCCCCGGCGGCTGCCGCTCTCGCGCCAGCCGTTCGGCCAGGAACACTTTGAGCAGAGATTGATACGGAACGTCGCGCCGGTTCGCCAGTACTTTAAGATCCTCGATCATGGAAACCGGCAGCCGCAACGAGATCGTCTTCAGGGACGGTTTCAGTTGAACGAGGTTTTTGCGCTTCGCCGATTGCCAGTCCACGTACTCCGTCGAATCCGCGGTGGCCCAGAATTTCCTTTCAGCATCTTCGTTCTTGAATTCAGGAAGTTTCTTCCTCATATTTCTCGTAGGCCTCCGTTTCATTCCGGTTCATGTCCCTGGCCGAAATCACGCGGATGAGTTTCCGCCGGACCGTGAAGACTACAAACAGCCTCCGGCCAACACCAGTCTGCCCCAGGGCGTAGTATCGTTTTTCACTCTTTGAATGGCGAAGATCCCCGCGCACCACAAGCGGCTCATGAAAAAAGACATCTTCGGCTTCCTCCGGAGTAACCAGGTGCCGCTCCCAGTTCTTGTGGGTATTGGCGTCGTCCCAGTCAAACCCGGTGCAATTCTCCAACGGATCCGCTCTCGCCACAATTCCAGTATACGACTAACGTATACACCGACAATTGCGCCAGCCGCCACTCGGGCGCCTCACGCGGTATCCTGAAAGCAGGATGTTCGTTGAGCGCACCGGCAGAATCGACCAGATGGACCGCTCCGCCGACGTCGATTTTTGGCAGCTCCAGGGCGACGAGGCGATTGTCCGCGCGGCCCTGGAAATGGCCGTAGAATACCATGTCTATCAACTCGGCGACCGACCAGATCATCTCCGATTGGAGAGATCTGTTGTTCGAATTGGAAGCAGGTCACGTTCGCTTCCCGCCGCAAGTGATACCGCGCGGTAAAGCCGGCCGCCGGCTCTCGCCTGCCTAATTGTGCACTGCCGTACGCACTGAGGTGTACAGCGTCTGAGCGCCGGTCACCGCAGTGTTGGTGCCAGGGTTTAGCGTGAACGTCAGCGGCACCAAATCGTTATTCGCCACACTGGTCGGCACCATCACGTTGAACTGGTACAACCCGACGTAGTTGGGCGCCAGGCCGTCATACGCCGGCGCTGAAGCGGCGACGCCGCCGAAAGTGAACTGAATCGGCGTCGTCAAGCTGTTGAGCGTTTGCGTCACCTGCCCGGGCAGTGTGCCGGAGCCAACCGTGCCGAACCCAATGCCATAGAGAACGATGGTCTCGCCCGGCTTGGCCGGCGACGAAGTGTATCCCGGAAACGCGCCAACCGGCCCTACAAACGTGCCGTCGGCGTGGATGGCGCCAACGTATTGCTTGCCGCTGGCAATGAATTGCGGGGGCGCCCACAATCCCGGCTGCACCGTGTTCACGGTCACGTTGACCGGCGCGCTGGTTCCGGCAGCCGTCGTAACCGTCAGTTGGAGTGAGTTGGTGCCGGTATTGGCAGGCACTTGGGCATTCACCTGCCCTGGGCTGATGTAGTCGATGAAGGCCGATTGCCCGGCGATCGTCACGGAGGTGCGGTCGAGCGTTGTGGGCGCGGTCGTGCCGTTGTTGCTGAAATCGGCCGTGGTCCAGCTACGCGAATCGGCCGCCAGGTTGGAGCCATAGATTTCGATCCAAGAGCCGGGCGCCATGGAGGAGAACTCCCCGAAAGCCGACGCGCTGACCACGCCCCCCGTGGTGACGGCAGGCAGCCCCGTGCAACCCGGCGGTGTGGAACTGGGAGTCAGCAGGCGGATGACATTGTTCTGGGCATCGGCCACGTACACGTTTCCCTTGGAATCCACCGCTAATCCGGATGGGAAGCTCAACTGCGCGCTGAGGGCCGGCCCGCCGTCGCCCGAATAGCCGGCGCCGTTGCCGCCGGCGATGGTGTTGATGATGCCGTCGGTGGTCACAATGCGAATGCGGCTATTTCTGCTATCGGCGATGTAGAGGTTGCCGCAGGTATCCACGGCGACGCTGGTCGGATCGTTGAGCAGCGCGCTGGTGGCCTGGCCGCCGTCGCCGGTCACACCAGCCGCTCCGGTCGGGCTTCCGGCCACCAGCGTAATGGTGCCGCTCGCCACTTTGCGGATCATGTTGCTGCCGGAATCGGCGATGTAAAGCGTGCCATTCGAATCGATTGCCAGGCCGCGCGGCCCGTCCAGGTGCGCCTGCGTGGCAATGCCGCCATTGCCGGCGAACCCGGAGGTGGCGCTCCCGGCCACCGTCGAGATTATGCCAGCACCGGTCTGGCCGACGCCGATCACTTTGCGGACGCGGTTGTCCTTGTTGTCAGCGATGTATAGGTTGCCGCTCGAGTCCATCGCCAGGCCGGCCGGCGCGTAAAGGGTTGCTATGTTGGCCTGCCCTCCATCGCCCGCGAATCCGGGTATCAGCGCATTGTCGCCGGCGTACGTTGTGATGGTGGCGCCGCCTGGCGGCACCATGCGTACGACGTTGTTGGCCGTGTCGGCAATATACAGGTCGCCTTTGGAATCTAAAATCACCGTGTCGGGGCCGTTGATTTCGGCGTTGACGGCGGTCTCGGCGGTGGTGCCGCAACTGGTGCCGCAGGAGTCGCCCAGAAAGCCCGCTGTGCCGTTACCGACCACTGTGGTGATATTGCCCGTGGATGCCGTCACCATGCGGATGCGGTTGTTGGCCTGGTCGGCGATGTATAGATTGCCCTTGGAATCCACCCACACTGCGGCCGGCAGGTCGAGCTCCGCGGCGGTGGCGGCCGCGGCATCGCCACTGTAACCCGCGGTATTGTTTCCCGCAATGGTCGTAATCGTGTACGTCGGGATGGCCTGAGCCCGGCAAATGGCTGGCAGGCATAGGATTGCAGCGACGGCGAATCGGATCTGTATATTTTTCACGGTATGATTCAAGTTTCTCAAAATCGGGACCCGCTTGGTAAATGTCTACGGACGCGCCAGGCCGCCCCGGCGTTTCCCCGACGGGACAATCGGCTTACCAGACGCGGCAAGCCTTTTCACGCACCATGGGCTGCCCGGGCTTGCAGGAGAACGCCTTGGCAAACTCCTGCATGTCGGATACCACTCCGTTGATGCGGAATTCGTCCGGCGAATGTTCGTTGGTCATGGCGTTGAGCCGCTTGTTTTCCGGCCGCTCGTCGCCGCACGCCCATTGCGCCATCCCGATGAAGAACCGCTGCTCGGGCGTGAAGCCGTCGATGGGCTTCAACTCCTGGCCCCTGGTGGCATCTTTCCAGGCGATGTATGCCAGCATGGTGCCGCCCAGGTCGGCCACGTCTTCCCCTAGCGTCAGCTTGCCGTTGTTCTTGATGTCGTCCACTACCGTGTACTGCGAATACTGGCCGGAAACGCAGGCGGCGCGCTCCACGAATTCGTCGGCGTCCTGTTTGGTCCACCAGTCTTTGAGGTTGCCTTGAGCGTCGAACTGCCGGCCCTGGTCGTCGAAACCGTGGGTCAGTTCGTGCCCGATGGTGGCGCCGGTGTTGCCGTAGTTCGGCGCGTCGTCCATTTTGGGATCGTAGAGCGGCGGCTGCAGCACGCCGGCTGGAAAATTGATATCGTTCATCTGCGGATCGTAGTAGGCGTCAACCGTGGGAGGCGTCATCTGCCACTCGGTCCGGTCCACGGGCTTGCCGATCTTGGCCAATTCGCGCCTGTTTTCGAATGTCACCGCGCGGTCCACGTCGCCCAGAAAGTCGCCGCGCGTGATCTCCACCGCCGAATAGTCCCGCCACTTTTCCGGATAGCCAATCTTATTGACCACCGCGTGCAGCTTGATGAGGGCCTTCTGTTTGGTCGCGGGGCTCATCCAGGCGAGCTGCTGGATGTCCTGCTCCATGGCTTTCTCGATTTCCTTGGTCATGACGAGCGCACGGCTCCGCGTATCCGGCGTGAAGGTCCTGGAGACGAAAACCTCCCCCAGAGCTTCGCCCAGGTCGCGGTCGATGTAGCGGACGCAGCGTTTCCACCGCGGCGCCATCTCCTCGATTCCCCGCAGATATTTGCTGTAGAAATCGAAATTTGCCTTCGCAAAGGCCGAGGAAAGATACGCCGCTTCCTCGTGCGCCAGGTGCCATCTCAGGTAAGCTTTCCAATCCGCCAGGCCGCGGCTCTTCAACTGGCGCTCCACCTCCTGGAAGAATTCCGGCTCGGTCACGTTGAGTTCCGCGGGCGCCGCAAGGCCCATCCCGCGCCAATACGCCGCCCAGTCGAACGAGGGCGTCAGCGCCGCCAGTTGGCTGCGCGTGAGTTTGTGGAACAGCTTGTACGGGTCGCGCTTGTCCACGCGGGTCAGCGACGCCTTGGCCAGATCGGTCTCGATCGCCATTACCGTCCGGGCTTCCGCGCGGGCGGCCTCCGGCGCATCGCCCAGCAGGTGAAACATGGCCGCGACGTGCTCCAGATAGCGGCCGCGGATCTCCACGGATTTGGCGTCGGTCTTGAGGTAGTAGTCGCGGTCCGGCAAGCCGAGGCCGCCCGCGGAAGCGAACGCGATCACGCGGCTGGAATCGGCAAAGTCCTGGGCGGAGCCAAACCCGAATAGAGGACTCTCCTGGCCGGCCGCCAGGTGCAACCGCGCCAGCAGCGGCCCGAGATCGGCCACCTTGCTCAGAGCGGCGATGGCATCCAGCCTCGCTTGCAAAGGCGCGGCGCCGGCTTTCTCCACGGCGGCTTCATCCATGCAGGCGGAAAAGTAGTCGCCGATCTTCTGTTGCGATGCCGTCCGCGCGGCGCCGGCCTTCGCCGCGTCATCCAGAATCGCCCACAGGTAGCGCAGGTTTTCGGTCTGCAGCTTGCTGTACACGTCCCAACGCGGCTGGTCGGCTGGAATCGGGTTGAGGCGGTTCCAGTTGCCGCACGCAAACCGGTAAAAGTCCACGCATGGGTCGGCCGAGCGGTCCAGGAACCTGGTCTCCAGGCTGGGTGTGTAGGGCAGCGTGGTTAGCGGGCGATCCTGCGCCGCCAGGCCGCCAGATAGGAGGAGAAAGAGCATGAAATGGCGCACGGATCGAGGTTACCATGTTCGCCGTGGAGCGGGCTTCAACCCGGCGCGCGGTTCTGTACTACTACGTTTTTGTTTCTTTGCGGGCCGCGAAGATTTTTCCGCGGCCCAAGTCCGTAGGACGAAAGAGAATAGCCCAGTGCGCCAGCACTGGGAACCCCGCGCAAGACCATTAGCCCCGGAACGGGGCGTAAGAATCCGGGCCCGCTCGCACCTTTCGCCCCGTTCCGGGGCTGGTCAATTGGTGACCTGGACCCAGGGCTCACGCCCAATAAGCGTTAACCTAATAAAAACTGTATCGGACCCTGGTTCGTGGGGGCTCGGCTAAAGCGCGGGAGATCATACCCCAGCGGCGCAGGACGACCGAGAGGTTGTGTGGCAGCAAGAGAGCAGATCCTACTTGTCGATACAGAAATTCAATCTCGCGCCACCGACTGCGGCGAGGTTGCCACGGCGTAGCCCCAGGGAAAAAATGATTCTGCGGCGTGGATCATACGTTCGATTAACAACCCTACAAACAGCTTGCCTTCCAGCCAGGCCTGCGAACTAAGAGGATCTTTCTTAGGTAGATGCCCCAGGCCCAGGATGGACTTCATGCGCTTGAAGACCAGTTCGATTTGCCAACGTAATCGATAGAACTCCAGTACCTGAGCCGTGGTTACGGTCTTCGGCAGAGTGGTCCACACCATGAAGTACCCGGCAAATTCCAAGGCTTCGGCCGTCACGGTTAGTCTGCTTCGCTGGGCCCGCCGTAGCATGCGCCTGTGCGCCCACCGCGTTGCTTCCACGCTCTGCCGCAAGGCAATTAACCGACCCGGGATCCAGTTCCCATTCGCATTTTTCGCGCGGGCGGCGTATTCCTGCACCGCTTTCCCCTGGAGCAAGCGCAAACGCAGTAGCAGGTCCATCCGCGCGCCATTTCGCTCGTATAAAGGCAGGGCGGCCCGATTCAGCCGAACTATTACGTCGCCTCCTGCATTCACCACGTGCGACACACCGGGAGGCGCCGCGTAAACCCTGTCTCCCATCATGATGTCGCCGGCCAGGACCGGTACGCGCCGGAAAGTCTCTCCCCCTTCCCGAATATCCGTCAGCTGGAAAAAATCGCACTGCAGATCCGCCAGATTCACCGCGTAGTGAACCTTAAAGTCCGTACCGGTGCTGCCGGGCTCCGATACAGAGGTTGCATCAACGGCGCGCAACCGCCGCCCCGTCACCGTCATGGGCATCTCGGCCGCGCCGCGCATCTGTTGCGCCAACCAGCGAAACCACGCTTCCGCCGCGCGTAGTCTCTTGAACACTCCGACCGAACTGATCTGCGCTAGCCCCGATGCGCTCGCCCGCGCCGCCGTCTCAGCCAGCGAACAGCCCGTGGCCAAGTGGATGAGTAAAACTCGTAACACCACAGCCGGGTCGGAAATATAGCGCGCACGTCGGATGGCACCCAACCGTCGCGCCTGCTCAGCCCACCCTTCAGGCAGGAATGTGGACAGGATCTCCCAGTTTTCGAGCTCCGCCACGGATTCCGAACGAGATTTCATTCAACCCAAGCATACAAAATACCTCAGCAACTTGCAACGCTTAGGTTAACGCTTATTCGGCGTGAGCCGTGTGGATAGCGGGTTTCAGACTAAGAGCCCCGGAACGGGGCGAGATGTGGCGCACGCATTCGTGCGTGACGCGTCGGCACTCATTCCGTCGCCCGGAGCTTCCATATTTGCCGAGCCCGAAGGGCGAAAGATCATAGCCCACGGCGTGAGCCGTGTGGATAGCGGGTTTGAGACTAAGAGCCCCGGAACGGGGCGAGATGTGGCGCACGCATTCGTGCGTGACGCGTCGGCACTCATTCCGTCGCCCGGAGCTTCCACATTTGCCGAGCCCGAAGGGCGAAAGATCATAGCCCACGGCGTGAGCCGAATAAGCGTTAACCTAAGCGTTGCAAGTTGCTGAGGTATTTTGTATGCTTGGGTTGAATGAAATCTCGTTCGGAATCCGTGGCGGAGCTCGAAAACTGGGAGATCCTGTCCACATTCCTGCCTGAAGGGTGGGCTGAGCAGGCGCGACGGTTGGGTGCCATCCGACGTGCGCGCTATATTTCCGACCCGGCTGTGGTGTTACGAGTTTTACTCATCCACTTGGCCACGGGCTGTTCGCTGGCTGAGACGGCGGCGCGGGCGAGCGCATCGGGGCTAGCGCAGATCAGTTCGGTCGGAGTGTTCAAGAGACTACGCGCGGCGGAAGCGTGGTTTCGCTGGTTGGCGCAACAGATGCGCGGCGCGGCCGAGATGCCCATGACGGTGACGGGGCGGCGGTTGCGCGCCGTTGATGCAACCTCTGTATCGGAGCCCGGCAGCACCGGTACGGACTTTAAGGTTCACTACGCGGTGAATCTGGCGGATCTGCAGTGCGATTTTTTCCAGCTGACGGATATTCGGGAAGGGGGAGAGACTTTCCGGCGCGTACCGGTCCTGGCCGGCGACATCATGATGGGAGACAGGGTTTACGCGGCGCCTCCCGGTGTGTCGCACGTGGTGAATGCAGGAGGCGACGTAATAGTTCGGCTGAATCGGGCCGCCCTGCCTTTATACGAGCGAAATGGCGCGCGGATGGACCTGCTACTGCGTTTGCGCTTGCTCCAGGGGAAAGCGGTGCAGGAATACGCCGCCCGCGCGAAAAATGCGAATGGGAACTGGATCCCGGGTCGGTTAATTGCCTTGCGGCAGAGCGTGGAAGCAACGCGGTGGGCGCACAGGCGCATGCTACGGCGGGCCCAGCGAAGCAGACTAACCGTGACGGCCGAAGCCTTGGAATTTGCCGGGTACTTCATGGTGTGGACCACTCTGCCGAAGACCGTAACCACGGCTCAGGTACTGGAGTTCTATCGATTACGTTGGCAAATCGAACTGGTCTTCAAGCGCATGAAGTCCATCCTGGGCCTGGGGCATCTACCTAAGAAAGATCCTCTTAGTTCGCAGGCCTGGCTGGAAGGCAAGCTGTTTGTAGGGTTGTTAATCGAACGTATGATCCACGCCGCAGAATCATTTTTTCCCTGGGGCTACGCCGTGGCAACCTCGCCGCAGTCGGTGGCGCGAGATTGAATTTCTGTATCGACAAGTAGGATCTGCTCTCTTGCTGCCACACAACCTCTCGGTCGTCCTGCGCCGCTGGGGTATGATCTCCCGCGCTTTAGCCGAGCCCCCACGAACCAGGGTCCGATACAGTTTTTATTAGGTTAACGCTTATTGGGCTCACGCCCTGAGCTGTCATCTTTCGCCCTTTGGGCTCTTTTAGAAGTACGCTGGTTGCGGCTCGCCGGGCGCGCCCCGGATTGCCGGCGCTACAATCGAATCGAAGCATGTCTGTGTTCCTGGTGGCGATGTTCCTTGCGGCGCCGGCCTTTGCGGCCGAGCCGCTCTACGATCTCGCGGGCCGGATCGTGCCCGGCGAACGCGCGGCCATCACCCTGTACGGCGCCGCCAGTCCGTTTGAAGCCACTACGCTGAGCGATCCCAGCGGCCGCTTCCACTTCCACAAGATGCGCGCCGGCGCCTATGTCGTTGCGGTTTACCAGCCCAAGCGCGGCGAAGCCCGCCAGACCGCCGAGGTGGGGCCCGGCACGGCCGATTCGCATCAGCGCGTCTTCCTGGTGCTCCATTTCAAGGACACCGATTTCGAATTCGTCGATTCCGCGCGCCGCCGGAACGCCGTTCCCGCCAGCCAATTGACGATTCCGCCCAAAGCCTTCCGCGAATACGAGGAAGCCCGGAAGGCTCTCGGCAAACACGACGCGGACTCGGCCGAGAAGCATCTGGAGGAAGCCGTGAAGCTCGCGCCCCAGTTTGCCTCCGCCTGGAACGAGCTGGGCGCCATTGCTTACCAGACGGCCCGGTATCCGCGCGCCGAGCAGTGTTTTCGCGAGGCCCTGGCGCTCGATCCCACGGCCTTCGAGCCGCTGGTCAATCTGGGAGGCGTCCTGCTGAATCTGAACAAGCTGGATGAGGCCCTGGTCTACAACCAGCGCGCCGTTCTCGAGCGTCCCAACGAGGCGCTGGGCAATTCGCAGTTGGGCATGACCTATTTCGCGGCGGGCGATTTCGACCTTGCCGTCAAGTACCTGGAGGTCGCTCGCCGCCTCGACCCCGCGCACTTTTCGCACCCGCAACTGACGCTGGCCGAAATTCATCTCCGCCGCGGTGACAACGCCGCTGCGGCCGCCGCGCTGCAAGACTTTCTGGCTCACCATCCCGACTATCCCACCGCCGCCAGAATCCGCGAGACCATCGAAAAGTTGCGCCGCTGAAGCCGTGGGACCGGCCTCCTGGCCGGTCGGCAAGGGGTGGTGGGCTTCAGCCCGCCAATGGCTGCGCGAGCGGCCCGCTAACTCACCGCATGCCCAGGCCTGCGCAGGGCGCTCACCGCTGCCTCCACGTCGTTCTCCCGCACCATCACGTAGTCCGTGTCGAAAGTCGATAGGGCGAAGAGGCTCACGCCCGCCTCGCCCAGCGGCCCGGCGATCGAAGCCAGAACGCCGGTGAGCGCGAAATCGAGCGGGCCCTCCACCTGGAAGATGCGCCAACCGCCTTCGCGTGCGATGCCCTCCGGAACGGCGTCTTCCCGGCAGACGATCGACAACTCCTGGCTGGTGCGGGTCACCGAACTGAACGGGCCGCCGCCGGCCCACCCCGGGACTTCGTCATCCGGACCCAGCCGGCAGACCGCCAGCCGGCAGTCCAGGAGGAACAAGCGAAGCTGTACGGCATCGGGCATCGAGACCGTCAGTATAAGTGGACGCGTGTTCTGGCGGTGAGGGTGGGATTCGAACCCACGGAACCCGCAAAGGTTCAACGGTTTTCGAGACCGCCCGATTCAACCGCTCTCGCACCTCACCGGCTTGGGCGTGTGGCTTAATTATATCAGACAGGCCGGGCTCGCTTCGGCATGGCGCGCGGCCCTGATACCATAAGTGTCTTGTAAACATGATATCGGCCCGAAAGTTCCCCGTTGCGGCGATCCTGGCGGCGTGCTCGCTCTGCGCCGCCTGCGCCCGGGCGCCCCACTCCCACGCGCTCTCCATTGCCGCCGCGGCCGATCTCCAGTTTGCCCTGGATGAAGCGTCCCGCTCCTTCCACCAGGCGCATCCCGATACCCAACTGCGCGTCTCTTACGGCTCCTCCGGCAATTTCTATGCGCAGATCCGCAACGGCGCGCCCTTCGACCTGTTCCTCTCGGCCGATGCCCAATACCCGAAGACGCTGGCCCAGGACGGGTTGGCCGTTGGCGCCGTTTTCAATTACGCCGCCGGCCGCATCGTGGTCTGGGTGCCAAACTCCTCCGCGCTTGATCCGGCAACGGCGCTGCGCGATCCCTCCGTGCGCCACGTGGCCATCGCCAACCCCGCGCACGCGCCGTACGGGCGTGCCGCCGAAGCCGCGCTGCGGGCCATGGGCCTCTACGATAGCCTCCAGGCGAAACTGGTGCTCAGTGAAAATATCTCGCAGGCCTTTCAGTTCGTCGAAAGCGGCGCCGCCGACGTGGGAATCGTGGCGCTCTCCCTGGCCTCGGCGCCAGCCGTGCGCGGCCAGGGGCGATACTGGGAGGTGCCCGCGGAGACGTATCCCAAGATGGAACAGTGTGGCGTGATACTGAAAGATTCCGCCGCGGCCCGCCAGTTTCGCGACTGGCTGACCGGGCCCGCGGGACGCGCGCTTCTCGTTCGATACGGTTTCTCCCTGCCCGGTAATTGATTGGGCGATTGATGAACGATATGGATTTTCAGGCCATCTGGCTCAGCGTCCGGCTCGCGGTTTCCACCACCGCGATCCTCATGATCGTCGGCGTTCCGCTGGCGTACTGGATTTCCTTTTCGCG
Source organism: Bryobacterales bacterium (assembly GCA_963842505.1). GTDB lineage: Bacteria > Acidobacteriota > Terriglobia > Bryobacterales > Bryobacteraceae > PALSA-129. The sequence continues at coordinate 1,576,562 of CAWJGZ010000001.1, forward strand.
CCACCGGTGGAAATTTCTGGTGGAGGCAGTGGTGGCGCTGCCGCTCGTATTGCCGCCCACGGTCCTGGGCTTTTACGTGCTGCTGGCTATCGGTCCGCGCAGCCCGGTGGGCGCGCTCTATGCCAAACTCACCGGCGGCATGCTGCCGTTCTCGTTTCAGGGCCTGCTGCTGGCCTCCGTGCTCTACAGCCTGCCGTTCACGGTGCAGCCGGTGGCCGCGGCCTTCGCCGGCGTCGACCGCAAACTGGTGGAAGCTTCCTGGTGTCTGGGGGTTTCGCGCGCGGCCACCTTCCGGCGCGTGATCGTGCCGCTGGCCGCCCCCGGAATCGCCACCGGCGCCATCCTCAGCTTCGCCCACACCATGGGCGAATTCGGCGTGGTCCTCATGGTGGGCGGCAATATCGCCGGCCTCACCCGAACGGTTTCCATCTCCATCTACGACCAGGTGCAGGCGCTCGATTACGCCGCCGCTACCGGGACTTCCCTGTTCCTGCTGGCCATCTCCTTTGCGGTGCTGGCGGCCACCTACGCGCTGCAGCGGCGGGTTTGGGCAATATGGCCGGCGAACTGATCTGCGCGTGCCGCACGCGCCTCGATTCCGGCTTCGAACTCGACGCCCAACTGCGGATTCCCTTCGATCAATCGCCCGTCACGGTGCTGTTCGGCCCTTCCGGCTCCGGCAAGACTACCCTGCTGCGGATGCTGGCGGGCCTCGACCGTCCCGCCGCGGGCGCAATCGCTTTCCGTGGCGAGCCATGGTTCGACCACTCGCGTTCCCTGTGCCTGCCGCCGCAAAAACGGCGCGCCGGTTTTCTGTTCCAGGAGTATGCGCTCTTTCCGCACCTCACCGTCGCGCGCAACATCGCGTTCGCCGCGCGTCCCGGCAAGGGCCGGGAATACCTGAACGCCTTCGGACTGGCCGATCTGGCCACCCGTCTGCCCGGCTCGATTTCCGGCGGCCAGCGGCAGCGCGTGGCGCTGGCGCGCGCGCTCGCCGCCGAGCCGGCCCTGCTGCTGCTCGACGAGCCGCTTTCCTCGCTCGACGCTTCCACGCGCCTCCGCACGCGGCACCAGTTGCGCGACATGCTGCTCACCGCCGGCGTCCCCAGCATCATCGTCACCCACGACCGCATGGAGGCTGTGGCGCTGGGCGATTGGATGGCGGTGATGGTGGGCGGCCGCATCTTGCAGACAGGCCCTGTGCGGGAAGTTTTCCGCCATCCCGCCAATGGCCAGGTGGCCGAATGCGTGGGTGTCGAGAACATATTGCCGGCGCGCATCGCGGCTCGCGAAAACGGACTGCTTACGTTGGATATCGGCGCGGCGCGCCTGCAATCGGTCGATTCCGGCGAGGCCGGCCCGCTGGTGGCCTGCATTCGCGCCGAGGATGTCGCCATCAGCCGCGAACCATCTTCCCCTTCCAGCATCCGCAACCGGCTGCCGGGCCACGTGCGATCCGTCAGTATGGAAGGCCCGCTGGCGCGGGTGGAACTGGATTGCGGCACGCCGCTGGTGGCCGTGGTCACGGCGCAATCCGCCGCGGAGATGCAGTTGAAGCCCGATGACGCGGTAAACGCCATCGTGAAGACCACCTCGGTTCACGTAGCGCCGTGGTCCGAAAATGACGGTGCCGCAAGATGAGTAAGACCAACGCCGCCCGCCTCCTCGACGGCGCCGGCATCCACTACGAGCTGCGCGAATACCCGGTGGACGAAGACCACCTCGACGCGCCGCACGTCGCCCAAGCCATCGGGATGCCGCCGGACCAGGTTTTCAAGACGCTCGTGATTCGCGGCGACCGCACCGGCGTCCTGCTGGCGGCGATTCCCGCCTCGACCGAACTGGATCTCAAGGCGCTGGCCGCCGCTAGCGGCAACAAGAAAGTGGAACTCGTGCCGGTGAAAGAAGTGCTTGGCCTCACCGGCTATATTCGCGGCGGCGTCTCTCCCGTGGGCACCCGGAAACCGTATCCTCTGTATCTGGACGAAACCGCGGACTTGTGGGACGTGATCTCGGTCAGCGCCGGTATGCGGGGCTGCCAGATGCTGCTGGCGCCCGGCGGCCTGGATCGCGTGGTCGAGACCACCCGCTGCGCGATCGCTCGTTGGGGCGCGACATAAAGTGGATGAGGGCCGCCCGCCGCACAGCGTCAGCGTCAGCGAGCCGCCGCCGCACAGTTCCGTGCTGAGTAGTTGGTATGCTCTGGTTTCTCCGGGACATCGCAATGCTGCCACTCTTATACCGCTCGCTCGTTGGCAACCCTCCGCATGAGATAATTTGTTCAGTAGATGTATAGTCGCTCGATTTGCGCCTTGTCGTTGATGGTCCTGGCCCTTTCGTCCGGGCTCAAGGCGCAGTCCAATTCCGCGGAGTCGTTCGCCGATGGGAACCTGCGGCCTTACTATGAGCACGCGGGTTTCACCTGGAAGATCGAGCGCGTGCCCCACTTCGAGATGAACTTCGAGGCCAATTCGGAGGCCGAGCGCCGGCTCGCGCAGCTCGAAGAAGTCGCCGAACTCGGGCGCACCGCGGTCCTCAAGGTGCTGGGCGCCACCAGCTACGATCCCGTAATCCACATTTTTTTCGTGGGGTCCATCGCGCGCATGAACGAACTGATCGGGGCCGAAGTGATCGGCCGTTCCAGACCCACGCACCACGCCGTGTTCTGCGTGGTGGCGCCGTTCTCCGAATTGAGTCTGGCCCACGAGCTGACCCACGAGATTGTCTCGAACCTGTGGGGACCCGGCGAGCACTGGTTGCAGGAGGGCCTGGCCAACTACGTGGTGGACAACCATTCGTCCCTGATGAACCGGCAGTGCCTGGGCCTGCTCCAGAGCAGGCAATGGATTCCACTCAAGATCATGGTCAATCCGGAGTGGAAATCCTCCATCTATTCTCCCGACGATACCTATCCGGAGCTGGGTGGTTTCGTGCAGTACCTGTATGAAACCTTTGGCGTCGAGTACTTGCAGATCGCTTGGGCGAAAGGCAGCAAGAACCTCAAGAAAGTCTACGGCAAGAAACTTTCCCGGCTCGAATCGGACTGGCGCGCCGCGCTGCTACGGAGCGTCGGCCCGGTGCACGACCAGATCAACCTTCCCGGCCGGGGCGAATACCTACTTTTGCAGGAAGAAATTCCCCACGAACATCGCATCAATCCCTGAAGAGTAGAAACTGCGCACCGCGTCGCGGGGCGTGCAGACCAGGGGTTCGCCGAACAAGTTGAACGAGGTGTTGTAGAGCACCGGCAGTCCGGTAGCCTTGCCGGCGGCGTGCAGCAGCTCCCAATAGAGCGGGTTCTCGTCGCGATCGACGGCGTGCACGCGCACCATATCGCCGGCCAAAATGGCGGCGGCGAAGCGCTCCCGGTGCTTCGGCCGCACGCGGCCCACCGTGGAGAGATAGCGCGCATTGGAGCCCACCTCGAAATACTCCGCGCATAGCTCCGCCGGCACGGAGGCGGCGAATTTGCGGAAGGGCTCGCGATGCTTGATGAAGAGGTTGAGGTTTTCGGTGGAATAGGGGTCCAGCGGCGAAGCCAGAATGCTGCGGTTGCCCAGTGCGCGGGCGCCGAACTCCATGCGGCCCTGCATCCAAGCGACAATCTTGTTGTCGCTCAACTGCTCCACGGCGGTCGAAATCACCTCTTCGGTGGTCAGGAGGTAGTGGAAGCGCAGCTTGCAGTTTTCGAGCACCTGCTTGATCTCGGCGGCCGAATAAGCCGGCCCCAAAGCCAGCGTGTGGAAGGGGACGCGGCGCTCCTGGCGGTAGATCGTGTGCCAGGTTTCCCATACCGCGCCGACGGCCGTTCCGGCATTGCCCGCAACCGGCTGCACGAAAACGTTTTGATATCCCGAACGGTTTTCGAGCGCCGAAACCACCAGCGCATTCAGTCCCAGACCGCCCGCCAGGCACAGGTTGCGGCCGGAACCGCACATGCGGATGGCGGCCGTTTCCACGGCCCGCTGGATGCCGGCAGCCAGGTGCGCGCGCTGCTCCTCGGGAACCGGCTGGCCGTCCTGCAATCCGATGCGCTCATAGAAGCGCGGGGCGAAGCCGCCGTTCCGCAGCCGGTCGGTCGACAGGAAGGAACTGTCGAGGCGCGGGCCGGTGTCGGAAAGGCGCAGCATTTCGAGGAAGAGGTCGCAATACCGGTCGTCGCCGGCCACCGAGAGCCACTGCACCTTGTGTTCTTCGTGGTTGGCGGTGAGGCCCAGCAGTTCGGTGACGCGGCCATAGAGATCGCCCAGCGAATCGGGCGAGTATTGCTCGTGATCGAGCGTCATGTGCGTGCCGCGCGCCTGCCAGCGCGATCCGCAGCGGAAATCGCCGCCGCGGTCCAGCGTCAGAACCGTGGCTTCGTCGAAGGGCGAAGCGTAGTAGGCCGAGGCGGCATGCGCCAGGTGGTGTTCCAGGACCACGATGCGACTCTGCGGGAAGAGCGCGCGCACCTTCAAATGGAAATCGGAGTCGGGAATCGGCCGCACCACGGCCACCGCGTCCACTTCTCCGGGCCGCACTCCGGCGAGTTCCAGGCAGGTGGCAATGGCATGTTCCGGTAGTCCGCCGCGGCTGCCGGTGTGAGCCGCGCGCTCCAGCTTGGATTCCTCGATGGCGGCCACCAGTTCGCCGTCTTTGAGGATGGCGCTCGACGCATCGTCCCGGATTCCACCGATACCGAGAAGAATCATTTGCCCCGCTTCTCGATCTTCGCCCAGGCGTCCTTCAGCCCCACCGTGCGGTTGAAGACCAGCCCGGCGGCGCTGGAATCGGAGTCCACCGCAAAGTATCCGAGGCGTTCAAACTGGTAGCGGCTGCCCATCGCCTGGAGGCGATTGGGATCAGAAGCGCCCGCGAGCCCGGGTTCGAGCTTCGCTCCCGTCACCACTTCGAGCGAATGAGGATTCAGATTGGCCGTGAAATCCTGGCCTTCTTCGGTCTGGCTGGGGTCTTCCTTGATGAAGAGATTGTCGTAGAGCCGCACTTCGGCGTCGATGGCGTGGGCGGCCGAAACCCAGTGAATGGTGGACTTCACCTTGCGGCCGTCGGGCGCGTTGCCGCCGCGCGTGGCCGGGTCGTAGGTGCAGTGAATCTCCGCCACTTCGCCCGCCGCGTTCTTGACCGCGTGCGTGCAGGTGACGAAGTAGGCGTATCGCAACCTCACTTCGCGCCCGGGCGACAAGCGGTAATACTGTTTGGGCGGATCTTCGCGGAAGTCGTCCTGCTCAATGTAGAGAACGCGCGAAAACGGCACGCGGCGCGTGCCCGCCGACGGATCTTCGGGGTTGTTGATGGCTTCCATCTCCTCCACCTGGCCTTCGGGATAGTTGTCGATCACCACGCGGAGCGGCCGCAGCACGGCCATGACGCGCGGCGAGCGCCGGTTGAGGTCTTCCCGCACATGGTGTTCCAGCAGGCCGAGTTCGATGGTGCCGTTGGTCTTGGAGACGCCGATGGCTTTGCAGAAATTGCGAATGGCTTCGGGCGTGTAGCCGCGGCGGCGGATGCCGGCCAGCGTTGGCATGCGCGGATCGTCCCACCCGCGCACGTGACCGTTCTGCACCAGCGCCAGCAGTTTCCGTTTGCTCAGGAGCGTGTAGGTGAGGTTGAGGCGGTCGAACTCGATTTGTTGGGGATGATAGATCCCCAATGCTTCCAAGTACCAATCGTAGAGCGGGCGGTGATCTTCGAACTCCAGAGTGCAGATGGAGTGGGTGATTCTCTCGATGGAGTCGGATTCGCCGTGCGCGAAGTCGTACATCGGGTAGATGCACCACTGGTTGCCGGTCCGGTGGTGGTCGGCGTGCAGAATGCGGTACATCACGGGATCGCGCAGGTTCAGGTTGGGCGACGCCATGTCGATCTTGGCGCGCAGAGTGCGCGCCCCATCCGGAAATTCCCCGTTTTTCATGCGCTCGAACAGATCGAGATTTTCGTCGATGGAGCGGTCGCGGTAGGGGCTCGGCTTGCCGGCCTCGGTGAGGTTGCCGCGGTACCGGCGCACCTCATCGGCGGTCAAATCGCAGACGTAGGCCTTGCCCTTGCGGATGAGCTCGACCGCCCACTCGTACAACTGGCCGAAATAGTCGGACGCGTAGTAGAGCCGGTCTTCCCAATCGAAGCCCAGCCACCTGACGTTTTCCATGATGGAATCGACGTATTCGGTCTCTTCCTTCTCCGGGTTGGTGTCGTCGAAGCGCAGGTTGGTCTTGCCGCCGAACTCGGCGGCCAGGCCAAAGTTCAGGCAGATGGACTTGGCGTGGCCGATGTGCAGATAGCCGTTCGGCTCCGGAGGGAAGCGGGTGTGGACGCGGCCCTGGTACTTGTTGGTCTTCAGGTCGTCCAGGATGATGTCGCGGACGAAATTGGAGGGACGGGCTGCGGGTTCAGGCGGCCCGGAGGGATTCGACGGGTTCATGACGTTCCCAACTTTCCTATGGCCAGTTCAATGCGGCGCAGGCACGTCAAACGGCCGAGCGCTTCGAGAGTTCCAAACAGCGGTGGAGCGATCTTGCGGCCGCACACGGCGACGCGGATGGGCTCGAACATCTGGCCGGGCTTGATGCCTTGCTTCGCGGCCGCGGCGCGCAACGCGGCTTCCAGGCCGTCGTGCGAGAATTCGGCGGTGGACAGCACGCCCGAGGCGCGCTCGAGCACGGCCCGCGCCAGCGCCCGGTCGCCCTTCTTGGGGATGAGTTCGGCGGAGTCGTAAGGCGCCAGGGTTTCGGCAAAAAAGAAATCGGCCACCGTGAGCACGTCCTTGAGCAGCCGAATGCGCTCCTGAATCAGGCGCGTGATCTGGAGCATTTTGGGCGGCTCGATGGAGTGGCCGGCGGCTCGCACCACGGGCAGCAGGCGGCCGGAAAGCTCTTCGGCCGGCATGGTGCGGATGTGCTCGGCATTGAGCCAAACGGCCTTGGGATCGAACGGATCTTCTTCCTTGAAATTGACCACGGCGTTGGAGCGGTTGATGCCTTCCAGTGTGAAAGCGTCGATCAATTCCTGGCGCGTCATCTGTTCGCGATCGTTCTTGGGAGACCAGCCCAGCAGCACGATGAAGTTCACAAAGGCTGCGGCCAGAAATCCGGCGTCCCGGTAGGTGGTGACGCTGACCACGGGGCCGTGCCGGCGCTTGGAGAGTTTGGTGCCGTCGGGCGCCACCAGCAGCGGCAGGTGGGCGAACTGCGGCGGCGCGGCGCCGGCGGCTTCAAAGATCAGAACGTGCTTGAAGGTGTTGGTGAGATGGTCCTGGCCGCGGATGATGTGGCTGATGCGCAGGTCGGCATCGTCGGCGCAGGAAGCCAGGTGGTAAGTGGGCATGCCATCGCTGCGCACCAGCGCAAAGTCTTCGATATCGGCGGTGGATTTCGTTTGTTCGCCATAGACCGCGTCGGTGAAACGAACCGTGTGTTGGGTGTCGCGCGGCACGCGGAAGCGCAGCGCGAAAGGTTCGCCCGAGGCGGCGCGGCGGTCGCTTTCCTCGCGCGGCATGGCGCGCATATCGGCGTTGAACAGCCATGTTCCCTGCGCGCCGGATTTCTCGGATTCGCCCGTATGGGCCGGCGTGAAGTCGCGATAGGCCAGGCCTTTCTGGAAGATGGCTTCGGCCACCTGGCGGTGCAACGCGAGACGTTCGGACTGGCGGTATTCCTCGTCCCAGTCGAGATCGAGCCAGCGCAGCCCTTCATAGATGGAGGTGAGCGAGGCTTCGGTATTGCGTTCCACGTCGGTATCGTCGATCCGCAGGATCATGACGCCACCGTTGTGCCGGGCGTACAGCCAGTTAAAGATGAAGGTGCGCGCACTGCCGATGTGCAGGAAACCAGTGGGAGACGGCGCGAAGCGAACTCTTAGCATGGGAAATGCCAGTATAACGCGATGCGCAAAACGCCTTGGCGATGGCGCGGTGGCGGGATCGGGAAATGGGTAGCCGGAACCCGCAATCCGGGCATGCAACCGGGTTCGCGGGGAGATGCGGATGTGCCTTGTTTTCTATTGCCTGGGCCGAGAACTGGCAGGCACCTGACCGCTTCGGTGCTGACGGCCGCGACCTCTGGAGTTCCTCAACCCCGGCGAAGACACCCTGGTACCGCCGGCGGTCTTGCCGCCGGTGTCTTTGGCGCAGCCGGGCCTTGGTCCTCAGCGAATTGCAACTGCCCGTGCCGGCGGCCTATTGCACCACCATGATCTGCGCCCGCGTGAAGCTGAACTTCTTCTCGGTGGGATTCATGATGCTTACCTGGCAATCGTACTTCCCAGGCTGAAGCTTGGCGAGCGGCAAGGAGAAGCGGATCGGCAGGGCCTTGTTCTTCTTATCCAGCCCGTCCTTGACCACTAGCTGCTCGGTCCGGAAGGCCAGAGTTTTGCCGTGATAGAAGCTGACGTTGGCCACTACCGGTTCGGTGGTTTCGGCCAGCGGTTCGTAGGTTTCCAGGTAGACGTACATTTCCTGGCTCTTCTTGAAGACGCGTGTCACGCTGGGAATCAGCTTCTGGTTGTCCTGCACCAGGGGATTCTCGGCGAGCAGTTTCTTATCCTTCTCGGCCGAGTACAGCGCTTCTGTTATGGGCTGGCGCTGGGCGCTCAGAATCACGGAACTGGTGGCCAGGGTGCTCTGGCCGCTGGAGAGGTCGGGGATGACGAACTTCTGTTCGTAGGTCCCGATCATGCCGGTTTCGTTGTCGCGGGCGAGGAACTTCAGCGAATAGGGACCGGGCGGCAGGGTAAAGCCGGTGTCGTAAGCGATCGGGTGCTTGCCCAGCTCCGCGGCGGTTTGGTCCTTGAGCTTGAGTTCGACGTAGTCGCGCACGTTGCCCTTGATCTCTCCCTTGGCATCCTTGATCTGACCGATGAAATCGAGGCGGGTGGTTTCGGCGCCGCCGTGCCTGGCCAGTTCCAGTTCGCTGCCGGGAATCTTGACTTCCACCGGCACGAAATAGCGGTCGCGGGCCAGGCGGAAATAATCGATTTCGGCGGCGACCGTAAGATCGGTGATGGGGTCGCCCAACATCAGGGCTTCGGAGAGCTGGCGCTCCCTGTCCTCGGAGTCGAACTTCTTAAACTGCTTGCCGGCGAAATAACCATGGCGGTATTCCAGCTTGGCGGAGAGGTCCTTCTTGATCTTGAGATCGATCTTGCGATAGTGGCCGTCGAGCGCCGTGTTGGTGCTGTAATAGCCGAGGATATAGTAGCTGGAAATATCCTTCTGGGCCTGCACGATGCCGACCGCCAGATCGTTATTATCCAGCAGCGCTTTGCCGCCGGTGTCGCCGGCCAGGGTGGTGAGGGTTTCCTGTTGGCTTTGGAAAGTGGCTTGGGCCGACCGCTGGGAGCTTCCCGTGAAGGCGCCCTGGCTGCTGGTAGATCCCTTGGTGGCGTCGCCGAGGGGAGCGGAGGCCACCATGCCGCGGGCGTCGATGGGATAGAACGACACGTTGGCTTTGATGGCGGCGTTGACGGTAGCGGTCAACTGCGCCTGGTTGTTGCCGCTGGTATCTCTGGTCATGCCGCTGGCGAAGTAGACCAGAGCTTTCTTTTCGGGCAGCGAGCCGAGCATTTTGACGGCGGTCTCCAAGGCGGACAACTGGCGGTCGGTGTTGAAGATGTCGAATTCGGAATCGTCGGCCGTGAAAGCCGCGCCCGTGTCGGCGGCGGCATCGCTGGTGTCGGTAATGTCGAACCCCTGGCCCTCGCCAATGGTCAGGCCCTTGACGTCCTTGATGAGTTTGTCGCGGTCGTCAGTGAAGTCCTCCACCACTTTGACATCCGCGGAGAAGGTCATGATCGCCATGAGATCCGATGCGGTGATCTGGGTCTTGATGAACTTGATGGCGGAATCCTGGGCGCGGATCTGGTCTTGAAGGGGCATGGAGGTCATGTCGAAGAACATGACCATGAGGCGCTTGTCCTTGTATTTGATCTCGCCGGCTTTGGCCGGGGCGATCTGGTTCGTAGTGACAGCCTTCACTTCCGCCGCCACCGGTGGAGCTGGCGCGGCGGCCTCGGGGCGTTTTTCCAGAGTGGCCGGCGGTGCCGTAATCGGATCGGACTTCAGCTCCTGGTACTCGCAGACTTTGATGACCTGCGGCTTGCCGTCTTCGCTGATGGCAAAATCGGAAGGCTTCAGGTTGGGAACGGGATTGCCGTCCTTGTCTTTGGCAAAAACGTCCACCACCACCAACTGCACGGTGTCGGTGAAGCTGTAAACCTTCTTAGCGCCGGGAACTTGGGCGGTGCCTTTCTTCTGCGGCGCCGCCGCTTTCGCACCGGATTTCTGTTGCCCGGCGGGCGGCTGCGTCGCGACCTGTTGCGCCGAGGCGATCAGCAGCGCGGCAAGGATGGTGATGAGTGTAATTCGCATTAGAAATTCAACCTCATGGTGGCGGTGACTTGGCGCATACCGACATAGTTCGAAGGCAATCCGAACTGCGCATTTCCAACCGTCGTGTTCCAACTGGAGACGTCGGGGTGGTTCAAGGGGTTTGAGGCTTGGATGCTAAACGTCAGGTTCTTGCGGTCGGCCAGGCGGAAAGTGCGGTTGGCGTTGATGCCGGTGCTGAATAGGATGGGGCCGTTCAGCGTATTGCGGCCGATATTGCCATACGCGCCCTTGGCCGGCAGCGTGAACGCGTCGGGGTTCAGATAGCCGTCGATATAGGCAGGCTGGCCGTCGTAATACGCCCGGATGTTGCTCACCGTGGTTGCTCCGCCCAACAGCCGGCCAGCGCCCGGAGTGATGGGCGCGCCACTGGCCAGGGTGACGGTGGGCATGATGGTCCAGTCTTTGAGGAGTTGGCCCTTCCATCCGTTGATCAGGCCGCCGCCGCGCGTGCCGACCCCGGTGGAGTACTGGATGTTGGTGGTCAGGGTGTGGTTGCGGATGCCGGCGGAGCGGCCGCGGTCGGCGGTCAGGTCAAGCCAGTTCTGGGCGACGTACGAACCGCCGCCATTGCCGAGGGCGTCGTCGATGGATTTGTTGAAAGAGTAACTCGCGTTCCACCCCACGCCGCTGCGCAGCCGGCGCTGCAACTGGAACTGCACTCCCTGATCGGTGCTGTTGCCGTTGGAGGTGTAGTAAGTGAACCCGGCGGGACACGTATAGCCCGAGGCGCAAACCAGCGAGCCCCCGGAAGGATAGGAATTCGGCAAGAACTCCTGGGTGAGGCCCGTGCCCTTGCTGGCAAAATACGTAACCGTGCCGACCATGTTCCATTTCAGGTTTTGCTGAATCGCCAGTTGCCAGTTCTCCGAATACCCCACCCGGAAATTCGGGTTAATCGCCGTGGTGGTGGTGGTCTGGTTACCGGTGACGCACCCCAGTTGCTTCAAGGAAGTCAGGTTGAGGCCGTTCTGCAGACTGGCGCCGCAGGTGTTTTGGAGGCTGAATTCGGTGGCGAACGGCGCCTGCGCATCCAACTGAGCAACCAGAGTCGAGTAGACCGATGGGATGTAGTAGAGGCCCACTCCGCCCCGAATCACGGTAGAGCGTTTGGGGAAGGGCTTCCAGGCAAACCCGATGCGCGGCGAAATATCGGTCTTCTGGCCGGTCAGCATGGAATTGCCATAGTGGATGCCGGTCAAGGGGCCGGTGCCTCCGGCCACCACCGCCAGCCCCGTGGCCGCCGGCAGGCTGTTGTATTGGCTGGTAGGGATGGCGAAATTGCCCGGCAGATCGATGGTGGCTAGGCGATTGTACAACTCCGTGGTAGGCGCCTGGTAGTCCCATCGCACGCCCAGGCTGAGCGAGAGCGCCGGGCTGATCCGCCATTGGTCGTTGGCGTAAAGATCGTAAACCGAGGTCCGCAGGTACCGGTCGCCGCCGCTCGGGGTGTTCTGGATGTTCAGCAGGTTTTGAAGGCTCGAGCCGGTAGCCGTGCTGAGTGCGGCGGCTTCCGAATTGCTCAGGGAATTGGCGACGTTGAGCGCCATGGTGCCAGGAGTGCCGAGCAGGAAATCGGCAAAATCGTAGCCGGTCCCGGCGTTGCTGGTGTCGCCATTCAGCGCCGTTGCAAACCCGGTGAAGGAATAATTGCCACGCGGGTTGTTCTGGCTCAGGGTGTTGGTCTGACGTCGGCTGAAATCGCCGCCGAAGGTGAATTCGTGAACGGTGTGTACCCAGAGCACGCTTTCGCCGATCGCGCTGGTCTGTGGATGGTTGTATCTCTCGGTCGCGTCGGACAGACCGAGGATGCCGCTGGAGAAGTTCAAACTGGGAGGCCCCCAGTTGAGCGGGATCTGGTCGGTGCCCGTGATGCCCAGGCTGCCTTCCACATTGTTCAGGTTGGCGAAATACGGCGTGGTGAGCGTGCTGGCCCGGCTGTAGTTGTATCGCGTGGTGGCGATCACGTGCAGGTTGAAATGGTAGATGTAGGCGGCGTTGGTGTTGATCCCGTTATTGGTCGCCAAATCCTTCCAGGCGGGAATCGTCGCTCCGAAGATGCTCGGCGTGGTGCCGTTGCTGCGCTGCCACTGTATGCCGCCATTCACCTGGTTCTTGGTATTGAAGGTGTAGCTCAGACGCGCGTTGACGTTGTCCGAGTTGGTGGTGCCGGAGGCCGAAGAAGCGAAGTTATATTTTGTGCTGCCGGTGAAATTCGGTTCGGGATAATACTTCAGCAACGCAAGGGCGACGGGACTGATGCTGGTGAGCGGGATCTGGTTGTTGGGATAGGGGGTGGCGCCGTTGTACAGGGTAACGGGCAATCCATTCGTGCCAAGCACGCCGGCAAAGTTCCCGTCCTTCTCGGCATCGGTGGGCACCAGGGCGTTGTAAGTGGTGCCAGTGCGGGCTCGGCCGAGGGTGTAGTTAATGGTGAAAGTGCCTTTGTTATTGGTCAGCAGGTGGGGGATCTTGAGTGGGCCGCCGGCGGTCAGGGTAGAGCGCAGGCTTTGCGCATTGGGCTTGGAAACTTCCTGTCCGGTGACGGAATAGGAACGCGCGTTGAGCGCGGAGTTGGTCAGGATGCCGCTGACGGCAAAGTTGTAGCGCGACCGCGGATCGCGGCGATTGTTGCCGAAAGAGTTCGGGCCGCCGCGTCCGCCACGGCCGCCGCCGCGTCCGCCGCGTCCGCCAGGTGACATGGGAATGCCCCCCATCATGCCGCCGCCGCCGCGGCCGCCGCCACCACCGAATCCACCACCGCCGGCGCCGCCGCGGCCACCACCGCCGCCCGGGGCGCCACCGCCGGGGCCGCCGCCACCTGTCATTTGGGTGCCATCGCCGGGCATGCCGCCCATGCCGGGCATCATGCCGCCGCCAGGCCCCATGCCGCCCATGCCGCCGCGTCCCGGTCCCCAATCGCCGCCTTGGCCCGGCATATCGAGGCCTTGGCTCACGCTGCCGTTGATGGTGAAGGCATCGTTGGCGCCCTGCGCGGCATCGCTGTTCATGGCGAGGTCGTTGTTCATGCCGGTGTCGGCCGCAGCCAGGTCGCTGGATTGATTTACGCCGATACGCTGAAAACCGCCCTGCTGCGATCCGCCGGGCCGCTGCACGGTGGATCCCCCAAGGGCCTGGACAAGAGATGGATTCCCGTTGTTGCCGGCGGGCGTGGACGTGTTGGAGTTTTTGGAATTCTTGGAGTTCCCCTTGGCTGGCGGCTTGGTGGCGGCGGCAGTGGTGGCGGCGGGCTTGGTATCAGCCGCCTTCGTCTCGGCCGCCGCGGGCTCCGCCGGTTTGGCAACGGCGGCAGCCGGGGTTGCCGTTGCTGGAGCCGCAGCAACCGGCGCCGCTGGTGCGGGCGGTGGCGCGGTCATGGCTTCCAGCGACTGCATCTGGAGATCCCAAATCGGGGCAGGTGCGTCGACGGCAACGCCAATCTCGCGGCTGACCTTCTCGAAACCCAGCATGTCGACGGTGATCGTCCAGACGCCATCGGCGAGTTCCGGGAATGAGTACAGCCCATTTTCGTCGGTAGTCGTGACGACCTTCTTATCGCCTTGGGTGGCGGTTACGGATGCGCCGGGGACGGGTAGCCCTCCGGATTTCACGCTGCCGTGATGTTCCGAAGCCATCAAGCCCATCACGGCAAGGCAGGCGGCCAGCAGGAGGCGCCCGATAGAGGTATACAAACGGTTAGCAGCCATGGGGGTAACACCATCTAGGCGAAGCAGAAATAGGGAATGTTACCGCGACTGTCCGGTTTCTGCGGAACTCAAGAGACTGCGGCGGGTTACACGCCTGCCGGCATCCTCATGATCACCTGAGAACTAGGTTGCCAGGAGAGCCGCTCGGAGCCAAATCGGCGCCCCGCGGAGTGTAAGCCGGTTAACGTTCGATTACCGGCTTTTGCTATCGAAAACTATGGTAATTTGACAGAATTTCTTGGGGCATAATCAATGGCCAGTGACGGTATAATCAGCACGGGATAGTAGTACTAGTATTAACGAGGACTGCTTGGGCTGCCTCTATTGCGGCAAAGAGATCGGTCTGGTTCGGCAGATGCGCGATCGCGAATTCTGTTGCGCCGCCCACCGTAAGAGTTACGGTGCGCGCCTCGGGAAAGCGCTCGAAAATCTGGCTGCGCCCGAGCCGCCTCCCGCGGAGGTTGCCGGTTTCCGCATCGACATGCCGCTCCAGCCAGGCAATTTAGGCCGCTCGGTAGCAGCCTGGGAAATCGGACACGGCGGCAGTGCAATTGAATTGCGGGATGCGTGGCCGGTAGCGATTGGCGGCGTGCGAGGCCAGGATGCAAAAACTTTCGCCGCATCCCACTGGGTGCCTTTCGCGCCGAAGTTCTCCGCCCCATCGCACGCGGGACCTTCGGCCTATTGTCTGGACCTGCAATTCCCGCGCTTCGAACTGGCGGCCGAAGACAGCCTGCCGCTGGTGAGCGAACCGGTTACGGAAGCGCCGCCGCTGGCTGAAGCCGCGTTCTGGGAAATCCCCGAAGCCGTCGACATGGCATGCGCCATGGCCACGCCGCAAGTGGAGCGAGCGACGGCGCCGATTCTGGAGCCAGCCGCGATGGCCATGGTGGCCTCACCGCTGGTGATCGGGATCAGGGGCCTGCGAGCCGCTCCGGCGGCGGAGGCGGTGGAAGCGCTGTTTCCCGTGATGCCGTATGCCGAAGCCGCCGCATTCCCCGCCGCGGTGACTGCGGGAAGCGCGTGGGATCTGCAACTGGCCGACGATTGGGCGGGTGATCCCGAGATGTGCGGCGCGGTGCCGGCTCCGGCGGCGGAAGCGGTGGAAGCGCTGCTTCCTGTGACGCCGTATGCCGAGGCCACGGCATTCGCCGCCGTGGTGAACGTGGGAAGCGCGTGGGATCTGCAACTGGCCGACGATTGGGCGGGTGATCCCGAGATGTGCGGCGCGGTGCCGGCTCCGGCGGCGGAAGCGGTGGAAGCGCTGCTTCCTGTGACGCCGTATGCCGAGGCCACGGCATTCGCCGCCGTGGTGAACGTGGGAAGCGCGTGGGATCTGCAACCGGCTGACGATTGGGCGGTTGATCCCGAGATGTGCGGCGCGGTGCCGGCTCCGGCGGCGGAAGCGGTGGAGGAGTTATTGCCTCCGGCGCCCTACGCCGCGGAGATGGCGTTCCCGGCCGCGGCGCCTTCGGGAGTGGCATGGACCGTGCGGCCGGCCGATGTGGCGTCGCTCGTGCTGGAAGCCTGCGGTGCGGTCGCCGCTCCGCCGGCGGAGGCGGCTGAGACTCTCCTGCCGGCCGCGCCCATGGCTCCAGCAATGGCGTTTGCCGCGAGCGCCGCGCGGTTGGCGGAACTTGCGCTGGCGGCCGCGCCGGAAGCCGAAACGGAAACCGCCCAAAATGTTTCGGAGTCCGTGGGCGTGGCGCCTCCGTCGGAATCCTGGATAGCGCCTCCGCCGGCGTGCGAAGCCGAGCGCGAAGTCTGGCCGGTGATGGCTGAGGCATTGCCGCTCGGGGCTGCCGTACAAGTTCCTGGCGCGGCCGCGCTGGCGATTGCCGAGCCGATCGTGCGCGAAAGCGCCGGTTGGGGGCCTCCTGTTTTGGCCGAACCGGTGGTGGCTTACGTGGCTGCGCGGCTTGCCGAGAGCATCGCCGGAGTCGCCTTGCAGCCCGCGGCGTTCTGCGTGCCCGATCTGGCGGGCTTGGGCCTTTCCGGAAAGCGCCACTCCGCTTCCGCCGCGCCGGCGGCGCGGGAACAGACGCCGAACCCCGCCTCGCCCGAACGGGGCGCGAGCCTGGTGGCGGAGCCGGCTGCGGCGTCGAGCGCCGGCGTGATCCAGTTCCCGGGCCTGGCGCTGGCGCAGACCACCGGCAGTGCGACCGGCGCGTTCAAGGTATCGGAAGCCGGCGCGGCGGTTCCCCGGACGGCCGTTCCCGACGGCCGCGCGGCGCGCCTCGAGCCGTTCTCCACCATCTCCATCGTGCCGCTCGCAACCGGCCCCGGTCAGTATGGCGCAGCCTTCCCCCAAGGGCAATTGATTCCGCTGGAATTCTTCTGCCAGCGGGCCCCTATGGCGCCCAGGCTGAATCTGGAATGGCTGACCAGGAAGACTCCGGCCGTGCCCCCGAAATTCGCCATGCGGACTGCTTTCGACCGCCTGGAAGACCTGGCCCTGATCACCATGGAGCGGGAGCGGGAGACGCCCTCGTTTACCGAAATCTTCAGCATCGCCGACGCGGCCCGGCGCACTCCGCCCAGCCACCTGCGTGCGCCCGCGCGAGCCGTAGCGGCGGCTCTGCTGATGGCGGTGGGCTTGTGGTTCGGCGCCGGTTCAGCCATGATCGGACGGCGATTGCTGTCGGCGAACGCGGCTTGGTCTTCGGCGCGGACGCCATCGTCATCGGCCGGCCGGGATTTCTCGGGGACCTTTGCGCGCGTCCGCTCGGTATTTGTTCCGCAGGCGCCGCAAGCCTCGGAAGGACCCATCGAAAAGGTCAGGCGCGCGATTCAACGCCGTGCCGCGGCCGAGCTCAGCGACACCTTCCACGGCATGGAAGCTTGGGGCGCGGCGGCCGCCGCGCTGCCGGCCGGATGGTCGCGGCATCCCGATGGGTACGTACGCACGGGCGAACTGGCGCTCTATCGCCCGTCGCTAAGTTTTAGCGATTACCGGCTGGAGTTTTTCGGCCAGATCGAACGCAAAGGCATGGGCTGGGCGGTCCGCGCGGCGGACCCGAAGAACTACTATGCCATGGAGTTCAAAGTAATCGAGCCGGGCCTGCGGCCGGTGCTCGCGGCGGTGCATTATCCGGTGCTGGGCGGCAATCGGGGCAATCCCGTGGAAACTCCGCTCAGCGTGATGATTCATAACCGCACGCCCTACCACGTGGCCGTGGACGTAAAAGGCAACCGCGTGACCACATCCATTGAAGGCGAGGAAGTGGATTCGTGGACCGACGACAGTTTGAAAGTGGGCGGCGTGGGCTTCTTCAGCGATGCGGGCGAAAGCGCGCATCTGTATTGGATGAAGATCACCAAGAACCAGGATTGGCTGGGCCGGATATGCGCGTATCTTTCAGGCACTGCCGGCGGCGTCGAAACCGGCGATCTGTGGCGCGACGACTACGCGCCCGCGCCCGCTCCGCGGCCGTCGCCGCGGCCGTCTCCGGACGCCATCCTGGCGGACGTCGGGAGCGAGCAGTTTCCTTACCATAGCCCGCACCGGGCCAGGATTTTGACTAACGGGAGGACCGAATCATGCAAGGCGTAAGACAAGAGACCGGCGTCAAGCATCCCATACCCGCCGGCGTGACCTCGATTGAAGATGTGCGGCAGGCCAGGCGGCCCAACCGCACGCTTTCTAAAGCGGTGTCGTTGCACCTGGAAGGTAAGCTGGAGAGCGCGGCGAAGCTGCTGTCGAAGGCCATCGAGTCCGGCGAACGCGATCCGGCTCTCTTCTCGGCTCTCGGACACATCCATTTCGAAATGCGCGACTACGCCTCGGCGGCCGCCACCTACACGCAACTGGTGGAGCTGGAACCGCTGCATCGCACGGCGCACTTCAACCTGGGAGTCTGCCAGGGCAATTTGAAGGAATGGAAGGCGGCGGCGGTTCTCGTTCCGCGATGCCGCCGAAGCGGACGCTACCCGCGCCGACGCGCTGCTCGGCCTGGGGATTTCGCTGATCCACACCGGCGAGCCGGAAGCAGCGCTGGAGCCGCTCGAAAAATATCTGAGCCTGTTCCCCGAGCACGAACAGGCGCTGTTCGGAAAAGCCGTGGCCCTGCAGCAAACCGGGCGCGACGCCGAAGCCGTCGAGCAGTACCGCAAGGTGCTGGCGCGCAATCCGCGCTGCGAGGAAGCGCTCTCCAACCTGGTGGCCATGTTCCTGGAGAAGAAAGACTACGATTCGGTGCGCCGCTATGCCGCCATGCTGGTGGAACTGCAGCCGGAATCCACCGTGGCGATTGAGGCGCTGGCCACGCTGGCCTTTGCCGACGGCGATTTTCTGGCCGCGGCGCGGCATTGCCGCAGCCTTTCGGAGACCGCGCCCGACCGCTTCGAAAATTGGTTCAACCTGGGCGTGGCATACCACAAGCTGGGCAATCACGAAAAGGCCGTGCAGGCCTATCGCCAGGCCACCGGGCTGAAGCCGGATTGCGCGCAAGCCCACTTGAATCTGGGCGTGGCCCTCCAGGAACTGAGCGATCTTCCGAGCGCGCGCGCCTGCTACGAGCGGGCCCTCCAGGTGGATCCCAACCAGGCCGGCGTGCTGTGGAACCTCGCGCTGGTGCTGGAACAGCAGGGCGAGCGCAGTTGGGCCGAGAAGTTGTACGAGCGGATTCCCGAAGAGGCGGCGGAATCCTGCGACGCCATTTTCCGGCTGGGATATCTGCGCCTGCTGCGGGGCGACTACGTCGGCAGCTCCAGCGCCTTCGAGACCTGCATTCACATGCGGCCGGAGTGGCCGGAAGCCTGTCTGAACGCGGGTATCGCTTATGCGCGTTTGGGCGATCCGGAAAACGCCAGACGGTATTTCCAGGAAGCCCTGATGCTGCGGCCCGATTCCTCCGATGCCGTGCGCGGCATGGCCGCGCTGGCTTTGGAGCAGCAGGATTTCGTGGAAGCCTATGAGCTGCATCGCCGTCTGATCGAGATGGGCGAGCGCGGCCCCGAGCTTTTCTACAACGCCGGCCTGATCTGCCAGAAGCGCGGCCAGAACGAGGAAGCGGTGGGATACTACCAGCAGGCGCTGGCCGAAGATCCGGAATTCGCCGAAGCCTTGCTCAACCTCGGCCATGCCCTGATGGCGCTGGGGCAGGAAGAGGAAGCGCGGTCGTACTGGCGGCGCGCCATCCGCGAAAAGCCCGAATTGGCGCAGACGTATTTCGAGCCGGCCGCATCCTGACGCAGCGCCCCGCGGTTGTTGACAAAATACTCGCGATAATTGCGTCACCAATGGCGCGCGCCGGCGTATTACTCTTATACGCGTGGACCCGAATTTTCATGAGAATCGGCGGCATTTCGGAGCACTGATGTGGTGGGGCAGGCGGTGCCGCCTGCCCGCCGCTCATGCTCGAATACAGTCGCAGATTGCCCCATTTTCAGCCGGATCAGACCTATATCTTCCTCACCTGGCGCCTCTTCGGATCCCTCTCCGCGATCCGCGCAAAAGACTCCTATCCCACACCCGGCCATGCTTTCGTGGCGGCTGATCGTGCCCTGGACCGTCCTGGCCCCGGCCCCTTGTGGTTGCGCGACAGGCGAATTGCCGGCCTCGTCGCGGAGTCGATTCTAGCCGGAGAAGCCCAGAGGCACTGGTATGAGCTGGACGCATGGGTAGTCATGCCCAATCACGTGCATCTGCTGATATTGCCCCAGGTGCCTGTCCCCACCATCACGCGCTGGCTGAAGTCCTGGACCGCGCGGCAAGCCAACCAGTTACTGAGGCGTGTCGGGCAACCCTTCTGGCAAGATGAGTCCTACGATCACTGGGTGCGCAACCGCCGGCAAAGAAGTCGAATCATTCGGTACATCGAAGAGAATCCAGTGTCGGCTGGGTTGGCTGCCGCTGCGGAGTTGTGGTTGTGGTCCAGTGCGGGAGGGCAGGCGGCACCGCCTGCCCCACCGTCGGATCACGCGGGCGCTCCCGGTTCCGGCGAGAAAGCCCCGGGATTTCGCGGATAGCGTCTGCCAACTGAGCAGCGCGGGGACACGCCGTTCCCCGATTACCGCTCGCTGTCCAGCATCCGCATCTGGTCGGCGCCGTAGCGCGTTCCGGCGATGCGCTCGGCGTTGCAGATTTCTTCCAGCCGGGTGATCTCGGCGGCGGATAATCTCACTTCGCTTGCCGCCAGTGATTCCGCCAGTTGGCGCCGTGTGCGCGCGCCGATCACCGGCACGATGTCGTCGCCCTTGCTCATCACCCAGGCGATCGCCAGTCGCGCGGGCGTCGCGCCGCGGGCCGCGGCCATGGCCGCAAGCTCCGCCACTACCTGGCGGTTGTGCTCGCCATTCGCGCCGCTGAAGCGCGGCAGGTGCGCGCGGAAGTCGCTCTTGCCCGAAGGTTGCGATCCCGTGAGCAGGCCGCGCGAGAGCACACCGTAGGCCGTTACGGCAATGCCGAGTTCGCGCAGCGTGGGAAGAATTTCGTGCTCGATGCCGCGGCTGGCCAGTGAGTACTCGATCTGCAAATCGCAAACCGGGTGTGTCGCGTGCGCGCGCCGGATGGTGGCCGCGCCGGATTCCGAAAGCCCCACGTAGCGCACATAGCCGGCCTGGATCAGTTCGGCAATGGCCCCGACGGTATCTTCGATGGGAACCGCCGGATCGGGGCGCGTGAGGCGGTAGATATCGATGTGATCGGTGCGCAACCGCTGCAGGCTGTAAGCGAGGAAGTTTTTCACGGCATTCGGCCGGCCGTCGAGCCCGATGAAAGCGCCGTTGGGCATGCGCATGCCGCCGAATTTTACGGAGAGCAGCACTTGGTTGCGGCGGCCTTCGATGGCGCGGCCGATCAGCATTTCGTTGTGGCCCATACCGTAGAAATCGCCGGTGTCGAGCAGGTTGATGCCGGCGTCGAGGGCGGCGTGGACGGTCGCGATGCTCTCGGCCTCGTCACTGGGGCCGTACGCTCCGGACATGCCCATGCAGCCGAGCGCGAGAGCGGACACCGGCGGCCCGCCCTCGCCGAGCGGTCTGGTGATCATGATTCAGTACACCACATCAGCCGTGAAAAAAACCGTTGCAATCCAGCCGATTATTTTCACGGCTCCGCAAGCAAGCGATTCGCTGGTCCGGCTATCGCGCCGGTACCGGCGCGGGCATGGTTTCCTTGGTGAAACGCGGAATCATCTGGTCGCGCATGGCTGCGTGCCACACGGCGGCGGCGATGACGGCGGCGTCCTCTTTCACATCCTCGGGGAGAATGCGTTCGTAGGTATCGAGGTTGGTGTGGTGGGTCAGGACGTTGTAATCGATGGGGTCCTGAGCGCAGCCCACCCCCGGCAACCCGGCGTTGTTGAACGACGTGTTGTCGGTGCCGCCGGTGGCGCGGCTGTTGGTGGGGCTGACGCCGCCCACGCCGAAATCGGCGAAGTCCATGAACACCGGGCGCAGCGCCGCGGCCGCTTCCGGCGGGCCGAACACGCTGGCGCCGCGAATGCGTCCGGTGCCGGTATCCACGTTGAAGTAGGCATCCAGCTTTTGCCATTCCGGCTTGGGATCTTCGGCCGTGCCGAAGTGCTGTTTCACGTAAGCCAGCGAACCGAGCAGCCCTTCCTCTTCGCCGCTCCACAGCGCCACCCGGATGGTGCGCCGCGGCTTCAGACCCATCGACTGGATCACGCGCACGGCTTCCATCATGATGGCGGAGCCGATGCCGTTGTCGGTGGCGCCGGTGGCCGCGTGCCAGGAATCGAAGTGGCCGCCCAGCATGACGATCTCGTCGGCCTTATCGGAGCCGGGAATTTCGGCCAGCACGTTATAACTGGTCTTGCCCTCGGGGTAAGTGTGATTAAGGATGTTGAACTCCAGCTTGACGTCTTCGCCATCGGCCAGCAGGCGTTCGATGCGGCCGTAGTCGTCGTTGCGGATGATCGCCGTGGGAACGGTCTTGGTGACGTCGTAGGCGCGGTGCGCCTGGGCCACGATGATGCCGTTAGGCCGCGCGGCGTCATTGAGGCGCACCAGCGCGCCGCCCGTCAACAGCATGGCATCGATCTGGTCCTGCACTTCGGCCGCTGTCATGCGGGTAGGATCGGACTCGCCGCCCCTGCCGCGGCCGCCGCCGAAGTTGCCGCGTCCGCCCCGGCCGGCGTTGGGATTGTTGGGATCGTAGCGCTGCGCGTTCTGTGCATCGTCCACGCGCCGCGCCGGCGGCTCGGCCATGATGTCAACCACGGTTTGCTTGCCGATCAGGACAATCTTGCCGCGGACTTTGTCTTTGTTGGCGGCGATCCACTGCGCGAACTCTTCCTTGGTGGGCTGCAGCCGCTGCGGCGCGCCGCCCCGTCCGCCTCTGCCGCCGCGCCCGCCGCCGGCAGCCTGGGCATTGGGATCTACGGGCACTTCCGGCCCCTGCGGCACAATCAACTGGATGGCCGAGCCGCTCACGGTGCCGTTGGTGGAAGGCGTCCACCCCAGCACCTCGAATTTCAAGTTCTCTTTGACGGGCGAAGTGATGAATCCGACGGCCCGCTCGTTCTGCCAGCCGGCGCGGGCGAAATCCCACGTCTCGGTGTGTACGTTCTTGAGACCAAACCTGGTGAACTCGGCCACGGCCCACTTCACCGCCGCTTCGTGGTTCGGCGAACCAGTGACGCGCGGACCGTAGCGGTCGGTGATCATGTGCTCGATGCGCATGACCTGGGAGTGTTCCATTTCTTCACTGCGGATTTTGGCGGTGGTGGCCTGATCCACCGTTTCCTGGGCCAAGAGCACGCAGGCGAGGGCCCCAACAGCTAGCAGCAGTCTTTTCATAATGGATCAGGATATCCTAAAGCGGCCCCGAAGGGTAACTCGGACCAGTTGCGAGAATCCTCGCGCCGGAATAGACAAGAAGGAGCCGCGAACGTGAGAGAGCGGTTTGGCCTCCGGTAAACGTTCCCTGACGGTCGCGGCTCTGATTGGGCCTTGATCAGAACGTAATGCGTCCCGAAACCTGCAACTGGCGAGGCCCCCAGGTCAGGTTGCTGGTGGAGGTGGGCGCCATGAATGTCGCGTTGGGACTATAGCAAGCGTTGGTGTGACCGGCGCAAGCTCCCGAACCGGCGGCAGTGTAGTTGAACCCGGTAGTGTTCACGCCCGAGACGTTGGTGTGGTTGAACAGGTTGAAGGCTTCGCCGATGAGCGACAGCTTCAGCCGTTCGGTCACGGAGAACTGCCGCCCGATGCGGAAGTCCACGTTGTGGAATCCCGGAGCGGTAAAGGCATTGCGCGGCAGCCAACCGGCGCGGCCGCTGGTAGCACCGGCATAACTTACGCCGCCGGTCACGCCGTAATCCGCTCCGCCGGATGGGTAACTGCTGACTATCGGCGTCACCGGCTGGCCGGTGGACATGGTCACGATGGTGGAGAACGCCCAGCCATCCAGGATCAGCCGGGCCGGCCGATTCGCGAGACCCTTCGCGGAGGGCGTCCATACGGCGTTAGCGACGAACCGTTGGCGCTGGTCGAGATCCGAAAGCGCGTATTCGATCTTGCGATTATAGGGATCGATGGGATAATCGCTGCCGTTGAACGTGCCGTACTGTCCCCCAACCTGGGCGCCGTCGACCGCCTTGCTCAAGGTGTAGTTCATGGTGAACTCCAGGCCGTGACGCATGGGCCGGCGCAGGGTGAGGACCATGGAGTTGTACCAGGAATTGACATCGCTATAGCCGACGAAGATCCCGCCGGTATTGGTGTTGAGGCGGCTGGTATAGAAGGGAACGGTGTAGGTCTGGGCGGTGGTGCCGCTGGCACTCAGGATGTCGTAGCTCTTGGTGGTCGTGGCGGGGGCGAGGTTGGCGTCGGCGAAGATCGGCAAATGCAGGCCCCGGCTCACCACGTACGCGACGGAGCCGCTGAGCGCGCCAGGCAACTGGCGTTCCAGGGTGACTTCGCCCTGGTGGGTTCGCGGATTGACCCAGTCCGGCGACTGGCCGCGCGCCCAGGAGGTGTTAGCCCCCGGCGTGAATGGCGTGACCTGCGGCGTCAGAGCGCCCGGGAACGGAGCGGTCATAGCCGGTCCCGGCGGCGTGAAGATGACGTTGGGGAACGTCAGGGACGGGCAGGTGCTTGGTGAGCAAACGAACGTCTGCTGAATCACGCCGTTCTCCACGCGGGTGGCGTAGTAGGTGCTATTGGTGGTCTTGGCGTAAAAGATGCCATAACCCGTTCGCAGCACGGTCTTCGGCGTAATCTGCCAGGCGATCCCGACACGCGGTGCGAATTGGTCCTTGGGGATGTTGATGGTGGAGGTATAGAGCGTGGTGAGTGGCGACACCATGTTCGGCTGCGCCGGCTGCGGGATGGTAAAGACGTCGTAGCGCAAGCCCATGTTCAGCGTCAGCTTGGAACTCGCCTTCCACGTGTCTTCGAAAAAGGCGGAATAGTCGTTGTCGTAAAAATCGTCCTTGCCGACGTGCGTGACGGGGTCGTTAACCTGCGTGAAACTGCTATAGTGCTTGCCGGTCAGGCCGTCTCCGATGTTGATCCCGTAAGCGTCGATCACCCAGTTGTTGAACACGGACTGCGCCGCTCCGCTGTAACTGTAATTGCCGGTTCCGTTATACAGGTTGATCATCACTTCGTGGATGAAGTTGAAGTCCAGGCCGGTCTTGAACGTATGGCGGCCGTGGACTTTGGAGAGCGTATCCGAAACCTGGGTGCGGTGTTCGTCAGGCTCGGCCGTGCGCGGCAGAGCGTAGTTTTCGCCGTAGATCGCCAGGTTGGAGGAGCCGCCGGTGCCGCCGATGTTGACGTAGGGCGCGGCCGCGTTGGAACCGGCGACTTCCAGGTCGCGGCCCCACTGAAAGCGGAGATCATTGACGGCGGAGCTGGAGATGGTGGAATCCCAGTTGGCCACGAAGATGCGCTCGTGGAGGGCATAACTGCCATTGGTGCTCAACGAGTTGTTGTTGTAGGAAGGCGAGGTGCTGTAGGCGTTGGGCCCGCGGTAATTCATGAAATCGAATGAGCTGCTGAAGTGATTGCGCGCGTTCGCCTGGTAATCCAGCCTGCCGAACGCGACGTCCTGGTTGGTGGCGCGGGGGAAGCTGCCTTGCATTCCGAACAGGAAAGCATTGGCGGCGGCGCACTGCGTGGCGGTCACCTGCGCCGGGCAGGGCAGGGCGGCGACGCTCGGGCTGTAGACGTTGCTGGTGTACGCAATGGGGTTGACTTTGCGCGAGCCATCGTACGTGCCGAAGTAAAACAGCTTGTCCTTGATCAGGGCGCCACCCATACTGCCCCCGAACTGCTGCCATTGATGGATGGGCTGGGTGTAAGTGCCCCGCGACTTGGGGTAGGAATCGAGCGCATTGAACGAGGGGTAGCGCAGATAGTAGAACAAGTCGCCGTGGAAGGTGTTGGCGCCGGATTTGGTCACGGCATTCACCACGCCCCCCGCGGCCTGCCCCAGTTCAGCGCTGTAATTGCTGGCCGTAACTTGGTACTCCTTGATGGAGTCCATGCTATAGACGTAGGCGCCCATCATGGCCCGCCCTCGGGCCTCGGAGAAGAACGCCTGGTTGTTGTTGGCTCCATCGACGGTGTTGGAGTTATAGAGGCCGGAGATTCCCCGGTAGGAGATCAGCCCGCTGGTGCCGTCGGTAGTGACGTTGGGGGTGAGCAGCACGAAGCTGTCCCAGCGCCGGCCGGCGATCGGCAGGTTGCTGACCGCACTCTCGCTGACTACCTGCGAGAGCTCGGTTTTTTCCGTATCCACCAGCGGTGCTTCGCCGGAAACTGTGATCGTCTCTGAAGTAGCCCGGATCGGCATGGCGAGGTCGACGGTCAGCGTCTGACCTACCTGCAAACTCAAGTTGGTGCGAACCACCTTCGCAAATCCCGCCTTGGTCGCAGTGATTTCGTAATGGCCGGGCTGGAGGAAGGGGGCGTTGTACAGGCCCACTTCGTTGGTGGAAAGGGTTCGTTCCGTTCCCGTTTCCGTGTTCATGACTGTTACGCTGGCGTCCGGCACCACCCCGCCTTTAGGATCGGTCAGCGTCCCCGAAATCCGTCCGGACCCCGCGGCCTGGCCCCAGGCCACCCCGGTGGCCATTGCCAGCAGAACGGTCGTCGCCAAGGACTTCCGATTGAATAAGCGCACGGCTTTTCTCCTCTCGTTAATCGACGTATGAACAAACGTTTGAGACCCGAATGTCCCAATTTTCCCGCTCACCCGGCGGGTCACCCTGTACCATAAACCGCACTCCAAAGCTTAGTTACCTCACAGCATAACCGATATCAGCATCGGCGTATACCGGAATTTCCTAAGCGTGTCGCTAGTATGTGAGTTGTCCGGTCGAGTTCACACGTGATCTGTCCGCTTGAGCCGGGGCGGGTGATGCTGGGTGGTGGACGAAACCCAGCAGTACTCCGCTGCCGAGTTGGAGCGGATGATGAAAGTTCAAGACGTGTTGTTGAAGGCAATGGCGAAGAAGATCACTTGGTGGGCGGCGGCAGAAATCATCGGGGTGACGGATCGGACCATGCGCCGGTGGCGGGGGCGACTGGAGAGGGATGGCTATACCGGCTTGGCCGACCGGCGCAGGGGGAAGCCGAGCGCGCAGCGTATTCCTCTGGCAACCGTAGAGAAGGTGCTGGGGCTCTACAAAGAAACCTACTACGACCTGAACATCCGGCACTTCCACGAAAAGCTGCAGGCGGAACACGCGATCCAGTTGAGCTACACCTGGGTACAGAAAGCGCTGCAAGGAGCCGGCTTGGTGGCCAAACGGCACAAGCGGGGGCCGCACCGGCGGAGGCGGCCGCGACGGCCGTTGCCTGGGATGCTGCTGCACATCGACGGCAGCAAGCATCGCTGGCTGAACGACGATCGCTGGTATGACCTGATCGTGATTCTGGACGACGCCACCAGTGAGATCTACTACGCGCAGTTGGTGGAGGAGGAATCGACGCGGACGGTGATGGCCGGCTTGCGCGAGGTGATCGAAAAGCAGGGCCTGTTCTGCGCCTTGTACAGCGACCGGGGGAGTCACTTTTTCGTCACGGTGAAGGAAGGGGAAAAGGTGGATAAGCACCGTCTGACACAGGTTGGGCGGGCGATGAAGGAGTTGGGAGTGCAGATGATCGCGGCCTATTCGCCGCAGGCGCGGGGGCGGTCGGAGCGCAGTTTTGGGACTTGGCAAGGGCGCTTGCCGCAGGAACTCCGACTGGCAGGGATCACCACCGCAGAGGGCGCCAATGTTTTTCTGCGGGAACGGTACATCGGGGAGTTTAACGGCAAGTTCCAAGTGCCGGCGGCGGAGAAAGGCACGGCGTTTCGGCGCACCAGCCGGACCGACCTGAACTGGATCTTCACGGTGCAAACTGAGCGCGTGGTGGAAAAGGACAACACCGTGGCAGTCAGAGACCGGTGGTGGCAGATCAACAAAACACGATTCCGCAACAGCCTGGCGGGAAGCACGGTAACGATCCACGAACACCTGGATGGAACCGTTTCGATCCGCTACGGCCCTCACGTAGTGGGCCGCTATAGCCCCACGGGAGAAAAGCTGGTCAGCGCGACACCCAAAGAGCGCCGTGGAAAAGGCGGGAGTGTGGAAGCCGGCGAAAACCAAAAGCAGGTTTCCACCGGCTTCCACACTCCCTTGGAAATCCCGCAACAGACGCGGGATTCCCCCTTTCCCACCGCGCCGACTACGGCTTCTGTTTTGAGCAAAACCAAAGCAAAGGCCAAACCCAAAAGCCACAAGGCGGCGGCCTAAAGGCCGCATCGCTTTGTTTCACAAAGCGGACAGATCACTAATTATTAAAACCGGACAACTTGACTTGTTAACGACACCGGAATTTCCTAAGCGAACGGCATGGGCGCCTCCGTCACCGCAGCCGCAAACTATTGCTCACCACGGTGACGCTGGAAGCCGCCATGGCGGCGGCTGCCAGCATGGGCGAAAGCAGCCCCAGCGCGGCGATGGGGATTCCCAGCGTGTTGTAGGCGAAAGCCCAGAAGAGGTTCTGGCGGATGATCCGCATGGTGCGGCGCGAAAGCTCGATGGCGTCCGCCACACCGTTGAGATTATTGCGCATCAGCGTGATGCCGCCGGCTTCCATGGCGGCGCCGGTGCCCGAACCCATGGCGATGCCCAGATCGGCTTGCGCCAGCGCGGGCGCGTCGTTGATGCCGTCGCCCACCATGGCGACGCGCTGTCCGCCGGCCTGCAACTTTTTCACCTCGGCCATTTTCCGATCGGGCATCACTTCGGCCAGAACGTGCTCGATGCCGGCCTGGCGCGCCACGGCGTCGGCGGCCGCGTGGTTGTCGCCGGTGATCATCCAGACTTCCAGGCCCATGGCGCGCAAGCGGCGCACGGCTTCGGCGGCTTCGGGCTTGATGCTGTCGGCGATCTCGATGGAGCCCGCCGGCGCCCCGTCAACGATTACGGTGGCGCCCGGTTTCGACACCACCACCTCGCGGGTCTCGACCAGTGCCCGCACGCCCAGGCCGGCCAGCGCCGAGAAGCCGGTGATGTCCTTGAGCGCCACGCCGCGCGCCGCCGCGCATTCGACAATCGCTTTGCCCAGCGGATGTTCGGAGTAGCGCTCGGCCGAAGCCGCCAGGCTCAGCACGTCGTTTTCGGAAAAGCCGCCGGCGGGAATCACCGCGGTGACGCGCGGCTTCCCTTGCGTGATGGTGCCGGTTTTGTCGAGCACAATGGCGCCGATCCGGTACGCCATTTCGAGAGCTTCGCCGCCCTTGATCAGGATGCCGCGCTCGGCGCCGCGTCCCGTGCCCACCATGATGGCGGTGGGCGTGGCCAGGCCCAGCGCGCACGGGCAGGCGATGATCAGCACTGCCACCGCGTTGACCATGGCCGTCGCCAGCGGCCCGAATAGCAGCCAGGCGCCGAACGTGAGCAGCGCCGCGGCCAGCACGGCGACCGTGAAGTAGCCGCTCACCACGTCCGCCAGGCGCGCCACCGGGGCGCGCGAACCCTGCGCCTGCTTCACCATTTCGATCATCCGCTGCAGCACCGTGGCGCGCCCCACCTTGGTGGCTTGGTAGCGGAAACTGCCGGAGCAATTCACGGTTCCCGCGAAGGCCGTCGCGCCGGGGCGCTTGTCCACCGGCAGGCTTTCGCCGGTGAGCATCGATTCGTCCACCGCGGATTCGCCGTCGAGGATCACGCCATCCACCGGGATGCGCTCGCCGGGCCGAACCACCAGGGTGTCGCCGGCGCGCACCTCGGCCACCGGCGTCTCCACTTCCACGCCGTCGCGCACCACCCGCGCGGCCGCCGGCTGCAATTCCATCAGGCGGCGGATGGCGGCGGATGCCTTGATGCGCGCGTGCGCCTCGAGCGTGCGGCCCAGCAAAATCAGCGCGATGATGACCGTGGCGGCCTCGTAATAAACCATGTGGCCGCCGCGCGCGGTTTCCCAAAGCGAATACAGGAACGCAGCGCCGGTGCCGAGCGCAATCAGCGTATTCATGTTGGCGGAGCCATGGCGCACGGCGCTCCAGGCAGCCACGTAAAACGGCCCGCCGCAATAAAAAATAACCGGCAGCGCAAGGGCCAGTTGGACCCATGGAGCCGTGTGCAACATTCCCAAAACCATCACCGGGACGGTGAAAACGATTGCGGCAATCAGCCTGTGCCGGTACCCGGTTTCGGCTGCGTCCACGGCCGGCTCGGTGTCCGGAACGCCGTAGCCCAGATCTTCGATGGCGCTGATGAAATCGTCCACCCGGACGCGTGCCGGGTCGAACTCCACGGTTGCGGTATTGGTGGCCAGGTTGACATTGGCCCGCGCGACGCCGCTGGTGGCGACGAGCGTGCGTTCGATGGTGCGCGCGCAGGCCGCGCAGGTCATGCCGGAAACCGGAAGATCGATGCGCTCCGTGGTCTTCATGTGGCGCCCGCACTTATGCGTGCCGCGTCGACACTCGTGTCGGCGCAAACCGGGCAGATCCCGGCCAGCCCGGTGTGGGATAGGCCTCCTGGCCTGTCATTTTTGCTTGAGTCGTTTTCCGCTCCGCTGAGCCCGAAGGGCGAAAGAAAATAGCCCACGGCGTAAGCCGTGTGGAACCTGCCGGGAGTTTGCGTAGCCCCGGAACGGGGCGTAAGATCCCGCCGTTCCCCGCTCAAGCCGGCACCTCGTAGCCCAGTTGCCGCACCGCCTCGGCCAGGTTTTGCGGTGTCACCAGATCGCCGTCGTACTCCACGGTGGCTGTAGCGCCGCTCAGATCCACCGCCGCTTTCGACACGCCCCGCGTGCCGGCCAGTTTCCGTTCCACGCTGCGCGCGCAGTTTCCGCAAGTCATGCCGCGAACGGTCAAGCTCAAGGTATGTATCGCCATACATATATGATGAAACATGTGCGGCGGATGGATGTGATGACTTTTCGCGATGCGGCCCTGGCGCGGCGTCTGGAAGCGGCCGAGGCCGCCAATACCAAGGGTTGTACGGCCTGGCCGCCGGGGTCGGCGATGCTCGAAGTGGGCGGCGGCCGCGCACTTTTCGTGGGCGTTGACTCGCCGCTCTCGCAAGCCGTGGGCCTCGGTTTGAATGGTCCCGTGAGTGCCGCGGATCTCGATCGCCTGGCCGATTTCTTTCACAGCCGCGCCGCGCCGGTCTCCATCGACCTGTGCCCCCTGGCCGACCCGGGATTGTTGCCGGCTCTGGGGCTGCGCGGTTATCGGCCCACCGAATTCAGCAACGTGCTGGTCAAGCGCCTGGCGGCCGCGGAGATTGTCCTGACGCCGCGCGTGCGCCGGGCTCTGCCGGGCGAAGACGATCTTTGGGCTCACACCGTGGGAAACGGTTTCTTCGGCCAGCGCGAGTTGACCAGTGAGGAAATGGACGTGGGACGCGCCATCTTCGCCATGCCGGGCGCCATCTGCTGGCTGGCGATGGCCGAGACCGGCGAGCCGGCCGGCGGCGGCGCGCTGGCCGTTTACGATGGCCTAGCAACCCTCTTCGCCGACAGCACCATTCCGGCTTTCCGGCGGCGCGGGCTGCACTACGAGCTGATTGCCGCGCGCCTCAACGAAGCCATGGCCCGCGGCTGCGATCTGGCAACCGCCAGCACCCTGCCGGGTTCCACCTCGCAGCGCAATTACGAGCGGGTGGGTTTCGAAGTGGTCTACACCAGGGTCACTCTGACCGACGGCGCGAATTTTTGAGAGTTCTATATCCGATTCGCTACTATTGTGATTCGTGGGGTTCGACCACTATGTGGCATTGTGCCTGGCTCCGCTCGCGATCTGGATCCTGGTGAGCGGACTGGACGATCTGTGGATTGCGCTGGCGCTGGTCTTCACTCGCCGCCGGCGGCTTAGGCCGCCAACGGAGGCGGAACTGGATGGCGTCGCCGAACGGCGGATCGCCATCTTCGTGCCCTTGTGGCACGAACATCGCGTCATCGGCCAGATGCTGGCGACTAACCTGGCCGGCATCCGCTACTCCAACTACCAATTCTTCGTCGGCGTCTATCCCAACGAC
This sequence comes from Bryobacterales bacterium, assembly GCA_963842505.1. Taxonomy (GTDB): domain Bacteria; phylum Acidobacteriota; class Terriglobia; order Bryobacterales; family Bryobacteraceae; genus PALSA-129. Next base: position 1,608,103 of record CAWJGZ010000001.1, read on the forward strand.
CCGGCCACCGTCCGGGCCGTCGCTGAAGTGGCGCGCCGCGACGGCCGCGTACGCCTGTGCCTCTGCTCGCATAACGGCCCGACTTCCAAGGGCGACTGCCTCAACGAAATTTTCCGCTCCATGGTGGAATCGGAATTCCGTTGCGGCGGCGGACGTTTCGAGATCGTGACGACACACGACGCGGAAGATCTGGTGCATCCGGAATCGCTGCGCCTGATCAACTTCTACTCGCGCGACTACGCCATGGTGCAGATGCCGGTGTTGCCGTTGCGAACCAGGGCCGGCGAACTGACCCACGGCCTCTACTGCGACGAGTTTGCCGAATACCAGACCAAGGACATCCCGGTGCGCGGGCCGCTGGGAGGCTTCCTGCCGGCCAACGGCGTGGGGACCGGGTTCGAACGCGCCGCGCTCGAACGCCTGGCCGCCGGCAACGGCCGCATTTTCGATCCCGAGTGCCTGACCGAGGACTACGAGAACGGCTTCCGCCTGCACGCCCTGGGCTGCCGCCAGGTGTTTGTGCCTCTCCGGTTTGAAAAGGGACAGCCGGTGGCCACGCGCGAATACTTCCCCCGCACCTTCCGCGCGGCCGTGCGGCAGCGCAGCCGCTGGGTGGCCGGCATCGTGCTGCAAGGCTGGCAGTATCACGGCTGGCGCGGCCCGTGGCCGCAAGTGTACTGGTTCTGGCGCGACCGCAAGGGGATGGTGGGAAATCTGCTGTCTCCGTTCGCCAACCTGATCTTCTCCTACGTCGCGGCGGAAGCCCTTTGGAGCGCGGTTGGGGGCCGGCCGCGGCGCGTCGCCGGCCCCGTTCCAGCGTGGGAGTTGCGCGTGTGCCTGGCCACCTATTGGATTTCAATCATTCAAGTGACCATCCGGGCCGCCGCCTGCTCGCGCATCTACGGCTGGCGTTTCGCCGCGCTCGGCCCGGTACGCACGTTGTGGGGCAACGTGGTGAATTTCGCCGCCACGCTCGCGGCCTTGCGGCAGTTTGCGGAGGCGCGCCTGCGCCGCAGGCCGCTCGCCTGGCGCAAGACCGAGCACGTGTATCCCCGGCCGCGCCTGGGCGAACTGCTGGTGCGCCTGCGCGCGCTTCCTATGGCCGACGTGGAGAACGCCGCCGCGTGCCTTCCCAAGGGAGTCAGGCTGGGCGAGTACCTGATGCAATTGCGGAAGCTGAGCGAAGTCAGCCTTTACCGCGCATTGAGTATGCAAGCCGGCATCCCGCTGGGACGGCCCGCGCCGGCCGAGGTCGACCAGTTGGTCACGCGCGTGTTCCCCGCGGAAACCGTGCGGCGATGGAAAGTGATGCCCTACCGTGTAGAGCCGGGCCACTTGCTGGCCGTGACCGCCGAAGTTCCATCCCGCGAGATGGCCCGCGACCTGGCCGTCCTTTCCACGCTGAAGATCCGCTATCGCATGGTGCTGCCGCGCGAGTTCGAAGAACTGACCCGCGAGTACCTGCCAGCCGCCCGGTGACGCGCCCTGGTAGCGCCGGCGGTCTTGCCGCCGGTGTCTTGTGCGAGCTTGACCATCGGCAAAAGCCCTATTGGGTGGCCGCGCCGATCAGCACCAGCCCGCCCGCATAGCCTACCAGCATCAGCGCGATGAACTTGCCGGTGCCTGGAAGCGCGCCGCGAAATTCCTTCCAGATCAGCAGACCCCACAGCGCGGCCACCAACGTCGAGCCCTGGCCGAGGGCGTAGGAAATCGCCGGGCCTGCCACGCTCGAGGCCAGCACGTTGAAGCTCAGCGCGATCATCCAGATGCATCCGCCCAGAATCCCGATCAAATGCAGACGCGCGCTGCCCTGGAAATACGCGGCGTATTTGATGCCGCCGGCCCGCATGAAAATGGTGTTCCACAGGACGTTGCTCCCCAGCACGCCCACGCCAAAAAAGACCAGCGCCACGTAGGGTGTCAGCATGCCCGGCATGATTTCGCTGGAGTTGAAGTTGGGTGAAATGGAGCGCATCAGTTGCGGATAGAAGAAGCCCATGATGCACCCGGCGAACACCGAGTAGATCAATCCGCGGCGAGGATTTTTTGCGCCGCCGTGCGGCAGGCGGCTGTGAGCCACGGCGGAAAAGACCATGGCCAGGACAATCAGCGCCACGCCAACGAACAGCAGCGCCGGATTGCCTTTGGGCTCGCCGATGTAGCTCTCCACCGTGCCAATCACGAGCGCCAGCCCGACGCCCACCGGGAAGGCCACGGACATGCCGGCGGCGTCGATTCCCACCACCAGCAGAATGTTCGCCAAGTTGAAAATGGCGCCGCTGATCAGCGCCGGAATAGCGAAGCCGAAGTCTATGGAATGCATGTTGTGCATGGCGCTCATGCCCGCATCGCCGAAGCTGCCGAGCGTATGGGCGAACACCAGGCTAAACAGGAAAACGCCGATGGCGTAATCCCAATAGAAGAGTTCGAAAGGCCATTTGTCCTTGCCGGCCAGTTTTTGGGTGTTGGCCCAGGAGCCCCAGCCCAACATGGTGATGACGCAGAAGATGATCGCGGCGGGCAAACTCTGCACGACGAACATGGCCCGGATTATAGCTGATGGCAAGGACGGACGTGGGCGCCCGTTCACTGCTGCACTGTGACTGAGACTCCCGTCTGCGAAGTAACGCCGCCGATGGTCGCCAGCACCGCGGCGTCGCCGTTCGGCAGATTCGGAACCGTCACGTTGAACTGGTACAGGCCCGGCGACACCAGGCCGGCAAAGATGGGCGTCACCGCCGCACCGCCAATCGTGATCTGCACGGAATTCGCCAACGGCGCCGCCGTAGTCACCAATTGGGCCGTGGGAAGCGGCGGGTTGGTCGGGCCGAATCCCGTCCCATAGAGCAGGATCGTCTCGCCCGGGTGGGCTGGCGTGGTGGTCACTCCAGGCAGCAGGTTGGCTGCGCCCACCAGACTGTAGTCCGCGTGTTGCGCGGCCACGTAGGCGCCGTTATCGATGGTGAAGAATGCCGGCGCGAACTGGTTTTTGGGGCTGCTGAAGCTGTTACTGGCCTGCCCTGCCGCGGTCACTTGCACCTGGACAGTGCCGGTCGTGGCATCGTCCGGCGCCAGCACGTTGATCTGCGTGGGGCTGATGTACTCGACGATCGCCGCCACTCCGTCGACGGTGACCGAGACACCTTGCAGGGACGTGGGCAGCAGCCCATTGACGATATCGCTGTTCTGCCATTGGTAGGTGGACTGCGACAGGTTCGTGCCAAAGATGGAGATCCACGTGGCCGCGGCGAAGCCCGGCTGGAAGCTCGCCCCGTTCGTCACGCCCGTGATCACGCCGGCCGGTTGCGTGCCGCTGACCACCAGCGTGACCGATACCGTAGCCGGACTGCCGCTGGCGCCCGCCGCCGTAATCTGCACGTTTCCCGTGTAAGTGCCTGCGGCCAGGTTGACGGGGTTCAACGATACGGCGAGCGTTGCAGGTGCGCTGCCGGATGCCGCGGAAATGCCCAGCCAGTAAGAGTCGCTCGAAGCGGTCCACGCCAGCGCGCCTCCGCTGGCGTTGCTGATGACAACGCTCTGCGCGGCCGGAACGGCGCCGCCGTTCGTGTACTGGAACGAGACGGATTGCGGCGCCACCGTCAGAACCGCCGGAGCCACCTGAACCGCCGTCACTGTGAGGGTCACGCCGACGGATACCGGGGTATTCGACGCCCCCGCCGCCGCGATCGAAACCGTGCCGGTGTACGTGCCCGCGCTCAAAGCCGCGGGCGATACCGACACCGTAAGCGTGGACGGGGCTGTGCCCGAGGCCGGTGAAACGCTCAGCCAGTTTGCGCTCGATGCGGTGGCCGCCGTCGCGGTCCAGTTGAGCGTGCCGCTGGCGCTATTCGTGATCTGAATCGATTGCGCCGCCGCCGTTCCACCCACCGTGGCGGCGAACTGCAAACTGGCGGGCGCCGCCGCCAGCGTGGACTGCGGATTCACCATCACGGTGATGGCGTCCGACCCCGCCGAGGCCGCGCCCAGCACTTGGATGGTAACCAGGCCCGTCAAGCTCGCCGGCAGGTTCGCCGTAATCGAAGTGCTGGCCCACGCGGTGGTGGTCAACTGCTGCCCGGCAGTGGAACCGGCCGGGGTCGCCACCACCTTGCAACCGCTGCACTGCGATCCAAAGCCGGCGCCGGTGATGGTGAGCGCCGTGCCGGCATTCACGGCCAGAGCGCCGGTTTCGGCCAGGGGGCCTACCTCGAAAATCACCAGGCCCAGCTTGCAGCGCAACGCCGAAGTGTAGCCCAACGGCTCCGCCACTGAGCCGCAGTTGATCGAGCCCAACGACGAACTGGTGGCTACGAACGTGCCCGTTCCCGAGACGAAGTCCGCGTAGAAGATGGTTCCGCTATCTCCGCCGTTCACCAGCGACACGGTTCCAAACGTGACTCCTATCATATCGGTCGCATAACTGCCCGAGCCGTTCACAAGGGCGAAGAACTGCGCCCCATAGATTTTCAGATAGGCGTTGGTAGCCATCGTGTCCCCGATCGACTGCCAATCCGTCGTGCCCGCCAGAAAAGAGCGGACAATCTCGCCGGTCTCCTGAGTTGTGCTGGTGACGTTCGCAATACCCACCGCATTGCAGGCGAAAGTCCCCAGAGTGGTGTTGGTAAAAGCCGACGGGTCCACGTGGCAATAAGGCACCACGCGTGTCACGGTCGCATCATCGGAGACAAATCCCAGCGAGGCGCTGGTCAGCGATACCAGCCCGTCGCTGGCATTGGTCAGCGCGGTGGCGGCCGACAGTGAGGAGGTGTAGTTGCCGGCATTGCCGATCACCGCGATGGCATCCACGCCGCGCAGATCGTCGCCGCGCTGGTTCCAGGTCGCCAGGTTCCAGAGGAACGCGCTGCCCGGCTCCAATTCGGCGTCTTGCGACCCGGCCGCGAACCCGAGCGCATAATTGCCGGCCACAAACGAGCCGAAGTTCGGCGTGGCAATCAAGACCAGCTTGCCAACCAGTGTCGTGGTTGGCGGCGTGAGAGCTTCGTTCGGCTGCAAGCCCGCCAGGTAGGCCCGGGCGATCAAACCGCCCATGCTGAAGCCCACCAGGTCGATCTGCGGCACCTGCGCCCCGGTGTCGTACTGGATGGTATTCAGGAAATCGCCGAGATCAATGCCCAGGTTCTCAATCAGTTGGCCCGCGCCTTCCACGCAGTTATCGAACAAATACACCACCGGGACCCCGTCGCTCACCAGGTATTGGGCCAGGTTGCCGAATGTGTCCGACGAACTGCTCGCGATGGGGCACGTGCCGGTGAAGCCGGTCTCCCATCCATTCAGGAGCACTACGGGATTGCGCGTCGAGCCGGATGGCACCGAGACGAGCGGCTGCACCTCGACCGTAAGGATGGTCTGCCGTTGCTCGCCCGCCGCGCTGGTGGCGGAAAGCTTGACCGTATATTCGCCCGGCTTGGTGCGCAGCGGCGCGGCCAGCAGGATCTGGTCGCCGGCCCGGTTCGGCCCGGCCACCAACCTGCCGCCCGCGGCGGCCGTGCCGCCGGTCACGATTTCGACCTGCCGGCTCTTAGCACTCTTCAGGAAATCGAGCGTTTCCGGCGGCGCCACAATCTGGACCGGCTCGCCCGCTCTCACCACATAGCGGGTTTGCCGCACGTCCATGGCAGTCTGCCCCGCCGCGGGCAGAATGCACCAGACCATCGCCGCCGCGGCCAGCCACGCCCGCCGGACCGCCGTAGAACAGCCCTCCGGGACGGTCGCCTTCAAATGGGACACACCTCCCGGTCTGTCTTCTTCAACCAAGCGGATTGGTCTTTGGGTTTTGGGTCCAGTCACCTGTTGGGCAGTCCGGCGAAAAAGTCGCGCTACGAACGCTACTTCTGACGAAACATCCACAAGATAAGGACGCGCAGCGCCCGCAAAACGCGCAACGAAGTATTCGATGCCGCATTCGTCGAGCGCGGCTCTATATGAAGCCTCTCACCGGACGGCAACCGTGAGGCAGCGGAGTGCCCTCCCGCCGCGCAAGCGGACGCACCAGATTTTTCAGGCCCTGCTTTGAGCGGCGGCCGCCTTTTGGCGGGCTTTCTTCTCCTTACGGGGCAAGCGGGACTTGTTCTTCTTCTGGAGCTTCATGGGCTTCATTGACACCCTATGTAATTGTGCCGGAGCAGGTTTCGCTTCCGCGGCGGGTGCCGCTTTGCCCGCCGCCTTGCCGGCGGCTTTTGCCTTAGTGGTCGAAACGCTGGCTCCTTCCGCCGGCGCGCCGACCTTCTTGCGCTCTTTACGCTCTTTGGGCTTTTGTTCGTCTGCCATAGATGCCTCGCACTGACAGTAGCACGTCTCGGCCACGTCCCGCTGACAGGACCAACCTGATTTCCGCAGAAAAAAAGAGAATAAGATTTCAAACTATTTATTACAAAATATTCGCCACCACTTGACAGTGCAAATGTCGGATTCCGCACCATGAAACCGTAACCCTAACACCCTTCATATAGATAAAGTTCTTGACGCGCTACTATATATTGGGGCACTATTACGAGTGCGTTTCTTCCTCAGGGAACTCCAAGGAGGCGTCAGATGGGACATCCGGCTGCGGCTATGAGTGCGAAAATAGAAGAATTGAACTCTCCTACCAACAAGACCAAGACGGGAATCGCATTCCCGCGTTATTTTACGTTACGCCTGGAGGCCGGCAAGACCCCTTACGACGACGTCCAATGGGAGACCCGTACCGCTTCCATCGGCAACGATAAAGGCGACATTATCTTCGAGCAGCGCGATGTCGAGGTTCCCGTGGACTGGTCCCAGACTGCCACCAACATCGTCGCCAGCAAGTACTTTTACGGCAAACTGGGATCTCCGGAGCGCGAAACCAGCGTCGCCCAGATTGTCGAGCGCGTCGTCAATACCATCACCGACTGGGGCCTCAAGGACGGCTACTTCAAGTCCACCGAGGATGGCGAGAATTTCCGCTTTGACCTGGCTCACCTGATGCTCACGCAGAAGGCCTGCTTCAATTCGCCGGTTTGGTTCAACGTCGGCGTAAAGGAGACCCGCGGCTACGGATGGATTTATGACGAGCGCGAAGGCCGCGTCACCAAGCTCGAATCCGGCGTGGTGCGTCCGCAGTGCTCCGCCTGCTTCATCGTCTCGGTGAAGGATTCGCTCGAATCCATCCTCGATCTGGCCAAGACCGAAGGCATGCTCTTCAAGTGGGGTTCGGGCACCGGATCGAACCTCTCGGCGCTGCGCGAAGAAGACGCCGTGCTTTCCGGCGGCGGCCGCGCATCCGGTCCGCTTTCCTTTATGAAGGGCTTCGACGCCTTCGCCGGCGTCATCAAGTCGGGCGGCAAGACCCGCCGCGCCGCCAAGATGGTGATCCTCAACGCGGACCACCCCGACATCGGACAATTTATCTGGTGCAAGGCCAAGGAAGAGAAGAAGGCCTACACGCTGGTGGAAGCCGGCTACGATGGCTCGCTCGATGGCGACGCCTACAGCTCCATCTTTTTCCAGAACGCCAATAACTCGGTGCGCGCCACCGACGAATTCATGGAAGCCGTGGCGCGGGATGGCGATTGGTGGACCAAGGGCGTGTTCACCGGGCAGCCGGTCAAGCGATACAAGGCCCGCGACCTGATGCGCCAGATCGCCGAAGCCACCTACCAGTGCGGCGATCCCGGCATGCAGTTCGACACCACCGTCAACCGCTGGCACCCTTGCAAGAACACCGCCCGCATCAACGCTTCCAATCCCTGCTCCGAATACATGTTTCTGGACGATTCGGCCTGCAACCTTTCGTCGCTGAACCTGATGCGTTTCGTCGGTCCGGATGGGCAGTTCGATGTGGAAGCCTTTCGCCACGCCGTCGATACCATGATCGTGGCGCAGGAAATCATCGTCGATAACGCCAGCTATCCCACCCAGCGGATCGGCGAGAACTCCCACGCGTTCCGCCCGTTGGGTCTCGGTTTCGCCAACCTGGGCGCGCTGCTGATGTCCATGGGCTTGCCTTACGATAGCGATCAGGGCCGCGACTGCGCGGCCGCGATCACCGCCGTGATGTGCGGGCAGGCTTATCTCACGAGTTCGCGCATCGCCGAATCCACCGGACCTTTCGAAGGCTACGCCGTCAATGAGCAGCCGTTCCTCGAAGTTATCCGCATGCATCGCGATTCGCTGAGCCGCATCAACCGCCGTAACATCCCCACGGCGCTGCACCAGGGCGCCCAGCAGACGTGGGATGACGCCTACGAATCCGGACGCCGCCACGGCTACCGCAACGCCCAGGTCACGGTGCTCGCTCCCACCGGAACGATCGGGTTCATGATGGATTGCGATACCACCGGCATTGAGCCCGACCTGGCTTTGATCAAGTACAAGAAGCTGGTGGGCGGCGGCGTCATCAAGATTGTCAACAACACCGTACCGGCCGCTCTCATCAAGCTGGGCTACACGCCCGAGCAGGTGGAGCATATCGTCGCGCACATCGATTCCACCGGCACGATCGAGGGCGCACCCAATTTGAAGCCGGAACACCTGGCGGTCTTCGATTGCAGCTTCCGCCCGCAGAACGGCACGCGCTCGATCCACTACATGGGCCACGTGCGCATGATGGCCGCGGTGCAGCCGTTCATCTCCGGCGCCATTTCGAAAACCATCAACATGCCCGAGGAATGCACGGTGGAAGAGATCATGAGCGCCTACACCGAAAGCTGGAAACTGGGGCTCAAGGCCGTGGCCATCTACCGCGACAATTCCAAGAGAGTGCAGCCGCTCAGCTCCGCTTCGGGCAGCAAGAGCGAAAAGAAAGCCGCTGCCCAGGCCGGCGGCGCTCCGGCGGAGAAAGTGGTCTACCGTCCGGTGCGCCGCAAGCTGCCGGACGAGCGCCAGGCCATCACCCACAAGTTCTCCATTGGCGGTCACGAGGGCTACATCACGGTGGGCATGTACGAAGACGGCGCACCTGGCGAACTCTTCATTACCATGGCCAAGGAAGGCTCCACGATTTCCGGGCTGGTGGACGCCTTCGCCACCGCGATCAGCTTCAATCTGCAATACGGCGTGCCGCTCAAGTTTCTGGTGGACAAGTTTGCGCACGTGCGGTTCGAGCCCAGCGGGTGGACCGGCAACCAGCAGATTCCGTACGCGAAATCCATCATGGATTATATTTTCCGCTGGCTCGGCGCCCGGTTTCTGAGCCCCGAGTACGCCAACTCGGAAGCCGGCGACACGCTCACGCTGCGGGCCACCGAGGCCGATCCGCAGCAGCAATTGCCTTTTACTCCGGTGGTGGCGGATGCGCCGCTGTGCTCCGAGTGCGGCTCCATCATGACGCGCAACGGAAGCTGCTACAAGTGCGGCAATTGCGGCGGCACCAGCGGCTGCAGCTAGATTCCTTTTCAACGCAAGTTCCTATGTTGGGAGAATCGCAACTCCCGGTTCCCGGTGTGGAACCGGGAGTTTTTTAGTGGCAAGGGATCCGCGACTGATATCCCTGGGGGACATGGAAGTCAGGAGTCAGAATGGGGAGGGTGTTGCGGGGCCGGAGGTTGGCAGGCGGCACCGCCTGCCCCACCAAAGGAAAGCTGAAGACACTTGTGGCGTGGGAGTGGGGAAAGAAGAAGGGCGTTGCGGCGGCCGGGGCTCTCGGACTTGTCGCCGGGCGTGTCTCCGGATTCTCTCGGACCCAATTACGAGGCGGCCGCCAGTGATTGGAACGGCATCTTCAGGGTGAGCGGCGCTGGATGGCGCCGGGTTCCCCAATTCAATGCCTGCTCTCTGAAACCATACTCCGATCTAGGCAATCAAGCCGGTACGTTTCTGGATTGCGAAATCGATTTCACGGTTCTTCCGTCGGTCCCCATCGGGCAAACGGCCCGGTGAGTGCCGCAAGGCCTTGACGGCCGCCGAGAAGTATCAGCACCACCTGAAAAGCAACGCTTGCTGGCCAGCAAGATTGGATTTGGGAGATTGCGGCGAGCGCAACTCCTTACCCGACTCAAAAAGTAGCATGCGAGTAAGTACCAACTTGGGGGAGAAAAACTGCAAGTGAATGTAAACAGGGCAAATTGAGTGGTAAAAATATACTTGACTCATCAATTGGAGGGTGGGACCATGGTTATTGATACGCCATGGGGACCGCTCCCTCCCGTTAAGCGCCTTATTGGCGTGGTCCGACTTCCACGGACCGATGAGGGCGACACAGTGAGAATTCCTGACATGATTTTGAAGTGTGTTGGGTACTTGGCGGAGGACTATTTGGCTGAGGATACCTGCGCCTTTGGCTCGGCATCTGTCAATGACTACGAATTGCATGGCACTGGGTTTTTCTTAGCTGTTCGATCTGCCGCATTGGGCGGCAAGGCTATCTTAACGGTTTTTGTCACTGCGAAACACTTGGTCGAACCACTGAAAGGTAAGGTCAAAATTGGTCTCGTGTTCAACGAGGTTGGTGGGACATCCTCGTATCATCGGATTATCAACCACTGGGTATTTCATCCATCCGACCCAACAGCAGATGTAGCAATTTGCCCATTTCCATTGTTCGCCCAACCTGGGGCGCCAGACATCCGCTGTCCATCTACAGAGTCTATCCTCACTCAGAAACGCATCGAGGAAAACAATATCGGAATTGGCGATGAGGTATTCATGCCGGGCCTGTTCACCTTCGCTCCAGGAGTAAAACGGTGTGTTCCTATAGTTCGTCACGGCAACATTGCAATGATGCCGGATGAGCAGATCCAAATTGATTCCGGCTTTGCAGATGCCTATCTGGTGGAGGCCCGTTCAACGGGGGGAATGAGCGGATCTCCGGTATTTGCTTGCCGCACGCTCTATGGTCCGAAACTTACCGATTCTGAGGGCCAAGAAGATCACTTGAGAGGATCTGGCAGATTTTTTCTCCTGGGGCTGGCGTATGGCCATTGGGACATAAAGGAATCTGACCTCAATCAGACGACCTACGAACATGATCGCAAGCGCGGTGTGAACATGGGAATCGGTGTGGTTGTTCCTGGCTACTGCGCATTCCGATGATGTCGATCAGTCATTCCGATCTCATGCCGATCAGATCGGAGCGAAGCGACGCCGGGCTATCTCAGTGTGAAACAGTGATCGGCATGCGTCAAGAGTTTTGCTGGTTTTCTTTGTCCTGATGCATGAGAAGTTCCTTTCTTGCGGTTGCCCGTGTTTTTGGGCGCTGACGGAAGGAGCCCGTAGGGCGACTGGAGTTAGCGCCCAAAAACATTCCGCCAACTGCCACCTACTCGCCCTCTTTGGCACCGCGACCGCCCTTCTTCTTCCGCATCGATTCTCCCTGTAATTCGATCCGGTGCGCGGCATGCACCAGCCGGTCCAAGATGCTGTCCGCCACCGTGGGATCGCCGATCTGCGCATGCCACTTGGCCACCGGCAACTGGCTCGTCAGCAGTGTTGACCTGGTCAGGTATCGCTCGTCGCAGATCTCCAGAAACGCCCGCCGTTCGGCGTCAGCCAACGGCGCCATCGCCCAGTCGTCGACGATCAGCGCATCCACCTGCCCCAGCGCCCGCAGCCTCTTGGCGTAGCTGCCATCGGCACGAGCAAGCTCGAGGTCCCGGAACAACTGCGCCGCCGTGGCGAAGTAGGCGGTGAATCCGTCGCGGCAGGCCTTCTGTCCGAAGGCTCGCGCGAGAAACGTTTTCCCGATCCCGGTCGGACCCACCAGAAAAATGTGTTGGTGGCGGCGGACCCAGTCCGAGTCGTGGATCAGCGCTCGGACCACCTGCTTGTCCAGACCCCGCGTCGCACGGAAATCGATGTCTTCGATGCAGTCGGGACCTTGCAGACGGCCATCTCGGAGCCGCCGCTCCAGAGCCCGGCCCTGCCGCCAGTTCCACTGGCGGTCCACCAGCAGCGCAAAGCGTTCCTCGAAGCTGAGTTGGTTGGTTTGGGGATCTTCCTGTTGTTGGGTGAAGGCGTCGGCCATGCCGCGCATGCGCATGGCGTACAACTTCTCGATGGTTTGTTGGTTGAGCATAGTTCTCCTTGTGGACTTACTGAATCACCGGAGGGTCGGCCTCCGGCGGGGAATCGAAGTAATCGGCGCCGCGGATGTTGTCATGGTCCCCCGTCGGCTGCGCTGGTGGATCGCCGGGTAACGGCAGCCGGTCGAGCTGGTTCTTGAGGATCGAGTCCAGGCTCTGGAAGTTGTAGGCGCGAGCCCGCAGCGCCCGCCGGGCGGCCGCTTCCATGCGCTCGGCCGGGTAGGTTTTCCCCAGCCGCAGAATCCCCAGGCACGAACGATATCCCATCTCCGGATGGCGCTTGGCCGCCAGGATCGCTTCCACCAGCTGACCGGTGTGGGGTCCGATCTGCTGGGCATCTTCCATCAGCCGCGATGGCGTGCGCCCCACATACTTCTGGTGCGACTTAGGCATGTGATCGGTCAGCGTCGTCGCTTTCCCCGGCTCGTAGGAGCGGACATGCGACGCTACCCGCACCCCGCGGTGGAGAACTTCCAGGGTCTCCGCCGTCAGGTGGACGTCCACCTCCTGGTGCACCAGCGCGTACGGCACGCTGTAGTAGTGCCGCTCCACTTCGATGTGATAGTCGATGTTGACGCCCGCCCTCTTCCATTGACCGAACTGGTAGCGCGTGGCCGGCAACGGCTTCAGCGCCGGCTGATCCAGTTGCGCGAACAGGCTGGCGCGGCTGCCCGCGCGTTTGCGGAACGCCCGCTGGTTGAGCCGTGTGAGCAACTCGGCGATCGCCTGGTTGACCTCATCCAAGGAGAAGAACTTATGCTTGCGTAACGCGGCTATGATCCAGCGCTGGACCACCTGAACGCCCACCTCCGCTTTGGCCTTGTCCCTGGCCCGATACGGCCGCGCCGGAATAATGGCGACGCCATAGTGCTCGCCCAGGTCGCGATAGGTGGGATTCAGATCCGGCTCGTAATAGCTCGGATGCGATACGGCGGACTTCAAGTTATCCGGGACCACCACCTCCACTACGCCCCCCAAAAACTCGAAGGCCCGCGTATGCGACCCGATCCAGTTGCGCAGATCCTGTCCGCTCGTGGCCTCGGCGAAGGTGTAGCTGCTGGCGCCCAGCACGGCCACGAATACGGCCGCCGGGTGAACGGCACCGCTCTGCGGGTCGTGAACCGGAATCGTGGCCCCGGCGTAATCGACGAACATCTTCTCCCCGGCACGGTGCTCCTGCCGCAGCACCAGGTCGAGTTTCTTCAGCCACCGCCGGTAGAGATCGCAGAAGCGGCTATAGCCATAGCCCTCCGGGTCGCTCGCGCGCGCCTCCTGCCAGACCAGTTGCAGGGTCAGGTCTTTGTGGGTCTGCAGGTCCTGATGGACCTGAGCCCAATCCGGTTCCGGATGTTTCCGCCAAACGGCGGGAGCGGGCCGCTGCGGAAACAGCGCCCGCTCGATCTGCTGGTCCCCCCAGTTCTCAGGCACCGGCCAGTTCAAGCCCGCCGCTTGGGCGGCGGACACGTACTCATGGACGGTGCTCTGGGAAATCGAACAACTGCGGGCGATCTGATGCTGGCTCAGTCCGAGGGAATGGAGCCGCAGAACTTCCTTCAACTTGCGCATGGTCAGCCTCTTCTGTGGCAACTGGGAGTCTCCACTTACCAGTGGAGTCCAATCGCCACGGCTGCCCTACGCCGCCATTCCAATCCGATGCCGATCAGTGTTTCGAACTACAACCGTAAAACTGATCGGCTTCAGTTCGGAACACTGATCGGCATCACTTCGGAATCGTGATCGACATCAGTTCGGAACGCTGATCGCCATCCCTCGGAATCCGCACTGGCTACAAAATTTTGGAGACTCTGGAGCACCCAGAACTAGTCAAGTATCGAACAGATCTGGAAGCCAATTATCGGAAGGCTGTTTCCCCTGGCCCCGACAGAACCCGATGAACTGTACAATGAAGAGGTCGCATGAAACACTCAAACGAGTTCAAAGCATTCGATGCGCTAGTCGGAAAACTCCTCTCGGTATCCCACTCGGAAATACAGTGCCGCGAAGCTGGGTATCGCAAGCAGGTAGATGCGAATCCAAATCGGCGCGGGCCGAAACGGAAGGTCAAGCCTTCCGCTTCTTTGGGCCACGGGGTAAATGGTTCCCAAAGCTAAAACCGCTCCGCCGCGGTTTTTCCGGTCAACTGAGCATAAGTGAGGCGCTTGCCGACAACCTTACGGACGAGGTAACTAAACCGATCCGCATCTTTCATTGGCAAGCGGTTATTGAATCGAAAGGCCTGCTCGTCAACGTAGCGGAACAAATGGAAAGGTTCGACGGAAACATAGGTTCCACCAATACTCCGTTTAAGACACGACCAGAAGTTCTCAATCCCATTTGTGTGAACATTGCCGTTCACGTAAGCTTCAGCATGGCGGATGACTTGGTGGTCGTAGTCGTTCAAATTTTCAAAATAGATTACGGCTTCATCAGTGTAGACAGTCGAGCCCGGAACTACGGTGTCTTTTACGTTATCCACGAGGGCCATGCGCTTCGCATCGCCAACGACTCTGGCGCTCACTTTCCCATGACGCTGAAGCAATCCTTGGACGGCGGTCTTGCCAACAGTTCCACCGGACTTCCATCCCATACTACGCTGCTTGCGCCCCTTATGCATATTTCGAGCCTTGCCGCCGATAAAAGTTTCATCAACCTCGACTTCCCCGCCAAGGCAACCGCCAGAGAGATCATCCTGCATGGCAAGCCGAATGCGATGAAGCATGAACCATGCGGTCTTTTGAGTGACACCAAGCGCCCGATGAAGTTCCCACGAACTAATGCCGTTTCGGTTGCTGGCAATCATCCACATCGCTGGAAGCCACTTGTCCAGGCCCAGCGGCGAATCTTCAAAGATGGTCCCAAGTTTCACGCTGAACTGGGCCTTGGGATGGCGAACCTTGCACTGCCAGAGGCGACGGGAAGCCACAAATCCTACATTCATAGCACCACAAGTGGGGCACCTTACGCCATGTGGCCAGCGCCGCGCCGCAAGGTAATTCAGGCAGTTGTCCGGGTTCGTGAAGTGGACTACGGCTTCAGTAAGCGTCTTTGGTTCGCTGTGTACTCGTTCCATACAAGTACTTTACTACGGAAAGACTGATGAGTCAAGTATATTTTTACCAATTGAGTTCAAAGATTCTTGTCAATATACTTCCCGGCGCCTATTGCCCCATCGAGACGATGCGCGATTCGGTGGAGAATTTCTTGTAATTGCTGTAGCTGATTTCGATGTCGCCGCGGAAGCCCTTCACCAGCAGGACCCGCGCCGAGCCGGCGATGCGGAGACGCTTCGGCAGCCAGACTTGGTCGTTCACGCGCGTCTTCTCGAAGGTGAGGCGGTCGCCTTTCGGCAGCCGCGCCAGTATGCCGCCCCAGGAAACCGTCTCCAGCGTTTCCATCTCGGCCTTCACGGCCTGGTAATCCTGGCGGTCGATCCAGAAGCGCATTTTTACTTTGGGGAAAAAGAAGGCGCTCTTCAGTTTCGGCTTGTATCCGGCTTTGGGCGTGGCATCGATCACCCACATGGCGCGGCCGTCGATGTCTTCGTCCGGCAGGAGGCGCAAGTTGTAGGCGTCCGGAATCTCACGCAGAGGCTCACGCTGCTTTTCCTGCTTGCGGCGCCAGTCCGCAATGCGCTGCTGCTTTTGCGCCTCGGTTTCCTGGCTGCGCGCCACGTTGCTCTGGCGCAGCTTCTCTTCTTCTTTTTTCTGTTCCTTGGGAGCGAGCGGCTGGTCGTTCAGCGCCACCAGGCGGCGGTAGGGCGAACCTTCCAGTAAGGTCACGTCATAGGTGTGAACATCGAGGTTTCTTACCTTACCCGCTCCATCCAACTCGCGGCTCTCGTCACGTTCCAGATAGGTGTAGTTGCGGGCAGCCTCGACGCCGGCCCATTCCGCTTCGATGGACCGCCGCACAATTTCGCGGGCGTCCTGAGCGGCCAGGGCCGCCGGAATCCAAACCAGCAATGTCAGAAAACGCATTACCTAGTGTGATGCCGCGCGCGGGCGGCGGGTTTCCGCCGGAGTTTTTATCCCACCAGCGCGGCGAAGCGCGAGCCCGGGCGCACAATGGTCTGGTTGCGCTCCGGCCCGGTCGAGATGCTGCCTATCTCGACGCCGATCTGCTGCTCCAGGTAAGCCAGGTAGTCGCGCGCTTTGGCCGGCAGGTCGCCGTAATTGGACATGCCGAAGGTGGAGGAGCACCAGCCGGGGCGGTATTCGTACACCGGCTCGATCGCCGCGATCTCGACTACCGTGGGCGGAATGACGCCGATGGTTTTGCCGCCCAGCTTGTAGCCGACGCAGACCGGGATCCGGTCGAATTCGTCCAGTATGTCGAGCTTGGTGATCACAATACTGTCGAAGCCGTTGATGGTCGAGGTGTAGCGCAGCAGCGGAACGTCGAACCAGCCGCAGCGCCGCGGACGCCCGGTCACCGCGCCGAATTCCTTGCCGCGCCGGCGGATCTCATCGCCCGCGGCATCCAGCGCCTCGGTAGGAAACGGGCCGCCTCCCACGCGCGTGATGTAGGCCTTGGAAACGCCGATGACGCCGTTGATGCGGGTGGGCGGCACGCCCGTGCCGGTGCAGGCTCCGCCGGCGCTGGCATTGGAAGACGTGACGAACGGGTAGCTGCCGTGATCGATGTCGAGCATGGTGCCTTGCGCGCCTTCGAAGAGCACGCTCTTTCCGCCAGCGATCGCCTGGTTGAGCAGCCAAGCGGTGTCGCGCACCATCGGCCGGATGCGTTCGGCGAAGCTTTCGTACTGCGCGCGGGTCTGTTCCAGGTCGAGATTTTCGTAGATGCCCAGGGCCTTGGCGATGATGGTTTTTTCTTCCATCAACGAATCGTATTGCGCGCGGAATGCCGCCCGGTCGAGCAGGTCCGCCACGCGAATGCCGCGGCGCGCGGTCTTGTCTTCATAGCACGGCCCGATGCCGCGGGAGGTGGTTCCGATGGAGACGCGGCCCGGCCGCGCTTCGGACATCTTTTCCATCATGCGGTGCATGGGAAACAGGACGTGCGCGCGGTTGCTGATGAACAGGTTTTGGGTGACGGCGACGCCGGCTGCTTCGAGCGCGTCGATTTCCGACAGGAGCGCCGCGGGATCGATCACCAGACCGTTGCCGATGACAACTTGTTTGCCAGGCCGCAAGATCCCGCTGGGAATCAGCTTCAAGACAAACTTGCGCTCGCCGATGAACACGGTGTGGCCCGCATTGTGTCCGCCCTGATAGCGCGCGACCAAATCGAACCGCTCGGAGAGGAGATCAACGATCTTCCCTTTGCCCTCGTCTCCCCATTGAGAGCCTAATACAATGACGTTTCCCATTTTTAGCAAACCGATTCATTCTACCGTGTTCGGGCATCCCCGATATAAAGACCCCCTGCTCCCGGAAGCCACCCGGCTATGATACGCTTACACTTTACATGCAGATTTCCGATGTCTACCTGGATTTAGGCCAGGATGCGTTTGCCCAGTTGATCCGCAGCGTTTCCATAGGCAAGTTGAAGACCTATCAGATGTACGAAGGCTTCAAGGTGAGAGCCCACCTGCACAAGGTCAACACCGAGCTGCTGCGCAAGTCGATCCCCAAATTCTGGGAGCGTGTGAATCAGCGCGACGAGGATTTCGGCAAAGACCTGGCGCAGGTGGTGCTGGTTTCCAACCTGGAAATGATCACGGCGGTGCTGGACTTCCTGGGCGTGCCGCATGAGAACGGATTCTTCAAGAAGGACATCGAGGTAAAGCCATTTTTTACCGAAGGCTGGGAAGCTCGGGTGTGCGAGAAGTTTCGGGGTGTTTTTCCCGACCCGATCCTCCTTTTTTACGTGAATCACTTGAGGTGGGAATTGCTGGGCGGGACCGAACCGTTTCACCCGGCTTCCCATAGCGCTGCCTGAGTTCGGCTGGTGGCGTGCATTAGATAGTGAGAACCATGATAGTTCTGGCGGCGAGCCGGCAAGGGGTTGACCCTGATCGCGCCCGGAAAGTCCTTAATAACGAAAGACTTCACCACAATGCGGTGGGGTTCACTGGGGTGTGGGATTTTCAGGCAGCGGCTGACAGGAATGCGCCATTACACCCAAATTACGCTATTGGGACCTGGACAAGCTGGCCGACCACACACGAGAGGTGCTTAACGTGAATCACTGCGACTTCCATTATTCTCATCTCCTGCCCAAAAAGCCGGGGATTCTCCCGTTGGAGGAGACCATGACGAAGCAGTGCCGCCGGTGCGGTGCTCCCTTTGTCACCAGATCCCGAATCCGGAAGCGCTGTGACGCGTGCCAGACGGTGGTCTCGGCGGAAAAGCAGAAGAAGGCTAACGAGCGCCTCAAGGCCCGGCGGGCTGCCCGGCGCATGTGCCTGTTGACCAACTAGTATTCCGTCCCGCGTAAGGGCCGGCAATAGCGCGAGAGCGCGGCCACGGAGCTGAGCGCGAACGAGGGCGCCGGCTCCGCCGACGCCGGCTGGAATGAGGCTGCTGAAAAAGTCAGAGGGGGCATTTTGAGCCGCCGATCAACGCCGATGAATTCAGATAAACCGATTCTTTTCAGTCCGCGCTTATCGGCGTTCATGGGCGGCCTGTAATGATTGAGTTTTTTTCAGCAAGCAAGCATGCCGGCGTTGCAGGCTGGGAAGCCTCACGGGGCGGCCGAAGAAGCTGAGCTGATGCAATGTTGTGGTGCGGGCGTGAGTTAGCTGCTCAGAGGGCTAAAGCCTGATCCAGGTCCTCGATCAGGTCGTCCGGATGTTCCAGGCCGATGGAGAGCCGCAGGAGATTCTGCGGCGTGCGCGAAGCGGGCCCTTCCACTGAAGCGCGGTGTTCGATGAGGCTGTGTGCGCCGCCCAGACTGGTGGCGCGGATGAAGAGGCGGCAGGCGGCCGCAACCGCCATGGCCCTCTCTCGCGAGCCGCGCACCTGGAATGACAACATGCCGCCGAACGCCGTCATCTGGCGCGCGGCGATGGAGTGGCCGGGATGTTCCGGGAGGCCCGGATAATGGACTTGCTCGACCGCTGGATGCTGCTGGAGCCAGCGCGCCACCTGCATGGCATGCTGCGATTGAGCGCGCACACGGTAGGGTAGAGTGTCTAGCCCGCGCAGGGTCAGCCAGCAATCGAACGGCGAGGGCACCGAGCCGCCATAGCGCTGCGACTTGCGGGCCCGTTCAAACAAATCATTCTCATGCCTGGCGATGAGCGCGCCGCCGATCACGTCGCTGTGGCCGCCGATATACTTGGTGGTGGAGTGCGCCACCATATCGATGCCGCAATCGAGCGGCCGCTGCAGAACCGGAGTGGCGAAGGTTCCATCGCACACCGTGGTCACCTGCCGTCCGGCGGCGCGCGCCAGCCCGGCGACAGCCGCGAGATCGGTGATCTTCATCAGGGGGTTGGAAGGCGTCTCGACCCAGATCAGACGAGTGTTTGGGCGGATGCCAGCGCTCACGGCATCGAGATCGGTCATATCGATGTAGGTGGTTTCGATGGGAAACCTGGCAAAGACCTCGCCGATGACTTTGCGGAGGCCCCAATAGACGTCGTGGGGAGCCAGGATGTGGTCGCCGGGTTCGAGCCCCTGGACCACAGCCGTGGCAACAGCCAGCCCGGAGGAGAAAGCCAGGGCCTCGGCGCCGCCTTCGAGGTCCGCCAGACAGGCTTCGAGGGCCTGACGGTTGGGGTTATTCTCACGGGAATAGCTGTAGCCCAGCGGATATTCGCCGGCGGGACTCCGCTCAAACGTGGTGGAAAGGTGAATCGGCATGGTTACGGCGCCAGTAGAGGGGTCGATGTGGCGGCCAGCATGGACGGCGCGGGTTTCGATGTTCATCACTGTCAGTGTAGCGTCTGTTCCCACCCCGGTGCGTACCATCGCGCACCCAAACCAGGCAGACCGTAGATATTCATCGTTTCTTTTCTGTTAGTTAGCGCTGCGGATGGCTGGCCCGGCAATTGCAACAAACAGACAATATGGCATACGTCATTACCGAGACCTGTACAAAGGACGAATTGTGCGTGCAAGCCTGCCCGGTCGATTGCATCCACCCGAAGCAGGACGAGAGCGGCTTTGCGGAGACTCCGCAGCTCTACGTGAATCCGGCCGATTGCATTGATTGCGGCGCCTGCGTTCCGGTGTGCCCGACGAACTCGATCTACACGGCGGATGAGCTGCCGGCAGAGTTGGCGAAGTTCGCCGAGGTGAACGCGGCGCACTACAACTAATGCAAGAGCTTCGCCCATAATATCCCTTTGGGATAGGGGAGTCAGAAGCCAAGAGGCAGAAGACGGGATGCCCCAGGGAGACGCCGTTACAATGGGGTATGTCTCGAATTGCAGCTTTCTTTCTGGTATGTGTTTTTCTGGCTCGCGCCGAAGTGCGTCCCATGACGCTACGGCAAGTGGTGGAGACGGCGCTCAAGCAGAACCCCGATATCGCGCTAGCGCGCCTGGATGAAGACAAGGCGCGGCAGGCCGTACACATTGCGCGGAGCCCGTTTGCGCCCCGACTGGTGGTAGGCAGCGGATTGGCGTACAGCAACGGGTTCCCGATGAGCATCGAGGGATCCGCACCCAGCGTGGTACAGGCCAGTGCGCTGGCGGACATTTTCAACCGGCAGCAGAGCTACGCGGTGGCGCAGGCCAAAGAAGATTCGCGGGGCGCCACGATCGCGGTGACGGGCAAGCGCGAGGAAGTGGCCTACCGGACCACATCGTTGTATCTGGACGCGGAACGCTCGGCGCGCATCCTGGTGTTAGCGCGCAAAGAGGCCGATAGCTTGGAAAAGGTACTGGAGAGCGTTCAGGTACAGGTGCGGGAAGGGCGTGCGTTGCCGCTGGCGGAGAAGACGGCAGCGGCCAACCTGGCGCGGGCGCGGCAGGCGGCCGATCTACTGGAGGACGACCAGGAACAGGCGGAGACGGAGCTGGCGATGGCGCTGGGGTTCTCGGCCGAGGACCGCGTGCGCGCGGTGGCGGAGCAGCGGCCGAGTCCGGCGCTTCCGAAATCGCAAGAGGAAGCGATCAACGCGGCGCTGGAATCCAACAAGGACTTGCGCCGGCTGGAATCGCAAATCATCTCAAAAGGATTCGAGAAGAAGGGCGAAAAAGCGCAGCGCCTGCCGCGCGTGGACCTGGTGGCGCAATATGCGATGCTCGCCAAGTTCAACAACTACGCCGAATACTTCAGCAGGTTCCAGCGCAACAACGGGGAGATCGGGATGTCCTTCCAGTTGCCGCTGCTGGCGAGCACGGCGCTGGGGGCGGAAGTGGCGCAGACGGAGGGCGATATTACGCACCTGAAGATCGACCTCAACAACACGCGCAACAAGATCCGCACCGACCTGGAGCAAGCCTATCGCACGGTTCGGCGGGCGGAAACGGGGGCCGAGGTGGCGCGGCTGGATCTGGACGCGGCGCGCGAACAAATCTCTGTCTACCTGGCGCAAATGCAGGAAGGGCGTGTCACGCTTCGGCAAGTAGAAGAAGCGCAGGTGGTGGAGAGCGACAAGTGGATCGCGTTTTACGACGCGCAGTACGCGAGCGAGCGGGCGCGCTGGGCGGTGTTGCGGCTCACCGGCGATCTGGTGGGGGCGGTGGAAGCGCTGCCCTGATTCGCATTTCTCACCTCGCGACGAAACCTGGTGAGAAAAGCGGGCTAATTCAGGGCTAATTCAGCAGAATCCTGCGTCTTGCGACCAGTCTTGCACAGGATAGGCGGAAACTGAGAGCAAGTGATTTGGAGGTAGTAGATCTCCGCTCACTTACGTTCGCGGCTCGGTGCGCCTCGCGAGGAAACCTGGTCACAAATGCGGTTCAAAGCCGAAGTCGCTTACCGCGACGCCGAGCGTGCGCGGATCGCCGGAAGGCTGGAAGGGCGGCTCCGAGTGGATGGATACCTGGACGGAGCCGGCGGAGGCCGGTGGCAGGGGCCAATCGAGCGGTTGCCAGCCAGGCTTGGCGATCAGGCGGGGCTGCAACTCGCGATCGCCGATAGAGACGTGAACGGTGACGGGGCCCACCTTGTCCAGAAGCGTGGAGGTGACAAGCACGCGCAATTGGAATCGGGTTGCGCCCTCGGGCCGCGCGAGGCGGGCAGTGGCGGTGGGGGCGATCCAGCGAAATCCGTTCTCCGCGGCATACCAGCCTTTTTCCAACTGCCAGATGGGTGTAGCGCTGGTGGTATCGATGAAAGAGGCGTCGGGCTTTTGGGGCGAATACTCGGCGATATCCAGCTTGTGGAGGGATGTGTTCCAGGAGGCGAAGGCGATGCGGGCATTGCCGGCGCCGGCGGGAATCGCGGGCGGATTGGCATATTGGATGTCGGGCGGCGCCTGACGATAGGAGCACTTGATGGCGCCGATAACGCCCCAACTGGCGAAGCCGTCGGGTTCATCGGAATAGATCACCTTGTCGGGAGGGGTATTGCCGCGGGCGTAGCGGTCCCAGGCGGTCACCCAGGCGCGCGCTTCGTCGTCGCGGGCCAGTTTTCCGCGGCGCTCGACGCGCAAAGCGTGAAGATCGAGCGGCAGCCATAAGAGAAAGAAGACGGCGATCACGGCGGGGTGGACGGTTTCGGCCAGGCCGGCGAAGAGGATGGCAAGCGCGGCGAACGGCAGGTAGCAATAAGCGGTCTCCATGCGGCCGGGCAGGAAGAGCACGGGGATGAAGAAGAGCAGCATGGCGGCCAGGCCGAAGTGCACGCGGTGATTGCGCGCGAACCAGAGGGCGATGAGGAGCGCGAAACCGAGGTAGGGGACCAGGAGGACGCGGCCGGCATAGAAGACGCCGGTTGTGGCCAGGGCATCGACGGTGAAGCGGAAGCCGGCGACACTCTCGTGATTGGGATTGAACAGCAGCCCTTGCAGCCCGAAGGAAAACGACACGAGGAAAAAGGGAATGAGGGGCTTCCACTTCCGGCTGCCGAACCAGATTTCATAACAGGCCAGCACGAACGGGAGCATTACGGCGGGCTCCTTGGCCTTATACGCCAGCCAGAAGCAGATAAAGCTCAGAATCCAGCGGCCGCGAGCATAGCTGAGGATGCTAAGCAGGCAGAAAGTGGCGCAGAGGACATCGAAGATATAAGCGGGCTTCCAGACGGCGTCGAAGAAACCCATGTGGAAGGCGAAGAACGCGCAGGCGGCTGCAGCGGGCAAGGGACGCGCGCCCAGCCGACGGGCCAGCAGCCAGAGCAGCCACACGTTGAAAAGGTGGAGGAGGTGGAGGACAGCGACGTACTTGGGGAAGTCGAAACCAAAGAAGGCCTGCTCCGCGCGATAGATGAGATGGCCGACGGGGCGGAAGTTGTCGGGTTGGAAACGCGGGGTGAGGAGACCTTGAATGAATACGGCGGGGCTGGCAGTGCGCGTCCGGCTCAAGTGGTCAAAATCATCGTCCGTGAAGAAGCCTTTGTAAGCGCCGCGGTTCACGACGACGAATAAAGCGGCGAGCAGCAGGAAACAGACCAAGGCGACACGTTTGGACATAGAAACAACTATTGTAGGCGAGCGGCCGGGGGGATTGCGCGAAGAGAGCCGGCTGGTCTTATCGGTTCCAGTACATTTAGGCAAAAAGTACTATCAGTTTTCCGAATTTCGCGTTCGGAGTTGCGGGGAACACCCCGGGGGTTTTTAGTACGGAAGTTTTTTTCTGAGATACAGTACCAAGTTGGTACAAATTATCAATATTATTTGATTTTTTCAGCGTACAATGATTCCCATCGCACCAGATGGATGTTGTGCGAAGCACCAGAGAGAGACCACTGGGGGGAACCTTGAGAAGACTATTCGTCATCGCAGCGGCATTGACCGCGTCGCTACCGCTAGCACATGCGGACACGTATCAATTCAGCTTCACGGCAGGTCAGATCATTAATGCGATGAGCACATTGTCAGGGTACCAATCGAGCGACGCAGTTTACGCGCTGTTTCTGCAGCCGGCGTGCGCCGATGCGGCCAGTCCCACGTGCACATTCAGCAACCTGACCTCGCCGATACCCTCGCCTGATAACCCCGATTGGGTTACGGGGACTCCGAGCAATCTCGGCAGCACTTATGGCAGTTGGGGTCCGAACGGCGGCGATGCGTACACTTATGCTCAATTTTCGCGGGATTATGCGAGTACGAACGTGGCGGTGATCTCCGCCAACACCAGCTTTGGGAGCACACCCTATGTTTCGCACGCGGACAGCGCCGGCAATAATACTCCGGTGACCTGGGGCACGACTCTTTCAACGATCACCGAAGTGATACCGGTGACCGACATATTTTCTTTCGATTTGGACATCGCTTCCGCGACGTTGCCGACTGAAACGCTGGCATTCACGGTGTATGCGTCGTTTCTGGGACCGAATGGCATTGGCGGCTACAAAGATAACCCGCAGGGCGCCACATTCGAGCTGACCCTCAGCAGCCCCGCTCCAGAACCAGGCACGGGCCTGCTGCTGATTGCGGGTATCGGCGCGATGCTCTTGGCGGCCAAGCGGCGCAGAAACTTGTTGGAGGGTGGCGGGAGTCACAGCTAACCTGCGCAGGCCGCGCTGGGGGCGAGGCTTGCAAAGAGGTTTTTCGATATCGATTTCAAAGCAGGGGACAACATGACGAATACAGTTGCGCTTTCACTTCGCCGGATGGCTCTGGCGCTGGGCACCATGATGCTGCTTCTTCTTCCTCTGCCGGCTTCGGCCCAAACGGCATGCACGAATTGCATGGGTTTAGGATTGAGCGGCGGGATTGTTCAGGCATCGGAGACCAATGGCAACGTAGCGGCCCCAGCGAGCGGCGGCACAGGCTTTTTTGGGATCACGATCAGCGGTTCCACCGCCCCGAATCTTCCCAACACCTCGTACACCGGCTGGTGCGCAACGAATCCCAACGACTCGGTAGCCGCGAACGCCAGTTACGCGGCGGCGTCCATCTATACGGCGATGGCGTCTCCCCTGGCAAACGAGATCGATTACATTCTCAACAACAAAATCGGCACGGTTGGCGATGTCCAAGGAGCCATCTGGGGAGTGCTTGGGACGGCTCCGTTAGCAGACCTGGATGCAAACTCTATCGCCATGTACAACGCGGCGACGTCTCCGGCGGGCCAGAATTTTTTCCCCGCGCAGGGGCAGATCATCGGGGTGTTGCTGACCGTCCAAAACCTGCCTGGATCACAGAATTTCCTGATCGAGATCCATAATCCGTGCACGCAATTGGGCGACTTTGTATGGAGAGACTACAACCAGAACGGCCTGCAGGACGCAGGCGAGCCGGGAATCAACGGCGTGACCGTGCAACTGCAGGATTCGAGCGGCAACCTGCTGGCAACCACGGTGACGAGTGCGGCGCCGACCGGCTATTCGGGCGTGAGCTTTACCACCACGGGATCGACGAACGGATATTACCAATTTGCGGGACTGTGCCAGGCCACTTACAAAGTAGTTATCGATAACACGCAGGCGGCATTGAGCGGCTTCACGCCGACCATTACGCTAGTCAATGACGGTATCAACCCGGCGATCGACAGTAAGACCAATCCCTGGATCTGGAGCCTCACCAGCCCGAACGAGAACATCGACTTCGGATATGTCGGGCCACCGCTGGGCGTGCAGTGCGCGGGCAGCACGGGACAGATCAACGTTCCGTACAATTCGTCAATAGTAGCCAGCGGCGGCGTGGGCCCGTACAGCTACTCGCTGGCGGCGGGCAGCACTCTGCCGCCGGGTCTCTCTCTGAACCCGAGCACGGGGGCGATTACGGGCACGCCCACGGCCTTTGGGACTTTCAGCTTCTCGGTCGACGTGACGGATTCGAGCGGTGCGTCGGCCGGCACAGTGGTGACGAACTGCTCCATTACGATCGCGCCGCCGCCGATCACGCTGCAATGCGCGGCGAACACCGGGCAAGTGAATGTACCCTATGCTTCGGCGCTGGTGGCGGCCGGCGGAACGGGCGTTTACACGTATTCGATTATTTCCGGATCTCTGCCGCCCGGACTGACGCTGAATGCCTCGACCGGCGCGATCACCGGGACGCCGACCGGGTCAGGATCATACTCGTTCACGGCGCAAGTGGTGGACAGCTCCGGATCGGCGGCGGGGACGACGACCAGCAATTGCACGATCAACGTTGCGCCGCCGGCACTTAGCTTGCTGTGCCCGCCAAGCACTGGAAAAGTGGGGACGGCCTATACCGGGTCCCTGGTGGCGAGCAACGGGACGGCTCCTTACACTTACTCGATCACGGTGGGCTCTTTGCCGCCCGGCCTGACGCTGAACCCGACGACCGGCGCGATCACGGGGACGCCAACGACCTCCGGTTCGTTTTCATTCACGGCATCGGTCACGGACAGCACAAAGAACACGGCGGCGACGACGACCAGTAACTGCACGATCACAATTGCGCCGCCGGTACTTAGCTTACTATGCCCGCCAAGCACCGGAACGGTGGGGACGGCCTATACCGGGTCCCTGGTAGCGAGCAACGGGACGGCTCCTTACACTTACTCGATCACAGTGGGCTCTTTGCCGCCCGGCCTGACGCTGAACCCGACGACCGGCGCGATCACGGGGACGCCGACAACCTCCGGGTCATTCTCATTCACGGCATCGGTAACGGACAGCACGAAGAACACGGCGGCGACGACGACCAGCAATTGCACGATCACAATTACGCCGCCGACACTTAGCTTGCTATGCCCGCCAAGCACCGGAACGGTGGGGACGGCCTATACCGGGTCCCTGGTGGCGAGCAACGGGACGGCTCCTTACACTTACTCGATCACAGTGGGCTCTTTGCCGCCCGGCCTGACGCTGAACCCGACGACCGGCGCGATCACGGGGACGCCGACAACCTCCGGTCCGTTCTCATTCACGGCATCGGTCACGGACAGCACAAAGAACACGGCGGCGACGACGACCAGTAACTGCACGATTACGATCCAGACCTCGACGCAAAAAGCACCCACCCTGCTGGCACAGTGCCCGTCGAGCGCGGCGCAGGCGGGGGTGGCGTATTCTTCGAGCGTAGTTGTGACAGGCGGCGTGCCTGGATACACCTTCTCGGTTTCGAGCGGGTCGCTGCCTCCGGGGTTAACGCTAAATACCGCGACCGGCGCCATTACCGGCACGCCGACCACGTCCGGAAGCTATGGATTCACCATCGAAGTGGTGGACTCGATAGGTGACATAGCTTATTCGACCTGCCTGGGCAGTTGCGGCACAGTCAGTCCGACGGCCTGGTATTTCAACACGCCGAGCGGGCCGCTGGGCAACTCGCAGGCGTACACGGTGGGCGGCGTTACGATTACGGCGTACGGCTATACCAATTCCGGGTCGCCGACCAGCCTGTACGGCAACAACAACGGCGGGGACCAGAACGGATTAGGCATTAATTCCGACGTCGTCAATCAGATCGACACCACGAATTTCGTACAACTGGATCTGACGGCGGCGATTGCCGCGGGGGCGCAGAACGCGATGTTGATGGTCGACAGCGTGGGTCAAGGGCAGAGCTTCAACGTGTACGGTTCGAACACGCCAGGCAGCATCGGGACGCTGTTGCTGAGCAACCAGACGCAGGATGGCACTCCGGTCTCCATCCCGCTGACATACAAATACATCAGCGTGCGGGCCTCGGCAGGGTATGTGTTGCTGGAAGGCGTAGAGTTCACCTTCGGGAATTGCGTGATTGTGGTAGCGCCGCCGGTGGATCTGGAATGCGGATCTTGCGGAGCGGGCAAGGCGACGGTGGGGGTTCCCTACTCATCAACGCTTTCGGTGACAGGCGGAAAGAGTCCGTACACTTACTCAATCACCACGGGATCGCTGCCGCCGGGATTGACACTGAACACGGCCACGGGAGCGATTTCGGGCACGCCGACGACTGCCGGGACATACACGTTCACATCAACGGTGAAAGACAGTAACGGCGGGATCGACACGGCCACTTGCACGATCGTAGTGGTGGCGCCGCCGATCGATCTGGAATGCGGGTCCTGCGGACAGGGCCAAGCCACGGTGGGGGCGCCGTACTCGTCGACGTTGCAGGTAAACGGCGGAACGGCGCCGTTCACATTCTCGATCACGTCGGGCTCGCTGCCGCCGGGATTGACGCTGAACACGGCCACGGGAGTCATCTCCGGTACGCCAACGACCGCGGGAACATATACGTTCACTTCGAAGGTAGTGGATAAGAACGGCACGACCGACACCACCACGTGCACGATTCAGGTGGTGGGCTCGCCGATCGACCTGGAGTGCGGATCGTGCGGCAGCGGCAAGGCCTCGGTTGGGACTTCATACTCTTCGACGCTTTCGGTGACGGGCGGAACCTCGCCGTATACGTTCTCGATCATTTCGGGATCGCTGCCGCCGGGACTGACTTTGAATACTTCGACCGGGGCGATTTCGGGCACGCCGACCACGGCGGGGAGTTACACCTTCACCTCGAAGGTGGTGGACAAGTACGGCAATTCGGACACAGCGACCTGCACCATCACGGTGGGAGCACCGCCGGTGAACCTGGATTGCGGGGCTTGCGGAACGGGCAGCGCGAAAGTGGGAACGGCGTACTCGGCAACTCTGGCACTGAGCGGCGGGACGGCGCCGTTCACTTACTCGATCTCTTCCGGCTCGCTGCCGCCGGGATTGACTTTGAACACTTCCACGGGGGTGATTTCGGGCACGCCGACCACGGCGGGGAGTTACACCTTCACCTCGAAAGTGGTGGACAAGAACGGGAGCACGGATACCGCGACCTGCACGATTGTGGTGACAGGTTCCTCGATCAATCTGAATTGCGGCAGTTGCGGTACGGGTACGGCGACAGCAGGCACATCCTACTCGGCCACTTACTCGGTAGCAGGGGGATTCGGGACGATGACATATTCGATCGTCTCGGGGTCGCTGCCGCCGGGGCTCACGCTCAACAGCTCGACGGGGACGATCAGCGGCACGCCTACGACGCCGGGCACGTATACGTTTACCGGCAAAGTGGTGGATTCGAAGGGCAACACGGACACCCAGATCTGCACCATCGTGGTGGTGGGTTCGCCGATTAACCTGGGATGCGGATCGTGCGGCAGTGGCAGCGGCAACGGCACGGTGGGGACAGGATACTCGGCGACGCTCTCGCTAACGGGCGGGACGGCGCCGTACACGTATTCGATTTCGTCGGGTTCGCTGCCGCCGGGATTGACGCTCAACAGCTCGACGGGCGTGATTTCCGGTACTCCGACCACGGCCGGTAATTACACGTTCACTTCCAAAGTAGTGGATAAGAACGGCAATACGGATATCGCAACCTGCACGATCGTGGTGGTGGCGGCTCCGGTGAACCTGGTGTGCGGCTCCTGCGGAACGGGCAAGGCCACGGTGGGAACGGCATACTCCTCGACGCTTTCGGCGGCGGGTGGAACGGGATCGTACACGTATTCGATTTCGTCGGGTTCGCTGCCGCCGGGATTGACGCTCAACAGCTCGACGGGTGCGGTCTCGGGCACGCCGACGACGGCGGGGACTTACACTTTTACGTCGAAGGCAACGGACTCCAATGGCAAATCGGATACGGCAACCTGCACGATTGTGGTGCAGCCATCGCCGATTACGCTGAATTGCGGGCCTTGCTCGGCCAGCAAGGGTTCGGTGGGCTCGACTTACTCGGCCACGATGACGGTGACCGGCGGAGCCGGAGGGTTCAAGTACTCGATCACGCAGGGAACGCTCCCGCCGGGGTTGACGCTGAACAGTTCCACGGGGACGATCAGCGGCACACCGACCCAGGCCGGGACGTGGACCTTCACGGCACAGGTGGTTGATAAGAACGGCAACTCGGATACAGACAGTTGCACGATCGTGGTGATCGCACCACCGGTGAGTCTGGGATGCGGCGCTTGCGGATCGGGCAAGGGTTACGTGGGGACGGCGTACTCGGCGAGCATGTCGGTGACGGGCGGATCGGGATCGGATACGTTTTCGATCATCTCGGGATCGCTGCCGCCGGGACTGTCGCTGAACAGCTCAAAGGGAACGATCAGCGGCACGCCGACTCAAACGGGCACTTACACGTTCACCTCGAAGGTGGTGGACGCCAATGGCACGTCGGACACCACGACCTGTACGATCGTGATTACGACGCAGAGCTGCAACTAAGCGGTTTGTTATACGGGGTGCGCGGCGCCGGGAGGAATCCCAGCGCCGCGTTTTTTTTCGCGGGGCAGGAGGGCGTTTCGGGGCCGCGCGCGGACGAGGGGTGTCCGCGCCACAGAGGAGCGAAGCGGCACAAGCGGCTGAGATGGCGCCCGAGGCGCGCCGACAAGAATGTCGGCGTTGCAGGCTGGAAAGCCCAATGTCATTTAGTTTTGTGGATCTGAAACATTTCGCATAGGTTATGTTTTAATTGTGCACCTGTGAAGTGGCACCCGTCCTCGATCTGTATGGTCGATGGGTGGTCTCCAGCGGTGTTCTGGATCAGATTCGGACCGAAGTAGGCTTGCGGAGCCGAAGGGGCATCTATTCGCTGGCGGTGGTTCTCTGGCTGATGATCTGGCAGCGCCTCCAGCCGCATAGCACGATGAGTCAGGCGGTACGGCAACTGGTGCAGGGCAACGGGCGGTCCCTTTTGCCGGATTGTAGGCGCGTTCGGGAGAACCGGATCTCGCAGGCTGCGGGAGGCTATTGCCAAGGGATCCAGAAAATGCCCAAACTGGTACCACAGCTTGTGACCCGCGATGTGGTGGCTCGGTTAAGCGAACAACTCCACCAGCCGTGGCCGGGGTTAGCCGGACCGGTTTATGTGCTGGATGGCTCCACCCTGCAGTTGGAGCACACGCGCAAATTGATCCGGGCGTATCCGTTAGGGAAGAATCAACATGGTCCAGGGCATTGGCCGATCCTGCGGATCGTAGTGATGCACGATGTCAGCAGCGGTATGGCGCTCTATCCCCAGTGGGGTCCTGTGCATGGGGAGCAGGCGGTCAGTGAGCAGGGGTTGGCGGCTCAAGCTTTCGATCAACTGCCACCCGCTTCGGTGGTGATCGCGGATCGGAACTTCGGCGTATTCTCGATGGCTTGGGAGGCGGGACAGCGGCAATGTAGCGTGATTGTCCGGCTCACCAAAGTACGCGCCGAGAAGCTTTTTGGGGGGCCCGTCGCTCGGACTGGGGATTACCCGGTGAGTTGGCGGTCCAGTCGCTGGGACCAGCCGCAAGTCACAGCGTGGCCGATGGGGGCAGCCCTGCAAGGGCGTTTCATCGCTGCCCGGGTAGGCCGCGGGAAGTCCAAGCAGTGGTTGTATCTGTTTACCACGGTAGCCTTGCCGGTGGCGGAGGTGGTAGCGATTTACGGCCAACGCTGGACGATTGAGACGGATCTCCGCTCCCTCAAGCAGACGGTGCACCTGCAACAACTCCAGTCGCGTAGCGTGGACGGAATCGAGAAGGAACTGCTGACGGCGATCTGCGCTTACAACTTCGTCAGGGCGGTGATGTGCATCGCGGCACGGAGGGCAGGAATCGCGCCGCGGCGGCTCAGCTTCACGCAAGTGCTGGATGTGGTCAACTGTGCCTGGCCGAGACTGATCTCGGCCGAAACCAAGCAAGCCCATGACGCGGAATTCGAGAAGGTTCTAGACTGGGCTGCGGCGTGCAAGCTGCCATGTCGCCGCAAACGGCGCAGATATCCCAGGGAAGTCTGGGGTCACGGCTATCACTTTCCAGCTAGGAAAACTAAATGACATTGGGCTGGAAAGCCTGCTCCACGAAGGGCTTCGCAGAGGGACAAGAGTGTAGAAAAGATCAGCGGAGCGGCAGCCGGGAAGTGGACTCAAGCGGCTGAGATGGCGCCCGAGGCGCGCCGACAGGAATGTCGGCGTTGCAGGCTGGAAAGCCTGCTCCACAAAAAGGGGGGACGGGCTATTGAACGGCGCGATGGGCCCAGACGCGGACGTTGATGACGAGCGGAGGGTCGGCGGGATCGGCGAGGCCGAGAGGGTTGGCCGCGCTATCGAAGGCTTTGAGGCGATGGCCGGTTTCGGTGGAAGCGCCGAGGGACC
Organism: Bryobacterales bacterium; assembly: GCA_963842505.1. GTDB lineage: Bacteria > Acidobacteriota > Terriglobia > Bryobacterales > Bryobacteraceae > PALSA-129. Next base: position 1,640,145 of record CAWJGZ010000001.1, read on the forward strand.
AATGGGCCGCGGCGGGACACGCGGCGCGATTGCGGTCGGTGGAGCGGACGGCAAACAGGACATCCGTGCCGCCGGGGAGCGACCAGTGCAGGTTCTGGAAATCAATCTGCCAGAGATTGTCCCCTACCGCCAGTTTCACGTTGCTGTTGGCTGAGGTGCTGGAGCCGGCGATGAGCGGGGCGGAGGCGATGGTCACCAGAGCGTGGCAGTCGCAAGTTGGCTGGCCGGGCACGGGTGGGTTGTCGAGCGCGCCGAGCAGAGTGATGGTTGCCAGGCGATCGCCGGCGCGGGCGGGGCAGCCGGGCAGGGAAGAGGGCACGGCCCAGACGCGGATGGAATCGACGATCCAGGTTTCACCGGCAGCGCCGACGCGAAAGGAATCGCCGAGGAATCCTTTGGCGTCACGCTCGATTGGGAGCGAAACCGGGGTTTGGCCCGAAAGCACACTACGATCAATGACCGGTTCCTGGGCATACAGGAATCCGGCGAAGGCAAGGGCACACCACCATGTCGAAGCCACAGACTCAAGATACACTAAGATCCGATGCGGCTACTGACGGGTCCCGCCGGTTCCGGCAAGACGGCGATTGTGCTGAACGAATTCCGCGAGGCGCTACGGGCGGGGAATGACGGTGTACGGCTGCTGACGCCGACGGCGACACTGGCGCAGCACTTGCAGAACCAAGTGGCGCGCGAAGGGCTGGTCTTTCACCGGAACCTGATCCAGACCCTTAAAGCGTTCGTGGAAGAGAGCGCGGGCGGGGCGCGGTTGGCGGAAGAGCCCGTAGTGTACCTGCTGGTAGAGCAGGCGGCGCGGCGGGTTGGCCGGCCGGAATTCGCGCGCGTGGCGGACACGGCGGGATTCTGCGCGGCGCTGGCCCGGACCATCGAGGAATTCGCGTCGGCCGGATGCGATAGCGCGCGGCTGGCGGAGTGCCTGCCGGATACATCGCTGGGCGCGGCGTTTCTGGAAGTGTACGCGGAATTGGAACGCCAACTCGAGGCGCGCGGGTTGGAGTTGCGGGCGCGGCGGCTGGAGCGAGTGGCGGCGCGAGTGGAACGCGAGGGGACGGGCGGAATCCGCACGGTATGGCTGGACGGATTTCACGCTCTGCCGGATCCGGAGCTGCTGGTGATTGGGGCGTTGGGGCGTCATGCGGACGTCACGCTGGCGCTGGCGGACGGCGATCTGACGGCGGCGCTGCGGAAGCGGCTGGAGGGCATGGGATTCCGCGAAGAACGCGCGCCGTGGAGGCGGGCGGCAGCGGCGCTGGCGGTGGTGAAGGCGCCGGGGATCGAAAGGGAAGCGGAGGAAATCGCGCGGCGCATCCTGGAGCAGGCGGCGGCCGGCCGTGAGTTCCACGAGATGGGGATCATTGTGCGGGTGGCGGAGACCTACGTGCCGATCCTGCGGTCGACGATGGAGCGGTTTGGGATTCCGGCGCGGTTCTATTTTGAGCAGCCGCTGGACCGGCAGGCGGCGGTGCGGTACCTGAGCGGGGCGATGGACGCGATGCTGGGCGGATGGGATCACAGCGAGACGCTGAAGGTGTTGCGGCTGGCGCCGCGGTTCGCGGATTGGAACGCCATGGACCGCTTCGACTTCGCGGTGCGCGAGCAGATACCGAACGCCGGGCTGGGCGGGTTGAAGGCGCTGGCGGCGGAGATAGCGGGGGCAGAGCCGCTGCTGCATCGAATCGAGGCGCTGGGCGGGATCGAAGAGTGGAGATCGTTTGCACTGACGCCGAAGGATTGGGCGGCGCGGTTGCGGACGCTGCGGAACCTGTTCCGGCCGGCGCGGCCGGAGCCGGATGCGAAGCGCGCGGAGATGTGGCGCAGCCAGGCGGCAGCCCTGGACGCATTCGACGAGGCGCTGGGCGAGGCGGCCTGCGCGCTGGAAAGCCGGCACGCCATGCCGCTCGAAGAATTCTGGCGGGCGGTGAAGGCGGTGTTGCGGCTGAAACCGCTGCGGCTGAATGACGGGCGGCGCAACGTGGTGCATGTCCTGAGCGCGCACGAAGCGCGGCAGTGGGCGCTGCCGGTGGTGTTCGTGTGCGGGATGGTGGAGAAGCAATTCCCGCAGATGCATCCGCAGGACGCGTTCTTTCCGGAAACGGCGCGGGTACAACTGAACGCGGCGGAGATTCGGGTGCGTACGGCGGCGGAATTTGAGCGGGAAGAGCGGGCGCTGTTCGATTCGGCAATCACGCGGGCCACCATGCTGGCGACACTCTCCTATCCGGAGTACAGCCCGCGAGGGGAAACCAACCTGCGGTCGCTCTACGTGGAAGAATGCGCGGCGGCGGTGGAAGAGCAGACAGCGCGCACGGTGAAGCCGCGGCCGCGGGACGGGCGCGGACCGGGCGGCGGGCCGAGGGAAGGGATTCGCGCGCCGGAGTTGCTCACAATCTTGCGAGAGAAGAGCGCGAAGCTCTCGCCGACGGGCCTGGAGAGTTACTTGCAGTGCCCGTTTCAATACTTCGGGCGGCAGGTGCTGCGCCTGCAGACAGCGCCGGCGCGCCCGGAGGAGCGGCTGGATTTTCTGACGCAGGGGAACATCGTGCATGAGGTTCTGGCGGCGTGGTACGCCCAGCCGCGGGACATGGCGGAACTGTTTGAGCAGATATTCCAGCGGCACCTGGAGGAGCAGCAGATACCGCCCGGATATCACACGGAGCGGCTGCGCAACGCCATGCTGGAGGACCTGGAAAACTTTGCGAACGACCAGCAGTGGGAGCGCGAAAAGTACCGGTCGCGCATGGAGGAAGCGTTTACGTTTGCGCTCGCGGACGGTTTGGAGATCCGGGGCAAAATCGACCGGCTGGACGTAACGGCGGACGGGCGCGCGTACGTGCTCGATTACAAATACAGCGCCACAAAAAACATCAAGGCCCGAAAGGAGGACCCGGCCCTGCTGCAGGCGCCGCTGTACCTGATGGCGGCGAAGCGTCTGGGGTATGAGCCGGCGGGCATGTATTACATCGGCCTGAAGAAGAAGCTGGAGTATGTGGGGTGGGAAGCGGCGGATTTGCCCCCGGATTGGGAGGCAAGGGCAACCGGGCGGACCTTGCAAATCGCCGGGGATATCCGGGCGGGCCGGATGGCGGTGGCGCCGCTCGATCCGGATAAGTGCGGGTTCTGCGATTGCCGCGATGTATGCCGGGTGGAAGGTGTGGAGGCCGCGGCAATGGTGGAGGGCGCATGAAAAACGGACCATCCGGGGAACAGTTCACGCCGGACCAAATCGACGCGGCCGACATTGCCAGACGCGGCAAGGACACCTGCGTGGTGGCTGGGCCGGGATCGGGGAAGACCACCGTGCTGGTGGCGTATTTCCGGGGGTTGGTGGAAGCCGGCGTCGACCCTTCGCGGATTCTGGCCATTACCTTTACGGAAAAAGCCGCGGGCAATATGCGGACCAAGCTGGCGGAGGAGTTTCGCGACGACCTGGAGGTGCGCGCGAAGCTGGAGCGCGCCTGGGTTTCGACGGTGCACGGATTCTGCGCACGGCTGCTGAAGGAGAACGCGGTTTTAGCGGGAGTCGACCCGGAGTTCACCATCGCGGACGCACGCCTGAGCTGGCGGCTGCAACACCAGGCCATGGCCGCGGCGATGGACGCGCTGCTGGCCGAGCATCCGGCGGCCATGCGGGCGCTGATCCGCGGGCTTTCGGCATACGACTTCGAGGAATCGGTGCTGTCGGCATACGATGCCATGCGGGGCGCGGGCAAACGGGTGGAGGACCTGGCAGCTTTTCCCGCGCCGCCAGGGACCACGCTGGAAGACGTCGCGGGGACTCTGCGGGAGCTGCGCGATGAAAACAAGGCATCGTGGAAATACGCGCAGAAGGAGTACCTGGACCAGGTGATGGAGCAGGCCGGGCGCATTGTGGGGGCGCGCAGTGCTTCGGAAGCGCTTCAGGCGATCGCGGGATTCTCGTGCAATTTGAACAACGTCAAGAGGAACGGCAAGGCGCAGGATCTGTTGAAGCGGATGAGGCAGCAGATCGAGGAGGCCGAGAGCAGCCTGATCACGGAATTCTACGCGGCGGAACGGAGGACGCTGCTGGAGATTCTGGCGCGTTTCGACCGGGTCTACCGGGAGCAGAAATGGCAGGCGAGTTTGCTGGATTTCGCCGACCTGGAAGAGTACACGGTGCGGCTGCTCGAGGAGCACACGGACGTGCGCGAGCGCGTGCGAAGCCAGTTCGACCAGATTCTGATGGACGAGTTTCAGGACACCAACGGACAACAGGCGCGGCTGATGCAACTGGTGCGGGCGGCGGACCGGTTTTATGCGGTGGGAGACATCAATCAGTCGATTTTCGGTTTCCGGCACGCCGAGCCGCAAGGCTTCACGAAGTATCAGGAGGAAGCGGCGGAACGCGGCCGCCGCGTGGAGCTGAGGGACAACTTCCGCAGCCGCGCGGCGGTGTTGAGGGCGGTGGAGACGATCACGGCGGGCGCGGAGGGAATCGTGCGGCGGCCTCTGGTGGCGCGGCGGAAGTTCGACACGGAGCGCGACGTATGCGTGGAAGTTCTGTACACGGCGGACCTGGAGGGCGAAGCGCGCGGGGTGGCGCGGCGCATCGGGGAACTGGCGGCCGAGGGCTTCCAGTTCCGCGACGTGGCGGTGCTGGTGCGGAACTCGGAAGTGGTGGGCGCATTCAGCGCGGCGTTTGACGAAGCCGGCATCCCGTTTGTCGTGAACCAGGGGAAAGGATTCTACGAGACACGCGAGGTGAACGACCTGACGCAGTTGTTGCGGGCGATCGCCAACCCGCGGGACGAGGTGAGCCTGGCGGCGGTGTTGCGGTCGCCGCTGGTGGGGGTTTCGGATGAGGCCCTGCTGGCGCTCAAGGCATCGGGTGAAAATCTGGGCAGCGCCTTGATGGGCTTGGGGCCGGAGCCCGCGGCGGGGTTCACCATCGAGGATTTTGAGAGGCTGCGCCGGTTCCGCGACCGGTTGCGGCAATGGCGGGCGCAGCGCGAATACGTTTCGTTCGACCGTCTGCTGCTGGAGGCCATGGATGCCAGCGAATACGAGCCGGAGGCCGGTGCGCGGGGCGCGGCGAACATCGACAAGTTCCTGGCGCTGGCACGGGATGCGTCGGGCAAGATGCCGCTGGACCAGTTTGTGGAGGAGTTGGCGATGTACCGGCAGGACGATCCGCGCGAGGCGGACCCGCCGCCGGAGGATTCCGGGGACGCGGTGACGGTGATGACGGTGCACGCGGCCAAGGGATTGGAGTTCCCGGTAGTGTTTGTAGCAACGCTGCACAAGGGAGTGCGGACCGAGCCGCCGGTAGTGGCGTTCTCCAAGGAAATCGGATTGGGCGCGCAGTGGCGGAATCCTGGCGGCACGGACAAGACCGACGACTTGTTCCAGCGCGCGCTACGCGCCGAGTGGAAGCAACGGGAGGATCACGAGAGCGACCGGCTGCTTTATGTGGCGATGACGCGGGCGGAGCAAGTGCTGGTGCTGAGTTTCTCCGGGAACCGGCTGACGAACTGGGCCGGCGACGTGAAAAAAGCGCTGGCGCTGGATGTGAAAACAGAACGCGACCAGGTGGCGACATACCAGACGGCGGACGGGAAGGAATGGAAACTGCGCGAGGTAGTGGCGGGCAGCATTGCCGCTCCGGAGGGCGGCCGGATTGCGGCCGCGGCACGCGACGGCGGGCGCCCGCCGGCGCCCGAGTTCCTGCAGGCAGCGGCAGCCGGCGATCAGCAGGACACCAACGCGACGGTTACGGCGCTGGCGAAGTTCGCGAGTTGCCCGCGGGCGTATTACCTGGGGCACTATCTGGGATTCGAAGGGAGGCTGCGGAAACTCGAGGAGCCCGACGGAGGGTTGCCGGCCGGAGAACTGGGCATCCAGGTGCACGCGCTACTGGCGGGGGCCGAAGTGGCTTCACCGGACGCGCAAGCCGCGCGGCTGGCGCAGGTATTTCGCGAGAGCGCGCTGGGCAAGCGAGTGGAGCGGGCGACGCGCGTGGAGCGCGAGTTCGAGTTTCTGATGGCGGTGGAGGGCCTGGTAATCAGCGGCCAGGTGGATTTGTGGTTCGAAGAGGGCGGCGAACTGGTGGTAGTGGATTACAAGACGGATGCGGTGACGGCCGCGGAAGCGCACCAGCGCACGCATGAGTATGAACTGCAAGTGCGGCTTTATGCTCTGGCGGTGGAACGCGTGGCGGGACGGGCGCCTGGCCGGGCCTGGCTGTATTTTCTGCGGCCGAATACGGTGGTGGGGGTGGATTTGACGCCGTCGCTGCTGGAATCTCCGGAACAAATGGTCAAGGAATTCCAGGAGGCGCAGAAGCGCGGAGAGTTTCCGCTGAGCGAAGGCGAACACTGCAAGAGGTGTGCGTTCTATCGGGATCTATGCCCGGCGGGACATGGGTAAGGGTTCGTCTGGAGGGGCGCCTGGCGCGGTTGGCGCTTTCCGTGTGCGGTGCTTCCAAAGAGCGGGTGGCAGAGGTACGAGATGGGGACTATACGTCCGCGTGGATCAGACAGCGCGGCCTTTTCGCAGGGTTAAGGAGCTTGCAGCCGCAGAGCGTTGGCCCTCTCTTGCCACTTCGCAACATCGACCCCCTTCAGGCTCAGCCACAGAGCGAGAGACAGCTCGCCGATGAAGGCCGGCGCAAGGATAGCGGGGAATATCCGATTCTCGAAGTTGGGGGCGAGAAGCAGCGCGAAGCTATTCGTCAGATAGCACAACCCGGCGATCTGCAACAAAACGCCGAGCGGCCTCGGAAGATAGCCAGATCTGACGATCAGGTATCCCATAACGAGACAGTAACAGGCGAAAAAGATCAGGCTGACACCGAAGCCATAGCTGTACAATCTAGCCGACAAGTACGCCATGACGGAAAGTTGCTCCGGCGTGAATGCTCTCAAGTACGCAGCCTTCCCCAGCGGAAACAGCGCGGCAACGAAATTGAGTTGTATCACCGCTTCCAACGCCATCGACACCAAATTGAAGAATGTCGCCAGCAAGGCGAGATCTCCGCTGACCGGCCGCAATAATACATAGAAGATCCATGTCAAGGTCACAGCACACAACAGCAAAAAGAGTTCGGCTGCAATGCCGAAACGCCACAGTGGTTCCATCGACGCGATGTTGGCGGCCGTGGCCGTGGCATCGCCCGATACGATGAGCCTATCCCGTATGAATGCCTCGCCGAACAAACCCAGGGCAATAATGACGAGATAAAGCGCGCCGCCGATTCTGGCATACGTTTTGGGCGACATGTTGAAGGGCAGAGCGGTCATTGTGCGCTCCTTTCGTGTGTTGCGCTTCACGCCAAGATCGATCCATCCGGCTTCCTGTTGTACGCACGGAAGGCGATTTCATTCGCTCTATCAATCGCCGAGCGTATCACTCTATAGCGGTGCCTGTCAGTTGACCGTATAACGCTAGGACCTTATCGGAAGTGCCCCGATGTGAGAGGCCGAGCGGGGCGCGTGAGTAGGGCCGGGGCGCTTTCGATAAGGGCGTTAGAAGGAAGCCGCTGGCGCGGCGGGAGCGGGAGGCCGCAAGCTATGGGTTTTGAATGCTGGTGGGACCGTGGAAGGCTGGGTAGTAGGATCGGTTTGAGCAGGCGGACGAGGCAAATCCGATGGGAAGCAGAGCGGGCATGACGCGATGAGGGGTTCACCAGACGGTTGGAACGGCGGCTTTTCGGCGGTGAGGCACACGTAGGGTGCGCACGCCGAAGCGCGCGGGTTTTGCGCCAAATGGAATGCCGCGTTACGAGCTGTCAAGGATGCAGACCCGGTGCGATTGCTCGCGGAGGATCTGCTTGGCGGTTAGCCGCTCCGCAACACGCATTGCGCTACCGCAGGCCGGACACCGCCAGACAGCGGCCTCACTGCCGTTGGACACAGCAGGCGGGGGTGCGACCGCCAGCAACGTCCGGCAAAGCGGCAGCAACTCCCTGCGCCGGCGGTTCGCTAACCAGCCGAAATAGCGAATGCGCGGGAGGCCCTTGGGCAGAACATGCTGCAAGAACCGGCGCAGGAACTCTTCCATCGTCAGAGTCATGGCACGGCACTTGCTGTGATGCGCGTAGTCCTTCCAACGAAAGGTGACGTGATCGCCGTCCACCGACAGAAGCCGATGATTGGAGATCGCCACTCGATGGGTGTAGCGGGCCAGGTACTGAAGCACGTGGTCCGGCCCGCCAAAGGGGGCCTTGGCGTAGACGACCCAGTCCTCACGGAACAGAGTGCGCAAGAAGGCCGCGAACGCCTTCTCGTTCGCCAGGGGCTGCAACTCGCCGTGAAAGGCCAGTCGTTTGCTGTGAAACGCTTGCCGTAGTCCGGCGACGAACTTCCCGCGAAAGACGCGGCTGAGCACTCTCACCGGTAAAAAGAAGTGGGGCGGCGAGCGGATCCACCGGGAGTGATCAAGCGACAGTCCGCCGCCTGGTACGACACAGTGGATGTGCGGATGGCGCTGTAGAGTCTGTCCCCACGTATGCAGAATGCTGAGGAAGCCGATCTCCGCCCCGAGGCGCGCCGGATCGGCTGCAACTTCCAGCAGCGTCGCAGCACTGCCATCGAACAACAGGCCGAAGAGGAGCTTCTTGTTTTGCCATATCAACGGCACCAGCGCATGCGGCAGGCTGAAAACCAGGTGGAAGTAGCATACCGGCAACAGTTCCCGTCGCCGGGCGCACAACCACTTCTCCCGTGCGTTGGTCTGGCACTTCGGGCAGTGGCGGTTTCGGCAGGAGTTGTAAGAGATGGCCTGATGCCCGCAGCGAACGCATTGATCACGGTGCCCACCCAGCGCGGCCGTGCGGCAGCGCTCGATCGCCCGAAGCACTTGGAGCTGTGCCCACGTCAGCGAACCGTGATAGCGTTCGATGAATCTGTCTCCCGCCCTGCGGATGATATCGGCCACCTCCCAGGGTGGCCGTGTCATGCCTGATAGCTGTCCGGCCGCTTGCGCGAGAAGCTCTGGCTACCAAGCGTGATCTGATCGAGTGGGTTCGGTGCGGCATGCAGGTGACGCTGCGACAAGTGGAGATATCGAGTGGTATGTTCCAAGTGTGCGTGGCCCATCAAAAGCTGAATCGTCCGCAAGTCAGTTCCGGATTCCATCAGGGTTGTGGCGAAGCTGTGGCGGAGGGTGTGCGCGCCAATCCTTTTCTTGATTCCGGCGCGTTTCGCGGCTTCGCTGCAGATGTTCCAGATTGTATGATCTGAAAGCGGCTGCTCTACCCCACGATGCCCTGCAGTGCTGGGAAATAGATAGACTTTGGGACGCTTCCACCGAAAATACTCCCGCAAGGCGTCCAGCAGCTTGGATGTCATCGGCACGTCGCGGTCCCGCGAACCCTTGCCCTGGTGGATATGGATCACCATGCGCTCGCTATCAATATCGGTGACCTTGAGGAGCGAGGCTTCGGTTCGGCGTATGCCGGTCGCGTAAAGCACCATCAGGATGGTGCGGTGTAGCAGGTTTGGCGCCGCCTCGATCATCCGCGTCACCTCTTCGGGACTCAGCACGACGGGCAGCTTCCGAGGGATCTTGGGAAAGATCAGATCGTCGTAGGCGATATCACGCCGCTTCAAGACCTTCTTGAAGAGAAAACGCAGGGCAGACATGCGCCCCTCGACGGTGCCTGGAGCAAGTTTCTTCTCTTTGAGCAGGTAGAGTTCGAACTGGCGTATCTCGTCGCCTCCCAACTGCTCCGGAGATTTGTGGAAGTACTCCGCAAACTGCTTGATCGCATGGATGTAGCCACGAGTGGTGGCCGGTGAGTAATTACGACGCTGGAGCTCGTCCAGCATGCGTTGACGAAGTGGGGTCACAGAAAACTCCTTTCTGTGACAGACACTATCGCTGCTTATGCCCCGAAACACGCACGCGACTGCGTCCGCCGCGCCAGCGGCTTAGTTCTAACGGCCGACGCGTGGAAGCGGCGCCACGAACCCACGTCCCGCTTTGGGAACCGAGGCTCCTAACAACCCCCGTTCCTTGATCTCAGCGAGCAGGCAACCGCGCCGCCACTTGGCGAATTGAACGGGTATTGCGGCCAACAGGATCGAAATGGCGGGACGCCGGCTGGAAAGCCGGCGTTGCGGGCCGGAGGCCCGCTCCCCTGGGAGCGAGGCGGCAGCGGCGCGGAGGTGTAACGAATTACCGGCGGACAGAGGGATCTCCGGTCGGCGCCGGTGCGTGATCCTCTTTGGACGGCGGCCCCAGCAGTTCGGTCAAGAGCGGCTTCAGCGCGTCAGCCCAGAGTTGATATCCTTGCACCGTCGGATGGAGCTTGTCGTTGGCATTCATCATGCCTTCCCGGAGCCTTCCATCGGCATCCGCTAGTCGATCATTGATGTTCAGATACTTAATCCTTCGGCCGTCGGCTATTTGCGCCAGATTCGCGTTAATTCTGGCAATCTCCGGGATGACATCCAGGTTGTCGTTGCGCGGGAATATCCCCATCAGGATGATGATCGCGTCCGGAGCCTTTGACTGCATGACGCGCAGCACAGCTCGAAGGCCTTTCGTCACATCCTCCACGACCGAATCAGCGCCCGCCGCCGGAACCTCATTCCCGACATTGTTCGTTCCGGCCAGTAGCACGATTACCTTAGGGTGGACCCCATCGAGCTCCCCATTTTCCAAGCGCCAGAGAATGTTCTCAATGCGGTCCGCGCCCCACCCAAAGTCAGCCGCGTTCCAACCGAAGAAGTTCTTCTTCCAGTTTTCCAGAAGTTGTGGATAGTCGGTGGCTCCCCACCGCCGCGTAATGGAGTCGCCTTCGAAGTACACATCGATCCGGCCCTGTTTGGCCTTGACGAGGAGTTGTTCGTGCGCAATCCGGGAGTTCATGTCGGCTCGCGGAACCGGCCGATCGGCCTGGGCCGACAGCAGCCACGCCATCGCGATACCGGCCAGCAAAACCTTCATCGAGCCGTCTCCTCGCCACCGTGACGCAGGAATTTGCCGGGCCGCGCTCTTCATGATTAATAAGAAAACACATTTGGTTTGAATGGGCAATGAACACCAGACCGGGCCGGTGGAATCCCCGTTGTGGATCCCAGTCACTTCGAACCGTTTATCCGGGTAACGCCTTAGCAATGAATAGGCAATCCTCCGTGGCCGGCCCGCATGATACCCTCTGTTTACCGGGAGACGAATGGATATGCGGTTCCGAACTTGGATTTGCTTGGCTCTACTCCTTTGTGTTGCAGGCCTGCCCGCGGACCCTCAATCGAAAGCCGTCTCGCCAATCCCCCACCTGGAAAGACGTGGCGACGTCACACAGTTGATCGTGGACGGCAAGCCATTTCTAGCCTTGGCCGGCGAGTTGTACAACAACTCAGCCACAAGCTTGGAGTACATGAACGCAGTCTGGCCGCGATTGACCTCGATGCATCTGAATACGGTCCTTGCGGCCGTTTCCTGGGCCATGCTTGAGCCCGCGGAGGGCAAATTCGACTACACCCTGGTGGACGGCCTGATTCAAGAGGCCCGCGTGCACAGGCTGCGCCTGGTCCTGCTCTGGTTCGGAAGCTGGAAAAACACCTGGTCCAGCTACACGCCCGACTGGGTGAAGCGCGATTTCCAGCGATTTCCCCGCGTGCAACTTCGGAACGGCTCAGGAACGGAGAGGCTGACACCCTTCAGCCAGGCCAACTGGGACGCTGACGCAAGCGCGTTTGCCGCGCTCATGCGGCGGCTCCGGGAAGTTGACGGCGAGGCGCACACGGTGATCATGATACAGGTCGAAAATGAAGTGGGTGTTATTCCGGACGCGCGCGACTACTCCGCGCAGGCGAATGCCGCTTATGGTCAGCAGGCGCCCAGGGACTTGATGGAGTATCTTCAAAAGCACAAGGATACGCTGCATCCGGACCTCCGGACAAAATGGCAGGCGGCGGGATTCAAGACCTCCGGGAACTGGGAGACCGTGTTCGGACCGGGCCTTGAAACGGACGACCTGTTCATGGCATGGCACTATGCGCGCTATATCGGCAAGGTTGCGGAGGCGGGGAAGGCCGAATACCCCCTGCCTATGTACGCGAACGCCGCGCTCATTCGTCCGAGTTTCGCTCCAGGACAATACAACAGCGGCGGGCCTTTGGCTCACTCAATGGATATCTGGAGGGCTGGCGGCCCTCAACTCGACTTCCTCGCGCCGGACATCTATTTCGAATTCAAGAACTGGTGCGCCCAATATGACCTTCCGGAGAACCCCTTGTTCGTACCAGAGGCGGTCGGCGGCCCTTCGAGCGCCGCCAATGTTTTTTACGCCGTCGGACAACACAAGTCGCTCGGGTTTTCGCCGTTTGGGATCGACGGGATGGACGGCTCCAGCGGGGGAGCCGATGCGCTGGGCCGAAGTTATGACATCCTGTCACAGTTAGCGCCGCTGATCCTGGAGAATCAGCCAAAAGGGCACGTCGCCGGCGTCCTCCTTGAGGAACTTACCCCAGCTCAGAAACTGCGGCTGGGGGATTATACGCTGAACGTGTCGGGAAACGGGGTCCGGCGGCCTGTGCCCGGGGCCGTTTCGTCTCAAGCGTCTCCAGCGCCGGCGCCGCACGGGATTTTCATTGCGACCGGACCGGACGAATTTTATATGGCAGGCAGCGGTTTGACCGTCACGTTCTCGCCCGATACTCCCGGACCGCCCATTGCCGGACTGGCAACGGTGGAAGAAGGCCGGTTTGTCGATGGGCAATGGGCTCGCGGACGGACGCTGGCGGGGGATGACACGGGCCAGGGAAACAGCGTTTCACTGGATGCCGGCCGCGACCACGGAATCCTCCGCGTCACTCTATACCGGTACCGCTGAAGGCGACCCCGGTGATCACAAGGAACAGGCAACCGCCGCCAGTCGGCGAATTGAATGGGTATTGCGGCGAATGGGACCGAAATGGCGGGACGCCGGCTGGAAAGCCGGCGTTGCGGGCCGGAGGCCCGCTCCACGAGGAGCGGGGGCCGAGCACTTTTTGATGAAATTTGGCGAACTGAAGGTCCTCTGCAACAGGCCAGGAGGCCTTTCCCACCTATCTTTTCCGAATGACGCGGGGGTGGCCGGCGGTTTGCGCGGGCTTGGCGGAGTGCTGGACTAACTGCTGGATCTGGGCTTCCGGCAGGCTGACCGTGATGTTGAGCAGCGCGTCCTTGGCGGAAATCGACAGGCCTTGCAGCAGCGCGGCGAGGTTCGCGTCGGCGTTCTTGCCGGTCTGCATCTGGCCGATGTTGACGAGGAACTGGAGGGTTTGGGCCAGGGTGGTCGCGTCCTGCGCGTTGTCGGCCGTGGCTTGCACGGTGACCGAGACAGTCGAGCCAAACTTCACGCCGGCGCCGGCTCCGAGGATCTTCTGAAAAACGCCCTGAGCACTGGCGCCCAAGCCGGGCACGGCGGGCGCGCCGGACGGAGGCGTCAAAGTGTACGGGGGAACGGTGGTGACCACCCAGGCATCTTCCGCGCCGCTCCACTGGTTCGCCAGGGCAACCACTCCGGCGGGAAGCGATTGGCTGGAGTGCTGGCGGTCAATCGCGGCTTTGACCGTGGGAATGTCGCCAGCCACAACCAGGGTGGTGCCCAGGAAGGCGGCGCCATTGGTCTGCTTGGGATCCTCGATGATGTTGACGCCGGAATAGGTTTCGGTCTTGGCGCCGGCCAGAATGGAGAGCGCGGTGATCTTGGCGACATCGAAGTTGCCGCGCGCGAGCGCCATGCCGGTGTGCCCGCCGGTCGAGTTGGCGGCGGCGAGCAGCTCGTGAAGGTCGCGGGTGGGATCGAAGCCGGTGAGCGTCACGAGTTGCTGGAGCGCGGCGGCGTTGGCCTGGATTTGCGCGATGACGTATGCGCCGAAGGTCGAGGACTTGGCCGAATCCACGTTCACGCCGGCGATGACCTTGGCGTCGGGCATCACCAGGTTCAGCATTTGGGAATTGACGGTCTGCGCGGTCAATAGGCCGGCCAGGGTGGTGAACAAGGCGGCGGTGGAGAGGATTCGTGCGTTCATACCAATGCTGACGGAGGTCCCCGACAATTATTAGCGAGAAGCGGCGGCGGGCGGTTGGGATGGCAGGATGATGGGGACCTGGCCGACTACTTCGATGCCGAAACCTTCCAGGGCGACGATTTTGCGGGGGTGGTTGGTGAGCAGGCGGATGGTATGAAGGCCGAGATCGGAGAGAATCTGGGCGCCGATGCCGTGCTCGTGCTGCAACTGGCGCTGGCCGGCGTCGCCGGCATAGTGCATGAAATCGCGGCCGTGGGACATCATGCGGGGGTCGCCGTGGGCGTCCTCCCGAATGCGGAAGCCGGGGCCGGTTTCGTGCAGGTAGACCAGAACGCCGGTGCCTGCTTCGGCGATTTGGCGCAGGGAACCTTCGATAAGGCGCCGGCAATCGCAATCGGTAGCGCCGAAGACGTCGCCGTAGAGACAACGGGCGTGCATGCGGACCAGGACGTCTTCCTTATCGGCGAGGTCGCCGCGGACCAGCGCGAGGTGGTATTCGGGATTGAGGTGGCTGCCGTAAGTGATGGCGCGGAACTCGCCGAATTCGGTTTGCAGAGAGCCTTCGGCGACGCGGCGGACGAAGCGTTCGTGCTTCATACGGTGGCGGATGATTTCGGCCACTGAAATCATTTTGAGGTTGTGATGGTCACAGAACTCGAGGAGTTGAGGGACGCGCGCCATGGTGCCGTCTTCGTTCATGACCTCGCAGATGACGCCGGCGGGAGCAAGGCCGGCGAAGCGGGCGAGATCGACGGAAGCCTCGGTCTGACCGGCGCGGACGAGGACGCCGCCGGCCTGGGCGCGGAGGGGGAAGATGTGGCCAGGGCGGGCGAGGTCGCCGGGACGGCAGAGCGGGTCGATGGCGGTGAGTATGGTGCGGGTGCGGTCGGCGGCGGAGACGCCGGTGGTGACGCCTTCGCGGCCGTCAATGGTTTCGCAAAAAGCGGTGCCAAAGCGGGAGGTGTTCTGGGTGCTCATGAGCGGCAGGCGGAGGTAGTCGCAGCGATCGGGCGTGAGAGCCAGGCAGATGAGGCCGCGGCCGTGAGTGACCATGAAATTGATGATCTCGGGGGTGACCTTTTCGGCGGCAATGGTGAGGTCGCCTTCGTTCTCGCGGTCCTCGTCGTCCACCACGACCAGGATGCGGCCGGCGCGGATTTCTTCGATCGCTTGGGGTACAGAAACGAAGGGCATGGTTTCATTGTAACGGGGTGCGTACTGGACGCGGAGGCGCGGGTGGTGTGCGACATAAGAGTGGATGACATCGCGATTTACCGGGGAAACGGGCGATTCGGAGCGTACCAACTACTCAGCACGGCGTTGGCGAGCGGCCAGCTCCAGGCTGCGTGACCGGCCGCTCCCTGACGGTCGCGGTTCTGTGGCGGGGGGCGCGGTTAGCCACTCTTGCCTGAGCCAGGCCACGCGGGCATTGGGCGCCCTACGGTAAAATGGACGGTTGGGCAGGATTTTCCCAGCACCGGCGCGTCCATGGCGAATATTCATCGGTTCCTGCCATCAATTTCGAGCCTGACCCTCACCGGCGTGGTAGACATCCTGGTGGTGGCGTTTCTCATCTACCAGGCGCTTCTGGTGGTGCGCGGGACGCGCGCGGGGCATATCCTCATCGGCATCGTCATCATGCTGGGGCTGTATGCGGTGGCGCTGTGGGCCGGCCTGGAAGCTTTGCGGACGGTGCTTTCGTTCATCGTCCCGTACTTGGGCCTGGCGATCATCGTGCTGTTCCAGTCGGAGATCCGGCGCACGCTAGCGCGGCTGGGGCGCAAACGCTGGTTCGGTCTGGGGGGCGGGTACCGCGATCCGGAATCGGTGAACGAAATTCTGCTGGCGGCGGAGACATTGTCGGCACAGAAGATCGGCGCGCTAATCGTGCTGGAGCGGGATATCGGGCTGCGGACGTTTATCGAGAGCGGAGTGCTGCTGGAGGCGCGCCTCAGCCGCGACCTGCTGCTCTCGATCTTCGCGCCGGGGCTGCCGCTGCACGATGGGGCGGTGATCGTGCAAAAGGACCGCATCACGTCGGCGGCCTGTTTCCTGCCGCTGACCACCAATCCGGCGCTTTCGCAGCAATTGGGGACGCGGCACCGCGCGGCGATCGGGATCACGGAGGAAACCGACTGCCTGTCGCTGGTGGTTTCCGAAGAGACCGGGCGCATTTCCCTGGCGGCGTATGGCGAGCTGGCTCCGGGGCTGCAACCGTCGGAAGTGCGGGAGCGCATCGAACGGCATTTCGGGGTGGAGCGGGCGGGGCCGTCGCCGATCGATGAAAGCCCGGCGGACATTCCGTTGGTGGACGCGGCCGCGGAGCACAAACAGGACAAGGTGAACCTGCCATGAGACGGCTGAAGTGGCTGAAGGGGCTTGTAACCCAGAACCTGGGATGGAAACTGTTGTCGCTGGGGATCGCGGTGGTGCTGTGGGCGCTGGTAGCGAGCGAGCCGGAGCTGTCGACGTTCGCGGTGGTGGGCATAGAGTACAAGAACCTGCCCGACAACCTGGAGATCAGCTCGGACCTGGTGAGCTCGCTGCGATTGGAATTGCGCGGCCCATCGGGAGCGCTGCGCGGGCTGGGGGATGGGAGCATGCGTCCCGAGGTGGTTCTGGATATGTCGGGGGTTGAGCCGGGCGAACGGACCTTCGAGATCGGCGACGGCAACGTGAAGCTGCCGCGAGGCGTGAGGCTGGTGGCGGCGAGGCCGCCGGCGGTGCGGTTCCGATTCGAACGCGGCGAGAGGCGCACGGTGCGGATCTGGCCGCGCTTGGCGGACAAAGAAGACAGTGGATACGAAGTGGCGCAGGTGGCGGCGTCGCCGCAAATGGTGGAGATTGCCGGGGCGGCCAGCCGGGTGGCGAGAATCAAGGAGGCGCTGACGGACGAAATCGATACTCCAGAACGCGCCGGCACGTTCCAATACCAGGTGAGCGCCTATCTGGAAGATCCGCAGGTGCGGTTCGTCACGGTCCGGCAGATCACCGTGACAGTGACCGTGAAGAAGAAATAACAACGAGGAGAGTGAGTGCGGAAAGAACTGTTTGGCACGGATGGGATTCGCGGCGTGGCGGGAGAATATCCGCTCGACCGGGCGACGGTCCATGCCTTTGGGCTGGCACTGGGGCGCGACGTGACTTCCCGCGGAGCCAGCCGGGAAGTTTTGTTGGGCGCGGACACGCGCGAATCGGGACCGTGGATCGCGGAACTGGTGGCGGGCGGGCTGATGGACGCCGGCGCGCGGGTGCGGCACGCGGGCGTCATCACCACTCCGGGAGTGGCGTACCTGACGCGCACGGGGCCGTTTCAGGCCGGGGTGATGATCTCGGCCTCGCACAATCCATACCAGGACAACGGCATCAAGGTATTCGGCCATAACGGATTCAAACTGCCGGACAGCGAAGAGCGGGCCATCGAGCAGGAAATGTTCCGGCTGCTCCACAAGGGCGTTGAGCCCCGGGCCGCGGTGCTGGTGGAGGAAGAGGATCTCGACCGGGAGTACACGGACTACCTGGCGTCCACGGTGGAGATGAGGCTGGATGGCTGCAAGCTGATGGTAGATTGCGGAAACGGCGCGGCGTACCGGCTGGCGCCGCTGTTGTTCGGCCGGTTGGGCGCGCAGGTGACGGCGCTCAATGCGGCGCCCAACGGCTGCAACATCAACCTCAACAGCGGCGCACTGCACGTAGAAGGGCTGCGCGAGGCGGTGCTCGCGAGGGGCGCGGATTTGGGAGTGGCCTTCGATGGCGACGCCGACCGGGCGATCTTCGTGGCAGCGAGCGGCAAGGTGGTGAACGGGGATGCCGTATTATTGGCCTGCGCCCGATCGATGAAGGCCGCCGGACGCCTCGCCGGAGACGTCGTGGTAGCCACGGTGATGTCCAACCTGGGGCTGGAACAGGCCCTGGCGCGGGCCGGCATCCGCATGGTGCGCACGCCGGTGGGCGATAAATACGTGCTGGAAGAGATGGTGCGGTTGGGGGCGATGCTGGGCGGAGAGCAATCGGGCCACGTGATCTTCCGCGAATATGCCACTACCGGCGACGGCATGCTGACGGCGCTTCGGCTGCTCGAAACGATGCGCCGGGCGGGAGCGGGACTGGATGAGCTTGTCGCCGACCTCGAGGTGCATCCGCAGCGTCTGGTGAATGTGCGGGTGCGGGAGAAGAAGCGGCTGACGGAGGTGCCGGCGGTGGCGCGGGAGATCCGGCGGGTGGAAGAGGCCTTTGCGGGCACGGGCCGCGTGGTGGTGCGATTCTCCGGCACCGAGCCGCTGGCGCGGGTCATGGTGGAAGGGCCGGACCTGGCACAGGTGGAAGCTTTCAGCACAAGCATCGCCGAGGCCATACGGCGGGAGATGGGAGAAGGGTAGCGGCGGCACGATGTGCTGTTGAGAACATCAGGCGGCTTCCCGACGCGCCGTTGGGGGACGGACAGGCAGCCGGAGGATCGTACCGTGTTTCGAGGCGCGGAAAGCGCACACGGCGCTGGCTTTCGCGGGAAGGAAACGTTTCGGGGCCGGTCAACGTCTTACATAGTGAATACCATCTGACGATTGGCTCCGCAGGGCACCCGGCTGCCCGCGGATCCGGCCGACGGGCGTCTTCCTCCGAGCGCCCGCCGGTTTTTGTTTTTGTCGGGTCAGACGCGGCGTAAGGCCACGGCGGAGTTCTTGCTGCCGAAGGCGATGCAATTGCCGATAGCGTGCTCGATTTGGAGATGGCGGCCGGGAGCGGTGATGTAATCGAGGTCGCACTCGGGGTCGGGCTCATCCACGTTGATGGTGGGAGCCACAACGCCGTCGCGCATGGCGAGCAGGGTGGCGGCGATGCCCGCGGCGCCACACGCGCCCTGCGGATGACCGATCAGGCTTTTGAGCGACGAGCCGGCCAGTTTGTAAGCGTGGCCGTTGAAAGCCAGCTTGATGGCGCGCGTTTCCACGCGGTCATTGAGTTCGGTGGAAGTGCCGTGGTAATTGATGTACTGCACTTCAGTGGGCGGGATGCCGGCTTCGCGGAGCGCCATGCCGATGGCGCGCGCCGGTTCTTCGCCGCATTCTTCGAGGCGTACGCGGTGGTAGGCTTCGCAGGTAGAGCCGTAACCGGCGATCTCGCCATAGATGTGAGCGCCGCGGGCGCGGGCGCGATCCATATCCTCGAGAATAAAGAACCAGGCGCCTTCGGCGATGACGAAGCCGTCGCGGTCCTTGGAAAACGGGCGGGAAGCGCGCTGGGGTTCCAGGTTCCAGTGCGTGCTCATGATGCGCATGAGCTGAAAGCCACGCAGAATCAGGGGAGCTATAGGAGCGTCCACGCCGCCGGCCACCACGGTGTGGAGCACGCCCGCCTGGATATTACGCATGGCGTAGCCAATGGCGTCGGTGGAGGACGTGCAACCAGTGGAGACGATGTGGCTGAGGCCGCGGAAGCCGAAGCGCATGGAGACTTCGCTGGCGAGCGTGCCGATGGTGCTGGTGGGGATGGTGTACACGCTGCACTGCTTGAGATGGCCGGTGTAGAAGAGGCGATATTGCTCTTCGGTGAAATCCTGGCTGCCTCCGCCGGAGCCGACGATGACGCCGATCTCGCGGAGCTGGTCGCGGGACATGGCGGCCGCGTCGAGCGACGCGTCGGCCAGGGCTTCGGACACAGCGGCTGCGGCCAGTGGCACCGAGCGCGAGACGTGCGGCCGGTCTTTCGCGGTGACGTAGCGAGTTTCGTTCGAACTCGTCGGGCACCTGGCCCGCCACCTGGACGGCGAACTCCGATGGGTCGAAACGCGTGATCCGCCGCACGCCGCTTTCGCCATTTTTGGAAGCTTGCCAGAAGGATTCGCGACCGATCCCGTTAGGACTTACCGCACCGATACCGGTGACTACCACGCGATGCATAGGAGATTTTTTGCCTTATGACCTTCTGTCAGTATAGGCTGAATGGCAATTGTCCGCTATTTGCGGAATTTGAGCCGCGCGTTGCCGAAGGTTGGTTTGTTTTCGAGGTAATGGATTTACGGGTGTTGAGATGTTAATAGTAAGAACATCGGTGCAGTGCTCAAGGCGCTTCGGCGCCCGGACAGATCGGACCTATCCATGAATACGCGGCTTGTCCTTGCGGTGCTGCTTGTGCTACCCGCGCGGGACTGGCAGACGGCGGACCAGACGCTCCAAGCGAAGCTTACGGCGGCTTCCAGCGGCTATTCGCTGGATGCCGAGGACTTGCTGCACGCGCTGGTGAAGGTGGCAAGCGCCTTCGAACTGCCGATGGGCATCGAGTGGATCAAGGTCACCGACAATCCGATCCGACTCAGCCGTTCGTGGTGGGACACGACCCCATTGGCTATCTTGCGGGACGTCGTGAAGGCGTACCCGGGGTATGAACTGGAGGTCCGCGACGGCGTGGCGCATGTCTTTCCCACTGCGATGAAGGGTGACCGGGCCGATGTCCTCAACACGCACATTGGGACGTTTGAAGTCCGGAACGAGAACCGTTACGCGCGCGGCCTATTCTAGGCTCGCCAGCCAGGTGCTCGACATAATGGTGCCGCAGGATCCGAACGGCCCCCATCGCTCTATGGCGGGGTCTATACTGAGCGGCAAGGGCGACGGGGTGGTGACATTTCGGCTCGAGGACGCAACTGTCCGTGACGCTCTGGACAAGTTGTGCCTGGGCGCAGGCCTGAACGTCTGGGTGGTCGCATATCCGCCGAAGCCGGTGAAAACGCGCGCCGGGTTCCTTAAGACCATCTCGTTGCTCGAGAGTGTCGCGCGCGACGATGCCACGTTTGTTCCGAGCTGGCAATTCCTGCCATGGGGAGCCGGGGTTCCGGTGCGGGACTGATCTGGAACTGGCGCAAATCCGGCTAGGACGAACCGAAGTTAGCCGGGAACCACTCCGCATCGCACGGGCATGACTTTTGCCTGTTGGCCGCGCGTCAGTATAGGCTGAATTATATGGGCGCTGCGGCGGAAGACCGGCCTGCGAGATCGTTGGGGCGGTTATTTGCCGGTTTGGAGGCCGGCATGTTCGGCGCGCTTTGGATGCTGGCGTGGATGGGATTGAGCTACATGTGGCAGCGGCGCAGCTTCTGGACGCCCGAGAATCTGATGGCCACGGCGTTCGCGAGCGACGCGCCCATCCGCACTGGATTCGTCGCCAGCACCATCTCCGGGCTGGCCTTATACCTGCTGATCTACAGCCTGCTGGGCGCCCTTTTCGGGCTGGCGATGCGCGGCCGGATGCCGCGGGGGCGTGTGTGGTTGTGGAGCACGGCGTTTGGCCTGGCGTGGTATTACCTGTCTTTTCACGGCATCTGGAAGAGTTTGATTCCACTGCTGGCGGGTCTGCACGTGGAGCGCGCAACGATGCTGGGCCACCTGCTCTACGGGACGGTGCTGGCGCGGTATCCGGTGTATCTGGAGCGTTGGGAGCAGCCGGCGGTTTCGGCGAAAACGGCGCCTGCGCATCCTGGCGAAGCGGTGGAAAAGCAGGCTGAGCAGTTGGACGCTTAGGCGGCGGTGTTGACGGAGAGAGACTCCGCTCCGTTACCGTCGCGGCTCGGTTTGGAGGCGCCTACGCCGGATCGAGATAAAGACTCCGCTCCGTTACCGTCGCGGCTCGGTTTGGAGGCGCCTACGCCGGATCGAGATAAAGACTCCGCTCCGTTACCGTCGCGGTTCGGTTTGGAGGCACCTACGCCGGATCGAGATAAAGACTCCGCTCCGTTACCCTCGCGGCTCGGTTTGGAGACCGTCGCGGTTCGGTTTGGAGGTTTAGAGGCGTCTAGGCCAGTTCGAGTTCGATCTTCTTGGCGGCCGGGTCCAGCTTTACAATCTTGAAGCTGCGAATCTGGCCGGCGCGGGCCGGTTCGTTGCGAGGGCTGGCGATTTGGCCGCCCTTCCACTTGGATTGCAACATGGAAGTCAGCGACGACAGGTCCACTTTTGCCTGGGCCGGCTTTTCCGCGGGCTCAGCCTCGGCGGGGCTGATGCGGCACGTGGCTTGAATGCCTTCGCCCAGTTCGATGCGCGCGCGGCCGGTGGATACATCGACTACGCGGCCCGTGACCACGCCACCTTCCTTGTGCTCAGCGATGTATTCGTCCAGGCCGGTGGGAACCAGTTGTTTCATGCCCAGCCGCAGACGCCGTTTTTCGGTGTCGATTTCAAGAACCACGGCCTTCACCACCTGACCCACTTTGAGAACTTCCTGCGGATGATTGAGACGCTTCTCGGCGCTGATGTCGCCGATGTGGATCATGCCCTCGAGGCCTTCGGCAAGTTGCACGAAGGCGCCGAAATTGGTGATGGAAGCCACCGGAGCTTCAACCACGGTTCCGGCGGCAAATTTTTTGCCGGCGTCGGCCCACGGATCGCCCAGGGCTTGCTTCAACCCCAGCGCGATGCGACGGTCGGCCTGATTGACGCTCAGGATGACGGCTTCTACCTGATCGCCCGGTTTGACCACGTCGGAGGGTTTACGCACCTTCCTGGACCATGACATCTCGGAGAGGTGGATCAAACCTTCGACGCCCTTTTCGAGCTCCACGAAGGCTCCGAAATCGGCTACGCGGGTGACCGTGCCCTGGACGCGCTCGCCGATCTTGTATTTCTCGCCAGCCAGATCCCAGGGGTGGGGCTGGAGCTGTTTCAAGCCCACGGAGATGCGCCGCTTGGCGGCATCCACTTTGAGTACCTTGACTTCCAGTTGCTGATCCACGGTCAGCACGTCGGACGGTTTATTGACGCGTCCCCAGGAAATATCGGCCACGTGGAGCAGGGCATCGACGCCGCCGATATCGACAAAGGCGCCAAAATCGGTCAGGCCGCGGACCTTGCCCTGCATGGTCTCGCCTTCCTTGATCTCGCTGTAGCGGTGTTCCCTGACGGATCGCTCTTCTTCCTCAATCACCGCGCGGCGATCCACCACGACGTCCTCGTCGGCCACGTCCAGCTTGATGATGCGGCAGCGGATTTCCTGGCCGATCAGCTTTTCCATCTCGGCGGCGTCTTTGGCGCCGCTGCGCGAAGCCGGCATGAAGGCGCGCACGCCCACATCCACGCTTACGCCACCCTTCACTACCGCGGTGATGGTGCCCAGGATGGCCGTCTTATCAGCGAACGCTTTCTCGAGCGACGACCAGTCCTTGGGCCGCTCGACTTTCAGGCGCGAAAGCTCGTAGTAGCCCTCGGGACCACGGCCTTTGATCGAGACCGGCAGCTTGTCGCCCGGCAGGACGGTCTGGCCCGCCGCCTGGAACTCGGCCAGCGGAATGGTGCCTTCGATCTTGTAGCCGATGTCGAAGAAAACGGACTCGCCGGAAACCGCGATCACGGTGCCTTCGAGGCCCCTTCCACCCACTTCTGGCTTGTGGGAGTGAGAATGTTCGTATTGCGACAGAATGTCGCCGAAAGAGTCGGCTGACTCGCTCGCGGTTGGGGATTCGGGACCGGCAACCCGGTCCTGATCCATAATGCTTGGGTTGGACATGAGACGGTACCCTCATTGTGGCATAATCCCGACTGGGATATCACGCTTGCCTAAAGATCCGATGCTCCGCTGGACGCGCGTGGTCCGGCCCCAGGACTTCGTTTGGGTCCTGGTATTCACGGTGTTGTTCTACACGCTGCCATACCGGGATCTCTATGACACCGGCCCGTTGGTAGGGCTGGCGATTCTGCAAATCCTCGAACCCAAGATCCCGGCGCTGGCGTCGACCCGCGGACGCATCTTGTGGATTGCACTGAAAGTCATCCTGGGATTCGTGCTGATCGGCTTCACGGGCAGCATCGAGAGCAACTATTGGCCGGTGCTCCTGTTGCCGGTGGTCTCGGCGGCCACGACGTTCGGGATGGCCGGGTCTCTGGCATTTACGGCGCTGGCTTGCGGCGCTTACCTGGTCTACATTTTCATCAAGGAGAACAGTATTTCCAGCGTCGTGCCCATCCGAGTCGGCTTTCTGGTGATGGTGGGCAACCTGGCCAACACGCTGGCGGAAGACCTGCGCATCCAATCGGAGAAGCACCGGCGCGCGGCGGAACAGTTGGCGGAGGCCAATCTCCACATCCAGCAGGCGGAGGAGGCTGTGCGGCGGTCGGACCGCCTGGCGGCGCTGGGGCAGTTGTCGGCGGGGCTGGCGCACGAACTGCGCAATCCCTTGGGCACCATGAAGGCGTCGGCCGAAATGCTGGAGCACAGCGTGAGCGCTGAAAACGAAGTGGCGCGCGAGGTGGCGGGCTTCATCTCCACGGAAGTGGACCGCACCAACGCGCTGATCACCCGCTTCCTGCAATTTGCGCGGCCGCTGCAACTGCACCTCGAGAAAGCCGACCTGGCGCAGACATTGGACCGCGCGGTGGCGCTGGTCGAGCGGGAAGTGCAAGGCGTTGCGATCTACAAGAACTACGAACCGGGAATCCGTCCGTTTCCTTTCGACGCGGAACTGCTGGAGCGGGTGTTCTACAACCTGGTGCTGAATGCCGTGCAGGCCACCGAGGCGGGCGGGGCGGTGACGGTGAAGACGCGCGCGGCGGGAGGAATGGTGGATATCGCCGTGATCGACCGCGGCACCGGGATTGACGCGAAGCAGCGCGACTCCATCTTCAACCCGTTCTTCACTACCAAGCCGCAGGGGGTGGGGCTGGGCCTGGCTATCGTTTCAAAAATCGTGGACGAACACGGCGGTAAAATAACCGTGGAGAGCGAGCCGGGCAAAGGCAGCGTCTTTCACGTGCTTCTGCCGGTGGAGGCGAGGCCTCCGCAGACCGCCGGCGCAAACCCCGCATGAAAAGACGCATCCTGATTGTCGAAGACGAAGAGAAGCTGCGGCGCGTCATCGGGCTGCAACTGGCTTCCGCCGGGTTTGAGGTGGATGACGCCGGCACCGCGGAAGAGGCCTTGAAGATTGTCGACCGCGCGGACATGGTGCTGACCGATCTCAAACTGCCCAACATGGACGGTTTGCAATTTCTGGGGTTGATCCGGCGGCAGAACAGCCAGGTGCCGGTGGTGATGATGACAGCATTTGGCAGCGTGGAAACCGCCGTCGAAGCCATGAAAGCCGGCGCCACCGATTTTCTGCTCAAACCCTTTTCGCTGGACCACCTGATGCAGGTGGTCAACAAGGCGCTGGAAGTGCGGGCGCTGCGCGATGAGAACCGGCAGCTCAAGGCGGAGTTGGGCCGGCGCTACGAGTTCGACAACATCATCGGACGCAGCGGGGCGATGCAGGAAATCTTCGACACCATCGAGCGCGTGGCGCCCACGCGCGCCACCGTGCTGCTGGCCGGCGAGAGCGGAGTGGGCAAAGACCTGATCGCGCGCGCCATCCATTTTCACTCGCCGCGCCGCGACCGGCCGCTGGTGAAGATCAATTGCACCGCCATTCCGGAAAACCTGATGGAGAGCGAGTTGTTCGGGTACGAAAAGGGCGCTTTCACCGGGGCCAACACCACCAAGCCGGGCAAGTTCGAACAGGCCGACACGGGTACGGTCTTCCTGGATGAAATCGGCGACGTGCCGGGGCCGATTCAGGTGAAGCTGCTGCGGGTGCTGCAAGAGCGCGAATTCGAGCGGCTGGGCAGCAACGTGACGCGCCATACGGACGTGCGGGTGATCGCGGCCACCAACCAGGATTTGCGCGCGGCCCTGGAACAGGGGACGTTCCGCGAAGACCTCTACTATCGCCTCAACGTGGTGCCGCTCAATATTCCGGCGTTGCGCGAGCGCAAGCAGGACATTCCGTTCCTGGCGAACCATTTCGTGCAGAAGCTGGCGCCGGACAGCGGGTCGCGGGTGGAATCCATCACCGACGCGGCAATGGAAAAGCTGATGGGCTACCACTGGCCGGGCAACGTGCGCGAACTGGAGAACGTGATCGAGCGCAGCCTGGTGATGGCCAAGGGGACGCAACTGGACGCGGCCGATATCAAGCTGGAGAGCGCGCCGCGGGCGAAGCCGCAGAATGAATCGCACTTCCTGCCGGAGGGCATGAGCCTGGACGCCTACGAACAGGAACTGATCCGGGAAGCGCTACGGCGCGCCGATGGCAATAAAAGCCAGGCGGCGCGGATGCTGGGACTGACGAGGAACGCGCTGCGGTACCGGCTGACGCAGATGGGGCTGGAAGCGTAGGGGCACGGGAGCTGTCAAGCGCGCTCCATCGTACACTCCCGAAGTGCCCGCCCGCTCAGTGGCAGAGGCAGACGCGTTCGGCGGAGATGGCCAGGCTGCCGGCCAGGTACTGATTCACGGCGTCGTCGATGGATTGCCCGGCGGCGACCACCAGCGGCTCAATGCCATGCGCAGCCAGCGTATCGGCCGCTCCCTGGCCGATGCCGCCACAGATCACGACTTGCGCGCCGTTCAACAACTCGACGAAGCCGGCGTGATCGCCGCAGGCTCCCGTGGCACGCGTGCGATAGGCGCCGGAGGTGATGGCGCCGTCCTCAATTTCAAGAAGCAGGAAGGCGCTGCTGAGGGCCAGGTGATCCGAAACGGAGATGCCGTCGGAGGTGGCGATGGCGATGCGTGCCGAGTTCATGAAGACTCACGGTAGCATGGCGACGGGTCTGTGAAAAAGTCGGTCGGCAGGTGAAAGCACCTGGCCCACAAAAAAGCAAGCTCCAGCGCATCAGTGTGGGACAGACGCTTCCCTCTGTCAACCCGGCGATTGCAACGATTTCTTCACAGCTCCCGACGCGAGGGCACGGGAATCAGCGCAGCGTGGAGACGATCCACAGCGCACCCTGGGCGCTCCAATCGCTCATCCAGCGGCCCAGGGAGGTGGCGGTGATCAGCACGATCAGCAGCAGGAAGCCGGCGCGTGCGATCTCCTGGTAGATGACGGCGGGAATGCGGAGGGCCAGCAGGATTTTGGAGCCGTCGAGCGGGGGCACCGGCAGCAGGTTGAACAGCCCCAGATACAGGCTTAGTTCCGCGCCGCGGAAGGCGTAGCTGGCGGCGATGGCGTGGGCATTGACCATGAAGGCGGCGATTCCGCCCAGAATCACAGCCATGATCACGTTGCTGAATGGCCCGGCCAGGGCCACCAGCAGGAGACCGTTCAGACCGCCTTTGAGCTTATTGGTCTGGGTGTAGACCGGCTTGCCCCATCCCAGGAAACCGCCAAAGAAAAGGGAACTCAGGAAGGGCAGGATGGCGGTGCCCATCCAATCCACGTGGGCCAGCGGGTTCAGCGTGACGCGGCCTTGCAGACGGGGGGTGTCGTCGCCCAGTCTGGTGGCCACCCAGGCATGCGCGAATTCGTGCGGGGTCGTGAGAATCCACAGGAGTACGACGTTGATTAAAGCCGTTTGGAAATTCAGGTGCATGTTTACTCGCGGCGCCGCACGCGGCGTTACTTACGGCGCAGAACGGCCCCCCACAGACCCAGCAGCACCAGCACAGCCACCACCGAGAGTGCAGTCTTCCAGCCGATAGGCTTCATTGTACGTGGTATCATTAAGTTTTACACCATCTCTTCTTTCCCGAGGTTAAATCCACTTGGCTTTAGTTGAAGGTTGCAAGCACTCGCTTGAGATTTCCATTCCCGTTACCGAAGTGGAAAGCGAGACCAACCGCGTCACTGCCGACATTCAGAAACGCGCCAAACTCCCGGGCTTCCGGCCGGGCAAAGCTCCTACCCGCATCATTCACAGCCGTTTCGCCGACGATATCCGGCAACAGGTGCTGAAAAACCTGGTCCCCAAGTTTCTGCAGCAGCAATTCGAGGCCGAGAATCTGAATGTGGTGGGAACGCCGGATATCTCCGACGTTGAATTTCACGACGGCGAGCCGCTGCGGTTCAAAGCTACGTTTGAAGTGGTGCCGGAGATTGAACTTGGCGAGTACCAGGGCCTGGAAGTGCCGTATCACGAGCCCGAAGTGACCGACGAGGACATCAACAAGCGGCTGGAAGAGATCCGCGAGCAGAAGGCGCAGTATGTGAACCTGGATCCGCGGCCGGTGGAAAACGGCGATTTCGCCGTGGTGGCTCTGGAAAGCACGGGCGGAGTGGAAGGCGAGCCGGTGAAGAGCGAGGAAACGGTGCTCGAAATCGGCGGTGGAGACACATTTGAGGCCTTTACCGAAAACCTGCGCGGGCTGACGCCGGGCGACGAAAAGGATTTCGCGGTCACCTACCCGGCCGATTACGGCGCCGAGCGGCTGGCGGGCCGCACGGTCCAGTTCCACGCCACCTTGAAGGGCATCCGCAAGAAGGACCTGCCGGAAGTGAACGACGAGTTTGCGCAGGATCTGGGCGATTACCGCAACGTGGAGGAACTCCGCGAAGCCCTCCGCAAGAGCATTTTTGCGCAGCGCCAGTACGAGGCCGAGCAGGAGGCCAAGAACAAGCTGATCGACAAGCTGGTGGACGCGCACGACTTTCCGGTGCCGGAAGTTTTTGTGGACCGGCAGATCAATAACCGCGTGGAGCAGAGCTTGCGGGCCATGGCGGCGGAAGGCGTGGATCCGAGGTCCATCAAGCTCGACTGGAAGAAAGTGAAGGAAACGCAGCGCGAGAAAGCGTTGCGCGAGGTGAAGGCTTCCATGTTGCTTTCGAAGGTGGCGGCGCGGGAATCGATTGCCGCCACGCGCGACGAGGTGGATAAGGAAGTGGAGCGCGCCGCACGCCAGCAGAAAGAGCCGGTGGCGGCGTTGCACATGCGGTTTGAGAAGGATGGGACGCTGGGACGGATCGCGTCGCACATTCAGACCGACAAGACCCTGGCATTCCTGTTCGAACACGCGCGCAAGACGGCGGAAGCGTAGCAAGTTCCCAAATGGGGTGGGGTTGGCGTTAACTATTCACGGGTACTAGCGCGGGCGCTAGTTACCTTCGGCGTACATTGCTTAGGGAGACGGTTCGGGTGATAATGGAAATGCAATCGGTTGGAGGTTTTCTTCCGCTTTTTCGGGCGGGACAGGAGAAAACTGCTTGAAGCGAGCCGGATTGGACGATGCTTTACGGTGCTCATTTTGCCACAAGAGCCAGGATGTTGTTGGGAAGCTGATTTCCTCGCCGAGCGACTATCCGCGCGCCTACATCTGCGACGAGTGCATCGCAGTTTGCAACTCGATTTTGGAAGATGACAAGGTCGAGCCTCCTTCCGGCACCCCCAATAAGATCCCGAAGCCTTTGGAAGTGAAGGAATTCCTGGATCAATACGTGATCGGGCAGGAATCCACCAAGAAAAAGCTGGCGGTGGCGGTGTACAACCACTGCAAACGGATCCATCTCAACCGCATGCGCAACACCGAGGTGGAACTGCAGAAATCCAATATCCTGCTGATCGGGCCGACCGGAACAGGCAAGACGTTGATGGCGCAGACCCTGGCGAAGATTCTGGATGTGCCCTTCGCGATTGTCGATGCCACCACGCTGACCGAGGCCGGCTATGTGGGAGAAGACGTCGAGAACATCATCTTGAAGCTGTTGCAGGCGGCCGATGGGGATGTGCAGAAGTGCCAGCAGGGAATCATTTACATCGACGAGATCGACAAGATCTGCCGGAAAGACGAAAACCCGTCGATCACCCGCGACGTATCGGGAGAAGGCGTGCAGCAGGCGCTGCTGAAGATTCTGGAAGGGACGGTGGCCAATGTGCCCCCGCAAGGCGGGCGCAAACATCCGCACCAGGAATTCACGCCGGTGGATACCACTAACATTCTGTTCATTTGCGGCGGGGCGTTCGTGGGTCTGGAAAAGGTGATTGCGCGGCGCACCGGCAAGAAGGCCATGGGCTTCCTGCAGGAGGACGATAAGGCGACCATCCGCACCAGCGGGCGGCGCGATATCGACCTGCTCTCGCAGGTGCAACCGATGGACTTGATCAAATTCGGTTTCATACCGGAGTTTATCGGACGCCTGCCGGTGAATGCGGTGTTGGAGGACCTGGACCGCGCGGCCTTGATCCAGATTCTCTCCAAGCCCAAGAACGCGATTGTGAAGCAGTACCAGAAGCTCTTTGAGTTCGAGAATGTTCGTCTGAGGTTCAGCGACGAAGCCCTGGAAGCCATTGCGGATCTGGCTATGGAGCGCAAGGTGGGGGCGCGCGGCCTGCGCATGATTCTCGAAGACCTGATGCTGGATCTGATGTACTACCTGCCGTCTTATAAGAAGGTGCGGGAGTTCCAGGTCACCAAGGAGATGGTGCTGTCGCAGAAAATCAGTCTTACAATATTAGAAAAGGCCGGTTAACTCCAGAATCCCCGAGTGCGCAGCCTGCGGTTCGAGTGAGAGGCCAGGGACAGGGTCAGGGTCAGCCCCTGCAGAGGGACAATGCTTACTTCGAAGGAAAAATCCGATACAAAACGTCTGCCGATGATGCCCATCCGGGAAGTGGTCATCTTTCCGTACATGATGACGCCGTTTGTGGTGGGACGGGAATCCAGTGTGCGCGCGCTGGAAGAAGCCATGGCGGGGGACAAGAAAATCTTCCTGGCGGCGCAGCACGACGCTTCCGTGGACGAACCCAAACCCAACGAGATTTTCAGCGTGGGCACCATCGTCAACATTGTGCAGAGCCTCAAGCTGCCGGATGGCAACATCAAGGTTCTGGTGGAAGGCGTGGAGCGCGCCAAGGTAGTATCGGTTTCCGACGAAGACGGTTTTTTCCGCGCCACGGTGCGCGTCTCGGCCTACCGGGTGGAACCCGGCCCGCAGCTCGACGCACTCATCAGCCGGGTGACGGGACTGTTTGAGCAGTACGTCAAGCTCAGCCAGAATCTGAATTACGAGACCATGATCGCGGCCATCCGCGTGGACGAGCCGGGCAAGCTGGCCGATACAGTGGGCGCCAATCTTCCCCTGACACTCGAGGAAAAGCAGGAACTGCTCGAAATCTTCGATCCCATCGACCGGCTGACGCGGGTCGCCGAGATGCTGGATATCGAGATCGAGAAGCTCAATGTGGACCGCACCATCCAGGGCCGCGTGAAACGCCAGATGGAGAAGGCGCAGAAAGAGTATTACCTTAACGAAAAGATCAAGGCCATCCAGAAGGAACTGGGCCGGGGCGAGAAGAGCGAGATCGACGAGCTGAAGAAGCGCATCGAAACGGCCGGCATGACCGCGGATGCGCAGGAAAAGGCCCTGGCCGAGCTGAAGCGGCTGGAAAACATGCCGCCGATGTCGGCCGAATCCACGGTTTCCCGCAACTACCTCGACTGGCTGCTGGCGGTGCCGTGGAAGAAGAAGACCAAAGAGATTCGGGACCTCAAGTTTGCGGAGGGCGTTCTGGAAGCGGACCACTACGGCCTGGAAAAAATCAAAGAGCGCATCCTGGAATTCCTGGCGGTGCGCCGCCTGGTGAAGAACCCCAAGGGATCCATCCTGTGCTTCGTGGGGCCCCCCGGCGTAGGCAAGACCTCGCTGGGGATGTCCATTGCCAAGGCCACCGGCCGCAAGTTCGTGCGCCTGTCGCTGGGCGGAGTGCGGGATGAAGCCGAAATCCGCGGACACCGGCGCACCTACATCGGCGCGCTGCCCGGACAGATTATCCAGATGATGAAAAAGGCCGGGACGCGCAACCCCATCTTCATGCTGGACGAAGTCGACAAGATGTCGATGGATTTCCGCGGAGATCCTTCGGCGGCGTTGCTCGAAGTGCTCGACCCGGAACAGAACTTCATGTTCGTCGATCACTACCTGGACGTGGAATACGATTTGAGCCAGGTCTTCTTCATCGCCACCGCCAACGTGCTGCACACGGTTCCGCCGGCGTTGCAGGACCGCATGGAAGTGATCCGTCTTTCGGGCTACACGGAACTGGAGAAGATGGAGATCGCCAAGCGCTTCCTGGTTCGCAAGCAAATGGAGCAGACCGGCCTGACCGGCGAGCAGATCGAGTTCGAAGATTCGGGCATCAACGGGTTGATCCAGTATTACACGCGCGAAGCGGGCGTCCGGAACCTGGAGCGCGAGATCGGCAACGTGTGCCGGAAAATCTCGCGCCAGGTGGTGAACGCGGAAAGCGCCAAGGAGAAGAAGCCGTTCGCGAAGGTCCAGATCAACGACGCGAAACTGCCGGATTTGCTGGGGCCCTGGAGGTTCCGCGACCTGGGGGTCGAAAAAAAGAACGAAATCGGCGCGGCTACCGGCCTGGCGTGGACCGAAGTCGGAGGTCAGATCCTGACCGTGGAATGCACCCTGATGGAAGGCAAAGGCAAGCTCACCATCACCGGAAAGCTCGGCGACGTGATGCAGGAATCGGCACAGGCGGCCATGAGTTACATCCGTTCGCGCGCGCACACCTTCGGGTTACCGCGCGATTTCTACCGTAACCTGGACGTCCATATTCATGTCCCGGAGGGCGCCATTCCCAAGGATGGGCCATCGGCCGGAATTACGCTGGCCACCGCGATTTGCAGCGCGCTGACGCGGATCCCGATACGCTGGGACCTGGCCATGACGGGCGAAATTACGCTCCGCGGCAAGGTGCTGGGCATCGGCGGCTTGAAAGAGAAGTTGATGGCGGCCCACCGCTATGGCATCCTGGAAGCAATCGTGCCGCGGG
Source organism: Bryobacterales bacterium (assembly GCA_963842505.1). GTDB lineage: Bacteria > Acidobacteriota > Terriglobia > Bryobacterales > Bryobacteraceae > PALSA-129. The sequence goes on from CAWJGZ010000001.1 coordinate 1,672,669, forward strand.
AGAACGAGAAAGATCTCCCCGACATTCCAGACGCCATCAAGCAATCCATGAAGCTGAATTTTGTGGAGTCCATGGACGAAGTTCTGAAGATTGCGTTGGAGCGCGAGTTGGTGGCGATTCCAATGACGCCGTTGGACATGGGTGTAAAGCCCACGCTCGAAGAGAGCCGGGCGCACCAGTGAGGCATGCCGCTCTCCAACGGTCGCGGTTCTGTGTCTGACGCGGAATTTGTAGTCAGCGCCGGAGCCCCGGAGATGTTCCCCCGGGACCGGCTGCCGGAAGTAGCATTTTTAGGAAGAAGTAACGTGGGGAAATCCAGCTTGATCAACGCCCTGGTGGGGCGAAGAGGGCTGGCTTTTACCAGCAATACCCCGGGGCGAACCCAAGCTATCAATTTTTATCGGGTGGACGGCGCGTACTATTTCGTGGATCTGCCCGGTTACGGATATGCCCGGGTGCCGATTGAACACAAGCTCGGATGGAAGAAACTGATCGAGCAATATTTGGAGAATCGAGATACCCTAAGACTTTCCTGCCTGATCCTGGATATCCGCCGTGGATGGATGGAGAAGGACCTCGACTTGAAGCGGTGGCTCGAGGATCGCGGCAGACCGTACTTGGTAATCGCCACTAAGACCGACAAAGCAAATCAATCTGAGCAGGGGCGCGGTTTCGACGCTATTCGCAAAGAAGGCGTGGAACCGATGCCGTTCTCGGCCCTAACGGGCCGGGGAGTGAGGGAAATTTGGCAAGCAATAGCGAAAACACTTCAAACACGGTAGGCAACCACCTGCCGCAGGAAAAGTCCGAGAAAACCGAAAAGCCCGCCGACAAGCAACCCGCCCGGGAGAATGTGGCGCCCGCCGCCTCCGCGGAGACGGAAAAACCCGAGAAGCCTGAAAAGGCCGAAAAAGCTGAAAGAGCTGCCGCAGCCGCCGAAAAATCGGATGGCGAAAGGCCGGCGCGCGCCGCTAAGGCCGGCGCCGTTCCGCCGCAGGCAGTCGAATCGAAAGCGCCGGAAACCAAGCCCGCGGAAACCAAGGCCGCCGAGGCAAGACCGGCGGTGGCTCCGGCCGCGGAGGTCAAGGTAGCGGAGCCGAAAGCCGCCGAGGCTCCGGCCGCCGCGCCCCACACGGATTTCATGACCGGCCACCCAGGCCAACAGCGCCGCAAGCAACAAGCAGCCCAAGGCGCAAAGAACGGCACCCCCACGCTCGACCTGGTAGAGCTCAAGGACATGAGCATCCAAAAGCTCAACCAGGTGGCCAAAGACATGGGGATTAGCGGCGCCGCGGGGCTACGCAAACAGGAACTGATATTCAAGATCCTTCAGACCCAGGCTGAAAAGAGCGGCCTGATATTCTCGGAAGGCGTGCTAGAATGCCTCCCCGATGGATTCGGCTTCCTGCGCGCGCCCGAGTACAACTATCTGCCGGGTCCCGACGACGTGTACGTTTCGCCGTCGCAGATCCGCCGCTTCGATTTGCGCACCGGCGACACCATCTCCGGACAGATCCGCCCGCCTAAGGAAGGTGAACGGTACTTCGCGCTGATCAAAGTCGACGCCATCAATTTCGAGCCGCCCGAGGAAGCCCGCAACAAGATCTTCTTCGACAACCTGACGCCGCTCTATCCCAACGAGCGGGTCAAGCTCGAAACCGTCCGCGAAAATTATTCCGGCCGCGTCATGGACCTGCTAACGCCGCTCGGCAAGGGGCAGCGCGGTCTCATCGTATCGCCGCCGCGCACCGGCAAGACCATGCTCCTGCAGAGCCTGGCCAACTCCATTACGACCAACCATCCCGAAATCACGCTGATCGTGCTACTGATCGACGAGCGTCCCGAGGAAGTCACCGACATGCAGCGCAGCGTGCGCGGCGAAGTGATCAGCTCCACGTTCGACGAACCGGCCACGCGCCACGTGCAGGTGGCGGAAATGGTGATCGAGAAAGCCAAGCGGCTAGTGGAGCACAAGCGCGACGTGGTGATTCTGCTGGATTCCATCACGCGTCTGGCGCGCGCCTACAACACCATCGTGCCGCCCTCCGGCAAGGTGCTCTCAGGCGGCGTGGATTCGAACGCCTTGCAGCGGCCCAAGCGCTTCTTCGGCGCCGCGCGCAATATCGAAGAAGGCGGGTCGCTGAGCATTGTCGCGACGGCCCTGATCGACACCGGCAGCCGCATGGACGACGTGATTTTCGAAGAGTTCAAGGGCACCGGCAACATGGAAATCCACCTGGAGCGCAAGCTGGTGGACAAGCGCGTCTTCCCGGCCATCGACATCAACAAGAGCGGCACCCGCAAGGAAGAGCTGCTGCTGCCCAAGGAAGAGCTGAACCGGGTGTGGATTCTGCGCAAGGTGCTGAACCCGCTCTCGCCGGTGGAAACCATGGAACTGCTGCTCGACAAGCTGGGCAAGACCCGCAGCAACGCCGAGTTTTTGAACTCGATGAGCGGGTAGAGGGGGCTTGCTCTTCTGCTTCCGCGCCACAATCATGCGAATGGCTTTGGCAAAACTGGCCGGCGAGTGAACGTCCAGCGTTTTGCCTTTTAGCATTGCCACCAGCGAACTGACGATGTCGACACCCGGTCCCGAACGACGGTTGGCACTCGACACGGCACGAGTGCGTGCGCCACAACGAGGGCTACTCGTCCGGGAACAACTGTTTCAGAAATTCCTGATCCGCCAGAATGGCGCGGAGCCGCTGCTCGCCGCGGCCACCCGTCAAGGCTGCCCCGTGGCGACGGGGTAGACGGAGGTGGCGGATGCAGCGAAACTCAACAGCGCAGGGTGAACAGGGCGCTTGGCGGAGCCGACGACGGCTCCAAAAAAACAGAACTCGGAGGATCAAAAACTTATGGCTAGGTGTACACTCAGCTAGAAGTCGGGAGCCAAAGGGGTAACTCCGACGTAAGCGCCGGTTGCCTGGGATGGCGCCGCTCCATCCACGTGAATCGGCATGGGCCTTTTCTGGGTCTTGGAATCTGGGAGGCTTATGTCTCACAAGAGCAAAAACACCAATCTGGCGTCATGGCTCGTTTTGTCGATCCTGACGATTCTCGTCACCGGCATCGCGATCGCGCAGACGGTCGATGCCGAACTTACCGGGGTGGTCAAGGATCCGGCTGGTTCGGCCGTTCCGAACGCCACAGTCACACTTACCAATCGGGATACCGGCTTCGCGAGGATCATCAAAGGCGACGGGGAAGGCCGCTATCGGTTCTACCCGGTACCTCCTGGACGATACACCATGAAAGTGGAAGCAACCGGATTCGTCACGGCCACGGTGACCGGCCTGGAAGTGAACATCGGCGTGCACGTGGAACGGGATGTCCCGATGACCGTGGGCAACGTGCAGGAGTCGGTTACGGTGATGGGCGAAGTTCCGCCCATCGATACTACCAAGGGCGATGTTTCAGGCGTCGTGACTAACTCCCAGATCGACACGCTACCGATCAATACGCGGCAGTACCTCAACTTGGCGGTGCTGGAGCCCGGCACGTCGCAGGATTCGTCCCGGACCTTTTACAACAGCGTACAAATGGGGGGCTCGAGCCACTACTGGGCGAATGGGTTCACGGTGGACGGCGTCACCAACAACTGGGCCGAGATGGGCGAGCCGCGCCAGAATTTCCCCATGGGCGCGGTTCAGGAGTTCAAGGTCGTTACTATTCACTACAACGCCGATCAAGGGTTGTCGGCCGGCGGGGTGGTCAACATCGTCACCAAGAGCGGCACGAACCAATTCCACGGCGAGGCCTTCGAATACGTGCGCAACGCGATCTTCAACCGCGACGATCCGTTTACACAGGCAGCGAACGCCGCGGTGGGGATCAGCCGGGCGCCATACCGGCGCAACCAGTTCGGCGGCGATTTCGGCGGACCGCTCGTGCGGAACAAGCTGCATTTCCAGGTGGATTTCGAGCGCACCCAGCAAACCACCTCGTACAACATCACGGTTGGGGCGGCAGTACTTCAGGACTACGGGACGTTCGTCGGCGTACATAACCGGCCGCTGCACGATCAGATGTTGAATGGGCGGTTGGATTACCAGATCACCAACAATCAAGTGCTGTTCGCGCGATACTCGCAAGAGTGGAACCTGATCACCTGGAACGGCTGTGGGGGTTCCACGATGGCCGCCTGTTACGATGGCCAGATCCCGCGGCAGTCGCTGGTAGTGGGCCACACCTGGACCCCGTCACCGACGATTGTGAATGAGGCGCGTTTCCAGTACGCGTATTCCTCGTACGAGTTGGGGCCCTCGGGCACTCCCATCTGGACGCAGTTGGGAGTGTATTCGCCCGCGCGCATGGCGGAACTGCAAACGCAGTTGAACTTCCCCAGTTTCAGCTATGGATTCGGTTATGCCGACGACGGCGTGGAGACCCGGTGGGAGGGCAAGGATGACGTCAGCATCGTCAAGGGTAAACATTCGATCAAGTTCGGAGCGGACGTGAGCCGGGTGCCATTCGGCGACGATGCTCCGAACCAGGCTGAAGGCACCTACACGTTCGCCCACGACCATTACTTCAATCCCAACGATCCGGCTTCGCTGGCGGCCCTGGCAGCGTCGAACGACGCGCTGACGTTCACGGCGACCACTCCGCCGGTTTACACCAGGGAAGACACCACCGAAGTCGGCCTGTATGTCCAGGACGACTGGAGGGTGCGCAAGAACTTCACGGGCACGCTGGGGCTGCGCTGGGACCGCGAGTTTGGGCCGTTCGATGAGAGCCTCAGCCTCAGCTCACTGGGGAGCGAGCCGTATTCGAACGGAGCGTACCCGATTCCCGGCATGGGCGACCCGAGCAAGCGCGGATCGAAGAAGAACTTCGGACCGCGGGCCGGTTTCGCCTGGGACGTTCTGGGCGACGGCAAGAATGTGCTTCGCGGAGGCTACGGCATCTATTACCAGAACCTCCAGACCTTGCAGAACTTCCCGGAATTGCGGGACTACGCGCAGTGCTCCGTGTTGATCAACAAGCCGCCTTATCCCAATCCCTACAATGGGCAGACGGCGACGCAGTTCTGTTCCACCGCGGCTCCCAGCCCAACGATCCTGGATCCGAAGTACCGCAATCCGTATTCCCAGCAGTTCAATCTCGGGTATTCGCGCCAATTGACGCACGACTTGACGATTCACGTGGATGGCGCATTTAGTCACACGCTGCACGATTACCGCACCGTGGATCTGAACTATCCAGTGAACGGCGTGCGCCCTTATCCGCAGTTTCTACGCATTCTGGACCATGACCCCATCGGACGGGCCAAGTATAAGGCGCTGTATGTCCGCGCCGAAAAGCGGCTGGGCAATCGCTATCAGTTCGACGTCTCGTACACCCTGGCCAGCAACCAGGACGATAATCCGGAAAATCAAGTAACTACTTCATCGAATTACATGCTCGACTGGGGGCCGGCCAATGCGGATCGCCGCCATAACCTGGTCACCAGCGGCATGGTCTTTCTGCCCGCAAAATTCGCGCTTGGCGTTATGTGGACGGTTCGTTCCTCACTGCCATTCAACGCGTATTCCAATACCACCGATGTGGACGGCATCCGCCAGTACGTTCCCGGCACTTCGCGCAATCAGGGCAACCGTAACCTCAGCCTGGACGTGGTGAATGCCTATCGCGCGACCCTGGGCCTGGCGGCACTCCCGTCGAGCAACCTCGACAGCAGCCGCCTCAACGATTTCGACATCCGCCTGACGCGGCCGTTCACCCTCAAAGGCGAAAAGAAACTCGAACTGGGCGTCCAGGTGTTCGACCTCTTCGGCACGGAAAATCTGGGTGTGCCGAGCGGCCAGATGACGGCGGGCGGGAACACGACCATCGCCAGTTCCGCGAGTTTCGGCAGGATTCTGGGAGTGCTGAACAATGCACTGCAAGTGGCGGAGTTGTCGGCGAAGATCGTTTTCTGAGGTGCACGGCAAAGTGCGCCGGCGAAGTATTTGTGGAATGTGCTGGAAAGACAGGATTTCCCTGTTTTGAATTTCTCCGGCACGGCGAAAACAGCTCCCGGAAGGGAAAATGCCCGTCGCAGCATCACAGGATCAAAGGAAGGGGACTGTGTGTATACTGAACAGGATCCGGGAGCCCAAAATGGAAACTCCGGGTAAGATACATTCATGATGCGATTGATCTTGGCGGGACTGATTCTGTGCGGTGGTCTGATGAGAGCTTCGGATTTCGATGAGGCGCAGGCGGCGCGGTTCGCGCGGCTGGCGCTCGATTGCGTGCACAAGGAGTATCCGAACAAGATTGCGCACTCCATGAATTCGGACGCCGACGTGAAGCCGCCGCGCGAACTGACACCGGCCTTTTACGGCTGTTACGACTGGCACTCGTCGGTGCACGGCCATTGGCTGCTGGTGCGGCTGGCGCGGCTCTTCCCGCAGGCGCCTTTCGCCGCGGAAGCGCGGCGGGCGGTGGGGCAGAGCCTCACCGCCGCCCATATATCGCAGGAAGTGAAATATCTGAACGCCGAGGGCCGCGCCGCATTCGAACGGCCGTATGGCTTGGCGTGGCTGCTGCAATTGGCGGCGGAACTGAAGGAGTGGGACGATCCGCAGGCGCGCCAGTGGTCGGCGGCGCTCGGCCCGCTGGTAGACGCCGTCACCGCGCGAATCGGCGGGTGGCTGGGAAAAATGGAAAACCCCATCCGCATTGGGGAGCATAACAATACCGCGTTCGCCATGGGATTGATGCTGGACTATGCGCGCATCGCGGGCGACGCGCCGTTCGGCAAACTCGTGGAAGCCCGTGTGCGGGATTACTACGTGAAGGATCGGAATTGCCCGCTGGCGTATGAACCATCGGGCGAGGATTTTCTATCGCCGTGCCTGGCGGAGGCCGATGTGGTGAGGCGCATTCTGCCGCCGGCGGAATTCGCGCGGTGGTTCACAGCCTTCCTGCCGCGTGTAGACCTGGAGCCGACGCACGTTCCCGATGTCACCGATCCGAAGCTCTACCACCTGGCGGGGCTGAATCTGAGCCGTGCCTGGATGCTGGAAGGCATCGTGTCGAAGCTGCCGGCCGCCGACGCGCGCCGCCCGGGCCTGATGGCGCTGGCGGACCGGTTGCGCCAGGCCGGGCTCGCCAGCATCAAGAGCGAGCATTACGAAGGCGGCCACTGGCTGGGCAGTTTTGCGGTCTATTTGGTGAGCGGCCGGGGGTTGAAATGAGAATGCGCGCCCGGCCATGCGGTGTGCCGGCGCTGCCGGCTTTATTGGCAGCGTGCGAGCAGCCGTCAAGCGGGAAGAGGTCGGAAAAGCGAGTTGAGGAGACAACGAAAATGAGGAGGGATCTCTCTCCCAGCGGTTGGAACGACTGGAAGCCCGCCTAACACCGACATAACATAAGCCAGAATCCCACAGGAGGCTTCGCTACATGCCGCGTTCTATCGTGCCGGTGCTGATATTGCTGACCGCTGGTTGCCTGGCGTTCCAAGGGCCGCCCGCGCCCGCCGGGCCTGGCCGAGTGGCTGACCCGTTCTCCACCGGTTGGATGCTTATCGACACCAATGGCGACGGAATCGCCGATTTCATCGCAGGGAAAATCGTGGTGCCGGCGCAGCCGAGCGCCGCGGAAAATAGCGCTGCCGCAAACCTTGCGGCGCGTCTGGGGTTCGGTTCCACAGGCCTGACGCCGCCGCTGGTGGTCGATCATGCAGCCGCTTACCCCGCCGGCCCGCGCATCTGGGTAGGACGCGTCGCGCCACCGGACCTGGCACCGCTCCAGGCGGGTCTCGAAAAGGAAGAAGGCGGAGTCTTCCTGAACGGCGACAACCTGGCGATTGTTGCCAACGACGATGCCGGCCTGCTGGCTGCCTCCGAAGCTTATGCGGCGCGCGCGCCGTATCAATGGCGCGTGCCCGGCGAGAAGCTCTCGGCGATCGTCGAAGTACTGCGCTCCGGCGCTCCCGCGGGACCGGTGGAACTGGCCGGCGTCACCTACCTGCGCGGCAAGGCTGGGGTGCATCGCGCCTTCCTGCGCGGTGCGATTCCCGAGGCTGCGCTGGTTACGGCGCTGGCCTCGCCGCGATTGGCGGCCGTGCATCAACTGGTGGTGATCGGCGGCGCCACCGTCACCAATTCCAAGGCCGAATCCGCCGTTCCGGCCGCCGCTCCCGCCGCACCGGCCGCAACTGGCGGCGGCAATGCGGCGGGCGGTGATGCCACCGCCGCAGCCGCACCCGCGCGCCTCGATCTCGCCACCCTCTACACCACGCGCGGTCTCTTCGGCGCGTCGGGACGCATCCCCGTGCCGGCTACCTGGAACGGCCACCTCTACGTGCCGGCGGGCGCCGCCGGAATCGCCCTTGCGAACCTGGCCGCGCGGCTGGGCCTCGAAACCACCGGCATCAATCTGCCGCTCGCCACCCCCGCCGATGCCGCCACCGTCCGCGACGTCCGCACGCACGCCGTGGTGGCGGGCGATTCCGCGGTCTCGCAGGAGGCGGAACGAAAGCTTCGCGCAAGCGACACCGCTGCCGCTCAGGTTGAGACGCCGCTTTCCCCGGTGAGGGGGAACTGCGCATTGTGGACGACGCGTTCGGCCGCCGCGCCGCGATTCTCGCCCGCGGCGATGACGCCGGCGCCGCCGCGGCCCTCGGCCTGCTCTCCGACCGTTTTCCCAACCTTTGGGAACAGGGCAAGCCGTATCTTTCCCTTGAAGAGATCCGCTACGACCTGCACAAGTTTTTTTCTCTTCACTCGAGCGCCGGCCAGACCGCGGCCGCCCTCTATCACCTGGACCGTTGGATGAAGAAGATGGATGCCGCCGGCGTCAAAGACGTCAAAGCCGAGATCTATGCCGACATCGCCGACCCCGCGCTTAGCGGCTTCGTGCGCCAGCAAATCCAGCAGCAGCTTCACACCATCGCCGAAGTGAAGACCGCCAGCCTGCATGCCGGCACGCAGTGCTGCGACCAAAACCCCAACCTGCACTTCCAATCTCCGACGGCGAAGTTTGTGGCCGGCGCGCCCACCTTCACCGAAGACATCGTGATTCCCTGGGAGGGCAAACGCCTGGTGGAAGCCGTGCGGCGCGCATCCGCCAAGCTTGCCGCCGGCCAGCCCGTCAAGCTGGTGGCGCGCGTCAGCGAAGGCCCCGAGGAACGCCGCAAACTCGGCGCGCAGCTCAAGCGAATGCTGGCATCCGCCGGCGCCGATTCCGCGCACTCCAGCATCGAGGTGCTTTGCGCGTTCAAGCAGGGGTATAGCTGGCTGATGGATGAGATTGTGCCTGCGCTCGCCGGAAAACCGGTGGCCTCCGTGCGCATCGACTTCGCCAAGAACGTCGATTCGACCAACGTCCGCGCCATGCAATCGGACGCGCGCTGGGTGCAGGAACTCTATCCGGCCGACGAGATGATGGCGCGCCAGTTGAACCTGCCGCTGGAGAAGATCGCGCTGAACGAAATTGAAGAGCCCGATTCCAAAACTCCCACCTACCGGGTGCACGCATTCGACGCCGGCGGGAAGGAAATCCTGACGCGCGATTTCCGCGTCACCACCGTCATGCAGCCCTACAACGGCGTGATCCCGCGCTATGAACAGGTGCAGGTGGAAACCGGCTGGGTGCGCCTGGAAGCCGCCTCCAGAGTGATCCTCGACGAGCGCATCAAGACCGATATCGAAGAGTTTTGGGACCACTATCAGAACCAGACCCTGCCGCGCGTGTACCAGTTCGTGATGGCGCAGGCCCACGGCGATCTGCGCTCCGAGTACGCGCCGCCTTTCGACACTCTGAAGCTCGACATCCACCTGAGCGAGCCCGATTACAACCTGGATCTCGACCACGAGCGCATCTCCTCGCTCGAGGCGCTGCAGGAAGACACGCTCTACTCTACCGGCGTTTTCATGAGCATGATGGGCGATCTCGAAACCGGCCGCCCGATCACTTACACCGGCCGCATCCTGCCCATCGTGCATGCTTCCGAAGACGGCCAGGACGGGCGCGTGCACATCGAGTTCTACGGCAAGCCGGCGGCGAATCCGCTGGTGCGACTGTCCTGGACTGACGCTGAGGGCAAGCATCACAAGCAGGAGCGCAACCTGCCAGCGCTCACCGGCGAGTTCCAGCCGCGACTGATTCAGGCGCGCGTGAAGGCCGGCGAGCAAGGCGTCGAGAGCCTAACCTGGGTGCTTCCCGCCGATTTCGCCGAAGACAAGTACGACGAGTGGCTCAAGGTGGAAGGCCAGGACCAGGTGGACCGCAACATCTTCTCCGTGGAGCAGGCGCGCGGACAGATCGAATGGCTGGAGCGCATGCATGCCGCCGGACTCTACCGCGACGAGGTGGCTTATCCGCACCTCGGCCGCATGGCTGTCGAGTTCGAATTGCCGCAGCCCCAGGGCGCGCCGGTGGATGGCCCCGCGCCGCGCGAGTACGCGGCTATGGCGGTCGCACCGCCCGCCACGCCGCGTCCCATGATCGCCGACGTCAAACCGCTTGCCGGCACTCCCTTCGTGCAATGGGACGAGCCGATCAGCCCGGATGAAAACACCGCCATCCTGGCGCGCCTGGCCACCTATCCCGGCGTCACGGTCTATTGGATGGGCCGCACTTACCTGGGCCGCGACATCTGGGCGGCCGACGTCATGCTGCCCAGTCCCGCGCTGCTGCGCTCCTGGCCCAAGGAGACCACGCTCAAGGCCGCCATCGTTTATTCCGGCCGCCAGCACGCCAATGAGGTTTCGAGCACCAGCCATATCGATAAGCTGGCCGAGCAGCTCGCGACCGATCCCACAAAGCGCGCCATGCTGAACAAGGTCAACGTGGTGCTGCATCCCATCACCAATCCCGATGGCGCGCAGCTTGCCGTGGACCTCGCCAAAATCACGCCCGACAACATGCTGCATCCCGGCTATCATGGCGCTCTGAGCGCGGACGTTTCGAGCGGACAGGGCGAGACCGATCCGGTCTATCCGGAATCGCGCACGCGCCGCCAGTTGCTCGAAGCCTGGCAGCCCGACGCTTTCCTGAATCCCCACGGTTATCCGTCGCATGAATGGGTACAGCCGTTTTCCGAATACACCGCCTGGGTGCAAAGCCGGCAAGGCGCGAATCCGGGCCGGGCCTGGTGGATTCCGCGCGGCTGGTTCACCAGCCTGGGCTACGTGCGCGACGAACAGCATCCTTACAGCAAGCTGATTGCCTACGCACTCGAGGATCGCATCGTGGAGGCCGAGCGCAATGTCCCCGGTCTGCTGCCGCTGGAAGACCGGATGAACGCGCGTTATCAGCGTTTCGGCCAGCGCTGGCAGCCGCGCGACATGTTCCAGCCCATCGTGAACGGCATTCGCATTTACATGCCGCTGAAAGGATCGGGCGGCCGCGGTGGCGGTGCCGGAGCCGGTGGCGATGCCGGCGCGGCGGGCGCGGGCGCCGCCACGCCGGGCAGCGGCGGCGTCACGGGCCTGTCGCCCGACGTCACCTGGGACGCCGGCTACACCGAAGCGCCCGATGAAACCGCGCACGGCGATTACATGAAGCTGATGGCGGCCGCCGGCCTGGCCTTCGACTACGTACACCTGAAGTATCTGGCCGAAGGCGATCTGCGCATCACCCGCACGGAGCGCGAGGCCGCCGGAGGCGTGAACTGGCGCGTAGAGCGCCCGCGGCCGATTCTTCCGCCGGGAACGCCGCCGCCGAAGACCACGCCGGATCAATGACCGAACGTGGATTGAATCTCGCTACCGCCCAGTCTTGCCATTCTGGGGACTGACGGAAACGGGTTCAGAATATGCGTTAAACTATTGCGACGTAGATGACTCGCTCGAGCCATCATCACAATCAAGGAAGGGCAATTATGAAAAGACCGCTTGTGATCGCGGCGGGTGGTATGGTCTGCTTGCTCGTGGTGGTTTTCAGCATAAAAACCAGGATGCCGACATCCGAAGCAGACGCGGCGGCAAAGCAGTATTGGGACAGAATGGGACAGCAGTGTGGCGACGGTTACTACATGAGTATTGCCGTTCCATCCCTCTCTCTGTGGCTAACCGGCGACTCCCTCCGCGGCGTAAGGGGCCTGACGGAGTTTAAGGGCTTCGCCCATGTTCAAACAGAGGACAGTCTGACGGACGCCGACAAGCTCAACGGCCTTGAATGGTCGGGTAGAACGTTCCTTCGTGCCAATATGTATCGGGCTTGGGCGTCCGGACATTGGTCACAGTGGTATGACGCCAGCGGACTGGCGATAGGGTCCAGCGAGACCCTTTTCAAAAGGAATGGCCTGTGGTATTACGGCGCCGGCGCTTACCGGGGAGTAACTGTCGATTCCTTTCGATTCCCTCAACGCGTCAACTGCGCCGAAATTCCGAAATAGCGCTTGCTCAAGGCGGCCGGCGCGGCCTGACCTTGTTAAGGCTTCCGGGCGGTCGCCTGCGAGAGGGATCGAGGGGGTATAGTTATCTTGTGCGAGTCAAGACATCTATCACACTACCAAAACAACTGCTCAGCCGGCTGGATCGAGTGGATAAGAACCGGTCCGCGGTACTTGAACGGGCGGCGATTGCCTATTTGACTCAGTTGGAGAGACAGGCACGAGAACCAAAAAGATATTGAAATCATCAATCGCCACGCTGACCGCTTGAATAGTGAGGCGATGGATACGCTGGAATACCAGCAACTGCCGTGACACGGGGCCAGTTATACGTGGTGCGAAAGCAGGGTGCTCAAGACCCGCGGAAGCAACGTGTATTCGTAGTTGTGAGCCGGCAGGCGCTCGCGGACACGCGATTCTCCACACTGATTTGTGCTCCCGTGTACTCTCAGCACGACGGCCTGAGCACCCAGGTGCGGGTTGGCGTCGCAGAGGGGCTAAAGAAGGAGTCGAGCATTCATTGCGACGAGTTGGTCAGCCTGCCAAAGGCGGTCTTGACTCACTACGTGGGATCTCTTAGCGCAACCACGCTGAAACAAGTGAACCGTGCACCGGCTATTTCTTTGGGACTGGAAGATTCGGAGTCGATCGAGCTGGTGCCTAATTGATCCCTGTTTGGGATACCGGCCGCAGGTGTCCCCTTCGCACCTGCCTCACTTTCGTGGCGTCCCCAGCGACATCTCCAGCGCGATCCGCACCAGTTGACTTCTCGTCCGGACGCGAGTCTTCTGGAACAGTTGCTGCAGAGTGGCCTTCACGGCGCTTTCCGATACGCCGATCTGCGCGGCGATTTCCTTGTTGCTGAGTCCTTCGAAAATGCCTCGCAGCACTTCTTGTTCGCGCTCCGTCAGGGACGGGTGGATGCTTTGTTCTTCGCCGTAACGCATGCCGTCGGCCATGGCGCGGATCACCCGCTGGTCCACCCACATCTCGCCCCCGGCGACCATGCGGATGGCCTTGGCCAGGTTCCCCGGCGAATCGTGTTTCAGGAAAATGCCCGAGGCGCCCAATTGCACCGCGTAGGACGATTCCATGGCGCTCATCCCGGCCGTCACCATCAGGATCTTGCCTTTATACCCGGCGCGCCGCGCGGCCAAAATGAACTGGTTGCCGTGGTCCTCTCCCAGATCGAAGTCCAGCAAGATCACATCCACCGCCGCGCGTTGCAGCATCTCCAGAGCTTCCGCAGCCGTGCCGCAGTGTCCGGACATTTCAAAGTCCAGCTCCGATTCGAGCAGCCGGCTCAGGCTCTCGCGGAACAGCACGTGATCATCGAGCAAGAGCAGTCGGATACGTTCCATAGTTCTCCGCGCGCGCCGCGCCGGGCGCGGCCACCGCCAGGTCGATCACAAAACAGCAGCCTTTCACCGAGGGGTCGTGACGCAGTTCTCCGCGGAATGAGCGCACAAAGGCGCGGGAAAGATACAGCCCCAGGCCGGTCGAATCAGCGCCTTTCTGGAACGGCTGGAACAGGGTGTCGACGGCTTCGATTCCGGGCCCGGAATCCGTGACGCGGATCGAGACCAGATGGTCGCCGGCCGCGACCGAAATCTCGATGCGCCTGTCATCGGCCTCTTGCAAGGCACGCTCGCTGTTTTTCGTCAGATTCAGCAGCACCTGCAACAGGCTGTGCCGGTCGGCCCATACCGGCGGAATTTCCCGCGGGAGATCCCACCGCATTTCGATGCCGGCCTCCTGGCAGTAGGGTTCCAGCACAATCCGCAGGTCATCGAGGGTTTCCGCCACGTCGATTCCCTGCATGTACGAGGTGTTGGCGCTCTGTTTCAATTCGAGCGAGGCAATTTTGTTGAGGGTTTCCACCAGCGCGCCCAGCGCCTCGAAATCCTTGCTGCCTTTGAGCGTGCCGCCGCGCACCAGGTTTTCGTAGATCACGGTGATGGCGCCGCACACGTTGCGCACTTCGTGCGAGACCGCGCCCACCAGAATGCGCGACCCGGTCATCAGTTGCTCCAGACTGGTCTCTTCGCGTTCCCGCAAATCCTCCGACGCATCCACTACCAGCGCCGCGAGGCGCGGCCCCACGGCCGTCTGGTAAGTGGAAAAGAAGACGTTCGCCAGAAAGACGTCGCCATGTTCGCGCTCGCCGCGGCACTGCATTTCGGTGCGGAAGGCCTGCGGCGTGTCCCCCAGGAACGGCACGCGTCCCAGCGCGGGCACATAGCGGCGGATGCTTTTCCCCGGCAATTGCCCGGGCGCCACGCCAAACAACCGGTGCGCCGCCGAGTTGGCGCGCAGGATCAGGCAGTCCGACGACATGGTCATGATGGCCGCCGGGCTGCTGTCGATCAGGAATTCCAGTTGCTCCTCGGCCTCCCGCCGCGCGGCCGATTCCCGCTCCACGCGCTCCCGGCTTTCCCGTTCCAGTTGCCGGGTCCGGTTGATTTCGAACGCAAACAGTCCGGTTCCCGCCAGCGACGTGAAAACCAGGATGTCCTGCGGCAGCGAATTGAGCAGCGTGAACGGCAGCGGCGAGAAAACATCCGCAAGCGCCGTACAGACCATCGCCGTGGCCAGAATCTGCCACCGCGGCGACACCGTTCCCACCAGCAGAATGGGGAATAAGTAAAGGAAGCCGAACGAGATGTTGAGGTCGACGCGCCAATCGATCAGCGCGACTACTGTGATCAGCAACGCCGCTCGCGCCAATACCGCGCGCCTGGTTCCGTACAGGTAGCGGTAGATCATTTTCGAGTGCCCCTCTTAAATAGTAAGAGCAATTCTCACGCGCGCCAAGGCATCAGGCCAAAAGATAGGTTGATTCTGACCAAAAGATGGGTTCCGTGGGCCGGCCCAAACCGGTACATTGAAATTCTACGTTGTTATCACCGGAGGGACACATGCGGCGCCCGGTGCGTCGTCTATTCTCGTGGCTTGTGTTTGCCGGGTGTCTGGCTCCCGCCGCACCCGCGCAGACCGCCATGAGCTGGGAACAAGTGCGCGCCCGCTTTGAAGCGGCCAACCCCGCCGTGCGCGCCGGCCAAATCTCCATCGACGAGGCCCGGGCCAGCGAAATCACCGCCTATCTTCGTCCCAACCCCGGTTTCAACGCCAGTCTCGACCAACTCCAGCCCTTCACTGCCAACCCTTACCAGCCGATGACGGGCGCTTTCCCGCTGATTTCGCTCAGCTATCTCCACGAGCGCAACCATCAGCGCGAACTTCGCCGCGACAGCGCCCGCGAGGCCACGGACATCAGCGTTTTGCAGCAGGAGGACCTGGTCCGCAACCTGCTTTTCAGCCTGCGCAACGCCTTCGTCGAGGCCCTGCAGGCCAAATCGGTTCTGGCGCTCGCCAAGGACAACCTCGATTACTTCGATCGCGAGCTCTCCATCAGCCGCGACCGCTTCCGCGCCGGCGATATCGCCCAGGTGGATCTCAGCCGCCTCGAACTGCAGCGCGTGCAGTACGAATCCGATTACCAGACCGCGCTGGTGAACCTGCGCACGGCCAAGATCCAGCTTGTGCAACTGCTGGCCGACCGCACCCCCGTGGACCAGTTCGATATCGCCGGCCCGTTCGATTTCTCCGAGCGCCTCATGCCCCTCGAAGAGTTTCGCGCTCAGGCCATGGATGCCCGGCCCGATCTGAAAGCCGCCGCGCAGGCCATCCAGAAGGCCCAGACCGACCACCAACTGGCCGTCGCCAATGGTTCCACCGACCCTACTTTCAGTTTCGACGCCGGCCACAACCCGCCATTCGACGCTTATATTGGATTCAGCGTCAGCATCCCGCTGCGCATCTTCGACCGCAACCAGGGCGAGAAACTGCGCACGCAGCTCGAAATTACGCATGCGGAGCGGCTGCGCGAGGTCACTCAAGCCCAGGTATTCGGCGATGTAGATTCGGCGTACGCCACGCTCGCGAGCACCGTGGAACTGCTCAGACCATACAAGGAAAAGTATTTGAAAATGGCGCTCGACGTGCGCGACACAATGTCGTTTTCCTTCCAGCACGGACAGGCTTCGCTGCTCGATTTTCTGGATGCGCAGCGCGATTACCGCCAGGTTCAGGTAACCTATCTGAATCTGGTGGCCGCCTATCTCACAGCAGCCAGCCAGCTCAATCTTGCCGTCGGCCGCGAGGTCATCCCATGAATGCGAATCACATTTTCACCGCGGAGAAGCGGAGACGCGGGGAAATCAGTAATGCGACGTTCGGCTTTTCTCCGCGCCAGTGCGTCACCGCGGCGATCCTCTTAGCTTCTCTTTCCGCTCTCCTCGGCTGCGGCGCCAAAGGGCAGACCGATCCGGCCAGCGGCGCGCCTCCGGCCGCCGAAGTCGAAAAGGAAGGCGACGCTTCGCTGGTGAAAGTGGACCACCCCGAGCAGTTTCCGCTGGCCACAGCAACCCGCCACGATTCCGTGCCGGAGCTCGCAGTCACCGGCGTGGTGGCGGCCGATGTCTCCCGTAACGTCCCCGTGATTTCGCTGGCTTCCGGCCGCGTCGTGGAGATTCATGCGCGGCTCGGCGACCAGGTTTCCAAGGGCCAGCTCCTGATGCGCGTGCAGAGCGCCGATATTTCCGGAGCCTTCTCCGACTACCGCAAGGCCGTCGCCGACGAGGCGCTGGCCCGCGCGCAACTGGGCCGCTCCAAGCTTCTCTTCGATCATGGCGCGCTAGCCCAGAAGGATCTGGAAGTCGCGCAGGACACGGAAGACAAGGCCCGCGTGGATGTCGAAACGGCCGCCGAACACATCCGGGTGCTGGGCGCCGATCTCAACCATCCCGCCGCCACTGTCGATATCTTTGCGCCGGTTTCCGGGGTCGTCATCGAGCAGAACGTCACCGCCGCGGCCGGTGTGAAGACGCTCGACAATTCTCCCAACCTTTTTACCATCGCCGATCTCTCACAGGTCTGGATTCTCTGCGACGTTTACGAAAACGACCTTGCCGGCGTCCATGAAGGCGAGTACGCCGACATCCATATCAACGCTTATCCCAACCGCGTGCTGCGCGGGCGCATTGATAACATCGGCCCCATTCTCGATCCCAACCTGCGCACCGCCAAAGTGCGGCTACAGGTGAAGAATCCGGGCTTCCTCCGGTTCGGCATGTTCGTCACCGCTATATTCCACGGGCAGCAGCCGGAAATCCACGCGGTGGTTCCCGCGACCGCCGTCCTTCACCTGCACGACCGCGACTGGGTGTACGTGCCCGCCGAAAACGGGCGATTCCGGCGCGTGGAAGTGACCGGCGGCGCTATGCTCGCAGGCAATATGCAGGAGATTCGAACGGGCATTCAGCCGGGGCAGCAGGTGGTGGAGAACGCCCTCGTCCTGCAGAACACAGTGGAGCAGTGATCCGGCAATGATTCGCGGCCTGGTTGATTTCGCCCTCAATAACCGCTTCCTGGTGGTGGTGGTCGCCATCCTGTTGTTCGGCTGGGGCATTGTCTCGTTTAAGGCGCTTCCCATCGAAGCTTATCCCGACGTAGCCAACAATTACGTCCAGGTCATTACACAGTGGCCGGGCCGCGCCGCCGAAGAGGTGGAGCAGCAGGTCACGATTCCCATCGAAACCGTGCTCAACGGGTTGCCGCACCTGGAGCACCTGCGGTCCGTCTCGATCTTCGGCCTTTCCAGCGTGATGCTGATCTTCGATGACGAATCCGAGAACGATTGGAACCGCCAGAAGGTGCTGGAGCGGCTCACCCAAGTGAATCTGCCCCAGAATTTGCAGCCACAGATCGGCACGGATTGGAGTCCCGTCGGACAGATTTTCTTCTACACGCTCAAGAGCACCAACCCGCAGTACGACGTCATGGACCTGAAGTCGCTGGAAGACTGGGTTCTGGAAAAGCAATTCAAGTCGGTGGCGGATGTGGTGGATGTGTCGAGCCTCGGGGGCGAGACGCGCGAATACCAGGTGCGCGTCGATCCGGACAAGCTGATCTCGTATGGGCTGAGTATCGGCCAGGTGGAACAGCAACTCGCGAACAACAACGTGAACGCGGGCGGAAGTTTCATCGAGCAGGGCCTTCAGCAGGTGAACGTTCGCGCCGTGGGCCTGGTGAATACCGTCCAGGACATCGAAGAAACGGTGATCAAGGCTCAGAATGGAACAGCGTTGCGGGTGAAGGACATCGCCGCCGTCACGCAAGGTCCCAAGATCCGGCTAGGCCGGAATGGCAAGTCGATTCACCGCGCGGACGGACGGATCATTGATAACGACGACGTGGTCGAGGGCATCGTGCTTTTGCGCAAGGGAGCCAACGCGGACTCGGCGCTCGATGGCATACACGCCAAGATGAGGGAATTGAATGAACGCATTCTTCCTCCCGGCGTAAAGGTTGTTCCGTTCCTGGACCGCAGCGACCTGGTTCACTTCACCACCCATACCGTTTTGCACAACCTGACCGAGGGAATCATACTGGTTGCCATCATCCTCTTCGTGTTCCTGGGGAATGCCAGGGGCGCGCTGGTTGTGGCGCTGACAATTCCGTTCTCCCTGTTGTTCGCATCCATCTGTCTCGACCTCAGGCAGATTCCCGCCAACCTGCTGTCGCTGGGGGCGCTGGATTTCGGCATGGTGGTGGATGGCGCCGTCGTGATGGTAGAGAACATCGTCCGGCACATGGGACGCCAGGACGTGTCCAAGCCGGCCATGGTTCGCATTCGCGAGGCTGCGCACGAAGTTCAGCGGCCGGTTTTCTACGCGATCGGGATTATCATCACGGCGTACCTGCCGATTTTCACCCTGCAGAGCGTGGAAGGCCGGCTGTTTAAGCCCATGGCGTGGACCGTCGCTTTTGCGCTGTTGGGGGCACTGATCTTCTCCATGGTGATGGCGCCAGTGCTGTCGAGTTTCCTCTTCCGCGAGGGCATGCGAGAGTGGCGTAACCCGGGGATGGCATTTCTGACGGCGCGTTACAAGTCAACCGTGCGATGGGCCGTTCGCAGCCGTTGGTGGGTTGTGGGCGCGGCCGTCGCCAGCGTGCTGGCGGCGGGCTACCTGCTGACCAGCGGCTTGATCGGCTCCGAATTCCTGCCGCACCTGGATGAGGGCGCGATCTGGGTACGCGGCACGTTGGCGCCCAGCACCGGACCGACCGAAGGCATCCGCCTGGCCGACCAGGCGCGAGTGCTGCTGGCCTCCTTCCCGGAGGTCACCGTGGCGACCAGCCAGGTTGGACGGCCCGACGACGGCACCGACACCACCGGCTTCTTCAACACCGAATACTTTGTCGATCTCAAACAAAAGGAACAATGGCGGCCCGTTTTCCACCAAAACAAAGAGGAACTGATCGGCGCCATGAATTACGAGTTGGAGAAAATTCCGGGCGTGATCTGGAATTTTTCTCAGCCCATTGCCGACAACATGGAGGAGGCCGTGAGCGGCGTCAAAGGCGAGCTTGCCATCAAGCTTTACGGCGACGATCTCAAGTTGCTCGAACAGAAGGGCGATGAAATTGTCAGCGTGATGCGCCACATCAAGGGAATTCAGGACCTGGGGCTGTTCCGGGTGATCGGTCAACCCAATCTGAACCTGGTAGTGGATCGCCAGGCGGCTTCACGCTTCCAGATCAACGTCGCCGATGTGCAGGACGCCATTCAGACCGCAGTGGGCGGCGGCGCGGTGAGCCAGGTTCTGCAGGGCGAGCAGCGCTATGACCTGGTGGCGCGGTATCTTCCCCAGTACCGCGATACGCGAGAGGCGATCGAAAAGATTCGTTTGTTATCGCCGTCCGGGGAACGCGTGTCGCTGGCCCAGCTCTGCACCGTTAAAGTACTGGATGGGGCTTCGGAGATCTATCGCGAGGGCAATTCGCGGTACGTTGCGATCAAGTACAGCGTGCGCGGCCGCGACCTGGGCAGCACCGTGGAAGAGGCCATCCGAAAGGTGGGACAGCAGGTGAAACTGCCGGTTGGTTACCACATCGATTGGGCCGGCGAGTACGCCAGCCAGCAGAGGTCTCAGAAACGCCTCATGATCGTGCTCCCCATCACGATTCTGGTGATTTTCATTATTCTGTATACGATGTTCCACTCGTTTAAATGGGCGGCGCTGATGCTGGCGAACATCGCGATGGCGCCCCTGGGCGGTCTGCTGGCGCTGCTGATTACCGGAACGCATTTCAGCGTGTCCTCGGGGGTCGGTTTTTTGGCGCTCTTTGGCGTGTGCGTGCAAACCGGCGTGATCATGCTCGAGTACATCAACCAGCTTCGCGCGCGGGGCCATGACGTAGTGGATGCCGCGGTGGAAGGGGCCGTGCTGAGGCTGCGGCCCATCATGATGACCACCCTGGTCGCCACGCTCGGCCTGTTGCCGGCGGCGCTGTCGCGCGGGATCGGTTCCGATTCCCAGCGGCCCTTCGCCATCGTGATTGTCGGTGGGCTCATGCTAGCGATGCTGATGAATGTGGTCCTGCTGCCCACCCTGTATGTGTGGATAGCCGCCGAGGGCGATGTGCTGCCGGTGCCCGAGGCGGACTTCGACGAGCAGGAATAATTCAGGAGGATGAAAGATCTATGAACCGGGAAGAAGTTCGGGCTCGCATCGAAGAAATCGGCATTATCCCCGCGGTCCGCGTGGCCTCGACGGAGGACGCGCTGTTTGCCGCGGAGTCGGTGGCCAGCGGCGGGATTCCCATCGTGGAACTCACCATGACAGTGCCCGGGGCGATTGACGTGATCTCCCACCTGGTGCGCAGCGCGCCGCAATTGATTGTCGGCGCGGGCACGGTCTGGGATACGGAAACCGCGCGCCGGTGCCTGGACGCGGGAGCGCGGTTTCTCACCAGCACCGGGCTCGATCTCCAGACCGTGGAGTTCGCGCACCAACAGAACGTCGTCATTTTTCCCGGCGCCCTCACGCCAACGGAAGTGATGATGGCGTGGAAAGCCGGTGTGGACTTCGTCAAGATATTTCCATGCGCACAGCTCGGAGGCGCCGCGTACATCAAGACTCTCAAGTCGCCGTTTCCACAAGTGCCGCTGATCGCCTCGGGAGGCGTGAACCAGCAGAACGTCGCCGACTTCATTCTGGCGGGGGCCACCGCGGTGGGCGTAGGCGCGCACCTGATCCCGAAAAAGGCCATCGAACTGCGGCAGACGCACCGCATTCATGAACTGGCAGTCAGGCTGGTGAACACGGTGCGCGAGGCGCGCCAGCAAAGCAGACCCAAGGATTCGAAGCCGCGGCCGTGACTTTTCATGAAGCCGGGCATTCTGTTCCCGCGCTGCTCCGCGCCCTGTCCCTTGGGTGCGCGACACAATAGTGAATAAACGCGGCCCCCGGCACGGAACCGCGAGCGTCAGCGAGCGGCCGCTGCGCAGCCTGGAGGCGGCCGCTCGTTAACACTCGCGGTTCTGTGCGCGCGCCCCTGTGCCTGTCTTTTCCCTATTTCCGAGCGTATAATCCGAAACAGGAGAGTACGCATGCGTTCTCTAGACGTTCCCGAGGCGATGATTATCTTAGGGGTGGTCGGCGCGCTCGGCTTGGCTGTGTACAACTGGGTGAACCGGCGCCATACGCATCCGGAGAAGTAACGCCGCGACCCAATCCGCACGACCCCTAATGTTTCGCCCCCGGCGTAGCCTGCGTCATCAGTTCCACGAACATTTTGCCAAACCGGGCCATGTCCATCTGCGCCACCTCTTCGCCACCGAATTCCCGTGAGAAATACAAGCTAACTGGTTGTCTTTCAACCACATCCATTCAGGTGAAATTGGACCAAGACTGACTCTTTCTTTCCAGTCTTGCGGAGCGTATAATTCGAATCAAGGAGTGTAGGCATATGGGTTCGCTCGACGTGCCCGGACTGCTCATCGTAGTGGGGCTGATTGGATTGTTTGGTTTGGGTGTTCACAACTGGATGTACCACCACGTGCATCCGCACAGATAGCCGGCAGCGCGCCCAGTGTGCCGCTGTCCCGTCGGACCTGCGCAAGTGTTTCTTCGCCTGGCAGGGCGCGCATGACGCTCCAAAACCGGGAACCCATTTAGTGAGGCGGTGTCAACGTCCCGCCAGTTTCCCCATCACCAACGCCGCGGCGTCGCCGGCTGCCGGCGGCCCGCTGCACCGTTGCAGCCGTTCCGTCCAAAGCTGGCGCGCCGCGGCATCGTTCGCCTCGGCTGCGTCGCTGTAGGAATCCGGCCGCCGATGTCCCGCCAGCGCATGCTGCGCGGCCCGCACCGCATCGTCGTTGGCTGCATCGACCTTGGCGCAGAGGACCACCTCGCCCAGAACCTGTTCCAGCAACTCGCGGCTGCGCCGGAAGCGTTCCACCGCGGACACGCCGGCTTCGGTGGGATCGAGCGCCAGAACGTTGCGGCAGATCTCGCTCTGCCGGGCTGCCACGGCATCACCCGGATCGATCCGCAGAGCCGCATCGAAATCGCGCTTCGCCGCCCGGTAGTCGCCCATGGCGAACTCCGCATCCCCCATCAGGTGATCCGTGGCGCCATCGGGATGCGCCTTCCCGGTCTCGCCGCCAAGCAACCGCACGACGCTCTCGGGCGCGCCGTAGTCAATCAGCTTGCGAGCCACGCGCCGGCGCAGGGCCGGATCGTCGGGCATTCCGGCGGCCGCCGCCAATAGCTCCGCCTGCGCCTGGGCGTTGCGGCCGGCCTTGGCCAGCGCCTCCGCCAGTTCCAGGCGCGTATCCAGCCGCGGAGCCGGCGTCTTGTCCGGCCACGAACCGTAGATCGCCCGCTGATAATGCGAGACGGCTTCATCGATCCGTCCCTGCCGCACCGCTATCCTTCCCAGTCCCAGGTTCGCCGGCCCGCTTGACGGATTCTCCTGGATCGCTTCATTCAAGTAGATGGATGCCTCATCCATGCTGCCCGCGTTTACCAGCGCCAACCCGAGCGCCAGCCGGTAGTCGGTACTGTGCGAAGTAGAGAGAGCATTGCGGAACTGCGCGATGGCTTCGTCATTGCGCCCCTGCGATTCGAGCGTCTGCCCGGCTTGATAGTGATTCCGCGCCCGCGCCAGCCGCTCGCTCCGGTAATAGTAGCTGAGGAAACTCGCCATTGCCCCGGCCGCCACCACGGCAATCAGAAGCCGTGTCCCGAGACGCGCCAGCGTCTTCACGCTCCGCTCTTCGGCCGGCGCCGGTTCCGGATGCTCCAGCGCGGCATACGCCGCCAGGATGTCGGCCAGCGAAATCGTCCCTCGCAATCCGCGCACGTCGTCGCGCCTCACTACCGGCAGCGCCTTCAATCCGGTCTCCGCCAGCCGGCGCATTGCCATATCGAGCGGATGATCCAAGTGCAGGTGCGGGAAGTTTTCGTCCGTCAGTTCTTCCGCCGGTCCCGGTTCCGGCACCAGCGCGCCGACCGGATCTTCGGAGCGATTCGCCGCCAAGGCGGCGTCCAGGCGATCCAGCGTGAGCATTCCCCGCAGCCCAACTCCATCCACCACCGGCCAGGCGCCGCGCTCCCGGTCCACCATGGCGGCCGCCTGGCGGATAGAGATCCCCGAACGCAGGGAGGGCGAGCCGGCGCGATACGCCTGCTCCACCGTCAATGGTTCCTCCCGCTCGCGGGCTCCGGCCGGAAGACGGATGCCATCCTGATGTTGCAGCGCCTCGTAAACCGGCTCCCGCTGAAGGCGGGTGGAGATGAAATAACTGATCAGGTTCGCGATCATCAGCGGCACGATAATCGAGTAATCCCGCGTGATCTCGAAGATCATGATCACCGACGTCAGCGGCACGCGGATGATTCCCGCAAACGCCGCGCCCATCCCCACCAGCGCGTAGGCGCCCACGCTGCCCGTATAATCCGGCATGAGCAGGTGCGCCGACCCTCCCACCGCGCCCCCCATCATGGCGCCGATGAACAGGCTTGGTCCGAAAATGCCGCCCGCATTCCCCGAGGCGTAGCAGGTTGTAGTCGCCGCCATCTTCAGGCAGACCAGCATGGCCATCGTGCCGATCAGCATCTGCCCATTCAGCGCCTTTCCCACGTATCCGTAACCGACTCCCAAGACCGCGGGCGCGAACCACCCCAGCAGGCCCACCAGCAAACCGCCCGCCACCGGCTGGAACCACACCGTGGATTTCGGCATTCTCAGAAAACGCTGCCGCTGCCACAACAGCAGTTTGACGAACGCCACCGATACCAGCCCGCCCACCACGCCCAGCACCGCGTAAAAGAGAAACTCGATGGGGTGCACCAATTGGTACGCGGGCACGTGGAACAGCGGCTCATCGCCCAACAGCAGATGCAGCACAATCCACGACGTGGCCGAACTGAGCACAATCGAGCCCAGCACCGGTGCGTGCAGATCGCCCATCACCTCTTCCAGCGTGAAAAGCACCGCTGCGATAGGCGTGTTAAATGCCGCTGCCAGGGCCGCTGACGCCCCGATCGGCACCAGCGCCTTTACGCTCCGCTGCGAAAATCCCAGCCGGCGCCCCAGCACCGACGCCAATCCCGCGCCCACCTGCACCGAGGGACCTTCGCGCCCCAGAGCCATTCCGCTGGCCAGCGTGACCGCGCACATGGTGAACTTGCCCACCACGGTCCGCAGGCTGATGTAGCCATCGCGCAGGAACAGCGCCGTCTTGGTTTGAGGAATCCCGCTGCCGCGCGCTTGCGGAAAATAGCGCGCCAGCATGAACCCCGTGCCCAGGGCTCCCGCCACCGGAATCAGGAGCCGTCTCCACACCGGGGCTCCGGCTGGATAGAGCCGCGCGCCCAGATTCTCCGTCAGCAGGATGAACGACACTACCACCAGCCCGACCGTGGCCCCGATGATCAAGGTCAGGATCGGCAGGATCTTGTCTTCGTATTGTTGTCTTGAGCCGGCAGTTGCGTCGGTTGTGCCCAGAATTCCTCCGGTACGTTCAATGATAGGCTGACTGGCGCTCTAACGCACCGCGATACGGAACGTGCCCAGCGACGCGCCGCCGGAACAGCCCCAAACCGCGTCTGCCAGGATGCGCATCGTGGGCACGGAACTGCTGCCGCACGGGAGAAACCGTTTGATCGGCGCCGGCCTACTTCTGAGTTTGCGCCTCAGCCTGCGCCACAATGTGGATGCGCCGGTTCTTCTGCCAGCAGGCTTCGTCATGGTCGTCGCACACCGGCTTTTCCTTGCCGTAACTGACGGTACCCAGTTGACCGCTCGGAATTCCCACTTGCACCAGGTAATCCTTGGCCGCCTGCGCCCGCTCCTGTCCCAGCGCCATGTTGTATTCCGCCGACCCGCGTTCGTCGCAGTGGCCTTCCACTGTCAGCTTGTAGTCCGGGTAATCTTTCAAGATGTTGCGCAGCTCGGTCGAATCCGCCTGCAGCGCGGTGATTGCATCCGGACGCAGCGTGTGCTTGTCGTAGTCGAAATAGGCGTCTTCGATTCGCGCCAGCAGGGTATCGATACGCGCGCGCGTTGCCGCGCTCGGATACCGCTGCGGCTGGCTGGCCTGCACGGGCGCGGGCTTCTGGACAGCGGCTGGCGGCTGCGGCGCCGGTTTAGACTGCGGAGCCTGGGCAGTGACCTGCGGCGCCGGCGGCGGCGGTGTCGCGGCAGCTACCTTCTTCTTGCAGGCGACACCCACCATCGATACAGCGGCTAACGCCAGAATCGCAAGGCCTCGTAGATTCGTCATCAAATTACCTCCCTGTTCTTATTGATAACTTCTCCGCGCCACCGATCCCATCCTGTCCGGACAGGATTCTTTGCGTCCGCGGGTTTGACTACACTAGATCAGGAGGTGACGTGCAGGCACCCGCACCTTGGGCCGGGAGTCAAGACAACAATCCCACTGGGAAACACCGTCCCAAGCGCCCCTGGCTGGTGCTCACGCTCGGTTTCGGAGGCTTGCTGGTCTTCCTGGTGGCCGCGGCCACCGGCACTCTTATCGTCCTCAATAAGGTCCGCCATACCGAGGCCACCATGCGGCAGGCCTTTCTCGGCCGCCTCGGCGCGCTCGACCAAATCCGCACCGGTATCTATCTCTCGGGCACCTATGTCCGCGATTTCCTGCTCTCCCCGGATCCCAGCGGCGCCCAGGCCGAGATCGCCCGCCTGGCCTCGCTCGAACGCGAGACCCGCTCCGCTCTGGACACCTACGGTCATTCGCTCGACCCCGACGAACGCGTGCCTTTCCAGACTCTCCGCTCCGAAATCGACGCTTACTGGCGCGTCCTCGATGGCACCGTCGCGTGGACTCCCGAGCAACGCCACCGGCTCCGCTACTCCTTCTTTTATGACGAGCTGGTGCCCCGCCGCACCACCATGCTGCAAATCGCCGACCGCATCGCCTCCGTCAACGAGCGCGGTCTGAACCGCTCCGAAGAGAACCTGGCCGCTTCCTCCGATGGCTTGCGCCGCTCCCTGATGCTCACCTTCGGCATCGCACTGGCTGGCGGATTGGTCCTGGCCCTGGTCACGATTGGATTCACGCTGCGGCTGGAACGCGAGCTGGAACGCCGTCTCGAAGAAAACGCGCGCGCGCACGGGGAGCTGCGGGAGCTCTCCGCCAGCCTTCTCCGCGCCCAGGAGAACGAGCGCCGCAACCTGGCCCGCGAACTGCACGACGAAGTCGGCCAATCGCTTTCCGCCATCCTCATGGAGGCGGAAAATGCCGCCTGTGCCGACGGACTCCCCGAAGCCCGTGCCCATATGGACTCCATCCGCTCTCTGGCCGGCAAGACCGTCAACCAGGTGCGCGATCTCGCCCTGCTGTTGCGGCCTTCCATGCTTGACGACTTCGGACTGGTGGCCGCGCTCAACTGGCACGCCCGCGAAATGAGCAAGCGCACCGGCCTCCGCGTGGTGGTTTCCGCCGACGACACGGCCGGCGACCTACCCGACGAACACAAAACCTGCATCTACCGCCTGGTCCAGGAGGCGGTCAATAATTCGGCCCGCCACGCCCACGCCCGCACCGTCGAAGTCCACGTGGCGCACGAGCCTCACCGCGTGCTTCTCTCCGTGCGCGACGATGGCGCCGGCTTTGACACCCGCTTCGTCCGCGGCCTTGGCCTGCTCGGCATGGAAGAACGCGTGCACCGCCTCGGCGGGCGCCTGCACATCGATTCGCAGCTCGGCCGCGGCACCCTGGTGGAAGCGGAACTACCGCTGGTGGAGCTGGCCGCCGGAAACGGACACAATGCCCATTCGCATTCTCTTGGCTGACGATCACGCGGTGGTCCGCGACGGCGTCCGGGCCCTCCTCGAAAAGCAGACCGATATGACCGTCGTCGCCGAAGCCGCCGACGGCCGCGAGGCGGCGCGCCTCGCCGAAGAACTCGCTCCCGATGTCGTCATCATGGATATCGCCATGCCCAACATGAACGGCATCGAAGCCACCCGCCGAATCCTCGCCACGCATCCTCACACCGCCGTGGTGGTCCTCAGCATGCATGAAGATGAGAGTTACGTGCTCGGCTCGCTCAAAGCCGGCGCGCGCGGTTACCTGTTGAAGGACTCGCTCCGCAGCGAAATCGTGGAAGCCGTTCGCGCCGTCTCGCAGGGCCGCTCTTTCCTTACGCGCAAAATCAGCCGCATGATGCAAGAGGATTACATCCGCCAACTGGAGCAGCGCGGCTTGGAAGACAGCTACGACCTACTGACCGCCCGCGAGCGCGAAATCCTGCAGCTAGCCGCGGAAGGCCGGACCAATAAGGAAATCGCCGCCGTGCTCCACATCAGCCCGACGACGGTCGAAACCCACCGCACGCACATCCTGCAAAAGCTGGACCTGCACAGCATCCCCGAGTTGATCCTCTACGCCGTCCGCAAAGCCATCATCTCGTAGACGCGCCGTTACACCACTATGGCGCAACCACGCAAGGCAGCCTAGAGCGGTAAGTCATTGATTTTGTGGTGCGCCCGAGGTGATTCGAACACCTGACCTTCTGGTTCGTAGCCAGACGCTCTATCCAGCTGAGCTACGGGCGCTTGTGGAGGGAGACTTTTTTACTGTAACCGACCGCGGGGCCATCGCGCAACTTTCCCAGCCGGCCGCCCCGTCAGCCCGTCTTGCGGCTGCGGTATGATGATACCAAGGAAGGGAACTGCGCCTCGCCGGCCGGCCATATTATGAAGCTCCAAAAACCGCTACTCGCCGCACTGATCGTTGGAAGCGCGGCTCTGCTCGCGCCGCTGTATGGTCCGGGAATTCTGGCGCACGCCGCCACCCCCGCGGGCGACGATCTCGATCCCAGCCTTAAAGCCATCTCCGCGGCCTACGCGCTGGTGGAACAGAATTCCGCCGAGCCGGTTTCGTCCGAGCGCGCGTTTTATCAGGGCGTGATTCCCGGCATGCTGCACGCGCTCGATCCGCATTCGAGCTTCGTCGGTCCCGTGGAATATAAGGAGATGATGCGCAAGCAGCAAGCCCATTACGCCGGCGTGGGCATGCTGATTGTTCTCGACAGCGTCGGAAACCATGTCGTGGTAATGGAACCGTTCGTCAATTCCCCGGCATGGAACGCGGACCTGCGCCGCGGCGACGTGATCGCGGCGGTGGATGGCAAAAATACTCTGCAAATGCCATCCGCCGGCGTGGCCGATCTGCTCCGCGGAGCGCCCGGCACGCAGGTGCGTGTGAGCGTGCTGCGGGAAGGTTCCACCGAACCCGTCACCGCCGCCGTGACCCGCGGCTCAATCCAAACCAGCGTGGTGGATGCTTTCTGGGCGAAGCCCGGCACCCTGTATCTGGGGGTCAGCACGTTCGAAGCCTCCAATATCGAGAGCGATGTCAACGAGCAATTGAGCAAGCTGGACGAATCCAAGGCCACCGGGCTGATCCTCGACTTGCGCGACAACCTGGGCGGCCTGGTGAATGAGGCGGTGTTCCTGGCGGGCCGCTTCCTGCGCAATGGTCAGACCGTGGTTTCGCAGCGCGGCCGCGTCGAAGCCGAGCAGGTCTATCGCGCCAAGGCGGTCGCGGCGGCGCAGAAGTATCCCATGGTTGTGCTGGTCAATGCGAGTTCGGCTTCGGCGTCGGAGATCGTGTCCGGCGCGCTGCAGGATCACGATCGCGCCTGGGTGCTCGGTGAAACCACTTTCGGCAAGGGTCTTGTGCAGGCGCAATTCCCGGTGGATGAAGGCGCCCTGCTGCTCACCATCGCGCATTACTATACGCCCAGCGGCCGCTTGATCCAGCGCGACTATTCGCACAAGTCGCTTTACGACTATTACTCGGCGCGGCCCAAAGCCGATGCGCCGGCGCCCACCGATGACGTGAAGACCACCGATGGCGGCCGTAAAGTCTACGGCGGCGGCGGCATCACGCCGGATGAGAAATACGTCACCCACACCAACATCTTCCAGCGTCGTGTGCAGCCATATATCGGCGCCCCGGGGGCCTTCTACCATTTCGCCGGCGCCTATTTCGGCCCGAAGAAGCCCCACCTGCCTGAAAACTGGCAGCCGGATGCCGACACCATCCAGCGCTTCAAGGAGTTTCTGCAAGCCAAGCAGATCACTTTCACGGACGCCGAATTCACCGCCAACATGGATTGGATTCGCAGCAACCTCCGTTACGAGATGATCTTCCGCGCCTTCGACCGCAAGACCGCGACCGAGTTTGCCATGCAGGCGGATCCGGAAGTTCTGAAGGCCATCGACAGCATGCCGAAAGCCGCGGGTCTCCTCAAGGACTCGAACCGCGTGCTGGCGGAGCGGCTGCGGCAGAAATAAGTAGTGAGGCGTCCCGCGGACCGGCGGTCCGCCCCAGCTATTACTGGTTGCTGTTGGCGTTGGGTGAAACGGGCTGGCCGGCGTTCTTGATGTACTGATCGAACCAGCCGAACTTTTCCCACAACACGTGCTCGATGGTCTCCTTCCCACGGTAACCGTGGGCTTCAAAAGGAAGATCCGCGCGCCTTGCCGCCGTGCCGGACCCAGTGATTGCATTACGGTACGGGTGATATGATTCTCCCCGGAGCGGTATTTGGCAACAGGATGCACGCCCGGATGATGGATGCGTCTTAGGGTAGAAACTGTAAACTGAAGATTATTTTATGAACCGCGTACTCATTGCAGTTCTGGCGGCCGCCAGCGCCTGTCTGGCGCAGCCCGCCGATGATTCCGTGCCCGCCTCGTCCAACATCATGGGCGCGCAGTACCCGCGCATCCACCCGGACGGGCGCGTCACCTTCCGCGTTCAGGCCCGCGACGCCCAAAAGGTGCAACTGATGCCCGGCAGCGCCGCCGGCTCCGATAGCGGCCTCGGCGCCGGCCCCATCGATATGGTCAAAGACGACCGGGGCTTCTGGACCGTCACCACGAAACCCGCCGTCCCCGGCTTCCACTACTACTGGTTCATCATCGACGGCGTTTCCGCCAACGACAACGGCAGCGAATCCTACTACGGCTGGGGCAGGGAATGCAGCGGCGTCGAAGTCCCCGAAAAGGGCGTGGACTTCTACGATGCCAAACCTGTTCCCCACGGCGACGTGCGCATCCGCTGGTACTTCTCCAAGCTCACGGGTGAGTGGCGGCAAGCCTATGTCTATACGCCGCCGGACTACGACACCGGCCGCGCGCGCTACCCCGTGCTCTATTTGCAGCACGGCGCGGGAGAAAACGTAACCACCTGGACCAAGCAGGGCCACGCCGGCCTGATCCTCGACAACCTGATCGCCGAGGGCAAAGCCAAGCCCATGCTGGTGGTGATGGATACCGGCTACGCCACCAAACTAGGCGCCACGCCGGTGGCCTCGCCCGCCGGCGGCCAGCCGCAGATCCCCAACGCTTTCGAAGAGGTCCTCATCACGGAGTTGATCCCCATGATCGATTCCTCCTTCCGCACCATCGCCGACCGCGAACACCGCGCCATGGCCGGTCTATCGATGGGCGGCCGCCAGACCTTGCAGATCACTCTGGCGCACCTCGACAAGTTCGCCTGGATCGGTTCCTTCAGCGCGCCAGCCGTCGCCAACTTCGACGTGAAGACCTCCTACGCCGGTGCGTTGAGCGACGCCGCCGCCTTCAACAGGAAGGTCCACCTTGTGTGGATCGGCGCGGGGACGGCGGAAGACCGAATCCATCAGGGCGCCGTGGCGCTGCACGAAGCGCTCGACAAGGCCGGCATCCACAACGTCTTCTTTGAATCGCAGGGCACCGGCCACGAGTTTCAAACCTGGCGGCGCTCCCTCCACGACTTTGCACCCAGACTCTTCAGGTAACTCATAACTCAATATGAAACGCGCACTCGCACTTACCCTGCTGACCCTCCCGCTTCTCGCACAGATCCCTTACGCCGAGAAGCCCACTTACGCCCGCAGCCACGATTTCGACCTTCAGCATCTCAAGCTGGAGCTTTCTTTCGATCTGCCGGCACACAAGCTTCTCGGCGCCGCTACGCTGCGTGTCGCTCCGCTCGCCGGAGACGTGCGCGAGCTGGCGCTCGACAGTGCCGATCTCGATATCGAAAGCGTTACCGTAGCCGGCCGCTCCGCCACATTCCATACCGGCGAGAACCAGCTCTATGTCGCACTCGACCGGCAGTACCCGGCCGGCGCGCCCATCGATGTCGTCATCAAGTACCACGCCGTTCCGCGCCGCGGCATGTTCTTCGTCTTTCCCGACGCATACCATCCCAACCGCCCCAAACAGATCTGGGCCAACGGCGATACCGCCGGCGGCAACAACCGCTACTGGTTCCCCTGCTACGATTTCCCCAACGATAAGACCACCACGGAAATGCTGGTCACGGTCCCATCCGGCTGGCAGGCCATCTCCAACGGGAAGCTGGTGGGCAGCACGGACGACAAGCGCGCCGCCGTCACCACGTTCCACTGGCTGCAGGACAAACCGATGTCCACTTATCTCATCTCGCTGGTGGCCGGGGAATTCGACAAGCGCGAAGATCGCTGGACCGTGCCCGTCGAGTATTACGTCCCGCGTGGCAAAGCCGCTGACGTGCCCCGCACCTTCGGCCGCACCAGGGACATGCTGGATTTCTTCTCCAGTAACATCGCGCCCTATCCATGGGCCAAGTACGCCCAGGTGGCCGTCGACACCTTTGGCGGCGGCATGGAAAACACCAGCAATACCACCATGGGCGCTTCCGCCATTCTGGAAGAGCGCGATTTCGAAGACCGCCGCCGCAATACCGATAGCCTCATCGCTCACGAGATGGCGCACCAGTGGTTCGGCGACCTGGTAACCTGCGCCGACTGGCGCCACACCTGGCTCAACGAAGGTTTCGCCACCTATTTTGAAGCGCTCTGGGAAGAGCACGCCTACGGCCGCGACGTCTTCGACTGGAACGAGCTGCGCGCCAGCCGCGGCATTACCGCGGTGCCGAATCTCGCGGCCGTCGTGCCGGCAAACGGGCAGAACGAGAACGCCGCTTACTCGATGATCTACAACAAGGGCGGCTGGACGCTGCAGATGGTTCGCGGCCAGCTCGGCGACGCGCGCTTCTGGAAGGCCATTCAACATTACGCTAAGAAGTTCGCCTATCAAACCGCCACCACCAGCGATTTCGTCGAAGCCATCTCCGAATCGACCGGCCAGGATCTCGAATGGCTCTTCGATCAGTACGTTTACAAGCCAGGCAATCCCGCCTTCGAAGTCTCCTGGGATTACGATGCCGAGGCGCGCTTGCTGCATCTCGCCATCAAGCAAACCCAGAAGATCAGCGATAAGCCCGCGCCCTTCCGCATCCCCATCGAGGTGGAAGCCCTGGGCGACAACGGCCCCGAGACTTTCCGCTTCTGGGTGAGCCAGGAGTCCGAAGATCTCCGCTTCGCGCTGGCTGCGCGGCCGCGTACGGTGCTCTTCGATCCGCGCGACATCATTCTGAAATCCATCAACTTCAAGAAGCCCGCCGCTGAATGGATCTGGCAGCTCGCGCACGCCACGCGTGCGCTGAACCGCTCCGAAGCCGCCACCGCGCTCGGCGTGACGCCGGGCGCTGGAGTGGCCGCGGCGCTGGAACAAGCCGCCCGGTCCGACGCCTTCTACGGCGTGCGCGTCGATGCGGTGCAGTCGCTCGGCCGCCTCAAGTCCGAAGAGTCTCGCGCCGCGCTGAGCAGCCTGCTGGCCGACCCGAACACCCAGGTCCGCGTGGCCGCCGCGGGCGCTCTCGGCAACCTGAGCCGAAACGCCGCCACGATTCAGACTCTGCTCCAGTCCGCCCGCGCGGATGCCAGCTTCAGCGTGCGGCAATCCGCGCTCGCCGCCGCCGCGCGCCTGAAGCCCGACAACGCCACGGAAACGCTGAAGCCTTTCCTGGAAGTCGATTCGCCCAACAACGGGATGCGCGCCGTCGCGGCCAATGCTCTCGAGCAAATCGCCGACGACTCGCTGCTCCCTATCGTGATGGAACTGGCCCGGGACAGTAGCGACGCCATCCGTCAAGACGCTCTCCGCGCGCTGGGCACGCTCGGCAAAGGAAAGCCCGAAGTAACCGACCGCCTGATGGCGGCTCTGCACGATGCCACCACCGGCGACCGCAACGCCGGCATCATTGGCCTGCAACGCCGCCGCGAAACCTCGGCGATCCCCGCGCTGGAGCAAATGGCCGCATCCGAGGGTGTTCCCAGCGTGGCCCGCTCCGCCCGCGCCGCGGTGGACGCTCTGCGCGCTCCCGCCGCGCCGCTCGCTGAGCCGTCCAACGCCGACGACTTGCGCAACCGCATCACGGCTCTCGAAAAAGAAAACCAGGACCTGAAGGCGCGGTTGGAGAAGTTAGAGAAGAAATAGCAGACTACGATGTACACTTCGGATGTGGTGCGCCCGGAGGGACTCGAACCCCCGGCCTACTGGTTCGAAGCCAATGCCGCACGTGGAATCATGGATTTGCAGACTTACCCACGGTTGCCCATCAGGCGCGGCGCAACTTCCATTTCAACCCCAAGGCTGTCAGCGCGGAACCGAATAGGACCAGGGTTCCAGGCTCCGGTGTCTGCGCCTCACCTACAACATGCGCCTCGCCAGTATTGGATTCCACCAACGGACCGGCCACAAAGAAATCCACTTCGCACCCATTACTCAGAGTAGGAGGGCACGCGAGCAACCCGGAATGCAGATTCGCCGCCTGATCCGCCGCGCTCCCGTCATCGGGTCCATTCACGATCACATCTCCAGCAGTAGGACTCGGACTCCAGACGGCGCCGCTGTTGGATAGCGAGACATTACTGAAAACATCGAACGGTGACCCAGCACCGGTCGGCACGAAATTTGCTTCAAAGTACACATCCAGGCTGGATGTGAAAGTCCCGCCAGTCGTCGTGCCCGCTACGCTCAGGGTTCCGGTGTCGAGGGCGAGGTGGGCGGGATCGAGCGTGACAAACACGTCAAAGAAGCTTCCCCCGATGTTCACGGGCGCGGTGCTCTCGAGGGACAGCGCAGTAATCTGGATCGGTATTGCAGCGCCGCCGATTGCCGCATCAGCCTGACGCTGAACGATTGTGTCGGTACTACCCGGACCGATGGGCAGCCCCATGAAGTTGACGGTTCCAATCCCTGCGCCAAAGTTAAAGAAGGTGCCGGCTCCTGTCGCAAAATAGTCGGACCCTAGCGCAACGCTAGGAACAGTTGGTTCGATGTCGGCAGCGCTGGCAGCCATCGAGAGTCCCAGCACAAGGACGAGTGTTAGCGATGTACATGTCGTGAACTTGACCATGTCGAATCCCCTCCGTGAGATTGAAACTACCGCGCACCAGCCTGCGCCTGCCCCTCAGCAAGTCTTGAATTCTCACCAGACAGGATCTTGACTCGCCTGCGCGGTTCCAGATCAAATAGAACTTTATCAGCGCAATGCTATCCCAATAACTCCGGCCAGTCAACGGAAAGTGGCAATAGAAGGGGCTAAAACATACTAGTTAAGCACTGGCGAGCCCCCTGCCCGCTCCAGTTGAGGAAAAGTCTACACCCGGCCCAGCCAGAATAAAAGCGGATTGAAAGCCGATCCGCGTAGGGAGGGGACATGTGACGTGACGGGCGCGCGATGAGCAGCCCGGCGGCCCCTGCGCGCCCGCCCGACTCCCGTGCGCGTGCAAACGGCCCGCGCGGCGATGGATCGGGCGCAAGTGGCAAACGGTGGGCATACCAGGCAAAGAGCAGATTTGGAAAACACGCCAGTCCTCACGCCAACTGTCTGAAGGGTATTGGGTTAAGTGGTGCGCCCGGAGAGACTCGAACTCCCGGCCTACTGGTTCGAAGCCAGCCGCTCTATCC
This sequence comes from Bryobacterales bacterium, assembly GCA_963842505.1. Classification (GTDB taxonomy): domain Bacteria; phylum Acidobacteriota; class Terriglobia; order Bryobacterales; family Bryobacteraceae; genus PALSA-129. The sequence goes on from CAWJGZ010000001.1 coordinate 1,708,175, forward strand.
AACTGAGCTACGGGCGCACATCTGACAAGGGATGGCCACTGTGACAATTTTATCAGAGATCGGAAGGCAGGCCAGGATTCTTCTTTGCAGGGCTGTTCCAGAATTGCCGCTCCGGTTCAGCTAGAAAAGAGTAATTCCGACAAATCGCAACATCCAAATGACCAGCCAGATAGCGATGAGGGCCGCCACGATATATCTGATCCACTGCCGCGGGGTTCTGGGTTCAGTCCAATTTTCCACTTTTCTGTTATACCGTTGTTACCAGGGAAACGGAACCACTACCGGGCTTACAGGCGGGGCCGATAACGCGCCACTTGCAGGATCGCGGCTTTGCATTCCTGGCCGTTGGCATCCTGGATGAACAGGTGCCTTCGGTCCGCCGAGAATCGCATCGGCACGTACAGATCCAGGCTTAGCGGCGTGTTTGATACTACCAGGTAGGATCGGTTAAAACCCTTGACGCGGTACACGTATTGCTTGTGCAGATAGGCGTGCCCGGTGGAAACTGTTTTGCGGGAGAGGATTTCGCCGTCCTGCCAACGGCGCTGCACCACCCCGGCGTCCAGGGACGCTGGAACCAGCAACGCGAATAGGACTGCGGCGATTGTGAGCCGCCCCGTCATACTACGGCCCTCTAAAATCATTCTAGTCCCAAATTGGTCCGGGAGATAGCGGAATTCTTGGGAAATTTGGCAGCGTATGCCGGAGGTTATATCCGCCACGCTATTTTCGCAGAAACAGCGACACTGCCATTCCCATTCCTATGGCAATCACCACCCGCCGGACCGCGGTTCGTCCCAGCCGGCGCGCCACCCCGGCGCCGGTGAATCCGCCCAGGATCGCCGCTGCCGCCATCAGCACCACGTAGTGCCAGCGCACCATGTGCGCAAAGATGAAATAGGCCGCGGCGATGCCGTTCACGCTGCCGCCGAATATGCTTTTGAGGCCATTCATCTGGTGGATGTCCCGCAGCCCCAGAATGCTCAGCGCCGCCAGCATCAGGATGCCGATGCCGGCGCCGAAATAGCCCCCGTAAAGGCCCACCGCCAATTGGAACAGCATGCCGCCGATCATCCAGCGGGCTGACCTTCGGACAGACTCCGAACCCGTCCCCAGGTGGCGCTGCACGGTTTCCTGGCCGGCAAACAGCAGGGTGGCGAAGAGGATCAGGTACGGCACCAGGCGGTCGAATGTGGCCGTGGGTGTGCAGCGCAGCAGGATGGCCCCAGCGATGCCTCCGATCAGGCTGGGTACGATGAGCACCAGGAATCGCCCTTCGGCGGTGCGGAGTTCGCGGCGGTAACCCCAGACGCTGCCCACCGTGCCCGGCCAGATGGCTACCGTCGAGGTGGCGTTGGCCGTGACCGAATCGAGGCCGAGCCAGATCAGCGCGGGGAACGACACCAGCGTCCCGCCGCCGGCTACGGAATTGATGGAGCCAGCCAGAAAGGCGGCCGCGAAGCCAACCGCGGCGTGCGGAAAGTCGAGTAGAGGGGCCACATCGCAGGATAACGCAGGTTGCCGTTCAGCCTCAAAATTCGCCGCCCAGCCGCATGAATTCGCCTTTTGGCGTCTGAATATAGTTTTTGTCTATTAAACTGCTTAGAATCTCAGACATGGCGGATTTCCAGGTATTACAGCCGAAAACTACTTACACTGGTTCTCCCATCCAGAACCTCACAACGGGCCTTCCCAGAACCACTCAATCGCTCTGCCCCGAGTGTTCGCAACTCATTGAGGCCAGAATCTTTGAAGAGGGCGGCAAGGTTGTGATGGAAAAACATTGCGCCAACCACGGTGACTTCCGCGACATTATTTATTCCGACGCGCGGCTCTATCTGAAGATGGAGCAATGGAGCTTCGGCGACAATCGCGGCCTGGAGAATCCGGTGGTGACCAACGCCACGAAATGCCCGGACGATTGCGGCCTGTGCAATCTGCACACCAGCCATACCGGTCTCGCTAACGTCGATCTCACCAACCGCTGCAACCTCACCTGCCCGGTCTGCTTCGCCAACGCCAACGCGTCGGGCTACGTCTACGAGCCGGATTTCGAAACCGTCCGCAAAATGCTCCAGGCGCTGCGCGACGAAAAGCCCGTGGCTTGCCGCATCGTGCAGTTTTCGGGCGGCGAGCCGACCATTTACCCGCGCTTCCTGGACGTGCTGCGCATGGCCCGGGAGATGGGATTCAGCCACTTGCAGGCAGCCACCAACGGCATCAAGTTCACCGACCTGGAATTCGCCGAGCAGTGCAAGGAAGCCGGCCTGCACACGCTCTACCTGCAATTCGACGGCGTCTGCGACGACATCTACCGCCGCACGCGCGGCGTCGCGCTGTGGGAAAAGAAGCTGAAGTGCATTGAAAACGTCCGCAAGGCCGGGCTGAAGATCGTGTTCGTCCCGACGATCGTGAAGGGCGTTAACGACCACCAGATCGGCGATATTCTGCGGCTGGCGCTCGAGTACATCGACTGCACCAGCGGCATCAGCTTTCAGCCGGTGGCCTTCACGGGACGCATCGCGCGCCACGAACTGGAAGCCAAGCGCTTCACGCTTTCCGATTTCGCGCACGCCGTTCAGGAACAGACCGGCATCGCCGATCCGTACCAGGATTGGTTCCCGCTGAGCTGCGTGACGCCGTTTTCGAAGCTGCTGAGCGCGCTGCGCGGCGAGGAAACCACCACCCTGAGCTGCCATCCGCACTGCGCGCTGGGCACATACCTGTTCGTGGACCAGAATCGCAAGGCGACGCCCGTGACGCAGTTCGTGGATGTCGGCCCCATGCTCCAGGAAATGGATCTGCTGGCGCGCAAGGCCGGCAAGCGCCGCGTCCAGTTCTTCACCAAGCTCTCCGCCTGGAACAGCTTGCGCAAATTCTTCCACGCCGAGAAAGCGCCTGAAGGCCTGGATTTCCAAAAGTTCCTGCAAACGCTGCAAGGCCTCACCGATAAGAAGCACGGCCGCGGCGAAGCCGAAAAGAAGGGCTTCACCTACCGCACCCTGATGCTGGCCGGCATGCACTTCATGGATTCGTACAATTACGACGTGGAGCGCGTGAAGCGCTGTGTCATCCACTACGCCGCGCCGAACGGCAAGATCTATCCTTTCTGTGCATACAATTCCGGCCCGGTGTATCGCGAGCGGGTGGAACGCGAATTCTCCGTTCCGCTGGAAGTGGCGGAAGAGATGAAGCGGCAGGACCTGATCTCCAAGAAGAAAGGCTGCGGAAGCTGCGTGGCGGAACCGGAGCTGGTGGGTTAGGTTTCCGGGAAGCCTGCTCTTCGGGAAGTGGCTGCACTCTTTTTGCGGCAGCGCTGCCAAAACGAGATCTGGCGCAAATCTGACTGGTTAAGAGGCCCATCGCGGGCCGCTTCGCTGCCCGCTACAATCAAGAAGGTGGCGGGAGTCTACGTCTCATATCCGTTTTGCGCGCAGAAGTGCACCTACTGCAACTTTGCGTCGGGTGTTTTCCCGGCGGCCCTCCGGGAGCGCTATCTGGTTGCGCTGGCCGGCGAAATCCGCGCGCACGTCTGGGAGTGGACGCCCCAAACCGTCTACTTCGGCGGCGGCACGCCCAGCACCCTGGCCCCGGAGGAATTGGCTTCGCTCCTGCAACTGATCCCGGGACGGCCGTGGCTGGAGGCCACCATCGAAGCGGCGCCCAGCACCATTACGGTCCAAAAAGCCCGGCGGTGGGCTGAAGCCGGCATCAATCGCGTCAGCCTCGGGGTGCAGTCGTTCGTCGAAAAGGAGATCCGGCGCACCGGCCGCAAGCACACGGCCGCGACCGTTCAAGCGGAGCTCGGCATTCTGAGCGATGCGGGCATCCGCAACTGTAATATCGATTTGATTGCCGGGCTATCCGGCCAGACCGAGGCCAGTTGGCGCGAGTCGCTGGATTGGATCGAGCGCCTCCGGCCGGCGCACGTCTCGGTCTACATGCTGGAGGTGGACGAAGACAGCCGCCTCGGCAAAGAGATCATGCTCGGCGGCGCGCGCTACGGCGCCGGCGACACGCCGGGCGACGATCAGACCGCGACATTCTATGAAACGGCGGTGGAGCGGCTGGCGGCGATGGGGATTGCGCGCTACGAGATTTCCAATTTCGCGCGGCCGGGGTTCGAATCGCGGCACAACCTGAAGTACTGGAAGCTGGAGCCCTACGCCGGTTTCGGCGCGGACGCGCATTCTTTCGACGGCCGCACGCGCACCGCAAACCCCGAGTCCGTGGAGGAGTACGTGAACCTCCCGAGCCGGGTCCGGAGGGCGCCCCGTCAGGGAGTGGATGCGCTCCCGGATGAGCGCTTCTTTGTGGGACTGCGCCTGATGGCCGGCATTCACCCTTCGGCCGAAGAATGGCGCCGTTTCGAGCGGCCCATCCGGCGCTTTGTGGATGCCGGTCTGCTCGAAACCGAGCACGGAATTCTGCGCCTCACAAGCCGCGGCGTATTGCTTTCCAACGAAGTGTTCCAGGAGTTCTTGACGACATGAAAACGATCGATTTACGCAGTGATACCGTGACCAGGCCGACGCCCGAGATGCGGCGAGCCATGATGGAAGCCGAAGTTGGCGATGACGTTTACGGCGAGGATCCCACCGTAAACCGCCTGGAAGAGCAGGCGGCTGAAGTGGCCGGCAAGCAGGCGGCGCTGTTCGTCCCCACCGGCACGATGGGGAACACAATCGCGGTGAAGCTGCACACCGAACACGGGCAGGAAGTGATCTGCGATTCCCACGCGCACATACTGGACTACGAGTTGTCAATGGTGGCGTGGTTTTCCGGTTGCGTGATCCGCGCCATCCCGACCAGCGACGGCATTCTCTCCTGGGAGGAAGTGAAGCCGCTCATCAAGCCGGTGAATCCTCATACGGCGTCCACCGGCCTCGTCGAGATCGAGAACACTCATAACATGTGCGGCGGCACGGTCTACCCCATCGAGACCATTTACGAAATCTGCGACGGCGCGCACGAGCAGGGGTTGAAGGTGCACATGGACGGCGCCCGCATTTTCAATGCGGCCGAGGCCACGGGCATGCCGGTGCGCGAGATCTGCGCGCCGGCCGATACCGTGATGTTCTGCTTTTCAAAAGGCCTGGGCGCGCCGGCCGGATCGGTTCTGGCGGGGCCGAAGCACCTGATTTCCAAGGGCCGTCTCTACCGCAAGCGGTTAGGCGGCGGCATGCGGCAAGTGGGAGTGTTGGCGGCGGCGTGCCTGGTGGCGCTCGAGGATTCCCCCAAAAAGCTGGCCGCCGACCACGCCAATGCCCGCTTCCTGGCCGAAGGCCTGGCGCGCATTCCGGGAATCCAGCCGCGCCCCGTCGCGACCAACATCGTGATCTTCGACGTCACCGGAGCGGGGGTTGCGCCAGCGGCCCTTAGCGTGCAACTGAAACGGCGCGGCATTCTGATGAACGCGATTAATGATCGACAGGTGCGCGCGGTGACGCACTATGACGTCACCCGTGAAGATTGCGCACAGGCGCTGAGCGCGGTGGCGGAAGCCGTGGCTGAGGCGGTCGCCCGGTAAATGCGGCTCCTCCGTTCCTGCGGCGCTCGAAAACGTCTTACTATGGTTATTCATCTTTCTTTCACCCTGTCAGGACTGGACGTGTAATGTCGAAACCGTTTGGAAAGCTGTGTTGGATCTCGCTGATGGCAGCGAGCCAGGTGGCGCTGGCGCAGCAATACTCGATTACCACTGCCGCCGGCGGAGCGCCGCCGCCCACACCGGCGGCGGCGGCCAGCACCACCATCGGGCAGCCCAACCGGGTCATGGTGGACGCTTCGGGCAACGTCTATTTCAGCAGTTTGAATTGTGTGTTCAAAATGGACGGCAGCGGGAACCTGACGCTGATCGCCGGCAATTCGCGTCCGGGTTTCTCGGGCGATGGCGGCCCGGCTACGCAGGCGCAATTGAATGCGCCCCAGGGCATGGCGCTGGACCAATCCGGCAATTTGTACATCGCCGATTCGAAGAACAACCGCGTCCGCATTGTCAGCCCTCAGGGCTACATCAGCACTTTCGCGGGAACCGGGCAGATCAGCCCCGGCGGGGCCAGCACCTATAACGACGGCGGCCTTGCCACCGACGCACTGCTGCATCTGCCCTCCGGCGTGGCCGTGGATAAGAACGGCAACGTCTATATCGCCGACACCGGCGACAACCTGATCCGCAAGGTCACTATCGACGGCCTCATCAACTCCGTCGCAGGCGACAGTTACCCCAGTTACCTGGGCGATGGCTTCCTGGCCGTCAACGCGGAATTGCACTCGCCCGAAGACGTGGCCGTGGATTCGAGCGGCAACGTCTATATCTCGGACTCCGCCAATGCCGTGATCCGCGAGATCACCGTCAGCACCGGCATCATCAACTTTATTGCCGGCAACGTCACCGCACCCGCCACTGGGCAGATCACGGGAACTCCGAATATCGGCTACTCCGGCGATGGCGCCGCGGCCAACCTCGCGGGCCTGGTGACACCCTTCGGCCTCACGGTTGATTCCACCGGCCAGGTGTACTTTGCGGAAAACGGCGACAGCCGCATCCGCAAGATCGATACCAAGGGAAACATCAGCACCATCGCCGGCAACGGCACGGCCGGATTCAGCGGCGACGGATCGTCGGGAGCCAATGCTGAGATCAACTTCCCGACGGGCATAGCGGTGGATTCATCGGGCAACGTCTATATCGCCGATTCGCTCAACCGCCGCATCCGCAAGCTGACTTCCGGCGGCACCATCAGCACCGTGGCGGGCAACGGAAACTACAGCTATTCGGGAGACAGCGGCCAGGCCGCTTCGGCGCAGCTCAACACGCCGCAAGCCGTGGCCGTGGATTCGTCCGGCAACCTGTACATCGCCGACACCGCCAATAACGTGGTGCGCAAGGTGACCACCGCCGGCGTGATCTCGACCATCGCGGGCAACGGTACGGCCGGCTTTGGCGGCGATGGCTTCGCCGCCACCAGCGCCCAACTGCACTCTCCACAAGGAGTCGCGGTCGACTCGAGCGGCAACGTTTACGTCTCCGACACGCAGAACGCGCGCGTGCGCAGGATCTCCGGCGGCATCATCAACACAGTGGCCGGCAGCGGCACCCCGGGCTTTGGCGGCGATGGCGGCGCGGCTACCAGCGCGCAATTGAACATCCCGGCGGGCCTGGCGGTGGATGGCGCGGGCAACCTCTATATCGCCGATTTCAGCAATAACCGCGTCCGCAAAGTCGCTTCCTCCAGCGGCACTATCACAACGCTTGCCGGCAATGGCTTCGAGGGATACTCGGGCGATGGCAGCGCGGCCGCCGGTGCGCAACTCACCACCCCGGTGGGCGTGGCCACCGATTCGAGCGGCAACGTGTATATCGCGGATACGGGAAACAACGCGGTCCGCATAGTGAACTCGAGCGGCATCATCTCAACGGCCGCCGGAAACGGCCTGGCCGGTTATGCAGGCGATGGCGGCGAGGCGGTTTTGGCCATGGTGGGCAGTCCCACCGGTGTGGCCGTGGACGCTTCGGGAAACCTTTACATTTCGGATGGCAGCCTGCGCGTGCGCAAGGTCTACTCTTCCGGCTTCATCAATACCATCGCGGGCGACGGTGCGCGCGGCTACACCGGCGATGGCGGCGTCGCACTGTTCGCCGCCATGAATGGCCCCGCGGGCATTACGCTGGCACAGAATGGGAACCTGTACCTCGCCGACTCCGGCAACAACGCCGTCCGCGAGTTAATATTGGGCGGATTCCAAATCAAGATCGGCGCAGTGGCCAACTCGGCCAGCAACCTGGCGGGCCCGGTTTCAGGCGGCGAGATTGTGGTCCTCTACGGCACCGGCATGGGACCGGCCGGCCTGGTGCAGTACACCCCGGGAACCACTGGGCAGGTGCCAACTAGCCTGGCTGGCACAACCGTTTATTTCGGCAACTATGCCGCGCCGCTGCTCTACACCTCCGCCAGCCAGGTTGGGGCGATCATGCCTTATGAGGTCTCCGGATCGCAGGTGCAGGTCTTCGTGAAATATAACGGCGATCTTTCCGCAACCTTCCCGGTGTCTCTGGCGACAGCCGCGCCGGCGATCTTCACGGCCAATTCTTCTGGCCAGGGCCAGGCGGCCGCCATCAACATTCAGAACGGCGCCTACGCGTACAACAACGCCGCCCATCCGCTCAACGCGGGAGACTACGTGGAACTGTTCCTCACCGGAACGGGCCAGACCAACCCGCCGAGCGTGGACGGCCAACTGACTCCCAACGCCAATGAACTGGTGGCGGCGCCCGTGACGGTGACCCTCGGCGGCCGAACCTTGACGGCGCAATACGCTGGGGGCGCGCCGGGAACCGTAGCCGGGCTGACCCAGGTCAACGTCCAGATTCCCAGCGGCCTGACGGCCGGCGCCGTCCCGGTTTCCGTCCAGGTGGGCGGTGTTTCCACGCAACCTGGAGTGACCGTAGCGGTTTCCGGCAAGTGACGTGGGACAGGCCATCGCAGGTTGTGGCCTGTCAAGCTGGAGCATGCCCCGCCATTGCAACAAAGCGCTCCCATGATCCATAAGCCGCGGGCGATTGCTTATGGTGTTGGACTCGCCTTACTGGCGACACTCGCCGCCGGAGTTTATCGGACGCAGGCGCACAAAAACCGCAAGGTAATCGTGGGGACCAGGGACGAGGTCGACTATACCGGTTACGCTTCTGAAGAAGATGCCCGTATGCTCGGCCAAGCGCTTGCCGCCAGTGGCTTCTTCAGCAATCAAGGCGCCAGCGTGCTGCTGTCAAAAGGGCCCGGCGGCGCGTCGGTTTCGTTCATCGTCAAAGAGAGCGCATGGAATCGCCCGGACACGATTTCGAGCTATGAAGTGATCGGACGCCGGATCGCGCCTTCGATTGGCGGATTCCCCATCACGGTTCGGCTGCTTGACGCGACGGGCCACAGCAATAAACTGACCGTCGGCAGGGTCATGGCCGGGACCAGGGACGAGGTCTACTACTTCGGCTCCGCGACCGAAGAAGACGCCCAAGCTCTCGGCCAGGCGCTCAGGGCCATCGGGTTCTTTGCGGACCTTGGCGCCAGCGCGGCCGTCTCCAAAGGCGGCGGCACGGCGATCTGGTTCGTTACCAACGAGGGGTTCTGGGACAAGCCGGAAACCATCGCCGGTTTTGAGCGCGTCGCGCGGCAGGTGGCCGCATCGGTCGGCGGGCTTCCGATCCAGGTTCGCCTGCTTAATGCCGAGATGGAAACCAAGAAGGAGCTGACGATCCAATGATCGGCAGCTTGGGGCTCGCGCCACTGCAGTGCGCTAGCTGTTTGTTGCAGCCAAGAGTTGGTTCACCTGGTTGTTCCAGCCCATCTTTACAGATTTGGGGACGTCCGCAGCGTCGAGTAGACGCATGAGGTGCTGATTAAAAAAGCTGCGACCTCTTGCTCCCATCGTGGCAAGCGACATTATGACCCAGTCGCGGACCCCAAGGAAATTCACTTCATGGCCTTGCGCAAAGTACTGCCTGGCTTGCGCCCGTGCCGCATCGCTCAATTGGGGTATCGGGACGAAGAAAAGGTAGTCTTCAATGCCGTTTGGCGCAATCTTTGTGTTGAAAGTGGCGACTACCCGGTCTCGGTCCAGGGGCCGCTCCGTGACTTCCGCGGCAAAGACAACACTGCCGCCCCTTGAGACGGTTATGTCACCTCCGACCCCGGCCGCCGCATCGGCTACGTTAATACCCTGGTGCTCGACGACCCAATCGAGACTGAAAAAATCCCGGATTGTGTAAAGCGCGGCCACTATGAGCAGGACGGGGAAACGCCCGCCGCTCGGCGTGTCGAGCAGGCCCGATATCAGGGAACCGTACTGTTCAAGGCTGATTCGTTGCAGTTTTGTCAGCGGGACGATCGCGGCTTCGCGCAGCGCGGCGAAGCAGTAGAGCAGATAACGCAAGAACTGGATCAGCGCCTGGTCGTCCTCAGTGGTTTCCAGATAGCCTATAAGCGAGAGAAACGCGTCGTACCCTTCCAGATCCCGCAGGCCTTCCTTTGTGTCCTCGCTGAAGCGGATGCCCCGACGGAAGGTACTCAGGAACGGCCCCCTAGAGCATGGAATGCGATTGCCCTGAAGAAATGGATTGACTACTTTCTCGTCTAGGGTCCTGCCGTTGTAGGAGCTGGACCCATGTTTCACATACGGCAACCTGATATCGATGCCTTTGTCCTGTAGCCGGGCGATCACGCAGCCGGCCAGGGCTTCCCGATACGCTTGAGTCGCGGAGCGGAACATCACTTCAAATGGCTGCTTGAGGTCTTCGGGTATTTCAGGTGTCGCTCCACGGAGAAGGTCCTGTTCCGCCGTAGCGAAAACTTCCTTTAGGAGCCGTGCTGCGTTTTCGTAGTTAATGGACATCGCGAACCGTCAATAGTTCATCCAGAGCGCCTCTGTGCGCACTTTTTTGATTGAGTGGCAGGTTTTGGGCGGAGCCTCCTCGCATCTCCAGCCTTTATACAACTCGTCCATCAAATCGCATTTGTACCCGGAAACGGCGGCCTTTCCTCGAATGCAGCTCAGGGACCGGGCGAGATCGCGGTGCTCGGCGTCCTTCATCTCAAAGCCATATGCCTTGGCATCCCCGCGGGTGGAGTGGACATACGGAGGATCGCAGTAGAAGAGCGTATCTTCGCCGTCGTAGAGTTTTATGAGCTCGATTGCGGGCCGGTTCTCAATCTGTACACGCAGCAGGCGGAGAGCCACTTCGGGCAGGTCTTCTACACTTCCCAGCCAGCGAGAGACGACCCCGGACATGCCCGCGCGGCTGGTGTTCTTGCAATTTGCCCATCGTCCCAAGGACGCGGTCTGCGCTAACCCTGTCCTGGCCTGTCTGGCCCTGACGAAAAAGAGCCTTGCCCGTTCCAAATCGGGAAGCTGTCTTGCATTTCCGTTCACTGAAACCGCCCGATAGAACTCCTCGCGGGAAAAAGGCGTCAGTCCGATGGCTTCGATGAGACCATCCTTCTGGTCCCGGAGTACCCGAAAAAAGTTCGCCACCTCACCGTCGATGTCGTTATACGTCTCGACCGGCGATGGCTCGCGGTTCAGAAGCACGGCGGCCGATCCCGCGAATGGCTCGCAGTAGTGATGACACCCCGGCAGAAGCGGCAGCAGCCAGTTCAAGTGACTGAACTTTCCGCCGTACCAGCCGAAAACGATGAGTTTTTTCTTTGGCACTGCGTCCGCCCGGCTGGCATACACAGGCGACGGGATCCTCGTCCGCTTAAGCGAGGCTGCTTGGTTGCTCATTTCGTTCTCGTCCTTGGGAAAGATAAAGCTCAATTGCATCAATCAAAAGATCGGCTATCGGACGGCCTTCCTGTACTGCCTCGATCTTCAGCCTTCGGTGCAGATCCATCGGCAGTCGAAAAGTCGATTTCATCGTCGGCAGCAGGGGCATCTGTTCCGCCATCTTGCCTCCTGTACGGCAGTATGGCAGGGCAGCCGGCCGGGATCAAGGACAATCTTGACAATTTTGACAAACCGCACAGCCCGGCGGCAGACCCCGGACCATATATAATTGCCCTGATGAAGCCGCTCAGCTTTTTGTTTTTTTCCGCCCTTGCCCTGGGGCAGGGCCGTCTCACGCCCGGCACGGCGCCCTTTGTGACGATGAATGCGCCGGTAGCGGCGCTCCAGCACGTCCGCGTCATCGACGGCACGGGCGCGGCGCCGCGCGAGAACCAGACCGTCGTCATCGACCACGGCAAAATCGCGGCCGTGGGGCCGGCCGGTTCCACACCCGCGCCCCAAGGCGCGCAAGTGATCGACCTGACCGGCCACACCGTGATTCCCGGAATCGTGGGAATGCATGAGCACCTCTTCTACCCGTCGGGCGGCGGCGTGCCGATGTACAACGAGCAGGCTTTCAGTTTTCCGCGCCTGTATCTCGCCAGCGGCGTCACGACGGCGCGTTCGGCCGGAAGTCTGGAACCTTATACCGATCTCAACGTCAAGCGGTTGATCGACGCCGGACACATGCCCGGTCCCAAGATGTGGATCACCGGGCCGTATCTCGAAGGCCCGCGCAGCATCGGCCCGCAGATGCACGAGTTGACCGGGCCGGAAGACGCCGTCCGCACCGTGGAGTACTGGGTCGCTGAAGGCGTGACCTCGTTCAAAGCCTACATGAACATCACGCACGCCGAGCTGCAGGCGGCTGTCGACGCGGCCCACAAGCACGGCATCAAAGTCACCGGGCACTTGTGCTCCATCGGTTTCCGCGAAGCCGCCGCCATTGGGATCGACGACCTGGAGCACGGCCTGTTGGTCGACACCGAATTCCACGCCGCCAAACAGCCCGACGTTTGCCCCAACATGAGCCGCGCCGAGATCGCGCAGCTCGATTTGTCGAGCGGCCCGGTGCGCGACATGATTGCCGACCTGGTGGCGCACAATGTGGCCATCACCTCGACCCTGGCCGTCTTCGAAGCCTTCGATGGCGACCGGCCACCCATCGAGCAGCGTTTTCTGGACGCTCTCACCGAAGACGCCGCCCTCAGCTACCTGGGCTCGCGCGCCCGTGCACGGGGCGGCGCGGATGCGCCGGCGCTGGCGGAACTGCGCAAAGAGCTGCAATTCGAATACGCCTTCGTGAAGGCCGGCGGGCTGCTGATGGCGGGCGCTGATCCCACCGGCAACGGCGGAGCGCTGGCCGGTTTCGCCGACCAGCGCAATATCGAACTGCTGGTGGAAGGCGGCTTCACGCCGCTGGAGGCCATCCGCATCGCCACGTTTAACGGGGCGAAGTACCTGGGAGAGACCGATCGCATCGGCAGCATTGCTGCCGGCAAGCAGGCCGATCTGGTCGTGATCGACGGCAACCCGGCCGCGCGCATTGCCGATATCCGTAAAGTGACCCTGGTCTTCAAAGACGGCACGGGCTACGACCCGGCGAAACTCCTCGACTCCGTCAAGGGTGCGGCGGGATTGCACTAGAACCGCGCCAGAATGGAACAGACGCTTCGCCTGTCAACTCGCGATTTCCTCAAGTATTGCCGAATCGGGCCGATCAGTTCGCTATGGACATTCTGTCAATCGCGCAACAAGGCTTGAGCCGGGCCCAGGGCGAACTGGAAAAATCGGCCCAAAGCATCGCCGGCGCTGGAGTGCCACAGGCTCAGCCGCCACCCCAGGACTCGCTCGACCTGAGCGATCAAATGGTCGCGCTGTTACAGGCCAAGAGCGATTTCGAAGCCAGTCTGACGGTATTCCACAGCGGCGACGAACTCTCGAGAAAGACCCTCAATCTGCTGGCGTGAACGCGCCGGCTGCCGCGCCTTACTGTACCGGCAGCAGCAGCGTGTTGCTGTTCACGCCGTTGACCACCACTTGGAAGCTTGCGTTCGTCCCTGAGGGCACGGTGTTGTCCAAACGGAACTGCACCACATCGACACCGACACTTCCTGGCAGCGCGTAGGCGCTGTCCACCGTCAGCGTGCTTGTGCCCACCTGCACCGACACCGGATCGACTACCGCGTACGGCGGTGCCGCTGGCACGGCGAATCCGAAGGGCCGCGTGGGGGTGGTGGGGCCGAAGCCGGTTCCTAAAACCGTCAGCAATTCGCCTATCGTGGCCGGCGCATCGGGCGTTACCAGAGTTCCGTCCGCGTGCAGCGCCAGGGCGTAGGACTGGCCGTTCAAATTCATGGGAAACAGCCCCGGAGCGTTGCGCGCAATCAGGAAGTTCGCGCTCACATTTGCCATGCCTTGCGGGCTCACTGTAAGAGTCTGCTGGCCCGGCGCCAGATCCGGCGGCACTTGCAAATTGATTTGTGCCGGCGAAGCGAAATACAGCGGCAGTAAATTGGTGCCGATCTGCACCGTCGTGCCGGCCAGCGTCTGCACCAGCGGGCTGGCAGGTCCGATGGCCGTGGTGGAAGCCAGGTTGACGCCGAAGATGGAAGCCACCGAGCCGGCCGCCACGGTCTGTTGCGGTGTGACGCCGGCGCCGTTGTTCAGAGCGGGCGACGAGATATACGGCACGGCATTGAGTTGCGCCACCACGCTGCGCGGAATCGTCATGGTCAATGTGCCCGATGGCACCGTTCCCGTCAGATCGCCCGTCCAGCCGGCGAATTTATATCCCGCCCGCGGCGTCACGGAAACGTTCACTTGGGTCTGCGAATCGTAGAACCCATCCGGGGAACTGGGCACGATGCTCCACTGCGCGCCGGTGGACGGGTTGGCCGCCGCCGTCAGCAGGTTCATCAGATGATACGTCGCGTTGATAGTGGTGGAGGAATTGCTGAGCGCCGCCACCCAATCGCCGGCCACCGGAGAGGCTCCGTTGGTGGACCAGCCCAGGAAATCCTGACGCGAGTTGGCGCCCTGCGGCACCGACGCGGGCGCGCTCACATCCACCTGCGTCCCCACTGGGCGCAGCACGCTGCAAGGCGTTGTGCAGGCGGCGCCATCCACCGTCACAGCCAAACCGGGAACCGTGCTGTTCACCGTCAGGCGCGATTGCCCGGTGTACATGGCCATTGCGCTGACGCCATTTAACTGCGACGCAGCGGTCACCGTCACGCTGCGGCTGGCCGTGGTAACGCCATCGTCCCACTTGGAGAATGACCAGACCCCGCCCTGCGCGTCGGTCTGTTGCAGCGGCGCTTGTAGCGTGTGGGTAGTTCCGATTCCCCAGATGAAGGTATAAGGCGGCGGCAGCATCTGTCCGTCGATGGTAAGATTCAATCCCCCCGGCAGCGTCGTGAAACTGGCGCGCAAGCCCTGTGTGTAGTTGGCCGTAATGTTTTCGGGAATCAGATTCTTGCCCACCGTGTAGGCGTGGCTCAACGCTCCCCCGTCGCTCCACGACGTGAAGATCCAAGGCTGAAACAGGCTGTCGTTCTGGCTCGCCAGCGCCGCAATGTTATGCACGGTGCCTTCACCCCACTGCAGGCTGGCCGGGGTTTCAAGAAGCACGCCGTCCGCATAGAGTTGCAGGTTTGGCGGATTGGTCGAGAAGTTGATGGTCTTGGCCGGAACAAAGATGGGATAGACCGTTGTAGGGGCGTTCAGTGTGACCGTATCGTTCAGACCGAAGATTGTCTGGTTGGGGCCTGCCTGCCACCCGCTGAAGATCCAGCCGGAGTTGGGAAAAGCCTGCAGAGTGATGACGGAGCCCGGCTGCTGCCAGGAACTGGTGTCGGATGTAATGGGCACGCCGTTCACCATAATGACGCCGGGGGACGCCGCGCATGAGACCGGATCGCCGCAAGAGAAATATTTGACGCCGAATTTGTATTGCGTGGTGAATAAAGCCAGGTACTGGTCGATGCTGGGGTCTGCTGTCACCGTTAGTGTGCTCAATGAGGACGCCCCGGCCCCCGTCGATCCCGGCCCCGTCCATGACCAGCCGGCGAAAGTGAATTGGATCGATTGATCCGCGTTGTAAGATATGCCTCCGAATCCCTGCGGGATGGTCAGCGTGTGTTTGCTCCCAATCGGCCAGAAGGCGGCCATGGGCTGGACGTACGCGCCGCCGTCCACGAGGAACTCCGGACCCACCGGCGAACAGAGCACGGTCGTCAATGTGGTCGAGACCTGCGCCTGGTTGGGTGGCGCCACCACCGCCAGGAGCGCGATTAATAAGGTAGCGGGTACGTATTTCGAAAAAGAATTCTTCATAGCCAGAGGCTCCGGAAGCCGCGGAAGCGGTTGTCGGAGGCCGCGGCTTTCCTGTTTCCCACGCGTGCAGTATAGGCATAAACCCGCGGAAATACACGACTAACTTTGGTAATGCGCTGGTTATTAGCTATTTCGATCATTGATTCCGGGGTTCCGCCGGCATTTAATCAAATCGTTTGAAGACCCATATGATGCGCTCCAACGGATTCCCAATTCTAATCGCGCTCGCCATGCTGGCGGGCGCCACAAGGCCCTGTGCCGCCGCCGGCTTCGGAACTGTGGCGGCGATTGGCGGCCATGCCGCCGATATCGCCCTGGACGAAACCCGTGGTGTGCTCTACATCGCCAACTACACGGCCAACCGCATCGATGTGCTTTCCACCGCGGACAATACCGTCCACATGTCGATCAACGTCTCGCCGCAGCCGGGCTCCCTGGCGCTGTCGCCTGATGCCCAGTACCTGCTCGTCGCATGTGGTCCAACGGGAGACCTGTTTCAACCCTCCTACGACCTCCTTACCCTGATTCATCTGCCCGACATGAGGCAGCAGACGTTTGGCACGCCGGAGGTGCCCTTGGCGGTGGCATTCTTCAACACCCAGGCCTCGGGGCCGGGACTGGCGCTGGTCGTGACCACCACCGAGATCCTGACGCTGGACCCAACCATCGGTGTGCTGTCCGTGGTTACTACCTTTACCAACTTGGTGGGAACCTTACCGGTGCCGATTCCCACTTTCCCCGGACAGATCCTGGAAACCGCCCTGGCGACTTCGGCCGACCATCTGACCGTCTGGGGAGTCGCCGACACGGGAGCCCAGCCTGAAATCGTCTATGTCTTCAATGCGCGATTGGGTTACGTGAGCGCCACCTACATCACCGCTGCCCCGCCTTTGCTCCCGCGCGTGAGCGTGGCGGCGGACGGCACTTACGCCATGGTCGGTTACGTGTTGTTGTCGGCCCCCGCTCCCCTGGGACCTTATTGCAACATCGTAATTGAGGGCCGTTATCCCAACAGCCTCGCGTCCACCAACGTCACTGGCCACTCTATCGATTCCAAGAACAATTTGATCTACGCACAAATCCCCGATGCAACCCAGCCACTTGGCCCCCCATATAACTCCACGACCACGTCGGCAGGTTCGACGTCCTCCGCCAGCCTGCCGACAATTCTCCTCATGGATGCCGACAACCTGACCGTCAGGGACCGCATCCTGATTCCCGAGAACTTGGTGGGGCGGGCCGTGTTGAATGCAGCGGCGACTGTGCTCTACGCCATTTCCGATAGCGGCGTGACGGTGCTGCCGGTGGGATCCTTGAACAGCTATCATCGCCTGGCGGCCGCGCAGGAAGACGTTCTGGTGCAAACTACCTTCTGTAACCGCAGCCCGGCGTCGCAGCCCTTGACGATTACCGATCCGGGCGGCGGCCACACCGATTTCACCATTATTCCCAGCCAGGCGGGCGTTACCGTTTCTCCCGCCTCTGGCACTACTCCCGCCACCGTGCAGGTGACCATCGATCCCGCAAAATTCCCGTCCCTGGGAACGACTGTAGTTTCGCTCGCTCTCAGTTCGGTGTCCGCCATCAACGTTCCCAAAGCCGTGCGTCTGCTTGTAAACATTCCCGATGAGAACCAGCGCGGCACCATCGTGGACGTTCCCGGCGTGCTCACCGACATCCTGCCGGACACGGCGCGCAACCGTTTCTACATTCTGCGCCAGGACCTCAACCAGTTGCAGATCTTCGACGGCACGAGCAACCAGAGGATAGTGGCGCTGCGTACCGCTACCACGCCCACCAAGATGTCCTTCACCATCGATCAGAAATACCTGCTCGTGGGACATAACGATTCTCAACTCGTGACCAGGTACGATCTCGATCAAGTGCTGCGGGTGGGTTCGGTAGTCATGCCCCCGGGCCACTTTACGATGTCCATCGCCCAGTCAAACGCTCTGTTGGCGGCCCTGTCGCGCGACGAAGGCAACGCTTCCGCCGGAGCGATCGATACCATTGACCCTACCTTCTCCAGCTCTAGTTCTAGCTCTCCGTGCTATGGCGCCACCGAGCTGGGAACGCTGGGGATTTGGGCGAACTCCGATCCATCGTATCTTCCCGGCATGCTGGCTCCGTCTCCCAACGGCGCGTGGATCCTGTTTGCCACGGGTGGTGGGAAAGCGGCGCTGTATTCGGCTGACCGCAACACCTTCACCGTTGGGCGCCAGGATTTCACGACCCTGTCGGGAGCCGTGGCCGCTTCCTCCTACGACACCTTCGTCATTGGCAATAACGTACTGAACGCCTCCCTGGTGCCGGCAGGAACCCTGGATTTATCGTATGGCACCACCGCTGGATTCTCTTTTACCGGTCAGGGAGGCTACCGGATGACGGCGTCGAGTGCTTCGAGTCCGGGCGTGATTCAGAACCTGCCCGCCCTCAACGGCAATGCCGTGCAGCCCACTCTGACAACCGAAGCGCCGATTCTTCCCACTACCACCAACCCCTTCACGCGCACCGTAGCGCCCATGACGTCGACCGTAATCGCGATGACGGTTTCCGGCTTTACGGTGCTTTCCGCCAATTACGCCGCGGCGACCGCGCCGCCGGCTATCAGCAGCGTAGCAAGCGCCGCCGATGGCTCCGCATCCGTAGCGGCGGGCGGCCTCATCAGCGTGTACGGTTCGCAGATGAGCCCCGTGAATATCGCCACCTCCCAGATCCCGTTGCCCACGGCGCTCGGCGAATCCTGCCTCACCGTCAACGGCACGCCCGTTCCCCTGCTGTTTGTTTCCACCAGCCAGGTGAACGCACAGTTGCCATTCAACGTGGCGGGCAACGCCACCATGTCCGTCCACACGCCGGCAGGAATCAGCAACAACTTCAACTTCACCGTGCAGGTCGCCGCTCCCAGCATTTTCATGTCCGGTACCGCGGGTCCGGAAACCGGACTGGCCACTATCGTCCGGGCCGACAACGGCCAACTGGTAACGCCCACCAATCCCGTTCACCCCGGGGACATACTGGTGATCTATCTCACCGGTCTGGGGGCCACTTCCCCGGCTGTGAGCGCCGGGCTGGCCGCCCCCATGAGCCCGCTTTCGTGGGCGACTCAGACCCCCAACCTCAGCTTGGGTGGCAGCCCGCTTACGCTCCTCTATGCCGGCCTGGTGCCGGGCCAGATCTCGGGGCTGTACCAGATCAACGCCACCGTTCCCACCCTCGGGGTGCCGCAGGGGATCAGTATTCCCCTGGTCATCAACCAAGGCGGCGGCTCAACCACGCTGTATGTGCGCGTCGTCAATTAACAGGAGAGATTGAATGAGAACGCTTGGATTATCGGTTTTGTGGCTGGCGGCGGCGAGCGCCTGCTGCTTTGCACAGCAGTGGGAATTCGGAGGGCTGGGCGGCGCCGGTTTCCTCAGCACCGTAAACGTGTCGAGCCCGGCCGGCTCGGCCACAACCGGCTTCCAGACCGGGCTGGCCGCCGGCGCGTTCTTCGGAGAAAATCTATACCCGCACATCAGCGGTGAATTGCATTACGAATATCTGCAGAGCGGCCTCGAAATCAAGAGCGGCGGCCAGCAGGCCACCTTCTCCGGCAACTCCCACGCGGTGCATTATGACATCATTCTGCACACCAACAAAAAGGGTTCCCGCGCGCAGTTTTTTGTGGCAATGGGCGCCGGCATGAGAATCTTTCGCGGCACCGGAACCGAGGAAGCTTACCAACCGCTCTACCAGTTCGGCTATCTGACCAAGACCCAGCAGGTGAAGCCCATGGCCAGTGTCGGCGCCGGCGTCCGGTTCACCTTGGCCAACCGGTTCTACTTGCGGACCGAGTTCCGCGATTTTATCACCCCCTTTCCTACTCAGGTGATCGCTCCAGCGCCTGGCGCGAAGTTCGGCAGTATTCTGCAGGATTTCGTGCCCATGGTCGCCCTCAGCTACGAGTTTTAACCTTCGGTCCGGTATCTCTGACTCTTTCCGACCAGGCCGTGGCTCCCCCGCCGCGGCCCCTTTTTTATTTGGGGCGCGATTTCGGCCGAATCGCATCCGCTAGCGGGGATTCAAAACGATGTCGTAGCGGTTGCCGGAGACGCCGTTCTCGGAGGTGATTTCGGCGAACTGAAACGGGCCGAGCGGCGTGGGAGTGGACCGGCTGCTCCCGAAACGGAGGTGTTCCATGTCGAGGTCCCGGCCCAGGTCCACATGGAGATCGTAGACACCAACCCCGATGGAACGGATCGTCGCGCTGGAATTCGGTGCGATATACACGGCGCGCACGATGCCGCGGTTGCGGTTGACCAGCTTGACGATGGCCTCGAGATCGCTGTGATTGGAGAGCCGCAACTCTCCGGCTCCGCCGCGCCCGGCGGGAAGCAGGTCTGTGCCACTCGCGGGCGGCGCGGCCGTTTTCGGCGCTTGCGGCGCGGCCGGCGGCTTGCGCTCCAGGCGAACGTGTGGAGCGGGTTCGGACGCCATACTCGCCTCGGGCGCACTCGTGCCGGCCGGCTTCCAAAGATCGATCAGGTCGCCGTTCGCCCATTCGGTGAGCATAGCGGCGGCGCTGCGGACATCGCTCGAAGCGTCCAGGCTGCGTGAGGGCGCGAGGATGCGCGGCTGAAAGGCGCGCGACGCGATCAGATCCGTATCGAGCACCGGAACCCGCAGTAGCGGGAGAATCTTGAAGGCGGCAAAAAAAGGCGCGGCCACTAGAGCCGCAACCAGCGCCGTCTGGACCAGCGAATCCGGCCGCCGCGGCTTGCGGAAGGCGGACGGCGGAGCCCATGCCGGTTCCGGCGCGTAGGGCGGATCTTCCATCGCCGTAGCCGCCGCGTTGCCCGCGGTGCGCGCGGCGCCAGCGGCGGCTGGAGCCGGGCGGTGGTTTTTCAGCGTGGCGTAAGCGCGGGTGACTTCTTGGAAATGTCTCTCGGCGATCCGCCGCAGATGCTCATCCGATTGGAACCGGTCGGGGTGCCAAACGCGGGCCAGGTCGAGGTAGGCCTGACGGATGGCCTCGGGGCCTGCATCCGCGGGTACGCCCAGGATCCGCCAGCACTCTTCCGGATTCATGATCGTCTGCTCTTCCGTTGTGTCTTTGATTACTGTATGGGATCGTCCATTCTGCGACAAGTTGACTAAGGTTAACAGCACGCCGTTCGGCATCCCGGACTCTTCCGGCCAGGCCCCAACTCCCCGCTACGGTCTCTTTTTGTTTCCAACGCCGTTCGGCCAGCCGTCCACTTGCGTTATCGTAGCGGTAGGATGCCAGAACCCGTTATTCGCGCCCGCGATCTCTCGAAAGTCTACCGCTCCGGCGACGCCGACCTGGTGATTTTCTCCGGCCTTTCGCTGGATGTCGAGCAAGGTGAAATGCTCGCTCTGGTGGGAGAATCCGGCGCCGGTAAGTCCACTCTTCTCCATCTCTTAGGCGGTCTGGACAGGCCTTCCAGCGGTACGATATACTACGGAAGTAAAGAGATTTCAGGTTCTCGTAGACTCGGCTCAAGCGGATTTCCGTAATCGCGAAATCGGTTTTGTCTGGCAGATTCACTACCTCCTGCCGGAGTTCACGGCGCGGGAGAATGTGATGATGCCGCTGTTGATTCGGGGTTGGACGCATGCGCGCGCCGCCTCGGAATCGCTGGCGAGGTTGGAGGAAGTGGGCTTGGGCGCACGGGCGTCGCATCGCGCGGGTGAGTTGTCGGGAGGCGAACAGCAGCGCGTCGTATTGGCCCGGGCGCTGGTGGGAAACCCGTCCGTGCTGCTAGCCGACGAACCCACCGGGAATCTGGATTTTCGGACCGGGGAGATGATCTTCGAACTCTTGGAGGACCTGCATCGCTCGCATCGGCTCACCTCGGTCCTGGTCACGCACAACCTGTCGTTCGCGCGGCGCTGCAACCGCGTACTCAGTATGGAAAGAGGCGGGCTGGTACCGGTGGAATCGTTTGGTTCGCATCCCGGGAGCGCGCCGGAGTATCTTTAGTCCAGGGGGCTTTTCAATCTATGTTCGAGCGATACACGGAGAAGGCGCGGAGAGTGATCTTTTTCGCGCGGTATGAGGCCAGCCAGTTTGGCAGCCCTTATATCGAAACCGAACACCTGCTCCTCGGCTTGTTGCGCGAGGACAAGGCGCTGGCCAACCGCTTTCTGCGCTCCCACGCCGCGGTGGAATCCATCCGCAAGCAGATCGAAGGCCACACCACCATCCGGGAGAAAGTCTCTACTTCCGTCGATCTTCCGCTCAGCCACGAATGCAAGCGGGTGCTGGCCTATGGCGCCGAAGAAGCCGAACGCTTGAGCCACAAGCACATCGGCACCGAGCATCTGCTACTCGGCCTGCTGCGGGAAGAAAAGTGCTTCGCGGCGGAAATTCTGCACGAGCGCGGTCTGCGCCTCACCACTATCCGCGAGGAGTTGCAGCGTTCCCAAAGCGAGAAAGTCGCCTCCGCGCGTCCCAAGGAAAGTTCTCTGCTGGCTGAATTCAGCCGTGACCTCACCCAGTCCGCCATGGACAACACGCTCGATCCGCTGGTGGGCCGCGATTACGAGCTCGAGCGCGTCGTCCAGATCCTCTGCCGCCGGACCAAGAACAACCCCGTCCTGATCGGCGAGCCGGGTGTCGGCAAGACCGCCATCGTGGAAGGTTTGGCGCAGCGCATCGCCGAAGGCGACGTGCCCTCGTTCCTCGCCGACAAGCGTATTCTGGCGCTGGATCTTTCCCTGATTGTGGCCGGCACCAAGTACCGCGGCCAATTCGAAGAACGCCTGAAGACCATCATGAAGGAGCTGATGGAGAATCAAAACGCCATCATCTTCATCGACGAGCTGCATACCCTGGTGGGCGCGGGCTCCGCCGAAGGGTCGCTGGACGCCGCCAATATTCTGAAACCGGCGCTCTCCCGCGGCGAGATCCAGTGCATCGGCGCCACCACCCCCGCGGAGTTCCGCAAGTCCATCGAGAAGGACCGCTCGCTCGAACGCCGCTTCCAGGCCGTCAAAGTGCCACCGCCCACCGAAGCCGACGCCATCAAGATTCTGTTCGGAATCAAAGACCGCTACGAGAAATTCCACGCAGTGGCCTATACCGACGACGCCATCGAAACCGCCGTCTACACCTCCAGCCGCTACATTCCCGATCGCTACCTGCCGGACAAGGCCATCGATCTCATCGACGAAGCCGGCGCCCGCGTCAAGCTGCGCCAGACCACCCTTCCCGCCGACCTCGCCGATATCCAGAAGCGCATCAAGTTCATCGTGCACCGCATGGAAAATGCCATCGCCAACCACGAGTTCGAAAAAGCCCGCTTCTATTCCGACGAGGAGCGCAAAGAGCGCGAGAACATGCGCCAGCTCCGTGAAAAATATAATCTGGACGATTCCTCTACCGGTTGCGTCACCAAGGATGACATCGAAGACGTGGTGGCGCGCTGGACGGGCGTCCCCATGACCTCCATCAAAGAGGAAGAAATCAACAAGCTGTTGCGCATCGAAGAGGAACTGCACAAGCGCGTCATCAGCCAGGAAAAAGCCATCTCCGCGCTGGCCCGCGCCATCCGCCGCTCGCGCGCCGGCTTGAAATCCAGCACCCGTCCGGCCGGTTCGTTCCTGTTCCTCGGACCCACCGGCGTCGGCAAGACCGAAGTCGCCCGCGCGCTGGCCGGCTTCCTGTTTGGCAGCGAGAAGAGCCTGGTGCGCTTCGACATGTCGGAGTACATGGAGAAGCACTCGGTTTCCAAGCTGATCGGCTCGCCCCCCGGATACGTCGGTTACGAAGAGGGTGGCCAGCTCACCGAGCGCGTCAAGCGCAATCCCTATTCCATCATCCTGCTGGATGAAATCGAAAAAGCTCACCCCGACATTTACAACATCCTGTTGCAGGTTTTTGAAGACGGCCAGTTGACCGACGGCCTCGGCAACCAGGTGGATTTCAAGAACACCATCATCATCATGACCTCCAACCTGGGCGCGCGTTTCCTGGAGAAACGCGGCCACCTGGGATTCTCCACGCCCATGGGCGAAGGTATCTCCACCAAGGTCGAGGACATGGTGCGCAGCGAAGTCAAGAAGGCCTTCAATCCCGAATTTCTCAACCGCCTCGACGAAGTGATCCTGTTCACTTCGCTCACCGATGACGACCTGCTCAAGATCATCGGCTTGCTGGTAGAGCAGATCAACGGCAACCTGGTGGCCAAGCAGGTGAAGATCCATCTGGGCACCGACGCCGCCAAGTACGTCCTCGAGAAAACCTGCGGCGACCGCAGTTATGGCGCGCGCCCCCTGCGCCGGGCTTTGCAGAAATACATCGAAGATCCGCTCTCCGAGGCGCTGATCCAGGGCTCGCTTCCGCGTCCCTCGGATCTGGAAATCTACCTCGGCGATTCCGGCATCTTCTATCGCCAGGTCAACGTGGAAGGCGAAGTTCCCGCCAATGCCGAAGGCGAGGTTCCGGTTCCCGCCGGAGCACCAGCCGAACCGGCCGCGGGCACGCTATTGTACACGTTCGAGTAACATTGTGGGGCGGGCACCCTCGTCCGCTGCCGGCCCCCCGGCCGGCTTTTCACGATTGGTATGCCCTTCGTCCGGCGGGTCCGCGGGGACCACGCCTGGGGGCTGATGTTGAGTCGGGCCGTCCGCTCGTCACCGTTGACGCGCGTCCCTTACAGCGTCACCTTTTGCCCCGTCCGGCAGGAACGGTACACCGCTTCCACCACTTCGAGCGCCTGGTAGCCTTCCTCGCCGGCCACCAGCGGTTTGCGGCCGGTCGCGATGGCGTCGCCGAAATCGCGGAACTGGCGCTCGAAGGGCTCGAGCGAAATGGCCATCGGATCGGATGCGCCGGACGCCGCGGCAGTCGCTACCGGCGCTCGCTCGCCGCTGTCATCTTCCACGTCCCACGCAGTCAGCTTGTCGCCGGAGACGATGGCCGAGCCCTTCATTCCGTGCAGTTCGATCCGCTCCGGGTAGCCTGGCCAAAAAGCCGTCGCCGCCTGCACTACCCCCGTGGCGCCGCTCGCGTATCGCACCACCGCGTTCACCACGTCCTCGGATTCGATGGCGTTGCGCGCGCCCAGTTGCCACATGCCCGCCACTTCCGCCACCGGCCCGGCCAACCAGCGCAGCAAGTCCACCTGGTGAATCGCCTGGCCAATCAACGCACCGCCGCCTTCGGTCTTCCATGAGCCTTTCGCCGGACGGCGATAGTATTCGGCGGAACGGAACCACTTCACGTAACAGTCGCACTGCAGCAGCCTGCCCAAGCGGCCCGCGGCCACTGCCCGGCCCAGGAACAGGCTGGCGTCATCGAAGCGATGCTGGCTGACCACGCCCAGCAGGATGCCGCCGCGCCGCGCCGTTTCGATCATCCGGCCGGCCGCTTCCAGACTGGTCGCGATGGGCTTCTCCACCATCACGTGCTTCCCGGTGGCGGCGCACAATTCCACCACCTCCAGGCGGAACTCCGGAAACGTGCAGACATCCACGTAATCCACGTCGGGGTGACGGCAGACCTCCCGCCAGTCGCCCGCCAAGACCGCGCCATACCGCGCGGCGAACTCCCGCCCCGTTTCCGCATGACGGTTGGCGCACACTGCCACGCGGCAGCCGATGTTCTGGAGCGCGCGCGCGTGCTTGTGGGCAACCGCTCCCGTGCCGATGATCCCGACTCTCATGGAAACCCCCATTCTACCCGACCCCCGAACCCGCAAACCGGCCGCCCGGCTTCCGGTTACAATGAGAAATCGCATGCAACGTTATTCTGCGGTCCTTATCGCGGTCTTAGCCGCGCTCACACTGGTGTCATGCAAGCACGCTGCGCCGGCTGGCGTGGTGGCCGAGGTCAACGGCGTCCCCATCAAGACCGTCGACTTCGAAAAGCTATACGCCACGCAGTATCCCCAACCGATGGACGAAACCAACGAGGACCAGGTGATGGCCCAGAAGCTCGACCTCCTCAACCGGCTCATCACCACCGAGATCTACTGCCAGCGCGCCGAAAAGCAGGGCCTCACCGCGGTGGATGCCGATATCGACGCCGAAATCAACAAGATGAAGGCGCCCTACACCAAGGAAGAGTTCGACAAGAAGCTCGCCGAGCGCCATATGACCGTGGACGACCTCAAAGCCCAGTTCCGCCGCGACCTCACGGTCAACAAGCTGATCGCCAAGGAAATCACGTCCAAGATCAATATCACCGACGCCGATGTCGCCAACTTCTATAACGCCAACAAGGCGGCCTACAATTCCGCCGAGCCCACCATCCACCTGGCGCAGATCCTGGTCACACCCAACCCCGATCCCAACGTTCGCAATCTGAAAAACAGCAAGGCGCGGAACGCCGCCGAAGCCAAAACCAAAATCCAGGACATCCAGCACCGCCTCCAAAATGGTGAGGATTTCGGCATGCTCGCGCAGAGCTACTCGGAAGATCCCACCACCACTCCCAACGGCGGCGACATGGGCTTCATTCCCACTTCGCAGCTCGAAAAGCTGAGCCCCGAATTGCGCAAGATGCTGGAATCCCTTCAGCCCGGCGGCATCTCGCCCATCATCAATATGCCTGAGGGCTACCGCATCCTGAAAGTCTTTGAGAAGGAAGAGGCCGGACAGCGCGATCTCAACGATCCGCGCGTGCAACAGCAGATCAAGGAAACGCTCCTCAACCGCCGCGATCAGCTCCTGCAGGCCGCTTATTACGAAAATGCCCGCAACAGCGCCAAGATCGTCAACTATCTGGCGCAGACTATCGCGGAGAATGCAGGAAAGGCGAAGTAGGGGCTTCTACTTCTCGCGGCCGATTTCGTACAAGTAGATGGTGTACTCCATCCCGGCCTTGACGTGTTCTACCGTCACCGGCTTCCAACCCTTGATAGGAAACTGGTTGGAGATCACGCGCGTGCCCGGTTTGAGGTATTTCTCCAGGTTGGGTCGCAGCCGCTCGTTGGAGGTGGTCATGAAGTACAGGGTCACTACCGTGGCAGGGCTGAGATCCACATGGAATACGTTGCCTTCGACAATCGAGGCGCGTTCTTCCAACCCCAGCGACTTGATGCGCGCCTCCGCCTTGCGGCACAGGTCGGGAACTACTTCCACGCCCACCGAGCGCGCGCCGTATTTCTGCGCCGCCTCGATCACGATGCGCCCGTCGCCGCTGCCCAGGTCGTAGACCACGTCGCTGGCTTTGATGTGCGCCAGCGCCAGCATTCTTTCCACCACCGGTTGAGGAGTGGGAATCGAAGGCCCCAGGTTTTCCGGAGAGAATTTCTGAGCGAAAGCCGAAGCCGCAACCGTTGCGGTTAACAGCGCGACCGATAGAGTCCGCATTGGATTAGTGCGATGCGGCATCTGCCGTAGCAGTCCTCCCTACCTTTGATTTTACAATACGGCCCATGATCTCGGTCCAGGCAAAAAACAAGTCGCGCGGCCGGCTGATGGTATACTCCACGCCCTTCAGGAACCGCACCGCCGCGCTGATCGAGTCCCGCCATGGATTGGCTTGCGGGTTCGGATTGTAATTCATGTAAAAGACCGGGAATTTGATGTCGGAAAGCTGTTTCAACGTGTCCGGAGACAGCCCGTCATCCAGCATCACTTTGGGTCCCGCAAACACCAGGGCGTCGGGACTGTCCTTCGCGTCCTTCACTTCGTGAGTGATCAGATCGGTCACAAAATCCGTATCCCCGTGCTTCTGCACCAACTTCTTCAGGTCCACCGTACCCAGGTGCAGCGCCTTCACCGCGTCTCCCAGCGCCGGAAAATCGATCTGCGAGGCGCCATCCTGCCGGTAAAACACCCGCTGCTGCTGCACGTTGTACGCGACAATCGAAAACTGGCAGATGCGCGGCTCGCGCGCAATGCTCCGCAAGATCGAAAGCAAGGCGCTGGTATCCAGCGGTTCGAGCGCCGCCGAAGTCGCATCCTGCGGCGCGAAATTCATCATCACCTTGATATTGATGGGCCCGTCGCGCTGCTCCCGCTTGACCGGAGCTTCCGGCTTAAACAGCTCCGCATCCACCGCCTGCACCGCGCCGGCCGCGATGTTGAGGGCCATCTGCCTGTCCTTCGGCGGCAGGCTCGCTTCGGCGTCCCAATGGTAAGAGCACATCCGTTCCGCGCGGTCGCGCATCAGCCAGTCGATGTGGTACTTGCCTTCCCCCAGGTTGAACCAGCCCTGCAGATAGGCTTGACCGCCTTCATCTGAATCGATCGCCGGCACAACCATGTGTTGCGACAGATAAACCCCATCGCCCCCGCCGTCCGACCACCTGACGCGGAAGACCATGGTGAGCTGGTTCTCCGTGCCGGCCAGTTCCTTCAACGGAACGCTGACTTCATAGCCGGCATGAAATTTGAGATCGAAACCGAGCGCCGGTTTCTCCGGTGTCACCGTGCAGGGCAGATCCTTGCGGTTATCGGTGGCTTCCAGCATGGCCGTGTCGCCGTTGAAAAGCCGCACCGGGCCTCCGGGAGTGCCGGACTGAATCAAATCCTGCGCCCCCGCGAATCCCAGCGGCGCCATCGCCAGACACGCCACCAGCCCGAGTCTTCCCACCGGATCCCATCTGATCCACGACTTCCGTCCCTTGAGCATCGCAGGCCGCGCTTGCCATCCGGTGTCCCCTCGGCCCGGATTGGCTTGTTAAGGTATTATCGCGCAAATTTTTTGCGCTGCATAGCGGCAAGCGTACATACGGGTGCCAACAGGTACTGCAACTTTCGTGTACTCCGGCTGCCACCCTCATGGCAATAAAAAACCCTGGTGCCGGCCAGGCGCCAGGGTCGAGTTTTCGAACAGACCGAACCGTGCATTGCCGGACTCCGGGGAGTCCGCACAGCTAATATCACGGCAACTTCAAGTTACCATCTTTCAAGCGCCGCTACAAGCCTCAGCACCACCCGGAAGGGGTTTCAGGACCCTCGTGGAGCAGGCTTTCCAGCCTGCAACGCCGACATTCTTGTCGGCGCTTAGTCCCGCGGCATACCTGTCATTCCGTATGCCGAACTGCCCTACCCAGGCGCCACTGCGGTGAGTTCCAGCTTCAGCCGCGCACCGCAGTTGGCGCACACCGGTATTCCGTCTTCGCCCAGGTAGACCGCGATCGAATCGCAACGGATGCAAGCCGCCGTGGGATCGGCGGCTTCGGGCAGTGGATCGGGAGGCACAATTCCCGCTGCCGTGCCGCCCGCCAGCGCTGTCACCGGCTCGAAAGTGGTCCCACACTGCGCGCACACGTGGTTGAAGCAACAGTTCGGCGTGCAACTGTAAAACACCTCACCCGAGCCGCACGTCGGACAGGGGATTTCCAGCTTCCGCGTTTTCACCCTATTTCTTGTTCAGGTTGAAAAACTCCGGGTCGAGGACTGCCGGGGATTTCTTGCTCAAGTCCTCCACGGCCGCCTTGAGTGCATCCGGTTTCACTTTAGTCTCGATATCCGTGCGCGCATCTTCGAAGCTCTTGAAATCGTGGGTTTGAATCTTAATCAGGTGGTAGCCGAACTGCGACTTGACCGGTTCGCTCAGCTCTCCCGGCTTCAGCTTGAATGCCGCCTCGTCGAACGAGGGCACCATCTGCCCGTGTTTGAACGTGCCCAGGTCCCCGCCGTTGTTGCCGGAGCCGATGTCGTCGGATTCCTTCTTCGCCAGGTCCGCGAAATCCGCGCCGGCCAAGATCTTAGCTCGCAAGTCCTGTGCTTTGGCCAAAGCTTCCGCGTCGGTCAGGTCCTTCTGGCCGGCCCGCAAGGGCACTTGCGATCCTTGGAAGCGAATCAGAATGTGGGCGCCATGCGCCTGCTCGAAATCCGACTTGTGCTGGTCGTAATATTTCCGCAGGTCGGCCTCGTCCACCTTCACTTCCTTGCGCATGGCCTCCACCGCCAGCGCGGCCAGCACGTTGGATAGCTGGAACGCGGACATCGTCTTGTACGCGCTGGTCTCGTTGATTTTGCGCCGCTGGCCTTCCTGCGCCAGCACCAGAATCTGCACGATGTTGTCGGCGAACTGTTTCCTGCCGGTGGTCCGCGCCATCGCCCGGTATTGCTCGGGCAGCGAATCCACCAACTGGTCGTACTGCGCCGCCGTAATCTTCACGTCTCCCACGGTGATCACCACGCGCTCGGGCGGGACGGTCGGCGCGATCATCTTGCCGACGTCCACCTGTTTGGTAATCTCCCCGATCGGCGGCGGAGGGGGTGTCTTCTGGGGAGGCGGCGGAGGCGTCTGGGCCAGCAGGCAGGCTGCCGGACATAGTAAAACCATACTGCGGAAAAGCGTCATTTCTCTATGATACCCGACGCCGCTACTGCGTCGGCTCGACCACCGCCGACATCGATCCCTGTGATCGTTCCAGCCGCCAGTCCCGGCCATAAGCATGGATCTGGCCTTTGCCGAACTCGGCTTCCGCCAGCTCGCACGTGATCAGCACCGTGCGCCCGCACCGGTCCACTTCTTCGGCGTGACGGTAGGCCTGGTCCAGCGTGAAGATGAAAATGTTTTGCAGCATTTCGATCACGTAGTCGTAAGTATGATCGTTGTCGTCGAGCAGCACGACGTGGTACAGCGGAACCAACTGGTCCCGCTGCGCAGCTTCCGTCTCGGGAGAAACCGCCGGGTTTGACATGGGCGCCGGCCCACCGCCGGCACAGAATAGTATCCGCCACCGCGCGGCCGTTCCACAACCCCGCTCCGGACTTTGTCAGAATAGAAGGGCGGTCGTCTCCATGCACGCACCGGTCTATCTCGACCATCACGCCACCACGCCAGTGGACCCGCGTGTTCTCAACGCCATGCTGCCCTTTTTCGGGCTCAACTTCGGCAACGCGGCCAGCCGCGCCCACAGTTTTGGCTGGGCCGCCGAAAAGGCCGTCGAGCACGCCCGCAAGCGCGTCGCTCACTTGGCCGGCGCGCAACCCCGCGAGATCGTCTTCACCAGCGGCGCCACCGAATCCAACAACCTGGCAATCAAAGGGGTCGCCGAAGCCAGCCCCGCGCGGCGCCACTTCATAACTGTGGCCACTGAGCACCGCGCGGTGCTCGACCCGCTCCGCCATCTGGAGCGTCAGGGCGCGCGCGTCACGGTGCTTGCGCCGCGCCCCGATGGCCTGCTCGATCTGGACGGACTCCGCCGCGCCATTCTGCCCGAAACGTTGCTGGTGAGCGTCATGCACGCCAACAACGAAATCGGCGTCTTGCAGCCGGTGACCGAAATCGGGGTCATCTGCCGGGAGCGCGGTGCGCTGTTCCACTGCGACGCCGCTCAGTCCTTCGGCAAAGTGCCCATCGACGTGAACGCGCTCAAGATCGACCTGATGTCCGCCAGCGCGCACAAGATCTACGGCCCCAAAGGTATCGGCTTCTTGTACGTGCGCCGCAGCGCCCCGCGTTTTCAGTTGACCGCGCAGATGGATGGCGGTGGCCACGAAAACGGCTTGCGTTCCGGCACCCTGAATGTTCCCGCCATCGTGGGCTTTGGCGAAGCCTGCGCCGTCTGCGGCCGCGAGATGCTCGAAGAATCCGCGCGCCTCGCCGCCATGCGCGACCAGTTGCTGGCGCGCCTCGCCGCCGCGCTCGATGGCGTTACTGTCAATGGTTCCTTGGCGCACCGGCTCCCTGGCAACCTGAACCTGAGCTTCGCCGGCGTGGATGCCGAAAGCCTGCTGATGGCAATGCCCGACATCGCGCTCTC
The DNA here is from genome assembly GCA_963842505.1 of Bryobacterales bacterium. GTDB lineage: Bacteria > Acidobacteriota > Terriglobia > Bryobacterales > Bryobacteraceae > PALSA-129. Next base: position 1,739,515 of record CAWJGZ010000001.1, read on the forward strand.
CACCGGCTCCGCCTGCAGTTCAGGGATGCCCGAACCCAGCCACGTGCTCCGCGCGCTGGGCGTGAGCGAAGAACTGGCGCACTCCTCCGTCCGCATCGGTCTTGGCCGCACGAACACGCAAGAAGATCTCGATCACGCTGCGCACCGTCTCATCGAATCGGTCAAGAAGCTGCGAGCGCTCTCGCCGGCAACGTTTCTTTAGTTTGCGGTTGCGCGCCGCGCAGGTAGCGCGCACGTCTCGCCTGCGCGCGACCCGCTGGTCGCGTTCTGACTGCTGATTGGGCCGGGGAATCGGGCAAGATTCCCCGGCCCTCTTGCTATGCCTCACTCCAAGCCGGTCAGAAGTGGACGCGCAGTCCGAACTCCATCTGCCGCGGCGTGTTGGACTGGCCGGTGATTCTGCCAAAGGTCGAAGGGCTGCTCCAGTTCAAGCTCCCGGTGCTGGGCTGCATATGGTTGAGGATGTTGGTGAACTGGAAGCTGAGCGAGGCGCCCACGCGTCCCTCCTTCCAGATGCCGATGTCTTTCTGGACCGTGGCATCCATGTTCCAGGTGGGCAAGCCGCGAAGATTGCCGTAACCGCCGCAACTGGTGTCGAGGCCCAGGAAACAGGGGCGGAGTTCGTTGTACACGGCGGCCGGGTTCGAGAACATGTTGATGTGGGTGGAATTGTTGGTGCCCACACCGACGTTGGCCAACTGCGGCGCAGTCGGGTTTGTGATGGTCGCGCCGGCGTTGTTGTAGTAGGCGCTGGAGGTGCCGGTGTACGGGGCGGCAAACACGGCGCAGTCGGCCGTGGAGGTCATGCTTCCGGAACTGGACTCGCCAAACGCCGAACTTTCGGCGGGCTGGGAGCCCTCGGTGTAGGTGGCGCAGGTGGCTGCGCCGCTCTGCGCGGTGAGCAGCGGGGAGATAGTCCATCCGCCCAGCAGGTGGCCCAGGATGCCGTGCTGGCCTTTGAAGACGGCCGGTGCATAGTAGATCGCGGCGTTGTACTGGAACTTGACGTCAAACCCGTTGGGGCCGTAATTGGCGTGCATGTCCCAGGCGTTAAGCGCGGTATTGGAGCTGTTGGCTTGGGCTAGCGGGGCGGTGCCTAAGGCGCGGCTCCAGGTGAAGTTCGAAATCAGCGTGAGGCCGTGGAAATCGGAGGTCCTGAACGTGGAGTACAAGGCGTTGTAGTTCCCAAACCCCATGCTGGTGGTCAAGGCCAGAGAAGTGGCTTGCAGCGGTGACACGCCGCCACCCGCTCCGCTGAGCATAGTGCGTCCGAGAGTCCAGGAAGTCGCCTTGTTGAGAGCGGCCCAGATGCTGGAAACACCGGCGCTCTTGAAACTGGAGGTGAGTTTGGAGGCCACGGCATTGGTGCAACTGCCATAGCCCGTGCAATAGGCGGAGTTGGCGCCGCCCAGGGCGTTCTCAAAGAACGGCTGCGTCGCGATGCCGCTGGGAGATGCGCCTGCAAAATACAGGGCGCTGGCGACCGCTTCGTAAGCCTGTGCGAAGCTCTGGCCGCCGAGGGTTGTCATATACGGCACGTCATCCAGGTTCATCTCCTGCATTTCGTTGCGGATGATGCGGCCGATGTAACCGACCTCGAGCATGGCATTGCCGTGGAACTGGCGCTGCACCGCGAAGCTGAAGTTGTCGGTGCGTTCCGGCCTGTAGTGGGGATCGAGAGTGTTGACATCGCCGGCCGAGATGGCGCCGTTGTACCCCATGAAAAACGGTTGAGCCAGCGTAGCCGAGGGCGCCGGGAGCGGAGCCGACATGCCGTCTGTGCCGATGCGGAACACGTTGGTGGGATCGACGTTGTTGGCGCCGGCGCAGGTCCCATTCATGTTGGGGCCGGCGCACGTCACCGGCTGTAGCGGCCCGATGCCGAGCAACGGGACCAAAACCAGGTTGACGCCGTTGAGGCGGCCCCAGATGCGCCCATAGCCGCCGCGCAGCACGGTCTTGCCGTTGCCGAAAAGTTTGCCGAGGATCCCGCTGTCGAACTTGGGATTCCAGGCGACGGCGACGCGCGGGCTGAACTCGCCATAGAAAGGATAATAGGGATACTTCAGGCCGGATCCCACGTTGCGGACGGTGGCAAATCCCAGGACCGGCGCATAGACTTGTCCGGCCAATGCCGCCTTCTCGCGCTGGGCCAGGTAATCGGCCGTGCTGATTTGCTGGCCATCCGAGGACACTACCGTCACCTGCTTTCCGTTGATCTCGTAAGGCGGCATCTCGAGCGCCCAGCCCAGGCTGTAATTCAGCGTGAAGGAAGGTTTCATTTTCCAGGTGTCGCTGAAATACACGTTGTAATACGGGATAATGCTTTGATCGAAGGCCGGTTGGCCTACCGGGTTCACCGTAAGATTAGTTCCGGAGCGTGTGTAAGCTACCTGAGGCTGGCTGACCAGGCCGAGCACCTCGGAGTAGAGGTTGTTCCAACTGCTGAGATAGCTGCTGCCCACGGTAGTGGGGGTCCAGGCGGAGACCCCGGAGGCGTTCGTGAAATTGATGTTGGTGCTGGCGATCTGATAGATGATCTGGTCGTTGATGCCGGAACCGTTGTCGGTGCGCATGTGGTAATCGAAGTTGCGCTGGTAAGTGCCGCCGAACTGCAACAGGTGGTTGCCCTTGAGCATGCTCATGCTGTCGGTAATGACTTTGTCCTGGCCGTCCCAGAAGCGCTGGCGGGTGCACTGCGTGCCGACGTTATAAGGGATGAGGGTGTTGGCGCAGGTGCTGCTTTCCGCGGTGGAATTGGTGGCGCCGCTGGCGATCTCGACCGCGCCGCCGAGCCCGGCGAGTTGCGGGGGCGCGTTGGCGTCGCCCCACTGCCAGAAATTGCGAGTGTAACTGAAGCGGAATTCGTTGGTGGTGCTGGGCGTGACATTGGTGGTCATGCCGAGGACCAGGAACCCGGGATCCTGCGGCCGCGGAGCCACGGCTGCCGGCACTCCCAAGGTATCGCCGGGCAGCAGGCCGCCGATATCCGCCTGGTTGTTAGTCAGGTTGATGAGCCGCATATAGCGGTAGCTGGCGAAGAAGCGCCACTTATCGCCGAAATCATGGTCCACGCGGGCCACGTACGAATTCTCCGTCAGTGGCTGCCGGATAGAGGATAAGAAACCCTCGACGTTGTAGCTATCGCCCCCGTTGCTGGCGTAATACGAGTCGTTGGGCTTGGGCATGTACGTGAAAATTTTCGAAATGATGGGATTGACGCCGATCCCGCGCGGATCGCAGTTCCCGGCGGGGCAAGACGCGGCCGGATAGGTGACGCCGTCCACGGTGACGGCTTGGGGGTTGAGGTTGTACGGCAGATAGGTGCCGGCTGAGTTCGGAACGAAAATCACGCCCGCGCGCATGGTGTCGGTGGGCGTGGGGCGCTCGTAGGTGCCGACGTTGGGGTACCGCAAGCCCTCGTAGTTGAAGAAGAAGAACGTTTTTCCGCCGGCAAACTTGGGTGTGAGCGGCCCGCCCAGGGCTCCGCCAAAGCGGTTGCGATGGTTGGAAGGCAGCGGTGTAAAGGGAGATATCACCTGGCCCGATGAAGTGGTCTGCGGCGTGTGGTTGTTGGACCACAAGTTGGCCGCGCCGACGTCCGTTGCGTAGTAATACCAGTAAGCGGCGCCGTGCCATTGATTGGTGCCGCGCTTGGTGGCCATCTGGACCTGGGAACCGATGGAGTTATTAAAATCGGCGGTCTGGCTGAACGTGGAGACGCGGAATTCCTCGACGCTTTCCACCGGAGTGGGAACTACCGCCGAAGGAACGGCGCCTTGCTGCGTGCCTCCCATACCGGTGAAGTTGGTGCCGTAGCGGTTGGTTTCGCCGGACATGTCGTCGGAGGCATTGCCGCCGTCGAGCATGAAGGTGTTCTGGTCTTCATACGCCCCGGCGGTGTAGCCCCCCAGGGTGACGCCGGGTTGCAGCACAGCCAGCGTGGAAACGTCGCGGCCCAGGTTGGGCAAGGCGATGAGGGCGGCGCCGGACAGTGCCGTACCCACCGACGCGCTGGTGGTCTGGAGTTCCGCCAGGTTCGTGGCCCTGACCTCGATGGTCATGGTCGTAGCCCCAACTTCCAGTACGACATTGACGGTCAGGGTCTCGCCAATCTGCACTTGCTGGCCGTCCACCTTGTAGACCATGAAGCCCGGTTTGTTGAAGGTGATGTCGTACGTTCCGGAGGGCACGTTGACAAAGACGTACCGTCCGGATTCATTGGTCGACGTAGTCCGCGTGGTGCTGGTCGCCTTGTCGGTCATGATGACCTGTGTGGCCGGAACCAGCGCCTGCTGTTGGTCCGTCACCTGGCCGGCGACGGTACTGGTTGAAGTAGCTTGTGACCACGCCGGCATGGTGCTGAGGCATAGCAGGACTCCCAGCACGACTACCGGCATTCCACGTAGAAACAGAAAACCACCAAAACGAGAGAGCACAATGACCACCTCTTTAGGAAAATGGGCCCCCAATAACCGAATCCCTACGACGGCTTAGCCGCCAGGTCAGAATAAAAAAACAGTGCGCCGGTGGTTACAGTACTCCCCCTTGGGATACTCGTCAGATAGTGTATACACCCTTTACATCGCGAATTCAAGGGTTTTGTACATCTATATCCGATATGTTGAAAAACTCGCCGGGGCAGGCTGCCCGTGAGCGGCCGGGAACGGATGACAGCCTGCTTCCGGCTCGGAAACCGTGCCACCGGCAAGAAAGGCGGGCTCCCCGGAAAGGGGCCGGTGGGCGGGCGTTCCAGCCGGGGCTAGCTCAATTCCTTCTTGAAGAACTCCAGGCTTGCCGCCGCGTCCGCCTCGAACGTGCCCCTTCCTTCTATGGACAGCCCTCCGCGGAAACCGGTCTTCTTAACTAACTCGAAAAATCGCCCGTATACCGGATCTTCGTCGGGATTCTTCGGCCACACCCGGCCGTTGGGGTTGGCGAAGTGGAGGTGCACAATCGCATCGCGCGCCCGCACCATGATCTCGGGATCTTCGTTCTCTTGCCGCAAATGGTAATAGTCGATGATCATCTTGACGTTCGGATGATTCACCTCGCGCACCAGGCGCAATGCCTCGGCCCCGCTGTTGATGATGTTGCTTTCCTGCTTGCGCAGCGGCTCAATAGCAATCACGATCTTGCGTGATTTCGCCAGGTCGCCCGCCATCCCCAGAAACGTCTTGATCTGCTGCCATGCCTGGTCGCGGGAATAACCCTCCGGCACATTGCGGGAGCCGGCGCTGCCCCAGACAATGATGGTTCCCCCGAGCGCACGGCACCGGTCGAGCGTGGAATTCATGTAGGCGGTCAAGGCATCGCGATCGACCTTCGGGCCGACCACCTGCAACGCCCGGATGAAGCTGTTGAAGCACTCGCAGCGCAGCTTCGAGTTCGAGACTCGCTTTTCGAAATCGGCAAAGGCCGGCTCGCTCAAGGCGGAGACAGCGGCCGCGGACGGCTCGAAATAGTCGAAGCCGTATCGTTCCGCCTTGACGAAATCGTCCACGGATCCGCAAACTCCGATTTCCACTTCGCCCATCTTGGCGGGTGCCGGCAGGGCCGCCGCGCTCAGAGAAAGCAGCAACGCACGTCGGGATAACATAGGCGACCTCCATTGTGGCTCAATTCCTGGCCCCGTGCTATAATTTTAGAGTCTTTCCTGTTCGAACTGATCCAGGGAAAAATTATGCCGAAGCTCAAGACTCACTCGGGTGCGTCTAAACGGTTCAAGAAGACCGGCACGGGCAAAGTGGTTCGTAATCACGCCTTTGGACGCCATATCTTGACCTCGAAGCCGCACAAACGTAAGAAGATGTTGCATCAATCCGTGGTCGCCGATAAGGCCGACCAGCCGGTTTTGAAACGGATGCTCCCTTACTAATAAGGAGCCCGATTGCGCGAACGGTGCGCGTGGCACGTGCCCGATTCGCCGGTCATTGGGGTATCACCCATAAGGAGATGAAACGTGCCTAGAGTAAAACGTGGAACCCACCGCCGGGCGTCCCGCAAGAAGACGCTCCATCAAGCTTCCGGTTATTTCTTAACCAAGAGCAAACTGAACCGTGCCGCGCAAGAAGCCGTCGAACGCGGACTCAAGTTCGCCTACGTCGGCCGGAAAAACAAGAAACGCGATTACCGCGCTCTGTGGATCGTGCGCATCAACGCGGCCTGCCGCGCCGCCGGTGTATCGTACAGCAAGTTCCTGCACGGCCTGAAGGCTGCCGGTTCTCGACCTCAACCGCAAGGTGTTGGCCGACGTGGCTCTCAAGGACGAAACCGGTTTCCGCCAATTGGTGGATGCCGCCAAGGCCGCCCTCGACAAAGCGTGAGTCTTCCCATGAGTCCCGCCGAACCCGAAACCGATTCGCTCAGCAGCCTGGAAGAACGGATTCAGCAGACTGCGCAACTGGTCGCGCGCTTGCGCCGGGAACACGAATCCGCCGTCGCGGAGGCCGCCGAAGCCCGCGCGGAAGGCGCGCGCCTTGCCGGCGAACTGAAGACGCTCCAGGCGGAGCGTAAACAGGTCCGCACCCGCATCGAAAAGCTGCTGGGGCAGATCGATCAAATGAGCGCCGGATAGGCGCCGCCCCCACGGAGAGTGCCGCATGGAAAGCAGCACACCCGATAGACAGCCGGTTCGCGTAACCATTCTCAGCCGCTCTTACGTGCTGCGCACCACCGGTGACCCGCGCGAAGTGGAAGCCGTGGCCGCCACCATCAACGAGCTCATGCTCGCCATCGCCGCAAAATCCCCGAACGCCGATTCCACGCACATCGCCGTGCTGGCCTGCCTGCACCTGGCCGATAAGCTGCGCCTGCTGGAACGGGACCTGCAAGGCTTGAAGGAGCGCGTCGACCGCAAGTCGGAGGAGTTCTCCGCCCTGCTCGATCAGATGATCGCGCCTTCGTAGCCCTCGTGGAGACGGCCTGCCAGCCTGCCACGCCGGCATCGGCGCCCCGGGCGGCATCTCACAGCCGGCTCGCCGCCACCGGTGACCCCACTCTGCGATGATTGAAAAATCATGATCGAAACTGGACTGCACGACAAGGTTGTGATTGTCACCGGCGCCGCCGCCGGCATCGGCTACGCCACTGCGCGTCGCTTCGCGCAGGAAGGCTGCCGGGTGGCCTCGTGGGACGTCAAGGACGGCCAGCCCGAACCGGGCGGCATTTTTCAGAAAGTGGACGTCACCAGCGCCGCCTCCGTCGGCGCCGCGGTGGAAGAGGTGATAGCCCAGTGGGGCGCGGTTCACGTGCTCGTTAACAATGCCGGTATTCTGCGTGACGGCCAGTTGCTGAAATACAAGGAAGGCGCGCTCGCCGGCATGATGAGCGACGAGCAGTTCGACGCGGTGATCTCCGTCAACTTGAAAGGCATGTTCCTGTGCACGCGGGCCGTGGCGCCGCGCATGATCCAGGCCGGCGGCGGCGTGATCCTGAATGCCTCCAGCGTGGTTGGTCTCTACGGCAACTTCGGCCAGACGAATTATGTCGCCACCAAGGCGGGCGTCATCGGCATGACGCGGGTGTGGGCGCGCGAACTCGGCAAGTTCCATATCCGCGTGAATGCCGTGGCGCCCGGTTTCATCGCTACGGCAATGGTGAAGGGCATGCCCGAAAAGGTGCTGCAATCCATGGTGGATCATACCCCGGTCGGACGCCTGGGCCAGCCCGAAGATATCGCCAGTGCCTACCTGTGGCTGGCGTCTGACGCCGCATCGTTCGTGAGCGGCGCGGTCATCAGCGTGGATGGCGGCGTCGTCACCGGAACCTGACCAAGACGCTAAAAAAAGATTTCAGGGCTTTTTTATTAGACCCTAAACTTGCGAAAATAGAACCGAAGCCATTTCGCAAGGGAGAGCCATCATGAAAAGAATCTATATCGCTGCCTATCATCAATCTAAATTCGGAAAGCTGCTGGCTCTAACCATGCCGGAGATCGTCGACGCCGCCATCCAACAGGCCTGCCGCCAGATCGGCGTACCGGCATCGGCCCTCGACACCGGCAGCATCGGCGCTGCTTGTAACTTCTCCCTCAATCAGCAGGGATTGCTGGCTGGCCTTATGGCCATGACTCCCGGCTTGGAGGGCAAACCTCTGGAAGCCGTCGAAAACGCCTGCGCCACCGGAGGCCAGGCCGTGCTCTCGGTCATCCATAAACTGCAATTGGGAATCGGCGACACCGGCATTGCCGTCGGCCTCGAAAAAATGCGCGATGCCGAAGGCAAGATGGACGGCAAGCTCATCGGCCAGGTGCTGGGCTATTTCTCTTATCCCGCCGAGCGCGAAGGCAAAGTCTTCATATTCCCGCACCTCTTCGCCGAAGTGATGCGCCAGTACATGGATCGATACGGCGTTACCGAGGCGGACCTGGCAGCCATCGCGGTCCAGGAATACGCCAACGCCAAATACAATCCCTGCGCGCAAATGAGTAAGGTTCAGATCACCCTCGACCAGGCGCTGAAGATTGAAGGCATCAACCGTTACGTGGTGGATGGTCTCCCGCTCAAAACTTACGACTGCTCGCAAATCACCGACGGTTACGCCTCGTTGATTCTGGCCACCGAGGAAGGCTTGGCGAAACTCGGCGTGCCCAAACAGGACTGCATCGAAATCGCAGGCTGGGCCCAGGCCACCGACCCGCTTCGCAAAGCCGGCCGCGACGTGTTGCATCCTGCCGGCGCATACCGCGCCATGAACACCGCTTACCAGATGGCCGGAGCGGGCGCATCGGAGGTGAACGTCGCCGAAGTGCACGATTGTTTCACCGTGATGGGCGCCATCGGCACGGAAGTGATTGGCAAAGCCGAACCCGGGCGCGGCGCGCGGTACTGGGTAGACGGCAAGGCGCGGCCGGATGGCGAATGCGGCATCAACACGTCGGGCGGTCTGATTGCCAAAGGCCACCCCGTTGGCGCGACCGGCATCGCCATGATCGGTTGGAGCGCTCTGCAATTGCTCGGCAAGGCGCCCGCGGAATTGCAAGTCCGCGAACCAAAGCTGGCCGCCACTTTCAACATCGGTGGCCCCATCTGCGCCAGCGTCTGCACGGTGCTGCGGCCGGCCAGTTAGCGCCGGTGGAACAGACGGTCGTTATTGTCTCGTGGAGCGGGCCTCCGGCCCGCAACGCCGGCTTTCCAGCCGGCGCCCCGCTTTTTCGGCCCTGTCGGCGCGCGTGTTTGGCGGTACATTGACAGGCCACGAACGGCGATGGCCTGTCCCACCTGAGCCGTCGTACACTCAACTTATGGCCGCTGGAAAACTGACCAAGCTTCTTGCAACCGGCTCCCCAGTGCCCGATGTCCGCCTGAAACTCCTCGGCGGCGGTGAGACCGCCCTGCGGGAGATCGCCGCCCGCGGGCCCGCCCTGCTGGCCTTCTTCAAAATCTCCTGCCCGGTCTGCCAACTGACGTTTCCGTTTCTCGAACGCCTCCACTCCGTTGGTACGCTCCCAATCTACGGCGTCTCGCAGAATGGCGCGCGCGACACGCGCGACTTCAACGAAGACTTCGGCATCACCTTTCCCACTCTGCTGGATGGCGAGGCCGGCGGCTTTCCGGCCAGCAACGCCTTCGGGATTTCGAGCGTGCCCACGCTCTTCCTGGTCCAGGCCGGCGGCGTTATTTCCCGCGTAATCGAAGGCTGGAACAAGAAGGAAATGGAATTCCTCGCGGCCAGGGCCGGCGCGTCCCTATTCCGCCAGGGCGACAACGTCCCGGAATGGAAAGCCGGTTGAGGATCGCGCAATTAGCTGCCCGGCGGGCGGCCACGCTAGAATGGAATGAACCGCATGGCCAATACCTTTGAGGAAATCCTGGGTGCCGCGGGCGCCATCGCCAAGGGGATGAGTGTCACCTTCCAGGAGATGCTGTCTCCCACGGTGACGGAGTATTATCCCGAGGAACCGGCCAAGCTCGAAGAGCGCTACCGCGGCGTGCACGTGCTGCAACGCGATTCGAATGGCATGGAAAAGTGCGTGGCCTGCTTCCTGTGCGCGGCCGCTTGTCCCGCCAACTGCATCTACATCGAAGCGGCGGAAAACACCGGGACTGAGCGCATCTCCGGCGGCGAACGCTACGCCAAGGTCTATAACATCGATTACAACCGCTGTATCTTCTGCGGCTATTGCGTGGAGGCCTGCCCCACCGATGCCATCACGCATGGCCACGGCTTTGAATCCGCCAGCTATGACACTTCCACGCTGGTGAAGCGCAAGGAAGACATGCTGGCGCCCCTTCCGGCTGGCGTGCATCCGCCGGTAGTGGCCGCGGAAACTTCCGGCGCACACTAGAAAGCCCGCCGCATGTTGCAAGCGATCCGGGAACAAATCGACACCATTTTCCGGGAGGACCCTGCCGCCCGCAGCGTGCTCGAAATTGTTCTGTGCTACCCCGGCTTCCACGCCATTCTGTGGCACCGCGTCGCGCACAAATTGTACCGCTGGCGCTGCCCGCTTCTGCCGCGCGTGGTCTCGCAGGTCAACCGTTTCCTGACCGGCATCGAGATCCACCCCGGCGCCACAATCGGCCGCCGCTTCTTCATCGACCATGGCATGGGCGTGGTGATCGGCGAGACCGCGGAAATTGGCGATGATGTTTTGCTCTACCAGGGCGTGACGCTGGGCGGCACCGGCGGTGAGAAGGGCAAGCGGCATCCCACGCTGGGCAACCGCGTGGTGGTAGGGGCGGGCGCCAAGATCCTGGGCAATATCCAGATTGGGGACAACGTCAAGATCGGCGCGGGCTCCGTAGTAGTGCATCCGGTCCCGGACAATTCCACCGTGGTGGGCGTGCCGGGCAGAGTAGTGCGAGTCCGGTCCGAAGGCGGACCGCTCGAGCACGGGCACTTGCCCGACCCGGAAGGCCAGGCCATCGACGACCTGGCGCGCCGCGTGGAACAGTTGGAGGAGTTGCTGCGGCAGCACCTGGAGATGCGCCAGAACACCAGCGAAGGCCGCTGATTTGACTTCTGGCTCCTGGCTTCTGACTTCCAAATCCCGAAGGGATTTCAAGAGCGAAGCCCTTGCTACACTCAAAGAGCCGTGGACGTCGCACGAAACGCTCACATGCGGCTGCTCATCGAACAGCTTGGCAAGCTGGAGGAACAACTGCGCGCGGGCGGCGGCCCATCGCGCATTGAAAAGCAACACCGCGCCGGCAAAATGACCGCCCGGGAGCGCATCGCGGCGCTGCTCGACCCGGGAACCATGTTTCTCGAAATCGGGCTGCTGATCGCCTACGACCGTTATGACGGGCAGGCGCCCGCGGCGGGTGTCGTGACCGGCCTCGGCAAGATCGAAGGCCGGCCGGCCGTCGTAGTTGCCAACGACGCCACCGTGAAAGCCGGTGCGTGGTGGCCGGAGACCATCACCAAGATTTTGCGCGCCCAGGAAGTGGCCATGCGCAACCGGCTGCCCATCGTTTACCTGGTGGATTCCGCCGGCGTGAATTTGCCCTACCAGGACGGGATTTTCCCCGGGCAATACGGCGCCGGCCGCATCTTCTATTACAACTCGCTGATGCGCCGCAAGCTGCGCATCCCCCAAACCGCCGCCGTGATGGGGCCGTGCATCGCCGGCGGCGCATATCTGCCGGCGCTGAGCGACGTCATCATCATGGTGGAGGGTGTCAGCTTCATGGGCCTCGGCGGCCCCAACCTGGTCAAGGGCGCCACCGGCCAGGTGATCGATTCGGAGCCGCTCGGCGGCGCCAGTATGCACACCACCGTCAGCGGCGTGGCGCACTACATGGCCGCCAACGATGCCGATTGCCTGGCCCGCATCCGCCAGCGCTTCCGCCAGTTGCCCGCGCCGCGCCTTTGGGGCCGTGCGGATGCGCCCGCTCCCCGCCTGGACCCCGCCGACCTCTATGGCGTGCTGCCCGCCGACCATCGGCTGCCCTACGACATCGAAGAAGTGATTTTCCGTATCTTCGACGGCGGCGACTACGCGGAATTTCAGCCTCAGCATGCGCCGGAAATCCTGTGCGCCAACGCCGGCCTGTGCGGCCAACCGGTGGCCATCATCGCCAACCGCCGCGGTTTCCTGAAGGCGGACGGCCGGCCGCGCATCGGCGGCATCATTTATGCGGAATCCGCGCGCAAGGTCGCGTATTTCGTCGAAACCGCCGAGCGCCTCGGCCAGCCCCTGGTTTACCTGCAGGACGTTTCCGGTTTCATGGTGGGGCCGGAGGCCGAGCGCGCCGGCATCATCCGCGCCGGCGCGGAGATGGTGGAGTCCATGTCGTGCGCCGCGGTGCCTAAAATTGTGCTGACCCTCAACCACGCCAGCGGCGCCGGCTACTACGCCATGGCCGGCCAGGGCTTCGATCCCAACTTCACCTTCAACTGGCCCACCGCGCGCATCGGCGTGATGGAAGGCGAGTCGGCCATTCAGGCGCTCTACGCGGTGGAACTGGAAAAGCACAAAGGTGCGGCCCTGCCGCGGGAGCTGCAAGAGTCCATCGACAAAACGCGCGCCGATTACGAGCGCTGGCTCGATTCCAAGTACGCCGCCGCGCGCGGCCATTGCGATGCGGTCATCGACCCGCTGCGCACGCGCGACGTGCTGGCCTTCGCGCTCGAAGCCTGCCAGGGTGGAGTCCGCGAATGATCCGCATCGCCAACGGGCAAGGCTTCTGGGGCGACTGGTTGGAAGCGCCGGTTCGCCTGGTGGAGCAGGGTCCCATCGATTATCTGGCGCTCGATTACCTGGCCGAAATCACCATGTCGATCCTGCAGAAGCAGCGCCAGGCCGATCCGTCGCTGGGCTACGCGCGCGATTTTCCGCCGCTCATCGCCCGCATTGCGGACGCCATCCGCCAGTGCGGCGTGCGCGTCATCGCCAACGCCGGCGGTGTCAATCCGGTAGCCTGCGCGCGCCAGGTGGTGCGGCTCGCGCCGGGCCTCAAGGTTGCGGTCGTGCTGGGCGACGACGTCTACCCGCGGCTCGACGAGTTCCAAGCCAAAGGCTACGAAATGCGCGACATGGATACGGGCGCTCCCATCGCCGCCATTCGTGATCGCATTCACAGCGCCAACGCCTATATTGGCGCATTTCCGCTGGCCGAAGCGCTCGCAACCGGTGCGCACGTGGTGATCGCCGGACGGTCGACGGACACGGCGCTCACTCTCGCCCCCATGGTGCACCGCTTCGGCTGGCAACCCGGCGAATTCGACAAGCTGGCAGCCGGCACTATTGCCGGCCACATCATCGAATGCGGCGCGCAGTCCACCGGCGGGAATTGCCAGGTGGATTGGCAGACCATTCCCGATATGGCCAATATCGGCTATCCCATTGTGGAAGCCGAGCCCGATGGAACGTTTGTCGTCACCAAACACCCGGCCGCCGGCGGCCGCGTCAGCATCCACAGCGTGAAGGAGCAGTTGCTCTACGAACTGGGCGATCCGCGCCGCTACCTCACGCCCGATTGCGTCGCCGATTTTACCAGCATTCGCCTCGAAGACGCGGGACCCGATCGGGTACGCGTGAGCGGCATTCGCGGCGGCCCGCGGCCGCCCACCCTGAAGCTTTCCATCAGCTACGCCAACGGGTGGAAGGCCATCGGCACGCTGGTCTATTCCTGGCCGCGGGCTCTCGAAAAAGCGCGCGCCGCCGATCGCATCGTGCGCCAACGCCTGGGCGGTCTGGGCCTCGAGTTCGATGAGATCTTGACTGAATATTTCGGCGTGAACGCTTGTCTCGGCCCCGCCGCGCCGCCCAATCCGGACCCGCCGGAGGTACAGTTGCGAATCGGCGTGCGCGGCGCGGATAAGAGTGCCGTCGACCGTTTCACGCGTGAGCTGATTCCGCTGGTGCTGAACGGCCCGCCGGGCGCCACCGGTTTCGGCGAAGGCCGCCCCGTGGTGCGTGAGATTGTGGCCTATTGGTCGGCGCTGGTGCCGCGTGAAGAGATCGTCACGCGCGTGGAAGTCATCGAATAATCTTGTCCCGCCCGTGGAGCGGGCTTTCCAGCCCGCAACGCCGACATTCTTGTCGGCGCTCCTCTTGGTTGCCGCCGCCGGCAGCCCGGCTGCGTTCACCCCTTCACCATACGTGCCAGAATAGTCACAGGCGTACCGCATGAAGGTTCCGCTTTCGAGAATTGCCCACACCCGCTCGGGCGACAAAGGCGACACGTGTAACATCGGCGTGATCGCCTACCATGAGCGCGATTACCCGGCCCTGTTGCGTGAGGTCACCGCGGAGCGCGTGAAGCGCCATTTCGGCGATCTGGTGCAGGGCGAGGTGGAGCGTTTCGAGTTACCCAACCTGGGCGCGCTGAACTTTCTGCTGCACCGCGCGCTGGGGGGCGGCGGCACGGTTCCGCTGCGCACGGACGCCCAGGGCAAGACGTTCGGAGCTGCGCTGCTGTCGCTCGAAATCGATATTTCTTAGCCGGAAACCCCCGATGTTATCCTTAGTCATGCCCCCCGTCCCTAACCTTTGAGGGCTAGTGAACTCCTCCGATCTACTAGATACTCAATCTAGGACGACAATCAGCGTGCCACTGGTGGCTTAAATGAACCCTAAACGAAAAGGGCGCCGGGGGAGTGAACCCATCGAGTTCACGCTCGTGCTGCTCCCGCTTCTTGCCATCCTGTTCGTGTTGGTCGACGCTTCCTGGGCGATCTTTGCCAAATCCACGCTGATGTACGCGGTCCGCACCGGGGTCCGCGTGGGGATCACGATCACCGGCACCCAGGCCACTGCCGCGAACGAAACACTTACCCAAATGGTGAAAGATACCGTGCAGGCGAATGCCCAGGGATTCCTGAAAGGCACCACCGGCCGCGCCTACATTCAAGTGCACTATTTTGCACAGGATTCGACATCCTCCACCGGTTTGACCGATGTTTCCAGCCAACCGAACGGCAACGCCCCAGGCAACGTTATGCAAGTCTCAGTGAGCAATTTCCCGCTTCCCGGATTGGTGCCTCGCATTTATAGCTGGTTAACTAAGGCCGACACTAGTGCGACCAACCTGAACGCAGTCTCCGCGGACCGGATCGAGCCTTCCGGAGACACGCCGCCCATTGGGGTGGCTCCCTAGGATGGGAGAATCGGATGAGACGAAACCTCCAAAGGGGTGCTGCTTACGTTGAGTTTGGCCTGTCCCTGCTGGTCCTGAGCCCGCTGCTTCTCGGTGTGGTCGGTCTTGGGCTTAGCATGCACCGGCAATTGCAAACCGTTCAGTTGGCGCGCGATGCCGGACACATGTTCGCCCGCAGTATCGATTTCACCCTGCTAGGCAACCAGCAGATTCTGAGTGACGTCGCCGGTGCGCTCGACCTGACCGCCACCGCGCCTTCAATTACCGGAACAGCGGGCTCGGGCAATTCCGTAGTCATTCTATCGACTGTCCGGTACGTTGACGTCAGTGCATGTTCTCTGGCCGGTAAGGTCGATACGCATGGCAACCCGAGCGGTTGCACGAACTATCAGCAATGGGTGTTCGCCGAGCGGTTGGTGATCGGCAACAGCACGCTCCGCACCAGCAATCTGGGAACCCCAGCCTCTTCAATCGTCACTTCGAATGGATCAATCGCCATTACGGATCAGGTGACCAATACCACCGATGTAGCGAATGTCTCCGGCTTCAACCCGTGGAGCAGCGTCTCTAGCACGGGGCTGCCCTCGGGACAAATTGTCTATGTCTCCGAGGCCGCGGGCCTCGGATTTCGAATGCCCCCATTTAGCACGGGCACTAACACTTACGCGCGAGTCTATTTTTGAACGATTTCCTGGAGTCTATCCACATGGCCAAACAGACACGTTCCAAGTGGGGCCGGCGCGGCAGCGTGATCGTCTTTCTCACGCTGGCACTGCCGTTTTTCGTTGGCTTAGTCGGACTCGGCATTGATGCCACAATCTGCTACATCGTCCAAACGGAGCTTTCCGCGGCTGTCGACGGAGCGGCTTTGGGTACCGGCCGTCTGCTCAGCACCAGCGCCAACCCCTCGGACATCGCCAACGAGTTTCTGGCGGCTAACTTCCCCATCGGCCAGGCCGGATCCTGGGGATCCTACAATCTCTCGACCAACGTTGTAGTCACCACCGGCATCACCAAGACGGTGGCCATCAACGCCGTGGTCAACGTCCCGCTGGTGTTCATGCGGCTGCTCGGGCAGACCGCGGCCACGGTTACGGCCGCCGCCACCGCTACCCGCCGCGATGCGCGCATCGAGTTCGTGATCGACCGCTCCGGCTCGATGAATACATCCGACGGCGCAGGCAGCACGGTAATTGCGGACGTCATTACAAAGGCGAAGAGCTTCACCGAGCAATTCACCAGTTGCCAGTCATCCTCCTGTACGGATACACTCGATTACGACGAGCTGGGGCTGGTGGTTTTCAGCGGCAGCGCCGTAGTCGGCTACCCGACCACCCCTTGGCCCGCCCCTCAAGCCACGAACGGCGGGGGCGGTCCTGACATTTATTTCTATAACGGCGCCACCACCGACATGGTGCACCAGCTAACGGCCGTTTCAGCGGGTGGCGGCACCGCCATGGGCGAGGGGCTGGCCCTGGCATAT
Organism: Bryobacterales bacterium; assembly: GCA_963842505.1. Classification (GTDB taxonomy): domain Bacteria; phylum Acidobacteriota; class Terriglobia; order Bryobacterales; family Bryobacteraceae; genus PALSA-129. The sequence goes on from CAWJGZ010000001.1 coordinate 1,756,045, forward strand.
ATCGAATTGCAGAAGACCCATGTGCGGGACCTGGCGGCTTACGGCGCCGATACCCGCATGAATGCGGTCGTGCTCTTTACCGACGGCGTGCCCTCGTCTACGGTGACCTATCTGAACCGAAACAGCAATCACGTGATCAGCGGCGGCAGTGGCTGCAAATACCCGCAGGATACTGTCACGCCCACTAATCCGATCTATGGCTACGTCGTTGTGACTGGCAGTCCACCCTATTCCTCACAAAGCACCGAGGCCCTTTATCAGCTTGCGAGTCTCGTTAGCACCGAAAGCTCGGCCTCATGGATGGGCGACCCGACCGGGGACTACAGTTCCCCCCCGTCCACTCCCTCTCCGACCAGTTGTAGTAGTAGTGGCTGGGGTAACCAAAGCAATCTGTCCGCCATTCCTTCTTTCGATAAATATGGCTGGGCCCTGACCCCGAATGTGACCAATGGAACGAACGGTTACCTGTTTTCCTCAATCACCGGCGATTCGAGCGCAACCAGCATTTATAACGGGACTGCCTTCAGCACTTCCAACGCAACCAAGGCTTACCAATGGGGGCTGGCGGGATGGGACGAAGTCGACAATGTTGCCGAGGCCATTCGCAGCGACTCCAACTATACGGCCCGGGGCGAAAGCAGCCCGATACCCATTACCATCTACACCATAGGCTACACGGGCAACGGGGGCACCGATGGCGGCCTGCTCCAGAAAATCGCCAATGTCAGCGGTTGTAGCGTGAACGGCTACTCCTGCTCTATGGCCAGCGAGAAACAAGGTCTCTACGCCCAAGCCAGCAACGCAGCCGAAATCGCTAATGCGTTCAATACCATTCTCACCGCCATACTGCGCCTGGCCCACTGAGAAGTAGTCCAATCCGGGGTTGCGCCACCGAAGGTCGCCCGGGGTTTGCGCAGGCTCCGCCGGCGCCCACGGCCCCCATTTTCATCGAACGCCCACTTACGCACGCCCCCGAACAGAACCGCGACCGTCAGGGAGCGGCCTTCGCGATCCACAAACGGTATTGACAAAACGGTGCACTGACCCTAGCTCGTAGGGCGCCACGGCGTAAGCCGTATGGAACCGTTCGCGGATCGATACACCCCTGGAGCGGGCCGTAAGTGTTCGTCACAGCCGCTGCTACGCTCTCAGCCATTGCCCTGCGCCCCCGAACAGAACCGCGACCGTCAGGGAGCGGCCTTCGCGGAGCACGAACGGTATTGATCTGGTCTATATTGATCTGGTCTATAATGAAGCCACGGCGTGAGCTCCGCGCGCCGCCCGTTTCGCTCTGCCTGCCTTCTGCTGCGAACTCGATGGCCCCCGTTCTCGAATCCGTCTTGCAGGCCCGCGTCTTGCGCGTAACCCTCAACCGGCCCGCGAAGCGCAACGCCCTGAGTTCGCAACTGTGCCTGGAACTCACCCGCGTGCTCGATCAGGCCGCGGCCGATCCGTCCGTCGGGGCCATCCTCCTTTGTGCCAACGGACCAGCCTTCTGCGCCGGGATGGACCTCGACGAGATCGGGCCCTCCGCCACGGAAACCATCGATATCGCCCACGAGCGGTTGTTCACCATCGGTGCGCGCCTGGCCGTGCCTATTGTGGCGGCCGTGGCCGGTCCGGCGCTCGGCGGCGGCACTGGGTTGGTGGCCAACTGCCACGTGGTGATTGCGTCGGAAACCGCTGCCTTCGGGCTCACCGAAATCCGCCTGGGTTTGTGGCCGTTTCTGGTCTTCCGCGCGGTGTCGGCGGCGCTCGGCGAACGCCGCACCACCGAACTGGCGCTCACCGGCAGGGTCTTCGGCCCCGCGGAGGCGCGCGAATGGGGTTTGGTTCATGAAGTAGTCGAAGGTGCGGCGTCGGATCTCGACCGCCGCGCTGCTGAGGTGGCCGCGCGGATCGCGGCTTCCAGCCCCACCGCCATCCGCGGCGGGCTCGGCTTTTTGCGGCAAGTGCGCGGCCTGAATTGGGAGCAGGCTGGCCTCGCGGCGCGCCGCGTCCGCGACCAGCTTTTCGCCAGTCCCGACTTCCAGGAGGGCATTCGGGCGTTCCGGGAGAAACGGGCCCCGCAGTGGCCCTCTATAGGCTCTTGAGGATATGCGCCCCAACATATTGTGGGCCTTGACAAATGGGCACTGTTAACTGTGGTGGATGTACTTTACTTTTCGTCTCTGCGCGTTTAGTATAGTTACAACGCCCCCGAGCCGAGGATAATGCTTTGCTCAAACTGAAACGCATAGAACTACAAGGATTTAAATCCTTTTGCGAACGCACCGAGCTCCGTTTCCATGGCGAAGGCATTGCCGGAATCGTGGGACCGAACGGTTGTGGCAAGTCCAACCTCAGCGATGCCATCAGTTGGGTTCTCGGCGAACAATCGGCCAAGAGCCTGCGCGGCACCCGCATGGAAGACGTGATCTTCGCCGGCACACAGAGTCGCAAGGCGCTCGGCATGGCCTCGGTGACCATGACCCTGATCGACCCGGAGATCTACCACCCCCACGTGGTCCACAAGCCACAGCCGGTGGAAGGCGGGCAGCCCCCTAAGAGCGGCGAAGTGACCATCACGCGCCGTCTGTTCCGCTCGGGTGAAAGCGAATACCTGATCGATGGCCGCAGTGCGCGCCTGCGCGACATCCAGGACATCTTCATGGGGACCGGCCTGGGTCCGGAGAGCTACGCCATCATTGAGCAGGGCCGCATCGGACAGACTCTGAGCTCGAAGCCTCAGGACCGGCGCTCGCTCATCGAAGAGGCCGCCGGTATCACCAGGTTCAAAACGCGCAAACGGCTCGCGGAAGCCAAACTGGAAGGCGCCAAGCAGAACCTGGCGCGGGTCTACGACATTCTGGAGGAAGTCACCCGTCAGGTCAATTCGCTGAAGCGGCAAGCCTCCAAGGCGCGGCGCTACGGCGAGCTGAAAAGCGAATTGGAAGGACGCCTGCGGGTGGTGCTGTCCGGCAAATATCGCTGGCTGGAGCGCGATGCCGCCAAGACTGCCCTCGACCTTAACCTGGCGGCCTCCGAACTGAAATCGCTAGCCGGCCAGGTGGCTGAGCGTGAGCGCCAGCACGAAGAGCGGCAAACCGCGTGCTACTCCACCGTGCGGCAGCTCACCGCCGCGCGGCAGCAACTGGCGGAGTTGAATCTCGAAGCCGAACGGACGCGCGGGCGCCTGCAATCGCAAGTCAAGGAGAGCGGCTCCATCGAGCAGCGCATCGCGCAGGCGGAGAAGGAATCGCGCGATCTGGCCCTGCGCCTGGACGCGCTCGGCCAGGAAATCTCTTCGCACCAGAAGAACCTGGACGCGCTCGAAGAGCAGACCACCCAGGCGCGCGGCCGCATGCAGGAAATTAACCTCCAGCGGGAAACCTTGCAGGCGCGCGTGCGGGAGCGCGAGCAGGCCATCGAAACCGGGCGCCAGGCCATTCTGCGCCTGCTGGGCGAAGCCTCCACGCTCAAGAATCAACTCGCGCAGGTGGAAGAATACCTGGCCGGGATTGAGCGCGAGACGGCGCGGTCCGGGCGCGAGGAGCAGGTAGCCGTCGCGGAAATCGCTCGTCTGGAAACCGCCCGCCGGCAGCTTTCGGAAACCGCCGCGCAGCGCCAACTGGAGTTGGAATCCGTCACCAGTGAGCGCCGGCGCACCGAGGAGAATCTGGGCGAGCGCCGTAATCGGAAGGAGGAATTGCGCCGCATCATCGATGGCTTGAAGAATGAAGTCTCGCAGATCCGCGCCCGCAAGGAATCGCTCGAACAGGTGCTGGCGCATCGCACCTATACCGCGGAATCGGTGAAGCGCTTATTCGCCGCGCTCGAAAAAGGCAAGGTTGCGGACCTGCAGCCGCTGGGCGTGCTGGCGGATTACGTGGAAGTCGACCCGCAGTTCGAAAAACCCACCGAGGAATTCCTGCACGACGAACTGGAATACGTCGTGGTGGAGAACTGGCAGCAAGCCGAGCGCGGAGTCGATTTCGTCCGCGCGGAGCTCGATGGGCGCGCCACCTTCCTGGTCCACCCCGAGCCCAACGGGCATGTCTGCAGTCGTCTTCCCGAGCCGGCCATTGGTCCGGAAACCGGCATCGCCGCGCGCCTCAGCGAATCGCTGCGCCTCACCAACGGGTTCCGCGATCGCGTCGTGGACCTGCTGCCGCGGCTTTCGCTGTGCTTCCTGGCGGAGGACCGCGCCTCCGCGCAGCGCCTTTCCACCGCCTATCCGCACCTCTATTTCCTGATGCCCGACGGCGTCTGTTACCACGGCCATACCGTCACCGGCGGCAAAAAATCGGGCGCCGGCCCGCTGGCCATGAAGCGCGAAGCCCGCGAACTGGCGGCAGCTCTCGCCGCACGGCAGAACGCGCTCGATGAGCAACTGGCGCTTCTCGACGCCGTCAGCCAGGAAATCATCGGCCTGGAAGCCGAACTGGAACGCCTGCGCGCCGTGCAGCAGGCGCGCGAAAAAGACCGCGTGGCGCTGGAGCACGACATGCGCAAGCTGGCCGACGACCTGTCGCGTACCAACTCGCGCCTTTCCGTGGCGCGCCTGGATCTGGAACGCCTGCGCCGCGATGCCGAAAAATCGGCCGAACAACGCCGCAAGAATTGCGCCGCCATCGAAGAAAAAGACGCGCTGCGCGCTGCCCGCGAAGCTTCGCTCGAAGCCGAACGGCAGGAGCTCGAGAAACTCGAAACTCAGGCGGCCACCGTCGGCGAAGAATACGCCGCGACGCGCGCCCAACTGGCCGGCCTGGAGGAACGCCATCGCGGGGAACGCTCCGCCATGGGCCGCCTGGAGCAGCAGTTCCGCGAAACCTCCGCCCGCCGCAACGCCATCGCCCCCGAAATCGAGCGCCTCGGCGTTGAACGTGCCCGCCTGCTGGCCGACAATATCCAGCTCGATCAGCGAACCACTGAGCTGTCCGCGGAGATCACCGCGCAGGACGCCCGCGTCCTTGAAATGACTTCCCAGGAAGCCGCCATGCGCGAAGCCTTGCGCGCCGGCGAAGAGGATCTCAAAGCCTTGCGCGCGCTGGTGCAGGCGAGCCACGAAAAACGCTCGCAAATTGAAGTCGAGCTGGTGCGTAAGCAGTCCGAACTGAAGTTTCTGGACGAAACCAGCCGCAAGGAACTCAACTGCCCCGTGATGGAGTTGGCCCCGGCCGACGATCCCGTGCCCGATGCCGATGCCATCGCCGAGGCCGAGCAGGCCTGCAACGCTGTCCGCGACCGCATCGAGGCTCTCGGTCCGGTCAACGCCGCCGCCATGGAAGAGTTCCAGGAAGCCCAGGCGCGCCACGATTTCCTGAGCGCCCAACGGCAGGATCTGATCGATTCCATCCGCGATACCGAGAAAGCCATTCAGGAGATCGACACCGTGTCGCGCCAGAAGTTCGCCGAGGCTTTTGAAGCCATCAATGCGAATTTCCGCGAAGCCTTCCATACCTTGTTCGGCGGCGGCACCGGTGAGATGCACCTCACCGACCAGGAGAATCTCGCTGATTCTGGCGTCGACCTCATCTGCTCTCCGCCCGGCAAGCGCCTGCAGAACGTCCTGTTGCTTTCCGGCGGCGAAAAAGCCCTGGCCGCCGTAGCCCTGCTCATGGCTATTTTCAAATACCAGCCCAGCCCCTTCTGCATAATGGACGAAGTGGACGCGCCCCTGGACGAAGTCAATACCGGAAGGCTCAACAGGCTATTGCAGGAAATGTCGGAGGAGACCCAGTTCATTGTGATCACCCACTCCAAACGCACCATGGAAGCTGCCCAGGTGCTCTACGGCGTGACGATGCAGGAACCTGGCGTGTCGCGCCTGGTATCGGTGAAGTTCCACGGAGAAGCCGCCGCCCCGGCGGCATAACGCCCAGTGATGTGGAGCGGGCTTTCCAGCCCGCAACGCCGACATTCCTGTCGGCGGGCCTCGGCTGGCATCTTGCAGCCGCTTGAGCCTGTTTCTTGGCCCGCCTTGCGGAGCCTGCGCTTGCCAGCCGCTACCCGCCCTTGCGGCTTGAGTACTTGTTCAGCTCCTGCATCACTTTCCCCGCCGCCGCCGGAGGCTTCGCGCCGCTTCCCAGAATCTGCTTCAAGTTCCACCGCTGGCCGTACAGCGCCTGGTTCTCGTCGATGTCGTTGCGCAGCGTGGCCCCATCCAGCGATACCCCCGCAAACGCCCCGCGCGAGCGCGACCACGAGAGAATCTCCGCCGTCATCAGCGCGTCGGTCTGCGCCGTGGCGTTGCGTCCCACCGGCCCCGCGGCCGCCGTCGCCTGCACCCCGATGGTGAATTTGCTGGTCTCCAGGCGCTTCATCCCCCGCTGGTTCATCACCAGCAGGATCACGTCGGTCGCCGCCACTCCAATCTGCAAGCCAAAGCTTCCGCCTTCGATCCGCACCGCTGCCGGCGGTCCCCACCCTAGCCCGCTCGCCTGGCGGCACATGGCAAAGCCGCGGCCGTATTTCGCCCCCACCACGAACGCCGCCTGCTTCAAACCCGGCACCAGGATCACGCACTGCGACTTATTCAACAGATCCTGCGGGATGGCCTTATCGGGGGTTGCCATCACTTCGGAAAACAGGCTGGCGGCATCGTCCAGCCTTTCATCGGTCTTGCTTTTTTCGTCCTTCGCGATGAGGGGCACGCATGCCAGTGCCGCCAGTGCCATCGTCGATGTGATCGTGAGCCAGCGCATACCTCTATCCTATCCCGCGCACCCCTCCGGCACACCATGCGCCGCCATCGATTGGTCTTCTAAGCTACTCGGCGCGCAGCGCCGCCGCCGGATTCAGCCGGCTGGCGCGCCGCATGGGCAGATACGCAGCCACCAGCGTCACCACCAGAAAGAACCACACTACCGCGGCGTACATCCATGGCGAGCCCTTCACCGCGGTGTTCGAAAGCGAACGCACCGTGCCCCTGGTTCGAGCCCCAGTCCCAACCCGCACGCCAATCCCCCCGCTACCCACGCGGTCGTCGTGCCCAGAATGGTCCGCGCGATGGCGCCCCGGCCGGCTCCCAGCGCGATGCGTATCGCAATCTCGCCCGTCCGTTGCGAGACCAGGCAGGCGATGACGCTGTACATCCCGGCTGCCGCCATCGCCACCGCCAGCAGCGCAAATGCGCCGATCAGGAAGGCATCGAATCGCGGCTCCGCTTCCGAATTCGCAATCGCTTCGTCCATAGTCTGCACTCCAAACACCGCCTGCTCGGAGTTGGCGGAGCCAATCGCCGCCTTCACCTGCTTCAGCAACTGCCCTGGTGGGAGCGGCGAGCGCACCACCAGGTAGGCGTTCGCCCACGAAAGTTGCAGCGACGATAGATAGACCTCCGGCCACGGCGCGGTTTGCAGCCCCCGCGTCCGCACGTTGCCGCACATCCCCACAATCGTGATCGGCGTGCCCGGTCCCTCGTCGATCTGCCTGCCCACCACGTCCGCCCCAAATCCAAACCGCCGCGCGTATTCCTGGTTCACAATCGCCACCGTAACTGTCTGCCCCGCATCGTCTCTCCGAAAAGTGCGTCCGGCCAGAATCGGTATGCCCAGCGTGCGGAAATAATCCGGGCTCACCAGGTGGTTGTCTCCCATCACGCTCTTGAGCTTGCCGGTTTCGTCCGTCACTCCGACGATTTCCATCGGCCCTCCGCGCGCCGGCCGCAGCGGCGGCCCCGTCACCGTAGCCGCCGCATCCACTCCCGGAATCGCCGCGATTCGGTCCAGGTAATCCTGAAACACCAGCCCCGCTTGCCGGTCGCCCGCATTCTGATGCCGCCCGGGCAATTTCAACTGCATCGCCAGCACGTGTTTCGGATCGAATCCCATGGGCGTCGAAATCAGCGTCCACAGATTCTGCGCCACCAGCCCTGCGCCGCAAAGCAGGAACGTGGAGAGCGCCGCTTCAACCGCAATCATGACGTGACGCCAGCGGTTTCCCTCGCCCGTCGTAGTGCGAACGTTCAGACTCGGCCCCGGCGTCCAGCGGCTGCCCTTCACCGCCGGAACCGTGGCGAACAGCAGCGCCGAAACCAGCGAGATCCCCAGCGTGAAGCCCACTGCCTGCGCGTCCAGATGCGCCGAAGCCAGCAGCGGACTGCGCACCGGAAGCCATCGCACCAGGATGCGCGCCATCCACTTGGCCGCCACCAGTCCGGCCGCGCCGCCGCAGCCTGCCAGCACCAGGCCTTCCAGCAGAAACTGCCGGATCAGCCGCGGCCGGCTGGCGCCCAGCGCCGCGCGAATGGCCACTTCCCGCCCGCGCCGCATGGCGCGCGCCAGCAGCAGTTGCGCCGCATTCGCGCACGCGATCAACAGCAATACCCCGGCGCCGCCCAGCAGCAGCCACAGCAGCGAGCGCTGCGTCCCCACAATTGCGTCGCGCAGCGGCAGCGTTACCAAGACCAGGCTGCCCGGCCTGCCATCGCGCGTGCGATAGGCCCTTGGATGGTCGCGCACAATCGCATTTCCCACGCTCTGTAGATCGGCCCTGGCTTGCGCCAGCGTGACCCCCGGCCGCAACCGGCCAACCACGCGAACCGGTATGCCGCGGCCGCTGCCACTCGAAGCCAGGGGCATCCCGGGTTCCAGCGGATAGGCGACGTAGATGTCCACCGGCTCCGCAATCCGCAGCGTCGGATAATCGAAATGAAAACTCGCCGGCAGCACGCCCACTACTTCCGCCGGTTGCCCATCCAGGCGCAGCGTGCGCCCTACAATCCCCGGGTCCGCGCCCATTCTCGACCGCCAGAATGCGTCCGTGAGGATCACCGTAGGTGCGCGCCCCGGCTGGTTGTCTTCCCCCAGAAACGTCCTGCCGCGTGACGGATCTACGCCCAGCAGCGCAAGGAACGATGCCGTCACGCGTGCGGCGAAAACCCGCGCCGGCTCGCCGTTGCCCGTGAGTTGCATGTCCAGGTGCTCGGCAAACGCCACCTGTTCGAGCGTCCGCGTTCGCTCGCGAATTTCGACAAACTCGGCAACGCTTGGGATCCAGCCCGTGCCTTCCATAATCGTCACCAGCCGCCCGGCGTCGCGGTACGGCAGCGGGTCCAGAAACGCGGCCTTCAGCAGTGTGAAGATCGCCGCGTTGCCGCCGATCCCCAGCGCCAGCACCAGCACGATCAACCCGGAGATCCAAGCGTCCCGCCATAGCAGCATCACGCCATGCCGCAAATCCCGCAGACAGGAGGCCAGCCACTCAGGTGTCAGTTGCGCCATGCGTTTCTACTCCACACGCGTCAGCGCCAACATCATCTCGTCCTTGCCCAGCCGCTTCAGTTCCGCCTTCTTGTCCCCGGTCATCGTCATGGTGAACCGCACGGCCGGCTCGTCGGGGTCGAAACCCGGAGCGCCCACCGCGAACCGCAGAGTTTTGCCGTCCCACTGTGTCTCCAGCATTTTCCGCTCGTCCTGCCCCACCACCCGTCTCTGTTCCCCTTCATCATGGCGCGTGACATAGAAGATCACGCTGCCTTCCATCTGCCCCTTGCTCTCGTGGACTGTGATAGTGACTGCCTTCAGCCCATCCATCTCGCCTTCCCACTTGCCCTCGATCGCCGGCTTCTGCATCGCGGCAACCAGCGCTCCCATCATCAGATACACAAATAGCATCTTCCTCATTTTTCTCTTCCCTCCGCGTCTCGGCGTTTAATCAGCCCGCCGCCCCTACTGCGTCTTTACCCCGCCCAGCGAGGCTGTTCCCAGCATGCCTCCCAGCCCCATCGTCTCGACCGCCGTCGAAGGCACAATCACCATGGCGCCCTTCTCCTTGATCGCCTCGTACAGCATGTTCATGGCGCGCAGATGCATGGCCACCGGATTGTGCTGGTACGTGACCGCCGCCTGCCCGAACTTCTCCGCGATTTCGGTTTCCGCCGTGCCCGGAATGATCCGCGCCCGCCGCTCGCGTTCCGCCTGCGCCTCCCGCGACATCGCGTCCTGCAACGCCGGCGGGATCTGCACGTCGCGAATCTCCACCGATTGCACCGTGATCCCCCACGCCGTCGTCTTCTCGTCCAGGATGCGCTGCAATTCCTGCCCCAGCATCTCGCGCTCCGCCACCATCTGGTGCAATTCGTGCCGCCCGATGGATTCCCGCAGCGCCGTCTGCGCGCTCAACGTGATCGCCTGCGTGAAGTCCTGCACCTCCAGAATCGATTTCTCCGCGTTCCACACCATCCAGAACACGATCGCGTCCACGTTCACCGGCACCGTGTCGCGCGTCAGCGTCGATTCCGCCGACACGTTCGATACCCGCACCCGCTGGTCCACGTAGCGGCTCAGCTTGTCCACAATCGGAATCATGTGGAACAAACCAGGCCCGCGCAGCCCCACGAAGCGCCCGAACCGCAGCACCGCCACCTTCTCCCACTGGTCCGCTACCCGAATCGAAAACAGAAAGTACAGCCCCACTAGCGCTCCCGCCGCCGCTGCCGTCCGGCTGCCCGTCGCCGCCATGGCGCCGCCGCCCGCCGCCAGCCAAATCACGAACAATGCCACACCCACGTTGCTCAACCGTAATTGCTTTTGATCCGGCCACATAGCTTTATCTCCTGTTCTTCTGCGCTTCGTTCTGACGATCCTGCAGTTGCTCCACCAGGTCCCCTATGCTGAATCCGGCCGCTCCCGCCCGAGACACAAATTCGCCCACAAGCTGGCCGAGTTGCCGCTGCCGCTCCAGGTCGTCGCGCTTCACTTTCTGCTGGCTGATGAAGGTGCCGGTGCCCTGCTGCGTCTCCAGCACGCCGCGGATTTCCAGCTCGCGATAGGCCCGCACCACCGTGTTCGGATTGATTTCCAGATCCACCGCCACCTGCCGCACGGTCGGAAGCTGATGGCCGCTGGCCAGCCTGCCGGTCGCCATGCCTCCCATCACCTGGTCGATGATTTGCCGGTAGACCGGAACGCCGCTTTCGGGATCCAGCCGGAACGCGAAGCTTTTTCGCCCGTTGACTTGCGTGTTGCTCATCTAAAAGATAATGTACTAATTGACTAACACATGTCAAGAGTTTTTTCGAGCCTTCGTGTCAAATCCTCGTCTCCGCGTTCCCACGCCCCGTTCCGCCCTGACACGCAGTGGGACAGGCCATCGTCTTTTGTGGCCTGTCAATTCTCCTGACCTGTCACTATCTCGCCCAACGCTCCGGCCGATAGACCACAACACCCGATCGTCTGCCCCACCGTGGAACCCCGCGTGCCTGTGCTCGGCCGGGAGAAACCAACCGTGCTCACCTTGAAGTACCTTTTCGAAATCGCCGGCCTCGCGCTGCTTGCCGCGGCCACCGCGATCCTGCTCCAGGATCTCTACCGCCTGTATCGACAGTCGGCCCTGATCCTCAACCATCAGCCGTGTCCCGAACCGGTCCGCCCGCGCTGGCTGCCCGCGGGCCGCATCGCCACCGTGGCCCTCGCCATTCTGCTCGCCGGGATTGCTATCCAGATTGTCCCCGCCGGCACGGCCGGCGTGCGCGTCAGCCAGGTCTCCGGGACTCTTCCCGGGACTTTGTATCCCGGCCTGCATCTGGTGGTCCCGCTGGTCCAGCGCATCGAACTCTATGATGTCCGCGACCAGATTTTTCTCACCACCATCGGCGAAAAATCGGCCCAGCCGCTCAGAGTGCAGACCAGGGAAGGTCTCTCGGTGGGTCTCGCGGTGGCCGTCCGTTACCGCATCGATCCGAAGCGCCTGTCGTACGTCAATGCCAATCTGCCCCAGCCGGTCGACAAGCAGTTGGTGCCGCCCGTAGTCTCTACGGCCTTTCGCGATGTTGCATCCAATTGTCTGGTCCGCGATCTGTTCGCCTCCCGCCGCGAAGAGATCCGCCGCGAAGCCGCCGGTATCATCTCGAGCAAGCTCGCTCCCGACGCCATCGTCGTCAAGGAAGTGATGCTGCGCGACATCGATCTTCCCGTCGAATACGCCAAGGGCCTCGAAGGCGTGCTGCTCAAGGAGCAGGAGAACGACCGCCTGTCCGTCGAAGTGGAAGTCAAAGAGAAAGAGGTGCGCACCGCCGAGCTCGAAGCCGAGGCCGACAAAGCCCGCCAGGTGAAAGCCGCCGAAGCCGAGGCGCAGGTCACGGTCTTGCAGGCCAAAGCGCAGTCAGACGCCATGCAATACACCCTGCCGCTGAAACAGAAGCAGATCGAGCAGACGCGCCTGGAAGCCGAAGCCCGCGCGCAGGCCAAGGTGATTGACGGCAAGGCCGAACTGGAGCGCCGCAAGCTCATGAATCAGGCCGACGTGGACCGCGTCCAGGTGATGTCCAAAGCCGATACCGACGACCTGCGCCTGCAAGCTGGCGTCCTGAAGGAGAGCCCCATCCTGCTGCAGAAGATCATCGCCGACAAGCTCTCCGACAAAGTGCAGATCATGATGGTGCCGTCCGACGGCAAATTTTTCTTCGCCAATGACGTAATGCACGGCGTGGTGCCGGCCGCCGCGCCGCCGCCGCCCGCGCCGCTCACGGTTCCCGCCGTCGCCAGTCCCGACCCCGATCCCGACACCCCGCCGCCCGCGCCACCCAAGCCGGTCCGCCGCCGCCAGTAGGCTACCCGGCTCGTGGAGCTGGCCTCCGGCCCGCAACGCCGGCTTTCCAGCCGGCGCCCCGCCCTTTCAACCCTGTTTCCATGGGCGGCGATCGCGCACTGATTGGCCGAGCCTCGGTTCCCGGATCTCGCTCATCCATGTGGTCATCCGGCTGGGCATTGGGGTATGTTGGTGGAAGCTGATTGGCTTGTGGTAAGGTAAACGCCCAAGCCCGAAAATGCGTCTCTAACTATTACCACCAATTGCGGACATCCCATGGGCGAGTACGACTCTGAAGAACTTTCCAAAATCGTAGCTGAGCTGAACCGCGCCGCGCCTAGCCAAAAACGGGCCCCCGCGGGCTGGCCTCAAACCACGCCGACGCTCGACAAGTTGCTCGCCACGGCGGCCACGCGCAACGCTTCTGATATCCTGCTGGTGGCCGGCGCGCCCGCCATGTTGCGCGTCACCGGCAACCTGACACCGGCCTCGGGGCCGCCGCTCGATGCCGAGGAAGTGCGCAGCCTGGTCGCGCCGCTGCTCGAACCGGCCCAGCTCGACGAACTGCAACGCCTCAAGTCGATCGATTTCGGTTTCCTCCGCGACGGCATCGGCCGCTTTCGCGTCAACGTGCATCACCAGCGCGGCACACTGGCGGCCTGCATCCGCCTCCTGCCTTCCAAAATTCCCTCGCTCGAATCTCTGCACCTGCCGTCTTCTCTCGCCAAGCTCGCCGAGCGCCGCCAGGGAATGGTCCTGCTCACCGGGCCCACCGGCTGCGGCAAGTCTTCCACGCTGGCCGCGCTCATCGATATCGTCAATACCCGCCGTGCCGCCCACGTCGTCACCATCGAAGATCCCGTGGAATACCAGCACGCCAACCGCAGCGCCGTCATCGAGCAGATCGAAGTCGGCCGCGATACGCCGGATTTCGCCGTCACTCTGCGCAGCATCATGCGGCAATCCCCGGACGTCATTCTGGTGGGCGAAATGCGCGACGCCGAAACCATCTCCACCGCGCTCACCGCCGCCGAGACCGGCCACCTGGTTCTTTCCACGCTCCACACCAACGATACCGTCCAGTCCGTCTCCCGCATCCTGGACACATTTCCCACTTCCAACCAGCCGCAAATCCGCCAGCAGTTGTCGCTGGCTCTGCTCGCCATCGTCGCCCAGCAGCTCGTTCCCGGCCTCGATGGCGTGGTGCGCTGGCCCGCCACCGAAATCATGCTTGCTACCGACGCCGTTCGCGCCCTCATCCGCAAAGGTGACGACCATCAGCTCCGCTCGCAGGTTTCGGTCGGCAAGTCCGAGGGCATGATGACCATGGAGCAGTCGCTCGCCGAGCTGGTCCGCGCCAACCGCATCACGCGCGACACCGCCTGCGCGCATTGCTACCGCCCCGACGATCTCCAGAGATATTTAGGGTAGGGAACTGCAAGCTGCCAGCGCGCGCCGCCGCGATTCCCAATTTGCCTCGCCTGGCCGCGGCGCTTCATGCTGGTCAGGCCATTTTCACCGCGCCAGCTTACAAGCCAGTGTGAGCCCGTCCCCCATCGTGGCCATCGCCAGCGTCACGCGATCGTCCTGGTGAAGCTTGCGGTTGAAAGCGCGCATGGTTTCTGTGTCCGCGTCCTGCTGCCGGGGGTCCGCCACTTTTCCCTTCCACAGGACGTTGTCCACGGCGACCAAGCCGCCCGGTCGCAGCAGCTTAAGCGCCCGCTCGTAGTAATTCGGGTAGTTTGGTTTGTCCGCGTCGATGAACGCGAAATCGAAGCTTCCCGCCTGGCCGCCCGCAATCAGCGCATCCAGCGTCTCCAGCGCCGGCGCCAGCCGCAAATCGATCCGGCTCTCGACACCCGCTGCCCGCCACGTGTCGCGCGCTATCGCCGTGAATTCCTCGCTCACGTCGCAAGCCACCACCTTGCCGTCCGCGGGCAGCGCCAGCGCCACCCAGGTGGAGCTGTAGCCCATGAAGACGCCCACTTCGAGCGTCTTGCGCGCACCCATCAGCCGGACCAGCAGATGAAGCAACTGGCCCTGTTCGGGCGCAATCTGACAGGACGCCTGCGGATGGTTCTCGGTTCTCTTCCCGCAGGCGCCGTAGCGCCTCGGGCTCGTGCAGTGTGACCTCGCGGACGTATGCCGCCAGCCGGTCCGTCATGGGGGTGTAGTTTCTGGACATGCGGAATCCAATTCTACCCCAGGATGCCGCACAGAACCGCGAGCGTGAGCGAGCAGCCCACTCCGCAGCCAGGAACTGGCCGCTGTCCACTCTGGTGTCGCGCGCCCCTCTGCTCTCCAGCTACCGTACTGTCGCTTGCAACAGCGTATTTTCGATGGCGCGCGCCACTTCCTCGGGAGGCAGGGCGCCGTCCACCGTGTGCACGGCGCCTTCGCCGTACCAACCCAGCACCGGGCCGGTGAGTTCGCGGTAAGCGGCCATGCGCTGGCGGATCACAGCTTCCTGGTCGTCCTCCCGGCTGATCAATTTTTCGCCATCGTCGTCGCACCGCTCAGGCTGCCGCGGCGGCTGCCACATGGTGTTGTAGATGCGCAGGCACTTGGGACATTGGCGCCGAGCCGTCAAACGTGCCACTAGCACGTCTTCGGGCACTTGCAGGTAAATCACCGTAGGGTCCGGCAATCCGCGCTCCCGCAGCAGCGCCGCAAACTGCTCCGCCTGCGGCACCGTGCGCGGATACCCATCCAGCAGGAATCCGCCCGCGCAGTCCGGCCGTGCGATGCGCGACGCTACCATGGCGTTCACAATATCGTCGCCCACCAACCTGCCGTTCGATATCACCTTGTAGGCCAGCCGGCCCAAGTCCGTTCCGGCCTTGCACTCCGCCCGGAATATTTCGCCCGTTGAGATGGCCGGGATCTGGAGGCGGTCCGCCAGGCGCGCTGCTTGCGTGCCTTTTCCGCATCCCGGTGGTCCGAACAGCAATAGGATCACTTGAATCTCCGCGGCCCGCCCGGTTTTCATTAGTGATATACAGGCGGAATACAGACCCTAAACTCTTAAATCGGCAGGCCTGCATAGAGCGTAACTCGGCTGGAACTCCGAAATCAAGCCGGTCCGCCCGGCCCGCCCTGGCTCGGCCCGGTCAGAATGCTGCCGTCCGCCCGCAGTTGCAACTGGTGGTCCCGCCACTCCACCTGGCGGCCGAACAAGCCGCACACCCAAACCGCGAATCCGAAGAGATCGCGCACCGGGATCAGCCAGAAGCGCGACGCCACTCTGGGGTCGCCCAGGATTCCCGCGCCGGTCATCACGCCGGCGGCCAGCCGCAGGGCCAGCGCCGCCGCGCCCGCCCACCACTGGCCGGCGGCCAGCGCCACCAGCGCCCACACGGTGGCCTGCGTGACTCCGAATCCGCAATAACCCCAGAAACGCGACACCCGGATGGTCCGCGACCACCGCAACTGGTGCCGCCACACCTGCGCCCACGAACCGCCGCCGAGCCAGGTCTCCACCACCACCGGCGCGAACTCGATGCGCAGGCCCAGGGCGCGGATGTGCTTGCCGAGTTGGTAATCGTCGGCCAGGTATTTGCCAATGGCTTCGAAGCCGCCGATCTGCCGCAGCGTCTCGGCGCGAAAGACCATGGTCGATCCGAGCGCGAATTCCGCCTGTCCCAGCAGGCGCGCCACCATCACGCTGGGCGCGAACTCGGTCGAGATGCCCAAGGCTTCGCAACCGGCCGCCGCCGAGTCCGCCCGCGCGCGGTACAGGCACGTCACCAGGCCGATCGCGGAATCGGAGAGCGGCGCCGTGACCTCTTCCAGGTATCCCGGTTCCACCGCGATGTCGCTGTCGTTCACCAGCAGCACTTCGTAGCGCGCGCGCCGCGCCAGTTCCGCCAGTATGCCCACCTTGGCGTTGGGCGCGTCGCTCGAAACCAGTACGGCCTCGATGGGCAGCCGCGGAAACTCGCGCTTCAGCCGCTCGATCTCGGCCACCGCCGGATCGCCCGCATCCGCGAATCCGAAGAGAATTTCGTACTGCTTATAGTGCTGCAGGGCGTGCGACCGGATGGCTTCGTAGAAGTGCGGATCTTTCCCATGCACCGGTTTCAGGATGGAAACCGGGGGCCTCGATCCCGCCCCGCCGTGCCACGCCAACCGCTTGCGCCACACCGCCGCCGCCACTACCGCCAGCAAGTAGTAGGCCGCCGCCGCGATTGCCGGTATCGACAGGAGAATCACAGGGAAACCAGCGCCACCCCGCATATGACCAGCGCCGCGCCCGCCCAGCGCAGCCGGTTGACGCGTTCCTTCAGAACGTATTTGGCCAGTACCGTCTCAAGCACGTAGGTGACCGCTGATACCGGGACGGCGAAACTCAGGTCCGTCACGGACAGCAGCTTCATGAGCGCAAAGAAGGAGACGGCCATCGAAACCACCGACGCAATCACGTAGCGGTTGCGCGCCATCAGCGCCAGCGCGCGCCGCAACGCGCCCGGCCGGAAATCGCGGATCTCGCCGTGCCGCCGCATGCCGTATGCCTGCAGCACCTCGCTCGCCGTGGTGGCCGCCACCATGATCCCCACAATCAGCCACTTCACCGGGCCGCCCCCGCGCCGTGGTGCGATTCGGTGGTCTGCGGCTCCGTGCCGCCGCCCACCAGCGCCACACCGGCCACGATCAGCACGATGCCGGCCCATCGCGCCACGGTGATATGTTCGTCTAGGAAAAGCCGCCCCAGCAGCGCCACTACCACGTAGCCCACGGCGGTCACCGGCACCACGTAGCTCAGGTCCGCCCAGCTCAGCAGCGCCATCCGCGAAAGCTGCCAGACAATCAGCAGCACTACGCCCAGCGCCACCCACGGCTGGAACAAGGCGCCGATATATTCCAAGGGAGTCCCCAGTGAGCCGGGCATGCCCCGTTTCAAGAAGAAATCGCCGAAGGCGTTAGCCAGCACCACCACCGGGAGGCAGGTCCAGGTCTTGAGCCGCAGGCGCGCCGCTTCGGAGCTCATGCCCGCCGTCAATCGCCCGAACTGGCAGGCACCGGCGCCGTCTTGGCGGCCGCCTTGTGATCGGCCACAAACTTTTTCCGCTTGGACCGCAGCGCCATGTATTCCCGTGCTTCCTTGGTGAGCCGCTTGCGCTCGTCGCCGTTGAATATGGCCTTCTTCACGATCCGCCAGATCACCCGCGGCCGGAAGAAATACTCGCCGTAGAAACGCTCCACGAAATCCACCAGCTCACCCCGGTCCAGGCCCGGATAGATGATGTTGGGAAGCTGGTGCCCGGTGTCGTCGGTCATCGAATCGATGGTGATGAGCTTGTTCTTTTTGACGTAGTCGTAGAATTCCGTGCCCGGATACGGATGGGCAATCGACACCTGAATGGTCTCCGTGTCCAGCTTCTTGGCAAAGTCGATGGTCTTGCGGATGCTCTCGCGAGTCTCGCCGGGCAGCCCGATGATGAAGTCGCCGTGCACCAGCAGGCCCAGCTTCTTGCAGTTCGCCGTGAAGCGCTGCGCCATCTCCACCGTGGCGCCCTTCTTGATGTTCTTCAGAATCTGCGGATCGCCCGATTCATATCCCACGATCAATAGCCGGCAGCCGGCTTCCTTCATGGCCTTCAGGGTTTCGTAATCGGTGGTGACGCGCGATGTACAGGACCACGTCGCTTTCAACGGCTGCAGCTTCTTGCACAGCTCGATGGTGCGCTCTTTGCGGTAGTTGAAGGTGTCGTCGTCGAAGAACAGTTCCTTCATCTGCGGAAACTGCTCCATGGCGTAGCGGACTTCGTTGGCCACGTCGCCGGTGGAACGCAGCCGCCAGCGGTGCCCCGAGTGGGTTTGCGGCCACAGGCAGAAAGTGCACAGCGCCGGGCAGCCCCGCGAGGTGTACAGCGCGACGAAGGGGTTCAGCAGAAACGGCACGTTATAGCGCGTGATGTCCAGATCGCGCTTATAGATTTTCGTCACCCACGGCAGGGCGTCCAGGTCTTCGATGGCCGGCGCTTCCGGGTTGTTGACCACCTGGCCGTTTTTGCGGAAGCTGACCCCGGCGATCTCTTCCAGCGGTTTGCCCCTGGCGTAGTCCGCGATCTGATAATCGAACTCGCGCCGCACCACGAAATCGATGGCCGGGGTTCCGAGCAGGGTCTTGTCCGGCTCGGTCGTCACCGGCGGCCCCACGAATGCCACCTTCAGCTTGGGGTTGACGTCCTTCATCATCTCGGCCATTTTCACGTCCACGTGAAAACCGGGCGTCGACGTGTAGAGCACCAGCAGCTCGAACTGTTTGGCCGTCTCGACGGTCTGCTCGATGGACACTTTGTGCGGCGGCGCGTCCAGCACCTTGCTGTCCGGCAGCATCCCCGCCGGGTAGCAGAGCCACACCGGATACCAGTAGGATTCGATCTCCCGCGAGGCCGGCCAGCGCGAGCTGGCGCCGCCATCGAAGCCTTCGAAAGATGGGGGATTCAGAAACAGCGTCCTCATGTATTCTCCACTCGAACGGAACGTTCCGGCCGCGCTTCTTGAACCTCGGGTTCCTCGTCAGCCGCCCGCGTATCGTACGCGTAGTTGCTGAACTGGATGGTCATTTCCAGTTTGCCGACGCCCAGCCGCGTGTCCACTACGCTGCGTACTTCCGTCGGCACCGAAATTCCGTCGCGGATTGCGTACTTGCGGACGAAAGCCACCCTCTTCAGAAAAATCGACGGCGACTTCACCAGGTAGCCCGATTCCTGCACGCGCAGGAATGTCTGGGCGTCGATCCAGATTTCGCCCTTAAACAACCCCTGGCGTTTGCGTTTTGGCGTCACCTGGAACGCGTGTACGTCCCGCCCGTCCACTTGCTGGCGGCCTTCGTACTTGAAACTGTAATTTTCGGGCGTCACCGCGACCGATGCTCCCGGCTCTTCCTGCGCTTCGGCTTCGGCCGCCAGGTACCGGTTGATCACTTGGCTCTTCACCGTTCCGTCGCCTTCAAAGCGCAACATCTCGTAAGTGATGTGCCCCAGCGCGGTGATACGGCGCAGAGCATGCAACTTACCTTGTTTCTTGAGCTTGGGAATTGCCGCCGCGATCTCGACATCCATGCTGGCGGCCTGGATCATCTGATTCTGCCCGCGCGTGGCAGTGCAGTAATTCTCTACAATGCTTTCCGGAGCCAGCACTGTGGGGGTTGCCGCTCCCAGCGCCAGGCACGCAGTAATCGATAGCAGGAAGACGCGGACCTTCAATTTACAGACCCCGGCTCAAACGAATAACTACTTAATGTTTAAGTCTATCAAGATCAGGGGTTGCAGGCAATTGGGCAGGCAGCGCCCGGTGAAGCGGGAATCGGGCCCCGTGCAGGCGCGTCTTCGTATAGGTCTGATACGGAAGGTCCCTTCTCATGGGCTTCCTGGGCGTGAACGCCGATGAGTCAGATGAATAGGCTTGCCGAGACCTTGAAGAACCCTGCAAGCTGCTTGGCATGGACTTTACTGATAGCGCGCTTCGCGTTGATGACGTCGGATATGTAGCCTCTGGATTTGAAAATTGGAAGAAGGTCGGCTTGCTTCAAACTCCGTTGTTCCATCAGATACACCAACATTTCGCGAGGGCTCGGATCGCGCAGGGGATGATGTTCCCCTTCGTAGTCCTTGATCAAACGAACCATCAGGTCAAGGGCGGCGTCCTCTTCCGCGGTGCGATGCTCGCCCTTATCCATCAGCTTCTCGACTTCGGCCAGCATGCGTTCATGCTCTTCGCCGGTTGCGATCACCCGGGGCAGGACCTTCGCCAATACCCGAGCGTATTTCTTGTTGTCGATGACTAGCGCGCCCATTGTTTCCAGCCTCCTCGCATGTATTCCTTGTGAGTAAGGAATTCTTTGACCATCAAGAGCTTTGCCCGGTAGTCAACCTTCACGATCAGGCGATAGTAATTATGCCGGATGTTGAAAATCAACAGCGACTTGTACTGGTCGGCATCCGGAAAGTGTAGGCGAACCTCGTTAACGTCCCGCCAAACGGCGTGGCTGGCTGCCTTTCTCCACCGCAATAATTCCTCGGCTGCATCCGCGTGAAGAGCCGCGTACCTCTTGAGGGTCATCGAACTGATCACGTTCACGAGTCCATGCTCGCATAACGCGAGCGTGGAGTCAAGAAGACTCCGAGGTAGCTGTCGCTAGTATGTGAGTTGTCCGGTCGAGTTCACACGTGATCTGTCCGCTTGAGCCGGGGCGGGTGATGCTGGGTGGTGGACGAAACCCAGCAGTACTCCGCTGCCGAGTTGGAGCGGATGATGAAAGTTCAAGACGTGTTGTTGAAGGCAATGGCGAAGAAGATCACTTGGTGGGCGGCGGCAGAAATCATCGGGGTGACGGATCGGACCATGCGCCGGTGGCGGGGGCGACTGGAGAGGGATGGCTATACCGGCTTGGCCGACCGGCGCAGGGGGAAGCCGAGCGCGCAGCGTATTCCTCTGGCAACCGTAGAGAAGGTGCTGGGGCTCTACAAAGAAACCTACTACGACCTGAACATCCGGCACTTCCACGAAAAGCTGCAGGCGGAACACGCGATCCAGTTGAGCTACACCTGGGTACAGAAAGCGCTGCAAGGAGCCGGCTTGGTGGCCAAACGGCACAAGCGGGGGCCGCACCGGCGGAGGCGGCCGCGACGGCCGTTGCCTGGGATGCTGCTGCACATCGACGGCAGCAAGCATCGCTGGCTGAACGATGATCGCTGGTATGACCTGATCGTGATTCTGGACGACGCCACCAGTGAGATCTACTACGCGCAGTTGGTGGAGGAGGAATCGACGCGGACGGTGATGGCCGGCTTGCGCGAGGTAATCGAAAAGCAGGGCCTGTTCTGCGCCTTGTACAGCGACCGGGGGAGTCACTTTTTCGTCACGGTGAAGGAAGGGGAAAAGGTGGATAAGCACCGTCTGACGCAGGTTGGGCGGGCGATGAAGGAGTTGGGAGTGCAAATGATCGCGGCCTATTCGCCGCAGGCGCGGGGGCGGTCGGAGCGCAGTTTTGGGACTTGGCAAGGGCGCTTGCCGCAGGAACTCCGGCTGGCAGGGATCACCAGCGCGGAGGGCGCCAATGCCTTTCTGCGGGAACGGTACATCGGGGAGTTTAACGGCAAGTTCCAAGTGCCGGCGGCGGAGAAAGGCACGGCGTTTCGGCGCACCAGCCGGACCGACCTGAACTGGATCTTCACGGTGCAAACTGAGCGCGTGGTGGAAAAGGACAACACCGTGGCAGTCAGAGACCGGTGGTGGCAGATCAACAAGACACGATTCCGCAACAGCCTGGCGGGAAGCACGGTAACGATCCACGAACACCTGGATGGAACCGTTTCGATCCGCTACGGCCCTCACGTAGTGGGCCGCTATAGCCCCACGGGAGAAAAGCTGGTCAGCGCGACACCCAAAGAGCGCCGTGGAAAAGGCGGGAGTGTGGAAGCCGGCGAAAACCAAAAGCAGGTTTCCACCGGCTTCCACACTCCCTTGGAAATCCCGCAACAGACGCGGGATTCCCCCTTTCCCACCGCGCCGACTACGGCTTCTGTTTTGAGCAAAACCAAAGCAAAGGCCAAACCCAAAACCCACAAGGCGGCGGCCTAAAGGCCGCATCGCTTTGTTTCACAAAGCGGACAGATCACTAATTATTAAAACCGGACAACTTGACTTGTTAACGACAGAAGACTCCGAGGTAGCGGGCGCATGTCCGGAACGCGGCCCCGGTTACCGTGCTTCCGTCGTCGTTGCGCAAGTAGTTGGTCCGTGAGCGGGCGTACCCGTTGATCCGATGTCGTCCACCACTCCGATACCACGGTCCGCGCGGGTGGGCTCCAATTCAGCGCCGCGGTTGTCGAGCGGTTGAATTGTCCCGGCAAGAGAAACGCGTCTTCCCCCTTTTCTCACCTTTTCTCATGCCCAAGACCGCTGACAGACCGCTCTGCCCACGCGGCGCAATGGGGGCGCCTTGGGACAAAGAGGCCAGTCGCCGGGCGTTCTGCAATCAGAAAAATGCCTCCCTCGCCTTTTGGGGTGATACGCTTGGGGCATGCCCCGTGAAATCGAACAGCGGCACGCACGAACTTCCCGTGCGGGCCGCATCGCGTTCTTTGTCGTTCTCGGACTGCTGCTCCTCGGCGCCCGCTCATTCGCTTCCTACGCCATCGAGATTGAATGGTGGAAGGAACTCGGACAATTTCACACCTGGCTCAGCATGCTGTATTACGGCATTGCCCCCGTCACCCTGGCCACCCTGTTGGCTTTTGCGGCCTTATGGATTACCCACGCCCGCGCTGTGAAGTTCGCCGGCGCCTCCCTCGGCCAACACCGCCTTTACTCCCGCATTTCCACAGTGGTGCTGTTGCTGATCGGGTACCTGGTGGCGGCTGCCGCCATCGATACCTGGACGGTGGTGCGCTTCGCCGGTTCCCGCGGCCTGCCCGCCTCCGCCAGCGGCTGGCACGATACGGTGTTTGACAAGCCGCTTTCGTTCTATCTCTTCGATCTGCCGTTTTATGGCATGCTGCGCGGCTACGTGCTGGCGCTGGTGATCGTCGCCATCCTGCTGTACTGGCTGGTGGCGCGCGGCTGGCAATTGCGCCACAAACTCGCCGACTTCCAGCAGACGCGCGAAATCGATCCGGCCATCTTCAAGCTGGAAGGCGGTCTGGAATCGCGCTTCCTGCGCGGCGCGGCCGTGATTCTGCTCTTGGCGCTGGCGGTGCGTTTCTTCCTGGGCCGGTACGAAATGGTCTACAACGAGCACGGCACGTTCCTGGTGGGCGTGGATTACGTCGATCAGTTCGTCGGCTTGCCGCTCCAATGGCTGCTGATCGCCGCCTGTTTTGCGGCCGCGGCTTTTGTTTTGGCCGGCCGCTGGATCCTGGCCGCTTTCATGGCGCTGGCGCTGGTGGTCTCCTTCGCAGCTCCCCGCCTGGTTTCCGCCCTGTACGTGCGGCCCAATGAAATCTCGCTCGAAAAGCCTTACATCCAGACCCACATCCACGCTACCCTCAGCGCCTACGGCCTGGAGCAGCGGGTCCACGCGATCGAATTCAACGCGCGTCCCGAGGCCGCCATCGACACCACCCAGCACAAAGCGCTGCTCGACAACGTACGCCTGTGGGACTTTCAGCCCTACCACGACACCATCACCCAGCGTCAGGCGCTGCGCACTTACTACGACTTCCACGATAGCGACGTGGACCGCTATACCATCGACGGCCAATACCGCGAGGTGTTGCTTTCGCCGCGCGAGCTCGATATCTCCAATCTTCCGGACGCGCGCAACAACTGGATCAACCCCGCCTTCATCTACACGCACGGCTACGGCCTGGTGCTCTCGGAAGTCAGCAAGATGACCTCCGACGGGCTGCCCGTCCTGATGATCGAAGACGCGCCGCCCAAGATCCACACCGACAGTCTCAAGCTGACCCGGCCGGAAATCTATTACGGGGAAGTCACGCATGAGCCGGTGTTCGTCAATACCGCCGAGGCCGAGTTCAATTACCCCTCGGGCGAAAAGTACGAGACGTCGCGCTATGAAGGCAAGGGCGGCTTTCCGATTTCTTCTTTCCTGATGCGGCTGGCCGCCGCCGTGCGGGAAGGCGAGCCGAATATTCTCCTGACCGGTTACCTCACTCCCAACAGCCGCATGATGATCCGCCGCAAGGTGCGGGAACGCGTGCAGGAGCTGGCCCCCTTCCTGGAATGGGACAAAAACCCATACATGGTGATCAACGATGCAGGCCGGCTGGTCTGGATCGTTGACGGCTACACCACCTCCGAGGCGCATCCCTACTCGCGCCCCGTCGACGTCCCCGGTTTCCCCACCCTCAATTACATTCGCAACGCCGTCAAAGCGACCATCGACGCCTACGATGGCGAGACGCACTTGTACGTTTTCGCGCCGGACGATCCGATCATCGGCGCCTACCAGAACCTGTTTCCCGAGCTGTTTCTTCCGGCCGCCCGCATGCCGGCCGATCTGCGCCGCCACGCGCGCTTCCCCGAAACGCTTTTCTCGGTGCAGGCCGAAATCTACCGCACGTACCACATGCTGGACCCGCAGTCCTTCTACAACAAGGAGGATGTCTGGGAGTTGGCGCTGTACTCTTCCGGGCAGGACAACAGCTCGACGCCCGTCACGCCTACTTATGTGATGGCCACTTTGCCCGGGGAAGACAAGCCCGAGTTCCTGCTTCTGATCCCCTTTACGCCGCGCAGCAAGAACAATTTGATCGGCCTGATGGCGGCGCGCTGCGATGGCGCCCACCTGGGTGAGAGCGTGGTCTACCTGCTCTCCAAGCAGGAACTCATTCCAGGCCCCATGAACGTGGCTGCCTATATCAACCAGGACCCCAACATTTCCAAGGACCTCTCGCTCTGGAACCAGCAGGGCTCACACGTGCTGCGCGGGCAGATTCTGGTCCTGCCGGTGGGCAACACCTTCCTGTACGTCGACCCGATTTACATTCAGGCCAACCAGGGCAGCATGCCGCAATTGAAGAAGATCGTGCTGGCCGTGGGCAGCCGGCTGATTTATGCCGACACTTACGATGACGCGCTGGGCCAGCTCTCGATCGGCGCCCAACAGTTGATTCGCCAGGCGGCCGCGCCCGCTGCGGCGGGCGCGCAACCGGCGGCGAGCGCAACGCCGGCCGCGGATGCCCGCCTGGCGCGCATTCGCGACCACCTGCGCCGCTACCGTGAGTTAGCCTCGCAAGGCAAGTGGGCCGAAGCCGGCAAGGAACTTGAAGCCATCGAGGCCGAAGTGAAGCAGTAGTGTGCGGCCGCTTCGCTTTGGGCGGCCTCGCGCCGCTCTGATATTCGTGCTGCTGGCCGCGCCCGCATGGCCGCACGCGGTCAGCTTTAGCTCCGGCGATCTCACCATCTCCGGGGCCCGCGCGCATTACGAATTGCGCATGCCGCTCTATGAGATC
Organism: Bryobacterales bacterium; assembly: GCA_963842505.1. Classification (GTDB taxonomy): domain Bacteria; phylum Acidobacteriota; class Terriglobia; order Bryobacterales; family Bryobacteraceae; genus PALSA-129. Next base: position 1,781,481 of record CAWJGZ010000001.1, read on the forward strand.
TCGCATGTGGCCGCGCCCGAGCGCACGCTGCTCAACCACGTGCGCTTCGCGGGCGCGCAACTGCTGAACGCGAGCTGCGCGCCCCGCCCGGAAAGCGGCTTCTACGTGTGCGAAGCCGATTACCAGTTTGCCGCGCCGGTCGAAGTGGTGGACGTGCAGTGTACCCTGGCCGCCGCCACCGTTCCCAACCACGTTCACCTGTTGCGCGCCGAAATGGACGGCAACCACGACCAGGCGCTCTTCGACATCTCGTTCACCCACGCCACCCTGCGGTTCCGTCCGCCCACAAGGGCTGAGACGGCGATTTCAGAATCGGCCGCGGGCGCCATGCGTGCGCTGGGCGGCGCGGTCCAGTTACTCTTCCTGGCCGCGTTGGTGCTGGTGGCGCGCGGCCGCGGCCAACTGGTGGCGTTGGCGGCCATGTTCCTGCTGGGACAAGCGGCCGGCGCGCTGGTCGAGCCGCACGCTCTGTGGCAACCGGCGCCGCGATTTGTGGAAGCCGCCGGCGCGCTCACGGTGGCCTATCTGGCCTTGGAGATTCTGCTGCTGCCGCAAGCCGGGGCGCGCTGGGCCATCGCCGGCGTCTTAGGCGCGTTCCACGGTCTGTACTTCCGCTTGTTCCTCCAGACCACGGGTTATCACGCCGGATATGTGCTGGGCGGCGCGGCCGTGGCGGAATTGGCGCTCATCGCCATTCTGGGGCTGGTTATCTTCCGGCTGCCACGGTTGGCGCGGAAGGTTGCGGCCGGCGGCTTGCTGGTGTTCGGGCTGGTCTGGTTTGCCCTGCGGCTGCGGAGTTAGCCCTGCCTCACTTTGTCTATCCCTGTCCGTAGTAGGCCTTGGGCCCGTGCTTGCGGAAGTAATGTTTGTCGCGCTGTGCCTGCGAAATCGGCTGGGCGACGGGATTGATCGTCACCGTCATCCAGGCCATCGCCGCCAGTTCCTCCAGAATGACGGCGGTGTGCGCCGCGTCCATCACCGTCTTGCCCCAGGTGAATGGCCCGTGTCCGTGTACCAGCACGCCGGGACAGCCCAGCGGGTCAAGCCCTTCGAGGCGCTCGATGATGGCGACGCCCGTGTTGGCCTCGTATTCGCCTGCGATTTCCTCCGCGCTCAGCGGCCGCGTCAGCGGCACCGGGCCGTGAAAGTAGTCCGCGTGGGTGGTTCCGAAGCAGGGAATTTCGCGGCCGGCTTGTGCCCATGCGGTGGCGTGACGCGAGTGCGTGTGTACCACGCCGCCGAGCGCCGCAAACGCGCGATAAAGCGCCAGGTGCGTCGCCAGGTCGGAAGAGGGGCGCAGCGCGCCTTCCACCGTGTTGCCTTGGAGATCGGTAATCACCATGTCGGCGGGCGTCATCTTGTCGTACGGCACGCCGCTCGGCTTGATGGCCACCAGCCCCTGCTCGCGTGAAATGCCGCTGGCGTTTCCGAATGTGTAAATCACCAGGCCGTGCCGCACCAGTTCCAGGTTGGCCTCTAAAACCTCAGCGCGCAGTTTTTCCAGCACTCTTTCCTCCTCGCGCCTGAGCCGCGATCCTGCGCAACTCCGGCAATATTTCGCCGATCCCAGCCGCGGGCGATTGCCGCTGTCCCAGCGAAAAATAAAGCTGGCGGAAAAGCGGGTACAGTTCCGCATAGACCGCGGCCTGCGCCGGCTGCGGTTCCACTGTCTTGTACTTGGGGCATAGCGCCGCCTGGGCCTCTTGGATGGTCGGGAAAGTGCCGGCGGCCAGGAACGCGAAGATTGCCGAGCCCAGGCTGGTGACGTCACCGGCGGGCACCAGGATGGGCTTCGCCATCACGTTGGCGTAAACCTGGTTGAGCACGTGGTTCTTTTGCGGGATGCCCCCGCCGTTGATGATTTGGCGGACGGGAACGCCGTGCTCTTCCATCCGTTCCAGAATCACGCGCGTATGGAAGGCCGTCCCTTCGATGGCGGCGAACAGTTCGTCCTGCGCCGTGCCGGTCAGCCGCCAGCCCAGCGTGACGCCGCTCAATTCGGGATTCACCAGCACGGTCCGGTCGCCGTTGTCCCAGGTGAGATGCAGCAGTCCCGTCTCGCCGGCGGCGTAGTTTTCCAAGCCGCGCGAAAGCTTTCCAACCGTGCTCCCCGCGCGCCGCGCGATGGCTTCGAAGATATCGCCCGTGGCGGAAAGGCCGGCTTCAATACCGGCGCGGCACGGATCAATCGAACCCTTCACCACGCCGCACACTCCGGGAATCAGGCTGGGCTTTTCACCGAGCGCCATGATGCAAGTGGAAGTGCCCACTACATTCACCACATCGCCAATTCCTACGCCCGCGCCAATCGCGTCCCAGTGCGCGTCAAACGCGCCCACCGGAATCGGGATGCCGGCGCGCAGCCCCAGCTTTTCCGCCCATTCGGCGCAAAGGTGGCCGGCGATCTTGTCGGAAGTTTCGTAACGCCCCGCCATCTTCGCGCGCACACCGGCCAGCAGCGGATCGAGCGCGGTGAGAAAGTCCTCGGGCGGCAGCCCGCCCAGCGCCGCATTCCACATCCACTTGTGGCCCATGGCGCAGGCGCTCCGCGGAACGGCCGCCGGATCGTGGATGCCGCACAGCACCGCCGCCACCATGTCGCAATGCTCCAACGCGGTCGCAAAGCGGGCGCGCTTTTCGGGGTTGTGGCGCAGCCAGTGCAGCAGCTTGGCCCATCCCCACTCGGAAGAATAAATACCGCCGCACCAGTTGATCGCTTCCAGGCGCCGCTCGTGCGCCAGCGCGGTAATCTCCGCGGCTTCCTTCCACGCGCGATGGTCGCACCACAGGTAGTAGTCGTCGATCGGTTCCAGCTTCGCGTCCACCGGGATGACGCTCGATCCGGTAGTATCGAGAGCCACGGCTGCAATCGACTTTCCATCGATTCCCGCGGCCTGGACCGCGCCGCGCATGGCAGCCGCCAGCGCGGTCATGTGATCCGCATGGCTCTCGGTGGCGTAATCCGGATCTTCCTTCTTACGATGCAGCGGATACTCGCCGCCCCCCGCGCCCAGCTTGCCCTTGGCGCTATCGAAAATGGACACCCGGACACTCAGGGTTCCGAAATCAACTCCGGCTACGATGCTCATAAAAACCTTGGGGAGTCGGAAGCCCGGAGTCAGAAGTCAGAACGGGATTCTGACTTCTGTCTTCTGACTCCTGACTTCTTTTTTCTCCTATTCTTCCTAGCTGTGGCTGTAGATATCCCAACCGAGGTACCGCGTAGTGGCTTCCCGCACGGACGCCGCTACCGAAGACAGGTTGGCGGCCACGTGGTGCTCGAAGCCCCGCTCGCAAATGTAGCGCAGCAGGCCCTGCAGGTTTTGGATGTGCACCACCCCGGCCCCGCCGAAGGTGCTCAGCGGATCGTCGGTGAACTGGCCCTCGCCCAGGTAGCCCCGAATGGTGCCGTGGCTGTCGTCGGTGGAGAAGCGCGCGAAACTCATGGGACCCGGTTTCACCAGGCCCACGCACGTCCCGTAAGTGTTCTCACGGCCCACCGTGCCGGCTATAATCTCCTGGAAATCCATCTTCGCCTTGCGGAGGAAATGCTTGGGCAGATTGCTGCAATGGAAGCAGACGGCCTTGTCGGGATCCTCGCCGTAGTTGTTGTTCCAATCCAGCAGCGCGCTGGGCGTTCCTGAAGCCAGTTGCAGCGCGTGCATGCCGATCACGCCGCAAATATCCACTTCGCAGGCGCTCGACATCAGGTTCTCGCTCATCATGCTCATCACCGTGCAGGGCACCACGCCGAAGTATTCTTCGATCGAAGTCCAGCATTGCACCGCGCTGATGGCCACTTCCGTCTGCGCCATCCACTGGTCGATCACCGCTCCCAGCTTGGCCATCTTCATCAGGGCCGCGGCCGGTACGGCGTCGGTCGAGACGTACTTCCTGATCGAATCCAGCTTGGCCTGCGCCGCGGCGTCTTTGTCCCCCATCTTGGCGATGCGGCCCAGAATCTCGGAAAGGTCGATGGGCTCGACCGAGATGCCGTTGTTCTCCAGGATCTTTTCGCTGTAGCGGACCGTGTTGAAGGCCGCCGGCCGCGCGCCGATGGCGCCGATGCGCAGACGCCGCAGACCCTTCACCACGCGGCAGACGCCGGCGAACCATGCCAGGTCTTTGGCGAACACATCCGAACCCGGCGCTTCCGTATGCAGCGTGGTCAGCGAGTACGGAATCCGGTACTGCGTCAGGTTGTTGCACGTCGACATCTTGCCGCAGAAGCTGTCGCGCCGGTCCTTGATGCTCATCAGGCCGGGCGTGTCGGGAGTGGCCTGCACCAGCACCGGAACGGCCAGGTTGGCGGCGCGCAAGGTGTCGGCAATGGGCCGCTCTTCGCCGAAATTCGGCAGTGTGATAATGATGCCGTCGATCTTGTCGCCGTGCTTGCGGAATAACTCCGCCAGGAGCGAAGCGTCGGCGCGGCTTTCGACGGCGCCGTGCTTGGTTTCCTCCGGCCCGACGGCAACTACGTCGTGGCCTGCTTTCTCGATGGCTGCGATCATCTCCGTGCGCCCGCTCTGGGCCAGATGATCGGGAAAAAACCCGCGATTTCCTACGATCAGACCGAACGTCATCTTGCGAGGTTTGTTGTTGGACATCTATTTATGCCTCCCTGGCCGGAACTTTATCGAATAAAAAAGACCGATCACGATCAGTAAACCGCCCCACCAGACTCCAGCGTGCAGTTCGGCCAGCCGCAACGGGTGTGTGGGCGGATACAAGACTTGAAAAATGCCCGCGCCCAGAATCAAAATTCCGTAGGCCAGCAGCAGAAGGCCGATAAAAAACCATATCGAGAGCATTCCAGGTCGATGCATGATTCACCTTTACCAGAAAATGATTTGCAGAATTACAAACACGCCCGATACCACGCCGGCCCAGAAGATCGGCCGCTGGTAGATTTTGAGAGAGCCTTCCGACGGAATCTCCGTGCAGCCATACACCAGACCGGCCAGTTCCTTCTCCGGAGTCGGCTTGGTCAGCAGACTGATCACAACCGTGACAACCGCGCAAATGATGCCCGACCACAGCGCCCGGAACATGTTCTCGGCCATATCCTTCGCAAACGGCGACAGCGCGATGTACCGAATCGCCGTGGGGTCCAGTTTCACCCAGGTGTACATGCCGATCGAGGAACCCGTTCCCGCCAGCAGACCCCAGAATCCGCCCGCCCGCGTGGCCCGCTTCCACAGCATGCCCAGCAGAACCGTGGCGAACAGCGGCGCGATAAAGAAGCTGAAGAGCGCCTGCACGTAATCCATGATGCTCTTGAACGACATCACCAGGTATGCCGTCCCGATCGAGACCAGCACGCCCAGAATCGTGCACCAGCGGCCTACGCTCACAAAGTGCGCATCGGGAGCTTCCTTGCGGAATACTGCGCGGTAGATATCGTAAGTCCACACCGTGGCGAAGGCGCTGACATTGCCCGCCATGCCGGACATGAAGCCGGCAATCAGGGCCGTGACACCCAGTCCCAGCAAGCCCGGCCCCAGATAACGCTGCATCATCAGCGGCAACACTTCGTTATAACTGTGCAGACCCGTGGCCGCGGCCTGCCCTTCCGGGACCAGCATGTGCAACCCCGGTTTATCCAGCAGCGCCAGGCCCAGCAATCCCGGCAGGATCACGATGAAGGGCACGCACATCTTGAACGCGGCGCCGATGATCGGGGCCAGCTTGGCGGAGCGAAGGTCCTTGGCGGAAATCACGCGCTGCACCACCAGAAAATCCGTGGTCCAGTAACCCATCGAAATCACCGCGCCCAGCCCGAACACGATGCCCACCCAGTTGATGCCCATGGGGTTGCCGGTGAACGAACCCAGCGTGCTCCACATGTGGGTGTAGTTCTGCGCGGGGAAATTGGCGTGGATGCGCGCCACCATGCCGCTCCAGCCGCCCGCCTCGATCAGCCCGATGATGGAAACCAGCAGCGCGCCCAGCCAGATCAGCACGAACTGCAGCACCTCGTTAAAGATGGCCGAAAGCAGCCCGCCCAAGCCGACATACAACGCCACCGTGATGGAAGAAACCCAGATGCTGAAATAAATGTCCCAGCCCAGGAATACCTTCAACACCAGCGCCATCGAGTACATATTGATGCCGCTCATCAGCACCGTCATAAAGCCGAAGGAGACCGCCGAGAGCAGCCGCGCTGGTTCGCCGAAGCGCAGCTTGAGGTAGCCTGGCACCGAGTGAGTTTTTGAAATGTAATAGAACGGGATCATCACTATCGCCAGGAACAGCATGGCGGGAACCGCGCCGATCCAATACCAGTGCGCTGCCAGAATGCCGTATTGATATGTGGCGCCGGCCCAGCCCATCAGCTCCAGCGATCCGAGATTGGCCGCCAGAAAACTCAGACCGGCGACCCATGCCGTCATTTCGCGGCCGGCCAGGAAGAAATCTTCGCCCGTCTTCGTATACTTCTTCAGGTAAAATCCGATGCCGAGCACCGACAGAAAATACAAGACGATGATGGCGAGATCGACGCCCGAAAGTGTCAGCAGATGCGACGGTCCGGCCTGCAAGAGGAGAGCGGGCGCGGAGGATAAGGCTGTAATCGCTTGCACCAGCTTATCGTAGGTACATGCTCGTTCGATGTCAAGCGAGGCCTGTCGCGCATGCAACGAACGTGAGAAATGTCATGCCAATTGTGGGGCAGGCGCCTTCGCGGCGCTTTCGCCTGCCAACTCGACGCCTGCTAAGCCACGCTAGCTCCCCGCTGGCGCCGGCCCCGTCGAGTCCCTCAGCATGAACTCCGGATCGATCACAATCTCCACATCGGCCACTGCGGATTTCCCGCTCTTCGGCATCAGCGATTCGCAGATGATGTGGCCAATCTGTTCGCGCGGGATGTGCACCGTGGTTAGCGCGGGATGGCAGAACTCCGAGAGCTTCACATTATCGAAGCCGGTCACCGACATGTCCTCCGGAACGCGGATTCCCCGCTCGCGCAATTCGCGCAGCACCCCCACCGCCGTGACGTCGTTGACGCAGATGATGGCCGTGGGATCATAACCGGTGGCCAGCAGTTGGCGCGCCGCCTGGCGGCCGCCTTCCAGCGTGTCGGCATCGGCGGCTGAGCGCACTTCGAGCGAAGGAATGCGCGCCACCGCGTCCATGACCGCCTTCATACGTTCGTTGATGGGGCCCAGAATCGCATGGTGTCCAATGAACCCGAGGCGGCGATGGCCTACGCTGTAAAGGTAGTCCACCACTTTCTCGATGCCCCGCCGGTAATTCACGCGGATGTTCGTGACGTTGCCGCGCGGCGTGCCGACGTCATAAAAAACTACCGGGATTCGGGCATCGTTCAGCTCGTCCATCAACTCCGGCGCCATTTCGGAAACGATCGCCGCCAGTCCCGCAACCCGCCGCCCGATCATCAGTCGCACACTGCTGACCAGTTGCTCGGGCCGGTAGTCCGTATTGGCCATCATTACTTCATAACCGCGTGCGTGGGCGTCGCTCTCGATGGTCTTGTAGATATCGAAAAAAAACGGGTTCTCCATGTTGGAGGCGATCACACCGATCGTGCGGCTCTTGCCCTTCGCCAGGCTGCGGGCATGGAGATTCGGATGGTATTTCAATTCCTCGATTGCTTTGACCACCCGCGCACGCGTCGAGCTTTTGACTACGCTTGCATTATTCAGCACCCGGGAGACTGTCGCAGTGGAAACCTTGGCCCGCCGGGCCACTTGTTCAAGATTCATGGCGTTGCCTCTATTGTACGCGGGTTAAATCCCTTTTTGCTCCTGCAAAGTTATAATCGGCTCCAAAATTAGCTCTTGACACAAATCCTGGTAGCGCTTACACTAGCTTGCGTGCGGAGTAGTTCGTCTGCTGGACGACGGCGACGCTGCTTTCGCGAAAGGGATCGTGGGAGTTCTCATCCCGAATGTTTGACGTAAGGGGTACACAAACAATGAGGTTCGCCAAATCGAAAGGTTTTGCCGCAGCCGTGTTGCTATTGGCTGCGTTTGCGATGTTCGCTCCATGTGCGATCGCACAATCAACCACCACCGGATCTGTGACCGTCACCGTCACCGATCCAAGCGGATCGGCCGTTCCAAACGCTCAGTTGGAAATCAAGGACCTGAGCACCAACATCCTGCAAAAGGCCCCCACCGGGGCGACCGGCACGTACACGTTTCCCAGCCTGGCCTTCGGAATGTATCAGTTGACTGTTACTGCCCAGGGCTTCCAGACCCAGGTGTTCTCGTCGGTCCAGGTGGTGACCTCTCTAAACACCAGCATTAACGTCCCGCTCAAGCTGGGCGCCACCTCCGAGTCGGTTACCGTGAGTACCAGTGAAATGCCGCTGGTCGAAGCCGAATCCAGCGTGCTGGCCGACACCATCGACACCAAGCAGGTGACCAGCCTCCCCCTGCAAAATCGCAGCATGTTTGCCCTGGCATTCCTGATTCCCGGCTGGAGTTCCACCAGCCCCGGCTCGACCGGCGGCACCTGGAACAACATGCCGGGAGGCGCCATCGTGAGCGCCGATTTCGACGGCACCCAGGCTATCAGCAACCGCTTCCGCAGCGGCGGCTTTACGTACGGCACCTCGGTGGTGAATCCGCGCATTGAAGATGTCGCGGAAATGACCATCCAGACCGCCCAGTTGGATCTGAGCGGGAACGGCACGGCCGCCATGAAGATCAGCATCGTGACGCGCCGCGGCAGCAACGCCTTTCACGGCCGCCTCTTCGAGGACTTCCAGAACACCGACCTGAACGCCAACTCCTGGCTCAATAACGCGCGCCTGCTGCCCCGAAACATCGTCAAGCTAAACGATTTCGGTGGCAGCATAGGCGGACCCATCTGGAAGAACAAGCTGTTCTTCTTCGGCACCTATGCCGAATCCAAACAGCCATCCAGCATCACTGCCAGCAACAGCGTACTGAGCCAGACCGCGCAGCAGGGAATCTTCCAGTACAAAGCGACCAACGGCTCTATTCAGTCCGTGAACCTCCTCAGCCTCGGGGTTGCCGCTGGCGGGACCAACGTCCTCAATTCGAGTGTCGCCTCCGAGTTCTCGGCCATCAACGGCGTTCTGAATGATGGAGTCCTGACGGCGGGGTCCGATCCCAACCTATCTACTTTGAGCTGGCAGTATGCCGCCATCAGGACCATCTATTACCCGGCGATGCGCTTCGACTTCAATGCCACCGAGAAGCTGCGCTTCAACTTGTCCTACACCCAGACCAAGACGGTCTACCCCGGCGCGAATGCCGCGAGTTGGCCGGGCGGAATCGATACCGTCGATCTCACGTCGAGCAACAGCAACGATAAAATCGCGGGGTTCGGTGTGGACTACACCTTCCGTCCCACGCTGTTTAATCAGTTCCATGCCGGGTACATGTATCAATACAGTATTTTTGACCCGGAGAACTTGGGCCTCGACCTGACCAAGGTCCAGGAGATTTACTTCGGTTACGGAACCGGCCTGTATGGCGGGAATTATCCACGGCAGGCCATTTCCTCGTACTATCCCATGGTGAGTTGGAACGATACCTTAACCTGGCAGCGTGGCAATCACACCATTGTGGCAGGCGGAGGTTATTACCATGAGCAGGACCACTACTGGAACGGTCCCGGCGGGTATCCCCAGATCTACCTCGGTTATAACGGAAACGAACCGACGTATTCACCCTTGATTGCCTCGCTGGCCGCTGCTGGTCTGAACACCACGCAGCAGGGCAGCGCCTCAGCCCTGTATGCCACGCTGATCGGACAGGTTGATGGCGTATACATCGGTGGTGGCGGGCGCCCCCTGAATACCAAGACCGGGCAGTATGCGCCGTTCGGCGCCTACAACCTGGATGAAGTGCAGCAATCGGGCAACATTTTCATTCAGGACCGCTGGCGTATCAAACCCAACCTGACGTTGAATTTTGGCTTCCGCAACGACATCGTCGGCGACGACCACGATCTGAACGGGGCCTACGCCAACGCCAGTCCAGCCAATCTTTGGGGTCCCACGACGGTGGGCGCCATCTTCCAGCCTGGCACCCTCGGCGGCATCGCGAATCCTACCTTCAACTCGCATGTGCATGCCTACGCCACCCAGTGGGTCAACGCGCAACCGGCTGCCGCGCTCGCCTGGAGCCCCAAGATCGGTGGGTTCCTCGGGAAGATTCTGCCGGATGGCAAGACTGTAATCCGCACCGGATGGTCGAAGAGGATGTACCAGGAGGGCGCGCAGAATTTCTGGGCCTATGCCTCCAATTCCGGCTCCTTCTTCTTCCAGTCAGGCTCGGCGGTTCCCGATACCACCGGGGCGGTCGGAACCTTCCTGCCCGGATCGTTGAAACTGGGCCAGACGCTCCCGCAGTACGCGCTCTTCCCGCAGACCTGGGCGTCCAATCTCCCGGAATCGACTCTGTCCTTTAACTCCTCGTTTTGGGCCATGAACCCAAATATCCGCCAGCCCTACGTGGAACAGTGGAATTTCGGTATCGAGCGGCAGATCGGAGCTGGCTCGGCTTTGGAAGTCCGCTACGTCGGCAATGAAGGCCAGCACGCTTGGTTTAACTATAACCTGAACGAGGTCGATACTCTCAACAACGGCTTCCTCCAGGAATTCCAAAACGCCCAGAGCAATCTGGCCATCAGCCAGGCCGCGGGCAAGGGCAATTCGTTCGCCAACCAGGGCCTGCCGGGACAGGTCCCGCTGCCCATCTTCGCGGCGGCGTTTGGCACTACCACCGGCTCCCTGTACACCCAATTCACCACTCAATTGAAGTCCGCCGCCAGCGGCGGCACCGGGGCAGTGGGAACCGTGGCCAATACCCTGGCCGGCACGCAGAGTTATATCTGCAACATGTTCGGAGCAAAGTTCTCTCCGTGCGCGGCTCTGGGCCTGGGTGGCGCGGGGACCAGTTATCCCATCAACTTCTGGGAGGTCAATCCTTTCAGCACCGGGAATTCCGTCAATTATCTGGACGCCGTGGGCCACTCCAATTACCACTCGCTGCAGGTTGAACTTCGCCAGAGGTACTGGCACGGAATGCAGTTCAACCTGAATTACACCTTGTCTCACTCGCTGGTGCTCGGACCCGTGAACGGCTACCAGGCCAACGCCGGCGGCTCCTACCTCACGGATCGCAACCTCCAGCTCAGTTACCGGCCGAGTAGCTATGACATCCGCAACATCTTCCATGCCAGCGGCGGCTACGACCTTCCCTTCGGCAAGGGCAAGGCGTTCTTGAACGGAAACAAACTGGCTGATGAAGTCCTCGGCGGTTGGAATATCTCGACCATCATCATCATGCAAAGCGGACCGCCCATTCAGTTCAGCGGCGGCTACGCCACACTGAATTCGTCGGCCAACAGCGGCGTGGTATTCGCGTCCGGTGTCACTGGGCAGCAGATACAAAACGCCCTGACCGTTCAGCGCATCGGAAGCCCTTGGGTGCAGACCTTCCCGAGCCTGGTTGCCGCCAACGGAGGGGTTTCGCCCAATTACTTCACTCCCAATGTAACCGCCGGCCAATTGGCCAACTTCAATTACATTTACGGACTCCATTGGTTCAATGCCGACGCAGCCTTGAACAAGAGCATTCCCATCCGTGAATCCCTTCGCATGATCATTCAAGCCCAGTTTCTGAACGTCTTCAACCACCCGGCGTTCAGCGCGGGTGGCATCAGCGCGACGAGTCTCAGCTTCGGGCAAAGCACCACCCAGATCAGCACTACAAACTATCGCCGTATCGAGCTGAGAGCCAATATCGAGTTCTAACCGGCAGCTTAACAAGCAACCCTTCGAGGGCGCAGCACAGCCAATGTGCTGCGCCCATTTTATTTTCCCGGCCGCAAAACGCCCCCCGGCGGGTCTGCCTCCCTGGTGCCCGCCCAGCCCTACGACACCTGCCAGTAAACCGAATACCGCTTGTCGGTGATGCTATTGAGCGGCGCCAGCGTGACGTCCTTCTGTTGGCCCGTGGTGCGAAACGTCAGCGGTTGATCCGCCGGTTTGATCCAGGAAGCCGGATCGTCGCCCGCCGCCTTGAACGCCGGCGCCTGCATCTGCAGCCGGAAAGTATTCGGTCCTTCCTGCCCGTTCACCATGCGCTCCGTGAGACCCTCGTTGCCCAGATCGCCCGCCAGCACCACAGGTCCGTAAAGCACCGCCTGCGTCTTGGGATCGTCGGGCATCGATTCGATCGAGAGATGCATCGGCATCGCCATCTCGATGCGGTCGCCCGTCTTCCACGCGCGCGAAATCGCCACGTAGCTGCCCGGCGTGGCCGTCGCATCGAGCGCCTTGCCATTCACTTTGACGGTGGGCGCCTGTTGCAGCCAGCCCGGAATGCGCAGCCGCAGCGCCAGTTGTACCGGCTTCTCCGCCGTCACCACCAGAGTCGTCGCCGCTTCCGCCGGAAACTTGGTCTCCTGCCGCAACTTGAAGCCTTTTTCGCTCCAGTTCAGCTCCGAGGGAATAAAGAGGTTGACGAACAGCCCCGCGTCGTCGTGCCAGTAAATGCTGTCGTTGAGCTTGGAGTATTCCTCCACCCCCGACCCCGTGCAGCACCAGAACGATTGATCCTCGCTCGACCACGTGCGCCACGCCCCCGGCGTCAGCGACAGGTAATACTGCGTGTGCCCGGTCTTCGGCTGAATCGTGCCGAGCCGATGATTGAGCAGCGTGCGTTCGTAGTAATCGAAGTAGCGCGGGTCGGCGTCCCAGGAATACAGGTGACGCGCCACTTTGAGCATGTTGTAAGAGCAGCAGCACTCGGCGGTCGCTCCGCTCTGGCGCAATTCATGCGCCAGGAAGCGCGGCTGCGTCAGCCACCCTTCGGCGTTGCTGGTGCCGCCCGTCACGTATGTGCGGCCCGTGGTCACCGTGTAATAGAAGTAGTCGGCGACGTTATAAAAGCGCCGGTCGCCGGAAATCTCGTAGCGTCGCGCCGCGGCGATCACCTGCGGGATGTGCGTGTTGGTGTGCAGGCCGCGCAGTTCGTCGCGCCCCATGGCCAGTGGATTCACAAAAACCTTCTTGGTGAAACGGTCGCCCGCCTTGGCCCACCGGTCGTTGTTGGTGGCCGCCGCCAGGTTGTACAGCACCTCGGCCATGCCGCCGTACTCGGTGTTCAGAATCTCCTGCATGTGCTCTTCGGATTTTGAGGCCGTCCACGTATCCGCCCAGTCCGCCATGCCTTCGAGCACTTTCAGCGCATCCTTGTTGCCGCCCACGTTGTACATATCGAACATGCCGGCCATGATCTTGTGGATGGTGTAGAACGGCGCCCACGGAATCGTCTGGCTGACATCCGGCGCCACCCGCGGAGCGTTCGGATCGCGCGGCAGCCGCGGTTTGCCGGCCAGGCGGTCCAGTCGCTCCCAGAACGACGTGGGGAAGGCGCTCAGATAACCGCCGCCCAGTTTCTCCTGGCACTTGGCCAGCTCCGCCACCATCTCATCGGCCTTGGCTTTCGCTTCCTTGTCGCCGGTCGCGGCCAACAGTTGCGCGCTGGCGGAAAGGAAGTGGCCGGTGAAATGGCCGCGCAGTTCGGTCGCGCGCTGCCCGTCCGAGGGCCGCTCCCAGTTTCCGTTGCCGCCGCCCGCAAAGCCTTGTGACGTGCCCGTGGGCAGGCCCGCATTCACGCGAAAATTGTACAGCAGGCGGTCGGCGTCAAGCCGCGACATGTAGTCCTGGTTCCAATCCTGCGTGTCGTGGAAAATGCCGGGCAGCAGCCGAACCTGTGCCTGCGGGAACGGCCGCGCCTTCAGCGCCACGTCTTTGCGCGTAAACTCAATCGGCCCTTGGAACGGCGGGATCACCCCGATCGTGCCGCCGCGCATCGCCGGCGTCACGCTGGTGTTTGGGTCGGGAATCCCGACCGGGGGAGTTTGCCGGGGTGCCCCCGGCTGTTGGGCCAGCGCCGGCGCCGCGGCCACCAGAGCGCCAAAACCACGACGAGTAATCATGTTTTTTCCCTCAATTATTGAAATCGCTCACATTATGCCACGTTGCAGTGCGGGCGCCCTCGCCCGCGCCGGACCCCTGGTCCGGTTCTCTCACTTACCCTATTACCGCTACTCCACGTGCCACTTATTCACGCCCGCCGACCAGTTAGCCTGAATTACTAACTCCAGCCGTACCGCATTGGTTGTCACAGGCTTGAATGATACTTCGTTAAATGCGCCCTTCTCGACGCTATAAGGTCCCAGGTTCTCCACCGGCTTCCACTCGTCGCCGTCCCGGTACAGCAGCCTCCACGACGCCGGCACGGCGCAGCCGCCTCCGCTGGTGCTGTCGTCGAACCAGAACACATCGCTGTGCGACAGTTTATGCGGCTGGTCGAAGGTGTACTGGACCCAGACCGTGGTATTGCGCGTGGGCCACCAGTCGAAATGCGTGCCGTTTTCGCCGCCCGCCGGCTCCTCGCCGTCCTGCAGCGTTGCGGTGGCGCGTTCGCCTCCTTGCGGCGGCCGCGAAACCGTGATCTTCGCCGTATCCGTGATCGTCGGCAGCGCCGCCGGCTTCGCGCTGGCTTCGGAAGTGGGCAGCCACACCGTCATCTCGCCGCGCCCGCGATTGGCCCACGCGTAGTACGGAATCGCCGTGAAGGCCTGTTCGGTCTTCACCGTCTGTCCCTGCGCGTCTTTGTTCAGCGCCACCGCTTTGCCTTTGATCACTTCCACGCCCTTCAAGAGCTCCGGTTTGAACTCCGCCGTCAGCACGGCGTTATCCGGCAGCATCAGGTTGCGCACTTTGCCGTTGGGGTTATCCGCCCACTCGGCTGCGTACACAATCGGCCCGCGCTGCAAGGCCACGCGCCCGCGGTCGGCGGTCACCTGTTCGTTCGCCGCCACGCGCCGCACCGGCATCGGCAGGCTCAGCTCGATGGTGTCGCCTTTCGCCCAGGTGCGCGTCAGCGCCACGTATCCCTTGTCAATCTTGATCGGCGTCGTCTTGCCGTTCACTTTCAGAACCGCCGTTTGCGTGTTCTTATCCGTGAAGCGGTAGAGGTCGGTCGCAATTGGCTCATTGCGCGCCCAACCCGGAATGCGCACGTTCACCGTCAAGGCCGCACTCCTGTCGGGGTTCACCGTCATCCTCACGTTGCCGTCCCACGGGTAGCGCGTTTCCTGAGTCACGTTCACCGTGCGCCCGTTGTCCATCTTGATCTCGGCCGTTGATCCCATATAAAGGTTCACCCACAGGGCGTCGCCGCGTTGCGCGTAAACGTAACCCGGCACCGACGCCATGAAGCGCGTGATATTGCCGGGGCAGCAGGCCACGCCGAACCACTCGCTGCGCTGGTCCTTGCCCGCCTTGCCCGTGGCCTCCAGCGGATTCTGGTAGAAAAACGTCTTTCCGTCCAGCGCCACGCCGGAGATCAGCCCGTTGTAGAGCGTCCGCTCCATCACATCGATATACTTGCCGTCGGCGTGCAGCAGGAAGAGGCGCTGGTTCCAGTAGTCGTTGCCCACCGCTGCGCAGGTTTCGTTATACGCGCTCATATTGGGCAGTTCGTAGTCGTTGCCGAACGCCTCGCCGGCCCCGCGCGCGCCCACGCCGCCGGTCACGTGGATCTTCCTGCCCGCCACGTTGTCCCAAATCCTGTCGATGGCATTCACGTAAGCCGTGTCGCCCGTCAGCGCCGCTACGTCCGCCATCCCGGAGTACAAATACTCCGCGCGCACCGCGTGGCCCACGGCTTCGGTCTGGTCCACCACCTTCTTATACGACTGGTTATATTGCGGCTCGCGCGCATTCCTCACCTGCGGCTGCGTATCCGGCCCGCGCGCATCCAGCATGAACTTCGCCAGGTTCAGATATCGCACATCGCCCGTCACGCGGTACAGTTTCGCGAGGCCCATTTCCGTGATTTCGTGCCCCGGCCAGATCACCCGCTTGCCCGGGCCGAACGTATCCACCAGCAGGTTCGCCGTCCGGATGGCCACGTCCAGCAGGTTGCGCTTGCCCGTCGCCAGGTAGTGCGCCACCGCCGCTTCGTAGAGATGGCCCAGGTCGTAGAGTTCGTGGCTGTCCACCTCCTCGAGCATCCACCGCTGCGGGCTCGACCACGGATGCGGATGCAGCGGATCGATGGTGCGCGCCGTGTACAGATACCCGTCCGCCTCCTGTGCCGACGCGATCTTGGCGATCAGTCCGTCGATGTAGGCGTCGAGCTTCGCGTCCGGATGTACGCTCAGCGTGTACGACGCGCCTTCGATCACCTTGTACACGTCCGAATCGTCAAACGGATACCCCGGTGGTTTGTGATTCTCGAACGGAATTCCCCGCAGCGCCTCGGCCGCGCGGATGAAGTTGTCCACCCGCCCGGTCTCTTCTTCTTTCTGAAAAGCGAACGGGATGGTCACCGTGCGATTGATCTCGATGCGTGGCGCCCAGAAACTGTCGTTGACGTGAACCGCCGTGAAGGGAACCGGCTTTACCGGGTAATCGCGCGGCGCCGTCTGGGCCTCCACGCCGGGGAGCAAAGCCAGAAAAACGGCCAATCCTGCAATCGCTTTCATGAGGCCATTGTAATCTGTCCCGGGCCGCTTCGCACCTCGCATATCCTTTAACTCACCGCTCACCATCGTTTCGTTATACAATGGCTCTCTCCTCGGGAGGTCATGCACAAATGTTAGCGCTACCACCAGTCGCCGTCATCCTGCTCGTCGCCGGCGCCACCACCATCTACGCCGCCACTAAGATTACCAAAGCCGATTTCGGCCAGACCACCGACGGCACTGCCGTCCAGATCTTCACCCTCACCAATGCCTCTGGCATGGAGCTGAAAATCTCCACGTATGGCGGCGCTATTGTCTCGTTGAAGACTCCCGACCGCACGGGCGCCATGGGCGATGTCGTCCTTGGCTTCGACTCCCTCGACGGCTATCTCAATCCCAACGAGCCTTTCTTCGGCGCCCTCGTCGGCCGCTATGGCAATCGCATCGGCCACGCCAGGTTCACCCTCGACGGCAAGACCTACAGCCTCTCCGTCAACGACGGCGAGAACTCCCTGCACGGCGGCGCCCGCGGTTTCGACAAATACGTCTGGACCCCCAAGCAGCTTCCCGATGGCGGCCTCCAGCTCACCATCCTCAGCAAGGACGGCGATCAAGGCTATCCCGGCAATCTTCAGGTCACCGTGGTCTATCACCTTACCAACGCTAACGAAGTCAGGATCGATTACACCGCCACCACCGATAAAGACACCGTCGTCAACCTCACCAACCACGCCTATTACAACCTCAAGGGCGCGGGCAACGGCGACATCCTCGGCCATATCATGATGCTGAACGCCTCCCGGTTCACGCCCGTCGACGCGGGCTTGATCCCCACCGGCGAGCTCAAGCCCGTCACCGGCACGCCTTTCGATTTCACTAAGCCCACCGCCGTCGGCGCGCGCATTAACCAGGACGACGAACAGCTCAAGCTCGGCCACGGCTACGACCACAATTGGGTGATCGATCGCAAAGGCGCCGGCCTCAGCCTTGCGGCGCGCGTCGAAGAACCCTCCACCGGCCGCGTCATGGAGGTGCTCACCACCCAGCCCGCCATTCAGTTCTATACCGGCAATTTCTTGGATGGCGCCCTCACCGGCAAGGGCGGCAAGGTCTATCCCAGGCGAGCGGCTCTGTGTCTGGAGACCCAGCATTATCCCGATTCGCCCAATCAGCCGGCTTTCCCGTCCACCGAGCTGAAGCCCGGCCAAACTTACAAATCGACCACGGTCTACAAGTTCTCCGTCAAGAAGTAAGAAAGGGTAACCCATGGACCGCCGCGAGTTCCTGCAAAGCATGGCGTTGACAACCGCCCTGACGCAGACGCTGCCCGCCGAGCCAGTCGAAGTCCCTGAACAATCCGCGCCCCCCGATACCACCGGTCACACGCTGCTGTGCGAATTCCAGTACAACAACACCGCCTGGAAGGTCTATGAAGACCTCGGCAAGCGCGATGGCTCCATCACATTTGTGCCCGCGCGTGGTGCGGCGCGCGTCATGGGCAAGCGGCCGGAGGCCGTTTTCTCGCAGGCCGCCGTGCCGTTCCTCGGCTTCACCCAGCAGGAGATTGGCAACTCGCTGCCCGACATCCTGGCCGACAAGTTGCTCGCCAATGGCGATCCCGATGAGATCCAGGTTCGCGATGCCGCGCCGCTGATCGGCAGTCCTGTCGCGCCTAATCCCAATGCCGGTCCGGGCGGCGGGAATGCCGCGGGCGGCGGCGGCACCAGTTCCTGGAACACCTTCGTCGGCACCCGGGAGTGTTTCGACACCGCGCCGGTCTATGCCACCGGCAACACGCGCACGTACCACCCCAACCAGTATTTTTCCGAGTTGCAGGGCCCCGTCGGCTCGCCCGCCGCCGCCCCCTCCGGCGACCGTGCCAACACGCGCGAGCGCTGGGAAGGCCTGCTGGGCGGATGGATGCCGGTCGTCCACAAAATTTTCCCCATCAACGGCCAGTCGTATATCGACATGCTGATCTTCGGCGACGTGAAGGCCACCGACAAGTTCATCGTGCAGACCTGGCACCGCACCGCCCGCATCGACAACGGCAAGATGACCAAAGCGGTGTACGGCTACTCGTACCCCGCCTATCCTCCCTTCAAAGTGGATCCGGCCAAGGAAGAGTTCTACCGCGCGCTGCTGATCTTCGCCGAATATTGGGACAAGCAGCTTGCCGATTTTGCGCCCACCACTTTACCCGACCAGAGCTGGGTGGACATGTCGAAGCACGCCGTGGCCAAGGAAATCATGGTGCGGCCGGGCGGCGTCTATCCCAAATACGGCGCGGTGGATCGCGACTACTACGGCTCCGAATACGATGGCTTCCAGGATATCTTCACCGCCTCCGTCTATACCAATCTGGAATTGGGCCGCTTCGAGCCGTGCAGGCAAATCCTCGATAACTATCTGTCCGAGTACACCGACGCCCGCGGCATGATCAACATGCGCGGCCCGGAAACCGCCCAGTACGGCCTCACGCTCTCGCTCATCGCGCGCTATCTCAACTACACCAAAGACATCGCCCTGATTCAGAAGCACCGCGCCAAGATTGAAGCGACCGCCGCCGGTCTTCTCGCCATG
The DNA here is from genome assembly GCA_963842505.1 of Bryobacterales bacterium. Lineage (GTDB taxonomy): Bacteria > Acidobacteriota > Terriglobia > Bryobacterales > Bryobacteraceae > PALSA-129. The sequence continues at coordinate 1,800,549 of CAWJGZ010000001.1, forward strand.
CACGACGCCAGTCTGAAGCTCGCGCCGGACGATCGCGGTTACGGCCTGATCGCCGGCTGGAGCGAATCCGACGCCTGCCTGGCCCCGCGGCCCGAAATCTGGTGGAAGCCGTACTACGCCAACAGCGCCTTCGCCGCGCGCGGCTTGCGCGATCTCAGCCGCGTGTGGGGCGGTATCAGCTCCTCGCTCGCGCGCGATTGGATGCAACACTCGGACGCGCTGCTCGGCGCCACTTTGAAGAGCATCGACAAGTGGACCATGAACGACAAGACGCCGCCCTACGTGCCGCTGCTCCCTGGTTCCAAGCTGACATTTAAGGAAGCCATGCGGACGGAGCGGCCCAGCGAACAACAGTGGCCGCACCGTCCCTACGCCGAATTGCTGATGTCCGGCGTGCTGCCGCCCGCGCTGGCGAACAAAGTCGTGGACACCATGCGTGCCTACGGCGCCACCACTATGGGCGTGCTGGCGAACGTGGGCGGCGGCGGCAACCGCGCCATCCTGGGCTTCATCGCGTATGGTTACGCCGAAGCGCTCCTCCGTCTCGACCGCATCGAAGAGTATCTCCTGTTTTGCTACGGCCATCGGTACCACGACCATTCGCCGGGAAGTTGGACCGCCGGCGAAGTGGCGGGTCTGGGCCCCGGCAAGCCGACTTTCTGCATCCCCGCGCAGCAGACCATCCCTTGCGTGGTCCGTTGGATGCTGGCCATCGAAGATCATGACGAAGACCGCCTCTATCTTTTCAAAGGCGTGCCGCGCGCCTGGGTAGCTTCCGGCAAACCCATCCGCATCGAGCAGGCGCCCACGCGTTGGGGCCGCGTCAATCTCAATCTCCAGAACAAACCGGAATTGAAGAGCGTCGTCGCCACTGTCGAACTGGCCCGTGCCGGTGCTCCCCAGGAGCTTCATGTGAAGCTCCGCATGCCGCTCGCCAACGCCGTGAAAACGGCCACCGTGAACGGGCGCGCCGCTACGATCGGCGGCGAGCACAACGACACCGTGATTGTCCGGACCGGGACGGAAAAGCGCTTTGAGGTAGTGGGGCAATACGCCTGACCGATCCGCCCGTGAGGTGCCGCTAGCCCCAATACTGTTCAGTTAAGTGGTAAAGGCCATCGCCTTTCGTGGCCTGTTGGAGTGGGCCTGCGGCCCGCGAAATTTCATGAAAGAGTGCGCCGAGCCTCGCTGCTCGTGGAGCGGGCCTCCGGCCCGCAACGCCGGCTTTCCAGCCGGCGCCCTGCTGTTTCGACCCTGTCATGCTTAGCTGAAGAGGGCGCTTGACAGACGACTAAAACCGATCGTCTGTCCCACCCCCGACGCCAGCATAAGTGAACAGCATTGGGGCTAGGGCTCGTGCTATTGTGAGGCAGGCGCTTTCGCCTGCCACCCGATTTCTTCGGAGACCTGAATACAAAATGAATCGACGATCTTTCCTTGGAGCATCCACGTTCGGCCTTGCCGCGCTGGCCCGCGCGCGACAATCCTCCGCGCCCGTCCCCGACGCCATCCGTGCCCTCAAGCCCATGACCGCCGGCGTCCAGCCCATCACCTGGGATGAACGCCGCGGCCGCATCGAAAAGGCCCGCCGCCTCATGCACGACCAGAAGATCGACGCCGTCTTCATGGAGCGCGGCTCTTCTCTCTTCTACTTCACCGGCACGCGTGCCGCCCAGATTAGCGGACTCATCATCCCCGCCAAGGGCGATCTCTCCTGGCTTCTTCCCGCTTCCCAGGCCCTCCCCGATGGCATCCAGCTCGCCGGCTCCATCGCCTCCTATCCCGATGGCGGCACTCCCTTCGCCGCCATCCGCCAGGCGCTCAAGGATCGCGGCATCACCGCCGGTCGCATCGGCCTCGAAGAGCAGGTCCGCTTCTCCGTCTTCGATGGCCTTCGCCGGGAGATCCCCGCGGCCGAATTCCTCAATGCCACTCCGGTCACCGCCGGCTGCCGCATGATCAAGACCCCAGCCGAGATCGCACTCATGCAGCGCGCGTCCGATGTGACCATCGAAGCCTACCGCGCCGGCCTCACCACGCTTCGCGAGGGCATGACCCCGGCTGAGCTTCGCAACAACATCGGCGCCGCCTATCGCGCTCTGGGCTTCCAGGGGAACGTCTCCGTCAGCTTTGGCAAGAACACCGCCTTTCCCCACGGCAGCACCGCGCCGCAGACCCTCCATGAAGGCGACATGATCCTGATCGACGATGGCTGCTCGGTGGAGGGCTATCAATCCGACATCACTCGCGCCGTGGTCTTCGGCAAACCTTCCGCGCGCCAGAAAGAAATCTGGGCTTTGGAGCGTAAGGCGCAGGACGCCGGCCTGGCCGCCGCCAAGCCCGGCGCTACGTGCGAATCCGTGGACGCCGCCGCGCGCAAAGTCATTACCGACGCCGGCTTCGGCCCCGGCTACAAACTGCCCGGTCTGCCCCACCGCACCGGCCACGGCATCGGCCTGGATATTCACGAGTGGACTTATCTCGTCAAAGGCAACAAGACCCGTCTCGACCCCGGCATGTGTTTCAGCGACGAGCCCATGATTGTCACCGCCGAATTTGGCGTTCGCCTGGAAGATTGTCTGTACATCACCGATAGCGGCGCCGCCACTTTCAGCAAGCAGAGCCCCGCCATCGATCAACCGTTTGCATAGGTATACTATCGGTTTCTCGGAGCCGCGAATCAGCTCTCACGCCCCCCCGGCGGCACAGAACCGCGAGCGTGAGCGAGCGGCCCGCCACGCACCCTGGAGTTGGCCGCTGGCCCGGAACCCCTTGTCTCCCTGGGAAATCGCGACGCCATCCGCTTTCATACTGCAGCCGGTTTTGCGGGAAAAGTAGCTGGCTTCCAAAATTATATATTTATTTAATCGCTTCATTTTCTCTTGACTCGGCGAATCTCTTCTGGCACTCTGTAACCGATGTGAACTGAAGCCGTGCGCGCAAGCACGCTGGCGCCGGTGGCGGAACCGGGTGCTGTCCCCGCACTTACAATTGCGCTTGGGTGATGGGTCCTATGGCTACCATCAAAGACGTTGCTGAGAAGGCGGGTGTCTCTGCCGCCACCGTATCTTACGTGCTCAACGATTCGCACAAAGTCCGGCCGGCTACCGAGCGGCGCGTGCTCTCGGCGGTCAAGGAACTGGGCTACCGGCCGAATACAGCGGCCCGCAGTCTGGTGGTTGGCCGGAGCTCGATTATGGGCTTGGTGGTCCCCGAGATCGGCAATCCATTTTTCCCGGAGGTTATCAAGGCGTTCCAGGGGGAGGCTGACCTCTCCGGCATGGAGACCATCGTCATGGACACCAATAACGATCCGCAGCGCACGCGCCACGTGGTGGAACGGCTGATGGGTCTGCAAGTGCCGGGAATTGCCTTCCTCACCACGCAGGTGGACGAGCCGGTGAAGGAGTTCGTGGCGAAGAAAGGGATGTCCGCGGTGTGTCTGGGCTTCGGGGCCGCGGGGGACCACATTTCCAATGTGGTCATCGAGCAGCGGGGGATCCTGGAAGGCGTAAACCATCTGGCGCAGTTGGGCCATCGCCGGGTCGGTTTCATCGGTGGTCCGGAAGATGGCGCCTTCGCGATGCGGCGCAAAGCGGTGTTTTTGGAAGGGGCGCTGGCGAATGGCATGGAGACGCGCGTGGTGGATTCCGATTTCACGGTGCAAGGCGGCTATTTCAGTTGCGCGAAGTTGCTGGCGGGGTTCGGCGCGACGGCGGTGATGACGGGCAACGACCTGATGGCGATCGGCGCGTTGCACTATGCGTATGATCGGCGGATGGCGGTGCCGGCGGCGCTTTCGGTGATCGGGTTTGACGACATCCTATTTGCGCAGTTCACGCAGCCGGCGCTGACCACGGTGGCCGTGCCGCGGGCGGAGATCGGGCGGCTGGCGTTTCAGTCGCTGTGGAGTTTGATTCACGATGTAAGCCGTGGCGCCAATTACGAGGTGAAGACCAATCTGGTAGTGCGGCAGACTACCGCTCCGCCGCGCTAGGTGCGCGACCGGGTGATTTTGTGTGTTTTTTGGATACTCCGCTCCCGTCGCTTCACGCCTCCACACCGAGCCGCGACCGTGAGGGAGCGGAGGCCCACAAGCACCAAATCACTCGGTCAAGGCACTAGCCGCCCATGTCGCCGGCAAGGCCGGAGACAGTCCGTTTCTAACTGCAACAGGCGGGTAGTCACCCGCCAGGCGCTTCCAGTTGTGCCTGAAGCTGCCCCCAAAGGGCCAATAGGTTAAGCGATTAAATATTTCAAAAATTCATTGACTGCTAGGTTCCGCTGGCATATACTTCCAATAGTTTAAGAGAAGATTAACCGGTTTAAATGCCGGCGGTGGGGTCTTTAACCAGGAGTGTGTCCGGACGAAGCTCCGGAAAACAGCCGCTACTCGTTTTGCGGAGAGAGGCGATTCCAAGGAGGTAGTATGGTTTTGTCTTTTGCACGACGTTGCTTCTTCTTTTCATGCCTGATTGCCGCCCTGGCGTCTCTGGCATTTGGACAATTAACCCAAACTGGAATTCACGGATTTGTGCGGGACCCTTCGGGCGCCATGATTCCCGGCGCTTCCGTCAAGGCTATCGATACAGCCACGGGCGTAGAGAGAAATACCACCTCCGCCGAGGATGGCGGCTTCGTTTTCACCAACCTGCAGGCGTCGACTTACAGTATTACAGTGTCCGCTAAAGGATTCCAGAGCGCCCTGCTGGATTCCGTGGTGGTCGATACCGGCCGCGTAACCGACGTTCCGGTGAGCATGGTCGTGGGCGCCGCCACCGAGACCATCGAAGTCAAAACGACTGCGGCACAGCTCGAGACCACTTCCAACGAAGTCGGCACAACCATTAATAACAAGAGCGTTTTGAACCTGCCCTACAGTAGTCTCGATTCCCTGAATTTCGCTCTGCTCATGGCAGGCGCTCAGACGGGGTCCGGCGGCGACACGTTCAATAACCTCCCCAATGCCTCGATGAGCATCACCATTGACGGCATGGATAATAATTCCGCGCGCTTCAAGAGCGGCGGCACCAGTTTCTACGCCTTCGCTCCCGAACGCATCGGCTCCACCGACGAAGTCACTGTCTCTACCACCGGCCTTGGCTCGGATGCCTCCGCCATGGGTGCGATGAGCATGCGTTTCACCACCAAGCGCGGCACGGATCAGTATCATTTCGCCATTGGCGAGCAGTTCTCCAATGAGGACCTCAACGCCAATACCTTTTTCGGTAATATGCATGGCCAACCGATCTCCAAAGTCCGGCAGAACAATCCCTATGGCGGTATCGGAGGCCCGCTGATTCCATTCAGCGATAAATGGAGACACAAGCTCTTTTTCTACGCTTATTTTGAAGCGCAGCCGCAGCCCGGCACCACGACTCTCACCACCAACGTGCTCAATTCCTCGGCGCAGCAGGGTATCTTCACCTATAACGGGACCGATGGCGTGCAGCACACCGTCAATCTCTTACAAGTGGCCGGCGCGGCGGGTTTCACAAGCTCCATCGATCCTACCATCTCAAAGATGCTGAGCGACATTACCGCCTCCGAAGCCAAGTCCAGCGGCTACCTCTCAATCGCGGGGCAGCCATATTGGCAAACCATGGAGTGGACCCAAACCACCGACACCACGCAATTGTTCCCTTCAGCCAGCGTGGAGTATCACATCACGCCCTCCGTGGTCTGGCACGGGTCGTGGAATTTACGGCATGAAAACATCCAGGGCAGCGCTCCGCCATACCCCGGCGAAAGTCAATACGCCTTCTCGAACGGCTACAAAATCACCACGTATGTGGCCACCGCGGGTTTGGATTGGACCATTACTCCACACCTGCTCAATGCCCTGAACTTCGGCGTGCAGAGCAACGGCGAGTATTTCTACGACGGCGCCAATCCCCAACAATGGGCCCCCTATGGCAATCGCGCGCTCTATTCCGCGCTGATCAACACCACCATCCCGAATCCCGTAAGCGCCAACGTTCTGCCGTTCATTCGCAACAACCCGGTTTATCAGCTCAAAGACGAGGTGAACTGGGCCAAGGGTAAGCACACCATCCTCATGGGCGGCATTTATAAAGCTACTAACTTCTGGGAGACATCTTATGGCACTGCCGGCATTCCTACTTATACGCTCGGTTTAGCTTCTGGCGATCCCGTGGCAACGGCTCTACAGAACGCGCTGCCTGGCATCAATACCGGCAACGGAGACCTTACCAACGCGGAGAATCTGTATGCCCTGCTCACCGGCCGTGTCAGTGGCATCAGCGGCAATGTGAACGTGGATGAGAACACCCACACGTACAACTCATATCAACCGGAGACGCAGCGGTGGGCTTTTAAGACGGGCGGTCTGTATTTTCAAGATAACTTCCGGCTCACGCCGCATTTTACTCTGAACTTTGGGTTCCGCTGGGAGTTCGACGGTACCATCCGTACCACCAACGGAATTGACGGCGAGCCCGCGGGCGGGCTCTTCGGACCCTCCAACGGGCTTTTCCAGCCCGGAACGCTCAGCTCCAATCAGAACCCAACATACGCGGCTGTTAGTGCGCCTTACAAAGCCGACCTTGTGAATCCCGCGCCCAATATTGGTTTCGCTTGGAATCCGGCGGGCGGCGGAGGACTCGGCAAGCTCCTGGGGAACGGCAAGACCGTGATCCGGGGCGGTTACGCCATCAATTACTACAACGAGGGCATGAACACCATCTCGAACACCATTACCAACAATCCCGGCTCCACGCAATCGATATCGGCGCAGCCGGGCAGCGCGGGGTTTCCGTTGGGTGGTGTGAATCTGACTTCGCCGGCTCCCACGCTAAGCGTTTTCCCGTCTTCGTTCGGCTATCCTTTCCCGGAATCGGAGTTTGCCCTGGCGGGCGGCCAAACGCTGGGTTACGTGAATCCCCACTTGGTCACGCCTTATACGCAAAGCTGGAACTTCGGAATTCAACGGGAAATTCCAGGCCACACGGTAATTGAGGTGCGGTATCTGGGCAATAAGTCCACCCATATGTGGCACTACCAGAACCTGAACGAAGCCAATATCTTCGAGAATGGATTCCTTCCGCAATTCATTCAGGCGCAACAGAACCTGACTATCAACCAGGCCAACGGCAAAGGCAACACATTTGCGAATAACGGATTGGCCGGGCAGGCGTCCATGCCGATCTTCACTGCCGCGTTCGGCGCCAACGGCTCGTATTCGGCCCTGGCCGCCAGCTCGGGTTACACCAACAGCACCTTCATTACGGATTTACAGCAGGGTCTCGCGGGCACCATGGCCGGATCGCTCGCTAGCACCACCGGCACCAGCCCCGGCTACTACTGCCGCCTTGTGGGAAGCAATTTTGCACCCTGCGCCGCGGCGGGTTTCACCACCGCGACCAGTTACCCACTCAATTTCTGGACGCCCAACCCCTTTGCCAGCAACCTCGAGTACCAGGACGATAACGGCAACAACAATTACAACGGCCTCCAGGTCGACGTGCGCAAATCTCTGGGCTACGGGCTGGCGTTCACCGGAAACTTCGTCTGGAGCCACTCGATGGGCGACATGTTGAATTCCAGCGACCAGACCGCAACTTATCAATGGTTCACCCAGCGCAATGGCCGTCTGAACTATGGCCCGTCGCCCTTCGACCATAGGATGGCGTGGAATTCCTTCTGGACGTACGACCTGCCGCTCGGCCGCGGCAAGGCGTTGAATATTACCAATCCGGTGCTGGACCGCATTGTGGGCGGCTGGACTCTCGGCGGGGTCGAACAAATCTCCACCGGCGCCCCCACTATCATCAGCAGCAGCCGCGACACGTTCAACAATCGATCGCAGAGCGGCGTGGTGTTCGGTAATGGCTTGACCGCGGCCCAACTACGTCAGGATTTGTTTAACATTCCGAATCAGAACGTAGTGGTGAGCGGCGATCTCGTCACCAATGTTTCGTCTATCGCCCAGTCCAACGGCATTGCCAACCCGGCGTATTATGGCCCGGCCACTACTCCCGGCGTCTTCAGCCAATTCGTCTATCTCTACGCCAATACCTCGTTCGCGCTCAACATGAGCTTGAATAAGGCGGTTCGGATCAGGGACCGCCTGAATATCGGTTTCCGCGTGGAGGCGCTGAACTTCCTGAACCATCCGTTCTTTGCCTTGGGCAGCTCCAGTGTAACGGCGAACAGTTTTGGCTTGATCAGTTCCGCTAGCGGCACCCGCACCGTTCTGCTGCGCGCGTTCGTAAGCTTCTAGGTTCAGTCGTAACGAGGGAGGGCCGGTCAGTCCCGGTCCGCCCTTGGCATCAAGGTAGACATGTTACTCCGGTTTCTCCACCTGGTGTCTTACCGGCGGGCGCAGCGGACCGATTGCGCCGTCCCACAGCGCGCCGGATCCATGGTTTATACTTTTTGTTTAAAGCAGGAGGCAGTATGAAATCGCATCTCGTGTTAGCGGCCGCGCGCGCTTTGGCGCTCGCGGTTTTTGTCGCCGGCGTTGCCTTGGCGCAAGGCACGCTCGCCGATTACCAGCGTGCCCAGGAGCTCCAGGCCAAAGCCCGCGGCTTGGTGGTCGGTACGCCGGCTGCCGCCACCTGGATTGGCGATTCCGGTCAGTTTTGGTACTCGCGAACGGTGAAGGGCGGCTCTGAGTTCTTGATAGTAGACGCAGCCAACGCCACTAAGAAGCCGGCCTTCGACCACGACAAGCTGGCCACTGCGATTAACGCGGCCACCGGTGGTCACTACACCGGACTGGCATTGCCCTTTGCGCCTCCTCAGGGTGGCCGTGGCGCCGGTGGCGCCGGCCGGGGCGCGGCGGTTGGTCCGCCGCAGACCGCCCCACTCCACTTTATCGATGTAGAGTCGATTGAGTTCGGCGTCGGCGGCTCCATGTACTCCTGCAAGCTCGCCGACTACACCTGCACCAAGGGCGGTGCCATCCCGGCCAACGCCGGCGGCCGCGGCCGTGGCGGCGCGCCCGAAGATCTGGAAAACGCCGATCAGCCCATGCCCATGGAAATCGGCGGCGACCCGGTGGATGGTCTCGAGTACCAACCGCCTTCTCCGCAGCAGGGTGACAGCGCTGGCCGCGGCGTTGGCCGGGGCCAGCAACCCGCTTGCGCGGTCGATGAAGCCGCGGCGCAAGGCGGGCGCGGCGGGCGGGGCGGCCGCGGTGGTCGCGGCGCTACCACCACTACCACCGTGGGTATTGGCGGTACTCTCAGTAGCGCTGCCCAGCTTCCCGCCGACACTCCGGTCTGCGCTTCTTTCGACCACAAGTGGGATGCCTACATTCAGAACTACAACGTCTTCCTCAAGCCCCACGGATCTAACCAGCGCGGCGATCCGTTGAGTTACGACGGCTCCGAGGGCAACTATTACACCATGCGCTCGATTGCCTGGTCGCCCGATTCCAAACACCTGGTCGCCTATCATACCCGGCCCGGCTATGACCGTGAGGTCCACTACATCGAATCGTCGCCCGCGGACCAGTTGCAGCCCAAACATACCACGCTTCCTTACCGCAAACCCGGCGACGCGCTCGATATTGCCTATCCCGCGCTCTTTGACCCGGCCACCAAGCAAGAAGTCGAGATCGATCGCGCCCTTTTCCCAAACCCATACGACATCACCCCGCCCGTCTGGTGGAAAGACGGCCGGGGCTTCACCTTCGAATACAACCAGCGCGGCCACCAGGTCTACCGCGTGCTCGAAGTTGACGCCAATACCGCTAAAGTCCGCGCACTCATCGATGAAGTGAGTAAGACCTTCATCTATTACAATGAGTTGGGTCCGGGCCTTTCCGGCGGCCGCCGTTACCGTCATGACCTGGATGACGGCAAGGAAATCATCTGGGCTTCCGAACGCGACGGTTGGGAGCATCTCTATCTCTACGACGGCGTCACCGGCAAAGTCAAGAACCAGATCACCAAAGGCGACTGGCTGGTCCGCAATGTCGTCGCTGTCGATGACGCCAAGCGCCAGATCTGGTTCCAGGCCGGCGGTTCGATTGCCGGCCAGGATCCTTACTTCGTCCAGTATTACCGCGTCAATTTCGACGGCGCCGGCCTCACGCTCCTCACCGACGCCGATGGCGACCACAACGTGGTCTTCTCGCCCGACAAGAAATATTACGTCGATACCTGGTCGCGCGTCGACCTGCCGCCGCAGTCGCAACTCCGCCGCACCGAAGATCAGAAGGTCGTCATGGACCTCGAAAAGGGCGACGTTTCCGCGCTCCTGGCCGCCGGCTTCCGCTTCCCCGAAGTCTTCGTCGCCAAGGGTCGCGACGGCAAGACCGATATCTGGGGCACCATTACCCGCCCCATGAATTTCGATCCCAATAAGAAGTATCCCGTGATCGAAAACATCTATGCCGGTCCGCAAGGCTCCTTCGTGCCCAAAACGTTCAGCGCCGTTCCTGGCGATCAGGCCATGGCCGAACTCGGTTTCATCGTGGTCCACATCGACGGCATGGGCACCAGTAATCGCTCCAAGGCCTTCCACGACGTGTCCTGGAAGAATCTCGGCGACGCCGGCTTCCCCGACCGCATTCTTTGGCACAAAGCCGTGGCGGCGAAGTACCCGTCCTACGACATCTCCCGCGTCGGCATTTTCGGAACCTCCGCCGGCGGGCAGAATTCCATGGCCGGCATGTTATTCCATCCGGAGTTCTATAAAGTGGTCGTCACCAACAGCGGTTGCCACGATAACCGCATGGATAAAATCTGGTGGAACGAGCAATGGATGGGCTGGCCGCTCGGACCGCAGTACGCCGCGTCGTCCAATGTCGATAACGCCGCCAAGCTGCAAGGCCGCGCGCTGATCATCATCGGCGAAATGGATACCAACGTCGATCCAGCCTCTTCGCTGCAAGTGGTTAACGCTTTGGTCAAGGCCCACAAGCATTTCGACATGCTGTATATTCCCGGCCAGAATCACGGCGTCGGCATCCTGGGAAGCGAGCACTACCGCGACGATTACTTCGTTCACTATCTGCTCGGTGTCGAACCGCCCGATTGGAACAAAGTATCGCTGCCTGCGCCGGAGGCGCCGCCCACAACCGGTGGGAACTGACCGGGACCTTCCGCGGCCGGCGGCTGGCCGGCCTCCACAGGAAGAAGTTCGACCGCGGCATCGCATATCTGGAGGTGTGTGACGAAGCGCCGATGATGCCGTCGGGGCTTCGCGCCGTGAATCAGTTTGGCTTGCGGGACGATTAACAAAAGACGAACAGACGAAAAACAAATGAGCTCGATACTTGAAAAAGCCAAGGCTGTTACGCCGAATCATCCTAAGTCAGGGACCCTTGACCCAGAGTGTGCGATCGCATGGTTGGTTGGTGAGATCTCAATCAGTCAATTGAGTGCCGCATTAAACAAGCGTACGGGCAATTGTTACCTCTGGCTCGCTCAATCGCTGCGGGAAGGCTACCGTCAGAAGATGTTGGAGTTGTCGAACACGGCGATTGAATGACTGCCCGCATCGAGAATCGCACCTGGAAGTAACCGCGGAGATTCGTTCCGTTCAAACTGGCCCATACCGGGCTTCGTGTATGCCTGCTGGCGGACGAGACCTCGCGAAACCATCGCGGCATGCTCGCCGGCATACCCTTCCGCGGCCGCAGTTACACCATGCCTGAATGTCTCTTGAAAATCTGCGTCAGGTTTTGCGAAAACGCCGACCGCGCCATCACCATATCGCATCCCGCATCTTGCGCCGCCAGCTTCAGTTCCCCTTGCACGTGAGACAGGAAGCCGATCAGGCTGATCCCCTTGGTTTCAGTCTTCCCCTTCAGCTTGGCGATCAGCTTCACCGGCTCCGCGGCGGCGTAGTTGAGATCGAAGACGATCAGCGAGGGCCGGCTGGCGGCCTTCTCCAGAAGCTCCTTCGGCTCTTTCACGAACTCCAGCGCCAGACCACAACGTTTAGCGGCCTCCGCCAGCTTGACCGAGAAGAACAGATCAGTCATCACCGCCAGAACTCTTTTTGGTGCCTGCGTTTGCATAGGAATGTGTTGTTGGCTCAAATCCAAATCTGAAATCAGGAGGATGGGAACAAACGATTCTACCATGAACCGGGGGACACCCTCTGTGACCGCATTCGCGTCCAGTCACTTTGACAGAAGCCAGTGCGCCACGCCCTCGAGCTGCGGCACAAACTGAATCGCGATTCGCGGCAGCATCAGCGCGGCCGGCGCTAGCGGGATGGCGCGGCGCGTCTCGATCGAGAACGCGGCTAAACAGAGCAGCAGGGGCGTGTAGACCCGGCCGAAGCCGTAGACGTTCGTCCAGAAATCGGTGCGCTGCACGATGATTCCCATCGCTACGAAGAGTACGGCCAGGATGCCGGCGGGGTGGGCGGGGTGGCGGAAGCAGTGCGCCAGCGTCATGGCGAAAGCCAGCAGCACGGCCGTCAACGCCAGGAAGTCGGCTGCCTGCACCCACGCCATCAACGGAGTGCCGGGAGGATAGGGCCAGGGGTGTAGCAGCGCCCGCAGGATGCCGGAAAACGGTACCATCGAACCGCCGTACGGGCCGGGGGGCGTGCGTTGGGCGACATAGGCATACCAGGCAAGCGCCGGGGCGGCGCTCAGCGCGAATACCGCCGCTGTGCGCGCCTGGCGTCTCCAGATCAGCCACGCGCAATATGCGGCGGGAAGCACCAGGCCGGTTTCGCGGGTCAAGGCGGCGCCGCACAAAATCAGGAAAAGCTTCCAGCAGGGCCGCCTCGACCAGAGCAGAAATGCCGCGGTGAATACGGCGACCACGCCATCCACGGTCATGCGGTCCACCGTGATGGGAATGGCGGGAAAGAGGAGAAACAGCATGCCCCAGGCGGGCGCCAGGCCGGCTTCGCGGCAGTAGCGGCAGGCGCAATAGACACCGAAGGCCATCGCCGCCAGGATGACCAGGCGGTAGGCGCGGTCGATCCATTCGCTGCGGCCCAGGGCCAGGGCGTAGGCCAGCGCCGGCACCAGGATGCGGCGGTAGCGCAATCGGGGAGAGTCGATGTAGGCGGAGATGTCCGTGCGCGGCAGCGGGTCGTGCGCCATGTAGTGATAGAACTGGCCGTCGTAACCGGTGGAACCGGCGAAGACGTAGGTGTGCTCGAACGCGAGCGTGGGCGGATGGGACTGGAGTTGCCCGGTACAGAAGAGCGCGCTCCAATCGCCGCCGTAGTTGGCGGCGACCGTAATCGTCTGCCAGCCAAGCACCAGTAGAGCCGCGGTTGCGGCGAACATCCACGGCGGCAATCGGCGCATTCCCAAGATTTCAGTGTAATCGGGCTTGAAGCTGTTGGTACGCTGGAGTCTGTGGACGGCGGCGTGATAATACCATCGATGGGCAAGCGCTTGTTTCTGTCGGCGCTCTTGATCTATAGCGTCTGCCCGCCGTTTACTTCATTCGATTCATACTGGACCGTTCCCACTGCGCTCAGCCTGATTCGTCACGGTTCGACCGCCGTGGACGGCTATGTGGCGGCCGCGCCGCCCACCGCGCGCCTGGCTCTGGAGTGCGTGCCCGCCGGGGGCCCGGCGTTCCCCTACCAGAGCGGCGCGGGTTGCCCGGGCGGCCATTGGTACAACTCGTTTCCGGCCGGTGTGCCGGTGCTGGCGTTGCCGCTGGTGTTGGCGATGAAGGTGGCGGCCAGTTGTTTCGCGGCGGTCTTTCCCGGCGCGGCCCGCATGGTCTCGCAGCCGGCCATCGCGGCCTTCCTGGCCGGCGATTTGTTCGGCGGGCATGTATTAGTGGAGCTGTGGTGTGCGGCTGCCTTCGGCGCCATCACGGTCTGGCTGCAATACCGAATCGCGCGGCGGTTTGTGACGGAGCGTGCGGCGGTGGGGCTTGCCGTGGTGTTCGCGCTGGCGACATCGGAGTGGTCGGTGGCCAGCCGCAACCTGGGTCAGCATGGTCTCACCGCCTTGCTGCTGAGCGCGGCACTGTGGCTGGCGCTTCGGGCGCGCCAGGATGCCAAGTGGGTTCGCTTCGCATCGGTTCCGCTGGCCCTGGCTTTTACGGTGAGGCCGGCGAACGCTATCGCGGTACTGGTATTCACGGTTTACGTGGCCGTTCACTATCGCGCCTGGCTATGGCGCTATGTGTTGTGGGCCGTGCCGGTGGCGGCGCCGTTTCTGGCTTACAATCTGCTGGTGCGCCACGCGCCGCTGCAGAACTATTACTCGGAGCTTCCGCCGCGTGACCCGCTCTGGGAAAGTCTGGCGATGCACCTGGTGAGCCCGTCGCGCGGCCTGTTCGTGTTCACTCCGGTCTTTCTGTTTTCGATTGCGGGGATCGTGCTGGCGTGGCGCTCGCGGTGGTGCTTTCCGCTGGCGCCGTATCTGATGGCGGCGCTCGGGCTGCACACGGCGCTGATCGCCGCGGTGTGGGATGGTCACTGTTTCGGCCCGCGCTATTATGCCGATGCCGGGCCGTTCTTCACGTTCTTCCTGATTCCGGCGTTCCTCCATTGGAAGACCATGCGGGGCGCGCCGCGCCGCGCCGTCGCGGTCGCGTTCTTGTTGCTGGCGGCCTGGGGCGTCTTCGTGCATGGGCGCGGCGCCACGTCCACGGCGGCCCAATACTGGAACGTTACGCCGGCTGGTGTGGATGCCAAGGTGCGCGTATGGGACTGGAGCGATCCGCAGTTCCTGAGAGGCCTGTGACGCGGCGGCCTGGCGCGGCCGCCGGCCGCGAACTGTATTTATGCCGCGGCCGCGGCAAACTGGTCATTGTCATCCTCGGTGAGTAATCGTCTAATACCCGGATAGCCGTTCCAGTACCCTTGCCTCCTGGGGTTTGTGCGAAAGCGAACCAGCCCGCGCAAATTCTTCACGCAGGCTGATAACGTTTTCCCATTCCGTGACGCCATTAGTCGGCGTGGGGTGAGTATCAATGCCCGTTAAGCGGCTTTTAGCCAATCAGGATCGGAAATTCCGGTTACTCTTCGAAGAGCATCCGCAGCCCATGTGGATTGTGGATGCGGCCACCGGGGAATTCCTCGCGGCCAACGCGGCGGCTTGCGGGTTGTACGGGTATACCAGCCAGGAATTCACGGGCATGACGCTCGATGCGGTGGAAACGCCCGAAGAGGCCGGCCGTTTCCTCGAAGAGCTGCGCAATACGGCGCGGCCGGCGGCTGGCGCGTGGCATCACCGCGATTGCCGCGGCCGGCTCATCGACGTTGAGATCGCGGTCCACGAAATCCAATACGGCGGGCGGACCGCGGCGCTGGCAGTGGTCATGGACATCACCGGCCGGCGGCAGCTTGAGGACCAGTTGCGCCAGGCGCAGAAGATGGAAGCCATCGGGATGCTCACTGGCGGCGTGGCGCACGACTTCAATAACCTGCTGACCATCATCAACGGTTATAGCCAGTTGATTCTGGCCAAAGCCCCCAAGGACGATCCCAACCGCCATTCAGCCGAACAGATTGTGAAGGCTGCGGAGCGCGCGGGCGAACTCACCAGCCAGCTTCTGGCCTTCAGCCGGCGCCGCGCCGCGCAACCCAAGCCGCTGGACCTGAACGCCGTGGTCTCCCGCTTGAGCACCATGATGAAGCGGCTGATCGGCGATGATATCGAACTGCGGCTCGCGCTCGGCGAGGAACTGGGGCGCGTGATGGCCGACGCCGGACAGATCGAACAGGTGCTGCTGAACTTGGCCGTGAACAGCCGCGACGCCATGCCCAGGGGCGGAGTGTTGACCATCGAAACGGTGAACGCCAGGGTGGAGCGCGATCCTCGTGGCCGGGCGCCCGCCCTGAAATCCGGGCCCTATGTTCTGCTGATGGTGAGCGACACCGGTTGTGGCATGGATGAAGCCACGCGGGCGCGCATCTTTGAACCGTTTTTCACCACCAAGAGCGCGGGCGCCGGCACGGGCCTGGGACTTTTCACGGTGGCCGGAATCGTCAAGCGCAGCGGCGGCGCGGTGGATGTGTTGAGCAGCCCGGGTGGCGGCACGTGTTTCCAGGTTTATCTGCCGTTGGTCGAGCGCAGGGCGGCCGCCGAACCGCCGCCGGAGCGCGTCACGGCGGCGCGCGGCGCCGAAACCATTCTGCTGGTGGAAGACGAAGAGATGGTTCGCGCGCTGCTGCGCGAAACTCTCGAAGCCAAAGGCTACCAGGTGCTGGAAGCGGCCGATCCGGCGCGGGCCCGCGCGCTGGCGGATGCCTGCCGCGGCAGGATTCACCTGCTGATCACGGATGTCGTCATGCCCAACGCCAGCGGACCCGATCTGGCGCGGGCATTGCTCCGCCAGCGTCCGGATATGAAGGTGCTGTACATCTCGGGCCACAGCGAAAGCGCCATCGAGAGGCGCGGCGTGAAAAGCCGGCACGCGGCATTTCTGCCCAAGCCCTTCTCTCCGGCGGCGCTGGCCGCCAAGGCGCGTGAAGTACTGGAAAGCGACGGCCAGGCGCGGCGCGCCGGCGAGTAAGCTTTCGAGACTCGTTTCGCGTATGATCGGGACAGGCAATGAAGCGGGCCGGGCTTTGCGTTTGCATCATCGTGAGCATCTGCGCGCTGGCTCGCGCCCAAGTGCGGGTGGCCGGGCGCGTGACGAACGAGACCAATTCGCCCGTCGCCGGCGCCAGAGTGACTCTTGAGGACGTTCCCTCGGCCAGGAGCTTTCATGCGGTCTCCGATCCCACCGGCTCTTTCCTCTTGCAGTTGCCGGCGCCCGGCGCCTATTCGCTGAAGGTAGACCGCGAAGGCTTCTACGTGGTCTCCGAACCGTCCATCGCGGTGTCCGCCACGCCGCCCGAGGAGCCGCCGTTCGAACTGCACATTGCATTGCAATCGATCCACGAAATCCGCACGTCCATCGAGGTCAAGGGCGAGCCGGGCATGATCGATATGGATCGGGTCACGCCACAGACCACCCTCAGCAGCCGCACGCTCTACGACGTGCCCTTTCCCAATCAGAACGACCTGCGCAGCGGGCTGCGGATGATCTCGGGGGTGGTGCAGGATTCCGGCGGCGGGATTCACCTCTTTGGCGGCTCGGAAGACCAGGCTCAGTACAGCTTCGAGGGCTTCCAATTGAACGACCCGCTGACCGGGCGATTCGACGCCCGCATGAGCCTGGAGTCGGTGCAATCGGTGGATGTGCAGGCGTCGCCGGCGGGGGCCGACATGGGGCGGGGCGACGCGGGAACCATGATCCTGCATGCCCGGACCGGCGGCGACGAGTTCAAATACTCGGCCACCAACGTGTTTCCGGGCATCGATATCGGTCAGGGCTTGCGGTTCTCCACTTGGACTCCGCGCGGCAACATTTCCGGTCCCTGGAAGAAAGGGCGAGCCTGGTATTTCAATACCGCCGAACTGCAATTCGTCCGCACCATCGTGCCGCAACTCCCCGCCAGCCAGAACTCCTCCATAAGCTGGCGCTTCAACGATCTGTTGCATAACCAGGTCAACCTGAGCAATAAGAACATTCTGTTCGTCGGGCTGCTGTTCAATTACTGGTATGCGCCGCGCAATGGGATTAGTTATCTGGACCCTCGCGAAACCACCGTAAACCGCCGCTCCAACCAGTGGTTCGCTTATGTCAAGGATCAGCATTCGTTCTCCCGCAGCTCACTCCTCGAATTCGGATTCGCGGCCAGCCTCACGCGCAGCAGTGACGTGCCGCAGGGCGATTCACCCTACCTGATTACGCCCAACGGCCGCTTGGGCAACAATTACTCGAATGCCCGCCGGGACGCCGCGCGGCAGCAGGGGCTGGCCAATTATTTTCTGCCTTCTTTCCACTTTCTGGGCGAGCACCAATTGAAGACCGGAGGCGACATTGTTCATCTGGACTACCAGCAGAACGTCAGCCGCTCCTGCATCGATTACCTGGACAACGCCGGGGACATCCTTCGGACGATTGCTTTCACCGGTCCGGGCCACTTGCGCCGCGCCAATTATGAAAGCGCCATTTACGCCCAGGATTCGTGGCGGGCGCGGACCTGGCTGCTGGTGGAGATGGGATGGCGCGCCGACCAGGATCATCTCCTCAACCATTTGAACTCGTCGCCGCGCGCCGGATTTGCGATCTCGCCGCCGGGCATGGAGGGCACGCGCATTTCGGGCGGCTTTGCACGGATCATCGATCCCACCAATCTGCAGTTGTTCACGCGGCCGCTCGATCAATCCGCTGTCTCAACTTATTTCGATAGCGCCGGCAACTTGATCTATGGCCCGGTGGCAACGGACTTCACCTTCGGGCCGCACTTGCAGAATCCGCGCGCCGATGTCTGGAACCTGGGAGTGGACCGCGTTCTGCCCAAACTGCTGCAGGCCAAGCTGCAGTTGCTGCGGCGGCGCTCATCGCGCGGATTCGACTACGAAAACAACCTGCCCGCCGCGGAGCAATTGCCGGCCATCCTGGCGGGCGCGCCCAATCCGGGTCCGCTCATCGCCGGCTACGTGCTGACCAACCAGCGCCAGGACCAGTATGATTCCGCCGAGATTGCGTTGCGCCAGCCCCTCAAGGGGCGCTTTGAGTGGATGGTGAGCTACACGCGCAGCCGGGCGGCCTCGAATGCCGTGATCGAGCGGACCATCGACCAGCCCTTGAGCATCTCCCTCGACAACGGACCTTTGCCCTGGAACGCGCCCAACCGCCTGCTGAGTTGGGGCTATCTTCCGGCGTGGGGCCGAAGCTGGGCCATCGCCTACCTGCTGGATTGGCATTCGGGCTTGCCTTTTTCGATTCAGGATCCGTACGGGCAACTGGTGGGAGCCGTCGACGACCATCGCTTCCGGCAGTTTTTCGAGCTGAACCTGTTCATCGAACGCCAGCTTTCCGTACGGGGCTATCGCATGGCTTTGCGCGGAGGCTTCAATAACATCACCGGCCACTCCAATCCCAACGTGGTGGACAACGTGGTGGGCGGCCCGACTTATCTAAACCAATACGGCGGCCAGGCGCGTGCGCTCAACTTCCGGCTGCGTTTTCTGGGCCACCGGTGAGTTCCAAAACTGTCATCGCCCGTGTGTGAATGAGCACCTTTCGCCGTTGCGATTCCGGAACTGGAATGGTGCTGGCGGGTTAATCAATACAGGAGGTTTTTGCCCGCTTCATGCGCGACTCTTCCGCGCTTTCCGTCTCCGGGTTGTTTCATGCCGCCGGCGATGTGGCGATTGCCACGCTTGCCGCCAGCCTTGCCCTTCTGGTTCTCTATCCGCTCACGCTGTGCGCCGCGGGGGTAAAAGGTCTGCTGGGGCTGAGGGCCCGCGGCCTTCACCAGCGCGCGGCTTTACCGGCGGCAACGGTAGTGAGCAATGCCGCCAGTCCGAGGAACGTGCCGAACGGAAGCTCGTAAGTGGAAGCGTCCTTGTGGGCGATCTTGATATAGGAGTAACCCAGGATCGAGCCGCTTACGGATCCGAGAAGAAATATCCCCAGCGCATCGCTCACTCCTAGAAAGGCCCCTACCATGGCGATGAGCTTCACATCGCCGAGACCCAAGCCCTCCCGGTGGCGCACCTTTTCATAGATCCAGCCGCAGCCCCACAGCAGGAAAGCCGGCAACCCGGCGCCCAGCGCCGCTTCCACCACCCAGTTCACACGCTCGGTCGCGTGCCATCCCATCAGCGGCAGAAGCGCCGGCGCCACGGCAAGTTCCGACGCCGGACCCGGAACCGGAACGAATGCGGCGAAGACCAGCCCTATGATAATGCCCCCTACGGTAAATTCATCCGGCAGGATTCGTTCCTCGAGGTCGCAGAAAACCAGCGCCAGCAGCATGCCGGTGAAGATGCACATTTTCACCGCCGCCAGAGTGAGGCCCGCCGTGTAGACCCAATAGAAAAACAGCAGGCCCGTGGTGAGTTCCACCACCGGGTAGCGGAAGGAGATGCGGGCGTGGCAATATCGGCACTGGCCGCCCAGCACGATGAAGCTGACCAGCGGAATGTTGTCGTACCAGGCGATGGTTTTTTGGCACCGGATGCAATGCGAGCGCGGCTTTACCACCGAAAGATCCAGCGGCCAGCGGTAAATGCAGACGTTGAGAAAGCTGCCGATGAGCAGCCCGAAAAGCAATGCGATGAAGGCTTCTAACATGACAGGACCCGGCGGTAAATTTCCATGGTACGGCGAACCATGTGGCCGACGGTGAACCGCTCCATCACGGTGCGCCGCGCGGCGGCGCCGAGACGGCGCGCCAGCTCCGGGTCGGCCAGCAACGCGCGGATGGCGGCGGCAATCTCTTCCACGCGGTTCTCCACCAGCAGGCCCGTCTCGCCATCCCGGACAATCTCCCGCAAGCCGCCCACGCGGCTGGCCACCACCGGCACGCCGGCCGACATCGCCATCAGGGCTCCCGAGCCCAGCCCTTCGCTGTGCGTGATGTAAACGAAGACCGCGGCTTCCTTTAAGTGACGTTCCAGATCGTTCGAAAGTTGGAGCGTGACGCCGGCGAGGCGGGCGGCTTCGAGCGCCAGCGGCGCGCCTTTCCGCGGATCGCCGGCGTAGGCCGGAGCCACGATAGCGGAGCCATGGGCCGGCGGGAGTAACGGCACGCCGTCGTACACCACGCTGATATTTTCCTCCGGCACGCCGGCCGATGCCAGAACCGCTTTGACAAACTCCGAAACCGCTAGGTAGTGGCGCGCGCGGGCGTATTTCCAACGGCTGCCCGGTGCGAAGGCCACGCGCCGCGAGACCACCAGCCGGTCGCTCGCGGCCATCGCGCCCAGCGTGTGGCTGTGCGCATCGTGGGCGTGCAGCAAGTCGTGGCGGCGGGCCAGCAACACCGTGCGCGCCAGGCCCAGAGGTTCCACGCGGTAGCCCTGGCGGCGCGCGGCTTCAAATAACGGACTGCCGGCGCGCGCCAGCAGGGTGGACTCCACATCCGCCGCCGCGAGGCCTTCCAGCAGGCGCAGCACCTGCCACTGGCCTCCACGCAATTCTTTCCCGGCGTCGAGGTGCAGAATGCGCATCAGCTCATGTTTCTCGCTTTGGAGTATTTCAAAAACACATAGAAGGCCGCCATGTGGGCGATGGCGAGGCCTTCCGGGCCGTCCATGAATCCGGCTTTCAAAACATACGTTTTGACGAAGGTCCAGGCCGGGTCCACAATCAGGCGCGTCAACGGCACTTTCACTTTGTCCGCCACCAGTTGCTGCGCGGCCAGCGTGGTGTAGCGGTCCACGGTCTTGACGTGCTCGGAAAGCGATTCGCAGGTGAAGTGCAGCAGGTTGCTCTGCAAGCGTCCGAGGCGGCCCTCGACCGCGACCGACTCGTGCACAAAATCGCCCACCCACTTGGCCTTGCGCCGGTCATAGAGGCGGATCTTGCGGTCCGGATACCAGCCCGAGTGATAGATCCAGCGGCCCAGATAGCACGCTAGGCGCGGCACGGTGTAGCCGTCGAACTCAGGGCCGCTCTTCTTGAGGTTCCAGATTTCGGCTTCGAGCGATTCGCTGAGGGCTTCGTCGGCGTCGAGGGAAAGAATCCAGTCGTTAGCGGCCTGATCGGTAGCCAGGTTCTTCTGTCCGGCATAGCCGCGCCAGCCGGCTTCCAGCACGCGGGCTCCGAGCTTCTGCGCCAGTTCCACGGTCCGATCCACGGAGCCGCTATCCACAATCAGGATTTCATCGGCGCAGCGCAGGCTCTCGATGGCGCGCGCGATGTTGCGCTCCTCATTGAGGGTGATGATGGTGGCGGTGATCTTCATGGCTGCTTACAGGCCGCCTGCGCGAAGCGGGATCAGGATGAAGCACAGGCCGAAGATGATCAAGGCCGCCAAGCCCAGTTTGCGCCGGCCGATGCCCAAGTCATTGTCGTCGATGATCATGGGATGGTAGCGGCCGAGCCACAACATACCGAGCCCCCAGAGCATCCATCCCCACCAGAACCAGCACAGCGGCAGCAGCGCCAGCGCCACCAGGCGGGAAACCAGGCGGTGGTATCCCGGGAAAAACGAGTACAAAATGTGGCCGCCATCCAGTTGCCCGATGGGCAGCAGGTTGAGCGCGGTGGTGAACATCCCGATCCAGGCCGCGCGCGCCACCGGGTGCAGATAGATATCGGCCGACGCCGCGCCCGGCAAGATCAATAGTTCCAGCAGGCGCTCCAGTCCCGGCACGCCGAACTGCAGGGTGCTCTGGTGGACAATCCCGGGTATCACTTTGGAGAATGCGATTCCTATGGCCAGCGCCGGCAGAACAAAGACAAAACCCGCCACCGGACCCGAGACTCCGATATCGAACAACACGCGCTTGGAATAAATCGGCGAGCGTACTTTGATGAAGGCGCCGAACGTGCCCAGGAACGGCGACGGCAGAAAGAACGGCAGGCTGGCATCCACGCGGTGATACATCGCGGCGAGGTAGTGTCCAAATTCGTGGGCCAGCAGAATCGCCAGCAAAGTGAGCGAGAACGGAAGTCCGTGGAGCAGGACGGCGGGACGCCGCCAGACCCAGGAATAAAGGTCGAAGGCGCGCTCCGCATCGAAGGGAATGTTGTGGTCGAAATCCGATTGCATCGCGGCGCCGACAACGGTGGTGGTCAGGAGCGTCAGCGCAAACAGCAGACTATAGAGCCAATACCGTTCGCGGGTGCGGAATTCCGGAAGTGCGTAAGGCTCTCCCATACCGGCTTCGGCGTACAACGGATACGGCGCAGGAGAGAAATCCTGGGAGGACACAATAAACCGGCCGCGTGGTGCGGCGCCTACTGCAACGTCTGTAACTCCTTGCCGGGCTTGAAGCGCACGGCTTTGCCCGGCGGAATGGATACTTCCGCGCCGGTGCGCGGGTTGCGCCCGATACCGGTCTTGCGAGGCTTTACGTTGAAGACGCCGAATCCGCGTAACTCAATGCGGTCGCCTTGTTCCAAAGCTTTCTTCATGGATTCGAAAACCGTTTCGACGGCCATCTCCGCTTTGGTCTTTGTAATGCCCGTTCGGTTCACGACTTCATTGATGATGTCCAGCTTGATCAAAACAGCCTCCTTGTCCGGGGACCGGGCGAATGTACTCACCGCATCAGTCAACTACATGATAGGATTGAATTTATCCACATGTCAAGCGAAGGATTCTGCGGGCATGCCGCGCCGCTCACCAGCGAGGAATTCAAGCGTGCCAGCGGGCGCTTCGCCACGGGGATTGCGATTGCCACCGTAAGAGACGCCCACGGCACTCCCCACGGGCTGACGGTGAACTCCTTCACATCGGTTTCGCTCGATCCGCCGCTGGTTTCCATCTGCCTGGGACATGCAGTCAGCTTGATTGAAATGTTTCGCGCGGCTTCTTATTTTGGAATCAATGTGTTGGCGGAAAACCAGCGGGCCCTCGCGGAGCGCTTCGCGCGCAGCGGGCAGGACCGTTTTGAAGGCATCACCTGGGAAGCCGGGCCGAATGGAGTGCCAGTGATCGCAGGTGTATTGGCCGCCATGGAGTGCCGCGTGACGGAGCGCATCGTGGCTGGCGATCACGATATTTTTTTGGCGCGGATGCTGACGGCGCGTGTTATCGAAGGCAAGCCGCTGGTTTACTTTGCGAGTGCTTACCGGCAGTTCGGGGAATAGAAAAAATCGCCAAAGGGAGGTCCCGCGCAGCGGGACGCGGCGAGCACCGCTCGGCCGCTGGGTAACAACCCCGGTGAGTGCCGCAAGGCCTTCACGGCCGCCGAGAAGTATCAGCACCACCTGAAAAGCAACGCTTGCTGGCCAGCAAGATTGGATTGGGAAGATTGCGGTAAGCGCAAGTTCCTCATCCGATTCAAAAGTAGCATGGGGGCGAGTACCAAGCCGCCGGAGAAAAACTGCAAGTGAATGTAAACAGGGCAAATTAAGTTGAAAGATTCTTGTCAATGGGACTTTAAGCTCGCGCGGGCTGCCAGAAACCGCGAGGTAGAATGAGCCATGGCCGGCCGGCAGGAGCGCATCAGATCCAGCAGATGAGATGGTCCTGGAGACGGCGGTGAATGGGGGCGCCGACCGCCTGGCTACATTCAACGCGCGGCATCTTGCCGAGCCCGCGATGGCATTTGCGATCCGCACGAGCCCGCCAGGCGAGGTATTGCGGGAGATCCAAGGAGCAAGCCATGAGAAGAAGTAACGTAGCGCTTCGCCTCCAGACATCGCTATTGGAAGAGGCGAAGCGGGTCGCGGAATCGGAAGGCGTTGCGTCGAACCAGCTAATCAACGTTGCGGTAGCGGAGAAGGTCTCGGCGCTACGCACGGAGGAGTACTTCCGCGAACGATCCGGCCGCGCCAACATCGGCAAAGCGAAGCGCATCCTCAAGAAAGCCGGCCGCGGGAAACCGCCGACGGCCGGGGACGAGATATGAGCGGCCGGGGACGGAACATGTGTCGGTTCCGTTGGGAGAAGTGTTCCAAACGGGTTGCCCGCGCATCCCTGGTGGGGCGAAATCGAGCGGAACTCTCGCCTTCCGGCTATGGCATCCATTGGCCCTTGATCGACGAGGACCTCGCAGTAGGGTCTTTTTGTTGGGGCGGCTGGCTAACGTAGTTGATTCCCCGGAGGGCGTATCACGGGAGTGACCGGGAGGGAACCATCAGGTGGCACGATTGCCGGGCTTCGACCATTGTCCGAGTGGCGACGTCATCCGCCCCAAACCCTTCGCCAGCCTACCTGTCTTCTAGTAACCGCTGCCAGTTCAGGACCACCACGAACGGTGTCGTGTCCGGGTCGCTGGTTTCTGCCGGCAGGACTATCAGGAAGCGCTGGCCGTCCCTGGTGACCACAAAGTTACCGCGCCCCAGTCCCGGTACCTTCAGCGGAAAGAGCATGTGGGGGGGCGAGCCTGGCGAGCCGTCGGCGGAGACGTCCACCGCCACCATGCCCTCAGGCGAGATATAGAAAAACTCGCGACCGTCGCCCCGCCATTTGGGATCACTGCCGAGGGTGGTAATCTGCCATTTTCGACCGTCGGGCTCCAGGCGCTGAAGGTAGATGTACGTGAAGTCCATCCTACTGGCTTCCGCCGAAGCGTAAACCAGTGAGCGGCCGTCGGGAGCAAAGGCGGCTGCATTCTGGCGGTACGGAGCGTCGTTGAGCCGCACCGGTGCACGCTGGCTGCCGGTAAGAGGCAGAGTCCATAACTCGCGCATTGGATTGATCCGGAGCACCGAGTAGATCAGGAACTTTCCATCGGCGGACCAGTCCAGCAACGATTTGTCCTCGATGGATTCCAACACGACACGCTCCGGCCCGCTTCCCGAGGAAGACATGGCGTAAAGGTCACGATGGCCGCGGCGATCCGAACTGTAGGCGACCTCCGAGCCATCCGGCGACCATCTCGGGTTGACCTCATCCGACGCACGGAGCTTCAAGCAGGTCTTGGTACCGCGGGTCAGATCGAAGATCCAAATGTTGCGTTTCCCATTGGATCCTCGAATGGAAACCGCCAGCCGCCGGCCGTCGCGCGAGAGATCCGGACTGGCATATTCAGCGACCTCGCCCAGAGTTCCAATCGCGTTGCCGCTGCGGTCGAGCCACGTCAGCGTTGTCGGATTGGTCACCGAGCCTTGACGGAAGGCGAGCACGCCGTTCCGGGATACGGAGAACTGCCCCAACGGACCCGAAGGGTAGGCTGCAACCCCGCTTACGATCGCCCGCGGATCGTCCTTCAACGTCCCGCGGGCCGGATCAAAGCGCTGTGCCAGCAGCGTGCCTGCGTCGAAGTAGAGCAGGTAATCCGGTGGCGCGAATTGCGCCTGGCTGGCTTTGGACAGGAGGAGCTTTTGGCCCTTCCCGTCCAGGCGGGCGAACCAGGTATCCACGCTCCCGGTTCGCCGTTTCTGGAAGAGGAAGCTCTTGCCATCGGGCAGTAGCTGCGGAAACTCGTGGGCACCCTCATCGGGCTTCTGCACGGTTACCTGTCGCCGTGGAAAGCCTCGGTCGACCCAGAACAGTCCCTGCCCGGCGATCCCGAAGAAATAGGAACCCGAAGGCCCCCACGTGAAATCGCTCACTTCTTCGTGCAGCACCTCGCTGCGCGCTCCTGTGAGATCCATCCGGCCCACGCCGCTGTCGGCACGAAAAGCGAAGGACTTGCCGTCGGGCGACCACGGATTTATCCAGGTCGTGTACGCGTTTGGAAAGGGCTCCCATCGACCGGCAGAAACCAGGTACATCCACGTTCTGGTGGAAATCGTCATCTGGTCGGGAGAGGTGAAGAACAGGATGCGCTCTCCGTCAGGAGAAACCAGAGGCCACTGCCAGCGAACGAACTTCTCGCCCTGTGGCGAATGAACGGTCAGGCGGACGAGCGCTGCCGGGGCAGGTTTCTGATTCCAGTGAATCCAGCCGAGAACCGCCATGGCGCAGGCGAGCACGGCGGCCGCCAGCCACCCCAGCCAGCCCGCCGTCCACCGCAGGGTGGGCACTGCCGGTGGCGAGGCCAAACCAGCCGCGCCTCCCGCCAGCCATTCGAGTTCCGCCTTCAAGTCGCGCGCCGATTGCCAGCGGTCGTCCGGATCCTTGGCCAGGCACCGCTGTAACAGGTGGTCCACCGACGGTGGCGTGAGCGGCTGCAAGCTTACGACCGGCGCCGGTTGCGCCGTGAGGATCGCAGCGATCAAGCCGGCCGAACTTTCCGCCTCGAACGCGCGGTGGCCGGTGAGCATCTCGTAGAAAACCATCCCGAACGCGAAGATGTCGCTCCGGAAATCGGCCTCCTTGCCCTGGAGCTGTTCCGGCGCCATGTATTGCATCGTGCCGGCAATCGTTCCTTTTCGGGTCCGCGGCTCGGTGACGATCTCATCGCCCTCGGCGGGCTTGAGCGCCGTATCCCGCTTTGCCAGCCCGAAGTCCAGCAGCTTGACGCCCGAATTCGTAACCAGAATATTGGCCGGCTTCAGGTCGCGATGCACGATGCCCCGGCGGTGCGCGGCGTCCAGCGCATCGGCGATCTGCGCGGCTGCTTTCAGCGCCTGGTCCAGCGGCAGGGGGCCGGCGAGCGGCTTGCCTTCGATGTATTCCATCACCAGGTAATTCGGTCCCACATCGTAGAGCGTGCAGATGTGAGGATGGTTCAGCGCCGAGATGGCGCGCGCCTCGCGCTCGAACAGGTCGCCGAACCGGGCCGCGCAAACCTTGACCGCCACCAGGCGGTTGAGGCGCGTGTCGCGCGCACGGTACACCGTGCCCATCCCGCCCGCGCCAATCAGACCCTCAATCCTGTAGGGGCCTAACTGCGCGGGTTGATCCAGCGGCCCGTTTTCGGGCTGTTCGAGCAGCGACCGTACCTCCCGCCTCAGTTCCTCGTCGCCTCGGCAGGCCTGCGCGAGGAAGGCATCCCGCGCGCCCTCCTCACGTTCTAGGGCAGAGTGGTAGAGGTGCTCAACCTGCCGCCAGCGGTCGGGGCTCATGGTCGAACTTCGCGCCGATTATAACATTGATTTAAGCCACACGTGCCTGAAAATGGCGTACCGCACGACGGCCGTCACTCTAGCCCCAATGCTGTTCACTTAAGCTGGCGTCGGGGGTGGGACAGACGATCGGTTTTAGTCGTCTGTCAAGCGCCCTCTTCAGCTAAGCATGACAGGGTCGAGACAGCAGGGCGCCGGCTGGAAAGCCGGCGTTGCGGGCCGGAGGCCCGCTCCACGAGCAGCGAGGCTCGGCGCACTCTTTCATGAAATTTCGCGGGCCGCAGGCCCACTCCAACAGGCCACGAAAGGCGATGGCCTTTACCACTTAACTGAACAGTATTGGGGCTAGCGCTGACCCCGCAGCTCCTCAAGGGTCCTGTGGATCAACGCGAGATCTTCCTCCGCAAACGGCATCGGTCTCCACCCCATGGTTTGAAAATCGGCGCGAGCCCAGTGCGCTTTCATCAGCCCGGCGTCGGAGTGGCGATCCAGGCGTTCCAGCACGTGCCCGATTTCGTGCGCCAGCACATGCGCCGTGAGCTTGAACTCCTGTACCCTAGCCGCCCTCGCGGTAGCCAGCACGCAGTCATAGTAGACCGTAATGCCGTGGATGCCGCCGCCATACGGATATGCGCGCGCCAAAACGCCCCGCTCACAGTCCAGGCCCGGGGCATCGGCAAATGCGAGGTCGATGACCAATTCGCCCGGCGGGCGCAAAGTCGGCTCTCCGCGGCGCCACACCACCTGAACACCGGCTGCCGCCAGCATGCGGTACGCCAGCCCCCTTGCCTGCAAATTCAGCATGTTGCCCGCGTGGCCCAGGTAGACCGTCACATCAGGAGACATGCTGTCCCCGGCCTGGAGACCTGCCGCCAGCGCCGCCATTCCAACCAGCCCCGCAATCTTCATCGTTGCCTCCCTCGCAGGGCCTGTCAAGCCATTTAACGATGTAACCCAAACCGGTCTCGGTTCAGCCAAATGAAAATGTAACCCAAGGGCGCGATGAGCACCCGAACAACGTGTATATCCCGGTCCCGACCAAAGGGAGGGCTACGATGCCCCCGTGCCTTTCTTTCAGGGGAAGGTTTTCGGGGCGCAGCCCCGTTGGCACCTCGCGGTTCACGCGGTGGCCGCCACTGGGTTGCGGCGCTTGCTGATGCGGATCGCCAGACCCCGGTATGACGGCTTGCCATATCCTTCCAACTTGCCGGCGCTGGCCTCTTCCAGTTGCTCGCGCAATGCGGTGATCCGTCGGTACAAAGCTGCCGGATTCAGGCTCTCATAGATCCTCCGCAACTCCCGCTTCATCTTGCCGGCGAGTTGGCTCGATTCCATCAATCGTTGGTAGGGCGTCGCCGGCTTGTCGTACTTCCGCTTGATCCGCCCCTCCACACGTTCCTTGCTCTTCAGCCGGATCGTGGGCAGACAGAAGTTCTTGTACAATCGCAGCTCCGCGTAGATCTCATTCAACAGCCGCAATTCCCGGGTCGTGTCGAAGCGCCGGTACCCCACCACCTTGCGCACGTGCGTCCAGTTCTTCTGCTCTACCCAGGCGTTGTCGTTCTTCTTGTACGGCCGGGACCGCGACAGCCGGATCTTCTCCTGCTGCGTCCAGTCCCACAGCAGATCATTCACCAGGGCCGAATCGTTGTCCGGATGTAGTTCCCGAATTGGAAACGGCACCCGATCCCGGATTTGGCTCAGCCCCTGCTTGGCCGCCTGCTGCGACCGGACGGCGATCGCCTGGCCTTCCCACCAGTTGGTGGCGATGTCCACGGCCGAGATCGTATGAATGTAGTCCCCGCCCGTCGAGCGTCCGCAGTGCGCCACGAAGTCCACCTGCACATTGCCAATCTCGCTGGTGTCCCACTCCGCTGCCACCTTCACCGGCACCTTCTGATAGATCAGCCGCTGTACGTTGGGGTTGCGGTTGCGCCGCAAATGCCGGATGCGCTTCTCCCGCCCCAGCACGCGGTCAATCGTCCTGGCCGAGATCTCCTGCAACTGCCCGGCCACCGCGTTGCTGCAACGCAGTTCCCCGAGTTTCCGCAACCGGTCCAGTTCGCTTCTCAGCACCGCCGTCATCCGCTCTCCGCACGGCTGTTCGAAGATGTCCCACACCTCCACCAGTGCCGTCACCACCGCCGCCCCATACTCTGCTCGCCGCTGGCGCCGCTTCCGCGGCCCTGGCTGACGCGGGTGGTTCAACACCCGGATCAAGTACTTCCGGTTTAGCCCGGTACGTTTCTCAGCTTCATCGAGCAACCGGCTCCGGCCCTTCTCGTCGGCTCGGTGGTACTCCTTGCCGAGCTCCTCCAAATACTGTCTGCGCGCGTTCATGTCCACCTTTCATGGGTGCCATGTTTCGCACCCTTTCGGGTTACATTTTCATTTGGCGCATCCGAGTCCTTCCTGGTGACATTTTAGGCGACTCAATTCGAGGGCTAACCGGAAAATCGGGCCGGGAAGTATAATCAGTTTGGAATTTTTGTGCCGGCCCCCTACGTGGAAATATCCCGGTTATTGCGCGCCTGGGGCGAAGGCGACCAGGCGGCACTAGACCAATTGACGCCCTTGGTCTACACGGAGCTGCACCAGATCGCCCACCGCTACATGCACCAGCAACTTCCCGGGCAGACGCTCCAGACTACGGCCCTGGTCAACGAAGCCTATCTTCGCCTGGCGAATGTCGAGGACGTGCGCTGGCACGACCGCGCGCACTTCTTCGCCGTTTCGGCGCAGATCATGCGGCGCATCCTGGTGGATTCCGCCCGGGCACACCTCGCGGAAAAGCGCGGCGGGCGGTTGCCGCTTGTCTACCTGGACGAAACCAGGGATGCCGCCCCGCAGAGCAGCGAGGACCTGGTCGCCCTCGACGATGCCCTCAAAGCCCTGGAGCAAATGGACCCACGCAAGGCTCGTGTGGTCGAGCTGCGCTTTTTCGCCGGCCTGAGCGAGGCGGAGACCGCCGAGGCACTGAACATCTCTGTTCCCAGCATCAAGCGCGACTGGAAGCTGGCCAAAGCCTGGTTGACTCGCGAGTTGTCTCGGCGCTGACGCTACTCCGATTGGAAGGCAAGGCCGATGATACGGGCTTAGGTTCGGTTCTCCGGGCGGATCGTCGGCATCTCGGGGAATGCACAAAGGCGGGACGCGGCAGGGACATTACTCCCGTAATGTCCCCGTCCATCTAGATCGCCGGTTCGATGCCGATGCGGTCATTCACAGCGTCTCTGATCTTCTGCTTGCAACCCAGGTAGCGTTCGGTGGTCTGGACGGACACGTGCCCGAGCAGGAATTGGATCTGTTCGAGTTCGCCACCCGCAACGTGACAGAGCCGGGCGCATGTACGGCGGAGATCGTGGGGCGCAAGCTTGTTAATATCGACAGTTTTCCCGAAATTCTTAACCACGTACCAAACAACCTTCTCCGTCAGCCCAGTTCCCCAGACGACCCCGCTTTTATTGATGGATCGGAACAGGCGACCAACTGCGATTCCCGATGTCTCCGTCCACTCGTCGATTCGCTTCTTGACCCAGCCCGGCACAGGCACCGTTCGGACGTGTCCACCCTTACCGACGAGATCGATGATGGCCCAATGGTCTTCCCGATGCTGCACATCTTCCAGCTTGAGATGAACGAGTTCGGATCGGCGAAGGCCGCATCCCGAGAGGACCCCAAGAATCGCTCGGTCTCGTTTACCGCGAGCGGTCTCCGGCGCCGGCGCCTCCACCAAAGCTCGCCCCTGTTCCGCCGTCAGCCAGTTGCTTATCCGGACACCCAACTGCTTGACGCCTTTGACGCGCTTTATTCCGGCCGCGAGTTCCGGGCTCAGCAATCCTGCATCAGAGGCTTCGTAGGCTAGCCGCCGGACGGCCGCCAGACGCTGATTTATCGTGGAAGGGGCAAGGTGAAGTTGTTCCAACTGCATCCGGTATCGCGTCACAACGATCCGGTTCAGGGCAAGTCGAGGTTCTGAGCAATACCAGTGGACGAAGTTTTAAATCGCGAATTCGTAGGAACGCCGGGATTTCGGCGAGGCGAGACTGTTCAGTACGGCAGATTTGGCGTGCTCAAGGTCCGGCAAGCGTAAGACGGCCCTTGGGGAACGGCGACGGGATTTCTTCATCTTTTGCGGGCTGCATACCCGTACCCGGATTCATGGCCAACGGAGCTGGCCAGCGCAACCAAGTTGCCAAGGGATGGGGACGGCGTGTCACAGGAGCGATCGCGCAAGGGCCGGCCAAAAGGCTCACACTTCTTAGATCGGGGCTTTGGGGGGAATCAGCGGGCGCTCCAGGCTGGAATAACTGCGGTCACCAAAATCGTCACTGGATTCTGGGTCGACTGCCGACGAAGGACCTATAACGAGGTTGGGGTCGTCGCTTGTTTGAGCAAATCAGCAACGCGATAACCCTCTTCGGTAACAGAGAACACTTCACCCTTGCCAGCCCTATCTTCAATTAGCTGTAGTCGGCACAACTCATCGACGGTTGCCCTCCACCGAGCAGAGCTTCTCGGATCGCCACCCACGATGAATTGTCGCCCGTTTGTGGCAACCTGAGAGCCGGCCAACATCTCCAACTTCAGGATTATACCGGCTGGGTCTTCGCTTGCTGCGACCAGCAGTTCACGCGCCTTTTCGCTCAGAGATGGTGGCACCTTTGCTTCTGCGGTAGGGGCGGTAGGGGTAACCAAGGCCCTTCGCACCCTGGCGGCGAACGTTTCCGCCTCCTCTTTACGTACCTCCGCCACTATGGTGGGGCTGGCGCCGACCAGGTCGAGAAACCTTGAGAAGGTAATCAAGTGAAGCGTCTGTCCACCGGATTCACGCCGATACTCATCAATTAACTCGAAGCGGGGATAAAGGGGCATACCTTCACTCTGATGCCACCAGTCGGCCTTTTGGTCGCCGGAAACGAATAAGAGGGGAGTCTTCCTGGTCTTACCTACCTCGAGGATCGTCCGCCATATGATTAGATCGCCGATCCCTCCATCGTCCTTTCGGCTGTCTTTATAGCCTGGAGGTATTCCGTTTGAAAAGCGGCAATTGAGGTCGTCTTTCAACTCTGCGCGGTCAAACGCAGGGTCCAAAACGACCTGTTCGTTAAAGAGGTTCTTGTATAGAACGCTGACTGGATCGTTCCAGTGCCAGTGGCGAATTTGCTTCAATACCTCCTCAACGACGCTCTTGTAGGTCTTGAGAAGGCCCTCCAATTGACTTTCGATCGCAGTCATCTCTAAATAGCTAGTCATGCCTTCCAGCAAAGGGTATGTCCCACCAGAGATCGCCAGTTGTTTCTTTCGCATCAGCTGCTGATGAAGCTCTTGAAGTTTCACGACGCGATTCGAAGCATATTCCCGAATGACCTGACCAGGGATTACAAGTCGGTCGTGGGCAATCAGGGACCTATACTTCTCCCCTATTTCCTCCAGGCTCGCCTTGCCAGTCCCGAACGGAACCAACAGCGCATTGGTGTCCACGACGACCGAAGCGATCTCTTTGATCGTTTCTAACGGCTGTGGTGACCAGGAAATGATTCCCCTGGCGTCGGGATAAGCCTGTTGTCGATAGAAGATTTCCTTTTCGCTCTCCTCGGCCATTTGTGCGCTCCAAATCCTCAGGCTGAAGCCCTAGTGTACTGCACGGAACTCGCGTGGGCTACAACTCGCCGGGGCAGAACTCGACTCAGGGTTCCAGGCCGACGTCCGCCCTGCGAAGGAATAGCTCCCAATAACCGTTTCGTGCGGTGGCGATACCCGCACACGATCATGGCGGCATGAGCGACTGGCCCCAAACGGCGATCTGGGGGATTGCTCCCGTGATGTCCCCTTACCTTCATCTGGCGGTAAGAGCAAACCCGCCCATCCCAACGCCCGCTACAATATGAGTCCATGTCCTTGCGGCACTTTTTGGAGCGCTACTTCGAGTTCGCTTCGCTGGGCGCCAATTGGCGCACCGAAATCCTCGCCGGGTTCACGACCTTCATGACGATGGCGTATATCGTCTTCGTCAATCCCGCCATTCTTCACGAAACCGGCATGCCACTTGCCGCGGTAACGGCCGCGACGTGTTTATCGGCCGCCATCGGCAGTTGCCTGATGGGCGCGCTGGCCCGCTACCCCATCGCGCTCGCGCCGGGCATGGGACTCAACGCCTACTTTACGTACTCGGTGGTCAAGGGCATGGGCATTCCGTGGCAGGCCGCGCTGGGAGCGGTGTTCGTCTCCGGGCTGGCCTTTTTTCTGCTCACACTGCTGGGCGTCCGCCAGATCATCCTCTCCGCCATCCCGTTCGAACTGCACGCCGCGGTAGCCGCCGGCGTGGGGCTCTTCATCGCCTTGATCGGCCTGCGCAATTCCGGAATCGTGGTGCCCAGCGCCGCCACCACGGTGACCCTCGGACACCTCAACGATAAGAGCACCGAGCTCGCGATCTTCGGTTTGCTGCTGATTGCCGCGCTGCTGGCCTGGCGCGTCCGCGCGGCCATGCTGATCGGCATCGTGGCCACCACCCTGCTCGCACTCGCGACCGGCGTGGCGCATTGGGCGCCGCAGATGTACAAGTTCTCGGATCTCTCGGCGACGGCTTTCAAGCTCGATCTAGCGGCTACTTTTCGTATCGGCTTCTTTGAGATTGTCTTCGTCTTCCTCTTTATCGACATGTTCGACAACATCGGAACGCTGGTTGCGGTGGGCTCCAAGGCAGGGCTGTTCGACAGCGCCCACCGCATCCCGCGCGTCAACCGCATCCTGATTTCGGACTCCGTCGCCACCATGGCCGGTTCGCTCGCCGGCACGTCCACGGTGGTCAGCTATATCGAAAGCGCCGCGGGCGTGGCCGTGGGAGGCCGCACCGGCATTCCCGCCATCGTCACCGGACTGTTGTTCGTGGCGGCGCTGTTCCTGGCGCCGGTGGCGGGCGCGATACCGGCCGCGGCCACGGCTCCGGCGCTGATCATCGTGGGATGCCTCATGATGCCGGTGGTGGCAGAGATTCAATGGAACGATATCGAAGTAGCCGTGCCGGCGTTCCTCACAATGATGGCTATCCCGCTGACTTTCAGCATCGCCAACGGCCTGGCTTTCGGTTTCACCACCTACACGCTCATGAAGATCATGCGCGGCAAGTTCCGCCAGGTGAACTGGCTGGTGTATGTGCTGACCGCGATTTTCATTGCGCGGTTCCTTTATCTGTCGCGGGGGTAGGGGCAAGGGCGCCGGCAAGAATGCCGGCGTTGCAGGCCTCTTGGCCCGCCGGCACGGAGCCGCTAGCGGTTCCGTACTCCAGACTAGAGTTTCTAAATTTTTGGATGAGAATTCCGTGTATGGCGGCTCACTATCCATTTGGACCGGTGCACCGCCAAGCCCGAAGGGCGAAAGATATTAGCCCACGGCGCAAGCCGTTGGGACACATCGGATCGGCCGCGTAGCCCCGGTAAGGGGCGTAAGTTTATGCCACACACCTTCGCTTCCCTGCTCGTTCACATCGTCTTTTCCACGAAGAACCGCGCCTGTGACTTGTCACCTGAGCTTGCCGCCCGACTGTTCCCTTACATCGCTGGAATTGTCAGAGAGCGAAAAGGTGTTCCGCTGATCATTAATGGTCCCGCAGATCACATTCATCTGCTAGTTTACGTCTCTGCCACGGAATCAATGGCG
The DNA here is from genome assembly GCA_963842505.1 of Bryobacterales bacterium. GTDB lineage: Bacteria > Acidobacteriota > Terriglobia > Bryobacterales > Bryobacteraceae > PALSA-129. Next base: position 1,835,537 of record CAWJGZ010000001.1, read on the forward strand.
GACTTGGTAAGAGTTGTGAAGTGCAATTCGTCCCGCTGGGTACACGAGCAGTTTCCGGAGCGGCAGCGGTTCGGCTGGCAGGCTGGATACGGCGCCTTCAGCGTGAGTAGCTCCCGAGCGGCTGATGTGAAGGACTACATTGCGGCGCAGCAAGAGCACCATCGGCGGTTTTCGTTCCAGGAGGAATTTCTGACATTCCTGCGAAAGCATGGGATGGCATATGATGTGCGCGACCTCTGGGGCTGAAACCAGCCTTTCGCCCCGTTCCGGGGCTTTTAACCTCTTAACCCGCGATCCACACGGCTCACGCCGTGGGCTATCATCTTTCGCCCTTCGGGCTTGGCAAATGTGGCAAGAGCACCATCGGCGGTTTTCGCTCCAGGAGGAATTTCTGACATTCCTGCGAAAGCATGGGATGGCATATGATGTGCGCGACCTCTGGGGCTGAAACCAGCCTTTCGCCCCGTTCCGGGGCTCTTAACCTCTAACCGGCTGTCCGCACGGCTCACGCCGTGGGCTATCCTCCTTCGCCCTTCGGGCTTGGCAAATGCAGAAACTCCAGGCGCCGGCAAGAATGCCCGCGTTGCAGGCTGGAAAGCCTGCTCCACGGGACTGAACTGCTCTCGTGGAAGCAGCGGAGATATGCCCCACACGCGGAGCCGGTATTTGATGCGCGGCGCGGCTTAGGGGTGAAGGCTCAGCGTGGTTTTTCCGGCGGGGCCGCTGTAAATCAGCTCCACCGAGTAAATGCCTTTGCTCTGGCCGCGGTAGGAGAAGAAAAGCAGGCCTGCCTGGGGAAGCGGGCGGTCGCCCTCCGGCAGCGCGGCTTTCTGAATCTTCTGCTGCATGGCGTGCTGTAACGGCATCGGCATGTGGACCGGCGCCGGCTTGGAACCGGCATCGGCTCCGCTATCACCACTCGTGATGCCGGTTTTTGATTTCGATGGCGGCTCGGGCGGCTCCCACGAGGGATCTTTCGCACTGGAGAAAACCACGCCGTAAGGCTGGCTGGGCGCGGGGGTTTTCTTGCCGTTGATGCGGAGCGAAAAGTCGGTGGTGGAGAGCGTGAGGTGAGATCCAGACGGGCCATACAAGCCCGTTTCGACCACCACATAATCCTCGGTGGTAAAAAGGCCCTGCGGCGTGGGGATGGAGTGTTCCGTGAAGTCGGCCGCTATGGTGAAACCGCCCAACAGGGCCTGGGCCTGATAATCGGCCGGACCCACTCTAGGCGGCATACCCTTGATTTCGTTGGCGGGCGTCTCCTTGGCAGGAGCGTCCTTGGCGGGAGGCGTCTGCTCCTGGGCGCACAGACACAGGGCGACGATCCAGACAGAGTTTCTCAAGGCTTGGGAAATTCGCATGCCTGCTTTCAAGCTAACATGGCGGAGGCCCCTCCGGCACGGCGTCCCCGGCTTCTGGTGTGCGGCATAGTGGATGGCATTGCGATTTCCCGGAGAAACGGGCGTTAGCGAGCGGCCATGTCCAGGGTGCGTGGCGGGCCGCTCACTTACGTTCGCGGTTCTGTGCCGGTGCAGCGAGCGCATTCGAAAGAACGGCACTCCGCGCCCATTCGCCTGCAATACCGTTTAAAATGAATAATTCAGACACTAAATACCTCTTATGGACGCCCCTATCAAGATGTCAAAAGATCGCATCGCCGCTCTCCATGCGGCCAAGGAGCGCGTCCGCGCCGGCGGCGGAGCGGAGCGCGCCGCCAAGCAGCACGCCGAGGGCAAACTCACCGCTCGGGAGCGGCTGGCGGCCCTGCTGGATCGCGATACCTTTCAGGAGACCGGCCTGTTCGCGCAGCATCGGGCCTCGCTGTTCGGGATGGCCGATAAACCCCTTCCGGCCGACGGCGTCGTTACCGGGAGCGGCAAAGTGGGCGGACGGACCGTGCATGTCGCCTCGCAGGATTTCACGGTGGCGGGCGGCTCGGCCGGGGAAGTCCACGGCAATAAGATTGCCGATTCGCTCCGCCACTCCCTGAACACCGGCACGCCCTTCGTGTTCATTAACGATTCCGGCGGCGCTCGCGTGCAAGAGGGCGTCGGCTCGCTGGCCGGTTACGCCCGGGTCTTCTATCACAACGTGCTGCTTTCCGGGGTGGTCCCGCAGATCTCGCTGATCTGCGGCCCGTGCGCCGGCGGCGCCGCCTATAGTCCGGCGCTGACCGATTTCATCATCCAGACGCGCTACGCTTACATGTTCATCACCGGGCCCGCGGTCATCAAGCAGGTCACCAACGAGGTGATCACCGCGGAACAACTGGGCGGCGCGCGCGCCCAGATGAACAATTCCGGGGTGGTCCACTTTATCGCCGAAAACGACATCGAAGCCATTCAGATCTGCAAACGCCTGCTCTCTTTTCTGCCGTCCAATTATCTGGAAGATCCGCCGCGCATCGCTCCCGACCGCCGTCACATGCGCGACGATTCGCTCAACCGCATCCTGCCGGAAGAGCCCAAACTGCCCTACGACATGCGCGACATTATCAACAAGATTGTCGACCGCGAAGATTTCCTGGAAGTGCAGAAGGAATTCGCCCGCAATCTGGTGATCGGTTTCGGCCGCATTCTGGGCCGCACCATCGGCGTGATCGCCAACCAGCCATGCGTGGTGGCCGGCGCGCTGGATATCAACGCTTCCGATAAGGGCGCGCGCTTCATCCGTTTCTGCAACGCCTTCAACATCCCGCTGGTCACGCTGGTGGACGTTCCGGGATTTCTGCCCGGCGTCGACCAGGAGCACGGCGGCATCATCCGGCACGGCGCCAAGCTGCTGTTCGCTTACGCCGCGGCCACCGTTCCCAAACTTACGGTGGTCATCCGCAAGGCATACGGCGGCGGGTATATCGCCATGTGCTCAAAGGATCTGGGCGCCGATCGCGTGTTCGCCTGGCCCACCGCGGAGATTGCCGTGATGGGCGCGGAAGGCGCGGCCGAAATCGTCTTCCGCCGCGAGATCGCCGCCGCCGACGATCAAGATGCCCGCCGCCAGGAATTGATCGACGAATACCGCGACACGTTTGCCACTCCCTATGTCTCGGCCGGCGCCCGCCTGGTGGACGATATCATCGAACCGGCCGAAACCCGCGGCTGCCTGGCGGCGGTTCTGGAGTCGCTCACCACCAAGCGCATCTCGCGTCCCGGTAAGAAGCACGGAAATATGCCGCTATGAAAAGGAACCAGCGCCAACAGATCCTTGCCGCGGCCGCCTCCTACGGGTTTGCCTCCGCGCCGCGCCCGGAGAGAACCAACATGAAACTGCGCATCAAGCTGGAGGGCGAAAGCTACGATGTGGAGGTTGAAGTCCTGCCCGACGCCGTGGATTTGGATTTCGCGGTGCCGACTCCCGACAGCATCGGCCACCCGCCACCGCCGCCCGATTCGCGCGAACAGGACAAGATTTGCCGCAGCCCCATCGCCGGCATGGTGGTTTCGGTGTGCGCCCAACTGGGCCAGCAAGTCGCGCAGGACGCACCGTTGCTGGTGATCGAAGCCATGAAGATGCTGACCACCATCGGCGCCTCGGTGGGTGGCACCGTGCAGGAGATCCACGTGAGCCCCGGCGATACCGTCAAACCGGGGCAACCGCTTTGCACGCTGGTGTAGCGGGGAGGGTTGTGGATCGGGGGATCCGCCCCCTGACCCGGCGGAGCCGGAAGCAGAGAGGAATCTGGTTTTTCAACGCGGAGGCGCGGAGACGCGGAGGGAAAAGAAATAGAGTCAAGAGTGGAGATCGCTGAGAAAGCGGAAAATATTCGTACTAATACTTCACTCTTCCCGTTTTCGTCGCCCACTCTTCAAACGGGCGTGTGGCGTTTTGCTCCGCTACCCGAATCATGGGAATCGCCCGCTCGCCAGGCGGCAGCGCGATGTCCTTATAGATGAAATTGTCGTCGAAGCCCGCCGCGCCGGCGTCCTCCTGGGTCGCCGCGTAGAATACCTGCGACGGCCGCGCCCAGTAGATGGCTCCCAGACACATCGGGCAAGGTTCGCAGGAGGTGTAGATGCAGCAGCCCGCCAATTGGAAGTCACCCAGCACCCGGCAGGCCTCCCGGATGGCGACGATCTCGGCGTGGGCCGTGGGATCGTTGGTGCGCGTCACCTGGTTGGTCCCGGTGGAGATCACGATCCCGTCCTTCACCACCAGCGCGGCGAACGGTCCTCCGTCCCGCCGCACGTTTTCCACCGCCAGATCGATTGCTTGCTTGAGAAATGTGTTGTTCATGTGGCTCTGAGCGCCACTCAATAGCCTACACGAACTGGCGCGGTCCGGGGGGCGACAACAAGCGATTCTTAGCGTACCAACTACTCCGGCACCGAACCGCGAGCGTGAGCGAGCGGCCAGCTCCAGGGTGCGTGGCGGGCCGCTCCCTGACACTTGCGGTTCTGTACTACTACGTTTTTGTTTCTTTGCGGGCCGCGAAGATTTTTCCGCGGCCCAAGTCCGTAGGACGACAGAGTATAGATGGAATGAGAAGGCCGGTTTCCCGGCGGGATGCGATATGCTCCCACAAAGCACTGTCCGGTGCAAAAAGGAGACCAGCCATGAAGAAGAATACCATCGAAAAGCCGAAGCAAAATCGGAAGAGCCGCAAGCAACTAGACGGGAACTTAACCGTGGGAATTGATCTGGGGGACCGGAGCTCGCGCTACTGCATCCTGAACCAAGACGGTGAGGTCATACGGGCAGCGTCGGTGGCGACCACGAAGAAGGATCTGAACCGCGTTTTTGGGGCGCTGCCGCACAGTCGCGTGGTGCTGGAAGTGGGGACGCACTCGCCCTGGGTGAGCCGCCATCTGAGGTCCCTGGGACATGAGGTGATCGTGGCGAATCCGCGCCGCACGCGACTGATTGCGGCCAGCAGCAACAAGCAGGACCGGCTGGATGCCGAAACTCTGGCGCGGTTGGGGAGGATGGACCCGAAGCTACTGTTTCCGATCCGTCACCGCAGCGAAGCGGCGCAGGCGGACCTGACGGTGATCCGGACGCGGGCGGCCTTGGTGGAAGGGCGGACCCGATTGATTAATGCGGCCCGAGGATTGACCAAATCGTTTGGGGAGCGGCTGCGGAAGTGCGATGCGCGGTACGTCAATGAGGAGCTGGCCAAGGACTTGCCGCCGGCTTTGAAAGAGGCCATCGAGCCGCTGCTGAAACACATCGGAGAACTGAGCGCGCGCATCCAGGAATACGACGTTGCCATCCAGAGGATCGCCCGGGAACGGTACCCGGAAGTTGGGTTGCTGACGATGGTGGGAGGGGTGGGAGTATTGATGGCGCTGACGTTTGTTCTCACCTTGGAAGACCCGCATCGCTTCCAGCGAAGCCGCGACGTAGGGGCGTACTTGGGGATGAGGCCGCGGCGGCGGCAAAGCGGGGGGAGCGATCCGGAGCTGGGAATCAGCAAGGAAGGCGACATATACCTGCGAAAAATACTGGTGCAGGGGGCGCATGTGATTCTGGGACGGAGCGGGCGGGATAGCGATTTGCGGCGGTTCGGGCAAAAGCTGGTGGCGCGCGGGGGCCAAGGGGCGAAGAAGAAAGCGCGCGTAGCGGTAGCGCGGAAACTGGCGGTGCTGCTGCATCACCTATGGGTGACGGGCGAAGTGTACGAACCGCTGCGGAACAGCCAGGTGGCGCCCGTGCCGGCAGCCGCCTGAAGCGCCGGCCGAAAGCGAGCGAACGGAGAACGAACGAGAGTGGGGATCAGCCAGTTGGGATGGACCGAGAAAGGTATCAGGGCAACGAGGATGTACGTATCGCCGAGTTCGGGTGACTGCGACACTGGGCTGGATCAAAGCTCACCAGTCATGGTGAGCAGAAGGTCGCTCTTTAGATGGCAGCACCCGGAAGTAATCGAGAACGCCAACAGGCACGAGCCCGAGGGGCTCACTCATAGTGCGAATGGAAGCAGGGCGAACCGGGCGGACGAACAGAACAGTGGCCGAGCCAGCGGCGCGATGAGAAAGCACCGCCGCGGGCGCGCCTGCCATTCCCTCATCACCCTTTGTGTCGCATCGGAGCCACCCGTCAAGGCTACCCTTCGGCTCGCTTGCTCCCTCCGGTCGCAGCGCTCGGCCTTGACGGGGCCCGGCTCCGACGCAAGGGCCGATTTCAGAGATGAGGGAATGGCAGGCTTAGTTCACTCCGCAAGAGGACAACCATGCCAGCAGTTTTCCCTTGACACAGACCGGCCTTCTCATGGAAGCCCAGTGCGCTAGCACTGGGAACCCCGCGCAAGACCATTAGCCGCGGAACGGGCCGTAAGAATCCGGGCCCGCTCGCACCTTTCGCCCCGTTCCGGGGCGGGTCAATTGGCGACCTGGACCCAGGGCTTCGCGCCCTGAGCTGTCATCTTTCGCCCTTTGGGCTCTCTTAGAAGTACGCTGGTTGCGGCTTGCCGCGCTGTGCCGGGGGGTGCAGTTGCCCAGCTTGCTACGCCTCGATGAGGCCCGCGCGGATGGCGTATCGCACCAAGCTGGCGGTCTCGTGGACGCCCAGCTTTTCCAGGATCCGGCTGCGGTGCGAGTCGGTTGTCTTGTAGCTGATGCCCAAGTGCGCGGCGGCCTCTTTGGTCGACTTGCCCTGGGCGATCAGCACCAGCACCTGCCGTTCCCGCTCGGTCAGGGCGAAGACGATCCGCACCGACTCCGCATCCGGGACGAACATGCCCTTCTTGCGGTCCGTGACGTCCGACACCATGCCCATGAACCCGGCAAACTCGCCCATGGCGTGATAGCGCGGTGCTCCCGCGCTCTCCACCCAGGAATAGGAGTTGTCGGCCCGCTGCAGGCGGAATTGCATGCGGAACGGTTGCCGGGCGTGGAACGCCCGCAGGTAAGTCTCGATGCACAGGTCCCGATCGTCCGGGTGCAGACCTTCCACCCAGCCGTCGCCAGCCTCCTCTTCGGCGGTGCGGCCGCGGTACTGGAGCCATGCGCGGTTCACGTAGTCGCACCCGGCATCCGGACCAGTGGACCAGATCATCGCCGGGGAGCCGTCCGCAAGCTGCCGAAACTGCCGCTCGCCCGCTTCCCGCAGTTGCTCCACCTGTGCCTGGAGCTCCGCCAGGCGGAGCTTGAGCGCTGCCAGTTCATCCACTTGAGTTCCGGGCGCCATTGTAGAAGAATAAGACCTGCACCCAAATGATAGGATAGGGCACGCTAACCCGTAAAGTACCAAAAATAGGCGGATACCTCTTGACAACCGCCTGCCTGAACGTAACCGTTTGAGCCACATAGCGTTTATGGAACTTACCGGGCGCCCTGGGGAATCATGAATAAGAGGGAAATGGCGCACCAGCCGACCGAAACCGACGATGAGCTGTTATCCCGTCTGCGGCGCGGGGACGAAGCCGCGTTTGTGACGCTGTATCGCCGCCGCCAGGGCGCTATTTACCGTTTTGCGATGCACATGAGCGGTTCAGCCACGGCCGCCGAGGACATCACCCAGGAGGTTTTCCTGGCGCTGCTCCGCCAGGAATGCGGATTCGACCCGGAGCGCGGCACGCTTTCCGGTTATTTGTTCGGCATCGCCAGAAAGTTGGTACTGCGGAATCTGGAACGCCGCCGGGCGGATGTGCCGATCGAAAGCGAGTCGGACGAAGCGGCCAGCCCGGAGCTGGCGGTGATTGACGACCCACTCGTGGATCTCACGCGCCGCGAAGGGATGGAAGCCCTGCGGCGGGCGGTCATGGCTTTGCCCCGCCGCTACCGCGAAGTGGTTCTGCTATGCGATCTGGAAGAGCTGGATTACGCGGACGCGGCAGTGGTGTTGCAGTGTCCCATCGGAACGGTGCGGTCCCGCTTGCACCGGGCGCGCGCTTTATTGTTCGAGAAATTGAACCAGGACCGGAATCCCCGGCTGGCGGTCGGCCCCTGGAAGCCGATGAGGGTTGCAATATGACGTGTGTGGAATTCTGGAATCGCTTGTCCGAGGAAGGCCTTGAGGCATCCCCGGGCTCGGGCCACCTGGCGGAGTGCGCGGCTTGCGCCGCGCGCTGGGATCGGGAGCAGGCGCTGGCGGCGGGGCTGCGGTTGGTTTCGGCCTCACTGCGCAGCGAGGTAGCGCCGCCGCGTGTGGAGGCCGGCCTGGTGGCGGCATTCCGCGCGCAGGCAGGATTCAAACGGCGCCGGGCGCCCTCGCATTCCTGGTGGGCGCCGGTCTTCACCTGGGCGACCGCCGCCGCGGCGACCGCCGCGCTGGCGATTGTTCTGCTGCATGGTTCTCACCCCGTGCCGTCTTCGGCCGTTCCCGTGCCCACGCCCCACCGCGTCGCAGCGCCGGCCGTGGAGTCGGCCGACCTGCCGGCCGACCAGACGGATGAAGGTTCCTACGGCCCGGATAGTGATTTTATCCCCGTGCCCAACGCCGCGCGCATCGAACCCAACGAAGACGTGCACCTGGTGCGCGTGGAAGCTACGCGTTCCGCGATGATGGCGCTGGGAATTGTGGTCAGCGCGGAGAATGCTTCGGATACCGTGGTAGCCGATGTGGTTTTAGGTTCCGATGGCATGGCCCGCGCGGTGCGGCTGGTAACCAACGGCGACGGCTCGTTGCTGGAAGAGGAATAGCAGTATGCCGATTCGAACCCTGATTTTCGGCTTGCTGGCGGTGGCGGCGGTGGCGTCCGCGCAGCCGCAAAGCCGCGGCGGTGCGCCCAACTGGGGCCCCCGCGTGGTGGGCGCCGAACCGGGCCGGCAGGGAGTCGTGGTGAAAGGCGCGCCTTTCTCCGCCGACCTGGTGACCGAAATCACGCAGGTGCTGGCCGATGGCAACCACATCCACCAGACCAGCACGTCGCGGCTCTGCCGCGACTCCGAAGGGCGCACGCGGCGGGAGCAGTCTCTGAATGGCCTGGGTATGCTGGCGCCCAACACCAATCTGCCGCCGGTGGTCTTCATCAACGACCCGGTGGCGCACGTGAATTATGCGCTCAGCCCGTCGGCCCACACGGCCACGCGGTCGGCCGGCGGCCGCGGGTTTAGCTGGAACGGCGCTGCCGGCGAGCCGGCACAGAAACAAGACAGCGCGCCGGGTTCCGGCCGGCGGATGCGCGCCGCGCAAGCGCAGACGGGCGGGCGGAGCCTCAAGACCGAATCGCTGGGACACCAGACCATCGAGGGAGTGCCGACCGAAGGCACGCGCACGACCACCACGATTGCGGCCGGCCAGCTCGGCAATGAGAAGCCCATCCAGATCGTCACCGAGACGTGGTATTCGGCGGATCTCCAGATGGTGATTCTCTCCAAGCGCAGCGACCCGCGCTCCGGAGAGACGGTGACGCGCTACACCAACATCAGCCGCAGCGAGCCGCCGCACGCGCTGTTTGAGGTGCCGGCCGACTACAAAGTGACTGATGCCGGCGGGCGCGCCGCGCGAAGCGGCACGAAGTAATCAGAAGGCCATCAGATGTTCCCTGGTGCCGGCCGCCAGCGCCGCCAGAAAAAACGCCCGCGTCATAGAATGTGCTTGACTCTGACGTAACGTCACACCCGATGCTCAATGAAGAGCCCATGTATCGAACCAGGCAATTTGCGGAGATGGCGGGAGTCACGGTGCGCGCGCTGCACCACTACGACCGGCTGGGACTGTTGAAGCCGCGCCGCACGCCGGCCGGGTTTCGCGTCTACCAGGCACGCGACCTGGAGCGGCTGGAGCAGATTATCGCTCTGAAGTTTCTGGGCCTGCCGCTGCGGCGCATCGGCGCGCTGCTCGACCGGGAAGCTCTGGCCCTGCCCGACGCGCTGCGCATGCAGCGCAGGGTCCTGGAGGAAAGGCGGCGCCTGCTGGACCGGGCCATCGCGGCCATTCAGGAAGCCGAGTCTTCGGTTCGGGGAAGCCAGCCGGCCGATACCGGGGTTCTGAAAAAAATCATCGAGGCGATCGAAATGCAAAATAATACGGATTGGCTGGCCAAGTATCAGACACCAGAGGCCAAGGCAAAGATGGAAGCGCGCAAAGGCGAATGGACGCCCGAAATGCAAGAGCGCGTGTCGGCGCAATGGACCGAACTCTTCGCCGAGGTGGAAGCGGCCCTGGGCGAAGATCCGGCCAGCGAGCATGTGCAGGCACTGGCGGCCCGTTGGACGGCGCTGGTGGAAAGCTTCACGAAGCGCGATCCCGACCTGACGCTGGCCGTCTCCAGCGCGTGGAAAGACTATGGCAACTGGCCGGCGGAAGCCAAGCGGCAGGCCGCGCCGTTCCGCAACCAGGAAGTGTGGGACTTCATGCGCAAAGCGCTCGAGTTGCGTTAGCCCGGGGCTAGCGCGGTTCTTCGACGCGCAGCTTGTCGAGCGCGCCGCTGAGGCGCAGTTCCTTCGCACCGCTGGTCAGCACGAGCAGCAATCGCCCGTCGTCCTGGGTGGCGCCCCGGCCGGTGTAGGAATCGTCTTCGGTCCGCAGGGTCAACCCGGTGAGCCGCAAGCGCGGCGCCGCGGCGGCCCACGCCATGGAGTAACTGCCCGAGAGACTTCGCCCGGTCAGGCCGCCAAAATCCAGCCCGCCGGCGGTGAAGAGGCCCGACGACTTGAGATTGGCCAGCAACTGAAGGCCGCCGCCGGAAGTTTCCAGCGTGCCCTGGCCATCCAGCCTTCCCGATTGCCAGTTGAGAACCCTTCACGCTCCCGGTCAGTTTATAAACGGGGTGCGCTCCGCGCAGATTCACGCTGAGGTTGCCGGCGATGGCCGCACGGTCGAGCCTGGCCTGCAAGCCGTCGAGTTCGACGCGCGTCACATCCCACAAGAGCCGCGCGCGCAGGTTCCCCAGGTGCGCGCCCGCCAGGAGCAGATCGTCCACTTGAATATTGCCATCCACTGCCCGGTGTTCGAGCCAGTCCGGCACACTGGCGCGGCCCAGGGCGCGGGCGATGATGCCGCTGCGGGAAAGCGTGGGCCGCAGTTCGGTTTCGAGATCGGCCGCATCCAAAATGCCGGCGTGCGCGCGGAAGCGGTGGGGACGAACCGCGCCGGGCTCATAGGAATAGGAGCCGGTGAAGGCCACCTTGCCGGCGCGCGCGCCAATGTGGTCGAGGGCCACGCGCGCGCCGTCGATCTGCCCGCGCGCCGAGGCCACTTCGAGCGGATCGGCCAGGCCGGGAATCGGCACTTCCACTTCTTTCAATTCCAGATGGCCGGTCCATCCCGCCCGTTCGGCATCGCGATGGTAGCTCAACTGGCCGCTCCACCGGCCGCCGCGCACCTGCTCGAGCAACGGCACGGCCGCCTGCGCGCGCAAGGACGCCACCTTCATGGCTTCGGTCGAGATGGAGACATCCAGCGTGCCGGAGCCCATGGCGTAATCGGCTTCGATCTCCGCCGTTTCGTCATCCGCCATGCGCGCCACGGCGGGCGACAGGCGCACGTGATCTCCGTCGAAGACCAGGGCGGCGTTCTCGAAACTCACCGCCGGCGAATCCGGAATCGTCAGCGAGGTATCGTGAAACGCGACGGTGCCTTGCGCACCTCCCTGGCCCGAATAGCCGATGGCGCCATCCATCACTCCGGCGAGTTGGAGCTTGGGCGGCAGCTCAGTGCCCATGTGCCGCGCCAGTTCCAGAATTGGTCCCACCGGGAAGCGGTTCCAATTGACCGTGACCGCCCAATGCGGCTGCTCCAGGTAGTCGGCGGCGCGGAGGCGAATCCACAACGGCAGGGGCGCGTTGCCCGGTGAGCTCGATTGCAAGTCCAGTTGTTGCGCCACCAGGTTCAGGCTCCCGCGGATATCGAAGGGCCAGCCGTGGCCGCCCATGGGCAGCAGGTCCCAGCGGTGCACGTCTTCCACGTCGACGCGGCCGGCAATGCCGATATTGTCGATGGGGCCTCCCAAGTGCAGCCGCGAGGAAACGGTTCCGTGCACCGCGCCGGACTGGCCGCGCAAGAGCGCCGTGATCTCGCCGAGGCCGGTGTGCTCCAGCACGAGGTCGAGATCCACGCGCTCCGGCGAAACGAACCACCGGCCTTTCAAGGTGAACGAGCCGAGTCCCTGCGCCGGGCGGTCGGTGCGGGCGGGCTTGGCAGAGCAGGATATACGCCAGCCCTTGCCCAGCGAACCCGGCGGCGAAAGATCGAAATCCGCTTCCGTCAGATAGAAGACCGATTTGCTGTTGCCGAAGTTGAAATTGATACGGCCGTCGCGCACGTGGATGGCGGGCGCGGCGCTGATCACGGAGCGGTTGATGAACGACAGGAAATTCCAGCGGCCGGCGTCCGACTTGGTGAGATTGATGGTGGCGCCTTCGAGGCGGATGGATGACACTACGAATTTGCCGCCCAGCAGGGACCAGATGCTGGGCCGCACGTCGACCGTGTCCACGTAGGCCATGGGCTCCATGCCGATGGCCGGGTCCTCATGGATCACGACGTTGTCGGCCGAAAAGCCCGGGCCTTTAAAAAGGTTGAATCTCACCCCCTCGGGCAATTCCACTTCGCGGCCCAAGGCGCGCGACAGCGAGCTGCGCAGGCGCGCCGCATATTGGTCGGCGTTCAGGAAGGGCGCGCCGAAACCCACCACCAGCAGCAATACCACGAGCGCGCCCAGCAGCCGGAAAATGGTGCGCGGGCGGATTCTCATTGCCTGGCTCCGATGAGCGCGCGGTACGCGCCGGGATCGTCGATATCGGCGACGATGCCGGGGTCGTCCAGATCCAGAAACTCGGTCCGATCGCGATGGCGGTGCACCACATCGCTCGCCGCGCCGTCATTACCAAGGGCCAGAAATTCGGCAATCAGCTCGCGCGAGAACCAGATGGGATGGCCGCGGCGGCCCTGGTAACGCGGCACGCGCAGCAGCGGGAACGGCGGCGAGAGCAGGCGAGCGATCGTTTCGGGCGAAACCGCCGGATGGTCCACCAGGGTAAAGAGAACGCCCCCGGCATCCGGCGGCACGGCGCGCAACCCGCACTGGAGCGAAGTGGTCATGCCGGACAAGTAAGCGGCATTCACCACGAAGGTGGCGGGCGAAGCGGAGCGGGCGCGAATCTCATCGGCGGAAGCGCCCAGCACCACGATGATCGGCGAGCATTGCTTCGCCAATAGCCGGCACAGGGCATCCAGAAAAGTGGTATCGCGGTATCGCAACAGAGCTTTCGGCGAGCCCATGCGGCGCGATTCGCCGGCGGCCAGAATGAGTCCGGCGGTCACTTCGCCAGCGTCGGAGGCGCCGATTCGGCCATTACCGACATCGAGAGCGAGCGCCAGTTGGAGGCCGCGTTGCGCCGCACCGCGATCATTTCCGCGGCGACCGAGACGGCGATCTCTTCCGGGGAAATCGCTCCGATATCCAGCCCCATGGGCGCATGGATTCGCTCCAAGGCATCGCGCGATACGCCTTCCTTCTCCAGTTCCCGCACCACGTTGAGCACTTTGCGCTTGCTGCCGATCATGGCGATGTAGCGCGCGGGCGCCGCTGCGGCGAGCCGCAGGACGCGCATGTCATCGCGATGGCCGCGCGTCACGATAATCACGTAGCTGGTTTCATTGATCGCGAGGCGCGGGAAGATCTCCTCGTACTCGCCCGAGTGGACTTCACCGGCTTCCGGAAACCTCTCGCGGTTGGCGAAGCTCTCGCGGTCGTCCACGACTACGGTGGTAAAGCCGGCCAAGGTGGCGATTTTGGAGAGACTCTTGGAAATGTGGCCGCCGCCGAAAATAAAGGCGTGCGGCACCGGGAGCACGGCTTCCACGAAAACCTCCAATTGTCCGCCGCAAATCAGGCCGTTGTCGTAGGCCGCGTCCTGTCCCAGGTTGAAGGTCAGGCGCTTGGGCTTTTCGGTCTCGATGACTTCGCGCGCGGCATTCCAGACTTCGGCTTCCACACAGCCGCCGCCGATGGTGCCGGCCATGGAGCCGTCCTCGCGCACCAGCAGCTTGGCGCTCTCGTAACTGGGGATAGATCCGCGCACTTCCACGATGGTGGCCAGCGCGCACTTCTGCCCCAGGTTACGCAGACGCACCAACTCTTCAAAAACATCCATCCGGAGACGATTATAACGTGGGGCGGCGCGCGCGGGACGAACTTCACTGCTGGCAGAGCCGGAACCAAGGAGCAATCGGCATATTCAACGCGGAGGCGCGGAGACGCGGAGTAACTGAGCCGCAACCGATAGGTGCGCCGGAGCGCCGACAAGAATGTCGGCGTTGCGGGCTGGAAAGCCCGCTCCACGCCGAGAAATAGAGAGCTACTTGGCTTTGCCGATGGAGTCGACGATCTTCTTGGCGGTGGCTTCGAAGGCGGGATCGTCGAAATCGATTTGGGCGGTGCAGATTTGCGAACCGCCGGTGGCCACGTACCAGGAACTGCCCGGCTTGCCATTGCCGCGCGCCACGGAGAACCAGGTGCGTTGGGCGGTATCTTCGAACATTTTGACCGGTATCATCAACTGCTTGGCGGTGGCCATCGATTGAGCGTAGTTGGCGTTCGGCGCCAAGGCGTGGATGACGGCGTTGGCCTTTTTGTCGGCCGCGGTCACGAAGCTCTTCGCCAGTTTGTCGGGCGTCCAATCGGCGGGCACGGCGAACTGGCAAAGGTTCTTGTTATCCTTCACCACCTGCCAGCCCGCGGGGACCGTCTGCGCGGAAACTGCGCCGGCGGCCAGCATGGCGGCGCAGGAGATTCGGGCGATCCAAGTCATGCGGGGAATTATATCGCAACTTCCTCAACCAGCCGGCGTCTCATAGACCGGATCGGTGGCGGACTGAATGGAGCGGGCGGACTCTTCCAGGTCGAGAACGATGATCTCGTTCGCGCCGGATTTGAGCCAGGGCGCCGGCACGAAGAGGCTTTGCTGCGGGCCGATGCGCCAGTAGCGGCCCAGGTTGTGACCGTTGATCCAGACGATGCCCTTGCCCCATCCGCGCATATCGAGGAACGTATCGCCGGCGGCCGTCAGGCGGAACGCGCCGCGATGCAGCGCGGGCGCAGCGGCGGGCCTGGCGGAGAACGGCCAGCGGGCGGGATCGGCGATGGGCAGAGGATAGATTTCCCAGGCCGTAAGCTCCTCGCCATTCAGCGTGACCCTTTCGGTGATGCCTTTGCGGTCGGACACAAGCTGCGGGCCGAAGTTGATGCGGCCCATGTTTTCGACCAGGATGTCGAGGGGCTGCCCGGCGTCCAGGTCCACGTCCAGCCTGGTCTGGCGTTGACGGCGGCCGAGTACGCCGAGGCGCTTTTCGCCCTGGCTGATGACGGCGTAATCGCGCGCCTCGGTGATTTCGAGCGTTCCCCTGGCGGCGCGCGCGGGCTTGTGGCGATATAGGATGAAGCCGTAATCCTGCCCGATGGCTTCCATGGTGAGTGGCTTTTGGGAGGCTATGGGCTTCGGCAGGCGCGCGGTCAGCGGCGCGGATTCGGCAAGCGCGAAGCGCGGGATGGAGATCATGGGCAGAGCGGCGGGAAGCTCGGGCAGCTTTTCACCCGCGGGCAGGTGCTTGCTGATGACGTCATGAATGGCGTGGAACTTGGCGGTGGGACGGCCAGCCTCGTCGATAGGCGCGTCGTAATCGTAAGCGGAGGTGTCGGGCTGGTACGCGCGGCCCCAGTTGGCGCCGCTCATGTATCCGAAGGTCGTGCCGCCGTGCGCCATGTAAATGTTGCAGGAAATGCCGCGTGAGAGCATCCATTCCAGGCCATCGGCGCCCGGCGTGGGCTTCGAGGTGTGGTGCTTCTCGCCCCAATGGTCGAACCAGCCGCACCAGAATTCGCCGCACATGCGCGGCACATTCTGACGGAAAGCGGCGAAGTTCGAGAACTCGCGCTCCACGTTGCCGCCGTCGCCGAAGTTGATGACGGAGAGCACGCCATCGAGCGTGCCGCCGGCGAGATTGGGCTTGCCGGAACCGTCGGAGGTGTAGAGCTGGCAATCGAAACCGGCGTCCAGGATCATGTGACGGACCGCGCCGAGATACTCCTTGTCATTGCCGAAGGAGCCGTATTCGTTCTCCACCTGCACCATCAGGATGGGCCCGCCGCGGTCGATCTGAAGACCGGCTACTTCCTTTCCGACTCGCGCGATATAGCGCGCGGCAGGGGTGAGAAAGCGCGGGTCGGCGGTGCGCACTTTGATATCCGGCGTGCGGAGCAGCCAGGAAGGCAGGCCGCCGAAATCCCACTCGGTGCAGATGTAAGGGCCCGGACGCAGCAGCACGTAGAGGCCTTCGGCCTGCGCGGCGCGGACGTATTCGGCGAGATCGAGGTCGCCGGTGAAATCGAACTTGCCCTGCTGCGGCTCGTGCAGGTTCCAAAAGACGTAGGTGCAGAGGGTGTTGAGGCCCATGGCGCGCATTTTGCGCATGCGGTCGCGCCAGTAGGGGCGTGGGACGCGCGGGTAATGCATTTCGCCGGAGCGGATGAGGAAAGGAGTGCCATCGAGGAGGAACTGGCCGTCACGGGAGGTGAAGGTGTGGGCGGGGGATTGCGCGGCGGCCGGCAATCGACAGGCCAGGAGGCCTGTCCCACCTAAGAACTTGCGGCGGGTGAGTTTCATCAGCGGATGGTCTCCTCAAGCAAGAGGTGAGTGTCGCGCTCGATGTGGGATGGCACCGGCAAGAGTTTTTGCGTCGCATCCCCGTCAGCGGGCTTTCCGAGATCCTGGCGGGTAAGCAGCCATGTGGAAAGATGCGCCGGCGCGGTCGAGTGAATGGTCAACTCGACGGAGTGCGTGCCCGGCGCGAGATCGGCCCAATACCAATACCAGATGCCGCGACCGCCGTTCTCCGTGGTCAGTTGCAACTGCTTGCCGGAATCGACGGCATCGGCTTTGACTCCGCGAATTTCCTGCTCCGGCTCCAGCAGGACAGCGAGCCGGGCCTGCGGGTAGTCCGCCGGGACAGTAACGGTGGTGGATATCTTCAGATTGCCGTCATTCCTGTTGAGTGTGGCTGGAGAAAAAGTAAGCTTCGGTGGGCTGGCTGGGGCAGGCCCGTCAAACGTGGCACCGGACCACATCTCCGCCACGATTTCCTCGTAACCATCGAGGTCAAAGGTGACGGTGTCGCCAAACTTCACCGCGGGCGCCGCGACCTTCCGATATGGGTAAATCACCCCCAATATCTGCGTGCCCTCGAACTTCTGAAACCCATTCTGCTCGTCGATCTTGAGCTTCACCGTCCGTGGGCGGACAAAGGGATTGCGCAAAGTGATCATCGACTTCGCCGGGATCGAATGGACGTAGCCGTAAGGCTCGCGTTTCGCGGGGTCGCCGAGAACCATGGTCGAGTTATCGAGCAGGGGGTGGGCGTTAGCCTCGGCCCACTTAGTGACGTTGCCGAGAACGTCCATTTCTTCAGACGTGAGAATGTCAGGCGAGATATAGAGCTCATACATCATGTTACCGACGGAGTAATAGTGGACCACTTCGTCGCGCCAGTCTTCGATCTGTTCTTTGTTGCCGCCGAGCATGTTGGCCTGGCCCTTGATAATGCCGTGAGTCATGATCGAAGAGATCGGGAACTGCGCCTGGTGGGTGACAAAATCGTCGTATAGCACCGAATCGCGATAGCTGATGGCGCTTTGGCGCTGCGCCATGGTGGGGACGGAAGGAAGATAACCGGAATCGGCGCCGCCCATCCAGACGGTATCGGCATAGCGCAGCCACCAGGGGCTAAGCCAGATGCTGGTAGTGATGTTCAGGAAGACTTGGGGCTCCTGGGCGCGCAGCTTTTCGAGCATGCCGATGAAAGTGCGGGCGGTGGCTTCGTCGGAATAGATGCCCACGGGGTGGCCGTGATCGGGATCATTGCATCCGAAGGCAATGCCATCCAGCTTGAAATAATTGATGCCGAACTCCTTCTGGTATTGCAGCATGGTGTCGCTCAGCAACTTGCTGTAACTCTTGCCGGCGATGCAGAAGTAGCGGCCGTTGGAAGTGATCTCCATGCCGTCGGCTTTACCGGTGGCGATGCGAACCTGGCTCTGGTCGTAGCCGCCGATGGGACCGAACCAAATGCCCAGCTTGCTATCGATGGTCTTGAGCGCGGCGGTGAGATCGCGGAAGCCATTGGGAAAGCGCTGCCGGTCGATGACCCAGAGCTTGTGCATATCGTCCCAGCCGTCGTCCAGGACGAAGGAATCGAGATGCAGGCCGTACTTGGAGAGCAACAGTTTTTGAAAATCGGAGACGCGCGCGACGGTGTTGCCGCCATTCATCTTGAGGCGCGGGTAGTCATACCAGGTGTTGTAGAGCAGGAACGGACGGACCGGCGCGACGCGCATGCGGGCCACGTAATCGAGGAACTGGCGGTGGACCAAGCCGGCGGGAGCGACGCCCATGACGGCGGATTCGCTGGTATAACCCGCATCGGGAATATTGACGCCGGGATTGCTGCCAAGAGTGACTTCGGCGCCGGCGACGGTGTTGAGGCCGGTGGGGAATTCGAGGCCGAGGAAAAGATCTTCGGCGAAGAGCGGCTGGCCGAATCCGCCGAGGGCGAAACGCGGCACGCCCCATTCGTTCTGGGCCACCGCCAGCCAGTCGAGGAACCAGGTGCCTTGCTGAGGCTTGGCAATGTGAACCCATTGGCGGGTGAAGAAATCGGCCGGGTTAAGTTCGTAAATGAGATCGATGGCAGCGCCGCGGGCCGGCACGAGATGGAGGGTGACGCGCTTGCCACCAGCGGGAGTGTCGTCGATCTTCTGGCCGGCCACTCGCGTACCCGCGGCGGTCACCACGCGCGGGTTTTCATTGCCGAAGCTGTAGCCGACGCGCTCGTAGTTGAGCTTGAGCTCGAACTCGCCGCCGCGGAGCGAGTAGGCGCGGCCGGTGAGCTTGTTGAGAAGCTGGCGCGTGCCGACGTCGGAATCGGCGATGGAGATTGTGCGTTCGAGATAGTCGTTTCCGATGACGATGGCGGAGCCGGTGGTGTGGACATACACCGGGCCGGCGGCCAGAACAGTGGCGGCAGCCAGGAAGAGCAGGATGGATCGGCGGGTGGGCATGACTGCAATCCGTTATATCAGGATTCCGCTCCGCTTATCGCCGCGGACTTATTGAAACTCGAGGAGTTCAACCGGGGCGCCGCTATCGAGAATCATGGCCACCATGACACCTTCCGAAGGCGAGTTGGGAGCCGTGAGGATCTGCTTGCCCTCGATGGCGGCTTCGAGATCGTCTACTTCGAATGCAACGTGAGGCACGGACTGGATCAGCGGGTGCACGGGGCTGTCCGGCTCGAAGCGCATCCATTCAATGCCGCAAGGACTGGTCTCAAACGCGGAGACGTACATCTTGAACTGTTCCAGATAGCGTTCTCCGGGGCGCGCAACACCGGTCGGAATGCCAAGGTGGTGATACCGCCAGCCAAGTACCGAGGTGGCGGCAGGCTGCTCGCGGTCTTTGCGGAGGGCACTCGGGTGATCAGACGGCGTGGGTTCCGACATACGCGTGATGCTCTTTCGGCCAAGAGTAGCACGGGGATTGGCAAACTGGGAGTCGCGACACAAAAGGGAATCTGCGGCCCGCGGAACAGAACCGCGAGCGTGAGGCGTGGATGGCAGTACGCTGGTAATTGTGAAGATTGCGATTATCGGCGGCGGCATCGTAGGGTTGGCTACGGCTTACCGGCTGGCGGAACGGGATCCGGGCGCGGAGATCACGGTGCTCGAAAAAGAAGCGGGCGTGGGCCGGCATCAGACCGGGCACAATAGCGGCGTGCTGCACTGCGGCCTGTACTATAAGCCCGGCACCATCCGGGCGCGGCTGGCGGTCACGGGAATCCGACAGATGGTGGAGTTCTGCCAGGCTAACGGCGTGGCGCACGAGATTTGCGGCAAGCTGGTGGTGGCGGCCGATGAAAGCGAGGTGCCATGGCTGCGCGGGCTGTACGAGCGCGGCACGGCCAACGGGCTCGAAGGCTTGCGCTGGCTCGCGCCTGAGCAGATGAGAGAAATCGAACCGCACGTGGGCGGCGCGGCGGGGCTGCATGTGCCGCAGGAGGGCATTGTGGATTACGCGGCTGTCTGCGCGGCGCTGGTCAAGCGGCTTGCGGAGCACGGCACGCGGGTGGTCACCGGGGCGCGCGTGCGGAAACTGCGGCGCCGCGGCGCCGGCTGGATAGCCGAAACCACCGCGGGCGAGTTCCCAGCCGACTACATCGTCAATTGCGCCGGACTCCAGTGCGACCGGGTTTCGCAACTGGCGGGCGAGCGGCGCGACACGCGCATCCTGCCGTTCCGCGGCGAATACTTTAAGATCCGGCCGGAGCGGCAATACCTGGTGCGCAACCTCATTTATCCCACGTCCGACCCGCGCCTTCCTTTCCTGGGCCTGCATTTCACGCGGTTGATCCACGGCGGCATCGAAGCCGGGCCCAATGCCGTGCTGGCCTTCGCGCGCGAAGGATACCGCAAGACGGATTTCAACCTGGCCGATTTTATCGACGCGCTGACTTACCGTGGTTTCTGGCGGCTTCTCGCCAGGTATCCATCCATCGCCTGGTACGAATTGCGCCGCTCCTTCAGCCGCGAATTATTCTGCCGCTCGCTGCAGCGGCTGGTCCCGGAGATTCAGCCCGCGGATCTCGACACCGGCGGATCGGGGGTGCGCGCGCAAGCGCTGCTTGCCGATGGCGAGATCGTGCAGGATTTCATCATCATCGCGCGGGACAACGCGCTGCACGTGCTCAGCGCGCCGAGCCCGGCGGCGACGGCGTCGCTGGCCATCGGCGCGGAAATCGCCTCCAGAGTGCCGGCGCGTTGAGGCGGGCGCCGGTGTACCATCAAAAATTGTCATGATTACCGAGGAACAACTGCGGTCCAGGCTGCGCAAAATTGCAGCTTTGTTCGAAGGCGCCACCACTCCTGGTGAACGCAGCGCGGCGGCGGCGGCCATCGAGCGCGTCAAGAAAGCGCTGGGCATCGCGCACCAGACCGAACCGCCGCGGGAATTCCAATTCAGCATGCCGGACCGGTGGCAGCGGCGTTTGTTCTCGGCGCTGTGCCGGCGCTATGGCCTGGAACCGTATCGCTACAAGCGGCAGCGCTACACCACCGTGATGGTGCGGGTTGCGCCGTCGTTCGTCGCCCAGACGTTGTGGCCCGAGTATCAGGATCTGCGCTCGGCGCTGAACGAGTATCTGAACCAGGCCACCGAGCGCATCATTCGCGAAGAGGTGCACGGCGACGCGCGTGAAGCGTCACAGCGCGCGGGATAGCCGGGTATGCGCCGCCAGCCGCGGTGGAAGTTGAGAGAATCGGAGATTGATGATGATCCGCTTTCGCAGGCCGCGCCGGGCTTCGCACCCGGCGGTGGTTGCGGCGCTGCTGCTCGCGGCAGCCGCCTGCAATCACGAAAGAGTCCCCAAGCAACCGACCATCGAAGAGGCGCCGCGGCTGGCTTCCACGGTGCACATGGGCGATCCAACCGCCGCCACGCAGCTCGTCAGCGGCTTCCACGACATCGAAGGCGGCTCCTGGCGCTGGACGGAGAAGCAGTTCGCCGTCACGCTGCGGCCGCCCGCGCAGGCCGCGCGGAAAGGCGCGGTCCTGGAACTCCACCTCACGGTGCCGCAGCCGAGCATCGATAAGCTGAAGAGTCTCACGCTCACGGCGTCAGTGGGCGGCGCGACGCTGGCGCCCGAAACGTATAGCAAGCCCGGGGAATACATCTACCGGCGCGAGGTGGATGCGAAGTCGATCTCCGGCGACGCGGTGCGCATCGATTTTCAATTGGATAAGGCCATCGCTGCGGGAGCCTCCGACTTGCGCGAACTGGGCATCGTGGTGGCCAGCGCCGGGCTGGTGGCCAAATGAAGCTGCGCGACAAGATACCCCTCGTGGTGCTGGCGCTGTTCTGCCTGGCAGTTCACTGGCGCGGCTTCACCGCCTGGTTTCGCGCCGACGATTTCGCCTGGATGGGCGTCACTTTGGGCGTCCACAACTTCGCCGATCTGCTGAAGGCGCTGTTCTCTCCGCTGGCCGAAGGCACCATCCGCCCGCTGAGCGAGCGCGCCTTCTTTATGGCCGGCTACGCGCTGTTTGGTCTGCATGCGCTGCCCTTCCGCATGGTGATCTTCGCCACCCAGTTCGCCAACCTGGCGTTGGTGGCTTCCATCGGCGACCGCCTGACGAGCGTGCGTGGGGCGGGGTTTTTCGCGGCCCTTTTCTGGACCGTCAACAACTCCGGGGCCACGGCGCTGGGTTGGGCCTCGGCTTACAACCAGGTGCTGTGCGCGTTCTTCCTCCTGCTGGCTTTTCACTTCCTGCTGCGATACATCGAAACCGGCGCGGCCCGCTACAACGTTTATCAGTGGCTGGCGTTTCTGGCCGGTTTTGGCGCCATGGAGGTCAACATCGTCTACCCGGCCCTGGCGGCGGTTTACACCTTGCTGTGCGCGCGGCGGTTTTTGACACGCACCCTGCCGCTTTTCGCGGTCTCGGTGGTGTACTTCGTGGTTCACCACGCGGTCTCGACAGCCGATCAGAATCCCGAATACGTGCTGCATTTCACGGGCTCGATGGTGCGCACGCTGGCAAGATACTGGGCCTGGACGGTGGGGCCGCTCTACTTCTGGACGCCGGTGCACGCGCCGGCCTGGCTGGTGACGGCGGGCGTGGGGTTGGTTTCGCTGGGCCTCGCGGCATTCGCCGCGCGGCGCCGCGTGGCGTGGTTTACGCTGGCCTGGTTCGCCATCGCGATCGCGCCGGTGCTGCCGTTGCGCGACCACATCACCGATTATTATGCGTTCGTGCCGGCCATCGGCCTGTGCTGGCTGGGCGGCTGGGCGCTGGCGCAGACTTTCCGCTCCGTGAGACCCGCCAGGTACGCTGCGCTGGCTTTGGCAGCGGTCTATCTGCTGATGGTGACGCCGCGGACGCTGGCGGCCTCGGACTGGAATCATCGCATCAGCATGCGGGCGCGCGACCTGGTGGAGGGCCTGGCGACGGTTGGCCAATTGCATCCCGGCAAGACCGTGCTGCTGGAGGGCGTCGACACGGAACTGTTCTGGAACGCAGTGCTCGATCATCCGCACCGGCTGATCCCGATCGGCCGCTTGTATCTGACACCCGGCAGCCAGCGCCGCATCCAGGCCTACCCCGATCTGGGCGACGTCGACGAGTTCGTGCTGCCGCCGGACCTCACTTCCGAGGCCCTCGATCGCGACGAAGTGGTGGTCTACGACGTGCGCGGCCCCAAGCTGCGCAACATCACGTCGGCCTACGCCGAGAGGCCGCGCGATCTGCGGCTGCCTGCGAGCCTGGATGTCGCCAACCCGCTGGCTGCGGCGCTGCTGGGCCCCGAGTGGTATGCGCCCGATGGCAACCATCGCTGGATGCCGAAGCGCGCCACGTTGCGGATGGCCGGCCCGAGCGCCGCGGGCCAGAGACTCTACTTGCGCGGATCGTGCCCCGAGGAACAGTTGCGCAACGGGCCGCTGGCGGTGACGGTTTCAATCGATGGCGTGGCACTGCCGGCGGCGGCCATTCGCGCGGGAGAAAACAGCTTTGAACTGGCGTATGGATTGCCGGCCTCGGCGACCGGCCAGGCGGTGATGCAAGTGGCCGTGGAAGTGGAGCGCACATTTCACACGAAAATCGACCAGCGGGATTTGGGGCTGGCGTTTGGAGTTTTTGAGGTTCGGTAGGAACGGAGGGGGAATTGAAACGCGGAGGCGCTGAGGCGCGGAGAAGAAAAACCGGAGAGGAAAAGCCAGAGAAGAAAAACAGAGGGGGATTCGAGGCGTGCCCTGGCGGCTTCGACGTGGCGAGCGCGGAGGGAGCAGAGTGAAATCCTTCAAACTGGTGGAATACTCACGAAGCGGTAGACTTCGTAGGCCGGGCGTCCGTAGGTGTCCGGAATCACGGCCAGCATTTCGCGCTGGTAGCCGATGCCTTCGGCGAACTTCACCAGCTTGATGTTCACGTCGCGGAAGTTTTCGAAGTCCTTGGTGTGCGCGATGAAAACCGCGCCGGGGTCGGTGACCATGCGCTCCACGGGCGCGCGATCCTCGGGACTCAGTTCGGGTTTGGAAATGGGATCGTCGCCTACCAGCAACGGCAGCGTGCCGTGGCTGAGCAGGCGCAGGCTGTCCAGGATGCCCCAATCCACGCAGTAAATATTGCCGGTGTGCAGGTTTTTCATGTAGTCGCGAAGACCGAAGATGGCGTCGGTCCAAACCGTTGAGCCGCCGTAACGGAAGCTCACATATTGGTACTCGGCCGCGACCAGCACGCCCGCCATCGCCATGGTGGCGCCGGCGACGGCCAGTACCGGTATGCCGGCGCGCCCCAGGCGGCGCGAGGCGGCGGCAAAGGAAACGGCTACCACCAGTTGCGGAAGCGGCCACAGCAGGATGGTGTGGTGCACGCTGCCGCCGGCATTGGCGGTGATGGCCATTTGCACCCACGCCACCGCCAACACGATCAGTGCGAAAGCGATGGCGCGCAAGGCGTCGCCGCGCGCCAGGGGCAGAAGCGCCAGCGCCAGCAGGAAGGCGTAAAACAGAAGGTGGTGCCGAGGGTGCCCGGCAAGTGACGATATGTCGGCACTAAACCGCTGCGCCCAGCCTCTGGCCGGATGGGGCGCGGCGGTCTGCCAGTCCTCATCGAACATCCAGCCGAACAAACCTCCGCCCTTGGCCGTGTTCATGAGCATGCGGGCCTTGCCGGGCAGATCGCTGGTATCCCTATGGAAGTTGCCGCGGAAGGTGACCCAGTGATTCTTTTCGTTATAAATCAGGAGCGGCAGCGCGCCGAGGAGGAATCCGGCCACGGCCAGCGCCAGGCGGCGCCGCGTCAACAGGCGCCGAATGAGCCGCGGAAAGACCACCGCCGAGGCTACCGCGATGCCAGATAACATCCACACTGCCAAGGCTTTATCCCAGATCGCCAATCCCAGCAGGAAAAACCCCCAAAACAGCGCCCGGTGGCTTTGTTGTTGGCAAAACCGCACCACCAGCAGCATGCCGCCGAGAAGCAACAAGTGTTGCAAGGCCACCGGCCCCCAGTCGAAGCAGACGGTCAGCAGATAGGTCGCATCCGCGGCGAGCAAAGTGCATCCAATAACTGCCGCGCGTTCTCCGGCGATGCGGCGCAGAAGCAGGAAAAACAGCCACAAACTGGCCACTCCCGCCAGCAGCATCGGTACCCGCAGAGGCAGCATCCCCGTTCCAAACAATCGCAGAATCGGACGGTAAAGCCACGCTTTCAAAGTGCCGATGTAACTCATGATCATGAGCGGGACATGGGAATGGCCGATGCGGATGGCGTAAGCTCCTCCGGTGGGTTTGAGGAACGCCATGCCGAAGATGGTTTCGTCGTTTTCGACGCCGATGTTGGACAAGAACGGCAAGCCGGCGAGCAGAAAATACAGGCAAGCCAGCAGCGCCGCGAGGGTACCGGGCAGTCTATACCGGTGAGATTTTGGCGGTGTTGGAGGACGGTCCAACTAGAGATAGTAGCATCCTATCCGATAAGTGAGTTCGAATGACGATCCAGGGCGGGGCACAGATGATTTTTTAGAGATTGACAGTTTGGCAAATAAATTGCCAGGAGATGTCCTCATGGGTCGCCGCTGGGTGAAAACACGGCGAGCCAATAGCCCTGAAGAGGGATCGGGAGGCGTGAAACCTTTGGCGGGAAATGTCGTCTATACATTTGCGGAAGGACAACGCTAACGACAAGAAAAAAAAGATAAAAGAGAACCGGGAGACAATTTTATGAACCAGACCGAGCTAAACAAATATAGAGCGGCGCTCGAGGCCAAGCAGTCCGAACTTGCCAAGGGACTGCGCAACCGCGAAGACATCGCCATTGAAAAGACTCCGGATGCGCTCGATGAAGTGCAACTGGCCGGAGAACGCGAACTCGCCATCCGCAATCTGGACCGGGACTCGATCATGCTCCGCAACGTCCGTGGCGCGCTGCAGCGCGTCGCCGATGGCAGTTACGGCATCTGCCTGCATTGCGAAGACGAGATCAAACCCAAGCGTCTGGAAGCAGTGCCCTGGACCAAATTCTGCATCGGTTGCCAGGAAGCGGCGGATCGCCACGAGTTTGAATCGGCCGAAGTGGACGAACTCCTGGCAAACGCGGCTTAAGCTTCAACCACCAAGGGCGCGAGAGGAATCTCGCGCCCTTCGTGTTTCTGGAAGTTGATGAAAAGCGACCGGAAAGAAAACCTCACTGCGGGAACGCGGAATCGCGAAGAAAAGCCGCGAACAACAAACAGGTTAGCTGTTTTTCCCGCGTCTCCGCGGTCCATCATGCGTTTCAGGTTTTTCAGCACCGGCTTTCAGCCGACTGGGCCCGCCAACCTGCGCGTTTAGCCCCAGCCCCGCTCCCCGCGTATGCGGGGGTTTTGGGGTGAATCTGCTCAGCCATCATTTCAACCGCACCAGGCGGCCCTCGCGGTAATCGAACCAGGATGGGATCGCCGCGAGCTCGGCGGGCGTGAGCGGGGTCTTCTTTTGAAGCTGCACGGTGATGCTGCGGTCGCGGAACCAGAGGTCGGCGATGAAGAGCATGTCCCACTCCTGAAACGGGTCATTGAGGAAGACCACGTGGCTGCCGGAACTCACGTGTGGATTCAGCTCACGGAATTGCTCGATGACCTCGGCGGTCTGGCGTCCCAAAGCCGCCATCACCGGCTTGGCGTCCGCCATCTTTCGATTCAGATTGGCGCGGCCCCAGTAGAAGACGGCGGCGGCCAGCAGGACTGCCAGCAGGGCTGGCCGGCCCAAGCGGCCGAAGAGCGGTTCACGGGAAAGAAAACCGGCGGTGGCGCGCGCCCCATCCACCAGCACCACGGCCGCAAAGACCGCGCCGCCGATCATCGGGATGTAGAGGCACGCCTGGCTCTTGCCGGGCAGGAACTCGATGGGTACCGGCGCCAGCAGCAGAAACAGCCAGCAGAAGCGTAGAACGGTGCGCGCGCCGGGCCGCCACGCCAGGTAGGTGACCACCGCCCAGAACGCCAGGATTCCGCCCCAGCCGGCGTGCAGAAAGGCGGCGTCGGCGAGGAAGATCCGCTGAAAATCGTGCACGCGCTGGAGTGAGAAGACCGGGCGATAGCCCTCCATGCCGGTCAGCGCATCCACGCCCCATACCTTGCCGTAGAGATCCAGCAGCACCAGGACGCCGGCGAGCCCCACCATCTTTACCGCGCCGCGCCCCAGCGGCCGGTGGTAGCACCATTCATAGGCCAGCAGCGCGGCGGGCAGGGTCAGCGCCATTTCCTTGGAGTTGAGCGCGCACACCAGCAGCGCGGCGAAGACGGCGGTTTGCCGCACGCCGGGGAACCGGCCGGCAGCGCGGATGCGCACGTAATAGAGCAGCGCGCCGAAATAGAAACAACCGCACAGGGCGTCATAGACGAAAGCGGTGTTGTAGTAAAGGTTGCTGAGACCAGCGTGATAGCAGGCCACCAGCGCGGCCAGCGCGGCGGCTGGCCAATCGGCGCCCAGCAGGCGCGCCAGTCTGTATAGCAACCAGACATTCGCCAGCAGGACCAGCGACAGCGCCACATGGTACGGCAGCGGATTCAATCCCCAGGCGCTCAGGATGGGCAGATAAAACAAGCCGCCCATGGGCCGGTAGTAACCGCGCCACAACAGGAACTGGGAAACCAACAGCCGCCAGGGACCGGGGGTCCAATAGAAGCTGTCGATGTTCATCATGTCGTCCGGGGAAAAGTGCGCGCGCCAGCCGTCCCAGGAAAAGAACACGAACCACGCCAGCAGGAACGGCGCGAGTAGTCGGCTGCGGTTCAAGGCGCGCTAACTGCCGGTGATGGTAGTCGCGTCACTGGTGGTAGCAGTGGCGGAACTCCCACCGGTAACCGTCACCGTGTTGGTGACGGTGGAAGCGGCATTCGACGCCACATTGACGGTCACGGTAAGCGCCGGATAGCTGCCGCCGGCGGGAATCGCGTCGCTGCGTATGCAGACATTCTTGGTGCAGGACCATCCGTCGCCAACTATGGAGACCAGGGTCTCGCCGGTGGGAAGGGTGTCAGTGAGGGTCACAACGCCGGAGGTGGGGTTCTGGCTTCCGACGTTCGAAACCGTCACCGTGTAAGTGGCGCCCTGCTGGCCCTGAGTGAAGTTGCCGGTGTGGGTCTTGGAGACGGACAAGACCGGCGCGACGTTCAGGCTCCCATTGTTGACCACCGGCACGGTGGCCTGGTTGCTTGTGTATATATCTTGCGCAATGGTGACCACGGAATAGGCATTCGTGGACAGGCTCGAATTGGTATGCAGCAGGACTTCGTAGACTCCGACCGAGCCGGGCAGCAGCGTGGCCTGAAGCACGTCGCCCGTGCTTCCTCCCACAAATGAGCTGATCGATTCCTGCGGCGACGTAATGGGACCATTGAGCGGATACTTGTATCCCGTTTGGATCAACGGCGTGATCAGATCCGACAGCACCGGCACTCCGACACCGGTGGCCAGAATCTCGATAATCTCCCCCGGCAGGGCGGGATTGGTCTGGGTAATGGGTGCGCCCGCGATATTGCCGCAGCAGGTTTGCCCATCGAGAGCCGTCAGGGTGAGAGTCACGGAACTGCTGGATGGTCCGCCGGTCGCACTGGCCGTAATGGGGATTCCGTTTCCTTCCGGACCCTGCACGCGGGTAGTGAGGATAATGCGGTCGAAAAGTCCCGCGGCCGCGGCGCTCACTTGCGGATCGTTGTTGAGCTGGATCACCAGGTTGTCGCGAATGCTGTCGAGCGTATCGGTGCTCTGCGCGGTATAGGAGTAGGAACGGCCCGCCACCGTGACCGTCGCCAGGTTGCCGGCGGTAACCGTGCCATCCACCGAGACCACCGCGGTGGCGTAGGCCGTCGAGTGCATGGCCACGGCGACCGGCGGGCTGGAGGCGACCAACGGGTTGGAAGGCCCCGGCTGCGCGTAGATACCGGGGTTGGCCGGCACGATGGTGGCCGCCAGCGCCGTAGTTACCATGATGCTTCCGTCGCTCATCACCGAACGCACGTAGGCATTGATGCTGGTGCTGTCGCCGAGCTCCCAGGGGATTTGTGCGTTGATCTGGGTTGGCGAGACAAATAGCAGCGGCGCCTGGATTCCGTTGAAATAGACTTCCGTGCCGCCCAGTTGAGTGGGCAACGGGTTGGCCGTAGGATCGGCGCTTGCCGTGTTGGCGGAAAGGCTCGTGCCCACGACCGTCACGATGGTTCCTGGAGCGAGCGAGGCGGCATCTCCGCCGCCCGTCAGGCTGGACCCGGCGGCCGTAGCGGTAAGCTGCGCCGAGAGAACTTCCCCGGGCGTAGTCGATGTCGCCGCCGTGACAGCCACCGAATAATCGACGTTGTTGCCGAGAGGTCCAGGCGTTTTGGCGTTGAGGTCCACGACCATGTTGGTGGTGTCGGCGACGGCGACCAGACTGGCCTCGCCGGCGCCATTATTGGCGCCGTTAATCAACGCAGTTATGGACGTGACAATGCTGGCTAAGGTATCGGTGGACACGACCGTGTAGGTATAGTTGGCGCCGTTGATAGTGATGGTGGCGACGTCGCCCGCTTGAATGGTGCCGCCGATGGTAATCTTGCCGTGCGCCACGATGTCGAAACTGGCGGAATTGCGCACAGCCTGGTACTGCACGTTATTCGTACCGATCGAATACACCATGATGCGGTCGTTGTAAGAGTCGCTGGCGAAAAGGTTAGTGCCGTCCCAGGCCAGCGAGAGAGGCGTTTCCAGCGAATCGGTTGCGTCGGTAGCCTGGTCGACCTGGCCGCCGATCTGTCCCAGGATCTCGTCGGCCGCCGCGGCGTTGGCGGTGGGAACCTGGTTGAACACCAGCACGCGGTCGTTGCCGCCGTCAGCCACAAACAGATGGCCTCCACCGGCCAGCGCGAACCGGGGGAAACTCAACGTCGCGTTGCAGCCCTCCGGATAGGTGGGATTTCCGGCGAGATCGGTGCCGTTGGAGACGGTGCACAACAGGGGCACTTCCTTATCGGTAGTGTCGGTGCTCGAACTGGCCGCAGTCCCGGTATAGGCATTATTCGCAATGGCGCTCACCATATCCGGCTGGCCGATCACGACATCCGCGGGCGCGCCATTGGTGGTCGGGATGCTGTTCCAGATCAACACACGGTTGTAGCCCAGATCCGTTACGTAAAGCCGCACCCCGTCGGAGGTCACCGACACGGGGTTCAGCAGGTTGCTCGAAGTAGCGGTGGTGCTCTGCTGGCTGATATCGGTTTGCACGAAAGTGGTGAAATTGGGCGCCCCGATCACCAAATCCGCCGCCACCCCATTGGTGGTGGGGATGTGGTTGTAAACCAGGACGCGATTGTTCTGTGTATCGGCCACGTACAACTTGCCGTTCTGAATCCACACACCTTGCGGCCCACGCATGGATTTGGCATTGGGCTGATTGCCGGGTATGCTGACACTGACGAAATCGGGCTGTCCGACCACCACATCGGCCGGGGCGTTGTTGTTGCTCGGGATGGTGTTCCAGATGAGCACGCGGTTGTGGTCGGTGTCGGCCACCACCAGGTGGACGCCGTCGGACGCCACTGCGGTGGGCTCGCGAAGATCGTTCTGAGTGGCCGTAAGGTTCACCGAAGTGGTGACGAAATCGGGTTGTCCCAGCACCACGTTGGCCTGCCCCACGCACACCGGGCATTTGGTGTTGTAGGGGAGTTCGGCGGTGGGAGAGGGCAATTGAGACGAAAGATTCTGGAAAAGCAGGACGCGATTATTCGACGGATAGGAGCCCACGCGGTTCGAATCGGCGACAAACAGAGTGTTGCCGGCGTACGCCAAGCCGCTGACGCCTCCGACGACTGTGTCGCTGGAATTGGTGTCCTGGCTGGTGAAGGTTGCTTGTCCGATCACCGCCCGCGCGGCTTGTCCGGTCATGAACTGTTGGGCGAAAAGGGCCGCCGTACAGAGGAGGAATAGCGAAATACGCTTCATGCGCTGTGTCTATGGATTCTGTGCAATGCCAAAATAAGCCACCAGTATAGCAAGGGGTTGTACCGCGGCGGTGATGCCCGACGGCCACACCGGTGTGCGAAAACGGCACGATCCCGATCCTGGAGAGCTGCTGAAAACAACCGCCAACGAGACAAACCTCGCCATTACCCAGCAAGCCGAAGCACGAAAAGGGCCGCTCGTCTCCGGCCGCCGGCCCGCGGCGTGGAGCGGCGGAGCGCGGTGCTTCACCGGTCCACGAAGCGGCGCTGATATTCGGCCGGCGGCGCGGGGCAGCTCTGGCGGCGCCCGAACAGGCCATGGCGATGGCGGGCAATGAGGTTATAGGCAGGGTTGAGAACTCTGTCGGGAAGGATGCCGAGAACCGCCAGCGAGCGCCAGGGAGCACCCAGAGCCTTCGCTACAAATAACGCGGCCCGCGCCCGGCAAAGGAGGGCCGGCGAGGCGGAGCGATAGTCCAAGACCACGTAGAAGGTATCGAAGCGATCCGGATCGCACCCGAACTGCCGTGCCAGAGATCGTCCCAAGCCGCTCTGGAGGGAAGCGAAGTGAAACACTTCCCGGCGGTCGCGAGACAGAACGAAACGCACCAGGCGGTCGCACAACCCGCACACCGCATCATAGAGGATGAGGTGACGGCCGGCGGAATTGGCGGGAGTTTGCGGAGCCATCGGTGTTTCGGTGATCGCATCGTATCATCATTTTCCCGATTTTCCCTGCGAATGCGCCGATGGACTTTACACGCCCCTCGGGCGGATTCCGAAACGATAGACCAGCGCGCCGGCGCCGACGGTGCCGAAAGCGCTGAGCGATGCCCAGGGGTGCTGCACGAGGCCGAAAACCACCATGCCGGCGCCCACCAGAATATAGGAAGCGGGAATCAGCGGCCAGGCGAATTCGAGGGCGCGCAGGCGCTGCCAACCCGGACGGGTGCGGCGAAACACGAAGACCGACACCACCGATAAAACGGTGAACAGCGTGAGGGTCATGCCGATGTAGATGACCAGATCGGGAAACGGCGTGGCTGTCATCAATATGGCGCACAGGCCCTGACTGAGGATGGCTACCGCCGGCGTGCGCCAGCGCGGATGCACCTTGGCGGCGGCGGCGAAGAAGGCGCGATTCTTCGCCATGGCGTAGTACACGCGCGGCCCGATGGTGACCTGCGCGCTGACGGTGGAGACGAGGCACAAGGCCATCAGAGCGGAGAAGGCGCCGCCAACGTTCATCCCGAAAAGATTTCTCGCGGACATGCCCCCAATGGCGAAATCACCTTTCATCTGCTCCAGCGGCGTGGCGTAGATGAAAACCAGGTTGAGCCCCAGGTAGAGCACCGCGACAATGGCGGTGCCGGTGGCCAGCGCGGCGGGCAGCGTGCGCTCCGGACGGCGCACTTCTTCGGCGACGTAAGTAGCCGCGTTCCATCCGCTATATCCCACCATCACCCACAGCAGGCTGACGATGAACTGTGTGGGCAGCGCGGCCACGGATGTGCGAACGGCCGGCTGCGAGAAGTGGCCCCAGCTTCCGGCGCCGGAGGCAAAGCCCAGAATCACGAAGCCGGCGATCACGATCAGCTTGGTGGAAGTGAGCACGTTCTGCACTTTGGCGGTGCGGCCGGCGCCGAAGCAGTTGAGCGCGGTGAAAGCCGCGATCAACGCCGCGGCCGCCAATTGGCCCGCGCCCAAACGCACGGTGAAGATGCCCGAACCGAGAACCAGCGATGCGTTAGCCTGCTTGAGAGTGGGGAAGAAGTATCCCAGGTAATCGGCAACGGCCACGGCGGCGGCGGCGATGGGCGCGGAAAAGCCGGCGAAGAAAGAAACCCATCCGGTCATGAAGCCCCATTCGGGGCCGAAGGCGTGGGTCAGGTAAACATATTCGCCGCCCGAGCTGGGAAAATTAATACCGAGTTCGGAATAGCTCAAAGCACCGGCGATTGCAAACAGCGCGCCCACGCTCCAGCAGAGCAGGATCAGACTGGCGCTGCCTAGTTCGCCCGCCATGAAGCCGGTGGTGGTGAAGATGCCCATGCCGATCATATTGGAAATGACCAGGGCGGTGGCGCTGAAGAAGCCAAGCTGGCGGATCAGGCCGGGGACGCTTCCGCGAACCGCGCCCGGCGATGGAGGGTTAGGCATTCGTCACCTAAGAGTTAGGATAAGATATTCCCGGAATGAAAATCGCCGGCAACACCGGCTTCGACCACTACTGGTGTGAAGGCAAGCCTCCGGCAAACGCCGTTTACACCCGCAAGCGGTGATCGCCAATGCCCTGCGCGCTGGTCCTTTCGGCGGGCGGAATGTTCGGCGCCTATCAGGCGGGCGTCTGGAATGCGCTGTCGCGGCGTTTTCAGCCCGATCTGATCGTGGGCGCTTCGGTCGGCGCGCTCAACGGATGGGCCATCGCCGGCGGATGTTCCCCCGCCGATCTGCTGGCCATGTGGCGCGATCCTGGCACCGCCCGCTTGATGAGGCCGCGCTTTCCCCTGGTTCCCTGGAATGGCTTTTTCGATCCCACAGCGCTCTACCGGCAGGTGTGCGACTGGTACGCGCGGTTCAAGCCTGGCGTGCCCTATTCGCTCACCATGGTGCAGGTTCCGCGGCTCCGCCTGGTGCGGGTATCTCACGAGCAGATTACACCGGGGCATCTGATGGCCTCCTG
The DNA here is from genome assembly GCA_963842505.1 of Bryobacterales bacterium. Lineage (GTDB taxonomy): Bacteria > Acidobacteriota > Terriglobia > Bryobacterales > Bryobacteraceae > PALSA-129. Next base: position 1,869,107 of record CAWJGZ010000001.1, read on the forward strand.
CGCGGTGCCGTTCGGGTTCCCGCCCGTCCGCATTGATGGCCGGCTCTACGTGGACGGAGGTCTGCTCGACGCCCTGCCGGTCTGGGCAGCGGCTGAAATGGGCGCCACCCGCGTCATCGCCGTGAACGCGCTGCCCCTGATGCCTTCGCGTCTGCTGCACGCGGCGGTCCGCGTGGTTCGACGCTTCGGCCAGAAACCCGCCGAGGTTGCGGGACTCGACCTGGTGCCGATCAGTCCCGATGCTCCCCTTGGGTCGATTCGGGATGCCCTCGCCTGGAGCGCGGAGAATGCGCGGAGGTGGATTCAGCGGGGCGAAGACGATGCCCAAGCCGTTGTTGGATGACCGTACCAGAAAGGCTCGGAACTGCATTTCCCGCGACTAAGTCAAAGTTGTAATTGGGGGCTCAAGAACGTGTTGCCCCGAAGTATAACGCTGGACTTGCCATGCCACTAAGGCGATGGCTACAGCGCCGAGATAAGAGCCGAGCCTGGCGATCAGTAGATGCCCGGTTTTTGCGTCATCTGATTGAACCCGCCTGGATTCGATTTCCGGCCCGGACAGCCGATCTCGACGAATGACGGCAACCTTACTCAGTGGTTGAGCGTTGCCTCGATCAGTTCCAGCCTGCGCTTGGGCGTCTCGCCGTCCACCTCCTCCTTTTCGAGGGTGTCCAGTACTTCCATACCGGCCACCACGCGGCCGAATGCCGCGTATTTGCCCTCGACTCAGTTCCGTTTTGCCATCCCGGCTAGCATGGCTACAACATCCGACCTTTCTGCGAGGAGCTTGCAGATTCAAAAGGCCGAGTAGTCGTGAAAGTTTCAACAGTTTAGTGGAATGTAAAACGGATGTTCTCATCTTTTTTTCCTTGAATTTCTCTTGAAGGGGTGGCCGACTTATGCCATACTTCTGCCATACTTCGACTGCGAAGTGAGTGAGGTGTCTTGCTGCGCCGGCTACTTCTGTGAACCGGGGCAGGCGAATGAAACGAAGTACCGGGATCAGCCTCGGACGCGTACTTCGGAAGAGCTAGGTGGGTCTACCCGGCTTCATTCTAAATAGGGGTCGCACGTATGAAAGCGCTCCCCACGGTATTGCTGCTCCGCGAGAAATCGGGGCAGCCAAGGAGATCAATGATGACAGATAAGCGCGTTCTCTTTGTCCTAGGTATTCTAGTTGCGCTTGGGCTCGCTTCGAGTCTTTGCCATGCGCAAAACGCTGCGAGCGGCGCCGTTTTGGGTACCGTGACGGATCCATCCGGAGCGGTCGTGCGCGCAGCTCAAATCGAGCTCATCAACACGGAGACCGGAGTGAAGACCCCAGCGACCACTAGCGGGCAGGGCACCTACGCCTTTCCGGGCGTCGCGCCGGGGACGTACCGGGTTACCGCTACGGCGAAAGGTTTCCGAACAACCGCGATCACAGACGTGACCGTTCAGGTGAATAGCACTTCGACCGTGAACGTGAGCCTGGAGGTCGGCGAGGTTACCTCGACCGTGGAAGTGAGCGGCGCGGCGCAGCTAGTTGAGCTGCAGCGCTCGGATTCGACAGTCGGGGATGTGATCGGGCAAAAGCCGCTGCTGCAGCTTCCCACGCGCTTGCGCCAGGCGCAGGAATTGACATTTCTGCAGGCGGGAGCCACGCAGGGAACAGGGAGCGATAACGGCGGATCGATCGCCGGCGCGGTGAATGACCAAACCACCTTCACGCTGGACGGAATCGATATCACCGACAACTCCACGAACTCGACGATTAACTCCGACCAGGGATCGCGGCCCGTGCTGATGGTATCCGTGGAGGCGACCGACGAATTCCGCGTCGCCATAGCGAATGCCAACTCAAACTTCACGCGCGGCTCGGGCGGCCAGGTGTCGTTGATCCAGAGGAGCGGAACGAACCAGTTTCACGGGTCCTTGTTCTGGTACACCCAGAACAGCGATCTGAACGCGAATTCGTGGGACAACAATTACATCAAACTCGGCAAGCCGAAGGTGGAAGACAATCGTACCGGCGGCCGCTTCGGCGGGCCGATCATAAAGGACAAGACGTTTTTCTTCCTGGAGTACGAGGCGCGCCGTTATCCGGAAGCCTTCCTCATTAGCTCGACGGTCCCCACCGCGTCGCTGAAGCAGGGAATTCTCCGTTTCCGGGACTCGAGCGGGAACGTCGACTCCTACAGCCTGGCGACGTCCGCGCTGTGCGGCGCGCAAGGCAACGCGGCGTGCGATCCGCGCGGCATCGGCATGAGCCCCACCATGACGGCAATGATGGCGCTCGAGCCGGCGGGGAACAACTCGACCATCGGCGACGGATTGAACACCACTGGTTTCACCGCCAACGCCCGGTCGCCGTTGACGGACGATTTCTTAACGTTCCGCCTGGACCACAACCTCAGCGCGAAGTGGCACTTCAACGCAAGCTTCAGCTACTCGCGCGATCTTTCTTACGATCCTTCGCCGCTGGTGCTGGATATTCGCAACGCGAACGACGTGTTGAACGATGACTTCACGCCTTCCTGGACCGCCGCCGGCATCTTGGGAGTCACGGGTCAGATCACTTCCAATCTCGTGAATGTATTCCGTTTTGGAGATGTCAGCAACCGCAACGGCGGTATCCGCCCGCAGTTGTCGGCAGTTGCCACCACCTTGGCCTTGCCGGGAACCAGTGACGGGAGCTATGGCTATGTCGCGGTATCGCCGAACGTGTTTACCGCGCCGATCACCATGGCCAACACGGTCCGGTCGCAGTACAACCGCGACCTCAACGAACAGTTCGTCGATGATATTAGCTGGAACAAGGGGACGCACCTGATTCAGGCCGGCGCTAATCTCCAGCGGCTGCCGATGTTTCACATTCATACCGGCAAGGTCGGCGGCGCGGTGAACTCGCTGAACGCGACCACCACCGCCGATTCGTCGTTTTTGACGATCCCCGCGGCGGACCGTCCGCCCACTTGCGGCGGCTCCGTCACGTCCAACTGCCTGACGTCTTCATCCACATCCACCTGGGATTCGCTCTACGCGACCATGCTCGGGATGATGAACGACGACAACACGTTCCTGGTCCGCAACAAACAGTTGGGGCCGCAGCCATTTGGAACGGCCATCAATATGGACGCGCTGTCATACTACGCCTCCTTCCACGCGCAGGACACGTGGCGGATCCGGCCTACGCTGACGCTCACTTACGGTCTGTCTTACGGCTTCCAGACGCCCGAGAATTTCTCCGACCAGGAAGAGACGGTGCTGGTCAACACCGCTACCAACCAGATCATCTCCGGCAAGGCCTATCTGCAAACGAAATTGGCCGACGCATTGCAGGGCCAGATTTACAATCCGCCGATCGGATACATGCCGGTGGCGCAATCGGGCCGGTCCAGCGTTTACAACACGGACTATGGCGACCTCGCCCCTCGCGTCTCCCTGGCATGGAGCCCGAATATCCTGGGAGCGAACAAGACCGTGCTTCGCGGCGGATTCGGGATTTACTACAGCCGTCTCTCCGGCGAAGAGAGCGTGGTTTCCGCGGGGCTGTCCGCCGGCTTCAACTCGACCATTACCACCGGGTTGACGGCGTGCAACGCGAACGGCGCGGGCGGCGCGGGGTGCAGCGCCTCGGCGACGTCCAATCCCGGCTTGAGCGCGTTCCGGATCGGCGTGGATGGCGCCATCCCGATTCCGGCATTTCCGCAAACCATCGGCACTCCGTACATCCCGGCTTCCTACTACAGCGAGCTCTACTCGCCGGGCATCGACCCCTACATCAAGGATCCGCGGATTTACACGTCGGATTTCACGCTCCAGCGCAACCTGGGCCACAATGTATTCCTCGAGGCCGGCTGGAGCGGCAGGTACGGCAGAGGTCTGTTCGCCAACGCGCAACTGAACGGGGAGCCGTACATGTTCAAGGACAGTGCGTCGGGCCAGAGTTTCGGGCAAGCCTTCGATGCGGTTGCCGGCGCCTTGCGCACGAGCCAGACCGTACCGGTGCAGGCGTGGTTCGAAAATCAGTTGCCGGGAATCGGCTCGAAGAACGGCTTTGCATCCACCACCGCATTTCTCGCCAACAAGTATGCCTCGTACTTTACGCTCGGCTCCGTCGCGAGCCTGTTTGACAACACCAGCTCGGGATTGAACGTGCTGCGCTCGCAGCTCGGCTTGCAGCCGTACGACGAGACGGGGGTCAACGAGTTGGCCGAGATGGTGAATATCGGATGGTCGAATTACAACGCGATGGTGCTCACACTGCGTCACTCCGGCACGAATTTCACGTTCGACGTGAACTACACGCTTTCCAAATCGCTCGATACCGACCAGGGCGTGCAGAACGATTCGACCACTCTCGGCAATCCGCTCGAGCCGGGCGTGGATTATGGTCCGTCGAAGTTCGATCACAAGCAAATGTTCAACGCGCTGTTCGTCTATACCCTGCCGAAGAGCTACTCAGTTCTGCCGCGGGCGCTGAACTACGTGGTCGGCGGATGGTCCTTGTCCGGAATCGTTACCAGCCAAAGCGGTTCGCCCATTTACGTAACACAAGGAACCCAGGTCTGGGGCGCCGGGCAGCGCTCGACTTTCAGCACGCCCGCGGTTCCGCTGGCTTCGATCTCGTCGATGAACTCCGGCTTTTACTCCAACGTCGCAGGCTCGGGAGGCATCGGCACCAGTGGAAATCCGGCCAGCGGCGGAACGGGACTCAACATGTTTGCGAATCCGCTAGCGGCATTCAACTCGTTTGGTTATGTGCAGATCGGCTCGAACGGAGATGGATACGGGAATCCGCTGCGCGGCCAGCCGTTCTGGAATGTCGACACGTCGTTCGCCAAGGAGATTCCCATTCACGAGAAAGTCACCTTAAAGCTGTCGTTCGATTTCTACAATCTGTTCAACCACCCGAACTTCTCGGATCCGAGTCTGCCCTTGACGGGGAGCAGCGTGACTAATTTCGGAGTGATCTCCTCCACGGTGGTCCCCAACAACCGCCAATCGAGCGCCCGTTGGATTATGGGCGGCCTTCGGCTGGAGTTTTAGGACCGAGCGGCGAGGGCGCCAAAGAGAAGGTTTACGGGAACCGGCGGCCGGCGCATTAGGCGGCGGCCGCCCCGTATGCTTCCCACCGCGCGACAATGAACCCGCGGCGAACGCCCCTCCGGAGGAATTTCGAAACCGCCGGGAGATGGCAGCGAGCATCATCGCGCTGCTTCGGCGCGGAAGCGGATTTTCCTGGCATCGGCTGGTGCGGTGAGCGATCCGGGCGCGGGTGCAGGGCATGGCCCTGCAAGAGCGCCTGGCGTTCCACCAGGCCCGCCGGGGGCCGGGAGACACTGTACGGCTGCCTTAACGCCCGACTTGAGGGAAGAAAAGTGAAAATGAGAGATTCTAACGCTATGCATACCCGTTTGATTCAAATGATCGTGCTGCCTCTGACTTTGGCAACGGTCGGCGCCGCGCAGGACGCCGCCCGCCTGATGCAGGATCCGGCCGTGAAGGAAGCGCTGAACGCCATACAGCGCAACGAGTCCCATTTCATCGACGAGCAGATTCGAATCTGCCAAATCCCCGCGCCGCCGTACCACGAAGACGCGCGAGCCGCGGAGCTGGAAAAACTGTTCAAGCAATTGGGTCTTCAGGATGTCCGGATCGACAAGGCCGGGAACGTGATCGGCGTACGCCCGGGCGCGGCCGCGCATCCGAACCTGCTGTTTCAGGCGCACCTCGATACGGTTTTTCCGGAAGGCACGGACGTCAAGGTGACGCGCGACGGCGACGTTTTGAAAGGGCCCGGCATTGGAGACGATTGCCGCGGCCTGGCCATGATGTTGGGCGTAATCAAAGCCCTGGATGACGGCAAAGTAAGAACGCCGGGGACGATCACCTTCGCCGCCGACACCGGAGAAGAAGGGTTGGGAGATCTTCGCGGCACCAAGAATCTTTTCAACGACAGTCTAAAAGGCCAGATCGACAAATTCATTTCGGTGGATGGGACTGGTCTCAGCATAGAGAATGTCGGCGTGGGCAGCTACCGGTATCGGGCCACCTTCAAGGGGCCGGGCGGGCACAGCTTCGGCTCTTTCGGCATGGCCAACCCGATCCAGGCGATGGGCCGCGCGATCGCCAAGATCGATAACTTCGAGGTGCCGAAGAACCCGAAGACGACGTTCAACGTGGGCCGTGTTGGCGGCGGCACTTCGGTCAATGCCATTCCGTTCGAATGCTGGATGGAAGTCGACATGCGCTCCTCGGATAAAGGTGCGCTGGAGACGCTGAACACGAAATTCAAAGCTGCCGTCCAGGAAGCCGTGGAAGAGGAGAATCACCGCTGGAATGGCCGCGGACCGGTTACAGTCTCAAATGAACTGGTTGGAGTGCGTCCGGCGGGAAGCACGCCGGCCGATTCCGCGATCGTCCAGACGGCCGTAGCCGTGACGAAGCTGTTCGGCGGGGAGGGAACGTTTCGGGAAGGATCTTCCGACTCGAATGTTCCGATGAGTATGGGCATTCCGGCGATCACCATCGGCGGAGGAGGCTCGGGATCGGGAGCTCATGCGCTCAACGAGACCTTTAACATCAAGGATTCGTGGCTGGGGACGCAGCGTGGGTTGCTGCTGGCTGTTGCGCTGGCGCGTTAAGGCCAAAGGGTAAGGGGCGCGCCAGTGGCGCGCCCGCCAGCAAGGCGAAATTCGAACCAGTCCCTGCTCCGCGCCGCGGTATGATGAACTTCGCTCCGCCCGAGTAAAGGAAGGCACCATGACTCACAACCGGATCGCGATTTTCTTCTCCGCCGCACTCGCCCTGCTGGCGGCTTCTGTTCTGGCCAGCCCACCGCCCGACACCTACCCGTCCACCCTCTGGTCCGGCATGCGCTACCGCCAGATCGGCCCCTTCCGCGGCGGCCGTGTCACGGCCGTCACCGGCGTGCCCTCCGAGCCTTACACCTTTTACATGGGGTCCACCGGCGGCGGCGTCTGGAAGACCACCGACGCGGGACACTCGTGGACCAATGTTTCCGACGGCTTTTTCTCCGCCGCCTCCATGGGGGCCATTGAGGTCTCGCTTTCCGATCCCAACATCGTCTATGCCGGCACCGGCTCCTCCAAGATCCGCAGCAACGTCTCCATCGGCCGCGGCATCTACAAATCCACCGACGCCGGCAAGACCTGGACCTTCGCCGGCCTCCGCGACGTTGGCCAGATCGCCACTGTCCGCATCCATCCCTCCAATGCCGACATCGTCTACGTCGCCGCCCAGGGCAATCCCTTCGCCGCCAACAAGGAGCGCGGCGTCTATCGCACCACCGACGGCGGCAAGACCTGGGACCTGGTTCTGCACATCTCCGATACCGCCGGCGCCGCCGATCTCGAACTCCAACCCGGCAACCCCAAGGTCGTCTTCGCGTGCCTCTGGCACGCCCAACGCAAGCCTTGGACCATCATCAGCGGCGCCCGCGAAGGCGGCATCTACAAAAGCACCGATGGCGGCGACACCTGGTCCAAGCTCGCCGGCGGCCTCCCCAACGACATCTTCGGCCGTTCCAACGTGGCCCTCTCCGCGGCCGCTCCCAACCGCGTCTACGCCCTCATCGAAGCCAAGCCCGGTTCCGGGCTCTACCGCTCCGAGGACGCCGGCGCCACCTGGAGCCTCGTCAACGGCTCCGGCTCCCTCATCACCCGCCCGTTCTACTACACCACCCTCGGCGTCGACCCCAACAACCCCGAGGTGGTCTGGATCGGTGATGAGGGCTGGTACAAAAGCACCGACGGCGGCAAGACCTTTCGCTCCTCGCCCGTCCCCCACGGCGACAACCACGATGTCTGGATTAATCCTAAGAACTCCCAGTACATGATCCAGGCCAACGACGGCGGCGCCAACGTCTCCCTGGATGGCGGCCGCACCTGGAGCACCCAGGACAATCAACCCACCGCCGAGATCTACCAGGTTGCGGTCGACAATCAATATCCCTACCTGGTCTACGGCGCGCAGCAGGACAACACCACCGTCATCGTCCCCAGCCTGCCCCTCGGCAACGGCCAGGACTTCCGCGTCGGCCCCGGCTGCGAAACCGGCCCGATCATCCCCGACAAAGACAATTCCCAAATCGTCTACGGCAGTTGCAAGGGCCAGTTCAGCCGGCTCAACCTCGGCAACAGCAACGAAGAGCGCTATTGGGTCGGCGCCGAGTCGCTCTACGGCAACGCCGGCAGCGATCTCCTGTACCGCTTCCAGCGCGTCTCCCCCATGGAGGTCTCACCCTTCGCGCCCCACACCATCTACTACGGTTCTCAATACCTGCACCGCACCCGTGATGGCGGCGTCACATGGCAGAAGGTCAGCCCCGACCTAACCGCGCACCCCGAAGGCACCCAGGGCGTCAGCGGCGAGCCCATCACCCGCGACGCCACCGGCGAAGAGGTCTATTCCACGCTCTACGCCATTCACGAATCGCCGCTGCAGAAGGGCCTCATCTGGACTGGCTCCAACGACGGCCTCGTATTCGTCACCCGCGACGATGCCCAGACCTGGACCAACGTCACTCCCACTGGCCTGCCACCCGGCGGCCGCGTCCAGAACATCGAGCCCAGCCCCCACCGGGCCGGCACGGCCTATGTCGCCATCTACCGTTACCTGCTGGGCGACTTCGCCCCCTATATTTACCGCACCGACGACTTCGGCAAGTCCTGGACCCGTCTCACCGATGGCTCGAACGGCATCGCCATTGATGAGCCGACCCGCGTGGTGCGGGAAGACCCCGACCGCGCCGGCCTGCTCTACGCCGGGACCGAATTCGGCATCTACATCTCTTTTGATAACGGTGCCCACTGGCAATCCTTCCAAATGAACCTGCCCATTACCCCCGTCACCGACATCAAGGTTGCGCACCAGGATCTGGTAGTCGCCACGCAGGGCCGCAGCTTCTGGATCCTTGACAACCTCACGCCCCTGCATCAGATCAACCCGCGGATCACCTCCGCACCCGCCATGCTCTTCGCGCCGCGCGAAGCCATCCGCACCACCGCGCCCTTCGGAGGCGGTCTGGGCCGCGGCGCGGTCGGTCCGCAGTATCCCCCCTCCGGCGCGGCCATCGATTACTACCTGTCCGCCGCGCCCTCCAGTGACGTCGTCATGGAAATCCTCGACGCCCCCGGCAACGTTGTCCGCCGCTTCACCAGCGCCCCACCCGCCGCTGGGGAAACCGCACCCGCCGCCGGCGCCGAAGCCCCCCCCAGCGAAGAAGGCGAAGGCGCGCCGCGCGGCCGCGGCGGCCTCACCCGTCTCGACAAGACCGCCGGCATGCATCGCTTCACCTGGGACTTGCGCTATCCCGGCCCCTGGCAGAGCGCTGCCCGGCCCGAAGGTCCCAACGGCCCCATGGCCGTGCCCGGCCAGTACACCGTCCGTCTGACTACCGGCTCCCTCAGCGCTACGCAGCCGCTGCGGGTCAGCGAAGACCCCCGCGTCACCCAGGACGGCGTCACCACCGCCGATCTCCGCGAGCAATTCGAGCACAACATGCGCGTTCGCGATCTGGTGAGCGACGTCAACCGCACCGTGGCCCGCCTGCGCGCCGCCCAGGCCCAGTTCAAAGGCGCACCCGGAGCCCAGGCCGATGCCATTCTGCCCCGCTTGAACGAGCTGGCGTCGCACCTCGTAACGCCCGCTATCCGTTACAGCAAGCCGGAACTTCAGACCCACGTCACGTACCTGTACGGAATGACCACGGCCACCGATCAGAAGATCGGCCGCGACGCCATCGAGCGCCTGACCACCCTCCGTCAGGAGCTGGACGCCCGCATCTCCGAGCTGAACAAGATCCTGGGCCAATAATCACGCGGAGAAAATTCGCCGGAAAATACGCCTGTCGGCACGCGCGATCCTTTAGCGCCGGATCAGGGGAGCCGCGGCAGGAGGAGCCTTGTAAACCTTCCCGCCTTTCATCACAAAGACGACGCGGCGCAGCGCTGTGATGTCCTGCAAGGGGTCGCCCGCGACCGCGATGAGATCTGCGTCCATTCCCGGCGCGATGGCGCCGATCCGGTCGGACATACGGATCGATTCGGCGGCCAGTGAGGTGCCGGAAACGATCGCGGCGGCCGGGTCCTGTCCTCCCTTTTGCACGCGATAAATCAGCTCTTCGGCATTGCGGCCGTGCGCGCCGGCGACCGCATCGGTTCCGAAGACGATCTTCAGGCCCGGGGTCGCCAGCGCCCGTTTGAACATTTCGAGAGAGGCGGGAATGAGCTTGGTTTCCGTCCCCACGAGGCTTTCCGCGGTGAATCCGCCGACCCCGATGAACTTATCCTTGTTGAGAACGTAATTCTGCGCCACGACGCCGATGTTCGGATCGAAATAGGTCCCGTGGGAGGCCAGAAACCGCAGCGCCTCGTCGCTGATCAGCGTGCCGTGTTCGACCGAAGTGCAGCCGGCCTTGGACACGGTCATAATCGCCTGCGAACTGTAGACGTGCACCAGCGTCCGAAGATGCTGCGCCTGGGCTTCCTGGCAGGCGGCGAAGATTTGCTCGTCGCTGAGCGTCTGCGCGCCGCCGTCGCGGAAATTCTTCGAAGCGAAAATCTTGACGACATCCGCGCCCTCGGCTTTCGACTGCCGGATCATCCGGCGAATTTCGTCCGGAGTCAGTCGCGTGTCGGTGATCTGCCGCAACGAGGTCAGCACGTGCGGGCCGGGCAGGATGCCGCGGTTGATGGCTTCGCGGGCGTCGCGATCGATCGGGCTGCCGACGCTCTGCACGGTGGTAATTCCCGCCATCAGGTCGGCGTACGCGTTTTCGAGCGCGTATCCCAGCGCGGATGCCGGCGAATCGTCGCGTGTCGCCAGCTTGCCATCCGGGCCGAAGTGCGACCCGAGGTGGACGTGCGTATCGATCAGCCCGGGCAGCAGTGTCAATCCGGTCAGGTCATAGGCCGCCCCGCGCGCCGATGCGTCGATTCTTCGGATCGTGCCGCCTTCCACAACGACCGTCGTGTTATGACGAACCCCGCCCCTGCCATCGAGCACGGTGGAGGCTTTGAGCAGAATCGACTGATCCTGACCAAGGAGGTTCGCGCAGCAAGCAATTAGGAATATCAGGAAGCGCATGCGCATATCGTCAGCTTTGCGAAACCTAGCGTATCACCGCGGCGTGGAAGGTAACAACCCGCCGGCGAACTTAAAATCGGGGTAAGCAGAAAAAAACCTGCTACCCGTGTTGTGGCATCGAGCCGATTCGTCCGCCCGGCCGATCCGTGTGATTAATGAGGCGGCGCTGGAGCTTGCAGGCCGGCCAGCCAATTACAGCCAGGACTCACAATCGGCCTGGCGGATCTCGCCAATCTACCCGGCGCGCTGGAAAACTGAAGAAACCTTTCGCTCCACCAAATGGAATTACAACTTAGAAGATATTACATTGCCGTACTGAACGGCGGGCGCGGTGCTAGAATGCCCTCATGCGCGTACTTGCTTTGCTCCTTGTGTCTGCGGCCGCTTATGCCCAGCCTTGCATTACCGCCACCGAAGCGTGCACCAGTTGGGTGACCCTCGGCGGCGGACCCTCCCGGTCCCTGGTCTATCGCACATACTCGCTCGATGCCAAGAACGAGAAGATCACCCGTGCCCTAGTCGTCATTCATGGAACCAACCGCGACCCCGATAACTATTTTCGTAATGCGCTCGCGGCAGCCTTTCTCGGCGCCGCCCTCGACGATACCGTGGTGATCGTTCCCCGCATTGCTTCCAACGACGGCCGCGGCTGCCGCGACAAACTCGCCCCCAACGAAGTCAGCTATAGTTGCAACGGCGACAGTTGGCGCTCCGGCGGTGTAGCCACCGACAACGCCAATCTCACATCGTTCGATTTTGTCGATGAGATTCTGCGCAAGCTCGCGCGCAAAGAGGCCTTTCCCAACCTCAAGGCGATCGTGCTTGCCGGACATTCCGCCGGCGGGCAGTTTGTGACACGCTACGAAATGTCCAATCGCGTCCATGAGACTCTGGGCGTGCCGGTGACTTACGTGGTAGCCAACCCGTCGAGCTATGCGTATCTCGACGACACGCGCCCGGCGGGCGAGCCCCCCACCACTTTCCGGGCTTTCGGCGACGGCCGCAACTGCACTACCTACGACCACTGGCCTTACGGATTGCAAGGTCGCACCGGTTACGCCTCCAAGGAGAGCGACGATCAGTTGAAGAAGCAATTGGCATCGCGCCCCACTACCTACCTGCTGGGCGAGATCGATATCCTGCCTTTGGGCGGCTTCGACAGCTCGTGCCCAGCCATGGCGCAAGGTCCCACGCGCCGCGCCCGGGGCGAAGCCTTCGCCAAGTACGTCAAGGAAAAGGTGGGCGCGGACCACAAGGTGCAGATCGTCTCCGAATGCGGCCACAACGCGCGCTGCATGTTCACTTCCGAGGAAGCGCTGCCGATTCTGTTCCCGAAGCAGTAGCGGAGCCCGCCTCCGGGCCGCGCGCGGTCCGGCGAAGTCCGGTAAAAGCCTGCTTCTCCGCCGAAAGGCATTCGCAGTGTGCAGTCGGTTGCCGCGTATCGGCAACAGCGGCGCGGCAACCGAAAGACCTCACGCAGGGATCAGCGCGGGGGTAATATAGGGATGGTGATTTATGAATAAACGGGTCTTGTTAACCGCAGGTGCCATGATTGCCGCTGTTATGCTATCGGCTTGTTCGGAAGCTCCGAAACCGGCGGCGAAGGTTGAGAGTGAAGCGAAGAAGGAGCCTGCCAAGGCCCCGGAGGCCAGAACCGCACAACGGGCGTTTTATGAACTGTACAAGCCGGCCCGCACTTGGGCGCCCGATCTGCTGACGCTCAGTGTGGTTAGCGGTGAAGTGCCGGGCATCAAGAATGAGGAGGGTAAGGCCGGGCTGTGGACTGTCACCTTTGTTTCCCCAAGCCGCAAGGAGGCCCGGATCTTCACTTGGGCTGCCGTCGACAGCGGAGCCGACACCCGAAAGGGAGTCAACATTAGCAACGCGCTGCCCTGGGGCGGCGCTACACCTACGAGCAAGGCGTTCGCGAACAGTGAATTCACGGTGGATTCCGATGCTGCTTACAAAGCCGCGGCTGAAAAGGCGGCGGGCTGGCTCAAAACGCATCCGAGTGAGAAGGCCACGTTCCGGTTGGGCGATGCGTCGCGGTTCCCGGCGCCCGTGTGGTACGTGATGTGGGGAACCACCAAGAACGGCTATGCGGCGTTCGTGAATGCCCTAACCGGCGTGGTCGTCAAGTAGAGCGCGCTTCTTAGCAGCCTCGCCCAAGCTCTGCACAAGGATACTGGGACGCTTGGGAGAGCCTCCCGGGTGGGGCACGTTGACCGAGGCGTGGAGTGCGTTCGTCTCAGGTGTGCCTCATTTGGAGCGAAGGTGGGTGTACCGGAAACCTGGCGATGGCGCCGTCAAGTTGCACCGGCGCCATCGCGTGATTCGCGATCGTGTGATCGGGCGATTACTCGCCGAATTCGAGGGTGGTGGTGGATCCGCCCAGATGGATCAACTTGATGATTTCGGTGCCGTCCTGGTGAGTGGCCTCCACGCTGGTGTATGCGAATTTCTTGGCTGCGCCGGTGTCGAGCTTCACGGCAACGGAGACCGACTTGCTGTGCTGGTCAGTGAAGACGGCCTTGTCGCCTTCCACCTTCACGGTATAGTCGCCTTTGGCTAACTGTACGCTACCCGCCTTTGCGACGGAGTCCAGCTCGATGGAATACGATTTGGCACTGGCAGAAACCACCAGAGCCGAAAGAGACAGTAGTCCTGCAAGGACCAGAGATTTCGTCATATAAATTTATTCTCCTGTAAGCGATTTGTTTTGAATGCACTGAAGCGCTAGGTGCGGTCGAGAACGGGCATCAGGGCCAACAGAACGGCGCTGAATTCAACTTGGTTCTCTTTCATGGTAAGCCCTTACATTTTGGAATGCAAATCCAAAGTTTTTATGGTCTGGATATACGTCCGTGGGTCAAACAAATTCCGCTTCCACTGAGCGCACGCGAATTTCGACGGTTTTCGCGCCGAGATATTGATGGCGGGCTTCCAAGCGGATGGTCCCGGCGGTTTCCTTAGCCTTGACCCACACTGCGCCGGCTCCGCCACTCAAAGAGAATGGGTTTTCGCCTACGATCTCGCCAGGGCCCGTGAGGCTCAATTGGATGGCGCCGGTAGCGAATGGGCGCAGATTGCCGAACCGGTCGGTCACGGCGAGCACCACGCGGGTGGCATCGCGGCCATCGCCATCCAGCTCCGCGTCGTCGGGCTTCACCAGCAACACATCGTCGGTGCCGCTCGCCGAAAGCATCCTGGTGGCCACGAGTTTGTCACTGAGATAACCCTCGATCTTGAGATCGCCCCAATTGCCGAAGGAGAGCGTGGTCAGGTTCACCATGAATGGAGGGTACTTGAGGTTGGGCCAGGTCTTGCGATCGGGATCGGCCTCCAGAAGAAGCCGGCCGTTGTAATATATTTTCAGGTGATCGCAATTCGAGCAGATGGGCACGAGGCCCGGACCGTTGCCGCTGCCGCGGTCGCCCCAGGCATAGAAGAAGCCGGGTTCGATGACGACTTCCTCCTGGGGATCGCACTGCGAGCGGTAGAAGCCGGCCGCCGGTTTGGGCAGGCGGAAGATATCACTCACTCCGTGGTAGCAGATGCGGTCGCCCGAACCGAAGTAGCGGTGTGAAGCGTAATCGAAGGCGCACCAGGCGATGCCGCCGGCGTAGCGATCGTCGGAGGCCAATTGATCGTGTACGCGCACGTGACGAATGACGTGCTCCGCCACGCGCTCGACATTGTCGAACCGCTTGGTGGAAAACATGTGGCCGTTGAACTCGGTGTTCAGATAGAGGGGATGGTTGGGCGGCCGGAGGGGAAACCCGAAATCGTTCATCGTGAAGATGTCTTCCAGCAGTTCCGAGTTCTGGCGGTTGCGGATACCGCCGGTCTGGCGCGAATCGTCCAGCGAGTGCGCCAGGGCGTTGGTGCGCGTATAAAAATCGCGATTGTCGGCGGACTCGTTGATGCGCACGCCCCACAGCACGACGGAGGGGTGATTCCAGTCGCGCCGGATCATGCGGCCGAGATTGTCCACGGCGAGCGATTGCCAGGCCGCATCGCCGATGTGCTGCCACCCGGGGATCTCTTCGAGCACCAGCAATCCGGCCTCGTCGCAGGCATCCAGAAAGTGCGGCGACTGCGGATAGTGGGAGGTGCGCACGATGTTGCACTTGAGTTCCCGGCGCAGCACCTGGGCGTCGCGAGCCTGCACGCGGGCCGGCATGGCCGCGCCGGTATAAGGATAGGTCTGATGGCGGTTGAGGCCGCGCAGTTTCAGGTGCTCGCCGTTCAAGTAGAAGCCCTTGCCGGTGAAGCGCGCTTCACGGAATCCGATGCGCGTGGAGAGCGCGTCGCCATTAGGGAGGCGAGCGGTCACCTGGTACAGCTTGGGGCGCTGGAGGTCCCAGAGTTGAATGTCGCCGATGGCTTCGATGGCCACGTCGTGGTATTCGGCGGATGGGTCGACCGCGGCGGTGGAGCTCTTTAAGACGCGATCGCCATCGCGCAACTCGGCGGCGATCGTGAGCGGCTGATCCACCGGGCCGTCCAGATAACAGCGCACGAGCACGGCGCGGTCGGCGGCCATCACGCGCACCGGCTTGGCGAAGATGTTTGCCAGGTGGGTA
This sequence comes from Bryobacterales bacterium, assembly GCA_963842505.1. Classification (GTDB taxonomy): domain Bacteria; phylum Acidobacteriota; class Terriglobia; order Bryobacterales; family Bryobacteraceae; genus PALSA-129. Next base: position 1,884,787 of record CAWJGZ010000001.1, read on the forward strand.
CCCGGCACGACGCGGAGCGCGACATCGCGGTAAATGCCGCCGAAAGTGAGGTAGTCAATGCTGCCGCCGAAGGGCGGAATGTCGGCGCGCTCGGTGGAATCCACTTCGACCGCCAGCAGATTGTCCGCGCCGTATTTCAAATGCGGCGTCAATTCGAAGGAAAAGGGCGTGTAGCCGCCGCGATATTCCTCGAAGGTGTGGCCGTTGATGGTCACCGTGGCCGCGGTCATCACGCCGCCGAAATCGACGAAGACGCGCTTGCCGTTCCAGACCGGCGGCGCGTGGAAGTGGCGCCGGTAGACGGAAACGAACTCATAGGCCTTATCGTCGAAGCTGTGCCACGGCAGTTCCACGTTGCTATGCGGCAGGGTGATGCGGCTGAAGCGGGAATCGTCGAAGCCGGGCGCCGCGCCGCCGGGTGCGGCGTTGGCGGCAAACAGCCAGTTGCGATTGAGGGAATAGGTGCGGCGCGGCGGGACGGCGGGCGGAGCATTCTGGGAGCGGCCGAGGGCGGCGGCGGCGCCGGCCGCGGCGAGAAAGGTGCGGCGGTTCATGGGGGGCTCCTTACAGAACAATATGGTAGCGGCTGGCGAGCGGGGCGGCGATTCTGAGCGTACCAACTACTCCGCGCGGAACCGCGAACGTGAGCGAGCGGCCAGCTCCAGGCTGCGTGGGGGCCGCTCCCTGACGGTCGCGGTTCGGTGCCCGGGGACCTGGCGCACCTGGCAAGAGGAAGTAGAATGGGATTCGATCCCAGTTGGAAAGGCCGCTATGACACTCTGGAGCAATCTGGTATTCGCCGCAGCGATTCTGGCGCCGGGTCTCCTCCCGGCTCAAACTCCGGCCGCCGCTGCCGGTCCGCAGTGGCTGGCGCCCGACGCGGAGGCCGCGAAGGCGCTCAACGATGGACTGGTCGCCGCGAAGCTGGCGCATAAGCGGCTGGCGGTGCTGTACGAAGGAAGCTGGTGCAGCCTCTGCGATGAGGTTCACGAGGCAATCTACAACGATCCCGATCTGCCGCGCCTCTTGGCCGGTTACGTGGGAATTCCGGTCAATGTGGCGGATGCCGCGGCGGTGCGGGAGTTTGCCGGGAAGATTCACGCCAATCTGCCGAAGGACAATGCGATGCTGATCACGGTGCTCGATTCGGAGGGTGCGCTGGTCAAGGCGATCACGGCGGCGCGAATTCTGGATGCGGGGCACATCGCTCCGGCCAAGCTGAAGGCCGTTCTGATGGAATTTTTCCCGGGCGCGCCAGCGAGCGAAGTGTTGGCGAAATCGCTCCCGGCACTGGAGGCCAGCGGCAAACTCGGTTGGGTGGAGTTCCGGGCCGATTGGTGCGGCTGGTGCAAGAAGATGGAGAAATTTTTCCAGGATAGCGATGCCGCGCCGATTTTACGCAAGTACTACTCGGTTGTGACCGTTGATACGGAGAAGAATGAAGGCGCCGAACAACTGGCGCGGCGTCTGGGATCGAAAGACGGCATCGACGGGATCCCGTGGTTTGCGGTGGTCGATGCGCACGGCAACGTGCTGGCTACCTCGGAAGGGCCCAAGGGGAACATTGGCTTTCCCGATAGCGATGTCGAAGTGGCGCATTTCTTTGCGGTGCTGCATGTTACGGCCAAAGGCATGACCGCCGGCGAGATCGAAACCATAAGCAATGCTCTGAAGGCAAAATAGTTGGCTGGCAGGCGGCGCCGAGCGGCGCCGGGACAAACAGATTTGTCTGTACGGCGCTAGAACGGCTCCCGGCAGAGAACCGCGAGCGGCAGCGAGCGGTCGCCACGCAGCCTGGAGCTGGCCGCTCGCAAACGCTCGCGGTTCCGTGCTCGCACCCCCACACGGAATTCACCGGTTGCAATCTGATCAAAACAATGATATCCATATATCCCATAAGGACATTTGTTACTTGTAGTGGGCCCCCGGGGCTGTGGCGGGGTTTATAGCAGGCTGCCCTCCGTGTTGAGGGCTTAACAGAGTGGTAGCAGTAACGCTAATCGGGGTTGCAAAAAGAAACGCTCATAAGGTCCGACCGAGTTTTTTATTGCGGTGACGGCTTCTTGTTTCATTTTGTGGGATTAGGTTTAAGCATAAGGTTAGTTTCCAGACCAAGGAGGGTCTTTACCGTGAAGGGATCAACGCACTTGAGGTGTTCCTGGCTGGCAGGGGCCGGCTTGTGTGTAATGCTTCTGCTCGTTGGCGTGCCAGCCGCGCATAGCCAGACAATGACCACCGGCGATATCGTGGGCGTCGTTACCGACTCCAGCGGGGCCGTCGTGCCCAACGCCAAGGTGACCGCCAAATACGTCGACACGAATGAAAGCCATTCGGAAGTCAGCAACGCGAACGGCCAGTACCGTTTCTCGCTGCTGCAACCGGGCGATTACTACGTGTCCGGCGAAGCCACCGGGCTGAAATCCAAATTGGAGAAATTCACCCTGATTGCGGGCCAGGAAACGTCCATCAACCTCACGCTCGCCGTGCAAGGCACGCAGGAAGTGGTTGAGGTTGAGGCGCAGGCCGCCATCCTACAGACCGAAAACGCCAACCTGGCGAGTGGCTTCAACACCGCACAGGTTGTCAATCTGCCCACCATGGGAGGCGATCTCACCACCATGGCCTTCACCGTTCCCGGCATCCTGGTGCTGCCGGGCGGCGGCGCATCGGGCAACTTCAACGTCAACGGAATCCCGGGCGCCACCGCCCTGTTCACCCTCAACGGCGCCGACGACATGGACCCGTATCTGAATATCAACAACTCCGGCGCCAGCAACAACCTTCTCGGCTCCAATGAGGTAGCCGAAGCCGCCGTGATCCTCAATGCCTACAGCGCCGATTTCGGCCGCATGTCCGGCGCGCAGGTGAACTACGTCGGCAAAACCGGCAGCAACACGTTCCACGGCAACCTGTTCCACAATTACAACGACAAGGAGTTCAACGCCAACGATTTCTTCAACAACCAGGCGGGCCTGCAGCAACCGCGGTCCGATTCTCACCAGTTCGGCGGTTCCTTCGGCGGTCCCATTAAAAAGAACAAGCTGTTCTTCTTCTTCAACTACGAGAGCTTGCAGTATGCCCTGCCGACTTCCGGTGTGGTGCACATTCCTTCTCCGCAACTGCAGGCTTACACGCTGGCGCACATCCCATCGGCATCAACGGCCCTCTATAACGATGGCTTTGCGTTGTGGTCCGGAGCATCCGGCGCGAAGAACGCGGTTCCTGAAACCAACGGCAATGGTCCTCTACAAGACGGCAACGGCCACCTGGGTTGCGGCACCTACACCTTCTGGAACGCCGGTATTGCCGCTCCCAACGGCGGCGGCGTGTTCGGCACCACCGTGCCTTGCACCTATGCCTTCGCCGAAAACGCCAGCGAGACGAACAAAGAGAGCCTGATTACCATTCGCACGGACTACAACATTACCGACAAGCAGAAGCTCAGCCTGCGCTACAACGACGACTGGGGCCTTCAGGCCACCGGGCCGAGCTTGATCAACCCGGTTTTCAATGAGCAGAGCAACCAACCGGCCGATAACGGCCAGTTGACATATACCTACGCCATCTCGCCTACCCTGGTGAATAACTTCATCGGTTCGGGCTCCTGGTACCAGGCGATTTTCGGCTACGCGGACCTCCAAAAGGCCATCTCGCTAATGCCGGAAACCTGGTACCCGAATGACGGCTGCTGCTCGCAGTTGGGCATCGCCACCAACATGCCTCAGGGCCGCAACGTAGGCCAGGCGCAGATGGTGGACGACCTCACCTGGGTTCACAGCAAGCACAGCCTTAAGGTGGGCGTCAATTACCGGTACAACAAGATCACCGATTTCACGAACTCGGAAAGGGCGTACGCCGGAATTTACACCTTCACCGATCTGACGGACTTTGCGACCGGCCAGGTCAACTCCACGGGCGCGGGATCTTCCTTCAGCCAGAGCTATCCCAATTTATTGCAGGTGCACCTCCGGATGAGCTCCCTGGGCGCTTATGTGCAGGATGAATGGAAGATTCGGCGCAATGTTACCCTGACGCTGGGATTCCGCATCGAACACGACGGCAACCCAGCCTGTGTGGACAACTGCTTCGCCCGCATGAACACCCAGTTCGGCATGTCGGGCTACACAGGCGGCGCCAGCGTTCCTTACAACCAGACCATCACCATGGGCTTGCACAACCTGTACCAGAGCCTGGAAGCCATCGCTCCAGAACCGCGCTTTGGCTTCGCCTGGAACATCGATTCGAAGACCGTGCTTCGCGGCGGCATCGGCTCGTTTGCCACGCTTTTCTCAGGCAGCGTGGCATCGAGCGTGTTCCGCAATGCCCCCAGCGTGTTTACCCCGAGTGTCACATTCGGCGTAGCCGGCCTGCCGACCGATCCCAACAGCTCGGCTTACGCAGCCGTCTCGGCCTACAAGACTTTCACCTCCCAGTTCGCGGCGGGTGGCACGCTTGCCTCGATCAAGTCGGCGCTAGGCAGCATCCCCTTCAGCGCACCCAGCTACTATTCGCCGCCGAACAGCTTTGTTCCGCCGAAGACTACCGAGTGGAGCGCCGAACTGGAGCGCTCACTCGATTCGCACGATGTCCTGGCCATCACCTACGCCGGCAATCACGGTTACGATCAGGCGATGTCCAACACCTGGGCCAACTCCTACCTGCTGCTGGCCAGCAACGGCTTGAACAAGTATTACGGCACGAGCTTCGGAGGCCTGCCGACGGCCGCGCCGGATCCCCGGTTCCTGACCCTCACCCAGGTGCTGACCGCGGGTTACTCCAACTACGACGGCATGACGGTGCAGCTCCGCCACGCCATGAGATGGGGCTTCCAGGGCCAGTTTGGCTGGACGTGGTCGCACGGATTGGGCGACGCCACGGTCTACAACCCCTACAACCTGGCCTTTGGCTACGGCAACGAGAGCATCGACGTGCGTCATGCCATTGTGAGCGACCTGGTCTGGACCGAGCCGCACAAGTTCGCGAACGGAATCCTTAATCAGGTGCTGGGCGGCTGGAATTTCGGCTTGAAACTCTATGCCTATACCGGACGGCCCTTCTCGTCGTCCGACAGCAAGATACCGGCGCAGATCAACTCCGGCGGTGGAACCGGCACGACCCCAACTGCCACCGTCATCACCCCCACCACCATCCCCACGGTGTGCACCGCGGTTCACGGCAGCAGCACTCCGCCGTGCTTTACGACCAGCATGTTCGAGACCTACAATTCGACGTCCGGCGTCGCAACGCCGGTACAGATGGATTTCGGTGAAACCGGACCGGGCGTCTTCCGCGGTCCCGGCTACTTCGATGTCGACACGCAGGTCAGCAAGAAGTTCTACATCAAGGAGCGCTATGCGTTAGAAATCGGAAGCCAGTTCTACAACGTCTTAAACCATCCGAACTTCGGGAACCCGACCGCTTCCATCACATCGGGTTCGCTGGGCACCACCTCCAGCACTCTCGCGCCGCCGACCAGCCCCTACGGTTCGGGCCAGGGCGCGATCGTGACCGGACGCGTGATCGTCGTGACCGCGAAGTTCAGCTTCTAAGGGAGCAAGGGATCCGCCCTTGACATCCCTTTGGGATATGCACGTTAGAAGTTAGTAGTCAGAAGTTAGAATGTTACCGGTTGGGGCAGGTTCACACCTGCCCCATTTTTTGTTTTTTTCTTTTCTTGACAGCCTCCGCTTTACATCGCAGCCGCCGAATGTTATGCAAGAGTCAATGATTCGGTAAAGGGGGGTTGTGAATGACCGCTCGCAAAGAGATTGACGAGTTTCTGGCGGCGAATCGCGTCGCCATCATCGGCGTTTCACGCAACGCCAGGGATTTTACCCGCGGCCTGTTCCGCGAATTTTTGCGGCGCGGCTATGACGCCATACCGGTGAACCCTGCGATGGCGGATGCGGAAGGCGTCTGCTGTTATGCCAACGTGCAGGATATCGAGCCGCGCGTGGATGCGGCGGTACTGTTGACTCCCGCCGCCATGAGCGAACGGATCGTGCGCGAATGCGACGCCGTGGGAGTGCGCCACGTGTGGTTGTACCGCGCCACGGGCGCGGGGGCGGTAAGCCCCGGCGCGCTCAAGCTCTGCCAGGATCGCGGCATCCCGGTAGTGGCGGGAGAATGCCCCTATATGTTTTTCCGCGATACCCAGTGGCCACATCGCTTGCATGGGTGTTGCCGCAAACTTTTCGGGACGTATCCGAAGTAGAGGGGTGGGCGCCGGCCAAAGCGTCCAAGCGCGCCGCCAGGAATGCCGCCGTTGCAGGCTGGATAGCCCGCTCCGCGGTTCTATGCTACTACGTTTTTGTTTCTTTGCGGGCCGCGAAGATTTTTTGCGCGGCCCAAGTCCGTAGGACGAAAGAGAATAGCCCAGTGCGCCAGCACTGGGAACCCCGCGCAAGACCGTTAGCCCCGGAACGGGGCGTAAGAATCCGGGTCCGCTCGCACCTTTCGCCCCGTTCCGGGGCTGGTCAATTGACCCAGGCATCGCGCCCTGAGCTGTCATCTTTCGCCCTTTGGGCTCTTTTAGAAGTACGCTGGTTGCGGCTTGCCGCGCTATGCTTTGGTGAGCACTTCGCGCAGTTTCCGGGCGAGGCTTTCGCGGCTGAAGGGCTTGGGCAGAAAGTTCACGCCCGCATCCAGGACGCCATGGTGCACTACCGCATTCTCGGTATATCCGGATAGGAACAGCACCTTCGTGCCGGGCCGCTGTTGCAGCAACTGGTCCGCCAGGTGACGCCCGCTCATACCCGGCATCACCACGTCGGTGAGGAGCAGGTGGATGGTTCCGTCGTGCGTCTGAACGATCCGCAGAGCCTCGGCGCCGCTGGATGCGGTCAGAATCACGTAGCCCAGTTGTCCGAGGATGCGTACGGTCAGCTCGCGCACGGCTTTCTCGTCTTCCACAACCAGGATGGTCTCGCCTCCAGCGCGATTCGCCAGGCCGGCATCGCCGTCATGCGAATCGCTGGCGGGGTCGGTCACGCGCGGGAAGTAGAGTTTGAACGTAGATCCTTTCCCGGGTTCGCTGTAGACCCAGATATCGCCGCCGGTCTGCTTGATCATGCCGTACACCGTGGCCAGCCCCAGACCCGTGCCTTTGCCCTTTTCCTTGGTGGTGAAGAATGGCTCAAAGATCCGGCGGCGCGTCTCGACGTCCATGCCGTGACCAGTGTCGCTGACCGCAATCAGCACGAATTCACCGGGGTTCACGCCCATGTGGGTGCGCCCATAGGTGTCGTCGAGTTGCACACATGCGGTCTCGATGGTGAGGCGTCCGCCCAGGGGCATGGCGTCGCGAGCATTGACCGCCAGGTTAACCACGGCCTGCTCGACATGGCCCGGATCGGCCCTGATGTTGCCGGCGCCGTCGTCCAGCCGCATGTTCAGCTCAACGTCCTCGCCAATCAGGCGGCGCAACATTTTTTCGGTTTGGGCGAGCACGGTGTTGACGCTGACCACGCGCGGACGCATGATCTGGCGCCGGCTGAAGGCCAGCAACTGGTTGGTAAGGGCGCCGGCGCGGTCGGAGGCTTTGAGGACCTCTTCGGCATAGCCGCGCAACGGATCCATGGGGGAGAGTTCATCGAGGATCATGCGGTTGTAGCCGGAAATCACCGTCAGCATGTTGTTGAAGTCGTGCGCCACGCCTCCGGCCAGGCGGCCCACCGCTTCCATTTTCTGCGCATGCAGCAACTGCTCTTCGAGGTGCTTGCGCCGGCTGATGTCGCTCACGAAGGCGATGGCGAACCGGCCTTCCTCGGCTTCGATATAGCTGAGGCTCACTTCCACGGGGAATTCGGTGCCATCCTTACGGCGCGCCACCAGGTCAAGTCCGCTTCCCATGGGGCGGATCCGCGGATGCGCGAAGTATTCATCGCGCTCCTGAACATGGTGGCCGCGGTGCGGTTCGGGCAGCAGCATTTCGATTCGCTGGCCCAACAATTCTTCGCGCGAGTAAGCGAAGATCTCGTCCGCGCGGCTATTGGCCAGCACGATCCGGCCGGCGCAGTCCACGGCCACAATCGCCTGCGACGCCGATTCCAGCAGAGCCACTACCAGGTGCCCGGCCTTATCGATAATCCCCGGGACGTCGCGGCTGGGGTTGTTGTCCATTGGAACACCCTCTAAGTGCTGCCTCTTATTCTCCACTACCAGGCCCGCGCGGTGCAAGAAGAAGCCCGCGGCTGTAGGATGACTATTGGGGGTGAATGGGCATGTTCGGACGCGTTTTGGCGGTTGCGCTGTCGGTGGCTCCCGCGGTGTTCGGCGCGGACAAGAGCATTTTGGAATTGCAGCGCGATGTGGCTGCGTTGCAGGAGCAGGTCCGGGGGCTGCAGAAGTCACTGGACGACAAGCTGGCGGACTTGGCGCAGAAGCAGGCCGAGCAAGCGCGCGCAGCCGCCGACCAGGCCGGCAAGTCTCTGGCCTCGATCGGCGACCGCCTGCAAAAGTCTCTCCAGGATCAGCAGGACCAGGAGAGTAAGAATGCCATCGCCCTGGCTGGCATGGGAGCCCGGCTGCAAGGCTTGGCCACGGATGTCGGCACGATCAAGGATGCGCTGGCCGATCTCAATACCGGCGTCGTCAAACTGGCCACGCAGATTGCCGACCTTGGCAACGCCGTGAAAACGATGCAGGCTCCCGTGGCGCCTGGCTCCGGACAAGCCGCGCCGTCCCCCAATGCGCCACAGATTTCCGCGTCGGACCTGATCGCGAACGCGGAGCGCGACCGCAGCGGCGGGTCGCTCGACCTGGCGCTCGACGAGTATCGCGATTTCCTGAAGTGGTATCCCAACGATGCGCAGGCTTCCGAGGCGCAGTACCGCACCGGCTGGATTCAGTATTCGCTGAAACACTGGGATGAGGCAGCCGCGTCGTTCGACAAGGTGGTGCAAAACTACCCGGAATCCAACCGGATGGCGGAATCGCTCTTCTATAAAGGAAAGAGCCTGGTGGAGCTGGGGCGCTGGGCGGAGGCCAATGACGCCTTCAAGCTGCTGCGGCAGCGCTTCCCGGGGAGTCCGCTGGCTAAAGAGAGCGCGGGGATTAAACCACCGGCGGGCAAGAAGTGAGACTTGTAGCGCCGGCGGTCTTGCCGCCGGTTTTCTTTTGAATCCATACACCCCCGGCAAGACCGCCGGCGGCACCAGTTCTTAAGCAGCTTTTGAATGCTAAGAATACAATTATTCGATTAGCGCGGCGCGTTCTTCGTGCTGATCGAGCACGCTGGATTGCAACAGCTCCAAGGCTTCGACCACCCGCTCAACCAGGTCGTCGGTCTGCGCCATGGCGGTGCGCGCCGAATCGATGGCGGCTGCATGGGTTGCGAGGCTCTGCTCGATCCCGTTCAGATCGGCCGCCAGGTTCTCCTGCAAGGCGACGGAACGGTTGCGGAGATCCTGCAAGGTCTCCTCGATATCGGCAACGCGCTGTCCGAGGGGCACCATGGTATGCTCCACCCGCGCGATGAGCTGGTCGCCCAGGGCACGCACTTCGGCGACGGGCTGGGCCATGTGCTCCTGCGCTTCGACGATGCGGGCGCTCACTTCGGCAAGCTGCGCGCGCAGCATGTTTACGGCGTCGGCGGCCGCGTCGCGCACCTCGGCGAGGGATTTCCGGTGCTCTTCGCGCATTTGCGCCAGGGCCTCTTCGTGGGCCTCCCGCATCTGGGCGGCGGCTTGTTCGTGGGATTCCAGGCGGGCCGCGACACGGGCTTCGATCTGCTGCATTTCGGCGCGAAGCTGAGCTTCCGCCCGCCCACGGTTGGCAGCCGGAGTTTCGGCCCGGCGAGCTGCCACGCTGAGCAGCTTGAGCTCCATGATGATCTTTTGCATGCGCTGGCAGCGGTGCGCGGGATCCTTCGAAACACAGCTTGCCACCAGCCGGTCCACCAGCGGACTGCCCGAGGACGGCGGAGCGGAAGTGGTAAGAGCCGCGATGAGCGAGTCCTGGCTATCGCCGTCGAAAGCCCGGCGGCCGGTGAGCATTTCAAAAAGAACGGCGCCGAACGCGAAGATGTCGCTGCGGGCGTCCGCCGGATCGCCATGCAGCACTTCCGGGGCGGTGTAGGGCGTGACCCCGCCGGCCTGTTCCGGCGGATCCGCCAGCGTCGCGCTGGTTCCGACGATCCCGATATTAGACGGCGTCAGCGCGCCATAGACGCGTCCGCTGTCGTGAATCCTGCGCAAGGCATCCGCCAGCGTCATGGCGAAATGGAGCGCTTCGCCGACGGGGAGTTTTCCATTATTAAGACGTTCGGCGAGGTTGTTTTGCGTCATGGTCGGGGTCATCGAAATCCTCATTCAAGAGTTAATCAGTTTCCGGCGGTGCAGGGCAAGGCCTACCTTGGACATAGGAGTTCTACCCGGTACCAGCCGTACGCTGAGATTGGTTAGCGGGCGGCTAGTAACACCCACCAGCTACCTCGCGAAAGAAACGCAGCGAGCGGTCGGCGCACGTTTGCCAGTGAAATAATGCGGCGCGCTGCCGCCCGCGCACGGCCAATCGTGCGCGAAGATCCGGAGAGGACAGCAGGCGGCTGAGTCCGTCGCGGAGTTCGGCCAGGCTGCGCGGATCAATCAGCACGGCGGCATCGCCGGCGATTTCCGGCAGCGAGGAGACGTTGGACGTGATCACGGGAACCCCGGCGGCCATGGCCTGCGCCACGGGGAATCCGAAGCCCTCATAGAGGGACGGATACGCGAAGACGGCGGCGCCGGCGGTGAGCGGTGCGATATCGGACTCGGGCACGTAGCCGAGATAGCGGGCGCGCCGCACGCGTTCGACGGTGGAAGCTGCTGCCCAACCCATGGGGCCGGCCAGGACCAGATCGAACTCTTCGCGCAGCGAAGCCGGAAGCGCCTGGTAGGCGGAGAGCAGGGCATCGGTGTTCTTGCGCGGCTCAATGGTGCCGACCGAGAGGATGAATGGCTTCACCAGCGAATAGCGCGCGCGCACCGCGGCTACCGCGGCTTGCTCCACCTGGAAGAAAGACTCGGCCACGCCGGAATGAATGACATCGATCTTCTCCGGCGCTATGCCGAGCACCTGTATGGCGTCCTGGCGGGTGCACTCGGAGACCGCAATCACGCGGTGGGCGCGGCGGGCGAGCGCGGCCAGATTGTGGTCGGCGCGCCGGTTGCCGGCGGGATGCAATTCGGGCATCAGCCAGGAGGTCAGGTCATGAATGGTAATGGTGAGGCGCGCTCGCCGCGGAGTATTGCCGGTCAGGTTGCTGGCATGAAAGATATCGGCATGGCGTCCGGTCCAGTCCATCAAGGGCGCGGGCGTGTAGTTGGAGGCGGCCAGCGCGGCGAGGGTCAATCGGGTGCGCCAGAATCCGGCTACCGAGCGGTCGTGATGGAGCGAAAGGCCGGCATCGAGCGCCGGAAACGTGCGGATGTCGTCCCCGGGCCCGGCGGCCAGCCGCAGGTGCTGGATCCAATGATACAGATAGTTCTTGACGCCGGCGCTGCGAACCAGCAGCGGCGCGGCATCGACGAGCACGCGCATTGTTTACAGGATAACCGCGTTGGGTGGCGCGTGGCGCCTATATAATGGAACGCGGAGGGAAACTCATGCACGGATACACCGCCAAAGATCTGGGCCGCGCGTTCCGCACGGTCCGCGAGAACACCATTCAGATTGCCGAAGAGATTCCGGCCGAGAAATACGGATTCCGGCCGGCGGAAGGCTCGCGCAGCGTGGCGGAGACGCTGGCGCATATCGCCATGACGCCTTCGATCCCTATGCGGATCCACGGCCAGCGCATGACCGAGATGAGCTTCGACTTTTTCCGCAGCGCCATGCCGCAGTTGGCGCAGGCGGAAGCGCGGCTCGCCACCAAACCGGACATTATTAAAGCGCTGCACAAGGAAGGCGAAGAATTTGCGGCCTTTTTGGAGCGGCTGCCCGAGGAAGCGCTGGCCGAGGAAGTGCACTTTCCGCCGCAGATCCAGCCGAACGTCAAGACGCGCTTCGAGATGCTGATGTCGGTGAAGGAACATGAAATGCACCACCGCGCGCAGTTGATGGTGGTGGAGCGCATGCTCGGCCTGGTGCCGCACCTGACCCGGCGGATGCAGGAGCGCATAGCGCAGATGCCGCCGCAGCAAACGGGCGCGCAAGGCGCATGACGGCTTTGGTAAACTGGAAGTTTATGAAAGTCGCCACCGTCGCACGGCATCAGGAGCACCACCATGCCCACGTGCGAGCGGTGGTCTTCTGATTGGATCTCAATCAAATTGGAAAGGACGCCCGCCGGCAAGCATGGCGGGCTTTTTTATTGCACAGCGATGAATCTGGATTTTGCAAAAGGCGACGGGCTGATCACGGCGGTGATCCAGGATCACCTGACCGGGCGCGTGTTGATGGTCGGTTACATGAACCAAGAGGCCTTTCAAAAGACGGTTGAGACGGGGTTCGCCACGTTTTATAGCCGGTCGCGAAAGAAACTGTGGCTCAAGGGAGAAAGCTCCGGGCATCGCCTGGCGGTGAAGGAGATTGCGGCCGATTGCGATCTGGACGCGGTGCTGGTGAAGGTGGAAGCGCTGGGGCCGGGTGTCTGCCACGAAGGCTACCAGAGCTGCTTTTTCCGCCGCCTGGATGAGGGCGAATGGAAGGTGGCGGAAGAACGCACCTACGATCCGAAGGCGGTTTACGGAGGACGGAAGTGAAACTGAAACTCGGAATTCCCAAGGGCAGTCTGGAGAACGCCACCATCGATCTTTTCCGCCGCGCCGGGTTCTCCATCACCACCAGCAGCCGCTCGTACTTTCCGGGCATCGACGATCCGGAGATCGAGTGCATGCTGATTCGCGCGCAGGAAATGGCGCGCTACGTGGAAGACGGCATCCTGGACGCGGGGCTCACGGGGCGCGACTGGATTCAGGAGAACCAAGCCGATGTGGTAGCGGTGGCGGACCTGATCTACGCCAAGCAGAGCTTCGGCAAAGTGCGCTGGGTGCTGGCCGTGCCGGAGTCGTCGGGGCTGCGGTCGGTGGCGGATCTCCAGGGCAAGGTGGTGGCCACGGAATTGGTGGCGACCACGAAGCGCTACCTGGCGGCGCACGGCGTCACGGCCAGAGTGGAATTCAGTTGGGGCGCGACGGAAGTGAAACCGCCGGTGCTGGCGGATGCCATCGTGGAAGTGACCGAGACGGGGTCGTCGCTGCGGGCCAACAAGCTCAAGATCATCGACACGGTGATGGAATCGAACACGCAGTTGATCGCCAATCATCAGTCGTGGAACGACTCGGAAAAGCGGCGGAAGCTGGAAGACATCAGCATGCTGCTGGAGGGCGCCATCAACGCGCTGGGCAAGGTGGGGCTGATGCTGAATGTGCACAAAGACGATTTGGAGGCCGTACTGGCGGAGCTGCCGGCGCTCAAGCGTCCCACCATTTCGCACTTGAGCGACGAAGATTGGCTGGCTGTGAACACGATTCTGGATGAGTCCACGGTGCGCACCATTATCCCGCGGCTGAAGCAGGCGGGCGGGCAGGGCATTGTGGAATATCCGCTGAACAAGATTGTGCTGTGATGCGCATCCTGGGGAGTAAAGAGGCCGGCCGCCTGTTGAGGCGCAAGGCGGCGCGGCTGGCGGAAGCCGAAGCCGTGGTGCGGCCGATTCTGGAAGCGGTGCGCCAGCGCGGCGACCGGGCGCTCATGGAGTACGCGCGGCGGTTCGACGGGCTGGAACGCCGGAGCGTGCGCGTGCCGGAGCGCGAGATCGAACGGGCGCGGGCCGGTTTGGCGCCGGAGTTCCGCGAGGCGGTGGAGACGGCGGCGGCGAATGTCCGCCGCTATGCCGAGCGCCAGATGCCGCGCGAGTGGATGCGCCAGATGCGGCCAGGGATGCGGCTGGGGCAGATGGTGCGGCCGCTCGACACGGTGGCGGCCTACATTCCGGCGGGGCGCTATCCGCTGCCATCCACTTTGATCATGACGGTGGTGCCGGCGCAGGTGGCGGGGGTTGCGAACATTTGCGTGGCGTCGCCGAGGGCGGCGGCGGAGGTGTTGGGCACGGCGGGACTGCTGGGGGTGCGGCAGGTGTTCCAAATGGGAGGCGCCCAGGCCATCGCGGCATTTGCGTTCGGGACCCGGACGGTGCCGCGCGCCGACCGCATCGTGGGTCCGGGAAATATTTATGTCGCGGCGGCCAAGAAGCTGCTGGCGGGTGAAGTGGGTATCGACTTCGTGGCCGGTCCGACGGAGATCCTGATTGTGGCGGCGGAAGGCGATCCGCGGCACCTGGCGGCCGACCTGCTGGCGCAGGCCGAGCATGATGTGGACGCTTCGGCGGTGCTGCTGACGACGTCGAAGCGGCTGGCCGCGGCGGTGGTGAAGGAAGTCGACCGGCAACTGGCGGTGCTCCCGACGGCGAAAGTGGCGCGGCGCGCCATCGCGCGCAATTCCGCGGTGGTGTTGGTGGGTTCGCTCGATGAAGCGATGGAGATGGCCAACCGGTTTGCGCCGGAGCACCTGAGCATTCCGGACGAGCGATGGCTGGCGCAGGTACGGCACGCGGGTGGCGTATTCGTGGGACCACACAGCCCGGAAGCGGCCGGCGATTATGCCGCGGGGCCGAATCACGTGCTGCCGACCAGCGGAGCGGCGCGGGTGCGCGGGGGCCTGGGGGTGACGGACTTCCTAAAGGTGATTTCGGTGCAGCAGTTGACTGCGCGGGGCCTTCGGCGGCTGGCTCCGGCAATCACCACGCTGGCGCGCGCCGAAGGACTGGAAGCGCACGCGCGATCCGTGGAGGTTAGGAATGTGAGCAGCCGTGCAAGGACCGGTTGGCAGGCGAAAGCGCCTGCCCCACAAAAGAGCAAGCGCCCGCGCGCCAAAGTAGGACAGACGCGTTCGTCTGTCAACCCGTCGCGGAACACGAAAGGGTATTGATGGAACGGTGTGTTAAGAGAGCCAAGTTGCCGAAGGGCGCCATTCAACCGCGGGCCGCGGTGCTGCGGATGGCGCCTTATTCGCCGCCGACGGGGGGACGCTCCGGCAAACTGAGGCTCGATTTCAACGAGAATACCGTGGGCTGCTCGCCGCGCGTGATCGCGGCGATTCGCGACCGCGTGGACGCGGGCAGGCTGGCGGTCTATCCGGAATACGGCGCGGCCAAGGAGGCCATCGGGCGATACTACGGCGTGAAGCCGGAGCAATTCGTCTTCACCAATGGCACGGATGAAGCCATCCAGGTGTTTATCAACACTTACATTGACGATGGGCAGGAAGTGGTGATGCTCAAGCCGGCCTACGCGATGTACCGTTTCTACGCCGAAGTGGCCGGCGCCAAAATAAAGGAGGTGCCGTATCCCCAGCCGGGCATGGAGTTTCCGCTGGAGGCCGTGCTGGAGGCAATTACGCGGCAGACGCGCGCCGTGCTGCTGGCGAATCCCAATAGCCCGACCGGAACGGCCGTTTCGCTGCTGGGGATCGAGCGCATTCTGCATCGCGCCCGCCACGCGGCGGTGCTGGTGGACGAGGCCTATTACGAATTCTGCGGCGTCACGGCGTTGACGGAGATCGAGCGGGTGCCCAACCTGTTTGTGTGCCGGACGTTTTCCAAGGTCTTTGGGATGGCGGCCATGCGGCTGGGCTGTTTGTTCTCGCACGAGGCCAATATCGAGTTTCTGCACAAGGCGCAATCGCCGTACAGCGTGAACGCGCTGGCGGTGGAAGCGGCGCAGGCGGCGGTGGAGGACACCGGGTACGTGGAAGGCTACGTGGCGGAGGTGCTGGCGGCGCGCGAACTGCTCTGCGTCGCGCTCGAACGGATGGGTATCGGGTACGTGCAAAGCTCGGCGAATTTCGTGCTGGGCCGCTTTGGCGCGCGCGCGATCGAGGTGCGCGACGCGCTGCGCGATCAGGCCATCCTGGTGCGCGACCGCAGTTACGAAGCGCCGGGATGCGTGCGCATCACGGTGGGCACGCGCGAGCAGATGCGTCGGCTGGTGGCGTCGCTGGAGGAAATCTGGAATCGATGAGGCCGATGCTGGTTTTCGATATGGATGGCGTGCTGGTGGATGTGACGGAATCCTACCGCGAAACCATTGCGCGAACGGTGGAACATTTTACGGGCGTGCCTGTCGGGCGCGAGCAGATTCAGGATTACAAGAACCAGGGCGGATGGAACGACGATTGGAAGCTCTCGCACCACATCATCGGCCGGGCAGGCGTGGACGTCGAGTTCGAAACCGTGAAAAAGTACTTCCAGAAATTGTTCCTGGGCGATGGCGCCAACGGAATGATTTTACGCGAGCGATGGGTGGCGCGTCCGGGCGTCTTGGAAAAGCTGGGGGAACGATTCCGGCTGGCGGTGTTTACGGGGCGGCCGAAGGAAGATGCCGCGCTGACACTCAAGCGGTTCGGCGGCGGCCTGGTTTTCGATCCGGTGGTGGGGATGTACGATGTGGAGCGGCAGAAGCCGGCGCCGGACGGGTTATTGCAGATCGCGCGGCAGAACGGCGGCGGCGAGATGTTTTATGTAGGAGATTCGGTGGACGATGCGCGCGCGGCGCGGGCTGCCGGGGTACCGTTCATCGGGATCGCGGACCCGGCAAACCCGCGCTCCCTCGACCTGGCGTCTTTGTTCCGGGCCGAAGGCGCCCACGCCATTGTGGACGATATCAATGATCTGGAAAAGGTGCTCGAGCAATGAGAAAGGCGCAAGTGCGGCGCGATACCAACGAGACGCGGATCGTGGGCGCGCTGAAAATCGAAGGCCGCGGAAAATCCGAAATTTCGACGGGCATCCGCTTCCTGGATCACATGCTGGAGCTGGCCGCTAGGCACGGCGGCTTCGACCTGGCGATTGACGCCGAGGGTGATCTGGACGTGGACCAGCACCACACCGTGGAAGACGTGGGGATCGTGCTGGGGCAGTTGTTCTCGCAGGCGCTGGGGGATCGCAAGGGGATTAACCGCGCGGGATATTTCGTGATGCCGATGGATGAGACGCTGGCGGTGGTAGCGGTGGATCTGGGCGGGCGGCCGGCGTTGGTCTACGACGACCAGGTGAAGGTGCGTCTGGTGGGCGATTTGCAAAGCGAGCTGGTGGAGGATTTCTTCGGCGGCTTTGTGAATCACGCGGGCGCGAACCTGCACGCCAAGGTGCTGCACGGGCGGTCGAACCACCACAAGATCGAGGCTATTTTCAAGTGCTTCGGACGGGCCATGCGGTATGCGTGTTCGAAAGACCGGCGCATGAAGGAGCAGTTGCCGTCGACCAAGGGGCTGCTGTGATTGCGGTGCTGGATTACGGCGCCGGCAACCTGCGAAGCGTGGAGAATGCGCTGGAGGAGTTGGAGTGCCGCTACACGCTGGTGCGCGATGCCCAAGGGCTGCGCGCGGCGGAGAAGATTCTGTTGCCGGGCGTGGGGCACTTTGGACAGATGATGCGGTCACTCGATGCGCTGCACGTGCGGGATGCGCTGCGGGAACGGATTGCCGCGGGCGCGCCATTTCTGGGAATCTGCCTGGGAATGCAGGCGCTGTTCGAAGGAAGCGAAGAGGCTCCGGAAGAGCGCGGGCTGGGGATATTTCCGGGGCGGGTGCTGCGGTTTCCGGCCGGGGCGCGGGTTCCACACATGGGATGGAATCGGCTGGAAGCGCGCGCGGGATCGCGGCTGCTGGTGGGGGTGGGCTCGGGTCCGTACGTCTACTTCGCGCACAGTTACTATGTGCCGGAAATGGAGCACGCGGCGGCGACTTGCACGTATGAGGTTCGGTATACCGCGGCGCTGGAGCACGACAATATTTTTGGGGTGCAGTTTCATCCCGAGAAATCCGGTGACGTGGGGCTGGGGATCGTAAGAAATTTCGTGACGATGTAGGACAGACGATCGGTTTTTGTCGTCTGTCGGGCTGCCTGCTTTGCCGGGAAATGACAGGCCACAAAAAACGATGGCCTGTCCCACTGGAGTGTCGATGTTAGCGAAGCGGATTCTTCCTTGTCTGGATGTGACTGGCGGGCGCGTAGTGAAGGGCACCCGGTTCGTCGACCTGCGGGATGCGGGCGATCCCGTGGAACTGGCGGAGCGGTACAACCGCGATGGAGCCGACGAACTGGTCTTTCTGGATATCACGGCGTCGAGCGACGCACGCGGGATTATGGCGGATGTGGTGGAGCGCACGGCGCGGAAGGTGTTCATCCCACTGGCGGTAGGCGGCGGCATCCGGTCGGTGGCAGACGCGCGAAAGATCCTGCTGGCGGGCGCGGATAAGGTCTCGGTAAACACGGCGGCGGTACGGCGGCCGGAGCTGATCACGGAGCTCTCCGAAGAGTTCGGAGCGCAGGCGGTGGTGCTGGCGATTGACGCGCGGCGGCACGCGGGCGGAGGCTGGCACGTATTTACGCGGGGCGGGCGCGACGACGAAGGCATGGATGCGGTGGCCTGGGCGGCGCGCGGCGAAGAATTGGGCGCGGGCGAGGTCCTGCTGACTTCCATGGATACGGATGGAGTGCAGGAGGGATTCGATTGCGCGCTGACGGCGGCGGTGTCGCGCGCCACGCATGTGCCGGTGATTGCGAGCGGCGGGGCGGGGAAACCGGAACATTTCGTGCGGGTGCTGACGGAAGGATGCGCGGATGCGGCGCTGGCGGCGTCGATCTTCCATTATGGGACGTACACGGTGAACCAGTTGAAGGAAGAGCTGGACAAGCGCGGCATCGCGGTGCGGGTGGCGGCGTGATTATTCCGTGCATCGACTTGATGGATGGCAAGGTAGTGCAACTGGTGCAGGGGCGCGAAAAGGCGCTGGAGGGCGGCACGGTGGAGGAAATGCTGCGGAAGTTCGCGGCTTTTCCGGAAATTCAGGCGATCGACCTGGATGCGGCCATGGGCCGCGGGTCGAACGACCAATTGGTGCGCCAAGTGGCCGCGGGAGCGAAGGCTCGGGTGGGCGGCGGCGTGCGGACGGTGGAGCGGGCACGGACGCTGATCGAGCAGGGAGCGCATCGCGTGATTGTGGGGACGGCGGCGTTTTGCCAGACGGGGCTGAATGAGGAGTTCCTGCGGGCGCTGCGGGACCGAGTGGGACGGGAGCGGGTGGTAGT
This sequence comes from Bryobacterales bacterium, assembly GCA_963842505.1. GTDB lineage: Bacteria > Acidobacteriota > Terriglobia > Bryobacterales > Bryobacteraceae > PALSA-129. Next base: position 1,903,859 of record CAWJGZ010000001.1, read on the forward strand.
GGCGCTTGATTCCAAGAGCGGCCGGATTGTGGTGAAGGGCTGGCGGGAATCGACGGAATTGGCGGCGGAAGACGTTTTGGGCGCGCTTGCGTCTTATTGTTCCGGGTTTCTGTGCACGTACGTGGATAAAGAGGGGATGATGCAGGGGACGGATCTGGCATGGTTCCGGCGTCTGCGCGCGGCCACCGATCTGGAGCTGACGGCGGCCGGCGGCATCACGACGATGGAGGAAGTGCGGGCGCTCGCGGACATGGGAGTGAACGCTGCATTGGGGATGGCGATCTATACCGGGAGGCTGCGGCTGGAGGAGTTGGCCGAGTTGAGATAGGTTTTGCTCAGATGGCTTCGAGCTCTTCTTCGAGCATTTGTTTCTGGCTGAGATCGGCATAGTAACCGCCGGATTCGATCAACTCGGCGTGCGAGCCTTGCTCCACAATGCGGCCTTTTTCCAGGACGACGATCTTGCCGGCCTGCCGGACGGTGGAGACGCGGTGCGAGATCAGGATCACGGTGCGGCCCAGCATCACGCCGGCCAGGTGCGTGAGGATACGCTCCTCGGTGAGCGTGTCGACGCTTGAGAGGGCGTCGTCGAGAATCAGAATGCGGGGGTCGCGGAGAATGGCGCGGGCAATTGCGATGCGCTGCTTCTGGCCGCCCGATAGAGTGATGCCTCGTTCGCCGACCATGGTGTCGTAGCCGGCGGGGAAAGATTCGATATCCGGGGCGATACCGGCGATTTCGGCAGCGCGGCGGATTTCCTGTGGGGTGGCGTCTTCGGCGCCGAAGGCGATGTTTCGGGAAATGGTGGCGCTGAACAGGAAGGTTTCCTGCGGCACGAAGCCGATGTAGCGGCGAAGCGCGGCGGGCGAGAGCGTGCGGAGATCGATGCCATCGACCAGAACGGCGCCTTCGGTGGGATCCATGAGACGGGGGATGAGCGAAACCAGTGTGCTCTTGCCGGAACCGGTGTGGCCGACCACGGCCACGGTTTCCCCGGCGGCGATGTCGAGCGAGAGGCGATCGAGCGCGCGTGTGGAGGCATAGTCCACCGATACGTCGCGGAACTCGATGGAACCTTGCATGGCGGGCAGCTCGGCCTCACCAACGACCGAGGGAACTTCGTGGAAAATCTGGTTGATGCGGCCGAGCGAGGCGCTGCCGCGCTGCATCAGGTTGACCACCCAACCGAGGGCGATCATGGGCCATACCAGCGTCCCCATATAGGTGTTGAACATCACGAAGCTGCCCATGGTGATGCGGTGGTGCAACACGTCGCGGCCGCCGAGCCAGAGGACCAGCAGAAAGGTGGCGCCGATCAAGACTTCGAGAAGCGGCTGAAAGACGCCCTGGATGCGAACCAGACCGAGGTTCTGGGCGATGTACCGGCGGTTCAGATCGGCGAAGCGCCGCAGCTCGGCCTGTTCCTGAACAAACGCGCGAATCATGCGGACGCCGGAGAGATTTTCCTGCACGCGGCTGGAGATATCGGAAAACGTTGCCTGAATGCGCTCAAAGCGCGCATGGATGGCCCGGCCGAAAAGAATGACGGCCAGCGAGACGGCGGGCGCCGGAAGGATGGCGTAGACGGCGAGATGCCAATCGACGCGGGCCATGACCAAGATGGCGAGAAGGAAGGTGAGCGAGGTCTCGCCGCAGTACATGACGGCGGGGCCGAGCATCATGCGGACGGCGTTGAGGTCGTTGGTGGCGCGTGCCATGATGTCGCCGGTGCGGGTGCGGGCGTAGTAATCGGGGGAGAGGCTCACCAGGTGGCGGAAGAGATCGTTGCGCAGATCGTATTCAATATCGCGGGAGGCGCCGATGAGGATGACGCGCATCCAGAACTGGAAGAAGCCTTTCACCAGCGCGAGAGCCACGAGCGCCGCGGTATAAGGGAGAAATGCGGCCGAGGCCGAGCCGGAGCGGGGTGTGGAGAGCGAGTCAATGGCAGCGCGGATCATGAGGGGCTGCGCGACCTGGGCGAGGTCCTTGCAGACCAGGCAGAGGCCGCCGAGCGACATAGCGCGGCGATAACGCCAGAGGTAGGAGCGGATGGCGGAGAGCGACTCCCACATGGTCAAAGGGCGAACACGGAATTGACGCGGAAAGAGCGAAGCGCCACGGACTATTCGTCCGCGGAGTTTTTCTGGTCGAGGTTGCCGACCGTTTTGAGCCTCTGGTAGAGGCGCTCGACTTCAGCTTCGTCTTCAGGACGGAGAATCCGGTAGCGGTTGGGCGACTGGGTTTTGCGCTCGGCGCCACTGGTGAGGATTTCGCCCCAGTATTGGCGGTAAGGGATGCCATCGATCAGGGCGTCGCGCGACAGGCGCCGCAGATTGCGGAGCAGGCTATTGCAGGAATCGAGATCGCCGGGATAAATCAGGCGCAGGCGCGAATCGTCAAACAGCGTGATGCGAACCATCAGGGGAGCGTTCCAGCCGGTACGGTCGACGCGGCGGATATCCATCCAGGGGATGATGCGTTTGCCGATGGACAGATAGCTTTCGTGGATTTCGACGGACGGGCGGGACGCGGTCAGCAGGAACAGGATGGCAGTGAGCGCGCAGAGGCCGGCGGGGACGTAAGCCAGAGTGAACTTGATGTGAAATGCGATGCCCGCGCAGCCGGCCGCCAACACGACGGCAATGACGCTGGACCAGAGGTAGTGCCGTGCGGGCAGATAGCGAGTCATAGACAACCCTGTAATTTTAGACTACTCCCGCGCGTCCAGCGCGTCAATGCTGCCGGATGGCTAGGAGCGCCTTCCCGGTGTAATGAAGCCCGCTCCACAAGGTGATGGCGGCGGTGGGCCAGAGCATGGCGGACGCCAGGGAACAAAGCCAGGGCGTGGGGGCGGCTTCCCGCGTCATCCAGATCACGGCTGTCGAGATCTGCACAAAGGTGGAGGCCTTGCCCCAAATGCTCGGCGGGAAGGCGCGCACCGTGGTAAACCGCATGACCAGCGAAGCGCCGATCAGGATGTAGAGATCGCGGCCCAGAACCAGCGCCACGAACCACCAGGGAACCAGGCGGGCGGCGGCGAGGGCCAGGTAGACGCCGCTCATCAGGCACTTATCGGCGATGGGATCGAGGTAGGCGCCGGCAGGGGTCGCCTGGCCCCAGCGGCGGGCGGCGGCGCCATCGGCGATATCGGAAAAAGCGGCCAGGAGGAACAGCGCCAGGGCCAGCCGGTACTGGGCGGCGAGGATGGCGCAAATGATGAACGGGACCAGCAGGAGGCGCAGCAGGGTGAGGGAATTGGGGAAGTTGAGCCAGCGCGGCATGGGTGTGCTAATGGGTGGCCGGCTCCTCGCCCGCGCCGGCGGATGGATGGCAGGGGTAGAGCTGCGGGCTGACGTGGAAGCGGGCTTGGTAGGCGCTCACAATCCGCTGCTGGAAGCGCGGCAGAGCGTCGGGACGGAGCATGGTGACGGTGCAGCCGCCGAAGCCGCCGCCGGTCATGCGGGAACCGTAGACGCCATCGACGGAAAGCGCGGTATCGACCAGGAAATCGAGTTCCTGGCAGCTCACCTGGTAGTCGTTCTGGAGGCTGCGGTGGGATTCCACCATGAGGCGGCCCATGCGGGCAAGGTCGCCGCGGATGCTGGCCTCGACGAAACCGGCTACGCGCGCGTTTTCGGTAACCACGTGACGGGCGCGGCGCGCGGCCAATGGGGCAAGCTGGTGGGCCTGCGATTCGAATTGAGCAGGCGAAAGATCGCGGAGGGGCTGGCCGAGCGATTCGGCGGCGGCGGCGCATTCGGCGACGCGTTCCTTGTAGGCGGATCCGGCGAGCGCGTGCTTGACCATGCTGTTGACGGCCATGAAGGCGATATTTTCGGGAAGCGGGACGAAGCGGTGGCCGAGACTGCGGCAATCGATTTCGACGGCGGAATTGGGGCGGCCGAAAATGGAGATGTACTGATCCATGATGCCGCAGGGCATACCGACGAAATCGCGTTCCGCGCGCTGGCAAAGGCGGGCCAGCTCCAGCGGGTCGATGGCGCGGCGGTTCAAGAAGGCCAGTGCTGAAGCGACTTCGAGCGCGGCCGAGGAGCTGAGCCCGGAGCCTTCCGGCACGCTGCTGCAAACGAGCAGGTTGGCCGGCGCGATGGGGAAGCCGGCGCGCGAGAGTTCGACCGCGACACCGATTGGATAATCGGTCCAATCGTGAGCCGGTTGGCTCAGCGGGATTTGGGCAGCGGTGAATTCCCGCAATTCGCGGCGTTGCTGGGAATAGATGCGCAACATGCCGTCGGGAGACGGAACGGCGGCGACATGAGTGGCCAGATCGAGGGCTACAGGCAGGACGAAACCCAGGGTGTAATCGGTATGCTCACCGATCAAGTTGACGCGGCCGGGGGCCCGGTAGAGCCGGGCGCCTTCGGCTGAGCCGTAGAGTTGTCGGAAGGTTTCCAGCATGCGGTTGAGGAAAGATTGAGTCTAACATCTTTGAATCGGCGGGCTTCGGCGATGAATTTCGCGGGCCTTCGCCACCGAATTGCCGTGCCGATTCCACGATCCTCTTCGGGACGGTGAATTGAGGCGAATACAAAGCGAAGATCGGTTCCTCTTCTCCCACGACTAAATTCTTGGTAAAATAGGTACTTAACCGCAGCAAGGAGATAGCTTGGCAGACCAGCAACAACCACCGCAAGGACCGCCCCCAACAGGGGGGAGTCAAAACCTCATACCGACCAATATTGAAGACGAAATGAGGCGGTCGTACCTGGATTACGCCATGAGCGTAATCGTAGGGCGGGCGCTGCCGGATATTCGCGACGGGCTGAAGCCGGTGCACCGGCGGATTCTCTACACCATGCAGCAGATGGGCTTGCAGCCCAACCGCCCGACGCGTAAGTGCGCCAGGATTGTGGGCGACTGCATGGGCAAGTACCATCCGCACGGCAACCTGGCGATCTATGACGCTTTGGTACGCCTGGCGCAACCCTTCTCAATGCGTTATCCGCTGATCGAAGGGCAGGGAAATTTTGGATCGATCGACCCCGATCCGCCGGCGGCCGACCGTTATACGGAAGCGCGCCTGGCGAAGATCTCTACCGCCCTGCTGGAAGATCTCGACAAGGAAACGGTCGATTTCAGACCCAACTACGACGAAAGTGAATTGGAGCCTGAGGTTCTGCCCACGCGGGTTCCCAACCTGCTGGTGAACGGATCGTCGGGGATCGCGGTCGGCATGGCGACGAATATTCCGCCGCACAACCTGACGGAGATTGTCGACGCGGTCATTTACATGGTGCAGCACCCGGGCGCGACGTTGCCGAAGTTACTCGAGTTTGTGCACGGGCCGGATTTTCCCACCGGCGGCCTGATCCTGGGCCGGGCCGGCATTCTGGACGCGTATGCGCGCGGACGCGGCCATCTCAAGCTGCGAGCCAAGGCGGCCATCGAACGCGTCGGCAAAGACAAGGATCAGATCATCATCACCGAGATTCCCTACCAGGTGGGGAAGTCCAAACTGCTGGAACAGATTGCCTCGCTGGTGAACGAAAAGCGCATCGAAGGCATCTCCGACGTGGTCGATCACAGCGACCGCGACGGTTTGCGCATCGTGGTGGAGCTCAAACGCGGCGAACAAGCCGAGGTGGTGCTCAACAATCTCTATAAGAACACGCAACTGCAGGTCAATTTCGGCGTGATCATGCTTTCCATCGTGAACGGCCAGCCGCGTGAGCTGGGCCTGGTGGACATGATCAAGTTTTTCATCGACCACCGCGTGGAGGTGGTCCGCCGGCGCACGGAATACGAACTGCGCAAAGCGCGCGAGCGCGAACATCTGTTGCTGGGCTTCCAGAAGGCGCTGCAGAATCTGGATGAAGTCATCCGGCTGATCCGCGCCGCCAAGGCGCCGCGGGAAGCCCGCGATTCGCTGATTGCGCGGTTCGAGTTTTCCGAAAGGCAGGCGCAAGCCATCATCGAACTGCAATTGCAGCGGCTCACCGGGATGGAGCAGCAGAAGATCCTCGACGAGTTGGCGGAATTGCAGCGCCGCATCAAGGAGATGCTGGAAATTCTGGGATCGGATAAAGCTTTGCGCGACGTGATCGTCAAGGAGCTCAAGGAAGTCCAGAAGGATTTCGGCGACGAGCGGCGCACGCAGATTGTCGAAGACACCGGCGAGATTCTGCTGCAGGACCTGGTGGCCGTGGAAGACGTGGCCATCACGGTGACCCGCGGCGGTTACCTCAAGCGCACGGCGGTGGACACCTACCGCCGGCAGACGCGTGGCGGCAAGGGCCGCATCGGCATGGGCACGCGCGCCGAAGATGTGGTGGAGCAACTGCTGGTGGCCTCCACGCACAGCTACCTGCTGATCTTCACCACGCGCGGCCGGGTCTACTGGCTGAAGGCCTACGAGATTCCGGATGCCACCACGGTAGGCAAAGGCAAGCACATCTCCAACCTCATCAACCTGCAGAACGACGAGCAGGTGAAGACGTTCCTATCGGTGAAGGACTTCGTGCCCCATGAGTTCGTGGTGATGGTGACGAAGCACGGCGTGATCAAGAAATCGGGGTTGACGGAGTTCGACAACCCCATGGCGCGCGGCATCATCGCGATATCGCTGGACGAAGGCGACGAATTGATCGGCGCCGGCATCACCAATGGCGGCAACTATATCTTCCTGGGTTCGCGGGAAGGGCAGGCGATTCGCTTCTCCGAAGCGGACGTTCGCCCGATGGGCCGGCAGGCGCACGGGGTGCGCGCCATGAAGTTGGCCAAGGACGATTACCTGGTGGGTGTGGAAGTGGTCGAAAAGGAGGGGCTGATTCTCTCCATGGGCGAGAACGGCTACGGCAAACGCACACCGCTCGAGAGCTACCGCCTGACCGCGCGCGGCGGCAAGGGCGTCATCAACATGAAGACTACCGGCAAGACCGGCAAAGTGGTGGCGATTCTTTCGGTGAAGGAAGACACCGACCTGGTGATTGTCAGCCAGAACGGCAAAATCATCCGCATCGAAGCCTCCACCATCCGGCAGGCCGGGCGGTCCACGCAAGGCGTGCGGCTGGTGACGCTGGAGGAAGGCGACAAGGTGGCTGCAGCGTCGGTAATTCCGGACACCGAAAACGGCAACGGAGCCGAGGAGCCGCTGCTTCCGCTAAACTGATCGGAGCCGCGAACGTAAGAGAGCGGTCTTCGTGTAGCGCAAGGCCCGTTAATGATACGGTGTACGTAGTGGCAGTCTCCGCACAAGAGAAAGAACAAGCGCTGTTCGCGCGCCTGCGGCCGATGGAACGCGTAATCGTGGCGTTTTCCGGCGGCACGGATTCCGCCTACCTGGCGTGGGCCGCGAACCGCGTGCTGGGCTCGGACGCCTTGGCGGTGACCGCCGATTCGGCCTCCATACCGGAATCCCACAAGCGCGACGCCGAGCGATTCGTGAAGCGCTTCGGCATCGCGCACGAGTACATCCGGACCAGCGAGTTCGACAATCCCGATTACACCCGCAACGATGCCGACCGCTGCTACCACTGCAAGGACGAATTATTCACGCGGCTCGAAGCGCTGGGGCAAGAGCGCGGATACCATCACATTATTTATGGCGTCAACCTGGACGACTTGGGCGACTACCGGCCGGGACAAAACGCGGCGCGCCTGCACCAGGTGACGGCGCCGCTGGCCGATGCCGGCTTGACCAAAGCCGAGATTCGCGAACTCTCGCGGCTGGCCGGGCTTCCCACCTGGGACCGGCCCGCGTCAGCCTGTCTCAGCTCGCGCATTCCCTACGGCACCCCGGTGACCATTGAAACCGTGAAGACCGTGGAAACCGGCGAAGAGCGCGTCAAGGAATTGGGCTTCCGGCAGTTCCGCGTGCGCTATCACGGCGATATGGTGCGCATCGAAATCGCGCGCGAAGAAATGGAGCGGGCGCTGACCGTCGACATGGCGGAGCGGTTCACGGCGATCTTCAAAGCGCTGGGATTTAAGTACGTGGCGTTGGATCTGGAAGGATACCGGCAAGGATCGCTGAACGAAGTGCTGAATCTGCCGGAGAAGGCGCGCTAGCGCCGGTCCGTACCGCTTTGTCTCAAATCGCGAATGCCGAGCGGACACAGGCCCTGACGTTTTTCCAGTCCTGCTCACTGAGATGGCCGATCACTGTCAGCTCCGAACGGTGGATTGTGAGGACATACGCTCGGAAGAATGACGCCGCGCGCAAACCAGCCGATTGCCAGTCCAACAGGCCACAGTCTGTGGATGCGACCGTTTTAGGCACCTTTGTGGTCAGAATACCAATGAGGACGTCGGGCCGTTCGACCAGATACGTGCTGCTCGCGATTACCACACCCGGCCGAACCTTAGTCTCTAGCGCACCAGCAAGCGTGCCAACAACCACATCACCCGGCCTCACTGCGAATCTTCTGACTCGTCCGCCTCAAACCGTTTGAGGGAAGCAGCCCGAAATTCGTTCAGGTCCTCGTCCGACCAGGAATCCGACCAGTCGATCGTGGTGCTCCGCGAAAGCAGAGCTAGTCGTTCGGCAAGGGCCGACAATTCCGTGGCTGCGTCCGGAGGAAGACGCCGGAACGCCTCCACTAGCGACGCCTCTTGGGCATTGACTTGTATTTCCATTACCTGTAATCAGTATACGTCGCAATGTCGGGTGCCGAAGCTACTGAGTGGTGGGCTTCGTGAGAAAGCGCATTGGCGTTCCGTGGGAATAATTGCTATCGAATGCAAAACTGGGTTGCATGAGGTTCGGGAATCGGCGTGCGGAGTGACAGGAGAGTCTTCCACTCTGAGGTCCAATTCTTGAACTGTTTTGACTTGGTCGGTTGTTTCGTTAGATCCGCGGTCACGTGCTGATTATGCTCATTTCACCGGATAGCCGATATTCTGGATGAACCGGTTGTAGTCCGGATCCTTCCGGATCCCGTCCATCCACGGTTCCGATCGCAGCAAGATCTGGCAATCGCACCGCTCTTTCTCTCCCTGACGCAACAGTTGAACTGCTTTGTCGTGTTCGCCGAGGGCTAGATGCACCCCCGCGACCTCGTAGGCGCAAACGTAGCGCGACCTCGCCTTCTTGTCGAGCATATCCGTCAGTCTTTTCGCCTCCGCAGTATTGCCCGCGGCTGCCTGGGCCATCGCCAGGAACGTGGTGATGGTCACGTGCTGGTCCAGACGGTAAGCGTCTTGCGCGGCTTTGACGGCCTCCTGAGCCTGGCCGTTCAGCATGTAAGCCATCCCCAGCCACGCATAGCCGTAGGCAAAATCAGGATAGAGCGTGATGGCACGGCGGCACTCGGCGATGGCGCGCTCATATTGCCTCGCAACGATCAGGGTGTCCAGGAAATCGGAATAGATCGGGTACGAAACCGGGTCCAGTTGGTGTGCCAGCCCGGCCTCCGCAATGGCCTGGTCGTGCATGGAGAGGGTCATGAAATAGCCGCCGTACCAGTCGTGGGCATCGGCCGAATTCGGGTTCAGCTCCAGGGCATGCTTGAGTTCGCGCTCCGCGCCGGTCCAGTCCCAATCGAAGCGCAGCATCACGGCGGCCATCGCAGTGTCCGCCTCCGCCAGCGTGTCGCCCGAAAGATCGATGGCTCTTTGCGCATGCTCGCGGGATTTGGGCATGACGTCCTTGGGTTTCTCGAAGTCCGGAGTGAGCGCGCCGTACGCCAGGGCCAGCGCGGCTTCCGCCGGCGCGTAGGAATGGTCGTGCGCCAGCGCCTGTTCGAACAAGTCGATCGCTTTGCGAATCCCCTCTTCGGTACCGGCATCCATGGAAGCTCGGCCCCGGAGGTAAAGATCGAGCACGGCGGGATCAACGGGATGCCGCTGGGCGAGTTGCCCCCGTTCCTGCGGGGTCAGCGAGAACCTTGATCTCATCGGCAATCGAGCGGGCCACGTCGGCCTGGAGGTCGAGCACGTCGCGAACATCGCGATCGAAGCTCTGCTGCCACAAGTTTTCCTCGTTGGCGCCGACGCGAATCAGGCGGGCGGAGATGCGTACACGATCGCCGAAGCGCTGGACCGTGCCCTCCACCACTGCGTCGACGCCCAGTTCCCTGGCGATTGTGGGAAGACGCTTGTGCACATTCTTGTACTGCATGGCGGATGTGCGGGAAATGATGCGCCATCCGTGAATCCTCATCATGGCGTCAATCAGCTCAGCGGTCATCCCGTCGGTGAAATAGTCTTCGGAGCCGGCGGAAATCGTCTCCAGCGGCAAGACCGCGATGGAGCGGATGGGGGCCGCGCCGGAATGAGTCTTCCAAAGAACGCCGCCCGCGATTCCAGCCAGCGCCAGCGCGGCCGCGAGCGGCCAGAGCCACCGGGCAATCTTCTTCAGATTCAGAGGCGGCTTCCGCTTTTCTGTCGTGGCCGAATGGGGCTGGATCTGCTTCAAATCCTCCCGCATCTCCGAAACGGTCTGGTAGCGCAAGCCGCGATCTTTCTCCGTGGCCTTGGCGACAACGCGTTCCAACTCTGCGGAAACCGAGGGAGCCAAAGTGCCGACCGGCGGAAGCGGCTGGTGCAGAATCGCGTCGAACTGGGTCGCCAGGGTTTTCCCGCGGAAGGCACGCACGCCGGTCAGCATTTCAAACAGCACCGCGCCGAAGGAGAAAATGTCGCTGCGGGCGTCGAGCGGCTCGCCGCGGGCCTGCTCCGGAGACATGTAGGCCACCGTGCCCACCGTCCCGCCCGCCATGGTGAGCGCAGCCCCGCCGAGTGCGACGGTTCCGTCTTGTGAATTCGCAGGCGGGGATTCACAGGTAAACTTGGCCAGGCCGAAGTCCATAATCTTTACCTGGCCATCGCTGGTCAGGAAGATGTTCGCCGGCTTGATGTCGCGATGCACGATCCCTTTCGCATGCGCGGCCTCCAGTCCGGCGGCGGCGAGGAGCGCGATTTCAACGGCGTCTGCGGGCGCCAGGGGCTGACCGTCAATCCGCTCCTGAAGCGTCCCGCCTTCCAGGAGTTCCATCGCGATATAGCGAATCCCCTCTTGTTCACCCACGTCGTGAATGGTGCAGATGTTGGGGTGATTCAGCGCGGCGATGGTCCGCGCCTCCTGTTCGAAGCGCTCACCGAAGCCGCCGAGCGCCGTCTTGATGGCTACGTGGCGGCCTAGCCGGGAGTCGCGAGCTCGGTACACTTCACCCATGCCACCCGCGCCGATAGCAGCGAGGATTTCATAAGGGCCGAGTTTGGAACCCGGGCACAGAGACATACGGTTTGGTCAATTCTACCGCAAACCAAGGTCTTCCCGAATAACGGCCCAACGGCGAAGGTGAGCTGCACTCCGGTGCGCCTGAGGTGGGTCACTCTCAGTGAAATGCCATCACGGAGGATGGGGGAGCGCATGCAATGCTCACCGGCTCAGAAGTCGCTAAATCTTACTTGTGCCGCTCCGCGTTGGGTATGCCCGAACCCACTATCGCGGCCCATCCCCGGGCGGCCCGTGCCCTTGAGCGAGTCTTTAAGAATCGTAGGCGCGGCCGCCAGACGACCCGCACTCTTTCCCCAGCTTCTCCCAATTCCAGATCCCGCACGCCACCTCGTTCGGCAACGGGAATCCGAGCTGATGCGCGAGCATACACACCTGCCCGCGATGGTGGGCTTCGTGAGAAAGCATGTAGCACAGCATTTCCGGGCCAACCGGCCAAGGCGGAGCCCAGCCGTCTCTGCGAAACTTCTCGACGCGGCCCCCACCACCGCCGAGCGCTTCAGCGAGCATCTCCGCGCAGCGAACGGCGCTCTCGGCCAGTGCCGCGCGGGCCTGCCGCGGCGTGCAGCGCGCGCGGTTGAGCCGCGGAGGAACCAACAGGTGCGGAGCTGTAAGCCTGACCCACTTGGACCGGACATTGTGCATGTGCGTGAAGATCGCCGCAATGGTGCGGGCCTTGCCGGGCGGTTTGGCTCTCCAGGCGGCAGGGTCAAGATGTTCGATGAGCATCTGGTTCATGCGATCATTAACGGCGAAGATCCGGACTGCGGCTCGGCCGAGTTGAGTGTGAATCTTGTGTTGACGCGTGGCCATGGCTCCCTACTCCTTGACCTATATTAGGTCCGACGCCGGCCATTCCCGTCACCCGGACTCGCCCTTCGGTCGCTCCGTCCGCGGAGCTATTTCCCATAATCGCCGGTACTGTTGCCAAACCACCATTCAAGGCCCATAGTTCGTGGGCTCCGTGGCGGGTATGCCTGAACCCACTAAATCAACCGCAGTGGTGCTAGCGCCAATACTGTTCAGTTAAGTGGGACAGGCCATCGCCTTTCGTGGCCTGTCATGCTTAGCTGAAGAGGGCGCTTGACAGACGACTGAAACCGATCGTCTGTCCCACCCCCGACGCCGGCTTAAGTGAACAGCAGTGGTGCTAGCGCGCCGGAGAATCAACTTCGCCCCTTTTCGCATCCCATAAGCAATGGGGTCCGCACATCGCGTCGTGATCGTGGGAGGCGGTTTTGGCGGGTTGTACGCCGCGCTGCGGTTGGGCAACGCGCCGGTTTCGCTCACCCTCATCGACCGGCGCAATTTCCACCTCTTTCAGCCGTTGCTCTATCAGGTGGCCACGGGCGCGCTGTCGCCCGGCGAAATCGCTTCACCGCTCCGCGCGGTACTGCGCAAACAACGCAACACCGAAGTCATCATGGGCGAAGTGAGCGACATCGACGTGGCCAACCGCCGCGTCATTCTGGCCGATTTCGAAGTGCCCTATGACGATGTGGTAATCGCCACCGGCGCCACGCACTGCTATTTCGGCAACGATCAGTGGGAGCCGCTCGCGCCGGGCCTCAAAACCATCGAGGATGCCACCGGCATCCGCAGCCGGCTGCTGGCGGCCTTCGAGCACGCCGAGCGCGAGCCCGACGCCGCCCAGCGCCGCGCCTGGCTGACTTTCGTCATCGTCGGCGGCGGGCCCACCGGCGTGGAACTGGCCGGCGCATTGGGCGAGATCGCCAACCACACGCTGCGCCACGATTTCCGCCACATCAACCCGGCCGAGGCGCAAATTCTGCTGGTGGAAGGCGGACCGTGCGTGCTGCCGACGTTTCCGCCCGATCTTTCCGCTAAGGCCGAAAAACAGCTTCTGAGGCTGGGCGTGAGGTCGCGCACCAACGCCCGGGTCACTGACATCCAGGAAGGCCAAGTGACTTTGCTGTGCGAGGGGCAGAACGGGGGCAGGGAAGAGCACATCTCTTCCCACACCGTGCTGTGGGCCGCGGGCGTGCGCGCATCGGGGTTGGGAACAGTGCTGGCCGATCGCGCCGGGGCGCCGCTCGACCGCGGGGGCCGCGTCATCGTCGAACCGGATCTCACCGTGCCGGGCCATCCGGAAATCCATGTCATCGGCGATCTCGCCAGCTTCACCCGCCAGAACGGCAAACCGCTCCCCGGCGTGGCGCCAGTGGCCATGCAGCAGGGGCGCTACGTGGCGAATGCCATCCGCGCGAGACTGGCCGGCAAGACGCAAGGGCCGTTCCGCTATTTCAATAAGGGCAACCTGGCCACCATCGGCCGCAACAAAGCCGTTGCGGAATTCGGTAAGCTGCACGTCGCCGGCTTCGCCGCCTGGTTCCTTTGGATTTTCGTGCACCTGATGTACCTGGTGGAATTTGAAAACCGCATGCTGGTTTTCGTCCAGTGGGTCTACGACTATTTCACTCGCAACCGGGGCGCGCGCCTGATTAGGGAATAGCCTCGCGCGTCCCATGTTACCCTCAAATATAAATCTACATTTGAGGCCCGATATGTCTTATCTTTCCATTCGCGATCTTGATCTGAAGGGCAGACGAGTCTTCATCCGGGTGGATTTCAATGTCCCGTTGCAAAAAAGCGCAACGGGCGACATGGAAATCACCAGCGACAAGCGCATCAAGGCGTCGGTGCCCACTATTCAATATGCCCTCGAGCACGGCGCCGGTGTCATCCTGGCGTCGCACCTGGGGCGTCCCAAGGGGAAACCGAATCCGGAAATGAGCCTGAAGCCGGCGGCGGTCCGGCTCCAGGAACTGCTCGGCCGTCCGGTGAAGATGGCGCCCGATTGCATCGGTCCCCAAGTGGAAGCCATGAAGCCCGCGCCCGGTGAGGTGCTGCTGCTTGAAAACCTGCGCTTTCACCCGGAAGAAGAAAAGAACGATGCGGAGTTCGCCAAGAAGCTGGCGGCGTTGTGCGACGTCTACGTCAACGATGCGTTCGGCTCCGCGCATCGCGCGCATGCCTCCACCGAAGGCATGATCCGGTTTGTCCCCAAGGCCGCCGCCGGTCTGCTGATGGAAGCCGAATTGAAGTATTTGGGAATGGCCACCACCAACCCGGCGCGCCCATGCGTGGCAATCCTGGGCGGCGCGAAGGTCTCCGACAAGATCGAAGTGATCCGGAACCTGGGCAAGGTGGTCGACAAGCTGCTGATTGGCGGCGCCATGGCGTATACCTTCCTCAAGGCGCAAGGACTGCCCATCGGCAAGTCGCTGGTGGAGGACGACAAGCTGGAGCTGGCCAAGAGCCTGCTGGCCGAATTGGGCGGCAAGCTGATGTTGCCGGTGGACCACGTGGTGGTTTCGGAAATCGCGGCCGGCGCCGCCAACCAGGCGGTTGAAACGATTCCCGATGGCAAGATCGGCGTGGATATCGGCCCCAAAACCATCGACGCTTATTCCAAAGTGATCGCGGCCGCGAAGACCGTGATCTGGAATGGGCCAATGGGCATCTTCGAGAAGCCGCCTTTCGACGCCGGCACGGTAGCGCTCGCCAAGGCGGTGGCCGCATCGGGAGCGGTTTCGGTGGTGGGCGGCGGCGATTCCGAAAAAGCCATCAAGGCTGCCGGCGTCGCCAGCAAGATCACGCACATTTCGACGGGCGGGGGAGCGTCGCTCGAATTTCTGGCGGGGATGGTCCTGCCGGGCGTGGCGGCGCTGAATCGATAGAAAAAGTGTGGCAGGCAGTGGGACAGACGATCGGTTTTTGTCGTCTGTCGGACTGTATGTTTGGCCGGGCAGTGACAGGGCTGAAGAAGCGGGCGCCGGCTGGAAAGCCGGCGTTGCGGGCCGGAGGCCCGCTCCACGAGCGATTCTGGCCCACGGTATGATCCTTCGCACGGAACGCCTCATCCTCGAGCCGTGGCAGAGCGCCGACTGGGTGGTCTTCCGTCCCATCGCGCGGGATCCGGAAGTGATGCGCTACATCAACGGCGGCATTCCATGGGCTGACGAGACGATCCGGGGCTTCGTCGATCGCCAGGTCAAGCTCTATGCCGAGCGCGGCTATTGCCGCTGGAAGCTGACGGAGCAAGCAACCACGGAAGTGATCGGCTTTTGCGGCCCGGGCGTCTGGCGCGACGGGCTGGAGCCTGAAATCGGCTGGTGGCTGGCGCGCCGCTGCTGGGGCTGCGGCCTGGCAACCGAGGCTGCCCGCGCGGCGCTGCGCGACGCCTTCGAGCGCGTCCGGCTGGACCGGCTGGTCTCTATCGCGATGCCGGACAACACCGCGTCCAGACGCATCATGGAGAAGCTCGGACTGCGTTTTGAAGCCGAATTTGAAAGTGAGGGCTTCCGGCTCGTGTGCTACGCCATCGATCGCGCCACTTATGAGAGCAATCGGCCGTCCGTATGACCGCGCCCCGTTTCTACGGACGGTGAGGGCTTGCCGGTGTTTCCGGCGATGGTGGATCTTCCGGCTCTGAATTGTTGGTACGCCGCGCCGCGGCGTTGCAGGTGCCCGACATTCAAGTGGACACGCCGAAGTGGGGCAGCACCCACTTCATCAGAATCACGTAACCGGCGAAGATCAGGACCGCCAAGAGCCAAGAAGGCATTTGTATCCACTATAGATGCAGCGGAAGGACGAATGGTGACAGGAGATCTGTTTCAACCAAGCGGAACGCCTCGGCCTTCGGCCCGCGCCCGGGCATACACCAACTGCGCGGCCGCCACATCTTCCACGGCAATTCCCAAGGGCTTGTAAATGACTACTTCGGCTTCGGAGGTCCGGCCCGCCGCCGCGCCGCTGACCACCTCCCCAATTTCCGCCGCGACGTGCTCCGGCCCGAAGTAGCCCTCCGCCACGGCCATCACCACGTCGCCCGATTCCGTCAACGCGGCTGCCCGGGAGTCGGCGATCAGGCGTCCCCGCGCCACCAGTTTCGGGTCCATTTCGCGCTGCGCCGGCCGGCAAGCGCCCACCGAGATCACGCAAGCGCCATCGGCCACCCAGCCGTTCCACACCAAAGGAGTGACCGACGATGTCACGATCACCACCACATCGGCTCCGCGTACCGCCTGCTCCGCGCCCGCCATGATTCGCACCTCCGGATGCGCCGCGGCGAACTTCCGCAGATTTGCCTCCGTGGGGCTCCAGCACCGCACCTCGTCAAACTTCCGCACCAACGAGAAAGCCGCCAGATGACTTCCCGCCTGAACGCCGCTGCCCACCAGCGCCAGCGTTTTCGCACCGCTGCGCGCCAGTGCCCGCACGGCCACCGCCGATGCCGCCGCTGTCCGGACTTCCGTGATGTAGCGTCCGTCCATTACCGCCAGCAGCGAGCCGGTCATCGCATCCAACAGCACAATGGCCGCCTGGTGCGTCGGGAGGTCTCGATTTTTGGGAAACACCGTCACCAACTTGGCTCCCATAACCGGGCCCGCTTCGAGAAGCGCCGGCATGGTCGCGAAGTACGTCCCAGGCAACCCGGCCTCGATCGCCGTCCGCACCGGCTGCCGCGCGTGCCCGGCGGAGAAAGCCGCCAGCGCAGCTTGCATGCATTCGATCAGCTCGCTCAGCGGCAGCAGTGCGCGGACATCCTCTTCGTTCAACCAGATCGCCATAAGCCACAAGTCTATCTCCGCTGCGCGGCAATACTGAAATCAGCATGAGGAAAGTGAAGCTTGGTTCGCAAGGCGCTGTCGTTTCCCGTATGGGATTCGGCTGCATGGGCATGAGTGAGTTCTACGGCGAGTGGGGCGCCACGCTGCCGCTTACCGCGCCAGCCACATCATCGGCGCGAGTCCAGCGGCGGCCAGTGCCACCAGCAGGGCCAGGCTCAGCCGCCCGGTCTTCCGGTCGCCCATGGAATACGCGTAGATCCCTTTCACTACGTTGTTGCTGGCCGCCGCGATCAGGATGGATATGGCAGCCACACTCACGCCCGTCGTTTTCCCCGCGGCATCGGTCATCCCCATGATGAAAGGATCGACGTCGGTGACGCCCATGAGCGCGGCCAGCGAGTACACGCCGGACTTCCCGAGATACTTCACCGCCAGGTGCGTGGCAATCAGCACGGCCACGAACAGCAGCGCGAACATCAGCGCCGCCCGCATTTCCAGCGGGTTTTTCGGCTCGAACTCGCGCGCAACTTCGCCGGTCTGCTGGTCCGGCATCCGGCTCCAGAGCCAGCCGGCCACGATGGCCGCGCCCGCCAACACCAGGAACGGACCGCCCAGCACCGCGATCAGAGCGGGGTTGAAGATCGACACCAGTCCGGCCAACCGCAAGTACATCATTCCGGAGGTCACCAGCGTCACGCCGGAAAACAGGTGCGGCCGATTCTCGCGCGCCGCTCGCCGGGCAAGTACTACCGTCGTCACCGTAGACGAATATGCACCGCCCAGCAGCGCCGCCAGTATCACGCCGCCTTGTCCCTTGGTGAGCTTCTGGATGACGTAACTGCCGTATGAAATGGTGCTGACGGCAACCACCACCAGCCACACCTTGGCCGGATTAATGGCGAACGGGCCGAAGCTCTGGTTGGGGAGCACCGGCACAATCACCGCGGTCAACAGCAGGAACTTGGTGAATGTGAAGATTTCATCGGCGGGTACGCGCTTGGTGAGACCCTCCAGCGCCGTTTTCAGCTCCAGCAGCATCATGCTGGCGACCGACAGGGCAGTGGCGATCCAGAACTGTTCGCGGTACACCAGCGCCGCCGCCACGTAGGTGGTGAGCGCCGACATTTCGGAGGTGACGCCGGTGAATTGCGAAGTTGCCAGCTTGTTGCGGTAGGACAGCATCAGGAAGCCGCCCAGCACGGCAAAGCCCAGCATCACCGGCAGCGTCTGGCCTCCGGCCAGCAGCGAGATGCCGTAGCCCATGAGGCCGATCAGGGGATAGGTGCGCACGCCGCCGAACGACAGGCGCCCATTCGCCGAGAATCGTTCTTCGCGTTCCAGGCCCGTCAAGAAAGAGAGGAATAATACCAGCGCGATCTTGACGCCTTCCGGCGGCAGCAGTCGATAGAGGTCGGTCAACACAAAGTCTGTACAAGCATAGCCGATAGCGCGTTCCTCGGCATGCCCGGCCGTACCGTCAGCGCGCCGGACGCGATGCACAATGCCCCTGGCGCCATTTTCACATTGCCCATCGGAGCTCTCCTCGATGGGAGTTATCATGTCATTATTACTGTGACCAAGGTCCGCCGGCGTGTCTGTGCCGCTTGGTGCAAAAGCAACTGTAACCAGGGTGCGCGGCCATCCGTCGAGTAGACTATAAGTGAGATCCCACGTTCCAAAATCCCCGAAGGCGGTATACTGCTGGTCGCGCCTGATTGCATTGCTCATCGTCGCGTTGAGTTCCTGCGCGGCGGCACAACCCCCCGCGGTCTCCTACGCCAATACCGAAGTTGCTCTTCAGGCAGCCTACGCGCGGCTCTACGATTTCGATTTTAAGACTGCCCACGAGATCCTCGACCGCCAGCATCAACTCGATCCTCAAGCCCCCATGGTCCTCGCCGTCAAGTCCGCCGCCTATCTCTTCGCCGAGTTGGACCGGCTCAAGATCCTGGAACTGGATTTTTTCACCGATGACGACAAGGTGGTGGACCGCCGCAAGTTAATTCCCGATCCCGTGATCCGCCAGAAGTTCTTCAATACCGTAGCCGAATCAGACCGCCTTGCCAACGCGCGGCTGGCCGTCAAGCCCGACGATCCCGATGCTCTGCTGGCGCTCTGCATGACGACCGGCCTGGTCACCGATTACGCGGCCCTGGTCGAGAAGCGGCGCTTCGGCAGTTTCTCGCTTGCCAAAAAGAGCCACGTTTGGGCCAAGAAGCTGCTGGAACTGAATCCGCCCGTCGTGGATGCCTACATGACCTTCGGAACGGCCGAGTATATTGTCGGCAGCCTCCCGTTTTTCGTGCGCTGGTTCGTCCACATGGATTCCGTGGAGGGCAGCAAGACCAAGGGCATCGCGGAACTGACGCTGGTCGTCCAAAAGGGCAAATACTATGGCCCCTTCGCGCGCATGCTGCTGGCGGTGATTGCGTTGCGCGAAAAACGGCCCGAAGATGCCGAAAGGCTGCTGGCGGGACTGGCCAAGGAGTACCCCGACAATCTCCTGTTGCGTAAAGAGTTGGCTCGAGTTTCCCGCCAGACCCACCCTGCCGGCGCCGTCACCAGGTAATCCATCGAAACGCAGGCTCCTTCATACTCATCTATATAGGTGCATATAGCGGATATAATGAGGGACAGAGGGTTGGGTAGTGTGAAGAAACTCGCGCTGATATTGGTTGCGGCAGGCTCCGCTTGGGCGGCCGGCGCGGACTATGAGCAGGCGCATAAGTTGTATAATGCCACAGATTTCCAGCAATCTATTAAAGTTCTGCTGGCGATTTCATCCAAAGACGCCGCGGTCTACGCGCTGCTCGGGCGCGACTACTATATGGAAGGCGAGTTCAAAAAGGCGAGCGAGGCCCTGGAGAAGTCCACTGAGCTGGATCCCGCCAACGCCGAATATACCCTGTGGCTGGGCCGCGCCTTCGGCCGGCGCGCGGAAACCGCCAGCCCCTTCACGGCGCCCGGATACGCGGCCAAAACGCGCCAATATCTCGAAAAGGCCGTCAGTTTGAATCCTGCCAATCTCGACGCCCAAAGCGACCTCTTCGAATATTACCTGGAAGCTCCCGGATTTTTGGGCGGCGGAATGGAGAAGGCCGAAGCCACCGCGAAACAAGTTGGCGGCATCAGCCCTCCCGAAGGCCTCGCCATGCAGGCAAAGCTGGCCGAGAGGCGCAAGCAATACTCCAGCGCCGAGGAGCAACTGCGGCGTGCTTTGGATGTGGCTCCGCATCAGATTGGCCGCTTCCTCGACCTCGCCCGTTTCCTGGTCCGCCGCGGCCGCCTGGACGAAGCCGACCAGGTGCTGGCGCGCGCCCACAAGGCTGCGCCAAACAACCCCAGGTTGATCTACGCCACCGCTGAAATCTACGTGAAAGCGCATTATAATCTGGATATTGCTAAGCAACTGCTCAAGCGTTACATGAGCGCCACGATCACGCCCGACGACCCACCTAAGTCCGAAGCTGCCAAACTTCTGCGACTCGTGCAGGGCGGTTAAGCCCGCGCATGTTTCTCGGCGAGGCGATCCGATTCAGCATACAGGCGCTCCGCGCCAACCCCATCCGATCTCTGCTCACAGGGCTCGGCATGGTGATCGGCACGGCCTCCGTCATCCTGGTGGTCACCATTTCGCTCACCAGCCGGGACTACATTTTGGAGCAGATCGAGGGCATCGGCTCCAACATCATTTTTGGCTATTTCGTTACGTCCGGACCAACCAGCGTGGCCGCCGATGCCGACTACGTCAAGATGGCCGATGTCGAGGCCATGCGTCAGGAACTCGGTTCCGATATCGTGGCTGCCACCGGAGTAATGTCGGACGCCGCGCAGACCCTGATCGACGGCCGCATGCAGGACGTGAAAGTCAATGGCAGCGACCAGGATTATCAGGCGGTGCGCAACATCGTGATCAGCTCCGGGCGTTTTCTTGATTTGGGGGAAGTCACGCGGCGGGAAAAAGTGGCGCTGCTCACTGACCATCTGGCGGAGCGTCTCTACGGGTCCCGCGCCGCCGCTCCGAACCAGGTGATCCGGCTGTACGGCCTGCCGTTCACCGTCATCGGCACGTTTCACGAGAAAGTCGAAACCTTCGGACAATCCGAGGTGGAGCGCGACACGGTCTTGATTCCGATTACCGTGCTGCGCTACTTCACTCCGGTGGAGCGCATCGACCCGCTGTATGTCCAGGTGCGCGCTCCGCGGGAAGTGGATCGCGTGGCCGGCCGGGTGCAAGAGATCCTGGAAGCGCGCCATCGGCCCGGGGCGCGCTACCGCGTCGACACCCTGACCGCTATTCTGAACGCCGCCAAAAATATCTCGCTGATCCTTTCGATGGTGTTGATCCTGGTTTCCGCCATCACGCTGCTGATCTCGGGCATCGGCATCATGAACATCATGTTGGTGACGGTCACCGAGCGCACGCGCGAAATCGGCGTGCGCCTGGCCGTGGGCGCGTCCGCGCGGAAAATTCTCTTGCAGTTTCTCACCGAGGCGATGATCGTGAGCCTGTCCGGCGGCCTTTTAGGCATCCTGGTGGGCGTCGCCATTCCGCTGAGCGTCACTTTGTTCGCCGATATCCGCATCCCGATTTCGTGGGTGGCGATTGTGGTGGCGTTCGGCGTTTCCTGCCTGGTGGGACTGATTTTCGGCATCCTCCCGGCGAACCGGGCCGCGCACTTGAGCCCCACCGAAGCGCTGCGGTATGAGTGACGCGTTCGTGGAGTAGGCCTCCGGCCCGCAACGCCGCCTTTCCAACCGGCGCCCCGCTTTTTCGACTCAACCCCTAGCCCTGAGCTAGCCCAGAGCTAGCCCCGCGGCGCCAGGCTCAGGAGCCGCTCCTCGATGTCGGGGTTTGATCCGGGTTCATGACCTTTCCTGCGCGTGCCAACTACTCAGCCTGAATTCCGAAGTTGAACCCGCGTTGCGAATTATCTGATTTGCTTTGAACCCCTTGCGTTGTGAAAATCCAACTTCGCCGAAGTTGGATTTTCAGCACCTAACCCGCTGAAAGAGCGGGGGTTAATTATCCAATTTCGGATTTCAGGCTCAGCCCAGAACCGCGAGCGTGAGTGAGCGGCCATCGCTACGCTGCGTGGCGGCCGCTCGCCGACGCTCGCGGCTCTGTACTACTACGTTTTTGTTTCTTTGCGGGCCGCGAAGATTTTTCCGCGGCCCAAGTCCGTAGGACGAAAGAGAATAGATGGAATGAGAAGGCCGGTCTCCCGGCGGGATGCGATATGCTCCCACAAAGCACTGTCCGGTGCAAAAAGGAGACCAGCCATGAAGAAGAATACCATCGAAAAGCCGAAGCAAAATCGGAAGAGCCGCAAGCAACTAGACGGGAACTTAACCGTGGGAATTGATCTGGGGGACCGGAGCTCGCGCTACTGCATCCTGAACCAAGACGGTGAGGTCATACGGGCAGCGTCGGTGGCGACCACGAAGAAGGATCTGAACCGCGTTTTTGGGGCGCTGCCGCACAGTCGCGTGGTGCTGGAAGTGGGGACGCACTCGCCCTGGGTGAGCCGCCATCTGAGGTCCCTGGGACATGAGGTGATCGTGGCGAATCCGCGCCGCACGCGACTGATTGCGGCCAGCAGCAACAAGCAGGACCGGCTGGATGCCGAAACTCTGGCGCGGTTGGGGAGGATGGACCCGAAGCTACTGTTTCCGATCCGTCACCGCAGCGAAGCGGCGCAGGCGGACCTGACGGTGATCCGGACGCGGGCGGCCTTGGTGGAAGGGCGGACCCGATTGATTAATGCGGCCCGAGGATTGACCAAATCGTTTGGGGAGCGGCTGCGGAAGTGCGATGCGCGGTACGTCAATGAGGAGCTGGCCAAGGACTTGCCGCCGGCTTTGAAAGAGGCCATCGAGCCGCTGCTGAAACACATCGGAGAACTGAGCGCGCGCATCCAGGAATACGACGTTGCCATCCAGAGGATCGCCCGGGAACGGTACCCGGAAGTTGGGTTGCTGACGATGGTGGGAGGGGTGGGAGTATTGATGGCGCTGACGTTTGTTCTCACCTTGGAAGACCCGCATCGCTTCCAGCGAAGCCGCGACGTAGGGGCGTACTTGGGGATGAGGCCGCGGCGGCGGCAAAGCGGGGGGAGCGATCCGGAGCTGGGAATCAGCAAGGAAGGCGACATATACCTGCGAAAAATACTGGTGCAGGGGGCGCATGTGATTCTGGGACGGAGCGGGCGGGATAGCGATTTGCGGCGGTTCGGGCAAAAGCTGGTGGCGCGCGGGGGCCAAGGGGCGAAGAAGAAAGCGCGCGTAGCGGTAGCGCGGAAACTGGCGGTGCTGCTGCATCACCTATGGGTGACGGGCGAAGTGTACGAACCGCTGCGGAACAGCCAGGTGGCGCCCGTGCCGGCAGCCGCCTGAAGCGCCGGCCGAAAGCGAGCGAACGGAGAACGAACGAGAGTGGGGATCAGCCAGTTGGGATGGACCGAGAAAGGTATCAGGGCAACGAGGATGTACGTATCGCCGAGTTCGGGTGACTGCGACACTGGGCTGGATCAAAGCTCACCAGTCATGGTGAGCAGAAGGTCGCTCTTTAGATGGCAGCACCCGGAAGTAATCGAGAACGCCAACAGGCACGAGCCCGAGGGGCTCACTCATAGTGCGAATGGAAGCAGGGCGAACCGGGCGGACGAACAGAACAGTGGCCGAGCCAGCGGCGCGATGAGAAAGCACCGCCGCGGGCGCGCCTGCCATTCCCTCATCACCCTTTGTGTCGCATCGGAGCCACCCGTCAAGGCTACCCTTCGGCTCGCTTGCTCCCTCCGGTCGCAGCGCTCGGCCTTGACGGGGCCCGGCTCCGACGCAAGGGCCGATTTCAGAGATGAGGGAATGGCAGGCTTAGTTCACTCCGCAAGAGGACAACCATGCCAGCAGTTTTCCCTTGACACAGACCGGCCTTCTCATGGAAGCCCAGTGCGCCAGCACTGGGAACCCCTCGCAAGACCATTAGCCCCGGAACGGGGCGTAAGAATCCGGGCCCGCTCGCACCTTTCGCCCCGTTCCGGGGCTGGTCAATTGGCGACCTGGACCAGGGCATCGCGCCCTGAGCTGTCATCTTTCGCCCTTTGGGCTCTTTTAGAAGTACGCTGGTTGCGGCTTGCCGCGCTGTGCCCGGGGGCCGCGTGAATCCGGCTTTTGTGTCGCGCGCCAAGCGGCAGTCAGCGCCGTTTGAGGGCTTCGAGTTCGTCGAGGGAGCGCGGCCAATCTTCGCGCAGGAGGCGGGAGAGCGCGCGGTCGGCCAGGAGCTTGCCATTGGTCTGGCAGGGAGCGCAATAGTTGGTTTCGTTCGAAGCATAACGGATGCGCTGGATGGGAGCGCCGCAGCGGGGGCAGGGAAGGCCGTAGCGGCCGTGGACGGCCATGCCTTCGCGGAAGGCGGTGACCTTCTCCGGGAACGCGCCGCGGCATTGGGCGCGCAGGCGATCGGTCCATTCGACGAGAGTTTCGCGCGTGGCGGCGTAGAGTTGCGCGATCTGGTCGGGTGCGAGTTTTTGAGTGAGCGAGACCGGCGAGAGACGCGCGCGATGCAGGATCTCATCGGAATAGGAGTTGCCGATGCCGCTGAAAATGTGCGGGTCGGTGAGCGCGCGTTTGACGGTGTGATTGGCGGATTGCAGGGCGGCGGCGAAGGCGGGGAGCGAGGCTTGGAAAATTTCGAGGCCGCCGGCGTCGAGGGACCGGAGAGCGGCGGGGCCGGAGAGAACGTGCAGCGAGGCGCGGTGCTGCGTGCCCGCTTCGGTGAAGGTGAGGGTGCCGGAATCGAAGGTGAAAGCGGCCAGGAGATTGCGGGCGGCCGGCTTGGCGGCGGCTTTGACGGGAGCGTCGCGCCAGTGCAGACGCCCGGCGATCATGAGGTGCAGGGCAAGCCAGAGGTCGTCTTCGAGGCCGATCGCGATCCGTTTGCCGGCGCGTACCACCTGGCGGACGTGCTTACCGTGAGTGGCTTCGACAGGCGGAGCGGCGGAGCGCAGCAGGAACGGGCTGGAAACGGTAACGCAGTCAAGGCGGTGGTCGACGGTGCGGGCCGCGATGGCTTCGACGTAGATGGTGACGTCGGGCAGTTCGGGCATGCTGATAGGATCGCACCAGTTGTGTTCGATGTGTCGAATTACCGGACTGAAACGAGTGTGAGTATGTCGAAAAAACCGACTGGTGGCCTGTTGCAAAATCATCGATTCTGCCCTTACGTCTTTAAATTAAGATAAATGAACCGTTTTATCTTGAAACAAAATTGGACCTGTGGGATACTCTTAGCCACCACCGTTCTGGTTTTGGTGCCGCTCTGGGGAGTTGTGCATTCACGGAGCGAGTGAAGGTAGCGGGTCTATTTAAAATTAGGGGGTTGTCGAAGCATGAGAAGAGTACTCGCATTGTTGGCTCTGTCTGCGTGCATTGCTTTTGCACAGACGGCGATCACCACTGCGCAAATGGACGGGACTGTCACCGATCCGCAAGGCGCAGTAGTCGCGGGGGCGGAAGTGACCGTCGTCAGCAGCGATACAGGGGCCAGTTTCAAGGCTACGAGCAACGAGCACGGAGTATGGGCCGTGCCTGCTTTGTCCCAGGGAACGTACCGGGTGAGCGTTACGATGAAGGGCTTTCGTAACCTGATCGTCGATCATGTGGTGATGGACTCCGGCATTCCCGTAACGGTGAATACCAAGCTGGAACTCGGGCAAATGACCGAGACGGTGGAGGTGTCCAGCACCCAGGAACTGGTGCAGGCCACTTCGGCCACCGTCAATAGCAGCCTGGAAAGACGTCAGATGACCGAGTTGCCCACCATCACGCGCAGCGGCATGGACATGCTGATGTCCCTGCCGGGAATTCAGACGGCCACATCCGACCGCTATTCCACCATCAACGGTCTGCCCAACGGTTCGCTCAGCGTGACGGTGGATGGGCTGAACACGCAAGACCAGTTGCTCAAGAGCAGCAACGGCTACTACACCTACATTCCGATTCAGATGGATTCGGTGGAGGAAGTGACTTTGAGCACCGCGGCCTTCGATGCCAATTCGACTGGGGAAGGCGCCGCCCAAGTCAAGTTCGTCACCAAGGGCGGTACGAACCAGTTTCATGGCGGAGCGTTCTGGCAGAACCGCAACACCGATCTAACCGCCAACTCATACTTCAACACGATCAACCACTTGTCCCGAAACATCATCAAACTCAACCAGTTTGGTTTCCACGTAGGCGGACCGATCTATATTCCGAAAGTCGTGGACCTGAAAAATAAGTTATTCTTCTTCACCAACATTGAATTCCGCCTGATGCCGCAATCAGCGCCGGAAAGCCGCACGGTGATTACGCCGAGCGCGGCGGCTGGCACCTATGAATATGCGGATTCAACCGGCGCACTGCACACGGTCAATGTCCTCGCGCTGGCCAAGGCAGCCGGATTCAACAGCACTCCGGACCCCATCATTAGCAATACTTTCAGCCAGATCCTGGCGCTAACCGGAAACGGCGCGCTGAAGAACAATATCCCCAGCGGCGATTACAATGGCGACACTCTCAGCTATGCGGCGTCGGGCACCGACCGCAGGCATTTGTCCATGACCCGCGTGGACTACAACCTCAACAGCCGCAACCAGATTTCGCTGACCTACAGTTACAATATGTATTACACCATCCCGGACGTGCTGAACGGCGTGGTGGACGTCTATCCGGGCACGGGCGACGTGCTCGGCACCAACGTCAACACCGGGCAGCACAGCAACCGGTTCATGGGCACGATCGCGCTCCGCTCCGCCATCACGAATCACCTCACCAACGATTTCCACGGCGGGCTCAACGGCGGAACCGTGGTGTTCTATGACGGAGCCCAATCCGGGGCGAATTACTCGGCGTGGAGGGGCTATATTCCTAACTTTGGGACAGATGGATTCGATAGCCTTTCCGGTGTGACTACGGCAACCAGCCCGCAGCGGCGCAACTCGCCAATCAAGCAGTTCAGCGACACGGTTTCGTGGCTGAAAGGCTCGCACATGCTGAGCGTGGGCGGCGACTTCTCACAGATCAATCTGTGGAACATTTCGATCGGCAGCGAAACCCTGCCTACCATTTACTTCGGCATCAACTCCGGCGACCCCGTGCACAACGGGTCGACCGACGTGTTCACTTCGGCGAGCATGGCCGGGGCAACCCAAACGCAGATGGACAGCGCCGCGGGTCTCTATGCCGTCCTCACTGGCCGCGTGTATAGCATCAGCCGGCAGGTGGTGGAGAGCGAGACCACGCATCAATACGCCTACAATACTCCGGCCACCGACCGCGACCAGCAGCGCCAGTTCGGGCTGTTCGTGCAAGACCAGTGGCGCGTTGCTCCCAATTTTACGGTGAATTTGGGAGTGCGCTACGAACAACAGATGCCGTTTGAAAACCTCAGCGGCATTTACACCGCGTCCACCATCCAGGCCGCCTACGGTATTTCCGGCGTAGGCGACATGTTTAAGCCTGGCGTATACACCGGCGGAATGGCAACCGTCTCGGGAGGCGCGGCTTACGCTCCAGCCATTCCGGCCTTCGTGCCGCTATCGTCCGTGACGGCTTACGCCACGCCTAAGAGCTGGAATCCCAACGTAGGATTCGCCTGGCAGATTCCCCGCGTGAAGGGCCTGCTCGGCCAGCTTTTCGGCGATCACCAGGGGTCCTCGGTACTGCGCGCGGGCTTCTCTATTGCCACTGTCCGGGAAGGCACCGAGGTCTTCTCATCGATGTACGGCGCCAACCCCGGCGTCACGTACCCGGCGAGCGTCGACCCCGTCAACTACCCGCAGTACTTCGGCGCACCGGGAAGCGTGCTCTTTAGCCAGGCCACGCTGCCCATGTACCCTGTTCCCACGGCGCCCAACTATCCCATGAGCAGCACTCCGACGGCCTCCATCAACGCCTTCGACCCCAAACTGCATGTGGGGTACGTGGAGAGCTGGAACGTGGGCTTCCAGAGGGAATTCGCGCACACCAACGTGGTGGAAATCCGCTACGTCGGCAACCACGAAGTGCATGGATGGCGCCAGGTGGACCTCAACGAAGTCAACCTCTTCGAGAGCGGGTTCCTGACCGACTTCTATAACGCTTACAACAACCTGCTGATTGCGCGCGGAGGCAACATCCTCAACACCAACAGCAACAACTTCAGCAACCAGGGCCTGCCCGGACAGGTGAATATCCCGATCCTGCAAAACGCCCTTGGCTCGCTCACCAACAACTCCTCCTACGCCACCTACATCCGCCAGAACCGGGCGGGTTCGCTGGCGAATGTCATCTATTCCAACGCCACATACATGGGACGCCTGGTGTCGGCGGGATATCCGCCCAACCTGTTCATCGTCAATCCGTCGGTAGCCAGCGGCGGCTCCTACCTGGTCACCGATTGGGGCAAGTCCTTCTATGATTCCGGGGTGATCGAGTACCGGCGCCGGATGGCTTCCGGATTGCAAATCCAGGCCAACTACGTTTTCTCGAAGAGCCTGGCGGATGGCGCCACGGCCAACGGCGTGGTTTATAATACGCCCACTACCTTCCGGAACCTGGGACTGGACAAACTGACTCCGGGCTTCGATATCCGCAACGCCATCAAGGCCAACTTCATTTATGAGTTGCCGTTCGGGCCGGGCAAGCCGTTCCTCTCCGGCAACAATACGGCATTGAAGAAGATCGCGGGAGGGTGGCAAATTACCGGCATCGCCCGCAGCCAGTCGGGCGCGCCCGGCCAGGTTACCGCCAGCCGCACCGGTATGAACAACAACGATACCGGCGTGGTGCTGCAAAACATGACCACGGCCCAACTGCAAAGCGAGATGTCGGTTTACAAGACGACCGGCTCCAACGGTATCGGCCTGGTGGGGTTCCTGCCCCAATCCCTGATTACCAACTCTCAGGCGGCGTTCGAAGCGAGCGGATTGAGCTGGACGAACCTGAACGCAAGCTCGCCGTACGTGGGTCCGCAATTGGCCCCCAACAAGTTCGGGTACCGGATCTACCTCTATGGCCCATGGCAGAATCACTTCGATGTCAGCCTGCGGAAACAGGTAACGTTCGCCCATGAGAAGGCCAACCTGTCGATTCAGGCCAACTGCCTGGATTGCCTGAACCTCACCAACTTCCAGTTCGGCACGCTCAGCCCGTCGAGCGGAACTTTCGGTCAGACCACCACCGCGTACAGCGATATTTCGAACTCCCAGGATCCCGGCAATCGGATGATCGAATTCGTGGTGCGCGTGAACTTCTAACGACCCTGTATTTTCAGGCGGGCCCGGCGGCGACCATGCCTCCGGGCCCGTTTTGCGTTTACGGAGGCTTGCATTGCGAAACAAGAACGCGCAAAATTGAGATGTACGATTCATAAGTCCTAATACCTTAAATAGGCAGGAGAATCAGGTATGAAACTCTCTGTTCTGACTGTAGCGATGGTTATGGTTGGCGTACCTCTGTTGGTGGCCGCCGCCGATCTGGATAGTACTTTCCAAGCCTTGAAGGATGCAGAAGCCAAAGGTGACGCCGAACTGGTGAAAAAACTGGCGGTGGAAGCCGGCGGGTTGGCGAAGGAAGCTGCCGCCGAGCCTGCTCCGGCTAGCGCCGACGAGAAGGCAGGCTGGACCGACCGGGTGAAGTACGCGAAGGACGTCGAATCCTACGCCGAGTATGCGCTGTACGTAACGGCCATTAAGGGACCGGCGGCCACGACGGTGGATCTGATGTCGACGCTCGAAGTGCAGAACCCCAAGAGCAAATATCTGGACCAGGGATATGGCGCTTACCTGGTGGCGTTGACCGAGTCTGGCGCTGCGGCGAAGATTCCGGCAATCGTCGATAAGGGCCTGCAGAATCTGCCGGAGAACGAGGATTTGCTGCTGGTGGCGGCCCGAAATGCGCAGGCGAAGTCGCCCGACAAGGCGTTGGCTTACGCCAACCGCCTGGTGGCGGCGGCCGGCAAGCACACCAGGCCGGAGAACATCCCGGAGGCCGATTGGCAGCGGCAACACGATATATCCCTGGAGTATGGTCACTGGATCGCCGGCGTGATTCACGGCGAAAGGCAACAATACATGGCCGCCGACAAGGATTTGCGGGCCGCTCTGCCGCTGATCAAGGGCAACGACGCCATGTTGGGACCGGCATTGTTCCATCTGGGCGTGGCCAACTACAATCTGGGCAAGATGACCAACAGCAAGGCCAAAGTGCTGGAAGGCGCCAAGTTCAGTGAAGATTGCGCGAAGATCACCGGACCATACACCCAGCAGGCGTGGCACAACGCCCAAATCATGAAGACCGAAGCCGGCCAGATGCGGTAGGCCTCCGACTTCAAGATTTGCTGCTACCGGGGCGCCGCTAGCCCCAATACTGTTCAGTTAAGTGGGACGGGCCATCGCCTTTCGTGGCCTGTCATGCTTAGCTGAAGAGGGCGCCTGACAGACGACTAAAACCGATCGTCTGTCCCACCCCCGACGCCAGGCTTTAGTGAACAGCATTGGCGCTAGCCCGCCCCTGTAGTATTCCGGCATCGGGCGTTAGAGCACCGTCGGCGCTTCGCCCAAATGCACTTTCACCGTTTCGTTCCTGCCGTTGCGATACACCGTCAGTTCCAGCATGTCTCCGCCGCGCTTGCGGTTCATCACTCGCTGCAGGGTTTCATTGCCTTCCACTTTCTGGCCTTCCACCGCCGTGATGAAATCGCCGCCCACGCCCAGCCGGTAATTCCCGGCGATCACCGCACTCTGCGGCCCGCGCAAGCCCGCTTCGCGCGCCGGCGATCCGTCTTCCACACTTTGAATCAATAGCCCGCCCGACGCGGGCAAGTGCAACTCCTCCGCCAGATCTCCCGCGATATAGACGGTCCGGATGCCCAGCGTCGGACGCGAAATGCGCCCGTTCTTCTGGAATTCGTCCAGCATTGCCTTCGCCCGGCTGATCGGCATCGCGAACCCGATCCCTACGTTCCCCTGCCCCACGATGGCCGTGTTGATCCCGATCACGCTGCCGTGCGAATCCAGCAGCGGCCCGCCGCTGTTGCCCGGATTGATGGCCGCATCCGTTTGGATCATCCCTTCGAGCGGCACTCGGCTGTCTTCGGTCCGGATGCTCCGGCCGAGCGAGCTCACAACACCGGTCGTCAGTGTTCCTTCATACCCGAACGGATTCCCGATGGCCAGCACTTTCTGCCCAACCACGACGTTGTCCGAATCTCCCAGCCGCAGCGCCGGCAGCTTTTTCCCCGCGTCGATCTTGATCAGCGCCAGGTCGCTCCGCGGATCCCGCCCCAGCACTTTGGCCTTGTATTCCTTGTGGTCCGCGAGTTTCACGGTCAGTTGCGAAGCCCCTTGCACCACGTGGTTGTTCGTCAGGATCTCCCCTTCCGGGTTGATGATGAAGCCCGATCCCGTGCCGTCCTGCGGGTAAATCTGGAGGAATATGTCTTCCATGTACACGCGCGAGGTGATGTTTACCGTGGCGTCCCGGCAATTCTTGTAGATGTCGATATTGTTCTGCTCATCCGGCGCATACCCCGTGGCCGCCGACGCCGGCTCGCTCCACAAACGCCCCGCCGAACGCACCCGGGCAAAGTCCCAATGCGTCACCGAAGTGATGTACACGAATGCCGCCACCATCACGGTGGCCCAGACCAAAGGTCGCAGAATCTTCATAATTCCATTCTCCGTAAGGCTTCATAGGCAGCCCGGGTTTGCCGCACGGTATCCTCTTTTTCCCCCGACGTATCTATGACGAAATCGGCATACTTTCGTTTCTCTTCCAGCGGCATCTGCTGGCTCAACCGCGCCCTCACATCGGCTTCCCGGGCGCCTTCCCGCCGCATCGCGCGCTCCACCTGCTGATCTTCCCGGCAAGCCACCAGTATGATTCGATCATAACGCTTGTAGCTTCCCGTCTCGATCATGATGGCCGCTTCCACCACCGCGATTCCCCGCGGCTCGCGCGCCCGGAAATCCGCCAACAACCGGTCTTCCCGGCGCAATACCGCCGGATGCACCAGGCCGTTCAGCCGCTCCAGCCGCTCCGGCGCTCCGAACACCCGCGCCGCCAGCGCAGCGCGATCGATTCTCCCGTCTCCGTCCAGAATCTCGCGCCCAAATTCCCGCACTGCCTCCGCGTATGCCTCTCCACCCGGCTCCAGCGCCGCGTGTCCCAGCTCATCCGCCTGGATCAGCAGGCAGCCGCATTCCGCCAGCGTTTCGCCCACGAAGGATTTGCCGGACGCCAGCCCCCCCGTCAGGCCCACTTTCAACATATCCCCGGCCGCCGCTCCGCCGCGGCCACGGTGTTCGCCATCAGCATGGCAATGGTCAGCGGTCCCACTCCGCCCGGAACCGGCGTGTACGCTCCCGCTATTCCGGCCACATCC
The DNA here is from genome assembly GCA_963842505.1 of Bryobacterales bacterium. GTDB lineage: Bacteria > Acidobacteriota > Terriglobia > Bryobacterales > Bryobacteraceae > PALSA-129. Next base: position 1,936,056 of record CAWJGZ010000001.1, read on the forward strand.
AGCGGATGAACGTCGCCCACCAGCACACTGCCGCGTTTGTCGAACACGTCCATTCTATCGGCGGAATTTCGGAAAATCCGTGCCGCTTCGTCGCGGTTGCCGATGCGGTTAGTCCCGACATCGATCACGGTCGCTCCGGGCTTGATATATTCCCCCGTAATCCACGCCGCCCGCCCCATCGCCGCCACCAGAATATCGCCTTCCCGGCACACCGCCGCCAGGTCCGCCGTCTTCGAATGGCAGATCGTCACCGTGGCGTGCTCGTGCAACAGCAGAAACGCCACCGGCTTGCCCACGATGTCGCTGCGCCCCACCACCACGGCCCGCTTTCCCGCAATTTCGATCCCGTACCGTTTGAGCAACTCGAGAATCCCCGCCGGCGTGCAGGCCCGCGGTCCCGGCAATCCCGCCACCAGCCTGCCCACATTGCACGGATGAAACCCATCCACATCTTTGGCCGGTTCCACCGCCAGCAGAATTCGCTTGGTATCCACTTGCCGCGGCAACGGGAGCTGCACCAGAATGCCATCGATATCGGCGCGCTGGTTCAGTCCGCCCACTACCCGCAGCATTTCCTCCGTCGACACCGTATCGGCCGGCGTGATGCTTTCCGAATAAATTCCCAGGTCATGGCAGGCTTTAATCTTATTGCGGACGTAAATTTCCGATGCGGGATTATTTCCCACCAGCACTACCGCCAGGCCCGGCGGACGGACGGCCGCGGCCAGCGCCTCCACCCGGGGCTTCAACTTGCTCATGATCTCATCGCGAACGCGATACCCATCCAGGATTTGCGCCATTCCCTTTAATCATAGCTGTGCCGCCGGTTCGCCCGCCCGTGACCCCTTTGCTTCGCGCCGTGAAATCGTCTATACCGGACACACGGAGGCAATTATGACGCAATTCTCCCGGCGGGCGTTGTTTTGGACGCCGCGCGCGCTGTCCATCGCGTTCATCGCTTTTCTGAGCCTCTTCGCCCTGGACGTTTTCGAGGAACATGTCGGGTTCTGGCCGACCGCGCTGGCCTTGCTCATGCACCTGATACCGGTGTTCGTGCTGATCGCGGCGCTGGTTCTGGCTTGGCGGTGGGAGTGGATCGGCGCGGCGCTGTATGCGGCGGCCGGTTTGCTGTATATCGCGTGGGTAGTGTCCATGTCGCGCCCCGTGCCCGTGAGATTCAGACTGATCTGGATTCTGATGATCGCTGTTCCAGCCTTTGTCATCGCCGCGTTGTTTCTGGCCAACTGGTTGAAACGGAGCGAACTGCACGCCGGCAGAGTTTAGGCTGCGCGGCGCGGGCGCCAGGGCCGCTACTGCTTAGTGCGGCGCAGGCGTGAAAAGCGCGAAACCGGCGCCCTGCGGATCGGCCACCAGCGACATGCGGCCCACCTTCTCCATGGTCATGGGTCCCATGTACACCTGGCCGCCCAGTTCCTGCAATTTCCTGGTGGATGCGTCCGCGTCGCTAACGTAGAAGTACAGCAGCCAGTGCGGCGGCACATTGGGGGGCAAAAACTGCGCCGGAGGGATGCCGCCGATGAATGTCTCGCCGTTCTTGATGTGCAGGTATCCGGAATTGTCGTTCTCGCCCTTGGTAATCTGCCAGCCAAATACTGCGCTATAGAACCGGGCGGCCGCGTCCACGCCGCGGGTGCACAAATCGGCCCAGCAGAACGTCCCCGGCACTCCCGAAATTCCGTTGCTGTGAGGCCGTTTCTCCTGCCATGCCTGAAAAACCGCTCCGGTTGGGTCCTTGATCACCGCCATCCGCCCCACGTCAAACACGTCGAAGGGTTCTTTGATTAGCGTGCCGCCGGCCTTCACAGCCTTGGCGGCTGCCTGGTCGGCGCTTTCCACCGCGATATAGATGGCCCAGTGCGGTGGAACTCCCTGCGCCCGCATTTCCGGCCTCAGTGTATATGCGGCGCCCGGATTCCGCCCTTCCAGCACAAACATGCTGTAAAAGTCTCCCGGCCCCATTGGCATGTCATTGGCGTCCCAACCGAACAGGGATTTATAGAAACTCTTGGCCGCGTTCTGGTCCGTGGTGCCCAATTCGAACCAGCAAAAAGATCCCAGCGCGAATCGATCGATATTTGCCATTGCGGCAGTATACCAAAGGACTGCCCGGAGTGCCGCTTACCAGATAAACGGAATCAGCCGGTATCGAACCCGGGCGGCGTACTCTGTGTAGCCTTCAAGGCCGCGCCGCAGTACCCGATCCTCCATGGCTGTCCGAAAACCGAGGGCGCCCGCAAGAACCAGCGAGGCTGCGAGGCCGTACCAGGAGCCCAGCACCAATGCACTCGCCGCCAGATAGATCAGTATGGCGGCGTAAAGCGGATGCCGGACTATGGCGTATGGTCCGGTGGAAATCACCCTGTGCCCGCGCTCAGTCTGGACCTTCACAACCGCGGTCAGAAACGGATTCTCCCGAAACACGCGGCCGATCATCCAAAACGACAACACCATCAACGCCCCGCCGGCGCATTGCAGCCAGACCGCCATCACGGACCAGCGGAAGCGGACCGCATCCAGGCCCATCAGAGCCAGCCAGCCGCACCAGGCGACCGTCATGGCCAGAAGAAAGATACGGTCCCAGACCGGCTGCCCTTTTTGCGCACCAAATTTCATTCGCTCGGCGAGCAGCGCCGGATCGCGCCTTGCCAGCAGAAGGGTGATCCAAATGGCCCCGGTGAAGAACAGGATGAGGTACGCCCACGCGCCGGGCCAGCGGATAGTTCCCGCGGAGCCGAACAGCAGGGCCGAAATAATCAGAGCCTCCACCGCAAAAGTGATCGAGACCTTGACGCCCATAAAAGTTGTCTTTGCAATCCCAGGTCCATTCGACGCTCATGAAAAACAGGCCGGCCGGGTGGTCCTGATCGAGCGGCGGGCTACAACTGGGCGCCGGTAGGGCGTTTCGGTGACCGGGAAGTGAGCTTCTTGCACAGCTCCCGGTTGCGTTCTCTGCGGGCAAGCCTGGCTTTGCGTATGCGGTGGAAGCGAGCTTTATCTCCATTGCGGGCTGACATAGTGGTGCCTAAGAGTAGCAGAGATTGCAAGTCGGCGCATTGCCTTTGCGGAACGCGGCTCTGCTTTCTACTTGCCGGCGTCCAGGTGGTCCCAGTTTACGATGGCGTTGAAGGCCAGAGAGTAGGTGCCCTGGGTTTGCCAGCGCCAGAAGGGACGAATGGCGAACATCACGATGTGACCCTTGCCGAGCGGCGCGTCGATGGCGGCGGCGCGGCTTTGCAGGGCTTCTCCGCCGGCTAGCGTGCCGGAGAGCAACAGGTTGTCGGGATTGGAGGCGAACTGCAGGACCACGCGGGCGCGGTCTGCATTGGCTGCGCCGCCGCGGCCGCCGCCGAAGCCGCCACCACCGAAGCCGCCACGCCCAGCGGCAGCGGCGTCGGGTGCGCCGGGGGCGGCTGCGGCCACTGCTCCGCCACGGCCGCCACCACGGCCGCCACGGCCACCGCCGGCAGCGGGCGCCGCGGCTGTGGTTTCGGCGGCTGCGCCGAGATCGAGCGAAGAAGTGTGTATGGGAGTGGCGTTGGGAGTGATGTTCTGGCCGATTACTTCACCGGAGGCGTCCACCCGGCCGGAGCCGCCGCGTCCTCCCCGGCCGCCGCCCGCGCCCGCCGTGCTGGCGTTGAAGACGGGATCCTGGTTGAAATAGACCGGAAGGTCGCTGCCATCGTAGCCGTAGGCGATGGGGCTCTTGAGATCGGTGAAGTTCGCGCGGAGGATGGTGCCGCGGGCGAATAAGTTCGTGGGATGCTCAACGGTCACGCCGGCGCCGAGATCGTATTCGGCCATCATGGAGGCGGTGGAGGCTTCGGTGATCAAAGCGCCGCCTTCCTGGACGAACCTGGAGAGTTCCAGCAGGCCTTCAAAGCCCATGCCGCCGCGGATGTCGTCGCTGGAATCGAGCGCGCCTAAGTGGGGCGTCAGCTCGGTCTTCTTATAAGGGATGGGCGTGTTCCCGCCCACGCCGGCCATAATGGATTGGGCGTTGCCGCCGACGTGGGGGAAAATAATGACATCGTACTTACTGCGCAGGTTACCGTCTTTCAGGTTCTTATCGGCAAAGTAAGTGTAGGGGATGCCGTAGTAATCGAGCGCCGCGCGGACCCAGCCTTCATCCTGCGTGCGGGACCAGGAGTGGACGTAGCCGATGCGGGGGATGGTGAGCGGGTGCGTCTTGATGGAGGGAGCGGCGGCCACGGCCCACGCGGAAAGGCCAAGATCCTTGATCTGCGGTTCCAGGCGGGCGCGATCGGCGTTCGGAATGATGAAGGAGCCGGCGCGGAACTTGTGGCCCGCCAGTTCGAAATCCTCCTCGGCGGCCAGCATGTGGACATCCTTGTTTTTGAAGCGGAAGGCGGTGAGGTTGTTGTCCCCGGTATGTTCCACGATCAGGGTGGAACCGGAGCCATCGATGCCGCCGGCGGCTTTGGCGTCGGAGGTGATCATGGACATGGGCTGCGAGAGCACGGTGGCATCGGTGAGCGGGACAAGCTTGACGTCGCGCATGTACTGCATGGTCCAGCCGGTATCGTCGTAGGGATTGGGGTTGCCGACCGGATAGTTTTGAATGGCGAAGTACATGTCGGCGAGGGTGCGGTAAGGCTGGTCGCCGCGGATGACGTAATCGCCGGCGGCGACGGCGACGGAGCCGGCTTTGAAAGCGGCCGAGGCGCGGTGAACTTCGACGCCCTGCGTGCGGAGGTCGTTGACCATGTCGGCGGCATCGGCCTTGCGGCGCTGGCCGGCTGGAATCAACCAGGCATAAGTGGGGCCATTAGTGCCCTTTTCGATGGCCCGCTTGTTCTTCATGTAGTAGTTTTCGAGATACAGCTCCTTATTCCTGGCCACTTGGTTCATAGCGAAGAGAATGGCGGATTCCTGGATGTTGGTGTTATTGCGCGGGCCCCATTTGATGGAGGGCAGCGGCGGATTGGGGCGGTACCATTCGCGGCTGGTGGCCGTGGCGCCGAGAGTCAGGTTGGGATTGAGATCGGGACCGTAACTCTGAACTTCATAGAAGCGGCCGAAAGAATTGTGAGTGAGTGCAATCCAGAAAAGGTAATTGGGTGTCCAGCCGTCGTAAAAACCGTAAGTCCAGACGCCGGGGACGCCGCGCTTGGCCATCTCCATGACTTCGGTTTCACCAAGGAGCCACCATTCGTCGATGGCAATGGGATCGAGGGAGACGTTGTAAGGGCCGGTCCCGGTGGAGATGTAGAGATACGACTGGGCTTCATGCAAGTCGTGGAGGATGGTGGGGTGCCAGTCAAGCACGGCGCGCGTGAAGCTCTGCGTGCACTTGAGCAACTGACCCATGCCATCGCGGTTATTGTCGTGCTGGACGTACTTGCCCCAGTACATCATGAGGGAATTGCGCGGCACGCCGGTTTTCTTGGAAGCGTAGTAGGCGTCGACGACTTTTTCGCGGCCATCCACTTCGATGACCGGAGTGATCATCACGATGGCATTGTTGCGGATGGTCTGGATGAAGGGCGTTTCCTCCACGATCAGCCGGTAGGCCAACTCGATCAACATTTCTGGCCCGCCGGTTTCGGGCGAGTGGATGCCGCTGGCCGCGTAATAAACAGGCTTGGCCGTGTGGAAGAGCTCCTTGGCCTGGTCGGGCGTGATCTTGCGCGGGTCACCGAGCTGGGCGAGCATTCCTTTGTATTTGTCGAGTTGCGCGATGGTGGCTTCGTCCGCAATAACCAGGGCCACCTGGTCGCGGCCTTCCTCCGAGGTGCCGATCTTCCAGAACTTGGCGCGGGGGGAAGCTGTGGCCAGGGCTTCGTAATAGCGTTCGATATCGGCGGCGTAGGTGAGCTCGCCAGGCGTGCCGGGAATGCGGCCGAAAAACTTGAGCGGAGAGGGAACTGTATCGGAGGCGGGTATGTGATCCACCAGTTCGGTGGAGACACGCGGATCCTGCAAGTACTCCTTGATGAGCTTGGTGTACTCTTCGTCGATTTTCTGGGGCGCGGCGGCAGCGGCGGCCGGCGCGGCCTTGGCGCCTTTCTTGGCTTGAGCAAAAGCCGGAGCGGTGGCGAAGGCCAGGGCGGCGAGCGCACTAGCGGCGATAGTAAAGCCGAGCTTCATAGAGTCAGTCCTTTCCCGGGATCTCATGAGTGATATCGCGTTCCTGGGCTGGTGTCAACCGCGGGGAAGAATTTGGATTCACCGCCGAGACGCGGGGACGCGGAGAAAACGAGAGAGGAGTAAGATCCTGGTTGCCGGCTCCGTCACACGAGCCGGTTCCGGCCTTTCTCCGCGTATCGGCGTCTCCACGGTAAGCAGATTCCGAGCTTATTCTATTTGTAGTGGACAACCCATGAGACTTACGAGGGCGACCACATCAATCATGTAGCGGAGCGAATTGAGAAGAACGTGATGCCGTTCTTTTCGAAAAACCTGGCGTTCCAGCCGGAGCGCCGCTAAAGGAGAAAGCCGATGGGATGGAAACGGATTGTGGCGGCCTGCCTGATGACTGCGGTGGGCGCGGCGGTGGCGACGGCGCAGCGGGGCGGCGGGCGCGGGCCGTCCACCACCTATGTGCTAAAACCGGCGCGGGTCTTTGATGGCGATACGATGCATGAAGGCTGGGCCGTGCGGGTGACGGGCGACCGCATCGAGAGCGTGGGACCGGCGTCGGGGATCGACGCGGCCAACGCGAAGGTGGTGGAACTGCCGGACACCACCTTGCTGCCGGGGCTGGTGGAAGGCCACTCGCACGTGATGCTGCACGCCTACAACGAAACGCCGTGGGTCGACCAGGTGGCGCACGACGGACTGGCGCTGCGGACGGCGCGCGCGGTGAACCATCTGCGAGCGACGCTGATGGCGGGGTTCACCACGATTCGCGACCTGGGCACGGAAGGCGCCGGCTACGCCGACGTGGAGCTGAAGCAGGCGGTGAACCAGGGAATCATACCGGGACCGAGAATGTTGTGCTCGACGCGCGCGATTGTGGCGACGGGAAGCTACCAGCCGAAAGGATTCGCGCTCGAATGGCGCGTGCCGCAAGGCGCCGAAGAGGCCGATGGCGTAGACAGCCTGACGCGCGTGGTGCGCGACCAGATTGGGCACGGAGCGGACTGGATCAAGATGTATGGAGATTATCGTTGGGGTCCCGCGCCGGGCGCGCACCCGACGTTCTCGCTGGCGGAAATGAAGCTGGCGGTGGAGACGGCGGCCAGCGCGGGCGTGCCCGTGTCGGTCCACACCAGCACGCCGGAAGGCATGCGGCGGGCAATCCTGGCGGGAGTGGAGACGATTGAGCACGGCGATGGAGGGACGCCGGAGATTTTCAAAATGATGGTGGAGCACCACGTGGCGCTGTGCCCCACGTTGGCGGCGGGCGACGCCACGGCGCAGTATGCCGGATGGCGCAAGGGCCAGGGGACGGAACCGCGGAACATCACCGCCAAGCGCGCCAGCTTCAAAGCGGCGCTGGATGCGGGGGTGACCATCCTGAGCGGCAGCGACATTGGAGTGTTCCCGCACGGCGAGAACGCGCGCGAAATTGAGCTGATGGTGGATTACGGGATGCCGGTGGTGGAGGCGCTGAAGGCGGCGACCTCGGTGGCCGGGCGCGTCCTGCACTTGGACATCGGGCAGGTGAAGCAGGGCATGTACGCGGATTTGATCGCAGTGGACGGGGATCCCACCAAGGAGATCGCCGCGCTGCGGCGCGTGAAGTTCGTGATGAAGGCCGGGACGGTGTATAAGTCCCCGGGTGTCCAGCCGGCGAATTAGTTCCCGGCGGAACCTCTCTACAACAGGCGGAAATTGACCTCGATCATAGCCTGCACCGGGACGGGAAGGCCGTCCCGCGTGCCGGGTTTGAATTGCCACTGCGTGACGGCGTCGAGGGCCTTTTCGTCGAGACCAAAGCCGATGCTGCGCATCAGGGTGATGACGGAGGCGTGGCCATCGACGCCAATCACGACGCTGAGTACGCAAGTGCCCTGAATCTTGCCGACTCTGGCCTCTTGGGAATACTCGGGCTCTACCTTGAAGACGAGAACCGGTGCGGTGACGCCGTTGCCGACGCGGGAGGGCGTGGTTGCCATGGTGTGCCGGGGCGACAGTTCCGCGATGTGACCCTTGCGGATGGCGACGGCTGAATCCGCCATGGCATCGGCTTCACCGATTCGGGATTGCTTGCGCATGAGCTGGGCGTACGTCTCCATCACGAGAGCCGCATCGCTAGAGCCGGATTTGACGGCGCCGAGAGCCTGCAGATAATAGGATTCGGCCATGCCGGCCATGTCCTGAGCGAGTGAGATATTGCCCTTCAGCAGGAGCGCGCGAGCGCCCAACGAACCGGTGGGAGCGAGCGCCAAAGCGTGTTGCGCCAAGGCTTCGGATTGCTGGTAGTCTTTTAAGCCGAGCGCGCGGCCGGACAGAAACAGGAGCGCCGGCACAATTTCAGGGGAATCTCCCAACGCGATGGCGCGGGAATAATAATCTTCGGCCGGGCCGTTCTGGCCCAGTTTGGCCGCCAGGTCGCCGAGTTTCAGCAGGCCGGTGGCGTAAGAAGCGCTCTGCTGTCCGGCCACCTCTTCGCGAATGGCGAGGGCGCTTTCGAGGGCCTTCTGAGCGGTCTCATACTGGCGGAGCTTTTCCAGATTCTGCGCGGCCTGGTCGAGGGCATCGTAATTCTTTTGCGCTACGGCGGTGCGGAAGACGACCTGAATGTCGGGAGCTTTCGGGTCGACGGGATCCTGAGCGCGGAGTGCGGCCAGGGGAGCGGCCAAAGCGACGGCTACCAGGGCGGCGGTTAAGGCTGAGACGCGGCTGGGGTGGGTCCGGTCGGCGGCGGAATCGAGGATGGCGAGGAGGCGGCCTTCCAGATTGGAGCGGCGCGCCATGGCCACCGCGGCGGATGCGGCGGGCGCGAACTGCAGCGACCGTGCCACTTCGAGGAGATGGCCGGCGTACTCGGCGGCGGGCTCGCCGGCGGTGAGGACCAGGTCATCGGCGGCGCGCTCGCGCTCCTTGAGGAACTGGCGCCAGGCAAACCAGGCGAGAGGATTCCACCAGAACAGAGAGACGGCGATGCGGGCCAGCAGGTGGGTGGCGCCATCGGCGCGGCGGACGTGAGCGAGCTCGTGGAGCAGCACCATGCGGCGGCGCTCTTCGGTCCAGGCCTGGGCGCAGGCCGGAATGAGGATGGTGGGGCGGCGGAGTCCGAAGGCCATGGGCATGGCGCCGGCGGAAGTTTCGAGGACCTCGACGGGGCGGCCGATACCGAGCGCGCGGGCGAGCGAACGGGGCGCTTCCGGCGATGGATAAGGACGGGCGGCGCGGCGGATGCGGCAGAGCATGGCGTAGGCCACCAGCATCTGGGCGAGTGCCAGCGCCGTACCGGCAGTCCAGAGAAGCATCAGGCAGAGAGCCGGGTCGAGGCGCCACGGGGCGGTGTGAGCGGGCGCGGCGGGACGGATGGCAGGCGATGCGGCGCGAGTGACTGGGCCGCCGGCGGAGGCATGCGCGTCGGCTTGAAATGTGATGCCGGGCGCGGCGGCGAGCAGTCCGCCGGTAGGCACGCGCAGAGCGGGCAGGGAAATGGAAAGCAGAGGCAGCGCTACCAGCGCGGCCGCCGCGGCCGTCCATACCAAGTGACGCGCGGCCGCCGAGCGTTTGCGCAGAGCCAGCGCCATCAACCAGGCAGCGCAGAGGACTGCGATGCTCTTCAGTGCCGCGCCCAGAAACATGGCGGACCATGCCGATTCGCTGACTACGAGCATTTACTTACCCTCTTTTCTCGCTTTGGCGATCATTTCGGACATGCGGTCCAGCTCTTCGCTGGTGAGCCGCGTGGAAGAGACGTCCAGCAGGGCCGCCACCACCTGATGAGGCGCGTCGGCAAAAAAGGTGTCGAGCAGATGCTTGACCGCGGAGCGTTTGGCCTTATCGCGCGCCACGGTGGGAACGTAAACGTACTTGAGACCTTCGGCCTGGTGCTTGACGTGGCCTTTCTCCTCGAGCACGCGCATCATGGCGCGGACGGCGGAATAGCCGGGCGGATCGGGCATGGCCTCGCGCACCTCGGTGACGGAGGCTTTGCCGCGCTGATAGAGGATCTCGATGATCTGGCGTTCGCGCCGGCTCAGCCCGGCGTGGACGCTCATGAGCGGAACTCCTGCTGCCAATTTAGCATGTGCTAAAAAAATAGCACAAGCGGCGACTGGTGTCAAGAGAGAAATGCGGGCTAGCCCCGCGGCGCCATAACCAGGCCGGCGGCTCCCACAATGCCGGATTTATCGGCCACCTGCTGCTCCACCAGCGGAACCTCGCGGCCCAGCAGTCCGCGCGAACGCGTCCACACTTCTTCCTGCAACGGCGCCAGCAGGTCCGCGCCGGCGTCGGCTACGTGGCCGCCGATGATCACGATCTCCGGGTCGAAGATGTGGAGCAGCCCGGCGATGGCCGCGGCCAGGCTGCCGATGGCTTTGGCCACGATGGATTTGGAAAGCTCGTCGCCTTCGCTGGCCGCCTCAAAAATAGTGCGGCAGGTGGCCAATTGCGGCTGCTCGCGGAACAGTTTCCGCAGCACCGACGGGCAGCCGCGATGCACCGCGGCCCAGGCTTCGCCTTCGATGGCCTTTGCCGAAAAAAACGTTTCCAGACAGCCGCGGTTTCCGCAGGCGCAGGGCGGGCCGTCCGGGTCGATTGTCATGTGGCCGAGGTGGCCGGCCATGCCCGTATGGCCCCGCAACAAACGGCCGCCCACCAATGCCGCGCCGCCCACGCTTTTGCCCAGCGTGAGCATGACCACGTCCTGGTGGCCGCGCGCCGCGCCCCACACCAGTTCGCCAGCCAGCGCCACACGCGCGTCGTTGTCGGCGAAGACCGGCACATTGAGCGGCAGCCCGACCAGGTCGCTCAGCCGCAGCCCTTCCAGGTAATGCAGCGCGCCCGGCAGAATCTCCACCTCGGTATTCTGCTGGTTGATCAGTCCCTTGCAGCCGATGCCGACTCCCTCGGGCTGCGCCGTGGCTGCCGTCAGCCACTCGATGGCGTCGTGCAGCGACGGCACAAAGCCCTCCAGGTCGGGCGGCGTTTCGATGGTGCGCGACGCCAGAATGGCGCCATGGTTGTCTACCATGCCCGCCTTGATCTCGGTGCCACCAATATCGATGCCGAGTGCTAGCAACTGTGTCCTCCGCGATGGAATGCCATCTTTGAGTGTAGCTAGTCCCACACCTTAACTTTCGGCCAGTATTCGCGCAACGGCATTCTCATGCCGCGGCAATAGTAGACGTCGAAATGCTGGTCGGGCATCGAATAGGGATGCTCGACACGCGCCGCTTTCTCGACCGACGCGAACAGGCGCGCCAGATCGTCCCGGTCTCCGCCCATGACGATGATGCTCTCGCCGGTGTATCCGCGCGGTCCCCACAGGTAATAACTCTGGTGGCCTGAGATGGCTGGCGGCAGCCCGTACTTCGGCCCAAAGAGATCGATGGCGCCGGCCTGCCCGTAGTTGTGCCCGAAGATTGCCGTCTTGGCGCGCACCTCGGGCGGCAGGCGGTTGTAGACGCCGGCGACGGTGGCGGCCATTTCCGGCCATCCGAATTGATCCGCGAAGAGCTGCGGCAACGGGCCCATTTTGCGGGTTTCAATGCGCTGTTGCTGCAAGTGCGTGGCCGCCGAGTAGCGGATGTAAGTCTCGGGCGGCAGCAGCGGCGCCATGGTGGGCGCAAGGAGCGCGCTCATCAGGATCATGAGAGTGACGTATACCGGCTTGACCCACTGTAGGCGCCGGCCGCCGAGCCAGTGTTCCCATACGATGCCGCCGGCGGCAAAGAGTATCGGAAATGCCGGGAACAGGTAGTACGTGCGGGGATTGAACATCATGATGACCGCGGCGGTGGTGAGCCAGGCCCAGCCCAGCACGCGGAAGGGCTTGCCTTCCCGCGACCCGAAGAACCACCACAAACCGGCGAACCAGATGGGCGCGCTCAGCGGGAGCATCGCCAGCGTCTCCTGCCCGATGAAGGAAAGCGGCGGCATGTTCACGTTGCGGCCGCTGCGCCGGATGTTCTCCTGCAATTCCAGAAAAGGAAAGTGGTGCTGGATGTTCCAGAGCAGGTTGGGCAGGAAAATGAGGAAAGCGATGAGGCCGCCGGCCCACAGCCACGGCGAGCGCAGCCAGCGCCGTTCGGGGGTGAAGACCAGCCCCACGACAATGCCGAAGCCGAAGATCAGCATGGAGTGCTTGTTCTCCAGACCGGCGCCGGCCAGCACGCCGAACCAGAGCCACAGCTTTGCGTTTCCGGTGCGAACGATGCGGATCACCACGTAGGCGCAGCTCATCCAGATGAGCGGCTCGAATGAGTTCATGGTGAAGAGGCTATCGAGCGCCTGGTAGCCCGGGGACAAAAGTACGGCCAGCGCCGCGATCCCCTGGGCGAAGCGGCCGCCGCCCAATTCGCGCGCCATCAACCCGGCCAGCAGCACATTGCCCGTGCCCGCGAGCGCCGGAACAAGGCGGATGGCCGCGAGCGAATCGCCGAGCGTGAGGCGAACGAGCTTCGCCACCAGCGCGATGAGCGGCGGCTGGTCGACATAGCCCCAGTCGAGGTGTTGCGCGCAGGCCAGGTAATAAAGCTCGTCTCCGAAATATCCGTAGTGACGGCCGGCGTAGAGGTGGAGCAGGAGTTTGATCGCGGCGAGGATCGCCACAAACAGGCCCGTGCCTAAGAGCCAGGGCCGTGACGAAGAAAGGGACGGCGATGGTTCCAAGAGAGTATTGTACGTCGGCAAAAGAAGCTGCGGCATCAGCAGAGGCGCTCACGGCAATTCGGTGGCGGCGATGTGGCGCACGCACTCATGCGCCACCGCCGAATCACCTGGTAACGCCGGCGGTCTTGCCGCCGGTGCCTTTTGCCAAGAGTGTGCGGCAATTGCGAGGCGGGCGCTTTCGCCTCGCGTTTTCGCCCGCCACTTGCAGACCTGGTAACGCCGGCGGTCTTGCCGCCGGTGCCTTTTGCCAAGGGTGTGCGGCAATTGCGGGGCAGGCGCTTTCGCCTGGCGTTTTCGCCCGCCACTTGTAGACCTGGTAACGCCGGCGGTCTTGCCGCCGGTGCCTTTTGCCAAGGGTGTGCGGCAATTACGGGGCCGGCGCTTTCGCCTGGCGTTTTCGCCCGCCACTTGTAGACCTGGTAACGCCGGCGGTCTTGCCGCCGGTGCCTTTTGCCAAGGGTGTGCGGCAATTGCGAGGCGGGCGCTTTCGCCTGGCGTTTTCGCACGCCACTTGTAGACCTGGTAACGCCGGCGGTCTTGCCGCCGGTGCCTTTTGCCAAGGCTGTGCGGCAATTGCGAGGCGGGCGCTTTCGCCTCGCGTTTTCGCCCGCCACTTGTAGACCTGGTAACGCCGGCGGTCTTGCCGCCGGTGCCTTTTGCCAAGGCTGTGCGGCAATTGCGAGGCGGGCGCTTTCGCCTCGCGTTTTCGCCCGCCACTTGTAGAAAAGTCTACGTAATTCCAGCCCTAAATCCTCATAAATCCCCGGCAGCGCGCTGTGCAGAGGCAGTTCTGTACTACTACGTTTTTGTTTCTTTGCGGGCGCGAAGATTTTTCCGCGGCCTAAGTCCGTAGGACGAAAGAGAATAGCCCAGTGCGTCAGCACTGGGAACCCCGCGCAAGACCATTAGCCCCGGAACGGGGCGTAAGAATCCGGGCCCGCTCGCACCTTTCGCCCCGTTCTGGCGCGTCAATTGGCGACGTGGACCCAGGGCTTCGCGGCTTGGGCTGTCATCTTTCGCCCTTTGGGCTCTTTTAGAAGTACGCTGGGTGCGCCTTGCCGCGCTGTGCTCAGGCTGAAGGCCCGCAAGGCCCCCTATTGCGACGATTGTCATCGGCCACACGGAAGAAATCCCGGCTGGCAACTGGGGTCGATGGTGATCCAGTCAGATTCCAGCCCATGGCTGATCACGTGGTTCGGCCGCACATCGCGAAACTCAAAAACCACGACGTCGCGATCTTCCAGACTATTCAGCGTTCCCAACTCCACGTGCCCTGACCGGCTTCCCAGACCGGCCGTGAAGGTCCGCTGCGGTCTGGCTCTCAAAGGCGCGGTTGCGCCGCCAAGTTCGATGGTTTCCAGCTTGAGGCTGAGCGACACAGACGTCACGCTGCCGAAGTACTGGCGGATTCGAACCAGCCGGGCGGTGATTCGAGAGCCGGCCGGGGCCAGCACCTGGTTGGAATCACTACGGATGGCGGTCGAAAGTTTGGCCTGGATCAGATCGCCGGCGGCAGCCGTCGCGGGGTCGATGTCCTGGGTTGTGTTCACAGTGAATCGAAGGCCCGCGGGGAGGGTTGGCGGGGGCCGCGTGGGACGCGGCGCGGCGGCTGCGGCGTCCGCATCCGGCGCCGGGTCGAAGGTAATGGTGGATTCACCGAGAAACTCGTGGCAGTTCGAAAAGACCGTGCGGTTTTCCGATGTGATTCCATTGATGTCGCGAACCTGAGAACGAGCCAAGGTCGGAAGCAGAAAATCGCCGCCCTCCAGGCGCACGCGCCCGTAATCCAACGTGGTGGTGGCTTGGCACGAGCCGGTTTCCGGAGGAAGGCCGCTGGTGCGGACAGCCATGCGCACCAGGTCGCCCGACTGGGGATCGACGAAGATCTCTCCTTCGTAGGCGGTAGTCACTCGAACATCGCCGCCGACGAAGACATAATGGCTTTTCTCGAGGGGCACCCGGAATCCGAACTCGGTCAGCGCACGGCCATTCTCGGTGGTTTCCCCGTTGTAGGAAAAGGCCGCATCCTCGGTGCGAAAGATGGCTGTCAGGAAGGCGGCGAAAATCCAGTTTGAGATGGATCCCTCCCGAACCAGGTCGAACAGGCTGCGGTCGTCAAACCGCTTGGCGCCCGCCCAGGTATAAATTTCGCCGGCGCCGGTCACCGCTACGTCGAACCGTAAGCGGTCCGAGGTGGTAACGAGTAGATCTTTTGGCAGGGGACCATAATCGCACTGGGACACGTGCTTGCCTCTTGCCGGCTCATACTGCTGCCGGTCGATGGTTTGCGTACACATGTACCTCGGCAGACGATTGATGGAATCCTTCACCCGGTCGCGGACCTTGAGGAGCAAATCCGCGGGGTCCTGCCGCGCCTGGAGCGAGAAGGCCAACCCGCAAATCAACAGGAGCACGGTCCACATACGTAGTCCGCTTTTCTCGCGGCAGTTCGGTGGTGGCGCACGCACTCGTGCGTGCCGCCGCACAGGCTGTCCGTTCCCCACCAGGATATCGAAAAAGTCTCGACACGGCACGCGGAATTGCGTGCCAGCCGGCCCCCTGGCCGGCCTCTGGAGCTTCCATCGTTGGCAAGAGTTTGCGGCATTGTGGCGCAGGCGCTTTCGCCTGCCAACCGGGAGATCGGGTGCCATCGAAAGCGTCCTGTCTGTTTCCAGGTTTCACCGGGCGGCTAATAAAAGGGAACATTATGTCCGACAGGCGCCCGGCATACGGGTTGATTGACCAGCCCGGCCCCGGCCAGCTCGCCGCAGTGGTCAAGCTCCTGGAAACGATGGTCTATGACGGAGACGAAGCGTTCGACGGAGAGGACCGTCAGGCGCTGGCCGCATCGTGCGAGTACTTCCAGAGGAACCCTGGGGGCGGCGTTCCGTTCGATCAGGCGGTTGCCGATCTCGGCTTCACCATGGACCAGGTCCGCGGCCACAAAGGCGATTGAAACGGGGCCAGGGAAGCCACTGTGAAAAAGATCCGCTTTGCGCCCAACGTTCCGGCGGAAGTTCGTGCCATCGAGCAGCGCGCCGCCCTGGGGATTCTGCGGGCGCTGCACCGCTACGCCGAAACCGGCAAGGGCCGGGTGAAGCCGCTGTCCGGCGAGTTCGAGGGATTGTTGCGTCTGCGGGTCGGCAACCGCCGCGTGCTGTTCGACGAAACGGGCCGATAACGGAGGTGCTGATGGAACCGAATAATTCGCAGAATCAGGGCTGGGACAGTCTGTCCAAGATGCTGACCGCAGAGGCGCTCATTCTGCGCCTCAAGAGTAACGAGCACGATTTTATCGAACGCAAACCCCTGAAACAGATCGGCGAATGGGGGAAAGCCGCCGTAGCCTTTGCAAAGTCCGCCCCCATTGGGTGGCCTGCCGTCCTTTTTGTGGGTGTCAATTACGCAGGAGTCCCTCAGTGCCAGACTGTCGGAGAGGTAGAGAACCTCATCAGATCAGTCTCGGACGCCCTCGACAACGCCTATCCGGCGATCTATCGCCATGTCGTCCCGTTGAACATTCCGGGTGAAGGGAGATGCGTTGCAGTGGTCATACCTGGTAGTCCGATGCGCCCGCACTTCTCCGGCCAATCATACGTGCGCGTCGGCGACCAAACAAAATCAGCTTCCGAGACACAATTCGCCGAACTGATCGCGGTTCGCAGCTCCAAGGTGAGGGCAATCATGGAGTGAGTGACAAGGAGATCACTTGGGCGGATCTTATCCCGCATCCCCCATACGCCGGCATGACTCGGGCGGTTAACAGCTCGGACACATTCGTCGTCGTAACCTGCAATCCCCATTACCTAACCGTTATATCCAGGCCATCTCCGGGCGCATGCTGGACCGTGCGCTCGTACAGGGTCGGCACTTTGGAGCTTGGTTTCGACTACATCGCAAACCGGCTGCAAATCTACTGCTACTCCAATCGGTAGCTCTTGTCGATCCGACTTGCGGGTAGCAACGCCGTTCGTCTAGCAACGTCTACAGACGGTCGGTACAGATGGTCCGCCCATACATCCGCGAAGGAAGTTTGTCCCGGGAGAACAGCGCGGGGAAACTCGGGCTGTAGGGCCACGTGTCATGATCGAAAATGCTGGAGGGTTAATAGGATCAGCGAACAACTTGGGCCGCCCAAAACGCCATGAATCCACCGCCAAACTGGCATCGGCAGGTGCGCTCTGATAAGCAACGCAAGAGTAGCGAGGTACAGGAGCGCAGCGATCTACGGAAACTGCAGGCCAAGCAGCCGCGCCAAGCGGGACGCAATGTCAATCATCTGCATTTCCGGCTCAGCACCGCCCGGAATGCCCGGCCCTGAGATCAGAAATACGCTTCGATAGTCCCGCCGCGTCGGCCAGAAGCCATGGTCGCCCTTCTCGTAGGGCGGCGTGAAGTATTCGCCACTCTCGGCCTGCCCGAACATCACGTGTTCGGCAGGCTCGAATGCGGCCACGACAGATGAGAGTCGCGGCGCATACTGCATAAGTTCGGCGCGCGGGATTTCGCGGCCGATCCCGTTGGCAGGGTCTGCGGCTGCCTTTCTCAGAAACGCCGCCGCCGATGCGTCCGTGGTGGTGACGATTCCCCCCATAGGCTGAATCTCTCCAGTCACACCGCTTCGAGCAAGAAGCACCCGCGGATTGGCAGTCTTGTCCACGCGTTCGAAACCATGGTCGGAGATGAGGGCAAAGTCGTAGTCCTTTGGCAGCGCGTTTACCATCTGCCCTATCAACTCGTCGGTGCGCTCCATGACCGCGTTTGCATTTGGCCCGAATGGACCCTGATCGTGGGCCTCCGAATCGAGGTCCACCAGATGAACAAGGAGAAGGTCGGGATGCTTAGCCCGCAGCAAATAGAGCACCGCCAAGGTTCGCGTCCGATCGTCCACCCATTGTTGCGGAAAAGATGGGTAGGCGCGCGATATCTCGTCCACTAGGTTAGGGCTGGCCTTCGACGCGATACCTTGAAGATCCATAGACCCGCCTTGCCGCCGCAGGAAGAACTCCGGGAGGTTGAAGTCAATGGGAGCATTGGTTGTGACCGGCCAAGTCACGGACGCGCTCGTCCAGCCCCGGGCGTGCACGACCTGCCAAAGCGTGGGGGATTTCAGCAGGTCGACCGTCCAATAGTAGTCGCCACCCTCCGATTGCGGACGGCGATTTCCGAGAATTCCGTGCTGGTCGGGCCGCACGCCCGTGATCAGCGTCGTGTGGGAGGGCCACGTGAAGCTCGGCCAGACGCCGATCACTCCACCAGCGTAGCGGCTTTCCTTGAGAAGACGCCGGACATTCGGAATGCGAAGTCCCAACCGGTCGCAATCACGCACATAACGCCAATCCAGCCCGTCCACAGACACAACCAGCAGCTTATGCGCGGGCGGCGAGGGAGCCGGCGCGGCGAGTACCGCGCCAGCCCAGCACGCCGACAGAATCAGTAAACCGGACGCGACGTGCCGCATCAGAAGCGAAACCTCGCACCGATCTGGATCTGGCGAGAGTTGAAGTCCGACGTGATCTGGCGGAAGTTTACGTTGGTAGGAGGCGCCAGCATAGTCGGTCCGTAAGTGGTGTTGATCGCGCCGCCGCATCCCGCCGCTGAACACGCGGGGTTGGTCGTATTCAGGAGATTCTCCGCTTCGCCTATGATTTCGAGCGACAGGCGTTCGCGGGAGAGCCGAAAACGACGGCTCAAGCGAAGATTTACTTCCTTGAATCCCGGTCCGCGGAAATTGTTCCGGGCGCCGTAGAGCGGGTAGTCGTTGTTCACGCCGTCCCCGTTCAGGTCGCTGCCGGCAACCGCAGTGAATGAAAAACCGGAGCCAAGCGTGATGTCTGGAGCGATTGTCCAGCCGTTGACGATCTGGCTTGCAGTACCCGAAACCGCAAGGTGGGGTTCCCAGACACCTTGCATGACAAAGCGATTGCGTTGATCGCTTGACGAGAACGCCCGATCGTCATGAAGGTTGGTCGGATTGATCACGCTACTGCCGCTGTCGCCGACCGAATCGTTCTCATTGAAGGCCCATCCGAGAGTGTAGGAGCCAACAAATTGAAAATCGTGACTGAAGCGCTTCGACAAGGTGACAAATCCGCCGTAGTAAACGGAGTTCGCGATGGAGCTCAGTGCAAAGATCTGGTTGAAATTCGTATTGGGCCGATTGCTGCTGGAGAAGACCGGCCGGCCATCCGCGAGATATGACACGGGTGGCCCGAGATTTGTATCGATCAACACCGGTTGCCGATGACTGCCGTACCATTGCACGCCAACGGTCACCGCCAGATTCTGGGCGAGTTGCTGCTCCACCTGGAGGTTGGCTTGTTCGGCGTACTGCGTCTTGAAATCGGGCGAGAAACCATAAACGGAAGGCTTTACGGCATAACTTGAAACCGGTCCCGTGAAGGCGTTTGGATATTGCGGAGCGCCTGCGACATTACCGTTGATGACATAGCTTAGAACCTGCGCCCCGTTGGAGCGATCCACCAGCGAGAGAAGCCGCAGGTTGAGCGTGTCATAGAAGATACCGAATCCCCCGCGCACAACCGCTTTGGGGGCGACCTGCCAGGCGATGCCGAAGCGCGGCGCAAAATCGTGCGGGTCGTTAGAAAGGTCGCGCGAGATTGCGAGCGGAGCGCTTTGGTTCAACGTGGGATAAAGGCGATACTCCCATCGCAACCCGTACGAGAAGGTAAGGTTGTGCGTGACGTGATAGTGATCTTCGGCAAACAAGTTGATCGGCGTGGTGTGGGTTCTCCGCGAAGTTCGTTCCAAACTGCTCCTGCAATTGGGCGTAGTTGTTCCCGGGGACGCCATTGATCGTGTTCAGGTATTGGGCCAGACTGGAAAAGGTGTATTGCAGGACCAGACGATCTAACGAGTCCACTTCGATCCTGTCGATATCGGTTCCGACCTTGATGTCGTGGTTGCCGAAGTGATACGAGAAGTTGTCGATGAAATTGAACTGATCTTCGTTGTAGCCTTGCCCGGCGCTCGAGTTAGAATTCAGTTGCGCAACTCCGCTGATGACAATAATGGGATCGATCCCGGCGGTATAAGCCAGTTGGGAAAGCTGGCCACCGCTCACGGTGCCGACCTGCGGACGGTTGAAGATCCGTTGCAAATAGCCGAAACGCAGTTCGTTGACGGCGTGGGGGCTGAGAATGCTGGTCCACTGGGCGGAGGCAGTCTGGTCGAAATCGTTAAAGTTATTACTCGCCGTCATTTCCAGCAGTCCTCCGGCCGTGTTGAAGTGGGAAGGCGTTTGATACTCGCTGTAACGGAAATAGAAGTTGTTTTTCGGGTCGCGCTGATAATCCACGCGGCCGAGATAGGACTGGAAGCGCTGCTTGAACGGGGCCGTCCCCAATTCAGACGCGAGCAAACCGAGAGCGGCCGCGTTCTGGGGCGTAATTGTGATCGGATATGCTCCATCTTCGGGCTCGTACTCGGCGCTGGCGAAATAGAAAAGCTTATCCTTCTTGATGGGCCCTCCGACGTTCCCCGAGAAGACCCCCCATTGTTGGAACGGCTTCGGAAAAGAAAGAGGCGGACGCGCAATCAAGCCGGGGCGGCGTTCGAGCACCAACACCTCGCCATGAGTGTCATTGGTGCCACCCTTGGAGGTCATGCTGATGATGCCGCCTATGGTTCTGCCATATTCTGCGTCCATATCGTTGGAGATCACTTTGACTTCGGCGACGTCTTCCGGAGAAAAGATACCAAGGCGTCCGGGCCCGCCGCGCTGGGAGTTATCGACGCCGTCCATGACATAGGCTTTGCGCTGCATGCCGCCGAAGGCGTAGGTCGGGTTACCGAATTCGTTATCGGGTGTGCCGTTGTAGCCCGCCCCATAAAGGCCCAGGTTAAAGGTATTACGAGAGGTGATCGGCAGGTCTTCGAGCGATCGTGCATTCATCGTCTCGCCCACGTTGAAGGTTTGAGTATCCAAAATACTGGCGTCGGCTTGGACGGTGACTGCCTCTTGGGCCGAGCCGACCTTGAGCGAAATGTTCACTTCACTCGCATTATCCAGCCGGACGGTGATGCCGGTTTGCTCGTATCTGTTGAAGCCCGGAGCCTTTACGATGATCTTGTAGGTTCCTATTGGCAGCAGGGGAACTTGATATTGGCCGCTATCGTCCGCTGTGGCGTTTCGTGCGAATCCGGTCTCAACGCTGGTGACCTGAATCGCCGCGTTCGGAACCCGGCTTCCGGTGGGATCAGTAATCAATCCGCGTATTGTGCCGTTGACCTGACTGATTTGGGCGGTTCCTGTGGCAGCCACCCAAAAAAGGGCGAACACTAACTGAGCTACAGCTTTTCGTTGTGAGAACACCATATCAGCCTCGACGTAAAATCATTCTCCAACCCGTCCGGCCGGATCTTCCCTGCCGCACTGAGCGGCAAAGAGAGCCTGGCCGATATCACACCGCAGTCGCAACCGAAATCGCCTTCACATCTTTGCGGGATGATCCGACGCGTTCGAACAGTTTCGCTTTATTATCTATTTTATGTTTCGATTGCTTGTCTATACTAATGTTTTTCTGTTGATTTGTCAAGCCCGTTTTGACCCGTTTTGACCCGACCGGCTCGGACTCACGGGGCAAGGGCAGGTTCCAAGTGACGGTCACGGGGCGCACATGCCGGTCCGGAACGCGGCGGGGAGATGGAATCACGAATTTGCAAGGCGGCCGGCGGAATCGGCAGGTGGCGAATTTGCCCGGGGGCAGTCGGGGGGTGCGGATATACAAAATGCTCGGCGGAAAACGGATGCGGAGGCAAGGACTTGGCCGCCGTGGTGACGCGGCGTCGCGCCGGGAAGGACACGAACGGTCAAGCGCACATCGCTCGGGGCCGGACCGCATTCTGCGTCACGCCCGTCTTGATCCCTGACACGCAGAGGCCGGCGGGAGGGAACGCCCAATAGGGCGGCGGTGAGCGGTGGAGGAGCAGAACCCGGATGGTTCCCCTTTCCACTCGCGGAACCAGTCGCCGCTTCAGGTCATCTTGGGATGTCCCGCCGCGGCCGGATCCGAAGACGTTGCGGCATAGCTTCGCTATCTCAGACCAACAGTTCCACGTAGCTGGAGAGAGACGGGAAAGGGCTAAAGGCTCTGAGTTGCGGTTCAGCGTTCTTCTTCTGTCTTGCCTTTCCTTTTCTTTGCCTGTGCAGAATCGTATAGAATGGGTGTGTGGAACAAGTAGCCGTAGAGCCCGGACGGCACCGATTGCTGGCCGAAGAGCGGCGGCAGAAGATTCAGGCGATCATCGAACAGAACGGTCGCATCACGGTGGAAGAGATCGTGGCGAAGTTCAAGGTGTCCGCGGTGACTGCCCGCGCCGACCTGGATGTCCTCTCTGAGCGTGGCGATCTGATCCGCTCGCACGGCGGCGCGGTTCGGCAGTTGAATCCCGTGGTCGACTACCCTCTGCGCTTTAAGGAGACCATCCATCACGCGGAGAAGGTGCGTATCGGACACGCGGCCGCCCAGTTGGTCAAACCCCACCAAACTATCATCTTAGATTCGGGGACTACCACTGCGCAGGTTGCCAGGCAACTCAAGTCGGCACGGATTCAGCCGCTGACCGTTATCACCAACGCCTTGAATATCGCCTATGAACTGGCAGAGAGCGAGAGCATCTCGCTGATCATGATTGGGGGGATCCTTCGGCATGCTTCGAGTTCCTTCGTGGGTCCTCAGGCGGAGCGCATGCTGCAGGATTTGCACGCGGACCACCTTTTTTTGGCGGTGGACGGCCTGCATCCCGACGAAGGGTTTTCCACACCGGACATCCTCGAAGCGCAATTGAACAACGTCATGATCCGTGTGGCGAACGAAGTCACGGTGGTAGCGGACGCCAGCAAGTTCAGCCGGCGTAGCTTGTCGCTCATCGGCAAGATCCAGTGCGCACAACGGATCATCACCGATAGTCGTGTCGACAACGAGACAGCGGAAAAATTCCGTGCCAAGGGTCTGGAAGTTGTCCTCGTCTGACGCGGCGATGTCCCGTCGCCAATTCAGTAGGCTGAGTGTTCCAAAGGCCCCCGGCGCATGAAACGTGTCTCGCCCGGCAGGTTGCCAGACTGATAGCCATACCTGGTGATCGAACCGCACCCGCCACCCGGCCGCGAATCCGCGCTGGAGCTACACAAACGCGCATGGTGTTGGCTCTGCGGTTTTCATGCGACCCTCCCTTTGGAGGTTACCGTTGTATCCGCCGCCGGGCGATGCCGGGGACCGGCGGCGCCGGGTTTTAGTCTCCACGTCAGAGAGAGCAGCAGGATGCCAAGAAAAGCGGAAGCCAGGATGCCATACAATGCGGCGTTCCATCCGTAACGCTCTGCCAGGGTGCCAATGGCCTTGCCTTCGACCGTGCGGCCCAGATAGCCGAAGAGGCCGATGAACCCCGCCGTGGTCCCCACCGCTTTCTTGGAACTGAAGTCGAAGCCCATCACCGGCAGAAGGAATACCGGGGGATAAACAAAGAACCCAATGAACCCGAAAAGCGTCAGGTCCAGCCACAGCATTCCGGCCGGTGTATAGAGAATGGCGATGAATGCCAGGAAAACGGGAACCATGCAGAGCAGGCAGATCATACCGCGTCGCCCGCCGGCTTTGTCGGACAACCAACCCATCAGGACGGTGCTGACCATTCCGCCCAGTTCATAAATTGCAGTGCTGAATCCGCCCTGTTTAAGGCTGGCGTGCTTGACCTCTTTGAGATACGTCGGGCCCCAGTCGAGCATGCTATAGCGAGTGAGGTAGACAAAGAAACTGGCCGCGGCGAACAGCCATATATACCGGTTCTTC
The DNA here is from genome assembly GCA_963842505.1 of Bryobacterales bacterium. GTDB lineage: Bacteria > Acidobacteriota > Terriglobia > Bryobacterales > Bryobacteraceae > PALSA-129. The sequence goes on from CAWJGZ010000001.1 coordinate 1,959,650, forward strand.
AGGACGTAGTTGACCAGCAGATCGCGGGTGCCCAGTTCCGTTTCGCGGTCGCGCGTCCCTTGCGCGGGATAGTCGTTGTGGTACTCCTCGATGGGCGGGAGGCCCACGGATTGCGGCGTGTCGCGGAGCCTCGCTACAAGGTAAACTGCGCACGACACCGCCAGCACGCCGGGCACATAGAAGGCGGACCTCCATCCCCACCAGGCGGTGCAGTACGCGGCGATGATCCCGGTCAAGCCGCCCCCGACATTGACGGCGAGGCCCCAGAATGCGAAGATGGTCCCCCGCTCGCGCACGCTGTACCAGTGCCCCAGGGACCGGCCGCAGGGCGGCCACCCCATGCCCTGTGCCAAGCCGTTCAGGGTCCAAAGCGCCAGGTGCACGGGATAGCTGCTGACGGCTCCGAAGACGAAATTGCACAACGCCGTGATCAACAGGCCGGCCGGCATGAAATAGCGCGGGTTGCTGCGGTCGCTCAAGGCGCCCATGAGGAACTTGCCGATCCCATAAGCGATGGCGGTGAGCGCCAGCAGGTCGCCAATCTGGCCCTTGGAATAGTGCAGAGCCTGCCCCATCTCCTTCGAGACCACCGGCAGGTTATTGCGGACTAGGTAGAAAGTGGTGTAGCCGATGAAGGTGGATTCGAGAATTCGCCAGCGGAATTTGGGATACAGCTTGCGGACCTGGTCGTCAGGGATCTTGGGAATGTGCGCTGCCGGCCGGAACAGGCTACCAATCCGCGCCGGCTTCGTGAGGGCAGGCATTCCAATTATGCCTCACGAAGCGACATGAGACGCGCAGAATTCTCCCAATATACTTTGCGCAGGATCTGTTCCGGCAGTCCGAGACCGTAGATCCGCCAACGGCCCTGTGGCGGGATGGGCGCCGGGGCATAGTCGAAATACTCGTCCTCGGTTTCGAGAAACCGGTAATAGATCTCGTAAAGCAGGTCGCCGAAGGTCTGTTGCGGCATGCTGGTGCCGGAGATGGCGTCGGTGCCGAACACGATCCGGTCCTGATACCGGTCGAAAAACTTGCGGGACATCCGCGGCTGGCGGCCTAACTCGCCGATGCGGGCGGCTATGTCGACACTCATGTTGGGATGGCTGTCCAGGCATTCCGAGACGTAGGGCAGGTCCTCGGCATCGGCGACGTGGAGGCACACAAACTGGGTGTGCGGATGGCGCCGCATGACCCTGCGGCGGGCCTCCTGGAGCTCGCGATCGCTGGGGAAATCTTTTCCATAAAAGGACCAATCGGGATGGGCGTGCAACTCCTCCCACCGCTCATTGAAGCGGTCGATGGGAAGAAAGAAGGCCTCCGGATCGGAGATGTGGATGGCCACCGGCATCTGATTAGCGCCAGCCGCCTCCCACATCGGGTCGAAGCGGGGGTCGTCGATGCGAACGAGTTGCTTGGAGTCCTTCTCGCGCAAGTAAAGGCCGAGGGTCTTTAGAACCTTCAGTCCCTTGGCGCCGGCTTTATGGGCATCTTCGATCAGATCGGCCTGAAGTTTGGGGTAGTCCGGGTCGGAAGCTCTGGTATATGCCGGTTCGGTGAACACCACAAACCGGCCGGGATGCGCCTCGGAGAGCTGGCGGACGGCTTCCTTCAGCGCATCGCCATAACTGCCCGTGAGGTTGACCATGGTGCGAATGTTCTTGCGGTCCATCACGGCCAGGCACTTGACCGGGTCCATCTCGATCCGGATTTTGCCCTCGGCGCCGCCGAAGGCAATGTGCGTATGGAAGTCGATCACCGGAAAGCGGGAACGCGGGACGTGGGTTTCCGGAACGTGCAGCATGCTCTTAGGCACATACTGTTCGAGCGGAAGCCCTGCGCCCGCCGCCGGTGGCTGCGCATCGCGGGTGCTTTGCCGTAAGGTCTGTTGACTCTGAGCCTGGGCGCGCCCCGCCGCGAGGGTCATAGCGCTGAAAGTCATCCATTGTCTGCGGTTCATGGTTATCTCCCAATCGAAAGTCCGACTGACACTCTTTCGTTTTCTTTCGCGGAAAGTCAGTATACTACCGGTTTCCCTTCGATGTCAATTTTGTTATGCTCGATCGCTTATTTATCATGTTGTTTTAAGTGGCAGGAACCTTCGTTTTGAATCTTTTCCTTGACTATGGCCTGTTAGGGGTTCTATGATCGAAGCGGATCGTAGATCGTTTTCTGAGCGGCCCGGCCGCTTTCGCAGCGGCACGCGCCTGCCGGAGCCGCTGTAGACCAAGATGGCGTCCGGCGGTCGGCATGAGCCGCGCAGCCTATCGGTATTGCGTAGAGCGGAAGACGGTGATCGTGTACAACCTATGCCCAAAGCTGTGAACGACCGCAAGTGGTTGGCCTATGCCATATTTACGACCGCCCTATGGGGCGTTTGGGGCGCCTTCATCGAGGTGCCCGAGAAGGCCGGCTTTCCGGCCACCCTGGGATACGCCGTTTGGGCGCTGACCACAATTCCCTGCGCGCTGATCGGCCTGCGCATTGCCGGCTGGAGATTGGAGCGCGGCCGGCGTTCCATCCTCCTCGGCTGCGGCGTGGGCTTCCTGGGAGCGGGCGGGCAACTCATTCTGTTCGAAGCGCTCCGGCTGGGCCCGGCGTACCTGGTGTTCCCGGTGATTTCACTCTATCCGATGCTGACCGTACTCCTGTCGGTGCTCCTGCTGCGGGAGCGCGGCTCGCGCCGAACCTGGGCCGGAATTATCCTGGCGGCGCCAGCGCTGGTTCTGCTTTCCTACCAGCCGCCCTCCTCGACGGGTTCAGGAGGAGCGCACTGGCTAATCCTCTGTCTGCTGGTATTCGCGATGTGGGGGATTCAGGCCTACCTGATGAAGTTCGCGAACCAGACTATGCGGGCCGAGAGCATCTTTTTTTATATGTCGGCTACGGGGCTGCTGTTGATCCCGATTGCGCTGGCGATGACCGCATTCTCGGCTGAGATCAACTGGGGCTGGACGGGGGCGTGGTCCGCGGCCGGAATCCAGATGCTGAACTCCATCGGCGCGCTGTGCCTGGTGTACGCCATGCGCTACGGGAAAGCGATCATTGTGGCTCCCATGACCGCCATGGCGCCGGTCTTGACGATCCTGATCTCGCTGGTGATGTACCACACCGTGCCGGGAACGGTTCTGGTGACTGGGATGGCGTTGGCGTCGATCTCGATTTATCTGATGGCGGAGTGAACCCGGCGGAATCTACACGGCACAAATGCCGGGAGGCATCGCCGTTCGCCTATGATTCTCCGTTGGTGCGCCCTTCTCCCAGCACCTGGACCAATACCGTTCGCGCCAGCGGACCATCATACTCCACGAAGTACGCCTTCTGCCGGGTCCCACGCACCAACTTGCCATTCTCCACCGGGAAAAAACAGTTTACCCCACCCAGGATGCTCTTCAGATGGTCGCCCGCGTTGAAACCGAGCCGGCCATCGAAATCCAGGTAACGGTTGTGCCAATAGCCGTAGGTCCCTTCAGGCGGCTGTTTCGGGGCCAGTCGTTCCAAGTGGGCCAGCACATCCCTCTCCAGGCATTCGATTCCTTCGGTGACCAGCAAACCGGCGGAAGTATGGGTGCTCATGGCCCAGGCGATCCCGTTACACACGCCACTCTCGGTTACCGCGCGTTCGATCTGCTCGGTGATATCGATCATCTCCAGGTCCTGGCGCGATTGCACCTCGATGCGGATCAGCTTCACAATCATCGGCTCGCCTCCAGCAACCGATCGGCATTGTAACGGAAGATCAGGTTCAGGCATTCCTCGGAAAAACCCAGCGAGTCGATGGCCGCCGCCATGTTCTTGATCTCCACCCGCGGATAGTTGGATCCAAACACGAGTTGCTTTCGCAGGCTTCGTTCAAATACCGTCAGCGGCACCTGGTGCGTCATGGCGAACCGCAGGAAATCCCGCGGATTGTCGAAGTAGAGCGCCGAGGTGTCCAGATACACGTTCGGATATTTCAAGGCGAGCGCCACGGCGTCCACCACCCAGGGCCAAGCCAGGTGGGCCAGGACGATGCGCAGCTTCGGAAAGTCCGCCGCCACGTTCTCAAACCGCAAGGGGTGGCCATACTGCAGCCGGCTTCCAGGCTCCCAGCTCATGCCTGCGTGGAAGAGAATCGGTACCCCGAGGTCCCGCGCCGTTTCATAGATCGGGTATGCCAATCGATCGTCCGGGAAGAACCGCTGCATCGGCGGATTCAGCTTCAGCCCCCGCAAACCGAGCCTTTGGACCGCGCCCTTCAGCCGCTCCGGTGCGTCCTCGCGATGAGGATCGACGCTGGCGAACCCGATGAAGCGCGCCGACATGCCGCAAAGCTCGGCGACCTGCTCATTGGTCCAGACCACCGCGCCCGCAGCCACCGGCGCGTCCATTGGAAGCACCACGGCCTTCTCAAGCCCCGCCAGGTTCAGTTCCAGGTGGAAGGTTTCGAGAGGCTGGAAGTTATTGCCAATATAGTACGTCTCGCGCGCGGCCTTGGCCAGTTCCGGATGCCGCTCCACCATTTCCCGAACCAGCAGCGGATGGGTATGAAAGTCAATTCCCGGCGTGCGCATGGATGTAATTCTCCGCTTCTTCCTCCGTGGGCTGTGTGGCAGTGCCGCCCAGCCCCCTGGTGGAGAGTGCACCGCACGCCGCCCCGAGGCGCAGGCAGTCCTTGAGCGGCCTGCCCCTCAGCCACGCGTGCAGGAAGCCGGCGTCGAAAGAATCGCCCGCGCCGGTCGTATCGACCACCTGGATCGGGAACGCTTCGACCTTGACCAGGGTCCCCTGGTCCAGCAGGACGCAGCCTTCCGCCCCCAGTTTCCCGACCACCAGGGTGTGGCCGTTATCCAGCGCCCGCAGGCCTTCCACGACATCCTGGCGGCTTGTGATGCCCTGAATTTCCGATTCGTTGGGCAGGAACACGTCGACCTCCTGGAGCGTATCCATCAGCTGCGCGGACCACTGCTCCGAGGGATCGTAGCCCGTGTCCAGGGACGTACTCAGGCCCAGTCTCCGCGCCTCGGCGAAGAGATCCTTCAAGCCCGGCCGCAGCCCGTCTTGCAGAAAATATGCAGAGACATGAAAATGGCGGTGTCCGGCGAAAATGCCATTCGGCAAATCCTCCGCGCGGAGCGAGGTGATCGCACCGGAATAAGTAACCAACGCCCGATCTTTGGAAGAGGTGATAGAAACGGTAATCCCGGTCTTCAAGTCCGCGCGGCGGTTGACAAGTGAAACGTCGATCCTCTCCCGTTTCAATAAGCCAATACAGTAATCGCCATAGGTGTCGGCCCCCACGTTGGCAGCAAACGTCACGCTGTCGCCCAGACGGGCCAGCCCGACGGCACAGATGGCCGAAGAACTGCCAAGCGTCAACTGTAGATCTTCGACGAGGACCTCTTTCCCCGGGCGCGGGAACATCTGATAGTTCCGCAGGATCAGATCGGGGTTTAACTCGCCTGCTATGAGTATTCTCATTTGGCCGTTTCCATCGGGCGGTGAATGCAGAAGTCCCCCACCACACGGCTGATGACGCCGTTGCTGGAGGGGCGGTCCGGCTGCAGCCCCTCCTCCAAACTGCGGTGAAATCCCAGAATCTGAGCGATCATCACATCCAGAAACGTCAGGTCGTCGTCCGCCGTACCCGCGGCTACTTCGTAAGGAACCACCAGATCTCGTCCCTGGCGCAGGCCCGCGCCGGGAGATCCCACTCCGGCGATCAGTTTCCGTGCTCCCAGCCCCTTGGCATTCAGCTCCAGAATGAGATCCCTCTCGTATTTCCGAATGAGTTCGTCGGAAGATAGGTAACAGACCACCAGGGTCCGCTCATCGATGAAACACATCGGCCCGTGGCGCAACCCGAGGTACGTTTGGGCCATGGAAGCCACCTTGCCGCCGGTCATTTCGAGCATTTTCAGGGCCGATTCATGACATGCTCCGAAACGGCAGCCGCTCCCCAGGAAGACGATACGCCGGATGTCGCCGCTCACCCAGGCATTCAGGCGGTCCGGCCATTTCGCGAGGAACTGACGGCCGGCACAGTCGAGTTGGTCCACCATCCCTACGAACTCACTGGCCCTTTCCACCCAGCCCAGAAACCTGACGCCCAGGACGATGTTCGTAAAGCTGCTGGTCATCACCAGGCTGCGATCGTTGGTTTCCGGGCCCAGATCGATCACACGGACCCGCGACTGATCGGCAAACGCTTTGGCTAGTTTGCCTTCCGAATTGCAGGTGATGATTAGATGATGTGTCCCCGGCTCAGTTTCGAGCAGCATCTTCACCACTGCGGTGCTCTCCGGACTTTCGCCGGACCGCGCCAGAGAAACCACGAGGGTAGGTTCACCCGCCACAGACGCCCGGCGCTTGAGAAGCAGTTCCCCGCCTCCGACCACCTCGACTCTCCGCCCCAAATCTCTTTCCAGCGCGGGGGCGGCGCATTCACCTGCGTATTGCGAACTGCCGGAGCCAGTCAGCACAATGCGCTGGCAGGAAGCCAGGCTTTCGGCCACCAAGCGGCGGGATTCCATCAGGTGACGGGCGGTTCCGGCCCAGGTGACCGGTTGTTGGCAGATCTCCCCGATGGTATGGCGGAAACCTCTGGCAGATGCTCCATCCGATGCATTCAGCATCGCTGCAAACTCGCCGCCGCCCTTTTCTAATTGCTGTAGCCAAGCCGAGAGCAAAGAACTGGAGGAGCACGGTAATCCGTTGGCCATAAAAGATCTCGATGGCCAGTATACCATAACTTTGCTTTTTTGTTGTTTCGATATCTTTGCTTTTTATACGATATCTTTCTTTTTATACGAGAATTGCGGCTGAAAGTGGCTGTGAGCGATTCCTCCTACGTAGCCCAACTCGAGCCCTTGAGACATGAGCTTTGGCGCGATTCTGTGTTTCTCTATAATTCCTGTGGTTTGATTTTGCTTTACTTCTAGTTCGGGCAGTCCGTCCATGACGGCTCTCCTCCCGGCGAACCAGATTCTGACTCGTCGCAGCCGTGTGGTCAAAAATGCTCGAAGCACTTGATAGCGTTGAACTTGCGACGATATACAATCACGGTAATCGACGGCGTCACCAGGTTTCTAACCTCCGTGACGAATTTGGTGACCACTGCGAGCAAGTTGGTCTGAACGGCGTCCTTTGCCGCAAGAAAAGGACGTATCTTGTCCCGTTTTGCCTGGGCCGGCCGGCAGCAACGGTTATGCCACCACCGTGTGGCGCAACCGAGCGAGTTGGCGAGCAAAGCCAAGGCCGGCAAATTGCCCCCTGAAGCCCCGCTTAGTTCAATAATTCACTAACAATATCCTCTTTCGTTTCAGCCTCCTTAACCTGGATTGACCTCGACTCGTCCTGCTCATGTGCCATCCTCGAAGCAGGAAGGACACCATGCGCCATTCCCCCTGCACATCCGCCGGGGCTTCCCGGCCCGCTGCATCCGCCGCCGCGCCCCGAACCGCAAACGAACCCAATTTCGTGCCGACTGCAAGCAACCAAAGCAGATTTCCCCCGCCGAACGAACCCATTCTCGCCCCATCCAGGTACGCGCCTGCAAGATACCAAACGAACCTAGTCCCATATTCGGACACTCGCATCTCGGGCCGGGTTCGCCGCGTTCAGGCGGCCGTTCTTGACTTTATCTGCCAAAATGTGTAATTATTCAATTTAATGAATAAACATTCAGTCGAGGTGAATGCCGTGGCCGGGACGTTCCAACCAGATCATATTCTCAAAGCCGCCGCCTCTGATTTGCTCTGTGACCTCGATCTCACCATGACTAGGTCGGCGCCTCGGCGGGGCAACCCAAAAAGCCCTGCGCCTCCTCAGGTAAAGGACTGGTTGACGCTGCCGTCGTCGCTATAATCCGCCAGGGATCTCAGTTTACTTCGGTTTAGAACCCGTACATGGCCGTGAGCGACGGAAATGATTCCTGCGCGTCTAAGACGACCTAGCACTCGAGTGACCGTCTCCCTGGAGCACCCGACACGCGACGCCAACTCGCGGTGCGACGAGAAGTGCTCTTGCGAGCCTTGGGGACCGCCGTCCAGGAACAGTTTCGCCAATCGTGACGTTACTGTGCTAAGCGCGGATTGACCGGCAACCTTTTCTGAAAGGCAGAGCGTCCGGCAGAGTTCGAGGGTCACGCTCTCGGCGAAATCCGGAAAACGGCGTCGAAAGTCTCTGCATGTCGCTGAATTGACGAGCAGTACGTGGGCATCGGTCAATGCCATCGCACTTCTGGGTCGAGGAATCCCCAGAGCTGTTGCGGCGAACCCAAAAACATCACCGGAGGATAACGTGTACAAAGGGTGGCTCCGCCCGCTGGGGTCGTCTTCAACAAGCGACGCGATCCCGGAGATTATCGCAAACACGTGGTCCGCTGGATCCCCAGTTTGGAAAAAGTAGTGCCCCTTCTTGTAAAATCTCTCAATCACTTCAGGCACGATCGACTTGAGGGTGGTCTTCGGCACACAGCCGAACACGCGATGGGACGAAAGGTAGTCCAGGATCGAAGTCGCTGTCGGCCTCCGCCCTGGTCGTGCTGGATCTTGTCGAGTTGTCGTTTTCCGTATCGTCTCGTCAGTTGACGCGTCCGGGATGCTTGCGGACCGCCCCAAGCCTCTATTGCACGATCGTATCACCCTCTCGGGCAAATGTGACCGACATCACATGCTGTTTGTGATGACGACGCTTTTGCAGTCAGGGGATCGGCTGTACACTTCCTGCAGCCCCATTTTATCGCGATCAAGTGAACTGGTCTCGATGTACCGCAGGTTGCGCCCGCTCCTGCGACTGGGCCTTCTAGATGCGTGGCTGAATCGGCGGAATCGCCGACGCACGTTAGACCAACTAGCTGAGGGAGAAAACTTGTTTTTACAGCGCCAAGCGGTAAACCTTTCAATCTGCGTGATCGTTGGATGTGTGTTGATTGGACAAAACCTTTGGGGCCAGGCCGTTTCGGCTCGTCTCGAAGGGGTCGTTCAAGATCAATCGAAAGGGGTGATTCCCGCCGTCACAGTGGTCGCGGTGAATGAAGGAACGGGCATTCAGTTTCAGGCCGCCTCCAACGAGTCCGGCCGATACATCTTTCCGACTCTCCCGCCCGGAAGCTACACCGTCTCGGCTGAGCAGACTGGCTTCAAGAAGACCGTCCTCCGGGGCCTGCTGCTGCAAATCGGCGACGCAAGGACCCAGGACTTGACGCTCGCGCCAGGCGATGTCACGGAAAGCGTGACCGTGACCTCGGAGGCAACCTCCGTCGACGCGACTACGGCAGCTCTCGGAGACGTTGTGCAAAATCGCCAGGCGGTGGACCTGCCGTTGAACGGCAGAGACCCGATGATGCTCTTCTATTTGGAACAAGGGACCAACCCGCTGGATCGTGTGGCGAGCAGCCAACAGCAGGTCGGCTCTGTAAACGGCCTCGATCCAAACACCAGCTCAGTCAAGGTGGAGGGGATCAACGCGAGCAATGGCGGCTACGATTTTTCTCCCGCGCATCCTTCCATGGCCGTCCCACAAGAGGCGGTCGGAGAATATCGCGTAAGCACGTCGACCGATCTGGCGGACGCCGGACGGGGATCGGGCGCGCAGGTCAAGGTAATGTTGAAGTCCGGCACCAACCAGTTTCATGGCTCGTTGTTCGAGTTCAACCGCAATACCGATTACAACGCAAACGACTTTTTCACCAACCGGGCTGATCTATCGCGCCCGGTCCTCCAGCGCAACCAATTCGGCGGTTCGTTTGGGGGGCCGATCAAGAAGAACAAGACTTTCTTCTTTGCGACGGCCGAGTGGCAGCGCCAGATTTCCGATTCGGTCGAGAATCGGGTGGTTTACACCCCGACCTTGCGCTCGGGCGTTTTCCGTTATCTGATTGGCGGCACCAATTCCACGTCGATCGTCAATTCCCAGGGCGTTCCAACTGTTCCGTCGAGCCAGATCGGCACGATCAACCTCACTACCGTTGATCCAACCCGTTTAGGGATGGACACGGTGTATTTTCCGAAGCTGCTCAACCTAATGCCCTTGCCTAATAACTACGATCTTGGCGACGGACTCAATACGGCTGGATACACGTACAACTCGTCAAACCCCGACAACTATTACCAAGTCTTGTTCAAGGTGGATCACGAGATCAACGACGCGAATCGGCTGTCGGTTTCCGCCTCACAGGGCAAGGAAACTGCCCCCCAAGCAAGGCTGGAGGACGGAATCTCCCCGGAAGGCTACTCGGAAGAGCGCCGCGGATTCTCGGTGCGCCTCGTGACAGTAGTGACGCCCCATATGACGAACGAGCTCAGCCTGGGGGCAAACGAGCGCCTCGCGCAAAGGCCAATTACGAATACCGCGGACTTCCCAGGCGTGCTTGGAGCCGGCCAGCAGACGCTGGCGGGCAACATCCAATTTGCCGGGTTGGGAACTGGAACCAGCCTCACCGGCGGAACGAACGGCAATTTGGACATCATCCGTTCCCCACAGGTTAATCCAGCGGTCAATCGGGGCGGTCAGGATGAGATGACCTGGATCAAGGGCAACCACACACTGAATTTCGGCGGTGAGCTTTGGTTTGAAGAGATGAACCGCGACGTCGGGACGCTGCAGTACCCGGAGTTGAGCACGTCAAATGGATCCAATCCGGCAAACATTCCGGCGCTGGCAGGTTTGAGCAGCACGGACCGGTCGTTTGCGGCACAACTCACCAACGATGTCACCGGAACAATCGGTTTTATTCAGCAGAGCTTCTATTTGGATAATAAGACCGGATTCACTCCTTATCAGCAATCGTATGAGCCGCTGCGAAAAACGGAGTCGGCCTGGTTTGTGCAGGACATCTGGAAAATCCATCCTAGGCTGAGCATGAATTTGGGCTTGCGCTGGGAGTACCTGCCTCCGGTCACTCTGGCTGATGGAGCTTACGTTTATCCGGTCGGTGGCGTGGCGGGAGCGCTCGGTGTCCAGGGTCCAACCGGACAGCCGACGCAGTGGGGATTCGCGGCCAACGGCGGCGGAGACATCTTCCACACGCAGAAGGACAACTTTGCCCCGTCCGTCGGCTTGGCATGGGACCCGTTCGGCGATGGGAAAACTGCGATCCGGGCCGCATACCGCCTGGCTTATGATCGTTTCGCAATGGGCAATGGGGATTTTTCGACGAATAACTATGGCCAGACGACCTCCGTGACGCTGACGCCGGGGGCGCGGTTCTCCACTCCGAACCTCTACAGTGGCATCCTGCCAATTCCGACTCCGGCGCTGTTCGCGCCACTCGGCAATGTCCGGCAGGGCAATGCCTATGTTGCCGACCCCAATCTATATGCGCCATACGTTCATCTGTGGAACTTCACGATCGAACGCGAAGTGGCGCGAGTATGGAAGATCGACGCGTCCTATGTCGCCAATCACGCCGTCGGAATGTGGCGAGGGGAAAATCTCAATCAGGATAACATTACGAGCAACGGCTTTCTCAGCGCCTTCGAAATCGCTCAAGCCAATCTGGCGGCGAACGGAAGTCCAACCGTTGGGCAAAGTCTCGGCAACATGCAATCGCTGTTCAAGCTGATTCCGAGTTCCCAGAACGTTCTGTTTACGCAAGGACAGGCGGCCGCACTCGCCGATTATCTGGACACCACTACTGCGCAAACAGGCGTGCGTGGCGGCCTTATCGCCTTAGCCGGGCTGCCAGCGACGACTTTCCGCTACAATCCCCAAGTGCAGAACCTGTACGTCATAGGCAATCGCAGTCATTCGACCTACAACGGGCTCCAGCTCGCGGCCAGCCGGCGCTTCGATCACGGGTTCTACCTCCAGGCGAATTACGCCTTCAGCAAAGCATTGAGCGATCAGACGCCCGGCCAGGTTTACAACAACGACTACCGCGACATCAACAATCCGCATCTGGACAAAACGCTCTCGCCTTATGACGCAACCCATGTGTTTCTGGTGAACGGAATGTGGGAAGTCCCGGTCGGGCACGGCAGAAAGTTTCTATCGGGCGCCGGGGCGTTCGTCGATAATTTCCTAGGCGGCTGGCAGCTCAACGGGATTCTGAATTTCTCGACGGGCCGCCCATTACTGATTACGACGAACCTCTACAACTTGAGCCAGACGGTCACCAGCAACCCGAATTTCAACGGCAGCTTCAAAAACCTCGGTGCCATCTACGAGGGAGCCAGCAAGGTGATGTTCATCACACCACAGGAGGCGGCGGCGTTCACAAATCCAGCCGCCGGCAGCCCCGGGACGCTGGCCGATAACGCCATTCATGGCCCCGGATTCTCTTCGTTGGATATGAGTCTGTTCAAGAAATTCCCGTTGTTCAAGGAACGAGCCCAACTTCAATTCCGCGCAGAGTTCTTCAATGTTCTGAACCACGCCAGTTTTCAGGCTCCGCCGTCGACCTCGTTGAATATCGACTCGGGAAGTTTTGGAGTTCTCACCAGCGATTACTCGCCGCGAGTCGGCCAGTTCGCTCTGAAGCTCACGTTCTGAGGTGAATCTTATATGTTCAAACAAACTCGTGCCGGAATAGCTCTGCTGATTGCCGCGGCTTTTGTCCCGGCTCCGCTGATCGCTCAAAGGGGCGCGCAGGCGGTTAAGCCGCCCGTACACATCAAGACTGCGACGGAACTGGAAGGCGCGATTTCGCGAGTGAATCAGTTGTTCGCCGCCGAATATGCGAAGGACAACCTTGCAAGCGTCACGGTAGGCGTGATCTCGGGACCCGATCTCGTCTGGACCAAGAGCTACGGTTTGGCGGACATTGAGAAGAAGATCCCGGCTACGAGAGATTCCACGTATCGGATCGGATCGATTACCAAGCAGTTCACCGGGGTGATGCTGCTCCAACTAGTATCCCAGGGCAAGGTGCATCTGTCCGATCCGGTGGAGAAATATTATCCGGAAATCCGGCAAGTCGCCAACCCCTATTCCTGGGCGCCGCCGATTACGCTGGTTGAGCTTGCAACGCATACTTCAGGCCTCGACCGGGAGCCTGGCGATACGGAGACCTACCTGACGGGCCAGGTGGCCGACTGGGAAAAGACGCTGCGCGCCGCGCTGGCTCACACCAAGTTTGCGTATGAGCCCGGAACGCGATACTCATACTCCAACATCGGCTATGCGATCCTCGGCGAGGCGCTCAGCCGCGCGGCGGGCCAGCCATACATTCAGTATGTGCAGCAGCATATCCTTGTCCCTCTCGGCATGACTCACACCGCCTTCGAGCAGAACGACAAGATCCTGGGGACGTTAGCCAAAGGCTATATCATCGGCAACGGCGTTGCCAATCCCGAAGCAGCCGCCAAAGATCTGCGGGACGGGCGCGGTTACAAGATTCCCAACGGCGCTCTCTTCACGACGGTCGGCGATCTGGCGAAGTTCCTCTCGTTCGAGATGGGAGATGGTCCGGATTCGATTTTGAAGAAGTCCACTCTCGCGGACAATCGCACGCGAGTGAATTCCGCCGATGGCGATTTCCTCTCCGGCTATGGGGTCGGGTTCATGTTAGCGCGGCGCGGCGATCTGATATCGGTTGGACACGGCGGCTCGGTTGCAGGCTATGTCGCCGGCGCGTACTTCAATCCGCCGTCGCACACGGGACTGATCTTCCTGCGCAATGCCGCCGGCCAGGGATTCCGCAACGATGTTGTGATGGCCGCGTTGCAAGAGCTTTCGAAGTAGTGAATATGCGAACGAATATGAGAGTCCTGGCGGCCGTATTTTGGGCCGCTCTGCCGCTCTTACACGCCCAATCGGGCCTCCACGTATTCCTGACCGGCGACTCGATTCTGAACCGCAAACTTTCAGTTTATAAGGACCCATCCTACGTCGCACTCTTCGACGCGATCCGTCACGCGGACATCGGCTTCACGAACCTCGAAACTCTAATTCACACTTACGAGTATCCGGGCGCGTCGGTGAGCGGAGGAGCGTACATGGCGTCGCCTCCGTGGATTGTCGATGAGTTGAAATGGGCCGGCTTCAATCTGCTCGGCGTCGCGACTAATCACACGTTCGATTACGGCTCCGACGGGATGCGGAGCACGCTTCGCGCGCTGGATGCGGCAGGCCTCACGCATGCTGGCGCTGGAGAGAACCTGGCGCTCGCGCGCGCCCCGGCGTATCTGGACACCGGAAATGGGAGAGTCGCCTTAGTTGCCTGCGCTTCCACATTTACTCCAGGCAGTCTGGCCGGCGAGCAGCGGCCGGATTTGAAAGGCCGGCCGGGCCTCAGTCCGCTTCGATTTTCTACGACTTATACGGTCGACGCCGCCACGCTTGAAGGCTTGCGCAAGTTGTCTCTCCTCAATTCTCCAGATGCCCCGCAACACAACGGGCCGGTACGCATTGCCGGCGCCACATACCAGGCCGGAGACGCAGACGCGATTCATACCGAGCCGTCCAAAGAAGATCTGAATGGCATTGTCGCCTCGATTCGAGATGCCCGCCGTCAAGCCGATTGGGTGATTGTGTCCATCCACGCACATGAAGGGAAACCCGGAAATCGCGAAGCTCCGGCGGATTTCCTGGTGACGTTCGCGCACGCGGCCATCGACGCTGGAGCGGACGTGCTCGTCGCCCACGGTCCGCATGTTCTGCGCGGCATCGAAATCTATAAGGGCAAGCCGATCTTTTACAGCCTCGCGAACTTTGCCTTCGAGAACGAAACGATGCAATTCCAGCCCGCCGAAAGCTACCAGGAGCTGGGCCTGCCGGCGAGTTCCACAACCGCCGACTTTTACGACGCGCGATCGAAAAACGATACGGTGGGTTTTCCGGTGGATCCTCCCATCTGGAACAGCGTTGTGGCGGAGATATCGTTCCATCCGGACCGCACGATAAAGGAGATTATCCTGCACCCGATTTCACTCGGATTCGGCGAGCCAAGGTCGCAGCGCGGCCGGCCTCGTCCCGCTCCGGCGGAGCTTTCGAACCAGATTATCCATCGCCTCGCGAATCTCTCGGAGCCCTTCGGAACCAAGATCGAATTCGCCGGCGGGCGCGGCGTAGTCGAACTGAACGAAAAGGGTGTCCATTGAAGCCGTCGCGCGGGGAATCCGGGATATGCCGGAGCACCATGCGACATCAATCTTTCCATTTTGCGATCGCGGGCGCCCTTGTGCTGGCTCAGGCCGGGTGGGCGCAAAAGATCAGTGCGCCGCCCGATGCGGCTCGCGATGTCGGCAAGATCTTCGAGGGATTCCATCGGCCGGATAGTCCCGGCTGCGCCGTAGGGGTTGCCGTTGACGGAGCAACGGTGCTCAGCGCGGGCTACGGCATGGCCGATCTGGAGCACAACGTTCCGATCACGCCGCAGTCGATCTTCGAGGCAGGCTCCGTCTCCAAGCAATTCACGGCCGGAGCCGTTCTTCTGTTGGCCCAGCAGGGCAAACTTGCACTGGACGATTCCATTCGGAAATATATCCCCGAAGTGCCCGACTACGGGAAGCCGATCACCATCCGCAACATGATCAATCACACCAGCGGACTGCGCGACTGGGGAGAGGTCGAGCAGATCGCGGGATGGCCTCGCACCACGCGTGTTTACACTCACGCGAATGTTCTGGAGATTGTAAGCCGCCAGCGCGCGCTGAACTATCCGCCTGGCGCCGAATACTCGTACAGCAACACCGGTTTCAATCTGGCGGCGATCCTGGTTTCCCGGGTGAGCGGAAAACCACTATCGCAATTCACGCGCGAGGCGATCTTCAATCCTCTGGATATGACTTCCACGCAATGGCGCGACGATTTTCAACGCATCGTTCCGAATCGCGCGATCGCTTATTCGAGGGACCACGGAACGGTGAGAATGCTGATGCCGTTCGAAAACGCGTACGGCAACGGCGGGCTGCTCACCACGGTCGGCGACCTGCTGCGATGGAACCAGAACTTTACGGACGCCAAAGTCGGTGGACGTTCCTTCGTCGAAGCGCAGCATCAGCAGGGGCGCCTGAACGATGGCCGTACCATCGCCTATGCGGCCGGTCTGATGGTTTTGAACTGGAGGGGCTTGCGCGAGGTGAGTCACAGCGGCAGCACGGCGGGATATCGCGCCTGGCTCGGCCGCTATCCCGATCGGGGATTATCGGTCGCGGTGCTTTGCAATCTGGCTTCTGCGAACGCGGACGACCTCGGTCATCAAGTTGCCGGCGTGTACCTGAGCCACGCCATCCCGAAGAAGCCAGTGCAGGCTCCGATCCGGCTGGATGCCGCGGCGCTTGCGGCGAAGGCCGGCCTTTATCGCAGCATGCGCGATCACAAAACCCTTTTGGTTGAAGTTAAGGATGGCGGATTGCAGATCGCGCAGGGAGCCGCCATGACGCCCGTTTCAGCGAACGTCTTCATCGCCGGAAAAGACGGCCCGCGCGCGGAATTTGCATCCGACTCCTCAGGAAAAGTCGTGGGTCTCCGCATGGCCACCGAGTTGGATGAAGCCAACTATTACGAAAAGGTCGAGCCCGCGAAACCTGCTGCGGCCGAACTCGAGGCCATGACGGGCGAGTACTCAAGCGACGAAGCGGAAGTGACGGTTACAGTTTCGCTGGAGCATGGCGGATTGGTCATCCACCGCCGCCCCGACACGAGCATCCCCCTCACACCCACCTATCGTGACGGATTCAGTTCCAGTCTTGGAAGTGTCCGTTTTATCCGCAACGCGGAAGGACGCATCGTCGAGATGAGCATCGGCGGCGAGCGCGTCTGGGACCTTCGCCTTCGTCGCACCCGATGAGAGCGGTCGTGCTGCGGCCAGGGCCGTAAGCTCCACTATTTCTCCTGCTCGCATCTTCGGGAATGGCCGCTGTTCCAACTCCCGGGAGCCACTCCTCGGGCCCGCGTGAGAAATGCGCAATAACGGCGAGGCCAGCAAGCTGCCTCCCGAAGCTTTCCTAGTTCAAAAACTCACTCAGAATATTTCCTTTTGTTTCAGACCCCTCCCGCCGGAATGACCTCGACTCGTCCCGCTCATGTGCCATCCTCGAAGCAGGAAGGACACTATGCGCCATTCTTGCCCCATCCAGGTACGCGCCCTCAAGATACCAAACGAACCTAGTCCCATATTCGGACACTCGCATCCCGGGCCGGGTTCGCCGCGTTCAGGCGGCAGCGCTTGACTTTATTCACCAAAATGTGTAATTATTCAATTTAATGAATAAACATTCAGTCGAGGTGAATGCCGTGGCCGGAACCTTCCAACCAGATCATATTCTCAAGGCCGCCGGCTCTGATTTGCTCTGTGACCTCGATCTCACCAATGATGAGCTCGGTTACCTGCTCGATCTGGCCGACGAAGTCAAACGGGCGCCCAGGAATTATGGCAACGCGATGAGCGGCAAGTCCATCGGGATGCTCTTTGAAAAGCCGTCGCTCAGGACCAAGCTGACCTTTGAGCTGGCCATCAGCCAGATGGGCGGCGCGTCGGTATTCATGGAAGGGCCCATCGGCGTTCGAGAGCCGCTCAAGGACGTGGCGCGCAACCTGGATCGCTGGGTCAACGGAATTGTAGCCCGCGTGTTTGCGCAGAGCACTGTGGAAGGGCTGGCGCAATGGTCCTCCGTGCCGGTTATCAATGCGCTCTCGGATGCTTTTCATCCCTGCCAGGCGCTGGCCGACGTGCTGACCATCCGCGAACGCTTCGGGCGGCTCGAAAGGCTGAAGCTGGCCTTCATCGGCGACGGGAATAACGTGGCGCAATCGCTGATGCTGACGGCGGTGCGGCTGGGAATGGACTTTGCGTTGGGCTGCCCGACCGGATATCTGCCGGATCCCGATATCGTGGCGCAGGCCGAAGGGCTCGCGGCCGTTTCCAAGGCTTCCATCACCATCACCCACAATGCGGCCGAGGCGATCCATGGCGCGCACGCCGTTTATGCCGACGTTTGGACCAGCATGGGGCAGGAACAGGAAGCGGTAGAGCGCAGAGCGGCCTTTCATCTCTACCAGGTCAATGACGAGCTGTTCGCGCAAGCGCGGCCCGACGCCATTTTTCTGCATTGTCTGCCGGCCAAGCGCGGCGAGGAAGTTACCGATTCAGTGATCGAGTCGGAACGGAGCGCGGTGTTTCAGCAGGCCGAAAACCGGCTGCATGCGCAGAAGGCGCTGCTGCTCATGATGCTAACGTAAAAGAGCTGTTCAGGCTGCGCACCGAGCCGCGACCGTAAGGGAGCGGAGGGCGCAAGATTGCAGAATACGTCGCTATAATTGCGAACAGGTTACCAGGATTATGCATAAACCGAAAAAAGTCGCGCTCGCCTATTCTGGCGGGTTGGATACCTCTATCATCATTCCGTGGCTCAAGGAAAACTACGGCTGCCAGGTCGTGGCCGTGTGCGGCGATATCGGCCAGGGCGGCGACGAACTCTCGGGCCTCGAGG
This sequence comes from Bryobacterales bacterium, assembly GCA_963842505.1. Taxonomy (GTDB): domain Bacteria; phylum Acidobacteriota; class Terriglobia; order Bryobacterales; family Bryobacteraceae; genus PALSA-129. The sequence continues at coordinate 1,978,006 of CAWJGZ010000001.1, forward strand.
AAAAGGCCCGCAAGACCGGCGCTTCCGAAGTCTATATCGAAGACCTGCGGGAGGAGTTTGTCTCGCAGTACTTGTGGAAGCTGGTGCGCTCCGGCGGGGTGTACGAGCATAAGTACCTGCTGGGTACTTCCATCGCGCGGCCGCTGCTGGCCAGCAAGCAGGTGGAAGTGGCGCTGGCCACGGGTTGCGATGCGGTGGCGCACGGCTGCACCGGCAAGGGCAATGACCAGGTGCGTTTCGAGCTCACTTACAAAGCCCTGGCGCCGGAGCTGCAGGTGATCGCGCCGTGGAGGGAATGGAAGATCGCCTCGCGCGAGGACGCCATCCAGTACGCGCGCGAGCGCAAGATTCCGATCTCCGCCACCACCGCCAAAATCTACAGCCGGGATCGCAACATCTGGCACATCTCGCACGAAGGCGGAGCGCTCGAAGATCCGGCCAACGCCGCGCCGGATGAAATCTGGATGCTCACCAAGAGCCCGGCCGAAGCGCCCGACAAGCCCGGCGAAGTCGCCATCGGGTTCGAAAAGGGAGTGCCGGTTTCGGTCAACGGCAAGAAGATGAAGGCCTTCGAACTGCTCGAAGCGCTCAACCAGATCGGCGCGGAACACGGCATCGGACGCATCGACCTGGTGGAGAACCGCTTCGTCGGCATGAAGTCCCGCGGCTGTTATGAGACGCCGGGTGGTACGCTGATCATGTTCGCGATTCGCGAGTTGGAAGCGCTGACGCTCGACAAAAGCACGCTGCACTACAAGCAGCAGCGGGCGCTGGAATATGCCGAGCTGGTCTACAACGGTCTCTGGTTTACGCCGCTGCGGGAAGCGCTGGACGCCTTCTTCGAAAAGGTCAGCGAGCCGGCCACGGGCGAAATCAAGCTGCGGCTTTACAAGGGCAACGTGCAGCCGCTCAGCCGGAAATCCCCAAATTCGCTGTATTCGCTGGATATCGCCAGCTTCACCATGGGCGCGGCTTATGACCAGAAGGATGCGCTGGGCTTCATCAACCTGGTCGGTCTGCCGATCAAGGTGCGGGCGCTCGCCTCTAAAGCCTCTAAAAAGAAATGAAACTCTGGGGCGGCAGGTTTGAAACGCCGGCGTCGGAAATTTTCGAGCGATTCTCGGGATCGCTGGATTTCGACCGGCGCCTGATCTGTGCCGACATCCGCGGCTCGCAGGCCTTTGCCCGGGCGCTGGAGCAGGTCGGCATCTTGACGGCGGAGGAGCGCGGGCGGATCGTCTCGGCGTTCGACGAAATTCGCGCCGAGGCGGCGTCGCCGGGCTTCTACGAGGGCGCCATGGATGAAGACGTCCACACGCTGGTGATCCGCAAGCTCGAGGAAAAAGCCGGCCGGATAGCCGATAAGATCCACACCGGGCGCAGCCGCAATGAGCAGGTTCTCGGTGGACATGCGATTGTGGCTGCGTGAAGAATGCGCCGACATGCAATCCTCGCTCTGCGCCGTCATGGGGAGGCTGCTCGATCACGCGCAGGCTAATTCCACCGCGATTATTCCCGGGTATACCCACATGCGGCGTGCCCAGGCGGTGTTGTGGCCGCATTACCTGCTGGCGTATTTCGAAATGTTCCTGCGCGATTGGGAACGGTTTGCCGAAGCCAAACGGCGCACCAACCTGCTGCCGCTGGGTTCGGGCGCGCTCGCTGGCAGCGGGTTTCCGTTCGACCGCGAAGCCATCGCGCGCGATCTCGGGTTTGCCGGCATCACCCGCAACAGCATGGACGCCGCCGGCGACCGCGATTTTGCCCTGGATTTCCTCTACGCCTGCGGCGTCGCCATGATCCATCTGAGCCGGCTGGCCGAGGATTGGATTCTCTATTCCAGTGAGGAGTTTGGGTGGCTGGAATTGGGCGATGGCGTGACCAGCGGGTCAAGCCTGATGCCGCAGAAGAAGAACCCCGATTCGCTCGAGCTGATTCGCGGCAAGAGCGGGCGCGTGATCGGCTGCCTGACCTCGCTGCTGGTGACCATGAAGGGTCTGCCGATGACCTACAATCGCGATATGCAGGAGGACAAGGTTCCGCTGTTCGACGCCGCCGACCAGTTGAACGGATCGCTCCTCATGATGTCCGCGGTGATCGAAGCGACCCGCCTCAATCCGGCTAAGCCGGCGGCCGCCGCGGCGGAAAGCTGGGTGGTGGCGACGGATCTGGCGGAGGCGCTGGCGCGCGCCGGAACGCCGTTTCACCAGGCGCACCAGATTGTGGGCCGTTTCGTTTTGGAAAGCGTGCGCACGGGCAAGAAGCCATCGGATTGGACGGCGGAAGAGATGCGCCGCTTCGCGCCCGAATTCACGGGCGAGTTCGCCAAGCTGCTGAACGCGGAGAAGGGCATCCGCACTCGCGAGATACCCGGCGGAACCGGACCTGAGTCAGTGGCACAAGCGTTGGAACGCGCCAAACAGGTGCTGGGACAACTAATTTTATGACCAAGGCTTATCGTCAGGGCCAGATTTTGAAGCTGATCCGCGGCAAGCGGATCTCCACCCAGGAAGAGCTTGCCCAGGAGCTGAAGGCGCTGGACATTGCGGCCACCCAGGTGACGCTGTCGCGCGATATACGCGACCTGCGGCTGGTGAAAACGCGCGACGGCTACCAGGAGATGGCGCCGGAAGAAACCGGGCCGGCCTTCGCCCTGCTGGCTACGGAGTTCCTGAACGACGTCCTGCGCGTGCAGAACCTGGTGGTGCTCAAGACGTCTCCGGGCCATGCCAATTCGGTTGCCGTGGCGCTGGACAACGAGGGCTGGCCGGAAATCGTCGGCACCATTGCGGGCGACGACACGATTCTGGTGATTACTCCGGATGGGCCGACTGGCGAAGCGGTGCAGGAGAAGTTGCTGAACCTGGTGGAGCGGGGATAGGCGCGACGCTGCTCGCTGAACTCGTTGAGCGGCAGCATGGCATCGCAGGCTGTCTGCAATACGGCATTCGCAACCAGGCATCACATTTCCCCCACCGCTGTCCGGTGCCGGCGCCGGCAGGTGTGATCGGCTCTTTCTCGGGTGGGCGCAGGTCCAGGTACATCAGCAGCGCGATCACCGTGCTCCATTGGCCTTCGCCCGGGAACACCAGCAACAACGCGCCCCACAGTGTGACGGTGATCTCCCCTTTGAAGTGGTTCCATAGCGATTCTCCAGCGCTCCCGGCGCCCGATCGCTTAAACCCAGCAAGAGGATGAAAGGATTCCGCCGATGGGGACATTCCCCAGGGAAAGCGGCAAAGCCGGTATGAATCTTGTCATGACTATGGCTTTGATGGGCGGGGCGCTGCTGGCGCAAATGAACCCGCCAGGGAAAACACCGCGGCCCCATGGCCCGGGCGTGAATCTTCAGGTCACGGGGATCAATGCGCAGCGCAAGCCGTGCTCCATCCCGCTCTTGAACGTGTTGCCCGCGCCCCGGAACTACCGCATCGTGGTTGTGCCGCCGCCTGCCCGAGCGGCGGTCGAACACATGCCGGAAATCCGGGTTCCGGCTCCAGCCTGCTTGCCGGGCCCATGGGTGCCGTAAACCTGAAGCCGCGTCCGTTGAGCGCTTACTTCTCGCCGGCCGGCTTCACGTCGCCGCAGTCGGCGGAAAGCCACTTGGTGCTGAAGGCGATCTTCGATTCCATTGTCCTGACCGCGTTGCCGGTGGCAGGGCCGGTGCCACTGTTCTTGAAGGTTCCGGAGCCTTTGACATGTTCGGCGTCCACGCGCTCGACGGTCATGTCGCCAACCGTCGTCATGTTGGTCTTGTCCGGTTGGCACTCCATGTGAATTTCCACCTTGCTGGACGAAGAATTGACAATTTTCCGAGTGCAGTTGGCCTGGTTGTTGCCGTTCTCGGCGAACGCCATCGCCCTGGCGAGCGATTCTTTGGTTACGCACGACTTCGACGTGATGGTGCGCGGGGCGCCGCGGCCGTTCATCATGGCTTGCAGTTGCTGACGTTGGGCCTCCGGGATCTTCGCCAACTGGTCCGGCGTCAGTTGCGGCATGGCCGGCATTCCGGCGATCTCGAAGGTGGTAGTGTTCTCCCAGAGTCCTGGTTTAGCGTCGAATGGCTTAATTTCCTGGGCTGTCAATGCAGCCAAAGGGCACAACATGGCGATGCCCAATAAAATCGTCGTCTTCACAGGGTCAGTCCTCCCGTAAAATCATAGTATCTCAGAATGACTCGCAGCAAATTGCGGTAACGTGGATCAAAATGCCCATTCATCCGCTTGCGGGACAAAGCCCGACGCCCGATATGCTGGTCAATGTGCCGCGTCTCGTCACGGCATACTATACCGGCAAGCCGGACGTCTCGGTAGCCTCACAACGCGTCAGCTTCGGCACCTCGGGCCACCGCGGCTCGTCGTTTGAGTGCTCCTTTAACGAAGACCATATTCTTGCGATCACGCAGGCCATCTGCCGCTACCGCGCGGAGAACGGCGTGGACGGCCCGCTGTTCCTGGCCGCGGATACGCATGCGCTGTCCGAGCCGGCCTCCGCCAGCGCGCTCGAAGTTCTGGCGGCCAACGGCGTCGGCGTGATGATCGACCAGGAACTGGGCTACACGCCCACGCCCGCGCTTTCGCACGCCATCCTCGCATACAACCGCGGCCGCCGGAGCGGACAGGCGGACGGCATTGTGATCACGCCGTCGCACAATCCGCCGCCCGACGGAGGCTTCAAGTACAATCCGCCCAGCGGTGGTCCGGCCGATACCGCCGCCACCAAAGCCATTCAGGATCTGGCCAACCAGATTCTCGGCGATGGCCTGCGTGACGTGCGCCGCCAATCCTACCGCTCGGCGCTGGCTGCGTCTACCACGCATCGCTACGATTACGTTTCGGCATATGTGAACGATCTGGGCTCGGTGCTGGACATGGACGCCATTCGCGCGGCGCGGCTCTCTCTGTGCGCCGATCCGCTGGGCGGCGCAGGCATAGCATACTGGGGCCGCATCGCGGAACGCTACGGTTTGTCGCTCGCGATCCAGCACGCCGATGCCGACCCCACCTTCCGCTTCATGCGGCTCGACTGGGATGGAAAAATCCGCATGGATTGCTCGTCGCCCTACGCCATGGCGGGGCTGATCGGCCTCAAGGACCGGTTCGACGTGGCGTTTGCCTGCGATACCGATCACGACCGGCACGGGATTGTCACGCGGAGCGCCGGCCTGCTCAACCCCAATCACTACCTGGCCGCGGCCATCTCTTACCTGTTCGGCCATCGCGAGGGATGGCCGGTTTCCGCCGGGGTGGGGAAGACGCTGGTATCGAGCAGCATGATCGACCGCGTGGCCGCACATTTGGGCCGGCGGCTGGTGGAAGTCCCGGTGGGATTCAAGTGGTTCGTCGATGGACTGCTGGACGGCTCGCTGGGATTCGGCGGAGAGGAAAGCGCCGGCGCTTCCTTCCTGCGGCGCGACGGCGCCGTGTGGACCACCGACAAGGACGGCATCCTCCTGGCCCTGCTGGCGGCGGAGATGCTGGCGCGCACCGGCAAGGACCCTGGCGAGATCTACCGCGGGCTGACGGAACAGTTCGGCGCGCCGGTTTACGAGCGCACCGACGCCGCGGCCACGCCGGCACAGAAAACCCTGCTGGCGGCGCTGACGCCAGAACAGGTGACGGCGCGCGAGTTCGCCGGCGACCCGATCGAAGCCATGCTCACGCGCGCTCCCGGGAACGGGGCCGCGATCGGCGGGCTCAAAGTGGTCACAAAACGCGGCTGGTTTGCCGCGCGGCCGTCCGGCACCGAGGACGTCTACAAGATCTATGCGGAAAGTTTCGCGGGCCCCGAACACCTCAAGCGAATTCAAGACGAGGCGCGCGAACTGGTGGGACGGGTGCTGGCAATGGTAGCCTGAAACTCGAGTGACGGATTTTGTTCGCGAGAAACAGTCGGCTGCGCTGCGCTCACTGCTCGCCGCCGTCGGACTGACGGCATTCAAGATCGTAGTTGGCTTGGCCACGGGCAGCCTCGGCATCCTGGCCGAGGCCGCGCATTCCGGACTGGATCTGGTGGCCGCCGCCCTCACCTTCATCGCCGTTCGTCTTTCCGGACGCCCCGCCGACCGGGAGCACCTCTACGGGCATGGGAAGATAGAAAACCTCTCAGCCCTCGCCGAAACCCTCTTGCTGCTCCTGACGTGCGCCTGGATCGTGTGGGAGGCCGTCCACCGGCTCCGGGTGCACCACACGGAAATCGAGGTCACGGTGTGGTCGTTTGGGGTGATGCTGACCTCCATCGTGGTGGACCTTTCCCGTTCACGCCGTCTTTCGCGCGCCGCCAAGAAATTTCACAGCCAGGCGCTGGAAGCCGATGCACTGCACTTCGCCACCGACGTGTGGAGTTCGTCGGTGGTGATCGTGGGTCTGGCCGCGGTGAAGGTGGGCGACTGGTGGCCGCGGCTGGTGTTTCTCCGCAGCGCCGACGCGATTGCCGCCCTCGGTGTTTCCGCGCTGGTGGTATGGGTGAGCGTGCGTTTGGGCCGCCGCACGCTGGACGCCCTCGTCGACAAAGCACCCGAAGGCATGGAGCAGCGCATCGTCTCCGCGGTGGAAAGTGTCGCGGGCGTCCACGATTGCCATAACGTGCGCATGCGGAATTCCGGGCCCATCCTCTTTATCGACCTGCACATTCTGGTGGATGGCGCGCAAAGCCTGGCGCAGGCCCATTTGCTGACCGAGACCATTGAGGAAGTCATCCGCGGGATCGCTCCCAATGCCGATGTCACGGTGCATCCCGAGCCGTTCTGAAGGTGGCGCACACGCTCGCGCGGGCGGCGCTTTGCCGGGCAAAGTTCTTGCTACCGGCCGCCCGAAAAATCCCAATAAATCGTGCAATCGCGGACTTCGGTCTTGTGCCGGAAGAGATCGGGCAGGCTGATCTTGTCGGTCTCGTCGCTTTCGTAACAGGCGGCTACTGTGTGGTAGAGGCCGGCGCGGACCTGGCTGTGGATTTTCGTCACCGGCAGAACGTGGAACTCGGCCGCCTGTGCGGGCGGCAGATCCAGGTCGTGCGCGTAGGAAAACTCCATGCCGTCGGGCGGCGGCCGGCGCGTGAGGAAATAGAAAAGCTCGTCGGCCCAGACAGCGCCGCCCGGCGGCGTGTTCTTTTCCACTTGTTGCGCGATTTTTTCGCAGTCCTTCCAGGAATAGGAATCGAAATCCTCAAAGATGGCTTTTCCCAGGCCCAAGGTCACCAACACGATCAGAAACATCGATGGAACGGAGGGCCGCTCGCCGAGGCCGAGCTTCGTCGCAATTACATATAACCCGACCATCGCCAGAATGGCGGCGAACGGGATGATCAGCAGAAAGTAGCGCTCGAAGGTGGGATGTGCGATGGCCAGCTCGGCGCCCAGGCCCAAAGCCAACCAGCCGGCCAGATAAAACCCGGAACGCTGCGCGCGATCCCAGTCGCTCTTGCGGTGGATAAACCAGATGCCTACGCCCGAGAGCAGCACCAGAGTCAGCCCCTGGGCGGAATCGATCCAGGAGATCAGCACCGAAATGTCTTGTCCGGTTGCGCCATTCCACTTGGCGCGGCGGTACATCGTCTGGTACTGGATGATGTTGAAGAGCACCGGCCGGGGAGATTCGAGGAACAGCAGCAGCACCGGCAGGAAAGGGATGCCGGCGCCGATCAGGAACAGCGCGATCTTGAGCCAACGGTTGCCGGCGCGGTTGTGGATGGCGATCCAGAACAGCAGTACCGGGGCCGCGGCCGCCGTCAGCAAAGAAGAAGCCGCCGCGGCGCCGGCCGCGAGGCCCGCGGCGGCGGCCCACTGCGGGCCGCGCCGTTCCACGGAGCAGACCGCCATGCGGAAAGCCGCCACCGAAAGAAACAGACACAAGCCGTAGGCCTGCGCGATGGGGCCGAACAGAACCACCTGCGAGTTCATCCCGACGGCCACCAGAACCGTGCACGCGCCGGCCAGCCGCCAGCGCGAAACGGGCAGGCGCTTCAGCACGAACCCAGCCGCCAGCAATGCGCCGGCTACCACCCAGAAAGCCGCCAGGGCGTGAACCGGCCGCCAACTCTCGCCAAAAAGTTTCATCCATCCGGCGTTGATGTAGGCGTTGAGGGGCGTTTGCGGAAAACAAAAATCCAGATAAGGCCGCTTGCCGGCCTTGATCAATTGCGCGGCCAGAAGATGAAAGCCTTCGTCCCAGGCGAAGGCCAGGGTTTGAGAATACAGCAGGAGACCGGCGAAGAGCAGCACGGCGAGCGCTGAGAGGCGGAGCCACGGGCTGCTGGCGTGCGACGGGTCAGCCGGCTGGTAGGCTGGCGTGGAATCCTGCATGCTGCTTATCTTAGCTTCGTGTAACGGCGCATTGCACAGCGGCGGCTACGGGCCGTGGCGGGAAACCAGGCTTTCCTCTGAAGCCAGCAGCTCAAAAACCGGCGGCTTTCATGCTCATCTTGCGCTCGCTTCCCACAATGCGTTGCAGCATGGAATCGTTGCGCACCGCCAAAACCGGCTGCAGAGCGCGCGCCTGGGTACGGAACTCGTACTTGTTCACGCGGCAAGCCGATCTCCTGCCCCACGCCCGCACGACGGTTCCGAAGACGATCAGACGCATGGCACACGAGTCACCGAGCAGTACCGGCCAACTGATCGACAACTCAACGAATGCTCCCACTTTCAAGGCATGTTCGATCTGGAACGCCACGCCTCCGCTGGCCATGTCAACGGTCTCTCCCATTCCAGACTCGACTACTACGCCATCCTCCAGCAGTTTGTACCGCAGATCGCGATGGATCGGGAAGCGCGTCTTTGAGCGCCTGTCGTTGGGTTTCTTGTTATCCCGCTTCATGAAGCTCCCTCCGAATTGCCAGCAGCGGTGTTGCATCTGTCAGCCCAAAATTCCAGCCTAATAAAGTCAATTAGTTAGCACTGGCCGGAGGAAACTCTGTAAACTTTGTAGACACTCTGGACCGTTCGGATCCGCCAATTTCGTTGACAGTGTAAAGGGAAGTTGCGGATGGCATGGGCGATTTGGGTGGAGGCCTCTGCGCCCTGATTCTGTATAATCAAGTCATGGATTTACGTCCTTTGCATGACCGGGTCCTTGTAAGGCGCCTGAAGGAAGTGGAGCAGAAGCTCGGCGGGATCATCATCCCGGATACCGCCAAGGAAAAGCCCCAGCAGGCCGAAGTATGCGCCGTTGGCAACGGCAAATTGCTGGAATCGGGTGAGCGCGTGGCGCTCGACGTGAAAGCCGGCGACCGGATTCTCTTCGGCAAATATTCCGGGTCCGACATCAAGGTGGACGGACAGGAATACCTGATTCTGAAGGAAGATGAGATCCTCGGGGTCTTGGAATAAGCTGTGCTACTCTAGAACTTCTACACCACTTTCAGGAGTTGCTTCCATGTCTTTTCAGAAGGTGCTCAGGCCGCTCGTGGTCTGTTCCGCCCTCTTCGCCGCCACCCAAGTGGCAACGGCGCAGACCAAAGTTGCGGTAATCAGTCTTCAGAAGGCCCTGTTCGAAACGGCCGAAATCAAAAAGGCCGACGCGGATATGCAGGCGACGCTCCTGCCGCGCCAAGCCCAAGCCAGGAAGCTGCAAGAGGACCTCGCGTCCATCTCTCAGAAGCTGCAAGGGGACACCAGCAAGCTTACGCCGCAGGCGGAATTCGACCTCAACGCCGAAGGCAAACGCAAGCAGGTGGAACTACAGCGCATTAACGAAGACCTCCAGGCGGATGCCGAGAAAATGCGCAACGACATCCTCACCAAGAGCACCGACAAGATGCAGGCAGTGGTGAAGAAACTGGCGGAAGAAAAGGGTTACGACCTGGTGGTGGATACGCAGGTGGCCCTGTACTTCAAGCCCGCCATGGACATCACCGGCGAGGCGACCGCGGCTTACGATAAGGCCTATCCGGTTGCCGCGCCGCCCGCCGCGCCGCCAGTCAAGAAGTAGAATAAAACTGGGGGATGGAAATGGCCGGCTACCTGGATCATTACGGCGCGGGAGATGAGCAGCGCGCGCGGAAGATCAAGATCACGGTTCTCTCGGTGGTTGTGCTGGCGGTCTTGAGCGGCCTGCTGTATTTCGTGTTCCGCAATTACGGCCAGGAGCGGCAAGCCAAGCGGTTCTTCGAGAAACTGGTGGCGCACGACTATCAGGGCGCTTACGTCCTATGGGGATGCACCGCCGCGCGCCCGTGTTCAGGATATCCCATGAAGTCTTTCATGCAGGACTGGGGCCCTCCGGTGGACGCGACGGGCTTCGCCATCCTGGACGGCGAGAGTTGCGGCAACAACGTCATTGTGGACGTGGATGCCGGTTCGGCGGGCGACAAAAAGCTGTGGGTCAACCGAAATACGCTCGAACTCGGTTTCCCGCCGTACGACCAGTGCCCGCAGGGCAACCGCATCTACAATTTCGTTCGTAACGTAAAATACCGTTTGCGCGGCCGCACGTACCGCTGATTTTTCTTGATTCGGGGCGGCGCGCGGCCCCTGGCCCCAATACTGTTCAGTTAAGTGGGACGGGCCATCGCCTTTCGTGGCCTGTCATGCTTAGCTGAAGAGGGCGCTTGACAGACGACTAAAACCGATCGTCTGTCCCACCCCGGACGCCAGGCTTAAGTGAACAGCATTGGGGCTAGAATAGAAGAACGATGGGAACCATGATAGCCGGTCTCGAAGGGGTAATTGCGGGCGAATCCGAGATTTGCTGCATCGACGGATACCAAGGCGTCCTGAGCTACCGCGGCTATAACATTCACACGCTGGCGGAGAACGGCACATTTGAAGAAATCATTTTTCTGCTGTGGCACGGGTGGCTGCCCAAAGCCGCCGAACTGGCGCAGTTGAAAAACGACTTGGCGGCGGCGCGCCCACTGCCGCGCCCAGTGGTGGAGTTCCTGGGATCGAATGGCGGCGGGAATCCCATGGACGTGCTGCGCACGGCGGTCTCCATGTTGGGCCTGTACGACGCCGAAGCGCAGGATATGTCGGCGGAGGCCAACCTCCGCAAGGCGGTTCGCCTAGTGGCGCAGACTTCGACCATCGTCACTACGTTCGAACGTTTGCGCAGCGGCAAGCCGGTGCTGGACGGCGATCCCGACCTGAGATTCGCCGCCAACTTCCTGTTCACGCTCACCGGCGGCCGTCCCGATGATGTGATGGAGCGCGCCTTTGACGTGGCGATGATCCTGCACGCGGACCATGAACTGAACGCGTCCACGTTCGCGGCGCGCGTCACGGCGGCCACGCTCTCCGATATCTACTCTTCCATCACCTCCGGCATCGGCGCGTTGAAGGGGCCGCTGCATGGCGGCGCCAATCAGGCTGTGATCAAGTGGCTGCTCGGTCTGGGCGACGAAGACGCAGCGGTGGACGCGGTGAAAAACACGCTGGCGCGCAAAGTGAAGATCCCGGGTTTCGGCCACCGCGTGTACCGCACCGAGGACCCGCGGGCCACGCATCTGCGCTTGCTCTCCGAGGAGCTCGGCAAGCGAACCGGCCAGGAAAAGTTGTACCGTCTTTCGCGGCGCATGGAAGAGACCGTGAAAGCGGTCAAGGGCCTCAATCCCAATGTGGACTTCTATTCAGCTTCCACCTACTATTCACTGGGCATTCCGATGGACCTCTACACTCCGATTTTCGCGGTAAGCCGGATGTCGGGCTGGACCGCGCATGTGCTGGAACAGTATCACAACAACCGTCTGATCCGGCCGCGCGCCGAGTACCGAGGCAATCCGGACGGTCAGACCTGGATCCCCGTGGCGGACCGCTAATCATGGACGAACGCGCGTTTTATACCGATTCCCAGACGGCCAAACCGGCATTGTTGAATTGCCCGTATTGCCGCACCCAGGACACCTACAACCTGCAATGGTCGGTGCGCAAGAAGAAGGACCGCATCCCGCAGGGCGCCGACGAGCGCGACCGCGCCAAGTTCCAGAAGGCGCAAAGCTACATGGTTCTGCTGGACGACAAAGTAGCTTGCAAGAACCTGCGGTGCCGCAGGCGGTTCGACGTTTCCGGCGTCAAGACCATGGCATTTCTGTAGACCGGCCGTCCAACTGCCAGGCTGAGTTTCCCGAGGCGACTCACCACCACTTTCGCGGTGTGCACGAGCGGAGTTCGCGCTACACTCGTGGGGGAGATTATATGGCAGGTCATGATTCTCACAACGACGTTCGGCCGCGCACTGCCGTTCTGACCCGGGGATTCGACCCCGGATTGTCGTTCGGATCGGCTCGGCCAGCGGTATTTCGCGCATCCACTTACGTGTTTCCCAGCCCCGAGGCGGCGGAGCATGCGTTTGCCATCACCGGCGGGAAGATCAAGCCGGCGCCTGGCGAGCGCGCCGACCTGATCTATTCGCGCTTCTCACACCCCAACTCGGAGATCCTGGAAGATCAGATCGTGCCGCTCGAACCGGGCGCCACCGACGCGGCGGTTTTCAACTCCGGCATGGCAGCCATCATGACGGCGCTCGTTGCGGTGCTGCGGCCGGGAGGTTCGGTGGTATACACCACTCCGCTTTATGGCGGCACCACCGGACTGATTCACTTTCTGGAGCAGTGGGGCGTCAAGGGGATTCCCGTGCATTCGGGCGATTCCAAAGCGCTGGACGAAGGCATTCGCTCGGCGAAGGACTGCTGCGCGGTGCTGCTCGAGACGCCCGCCAACCCTACGCTGATCATGACCGATATCGAACGGGCGGCGGACAGCGCCGCACGGCATCCCGACCGGCCGGCCGTGATGGTGGACAATACATTCCTTGGTCCAACGTTCCAGCACCCTCTGCTACTGGGCGCGGACGTCTCGTTGTACTCGGCAACCAAATACCTGGGAGGCTTCAGCGATATCCTGGCGGGGGTGGTCATCTCCAAGCGTCCCGATCTGGTTCAGAAGATGCGCAGCCGCCGCAACATGTTCGGCAACATCCTGCAACCGGACGAATGCTGGCTGTTGAACAGCCGGCTGCCCACCGTTTCGCTGCGCATGAACCGGCAGAGCAAGAATGCCCAGCGCCTGGCCGAGGCTTTGCACGGGCATAAGCAACTCAGCAGCGTGATCTACCCGACGCTTTTCACGGATCCGGAGCAAAAGCGCATTTTCGAGAAACAGTGCGCGTACCCAGGCGGACTTTTTTCCCTCGATTTCAAAGGCGGAAAGACGGCCGCATTCGATTTTCTAAGGAACCTGCAGATTGCCCGCAGCGCCGTATCCCTGGGCGGTCTGGAGACGCTGACATGCCATCCGAAGAGCACCACGCATTCGGGAATGACCGCGGCGGAACTGGCGGAATCGGGCGTCACCGACGGGTTGGTGCGCATCTCGGTGGGGATCGAAGACTGGCGCGATCTGCTGGCGGATTTCGAGCAGGCCCTGGCGGCCATCTAGGGATCAGCTTTTCGGGTCGACAATAAAGGTGGGCACGATGCCGGCGGCGGAAGAGAAGCCGGCACTGCTGGCCGAAAGCCAGCTCGAACAGCCGTGTACCTTGCCCAGGTAGGCGTGCGGGTGCACATCCACCTGCATCTCGCGGAATTCCAGGTGGCCGAAGGTCATCAGCGGGAACAGGGAGCGCACCGGATCCACGCGCTCCTGCACCACGTAGGGCGAACGGATCGCCTGCTTCAGCGCGCGGTCCCATCCGTTCGAATCCATTTCCCAGCCGTGGTAGCTGTGCTGGTCGCTGTAATCGTCGTTGGGTTTGAGCGCCAGGCGCTCACGGTTGCGCGCGACGAATTCCAGCAGGTCCACGGTCTGATCGTCGTAGGTGGTTTTCGCGGCGGTCACCAGCCGCGTCCAGGGCACGTGTTCCCGAATGGCTTTGCGCTCCGCCGCCGGGAAGCCGGCGGTAAGAGTCTCATCGGTGAGCAGGCCGAACATGGCCTTCTTGTGCGCCACCTCCGAGCGGAAGCTGTTGACCACGCAAACGGCGCGGTCGCGGTAGGCCCGCACCAGCGGATGAGTCAGATCGAAGCGCAGCAGAAATTCCTGCACGCCCAGCCGGCGATAGACCAGGTCGATTTCAAAAGCGCCTTTGCGCAACACACCGTTCCGGTATTCGAGTTGTTCGGGGGAGACGATCTCCACCTGATACCCTTCGTCGCGGAAGAAATCGCGATACAGTTCGTACTCGCTCTGGCCGAAATTGTAAGCCGGGCGGAATTCCACAATGGCAATTCGCGGCTTCTTGGATTTTCCGCCGAACTGCTTGTAGGATTTCAGCAAGGCCGCCAGCAGTTGCTTGCGGCTGCCGGTGCGCGTGAGATTATGTTTCTTGCGGAATTCCTTGACCGGCGGGCAATCGTAAAACAGGTCCGCGAGTGCGTCCGCATAACCCGCGCCGGTGGGCGAGTCGGCATTGTACTGCACGAAATGCAGATGCCCATTGACCAGGTGAGTATCCAGTCGCGCGGCCACTTCCAGCGCCTGGTATCCCGGGTCGATGGCCGCCAGCATCTTCTCGGCCGGAAGTAATTCCAGCCGAGCCAGCAGCGCCGGGTTGCTCAGCACCATCTGCTGCACCCGGTCAATGGCGCCGATGAGCGCTTCGCCGGTCTTGACGAGTGAGTCGTACTGTCGCCGGGATATGAAGTTGGGACGGAGAAAGGGACAGATCAACCGGCCACCGGCCACCAGGTTGGAGCTTTCCATGCGCTGGTGCAGCGCCTCCACCCAGGCCAGATCGCGGAACGGACCGCTCTCCAGGAGCTTGTTATATCTTACGACTGACTCATCCAACTGGGACATTGCTTACGTTGACAACCTTTAATCTACTTTTGAGTATCCCACAGTTGTCAAAAAAGCGATAGGTTTTGAGTCAGTGGTTTGATGGTAAGTTATTCATTATCAATTAAATACAGGAGATAATGAAATTGCACAAAAACTCAGCTAAAGCCCCGATTGCGGGAGAAATCCACCGGATTTTAAGCCCGGACAGTCCTACCGCCGGCTATTGCCTCTTGGTTTCCTGTGCCAGCTTGATGCGAGCGGCGTCCAGTTTGGTCCCTACCTTAGTAACCTCTTCGGGGTCGACTTCAGACGGCAATTCTTCCTTAAAGCCCTTCAAAGAAGCTGTCCATTGTGCAATGGCTTCCTTGGTCTTGCCAAGCTTCAGATAAACATCGCCCAGGTGATCGTGGACGGTGGGATCCGCGTCCATGCGGCTGGTGGCTTTGATGAGGTAACCCTCGGCGTCGGTCAACTTTCCCTGGCGGAAATATACCCACCCCAGGCTGTCCAGGTAGGCGCCGTTATCGGGATCCAGATCGACGGCTTTCCGGATGAGTTGATAGGCTTCATCCAGGCGGAGGTTGCGGTCCGCCAGGGTGTAGCCCAGATAGTTGAGTGCGCCGGCATGCCGCGGATTGAGGGCGAGCACCTGGCGGAAGGCGGCTTCGGATTCGTCGTATTTCTTCATGCGCTCGAACATGGCGCCGCGCATGAAAAAGACGCTCTCTTTGTCTTCGTCGGTGGAGACGAGTTTCTCGGCCTCGTCCAGGGTCTTGCCCATGTCGTTCCAGCGTTTGCCCTTTTCGTAGACCTCAGCGGCGGCCAGGAGAGTCTGAAAGTCGCGCGGGCCATTCAGCAGGCCGCGCAGTTCGCTGGCGGCATCGTCGGTTTTGCCCAAGTCGCCAAGCAGCTCGGCGTGCTCTCGAACGACCATGTACTCGTTGGGAAACTTTTTCAGGGCGGCTTCGGCTTCGCGTTGCGCGCTGGCCAGATCTTTGGCCGCGCGGTAGGTCTCGACGATCTGCACGGACATCAGTTGCGCGCTGTCCGTGAAGACGGCGCCCATCTGCTTGAAAGCCTCCAGCGCCGCCGGGTAGTGGCCGGCAGTGCGATTCAGAGTACCGAGTTCCTCATAACGGGCGGCGCGCTCCTGCTGCTCTTCCTTCGAATAAACCTTGCGCGCGGTGTCGGCGAGCAAACTGGTCATGGCAGCGATGGCCTGATCGAGCTTACCTTCGGCCTCGTAGAGCTTGATTTCCTCCTGCCGCGGTTCCAGGCCGTCCGGGTCGATTTTCTTAGCCTTGTCGAGAACTTCGTGGGCTTTGGAATAATCGCGCTTGTTGCTGTAAATGTCGGCCATGCGCAGCGGAATCATGGGATCGCGCGGCGATCGCGACGCCAAGTCCTGGTAAATCTTGAGGGCTTCGTCGGTCTGGTCGGAGAAATAGAGGTCTTCGGCCAGGCCCCGCGCCAGGCGGTCGTCGTCGGGTGAAAGCGCCACGGCCTTGCGCAGAGCCTCGGCGGCGTTCTTATAATCCTTCTGCTCCTCGTAGGCCTGCGCCAGAATCCGCAAGGAGCGGTCGTTGGGATTCTTGTCGGTGGCGGCTTTCAGTTTTTCAATCGCGCGCTTGGTGTCGCCCATGTTGCTGTACAGCATGGCGAGGCCGGTGAGCGCTTCCTCGTTATCCGGTTCCAGGGCCAGGGCGGAGTTATAGGCTTTCTCGGCGTCGGCTGAGTTGCCGGCAGTGCTGTATAGCTTGGCCAGCATCACCCAACTCTCGACATCCTTGGGATTCTTGCCGGTGACCTTTTCGTATTCCTGGGTGGCCATGCGGAGGGCGCGCTCGTCGATCTTGCCCTGCGGGGCGTGGGCCAGTGCCGCGGTGTAAATGCGCCCCAGCATGCGGTGGGCATCCACGTTGTCGGGGTCCTGCTTCAGGAGATCCTGCGCCAGGGCGGTAGCGTCGTCCAGGCGGTTGATAGCCAGGTAGAGGTCCGTCAATTCGTCCAGGATGATACCGGCCTTGGGGTCCGCTTTGAGCGCCTCCCGGTAGTGCTGGATGGCCTTATCAATGAAGTCCTTGTTTCCATCGGCCTGTGCCAGCTCCGCGTAAACCCGTCCCATGGCGAAGTTGTAATAGGCGTTGGCGCGGTTGTCCGCAGGCGGAGCGTTCGGGCTTTGCGGGGACGCTGCCTGCGCGAACGCAACCGCACCCAGTGAGACAGCAATCAAGAACACTTTGGCGAACCGCATCATGGAAGCCTGACCTCTTTTTTCAACCGCCTGGCGCCCCGGCAGGCCGGAGATTACCTTTATATTGTATAACGGGGTTTGCTGGCAAGGCCCGGCAACCCGGACAGTGACCAATCATCTAAACCAATCCGCCTCCAGCGCCACCATACCAGCAGACGCGCTCGAACTGCCGCTGGTTGCGGTGGCTGGTCCCACTGGCTCTGGAAAGAGCGAACTCGCACTCTTGATTGCCGAGCGGTTCGGGGGCGAAATCATTAACTGCGATTCCCTCCAGGTCTACCGGTATTTCGACATCGGCACCGCGAAACTGCCGCTCGGGGAGCGCCGCGGCATTGCACACCACCTGATCGACATCCTCGATCCCGACGAGCCTTTCACCGCTGGAGAGTACGCACGCCTGGCGCGTGAAGCCATCGCCGGCATCTCCGCCCGGGGCCGTCTGCCGATTCTGGCCGGCGGCACCGGTTTCTACCTGCGCGCCTTGCTGGACGGACTGTTCGAAGGTCCGTCACGCGACCAGAAACTGCGCGACCGCCTGGCGGCTTGCGAAGCGCGGCGGGCGGGCTCGTTACATCGCCTGCTTCTCCGCATCGACGGCGAAACCGCGCGCAGGATTCATCCGCACGATGTGCCGAAGGTAACGCGGGCGCTGGAAGTCTGTCTCCTGGCGCACCGGCCGGCCAGCGAGGTCTTCCGGCAGGGCCGCGACGCGCTGCACGGCTACCACACGCTCAAGATCGGCTTGCTGCCGGATCGGGACGAGTTGTACACGCGGCTCGACCAGCGCTCGGCCGCGATGTTCGCGGGCGGGCTGGTGGATGAAGTGCGGCACATCCTGGCGCGCGGGTTCGCCGAAGCCTGCAAGCCGTTCGAATCCCACGGCTACAAACAGGCGCTGCAACTGGTGCATGGCGAGTTGAATCAGCGCGAAGCAATTTTTTATGCACAGCGCAACACGCGGCAATATGCCAAACGGCAACTGACGTGGTTCCGCAGGGAGCCCGGCCTGGTATGGCTGCGCGGTTTCGCGGACACGCCGGGGACCCGCGAAGACGCGCTCGACCGCGTGGCGGAGTTGGTGGCGGGGAAGAAAATTTTCGAGGCGCCGGTGTTGGGTGTTGAGTCGGCGTAAAAAGCCTTTCAACGCGGAGACGCCGAGACGCTGAGAAACAACAACAGAAATGAAGGAGTCAGCGAAGGAGTGCGTCCCGATCCATTGTCTTCTCTGCGTCTCAGCGTCTCTGCGGTGAAAAATTTTGCCACAGATGTACTAAGCTGAATGAGCATGCTGAGGTGGGCAACTTTTCTTTTGATGTGTTGCAGCGCGGCGCGCGCCGAGAATGTGCTGACGCTTCCGTTCTTCAACCATTCGGGTTCGGCGAACCTGGACTGGATTGGCGAAAGCATCTCCGAGACCGTCCGCGACGCGCTGGTTTCCGAGCGCGTGCTGGCGCTCGACCGCGAGGACCGTCTGGAAGGCTACCGGCGGCTATCGCTACGGCCCGGCGCCGAGCTGACGCATGCTTCTATCCTGAAAATCGGCGATTTGCTGGATGCCTCGCTGGTGATCTACGGTTCCTACGAGTTGCTTCCGGCCGAGTCCGCTAAGGCGCAATCGGAAGGATCTCTGCGCATCACCGCCCGCATCCTGGATCTCAAACGCATGCGCCAGGGCCCGCCGTTCAGCGAAATCGGCGCGGTGGAAGATCTGGCCACCCTGGAGTTCCGGTTGGGCTGGCAGGCCCTGCAGCAACTGGAATGGAAGGGAGTGCCATCCGAGGAAGAGTTTCTCAAGGCGCGGCCGGCGGTGCGGCTGGACGCCATGGAGAGCTTCGCGCGCGGGCTGGTGGCGGCGTCTCCCGAACAGCGGCACCTCTTTTTCACGCGCGCCGCGCGTCTCGATGCACACTACTCGCAGCCCTGTTTCCAACTCGGCAAAATCTACTGGGACAAGAAAGACTACAAAATCGCCGCGGGCTGGCTGGCGCGAGTGGCGCCCTCCGACCCGCACTATTTCGAGGCGCAGTTCTTCCTGGGGCTATGCCACTACAACACAGGCGATTTCGCAGCCGCCGCGCTTTGCTTTCAACTGGTGGCGGAAGCCGTGCCGCTGAACGAGGTCTATAACGATCTGGGCGCGGCGCAGGCCCGCCACAAGGATTCCACCCAGGCCATTGCGAGTTTTCGGAAGGCCCTGGAGGGAGACAGCGGCGACCCCGATTACCACTTCAACCTGGGCTATACGCTGTGGCGCTCAGGCGACTACGCCGGGGCGGTCGACAGTTTGCGCGCGGTACTGGAACGGAATCCGAGCGATGTCGAGGCCACCGCCCTGCTGGGCCGCGCGCTGAAAAAAGAAGGGCCCCGCCCTGGAGATCCCAGGACCGAGGCCCGCGAGAGGCTCAAGACGAACTACGAAGAAACGGCCTACCGCCAACTGCAGGCGGAACTCAGCAAATAGCGCCCCGGCTACTTCTTGGTTGCGGCCGGCGCGGCGGCCGCGGCAGGCAGAATGGTCGCGGACTTGATGCTGTCCAGCTTGGGGAAGCTCTTGTCCAAATAGGCTTTGCCCTGCGACTGGATGAGGCCCTGGTTGGGCTGCTCGCCGTATCCGCTATAGAGAGCCTGCACCACCTCCAGGCCCTCGGTGACTTCGCCGAACGGCGTGAAGTGCTGGGAATCCAGACCCGCATTATTGGCCAGATTGATAAACAGTTGCGTGGTCCGCGTATTCGGACCGGCGGTGGCGAAGACCAGCGTGCCTTTCCTGTTGCTGTTGCCGGGCTTGATGGGATCGTCACTGATATTGGCGTTCTCCCAGACTCTGGCAATCTCGGGCTTGGCGGGGATGCCGAACTGGACGATGAAGCCCTGGACATAGCGGAAGAAGGCCGCATCGGTGAAAAACTTATTCCGGACGAGGTTGTAGAAGCGGTCCGCGCCAAGGGGCGACCAATCGCGGTGCACTTCCACCGTGAATTCGCCGTGAGTGGTGACGAATTTCACTTTGAAACTGCCCGGCGCTACGGCTTTCAGATTTGCCGGATGGAGCAGGGGGTTTTCGACCGCAGCCTGAGGAGCGGCGGACTTGGTGGGAGCCGGAGTTTGGGCCAACATCACGGTTCCGGTTGCGAGAAGAACAATCAAAGCTTTCATCAGGTCCGATTATAAAATAACAGCGGCGCCCGATGCACTTGGGGCAACGCACTCGGGATAGAATGGAGGGCTAATGAAACGCCTATCGATTCTCCTCATCCTCGCTGCGTGCGCTTTCGGGCAGAAGCCGGGCAAGCCCCTCAAGAACGGGTTGTACGCCATTTTCAATACCGAGTTCGGAAAATTTACCGCGCAACTGTACGAAAAAGATACACCCAACACCGTGAAAGTGTTTATGCAACTGGCGCAGGGCACGCTGGCGTCGCGCGACCCGAATACCAACGCCATGGTCAAACGGCCGCTCTACGACAACATCACGTTTTACCGCATTCTGCCTGGGCAGGCGATCCAGAGTGGAAGCCCCAACGGCAGTGCCGCGTACAGTTGCGGTTTCACCATGAAGGACGAGATTCTGCCTGGGCTGAGGTTTTCGCAGTCGGGCAAACTGGCGGTTGCCAACGCCGGACCGGACACCGGAGGCTGCCAGTTCTTCGTCACGACCGGGCCGGTCGCGAGCTGGGATGGAAAATACACGATCTTCGGCCAGGTGGTGGAAGGCCTGGATGTGGTCGAAAAGATTGACAAAGTTCCGGTGCACGGCGAGCAGCCGGTCACCCCGCCCAAACTGATCAGCGTGACCATCCAGCGCGTGGGTCCCGAACCGGTGGTCAAGCAGCCGAAAAAATGAACGGGTCGTCGGCCCGTCCCGGAGTTCTGCGGGCCGTCTGCCGGCAAGTGTGTCCACGATGCCGGCAAGGGCCGATCTTTCGCGGGCCGCTGTGGCGCGGTGTGCTGGCAATGCACGCAAGCTGCCCGGTGTGCGGCCTCAAGTTTCAGCGAGAGCCCGGCTATTTCGTGGGCGCGATGTACTTCAGCTATCTGCTTTCGATTCCGCCGGTATTGCTGCTGGTGTTGCTGCTCTGGTGGTGGACCGGCTGGCGGTACGACCTGGTGATCCTGGCGGCCTTTGTGTGTTACCTGCCGGCGGTGCCGGCGGTCACGCGGTGGGCCCGAGTGGTTTGGATGTATGTGGATCAGCACTTCGACCCGGAGGGAAGGTAGGGCCGCCAGGGGCAAAGGCGAAAGCGGCGCGAAGGGGCGAAGCGGGGTAGCCCGTTTTGCGGCGGCGTTTCATGAAGAGGATATCACCGGCTCGGCGGAGCCTTCCAACATGCGGGCGACCTCAGCGTGCAGGCGCTCGGTGAGGTCCATGCGGCCGGCCAGTTTCAGACCGCGGGTGCTGATGGGATCGGATATGCGGACCGTTACGCGGCCGCCGCGGATGTGAATCGAACCCATGGGCAGCAATTCCCGCATGCCCACGATGGCCATGGGGACCACCGGGACGCCGGCCTTGATGGCGATATAGGCGGCGCCTTCCTTGAACTCGCGCAGGCCTCGCGCCGACCGGCCGCCTTCCGGGAAGAGCAGCACCGAAATGCGGCGCCCGGACATGATGCGCGCTCCGTAGCTCATGCTCTTCAGGGAAGCGCGCGCGTTTGAACGGTCCACCGGCAAGTGGCCAGCCCAGCGGAGGTGCCAGCCCAGAAAGGGAATGGCGTAGAGTTCCTTCTTGGCGAAAAAGCGAAACTGCTGGGGCAGGGTCGAGAGAATGGCGGGGATGTCCATGTAGCTGGCGTGGTTGGAGACGAAGACGTAACTGCCGTGCGGGTCCAGTTTTTCGAGGCCCTCGGCCCGCACGCGGATGAAACTCACCGCCAGAAGAATTCTGGCCCACACACGGGCGGCATGGTGCGCGGCATTGCCCGAGCGGTCGAAGAACGCAAGGAGCATCGATACCATGCCCATGACGATGGTTGCCAGTGCGATCAAGAGCGTGGAAAACAGGGACCGGATAAGACTCATGGCTTCGAGCCAATCATAGCGCGCCCTCAGCGCCAGCCGCGCACGGGCGCGAAGCCGGGCTAGACCTCGGGCTTGGTCAGAATCGCCCGGGCTTCCGCGACCAGAAACAACGACCCGGTTATGAAGATGACGTCCGCCGGCGAAGCGTTCCGCACCTGCTCCAGGGCGCTTTCGATGGCCGGCGCGGTGGTCAGGTTCGGGTGGGACGAAACCTCCAGCATGGCCTCCGGGGAAAAGGCGCGCGCCTGCTTGGGGGCCGTGACGATCACCTGCTGGGCTCGCGGAAACAGGATGCCGCTCATTTCAGCAATGGCCTTGTCGCGCATGGCGCCGTAAATCAGCCGAATACGGCGCCCCGCATAAAAGCGATCGATATAGGCGGCCAGGGCGCGTGCTCCGGCCGGATTGTGCGCGCCATCCAGAATGATCTCGGGGTTTTCGGAAACGCGCTCCAGGCGGCCGGGCCACCGGGCAGCGGCGATGCCGGCTTCGATGGCATGGCGCGACGCGCCCAGGCGCAGCATCGCCACGGCCGCGGTGACCGCGTTGCGCACCTGGTGCTCGCCCGCCAGTCCGCATTGAATCCGCAAATCGCTGCCGTTTGAGAGAACAAAGCGGCTGCCTCGGGCATCCATCCGGAGGTCGCGCGCCCGCCAATCGCCGGCGCGCGCCACCTCAATTCCCAGCGCGGCCGCGCGGTCTTCCAGCACGCGCGCCACCTCCGGACGCTGCTCGGCGAATACCGCCGGGACATTCACTTTCAGGATGCCGGCTTTCTCTCCCGCAATCGATTCCAGGCTCCTGCCCAGGAGAGCTTCGTGATCGAAATCCACCGGCGTGATCACGCACAACTCGGGAGTCACGATGTTGGTGGCGTCCAGGCGGCCACCCAGCCCGACCTCGAGTACTACCCGGTCCACGGCCTCCTCGGCGAAAATCAGCATCGCCATGGCTGTGACGGTTTCGAAATAGCTGGTGTGGAGATCGATGGCCCCGGCCTGGAGCAGATGCTCCACCACGCGATGCACGCGATTGAAAGCGTCCGTGAATTGCCTGGCCGCGACCGGGCGGCCGGCGATGCGAATACGCTCGGTCGGTTCGGCCAGGTGCGGCGAAGTGAACAATCCGGTGCGCAGCCCCCGCGCGCGCAAGACCGATTCGATCATGGCGCACACCGAGCCTTTGCCGTTGGTGCCCGCCACATGGATGAAGCGCAGTTTGTCCTGAGGCCGGTCCAGCGCATCGAGCGTAGTGCGGATGCGCTCCAGACCGAACTTGGCCGTCTTGATTTCGTTGCCCAGGGTGTAAAGGAAATGTACCGAATCGGGATAGTTCAAGGGTTATGCCATGAAAAACTTGAGTGCCCGAGCGATGTAGGGCTTCAATTCCAGGCGCGGCACCACCGCGTCCAACATGCCGTGTTTCAACAGGAATTCGCTGCGCTGGAAACCCTCGGGCAACTTCTGGCGGATGGTCTGCTCAATCACGCGCGGCCCGGCGAAACCGATCAGCGCGCCCGGTTCGGCGATATTCAAATCGCCGAGCATGGCGTAGCTGGCCGTCACGCCGCCCGTGGTAGGGTCGGTCAGCACGCTGATGTAAGGCAACCGCGCTTCATCCAGGCGCATCAGGGCAGCCGAAATTTTTGCCATCTGCATCAGGCTGACCGCGCCCTCCTGCATGCGCGCTCCGCCGGAAGCCGAGACGATCACCAGCGGCGTGGCGCGCTCCATGGCGCGATCGATGGCCCGGGCGATCTTCTCACCCACCACCGATCCCATGCTGCCGCCGATGAAGCGGGCCTCCATGGAGCAGATCTGGATCGGCCGGCCCGCCAGACAACCCGTGGCGGAGATCAGGGCGTCGGACATGTTGGTGGCCCGCTGCATGCCTGCGAGCCGCTCGGTGTACGGTTTGGTGTCCACAAAGCCCAACGGGTCGGAGGAACACAGATCGGCGTCGAACTGTTCAAACTCGCCGTCGTCCATCAACAGCTTCAGCCGCGTCAGGGCGTCGATCCGCGAGTGCCAGCCGCACTTCGGGCAGACGTTCCAGTTGGCCTCAAGATCTTTTTTCCAGATGATCTGGCGGCAACCTTCGCACTTCTGCCAGAGTCCCTCGGTGCGGACGCGCCGCTCGCCGCCTTCCTGTCTGGGGCGATTCTCGTCAGCCGGCTTGTCGCGCTTAAACCAAGACATGCATCGACCAAGTTAGCGCGGGTAGGGATGACCCCGCAAGGTGGCAAAGGCGCGGTAGATTTGTTCGGCCAGCATGGCCCGCGCCAGTTCGTGCGGAAATGTCATGGCGGAAAGCGAGATCAGGGCATCGGCCCGCTGCGCCCAGCCCTTCGGCAAGCCGTCGTGGCCGCCGACGAGAAAAACCAAATCGCGCGCTTCCATCTCCGCCCGCGCCATCCAGTTGGCGAAGCCGGCCGAATCCATGGGCTTGCCGCGCGGATCCAGACAGACTTTGCGCGCGGCGGGGTGTTTGGCCCACAAGTCCGTTCTTTCCGGCCGGATTTCGCGCATCTCCGTCGCGCAATAACGCGACACGCGCTTGACGTATTCTTCCGCCAGCCCATTGGCATGCGCATCTTTCGCCTTGCCGATGAAGTAAAGGTAGATCTTCACTCCGGGGGGATCTCAAGCTGCTTGCCGTTGCGCCACAGGCGCTCCAGCCCGTAATATTCGCGGGCCTTCGGCGAAAAAATGTGGACCAGCATGTCGCCATAGTCCGCCAGCACCCATTCGGCCTGGCTGTAGCCTTCGATGCTGAGGGGCAGTTCGCCGGCTGCGCGTTTCAATTGCAGCCCGACCTCGTCGGCGATTGCCTGAATCTGGCGCTGGTTGGCGCCGGTAGCAATCACAAAGGTGTCGGCAAAGGAGGTCACGCCGCTGAGATCGAGCACCAGGATGTCGGTGGCTTTCTTGGATTGTGCGGCGCGGACGGCAACCAGCCAGGATGGCTTGGCGGTTTCGGCGGCGGGGGTTGGCTTCAAATCTGCCTTGGTCAGAACACGCTCCTGAAGGTATCGTACTACATCGCCGGACACACGCGAATCCGTGGAAATAGTTACAATAGACCTTCATGCGCCTGGTTTCGGTCCTTATCCTGCTCGCTTTCACGGGCTTTCTCAGCGCGCAAACGGCAGACGATCCGGAAATCGCCGCCGCCCGCGCCGAAGTGGCCAAAGTGCGCGCCATGGTGGAGGCCGGCGCCGCTCCGCGCGCGCAACTGGCCCAAGCCGAAGAATCCCTCGCCGATGCCGCGGATGCCGCACTGCTCCGCAAGACCGCTTACGGGCAGGATCTGACCGTCGAGCAGGCAAACGACATGATCGCCGCCGCGGATCGCCGCTTTAACCGCCGCCAGAAAGCTCTCGACGACGCCCGGCGCCTGGTAGCCGCGGGCGTAAAGACCGATCTTTCGCTCGGCCCTCTACGGGAGGACCTGGACCGCGCCCGGAAGGAATGCGAGCTGGCGGATGCGCGGGCTAAATTGACCAGCGAGCTGAACGAGATGGCCCAGGCCGAGCAGTTGGCGGCTGCCCGTTCCGCGTCCCTGGATTCCGAAACGGAGAGCGACAGCGTGGTGGCCTATGCCATCTTCGCCCGCGTGGAAGTGGCCTTCGAAGAGCATTTCGGGAAGAAGTTGCCGGTCAGCGCGGTGGGTGAAACCGCGGTGCACCGCGCTTTGGGCTTCGACCATCGCGGGCGGGTCGATGTGGCTCTGAATCCGGACCAGCCGGAAGGTGTTTGGTTGTGCCAGTACCTGGCTCAAAACCACATTCCGTTTTTTGCGTTTCGCCAGGCGGTGCCTGGAAAGGCCACCGGCGCGCACATTCACATCGGACCCACGAGCACGAAACTGGTTTCCGGCGGATAATAGTAGCTCCATGGTCGATCCCAAACTACGAGTCCTGATCTCCGCCGAGAAGATCCAGGCGCGGATCCGCGAGCTCGGCGCGCAGATTTCCCGCGATTATCCCACGGGCCAGTTGCAACTCATTTGCATTCTTAAAGGGGCATGCTTTTTCCTCACCGATCTGGCGCGCGCCTTGGATCGCGACGTCTCGCTCGATTTCATGGGCATCTCCACATACGGGAAAGGCACATCCAGCTCGGGCGAAGTGAAGGTCACCAAGGACCTCGACATTTCGCTCGAAGGCGCCGACGTCCTGATCGTCGAAGACATTGTCGATACGGGTGTGACTCTCAATTACCTCATGCATCTGCTGGAGCAACGCAAGCCGCAATCCATCCGCATCGCGGCGCTGCTCGACAAGCCCGAACGCCGCCTGCGTCCGATCCACGTCAACTACGTGGGCTTCCAGATCCCCGACGAATTTGTAGTGGGTTACGGTCTGGACTACGCCGAAAGATATCGCAACCTCGACGACATCTGCGTGTTCGACGGCAAGGCCTAGGAGCTTGCTGAAAAAAGCCAAATGAACACAGGCCGCCGATAAACGCGGATAAACGCGGATTGAAAAGAATTGGTTTATCTAAGTTCATCGGCGTTGATCGGCGGCTCAAAATGGTCTCTTTGACTTTTTCAGCAGCATCCTAGGCTTCCAGTCCCGGCCAGAAGGGATGTTCGGTCAGTACTTGTCTTTCTTCTGAAAGAGCTTGCGCTTCACGTCCGGCCAGAATTCCTTCAGCACGTTTGAAAACGCATCGGTGCCGCAAGCGATCAGCAGCCTCTGCACATTAGCGGAGACCGTCCGCGTATCGGGGTAGTAGACGTTTGAAATGGCCACGGCGGCGGCGTTGCCACCCCACTCCGAAAAATTGAAGGTCTTGCGGCCCGAATCCATCCGCGCGACCACGATTTGGGTGAGTGCATACCGCGCGCGTCCCAGTTTCGGGCCCTCGGCCAGCCGAAAGTAGCGCGGATCCTGGTGGAACACGGCGGGTATGAAGCCTTCGGTCATCATGTTGCCGATCATCTGGTCGCCGTAAGCCGTGCCGAGACGCTTGGCATAGCCTTTGGTACCCTGCCCGAACGAGGGATTCTGGTTTTCGATCTGGTACAGCCCCGCGAATGCCGCGGCTGTGGGGAACACCGCCCAATCGAACGAGTCTTTGGCCGCGATCATCACTTTCTGCCAGGGCGTAATCAAATGGAAAGGGATGGAGTTTTCGGTGGTTCGGTTGTTCGGAATCACGCCGAAGATGCGTTTATCCTCGGGAGCTTGAACGGGGATTACGGAATCTCCCGGCGAGCCGCCGCCTGCGGAATTCTGCCCGCGGGCGCAGCACACCGCCAAAGTTGCCAAGAGCGGTACCCAGCGACCCAGGCGCATTTATCAATACTTCAGATGGGGCGAATCTGCTACCGGTTCCCAAAAGTTATGGGCAGTTTTGTGAGATATTGCACAGGTCCGGCGGGGCCGCGGAGCGAGGCGCGGCGCGGTTAATTGGCGGGTGTATCTTTCTTCCTGGAAAAGTGGCGCTTGACGTCCGGCCAGAATTCCTTCAGGGTGTTGGACAGAGCGTCGGTGCCGCACTGAATGAGCAGTCTCTGCACATTGTCAACCGCGGTGCGTCCGTCCGGGTAGTAGGCGTTTGAGATCGCCACCGCCGCCGCATTGCCGCTCCATTCGGCAAAGTTAAACGTCATGTGGTTCTTGTCGGTCGGGGTGACGAAGATGCGGGTGGCCGCGTACCAGACGCGGTGTTTCTTGGACCCCTGGCCGAGCCGGAAATAGCGCGGATCCTCGTGCCACAAGGCGGGCATGAAGCCTTCCGTCATCATGTTGCCGATCATCTGGTCGCCAAAAGCGGTGCCAACCCTCTGCGAGTACCCTTTCATCCCCTGTCCGAAAGAGGGGTTGGAGCCTTCCGCCTGGTAAACCACTGAAAAGATCGCCGCCGTGGGGTAGAC
The DNA here is from genome assembly GCA_963842505.1 of Bryobacterales bacterium. Classification (GTDB taxonomy): domain Bacteria; phylum Acidobacteriota; class Terriglobia; order Bryobacterales; family Bryobacteraceae; genus PALSA-129. The sequence goes on from CAWJGZ010000001.1 coordinate 2,005,878, forward strand.
AGCCCCGTCAAAGGAGTCTTTGGCCGCGATGGTCAGTTTCTGCTTGGCAGTGAGCGCTTTAAAGGGATTGGAGGCTTCCGTGGTGCGGTTGTTGGGAAGTACGCCGTAGGCGCGTTTGTCTTCGACAACCGGCGCGGGTTGAGCCGAATCGGAGGGAAGGGTTTGGGCGGGCGCGAGGGACGCACCTATAATGGTCAGAAGCAAGACGAAATGACGCACTATCATTAGTATCCAATCATTGGATGAGCTGAAACATACGGAGGGAGTGTAAAGTTGATAACTCTTTTGGGCTACTAAATAGTGTAAACCAAAATGGGCCGGCTGGGCTCAGACAAGGCAGACCCGGGCAGAGCAGTAGACAGACCGTCCGACGGTTTGGTAAACTATTTGCTGACCCTTTGAAAAATGCTCAGTGGGAGGTTCGTTTGCCTTTTTGTGGGGACGGACCGCTTGCACCAATGAGGAAACATGGCACGTAACCCAGGTAAACAATATCAAGCCGCGCGGAAACAGGTTGAAGCCAAAGAGTATCTGTTGGAAGAGGCCGTTCCGCTCCTGAAAAAAATCAAATTTGCCAAGTTCGACGAGACCGTCGAGATCCACATGCGCCTGGGAGTCGATCCCAAGCACGCCGATCAGATGGTGCGTGGGACGGTGGTAATGCCCAACGGGCTCGGCAAATCCAAAAAAGTTCTGGTCATCGCCAGCGGCGACAAGCAGCGCGAGGCAACCGAAGCCGGCGCCGATCTGGTGGGCGGCGAGGACATGGTCAACAAGATCCAGTCGGAAAGCTGGACCGATTTTGACGCGGTGATCGCGACTCCCGACATGATGCGCTCGGTCGGCAAACTGGGCAAGGTGCTGGGCCCTCGCGGCCTGATGCCCAACCCCAAGACCGGTACGGTGACGGTGGATGTCGCCAAGGCGATCAAAGAAATCAAAGCCGGCAAAGTAGAATTCCGCGTCGACAAGACCGGCATCATCCACGCTCCCGTAGGCAAGGTCAGTTTTGATGCCGGCAAGCTGGTGGAGAATGCCGCCAGTCTGATCAGCGCCGTGATCAAGGCGAAACCGGCGGTCGCCAAGGGCAAGTACGTGAGGAGCACGACGCTCTGCTCCACCATGAGCCCCGGGTTGTCCATCGACACGGCACCGTTCAGCGTAAAGGCGGCGGTTTAGCGCCAGACAGGTGTTCCCATGAAAAAGAAGGCAGACAAGAAAAAAGACATCGAGGCTTTGCGCCAGGACCTGGAGCAGTCCCGGAACCTGTTTGTCACCGGCTACGAGAAGCTCAAGGTGGGACAGGATTTCGAGCTGCGCAAGGCGGTGCGCGGCGCCGGCGGCAAGTATCGCGTGGTGAAGAACAACCTGGCCGAAGTCGCCTCCGCCGGAACGCCCGCCGGGCAAGTGCTCAAGGATCTGCGCGGGATGACCTCGGTGGCCTACACGGCGAGCGACCCGGTGGCCCTGGCCAAGGCTCTCACGGCGTACGCCAAAGCCAACCCGACGTTTACGTTTAAGGCCGGACTGGTGGAAGGCCGCGTCATCGACATCAAGTCGATCAACGAGCTGGCGGCTATGCCGTCCAAGGAAGCAATCTTCGCCAAGCTGTTGTACGTGATTAACGCTCCGGCGCAGCGGCTGGCAACGGTCATCGGGACGGTGGGACGCAACCTGGCGGTGGTCGTCGATCAGGGCGTCAAAGAGAACAAGTTCGAGGCATAGCCGGGCCCTGGGGAGATCCCCGGCGCGGTGGCTCTGGAAAAGTAAAACCAAAGAGTAATCGATTTTTTCTGATTAGCAAGGAGTAGAGATGGCGGACATTAACGCGATTGCGGAACAGATTCAAGGCTTGACCCTCTTGGAGGCATCCCAACTGGTCAAGCTGCTTGAGGAGAAACTGGGTGTTTCGGCGGCGGCCGCGGCTCCCGTCATGGTGGCGGGTGGTGGAGCGGCCGCGGCGGCTCCGGCAGCCGAAGAGAAGACCGAATTCACCGTGGTCCTGACGGCGGTCGGCCCCAACAAGATCAACGTCATCAAGGCGGTACGGGAAGTAACCAGCCTGGGTCTGAAAGAGGCCAAGGACTTGGTGGATGGCGCTCCCAAGCCGGTGAAGGAAGGTATCAGCAAGGACGAGGCGGAGACCATCAAGAAGAAGTTCGTCGACGCCGGCGCCAGTGTCGAAGTGAAGTAGACGGAATTGGGAAGTCAGGAGTCAGGAGGAAGAAGTGGAAATCCGGGTTTCGGCCCGTGCTGGCTTCGGCCTCCTGGCCTGTGGCTTCTTTTGGCCATTTGACGCAGGGCATAAGTCCTGTTAATATTAATAGTTGGGCCTTCGATTCAGCGGACTCGATCCCAATTGGTGACTGTCATTCGAGAATTCTGGCACTTCAATTGCAGTTCGGCCGAAACTGCAGAGAGGGAAGCTCTGCGCGTTTGTCTGCCTATATGCAGTCGACAGGATTCGTGGGTCCTTACCTCTACCGGCGGCCCCAGCATCGCGCGCACTTCTTCCGTACCGGTTCGATTCCCGCCTCTGTTCGATCATTCAGCGCCCGGAGAGTCATCTCCGCCTAGGGCGCTGTTGGCTTTTTACTGTTAACCGCAGTCTCATTGCTGTGGCTGTTCGGCCGTCAGGAGTCTAAGACATGGATATTCAACATAACGGCGCTGCCCCCGAGAGAGTTGATTTTTCTAAAATCAAAACCTCCATCCCGATCCCCAATCTGATCGAGGTGCAGAAGAATTCGTACGAGCGCTTTTTGCAGATGGACTTGCTGCCGAACGAGCGCGAGGACATCGGCCTGCAGACGGTTTTCAACTCGGTCTTCCCCATCTCGGATTTCCGCGGCGTCAGCGATCTGGAATTCGTCGACTATTCCATCGGCAACTGGGAGTGCAAGTGCGGCAACCTCAAGGGCCTGCACCACCTCCGTTCGACCTGCCGCAACTGCGGCGCCACCATCCGCACGGACCCGTTCCACGCCGGCGACATCCTCTGCCACCACTGCGGCACCTTCAACAAGAACGTCGTCACCTTCTGCAACAAATGCGGCGACCCGGTCGGACTGCAGCTCAAGTACGACATGCTGGAATGCCAGGAGCGCGGCATGACCTACGCCGCTCCCCTCAAGGTCACCATCCGGCTTACGGTTTATTCCAAGGATCCCGACACCCAGAAGAAGAGCGTCCGCGATATCAAGGAACAGGAAGTCTTCTTCGGCGAAATCCCGCTGATGACCGATAACGGCACCTTCATCATCAACGGCACCGAGCGCGTGATCGTTTCCCAATTGCACCGCTCCCCCGGCGTTTTCTTCGAACGCGTTCCCGCGCAGGGCTATTTCCTCGGCAAAATCATTCCCTACCGCGGCAGTTGGGTCGAATTTGAGTACGACACAAAAAATATCCTGTACGTCCGTATCGACCGCAAGCGCAAATTCTACGGCTCGGTCTTCCTGCGAGCTCTCGGCCTCAAGACCGACGAGGCGATCCTGCGCGCTTTTTACCGGGTGAGCAAGATCACCATCAAGGACAAGAAGCTGCTCTGGAATGTCGACGAAGGTCTGACCGGGCTCAAGCTTTCCTACGCCATCTCCACCAAGGGTGGTGAAACGGTGGTCGGGCAGGGCAAGAAAATCACGCCCTCCCTGTTTAAGGAAATCCAGAAGTCCAAAATTCAGCAGGTGGAAGTGGCCGCGAACGATTTCGAAGGCGCCTATGTGGTGGCCGACGTGGTCGATATGTCGACCGGCGAAGTGCTCATCGACGCCAATAGCGAACTCACCACCACGGCCCTCGCCAAGCTCATGGAAGCTGGCATCAGCGAGTTCGAGATTTTCTTCCCCGAACGCGACGACGTGGGCACGGTGATCTCCGCCACGATTAAGAAAGATCCGGTCAAGGCGCAGAACGAAGCGCTCATCGAAATCTACCGCAAGCTCCGTCCCGGCGATCCCCCCACGCTCGACACGGCCACGCAGCTTTTCCAGGGGATGTTCTTCGACCCGCGCAAATACGACTTCTCGCGCGTGGGCCGCATGAAGTTCAACATCAAGCTGCACGATAAGGCGGAAGCCACCAGCCTGGACAAGCGCACGCTCGATGCGGAGGATTTCCGAGCCACCATTAAGTACCTGCTGAAGCTTCGCAAGTTCGCCGCCATCCCAGGCTCCAATTACAACGTGGACGATATCGATCACCTGGGCAACCGGCGCGTCCGCGCGGTGGGCGAGCTGCTGGAGAACCAGTTCCGCATTGGCTTGGTGCGCATGGAGCGCGCCATCAAAGAAAAAATGTCGGTCTACCAGGAAATGTCGACCGCCATGCCCCACGACCTGGTGAACGCCAAGCCGGTGATGGCGGCCATCCGTGAGTTCTTCGGGTCCAGCCAGCTTTCGCAGTTCATGGACCAGACCAACCCGCTTTCGGAGATCACCCACAAGCGCCGCCTTTCGGCGCTGGGACCGGGCGGTCTCAGCCGCGAGCGCGCGGGATTCGAAGTCCGCGACGTTCACCCCACGCACTACGGCCGCATTTGCCCCATCGAGACGCCGGAAGGCCCGAACATCGGACTGATTTCGTCGCTCTCCTGTTTCGCGCGCATCAACGAATACGGCTTCATCGAAAGTCCGTATCGCAAAGTCCAGAAGGGTGTAGTCATTGACGAAGTTAAGATCCTCAACCCCGGCGACACGGATTTTAAAGTCGGCGACATCGTGCGCCGCGCGGAAGCCGAGGAAACCAACCGCAAGCTGGGCGCGAAGAAGCAGCCAGCCGAATTCGAATCTCATTGCGAGTACCTCTCGGCGTGGGAAGAAGACAAGTGGACGGTCGCCCAGGCTAACGTGGAGCTCGACGAAAAAGGCCGCATCGTCCCCGATCTTTCCAACGCTCGCCAAGCCGGCAACTTCGTCCTGAAAGCCCGCGACGAAATCGAGTACATCGACGTCAGCCCCAAACAGCTCGTCTCGGTGGCCGCCAGCCTGATCCCGTTCCTGGAGAACGATGACGCCAACCGCGCCCTGATGGGTTCCAACATGCAACGCCAGGCAGTGCCTCTGCTGCGCGCCGACGCCCCTTACGTGGGCACCGGCATGGAGTACGTCACCGCCCGCGATTCCGGCGCCGTGGTGCTGTGCAAGCGCTCCGGAGTAGTGGATTCGGTGGATTCCGAACGCATCATCGTGCGCGTGGAAGGCGCGGCCCAGGAAGGCCAGCTCTCCCGCGAGGTGGGCGCCGACATCTACCAGCTCACCAAGTTCAAGCGCTCCAACCAGAACACCTGCATCAATCAGAAACCCATCGTTCAGGTGGGGCAGCGCGTGCAGAAGGGCGCCGTGCTGGCCGACGGCCCGTGCACCGATCTAGGTGAACTGGCCCTGGGGCGCAACGTTTTGGCGGCCTTCATGCCCTGGCGTGGCTACAACTTTGAAGACGCCATCCTGGTCAGCGAGAAGCTGGTTAAGGAAGACTACTACACTTCGATCCACATCGAAGAGTTCGAAATTGAAGCCCGCGATACCAAGCTCGGTCCCGAAGAAATCACCCGCGACATCCCCAACATCGCCGATTCGTTCCTCCGCAACCTGGATGAAAGCGGCATCATTCGCATCGGCGCCACCGTCAAGCCGGGCGATATTCTGGTGGGCAAAGTAACCCCCAAGGGCGAAACCCAGCTCACCCCCGAAGAAAAGCTGCTGCGCGCCATCTTCGGCGAAAAAGCCGGCGACGTCAAGGACGCTTCGCTTTACTGCCCGCCTGGCATCGAAGGCACCATCGTCGATTGCAAGATTTTCTCTCGCAAAGGCCAGGAAAAGGACGAGCGCTCCAAAGCCATCGAGGAATCGCAGATTCAGCGCCTGCAGCGTAACCTGCAGGATGAAATCCGCATCCTCACCGACGAGCGCGCCAAGCGCCTCAGCGGCCTGCTGGACGGCAAGAAGCTGCTGGCCGACCTGCACGACGAAAAGACCAACAAGCGCCTGCTCTCGAAAGATACCGAGCTCAACCGCGAAATCATCGAGAAGATGAAATCGCGCGACCTGAAGCGCATGCGCCTGGCCAATAAGGACCCGCGTCTCAACGAACAGATCGACGAAATCGAAGAGATGACGTCGCGCCAGATCGCGGTTCTCGAAAAAATCACCGACGAAAAGATCGCCAAGCTCCGCAAGGGGGACGAGCTTCCTCCGGGCGTCATCAAGCTGGTGAAAGTCTACATCGCCATGAAGCGCAAGCTTTCGGTGGGCGACAAGATGGCCGGCCGCCACGGAAACAAGGGTGTCATCGCCCGTATTCTTCCCGACGAAGACATGCCCTATCTGCCCAACGGCACCCCGGTCGAAATTGTTCTCAATCCCCTCGGCGTGCCTTCCCGTATGAACGTGGGGCAGATTCTCGAGACCCACCTGGGCTGGGCCGCCAAGGCCTTGGGCGTGCAGTTCGCCACACCAGTCTTCGACGGCGCCACGGAGCGCGAAATCAAGAAAGCCCTGAGCGACGCCAAGCTGCCCAGCTCCGGCAAGACCATTCTGTATGACGGCATGACCGGCACGCAATTCGAGCAGCCCGTCACGGTGGGCTACATCTACATGATGAAGCTCTCGCACCTGGTGGACGATAAGATCCACGCCCGTTCCATCGGCCCCTACTCGCTGATCACGCAACAGCCCCTGGGCGGCAAGGCCCAGTTCGGCGGACAGCGTTTCGGCGAAATGGAAGTCTGGGCGCTCGAAGCCTACGGCGCCGCGTATGTTTTGCAGGAACTGCTTACGGCCAAGTCCGACGACGTGTATGGCCGCGCCAAGATTTACGAAGCGATTGTCAAAGGTGAAGCCGCGATTGAACCGGGCGTTCCCGAATCGTTCAACGTGCTCATCCGCGAGTTGCAGTCGCTGTGTCTGGATGTGGAATTGATGAAGAAGCCGCGCGAAGTGCCGGATACGGCATTGGCGGCGGATTAGAACAAGAATAAGCCGGCGGCTAATCTGGCTTTCGAACTGGAGGGTATTTTGAGATCTTCACCCTATGATCGAGCGAATTTGATCGCGGATTTCGATTCCATCCGCATTTCTCTGGCGTCTCCGGAAAAAATCCGGAGTTGGTCCCATGGCGAAGTTACCAAGCCGGAGACCATCAACTACCGCACCTTCAAGCCGGAACGCGATGGCTTGTTCTGCGCGCGCATTTTTGGTCCCACCCAGGATTGGGAATGTTTGTGCGGCAAGTACAAGCGCATGAAACACCGCGGCGTGATCTGCGATAAGTGCGGCGTGGAAGTGACACTGGCGCGCGTTCGCCGCGAACGCCTGGGCCACATCGAACTGGCCAGCCCGTGCTCGCATGTCTGGTTCTTCAAGGGGCTGCCCAGCCGCATCGGCCACCTTCTCGATATTACGCTGCGGGAGCTCGAACGGGTCCTCTATTTCGAAGCTTACGTAGTCGTCGATCCGGGTGAAGTGGAAGGCCTCACCGCGGGCGAGGTCATCACGGACGAGAAAAAGCGCCAGCTCGACCAGGAATATCCCGGCAAGTTCGTCGCCATGATGGGCGCCGAAGGCATCAAGGAGCTGCTCAAGAAGGTCGACGTCGAGTTCCTCAGCACGGACATCCGCGAAAAAATGAAGACCGAGATGTCGGTGCAGAAGAAACTCAAGTTCGCCAAGCGGCTGCGCGTGGTGGAATCCTTCCGCAAGTCCGGCAACAAACCGGAATGGATGATTCTCGACGTCATCCCGGTAATCCCGCCGGAACTGCGTCCGCTGGTGCCGCTGGATGGCGGGCGCTTCGCCACGTCCGACCTCAACGATCTCTATCGCCGCGTCATCAACCGCAACAATCGCCTCAAGAAGCTGATCGAGCTGCACGCCCCGGATGTCATTGTGCGCAATGAAAAGCGCATGTTGCAGGAGGCCGTCGACGCCCTGTTCGACAACGGACGCCGCGGCCGCGTGCTGCGCGGCGCCAACAACCGGCCGCTCAAGTCGCTCTCCGATACTCTCAAGGGCAAGCAGGGCCGTTTCCGCCAGAACCTCCTCGGCAAGCGCGTCGATTACTCCGGGCGCTCCGTCATCGTGGTCGGCCCCGAGTTGCGGCTGCACCAGTGCGGTCTTCCCAAGAAGATGGCACTCGAGCTCTTCAAGCCCTTCATCTATCACCGCCTGGAGCAGCGCGGCCACTGCACCACCATCAAGCAAGCCAAGGAATTGGTGGAGCAGCAGGACCCGGTGGTTTGGGACATTCTCGAAGAGGTGATCAAAGACCACCCCATTCTGTTGAACCGCGCTCCCACGCTGCACCGTCTCGGCATTCAGGCCTTTGAACCGGTGCTGGTGGAAGGCAAGGCCATCAAGATTCACCCGCTGGTCTGCACCGCCTTCAACGCCGATTTCGACGGCGACCAGATGGCCGTGCACATTCCGCTTTCGCCCGAAGCCCAGATCGAAGCATCCACGCTGATGCTCTCATCGAACAACATTCTGTCGCCGGCGCATGGCGCCCCGATCGCGGTTCCCACCCAGGACATGGTGCTGGGTTGCTATTACCTGACCAAGGCGCGCCCCGGCGCCAAGGGCGAAGGCCGCACCTTTGCCTCCACCGATGACGTCCTCATCGCGCTCGAAATGGGCGAGGTGGAAACTCTCACGCCCATCAAGCTGCGCTATACCGGCCGCGTCATAGACCTGGTGCACGCTTTCGACAGTCAGAACATCCTCCACACCGAGCCGATCGAGTTCATCAAGCAGTATATGGAGACCACCGTCGGCCGGGTCATCCTCAATGACCACCTGCCGCAGGATATGCCCTTCATCAACGGCCTGTTGAAGAAGAAGGGCCTGGGCCAACTGGTGCAATACTGCTACCTGAAGGCCGGCCTGCAGGTTACCGTTGGCATGCTCGACGAGATCAAGGCGCTGGGCTTTCTGTACGCTACCCGCGCCGGCATTTCCATCGGCATCGACGACATGGTGGTTCCCGGCGAAAAGGCCGCCCTGGTGAAGGCGGCTGAAAAGGAAGTCGTCAACGTCGAGAGCCAGTATCAGGACGGCGCCATCACCCACGGCGAACGCTACAACAAGATCATCGAAATCTGGTCCAAGGTTACGGAACGCGTGTCCGACGAAATGTTCCAGGCCATGGAAGAGGACGACCGCACCGGCCGCTACCTCAACCCCATTTACATCATGGCCGACTCCGGCGCGCGCGGTTCCAAGCAGCAGATCCGCCAGCTTTCCGGTATGCGCGGCCTGATGGCCAAGCCCTCCGGCGAAATCATCGAGACCCCCATCACGGCCAACTTCCGCGAGGGCCTCAACGTGTTGCAGTACTTCATTTCCACGCACGGCGCCCGCAAGGGTCTGGCCGACACCGCACTGAAGACGGCCGATTCCGGTTACCTCACGCGCCGCCTGGTGGACGTTGCCCAGGACGTGATCATCAGCGAGAACGATTGCGGCACGGTGGAAGGCATCTACGTCGAACCGATCATCGAATCCGGCGAAATCATCGAGCCGCTGCGCGACCGCATCGTGGGCCGCGTGGCGCTCGAGGATCAGAAGGATTACGAAGGCAACGTGATTGTCAGCGTGAACCAGGAGATCACCGAAGATCTGGCGGCCGCTATTCAGGCCGCCGGCATTGAGCGCGTCAAGATCCGCTCGGTGCTGACGTGCGAATCCAAGCGCGGCGTTTGCGTGGCCTGCTACGGCCGAAATCTGGCGACCGGCCGCCTGGTGGAGCGCGGCGAAGCGGTAGGCGTGATCGCCGCCCAGTCCATCGGCGAGCCCGGCACTCAGTTGACCATGCGGACCTTCCACATCGGTGGAACCGCAACTCGTATCAGCGAGCAATCCACGCAGGACGCCAAGTCCGACGGTTTCGCCCGCTATATCGGCATCCAGACCGTCAAGAGCAAGACGGGCGAACGCATCGCCATGAACCGCAATGGCATCATGGCCGTGGTTGACGATAAGGGGCGCGAAAAGGAACGCTACCCGGTGGTGTACGGCGCCCGCTGTCTGGTGGAGCCTGGCGATCCGGTCAAGAGCAACCAGATCCTGCTCGAGTGGGACCCTTACACTTTCTCCATCCTCACGGAAGTCTCCGGCGTGGTGCACTTCAAAGACCTGGTCGATGGCCTCACGTTGCAGGAGCAGGTGGACGAAGTGACCGGCCTGTCGCAGTTGGTGGTCACGGATTCCCCCGACGAAAAACGCCAGCCGCAACTCATCGTCCGGCCAGAGGGCGCGGCCGGTTCGCGATCCGAAGCCAAGAAGTACCTCATGCCCACGCACGCCCACCTGATGGTGCACGACGGCGAGGAAGTTCATGCCGGCGACGTGCTGGCCAAGATCCCGCGCGAAACCACCAAGACCAAGGACATCACCGGCGGTCTGCCGCGCGTGGTGGAACTTTTCGAAGCCCGCAAGCCGCGTGAGACCGCCATCATCGCGGAGATCAACGGCGTGGTGAAGTACGGCGAAGTCTCCAAGGGCCAGCGCAAGATTTTCGTCGAAGGCGACGACGGCGAAAAGCGCGAGTACTCGCTGCCCCGCGGCGTCCACATCAATGTGCAGGAAGGCGAGCGGGTCAAGGCCGGCGAACCCCTGATGGACGGCCCGCGCAACCCGCACGACATTCTCGATGTGCTGGGCGAAAAGGAACTGCAGAAGTACCTGGTCAACGAAATCCAGGAAGTCTACCGTCTGCAGGGCGTCAATATCAACGATAAGCACCTGGAAGTGATCTCCCGGCAGATGATGCGCTGGGTGAAGGTGGAAGATATCGGCGACACCGAATTCCTGCCGGAAGAGGTGGTGGATAAGTTCAAGTTCCGCGCCGAAAACATGAAGGTGATGGAGGCCGGCCAGCGTCCCGCGCAGGGCAAACCCATGCTGCTCGGCATCACCAAAGCCTCGCTCTCAACCGATTCGTTCATCTCCGCGGCCAGCTTCCAGGAGACCACCCGTGTTCTCACCGAAGCCGCCATCAACGGCAAGGTGGACTACCTGCGCGGCTTGAAGGAAAACGTGATCATGGGCCGCCTGGTTCCGGCCGGCACCGGCATGGAGTATTACCGCCATGTGAAGATCGCCGGCGAGGACGTGGTGGAAGAACCGCCAGTGGAAGCAGCCGCCGATGTGATTCCCGGCTACGACGAGGAGGCCCGCGTGCAGTACGCCGGCGGGTTGCCCGAAGATACCGGCGACGAAACTTTGGCCGAATAACTTACTTAGTAACTATGCTGTAAGTGACTTACAAAGGGAGCGGATCCGTGGTCCGCTCCCGAAGTTTTTTGTCTTAACTCCTTCATCGCGTGAGCGCCGCACGGCGCGCTTGCAGGCTCCGTCCCCAATTGCGCTCCTTTTACTTGTGAACCGCCTGCTGGTATCCTGAGGGCGCATCAGCCTGGAGGCGTGCCATGTACTGTCCGCAATGCGGGGCGGAGTATCGCGACGGATTCACCAAGTGTTCCGATTGCCATCTGGCCCTGGTTCCGGTGCTGGCGACCGAGACTCCGGACCCACAACTCGAGCTGGTGACGGTCTTCGAGTCCCATGATGACTTCGCCATTGCTCTGGCAAAGGGATCGCTCGAAGATTCCGGTATCCCGTTCTGGATGCATAGCGACGAGACTGCCGGACGACTCCTGTTGGGGCCGATTATGTTTCCGTCGTGCCGGTTTCTGGTGCCCAAAGACCGCGAGGCGGAAGCGCGAGAGCTGTTGCAGCTTTTAGAATCGCCGATTGAAGATAAGGACCGCGAGTAGCCGCGGCATCTCGCGCCACATCCTTGTTCCAGCCCCAGACCGCCAGGCAAAGGCCCGATGTTATCCTCGAAGTTTGCCGAAGACTGAAACCACCGCGAAAACTCCGCCCCGTTGGTTGATCCCCGCTCTAATCGCCCTCACCGGCGTCTTCCTCATCGGCCTTTTCTCCACCGAAGTTTCTGACCCCGATTTCTGGTGGCACCTGAAAACCGGCGAGTACATCGTCACCCATCACCGCCTTCCCGTCCCCGACCCCTTCGCTTACACGACTGCTACTGCCCCGCCCGCCTATCCGGACGAAGCCACTACCCGCCGCTTCAACCTCAGCCACGAATGGCTCGCTCAAGCCATTTGGTATCTGGTCTACGCCGCCGGCGGCTTTCCCGCCGTGGTCCTCTGGAAAGCTCTGCTGCTCACCGCTCTCTGCGGTTTCACCGGCTACGTCGCGCGCCAGCGCACTGGCTCCTGGCTCTGGGGCGTTGCCGCCACGCTGGCCGCCGCCGCGCTGGCGATCGAGTTCGCCAAAGACCGCCCCAGCATCCTCAGTTACGTGTTCACGGCTGGTTTCATCGCACTCTTCGAAGGCCGGCGCCGCCTCTGGCTGCTGCCCGTGCTCTCCATCCTCTGGGCCAACTCCCACGGCGGGTTCTTTCTCGGCTGGATGGTTTGCGGCGCTTACTGTGCCGAAGCCCTGCTGCGCCGCTCGGCCGGCCTTCGCCGCATCTTGCTCTCGAGCGGCTTAGCCGTTCTTCTTTCCGGCCTAAATCCCAACGGCTTCGCCACCCTCGCCACCGTATTGCGCTACCGGCACAGCCCTCTGCAATCCACTCTCATCGAATGGTCGCCCGCCGATCTCTGGGGATCCCCTTACGCCTTCGACCTGCTGCTCTACGGGGCGGCCATCGCGCTGCTGCTCTCCTGGAAGCGCGTCCGTCCGGCCGACTGGTTCCTCTTTGCCGCATTCGGCGCTGCCGCGCTGACCGCCTTCCGCAACGAGATGTTGATCGGCCTGCTGGCGCCCATTCTCATCGCCGCCTATTTCCCCTGGAAGCGCCGCCTGCCGGCCGCCGCGTCTTTCGCCGCCATGCTGATCCTGGTATCCGCCACCGCCTGGGGCACGGCCCGCGGGACTTTCTTCCAGCTACGTGCCGCCGAATGGCGTTATCCCGCGGGCGCCGCCGCGTTCCTGAAAGCCCACCACATCTCCGCGCCGCTTTTCAATACATACGAATATGGCGGCTATCTGATCTGGCAGGATGTGCCCGTCTTCATCGACGGCCGCGCCCTCAGCGAAACCGTCTTTGAGGACTACCGCGCCATTCTAGGCGCTCCCGCCGCCGATCCCGCGCGCTTCGCGATCCTCGCCAAGCACAACGTGGGCGCCATCCTGATCAACGCGTTCGAGTACAACGCCGGCACTCTCTATCCCCTGGTTGTGGCGCTCGCCCAGCCCGGCAATGCAACCTGGACGCTGGTTTATGAAGATCCGCAGTCGCTGCTTTTCCTACGCGAGGTCCCGTCCGGCGTCCCGATCCTGGACCCGACCCGCATCCTCGACCACCTGGACGCCGAATGCCGCCTCCACATGTCCCACGATCCCGATCTCTCCCTGTGCGCCCGCACCCTTGGCGATTTTTTTCTCCGCACTGGCGACCCGCAACGCGCCCGCCGCTCACTTGAGCTGTATCTGGAGCATCCGTATCCCGGCGATTCCGACGCCCGCCGCGCCTATCTCGAACTCCTACGGCGCTGACGGCCGCCGCGGTATCATGAAACTCGCATGTCCTCAGGCACTTCCAGCCGCCCTGGCCGCAAAGCATATTTGCTGATCACTTTGTTCGCGCTGGCCCTGGTCCTGGTCCCGTTCCTTTTCTGGTACTACACCTGGTTCGGCCGCAAGCTCTCCGATTCGGATATCGATCAATACTTCGCCGACACCTCCAAGCCCCGTCACGCCCAGCATGCTCTGGTGCAACTCGGCGAACGTCTCTCCCGCCATCAAAACGTCTCGCGCTGGTACCCCAACGTGATTCAGCAGGCTTCGAGCGCCAGCCTGGAACTGCGCCAGACGGCCGCCTGGATCATGGGGCAGGACTCCAGCTACGCCCCCTTTCACGCCGCGCTCCTGAGCCTTCTCCACGATACGCAGCCCATGGTCCGCCGCAATGCCGCACTCGGCCTGGCCGCTTTTGGCGATGCCGCCGCCCGGCCCGAATTGACCGCCATGCTGCGACCCTTCACCATCAACGCTCCCTCCGCCGGCACGCTCAAGTACCGGCTCAAGCTGGGCGATTATGTGAATCCGGGCACCCTCATCGCCCGCATCGGCGATTCTGAAGTTCGCTCTCCCGTGCCGGGCGAAGTCCGCGAACTCGAGTCCCGCGATGGCAGTTCCGTCAAACCCGGCGATCCACTGGCCGATCTGTCCGCCGATTCCAGCCATGTTTGGGAGGCCCTCCGCGCCCTCTACCTCGTCGGCCGGCCCCCCGATCTCGAAGACGTCCAACGCTACACCCGCCCGGTCCCCGGCATGCCGGAGACGGTTGCCAGGCAAGCCACTCTCACCATGGAAGCCATCCAGGCGCGCCATTAACCCGCGGTATTCCGATTTAAATTGCGGCCCCGAATCCGGCTCTATCTGTGGCAGAGCCCGCCCGGTTAATGCGATAGTAGTACTTAAGGCTTGAGGTAAGTCCCGCGGAGAGATTTTTTGAAGAAGCTGCTTCTTTTTAGCGCCATCCTTGTGCTTATTCTCCAGGCCCGAACCGCGCCGTTGGCGTTTATCGTCTTGAACACGGCCGGTTGGGATCCCGGGCGATTGCCTTCCAATTGGCAGGTCAAGGTGAACTACGGGCACCCCGATTTTTCGGTGTGCTCCGACGACCTGGGACCCTGCCTCCATCTCAAGAGCGTCAAGGCTTCCTTCGCCCTCGAGCGCCGCGTCGATATCGACGCCGTCGAAATGCCATACCTGACATGGCGCTGGAGAGTGACTCAACTGCCCGCCGGCGGCGATTTCCGCCGCCCCGCCACCGACGATCAGGCCGCCCAGGTGCTGGTCGCTTTCGCCGACCGCCGCATCTTGACCTACATCTGGGATACCTCGGCTCCCAAGGGTACTGCCCAATCTGCCAGTGCCATTCCGTTTGTCCACATCTTCGCGGTAGTCTGCGAATCAGGCCCGGCCGAAACCAACCAGTGGGTCACGGAAAACCGCAACCTCGCCGCCGATTATCAGCGCGCCTTTGGCAAGCCCGCCCCTCGCGTCAACGGGCTACGCATTCAGATCAACTCCCAACACACCGGCACGGTCGCCGAAAGCTACTTCGGCGAGGTCGCCTTCCGCAGCACACCCCGATGATCCTCGTCACTGGAGGCACCGGTTTCGTCGGAAGCCATCTTCTCGATTGGCTCTCGGCGCATGGTGAGCCGGCCCGCTGCCTGCTCCGTCCAACCCGGGTTCCGCGCCGCCTGCCGCCCGGTATTGAAGCTATCCCGGGCGATCTCATCACCGGCCAGGGCCTCCCGGGCGCTCTCGATGGCGTCGATACCGTCATCCACCTCGCCGGTGTCACCAAGGCTCTTTCCCCCGCCGGCTACTACCAGGGCAACGCCCAAGCCACCAAGACCCTCGCCAGTGCGCTTCAGGGGCGTTCTATTCGCCTGGTGCATGTCAGCAGCCTGGCAGCTATCGGTCCCAGCCTCGATGGCGCTCCAGTGTCCGAAAACGCCATTCCGCACCCCTTCACCAATTACGGCCGTTCCAAGCTCGAAGGCGAGCGTATCGCCCGCGCGCTGGCGCCCGATTGCGTGATTGTGCGGCCTCCGGTGATCTATGGCCCCCGCGATACCGGCCTCTTGCAGATTTTCAAATCCATCGCCCGCGGGGTGGTTCTCGAAATCTCCGGCGGCGATCGCTTCTTCTCCGCCATTTACGTCCACGACCTGGTTGACGGCCTGCTCAACGCCGCCCGGAACCCGAATGCTCCTGGCCGGGATTATTTTCTGTCCTTTGCCACGCCATTTGCCTGGTCTGAGTTGAGCGCGGCCGCCGCTCGCATCATGCGCTGCCGGCCCCGCCTGGTTCGTGTTCCCGTTCCCGTCGCCCGCGCCATCGGTTTTGGCGCGGAACTGTGGTCGCATCTCTCGCGTAATCCTGGTATCATCTCGCGAGAGAAGGTAGCGGAAGCCAGTTGCCGGGCTTGGGTCTGCGACCCCCGGCGGGCCGCCGCCGAACTCGGTTTTGTCGCGCCGACGCCGCTTGAAGCCGGCTTGACGCAGACGCTCGCATGGTACAAGGAGGCCGGTTGGCTGAAATTCTGACGATGGCGCCCGCGCGCATGACGACCACGCGCTTCTGTCCCGTAGACAAGGTGCTCCTGGGCTATTTCGTCCTCATGGGCATCGTCATCCTGGTTTGGTGGTCTACCCTCCCGCAAGCCCCCGGATTGCTGCTCTGGCACATCCTCGGTCCCGCCCTGATGATTTATCAGATCAAGCGCCCCAACCGAACCACCTGGATCTTCCGCAACTGGTACCCCCTCCCCTATGTCGGCTATTTTTACAGGGAAATGGCCTTGCTCATTCCGGCCGTACGGCACGGCGACATCGCGCGGCAATATTCCGACCGCTGGCTGGCCAACCTCGATTTCAGTTTTTGGCACGTCAATCCCTGCGTATGGCTGGAGCGCATCCAGACGCCCGCGCTCACCGAGTTCGAACAAATTGCTTACTCGCTTTTCATCCCGGCGGTCATCCTGGTGGCCGTCTTGCTCTGGCAAAAGGGCCGTTTCGAAGAGTTCCAATATTATGCTTTTTTAATCGCTTGCGGATACCTGGTTTCCTACGTTGGCTACATCCTGGTTCCGGCCCGCGGGCCGCGCTATTTGCTGAAAGACTTACAGCACATGCCATTACAGGGATTGTGGCTCACCAAGTACTTGCAGGACGGCCTCGACAAGCTCGAATCCTACCACTACGATTGCTTCCCCAGCGGCCATACGGAGCTCACCCTTCTCGCGTGGTGGGGCAGCCGTCTGGTATCAAAACGATGGTTCGCCATCTATTTTGTTTACACTCCGTTCCTCATTTTTGCTACAGTTTATCTTCGATACCACTACACGGTTGATCTTCTGGCGGGCGCCACGTCGGCACTCGTGTTGATTCTGGCGGTCCCGGCAGTGTACCGGAAGTTCTCTAAAGGGGCTTGAGATTTGGAAGGCGTTGAAGTGGTTACGGTTGACAACCGGAAAGCGCTGAAGCAGTTCGTAGAACTGCCGTTCTTATTGCACCACGACGACCCTCACTGGGTGCCTCCCCTGCGGATCGCGGTTAAGGAAGTGCTGGATCGCAAGAAGCATCCGTTCTACCGCGACGCCGAGGCCGAGTTTTTCCTGGCCCGCCGGGGCGAAAATGTCGTGGGACGGGTGGCGGCCATCGTCGATAAGGCGCATAATCGTTTTCACGGAGAAAATGCCGGGTTCTTTGGTTTTTTCGAGTGTGTCAACGACCCCGTCGTCGCCAGCACCCTTCTCCGTCAGGCCCGACGATGGGTTCTCGCGAGCGGCGCACAGTTTCTGCGGGGCCCGGTGAATCCATCCACGAACTATGAATGTGGTTTGCTTGTCGACGGTTTCGATTCCGACCCCATGGTCATGATGACGTACAATCCGCCCTACTACGCAGCCCTGATCGAACAGGCCGGACTACGCAAGGCCAAGGACCTCCTCGCCTACAGCCACGACGCCCGCAACATCGATTCCCCGAAAATCAACCGCATCGCCGACCGCGTCTCGCGAACCAGCGGCGTGACGATTCGTCCCATCAACATGAAAGATTTCGATGCGGAGGTCGCCCGCGTCTGGGAAGTCTATGGCGCGGCTACCGGCGCCTGGGCCCGCAACTGGGGATTCGTTCCCATGTCCCAAGCGGAATTCGCCGTCATGGGCAAGGAAATGAAGATGATCGTCAAGCCTGAACTGGTCCTCATTGGCGAAGCGGCGGGCAAAGTTGTGGGCTTCGCGCTGGCTTTGCCCGACGTGAATCAGGCCCTCAAACACGCCCGGGGAAACCTGCTCCCCACAGGCCTGCTCAAAATCCTGTATTATCAACGTTTGATCAAAAGTGTGCGTGTACTTGCGCTCGGGGTCGTGGAGGAGTACCGTGCCTCCGGTCTGGCGGCGGGGTTTTATGCCACGCTCGTCCGCAATGCCAGGAAGCTGGGTTATGAAGCATGCGAAATGTCCTGGATATTGGAGGATAATGTACTGATGAATCGCTCTCTTGAGGTGATGGGGGCAAAGCGGTACAAAACTTACCGAATTTATGAATGGAACTGAGCATCATGCGCTTATCGACTAACGACATCACCGGTAAAAAGAAGGGCAGCGCATCGAACGACATTTTCGAGAAGTGCCGCAATTTCACTCGTCCGAGTGATCTGCAACATGCTGGACTTTACATGTATTTCGAGGTGTTTGGCGAGCGCGAAGGCTGCGGCGCCGGCGAAGTCCGCATTGGCAAGCGCAAGGTTCTCATGTTCGGGTCGAACGACTACCTTGCCCTGATTAACCACCCGAAAGTCAAGGAATCCGCCGCCCAGGCCGTCAGGAAGTACGGTTCCGGCTGCTCCGGTTCGCGCCTTCTCAACGGCACACTGGATCTCCACGTCAAACTGGAAGCGGAACTCGCAGCCTTCGTTCACAAAGAAGCTGCCATCACTTTTGGAACCGGCTTCCAGGCCAATTACGGCACCCTATCGGCTCTCACCGAAAAGGGCGACGTGATGATTTGCGATCATAACCTGCACGCTTCGCTCGTCGAAGGCGCTCTGCGTTCGGCGGCCCGCACCGTTCGCTTCCGCCACAACGACATGGAGCACTTCGAACGCTGCCTGGAGAACTGCCCGCCCGAAGAAAAGATTTTCATCGTCTCGGAAGGCGTCTTCAGCATGGAAGGCGATATCGCCGACCTTCGTGGCATTCTCAAGCTGGCCAAGCCCTATGGCGCCCGGACCTACGTCGACGAAGCCCACGGCATAGGCGTCCTCGGACCCACCGGCGCCGGCGCGGCCGAACACCTGGGGGTCCTCGACGAAATCGATATCGTCATGGGCACGTTCTCGAAATCCCTGGCCTCCGTAGGCGGTTTCATCGCCGGCGAACGCGCCGTGGTGGATTACCTGAAGCACACTGCCCGTCCGTTCGTTTTCTCCGCCAGCCTGCCCCCCGCCTCCGTCGCCGCTGTCGGCGCGGCGCTGGAAATCGTCAAGACAGAACCGGAGCGCCGCCAGCGCCTGCTGCGGATCGCCGGCCTGCTCCGCGAAGAACTCCGCGCGCGCGGCTTTGCCGTGCTCCCAGGCGAAACCCCCATCGTTCCGGTGGTTATCGAGGAGGAACTGGACACCTGCCGCCTCTGCAAGGCGCTCCTCGAAGAGGGCATCTACGTCAACCCTGTGCTTCGTCCCGGAGCCACGCAGAACCTGCTGCGTATTTCCTGCACCGCCGCACACACCGAGGCCCACGTCGAGCGCCTCATCGACACCCTGGTACGGATCTCCGAGTCGCTCGGTATCGAGCGGTAAACGGGATAGCGCGGCAAGAACCTGTAAGCGCGCTTCGGCCATAGCCGGCAGTGGCCGAGGCGCCGGCTGTTACTGCTCCCGCAGAACCGTCACAAGGTCCACACGCGTGGCCCGGCGAGCCGGCAGCAGGCAGGCGGTCAGGCCGACCACCGTCAGCGCAAGGATTACCGCCGACATCACCACCGGGTCGAGCGGTTTCACGCCGTAAAGCTGGCCGGCAACCACCGAGCGTAGCGCCATCGAACCCGCCACGCCCAGTAACAGGCCTGCGCCCAGCAGCCACAACGCTTCGTTGACCACCAGTCTCACCACGCCGCCAGCGGTACATCCGAGCGCGGCGCGGATCCCGATCTCGCGCTGGCGCTCGGCCACCAGATAGGCCAGCACGCCATAGATGCCTACGCCCGAGAGGAACAGAGCCAGGCATCCGAAGAACAAGGCCAGCGTCAGCGAGGTCCGCCGCGACGCCAGCGCCAGGTCGCCGCGCTCTTCCATGGTGTGCACATCGAACAACGCCAGGCTCGGCGCCACAGCCGCGAACCGGGTGCGCAGGACACGCAGGATCGAGCCCGTGTCGCCGCTGGTTTTGATCGCCAGCGCGTAGCCCCTTTGGACGTTCTGCGCGTAAGACAGGTAATACGCTCCCACCGGACTGCCGTTGCCTTCCACGTCCGCCGTGTGGACGGGGCGGGCAACCCCCACTACGGTCAGCCAGCGGGTGTGCTCGTCGGTCTTCAGGAGGTCGTTGATATCCTGCGGAAAGTACATGCGCCGGCCGAGCGGGTCGCGATCCGGCCAGAAGTGGTGCGCCAGCCGCTCGTCCACGATAATGGCTCCCGGGGCCGCTTGGCGGTCGCGTTCGTCGAACGGGCGGCCGGCCACCATCCCGATGTGCATGGCTTCGAAGTAGCCCGGCGTGACCGTCACCTGTTCCGGCGAAATCAGCGACTCTCCCGGTTTCATGACGTAGCCTTCGGCCAGAATCACGCTATCGCTATGATTGCCGCCCCAAGGGATGGTGGTGGTTGCACCGGCCGCCGCCACGCCGGGAATCGCGCGAATGGCGGCCAGCGCCCGGTCCATCAGCCCGTTCGCGTCGGCGTCTTTGGGATACAGCGGCTGCGGCACGCTGGTGGCAGCCGTCACCACGCCCTTGACATCGAATCCGGGGTAGACGCGCAGCAACTGGCGGAAACTGGCCAGGACCAATCCCGCACCGGCCAATAGCACGAAGGCTAACCCGACCTGCGCCACGACCAGGACCTGCCGCATGCGGCGCGCCCGCCGCCCGCCGGTTCCCGACCGGCTCTCTTCATGGAGCACTTCGCTGACGCGCGCCCGGATCACCTGCGCCGACGGGATCAGGCCGATGACGATCCCGACCAGCGCCGCCGTCGCCAGCATCGCCAGCACCACCACGCCATTCACGCGGACTTCGCCGGCGCGCGGCAGCGTTTCGATCCCCCGGTGCATCAGAGCGCGCAACAATCCCGCGCCCAGCGCGGCGCCCGCCACGCCGCCGGCCAGTGCCACCAGAATGCTCTCCGTCACCAATTGACCCATCAGGCGTCCCGTTCCGGCGCCCAGGGCCAGGCGGGTGGCGAACTCCTTGCGCCGCCGGGTGGTTCGCGCCAGCACCAGGTTGGCGACATTCACCGCGCCGATCAGCAGCACGAACGCGGCTCCTCCCCAGAGCAGGTAGAGGGCGCCGCGGACCTGTCTTACAAGCATGTCCTCCAGCGGCAACACGGCGGTGTGGAAACCAGCATTGATGAGGAGTTCCTTGAAACTCGGAAACCGGTCCAGGTTGGCGCGGTTGAGAGCGTCCACCTGCGACTGCGCCTGCTGGATGGTCGCGCCCGGTTTGAGCCTCCCGATGTTCTGCCAGTTATTGGAGTGGCGCACTTCCCGCAGCGCCGGAGGGAACGCCGCCGGCAACCAGAGGCGCACATCCGGGTCGATGAAGGTGAAGCCCGCCGGCATCACGCCCACCACCGTATACGGACGCCCGTTCAACCGGACGCCGCGGCCGAGCGCGGCTTGCGGGCTTCCGAAGAGCGCCCGGCTCATACCGTCGCTCAGAATGACCTCCTGGTCCGCTCCCGGCTCGCCTTCGGCATCGGAAAAGGCGCGACCATGGGCCGGAGCCACGCGCAGCAGGCGGAACAGGGAGGGCGTCGCGAGCATGCCGGTGACTCGTTCCGGCGGACCCTGGATCTCAAGGGTTTGGCCTGACGTGCGGAATAGCGCCTGCTCGGAAAAAACGTGGACATCGCGAAGGCGGTCGTAGTAGTCGCCCGAAGCGCTGTTATAGCCGAAATCGGCGCCCGCCCTCGGGTAGCGATTCGCCATCAGCAGGATGGAACGCGCCTCCGGCACGGGAAGCGGCCGGAGCAACACGGAGTTGACCACCGCGAAGGTGGCAGTATTGGCGGCGATACAAACCGCAATGGTCAGGATCACCGTGACGGTGAATCCCCTATCGCCGATCAGTGAGCGGACGGCGTGCCGGAGATCGCGGAAGGAGGATCCCATACAGGCTCATACGCCATTTGATGCCTCCGATGTTGCAGGAAGTTTGGTTCATTTTGCCCGGTTCCCGGCTCCGGCGGGCCATTTAGAGCATGGTACTTTGTGAACAGAGGAGATCCCGATGACTGTTCCGCTCAATGCCATGAGAACGTGGAGCGCGTACGGCACCAAAGACGAGCTGTACCGGGAGCTGCGCGGCCAGTTGGCCGGTTTACTCGCGGGCGAGAGCGACCAGGTCGCCAATGCCGCCAACACCGCGGCGCTGCTCTACCATGCGCTGCCGGACGTGAACTGGGTGGGCTTTTATTTCCTCAAGCAGGAAGAACTCGTGCTGGGGCCCTTCCAGGGACTGCCCGCGTGCATCCGCATTCCGGTGGGCAAGGGCGTGTGCGGCGCCGCGGCAAAAACCATGCAATCGTTGGTCGTGCCGGATGTTCACGCCTACCCCGGGCATATTGCGTGCGATACGGCGTCGCGGTCGGAGTTGGTGGTGCCGCTGGTGAAAAACGGCGTCCTGGTGGGTGTGCTGGATCTCGACAGCCCGTCGATCGCGCGCTTCGACGACGCCGACCGCGCCGGCTGTGAGTCGCTCGCCGCCATCTTCCTGAACCGGTGAGCTTCGGTTTGGCATGGACCACCTGCTCGAGCGCGGCATCGCTCTCTTCAACCGTGGCGAGTTCTTTGCGTGCCACGAGGTGCTGGAGGAAGCCTGGACGCCGGAGCGCGGTCCGCGGCGGCTGTTCCTCCAATCGCTGATTCACCTGGCCGTGGGCTTCTATCATCACGGCCGCGGCAACCCAGCCGGCGCCGCGCGTCAACTCCGCAAGGGCTTGCGCAAGCTGGCCGGGTACCTGCCGGTTCACGAAACCATCGATACGGCCCGTCTGGAGCGGGAGGCGCGCGAGGCTCTGGGCCGCATTGAATCCGGCCAGCCGCTTGCCGTCTACCCTTTGATTCACCTGGGATAACGGACTGGTAGACTGAATCCGGGAGCGTATCTCATCCGGTGGTGGGCATGGTCTTCAAAACCACTGAGCGGCCGAAACGCCGCTGATCGGTTCGACTCCGATACGTTCCCGCCACCCCGCAACCGCGCGTCTCGCCAACGGCGTCCGCACGTCGTGATGTACTTAGGAAAACAGCAAAATACTCCCTAAATGCAGGTTTTAAAGGACCCAGCACTTCAGGTATATTTACCTCTGAATTCCAAGGAATTCACAGAGGCACACTATGAGGTATTTCCGGCTCATTGCCCTGGCGGCCCTGGCGTGCGGGTTGATTTCGGGCGACGATCATTCCAGCGGGGCGAAGGATGGCGACAGCAGCCGCCGCACCAACGCGGGCGCGGGTGTCACCTTGCCGCCGGTGCTGCGTTCCACCGAACCGGCTGACGATGTGGTTCTCACACTGCCCGGCACGGCCGCCAAGGTGACGGCCGCGGTTGTCCCCGTGCCGGCGCCCGCTACCATCGTGCGCAGAACTCCTCCGCCGGCCGATCCGGAGCGGCCTATCTTGCGGCGGCCCAAACGCACGTATCCCGATGGCTTCGAAAAAGACGCCGCCGAGTACCTGCATCAGCGCTTGGGCGTCATGACCGAGCCAGACGCGAAGGAATTGCTGGGTGAAGCGTTGAATTCCCGGCCGGCCTATGACGACGGCCAAGCCGTCAACGGCCGCATCTACGCCTATACCGACCCCACCGGCCACTTCAAGCAGCTCGAGCTGGATTTCGACCAAAAATCAGGCCGCTTGCGGACGGTGTTCGTCTATCCCCTGCAAATGACCTGGATGGAGTGCCGCAAGACGTTTGGCTCCAGCGTGCGGGCCACGCCGGCGAATAAAGGGCGAACATTTTATTCGTACCTGAACCGCCGCATGGACGTCCTGGTAGACTCCAGCGGCAAGGTCATCAGCCTGGGGATGTATTAGGCCGGAATTATTGTTGGGGAATCCGAAACCGGCGGCGCAGTCCGGGCGTTTAACACATAGGCGACCCGCTCCACAGTGAAAGAGCGTATAGTGTAGCTATACAGGAGTCTCGGACTATGAGCCATCCATGCAAGACACCCCTGGCAATTCTGGCCGCAGTCAGTCTCTTGTCTTTCGCCGGCTTCGCGCAGGACCAGAAGACCGCCGGCCAGCAGGACCAGACCACTCCGACCAAGCAGGACCAGACCACCGCGGCGCAGCAAGACCAAACCACTGCCCAGCAAGACCAAACCGCTACCCAGCAGGACCAGACCACCCCAGCCAAGAAGAAAACCACGGATAAGAAGAAAGATCCGGACACGATCGGCGATCGTGACATTGGCAAGGGCGTGAATTTTTACTCGCTCGACAAGGAAATCGCCCTGGGCAAGCAGATGGCGCAGGAAGTGGAGCGGCAGGCCAAGATCGTCGATGACCCGATCATTGCCGAGTACGTCAACCGCGTGGGGCAGAACCTGGTGCGAAATTCCGATGCCAAGGTGCCTTTCACCATCAAGGTGCTGGACTCGGAAGAAGTGAACGCTTTCGCGTTGCCCGGCGGATTCTTTTTCGTGAACACGGGGCTGATCCTGAAGGCGGACACAGAAGCGGAACTGGCCGGCGTGATGGGGCACGAGATTGCTCACGTGGCGGCGCGCCACGGCACGCGCCAGGCGACCCGCGGCGACATCGCGCAGATTGTCACCATTCCGTTGATCTTCATGGGCGGCTGGACAGGCTATGCCATCCGGCAGGGCGCCAGCCTGGCGATTCCCATGGGCTTCCTGACGTTCTCGCGGGCCTTCGAGAAAGAGGCGGACTACCTGGGATTGCAGTATATGTACAAGGCGGGCTACGATCCGACGGCTTTCGTGGACTTTTTCGAAAAAATTGAATCGCTCGAAAGAAAGAAGCCCGGGAGCATTTCCAAGGTCTTCTCCACGCACCCGATGACCGACGACCGCATCAAGCTCTCGCAACAGGAGATCCAGAAGGACCTCACGGCCAAGCCCGAGTACGTGGTGAACACGTCGGAATTCAACGACGTCAAAGCGCGGCTGAACATGATGCACAACCGCCGGAAGGTGACCCAGGACGATCCCAACCGTCCGAAGTTGCGCCGTGCGCCGGGCAGCGGCACCGGACCCGTGGATGCCAACGACGGCAGCACCAAGCCCGATACGGACGACCGGCCCACCCTGAAACGCCGGGATACCGGCGGGGGCGGCGGCGGCGGACAGTAGGACAGGCCTCCTGGCCTGTCTAAGCACCGGCGGCAAGACCGCCGGCGCTACCAGTTGGACTTACTAACGGCTTCCGGCTTGATCAGTGTATGAATCCAAGCTGCTTGAGCGTCGCGGCCGGTTCCGATCCCTCGAAGTGCGCCAGTGAGGCTCTCTGACGGCCGTTGAGAAGCGCCACTCCGGACGGATAGCCGGAGACGCCCAATACTTGTTTCAACTCCGCGAAATCCGTGGACACGCCTGCCTTGAGGCCGGTCATTTGCAGGAATTGGGCGGAGTACTGCGGTTCCTCTACCGGAATGGCGACCACCCGCGTATCGCCCCAATCGAGTTGTGACAGGCGCCTGGCGGCGTCGATGCAATGGCGGCACTCGGGATTGAAAAAGAAGAGGAAGATGCGGCCATGCTGGAGTGAGTACAGCCGGCCGTCCACGGTGATGGCGGCGGGCGCCAGGGCGTCCGTCTGATGGGCTGCGTCCACGCCATAGGAAACGCCCGCGAAGACCGCCACGGCCGCCAAGATCAGCGCCGCCGTGCGTGGACTGGCGGGCGGCTTGGACCAGACGCCCGCCGCTGCGGTCAGCAGCAGCATCAGACCATCGCCGATGAAGAATGCCGGCCCCACCACGCGCTTGACCCACGGGAAGCAACTGCAATCGGCGCCGCGCAGGGCGGCGTAGTGGATCGTAAACCAGCCCAGAAAGGCCAGCAACAGCAGCCCGGTGAGAATCGCGCCCCAGCGGCGGAAGCGCGGCGCCAGCACGAACACGCCGCCCACCGTTTCCGCGATGCCGAATGCCACCGCCAGAAACAGGCTCCAGGATTCCGGCACGAGGGCTTGCGACATCCGCATCGCGGCGCTCTGGGGGCCGGTGATTTTCCATAGGCCCGAGGCCAGAAACAGAACCGACAACGCGATGGCGGCTCCCCAGGCGAAGGCTGTTTTCCAGCCGGCCGGATCAAGCGGGCGCAAGCGAAGCAAGCCCCTCCGGCGGCTGTGCCATACTGTCGGTCATGAGCCCTATTGTAGTTCTTCGGGCGGGCGCGGGACCCGATCGCCGGCTATGATGCTCTTCGCCTGGATGCTTATGCTGGCGGCATCGACGCGCGGCGAACTGGCTGACGAAGACTGCCAGATCCCCCCCGGCGAATGGCGTTACGTCGAAGTGCAACTCCACCAGGAGCCCGCCAGTGTCTCGGCCAGCTACGAAGTGCGCTCCGGCCCAGGAAGGGTTCGGTTGGCGCTGATGGGCCGCGAAGATCTGGAGCGCATGCGGGACGATCTGCCGCACGGCCACCTCGCCGAGACGCCTCTGGGACGGTCCGGCCAGCTCACCGATGTGTTTGGCCGGCGCGGCGACTACGCCGTGGTGCTGGACAACCGCGACGGAACCCGCGCCGCCACCGTGCATCTGCGCGTGTGGCTGGATTTCGGCGCCCGCCGCGTTCCGGAGGTAACTGAGCTCGCTCCCGGGCGCCAGTTCATGGTGGTGGCTATCAGCTTGGCGGTTTTCTTTGGGATCGTGACCTATTCCGGCCGGCGATTGTGGCGCGCGGTCAAGGACGCGAAGAAGATATGATTTTTACCGCTCAGACGTGGAGGCGCGGAGAATGCCTCTTGATCTCTGTTTTTCTCTGTGTCTTTGCGCCTCAGCGGTGAATAATGCACTAACCCTTGAATGCTTCTTTCGCCGCCTCAACCGTCTTGGCGATGTCTTGCGCGGTGTGCGCCGCCGAGACGAACGCGGCCTCGAATTGCGATGGCGGCAGGTACACGCCGCGCTCCAGCATGGCGCGGAAGAAGCGCCCGAATCGCGCCGTGTCGCTGCGTTTGGCCGATTCCCAATTGGTGACCGGCCCCTCCGTGAAAAAGAATGTGAACATGGAGCCGACGCGATTTACCGTGATGCCCGCCGGCGCTGCGGCGCACAGCGCGGCTGCGCGGGCTTCCAATTGGTCGTAGATTTCGGGATGCGCTTTCAAGTGGCGCAACTGGGCCAGCCCCGCGGCCACCGCCAACGGGTTTCCGGAAAGTGTGCCGGCCTGGTAGACCGGGCCGGCCGGCGCCATCTTGCTCATGATGTCCTTGCGGCCGCCATAAGCGCCCACCGGCAAGCCGCCGCCGATCACTTTGCCGAGCGTGGTCAAATCCGGCTTCACCCCGTAGCGCTGCTGCGCGCCGCCAAAGGCCACGCGGAAGCCCGTCATTACCTCGTCGATAATCAGCAGGGCGCCATGCCGCTCGGTCACCTCGCGCAGCATCCGCAGGTAGCCGGGCAGGGGAGGCACGCAGCCCATATTGCCCACTACCGGCTCCACGATTACCGCCGCGATGCGCTCGCCATGTGTCCGAAAGGCCTCTGTGACGGCCTCGGCCGAATTGTACGGCAGCGCGATCGTCGTATCGCAGAAGGCCTTCGGCACGCCTTGTGTATCGGCGATGCCCAGCGTGGCCAAACCCGAGCCGGCTTTCACCAGCAGCGAATCCACGTGGCCGTGGTAGCAGCCTTCGAACTTGACGATCAGATCGCGCCCGGTGAAGCCGCGCGCCACCCGGATGGCCGACATGGTGGCTTCCGTGCCCGAATTCAACAGCCGCACCATCTCGATGGAAGGCACCGCGTCGCGGATGGCTTCCGCCAGTTCGGTTTCCTGCTCCGTGGGCGCTCCAAAACTGGTGCCGACGGTGAGCGCCCGTTCGAGCGCCGCGATGATCTCCGGATGGCGGTGGCCCAGCAGCAGCGGCCCCCAGGAGCCGACATAATCGATGTACTCGTTGCCGTCGGCGTCGAAGATATGGGAGCCTTGGCCGCGTGCGATGAACACGGGGTTGCCGCCCACGCTGCGAAAAGCCCGTACCGGCGAATTGACGCCGCCGGGCATAATCTCCTGCGCGCGACGAAAGAGTTGTTCGGATCTGGAATGATTCATGCTTCCTCTTTGCGGGGGACCATGCGGCTGAAGCCCAAGCTCATGCCAATGTCGTACAGGCTGCCGTTGAGATTGCGCAGCAGGCGGCGTTTCAGGCCGGAATACGGCTGCTTGCCGGAAAAGAGATCCTGGATGATGGCTGAGAATCGCGGGCTGCGGCGCGTGAATTGCACCATCCGCGCGGGAACCGAGCCGAAAAGAAACCGGCCCAGGAAGAGGCGGCCGGCCAGCCGTGAACCGAATTCCAGATCGCTTGCGAAATCGCGCTTCAGCCAGTCGCGGTACTGAACAGCCTTGGCCGCGGGCTCGGTATCCGCCAGCAGCGTTTGAGCCGCCAGGTCCGCGGACCGCATGGCGTAGTAGAGGCCCTCGCCGGTTATCGGATCCACCAAACCGGCGGCATCTCCCACCGCCATCCATCCTTCACCCGAAACGCGGTTATTCCGCCACGATCTGATGGCCAGCGACGGAAGCAGGTGGCTGTAAAACGTAGCCCCTTTCCACGACAGCCCGTGTTCGGCCATGTACAACTCCAGACGCCGCCGCAGCGAACCGGCTGCTTCGCCCTTGCCGCAGATGCCCACCGAAAGATGGCCGCAGCGCGGGAAGACCCAGATGTAGCCTTCCAGACGAGGGAGAAATTGAATATCGATGCGGTTTTGGTCGCCCGGGACGTAGTAGCCGAGGGCCGACATGGTATCGTCGGAGTGCAGTTCGGTGCCGACGTTGCGCAACGGGTTGCGCGCGCCCGTGGCCACGATGCAGAAATCGGCCGATGCCACGCCGCCCGTGGTGCGCAGACGCCAGCCTTCGCCCGCGCGCGCAATCTCCAAAATGCGGGCCTTCTCGATTTGCGCGCCTGCATCCGCCGCGCGGTCGAGCAGCAGGCGGTTGAGATCCAGCCGGGAATAAATCAAAAGCGGATTGTCGAGTCGGAGGCTCACGTCGCCGGCCGTCGGCGTGGAGAGCACCGTCTCGGCGACCAGCCGCTTGGGGACGTTATTATCAATCAGGAATGGGTACTGGGTATACGCCTTGTGGGTTAAACCGCCGCCGCACGGTTTTTCCCATGCCAGCTTCTCGTCGAAAACCTGCACCGCCAGGCCGGCGGAGGCCAGTTGCGCCGCCGCGAAAGATCCCGCAGGACCGCCTCCCAGTATGGCGACACGCTTCATGGCCCTACTTCTTCTTGACGGGAGGCAGGTCGTTTGGTGACGGCATGGCTGCTCCGCCGCCGTGCGGATTCGCGGCGCCCGGCATCGCCTCCGGCATTGCGCCGCCAGGCGCGTTGGCCCCTGGGGCCGCTTGGTTGCCGTGCGCGGCGCCGCCGCTGGTGTCGCGCCCCGTCACCACCCATTTCTTGTCTTGCTGTTCCAGTTGGTATTTGAAGCTCATGGGCATTCCGCCGACGCCCTTGGCGGTCATGGAAACCACGGCGCTCGCCTTATTGCCGTTGAACTCCACCGATGACACAGTGACGTCCATGGCGCCGACGTTCATTCCCGCCTTCTTGAGGTGGTCGATGACACCCTGGCGCACCGCCTCATTGGTCTGAATGCCGTGCTGACACGCGGCAAGGCACAGAATCAGGAGCAAAACGGAAGCAATTCGCACCTCTCGATTATAACCGGGCGCGAGCGGAATCCAAGCCCGGCGGGAACAGGATGCTATATTGGCCTCAGTGGACCCGGAAAAACTCGCGAAAAGCTCCGGCATCTGCCATCGCTGCCTGCAACCCGTGCCGGAGCGCGCCGCGCAATGCCCGCATTGCGGCACGCGCCTGCAACGCGTGTGGTACATCCCGTATCTTTTGGGAATCGGAGGCTTGCTGGCGCTGGCCTTCGTGGCCGCCCTGATGATCAAGGTGGTCCACGACAATGACATCGAAAGCGCTCCACCGCAGGGGCAAGGACAGGAACAGCCTGCGCCGGGCACGCCGACGCCGCTGGAGAAATGATCCTGTCGCGCGCTCCGTACTAGTACGGGTACGGCTAGCAAGGCAGTAAAAATTCCGCATTAATTAGTCTAGACATGCGGAACATTCTACTGATTCTCACCCTCGGCGCCGGCGCTCTTTGCGCGCAGGACGCTTTCTTTACCGTAACCCGGCTGACCGTGCCCCAGGGGCAGCTCGTGGACCGGAAACTGTTGGCCGGTCAGAAGCTCTGGCGTCTCAGCGTAGCCGCGCTCGCGACCGTCAATACCATGGACGTCGAATCCTCCTGGCATAAGCACGAATTGAACTCGACGCTGGCCGGCGCCAATGGAACTTTCGGCGCGCAAGGGGCGCTGATCAAGCTGGGGATGCAAGGCGGATTGGTGGGAATCGAGTACCTGCTTACGCGCCGCCATCCCAGCGCCCGGCTCTACCGCGCCGTTGCATTCATTAATTTTGGCGTGGCGGCGGGCATTGGATCGGTAGCCGGCCACAACTATACTGTGCCCGTGCCGCGATAAGCCGGCTGCCAGCCAAGCTAGAATGAGAAGCGCATGGCAAATATTGCGGTCGGAACAGTTGGGGAAGAGAAGCTGCTGGTCACGAGCGAGGTGACCATCAACTTTCTGGGGATGGAAGGCGCGCGCGTGCTCTCGACCCCGCACATGATCGGCTACATGGAGCGGACTTCGCGCAACAGCGTGCTGCCTTTGCTGGAGCCCGGCCACGACACCGTAGGCACGCACGTCGACATCTCGCACCTGGCGGCCACGCCGCTGGGGATGACCGTGACGTTTCGCGCCGAAGTGACCGGCGTTACCGGCCGCCGCGTGCAGTTTCGCGTGGAAGCCTGGGACGAAAAAGAGAAGATCGGCGAAGGCACGCACGAGCGCGCCATCATCAACGTCGCCAAATTCGCCACGCGGCTGGCGGAAAAATCGAAGTAAGGCCCTGGCTCCGGGCTGTCCAGCACCTGCTACTGCTTGACGAACTCCACGCGGCGGTTCTGCGCCCGGCCCTGGGGCGTGTCGTTGGAGTCGATGGGCTTCGTGGCGCCCAGACCGGCGGTCGTCAGACGGGTCGCGTCCACTTTGAACTGCGAGACCAGAACCGCCTTCACCGCCTCGGCGCGGCGTTTCGAGAGGTCGAGATTGTGGTCGGCTGCGCCGGTCGAGTCCGTGTGTCCTTCGATCTGCAGCTTCAGGTTGGGATTCGTCTCCAGCCCGCGCGCGATGGACTTGATTACCGCCGCGGACTCGGACTTGAGACGATCGCTGTCGGTATCGAAGAGAATGCCGTGCGTGACGTAGCGGCCGGAAGAAGAGATGACCTGGCTGAAGTCGGGGGTAGATTCGGCGAAGCGCAGAAGCCGGATGCCGAAGTTCCCGCTCTCGCCGCGTCCAACTCCTGCTTGCGTTTGCAGCACGACGGATCCAAGTTCCGGCAGTTCGACTTGATTGGCGTCCATGACGCGGTTCTCGTTGATATACACCTGAAGACGACCGTTCTGGATCCACACGTTCTCACGAATGGGCTGGCTGAAATCGGCTGGGGTCTGTGCATCGGCGAAGACCTCGTTCGTGTCGTTGACTCGCACGTGGAGGCCGCCGGGGTCGGTTTGAACAAAGATGAGGAGGCTGTCCTGACCATCCTTGGTGCGGAACTGCCAGAGATTCCGGAAGTCGGTGGGATTCTGGAACATTACCACCGATTCCAGCGTGAAATTCTTGGGGAAGTCCTTGAAGTTGGGGGTCAACTCCAGATTTGAATCGGTGGTAAGCTGCCGGATTCCCGGGGCCACCATCAGCGTTACGGAGCCGCCGCGGACCTTCCAATGCGGCGGCGGCTCGTCGGCAGCCATGTCCGTAAAATCATCGTAGAAGATGGTTCTCTCGCCCGGAATGAAGTTGGCTTTCACGGCCGTCAAATCCGGCTGGCTCGCGGCCGAAGCCGCGCCGCCGGCGGGTTGCGGAGTTTGCAGGCTCGACACCGGCGCGGCCGTCTGACTCGCGGGCGGTGGCGCCGGAGCGGCGGCTGCCGCGCTGACTGGAGCCGGCGCGGCGTTTGGCGCAAGGCTCGCGAGGGCGGGTCCGCCGCGCGATTTAGCGCTGAGCATCACCATGCTCCCCGCGGCGAACCGGATCGTGGGGCCTTCAGCCGCGACATCAATCACGATCAGCGACACCGCTGCGCCGCCAACAGCGCCAATCACGGCTCCTTTTCCACCGCCCGCCAGGCCGCCTATGAGAGCGCCGGCCCCGGTTCCAGCCGCGGCCTTCGCCAGATTGCTGCTCCGGCGGACAACCCGGCCCTCTTCGTCAACGTCCGTCTGACCCTTGGAGTTTACGATTGACTTGACGTCCGCGGCGATGGGGACTGCCTGGCCGCCGTGCCTGAGCGTGTCGAAGGAGAAGCTCAATACGGATTGCCCGGTAAGCTTATTGCCGGACTTGGACTCTCTCACCTTGCCCTCGACAATGTCTCCCTGAAGCGCGGGCGGGGTGAGCACCCGCGCCGAGACCGTGTCGCCTTTGCGGCTGATGTCGGTGCCCAATGGCGCCGTCAGCTCCGCCTGAATGTCGATATCCTGAGCCAGCGCCGCTCCGCCCAACAGGAGGGCAAAGCCAAGACATGTTCCGTGTAATCTCATGGCAGGAACTCCTCTCGCGCCCCCGGATTCATTCGAGGACTACAGATCCGAATATCACAAACAGCGGATCGAATCAAGGCATATCGGCATGTGCAACTCCCGCTGGCGGCTCGCTGGCTGGCAAGACCTTACCGGAAAACGTCCAGCGGGCGGGCCGGCGTCCGGTTTCGCACAGGCGCCGGGGCTGCCTCGCAACGATGATTGGGCCTCAGTTTCCGCCCCGCCGTCCGCCTCTCGCCCCGCCGCCGGGCGCGGCTTGCACCCCCGCCGCCAGGTGATCGAAATTCATCATGGCGTTGAACAGCAGAAAGTAGCTGCCCTGTGTTTCGTTGCGCCACATGGGGTTGTTGGCGAACATTACCACGTGGCCCTTGCCGCGGGGAACGTCAATCACCGCAACCTGGTTGGCCAGCGCGGATCCCCCCGCCATCATGCCGGAAACCAGCAGGTCGTTTTCCGCCGCAAAGCGCAGCACCACGCGCGGCCGCATCTCGGGCGGCTGCTGAGCGGCGCCGCGTCCGCCTCGTCCGCCTGCGCCCGCGGCATCTTCCGAAGCCGGCTCCTCGCCGGGTTGCGTGGGCGTGTTCATGGAAAGCGGACGGCCCTGCGGTGTATCGGGCTCGCCCATGGTGCCGCGGCCGCTCGGACGGTTGGGTCCGGTGGCTCCGCCGCCAAAGCCGGTAGGCTGGCCTTCCTGCGGCACTTCGGCTGCTGCCGCGGCGCCCGCGCCGCGTCCGCCGCCCGCCGCCGCAGCCCCGCCGCCGCGTCCGCCGCGTCCGCCCGCGCCACCGCCGGTTGACAGCACCGGCGCCTGGTTGAAGTAGACCGCCAGCCGGTCGCCGTAGCCATACGCGATGGGGCTGCGTTTATCGGCCACGGTCGCATTGACCACGCTGCCGCGCGCATGCAAATCGGGCGCGCTCTGAATGGTGACGCCCTCCGCCAGGCCGTAATCGATGGGGATCGACGCATTCCCCGTAATGGTCACGAACAAGCCGCCGGCATCGATAAACTTGCCGATCTTGTTGATGCCCTCCAGACCCATGCCGCCGCGCATATCGTCCGTAGTGTCGGGAGCGTCACCCAGATTCGGAGTGATGTCGCTCTTCTTGAAGGGAACCGGTTCGCCGTTAGCCGGCGTGCCGTTCACGATGCGCTGCGCCGTTCCGCCCACCGGGCCGAACACGATCACATCGTACCTGGCGCGCAGATCCGGAATGTCTTTGAGCTTGATGTCGGAGATGTAATCGTAGGGAATCTTGAGTTGATCGAAGGCCACGCGGTACCAGCCTTCATTCTGTGTGCTGGTCCAGGTGTGCACGAAGGCGATGCGCGGCGCAGCCAGTTCGTGCATCGCGACCGCCGGAAGCGCTGCCGCGGCGTACGTCATGATACCCAGCGAGGAAGCCGCCGCATCCAGCCGCGCCCGCAGATCGGGCGGGTTGCCTTCCGTCCGGATGATAAAGGATCCGGCGTTGAAATCGCGGTTCTCGGCCTTGAAACCATCTTCGGCGGCGAACATTTTCACGTCTTTCAGTTGGAAACGAAACGTGGCCAGAACGTTGTCGGCGTTGTGATTGATCAGGTACGCGGCGGGCGTCGAGGCGCCCGAGACTCCGCCCTGTGGTTTGGCGTCGGTGGCCAGCAGGGTCATCGGCAGCTTCAGGATGTCCGGCTGGGTCACGCGGATGGTGGTGACATTCACCAGCGGCCCCATCGTCCAGCCGGTGTCGTCGTATGGCGGCGGGTCGCTGATGTTGTAGTAAGCCGTGTCCAGCAGCATGTCGGCTATGCGGCTGTAAGGCTGATCCATGCGGATCACGTAGCTGCCCGCCGCCAGTTTTTCCTTGCGTGTGGGCGTAATGGCGACTTCCGTATCGGCGTTCAGGCGATTGACCTCCACGCCTTGCAGCCGCAGCAGGTTGATCAGCGCGGCGGATTGCCCCGGACGCGGATCGTTGCCCGGCACCACCCACGCCGCCGGTCCTTCGGCCGCGGCTTTCTCGACGCTGCGGCGGCTCTTCAGGTAAAAGTTATCCAGGTACTGCTTGCGGTTGTTGGCCACGCTGTTCATGGAGAACAGCACACCGCTCTGTTGCAGATTGATGTTGTCGCGGATCGACCAGTTGACGCGCGAAGTCGGCGGGTTGGGCCGGAACCACGTGCGGCCGGTCGAATTGGCGGGCACCGTGCGAACGCCGGTGTCGGCCCCGTTGCCGCCGAAGGTTTCATAAAAGCGCCCGATGGAATTGTGGCCGTTGGCCACGTAGAACATGTAATTGGGCGCCCAGCCATCGTAGTAGCCATGCGTCCAGACGCCCGGCACGCCTCGCTTGGTGAACTCCTCGATGTCCGCGTAGGCCATCTTCTGCCACTCGTCGATGGTCAGCGGGTCGAGCCATGCATTGTACGGGCCCATTCCGGTCGAGACATAGAGGAACGGCACCGATTCATGCAGATCGTGCAGCACGGTGGGGTGGTAGTCGAGGAAAGCTCCCATCATGGCGCGGCTAAGCTCGAGCGCCATGCCGATGCCGTCGCGGTTGTTGTCGTGCTGGACGTACTTGCCCCAGTAGACCAGGTTGGGCGCCGGCTTGTTGGGGAAGGCCTTGCGATAGTTGTAAATATCCACTTCGGCGTCGCGCCCGTCGGCTTCCGTACACGGCGTGATCAGCGCGATGGAGTTTTTCCGGATGTTTTGAATCAGCGGCGATTCTTCCACCGTCAGCCGGTACGCCAACTCCATCAGCATCTCCGGCGAACCGGTTTCCGGCGAGTGGATGCTGCCCGATGCCCAGTAAAAGGGCAGCGCTTCGGAAGCCAGCGCGTCAGCCTCCTGCGGCGTGATCTTGCGCGGGTCCGCGAGGCGCGCGGTGAGCTGCTTGAAGTGGTCCAGGCGGGCGATGTTGGCTTCGTCTGAGATAGCCACCAGCAGGATTTCGCGGCCCTCTTCGGAATGGCCGATGACAAAGACCTTGACGCGCTTCGACGCCTTTTCCAGCTCCCGCATGTAGCGGTAAATGTCCTTGGTATACGTCAGTTTGTTGGGCGTTCCAATGGGGTAGCCCAGCACTTTCTCCGGGGTGGGGACGGTATCGGAAGCCGGCAGATGGTCCACCAGCTCTGTCAGGAAATATTTTTCGGTGGTGTACTGCAGGATCTTGGCGGTGTATCCTTCGTCGTTCTTCTGTGCGGGCGGCGCCGCCCAGACGCTCAGGGCGAAAAGCAGGCAGATGGCAGTCTTGCGCATGATCCCGCCATCATATCGAAGTTCCGGTAACCTGCCAATGTTATTGCGGCAGCTTTCGATGCACGCGCATGGCCTGAGCCATGTGCCGCCTCTCATGCGCGGCCACTTGTGCGAACATCATGCCCAGGCTCATTTTCAGGAAGCGCGAAATCGGCGTCGCCACTTTCACGCGGCGCAGATCCAGGCCCTCGGCGCGCTCCAGTTGCAGCGTAAGCTGGTCCTGCACGTGGAGAAATGTCGGCAGCACGGCCGTTAGCGGTTGGCCGTGCAGCGGGACAAAATGCTCCGGGGCGGGCATCTGGTCGCGCACCGGCGGCGAAGTTTGATCGACGATGAAGCGGTCGATGGCTCCGTATTCGAACGGTCCCCGGCCGGTGATGCCGCGCTCCCGGCCCCGGCCGATGGCTCTCTCGATCGCGACAATTTCCCATTGCCCCACCATCGTCAGGTGTGCCAGGCACTCTTCAATCGACCAGGCAGCCGGGTCTGGACGCCAGTTGAAGCGCGCTTCGTCGAGGCCGGCGGTGAGTTCCCTGGCTTGCTGCCTGATGCTTTCGAACTGCTGGCGATAGAGTTCCAATTCGGGGACGGTCACTCTCGGGATTATAGCGAACAGGCGGCGGCCATCAGTGTGCGTGCATCGCCAAAGCCTCCGGCTTCGCGAAGCGGAAATCGACGGAGAGCAGATCTCTCACCGAATAGGCCGGCTTTCCAACGCCGTCCGCCGCATGTCTGGTGGTGTTGGCGAAGATATGGTAGAGCTCATGCGCCAGCACACGGCCGAGGGCGCGCCCCAGGGCGCCGTCGCGATCCCCGCTCGGCAGAGTGAGCAGTCGTGCTCCCAGGAACGCGCGCAAGCCGCCGCAATCCAGATCGGTAAACGGAAGAATCACGCCGTTGCTGATGTGAGTCCAGCCGAGCGCGCCCGGGTTGGTGCTATGCGGCGGCAGGCCGGTGGCATCACATCGGCCCTTAAAACTCACCACCGCCAATTCGTCGGGGGCTTCGGTGCTGCTGCCGGCGAGCGGACGCCAATCGAACTGCAAACCGATCGGAGTCATAATGGTGCCCAGTTCGTCCCGCAACGAATGCACCACCGCCGCCGGGGGCGTCTGATCGAACTGGACGTAGAGCGTCACGTGAGCCGCCGGAGGCGGTTCCGCGGCCCACCCCGCCTGCATCGCCAGGGCAAGCAGGAGCAGCAGCTCTCTCATGATCGGGCCTCCATTCCGACGGGACGGATTACCGGTCGGATCCCTGGCCCGCCGGGCGGTGTCGATCGACCACCAGCTCCGGATGTTCGCGGACCAGCGTTTGAGCCGTGTGGCAGGCGAAGCAGATTGGTTTGGCGGCCGCCAGCGTTTCAGGCAACCTGTCGGCCGGAATCCGCTTCCACTCCACGGAAATTCCATCGGCCAGCAGCAGGGCCGGTTTGCCCCCGGCCGGCGGGATCTCGCCGATCGGCCGGCCGCAGGAAGCGCACGACTTGCCGGCGTACCAGTCCACCAGAATGCGGTGAATCAGGCAGCCTTCAGGCGAAGCTTCGATTTGGGAAAGGCACTCTTGTCCGCAGCCGGCCATCTCCGGCCAGCGGGAACATGCGGAAAGCTGCAAGTGCGGCGCGTGAGCCAGGCCGCTCCAGGCGGCATGGCGGCTATCGACCGTAACGCCGGCCGGCCGGTGGTTTTCGGGGCACGTGATCACCCGGTCGCCCAGGTATTTCCACCAGACGGCGATCAGGCGGAAAGCCGCCCACGCCGCCATTAGGGCCACGATCACCAAGCCGATAACGATGGTCGCCGGCACGAAATGCCTAGAGCAACGGGCGGGCCGTTGCTTGCGGAGTGCTCCGCCCATAGCTAACTCTCTGATTTCAGGCGGCGGCGTCCATTGGCCCCGGGGCAGGTGGCGGGGTAAGCTGGGGACATACCCACAGGCAATGGGTGCTATGACCCGAATCGGCAATGAGCGCGCGCTGCGGCTGGGGTTGGCCCTGGTGTTGGCCGCCGGGGTTTCGGCTTTCGACTTCTATTCGTCGGTGCGGCAGAAGTTCGATCTGATCTCGAGCGACCGTCTGCCGGCCGGCTCTCGCGTTCAGTTGAGCCCGGCTGAGCTGAACGCCTACGCCCAGCACGAAGTGCCGCCGGGCGTCCGCAATCCCAAACTCCAACTGGCTGCAAGCGGCGAGGCGACCGGCAGCGCCATGGTCGATTTCGGCAAGCTGCGCCGCGCTCAGGGCGACCAACCCGGCTGGCTGATGTCCAAACTCCTCGATGGCGAACGTCCTGTCAGTGTCACCGTGCGCATCCAGTCATCGGGGGGAACCGCCAAAGTGGACGTCCTGCGCGTGGACGTGTCGGGTATCGAGATCGATGGCAAAGTACTCGACTTTCTCATTGAGAACGTCTTATTGCCGCTCTACCCGAATGCCATGGTGGGCCGGACTTTCGATCTGAGCCATCGCATCGACCGGTTGGAAGTGGGCCCGGCCGGCGTATCCGTGGTGATCGGCCGATAGCGTCAGGGCTGCGCGGCTCTGATCCGAGCCGCGAACGTGAGAGAGCGGTTGCCTGCCGGTGCAACGACTTTCAGCGGTCAGAGCGCTTGGCTGCGCCTCATTTCCACGAAATGCTCTCGCCGCCCAGCAGCACCACGTCGAAGATCGCCGCGCTCGTGTGATTGAATTCCACCGGCGTCAGTTTGCCGTTGTACGGTTTCAAAACGACCAGGTTTGGCATATCCGCCGGAGTGGGAAAACCGCCGCCCGCCAGAATCGCCATTCGCACGGAACTTCCCAGGTTCAGCCTCACATCGTTGCCGTTCACCGTGGCATGCAGGAACGGGTTCACTGCCACCTGCCGGGGGATCACCACGCACATCGTGCTCCCGGACTTGTCGCACGTGGCGTTATCTGCCCTCATGGCCTCCGTCAGGCGATCCAACTCGGCGGGTGTGGCGCCGGCGACCACGATTTCCGTGATGCCGTTATCCGCCGGGTCGGTCTTGTAGAACATCCGGTAGTAGCCTGCCTGCGCCGGAAACTGGAACCAGTTGGTTGCCGGCTTGTCCTCCGGTTCCTTCTTGCCGGCTATGGTGCGCTCGGCTCCCAGCGGTGTGATGGTGGAACCGGAGCCATCCGGTTTCAGCCGGAAGGCATACCACGCCGTTTCGTAACCGATCAGGTTCGGCGAAGCCTTCACGCCAACTTCCAAGCGGGCGCCGCTGCCGGTGACGCTGGTGGTCTCCAGAACGGGCGCATCGGACGCCGTGCCTTCCTTCAGCACCGGGCTCACCACCTGTAGCTCGTTTTGCGGCCCCAGGTCGATATAACCCTTCGAGACATTGTCGGCATGCAACAGGCGGTACGCCCTGGAAGGATCGAACGGCAGCGACTCCAGAATGCGCATCGCCAGGTTCAGACCCGTGTGGGGCGCCAGGCAGCCCTCCGCTTCGGCCCTGGTGGTCCATTCAGCCAGCCATCCAACCGGCTGCTTCAGCAGGTTGTCGCGCAGGACGGTGAGCTGCACCTTGTTCTTCCTGCGCGGCAGCACCGTGATGGCATTCGAGTCCGGCGCGCAGGCCGGCCGCCACTGAAGCACGGCCGCGGTCAGCCTGGCTTGTGCAAGATCGGGCTGTATAACTCCGGGTGGAATCAGGACGCGCCCTTGCGGAACCAGCCGGTAGGTGAGCGGCTTTTTCGCGGCGCAGCCCGTGAAGCAAAGAATGCCCGCCAGGTTCAATAGCGGCAGAAGCCAGGAGCGGCGTGCACCATTCATGCTAAAAATTTAGCACAAAACGGGTCGGACAGGCCTCCTGGCCTGTCACAGCCGGGTCACCGGCCCGGCCCAGGCGACCAGCCGTTGCGCCGCCGACTCAACGCTCATGCAATTCCTCGCGGCTCCAATGGATCACGCCGCGGATGTGGCGATCTGGCGCGCGCCGGATGCGATCGAGAAACCGCCGTTTGGCCTTCTCAGAATCTGGATCTCGATCCATCATTTGGCGAAGGGCTTCGGCCAGGGTCAATACTGTTCAGTTAAGTGGGACATCCATGATAAGGGCTTGTCAAGTGCAAACAGAACTTTCCCTGCACTTGGAAGAGAATCCTGAAGCACCACAGTCCATCCTGCGAATTGCCCGGCGATCTTCGGTTGGCGATCCGTTGCGAGTTGGGCCAACGCAGCAGCGTGACCAGACATCCATTTGCGGGAACAGCTCGGGGCCGTCCTCGATGATTGAGTTTGGGTGAACCGGCCGGCCCAGAAACAGACCCTAGGCCACATGGGGAGGGAAGCCCTCCTTGGTGCAGTCCCACTTACGCCGGGAACGGCCGGTGGATCGCTGACCCATGGTGGTTTTCTTAAGCCGCCTTCTCGACCTCCACTTTGGCCCCCGATGGAGCGTGGGGCTGGAACGGCTGGCCGGACTTGTCGACCGCCAACAGATACGCCACCAGCTTCCGCGCCACCGCCAGGGTGGCCCGGTTGCGATTCCCGCGCTCCACTTCCCGCGCGTGTACCGCCGCCAATTGCGGGTTCCACCGCGGCGCCACCTTCGCCGCTTCGACCAGCACCGTCTGCAGATGCGCGTTGCGCTGTTTCGAGATCGGTGCCCGCTGCTGGTGGTCGGCCGAGGCCACCTGTGCCGAGGTCAGCCCGCAGTAGCTCACCGCCTTCGCCACCGAGGAGAAGCGGTGCGGGTTGCCCACTTCCAGAATCCACGTCAGCGCCGTCACCGGCCCCACCCCGCGAATGCTGCCCAGCATCCTCACCCGCTTGCTCAGCAGTGGATCTTTTTGCAGCCTGGCCAGTAACTGCCGCTGCGTGGCTTCGAACATCTCCATCGCCCCGCGGCTCAGCCGCAGCAGCTCCTTCACCGATTCCGGCACCTCTTCCAGGCGGTCCAGCAGTTCCGTGAAGTAGGACTTGCCGTGCAGCCGCTGCTTGTTGTACTCCGCTCCCGTTTCCATCAGCAGGCCGCTCATCTTGTTCTGCAGGCGCACCGACTGCGCCACCACCAGGTTGCGGTAGCGCAGCAACCGCCGCAACTCGCGGATTTCCACCGGCGCCACGTAGCACGCCGGCAGTAAGTTGCACCGCACCAGGTCGGCGATCTTCCGCGCGTCCAGCCGGTCGTTCTTCTTCTTGGAGGCGCCGATGGCCTTCATCATCGCCGGGTGTCCCATCTGCAGCTCCGCCGCAAAGGGCTTCCACGTGTCGTAGATCCAGCCGCTGAACAGCGTCGCTTCCATCGCGCCCTGCCACGGCTCCTGGCGTCGCTGGGCCCACTGGCGCAGCGTGTCGTGCGTGGCTCGCAACTTGCCCTCCTCGACAATCTGCCCGTCGGAGGTCTTCACGCAGTAGCTGATGGTTTTCTTGTGGACATCGAATCCGATATAGTGGTTGACGTTCATGGGGTTCTCCTGTTTGAGGTTTCCGAGCCGGCTGTTCCGAGCCGGTCTCGGCATTGTACCCTTCAGGAGAACCCTTCGCCATCGCAGCCCTTATACATTCAAACAGGCCATCGCTTTTCGTGGCCTGTTGCAGAGGGCCGTCGGCCCGCGAGATTTCATGAAAGAGTGCGCCGAGCCTCGCTGCTCGTGGAGCGGGCCTCCGGCCCGCAACGCCGGCTTTCCAGCCGGCGCCCCGCATTTTCGACCCCGTCATGCTTAGCTGAAGAGGGCGCTTGACAGACGACTAAAACCGATCGTCTGTCCCACCCCCGACGCCGGCTTAAGTGAACAGCATTGCGGCTAGGGTGAGGTTCTTGCGATCCGCCATCTTCATGCAATTCAGTCTCTCACGGAAACGCCTGGCCTTGGCCCCAGCCTCCGCATTTCCGGCATTACCGCGGTGGGCGATCCCCAAGAAGCGCAAGTGGCGCTTCGGGCGCTCTTGTGGCGCACGCACTCGTGCGTGCCGTGTCCCCACTCTTGGGGACACGCAGCGGGCTCGACTTCGGATTTTCAGAGTCTAATAATAATGAAGTTAAGGAAATGGCCGTTTTTCTGGACGACCTCCGTTTTGGGATGCGCATGCTGCGCAAGAGCCCCGGGCTGACGGTGGCGGCAGTGGCGACTCTGGCACTCGGAATCGGCGCGACCAGCGCGGTCTTCAGCATCGTGAATGCGGCCATGTTGCGGCCGCTGCCCTATCCCGATCCGCAGCAGCTGGTGGTGATATGGGGAACGGACAACCGCCAGGTCGGGTCGAGCCTGGCGCCCATTGCCAACAGGCTGCCACGCAACAAGACCATGACCCGCACCGACGTGGCCGAGCGGTGGCGCGCCGTGAGCCGGTCGCTCGAGCACATCGTGTGGTATCGCAGTTGGAAGTTCAGCCTGACCAGCGGCGGCGAGCCGGAGCGGGTCAACTTGGGGTTGGTTTCCGCCGGGTTCTTCGAGTGCCTGGGTGTGTCGCCGCTGATGGGACGCGGCTTTCAAGCTTCCGAGATCGCTCCGGGTAACGATCAGGTGGCGTTGATTTCGAGCGGGTTGTGGCGGCGGCGATTTGGCGGCGACCCGCAAATCGTCGGCAAGAGCATCGTGCTCGATGGCATCCCGTACAACGTGATCGGAGTGATGCCGGAGAGCTTCCAGGCCTTCGTGCCGTATATGTTCGACAAGGTGGATGTGTGGGCGCCCGTCAGCCGCACATTTGAGGCAAAGCGGCAGTGGGAAGTGGTGTCGGCGGTGGGGCGTTTGAAGCCAGGCGTGACCTTGCCGCAGGCGCAGGCCGAAATGGACGCCGTGTGCAAGCGGCTGGAACCCGAAGGCCGCGCGTTCCGTGGGCACGGCGTGAACCTGGTGCCGCTGGACCGTGAAATGGTGTCGGGCGTGCGTAGCGCGCTGCTGATTTTGTGCGGCGCGGTAGGGTGCATTCTGCTGATCGCGTGCGCCAACCTGGCGGGTCTGATGCTGGCGCGCACGTCGGCGCGGCAAAAGGAGATCGCCGTGCGCACGGTAATGGGTGCCGGGCGCGGGCGGCTGGTGCGGCAGTTGATCACGGAGTGCATGCTGCTGGCGGCGATTGGCGGCGCGCTGGGGCTGGCGCTCTCCATCTGGATTGCACGTGCCATCGTGTTGCTGCATCCGCCAGGGATTCCGCGGATGGACCAGGTGCGGCCGGATGCGGCGGTCTTTCTGTTTGGCCTTGCCATTTCGCTGCTCTCCGGCGTGCTGTTCGCGCTCATTCCGGCGCTGCAATTTTCGCGCGGCGATGTGAATGAAGTGATCAAGCGAGGCGCGGCTCACGGCGGCCGGGCCAATCGCATGCTGGCGCCGCGCAGTCTGCTGGTGGTGGCGGAGATCGGCCTGGCGCTCGTGCTGCTGATCGGCGCCAGCCTGCTGCTGCGCAGCTTCGCCCTGTTGAAGGCGGTGGACCCCGGCTTCCAGCCGGAGCGGCTGCTGACCATGACCATTCCGCTGCCGAGCGAGGTGTACCGCGAGGGGCCGCAGCAGGCGGAGTTCGCCGCGCAACTGCTGGAGCGGGTCCGCATGGTTCCCGGAGTGCAATCGGCCGCGGTGAGCAACTCGCTGCCCTTGGCCACTAGCTTCATCATGAGCGCGAACGTCGAAATCGAGGGCCGACAACTCTCGGCCACGGAATCGTCGGTGGGCGTGCGCGCGGTGACGGCGGGGTACTTTCGTACCATGGGGATCGCGGTAGTGCGGGGCCGCGAGTTCGCGGAGGCCGACGAAGGGCGGAAAGACGGCGTGATCGTCAATCAGACCACGGCGCGCCACTTTTGGCCCGGCGAGGATCCCATGGGGCGGCAAATTTCGATGGAGAAAGAAAAACCCAGGACGGTGATCGGCATGGTGGCGGACGTGAAGAACCTGGGCTTGGATGCCGGCACGGGCACCGAGATTTACGTGCCGTTCGTGGAAGAGCCGACAACCTACGTCGGTCTCGCAGTGCGCACCGTGGGCGAGCCGGGTGGCGCGGTGGCCGCGGTCCGCGGCATCGTGCGCGGCCTGGACCGCAACCAGGCGGTGGACAACGTGGCCAGCATGCGCGAAGTTCTGGGCGAATACGTGGAGCGGCCGCGGTTCAACCTGGTGCTGCTGGGTTCGTTCGCGGCACTCGCACTGGCGCTGGCGATGGTCGGCGTCTACGGAGTGGTGGCCTATTCGGTGTCGCAGCGGACGCATGAGATCGGGATTCGCATGGCGCTCGGCGCGGAGAAAGGAGTGGTCTTGCGGATGATCGTGGGCCACGGCGCGACGCTGGCGGGCGCCGGTATCACGCTGGGGCTGGCCGGATCGTACGCGGCGACGCGGGTCCTGGGGAGCATGTTGTACGGCGTCACCGCGCATGATGCGGCCACGTTCACCGCGGTGCCGGTCCTGCTTCTGGCGGTATGTCTGGCGGCCAGCTACATTCCGGCGCGGCGTGCAGCCAGGGTGGATCCGATGGTCGCGCTGCGGCACGAGTAAGCGGGCGGTCCGGAC
This sequence comes from Bryobacterales bacterium, assembly GCA_963842505.1. Classification (GTDB taxonomy): domain Bacteria; phylum Acidobacteriota; class Terriglobia; order Bryobacterales; family Bryobacteraceae; genus PALSA-129. The sequence goes on from CAWJGZ010000001.1 coordinate 2,050,193, forward strand.
ACATACGAAGGGATCGCGTGAACCAGCGGTCCTAATTCCACGCGAGGGGGCGAACGTGATTGAAGTTCAACGCGTCGGCGCCGCAGTGCTGCAATGCGAGTTGGAGTTCCACGTCGGCAGTCAGCACCAAAATCCCTCGGGAACAGACTGTTGCGATGGCAGCATCAGTCAATCCGAGGCGCTCGAATAAAGGGTGGGCGACCAGCACTCTGCTCGGGGCGTACGTCGAGCCGGAGCTCCTCGTGGTGATCTGGGGGACCATCAACCGCCAGATCGGATCGATCCTGGCAGGCGCCAGATCCCATCAATTCTCGGTGGGCCGTTCCGCGTGATCGATCACCAAGACCTCGACCTGACCTTTGCCCATCTCAAGCTTCAGCCCAAGCTTAGCCTGCAAAACTTCAAAAATCGACGGCGCACCCGGACCATTAGGCTGGGACGCGCCGGGAGCGTCGGCGCCGCCGCCTTCTTGCCCGAGGTCGAACTCGATCTGAAAGTCATATCGCCCGCCGAGTCCCGTCTTATCGATAACCGGGCGGTCAACCATTCGGGAGAGCACGACGTCCGTTAACTGCTTCATCGTGCCCCCGTGCGAAATCACGGTTATGGTTGACCCGGTGAGTCGGTACCCCGACCCGCAGTAATTAGGTCGAGGTTGGCCCGGCGTCGCAATGGGCGCCGGCGGATGGCTCGGATCCATGGGAACACAGCTTCCTTCCTTGGCCGATTCCAACTTCGGGCCGTTCTTCACCACCGTCAGAAAATACACTGGAACTTCTTTCGTTTCGCGATGGACCCTCAGTTTGAACCGATCCTCCAGAAGCGCCCGCAGCATCGGCCCGGCCATTCGCGGAAACGGCGCATCGTCTTCGGCCTTGGCCGCAACGTCATAGGGGTCGGAAACCACCCAGCCGGGGCCGCCTGTTATGTCGGGCATCGTCGTACTGATTGTCATGCCGTCGGCGAACACGCCATAGGAGGTCATTATGAGACCCATCAGCGTCTGGCATTCCAAGTTGATCCGGCCGGGAGATCCAGGCCTCGCTCCGCCCCGCCGTGTGCCGCAAGCCGTGTTCCGCTTGACGGAGGCGACTTCGAATTGCGGCGCCGGGGCAGAACCCTGCGCCTGCATCGCGGGGACGACGAACACTCCTACGCTGATCAGGCCCAGCAAGAAGTTGCACGCTGTCACGCCCGTATCGTAGCGCGCGCGATTGTTGACGTCAACCATACTCGCACCGCCGTGTCGCTAGTATGTGAGTTGTCCGGTCGAGTTCACACGTGATCTGTCCGCTTGAGCCGGGGCGGGTGATGCTGGGTGGTGGACGAAACCCAGCAGTACTCCGCTGCCGAGTTGGAGCGGATGATGAAAGTTCAAGACGTGTTGTTGAAGGCAATGGCGAAGAAGATCACTTGGTGGGCGGCGGCAGAAATCATCGGGGTGACGGATCGGACCATGCGCCGGTGGCGGGGGCGACTGGAGAGGGATGGCTATACCGGCTTGGCCGACCGGCGCAGGGGGAAGCCGAGCGCGCAGCGTATTCCTCTGGCAACCGTAGAGAAGGTGCTGGGGCTCTACAAAGAAACCTACTACGACCTGAACATCCGGCACTTCCACGAAAAGCTGCAGGCGGAACACGCGATCCAGTTGAGCTACACCTGGGTACAGAAAGCGCTGCAAGGAGCCGGCTTGGTGGCCAAACGGCACAAGCGGGGGCCGCACCGGCGGAGGCGGCCGCGACGGCCGTTGCCTGGGATGCTGCTGCACATCGACGGCAGCAAGCATCGCTGGCTGAACGACGATCGCTGGTATGACCTGATCGTGATTCTGGACGACGCCACCAGTGAGATCTACTACGCGCAGTTGGTGGAGGAGGAATCGACGCGGACGGTGATGGCCGGCTTGCGCGAGGTGATCGAAAAGCAGGGCCTGTTCTGCGCCTTGTACAGCGACCGGGGGAGTCACTTTTTCGTCACGGTGAAGGAAGGGGAAAAGGTGGATAAGCACCGTCTGACACAGGTTGGGCGGGCGATGAAGGAGTTGGGAGTGCAGATGATCGCGGCCTATTCGCCGCAGGCGCGGGGGCGGTCGGAGCGCAGTTTTGGGACTTGGCAAGGGCGCTTGCCGCAGGAACTCCGACTGGCAGGGATCACCACCGCAGAGGGCGCCAATGTTTTTCTGCGGGAACGGTACATCGGGGAGTTTAACGGCAAGTTCCAAGTGCCGGCGGCGGAGAAAGGCACGGCGTTTCGGCGCACCAGCCGGACCGACCTGAACTGGATCTTCACGGTGCAAACTGAGCGCGTGGTGGAAAAGGACAACACCGTGGCAGTCAGAGACCGGTGGTGGCAGATCAACAAAACACGATTCCGCAACAGCCTGGCGGGAAGCACGGTAACGATCCACGAACACCTGGATGGAACCGTTTCGATCCGCTACGGCCCTCACGTAGTGGGCCGCTATAGCCCCACGGGAGAAAAGCTGGTCAGCGCGACACCCAAAGAGCGCCGTGGAAAAGGCGGGAGTGTGGAAGCCGGCGAAAACCAAAAGCAGGTTTCCACCGGCTTCCACACTCCCTTGGAAATCCCGCAACAGACGCGGGATTCCCCCTTTCCCACCGCGCCGACTACGGCTTCTGTTTTGAGCAAAACCAAAGCAAAGGCCAAACCCAAAACCCACAAGGCGGCGGCCTAAAGGCCGCATCGCTTTGTTTCACAAAGCGGACAGATCACTAATTATTAAAACCGGACAACTTGACTTGTTAACGACACCATACTCGCACCGCCGCAGCTCTGGCCGCCTGCGTTGCGTGACCGTCTCCTTTTCTAATAAGCTGCGGTGCCTGGTTACCGCTCCAGAAACAGCAAGAAATGCTCGAGCGGAATCGGCGGCCCAATTCCGCCATACCGCGCCACCTTGTCCGCAAAACCGGCGCAATCCGGACAGAATACCGCGCACACCCGCGGACGGATCGCCGGGTAATAACGCGCCGAAGCATTCTCCACGCCGGTATGCACAAAGCGTACATTCGGGTTGCGCTCCAGCAGCAACGCCTGGAACGGATATTCCAATTGGTTGCGGCTGATGTCGATCCCGACCGTCCGGCAACCGGAACGCGCCGTGAGATCGATGGCCGGCAAGTACGACGCGCGATTGTCCCACTGTGTCATGTCGGCGAAGTAGTTGTCCTGCCGTGAGGTAATAAATAGGTTGCGCGGGCCGTGGAGGGGCCGCGTCCAGTTTTCGAATAGCGCGGCGCGCGTGTTATTGACCAGCAAGAAGCACAGCGCAATGGCCAGGATGTTCGGCCGCATTTCCTCCAGCAAACACGCGGCCAGCGGCGCACCCAGAACGAACAGGGGCATCTCCAGCCGTGACAGATGCTCCTGCCATTTCAGGTAGAAACAGAAAAGCAGGAAGGCCGTCAGCAGCGCCGCGGCATAAAGCACCCAGTTGCGCTTGCGCGTGACCACGGCGAAGATCGTGGCCGCGGCCAACACCAGCAGGTGCCAGCGATTGTTGGCGTCCGCCTCGTGGTTCTTGGCGTTGTGCGGCGGCACGTAGCGGGTGTCGCCGAATGTCGTGTCGCGGGCCTGCGGGTCCAGCCCCAACGCGTTGTGCAGGCGAATCACCGTGTGGAAGACTGCCTGGTTCCAACTGGCGCTGCGGGCGCCGAATTGTTCGGATGCGTTGCGCAGCGCGTTCGAGACAGTCGATTTCCATCCCGGGTGGTCGTTCCGCCAGCGGAGCACGGCTTCGCCCGAGGCCGAATCGTAGCCCAGCGGCGAACCGGCCAGTTGCAAATTGCGTAAATACTGTGGAGTATTGATGAGCAACACGCCGGCGGCCAGGAAACCGCCCATCCGCAGCATGCTCCCCCGCGTCATCCTACCCAGCTCAGGCGACCCGTACAGCATCAGCATCGCCAGCATCGGCGGTGCGAGAAGATACGCCGTGGCTTTGGTGGCGAGCGCCAGCCCCAAGGCCAGCCCTGCAAACGGCGCGTTGCGGCGTGCCGCAAAATACACCAGGCATACCAGCCATAGCGCCAGCAGCGAATCGTTCTTCGCGCCGGAGGCTTGCAGAATTGCGTTCGGCAGAGTCGCCGAGAACAGCGCGGCAAATGCCTGCCCCTTGCTGCTCAGGCCCAGCGCGCCGGCCAGCGCGGAGACTGCCACAATGCTGCCCAGGAACGCGCCGAAGGCCACCAGGTTGATGAAGTGGTCGCCGCCCGAGAGCACGTACGTGTGCAGCATGATGTATTCGGCTAACGGCTGCAAACTGATCTGGTTGAAGTACGGCGTCGGGAAAAACGCCACGCTGCCGGCTTGCGTCCAGTAGACCACCCGCGGCATGTGGTACGCCATCGCGTCGGCGCTGTTGGGCGGGCTCAGAACCGCCGTGAGCCCGACCGCTGCCGCGATCGCCGCAATCACCGCAGCGATCGCGGCCTCGAGCGGCCGGATCGTCACACGCCTCAGCCCAGGTCTGCACCGCCATAGCCACACCGCCGCGCCAATCCCGGCCGCCGTCCAAGCCAATGCCAGCGGCAGACGCCGCAGCAGATGAAACGGACTCAGCAGTTCCGTGAGGGCAACCGCAATTCCGCCGAACAGCACCAGCGCTCGCAGCAGAGAATCTCGCAAACGTCATTCTATCCAGTCCACCGCGGAGAAGATTCATCGCGCCGCTCCGTTGGTTTTCGCAACGGTTTGGGCCACCGCGCCGCCTGACATTTTTTGCGGCCGCCGCTTGCAAAACCTCATTCGGGTGTAATATATTCACTAAGCAAATTGTTACTTAGAGCGGATGCCGATGCGAGGATAGACTTGAGGGTTTAGGCTCGCTACTTCAGGACCAGTTCCCGGGCTAGTCATTCCCAGTAATCGGGTGTGGTTCGAAAGAGCCTGATTTTTGTCAGGTCCCGCATGCGGTGGACGTTTCTGGGCTGTTCTGTGTAGAACTCAGAGGGACAACGGCTGGCGGGTGCTACCCGATCCGGCCATGGGGACAAGATGGCGAAGTCAACGTTTGAGCCTCCCGGCGCGCCCGGCCAGAATCCTGCGCCCAAGCCTTCCCTGGTGCAGGCGCTTCGATCGATTTTTTCCAAAACCGAAGACCCCGATGAATCCAGGATCATTGCCCGCCGCCGCCGTTTTGTGATGGCGGCCGTGCTGGGCACGTTGGGCGTCAATCTCCTGATGTTCCTGCGCTTCTTTTTCCCGCGCGCGCTCTACGAACCCAAGACCAAATTCACCATCGGTTACCCGGCGGATTTCGGTTTCGGCGTCGACACCAAATTTCAAAAAGATTTCCGGATTTGGGTGGTGCGCAACACCGAGGGCATCTTCGTGATTTCGGCCATCTGCACCCACCTGGGCTGCACGCCCGACTGGAAGCCCAGCGAGAACAAGTTCAAGTGCCCATGCCATGGCAGCGGCTACGACCCCGAAGGCGTCAACTTCGAGGGGCCGGCGCCGCGTCCCATGGATCGCGCGCACGTCGAGTTGAATCCCGAAGGGCAGATTGTGGTCGATCTGAGCCACCTCTACTCGTGGCCCAAGGGCGAGCGTTCGCAGTTCGGCGATCCGGGCGCCATCCTCCGGAACGTGTGAGGTTTGAACCATGGCAGACTCCAACGGACACCAAGAAAAACCCGTAGACACGGGCAGTCCCGCTAATGGCGGCGGCAACGGCTCCGGCAATGGCGGCGGCGCCATAGCCAAAGCGCTGGCCAACGCCAAGGCCGTCCAGGCGCGCGCCACCGAGGAACTGAAGGAGACCATCAAGGCGCCCGAGAAGACCGACGTCTGGAAGTCCGTCCTGCGCGTCAAGCACGACGAAACACCGCGCAGCCGCGCCCTCGGCGTGCTCTCTAACGTCTTTTTGCACTTGCACCCCGCCAAGATCAACCGTGACGCGGTGGCTTACAACTACACCTGGGGCATGGGCGGCATGACCTTCTATGTCTACATCACGCTGGTTTTCACCGGCACCCTCTTGATGTTCTATTACCATCCGTCGAAGGTTGTGGCCTTCCGCGACATCCTTTACCTGGAGAGCGACGTCCCGTTCGGAAAGCTGCTGCGCAACATGCACCGCTGGGGTGCCCACCTGATGGTCATCATGGTGGAGCTGCACATGTTCCGCGTCTTCCTCACCGGCTCTTATAAGAAGCCGCGGGAATTCAACTGGGTGGTGGGTGTGCTGCTGCTCGTTTTGACCCTGCTGCTGAGTTTCACCGGGTATTTGCTGCCGGACGACCAGTTGGGGTTCTGGGCGGTCACCGTGGGAACCAACATGGCCCGCGCCACACCGCTGCTGGGCCACGCCGGACCGTTCGGCCCGCAACTCGGCATGACCCCGTTCAACGACGTGCGTTTCGGCTTGTTAGGCGGATCGATTGTGGATTCGAATGCGCTGCTGCGCGCCTATATCTGGCACTGCGTGGCGATTCCCATCCTGGCCTCGGCGTTTATGGTGGTGCATTTCTGGCGTGTACGCAAAGACGGCGGCATTTCAGGCCCGGCCCCGATGGTGCTCGAAAACGAAATCAAGGATGTGAAAAAGATATGAAAGAAGGAGTCAGGAGCCAGAAGACAGAAGTCAGAATCTCCGGCGCGTTCCGTATTCTGGCTCCTGACTTCTGACTCCTGACTTCCCAGAGGTTCTCCTATGGACTTTCATCAGCTATGGACGATTGTCAGCACGCCGGATAATGTTCCGATCGTACTGCTGCTTTTCCTGGTTCCTTTCTATACCTGGTATGGGCTGCGGCAGGCTTTCGCCAATGACCGGCTGATCGCGCAGCTCGAAGCCAGCCCCGAAATGGCCAAGACCCACCATCGCAAGACTCAGCCCTATAGAGCCGGCTGGGCCAGGGAAGTGAACGTCTGGCCCTACCTGCTGCGCATCGAATTCCTGGCCGCCATCATCGTCACCGTCATCCTGATGGTCTGGTCCATCACCCTCAACGCGCCGCTTGAAGAGCCGTCCAATCCCACCCTCACCATGAACCCGTCCAAAGCGCCCTGGTATTTCCTGGGGCTGCAGGAAATGTTGGTCTACTTCGACCCCTGGATGGCCGGCGTGGTGATGCCCTCGCTGATCATCGTGGGGTTGATGGTCATACCTTATATAGATACCAACCCGCTCGGCAACGGCTATTACACCTTCAGACAGCGTAAGTTCTCGATCCTGACGTTTATCTTCGGCTTTATCGTGTTATGGGTCTCCATGATCGTCATCGGCACGTTGATCCGCGGGCCCGGATGGATGTGGTTCTGGCCGGGCACCACCTGGGACCACAACCGGCTCATCTTCGAAGTCAATCGCGACCTGCCGGATATCTTCGGGATTACCACGCGCGTGCCGAAAATCATCTTCGGCGCCATGGTCGTCGGACTCTATATTTTGGCCGCCGGCATTGGCATCCATAAGCTCATCACCAAGACCGCATTCAATCGCAAGATCTACGCCCGCATGAGCGTGCTGCAGTATGTGGTGATGCAGACATTCCTGATTATCATGCTGGCGCTGCCGGTGAAGATTCTGGCGCGGCTTATGTTCCGCATTAAGTACATCTGGGTGACTCCCTGGTTCAACATATGAGCGATCAAGAAAAGGATCCGGTAGTCCATTCCTCATTGAGCAGGGCCTTGGTCATCTGGTCGGCGCTGCTGGTGTTGTCGATGGTCTGGGGACTGTACGACGAGATGTACGGCATCCGTCCGTGGAAGGGCTACCAGGCGAAGTTTGAGAAGCTGTATCACCATTACGTGTCTACCGCCCGGTTGAGCGAGGCGGATCGAGAGAAACAGATTCGCTCCCAGCCGGAATACAAGATGCTGGACCGCGACACCCAGGCCGCTGAAAAGGCCGCCCTGCCGGAAGCTGCCGCCATCGATGCGGAAGTCAACGGAAGTCTCGTTCCCAGGATTCTGGCGCTCAACGATCCTTTTCAGGAAGTGCGCAGCCACATCGGCGCGCTCACCTACCAGATCGAAGTTTCGAAAAGCGAGAGCACCAAGGACTCCTTGCGCAAGCAGATTGCGGAGTTGCGAGCCGAAGTCCACAAGATCGCGCTGCCGGGCGAAAAGGAAAAGCGCTCCATGACCTTCCCCCACATGGAAGAGCAGCTTGCCGAATGGAAGGCTCGCAAGGCGGAGCTGCTGCAGCGGCGGGTGGATGTGATGAAGCGCGCCACTGACCTGCGGGCGCAGCGCGACAAGTACCTGAGCGACCGCATCTCCGACGCCAGCCTCGATACTCTCAACTCGGTGGAGAATTCGCTGGCCAAGTTTGATATCCGGATCCGCCAGATTCATATCAAGGACATCGACCTGGTGGACCGCTGCGAATCGTGCCACCTGGGAATCCGCGAGCCGGTACGCCTGACGGCTGCCAGCATGGGTGGCGAAGCAGTTTTCACCAGCCATCCCGGCAAGGAGCTGCTCAAGATCCACGATCCCGAGAGATTCGGCTGCTCCCCCTGCCACGGCGGCAACGGCGTGGCGCTTTCCAGCGTGGAGAAGGCACACGGCTATAACAAGTACTGGCTGTGGCCTATGCACCACAAGGAGAACATCGAGGCGGGCTGTCAGCAGTGCCACGTGAAAGAAATTGTCACGGAGACGGCGGACACTTTGAATGCCGGGCGTGAGATCTTCCGCTTGCGCGGTTGCACGGCTTGCCACCGCTATGAAGGCTTCGACCGCGAAGGCGACGAAATCGCCTCCGTCAACCAGCAGATCAAACAGGACGAGCAGCAGAAAGCCGAGTGGCAGCGCGAAGCCGGGTTCGCCGAGCAGGCCGCCAACAATCCCAGGACCAGCAACGCCGAGGCCCAGAAGCTCTATGCTCACGCCAACGATTTGAAAGTGCGTTCGAGCGGCATAGACGCACAGATCGAGCAGCTCGACATGCGCGCCCAGAGCCTGGTTCGCGAAGTCAAAAAGATCGGGCCCAGCCTGAAGGAAGTGCGTATGAAGCTGCGCAAGGAATGGATTCCGGAATGGCTCAAGGATCCGCATGCCTGGCGCGAGGGCACCAAGATGCCCACGTTCCGTCTGGACCAGGACGAAATCCGCGCAATTGCGGCTTTCATCTGGCAATCCGGCGTGTCGGGAGATCTGCCTTCCGAGAAGCCCGGCGATCCCGAAAAGGGCAGGGAAGCCTTCGAAACCCGCGGCTGCATGGCCTGCCACTCCATGGGCGAGGGCGGCCAGAAGCAAGGCGGCACGTTTGCCGCCAACCTCAGCCGCGAAGGCGAAAAGGCCAACTACGATTACCTGGTCCGCTGGGTGCACAATCCCCGCCAGCGCACCGCGCCCTATTGCCCCTACGAGAAAAAAGACCTGACCGCCGCGGATTATCAAAAGCACGGCCTGCCCTACGTATTCGACCTGGCTCACGACAAATGCCCTAACGACGGCCATGAGCTGCAAGTCCAGCAGATGACCCCGATGCCCAGCTTGCGCCTCACCGAGGACGAAGCCCGGGATATCGCCAGCTATCTGATGACCCGCAAGCATCCCAACGCGGCCTACACCGACGCTTCCTTCATGGACGATCCCGCCCTGAAGAACAAGGGCCTGGCCGCCGTGCGCAATTACGGCTGCGCCGGCTGCCATGAGATCGCCGGCCTGGAGGACGAGCAGCGCATTGGCACCGAACTCACCAAAGAAGGATCGAAACCCATCGAGCGCCTCGATTTCGCGCTGCTCACCCGTAAGGCCGAAGAAGAAGGCTGGATGACCCACAAAGGCTTCTTCGAGCACAAGCTGGCCGACCCGGCAATCTACGATCAGGGCAAGGAGAAAGCCAGGCAGGATCGGCTCAAGATGCCGAATTTCAACTTCTCCAAGCCGGAGATCGACGCCGTAACCACGCTGCTCGAAGGCTCCGTGGATGCCAGTGTGCCGCCTCGCTATTTCTACACCCCGGCCGATCAGCGTCAGGACATCATCGAAGGTTGGTGGGTGGTCCGCAAGTATAACTGTATGGGCTGCCACAAGGTCCATGTGGGCCAGACCACCGTGTTCGACGGCATGGCCAAGTATCAGGACCCCGACTGGCGAGACCAGAAACCGCCCACGCTGATCGGCGAAGGCGCGCGTGTCAATCCGGAATGGCTGATGCACTTCCTCAACAACCCGGCTCTCAGCGAAACCGATACCAATCGGGACGGCGTGCGCCAATACCTGCGTGCGCGCATGCCCACCTTCAGCTTCTCCGACGGCGAGATTCGCAAGATTGTGCGCTTCTTCGAGGCGCTCTCTTCGCAGGCGCAGCCGTTCATTCCGGATAAGCTGGACCCGCTCACCGACCAGGAGCGCACCATGGCGCGGCAACTCTTCTCCAGCGAAGGCGCGCCCTGCCTGAAGTGCCACATGACCGGCGACCCGGCCCACGATGTGAAAGCCACCGCGCCCAATTTCACGGTGGCCAAAGATCGCCTGAAGCCCGGTTGGGTGAAGCGCTGGATTCTGGATCCGGCGCTGATGAGTCCGGGCACGGCCATGCCTTCCGGCCTCTTCCGCAAAGAGGACGACCACTATGTTTTCAACGGCCCGTTGCCGGCCAGTTTCAACGGATATCAGAAGGACCAGGCTGACCTGCTGGTACGCTACATGTTCCAGTTCACGCCGGAAGAACTAAGCCGGTTGAGGTCCAGCGCGTCGGGTAAGTAAGCAAGCATGAAGATAAGTTCGAAATAAGGAGGCTCTTTGAGCATGAAGAAGATTTGGATCGCAGTTGGAGTGGTGACTGCTTTGACGCTCGCGGGCTGCGGCGGGGGAGAGAAAACGCAAACCAAACAGGCGGAGACCGCTGCCCCAGCCGGCGGTTCCACTCCTGATTTAACAAACGGCGCCACCATCACCGGCAAGGTGATTTTCCAGGGCGCCAAGCCGGTGATGAAGACCATCGACATGTCGGCGAACCCGACCTGTATGAATGCCCACAAAGGCGCGCCCCAGAAATCCGAAGAAGTCGTGGTCAACGACAACGGTACAGTCAAGTACGCCTTCGTCTGGGTAAAATCGGGGCTGCCGGATTCAACTACCTGGCAGGTTCCCGCCACCACCGTCGAGCTCAACCAGAGCGGCTGCATGTACCAGCCGCACGTCATCGGAATCATGGCTGGGCAAAACATCGACATCAAGAATAGCGATCCCACCAATCACAACATCCATCCGATGCCTGCCGTCAACCAGGAATGGAACGAATCGCAGCCGCCCGGCTCCGCGGATAAGATGCAGTCTTTCCCTCGCCAGGAAGTCATGGTTCCGGTAAAATGCCAGATCCATAATTGGATGCGTGCTTACATCGGCGTGGTAAGCCACCCGTTCTACGCCGTCACCGGCGATGACGGCACTTTCGCCCTGAAGGGCCTGCCGCCCGGCACTTACACCATTCAGGTCTGGCAGGAAAAATACGGCACGCAGGAGCAGCAGATCATCGTGGGTGCGAAGGACAGCAAGACTCTCGACTTCACCATCAAGGGTTAATCAAGTGGGGCAGGCTTTCCGAGAAGCCTGCCCCACTCCCGGCTCGCTGGTACTCGGAGCGGCTATCGGCCTGGCGATGATCGTATCCTCAAGCGTTGAAAACTTCCACGCCCAAATGGCCCACGCCGCCGAAGCTTGCTTCGTTGCCCGCGCATCTGATGGGGTATACTGACACGATAAAGACGCGGTCCATACCGGGCCCGCGGAGGGATGGCTGTCGCCGGATGCGCGATTACATAGCACTCACAAAACCGCGAATTACCTGGCTCATTCTCATGAGCACGGGCATCGGCTATTTTTTCGGGTTGCCCGGCGCGCCGAACTGGCTCGGCTTTCTCCAGACCGTTCCCTTCTGGCCGCTCGTTCACACCATCATCGGAACTGGCCTGATCGCCTCCGGCACCGCCGCGCTCAACCAGTGGTACGAACGCGAGGCCGATCGCCACATGCGCCGCACTTCCGCGCGCCCGCTACCCTCCGGCCGCATCTCCGCGCCGCACGCCCTGGCCTATGGCGCCGCGCTTTCCGTCGCCGGCTTCTTCGAACTCTGGCTCGGCGTCAACCTGCTCGCGGCCTCCATCGGCGCCTTCACCCTGGCCAGCTATCTGTTCCTTTACACACCCCTCAAGCAGCGCACCTGGTGGTCCACCACCATCGGCGCTATCCCTGGCGCCATGCCGCCCATGATCGGTTTTGCCGCCGCCGCCGGCGCCATCACCCGCGAATCCTGGGTGCTGTTCGCCATCCTCTTCCTCTGGCAGTTCCCGCACTTCTACTCCATCGCCTGGATGTACAAAGAGGACTACGCCCGCGCCGGCATCCGCATGCTCCCGGTGGTCGAGCCCGATTGCCGTTCCACCGCGCGCCAGATTGTGCTCTACGGCGTGGCGCTCATCCCCGTCAGCCTGATCCCCGGCATCCTCGGGATGTCCGGCCGCATCTATCTCATAGGAGCTTTCCTGTTGGGCCTTTGGTTCTTATATTCGGGTGTACGCGTCGCGCTCGAGCGCAGTCTCGCGCGGGCGCGCGGTGTGCTGATCACCTCGGTATTGTATCTTCCGCTCATCTATGGGCTCATGCTCCTGGATAGGCCCGGTCTGTGATCGAAGTCAAGAATCTCACCCATCGCTATGGTGACCGCGTCGCGCTTTCGAACGTCAGCTTGGAAGTGAAAAAAGGCGAAATTTTCGGCCTGCTCGGGCCGAACGGCGGCGGCAAATCCACTCTTTTCCGCATTCTTTCCACCATGATGGCGCCGGCCTCCGGCTCCGCCGTCATCGCCGGCCACGACGTCGAACGCGACCCTGCGGCCGTGCGCCGATCGGTGGGCGTGGTCTTCCAGACGCAAAGCCTGGATAAAGCCCTCACCGTGGAGGAAAACCTCCGCGCCCAGGGCCACCTGCACGGATTGAGCGGCGCCGATCTGCGTCAGCGCATCGAGAGCGCCATGGAGCGCCTCGGCCTGGCCGATCGCCGCAAGGACCTGGTCGAGACTCTTTCCGGCGGATTGCGCCGCCGCGTCGAAATCGCCAAAGCTCTGCTCCATCGTCCCCAGGTGTTGCTGATGGACGAAGCCTCCACCGGTCTTGACCCCGCCGCGCGCCGCGACCTTTCCCGCCACGTGGAAAGTCTGCGCGCGAGCGATGGCGTCACCATCCTGCTCACCACCCACATTCTCGAAGAAGCCGGCCGCTGCGACCGCCTCGTCCTCCTTCACCAGGGCTCCATCGTCGCCCAAGGCACGCCCGCCGAACTTCGCGCGCACATCGGCGGCGACGTCGTGGTCCTCGAAGTGGCCGACACCCAATCCATGGCCACCGCCATCGAAACGCGCTTCCACGTTCATCCCAGCATCAGGGACGGCCAGCTCCGCGTCGAAATCAAAGACGGTCACCGCTTCATCACCGAAGTGATCGAAGCTTTTCCCGGCGCCATCGATTCCGTCGGTTTGCACAAGCCCACCCTCGAAGATGTCTTCATCCATGAAACCGGAGCCTCCATTGAGTAGCTTCTTCCTTCCCGCCGCTACTCTCTGGCAGCGCGAACTGGTCCGCTTTTGGCGCCAAAAAAGCCGCGTGCTCGGCGTAGTTGCGTCGCCCCTGGTCTTCTGGCTCTTGATCGGCTACGGTTCGAACGACCTCGGGCGCTTCTACTCCGGCGCGCTGGTCCTCACCGTGATGTTCTCCGCCATCTTTTCCACCATCTCCATCATCGAGGATCGCCGCGAAGGTTTCCTTCTTTCCATGCTGGTCTCGCCGGCTCCGCGCACCAGCATGGTGCTCGGCAAGATCCTCGGCTCCGCCACCCTGGCCTGGCTTCAGGGCCTCATCTTTCTGGCCTTCGCGCCGCTAGCCGGCGTCTCCATTCATCCCATCGATCTCATCCCCATCGCCGCGGGCATTTTTCTGATTTCCTTCACTCTCACTGGCCTGGGCTTCGTCATCGCCTGGAAAATGGAGTCTACCGCTGGCTTCCACGCCATCATGAACCTGCTGTTAGTGCCCATGTGGATGGTTTCCGGTTCGCTTTTCCCCATGGCCACCGCGCACGGCCTCATCCGCGCCATCATGTGGGTGAACCCGCTGACCTATTCGATTACCCTGTTGAACGGCCTGCTGGGCCTGCCCAACGCCTATCCCGGCGCCTTCGTGAGCACCATTGTCACCGCCGCATTCGGCCTGGTGCTGCTGTTGATTTCCGGCTTCATCGCCGCGCAGAAATCCACCAGGAGCGCCGCATGAAGCCCTTTCTCTTCGCCGCCTCGCTCCTGGTGCTGGCATCCTGCATCAAGCCCGGGCCGCTTCCCGTAATGGGCGACATTCCGCCGTTCCAGCTTGTTTCGCAGACCGGCCAGCCCTTCGACAGCCAAACTCTCGATGGCCATGTCTGGGTGGCCGATTTCATCTACACAACCTGTCCTGGTCCTTGCCCCATGATGAGCGCCCAGATGCGCCAGCTTCAGAACTCCACCACCGAAACCCCAGACGTCCTGCTGGTTTCCATGACGGTCGACCCCGATCACGACACGCCGCCGATCCTCGCCGACTACGCGAGCCACTTCAAACAGGATCCTTCGCGCTGGTTCTTCCTCACCGGCGACATGGCCAAGCTCAACGATCTCGGTGTCCACGCCTTCAAGTTGAATAGCGTCGATGGCAGTCTCACCCACAGCACGCGCTTCGTCCTGGTGGATCGCCGGCGGCGCATTCGCGGTTTTTACACCTACGGCGAAGACGCCTTCATGCGCAACCTGCTGCACGATGTGCGACAACTGGAGCAGGAACGCCCTTGACCACTGCCGTGCTGCCTACCATCAACGCCGGTCTCAACGCCACCGCCGCCGTGCTCCTGGTCTGTGGTTACACGCTGATCCGCCGCAAGCAAATTGCGCGGCACCGCCGCGTGATGATCACGGCCTTCATCACCTCCTGCCTTTTCCTGGTTTGCTACATTGTTTATCACCTGCAAGTAGGATCGGTCCATTTTCCAAAAACTGGAGTGATTCGCGCGATTTATTTTTCCATCCTGGGTACTCACACCATTCTGGCCGCTACGGTTCCCGTTCTGGCAATCATCACCCTCCGCCGCGGCCTGGCCGCGCGTTATGACAAGCACCGGCGCATCGCCCGCTGGACACTGCCTATCTGGCTGTATGTCAGCGTTACCGGCGTGGTGGTGTATGTGATGCTATACCACCTGTAGGCGCGGGTCCAAAAAATCGGTTGGCAGGCGGAAGCGCCTGCCCCACAAGAGCGCGCAGCTATTGCACCGCCAGCTTCACCGGCTTCAAATCCACGCGCGTCGTCTCACCCGCCCGCACCGTCACCTTGGTGGCTTGCGGCAGCAGCGTCGCAAGCGCAAAGGGGGCCTCCGAGCCGGGCCCGATAGCCAGCGCATAGTAATCACCTGGCCGCACTGCCTGGATTGTGAAATGTCCCAGAGCGTCGCAGCGGTCGCGCTTCGGCAAAGCCCTCCAGAGATACTCCTGGACCGGGATCACTTCAACCAATCCACCCTTGCAGTCCTCCACATTTCCCGAAACCGTGCCACCACCCGCGCGATAAACAATCTCCGCCTGATCGCTCCCCGAACCCAGATACACCGGCCCCGCCATCCCATCCTGGCCACTTACGCGGACGGACGCCAGATAGTAAGGCGGCTCAGGTTCCGAAGCGAGCAGCGTGTAAGTGCCCGGGTCAACGGCAGGAAGGGTGAAGGTATCGCCTTCCACCGTGACGCTAAGCATGGACATCGTCCCCGGGGCAGCCCTGCCGGTCAGGAAAATCGCAGTGCGGGTCTTGCTGTCCGGTGGCCGCGGCGGATCGTACGAGAACTTCCCGTGGATCTTGAATGGCGCCGTCAGCCGCAATTCAACCTCGGTCACGTCATTCCCCGAGACCAGCACCTCGCTCTCCGCGTGCAGGGTAGTTTCTTCATCTGTCGCCTGCGCGCTCACTCGATAAGTCCCGTCGGTGGCGGCAAGCCCGAATTTTCCGTCTTCGTCCGTGGTTATGCCCGGCAGATTCGTTTGCCGGCCCAAGCCCCTCGAAAGCGACACGCCGGCTGCCTGGACCGGTTTCCCATCCGCGCCCAACACCACTCCGCTCACACGCCATACCGGCACAGCCAGCAGCTTGATTTCGAGGCCGGTCACCTCACCGCCCGGAGGCACCAGGATTCTGCCGGCGCTGTCCGCATGTACGATGCCGGGGTAATAAGTGACCGCCCAAGCCTGCTTCTTTCCATCCACCGGTTCCGGCGGATCCCACTCATCGGGCGCATAAGCCATCAACGTGTATGTTCCGCTGCCAAGGTTCTCTATGGCGAACTCGCCATTCTCGCCGGCGACTTGCTGCGCCGCGAAGGCCGAACTGCCTGAGAGTTCCAGTTTGGCGTCCGCCACCGGGCGTCCCTTGCCGTCCAGAACGCGTCCGGTCACCCGGCCCAGGGGCGCAGTCCTAAGCTGCAGCTCCAGCGGATCGCCCGCTCTCACTTCCACTGAAGTGCCGCCGTTCGAAAAGCCTTCCCGGAACCAGGTAACGTTGTACTTACCGTCTTTCACGCCCTCGATTCGAAAGTTGCCGGAGACATCCGTCAGAGCCTCGTATGGCTCTTGCTGCGCCTCCGACACTTGCTGCGCTTCGGTTGGCAGGCCGGTTCCGCGGTTCGGCTGCATCGCCCTTTGCAGGCGCACTTGCACTTCGCTCACGCCGATTCTGGTTACCGAGTTGGAAACCGAACCCTCCACCACCTGCGCACCCAGGATTCCCGCGCCGGCCAGCAACAGATAGGCAAACCTCATGGCACTCATTATTCACGGCCCCGCGCCCCGAGGCAAGGCCCGGCCCTCGGTCTTATAATTAACCTTCTGCTTATATCTCAAATCGAAGGAGTTCGCGCATGATCCGCAAGCTGCTACCTGTCCTTATGCTCGCGACGCTCGCCGGCATTCCCCTGTCCGCGCAACCCGCCAGCAACGACCATTGGGTCGCCACCTGGGCTACCTCGCCGCCTTTGGCGCGCGTGCAGCCTCTGCCGGCCGCACCCGCCAACCCCAATCCGCAGCAGACTATCAACCAACGCGGCTTCGCCGATCAGACCGTCCGCATGATGGTCCGCGCCAGCATCGGCGGCTATCGACTGCGCGTGAAGTTCGCCAACGCTTTCGGCGCCGAGACGGTCGAAATCGGCGCCGCCCACATCGCCATTCGAGACAAGGATTCCCAAATCGTCGCCGGTTCGGATCGCCCGCTGCTCTTCAATGGCAAGCCCAAATGCGCTCTCGGCCCCGGTGTGGCCCTCGTGAGCGACCCGGTCGATCTCACCTTCGCGCCCCTCGCCACGCTCGCCATCAGCCTCTATTTCCCCGTTGAAACCGGCCCGCCCAATACCCATTCCACCGGCTTGCACACCACCTACGTATCGAAGGGTGACGCGACCGCCAAGCCCGCCATCGCCGATCCGCTCCTCACTACCGCCTCCTACTATTGGCTCTCTTCCATCGACGTGCTGGCGCCCGCCAAAGCCGCCGCCATCGTGGCGTTTGGCGATTCCATCACCGATGGCGCTCAATCCACGGTCAACACCGATCACAGTTGGCCCGCGCTGCTGGCCGCACGCCTCGCCAAGAACCCCAAGACCGCGGCCATCGGTGTCTCCAACCAGGGCATCGGCGGCAACCGCGTGCTGCGCGACATCACCGGCGTCAGCGCCCTCGGCCGTTTCGACCGCGACGTGCTCGGCCAATCCGGCGTCAAGTGGCTCATGCTGCTCGAAGGCATCAACGATATCGGTCACGGCGCCGTCGACCCCAAGGAAACCGTCACCGCCGATGACATCATCGGCGGCTACAAGCAGTTGATCGACGAGGCCCACACTCACGGCATCAAAGTGATTGGCTGTACTCTCACGCCTTACGAAGGCGCCAACTACGCGCGTCCCGAGGGCGAAGCCGTGCGCGAGGCAGTCAATAACTGGATCCGCACCAGCCGCGCTTTCGACGCGGTGGTGGATTTCGAAGCCGCCACGCGCGACCCCGCCAATCCCAAGCGCATCCGCGCGGAATTCGACCCCGGCGACCACCTGCACCCCAATAACGCCGGCTATGAGGCGATGGCCAACGCCGTCGATCTTACCATCTTCACCCGCAAGTAGCCGCGTTGCGCCTGGCCGGGCTTCGCGGGAGGCCGTGTGCCCGGGGATACGCCTTTCAGCGCTCTGCCCAAAACAGGAAAGCCGTCAGCGCCGCGACCCCTCCAATCAGTCCGGCCAGGAACATGATGGCCCGCGGGTTTCCGAAGTTCAAGGTATAGCCGAACCCCTCGCGCTTGGCCACGAAAATCGCCGGGTCGCGCGGGTTGTTATAAATGCCGCCCCAGTTCCAGCACTCCGCGGGCGTTTCGTCCGGTTGGCCGGCGGGTTCGGCATTCTTCCGGTAGATGTAAATCAGCAATCCGATCGCGACCATCGGCGCCAGCACCACCGCCGGCCACATCGGGATTTCCACCAGCGGCGCGAGTCCTACCTCCGTAAAGATGAAACTGACCAGATACATCACCGTGAAAAACACGCCTATCATCGGCGCTCGCCTGGCCGTCTTACGAGTGCCATAGTAGGTTGTCAGCGCCACCACCAGCATCAGCACCGCTAACCCGGCGCCGAAAATCAGCGGCCCCATCACGTGGAGCGGCGTGCGCGTCACCCAGCCGTCCGGCCGGTATCCACGGCCATGGTGAACCACGAACCGCGCCGGAATCGCGTCCCAATGCGCGCACAGCCAGGCCATCGCCGCCAATGGCGCGGCCAGCGGCGGCAGCGCCCACAGGAACCAGACCGGTAGTCCTTCGTCCTCCCGCGGTTCGTCCACCCCGGAAGTCCGCGCCGAATTCGCACTCATTGCCACATTATCCTGCACTCTTACGCTCCTGTCAGCGTCATTTCTCAAGAAACTATGCGAATTTGCCTGCTACTCGCCTTCGCGGCCGCCCTGCACGGCGCCGTCATCCGTGGTAGCGTAGTGGAGAACCAGACCGGGCATTTCCTGGCGCGCGCCGTCGTCGGCCTGGAACCCGTGGCCGGCAGCGCCGGCCCCCACCTTTCGGTCCGCACCAACTCCAGCGGCTTTTTCGAATTCGCCAACCTCCCGGCGGGAACCTACCTGGTCACTGCCGCCCGCCATACCTTCGCGCCAGTCGAGTACGGCCAGAAACACTGGCGCGCCTCCGGCGTCCCCATCGTCATCGCGGAGAACGATTCCACCATCCTCAATATCCGGCTGCCGCGTCTCGGCTCCATCACCGGAACTTTGTTGGACGAAAACGATGTTGGCCTTCCCGATCACGAGGTCGCCATCTACACCGATTCGCGCCCTCCCATGCTGCTCACCAGAGCCCGCACCGACGACCGCGGCATGTACCGCTTCTTCGCCCTCGACCCCGGCGCCTACCTCATCCGCACCATGAGCAAGAGCGATGAAGAAGGCTCCTATCTGCCCACTTTCTACAAGGACGTCGCCCTGCTCGATCAGGCCATTGCCATTGACGTCACCCTTGACCAGCAGGTCGACAACGTCAATATCCGCCCCGCGCCAGGGCGTCTCTACACGGTCGCCGGCCGCGCCATCTCCCCCAACCGCGACCCGGTCACCGTCAATCTCGTCTCCGACATGGGAAGCGAACTCGCCGACGTGGATTCCGCCGGCAATTTCCACTTCAACCCCGCCGCCCCGGGACAATATGAATTGCAGGCGGTATCCGCCAACGGCCGCTTCAATACCGCTACCTACCAATCCCTCAGCCTGGATCGCGACCAACCCAACCTCTCCCTCGGGCTGGCGATGTACCCGACCATCCAATTTGCCTTCGAGGATACCCACGGTGCGCCCATCGACGGGCGCCAGTTTCAGGTGCTCTTCCGCCACAAGGACCTTGCCGGAGTTGGCAAGCCCGAAACGATGCGCGGCGTTCCCGAGACTGTGCGCGGCGTTCCCGCCCGCACCGGCATCCTGCCCGGCCGCTATGATGTCGCGCTCGGCCCGACACCTGCCTGGTACGTGGTGAGTGTCTCAGGCCCGCGGCCTGAGGGCCTCGACCCGGGCCGCGCCGATGGATGGAACGAAATCATCCTCCCGCCCAACACTTCGAACACCATCAAGTTCGTGCTGTCTTCATCTCCCGGCACGCTGCATGGCGTGGTGCGCGATACCGGCGGCGCGCCGGTCGTGGGCATACCGGTCTTCCTCGAAGCCTACGACCTTGAGCGCCGCAAGCGTGTGAAAGATTTCCAGATTTTCCGCACCGATATCAACGGCCAGTACCATTTCACCGGCCTCGCGCCCGGCGCGTATCGGCTGCTCGCCACCTTTGATTACCGTACTCCCGACGCCCAAGTCATGGAACTCCCCGTCGTCAAGACGGCCAGGGCGGATGAGGGCCGCGACGTGATCCAGGATCTGGAGCAATACGTCGTCCACTAAGCAGGCGACCTCAGGATAGCTTCGGCCGCGGTGATATGGGCAGCGCCAAAGTGTCCGGAAATGGGACTAGGTTCGTTTCGCACGGCGAGGCCGCGCCTAAAAACATGATGAAAAGAAACGAGTTCGGCTTGCGCGGAGCGAAGATTGGGGGGAGTTTTTCGAGAGTTGACGTGATTGGCCTCGATTCTGATGGAGTGACGACATAGTGATCCTTGAACGTGTTCGGAAATGAAAAAGGGATAGGTCGCGAAGGCCCCATCCCGGTTTCAGGGTAACAGACCGGGAGTCGGAGTTCGGGTTGAGAAGAGCGGAAGTGACTGAGAAATAACGCTAAAATGTTCAGGTTTTATTTGAACCGTGAGGGTAATCTTGGCCGAACTTCCACGAGCCGGCGTTTCGGTCAAATGTGCGAGAGCCGCAATTCCGAGCAGACCTAAGCAACGGAAAAATCGCGCAGTTCAGTGGAGTGAACCCCAAAATTGAGACAGCGTAAAAAGTGACACTCTGAATTGAATGGAGGGAGTGTCATGGCAAAGAGGAAGAAAGGCGGCGGTGGCAAGCATGTGGTCCATCCCCCCGAGTTCAAACTCCAGGCAGTAGAACGGATGGAGGCGGGAGAGTGCGTATCGGCGCTGAGCCGGGAACTGGGAGTGCGCCGAAAGCTGTTCTACGAGTGGCGAGAGAGGTTTCGCCAACGGGGGATACCGGCACTGGAACGCCGGCCTGGCCGGGAACGCTTGGGCGTCGAGGAACGCCAACGCCGGGTGCGCGAAAACGCGGCGCGGCAGATTGCCGAGCTGGAACGCAAGGTGGGGCGGCAAGCGCTGCTGATTGATTTTTTGCAGCGAGCCTTCAAGCGTGTAGAGGGTTTGCGCCAGAACAACAACAAGCTTGGCGCGAAGGCATCTACCGGGAGATCCGACGCATGATGCCGCTTGAAGGCGATGGCAGCATTGCCGCGTTGTGCGCGGCGGGCCAGGTGAGCCGGGCCGGGTTCTATCGTGAGTTCGGTGCTCACAGTCCCCGCCAAGCCGAGACCGAACTGCGGGACCGGATCCAGCGCGTGGCCTTGGCTCACCGCTGCTACGGGTACCGGAGAGTCACGGCGGAGTTGCACCGCCAGGGGTTCGTAGTCAACCACAAATGCGTGGCGGGATGGCTTCGCGAAGACAATCTACTCAGCGTGCGTCACAAGAAATTTGTGCTGACGACGGAATCGCGGCACGGCTTCGTGCGGTACCCCAACTTGGCCGGCCGCCTGGCGCTCACGGGTATCAACCAACTCTGGGTTGCCGACATCACTTATATCCGGCTCAGTGAGGAGTTCGTCTATCTGGCGGTTGTGCTCGACGCCTACTCACGGCGAGTGGTGGGTTGGGAGTTAGGGCCCACGTTACAGGCCAGTCTCCCCTTGCAGGCGCTCGACCGGGCGTTGGCCGACCGGGCGATCGAACCCGGGATCGTCCACCACTCCGATCAAGGGGTGCAGTACTGCTGTCCGGACTACGTTGGCAGATTACTGGATCACGGGTTCGTGATCAGTATGAGCCGCGCTGGCACGCCCTACGACAACGCCAAGGCGGAATCCTTTATGAAGACCCTAAAATCCGAAGAGGTCTACCTCCATCAGTACCGCGACCAGGACGAAGCGCGCGTCTCCATGCGGCGCTTCATTGAGGAGGTCTACAACCGAAAACGGCTGCACTCCGCACTGGGCTACAGGCCGCCGGAGGAGTTCGAAGCCGCCGCGGGGACCGGAGGCCCACAATGAAGAGGACATTCTGTATTGGGGCTGTGCCCCCAAACCCCCGGGATTTATCGCTTTTTCTCAGCCAGAATGGTTCACGAAGGGGGGCGGCGCTACCGCCCCCTGGGCCATTCCGGACGCTGAGACGGTCGCTCGGGTTGCTTCCCAGCATTGCCCTATCCCGCCCGGCTCAGGTATCATCAGTCTGCAACAGATTTTTTCCGCTGGCTACGGAAAACCAGCGAACGGCAACCTGTCACCTTTTACCTTGTCTCACCGACGGGGTTCACTCCATCAGGCTGACCCATTTTCCCCGAACCGTTTTCCCGTTTTCCCGCGTTTTCCGACCCGTTTTCCCGACCCGTTTTCCCGTTTTCCCCCCCGTTTTCCGCGTTTTCCGTTTTCGGACCCATACGTACGGATGGAATTGGTGACTGCCCGAAAGCGACCCTCAAGAGGATATTGCTTTGGCCAACGTAGCACGCGAACATGTTCACATAATGAGGAACGAAGCGGAGGTATTCGCCGACTTAAAAGTATTGTGCCGGTCATCGGGCTACGTCCATGCCCTTGCCAACATCTGTTTTCGTGACAACATCGTTCGCTATTCAGGGCAAATGCGCCCGAAGGACATGTTGCCAATGTTCTCACCCGACCACCTCATCCGCACCGAGATTTCCACGCTCATAGGCCTGATGATCCAGGGCGAGATGGACTGGACGATGCCGTCGCCCCACGTGGTGCAAGAGCAGATGGACCGCACGGACGCCTTACTCAAGGAGTTGCATGAGACATTTCTTCCATCCATGTCCGGCGCAATAGCGGAACAGGCCAAGGCGCCGGTTAAGGACCTCGAACTACTGGGCCGGGGCGAGTTCCTGCGAGAAATGATCTTTTACGGCGGGGAGTCGGCCTACAGCTTCCAGTATCGCGATTTCGCGCCCCCAAAATACGCAGCAGATGACGCCTGGTTGAAGGCGAACCGGGGATTCTCGATCTTCGATTCCAGAACCATCGCTCAAGCAATTGCGCGGCTGCAGGAACAGAAGCTCATGGACACCGTGGCCCACATGGCGACGATCCCACCGGAGCAGTGGAGCATCCTCCCCGGCTACACCTTTTCCGCGGGAGAAGTTGCCGCGGCATCCGGGGTGGTGGAATCAACCGTGGGGGCCGTACTAAACGCTTTCGCTCTGGCCCCGGGCGAAAAGAAGGAAACCTTTCGGGCGATTGATGATTTCAACGTAGTTAACGCGGCTCCCCTGCTCAGATTCAACGGTGAGTTCGTTCTATTCCAGTCGTACAGCCTCGTTGAAGCGCTCTATGAATCGCCGTTCTACTGGATGGTCGTCGACAAGGCGTATGAGTCCACTGCAATGCAAAACCGGGGGCGATTTACGGAGACCTTCTGTCGTGATCGGCTCGAGCTGGTCTTCGGCAAGGCGCGCGTCCACACGAACGTGGATATTTTCGAATCAAAGGCAAGGAAGGTCGGTGAAATCGACGTTCTCGTGCTCTTTGGCGACCGTGCCGTGATCGTTCAGGCGAAATCCAAGCGGCTGACGCTGGAATCGCGTAAAGGCAATGATGGCCGGATTCGAGACGATTTCAAGAAGAGCGTCCAGGATTCGTACGATCAGGGCCTCACGTGTGCTCAGAAAATCACTGACCCCGAGGTCAAGCTTGTTGGGCCCGACGGTCGGGAGATCCGTGTTCCAGACCGTGTGTCCGAAATCTACATTCTGTGCGTGGTCGCCGACCACTATCCCTCACTGCACTTTCAGTCCCGCCAGTTCCTCAAGTACACACAAACCGACGTCATCCAGGCTCCTATGGTGCTGGATGTTTTTACGCTGGATGCGATCACGGAGATGCTCCCTTCGCCGCTGCGCTTTCTTAGCTATATCAACCGCCGGGTCGGCTACACGGAACGGCTGATGGCAACGCACGAGACGGTCATTCTTTCCTATCACCTGAAGAAGAATCTGTGGATTGAGGAGAACGTCGACATGCTCATGCTGGGAGACGACATCTCCGTGGACCTCGATGTTGCCATGGCGGTGCGGCGCGACGGCGTGAATGGTCAGCGGACGCCTGACGGTATTCTCACGCGCCTGAATTCGACCACCGTGGGGCGCATCATCACGGTCATTGAGAGCCGTCCCGAGCCTGGAGTGATCGATTTCGGGTTCCTGCTGCTGGCGATGAGTGGAAAGGCGACAACAGACGCATGTACGGGCATCGATCGGGCCGCCAAGCTGGCGCGCAGAGATGGACAGACGCACGACATATCCCTCGGGTTCGATTCGCCCATGAGTGGATTCACAGTGCATTGCAGCGCCGATCCGCTACCGGTGGCGGAGGCTCGACTACGGGGTCACTGCGAGCTTCGTAAATATCGGCAAAAGGCGAAGACCTGGTTCGGTGTCTGCCTTCATCCAACCGATCAATCACTCAGGTTCGGGTTCAAGCTCGATTACGAGTGGCAACAGGATACCCGCATGGAACGAGTGGCGCACGACGCTGCCCAGCCTGCCAATCTCAGCGAAGCAATCGAGGCGAGCACGAAGCGGTCGAAAATTGGACGCAACGACCCGTGTCCATGTGGCAGCGGGCGCAAGTACAAGAGATGCCACGGCCAATGAGCCGGCTGGGACAGCCATTGGCAACAATGCTCCTGTTGAAGTCAAAAAGTCGATTCGCAGCATGAGGCATGAAGGTTCGTCACTTGGCCGATAACGCCCGTTGATGCCATGTGGCCGGGCAAAAGGGAACTCCTCTTACTCGAGTTTATAGAGCGCAGGTGACCGAGGCGAACGCCTGGATCGAGTGGAATGCGCAATGCGATGGGCATGCGTAGCTCGGGCCGACAGCGCGGTCCCGACCACGATGCCGTGCAGTAGGTCACACAGTTGGCCCCGGTCGTTCGTAGTCCAAAACCGGCCGGGAGGCCGGTCGCTGGAGTTTCTGTGTTTTCAAGCTCGTTCATTAAGGCCAACTAGTGCCGCCGGCGGTCTTGCCGCCGGTGTCTTGTGCGCGCTGGACCATCGCCGCTCTTTCTTCCGGGTGACGAAGATGGGGAAGTTCTCAGGGACCCAATGGGCGGTGTTCGGCGCCAGTACATATTGAAAAAGAACCGGCGGCGAAGACCGCCGGCGCTACAAGTCAAGTTGTGTTTTCGACCCGGGAATGTCATCCACAGATGCAGAAATTCTGGGGGCAGGCTTCGCCTGCCGTGACCCGGTTTCCAGTGGGTCCAAGACCGGCCGGGAGGCCGGTCTTACTCAGATCCTGACCGGGTTGTCCAGCACGAACGTCAGGCGGGTTTCCGAAGGCACCCGCACTCTCTGCCCGCTGGTGACCATTTCCACGGCCGTGCCGCCCGCGGCTCCCGCTCCCAGGCCGATCGCCGCGCCTTTGCCACCACCCAAAATGCCGCCCAGCACCGCGCCGCCTATCGCGCCTCCGCCAATCGTCCCGGCCGACCGCCCCGCTCGATCCGCACTCTTCTCCCTCACGGTCTGTGTCTGGATGTCCACCATCTGCCCGTTCACCCGCACCGACATCATGGCAAGCGCCAGTTCCGCGCGGCCCGCAATCTTCCCCGATTGCTTGGAGTCAACCAGCTTCAGCACCACGTCCGCGCCGCGCGGAATGATGGTCTGGCCACTCGCATCCACCACCGGCGCGTCCAGGCTCCCGGCGAAACTCTGTCCCACTTGCGCCGTTTGCGAATCCACCGAATCGATCATGCGGACGGCGAAATTCGTGCCCGCGGGCAGCGTGATCCCCATCATCGCCTGCTGCGCCGCGGCCTCGCGCCGTTCCTCTCGCCGGACCGCCGGCTCTTCCACCGGGGCGTTGTTCCCAAATTCGATGCGCGCCACGTCCGACACGTCCAACGTCTGAATCTGATCGCCAATCTCGACCCTCACCTGGCGCGCCGATCCGCCCAGATAAGTGCCCTGAATCACCCGCCCGTCCTTCATTGTGATCGTATCGGCAAGGCCGGCCGTCGCCGCTACGAAAGCCACCGCGATGTACAGTAGACGCATAAGTTTCTCCGTCTGGTTACTCCTGAAGTTTAACTCACGCTGGTGCTCCGCAGGGACCGCTCTCTTACGTTCGCGGCTCGGATGGGTGCTCTTGCGTTCGGGGGTCGGATGGCGGGTCGGATTGCGAGTCGGATTGGTAACCCGCAAATACCGCTCTCTTACGTTCGCGGCTCCGATGGGTGCTCTTGCGTTCGCGGGTCGGATGGCGGGTCGGACCCGCGGGTCGGATGGGTGATTTTACGTTCGCGGGTCGGATTGGAGTCGCGCCGATTCCACCACCATCCGGCCCCGTTTCAATGCCTCGCGGTAAATCACTCGCCGTTGCGCGCGCGTGTAGCCGCTATTGCCCCAGTAGTAATGTTCCAGCCCCTTACCGACCACGAATGTTCCGGCGTAGGCGATCGCGCCCTTGGGAATCAGCCCGCCGCCCAGCGGGATCTTGCCCACCAGTTCGCGGGCCAGCGCCCGCCACCCGAAGGCGCCCGAGACAATCGAAAGGATGGCGCCCTTCTGCTTGGCGAAACCGGCATCCCGTCCGCACGCCGCCGCGATCAGGAATGCCATGCGGATCTGGTTGGCCGTCAGAATCGCCGTGTCGGATGTGAATTCCCCGAACGCCCACGGCAACTCCAACAGGCTCGGCACCACGTCCGGCAGCGCCGTCGCCACCGCGAACAGCGCGTTCTCCTGCGCAATCGTGTGGATCGTCCGATCCACCACCGAACGCCGGAAGGCCGGGTATTGCCGTCCGAGCGGCAGCCACAGATCGTCGTTGCCGTCCAGAATCGCGCCGACGGTCGCCGCCGGGTTGTCGCGGTAAAACGTGTATGTTCCCGGCGGCGCCGCGATCCCTTGCTCGAACAAAATCAGGTCCACCTGGTCCGGTACCACCGCGTCGTCCGCCCGATGCACCTGGTCCAGCAGATACGTGCGGTCTTCCAGCGACCCTTCCGGCGGCGCCAGGAAATCCTCCATCTCCGCGTACGCCGCGTCGCTTGACGCCACCAGGCCGAAACGCAGCGGCCGCCGCGCGCGGCGGCGCACTTCTTCCGGGTTCAACAGCGAGACGGCGGCGCGCGCCTGTTTCAGTGCCTTCATTATCATGAGAATCAGTGAGGCGGCTCGGCCCCTCGGAGTCGAAACATCGTCCGCAGCCCCTTCCGCCATTCTACCGCCAGCCCGATTCGCTCCACATCGATCGACGGCGAATAATACTGCAAGATGGTTTCCGACGACGGATGGAATTCCAGGCACGGCGACACCAGCAGGATCCTGGGCGCCTCCGGCCGCAGCTCAATCCCCGGAAAATATCCGTATGCCGCAAACTCGCCGCGGTCCAGGTGCCATTTCACCCGGATCCAATAGTCCAGCGCCTGCAAGGGCAGGTGCAGATCGGCCGTCGCCTTCAGTTCCACCACCGCCAGCCGCCCGGCCCGGTCCACCGCGAGCAGGTCGAGAATCCCCCGATCCCCGCCGGCGAACGCCGGCACCTGCCCGTAGACCGGCTGGTGGCGCAGATCCGCATCCAACTTTTCGATCTCCGCGCGCACCCGCGCTTCGAGCATCGCCTCTGGATACTCCGGCCCGCGCGGCGGCGGCGCTTCCGGCCCTTTGCAAAGCTCGAGGCGCGTATCCAGGTTCCCGTGATCTTTCGGGTCCACCCCCACTACGTAGTCCTGGCCGGTGTAAGCGAACAGTTCGAATCGCGCCGCTGCCGGGTTCAGCGATAGCAGCCGCAGCGCCGCCGCCTGCTCCCGCCCGCTTGGCACATACAGCGCCAGCCCTTCCACCGTCAGCCGCCGTTCGCGTGCCCGCAAATAAGATAGCCAGATCAGGCCGAAGGAAACCACCGCCGCCCAATCCCCTTCCGGCGGGCACGCAATCGCCGCCCACCCATGCTGTCCATGCTTCAGGAATGCGCGCGGGAACGCCGGCGACAGGCTGAATTCCAGATTCGCTTCGGCGCTCAGCTCCGCCAGGTTCCATTCCGGAAACTGCCTCCGCAGAAAGAGCCGGAACCGCTCGCGAAACACCAGCCGCCCGGCCCGCTGCCCCAACTCCGCCCCTGCGCGCCGATCCAGATCCACGAGAAACACTACTCCCTGGCGCCGCGCGAAGTGCTCCACGATGATTTCCAGCCGCGCTGGCGAAGATTGCTTAATCCCCATCACACGCCGCGCCAGGTTGCGGGTTCGATCCCACGCCTGCAAAGTCAGCCGCCCGCCGCGCATTTCGAGCGAGAAATTATCGCCGCCAATCGCCAGCAACTCCTCGCCCGGTTCCAGCAGCGCGGGTTGCCGGGAGTTCTTTAAGAAGGCCTCAATCGCCAAACGGGTCTCTTCGGCGCCGCGGCCTTCCACCCGTGTAACGCGCAACATGCAACCGCATGGTAACGCGCCGCAACGCAAGTGGGGCGGGCAATCCCGCTCCGCACCCTGCTTTCACCCGGCTCTTCCCAGTGCGTCAGTTCTTGCACCTTGGCTTGCGCTCGTCCGCCTACCAAAGCAAAATGAACCCATGGCCGCAACCCCACGCGACAAACTTCGCGCCTGGCGCTTCCACCGCCAGGCTCTCGATGGCCGCTTGCAGGGACGCACTCCCGCCGAAGTCCTCGAACAGACCGGATGGGCCCGTTCTGTTGGCGGATCCGCGCCTTACCTGACGCTCCTCGCTCGCGCCGGCACGCCCCGCGAAACCATTGACGCCGATTGCGCCCGGCTCGCCATTCACGAACTCCCCGCCGTGCGCGGCTGCACCTACGTCTTGCCTGCCAGCGACTACGCGCTGGCGCTCAAAGCCAGTCAGCCTTTTGGCGCCGGCGATTTGAAGACCGCCTACAAACTGGGCGTCACCGAAAAGGAAATCGACCGCTTGTGCGCCGCCGTCTGCCAGGCTCTCGAAACGGGACCGCTCGATCCCGAGGCCATTCGCCAGGCCACCGGAACGGCTTCGCGCAGTCTCGGTGACGAGGGTAAGAAAAAAGGCCTCTCGACTACCCTGCCGCTGGCCCTCGGCAAGCTGCAGTCCTCCGGCGACATCCGCCGCGTGCCGGTCAACGGCCGTCTCGACCAGCAGCGCTTCGCCTACACGCTCTGGCGCCCCAATCCCCTGACTAAATTCTCGCTGTCCCTGGAGCAAGTCCACGTCGAACTCGCCCGCCGTTATTTTTCCTGGATCGGGCCAGCCACCCTGGCCGAGTTCCAATGGTTCTCCGCGCTCTCCGTCAAGGACTGCAAAGCCGCCCTCGAACCGCTCAAACTCGAGTCCGCCGGCGACGATGGCTTCCTGCTGCCCGAACATCGCGAAGCCTACCAAGCCTTTCAATTCCCCAAACAGCCGCGCTACGTATTGACCGCGAGTATCGACGGACTGAGCCTGCTGCGCCGCGATCTCAAGAGCCTGGCCGATCCCGCCGACCTCAAGCGCAAGATTTACAGCGGCAAAAGCCTGGCGCCGCTTGGCGGCGTCGCCGACCTGCCCTCCCACGCGATTTTCGATCGCGGCCGCCTGGTGGGCCTCTGGGAGTACGACACGGCCACCGAATCCATCGCCTGGTGCGCATTCGTGCCCAGGAGCAGCGATCTGGAAAAGGCTGTCTCCCGCACCGAAGATTACATCCGCACGCAACTCGGCGACGCGCGTTCGTTCAGCCTGGACAGCCCCAAGAGCCGCGCTCCCCGCGTCGCAGCTTTGCGAACCGCCGGGTGGTGAAATGACGGGTGCGCGACACAAGAGCGGACAAGCGCAGCCGCCGGCACAGCGCGGCAAGCCGCAACCAGCGTACTTCTAAGAGAGCCCAAAAGGGCGAAAGGTGCGAGCGGGCCCGGATTCTTACGCCCCGTTCCGGGGCTAATGGTCTTGCGCGGGGTTCCCAGTGCTGGCGCACTGGGCTATTCTCTTTCGTCCTACGGACTTGGGCCGCGGAAAGATCTTCGCGGCCCGCAAAGAAACAAAAACGTAGTAGTACAGAACCGCGAGCGTCAGCGAGCGGCCGCCACGCGGCCTGGAGGTGGCCGCTCGCTGACGCTCGCGGTTCTGTGCTTGCACCCTAGAATGAGCTCCCTGTTGCACTCTCCCGGGAATAGTGTAGAGTAGACCGGATAGGGGGTGCCCAATGTGGCGGGTCAGGATCTGTTTGCTCACGGGGTTTGCTTCGCTCGCCGCCGTTGCTCTCGTCGTCGCGCGGTCCGACGCCGCGCCGGAAACCATTCGCCTCATCGCGCCCGGCGTATGGTTCCGCGAAGGCGATATGGAACAAGGCCACTGCAATAACGTGATCATCGAGATGAAAGATTATCTGGTGGTCATCGACGCCAACTATCCCAGCGGCGCCCGCGGCGCCATGGCCGATTGCAAACGCCTCTCGCCCAAGCCCGTCAGGTACGTCTTCGACACCCACCACCATGGCGACCACGTTTACGGCAACGCGCTCTGGACCGAGGCCGGCGCCACCACCATAGCTTTTCCGGGCGTCGCCGCCGAAATGAAACGCTTCGAACCGGCACGCTGGCTGGCCGCGGCCAAGAGCCGCCCGGATGTCGCCGAACTCCATCGCGATGCCCCCGAACCTCCTAAACAGGACATCTCTCCGCCACGGTATGTGCTCACCGACGGCCAGCGCAAAATCGAATTCCTCCACTTCGGCTGGGCTCACACGCGCGGCGACGGCTTCGCCTATCTGCCCAAGGAAGAGGTTCTCTGCACCGGCGATGCCGTGGTCAACGGCCCCCACAACGCCACCATGGACGCCAACATCGGAAACTGGCCCACCGTTCTGCGGGCCGCTGAAAAGCTGAAAGTGAAGTTCGTGTTGCCGGGCCACGGTGTGCCCGGCGGCCGCGAATTGATCGCCGGCCAGGAGCAGTTCATGGTGGAGCTGTACAAGGCCGTCAAGAGCGGCGTCGAGCAGGGCAAGTCCGCTGAAGACCTGCAAGCCTCCGTCAGCCTGCCCGTGGCCGTTAGCAACTGGGTGGCCGAAGCCTCGCTCAAACGCCAGATCAAAGACGCCTACGACGAAATCAAGCAGGGGAAGCCGCGCGGCGATCTGCCACAATAGCGCACGCCGCCAGCCACACCACTGCCAGCGCCCAGCCTGCCACCACGTCGCTCGGATAGTGGAAGCCCAGGTAGACGCGCGAGAATCCCAGCAGCGCCGCCATCACCACCACCGCGGCGCGCCACCTGGCTCGCGCGGCCAGGATACCGGCCAAAATCCCGAAGTAAACCGCCGGCACAAACGCGTGCCCGCTCGGGAAGCTGTACGTCTCCGCGGTCGCCAAGCCGAAGAATACCTCCGGCCGCGGCCTGTGAATCAGGGTCTTCAGCAGTTGCAACACCAGTTCCGCGCTGCCGCTTCCGGCTACCAGCAGATAAGCCGCCCGGCGCTCGCCGCGCCTCCACCAGCGCCACACCAGGATGGCCGCCAGCGGCGCCAGAAAATACTCCGAGCCGATCGTTGTGATCGCTTGCATGACCGCCGTCAGCAACGGAGAAGCCCACTCGTGGATGGCCGCCCGCACCGGCAAATCGAACCCGATGGCGTGGCCGTGCATCACCGGAACCGCCATCGCTGCAAACACCGCCAGCCCGCCAATCGCCGCCGCCGCGCGCATTCTACTCACCTCCGAGCGCTTCTCACGGCGTGATGCTCCCCAGCACCACCGCGCGACGCGCGCCGGTAGCCGAAGGCAGGTTGCTCGGTCTGCGGCGCCATGTTTCATGCGCCAGCAGCGCGAACGCGATGGCTTCTTTGGCGTCGGCGTCGATGCCATGATCGGTGGATGTGGAGATCGAGGCGGCGGGCAGGAAGCCCGCCAAATGCGCCACGATCTGCGAATTGTGAACGCCGCCGCCCGAAATGATCAGATCGACGCCGCGGCCGCCGATGGCCATCGCGATTGTGGCCGCCGTCAGCACCGTGGCCGTCGCAATCAAATCGCGCAGCGGCAGTCCCGTGGCTTTGAGCTGTGCTACAAACGCGGCGCCGTATTGTTCGCGGCCGGCGCTCTTGGGCGGCTTGCGGCGGTAATACGGATCGGCCAGCAATTCGTCGAGCAGCGCCGGGTCCACGCGGCCGGAAGCGGCGATCTTTCCACCGCGGTCGTAAGGCTGGCCCATTTCGCGTGCCAGCGCGTCGATCACCATGTTGCCGGGGCCGGTGTCAAAGGCCACCACATCCGCCGGCGCGGCGGCGGGCGGGATCACCGTGATGTTGGCAATGCCGCCGATGTTGAGCGCCACGCGCGTGCGCCTGGGATGGCGGAAGAGCAGATAGTCGACGTACGGAACCAGCGGCGCGCCCTGGCCGCCAGCGGCGATATCGCGCGCGCGGAAGCCCGAAACCACCGGCAGGCCCGTGCGCTCCGCCAGGATGGCGGGTTCGCCGAGTTGCAGCGTGTTTAAGCCGCCTTCGTGATAGACCGTCTGGCCGTGGCACCCGATCAGATCCACCGGCCCGAAGCGGCGCATGGCGCGCAACACGGCGCGGGCGTAGAGTTCGGCGAGTTGGAAGTTCAGCCGCGAGATGGCGGACGTGTGTGCCGCCGCGTCGGAGACCGCCAGGATAGCGGCGCGCGTCGCTTCCGCATACGGCGTCGAAAGAAAGCCAATGGTACGGATGCGCCGGCCCAGCACTTCGACGATGGCTACGTCGATGCCGTCGAGCGACGTGCCGCTCATGACTCCGGCGATCCTCACGGCCGCTTCAACTCCTTCTGCAGCTCGCTCAAGAGCTGTAGCGCTTCGATGGGCCGCAACTGGTCGAGGTCGAGGTTGCGGATGCGTTCCGCCATGCCGTAGCCCACCGGCTCGAAAAGCTGGATCTGCACCGGCCCGGTCTCTTCCGGTTTCCCCAGTTCCTCGCTGACGGCTTGCTCGTTGCGTTCGTGCAGCTTCAAGACTTCCCGCGCTCGCTCGATGACGCTCAACGGCAGGCCGGCCAGGCGCGCCACTTCGATGCCGTAGCTGCGGTCGGCGCGGCCCGGGTCCACCTTGCGCAGGAAAATGATGTGATCGCCGGCCTCTTTCACCGACACCTTCAGGTTGCGCACGCCATCGAGCAGATCCGCCAGTTCCGTTAGCTCGTGGTAGTGGGTCGCGAAGAGCGTCTTGGCACGCGTGTGCGTGTGGATGTGCTCCACTACCGCCCAGGCCAGCGCCAGGCCGTCGAAGGTAGCGGTTCCGCGGCCGATTTCATCGAGCACGATGAAGCTGCGCGGCGTGGCCGTGTTCAGGATCACCGCCGTCTCCGTCATCTCCACCATAAAGGTGGAGCGGCCGCGCGCCAGGTTGTCCGACGCGCCAATGCGCGTGAAGATGCGGTCGATGATGGGAAGACTAGCAGCCTCGGCCGGCACGAACGAGCCCATCTGCGCCAGAATCGCGATCAATGCGGCCTGTCGCAGATAGGTGGATTTGCCGCCCATGTTGGGGCCGGTGATGATGGCGATCAGGTTGGTGGAATCGTTGAGGTAGAGATCGTTCGGAATGAAGTGGCCGGATTCCTGGTCGGTGAGGCGTTCAATCACGGGATGGCGGCCGGCCAGAATGCGCATTTCGCCGTCTTCCGAAAAAGTCGGCCGCTGGTAGCGGTTTTCCGCCGCCACTTGAGCCAGGCAAGCCGTGACGTCCAGCTCGGCCACCGCCGCGGCGGTAGCGCGCACGCGCTGCGCCTGCGCGGCGGCGCGCTTGCGAACATCGGCAAAAAGCTCTTTTTCCAGCGTGAGAATCTTGTCTTCCGCGGCCAGTACTTTGTGTTCGTAATCTTTCAGCTCGGGAGTGGTGTAACGCTCCGCGCCGGCTAAGGTCTGCTTGCGTTCGTAATCGGGCGGAGCCAGGTGCAGGTTGGCGCGCGTGATTTCTATGTAATATCCGAAGACGTTATTGAAGCGGACCTTGAGGGATTGAATGCCGGTGCGCTGGCGTTCACGGGCTTCAATCTGGGCGATGTACTGGCGCCCGTTCAGGCTAAGATCGCGCAGTTCGTCCAGTTCTGCGTGGTAACCGGCGCGGATGGCGCCGCCATCGGCAATATTGAGCGGCGGCTCATCCGAAATGGCTTCCAGAATCAGGTTGGCGACGTCGGGCAGCTCGTCCAGCCGTTCATGGATCGCGCGCAGCCGCAGCGCCTGCTGTGTGTCGAAGCATCGTTTGAGCGCCGGAATCTTCTCGAGCGACCGGCCGAGCGCCAGCAGGTCGCGCGGACCGGCCGACCCCAGGGTGATTTTGGAGAGCAGCCTTTCCAGATCGAGGATGCCGCCAAGCTGTTTGCGCAGTTCCGCGCGCAGGATGGTCTGCTGCAGCAGTTCGCCCGCGGCGTCGAGGCGCTCCTCGATTTCGGCGCGGTCCATGGATGGCCGCAGCAGCCGTTGCCGCAGCAGACGCCCGCCCATGCCGGTCAGGGTTTGATCGAGCACGGCCAGCACGGTGGCTTCGGGTTGCGGGCCGCCGGCGTCGGCCGCGAAGAGCGGCTCGATCAGTTCCAGGTTGCGGACGGTGACGGCGTCAAGCACCATGGAATCGGCGCGATCGTAGAACGTCGGGCGGTCCAGGTGGTCGAGCGCGGCGCGCTGCGTATCCCGGAGGTAGTGCAGGATGGCGCCGGCGGCGCTGGTCGCAGCCGGCCGGTTGGCCAGGCCGCAACCATCCAGCGTCAGCAGTTTGAAATGGTCGCGCAACGTGCGGCCGGCATAATCGGCCGTGAAGATCCACTCTTCGAGCTCAGTGCGTGTGAAGCGCGGGTTTGTTCGCTCCTGCTCGAGCAGCGGCAACTCGCCGGGGAAGAGCACTTCGCGCGCGCCCAGTTGTTCCAGCACGCCGCCGACTTCGGCCGGTTCCACTTCCGTCACGCGGAATTCGCCGGTCGACAAATCGACGTGCGCCACCGCGGCGCGCCCTCCGGCCTGTGCCACGGCCGCCAGGTAATTGTTCTCTCGCGCGCGCACCAGGTTCGCGTCCATGGCGGTGCCCGGCGTGACAATCCGCGTGATTTCGCGCTTGACCAGTTTCTTGGCCAGCTTGGGATCTTCCATCTGGTCGCAAATGGCCACGCGGTATCCGCGCTGGATCAGGCGGGCGACGTATCCATCCGCGGCGTGGTAAGGGACGCCGCACATGGGGATGGCGGCGCCTTTTTCCTTGTTTCGGGCGGTCAGCGTGATTTCTAGCTCGCGCGCCGCCACCACGGCGTCTTCAAAGAACAGCTCGTAGAAATCGCCCAGGCGGAACATCAGCAGGGCCCCGGGCACCTGCTGCTTGATGCTGTTGTATTGCCGCATGAGCGGCGTGGAGGCGTCGGACGCCATCAAACGCGCCCCGTCTTACGCGTAAATCCCTCGCAGCCGGATGGCATTGGCCACGCGGTCGAGCGCCAGCATGTACGCGGCGATGCGGTTGTTGACCTTGCCCGCGCGAGCATACTCCACCACCGCGTCGAAGCTCTCGTCCATGATCTCCTGCAGGCGGCCGTTCACCAGTTTCTCGTTCCAGAAATAGCCTTGGCGATCCTGCACCCATTCGAAATAGGAAACCGTCACGCCGCCGGCATTGGCCAGGATGTCGGGGATCACGAAGACGTTCTTGTCCGCCAGCACCAGGTCCGCCAGCGGCGTGGTGGGACCGTTGGCGCCTTCGCATAGAATCTTGCAGCGGATGCGGTCGGCGTTCCGCGAAGTGATCACGTTTTCCGTCGCGGCGGGAATCAGGACGTCGCATGGCAGGAACATGGCCTCGGCCTTATCCATGTCTTCACCGCCGGCGAACCCGGTGACGGAGCCGGTCTCCTTGCGGTGCTTCTCGAGCGCCGCGATATCCAGCCCGTGGGCGTTGTAGACGGCGCCATCGTACTCCACGATGGCGCCGATCCTGAATCCCGCCGCGGTCATCAGCCGGGCGGCCATGCCGCCCACGTTGCCGAAACCCTGAATCACCACGCGGGCCGATTCCGGCGCGATGCCAAGCACCTGGAGGGCTCTCTGCGTGACCATCATGCAGCCGCGGCCGGTGGCTTCCGGGCGTCCGCGCGACCCGCCCAGCGCCATGGGCTTGCCCGTCACCACCGCCGTGACGGTGTGGCGCATGTGCATGGAATAAGTGTCCATCACCCAGGCCATGATCTTTTCATTGGTGTTCATATCGGGAGCCGGCACGTCGCGTTCCGGTCCGATAAAATCGATGATCTCGGCGGTGTAGCGCCGCGTGATTTTTTCCAGCTCGGTATTGGAAAGCAGGTTGGGGTCGCAAATCACTCCGCCCTTGCCTCCGCCAAACGGGATGTTGACCACCGCGCATTTCCAGGTCATCCAGGAGGCCAGGGCGCGCACTTCGTCCAGCGTCACGTCGGGGCCGAAGCGGATGCCGCCCTTGGCCGGGCCGCGGGCCAGCGAGTGCTGCACCCGGTATCCTGTGAAGACTTCCAGGCGTCCGTCGTCCAGTTGCACGGGAATATTGACCGTGAGTTCCTTGTTGGGCGTGCGCAGCACCTTGCGCATGCCGTCATCCAGCTTCAACCGCATGGCGGCCTCGTCGAAGCGCGCGGCTGCGGCCAGCCAAGGGTTTGTTTCGTTATCGACGGATATGGGAACTTGCGGCGTTAACGTGGCCACGGCGAACCCTCCCTCAACATTGTATTATGCGGTCAGGGAACGCGGGCCGCATTATCCACCCAGCAACTCGAGCGCCTTTAGAACCACGGGGTCGCGCTGCAATTCCACCTGGTCGCCGCGTTCCACGCCGAATGCCTGGTTGAAGATCTCGGCTTTGATCCGGCTCCGCAGAAAATCGGCTTCCATAGCCCACTCGCCGATATTCGGCTGGATGCCGCGGGCGGCCGCGAAGACTTCGAATTCGTCCAGAATAGCCGGCGTCACTTCGAAATCGGCGTCCACCTTGTTGCGCTGCAAATAGTCGGTGGCGAAGCTGGTGATGGAGCCGCTGGCATCGAGCGCGATCCGCAAGCGGTTCAGGGGCGTCGGGCCTACCAGGTGATCCGGGCGAATCCCGCCTCCGCCGGTTACCGTGCGCCCCTTGTCGGTAAGAAACTCCTGCTGCTGGTTGGGGTGAACGGTGGCGGCGGCCAGTTGGAACTGGCTGGTATCGAGCGGCTTCTGAATGGAGCGGCCACTGGGCGTATAGTAGAGCGCCGTGGTGAGCGCCAGGCCCGCATTCTCGCTCAGCGTGAAAACGCTCTGTACCAGACCCTTGCCGTAACTGACTTCACCCACGATGGTGGCGCGGTCGTGGTCCTGCAGCGCGCCCGAGACAATCTCGGAAGCGCTGGCCGATTTTTTGTTGATCAGCAGCACCAGTTTGAAGCCGTACGGCGAAGCCGTCTCGGGCACATCCTCCGCTTTCTCCGGCACGCCGCGGCCGCGGATCGTAAAAACCTGTTGTCCTGGCTGGAGGAACAGCGCGGCCGTCTCCAGCGCCGCCGACACCACGCCTCCCGGGTTATTGCGCAGGTCCAGCACCAGGCTGGCCAGATGCTCTCCACCCAGCTTTTCGATGGCGCGGCGGATATCCTTGCCGGTCCTTTCATCGAAACTGGCAGCCCGGATATAACCGATGCCCGGGCCAATGAAAAACGTGCGGTCGACGCTCGGCGTCTCCATGTCCTCGGGGGTCAGCACCATCCGCGTAATCCCGCTGCTCCCCGGCCTCCGGACATCCAGTTGCGCCGGCCGCTGGCGCGATTCGGTGAGCAATTCGGTAAGCTGATCGAGATCCAGGCGGTTGACGCTATACCCGTTGACCGCCATGATTTCGTCGCCGGCCGCCAGCCCCGCTTTCGCCGACGGCGTGCCCGGCAGGGTTTGCAGCACGATCACGCGCCCCGGCAGCAGCGAAACGATCGTGCCGAAGCCCTTCTGCGTGGACGCTTCCATTTTGCGCAACTGGTCGAACTGGCCGGGATCGAAGAAGACCGAATGCGGGTCCAGCTTGCGCAACAACCCTGGAATGGCGCCCTGATAAAAAGCCTGGTCGGAGGAAATCGGCGTGGCGGCATTCTGCTCGACGAGGGCGAAGGCCTCGATGGCTCTCTTGATTTGCGTGTCGAGGTCGTCCGCGGCGGTCAGCGCTAGGGCGGTGAAGAGCAGGGTGATGATGGAACGAAACATCGGCAAGACCAGTGTTCCTCTATTCTATCGCGGTGGAAGAGACGATCGCCCTTTGTCGCCTGTTGGCCGCCGGATCGGTCCGCACCATGCTACCGCGCGAACCTGGTGGCCTTCTTCTGTGCATGGCGCTGGAGCGCCAGGACGATGAGCTGGTCGACCAACGCGGCAAAGCTCACGCCGCTCTGCTCCCACATCTTCGGAAACATGCTGATCGACGTGAAGCCGGGGATGGTATTGATTTCGTTGATATACAGCTTTCCGGTGGCGGCTTCGAGCAGAAAATCGACGCGGCCCATGCCTTCGCACTCCACCGCGCGGTAGCATTCCACGGCCAGGCGCCGCAATTCGCCGGTCGTTTCGGGCGGAAGATCGGCGGGCACCTTCGTCTTGGCTAGGTCGAGCAGGTACTTGTCGTCGTAGTCGTAGAAATCGCGCGATGGCAGAATCTCACAGGGCAGGGAAGCCACCGGCTCTTCGTTCCCCAGCACCGAGCATTCGAGTTCGCGGCCAATGATCGCCCGCTCGACGATCACTTTGCGGTCGTATTGCGCGGCCAGCGCTACGGCGGCTTGCAACTCGGCGCGGTTGCGGGCTTTCGAAATGCCAACCGAAGAGCCCAGGTTGGCGGGCTTGACGAACATTG
The DNA here is from genome assembly GCA_963842505.1 of Bryobacterales bacterium. Lineage (GTDB taxonomy): Bacteria > Acidobacteriota > Terriglobia > Bryobacterales > Bryobacteraceae > PALSA-129. The sequence goes on from CAWJGZ010000001.1 coordinate 2,089,236, forward strand.
GGAAAGGCAGGCGGCGGCAGGCTTCGTCCACCTCCGGCTTTTGCCGCGTTACCGTGACGTAGTCTACCACCGGCAACAAACGTTCCGCGCAGACACGCTTCATCATCTCTTTATCCATCGCGACGGCCGACCCCAGCACGCCCGCGCCCACATACGGCAGATCGGCCAGCTCAAACAGGCCCTGCACCGTGCCATCTTCGCCGAACGTGCCGTGCAGCACCGGAAAGACCACGTCGATTCCCGGGTGCGCGCCGGGCTCCGGACGAATCGCTTCGGGCTTCCACTTGCCGCTTTGATCGATAAAGTATTCGAGCTTCTCGTACTTGGCCGGATCGAGTGCGTCCAGAACGGCTCGCGCCGAACGCACCGACACCTCATGTTCCCCGCTGCGACCGCCGTAAACGACGGCTACCCGTAGTTTCATAGAATTCGTTTTCCCAGTCCGGACATCACCAACTCCACGGCGAGATCGGCCGTGCGGTTGGCTTCGTCGATCACGGGATTCACTTCCACCACTTCGATCGACGTCACGTTGCGGGAATCACAGAGCATTTCCATTGCCAGATGCGCTTCACGGTAAGTCGTGCCGCCGCGCACCGCCGTTCCCACGCCCGGCGCGTCCTTGGGATCCACGAAATCCATATCCAGCGAAACGTGGAAACCAGCCGTGCCTTCGGAAGCCGCCCGAATCGCTTCTTCCATCACGGCCCTGAGGCCGCGCTCATCGATGTCCCTCATCGTGAAAGCGCGCACGCCCGAGGCATGCACGTATTCCCTTTCCGCTTGATCCACCACGCGCAGTCCCACGATCACGGTGTTGGCCGGCGCCACCTTGGGCCGGTAGCCGCCGATATCGGTAAGCTCGGCAGGCCCCAAACCCAGCAGGCAGGCCAGCGGCATCCCGTGAATGTTGCCGCTCGGGCTGGAATCGGGCGTGTTCATGTCGGCGTGAGCGTCCAGCCAGATCAGGCCGAGCCGCTGCTCGCGCCGGCGAAAGTGGCGGGAGACGCCGCTCACCGTGCCGATGGCCACCGAATGGTCGCCGCCCAGCACCAGCGGGACGTTGCCGCGCGAGAGCGCGCCCTCCACCTGCGTGGCCAACGCTTCGCAGGCGGCCGCGATCTGCGGCAGATATTTTGCGTGCGGGTTGCCCTCCGGCCAGCCCTCGACTTGCTCCGTGGGGATGTTGCCGAGGTCTTCCACCTCATAACCCAGCGACTTCACGCGCGCGTTGAGGTTGGCCACGCGCACCGCCGATGGTCCCATGTCCACGCCGCGGCGTCCCTGCCCGAGATCGAGCGGCGCCCCGATGATGGCGATGTGTGAATGCGGCATCCTCTCCATTCTCTCAGCTTGCGCCCGCGTCGCGCCGGGCGTAAACTGAAGTCGTGGCGGTTTCCAAAAACTCCAAGAACGGAACGCGGCCTACCGCGAGCCGGCGGATCGGTAAAGCGGAATTTGTGAAGCGTATCGCAGCGCTTATGGGCGAATCCCTGTCGGGTTTACCGCACGCCGAGCAAATGCGGCGGCTCCGCTCCGCCGAGCAGCGTCTCATTGAGGCCCGCGAAACTCGTCCCACGCCTTCACGTACTTCAGAAACATCGGTGAACCATCGGGATGCCCGAGCTCTTCGCGAAGTACGGCCATAAACGTCCGCTTATCGCAATTTCTGTCAGCTAATAGTTGCGTCACTCGGCGGATCTGCCGCTTTCTCTCGAGATCCTCTGCGCGAACCGGGCGGCGTCGGCCTCGGCTGCCTTCCTCAGCCATTACCTGCTTCATGTCCTCACCCCGCTGCTTCATCGGTCTGCCTTTTTCTCCTCATTCCGCTTCCCCGCTTCTCTTAACTCCCAGTAATTGTTTCCCACATTTACGAAATAATTCTTACGGGAAGCCATAGTGTTGAACAGCGTTTTTTTGGCTTTTTTGTCGTCCGTGTTGCCGATCCAACCTACGTCCCGCATTCGCTTCAACACCTCCCGAATGTGGAGTCGCCCGTACATCCTCAACACCGATGCGGCGGCGTCCTTAGTGGCCGGCGCCCCCGGTGCCTTCGATTGGATTGTCCCGCCGATCGGCGTCGCGAATGCCTGTGGGGCGGGTGTTGAGGGCGTTACGCTGCCAATCAAAACCGGCGGCTCGGGAAAAGCATCAGGGAAAAGCTGGTAGGCCTGCCGTAGAAACCCATCAAGCTGGTAATACTCGCCCTTGACAGCTTCGGCGTTGGCGATAATTTCACGCAATTCCTCGAATCTAAGCCTAGCCTTCTCGATGATGGTGTCCGCCTTCGAAGTAGACATCTCCCCGAGTATATAGGATACAGTTTGGGATGTCAATTGGGATCGCCCTAAGATGCCTGTTGGGACGCGCTACGGCCGCAGCCGGTAGAGCATCCTCGGGAACGCAATCGTCTCGCGGATATGTTCCAACCCGCACATCCAGGCCACGCATCGCTCGATTCCCATTCCAAATCCGGCGTGCGGTACGCTGCCGTACTTGCGCAGATCGATGTACCAGTCGAAGGCCTCTTTGGGCAGTTGGTGTTCCTCGATGCGTTTCAGCAGCAGCTCCAGATTGTGGATGCGCTGGCCGCCGCCGATGATCTCGCCGTACCCTTCCGGAGCCAGCAAATCGAAGCCCATCACCACGTCCGGCCGTTCCGGGTCGGGCTCGAAATAGAAAGCCTTAATGGAAGTCGGAAAGCCGTCCACCATCACCGGCCGTTGCGCATCCGCGGTGATCATGGTTTCGTCGGCGCCGCCGAAATCGCCGCCCCATTGGATTTCGCTGCCCTTGGCCTGCAGAATCGTGACGGCGTCGTCGTAGCTCATGCGTCCAAAGGGCGCCTGGATGGCTTCCAGCTTGCTGGTATCCCGCTCCAGCCGCTTCAGTTCCTCCCGCCGGTTTTCCAGCACGCGGCCGACGATGAAAACGATCAATTCCTCCGCCAAACGCCTCGCGTCCTCCAGCGTCGCGTAAGCCATTTCCGGTTCCACCATCCAGAATTCCGTGAGATGGCGGCGGGTCTTCGATTTTTCCGCGCGGAACGTGGGCCCGAAGCAGTACACCTTGCCGAAGGCCATGGCGGTGGCCTCGTTGTAGAGCTGGCCGGATTGCGTCAGGTAGGCCTTGTTGTCCTCGAAGTAATCCACTTCAAACAGCGTCGTGGTTCCCTCGCAGGCCGCCGGCGTGAAGATTGGCGTATCCACCAGCGTGAAGCCGTGCGAATCGAAATAGTCGCGCACCGCCTTGATCACTTCGTGGCGCACGCGGATAATGGCGTGCTGGCGCTGGCTGCGCAGCCACAGGTGGCGATGGTCCATCAGGAAGTCCGTGCCGTGCTCCTTGGGCGTGATCGGGTACGGGTCGGATTCCGGCACACGCTGCAACACCCGCAGGCTCTCCAAGTCCATTTCGTATCCGCCCTGCGCGCGCTGCTCGGCGCGAATTTTTCCGGTCGCGATCAGGGACGATTCCTGGGTCAGATTCTTGATCGATTCGAACAGCTCTTCCGGCAGCGCGCTTTTCACGGCCACGCATTGCATCAGGCCGGAGCCGTCGCGGAGGATGGGAAACGCGATCTTCCCGGAGCGTCGTATGTTGTAGAGCCAGCCGGCGATCTCGACCGTCTCGCCGATGTGCTGGCCCGCTTGGGCAATCGTAATTCGCGGAATCATAGGTTATGGAACGGGCCCCTTCGGCCGTCTTACTGTTCTTCCAGCCGCTCGAAAATCGGCAGGACGCCATCGAGCGGGTGGGCGTGATCGTTGCGATCTTTCAGCTCCAGCAGCAGCGGATATTGGTCCTCCCGGCTGCGCAACAACCCCATGGCAGTTTTCCAATCCACCGTGCCGCCCTCGCTCAGGAGCGGCGCCAGGTGGTTGTCGTCCTTGCCATTGTTGTCGTGAACGTGCGTGGAACGGATGTGCTGCTTCATCCGCCCGTATGTCGATTCGACGCCGGCGCCCATATTGGCGTGCCCGGTATCGAAGCAGAAATTCAGATGCAGGTGCGTCAGCTCTTCGAACTGCAGCAGCCGCTCGGCGGTGGAAAGATCGTTGGGAATGTTTTCCAGCAGAATCTCCACGCCGCGCTGGCCGGCAAACAGGCTCAACTCCTCCAGCGCCGCGCAGGCCGCGTCCACTTTTGCCAGCTCGAATTCCTCTCCGCTAACGCCCAGGTGCTGGATCAGGTAACGGAACGGAATCACTTCGGCAATCTCCAGCGCGCGCTTGATCTCTTCCACCATCTCCAGCCGTTTGGCCTTCACCGGCTCGGTGATCGTGATCACCGCGTGCGGTCCCGAGCGGCCCCAGATCTCGTCGTTGTACATCGGCGAATGCAGCGAGTGGAGTTTCAATTCGGAATCGCGAAACCAGTGGCCCAACTCGGCCACCTGCGCCTTGTTGCGGTAGTCCAGGTGCTGCCGCGCGCAGAAAATCTCTACCAACGGAATCTGCAATTGTTCAATCTTCGCCAACAGCGCTACGGTGAGCCGGTGATTGACGAACAGGTGCGTCGACAGTGCGTGGGTCATCAAGTGTTCAGTATCCTCCGGCTGTGCCGCCGCTGCGCGGATCGGCCGCGCCTTCCAGCCACCCGTTATCAAAGCGGATGGCCGCGCATTCGCCCTGCGCGCCTACGCGCCGGACGGTATAGCCGCGCTTGGTCAGCAAATCGACGGTATCGGGCGAATATCCATTCTCCATGCGCAATTCATCGGGCAGCCACTGGTGGTGGAATCGCGGCCAGTTGACCGCGTCCTGCACGTTCATGTTCCAGTCGATCATGTTGATCATCACTTCCAGCACCGTGTTAATAATGGTGGGCCCGCCCGGCGATCCCAGCACGGCGAAGGGCTTGCCGTCCCGCAACAGAATTGTCGGAACCATCGAAGAGAGCGGCGTCTTGCCCGGCTGGATGGCGTTGAATTCGCCTTGGATCAGCCCGTACATGTTGGCTTCCCCGGGCTTCGGCGCGAAGTCGTCCATTTCGTTGTTGAGCAGGAAGCCCAGTCCCGTGGCCGTCACTTTGCTGCCGTAGCCGCCGTTCAGCGTGTAGGTCATGGCCACCACGTTGCCTTGCCCGTCGGCCACGCTGAAATGCGTGGTTTCGTTCGGTTCGTGCCCGGTAAACACCGCCGCATGCACCTGGCTGCTGGGCGTGGCCTTCTCTGGATCGATCGAGCTGCGAATCTTGAGGAGGTACTTCGGGTCGAGCATCGCCGTGAGCGGAACCTTCACGAAATCCGGATCGCCCAGGTGTTCCGAGCGGTCCGCGAAAAAGTGGCGCATGGCTTCCGTGATATAGTGAACCGCCGTGGCCGAGCCGGCGCCGGCCTTGGCGAAATCCGTTCCTTCCAGAACTCCCAGCATTTCGAGGATGCCGACACCGCCCGAGCTCGGCGGCGGCGAGGTGATGATGTCGTAGCCCCGGTACTTGCCCGTCAGCGGTTGGCGTTCGATGGTTTTGTAATTCTTCAGATCGGCCAGCGTGATCAGCCCGCCGTGCTCCTGCATGTCCGCGGCCAGCAGCCTGGCGGTCTCGCCTTCGTAGAAATCCTTCGCGCCCAGCCGCGCAATCCGGTCGAGCGTGCGCCCCAGATCCGCCTGGATGAAAGTCTCGCCCGGCTCGTAATACCTGCCGTCGCGCAGGAAGACGCGCTTGGATTCCGGAAAGCGATCCATACCCCGGCCGCCGCCGCGCATCGAGTTGGCTTCGCTGTAGGAGAGCGCGTAGCCTTTGGATGCCAGGTCCGCGGCCGGCCGCACCAGTTGCTCCCACGGCAGCTTGCCGAATTTCCGCGAGGCCACTTCCAGTCCGCGCACCGTGCCCGGCACGCCGCTGGCGCGGTAGCCCACGGTGCTGTCCTGCGTGGCCTTGCCGTTGGCGTCCACGTACATGTTGCGCGATGCCGCCGCCGGAGCGCGCTCGCGGAAATCCAGGAAGGCCGTGCGTCCGTCCGCCAGGCGCACCAGCATGAATCCTCCTCCGCCCAGATTGCCCGCGCTGGGGTGCGTCACTGCCAGCGCGAATCCCACTGCCACGGCCGCGTCCACCGCGTTGCCGCCCGCTTGCAGGATCTTCACCCCCACTTCGGTGGCATGCGGTTCCACGCTCACCACCATCCCATTCTTGGCGCGAACCGGTTGCGCGGACCACACCGGCAGGGCGGTCGCAATTGCGAGCAGAAACACCAGACGTCGCATAGAACTCGATTTTACTGTACTAATGGGCCGGGCGGCGGCGCCGCCACTCAAACAGCACGATGCCCGCGGCTACCGAGACATTCAACGAGGAGATTTCGCCGGCCATCGGAATGCGCACCAGCGCGTCGCAATGTTTGCGAACCTGCTCGTGCAGCCCCTTGCCTTCGCCGCCCAACACAATCGCCGTGGGGGTTGCGTACACCACCTGGTCGTAGGTCTCGGCGCCGCGCTCGTCCAGACCGTAGATCCAATATCCGCGCTCCTTCAGGTCTTCGAGCGTGCGATTGATATTGGTTACCCGCGTGAGCGGCAGGTGTTCCAGTGCGCCCGCCGCCGCCTTCGCCACTACGTCCGTGACTCCCGCCGCGCGCCGCTCCGGAATCACGATGCCGCCGGCGCCCGCCGCGTGCGCCGTGCGGATGATGGCGCCCAGGTTGTGCGGGTCCTCCACGCCATCCAGCACCACCACCAACTGCGATCCCGCGACCGCCTCCAGATCGGCGAACTTCTTGCTCGCGCCCAGGGCCACCACCCCCTGGTGCGCGGCGGTTCCGGCCAGCCTGTCGAGCGCCGGCCGCGGCTCGAACCGCACCGGCACGGAGGCCCGCCGCGCCAGATCGATGATTTCCTGGATGCGCGCGCCGCCCGCCCCTTGCGCCACCAGCACGCGGTCCAGTGCATGATTCGACCGCAGCGCCTCGGCCACCGGATGGATGCCGCTCAGAATCGCCATTAGCTCGCTTGCCCGGTTTCCGGCTGAATATGGAGCCCGTTGTTGAACCGGTTGGTGAAGTTTGCCAGCGCTACGACCAGCGTGATCTCGACAACCTGCTCGTCGCTGAAGTGCGCGCCCAGCGCGGCCCGCGTTTCCGTGGCCTGGGCCGTCCGCGTCAGCTCGCGTGCGAACCGCAGCGCCGCCTGCTCCTCCGCCGGAAAAATCTCGTTCCTCTCGGCCTCCACCGCCACGATTTCCTCTCCCGTGATTCCGGCTTTGTGCGCGCCCGGAAGATTGCTTGAGATGCAGTACGCGCACCGGTTGGCGTAGGAACAGGCCAGATACACCAGAACCTTAATGCGCCGCGTCACCGATCCCGGCCCGACGATCGCCATGTAAAGCGGCGGAAAGTTCTTCAATACCTCCGGACGATGCGCCATGGCGCGAAAGAAATGATTGGCCTGCTTGCTGCGCGCTTCCAGGCTCGCTAAGAGCTGGTTATCTTTGGGGTCCACCAATTTGAGTGCGATTGCCATATGAAACCAGTATAGAGGTTGCTTCGACGCTCGCCCGCCTGCTAACTACTCAGCACGGAACCGCGAGCGGCCAGCTCCAGGCTGCGTGGCGGGCCGCTCACTGACGTTCGCGGTTCAGTACGCTCCCAAACTCAGCCCGCGCAGAAGTTGGATGTCGCCTTCCACAAAATTGAAGCTGCTCAGGGATTGCACCGGCTCCCAGCGCATCTCGTCGAAGATCAGGTTGACTGGCTCACCCTGGAATTCGGTAACCCGGAAAAAGAACAGCCGGATGGGATCGCGGCCGGCATAGGTGTACTCGTAGCGCGTGATCTCCGGCCCGGAAGCGCCGCGAATTCCCAATTCTTCCTCCAGCTCACGAGCCAATGCCTGCGCGGGGGTTTCGCCGTCTTCCACCTTGCCGCCGGGAAACTCCCACTGGAGCGGGTGCGATTGCTTCGCCATGCGCCGTCCGATCAGGATCTTGCCTTCCCGCTCAATGATCGCCGCCACCACTTGGACCATGGCATTATTGGAACATACCCGAGTGTATTCCGAACGCCTGCTCGATCATTTTCAAAATCCGCGCAACGTCGGTGAACTGGCGCCGCCGGCCGTCACGGTGGAAGCCTCTAACCCGGCATGCGGCGATATCCTGCGTCTCTCGGCGCGCTTCGAGGGCGGCGTCGCCACGGAAGTCCGCTACAAGGTGCGTGGCTGCACCGCATCAATCGCAGCCGGGTCGGCGCTGACGGAATGGATGGGCGGCCGCACCCCGGCGGAGATCGCGTCCTTCGCCCCGTCGATTGTCGACCAGGCCCTAGGCGGCCTGCCCGCCGAATCGAAGCACGCCGCCGTCCTCTGCCTCGACGCGATCAAGCTGCTGCTCAAGCGGCTGTAGTGCTCTGAATGTGAGGTTTAGCGCTGCCGGAAATCGCTCTCTGACGTTCGCGGCTCGGATTGCTGGCGCAGCCGCTCCGCCTCCCGTCGATTGTCGACCAGGCCCTAGGCGGCCTGCCCGCCGAATCGAAGCACGCCGCCGTCCTCTGCCTCGACGCGATCAAGCTGCTGCTCAAGCGGCTGTAGTGCTCTGAATGTGAGGTGTAGCGCTGCCGGAAATCGCTCTCTGACGTTCGCGGCTCGGATTGCTGGCGCAGCCGCTCCGCCTCCCGTCGATTGTCGACCAGGCCCTAGGCGGCCTGCCCGCCGAATCGAAGCACGCCGCCGTCCTCTGCCTCGACGCGATCAAACTGCTGCTCAAGCGGCTGTAGTGCTCTGAATGTGAGGTTTAGCGCTGCCGGAAATCGCTCTCTGACGTTCGCGGCTCGGATTGCTGGCGCAGCCGCTCCACCTCCCGTCGATTGTCGACCAGGCCCTAGGCGGCCTGCCCGCCGAATCGAAGCACGCCGCCGTCCTCTGCCTCGACGCCATCAAACTGCTGCTCAAGCGGCTGTAATTTTGAATGTAAGGTTAACGCTGCTGGAAATCGCTCTCTGACGTTCGCGGCTCGGATTGCTGGCGCAGCCGCTCCACTTCATTCGCCAGCCGCGCCAACTGTTCGCCGCATGCCTCCACCGAACCAGAGGCCGCCTGGCGCTCCATCGCCTCCAGCACCGCCGCCGCCGCGTTGGCCCCCACGTTGGCACATGCGCCTTTGGAGTAGTGGGCCAGCCTCGCGCACCGCGGCGCATCCCGCTCGCGAATGGCCATCTCGAGCAAGGGAATCTGCCGCGCCGTGTCGTCGATCAGCGCCGTCAGGATCTGCCCCACCAACTCGTCGTCGTCCATCGTCACCTCTCGAAGCCGTTCCAAGTCCAGGACTAGAGAGGGGTCGGTCAATCGCACGCCCCAATTGTCACGTCCCGCGCAGGGCTTTCCAATCGAACCATAACCTTAGAAAGCCGGATCGTTTGTCTTGGGTCCGCGAGGCAATCCCCCGTACTGAAACCAGGAGCGCACCGGTTCCAGTCGCGGGTCCAGGATGGCCGTTGCCACGAATGCCGGTGCGCTGGGCGGGCCAAAGCGAAGATCGCTCAATTGCACCATCCGGCCGTCGGGAAGGTCCGGCGCCGGCAAGACCCGCCACAGGGGAAACTGCGAAAACCGCTCCATTTCCTGGAACGCCGGTGTGCGCCGCGCCGCCTCAATCGCGGCATCCGGCGGCGGCTTGTAGAGAATCTGCCCGCGGGCCGGATCGAAACTTTCCAGCAGGTCCACGTTTTCCACGACGTAAAAATCCCCGGTGTCGGCCACGCCCTTCCAAAGCATCGGGTTGGCCGGACCAGGCAGCGCTGCCACCCGCGCCGCCGGCGCACCATCGTAAAGGATGGATTCCAAAGTCGCCACCGCCCGCGCGTGCAGCACGCCGCGTCCGCAATCATAGACCAGCACAAACAGCAGCGCCAGCCAGGCAAATCCCCGCCCGTGGTGCTGCCCGGGTGCGCCGCCCGATGCAATCTCCGAACCTACCAGCCGGCCCACAAACGGCCCCGCCACGCACAGTAGAAACACGGCCCAGATCCACACATCGTAGATGTTGTTGAGATCCAGCCGCAGCCATTTGGCGGAGAAGGGAAGCAGCAGGCGGACTCCGTAGGCGTTCGTTAGGTCAAGCAGCAAGTGCGATGCCACCGCAATCAGCGCCGCGAAAAACGCTCCGGCCCAATGCACCGGTTTCCGCGCCACCAGCCGCACCAGCAGCACCGACAGCAAAGCCATTACCGGCATCGCCACCAGCGAGTGCGTCAGGTGCCGATGATAGTGCAGATAGTTGAGCGGCCCGCCCCAGGCCGTCACAATGTCGATATCCGGAGCGTTGGCCGCCAGCAGCAGAATCGGTGTCGCCAACGGGGTCCAGCGCTTGAGCCCGATGCGGCTCAGGAAGAGGCCGGTCGCGGTATGAGTAAGGGGATCCATGAGGAGCTCCGAGAATCCCATTGTATGAGCAAGATGGGTTGGTCCATCCCCGAGCCCCCTGAATTGGATCGGCATCCTGCGTCACACTATGCGGAAAGCGGCAGGTCGTCCGGCTCCCGGCAGCCCAGAGGATTTAGTCCGGTTGCCGGCCCCTTCCTGCCGCCTCTGCGCACCGACCCTCCAAAATACTCGTCCAGTGGGTAGAGCGGGTACGGCTTCACCTCCGCGAAAACACGGCCCAAACGGTTTTCGATACGGTAAATGGAGTGGAAGTAGGTTCCGCGGTCGAGCTGAAAATGCTGGCAGCAGAGCTTCGAATCTCCTCCTAACAGGTAGTGGTACCGCAGAAGCTTGTACTCGAAATCATCGAGCGTTCGCTGACTGATCAGGCAAAAGTCGGCGATGAATTCCTCTCTCTTCCGCGAGTACATGCGGTAGCCGTTCTGGCCTCCGCAAAATTCCCAGGCAACCGATCCGGTCTGCGTTCCCATGACAACGCATTCCCGGAAGCGGCTATAGCAGGCTCTGAATATGGCCCGAAAGACACAATTGCACGGGGTCGCCGTTCCTCTTAAGACAGGGCGCATCCCGTTTCCGTGGCAAAAAGTGCACGAAGGCTTGGCTAACCCAATTACGCTTGACCGATCCCAGATCATTGTTGGTTTGTCCTTGCGGGTGCGTACCTGTTCCACCGGGTCGCACCCGATTCCTTTCTACAGCTAACCCAATGTAAACCTTCATGGAAAAACGTCAACAATTCAAATGATAAATATCGAAATTCTATTTATACCGGTGCACATATTTTAATAGATAAATGTCCTGTTTTTATTGTGTTCTGCGATAAACTTGATAAGCTATTTCAATTATGGAAATTTCATCTTCTCAATGCCTGCTAGGGCAATTCCCCTAGTACCCTATTTCCGCCGGAAATAGCCCTGGGAGACTTTTCGTGACTTTCAAATCTCTGGAGTATCGTCTCTTCTGCGAGCTCCGCGAAAGCATTCGGAGCGGCGGCGTCACCGAGCGCGGACTCGCCCGCATGGCTGGGGTATCCCAACCGCACCTGCACAACGTGCTGAAGGGCAAACGCTTTTTCTCGCTGGAGAAAGCCGACCAGGTGTTGCGTTCCCTCGGCATGGATGTCCTGGACCTCATCGATCCCAACGAGTGGAATCAACGCCGTCCGCACCGCTGATCCCGCGGGAAACGTGCACTGCGCACGCCAATGTGCTGAAATTGGTTGCGGAGGCCCGCCCTTGCGGCAATCCCGTGACCATTCTCCAATTCGCGACGCCCGATGGAGGCGCCTAGCCGCACGCATCGACGACCTCGCCGACCGGGACGAGCGCTACCTGCACCACGCCCGCGATATCGCCGAGACCCGCCTGGCGGCGGCCGGCGAATTATATTCCATTTGCCGGTCTTTCGTGAACTCCGTCAACCAGTACACAACCCGTGGCGATGTGGTGCTCGACCCACCCGAGTTCTCACCCGCCTCTTTTCATGAGGACGGTCTGAACCTGGTGCAGATGAACGTACGCGGCCGCCTCCTCCAAATCGAGTTTTCCGCCGCGCCAGACCTGGTATCGACGGAAGACTTTCGCGTCCCTTATACGCTTGCCGGTTCCGTACGCGCTTTCAATCAGGAACTCCTGAACAAGGACCTCATTGAGGAGCAACTGCTCTTCTACACCCTGGAGCACCAGCATAAAATGTGGCGGTTCTTCGATCCCCGCACCTATCGCTCCGGCCCCTTCGATCAGGAATACCTTGTCTCCCTGATGGAGCAGCTCATCTGAGCTCGTGGAGCGGGCTTTCCAGCCCGCGACGCCGACATTCTTGTCGACGCGCCTCGGGCGGCATCTCACAGCCTCCTGAGCTTGCTGAAAAAAGCCAGATCATTACATGCCGCCCGGGGAACGCGGATAGACGCAAATCGAAAAGAACCGGTTTATCTGAGTTGTTCGGCGCTTCAGGTCGCCCATGCTCCCGCACGGCAGCACTTGCCCCGCGTCTCGCGCTAGCATGGATCTCTGACCGTAGTGAAACGCGCCTTCTTTCTCGCTGCAATCGCCGCCGCCTCGCTCGCCGTCTTCCCCTGCGGGGGCCAGCCGTCTGCCGTGGTCTCCAAAGTGTGGGTTGCCGATCGCGGCGATGGCACCTACAAGAATCCCGTCTTATATGCCGACTACTCCGACCCCGATGCCATACGCGTCGGCCAGGATTTTTACCTGACCGCCTCCAGCTTCAATGCCGTGCCCGGGCTTCCCATCCTGCACTCCTTCGACCTCGTCAATTGGGAACTTATCGGCCACGTCTTCGACCAGCAACCGCCCCTGGACGTATTCCGTACGCCGCGGCACGGCAACGGAGCGTGGGCGCCCGCCCTTCGCTACCACAATGGCGAGTTTTACATTTACTGGCCGGATCCGGATTTCGGAATCTATATGGCCAAAGCCAAAAGCGCCGCCGGTCCGTGGAGCGCGCCCCTGCTCATCAAGCCGGCCAAAGGCTGGATCGATCCCTGCCCGCTCTGGGATGACGATGGCCAGGCCTACCTGGTCAATGCCATGGCCGCCAGCCGCGCCGGCATCAAGAGCATTCTCATAGTGAGCCGCATGAGCCCCGATGGCGCCCGCCTGCTCGATGCCGGAACCCTCGTCTTTGACGGCCACGCCGAAGATCCCACCGTGGAGGGCCCCAAGTTTTATAAGCGCAACGGCTTTTATTACATCTTCGCGCCCGCCGGCGGCGTGGCGGGCGGCTGGCAGCTTGTGCTGCGCTCGAAGAATATCTACGGGCCGTACCAGCGCAAGGTCGTGCTGGCGCAAGGCAGGACTACCGTGAATGGCCCGCACCAGGGCGCTTGGGTCGATACCGCGGCCGGCGAAAGCTGGTTTCTACATTTTCAGGATAAGGGCGCCTATGGCCGCATCCTGCACCTGGAGCCTATGAAGTGGCAGGACGATTGGCCGGTGGTCGGCGCCGCCGGGGAACCGGTCTCCACGTACAGGAAGCCCAATGTCGGCAGAACTTACCCTATCCGCACGCCGCCCGATTCCGACGAGTTCAACGCCGATTCGCTAGGCCTGCAGTGGCAATGGCACGCCAATCCGCAGCCCGGATGGGCCTTTCCCGCCGGCCGCCTGGGATTCCTGCGGCTCATCTGCGTGCCGCTGCCCGAAGCTTTCCGCAATTTCTGGGATCTCCCCAATCTGCTGCTGCAAAAATTTCCCGCGCCCGAATTCACCACCACCGCCAAAGTGACTTTCACGCCAACCGCCAGCGGCGAAACCACCGGCCTGGTCGTTATGGGCTCCGACTACGCATACCTGGCGCTGGTCAGGCAAGCCGATGGTCTGCGCATCGTACAGCGAACCACCCGCGACGCCGACAAGGGCGAGCGCGAAAAGGAAAACGAAACGCGCATGGTCCAGGGCGGCGCGTTTTATCTGCGCGTGAAGGTGAGCGCCGGCGGCGTGTGCCGTTTCAGCTATAGCGCCAACGGCACGGAATTCACGCCCATCGGTGACCCGTTCACCGCTCGCCCCGGCCGCTGGATCGGCGCGAAAGTGGGGCTATTCGCGATGCGCACCGCCCCCGGCGGCGAATACGGCTATGCCGATTACGATTGGTTCCGCGTGGAGTAGATCACCGCGCCGAAACACGGCGACTGCATGTCATGCTCTCCATTTATGTTTGCAGTCTGAGCACACTCTCCGGGAAAATGCGGGGATGACGGGAATCCCGAGTACCAGCCAGGTCAGAAAGCTGCCTCGCTTATCGAGGTAGTAATGCGTGTGAGCGCTCCCACAGCTCGGGCAGATGGCGGCCTGCCCCGCGTCCGGCCCGTCTGATTCATCGCCCTGCTCTGTCCCCAGGACGCCGAGTGCCGCTTCCACTTCGCATTCAGGAACTTGAACTTTGACTCCGCCGAGCGCGTTCGACCACAACCAGTTGATGCCTACCGCATTTTCATCTGCCAGGGTTGCATCGATGTCAAAGGCTTCCAGTTCACCTCTCGCCAGGCTGGCTTCATACGGAGTACTGTATGACGCGATGGTGACCAATCGGTCTGGCACGGGCGCCTCTGAACGCAGTCTACCACCGGCGGCAAATTCAGCGAAATCCCGCGCCTCAGGGCGGAGACCGCCCGGTTCCGCCCTGAACACTCGCCAGGCGAAGAGGTCGAATTCCGCGCCATACGTTATAGTCGAGAATCACGGAAAGGAGTAGCGGGCTTATGCGAGTGAATCTGACGCGGGAAAAACTGGCGAAGGGCGGAACGGTGTTTGGGTGCGGGTTGCAGATGTACCCGTCGGCGGAGATCGCCCGCACGTTCGCGGCGGCGGGATTCGACTACGTCTTCATCGACATGGAGCACACCCCGTTCAACCTGGAAACCGTGCACGGCATGATCCGCGCCTCGCTCGATACCGGCATCACGCCCATCGTACGGGTGGGTGAGGTGGCCTATTCGCTGGTGGCGCGGCTGCTGGACGGCGGAGCCCAGGGCATCATTCTGCCCCGCGTGGAAGATCCGCGGGTGCTCGCGGAGGCGCTCTCATGGATGCGCTTTCCACCTGTTGGGAAGCGGGGATATGGCGTCAACGCCCCCATGGTGGATTACGAAGCGCGCACGTTTCCGGAGATCATCGAGCATCAGAACGCGAACACCCTCGCGGTGGTGCAGTTTGAAACCGTGACGGCCATGGAGCGGGCTGACGAATTGTTGTCGGTGCGCGGCATGGACATCGCGATGGTGGGTCCGGCCGATCTTTCAATCTCGCTGGGCATCCCGGGCCAGTTCGATAACCCGCTGCTGATTGCGGCCGTGGATCGGCTGATTGCGCAGTGCGTGGCCCACGGCGTAGTGCCGGGCATTCAAACGCGAAGCTTGGCGATGTCCAAATTCTGGGCCGCGCGGGGCATGCGTTTCGTCGGCACCTCGGGCGAACATGGGCTGCTGCTCGAGAAGGCCCGGGAAACCGTGACGGCGCTGCGGGCGTAAACCCACGGGCATAAGCCGGCAAAGTGTTCCGCATCACGGGCGCAACCGTCACACCCGTGAGGAATTGGCCCATTCCACACGCGGCGGCGGGCGTGTTCTAATAGGGTTTCGCGGTTTATTTTCACTATGATTCCTTCGTATCGTCTGGGGTTGATGGTGTGCGTGGCCTCCGCCCTTGTGGCGGCGGGCCCTCCGGTGCGCCAGGACCCTGCCTTGGCGCCGGCCGTCGCGGCGCTTGCCAGGTCGCCGCTTCGCTTCGAAGCCAACCAGGGGCAGTTCGGTCCGTCCGTGCGATATGCGGCGCGGACCACCGGGTTTGCGCTGGCGCTGACGGAGCGCGGAGCGTCGTTGCGCTTCGTGGGTTCGCGGCCGCTCGACATCGCTTTGCTCGATTCCAATCCGTGGCCGTTGATCCAGCCCCTCGACCGGCTGAGCGCGCAGACGGACTATTTCATCGGCGCCAGGAAGAACTGGCACCCCGGCGTGACCAACTACTCGCGCATCAAGTATCAGGCCGTCTACCCGGGCATCGACGTGGTTTATTACGGCAAGGGCAGCCAGTTGGAGTACGATTTCATGCTCCAGCCGGGGGCCGACCCGAGCGCCATCCGCATGCGGTTTTCGGACGCCGGCACGGTCATGGTGACGCCCGCGGGCGACCTGGGAGTGGTGACGGCAAACGGCCTCGTACTGCAAAAGCAACCGGCGATTTATCAGCAGGGCCGGCAGGTTTCGGGACGTTACAAGCTGCTCTCGGCGAACGTAGTGGGAATCCAGGTGGACGCCTACGACCGCAGCCAGCCGCTGGTGATCGACCCGGCGATCGTCTATTCGACGCTGATCGGCGGCACCGGCACCGACGTGGTGACGGCCATGAAAATTGGGCCCACCGGCCTGCTCTACATCGCCGGCTGGACGCAGACCGGTGAGTTGCTGACCCTCGATTTGCCGTACGACAACCTGACCGATACCTATGTCCAGGTGGTGGATCCTTCGCCGTCGGGCGGCTACGGCGTGCTCTATGCCACTTATCTGGGCGGCGAAAACATGGACGAGGCGCTGGCCATTGATGCGGACGCTCTGGGCTTCATCTATCTGACTGGCACCACCACGTCCCCGGATTTTCCGATGGTGGGGAATTCGGTGCAGACCACCGGCGCGGCGACCACCGTAGCCGGGTTCGTCACTAAGATCGATCCTCACTTTGCCGGCACGGGGAATTCGTTGGTCTATTCGACTTTCCTCGGCGGCACCATAGGGAACACCACGCCCAGGGGAATCAAGGTCGGCTCCGATAACATGATCTACGTGGTGGGCCAGACGCAGACCGCGGATTTTCCGACCACCGACAACGCCTACGCGGCGTCGCTCTACGGACCGTCGGACGTGTTCATCAGCAAGATCGACGTCACCACCTCGAATCTGGTTTATTCCACCTTCATGGGCAGCGAACTGGATGACGATGCCTGCGGACTGGCGCTTGACGCGAATAACGTGGTCTATTTTGCGGGCACCACCCTGGGCACGCAGTTTCCCATGGCGGGATACTCTTTCGACGGTTATACCTCGGGCAATTACGACGTGGTCGTGGCCAAGGTCGATACCACGCAATCGGGTGTGAATTCGCTGATCTGGGCCACCTACTTCGGCGGATCGGGCGAGGACGAGGCGCGCGGCGTCTCGATGGATTCGAAAGGGCGCGTGCTGGTGACGGGCTTTACCCTTTCGTCCGATTTGCCGGTGACGAAAGCAACCGCCATCCAGCCAAACTATGGCGGGAATGGCGATGCCTTCGTAGCCATCTTCGACACCACCAAGCAGGGCCAGCAGTCGCTGGCGTATTCCACATACCTGGGAGGGTCGCAGGGAGAAGTGGCCTACGCAGTGCTCGCGGAGGCGACCGGCTATGTCGACGTAACGGGTTACACGCTGTCGCCGGACTTCCCCGTACTGAACGCCATCCAGGCGAACTGGGGTGGCGGCATCGATATGTTTTTGACGCGCTTCAACCCAGCGGTGGCGGGACCGGCGGGAATCGACTACTCCACCTACATCGGTCTCGACGGAACCATCGTGGGCAACACCCTGACGGTGGATTCCAGCAATAATCTGTACGTCGGCGGATATACCGAAGGCTATCTGCCGCTGGTCGGAAACTCGTGGCAAGCGAACTACGGCGGCGGTTTCAGCGATGGATTCTTCTTTGTGGTGCCGGGCGGCGATGGCCCGCTGAATAATGTCGTGCACCAGGAGCGCGGCTCGCACAAGCTGCCCGGCGGGCAGTTCATAAAGAGATAGTCGCTGCCGCCTCAGCGATGCTGCTCGAGTTTTTAACGACCTCCTAAAGCTTTGGCGGAATGCGCCGATAAGCCCATTAGCAATGAAGCTATGTCGGCTGAAGCGGCGGATTCCGATTGTGCTCGGCGGTATCGTCGGCGCGGTGGCGCTGGCCGCTGTGCCGGCTTACGGGCTGGGAGAGGCTCCATCAGGCTCTCTTTTGCCAGGTTCTGTCGCATCGGCGCTGGCGTCGGCGTCGGTTGTGGCGTTGGTGGTGCTGCTCTGGCAGATAATCCGCGCGCGCGAGGAACCGCGCGCCGCCCTCAAAACCAGTTCCGCTGGAAGCAAGTTTCGGACCAGTGCGAACCACGAAATCCGCGCTCCGCTGAATGGAGTCGTGGGGATAGCCGAGCTGCTGTCGGGCGCCGCAACTCAACTGCCGGTTGCCGGTCCGCTGTTGCCCGCGGTTCCACCATGCGGGCGGCGCGTTTTGATCGTCGAAGATAACCCCATCAACCAGATCGTGGCGCTGCGCGCGCTCACCGGCCTGGGCTACCAAGCCGAGCTCGCGCCGGGAGGAGAGGAAGCCCTGGCGGCGTTTGCCCGGGGCCGATTCGATGTCATTCTGATGGATTGCCAGATGCCGGGCATGGACGGGTACCAGGTGGCGGCCGAAATGCGCCGAGTGGAGGCGCTGGCGGCTGCCGCGAAGCCCACGCCGATCATCGCCATGACCGCCAACCTCATCGAGGGCGACCAGCAAAAGTGCGTGCTGGCCGGGATGAACGACTATCTGTCCAAACCCATGCGGCTGCCCTCGCTGGCGCGCGCGCTGGAACGTTGGACGGCCACCGCCGCCCAGGCTTGAGGCTGCGGGAGATCAACGCGCCCCCCGGAACAGAACCGCGAGCGTAAGCGAGCGGCCGCCCCGCAGCCTGGAACTGGCCGCTCATTGACGCCCCCGGTTCCCTGCCGGGTAACTGGTACGCTCAGGGTCGCTTGTTTCCCTGGGAAATCGCGATGCCATCCACGCTTATGTCGCACACCCTGGGCTTGAGAACGGCTACGGGCCCAGGGCCTCGCTGTTATCCTGAAGGTTGGCTCAAATCTATCCTTTCCGACCCTTCCGCTACTCCGATAAAGCCGGCTTTCCGGAGAACCTTGTCACGCAGCCCTATGACAAAATCTCTCCCGCCATGCGCGCGCGTTACCTGGCGGCCAGCCCGTATAACCTGGTGCGGGTGATCCTGGGCGAGCGCAGCCCGTCGGATTCCGAGAGCTACAACGTCTACACGCGCGCGGCGGCTTACTTGAACGAATGGATCGCCTCCGGCATCCTGGTGCGCGATCCCGAGCCTGGCATCTTCCCGTACTCCCAGCAATTCACCGTGCCGGATACCGGCGAGCGGCTGGTGCGCAAGGGCTTCATCGCCTTGGGGAGGTTGGAGGATTATTCCGCCGGCGTGGTCTACCGGCATGAGCAGACGCTATCCGGGCCGAAGAAAGACCGGCTGGAGTTGCTGCGCCACACGCACGCCCACTTCGGCCAACTCTTCATGCTCTACCCGGATCCGGCTGGCGACATCGATGGCCTGCTGGAGCAAGCTCCTGGGCAGGCGCCGCTCCTGGAGGTGGCGGACGAGTACGGCGCGGTGCATCGCGTTTGGAAAATTGGCGATGCCCGGCGCATTCAGGAACTGATGGCCGGCAAGAAGCTGCTGATCGCCGACGGCCATCATCGCTATGAAACGGCGCTGGCCTTCCGGAATGAAAACCCTTCGCTCGCCGGCGCGGATCGCGTGATGATGACCTTCGTCAATATGCACTCGCCGGGCTTAAAAATCCTGGCGACGCACCGGCTGGTGAGCGGCCTCAATGCCGCGTCGCTGCCGGAGCTTCCCGATTTCGACGTCACGGAAATCGATTCCGTGGATCGGCTGAGACACGCCTGGGAGGAATCGGATGACCGAACCATCATCGGCGCCGCCATCGGCAGCCGGCTCTTTCTTTTGGAGTATCGCGCGGCGCGGGGCTCGCTCGACGTGAAGGTTTTGCACGAGCGCCTGCTGGGGAAAGCCTTGGGGATCGGCGAAGAGGCCGTCCGCGATGAAAGACACCTGCGCTACGTCCGTGGCCTGGATCGGGCAGTCGAAGAGGTCCGTGCTGGCTCCGCGCAGATCGCATTTCTGCTGAAGCCCCCATCGGTCGAACAGGTGGCCGCCACGTCCTTCGCGGGCGGCGTGATGCCGCAGAAGTCGACGGACTTTTACCCGAAGCTTCTTTCGGGGCTCACTATCTATAAGCTGGATTAGTCCCGGCTAACGCTGGCCCCTTCCGCGGCTGTGCGGCGCTGGGATTCACACGGACACCACGTTCTGCGGCCGGCCGCCCAGAAAGGCCCAAATGTTCTCCATGGCCAGGCGCAAACGGGCTTCCGTGGCTTCCGGGGTGTTGCCGGCGCAGTGCGGGCTGAGGACCACATTCGCCAACCGCGTCAGGGGATGAGCCGGCGGCAACGGTTCCGCCGCGAAGACGTCGAGACCCGCTCCGGCGATGCGGCCGCTCGCCAGCGCATCCACCAGCGCGGCTTCATCGACAATCGCGCCGCGGGCCGTGTTGATCAGAATTGCCGACCGTTTCATGAGCCCGAACTGCGCCGGGCCGATGAAGCTGGCGGTTTCAGGAGAGAGCCGCAAGTGCAGACTGATGGCGTCGCTCGCGCGGTAGAGTTCGTCCAATTCCACCAGTTCGACATCCGGCAGTTCGACCCTGGAGTGCTGTTTGAAGTGCATGGTCCAGGCGACCACCCGCATGCCGATGGCGGCGGCCAGCCGCGCGAATTGCCGGCCGACGGCGCCGAGGCCAATTACGCCGCAGGTTTTTCCGCGCAGTTGGATGGACTGGCCCTTCGGCCAGCCGCCCGCGCGCGTGACGGCGTCAAGTTGCGGAATGTGGCGCGCCACCGCCATCAGCAGCGCCAGGGCATGTTCCGCGATCGCGGCGGCCGAGACCCCTGGGGTATTGCAGATGGTGACGCCGTGGCGGGCGGCGGCCGCCAGATCCACGTGGTCGGTGCCGGTTCCCAGGAGCGATAGCAGCCGCAACCGCGGACAGGCGGCGAAAACCCGTTCGCTGAATTTGTAGGACGCGCGAATGGCCAGAACCACTTCGGCATTCGCGATGCGCTCTGCCAGTTGCTCCTCCGATCCGGGCAGGCTGTCGTAATAGTCGATCTGGTACGCAGCCAGTTCCGTCCAGGCTGCGCTCGAGCGCGCCACCGGCGGAGCATCGTCGGGAATGCAGATAGTAGGGGTCAAAATAGCTCTTTCCATCCTCGCACCGTTTGTTGGAGACTAGGGAGATTACACTCGGGAGGGATTTATGTTTTCGAGCGGCAATGTCACCATCGGCGTGGCGAACATGGATCGCGCGGTGCGCTTCTATACGGAGATCCTTGGGCTGAAACTGGCGTACCGGTTCGGCGACCATTGGGCCTCGGTGGAGCTGGGCAAAGATCTTACGATCGGTTTGCACCCAGCCTCCGGAGAAACCCCTGCGGGGCGCAAGGGCTCCATGGCAATTGGCCTGGAGCTGAGCGGCTCCATCGAAGACGCGATGAAGAGCCTGGAAGCCAAGGGTGTCAAATTCCAACGCCCGGTGAACGAAGGCAAATCGGGCAAATTCGTGGCCTTCGAAGATCCCGACGGAAACGCGCTGTACCTGGCGGAGCTCGACTGGACGCACGTCGATCAGGGCGCCGGCAAATACCAACAGGCCTGACAGTCGGCGGGGGTGGCGTGGGGTTGCGCGCGGCGCCCGCACCGCCGATAATCTACCGAAGGAGGAATTCTATGCAACTGCGACGAGCACTGCTGTTTTGTCTGGCCATCGCCGGGGTGATGATGGCCGCCGATTCACCTTTTGTCGGCAAATGGAAACTCAACACCGCTAAAAGCAAGTTCACCGGAATCACCACCACCTACGAGGCGCTGCCCAACGGCGAGATGCAAGTAACCACCGAAGGCCAGACCGACAAGTTTAAAATCGATGGCAAGGAGTATCCCACGGCATTCGGCGCGGGCGCCACCTGGAAACAGATTGATCCCTCGTCATGGGAAACCACCTACCGGCTCAACGGTGCGGTCTTGAGCGTGGACACCACCCGCCTTTCCGCCGACGGCAAGACTTTGACGATAACCTCCAAAGGAACCAAGCCCAACGGCGAAGCTTTCAGCGACAGCGCCACGTTACAGCGTGTGTCGGGCGGCCCTGGCCTTGCCGGCAAATGGAAATCCACCGAAGTGAAGACCTCGACCCAAATGTGGGACATCAGCCCTAACGGCGATGACGGCCTGACCATGAAGATCGTCGACTACAACGCCGTCTGCAGTATGAAATTCGACGGTAAGGATTACCCGGCTACAGGTCCCACGTTGCCCAAGAACTTCACCTTGGCTATCAAGAAGACCGGTGCGCGCTCTCTCGAAATGACCGAAAAAATGAACGGGAAAGTGGTCTTTATAGACTCTTTCAGCGTCTCCGCCGACGGCAAAACGCTTACCGATGTAGGTGGAGCTGCCGGCTCTTCCGAAAAAATGACAGCGGTCTACGACAAACAGTAGCCGCCCGTTCGCGCCGGACCTTTAGGGCGATTTACATCCCTGGCTTGGATGGGAGCCGCGAGCGTCAACGAAGAGTGTTCGAAACGCTACTGACCCATCTGGTTCAGGAAGGTCACCACATCCTGAATTTCGGACTCTTCGAGGGACGGCGCCGGCAGCTTGAGGGCCTCTGCGCGCTGGCACATTTTCTGCTCAGCCCGCGCCAACCGCGTCGCCAGCATCACGGTATTGAACAACTGCCCTTTCGCGTGCAGCACGGGCCCCCGCCGGCTTCCTTCGCCGTGCGCTCCATGGCAGGCGCTGCAGCCGCTTCCGGTGAATGCCGAAGCTCCCGCGTGCGCCGATCCGGGCTTGGCCACGCGTGGCTCGGTCTCGACCGGACGCAGAATGTGCTGGTTGATCGCCTCGCTATCGAGGCTCGGCGCCATCAGTTCATCTACCGTGTACTCCGGCTGGTCCATGTCCCGATCCCTGTGGTCACGGGCCTCCGCAAAAATATGATCAAACTCGTGAGCCAGCACACGTCCGATTGCTCTGCCCAGCACCTGGTCGCGCTCACGCGGCGGCAGGGTGATCAGTTTTTTCTGGATGAACCCCACGATGCTGTCGCAGTCGACTCCCGCGAACGGCAGCACCTCTCCATCGCTGACGTGGCTCCATCCGAGGCGGCTTTCCCACCGCGGCTGGCTGGGCAGACTGGCGGCCGAGCAGTGGCCCTGAACTGTCACCACCGCTACCGCCGATGAAACGTCCTGTCCCGTCGAAGGCAAAGTTCTCCATTGGAGACGAAGCCCCGCGGGCGCCATCAAGGCCGAAGCTTCTACCTGAAGGGCGCTCAAAACGGCTTTGGGCGGCTCGTGTTGGAACTGCGTGTAGATCGCGATTGATCCTACTTGGCTGCTCCCTGGCAACGCGGCCAGCAGAAGACAGAAAAAAACGCGATTCATGATAAAAGAGTAGCTGCTCTTTTATCGAAGCAAACGGCGTACGGCATGTCAACCTGCCTACCGGCTAGAAATTCCGTCGCGCCGGTCCGATGACCTGTAGCCGGATTTCTGCCGCCGGCAGCCCAACCGCCGAGGCCAGAACTGTCACCTCGCCTTCCGCCGATCCCGTCCGCACCAGTGCCAGGATGCGCCCCTGATACGCTGTACGGTGGCCGGCCTTCACTGAAGTTACGTCGCGTGGGTCGCTGTTGTCGAGGGCGGCCAGTTCCGCGCCCGTGACCGTCACAGTGATCGGCAAAGCCGAAGGGAACACGCGACGGCCGGAGGCATCCACCACGCGGATCTCGATGCTGGCCAGATCGCCATGAGGCATTAGGGAAACGCGGTCGGCGGTCAGTTCCAGGCGTGCCGGGGCGCCCGCGGTCGCCAGTTCGAAATGCGCGCACTCGCCCGGTTGGTCGGCCCACTTGCCAACTGCGCGCACAGTGCCGGGTTCATTTGGGACCTCCCATCGCAGCACGGGCTCCAGCAGGCTAGGGATGGACTTCGTGCCAAGCGACCGTCCATTCAGAGACAGTTCCACCGAACTGCATCGCGTGTACACTTCCACAGGGATGGTCTGGCGCAAGTCTTCCGCCCAGTTCCAGTGCTCCACCAGCCGGCCGGCTCCGCGGCCGCCGGCAGGGGCCGGTTCGCGCGCCGCGGCGTAGACCATCGGCCGGTCGCCCCACAAGGCTTCCCGCAGGTACGATTCCGGCTTGCGGAATCCGCAATAATCGAGCAGCCCGGCGGTGCTGCCGCGGTCCGGATAGCGGTTCGACTCGCCCAGGTAATCGACGCCCGTCCAGAGGAATTGGCCGGCTACCCAGGGGTTCTGCGCCACCGTCTGCCAGGCCGCCGGCGAATGCGAATTCTCGCTTCCTAGGATGATGCGCTCGGGATACGTTTGGTGATCGCGCGCGTAGTTCTGCTCCAGGTAGTTGTAGCCCACCACGTCCAGCAGGCTCGCCAGGCCGGTGGCGTTCGAAGATTGAATATCGGCCAGCGCCTGGGTCACCGGCCGCGTGCCATCCAGCAGCTTGATGGCGGAAATCAGCCTGCGCGCAATCGGCGGCAACTGGTCTGCCGAAGGAGCGTTGGGCCGTATGCCGCCGCGGCCGCGTGGATGGCTGAACGGGTCGTTGGGGTAATCAATCTCGTTCCCGATGCTCCACAGAATCACGCTGGGGTGATTGCGGTCGCGCGACACCATGTCGGAGATGTCGCGGACGGCCCACTCATCGAAAGCCTGGTTGTATCCGTCGTGGCTGGGCGTGCCGGTATTCCGTCCCTGCACCCATTTATTCTTGCCGGGCATCCACTCGTCGAAGCCTTCGTCCATCACCAGCAGGCCCAGGCGGTCGCAGATGGCATACAGTTCCGGCGCCATGGGATTGTGCGAACAGCGGATGGCATTCACGCCGATCTGCTTCAGCAGCTTCAACCGCCGTTCGAGCGCAGCTTCGTTGAAGGCCGCTCCCAGCGCGCCCAGGTCGTGGTGGATGCACACGCCTTTGAGTTTTTCCGGGCGCCCGTTCAGGTAGAATCCGGTGTTGGCGTCGAAACGAATCGTGCGGATGCCGAACTCAGTCCGGGACTCGTCGACAGGCGTCCCATCGGCACTGACCTGCGACTCGGCCGTGTAGAGGTTGGGGTGTGTGAGGTCCCAGACCTTTGGATTGGCTACGACTGCCTGCTGCGCGAACAAGCGCCTTTCCGCCGGCTTCAACGATGCGTTCGAGCTGACTGTGGCCACCACTTGACCGGACTCGTCTTTAATAGCCGTGACCAGGGACACGGCGCTTTCGGAAGCCGACTCACTCACGATCGTCGTCTCTATGGAGACCAGCGCCTCGTCTGCGTTGACCACCGGCGTTCGGACGTAGGTTCCCCAGTGGGCGATGTGAACCGGCGCCGTGACGGTCAGCCAGACGTGCCGATAGATTCCCGATCCCGTGTACCAGCGCGAATCGGCGGCCTGGCCGTGGTCCACGCGCACCGCGACCAGATTCGGCTGGTTGCCGGTCTTCACGTAGGACGTCAGGTCATACGCAAACGACGAGTAGCCATACGGCCGGTGCCCCAGGTGGTGGCCGTTGATCCAGACATCGCTGTCGCGGTAGACGCCGTCGAATTCAATCGACACGCGCCTGGCGGCGTCGGACGCCGGGAGGGAGAAACTCTTCCGGTACCAGCCGATCCCGCCCGGCAGGTATCCGTTGCCGCTGGGGTTGGACGCGCTATAGGACTGCTCGATCGACCAGTCGTGGGGCAGGTTGAGCTTCCGCCAGCCGGCGTCATTGAAGTCGGCTCGCTCGCCGCCGGTGACATCCCCGAGGTGGAATCGCCAGGCGTCGTCGAAGCCCATCCGCACGCGCGCGCCATCCGCCGCGTGGAGGCAGCACAGAGCTGCAAGCAGAAAGCCGTACCGGAAAATCACTCGCTCACCCCGCAGTGGTGGGGCAGGCGGTGCCGCCTGCCAAGCCCGGTGACGGGCGGCTGTTTTCGCTGCTCCCTACTTGGACACTTCCGCCGGCAGATCCGCATGCGCGCTCCAGTCCTCCCATGAACCATCGTAGAGCCGCGCATCCAATCCCAAGTACCGCGCCACGAAATAGACCACGGTAGCTTGCTGTCCGAGATGGCAGTAGGAGACCACACGGTCGCCCGGCTTAACGCCCGCGCCCGCCAGTTGCTTCCGCAGCTCGTCCGCTGGTTTCCACTTCCCCTCGGCGTCCACCAGCGTGTCGTAAGGCAGATTGCTCGCGCCCGGTATGTGGCCCGCCCGCTGTCCCCGCGGAACCCGCGCCCCGCTATAGAACTCCGCGGTGCGTGCGTCCACGATGTCGACGCCGGGGTGATGCAGATTGTCGCGCACGTAATCGAGGGTCGCAATCACATCGTTCTGCGGGCAGACGTCGAGCTTGCCGCGCTTCACCTGGCGCACGTCCGTGGTGGTGGCGCGGCCCTCTTTTTGCCAGAGCGGAAAGCCGCCGTCCAGAATCGACGTGCGTGCGCCGAAGCCCATGGCATCCAGGGTCAGGAAAGTGCGCGTGGTGACGGCAAGCTGGTCCTTCGCCTCATACAGAATAATGATGTGGGAGTTGTTATTCACCCCCAGGTTCTCAAAGACCTCCTGCAATTGCGCCATGGGCGGCAATTCGACATTCGGCTCCTGTCCCGCCGCAGCCATCGTGCGGATTGCGGTGTAGTTGAGCCAAAGCGCCCCGGGAATGTGGCCCGCGTCGTAGTCCTGCCTTTGTCCCACGGAGAGAATCACCATGTCCGGCTCTTTCAAGTGCTCGGCCAGCCACGCCGTGGAGACAACCATGCTGGCGCTGTCCCCATGTCCACCGCACAGCGGCGCAGCCGCGCGCAGGAGTACGGCATAGGCCATCAAACTCACGAATTTCATTCGCATTTCTGGTCAATATAACGCATTACGGCAGTGCCCATGGGAATCGCCGACCGATCGCGATCTCAAGTTCAAATTAAAGAAATGAAAGGCAAGCCAGTGAAAACACAATTTTTAACGGTCGTCACCGGGTTGGCCTTGATGGCCGCCGGCATGTCGGCTCAAACCGGTACCATCGCCAAGGATGGCGCCATCACCATCAGCAATGGGCCCATCGTCACACAGCGCGGCAAGCCGCAACCAGCGTACTTCCAAAAGAGCCCAAGGGGCGAAAGATGACAGCTCAGGGCGCGAAGCCCTGGGTCCAGGTCGCCAATTGACCAGCCCCGGAACGGGGCGAAAGGTGCGAGCGGGCCCGGATTCTCACGCCCCGTTCCGGGGCTAATGGTCGTGCGCGGGGTTCCCAGTGCTGGCGCACTGGGCTATTCTCTGTCGTCCTACGGACTTGGGCCGCGGAAAAATCTTCGCGGCCCGCAAAGAAATAAAGACGTAGTAGTACAGTACCTCAGTTCCCAGCAGGCCGATACCCTGGGTGACTTTGTGTTCGTTGGAGGTGGCCGCGGCGGCCGATAGTGCGCTAAACAGTGCCGAAGTATTCTGACCTCTGACTCCTGACTCGCATATCCCGAAGGGATATCGAGGGCGAAGCCCTTGCTCAGTTCGTCAGCTCGCCTTTTTCCAGGTGATGCATCTTGCTCGCGAACTGGGCGGCGTGCGGGTCGTGCGTCACCATCACGACGGTCTTGCCAAACTCCTTGTTCAAACGCCCCAGGATAGTCAGTACTTCGAGCGCCGATGTGGCGTCCAGGTTGCCGGTGGGCTCGTCGGCCAGTATCAGCGAGGGGTCGGTGACAATCGCGCGCGCCATGGCAACCCGCTGCTCCTGGCCGCCGGAGAGTTGGCGAGGCAGGTGATGCAATCGGTCTCCCAGGCCCACCAGTTTCAGCGCGGTGGCGGCGTGCTCAAGGCGCTCGGACTTCTTGAGATTCGTGAGCTTGAGCGGTAGCTCGACATTTTCCAGCGCGCTGAGCACCGGAATGAGGTTGAACTGCTGGAAGATGAAGCCGACGTTTTCGTTGCGCCAGTGGGCGATCTGGCGGTCGGTGAGCTCGCGCAGAGCGTGGCCCAGGACGCGGATCTCGCCGCCGGTGGGGCGGTCCATGGCGGCGATGAGGTGCAGCAGCGTGGATTTGCCGGAGCCCGACGGGCCCATCAGCGCCACAAACTCACCCTTGGCAATTTCCAGGTCGACATCCTTGAGTGCGACCACGTGGAACTCGTCGCGGATGAACTCCTTGGTCAGTTTCGTCGTTTGTATGATGGCTTCGCTCATAGGGTTCATGCCTTGGTCCGTACTTTGTCGCCGTCTTTCAAGCCAGGCGGTGGTGCGACGATGAGGTCTTCCCCACCCGTCAGACCGTCTTCGATGCGAATTCCCTGGCCGCTGGTGGCGCCGGTCTTCACGGCGCGGCGCACGGCCCTACCGCCGAACAACACGAAGACCGCGCCCTCCTTGACGGCCGAGCCAGGGATGATCACCACCGGTCTGGCGGCGCCGGTATCGGCTTTCGAACTCTTTTCGGCCAGAAACGCCACGCTGGCGTTCATCTCCGGCCGCAGATGGCTATCGGGCTTTTGCACCTTCACCTTGATCTGCACGGTGGCCTTTTGCCGGTTGGCTTCGGGCGAGATTTCCTTGATGTAGCCGTCGTACTTCAGGTCGGGGAAGGCGTCGGTGGTGACGGTGCCGTGCTGGCCGGAATGCAGCTTGGCGAAATCGTTCTGGCTGATGTCAAGCTCCACTTCCAGGTCGTTGAGGTCGGCGATGGAAACCACGTAACCCTTGGCGCCGCGGTCGCCCACAAAACTGGTGGTGACGAATTCGCCTTTCTCCACGGCGCGTTCCAGAATGGTGCCGGTGACGGGCGCGCGGATCACGGTGTTGGCCAGGCTGGTTTCGGCGTACGCCAGCGCGCCTTTGGCCTGCTCGACCTGGCCGCGCAGGGAATCGATTTCCTCCTGCCGCGGACCGAGTTTCACCAGCTCGTAGGCCTTCTGGAGCGCGTTGACCTTGTGAACCGCGGAGTCGTAGCGGCCCACCGCATCGTCCACGGTCTGCTGGGAACCCACGTGGTCGCGCAGTGTATTGCGGGCGCGGTCGAGGTTCACGCGCGCATTTTCCATGTCGGCCTTGGCGGAGTTGAGGTTGGCCAGCGCCTCGGCGATCTCTTCGGGGCGGGATCCGTGCGTGGCTTCGTCCAGCTTGGATTGCAGGCTGGCAAGTTGCCCCTTGGCCTGCGTGACGTAAGCCTGATACTCATCGTCTTCCAGGCGGACCAGCACCTGGCCTTCGGTGACCCGGTCGCCCTTGTCGACACCGATCCAGCTCACCTTGCCGACCACTTTGGCGGCCAGTTCGATTTTGTGGGCGGCCACAATGTAGCCGGTGGCGTTGAGGATGACGCCCTCCGGAGCACTGGCGGCCGAAACGGCGGTGACGCGGCGCACTTCCACGATGGGCGAGGCGTTCAGTTTCGCGGAGAGCAGTTCCCACGCGCCCAGCCCCGCCAGCAGTAACACACCGATCACGATCCACGCGGTGGCCCATTTGGATGGCCCCCTGGAACGCCGGCTGGTGCGGTCGATTTGCAGGTTCTTCAGGTCGGCGTCCATGGCGTTAGCCTTCCCGCAGCGCGGTGAGGATCTCCTTTCGCGACGCGTTGCGCGCCGGGAACATTCCGCCGATACTGCCCAGGATCACCGCGAAAACCACGCCCGTGAGCATGATCCGGGGTGTCACCTGAAAACCGAAAGCCATCTCCGCGAAATTTCCGTTGCCGATGGCCGTGGTAACGCCATTGAGCGGCAGCGCCAGCAGGCACCCCAGCAGCCCGCCGAGCGCCGAAAGCAGCATAGCCTCCACCCAAAAACTGAGCAGAATGCTGCCGCGCGAAAATCCCAAAACGCGCAGGGTGCCGATTTCCCGGGCGCGCCGGGCCACCGCTGCGTACATCGTATTCATGGCGGCGAAGCTGCTGCCCACGGCCATGATCAGCGCCACCATAATCCCGGTATACTCCAGCGGCACGGCCTGAGCGGTCTGCGCCGCGAAGTACTCGTCTTCCGACTCCGCATGGACGGCCAGGCGCTGGTCGTCATTGAGATCGTTGATGAGGGCCCGCGCGGTGACCGCGTCGGTGGCTTTCACCAGGCATGAGCTGACCGTTTCCACGCGCTGCAGATCGGAGCTCACCTGAAAGAGATCGCCCCACACTTCGCTATTCTGCGTTCCGTGGCCGGCGTCCATGATGCCGACGATTTCCCATTCGCCTCGGCCGAATTTAACTTTCTTGCCGATCTGCCCTCCGGGATAGCGTTGCGCCACGGACTTGCCCACGACCACTTCGCGCTGGCCCGGCCGGAACCAGCGGCCGCTCGCGATGTGTACGTTGGGCCGCATTTCGATGCCGACCGGCGGCAGGCCGCGTACCGTGACGTTGGCGCCGTCGGGATTCGAGTAGCTCGGCAGGATCAGGATGGTCACCACTTCCATGGAAGCCAGCGGCTGCCCGTCGCGCCCGGTGGCGATACCGGTTTTGAACTTCAGGTCCTGAAACTGCGAACGCGTGAACAGGCTGACCAGTTCCGATTCCGCGCCCTTGCGCAGCACCAGCACGTCCAGCGGATCCCCGGAAACCGAGAGCGTGTTGCGCAGCCCGTGGATCAGGGCGAGAATCGCCAGCAATACGGCTACCGTCAGGCCGATGCCGAGCGCCGTCATGATGGTGGTGGTCTTGCGGACCACCAGGTTGCGCAGGTTGTACGCGATTGGAATAGCCATGGCGATTAATCCGTGCTGCGAAGCGCTTCCACGATGGTGGTGCGCGATGCGCTCAGAGCGGGCACCAGCGAGCTCATCACGCCGATCAGCCCGGCCGCCAGCACGCAGATCAGCGCCACCGTCGGATCGAAGGCCTTCAACGACGGCATAAATCCGCCGAAGGGGCTCTTGGCCACGCCGCGCATCAGCACCGTTGAGATCAGATAACCGAGCGAGCCGCCCGCCACCGAAATGGCGCAAGCCTCGCCCAGAATCATGCCGAGAATGCTGCCCGGCGTGAAGCCCAGCGTCTTGAGTATGCCGACCTCGCGGATGCGCTCGCGCACCGACATCGCCATGGTATTGGCCGAGACCAGCAGGATGGTGAACATCACCGCCCCGGAGATGGCGAGCAGGAACATCTTGACATCGCCCAACATCGCCAGGAATCCCACGATGAAAGCCTGCTCCGATTCCGTCTTGGTCTGCGCCGTGGAGTTGTGAAAATGGTCGTCGATGGCGGCGGCCACGCGCGCCGAGTTGGCGGGGTTGTCGATCAGGATGTCGTACATGATCACGTTGCCGCGCCGGCGTTCCGGCATGGTCTGTTCCAGGTACTCCTTGTCGAAGTACATTTCCTCGCTGGAGCGCGGGCTGTCGAAGATGCCGCGAACCGTGAACTCGTACTCGCCGGGGAAGATGTCGCCGGTCATGTTGATGCGGTCGCCCACCTTGAAGTTGAACGTGTCGGCCAGGTCGCGGCCGATCACGCAGCCGGCTCGGTCGTGCTCGAAGGCTTTGGCCTGGTCCTCCGGAATGTGGAACTCGGCGAAGATGGTGAACAGCTTGCCGGGCTCCACGGCATAGCGCGCGAACTGGTTCTTGGGATCGCGCGCGTCCTTATAGACGCCGCCGAACCATTGCGAGACCATCACCTGGCGCACACCCGGCACGCGCTGAATCTCCGCCTCGTAAGAAAGCGGCATTGACACCGTGTAAGAGATGCGGTTGCG
Organism: Bryobacterales bacterium; assembly: GCA_963842505.1. Taxonomy (GTDB): domain Bacteria; phylum Acidobacteriota; class Terriglobia; order Bryobacterales; family Bryobacteraceae; genus PALSA-129. The sequence continues at coordinate 2,120,735 of CAWJGZ010000001.1, forward strand.
GGCCACCAGGCGCAGGGCCTGTTGCGGCGTGGGGTCGCTGAGATAAAAGGCGTGGAACATGGCGACCATGACGCCGAGCAAGCACATGGAAATGCCGATGCTGGCGATGGTGAGAATGGTTCTTCGCCGGTTCCGCCAGGAATTCTTGAGAATCAAAGGCAAGTAGCGCATGGTTGCGGTCGTATCATTATAGCGTTTTGGCTCTGGCAGTCCCGCCGCCCGGGGCGTCCGGATGGCCGGCCAGACGGCGATTGTCGGGATGAGCCGCCGGATTTTCGCGACGCGTGAATGGCTGCATTAACCCGCCATACGAGCCGTCCCGCAAACCGGGTTCGGAAATATCGGCGAACGCCCGCGAATTACCGGCGAATGGCGGCCGGCGCGGGACCGCGGGGGTACCCCGTGAAGCCGGGCTGCGAGCGGTTGGTACGCGGCTGCTACGCGGCGCTATCGGATCTTACCACCGAAACCTTCACCCGGTAGCCCAGTGATCCAAGGATGCGAATCAGCAGATCAGTCGAGACGTGTTCGAGGTCGCCGTTTAAGATGGCAGTCACTCTGGATCGCGCAGTGCCTGCCGGTTTTGCGATCTCCGCGTGTGTGAGTTTTAGGCCGGCCACCGCCTCCTTCAGACGCTTGAGCAACACACACTGGACCTGCCACTCACTGGCTTCCAGAGGGGAGAGGCCCAGAGCCGCTGCCAGTTCCTCTGGTGTCGAGGTGACAATAGGTTTAAGTCTAGGCATCGCGAAGCTCCTTTAAGCGTTTTCTTGCCAAACCCGCCCGATTTCCAGAGACTCCGCCCTTACACTCCCCCCACCCAATGCATCACCGTAAAAGCCACCCACGCGACCGCCGCCGTCGCCGGAACCGTCATCACCCAGGCCCACATAATATTAGCCGCCATGCCCCACCGCACCGCCTTCATGCGCTGAATGCTTCCCACTCCCGCAATCGCTCCGGCAATCGCGTGGGTCGTCGAAACCGGCAGGCCCAGCCGCGTTGCCAGTAATACCGCGATGGCTGCGCCGGTCTCGGCGCAAAAACCGCTCCGCGGGCGTAGCCGCGTCAGCCTTCCGCCCATGGTTCGCACAATCCGCCATCCGCCGCTCAGCGTCCCCAGCGCGATCGCCATGTACGCGGAAAATATTACCCACAACGGGATCTCGAAGGTCTTCTGGAATCCAGACGTCACCAGTACGCCCGTGATCAATCCCATGGTCTTTTGCGCGTCGTTCGAGCCGTGCGACAGACTGAAGACCGCCGCCGAAATCAACTGCAGCTTGCGGAAATACAGGTCCATCTTTGCCGGCGTACTGGAACGGAAGATCCAGAACACCGCGACCATTAAGAGGTATGCGGTAACCAGTCCGATCAGCGGCGCGCAGAAAATGAACAGCACCGTCAGCGGCCACTGCCCCACAATCAGACCGTCGATAGCGTGCCGGAATCCCCTCGCCCAGGCCGCGTGCGCCATGGCCGCTCCCGCGTATCCCCCGATCAGCGCGTGCGAGGAACTGGTCGGCAGCCCCCACCACCACGTGATCAGATTCCATGCAATCGCCCCCACCAGGGCCGCCAGAATCACCCACGGCGTTACCAGGCTCAGCTTCACGAACCCGCTGCCGACGGTCCTCGCCACCGCCGTCCCGAAAACGAACGCCGCCGCGAAATTGAAAAACCCCGCCCAGAACACCGCCTGCAGTGGCGTCAGCACCCGCGTCGCCACAATCGTCGCGATGGAATTAGCGGCGTCGTGAAACCCGTTGATGTAGTCGAAGATCAGCGCGATCGAAATGATCACGAACGCTAGTGTCCAGGGTGTCATCGGTTTTCGTCTGGGCCGCGTGGCGCATCCGGCGCCTCGCCGCGTTCGCGGCCGCTCAGCTGTTCTTCACCGTCACGTTCTGCAGCACGTCGGCTACGTCCTCGCAGCAATCGATGGTGTCTTCGAAGAACTCGTAGACTTCCTTCAGCTTGATCAGGGTGATGGGGTTCTTTTCCTTGTTGAACAGGTCGACCACCGAGCTTCGCCCAATCAGGTCCGCATCGTTCTCCAGGCGGTTGATCTCAATCGAGTGCTCCATCAGCGGCTTGCCCTTTTCGAGCGCATCGAACGCGTTGTGAAGCGCCCTCGCGCAGGCCGCCACAATCTCCGCCAGCGTCACCATGTTGGGCGGAATCGGGTCGATGTGGTACGACACCAGCCGGTGCGCGGTGTCCTCGATTCCATCCATCACGTTGTCCAGCGCCGACGAAAGATTGTGGATGTCCTCCGGGTCGATGGGCGTAATGAACGTCTGGTTCAGCCGCGTGAAGATCTCGTGGATCACCTCGTCGGCCTGCCGTTCCAGTATGCTGATCTCGGTGGCGCACCCCGCCATTCGCGCATTTCCCGCCTGCACCCCAGACAGCAGCAGCCGCGACGCCTGGTCAATCAACTCAACTTGTTTCAGGAAGAGGTGGTAGAACTTCTCCTCGCGTGGAAGCAGTCTCATAAGATGGATTTATAGAGAGAAACCCTATCTTAATCGGATTGTCACAACCGGGTCAAATTCAGGTTACAGATCCGTGACAACCGGCAGCAAGTCCGGCTTCTCCAGATGCAGCAGACGCGGATCCAGCAATCGGCCCGTGTCCACGTTCCCCATCGCCGCCAGCATGTTCTCCTTCAGATGTGGATGCTGCCGCTCCAGTTCCGCGAACATGTCGCGCAGCGCCCTCCGCACCGTCCCGGTCTTCTGCGAGCAGCCGCACGGCACCAGCGGCACGCCCATCTGCTCCGCATACGCCCGCGTGATGTCCTCGGTGACGAACACCAGCGGCCGGATCAGCCGGAAATCCCGATTCCGCGAGGTGGTCACCGCCGGCAGCGCGCTCAGCCGCCCCGTGAACATGGTGTTGCGCAGCAGCGCTTCGCAGAAATCGTCCGCCGTGTGCCCGAAAGCGATCACGTTCGCTCCCAGCCCCTTCGCGATTTCGTACACCGCCCGCCGCCGGTACCGGCTGCACAAATCGCACCCGTGGTCCGGTTCTTCCTTCAGCAGTTGCAGCGAGGGCGCATCGCGGAAGTAAGTCCAAGCCACCCCGCGCTCTTTCAGGTACTCGCCCAGCGGCTCGATGGGCCGCAAGAATTTCCCCTGCTCCACGGTAAACGCGCACACCGAAAAGTCGATGGGCGCCCGCTTCTGCAACAGCAGCAGCGCCCCCAGCAGCGTTGCCGAATCTTTCCCTCCGGAGAGCGCGACGGCCACCCGGTCGCCATCGCGGATCATTTTGAATCGCTCTACCGCTTCCCCCACCTTCCGCAGCAATGTCTTTTCCAATTCCATTTGTCTTTATGGTGGCACAATTCAAACCTTCGCCGATTTGGTGGGGCGGAGGTTCGCCTTTGGCCGTCTGTCGCCGACCCGTGCTCTTAGGGGCATGACCGCGCAAGGCCATGGCAGGTCCCACTCACTGCTACCATCACCTCATGCCCGCGCCCGCCCGTATTCTCGCGTTCGACATCCTCCGCCGCGTCGAATCCGGCGCCTGGGCCTCCGATCTTTTGCTCGCTCACTCCACGGCTCTCGATCCCCGGGACGCCTCTCTCGCCGCCGAAATCGTTTTCGGCGTCCTCCGCTTCCGCGCCCAACTCGATTACCTGATCGAGCATTATTCCGCTCGGCGCCGGAAGCTCGATCCCGAAGTCCGCATCGCCCTCCGCATGGGCATTTACCAGCTCCGATACCTCCAGCGCGTTCCGCCCCACGCCGCCGTCACCGATTCCGTCGACCTCGTCAAGCGTGCTCGCAAACGTTCCGCCGCCGGCTTCGTCAACGCCATCCTCCGCCAGGTTGATCGCGATCCCGTCGCCTGGCCCACCCGCGAAATCGAACTCTCCTGTCCTGAATGGCTGCTGGCCCGCTGGGAGCGCCACTTCGGCGCCGAATCCGCCGCCGCCATCGCCCGCGCCGCCCTCCAGGAGCCCGAAAAATATACCCGTGCGGGCCGCACCCAGGACATCGGCTCGCAATCCATCGTCCCCTTGCTCCAACTCGCCCCCGGCCAGTCTTTCCTCGATCTTTGTGCCGCGCCCGGCAACAAGACCGCCCAGGCCCTCGAATCCGGCGTCCGGGTCACCGCCTGCGACCTCCACTTCCACCGCATCGCCCAACTCAAGGACCTCACGCGAAACCTACTGGTCCTCGACGGCGCCCAGCCTTTGCCCTTCGCCCGTCCCTTCGACCGCATCCTGGTGGATGCCCCCTGTTCCGGCACCGGGACGCTTGGCCGCAATCCCGAAATCAAGTGGCGCCTTACCGCCGCCGATCTTGACGATCTCCATCGCCGCCAGGCCGCCCTCCTGCAACAGGCTCTACAGGTCCTCGCCCCCGGCGGCATCCTGGTCTACTCCACCTGCTCGCTGGAACCCGAGGAGAACGAATCCGTCGTCGCAGCCCTCCCGCCGGAGCGCATTTCCCATACCCTCCGCCGCCTCCCCGGCCGCGATCCCGGCGACGGCTTCTTCGCCGCCGTGGTCAGGGCACCGCTCTAGATCCTCCGCGCCTCCGCGGTTAAGTGGGACGGGCCATCGCCTTTCGTGGCCTGTTGGAGTGGGCCTGCGGCCCGCGAAATTTCATGAAAGAGTGCGCCGAGCCTCGCTGCTCGTGGAGCGGGCCTCCGGCCCATAAGCGCTAAGATAATGATTGACCCGAATCGCGACTGGGGTTAAGCTCAGTTCATGACAGCCATGCGCGAAGACTGGCAAGTGCTGCTTGGTTTGTTTCCGGCCGATTGGGTGGAGTTGGCCAGGAGCACGGGTGCCGTGACGCGCCTGCGCGGATTCGAGTCGTTGAACGACCTGTTGCGCACGTTACTGCTACATGTGGGCTGCGGCTGGTCGTTGCGGGAGACGGCGGTGCACGCGAAATTGGCAGGCATCGCCAATGTGTCCGACGTGACGCTGTTGAACCGACTGCGGCAGGCAGAGGATTGGCTGCGGCAGATGTGTCAGCAGTTGTGGCAGGACAACGGAGTGAATCTGGAGCCGGCACTCAAGGGACGACCGGTTCGCTTGTTGGATGCGACCGTGGTGAAGGAACCGGGCAAGACCGGGGGGCAGTGGCGCATCCACTACAGCCTGCGATTGCCGAGTTTGGAGTGTGATCATTTCGAACTGACGGCGATGCGGGGCAAGAATGCGGGAGAGAGATTCGGACGCTTTGCATTTCACCGCGGCGAAGTGGTGATGGGCGACGCCGGCTACAGCCATGCGCCCGGTGTCGCGGCGGTGGTCGGACAGGGCGCCGATGTTTGCGTGCGTCTGAATCCCACTTCCTTGCCGCTGCTGAATGAGCGAGGACACCCCTTTCCGCTACACAAGAAGTTGAAGACGTTGCAACAAGCTGGAACCATGGCGGAGTGGCGGGTATGGGCATGGTCGGGAGAACGCAAGATCCCCGGACGCCTGTGCGTGGTTCGCAAGAGCGAAGCGGCGGTGCAGAAAGCGCAACGCAGGCTCACGCGCAAGCAGCAACAAGGCAAGAGCAAGGCTACGCCGGAAACACGAGAGCAGGCTTGCTATATCTTAGTGTTCACGACGTTGCCGAATCAGGTCGCCACCACGCGACAAGTCCTGGAATGCTATCGGCTTCGCTGGCAGATCGAGTTGACCTTCAAGCGTTTGAAGTCCATCGTTCAATTGGGTCACGTTCCCAAACAGGATGACCAGAGCAGCCGCGCCTGGTTGTATGGAAAGTTGTTGGTGGCGCTGCTGAGCCAGAAGCTCGCCCGCGTCGGGAGCGCTATCTCCCCCTGGGGCTACTACCTGCCCGAATCCGCCGATTCGCAGTCGGTGGCGTGAATTCCAATTTGCCTTCCATCGGGTAATCGGCGCGATCCAGCCCTCTATCGAACTACAGTTGGTCCTGGCCCGCTGGAATCAAATCGCTGCCGCGCTAGGCGAACGAAACCGTAAACGGAAGCCGCAACTCTCACAACTGAGGTGAAACCTTATGCCACCCACGCCTGTTCAATCTGCAGCGCTCGCTACCGTTGCCTATGAAGCCGGCGGCGGGCTCCTTCGATTGCAGTTCCACGATCAGACCATCTACCAATTCTCTCGAGTTCCCGCCGCGGTGCACGAGGCGCTGCTCCGCGCGCCGTCGAAAGGCGACTACTTCAACCGCGCCATTCGCGGACAGTTCCCCTATGTCCTCGGACCGGACTCCCTATAGCCAAAAACTTGTTTCTTATCTTAGCGCTTATGGGCCTCCGGCCCGCAACGCCGGCTTTCCAGCCGGCGCCCCGCTTTTTCGACCCTGTCATGCTCAGTCGAAGCACGGGCGCTTGACGACTAAAACCGATCGTCTGTACCACCCCCGACGCCGGCTTAAGTGAACAGCATTGCGATTAGATGACCGGGGCCGCGTGATACATTCGTCTCTTGTATGACGGACGCATCGTGGTTGGAGCGGGCAGTCTTGATCGTGTTGATGGCGGCGTCGCTCGGGATTACCTGGCGGAGACTACGCCGGGTGGTGGAAACCATCCGCGGGTCGCGCGAGACCCCGGATTTCGAAATCGCTGCGCCCGGCCCGCGTATCCGCCGCTTCCTGTGGGAAGTAGCGCTGCAAGGCAAGGTCATCCGCGAACGGCCGCTGGCGGGATTCGCCCACGCCTTGGTGTTCTGGGGTTTCTGCGCCTTTGCGTTGGTCACCGTCAACCATGTCGCTTCGGCGTTTGGCTGCCGTTTCCTCACACCCTCGGGCTGGTTCGGTCATTTTTATTTTGGATTCGTCGCCGTGTGGGCGGTGTTGGTAGCGGTGGCGATCACCGGGCTCTTCGTGCGCCGCTTCGTGGTCCGGCCCAAGTGGTTGGGCAAGGTATCGCCGGAATCGGGCGTCATCGCCGGGCTGATCCTCCTTCTGATGGTGACTTACCTCGGCGGCTTGTGGTTTGCCGAAGGCTCCGTCGTGGCATCCGTAATCGGCGAGCGCGTGAACTGGTGGCTGCACACGCTGGCGCTGTTCGCATTCCTGCCGCTGATTCCGCACACCAAGCACCTGCACCTGGCGCTCAGCCCGGTCACGGTCTTTCTGAAGCGCGCCGGGTTCAGCCGCATTCCGCCGCTTTCGGGCGACGAGGATTTCGGGCTCGATACCGGCAGGGACGTCACCCGCATCGACGCGTTGCAGGCCTTTTCCTGCGTCGAGTGCGGCCGCTGTTCCGAGCACTGTCCTGCCTATAACACCGGCAAGACGCTCAACCCCAAGGAAATCATTCTGGGCCTGCGCGGCTACCTCAAGGAGCACGGGCCCGCCGCCGAGGCGCCGCTGGTGGGTTTGCACATTTCCGAGGAGGCCCTGTTCCAATGCACCTCCTGCGGAGCCTGCGAGTTTCAATGCCCGGTGGGCATCCAGCATTTGCCCATGATCGTGGGGTTGCGCCGCGGCGCCGTCAACACCGGAAAGTGGGAGAACGATTTCGGCGCCAAGCTCTTCCTCAACCTCGAACGCAACGGCAACGCGCTCGGCTTCGCGCCCAGCGACCGCCAGAGGTTCATCGAAAAAGCTGCTCTGCCCATCTACGACGGCACCCAGGAGTATTGCCTCTGGTTGGGCTGCATGGGCTCCTACGATCCGCAGGGGCGCGAAATCGTGCTGGCGCTGGCGCGCGTCTTGCGCCATGCCGGCGTGACGTTCGGCGTGCTGCGCAAAGAGAAGTGCACCGGCGACCCCGCGCGGCGCCTCGGCAATGACCTCGCCGTGAGCAATGTCGCGGAAGCCAATATCGAAATCCTGCGCGCCGCGGGCGTCCGCAAGATGGTCTCCATTTGCCCGCACTGCGTCCGCACCATTGGCGAAGACTGGCGCGAGTATGGCGCCACCTTCCAGATCGAGCATCACAGCGAGCTGCTGGCTCGGATCCTCGATCGCCTTCCGCAAGCAGCCGCGGCGCGCGGCAACGTGGTCTTTCACGATCCCTGCTACCTCGGCCGCTATCGCAATATATATGATGAACCGCGCGCCGTCGCCGGGCGGGTGGCGGATGTCATCGATCCGGCCCGCTCGCGCGAGCGTTCTTTCTGCTGTGGCGCCGGTGGTGGCCAAATGTTCCTGGGAGAGGAAAAAGGCAAGCGGATCAACCTGGAGCGTGTGGAAGAGCTGGTGGCGACCGGCGCGGCCACCATTGGAACGGCCTGTCCGTTCTGCCAGACCATGTTCCGCGACGCCCTGGGCACGGCCGGCGGCGCGACGCCCCCGAAGCTGCTGGACATCGCGCAACTGGTGGCCGCGGCGCTCGACGAAGAACCTGCGCCGACCGCGTGACAAACCTGCGCGAGATGCTATAATTGCAGATATCTTCAAGAGCGGGCGCGTAGCTCAATTGGCAGAGCAACTGACTCTTAATCAGTAGGTTGAAGGTTCGATTCCTTCCGCGCTCACCAGCAAGATCAACAATTTACTAGCTTTGCGGTTTTGGTTTTTCGCTTGCTTTACCTGCGTCGCACCCTCGCTCGCGCCGCTTTCCCTTTTTCCCCTTTAGGGTGCACTGTGTGAACGCCCAACGCCGTCCAGAAAAATACGTTTTGTGGTCACCGCTAACACGCGGGGAGCGCGACAAAAGCAGGCCGCTGGCAAGATAAGCGCCGAAGTGCTGCACCTTGTTGCTGATGTCGGGCACGAAAGCCATCACCTTCGTTAGTTCGCGTTTCGGCAGCAGCGATGCCACCAGTACGATCGCGATTGCGATCCACCACAGCACGCGAAACCACGGGTGTCTTTCCAGGATCGCGGCCACAAGCCCGCGAGTCTTGCCGGGAGCGCCGGTATGACTCATAGTGTGATCCGGCTCGCGGGACCTTGGGTCGCGGAGCGCATCATCGGAAATTCCGCTGCGCGGTGCTGCCGGATTCCAGCAGCACGTGCCGCGCTTCTTGCGCTTCCGGCAGTTTCGGGTCCATCCTGATTGCTTGTTCCAGAATCGTAGCGCCACGCTGGCGGTCTCCTGTCTTCAGATAGGCCATTGCCAGATGGTATTTTCGGCGGGCCGATGGCGCCTTGGCCACCGCAGCCTCAAGATGTGGCACCGCAGAGGAATAAAGCCCTTTACGGTAATATATCCAGCCCAGAGTGTCTTCCACGGCCATGTCTCCGGGGGCGAGTTCCTTGGCTTGTTGCGCGTATCCCATGGCCTGGTCCGACTGCATTTCGTTGGACAGGAGATATGCCAGGTTGTTCAGGGCCATCAGGTTCTTGCTGTCGTTTGCGAGGACTTTGCGGTAATTTGCGATCGCCGCCGCGGAGTTCCCGCTCCGATCCTCGACCTCGGCCAGCATAAGCTGAGCCGTCGAACTCACTCCTTCGGCGGCCAGCAGTGGCGTCAATGTCGCCTTCGCCTCATCCAGCCGGTTTTGCACCAGATCGAGTTGCGCTAATTTCAGATCCACGGTGGTGGCCTTCGGGTCGGCACTCTTGGCCGCGAGGAACGTCGCCCGGGCGCGGTCCGGCTGCCCATTGTCCATGTAAAGCGAGCCCAGGTACTGCAGCAGGACCACCGATTGCGGCCGCTTGGCCACGTATTCCTGGACTTTCGAGATGCCGGCATCCATCTGTTTCTGTGCGCGGTAGGTGGAAACGAGGACCTCCAGCGCCCGCATATTCTCGGGATCTCGGCTTAGTGCTTCTTCCAACGATTTGCGCGCCGCCGCCGTGTCCTTTCTCTGCAGCTTCGCGATAGCGTCCTGTACCAGCAGTTGCGGGTTCCGGCCCATCTTGAGGCCGGCTGCGATATCTTTCTCCGCCTCATCCAGGCGCCCGTTCGCCAGCAGTACTCCTGTCCGCTGGATCAAGACGGGCAGGTTGTGTCTTTGGTCTTGCGGTGTCTGATCAATCAACTCCATTGCGGCCTGCGGGGTGTTGGAGGCCAGGAGCAACGTCACCAGTTCCAGGCGTGCGGCCAGTTGCCGCGGGTCGCGCCGCACTGCCTCTTCCAACTCCGCCCGGTAACCACTGGGGTTTCCCTGACCCCGGCGGACTTTAGCCAAAAGGTAGTGCGCTTCGCCCAGGTCCGGTTTGAGGCTCAATACCGGTAGCAGATCCTTTTGAGCGTTGTCAAACTGTCCTTCGTTGATGCGGATAGCGGCTCTCTGCATGAGGGCGTCCACATCCTTGGAGTTCTTAGCCAGCACGGTAGTAAGCAGATTGGTGGCATCCTGGATCTTGTTGGTCGTGAGGTACGTCCGGACCAGCACGTTGCGCAGCTCCCGGTCGTTCGGGTCCTTGCCGTATAGGTTTTTCAGCTCCGCGATAGCCGCGTCCGGCCGGTTGTCGGTCATCAGGAACAGGGCATGCACGGCCTTGAACTGACGGCCCGGCAGGGCGGCGGCTTTCCGGTAGAGGTCTTCAGCCTGTGGCTTCTTGCCGGTGGACATTTCGAGAGCGGCCAGATCGACCAGGGCCTGTCCGTTCTTGGGATCAATCTGAACAGCCTCCTGGAACCGGGCTTCTGCTTCCGAAAACCGGCGGAGGCCGCGGTAGAACCGTGCCAGAGCGAGCAGCGGCTCAGCCGATTTGGGAGCTTCCGCGACAGCCTGTTTCAGGGCCTGCTCCGCGCCTGCCAGATCCCCCTGGCCGAGTTTGATCGCCACCAGCAGCAGGGAAGACTTCAGGTTCGCCGGCGCCTTTTCCAGAGCCTTGAGGGTGTCTCTTTCCGCGTTTTCCGGCTGGCCCAGGCGCAGTTCCGTAAGCGCCAAGATAGTAAGAGCGTCGGCATCGTCGGGAGCCGCCCCGGAAACTGCCGCCGCGCGTCTGTATGCGTCTTCGATCAAGTCCTTGTTGGAAGAGCCGGCCAGCAGTTCGGCGAGCGAGAGCTGGGCCTTGGCGTTCTTCGGATCGAGTTCCGCGGCTTTGAACAGCTCGGCGACTGCCGGCTTGAACCCGCCCAGCGCCAAGTAGGCCTGCGCCAGTCCATAATGAGCTTCCGCGTCCTTAGGACCCAACTGGACGGCATTCTTGAACTGGAGGACCGCACGCTTGTAGTCCTGCTTTTTCAGGAGCTGGTTGCCGGTAGCGAGGAACCGGGCCTTCTTCTGCTCGGGAGTGCGGCAACCCGCCAGGAGCAACGCAATGATTGCCAATAGTGCCACCTCGGCGAGGGGCCAGCGGCTTGGAAATGAAGGGTTTCGAATCATTGTCTTTAGGTTCTCCCATGCGCCTATCGGTACTCCTCCGGAGCACGTAGTGTGCCACCCTCACCCCCCGAGAGACGAATCTGGGAGCACAAAATGCGGGAAATGCTCGCGGAACAGAAATGGCCCCCGGATCGATTTGTTTCACAATTTCCCCAGGATTGGCACTGGCATTTGCAAGGGCGACCGGCGATGGGGCGCTCTACCCAGTTACAAAAGAGTGGTTCTTAATCCGAAAGTTTGGTCAACCGGATCTACGGATTGACTCTCCCAGTCCGACAAGCGAAGAAGGAACTCCTTGCACGCCGGCAACAGACACGTCTTACCATCAGCCAATTTGGGTGTGGAACAGGGGCGCCTGGGAGTATCGCAAATTATCCGCTAATCCCATGAAATCACGCCAGCAAGGCCGCATCTCATTGACTTCACAAGAGTTTATGCTTGCGACTCTTAATCAGTAGGTTGAAGGTCCGATTCCTTCCGCGCTCACCACCAAGATCGTTCCATCCACCGCACCCTGCGCGAATTCAGGCCGACCCTCCGCTCGTGCGTGACGGTTACCCTGCGAACTGATAGCAACGCCTGACGGTGGTGGCAGGTGCGCCGACATCCCCTCCGGAAATGAGGCGCAATGCCGAGGTACTCCCCGTTTTTTCTGTAAATAACAGCTAAAATACAGGTTGGGCGACATGTTCCGACGCTCCCGGCGCTGCAGACGTAGGACGCGCGTTCTAAGGTTAGTCATGGTCTCCCCTTTGGCCGGTTGAAGCTTCCGGCGCTGTCATCCAGTGCCAGGGCCCTGAGTGTTTCTCGCGGTGATTTTGGGCGACACGGAACCGACTTCTTGTGAATGTTTCTTCGAATTGTGTTCTCAGTACTCTCGAACCACAGTCTCCATCACGATCCATGACTGCTGGATGGTAATGATAATGGCTTCATCCGGAGCTGTTGGTTGATCCAAGTTCCGCCTCCAGTTTCTCCAGGCGTCGATCCACGTCCCGCGCGTGCATTACGTTGGCCTGCTCTGCCAGGATGCGGGAGAGCACCTCGCCTTCCTGCGGCGTGACTTTGCCTGTACTAACGGCCGCCATGATGCTCGTAATCCCCAACGAGATGTCATTCACGTTTTGCATCGGTGGCATGTCGAAGCACACCAACCGATCCCTGCCCGCAGGCATGAGTCGATCCAGGCAGAGCCGCAAGGCATGGGTGTCTCCCGTGAGAGCTAGTTCGATGACCTTGCGGATCAGTTGTTGCGCCTCGCCTTCTAACATGGACTCCAGCAGCAACGTGGCTCGGTTGCGGCTTCCTGGCGGGCGACCGGAGGGATTGCCGCTGTTTCCCTTGATGAACTGGCCGCCGTTCCTTTTTCCCTCCGTCGTCGACATGGTGATACTCCTATCTGATCGGATTCTGCCGGCCTGAAATCGGCTGAAAACCGCTAAAATCGCAAGCGATCCAAGCTCCAGGTCGTCCGTCTCATCGGCTCGTCCAGCCGTAATGCCCGCCGAGTAAAATGTTGCCCCAGCCCGTGCCGTACTCTTCATCTTCGTCGGGCTCCTCCTTCGGGACGGGTGCCACGTACTGCGCGAAGGTCAGCGCCAGGGCGTCTCCGTCGTCGGGGGAATCGAGGCCGCGCTTTTCCATCTCTTCTTTTGATTCAAGGCAGATGCGGTCCTGCTTGTCCATCTTCACGGCGGGCCCGGCCAAGTCCGTGGCCAGCCGCGGGTCCTTGTCAATCGCGCCGCGCTGTAGGAATTCCCTGACCTGCGACCACATCCACGCACGCTTGTTGGCGTAGTGCACTGGATCTGAGCACGTGGCGCCGAATCGCACTTCGATCACGTTGGTGAAGCCCAGTTGCCGGCAACGGTCGACAATGGGGCCGCCGAAACCGGAATCCACAAAGGCCGCAGCTGGCTTCACACCTTCGTACTCTGTATCCATCACCTGCAGCAGCTTCGTCACCAGCACCATCGAGTCTCTGGAATCCTCCCCTGAGATGCGAATGGGGGGAATCGAACGGGCGTCCATGCCGCGCCGAAAGCGGAACACGCTGTTGGCCTTTCCACCTCGTGCTACATCCAGGCCCACCACCAAAGGATCGTCCTCGAAATGGAACGCCTCGCAATTTTGCGCTGCGAAGATACGGTCGGAGTCAATGTACTGTAAGTCGGAAGCGCGCGGGGGAAGGCCGAGGACTCGCACCCGAAAGTAGTCGCTATCCTCGCCGTTGTCGGCGCACCACTGCGCCATCAGCGCCTTATTCGTGAACCGGCTCGTGCGACTGTCGATGGTGCGGTGGTCCCAACGATTCCGCTGGGAGCCGAAAGTAATCTCGTGAAACTTGCCATTGGACTTGGTGGGCTGGCCCCAGGCGAAAAACATGGGCTCGCCGTCGGTGAGGCCGCCGAAGGCCACGTCCCAAATGCTGTCTGGGATGTCGGAGGCTTCGTCGAACAGGTACCAGGAGGTGGAATTCTTGGCGTGCTGCCCCGCGAAGGACTGAGAGTTTTCCTCCCGGCAAGTCTGCATGACCACTTTCCAGTCCTCGGGACTTTCCGTCAAATAGATGCCGGTCATCTGGATGTCGAACCAATGTGCCGTCATGCAGAGCTTGGTCCAGCGTTGGACCTCTGCCCAGGTACGGTTTTCCAGTTGTTTAATCGTATTGGCAGTAATGGTGCCGATCGAGTGAGGCCGGGTACTGAGGATCCAGTCGGCGATCCAGGCTCCCAGAACAGACTTGCCGGTGCCGTGGCCGCTGGACACGTTCATCAGGATCGGCATCACGGGATCGCCGCCGTTGAACCCCCTGGCCTTTACGGCAGCTCCCAGGTCGGTCAAAAACTCAGTCTGGTTTTCGTCGGGTCCGCTCTCGTTTTCGAGTGAAGTCCCCTTGACGCCCCAGGGATAGGCGGCTAGAACAAAGCCCAACGGGTCATCGTAATACCATGCCATGGCGTGAGCGAGGCGGATATTGGCGGCAGCTAATGGTATGGATCCGCTAGCGGAGGACCGAGAACTTCTGCCGGCCAGTTCTTCCGCGCCCAATGAGCGGAGATAGTTTCGTTTGCGGCCACGGTGCAGAATACGGGTGATGACTTGAATCTCAGTCATGCCGCGGGTAGCATCAGCAGGCTCCGGCGGAAGAACTTCAACAGGCTCAATCAAGCCATGCGCTTCGCGGTATATTCGGACCCGCTCAAGCCCAGCCTTCAAACGCAACATCAGCTGCCGGCTGAATGCCGTTTCAGGAGGTGGTACTAACCGTTTCTCCAGCTTCTCGACGTGCTTCTTGGTGCTCGTTTTGACGATGGTCTTCATTATTGTGGTTCCCTAACGGCGCGCCACGCTCTGCTTCGCCCGGCCACCTTCCAGAGTGAGGCGCTGTGCCTCAATGCGGCGCTGCATACTTTACGTCACCTGCTTCATCGGATGCTTTTTCTCGCACGGCTGCAGGAGTCTACCCTTCGTGGAATCGGCAGCCGCCTGTGCAACATATTTATACAATAGCTTACCCGAATTGTCCTCCACAACGATCGAGCCATCAGGTCGGCTTGCCAGTCTCTTCAATACCGTATGAACTGTGGACATCGGATTGTCGCCACGCATTTGGTAGCCGTTTGTCACCAACAAGTCTCTTACTTGCGTTGGGCGGAGGCCCTCACGACTGGTCATCAAAACCCGCAGCACGGCTTCCGTAATCCCTACGTTTTCCCATTCAGCCAACATCGTGCTAAGACCTCCGAGGCGGTCAAACTCGGGCTCCTGCGCGTAGACCGGCTCCAAGAGCCGTATGGATTTTGTGACAGCTTCGATTTTCCGTTCGATCTCCGCCTTCCGTTTCAGCAGGGATTCGAGTTCAATTCGAGCGCTACTGAGGGGGTTCATATGTACAATTGTACAGCATGTGCAAGAAATTATGCAAGTCAAGCGGGAAAAGTGCAGGGGATGTGCAAAAGGAAAGAGATGGGGTTTGGCAGGGGCTGAAACAACACTCCGGGACTTCGATCGCGTGTCCGTCGGATTAAGCGATCTGTGGGTGATTCGGGAAAAGATCGCGGCGTCCGAGCCGCTCCCGGATTATCTTCAGAGGTCCACGCAGGATTAGCGCCATTATTGCACCGGCGGTGACATGACCGATGGTGCGCTGGCGTGGCCTTCCGGGCGGATGCCGTTCCGGCTGCCTAACATTGGCGATGCCGCCCAAGGCGTTGGCCGTCTCCCCTCGCCTTCTCGCCGGTCCCTTCCTCACGATCGCTGCTTTATCTTGACGCTTTCCGTGGCCTTCCGCGCTTGAGTTTGCCAGCGGGGATGTCCCAGCGGGTCTGCTTGCAGCCCGGGCACTGGCGCCGACGGTCTGCGGTTTTGGACTTCCACTGGTAGCCGCAACCGAGTGATAGACTTAACAACATCAGAGACGCTGAGTTGTGGCAAACTGGGAGTGACAGAACATGCCGGAAGCGTTCTCGCAGACCTTCGTTCCACCATCCGCCGCCGATCCAATACTGGCCGAGATCGTCCACCGGCTTCGGGACCTTTATCGGCCTGAACGGATCTATTTGTTTGGTTCCACCGCCCGTGGAGAATCGGGCCCAGATAGCGATTACGATCTGATGGTAGTCGTTCCCGACGATATGCCTGTGCTTCTTCGTGATAGCGGGAGAGCCTACAAGGCGATTTGGCGGCTCGGGGTAGCCAGTGACGTGTTGGTATGGACCCATTCGGGTTTTAAGGATCGCTTACATTTGAAGGCGTCTTTGCCGTCGACCATTGCGCGAGAGGGGATACTGCTCTATGCAGCCTGAGGTGCGGCGCCGCACGGACACCCTCTCATGGTTTGAGAAGGCCCATAAGGACTTCCGCTGTGCGCAGATTGATCTAGCCGCCGAGCCGCCAGCACCTGAAGATGCGTTGTACCACTGCCAACAAGCAGCAGAGAAAGCACTGAAGGGCTTTCTGGTTTGGCAGGATCAGCCGTTCCCCAGGACCCACGATCTGGGAAAACTGGGCAAGCAAGCGGTCGAACTGGATCCGACACTGGAGCCATTCATTGATGGGGTAGTGGAGTACACGAAATATGCCTGGATGTTCCGGTACCCGGGCGATGTGGACGAGCCATCTGTGACTGATGCGGCTGCAGTGTTGCACAAAGCACTTGCGTTCGTCGAGGCGCTGCAGGCCCGGTTGCCCGAGGAAGCGCGTTGATTGCTCGGCCGGACACACCTCCAACCCCGTGGGTCCCCTCCCGCCCCGGTTTTGACAACCGCAGTGTCCACGAGATCCGCTGGTACGGAACTCACGGAATGACTGATCCCCGGGGCTCCGCGGCTGAGATGAAATGAACGAAGCCGTGTCGCTCCATGGTCTTCAGCGTCCGGGAAAGATTCGATTTCTTTCGCTTGGTTAGTTCCGCTAGGCGCGCAAGCGATTCGAGTGGGGATTCGCATCGCGATCACTTCTTTATCTTGCCGCTTTCCGCGGCCTTCCGCGCTTCAGCTTGCCAGCGGGGATGTCCCAGTTGTGCTCCTTGCACTTCGGGCAGTATCCCGGCCGGCCCGCAATACGCTTCACCCACGCGTCGCAGCGAGACAGGCTGCGGTGACTAGGCAGACCAATTTCATTTGGGAGCCTTCTTTTTCTTGGCAAGTTTGGCTTTGAGCTTCTCAGGGTGCGCCTTGTAGTAGGCGTCCCATCGAGCCTTACTCCCGGCATAACCGCCCATACGCGCGAATTCGCTACGATCTTCATCGCTCATCGAATCCATGCGGGTGCGACCACCCTTTTTCCCGCCTAACCTACCGAGGGCGACAGCAGCCGGATTCTTTCTGGCCATACACTATCATCGTAACAAAAGCGGTCTTGCTTGAACCTGATAATAACTCTTGACAAGAGCGGTCTTGTCATAATAAACTCAAGCTATGGATGGCGACAGCCACTCAGCGAGAACAGGAATGAGTCAGAAACAAAGGAGAAAACAATGAACGAAGTCGTGAAGTTTCCGATCAACACCCCGGTGGAAGTAACCCTGCAGTTCGAGGCAGGCAAACGCGTCGAGGGCCGCTACGGCGAGCAGGTGATGTTTTCACTCCTCGACAACCGGGTCATGTACGTGCCCCCTTACGTCGAGCAACGGTTCCAGGAGTTGGCTATTGGGGCCGGCGAACCCTTGTTGCTCTGCAAGACGCAGGTCAAGGAAGGCAGCCGAAACAGAATCGAGTGGAACGTCAGAAGGGCTCCACAGCAACCGCTTGCGTCGTCAAACGGAACCGCTGCTGCAGATGCCGTCGTACCTGATGCAACGCTGGATCTGCAACCAGTCGGTGGGATGGAAGGCGGGCTGGGGAGCGGAGTTGTCAAACAAGAAGAGCAGCCGAGCGCGAACTCGACTGCTCCGGTGGCGCGGGAATCAGCTCTTCAGACCAATAACCAGCACCAACGTCAGGATAGCGCACCAAGCCCCGGCACCGAAATCGTGCTCGCTTCCGCGTGTCCACTTTCGGCGAAAGACAGCGTCTACCTGCCGGCGATGAGCATGGAGGTGGCCCTGGCGCGCCGCGCAGCCATCGTCGAGTTCACCCGGCGCATCATGGTCAAAGACCAAGACTTTGGCGAAATCCCCGGCACCAGCAAGCCCACCCTGCTCAAGCCAGGAGCCGAGAAGCTCTGCAACTTCTTCGGCCTGGAGCCGGAGTTTACACCAATTGTGGAAGACATCGACTGGACCGGCGCTGAGCACGGCGGCGAAGTCTTCTGCTATGCGCGTTACCGCTGCCGGCTGCTTCGGGAGGGACGGGCGGTGGGAGTGGGCGAAGGTTCCTGCAACTCCTGGGAAGCCAAATATCGCTACCGCTGGGTGGCGGAGGAGCAGGTCCCCGAGCAGCTCGATCGCACTCGTCTCCCGAAGCGCGAAGTGCGCCGTACGGTGTGCGAGTTCGACTTTGCGATCGAGCGGGCCGAAACCACGGGCTCGTATGGCAAGCCGGCCGAGCACTGGCAGAGGTTTCGAGATGCCATTCACGCCGGAACCGCGCGAGCGGTAGAGAAATTCACCCGGCGGGGAAAGTCAGTGGCCTGGGAAATCGATGTGGACACGGCGCTCTACCGCATCCCCAATCCGGATGCGGCGGATGTGGTGAACACCATCCAGAAGATGGCGCAGAAGCGTGCCCTGGTGGCCGCCACCCTGATTGCCACGAGTGCGTCGGAGTTCTTTACCCAAGACGTGGAGGACACCGATGCCATCGGGCGGAACCTCGACGCCGGTTCGCATCCGGTGGGGACGCGGGAGGCGCAGGAGCACGTGCGCGACCGCAAGCTGGAAGAGCTCCGGCCGAAACCGGTGGTTTCAGTGGAAACCGATGTAACCGCGAAGCCATGGAAGAACTTCGGTGAGATGCGGCGGGCGTTCGAGCAGATGCGGGAGCGGGTGGGAGAAGTCCGGTATCTGGAGGAACTGGAACTGGCCGGCGTCGAGAACCCGGGTCAGTTCCCATCGGCCGGCAAGGCGCTGGAATGCTACGGGCGTCTGACGCGCCTGGCGGCGCAACCGGAGGTGGCGTGATGGCGGTCCTGGCAGTAGTTCCTTCGCCCGCCGTTACGGCCGCGCCGCTGTATGTGATTGAGGACCAGCTGGCGGCCCTGATCGAAACCGCGGAGATGGTATCCCCGGAGCAGGAGCAGGAATTCCGGGCGGAGTTCCAGGCCGCTCTAACTGCAGCCGTCGAGAAGCGCGACCGGGTGGGCCAGTTCCTGGCGCATCTGGAGCAACAGATCGACTTTGCCCGGTTCGAGATCGACCGGCTCCGGCAACGCCGGGCGCTCTGCGAACGAGCGCTGGCACGGCTGGAGGCCTATGTGATTGAGACCATCGAGGGCCTCGGAACCGATAGCAAAGGGAGATATCGCACGCTTGAGGGGAAGACCACCACGTTCAGCCTGCGGGGGTGTCCGCCATCGGTGGAGGTGACCGACGAGCCAGCCATTCCTTCGGAATACAAGACGCTCACGCTGAAAATGCCTGCGGTGACGTGGGAGCAGATGCTGGATGGGTTGGACATCGAGCAGCGTGTCGTGGTGCTCGGGCAGGTGAAGAGTCCCGAGGTTTCGGTAGACAAGCGTTCGATCAAGGCGGCGATCGATGGGGGTGTTGACGTTCCCGGGGCGGGTCTGGCCACCGGGCGGCACTCATTGAGGAGGAGTTGAAGGTGAAACCAGCCCGCCATCCGAGATACCTGCGGTGGATCCGGAGCCTTCCCTGCTCGGTGTGCCGCACTACACGCTCTGTCGAGGCGGCCCACACCGGGCCGCACGGGCTGGGCCAGAAGTCATCGGATCTATCCGCCATTCCTCTGTGCGTAAGGCACCACCGTACCGGGGACGACTCGTATCACAAGCTCGGACCTCGTAAGTTCGCCGAGGTGCATCAGTTGAATATCCAAGCGATCGTTGCCCGCCTGAGCGGGAAGCCGCACATTCGGGTAGAAGCGGGCGTCTTCGTGGGCCGGTTCGGAGATCGGGAGTACAAGCTGGGATCCACTGAGGCCGGGCCGGCTCAGGCGATTCGCAGGATGAGCGAACTGCGGCGTGAGATGGAGGCTGAAGCGGCCTGAGGCTTGACCTTTCCTGCACCATTAACAGGCAACCCTCGGTTAGTGTGTGACGGTTACCGGAATTGCGCCGGAATCTCGAATCGCGCCCTGGTTGCTTTTGGCCTGGAAAGCCATCTCGTGCTTGCCATCGGGCAGGGAAGCGGCGTTCAGATCGACTGTTCAGCCCGAACGCGGCACGACCGGCGGTGGGGAATTTCCGGAATATTGGCCAGTCCGATGGCCGCGCTTATCGACGCCGATGACTTTCCTCGGTTTCTCCTCAGAGACCCCGCAGCCTGAGTCCAGACAACAAGGCGATGGAATTGACATCCAAGAGCACAAGCATAACTTTAGTTAGGCCCAGTCGCTATCGACTAGGGAAGTCAACTTAAGATAGCTTGCAGCAGCTAGCTCTTGAGACTGTTTTTTATTAGGGTTGCATGTCTCTATACTGCCAGGGTGACAGGTGTCTCTCGTGCATGTCTGTCAAGAAGCTGTCCTCGGCCATTCTGCGTTAGCCGTGTTCCACAGGCCGCCCGTGTCAGAGCACAACTTGAAGCTCGTGCTGTGGGCTTAGCCTGCTACAGCTTAACAACGCGCAAAACTGAGGTCTTTTGCTGGCCAGGTTAGCGCCCGGGAGACGAAATGATGAGAAGAGGGAGACCATGCGGCTTATGTGGAACAGGACGAACTGCTTGACGAAGCTTTCTATCGGAGCAATCCCGCGCTTAGTGAGCGGCGCAACCAGTCTCTTGACCGTTCTGATCGTGACAGGCTTCTTGTTCCAGTTCGCCGGAACGCAACAGATCCAGGCAGCGCCTGCACAGAGAGGGACTAAGGCGCTAGCGCTGGGGACCGTGACCGTAACTCCGGCTAGAGTGACCTTAGCGCAGTCTCAGACCCAGGCCTTCACCGCCGCCGTGACCAATACAAATACGGCCGTCACGTGGTCGATCAACCCGGCGGTGGGCAGCATCAGCGCAGCCGGCCTGTACACCGCTCCGGCCTCGATCTTGGGTTCCCAGACGGTCACCGTGAAGGCCACCAGCGTGGCCAATTCCACGAAATCCGCCACCGCCACCGTCACCCTGAATCCCCCGGTGAGTTCGCCTGTGAGTGTAACAGTAACTCCGGGCAGCGTGGCTTTGACGCAGTCTCAGACTCAGGCCTTCACCGCCACCGTCGCCAACACAAGTAATGCCGCTGTCACGTGGTCGATCAACCCGGCGGTGGGCAGCATCAGCGCGGCCGGCCTGTACACCGCGCCGGCCTCGATCTCGAGTTCCCAGACGGTCACCGTGCAGGCCACCAGCGTGGCCGATGCGACCAAATCCGCCATTGCCACCGTCACGCTGAATCCCCCGGTGAGTTCGCCCGTGAGTGTGACAATGACTCCGGCCAGCGTGACTTTGACGCCGTCTCAGATCCAGGCCTTCACCGCTACCGTCAGCAACACCAGCAATACCGCTGTCACGTGGTCAATCAGCCCGGCAGTAGGCAGCATCAGCACGTCCGGCCTTTACACCGCGCCGCCCTCGATCCTGAGTTCCCAGACGGTCACCGTGAAGGCCACCAGCGCGGCCGATGCCACCAAGTCCGCCACCTCCATCGTCACTGTGAGTCCGCCGGTGAGTTCGCCTGTGAGTGTGACGGTGACTCCGGCCAGCGTGACCTTAACGCAGTCTCAGACCCAGGCCTTCACCGCCACCGTCGCCAACACCACCAATACCGCTGTCACGTGGTCGATCAGCCCGGCGGTGGGCAGCATCAGCGCGACCGGTCTGTACACCGCGCCGGCTTCGATCTTGGGTTCCCAGACGATCACCGTGAGGGCCACCAGCGTGGCTAATTCCACGAAATCCGCCACCGCCACCGTGACCTTGAATCCCCCGGTGAGCGTCACGGTCACACCAGCCAGCGCGACCATGACGCAGTCTCAGGCCCAGATGTTTACCGCCACCGTGACCAACACCAGCAATACCGCCGTCACGTGGTCGATCAGCCCGCAGGTGGGCAGCATCAGCACGGCGGGCCTCTACATCGCGCCGGCCACGATCTCCAGTTCCCAGACAGTCACTGTAACCGCCACCAGCGTGGCCGATGCGACCAAATCCGCCACCGCCGCCGTGACCCTGAATCCCCCGGTGAGTGTGACGGTCACTCCGGCCAACGTGACGTTGACGCAGTCTCAGACCCAGGCCTTCACCGCCACCGTGACCAACACCAGCAATACCGCCGTCACGTGGTCGGTCAGCCCGGCGGTGGGCAGCATCACTGCGGCCGGCCTATACACGGCGCCGGCCGCGATCGCGAGTTCCCAGACAGTCACCGTAACCGCCACCAGCGTGGCCGATACGACCAAATCCGCCACCGCCACCGTGACCCTGAATCCGCCGGCGGGCGTAACGGTAACTCCGGCCAGCGTGACGTTGACGCAGTCTCAGACCCAGGCTTTCTCCGCTACCGTGACCAACTCCAGCAATACCGCCGTCACGTGGTCGATCAGCCCGGTAGTTGGCAGCATCACCGCGGCGGGCCTGTACACCGCGCCGGCCACGATCGCGAGTTCCCAGACGGTCACCGTAAAGGCCACCAGCGTTGCCGATTCTACGAAATCCGCCACCGTCACCGTGACCCTAAATCCGCCGGTGGGCGTCACGGTCACTCCGGCCAGCGCGACCTTGACGCAGTCTCAGACTCAGACGTTCACCGCCACCGTCACCAACACAAGCAATACCGCCGTTACCTGGTCGATCAGCCCGGTGGTGGGCGCCATCAGCACGGCGGGACTCTACACCGCGCCGGCCTCAATCTCTACTTCCCAGACAGTCACCGTAACCGCTACCAGCGTGGCCGATGCGACCAAATCCGCCACCGCCACCGTGACCCTGAATCCGCCGGTGGGCGTCTCCGTGACGCCAACTGCGGCCACCATGCTTCCATCGCAGGGTCAGACATTTACGGCTACCGTCACGGGCACAAGCTCGACCGGCGTAACGTGGTCGATCGCGCCGGCGACGGGCGCGATTTCATCCGCTGGACTCTATACGGCGCCGTCGACGGTCGCATCCACGAGTTCCGTCACGGTCACCGCGACCAGCGTGGCAAACCCGGCCAGATCGGCATCCGCCGGGGTCACCCTGATCCCTCCCGTGCAGATCACGACCACCAGCCTGCCCGGCGGGACCGTCGGCACAGCTTACACCGCCAGCCTCGCGGCGACGGGCGGTGTGGCGCCCTATACCTGGTCCGTAGCTTCGGGCTCACTACCCGGTGGTCTTTCCCTGAGCGCTAGTACCGGTACAATTTCCGGTACGCCGACGGCGGCCGGGTCATATAATGTAACCGTGAAAGTGACCGACGCCGCGGGATACCAGGCGACAGCGGCGCTCGCCATTGTGATCGCCGCCGCCTCGTGCACGACTTGCTCACCACTGGGCATCACCACCACCAGCCTGCCGGCCGGCACCGTTGGATCGGCCTATAGCGCGACTTTAGCCGCCACTGGAGGAACCTCACCTTACACATGGTCGATCTCGGCCGGTCAATTACCGTTCGGCTTGACCCTCGCCTCGGCTACGGGTGCCATTTCCGGCACCTCATCGAGCGTTGGTTCCTCCAGCTTTACGGCGATGGTCACGGACTCCGCTTCGCCGCACAATACGGCATCGCAGGCGCTGACGATCAACGTCACTGCCGCACCCGCTACAGACCAGTACGGCGGGTTGATGACCCTCACGTCCCCTAGTGGTATCAGTGGAAGATGGGGCGTTGAGAAGTACCCGACTGCCGACGGCAACGGGCGCTGGTTGTTCACCACACCGGCTGGGCATGGGCTCTGGTGCGGGTCTCAGTACGGTCCTGGGCTTCCCTCCAGTTTGAACGTGACGGCAAAGTATGGCAGCAGACTCAACTGGGAAAAAGCCGCCCTGGACCGCTACACTGGCTGGGGTTTTAATTGTATTGCTGAAGAACAGGACATCGGCCTTATGTCGGACATGAATGCCTCTTTATTAAACGAACGTGTCCCATACTTTAGCGGAGATTCCTTCGTCTATGATGCGGTCGGCAGGCGCAGCATGGTTGGTGGCCAGATCCTTCCTACTGACGCCGTGAAGGATTTGGATCAAGCAGCAGGTTACTACACTGGTTGGAACGCGACGATGGCCGATGGCTTTGACCCCAACTTCGCAACCTATGTGCTCAACTTCGCAGCGGCTCGGATGTCACCTGGCAATCTAATCTACGATCCCTATGCACAAGTAACCCAGAATGCTTATAACATGGGAGTTACGATTGGCGATGCTGACTACACCTACGGGTTTGGGCCTGGGCCGGACGACTGCGTGACTCCAGACGCCACGTATCATCCACACCTCGGTTGGATGGCGCTGGCATCTCCCTTGAATTTCTATGCCCAGTGGCAGGACGCCGGCAATCCTTATGACGGCCTGAACTGGATTTTCACCAACCCCGAAGTTTACGCCAAGAACAATCTAGTGTCGTACCTCCAGACTAAGTACACAACCGTTGCGGCCCTGAACGCGGCATGGGGAAGCAATTACACAGCTTTCAATACAGCCGCCACGCGCTATAGTGGCGAAGTTGTTGGAACAACGAATAGCACGGTGACGGGCCTTTCCCACACGCTAGCTCATTCTGGTGTCTCGCCCGAATCACTAGTGATTAAAGTGGACGGTGTGCCAATGATGACTGATCCGGGTAGGGCGCTTGGCACCATCGTGGGCCGGTGGCCGGACGGGGCAACAGCGATTAGTGGCACGATCAATTATTCCAACGGGCACCTCGTGATCTCATCCACAGCTCGCAATCAGCTAAACATACAAGGCGCAGGGTCAACGTCCTGGGGAACGATCAATCTTGGGAACGCCAACGTAGTTCCAGGATCAATCGTCCTACGACTGGAAGGCAGCAGTGGAACTTCTGCCCCAGACTGCCGTATTAGCGACGATAATGGAGCCGGGAATGGTTGGGGCAACGACGGTAATTGCGTTCCTCAAGGGCCGTTTACTGTTACCGGCACAATTAACTATTCTGCCGGAACGATCACATCTTTCACGATCAGCCCAGCCATTTCATCCTCTTACTGGGTACAATTCCAGTATCAGTGGACCTCGGCGCTGCCAGGAGCGCATACGGTAACTGTCGATTATGACGTGAATGGGTTTGCGGTGGGGACCACCCTTGCTGATGAAAACGGCTCGCATGCTGCATGGCTAGGAACAACGGATGGCATGTTAGCGAAGCCAGGGAATGCTGCTGGTTTGCCGGCAGCCAACGCGAACGTCTGGGCGGACCTAAGCGGCTGGCTCTACAACTATGTTGGTGCGTATTACACGAGCACAGTTGATACGCTTCGTTCCAGTTCATATTATCCCGGAAAATTGTTCTTCGGAGCGGTGTCGGGAATCGGCGGCCATATGGGATGCCCAAGGAAACAGGTCGCTCAAGCTACGGCGGCTCACGCCGATTTCATGACATTCAGCCAAGTCACGCAGCCTTTGCTCAATATGCTTGTCACCTGGGGTTTAGGGGACAAACCCATCGTGGACGCCTGGGAGGGATATACGGCGCAGGCAGACTCACCATTCTCGGGGAACCCGATAACGGGATCGACCAATTACGCGACGCAACAGCTTCGCGGTGCTGCGATGGCTGCAGGTATCAATGCCGATCTCACGGCTCGCGGAGTTGGAGGCACGTCCTATCAAAACATGGGGATCCAGTTTTGGTCATACTCAGACACTAGCAGCGAGAACGCCAATTTCGGGTTGGTCTCCGCCCTTGGATAACGCCTACGACGGCGTGGAGGCGACAACCGGGACACGCGCGTGCTCCATGCCCCTACAGTCGTACACCTGCGGAGGTGAAGCTGCTAACTACGGCGATGCGGTCACCGCAGTGCGCAACGCCTTGGCTGCCTGGATGGCGAAGGTGCGCTAGGCCCGGAGTGAACGGCGTCTGCCCCTCGTCGGCGGGATCGCGGATTCACGGTTGGAAACTTCGAAAACTGTGGGGGTTTCCGGACCCACGTGGCACCCGTTTTTTTGGGCGACTCGCAGACCCTCCGGGAGGTGGCACTGACCTAATCACTCGTGCGACCCCTGTGGATCAAGTGTCCTGAATACCGTGACGTGCAATTCGTCTCCACTAGAGCGCTCAATTTCCGTCGTAACATCCCGCGCATGCTCACGCAAGAGTCGAACCATGTCGGGTTCCAACTGGCTGCCATAAAGCGCTTCACTTGGATCGACAATGAAGAATTTCGGCGTCGACGCCTCCAGATCGCGTGCAAGCGAATCCGGTGATTTTCGCCAATAGAATGTTCTCCAGTACTCACCGCTGCGAAACGTATAGAACTGCATTGCCGGGAATTCGGGGGCGACGAACACCCTATCCTGCGGCCGTGTACCCGCGGTTAATGGTCTTAAGAAAGCCGCAATCTCGCGATAATTGGTGCGGTGGCGAAGCGTCCCATCGACCGCCACCACGTCTGCCGCCAGCATCGCGCAGAGTGTCGCCACCGAAACCACCGCCAACGAGATCCTTCGAGATCGTTCACCCCGCTGCGTTACCGCCGCGCAACCGAGGTATACGCAATAGAGACCCTCAATCGCCAGAAGTTCTTTAGCACCAAACAAATGCGCGGCAAAAAAAAGCCCGGCCACGCCGGCGGACAGGAGCGTGGCCCAAATCAGGGCTTGGCTCTTTCCGCCGCGCCAGATTGCGATGCAGCCGAGCGCCACGATGAACGCCATGGCTGGAAGCGCACCATACACGTAGCTGGTCTGTTTGACTGCGACGGCCGAAAAAATCAAGACCGGCGACAGCAGAGCCAGTGCGATATAACCGACGACCTTCGGCCTTGCGATCAGGATCTCCCTAATGCCAATGAATAGCAGGGGAAGAGCGAAACAGCTTGCTTTGAATGCGGCCCCTGCATAGAACCACCATGGCCTGAACCACATTGCCGGGTCATAGCCCGCACCTGCAACTCGACTCTTGAGGCTAAAAACGAAATATATATTCCGCCAGTGGGAAAAGAGCGCGGGGGTTAGCCAAAGCGCCAGCAGCAGATGCGACGCGGCGACGCAACCGAAAATCAACCCTGCCAGCACGGAGCCGGTCCACGCGCGGGCGTTCCGCCGGCGAAAGACAATCCCAACGAACACCCCGGCGCAGGCTGCCGCGAAAGGCGCGATCAGCCAGAGCTTGGACAAATAGCCGATGCCGAGGGCGAGCCCGCAAAGAACGGGCCAACGCATCCGAAAGGTCCGATGCCACCGTTCGACAGCAAGCAGCGCAAGGCATCCTGAGAAGACCACCATCGGTTCGGGCATCGCGTTGTGGGCATAGGTGATGGTCCATGGATTCAGCAGAAAGAAAGCAAGCGTGAATATCCCGAGCCCCTTACTTCCCAAGGCCCCGCAGATAGCGCCATAGAGCGCGAGGCCCGCCAACGCAAGAACGACGACGTTGACCAGTCTCAAGGAAAACTCGGATTTTCCCAGCGCCGTCATGGATCCCGCAATTGCAAGAGGATAGAAGTATGGTTTGGTTCCCGCTTCGCCCAGAGGATCCTCCGACACAATGGCTAACTGTCGCACGTCGGTGAGAATGTTGACGGCCGAAACCCCGAAACGTCCTTCATCGCTGCCGACGTCGGCCCAGCCAAGCCGAAACATAGCCAAACCGAAATACGCGGCGAACAGCAGGCAGATGCATATGCAGCGCACCTGAGACGGCGTGAATAGGGTGGAGCCGCGTTTATCAGTCATTTTGCAGGCGGGAGAAGGACTGGTACTGACGATTTTGCGGGGGCATCAGCTACCGTCGCGTGTGGCCTGGAAAAGCGGCCACAATTGCCGTGCCATGATCGCGATGCAGCAGAAGCCGGCAAGGCCGGCGACAAGAATACGGATCCAAACAGGAAGGGCAAAGGGCGCCAAGGCCAACGAAGCCAGAACAGGCGTGCACGCCAGCAGCGCGGGCCGGAAGATCAGCAGGAGATCCCAGTCCCATCCCAAAACCTTCGCTGTCCGGACGTACAGGTAACAAAGGCTGATCGGACTAGATATGAGAGCGGCGAGCGCCACGCCCGTAACCCCATAAAATTTCATCAAAGGGTAAAACAACACGGCGAAACCCGCGAACCGCAGGAAGGCCGCTCGGGCTGCATGGTTCGGCTGGTTTACGGCCTGCAGGAAAGCCATGCTGACGCCGCTTAGGGCCGTCAGTACGCCCACCCAGGTCAGCAGGCGTAACAACGGGCAGACCGGCATCCATTTTTCCCCCAACACGATCCGTATCGGGATGTCCGCAAATGCCGTCACCAGAGCACCCAACGGGAACAATGCGGTTGAGGCAAATCGGACCGAACGCAGGTACGCTGACCGCAGCGACGGCCCGTCTTGCAGTTTGGAGAAGGCCGGTAGCGCCACAGCGGTAATGTGGCCGCTGACCCCCGTCAGCGGGGTCATCCCAAACTGTTGAGCCACCTGATAGTACCCCAAAGAAATCCCGCCAAGGAAGCGTCCGACCACCCAGCCATCCGCGTATAGGCTGAGGTACGATGCCATGTTGGACCAGAAGATCCATTTCCCGAAGCGCATCATTTCGCGCGCTTTTGGCCAATCCAACTCGAATTTGGGCCGGTGAGCGATAACCAGGTACGATAAAGCCAATTCGGCTACATTGGCTGCCAATGCAGCAGCCACCAGCGCCCAGACACTGCGGTACCGGAGTGCGAAAGGAACCGCCACCAGAAATCCTGTTAGATTGCCCCCTACCCGCCAGATCACCTCCCGGTCCATCCTCAACTGCCTGCGTAGGTAGATCACCGCAGGATTCGCCAGCCCCTTGAAAAGTGCGACCACGGAAATAGCGCGGACAATCGGGACAACCTCAGGGCTGTGAAAGAGCGACCCCACTAAGGGGGCGCTGGCGAATAGGACGGCGGATAGCAAAGCGCCGCGAATTGCTTGAACAGTCCAGAAGGTGCCTAAATACGACCCTACGTCTCCCGGTTTGCGGATTAGGGCGGTCGAGAACCCTGTCTGGCTGAACGTATCGAACCAGGAGAGGACCAGCACGGCCATTCCCATAAGGCCAAAGTCCTTAGGGGCGAGCAGACTCGCCAGGATCGTTATCTTGACCAGCCCAATCGCGCGGTTGGCTAGATCGGCCCCGAGCAGCCAAGCGCCTCCGCGCAGCACACGGTGCTGCAACCCTGGGTGACTTACCGGCGCGACGGCTTCTTTGATGGCGGCAATTCGAGTCACGTGCAGTGTGATCGCTTTTTTAAGCAACTCCAAAACGAAGTGCGATTCGAGTCTGCCGCCAGAGAAGGCACCATCTTACGTCACCTCCTTGGCGCTAACACACTCCAGTGCATAGCGATAGGCCCAGTCGACCAGTACGGGCCAACTTCGTTGTCGTGCAGCGGCATCCCGATTCTCCGCCATCTCCTCGCTCGTTACTTCGCTTAAAGCATTGCGAACCTGGGTCAGAAACTCGTCTCGAGTCCCAGCCAGGTAACACAGCTTCGCGTAGCGCTCGAGTGCTGGGAGGCTGGTGCTTACGATCGGTTTTCTCATCGCGAGATACTGGTAGAATTTCAACGGATCGGCAGCGAGAGTCATGCGGGACATGACACGTGGCACGACGCAGACGTCAAATGCGGCGATATAGCGCGCAAGTTCTTGTACAGGGTGGAAGGGAAGCATACACACGTTGGGCAGTTCCTTGAGCCTTTTAAGAGCCTCTCTTTGCTCGCCTTGGGGGCCGGAGGCGCCACTCCGAACCGGGCCGACTGTGACGACATAATCGGACTGGTAGGTCCTTGCGATTTCCGCAAGGAGACTCAAATCCGTCATGTTGTTGATCATCCCTGCAAAACCGATGATACGCTTGCCAACTGGGAGATCGGGCGGCCGGGGTTGATCTCGATAGCGATCCGGCTGGAAGCAATCCAGGTCAGCACCGTTCGGCAACAAAACGTTCCTTTCGCAACAGCCTCTGTGATCCTCGAGCAAGGGCGGGCTCACATTGAACACAACCGCGGCGTTCTGCGCAAGTGCCCTTTCCTCAGTCGCATCAGCAAACGGAAGAAAATCCAGGCAATGATACACATAGATAGGGCGCTTCAACTTCTCAATCAAAGAGAAACACCCCTCGAAATAGGAAACCCAATAAAGTGGCGATCGGAACCCCAAGCTTCTTTGTGCTGCCTCAATCGCAGCGACGTACCACCTTTCGTTCAGTCGGCGGATTCTATCGAAACGCCCAAGTGGCATGGTTCGTGGAGTCAGCGCATAAACGCCGGCCTCGGTCTTCGTGAGACATTGGCCCAGGCCGCGCCGCACATGATGGGAAGAGAAGTTCGGATCGCGTGGATTCCAAAGCGGGGCCTGTTCCACAAAAAGAACTGGTACGTGTTTCACCAAAGCTCGAGCCACAGCGTGGGTGGGCTGCCAACATCCTTCCCAGGGAAAGGGGGACAAGCAGATAATGGAGTCAGGCATATTCTAGTTAAGCCTCTTGCCTTGTTCCGATTGGACCAACGCTCTCATTCGTTACACCTCAGGC
This sequence comes from Bryobacterales bacterium, assembly GCA_963842505.1. Classification (GTDB taxonomy): domain Bacteria; phylum Acidobacteriota; class Terriglobia; order Bryobacterales; family Bryobacteraceae; genus PALSA-129. The sequence goes on from CAWJGZ010000001.1 coordinate 2,151,113, forward strand.
CGGGACCGAGCGCTGAATGAAGAAGCGCCCCACGGCTGTTTTCTGTTTCAGCGTGCATTTCAGACACCAACTTGGCGGTGACCAAAAAGGGCTTCATAGAAACTCCTGACCCACGCCGCTAAGGATCAAATCGCACAGCACAGAGGAAAACCGCCGGATGCGCCGTCGCGGCTCGGCCTGCCGTAAGTACACAGTAGTCCAGATTCATCTTGCGGTCGTGCCCGTTATGTGCCTGGTATATCACCGCTTCGGGTTCTGGTATTGCCGGGCCACCCCGCGAAGCAGTCCATCGAATCTTTTCGCAGCGACGGACGGGTCAGTAAATCCGAGTGCGCGGTTTCGGGCCTGCTCGTCGCCATTGCGGGGCCTGCCGATTGCAGCGACCGCAAGGTGCATTGCCGCTGCCAGCGCTCCGGCGTCTTCGACAGGCGCCAGATACGCGTACCGTCCATCGCAACTCACCTCGGGCACGAAGCCAACCGTGGTTGAAACCACTGGCTTACCCATCAAGAGCGCTTCTACAACGGTCATCGGACCGCCTTCGTATCGTGAAGAGCAGACGAATATGTCGACTGCCTGTAGAAACGTCGCTACGTCCGAGCGGAACCCACAGAGCTGGAACTGCCGCTGCAATCCAAGCTCGCAGATCCGTTTTTCCAGCGCTGGACGTAGCGGCCCTTCCCCAGCAATCGCGAACCTGACCTCGGGGTGTGTCGCGATCACTTCCTTCGCTGCTTCGAGAAGGAGGTCGTACCCTTTTTGAAGTTCTAATCGCCCCACCGAGCCGATCAGCAGGCTCCCATTGCCAAGCAGCGTCTCTCGCAATTGCCGCGCTGCTTCAGGGTTCGCCGCGCCTAGTTCCACGCCGTCGTAGCAAATCTGCACGTCGTGTGTGCGCCACTCTTGGATCGAACGGCCTAGACCTGTGTTCACAGCCACGATCATTTGCGCCATCCCGGCAATCCGCCGTGCGAGCCAGGAATCGGACACAGGGTTTCGCATATGCACAACCGCGGGCAGCCCAGTGAGCCGGCATGCCAGAACCGTGTAAGGCTGAAACGTGAATGTGTTATTGACATGCACGAGATCGAACTGGCCGGACGCGAGGAAGCGTCGAATGCGGAGTGTCTGTTCGGTCCAGAACTTCAGAACCCGCCACTTTCCGGACGGCTGCCCGGACGAAGCGCCACCAGCCTCTGAAAGCGTTGTAACCGGGCAGATACCGCCCAACTCTGCTTCGAACTCCGGCACGGGATGGACGAGCAACACATGGTGCTTGAGGTCTGAGGCGGCGCTCGCTTTCAGGTATGTTGCGAGCGCCTTATGGGAGCCGCCGAAGCAGGTGCCTGCCTCGACGTGCAGCACACGAACCGGCGGCATATCATCGTCGCTCGATGCCGGAGCAGGCCGCTTGTGGCCCGCATGAGCAAGTTTAAGGCCGCCGCTCACGACGTTCCTCATATTGGCATGGCGCCGCGCCAACCGGGGCCTCTAACTCCAATGCGGCGCCCGAACGGCCCCGCCTGCCGCGCGCCCGTTTCCTGGCGGTAGCGTCGGCAGCCAGCGACGGCATGCACGCGGAGATAGCCACCATGAACCAGAACAGCCTCAGGAAGCCGGCGGAAAGAAAGAAGATCGATATGGCGAAGCCAATCAGGCCGGTTTGAATACCCAAGGCGGCATTCACCAGAAATCGCAAACCGCACCGTTTCGCGGCACGGCGAACGCGATGCAAGGTTACAAGGCTCGCGACGAACATCCCGATCAAGGCGAGCAGTCCAGGCAATCCCATTTCCGCCAGCCGTTCCAGGTACTCGTTGTGCGGAAGAAAGTCATGCCCGACGTCCTTGGTGACATATCGGGGTGCGACGCTGCGGAAGTTGCCATAGCCTACTCCCAGGACGGGATGATCGAGGAACATGCGCCAGCCGGCGCTCCACAGGATCAGGCGCGCCTCTTTGCCACCCTCGCCGGAGCCGTTGGAATGCAGCACACGGTCTGCCGGCGTAAAAGGCGCGACTGCGAGAAAGGCCCCGCCGAGGGACGCCACCAGGATGAGCGCCACCAGGCGCCGTTTCGAATGCCAGATCAGGATCAGCGCAACGGCGATCAAACCCAGGAACCCCCCGCGCGAACCCGAGACGATGAAAGCCGCCAGGATCAGCACCACCGAGGCGGCGCAGGACCAGCGCAGCCACCGTTGCGGCATCGATCGCGAAAAGAGACACGCCAGCGGCAGGCAAAGCAGAGCCGAGCTGGCGAAATAATTCGGGTCGCCCACAACGTAGCCGGGCCGGTAGCCGGCCCCGTAAGTGGCGGACCCACCCTGATAATCCCGGAGCATATAGAGCGAAGCCCAGGCGAGCGAAGCGACCGCGGTGAGCAGAGTCCAACGCAAGCGCGGGATGGTATCCACCACCGATACGGTCATAAAGATCACCAGCAGGAAATTGAAAGGATGGAAGCCGAAGGCCTGGTCCGTCGGTGCGTTACTGCCAAACAACCAATGCGAGCCCAGCGATAACAGGAAAAACACGAGAAAGGCGCGGGCAGGCCACGTATCGATGAAGACCGGCTTCTTCTCGCGGAGCGCGAGGTGTACTACTGCGTAGACGATGGCTGCGGCGGCCACTACCTTCTCGACCGTGATTTCGCCAAAGCCTATGCCGAACCAGGGATGGGCGACGAAGGGGAGCGTGAGTACGAAGATGTAGTAGAAAATCATGGCCGCATCTCTGCCGCCAACGCCGCGGCGGGCGCCACTGAATGAAGGGCCGCACGAATCGCGACGCATAATGCCGGGAAGCTGTAATCGCGCACCACGCGCTGGCGCGCCGCCGCCGCGAGAGCGTTTCGCTGGCCGGGGTTCAGCAGGAGATCGGAAACCGCGTCCGCGAACTCCCGCGGTTCGTCATTCAGGATGATCTCCTCGCCATTTTGAAAATCCAGCCCCTCGGCGCCCAACCGGGTCGCCACCACCGGTCTGCCCATTGCCGCCGATTCGAGGATCTTCAACCTGGTGCCGCTGCCGATGCGCAGAGGGACGACGCAGACCTGCGCCCGCTGGATGACGGGCCGCATGTCATCGACCGTCCCCGTGAACTCGATGCCGGGGTCGTCCCGAAACCGCCGGATAAAGCCGGGGGATGGATTGCGCCCCGCGACTACAAACCGGACTTGGGGGATGCGCTGGCGCAAGAGGGGAAGGATTGAGAAGGCGAAGTACTCGACGGCATCCCGGTTCGGAAGCCAGTCCATGGCGCCTTGGTACATCACCGTGAACGGCTCGCCGTCGCCGGGCCGCGGCGTGTAATGGTCTGTGTCGACGACATTGGGCGCCACCGCGATGGGGCCTTTGGAGCCGGCAGCCAGCAGGACCCCGCGGTCATACTCAGAGCAAGCCAAGCTCAGGCTTGCGCGCCCGCAAGCGTCTTGCTCCCATCGGCGGAGTTTCTCGCTTTCCAGCCACGCATACCCGCGTTTCACCCAGTTCCGCTCGAATCGCAGGTAGCGCTTCAGAATCATGTATTCGATATTGTGTTGGTTCACGATCAGCGGAGCGGAAACAGGCGGCAGATTGACGAGCGCGAAAGCCATGTCTGCAATGACGGCGTCGAACGTGCGTGCCGATAATTGCTCCTCGATCGAGCGGCGCATCTCGGGGGACCGGAAGCGCAGGACAGCATACGGATAGCGATCCAAGAGGGCTATTGCGCGGCGGCCGTAGTCGGATGAACTCGACAGGCTCTTCGGCGGGAGATATACCGTGTGAACATGCTGGCAGAGCGACCGTAACGGCTGCAAACCGCCCGCCGGCTGAGGCGCCGGAGTGAACGTCAGGAAGGTGGTTTCCATACCCTCGCTGGCGAGCGCCTTAAGCAAGGACCAAGTCCGGATGGCGGCGCCGTAAATGGCGGGGTACGGCATGGTCGTGCTGACGACCAATATGCGCATGGATGCTGCTTCTCCCTGTTCTTTCCTCAGCGATGGCGAACCTAAGATCGGCTCACGTCTCGTATCCGCGTATTAGCTCTATGCCGGAAACTAGCGAAAGAGCAACGCCTTTCGGGCGCCAAAGTTCCACACCAGGACGACTCCGGTGCTGATAGCCTTGGCGATCAGGTAGTGGAAGTGAATCTGCTCCCGCACGAACCACATGATTGCTTCGGTCAGTCCGAGAACCGACCACCCCAATCACAGCGAAGACCAGAAACTCGAGAGTCGTGTTGCGCATGGTCCTCCGGTCGAACACCCACACGCGGCTCAGTAAATAGTTCGTGGTCAAGCCAAGCAAGAAGGCGACAGCCGCAGAGAGCAAATAATACAGGCCAAACCACTCGGTGAGCAGGTACAACGAACCGAAGTCGACGAGGAACGCCACGCCGCCCACAATCAGATATCGTGCGAATTGATGAGCAATGGTATGCGCGGGCCGGACCAGGCACGACTTCAGTAGGAGTGGAACCACCGCCGCCACGGGATTCGCCGGCCGAATGCCGGTTGTGACTGCTGTCGCCGAAGTTGTTGTTGGAGTATGCATAACTTTTCAGGACTCGCGGGGTGAAATCGTTGGGTTTTCAAAGGAGGCCTGTCGCTGGCGCTCACCGTCGAGGCTGCCGTTTGCATTGCCCTTTTCCTCGTGGTAATCCACCTCCGTGTTGACTTCCCATAGGTTGCTCTTATCGGTTCTCCCTTCCAGGATGTTGTCCACGGCCATCATGGCGGTCAGCATGGAATGGTCCTGGTTATTGTAGCGGTGCATGCCATTGCGGCCGATCAGGAACAGGTTTTCGTACCGGTCGACATGCTCGCGAATCTCAGCGAAGCGGTCGTAGGTGCCAAAATACGCGGGATAGGTCTTTTCCATCCGCAGCACCGTTGAGTCGAGCACCTCTTTGGCGTCGATGATGCCGATCTTGCTGAGTTCCTGGCTTGCGAGGGCGACCATGCGCTCATCGGAGAGGTTCCAGATCTCGTCCGACTGGTTGCAGAAATACTCAAGGCCCAACCAGACATTCGCCGGGTCGGCCACCATGAACGGGCTCCAGTTGTTGAAGATTTGGAGCCTGCCGAGCAGCACGTCGGGTTCCTGGATATAAATCCAGTTGTCGCTGATCAGCTTCTTCCCCTGCGGCGTCTGGTCATTGATTCGAAGCGAGCGAACCAGGAGGCCCACCGTTATGAAGTCCCTGTAAACCAGACCGTCCGAGACGTCCAGCACGTTTTGTGGCGGCGCGACGTCGAACGATTTCACAAGTTCCTGTACCGGGGCTGTGGAGAAGAAGTAATCACCCTGAAAGGTCTCCGTCCGCCCCGTTGCGGAATTGGTGGCCTCGAGCGCAAGAACTTGCCAGCCATCGGTGATAATGCGCTCGAAGCGGCAACCGGTACGGATCTCCCCGCCCATTTCAACGATGTGGCGTGCCACCTCGTCCCACATCTGTCCAGGGCCGAACTTGGGGTAGAGGAACTGTTCGATCAGCGATGTCTGCGTGTCCTTCTGTCCAATGTCGCTGCTGCCACGCTGGTACACTTTCTTCAGTGCGTGGATCAGCGTTGCCCAGACTGACAGGCCCTTGATGCGCTGGGCGCCCCACTCGGCGTTGATGTGGTCGCACGGCACGCCCCAGACCTTCTCGGTGTAGGACTTGAAAAACGTGTCATACAGCTCCCTGCCGAAACGGTTGATGAAGAACTGCTCCAGGGTATCTTCGCGCTTGAGAGGAAACAGGGCGCTCCGAACGTAGCTGACTCCAATCTTGAAGGTTCGCCACAAGCCAAGCTTGACCAGCGTGTCCTTGCTGAGCGAGATCGGGTAATCGAAAAACCGGCGCAGGTAATAAATGCGGGACTTGCGGCGCCTGAGCAGCATCACGCGGTCCGCCGCGGCCGGGTCAGGACCAGATGCGGAAGCCGTACTCGCCCGCTCCATACGGTGGTATTTGATGGCCGTCGAGCTTTTCTCGGTGGTTTGCAGCGGAAGCATCCGTAGCCACCACTCCATCACGCGGTCGGATTTTGAGAAGAACCGATGGCCCCCGATGTCGATGCGGTTGCCCTTATAATTGACAGTTCGGGAAAGGCCACCCATGTAATCGCTCTTTTCGAGGACGATTAGCTTAATCCCGGTCCGAGTGAGTAACTCGTAGGCAGCCGTTAGTCCCGCGGGGCCTGCGCCAATAATAATTGCGCGTTTGCGATTCATACAATGGTTAAACTCCTTTGTGCGCAAGCCGCCGGCGCGCCGTCACATATGCCGCCGCCACCGCAACGAATTGCGCCCCAGTGATCAGGACAATCCAGTCAATGGGATATCGATGCCGCACGTTGACGTGGATCAGATAGAACAAGGCAGTATAGGCGCCTAGACAGGAAGCCAGCAGCAGCGCAAAAATCCACTGAGAGCGCCAAAGCGTAGCCAGCCCAAGCGCCGACGCGATCGTCAGACACCACAGCACCGCATCTCTCAGGCGCCCCGTATGGGGAAACCAGGTGTAGAGAAACCGCTCCCCGGTCAATATCGCGAAGCGCCGTGGATGCGTTCGGATCCAGTGCAAGCCTAGACGGAGACGATCGCGGTTGTAGGCGACCTCACCCATTGTGCGGACGGCTTCGGCTTCGCGGAGGCTTCCGGAGGGGTGAAACGCATGATACAGGCCGCGTCTGTCATTCTCAGGTTCTAGCGGTCCTGCCAAGTCATTATTGGACAGCCAAAGTTCCAATCCGAAGTTGCTGCGGGTGAATATTGGTGCACCCAAGACGCGTTGGTTTCGCCAGGCCCACGGCGCAAGGCAGAGCGCCGTCATGAATGACATCGTCCCAACGTAGGCCAGGTACTGCCCGGGTCGTCTTCTTCCCAAAAGAAGAAAGCCGAGAACGACCGTAACCAGAAGAATGGGCAGCAGAGAAGGAGAAATTAGTAACGCCGCTCCCCACCCAAGACCTTGCCAGGCGCCTCGGCTTGCCGTAAAGTCCTGCTTCCGCCACGTCGCCGCCACGGCCCAGATGAGCAGCACCAGCGCCAAACCGGCGAAGCTGGCTTCCCAGTCTCCCACCACCTCCGCTGCGAACTTGAGCGGGTACAATGCTCCGAACAGAGCCGCCGCAATGCCGGCCCGCCTTCCAATACCCAAAACGGGGGCCATCAGCGGCAAAAACGCATACTGCGCGGCAGCGGCACTGGAAGGGATGAGCTCTTTTACAATCTCGGCTGTGTATCCCGTGCCGAACACGCGAAATATGGCGGCGAGTAAAATGGCGTAGGCGGGGGCCACATGAGCGGTGTAGCCGGTCGGAATCAGATAAGGATCAGCTAGCCGGCCTGTATGAGCCAGCGACAGAGAGGCACGCTCCATTTCATACCGCAGCAAATCAGTGTAAGTCCCCCTCGCCAGAGATATGAGCATGCGCCAAGCGACACCGACAGCAAACAACAATAGAAATGCGCGCCCCTGTTCCAGTTCTTCCAGCCAATGCGTCAGGCGCTTCAAAGTACGTCCGAAAAAAGCGATGTGAAGTTCCCGCCGCAGCTCAGCACTTCTATGTAGCCAGCTAGCGGGAAGAACGCCGATCCAACTCATAGAGGGTAACTCCGGGAAAATGGACCAGTTTGACCTGAGAGTTATTCACAAGGGTCTGCCGCAGATCGCTGAATCTCTCTTCCGTAAGCGGAAATTGCTGTGCAACCAGTACGGACACCTTAGACAACGTCGGCACGGCTGCCACAGACACGAGTTGCAGTTCAGGCTGGCCAAATCGCCTGGAATAGTATCTGCCCACATTCAGCGCCTCCCAGGAAGCGGTCGCGGCAACGGGGTAGTGGCTCCCTCCGGTATCGTATAGGTACCTCACTGCGGCGCGGTAGTCGGGCTTGCGGTAATCGTAAACAGGGCCCTGTTGCGTGAGCGCGTACGCCTGAGCGAGCCCAACTACGACGAGCGTCACGAAGCGAATCCGAGTAGCAGATATCGTTGCGACCGCAACCGCCATGGGCAAAAGCAAAAACGGCAACAGCGGCAGCAGGCATCGAGTATTGTAGCTGGGCGACAGATGAGAAATGACAGCCACTGGGACCAGTCCGAGTATGGGGAAAAGCACGATCGCATCGATCCACCGCGGGAGGTGGTCGCGCAAGGCGGACCTCTCCGTGAAATAGCTCATTAAGCGGGTTGAGACGGCTCGGGTCCCCAGCAGCAGCCATACCATGAGCGCACATCCATATCCAACCAGATAGAGGATGCTGGTGCGGCTCAATAGGCTCACCATCTGCCCCATCAGCAAGTCATGATCCGGGCGGCGAAACAGAATGCTGAACAGATCAGGGCGCGCGACGCAGGGTAATAGAGACAACCCGCCAAACGCAACAATTCCGGCAGTCGCGGCGACGATAAATAATCGATTCACGCCAGGGAACGTAAACGTGTGACGGTGGGCCTCATGGCCGTCTGAGCGCGTTGCCTCCTGCCGAGCTCGCCGGAGCAGAAGGCCCAGCCCAATAACGAAAATGCAAAGAGCAAGTACCTGAGCTGGCCGATAGAGCTTGAAACCGGAATATCCGAAAAGGGCAAACGGAAGCAGCCCTATCGTCTGGGCCCAGGAGAATTGTTCGGTGACCGCGGGGTAAACCTGTTCACTCGTGAAGAACCGTAGCAACAGGATTGAAAAATAGAATGGTGCGGCTAAGACCAACTGAAGAAGCGCCAGTCGCAGTATCGCGATGATGTTCTCACGCTGAGCCACCCGCCATGTTAACGTGGCCGTCAAACACAGCACGAACACAATGGAATAAATATGACTGATCGAGCAGAGGAATGACAAGAAAACAAAGCGGCGAAGGTCCCTGGGGTCTGCAGTCCGAGCGTAACACAGCAGAGATTTGGCCATCAGCGCAAAAAGCAGGATAATCAACGAGTACGACCGGGCTTCCTGCGCATAGTAAACGCTCGCTCCCGATAACGCCATCATCAGCGCAGCTACGAGGGCCACTTGTTTACCGCCAATATCCCGAGCGATTCCGGCAGTAACCACAATCGCGGCCAAGCTGCAGAGAAAGGGAAGGCTCCTGAGGGATAGTTCGCTTTCGCCAAAGACGTGATTCCAGAGCAACATCAAGAAATTGTAAAGCGGTGGATGGGTGTCGTAAAATATCCAGGCCAATCCCGGGAGCGAAAAAGTCAGCTTCAGTCGGGAAGCAAAGGTCTCGTCATACCAGAGGCTGCCTGTCAATCGCATTGCCCGGGGAATGCTGGCGCCGGCGACAATAGCGACAAGCAGTAGGTCGTATAGAGTCCATCGTCTGATAAAGGAGGCCTTGAGTCCATTCACCATAGTTGGTTCAGTGGGAGCTCGGTCTAGCGTCGATAGGGAGCCTGGATTAAGCCGAGATAGCACGGCAGTTACAACCAGCGCCCGTTAGCTTTTGTAGGCGCCTATTCAGAAGCGGATCAGCTACCGCTGAATCGGCTCAATTCGGTAGCTGACGCCTGCCCCTAACTCAGGAAATGGGATCTCCCATGTGCGCACTGGCTCCCCGGGGTTGCGGGACCAATAAATGTCGACATGGCGCACTGTCGGCGTTTCCACCTCGAAGGTTCGCACAAGCAGAAACTCGTCACCCCGCAGTAGTTCTCGGAGATACTGCTCGGCAGGAATGTCCCGTGACGCCTCGCGTTCCACAACGAGATACCGGCAACCGCAGCCCTGGCGCAAGGCCTGGCCCACGTCGGCAGCCGATTGTACGCGCTCCTGGAAGCCGAATCGCCGATCGATCAGGGTGGCGTACAGGAGCTTACTGGACCGCACCATACCTCGAGAAAACTGCGAGTCATGCGCCCGAAGATAATATGCAAAAACGCCGTTGTATTCGCCGCCGTAGAACACCCATTCACGCGGAGCGACATTGGCCATGAACGCCACAATGTCTCGAAAGCCAGTGATCCGCCGGACCTTTACGGCATATGCGGATGGGACATGCAGAAGCATGATCGCGGCCAGCGCCGTGCCTTGCTGTATTGACGGCCACCGCATCGATCGCAACGCGTCAAGCAATGCGGCCGTCGCAGTAGCCGCCAACAACAGACACGCCGGAACCATCAAGAGAGCGTAGCGTCCTTCTTTGACGCTGATGAGCGAAAACCACACGTAGCAAATGGCCAGCCACGTTAGCCCTACACGGAACTCGGGCCGCCGGCGCTTATCAGTGCAGGCAAAGAATATGGCGAGGGCTACCAGCGCCAAAACGACCACACTCACCATTTGCGGTAGCACTTCGGCGTAGTAAAGCCACGACGCGGGTCGCCAGAAAGGATATGCGCCCATGTAGAGATTTGCCTGGCGATGGCCGGGTGCCCACTTCAGCGTAATCGCCGCCCACGGTATCAAAGCCAGAGCCGCGGTGCCAGCCACAAGCAGCACGCGGCGGGTGATGAGGACATAGGCTTTCCCCTCTACCAGCACCAAGCCAATCATCAACGGTACGACCACCAGCGAAGGTGTGTAAGTAAGGATCGCAATCACGCCGAATGCGTCGGCGGCATACAGGTGGCGGGAGCGTAAGTCTTGCAGCCAGCGGCGGGTGTGGTACAGCGCCGCAATCGCCATCGCGGTCGACGGCAGATTGAGCATGATTGCGTTACCCCAAATCACTGTGGCCGGCTGCAATACAAACAAAGCACCGATCCATCCGGCTTCCTCGCCGATCCAACGGCGAATCCATTCGACCAGATAAATGGCTCCCAGCAACACGCATGCAAGCACCATCGCCCTAGGCACATAAGGCGAGATGCCAAAAAGCCGATAAAGCGCCCCCTCAACCAGATAGAACACCGGCGGGTAGGCTGTTGGGTTGATGACGGGATAGCGCGCGTAGTAGCTCAGCGCGAACTGGAATGGATCGTGTGGAAGGCGAGTGAGGAAATCCCACCAGAAAGCTCCGTTGGCGGCGTGCACTGCTGAGTCGCCAAGATACCAGAGGCCGTCGTTCCCCCAGTGCAAGAGCACGATATACGCCCAAGCACCGATCGTGGCAACCAACTGCCAAGTGCGAGACCGCATCCATCCGGCAGCACGCGTGACGTTTACAGGTTCAGGCGCTTGCAGTGGTGCTTGAGGCTCTGGAGCCGACGTTACGGCTGATACAGGAATAGCGTAACCGGCATTCATGGTCGAATGTGTACTGGAATCTTTCGTGGAACTCATTCATTTCCCCTACTGCGGCGGGCACTATGGGAATTGCTGCGCTGCCTAGCTGTCTTCGGATTCTGGAATGGTCTGCCTGGCATGGCCGTACATCCAGCCCCGGACTCGTAACCGGATATCGAACGCTCGCTCGTATGACCAGCGAGCCAGCCGGGCGGTTCTGCTGTAAAACTTGTGCCATCGCCTCGTCACACACAACTTGCCGCCGAACTTACTTTTGAAGTAGTTGTAGCCGCACATGTCGTATACGCGCAGGCCTTTTGACGCCGCCGCTTCCATCGCACTCCACTGCAGCAAATCATTTGGGAACAATTTCCAATGCGCAATGCGACTGCCGGTAAACGAAAAGTAGAGTGTTCGCTCGTCATGTGGAAAGAAGCCTGTGGCAAGCGGTGTGCCGTCAGGGCTGCGGACGAGCAAGGCGAACATCAGATCGCGCGATCTAAGATGATCAAAAGCCAGGCGGACGCAGCTTGAGGGGTACTGCGGGGAAAGCTTCTTTCTAGACAGGATTTCGATCCACTCGTCGTACAGTTCATTGACAATGGCAGGGTCCGTGCAATCTTCGACCACGAGGTTGTTCTGTTTCGCGAGTCGCACCGCCTTCCTGGCTTTTGGGTGGAGGCGGTGCCACATGATGTCCGGGTCCTCTGGCGTCAACTCTACCATGTAGCTCTTACTGCTCACGCACTCATGTCCGGACTGTTGCATTACTGGTTCCGTAAGCAGGTCGCTTTCAAGTTCCACCATGGCAAGGCGTTCCTGCGCCGCAAGTTGATCGATAGCTATGAGAAACTCGCGCTGGTCAAAGTCGCGGGCCGCAATGGGGCCCATTCTGTTCGTCCCCCACCCTCGCAGCGGGCTGCCTAAGATTGTGTAGGGACCTTTTCGGATTATCCCCCCAGTAAAATAGCCGATCGTCCTTCCGTTGGCGCGTATCGCCCAATACCGTATCTGGGCACCTCTACTCTCCGCCAGGTACTGCAGCCAAGCTGTTTGATGAAAGAACTGGCGCGTATCGTAAGGCGCAATCAGCCTATCCCAGCCTTCGATGTCCTGATTCGACAGCGGTTCCAACTCATACATTGCCAGGTCTCCAGCTCAAAAGCACGTGTTGTAAACAACCGATGACCAAGCCCAGCAGTCTTTCGTTTTCATATCCCCGAGGGTTCAAAGGGTACAGTCACGTCCGGGTATCTTCTGAAAACGAGTGGTAGTCCGAAGCTATGTCTATCGCCAACTGCCGCCATTTCGGCACTCTGTTCTGCGAAGCAAGACACGTGCCGACTGGCAAAAGCTCACGGCGGCGTCTTAGCCAGGTGTCGGAGAAAACCGTGTTTCCGGCCACTCCGGAAAGAAGGTCGCCCACGGTCGCATAGATCCAGTACCGTGGGGAGCCCCTGAACGCCAGCCGCGCCCAATGAAGCCAGTGGGAAGCACTCGATAGCCACCCGCACTCGCGCCAAACGTATAGCCAACCGCGGAGCCGGCGGGTGAGTGGCTGCCGGCGCATGCAGCTCGCCATCAACTGTTCGTTACTGCTTGTGTCGGAGGCTCCAGTCAATTGCAGGAGTTCCCATCGCCACAGTCGGGCGGCGTATTTCAGACCCGACATGCACCAGCCCCAACTGGCGCTGCGCTCAAACGATTCCTCGGGAGCCAGCTTCCAGTTGGTGCATGCTGCGACTTCCCGCGCAAAATCTGGCAACGGAATTGGGATATCAACTGTGCCCGCGCCCTTCGCGGCAATTGAGGAAAGCCGCCGCGAGCGCCTGGCGTAACCAGGCTCATATCCGCCGATGAACAACAGAAGCGACGTAGCCGTATCCAGATAAAGCTTGACCACCCGATAGAACACACCGCGTGGCACTATCGGCTGATCGGTATCCGCGGCGGCAATCGCCTCCAGCGCTTCGATCGAGCGATTGCAGAGCGTCCACCAGGCATCTTCGAGCGAGATTTCTGACGCGGCGAACTGCGGCACGAGTTCCAGAATTCGCGGCTCACCCCAAATCACCACACCACAAGCTCGTAGCTCAAAAGCGAACATCTGCGGCGTCATCCGGCGCAGGAACACGTCGTGGACCACCGACACAGAGATTCGGGCGATCAACCCCGCCTCGAGCAAGGCTGATTCCACCCGCCGACAGAGATCGGCGACGACAGCGCCGGATGGCACCCGGACCTCGTTGCGCAGTACAACGACGAATTCCGCGTCGCCAATCAACTCCGCGCCGCCGGCAGCAAATACAAACGTGCCCTCGCTACGCGCGAGGCTGCCCGTGAGAATGATGGATCTGAGTCCACTGGGGAAGGTCTGCAAGCAGATGCGTATTGCCTGTGCGCAGATGTCCCCCACGAGGGGTGCTACGCGGCTATCCAACGAAGTTATTTCCGGCCGCATTGGGATTATCCACGAGTGCGTCATCCGGCCGGCCTTGCAGCGCCAGATTGAACCGCGCCTTCGACGGGAAACCGGCGCGCCCCGCGCTGCTGTAGAGCATCGAAATAGAGTTGCTGTGTTTGTTCCACCTGCCGTTTCTGGGTGAAGTGCTCCAGGACAAAGGAGCGGCCCGCCTGGCCGAAGTTGCGGCGCATATCCGGGTCGCGAAGCAGACGCCCGATGCCTACCGCCAAGCTGAGGGCGTCACCGGGCGGCACCGTGAAGCCAGTGCGGCCGTCAAGGATGACTTCAGGCGTGCCATCCACGGCTGTAGCCACCATAGGCCGCGCGGCGGCGAGCGACTCAATAGCAGTGAGTGGCAAACCCTCGAAAAAGGACGGCAGAACAGTGACATCGGCCAAGCTAAGCCATTGCGCGATATCGTTCTGGTACCCGACGAAACGAACGGCGTCGGAGAGGCACAGTTCCCGGGCCTGCTGCTCGAGCTGTCTACGGAGGGCACCATCGCCCACGCACACCAGTCGGACGTTAGGGAAATCACGGCGCACCAGCGGAAGAGCATCGAGCAGCACGCGATGTCCCTTTTGCGGCTCCAAGCGCGCCGCCACCAGCAGCACTAAATCGTCCGGAGCAAAACCAAGGCTCGCTCGCAGCGCTGCGGGATCCCTGGGCAGGGGATCAAAACGCCCAAGGTCGCAACCATTGAGAATCGTCACTACCTTCCTCGCCGGCAGCCGCTTCTCCCCAACCAGATAGCGGGCATTCGCCTCGGACACCGCGATGTAGTGTGTGACGAAACAGCCGGCAAAACGATCGATCCAGAAACCGGCCTTGATCCCGTGGCGCCAATGTTCCCGGACGTGGGGCGTCTCGACAACCGCAGGAACGCGGCACAACCAGCCGACCGGGGAGGCGAAAAAGCTACTGTAAAACAGATGCGAGTGCAGGATTTCTATGTTACGCCGGCGGATGAAATGCGCCAGACGCAGCCCCCCCGCGAGTTCGCGCAATCCGCCAAAGGAAACCGGAAAAACTTCGACATCAACAGGCAGGTCCTTCGCCAGGCATTCGGCGACAACCGGGGTGCATGCCAGGTAAGGCCGGAAACGGCTCCGGTCAAGACCCCGCAGGAGAGTGAGGATGTGCTCCTCCGCGCCGCCGCGCGCTTTTCCATTTGTAAAGTACAGCACTGAAACCCTTCCGTCCTTTGCCACGGCGCCTCTGTCTATAGGAGTGTTCATTCGTTCGGATCTAGCTGTGCTGCGGCGCGCGGCCTGATGGAGGCTGCTTCTCTCATGCACTGGTGCACGTCTATAACGCTGCGTAGCGTTTCAGACGGCCGGCGGTTACTCAGAAAAATGGCATCGGAATCGCGATCGTCAGGGTGGTAACCATGCATGCCTACGGGCTTCCAGGACGGGCCGTTGAAGTCGCTTCGCTCCAGCAAACACCCGGGGTTCAGGAGAAAAACCAGCTCGCCATATCGCCGGTCCGGGAAGAAGACGCCTAGTCTTTCCAGTTCGGCGTCACCAAGGATTCTTCCGCACGGGGTGTTCTTCAAAGTGTCAGAGATGCCCAGCCTGCACAATTCATTGAAGAACCAAAACCGCGCCATTGTAGAGTCGTAGACCGCCAGGTAATCGTCGGGCATTGTGAACCCGGCCGAATCCACCGTGGCAACCAGATCGTAACCTTGCCGCACCGGTGTCATCCCGTGATCGGAGATGATCGTGAACCCGGCTGATGGATCGTGTTCGAGCGCCAACTTAAACAGTTCCCGTAGGCGGGCCTCATATTCTCTGAGCCGCTGTTGGATTTTGGCTTGATCCGGACAATTCATATGGAGAAACAGATCCATCTCACTCAGATACAGGAACAGAAAATCAACCTGTCCGGACTTCACATCGCGCATACCGTTCTGCAGGATCTGCTCATCTGTCCAGTGATGATACGAATACGCGCGATACGGCACGCCGGCCGCGCCCAGTTGGTCAAAAATAGAAGGCGCGCCGGTAATGCCATTCTGTTCGTAAATGTTTCGTTTCTCAACCCAGTTGAAGAATGGCAGGAACCGCGGATTGACGCAGCATTCAAATCCGGGTCCCATACCCAGCACTCGCCGTCCTAACTCCTTCATGATCTTGCGAGTAACACGATGCTCCAGGGCCCAGTCCGGCAAGAACCGAAAATATCGCAGCCACCGGAATGGGGATCCCTTTGGATCGTAATAATAGAGATTCCAATGTCCGTTCAGCGCCGGCGGTAGACCCGTCAGAATCGCCGGAATGGCGCCCGAACTGAAGCCGAGGACGGTGCGCAAAGCCTGTCGATGTGGCAACAGGTCGGACAGGAAATCTCCGCCATCGATGTTCGTCCATCCCAAGGCGTCGATGAGAACAAAAATCTCAAGATGATCTAGCTTGATCATGACAGCGTACCTGCGCCAGGTGCACTTAGGATTCCATAACGGCGAAGCTGCAGCCAAACGTACTTTGGAACGGAAATCGCTGCGGCTCGCGCGGCGCGCCGTCCATACCAAACCGCGTCGCGCGCCAGAAGACTCTCAAACTCATGCAGTGCTGTGGAGCCATAAACCGCGGTTCGGTTAATCGTGTATCGGTTGGGGCGCGCAGGCCAGTTTCGGCTCGTGCAGACCGCAACGTAGCCACTTTCGCGCGCAACTCGAAGGACCCGACGATTGAAGTCGCCGTACGGAACCGCGAGGAAGTCCACCTCAGCGCCGAGATGATCCTCAATCGTCCGCTTGGAAACCTCCAACTCCTGCCGCAGCTCACGCTCGGCCAAATGCGTAAGATAGCAATGGTGATGACCATGAGATTGAATGGACATACCGTTTGCGTGCATTTCCCGGATCTGTGACCACGACAGGCGCCCCGGTGTCCCAACTGTCGCGGTGTTGATGAAGAACTCGGCTTGGGCGCTTGAGGCAAGCAGCTGTGGATAGGCAATTTCGTAGTCGGAACTGCAGCCGTCGTCAAATGTGATCCCAATCGGTGTTGCCGTGTGAAGGCTCCAACGATCATCCGCTAAGTGCTTAAGCGAAGTAATGGTTCCTCCATGGCGCTTGATCGCGAGCAGTTGATCTCGGAACTGATCTTCTGTGCTTGTGTACTTCCGTTCCCTCGCGGGTAGTCCGGCCAACGGCGCTGAATTGCGGTCGGCCAGACCGTGAAAGACGAATACCGGTACACCCGGAATGCACAGCGAGCCTCGAGCTTCCCTGGTCCCTAGGAGGTGCGTTGCCACGTGACTTCCCGTCTGAATATGACCTTGACGAATCCGACCAGAAAGGCAGCATTCATCGCCAGTAGAAAATATCCCACCAGGGCGCCGGGCACGCTTTCCAGCCGGCGCCGGAAAACCAATCCAATACCGGCCCAAAGCAGAAACATGGCCTCACAGGCGAACACGATCTGATATAGCGGATGTCGCAGGAGGAGAATGCTGCACACGAGTATTCCCAGCAGCGGAAATGGGACAATCCAGCGCATCAGCTTGTGCGACAGGAATGCGATCAGCGCAATCCCGCGTAGACGCATGCGAATCAGTTGTGGCAGGGCACGAAAACTGCCAACGGCAATTCGCACACGGCGCATGAACTCACCAGCCACCGATGGCGCGGCCACTTCCGCCGCTACGGCTTCGGGGTCATAGCACACCTGATAGCCGAGCTTCCTGGCGTTCATCGGAATAATCAGATCGTCCAGAATCGTGCTGGGCGGTATCGGGCAAAAGCATTCGCGTCGCACCGCAAAAATGGCGCCGCTTGCAGTCAGAGTGGCGCCCATGCGCGCCTCCATCAGGCGAAGCATGCTTTCGTACTTCCAGTACACCCCTTCGGTTTGTCTCGATTCGGCAGTTCCCGCAAAGCTAAGGGCGCCGCAAACAACACCAACCCCAGGATTTACAAAGTGACGTACCAACTGTCTGATCGCGTCCGCCGCAAACAGCGTGCTGGCATCGGAAAACACCAGGATATCGTGACTCGCATGGGCCACTCCTTCATTGATGGCATTCGCTTTGCCCTTGCGAGCAGGGAGAATCACAGCGGAAATCCTGGGGTCTCTGGCGGTTGTTAAGATCTCGTTCGTCTTGTCCGTAGAGCCATCCGAAACAAATATGGCTTGGATTCTGTCTGCTGGATAGTCAAGCTCTAATGTGTTGGCCAGTTTGCCTGGAAGTCGCTGCTCTTCATCAAGTACCGCAACAATGATGCTGACACCGGGCGGTGCCTCAAACGGGAGTTCCGCGGCGCGTCGTCCCCTTCTGTGAACCAGGTACTGCACATCCCGCCGCATTTGCGAAATGCTGTACGCGATAAACAGGAGAACGGGATAGAGCAAGTATGTATAGAGAACGAACAGGAGGCAGATCCACAGAGTTGCCTGTATTGCCTTGTCCAGTGACATCAGTGTTTAACGATGCCCGCTTGCAAGTATTCTTTCTTGCAGGGCCGCATGCTTTCGCGATCCAGTTCTACCGCTACCGAGCGCTGCAGCAAAGTCAACGACACCACGACTCGATTGCGGTCCTTGACCCGCACCAGAATGCCCTGCAAACCGGCCAGCGCGCCTTCCTCCACCACCACTTGGTCGCCGAGCGTGAGATAAGGCCAGGGCATGACCAGCAGACCGGACTCAACGGTTCGCCGGATTGCTTGCAACTCTCCTTCGTCGACCGGTACGGGGCCCGCACTGTTTCCCAGGACATGCACAACACCGGGGATCATCAGGATGGGCAGCCGGTTTGCGGCATTGAACCGTCCGAAGACATAGCCGGGAAAAAGCGGGCGCTGAATCTTCTTGACACGGTCCGACCAGCGTGACTTTTTCTCGTATACCGGAAGAAACTCTTCGATGTCGCGGTTTCTGAGACCGGTTTGAACCACGTTCTCGAAGTTCGATCTTACCCGCAAAGCGTACCAATGTTCCATGCTTCTTATCCGCCGGACAAGCTACCGCCCTTTTTGTCCCATTTGCCTCTTTATACCCTTGACACTGGAGGTGACTGACCAGCCGCCAAGGGACCGCGGCACTTGATACTGCTTCCGGAATTCGCCCTCGCTGCGGGTTGGGGCGGCATCCCAGTTTGATCTCC
This sequence comes from Bryobacterales bacterium, assembly GCA_963842505.1. GTDB lineage: Bacteria > Acidobacteriota > Terriglobia > Bryobacterales > Bryobacteraceae > PALSA-129. Next base: position 2,169,831 of record CAWJGZ010000001.1, read on the forward strand.
GCAAAGCCAATACTCAAACTACTGATTCATCGCGATCCCCTGCCTAACAGCAGAATCTTGATCGTGTGCAACAGGATCAAACAATCCAGCCCGATTGACATGTGCTTGATGTAAAACAGGTCGTAAGCCAATTTCTCGATGTTCGCGTCTAGAGTGGAGCAATAACCACCTTTGATCTGGGCCCACCCCGTCAAACCTGGCCTGGTCGTCCAGCGCTGGTTATAAAACGGGATCTTTCGCGCGTATTCCTCCTCGGCCGATGGAACAAAAGGCCGGGGCCCCACGAAATGCATCTCACCGCGCAAGATATTAAAGAGTTGCGGCAATTCATCCAACCGGAACCGGCGAATCCACTGCCCTACGCGAGTAATCCGGTTATCGTCTTCTTCCGCCGGACGCTGGTCATCGGATTTGAGACGCATCGAGCGAAACTTGTACAACGTGAACGGTTTCCCGTCCTTGCCGATGCGGCGCTGTTTGAAGATTACCGGTCCCGGCGAATCCAGCCGGATTGCCAGGGCCACGAGAATCATCACCGGCAGGGAGACGATCAGTCCCACAATCGAGAGGACAATCGAGGCGAAGCGCTTGTACATCCTGATCCACCCGGAGATTTGGAATCCGGGTGAAAATAACAGCCATCCCAGCCGCAGAGAAGCTACCGGCACTTTGTCGGTGAGGGCCTCATAGAAGTCCGGAGCATCCTGGACTTGCACACCACGCATCTTCAACCTCAACAGTGTCTCCACCGGCAACTGGCCTCGCCTGTCTCCCATGCTGATGATGACGCACGAAACCTCTTCGCGCTGCACCACTTCGGACAGCTCCTCAAGCGTCCCGAGGCATGGTAAGGCGGAGACCGATCCCTGGATCGTGCGTTGGCTCCCGACGTACCCGACTAAGTGCAGTCCAAATTCCGGGCGCCGGGCAATTTCATCCGCCAGCGGCGCGGCGAGGGGTCCATCTCCCAGCAGGATCGAGCGGTCCCGCAACTGCGAAGAGATGGTGAGCGAAACGTACAGCCGCCGCCAGGCCAGAACCATCACGCCTCCCAGGCCTATCCAGATGATGACCGGCCCTCGGCTCAGTCGTGCCGGCGGGTAGGCATAGTAGACCACGGCAAGAATGATGCAAACCGTGCCCAAAACATGCACGACCCGCGAGACTACCTCGCTAAATGCCCGCATGACGAACGAATCGTAGAGATCGTAGTAGTACATGCAAAGCACGCAGACCGTCGAAGCAAACAGCACGCGCAGCAGTCCATGATCGTAGAGAATCGCGAGGTCGGCGTCTCTTCCAAACCAGACGCACATGGCCGCCAGAAGGGTCAAAACCGATAACACCCCTTCCGTGAAAGCCAGCAGCAGCGTTCGGCCGGGAAAGTAGACGTTGAACAGCCTAATCATTCATCCCCCGGTAGTAGTAGTAATCATGGCTTCTCGGTCGGGCCAGAAACCAGTCCGGAACACAGTTCGTAATGACCCCGATCAGCTTCTCCTTTGAGATGCTCTGCAACGCCAGGAGACAGTGCTTCCGGTTGGTATAGTCCGGCCGCGCCACTAACACGACGCCATCCGCCGCGGGCTGCACTAAATCGTAGTCAGCCACCACGCCCACCGGCGGCGTGTCGATGATGCAGTAGTCGAAGCGGTTCCGGATCTCGGCGCAAACCAGGGTCCATCGTTTCGATCCCAGCAGCTCCGCGGGGTTCTTGGTTCTTCGGCCGGCAGACAGAAAGTACAGCGTAGTCGTTTCGATCCGCAGGCTCATGATTGCTTCCTCGAGAGAACACTCGCCCGAGAGCACTTCCGTCAAGCCGGGAGACGCCGCGACATCGAACAGTTTGGCAAGGGCTGGGCGGCGGAAATCCGCATCCACCAGCAGCACCGAAATCTCGTTCCTAAGAGCCAGGGAACCGGCGACGTTAGCCGCGGTGACACTCTTGCCGTCGCCCAATTGAGGACTGGAGATCGCAATGATGTACAACGGGCTGGGATGCTGCAGAATCTTGGTCCGAATGATCCGATACTGCTCGGCGGCTCGCTGATCCCGGCCGTCAAAGGGAAATACCGGAGACCCGGCCTTGATTTCGACGGCCGCGGTCCGCACGCGATCCTTCCAGCCGTTGCCAAGCGAGAGCATTGCCTCGGGTGGCGTGTTGGTTTGCGACGGCGATTTCTTGTCCATTACTGGTTCCATGTCCACCGCCCAATCTGGATTTTTCCCAAGTACAGTCCCACCGCCGTAGCGATCACAACCATCACCATGATTACAACCAGGGAAGACACCACGGCCCGGCGTCCCCATCGGAGACTGGCTCCATGGAACGGTTCCTGCGCCGCGCCGGCAACTTCGGTGCGGGGAACGATCATCGGGACGCGGCCCAGAATAGCCACCCCCTTAGGAAACTCCCATTCCCCCAGTAGAGTGTTCTTTCTGAATTCACGCCCCACCGATACAGCCAGTGCCAGTAGCAGGGCCCCGAAGGCGCCGAGGCCGCACAGCAATGGCCGGTTCGGCTTAACCGGCTTGTCGGGCATCCGCGCCGTATCGATTGTCACGAACCTCTCGGACTGTGCGGCGAGTTCCATTTGCGTGGCCATCTGCGCCGCCAGTTTCTTATCGAGCAGCGACTGGTAGTTGGCCTTGGAAATCTCATAGTCGCGATTGATCTCCAATAATTCCTGCTCCCGGATCGGCAGCTTGGTCATCCGTTGCGCGTTCTGCGCGATGCTGCCCAGAATCTGCTTGCGCTCATCGTTCAGCGACTCGATCTGCGCGACGGCAACATCCCGCTGCGCGGCCAGGGACTCCATGCGTTCGCGCTCATGCAGCAAAGCCTCGTTCAGTTGGGGAGATCGGCTCGTGGTGTTGGTCGCTACGGCAGGCCCCGACCCATCGGACTGGCCTTGTTTGGAAGTTCCGGGCTTCTGACCGGCGTCATTCGGTTTCTGGGCTCCGGCTTGAAGCATTTTCTCTCTTTCTTCCTCTTCCTGGCGTACCAGGGGGATGAGCCCTTTTAGCTCCCGCACTTCCTCCATGTTGTCCGTGTATTTCAGGCGGAGCTCATCCAACTGTCTTTGAAGCTGCGCGGAGGTCCTCGCCGGCTGGCCGTTGGGCAGCGTCGCAGAATCGTTAGGTTTGTTGATCTGGCTCATGATCTCGATCAGGCTCTCGGCGGAAGTCTGTGCCGAAGCTATCGACGCTTCGATGAGTTGTTTGTTCTGCTCGGCCCGCTGAATCGAATCGTTGGTCCCTTGCAGGCGGATCTGAAGTTGGGAGTTCGTCGCCAGTAGAGAGTTTTCCTGCTGCGGGAGTTCGCCGTTGTATTTTTGCTTGAATTCGCTTAGCTTGGCCTCCTGCTCCTCTAAGAGCCTTTTGGCTTCGTCGAGCTGCGTTTCAAGAAACTTGGTCGTACCCTGCGCCTGGTCTTCGCGAGTGCTCAGATTCTCGTCAATGAAAGCGTTCCCGAGCTCATTGGTGACCAGGGCAACCACGTTTGGGTCCACGCCTTGGTAGGACACGCGGAACGCGGAGGGATGCGAATCGCCGCGAGACGCCTTGCTCATCCAGTTCTCTACGACCTCAGTTCCAATGTCCGCCCTCATCATCTCGATGACGTCTTCCTGGGGGCGCGTCCGGCGCTGGTCGTGGTACAGATCGTATTTCTGGATGATCGCGAGCAGGCGGTTGTAGCTGAGGATCTGTTGGCTCAGGGCGGCGAGGCGGTCCTGGAGAACCGTGTTCACCGTGGATGCCACGAATTTTTCGGGAATTCTCTGGGTCTGAATCATGATGATCGTGTCGGCCCGGTAAATCGCCGGGAGCCTCATGACCGCCACTACCGCCGCCCCGGTGGTGACCACCCACACCAGCGCGAACGCCAGCTTGTGCTTCCAGAACATCCGGACCAGCGAGAGGGGCCCGAGTTTGAAACTATTGCGAGCTGCCATGGCTTGATTCGCTACTTTCGCTTACGAGCATTGGGCCGATCTTCCGAAACGGTGACTTGTGCCATGAGCAAGTTACCAGCCAAAGATCGGCCTCAAGAGTACTGGTACCAGTGCAGTGAGGACATCCCAAGATACCCATAGAAGCCTGGCGGATGGAGTGACGCTCGCAAGAGCGATTTCCCTGGCCATAAAACCGTTAGTTTGGCCTTTGGTCTCGGGCTGGTTCCGCCGGCTGCCGGTCTGCTTCACCTGTCCTATTAGGTTTGCTGGCCATAATTGAGATTCTTTTGCATCTGATGCCAAAGTTTTTCACATTCAAGAGGCTCCCTGGAGAAAAAACTTCTACCGGCGCTCTGGGTGAGCTCCGTGCGGCCCTCGACGTGCAAGCATGGACCGGCCCGAGTTCCGTGTTTTGCACAGCTAGGATCTAAGCTTGTCTGGGATGTCAGCTCAAATCGCGCCACAAGGTGTGGCCAAGCCGGCCGCGCAGCCGTTTGTCTGGTGGCGTAGGCACTGGCGGCTGCTTGCTATCTCCTCGCTGGTAATAGCGTTATATGGAGACGTGGTTGTCTCCTGGATGCAGGACTGGTGGTCCAACGAAACCTACTCCCACGGCTTTCTGGCGGCTGCGATCGCACTATATGTGGCCTGGAGGCAACGCAGCGCCACGCTGGCGTTGCCGGCGATCCCCAGCACTAAAGGTCTGATCCTGACCTTGGCTTCCGTGCTGATGTTCCTCGTGGGCAAGCTAGGCGCGGAATTCTTCACCACGCGCATGTCATTGCTTGTGCTGGCGTGTGGACTCACCTGGACTTTCTGGGGTTTCCCGCGGCTGAGGCGGCTTGCCTTTCCCTTGCTGCTGTTGGCTTCCGTAGTGCCGCTTCCGGTAATTCTCTTTAACAAGTTGGCCGCCCCGCTGCAATTGCTGGCCTCGGGGATCGGTACCCAGGTGGCACAAGCATTCGGCGCGTCTATTTTCCGGGACGGCAACGTGATCCAACTCCCCAACACGACACTGGGTGTTGCGGAGGCTTGCAGTGGACTTCGCTCGCTGGCCTCATTGACGGTGGGGGCTCTTCTGCTTGGCTATGTGGAACGGTTGACGACTCCGGCCCGTGTGCTGGTGCTGCTGCTGGCCATTCCGATAGCCGTTTTGTTCAACGTGCTACGGGTTGCCGGCACCGCTTTGCTGGCCGACCAACATCCGGATCTGGCGATGGGATTCTATCACTCCCTCACTGGCTGGCTGGTTTTCGTGGGAGGTTTCGGGACGCTGTACGCTTCAGCCAAACTCCTTCGGCTGATTCTGGACCGAAAACGGAGGCTGGCGGCATGACTGCGGGATGGCGTTTTGGCAGTACTCTTTGCTTGTTAGCCGGCAGCCTGAGCGTCTCGGTTTTGAACGACCACCGGAAGCCGCGGCCGCTCGTCTATCCCCTCAGCAGCATCGAAAAATCTATTGGCGGTTGGACCGCAACCGACGATCCACCTTTCACGGAGGTCATCGAAGCCTCCTTGAATGCCACGTCATACCTTTCGCGGACCTACCGTCGCGGCCCGGCGCAGATGAACCTGTTCATCGCGTTCTACCAGCAGGAGCGGGCCGGTGAGAGCATGCACTCGCCAAAGTATTGTCTGGCAGGCGGCGGCTGGGAGATGGTTGACTCCGGCATGGTGGCCGTTCAGTTCAGCAGACGCACCGCGCGAATCAACAACTACCTGCTCTACAAGGGTGGGGAGCACGCCCGGATCTTGTATTGGTACCAGGGGCGGCGGAGGGTGGTTGCGGACGAGTATTTCACCAAGATGTACCTGGTATGGGATGCCCTTCGGTACGGCGAGACCTCCGGTTCCATTGTGAGAATCACGTTGGGTGAACAGCCGGGCGCCTTGCTGGAAGGAGTAGCGTTCGCCGGCCAGGTGCTGCAAGAAATTGGACGCTGCTTCGGCTCCAATCAACCGTAAGCTTCCTGATTCCCATATGCCTCTAGCCCGCCGGCGGTACGATATCGACACCAGCAAGGCCAGGTGAGGCTAGCCTCATCCCGTTGCCCTGCGCTGCCCTCCGAACCTCTGAGCAGACTCTTGAACTTGGTTCCTTCGGGCACCACATCAAAGTCGCACATTCCGGCTTGTCGCGCTCAAGCCGGGTCGAGTGGTTGCGAGGATCAGAAACAGCAGGGAAGATAGCGTGGCCTGCCGCGGCATCGGCGGTGTGCCTGCCGTTCCGGAGCGCGTTGCAGCCATGAACAGGAATACGATATGTAAATTTCGGGAGCAAATGAAAAGGGCTCCGCGGTTCGGAACAGACCGGGAGCCCATGATTCTGCGGAATGACTGTACTCGATAGCCTACGATTACGTAAGGCGCGCTGCCAGTTTCCTGCCCACGACCAGTAGGCACCCGCCCAGCAGCAAGAGCGACATAGGTTCTGGAGTTGGCACATAATAGCCGGCATCCTCCGCATCGTTGGAAGTCTTGTCGCCCGGGAGCTGCTGTATTTGAGCATTATTTGCAAAGAAGCCAACCTCGGCCTCAAAGCCATGGCTATACGCCGTCGCGTCGTATCCCGTGGTAGGGGTGAGTACGTTAGCCGCGTCGTTAGTCGTGGCCGACCACTTTGTATTGCCGGTACCGGGGGTCAAGAAAAAGATGACCTCGGGGAGCTTCCCGGCACCGCTTCCAAGGTCCATAGTCCCGAAAGTGTCAAATCCTCCCGTCGTGACATCAGGGCCGTTGTTTCCCGTGACTGAGTAGGCCCCGTTAACGTTAAGCCACACGGGAGAGGGAATGTCGCCGCCAGGCAGGGACGTGGACGAGCCGTCAGTCGGTGTGAAAGCAACCTCGGCGCAAAAAGAAGCCCCGCCCGGACAACCTGCTGCGACACCGTCACTCACCGCAGTCGCATTCGAAACATTCGTTGTGACGGTTACCGTTACTAGGTACGCAAGAGGGGTGGTACCGCCGCTCTGGTCGCCCGCACCCGCCCATAGATCGTTCGCTATCGTCGATAGGTTAAAACTAATTTGGTCGGCACGGGCCGATGAACCCATAACCAGCATCAGCCCAAAAACCGCAAGCAGGAAAAACAGTCTCCGCATAGTCATTTTCCTCCAATCCAAGAATCGAATCCTACTATCCTGTCCGATAGGGATAGCGCTTGCCGATGAGCAATTTCGGCACCAGTTCATTCCACCGCAGATCCTGTACCTCGGCCAGCCCGGTAAGCTAAACGGAACAAAGGACTAAGTTCCTAGGTTCTACCTCCCATCCGGGGCCCGAAAGCCACCACTCGGCCGATCCCCTGATCCCAGAATTTTGGAGTGTCGGAGGGTTTTCGGGAATTGTTCCTATCGCAAATTCGGTCCAGGCCAATTCTGGGTCTGATTCCGGCTTGCGTCCGGTGAGTGAGTTCGCGAAAGGCGACAAAGAAGATGTCTCGGCCGTAGTTGAAGGTTGCAGGCGGTCGGCGAATTCATCTTAACGCTATTTTCTCCTTTGAAGGCTGAGCGGTGGCCTTCCTCAGCACCGGCACTGTGTCTGCCGTTGCGGGGCGCCTGCAGCCATGGGCAGGGGAGTACGCTATGAGAATTCCAGGAACAAATGAAAAGGGCTCCGCGGTTCGGGAAGAACCGGGAGCCCGTGGTCCTGTACAGAATGAGTGTACTTGGCAGCCTTCGATTACACCAGGCGCGCTGTGAGTTTTCGACCTACGACGAGTAGGCATCCGCCCAGCAGCAGGAGCGACATAGGTTCAGGGACACCGGTTACATTGCCGTCCACACTAAACGAAACGGTACCAGCATTTGCATCGGTAAACACCTGGTCGAGCGTCAGCGAATAGTTTGGGACTGCGGCAATTGAACCACCGGCCGCCGACCCATGGTTGCTACTGGTAAAGGGGCCAACCGTGCCAATCAGGTAAGTCTCGGCAAAGATCCCGTTTCCATTGTCGAAATATGCACTCTCGCTGGTGGTGCCCGATCCCGTCTGCGTCGAGCTGTAGGTCGTCGTGAAGCCGCCGGCACCTACGGCAATGCCGAAATTGATATCGCTGTATTGGATATGTAGCGAGTCCGAACTGCATCCAGTGAAACCACCGCCAGTGCAGGTTGCCGTCAACGAGGTGAGATCTAGCCCATATGGCGTCAAGCCGGGCGACATGCTGGTCCCGCTGGCTACATTGATCATCCATCCGTCGATAGTTCCGTTCACACTGTCAGTACCAGCTGAGGTATTTGTGTCGAGACTGAGAGTGCTGCACGCGCTGTCGAGAGTCGACCCTTTATTGCAAGTGCTAGTAACCAGGGGGGAAGTACTCCCGTCCGTAATGATGGCGGAATAATTCCCAGCGGTGATCTGGAGCTCGTCCGTCGTCGTGGCAAAGGCTGTTCCCAAACCAATGGTCAAAAGTGAAGCTAGCAGCGCTGTTTTCATGACAATTCCCCATTCTGTCCGATGGCCTACCATTGTTCCTTCTCGGAGGCTGTACCTTGGTGCACACAGATTGCCAAACCCAGCCTCGCGCTACCCGATTGATTTTTAAGAAGATACGAATCTAGCTGCCGCGCCTAAAGTCCCAAACTTCAGGACTTTGTGACAAAGCCTAGGTGCGCGGCATTTTTCAACGGGCCGCTCCGATCGTCTGCTGGGCGATCTTCGCCTCGGGCAGGTTCGGATTTAGCTTCAGTGCAGCCGCCAGCGTGGCCCGGCCGCGCGCCGCGTCCCCCGCCTTGCTGTAGGCCATTGCCAAGTGGTACTTCCACACCACATTGTCCCTTGCGGTGTTATTGGAACCCGCCCGCTCCAAATACGGGACAGCCGCGTTGTAGACTCCCTTTCGGTAGAGAATCCATCCCAGTGTGTCGCAGTATGCCGGCTTCTCGGGAACAAGCTGAACTGCCTCTTGCGCATATTTCAGCGCCTCGTCCGGTTTGTTGGCAACTTCGGACAGCAGATAAGCGAGGTTGTTCAAGGCCTCCGCGCTGCCCGGATTGGCTTCGACAGCTTTTCGGTATGCCTCCATGGCGCCGCTGCGGTCACCCGTTTTCTCCTCTACAATCCCTAACCACAACTGGGCCGTCGGGTTGCCGGTGTCAGTCGAAAGAATTGTCTCCAGTCTCTTCTTTGCATCATTTGTTTTGCCTTGCGCGACGTCCAGTTGGGTCAGTGCCAAATCCGCCAGCACATATTTTGGGTCGGCGGCTTTAGCCGCCTCAAAGGCTGTTCGGGCTTCCGTCTGGGAACCGTGGGACATCAGCGTTAACCCCAGAAAATCCTGCACTGGCGCCGATTTTGGCTGGCTCGCGGCGTATTCCTTTACTTTCTGCAAGGCCGTGGCCGCGTCCTTTTGCGCAACGTAGGTCTGGCTGAGCGCCTGCAGAGCGCGCAGGTCCGATGGGTCTATCTTCAGCGCCTCCTCGATGGCTTTGCGAGCAGCTGCCGGGTCTCCGGACCGCAGCTTCCACACACCGTCTTGAATCAACAGATCCGCCGACCTTTCGCGCGCCAGTCCCTGGTCGATTCCCTTCCTCATGTCCGCCAGATCGCCTAAACTCCAGAGGGCCCAGTTGCGTTGCACCAGGACCGGGGTCGATTGTTTTTGAGACTGGGGCGCTTGATTCAGTACATCCAGAGCCGCCTGTGCGTTCTTCGTCGCCAGCAGCGCCTGAGCCAGCTCCAGCCGGACCGGCAGCAGGTAAGCGTTCAGTTCCAGCGCCTTTGTCAATTCCTGTCGATAGCTGGGTTCCGCGCCACGCGTCTGGTGGAATTTTGCCAGAACATAATGAACTTCCGGCGCGTTCGGTCGCAAACGACCCACTTGGTTCAGGTCCATTTCCGCCTGTTCATATTTCCCGGCTCTTAGGTACATCTCGCCGCGTTGCAGGAGAGCATCCAGATCCTTGGCATTCTTCTTTAGCGCCTGATTCAGAATCTTTTCCGCTTCCGGCAAGCGATTCAGACTCCAGTACACCGTAACCAGCCGCGTCCGCGCCGCGCGGTCGTCGGGATCCGCCTTCGCCAAGCGTTCAAATTCCCGGACGGCTTCGTCCTTCCTGCCCGCCTGGAACAGATAGATCGCGTACACAGGCTTGAATCCGGGCAGCCCGGACAGTCGCTTGAAACTCTGTTCGGCTTCCGGCATCCGCCCCGCGCTGTATTGGAGCTTGGCCAGGTTGAATAAGGCGACGCCGTGACGCGGGTCTGCCGAAAGAGCGCGCTGGAACTGCTGCTCGGCTTCGGCGGCTCTGTGCTGCGAAATGTAGAACTGGCCCAGGTACACCGTGGCGTCCGCGGGGGAGGAAGATTTTTCGCAGGCTTTTTTCAGGACGTCTTCGGCTCCTTTGGCGTCTTTCTGCTGCAATTTCGCCTGCGCCAGCGTGACGGCAATAGCGAGTTCCTGTGTCGTACTCGCATCCGCCAGCGCCAGTTCCAGGTGTTGCATGGCATCCGCCGCATCGCCCAGTTTGAGCTCCGTAAGCGCCAGAGCGTGGAGCGCATCCGGATTGCCGGGATCTCCTTCGATCAGGTCCTGCAGCCGCTGTTGCGCATCTTTCAATACGCTGGGATCGGCGACGCTGGCCATCAATTGGGCCAGCTTCAGCTTCGCCGCGGTGTGTTTCGAATTCAACGCAATTGCCTGGCGAAGGCCCCCCACGGCGTTGCGATAATCCTGCCGCGCCAGGTATGCGAGCCCCAGTTGGTAATAGGCTTCGGCGTTTTTCGGCGCGGCCTGTACGGCATTCTTGAACTCCAGGATGGCCCGCACCGGGTTGCCCTTCTGCATCAATGCCTTGCCGGCCTCGATATATCGGGCGCTCTTGGCCTCCGGCGACCGGCCACAACCGGTGAACGCGAGGGCCATCCAGGCGAGGGCAATCAGCGCCCGTTTCCGCCCCGAGAACAAGCCGAACGTCATTTTCGTTCGCCTCCCTTGTAAGAAAGATCAAAGATCAAAGCAAACCCGCCGGCGCTTCGAGTGTTTCATCTTCCGCGTGTCCGAAAGGCCGCACGCGTTGTTGCTCGACTCATAACGCTGAACTCCTTACCAGCTCCCACCGAAATAGAAACTAGACCGTAGTTGCACGCCACGTGCCAGTCACTCGGCCGGAGCGCGCAGTAGGTAACTGCTGGTTGACAGCCACTGAAGTTGGCTCATTCTCTCCGAGCCGATGAGGATTCCCAAAAATCGGGAAAAACTCTCAATTTCTCAATCTCGCTTGGGGAGAACTTGCGATGCGTGGTTGCCTCTTGCTGAATTCAAACCAAGCCGGCTCGCTGTGCTTGGCGCGCAGTCGGTAAGTCCGTGTGCGTGGCTTGATCGCACATCCGGGAAAAGGCATATTGCTCGATGCGCCCGCCCACGCCGAATCCGGTCGCTACCTCTTCCACTCGCACCACACGCACGCGGCAATACAAGGAAACCGGGGATGGCACGGAACGAAATCCCCCGGGATTGATGAAGACATAACAGGAGATTTTCTCTCCGGGTGTGCAGGGAACTTGAGAGATCCAGTAAATCCCCTGGCTGCTGAGATTCACGGTAACAGCATCGTCGGCGGGGTTCTCCGCCGACGCCAGAATCCGCACCGGACACCGCAATGCTACTCGCTCTCGCTGCCGCCGCTCAGAATTCACCGACGCCATCCTCGACGCTCCCAGCCTTCATTCCCAATTCCTCGCGGTGCGGCGTTGTGGCCCGTCCGCCGCCGCGGGCGCCGAAACCGCTGCATTTCGGCTACCAGTCGCAGGTAGCGCCGAAACAACCGGCCGGTCCGGTACTAAAACAGAGAAAAAGTCCCGAAACTCAGACTTATCTGTAGAAGTGTGGGTACGGCCAGTATGAACGTCAGAAATAGAGTACCTATTTGAACCTTGACGAAAACAGAAAACCCCTATACATTTCAGATCGGTCACTCTATTTATATTATGTCCCGTACGGCGTTTGAGTATTGCGGAGCGTCGCGGCGTGAAGATTAAGATCATCTCAGAAGACTCGGAACTGCAGCGAATGTGCAGTGATATCTTGCTGCAGCTTCGGGTTACCGATCTTGAAATCATCGACGAACGACGGAGTCCGTCAGATCTTCCCTGCGACATCTGTGTTTGGGATTGCTCATTTACCGGTGGGTTGCCGGAATTCCCGATATCGGACTACCGCAAGAGCCACCTCTTCTTGGTGGAGCGGCGGCAAGTCCGCTCGATTCTCGGCAAGCTGCCGCTGGAGCCGATCGGGTTGCTTCTCAAACCGGTTTCAAAATCGGCGCTGGCGGCATTCCTGGAACAGGCCGTGGCCCGTTGCGCAGCTTGGGATGGCGCCCGCCACAGTGAGTCTCGCGGCGCGGGCGCTGACCGCGACGATATGTTGCAGTATCTGTTGCACGCCAACCTGAGGTTGCAGGAGTACGACCATGACCGAACCAACTTCCTCGCGCGCGCCCTGCACGACTTTCGCGCGCCGCTGACTGCTCTCAACGGTTATTGCGGCCTCCTGCTGGAAGGGCTGCTTGGGCCGCTCTCCGTGGAACAGAAGGAAGTGATTCGCCGGCTGGAGCAAAGCGGCAAGCGGTTAGGGAGAATGTCTGCCGCAATGTACGCCTTGACGCTGGGCCGGCAGGTCCGCCAGCCGCTGAAGCTTCAAGAATACCCCATCGAGGATTGCGTCCAGCAGGCCATCTATGAGCTTGCCGGGGTCACTCACGGAAAGAACATCTCAATATCCGTGGATTTGCGGCCGGCGCCTTGTCCGTTGTTTTTCGAGCCGACTCAGTTCGAGCAGTTGTTGATCAACCTTCTGGACAATGCCTGCCGGTTTACGCCGCGGCATGGCTCGATTGAAATCGTGGGCGGTCCCGGTTTTTGGGAAAGGCGCTCGTGCTCGGCCAACAGTGTTGCCGTCGAGCGCCGCCGGGGGCACTCGGCCGAGCCCAACGTGTACCGGGTCGACATCACGGACTCCGGGCCGGGCATCCCCGAGTCGTTCCTGCCGTTGATCTTTGAAGAGTACACTTCCTATTCCGGGCCGGACGACCGGTCCGGCGGGGGCTTGGGTCTGGCGATTTGCCGGACCATTGTGCACTCCCACCAGGGGAGTATCTGGGCGACTTCTGGAAAAGACGGAGTTACCTTCTCATTCGTATTTCCGCTGCGGCTGGAGGAATGCTCCGCGGATCTTTTTTCCGCCGGCGTCTTGCCCAAGTCTTCCAACCTGGAGGTTGCGGCGCCGTGACCAATCAGACAGTTCCGAAGTTTTCGCGTAAAGGCACCATCCTTGTCGCCGATGATGAGCTCGAGGTGCGCAATTACCTCGAGATGGCGCTTCGGTGCCACGGTTACGCCGTCGAATTCGCCGAGAACGGCTGCGAAGTAATGGATTCGCTTCGCGATAGCCGGAATGTATCCGCCGTGTTGCTGGACGTGATCATGCCGCGCAAGGATGGTTTCCAGACGTTGCGCGAAATCCGCCAGTCTGATCGCGACCTTCCGGTGATTCTTCTCTCCGGCGCGTTCTCCCCGTGCCAGGTGGTAGAGGCAATGAAAAGCGGAGCCAGCGATTGTCTCGCCAAGCCCATCAGCCACGAGGAACTCTGCGGGGCTTTGCAGAAGGTGTTGAGCAGCACTTGGCACAGGGACCTACCGGTTGCATTCGGCTCCGACGCCCCCGATGCCGACATGGCTTGTTTCGTCGGGAGCGAACGGGCTGCCGAATTCTCTTCCCTGGTGGAGAAAGTCGCCCGGACCGACATCCCCGTGCTCATCCAGGGCGCCACCGGAACGGGCAAGGAGGTCCTGGCGCGCCATCTGCACCGGGACTCACGGCGGGCCGGCAAGCCGTTCTTGAAACTGAACTGCGCGGCTCTGCCCTCCGAGTTGGTGGAGAGCGAGTTGTTCGGTTATGAGCGCGGAGCATTCACCGGGGCATTCCAGCGCAAGGCCGGGATGTTCGAGCTGGCCGACGGCGGGACCTTGCTGCTGGACGAAATCGGCGACATGGACTTCAAGCTCCAAGCCAAGCTCTTGCAGGTGTTGCAGGATCAGACATTCCAGCATCTCGGCGGGAAAGACACAATTCGCGTGGACGTGCGGGTTCTGGCGGCCACACATCAGGATCTGGAGAAAGCCATTGTGAATGGCACGTTCCGAGAGGACCTCTATTATCGCCTGAACGTGATCTCCCTCCTTATCCCTCCCCTGCGGGAAAGGAGGGACCAGATTGTGCCGCTTGCGAAAAACCTGTTACGCAGGCACTCCGCGACGGATGACGCGTCGCCTCCGCTGACTGAGGATCTGCGGCAAGCCATGACCGATTATGACTGGTTCGGCAACGTTCGAGAGCTCGAGAATTTCGTGCGAAAGTACCTCATCCTTCGCGATCCCGCGTCGGCGGCGAAGGAACTGAGGTTCAAGACGTTGGATCATTCCGCCATGCCGATGCTCGCTATCGGGCCGCAAAAGGCTGCTGTCGAGACGTCTCCAAAGGGTCCGATTCTGGAACGGGTGAGCCGCGCCAAGGAACAGGCTGAAACCGAGACCATTCTCTCCGCGCTGAATACGACCCGCTGGAACCGCAAGGAAGCCGCCAGCCTGCTGGACATCGAATACAAGGCATTGCTGTACAAGATGAAAAAACTGGCGATCAGCCACACCGCTACCGCGCAGGCTCGTCCGAACGGTGTGCCGCATCGCGACGCTGAAGGGGAAAAAGGCCAGGTTGCCCAATACCGGTCGATCGCGGCTCACGCGGGCGGCTAAACACCAGCGGTTCGTAAAACAATGGGAAAAAGGGCAAAACTGTGGCACCGGTTCGCCTGGTTGCAACCTGCCGCCGCGGCATAAGGCATGTGGAATCAGTGAGTGCGGTTTGGTCCGCCGATTGCCCGAACTGCGTCCGTCGTGCACCGCAACCGATATCCGACTCCTGGGCCAAGGCAGGACAGAGGGGATCGCCGTACGGCTTGGCGTTACCCCCTTCAACTGGACTTGCGTTACCGGCTGCGTAAGAAAGATCGGCTGGTGGGCGAGGGTTCAGGCAAGACCATCGACATCAGCAGTAAGGGTCTGCTCCTGGCATTGTCCCCTCAGCCCTCCGCAAAGGGCGCCGTGGCAGAACTCTCCATCTTTTGGCCGCTTCAGCATGAGCCATCGGTTCCACAGTGGCTTAATGTCATCGGTGAAGTCCTGCGAACCGATGAGCGCGGCGTTGCGGTGCGAATCGCGCGGTACGATTTTAGCAGCCCGCCCCTTGAAGATACCGGCACGGGACCCTGACTGCCGGCGCCATCGCCGAAAATCCGCCCACGCAATCTGAATCGCCTTTGGGAATCGGCCCGATTCCACCAACCGCTGGTGTTCGCGGAAAGGCTCCTGGATGCCCCCGAGCGGCTATCCTCTCAAAGGGTCTTAACCGGCCTTGTTATTGCCGAGCGAGAGCCGCTCGTGCCAAAGCTGCTTCCGGAGATTTCGGATCTAGAATAACCGCATTGAGCAGATCTCGGCGAGCCTCTTCTTGATTTCCGAGCTTCCATTCGGCCATTCCCAACTGGTACTGGAACATGGCGTTCTTCTGGTCATTCTCGGCAGATTGCTTCAAGTACTCGCGGGCCGTCTGGTAAATCCCTTTCTTGTAGTAAACCCAGCCAATCGTGTCGGTCACCTGCGGGTTGCCGTAGAGTTTTTCCTGCGCCTGTTGGGCCAGCTTCAGCGCCACGTCGATATTGCCCCCGTGTTCCGCCAGCACCCAAGCCAGGTTGTTTTTCGCCAGCGCGTCGTCGCTGTTGAGTTGCAGCTCCCGTTCATAGACCCTCCGGGCATCATCCCACCGCTGGAGCTTCTCGAAGATCATGCCGCTCCGAAGCATCAGGCCCGCGTCCTTCGGGTGCTGCCGCATCGCTTCAGAGATCAACTGAATGGCTTCATTCGATCTCTTCTCCGCCGCATAAGTGTCCGCCAGCAGGATAGTACTGTCGGCGTCGGCCGGCGCCAGATTGAGAGCTTGCCGCAACGCGGGAATAGCCGCCGTGCGGTTCCTTTCCCACAGGTAAACCTGGCCCAGTTCCCGATAAAGCAGCGCGTCGCGGGGCCGGCTCTTAATCTCGTCTTGCAGGAAGTCAACCGCCGCATCTGGTTGCTTCGCAACAAAATAGCCCAGTACCACGCTTTCCAAAAGCGACTTCGATTCTGGTTGCAGGTCCCAAGCTTGCTTGAACTCCTTCCGTGCCCCGCCTAGATCTCGATGGGCCAGATAGAGAACGCCCGAGAGTCGATGCGCCTCCGCGTTGCCGGGTACTCGTTTGAGTAACCCCCCCAAAACCTTTTCCGCGCCCGCGTAGTCGCCTGTCTTGAGCAAGGACTGGCCATATAGCAGCATCGCGTCAGTGTCCCCGGGGTAGTTCGCGGCCAGTCGCCTGGAGTTGGCCAAAGCCCGGTCGAGCGCGCCGGTGGCGTCGTCGAGCTTCGTGAGGCTGAGGAGGGCGGCTCGATAATTGGGATCGTGCTGGAGAGCCGTCTCCAGCTCTTGTTTGGCTAGCCGGAGATCGCCTTTCTGAATATCCGCCTGCGCCAACCAGTAATGCAGGGCGGTCGAATCGGGCTGGTATTTCGCGGTCTCGTTGAACTCCAGCACGGCCTTTTCGCTGTTCCCGTCCGCGAGGTAGAGCCGGCCCTTGAACAGGTGGCCATAGCTGTCCTTTGGATCCTTTTTCAGAAGGACTTCGTTCAAAGTTTCAGCCGCCTTCCGGTCATTCAGACTCAGGTGAACTTCGATGAGTTTGTGGAGGATGCCCCGATCGTTCTTGTGTTGTTGCAAGAGCCGCTCCAGTTCGCTCTTCGCCCTGGCCCAGTCGCCAATCCTGACATAGAAATCCGCCAGAGCTCCCCAGTACTTGGGATCGCTCGCATGAGAAACCTGGATTGTTTTGGCGACCGCTTCCGCTTCCGTATACTTCTTCAAGCCCTCGTAGTACCCCGATTGAGCTTCCAGGACCAGAATGTTGTTATTGCTCATTCGGAGCGCTTGAGAAAACAACGGCTCCGCCTCAGCCGCCCGGCCCGTAGTCATATAAGACTCGATCAGTGTCAGGTGAGCCGAAACCGATCGAGGATTCTTGTCGACTGCCAATTTCAAATAACGCTCCGCGGCCGTCGGATCGCCGGAATCCTTCTTGACCGACGCCAACGCCAGCAGGGCGCCGACGTGATTGGGCTGAAGCTCCAAAACCCGGTTGAGCGTGCCTTCGGCATCCGCAAGCTTTTTCTGCTGCGCCTGTAGCACCCCGAGATTGAGCAGGGCATCGATATCATCCGGAGAATGGTCCAAAATGAATTGCAGCTCTTTTTGCGCTTCGCCTGGCTTGCCGCCGAGCCGGTGGATTTGCGCCAGGCCTCGATGGGAAGGCAAGTAATCGGGCTTCGCCGCAATGGCCTGCTGGAGGAGCGAATAGGCTTGCCGATAATTCCCTTGGCGAAAGCGGATTTCCGCCAGAACATTGGCCGCTTCGGCGAACTTGGGATCGATCTGAAGAGCGTTCATGAACTGGAGCGCCGCTTTCGGCACATCGCCCTTATTGAGGTACACGACTCCAGCCTGGTAGAACTTCTGTTTCCGGACGTTGGGGTCCCGGTTGCAAGCCGATAATAAAATGCCACCCAAGAGAACGGCTAGCAGCGGTCGGATGCGCCGGGCGCAAAGGCGGATAACCATCTCATTCCCTCGCTGCCGCACATGCACGTTGGAGACCATCAATGACGCAGCCCTAAAACTCAAAACCGGAGCGCCCCTATCGGAAGACGCTCCGGTCGAAAGTTCCGGTCAAGCAGATTCAGGTGTGACGTCAGACCCTACGCAGCTTCTTCGTCAGGAGAACAACCAGCGTGCCCAACAGGGCTATACTAGCCGGTTCCGGAACATTGGTTGGAGGATAAGTGGTATAAGAAACAGTCAGATTGTCGATACCGATAGTGGCCGGCCAATCGATGAAGTCGAGTTCATTGACGTTTGTGAGGGTTCCGGTCCAGGTTCCAATATATTGGGGCGCTGAAATTGTTCCATTTGGCCCCTTGGTGGAGATACCGTCGCTGCCGGCTGCCGACGGTGCAACACCGTACTGGGTGCCGTTTGTGGCGAAAGAATTCACCGCAGGATCGC
Organism: Bryobacterales bacterium; assembly: GCA_963842505.1. Taxonomy (GTDB): domain Bacteria; phylum Acidobacteriota; class Terriglobia; order Bryobacterales; family Bryobacteraceae; genus PALSA-129. Next base: position 2,187,930 of record CAWJGZ010000001.1, read on the forward strand.
TTCCAGTGCTATTCGTACCAGCCTCGAATTCAAAATCTGGCTGGTTCGGGTAGATCCCACCCGTCGGGTTACCGCCGCACGAGCTCGAGTTGAGCGCCGTGCAACTCCCGTCGGGAAAAATCTCGTAATCGAAGCTAACGGTGCCGTTGATGGTGAACCCGCTAAACTTCAGCGTGATCTCGTTAGAGATTTGCGATGAACTGTCATTGGTGTTGGCAATGAAGGTATCATAGGAACCCGGAGTCTGACTCGAGTTGCTGGTGGCACCATTGCTAGTACCAAGAGTGAGCGACGTCCCGCCCGGCCCAACGACGTACCCCTCGCCATTGTAGGTTTTGTCGGCAACAGCGCCAGTGACAGTTACACACGCGGTGCACCCGAGCACGCCGTTCATGTAAGTCTGAATCGTGGCCGAGGAGGCTCCGCTGCTCAACGAATTGAAATCGAACGTCACGCTCCCCGCATACGCGGACACACCCGCACTCAAGAACATCGCAAACGCCACCACTATTGGTCCAGTTCTCACGCTTCGCCTCCTCAAGGCGCATTCTGCGCTTTAGTTACAGATCCGGCTGGTAACGGTCTGCATTTCGCGGGCCACGGCTGATTCACTGAAAACAAAGGGTTTGAACAAGTGTGGCCACTTTCCGATCCCGAATCCTGGGAATTGAAGACAAACTTTTTCGTCTTGTGGTTGCGGACATCCTGGGGAACAGCCCGGAGGTAGAGCGGAAGCATTACTGGGAGGAGCAGGCCAGGCGATTCCGTGCCTCTGGAAGACAAATCGCGGCGCTGGAGGTTGTCGCCCACCGGTATCGAGGGGCGCAACTCTTGGGATCACTACTTCGAGGCTCTTACTTTCGCGCTTCGAAGCGCACTTCAACCTCGGTTTCCACTTTGACGGGGTGACCGCCCTTGACCGGGGGTTGATAACGAAATTGAGCCCACGGCACCGTCTCGCAGAGTTGCGCGCCGGTTTCGAGATCCGAGATTTTCCCATCCGTGCCGATGACGACTTTGCAACTGACCGTTTCCCCCGCGGGATCCCATAGGGGTGCGGTCTGAACGGTCGGACCCGCAATCAGAAAAGCGCGTTGTTTATCCGCCGGAACGGAGACTTCGGGGATGTTCTTCTCCTCGGCTTCTTTCTTCGGTTCCGCGGAAGCGCTGATCTCCGCATCCGTGGCGGGCCGTATCTTCGTAACCAGGAATACGGTCCTGGCGGGATACCGTTGCACCCTGGCGCGCAAAACCGAGGCATCCGTATCGGTTGCATCAAAGGCCAGGCCGCTCCAGGCCATCCTGACGACACGCTCGCAGCTTGATGAGAGCGGGTAGCCGTTTTTGCCCTGGTCGGGATCGCCAAGATCGTCAATGACCTTCTGCGCGTTGATGCCCTCTGCAACATACTCTTTGCCGTGAACCACCTCAACGGGCGTCCTCAAGAACAGGCGGTAGCGATGCGCGCCTTCCCAAAGGTACACGGAAGGTCCGCCGGCGTTCAGAGCGGCATCGGAAGCCGATTCCGATTCCACCAGAACTTGGGCCTTTCCCTGGATCTTTTCTAACGCGGTCCCGCCTTTCTTGGATTCCGCGGCTGGCGGCTGGCTGGAGCAACCGCCCAATGCGGCAAGCGTAAGTGCGAGAAAACAGAAAATGCGTGCGTTGCGATTCATCCGTCGTGCCCTCGCTTTCGAGACGTTTTCGTCCGAATCTGAGCGTATCACGGGGCAGGATCGCTTACAACGGATGCCAGAACCTTCCACCCGTCAGCGCGCTGCTGGATTGCGCTCGATCACCATCAATGTGAAGGATCCGGGCAGCACCGGTGGCCGGCCCCTGCCAGGAGTCCCCGCGGGCACCGGCCCAAATTTCGCGGAAACGATGAACACACGGTGATTGGTGGGGTCGAGTCCCATGTTGCGCGCCCCCTGCGGGGTCGGTACGTTTTCGATGACGTGATATTGGTCGGGAGAGTCCTGATGAATCACGGTGAGCGTGCCGTCCGCATTCGAAGCAAACGCATTGCCCGAAGCCGCGTCGAACCCGGCGCCATCGACCCCCGTGCCGATGGGCAGCGTTGCCACCACTTTGCCGGCCTGGTAGTCGGAAACCGCCATCACTCCGCTGCGGCATCCGCTGAACAGCCGATGATGGGCGGTGTCGATGGCCATGGAGACCGGCTGCTTGCACGGGGCGGTGGGCCAGCGGCGGACCACGGTAGCCGTCTTCGCATCGATCTCGACCACCTCGCTGATGTCGGTCAGATTGGCATACACCTTGCCGTCGCCGGCTGAAACGCCGTATTCCGGTTTGCCGCCGAGTGGAATATTCGTGATCACGCTCCCCGCCCGCGGATCGATCACCGTCGAGGAGTGGGCGTCGCCATTCAACGTGAAGACGCGGTTTGACGCCCCGTCGTAGACGATGGCGTCGGCGTCTTCGGCGGCCTTGATGCGGCCGAGCACCTGGAAGGTTTTCAGATCGAACATCACCACGGACTGATCGTTGCCCGAAGTTGCGAATCCATGTCCCGCGGCTTCGGCCACCGCGGTCCCGTGCGCGCCCTGGATGCCCGTGACTTCGCCCAGCAACGTCCCGCTGTCTTCATCAACCACCATCACCCGGTTCTGCCTGGCGATAAACAGGCGGTGATGCGGCGGATCGGGCACAATGTAGTCCCAACTCCCATCGCCGCCCAGCAAATAGGTGTGGGTGACGTGGTAGGACGGGGATGACTGCGCCAGCAGTGAAGCTGCGGTAGCCAGCGTAAGGACGAGCGCAATGTTACGCATCTTGGCTCCTTTCTCTCTGGAGTATAGCCGAGCCGGCGATCATGCGATCTGGCGCCCTTCTGCTCACGAGTGTTCTCAAGGGTTTCGCCGGTTGGGTTCGCGTGACAGGCGTTGTTGGCTCAATCCTCTTTGTGATTACGGCGGCAAGAATTTTTGTTCGCGAACAGGTGTTGCCAACCTCGTCGCCGCTGCCTTTCTTCGCATACCCCTTCCTCATTCCGGCGCTCGCCGGAAGTTCCGCCTTCCTTGGAAGAAATTCTTTTCGCCCTGTAGTTGAAGACAGCGCACAAGGGTCTTTGTAGTAGGCGGTGCTTCATGGCGCCGCTGACAGCCGATCCCTTCCCGTCCAATCGGCGTGGAACTCCCGTATGCCCCCGACAAAGCAGCCGCCAAATGGCTCGTCCGCGAGACGCGCGGCCCTGATCGCGTCTCTGCTCGTCCTCGTGGTGTATTTCGTTGTTTCCTCATCCGGCGGGTTGAACGCCTACTTCACGGAGGACGATGGCGGCAATCTGCTCAACTCGCACAAATACTGGGAACACTCGCTGGCGTACGTCATAGGGTCTTGCCTCCGCGTCGCGACCCCAGCCTATCGGCCGCTGGGAGGCGTCTTTTACTTCACTCTCTATAAACTGGCCGGTTTCCATCCGCTGCCGTTTCGCGCCGTGTGTCTCACTCTCATGCTGGCGAATCTCCTTCTCGCCTTTGCTCTGCTCCGGCGCTTATCTGGTTCCCTCGAAGCCGCGCTGCTCGGAGCCATTCTGATCGCGAATCATCCCGCCATGCTTGAGTTGCTGTATAGCAGCGGCACAATCTACGAGATCCTCTGTTTCCTTTTCTACTTCCTGACGGTCCGGTGCTATCTGGTTTGGCGCGAGACACGGCAACTTGCCGGGGCGGTCACTCTTTCCTGGCGTCAACTGGCCGCAGTGTTGGCCCTCACCGGCTGTGCCCTCGATTCCAAGGAAATGGCTATGACGCTGCCGGGAGCGCTGTTATTGATCGAGCTGGTCTATTTTCCGCCGCCTTCCTGGTCCTGCCGGGAGACCGCCCGGTTCGTGCTGCGACAGGGCCGCGGCGTTCTGGTGACAGCCGCGCTCGTCGCGCCCACCATAGCCGTCAAGGTTCTGACCCATAACCCTCTCAGCGAAGATACCCGCTACGGCGCTGCCACATTCCGGGGCTTGCTCAGAGGCATGCGCGCCTATCAGAGTTTCCTGCTGTACCGCGGCCTCTCCCCCGCAGGGTTGTCTACTCTGAGGTGGCTCGCGCTGTGGGCCGCCATGTGGGTGGCGGCCAAGGCGCTACGCTCCCGGCCGATGAAATTCGGCCTCGGCTTTCTCATGGTGAGTCTTGTGCCCATCGCCCTCATCGGCGTGCGCAGCGGTTATATGGTCTATATCCCTCTGATGGGCTGGGCTCTCTATGTGGGGGCCCTGTTGCAACGGCTTAGCGAAAGCATATCTCTTTCGGCGCCGCTTCGTTTCCAGGCGGCCATAAAATTCTGCCTCCTGGCGGCGGCCGCGGCGCTGATCGTCAACACCCACACCGTCGAACTCGCCCACTATCGCGCATCTTTTGAGCGTCATCAAAGCGACAATCGCCGGGTTGTCGAGCGTCTGCGGCAAGTCCACCCTCGCCTGCCGGCAGCCGCGTCCCTCCTCCTGGTAGACGATCCGCTTCCGCCCGGCTTCGAGTTGCTGTTTCTAACGCGGCTGGCCTATGCCGACCCGGCTCTCGAGGTGGACCGGATCAAGATGTTGCCCCAGCCTCCCAGCCAAGAGGAATTGACGCGTTACGACTTCGTTCTCGCCGGCAACTGGCAACTCCACGACGTGCGCGGCATTTCCGACCCGCGCCCGCCGCTCGAAGTCCGATTCCGCCTCGCTACAGGCCAGCCCCGCGGAAACTATACGGTGGAGATGCCCGAGTTGGCTGGTCACACCGTCGATCTGGCCGCCCGCGCCGTCGCCAGGAATCGTTCTGATCGCCCGTTGATCCGCCAAAGTTGCACGCTGGACTCGGCCGGGCGCGCGACATTGCTGCTGACTCCGGACTCCGCGCCTTCCGCCATGCAGGTTCGGTGGGTGCGCCCCCGCGGCGGCGATTGGATGTCTGCCGCGGGCGAGTTAGACATCCCACGGTGAGTGGCGCCACTCACGATGCAGAGGATGCAGCCGGAAGCGGCAGGGCGGTAACGCTCCGGTCACCACCGTGACGGCTGCGGTCGTGAACTTTAGAGACAAAACAGCAGCGGCGCGTGCCTCACCGGCGCTACTCAACTGCATCCCGAATTGCTCTAGCGAGCGAGAGTCGGTCGGCATTCGCCCAGTTCTCACGGATTTTGCCACCAACCACCCGGTAGATATTCGAGTAGATTATGCTGACCTTCTTTCCATCCACGCGAGCCGAGGCGGCTGGGTGTACACTGGCAGGAATCCGCATGGGATGCCAAAGGGGAAACTCTGGCTGAATGGAAGAGGAGGATGGTCATGCACCCTGGGAATAGTGCCGAAGGTCCGTTGACTCCCGGTCTGGTTTTCGAGATGCTGCAGGCGCATCAGCGCACGGCCGCTTTAAAGGCGGCGATCGATCTCGATGTCTTCCGGGCCGTGGGCGAAGGGCCGGGAGATGTGGCCTCGATTGCGCGCCACTGCGCGGCATCCGAGCGCGGCATCCGCATCCTGTGCGATTTCCTCACGATCTACGGCGTCCTCGTCAAAGAGGACGGACGCTACCGTCACAGCCCGACGAGCGCCGCCTTCCTTGACCCGCGCTCGCCTTCGTCCTTGGCCTCCATCGCACAATTCCTCAGCAACCCGGCCATGCGAGATCCTTACGACCATCTGGCGGAAATCGTGCGCGCCGGCCGCACCGTCTTGCCAGGCGCGGGCAGCGTGGAGCCGGAGAATCCGATCTGGGTCCAGTTCGCGGAAACCATGGCGCCGATGATGGCCCCCATGGTTGGTCCGCTAGGCGCGGTTGTGCTGGAGGGACGCCGCGACCCTATGCGCGTGCTGGATATCGCCGCCGGCCACGGCCTGTTCGGCATCGAAATCGCCAAACAAAACCCGCAGGCCCGCGTCACCGGTCTGGACTGGGCGCCCGTGCTGCGCGTGGCTCTGGACAATGCCCGCAAGGCCGGCGTCCACGACCGCTACGACATGCTGCCCGGCAGCGCCTTCGAAGTCGGTTTCGGCGGCCCTTATGACGTCGTCCTGCTCACCAACTTCCTCCACCATTTCGATCAGCCCACCTGCGTGGGCCTATTGCAGAAGGTCCACGCAGCGCTGCGGCCCGGTGGGCGCGCCGCCACGCTCGAGTTCGTGCCCAACGAAGACCGCGTATCCCCACCCATGCCCGCGGCCTTTAGCATGACCATGTTGACCTCCACGGCATCAGGCGACGCCTATACGCTGAGCGAACTTACGGCCATGTACAACAAGGCAGGCTTCGGTGGCGTCACCGCGCACCCCATCCCCATGAGCCCCCACACCGTAGTCATGGGACTCGCTTGACGAAGTGAAACAGTCGCTTGCGCGCGGGTTTTCTCGGGCCTGGCTCGAAGCATGCGGGTACGCTGCCGATATCGCGCCATACGCGAGCTTGGCGGCTACCTTCCCGTCGCGTGCGGTGAAGATATCCACGCCACGCAGATGCCACGGTTCTCCGTTGCGGATCGTACGGCCTGACGATTTGCAAGTTGGGCTGAGTGCTGGTTAACGTTTCGGCCTCGCATTCCGTCTCTCTATCAAACATCACCCAGGAGGGACATGATGCTCAAGCGAATCGCTCCATTCACGCCCGTCATTTTGCTGGCGGGCCAACTTTGGGCCGGCGGGTTCTATTTGCAACTCGGGAATCCGGAGGCCAGTCCGGAGGCCCGTAAACTGAACGCCGTGCTCACGATCAAGGCAACGGGCTGCCACGATCCGGCCACCGCGCGGCTGAGTGCCTCGGCTATCGGGATGGTCAACGGGCAGCGGCGCGAAATTGCGCTTACCATCGCCAAACTGTCCGAGCCCGGCATGTTCGCGATATCCCGGCAGTGGCCGAAGGAAGGGAAGTGGGTCATTAAGCTGGAGGCCAATAACGATGCCGGGCAGTTCACCAATTCGCTGGTCGCGGCCGGTCCGAACGGCGTAGACCGTTACCACGATAGGGCCGGCACGAAGCCCTTCGCCGACTCCGATATCGATTCCATGCTGAAATGATTCAATTGATGCTGGTGTCCACGGAAACCGGCGAAGACGACTCTCTGATCGCGGCGGCGGTGCGCGGCGACCGCTCCGCCTTCGGCGAGCTGTACGTGCGGCACGCGCGCATGGTGCATGGTATTCTTCTGGCGCGCGTGCCGCCGATCGACGCGGAAGATCTGGTGCAGGACGTCTTCCTCACCGCCATGAAGCAGCTTCGGGGGCTGCGCACGGCGGCGGCGTTTCGGGCCTGGCTGGCGGCCATCGCGCGAAACCGCGCCATCGATTTCTTTCGCGAAGTGCGCGACGCTCCTTCACAAGCGCCCGTCGCCGCCGCGGCGCCGAACCAGGGTGCGTTCACCGTTTTGGACCTGATTCGCAGCCTGCCGGAAGCCTATCGCGAGACCCTGATCTTGCGGCTGGTGGAAGGCATGACAGGTCCGGAAATCGCCCGCCAGACCGGCCTGAAGTCCGAATCGGTGCGAGTGAATCTCTGCCGCGGCATGAAGATGCTGCGCGAGATGCTGGGAGAGAAGTAATGAATGAAGACTATCTTTGGGACCGGTCCGGCGTGCCCGATCCGGAAATTCAGGAACTGGAGCGGACACTCGCCCCGCTACGCTATCGCGGCCGGCAGCGGCGCCCGCGGCATACGCCGCTCCTGCGCATGGCTGCCGCCGCGGCGGTTTTGATGGCGCTTGCGTTGTTGCAACTGGGCCGCCCGGCGCCGCGAGCTACGGCATGGCGGCAAGGCGCTACGCCGCTCGCGGCCGGGCAGGTGGTCCGAACCGGGGCATCGGAAACCACGTTGCAATCGGCGGACATCGGAAGAGTGGAACTCGGTCCCGACTCGGAACTGCGCGTCGCCACCAGCCGGAAGCTTCTGTTGCAGCGGGGCATCCTCCATGCCTTCATCTGGGCGCCTCCGCGCGAGTTCGTGGTCGATACTCCGTCGGCTCGCGCGGTGGACCTGGGCTGCGCCTACACCCTGAAAGTGGACCCGGACGGCAACGGCGTGCTGCGCGTGGAGTTCGGATGGGTGGCGTTCCAGTTCGATGGGCGCGAATCCTTCATACCCGCCGGCGCGGCGTGCGTCACCCGGAAGCAACGCGGCCCCGGCATTCCCTTCTATGAAGATGCGCCATTGCGGGCGGCGCTGGCTGCATTCGAAGGAGGCGATTCAAGCGCTCTACCCGACGTTCTCCGCGCCGCGCGCCCTCGCGACGGGCTGACGCTCTGGCACCTGCTCACGCGAGTTCCGCCGCAGAATCGTGCCGCCGTGTTTCAACGGTTCGCCGGCCTCGTACCGGTGCCGGCAGCGGTTACTCGGGAGGCCGTGCTGCGCGGCGACCCGCACGCTCTGGACCTTTGCTGGAATGCCCTGAACCTGGAAAACACCAGTTGGTGGCGCGGCTGGGAACGGGCTTGGCAACAGTGAGGCGCGGACCAAAAGTGACTTCCCTTCCATTGAGCCAGCGATTGCGCGCTCCGCCGGTCCACTTTCCGCCCGGAATGCTGAGAGGAATGGACCGGATATCGCTCACGTGGAACGGACCACGACCGACCTGTTGTTAATGAATATCTGTTAAGTTACTTGTGCACGCCGCGCCACCGATCCGGCGGCCGTCGCGGTACTTTCGCTCTTATACTCATATTGTGGCGAGAAAATCACACGGCCGAAGAGGACCGGCTGCAAACGTTCCCGCCCATCCGGTTGGAGCCGGATGGGCGCGGCTTGAGATCGGCATTTGCCTGGTGTTGGTGCTGGCCACTTTGGGCGTGTATGGCCAGGTACGGCACTACGATTTCGTGAACTACGACGACCCGGCCTACGTGACCGCGAACTCCCACGTTCGTGCCGGCCTCACCACGGCGGGCCTGGCTTGGGCGTTCACCGCGACCGAAGGAGGCAACTGGTTCCCCGCCACTTGGATCTCCCACATGATCGATTGCCAGCTCTTCGGCCAGAGCCCGGGTTGGCACCACCTCACCAACGTGCTGCTCCACATCCTCAGCAGCCTGCTCCTGTTCACATTCCTTAACCGCGCCACCGGTGCTCAGTGGCCCAGTGCGCTGGTGGCATTTCTGTTCGCGCTGCACCCTGTGCACGTTGAATCTGTCGCGTGGGTCGCCGAGCGAAAGGATGTCCTTAGTGCGTTCTTTTGGTTTCTGACTCTGTGGGCCTATCTGCGCTATGTGGAACGGCCCGGGCCGGGTCGCTACGGAGTCATGTTCCTGGCGTTTTGCCTGGGCCTGATGTCGAAGCCCATGCTGGTCACTCTGCCCTTTGTATTGCTTCTCTTGGACGTGTGGCCCCTGCACAGGATTCAGTTCAACAAGACGGCGCGGATGGTCGTTACCTTGATTCGGGAAAAGGTCCCGCTGTTTGTGGTCGCTATTGGCGTCTCCGCAGTCACTTACATGGCTCAGCGACAGGTGGGAGCGGTGGCGTCGCTCGGCAGATATCCGCTCGGCCTACGGCTCGAAAATGCGCTAGTCTCCTATGTTGTCTATATTGCGAAAATGATTTGGCCATCCGGTCTGGCGGTATTCTATCCCTATCCTGCTTTGCCGGCATGGCAGATCGCGGTGGCTGTTGCGAGTCTGTCCGCAGCCTCCATTTTGGTGCTGGCCGCGGTGCGTAGCCGCCCGTACTTGGCGGTGGGATGGTATTGGTACATCGGCACGCTCCTGCCGGTGATCGGATTCGTGCAGGTAGGCTCACAGTCTCGCGCCGATCGATACATGTACATACCGATGGTGGGTATCTCCATCATTCTTGCGTGGGGCGCGCGCGACCTCCTGAAGCGATGGCCCCAAATCAAATTCGAGGTTGCTCTCCTCGCAGCCGCGGCATGTGCGGCGTACGCCGTGCTCACCTGGTTTCAGATCCAGTATTGGAGTGGCTCCGAACCGCTCTTTCGGCACACCCTTGCGGTCACCCGCGCCAACACCGTGGCCCATCTTAAACTGGCCGAATTCTATTTGGAGCGGAGCCGGTTCGAGGATGCGTGGAAGCACGGACTTGAGGCGGCCCGCCTAGATCCGGTCTCCGTGGAGGCCCGGCTCGATCTGTGAGATGCCTTCACTAAGCTGGGCAGACACTCCGAATCCCTGGCGGAATACCGCGAGGCGGTTCGCTTGGAACCTCGCAGTGGTAGGGCGCATTTGGAGTTGAGCCTGGAATTGGCCCGGACGGGTCAGTTGGAGGAGGCCCTCCGGCAATCGTGGGAAGTGGTCCACTTGCAGCCGGAGGATGCAGATGGACACAACAACCTCGGGAAACTACTTGCCGAAACGGGCCGCACGGATGAAGCAATCGCTCAATTCTCCGATTCCATTCGGCTAGAGCCTGATAATGCCGACTTTCATTACAATTTAGGGGATGCTTTTGCCGCGAACGAAAAGCTGGACGATGCTATCCGCGAGTTCGGCGAAGCGATTCGCTTGAAACCGGAACACGCCGTCGCGCACTTCAATCTGGGGACCGCGCTGGCTCTGCAAGGCAGACTGGATGAAGCCATCGCACAGTTCACTGCGGCGCTCCGCCTTAATCCTGACCTCCCTGGAGCGCGGCAGAGCCTGGAATATGTTGTGGATCTCAAAAGGGCATCTGGGAAATAAAGGGACGGCCCGATTTACCGCCGCCCCACTCACAAAGTGCGGATTGATTCATAGCGAAGAGCATGCAATTGGTCCACCCGCGCCCCTTTGAGCGCGGGGATCCCATCCCCACATAATGCACGAGGATTGACACCGGCGAGAAATAGGCGCAATATTCAGCCAGTCGTGGTTCAACATGCGAGCTTTGCGAGCGCCTGTCCCCCAAGCGTTCGCGGATAGTAAGCTTACATGACTATCCTCCACTGTCTTGCAAATGAAACACATTTGGAACTTCTAGGATGAGAACATGAAAAAGTCGGGCGCGAGCCAAGGCCAGTCGGCATCGGAGCTCATCTCGAAGAGAATCGCCGAACTCGGGGACTGGCGCGGGGAAACCCTCAGCAAAATGCGCAAGCTCGTCAAGGAAGCAGATCCGGACGTCGTCGAGGAGTGGAAGTGGATGGGCACTCCGATTTGGTCGCACGACGGCATCATCTGCACTGGCGAATCCTACAAGAATATCGTGAAGCTTACCTTCTCCAAGGGCGCGTCTCTGAAGGATCCGGCCCGTCTCTTCAACTCGAGTCTCGGCGGAAACGCACGCCGCGCGATCGACATCCACGAAGGAGAAGAAGTTGACGAGTCCGCCTTCAAGGCGCTCGTTCGCCAAGCGGTCGCCCTCAACAGTTCTGGCAAGTCGAAACCTTCGAAGAAAGCGAAGTCCTAGTAAATAGGGTAATTATCCCTTGACAACAAGTAGAAGATAGAGCATACTTGGTTCATGGGTGACGTACAGGGACGAAACAACGTGCTGAGACAGGCGCAGAAATACACACTGGCTCAGTTCAATGCAGAATTTCCGAACGACGATGCCTGCCTTGAAGCGATCAAAGAAATGCGCTATCCGGGCGGCGTCACCACCTGCGACAAATGCAAAGTGGAACGGAAGCACCACCGCGTTTCGGGCCGTACCGCCTACGCTTGCGACTATTGCGGCCACCATATCTTTCCGCTGGCCGGAACCATTTTTGAGAAGTCCACTACCCCGTTGAAGCTCTGGTTTTATGCGATGTACCAGATTGGCTCAACCAAATGCGGGATCTCCGCGAAACAGATTCAGCGCGAAACTGGCGTCACCTACAAGACCGCATGGCGCATGTTCAAACAGATTCGTACCTTGCTCTGGGAAGAGATCAGCTTGGAGGGTTCGACGGTGGGGGTAGACGAGAGCTGGTACGGTGGCGTCCAGAAGGGCGGCGCCGGCCGCAAGCCGCGCGACAACAGAACCATTATGATGGGCCTTGCGGAACGCAAGGGCCGCGTTCTGGCGCGCTGCATCCCCAACACCAGTGCCAAGACCCTTATCGGCAAAGTTCATGAATTTGTGCTACCTGGAACCCCCGTCTACACCGACGAATGGGCCGGATACAATACTCTCGGAGAAAGGCGCCGCTATACCCATCGACGCATCAAGCATTCATCGAGGGTCTACGTTCAGGGCGACATTCACACCAACACCATCGAGGGTTTCTGGAGCCTGATGAAGCGTGGCATCGGCGGCGTTTACCACTCAGTGAGCGAGAAGTTCTTGCAGGAATACTTGAACGAATACGCTTTCCGGTACAACCGGCGCAACGTGCCTGTGCCGATGTTCAAGCAGATTTTGGGGCAGGTTTCGGCGAAGGTGGAGTAATCGCCTTCCTCAGCAGGTTGTGGAAGTCCATCCGCGTAAAAGGGCGCGTGTCTTCCTCAGCCTGCTTCGACGTCTTGGACTTCTTTTTCATAAGGGGCCTAGCAGTAGCAGCGCTGGCACGCCGCGCCTGATGCCTTCCTAGGGGTAGTGTACCACGGCTCCCCGGAAAGGCGGAAATGTATTCGGCATTTGGACGTGTAGCGAGGAGTATAAGGCCCGGCTTATTTTCACTAGAGAAAATCATGACGATCTGTTCGGGATACTTCGACGCCAGCGGAAAACTTTCCGGATTCGCGGCGGTGACTCTCGGCGGATTCGCTTCCCCTATGAAGAAATGGGACGCTTTTGATGATGCGTGGCAACGCGCCTTGGACACTGAAGGCGTCAAGCAGTTTCACGCCACCGACTTTGCGGCGAGCCAAGGAGAGTTCAAAGCATGGAAAGGTGACCGACAACGACGCAGCCGGTTTGTGAGGTCGCTTCTGTTTGCCATAAAGCGAAATACTAACAGGATGCTCAGCATCGGCGTGGAGGTCCCCGCCTGGAACGAGGTGAACAAAAAATTCTGTTTGGAGGAGAATTTTCACTCTCCCTACGCATTAAGCGGCTACACCGCTCTCAGGCTGTCGAGTAAATGGGCGCATAAGAAAGGCCACCAGTGGCCAATCGAAGTATTCTTTGAGGACGGGGACGAGGATCGCGGTGGCCTGATGGCCCTTTGCTGGTTGCACCACAGGACAGAGCCGGTCTTCTTGCCGAAATCCAAAGCCCAAGCCTTTCAGGCGGCAGACATGATCGCGTGGAAGCAGCGAATCGCAATGACAAACGCGATGAGGCTCGAGAAACAGATCCTCGCCGATCCAGATATCGAAACCTTCCGCCTAATCGAAAAGGAAGTAGACTCGCTCTTGAACTATGCTCCACACAGCGGCGACCTCCTCGTTTATGGCAAAGCCCGTTTGTTGCAAAACTGCATCGAAAACAAAATTCCAAAGCGCTCTGAAATCCATCTCAAGTGAGAAGGAAACAGGCCGGCCCAATAGGATGGTGTGAAAATGACACCGCCCACGCGCAGGCCCTTGAAGTCCTCGCGCTTTAGGCTTAAAAGAGTAGTGAAATCGGCCCGCGTAAACGGTCTGTCCTAGCGGCCCGATTTAGATTTTGATTTCTTCATAGGCTCACCTTTAGTCTACAGTGTCTCTGGAAAAGGAATCCCCCATTATTGCCTTGTAGTCTAAGAAACTTTGCGGGGTGTAAAAGCCTAAGGCTATCGGGATGCTGCGCTGGCGGATGCCTTGCACCGACTTGCGCACATATCCATTCCCATGCTTACAACTCTCTGTTAGCTTGTAGCCCTCAAATGCAACTAGATCGGCTGGCTGAAGGGCTACATACCGCTCCCAACTACCATCGGTGAAGGCCGCCACATACTTGCTAGTCCACGCGCCAATCGGGAAAATCCCACGCTTGGCAGATTGCGCCGCTGTGTCAAACTCTGTGGTGCGGTCATAGATTATCGTCACCAGATCATCAGGAAATTTCCGCCGCATGATATCGGCAACCATCTGTAGGCATTTTGCCATGCAGAGCCTGTAAGAGTGCCAGCGCAGATCAGCAGGCTTAGTAACCTGGGGAAAGGCGTCTCTCATTTCGCTATAGGCAATACCACACGCCATGAGTATTGGCTTCGCACCAACTACGTTTTTATTTCCAGTGCCGATCACGTCCAGCAACCTTTTGGTCAAACGGATCTGCCGTTCCTCTTTCCATCCGGCATACTCATTGACCATACTGGCGCAATCCGCCGCATGGTAACGGGTCTGAGGCTTCAGGCCGTCTTTTACAGAATTTTCGCTGTCGATTTTTACCCGCGCAGCCCATCGGGGCTGAACACGATTCCAGGTGGATTCTGGAGCCAGAACACCACCAACGCACATTATCCCCTTGTCTGCGCTACTGACACTTTCATCGAAGTAGGCGTGTACCATAAAAAACATTTTCCCAATACGCGTAAAACACTTCAGATCCGATAGCGAAATACCACGGTTAGCTCGTTTGTCCATTGTATCTCGTTTACTTGCTCAGAGGGGATAATTACCGTAAATAGTTGTAATTCACTGCTTCGCCGCGGCCGCCGCCAAACGTGCTGCCCAACTGAGCCTGGGTGGCGGAATCCGTTCAGCAGGTGTAGAAATTGGATACGATATCAATCGGAGTTTTCGCCATGAGCACCTGCCTGGCGTCGGCCATCGCGCTCTCCACGATGAGCGCATTCGCTGCCCAGAACGCCCCGGTCCAGCCCAAATTCGAGGTGGCGTCGGTGAAGCGGATGGATCGGTGCGAATTCAATACCTCCATCGACCCTGGGTCCGTTACATTAAAGGGTGTGCCTCTCAAAGCGGTCCTGATGGAAGCCTTCAAAGTGAAGTCGGACCAGATCGAAGGACCTTCCTGGCTGGATACGGATTGCTTCGAAATCACCGCCAAGATGCCGGAAGGCGCGGCCCGCGACGAGATCCCGGCGAGGCTTCAGGCGTTGTTGGCCGAAAGGTTCAAGCTTGCCGTCCACAAGGAGGATCGCCCCAGCACGGGGTATGCGCTGGTCGTGGACAAGAACGGCCCGAAATTCAAGGAGTCCGACCCGAGTTCGAACTTCATGGACTCGGAAACTTGCCCCCGGACATCGCGCAACCGGCTTCTGCACTCGTTTCAGAAGCCCACTGCCCCGGCTGTCACCTTGCCCGCGAGAACGCAGCTTGGGAAGACCTGAAGAAGGTGCTGCACTTCGTGTACGATTGAGCGGGCGGAGGAAATCGGCGTGCGCCCGCTAAACGCGGAGACACGGAAGCGCGGAGAAACGGTGGCTTGGCTCCCAGCGCTATTGCAAAGTAAGGTAAGCCCCGGCTTGTGTCGAAATTCCGTTCACCTTTAACACCACCAGGTTGTCGCCGCTTGGCGCAGCGGGCACCAGGATGTCGAACTGGTACTCGCCCGGCGCGACCAGACCGGCAAACTGCACCGTGGCGTTCACGACGCCAATGGTACATGTCACTGTGTTGGCCGTCGGCGGCGCGCCGCTGAAGGTTTGGCCGAAGTTGGTTGGTGGATTGGTTGGCCCGAAGCCCGTGCCGAAGAGCAGAATGATGTCGCCGGCTTTGGCCGGCACAGTTCCCACACCGGTGCCTAACGGAACCCCGGGATACAGGCTCGTGGGCCCGAGAAACTGTCCGTCCGACTGCACCGCCGCAACGTACTTCCCGCTCGCCGCGCTGAAGGTAAACAATGCGGGCGCAAAGGCCGCTTCGGTTGCGTTCATGACGTTGCTGGGCTGGCTCGCGTAGGTGACTTGCACGGGCACTGGGCCAGTGGCCGCATCAGACGGCGCGAGTACGTTGAGTTGCGTGGGGCTTACGAAATACACGTAGGCCGGCTTGTTATCTATGGTGACGCTCACCTGGTCGATCTGCGTGGGTAGATTCGGGCCGTTAAAATCCGCGGCGGTCCAGATGCGCGTGGTACCGGCGAGATTCGTGCCCTTAATGGTTACCCACGAGCCTTGCGAAAAGCCGGGAACGAAGCTCGCTCCGTTGTCAACTTCGGCGACAAAGGATGAATTGGGCGTAAGGATCCGAATGCGCTCGTTATAGCTATCCACCACGTAGATGTTGCCGCTGCCGTCGAGAGCCGCGCCGGCGATGCTACTATAGTGCGCGTTCATCGCCGGGCCTCCGTCACCGCCGTAGCTGCATATCCAGTCCCAGGCGTCCTCGGGCTGCCCCTCGGCGATGGTGTGGATGATGCCGTCCGGCGTGACCACCCGAAGCGCATTTCCGAAATAGTCTGCGATGTACACATTTCCGGCTGGATCGATCGCCAGGCCCCAGGGACCATTGAGCGCGGCGTGCGCCGCCGGTCCACCATCCCCGGTCTCGGCTGCCCTGCCGGTTCCGGCAAAAGTCGAGATGATCCCCTTTGGCGTGATTTCCCGGACGCGATTAGCGGCGCGATCGGCGAAATACAGATTACCCGCCGCGTCGAAGGCCAAGCCGTAGGGCTGTTGGATGTTAGCTTGCGTGGCCGGTCCGCCGTCACCACTCGTGACGCCACCGACGCCTGTGCCAGCGACGATCGAGATGCTTCCGCCCGCCGTCACCTTGCGTATCTGGTGGTTCCCCGTGTCGGAAACATAAAGCGATCCGGAAGAGTCGATTGCCAGACCGTTGATCGTACCGGAAAGATTGGCGTTGCCAGCGACGGTGCTAATCACCCCGTCCGTGCCGATGAGCCTCACCGTCGCGGGGACCGGATCGTCGCCTCCGCCGGCGCTGAAGTAGACATTCCCCGCGGCATCTAAGGCGATCGCATTCACGGGATTTTGTATCGACGCCGCGGTAGCCGGTCCTCCATCACCTGCGTTGACGACTATATTAGTCGCCTCGGTTCCCGTTCGCTCCTGTCCGGCGATCGTGTGGATCACATGGTCCGTATCGATCTTGCGGACTGTGTTCCCGTCGCCTATGTAGAAGTTCCCCTGGCTGTCTGACGCCAGGGCGGACGTAAAGCGGTCGAGCGCAGCGTTGGCGGCAAGGGCGCCGTCCAGCGCGAAATGGCGGCCGCCGAAGGCCAGATTGACGATGCTGTCAGCCGCCGTCACCCTCAGGACTGCGTAATCGTCCGTAGAGATGTAGATGTCGCCGGCCGCGGACACGGCGACGCCATTGCTCACACTGAGTCCCGCCTGAGCAGCCGCTCCTCCCAACCCGCTGATGCCGTTGGTACCGATTCCGGCCAATGTGGAAATGGTGCCGCTTGCGGCGATTCGCCGGACGCAGTAGTTACCATAATCCACGACATATACGCTTCCGCCCGCGTCTCCTGCGATATGACTCGGATACAACAATGCGGCCTTGGTTGCCTGCCCTCCGTCGCCGCCATAACCCCCTATGCCGTTGCCGGCGAAGGCGCTGATGTTGCCGTTGGGCGTGATTTCGCGAACCCGGTTGGCGATGTTATCGGACACGTACATGGTACCCGAAGCATCGATGTAAAGACCAAAGGGAATCCCAAAGGTCGCTTTGGTCGCCGGGCCACCGTCCCCGGTGTTTCCCGACGCGCCCGTTCCGGCGAAAATGCTAAACGTGCCATCCGGCGCGATCTTGGCGATCTGCTGGTGTTGGCCGGGTGTGGGCCAGTCACCCATTGCGAGATACAGATTTCCGACGCTGTCAAACGCGATCCCTAAGAACGTGAAGCCCGTTCCCGGCGTGGGCAAGCCAAGTGCATTGCCATCCACGAAGGTGCTGATGGTGCCGTTGGCCGCCGCTATCCGCCGCACACGGTTGTTCCCGCCGTCCGAGATGTAGATGTTGCCGCCGGCGTCGATGGCGAGGCCCATGATGGTTGAGCTGACTTGCGCCTGGTTGGCGGGACCGCCGTCCCCGCTGAAGCCGGCCTGACCTGTGCCGGCGACGTTGGTAATGATCCCGTCAGGGGTGACCTTCCGGACGCTCGCATTGCCTTGATCCACCATGTACAGGTTGCCGGTGCGGTCAAAGAGCAGCGGTCCCGGCCAACTCAGAAAAGCGGATGCCGCCGGGCCGCCATTCCCCAGCGGGATTTCACCGGCAAACGTGTTGACGGTGTAGGTGGGCAGAGCCGTTTGGCCGAAAGATGTCCCTGCCACGAGCAGGCACACCAGCAGTGTTGGTCTCAGTCCTTTCCGTTCCGGCCGCGTGTGACCAGTACCGGGAGTTTTGCTCATCATGGTCTTTTCCCTCTGGAAGTCTGGGGCTATACAGTGGGCAGGCCCTCTTGGTCCACGCGCGGCCTCCTGCCCCGGCCCCTATGCGGGACCCTTCCGTTACTGAATCGTTATGGTTAGTGACGTAGTACCGTAATAGTCTCCGCCAGGGCCAATCGTTCTCGACAGGTTGCCTAGGGCCTGGATTGCACAGGCGGCATTCACTTCCACCACGAATACTGCGAGGAGACAAACCAGCCGAAGAACACGGCGAAAAGAATTCAGCCCGCCCGAAACCCAGGAAGGCCTGTGTTCGCATCGACTCATGTCAGGCTTCCCTATCCGACCTGCATCCTCATTTCCGGACGCACCGCGCGGCAAGCCGCAACCAGCGTACTTCTAAAAGAGCCCAAAGGGCGAAAGGTGCGAGCGGGCCCGGATTCTAACGCCCCGTTCCGGGGCTAATGGTCTTGCGCGGGGTTCCCAGTGCTAGCGCACTGCGCTATTCTCTTTCGTCCTACGGACTTGGGCCGCGGAAAAATCTTCGCGGCCCGCAAAGAAACAAAAACGTAGTAGTACAGAACCGATTCAGTATACATCCAGCCGCCACCCTCGGCGAGGTTTGAATTTGGAGAGAATTACTCGGCCTGGCTTGGCGGCCTGCGGGAGGATTTCCCAAGCTGGCGCCGGCTCAGCGGGAACGGGCGTCCACCAGTGGGCGGGATACATATGCGCTACAGCATCGTAGACGGCGACGATATTACGATTGCCAAAACCCTGATGGAAGCGCGAAAGAAAACCGCGTGACTGTGCCCATACTGTGCCCGCGAAGTCGTGGCGTCTCCTAATTTAGAAGGGACGGACGGTGAGGCCGGCATCACCTGCGCGTTTCTTGAAATCGGCAGCCATCGACGACCCGGCAGGGAGTGAGAACGAAACGGTTGGGCTTCCCATCCAAGTTTCCGCCTTGGCATTGTTGGCGGAAAACACGACTTGGTCGCCGGTGGTAGCTTGCGTGATATCAGGCATATGGATTCGATTCTAGCGGCACTCTCCCCCTCAGCAAAGCCGATCTGCTGTACTCGTCCCGGTGGGCGCCGTCCAAACAATGGGCACAATTACGGGCACAATCGCAAAAAGAAAGGGCCGATCATTTCTGACCGACCCTTGTTAACTACTTTTTTTTCTATGGGTGCGGAGAGGGGGACTTGAACTCTCGCAGCCCACTGAAACACGTAAGTTATACACGACAAGAACTTCTCAAAATACCAGAAGGGCCAGAAGCACGCCCTCAAGTCACACGACAAGTCACACGGGCCTTCCAGAAGCACGTTGCCGCCGGCAAAATCGCCGGTACGACACCACCGGAACCCGCCCGGTGGTCGTGAACGGCGTTTCACGGGAGGAATCCTGGCAGCGCCGGGGAAGCCTCCCGTCTGGAAGCCGTGAAATAGGCAGCCGGCAGGCGAAACCGCCTGCCCTCCCCCGGTTTCTTCTACCGCACATCTCGGATGCGGACGGCTCTATGCAACTCGTTCGGACGAGAGAGAGCGGTTATCTGTTCGGGCGGGGCGGTGGTGGCGGCGGCGGGATATTTGGAGCGCGCACCGGTGGAGGCGGTTGCACGACAGTCTTGCGCAAAGGAACAGGGTTAGCTGGGGGAGCTGGTTGTGTCGGTTGTTGTGCCATTTCGTCCTCTGCCTTCAGTTTAGTTCGTTTAGGTGGAGCGGCGGAGCCCTCTAGGTGCCGGCGCGTCGAGATTCTCGCTCCGGAAAGGGGGATTTGCCAACGGCGAATACGCGCTTGTCGATGGATGGGTCATGAATTGCAGCCACGCAGTATATGAGATCGGCACGTAAGAACATATGCTGATATGGCAGCGAAACGTAGTCCTTTGTGCCTTCGTCGTAGACTGCGGGTTCAGTCAGCACCAGATCACGTTCTCCCCGTTCCACCGTAACATCACAAGCACGCACGAAACCGACATAGGTCGCTTGGTTTTCGAGTGTGACGGCGACCATGTGTTTCGGCGTGCATCGCCGCACGAAGACGTCCCAGGCGCACGGATACCCAGAAGAGAGGCGCCTGACAACCAGGGCTGCCCCAGCACCCACGGCGGCACCTGAAAAACAATGACCGAGGTATCCGAATGCAATAGGTACCGTAGTAGGCATTAGCCGTAGCAGCTCAGCGTCGGGAGGCGTGTTGAAGAGCACCGGGAGAATATATGCGGGCTCTGGCGCGCCAATCAGGCACAAGAGGCAATACACCGCAAGGCCAACGATGCTGAACCCCAATACCCGCAAGGCAAATGTCCATTGACTCTCGCCCCACCTCACGCCAACGAGCGTGCGGTAACACCACTCGCCAAGTGCTCCAGGCAAGAGTGCCATCGCGAGAATGAAAGCGACCTTTAGGTCAGGCACCGTTCAACTTCAAATCATACCATCGGGCCTTGAACGATGCAGACAACACCAGCCGGGCGGAGCTCTCGCCGATTTGCCAGCCAGGGATGTAAGCCACAAACGGCGTCCTGGTGACATCAGTCCAGGGGAAGTCCCCCTCTCATCAACTGGCAAGGCAGCCGCGGGCGGCGGATAAGAGCACGAGCGGCGCCGCGCGGGGCCGCTTCCGCGTGCACGCGAGTGTGACGGGCGCGCCATGACCGCCGGGCCGCTCGCGCGCCTGGCCCCGACTGCGCGCGGAGGGGAGAACGCGCCACGCCGTCGTTCCCGCCGCGCTGGCGCCGAGCCGGCGTGACGGGCACGCGGGCGGCGGCGAGAACCACGAGCAGCGCCGCTCGGGCCACTGCGCACGTGCGTGGGAGGCTGGCGGACGCGCCGGGGCCACGTGTGCGATCCCGACGACTCGGCTGACGTGAACGGCGTATCAGGGGAGCGTTCGGCGCCAGGTGCCACACTTCCCACCATGACTTCCCGTGCTTGATCCCATGGGACGTCAATAGGCGGTTACAATCAGAGAGAACCATCCACCGCAAAACTCGGGATTCCTTCTTTATTTCCCCGTTGGTTTGGCGGCGGTAGATTTTTGTTCGTAGTCGAGAGCCTCGCGGTACTGCCGCTCGAGTACGTGCAAATCGAATGCCGCCGGTAACTTGCCCTCGTTTTGAAATCGCTTGTCCACCTCAAACTCGGCCAGCAGCGCAGGCGACTCATTCGGATTGCCCATCACGTGAACTTTCTCGTGAACCAGCACGCCGGCCACGGCAAACGCAATCCAAGGGCTTGAGTGCGTGTAGGCATCCACAAAGGGCTGGTGCGAATCCAGGTTAATATAGATCGGCCACGCGGCTGAAATCGAGAATGCGAACGCATGCCGCGCCTTCTCGCGCAGGTCCGCATGAGCAGCCAGATCCGGATGCGCTTTCAGAAACCCGGCAAAATCCTGGATCACCACCAGGTGGTCTGCATCACAGGGGAATCGCTGTTCGGGGGAAAGCTCGCGCCACGCTGCCCTGATCACGGGAATCCCGGTACACGGCTGGGGTCTGGTGGCGGGAACTGAAACAGGCTTCCCCTCCGCGGGATTCTGTTGGCCATAGCATGAAGCGATGGTAAGGATGACTGCCCCAAAGTGTTTTGCAAAGTTCATTTCGGCCCCGCCTCCTCGCGGTAGTCGAAGTCAGTTTGGGGTGGCTCCTGGCATCCGGACCATACTCTGGCGGTAACCCGCGGGTAACTCGTACCTATCCAGCCAACCGATTGAAATCACCTAACTTGTACGGACAAACAGGCTGCAGAAACAGATGTGCTAGACTCGAATTCATCTCAATGAAGGGGACTCAGTGAGCACTGGGCCTGGCCGTATAGTCCGTTTCGGAGCGTTCAAGGCCAACCTCCAGACGTTGGAACTGCACAAGTCGGGATTGCGCATCCGGATTCAGGACAAGCCGATGATGCTGCTGGCTGCCCTCATTGAACGTCCCGGCGAAGTTGTCGCACGCGAAGAACTCCAGCAGCGCCTCTGGCCGGACGTGGAGTATCTGGATTTCGAGCACGGCCTCAACATGGCCGTGAAGAAACTCCGAGCTGCTCTGAACGATTCCCCGGACTCCCCGCGATACATTGAAACTCTGGCCCGCAAGGGATACCGCTTTATTGCGCCCTTGGAATCCGCCGAGCACGAAGCCGTTTCCGTTAGCCCGCCCGACGCCGGGTTTCCAACTCGCCGCTGGAAGATTCCCGCAATCTTAGCCTCTGCCGGCGTTTTGATTCTTCTGGCGACGGTGCCCTTCATCCTGCCCCAACCGCCACAGATCAAAATCTCGCCGTTGCTATCCAGTTCGTTCACCGTTCCAGGCATCCGGTTTTCACCGGACGGCCGGGAACTCGTTTATACGGCGGCCGCGGAGTCAGGAGGGCACCGGAAGCTGTGGGTGAAAGCGCTGGGGATTGCCCCGGCCCGCCGCCTCACGGATGATGCGGATGCGCCCCACAATGAGAGCTTACCCAGGTGGGTGCCGGACGGAAGCGGCATCTCATTTCTCCGTTCGGGCGACATCCTGGGGGCGTCGCTTTTCATAGTGCCAGTCGGCGGCGGCACGCCTCGCAAGCTGATGGATTTAGGGCGCTGCCAAGGCTACTGGTGGGCTCCGGATGCGAAATCCGTGGTTGCCTCACTGGTGGAGCCCGACGGCGCACCCAGCCTCTACCGCGTCATCGTGGCTAGCGGACAGCGGCAGCGCCTCACAGCTCCTGCGCAGCAATTATCGAACGCCAATACTCAGCTGGTTGGCGACACTGCACCGCAGTTTTCGCCCGACGGAAAATGGATCGCGTTCGTTCGTCGTCTGGCCAGCGGTCCGGTCCTGATGGTGATGCCGGCGGCGGGCGGCGAGGCCAAAGAGCTGACCCATCTCGGCTTCTCGCTCTTCGACTTTGATTGGACTCCCACCAGTCGCGAACTCATCGTTTCAGGAAAAGGCGAGGCGCCATTCCCGTCCCTCTATCGGGTATCGCTTTCCGGCGGGCGGCGTTCGCCCCTCTCCATCGGCAATGCGGGTGAAATAGGGCCAGTCGCAGTTTCGCTCACTGGCTCGCGGATGGCGTATGGGGTGAAGACTCCACAATCCACCATCTGGCGGTACCAGCTGAGGCAGGGCCAGCCACCGGTGCCGCAGCGCGTAGTCGCGCAATCCCCGCACACTCAGACGTCGCCCGACTTTGCGCCCGATGGCAGCCGGTTTGCGTTTGCTTCCGATCGCAGCGGCAACATGGAGATCTACACGGCCGATCGGGATGGCAGGAATCCCATCCAGCTCACTTCGTTCGGAACCGGTATGGCTGGGTGGCCGCGCTGGTCGCCGGACGGCAAACGGATCGCCTTCGATGCTCGCCCTTCGGGACACGCTCAAGTGTTTGTAGTGGACGCGGAAGGCGGCACGCCGCGGGCGCTCACTCCGGCAGCCGGCGATTCGGTGATGCCCGCGTGGTCTCCGGACGGGGCGTGGATCTATTACACTCTTTTCGACGGGAAAGGCGGCAGCGACATCTGGAAAGTGGCGTCGGCCGGCAGGACGGGCACCCGCGTCACCACCATGAATGTCGCCGCCAGCCTTCCGGCAGCGGACGGCGCCCACGTGTTTGTGGAAAAGGTATCAGCTTCCGCCTTATTCTCCGTTCCGCTGTCGGGTGCCCCGGCTGTCCGGGTAGCCGGCCTGCCTGTGTCCTTTCCGGGCGCTACCACCGTGGCACAGACTGGGATCTACTTCTTCATGCGCAGTCCCGACGGTCATTTCCGCCAATTGATGTACTACAGTTTTGCGAAACAGCTGGCCGAACCGCTGCTATCGCTTCAGGGCGTCGCGTGGCCGCCGGCGATTTCAGTCTCGCGGGATGAAACGGAGATGCTGCTGGCGCAGAGTGAGGGCGTCATGTCCGAAGTAATGCTGGTGGAAAACTTCCGTTGAGTCTTAATCCTTAAACCGGGGCCGTGTTGCGCCAGGAGAACATTGTGACGGTGTGGTACTGGATTAGTCTCGTGAAGTCCGCGTCACGTCAGGCTGGCCGCGAAACGCCCAGCCCGCGGATCTGGTATTCCTGGCTCGGGGCGATATTCACTGATAATGCTGCCCAAACCGCTGGCCGGCGCGGGGCTCTGGGAGTCGGCCAAGCTCATTCTACGAGAAGCAGCGTACAGGGCTCCGCCCAGACAGAGACTCGGGGCCAAGCGAGCCGATCCCCTCGCGCACAAAGCCCACTGCGTTTCAGCAGCAGCGAAACGATCCGTCTCTTGACCTTCGGGGCGAGTTATACCGCACCGCTGGCGTCGATCTTACCGACGTGCCGGGTATCAGCGCGGCGACGGCCCAAGTCATCCTCACAGAAATCGGACCGGATCTGAGTCGTTTTCGTAATGCTTCCGCTTTCGCCTCCTGGCTCGGACTCTGTCCCGAAAAGCGAGAGAGCGGCGGCAATATACTGTCCTGCCGGACGCGCAAAATCAAGAACCGGGCTGCGATTGCTCTGCGCATCGGGGCCAATTCGCTCTGCCGCGCGAAGGGCTACTTCGGCGAGTTCTTTCGGCGCATGCGGACGAGGCTGGGAACCGCCCAGGCGATCACCGCGACCGCCCACAAAACCGCCCGGGTACTCTATCACGTCCTGACAACCAAGGAACCGTACAGCGAAACGCTGTTCCACCGCTTGGATGAACAGGCCCGCCAACGCGCCGAAACCAGGCTGCGCAAACAGGCCGCATCCCTCGGGTTCCAACTCATTCAAAGCACCATGCCCGAAGCCTCCGAGGCTTAGTTCCTTAAGAGCCGGTTTTTCTTCCACAACACCCTCTTTCAGCCGTGAACCCCCACTTCTCCGTGTCGGCTTCTCATTCATGTGGATTGCTTCAACCTTTTTCTGCGGCGGGGTAACGCTGTCGGCCGAGCAGTGCTCGCGGCCGGCCTGCCTATCCCAGGTTCGTGCAGGCGCAGTAGATCTATCGCTCTCCCTTTTCTGGGCGCGGTTCCGCGATGACATAATGCGCCGAGTTGCAGATGAAGATCGAGCCGAACAAGCTCGCCGGGAGAAGCCCATCCTCCGGCGCGGCGGGATTGGCGGCAACCACGGCCATAGCGGGGCGATAGGACTTGGCCCCAATCCGCACCGTGGCGTCTCGCATCATCGACACCGCACCCGCGCCTGACGCCGTCTGAATGTTCCCACCGGGAACCGACGACGCAGGCGTATGGAACAAGACCAGGGCGTGAGTGCCGGAATCCAGCACGAGGTCGCCATCGCTTGTCTGGATGGCCATGCGGCCATCTATCACTCGTGCCGGGATGCGCGTCCCGTCCGGGGCGGGGGCGCCGAATACCAAGCGCCGGCCGCGGAAATCCAGCAGGCAATCGAAGCGCGCGAGAAACTCCTGTCCCAGAACTCCCTTGATGTTGGGCGACAGTGCGTGCACGGCCTCCATGGTTGTGAACAGAAATTCCTGATTGACAGCCGTGGCGTTCCCCAGCGTGACCTCCGCTACTCGCCCGCCCCGTGCCCGCGTGGTGCCCAAACGGGTGTCCATCTCCACCTGGAACGAGGGCGCCAAGCCTAGCTTACTCGCCAGCGCTTCTTCCACCTGATTGGTCTGCGCTCCGGTGTCCAGCAGGAAGCGGAAGGGACCCTGGCCATTGAGGAAGACTCGGCTGGCAACCGGCCTTCCGCCCAGGATTTCCAGCTTGACGAAGACCTCAGAGTCCGAAATTGTGCGTCCGGCGAGGGGCGCCGCCGCTATAATAATGAGGCTGAAGATTTGTTGTTGTGTCATGCGGGCATAGTGCAGCCCGCTGCCATCCCAAGTCGTGATCGGGCTCGGATGTTGTTCGGATGGCCCGTGAGGAAATCATGAGGAGTTCGCCGGAGTTTCCGTACCGCTTCGACGATGTGGTCGTAGATCCGTCGAATCTACGACTTACGGTCGGAGGCGTGGTTCGGCCCGTAGAGCCGAAAAGTTTCCGTCTGTTACAGTTCTTGATCGAAAACCGCGACCGGGTGGTCTCCAAAGACGAGATTTTCGAGGCTGTCTGGCCCGACGTGACGGTCACCGACAACGCCCTCACACGGGCGGTGGTCCAGGT
The DNA here is from genome assembly GCA_963842505.1 of Bryobacterales bacterium. GTDB lineage: Bacteria > Acidobacteriota > Terriglobia > Bryobacterales > Bryobacteraceae > PALSA-129. The sequence goes on from CAWJGZ010000001.1 coordinate 2,214,046, forward strand.
CCGCAAGGCTCTCGACGACGACCCCAAGGAACCGCGATACATCGAGACGGTACCCACGGTGGGATACCGGTTTCTGGGGGCTGTGACAACCGATGCGCCGAGCAGGGCTTTGGAAGTGCCGCCCGTAGCCGGACGTCCGGCGAAAGCGAGGCGGCGTCTCACCCTTGCCGCACTGGCGGTGGTGATCCTGGGCGGCGCCGCGATCTGGCGCTTCCTACCACGCGCCAGAGGCCCCAGCAGCCTTTCGAGCGTGCAGCTCACTTCGGGCGAGGGCCTGGACCTCTGCGCCGCGTTTTCGCCCGCCGGGAACCTGCTAGCCTACGCTTCCGACCGCGGCGGCCCGTTTGAGATCTACGTGCGCTCGCTCGATTCCTCTGCGCGCGAGCTGAAGCTCACCGGCAACGGAAACCAGAACCTGTTCCCTACCTTTTCACCCGATGGACAGCACGTAGCCTTTAGCGCCATCCGCGAGCCCGGCATCTACCGCGTGCCGGTTCTCGGTGGACCCGTCCGCCGGCTGACGGAGTTCGGCGCGCAGCCGGCTTGGTCGCCGGATGGGAAATGGATCGTGTTCCGCTCGGAGGCCTCGGCGTCAATGGCCACCTGGGATTACTATTGGCCGGCCGGATCGAGTCTCTGGCTGGTCGCCGCCGACGGGGGCGAAGCACGCCAGATCACCGACCGCGATCACCCCAAAAGCAGCGGGCAGAGTTTCCCTTCCTGGATCCCGGACGGGAAAGAAATCCGCTTCGTCAACTACCTGGGGAACCTCGCGTGCAGCATGTGGAGCTACCGCATCGCGGATGGTTCGTTGCGGATGCTTTTTTCCGCCGACGATCCACGGTTCGGCGCAGCGTTCAGCAATGTCAAATTTGGCAGCGCCACCTTTGCACGCGACGGCCGAAACATGTACTACGTCAGTTCCCAGTTCAACGGCGACATGGCCATCTGGCGGCAAGCCCTGAACCCGAGTACCCTACAGCCAGCGGGGCCGCCCGTGGTGCTCTATCAGCCGAGTACCGGTGTGCCGCGCGACCTTTCGCTGGCGCCCGACGGAAAGCACTTGGCTTACAGTGCGATCCTTTCCGAAAGCAAGCTCATGAAGCTGGGCATGTCTGGCGATTCGCCGGATCGCCATGGGCCGGGCGTGCTTACACACGAGGTCAGCTATCGTTACAGCAACCCGCGCATTTCGCCGGATGGCAGGCTCTTGGTGTGCACTCGGGCTGCGAAGGGGCACCCAGCGAGGACCCTCGTTATGTCGTTTGCGGATGGCGAGGTAGTTCCTATCGGCCTCGAATCGGAGCCGCAGTACGGTTCTTGCTTCAGCCGGGATGGCAGATTCGTTTTCTATTATTCCGGGCAGTGGTTCAGGAGCGTGCGACTGGCCGACGGCGCAGTTCAGACCCTGGCTGAGGAACCGCCTGGGGCCCCCTTTGTGTCCTTCTCCCCGGATGGCGCCGAGGCGGCGTTCCACGACGCCTCCGAAGGCCCACATCAAATCTGGAAGCTGAATTTCCGGAGTGGAGTCAGAACCCAGCTTACCTTCGGACCAACCGCTGTCGGGTGGCCGGTGTACTCGCGGGATGGGGCCTGGTTAATCGTGCAAGCGGACCAGCCACGCGGGACGACGCAGATCGACCTGATGCCCGCGTCCGGCGGCCCGGTACGGATTGTCAAGGACGCGGGCGTCAATTACTCATGGAGCTTCTCGCCAGATGACAGCAAGATCCTCTATGCCGGCCTGGAGAACGATGTGTGGAACATCTACTGGGTTTCCATCCGCACGCACGAGATCCGGCGACTGACCGATTACCAGAACCTACGGACCTACGTCCGCTACCCCGACTGGGCGCTGACGGGCGACAAGATCGTTTACGAATTCAACGAATCCAAAGGCAACGTCTACGTTGGGGAGTTGCGCTAGAGTCAGCGGAGATGTTGGGTCCTGATTCTGGCTCACGGACCGTCCAGGGGCTATGGCAGATACAGCCAACTTGATGTGTCTAACGCCCTACTCGTGGATCGGCCGAGTGAGGCCCCGGGTGGGGTTGGGAACGATACGTCTTGACCTTTTTAATGCCGGCGGCGCAGTACGCCATGTCCATGCCGCCCTCGCCGAACTTGCCGGTGCTCTTGTTGTGGACGATCGTGGATGCCGGGCTCATTTGCTTCCCCCCGGTGGAATCCGGCGTTTCAACTCATCGAAGAAATTCAGCAGGAAGATCATATGGAGATTGGCCTTCTCCGCGCCCGCAGAGGCCTCCGGCGCCAGAAACACGGCGAAGCGTTTGCCGTCCGGCGCCAGGTCGTAGGGTATGGAATTGCCCGTGAGGATGATCTGGTTGCCAACCCATTGGCGCGGCTTGCCCGGCTCAAAGCTCCGTCCATTGATGGTGTAAGGGACCACCATGATGTGACCATCCGCGGTCAGGTAGAAAAGTTCCTTGGCCGTGCGCGACCACAAGGGGAATCTGCCGGGAGTGGTGGAAATCTGCGCCTGTCCGCCTCCGGTCGCTCCTTCGGGAAACGGGCGCACGAAGATGTGGTAGCTGCCAGACTCGCCGGACGCATAGGCCAGCCATCGGCCATCCGGCGAAAAGACTGGTTCCACATCGTTGCCCTTGGTGGCCAGGAATAACTCCGCGGCGCCGGCCTTGGGGTGGTCCGGGTCGCTGGTATCGAGCGGGAGGGTCCAGATGTCGCGGCCGGTGCCTTCCCCCGCCTGGTGGAATGCCAAACGGCGTCCATCGGGGGTAAAGGACCAAGCGACCGGGCTGCCGGCCTTAGACTCGTAGATCCGTTGCGGCGGGCCCGATCCATCCGAACGGACCCAAAAGAGACCCGTGGTGGACTCGTAGACGATATGTTTGCCGTCGGGCGTCCATACCGGGTATCCGTCCCCATTTTGGACCGGGAGGCGTGTGGTGCTGCCGCGAGCCAGATCGTAAACCGAGATGTCGGCGGTGGTGAAGTACACCAGCCGCTTTCCGTCCAGAGAGAAGCGCGGACCGAGGATTAACGGATCCGCCAGCAATGGCTCCTTTTTCCCCAGGGCGTCCAGCCAGGAAAGATTAAAGGTGGTAGCTCCCGATTTACCGCTCAGGTAGACCAGCGTGCCGGTGCGTGAAAAGTCCATTTGGCCGCCCCCGTTCGTAACGTTGCCGGCGACATCCTCCAGGATGGGCGCGGGCATTCCGCGGGTTTGGTTGCGGTCGAGGTCGAACGGCACGGCGAACAACGTGCCCTGATGAATGTAGACCAGGTGGCCGCTGGACAGATATCGCCCGAAGTAGCCGCCGCGCTGCACCATCTTAGTTTCTCCGGTCTTGAGAATCAGAACTTCAATACTGGCGTCGTCGAACGAGCCTACGGTGCCCCCGGTGAAAAGGATGGCATGGCCGCCGGGCAGGATCTGCGGCCAGCGTTGCGAGGTCCCCTTTTCGGTTGGTTTGGCGAGGCTCTGTGGTGTTCCTCCGCTGGAGGGAACCCGCGCCAGGGGTGCACCCCCGGCGACCCCGAACACGACATTGCCATCCTCGCCCCAGTCTGCGCCGCGCATTGCCGCGGCATCGCACAGCGTGGTGGGTGCGCCGCCCTGGATCGAGACCTTTCGCAAATGCCCGTCGGCGAAAAAGCCGATCCATTGGCCGTCGGGTGAGAAGAACGGGTCAGCCGCGTTTTCGGTGCCCGAGAGGACGGTCGGCTTGGACTGATCCATGAGCCGCGTGGCCAGCAGGTTGACGGTTCCGCCGGCGGGCCGCACGGGGTAGGCGAGGCGCGTGCCGTCGGGAGAGATGGCGGTGGTGATGCGATTGTCGGCTACGGCCTCCGGGCCGAGATCGGTGCTGAAGCGCAGCAGGGGCTTTTCCATGGGGCGGGTAGCGCGCCACAGCAGGCCGCCCAGCGCCAGCGCGAGCACGACCGAGACGCCCGCCAGTGCCCACGGCAGCCAGGAGCGCCGCGTGGCCGTGGCTTGCATCGTCGGCGAGGCGGCCGCATCGCGCGCTTCATCCAGCATGATGCGCGCTTCGCCGATGGCTTGCAGGCGCGTCTTCACGTCCTTGCGCAAACAGCGTTCCAGCAGGCGCCGGATGTGCGGCGGCGTATCCGCCGGCAGTTTGCCGAAATCGGGCGCGTCTTTGACGACGGAGGCCAGTGTGTCGGTGACGGTTTCGCCACCGCCGAAAAGCTGCTCCCCGGTCAGCATCTCGTAAAGTACTATGCCGAAGGCCCAGATGTCGGCGCGTCTGTCGACCGGCTTGCCGCGCGCCTGCTCGGGACTCATATAAGCCGCCGTGCCCAGGATCATGCCCGCCTGCGTCATCGCCAACGAAAGCGTCGGCGACATGGTGGGGCTCGAACCTGGCGCGACTGCGCTGAACTCGCCCGCGGACTTGGCGAGGCCGAAATCGAGAATCTTGACCACGCCGGCGGGCGTGAGTTTGATGTTAGCCGGCTTCAGATCGCGATGGATGATGCCACGCTCGTGGGCCGCTTCCAGGCCTTCGGCAATCTGCCGCGCGATGGGGATGGCTTCTTCGAGCGGCAGCGGGCCGCGCAGGTCGGCGCCCTCCACCAGTTCCATCACCAGCGCGCCCTGTTCGATACCGTAGACGGTCGCGATGTTCGGGTGGTTCAGCGAGGCCAGCACCAGCGCTTCACGTTCGAAACGCGCCATATACTGGGTGTCGCCGGCGAGAGCCTCGGGAAGCACTTTGATGGCGACGTCGCGGTTGAGTTTGCTGTCGCGGCCGCGATACACCTCACCCATGCCACCGGCGCCGAGCGGCGCGAGGATTTCGTATGGGCCAAGTTTGTCGCCTGCAGAAAGGGGCATTGAGAGATTCTGGTTATTATAGCCGATCAAAGAGCAGGTAGCGCCCGGATCACGAGCCACTCGGAAACTGTCCGGCGGGCCGGTCTTGCGCCGCGGCACGCTCCCGATAACGCGCCATAACGCCACCGCGAGGAACGGCCCACCCGCACCAGGAACGCAATCCATTTCTACGGTTTGGCGACAACGCGTCAACTGGCCCAGATAACGGTTCCCGGCGACCCCGTTTTGTTGCCGTTATCTTCGGAACGGCCTGCAAGTACCGCATGCGCAGGATCTGCATCGGACCATCCTTTCGCACGACGATTCATTGATCAGGGGGCGGCGAGTTCAAGTCTGGATGTCGCCCACGGCTAAGTGTGACCGCGGCGACACGAGTGCTGCCCGTTGCTAGACTTTCAACATATGCGCCAGATTGTTCGTTGGCTGATCCTGCTCCCAGTGCTCGCGATTCTGCTCTTGCCCTTCGTGGCCGAGGCACTGGATCAACCGCACTATGATCTCGATTCGCTGGCCTACATGAGCACCGACATCGTTATCGCGACTTTGTCGGTCGATACGAGGCACCGGATTACTGCTACGGTCACCGACACTGTGTATGGGTCATTGCACGCCGGGGACAAACTGGACACGCTTTCTGAATTCCTGGGCTTTTTCCGGCCGATGGAAGATGGCCAGCGGATCGTGCTATTCCTCGATGGGCGTCCTCACCAGCCCTACTTTCTGTATCCTGAGGCATCGAAGTCACCTTTCGCTGTACCGCCCTCGGGCGTCTATTTGATCGACGCCTACGAGCACGTCCATGAGTATTATCAGCAGAGCAATCCAGGCCCGTACGTCGCACAAGGGTATAGGTTCTTCCTGGAAGCGTCGGCCCCAACGAAGGAGGAGGATCTTGCGCTGCCATCTTTGCAGGAGGTGAGAGCAAGGATCGTGGCTTCCTTGAAGTGGGTCGAGCCTATACGTACGTTGCTGGATAAGGTCGCTACACGAGACGATGTACCTGCGCTGATCAAGCTGTTGGATGAGAGATCGAAAGCTCACAAGGGGTGTGGCATCGAGATGGGCGACGCGATTCTCGAATGCCTTGGGGTGCAACTCCGTTCGCTGAACGACCCGGATATCGCGCTGAGAAGCTATTCCCTGGCCCCCGACTGGCGAGCGTCTATCGAGTTTGTGCAACACGCAAATGGCAATCGCGACACGGATTTCACTGCCACCCGAGTGAAGTACCTGATCCGGACACTTTCCGATACCAAAAGAGAGGTGCCACTCCGGGTCGCTGCCGCGGAAATCCTCCTCGATTTGAGCAGGTTTCGTAATGCAATGCAGACCGATGCCTCGTCCAAACGGCCGCCCTTTGACAATGAGTGGCTGTCGCCTTCGGCAAGCGAGATCCTGGCCGCGGCGAGAACGGTGTTCGACGATCCTTCGCAAGACGGCCACCTGCGGGGTCTCTGCCTGCGACTTCTCCCCCTCGATCAGCCGGACGTCGTAGCTGACGTGAAACAAGCCTATGGCCGTACCCGATCCGAAGATCTCCGCTTCACGATCGAAGAGTCATTTCTCAATATCGGTGATGGCCTCTACGAAAGCCTGAACCCTCCCGGCGGTCCAATAGCCAGCATGGTTGGCGCGGCACCTGAACGCGGTTGCGTCGTAGCCAAGGCAGACAACGTCGCGTTCCTGTTGAAGTTTCGGGAGCGCCAAGACTCGGTCAAGCAATGGGGACTCGCTCTGGACCCACAATTTGTACTGACCAATCTGCGGACGGGCCAGAGCTTCACTCCTAAGATCAATTTCCTGTCTGGGTCGTGGAGCACGTTCAGTGGGCAGAGGGGTTTCGAATTGAGCCAACCGCTTGACCTTCTCGTCGGAGACTACTGGATGGCGCCTGAATACAACCGCGACGGCAAGGTCTTCAGCACCGGCCATGGACTGGTGGTCGGAATCGCTGATACGCCGCGCGGGAAGAGGCTTTCGGTGAAACCGGTGAAGTAGTCGTCAGAGTTCGTAGCTGTGCGGCGTTGGCACACCTCGTACCGACACGCGGTCGGAAAGTGAGATTACCGCAAAATGGCTCATGCGCCACCTGGCCGAATCACGCTAGGACCTTATCGGAAGTGCCCCGATGTGAGAGGCCGAGCGGGGCGCGTGAGTAGGGCCGGGGCGCTTTCGATAAGGGCGTTAGAAGGAAGCCGCTGGCGCGGCGGGAGCGGGAGGCCGCAAGCTATGGGTTTTGAATGCTGGTGGGACCGTGGAAGGCTGGGTAGTAGGATCGGTTTGAGCAGGCGGACGAGGCAAATCCGATGGGAAGCAGAGCGGGCATGACGCGATGAGGGGTTCACCAGACGGTTGGAACGGCGGCTTTTCGGCGGTGAGGCACACGTAGGGTGCGCACGCCGAAGCGCGCGGGTTTTGCGCCAAATGGAATGCCGCGTTACGAGCTGTCAAGGATGCAGACCCGGTGCGATTGCTCGCGGAGGATCTGCTTGGCGGTTAGCCGCTCCGCAACACGCATTGCGCTACCGCAGGCCGGACACCGCCAGACAGCGGCCTCACTGCCGTTGGACACAGCAGGCGGGGGTGCGACCGCCAGCAACGTCCGGCAAAGCGGCAGCAACTCCCTGCGCCGGCGGTTCGCTAACCAGCCGAAATAGCGAATGCGCGGGAGGCCCTTGGGCAGAACATGCTGCAAGAACCGGCGCAGGAACTCTTCCATCGTCAGAGTCATGGCACGGCACTTGCTGTGATGCGCGTAGTCCTTCCAACGAAAGGTGACGTGATCGCCGTCCACCGACAGAAGCCGATGATTGGAGATCGCCACTCGATGGGTGTAGCGGGCCAGGTACTGAAGCACGTGGTCCGGCCCGCCAAAGGGGGCCTTGGCGTAGACGACCCAGTCCTCACGGAACAGAGTGCGCAAGAAGGCCGCGAACGCCTTCTCGTTCGCCAGGGGCTGCAACTCGCCGTGAAAGGCCAGTCGTTTGCTGTGAAACGCTTGCCGTAGTCCGGCGACGAACTTCCCGCGAAAGACGCGGCTGAGCACTCTCACCGGTAAAAAGAAGTGGGGCGGCGAGCGGATCCACCGGGAGTGATCAAGCGACAGTCCGCCGCCTGGTACGACACAGTGGATGTGCGGATGGCGCTGTAGAGTCTGTCCCCACGTATGCAGAATGCTGAGGAAGCCGATCTCCGCCCCGAGGCGCGCCGGATCGGCTGCAACTTCCAGCAGCGTCGCAGCACTGCCATCGAACAACAGGCCGAAGAGGAGCTTCTTGTTTTGCCATATCAACGGCACCAGCGCATGCGGCAGGCTGAAAACCAGGTGGAAGTAGCATACCGGCAACAGTTCCCGTCGCCGGGCGCACAACCACTTCTCCCGTGCGTTGGTCTGGCACTTCGGGCAGTGGCGGTTTCGGCAGGAGTTGTAAGAGATGGCCTGATGCCCGCAGCGAACGCATTGATCACGGTGCCCACCCAGCGCGGCCGTGCGGCAGCGCTCGATCGCCCGAAGCACTTGGAGCTGTGCCCACGTCAGCGAACCGTGATAGCGTTCGATGAATCTGTCTCCCGCCCTGCGGATGATATCGGCCACCTCCCAGGGTGGCCGTGTCATGCCTGATAGCTGTCCGGCCGCTTGCGCGAGAAGCTCTGGCTACCAAGCGTGATCTGATCGAGTGGGTTCGGTGCGGCATGCAGGTGACGCTGCGACAAGTGGAGATATCGAGTGGTATGTTCCAAGTGTGCGTGGCCCATCAAAAGCTGAATCGTCCGCAAGTCAGTTCCGGATTCCATCAGGGTTGTGGCGAAGCTGTGGCGGAGGGTGTGCGCGCCAATCCTTTTCTTGATTCCGGCGCGTTTCGCGGCTTCGCTGCAGATGTTCCAGATTGTATGATCTGAAAGCGGCTGCTCTACCCCACGATGCCCTGCAGTGCTGGGAAATAGATAGACTTTGGGACGCTTCCACCGAAAATACTCCCGCAAGGCGTCCAGCAGCTTGGATGTCATCGGCACGTCGCGGTCCCGCGAACCCTTGCCCTGGTGGATATGGATCACCATGCGCTCGCTATCAATATCGGTGACCTTGAGGAGCGAGGCTTCGGTTCGGCGTATGCCGGTCGCGTAAAGCACCATCAGGATGGTGCGGTGTAGCAGGTTTGGCGCCGCCTCGATCATCCGCGTCACCTCTTCGGGACTCAGCACGACGGGCAGCTTCCGAGGGATCTTGGGAAAGATCAGATCGTCGTAGGCGATATCACGCCGCTTCAAGACCTTCTTGAAGAGAAAACGCAGGGCAGACATGCGCCCCTCGACGGTGCCTGGAGCAAGTTTCTTCTCTTTGAGCAGGTAGAGTTCGAACTGGCGTATCTCGTCGCTGCGGATTCCGAGGGATGGCGATCAGCGTTCCGAACTGATGTCGATCACGATTCCGAAGTGATGCCGATCAGTGTTCCGAACTGAAGCCGATCAGTTTTACGGTTGTAGTTCGAAACACTGATCGGCATCGGATTGGAATGGCGGCGTAGGGCAGCCGTGGCGATTGGACTCCACTGGTAAGTGGAGACTCCCAGTTGCCACAGAAGAGGCTGACCATGCGCAAGTTGAAGGAAGTTCTGCGGCTCCATTCCCTCGGACTGAGCCAGCATCAGATCGCCCGCAGTTGTTCGATTTCCCAGAGCACCGTCCATGAGTACGTGTCCGCCGCCCAAGCGGCGGGCTTGAACTGGCCGGTGCCTGAGAACTGGGGGGACCAGCAGATCGAGCGGGCGCTGTTTCCGCAGCGGCCCGCTCCCGCCGTTTGGCGGAAACATCCGGAACCGGATTGGGCTCAGGTCCATCAGGACCTGCAGACCCACAAAGACCTGACCCTGCAACTGGTCTGGCAGGAGGCGCGCGCGAGCGACCCGGAGGGCTATGGCTATAGCCGCTTCTGCGATCTCTACCGGCGGTGGCTGAAGAAACTCGACCTGGTGCTGCGGCAGGAGCACCGTGCCGGGGAGAAGATGTTCGTCGATTACGCCGGGGCCACGATTCCGGTTCACGACCCGCAGAGCGGTGCCGTTCACCCGGCGGCCGTATTCGTGGCCGTGCTGGGCGCCAGCAGCTACACCTTCGCCGAGGCCACGAGCGGACAGGATCTGCGCAACTGGATCGGGTCGCATACGCGGGCCTTCGAGTTTTTGGGGGGCGTAGTGGAGGTGGTGGTCCCGGATAACTTGAAGTCCGCCGTATCGCATCCGAGCTATTACGAGCCGGATCTGAATCCCACCTATCGCGACCTGGGCGAGCACTATGGCGTCGCCATTATTCCGGCGCGGCCGTATCGGGCCAGGGACAAGGCCAAAGCGGAGGTGGGCGTTCAGGTGGTCCAGCGCTGGATCATAGCCGCGTTACGCAAGCATAAGTTCTTCTCCTTGGATGAGGTCAACCAGGCGATCGCCGAGTTGCTCACACGGCTCAACCAGCGGGCGTTCCGCAAACGCGCGGGCAGCCGCGCCAGCCTGTTCGCGCAACTGGATCAGCCGGCGCTGAAGCCGTTGCCGGCCACGCGCTACCAGTTCGGTCAATGGAAGAGGGCGGGCGTCAACATCGACTATCACATCGAAGTGGAGCGGCACTACTACAGCGTGCCGTACGCGCTGGTGCACCAGGAGGTGGACGTCCACCTGACGGCGGAGACCCTGGAAGTTCTCCACCGCGGGGTGCGGGTAGCGTCGCATGTCCGCTCCTACGAGCCGGGGAAAGCGACGACGCTGACCGATCACATGCCTAAGTCGCACCAGAAGTATGTGGGGCGCACGCCATCGCGGCTGATGGAAGATGCCCAGCAGATCGGACCCCACACCGGTCAGCTGGTGGAAGCGATCCTGGCGGCCAAGCGCCATCCGGAGATGGGATATCGTTCGTGCCTGGGGATTCTGCGGCTGGGGAAAACCTACCCGGCCGAGCGCATGGAAGCGGCCGCCCGGCGGGCGCTGCGGGCTCGCGCCTACAACTTCCAGAGCCTGGACTCGATCCTCAAGAACCAGCTCGACCGGCTGCCGTTACCCGGCGATCCACCAGCGCAGCCGACGGGGGACCATGACAACATCCGCGGCGCCGATTACTTCGATTCCCCGCCGGAGGCCGACCCTCCGGTGATTCAGTAAGTCCACAAGGAGAACTATGCTCAACCAACAAACCATCGAGAAGTTGTACGCCATGCGCATGCGCGGCATGGCCGACGCCTTCACCCAACAACAGGAAGATCCCCAAACCAACCAACTCAGCTTCGAGGAACGCTTTGCGCTGCTGGTGGACCGCCAGTGGAACTGGCGGCAGGGCCGGGCTCTGGAGCGGCGGCTCCGAGATGGCCGTCTGCAAGGTCCCGACTGCATCGAAGACATCGATTTCCGTGCGACGCGGGGTCTGGACAAGCAGGTGGTCCGAGCGCTGATCCACGACTCGGACTGGGTCCGCCGCCACCAACACATTTTTCTGGTGGGTCCGACCGGGATCGGGAAAACGTTTCTCGCGCGGGCGTTCGGACAGAAGGCCTGCCGCGATGGCTTCACGGCCTACTTCGCCACGGCGGCGCAGTTGTTCCGGGACCTCGAGCTTGCTCGTGCCGATGGCAGCTACGCCAAGAGGCTGCGGGCGCTGGGGCAGGTGGATGCGCTGATCGTCGACGACTGGGCGATGGCGCCGTTGGCTGACGCCGAACGGCGGGCGTTTCTGGAGATCTGCGACGAGCGATACCTGACCAGGTCAACACTGCTGACGAGCCAGTTGCCGGTGGCCAAGTGGCATGCGCAGATCGGCGATCCCACGGTGGCGGACAGCATCTTGGACCGGCTGGTGCATGCCGCGCACCGGATCGAATTACAGGGAGAATCGATGCGGAAGAAGAAGGGCGGTCGCGGTGCCAAAGAGGGCGAGTAGGTGGCAGTTGGCGAAATGTTTTTGGGCGCTAACTCCAGTCGCCCTACGGGCTCCTTCCGTCAGCGCCCAAAAACACGGGCAACCGCAAGAAAGGAACTTCTCATGCATCAGGACAAAGAAAACCAGCAAAACTCTTGACGCATGCCGATCACTGTTTCACACTGAGATAGCCCGGCGTCGCTTCGCTCCGATCTGATCGGCATGAGATCGGAATGACTGATCGACATCATCGGAATGCGCAGTCGCCTCCCAACTGCTCCGGAGATTTGTGGAAGTACTCCGCAAACTGCTTGATCGCATGGATGTAGCCACGAGTGGTGGCCGGTGAGTAATTACGACGCTGGAGCTCGTCCAGCATGCGTTGACGAAGTGGGGTCACAGAAAACTCCTTTCTGTGACAGACACTATCGCTGCTTATGCCCCGAAACACGCACGCGACTGCGTCCGCCGCGCCAGCGGCTTAGTTCTAACGCCCAAACCGCGGATCTGGTCTGGCTGGCAGCGCGGCTACCGATATGCGCCGATATCGCTTGCGTGGAACGGGCAGCCGCCCACTGATTGGGCTGTATGTGGCGGAGCCGCACCCGCAGAGGCTTACGTTTCAAATCGGTTATTGCACGGCGATGGTAGCTGTGTTGGATATTGCGTTCCCAATCTTAATCACGACCGGGACGGCGGTGCCTTTCGATGAACCTGCCGGTACCAGCGCGTTTACCTGGTACCCGCCCGCAGTGCCAGGGGCCAAGCCAGAATACTGCACGGTGGCCGGCGCGCCGCCAATCGTTATCGTAAGAGTGGTGGTGGTGTACGAGAGTGGTTCACTAAGGGCATAGGCACCGGTAGCGGGTTGGTTGGTAACGGGCCCTAGACCGGTGCAGTAAATCTGGATCACAGTGCCACCGGCAGTGGCGGGGTTCGACGCATCGACCAGACGATAGGTGGGATCGAGGATCGCTCCCTGACCGGTTCCCTGAGCATTTATCGTGAAAATACCCGGCGCGAAGGGCGCAAGGCTGAAAGCTTGGACGTTGCTGGTCTGGCCGTTCACTGTAGCGGAAACAGAAGCTTGCTGCTGGCCTGTCAATTCCCAGGGGACCTGGAAGTTCACCTGCGAGCCGGAAACGGCAAATAGCGGTGCGAGGAGTCCGCTGCCGAACTGCAGCGAGAGGCCGGCCAGGCTCGGAACAGGTTGGCCTGGGGCCGTCGAGAGTGCGCTTAGGAGGAAGTTTCCGTAGACCGAAGCGATACTCCCCGGTGCTACGGGCGATGTCGCAAAACTGGCCGCGTTTACGATGCCGCCAGCGCTGATTGAGGGTACGACGCCCGGCTGGGTGACCGGGATCGAGACGCCTGCGACGGAGACGATGGTGCTACGTGTGACCCCGGAATTGGCGGCGACTGACAGTGTGACGCTTGCAGAACCAGTGCCGAGGGCATTCCCGGCATAAGTGATCCACGACGGCAGGCTTTGTATCGCCCACGGGCAAGCGCTGCTTGTCTGGATGGTGACATTCAGGCTGCCTCCAGCGGCGGCCGGTTGAAGGGCGGACGGAGTGACGGTAGCCGAGCAGGAAGGACCGGATGGAACCAGAAGGCGGATACGGTTGTTATAACTGTCGACCAAGTAGAGACTGCCGGCGGCACCGGCGGCAATTCCCCATGGACTGTCCAACTCGGCGGCGGTGGCAGGGCCGCCATCGCCGCTGAAACCTTCGGTGCCGTTTCCGGCCACGGTGGTGATCACGCCGTTCGAGACCTTGCGAACCACTTCGTTACCGGAATCAACGACGAAGAGGCTGCCAGACGGGTCTACAGCCAGGCCGAGGGGGCCATTCAACTGGGCTTTGGTGGCCGGACCACCGTCGCCGCTGTAGCCATTCGTCCCGTTTCCCGCCACGGTGGTAATGACACCGTTCGTCACTTTGCGGATGCGGACGTTCTCAAAGTCGGAGATATACAGATTCCCGGCCGAGTCGACGGCGAGTCCAAGCGGAGTGTTCAATTGAGCACTGGTGGCAGGACCTCCGTCCCCGCTGAAACCTGCGATACCGTCTCCCGCCACGACTGTGATTATGCCGTTCGAGATTTCGCTGACCACGTTGTAGCCGGCGACGTAGAGATTGCCGGAAGAATCCACGGCGAGGACGCTTGTATCGTTCAATTGGGCGAAGGTTGTGATTACGCCGTTCGAGATCCTGCGGATACGGTAGTTAGCACTGTCACCGACGTAAAGGTTGCCCATCGAATCCACAGCCACACTGGTGGGATAAGACAGCTCGGAGCTAGCGGCCGGCCCGCCATCACCGCTGAATCCGGACGTGCCGTTCCCGGCTATGGTGGTGATCACACCGTTCGAGACCGCGCGGACACGATAATTAAAAGTGTCCGCGATGTATACGTTGCCAGCCGCGTCCACCGCGGCGCTTTCGGGACGGTCCAATTGGGCGCGAGTGGCCTGCCCGTTGTCGCCGCTGAATCCTTGTGTTCCGGTGCCGGCCACCGTAGTGATCACCCCGTTCGAAACTTTCCGTATGCGGTAGGTGTCGGCGATGAAGAGGTTGCCCGCCGAATCTACAGCGACGCCGTTAGGTTGGAATAACGCCGCGTCAGTGGCGGGACCATTATCGCCGCTAAACCCGAGCGTGCCATTCCCCGCCACGGTGGTGATTATCCCGTTCGAGACCTTGCGGACGCGCTCGTCACATGTGTCGGCGATATAAAGATTGCCCGCCGAGTCCACGGCGACTCCTCCCGGACCGCACAACTGGGCGTCAGTGGCGGGGCCATTGTCTCCCGTGAAACCAAGTGTTCCGGGTCCGGGTCCGGCAACGATGGTCATCACGCCATTTGAGACCTCGAGGATGCGGTGGTTGCCAGTATCGGAGATATAGAGATCGCCGGCAGAGTCCACCGCAAGCCCTGATGGACCGATCAACTGGGCACTCGTGGCAGATCCGTTGTTTCCGCTCGAACCCGACGAACCGTTTCCCGCCACAGTCGTGAGCACGCCGTTCGTGAGTCTGCGGACACTTCCAGTGCAAGCATCTGCAAAGTAAAGGTTGCCCGACCCATCTACCGCAAGACCCCCAGGGCAGTCCAGCGACAATCCAGTGGCGGGACCGTTGTTGACGTTGAATTCCTGCGTCCCATTCCCTGCCACGGTGGTGATCACGCCGTTGGTGACCTTGCGGATGCGATAGTTCCCAGTGTCCGCGATGTAGAGGGTGCCGACGGAGTCGACCGCTACGGCCAGAGGATTTGATAATTGGGCGCTAGTGGCCGGTCCGCCATCGCCACTGAAACCTGGAGTTCCGTTTCCCGCTGCCAGGGTCATGATGCCCGTTACGGCGTCAAGCCGCAGGACGGAATCCTGATCTACTAAGAAAAGGTTGCCGGCCCGATCGACGGCAACACAACCAGGTGTTTCAGTTAAGCTAGCGGCCGTTCCGGGAATACTGATGGGCAGGCCGCCGCCGGCAAACGTCGATATGGTATAACTCTGGCCCTGGGCGAAGTGGGAGATGAACAACAGAAAACAGGCAAGAACAAGCCGGCGCATCGATGGGCCTCCTGCAGAACCGTGCCTGACGCCTAATACTAACACTTCGGTATTCTGTTAACCACCGATGATATGATCCCGCAGCGTCCGAACTCACGAGTGCACATAACACCTGTCGATTCGGTCCAGCAATTCGGGCCCGCGATTGAATCCCAGTCGACGGCGCGCTCCAAAAGGGTTCCGGCGGCCGGTTTGTCCTGACGCAGCTACCGATAAGGGCGGATAATGCTCACTTCGAATGGGTCCCGCCGGGCGCTGGAAAGACTGGATTTTCCGGTTTTGGATTCTCCGGCAACGCGACAACTGCACCTAGCGGGCACGAAGACGGCCCACTCCAAGAGAACTGCGCCTCGGAGGATCAAGAAAACGGCGACTGGGTGTACCCTGAATAGGAGCCTGGAGTCCAAAATGGAAATTCCGGCCGAGACTCCTTTCGCCCGCTGGGGTAGGATGGGGCGAACTATGGCCAGTCGAAGCTGGCGCCGGATGTTGGCGCTGCCGCTGCTGGCCGGAGCCGCGGTGCTCGCCGCGCAGAGTTTGGATCCGCAGGAAGCGCATCTCACTGTCGCTTGGTATCTTCCGAAGCCGGCGGTCACCATTAAAGTGGAGACACGGCTGGTGGAGATTGGAGTGGTGGTGCGGGACAGCCACGGCCATTCGGTCGGCGGCCTCGCCAAGTCCGATTTCGAGGTTCGCGACGAGGGCAAGCGGCGCGAGATCACGGCCTTTTCGGTGCAAAGCTTAGTGCCGGCCGGGACCGCGGCGGCGCACGCTCCGTCCGCTCAAGGCGCCGCTCCAACGGCTGCGCCTTCTGCCGAGCCACAGCCGCGCTGGGTGGGGATGGTGTTCGACGACATCAGCATGCCTCCGAGCGACCTTTACAATGCCAAGGCGGCTGCCAAGCGCTTCCTCAAAGACGGCCTTGCGGCCAACGATCGCGTCGGCGTATTTACCATTTTGAGGGGTCAGGTGCTGCCCTTCACCGCGGACGCCGCCAAGATCGCCGAGGCCATCGACAAGGTCACCCTCCAGGAGCGCAAAGTGCGGTCGGAAGGCTGCCCGCTGTTTACGCAGTACGATGCCTACCAGATCGCCAACGGTCTCGATCCAATGGCTCTTCAAGTCAAGGCTCGAGAGTACGCCAGGTGCTCAGGAGTCTGCGGGGACATTTACGCCCGTGGATCCACCAACCCTGATGCATGCCCGAAGGCCGTAATCGGCGTCCAGATGATGGCCAGACTACTCTGGGAAGAAGTGCGGCTGAACTCGCAGAACACTTTCCGGACCTTGGACGGCATCGTCGATTTCATGGCCCGGATGCAAGGCACGCGGGTGATCCTGCTGGCCTCGTCCGGGTTCCTTTCCGGTACGCTCGAATTCGACGAGGGCCAGTTGGTGGACAAGGCCCTGCGCGCCAACGTGGTGATCAACTCGCTCGATGCCAAAGGCCTCTACACCATGGACGCGCCCGAAATGGGCCAGGGCTCGGATGTGCGGTCTGTGACCTACCAGCAACTGCAGGGATCACGGCCGAAAGCGGCCCTGAACGACGCCATGGGTGACCTGGCAGACAGCACCGGCGGCCTCTTCTTCCACAACAGCAACGATCTCGACCTCGGGTTCAAAGAGTTAGGCATGCAGCCCGAGGTCAGTTACCTGCTCGGTGTTGCGCCGGAAGTGCTGGACGCCAAGTTTCACCGTCTCAAGGTAAGCCTGACGCAGGTCGGACTGCCGGCTGCCCGTCATGCCATCGTCCAGGCGCGCAAGGGTTACCTAGCCGCTCCCGAGAAGCCGGAGGAACAGGAGCCCTTCGACCGGGGCTTGAACGCCGCCGAACGGCGCATGGATAAGGAAGTGTTCACCACCAGCCGGTTGGAAGAGGCGCCAGTGACGGTAGCAATAAGTTCCGGGAAGTCCGCGGAGGGCCACCCGAACGCGCAGTTGACCTTTCACGTGGATATCGGCAAGGTGCAATTCCACGATCAGGACGGCGCACGGGCCCAGAATTTCCACATGATCGCAGCGTTGCTCGATGCCCAAGGCACGTTCGTCACCGGCGCCGAAGCGGCGCTGGAGTTTGCCCTCAAAGAGGCCACGTATCAGCGTATAGCGGCGGGCGGGTTCAATGCCAAGATCACTCTGGACGCGCCCGCGGGCAGCTATCGCTTGCGAACGGTGGTCGTGGAGGGCGATGAGAACGGGCGATATAGCACGGCCACACAGCCGGCCGAGATCCGCTAGAATTGGCGCCCCCACAGCGCTGCCGTCGTTCCGCTGAGAGGTGACGCTGCCAACTAAACTGCCGGGGTATATATTGTGATCGCGGGGTGATGAAGTGAAGTGGCTGACCATCGGCGCGAGCCTGGCGGCGGTCGCCATCGGCTCTGTGTGCGGACAGAACCCGCTGGACCCGCTTCCGGATTGGGTGCTGCAGCTATCGCGGGCGAAGAACCACCTAAAGGAAAACTTCGAGCGCATTCCGAACTACGTGTGCCGGGAAACCGTGGAACGGTATCGATATGGGCGGACACCGGGCCGGATAGCCGTGACGCTCGACAGCCTGCAATTCGAGGTGGCCCAGGTGGAGCACAAGGAGATGCTGGCGAAGCCGGGCGCGAAGGGCTTTGAAGATAAGGACCTGTCGGCGTATATGTCCGCCGGGCTATTGGGAACCGGCCAGTTTTCTGCGACAACTCTGAACCTGTTCGTAACGGGCGGCGCGCGCATTACACCGCACCGGGAGGGCGCGGCTCGGCCACCCGCCGGGCCGAGCTACGATTTCGAAATCCCGGCATTTCTGAGCGGATACACGATCGTGACCCCAGGAGCACGAGCCGTTGTAGGGCAGCAGGGGACGTTCTGGATCGACGCCGAGAGCCTGGACCTTATCCGGATTGAGGATCACGCGGTGGATATCCCACGCGCGGTCGGGATGACCGAGATTGGTTCGACGGTGGAGTATGCGCGGATGCAGATCGGGAATTCCAGCGTGCTGCTGCCGCAATCGGCGGAGCTGGCGGTGACGAATCTGGACGGGACGGAGATGCGCAACAAGATCAAGTTTTCAGGCTGCCGGGTGTACGGGAGCGAATCGACGGTAAGTTTCGGGGACCCCATGGAGCCACCGCCGGCGGCGAAAAAGAAGTAGGGCATGGTGTAATGTCGCCCGTGGGCGGTTTGGCTCAAGTGGGTGGGGGGTGAATATCGGGAGCCTCACGGATCGTCGGAGGGGCTCTGTGGTGTGGTCATCCTGAGCCAGAATCCCTGCTACCGTTCCGAAACCGGGCCAACGGAGTTTTGGCGAGGCACAGGGGTTAGTTCTCGGACGGTTTCTCCACCTTATCGATTATGAGGACGTCGACGGCGCCTTTGGTGGCTTCCAGTTTCAGTCCCAGTTGCTCCTGCATGGCGGTGAAGAGATCGGGAGGCGTGTTGGGGTCGTCGGTGGGCCTGACTCGTCCGGAGAACTGGGACTGATCGGGCGTCCACGTCAGCATGAAATCGAAGCGGCCTTCGAGGTTGGTCTGATCGAGAACAGGGCGGTCAAGGACGAAATCCTGCAACGTGCGCGCGAACTCGGCCATGGTTGCGTTTCTTTCGGTCAGCAAACCGGGCCTGGGCACCCTCTGATCAGGCATTGCACTCAGGCCGCTCTCACTCCGGGCGAGTTTCGGACCATTCTTGCCGACGACCATGCCATAAGCCGGCAGTTCCTTTTTCTCGCGATGACAAGAGAGCTGGAAACGATCGGACAGGAGTTTCCGGTACATGATGCGCATTTGGTCCAGACTCGGCGCACCAGGCTCATCGGGCTGGCCATACACGTTGAAATAATCCGTGTCGGCCCAAGCCGGCGCGTTGAGGATCTGGCCCGGACCGACTCCATAAGCGAACGTGATGATGGCGCGCAGAGTCTCCCGCTCCGCGTAGACACGTCGGCCGCTGATTTTGAATCCGGAGCTAAATTTGGTCGGATCACAGGGCTTGATGCTCGCCACTTCGAACGCCGGGGAGGCGTCCTTCCGCATGGGTTTGAGAAGTTCCGAAACGGAGGGGATGATCCACGCGGATTCTTCGGTGGCGCGGGTCACGGTGAGAGGGAGAGATTTGCCGCCGCTGTTCAAGGCTCCCGTCATGGTGTTCCCATCGGCACTCAGTTTGCCCTGGTATTCGGCCCCGATGGCGGGGAGCGAAATCTTTACGATCGCACCCTGCACTACGACGGAATTGGCGGCGATGGGCCTGGCGTCTCGATCGAGGTCGTAGGAGATGGCGGTGAGACCGCCTTCACCGGTGCGAGTGATTTTGTAAACGGTGCGGAACTCATTGGCGCCGCTTTGCAATTTGCCTTGCCATGTGCCCACTATGTCCTGGGCCAAAATCGCGCTTGCCGACAACGCGGCGAGGGCGAGGACTTGTACGATGCCACTCTTCATATAGCACCACCATGTCCGAAAGCTGCAGTTCCTGCCATGCTCAGCAGTCCCGCCAGCATGCTCAAATGAGCATGCTCAGCATCTGGTGTTGGATCGAACACACATCAGACGTTCCTGGCGACAAAGAGTTTGTAGAAAGTGTCGGCACTCTCTGTTTAAGATGGCAACAATTCTGACCGAGCTGATCAAAATCGCTCCTCCACCGATAGAAAAGCCTGGAGGTCGTCGACCGTAGCCGTTTCCAGATCGCCCGCCGAAATCGGATAAGGACTCGTGGACCTGAGAGGTGCCGAAGAAGGCGAGATTCTGATACCCGGAATTTCCATTTTGGACTCCCGGTTCCTGTTTAGTGTAGAGCCAGCCGCCCTCACCGGTCTGGGCGCGGCCCGCTGCCCTGTTCGGTGGATGCACCAAGGGATGAGACGTTTTGATATCGCGGAACATTCCTTCCGATATGGCCGCATAACGCTCTCGCACAGAGCCCGACGAGAACCGGTGTGCCCATTTTTCGGTAACCGGCGCATGGCCGTCACGCGTCCCCTGCAGGACCCACCGCAGGCTGATGCGCATTAATAGGTTGTCGAAATTACTTCTCGTGTGGCCGGCTGAACATCACGAAACTAGGCGCATCCGACCTCGCAACCGCCACGTCCGGCCAGCCGTCACCATTGAGATCGCCCGCCGCCATGCCGTAAATCGTTCCCTTGCCGTCCCCGAATTTCACAGGTTGATATTTTCTGCCGGTACCGTCATTGAAATACACCACGCCGGGCGCATTCACATATCCCACCAGGATTTCGGGCCTGCCGTCGCGGTTCAGATCGGCGGCAATCATCGAATACGGCAACGCCTCCGGCTCCTGAAATTTGGTGCCGCTGCTAAAGTGGCCTTTGCCGTCACCAAAGTAAACGAAGCAGCCTAACCGTTCGGGACACGCGGCGATATCCAGATGGCCGTCGCCATCGAAATCGGCAACCGCCATGGCGCGGATGGAGCCGTTGGCCGGACCCCAGGGTTCCCAGTGTTCGAAGTTGCCGTGGCCGTCATTGAAATAGACCAAGCTTTGGCAGTCATCGCGGCAGGGGAAGATGATGTCATTGTTGCCAGTGCCGCGAATGTCCGCCATGGCCATCGACGCAGCGCTGGGCGAATGGGGCAGCGCATGGCAATCGAAGTGTAGTTTGCCATCGTTCAGGCAGTAGTAACTGGTGGTCATGCGATTGGCGGCCACGATATCGGGATACCCATCGCCGTTCAGGTCGCCCACCGCGGCGTTGCGGGTAGGCCATTGAGGATCGCCGTAGGTGCCGCCAATGCGGAAGTTGCCTTTACCGTCGTTGAGCAGAACCAGCTTTGGATCGGGCGAATCGTTGCTCAGAACGATGTCCAGATGGCCGCTCTTGGTCATGTCGGCGAGGTTTCCGGAGTAACTCTTGACCGCCTTACTGGGCAGCGGCGGCCCGGGGGTAAAATGGCCTGCGCCATCGCCGAGGAAGGTTAGTGTAGTCACCTGCCAATGGCGGCCCTTGACTAGGACGATGTCGGGATGGCCGTCGCCGTTGATATCGCCGATGCTGGCGTTCGAGGATGTCTCCGACACCGTCTCAAGCGGCGTGATTTCAAACGACCGAAGTCCGCCGGTCTGAACCGGTTGCGTCTGCGGTTGCGCGCTCGGGCCAACAGTGAGTACTGCGGCGATTAGCGCCGCAACCAGGTACAGGCCCCGGAGCGTTGAGGATGTGAGGCGTCGCATATTCCCCTCCTGGTTAAGACGATCAAAAAAGAGACGCGGTTCGAAGCCGTTTCGTGGAGGATTAGTTTATCCATGGTCGGCTAACGGTGAGCATTATAACCGACAGCCTTGAAATGCTGACCACACCCTGCGCCGCGAATCATTCCGGTCTGACCGCGTCATACGCCTTGATAATCTCGCTCGCCAACGTCGTATATGCGGCTTCAGGATCGAACCTAGCCACCACTGCAACGAGACGACCACTTTCGTCCACCCTTTGCTCTATCAATGGGCTGTCCAAATTGAAAACAGCGAAGATTTGTGGCTTTCCATCCACCACGTCATGACCAACACCGGATGTAGATCGCTGTGGGGAAAAGCGTGTGCACGTGCTGGCATGCCTGATCTGAAGTTCCACGACCTGCGCAGAACAGCAGTAAGGAACATGCGGCGCGCTGGCATCCCCCAAGTTGTGCGTATGAAGATTTCAGGCCACAAGACGGACAGCATGGAACGGCGCTACAGCATCGTAGACGGCGACGATATCACCATCGCCAAGACCCTGATGGAAGCGCGAAAGAAAACGGTGTGACTGTGCCCATACTGTGCCCGTCGCAAGGGCCATTACCGCAGAGTGGCCCTCGCCCTTGGCTTCCCTTCTGCGTGCGGCGTTTCTCGCTCTCATTCTGTGCCCGCAGGACAGGCACACCTCAAACAATGGGCACAATTACGGGCACAATCGCAAAAATAAAGGGCCGATCATTTCTGACCGACCCTTGTTAACTACTTTATTTTCTATGGTGCGGAGAGGGGGACTTGAACCCCCAGGGGATTGCTCCCGCTAGCACCTCAAGCTAGTGCGTCTGCCAATTCCGCCACCTCCGCGTCTCCCGATGCTACTTCTTGGTTGCTGGCGGAGCCGATTTCTGGCCTGCCGGCGGCGCCCCCGGGGCGGGCGGTAATTTCAAGTCCTTCAGGTCGATCTTCATCTCGCCTGGTTTGTCGCCCGGCTGCGGCTTCACCTGGATCGGAACCATCCCGCCCGGCGCGGCCGGCGCTGGCGCCTGCGTCTGCACCGGAACCGATACCGGCACTTGCGCCGGAGCGCTCTTCGCTGGCGCCCCTTCCAGAACCGACGTGCCCAGTCCCGCGGTGCGCGTCGCCAGGATCGATAACGAAAGCGACGTCACCATGAACAGCACGGCCGATATCGTGGTCGCCTTCGAAAGCAGAGTCGCCGAACCGCGCGGCCCAAAGGCCGTCTGCGAACCCATGCCGCCGAATGCGCCCGCCAGGTCGGCCGCCTTGCCGCTCTGCAGCAATACGACGATGATCAGAAAAATACAGACCACCACGTGGACAAACATCACCAGGAAATACATATGTGTCCTTTTAGTATAGGCAACCGGAGATCTCCCGGTCAAACCGGGTGTACCGCGCCCTCACGCGCGTATCGCAGGAATAACTCCATCCCCTCATAGTCGCGCGCACTCAGTTCGTGCACAATCCGGTCGGTGAGGTACTCGCGCACCATGCGGGGAGAAAATCCGCGGCGCGGGGACTCCGCGGCCACAATCTCCTCGATTCGTTCGCGCCCATACCGGCACGACTCCCGAAACGCCTCGGCTACCGGCGGGGTCACCACTCCGCGCCGGCCGGCCCAAACCGCGAATACCATCGGCAACCCGGTCATCTCAACCCACTCGGCGCCCAGATCGTAAACATGATAAGGAGGACATTCCGGTTCGATCCGCAGAGCCGGGTCGCCGATAATCAGAGCGGCATCGGACCCGCGCAGCATGGCTTCCAGATCGGGAGCATGGGACGTCATGACAGGCTCGGCTCCGTACCGCTGTTTTAGGATGATGCGCGCCAGTTGGACGGAAGTTCGCGAGCTGCTGTCGACTGCCAGTGTGCGGATTTCCGCGGCTGGCCGCGACGATACCAGCAGGATGCTGAGCACCGCTCCATGGCAGGCGATCCCGACCCCTGGAATTACCTCTAAGTCCTGCCGTGTCAACTCGAAAGAAGGAACAATGCCGATGTCCGTCGCGCCCGACGCCAACTGGTCGGCGCAACCCGCGGGTATCCGGAAATCCAGCTCGAAAAGCCCCCTCTGGGGGCCATGGAGCATCCCCCATACCAAGGGGGCGGTGTTCAGGAAACTCACGGCGCAAACCCGAGGCTTCCTGGTGGGAATGTCGTGGGGCAATCGTCTAGTGTATCAAAACGCAGGTTCCACCCCTTCGCCGCGCGCTTGCCAGTACCCATCATACTTGCATGAGGCCCCGTGTCTGGTATCATCCTAAAGAGCGCACTCCGCGTCCGCGCCTTCCAGGGAATCTCCATGACTCAAAAGTATATTTCCGTCCTCGCTTTGGCTATTGCTGGCGCCGCTGCCGCCTTTGCGCAAATCACTCTAAACTCGGTCCCCTCGCGATCGGTTGGCTCGCCGTTGTTGAACATTTCGAGCACCAATCCCAACTTGGTGGAAGGCCGGGAGTTGTACTCCCCCCAAAGCGTGGCTGTGGACACCTCGGTTTCGCCGCCCATCATCTACGTCAGCGACACCGACAATAATCGCGTGCTGGCGTGGAAAAATGCCAACAGCTTCCAGAGCGGCCAGTTTGCCGATCTGGCCATCGGACAGCCCGATCTCCTCACCACTTTCCAAGGCGGGCCGGGAACCGCATACTCCACGGGCCTTTACCGCCCCACCGGGATTGCGGTCTACAAGGGCGACCTGTATGTTGCCGACAGCGGCAACAACCGCGTGCTGCGCTACCCCAATCCGTTCAACCAGGTCACCCAACAGCAGAAACAATTCCCCACGCCCGATTTGTGGATCGGCCAAAACACCGTCAACGGCCGGAATATCAACTATTCCGGCTCGTCTATACCGAACGCCCAAGGCATCTATCTGGCAAGCAGCTCGACTGTTTACGAGTCCTCGATCGCCTTTGACAGCCAGGGAAATCTCTGGATGAGCGACCCCGGCAACCTGCGAGTTCTGGAATTCAAGGCTAGCGATGTCGCGGCCGGCGGCGGCGGCCTGACGGCCATTCTCGAACTCGGCCAATTGGATTTCGTCAGCCTGCAGACTCCACTGAGCAGCAGCGCCAGCTCTCAGTTGATTACCAACCAGTTCTTCTCGCCCGACGCCCTTAGTTTTGATCCCAGCGGCAACTTGTTTGTTACCGATTTCAATAGTAACTACAGCCGCGTTATGGTTTTCACTACGCCCTTCAGCACCGGCATGTCCGCGAGCCGTCTGATGGGGGTCTTTCCCAGCGGATACGTTTATCCCACTGACGCGACCGCGCGCCAGGCCCTGTTGGACAACACCATCCTGTTGAGCCCCCAAAGTGTTTTCTTCCTCACCGGGAGCACGCCCGCGGTGGGCGTGGTGGATTCCGGCAGCAGCCGCATCCTGCTCTTCGATGTCTACGCCAACTGGCCCGCCGGTGGCGTCCCGCCGCAAGCCAAATCCATTTTTGGCCAGGCCAACACCTGCCCGGCGCAACAAACCAGTTTGCCCGCTTACGCTTTGTGCCGCTACCCGAACAACGGCAATCCCAGGCCCTCCGCCAGCACCCTGGGCCTTCCCGGTGGTGCGTTCGCCACCAGCACGGATTTATTCGTGGCGGATAGCGGCAACAATCGCGTTCTCGACCTCCCGATATCCGGCAATACTCTCTCGCCCGCCACGCGCGTTTTGGGTCAGGACCGCTTCGACACCGGCTCCATCAACCTCATCGAGGGCCGGGAATTCCAATTCCTCAACGCTGTTGGCACCACCAGTTCGCTTGACAGCGCCATTGCCATCGATGCCAGTAGTGGCACTCCTCACCTGTACGTCTCCGACCCCGGAAACAACCGCGTCCTGGGCTTCAAGGATCTGCGGAATCTCAAGCCCGGCGCACGGGCCGATATCGTCATCGGACAGCCGGATCTCCAGACCGCCCTGGTCAACTACCCGGCTAACGATTCCACCAAGCCCAACTCATCGGGTCTCTACCGCCCCATCGGCCTGCTGGTGGATTCGCAAGGCAACCTCTACGTAGCCGATTCGCTGAATGGCCGTGTTCTGCGCTTCCCAGCCCCATTCGCCTACACCGGCTCCGCTCCCGAGCCGGCCGATCTTGTGCTCGGCCAGCAGAATTTCACTACCAAAATCACCGACGCCACTTCGAGCACCATGCTCGCTCCCTATGGCCTGGCCTTCACTCCATCCTGCAACCCCGCGCTGCCGCAGCCGTGCGCGCCCAATGGCTTGCTGGTATCCGACCAGGGCGATAACCGCGTGCTATATATCCCCATCACCAACGGCACCTTCACCGCCGGCAACGATAACGGCAAGGCCGCCACTATTGTATTTGGGCAGCAAAGTTTCAACGGAACGGCCACCGGAACCAGCACCACCAACATGAACAGCCCGCACGGTATTTCCTGCGACACCAGCGGCTTTGTGTATCTTGCCGACAGCGGCAACAATCGCATTCTGATCTTCAACGATCCGCACAACCCCACCACCCCCACAACCGGCGACGCTGCTTCCCTCGCCATCACCGGTCTCAACAATCCGCTGGGGGTTTTCGTCAGCCCACAAACGGGTGAAATATGGGTGGCCAATAGCGGCGCCGGAACCTCCGTGCGCTACGCCAACTACAATTCGGCGGCCCTCGGCAACGGAGTCACCTCCACCATCCAGGAAGTCTCCAGCGGCTATCTGCTGCATCCTTTGGCGGTGGCCCAGGACCAGTACGGCGATCTTTATGTAGCCGACGACGCCAACCGCGTGGCCTTCTAC
Source organism: Bryobacterales bacterium (assembly GCA_963842505.1). GTDB lineage: Bacteria > Acidobacteriota > Terriglobia > Bryobacterales > Bryobacteraceae > PALSA-129. The sequence continues at coordinate 2,240,344 of CAWJGZ010000001.1, forward strand.
TACCCCGGCCTGACCCCCATGAACGGCGCCAATTTCCTCACCTCACGCCCGCTGGCTCCGGGAGTGGTGGCCACCCTCAAAACCTGCACCAACTGCAGTGGCAACCAGTTCGGCACCGCTACCACCAGCTTCACCAATTACCCCATGCCGCCTGTCTTGTCGGATACCGAAGTTCTGTTTAACGGCACGCCGGCTCCGCTCTACTTCGTCTCGCCGGGCCAGGTGAATTTCTTCGTGCCTAATTATCAGCCCGATGGGAAAACGCCCACGCCCAGCAGCGGCACCGCCGACGTGGAAGTGGTGCAGGTCTCCACTGGCCAGGTTTTGGGAGCGACCCTGGTGCAGATGCAACCGGTGTCTCCCGGAGTCTTCGAATACCCCGGAGGTCAAAGCGGGAAGACTCATTTCGCCGCCGTTATCAACCAGGACAATACCATTAACGGCCCCAGCAATCCCGCGCCGCGCGGCTCCGTCATTTCGATTTACGCCACCGGACAGGGATATGTGCCAGGCGCTCCACCCGACGGAACCCAAGCCCCGACGGCCATCAATTCGCAGACGGCGCTCACGGTTTACCTGAACTCCATCGACGTCAACGGCTACGGCGAAGCCGGGCAACACGTCGCCTATTCCGGGCTCGATCAGTACCCTGGCATCTGGCAGATCAACGTGCTGATCCCGCAGGGCGTCACACCCAGCAGCCAGACCGGCGGATCGACACCTCTCGCCATCATGGCCGATGGCGTGGTCAACTACGATATAAGCCAGGGTTGGTATACGGTCATCGCCGTCAAGTAGGGCCTCCTCACATTGTGGAGCGGGCTTTCCAGCCCGCGACGCCGGCATTCCTGTCGGCGCTCGCTCCCTGCTCGCGGCGCCGCCGCTCGGTGGGACAGGCGCTTCCGCCCGCCAAGCCTTTACGCCCCGCTCAGCACCTGCGCCACCGCCCGTGCCACCACAATCTCCTCGTCCGCCGGCAGCACCCACACCGCCGCCCGTGCCCCATCCGCCGAAATCTTCCCTTCGCCCTTCACCGTCCGGTTGCGCTCCTCATCCAGTACAATCCCCAACTCCGCCAGCCCCGCGCACGCTCCCGCCCGCACCTCGGCGCTGTTTTCTCCAATCCCTCCGCTGAATGTCACCACGTCCACTCCGCCCAGTTCCACCAGGAACGCTCCCAGGTAGTGCCGCACCGCCCGTATATAAACGTCCAGCGCCAGGCGCGCCCGCTTGTCTCCGGCCGCCGCTCCCGCCGTCAGGTCCCTGATATCTCCCGTGCCACCTGCAATCCCCGCCAGCCCCGATTCGCTCGCCAGCCTTCGCGCCATTTCCGGCGCGCCGATCCCGTGCTTCTCCATCATGTAAAGCGCCGCGAACACATCCAGGTCGCCCGTCCGGTTGTTCTGCGGCAACCCCGATTGCGGCGACATCCCAAAACTCGTGTCCACCGCTACGCCCCCGCGAATCGCCGCCAGGCTCGAGCTGCCGCCCAAATGGCAACTGATGTGTCGCAGACTGCCCCGCCCATCGGTCCCGCCCGCCAGTTCGAGCGCCCTCACACTGGCCGCCCGGTGGCTCGCCCCGTGAAAACCGTACCGCCGCACGCCGTCCTGCTCTTTCCAGGCATACGGCACCCCATAGGTCACCGTCGCTTCATCCAGCGAATCGAAGAACGCCGTCTCGAACAGCGCTACCAGCGGCATTTCCGGCAGCCGCTTGCGGAACGCCCGCATCGCCGCAACGTACGGCGGATTGTGCGCCGGCGCCAGAAACCGGTAATCCTCCATCGCGCGGAGCACGCTCTCATCCACCACTCGCGCCCCGCCCAGCGGCCCCGCATGCACCGCCTTGAATCCAATTGCCGCCAGTTCCGCCAGGTTTTCGAGCGCCTTTCCCGGCCCCACGATTCCGGCGAGGCACTGCGCCAGCGCCGCTTCATAGTCCGGGCACGCGCTGCCCGCCTGTCCGATCCGTTCGATGCGCCCCTGAGCCATCACCACCGGTCCGTTCATATCGAAGAGCCGGTATTTAAAGGAAGTGCTCCCAATATTGGCAATCAGAACCTTCATGGCACGTTCCATTGTAATCTTTTGTAATCTCCCGTGATGCGGGCCCAAGGATGACTGCACTATACCCTAAAGGTCATAGGAGATACAGTACAGTACTTCCCATTATCGCTACCAGTACAAGACCACAAGCAAACCTGCACCGTCCAACACTTATAGGATGTTATATTTAATACAGAGAGAACTGGTTAAGCCACCTTATGGATACTATTGGAAACACGGAGTCACGCATGAAGAAGAGTATCGTTGGAGCATTGGTCCGCCACGGCGCCCGAACGCTGGTATTGGTTTCGATTCTTGCTTTTTCAGCCGCATCCGCGTCGGCAAACTCACTTTGGTTTGTTGGCGCCACCTTTAGTGACGGCGCTACCTTGAATGGCACCTTCACCATTAACTCCGCCTTTAACGCCCTGGTCTCCTGGAACGTTGACGTGACGGGATCCCACAATCCGACGGCGAACTTCGATTACACAAACGCCGACAGCAATTATTTTGACATCAGCCCAACCGTTGTCGATTTCGGCTCCTTTTCCTTCGCGCAGTACGTGACTCTGGCCTTTTCCGAGCCGATGACAAACGGGGGTGGAACCATCAAGATGTCCTCCGCCAACACCTATGATTGTCCTGGCTGCGGCACCCTTGTCGCCGGCGAGCTTTCGACTCAACCATTGCCCGAGCCTGGAACGTTGAGCTTGATCGGAATCGCTCTGGCCGGAGTTGGTCTTCTGGCGCGTAAGCGCGCACCCAAACCCTGACAGCCTCCTGGCCCGCATTTCTCAGCGCGCGCCCCGCTCTACTTATTAGGATATGTAAGTCTGATATCTTGTCTTTCGGCGTGTTTCTAGTACTTTAGTCCTAGTTATTTTCAGTACGTAACCCCATCAAAAAAGACGTCTTGTGCGAGCTTTGCCGTGGTATTCTCCCAATACGAGGGGAAATCCAGTGACAATTGTTTACAGAAGCGCGGCCATTTTGACGTTGCTGATGGCGGGCAGCGTTTGCGCCTTGGCCGGGGAAATCACGTGGACACTCACGGACGTCGCTTTCGACAACGGTAACGTAGCCAACGGCTGGTTTACCACAGACATGGCAGTGACTCAGTTTGATAGCTTCTCAATCACGGTCACCGGTCCCGCATCGAACGCCGCGTTTACCGCCGCGATTATGGTGGACTCTTATTTGCCAGGCACCATCGGCTTTGCCAACTCGGATTGGTCGGAGTATGTCGACTTATATCTGTCTTCGCCGCTGACCAGCGCCGGCGGGCCAGTGCAAATCGCTTCCGGCTTCGATTGTCCGAATGATGCGAGGTGCGGGGTTCTCGTCACTGACGTTTTTAGCGGCGCTTCGGTCGAAGGAGCCGCTTCCCCTGAACCGTCCGCCTTCGTGCTTATCGCCGCCGGTCTGGGCGTCTTAGGCCTCACTCTACGCCGCAAGCTCGTCCGCGTGAGCTAATCGGGAGATCCGGGATCCACAGCCGCGGAATTCCCGGGGCGGGGGATCGGGCGGGACGCGCCGTCTTTCACTTCGAAACCGGCGCCACAACGTATACGTATTCGAGAACTTCGCTCCCCGTGTCTGCCACATTGTGCCGCGTCGCCGGAGGTATGTAGACCAACTGTGGCGCGGCGAAACTGCGTTTGGGTTGTCCGTCGATGAGGGCATCGCCTTGGCCTCGCAGGATCACCAATGATTCCTCATTTTGCCCGGTCGAGTGCCAGCCGACCGATTCGCCCGGTTTCAGACGCACGAAGCCGCTCCGCATTCCCGCGGTTTGCGGTGCTCCTCTCAGCAGCGGGCAGTCCCTGGCGGGGCACTGCAACGCCAAAGTCAGCGCCTGCCGCGGCGGCGCCTGTGAAACCAGCGATCCGGCCACGAGAAATAACAACACCGATGTTCTGGTCAACTATTTCCTCCCTTTGATTCCGTAGCGAAATGCCATCGGCTATAGTATACGCGGAGGTCTTTATATGAACCCCATGGCCGACAAAAAGGCTGACCTGGCTGGACCCGGTATTGGCGATTATGCCGAACTCGAAAAAATCCTGCCGCAGGATTATTCCTCCTTGCTGAACCCCAAGGACACCCAGAAGGCGATCTTCGCCGCCAAGAATTACATCGAGGAGAACCTCTGCAAAGAGCTCAACCTCATGATGGTCACCGTCCCGTTGATCGTCGATGTCGATAGCGGCGTGAATGATTATCTCGACCGCGATGGCTCCCGCACCCCGATCCAGTTTCACATTTCGAACGACCGCGACGTCCACCCCGTCGAAGCCCAGGTGGTGCAGGCCGCCACCAAGTGGAAACGCGTAGCCCTGGCGCGCTTCGGCATGCTGCCCGGTGAAGGCCTCTGCACCGATATGCGCGCCGTCCGCAAGGATTATTTCCTCGATCACGATCACAGCGCCTACGTCGACCAGTGGGATTGGGAGCGCGCCATCACTCCCGACCAGCGCAACCTCGATTTCCTGAAGCTGATTGTCAATGGCATCTGGAAGGTTCTGGTCGGAGCCGAAAAGCACGTCCAGGAATTGTTCCCCCAACTCAAGGACCCGCGCTATCCCGACCTCCCCGACCAGCTCACTTTCCTGCACGCGGAAGAGATCCTCGACCTCTATCCCGATCTCCCGCGCAAGCAGCGTGAAACCGCCATCCTGCAAAAGTACCCCGCGGTCTTCATCATCGGTATCGGATGGACTCTCCCCGATGGCTATCCGCACGAAATGCGCGCCGCCGATTACGACGATTGGGTTACCGAGACCCACTCGGCCGAGGGCCGCGCCATGCACGGATTGAACGGCGATATCCTGGTTTGGAACTACGTGACCAAGCGCCGCCATGAGCTGTCATCCATGGGCATCCGCGTCAACGCCGAAACCCTACGCCAGCAGCTCACTCTCACCAATCAGCTTGATTTTCTGAAGTATCCCTATCACCAGGCCATCATCAACCACCAAATCCCGCTCAGCATTGGTGGCGGCATCGGCCAGTCGCGAACCCTCATGATGCTCCTTCGCAAAGCGCACTTGGGCGAGGTGAGCGCCACCGTGTGGCCCAAAGTCCTCAAGGAAATGTGCGCGAAGAAGAACATCCACGTAATCGAGTAAGCCTCTTGGTGGTTGGTGGGGCAGCCGGCGCCGGCTGCCCCGCAAGATGAGAGCCGCGGCGTCGCCAGCCAGATCGCCTTCGACCTCCGCTCTCACGCGCTCGAATAAAGCTCTCCCCCGGTCCGCGCCGATTCGTGAGCCGGCGTCGAAGCGGATTGATCCGCGCTGTTCCGTGGCTGATTTCGCGGCCAGCTACTTGCGCGCCGTCCGCCGGCGCCACGCGCCCGCCCCGATCAGCATTCCCAGTCCACCCGCGATCAGTGCCAGCGACTGCGGCTCCGGAACCCCGGCAACCGCGCCCTGGATCACGTCGTTGGCGCAATCCGCCGACGAAAACAGGATCCCGATCGAGCCGTTCTGAATCAGGCTATCGAAGCCCATGGTCGTCGCGAACGACACCGTCACTTCGTACTCCGCCGCCGTAGTGCCGTTGCCAAAGTTGGCCACCGTCAACCCGTGGCCGGTGCTGGCGAGATTGCCGCTGGTCATCAGCACCGTCTCGTCCGGGCGGTAATAATCGCTGGTGACGGCCGAATCCCCCGGGTTCGTAGCCGTCAGAGCCTGCTGAGCCGTTTCGGTCCCAGTCACTGAGTACAGGCCCCCGGCGGTCAGCCCGTTGCGGCCCGAGGTGTCCAGCACAACCGCATACTTCAGGGCGTCTGGGCCATCCGGGCTGTTGGCCGGCGCCGAGGGGTCGTATACCGTATCCGGGTTGTAGAAAAACAGGTCCCCGACAATCAACGAGAGATCCGCGTCCGAAAACGAGCCGAGCGCCATGTTGCTGCCCGAACCCGTTACCGGGGCCCCGGTATTGAAATACAAATTCACCGTTGCCGTGCCATTGCTGATGTTCAAACTGGCCATCTGAATGTCGTAATTCGCTTCGGTCCCGATCACGTCGCACACGTTGCTACCGGTCCAATTGCAAGTGGATTGGTCCTGGTGGAACGGATCCAATAGGGTAGTCGCTGGACATGTCAAGACGCAGGCACATAAAAAAAGAATTAATACCCTGGTTCGCATGTACCCATCGTACAGTGCCCATCCACTTTAGTTAATAGACAAATGTACCGATTGCGTCATAGTACGAGCTAACTTTGGAGTACTAAGAAAACCTCGGATATCTCTGAGTACTACTGCGCCTCGGCTCTTACCACCGGCTCGTGCGCCACCGCAAAATTCATCGATCGCGCCAACGCGCATAATTCGTGAGCGCGATCGTGCAGCGCCACCGCATCGCCGATTCGGCTCGCATCGGCAATCGTCATGCGTGGCCGCAGCACCACCCGCCGGAACTCGCCCGATCCATCCGCGTGCTCCGCCATTTCGCCCGAGGCTTCGTCGACGTATTCCGTCACCACTACGCCCGCGTCCGCGCACAAGTGCAGGACCCACAGCATGTGGCAGGCCGATACCGCTCCCACCAGAAGTTCTTCGGGGTTGTAGCGCGCCGGATCGCCTCGGAACATCGCGTCCGAGGAACCGGCGATCGCCGCCGTCTTTCCCGCGCCGCTCAGCTCGTGGTCGCGGCTGTAGGCGCGGTAACTCGACGTCCCCTTGCCTTGATTGCCCGTCCAGCGATTTGTCACTCGATATACGTGGATGCGCTCGGCCGCCATCGGTTCCCTTTTCACTATACGAAGAAGACGGGGCCCATGCCATTCTCGCGATGGCACAGGCCCCGAGGGGACTGTCTGCGCGGGCCGGTGGCGGGCAGAGGATGCTTGTGGCCCGTTTCCATCCTCCGTTATGTAGGCTCTACGAGGCGGGCCTCATGCTTGGATAGCTGGAGGAGGACTGGACGAGTGTCCCTCCGGTCACTCGCCCGGTCCCCACCGATGGGCTACCCAACGGGTTCCACTCTCGCAGCCGCGATGCCAAATCAAGGAGTAGGATAAGCTATTTGTTTTCAATAGACACATGCGCTTGCCGCTGTCCACCTTCTTGGCATCCGTAAACTGTCTGGCTGCGGTGTCAACTTAATAGACACCGGCATCCCGATGGGCTAGACTGAATTGCCATGGGAGCGATGCAGCCGGAATTGCGTGAGAAGCTCGCCGCCCTGCTCACCATCTGCCAGAAGATGAACTCCGAGCGGGACCTCGGCGCCCTGCTTGACCTGATGGTCCGTGAAGCCACCCACCTGCTCGATTGCGATCGCGCCAGCATCTTCCTGCTCGACCGCGAGCACAACCAACTCTGGTCCAAGGTTGCGCTCGGCTCCGATGAGATCCTGCGCTTCGACGCCCGCATGGGAATTGCCGGCAAGGCCGTTCAAACCGGCCAGGTCGTCAACGTCAAAGACGCCTACAGCCATCCCGAGTTCTACAATGCCATCGACGATCAAACCGGCTACCGCACCCGCACCGTGCTGGCGGTGGCGGTCCGCAACCAGCGCGGCGAAATCGTCGGCGCTTTCGAAGCCCTCAATAAACACACCGGCGCGTTCGGCGCGCGCGATGAAGCGGCCCTCGATGCCCTGGCTTCCCACGCCGCCATCGCCATTGAGAACACCCAATTGATCGGTGAATTGCGCCGCAGCCAGGACGAGTTGGCCGAACAGAACGCTAACCTGATGCGCGAGATCGTCGGCAAGTTCTCGGTCCACGGCATCATAGGCACCGGCGTCAGGATCCAGCAGGTGGTGCGCCTCATCGAACGCATTCGCGACAGCCTGGTCAACGTGCTGATCACCGGCGAAAGCGGCACGGGCAAGGAACTGGCCGCCAAAGCCATTCACTATTCCAGCTCGCGGGCGCGGCGCCCCTTCGTGGCCCTGAACTGCGCGGCGCTGCCGGAAACATTAGTCGAAAGCGAGCTGTTCGGCATCGAAAAAGGCGTCGCCACCGGAGTCGAATCGCGCCCTGGCCTGTTCCAGAAAGCCGATGGCGGAACCCTGTTTCTCGATGAGATTGGCGACCTCAGCCCGGCCGCCCAAGCCAAGATCCTGCGCGTTCTCGAGGAGCGAGTGCTCGAACGCATCGGCGGCCGCGCACCCATTCCGGTGGACGTGCGCCTGCTGGCCGCCACCAACAAAGACCTGGAAACCGAAATCACCCGCGGCAATTTTCGCGCGGACCTCTACTACCGCATCAAGGTGATCCACATCCACATGCCTCCGCTGCGCGAGATTCGCGAGGAAATCCCGCTCTTAGCCAATCATTTTTTGGAAGAGTATTGCCGCGAGGCCAAACGCGGCGCCATGGAATTCTCGCAAGGCGTTCTGCGCCGTCTTCTGACGGCGCCCTGGCCCGGCAATACACGCCAGTTGCGCAATGAGGTCATGCGCCTCGCCGCCATCACCCGCCAGAACGTCATTCCGGAAGACGATCTGTGGGAGGGTGTGCCCGCGCCGCCGCCCGGCCAGCCGGCGCCGCCGCCAGCGCCGCGCAAAGATATCCCGCTCAAGAAGGCCGTGGCCGATCTGGAAAAGCGCATGATTGCCGGCGCACTCGAAAGCACGCGCAACAATCAGCAGCAGGCCGCGCGCCTCCTGGGCCTGAGCCGCCAGGGTCTGATCAATAAGATGAAGCGGTACGCGATCGCCGGTTAAGCGACCTTCTGGACTTTATTGTTGCGGATGCACGAAGTGCACACGCGGATGCGACGCCCGGCGCCGTTCACCAGCGCGCGAACCGATTGCAAATTCAGGTTCCACCGCCGTTTGGTGACGTTGTGGGCGTGACTGATGCGGTTGCCGAACCTGGGTCCGCGGCCGCATACATCGCAAACTTGTGCCATAAGACAGAAATCTCCTGGGAAGATCGAAGTCCGATTATAGCAATTCCGGCCCATCGGCGGCAACGCTTTGGCCGAATGTTGAACAGAGCGACCACAAGGGACGGTGGTGGACCAGTTTGAGCATAGGGGCTAATTAGGGCAATTATATAGTTGACAAAATAGCCGAAATGCCCTAAAATTAAGGCATGGAACAAGAACCCACCACACTTCAAGAGGCGGTCGTGTACTTCGCCAATCCTGCCAACTGCCGGGATTTCCTGGTGAGGCGGCGCTGGCCGAATGGCGTCACCTGCCCCAAGTGCGGGAGCACAAACGTCCTGTTCATGGAGAACTACAACCGCTGGCACTGCCGGGAAAAGCACCCTGCTCCGCAGTTCACCTTGAAGACCGGAACTATCATGGAAGATTCTCCCATCGGCCTCGACAAGTGGCTCATGGTCATGTGGCAGGTTGTGAACTCCAAGAACGGTATCAGCAGTTGCGAAGTGGCGAAGGCCGTAGGAATCACCCAAAAGTCTGCATGGTTCTTGGATCACCGCATCCGATTCATGCTCACCATGGGAACGGGCAACAAAATGTCCGGGCAGGTGGAAGCCGACGAAACCTACATCGGCGGCAAAGCCCGCAATATGCACGTTGCGAAGCGCACTCGCGTAATCAGGGGAACGGGCGGCAAGGATAAAACCGCTGTGATGGGAATCCTTGAGCGCGGCGGCAAAGTCCGCACGAAGGTTGTGGACAACGCCAAGAAAAAGACGCTGCAAAACGAAATTCGGGAGCATGTTCTTGCTGGCTCCGCGATCTTCACTGACGCCTTGAAATCCTACCAGGGGCTTGACGAATTTCAACATGAAGTTGTCGATCATGCAGTTGAATACGTGCGCGGCGAAGTCCACACGAACGGCTTGGAAAACTTCTGGTCATTGGTTAAACGTGGCCTGAATGGAACCTACGTCTCAGTCGAACCCTTTCATCTTTTCCGGTACCTGGATGATCAAGTTTTCCGCTATAACAACCGCAAGATGAATGACGCGGACCGCTTCGATATCGCGGTGCGCCAAATGGTTGGGAAGCGGCTCACGTTTGACCAGTTGACCGGCAAGATGCAAGTTCAACCGTGAGCGCCGCGACGAAAATCCTTACGCGGACCTCAACCCGAAAACCGGAAGACCACAGAATAAAACACAAACGAGCGATTTTGTTTTATACTGTATCTTCGGGCGGCCGGCCATAACCCGATTTTGCTAGAATTGCTCTGGCAACATGCGTCAACTGTGAATGAGTATACGCTCCTCTGAATCCAGAGCCGAAGCCATAGCGAGCGAGCTGTTGACCATTCGTGGATGGAAGGCTGCCCGTCCGCCCAAGGGAAACCTGCTCTGGAAGAATGAATACAGGGACTACCCACAGTTGATGGAAGCCCTTGCGGGGCGTGGGAAGCGTGGGCACGGTGGCGACGCATACCCAGATTTCATCGTCATGGCTTCCGATGGTTCCCGCCCTTTGATCGTCGGGGAGACAAAAGCCTCGGAAAGTGATATCGAGCTTGCGACGCATGAGGCGGCGGACCTATATGGCCAAGCCTTTGCCGATCACGGCCTCAGCGTTTTAGCGGCAGGTGTCGCCGGAAACGAAACTAGTAATATCGCTGTTAGGATCTACAAGCGTGGCACGCGCGCGTGGAAGCCGATTGCCTATCGAGATCGACCGATCCAGTGGATTCCAAATTTAGCTGAGACAACGCGGCTCCTCCAAGACGAGGATTTGTTCGATTTGCAGCCCCGTGTTCCATCAGCCGAGATCCTGGCCCAGCGTGGCGACGAGGTTAACCGTTCTCTTCGGGAATGCAAGATAAAGGACGAATTCAGGCCAGCGATAACTGGGGCCTTCATGCTGGCCCTTTGGCATTCGAAGGGGGAGATTCGCATGACATCTGCCCATGTGCTTCGGGATATCAATGCAGAGTGCAAGGCGGCCTTTGTCGAAGCGGGGAAGCCGGACATCGCCCACAGTATCCTGGTTCCAGAGGACAACGAAAAGCTCGCCGCTCGGGCGCCGCACCTCTGCCACATTCTCCGCCTTTTGAACATCACGACCCTCACGGCGGAGCACGATTACCTTGGGCAGCTTTACGAAACGTTCTTTCGCTTCACTGGCGGCAACACAATTGGGCAGTTCTTCACGCCGCGGCATATCACACAATTCATGGCAGCCATGGTCGATGTCTCTAAATCCGATGTTCTGGTAGATCCGGCGTGCGGGACCGGGGGTTTTTTGATAGCAGCGCTTAACCGAATGATCGGCGACTCCCATCTGACGGAAAGTCAGATCAACGCTATGGTGAAAACGCATCTCAAGGGTTTTGAGAGCGAGCCGATCACCGCCGCCCTGTGTGTCGCCAATATGATTCTGCGCGGCGATGGAAAGACCGGGGTTATTAAGGGTGACTGCTTTACGCATCCTGAATACCCCGAGGATGAGGCGACGATCACGCTTGGAAATCCGCCCTTTCCCCACAAGAAGACGGACGATCCACCGGAAAAGTTTATCGACCGAGGTCTAGAAGCGCTTCGCGCGCGCGGAGCGCTGGCAATGATCGTCCCAAGTTCTCTCCTGGTTAAGGCCAGCAAAAAGAAGTGGAGAACCCGAACGCTCAAGGGCAACACACTCGAAGGCGTCATCACATTGCCTTCCGACCTGTTCGCACCGTATGCGTCTTCGACTACCGCCATATTGATTCTCGAAAAGGGAACGCCGCACCCTGAAGATCACAGCACTTTCTTTTGTCGTATTGACAACGACGGTTACCGCCTAAAGAAGAACACCCGTATTGAGCATCCAGGAGAGGAGTTGACTGCGGCGCTGAATGCTTTTCACGGCAAGCGCTCCATGCCGGGATTCTGTAGCTGGGCACGATTCCAGACTGATATGGCGAAGGACTGGGCGCCTGGGGCGTATATCGAGGCGGCAACCCATCTGGAGAGCGTCGTAAAGGGCGAGATTGATTGGCTCATCCGAAGCGTGGTTGGTTTCAACGTTCGCCACGCTCCCGAGCTGGCCGACTTCTCCGCATACTTGCGAGAACGAGAAATACCGCAGGCGTACCAGCAACTCACCGGAAGGGCAGCACGAGAAACCCACTCTGCCCCTGGTACCATTGGGTACCTGTTCGATATCTACTATGGACAAAGTGCTCTCCATAATAAAGAGGGTCTAGCTGCCGGGTCCTCACTTGTGATTTCGGCCGCTGGTCAAGACAATGGGTGTTATGGATTCTTCGAATTTGACCAACTGATCGCGCCTCCATTCGCGACCGTTCCCAGTACGGGCAGCATTGGAGAGGCTCTTGTCCAGTTGTGGCCATGTGGCGTTACCGATGATTGCTTGCTTTTGATCCCGAAGTCCGGGACCGACGAAGATGATTTATTTATCGCTTCTGCCGTTCTCCGGCTGGAAAGATGGAGATTCAATTACGGCCGTAAGATTACCCCCGAACGAATTGCGGGTTTCAAGATTGGCAGAAGCGATGAACTGAAGCGATGGGTTCGGGAAAGCCGGGAGCGAGCCGATGGGATTGTACGCCTAGCTTTGGCAGCATTAACGGGGCAAGCCCAATCGGGACGATCCGAAGAAGCGGACTTCCGTGCGACAGCGGAGAAGTGGACTCGCGAAACGAAGCACATGTCTTCCATTCGCCAAAAGGCTACCCATCCACTTTACCAGCGGATCATCGGCATGGGGCCGTCCGCCGTGCCGCTTATCCTGAAAGAACTACAATTGCGAAACGGACACTGGTTCTGGGCGCTCCAAGCCATGACAGGGGAGAAGCCGGCCCCATCTGGGAGTAACATGGAAGAAACGCGGCAAGCTTGGCTCCTGTGGGGCAAGAAGCGAAACTACATCCGATAACATGCCAGCAAGCGAAATCGAGCAGGATTTCCCGCTTCTCAAGGAAGGCGAAAACTTCACTATTGAGAGCGCCGAATCCCTCGACTACAATTGCTTGGCTTGGGCCGTATGCAGTACCGCCCACAGTTGGGACCCAGAGGAAACGTGTGGCGCTTACTGGCCTCCTGGTGTTCCCAAACAACACACGGTGGCTGCTTGGATAGCTGCCCTCCGCACCCAAGTTTTCACAACATGCGAAGACGGCCACAGAGAAGACGGGTTTGAAAAGGTCGCAGTGTTCGCGAATAGTGACGGAGAGCCAACACACGCCGCACGACAAATCCGCGATGGTCGATGGACGAGTAAACTAGGAGATGGACACGATATCGTTCACACAGACCTGGAATCACTCGAAGGCGAATACTATGGGAAAGTCGTACAGTTTACGAAGCGCCGCCGAAAGGAATGGGCCTGAATCGAACCACCGCTGCCGCCGCCGCACGTGCCTGGAGAAACTGAAGCGGAACGGATGGACAATGCCGTCCGCCAGATGTTCAGCGTCTCCAAGGACGCCTACCTGAAGGAAGAAGCTCGATTAAAGCGAGCACGGGGCCGGAAGCGGGCCAAGAAGCACGACGCCTGACTGTAGGCCCGTCACACCGAAGCCCATGCTGTACGGGATGATCGTTCAATGATTGAACGAACTTCTTCCTTTGGTAAATGCAATCGAACTGAGGCCATGTCCATGATCTCGACGCGCAACATTCCCGTGGGCTATGTCATGCTGGCAAAAGTGCTGTTTTGTTTTGGCCTCTACGCCGCAGGAGTTTGGCTTCTGGGTGAAAGGATCGCGACCATTGCCGCTGTAGCGATTGCGGCATATTGCTTAGGCTACGAGAGCGGGAAAGCAAGGGGCTAGAGGTTCTTTCATTTTGCCAACTATATAATTACCCTAATTAGGCTGTTGCCCCATCTATTGATCTGAAAAAAGGTTCCGCTCAAGCGCACTTCGCATATGGGGCTCTCGCGGGTTCGCCCGCGCTATCACCATTCGCGAAAATGAGGCAAAGATTCTCCACCCGACCAGGGTTAGGGATGCAATTCGGTTTGACAGCGCCAGGTCAGTGGATCGAATCTGACAAATGCCGTCGAACTTTATGGCATTACAAAGGACGTCGAGCCCATCGGACGGGAGCGCGGGCAAGTACATGGATTCAGTGCTTTTAAACTTTAGAAGGTAGCTCAGTTTGGTCCACGCATCCGGCTCCCCTTCCCGAATTTCCTTGATGCGCAGCAATGCCGCATATTGTCGCCTAATAGGCACGAGGTCGCAGGAGGAACTGAGAACAACGTATTTCGGCGAGTTGATAACCCGCTCGCCCAAGAAATACGCCGATTCCGTGGAGACCACATCGCCCTGCAAGAAGCTGAAATCATCAGCCGGCTCATTGAATCCCAGTGCCTTCGTCTCTTCCGACAGAATCGGCGATCTGACGATTGCCCCAGAAGCGTTGAAGACGCCAAGCCTTTCTCGGGAATCTTTCATTCCCGCCGCAAATTCCTTGATTGCGTTCAGCGCGGCCGCGCTAGGAGACAAAGAGCTGAGCTTCTCTTCGAGTTCCCCCAGTGTACGAGCTGGCGGAATATTTTCGCTCACAGCTTTGGGCGTGGAATTTCAGCAGCTGGCATGTTGAAACCCTCTTCTCTATGTTCTTCAGCTTCTTCTGGCGTCATGTGGAATATGTCGTGCCCTTCGCGCTCGGGGAGTATGCTCGATTCGCTCAATAGCGATGCCGAACGATATAGCAGTTCGATGCTATCACGATCATTTGGGTGCTTCGCAACGACTTTGGCTGCCGTGACAACAAACGTAATCCCTTGCCTTAGCCGATGCACCTCCGATGCGAGGCCCACAACGCGCTGAAAGTCGTCATCCCGTAGTATGCGGAAGACGTTGGATTTGACGTGCAGGGTCGCAACGGAGCCTACCGCAACGCCTTCAAGAGCAGGGCCGCCCGCAATCCGAAGCTGTTCAAACGAACGCCATTCCGGTCCGGGGACGAGAGTGGGAGACCAGTTGGATAGAGCGGTAGTGGTGGAAATAGGTGGAGCCATTTGAGTATGCCTGTTATTAGCTTAAAGCACTTTCAACGAAAATACAACGAAGATCGTTGTAGTTATGTAAAAAATCCAACGAAACTACGATAATATCCTATCATGCTAGCAGTCGCGGGCTGCATGCCTCGCATGGTAACTGCATTATATTCAACAGCTTAAACTTTAAAATTGCGGTAGTGGGTCGACCCACTGCCCAGAGGACGCCACCCTTGCAGTTGTGACGCGGCCAACGGCTCCAGAGGCCTCCCGATCATGGCTGCTACTTCAATTTCTCGAGCTTTTTGCGGATCTCGGCGGCATCTTTGGCGTCGGGGGCCACCGCCAGGTATTTGATATAGGCGGCTTTGGCGCCGGCCGTGTCCTTCAGTTTCTCATCCGCCTTCGCCAGTTTCAGCCAGGCCTCGGCGTTGCCTTCGTTCAATCTGGTGGCGCCTTCATAACGGCCGGCGGCGGCCATGTACTTGCTTTTCCTCCAATAGAAGTCTCCGCGCTCCACCCATTTCTGCGATTCCAGCGGGTTGAAGCTGAAGTTTTCGCTCGCCAGCGTCTTGTCTTCCTCGGGCGGCACCATCTGCTTGCCGGAAGTCTTCGGCTTGGGCCGGTCCTTCAGTTCTCCCGGCTTGTCGGGCGGAGCCGCCGGGGGATTCGTCTGGTCCTGTGCCGCCAGCGGCGCCAGGCCGGCCAGCACCAGTATCGGAATCCAGCGTGACATAATTAAATTATAGCTTTCCCCCCGATGGAACTCCGCGACAAGGTGTCCCAACTTCCGTTCTCGCCTGGGGTGTACCTGTATAAGGATGGCGCCGGCCGCGTCATCTATGTGGGCAAGGCCAAGATCCTGCGCAACCGCGTGCGCAGTTACTTCTCGGAAGACAAGCTGGCCGACACCAAGACCGGCACGCTCATCTCCGAAGCGCGCGACATCGATTACATCGAGGTGGATAACGAAAAGGAGGCGCTGGCTCTTGAGAACAACCTCATCAAGCAGTACAAGCCGCGCTTCAACATCCTGCTGCGCGACGACAAGACGTATCCCTACATCAAGCTGACGGCCGAGAAATATCCGCGCGCCTACGTCACGCGCCGTTTGCGCAAAGACGGCGCCACCTACTTCGGCCCGTATTTTCCCGCCAACCTGGCGCACCGCCTGGTGCATTTCATTCACCGCCATTTCAAAGTGCCGTCCTGCAAGGTGGACCTGACGCGTTTCCATCCCAAGCCGTGCTTGCAATACCACATCCACCGCTGCCTGGGCCCGTGCGTGGAAGGACTGACCACCGACATGGCTTACGCCGGCGCGGCGCGCGATGTAAGACTGTTTCTCGAAGGCCGCCATTCCGACTTGGCCCGGGAGCTTCGCGCGCGCATCGAAGAGGCCTCCGACGCGACGCGCTATGAAGAGGCCGCCGCGCTGCGCGACCTGCTCACCACCGTGGAAGAGATTGAGGAACGGCAGAAAATGTCGGCCGCCAAGGGCGACGATATCGACATTCTGGCCTGCTACGCCGAGCCTCCGCTGGTAGCGCTTAACGTCTTCCACTTGCGCCATGGGCAAATTGTCGACCGGCGCGAGCTCTTCTGGGAAGACCAGACCGAGTTCGACGAGCCGCAGTTCTTCTCTTCCCTGTTGAAGCAGCTCTACCTCGATCAGCAGGACATTCCCGCGGCCATTCACGTGCCGGTGGACTTCGAAGACCGCGAGGCGCTGGAAGAGCTGCTCGCGGAAAAACGGGGGCACCGCGTGGAGATTCACACACCGCTGCGCGGGCAGAAGAAGGCCATGCTCGACCTGGTGGATACCAACGCCAAACACAGCTTTGATGCGCGGTTCCGCGTGCTGAAGCCGTCGTCGAAGGCCATCCAGCAGGCGCTCGAAGACGCGCTGAACCTGCCCGCGCCGCCGGCCCGCATCGAATGCTTCGACGTCTCGCACATTCAGGGGACCGACAAGGTAGCCAGCATGGTGGTCTGGGAAGAGGGCCGCATGAAGAAGGCCGACTACCGCAAGTTCATCATCCGTACAGTGGAAGGCAACGACGATTTCGCCAGCATGCGCGAAGTGGTGGGGCGGCGCTACGCGAGGCTGCAGGAAGAGAAGCGGCCCATGCCCGGGCTGGTGCTGATCGATGGCGGCATCGGACAGTTGCGCGCCGCCGCGCAAGCGCTGGAAGCGCTCGGCATCAGCGACCAGCCACTGGCCTCCATCGCCAAGCGCGAGGAAATCATCTACGTCTACGGACAGGAAGACGAGCCCGTGGTGCTCGACCGGTTCTCGCCCATCCTGCACCTGGTGCAGTCCATCCGCGACGAAGCCCACCGCTTTGCGGTCACCTTCCACCGCTCGCGCCGCAACGCCCGCCAGCTCACCTCGGAGCTCGACTCGATTCCAGGGGTAGGAGCAAAGACCGTGCAGAAACTTTTGAAGCAATTCGGCAGCTCCGAGATGGTGCGGGCAGCTACCGAAGAGCAGTTGGCAGCGGTAGCGGGACGCGCGGCGGCGCGCCGCGTGCGCGCGCATTACGGCGGGGGGTGAACGGCGGATGAGATCCTGTCCAGCGCGTCCGTCAGGTCTTTCAGAAGGATCGGCTTGGAGATGTACCCATCCATGCCGCTGGCCAGGAATCGTTCCCGGTCGCCCTTCATGGCGTGAGCGGTCATGGCGATGATGGGGGTGTGCCGGCCGGTGTCGCGCTCCGCCTGGCGGATGGCCGCGGTGGCTTCGATCCCCGTCATTTCCGGCATTTGCACATCCATCAGGATTACGTCATAGCTTTGCAGGTGGAGTGCGTCGCAGGCTTCGCGGCCGTTGGCCGCGGTATCCACGCGGTGGCCCCGCTTCTCAAGCAAGCGCACCACCAGTTGCCGGTTCACCGGGTTATCTTCCGCCAATAGCACGTGCAGCGCGGCGCCGAAACCAGGCGCGGCGACGGCTTCCGGCGGCGGCGCGGCGCGTGCGGGCGCAGCGGCCCCGGGTCCCGCCACCGGCACGGGAAGCGAGAACCGGAAACAACTGCCTTCGCCGAGCCGGCTTTGCACCCGGATGCTGCCGCCCATGAGCCTCACCAGCCGCGAGCAGATGGTCAGCCCCAGTCCCGTTCCGCCGAAGCGCCGGGTCATGGAACCGTCGGCTTGGGAGAAAGGCTCGAAGATGGTCTGTAGTTTGCCGGCGGCAATTCCTATGCCGGTGTCCCGCACCGCGAATTCCAGCACGACGCCGGCCTCCCCGGCGGACACCACCGAAACTTCCACCGCGATCAAACCGCTTTCGGTGAACTTGATGGCGTTGCCGATCAGGTTGAGCAGAACCTGCCCCAGCCGCAGCGGGTCGCCCACCACGCAGGGAGGCACCTCGGGCCGCACCTCGCACCGCAGTTCGAGTCCCTTCTCCAGCGCGCGCACACCGAGCAGCGCGCGCACTTTCTCCACGCATTCGATCGGATCGAAGGGGACCGAGTCCAGGTCCAGTTTGCCGGCTTCGATTTTGGAGAAGTCCAGAATGTCGTTAATGATGATCATCAGCGATTCGGCGGAGCTTCGCACCGTGTGCAGATAGACCTGTTGTTCGGGGTTAGTGGCGGCATCCAGAGCCAGTTCGGTCATTCCGATGATGCCGTTCATGGGGGTGCGGATTTCGTGGCTCATGTTGGCCAGGAACTCGCTCTTGGCGCGGTTGCCTTCCTCGGCTCTCTCTTTGGCTTCGGTCAACTGCCCGTTCAGGCGGCGCAGTTCCGCGGTGCGCTCGGAGACTTCATCCTCCAGTTTTTCGCGATGGCGTTGCAGTTGGCTTTCGCGATGCTGAATTTCGGCCAACATCTCGTTGAAGCCGTCGACCAGCATTCCCAATTCGTCCTGGGTGGTTTTGGCGGCGCGGATTCCGTAGTTTCTGTATCGCGTGACGGCGCGGGCCGTCTGCGCCAAGTGGATCACCGGCGCGGAGATGAACTTTTGCAGCCAGGAGGCCAGCAGAAAGGCGAGAAAACCGGAGACGGCCAGGACCACGAGCATGGCGCCGGCGGCGCTGACTTCCTGTTCGCGGATGGCCCGCAGGTCCGATTCCAGGTAGATCGTTCCCAGTGCCTGGCCGTTAAAAGTCACGGTGTGAAACAGCCGCAGGCGGCCGGAGGAAAACGAGCTTCCATCGCGGCGCGGGCGGGGAGGAGTAAACGCCCCGTTGCTATCCGGGCGAACGTAGGTGGCGAAGGGCCTGCCGTTGGCCGAGTAGATACAGGCCGCCACGACCTCGGGCTGAGTTGTGAACCCTTGCAGAAGCTTCTGGAGTGAAGCCGAGTCGTCAAAACTGAGCGCCGCGGTGGAGAGCAGCCCGATTCCGCGCGCCATGATCTCGGTGCGGCGTTTCATGGAGGCGCGGGTTTGAGCCACCTCTTCGCTGACTAGCGCGCCGCAGGCCAGCAGCAGAGCGGCCGCCACGGTGAGCATGATGATGGCCCGCAGTTTTTGCTTGACCGAAACCTTGCGCCAGAGGAGGGATGGTTTCATGGTGTTCCGTCGCGCACGATGCTGGCCAGGCTCAACAGTTGGGAACTCACCACCAGGTGCGCCCGTCTGGCGGCCTTGGGGTTGATTTGAAAATGGACGCCGCCGTGCGCCAGTTCGAGCTTGACGATGCCGCCGTTTTCGCAGAAGCCGGGCGTGTCTCCCACAGTCAAGACGGGTTTGCGCCGGAGCCGCTCGAGGATTCCACGCAACGGTCTCTCTTCCGAGGAACTGACGAAGACAATCTGACAATTTCCGGCGTCCCAACCGGTCTTGAACCGCCGGATGACGAAGGGCCTCCCGTTGAGGGACTTGCCTTGGACGGCGTG
Source organism: Bryobacterales bacterium (assembly GCA_963842505.1). Lineage (GTDB taxonomy): Bacteria > Acidobacteriota > Terriglobia > Bryobacterales > Bryobacteraceae > PALSA-129. The sequence goes on from CAWJGZ010000001.1 coordinate 2,260,090, forward strand.
ATCGAGCGCCGGCCCGAAGGGGTCATGACCCAGGACGCCGATGCAAAACGGCGCACCGGCCGGCCAGCGAGGCCACGCGACGAAGCCCGCCAACTTGTAAAGCATGACAGCTTTGACCTCGTATTCCTGGCGGAAATGGGCGGCCAGTGGGCTGCTGGCAGCCAGCAACAGGGCCGCTGGCAGGAGGAGTGCCCGCCGCGTTCGACCGCGGGTGCAGTGGATCAGAAATGCCACGTCAAAGTTCCAATCGGCAGAAAGGGGCGAAAAGTTTAGGAGCGGCAGGCGCCTGCCGGCGCCAACATCGACAAAAAGGCTGTCGATGTTGAGAAGTCAGAAGTCAGAATGAAAAACACTGGCGGCGTGAGCAGGGATCGGCAGGAGGGCCTTGCGAGGTGCGGGGTTGGCAGGCGGCACCGCCTGCCCCACCAAAGGAAAGACGAAGACACTTGTGGCATGGGGGTGGGGAAAGAAGAAGGGCGTTGCGGCGGCCGGGGCTCTCGGACTTGTCGCCGGGCGTGTCTCCGGATTCTCTCGGACCCAATTACGGGGCGGGCAAACGGCCCGGTGAGTGCCGCAAGGCCTTGACGGCGCGTGCTTTGGGGAGGATTTGGATTTGCGAGGGGCGCGTTCACCTCCCCAATCGTGATTTGCGCGAGGCGGGCCTATTCTTCGCAGAATGGCCGGTGGGTTCAAGCCATCACCTTAAGGAAGGCTGCCTTGAACTTGTCCATCTCCTCCTGCAATCCCACGGTGACTCGAACATGCGTCGGCCAAACCGGCCAGGGGCGGCCGATGATTACCTTTTCTTTTGCCATCGCGCTGATGACGTCGGCGGCGGGCCGCCTGGTATCCACCATGAAACAGTTGGAAACCGAGGGCACACATTTGAAGTTATGCTGGTCGAGGAAATCGAGGACGTCCTCGCGCACTTCGCCGATGGACTTGCGCCGCTCCGGCACCACGGTTTTCGACCGCAGGCTGGCGGCAGCGGCGGCCATGGAGGTGATGGGCATCATGCCGCTGTGGCCCCAGCCTCTAATCTTAGCCAACAGGTCGGGGCGGGCCAGGGCGGCGCCGGCGCGCAGGCCGGCCATGCCGTAGATTTTGGAGAACGTGCGCAGGATCACGACATCCTTGCCGGTTTGCACCATATCGGTGCAGAACGGGCCGCCGGCAATATGGGTGTAGGCTTCGTCGATCATCACGACCGACCCCTTGGGCTTATTGGCAACCAGCCATTCCAGATCGGACCTACTGGTCAAGGTGCCGGTGGGATTGTTGGGGTTGCAGACATAGATCAGGCCGGCGGTGGGACTGGCCGCCGCCATGGCTTTTACATCGTGCGAATAATCCCTGGCCAACGGAACGCGAATCACGGGCGCACCGATGAATTGGGCCGCGACGCCGCCCGCCTCGTACCCGGGGTCCGCCAGGACGTAGGGTCTGGTGGGTGAAGTGAAAGCGATCACGGCTTGATGCAGGGGGCTGCTCGATCCGGCGTAGATGTTGACGTGATCGGGGGTCAAGCCTTCCTGTTCGGAGAGGATGGTCAGCACTTTACCAGCTTCCGCAAACAAGTAGCGACCACCCAGCTCGACCATTTTGTGGGCCGCTTCACGCGCTTCCTTGCACGGGCCCAACGGATTTTCGTTGGAGTTGATCATCACCGCGTCCGGCGGCGCATCCACGCGCGAGAGTTGCGCCAGCGCAGGCTCGTTATAAAACGGGAGGGTTGCGCCGGCAGTCAGGATGGTGGCAATCCGGCCGAAAGTCCGGCGCGAAAAGCCGCGATTCAGAAGCTCTTGTTGTTGCCTTTCGGATAGATCGGTCGTCATGTGGCTCCCCTCGCAGTTCGCCTATCGGAAGCAGATTATCAGGTTCGGAGGCCGATGTCACCTGGGTAGACAGCCGGGGGCGTGCGACATAACATCGCGATTTCCCAGAGGCGCCAACTACTCAGCACGGGACCGCGCGCTTTAGCGAGCAGCCAGCTCCAGGCTGCGTGGCGGCCGCTCACTAACGTTCGCGGTTCTGTGCCGCGCACCCGGCGGCCGGTCGGGGCGGGGCGGGGAAGAGTTCCGGCGCCTACTAGCGGCTGTTCAAGAATTCCCGCAACGCGTCGAAAGAAATCCCCCAAGCGGTGCTCGGTCCTTCGTATCCCTTCAGCTCAACTTCGTGTCTGGCGAACGGGGAAGTCGCGCCCGCCGTCAACGCCAGTTCCTGGAACGTCCGCGCGCCCAGCGCCACGCCCAACCCAATCTGCTTGGTGGCCGCTTCCAGCCGGAATGCCGCATTGACGGTGTCGCCCAGGGCCGTGTATTCCGATCCGCCGACGATCGCCGGGCCGGTATTCACGCCCGCCCCGATTCGCAGCGGCGCCGGCAGGGGCAGCGCTTTGCTGATTTCTCCGGTCGCCGTCGAGATCTCGCACACGGCCCGCAGCGCCTTCATCAAATCGGCGCCCAAACTCTCCGGGTGGTCGTGTACCCACACGGCCATCACCGCGTCCCCGATGTATTTTTGCGCCCAACTTCCCAGCCGCTGGGTAATCTGCCCGGTCCGCAGAAACCAGGTGCCGATGGTCTGCGAAAGCAGCGATTCCGAAACCGTCCGCGCCAGGGGCGTAAAGTCGCGGATATCCACTACCACGATGGTGGTGAGATTGTGGGTATGGATCGCCGTGGTGGGCATGTTGCGCGTGTTGAGGTCCGGTATGGAGAGCGCCGCGCCGCCCGCCGCCGCGCTGCAGAAGATCAGCTCCTGATCTCCAAACACCAACCGGTCCTGGTCGTTCAACCGCAGCGGCAGGCTGACGCGCCGCGCATTCACAAAAGAGCCATTGCGGCTGCCCAGGTCCACCAGCGAAAAATCCCCCGCATCCTTCCGTTGGATCAAGGCGTGCAGCCTTGACACCGAGCGGCTGTCCAGCATCACGGCGCAGCCGTCACCGCGGCCGATCGCCCAGGTCTGCCCTTCGCCCAGCGGATAGCGGCGCCCGCTGGGTTCGTGCAGCAGATATGCTTCGATGGTGGACGGTATCACTCCACACCAATTTACCAGAATGCGCCCGGCGTCCTGGAACGATCCCACTAAATGTCTTATTTTGTACTAGAACCAAGGGCGCCGAGTTAGTACAGTCGGTACATTATCGAGGTTTTCCGGCCAATGAGTAAGGGTAAACTATTTCTTAGGAAGCGCCGATTTAATATGTTGAGAAAACTCTAATGGCAATTCAGTACGTCTTTATCTATCTACAGTTGCTGGACCTGCTGACCACCCTCGTGGGTTTCAGGCTGGGCGCCTCCGAGGTCAGCCCATTCATTCGTCTTTTCATGCACGCCGGTCCGGCGCTGGGGATACTCGCTTCCAAAGCGGTCGCTTTGGCATTGGGAGCTCTCTGCGTGTACCTCCGGAAAAGCCATCTCATCCGCTGGGCGACCTATTGGTATAGCGGGCTGGTGGTGTGGAACCTGATGATCATGCTGGTGTCCGCCGGCGGCTTGGCCGCCTGACCTCAGTCCGCGCGCGCCGATGCAAGGTTGGACAGAAGGACTGATGCGGGGTCTTTCCCGGCACTAAGCTGGTGACAAATCCCGGTCTAACCACGCACCAGCCACGACGACGCCATCACCATTAGCGCCAACAACGCCACTTCGGCCACCAACTGGAACACGCTTATCCGGCCGGTAGCGTCTCCGATAAGGGATCCCATTCCGTGCTTCCGCATGGCACACCTGCTTTCAAATCTTTGAGCACCATCTTCCCGTTCTCATCCAGGTCCACCTGGTAGAGCGGTAAGTCGCTCTTCCGCACCACGTACGTCCCCGTCTGCAACTCCCACGATTGCTGGTAGGAGTAAGCCACATATGGATTCCGCGCTTTCGCCCGGATGCGGAACTGGGCCGTCGACGGTTCATAATTCGCGTAGCTATAACAGTGGCCGACGCACACCCGGTCGATCATGTGCGCCAGGGCATTCACCCGCAGCGCCGGATCCTGGATCGCGTTGATCACGCGCTGCCCCGGTTCGAGCTTCGCGACCGTATCCTGCATCCGGTCTTCGAACGAATTCAGGGCGCGCTCGTCCCGGAAGAGGAACCCGAAGAACACCGCCGCCACCACGATGAGGCCGTATACCTCCAGGCGCTTGGGCCGCGCCGCGCCCAATAGCGCGCAAACACACACACCCACCCCGAGCGACATGCGTTCCGCGATGAAGGCCAGAGTGTGATGGAAGCCTGGAAACAGAATCGTGGTTGGCAGAATGAACACGGCCGCCGCGCTGATGACGCAGAACTGGAATGGAATGCCCGAGACCACCTGGCGCGCTCCCGAGAGGTGCATCAGGTCGAGGAACAGCAGCCCCCAAACCAGCAACAGTCCCACCATGACGACGTAGTATTTCGCGTCGAACACCCACACCTGGTCCAGCCCGGTGGTCAAATTGATTTGCTGCGGAGACCACTGCGATACCATGGACCGGCCGATGACCGCGTGCAGGAGGACCATCGCGAGCAGCGACGCCGCAATCATATACACTCTCAGCCGCGGCGTCAGGCTGCGCGCAACCAGCAGGTAGGCCACCAGGCCCGCTGCCCACACTACCGGCAGCGCGTGGGCCACATACGCCAGCACAAAAACGGGCGCCGCCAGGGCCAAGCGCCGCGGGCTCCAGTTCCAGACTATTGCGAGGCCCCAGAAACACAGCCCGAGGCTGAGATAGAAATTGAAGAAGCCCATGTGGTACACCCAGCCATAGGCCAGCATCCCGATGCACGGCAGCAGGTGCCACGGCGGCCGGCCTCCCACCGCTCCGATAAAGGCGAAGGCGCCCCACACAAAAGTGAGCACCGCCAGGGATACGGCGATCCGCTGCGCGGCTTCCGGCCCCACCAGTTTGAACAGCCCGCTCAGGATGACGTCGAAAAGGATGTTGGTGGTCTGTTGCACCATCACCAGTCCTTGCAGGCGGCCGCTTTCGATCAATTGCGAAAGCCAGGAGTTGTAAATGTGGCTCGAAAGATCCCCGGCCTGGATGCGCGGTTGCCAATAGCAGGGAATCAGAAACAGAAGCGATGCCAGCGCGTAGACCCACTTGGAGTCCAGCAGCGCGGCCATGCCCTGGCGGCCGCGGCTGGCGGCCGGGTGGGCGGAGCGGTCGGTCGGTGGCGTTTGCATTTAACTATTCTCCAACCGAATGGATTGAAATTCCGGGATGAGGTCGAAGGGAGTGGCGACCGACGCGATGAGTTCGCCGGTCTGCTGGATGTTGCGCTCCGAGATATAACCTTCGACTCCGCCCGATGCCAGTTGCAGATACGCGATGCGCATGGGATCGATGCGCATGATGCGGCAGCAGGTGGCGTCCACGGCGACAGGGTCCTCACCCGCCACCAGCAGTCCCACTTTTTTTGGAACGCCTTGAATCGGTCCGTTACCCTGCATACCCACGATCCCGTCCACAATCGCGAACTGCCGGGGAAACAGCGAGTGCAGATCGGCGATGCTTTCCGCAATGCCCGCCCAGTGCAGGACGTTTTTGGGCCAGCCGTAGACCCCGCCGGGCACCACCCCGAACAGGTTCTTCATGGAGAGCGTGGCGCCCACCCAATGGTGCGTTTTCATCTTGGGCATCGACACCAGGAGGCCGGCGCCGAGCGCGGTATTCGGCAGGTAAACCTTGCTCATGCGGGAAAACTGCCGCGGGGGATTCACAAGGCTCACGTCGTCCAGGTTGAGGTCCGTGAACAGCTCCTCGAAGTGCGGGACAGTCTCGAAGTACCCGGCGGCTTCGGCGAGGTCCAGGGTGTTGCGGCGGTGCCCCGGCCCCTCCGCGATGCGCACGCTGGCGGCGCCCCGAGCCCGGAACGCTTCCATGGCGGCGTGAACCACAATGGGGTTGGTATTGATGCTGCTCTCCGGCTCGAACTCGACCAGGTTGGGCTTCAGCACGACGTTGCGCCCGCGAACGTCGACCTGGTGTTCGTCAACCAGCCGCCGCACGGTGTCGTAGACGCTCTGGTCGTAGGCTGCCGCCCGCACCACTGAGACGCGCGCAGGCGTCACCGGCTTTTCGACGTTGCAGGCGGAAAGGGCCGCCGCACCCGCCGCTGCCGCCAGTAATTCGCGCCTGGTGATGGTCTTCCGCTTCGTCAGCCCCATAACAAATCGTTGCCTTTTTGTACCGCGCCGACCAGCATATCGAGCGACCTGTCCGGCAGGGTGCGGCTGGTCACTCCCGCCGGCACGCAGTAGCCCTCCGGCAGTTCCTGGTGCGCCATCAGGCCCAGCCGCAGCCAGTTCAGCGCCTCGGCCGATCGGCATGCCGTCAGAAACCGCCGGGCCACCGCCAGCGCTTTTTCCACTTCCGGAGATCGAGTTCCGCGCAGCGCCGCCAGCGCCTGCCCGGTGGTCTCCGGATACGGCAGCGATTCGTATCCCAAGGCCCGCACCGACCCGTGGTTCCATCCTCCGTCGTGGCACATCCGCCGCATCAAAAAACCCCGGCCTTCTTCGACCCGCCGCCGCAGTTCCGCGCGGGGCTTGCGGCTGTTTTCTCTTTCCAAGGCCAGGATCGCCAGCGAAGTCGGTCCGACCCAGGCCGCCGTACCCGGCACCCACGGCCATCCCGCAAACTCCTGGTCGGCGGGGCGCGGATTGCCCAGCAGCCACTCCCGCATGCGATAGATCAGCGTCGATTCCTCGCCCGTCATTCCCAACAGCCATGTGATCGCGCGCTGGTGGGTTTCGCGCCCCAGCAGTTCCGCAGGCAGCAAAGCCACCAGGGCCGTCACCCAGGTGCTCTGGTCGATTCCCGGCTGCGCCGGCCAGCCTCCGTCCGCGCGCTCATTCCGCACAACCCACCGCAGGCCACGCCGGGCGGACTCCTTCTCACCAGCCGCCAATAGCGCCAGCACGGCATACACGGTCGGCTCCGTCCACGACGCCCCGCGGATATAAGGCCAGCCCCCGTCCCGGTTCTGTTTTCCGACCAGTTCCTCAATCGACATGATTCAGCTATAAGGGGCTGGCGAAAACCGCCCCCAATTTCCGCCAGCTCTATACCGCTCTCCTTACCGGATCGCCCGGCGCCGGCGGCGGCGAGATAGCAGCATGACCAGCGTTACGCCGGCCCCCAGCCAGATCGCTCCTTGAATCGCGAGGTCCATAATTTATCTCCTTTCGTATCTCAGTCGCTCTTCCCCCGTCGCGTGTTTAGCGCTGTTGTCTGCGCGCACGGCGGCGCCGCAGGAAGATCAGTAGTGTCCCGCCGGCTCCCAACCAAATCGCGGCTTGAATGAACATATCTGACGACATCTTCTTTTCTCCTTCCTTGGATTATTAGCCACCACCAACGTGTTTCATCATCGGGAACAGATACTTGAAAATCTGTAGGATGCCAGGACCCGCCGCCACAATTAACATCGACGGCAATATGAAAAAGAAAATCGGGAACACCAATTTCACGCCGACTTTGCCGGCGCGCTCTTCGGCTTCCTGGCGGCGCGCGACCCGCATAAAATCGGAGTGCGTGCGCAGGGATTCGCCCATGCTGGTGCCGAACCGGTCGGTCTGGATCAGGATCGCCACGAGCTTACGGATTTCCCCTTCGCCGGTGCGCTCCGCGAAATTACGCAGCGCGTCCGAGCGCCGTTTGCCGGCTCGCATTTCGAGCATGACCAGAGACAGTTCTTCGCTCAGTTGCGGATGGCTCACTTGCAACTCCCGGGCCACGTGCTGGATGGCCTGGTCCAGACCCAATCCGGCTTCCACCGAGACCACCAGCAGGTCCAGCGCGTCGGGGAGCGAAAGGCGCAGGATCTCCTGGTGTTTGGCGACGCGCTTCTCGAGGACGAAGCGCGGCAAGATCCATCCCGCCGAGCAGCCCGAGATCATCAGCATCATCTTCAACATCGGGTTGGGAGGCAGGCGCGGTTCCATGCCCACGCACACGATCAGCATTCCCAGCGTCGCGAGGATGCGGATGCCGACGAATACCGGCACGGCGTTCTCGGACCGGAAACCGGCCCGCACGAGCGTGGCGCGCATGGTCGCCACGTCGGCTTCCGACGACGGAATTTTATTCCCGAGCTGGTGCAGGAACGTGACGATGGTGCTGCCGCCGGGCTCGCTCGAATCTTCCACCACGCGCTGCGATTCCGTGATCACCGGCCGGCCGAGCTGCTTCAGGAATTTGCCCGGCTTATAGAAAATCCGGTATCCCACCCATGTCAGCAGGATCAGCAGCAGCAGGAACGCAATAGTGGCAGATAAAAGGGGATGTAGCATATTACACCTTGATGTTGATGATCTTCTTGATAAAGAAATTGCCCAGGATCTGGGCGAAGATCGCTCCGCCGATCATCCACTTGCCGTCGTTGTCCGACGCCATGCTTTGCAGATAGCCCGGCGCCACCACCAGCAAGCCGAGCATGGTCGCCACCGGCAGCAGCGTCAGAATGGTGGCCGTCAACCGGCCGTGGGCGCTGGCCGCCTTCACCTGGCCCTTCAAGCGGAATCGTTCGCGGATCACGTAAGCCAGCCGCGAGAGAATTTCGCTGAGGTTGCCGCCGGTCTGCTTCTGCAAGAGGACCGACGAGGTGAAGAACCGCACATCCAGCAAAGGCACTCGTTCCGCAAAATTCCGCAATGCGGTCTCCAGGGGAGCACCCAGGTTCTGCTCGTTGAACAGCGCCCGGAATTCCTGCCCCAAGGGATCGGACATTTCTTCGCCCAGCATTTCCAGGCTGATCGAAAACGCATGGCCTGCCCGCATGGACCGCGCGAGAAAGTCCAGCGCGTCCGGAAACTGCGCTTCCAGCGTGTCCAGCCGCACCTTGCGCTTGTGCCGCACAACCAGGTACGGAATGGATCCCGTGATCACCGCGAATACCACGGCCGAGGTGGGCCCGTTCAACAGAATCTTGCACCACGCTCCCAGCCCCAGGCCCGGGATCATCGCCAGCGCCATCACCGTGATCAAGCGCGCCGACGACCAACTCAATCCGGCCTGCTGGATCTGCTGCTGGGCGTGACGTGAGAATTGGAACGACGCCAGCACCCGTTTGAATCCCGTGGGTTTTTCGAAATCGATATCCTTCAGCAGGTTGGTGACTACCACCACCGGCTCGCCGGAAGCCGTCTGCAACATCTCCGACACCTGGGCTTTCCGCCGGGCGTCGAAGAATTTCAGCCCCACGCTGACGGCCAACAGCACAAGCGCGAACACTACCATGAAGGAGACGGCTACGGCGATTTGCATCTAGTTGATCTCCACTACGGTCTGGAACAGTTGCGTCGGGAGGGTGATCCCGCAGGCCTTCAGACGGTCGTAGAACTTCGGCCGGATTCCGGTTGCCCGGAACCGCCCTTTCACCTTGCCGGATTCCAAAATTCCGGTCTTTTCGAACAGGAAGATGTCTTGCAGCGTGATGATGTCCTGCTCCATCCCGACGACTTCGGTGATGTGCGTGACCCGCCGCGATCCGTCGCTGAAGCGCGAGGTTTGCACGAACAGGTCCACCGCCGATGCGATCTGCTGCCGGACCGAGCGGATCCCCATGTTGGCGTTCGCCATGCCGACCATCACCTCGAGGCGGCCCAGGCTGTCGCGGGGCGTGTTGGCGTGGATGGTTGTCAGCGATCCGTCGTGGCCCGTGTTCATGGCCTGCAACATGTCCAGCGCCTCTTCGCCGCGAACCTCACCGACGATGATTCGGTCCGGCCGCATACGGAGGGCGTTGATGACCAGTTGCCGGATGTGGATGGCGCCCAGGCCCTCCACGTTGGGCGGGCGGGTCTCCATGCGCGCCACGTGAGTCTGCTGCAGCCGCAATTCGGCCGCGTCTTCGATGGTCACAATGCGCTCGTCTTCCGGAATGTACGAGGACAGCGCATTCAGCAGGGTGGTCTTACCGGAACCGGTTCCGCCGCTGATCAGGATGTTCAGCCGGGCCTTCACGCAGGACTTGAGCAGATCCAGCATGCCTTCGGTCAGCGTGAGCTTGGAAACCAGGTCCTCGCCCTTCAAGGCGTGGCGGCCGAACCGGCGGATGCAAAGCAGCGGTCCATCCACGGCCACCGGCGGGATGGCGGCGTTGACGCGCGAGCCGTCCGGCAGGCGCGCGTCCACCAGCGGCGAAGATTCGTCCACGCGGCGGCCTACGCGCGATACGATTTTCTCGATGATCCGCAGCAGGTGCGCGTCGTCTTTGAACTCCACCGGCGTGCGATACAGTTTGCCGGCCCGCTCGACATAGACCAGCCGGGGCGTGGTGACGAGGATGTCGCTTATGGTGGGATCCTGCAAAAGCGGCTCGAGCGGGCCCAGGCCGAATACTTCGTCCAGAATCTCTTCAATCACCCGGTCTTTTTCGACCAGGCTCAAGGGCGTCTTCTCTTCCTCCACGAGCTTCGCCACGGCGGCGCGGATTTCCGCGCGTACGCGTTCCCCGGCCATTGAGGACAGGGCCTCAAGATTGATCCGGTCCAGTAGCTTGCGGTGCAGGGTGAACTTCAGCTCCTGGTATTCCGGCGTGTATCCTTCTTTAGTAAAGAGGCGATTGACCCAGCCGGTTTCCCGGCTCTCACCTGGTCTTGATGCCGTATCTAGCAGCGTTCCCATCGATTTTGTCCTTTAGCCGAACAGCGCAAACTTCTTCCTTCCGGATTTCTCTTCTCCCATGTTGGCCAGCTTGCCAGCCAGGCGGGCAATCTGCTTGCCCAAGTCCGAATTGCGGTTGAGCATGCGTCCTTCCGCATAGGTCTCGTACAGTTCCGCGTAGTCGTTGGGCACCATGCAAAAAATCGGCAGCCCCAGCATCTTCTCCAACTCACTGGGCGTAATGTCCAACCGCTTCGGAGAACGGTTCAGGATCAGCTTGATGCGGTTCTTGCCGTATCCGCTGTCGAGCAGCGTCTGCACGATCTGCTTGGATTGGTGCAGCGCGGGAACTTCCAGCGTGGTCACCAGGCAGGCTTCGTCGATCTCTTCGAGCGCCGCCATCGCCATGCGGCTCAAGCTCCGCCCCAGGTCCACCAGCGTCCAGTCGTAGTGCGGCCGCGCAAACGCCAGAACGTTGCGGATCTGCTCATCCTTGATCTGCACCTTGGAGGCCATCGCGAGCGGGGCGGGCACAATCTCCACTCCCGGAATCCCGTTCGAAACCAGCGCCTTCCAGTAATGAATGTCCAGGCGGTGCAGGTTGTTCACCGCGTCGAGAATCGAGTACACGGATTTGGTTTTGGTGATGAATCCGACCATGCCGGAGTCCAGATCCAGGTCCGCCAGCAGCACCTTTTGGTTGAGCCGCCCTAGTTCCGCCGCGACGTGCGTCACCAGCGTGGTGGCCCCGCAGCCGCCCTTGGCCGATAGGAAGGCGAAGCTCTTGCCGCCCGCCTTGGCGCCCGCGACGCTGCGCCGGCTGCGTTCCGCCGATCGCTTTTCGAGCGCTCTCCGCAGGGTTTCCTGCAAAGGAGGAAACAAGTATTCATTGATTCCCGCGCGCATCGACGACAGAATCGACTCCGATTCCGCCGAAGTGTTCAGCGCGATGATCATGGGGTCGCCGATGGCGGCGTGAATCGACGCCACCAGCCCTTCCAGCGGCTCTCTCCAGCCGCTGATGTCGATCAGGACCACGTCCGGCCGCATGCGCTCCAGGCGGTCGATAAAGTTGCCGACGTCTCCCAAGTCCTGATGCTCGACAATGATCCGGAATGGCAGGGCGGTCAGGCACGTCTGTGCCTGTTCCCACAACTCGCGGTTCTCGATTGCCATCCCGATGGTTAGCGGATACATGATAGGTCTCTGGGCCTGCTCACTAGCGGTCTCCTCCACCGCCCGGATTGCCTCCACCTCCGCCACCCGGCGGAGGAGCCGCCGGCGGAGTTGCCGGCGGTGTCTGTGTTGAAGTGTCGGTTCCGCCTCCGGTGCCCGTTGCTGGAGGAGCCGTCGGCGTCGGCGTGGGAGCGGCTTGACCCGGCTTCGGCCCTACCTGGATCAACTGTTCCACCGGCAGCGTCGGATTCGGCGGATGGACCGGCACTGGACCGGTCTTATCGATTCCCGGGTGCCCCATGAACCCACCGGTGTTGTCCTCCAGGAACGGTTTGGTGATTTTCAATTCGGGCAGCGGCTGGCTGGCCGGCATCGGCCGCACCAGCTCCGGCGTGATAATTACCAGCAGCTCCGAATTGTTCTTGGTCACCGTTTTGCTCTGGAAAAGTTTGCCGAGGATCGGGATATTCGCCAGGCCAGGCACTTTCGACAACGCATCCGTGGTCTGCTTGTCCAGCAACCCGGCAATGACGAAACTCTGGCCGCTATCCAGCTCGATCTCGGTCTCCACCTTGCGCACCGACATGCCCGGAATGACGAAACCTTGCAGCGTTACGGCGTTGGTGTAATCGAGCGAGCTGACTTCCGGCGCCACGTGCAAGCGGATGGTGCCGCGGGGCGTGATGACCGGCAAGAAGTTCAGGCGGATTCCATATTCCTTGAAGGCGACCGTCACGGAGGTTCCACCGCCGGAGGAACCGGGCTGGATCATGGGATAGGGGAACTGGCCGCCGGCCAGGAAGCTAGCCTCTTTGTTGTTGATGGTGACGAGGTTCGGTTCGGCCAGGATCTCCAGCAGATTCTTGCCCTGCAGCGCCTGGATGGCGGCCTGCAGATTGATGTCGGGCCGCATGGCAAAAATGTTCACCACCGATCCCACCGTGCCCGGCAGCGAGGCGTTCTGTCCCAGGATCGCTCCCGTGCCGAGGGCCGTCTGCTGGTTGAACGCGCCCGTCAGGAAATTTGCCGACAGGTTCAGACTCGCGCTGCGGTCCACGTCGGCGAAGCGCACCTTCAGCAGGATCTGGGATTCCACCGGAGGCACCTGCACGCGCAAGAGGTTCACCGCCTTGGGGCCGAGCGAGGCCACGATCGCCATGATGCGGTCCGACGATCCTACGTCGGGGACGGTGCCGCGCACGAATGCGGTGTCGTTGTCGAACGTCACATTGATGTCGGCGTCCGGAAAGTCGCGCGCAATCTGCTCGCGCACGGCGTTGAGGTGCAGGGGGCTCATGCGCACGGTGAGATCGTAGATCAGGCGCGCGTCGTTATCCTGCCAGATAATCAGCGAAGTCTCGCCGGGCAGTTTGCCGTTGATGAGCACTTCTTTCGGCCCGATTGCCACGGCTTCCACCAAGTTCCCGTTGGCCGTGGAGAGCCGCTTGATGGCCAGCGGGCTGTCAATGGTGAGCGACTTTCCGACGGTCACCGTCAGCTTGCCGATGACTCCGGGAGCGGCGGCCTTCGAGACACCTTCCGGTTGCGCGGCGGCTTGGGCCGGCGTGATGGGATCGTCGGCGCGCACGGGCCCCGCCAGCACGCACGCGCTCGCCGCAGCCAGCGCGATTCGAACTACTTGACCCGTTGTAAACACCTATTTACCCTCCCCGCTCTTGTCGAATTTGACTTCTGTTTTGCTGGTTCCCGAAATGATTTCCATGTTGAAGGGCGCTTCTTTTTTCACGGCTGGAGCAGGCGGCACCGCGGCCACCGGTTTGGGGGCGCGGCGCGGCGGCTTCGGGAGGTCTTCCGAGACATCCGACGACAGCGCCGACTTGGGTCCCAGGCCCTTTCCGGCGCCGCCCCACATGGAGGCCAGGTTGGTTCCGGGCGTCTTGGCCACTTCGTGGTCCAGCGGGTTGCGCAGCACCATGCGGATGCTGGTCTGGTTGGTGGCCAAGCTGAGGATCTCCGCCTGTTCGGGCGTCACCAGGACGTTGACCACTTGCACCGCGACCGGCTTGCCTTCGGGATCTTTCTTGAAATCCTGTCCCGCCGAGAGAATCTCGAGGTTCTGCAGGAGCGTGCGGCTGAGCATGCCCTGGTTGCCATTGCCGCCCGGGCTGGTCCCGGAAATCAGCAGGTCGACGTGTTGTCCGGCCGTCACGAACCCGGCCACGCCCACTACCTCATTGACTGGAATAGTGAACGCGCGCATGCCCTTGGGGATCATGGCCGCCAGGCCGCCGCCGGCTCCCTTGGGAGCCAGGCGCGATTCGATCACCGGCTCCTTGGCGTAAATCGCGGTAGTGACGCCGCGGCCGTAAAGTTCCGACATTTTGTTGGTTGATCCGACGGGCAACTCGCCCGACCAATCGGCCTGGTACAAGTCGCCTTCCTTCAGCACCGTGCCCAGCTCCAGATCTTTCCGAGCCAGCACGACCTGTACCGAGGGCGCCGCCGCCTTGGCCTGTTGAGAACGGCTCATGAGGGACTTGTAGGTAATCAGTCCTCCAGCCGTGGCGACCACGAATGCAAATGCCAGGACACCGATGAATCTTCTATTCATGCCATTCCTCGTTCCGCTCTACTAGCCCCGCGCTCGACCTCTCGCGGGGGTGGACTTGCAACCAGCGCGGCGCTTTTCGGCCCGCGCCAACCCACTCCTTTGATCCGGCGGAGCAGGCCGGCATACTCGTGCCGGCCTGCTCCGCCGGGTGAATTAACTGGCCTGGGCGTTGGCCTGTACCAACTGGTTGTTGGTGGTCATCCAAATGCCCTTGATGCTGCCGCCGGCGCCCAAGAAGAGGGCGGCCGAAGCCAGCGCTACGAACGCCATGAGCAGGGTATACTCGATGAGGTCCTGCCCCTGTTCGTCCTTCCAGAAGTTGCGCAAAAACGTCATTGTGTTCGCTCCTATGTTTTTGTTTTTTTCTCTGTGATCGCTTGATCACTAGCCTCTGTTTTCGTGACCTCGCGATCACGGCCTGCTCCGCTGCCCTGGTGGGCGACGGATTTCGATATGCCCGCGGACTTTTCAGTCGGCCGGAAGATCAGAGCCACGCCGTCGTCGTACACCACGCGCCAGCGGCTGGATTCTTTCAGCGCGCCGGCGAGCGGCGCGTCAGTGGGCAATAAAATCGTGTCGACGTCGAACCCGTTGAGAGTGCGCTCCCAATCGTATTTCACGTTCAGAACGTCGATGTACTTTTCTTCGAAGGCGGCGCCGTAGAAATCGCTGCGGCCGTCCACAAATACCTTGTCCGAGGGATAGAGGCGCCAGATCAGGTAGCCGCCCCAGACGTCGTTGGTAAAGATCCGCGGCTCCGGCATTCTCTTCAAGGCTTCGATGGCCCTGGCGGGATAGGACTGCGGATCGTATTCGGCGCGAAACCGCTTGGGTGGCGCGGGCGCGAACAACAGAGCCACCAGCAGGGCCACGCCCAGCACACTCAGCAGGTGGAAGCGGGGAATCCGGTCCGTGTCCGCTGTTTCCGCGGCAATCTGGTTGTACCTGGCCGCCGCCCGCCGCACCCACTCCGCCAATGCGGATTCCGGCAGACCGTTCAGCCACGCCTGCACCATGCCGGCCACCGGTGGGGCGGCCACGAGCATGAAGATCGGAATATTGCGCGCGGCCAGCAGGCCCAGGTGTCCGAATATCACCAGCAGCAGAGATTCCGTGTAGCGCCCCTGCCGCGCGTACCAGAAGACCGCGACCGCGGAGAGCAACAGCATGGTTTCGAAGAAAATCGCCACCGGGTGGTGGAAGCTGAGCGAGAAAAACTCGATGATGTGCTGCGAAGCGTAGGGATCCCGCAGATACTGGAACAGGTGTACGTGCAGGCGATAGGTATAGGGGTTGATCAGGCTGGCCGCCAGGCACGCGGCGGCGCATGCGAAATAGCGGATGGCCCGCCGCCATGCCGGCGCGCGCGTTTCGGGATCGGCCGTCAGCGCCATCTGCGCCAGCTCGCCGGCGCCGTATGCCGCCGCCAGGGCGATTCCCACGAAGAATCCTCCGTGCAGGTTGGTCCACAGGATGGTCGCCACCGGCAGCATCGCCAGATACGGCACTCGCCCCCATCGCGGCTGGCCTTCCCGGACGCGCTCCAGAGCCGCGTAGAAGAGAATTACGAACAGCAATGTGAAGAGGTGGGGCCGCGCGAGCCAGTGCACCGACGATGTGGCCGCCGCCACAATGGTCACCACGATCGCCGTCACCGGGTTGGCCTTGCGCCGCGCCAACAGGAACAACGCCGCAAACGTAGCGCTCAACAGGAGGATGGCCAACAGCACCACTCCGCGCAGTCCCCACATGGCGTTCAGGCCGGCGAAGATCACGTCCGAAAGCCACTCCCACGCGAACCACACGCCGCCGGGCTTGGAAAAGGAAAACACGTCGTGGGTGGGCACCAGGTGGTTCGAGACGATCCATTCGCCGGTGCGAATGTGCCATCCCGTGTCGCAATCGCTGAGCAGGGTTTTGACGCCTTCCATGCGCCCGAATAGAAAGACGATGGGCATCAGGAATGCGAAGTCCGCCAGCGAGGGCAGCCACTTGATCGCGAATTGGGAGCCTCTGGTTTCCATCGGGGGATCACGCCATCCAGGAACTCGCCACCGGCGTCAGGGCTTCAACGGCGCGAATGCGATCGTGGAAGGAGCGGAAATCCATGTAGTTCACGCGCAACGCCACCTTGGGGTTTTCGGACCCTCCAATCACCCGCGTCACGGTTCCCTGACAATGAATGCATTTCTGTCCGAATCCATGATTTGCCGGCAGTTCAATTTCTATCGTGACAATTTGGCCCACGCCCGGGACCGCGACCGCCGGCCCATCTCCGCTCCAGATCACCAAAACCCCGCTGCGGCTGATATTCTCCGTGGTCATCGTGCTTCGCAACCACACCGCCGGTGACGTAACGTGGCACCGTAGCTGGATTTCGATTCGCGGACTCTCGCGCCTGTTGATGTTCTTCATTTCTTTGGACGCCATGGCGAATTTAGCTCCCCAGGAGCCTTCGTATCAATATAGGAAAAGGGCTATACCCCACTATTGCCGAAGGTTATCAATAAATATTGCTTTCTCTTTACGCCGTTCTGGAGCCGTCTCCAGCGTCCTTGGCCACCCATTTGAGGGGTAAAGGTAACTATCCAGGGCGTATGCGATAGGGTTATTAGCCGGTAATTGTCGAATATTTAATGTGAATTGACGACATGCAGCGGACCATTCTAAAATTCTTTTAATATATTGAAATTAAAAGCTTTATAAGTAATTATTGGCGCCGTAAATTGCTTTCGTTGATTATTAATCGTCTTATAAATAGACAAATAATTATCGTAGAATTACGCAAATTGTTATTGACAACCGAAGTAAATAATCGGAGAATACATGAGAAATGCCAAGCGAACCCAGGGAATAATAAATAGACGTTTCCCGGCCGCCGCAAAAACGGCAACGATTGGCGCTGAAGAAAAGGTGGAGAATATGACGCGAATTCTTCTTTATAGCGATGAACCGATCCTGGCCAAGGGACTTGAGTCCGTGCTGCGCCAGGTGGACGGTTTCGACCTGCTGCCAACCTGCGGCAGCGTCGCATCGCTTGTCGAGCAGATGGCCCAGGGCTCCCCCGAATTGGTGCTGATGGACCTTACCCCCGAGATCACGTTCGCGGTGCTGAATGAAATGAAGCACGCGATGATGAGCTGCAAGATTGTTCTGTGGGTGAATTCTATTTCCACGGAGCTGGCATTCCAGGCCATGGGGCTAGGAGTGCGAGGGATTCTCCGCAAGACGCTGCCCACCGACCTCCAGGTGAAGTGCCTGCAGAAGGTCCAGGCCGGCGAGCTGTGGTTCGAGAAGGCTCTTACCGACAGTTTCCTGTGCGCCCGCCGCGTGGCCCTCACGCAGCGCGAAGGCCAACTGGTCAGCCTGCTCTCGCAGGGTCTAAAGAATAAGGAGATCGCCTCCACGCTGCTGATCTCGGAAGGCACGGTGAAGGTTTACCTCTCGCGGCTGTTCCAGAAGGTTGGAGTGAAGGACCGCTTCGAGCTGGCTTTGTTCGGGCTCAAGAACCTGACCACCGGGCAACTGCCGGTCGGCGAAAAAGGTCAGCGCGCCGGCGCCAGTTCCATGCCCGGGCTGCGCTCTCTGGTTCTCGAACGGACGGCCGAACGCGCCGAAAATTCGACTCGCACGTTCGCTACGCCCCTGCGTCCCATCGCCGGGGGCCGTTACTGAACTCGCGCCGCAGCGCCCGGGTGAGCGTCGGGAAGAAATCGCCAGCCTCACCCGGGACAGCGGCGCATCCGAGCGGAAGACGATCTGGCCGCCTTCCCGCTCCACTCCCAACTGGCGCCAGAGATCCGGCAAGTCCACTTCCACAGGCTTCGATCCCATCTCCCAGTACAGCGTGATCAGCACTTTCCCGCCGGCAAGAATGCCGGCGTTGCAGGCTGGAAAACCGGGCTGGAAAGCCTGCTCCACGGTTTGTATCCTGTTACGCCGTTATATGACGGAGCGCGGGCGGCACCGCCCGCGCCACCAGGAGGTGTGAAAAACCGATTGGCAGGCGAGTTAGCAAGCGGTCTTGGATCCGTGAGCTTGCTTCTGAAGCCACGAACTTAGCCGAGCCTCAATCTGCGCAAAGTTGGTGTAGGGCGCCAGCGTGCAGTTGGGATGCGTGTTGCCGGTGATCAGCAGCGAGATGCGGCTTTCCACGTCGCGGCGGTAGAACAGCAGCGCCGGGCGCGCGCTCCCACCGAGCAGGTATCCGGCCTCGAAGCCGATGCCGAACGACGAGCCGGACACCTCCGCGATGAAAATATCGCATTGTCGCAACCAGTTCATGTCGCGCTCGAAAACCATGCGCGGCGTGATGTTCCGGTCGAGCTGCGCGGCGTCGTCGCGCACCAGGTGGCGGGTCAGCACCTGGTGCCCCATTTCCTCGAGGAGCGCCACGATGCGCCGTGCCGTGTCCAAAGCCGACCGGTCTCCAGCCACGGTGAATCCGAAGTACACTTTCATTGTCTGTACGGTAGCATGTCACAAATTCGCAGCAATTCGGCCACGCTCCTGGCCCGCGCGATGGCTCCGCCGGCAAATTTTCGCTCGACGTCGTAAGGGCGAAGCGAATACGCTAAAAGCCAGAGAAATGGAAAGGAGATGAAACCTGTGAATTGGAGAGCAGGCATCCTGATTTCGGCGGCCTGGATGATGCTGGCCGCCGCGCTTCCGGCGCAAACGGTCCCAAATAAGGCCACCGGCACTGCGCGCGACGACCCCAACGCCAGACCGCCCGTGACCAAGGCCGATGTGCGGATTGTGCAGCGCGCGAGGGAGATCCTGAATTCGCCCGCCAAATGGAACCGCGCCGACAACCGGGTCTGTCCGGCGGACGCCAAAACCTTCAGCCTTTATTGCGCCCTGGAAAAGGCCACGGACGAAGTGAGCGGCCACTTCGAACACCGCGGCGCGGCGATGCAGGAGGCGCGATTCGTGATTGAAGACGTCGCTCCGAACTGGAAAGAGTACGATCACCGCCTGATGGATTACAACAACGACCGCAGAACTACGTTCGCCGATATTCAAAAGGTGTTCCAGCTCTTGGAAGACCGCATCAACAAGCGCCTGGCGGAAGAGTCCCGGCCCGACAAGAAATAGCGCCCAGCAAGGCGGCCCGCGGGCCTGTCCGTGAAGTTTCTACATTTCCGTCCGGCGGCAGGATCTTACGCCCCGTTCCGGGGCTACCCGTAGTTACGACGGGTTCCACACGGCTCACGCCGTGGGCTATCGTCTTTCGCCCTTGCGGGCTAAGGTCAGTACACCGTCTTATCAGTACCTTCGTATTCCGCGAAGGCCGCTCCCTGACGGTCGCGGTTCTGTTCGGGGGCGTGCGCGTGAGTAGGGATTCTGCACTACGTGTGCTAATTTCTGAAAACAAGCAGGGCGACGGGCTAGAAGGGCACGAACTCATCAGGCCAAGTCGCGGATGGCGCGGCCCACGGCTCTGAGATTGGGAACGCGCATCTCTTCATAGTGGGCTATCGTCTTTCGCCCTTGCGGGCTAAGGTCAGTACACCGTCTTATCAATACCTTTGTATTCCGCGAAGGCCGCTCCCTGACGGTCGCGGTTCTGTTCGGGGGCGTGCGCGTGAGTAGGGCAGGGCGGGCTAGAAGGGCACGAACCCATCAGGCCAGGTCGCGGATGGCGCGGCCCACGGCTTTGAGATTGGGAACGCGCATCTCTTCATATTCGCGGGAGACGACAATCCCGGAGGCGCCGGCTTCAAAGGCTTTGCGAACGCATTCGTAAATTTTGCCGGGATCGCCGGGGATGGTGTTGTTACCCCAGGGTACGTCGAAGCCGATGCCGGAATAAATTTTGGTTCGGTTTTCGGCCGAGGCCTTGCATCGCCTGGTCTCGCGGTAGACGTAATCGGGAGTGAAGCCGGTGCTCGAGAGCTGGTCGAGGCCGGGCTCCCTGGTCTTGTCGTAGCCGAACAAATCGTAGTAGAGATCGAGGGATTGCTGGAGCGAGATATCGCCGAGGATGGTGCGCTGGAAACGGGCCAGGTACCAGTTACGGATGCGCGGGCCGAGAACGTCGTGGTAGAGGATGGGCTTGATGAAATCGGAGTAGGGGGCCATTTCGGCGAAGGTCATTTCGGCGCGGTAGACCAGATCCCAACTGGATGGCTGATGATCGACGTGCCAGCCGACTTCGGCGCCGGGGTTGACGGCCTTGACGGCGTGGAAGATGGCCTGTTGCATCTCTTCGCGCGCCTGGCGGTATTGATATTCCCAGGAAAGAATTTCGGGATAGCGCAGGAGGATGCGCAGAAAACCGGTGAATACGCCCTCGGGCGGTTTGGCGGACGCCAGGCTCCGCACGTAGAGGTAGAGATCTTCAAAGCCCTTGCGAGCCCGGCCGGGGTCGATGCCGTGGTTGCGGGCGCGATCTTCACAATACGGGCAGAAGCAGGCGGGAGGATCGTCGTTCCAGGGCAGAATGACGTTCATCAACGGGCCCATGCGTTCGGCGCCCCATTGCAGGCCATCGAGCTCATAACCGCGGAATAAGTCTTCGACGGTGGCGACCCACCAGGCGCGATAATCGGGATGATTCCAGCAAGGGATGTTGGTGGGGCGGCCATAGATATCGCGGGTTGTGATGGTGGAGAAATTGGCGACGGACTGGCCGAGACCGGTGCCTTCGAGGATGCGCGCATAAAGCTTCATGCCGCGCTGGCGCGCGGGAGCGAGGACTTCGGCGAAGAGATCGCGGCCGGCGAATTCGAAGGTGGAATCGACGGCCTGGTGGCGCAGGGTGGTGTTCCGGTAGAACTGCTCGTGCGTGCGAACCCAGACGGCGGGGAACTTGCGGCCGCGCATGGGCTTGGGCGCGACGCCGTGGTCGCCGGCGAGCAACTGCGGGGGCTTGTGCATGTCGCCGTAATAGGTATGGCTGTAGAGCATGAGGCAGTTGATAGCGGCGGTGTCCTGAAGGAGGTCGAGGCAGCGGTCGATGCCTTCATCGAGCAGGCTGACGGGGCCGATCTGGATGGCGTTGAAGCGGGGCGGGGCCGGCGCGGCAGCCAGAGCGGACACGGCGGGGAGGACGGCGAGTCCTTTGAGGAAGGCGCGGCGGCCCGGCTGGTTTTCGGGGTGCATGGACCCACTGTAACGGAAAGTCGCGCGGGCAAGTTACACTCTGATTGTGCAGGAAATCCTCGTGGTGAATCCGGGGTCGACTTCGACCAAATTGGCGCTGTATGCGGGCGAGCGGCTTCGGGTGGGCGAGACCATTCGCCACGATGCGGCGCGGCTGCGGGCGTGTGGCGGGCCGTGGGAGCAGTTCGACCTGCGGTGGCAGGCGGTGGATGAATGGAGTTCGCGGCATGCGCGCGAAGTGGCGGCGGTGGCGGCGATCGGCGGGATGTTCCGGCCGCTCGAGGGCGGGACGTACGCGGTGAACCAACACATGCTGGCGGATGCGCGCGGCAACCTGCAAGGGGAGCACGTCTCGAACCTGGGGTGCGAACTGGCGGCGCGGCTGGCGGCGCGCCATGGATGCCCGGCCTACGTGGTGGACCCGGTGTCGGTGGATGAGTTCGACCCGGTGGCGCGGTATTCGGGGCATCCGGCGATTGAGCGGCGGAGCCTTTCGCACGCGCTGAGCCTGCACGCGACGGCGCGGCGCGCAGCGGTTGAATTGGGTATGGCGCTGGCGGAGAGCCGGCTGATTGTGGCGCACCTGGGGGGCGGGATCTCAGTGGCGCCGGTGCGCGGCGGCCGCATCATCGATGTGAACGACGCTTCGAGCGACGGACCATTTTCGCCGGAGCGGACCGGCGGGCTGCCGCTGCAACCGTTCCTGAGCCTGTGCTTTTCGCAGACTGCTCCGGAATGCGAGACGCGGGACGGCAAGATGCGGGAACGCGGGATGCGCAAGATGGTGATGGGCCGAGGCGGACTGGTGGCGTACCTGGGGACCAATTCGGCGGTGGAGGTAGAGAAGCGCATCGCGGGCGGCGACGAGCAGGCGCGCGACGTGTACGAAGCCATGGCATACCAGATCGCGAAAGAGATTGGCGCCATGGCGACGGTGCTGGAAGGACGCTTGCATGGGATTGTGCTGGCTGGGGGACTGGCGGCGTCGGCGATGCTGGTCGAGTGGATCCGGCGGCGGGTGGAGTTTCTGGCGCCGGTGCTGGTTTATGCCGGGGAAGACGAGATGGGCGCGCTGGCGGCGGGGGCGCTGCGAGTGATCCGCGGCGAAGAGGCTGCGCTGGAGTATTGAGACCGTGATCCGGAACTTTGACGAACTGTTACAGGCGGCAAAACAGACCATGGGCAGCGGGGCTTGCCGCACGGTGCTGTTGGTAGGGCCGGTGAACGAGGAAACGGCCGCAGCGATCCGCCGGGCGCGCGAAGCGCTGGGGTTGGAATTCCTGTACGCGGGTGTGGACGAGGCGGTTGAAGTGCTGGCGCGCGGCGCGGCGGGAATCCTCATGAAGGGCGGGGTGGATACGGCCACCCTGATCAAAATGGCGTTGAAGCCGGAGAGCGGGTTGAGGACCGGACGGCTGCTGAGCGACGTGTTTGTTTTCGAGTACGCGGCGCGGCCGGAGTATCGGCTGGTGATGATCACCGACGGCGGACTGAATATCGCTCCGGACCTGGAGGCCAAGATTCAGTTGATCCAGAACGCCGTGGCCGTGGAGCACGCGCTGGGGAACGCGAATCCGAAAGTGGCGGTGCTTGCGGCCTCGGAGTTCGTGCAGCCGAACATGCCGGCAAGCGTGGACGCGGCGGCGCTGGCGCAGATGAATGCACGAGGGCAGATACAGGGTTGCGTGGTGGACGGGCCGCTGGCGCTGGACAATGCGCTCGAGATGCACGCGGCGGGCGAGAAGGGCATCCGGTCGACGGTGGCGGGCGCGGCGGAGATCCTGCTATGCCCGACGATTGAATGCGCCAACATGCTGGCGAAATCGACGACCTACATCGGGAACGCGCGGCTGGCACATGTGATTGTGGGTGCGAGGATTCCGATCCTGATTCCGTCGCGGGCGGACAAGAGCGACGCGAAGCTGCTCTCTTTGGCCCTCGGGATGATGATGGCGGCCAGCCCGGCTGGCAAGTGAATTGCAGCTACAGGGACCCAGAGCAGTACACGGGAACTATTTAACAATTCAAGAGACGCGATTGGGTGCATTGGCGCTCAGGTAGGGGCATATGACTCTAGAAGAAATACTCCGTACGCACGAATTTGCGCGGGGGCTGACAGACTCGCAGGTCGCCACTTTGGCGGGGATCGCCGAAGAAGTGACCTTTGAGGACAACGAGGTGATTCTGGAGGCGGCGCAGCGGTCCACTTCCTTCTATTTGGTGACCGCGGGGAGCGTCGCGGTGGAATTGCGGACGGCCACCTACGTGGTGTGCGTGGAAGCGCTCGGGCGGGGGCAACTGTTTGGCTGGTCGGCGTTGCTGGACCATCAGGACACACTGTTCCAGGTGCGGGCGCGGGAGCGCACGAAAGCGCTGCGGTTGGATGGCGTGCGCCTGAAAGCGGCGTGCCAAGCGGACAGCCAGTTGGGGAACGAAGTGCGGCAGCGGGCGCTACAGGTGGTGGCGGGGCGCGTGCGGGCGACGGAAATCCGGTTTGCGGAGATGTGCGGGGTGCGGGTCTAAACTCGATGCTGTCCACTTAAGGCGGCGTCGGGGGTGGGACATCCATGATAAGGACTTGTCAAGGGAAAACGCAGCTCTCCCTGCACTTGACGGGAGGGTTTCCTGAAGCGCGACAGCCGATGGGTTGACGGTTGCTCTGATTTGTCGTTTTGGATCCGTTGGGGATTGGGCCAACGCATCAGCGTGACCAGACATCCATTTGCGGGAACAGCATAGAGCCGTCCACGAAGATTGAATCTGAGTGAAACCGGCCGGCCTCGAAACAGACGAAGTGGCACATCGGGAGGAAGACCTCTGTCGTGCAGTCCTACCTAGGCGAGGAACGGCCGGCGGATCGCTGACAAATCGGTGCGCGGAAGGACAGCTCCCGGCGTAGGAGAAGTCCCAAGGCCCCCCTTTCCCTCTTCTCAGCAGGTTTTCTTGGGAACAGGAGCCGGTGGTCAAGGGCGCGCCGTACTTTGGCGCGGCGGAGCGAACCCTGGACCACCGGCTCCTGTTCCCTATAATCGACGGTGCAGGGAAAGGGGGGCGGACCGTGAACCCCGGGTTTCGGGTTTTTAGGCCGCGGTTTCCACCTCCTGTGCTACGGTTGCCGGAGTGCGGATTTGGAACGGTTTTCCGGATTTGTCCACCGCCAGCAGATAGGCCACCAGCTTGCGTGCCACCGCCAGGGTCGCCCGATTGCGGTGGCCGCGCTGGGCTTCCCGCTCGTGGATCGCTGCCAGTTGCGGGTTCCACCGCGGTGCCAACTTTGCCGCCTCGATCAGCACCGTTTGCAAGTGAGCGTTGCGCTGCTTCGAGATCGGCCCCCGCTGTTGCTTGTCGGCCGATGAGTCCAACGCAGAAGTCAGCCCGCAATAACTCACCGCATCGCCAATCGAATGGAACCGCAGCGGGTCGCAGATTTCCAACGCCCAAGTCAGCGCCGTCACCTCGCCCACTCCGCCTATGCTCTGCAGCAGCTTCGCCCGTTTGGTCAGCAGAGGCTCTTTTTGCAGCCGCTCCAGCAGTTGCCGCTGCGTCGTCTCGAACATTTCCAGCGCACCCCGACTCAGCCGCAGCATATCCTTCACCGATCCTGGTACCTCTTCCAACTGGCCCATCAACTCGCTGAAATATTTCTTCCCGTGCAGTCGCTTCTTGCTGTACTCCGCACCCACCTCCATGAGCAGCCCGCTCATCTTGTTCTTCATGCGCACCGCCTGCGCCACCACCACGCTGCGGTAGCGCAGCATCCGCCGTAGTTCGCGGATTTCCGGCGGTGCCACGTAGCACGCTGGCAACAGATTGCAGCGCACCAGGTCCGCGATTTTCCGCGCATCCAGCTTGTCGTTCTTCTTCTTGGCCGCCCCGATGGCTTTCATCATTGCTGGGTGCCCCATCTGCAGTTCGGCCGCAAACGGCTTCAGCACATCGTAAATCCAGCCGCTGAACAGCGTGGCTTCCATCGCTCCGTGCCATGCCTCTGTGCGCTTCTGCGCCCACTCCTTCAACACCTGGCGCGTGGCCCGCAGCCTGCCCTCCTCGACGATCGCCCCGTCGGCAGTCTTCACGCAGTAGCTGACGGTTTTCTTGTGTACATCGAATCCGATATAGTGGTTGACGTTCATTGGGTTCTCCTGATTGAGGTTTCTGAGCCGGCTCTGCTAAGCCGGTCTCGGCATTGTACCCTTCAGGAGAACCCTTCTTCATCTGCGCCCTTATACATTCAAACAGACGATCGATATAGTCGTCTGTCAAGCGCCCTCTTCAGACTGAGCATCACAGGGTCGAAAAAGCGGGGCGCCGGCTGGAAAGCCGGCGTTGCGGGCCGGAGGCCCATAAGCGCTAAGATAATGATTGACCCGAATCGCGACTGGGGTTAAGCTCAGTTCATGACAGCCATGCGCGAAGACTGGCAAGTGCTGCTTGGTTTGTTTCCGGCCGATTGGGTGGAGTTGGCCAGGAGCACGGGTGCCGTGACGCGCCTGCGCGGATTCGAGTCGTTGAACGACCTGTTGCGCACGTTACTGCTACATGTGGGCTGCGGCTGGTCGTTGCGGGAGACGGCGGTGCACGCGAAATTGGCAGGCATCGCCAATGTGTCCGACGTGACGCTGTTGAACCGACTGCGGCAGGCAGAGGATTGGCTGCGGCAGATGTGTCAGCAGTTGTGGCAGGACAACGGAGTGAATCTGGAGCCGGCACTCAAGGGACGACCGGTTCGCTTGTTGGATGCGACCGTGGTGAAGGAACCAGGCAAGACCGGGGGACAGTGGCGCATCCACTACAGCCTGCGATTGCCGAGTTTGGAGTGTGATCATTTCGAACTGACGGCGATGCGGGGCAAGAATGCGGGAGAGAGATTCGGACGCTTTGCATTTCAGCGCGGCGAAGTGGTGATGGGCGACGCCGGCTACAGCCACGCGCCCGGTGTCGCGGCGGTGGTCGGACAGGGCGCCGATGTTTGCGTGCGTCTGAATCCCACTTCCTTGCCGCTGCTGAATGAGCGAGGACACCCCTTTCCGCTACACAAGAAGTTGAAGACGTTGCAACAAGCTGGAACCATGGCGGAGTGGCGGGTATGGGCATGGTCGGGAGAACGCAAGATCCCCGGACGCCTGTGCGTGGTTCGCAAGAGCGAAGCGGCGGTGCAGAAAGCGCAACGCAGGCTCACGCGCAAGCAGCAACAAGGCAAGAGCAAGGCTACGCCGGAAACACGAGAGCAGGCTTGCTATATCTTAGTGTTCACGACGTTGCCGAATCAGGTCGCCACCACGCGACAAGTCCTGGAATGCTATCGGCTTCGCTGGCAGATCGAGTTGACCTTCAAGCGTTTGAAGTCCATCGTTCAATTGGGTCACGTTCCCAAACAGGATGACCAGAGCAGCCGCGCCTGGTTGTATGGAAAGTTGTTGGTGGCGCTGCTGAGCCAGAAGCTCGCCCGCGTCGGGAGCGCTATCTCCCCCTGGGGCTACTACCTGCCCGAATCCGCCGATTCGCAGTCGGTGGCGTGAATTCCAATTTGCCTTCCATCGGGTAATCGGCGCGATCCAGCCCTCTATCGAACTACAGTTGGTTCTGGCCCGCTGGAATCAAATCGCTGCCGCGCTAGGCGAACGAAACCGTAAACGGAAGCCGCAACTCTCACAACTGAGGTGAAACCTTATGCCACCCACGCCTGTTCAATCTGCAGCGCTCGCTACCGTTGCCTATGAAGCCGGCGGCGGGCTCCTTCGATTGCAGTTCCACGATCAGACCATCTACCAATTCTCTCGAGTTCCCGCCGCGGTGCACGAGGCGCTGCTCCGCGCGCCGTCGAAAGGCGACTACTTCAACCGCGCCATTCGCGGACAGTTCCCCTATGTCCTCGGACCGGACTCCCTATAGCCAAAAACTTGTTTCTTATCTTAGCGCTTATGGGCCGGAGGCCCGCTCCACGAGCAGCGAGGCTCGGCGCACTCTTTCATGAAATTTCGCGGGCCGACGGCCCTCTGCAACAGGCCACGAAAGGCGATGGCCTGTCCCACTCTTATGGCGCCGGATGCAGGAGCAGTTTCTGGGCGCGCCAATTGAGGAGTTCGGCGACGTAGATCTCATTTTCGGACGGGCATGCCATCTCGTGAATCCAGCCGAATTGCTTGAGTTGGCGGCCGCTGCGGCCGAGAACCCCCAGCACTTTGCCATCGAGCGAGAGCTTGTAGACGCGGCCCGGGAATGCGTCGGCGCTGTAGAGGTACTGGGTGGGTCCGGGTGTAATGCAGATGGCCCAGGGCGCGCCGTTCTGCGCCGCCGCGGCTTCCGGGCTGGGCTGGTTGCCCATCCACGGGTGAGCGTCCGGCGGGATGGGCACGTCGATGCGGATCTCGCGCAGAAAGTTGCCGTCGCCATCGAAGACCTGGATGCGCCGGTTGCCGCGATCCGCCACATAGATGTTCCCGCGAGCGTCGGATGCAATGCTATGGGGCGTGTTGAACTGCCCGGGTTGGGTCCCGCGATCGCCCCACTGCTTCACCCAGTCTCCGTTCCTGTCGTACTTGGCGATGCGCGAGTTGATGTAGCCGTCGCTGAAAAAGATGTTGCCCCGCGGGTCCCAGGTGACATCGGTGGGTTGCCGAAATTGACCATTCACGGCGGGCCGGGGCGGAGTGACGTGAGTCCACGGGCCGGCGGCGTCATCCGAAGCTTCTTTTTTACGGCCGAACACCATTTCCACGCGGCCTTCGGGATTAAACTCAACGATCATGTCCGAGCCTTTATCGATGGCCCAGATGTTATCGTCCTTGTCCACCCGCACGGCGTGCGCAAACGACCAGGCATACAGATTCTTGCCGATTTCGCGCAGAAACCCGCCGTCCGGACCGAACTCCAGCAACTGGGCGGCCGCCGCGCCGTAGGCGGGCCCGGTGGTGGAACCGCGCGAGAAGACGAAGATATGTTTCTTCGAATTGACGGCGATGCCAGAGACCTCACCGAGATACAAGTCCGCCGGGAGCTTCAGGAAATTGGGGACGGATTCGTAGGGAATCTCGGGCACTGGCGCAGGCTGGGCGAAAAGGGCGGCGCCGGACCATGCCAGGATTACAAATAAGGAACTCTTCAAGCGAACCTCCCAGGGAGTCGATTTAACGGCCGCGATCAGTATACACCGCGCGGGGCCTGTCCAGTTTTGACAGCGCTCAGGTTTGACCACTTGCGCGCGCATGGCCGGGTGTATACTGGGAGCCGCAACTAGAAGTCCTGGCCAGCAGGTCGTAGCAGCCGGGGTAGAGCGGGGTTTCGCTCAGTGACGCCCCCGCCAGGGAATCCTTCACAAACTGGGTCACACGTCGTCGGGAATCACGGGAATTCGGGAATCACCGGAACGAAAATGCGCTTCCTGGGGGAGCACACGTGAGAAAACTGCGTATCGGGATCATCGATATCGTGTCCAAGGGCCCAACCAAGGCTCTGTATGCGCGCGTTATGAATGCCAGCCTTGCCAGTATCATGCCGCAAGTGATTGGCGTCTGGTGCAAAGAGGAGGGCCATGAAGTTACCTTCGTTTGCTACACGGGTTTTGAAGACCTGCTGACGGAGTTACCGGACAACGTCGACGTGGTTTTCATCGGCGCGTTCACCGAAGCCGCACACACGGCATACGCCCTGAGTCAGCTCTTCCGCGGGAGGGGTGCGATCACGGTGATCGGAGGGCCTCACGCCCGATGCTATCCGGAAGACTCGGCAAGGTACTTCGACTATGTGCTGGGCTTTACAGATAAGGACACGCTGCGCGCCGTTCTGCATGACCGCTCGCGATACCGGCCGATGGGCGTCCACATGGCGGCCATGCAACAGCCGAGAACATTGCCAGGGGTACGCGAACGCTGGCAGTTTATCGATGGGACGCTCAAGAAAGCGCCGCTGCTGAAGATGGTTCCCATGCTGGGCAGCCTGGGCTGCCCATATACTTGCCCCTTTTGTATCGATGCGACGGTGCCCTACCAGCGGATGGATTTCGACGCGCTCCGCGAGGATCTGCGCTTCCTGCGAAAGAAGTTCAGGCGGCCGCTGGTAGCCTGGCACGATCCAAATTTCGGAGTCCGGTTCGACGACTACCTGGACATGATCGAAGACGCCGTGCCGCCAGGCAGCATTGACTTTGTCGCGGAGAGCAGTTTGTCGCTGCTTTCGGAGCCGCATCTCAAGCGGCTCAAACGCAACGGATTCAAAGGCGTCTTACCCGGCGTTGAATCATGGTTCGCGCTGGGCGATAAGTCGAAAACCGGAGCAAGGCTGGGGATGGAGAAAGTCCGCCAGGTATCCGAGCACGTCAATCTGATTCTTAAGTATAT
Source organism: Bryobacterales bacterium (assembly GCA_963842505.1). Taxonomy (GTDB): domain Bacteria; phylum Acidobacteriota; class Terriglobia; order Bryobacterales; family Bryobacteraceae; genus PALSA-129. Next base: position 2,289,884 of record CAWJGZ010000001.1, read on the forward strand.
ACCGTACATACAAACTAACTTTGTGTTGGGGCTGGATTCCGACGAAGGGCCGGAGCCATTTGAACTTACTAAGAGGTTTCTGGATATGACTCCGGGGGCTTTCCCGGGCTATTCGCTGCTTTCGGCTTTCGGCCGGGCCGCGCCGCTCAACCTGGATTACCAGCGCGACAACCGCGTGCTGCCCTTCCCGTTCCACTTCCTGAACAACAACGGGGCCATGAACGTTAAGCCGAAAAACTATTCGTGGCAGAACTTCTACGACCATGTCATCGATTTGACCGAGTATTCCTTTTCGGGGCGCGCCATCTTTCAGCGCTTCCTGGCGACGCAAGGGGTAACCGCGCGTTGGATGAACGTGGTGCGCGCGGTTTCAACGGAAGGTTTCGGAAGGGTCAAATACTACCAGGAGATTCGGAACCGGCTGGACAGCGACCCGCAATTCCTTCCTTACTTTGAGAATTGCAGCAGCGAACTTCCGCAGTTCTACGTGGACCAGATGCGGAAGGATTTGGGGCCGTTGTGGGAATGGCTGCCGGAGGGGGGTCTGGAGCACGACCCCAACGCCTACCTGAAGGGCGAGCAGTCGCGAGCCACGGTGGCGATCGCCTAGATCAGAGAAAGACGGCACAGTTTGCGCCGTTGCGGGCTAATTGAACCCGTAGGGCGCCCGCTGGGGCCGGCTCAGCATGGTGTTGGCCTGGTCGTCATTCTTGAAACGCTCCTTCACGGGATCCCAGTACAACTTGCGCCTGGTTTTCATCGCAATATGGTGCAGCAGGCAAGTGGAACAGGAGCGGTGCGCGATTTCGACGGGCGCAACGGTCTGCTTGCGGGTCCGTATGCACTCCAGCCAGTTGCCGTGATGTTCGTCACTGGTGTAGAGGTGAAGCTCATTCGGTCCGATCACACTGTCCAGGATCTTCGGATCGCTCGCCACCAGAGGCTGCCCTTGGATCGGCCCGCCCGGATCGCCAGCGGTCACATTTTCCTCGCGGGTCACAAAGATCCAACCCTTGGCGCCGATGAACTTGATCCCGTTCGGATAGTCGCCGGAGATCGACATGGTCATGCCGTTGGCGTAGCGGGCTTCGGTCTTGAACTTCCCATGCACGTCCCACAATCCATGCGTGGGGAATTCGGCGGTTCCCCAGATCTCCACCGGGCCGGTGAGCTCCGTGTTCATGCCCCAATGAGCGGTGTCGACATGGTGGGCGCCCCAACCCGTGATCATACCGGCGCCGAACTGTTCGCAGCGGAGCCATCCCGGGCGGTCGAACCCTTTCCGCGGATGCACGCGCATTTCCGTGTAGTAGACCACCGGGGTGGTCCCCAGCCAGGCGTCGTAGTTCAAGTTAGGCGGCACCGGCATTTCGGGAGCATCCGGTCCCGAGGGATCACCGGGCAAACCTATCTCGACATGTTGCACTTCGCCGATCCGTCCGTTTCGCACCAGCTCGCAAGCCCGGTGAAACTGCTTCCACGAGCGCTGCTGCGAGCCGATCTGGAAAATGCGTTTGGAAGCCTTCACTTGATCGGCCATGTAACGGCCCTCGGCAATGGTCAGCGAGGCCGGCTTCTGCAAGTACACGTCCTTGCCCGCGCGCACCGCGTTCACGGTAAGAACGGCGTGCTGGTGGTCGGGTGTGGAGATCACCACCGCATCGACGTCCTTGTTGGCGAGCAGTTCCCGATAGTCGCGATATCCGGTGACGCCGTGGTATGGTTTGCCGTCCTTGGCGTAGTAACCGTTCACCAGCGTCTTGCCCAGCTCCAGGCGATTCGCATCCAGATCGCAGACCGCTATAATGCGGGCGAAATCGTACTTGCGGATAGCCTCCAGATCGTGCGCACGCGAAATGCGCCCGACGCCGATGGCACCTATGTTCATGCGATTGCTGGGAGCCGTCTGCCCGAACACGGTTGCCGGCACAATCGCGGGGAACCCGGCCGCGGCCGCCGCGCCGAGGCCGGTCTTCAGAATCGACCGCCGCGACACCCTTTGTATCTTTGCCATAAACTCGTTTCCCCCTTTCGTCTCCAGTGTGCGGTCCGTTCCAACCGCGGCTAAAAGGTGCTCTGAAGCGCCGGCAGGAATGCCGGCGTCGCGGGCTGGAAAGCCCGCTCCACGGGGACGACTGTCACAGAATCCGCGCGTTCTTCTGCGCCTTGAGAACCAATTCAGTGGCCAGCAGCGCCTGCTCCTGGTTTTGCGCCACGTGCGTGCGGTTCACGATATCGCCCACAAACTGCGGTCCGAACGGCAGCTCCACCTGATCACAGTTCATATAGGTGGCCTGCTTGCGGTCGACCAGGAACAGGTGGTTGCCGCCAGGGCGACCCGCAATATCCGCGTACTTCCGCAATTCGATGTAACCCTCGGTTCCGAGAATGAACAAACGTCCGTCGCCCCATACTCCCAGGCCATCGGGAGTGAACCAATCCACGCGAACATATCCCATGCCGCCGTTGCCGTGCAGCATCATGTCGCCGAAGTCCTGGAACTTTGGGTGCCGCGGCCAATTCACATTCGCGATTTGCGACGCGGTGACATCCGCCACCGTCGATCCGGTGTAGTAGACGAACTGGTCGGCCTGGTGCGACCCGATGTCGCACAGGATGCCGCCGTAGCGGGCCGGATCCCAAAACCAATCCGGGCGGCTCTTCTCGTTCACCTGGTGGGGCGCCAGGTTTACGGTCTGGACCACGCGCCCGATGGCGCCCGCCTTCACCAGTTCGCCGGCCTGGACGGCAGCCTTCACCTCCAGCCGTTCGGAGTACATGATGGCGAACATACGGCCCGTTTCTTCGATCGTCTGGCGGACGTCGGCCAGTTGTTCGAGACTGATGATGCCGGGCTTGTCGCTGAGATAGTCTTTGCCGTGGCGCATCACGCGAATTCCGAGCGGCGCACGCAGATCCGGGATGGCCGCGCTGGCCACCAGTCGGATGGATGGATCGCTCAGAATCTGGTCCTCGCTGGCCGCCACTTTCACATCCGGATACCGTTTCTGGAAGTCCGCGAGCGCCGGCAGATTGGTGGAATAGGCAGCCGCCAGTTCGCCGCCGCCGCGCCTCACCGCGTCGGTGATGCCGATGATGTGATTGTGGTCCAGTCCGATGACCGCGAACTTAATGGAGTACTTGGGTTTGGTCTGGGGGCCGGGCGCGGCCGTCACCTCCCGGGTAACGGGTGTCGCGGCCTGGAAGCCGAGCGCCGCTCCGGGCAGTCCCGCCAGCAATCCCGCGGGACCGGTGGTTTTCAGGAAGGACCGCCGGCTGACGTCATCCATCATGGCCATTTCTCCTCAACGAGAGTGTAGCTCCGACGCATGGCCGGATGTGCGGGGTGATCTGGATTTTCCAGGGGCAACGCCGGTGCGAGGGTGCGATTTGATGCAAATCTCAGACCAATGGCGGATCATCATGCGATGAAGCCAGCAGTTGGCGGCTCTTTCACCAATGTGAAACGCGGTGCGGACGGTTCAGTGCGACGAGACGCGGAAGCAGGCCGCGAGTATTGACGGGGTATGGCGCGGAGAGCAAGCCGTTTCGGGAGTAGTGTAGAATGAGTGCAGTCGGGGCGTAGCGCAGCCTGGTAGCGCACCTGCCTTGGGCGCAGGGGGTCGGGCGTTCAAATCGCCCCGCCCCGACCATAACACGTTAAGAATCTGATAGATAACGGCAGCGGTTTTGCCGCTATTGCTTTTTGGATTAAACTCGTAAGGCGCTCGTAAGGGATTTGGCCAAACCATCGACGGATTGAGATGACGCGGCGCGGGCGCGCCGGTCAGAACAAGCCGGATTTTTCGGCCCGGTGGTATGCTGAAATGCGTAGTACCAAACCGGCAGGCATTCAATGACAGACATTCAAGCTGATCCTTTTGGCGAGAAGAGCGAGCGAGAGGTGGCACGGTGCTGTGCCTGCAAGAAGGGGCTCACGGTCGATGGCCCCGAGGGACTTGCCTGCCCTGCCTGTATCGAGCGATACCCGCCGTCGCTATTGAAAGCCTGCTGTGATGAGTTTGAGTACGCGTGCAAGCTCACGAGCGGTGAGATTGTCTACTTCACGAGGGCCACTATCAGCGGAGAGTATTGCACACTTGGTGGTCTGGACGCCTCCAAGCAACTCTCCTACACGGATCAGAAACTGCCCCATTCATTTCCCAGAGGCTTGGATGTCCGCGTTTCGGGTATTCTGTGGTGTGCTGACGCGCCCAATGGTTCGTAGCTGAACGCTCGACTCTGCGAAAAAATGTCCAAAGCCAAGCTTGATGGTGAAGCCCGCGTTCAGGAATACCTCACCACCACCGGCTTGCGAGTGGAGCGATTCACGAAGGCCGAGATGCAGCAAGGCCGCACACCGGACTTCCGGGTCTTCTCTGGTGATGAACTGGCCTTCTACTGCGAGGTGAAGACGGCGCAGGAAGACGAATGGTTGGACAAGCAATTGGCTGCTGTGCCACCGTTAACCATCGTGGGCGGTGGCCGCCCGGACCCTACATACAACCGGATTAGCAGCCAAATTCACAGCGCTGTGGGGCAGTTCGATGCGGTCAACCCGGCGATGGACGTGCCGAACGTTCTCGCCATAGTTAACGGCGATGACGGCGCGGGCTTCACGGACCTGATTCAGGTTCTCACCGGCAACGCCTATTGCGAGAGCGGTGAGATATGGCCGATGTTCCGCGAATATTCCGAGGGCCGCATACGGGAAGAGAAACTTCGTGTTCACCTCTATGTGTGGTTCAACGAGTGGAAGGCCGGGGACCCACAGAAGTTCTTCCCCGAGGTTCACGCCGTCCACCACGCTGCCCTGTGCGGTCATTTCAGAGCGGACCCGGCTGCTATGAAGCGGTTGCCCGTCCGAATATGATGCATCGCGTCCGCTTCTGTGCGCCCACAGCCCGGCCTAAGATCCGCAGGAAGTCTTTGGCGTCCGCTTCCGCCCGCGTCAGGTGGGACGGTGTGAAGTACTCGCGTGGCCCGAGAGAGCACCCATAGGCGTGCCGTAGGAACTCCCGGACGGACTGACGCCGCAACAGCGCCCGGACTTCGCTCTCCAGCCCTCGGGCTGCTACGTCGCACGCTGCCAGTCGAAAGACTTCATACGCGGTATAGCAGCCGCGCGTAATGTCCAAGTTGCCGATGTGCCCGAAAGGGACGTAGCAATCGGTGAACCTGCTCTCCTCAAACGGGCCGCATCGGGAAGCCACCACCGGGCTTCGGACGGCGCTCACTCGCGTCATCGTTTCCATTGTTCATTCTCCCTAATACCGCATACGTGAACAGTTGCCCCAGCGGACTCTCCATCAGATCCGGGGACTGGTACAGATTCTCCAGCAACTCGCGCCACAGGTAGCCGGGCGCGCTGCCGTCCTGTTCGAGGGCCGCGTTGATCCTCTCCGCAATTCGGAGAGTGTCGCGGCCCAGGGCAAGGGCGATTTGGGCGCGTTGGGCTGTGGTGATCATGGCTGGGGCGTCACCCTCGTAGGCCGCACCGCGCCGGACGCACTGCCAACTTCACCAGCCGCGATGCCTGCTGACTTACGCGGCGCAACGGCCCTTACCTTGACGCGGGCGGGCACGCCCCCACCGGTAGCCTTGGGGTTAACGGTTCGTTTCGCCATGTTAGCTAACCGTCTCTCCGGTAACGGTGGCAAGATCAGTCGCGTGCGATCCGTGCAGCGAGTACGCCTGCCAGGCGATTCGGTCGCACATGAGATCCGCGCCCGTGCTCCACGATTGCCCTGCCGGAATTATGGCAACAACGCCCGCCAGCGTGGCGATGTTCATGGAAGCGGAACCGAGAAACACATTGCCGGTGCCGAAGTTGAAGATGGTAAGCTTCCGCAATAACACCGGCATCCCTGCGGCCAACGTTGACAACGCGACGGGACTCCCGCCGATGGTGATTACACCGATCTGAAAGGGATTCATATGTCAGTTACTCCATATCCCCGTAACGGTCCTGGGCATCAACCCTGCTGACCTTCGCCAGCCCCACGCTCATCTTCATCAAGCTAACCCTCGATGAATGATTCCCGAATTGCGCCCACAGGAGCGTAGCCTGCTTGTAGCAGTTCTGCACTTCATCGAGTAAGGGCTGTGCCTCGTTGAACTCGGGAACTTGTGCCAAGGCAATCAGCACAGCGTTCTCGCCGCCCCTTTCAGCTTTCACCCGGCTGAAATTCTCCATGCGAAGACAGTCTAGCAAGGGTAGACTGTTCCCGCCCCCGTCATCGAGACATGCCTGGATCATGCGGTTCAGTTCGACGGGTGACACGTTATGGATAACCCGGCTGGCGGACGCCTTGTATGCCATAAGTTCCACCGGCTTCATATCCAGCATGGATGCCCTGGCTAGGCAGGAAATCTTGTCAAAGACGCGGAACCTTAAAGAGTCGCAAACGAGGGATGCCCTGTTCATATCCTTGATGATGGGGATGACGGTTAGGTCTAGCGGTTGCCGGAGGGCGATGATGTCGCGCACGAGTTGCTGCTGGGCATGAACACGGAGTCTCTGCTCTAACTCGGCATCGTTGCTGGATCTTAAGACAACGCCATTGGCCTGCCGCTGTCCTAACTCAGGGCGCGTGCCTTTGCCACGCAGATTCTCGATTTCGGTATTTGCCTTCGTCACCGCGTCCGTCACGCGGGCGAGTCTATCGCGTTGCGCCGGGACGAAGGTGCCCTTCAGCCAGCTAAGACTGAATTGCGAAACGGGCGGGTTCCAGGGTGCGCACTGTTCAGGGTCGCCATCAGCAGGTCCAAAAGGTATTCGAGGAAGTAACTCTAGTGACATATCGGGTTCTCTCCTGTCTAAAATTCCGGGAGATAGGGGGACAGGCCACGAAACCCCGAACCTATCCTGCCGTCAAGCTCATCTGTGTCTCGCCCACGACCACCTTGCCCTTTGGACCCCGCTTTCGCGGGCGCAAACATCGGCGCTGTTCATCCTCCAGCTGTTTCACGAATCCTTCGTCGGCCGCCGGACGCCCGGTTCGTGTGGCTTCGCGGATCCGCTCCATCAGGGCGGCGTCTTCGATCCCCTGCGCCAATGCATCGCGCCACGTCCCCTCCGTCCAACGCCGCTCCCATTCTGCCATATCCAGGATGCCCGAGCGGTCCACCCCGCTGGTATGCGCTTCGACACTCGACCACCGCCATTCCGGCGCCTCGGACACCAAGCCGGCCCGCACCGGATTGCACTCTACATACCTCAAGGCCTCCCACTGGTGCCAATCGTCCATGGGGCAGAAAAAAAAACGGTTTTGCCAGACGCGCCCCGTTTCGCCGCGCCGCAGGTTCTGCCAGCGCGTGTAGCCCATGTGCGCCCGGCGCAGGGTCTTGGCAAACGCCGTCTCCGCGGGCGGAGTGGCGATCAGATGGACGTGGTTTCCCATGAGGCAGTAGCCGACGATACGTACCGAGCACCGGCGCGTGTGGTGGGCCAGCAACTGGAGGTACAGGGTACGGTCGGTGTCCTCGAAGAAGACGGTTTGTCGGCGGTTACCGCGCTGGGTGATGCGATGCCAGCAGCCGGGAACTACCACGCGAGCGATGCCACAGGCATCGGCGCCATCGCTCTTACTGTCCCCGTATCTCCCCCAGAGAGAGCACAACGCCACCCAGAAGAGCCGGTCGCAGCGTTTGAGGCCGGGCCGGGGATGCTGGCGCTTGAACGCCGCGAGCTGTTGGCGCAGGACGAGAATCTCCAAACCGAGGTCGTGGCGGGAGCGGAGGAAGGCAAGCAGGTAAGAAGAAAGTGCGGAGGCAAGTTGGATCATGAGCCGGGTGGGTGAAATGACAGGACAGCAATGGCGAGGTTCCGCAACTCGTTTGGAAATCCGTCTCACCATCGTACCATCTGTGGTACACTGTGGCCGTGTCCGAAAAACCGGGGAAACGAGTCCCGGCGATCTTCTATCGAACGGAAGGTGGGGGCGAGCCGGTACGGGACTGGCTCAAGACGACTCTTTCGGCGGAGGATCGCAAGCGTGTCGGGCACGACATTATGACGGTCGAGTACGGCTGGCCGCTCGGGATGCCGACGTGCCGGCACCTGGAAGAGGGAGTCCATGAAGTCCGGACGAACCTCTCGCAGAATCGGATCGCGCGGTGTTTGTTCTACATCGACAAGCTGGAGCGGATGGTGCTGCTGCACGGATTCATCAAGAAGACCCGGCGGACACCCGCCGCGGATTTGAGTCTGGCGCGCGGGAATAAGAGAAAACATGAAAGGGGGCTGCCATGAAGAAGAGAGGGAAAAAGATCGCCTTCGACCATAGCGGATCGAGCTTCGATGATTTTCTCGAAGAGGAAGGCATTCGCGAGGAGGTGGAGGCTGTCGCGATCAAGCGCGTGCTGGCGTGGCAGCTCTCGCAGGAAATGCAACAACAGAAGAAGACCAAGCAGGCCATGGCGCGCGACCTTCAGACCAGCCGGTCACAATTGGATCGCCTGCTGGACCCAGGGAATGTGTCGGTGTCGTTGGACACCATGGCGCGGGCGGCGAGGGTGCTGGGCAAGAGTTTGGTAATTCGGATCAGCGATCGGAAGCTTGGCGGAGTGAAGCATCGGGGTGCAGCAGGCAGATCGAAAGCACGGCCGGCGAAAATGGCGCGCCGGCACGGAGCTAAAACACTGTAGATAAAAATGTAGCTGCCGAGAGCCTCCGGGTTCCCGACGGTTCCACAGGTTGCAACAGGTTCGCACCATCGGCTTGAAACAAAAGCGCTTAAAAACGGGCCATTTCTGCCGGATACTGGAATCTGCCTTGGGCGCAGGGGGTCGGGCGTTCAAATCGCCCCGCCCCGACCATTCTTTCAGACCCCCAAAACAAAACGAGGCAGACCGCACACCTGCGCGATCTGCCTCGTATCTCAAAGCAAAGTGCCGTGAGAAGCGAACTCTACGCCGGACTAGGCCTTCCGACGGCGCATCATACCTGCCGCGCCGAGTAAGCCAATCCCGAGCAGAACAAACGTACCCGGCTCCGGCGTCTCCGTGCCGATAGCTTCAAATCCCGCCGGTGAATATATGCTAGGAACCGTGCCGCCGCCATAGGGGTCGGTCTGGTTGATATACGTGAGCAGCGTGTCATTGACATCAAAGGTGTGGACGCCCGCGCTTAACTCGACGGAAAAGGTCCCAGTACTGTTTGTAGGGCCGCCGAGCGGTACGATTGAAGTAAAGCCCAGGCTCGTACCGTCCACGAACGCCTGATAAATGTCACCGACTAGACAACAATCAATGATGGTCAGCGAGAAGGTATCGCTGGCAGCCATGGTGAAACTGATTGGGCCACCATCCATGCCGCCGACCGCGCCGAGGCCACCGATGCCGTCGGGCCAAGTGGAAGCGGCAGGCGACGCAGTGCTCGTGCTTGCAGTGAGACTATAATCGAACAACTCGCCCGCCGTGGCGTTACCTACCAGCAGCAGCGCCAAGACCAAAGTTACACAGATAGCAGGAATCTTCATTTGCACGTTTTCCCCTCCGTCCTAAATTCCGAATTTAGTTCCCAGACGGCACCGGCAGCGAGGGAGCTTAAACCTCACGACCGGGCCGCAGGTTAAATTATGGAGTAACTGACCACGGCCAGTCAACCAATAACTGCCACGTCTAGTACTGGTTTGTTAGTTTTAGTACGGTGGGAACGTTTGCAACAGGGCCATGTCGTCGGTTTGTGCCGTAAGTAGTTGAAAAGAACTGGCAATTTCGAAGGAGGCCAAGAACCGCCTGGGGCGCTAAGGGCCGGGCGTTTCGATTACCCAGCCAATGTTTATGTTTCAAGAAACTTACGGTTGACTGCATGGCCGGACCCCTCGAGGGTGAGCGGCAAAAACCCGGTTTGATCTCTTCAGCGTGCGTTGGAACCCGAGTTCAACTCCGCTCTCGCCCGCGCGACGTGGGCAATGAATTTCCGGATCAGCGGCGATTCGTTGGCCCTCCGATATACCAGAAACACCTTGGCGTGCGGCAGGTGGGCCGCCAGGGGCCGGTACACCACATCGATATTCGGCAGGTGCAGCCACGGCAACATGGTCGGGGAGATGCCGAAACCGGCCGATACCAGCCACAGTTTGGTCAGAAAATCGTTGGTGTATTGGAACACCGGCAGGCTCACGCCCGCGGCGCTGCAGGCCGAAAGAAACGGGTCGTAGAAGCCTCCCGCCAGTTCGGGTTTCATCAGCACCAACAGTTCTCCGCGCAAGCTCTTTAGCGGGATCCGGGAACGCTGCGCCAGCCGGTGTCCGCGCGGCAGCGCCAGCGCGACGGGCGTCTCCGTGAAGAGCTCGCTCGCCAGCTCGGGCCGCAGCATCGCGCTATGCGTGAGCCCCAGGTCCAGGTCCCCCGCCAGGATGGCGTCAACCTGTTGAGGCGCCCGCCGCTCGGAGAGCGAAATCTCCACGTTCGGGTGGGCCGCATGAAAACTGCGCAGGGCATTGGCCAGAAGGGGGCCGAGCGATGACGGCAGGTACCCGATCGAGAGGGAACCAACTTCTCCTTCAACGATTTGCAGCGCCGTCTGGCGCAACCGCTCGGCCCCAGCGAGCACACTGCGCGCCAGCGGCAAGAGGTTTTCCGCGACGCGGGTCAGGCGCACCGAGCGGCTGGTGCGTTCGAACAGACGCACGCCGAGTTCCCCCTCGAGCTGCTGGATCTGGGTTGTCACCGGGGGTTGCGCCAGGTTGAGCCTCTCCGCCGCGCGCCGAAAGCCCTTCTCTTCGGCCACGGCCACAAATGAACGCAAATGACGCAGGTCCATACCATCATTCTATTTCACATATCGATGCTTGCGATCGATATATTGGACAAAATGCCGCCCGGGGTGGCATTCTAATAGAGGAACCCCCCAGATCGGAGTTCCGGCGGAGGCGCACCGCCAAGGGCACATTCGTTCCTGGAAGCGGGCCGCTCACGGCCGCGACCACGCGCGAACCGCCGCTATTCAGGTTCACCGCAGGAGTCAAAGAACACCGGATGTGGATCGTCAAGATTGCGCTCGACCGGCCTTATACCTTTGTGGTATTGGCGCTGCTGGTCCTTCTGCTCGCGCCGGTGGTTATCACCCAGACGCCCGCGGATATCTTCCCCAGCATCGATATTCCTGTAATCGCCGTCGCCTGGCAGTACACCGGGCTCAACCCGCAGGAAATGGAAGGGCGGCTTACTACCTTTTACGAACGGTTCGTGACCACCACGGTGGACAATATCGAGCACATCGAATCCACCACCATCAACGGCAGAGGGCTTGTCCGAATCTTCCTGCAGCCGGGCGCCAATCTCGATACCGCGAGCGCGCAGGTGACGGCCGTTTCGCAATCGACCCTTCGCCTATTGCCAGCCGGCACACAACCCCCGACGATTATCAATTACGACGCCTCCACGGTACCGATCCTGCAGCTCGCATTGTCGGGCGAAGGCATGTCGGAGCAGCAACTGAACGACATCGGGACCAATTTTCTCCGTATCCAGCTCGTCAGCGTGCGGGGAGCGTCGATCCCCAGTACCTATGGTGGCAAGCAGCGCCAAGTCATGGTCAACCTGGATGCCTCCCTGCTTCAGTCGAAAGGGCTCTCTCCTCAGGACGTCATCGCCGGACTCAACGCGCAGATCCCTATCCTTCCCTCGGGAACAGCCAAGATCGGCAAGTTTGAATACGACGTGGACACGAACGCGAGTCCCGCGACGGTCGCCGAGATTAACGATCTGCCGCTCAAGGTTTCCGGAAAATCGGTCATCTATCTGCGCGATGTGGCCAACGTGAGCGATGGATATGCGCCGCAGACCAACATCACGCGTCATGACGGACGCCGCGGGGTTTTGTTGAGTATTTTGAAAGCCGGAAACGCATCCACCGTCGACGTTGTGGCGGGCATACGCCGCATTCTTCCCAAGGTCGCTCTAACCCTGCCGCCGGCGCTCAAAATCCAGCCGCTGGCGGATCAGTCCGTTTTCGTCCGGGGGGCGGTAAACGGAGTTGTCCGGGAAGCGGTGATCGCCGCTTGTCTCACCGGCCTCATGGTTCTGTTGTTTCTGGGGAGCTGGCGGAGCACGCTCATCATTGCGATCTCCATCCCGCTCTCGATTCTCACGTCCGTACTCTGCCTCGCCGGGCTGCATCAGACGATCAACCTGATGACTCTGGGCGGCCTGGCGCTGGCCGTCGGCATTCTGGTTGACGACGCGACGGTCACGGTCGAAAACATCATCCGCTACCTCGACGCCGGCGAGGAACGCGTACACGCCATTCTCGACGGCGCCCGCCAAATTGCCGTGCCCGCGCTGGTTTCCACGCTCTGCATCTGTATCGTGTTCCTACCCATGTTCTTTCTGAGCGGCGTGGCGAAGTATCTTTTCGTGCCGCTGGCCGAAGCCGTGGTGTTCGCCATGCTGGCCTCCTATTTCTGGTCGCGAACGATTGTGCCGACCATGGCGAAATACCTGCTCAGAGAGAAGGCGGTTGCGCCGGGGAAAGGGTCCGCGCAAACTCGCGGCCGGGCCTTCGACCGCTGGTTTGAAGCTTTTCGCGACGGCTATCGCCAGTTGCTGACGTCTCTGGTTCGCCGCCGCGTGGTGGTAATGCCCGCGGTGCTGCTGGCGAGTCTCTCGGCCTTCCTGCTGCTCCCGTGGCTGGGTCAGGACTTTTTCCCGGACATCGACAGCGGTCAATTCATCTTGCATCTGCGCGCCAGCACCGGAACGCGCATTGAGGAGACGGCCCGGCTTTGCGACCTGGTGGAGAATTCCATACGGCGCGAGATACCGGCGCGGGAAGTCGCCAGCATTTCGGACAATATCGGCCTGCCATACAGTACGGTCAACCTGCTGCACAGCAACTCCGGGTTCCTGGGCGTGTCCGACGCGGATATCATGGTGACCCTCCGCCCGGCTCATCACCCCACGGCGGACTACGTTCGCAATCTGCGCCGCAAGTTTGCCGCCGAATTTCCCGGCGTGGTGTTCTACGCTCTGCCCGCCGACATGACCAGCCAGGTCCTCAATTTCGGACTCCCAGCCCCCATCGACGTGCAGATTGAAGGCAACGATCTGGAGGGCAACCGCGAAGTGGCGAACCACCTGATGGCCGAACTCAGACACGTACCGGGCCTTGCCGATCTGCACATCCATCAGCCGTTCGAATATCCCCGGCTGCACGTCTCGGTTGACCGCACCAGGGCCGCGGAAGCCGGCTACACCGAGAGAGACGTGGCCGGCAGCATGCTCAATTCGCTCAGCGGCAGCATGCAGACTACGCCGCTATTCTTCCTCAACCCCAAGAACGGCGTCAATTACAATCTGGTCACGCAAACTCCGCAGTACGGGATACAGAGCTTGCAAGATTTACAGAATATACCGATCAGCTCATCCGGCATGGCGCGTCCCGAGATCCTGGCGGACGTTGCGACCATCACCCGATCCAGCGAAGTCGAGGCGTATTCGCACTACAACATTCGCCGCGTGGTGGATATCTATGGTAACGTCCAGGACCGCGATCTGGGCGCCGTCGGCCGGGATGTGACGCGCATCACAAACGCCGACACCCGGCTGCTGCCGCGCGGCAGCTTCATCAACATTCGCGGCCAGCTCGATGCGATGAAGTCTTCTTACCAGGGACTGCTGATGGGTCTGGCATTCTCCATCATCCTGGTTTACGCGTTGATCGTGGTGAATTTTCAGTCCTGGCTGGATCCGTTTATCATCATTAGCGCGCTGCCGGCCGCGCTGGCCGGCATCATACTCGGGCTGTTCGTTACACACACCCACCTGAGCGTTCCCGCGTTGATGGGCGCCATCATGTGCATGGGCGTGGCCACCGCCAACAGCATTCTGGTGGTCTCCTTCGCCAAGGAGCGATTGGAAGAGCATGGCGACCCCGTGCGCGCGGCCATCGAGGCCGGTTTCACGCGCTTCCGTCCCGTGCTGATGACCGCTATCGCGATGATCATCGGCATGATTCCGATGGCTCTCAGCCTGGGCGAAGGCGGCGAAGAAAACGCGCCTTTGGGACGCGCCGTGGTCGGCGGCCTCTTATGCGCCACGCTCTCGACGCTCATTTTTGTGCCGGCGGTTTTTGCCGGACTTCACAGCCTCCGCCCCGAGTCGCGGCGGGTCACCGGCAGCCTCACCTCCGACAGCGAATAACACGATGGAACGAACGAAAATTGACGAAGCGAAACGGACAAGCGGGCCGCGGACGGCATCATGGCTTGTGCTGTTGCTGATTGGCTGCCTGGCGATGGCGTATGTAATCACCGGCGGCATTCGCGGGCGCACGCAAGCCTCCATTGTGCTCGGCAAAGAGACCGAGCAGGCCGCCGTGGCTTCGGTCGATGTGGTATCGCCCCGGCATGACGGCTCGGGCGGCGAGTTGGTCCTGCCGGGCAACGCACAGGCATATCTGGACACCCCTGTGTACGCGCGCACGAGCGGTTATCTCAAGAGCTGGGGTTTCGATATCGGCGCTCGCGTCAAGAAGGGGCAGTTGCTGGCCGAGATTGATGCGCCGGAAGTCGATAAGCAGTTGCAGCAGGCGCGCGCCAACCTGGCCACCGCGGAGGCCAATCTGAACCTCGCAACGATCACCGCGAACCGCTCCGAGCGCCTGCTGAAGACTAATTCCATCGCCACTCAGGAAAGGGACAACGCAGCGGCGGCGGCGGCGGCGGACAAGGCCATCGTGGAATCGAATCGCGCCGAGGTGGCGCGCCTCGAGCAATTGCAGTCCTTTGAGCGCGTCTACGCGCCATTCGACGGCGTGATCACGGCTCGCAACACGGATGTTGGCGCCCTGATCGCCGCCGGCTCCGGCTCAGCCAAAGAGCTGTTTCACGTCGGCTCGACGGACAAACTGCGCGTGTACGTGGACGTTCCGGAAGCCTGGTCGCGCGTCGTTCGAGCGGGAGTGCGCGCGACGCTTACCCTGGCCGAGTTTCCCGACCGGGTCTTCCCCTGCGTACTGGTGCGCAACGCCGGTTCCATCGACCCGGCATCGCGGACGCTGCTGGTCGAATTCGATGTAAACAACCCCTCCGGCCAGCTCCTGCCCGGCGCGTACGTACAGCTCCATTTGAAGCTGCCTTCTTCGGGCGCTTCCCTGTTAACGGTCCCTTCCAACTGCCTTCTGTTTCGCGCCGAAGGCGCGGCCGTCGGAGTGGTGAAGGACGGCCGCGTCCACCTGGTTCCAATTCGGATCGGCCGCGACTTTGGCGGCAGCGTCGAGGTGCAGTCCGGCCTCCAGCCGCAGGATGCCATCATTCTCGATCCTTCGGATTCTCTCACCGACGGAATGCCCGTCCGCATACACGCCGTTCAGGAATCGAAATGACTCGCATCCGTGTTGTTTCCCTCTGCTGCGTGGTCCTGACGTTGGCGGCGTGCCGCGTTCCCCCTCCCTACACGCGTCCGGCGGTTCCCGCGCCGCCCGCGAACACGCCCGCGGACACGTTCAAGGAAATGGACGGCTGGAAGACCGCGCAACCGTCCGAGACGGCTTTACGCGGCAAGTGGTGGGAGGTTTTCGGCGACCCCCAACTCAACGCGCTCGAAGAGCAGGTGGATGTCTCCAACCAGGACCTGAAAGCCGTCGAAGCGCGTTTCCGCCAGGCGCGCGCCATGATCCGATTCAACCGCGCCGCGGAGTTCCCGACCGTCTCGGTCGCGCCGGGCATCGCTACGCTTCGGGATTCCAACCACGCCCCATACGCGTCCGCCAACCAGACACCGACCGGCAGTTTTGCCCTGCCTCTGGACGTGTCGTACGAACTGGATATTTGGGGACGCATTCGACAGCAAGTCGCCGCAACCCGCGAAGAGGCTCAGGCGAGCGCCGCGGATCTGGAGTCGGTGCGGCTGATTCTTCATGCCGAGCTGGCACTTGACTACCTCGATCTGCGCAGCGCCGACGCCCAGAAGCGCCTGTTGGATCAAACTCTCGAAAGCTACCGCGAAGCGCTGCGCTTGACTACCAACCGCTTCGAAGAAGGCGCCGCGCCAAAGACGGACGTAGCGCAGGCCAAGACGCAACTCGACAGCGCCTCGGTTGCCGACACCGACATCACCGTGCAGAGGGCGCAATACGAACACGCCATCGCGGTTCTAACCGGAAAGCCGCCGTCGGCCCTCAGCGTTCCGGAGGCAGAGCCACGCCTGGCACCTCCGGACATTCCGGTTGGATTACCCTCGCAACTTCTCGAACGCCGGCCCGACATCGCGGCGGCGGAGCGGCGCGTGGCCGAGGCCAATGAGCAGATCGGTATCGCCCGGGCAGCCTATTATCCTACGGTGGCTCTGAGCGCCGCGGTCGGCCTGGAAGGCCACTCGATCACGAGTTGGCTCACATGGCCCAGCCGCTTCTGGGCCGTTGGACCGTCCATGGCGGAGACTCTGTTCGACGCCGGACGCCGCCGCGCCGTGTCCGAAACCGCCGTGGCGAGCTACGACGCCGAGGTCGCGGCCTATCGCCAGACCGCACTGGCGGCCTTTCAGCAGGTAGAGGACAACCTCATCGTGCTGCGAGTTCTGGAGCGCGAGGCGCAGCAACAGCAGGAGGCGACCGCATCTGCCCGCGAATCGCTGGAGCTCGTCAGCAACCGCTACCGGGAAGGCGCCGATCCGTATTTGCACGTCCTCACAGCGCAGACGATTGCGCTTGAGAACGAGCGAAACGAGCTCGACATCCTCAGGCGCCGCTTGGATGCCAGCGTCTTGCTGATCAAGGCGCTAGGCGGCGGGTGGACTTCCGCATTCCTCCCCAAAGCCGACGATCTCCGTTGACCGCTGACGCGGTGTAGACGCGCGAGGCCCACTCCAACAGGGTCGAAAAAGCGGGGCGCCGGCTGGAAAGCCGGCGTTGCGGGCCGGAGGCCCGCTCCACGGACCCCACTCGAACAGACCACGAAAAGCGATGGTCTGTTCCACGTGCTACTTCAGCTTGATCGGGTCTGCGTGGCGCGTGGGCGGCTGGGGCGGATTCTCCTTCAGCTTCTTCATTACCTCGGCCACGGCGCGCTCGAGCTGCGGGTCCTTGCCTTGAATGACGGAGGCCGGGTCGTTGTCGACTTCGATATCGGGGTCGACGCCGTGACCTTCGATGATCCATTCGCCTTTGGCGTTGGTGAAGCCGGCTTCCGGCACGTTGACGTGGCCGCCGTCGATCAACTGCCCGTGGTCGCCGATGCCGACGACACCGCCCCAACTGCGTTTGCCGATTAGCGGGCCGAGGCCAGCGGCGCGGAACATGGCCGGAAAAATGTCGCCGTCGGAAGCGGAATTGCCATCGAGCAGGGTGACCATGGGGCCGATGAAAACCGCGTCGGGGTAAAGCTCGGGCTGTTCGATGGTGCGGCTGATCTGGGCGCCGAGCAGGTGCTTGCTGAGGCGCTCGATGAGCATGCGCGAGACGTTGCCGCCGCCATTGGCGCGATCGTCGATGATCAGGCCGTCTTTGCGGAGTTGCGGGTAATACCACTTGATGAATTCGCTGATGCCGTCGGCGCCCATGTCGGGGACGTGGAGGTAGCCGATGCGGCCGCCGGAGAGCTCATCCACGCGGCGGCGATTGGCGGCGACCCAATCGAAGTAGACCAGCTTGCTCTCATCGGTGATGGGGCGATAGGAAATGGTGCGGGCGCCTTCGGTGGATGGGGTGGAATTGACCAGCCATTGCACGGGGCTATCGGCGGCATTGCGCAGCAGGCGGTAGGGATCGTCCTTGCCGGTGAGGTCGTGGCCGTTGATCGCGAGGACGTAATCGCCGACTTTGACGTCGACGCCGATTTCGGTGAGCGGGGAACGGTAGGCGTCCTCTTCGTTCTGGCCGGCGAAAATTTTCGAAATGCGGTAGCGATTGGAGACCTGGTCAAGGGTGAAGCGCGCGCCGGGCAGGGCCACGCGGGGACGCGGCGGGATGGTGAAATCGCCGCCTTCGACGTAGGCGTGCTGCACGGTGAGTTCGGAAATCATTTCGCTGATGACATAGGTGAGGTCGGAGCGATGGGAGACGTATTGGAGCAGCGGCTCATATTGTTTGCGCAGCGCCTCCCAATCGTAGCCGTGCATGTTGGGCACATAGAAGAAATCTCGATAGCGGCGCCAGACTTCGTTGAAGATCTGGGTCCACTCCTGGGCCGGGACGCGGTCCACAAAGAGGTTGGCGGTGGAGACGGATTTCTTTCCAGCGGCGCCGGTGGGCGTGGCGTCCATGATGGAGAAACCGGAGGCCGCGCGCGTCAGCAGCTTGGAACCATCGTGGGACATAATGAATCCCATATCATCTTCGAGGAGGGTGGTTTCCTTGCGATCCTTGAGGGAATAGATGCGGATGGAACTCTTGGTATCGGGCTGGCGGCCGTAATAAGAGTTGGGGTAGGCGCCGTAAATCAAGTAGCCGCTTTTGGCCAGAAGGTTGCTGTAATTGCCGGCCTCCACGGGAACGCGGGCGACGCGCGATTGAATGCCATCGAAATCGATCACCAGAGCCTTGGGCTGGTCGTCTTTCTTTTCGTCCTTCTTGGCGTCCTTAGGAGTGTCTTCCTTAGTGACCGTTACTTCATCGCTTTCGGGCGGGAAGGGGTTCTTGACGTCCTTGCGAAGGGCCAGCGCGTAGATTTCGGTGTTGCGGGTGGTGGCGTAATCGAACTCGCGAGTGGAAATCATGGGAGCGAATTCGTGGTCGCTGAAGAAGTAGAGGTAGTTGCCGTCGGGGTCCCAGACGGGCTCGCGCGATGCGAAAGACTCGCTGGTCAACTGGTGCAATTGGCCATCGGGGCTGGCGATGTAGATGGAGCCGAAACCATTGGCGGCAAATTTGCTAAATGCGAGGAAATTGCCGCGCGGGGACCAGGCGTAGTCGGAAATGACACCATTCGTATCATGGGCGATTTCTTTCAATTTATGGTCGGCGACGGTGACGGAGTAGAGCCTGCCGTCCTTGTCGGAAAAGGCGATGTTCTTGCCATCGGGGGACCATTCGGGGCCATAGCGCATGGCTTTGCCGCCGGTAGTAAGTTGCTCGGCGGGAGCGGATCCGTCCTGGGGCACGAGCCAGATTTCTTCTTCGCCGGACTGATCGGAGATATAGGCGATCTTGGAGCCATCGGGAGACCAGGAAGGCCACTTATCGTGAGCGCCGGAGCTGTTGGTGAGATTGCGCACGGGACCCTTCTCGACGGGGACCGTGAAGATATCGCCGCGGGCGGAGAACAAGGCGCGCTCTCCCTTGGGACTAAGTTGAAACTCTTCAATGAGGCTGCCGGCGTTGACGCGGCTGGGACGGCGGGCCAGGCCGTCGGTGGGAACGGTGATGGAAACGGGTATGGTTTTGTGGGACTTGACGTCGAAGATCTGCAATTCGCCGTCGAGCTCGTAAACGATGCGTGAGTTACGGTCGGTGCCGGGCCAGCGGAGATCGAAGGTCTTATTGAAGGTGAGTTGGGTGGTCTTAGCGCTGGAAACATCGTAGGCGTAGAGATTGAAGTGGCCGTCGCGGTCGGAATCGAAGTAAATGGAATTGCCGATCCACATGGGGTCGCGACTGGCGCGGTCGCCCTCGCTGATTTTCCTGGCGTCGTGGGTTTCGACGTCGAAAATGTAGAGTTGGTTGGCGGTGCCGCCGCCGTAGCGCTTTTCAGTGCGGAAATCGCGGGCCTGCGGGGAATAGACAATCTTGGTGCCGGCCGGCGAGAAAGAACCCGAGCCGGCACATGGCATGGGCAGAGGCTCGGAGGGACCGCCATCGATGGAGACGGTGTAGAGGCGGCTCAAGCCGTTGAACCAGCCATCGCGGAGAGTGCGGAAGATGACGCGTTTGCCGTCGTTGGTCCAGCCGTAGACCTGGTTGTCGTAGCCCCAGCGCGGGGCGAGCGGGCCGCGGGCGGGGTAGAAGGTCAATTGGCGGGGCTCGCCGCCGGCAGCGGGCATGACGTAGACCTGCTCATCGCCATCGTACTGGCCAGTGAAGGCGATCCACTTGCCGTCGGGTGAGAACTTGGCGAAGAGTTCCATGCCGGGATGAGCGGTGAGGCGCATGGCAGCGCCACCGGAAGTGGATGCGGTCCACAAGTCTCCGCCGTAGGTGAAGACCAGTTGATTGCCGTGAATATCGGGAAAGCGCAGCAGCTTGGTTTGCGCGCGCGCGGGGATGAGCAGAGCCGTGGCGATGGCCAGAGCGCCGAGAAGACGACGAAACATGAAGCCTCCGGGATGTAGACGGACTACAAATGGATAGCATAGCAACGCGGTGCGGCGTTGGGTGAGGGCGCGGGTGACAACCGGTTTGTGCCGGCCGCCATGCTACTGGCGAAGTAAGACCGGGTCGAAAAAGGGGGGCGCCGGCTGGAAAGCCGGCGTTGCGGGCCGGAGGCTCGCTCCACGAACTGCGATAGAATCGCTGCATACCATGAAATTGCTTTTGGTTTTCCTGACAGCTCTGGCGGCCGCTCCGGCCGCCGACTATCAGCTCAAGTCCGGCCCGGCCACGGTGGTCTGGGGCCATTACTGGTCGGGTGACAAGCCGGCGCTGCGGATCAAGTCCGGCGACACGGTTGAAATCCTGACCATGAGCACCAGCAACCCGGCTGCGCTGGCGAGGGTTGGAGTGAAGGACGAGGATATCCAGCCGGAGTGGAAGGCTATCTACGCCAACCAGCCGCCGCGCGAGGAGCGAGGCCCGGGCGGGCACATTCTTACCGGTCCTATTTATATAGAAGGCGCCGAGCCGGGCGACGTGCTGGAAGTGCGGATTCAGAAGATCCAGTTAGCGGTGCCGTACGCCACGAACGGATTCAGCCCGCAACGCGGCGTGCTGCCGGCCAGCGATTTTGAACGCGGCCGCACCAAGCTCATACCACTCGATCTGAAACGCAACGTGGCCCGGTTCGCGGACAACATCGAAATTCCCCTGCACCCGTTTTTCGGCAGCATGGGCGTGGCGCCGGATCCGTCGAAGGGAAAGGTGGACAGCGCACCGCCCGGCCAGCACGCCGGCAACCTGGATAACAAAGACCTGGTGGCGGGCACAACACTGTACATTCCCGTGTTCGTCCCGGGCGCGCTGTTTCTGGTGGGAGACGGGCACGCGGGACAGGGCAACGGTGAAGTGGATATCACCGCGATGGAGACTTCGCTGACGGGGACGTTTCAATTCGTGGTGCGGAAAGACATGAAGCTGAAATGGCCGCGCGGGGAAACGCCGACGCACTGGATTGCCATGGGGCTGGACCCGGATTTAACGCAGGCGCTGATTCTGGCGGTGCGGGAGACCATCGATTTCCTGGTGACGGAAAAGCACCTGTCGCGCGAAGAAGCTTACGCGCTGGCCTCGGTCGCGGTGGATTTCAACGTGACGCAAGCGGTGGACGGCACCAAGGGCGTGCATGGCATGATTCCGAAGAGTATATTCCACTAGCACTGGTGTATACTTTCCCATGCCCTTGGAGGGGCCTGACGAAATGCGCATGATGATGACGGTATCGATTCCGGTGGAAGCGGGGAATGCGGCGGCTGCGAATGGGACGCTGGGGTCGACCATACAACGCATCCTGGGGGAGATCAAGCCGGAGGCGGCGTACTTTGCCGCCAGAGACGGCGAACGAACGGGATATATCTTTTTCGATATGACGGATTCGTCGCAACTGCCGGCGGTGGCGGAACCTTTCTTTCTGGCTTTCAATGCACGGATCGCGGTAGTGCCGGCGATGACCCCGCAGGACCTGGCGGCGGCCGGGGCGGGGATTCAGCACGCCGTGAAGAGCTACGGCCCTAAGGGGTGACGGCGGCGCTAAGCAGCTTGTCGAGCTTGGGGAAGGCGGCATCGAGATAAGCGTTGCCGCCTTCGAAGAGCGGAGCCTGTTTGCCGCCGCGCATGCCGCCGCCGGCGCTTTCGCCATAACCGGAATAGAGCCGGTCGACAATCTCCATTCCGGAGACGACTTTGCCGATGGGAGCGAAGCCGTCTTTGTCCTGCCTCGCGCGATCGCCCATGACGATATAGAGTTGGGTGGTGCGGGCGTCGGGGCCGGTCATGGCGTAGGCGACGAAGCCACGGGTGTTGCTCTCGGTGACGGGGTCGTCGGGGAAGCTCTGGTTGCGCCAGACAGAGGCGATGGTGGGATCGCCGGGAATGCCAAATTGGGCGAAATCGCCGCGGATAACGCGGTAAAAGCGGGAGTCGTCATAGAACCCGGCCCGGACCAGGTCATAGAAGCGGTCAACGCCGCGGGGCGCCCAATCGCGATGGGCTTCGATGGTGAAATCGCCCTGGGTGGTCGAGATTTTCACTTGAAAGACGGGCGGCGCGTTCTGTTTCCAGTAATCGTTGCGAGGATCCATCAGGGCGGCGTGGTGCTCGGATAGCTGCAGGAGCTCGGCCAGATACTTTTTCCAGACGACCGCGCGGGTGTGGGTGCCGTGGCCGCGGGTTTCGTCGCTGGTGGGGATGAGGATGAAGCGGCCGTGCGGGACCTGCTGGATTTCGCGCTCCAGGATGCGGAGCTCGGGCGGGTTGACCTCATCGTCCTCGGAATTGACGGCGAAGAGCGGCGCTTTGATCTTGCCGAGGTTGGGCGCGGGGTTGTATTCGGTGGAGGACTCGTAGGCGTAGAGCATGTCGTTGGCGTCGATGTGGGCGGCCGACTGGCGGAGACGCGCGACGGCGGCATCGGCCTGCTGGTGGGTGGGGTTCTGCTTGTGCAACTGCAGGGGGCTGGAGGTCATCATCCACATGGCGTACTCGGCGGCGATGAGGCCGTTGACAGGCGGCTTGGTGTACTCGCCGTTGTTCCAATCAGGATCGCCGCGGATGGCCTGGATGATCATGGCGCGGAACATGCGGTTGCGGCCGGCGATCTCCACCGGCGCGCAAGCCAGCGGCATCAGCGCGTCCATGTAATCAGGGTACATTTCGCCCCAAACCCAGCTATGCATGCATCCCATGGACGTGCCCATAACCAAGCGAAGGTGGTCGACGTTGAGGCCGTCATGGAGCAGCAGGTAATCGGCGCGTACCATGTCGTCATAGGTGTAGTGCGGGAATTTGGCGTGCAGGCCGTCACTGGGCTTGCTGGACTTGCCGTGGCCGATGGCGTCGGGAAGGATGATGTAATACTTTTCGATATCGAGCGGCTGGCCTTTGCCAAAAAGCTCGCCGGCGAAGCCCGGGTTGGTGGCGAAGGGGTGGCCGCTGCCGGTGGTGCCGTGCATGATGATGACGGCGTTATTTACGTGGCCGGCGGCATCGCGTGTGGGAGCGCCCAGAGTGGTGTAGTGGAGGCGCAATTCGGCCATCTTTTCACCGGACTGGAACTGGAAATCGTGAGCGATCCAGTCGCCTTCCCGGTTGGGAAACAGAGGCTGGGCCTGCGGTTGGGCCCAGCAGACCGCGGAGAGGATAAAGACCAGCAGGGGACGAATCATAAGGCAGAGCTTATCACGCCGAAGGGCGGGTCCATTGCGGGGGCTACATTGCGCCGCGGGCAGGTCGCTCCACATCAGAAGTTAAACCTCAGCACAAACTCGATCACACGTCCGCCCGGGTCGTTGGTATTGGCTAAATCCACATAGGCGTTGGTGGTTTGTCCGAAGCCGCCGTTGAGCGCAATGGATGATCCTGGATCGCGGATCCCTCCCGACAAAATGAAGTTCGTCAGATTAAACACGTTCAGAGCCTGAGCCCGTAACTCCAGCTCCTTGTGCTCGGCCAGTTTGGTGATCTTAACCAGGCTCACGTCCCACTTCTGTTGCCATGGGCCATAGAGAAAGATCAGGTCGCCCGGTTGGCCCGGTGTTGTAGGTGGCCCCACATACGGCTGGCTCGTATCCAGCGTGCCAGCGCCAATATTGTACGCCGCCAAAGTATTATTGACCAGCGATTGCGGCAAGAAATACACCGCCCCCACTCCGTTCGCATTAGTAACTTTGCGGATTTGCATCATGCTCTGGAGTTCACTCGTGGTCGTGTTGTTGAGCACGACGCCGGCGTCGTTCTGATTGAAGGACTCGCGGCCACTAGTGAGCGGTTCGGGCGATCCGGATTGGATCCGCGCCACGCTGGCGATCTGCCATCCTTCCAGAGCTCTGTTTACGATGCGGCTGGCGCCATTGGCCAGAAATTTGCGGCCGGGGCCAAACGGCAACTCGTAAATCCAGTTGAGTTTGACAGCATTGCGAATATCCCATGGGGTGGGCCCCTTGTTCAGTGCGGCATCCCGCAGCGTGGTTGGCGATGCCGCCAACCCGCTGGAGAAGCTATTCCCCAGTGCATGCGACCACGTATATGACACTTGGACCAGCAGACCCTCGCTGAGACGCCGGCGCAACTGCACCTGAAGCGCATTGTAGGTTCTCGCTCCCCCCGTTGGTCACCAGGAACGCACCGCCGCTCGCGGTCGGATTCACCCAGAACAGATTTGCTGGATAGCCTGCGGCGACCAAACGGGCCATTCGCGCGCTGTTATTGGCGATGCCGGTGGCCAGCGATCCCGCCTGCCCCTGCTGAAGCAGGGTGGCGGTGCTGGTGTCGCTGACGAAACCCAGGGCCGTCGAGAGTATCGGGACGTTGGTTTGCCCGGGTAGCCCCTGGTTTCCAAAATTGACACTTGAAGGAGTCACCGATCTTGCAATTGCCAGGTTCGTCTGTGCCGCCGAGAATTGACTGAGAAAATTGTTGTTCAGCACGTTCGTTTCGTTCAGATTCACATCGCGCCACAGGCCGACCGCATGATTTCCGACATAGTTCAATTCGAGAACGGTGTCGCGTGTCAACTCGCGTTGGAACCCTTGCTCCCACGATTGCACGTACTGCGGCCTCAGGTGCGGGCTGTAATCGTAAACTGCCTGTCCTGCCAGGACCGGAAGCGGGGACGTTACGGAAGCGCTCCGCGTCGGCAGGCTCGCATCGCTAAAAAGTACCGATCCCGCCGGACCGAATTGAGCCGGGTAGTTGACCGGATCGACCGAGGTCGACACGTTCTTGCCTTGGTTGTTGCCCCAGACGCTCATAAAAGCAGCCATGTCCGGGCGCAAAGTGGAGAACCGTATAGCCTGCGCGAAATACCGACTTGCCCAAAAGCCGGCCAAATGGCCCGCCACCGGCCTGTGGCGACCAGGCAAGTCCGATGGAAGGCAAAAAGGTCTTGAGCGTCGCCGGATACGGTGTTTGACCGGGCGTCACCACGGAATACTGGGGAACACTGCCTGTCAACGTGCCTGGTTCAAACAGATTACCGACACCCGATACACCCCAGACCCCAGCGTAGCCTGGATGGGTGTAGATCCCGTCCTGGTTCACGTACGACAACTGCGGGTTCCAGCGAAGGCCGTAGGTCAATGTAACGGAAGGGGACACCTTCCACGCATCTTGGATGAAAAGAGCCATTTCGCGGTAGCGATCGCGATCGATGGCGGGGTTGGCTCCGTAGGCTTTCGTCGCCTCCGAAGGCGACACAGACCGGTTGATGGCCGAGACGCGTCCGGTCAGGACTGCGTACAAATTGGCAGCGTCCGACAGATTCGTAGGCGTGCTATTGGGGAAATTGGAAGCCGTGAATATATTGGTTGCGCCAGTGTCCACGGGATCCCCCGATGCTATGCCGAAGGTAATGGTTGGCATTACCTGAGTGTTGTAGACCTTCTCCCAGATATTCACTTGCGTAAGTGAGCCGCCAAGGGTCAAGATGTGCGAGCCGCGAATCCATGTAACATTATCACTAAATTGTTTGACCGGCGTGTTGCGCTGCTGAGTGTTAGCAGTGCTGTATGGGTTCGTAAGATAACTCGGGGAACCGAAGATCGGCGCGTACCCTCCCCATGGTGCAAATTGGGCCGGACCGATCTGGCTGTAGAACCATGTGTCTCCGCCCTGATCGCCATACCGCACCTCATTGGTAATATTCGTCGAGATAACTGAACGGAGCGCCACTACACCAATGAACGTGATTGAGCGCAGACCGGCAACCTCACTGCTGCCAAGCACCGTCCCTGTACCGGGAAAAACTGGAATTATACTGTTCGCCTGGTCTGGAAGCCTTAGGTTGTTCTGGTAATTCCAGACTACCTCGATGTGTTGCTTTTCCGTCAAGTTGTAATCAAGGCGCACGACAGGAAAGTAGCGATTGTTCGCGCCAGAGACCTGGTAAGTGTAACTATCCCGGTTGTAATCATTATTCGACGCCGCCAGGCTGATGATCGTACCGGCGCCCGTCGTAAGGTTGGCAATCTGCGCGAAACTGCTGGCCAGGATTGGATTGGGGGAAATTGAATAGGGCCGTACGCTCGATGGCAGGCTTGGATTTGCCGCTGCGGCCAATTGATAGAGGTTCACGGTGTCGAGCTGTTTCGTGACAGTGTCCTGATAGGTGAAAATCCCTTGGCGTGCGTTGGGGGTCAGGATCGTTGCAGCGCCAGTGGACGACAGCGGCAACTGCACGTTCTCGTAAGCAGCGAAAAAGAACAACTTATTTTTCCAGATCGGGCCGCCCACTCGGCCCCCGAACTGGTTCAGGATAAGCCGGCTGCGAGGCAATCCGGTCAGATTGTTAAAGTAGTAGTTCGCATTCAGGTCCGTATTACGGGTCTGCCAGTAGGCGCCGCCGTGCCACTCGTTGGTGCCGGCGCGGGTAACGAAACCGATTTGGGCAGCGCCCTCGCCGGCGCTGGTGGCGCCTTGGGCCGCGGTTGATACGGTGACCTCCTCCATAGCGTCCGTTCGCGGCTGAACGGCATTGTAGAACCCGTCGGACGTGCGGGCGGAATTGTCCTGTATGTCGATGCCATCGATGGTGATGTTCATGGCGCCGCGCGGCAATCCATTCATTGAGGTCGATCTCGGGATACCCGGACTCGTGGCCCCCGGCTGAGTCACCATCAGTTCGGTCAAGTTGCGGCTGGAGAAAGGCAACTCGTCCAGTTGCCGGCCCACCAGGGTGGAGCTGACTGCGGCAGACGCAGTCTGTAAGACGTCCGCACCACCCGCGACTTCAACGGTTTCGCTCACTGCTCCAAGTTCCAAGACCACATTCAGCGTGGCTGGTGTGGACGGATCGATTTTGATACCCTTGATGACAGCAGTTTTGAACCCTGTGGCAGTAACGGTTGCCTCATAGGTACCGACCAGTAGCGCCGGCAGCGTCCATTGTCCACGATCATTAGTCTCAGCCGAGAGTTTCAACCCATTTGCGGAACTCGCCACTTCGATCTTCGCATGCGGAACCGCGGCGTCCTGCGGATCCGTAACGAGGCCACCAAGCGATCCGTTTGGCTGCTGTGGCAAGCATGCGGGTGCCATGGCGAGCATCAGAATGAAAGTTACCGATAAGGACCTCATCATCTATTAGTTTCCTTTCACTCGGGATTTCTATTTCGGAGTACAAGCTCCGTTAATATGGAAATGAGTATACACCCCGCGGCCAGTTTTGATCCTGCGAATTTTGCTGTTTTTTGGAGTCGTTTTTTCCCGCAAGGCACAGTTGTCGCCGTGTCGGGAAAATCCATAGCCGGAAAACCCTATCTTTCTAGCGCCCGGCGGCGCCCGTTCGAAGCGAGGGTTAGCGGCAATTGTGCTAATCCAATACGCGGGAATCCGGTTGTCCGAATTCTATTTCTCAGCCTTATCGTCGATGTGGGCCGGCGGCTCTCCATGTAGAGGCTATCCTGCGAGGAGGTCTTCCGGTCCTGTGGCGCCCAGCTTGTCCGGCATAGGCCAGAGTGCTGGCGTTGCAGGTTGGAAAGCTTGCTACGCCTGGATCTAGCGCTGGATCCTCTGGAGGTATTCCGCCAGGGCGTCGATGCGCATTGCGCCGGAGGTTCCGTTGGCGCTGATGGACTTGAAGGTGTCACCCCAGGTGGGCATCTGGACGTTGCCATGAGCGGCGACGGCGTCCACGCCAGTCAGGATGTTTTTCACATGCAGGGCGGGGAACTTGCCGTTGTTCTGCCGGGTCAGTTGAGTGAGATCGGTGGCTCTGACCTTCAGGGCACTCGCCGCGGGGCCGTTACCTTTGCCATCGGGACCGTGGCAAACGGCGCAGAATTGGCGGTACAGATCATCCCCCTTAAAGGTACTCGCGGACTTGGCGTTCTCAACCTTGACCTGTTTTGTCTGCGCATGAACTGTGACATCGGCGAAGGCGACTAGCGTCACGGCAATCGCGCATATGAGGGTTAGAGATCTTAGTTTCCTCATGGCTTCATGTTATGGCAATTCATTCGACAGGGGTATGGAAAAAGTGTAGAATTTCGCACAACAACAGCAGGGAAGTGGTGGTATTGGTCCAAATTGTGGATATGGGATCGATATGCTCGCCAAACGGTGGTAAATCTGGCATACTAGGTCGAATCACGGGGAGGGGACCCGAACGGCGAGAGACGTTATTCCGGCCGCGGATCTGGGAGGGGAAATCCTGACTGCGGAGCAACTTGCCGCCATACCGGATTTTGTTGGAATCCGCAAGGAAATCTGGGACAAGTTTCCTGGAGCCATCGCGCGCAAGGAGTACCGCTCGGGCGAGATCCTCATGCGCGAGGGGGAAAACGGGACGACAGCGTTTTACATCCTCTCGGGCGCGGTGGAACTATACCTGAACAGCCCGGTGTCGCGGGTGGAAAGCGCACGCCGCACGGGCACCAGTTGGTGGGGCGGGCTCACCAAAATCACCAAATACATCAAGGGGACACCGGCGACACGGGGCGGAGAATGGCGTACCCACATCCCTATTGACGGTCCGGTGGACCTGCCGATGGAAAACCCCATTGCGGAGGTGTACGCCGGCGACCTGATTGGCGAATTGGCGGCGTTGGCGGCGCTGAAACAGGAGCGGTTGAAGCGGCCGAAGTTCTATCCGCGGTCGGCCACGGCGCGCGCCAAGACGGACGTCGTGGTGTTGGAGATGCTGCCCAACATCCTGAACAACGTCCTATATAATGCCGCGGCCTTCAAGGACAAACTGAACCGCAACTATCGCACGCGTGCGCTGGATAGCCATTTGCGGTCGGTACCGGTTTTTAAGAACCTGAGCAGGGAGTTCCTGGACTATTTGCGGGAACGTGTGGAACTGGTCGACGTGGCGCCGGGACAGGTGATCTGCAAGCAGGGCGAAGTGGCGGATTCGTTCTACATGATCCGGCTGGGATTCGTGAAGGTCTCGCAGATTTTTCCGGGCGGCGAACTGGTGCTGACCTATTTGTCGCGAGGGTCGTACCTGGGGGAAATGGGACTGCTGCCGCCGCGCTTCCGGGTGCGGGCGAAAGGCTTGAAACCGGGACAGGTGGCGGAAGCGGAGGTTTCGGCGGAGGCGGTGACGGTGGGACGCGCGCCAGCGGCGAGCGGCCTGGCTGTGCCCTGGGACGAATACATTTCGCGCGAGCACGCGGAAATGCAGGTCGAAGGGCCGCAGCTTCGGGTGACGCGACTGGCGGCGGGGAAGAACCCGATTACGTTCCGGATGCGGCCGGTGGATACGGCGCTGGTCGAGCCGGGGGGCAGTTTCGTGATCGGCGAGACGACCTTCGAGGTGATCGAGGATCCGCTGCAATCGGGGCGGCGAACGGCTACGTGCACGGCGGTGGATTTCGTGCAACTGGTGCGCATCAAGGCAGAGGATTTCGCCAAGATGCTGGATAGTTTTCCGGAGGTGGCGTCGGCGATCGGGGAAGTGGCGCGGGCGCGGCGGCAGATGGACATCGATCTGTTGGGGCGGGTGCAACAGGCGTCGCTATCCACGTTTCTGGAGCAGGAATTGATGCAGGGGCAGAACCTGCTGCTGCTGGACCTGAACAAGTGCACGCGCTGCGACGAATGCGTCAAGGCCTGCGTGGCGACGCATTCGGATGGAGTGACGCGGCTGGTGCGGGACGGTTTGCGGTTCGAGAATTTCCTGGTGGCGACGAGCTGCCGGGCGTGCATGGATCCGTTGTGCATGACGCGCTGCCCGGTGGGTTCGATCCGGCGCAAGGACACGCTGGATATCGTGATCGAAGATTGGTGCATCGGGTGCGGGAACTGCGCGACGGATTGCCCCTACGGGAACATCAACGTCGTGGAGATCATGGCGGGCGGCAGGAAACAGAAGGCCGAGCCGCGGCCCAAGGCGGTGGTGTGCGATTTGTGCGCGGAATTCGCGGAGCCGAACTGCGTGCGGGCGTGCCCGCACGATGCGGCCATTCGCGTGGAGCCTAAGAGCTTCTTCGCGCGCGACCTGGCGGGTATTCAACTGATGGTGCCGGCGCGCGCGCCGCTTGCGCCGGTGGAAGGCACAGCGCTGGGGGCGAACATCGAGACCAAAGTCTATTCGAACGTAGGCGAACTGCTGGACCTGCTGCCGCGGTTGAAGATTGTGTCGGGTCCGCGCGCCGGTTCGCTCCTGCAATTGCGGTATCCCTCGACCACGTTTGGGCGCGGGGCGGACAACGATTACCGGTTTGCGGACGATAGCGAGATGTCGCGGGCGCAGGCGGTGATTGTGTGCGAAGAGAATCGCTTTGTTCTGCGCGACCTGAATTCCACCAACGGGACACTGGTGAACGGCAACGCGGTGATGGAGACGGAGCTGCGCCCGGGCGACGTGATTGAGATGGGCGAGATGAGGATGGAGTTTCTGGCGGGGCAGGGGCAATGATCCTCGACGGAAGACAGACGCGCTGGGGGTGGGGCACGGCGGCAACCGCGGTGGCGGCGCTGGGCGCGTACATCGCGTACGTGCTGCTTTCGCCGAACGGAGCGCAGGGCGGCTCCATCATGGGGCTGCTATTTGCGTCGCTGGGGACCGGCATCATCATCTTCGAGTGCCTGCTGGGGCTGCGGAAGAAGTATCCGGCGTCTCCGCTGGGGCGCGTGAAGACGTGGCTGAGCGCGCACGTGTGGCTGGGGCTACTGAGTTTTCTGCTGATCCTGATGCATTCGGGGTTCCACTGGGGTCACGGCCTGGCGGCCCTGCTGATGTGGCTATTCGCGGCGATTGTGGGGAGCGGCATCTTCGGCGTGGCGCTGCAACACACGCTGCCGCGGCGCATGACGGAGCTGGTGACGCACGAAACCATTTTCGAGCAGATCCCGACGGTGATTGCGGGACTGCGGGTGGAAGCCGATGAACGAGTGGAGTTCATCACGGCTGACCTGGGACTGGGAGACGAGACACCGGAATTCGTACACGCCGGGGGCGTGAAGCAATATTTCGATCCGGCGCAGAAGAAGAGCGCCGCGGAAAAAGTGCAGGCGGCGGTGGAGAAGCGCAAGGAAACGCCGCAGATCGAA
Organism: Bryobacterales bacterium; assembly: GCA_963842505.1. Classification (GTDB taxonomy): domain Bacteria; phylum Acidobacteriota; class Terriglobia; order Bryobacterales; family Bryobacteraceae; genus PALSA-129. The sequence goes on from CAWJGZ010000001.1 coordinate 2,321,133, forward strand.
GTGGAAGAAGGCGCGCGGGAGGCTCTGCGCGCGCACTACCTGCAAGAAATCCGGCCGTATCTGGCGGAGCGGCCGGCGGGTTTTTCGCGCAAGGTGTTCGCGCGGGCGGACCTGGTGGCGGCATATTTCGCCCATCTGCGGACCATCATGCCGGTGGCGGCGCACGTGGTGTTGCGCGACCTGGAAGAGATCTGCCAGGAACGGCGGCAGCTCCTGGTGCAGCGGCGGCTGCACCTGTGGCTGCATACGTGGCTGCTGGTGCACGTGCCGCTCTCTTTCGCCTTCCTGGTGCTCACCGCGGTTCATGCCGTGCTGTCGTTGAGGTACTGACATGGCCAAGGAAGAGAAGCCACTCGAGTACCAGCGCCGCATACGTGATACCAAGGGTGTGGCGCAGCGGCTGGACCTGAGCTATCTGAACCGGCCGAGGCTGCTGGCGGTGGCGCGCAGCCGGCTGACGTGGCTGCTGGTGGCCGCGGCGGCGGGGGCGAGCGTTCCGCTGCTGCTGGGCGTGGGCGGGAGCCGCAAAGCGATTGCCAATGGGCCGGTTTCGGAAGCGCACGATTTGTTCGCGCAGCGCTGCGAGGTGTGCCATGACCAATCGTTCAAGAGGGCGCCGGACCGCGCCTGCCAAGGCTGCCACGACGGAGCGCCGCATCCCGCCAAGATGGTGGATAGGGGCAAAGGCAACACGGTGGTGGTATGCGCGCAATGCCACATGGAGCACCGCGGCAAGGCGGCGCTCGGGGAAGTGGCGAGCGAGAATTGCACGAGCTGCCACGCCGATCTGAAAGCGCATGCCAGCGGCGTGACCATCAAGGCGGTGAGCATCACGGCTTTCCGGACGGAGAAACATCCGGAGTTTTCAGCGGGGACGCTGGCGGATGCGCGGCCCTTGCGGCTCAACCACGCGATCCACATGCCGGCGCAAGCCAAGACCATCCGCGGGATGAAGCTGCCGATGAAGTGCGGCGATTGCCACGTGACGGACCGCAACTCGGCGACGGGGGAGCTGCTGCCGGTCACGTTCGAACAGAATTGCAAACAATGCCACGCGCGCGAGCTGGAGTTCGATGTGTACCACTTGCTGGGGCCGAACGGACTGCCCGCGCCACACACCAAAGATGCGAAGACCATCCGCGAATTCATTGCGCGTGCGTATCGCGACGCGCTGGCGGCGAATCCGGCGATTGTGCACAAGCCGCTAGGCAATGACCTGGCGCCGGCCGCGAACTGGCTGGAGCGCGTGGTGAAGGACTCGGAGGATTACCTCTTCGGCCGGAAGTGCGGGTACTGCCACACCATGGCGGCGTACGCGATGGTGAAACCGGTGAACCGCATTGCGGGGCGGTACGTGGAGACCAAGCCCGAGGGCGAGCCGTGGTTCGCGCGGGCGGAGTTCGCGCATCGGCCGCACAGGGCGGTGGAGTGCGAATCGTGCCACGCGGCGGCGCGCGCCAGCACCAAAACGGCGGACGTCCTGATTCCGGCGATGAAGAGCTGCCTGCCGTGCCATGGCAAGAGCGAGCCGGGCCTGGACCGCTGTTCGGAGTGCCACCTGTATCACAACCGGACGCTGGAAAAGGACCGGGAACGACGGCCGACGGAAGCGTTGACAGGGGGCGCGCAATGAAGTTCTTCGGAGCGACGGATGTGGGGCGGCAGCGCGCGAACAACGAGGATGCGTGGGTGGTGTTGGGCGAGTTGGGCGCGGCAATTCTGGCGGATGGCATGGGCGGGGAGAACTGCGGAGAAGTAGGGTCGGCCGTGACGGTAGAGACGGTGGCCCAGTATCTGCGCGAGCCGGAGGCGGGTCTGACGACGGAGGAGATAGCGAAGGAAGCGATCCGCGCGGCGAACGCGCGGGTGCTGGAGACGGCGCGTACCCGGCGCGAATGCGAGGGCATGGGATCCACCGTGGTGGTGGCGCTGTGGCGAGGAGCGGAGCTGGTGCTGGCCAACGTGGGCGACAGCCGGGCGTACCTCTACCGCGCGGGCGGGTTGCGGCAGCTTACGTACGATCAGAATTTTGCCAACGAGCTGCGGACCATGCTGGGTTTCAGCGAAGACCGGTTGCGGCAAATGCCCAATCGCAACGTGCTGACGATGGCGGTGGGGATCTTTGAGGAAGTGCTGATCCGCACGCACGCCGAGAAGCTGGAGCCGGGAGATCAGATTCTGTTGTGCTCGGACGGATTGTACGGGCCGGTGGCGGATGACAACATCGCGGCGATGCTGGAGGGGCCGGAAGGAATCGACCAAAAAGTGCGGAAGCTGATCGCCATGGCCAACCAGGCGGGCGGACCGGATAACGTGACGGCCATCCTGTTGGAGTACGGGGACGAGAACGATGGATAAGCATGGATAAGATCGGTCCGTACCAGATCATCGAGACGATTCACCAGGGGCCGCAGCCGCTCTTCAAGGTGAAAGCCGCGGACGGGCGTGTGCTCGCGGTGAAAGCGATTCCGGTGGATGGGCTCTCGGCCGAAGCGCGCGAACGGTTCACGCGCGAAGCCGAGAACCTGCCGCGGGCTGGACCATCCGAATCTGACGCGGGTTTTCGAAGTGGGCGAAGCCGACGGCATGCTCTACCAGGCGATGGAATTGTTGGAGGGCGCGGACCTGGGCAAGGCGATGGGCGAGGAGCGGCAGTTCACGTGGGACCAAAAGCTTTCGATCATGGAGCAGGTGAGCGCGGGCCTGGAATACGCGCACGCGCGGAAGCTGGTGCATCGCGATATCAAGCCGGCCAACCTGTTTCTGGAAGATTCGGGACGCGTGAGGGTGCTGGATTTCGGGATGGTGCGGGTGGCGGAGTCGGAACTGACCAAGGCTGGCTCATCGCTGGGGACGCTGAATTACATGTCGCCGGAACAAATCCGAGGCGAGCGGTGCACGGCGGCGTCGGACGTATTTTCGGCGGGGATCGTGTTCTTCCAGTTGGCGACGGGGCGGCATCCTTTTTCGGCGCGCGGCCGCAGCCTGGGGCAGGTAGTGAGCGCGATCGTGTTTGAAGCGCCTCCGAAGTTGAGCGAACTCTCGGCCGAAGCGCCGGAGGGCCTCGAATTCATTCTCAACCGGGCGCTCGAAAAGGATCCGGCCAGGAGGTTGCAGAATGGCGGCGATTTGAAACAGGCGCTGGCGTTGTGCCGGACGACGCTGGGGCTGGGGTTGCCGGCGGCGGTGGTGAATGCGCCGCAAGTTTCCGAGAAAACCAAGGCGATGCCGCGCGCCGCGGCCGTGCCGGTGGACGAAGAAAAGACCAGAGTGATGAAGCGGACGGCTCCGGCAGCCGCGGCGCCGGTTGCGCAGGCTGTCGCGCCGCCTGTCGCGCCTCCACCGCCCAAGCCAAAACCGGCGCCTTTGCAGGCGCCGGAGGCCGCGCAGGTCCGGTTTTGCCCCATCTGCACGGCACAGAACGCGGTGGCGGCGGCGGTGTGCCGGAAGTGCGGGAACCCGCTGGGGAGTGGCGGCCGAGCAGCGGCCCAGCCGAGGCAGTGGGGATTGTATGCGGCGATTGCGGCAGCGGTGTTGCTGGCGGTGGCGCTGGCGGTGGTGTTGATCGTGAAGCGGTAACGATATGAAGACATCTCTGATGGTTTTGGCAGTCGCGGGAGCGGCGCTGGCGCAGCCGGCGGCGAATTTGTATATCGGCGCGGGCGGGTGCGCGTCGTCGAACTGCCACGGCGGAACGCGGCCGCTGGCGGAGAGCGACAGCCGTATTCTGGGCAACGAGTACGCCACATGGTCGGTGATGGACAAGCACTCGCGGGCCTACAAGGTGCTGGAAGAGGCGCGCGCGAAACGCATGGGAGAGATTCTCAAAATCGGCGATGTGACGCGCGACCGGCGCTGCACGGTGTGCCACGTGGCGGGGTCGCCGGAGAAGACGCGGTCGGACGGGGTGGCGTGCGAGGCGTGCCACGGACCGGCGGAGAAATGGCTGGGACCGCACACGCGGCCGAATTCGCACGCAGCCAGCGTGGCGGCGGGGATGACGGACACCAAGAACCTGCAAACCCGCGCGAAGACCTGCCTGGCGTGCCACCTGGGAGCGGGCGAGCAGGTGGTGGACCACGAGTTGATCGCGGCGGGCCATCCCGACCTGGCGTTTGAATTGGACACGTTCACGTCCGGACAGCCTTCTCACCACCGCGATCCGAAACCAGCGGCGGACAATATGCTGCCGCGCGTGCGGGCGTGGGCCGTGGGGCAGGCGGAATCGCTGGCAGGCGGCATGCGGCTGCTGGGAACGCATGCGGAAAAGAACTGGCCGGAGTTTTCGGATCTGGAGTGCTACCAATGCCATCACGATCTGCGCGCGGATAGCTGGCGGATCCAGCACGGCTATGGCGGGCGCAAGCCGGGAAGCTGGCAGGTGAACCTGGCGCGATTTGAAGTGGCGCGCGAACTGGTAGCGGCCGCGGCGCCGGATCAGAAAACGGCGTTCGAGAGCGAGATGACGCGCGTGTTGGGCGCGGTGGCGGATGGCGCGGGGATCGGGGCGGCGGCGCAGGCCATGGAACGCACAGCCGACGGGTTATCGGCGCGCTTCCTGGCACAGAACTTCGACCGCGCCACGGCGGAAGCGGTGCTGCGGCTGATGGGCGGAGATATCCGGCGGATCGCGGATGCGGGCGTCAATGCGGCCGAACAAGCCACGATGACGCTCGATGCGTTGGGGACGGCGCTGGGGCGGCGTCAGGATGCGGTGACACCTCTGTACGATTATCTGGAGCACCCTTCGACATACAGGCCCGCCGATTTTGCGGCGCTGTGGATGAAGGCGGCGGGAGAATAGCGGCGGCAGATGGACAGCATCCCAAGGTCGCGAGCGGTGGTGCTAATCGGACTGGTTGGTTGCGCGCCGCTTTGGGGACAGAGAGCGCAACTGGCTCGCACCGGGTGGCAGGCGGAGCGCGGCGCGCCCGCAGCAGTGGAACCGGTGCGCAAATTGCCGCGGAAGCCGGCTGGCGGTTTGGCGGTGGGACCGGCGGAACAATTGCAGCAGTATATCGACGCGCAGCGCGCGCTGGCGAAGGAGCGGCCGCTGGCGGAAGATCGATCGCGACCGCTGATCTTCGGCGCGGTTGGGCCGCTTCCGCCGGAGGAGCAGACAGGGAACCCGGAGCACATGCTGCCGCGGACGATGGCGATGACGGCAGGTGTAATGGCGCCGCCGGCAAGCGCGCAGGCGACGGCGGTCAGCAACCGCTGGCACATTTTTCCGGCGCCGCCATGGCGCCGCTACGACAACCAAAAACTGGATGCCATCTACGCCTCCTCGCGGTGGTGGGACCCATTCAACCGCAGCACATTGAAGGGCGATTTTCCCATCTTTGGGCGGCGGCTGTTTTTCGACTTTACGGGGTCGAGCGAGACGCTGACCGAAGAGCGGCGCGTGCCGGTACCGGCGGGTGCGAGCTACGCCGAGCCAGATGAATCGGGCTTCTTCGGGCGCGGCTCGCAGTTTGCGATGGTGCAGGATTTCCGCTTGAGCTTCGACCTGTTTCGCGGCGATGCGGGCTTCCGGCCGGTGGATTGGGAGCTGAAGATCACGCCGGAGTTCAACATCAACTACCTGCTGACGCGGGAAAACGGGCTCACCAACATCGACGTGGCCGAGGGCATCCGCCGCACCGACACGGCGGTGGGCATGCAGGAGCTGTACTTCGAAAAGCGGCTGTTCACGAACAGCGCGAGCGAATTCGAGAAGCGCAAGGATGGCGATTCGCAGGGCAGCGCGTATTTCGATTTCACCTCGTTGCGGGTGGGAATTCAGCGATTCACGAGCGATTTCCGCGGCCTTATCTATTCCGATGAGCAGCCGGGCGCGCGGCTTTTCGGCACGTTCCACAACAATGTCTTTCAATACAACCTGGCGTACTTCAGCCTGCTGGAGAAAGACACCAACAGCGGGCTGAACCAATGGCGGTCGCGGCAGCAATCGGTTTCGGCGGCCAACCTGTATTGGAGCGACTTCGGGAAGAAGGGCTACACGCTGGAATTCAGCCTGCTCTACAACCACGACCAGGCCAGCTTTCTGATCGATAAAGACGGGAACCTGGCGCGGCCCGCGCCATTGGGGCTGCCGGCGCCGCACAAGATCCGCGCGGCGTACGCGGGGATCGCGGGGGACGGGCACATCGGGCGCATCAACGTGTCGCACGCGTTTTACGAAGCTTTCGGGCGGGACGATAACAATCCCGTGCCGGCGCAGAACAATGCGCAGCACATCAACGCGCAGCTCGCGGCGCTGGAACTCGCGTATGAAAAGGACTGGATGACGTTCAAGGTATCGGGGTTCTACACGTCGGGCGACGGCAACCTGAACGACGGCAGAGCCAACGGGTTCGACTCCATCGTGCCCAACCAGCAGTTCGCGGGCGGCGGATTTTTGGGGAATCCGGCGCTGGCGGACCGCGGGCTGATCAACAACCAATTCGACGGGGGCGGAACGAATTTTCTGAATCGCGAGTTGATTCCGCTGACGGGGACGGGTGTAGACCTTTTCGGCCCCAACAGCCTGATGCCCACCATGCGGGCGGGCGCTTTCGAAGGGCAGGCTAACTTCCTGAACCCGGGCATCACGCTGTATAACGCGGGTTTCGACGCCAAAATCACGCCCAAACTGAAATCCACGTTGAATGTGAACTGGGCGAAGTTCAACCGCACGGAAGTGCTGGAGGCGGTGCTGTTTCAAGAGCACATCCACCATGCGATCGGGTTGGACTCGGGAATCGGGCTGCAATACCGGCCGCTGCTGAGCGACAACATCGTGGTGACGGGCGGCTTCGGAATGCTGGCGCCGGGGCGGGGATTCAAGGACATCTACACGGGGCGGGTGCAGTTTTCTTCGTTCGTGAATGTGAGGCTGGTGTTTTGATGCGCTGGATGGCGACATTGCTGGCGATGGCGGGGTGCTCGGCGGGCGCCGCGCAGGCGCAGAGTTCGGGCTGCGAAGCGGCCAAGTGCCATGTGGGCATTGAAGCGATGCATGCGTCTCCGGCGGTCCGGCTGGCCTGCACGGATTGTCACGGAGGCCGCGCGGACACCACGGACAAACTGCAAGCGCACGTGCGGCCGCGCGACGCGGCATTGTGGCCCACAAGCGCCAATCCGCCGCGGACCTATGCCGCGCTCAACCGCGAGAGCGACGAGTTCGTACGCTTCATCAACCCGGGCGACCTGCGGGTGGCCGACCAGACGTGCGGGAACAAGGGCTGCCACGGCGCCATCGTCGCCAAAGTGCGGACCAGCATGATGACGCATGGCGCGTTCTTGTGGGGCGCGGCGCTCTATAACAACGGCGGATTTCCGCTGAAGCGGCCGGTGTTCGGCGAAAGCTACGGGCCGGGCGGCGTTTCGCAGAAGCTGACGGCGGCGCCGGCGCCATCGGCGGCCGAGATCAAGCTGAAAGCCATGTTGCCGGAATTGTGGCCGCTGCCGCAGTTCGAAGCCACCGAGCCGGGCAACACGCTGCGCGTGTTCGAGCGCGGCGACGACCGGTTGAGCAATCGCGGCTTCGGCACGCTGACGCGCACCGACCCGGTGTTTCAAGGCTTACAGAGGACGCGGCTGCTGGATCCGCTCCTGTCGTTCCTGGGCACCAACGATCAACCGGGCGACTACCGCTCTTCGGGCTGCACGGCCTGCCACGTGGTGTACGCCAACGACCGCGACCCGGCGCACTCCGGACCTTATGCCGCGCGCGGCCACCTGGGCACCAGCTTTACCAACGATCCCACGATTCCCAAGAACGAGGAGGGCCACCCGATTCAACATCGGTTGACGCGCTCGATTCCTTCGAGCCAGTGCGTGGTGTGCCACATGCATCCCGGGACTTCGTACGCGTTTCAATACTACGGCTACATGTGGTGGGACAACGAAACCGACGGCGAGGCGATGTACCCGCCGCAGACCAAGCAGTGGAAGCCGGAGGACGCGGCGCGGTCGCTCGAGCGCAATCCGGAATCGGCGTCGCTGAAGGGAAACTGGTCGGACCCGGCGTTTCTGCGGAACGTGCGCGACCTGAATTCGAAGATGAAGCAGACACAGTTCGCCGATTTCAACGGGCACGGCTGGATATACCGGGCGGTCTACAAGCACGATCGCGAGGGCAACTGGCTGGACAAGGACGGCAACAAGGTGAGCTTCAACGACCCGAAGAAGTTCGACAAAGCGGTTCACCTGAGCGACATTCATCTGGATAAAGGCATGCAGTGCGTGGACTGCCACTTTGAACAAGACAGCCACGGCGACGGACATCTCTACGGCGAACCGCGCGCGGCGGTGGAGATCGATTGCGTGGATTGCCACGGTTCGGTGCGGGCGCGAGCCATGCTGAAGACGTCCAACACGGCGGCGCCGGAAGGCGGCAACGATCTTTCGCGGTTGCGCACGCCATTCGGCACGCGGCGCTTCGAGTGGGTGAGCGGCAAGCTGATGCAGCGCTCGATGGTGACGGACAACCTGGAGTGGAACGTCTCGCAGGTGCTCGATTCCATCACGCCGGGTTCGCCGAACTACAACGAGAAGGCGCGGCTGGCAAAGACCATCGAGAAGGACGGCATGACGTGGGGCCGCGCGGGCGCGGCGCCGGAACGCCTGGCTCATAACGACGAGCAGATGTCCTGCTACGCGTGCCATTCGTCGTGGATGACGAGCTGCTTCGGCTGCCATCTTTCGATGAAAGCCAACGCCAACCGGCCCACCTTGCACAACGAGGGTGACGTAGCCAGCCGCAACTTCACCACCTACAACTTCCAGGTGCTGCGCGACGACGTTTTCATGCTGGGGCTGGACAGCACGGCCAAGAAGAACCGGATTGCGCCGGTGCGGTCTTCGAGCGCGATATTGGTGAGTTCGCAGAATGCCAACCGCGAGTGGCTCTACCACCAGGAACAGACGATTTCCGCGGAGGGATACAGCGGGCAGGCCTTCAATCCGCATTTCCCTCACACGGTACGGACGCGCGAGACGAAAACCTGCACGGATTGCCACATCTCGCGCGAGAACGACAACAACGCGTGGATGGCGCAATTGCTGCTCGAAGGCACCAACTTCGTCAACTTCATGGGCCGGTACGTTTACGTGGGGGAGGGAAGCAGCGGGTTCCAGGCTGTCGCGGTGACGGAGCATGACGAGCCGCAGGCAGTGATGGGCAGCTATCTGCACAAGCTGGCCTACCCGGAGAATTACGCCAAGTTTGCGAAGACGCGGGAGCTTACGGAAGCCTATGAGCACGGCGGGACCACGCTCAACCTGCAGCTTCGCGGCGAGTATCTGTACGCCTCCAAGGGCCACGGCGGGGTGGAAATCTACGATGTGGCGGACATCGATAACAAGCGGTTTGCCGAGCGCATCATCAGCGCGCCGGTTTCGCCCGTGGGCCAGCGGCTGTATGTCAAGACCAAGGATGCGCGGTGGATCGCATCGCCCACCACGCTGGGGGTGGATCCTGCCCGGCGGCGCAACCCGGAGAACGAAGAGCAGCCCATCCACCTGATGTACGCGTTCCTCTACGTGGCGGACGCGCAGGAAGGCTTGATCCTGATCAACGCGGCCACGCTGCTGGATGGCGACCCGCGCAACAACTTCCTGAAGCGCTCGGTGACGTTTAACCCTGATGGCGTGCTGAACGGGGCGAATTTCGTGGTCACCGCCGGGGATTATGTCTACGTTTCGTGCGAGCGGGGCCTGGCGATTGTGAGCGTGGAAGATCCGATGAAGCCCGCGGTGGTGGCTATGGCGCCGCTACGGGGCGCGGGACACAGCGCCATCCAGTTCCGCTACGCGTTCGTCACCGATTCCACGGGCGTTACGGTGATCGACATCACGGACGTGAAGAGGCCGGCGGTGAAGGCTGCCATTCCAATTGCCGACGCCCGCGATATCTACGTGGCGCGCACGTACGCGTATGTGGCGGCGGCGAAGCAGGGCCTCGCCATAGTGAATGTCGAGCGGCCGGAGCGGCCCGGCAAGCCCAAGTTTTTCAACGCCGGAGGGGCCATCAACGACGCGCGAGCGGTGAAGATCGGGATGACCAACGCCAGCCTGTTCGGCTACGTGGCGGACGGGCGCAACGGGCTGCGCGTGCTGCAATTGACCGCGCCCAACCGGACCGAAGGGCTGTGGGGCTTCAGCCCGCCGCCGGAGCCGGAATTGATCGCCACGTTTCGCACAAAGGGTGAAGCGGTGGACATTTCCAAAGGATTGGACCGCGACCGGGCGGTGGATGAGAGCGGCAACCAGTTGGCGGTATTTGGACGGCGCGGCGCGCGGCCCTTCCATCTGGACGAGATGCAGCGCCTGTATCTGCGCGACGGACGGCTTTACACGGTGACGGACCAGCCACCAGGCCGGGCGGCGGGAGGAACGCGATGAAGCGTAGCTGTGAGAATGTCGCAGGTCAACGGGCAGGGCAGGCGGCACCGCCTGCCTCACCACGCCGCCCGCGCTTCTTGATGATGCTGCCGGCTCTGTTTACGGCGGCGCTGTGGGGGCAGGCGAATCTGGCCACGAACTGGGTGAACGGCCTGCCAGCCGCCATCGTGCTGCATGGCTCGACGGGCCTGCCGGTGACTGGCGCTTCGCCTGCCGAGCCGGGCGAAACGCTGATCTTGCAAGGCTCCGGCTTTTCGAGCGGCGCGCAGATTCTGGTGGGTGGCGCAGCCGTGGACACTATCGTGATCGACGACGGCGACGCGCAGTTTGCGCTGCCGGCGGGCGCGGGCGGGAGCTTTTTGGAAATTGCCGTGATCGGCGGAGATGGCGGCCAGAGCCCCGCCGCCGTGATCCCGGTGGATGCTCCGTTCGACGCCGTGCAACTGGCCGCGGCGGATGTGCAGACGCTGGTTACCAACGCGACAATGGCTTCGGCTGCCGCGGGCCTGGCCGTTGCGGTGGTGGACCGGGCGGGAGACATACTGGCGATCTACCGGCGCCCGGTTGCCACGGATGCCGACGTGGAGAAGGCTCTCTCGCTCGCGCGCACGGGCGCTTTCTTCAGCAGCCAGGCCACGCCGCTTTCCTCGCGCACGGTGCAAGCGATCAGCCAGCCCAATTTTCCCATGGGAATTCCCAACCAGCCGTCAGGTCCGCTGTTCGGAATTGGAAACACGAATCGCGGCTGCAATTTCAATGTGACTTTTTTGCCGGGCCAAATGCTGCCGCAATTACAGAACGCGACGGGAACCGGTTATGGCCTGGGAATGGCGACTGCGCCGGGCGGGCTGCCGTTGTTTCGCAGCGGCATCACCGTGGTGGGCGGCATCGGCGTGGCGGGCGCCGGAAGCGATGACTCCGGCGAATACATCGCGGCGGCATCGGCGCAGACATCGGGCTTCTTCGTCCAATTGCCGCTGCCCGACCCCGGCGCGGTGTATATCAATGGCATCCGGCTACCCTTCATCAATAGCACTGCCCCGACCGGTGTGGCCGTTCCCAACCCCTTCCTCATCCCAGCCGGTGCCTACCAGGTGGGGCCGCTCAACGGCATGCCGGCGCCCGAGGGCTGGCTGGTAGGTCCATCGGCCAGCGCGACGCTGAGCGTGGCGGACGTGAGCGCGATTGTGCAAAGCGCCATCGACACGGCCAGCCTGACGCGCGCGGCGATCCGGCTGCCGGTGGGCACGCGCGCCAGCATGGTGATTTCGGTGGCCGATCTGGATGGCAACATTCTGGCGCTTTACCGCATGCCGGACGCGCTGATTTTTTCGATCGACGTGGCGCTCACCAAAGCGCGCAACGTGGTCTACTTCTCCGGCCCCAACCGCGATCCGCGCGATCTGCCGGGCGTGCCGCTGGAGACGGGCGTGACCAACCGCACCGTGGGCTTCGGTTCACAGCCGTATTTTCCATCGGGAATCTGGAACACCCAGCCAGGACCCTTCGCGGCCATGTACGCGGCTGATACGGCCAACCCGTGCACGCAAGGCAACCAGCCGGCAAACCCGAACCAATCCGGCATCGTGTTCTTCCCCGGATCGGCGCCGCTCTATCGCAACGGTCAACTGGTGGGCGGGCTGGGGGTATCGGGCGACGGGGTGGACCAGGACGATTTCGTGACGTCGGGCGGGGCGGTGAACTTCCTGGCGCCCGCCGGGATTCGCGCCGATCAGCTCTTCATTCGCGGCATCCGGTTGCCATACTGGAGTTTTCCGCGAAACCCGGAACAGTAAGCAGGAGAGGCGAGCGGTTTGTGCCGCCTGTCAGTCAGCCGCGAGATAGGATCGAAAAAGCGGAGCGCCGGTTGGAGAGCCGGCGTTGCGGGCCGCAGGCCCGCGCCGACAGACGACAAAAAACGATCGTCTGTTTGAATGTATAAGGGCGCAGATGAAGAAGGGTTCTCCTGAAGGGTACAATGCCGAGACCGGCTTAGCAGAGCCGGCTCAGAAACCTCAATCAGGAGAACCCAATGAACGTCAACCACTATATCGGATTCGATGTACACAAGAAAACCGTCAGCTACTGCGTGAAGACTGCCGACGGGGCGATCGTCGAGGAGGGCAGGCTGCGGGCCACGCGCCAGGTGTTGAAGGAGTGGGCGCAGAAGCGCACAGAGGCATGGCACGGAGCGATGGAAGCCACGCTGTTCAGCGGCTGGATTTACGATGTGCTGAAGCCGTTTGCGGCCGAACTGCAGATGGGGCACCCAGCAATGATGAAAGCCATCGGGGCGGCCAAGAAGAAGAACGACAAGCTGGATGCGCGGAAAATCGCGGACCTGGTGCGCTGCAATCTGTTGCCAGCGTGCTACGTGGCACCGCCGGAAATCCGCGAACTACGGCGGATGCTGCGCTACCGCAGCGTGGTGGTGGCGCAGGCGGTGCGCATGAAGAACAAGATGAGCGGGCTGCTCATGGAGGTGGGTGCGGAGTACAGCAAGAAGCGACTGCACGGGAAGAAATATTTCAGCGAGTTGATGGGCCAGTTGGAAGAGGTACCAGGATCGGTGAAGGATATGCTGCGGCTGAGTCGGGGTGCGCTGGAAATGTTCGAGACGACGCAGCGGCAACTGCTGGAGCGGCTGCAAAAAGAGCCTCTGCTGACCAAACGGGCGAAGCTGCTGCAGAGCATAGGCGGAGTGGGCGAGGTGACGGCGCTGACTTGGGCGTTGGAAATCTGCGACCCGCTGCGGTTCCATTCGATTGGCGATGCGGTGAGTTATTGCGGGCTGACTTCTGCGTTGGACTCATCGGCCGACAAGCAACAGCGGGGGCCGATCTCGAAGCAGCGCAACGCTCACTTGCAAACGGTGCTGATCGAGGCGGCAAAGTTGGCACCGCGGTGGAACCCGCAACTGGCAGCGATCCACGAGCGGGAAGCCCAGCGCGGCCACCGCAATCGGGCGACCCTGGCGGTGGCACGCAAGCTGGTGGCCTATCTGCTGGCGGTGGACAAATCCGGAAAACCGTTCCAAATCCGCACTCCGGCAACCGTAGCACAGGAGGTGGAAACCGCGGCCTAAAAACCCGAAACCCGGGGTTCACGGTCCGCCCCCCTTTCCCTGCACCGTCGATTATAGGGAACAGGAGCCGGTGGTCCAGGGTTCGCTCCGCCGCGCCAAAGTACGGCGCGCCCTTGACCACCGGCTCCTGTTCCCAAGAAAACCTGCTGAGAAGAGGGAAAGGGGGGCCTTGGGACTTCTCCTACGCCGGGAGCTGTCCTTCCGCGCACCGATTTGTCAGCGATCCGCCGGCCGTTCCTCGCCTAGGTAGGACTGCACGACAGAGGTCTTCCTCCCGATGTGCCACTTCGTCTGTTTCGAGGCCGGCCGGTTTCACTCAGATTCAATCTTCGTGGACGGCTCTATGCTGTTCCCGCAAATGGATGTCTGGTCACGCTGATGCGTTGGCCCAATCCCCAACGGATCCAAAACGACAAATCAGAGCAACCGTCAACCCATCGGCTGTCGCGCTTCAGGAAACCCTCCCGTCAAGTGCAGGGAGAGCTGCGTTTTCCCTTGACAAGTCCTTATCATGGATGTCCCACGCCTACGGTTCCTTCGGAATCAGCAGCACCTGGTTGGAGCAGCCGCGAGCGTCGATGTGGAAGCGCTTGGGGCCGGATAGCAGCTTGACCTTATCGGGGAATCCGGGGGCGTAGCCGGAAAGCTGGTAGTCGCCGGCTTCCAGGCCGTCGAACAGGAACTTTCCGGATGCGTCGGAGCGCGTGTAGCGCATCCCGCCGGCGGACTTCAACTCCACCGTAACGCCGGGGACGGGCGAGTCGATCTTGTCAGCGTCGCGTTGCTTGACCTGATAGAGCGCATCAAAGGTGGTGAACCCTTCCAGACGTCCCGAGGCCGCTTTGCGTTCCTTATAGAAATAGAGGTAAGCAAGGTCGGGGCCGGCATCTGACAGCCGGCGGGTGCGCGTGCAACTGTCGGTTTCCATGATGTCGGTGTCTTCGTCGCTGTCGGCGTACACCAGGTACGTCTCACCGGTCTGGAAATCGAAACCGCAATCGCCGAAGGGCGTCCAGACGTCGAAGACCTGGTCTTTGGCGTCATCATTGTTGTCCTTGTCCTTGTCCTTCTGGTTGTCGTCATCGTCGTCACCGTTGCGGAAGACGGTGGTGACGCGGAATCGAACGCGCTTGCCGTGGCCCAGCACGGCGGAAAAGAGATCCACCAGGGATTTTTGCGAGTCGGCCTTGTCGAGGCGGCTGCGCTGATCCTCCGGGAGATCGGGAAAAGTCTTACGGAAGACTTCCTTCAACGTGGCCAGGTTCTGTGGAGAGCGATCGGAGAGGAAACGCTCATTGGCGTGGTTGAGCAATTGGAGCGACGGCCGGCGCGAAAGGCTCCAGTCTTCCAGGAACGTTGGCGAGATGGATTCCACCGTGCCGATGAAGACGGTGCTGCTGTAGGCCACCTCATTGCAGACCGGCACAGTGACCTGGCAGCCGCAAGGGAAGGCCGGCCGAGCCAGAAGAGCCAGCGAACACAGTAAGATACCCCTCATTTGCTTCCATGCTATCACTGACGGCCCTATGGTACGCTTTGAGCCGGAGGTGGCCATGCGCCCATTTGTCCTTGCATTACTTTTATCACCTGGAGTGTTCGCACAGGCATTACCGGATGCGGCTGCGCTGGTCAAGGATCAGGCGGCTGCCGTAAAGAAACATGCCAGCCTGCGTTATGACGGCGACATGACCATCGAAATGACCGGCCAGATGCCCATGAAAATATCCGGGGAGATCTCGATGGCGCTTCAGAACCCGGGCAAGATGCGAATGGACAGCAAGATCCAGGGGATCACAATCACCGTGGTTTCGGACGGGGAAACCACCTGGGCGTACAATTCGATGGCCAACCAGTACGTGAAAAAGAATGTGGCGCTGGGGCCCGCGGGGATCGTGCAGATGATGGGCCTGCCGAACGTGCCCGACATTTCGAAAATGTCCGCCACCAGCAAGACTTTGCGCGACGAGACTCTCGAAATCGACGGCCAGAAGCATGATTGCTGGGTGGTGGAAACCAAGGTCGGCAACATGGAGGTTCCCGAGGCTCAGGGGGCCAAGGTCAGCGACATGGTGATGACGGTGTGGCTCGATAAGAAGCTGGGGATGGACTTACAGTCGGCCGTGTCGATGAATATGGCGGTGATGGGCAACTCGATCGGGATGAGTCAGAAGATGGTGAAAAAGAATCTCAAGCTGGACGAAACGATGCCGGATTCGTTTTTCGCCTTCACGCCTCCCGAGGGCGCCACGGAAACCGAGAATCTGATGGGATCGGCGTTGCCCAAAGCTGATCTGGCGGGGAAAGACGCGCTGGCTTTCGATATCAAGGGACTGGACGGCAAGTCTTATAGCTTGGCGAAGCTCAAGGGCAAGCCGGTGCTGCTCGATTTTTGGGCCACGTGGTGCGGCCCGTGCCGGAAATCCATGCCGGTGGTTGAGAAAATGTACCAGGATTTCAAGGAGCAGGGGTTGGTGGTTCTGGCCGTGGATGCGGGCGAGGAACGTTCCACGGTAGAGGGCTTTCTGAAGAAGACGCCGCTGCCGTATCCGGTGGCGCTGAGCGGGGAATCGAACATTGCGGAAGCGTACCACGTAGCGGCGTTCCCGACATTTGTGATGATCGGGCGCGACGGGAAGATTGCGGCGCACCAAGTCGGCTACGGCGGGGAAGCCGAGCTGCGGGATATGGCGAAGAAAGCCGGTCTCGCGGATGCGGCGGCCAAGGGGAAATAATCACTCTTCAGACGGTTTTGCGTTTGCGCTCGTAAGCGGTGAACTGGCGGCGATATTTTTCGAATCCCTGGCGGCCCATCAGGCCGTAGGTGAATTTCTTGCCGAGTTCCACGCCCTCCTGGTCGAAGGCGTTGATGTCGAGCAGTTCGCCCATGAAGGCCGTCTGGAACTCCATCATTTGCAGGAACGCGCCGAGGTGGGTTTCATCCACGCGGTCGAGCGTCACGGTGCAGTTGGGGCGGCCGTACTCGGCCATGGCGGCGGCGGTGGAGCGGCGCTCGGCGTCGATCAACTTAGCCAGCGACTGCCCGGCCAGCGCATCGAAAGCGGGCTGGCCGAAGCGGCGGCGCGGAATCCTGCCGGTAGAAGAAAACTTGTTGACGGCCCAGAAGGAGAAGACCTTGTCGTTGGGGCCTTCGATGTATAACTGCACCTGCGAATGCTGATCGGTGGTGCCGAGCGCGGCGACCGGCGTCTGGCCGGCGTGAACCAGGGCGCCGGCGCGGTTGTGCGCCTTGCCAAGCGATTCCGCCCACAGTTGACGGAACCAGAAGGCCGTGCCCCACAGGTGATTGGAGTAGGGAAAGGCCACCTGGATGGACTTGCCGCGGCGCGTCCAGATGAGCCAGTGGCACAGGGCCGCGCGGAGCGCGATATTTTCTTCGAGGTCGGGCTGCCAGCAGAGATGTGTCATCTCGGCCGCGCCGCGGGTGAGGCGGGCGATATCGATACCGATCAGAGCGGCGGGAAGCAGCCCCACAGGCGATAACACGCTGAAGCGGCCGCCGACATTCTCGGGAATGGCGAACGTGCGGTAGCGCTGCGATTGCGCCAAGGCGAATAGATCGCCCTTGCCTTCCGTGGTGACGGCGACGATGCGGCCGGCGGCCTTGCGGCCGAGAGACTGTTCCAGCCAGTCGTGGACAATCAGGAAAGTCGCGACGGTTTCGGCCGTTCCGCCGGACTTGGCAATCACCACCACCAGGGTACGGCGCGGCTCCATGGAATCGAGTGCTGCCTGGGTGAAAGAAGGATCTACGTTATCCAGGATGACGAGGCGCGGATGTTCGGGCGTGAAGGCGCCCTGCACGGGGTGCGGGCCACGGATGCCGCAATCGAGCGCCCAGGCGCCCAGTGCGCTGCCGCCGATGCCGACGACGCAGACGGTGTCGTAACTGCCGCGGACTTCCGAAGCGTACTTCCGAATGGTCTGCACCACCTGCGCCTGGAAGGGCAGGTGTGGGAAGCCGTAGAGGTTCTGTTCGCTTTGCTTGCGGAAAGACTTGAGAGCCTTAAGGCCCTTGGATCCGGCGCGATCGATTTCGGCGCGGGTGATACCGTTTTGCTTGCCGACCATGTCAGACAGCAGGTTCTTCTCGTCGAACTGGATGTGCATGAACCGATTTTACCGCCGCTGGAAAATACGCGATTCCAACTCGTACGGGGTAGGGAAGGTGCGGGAAATGTGGTCCTGCCAGGCGAGGCTTTCTTCATCGGCCAGCGACCAAAGCGGGCCGAGGCCGGTGCAGCGGCTCAGGCAAGCGCCGGCAAAACGCCAGATGCGCTGGCGGCCTTCCGGCGGAAAGCCGTCGAAGGTGATCAGGCGCAATTGCGTCCACCGCATGCCGGCGGTTTCCGTGCCAGCCACGGTCCAATAGATTCCATAAGTAAAGCCCACCAGCAGGAAAGCCGCGCCAAAGAGGGGCAGGGTATGTTTGGTGATGGCGAATTCCCCCCCGCACAGATGGAAGGTGAACAGGAACAGGCCATAGGCAATCAGGACCAAAGTCCAATCGATGGCCGCCGCCACGGCGCGGTGCGTGGTGCTGGCTACCGGGGCCTCGCAATAAATGACCGCTTCCACAGTGGTGCTGAGAGTGCGCGGTTTGGAGGGTGCCGACGGCAGGAAATCGAGATTTCCCTGGCCTTCGGTCACACGCGCGGCGCGGCGCGGGGCCGCTTTGGCGTGGGCATCGGCAGTTGCGGGCCTGGAATGCGGCGCCGGTTTCGAGCTGCTGGCGGGCCGGGCCACCGACGGCACGGCGAAAGATTCGATGGGGATGACGTTGCCACCCAGGCGTTCGGGGAACAGCGACCCTTGAATGGCGCGCGCCATATCCGCCGGCATGGGCGGCGCAAGCGGAGCCTTCACCCCCACAGCCACGGCTGCCGGCCGCGCTTTCGTGGCCAATGCGCCCGCGGTGCGATGCAGCGTCAGTCCGCCGTTCAGCGTGTCGCTGGGACGCCGCCCGCACCGCCGGCACCGATGTTCCGTCTCGCTGTTCCGCGAACCGCAATAGCTACAAGTCATGGAAGTATGCTAACTTTGCCGTTTGAAGCCCTTCCGCACCAGCCCTCTCATTGTTCTTACCACATCAGTACCAGTTTCTCAAGAGAATTCTTCACGTATTACGTGTATTTTGCGGCTTGGGGTGTTGGGAGCGTTGGTCTTAGCCGGGGGGGCTGCCGCCCAGGAGCCGCCTAGTACTAAACCTCCGGCTTTGGCCGTGGACGAGGTCCAGCGGCCGGACGGGAGAAAGGAGACCAAGCCGAGCAGCCCTCGGATTCCGACGGGCGCTTGGAACTTTCACCTGGAGTGTGCCTTGGGTCCGGACTGTGCCGAGGACGACCAGGGCAGGATTCACAGGATGCACGGCCATCCGGCGGTAGTGGAAGATTCGCGGATGCTATTCAGCGCGGAGTACATCGAATTCGACGAAGATGCCCAGGAAATGCACGCCAAGGGCGGGGTGTACTACCACAGCTTCGACAAAAACGAGAAGATCTGGTGCGACGAGTTGTGGTACCACACCGAGCGCGGAAATGAGCACGGCAGGTTTGTTAACCCGGTCGGCGAAACGTACCCCCGCATTATCACCAAGCCGGGAATCCTGACGTCGAACCAACCGTTTCACTTCGAGGGTGAATGGGCGGAGCGCCTGGGGGCGAAATACATCTTATATAACGGATGGGTCACCGACTGCACAATGCCGGATCCGTGGTGGCGATTGACCGGCCCGAAGTTCGACATCATTCCCCACGTGCGCGCCATCGCGCATGGCAGCACATTCCGCCTGCGGGGGATCCCGTTGTTCTATTTCCCCTGGTTCTATCGCCCCCTGGAGCGCGAGCCGCGAAAGAGCGGGTTGCTGCTTCCCGAGCCGGGACACAGTTCGGTGCGGGGCTTTACGCTGGCGATGGGGTATTTCTGGGCCATCAATCGCAGTTACGATGCGACGTACCGGGCGGAAGCCTTCACGTCCGGCTCACTGACGCACCATCTGGAATTCCGCGGGAAACCCAAAGACGGCACGGATTTCGATGCCATTTTCTTCGGAGCGCAGGATCACTCGACGACTCCCGGCGCGCCGACCTACAGCGGTTTCAGTTTGACCATGGTGGGCCATTCCGACTTGGGAGACGGCTGGACCGCGCGCGGCAGCCTCAGCTACATTTCGTCGTTTCGATTCCAGCAGGATTGGACGCAATCGTTCAACGAAGCCATCGGCTCGGAGATTCACTCGATGGGATTCATCGACAAGAACTTCTCCACCTACACGCTGGATGTCGTGGCGTCGCGCACCCAGAATTATCAGACCTCCGAGATCGCCGTCACCAATCCGGAAACCAACCAGGTGAGCTACCTGTCCGATGCGGTGACCATCCGCAAGCTGCCGGAAGTGCAGTTGAGCAGCCGCGACCACGATCTTGTCACCGTCGGCGGGCTGCCGCTGTGGTTTTCCTTCGAATCGTCGGCGGGCCTGCTGTTTCGCTCCGAGCCGTTTTTCGATGCCAACAATAACCTGATCAGCCGCTTCCAAACCAGCCCATTTACGGATCGCATACGCTTCGCGCCGCACGTCACCACCGCGTTTCATTTTGGGAATTTCCATCTGGTGCCAAGCCTGGGCATCGACGAGACGCTCTACTCGGAATCGCAGCAGCCGTACCTCGGGAACTATCAGGCGGTGGGCGCGAACATCGTGCGCAGCGCGCGCGATTTTTCGCTGGACCTGATTTTCCCGACGCTTGAGCGCGTGTACGACACGAAGTCGTTTCTGGGCGAAAAACTGAAGCACGTGATCGAGCCGCGCGTCACGTACAAGTATGTCACCGGCATCGGGAGCGATTTCAATCGCTTTATCCGCTTCGATGAAAATGACCTTTTATCGAACACCAACGAGGTGGAGATTGCGCTGGCCAACCGCTTCTATGCTAAGAAGGGCAAGGAAGTGCGGGAAGTTTTTACGTGGGAGATAGCGCAGAAGCGCTATTTCGATACGACTTTCGGCGGCGCCCTGGTCTCCGGCCAGCGCAACGTATTCGAGAGCACCGCGGACCTGACCGGCTACGCCTTCCTGGTGGGGCCTCGCAGCACCTCGCCGGTGGTTTCCACGTTCCGCGCCAGCCCGATCAGCGGCCTTACTTTCCAGTGGCAGACGGATTACGATCCGCGCGTGCGTGCCATCGTCAACAGCACGATGTCGGTGGACTATCGTTGGAAGAAGAGATACGTGATTTCGGGCGGTAACAACGAAGTGCATAACAATCCGCTGCTGACCCCCTATGCCAACCAGTTCCGCGGGCGAGTGGGGTATGGCGACACCAATCACCGCGGCTGGAACGCGGCCGTCGACTTCGTTTACGACTATCGCCAGCAGGTGCTGCTCTACACCACCACGCAGGTGACCTACAACACGGATTGCTGCGGCCTGAGCGTGCAGTACCGGCGGTACAACGTCGGGATCCGCGATGAAACTCTGGAATACTTTTCCTTTTCCATCGCCAACATTGGGAATTTCGGGAACTTGAAGAAACAGGACCGGTTGTTCTAGGGCGGCTGGGTTGCGCCAGCCCGGGCGAGCGCGACTTCTCCGGCTAAAAACTGGCGACAAAAAAGTTATGGCCCCGAGCTGGGTATCTCGGGGCCTGCACTCAGAGAGTGGCGGTGGGAGGGGACTCACCGCCAGGATGCTGTCTGTGTTGTTTAAAGATTATCAGTTTCGGACCTGTTTGTCTACTACTTTTTACTGCTTTCTGAAGAAATTTTTTCCCGTTGAATCTAAAGCAGTTAACTCGCGACCTGAGCAATTGGGGGACGGTGGCGCGGTGGAGTGCGCGGCACGGCCAAAATGAAAAAGCCCCGAGCGGGGTAGCTCGGGGCTTGCACTCAGAGGGGTTGGCGGCGGGAGGGGACTCGCCGCCAGGATGCTGTCTGTGTTGGTTTAAGATTAGCAGTTTAAGACCTTAATGTCCATAATTATTTGCGATTTTGGCAAATTTTTTTTCTGGTAGTCGTTCCGGCCAGGACCTGGAACCCTGCAAACGCTTCGAATTAGCCGGGTCTGGCTCGTATAACCCACTCATAATCAATGGATTGTGGGGCAACGACGGGTTCGCGGCCGGGACCCCGTTAGCGACTCCCAAATAACCAAAGACATATTGAGCCTGCGGCCTGCTCGGGCTAATCTGCCAGAGAAGGCGGTACCAGTGATCGAAACCCAACAAGAGGATAAAGCCGGAAGTAGATTCGTGGAACGCGAACGGCGTACGAAGCGGCGCTTCCTGATCGAGCAGGAAGTTCGCTATAAGATGCTCTACGGTCAGCGCATCGCCGAGACCGGTACCGGCAAGACCCTGAATATATCGAGTGGCGGCGTGTGGTTTACCACTGAGAACATGCTGACCACTGGTATGCCTGTGGAATTGTCGATGAACTGGCCGGTTCTGCTGAACGATTCCTGCCCGATGAAGCTGATGATTTACGGCTGCGTGGTGCGCAGCAACGAGAGGGGCGCCGCTGTCGCCATTGAGCGCTACGAATTCCGTACACAGGGTTCGCGGGCCTTCCAGCAGCCCGGCATTCCGGCGCCAGTGGAATTGCGACTGCCCTCTTAGATCTCTCTCGCGAGTCCTTAACCATCGAAGCAGCGCTGGAGACCCACTCCAGCGCTCTTTTTTTCGCTGCCCGGGCCGTGGCATTCCAATTGCCTTCCGCAAGGCTCAATGCTCTGGGTTGTTTCCGCGCTTTTGGCGATTTTCTGGCTCGCCGTATTGCTCACGGCTGGGACCTTAGGTGGCTATATTCACATTCTGCTGGTGCTCTCGCTGGCGATCCTGCTGATCCAGATCACCATGGGCCGGCGGGCGGTTTGATTCGTCAAGGCCGCGCGATTCAGATGCCGCGCAGCACCCGGGCGGGTAGGGTGATCAGCGCCCAGACCAGTCCGAGGACGCCTTCCACCGCGATCCCCACCACGCGGAACGGCAGCAGCATCAGCCACACGATGGGGTAGAGAACCAGCGCCAACAGGGCCAGCGGCCAGCAGAAGAACAACAGAATGCACCACAGCAGAAACTTCGTCATGCCAGATCTCCGTTCACCATCCTAATACGAAGAAACGCAAGCAATTGTTTCAGTCTGCTACGATAGGAATTTCAGCCCCATGTTGCGTTTTGAAACCGCCGGAGAGTCCCATGGCGAGTGCCTGATAGCGACGCTCACCGGTTTGCCGGCCGGCGTGCCGGTTTCGCTCGATGCTGTCAACCGGGAGTTGTGGCGGCGCCAGCAGGGCTATGGCCGCGGCGGCCGCATGAAGATCGAGACTGACCGGGCGGAGATCGTCGCCGGCGTGCGCCATTCGCATACCATCGGCTCGCCAGTAGCCATCGTCATCCGCAATGCCGATTGGCGGAACTGGACGGAAGCCCTGCCGGTGGAAGATATCAGCGGCGGCGAAGACAAGCGCAAGCCGGTCACACGGCCGCGGCCGGGTCATGCCGACCTGGCGGGTGCGATCAAGTACAATTTTCACGATGCCCGGTATATTTTGGAGCGTGCCAGCGCCCGGGAGACCGCCGCACGGGTGGCCGCTGGCTCGCTAGCCAAGGCGTTGCTGGGGGAATTCGGCATCCAGGTCCTCAGCCATGTCATTGCCGTAGGGGACGTGCGGTTGGAGCGCCCGGCCGGCTGGGAGGAAATCGTGGCCCTCAGCCGCCAGGAACAAGTGCTGTTGGGCTGCGTCGACCCAGAGGTGGAAGCGCGCATGAAGGAAGTGGTCGACCAAGCCTACCGGACTGGCGACACCGTGGGCGGAGTTTTCGAAGTGGTGGCGCGCGGCGTTCCTCCAGGGCTGGGATCTCATACCACCTGGGATTCGCGCCTGGACGGCCGTTTGGCCCAGGCGATTGTTTCCATACAGGCCGTCAAAGGAGTGGAAATCGGACTCGCGGCGCAGGGCGCGGCCAGCTTCGGTTCCCAGGTTCAGGACATCATCCACTACGATCGGGAGGCCCGGCGCTTCACGCGCGGAGCCAATCGCGCCGGCGGCCTGGAAGGCGGCATCACCAACGGCCAGGACCTGCTGGTGCGGGGGCTGCTGAAGCCCATCTCGACGCTGCGGCGGCCGCTCGAATCGGTCGATCTGGCGACGCGCGAGCCGGCATTGGCGGCCTATGAGCGCTCCGATGTCGCGGTGATCCCCGCGGCCGGAGTCATCGGCGAGGCCATGGTGGCCCTGGTTCTGGCCCAGGCCTTTCTCGAAAAATTCGGCGGCGATTCGCTGAATGAGACACGTCGCAACCACGACGCTTATCTGGAGCAGGTGAAGAATTTCTAACTATCCTATGATCTATCCCATTGTGAAATACGGCGACCCGGTCCTCGAACAGGAGGCCGCCACGGTGACCCAGTTCGACACCCCGGAGCTGCACAAATTTCTGGAGGACATGTTCGAATCCATGTATGCCGCCAAAGGCGTCGGGCTGGCCGCGCCGCAGATTGGCGTCGGCAAGAAAATTGCCGTCATCGACGTCTCTAATGGCGAGAACCCCGCCCAGAAACTCGTGTTCATCAATCCCACCATCGTGCATGTCGAGGGCAAACAGGTGGGCGAAGAGGGCTGCCTTTCCATCCCCGGCTTCCGCGAACAGGTGCGGCGCGCCCGGCTCGTCACGATACGCGCCCAAAACGCCAAGGGTGAATCGTTCGAGCTCACCGGCGAAGATCTGCTGGCGCGCGCTTTGCAGCACGAAACCGAGCACCTGTTTGGGCGTCTCTATATCACCCACATCAGCGTGCTCAAACGCGACCTGATCAAACGCAAGATCAAGAAAAAGCAGCGCGCCGGCGAATGGGAGTGAGGCGCATGCGCCTGGTCTTTCTCGGAACACCAGCTTTCGCCGTCCCAACGCTCGAGCGCGTGGTGGAGGCCGGCCACGAAGTTCTCGCGGTGGTAACGCAGCCGGACCGGCCGCGCGGCCGCGGCCAGACGTCTGCTCCACCGCCCGTGAAACAAGCCGCCCTCCGCCTGGGACTGCCGGTCTACCAGCCGGAGCGCGTCCGCCGGCCGGAAGCGGTCGAGTTCCTGCGGGAACTTTCCGTCGATTGCATGGTAGTGGTGGGCTACGGCCAGATCATTCCGCAATCCGTCATCGATCTGGCGCCGCTGGGCATCATCAACGTTCATGGTTCGCTCCTGCCGCGCTACCGCGGCGCCGGCCCCATCCAGTGGGCCATTCTCAACGGCGAGACGCGCACCGGTGTCACCACCATGCGGATCGATGCCGGTCTGGACACCGGCGACATCCTGCTGAAAGCCGAGACCGAAATCGGAGCCGATGAGAACGCCATCGAGTTGGGCGGGCGGCTGGCGGCGATGGGCGCGGATTTGCTGGCGCGGACGCTGGCGGGTCTTTCGGCGGGAACCATCGTCCCCGAAAAGCAGGATGCGGCGCAGGCCACCTGGGCGCCGCTGCTGAAGAAGCAGGACGGGCTGATCGATTGGACGCGCGACGCCGCGGCCGTCCACAACCAGGTGCGGGGTTTGCAGCCCTGGCCGGGCGCGTACACCACGTTCCGCGGGCAGTCGTTGCATGTCTGGAAGTCGCGTCTCGAACATGCCGCTCCGCCATACGGCCCGGGGACGACTCACAGGACGGCGAATCGGCTGCTGGTAGCGTGCGGCAGCGGTTGGCTCGAGTTGCTCGAAGTGCAGATGGAAGGACGGAAGCGGCTGGCGGCTGCCGATTTTGCGAATGGCCAGCGCTTGGCCGACAATGAAATTTTGGGAGGGTGACCTTTTTGAAGCTGCCGCTTGGCTATCTCTATTCCGCCACCTATGCCGGCATACGCCAGGTGAAGAAGGACGATCTCGCTTTGATCGTCAGCGGCCTTCCGGCTGCCGCGGCCGCCGTATTCACGCAAAATCGCACGCAAGCCGCGCCGGTGGAGCTTTGCCGGCGTCACCTGCGGGTCTCGCACGGGGTGGCGGGCGCTATTCTGGTGAACGCGGGCAACGCCAATTGCGCGACGCGCACGGGCCGTGCCGTGGCGCTGGCCACTTGCAAGGCGGCGGCCCGATTATTGCGGCTGCCGGTGAGCCAGGTGCTGCCGGCTTCGACTGGCGTGATCGGGGTGGAACTGGAACCGCGCAAGATTATCGACGCGCTGCCGCGCCTGGCGGCGGGCCTCAATCCCGGCCGTTTCGAGGATGCCGCCCGCGCCATCATGACCACCGACCTCGTCCCCAAGACGGCCTTCGCGGAAACCACGTTGCGCCGCGGCGTCGTGCGCGTGGCCGGCATGACCAAAGGCTCGGGCATGATCCATCCGCAAATGGCCACCACGCTCGGGTTCGTCCTGACCGATGCCGTTCTGCCGGCCGTCGAACTGCGCGCCATGCTGAAGCGCACAGTGCAGCGCAGCTACAACCGCCTGTCGGTGGATGGCGACACGTCCACCAACGATACTCTGGTGCTGATGGCCAACGGCGCTTCCGGCGCGCGCCCGGATAAGAAGGAACTGGCGCGTGTGGAAGAGGCCGTGGCCGAAGTGATGGAATCCCTGGCGCGAGCCATCGCGCGCGATGGCGAAGGCGCGCGCAAACTGATCACCATTGTGGTAACGGGGGCATCCTCCGACGATGCCGCCGCGCGCCTGGCCCGCTCCATCGCCAATTCGCCCCTGGTGAAAACCGCCATCGCGGGATCCGACCCAAACTGGGGCCGGGTACTCTGTGCCGCTGGGAATGCGGGGGTGGCGTTCGACCCAGCCCGGACCGATATTTCGCTGCAGAGCGTGGTGGTGTGCCGCGGCGGCCTGGCTGCGCCGTTTTCCGAAGAAGGGCTGAAGCGCAAGCTGGACTCGTCCGATTGCGAAATCCGGCTCGCCATTCGCGGCAAGGGCAAAGGCGCGGCGCGATTCTGGACCTGCGACTTCACCGAAGGCTACATCCGCATCAACGCGAGCTACCGGACGTGATCATGACCCGCCGCCTGCTGTTCCTGCTTCCGCTGGCCGCCTGCCTCCGCGCCGATTCCCGGCGCGAAGTAGTGGACCTTGTTACCAGCGCCGCCACCGGCCTGAGCGCGGGCAAGCCGGAAGTTTTCCTGGAAGCTTTCGACCCGGCGATGCCCGGTTACGAAAAGCTCAGCAACGCCGTGACGGCCCTGGTGGGCGCGGCGGAGATCGAGTGTTCCATTGAAGTCACCAGCAATGAGGGCGATGACGTAACCCGCGCGCTGGAACTCGATTGGATTCTCCGCATCGAGCGCCGCGATCATGGCGCCGGCTCCGTTCACCGCCAGCAGACCGTCAAGTGCAGCCTCCGAAAGACCGGAAAGAACTGGCGCATCGTGGCATTGGAGCCGTTGGACTTCTTCGCTCCGCCGAAAGTGTAGTCCGTGGTTTCGGAAGCTGCACAACGGCCGGTCATAAACGTGGGACAGGCCATCGTCTTTCGTGGCCTGTCAATGTGCGGCTAACTAAACCACCGCGCCAACAGGGTCGAAAAGGCGGGGCGCCGGCTGGAAAGCCGGCGTTGCGGACCGAAGGCCCGCTCCACGAACACGAAAGCCTGTGTCCCACTTTGGTCCGTGAGGGCTCGTGCTTTTGTGGGGCCGGCGCATTCACCGGCCAACCGGGCTACCGAGTATGCACTTCGCGCACCAGCGCGAAGACGGCGGCTTTCTCCGCAATCGGCTGCGCGAACGAGACGGTCTCGCCCGCGGCCAGCTTGCTCACTTTGACGTCGACGGACCCTACCTGACTGCCGTTGACCGCCGTCAGCGTGAAATCCACTTCACCGGCCTGAATCTCGTGATCGGTGGTGTTGCGCAGCTTTCCGACGAGTTTGTCTCCCGCGGTATGATCGATGGACACTTCCAGGACCGCGATATCGGTGTTCGAGTCAACGTGAATCGGCTTGTTCAGATCGGGCAACATCTTGGCCGCGATCTCCGCGGGCGACAGTGTTTCCGGAGGTTTATCCTCGCGCTTGTACATACGAAACGCGATCACCACGGCCGCCACCAGTACGAAGAGCGGCACGCCAACTTTCGTCCAACCGAGAAATTTTTGGCCGAGCGTGCGGTTGCTGAGGTAGAGCGGGTCCTGCTGGCCGCCGCCAGAGAGCAACCGCTCCACCGGTCCGCGCAGCGGGCCCAGCAGGCGCATCCGTTTGGACTCCGCTTCGGGCTTTCCGGGCTTCATGCCCGCGTATAAGATGGATTCCAGGAAGTTTCGAAAACGGCTTGCCATATATGGAGAGCCGGATGCCGGCCGAAGCTCATTATAGCTTGCGGCCTGATTACCGGCGCGCTCCTCGCGGATCTGCCACCAGGGTTTCCAGCGTGGCGAGATCGTCTTGCCGTCCCATCACGATCAGGAAATCACCCGCTTCCACGGCGGTGTCGGCGGGCGGGTTGAAGAGCATGCGGCCGTCGGCGCGGCGGATGGCCATCACGATCACCCCTACATTGCGGCGCAATTGCATCTCGCGGATGGTCTTGGAGACCATTTCGCTCGCTCCCGAGACGCGCACCTGTTCGATGCTGACGTCCATGCCGATTTGGTTGGTGGTGAAATCCAGAAACTGCACCACGTGCGGGCGCAGCAGGGACTGCGCCAGCCGGTGGCCGGTGATGGAGTACGGAGCGAAGACCGCGTCGGCGCCAGCCCGTCGCATTTTCTCTTCGGCGCCTTCTTCAGCGGCGCGCGCGGCCACGTAGATCTTGGGGTTGAGGCCTTTGGCCGAGAGCAGGACGAAGAGGTTGTCAGCGTCCGTGGCCAGCGCCGCCACCAGGCCGCGTGCGCGGTCGACGCCCACCTGCCGCAAGGTCTCGTCGCGGGTGGAATCGCCCACCACCGCCAGCATTCCCGCCAGCATGGCCGGTTCCACGCGCTCCGGGTTGATATCGACCACGACGAAGGGCACGCCCGCGCGGTGCAGTTCCGCGGCCGCGCCGCGTCCCACGCGCCCGTAGCCGCAGATGATGAAGTGATCTTTGAGCTTGTCGATCATGCGTTGACTCCGCCGTTTGGCGATGGCATCGCCGAATTCGAGTTCAATAATGGTCTGGGTCATGGCCCCCATCGCGATGAAGATGGTGGTCACCCCGATGATGATCAGGAATACGTTGAAAATCCGCCCGGCGCGCGAGAAAGAATCTCCGTAACCCACCGTGGTCATGGTGGTGAGGGTGACGTAGAAGGCATCGAACGGATGGTAGCCCCCAATGATGGAGAAGCCCACCGTCCCGATCAGGAGCGTCGCCCCGATTGCCACCAGAATGTAGAGAAACCGCCGCGTCAGCCGCGTCATCGGGTGCGCCTGGACTAAGTATAGCGGGAAGCGAAGCTAGCGCCAATACTGTTCACCCGTGTAGGACGGACGATCGCCGTTTACCGTTTGTCATTCCTCGTTACGGCCCGTCAGCTTGACAGACGACACAAACCGATCGTCTGTCCCACCCCGCTCAGGGGCGGCTCACGATCCACTCCGCCACCTGTTCCATACGGTCCAGCAGCACGTCGGGCGCTGGATCGGCCAGCGTCTCCGGCTGGAATCCATAGGTCACCGCGCAGCAGGCAATGCCCGCGTTGCGCGCCGTCACAACATCGACGGAGCTGTCGCCCACCATTACGGTGGTGTCAGGGGTCGAACCCGCTTCCTTCATGAGCGCCGCGACTCCTAGCGAATCGGGCTTCTTGGCTTCCAGGCTGTCGCCGCCGTAAACGCGGAAGAAATAGCCGCCCACGCCCAGGCCCTCCACAATCGCGCGGCTCAGATCTTCCGGCTTGTTGGTCAGCACGGCCATGCGCTTGCCGGCCTGATGCAGGCGTTCGAGCGATTCCCTAACGCCGGGGAAGAGCGTAGTCGCGTCCAGCACGTGGGTGCGGTAGTAGCCCATGAAAAATTCAGTTGCGCCGGCCAGTTCGGCATCGCCCGCCGCATTTTCCAAAGAGCGGCGGACCAGTTCCGGAACGCCGTGGCCCACGTAGGAGTAGACCCGCTGGTTGTCGAGTGGTCCCATCCCCAGGTGGGCGCGCGTAGCGTTGACCGCGCTGGCCAAGTCCAGGCGGGAATCGATCAGCGTGCCGTCAAGATCGAAGATCACAAGCTGGATGCTCACGCGGCGCCGGTTTTCCGTTTCTGGACGCGGCCCGCGCGGACGGGCGGCTTGCGGCGCGCACGCGGGCGGCAGGCGCCCAATTCGTACTCGAGGATTTTCCGAAGCAGCGTGTTGCGATGGATGCCAAGCAACTTGCTGGCGGCGGTATGTTTGCCTCCGGTGCGTTCGAGCGCGCCCTGAATCATACTCCGCTCCAGGATTCCAACCGCTTCTTCCAGCAGGATATTGCTGCTCAGGAGTTGCTCCGCCAATCGATCAAATTCGTTTTTCATCTTTGTCCCTTATCCGTTCCAGGAGCTTTATGAGTGCGTTCTTCGAGCGCGTGCTTCCAGGCTTCGGATGCCTCCGCATAGGTTTTTTGGAAGCCGTCTTTTAATTCGCGCGGAGCCATCGCCACGAAGATTCGGGCGGTGGATGCCGCGTAAGGAGCAAGGCGCGAATTCACTACGGCGTGTGGGGGAGCATCCCCCGGCGCAAACGCCAGCACCGCCATGATCACGGCGGCCGCGACCAGGGCCCCGCGCACAATCCCGAAGGCCGCGCCCAGCAGGTGATCGAAAAAGGAGAGCCCAGTCACCTTCAAAAACTTTCCGACAATTACGCTCACGACGCCGCCTGCGATGACCACGCCGCAAAACACAATCAGGAACCCCGCGAAGTTGGCCAGCCCGCGGGAACTAAGGTAGCGGGTGAGATAAGCCGCCATGCTGCCGTAGAACCAGCACCCCAGCAGCAGGGCGAGCACCGTGCTCGCCAGGCCGATGATTTCGCGCGCCAGTCCCTTGCGGAAACTGGCTGCCACCGATGCCGCCAGAATGATCGACAGCAGTACGTCCAGCCAGTTCATAGACTGCGACCGGTGAGCAGCCGGTAGGCCTGGCGGTATTTTTCGCTCGTGCGCGTGGCCACCTCTTCCGGCAGCGGCGGCGCCGGCGGTTGCTTGTTCCAGCGAATCGATTCCAGGTAATCCCGCACGAATTGCTTGTCGAAGGAGAATTGCGGTCCGCCGGGCTTGTACGTGTCGGCGGGCCAGAAGCGCGAGGAGTCCGGCGTGAGCACTTCATCACCCAAAACCAGTTCATCGCCCACAAAACCGAATTCGAATTTGGTGTCGGCGATGAGGATGCCGCGGGTTTCGGCATAGCGCGCCGCGCGCGCATAGATGCTCAGCGTGAGATCGCGCAGGCGCGCGGCGAGGCTTTCTCCCACGAGTTCGCAAACGCGCCTGAAGGGGACGTTCTCATCGTGCCCCGATTGCGCCTTGGTGGCCGGCGTGAAGATGGGCTCCGGCAAGCGGTCGCTTTCCTTGAGGCCGGCCGGCAGCTTGATGCCGCAAACCGTGCCGTGGTCGCGGTACTCCTTCCATCCGGAGCCCGAAATATAGCCGCGCGCGACGCACTCGACCTCGATCATTTTGGCGCGCTTCACCAGCATGGAGCGGCCTTCCAACTGGTCGCGGAAGCGGCGCAGCGGTTCCGGGTAATCTTCCACCTTCGCGGTCAGAAAATGCGTGGGCGTCAGCTCGCGCAGAAAATCGAACCAGAAAATGGAAAGCTGGGTCAGCACCTTGCCTTTGTCCGGGATGCCGGTCGGCAGGATGTAGTCGAAGGCCGAAATGCGGTCGGTGGCGACGATCAGCAGCCGCCCATCGATGCTATAAACGTCGCGGACCTTGCCGCGCCCGTAGCGTTCGACGCCGTGGAAGTCTGTTTCTAGAATGACAGGGTTCAGTGTGGAGCTCACGATACCTTCAGGTTTTCAATCGGGGGAGTAAATCAAATGATAACCCGTCCAGCACGATTGTCAATCGGGTCGTGCCGGTGGGACAAGCGTCCGGGCGGGCCCGCCGCCGCAAAACGCCAGCGCTTTGCCTACTTTCCCGCGCGCCTCTCCGCTGCCTGCCGCGCCAGCGCCAGTTTTCCCAGGCCCTCGATTTGCGTCTGCGCCAACTGCCAGGACGAATCGTTCACGTTCGCCGGTTTGTGTTGCGGCGCGAAATACTCCGGCAGATAGTCCAGCAGTTGGCGGGCCGCCGTCTGGCCGGTGGCCAACTGTCGCGGACTGGGATCGCTCAGCCTTTGCAGGCTCGCCGTGGTCACGAGCAGTAATTGCAGAATCTGTTCCGGATTGTGGTACGCCGCCCGGGCGCCGGCCGTGACCGGGCGAGTTGCCGCCTCCAGAACTTTATCCGGCCGCCCCAACCCGTTGTATGCCTGGACGTAGTAATACTGGCGTTCGTTGGCAAGTTCTGAATTCGGATAGTCCCGCGCCCAGGCGTCCAGATCCTGAACGGTTTTTCCCAAGTTGGGAACGGGCGCATTGAAATCGGCGAGCACCTGTTGGTAGATGGTCCGCTCGGCAGGCGTCATCAGGCCGCTCTTTTTGTCCGTGGTTTTGGGAACGTCGGTTTTCGGAGGGTCCGTCCGGGGAACCTTCGGAGGCTCGCGAGGCAAAGTGGTTGGCGGCGGGTCGGGCAGGTTGATCGGTGCATGTTCGTGCGTTGGCGGCGAACTGGGATTGTGCGCCGTCTGGCCGGACTGCGTAGTCGTCGTCGCGCTCGTTCCGCCAGTCTGCGTCGTTTTGCTCTGCTGGCTCCCCGTCGTGGTGCGCGCGTAAGACGGATGATCCGTTGTGCCCACCAACACCGGGATTTCAATTACCGGGGCAGCCACCACCGGCACTGGATAGACGCCATCGGGCGGCGTCGGCAGGGCTGGCGGCACGTCGGCCGCGGTGCCGGCCGGAGGTTGTGGATCGGGCGGCGGGGTGGTCATATCGGCATCGGGCGGCGGCGTATCGGTCATTGTGACGCCCGGAACGATGGGATCGATGCGCGTGCGTCCCACCTTCAGTGTGGGCCGCGTGGCATCCAGCCGCGCGGCATTGAAAGCCGGCGAGGGCAGCGCCCGCGTGTAGACCGCGGCCTGGAGTTGCTCCGGGGACGGCGCGGCGAAACCCTTGGGATCGATCACCAGCATATCCTGCTGAAGCGCCGCGAAGCTTGTGATTCCGGCGGCGAAATTCCGCGGTTGTGGAATACCCGGCGTGGCGGATGTCCACAGTTCACCGGGAGCCAGCGGCCCCCAACCGGCCAGATTCGTTCCGCGCAGCCAGTAGACTTCGCCGGGTTTGAACACTGTGCTGACGGCCGGCTGCCAGACCCACCCGAC
The DNA here is from genome assembly GCA_963842505.1 of Bryobacterales bacterium. GTDB lineage: Bacteria > Acidobacteriota > Terriglobia > Bryobacterales > Bryobacteraceae > PALSA-129. The sequence goes on from CAWJGZ010000001.1 coordinate 2,353,922, forward strand.
CTTGTCCAGACGCGCCCAGCGGCCGCCGTGATAGGGCACCCATCCCCAGGAGTCGTCGCTCACCCAGGCATAGCCCAGCGCCTCGTAATAGCGCCACCGGCCCTTTTGATAGGGCGCCCAATCTTCCGTCACTTTGGGCTTCCACACCATGCCGAGATCCTCAGTCTGGATCCACTCGCCAGCCGTGTCGAGGTCCGCCAAGCCGTAGCGCCAGGTCACGCGGGCGGCCGAAACCGGCGCCGTCTCCGCCTTGTCGCGATCCTCGCTCCATACGTCGAGTGGCAGCGCCGTCACCTGAGGATAGAGGTAAAAATGCTGCACGTTGGCGGGCTCCACGCGCGCGCTCTGGCCTTCGCGCAAACCCATTTCCGCGGTCGGCGATGAAAAGCGCACCATGCCTTCCAGCACCGAAAACTGGCTCCAATCGGCCTGCGCCGTCACGCGCACCCGCGCGCCCTGTCCCAGCGTGGCCTGCGCGCCGGGCGCCACCAGCATGAGGACGTCATTTCCCCAGGGCTCGCCGCTGAAGTAGGCCGTGCCGTGATCGAGCGAAAGCAGCGTGACTCGCTGCCCGGTGGAAAGCTGTGTGTAATCGGAGATCTCACCCAGCGATTCCGGACCCAGCCGCCAGGCGCTGCCATCGTCCAGTTCGATTTCGACACGCGCTCCCGGGCCCGTCCGCACCCAGGTGGATTCAACCAGCGGGAGATTGCGTTCGGCTGGCATCCACGCGTCGGCCGCCGTCAACTGAACCTCAACCGTACCTTGGAATTCACCCAGCCGGGCGTAACGGGTCTGGCCGGCCAGCAACGCGGCAGGCACCAACAGCAGCGTAAGGGTCTTCATACACGCCTCCGCTCTAGTCCAACTGAATGACGACGCGCCACCGCCCGCCGTTGCAGGTAAAATCGAGGCTATGACGGATGGCGCGCTCCTCGATCACATCTCCAAACTGCCCCACGCGCGCGCCAGCTTCAAGCAGCTCGTCCGGGAATTGACTGCCAAGGGCGCGAAACGCGACGAACTGGATGCCTCGCTGGCCCGTCTGACGGCCCGCGGCGATCTGCTGGAGCCCCGAACCGGCTATTTTGCCGTGACAGCGCACAGCCGGGAATTCGCCGTCGGCCGCCTGAATATGCACCGGGATGGATATGGTTTCGTGGTTTGCGAGCGGCCCATCGAGGGAATCACCGGAGACGTCTTCATCCCGCCGGACTCTGCCGCGAAGGCCATGCACGGCGATCGCGTCGTCGCCCGGATTGCCCGCATTGAGCCCGATGGCCGCGCCGATGGCGAAATTGTCAAGGTTCTCAAACGCGCCCAACCCACGGTGGTCGGCCAGTTCAAGATCGGGCGCCGCGGGCAGTACGTGGTGCCGTTCGACGACCGCATCCACCGCTGGATCGGCATTCCCGAAGGAATGGAGCTTCCCCCCGCGGGGCCGGTGGTCGATCGCATCGGCGTCGAGGCGCCGCACGTCGATTCAGCCGGCCAGCTCGTCGGCATGATCGTCAACGTGGAACTGCTGGATTACGATGCTTCCACCGGCCGCGTCATCGAAATTCTGGGTCGTCCCGACGATTTCGGAGTCGATGTCGAAATCATCATCCGCAAGCACCACCTGCCGCATCAGTTTCCGCCCGAGGTGGTGGAACAGGCCGAACGCATGCCTGCCGCTATCGGCGCGCACGACCTGCGAGGCCGCCGCGATTTCCGCGAACTCGACATCGTCACCATCGACGGCGAAACCGCCCGCGATTTCGATGACGCCGTCTGGGTCGACCGCCTGCCCAATGGCAACTACGCGCTGCAGGTGCATATCGCCGATGTCAGCCACTATGTGAAACCGGGCAGCCCGATCGATACCGAAGCCCGCTTGCGCGGCACCAGCGTCTACTTTCCGGACCGCGCCGTCCCCATGCTGCCGTTTCAGCTTTCCACCAACATCTGCTCGCTGGTGCCGCACCAAGACCGGCTGGTGCTTTCGGCGCTGCTGGAGATCGACCACCAGGGCGAAATTGTCGCGCAGGAAATCACTCCCGGCGTCATCCGCAGCGTGGAGCGCATGACTTACACCAACGTGCACCGGCTACTCGAAGGCGACGCGGCCATGCGCCAACGCTACCGACCGCTGGTGGAACGCTTCGAGCTGATGCAGGAGCTGGCGCTGGTGCTCAACCGCAAGCGCGTGCGCCGCGGCTCCATCGACTTCGACCTGCCGGAGCCGCTCATCGAGTTCGACGAGTGGGGCGCCATGACCGGCGTCACGCGCGCGCAGCGCAACATCGCCCACAAATTGATCGAAGAGTTCATGCTCTCCGCCAATGAGGCCGTGGCGTCGCACCTGGAAAGCGCCGTGCCCGTTTCCATCTACCGCATCCATGAAAAGCCCGATCCTAAACGCATCATGGATTTCGAGGAAGTAGCCGCGCACTTCGGCTACTCGCTGGGAGTCGGCCCGATTCACGTACAGAAGTTCGCCTATACCGATAAGCACCGCGACGGAACCAAGAAGCGTCGTGAAACCGTGCTGCCCGCGGGCGAAGTCAACATCAGTTCGCGGAATTACCAGCGTCTCGTGGCCAAGATCGAAGGCAAGCCCGAGGAGCGCATTTTGAGCTACCTGATGCTGCGCTCGCTCAAACAGGCTCGCTACAGCGTAGAGAACGTGGGCCACTTTGCGCTGGCCGCGGACACCTACACGCATTTCACGTCGCCCATCCGCCGGTATCCCGACCTCATCATTCACCGCCTGTTGCGTGGCGCCAAGATTGACGATCTGCCCGCGATCGCCGAAGAGTGCTCGCAATCCGAACGGCGCGCCGCCGATGCCGAACGCGAGCTGGTGGAGTGGAAGAAGGTCCGCTTCATGAGCGACCGCGTCGGAGATGACTTCGACGCTCTGGTCATCAGCACCGCCAAGTACGGCCTGTTTGTGGAACTGGCCGACCTGTTTATAGAAGGCCTGGTACCCATCGACACGCTGCCCGGCGATCAGTACACTTATCAGGAGAACGTTCGCAAGGTAGTAGGCAAGCGCACGCGCCGGGAGTTTTCCATCGGCGACCGCGTGCGCGTGCTTCTCGACCGCGTGGACGCCAATGAGCGCAAGCTGCAGTTTTCGATCGTGGAAGATGAGCCCAAACGATCTGGTTCTCATTCCCGGCGGCCCGTTCCTCATGGGCCAAGAAGACGGAAGAGATGAAGAGCGCCCGGCCCACCGGGTGGTTGTCTCGCCGTTTCGCCTGTGCCGTTACCAGGTGACCAATGCCGATTGGGATCAGTTTCGCAAAGCCACATCCCGGGAAAAGCAGCCGTACGCTTGCCTGGCCGCGCCGGTGACGCACGTAAACTGGTTCGACGCCGTGGCTTTCTGCCGTTGGCTCTCGGAGCAGTGGGCCATGCGCGTCCGCCTGCCCAGCGAAGCCGAATGGGAATTCGCCGCGCGGGGCGGCATCGACCAGCAAATCTACCCCTGGGGCAACCAGCCGCGAGTTTATCCGGCGGGCCGCTGGCAGGATGGTCCGGAACCCGTGGCGCAAACCGAACCCAACGCCTACGGCCTATTTGACATGTGCGAGAACGTGCACGAATGGTGCTCCGATTGGTATGACCCGGCCTACTACGCCGTTTCGCCGGAGCAGGACCCGCAAGGCCCCGGGCGTGGCAAACGCCGCAGCTCGCGCGGGGGCGCCTGGCGCCATCACGTCAAATTCTCCCGCTGCGCCGCCAGGAGCAGCATTCCACCCGAGTTCCGGTACGCGGATTATGGGTTTCGGGTGGCGGCGGCCGCCGGGTAAATCGCGTCAAGGTTCGGTGCTGGCCCGCCGCCGCCGGCCTCGGCCACTGCCGGTTTCCCCTTACTGCAGCGACGCGCTGATCTTCACCCGGTACTCTTCGGCCTTCTGCAAAATCTGCGCCTGGTTCAACGTCAGAATCCGGCCATCGCTCACCACCGGCTTGCCATTGACCATCACGTCGCGGACGTCGTCGGCCTTCAGAGCGTAGACCATCTGCGAAACGGCATCGTACATCGGCACGGCGTTGGGCCGGTCAAGCCGCACCACGATCATGTCGGCGCGCTTGCCTGCTTCGAGCGAGCCGATCTCTTTTTCCATGCCCAGCACGCGCGCGCCGCGGATGGTGGCCATTTCGAGCGCCGTCGAGGCGGGCAGAATCTCGGGGTCGAGCGTCATCACCTTTTGCAGTTTGGCCGCCAGGTCCATCTCTTCGAACATGTTGAAATCGTTGTTGCTGCCGGCGGGGCCGTCCGGACCAAGGCCCACTTTCAGGCCGAGTTCCAGCATGCGCGCCACCGGCGCGACGCCGCTGGCCAGCTTCATGTTGCTCGACGGGCAGTGCGCCACGCCCACCCCGCGCGCCTTCAGGATCTCCATGTCGGCGTCGTTGACCCACACGCAGTGCGCCGCCACCGTGCGGCCGGTGAGGACGCCGAGCGCATCGAGCGCCTTGACGGGCGACATGTGGCGCTCCCGCAGCGAGTCGTCCAGTTCTTTCTTGGTTTCGGCAAGGTGAATCAGCAGCGGCGCGTTGAATTTGTTGGCCAGCGCACGCGCGGCCTTCAGCGTCTCATCGGAATTGGTATAGATGGCGTGCGGCGCCACTGCCGCCACCACCAGTGGATCGTTGCGGAAGCGCGTCAGGTACTTTTCGCTGAAGGCCAGTGAATCAGCCGGGGTCTTGGCGTCGGCCACCGGAAACTGGATGATGGTTTCGCCCAGCACGCCGCGCATTCCGGCCTCCAGGGCCACTTCCGCCACCACGTCCTCGAAATAGTACATGTCGGTGAACGTGGTGGTGCCGCCGAGCAGCATTTCGAGACAACCCAGGCGCGTGCCCCAACGCACGAAATCGGGTGTCACGTTCTTGGCTTCCGCCGGGAAAATATATTTCTCCAGCCAGTCCTGCAGCTTCTTATCGTCGGCGATGCCCCGGAACAGCGACATGGCCGCGTGGGTGTGCGTATTGATCAGGCCCGGCGCCAGAATCGCGTCGGGACGGTCCAGGCGGTGCTTCGCCTGGAACTTCGCGTCGATCTCGGCGCGCGTGCCCACTGCCACGATCCGGCCGCCGGTAACGGCAACCGCGCCGTTCTCGATGACGCGATGCTGCGCGTCTTCGGTGATGACCCACCGCGCGCTCCAGATCCAATCCGCCGGCGCGGCGGCGAGCGAGGCAATAAAAAGGAAAAAACTACAGATACGATACATCGAAGGGCTTCGGGAAAAGTTCTTTCAAACGGTAGGTTTCGGTTTTGCCGCGCAGGTTCACCAGGATGATGTCCACGTCGCCGCAGAATTCCCACAAAATCTGCCGGCACGCGCCGCAGGGCGGGGTCAGCACATCGGTATCGGCCGCGATCACCACGCGCCGGAACTTGCGCGCGCCTTCGGAGATAGCCTTAAACACGGCTACGCGCTCGGCGCAGACCGTAAGCCCGTAAGTGGCATTTTCGATGTTGCAGCCGGTATGGATGCGGCCGCCGCTGTCTTCGATGGCCGCGCCCACTTGAAACTTTGAATATGGTGCGAAGGCATTTGCGCGGGCGGCCAGAGCAGCGTCAATCAGCGAGTCTTGCATAACAATAGAAAACAATCCTCAACGCGGAGACGCGGAGGCGCGGAGAAGAATAGAGAGAAACCTCTGCGTCTCTGCGTCTCCGCGTTGAAATCCTATTTTCAAAATGATGAAAATCCTCTTCTCAAGTTTCTAATCTCGGCAGCAGAGTTCTCAGGAAGCGCACCAGCGTGTCGCGCACCCGGGCGCCGGTTTCGAGCACTTCCGCGTGATTAATTTTCCGCGGCAGAATCCCGGCCGCCATGTTCGTCACACAGGAGATGCCCAGCACTTTGATCCCCATGTGATTGGCCACGATGGCCTCGAGCACCGTGGACATCCCGACCACGTCGGCGCCGATGGTGCGCAGATAGCGAATTTCCGCGGGCGTCTCGTAACTTGGCCCGAGCATTGCCGCATACACTCCTTCGGCAATAGGGACGCGCAGTTCCAGGGCCACTTGCTTGGCAATTTCGCGATAGGCCCGTGAATACGCCTCGGACATATCCGGAAAGCGTGGCCCCAAGGAATCGTCGTTCGGCCCCACCAGCGGATTCACGCCCTGCAAGTTGATATGGTCGGAGATCAGCAGCAGCCCGCCCTGCCCGAGAGTCAGGTTGATGCCGCCCGCCGCGTTCGTAAAGACCAGCGACCGCACGCCCAGGCGTCCCAGCACCCGCACGCCGAAGGTTACCTGCGCCGACGTATAGCCTTCGTAGAGGTGGGCGCGGCCGGCCATCACGGCTACAACCAACTCGCCCAGCTTTCCGATCACCAGCTTACCCGCGTGTCCCACCGCGGTGGACCGCGGCCAGCCGGGAATCTCCGCGTAGGGAATGTCGGTCCGTTCGCTGAGTTCGTCGGCAAACGCGCCCAGACCGCTGCCCAGCACCACGCCGGCTGCCGGCCGCAGCGGCGTGCGGCTTTCGATCAATCGTATGGCTTCTTCCGTCACAACAACATTCCCGCGATACACGCCGACATGAAATTGGCCATGGTGCCGGCCATCACCGCCCGGATGCCGAGGCGCGCCAGGTCCGACTTGCGGTTCGGCGCCAGCGATCCAATGCCGCCGATCTGGATCGCGATGGAACTGAAATTCGCGAAGCCGCACAGTGCGTAGGTGGCGATCACGAACGACCGCGGATCGAGCGCCGCCCTCACCGCCGGCTTTCCCAGCTCCAGGAACGCCACGAATTCATTGGTCACCAGCCGCGTGCCCAGCAGGTTGCCGATGGTGGAGGCGTCCTTCCACGGCACGCCCATGATCCACGCTACCGGCGCGAAAACAATTCCGAAGATCTGCTGCAGCGAGCCAGGCAGCCAGCCCATCAGCGGCATAGTGTGTACCCAGCCGAGAATGCCGTTGCACATGGCGATCAGCGACAGAAACGCAATCAGCATGCCGGCTACGTTGAGCGCCAGGTGCAGCCCGTCGCCCGCGCCCTGCGCCGCTGCGTCGATCACATTAACGGCCGTCTTCTCGACTTTGATCTCCACCTTGCCGGCGGTGGCCGGCTTGCCGGTTTCGGGGATGATAATCTTCGACAGCATGATGGTGGCCGGCGCCGTCATAATCACCGCCGTCAGAAGGTGCGTGATTGACACGTTCGCCACCATCACGTACGCGGCCATCACGGAGCCGGAAACGTGCGCCATCCCGCTGGTCATGATGGTGAACAGCTCGGATTCCGTCAGCCCCGCCAGGAACGGCTTGATGGTCAGCGGCGCTTCCGTCTGGCCCATGAAGATGCTGGCCGCCACGTTGAGGGATTCGGCGCCGCTCACCCCCATCACCTTCTGCATCAGGATGGCCATCCCCTTCACAATCCACTGCATCACGCCTAGGTAATACAGGATGGCGAAGAAGGAGGCGATGAAAATAATGATCGGCAGCACCTGGAACGCGAAGATCACGGCGTACGGCCCATTCGGATCTCCCAGCGGCCCGAACATAAACTGCGTGCCAGCTTTCACGTAGCCCAGCATGGCGTTCACGCCGGCGCCGATGGCCTGAAAGATCTTGCCGAAGTCCGTCTTCAACACCAGAATGGCGAAGGCGAACTGCAGTCCGAGTCCCCATGCCAGGATGCTGAGCTTGATATCGCGCTTATGCGAAGAGCACAGCCAGGCGAAGGCCAGAATGACGATCAGGCCCAGGAACCCCGTGTAACGGCCCATTACCCGACTACTTCCAGAATCAGTTCCCGCTCGTCCGGCTTCTGCGCGGAGATGTGGAAGGCGTCTTCCACCATCTCGGCCGCTTCTTCCACGCGGTCTTCCTTGGTGTAGTAGAGGCGGCAAAGCACCGAGCCGGCATCCACCTTTTCGCCGGTCTTGACCTCCAGAATGATCCCCACGGCAGGGTCGATGGCGTCTTCCTTCTTGTCGCGGCCGGCGCCGATCATGTTGGAGGCCACGCCGATGTCTTCGGCGTCGATGGAACTGACGTAGCCGGCTCGCGGCGAGGCGACCTCGCGCATCCCCGTGGCGTTGGGAAGCAGTTCGAACTTGTCGAGCGCCTGCGGATTGCCGCCCTGCGCCGCCACCACCTGCTTGAACTTCCGGTAGGCGGAGCCGTCCACCATGTGCTGTTCGGCGATGCGGCGCGCTTCCTCCAGCGTATCCGCCTTCTTGCCCAGGTGGATCATCCGCGCCGCCAGCTCGAGCGAAAGCCTGGTCAAATCGGCCGGGCCCGCGTTCTGCAACGTCTGCGAAGCTTCCATGATCTCCAAGGCATTGCCGATGGCATAACCCAGCGGCTGGTTCATGTCCGTGATCAGCGCTACCACCTTCTTGTCCATGCGGCGGCCGATCCCCACCATGGTCTGCGCCAGGCGTCGAGCGTGTACCTGCTTCTTCATGAATGCGCCGCTGCCCACTTTCACGTCGAGCACCAACGCGTCCACGCCCTCGGCCAGCTTTTTCGACATGATCGACGACGAAATCAGCGGGATCGATTCCACCGTCGCCGTCACGTCCCGCAGCGCGTACAGCTTGCGGTCCGCCGGCGCCAGTTCGTCGCTCTGGCCGATGAAGCACAGCCCCAGCTCCGCCAGTTGTTTCTGGAATTCTTCGGCCGTCAGGTTGGTGCGGAATCCGGGAATGGCCTCGAGCTTGTCGAGCGTGCCCCCGGTGTGGCCCAGCGCGCGGCCGGACATCATCGGCACGACCACGCCAGCGGCCGCCGCCAGCGGCGCCACGATAAAGCTGGTCTTGTCGCCGACGCCTCCGGTGGAATGCTTGTCCACCTTCACGCCCGGAATTGCCGATAGATCGACTGTGTCGCCGGAACGCAGCATGCATTCCGTCAGCCGGCTTACTTCCCGGTCCGACATCCCCGAAAAGAAAACGGCCATCAAGAAAGACGACATCTGGTAGTCGGGAATGTCGCCGTTGGTGTAACCTTCCACCAGAAACTCAATCTCCTGTGGAGCGAGTTCTTTCCCGTCGCGCTTGCGCTGGATCAAGTCAACTGTACGCATTATGAGACACTTAGCGTACCATTCTAAGTAGTGGAATGTAAAGGAAGGGTAATCCGGGCGCTACTGCAGCCTACTCCCGCCGGAAGGCCGCGATGCGCCCGCGCGCACCTACCGCCCAGCCCGCGCGGCTCGAAACGAAACTGATTGCATTGTAATTGCCGGTGTCGAACTGCTTCCAGTTTCGCCCGCCATCGGTCGAAACATCCGCGCCGGACGGGCCTGCCGCGATCCACATCTGGCGGTCCGCCAGGTAGGCCACCGCCGAACGAAAGCCGTTGGGGGGCGTGCCATCCGGCTTGGTCCAGGTAGCGCCGCCATCGGCGGTGACCGCGATGTTGTCGGTCTTGTCGTTCGCCTTGTTGTAATCGCCACCCACTGCGACGCCGTGCATCGCGTCGGAGAACGCCAGCGAAAAAATGCCGGCGGCGGCGGAATCGGCCCGAATGGGCGTTTGCACTACAGTCCACGTGCGGCCGCCGTCCTTGGAATGGTAGACACGGGCTGCGCCCTTACCACCGGTGCCGATCCAGGCGTCGCTCTTGCCCAGCACCGTGATCCCGGTCCCGCTGGCGGCGAACGCGCCCTCGCCTGGTAGCGCCGGCGGCATCTTCTGCCGCTGCCAGGTCTTCCCGCCATCTTGGGTGGACATCACAACCAGCTCGCCATCCACCTGGTCGCCCACCAGGATTCCATGCGTCGCGTCCCAGAACGCCATCTCGTCGAAAAAGCCCTTCGCGTCGGGATTCTGCAGGCTTAGCGTCCAGTGAGCGCCGCCATCCGTGGTCTTGTAAACGCGCGACGTCTCTCCGCTGCCGATGCTCAACAGATACGCGGTGTTCTCATCCACGCCTTGCACGTCGCGGAAGTCCAGCGTTTCAGCGCCGGGCACGGCCGCCGCCGTCCAGGTGGCGCCGCCGTCGAGCGTCTTCAGGTATGTGCCGCGAGTTCCGCTGGCCCAGGCTGTTTTCTCATTCACTGCCCACACGCCGCGCAGCGACGCATTGGTTCCGCTGGTTTGCGCCGTGAAGCTCTGTGCGAACGCGGCGCCGGCAAGAAAAATCAAAAATCCGCTTCTCATAAGGTCCCCACCAGTATATGCGCACCGGACTCCCTGTTACGATAGAAGCGATGACTCCCAATCAACCGGGCCAACCGCCCAAGATGTCCATTCCAGGTGTCCGCAATCTGATCGCCGTCGGCAGCGGCAAAGGCGGTGTCGGCAAGACCACTGTGGCCGTCAACCTGGCTGTCGGGCTGGGAGCGCTTGGGTTTCGCGCCGGCCTGATGGATGCCGACGTCTACGGTCCCAACGTGCCGCTCATGATGGGCGTCAATCGCACTCCCATGGCCAGCGGGGACCGCATCCAGCCGCTCGAACAGTTCGGCGTCAAGCTCATGTCGATGGGCTTCCTCAATCCCGGCGACAAGCCGCTCGTCTGGCGCGGCCCCATGCTCCACAGCGTCGTGCAACAGTTCCTTCGCGGCGTCGATTGGGGCGATCTCGATTACCTCGTCATCGATCTCCCGCCCGGCACCGGCGACGTGCAGCTCTCCCTCATCCAGACCGCTCCCATCACCGGCGCGATTGTGGTCACCACTCCCTCGGATGTTTCGCTCGAAGACGCCCGCAAGGCCGTCCACATGTTCCACCAGGTGCGCGTGCCGATTCTCGGGATTGTTGAGAACATGAGTTTCCTCAATTGCCCGCACTGCCACGAACGCATCGACGTCTTCAGCCACGGCGGCGGCCGCCGCACGGCAAAAGAGATGCAGGTGAACTTCCTCGGCGAACTGCCGCTCGACCCGCAGGTCCGCATCGGCGGCGATACCGGCAGCCCCATCGTGTTGCGCAAAGGCGAAGGCGAGCCCTTCCTGGAACTGGCCCGCAATGCCGCCGCCCGCTGCGACGAAGCTGCCAACCAGAGCGGCCCCAATATCGAGATCGGCGAGTAGAGCCACGCGGGGCCAACGGCCCGCCAAACCCGCCCTTGAGATCGGATTTGCCAGCCTGTGCTACAATGTAGCACATGAGGAAGGCTTCGGTTCGGGATCTTCGCATCCGCACCTCGGAGTTGCTGCGCGACGCCGAGAACGGTGAAGTGATTGTCATTGAGCGCCGTGGCCAGCCGGTTGCCGAACTGGGCCCGGTCGCAAAGAAGCCCAGGAAAGTGAAAATGCCCGACATGAGCCGCCTCTGGAACGAGTTTCCTCAGGTCCCCGGAGACAGCACCCGGTTTATTTCGGAAGATCGCGACCGCTGATGTACGTCGATTCAGCTTATATCGCGAAGTTCTACGTGAACGAGCCGGACTCGCCCCAGGTTCGGGCCGTGCTCGCAGGTGCCTCGGCACTGGTCTCCTCGATGTGGGCCCTCGGAGAGGTCGCCTGTGCATTTCACCGCCATTTTCGCGAAGGATCGCTCGAACCCGCGCAATATCGCGCGCTGCTCAACGCTTTTCTGCAACATGTGGACGGGGGAATCTGGACCTTCGTTCCCGTCACAGAGCGTCTCTTGCGAAAGATGACCTTTCTGCTGACGACGCTTCCCGCGACCGTTCATTTGCGAACAGGCGATGCGATGCATCTGACCACCGCCGTGGATCTGGGCGAAAGTGAAATCTGGACCAGCGATCGCCACGTTCTCGCAGGCGCGCAACATTTCGGTATCTCCGGCCGTACGGCCTGATGCGCATTTCGCGTGCGCCACATCGTCACCAGCGAATTGTCATGAGAAATGCGGCCTAAACCCTGGGCTTGGGCGGCGGCAATTCCCGCGCCACTACTGTATCCACGAAGGCTACCCGGTGGTGGCTGCCATCGCAAAACGGCTTGTTGGCTGATTGGCCGCAACGGCACAAGGAAATCACCGTTCTTCCAGCCAGGCCGAACGATGCTCCGCTGGGGTCCACGATTTCGAATTCCCCTTCAATCCGAATCGGGCCGTTGTTCTGAGGCGTAATCTTCGCAGGCATCCCCGGATCGTATCACGCCCGCTTGGTGCTGGCTCCCGCTACTGCTTCTTGGCCGGCGGCGCTGTCGTACCCTTCTTGTCGTCCACCACGCCGCCGAACTTGATCGTCGACTTGCCTTCGTACCTCTTGTAATCCTGGTACAACACCTTCATGCGGATGCGCTGGTCCATATCTTTGAAGTGCAGCGTATCGTCGGCATGCGTGTACGTCGGAAACCAGTACCTTCCGTCGATCTGCTCGCGGTACGTCTCGAACTTCGGAAACTGGTTGGTCTTGGCGTCCACCAGGCCGACGCCCTTACCGTAAGTCTTCACGATCTGAAAATCGCGGTCGTCCACCCATACCTCGCCTTCGAAGTACCGCTTGCCCTTCACCATCTTCTTGGGCTTCACCGAGAATGTGTAGCAGCCGATCTCGTCCAGTTTCTCGCGCCCCAGGTAGTTGATGTTGTAATCGCCGACTTCCGAGGTCGTCAGCACGAAGGGCTGCACGTCGCGCAGATCCGCCACGTCTTCCGGCGTCAGCCCGATGTGCTGGAGCGAGATGACCGGCGCATAGACCACCTTTTCCATGCGTTTGCCGTCGGGTGAGAAGATGATGTCGTCGATCTCTTCCCACTTCCCGCCAGTGGGGTTGCCGCCCATGTCGAGTTCTTCCATCTTTACCGTCTGCCGGTACGTGTAGTTGTTGCGCGCCTCCCGGAATTGGGCTTCTTTGGCTGCAAACTTCTGGATTATCTGCTGCGGGTCCAACTGATCCTGGTTGCCCGCCGGCTGCCTCGCCACGCAAATCGCCGCCATGGCGGCGCCAAGAATTAACGTGCGCATGTTCCCCTTCATGGTTGAGACGGTTTCACTTGCTCAACAGTTGCTTTGCCACGGTCACCAACTGCATGTTGCTGGTGCCTTCGTAAATTCGCCCGATTTTGGCGTCCCGGTAGAGCTTCTCCACGGGGTAATCTCTCGTCACTCCCACGCCGCCATGTATTTCGATGGATTTCGACGCAGCCTTCTCGGCGATCTCCGAGCTGAAATACTTGGCCATGGCCGCCTCCATCAGGAATGGCTGCCCGGCGTCCCGCAGGCGCGCCGCGTTATAGACCAGCAGCCGCGCCGCTTCCAGCTCGATGGCCATCTTCGCCAGCTCAAACTGCACTCCCTGGAACTCCCCGATGGTCTTGCCGAACTGTTTGCGCTCCTTGGCGTATGCCACCGCGTGTTCCAGCGCTCCGCGCGCCAGCCCGATCATCTGCGCTCCAATCGCGATCCGCCCTTCGTTCAGCGTCTCGATCGCGATCTTATAGCCCTTGCCCACTTCGCCCATCACGTTCTCGCGCGGCACGCGGCAGTTGTCCATCAGTAACTCGCACGTCGAGGACGCGCGCAGCCCCAGCTTGTCTTCCTTCTTACCCACCTGGAATCCCGGGAATTCGCGCTCCACCAGGAACGCCGTCACGCCTTTGTATCCCGCCTCCGGCCTGGCGTTCGCGAACAGCAGAAAGAAGCCGGCTTCGGCCGCATTGGTGATCCACAATTTGCGCCCGTTCAACAGGAAGTGGTCGCCATGATCGGCCGCCGTGGTCGCCATGGCGAAGGCATCCGAACCCGATCCGGCCTCCGACAGCGCGTACGACGCCACCATGTTCTCCGCCAGCCGCGGCAGGTATTTAGCCTTCTGTTCGGCGGTCGCCCACTTGATCAGCGCGTTGTTGCAGATGGTGTTCTGCACGTCGACGATCACGCCGGCCGAGGGATCCACCGCCGACAACTCCTCCACCGCCAGAACCGCCTGAAAAAAGGTGCCGCCCTGGCCGCCGTATTCCTCGGGGATTTCGATCCCCATGAGACCCATCTCAAAGAACTGTTTGATGATGTCCTGGCGGAAGTGTGCGGCCTCGTCCATCTCCCGCACATACGGCCGGATCTGCTCGCGCGCGAACTTGCGCACAGTGGACTGGAAAAACTTTTCTTCTTCGCTGAGCCGCGTCAGCGGCTGTGGTATTGCATCCATGGTTTCAGGGGAAACTGCCATAAATACAGTGTACAGCCGTGATCCCCAATGTTCACTCTACTCGGCGAGTGGCTGTCCTGCGAACCTGCCGGGATCGCGGAACGGGGCTTGGTGAACGACTTGTCTCCGGGAAGCGGACTTGGGGATTCGGGTAGGGCACTCCCGCGCCGCGGGCGTCACTTTCCTCCAGTTGACGTGACGGGCACTTCACGAAACGTAACTTCGCTTGAGGCAAGTTTCCAGAAACCCCACACATCATTCCGTAGGCCAGTCGTCGCGATGATCGTGGCTCAATTCGCCGTCGGCGTACGCTCCACATGATCAATCACCACGACGTCCACCGGTCCCTTCTTAAGCTCGAGCTTCAGTCCAAGCTGCTCCTGGACGGCGGTGACCAAATCCGGCCCGCTGTCGTCCACCTCCGGTCGGCGCGCGCTCCAGAACAACTCGAAGTCGAACTTGCCGGTCAGTCCGGTGTCGTTGTGCACCGGCGCGCTCAGTTGCCCCGCCAGTATGCCGGCAAACATATCCAGGTCCCAGTTGGGAAATTTCATGCGGGCGCGCCCATTTATCATCGCCATCCCGACGCGCGGAACCACCGGATAGCCGTCGCTGTCGGTCTTGGAGCCGAACGACTGCGGTGTATCGGGTTCCGGCGTCTCGACGTGCGGCTTCAATTTCGGACCGCGTTTCCCTACGGTGAGCGAATAGCGTTCCATCTCCTTCTGATCGCGGTGGACCTGCAGTTTGAACCGGTCGATCAGCAGATTCCGGAACATCGCCTGGAATTGCTCCTTGGTCGTACCCCTGGTTAATGTCGCAGCGAGTTCGTACCGCTCCGACGTGAGCCATTCCGGCCCGACAACCTGGTAGTATTCCACGGAATAAGCTCGACAAATCAAACTGCTCAGGGAAACGTTGTGGTAATCGATACGGGTCGGGTCGTTTGTGCCGGGACCGCCCTTGGACCACGCGGTATACCCGCCGCCCGGCGCAATATCGGCCGGCTTAATCGACGCCACTTCGAACGTTGGACCGTCCTGCGCGAGGCATCCGACCGTCATCGCCGCCATAATCCAAAGCTGCCTCATAGTGAGATTCTAGCGCCGAGACCCGACCGAGTCTGGGTACTTTGCTTTCCTTAGGGTTGAACCTGCAAATTCAGCGTGCTCGCTAAAGCAAGGCAGAGAGCCCACAACCAGCGGATCAGGAGCCTGAAGCTGTCACGAAAGCCTCGGAAATGAATGTGCGCACAAACCGATTTTCTGGAAAGTAGCCAGTCCACGGAACCGCAACCCATATCTGGCGAATTGAAGGATCGATCCCGGCAAACGCCGGCCACGGAAATCGATTTGCCCGAGCCGACGGTTGACCGGCAACGGCCGCTAGCGTTGACCGGGATCGCAGCCGAGCGAGAAGCGCAAAGCCGCGCAGATTTCGCTCATCCGAAACGAACCCAGCCGGGCTACTCGCCTCCCCAAGCGCTGCTGCGCGACCGTAACCGCGTTGTGTAGGTTCACTGCGCAAGGCGCCTTCATGCCGTCCTCTTCACTCAGTACCACCTCGGAGGGCACTCCGCGAATCGTGGACGTGACCGGCGCCACAGTTACGGTCGACAAATAGGCAATGGCGCTGTCGCGGGTAAGTACGACCACCGGCCTGTTCTTGTCTGGTGGTGCAAACTGGTAAAGACGGACATCCCCTCTGGCTATTCCGCTGGCCACGCCGCCTCCGCTTCCCAAACGAGCTGTTCATCTTGCGCTCGCGGCTGCCTCGAATAGCCCTCGCGGTCGCGCTCCTCCAACGCTCGGATCTCCAAATTCCGGAGGTGGTCTCGAAGAGCGTCACGAATCAATGCGGAGCGGTTCCGCTTCGCCCGGCGCGCGGCTCGGTCGGTCGCCTGTAGCAGTTTCGTATCGAGAACGACCTGGATCGTTTCCATATGTGGACTCTATTCCACAGTATACTCCACATGCCTGTGTTGACGGATTCGTCCCCGTAAGCCGGCTGGCATTCCGGCAGCAGTTTCCATAGATTCACGCGGGATCGGTCCCGTGAAACGCCGTTGTGGAAAGTACGCGGTGCTATCTGGGAAAAGGGGGACGCGATTTGCGGGTTTGGTGAAAAATGCGTCCCTCGCCTTTTCGTCTCGCTTACACTACCGCTTTCAGGTCCTGGCACTTCCGGCCCTGGGACTCCGCCACGCCGGCGTGTGTCACGTAACCGTGGTACGTGTTGACGCCTCCCTTGAGCGCGGGATGCAGTTCACAGGCGCCTTCCAAACCGTGGTTCGCCAGAAGCAGCAGGTAGGGGAAGGTTGCGTTGGTGAGCGCAAACGTCGAGGTGTGCGGCACCGCCGCCGGCATGTTGGACACGCAGTAGTGCAACACGCCATCCACGAAATAGACCGGCTCCGTGTGCGTCGTGGCGTGCGAAGTCTCGAAGCAGCCGCCCTGGTCAATGGCCACGTCCACCACCACCGCGCCGCGCTTCATGGTCGCGATCATTTCGCGCCGCACCAGCTTGGGCGCCGATGCACCCGGAATCAGCACCGCGCCCACCACCAGGTCGGCCGTCTTCAGATTCTCGGTGATGGTCCAGGCGTTCGATGCCAGCGTCGATATGCTGCCGTTGAAAATATCGTCCAGTTGCCGCAGGCGGTTCAGGCTGCGGTCGATGATGGTCACGTGCGCGCCCATCCCCACCGCGATCTTGGCCGCATTCGTGCCCACGATTCCGCCGCCCAGGATTACCACGTTGCCCGGCGCCGTGCCCGGTACGCCGCCCAGCAGGATGCCGCGCCCGCCGTTGGGCTTTTCCAGGTATTGCGCGCCTACCTGTACCGACATGCGGCCCGCCACTTCGCTCATGGGCAACAGCAGGGGCAGGGAATTGTCCGATTCGAGAATCGTTTCATAAGCCACGCCGCTTACTTTGGACGCCAGCAGGCGATCCGTCAGCTCCGGCAGCGGCGCCAGATGCAGATACGTGAAGAGAATCAAGCCTGGCCGAAAATGTTCGTACTCGGCCTTCTGCGGCTCTTTCACTTTTATCACCAGGTCTGCCTTGCGCCACACTTCGGCCGCGCTCTGCACGATGGCCGCGCCCGCCTGCATGTATTCGCGATCGGTGATGGAACTGCCTTCGCCGGCCTTCGTCTCCACCAGCACCTCGTGGCCCGCCTCGCGCAAGGCGGTGACACCGCTCGGCACCAACCCGACGCGGGTCTCGTGGTCTTTGATCTCTTTCGGAACGCCGATGATCATGGTATCTTTCTCCGAGACTCAGATTAGCACCACTACACCGTGGGATGGCGGACGGGGCCGCTACTGCAACGCCCCGGCCACTACGCAGCCGTCGACGGGTTGAACGCAATTCCGATACAGTGCTGGTTACCCTTGGCGGCGCAGTGCACCACCACGCCCTCGGCGGCGAGATAGCCCGCATTGATCTGGACCCTGGTTCCCGGATCGAAGGCGCGTTCCACCAGCAGGCTGATCCCAGACTGGCTGACGTCGTGGACTTCGGCCGCAAGCTGTTCCTGGCCTTCGGCTATCACGGTAACCCGCCCTTTTGAGGGGATTCGCTCTTCGGAACGCCTTTCGTCTTCCATCAGCCACCAGATCGGCGGCGCGTGAGAAAAACTGTATAGCGGCCAGCGGTTTGATAAACTGGGAAAAGCATTCTTCCACACCACAAGCGGGGCCGGTAGCTCAGGTGGTAGAGCATGTGCCTTTTAAGCACAGGGTCGCGGGTTCGAGTCCCGCCCGGCTCACCAACAAAATAAAAGACTTAGCTAATTTCGATAAAACTCGAAATATGTGCACTTGTGTAGCAGAACGTCAGGAAACGTTCAGGCGCGCGCCGAACCGGCCGCCCGGTTGCTAAGCAGTGCAAGGGAAAATTCGGTAGTGGGTCAGTCCCCGCAGAATGATCGCTTCTACAGGTAGGGGACAAAACGTCAACCTGGATTTGTAAACGCTGCGGCGTCTATCGCGGCAAAGGGAATGCATCGGACGGCCTTCTACTTGGCGCAATACTGGTTCAGAAATCGGAAGACGTCATCGGCCCAGACGGCCGATCCAAAATAGCCAAAGGAATGGCCGTCCTGAGTGGAGTTGCCGTATGGGGGATAGATCTTCACCTCGTAAGGCTTCTTCGCTTCCTTCATCACTGCCGAGAGAGTCTTGCTCGGCGATAGGTCATAGTCGTTCGCGGCTTGGAAAAAGAAAATCGGCGCATTGGCATTTCGAACGGCACGAGTCATACGCGATTGCAACTCGGGCGCCTCTACCCAACTTTGGGCACCCCCCGCTGAATCAATCGCAGCACAGTAATTCCCGCGTTCCGCGCCTAGCACGGTTTCAATGCCACCAAACGAGGTCCCAGCCACAGCGATGCGATTCGGTCGAACAAAGCCCTGCTTTCGCAACCAAGCCAGGGCCGCCAACTGATCGTTCAGGTGATCCGTCTCCAGCAACCGGACCATGGCCGCAGCGGCCGCCGAGATGCCGCCGTTCTTCTCGGCGGCAGCGATCTGATCGCCAATGTACGGACCCGCCGAGGCACTCAAACCTTGACCTCGCCGGTAGGGTCCAAGGAATACCCATCCATGGCTTGCGAATACCGGACCGAGTGCATCGAATGCCTGTTTGCTCACCATGCCAGCAGCGCTCCCGTGGTTATAGACGACAGCAGGAAATGGCCCTGGCCCTTCCGGCTTGTACAACGCTGCGTGAAGTGTGATCTCCCCACTAGGAAACGTGACGATATCTTCCGCGGACAGAACCAGGGAGGAAAGCAGCAACGAGAAGAAGATCAAGAAACCATGTCTAGTCATCTCTTCATCCATTCTAGGTCAGACAATTCGCCCAAAACGGGCGTGTCGACACATAGGTCATGAGCGGTCGCGAAGTGTTCACCGAGGATTTGACCTGGCGCAAAAATGCCCAGTGGCCGAATCACGCTAGGACCTTATCGGAAGTGCCCCGATGTGAGAGGCCGAGCGGGGCGCGTGAGTAGGGCCGGGGCGCTTTCGATAAGGGCGTTAGAAGGAAGCCGCTGGCGCGGCGGGAGCGGGAGGCCGCAAGCTATGGGTTTTGAATGCTGGTGGGACCGTGGAAGGCTGGGTAGTAGGATCGGTTTGAGCAGGCGGACGAGGCAAATCCGATGGGAAGCAGAGCGGGCATGACGCGATGAGGGGTTCACCAGACGGTTGGAACGGCGGCTTTTCGGCGGTGAGGCACACGTAGGGTGCGCACGCCGAAGCGCGCGGGTTTTGCGCCAAATGGAATGCCGCGTTACGAGCTGTCAAGGATGCAGACCCGGTGCGATTGCTCGCGGAGGATCTGCTTGGCGGTTAGCCGCTCCGCAACACGCATTGCGCTACCGCAGGCCGGACACCGCCAGACAGCGGCCTCACTGCCGTTGGACACAGCAGGCGGGGGTGCGACCGCCAGCAACGTCCGGCAAAGCGGCAGCAACTCCCTGCGCCGGCGGTTCGCTAACCAGCCGAAATAGCGAATGCGCGGGAGGCCCTTGGGCAGAACATGCTGCAAGAACCGGCGCAGGAACTCTTCCATCGTCAGAGTCATGGCACGGCACTTGCTGTGATGCGCGTAGTCCTTCCAACGAAAGGTGACGTGATCGCCGTCCACCGACAGAAGCCGATGATTGGAGATCGCCACTCGATGGGTGTAGCGGGCCAGGTACTGAAGCACGTGGTCCGGCCCGCCAAAGGGGGCCTTGGCGTAGACGACCCAGTCCTCACGGAACAGAGTGCGCAAGAAGGCCGCGAACGCCTTCTCGTTCGCCAGGGGCTGCAACTCGCCGTGAAAGGCCAGTCGTTTGCTGTGAAACGCTTGCCGTAGTCCGGCGACGAACTTCCCGCGAAAGACGCGGCTGAGCACTCTCACCGGTAAAAAGAAGTGGGGCGGCGAGCGGATCCACCGGGAGTGATCAAGCGACAGTCCGCCGCCTGGTACGACACAGTGGATGTGCGGATGGCGCTGTAGAGTCTGTCCCCACGTATGCAGAATGCTGAGGAAGCCGATCTCCGCCCCGAGGCGCGCCGGATCGGCTGCAACTTCCAGCAGCGTCGCAGCACTGCCATCGAACAACAGGCCGAAGAGGAGCTTCTTGTTTTGCCATATCAACGGCACCAGCGCATGCGGCAGGCTGAAAACCAGGTGGAAGTAGCATACCGGCAACAGTTCCCGTCGCCGGGCGCACAACCACTTCTCCCGTGCGTTGGTCTGGCACTTCGGGCAGTGGCGGTTTCGGCAGGAGTTGTAAGAGATGGCCTGATGCCCGCAGCGAACGCATTGATCACGGTGCCCACCCAGCGCGGCCGTGCGGCAGCGCTCGATCGCCCGAAGCACTTGGAGCTGTGCCCACGTCAGCGAACCGTGATAGCGTTCGATGAATCTGTCTCCCGCCCTGCGGATGATATCGGCCACCTCCCAGGGTGGCCGTGTCATGCCTGATAGCTGTCCGGCCGCTTGCGCGAGAAGCTCTGGCTACCAAGCGTGATCTGATCGAGTGGGTTCGGTGCGGCATGCAGGTGACGCTGCGACAAGTGGAGATATCGAGTGGTATGTTCCAAGTGTGCGTGGCCCATCAAAAGCTGAATCGTCCGCAAGTCAGTTCCGGATTCCATCAGGGTTGTGGCGAAGCTGTGGCGGAGGGTGTGCGCGCCAATCCTTTTCTTGATTCCGGCGCGTTTCGCGGCTTCGCTGCAGATGTTCCAGATTGTATGATCTGAAAGCGGCTGCTCTACCCCACGATGCCCTGCAGTGCTGGGAAATAGATAGACTTTGGGACGCTTCCACCGAAAATACTCCCGCAAGGCGTCCAGCAGCTTGGATGTCATCGGCACGTCGCGGTCCCGCGAACCCTTGCCCTGGTGGATATGGATCACCATGCGCTCGCTATCAATATCGGTGACCTTGAGGAGCGAGGCTTCGGTTCGGCGTATGCCGGTCGCGTAAAGCACCATCAGGATGGTGCGGTGTAGCAGGTTTGGCGCCGCCTCGATCATCCGCGTCACCTCTTCGGGACTCAGCACGACGGGCAGCTTCCGAGGGATCTTGGGAAAGATCAGATCGTCGTAGGCGATATCACGCCGCTTCAAGACCTTCTTGAAGAGAAAACGCAGGGCAGACATGCGCCCCTCGACGGTGCCTGGAGCAAGTTTCTTCTCTTTGAGCAGGTAGAGTTCGAACTGGCGTATCTCGTCGCCTCCCAACTGCTCCGGAGATTTGTGGAAGTACTCCGCAAACTGCTTGATCGCATGGATGTAGCCACGAGTGGTGGCCGGTGAGTAATTACGACGCTGGAGCTCGTCCAGCATGCGTTGACGAAGTGGGGTCACAGAAAACTCCTTTCTGTGACAGACACTATCGCTGCTTATGCCCCGAAACA
>CAWJGZ010000002.1:0-1334727 GCA_963842505.1 Bryobacterales bacterium
CGGACCGGTCCGGTGGCCGCCCTTGCCACTGATCTGGTGGCAGTAAGCGCACTCACGATCGGCAAACAGGTGCAGTCCCCGCGCTTCACTGGCCGTGAGCGGGCGGTCCGGCACGACGATAACCTGCCCATAAGGGCGCGCGCCTTCGAAGCCCATCAGGCTCAGATAGACGATCGCGGCGACACAAGTTACCCCCACCCCCATGGCCAGGGGGCGTTGCCGAGTCTTTCCCAGGAAAGGCACGGCAAATAAGAGGGTCACTCCCAAAGCTGGAACTGCCAGACTGCCGACCGACTCCCACGGTCCCGAGAAGTAGGTCAGAAGCTGAAACAGCCACATAAAGTACCACTCGGGCCTGGGCAGATACGATTCGATGAGCGTGCCGGCAATCGCCTCTCTCGGCGGCGTGCACAGAAACGCCAGGGCGATGATCGCAACGAAGATCGCCACGAACACCAGGGCGCTGCGCAACGTATGTTCGGGGTAGAAGCGGTAAGGGCGGCTCCCTGCCGGCCGCGGCTCGGCCTCGGGTGGTGCGGCCAACCCGTGGATGCGCACCAGGTAAATATGGAAAACCGTGAATCCCAGGAGCAGCGCGGGCAGCAGCAGCATGTGAATGGCGTAAAAGCGCGTAAGAGTCAGGCCGGAAACGGTCTCGCCGCCGCGCACGATCCTGGTAATGGCCCCGCCAATCAGGGGGATGTCTTTGGGAATGTTCGTGCTGACCACGGTGGCCCAGTACGCCTTCATGTCCCAGGGCAGCAGATACCCCGTGAAACCGAGAACCCAGCGTGACCAGGAACAGGCAGACGCCGGCGATCCATGTCCACTGCCGCGGGGCCTTGAACGCGCCCGAGAAGAAATTGGCCAGCATGTGAACGAACACCGCCAGCACCATGGCTCCCGCGCACCAATGATGGATGCCGCGCAGCACCGCGCCCATCGGCACGTCCTTCATGATGTAGTCGATGGATTGATACGCCTTATCCGGCGACGGGTTGTAGTACATCGCCAGCACCAGCCCGGAGGCCGCCATTACGCCGAACAGGAGCGCGCAAAGAGTTCCCAGCGTCGCGGTCCAGCCGGTTTTCGGAGGCAGTTCCTTGTAGAGAAAGGGCTTCAGGTATTTCTTCCAGCCGATCGACACGCTAACCCACCTCCACAAGCAGGTGGCCCGACTCCACCTTGAACGCATATCGATCGAGAGGCCTGGGTGGCGGACCGGCGAGCACATTGCCTTCGCGGTCGAAATTTCCGCCGTGGCAGGCGCACCGGAAGCGGCCGGACTGCCCGTCCCACCTCACGATGCAGCCCAGGTGCGAACAACTCGCGTTGAAACAGACCATCTGGTCGCCGGTGCGGGATACGAGAACGGGCGTCGAAACCTGTTGGGTGTACAGGCCGCTCTTGCGGTCGTATTTCATCAGCACGGTGGTGACGTCGTTGGCTCGAATATCATCCAGAGGGGCCACCGGAACCCAGTGCTTCACGGGTTTGGACAAAGCCGGCCCGACCACCACGCCCGCGCCTACCATCCCCAAGGCGCCGATTGCCGCGACGCCCAGGAGATTAACCAGCACGGCCCGGCGATCGATCGGTTCTGGTGGGGCTGTCGACGGCTCGGGGACCTCAGCCTGAGCGGGTGGACGGGAATGTGTCAGCGCCAGGCGCTGGATGTACTTGATGGCCCGCGTGGAGCTGATGCTTTTCGGACAGACCTCCGTGCAGTTGAACTCCGTCCGGCACTGGTAACAGGACTCCAGCGCGCGCTCGAGTCTCCCTTCAAAGAGTCCATCTCGGCTGTCCGCCAGAAGAGTGAAGGCGCGGTTCAAGGCGGCCGGTCCCGCGTATCCCTCATGGTAGTAAGCCATGGTGCAGCTCGAGACGCAGCAGCCGCAGGCAATGCACTCGGTGGCGCCGCCGATGTCCAGGCGCTCCTGGGAATCAGGCCGTATTTGGGCGGGCTCCGCATACTCCTGCTTGGGCTCGTAGAACGGCAGGAGCTCGTCATACTTCTTGAAGAACGGCCCCATGTCCACCGCCAGGTCCTTAATCACCGGAAAGTGATTCAGCGGTCTGATCGTGATTTCCTTGCCGGCGGGAATCTCCGAGACGTTGACCTTGCACGCAAGGGCCTCCCGGCCGTTAATCACCATGCCGCAGGAGCCGCACATATTCACGCGGCAGGCAAAACGGAAAGCCAGGGTCGCGTCCTGCTCCTGCTGCAGCCGCAGCAGAACGTCGAGGATGGTAGTGGATGTCTCGTCCGGAATTTCCAAAGTGAAGCTGTCGAAATGACCGCTGTCGCCCGCTGACGGGTCGTATCGGAAAATCCGGATGTTTCTTAGTAAATTGCGAGCCATATTATCGACGCGACCACCAAGCCCAGCACCACCAGGCCCCAGATCAAGGCTCGCTGGTATTTGACCGAGACCAGGTTAAAGTCCAGAAGAATCACCCGCAGGCCAAGGGCCGCATGAAACGTCACCGCCAGCAGAAGCAGAAACTGAATGGCCAGCTTGTAGGTCAAGGTAACGTGCAGGGCCAGCAAGACGATGATGGCCAAAGCGGAGATCCGCTGCCAAAGCCAAGCCCACATGCCGACCCTGGTGTTTTCTCTGCGATGGGGATCCAGTTCTCCCCACTTCAGCGGTTTCCTGTACTCGATTGCCTTCTCTTCCATGTTGATTAGTCTTTGCTGGCTGCCGCGGCCTGCTTCGGCCCTTTCTTGTATCTCTGGCACTCCTCGACTGACTTGTACTTGAACGCCACGGGCTTCTTGTCCATTTGGGGCTTTCCGTCCGCGCCGCGCCGCAGGGTGATGTTAAACAGTCCGTAATCGTCGCGCTGCTGGGGAAAATCCAGGCGGAAATGCGCGCCCCTGGTTTCTTCACGCATCCGGGCCGAAGCCGCGACCATGCGCGAGACGTCGAGCATGTTTCGCAGATCGAGAGCGGCAGTGTACATCATGTTGTAGGCTGCTCCGCCCCCCACCTTCACCTGTGCGGCCGCGTCAGCCAGGGACTCGATTTCGCTCAGCGCCTGGGTCAGGTCCGGCTCCTTGCGGGCCACGCCTACCTGATTCCAATTCAGTTCCTTGAGCTGCTTGCGCAGCTCAAAGGGATTGGTCCCTGTCGAACGTGCCAACCATTCTTTCAGCGGCCCTACCGTCTCTTCCACTTGGCCGCGCCTGGTTTCCTTGATGGTGCGGTTGCCATCCGCCAGATATCGGGCAATCGACTTGCCAGCCAGCCGGCCGTACACACAGGAGTCGCAGATGCCGTTGCCGCCCAGGCGATTGGCGCCGTGCACGCCGCCGGCGTCCTCGCCCGCAACAAAGAGCTTCTCCAGCGCCGTCTTGCAGCTAGTGTCGATGATGGCGCCGCCCATGAAGAAATGGGCCGAGGGCGAGACGGGCACGCGGCCGCGGGCCAGGTCGAAGTTGAACTGGCGGCAACGCTCAGCCATGCCCGGGAAGTTCTTCAGGACAAATTCCGCTCCGAGGTGTGACGCGTCGATCTGCACGCCACCCTCGGGACAGGCGCGGCCGCTCATCATCTCGATATAGGACGAGCGGCTGACCACGTCCCGGGTCGCGCGCTCGGCCTCGTCGGGTGCGTAGCGCTGCATGTAGCGCTCGCCGAGACCGTTATAAAGATAGGCGCCCGCGCCGCGCAAACCCTCTTCCAGCAGTGCGCCAGCCACCACGCTGCCCTTCACAATGAGGCCGGTGGGATGGAATTGCAGCATCTCCATGTCTTTCATGGGCGCACCGGCGCGGTACAGCATGCCCAAGCCGTCGGCGGACTTTTCCGGCCCAGGCGCGTGGAACCGATACTGGGTGGGCCCACCGCCGGTAGCCACCAGCGTCGCGGCCGCCTCCACCACCATGAATTCGCCCCGGCGCACGTCGAACAGAAGCGCGCCCGTCACCAGTTGCCCGGTCTCGTCCAGGAGCAGCTCCACCGCGGGGCACTCTTCCAGGACGGGAATGCTCCGCTTGGCCACCTGCTCCGTAAGCCGGCTGATAATTTCGATCCCGGTCAGATCGCCCTTGTGTACGGTCCGGTCAAAAGATTGACCGGCGAAGGCTTTTTGGTGGATGGAACCGTCAGGAGTGCGGTCGAAGAAGCAGCCGAACTTCGTCTCCATCTCCTTGATGGTAGGAGTGGCCTGTTCGACCAGGGTCTTGGCCAGTTCCTGATCATTGATGTACTGGCCGCCCTTGAGAGTGTCCATCAGGTGCTTCTCATGCGAGTCCCCGGAATTGAGAACCACATTGAAGCCCCCCTGGACCATACGGCTACATCCGCCCTTGCCTTTGAGGGCTTTCGTAGCAATGAGAATTCTTAATTCCGGATTTGCGTCGTGGGCGTAGAGCGCACAAAGCTGCGCCGCCGCACCCATTCCCAATACCAGCAGGTCGGCATTAATTTTTGTTACCGATGTCTCAATGTTGTTCATTTAGCTGAATACTGTTCTGCAAATCCAACACCACAAGGATACACCCCCATTGCCAGCCGATCAATCCAAGGTCCTGCTCTGTCTTGCGCCTGCCGCTTCCGGTAGGCGGAAAGATGCGTAGCTCTGACGCCTACCGTAGAGCTTAGACAGCAGACGCCGGACGGTTAAGACTCTCACAAGAACCGAGCCGGCGCCCGGCGGTGTCTTCAGATCCGACACGCCGCGGCGCCAGCACGGTCAATGCTCCGGCGTCACACTGTACGTTCAGCCGAAGCGCCTCGTTCCATGAGCAAGCCGCTAAAA
This sequence comes from Bryobacterales bacterium, assembly GCA_963842505.1. Lineage (GTDB taxonomy): Bacteria > Acidobacteriota > Terriglobia > Bryobacterales > Bryobacteraceae > PALSA-129. Next base: position 4,768 of record CAWJGZ010000002.1, read on the forward strand.
GCTCAGCTTTAGCGAGAGCTGAATCACACGAGGGTTTTCCGCCGAGCTGGTAATCTCTCCGGCGGCTGGAATAGCTGCGCCTCCATCCCGCGTATCGGCAATGGTCGTCTGCAGGCCGCTATCGGGGTTAAAGTGGTTCAACACGTTGAAGAAATCTGCTTTGAACTGTAGTGCCTTGTTCTCGCCAAAGGGCAGAATGAAATCCTTCATCACACTCACGTCCCAGTTTTCGAATCCAGGGCCGAACAACATGTTGCGCGGAGAGTTGCCCCAAGTTCCGGGTGTGGGAGCCACAAAGGCCGCTGGATTAAACCACTGCGTGCCCAGAGTATGCGAGTGATTATTAGTGTAAGGATCGACGCCTGGCACCAGATCGGCGCGGCCTCCCCACCAGCCCACCTCGCTCGAGGGAACTTGGAATGCGACGGAGAACGGTTGTCCCGTCAAGTAGGAAGTGATGCCCGCTACGGACCAGTTGCCGAGCACGCGGCTCAAAGGTCCTTCTTTCAACCATCGCTTGCCCTTTCCGAATGGCAGCTCATACAAATAATTCATAACTGCGGTCTGGCGGACCAAGTACGAACAGTTGCCGTAATCGCCTCGGGGGTTGCTCGGGTTCTGTGGACCGCCGGTCGGAGCAGCTTCATCCAGGCAGTGCGTGAAGGAATACTCAAACTGGATCTGGAATCCATTCGACAGTTGATGTTTCACTTCGGCCTGGAACTGGGAGGTATTCGAGAAGTCGCTCGGGATTTCAGAGCTGATAGTACCCCACGGCTGGTACGGCCGCTGCTTCTGAAGGGGCACGCCAAGCTGCTGAACGTTCGGAATATTGATATTCCAGCTATAGAACGACAAATCAGAGGTCTGATTGCCAACATAGGTCAGACGGGCCGCCCAGGCCGCGCTGAACTGGTGCTCCGCGGTGAAGTTCCATTCTTGGACGCGGGCATTTGTAGCATTGTTATCTATGTAGTAGACAGTCGGATTTGCGGCCGGCGCAGTCTGCGAGCCAGTGGGGAATGGCTGAGCGAACGATAGGTCCGGCAGATAAACGGACGTTGGAGATTTGGGCCGCAACGAACTGTAGGTGAAATTTGAGGCCCACGGAATATTCTGGGCATCTTGCGACGGTCCAACATATGCGGCGTTGTAATTGTAGTAAATGCCGTATCCGGCTCGAATGACCGTACGGTCGCTGGCGAAGGGCCGCCACGCCAGGCCGACGCGCGGTGCAATGTTGTTCTTATCCGGCTTAAAGTAACTGGTGGACAGTCCCGCGGCGGCCGTGGTCTCGACGGGGTATATGGACAGCAGCGACGCCATGGAACCCGCCGGCGCAGTCACCGTTGTCGACTGCTCGGGAAGCGCGATTTTATCGTTAAGCGGATCGAAGTAGGCAGTAACATTATTCCGGGTGGCCCAAGGCGTCTGGTAGACGTACCGCACACCGTAGTTGACAGTCAGCTTAGGATTGACCTGCCAGCGGTCCTGCACGTAGAATTCCCAATCGCGGGAATACAGAACCTTATCCACCGCCGGGTTGCCGCTGCCCGCAGAAATTGCAGTCCCCAACAGAAAATCGGCGAAAGCATTTCCATTGGAGTGCTGTGAACCTGGCCAGCCACTGTTTCCAGTCCAGGAGCCGTCGAAGCCCCACGACCCGAGAGGCGTATAGGCCCCGCCTGGCGCGTACACCTTAAACCCGGTCTCATCGACACCAGCCATAAAGGTGTGTGCGCCGACAATGTGCGTGAAATCGTCATTGAACTCCACGCTATACTCGTGTGTGTAGGGTACCTGCCCGATATCGCCGACCGCGCCATAGCCGGTCATCGTAAAGTTCGGGAGCCCGCGATTGTTGCTGGGCGTCAACTGGGAAAACAGGGAGTAGGGATTAAAGTCGGAATTCTGGCCGCTGCGCGCGCTTTCCAGATCGGCCCAGCCAAGCCGGAAAGAATTCAACGTGTTCGCTGCGAATGTATGGGTTTCTGTCACGCTGAGTGCGTATGAGTTGTAGCCGTAGTTTCCGCCATTTCCGTATGTCGGCGGCGTGCCCAGGGGCGCGAACCAGGGTTTGCCGATAGACGGAGAAAACACGCCAAAGAGCGAATCCTTCGGAGAAAATGTCTGATCGATCCGCGCGTCGTACTTGTTCACATGATAAAGCGAGCCGACAGCCGTGACGTAGTTCGGCGAGCCGTTTGGCAGGCCCAGGGATGCCGCATTGGTTGGGGCGGGGACATACGTCAGGACTTTCTGGGCTTGCGTGGTGATTAGGCTGGAGGGAATCTGGTTGTTGGCGAACGGTAGGCCCGTAAATGGATTGTAGAGTTGTGTTCCGCCTGACGCGGCGCAGATGCCGCCCGAATAGGTGGCGCAGAGGGCGCTGAAGTCGCCTTGCCGTTCCGCCGTCGTGGGAAGGTTCATCGAGACTGACGTCGGGGTGATCTGGCGAAGGCCGCTGTAATCGAAAAAGAAGAAGGTATGATTCTTAGCGATGGGGCCCCCAACGTCCACGCCGAACTGGTTGCGGTGAAAAGACGGGCGTGGCTGTCCGGTCGCATTCAGCAGGTCGGAGTTGGCGTTGAAATCCGTGTTTTCAACAAGCTCGTAGAGATCACCGCGGAGATGGTTCGTGCCGTTTTTCGTGATCATGGAGACGTTCACTACGCGGCTGGAGCGGGCATCCATATTAATGCTGGTAGTCTGCACTTCCTGTAGCGATCCCAGCGCCGGTAAGTTCACACCACCGAGGCCGTACGAGTAGGCGCCCCCGCCATTGCCAGGGTCATTTACGCTCACGCCGTTTAGCGTGAAGTTATCGGCCCCCCAATGAGTACTGCCGCCGAATTGCGGCGCGGAGTTGAAGGTTGCGCGGCTTACGCCGGCTTCCATAATGAAGAAACCATCGATATCTTGAATCGCTTGCGGAAGTTCAGCGATCTGTTTCGTTGTAAAGTCAGTCTCAATGCTCTGCGTGTCCGTGCTTATCAATGCGGCTGTCGCTTGTACCTCGACGGACTCAGTGAGGGATCCGAGTTGCATCACGAAGTCCTGCCGTAGTGTCTGAGCTGAACTCAACTTAAGTCCGCTCATTGTTATGCGCTGGAATCCGGTGATATTTGCGGAGATGGTATACGAGCCCGCTGGCAGTTCTAAAATAGAGTAAATGCCCGCGCTCGTGCTCGCCGTGTTCCTGACCACGCCTGTCTCTTGATTTGTGAGCGTGACCTCCACGTTCGGCATGATTGCGCCTGATTTATCGGTTACAGTGCCTGTGATGGTCCCTAGCACAACTTGGGCATAAATCGATGACTGGCAGCAGCAGGTGAGCGCATACAATACGCACACGCCCGCTAACCACCGTGAAGTTCTCATAATTAGGCCTCCAATCTGTGATCCCAAGCGGGCCTCCACAGAGTTTGGGAATCGGAAAATTCCAGAATTGATTTTATGTTGGTTCATCTAGGTTGTCAAGAAAAAAACGATTAGAACTTGGAAAAACAATGCTACAAAAGAGCTTTGGCTCATGGAGATGTATCGTTTAGGCGCTTGCGTCAGTTCCCACTTCAGGCGCCCCCGTGACCCTCGCGCGAGCCGCTGGCGACGGTGGGGCGGTGGAATTTCGGACCTGTAAATGCGGCTGCAAAACTACGCTCTGGTCGGGTATTTCCTCATTGCCGGCCGCTATTCGTTCCAGCAGCATTTCCATCGCCTTAGAGCCAATGGCGGCGGTAGGCTGCGCAATCGTAGTAACGGCCGGGCGGAAACCTTCGTTCCAAGGAAAGTCATCAAAGCCAATGACGCTAACGTCGTCCGGACAGCGCAGTCCGGCGCAGTCCAGCGCCCGGAAGCACCCCAAGAGGAGGTTATTGCTTGTGCAAAAGACGGCGCTTGGCACTTGGGACGCCTGCAACAATCCCAGGCTGAACTGGTAAGCCGCCTGCACCGTCAGTCCGCTCAAGCCGCAGTACTCGTCGCGCGCGGGCAATTGCGCCTCCTGCATCGCCTTCCGGAAGCCCTCCAATCGCTGGGCGTGCGTGGAACGCCGTATGTCCCCGGCGAGGATGGCGATCGAGCGATGCCCCAACTGAATCAAATGACGCGTTGCCAGGTATGCCCCCAGGTTGTTGTCCGTCTCCACCCAACTCCCGCGGAATCCTGGAGGGATGCGATCAAAAAACACTAAGGGAAATCGCCTGCGGAGCAGTCGATCATAGGCCACCGAGGAATCGGAGGCGGCGATCAGAACCCCAGCCACGCGGTGCGAGAACAGCATGTCGAGGTGGCGCTGTTCCTGCGCGGGATCGTCGTTGGAATTACAAAGGAAAAACGAATAGCCGGCGCGCGTCGCGACTTCCTCGGCAGCAGCAATCACCTGCGTATAAAACGGGTTGGTGAGGTCCGGGATGACCACGCCGACCACTTTTGTCCGGCCGGTTCTCAGGCTCCGCGCGTTCTGATCGGCATGATAGTCCAGGGCCTCCATCGCTTCGCGAACCTTCTGGGCCCGCCGGGGGCTGACTACTTTTGTTCCGTTGCTAACGGCCGAAACAGTGGCCACCGAGACACCCGCAAGCCGCGCAACATCCGTTATAGTGGGTTTTTTCCATCCGTGAGCCACGATTTCGATTATATAGGAAAAACGATTCCAATGCACACAAATCTCAAGTAGAAATGCTATACCGTAACATTCAGCGGCGTTATGCACCCAATTTTCTAAACGATTTTCTCTTGACTTCGCTTGTGCCGTGTTGTACGCTGACAGTGGCAAACACAGCTAGAGCCCGAACGAAACAGCATGGAAACCCCGGTATCCGGCGAAGGCCACTGGCGCCCACTCCGTTTGGGCTGCATGGGATCGCGTCAGGTTTGGCATACATCGATCTTACGTTTTATGTCGGCTTCCGCACTTGCCAAGACGGCACGCGCTGTGAACGTGACTATCGAGGGTGCCACTCTTCCAGCGATTTTCGACGCACAGCCTGGAATCTCGATCGAGATTGAGAGTAAGTCGCCTGCTTGGACCACTGACGGGGTTTCGTTCCGAATCCGCCAGTGGCGGACCAGTTTGGCGGCCGGGCCTTGCCCTAGAGTGCCTTAGTGAGAACGATGAATCCTCTCATACATGCACCATTTGGATTGCTGCTGCCCACCAGCAGGCTGATATCGCTCAGCCCACAGGACACTGCGATCATCGCAGTCTATTTCGTCGTCGTATTGGGAATAGGAATCTACCTAAAAAGCTACGCCAAAAGCGGCAATGACTTCTTCCTGGCCGGAAGGGAAATGACCGCTTGGGTGGCGGGATTGAGCTTTCTATCGGCCAACCTGGGCGCCTTGGAATTGATGGGGTGGGCCGCCTCCACTTATCAGTACGGTATTCTGGCCACGCATTTTTATTGGATCGCCGCCTTTCCAGCCATGGTGCTGCTTGGCCTGGTGATGATGCCTTTCTATTACATTTCCAAGACCCACTCCGTCCCCGGCTATCTTCAGCTACGCTACGGTGAGTCCACACGCGCCCTCAGCGGAATCTCATTCGCCTTTATGACCATCCTGATGTCAGGCATCAATATGTATGCCATGGCACTGGTAATGAAGGTCGTTCTAGGGTGGAATATTCACTTTAGCATCTGGACCTCCTCACTTACGGTCGCAATCTATGTAGCGCTCGGTGGCCTGTTTTCCGCGATCTTCAACGAGGTGCTGCAGTTTTTCCTGATTTGGTTGGGCGCGCTGCTCATTCCGATCCTCGGACTGATCGAGGCCGGCGGCTGGTCAGGTCTTGTCGCCAAAATCCACCACAATTTTCCGCAGGGCGACTACGTCCACCTTTGGCGGACAACGGCAAGCTTCGCGGGAAACCCAATGGGAGTCCATTGGACCGGAATCGTGTTGGGGCTCGGCGGTGTGATTGCCTGCGGTTACTGGACAACGGATTTCCTGGTCGTCCAACGCGCCATGGCGGCAAAAGACCTGCGCTCCGCCAAACTGGCCCCGATCATCGCCGCCTACTTCAAAATGGCGGTCCCCCTCATAGTTATTCTGCCTGGACTCCTGGCCCTCGGCCTGCTTCCCTTTAAGCTTGTGCCTGAGAGCGCTGCCGCACCGGGGTTGCACAGCTACAACGAAGTTCTCCCCCTCATGCTGGCGCGTTATTGCGGTCCTGGTTTGTTGGGCCTTGGGATTACGGCACTTATCGCGGGATTCATGTCAGGCATGGCCGGCAATGTCAGCGCCTTCGCAACAGTGTGGACGTATGATATTTACCGTCCGTATATACGCAAGAATGCAACCGATGCGCATTACGTGACAATGGGGCGCCGGTGCACCATTATCGGAGTCCTCCTGAGCATCGGGACCGCCTATCTGGTAACTCACTTCAAGAGCATCATGGACTACATGCAGGCGCTCGTCAGCTTCTTTATAGCGCCGTTGTTCGGCACCATCCTCCTTGGCATGTTGTGGAAACGCGCGACACCCAAGGGCGGATTTTGGGGGCTTCTCGCCGGGACCGTATCGTCAATCGGGATGTACACCATGGTAAAAGCCGATCCCTCCAAACTCGCCTTAATCGCACTGTCGTCCGACGCAAAAGACATGGCGGAGAATCTTTACAGGGCGCTGTGGTCGTTCTTGATTTGCGTCTTGGTAACGATAGTTGTGAGCCTTATGACGAAACCAAAGCCAGACCAGGAACTCAAGGGGCTGGTATATGGCTGTACTGACATACCCGGTGATGGCGACCTGCCGCTCTATCGTCGTCCAATATTTTGGGGTGGCGGTGTGGCCGTCGTGTTCGTCGTTTTGCAGTGGATTTTCTGGTAGAAGGAGATGGCCAATATGCACGGCAAACAGCTGGTGCCAGTCTGGTTTTTTATCGGCGTATTGCTGTCGATTGATGGGTTAATTATTCTCGCCACGGGGCTGCAGGAACTGTCCCATCCGCCGGCGACTGTGTTCGGCGAGTACCACGTCGCCTTGTGGTGGGGCCTGCTACTTATCATTATTGGTGGTTTTTACACGTATAAATTCTGGCCAAAACATAGTTAGGAGTGAAGCAATGGCGTTAAAAGATGAAGGGAACAGTCGACTGCCGATTGGTAAGTTGACGCGGAGTGCGATGGAGGTTGGAGAGGGCGTGTTACACCTGGCTCCGAACTGGGTCCCACGGTCATATGTCGTCCCAGGCCGCCGCTTGAAACTGGCCGATGAAGATCTGTATGCATACGGTGCCCACCGGGGCGGCATTGATGAGCGGTGGTTTGCGTCTACCACGATAGCCATGAACGAGGGCCGGACGCCGCACGAAGGGCTGAGTTTCGTCGTCCTCGACGACCAGCGCTTCACCTTGAAAGACGCCATGGAGGCTGAGGGGCCAGCCCTCATCGGGCGGAAAATGTGGGACGAGTTCCATCGTTGGCCCGTGTTCAGCAAGTTTTTCGACAACCTCGGGCCATTGCCGCATCATCTGCATCAGTCCGTAGCGCAGGCCAAGCTGGTTGGACGCGATGGCAAGCCGGAAGGCTATTATTTTCCGCCTCAACTTAATCCTTATGGCGGAAATTTCCCCCACACTTACTTCGGTCTCGAGCCGGGAACTACCCAGCAAGATATTCGGCATTGCCTGGAGCGCTGGGATCAGGGAGACAACGGCATCCTGGACTATTCCAAGGCCTATCGTTTGAAACCCGGCAGCGGCTGGCTGGTTCCGCCTTGCATCCTTCACGCTCCTGGCTCGCTGCTGACGTACGAGCCACAGTGGGGAAGCGACGTCCTGGCGATGTTTCAGTCTATGGTGGAAGGACGGCCGGTATCGTGGGATTTGCTGGTTCAGGACGTGCCGAAAGAGAAACATCACGACCTGGATTTTCTCGTCGCCCTAATCGACTGGCCTGCGAACACCGACCCGAACTTCAAGCTGCACCACTACCTGGAGCCGATTCCCGTGGCTGCCACTTCCTCGGAGGGGTACATGGATCGCTGGGTGGTCTATGGCAGCGTCAGTGGAAGGCAGCGCTTTACGGCCAAAGAGCTGACGGTTGATCCCGGCGGGCGCTGCACCATCAAGGACAAAGGTGCCTACGGCCTCACTGTGACGCAGGGTCACGGCCGCATCGGCAAGCTCAAGCTAAATTGCCCGGCGGTGATTCGGTTTGGACAATTGACCGAGGATGAATTCTTTGTGTCCTACAATGCGGCAAATGCAGGTGTAACATTCGAAAACCACTCCGACCACGATCCTTTGGTCATACTGCGGTACTTTGGGCCTGACACCAATCCTGATGCACCCGAAGTAGGACAGCACGCTGCACAGTAAGAGCGCGGGGTGAAGTTACACTTGAGGCGAATTATGGTTAGCCAACACTACGAGCGGAAGAGCGAGCAGATTTGCGAGCGGTTTGAATCGATCAGGAAGGAGGCTCCGCAAAGATTTGAGAGGCGGCTGAACCTGTCGTGGAGCAATTGGGGATTCGGCCAAGAAAGCCTTGAGTTTTCGGCGCCGCGGCTGGAAAAGGCCGGTGTCCGTTTCATCGAACTGCACGGCAATCACTACGGCCCCGATCTCGGTTACAATCCGGCGGAAACCTTGAAGGTCCTGGGCGATCATGGCCTGCGGGTCTCCGGTGTCTGTGGAATGTTTTCCGCCGATAATGACCTGTCGAGTAACCGTGCCGTTCACAGGCAGGCCGCCATCGACTACTTGAAGCGGGAAGTGCCGTTTACTGAAGAAGTCGGTGGGGCTTATTTGCTGGTCGTGCCGGGTGCTGTGGGCCGTCCAATTCCTTACGATTCCATGGAATTCGACCGCTCCGTGCAAACTCTCCGTAACGTGGCCGATCTGTTTGTGGCGCACCATGTCAAGGCCGCTATCGAGCCCATTCGTTCGGCGGAGACAAGCCTGGTGCACTCGATCGCCGATGCCAAGACTTACATTGCAGCGGTCAATCACCCAGGCGTGGCGTCGATTAATGGCGACGTCTATCATATGCAGGGCGAGGAAAGTCATATCGGCGAGGCACTGCTGGCTGCCGGCAAAATGCTCGTGAACCTGCATTTCGCCGACAGCAACCGCTGCGCCCTGGGTGATGGTTCGCTCGATGTGGATACGATTATCCGCGTCTTATATCTTCTCGGTTACAACACTGATGAGCATTATGTCACGTTCGAGCCCTTGGGACCGGGCGGCGATCCATACCCAGCGATGTACGGCAAGCCCGATCCCGCCAGGCTTGATCGATTGGTGGCGGACAGCATACGTTATTTCCGCGAGCGGGAGCAAGCGGTATTATCGGAGTAAGCAATGTTGAAGAACCTCGATCCGGTCCTGAGCCCAGATCTGCTCTGCGTTCTCGCTGCCATGGGCCATGGCGACGAAGTTGCGATTGTGGACGCGAATTTTCCAGCGGCGGCCATGGCTCGCAGGCTGGTTCGCCTGGACGGTGTTAGTGCGACGCGTGTCCTTCAAGCGGTGCTGAGCGTTCTGCCCTTGGACGATTTCGTCGATTCGCCAGTCGCCGCAATGCAGGTCGTCGGCCATCCGGAAACCATACCCGAGCCAGTGCGGGACTTTCAGGCGTTGGTGGATCATGCCGAATTCAGGCCTATCAGAATAACTCTGATGGAACGGTACGAATTCTACGACCGGGCGCGTGCCGCCTTTGCCATTGTGGCGACTGGTGAAGCGCGGCTCTGTGGCAATGTGCTGCTGAGAAAAGGTGTGATCCCTCCGCCGGCCCCAGGCTGCGATAAGACGCTGTAATTTCGTCGCCAATCTCCTTGCTGCCGGTTCTTTCGGGACATTTGCTCCGAGGACCCCGCTGGTTTATCAGGCTGCCGAACTCGTCGTTCCGGACACGGAAGTGAAGCGCGTGCTGGTGATGTTCAGGTGCCACCTGGACGTGGGGTTCATCGATACACAAGCCAACGTCATGCGAAAATATTTCTACCAGCACTTCCCGCGGTCCATCGAGGACGGAGTCGCTATGTTCACAATGATTCTTTCCTAACTGATTTTGACCGCTTGGGTGTCGGGTCTTGCACACCACCCATGCTGCCTTGAAGGGCTATAAACTGAAGAAGTTCAGACTATGAGCCTGCTCCATGTCGCACTGGCCTTGTTGATCGTGTCAGTACCGTCGCCGGCACAGACGACAAATGTGTTCACCTCGCCTGACCGCGCTTTGCGGGCAGTTGTGCGGACCGGTTCAACAGGTGAATCACGTGTACAGATCCAGGGGCCTTCTCGGCGCGTCTTACTAATCCGGGATGATACATCTGGCGATGGCTCTCACGGATATGGCGTCGTCCATGCGGCGTGGACGGCGGATTCACAGTTTTTCGTAGCCGGCACGGAGGCAACCGGCGGTCACCAGCCATGGGCCCGTCCGATTTGGGTCTATTCGCGGGCGACGAATCGAGTTTTCGAGCTGGGGAAAATGGGAGCTACCGCCGTTGCTGATTTCACCCTGAAGCCGCCCGACGTGATCGAGATGAAGGCCCTTGATTGCGAAGACGGCAGAGGAGATCTCCAGTCGCGGTCTTTGATCGTCAGCCTGCATCAACTTGTGTCAACCGAACGCTTACCGACTGCGCCATGCCCCGGTCGGTGAGGCTGCGTTCCCAAGTGGCTACCTGTCTGGGTATTTTCCGGGAGCGGTTTTCGTGCGCCAACTGCGCGGGCCGCACTTAAGGACGTGCCCTTGGTGAAGGATGCGATCCAGCATGGCGGTGATAGCTGCTATGTCGCCCAGCAGCTTTCCCCAATCTTCCACCGGGCGATTTGATGTCAGCAGCGTGGCGGCGCGCTCATAGCGGCGCATGATGATCTCCAGCGGATCTTCGGCCGCGGTCAGCGGCAGCTTGCGCATGCCGAAGTCGTCGATGATGAGCAGCGGCACGGTTGTCAGGGATTGGTCCGGGTCGATTACGGCGACGGGCCGATAGTGCGCGATCCGACGACTCCGTAATGCGCCAGTACGTCGCGGTACAAGGGGTTCAGAGTGAAATCTTCCCATCCGAAAAGGTCACCACCCCAATCACGCCCGACAATCTCTGGCGGCGGTGCATGCTGCCGAGGTTGAAGGAGGCCGGCTTGGGCTGGGCCACGTTCCAGGTGCTGCGGAAGACCAACGCCAGCTTATCGAAGAAGGCGGGCAATGGACTCTACGACGCCATCAAACAACTCTTCACCTCACAACCATAGGAAAGTCCTCGGGAGGTTGGACGGAACCCCGCGACCACTCACCCTGTCCAGCCGACCGCGTCCGTCCTGGGAGAGCCGCTCCCAAAGAAACCGTGATGCCTACCAGCACTTGGCGTCGGAAAAGCCCATCACGCACATTGCGTTACCTAATCGAGGGTGTCCCACGATCGCAGCATAACGGTGTTGGCGCCTGTTTGTCCCGCGAGAGGATAGCTCGGTCGCTTCTCGCCGCTTCGGTTCTTGATGAAGCTGCCGCACCCGGTCGCGTTCGCGTTGGCGAGGACGGCATACTTCCCCGGCCAGGGAGCAGTCGATGGCACGCTAAACGTGAGCGTGCCCTCGCTCATCGCTGCGGGGATGCAAAGAACCAGGCGTGGCGCGCTGCTCGCGGCCAGGCGATCCGCTACCACGCCGTGATACAAGAACACGTAGTCGTCACAAATCGCCGTCGCGATGCACAAGCCCCCATACTCGATGGGGTTCTCGCCGATGACGCCATCGACCGACCGATAGAAATTCCGTTGATCGCCCGTCCTCTTTCGCGACAAGAGCACGCTCTCCCGGTCCGGGCTGACAAGAAACGCCGAATTGTACGGCAAGCGGTGATTGCGCACGCGTTCCAAAACGCCGACCACAAACGTTGCATCAATCCGTCGTGCCAGAGTAGCGAGGGCTGCCAAAAACGGCTCGGTAGCGAGATAGGAACCGTCGAGATCCGACCCCCGGTAGGGGCAGCCAAGATTGAACGTCTCCGGCAACACGATCAGCGAGCCGGCAAGTTCCTGCAGCAACAATTGCTCCAGCGCTGCTTCCAATGCAGCAATCGGTTCGCGATGACCGTGGACGAGATGGAAAAACCCGAGCCGCTCAACGACCTTAACCATGCGTCGATTCTACCGCCGCCTCGCCAGCCCCGTACCGGACCAGGCGTGGAGATTGCCATTGGAGTCAAACGGAGTCAAGGATTGCGCACAACAAAAACGAGGATCGTAAGCTACTGATTCTGAATGGTTTTGGAGCGGGAGACGGGACTCGAACCCGCGACGTCCAGCTTGGGAAGCTGGCATTCTACCACTGAATTACTCCCGCTCAACTCACATCGGCTGCTGGTTTCTTGGCCTTTATTCTACGCCCCAAGTGGGTCCGCGATCAACCGCAGGCTTGCGTGAAACGGGTCAACTCATCCAGCTTGCGGCGCGCGGCGCCTGTGTCGATCGACAACGTCGCAATCGCCATCCCTTCAAGAAAGGTATCAACTTTGCCGGCTGCCACCAGCGCGGCGGCCGAGTTCACCAGTACGATGTCGCGCCGCGGCCCGCGCTCACCGGCAAGAATCGCCTGGGCGATTTCGAAATTGCGGGCGTGATCGCCGCCCTTGAGATCGGCGGGCGCGGCACGGCGAATGGCGAAGTCCTCCGGCTCAAGCGTGCGCCGCTCCACGCCGCCCTCGCGGATTTCGAAAACCAGCGTGGTGCCGGTGGTGGTGATTTCGTCCAGACCGTCCGAACCGTGGACCACAAAGCCGTGCACCAGGCCTAGCGAAGCCAGCGCCTCGGCGATCAGCCCGGCCGCCTTGTCCGAAGGGGCGCCGGCGATCTGAGAGGTGGCGCCAGCCGGGTTGGTGAGCGGCCCCAGCAGGTTGAAGAACGTCCCTATTTTGAGATCGACGCGCACCGGGGCGGCGTGTTTCATGGCCGTGTGGACTCGCGGCGCGAAGAGGAATCCGATGCCCACTTCGCGAATGGCGCGGGCCGAATCGGCGGGCGGGAGATCGATGCGGACGCCAAAGGATTCCAGCAGGTCGGCCGAACCGGACCGGCTGGAAATGGCGCGGTTGCCGTGTTTGGCCACGCGAACGCCGGCGGCCGCCACCACAAAGGCGGCGATGGTCGAAATGTTAAATGTGCCGGAGCGGTCGCCGCCGGTGCCGCAGGTGTCGAGGATGACTTCGCCAGTCAGGCCGTGATCGACAGGGGCGGCCATGGCGCGCATGGCTCGCGCGAAGCCCACCAGCTCACCGGCCGTCTCCCCTTTCATCCGCATGGCCACGAGAAAGGCGGCCAGTTGCGACTGGCTGGCCTGTCCGGCCAGAATTACGCGCATGGCCTCCTGGGCTTCTTCGGAAGAAAGGTTGTGTTTTTCGGCGACGCGTTCAAGGTAGGGCAGAAGGGACATGATATATTGAAAATCTTGATGTTGTAGTCAGGCTAACACAGGCTGTTTCTCCAATGAAAATTCACGAGTACCAAGCCAAGGCCATTTTGGGCCAATTTAACGTGCCTGTGCCGCGCGGCGAGGTGGCGTTCACAGTGGAAGAGGCCGAAGCGATCGCCCGGCGCCTGGGCGGAAGCGTGGTGGTGAAAGCCCAGATTCATGCCGGCGGCCGCGGCAAGGGCGGCGGCGTGAAAGTGGCGAAAGATTCCGTCGAGGCCGTCGAACTGGCGCGGCGCATCCTGGGTATGAAGCTGGTCACGCACCAGACGGGCCCGGAAGGACGCGTGGTGCAGCGGTTGCTGATCGAAGAGACCTTGCCGATTGAACGCGAACTCTACCTGGGGATCGTGCTCGACCGCGCGCAGGGCAAGCCGGTGTTTATGGCGTCCTCCGCGGGCGGGATGGAGATTGAGGAGGTGGCGGCCAAGACGCCGGAACTGATCCTCAAGGAAACCATCGAGCCGGGCGTGGGGCTGGCCGCTTACCAGGCGCGCAAGCTGGCATTCGGAATCGGTATCCCGGCGGCCAGCGCGAACGGAGCGGTGGCCGCCATGATGGCTCTGGCTAAAGCCTATCTGGCGATGGACGCGTCGCTGGCCGAGATCAACCCGTTCATCCTGACCAGGGACGGCAAGGTCTACGCGCTCGACGCCAAAATCAATTTCGACGACAACGCCCTCTTCCGCCACAAACCACTCGTGGATCTCCGCGATTTGAACGAGGAAGACCCTTTGGAAGTGGAAGCCTCGCGCTTCGGGCTCAACTACATCAAGCTGGATGGGACGGTGGGCTGCATGGTGAACGGCGCCGGCCTGGCCATGGCCACCATGGACATTATCAAGTACGCCGGCGGCAGCCCCGCAAACTTTCTGGACGTGGGCGGCGGCGCGAGCGCCGAACAGGTGAAAAACGCTTTCCGCATTCTGCTGACGGATAAGCACGTAAAAGCCGTGCTGATCAACATTTTCGGCGGCATCCTGCGGTGCGACACGCTGGCCACCGGCGTGGTGGAGGCGGCGCGCGACCTCAAAATCCAGGTGCCCATCGTGGTCCGCATGGAAGGCACCAACGTGGAGCGGGGACGCCAGATCCTGCTGGATTCCGGACTCAACTTCACTGTGGGGCAGGATATGCGCGACGCGGCGGAAAAAGTGGTGAAGGCGGCGGCCTAAAGACATGAGCGTACTGGTTGACCAAGACACTCGATTGATTGTGCAGGGATTCACCGGGCGGGAAGGCACTTTCCACGCTCAACAGGCCATCGCGTACGGAACGCAGGTGGTGGGCGGCGTGACGCCCGGCAAAGGCGGCACCACGCACCTGGAGCGGCCGGTGTTTGACACCGTGGCGCAGGCGGTGAAAGAAACCGGCGCCAACGCCACCGTGATCTTCGTGCCGCCGCCGTTTGCGGCCGACGCCATCATGGAAGCCGCCGATGCCGGAGTGGCGCTGGCGGTCTGCATTTCGGAAGGCATTCCGACCCTTGACATGGTCCAGGCCTGGGCGTTTCTGCAAGGCAAGCGGACGCGGCTGATCGGGCCGAATTGCCCGGGCATCATTTCGCCGGGCAAATGCAAAATCGGCATCATGCCGGGCCACATCCATAAAGAAGGTCATGTGGGCGTAGTTTCGCGCTCGGGCACGCTCACCTACGAAGCCGTGGGGCAGTTGACCAAGCTGGGCATCGGACAATCCACCTGCATCGGGATTGGCGGCGATCCGATTATCGGGACCACTTTCCTGGATGCGCTGAAGTTGTTCAACGCGGACCCGGACACACATGCCATCGTGATGATCGGCGAGATAGGCGGCAACGCCGAAGAAACCGCCGCGGCGTACGTGAAGGCGCACGTAAGCAAGCCGGTGGTGGGATTTGTGGCCGGACAAACCGCGCCGCCGGGAAGGCGCATGGGACACGCCGGCGCGATCATCGCGGGCGGCTCGGGCAAAGCATCGGACAAGATTAAGGCTATGCAAGAGGCGGGCATCACCGTGTGCTCTTCGCCGGCCGATATCGGAGAGAAGATTCAAAGCAGATTATGAGCGTGCAACGTACTTTTTCCATCATCAAGCCGGACGCCGTGGCGGCCGGGCAGGCGGGCGAAATTCTCGCTATGATCCTAAAGGCCGGCTTCAAAGTTCTGGGGCTGCGCATGACGCGGCTGACTGAAGCGCAGGCACGAGGCTTCTACGCGGTGCACCGCGAGAAGCCGTTTTTCAGCGGCCTGGTGAAATTCATGACGGAAGGTCCCATCATCGTCATGGCACTGGAACGCGAAAACGCCATTTTGGGGCTGCGCGAAGTGATGGGATCGACCAACCCGGCCAACGCGGCGGAAGGGACAATTCGCAAGCGGTTCGCGGCTAACATCGAACGCAACTGCATTCACGGATCGGATGCGCCGGAGACGGCGGAGACGGAGTTGCGGTTTTTCTTCAGCACCGCGGAATTGATATAACAGACAAACGTGGGAATCCCAATCGGAATCGTATCGGAATCATCGCCGGGAGAGCGGCGCGTGGCCATGACGCCCAGCGCCCTCTCGGTTTTGAACAAAAGCGGCGTGGAATGGATGTTGGAAGCGGGAGCGGGTACGCGCGCCAGCTTTCCCGACGCCGAGTACGCCGAGAAGGGCGTGCGCATCGCCAGCCGCGCTGAAGTGCTTGAGAAAGCCGCGGTCGTTCTGCAGGTGCGCGGTCCCGGAGCCAATCCGGAGGGCGGCGCGGCGGACCTGGAGCAGATGCACCGCGGCCAGGTTGTCATCGGTTTCGGCGAACCGCTTACGTCCCTGGACGCGGCTCGCGCCCTTGCCGCGCACGGCGTCGACTTCCTGGCGATGGAATTGATGCCGCGCATCACGCGGGCGCAGAGCATGGATGCGCTCTCTTCCATGGCGACGGTTGCCGGCTACAAGGCCGTGCTGCTCGCGGCCGATTCCCTGCCCCGCATGTTCCCCATGCTCATGACCGCCGCGGGCACGGTGGCTCCCGCGCGCGTGCTGGTGATCGGCGCGGGCGTAGCGGGCTTGCAGGCCATCGCCACCGCGCGGCGCTTGGGCGCGGTGGTGAGCGGATACGACATTCGCGCGGCGGTGAAGGAACAGATCGAAAGCCTGGGCGCGCGCTTTGTGGTGCTCGAGGTCGAAGCCGCCGGTGCGGAAGATAAGGGCGGATACGCCAAGGCTATGGGCGAGGATTTCTATCGCAAGCAGCGCGAGGCGCTGGGAGCGGTGTTGGCCGAGCAGAACGTGGTGATCACCACCGCTGCAGTGCCCGGCAAGAAGGCTCCGATCCTGATCACCCGGGAGATGGTGGAGCGCATGGCCCCGGGATCGATCATCGTCGATATCGCCGCGGAGCGCGGCGGCAATTGCGAACTGACCCGGCCGGGTGAAACCGTGGACCATGGCGGCGTCGGCATACTGGGACCTCTGAACCTGGCCTCCACCGTGCCCTACCACGCCAGCCAGATGTATGCCAAGAACATCGCCACGTTTCTGAAGTACCTCATCAAGGATGGGAAACTGACGCTCGACCGCCAGGATGAGATTGTGCGCGAAACGTTGGTAACACTGGGGGGCGAAGTGGTTCACGCCAAGGTGCGGGAACTCATGGGCATGCCGGTCGAACAGGCGGTCTGACAGGAGCATTCATGAAGCTGGAATTTGGATTGTTCGTATTCATGCTGGCGACCTTTGTGGGCCTGGAGATCATCCGCAAGGTCTCGCCGCTGCTGCACACGCCCCTGATGTCGCTCACCAACGCCATCTCGGCCATCTCGGTGGTGGGCGCCATTCTGATCACCGGCGCGGCAGACGCCACCACGCTGACTAAGGTGCTGGGATTCGTCGCGATTACGGCGGTGTTCACCAACATCGTGAGCGGCTTCCTGATTACGGACCGCATGGTGAAGATGTTCAAGCGGCCGGGGGCCAGAAAGTAAATGGACACGCTGGTACAGTACATTTACATCATCTCGGCGGGGCTCTTTATTCTCTCGCTGAAATGGATGAATTCCCCGGCCAGCTCGCGGCGCGGGGTTTTCGCGGGCGCCCTGGGAATGCTGCTGGCGGTGGTGGGCACGTTCATCGGGTTTCCCGGCGTGCGGGCGGGAATCGCGAACGTGCACAACTGGGGATGGATAGCTACGGCCATCTTCATCGGCACGGCGGTCGGCGTCCCCATCGCATACATCATGCCGATGACCGCGGTGCCCCAGCGGACGGCGCTTTCCCACGCGTGCGGCGCGCTGGCTGCGGCGCTGGTGGGTACAGCCGAATTTTACCAGCGGCAGCCGCACGCTGACACCGAGCTGCACGGCTTTGTGATGGTCGCGCTGATGATCGAAACGCTGCTCGGATTCCTCACCTTCACCGGCAGCCTGATGGCCATGGGGAAACTGCAGGAAGTGCTGCCGCAGCGGCCCATCACGTACCGGAATCAAAACGCCGTCAACTTTGTTCTGTTCGTGATCGCGGCGGCGCTGGCGGTGCGGCTGGTGCTGGTTCCGACGGATACATTTCTCTTCCCGTTTTTCGTCGGGTTATCGCTGCTATTCGGCGTGCTGCTGATCATCCCGATCGGCGGCGCGGACATGCCGACGGTGATTGCGATTCTGAATTCCTACGCCGGACTTTCGGCCTGCGCCATGGGTTTTGCCCTGGGCAATAATCTGCTGGTGGTGGCGGGAGCGCTCGACGGTTCGTCGGGCCTGATCCTTTCGATCATCATGTGCAAGGCCATGAACCGGTCGTTCACCAACGTGCTGTTCGGAGCATTCGGGCAAATCCAGACGTCCCATGCGCAGGCGCAACAGCGGCCGTACCGCAGCGCCAGCGCGGAAGAGGCGGCATCTATTCTGGAAGCCGCCGGCAGCGTCATCGTGGTTCCCGGCTACGGCCTGGCGGTGGCGCAGGCCCAGCACAAGATCCGCGAACTCTACGACAACCTGATGCGCCGCGGCGTGGACGTGAGATTCGCCATCCACCCGGTGGCCGGCCGCATGCCCGGCCACATGAACGTGCTGCTGGCCGAGGCCGACATCCCCTACGACCGCCTGTTTGGGATGGAAGACATCAACTCCGATTTCGCCCAGTGCGACGTTGCCCTGGTGATCGGCGCCAACGACGTCACCAACCCCGCCGCACGCACCGACAAGACCAGTCCGATTTATGGCATGCCAATTCTGGACGTGGACAAAGCGCACACCGTAATGGTGATCAAGCGCTCCATGAACCCGGGCTTCGCGGGCATCGACAACGACCTGTATTACATGGATAAGACACTGATGCTTTTTGGGGATGCCAAGGCTTTCGCAACGGAGATCCTGAAGGAACTGCCGGCGAAGGTGGGGGCGTAGAGTCCCCACCCCGCCTAACATTTAGCGGCGCCAGTAGCCTTCCGAGATAGCGGCTCGGCGCGGGTGCGTACCCGAAACCAACTTCCACCGCGAAATGCGGCCGTGCGAACGCCGCGGTGGCAGCCAAGAAAACAATCGCGATCAATTTCGTTTTCATATTCCCCCCTCCGTCCGCCGTTCCTCGGAGCGGCTTACGCTGCATGTAATTGCAAGCCTCGTGCAAAAACTAAATCGTTGAAGAATCAGCGGGGAATCGTGACCCCGACGGTTGCGCTCCATCAGTGTGGTGGATTTGGGCCAGCGCACAAGGTATCATCCAGAAATGCGACTGACCGCGTTTTTCCTGGGACTGACACTGCTATCGCCGTTGGCGCAGGCTGGTGACAGGGATTCGATCGACAGCCTTACCAAGGCCGTCTATGAAGTGATATCTGGCCCCGCCGGGCCGCGCAACTGGGATCGCTTCCGAAGTTTGTTTGCGGATGGCGCGCGGCTGATCGCGATCCGGATTTCGAACGGGCATCCGGCGCCGCTGGTGATGACGGTCGACGAGTACGTGACACGGTCGGGCGCCAACATGCAGACCAACGCTTTCTACGAAGCGGAAGCGGCGCGGCGGATCGAGACCTTTGGGAACATTGCGCACGTATTCAGCACCTACGAATCGCGGCGCGCTCCCGGGGACAAACCGTTTGCGCGCGGCATCAACAGTTTTCAGTTGGTAAAGGATGGCGATGCGTGGAAGGTCATGACGATTCTCTGGGATTCGGAACGCGAAGGGAGCGCGATTCCGGAAAAGTATCTGACCTCGCCAAAATAGCCTGGAATTCGCATAGCACCACTTGTCGGAGGTTGTCGGATCTGGTAGGGTAAGGTAGATCTGTCTGGGCAAGGAGGGTGCCATGCCACAAGCGGTTCCGGCTATGGGTCTTACTACAGGCCACGCGCCTTTTGTGGAGGAAGCGCGCACGCGCGGCGAGCTCTACATCGAGCAGGCCTACGACCTGTATTCGGATGAAAACCACGAGGCCTGGCGCAAGCTCTATAGCCGCATGCAGCCCAGGTGGGAGCGCTACGCCAACGACCATTTTCTGCGCGGCCTGGAAGCGCTCAACGTCTCTCCGGAGCGCATTCCGCGGCTTTCCGACATCAATCGCCGTCTGCGGCCGCTCACCGGTTTCCAGGCCAAGCCCGTGAGCGGATACGTGCCGGGCTTTCTCTTTTTCGATTGCCTGCGCCGCCGCGAATTCCCCACTACCATCACCATCCGCCCGGCCGATCGCATGGACTATCTGCCCGAGCCGGACATCTTCCACGACGTCGCCGGCCACGTTCCGATGCACACCGAGAAGGCTTTTGCCGACACGCTGGTGCGCTTCGGAGATTGCGCCCACACGGTGGCGCGGATGTCCCTGGAGATCCGCGATCAGGCCGAGCGCGCGCGACGGCTGACGAGTATCATCAGGGCTTTCTCGCGTTTCTTCTGGTTCACCGTGGAGTTCGGCCTGATGCGCTGGCCGAAGGGCGTTTGCGCCTATGGCAGCGGCCTGCTGAGTTCTTATGGGGAGCTGGCGCACTCCGTCGAGAGTGACGAAGTGCAGCGCTATCCGCTGCAACTCGAGTGGGTGATCAACCAGGGAGCGGAGATCGACCACTACCAGCCGCTGCTCTTCATCGTGGATTCATTCGATCACCTGTTCAGCCTGGTGGACGAACTGGAGCGGTGGATGCTGGCGGGCAAGTTGTACAACGTAGCACCGGGTCTTCCGGAAGTGAGCCCGGGCGATTTGCAGAGTTTCCTGGACGCTGCGAATACCGCCTAAGCCCACGCCCAGCCCCGTGACCACCGCATGATTCGGTTCCATACCGGTCCTCGCCGCCCGTGCGGAATGGGATACGCGGCGACGTGGGAGCCAGGCTGGTTCAAGCGGCAGCGGGCTTGAGGCGTTGCGGCTGTGCAGCGGGAAACGTTACACTGGGCAAAGCAGTCTCCACAGTATTCCCCGGTCGTCTAATGGTAGGACAGCGGCCTTTGGAGCCGTGAATCGTGGTTCGAATCCTCGCCGGGGAGCCACTGCCCTCGCTGACAAACTCCCGTCCCTTCGTTTGTTGACAGGATCACGCCGGTGGTGCCTCCGCGTTATCCCAAACATTCCGCGAGATCTCCGCGACTTCGACGATTCTCCAGTTGGTACGGAGAGGCCTGGGGTACCACTCTGAACCCGCTTTGCGGAGCCACACAGTCGCTTTTCTCGGCGTCCGTTTCTCCGTTTTCTCCAGTTGACAGGTTGCGTTTGTTGACAGGGGGGTTAAGCGTGGGCTACCAGGATGCTTCATTCGAACTACGCGGTGACACACCGCACAGTTTCAATGGGGCCGCGATCAATTGATCGCGGAACTGAGATAGCCTTCGATGAAGATCTTGTCGATGATCTTGCTTCAATGGGGCCGCGACCGCGCGGTCGCGGAAATGAAGACTAGAGCGTCACCGGAGACCCGAGCGTTATCGCTTCAATGGGGCCGCGACCGCGCGGTCGCGGAAATTCCGAAGCTTCACGCTGGATGCGAAAGCAGGCGTCGCTTCAATGGGGCCGCGACCGCGCGGTCGCGGAAATATAGCATCACCTCTATCATATTCAGTTTTCAAGGACCTGCGCTGCCCAATTCGAGCGGCTCGTAGTTTCACAACCTCGGCCAGCCTCAGTGCCAATCGCCCGTTGGCTAACTTCCATTCTGCCCATCAATTATCCCCTCGCGAGCGACCCCGCCCTTTTCCGCATCAACCCGCCGCTCGCGAGCCTCATCGAGTCGTGAATACCGGGTAATCCCCAATTTCCCCCTCCAGCACTCTTGCTAACAATCGCGCCTGAATCTCAAGCAGCCTCCGGTAACTCACGCGATAATCGAAAAGTGGGTGCGTCACCAGCGTATCCATTCGTAGCTCATACGCCCGAAAGAACCCCTTCCGCCCGGCTGCCGTCAAGGCAACAGAACCTCCCACTCGAACAAAATCCCCCGCCCTCACCATCCCGGTATTGATCGCCGTTAGCACCGCCGAATCCGCGATCAGCGGCCGAAATGGCTCCATCAAGTCTAACGCCAAAGCCGGCCGCCCGAATCGCGGCTGATGGTAGAACCCAATGTATGGATCGAACCCCACCGCGTAGCTGGCCACCGTCAGGTCCTTCGCCAGCAGGCTGTAGCCCAACGACAACAGCGCATTTACCGGGTCCCGCGGCGGACGCCGATTGCGCCCCGCAAAATCGAAGTCCATCGCCGCCGCTCCTGGGGCCTCGTCCGGTTTGATCATTCCCCCAAAGTCGCCAAAGTACAACCGCGCAGCATTGCCCTCGATCCCCAGCAACTCGCCCAGCGATTCCGCCCGTTCCGCGCGCTCCGCCATCTCCTTCAATCCCGCCAGAGTCGCCCGCTTCGGTTCCACATGATTCCGCTGCAGCAGCGTCCTCTGGTTGCGGATCTTCCCTGCCACCAGCCCCCGCGCGATCGCTCGCGCAAAGTACTCCTGCTCCGCCAGCCGGAACTGGCTCCGCCGCAGAAATACGTTCTTCTCGTTCAGCCCCGTGGTGATGCCGTAAAACCAGCCGCCCATCGAGAAGTAGCATACCGGGACTCCAGCCTCGCACAGCGCCTGCACCGCCTGGGTAGAAACCTGCACGTTTCCCATCAGGCTCACCTGGCAAATCTCCCCCAGGCGCACTTCCTGAACCACTTTCTCCTTGTCTTTCACTTGCAGCACCGCTCCCGATTTTCCCAGCCGAAATCCCTGGCTGTTCAAATACAGCGGCCGCAATTCGCTGCGCGGTGCCACCAGTGGCCGCACTTCTCGCTTCACGCCCTTCCGCTGAGGCGTTTCGAACAGCCCGAGCTGCAGCGGCTCCGTCTCCAGTTCCGCGTCGCTCACAAATCCGGTTTCGTCCGGCAGACAGATCCCCACCAGCGAGCAACCTGGACACTTCGGCGAATCCACCAGCGGCGGTGGAATCTCGCCGGCCTCCGCTACCGTCCACGCCCGCCCGATTAGCGCCTCGGTCTCCGCCATCAGTCCGTCGTCGAACGCCACCCGAACCCGTTGACCCGTCTTGCGGTAGTAGACGATTCCTTCCTCGCACCGGTACCCGTTCTCCCGCAACACGATCCCCTGAACCGCCAGTTGCGCCCGGTCCGCCGGCCAAAGCTCCAGCCCGTTTACCCCTTCTCGCGGACCGCCGTGTTTGTAGTCCACCGGCGTCGCCGTTCCGTCCTCCACCTCCACCAGGTCCATCTTGGCGATCACCCGCAGCCGCTCGCTCGATAGCGTGACCGACCGCGAGTGAATCGATTGCGGCAAGTCCGCCGCCTCCGGCAACGCCGTGGCCTTTTCATCCAAGCGCTTGTGCTGGATCGCTCCTTCGACCGTGTCGGAGCTCTCTTGGAACACCCCCTCGACCCATTCATAGAAGAACAGCCGCGGGCAATAGGCGAACTCGTTGACCATCCGCGCCGGCAGGTAATCCGGCAATTCGCGCCGCGTTTCGACAACTACCGGTAGAGCTCCCATAATCGCCTCACCTCAATCTGCCTGCTCTCTTCCAACTGGCGCCTCGGTGATGTTGGGCGGCTAATCCTGGCCGCAGCCGGCATTCAGCCGGCTCATCCGAGCGCAGCTCGGACACACCCGCGGGACCGCCAATCTCCTCACACGATGATGCACGGCGCATCCACTGCCGTATACGGTTTCCCCAGCGCCACAATCACGCGATCTCCCTTCCCCGCCGCCGGCCCCAGGTTGACGAACAGTACCTGGTCCTTGGAGTGGTCGATAATCGCCGCCAATTCCGCCCGGCACTTCGCCAGGTCCATGGCCGTCAACTGGCATTCAAATACGGAGAACTGCAAATGGTCCCCGAACCCGCGCATGGTTTGAAACACCTTCCGCAGCCGTTTCTCGTCCGCGATGTCGTAGCAGACCAGGTAGGACGTGCGCATGGGTTAAACCGCTGCGAACAGACCCACGCCATAAAAACGGCCGCCGCCGAGACAAACTGGCCCAGGGACTCGTACCGGCTTGCCGTCCGCGTCGCGCCACAGGATCTTGACGTGAAGCCGCGGAAAGCGCTTGAGATGGTCGGGCACACCGTACCGGTTGGCGAGGTCGGTGCCCGTCCAAAAACCGCCCGCGCGCCACTCGATCTCAGCATATTCCGCGAGAGCCTCCGAGTAGCCAGCTTGAACGATGGCCTTGCGGAGCAGTCCGTCAATTCGCTCCTCAAGTTTTCCCAACAGTTCCTTCTGCTCTTCAGCCCCGATCTCGGCCTTCATACGCCGGCGATAGTGCCGCGGGTCGTCGTAACCCGGCAACACCACCGGCGTGACCGTCGCCCATTCGGCGGCTGCCTGCGTGTAGCGGCGGACCACTCCCTCATTCGAGGGAATGGGAGAGAGAATCGCCACCCGCTTTTTGTCGTGATTGATCAGCTCCTCACCCGACAAGGTCCGCCGGGCCCAGGCGATCTCGTCCTCACAGCCCCCGGCGAAAGTAGACAACATCACTCGGCGGACACTGCCGGCCACACGGCCCCGCCCCTCGCCTCTTGCCTCGATGCTAGGCAAGGGTAAGTATGCAAATCGTCGCGGCCCAACGACGACGTGTTCTTCCGAGTCACCAGATGCTTCGTGTCCCAGAATAAACGCATCATCCGGCCAGCCGCTCCTCGCCGCGGCGGTCTTGGCCGCGTGGCGCATCATCCCAGCCACCGTCAACGCTCGACTGGCTGTGTCGAACGCCACAAATCGGCTCGCCTCCAGATCCAGCAAAGAGAAGGCCGCCACGGAGCGCGACGGGACGTCAGTCGCACGCCGATATTCGACCTTCCGATAGACCGACAGCGGCGGCGGTGGAACAAAGCCGTCTGGACCAATCCGTTGCAGGAACCGCCGATGGCGCTGGGTCACATCATCTAGGGTCTGCTCAACTGGCACACGCAGTCCACCATCACTTGCATCGCCCAGTGGCAGCCACCGCTCCCCTGGCAGCGCCTTGGCCTCCTCATCCGTGAAGATCGCGCCGTGACCTACCACAAGGTCCATTCCCCAGCCCAGTGCCACCACATCGGCGGCGATCCTCCGAAGCGATTCCACATACGCGCGCATTTCGTCCGGAATCGGTACTGGTAGCTCCCAAAAGTAATGCACGGCGTCGCCAAGCAGTAGCATGGGGCGAACCGCCTTCATCGTCCGGTGCGTGGCCGGATTAACGTCGCCCGAATTGGAATCATTTCCCCGGGACCACGCTCTCGCAACGATGTCCATTGCGTTGTTTGGCACAGAAAGGCGATATCCGGTCCCTTCGATGCTGGCGGGTGCGACGATCACCGGTGCTGGCTGTCGCTCCATCCACTCCAACGCGAAACGGGCGTCGGCCCCCAGTTCCCCGGCATTTCGGCGTGCCGCAGCGGCCATCAGCGCCTGAAATACCCGCAGCGGCGATGGCGGCCATTCCCGTTCGCTGCCATCTCCGCTGCCGTGGAAAGTGCGATCGAGGAAATGCAGGGACAAGCAAAAATGCGAAGTCATCCTTCTCTCCCGTTATGTGCTTTTCGCAGCCTTCCCGCCACGCCTCCTGGTTCCCTTTTCTCCGTCCCCGGTCTCGCCACTCACGTCCTTCTTCGCCATCGCCTTGTCGAATTCCACTTCCCGGTCCAGCCCCGGCCCAAACTCCTTCGCGGCGGCTTTGGCGTACGCTAGTGCATCGGCGTGCGTTAGGCTGGCATCTTCGCGCCGGCCATCGCCGTACACCTCCTTGAATTCGACCTTCTCGTTGGGGTCGAGCACGAGATTGCATCCTTGGCGCAAGTAGCCCGAAGCTGGATATGTGAACGCGGTCAGCGCGAGGCCCAGAATATAGCGTTGCAGAGCCAGGGTTCTCTCTTTGTCGTCGCCGGCGGCAAGAAGGCGGAGAGCCGCCAGGTGGAGAGATGCATCGCGGCGGATACCACCGTCTGCGATCACGCCTCCATGGGATCCGGTCGCGGGGACATGAATAAATCCGCGCTCCGCGTACGCGTCTTGCGTTTTCTTGTCACTGGGTTCTTCCAGCAGGCCGTCCGCGACGTACTCGGTTGCTGGTACAAACTGAGCCGATCGCGTGAGTTTCCGCACGTCGTAGGCGCGAACCGTCGAGGCGATCAGCCGCGGTAATTTGGCCTGAGTATCGCGCGAGTCCCACGCTCCAAAGACCACGGAAGTGGGCGCGATTTTCGCGAGCGGCTCTGCATTGCCCTTTTGCACTGCTTTGAAGGCCTCTCGCATTTCGTCCTGCAACTTCGAACAGCGGACAATCGCATCGCCGGCGCGATGCCCTGCTTCCAGCAAATTCACCTTCTTTGCGCCGGCAACGACCACGACTTGCGGAACAAGCCCGGCGTACTCTCCGGCGGCAAATAGCGGCTCGATCCGATTCGCTTGCGAGCCCACGCTGTCGATCAGGCACACGTTCTTTCCACCAGGAAACTCATCGATGTTATAGCCACCGGGGAAGTCCTCTCCAGAGGCAAACGTCGCGGGGAAAACAACCCCGTCCCGGCCCTCGACCGGCATCACATGCTCACGAATTACCAGAGCGGCCGGTCCGTCGTTCTTCAACCACTTGTCAAAGCTACTCAGTAAATGATCCATTGTTGTTCCTTTCGATTGGGGTAGCGGCCGTAAATGCCTTGTGTTTCCGCTGGTCCGTGCGAAAAGCGTTCTCGAACCGGAAACCACGGGCGTCGATTTGGTCCAGCAGCCCACTGGCGGCCAGCGACGCTACACTGGGTGCCAGCGGAGATCTCCACGTGCAGTAGTGGAATACTCGTCGCTTACCGGTCGGAGCGGGCCTGAACCGTTGGAGCCCTACAAGGCAAAGAAACTCCACTGCGGGATACGCCGCACTGGTCATCTGAAGGCTGTCAGGCGAAAAACCGATGTCAATCGGCTGGGAATTCGATCCACGTCGGGCATCGAAGTAAAAGGGCTCCACCTTCCTGTCCGGCTCCAGCGGATCGTAGACCACTGTCGCACGGTCCAACAGGGACTCATCTTGAAACTCGGTGCGAGTCAGCACCCTCTGCATCGCTCGCGCGATCCGGACGCTCCGCATACTGCCGGCCCATACTTTCAGCCGGTCACCGCCTGAACGATGGTCCTGCCACCAATCCAGCCGGAGAACCGAAAGGATCCGGAATCTCGACCGGAGATGAAAAATCGTCATCCAATGCAATCTGTCGCAAAGGCGCACGAGCAATTGCACCTACCAATTCCGCCAGTGACGCTGGTAATGCTCGCTCGGTAAGAGGACGCAGACAGAACGAATCGTCTTCGAACCACCCCTCCGCTTCGCCCCACAGCCGATCTCCCAGTTCCAACAATCCACAGGAGGCAAAGAACTGCCCGGGATTCGCCGGATCAACTCGCACCCGGACCAGCGCTGCCGAGTTCTGGATCATCGGGCCACCTCCCCAGATGCATCGCCCGAGCCGGCAGACTCGGGTTCGATTGGCTCGACGCCTTGCGACGCCAGCCAATCCGCGGCCCGCACCAGTGATTCCAGATACGCCAGACCCCAGCGTCCGTACTTTCGTTGGAGGCGCGCAAAGCGCCGCGGCGTCTCCTGAGCGATCTCGGTTGCCCGATCCTTGCTGGTGTCCGGATCGAACGCTTCATCGGTCGGGAAGTGCGGCCGTGCGCGGCCGTGGTGCGCGGCGACGAGGTGCAACAGCAAATCCTGCACCTCGATCTTCAGTTCACCAAACTCACCGAGGGCCGCCAGATCGATCAGAGATCCAAACTCATGCCGGTACTTGCTGAGGCTCACGGCTGACATCTTCCGCTCCGATTTTGCCAGTACCCTGCTCGGGAACTCGCCATTACCGATGGATCGCTGCCAGATTGCACGCCGCTTCCCGAGATCGTGCCATCCGCTAGCCAGCGAAACGGCCAACGCCTCCGACGGACCCAGGCCCAGCTTAGAGGTCAATCCACTCGCGAGCTTTTGGGCAGCCCGGTTGTGCGGTTCCAGTTCCCGGTCTTGTTGCGCGGTCTTCGACCCGTCGTCATCGGCCGACCGTGGCCGCACGTACCAACGCCAGTAACGGCGAGTAGAGGGTTGTTCGTCCACTCCAGATTCATCTTCTGCCTCCGGAAGCCTCGTGTCGATCGTCCGAACCAGCCGCATCCCCTCGGGCGGTTGGTCGTCGTCCCAAACGCGACACCTGCGTCCGCGGTTCTTTTCGTCGATCCATCGGTCGGATAGGTCATAAGGACCATGCGCCGCCTCGTCGAATTTCCGGCCGCCGTTAAGCATCCCTCGTTCCAGCCCGCCGGCAGATGGGGGCAGTACTACAGTGCAGTCACCAAGATCGGGCGTCTGCTTCTTCTGCTTGTCCCTTGGAATCAGATCGCCCAACTTCGTGACCTCCACGTTTCCGTCGGATTCCACGATCCAGGCAAACTCATCCGGGTAGCTCTCCGCGATCAGCTCAAGTTGCTCGGCCACGCGCGGCGTCACATCTCTCAGCAATTCGTGCGGCTTCAGCGGATAGTCCTCCAGCAGGTCCTCGGGCTTGTAGACTGCCAATAACTCCGGCTTGTTCAGGATGCCAACCTCCTCCCGCCACGCGACGTAGGTCTGAGAAGGTTCCCAATCGTCTGGAACCCCGTGGAGCCAATCCGCCACCGGTGGGCGGCCGGGCAACTTCTCCCGAACCGAAGTAAGCGCCCACGCGTCGAATAGGATTTGGCTCGTGGCGAGGATGGTTGGCGGCGGAGTAAACGCCGCCTGCCGCTTCGCAACCGGCAATCCGCCGAGCGCGGCCGGACTGCCATCGTGGCGCCCGTCCGCCCGTTGCGGCAGCTCTCGCAACAACTCCAAAGTCCGCTGGCACGACTGTTCAAACCGCAACTGCGCCGGTTTTTTCTTCGCAGCCTGATCGCTCGAAGGCGCACAGCA
Source organism: Bryobacterales bacterium (assembly GCA_963842505.1). Lineage (GTDB taxonomy): Bacteria > Acidobacteriota > Terriglobia > Bryobacterales > Bryobacteraceae > PALSA-129. The sequence goes on from CAWJGZ010000002.1 coordinate 33,538, forward strand.
CACGACATCGACGCGCGCGTCTCCCTCGCCGAAGCGATTCACGCGACCCAAACGCTGGGCCATGCTATCAAACGGCGTTAGGTCGCAGACGAGATGATCCGCCGACATGTCCACGCCAACCTCTCCCGCCGCCGTGCAAACGAGGTACACAGTGCCGCTCTCGGCCTCCACCGTCATTTTTTGCATGAATCGCGCAAAGATCGGATCTGCCTTGGCTAACCGGTCGCGCTCGTACCCCCGCAGGGTTCCGGTGAGGCGCTGGAACTTCAGGTTCTCCTTCCGGAGCTTGTCCACTACTGCGGAGACATCCTTGATGGTGCGAAGGAATATCAGGACCGCTTGGCCGCTCTCCCTGTATTCCATTGCCCGTGGAAACACTTCCTCGGCGATGGCCTTCTCATCTTCAACAAGGTGCAGCGCAATCCACTTCTTCGCGTGAACCCGCTTCGATATCTCCGACCCCGGCTCCAGGTCTCGGCTTGTCAGGGTATGCTCGTTGTCGTGGCCGCTGCGTGACGTGGCGGTCAGCGCCATAACCCGAAACCGCCGAAAGTCCCCGCAACGCACTTGCTCCGCTTCAACGGCGGCCACCAATTCTTGAAAGGCTGGCTCTAAATGCGCTTCGTCGTGAATGAGCAGCGTATCTTGTCCAATAAATCCGGCGTGCAGCGGACGAGACTTGAATCCCCGGCCGTACCCGCAAAACAACAGTCGGCTGCCGATCATGTCCACTGTGCCGACGACCACCGCCGGCCGCGACGGGTCGTCTCGCCACTCCGCATTGTCAGCGAATTGACCGCGCAGTGTGCTGATGCCGATGAGGTCATCGGTTCTCTGTAGCGGATAACCTCCTCAGCGCACTTCGAACGGCATCAAGTTCGGTTCGCCCTTCTTCCCGAAGTCGCTGTCTGAGTTCCTCAGCTTCGCGGGTAGCCTGATCGACGACCACTCGGCGATTCACCACCCACACAAGCCTTCGCGGCAGAGAGATACCCTCGGGTCCCGCCTGGGCCTGACGGGCCAGCGCGAGCAACCACGCAACCATAGCCGAAGTTTTCCCACACCCTGTAGGCAGATCAAGGTCTTTCGGAATATCGCATTCACAAAACCGCAGAAACAGGTCTTCCTGCCAAGGAAATGGTTCCGGATGCCCAGTGAGCCCGAAGTACGATGTTCGGAAAAACTCCAACGAATTGATCGGCGCCATGGATGAGATCTCAAAACCGACTATATCAGGCTTGATTATGTAATAAGACCACGTAAGCCGGGTACCTCCCGTTTCAAGAATGAGGAATTTGATAACCCCGTCCGGCGGCCGAACAGAGATGCACACCTTCCAACCCGCCTGAGCATTAGTTGACAGGGAGCGCGAACGCGCCCCGGAACACCAGACAGCGGGCAGGCCGCCAAGCGGGGCTCGTTGTGGGTGTAGGCGGGCTGGTGGCGCGTCGAACTAGGAATGACGGGTGGCCGGCGATCGCTTTTTCGCCTGCAACCTCGCCATCCGCGTCCTCTTCGAGCACCTATCGTGCATCTTACGAGTGCTCCTGGACCCGGTCACATCCATTTCCTTTCCGCAGACGGTGCAACGGCGGAGCTTCAGTTGGCCGATGATGCTCAGATAAAACTGCAGCCAAATACATCCCAGCAGGTTCACGGGCGTCCAATGTCCTGTCATCCCACCACGGGCGTCCAAGTAAAGCCGTGGGTGACAGAGTTTCTCGAGTCTCTCGTTGATGATCTTCATCGCCGCGAGGCGGGCCGGGCCCACGAGATCGTTGCGCTTCCACCCGATTGCCTGGAGCCTCTCTACCTGGTCGGGCCGAACGAGCCACTCGTGCCATCCGCACATCGGCCCGCGGGCCGAGTCATGCGCCTGGCCAGCCTTCTCAGCCCAAATCCTGCGTCCATAGATCCGCAATTCCATTCGAACGTCGAACTGGGTGGGATGCCAAAAGAAGTACTGCTTCAGGTACGGGTCCTTGTTCTCCGCCCACACGAGCAGTTGATCGGCGACAACCATCGCCTGAATCTCGTTTATCCAGGACTGCTTCCCGACCGCCGGCATCCATCCGCGCTTCTGATAGTCCACCCTGCCCGTCTCACCGATCCAGCCATGTTGGTCGGCGAATCTCAAGAGCGAATCCGGGTCTATTCTCAGGTCCCTGAATTGGTGAAACAGATCGGGCGTTTCAATGAGCGGCAGGGACCATCGCACTGGAACACCAGGACCCTTCGTTGAACCGTCGGCCTGGGCCTTGAAAACCATGTAAGGAGCGGGCCCGAGCAACTTCTGGTTCTCGCTGCCAAAAGTGCGGGAAGGGGTCGCATCGTCCAACCAACAGTATCCGGCCACGGGAACCGGCATGAGGAAGCGATTCACCTCGATGGGCCGATCAGGGGCAACGGGAGCAAGTCCGTGGGCGGGGTCATTTTGCTGTGATCGTGGGAGACGCATATGTAGACGGTTAAGTCTATTGCTTAATAGTCTACCACTGGGTACCAATGATATATGAATCGTATTTTTGAACCTACAACCACCGGCGACACGAGATCAGCGGATGAGTTGTTGAACGAAAACCAGGTGGCCCAGCGCCTGTGTGTTTCCATCGCCACCATAAGGAGATGGAGGGCGCGCAAGGCCGGACCTCCATTTAGAAAAATTGGTGGAGCGAGCGTCCGGTATTCAATGGAAGGTCTCAAGCGTTGGATTGATTCCCAGCCGTCAGGCGGGGCGCCCGCCGCATGAAGCCCCCGCGGCAACCAGACGATGACTGGACCGTCGCGGAGGCATCTTTGTGGTACGCCGAGCACGGGTTCCCGGTCCTTCCCGTGCACTGCGCGGCAAACGGTCGATGTTCGTGCGGGAAGAGCGACTGCAAACATCCCGGCAAACATCCGCGCACCAGACGCGGCTTCAAAGACGCCACCACGGATCGCGAACAGGTCGCGAAGTGGTGGCGAGACTGGCCCGACGCCAACATTGGGATACCCACCGGCCCGGCTTCCGGGCTGATGGCGTTGGACATTGATCCGAGGAATGGAGGAGGCGAATCCTGGGATTCGCTCATGGTGCAGCATGGCTCCCCACCTTCTACGGCGGAGCAGGTGACCGGCGGCGGCGGACGGCACATCATGTTCCGCGATCCCGGTGTTCCCGTGCCGGCGGAACTGGCGCCGGGAATCGACGTGAAGTCCGCCGGTGGCTACGTCGTCGTGTCGCCGTCTATCCACCCAAGCGGTCGCCGCTACTCATGGGACGGGACCGAGGGCGTGCTGGCACTCAAGAAAGTCGCCGCTGTTCCGGCGTGGCTGCTCGAACGCTTCGCCGAGCGTTTGCAGAAAAAACGCAGCACGCCGGATGATGACGGTCGGAAATGGCAACCTGGGGAGCGGAATAACAAGCTGACCTCCATTGCCGGCACGATGCGGCGTCGTGACATGTCGCGAGAGGCCATTGAACTTGCCCTACTTGAAGAGAATCGGCGCCGCTGCGCCCCGCCTTTAGCAGAAGCGGAAGTTCGTCGCATTGTCGAGAGCATTACCTCATACGCGCCGCACACTCAACCGATGGTGGGTGGTACGCAAGCAGAACAGCTCGTGCAACTCGCCTCCGATGCGCACTTGTTCCACACACCGGAGGGAGACCCATTCGCCCAGGTTCCAGTCGGTGATCACTCTGAGATATGGCCGATTCGCAGCAAAGGCTTTCGCCGCTGGCTCATCGGACAGTTTTACCGAGCATTTCGTAAACCGCCCGGGAACCAAGGACTCCAGGATGCAATTGGAGTATTTGAGGCACGGGCACACTTCGACTCGCCCGAGAGTGTTTTATGGGTGCGAATCGCGGAACACGATGATCGGATTTACATCGATCTGGGAGATGAGCAGCGTCATGCCGTTGAGATTAGCGCAGAGGGCTGGCGCATCATCAGCAATCCACCGGTTCGATTTCGCCGGACCAAAGGCATGAGAGCGTTGCCGCTGCCCCTCTCGGGGGGTTCGATCGGAATGCTCAGGACGTTTCTCAACCTGGGCGGCGATAGCAACTGGATTCTTGGTGTTTCCTGGCTCATGGCGGCGTATCGCCCGAAAGGTCCATATCCGATACTCATCCTGCAGGGTGAGCAAGGTGCGGCCAAGAGCACAACGGCGAAGCTGCTTCGGAAATTGACCGATCCTTCGGTGTCCGCAGTGCGCAGGCCACCAAGAGATGACCGAGACCTTTTAATAGCCGCCGCCAACTCCCGGATTCTGGCGTATGACAATCTCTCCGGCATCCCAGCCTGGTTATCGGACGCGCTTTGCCAACTCGCGACCGGTGGCGGATTCTCTACCCGCGAACTCTATACCGATGCTGACGAGGTTTTCTTCGATGCGATGCGACCAATCATCCTTAACGGGATCGATCATCTCGCTGAGCGCGCCGACCTGGCCGACCGGGCTTTGATTTTAAACCTACCACCAATCGAGGAGAACAACAGAAAAGATGAGGCGCAGCTCTACGCAGAGTTCGAGCGCGATCTTCCGCAAATTTTCGGCGCACTCCTTACCGCCGTGTGCGGGACTCTTGCTCGCCTTCCGCATACCCGCCTCCAACGGAAACCACGGATGGCTGATTTTTCCTTGTGGGCAACTGCTGCAGAACGACCGCTTGGATTTCCAGCCGGGGCTTTCATGGGGGCATATTGCGGAAATCGCGAGGAGGCGATCCAGGAGACGCTTGAAGGCGACCCGGTTGGCGCTGCCGTGTTGACAATGATGGAACAGCTCCAGGAACAGTACCAAGCAGAGCAGTGGGAAGGGACCTGCAAGGATCTCCTGCAACGGTTAGAGTCGGTTGATGACAGGGCGAAAGCCGCCCGTTCGTGGCCGAAATCTCCACGCGCCCTCTCCGATCGTTTGCGCCGGCTCGCCACGTTCTTGCGGGAGTCGGGCATCCACATCACTTTTCCAGTAAAGGGTGCGAAAGGCAGAAGGATCCTAACTATCTTTAGAACGGTCGGGGAAACGACCGCCACCACCGCCACCTCCGCCTCGCAGCCGGCGCAAGATTCGGCGACTCAATCACATGGCGATGACGAACAAGGTGGCGGTGGGGTGGATCAGGTGGCGGACGCATCGCCACTTCACGGCGGATCGCCACCCGAACCGCCCCTGCCTAATCCTTTGAAAACAGACGAGACACAACCCGAAGGTGGCGGTGGTGGCGAAGGTGGCGGTGGTTTGTCCCCCGAGTCTGTTTTCGAGGAGCACGCCGCGCCCACCCCCGATGGAATCGATCTCTGCAACCGCTGCGGCCTCGTTGAATGCCGATGGGAGGACGGCATCGGCTTGTGGGTGTGCCCCAACTGCGGAGAACCCGCTCGCAACCAGCGCCGACGGGAACGGATAGAGCTATGAGTGCCCGGTCGTTCCTCGAAAGGCTCCGCACTCGCGGAATCTCAATCACCGCCGACCGTGGTCGGCTCATAGTCGAGGCCCCGGAAGGAGTGGTCACCGCGGAGTTGCGCGGAGAGTTGCTCAGACGTAAAGCGGAACTCATCGCCGCGTTGAAGGCGACGCCGCCACGAACTGAGGCTTCAAACTTGCTTGAAGCCCAAAGCAAGGTCGCCAGCCTGCTGGCGATCGCGTACCGGCGCCACGCTGCGGTACAGCGCGTCGAAACGGATCGGAAAGCCGGCGGGGCTGATTGCGGCCTTGCAAGTGCGGGCGAGTCGAGCGTTCATGGTGATGTCCCATGAAGGCCAAGCTGCACATTGTGAACCGCAAGCCGCCCGAGGGGCTCCGCCTCGAGCGGCTGGCACTGATGCAGCCCCAGGAATTGCAGCGGCTCCACAAAGAGATGTTCGGCTCCGACCTCCCTTCCAGCAACTCGGAGCAGTTGCGAAGGAGAATCGCGTACCGCCTGCAGGAAGAGAAGGAGGGCGGCCTCCCAGCGTCCGCACGGCAACGCGCCCTGGCGATTGCAGGCCAGATCAGCTCGCGGATGCGCGTCCGCGTCAACGCAACCGGCACAGACCCGATGCCACATTCCACCGTTACAGCGCTCGTGTCCGACCACGACCCGCGGTTACCAATGCCAGGAAGTGTAATCGTCAAGGAGCACCGTGGGCAGACCATCATCGTGCACGCCCTTGACGAGGGCTTCGAGTATGATGGCCGGCGCTTCTCTTCGCTGAGCGCCATCGCCAAGGAGATCACCGGAACGAAGTGGAACGGCTTTACCTTCTTCGGCATGGCGAAAGGGAGGGTGCGTGGCTGCTAAGGCAAAGCTCCAGCCGATGCCAGCAGCTACGCCAGCGTGCGTTCGATGCGCCATCTACACCCGCAAATCGACCGACGAGGGGCTCGAGCAGGATTTCAACACTCTTGACGCGCAACGCGAATCCGGGGAGGCCCTCATCAGCAGCCAGCGAGGCGAGGGCTGGACCGCTTCGCCCGACCGGTACGACGATGGCGGCTTTACCGGCGCGAACATGGAGCGCCCCGGGTTGAAGCGCCTGCTCGCAGATGTGGAAGCCGGCACAGTCAATTGCGTCGTGGTCTACAAAGTTGACCGCCTGACGCGCTCACTACTCGACTTCACCAAGATCATGGAGGTCTTGGACAAGCATGGCGCGACGTTCGTATCGGTGACGCAGCAGTTCAACACGACCACGTCGCTCGGGCGCTTGACCCTGAACATGCTGCTCTCTTTTGCTCAGTTCGAGCGCGAGATGATCTCCGAGCGCACCCGCGACAAGATGCACGCCGCCCGCCGCAAAGGAAAGTGGATTGGCGGCAACATCGTCTTGGGCTACGACCTGGTGCCGAAGGGCGGCGCGATCATTATTAATAAGGATGAAGCGGAGCGGGTTCGGCAGATTTTTGACCTCTACCTCAAACTAGGCTCGCTCATCCCGGTCATCGAGGAGTTGCAGCAGCGCGGCTGGACCATGAAGCGATGGACCACGCGCGAGGGCCGCGCTCGCGGCGGAGCACCCTTCAACAGGACCACGCTGTACAACCTGCTCACCAACGTGATCTACACCGGCCAAGTGAAGTTTGAGGGCAAATTGTGCGAGGGTGAACACGAACGAATCGTCGATGACGAAACCTTCAATCGCGTTCAGGAGCAACTGAACCGTAACGGACGGAGAGGCGGACGCCGTGTCGGCAACAAATACGGTGGGCTGCTCAAGGGCCTCGTGCGATGCGGCAGTTGCGGCGTCGGGATGATACACACCTATGTCCGCAAGAAGCAGACGCTGTACCGCTACTACGTCTGCATCAACGCTCATCAACGCGGTTGGAACTGCTGCGAGACGAAGTCCGTGTCGGCTTCGCTGCTCGAAGGTGCCGTCGTCGATAACCTGCGGCGATTTGCGCAGCAGCCGGCCATCCTCTCCGGCGTGCTGCGCCTGCTTGAAGCGCTGCACCGCGAATCCGGCGAAGGGCAGATGGCGGAGCCAGCCGACGTGGAAGAGGCCATCATGAGATTCGACCCGTTATGGGAGCAATTGACGACGTGGGAGAAGGAACAGTTCATTCGGGCCCTCGTAGCCGCCGTGAAGTACGACGGGCGCACCAGCACGGTGACCGTCGGCTTCCACAACGAGGGCATCAAGGAGCTATGCAAGGAATGAATCCGGGCACACCACTTGAGATCCAGTTCCAGCTTCGACCGAAGCCGCGACCCGTCCGCGACGCGGCACAGCGCGAACTCCCTAGTGCGGGTCGGCTGCCTCAAGCAACACGGGTGCTGGCCTTGGCGATCCACATCGATGAAATGATTCGCAGCGGTGACGCCCGGGATTACACCGACGTTGCGCGGCAGACTTGCCTGTGCCGGGAACGCGTCAGCCAGATCGTACGCCTCAACTATCTGGCGCCGGACATTCAGGTCGAGCTGCTCTATCTTCCCCCGGTTCCCACCGGCCGATACCCGATCAGTGAAACATCCCTGCGCAGGATCGCAAACCTGCTCTCCTGGGCCGACCAACGTCTGGAGTGGGCGCAGCTCAAAGACCTTCACCGGCTCGCTTCAAGCGGCGCGGCACCGTTCACCGATACCGCCTGAGCGTTCCTGAGCAGCCCTGATCTATGTCATTAGAAATAATTGACTTATCTCTGGACGATGCACTTCTAATCGTGTAGATAATGGCTTGAGGAGAGTCCGCTGGTGAACACCCGGAACGCCACAACGATCAAGTCGCCGCAAATGGAAATCCAATTCTGGCCAATCGACAAGTTCGTCTTTTACGCGCGCAACCCACGCAAGAACGACGCCGCAGTCGATCGCATGTGCGCCAGCATTAAGGAGTTTGGGTTTGCGGTTCCCGTGCTGGCGCGCAGCGACGGGGAAGTGGTGGACGGGCATTTGCGTTTGAAAGGTGCGCTCAAAGCCGGATCGTGGCCCGGCGGCGACACCAAGAGAATCCCCATGATCCTCTGCGACGCATGGACGCCGGCGCAGGTGAAGGCATTTCGCTTGATGGTGAACCGCTCCGTGACGTGGGCCGATTGGGATGAGGAGCTTCTCGCGGAGGAACTGCTCGAACTCCAGCAATCGGACTTCGATCTTAGCCTCACCGGCTTCGACCCTCATGAAATTGACGCCCTACTGGCGATCCCGGACGACGAGAAGGCTGATACCGCGCCACCGTTGCCAGAGAATCCAGTGTCCCGTGCCGGCGACCTCTGGCTGTGCGGCGACCGCCGCAACCAACACCGTGTCCTCTGCGGGGATGCGACCAGCCCGGAGGCGGTGGCGCTGTTGTTGGGGGAGCGCAAGCCCTCTCTGCTGGTCACAGATCCGCCTTATGGAATCGAGTTGGACAGCGAATGGCGTGATCGTGCTGGTCTGAATAGCTGCGGCCCCGCCGAAGCCAGCTACATGAAGCATCGCACTGCGGGCCACACCAACACGACCATTTCTTCGGACACGCGGGCCGACTGGTCGCAAGCCTTCGAACTGGTGCCGAGCCTTCAGATCGCCTACGTGTGGCACGCCTCGGTCTTCACGAGGGAGGTGCTGGACGGCCTTTTGCGCATCGGTTTTCTCTATCCGCAGCAGATCATCTGGGATAAGGGCCGCACCGTTTTGACACGGACTCACTACTGGTACCAGCACGAACCTTGTTGGTACGTCCGAAAGAAGAACGCACAATGGTTCGGAAAAGCCGGCGAGAACTCCACGATCTGGGCCTCGGCGTCTCCTAAATTCATCATGGGCAGCTCTGGCGAGACGAAATACGATCATCCCACCCAGAAGCCCATCGAACTAATGCGGCGTCCGATTCTGAACCACCTGAAGCGCGGCGAATTGGTCTATGACCCGTTCCTCGGTAGCGGCACCACGCTCGCGGCGGCGGAAATCACCGAGCGAGTCTGCTTTGGAATGGAGCTCGACCCCAAGTTCGTAGACGTTGTGGTGAAGAGGTGGCAGGCACTCACGGACAAGCAAGCTACTCTCGAGGGCGACGGCCACACGTTCGACGAGGTCGCCGCGGAGCGCCAGGGAGCGCCCGTATGAACATTACCCGGGTGCGGGGAGAAGTTCGAAGCCGACGAAGAGTACCGCGAGCAAAAGGAGGAGCATGGCCGGTGGAGCGCGCCCTGGGGCTGGTCGCAGGGCAGTAAACATCAACCTAGTCGAATTGGAAAAGCTCTGCGGGCTGCAGTGCACCGACGCGGAGGTTGCTTCGTTCTTTAAGGTGAGCACGCGCACGATCGAGCGCCGGAAGAAGCAACCGGCCTTTGCCGATGCCATAGAGCGCGGCCGCGCCGGTGGGCGTTTGTCGGTGCGGCGCATGTTGTTTGGTCAAGCGGCCAGGGGCAACGTCGCTGCGGCGATCTTCCTGGCAAAGAACCTACTCGGCTACAAAGACTTCGTCACCAACGAACTCAGCGGCCCCAATGGCAATCCGATCGAGGTCGATCATAGCCCCGACTTCACCCAACTCTCCAATGAAGAGCTACTACAACTCCAGGCAATTGCTGAAAAGGCCCGGTTCCGCCGGCAAGATTAATCGCGAGCTGGCTACGCGCATGTTCCGCGAGTTCGTCCGGCAGGCATGGCCGGTAGTCGAACCAGCCACACCATTCGTCCCCGGCTGGCACATCGACGCCATCATAGAACACCTCGAAGCGATGTCCCGCGGCCAGATACGCAATTTGCTGATCAACGTTCCCCCTCGTCACATGAAGAGCCTGCTCGTCTCCGTTTTCTGGCCGGCTTGGGAGTGGATTCTCTTCCCAGAACGGCGGTGGCTGTACAGCAGCTACGCAGCGCAGCTCAGCATCCGCGATTCAGTGAAGTGCCGGCGGCTGATCGAGTCACCTTGGTATCAGAAGAACTGGGGCAAGGTCTTTGCTCTGACCAGCGACCAGAACACCAAGGGACGCTTCGATAACAACCGCTCGGGCTATCGGCTGGCAACGTCGGTCGGTGGCGCCGCCACTGGTGAGGGCGGCGACCGGATCGTCTGCGACGATCCGCACAACGTGCAGGAAGCCGAGTCCGACGCCATCCGCAAGGCAACGGTGGACTGGTGGGACGTCGTGATTTCAACCAGAGTGAACGATCCGAAGACGGCGGTGAAGTTGGTTGTGATGCAGCGCTGCCACCAGCAGGACCTAAGTGGGCATCTCTTGGAGCAGGGCGGTTGGGAACACCTGTGCCTGCCCGCTGAGTACGAAGGCCCAGGGCGCGTAACCTCCATCGGCTGGTCCGACCCGCGAACTGTGCACGGAGAGCTGCTGTGGCCCGAGCGCTTCGGCCCCAACGAGATCGAGTCGCTCAAGATCAGCCTGGGCAGCTACGCCGCCGCCGGCCAGCTTCAGCAGCGACCGTCCCCCTCTGGCGGAGGCTTGATCAAACGGCACTGGTTCCGATACTGGCAGCCGCGGGGAGCGAATCTACCGCCGGTCCCGGTTCTCGTTGCCGGACGGAACTGTAACGGCGATCACGGCCGTAGATCAGCCGTATCGGGTCGATGAACAAGTCCAATCCTGGGATTGTGCGTTCAAAGATCTGGAGACATCCGACTACGTGGTCGGTCAGACATGGGCCAGATTGGGGCCGTCCTTTATACTGGCAGACCAGGTTCGCGCCCGCATGGACTGCCCAGCTACGGTTCGAGCCATCCGTGAGCTGAGTCAGAAATGGCCGGGGACGCTCGCCAAGCTGATTGAGGACAAGGCCAACGGATCGGCCGTGATCCAGATGCTCTCGCGGGAGCTGCCCGGTATCCTGCCAGTGAATCCCTCGGGAGGGAAAATCGCGAGAGCGGCTGCCGTCAGCCCGCTGATTGAGGCGGGCAATGTCTATCTGCCGCATCCCGACTATGCGCCTTGGGTTCGGGACTTCATAGAGGAGTGCGCCGCGTTTCCCTACGGCGCCCACGACGATCAAGTTGATGCAATGACCCAGGTGCTGCTCCGCTGGCACTCAGTCCCGGCCCAGCAGGTCGTTTACTATTACGAACCGTATCAGATCAGTCCCATTTGACCCTCGGCTTCCCTCCCCGTCTCTAAGCCCCGCCAGCGTTGATTTTGCAGGCCTGCTTCGGTTCCGTAGTCTGGAACGCCAGACGGATGTTGCCCAAAATCAATGGGTTGGGGCACACCGCTTTCGTTAATCAAGTGTTATTCAACGGTTTTTCACCGGAATTGGGTCGATTAAGGCACGAATTGGTGGGGAAAAGCCGGCAGTCCTGCACCAGACAGAGAAAAGCCGCCGAGTCGAGGACGCGGCGGCCTAAAGGTCGATGCGGGTTGGTGGATCAGCCGTTGAGGGAGTAAGTGCGCTCGCCGTCCTCGGCCTTGGTGGAGGTCACGGCCAGCCCCATCTTCTTCCCGATCGTCCCGGACAGGAACCCGCGGACCGAGTGCTTCTTATGCCGACATCGGCATAAGAAGCATTATGCCGACGTCCAGATTATGCCGACCGGTGTTGGTAACCCGGCCTGTGGGGCGGGGATTGCGGCGATGAAGTCGGCATAATCAGTGACGTTTGACCACATGCTACGGTTTCCTCTTTCAAATCTAGAAGAGGAGTTTTCATGTTGGTCAAACCCATCGAAGCACCGGCCGTATGCTCACGCGATGCCCTTTTGCAGGACTTTGAAGGCGAACTGTTGCAGCAAGGATACCCACCAAGTACCGTTCACAGAAAGAAGAGACTGTTTGCCGATCTGAGCGATTGGCTGCAAACTCAGGAATTAACCGCGGGCGATCTGTCATTCCGACTGGCGGATCGTTTCTTACGCGACCGCAGATCGGCAGGCTTCGCTAGACACAAGACGCACAGGACCCTGCGTCCGATCCTTGATTATCTCCATCGACTGAAGCTAGCTCCTCCCCTTGAGGCGCCTGTGCGCGAAGGCCCTTCAAGCGTAATTCTGGACCGGTACCGGCGCTTTTTGACCATGGAGCGTTCCTTGATAGCCACTACGGTCGAGCGGTATATCGATCGTCTGCGCCCATTTCTGGATAGCAGGAATTCTGCAGATGCCCTGGAGCTTGGTAACCTGCGCCCGGCCGATATCATCTCGTTTGTGGTGGCGCGGTGTCCTCGCGAAAACAGCAGCACGGCGAAGTTGACAGTCACGGCGCTTCGGTCGTTCCTTGGCTTTCTTCATCTTGAAGGCATCACGGAAAGATCGCTCGTCTGCGCCGTGCCATCGGTTGCCCGTCGCCGATTGGTGGGTTTGCCCAAGGGACTTGAGCCCGATCAGGTTCAGCGCCTACTTGCGTCATGCCATGCGAATACCCCCGTCGGCTGTCGGGACCTTGCCATTCTGACCCTGCTGGTCCGGCTGGGACTACGACGCGGCGAGGTCGCAAAGCTCATGCTGGACGATATCGAGTGGCGAGCGGGCACGATCGTAGTGCGCGGCAAGGGAAACTGTATAGAACGCATTCCCTTGCCGCAGGACGTCGGTTCTCAGGCTGGTCGAATACCTGAAACAGGCCCGCCCCATGAACGCACTGGGCCGGGCCGTATTCGTAAGGTGCGTCGCTCCTTATCACCATCTCACCGCGACTCGCGTGAGCACGATCGTGGCGGATGCTGCGCGGAGGGCCGATCTCGGGCGCGTCCACGCGCATCGCCTGCGCCATACCGCAGCTACGCAACTTTTACGTACCGGTGCCTCATTACCGGAAATCGGTCAACTCTTGCGTCACGTTCGTACCGAGACAACAGCGATCTATGCGAAGGTCGACCGTAACGGCTTGCGCATGATTGCGCGCCCATGGCCGGGAGACGTCCAATGAGCGCCATTCGCCAAGCTCTCACAGAGTATCTGGCCATGCGCCGCGCCCTTGGTTACAAGCTTGACAAAACAGAGAGACTTCTCGGTCAGTTCGTTTCCTTCGTCGAAGATCGCGGCGAAAAATGTCTGACAACCGAAACGGCGCTGGCCTGGGCAACTCTCCCCGCAGGCGCCGACGCGAGTTGGACTTCCAGACGACTTGCCGAAGTTCGCATCTTCGCCCGACACCTCCATGGGATCGACCCTGCCACCCAGGTGCCGTCAATGGGTATCCTGCCAGGTCGAGCGCGCAGAGCAACACCGTACCTCTACTCGCCACACGAAATCTCGAACCTGATGTCGGCGACAGCGATCGTGCGCGGGTCCCACTTGCAGGCAACGTATCGGACACTGATTGGCGTGCTGACGGCAACCGGAATGCGTGTCGGAGAGGCGATCGGCCTCGACATCGATGACTTCGACGCGATCAATGGCCTGCTCACGATCCGCAACGGCAAATTCGGCAAGTCCCGCGAATTGCCGTTGCACCCAACCGTGGTCACGGCCCTGCAGAACTACTTGCGCCGCGATGATCGTCCTCATCAGGCGGGCACGTCGGCATTGCTGTCGTGTTCGGCAGGCAGGCGGCTCCGCTACAAGAACGTGCTGCCGACATTCCGGAAACTGCTACGCCATTGCAGTATCTCACCACGTTCGGCCGCATGCAGGCCGAGGATCCATGATCTCCGGCATGGCTTCGCCGTCAATACCATCATCGATGGCTACAAGGCAGGCGAACCCGGGACCCGCATGGCGATCTTGTCAACCTATCTCGGTCATGTCGACCCTGCCAATACCTACTGGTATCTGTCGGCCGCACCGGAATTGCTGGGGCTGGCCGGCGATCGGCTTGAGCGCCACCTTGGAGGTGACGCATGACCGCACTTGCCACGACTTTGCAGGCGTTCTTCACTGATCGCCTCGTCCGTCAGCGTCAGGTCAGCCCGAACACGCTCTGTGCATATCGGGATACCCTGCGGCTATTGCTGGTCTTCGCATCAGACAGGAAAGGCAATGCCCCAAGCAAGCTGGATATCGACGATCTTGATGCTTCGCTGGTCGGCGCCTTCCTCAACGACTTGGAACAGCAGAGAAAGAACAGCGTGCGCACCCGCAATGCGCGGCTTGCTGCCATCCGTTCCCTGTTTCGATACGCGGCGCTTCGGCATCCAGAGCATGCTTCTGCCATCGAGCGCGTTCTTGCCATTCCACCAAAGCGCTTCGAGCGACGGCTCGTGACTTTCCTGACCGAGGCGGAAATCAACGCCTTGCTCGCCGCGCCCGATCGGTCGAAGTGGGCCGGGCGGCGCGACACCGCACTGTTCAGCCTCGCTGTCCAGACCGGTCTTCGGGTGTCTGAACTGACCGGCCTGTGCTGCGCCGATGTCCATCTCGGATCCGGCGCGCATGTGAGTTGCAACGGGAAGGGACGAAAGCAACGGATCACGCCGCTCACCTCGGGCACAGTCGCCGTCCTGCGTTCCTGGCTGGCCGAGCGGGCCGGTCAGCCAGAAGCCCCGCTGTTCACCACTCAGACTGGAAGAAGACTCAGCCGGGACGCTCTCGAGCACAGGCTTGCCAAATACGTTGGGAAAGCCACCGACGTTTGTCCGTCGCTGGCACAAAAATCGGTGACCATGCATGTATTGCGGCATTCAGCCGCCATGCGATTGCTGCGCGCCGGCATCGACACCTCGGTGATCGCACTCTGGCTCGGCCACGAACAGATCGAGACGACCCAAATCTACCTGCACGCGGATCTGGAGATTAAGGAACGCGCTCTGGACAAGACAGCTCCGATAGAAACAAAACCCGGCCGTTTCCGACCGACCGACAAACTGCTCGCCTTCCTGGAGGCTCTCTGATTATGCCGACTCCATCGCAGCGATCACCGCCCCACAGGCCGGGTTACCAACACAGGTCGGCATAATCTGGACGTCGGCATAATGCGGCTGCCAGCCGGTGGCCTTCATCAATTCCTTTGCGGTTGCGCCGCCGGGCCGCTTGAGCATGTCCAGCACTTTGGCGGTCTTGCTGCCGGTGCGGGGACCCTCAGCCTTCGCCTTTGCGGTCTTGGACGCCTTGGCGGCTTTCTTGGCCGGGGTCGCCTTCGTGGCCTTAGCCGGGGCGGCCTTGGGCTTCCCACCCTTGGCGGTTTTCTGGCCCTTGGGCGCGCCCTTCTTCGGACTGGTACCCTTCTTCCAGGACCCCTTCTCCGGCGCGACGTGCGCGCCCTGTGCCGCAACGGTGGCGGCGGTGTCGGTGGCTGCTGCGTTTTCAGTGGTCATCTTCGTTTGATCTCCTTCTGCGGGGTTGCCGCAGTCATGACATCCATCACTCCGATCCGCTTGAAAGTAAAGGCGATTCTGAATGACCCCACCAGCCACCCCCGCGGCGACAAAACGGGCGTGGGAGGAGCGGAATCCCGTTGCTTTCGACCGCGTCATCCCGTAACCTGTGACCCGATGAAAGCACTTGGTTACGTTCGAGTTTCTACAGACAAGCAGGCAGACCGCGGGGTTTCCCTTGAGGCCCAAGCGGAGAAGATCCGCGCCATGGCTGTGGTTCACAACGCCGAGATGACGGAGATCATCGTCGATGGAGGCGAGTCCGCCAAGAGCCTGAACCGCCCTGGTATGGCGCGGTTGCTTGCGATGGTCGATGCCGGCGAAGTCCAGGCGGTTATCATCGCCAAGCTGGACCGGCTGACCCGCAGCGTGAAAGACCTTTGCACGCTGCTGGAGCGGTTCGAGCGGCGTGGCGTCGCGCTGGTATCCGTGGCGGAGTCGCTCGATACGAGTTCCGCCGCCGGCAGGCTGGTGCTGAATATCATGACGGCGGTCAGCCAATGGGAACGGGAGGCAATCGGAGAACGGACTCGGGATGCCATGCGCCACAAACGCAGCAACGGCGAGCGCGTCGGCAACATCCCTTACGGCTACCGGCTCGCGGCCGACGGTCGGCACCTCGAAGAGGATCCGGGTGAGCAAACGGTGCTGGCAGAAATCCGGCGCTTTCGCCGGGAAGGGGCGACGTTGCGATGGATCGCCGCTGCTCTGAACAACAGCGCCCGCAAGACGCGGCGGGGCACCGCTTGGCGGCTGGAATCCGTGGCGCGCGTCCTCAAGGCGGACTCGCTGGCCAAGTCAGCGGCCTGAATCCCCACTGCCGGAACGGGCGCGGCACCAACCTGCCCAGGGACGCCGAAGTGAACGGGACCGACCTTGCCCTTGGGCGCGGCGTCGGCAAACCAGGAAGGAATTCCCCAGCGCCAGCCCGGGAACGCAACTGAGGGCCGTTTCTGCCCTAGGAAACGGCATTCTAGGCGAAAAGCCGCCGGAACATTTCCGCCCAGAAATGTTTCGGCCTCCTGGGCACCCCCTACTAACCAGCAGTGACGCCACCGGTCCGTCACCTCACTGGCTGCTCCACGCGGGGTCGAAATCCTGGACGGTGGCAATTACGCCGGCCGCACCCCGCGCGGGTCGGAACTGGGCTGGCGGGCCACCCAGAGGTTGATGATGTTGGAATCGCTGGATCTTATTGTCATAACAGTCCTTATGGTGTGTTGCGGTACCTCAGGTCGAGAGGGCTAAGGACCTTGGCGGACGGGTCGCATGGCGCGCCGGTCGCTGCTCTACCGGACCGCCGCAGGAGTCCCGGCAATGGCGGCTCGCCCTTTTTATTGGACCCGACAGGAAAGCCAACACTTTGGCCCAACATCGAGGACGCCATTCGCGAATACCTCGAAGTCGCCAAACAACTTGCCGGTGAACAGAATTTAAGGGAATCCAACGGCTTCTCTAATGTTGGATTAGTCACCAACCATCGTTACAGGAGATTATTCGGCAATCTCCATGGAATGTCCTGATCCCGCCAGCCGACCCCCGGCTCCCATCGACGCAGGGTTAATGGCCTGGCCAGTTCCGGACATGCCGCCCACGGGTGGTGCAACAGGCCCCGCTCCTCGAACTGCCGGTGTACTATCGGATAGCTACTACAGGGCATCGCCACCTGCGGTTCCAGGCGGTCTGAGAAATCAAATTCGATTGAGGCTTTGTCCACTACATCGACTTCCACGCTGACTCCGCCGCCTCGATAACTAATCTGAATCGCATTACCGTAGGCAACGCTGTTCGCCCTTGTGAGGCTCGACGGTAGGGAAAAGGATATAGGCCCTTGAGGCGCCCGTGGGGCCGTTCACAAACCGGTACCGCGGGGGACCGCCGGCCGGCGAACACGACGGCTGGTCGTCCACCCCAATGACCGCTACGAAGGCGCGGTCGAACGCGTTGTTCTCCCCGGAGATCGCGATCCAATCCCCCCCGGCTTTTGGCACCCGGCACAGGCATTCGATAAAGCCGGTATTCGCGAACTGTAGGCGGCTTTGGCCGTGCGCGTCGACGCGCTGGACGCACCCCGGAAACCACGTTTGGTGCCGGCTGCTGACAAAGAGAACTTGTCCGTTTCCTGCCGGACTTGCCACCACGTGGCTGTACAGCCAGCCGGGTTCAAATGGCCGACCGTTACAATCAAGGAGCGGCGGTTGGCAGGGGAGTGCCCATTGTTTGGTCCCATCTGGAGCGAAACACCAAAGTTCGTCGAGGGCGGACACATCGGCCGAGCTCTCTGCGAGAAAACGACATGCCACCACCACACTGGGATATCCGTCCCCTTTAAAATCAACCACTTGGACGCGCCAGCGCATCTCGACGTCGCTGAATTGCTGGAGCGTCCCCGAAAACCGGTGCGTCCAGAGCGTTCGTCCCAACCCGTCCTGAGCGGTGAGGAGATTACCCGTGAGGATCGCGCGTTCCGGTCTGCCGTGGCGTTTCAGAAGCAGTGCCGCACCGCCGGCCGCAAGCACGCCACCTGCCAGACCCCCTAGTAGTAGCCCGCGGCGGGTAAGAAACTTCTTGCCAACAGAGCCGTTTGCCGGAGCGCTTCCGTGCCGCGCCTTCCATTCGTCCAACTCCAATCGATATGCCCAGACTCGCGACTTCCGCCCTGGCAGGCGATGAACCGGCATCTGGTCGTTCTTCTCCCGGTACTGAGCTTCCCGGACACTGACACCGAGATATGCGGCGATCTCCTGCCAAGTCTCAAGTTCCCCGTCTTGCATTGCCATCCGCGGATCCCTTGTGTTATCGCAGCACCCATTCTAACGGACTTGCGCATCTTTGCGCACTCTTGCGCTAGGCGGCCCGCGCGCATCAGCGTACTATCGGGTCTGGATTACCGATGAATACCCTAACCCCGCTCCGTCCGGTACGGGGTGAGCCCCATCGTTGTGAGGTCTGGACTTCGAACCATGGAGGCCACATCATATGAAGAGGTTGCCGTTGTTGTTCGCACTTGTTTGCCTGGCTGGTGCGCAGGTGCCCTTCAAATCACCTGCCCCGACGCAGCAGCCACGCAGCGCAGGTGGCTATGTGCCACCGACATCCGGATCTGTATCCACAGGGGTTCAGTACAAAGGGCCCAGTGGTTTGGTGACTCTTCAAATACCAATCATTCACGACGAGAAGATGAACACTGGCGGCGTAAATAGCATTTTCAATCCCTTTGCGACTGCTTTCAAAATGTCGAAGCAATACAAGGGTGCTCAAGCCTCTCTGCAAATCACCGAATCCAGCCCAACATTTGTGATTAGCGCTGCGCCAGAGGGACAAGAGCTTTTGATCGTGCGGCTGGAGCAAAATCAAAAGAAGAACGTCCGTGAACTAGTAACTGACAAAACGAAGGCGTTCGGTAGTCAAACAATGGGAATTCCTGACAAATTTAGAAGAGAAGTGACTGCTACGCAGACGCCTGACGGCAGCACTATTTTCACGCCAACGGCACCGCTCAAAGACGGCGAGTACGTGGTCACGATTGGCTCCAGCGGGCAAGGTCCGATGTACGAGTTCGGAATCTCTGCCGGAAAATGACACAGTACCTCGATAACGGGACCTTTATGAAATTGTCTGCTTTCGCTGTTGCCGGCTTAGCCTGCCTATTGTCGCTGAGTTGCCACTCTTCCGAGCTCACTAGAGCACAGGCGAGGAACCTTCTTAACAAGGCTGGTGCGGGCGTATCTACGACCCAAATCACTTTCAGCGCTGAGCAGTTGCAGAAGTTGGCCGCCCTTAAAGATGCTAAGGATGCCGATACTACGTTGGCCAAGCTCTTTGCGATGAACAAACTGAAGCCGTGTTTGCCTGACGGTAGCGACGTGAGAATAATGACGGGCCAGTTCGTGCAATGCCCCAATCCAGGCCCTGAGATAACTTGGCAGCACCCCGGCGTCGTGGCTTTTCTAAGGACGCCTGTCAAGTGGGTAGTCAATGAAGTAACTGGTATCGCAGATGGTCAGACTCCAAGCGAGAAGATTGTGGAAGACACATGGCACTATGACTTTTCCTCTTTCTCGTTGCCAAAGGGTGTTGAAGCCGCCCTCGAGCCGCTTCGTACCGGTAAGGCGCTATTTCGTCTCTACGACGATGGCTGGAGATTTGCGCAATTCATGTAAATGGCCGCTGTAATGTAAAGGAGAACAGCATGATGCGAACGTCTATTGCCGCAGTAGCCAGCGTAGCCTGCCTACTTGCAACGAGTTGTTACGCCGCTTCTGATTTGACCAGAGCACAGGCAAAGGAAGCGTTTGAAAAGGTTGCGGCGGCGGACAGCCCAACCACCACCTTAACTTTCAGCGTGTCTCAAATGCAGAGATTAAAAAGTATTCCTCCTGATCCGCCACCGGAAGGTCAAGCACAACAAACACAACCGGCGAAAAAGAAGGGTTTCTGGAGCAAAGTGATCAGCGTTAATGGCAGTGACGCCCCGGCCACCCCCCCTGCCACTGCTACCTTGAGTAAAGTGTTTAATCTAGTGTACGCTCCACCCCAAACCACATACTCGTTTGCTGATCCCACCAATCATCCTGCATTGTTCGTGGATGGTGGGCGATGGTGTTTGCCCGACCCCAATGACATGCGTATGATAACGGGGAATTTTGTCCAATGCCAGAACTATGTGGCACTTGACATAAGCTGGCAGAATCCTGGCGTTATCATGTTCCTGAAGAACCCTATCAAGTGGACTGTTAAGGAAGTAACTGGGATCACAGAAGGCGCGACTCCAAGCGAGAAGGTCGTAGACGTGACGTGGCAATTTGACCTGTCCTCGTTTCCGCAGGAGCTTCAAGACGCCATCAAAGAGCCGTCGCTGAGGGGGAAAGTGCTATTTAAGTTCTACGATGACGGCTGGAGATTCGAAAAATTGATCTTCTTCAATCAGCTTTGAGCACACAGTTCTGGGAGAGTAAAGCTAGGGTACAAACCCGCGGCAATCAAGGAAGGAGCACCATGCTTTTCAAGCGTTTGAAAGGGCTCTTATTGCCCTCGCGATCTTTCGAATGCGGGGGTCGAGTTCTATGTCTGCTGTGCGGATTTCTGCTGTTCGCTTCGACGGCCCCGGCGCAGTGCAAAATCAATGGACAGCCATTCGGTATGCCTCTAACGCCCCCAAATGGCTTTCTCAATGACGTAACCGTTTATTCAAATTGCAATACCACCTATGATCCTGTCATCATTTCTGCGGCAACCAACACGAACCCGGTTATTTTCACAGCGCCTAACCACGGCTTGGGCGCCAACGGGATACAAAAACTTACGATCTACGGTGCAACCGGGAACTGGGCTCCCGTGAATGGCACCTATACCGTCACTGTGATTGATGCCAATACGTTTTCGATTCCAGTTAATGCCATGGGCTTTGGCGCTGTGACTGGCACGCCCGCCGGCGATTATGATAGTCCATTAGGCACCGGCCTGGAATGGCAGTGCGTGGAGTTTGTGCGCCGATATTACCACCAGATCTACAACGTCCCCACCAGCAACTCCAACTTGGGTAATGCCAGTTCTTGGTACGCCAACTACTCACAACTGGGCCTTCTTCAGTTTCGAAACGCCGGGTGCACATATGAATGTAGTGGCGTTATAGCCACAACGCCGCCCCAGATCGGCGATATTCTTACATCGGCCGGTAGCGGAACTACCGAGACGAGTTCCGGGCACGTGGCGATTGTGGGCAAGGTTACATCGAATCAGGTTTGTGCGGTCATGCAGAATTGGAGCGAGAACTCGAGTGATGCGGATGGGTCTCATTGCATGACGATGACGCCCTCCGCCCCATACACTGTTAGTGCTTTTGACTCACCGTCGGGGGGAAATTCGTATCCGATCCAGGGCTGGCTTCGGTATGCTAGCGCCGCCCCGTCAAGCTACACCATCACCACGGTAGCTGGTAGTCCACCATACGAAGGGTTTTCCGGAGATGGTGGCTTGGCCACTAGCGCTTATCTATATGACCCGCGGGGCGTGGCTAAGGACGCCGTGGGCAATCTCTACATTGCCGATACTGGCAACGCCCGCATCCGTAAAGTGTCCCCGAGTGGCGTCATCACGACGGTGGCCGGAGGCGGCTCGGCGAACCCCGGTGATGGCGGTCCGGCCACTAGCGCTTTACTCAGCAACATCGAAGGCTTGGCCCTCGACGGCGCCGGCAACATCTACTTCGCGGAATGGCAGGGAAACCGCATTCGTAAGGTTTCGCCGAGCGGCATCATCACCACGATTGCTGGCAATGGCAATTATGGGTACTCTGGCGATGGTGGCTTGGCGACTAACGCGCAACTGGGAACCCCGTTCGCCGTAACAGTCGACACAGCCGGCGGCATCTACATCGCGGACTATGCTAATAACCGTGTTCGCAAAGTATCCAGCAACGGGGTTATCACGACGGTGGCTGGCAATGGCATCGCTGGCTACTCAGGCGATGGCGGACCCGCAACCACTGCGCAACTGTTTGGCCCCACCGGCGTGGCTGTGGATGCCTCTGGCAACGTTTACATCGCAGACAGCGTGAACAACAGGATCCGCGAGGTCTTTCAAAACGGCAGCATCACGACAGTTGCTGGAAACGGCACGTACGACTATAACGGCGATGGCGGCCTTGCTACCAGCGTGGGATTGGACGGACCAAACGGCGTAGCGTTAGACGCGGTTGGCAACCTCTTCATCGGGGATAACAACTGGGTCCGTGTGGTTTCGCCAAGTGGCGTTCTCACCACGGTAGCGGGGAGCGCATCGTACGGCTATTCGGGAGACGGCGGTCCCGCCACGGCCGCTCAATTGCACCTCGCGTGGGGCATCGCCATCGACGCTGCTGGTCGCGTTTACGTGGCGGACTCTGGCAATAACGCCGTCCGCCTGCTTCAACCCGCTGCATCGTCACCACCTACCTTGACCATCTCCAAGACGCACACAGGCAGCTTTACGCAGGGACAGAATGGGGCGACGTACAGCGTGACGGTGAGCAACCCAGCCGGAGCCGGGGCGACCAGTGGAACGGTCACCGTGACCGAGACGGTACCGTCGGGTTTGAGTCTGGTATCGATGGCCGGGACGGGGTGGAGTTGCTCCAGCAACACCTGCGCGCGTACCGATGTGCTGAATCCCGGCTTCAGCTACCCGACAATCGCTGTGACGGTGAATGTGGCCTCTAACGCGGCTTCGCAGGTGACCAATCAGGTAACGGTCTCGGGGGGCGATTCGGTTTCAGCCACGGCCAATGACGTCACTAACATTACGGCGGTTATCAGCAAGATAGCAACGACGACAAAGGTGGTAGCCAATCCGAGTACGATCGCCACAACAGCGTCTACGACTTTGACTGCGACTGTAAGCGCCGCCAGCGGCAGCGGCGCGCCATCGGGCACCGTAACCTTCGATTTGGGCAGCACGGTTCTTGGCTCGGCAACGTTGATCGGAACCGGAGGGTCCGCGCAGGCAACGCTGGCTGTGAAGGCCAGCCAGCTTGCCGTGGGCAGCAACAGCGTAACGGCAAACTATAGCGGGGACATCAACTACAACGGTTCGGCGGCGACGGCGACCGTTACGGTCACGTTGCCCCAAGCAGGGACTACCTTCCTCCAGTTGACCAGCGCCACATCGCGCGACTGGTTTCCAGTCTGGCGCCCTGACGCCACAAAGATTCTTTTCTCTTCAAATCGAAACAATCTCACACAGGCGAATGATGTTTGGGATATGAATCCTGATGGTTCGCAGCAGCGCGAATTGGTGCATATCGATATTACGACACCGTCGTCGTGGGGCGACGACGGACTCTCCCCGTATGCCAAGGAGTTCATCGGAAGCACCGGCGACCTTATGGTCATTGAACAGCAGGATTATTGGGAAGTGATGAGGGTTGCGTTATCGGCCGCAACCTCATTTCCGATCGTGAGAACAGTGTGGGACGGACCAGACTCATTCTTCTCGTCCTTGCTGTTTGTCCCGGGCGGGAAGGGGGTACACAGCGTCGCGTACTCCGCCGCAGCGCAGAATGTCGCTTGGCTCAACGGCGACATCGGCACAGCCCAGGTGCGGATTGCTCCGTTCAGCCAGCTATCGGGGCAATCCAGCGAAGCGATGGGGACCATATTATTGACCACTTCTTCGGATGGTGCTTGGGGCGGACTTGCTTTTGCGCCGAATGGGCAGCAGCTAATCGTATCGCTGTGTATCAACAGTTGTAGTGCTCTGAATCTGGGCACAGACCTCTACGTGCTGGATGCGACCTCGGGCCAAATCGTACAGCGCGTCACAACTGACGGCGACACGGGGATCTCTGCCATTCAGCCTCGCTGGTCGCCGAACGGCCAGTGGATCGCATTCGTCTCGAACAAGTCCGGCCACAATGAGATCTGGATGATCCACCCCGATGGCACGGCCGCCCAACAGGTTACGGCAAACGGGTTGGACAACTCGGGGCCCTCCTGGTCGCCAGATAACAACTCTCTTGTATTTGCGACAAACAACAATGGCAGCTATAGCATTTGGCTCGCTTCTTTGCACATTGCGTCGTCGTCTCCACCGGTCATTTCCTCAGTCGCGAACGCGGCAGGCGAAGGAAGTGCCGTCGCCCAGAACACCTGGATCGAGATCAAGGGACAAAACCTGGCTCCAGATACTCGTACTTGGCAAGCGTCGGATTTCGTCAATAATCAACTGCCAACACAGCTCGACGGCGTCAGTGTCACCATAAACGGGAGGAGCGCATACGTCTCCTACATCAGCTCAACCCAGGTCAATGTGTTGACCCCGCTTGACTCCACCCAAGGCTCCGTGCTGGTTCTGCTGACGAACAACGGATCGACGAGTGCGGCATTCACTATGCAGCTTCAATCCTATGCGCCGGGACTGTTTCAGTTCAGCGGCAGTTCCTACGCGGCCGCAACACACGCAAACGGGGGCTTGCTTGGCCCGACAAGTCTCTATCCAGGGTCCACAACACCAGCTACCTCTGGCGAAGTCATCACCTTATACTGCAACGGGTTCGGGCAAACGTCGCCGCCGCTTGTGAGTGGATCGGAAATGCAGACCGGCATATTGCCGGCGCAGCCGGTAGTGAAGATTGGCGGGGTTTCGGCCACAGTCTGGTGGGCGGGTGTAGTGTCGCCGGGACTGTACCAACTTAACGTGATGGTCCCCGGGTCGGTGCCCGTGGGAGACGCAGCGCTCGTTGTTAGCTACAACGGTGTCACCTCGAACACCGCCCTTCTCTCCGTAAGTCCGGCGGGGTAAGCGTCTCAGGAAACACGGCGGTGTTCAGTGGTTCGTCCCTCGTCGGGTTTTACTCTGATCTGAATATGGATTACGGTATGCCCATATCAATCACATCTACGACCTTGACCATAAACTTTACGGCGGCGACGGCCTAGCAGCGCGGTGACAGGGACCGTAACCTTCTCCACGTCGTCTGGAACGACCCAGGGAACGTTTACGGGGTACACTTGCTTCACCAGGGTTTTCTGACCGCTCACACCTCCCCCCTTGGTTCGCACGGTATTCAAATGAACTATCTCGACGCGAGCCGGAGATTGTGCACATGGCGGGCCCTATTTCCTACGACATTCAATGCAGCATCAGGCGCGCGTGAAGCGAGTGTACGTTTAGGCATCGCCTGACCTCGTCTGGACGGTCCGAAGACCGCAGTGAAGTTGGCTGTGATGCGGCGCCGCCACCAGCAGGACCTCAGTGGGCATTTGCTGGAGCAGGGCGGTTGGGAACACCTGTGCCTGCCTGCGGAGTACGAAGGTTCAGGCCGCGCAAGCGTTGGTCTACTTGGCGGCAGACAACGCGTTTCACAAGATCGTAGCCGAGCAGGACCTCGTAGCCTTTTTGCTAAGGATGTGACCCCGACGCTGTTCGCCGGCCACAACGAGAGATCAGAGCAAAAACTCCGGTTCAACTCCCGCTGCACGCTTCGCCAGCATAAGGAAAGGTGGCGTAGCTTTCGGAGGTTCGTTGTTTGGCAAACACAGTCGTGCCCTAATTGGTGGTCACTTGATGGCGCACGGCGAACTCACCCTCGGCAGGTCCGGCGAATGGCAACAACAGTTGGCTGGAAATCACATTCTCCTGGGGAGGCGGGTTGGAAAACCGTGTTTTTGGGGGCCCGCCAGTCTCCGCAGCGTTTGGGAGAAAAGGTTGGTCGACCGAGTTTCCGGGGAGCCAAGTGCTTTATTTTCAATAATTTAGCGCTTGTAAAAAACGAATTGTACGGGCTTCGGTACAAAACTGTGACTCAGAAAGCCCGCTTCGGCGCTTCGGAAACTGCTTTGTACAGGCATAGGGCATCGCACGCATCGATCCCTTCACATCCACTCGGCCTCAAATTTTCCCTTCTCTTTCGGCGGCTCCACTGGACGCTTCATGATGTAGGTTGAGCCGGTGGCGTCCTTCGTGGGACCACCCTGAACAAGTTCCCAACCTTCTTTTCCGAGCTTATTCAGCGTCTCCGAGATCGGCTCATCAGGAATCACGATTTCACCGCCATCGGGTCGCTTCAGCTTCACGCTATTCTTCGAGACGGTGATCGTGATGTATTCCCATTCCTGCGCCATGCTGCGATTGTAGCGCCCCAGGATGTCGTGCAGGGCCGTTGTTCGATCCCGATTTCCGATCCGATCTCGTTCTCGTAATCCTCGCCGCCGCCGAACGCATCGCCGCCACGTACTCATCCGTGAATTCCAGCCGATCCCGGCTCGTATACAAGGGGCCAAGAAAGCGGAGGCACAACCGTATGTCGAGACCTTGCCCAAAGTGTAAGGGATCAGAGCATGAAAGGGCACTTCCATCTCAATCCCCGAATAAGATCTGTTGACCTGTAATTAGGGACTTTGTTAAATTGCACCACAGGATCTCAAATCTTTTGTGGTCGATGAGGGTTGAAAATGAAGGTAAAGCCAATCCACACAGACACGGTGTACTCACACCATCCTGAACCATCTAAGCTCGTATTCCACGATGAAGATCAGTGCCAATACTACAAGGAAATTGTTCGGGATGGTAATGCCATTCCAGGCGAAGGCACCAATCGGCGGCGATGTAAGGAGTGCCAGAAGCTAGCGAAGTGACAACCTGATGTTCGTCAGCAGGGGCGACCGGGCCATCAAAGGCTTATTCGCCCCTCCAGCCACTTATTTCCGGCCTTCCTCAAAATTTATTTGTCTTCGAGTTTCGCTCACCTGTTCTGAGGTGAGGCTTTGCTTCGGCATTGGCTGCTGAAAGTGCCGCCGCTACTCACTCTTTTCGATCTCCCTGATCTTCCCCGCCGCCTTCATCGCCGCTACGTAATGTTCCGTCGATTCGAGTCGATCCCGGCAAGCCGAACAAATCAGCAAATGCTCTTCCAGGCTCTCCAACTTCCGGCGTTGGAAGGGTCCGCACTGCGTAGCGTTCCAGCGTGTCGTCGGTGGCGTGCGGCACGATTTCCACGGTTGCCTGATCTTGGAAGCATCGGCCAGACACCCGCCGTCACCCGCAGGGACCCTTCAGCGCCCTTCCGTGGCTTCCGGCCCCGGCGTCACGCACTTGCTACGACGGGACGGTGATGTTCACGTGGTTAAGATCGTCATGCTTGAGAACCGTGATTTCGATGATTCGTGCTGGCAACCTGAAAATCCCTGTCTCCTGACGGCCCGTATTGCCACCGAAGGTCCAGGACGTATCGCACCAGCCCGGTAGACCCACAGCATCCCCGGCGACAACGACGGCCATAATCCGTTCATGGACCCAACCCAAACCAAGATCATCGAACTCCTGCGTGAAGTCCACCTGATCGCCTTCAAGGAAACTGAACGGCTCAATATGCGAATTGCGGAACTGGAAAACCATTATCGCCCGCCAACCGCACAGGCCATTCCCAAACCAGTCGCCCAAGAACCACCAGCAGTCCACCCGGCACCGATCACGCCGCCGTCCCTGCCCGATGCGCCCGAACTTCTGAACGAACATCAGGTCGCAAAGCTCATCCAATTGAGCGTTGCCGAAGATTTGGGCCAAAGATTTGGGCCAAAGATTAAAGATTTGGGGACAGCCTGATCTGCGTGGCTTTATCTCCTAATCGCAAGATCACCTGGCGATCCGTATCGTCTGACGATCGGCTTCCGCCTCATCCGGAATCTGCGACGGGTTCTTCGCCGCCACGGCGGTCGCCTCTCCGCTGCCTGACGTGGCGCAGAACTGCCGGCAACACCCACCGGCTCCGGCGCGGCATATGCTAATACAGTGAGCGGGACGAGAGATGCTCTTTAGAAAAGATACGCAGATCAGGCTGTCCCTGCATTTCCCTATTGTTGATGTAGCTGTGCGGCGCCGGTTTGCATTCCTGTCACTCTGGCCGAGTCTAGACGTCGTACAGGAGCATGGCTGCCCGCTAACCCAACGCGCGTTTAAGGAACTCGTTTCGATTTTTGTCGAACACGCACCGGATGAGGCACTGGCGCTCGTGCCGGGCCATTCGTACTTCCTGGGGAAGGATGAGGTGCAGGCGCGGGTTAATCTGCGGACGAGCCTGGCGCCGCTGCTGTCGGAGTACCTTGCTCAGGGATATGTGAGCGGATTTGCCGAGTCAATTCGGGGTTACATGCAGTGGTTGGAAAGCCTGTAGCCTCCAGAGTACGCGCTGCAGCACGCCGTCATCGGACGCCTGCGGGGCCGCCCCTGAACGCAATCAGACCGACACAGGAGATCTGTCTCGAACTTCAGGATCACAGCCGAGCTATCAGATCGGCGGTGGAGTTCTTCGGCAGTAAGAACTCCGCCGACCCACAGGCCCAGGCGGCACGCCTGGCTGACCAGTTCATCAAGCAAAATTCGCCGATCTTCCAACTGCTTCAGGTTGATATCCATCGAGACTACGACGGCACCGACGTTCTGCTGAACATCGAATCCCACAGCGCAGTTGGGGCCGTCCCGCTTCTATCTCCGCTCACTGCTCGCCACGACCTTGGTCTAGTCGTGCAGCCGAGATTCCCCTGGGCAGGCATCGGACCGATGCTGGCCGAAATGGGATGGCTGATCAGCCCCACACCGCTGAAACTGCCGCTCTTGAAGAGATCAGAAAGACGGGTGCCTCTCTGGGTCCTGTCGTTTATGGTTCTCGCCAGGTTCAAGGCCCTACTCGACCGGCTCGATCGCCGTTTTGAGGTCACAACGGAAACACGATCCGCCCCGAAGGGCAGAATCGAATGGACGCAATATGCCACTCGGCAAATGCCGCGCGGCGACTTCCTTTCCGTGCCTTGCACCTTCCCCGATCTGCGAGATGACCGTCATCTCAAAGGTGCGATCCGCTTCGCTGTCGAAAAGCAACTCCAATCGCTTGAGACCCAGTGTGAGCAAGGCGCCTTCGTCCACCGTCTGATCGCTCTTGCGGACTCCCTGCTTCAGAAAGTCCGCGGTGTCTCTGCCCGCCGGCCAGCCATGGGGGAGGTGCAGACGTGGCTACGGCAACCATTACGGAGCGCCATATTCGTAGAAGGCATGCAGGCGATCGACTGGACCGTTGAGGAACGGGGTTTGGCCGGTCTCAGCGACCTCGAGGGCATCCCTTGGACGATGCCGATGGAGCAGTTCTTCGAGGCATGGGTAGAGACGATCATTCGAAACGTGGCACAGAGAACAGGCGGGTTCCTCAAGACCGGCCGGCGTCGGGAAACGGTTTCACCGCTTGCGTGGGAACCACCATATCTCGGGTCGCAACGGTCGCTGGTCCCTGATCTCATCCTGGAAATGGAGAACGTCACCGTCATCGTCGACGCAAAGTACAAGAGGCACTGGGAGGAACTGCAGGATGGAGGTTGGAGCGGCCAAACCGACGAACTACGCGAAAGGCATCGGGCCGACTTACTGCAAGTGCTCGCCTACGCAAACCTTGTCGGCGCGCGGGATGTTGTATGCTGCCTGGTTTATCCATGCTCTATGACAACCTGGGAATCACTCGTAAGGCGGGGGCGCCTGTTCCACCAGTCCGAACTTCCGAATCGCGGCCGTCGCGTGCGTGTTTGGCTGACTGCGATGCCAATGTGCGTGGCGGCGGAGCGGGTCGCATCGCCTTTTCAGGACCAACTCCGCTCGATTCAATCTCAATAACCATTCCCGTCGATCTCACGAAGGCGAGGGTTGGTTGGGTGGCGACTTACTACCGATGATTGATCTCTTCTTCCAGCCCTGCCAGGGTCTCGATGATGTGGGCGAATTCCGGGACTTCACCGAAGATCATCACCCGCATGGCATCGTAGTCCTTCTCCAAATCGCGGCGGTGCGGCCCGCCTGGCATCAGCTTAAATGTTCCGGGTCGGGCATGTTCATAGTTCGCCCACCCGCACGGGTAATACCGCTGTTTGAATTCGACGACATCCCTCAGAAGGTCCCCTGCGTGCAGGGCGGCATCCTTGACCGGACTGTGCGCGAGTCGGTGGAGATCGTAATAGTGACGCGAGTATCGCGGGGGCATCACGCCGGTGCGGTGCGCCTGCTGATGAAGGATTGTGGCTTTCTCCCAGAACGTCCGCTCGGCGGCAATCGCCACCACAGGACAGGCTGGGTCCGCGAAGAGTTCCGGAAAAACGTCTGCCGCATAGGGCCGGATCACATGTGGCGCGGATGGAACCCAAGACGCCAGCGGGCCAATCTCCAGACGCACGTTGGGCCGCAGGTATGTTTCTGAAAAGGCCGCGGGGTATGCGACTTCAACGGCTTGAGCATCGCGGGTATCGATAGCAGCGGTGACCTGCGGGCACACCGCGAAGATCGAACAGAGACGTGCCAACAGTTCGCCGCCAATATACTCGGCGGCCTTTTCATTGAAACGCTTATTAAACTGGTCCTGCTTGGTGTTCGACCCGAACTCCTGGTACGGGTTTTCCAAGCCCTCACCGAAACCCAAAAGGCGCCAGTCCAGGATAAGATCCACGTCCTCTGAGAAGCGTTCGATGATGCCAAAGACCTTCGAGAGGGTAGTACCTCCTTTGAAAACGATGTGGTCTTTGATGGCCGGATCGGCAAAGAGCCTTTTCAGGACCCAGCAAACCCAAAAATCCTTCTCGGTCACGGCTGAACCGGTGCCACGACGGGCGCCAGCTTCCTGGAAAAGCTCCGCCCGTTGTTTAGCCGGCAGATTCGCGACTTGATCCATCGGTGTCCCTCCCCGCGATCCGCCTGAGTGCAGCGTACACCCACCCCGTTGCGGTCTCTGTGTCGGCTAGCACACGTGCCCGTAGATTGGGCGCCAACCATGCGCGGATCGTCGAAATGACTTCCGGAGTGACGTGCTCTTGTCCCAGAGACTTGAGCGCCTGGACGATGAGCCGGCTTTCAGGAAGTTTGAAACCGGCCTCTTTCAGGGCAGCGTGATCGAAAACAAGAGCAGTGCGTCCGACTTTGTACGAGCGGTTTGGGCCATCCGACAGGTAGACCGCACGTGCGGGCACCTGCGTGGAGAGGCGGAGCAGGTTCTGTGCGACGGCTCCGCTCGGTTGGATTCTCCAGCCGAATTTGCGCGCGAGCGCTTGTGCCACCTGGTCGAGGTCGGGGCTCAATTCTGTCGAGAGCGCCTCACTGAATCGGGGGCGATCATAGATCCCACGAATAATCCGCCGAATCGAACCTTTACGCTCCAACCGGTGGAGCGCAGAGTCGATAGTTGGGCGGCTCCCCAGGTCAGCGAAGTCCCGGGGAGAAAACGCCCAGCCCTGTCCGCTGGTGTGAATCCTGCGAAGAGCCTTTTCTTCGGTCGATCGGTCCATCACCGCTGCCTCCCTTGCAAGAAAAAATAACACTTTTTTCTTGCAAGAGCAAGGTTACGGCCCGCCTGCCTCCAGCCTCTCGTGGCTGTCAACTCGCTAGCCAGCTATCCTCGAGCAATCGCGTTGTATACTCGGCTAAGGAAAAGGAGACCATACCGACATGAGACGAATCGTTCTATGCGCGCTGTTACTCGGCGGAATGCTGACTGCGCTGGCCCAGGTGGACAAGGAAAAACTCAAGACCGGCAATAAGAAAAGTCCCAACGCGGAAACTTCCGTGACCGTGAACGGCAAGAACATCTGGATCGCCTACCACGCGCCCTCCGTGAACGGCCGCACCATTTTCGGCGGCGCCAAAGCTCTGCAGCCCGATGACACTATCTGGCGCCTGGGCGCGGACTACGCCACCGTCCTGCACACCGATGCCGCGCTTGACCTGGGCGGCCTGGCCGTACCGGCCGGCGAATACACCCTGTACGCGGCGCTGGACAAAGGCAAGTGGCAGCTCATCGTCAATAAGCAGTTGATGAACGCTGCCAGCACGCGCAACCAATGGGGCATCAACATGGATGGCAGCACTACCGAAGATCCCGCCAAGGACCTCGGCCGCGTCGCCATGACCATGGGTAAGCCGCCAGCCTTGGTGGAAACCCTCAAGATCACGCTCAGCGCCAGCGGCAACAAAGGCAAAATCGACGTCGCCTGGGAAAACGTTACGGCCTCGGTACCGTTTACCGTAAAGTAAATCCGGCCGGTGGGGCAGGCGGTGCCCGCCTGCCCTCATTCCATTAAACTGTAAGTGCATGCGGCAGGAAGCGCCCTTCTTCGAAGGCAAAGACCCCACGCTGATTTACATCGCGAAAAAACTGAAAGACGCGCTGCGCCTGGAATCCACCCTCACCAATGCGGGCCTTGATTATGGGGTGGAAGCCGACGAATATCGCGGCGGCTTCGTCTTCCAGACCACCCGCGTCGGCGCCTTCTTCTATGTGCTTCCCGAAGCCGCGGAAGCGGCCCGCGAGCTCATGGAACGCAACCGCTTCCACCCTTACATCGATCCGGCGCCGCGTCGGTAGTCCCGGCCCTTGCCCGGGTCGTTCAAGATGCGCAGCAGCGCGTCCGCGTTCAAGCTCACCTGCATCACGGTGGCTTCCGTGCGGTCGAACGTCACCAGCAGCATTTTGGTGGTGCGGCCCAATTCCCCTAAGTAGATGTAAGCCGATTCGCCGTCGTGCCGCGAATGGACGCGCAGCAGCCGGTGCAGATGGCTTTCGCAGATGCGGTCCATGAAGAGGTCCAGTCCCGCCTCGTCCGGCTCATCGCTCCGCAAGTTTTCGAACACCGCCAGCTTGAAACCGGTGGCGCCGCCGGGGCGCACCACCTTGACGAAAAAATTGGCGACGCCCATCAATGGGATCTGCGTGCGCCGCACGCCATACTGGTGTTCGATGGCGTCCACCACGCGGCCGAATTCCCAATCCGCTCCCCACGCAACGCTTGAGATCGCGAGGAAGACCGCCAGCATCCGCGCGCTCATTTGCCACTTTTCTTTCCGGAGAGATGCACGTCCACATCCAGCTTGGGAATGCCGAACTGGCCGCTCAGGTCGCCCAGTTGCGAAGGATCGATGGCGCCCACCAGGCTCACCACCGTCAGTTCCTTCGGCTCGGCCGCAATCAGCACGATGCCCGCCAGCTTTCCCTCGCCACCATCCTTGAAGTAGACCTCCACATTGTCGCCCTCTTTGTTCTTCACTCCCACCACCCGGCCCCACGGCGCCGATTGCACCTGCGCGCGCACGGCATCCACGTCCGCCGCCGAATATTCTCCCGCGCCGGCGAAGGTGAAGCTGCGCACCGAGATGCTCTCAAGGCCGGAAATCAGGTTCTTGGCGCGGGACTGGTCTTGATCCTTGCTGGAAAGGAAGCGGCCCGCCAGCCGCAGCATGGCGCCATCCAGCGTGACGTCGACCGATTCGACGGCCTTGGCCGCCAGTTTGTCCAGATTGACCGGCAGCTTGACTTCCTGGGCCGCCAGGGGCGTTGCCAGGGCCGCTGCCAGCGCGGCCGCCAGCGCCATTCCTGCGATTCTCATTTGTTTCCTCCTGCTCATGAATACGCACGGAAGGAGCGCAGGGGACGCAGTTCTTGGGGGCTTCAGAGTTGAATGGGAAGTCAGGAGTCAGGAGTCAGGAGTCAGAGTGAAGAAGGCGTTGCGAGGTGGGGGGCAGGCGAAAGCGGCGGCTTTGCAAGGACTCGGAGAGGCTGGCAGGCGGCACCGCCTGCCCCACCAAAGGAAAGCTGAGGACACTTGTGGCGTGAGGGTGGGGAAAGAAGAAGGGCGTTGCGGCGGCCGGGGCTCTCGGACTTATCGCCGGGCGTGTCTCCGGATTCTCTCGGACCCAATTACGGGGCGGCCGCCAGTGATTGGAACGGCATCTTCAGGGTGAGCGACGCTGGATGGCGCCGGGTGCCCCAATTCAATGCCTGCTCTCTGAAACCTTACTCCGATCTAGGCAATTAAGCCGGTACGTTTCTGGATTGCGAAATCGATTTCACGGTTCTTCCGTCGGTCCCCATCGGGCAAACGGCCCGGTGAGTGCCGCAAGGCCTTGACGGCCGCCGAGAAGTATCAGCACCACCTGAAAAGCAACGCTTGCTGGCCAGCAAGAGGATGAGGAAACTTTGCGACGAGCGCAAGTTCCTCATCCGATTCAAAAGTAGCATGGGGGTGTGTGCGGACTTGGAGGAGAAAAACTGCAAGTGGATAGAAACAATAGGAATATAGTTGAAAACTTTTTGAACTGGGAAGATCGGAGACAGACAGATCTGTCCCTTATCGTTGCCTATCGGCCCTATCGCGCGTACAACCGGCGGTACAGGTCCGCGTTGCGCAGGACGGCCTGCACATAGTCGCGTGTCTCGGTGAATGGAATCGACTCGACGAACTCGGCCGGCTCGCGGTACTGGTTCCACGCCAACCATCGCGTCAGGCGGCCGGGGCCGGCATTGTAGGCGGCCAGGGTCTGCTCTACGTGGCCGCCATTCTGGGCCATCATGCCGCGGAAAATCGAGGCGCCAATCTCCACATTGGCGGCCGGCTGGAAAAGCATGCGATTGGTCAACCGCTTGATGCCCAGTTTGCGCGCGTACAAGCGGCCCGTCGCGGGACGCACCTGCGTCAAGCCGTATGCGCTGGCTTGGGAGAGCGCCTTCGGGTCGAACTCCGATTCCTGCCGGATCAAACCGGCCAGCAGGTACAAGTCCAGGTCCTGGGCGCGCGTGGCCTTGTCCAATTCCGCGCGGTACGGCAGGGGGAACAGCAGCTCCCAAAACTGACGCGGCGCCGCATCAATCGGCAGGTTGAGGTACTCCGGCGCCATGCCCTTCATGATGTGCAGGGCCAAGTGGGGCGCATCCGCGGCGCCTGCCATTTCCATTCCCAGCAGCGGCGATTGGCCGCCGTGGCGCGCGCCGAACCGCAATTCGGAATCCGCCAGATCCGCCAGACCGGCATGGCGCAGGATGCGCGACCGTTCGATGCGCAGGTTGGTCTCCGCGGTGGGCTGGCGCGGAACGGGCTGCGCACCGGGCACAGCCAGGCCGGCCAGGAACTGCGTAAGGTCCAACGACGCCGTCCCTGCCGCCAGGTCCCGCGTGGCGGCCAGCCGCTCGCGCGACAAGATCGCGTAGTAGTGGTTCTCCCACGTTCGCACCAGCCACTGATAGCAGGCGCGCGCCGACGCCACGTCCCGGTCCAGTTCGAACCCGCGGCCCAGGAAGTAGAGCGCCGCGCCCGCCGAGGCGTGCGCCGGATAGTTGCGCAGATGCTCCCGCAGCAGCCGCGCAGCATCCGGCTGATCGTGCAGATAAGCCTGGAAGGCCACTTTCCAATGACTTTGGGCCGCTTCCGGCGCGCCCGGAAAATCCCGGTACACGGCTTGAAAGAGCGGCACAAAATCGGCCGGCTGGTTCACCAGCAGATAGCGGTTGGCGGCCGAAAGCAGCGCCTTCAGCCGCCATGGGGAGCGCGGATCATGCCGCTCCAGCCGGTCGAGCGCGGCATGCAATTCGTCGTCGTCGGTCAAACGGCGCGCGCATTCCACCAGGTAATAGAGACGCTCCGCGTCGGCCTCCGAATCCGGCAATTCCAACTCGCGGAGGTATGGGTACGCCTGCGGAGTCGCGCCATTCAGAAAATCGGCGGCTCCCACGCCCACGCGCGCCAGGTCGCGCTCCGGGCCGCTCAGTTCGCCAGCCAGCATGTGGTATTCAGAGCGCGCTAGCGGGTATAGCCGCGCATCCAGCAGACGGTCGGCGCGGTGCAGCATGAGTTGCCGCGCCGGCGGCGGATAAGCCGTGCCCATGGATTGTTTGAGCGATGCGATGGCCGCGGCGGCCCGCGCCGACGCGTCTCCGGAAACGAACTGGTAGTAGACACGCTGGTAGGATTCGGCGGCGTGGGTTTCATCGCCCGCCGCCAGGTAGCAGTCCGCCAGATTGATATCGCCTTCCGGCTGCGGCAACTCGGAGTAATGCTCGCGCAGCACGCGCACCGCTTCGGCCGGGGCGCTGTTCCTGGCCGCACGCGCTTCGAGAATCCACGCGCGCCCGGCGAACGGCGAAAGCGTGGCGGCAGCGTGGGCCGGCGCGAGGTCCGCCGCCACGCCTTCGAAATCCCTCGATTCGACGCGCGCGGCGCCCAGGTAGTATGCAATGTAATCCCCCACCTGCGGCAACTGGCCGCGCAGTTTTCTCAACTGGGCGATGGAACCGGCGAAGTCTTTCTGTTCGTAAGCCGCAATTCCCAATCCCAGCCGCGCCAGCGGTGCATCTTGCGGATGAGAGGCGGCCCATTTTTCCACGGCCCGGCGGCGCGCGGCGCTGGGCGTTTCGCGATAGGCGCGCACCAGCGCCGGCAGACCGGACGGCGGCGGCGCCGGTATGGCGGTCAAGGCTAGCAGGCTAAACCAAAGGGCCGGGATAATCTTTGCCGAGCAGTTCCGGATCGTCATGAGCGAGCGTTCGCACCAGTTCCAGATGCAGATAGTCCAGCATGCCGGGACCGGGCTCAAAAAACTCTTTCCGCATGGCGGCGCGCGCCGCGTCAATCCTGGGGCGCAGAGCCTCATAGAGATTCTTCTGCGCGGTCCCCGAGTATACCGCGGCGGCTTCCTGGAGCCGCATTTGCGCCACCTGCACGCGCGCAAAACGCTGCGCCTTCAGATGCAGCCGTTCCTGCTCGCCGGAAAGCTGGGGGGCAGCCGGAACCGCCGCGGGCGCAATCGCCACCAGTTCCGCGGGCGCGGCCGCGGGCTCCGGCGCGGGCGGCGGCACAATCCAGGCAGCCGCCGCCACCTGCGCGAACAGCTCCAGCGCGGCTCCCTGCACATCTCCCCACGCATACAACAAGGCCGGAACCCGGTCTCCCACCACCAGCGGAAAAATGGAGGCGCGATCCTGGGCGCCGTGCGCGGCCAGGCTCGCCATCTCCGAAACTTCCGCGCCGGTGGTGGCGGCGATCACCGGATCGCGGCTCTCAACCGCGCCCGCCAGGGCCGCGGCGGATGCCAGCGGAATTTCGAAATCGCCGAAAATTTTCGCGACGTCTTCCGGCACGCCGCGGATTCTTTCGCCGCGCGCCACGTCGCCATCGATGCGAAAAACAGCCGCGCCGCCGGCGAACCCGCAGGCCGCATCGAGCAGCGTGGCCAAGAGTTCCTGGGGCGTGGAAGCCTGGCGAATGCGCCGCACCGCCTGGTTCAACTGCCCAACCAGCTCGCCGCGGGTCCTTTCGCGCGCATCCTGGAACAGACGCTCCATTTCGACGGAAAGCTGCGAGAGTTGTCCTTCCAATATCTGACGCAGAGGTGAAGTGGGAGCCGCGGAGGCCATTGCTGGGACCATTTTAACAGGCGCAGTTGGATGTTAGGGGACCATGGCGCCACTATCTACAAGCCGTTGGCAACTTGCCGTTGCAACTCCGGGCGGTGTAGCCGTTGCGACCACTGCAACTAATTCAATCTTAATGAGTTATGGAGGGGGAGACGGGACTCGAACCCGCGACGTCCAGCTTGGGAAATCGATCGTAGATTGCAAATACAGAATTTAGCGTCTACGGTGCCGATGCTGACGATCCCAAGCTATTGATTCTACAAGGGTGGATTTTACGAGTTCGTTAATGGACTCTTACATGCAACTTGATAGATCACCTGGGAGCACAACGGCGACTTCGGCCAAGAACCGTGCTTGACTCGCCGCTCTTTCAGTGAAATAATTGTTTTCAGCAAACGCTGAAAATGGTCATTTTGATGAAAGAGCACGCCCTGGTCCATGACGCCGCACAGAAACTGGCGGCGACTCTGCGGGAAGTGCCTTTTCTTGCTCAAGCGAGCATTCGTCAAGAGAGCACACGTGGCGAGTCGCGCCTTGATTTCATTCTGACGGTCCGTTCCGAGTCGATCAATCGACGACTTGTCTGCGAAGTGAAGTCGAGCGGGCAGCCTCGTATCGCCAGGGAAGCATGCCTGGATCTTGTGGACTACGCCCGATCTGACCAGCGCGACTATCCCGTTTTCATTGCTCCGTACATCGGACCTACCGCTGCGGAGATCTGTAACCAGTATCTTGTCGGCTACTTTGATCTCGCCGGGAATTCCCGCCTGACGTTCGACCAGGTATACATCCAGAGCAAAGGATTCCCCAATCCGTCCGTGCGGAAACGCGACCTCCGATCGCTCTACTCACCTAAAGCAGAAAGGGTTCTTCGCGTACTCCTCACAGGTGGGAGACGAAGTTGGCGAATGCAGGAACTTGCGAATGAAGCTGACGTCAGCCTTGGCCAAGTGGCCAATGTAAAAAAACTCCTGTCGGATCGGGAATGGGCCGAATCGGAAACCGGAGGTTTTCGCCTTCGCTCCCTCGACGCTGCGGTATTGCCTATGCTGACCGAATGGGCAGGAAACTACAGAATCGAGCGAAGCACTTCTCGTGAATATTACTCTTTGAAACCGATCCCACAAATGGAAGCCGAGCTTTCCGAAGCGAGTCGCCGACTTCAAATGCGGCTTGCGTTCAGTGGCTTCTCCGGAGCGGTACGACTCGCACCGGCAGTTCGCTATCAACGAATCACAGCATATTGTCTCGGGAACGTGCCGGAGCTGGCGGATCGTATTGGCTTGAAACAGGTGTCCTCCGGGGCAAACGTGGCGATCTTCGAACCCTACGACGAGGGCGTGTTTTATGGCGTCAAGGACATCGATCAAGCGCCGGTCGTCTCCCCTGTTCAGCTTTATCTCGATTTGAGTCAGACCAAAGGGCGAGGCGGGGAAGGCGCCTCTGCAATCTTGGAACAGGTAATAAAGCCGCTATGGCGCTAACTTTTCGCGATTACTCTACCGATCAGGTCGAAGCTGCGCGGTCAGTTCTATTGGAACTGGTCCATCTCCTCGGCGAATACCGTGATGACATCGTGGTCGTCGGTGGATGGGTCCCGCAGCTCATCCTGCCGCCAGGCCACCCACCGCACGTTGGCAGTATCGATGTGGACATCGCACTCAACCATCGGAACTTGCGCGAACCCGGTTACGCAACAATCCAGGCGCTGCTGACACGGCGTGGCTACGAACAAGATCCTCGGCAGCGGTTCATCTATCACCGCACCGTGTTTGTGAACGGAAGCGCAATCCGAGTAGAGGTTGACTTCCTAGCCGGCGAGTACGAAGGAACTGGCGCGAAACATCGCACTCAGCCCGTGCATGAGGGGCGCGCCCGCAAGGCCCGTGGCTGCGACCTTGCGTTCGACTTGTATGTCGAAACCGATGTCGCGGGTGAACTACCGGAAGGCGGACGGGACCAGGTCCGCGTCCGGGTGTCATCCGTTGTTGCGTTCCTTGTGATGAAAGGCATGGCCCTACACGACCGCCTCAAAGAGAAGGACGCGTGGGATATCTATTTCACCTTGATCAACTACCCAGGTGGGATCGATGCGCTTGCCGAAGAAATCAGGCAGCACCTAAATCACGGATTGGTGCAAGAGGGCCTTAGGAAGATTGGCCGACAAGTTCGCCTCGCCGGACCATATGGGCCCCAAATTCGTCGCCGATTTCGAGGATATTCAGGACCGAGATGAACGAGCCGTACGCATGCGAGACGCGTACGAACGTGTCAATCACCTGCTGGAACTAATTGGAATGCGCTGATGGCCCAGCGCAGCACTGCTTCAGTTGCGCGCGTTGATCGCCGTCAACCCTGAACTCGTCATTCTCTCCGGAGCATTGGGAAGAAGATCCTGGCTCGTCAGCGCCAAGGCGGTTGGAGCACCAATGGGATTCGGAGATTCGGGAGATTCGGGGGAGATTCGGGGACAGCCAATGGCTGCCCTCTTCGCCCTTGCGGTTTAGCGGCGCTCTGACCTACCCTACCAGGGGTTGTCCAAGTGGAACTATTCAGTTTTCAACGAACCGCGTCGCTGCACGGTCTGCGGGGAGCGCCTGAAAGGTCATTGAACACCCGCCGTCTCATCTTCTGGCGGCGCGGCCCGGTCGTTTGGGCGTTAGGCACTCGTGGGACCGTTGACGCAGCGCGCGCGCATCGGCAAGGTGATCCTGGCATAATCGAGAGAATGACGATCAAGGAAGCGCTTCAGTCCTTCGCCGAGGCGGTCAAGGCCAAAATGAGCACGTTCACCCCCGGCGAACCGGAAGACCAGTTGCGGGGACCCTTTGAGAATCTGATGGCCGATGCCGCCCATGTGTTTGGCTGGAAGGTCATCTGCACCGGCGAAACGCATCTGCCCAACCGGCTGGGTCGTCCAGACTATGCCGTCCATCTCAACAAGCTGTTAACCGGTTACGTCGAACTCAAGGCTCCTGGAGTCGGCGCGAACGTTAAACGCTTCTCTGGCCACAATCGGGATCAGTGGAAGCGCTTCTCGGCAATTCCCAACATCTTCTACACCGACGGAAACCAATGGGCGCTCTATCGTAGTGGCGAACGGGTGGATCAGATTCTACAGTTTTCCGGCGACATCACCGTAGACGGGAAAAAGGCCATAACCTCCGAGGACTCCTATACCTTCGAATGTCTTTTGCGTGAGTATTTGTTATGGGTGCCAATCATACCTGCCGACCGCGAAGGCAAGATTGATTTGAAGGGCTTCGCCGCCATGCTTGCTCCGCTGTGCCGGATGCTCCGCAATGACGTTACCGATGCTCTCAAGGACCCCAGATCGCCACTCGTACAGCTTGCGAAGGATTGGCGACAGTTGCTGTTTTCGGATGCCTCGGACGAGCAATTCGCCGATGCCTATGCCCAGACCGTCACGTTCGCCGTGCTCTTGGGTCGTAGCGACGGGGCCGATCCCCTCACGCTTGACACCGCCGAGGCCACACTATCCGCGCAGCACAACCTCCTTTCCCGGGCGCTTCAGGTACTCACCGATCCCGGCGCGCGGGCCGAGATGGCCGCGTCCCTCGATTTACTTTTGCGCGTGATCGCCGTTGTACCGTGCGCCACGCTCGCTGGATCCGAAGACCCCTGGCTCTATTTCTACGAGGACTTCCTTGCTGCTTATGATCCTAAGCTACGTAAAGACACCGGGGCCTACTATACACCCATCGAAGTCGTTCGTGCCCAGGTTCACCTGATTGACGATCTGCTTGTGAACCGCCTTGGCAAACCAATGGGATTCGTAGATCCCAACGTGATAACACTTGATCCTGCAACCGGTACGGGAACCTATCTGCTCGGCGTCATTGAACACGCATTGAGCCGGGTAGTGGCCGAACAGGGCGCAGGGGCTGTGCCGGGCCAGGCCACCGCACTGGCTGCGAACCTCTATGGTTTCGAACTGTTGGTCGGCCCCTATGCTGTGACTGAACTGCGCACAAGCCGCTCCCTGCACGATCATGGCGGAGCGCTGCCCAAGGACGGCACGCACGTCTATCTGACTGACACGCTCGAAAGCCCCAATACAAAACCCTCCAGACTGCCATTCTTCCTCCAGCCCATCGCGGAACAGCACGCCAAAGCGCTGAGCGCCAAGAGAAATGTCCCCGTCATTGTCTGTCTTGGCAATCCGCCCTACGACCGACACGAGGCGGCAGGTGGCGATAATAAAGCCCGTACCGGCGGATGGGTGCGGTGGGGTGATGATGGGAAGGGCTACAGGTTTAGAGGGGATGGCAGCGACGAGGCCAACAAAGAACCCGCCATCTTCCAGCAGTTTCTCGGACCAGCCATCGCCGCTGGCCACGGCGTTCACGTCAAGAACCTCTACAATCTTTATGTCTACTTCTGGCGCTGGGCGCTTTGGAAGGTCTTCGAGCATGAGACCGCGCGCGGGCCGGGCATCGTCAGCTTCATCAGTGCCTCCAGCTATATCGACGGCGATGCATTCTGCGGAATGCGCGAACATATGCGCCGCCTTTGTGACGAAATCTGGATTCTAGACCTTGGCGGGGAAGGCCGTGGTACACGCCAGAGCGACAATGTCTTTGCCATCCAGACCCCTGTGGCCATCGCCGTGACCATGCGAACAGGCAAGGCGAAGAAAGACCGGCCAGCAACCATACACTACTCCAGGATCGAAGGAACGCGCGACGCCAAACTTGCAGCGCTCGGTGCTATTACGGATTTTACGTCGGTGAAATGGCAGAATTGCCCAGACGATTGGCAGAGCGCCTTCCGGCCAGCAGGAAAGGGCAAGTATTTTGATTGGCCGCTTCTCACTGATCTCATGCCCTGGCAACATTCTGGTGCACAAGTCAAACGGACCTGGCCCATTTGCGCCGATACAGAAGCACTGAAGAAACGATGGACCACGTTGCTTTCTTCTGCCGATCAGGCCAAGGCATTCAAGGAGACCCGTGATCGAAAGATCAGTTCCAAATGCTCACCGCTTTTTGAGGAAGACAAACCGGCAAGACCCATCAATCAGCTATCCCGTGATGCTGAAACTCCGCACATCGAACGCTATGCTTATCGTTCATTCGACCGGCAGTGGATACTCGCCGACAATCGACTAGGCGACTACCTCCGCCCAGACCTCTGGCGCGCGCACGGCAAGCGCCAAGTATATCTGACTAGTCTGCTAACAAAGCCCTTGGGAGTAGGCCCGGCCTTGACGGCTTGCGCCGCCATCCCTGATCTCGATCATTTTTCGGGCCGTGGTGCGAAAGACACGGTTCCTCTCTACCGCGCCGCGGACGCTTCAGAGGCGAATACTCGGCCCGGCTTGCTGGATTTACTCCGCAGGGCCTACGGGAGCGAGGTCGCGCCGGAGGATTTCCTGGCGTTCATCTATGGCACCCTTGCACATCCGGCCTTCACCGCACGTTACGCGAAGGAGCTAGCGACGCGCGAATTGCGCGTGCCGATCACGAAGGATGCCGCGTTGTTTAAACGAGTACGCGACAGCGGTGCACGGCTGCTCTGGCTCCATACCTATGGCGAGCGCTTCGTCCCCAAGGGCAAGAAGCGCGGCCAAGTCCCTCACGGAACGGCAAAATGCACGA
Organism: Bryobacterales bacterium; assembly: GCA_963842505.1. Classification (GTDB taxonomy): domain Bacteria; phylum Acidobacteriota; class Terriglobia; order Bryobacterales; family Bryobacteraceae; genus PALSA-129. The sequence goes on from CAWJGZ010000002.1 coordinate 76,490, forward strand.
TGTCTGTTCCAGGCGATGCAGACGGCTATCCCGCCTCATTCACCTACAATGAACCGACGCAGACGCTCTATGTCGGTAATGGTGCGTTCTGCCCCGTGACACCAGAGGTCTTTGCTTTTGAAGTCTCTGGATTAAAGGTGGTACAGTCGTGGCTCAAATACCGCATGAAGAGAGGCGCAGGCAAAAAGTCTTCGCCACTTGACAATATCCACCCTGAACAGTGGACCGGCCAGTTCACGACAGAATTGCTGGAGCTTCTCTGGCTGCTGGAAGCAACCATTGCAGGGTATCCAGAGCAGGCGAAACTTCTGGAAGCGGTCGTGGCTGGCAAATGCTTCACCGCCGACGAAATACCGCCTGTTCCAGATGAAGCTCGCCAACCACCAGTGCACCGCCGCGCTCTCAGTGGTGAATTATTCGATGATTAGCAGCGCCAGTCCCCAGGTGTGCTCTTAACCAAGTCGCTGCACTCCAGCTCACGCCACCGCCCGCACACCCTGCAAGGCAGCGCCATGTGGCGCTTTACCAGTAATAACGGCATCACCGAGGGTTTCCACGACAAGGTGGAGCTGATCAACAGACAAGCCTACGGTTTTCGAAACTTCGAAAACTACAGACTCAGAGTGAGGGTGTTATGTTCTTAGAAAGGTTTGGGATTGGGGTTTGCCCCCGTTTTCGGCGTAAAGCCAAATAATTTGCAACTGGCGGAGAGAGAGGGATTCGAACCCTCGATAGAGTTTCCCCTATACACGCTTTCCAAGCGTGCGCCTTCAACCACTCGGCCATCTCTCCGGTCGGGGGAAAAAACCACAGCCCGCGGTTCCCAGGCTGCGTCCAATAAGCTCTTCTCAGGATATCATGCCTCCGCCACGGCTTAGAATGGAGTACGGTGAAATCCATAGTCCTTTCCCGGCGAGCGCTGCTGGCGGCGGCGTGCGCGGCGGCCGGATGCGGCAGGAAGAAGGCTACGCGCATCCCAGGGTATTGCTTTGTCGCCAATCAGGAGAGCCGGTCGGTAGCGGCGGTCAATCTCGAGAGCTTCCGCGTCCAGCGGCAGATCCCGCTCGATAGCGCGCCCGCCGCGGTAGTGGCCCATCCATCGAAACCCAGGGTCTTCGTGCTGGCGCCCGAAGGCGGCACGGTTTATGAAATCGAAGCGGCCACTCTGGCGGTCAGCCGCCGCGCGCGCGCCGGCAACCTGGCGGCGGGGATGATGATTTCTCCCGACGGAGGCTCGCTTTGGGTGCTCTATCGCGATCCGGCCATGCTGGTGGAATTGCCGCTCGATTCGCTGAAGCCCGGCCGGCGCATTCGTCTTCGCTCGGCGCCCGACAGCTTCGATTTCGCGACCGTTAAGGACGGTAAGAACAGCCGCGCGATCGCGGCGATCGCCAGCCGCACGGATCGCACCATCACGCTGGCATCGCTCGAAAACGCGGCTATCGAGCGGACCATCGCCACCGGCGCGGAGCCCTCGCTCATCAGCTTCCGGCAGGACGGCATCCAATTGATCACCGGAAACGAGCCGGAGCACAGCATCACCATCTTCGATGCCGCCACCGGGAAGACCATCGTCCGCCTGCCGCTGCCGCTCGCGCCGCGCCATTTTTGCGCCACCAGCGACGGCGGCCAGCTCTTCGTGACCGGCGACGGCATGGATGCCGTGGTGGTTGTCTTTCCCTACCTCACGGAAGTCTACCAGACGATCCTGGCGGGACGGGCTCCCGGCGCGATGGCGGTGACCGACGACCCCAGCGGCCTTTCGCTCCTGATGGTGGCCAATCGGGAGACCAACGGGATTACCGTGCTGGATTTCGATACGTACAGCCTGGTGGCGATCGTGGCGGTGGGACAGGGTCCGGGCCAGATTCTGCTGACGCCGGCGCCGGAACGGCAGTACGTGCTGGTGCTCAATGAGACGTCGGGCGATCTGGCGGTCATCCGCACCAGGGCGCTGGCCACCACGCCGAATGGCGCGCGGCGGAGCATCAACGCGCGCGCACGCGTGGCTCCGCTGTTCACGTTGATTCCAGTGGGAGAGCGGCCGGTGAGCGCCGCGGTGGTCACGTTCTGACCGGTTATTTCTTCTTGCCCTGCGCCGCCACCGCGTCCATGGCAGCTTTCACTTTTTCCGGATCGCCCAGGTAGTAGCGGTTGAGCGGCTTCAAGTTGCCGTCGAGCTCGTACACCAGCGGCATGCCGGTGGGAATGTTGAGCTCGACAATCGCCTCCTCGGAAATGTTGTCGAGGTATTTGACCAGCGCGCGGAGGCTGTTGCCGTGCGCGGCGATCAGCACCTTTTGACCTTCGCGGATGGCCGGCGCGATGGTCGCGTGCCAGAGCGGCAGGAAGCGCGCGACGGTGTCCTTGAGGCACTCCGTCAGCGGCAGTTCGGCCGGGGTGAGGCCGCGGTAACGCGGATCATGGCCGGGGAAGCGCGGGTCGTCCGCGGCGAGCGCGGGAGGCGGAACATCATAGCTGCGCCGCCACACCTTCACCTGGGCCTCGCCGAACTTGGCGGCGGTCTCGGCTTTGTTGAGGCCTTGCAGCGCGCCGTAGTGCCGCTCGTTGAGCCGCCACGAGCGGTACACCGGAATCCACATCAGGTCCATTTCATCCAGCACCGTCCACAGCGTGCGGATGGCGCGCTTGAGCACGGAAGTGTGGGCTACGTCGAAGGTGTACCCGGCGGCCTGGAGCACCTGGCCGCCTTCGGTGGCTTCCTGGCGGCCCTTTTCCGAGAGATCGACGTCGGTCCAGCCGGTAAAGCGGTTTTCCCGGTTCCACGTGCTTTCGCCGTGGCGTAGCAATACGAGTTTGATCATGGGATTATGGCTCCTAGAAAGATTTGGCCACCACGACGATGCCGCCGTCGGTGACAGTGTAGCCTCTGGCGCGGTCTTCATCCAGGTCAAAGCCGATCACGCTGGACTCCGGAATCTTCACGCCGGTATTGATGATGGCGCGCCGGATGCGGCTATAGCGGCCAATATCCACGCCGGGCATCAAAATCGAGTACTCCACTTCACAATAACTGTTGACGCGCACACCCGGGGAAAGCACGCTGTGCAGCACCCGTCCCCCGGAGACGATGGACCCCGCGCTGACGATCGAATCGATGGCCACCCCCATGCGCCGGCCTTCCTGCGCGAAGACGAATTTCGCAGGCGGCTGCTGTGTGACGCATGTGCGGATGGGCCAGCGGACGTCATAAAGATTGAACTCCGGGACTACGCTCACCAGGTCCATGTTGGCTTCGTAATAGGCGTCGAGCGTGCCGACGTCGCGCCAGTAGCGGGACTGCTTGGCGTTCAGATCGCGGAAGTCGTAGGCCGTCACGCGGGCCTTTTTGAGGACCGCGGGAATCACGTCGCGGGCGAAGTCATGCGTGGAATCGGGGTTTTGCGCGTCTTCGTGGAGCGCGCGCAGCAGCACCTCGGTATTAAAAGCGTAAATCCCCATGGAGGCGCTCACCATGGAAGGATCGAAGCGCGAGCGCGCCGGGTTGCCGTGCCGCGGTTTCTCCTCGAAGCTCACGATGCGGTAATCCGCATCGATCTCCACGACGCCGAAGCAGTGCGCCTGCTCGGGCGCTACGCCCAGCGTGGCAATCGTGATATCGGCGTCATGCAGGCGGTGCCAGTCCAGCATCTCCTGGTAATTCATTTTGTAGATGTGGTCGCCCGCCAGGATCAGCGTTTGATCGGGAGCCTCGGCTTCGATGCTCTGGAAGTTTTGGAAAACCGCGTCGGCCGTGCCCAGGTACCAGTCTTCTCCCAGGCGCTTCATGGGCGGAATGATTTCGATGTATTCGTGCAGCCCGGCGGAAAGGATGTTCCAGCCGTCGCGGATGTGACGGGTGAGCTCGATCGATTTGTACTGGGTGAGAACGAGAATACGGCGCAGGCCGGAATTGATACAATTGGAAAGGGTGAAGTCAATAATGCGGTAGGCGCCACCGAACGGGACTGCGGGTTTAGCGGTATCCCGGGTGAGTGGAAACAGACGCTCGCCAGCGCCACCCGCCAGGAGAATTGCTAGAACATTTCCCATTTCAGTGTAAACCTCTGAAAAGAAAGCAAATCAGATCGGAATGGCGGGTTAGACCGAAAGCTGTATATAACTTTAAGCTTGACTTTACCTATCAACCACTTATGATATCAGTACCTACTGTGCGAAGTGTAGGATTTTTGGGGATCGGGCTCACTTCAGGTGACGCAGGGTTTCGCAAAGCCAAAACACCGCATGGGAATTTTTGGTCGGGTTGGGAGGTGTATTTCGTTTGGCTGAAGTAAAGCTTCAGGAGGGCGAAACCTTAGAAAACGCTCTCCGGCGCTTCAAGCGAAAGGTTCAGCAGGAAGACATCATCAAAGAAGTGAAGAGACACTCTTTCTACTTGAAGCCGGGTGAGAAGCTCCGGGCCAAGCAGGCGCTGGCCCGTAAACGGAACCGGAAGAAGAATCGCCGGGAGATCGAGTAATTAGGCAACAGGGGGCGGGATGCCAATCCCGCCCCTTTTCCAACAACGGTCAACGTTGTTAACGGGGCACAGGCTATGGCCGAGTTTCAGGATCGAGTACTCAAGTGCGTAGACTGCGGGGCGGAGTTCATTTTCACCGCGGGAGAACAACACTTCTTCCACGACAAGAACTTCAAGAACGAACCCAAGCGCTGCAAAACCTGCAAAACCAAACGTCAGGGCGGAGGTGGCGGTTATGCCAAGACCGAAACCATGACCACCTGCTCCCAATGCGGGCGCGAAACCACTGTGCCCTTCAAACCGACGCAGGGGCGCCCGGTGTATTGCCGCGAGTGCTTCCTCAGCCGCAAGGCGGCGGGCTTACCCACCAGCGCCGCGACCGGTTGAAGCGGGATCGCCGGCAACCTGATTGAGTGGAGCGGAATCCCCCGTCCGCGGCGGACTTCCGGGTCCGGCTGTAAGCGGCCCTTTCCGAATGCCTCCCCTCAGTGCGATGCCGTGCCACCGCGGCTCTTCGGAAGCTGATTGTAGTACAGGATAGCGTTAGCCAGCATGTTGAACTCGCCCAGGTTCTGCCAGCGGTAGCAGGGATTCGTCGCGAACAGGATCACGCGTCCTTGTCCCACCGGAACATCCAGAATCGCCGGCTTGCCGCGCGTTTCCGCCACGCCTCGCATGAATCCGCTCAGTACCGATCGATCGGCGCCCGCGTACTGCATCAGAACCCATTTGGATTGGTCTTGGGCAGGCACGCGCAGCAGCGGACCGTTGGCGTAGCGCACCGGCACGGTCTTCTCCGGGTATCCGTAAAAAATAGGATGCGCGGGCTGCTCGATCACCGCCTCCACCACCGGCCCGGGCGCGTAAAACTGCGCCGAGGGACGCGCGGCCTCCACCGTGCGGGTGATGCCGAACTCGGCCGGGAAGAAGCTGGCGGCGCCCAGCGTGATGAGCACGCCGCCGGCTCTGACGAATTTCTCAAACTCCACCACGCCTTCCAGCCCCATGCCGCCCGTGATGTCCGCCGATTCGCCATACATCCCCATGGTGGGAAACTCGGGCGTCTTGTTGTAGGCCAGCGCCTTGCCCTTGGACTCGATATCGAACACCAGCGACTTGGCGCCGCGGCCCTGGCTCGGAATCACGATCACGTCGTAGGCGTCGCGCAGATTGCCCTTGCGCACGCGCTCCTTATAGATCAGGTCGTAGGCGAATTCGAAGTGATCGAGCGCATAGCGCACCCAGCCGACATCCTGCGTGCTGCCCCATGTCGAGTAGACCGCCAGGCGCGGCGGATCCGCTGGCCGCTTCTGCGCGTCCGGCAACTGGCTCAGCGCCACTGCCTGCAGGCCCAACTTCTGGATTTCGCCGGTGACGCGCGCGCTCGAAGGAATCAGCAGAGAGCCCGCCGGCAGTTCCATCGAACCGCTCTTGAATGGCTGCGCCAGCGCGTCGTAGGTGAGATCTTTCAGGCGGTACCGCAGCGTGGCCAGCGAATTCGCGCCGTTATGCAGCACCACGGTCCATGGGCCGCTGCCTTTCACGGCTCCCGCGATCTCCAGTTGGCCGACCGGTTGCACGGGTATGTCCAGCACGGCGGCGTCGGCCGTCTCCACCACCTGGGCCTGGCACATCAGCCCCATGGTCCAGGCCGTGTCGTCGTAAGTGCGCAGGCTGGGGTCTGGAAATTGCTGCTTTTCGAGCAGGATCTTAGCCAGCCGTCCATAGGGCTGATTGCGCTTCACAATCAGCGAGCCCGCCGGAAACGTTCCTTCCTTGAGCTTGACTTCCTCTGACGCGCGCCCCACCTCAATTCCCTGCAGCCTGAGTATGTTGACGATGAAGGCGACGCGCGTCATGTCGCGCTGCCCCGCCGGCATCACGTATCCATAGGGCGCTTGCTTGCTGCCCGATTCGATCGAGTTCCGGCTCTTATCGTAGAAATTTTCGAGCACGGTCTTGGCGAAGCCGGCGGTCAATTCCAGCGCGGAAAGCACGCCGGTCTCCATGTAGTTGGTGTTGTTGCGCATCGACCAGACCACTTCCTTATACGGCGGCAGCGGGCGATACCACTCCCGGGTTGTCATACTGCCAGCGGCCTCGCCGCCTCCCGCCGGCGCATCCACCGTGCGCTTCATGGTGTTAGCGCCGCCATTGCCGAAAGTTTCGTACATGCGCAGCATGCCGTTGTGATTCGACGACATGAAACCCAGATAGCCCGGCGACCACATGTCCACGAACGCATGCGTCCACACTCCCGGCATGCCGAAGGAAATCATGCGCGTCATCTCGAAATTGGCGAACCAGGGCAACTCGCCATAGAGGATCGGGTCGAGCGTCGGGTTCTGCGGAGCCTGCCCGCTGAAGGTGTACATGAAAGGCTCGGATTCGTGCAGGTCGTGCATGATGGGCGGGTGCCACTCCAGGTAGAACTTCAGCCAGTTGCGCATGGTGAGCTGGGAATAATTGATGTCGCGGTTGTTGTCGTGGAAGATGTACTTGCCCCAGTAGGGCGGACCGGGCTGGCGGTCGTCCTCGGTTTCCTCGCTGATCTTGTAGCGGTAATACCAATCCACGTAGCGGTCGCGGCCATCCGGATCGGCTGCGTTGATCACCATGACGATGGTGTTGCGCCGGATCTGTTGGTAGAGCGGCGATTCGTCGACCGCCAGCCGGTAGGCCAGTTCCATCAGCATCTCCGGCGGACCGGTTTCCGCGCTGTGCAGGCCGCCCGTGAGCATGTAGATCGGCTTAGCTTGCGCAATAATCCGCTTCGCTTCCTCGGCGGAAAGGCCGCGCGGATCGGCCAGCTTCGCCAGGTATCCTTTATATGTATCCAGGTCGCGGATGGTCTCTTCGTCGGAGATCGCCGCCACCAGGCATTCGCGGCCTTCGTCGGTGGTTCCGGCCGGAAGAATTTTGACGCGCTTGGAGGCCGCCGCCAAAGCCCGGTAGTAGCGGCTCAAATCCGCCACGCGGGTCAGCTTCTTGGGCGCGCCGGCATAATAGCCCAGCACGTCCTTGGGCGTGGGCACTCCCGCGGCTTTGGGCAGATGATCCACCAGCGGGCTCATGAATTCCGGCTGGGTGGTCCATTCCTTGACCAGGCGGGCGTACTCTTCGTCTTGAGGCTGCGGTTTCGGCTGAGCCAGCGCCGCGGCCGTTACAACGCAGGCAAGCAGCGATAACGCAAGGAAGCGCTGTTTCATGATTCATCAGACTGTATCACAGCGCCGGGTAGGACAGGCCATCGCCTTGCGCGGCCGGTCAAGGTATGGGAGACACGCCGGGCGGAGGACCCAAAAAAATTGGTGGCCTGGCAGGGTATGGGGTAACACGCCGGCCGGCTCGATCGAAGAAGCGGGGGCGCCGGCTGGAAAGCCGGCGTTGCGGGCCGGAGGCCGCTCCACGAAGAGCGGCCCAGGTCGACAGGCCACAAAAACCGATGGCCTGTCCCACGGATCACATGTACAGGCCGCCGTTGACCGCCAGCACATGGCCGGTGATGTAGCCGGCCTCTTCGCTCGCCAGAAACTTCACGGCGGCGGCGATGTCTTCCGGCGTTCCCATCCGGCCCAGCGGCACGCCGGCCAGAATCTTCCGCTTCACCTCGTCCGGCAGCACCTTGGTCATGTCCGTGGCGACATATCCGGGCGCGATGGCATTCACGGTGATACCGCGCGAGGCCATCTCCTGCGCCAGAGCTTTGGTGAGCCCAATCAGGCCCGCCTTGGAAGCGGCGTAATTGGCCTGCCCCGCCGCGCCCGCCTGTCCCACCACCGAGGCGATATTAATGATGCGGCCCCAGCGGTTCTTCATCATCGAAGGCAGCGCCTGCTGCGCGCACAGAAACGCCCCCTGGAGGTTGATCTTGAGCACCAATTCCCAGTCCGCCAGCTTCATCCGCACCGCCAGGCCGTCGCGCGTGATGCCCGCATTGTTCACCAGCACGTCGATGCGGGTCTTGTCCGCCAGCACCTTGCTGAAGCCTTCCTTGATGGATTCCTGGGACGTCACGTCCAGGTTTAAGGTCATGGCCTCGCCGCTGCAAGCGCGGATTTCTTCCGCCACCAATTCGTTGTTTTCGACCTCGGGCGACGCCACCACAATATCGAAACCGGTGCGGCAAAGTGTCAGCGAAATCGCCCGGCCGATGCCACGGCTGGCACCGGTGACGAACGCAACTTTATTGAACATTCTTTCTCCTCGGTATGTACTCAGTATTAAACCAAATCCAATAATATCATATAATTTGTTTGTTTACTTAAACTTAGCTTGCGGCGCCGAACGTCACCGATAGCGGGGCGCCAGGGGAGATTGCAACGGGGCAGGGACCATGTCCGTCACAATTCCTTATGGCTTTCTCTGGCGCCAATCCCCTGAACCGCAAGATCATGCTCCTGGCGCTTCGCGCCGTGATTCCGTGCCTGCCACTGGCCGCTCTGTATGCGCAGCAGGACCGCATCACCAGCGGCATCGACAGCAGCCGCACTGTGACGCTCGCCGGCCACATTCATCCCAAAGCCCAGGCTCAATATGACCAGGGCGTGGCAGAGGCCACGTTCCAGTTGCCCTCGATCACGATCCACATCAAGCCCTCGGCAAGCCAGCAGCAGAGCCTCGGCCAGCTTCTAAGCGATCAGCAGGATCCGTCCTCGCCGCAATATCACAAATGGCTGACACCCGAGCAGTACGCGGACCGGTTCGGCGCCAGCCCGGACGATCTGGCGAAGATTACGGCCTGGCTCAAATTGCAAGGCTTCACGGTGCGATTGACGGCGCGGGGCCGCAACTGGATCACGTTCAGCGGCACGGCGCAACAGGTCGAAAGCGGTTTGCACGCGGAGATTCACCGCTATAGCCTCAATGGCGAAATACACTATGCGAATGCCACGAATCCGGCGCTTCCGGCCGCTTTCGCGGACATGGTGAGCAGCATTCGGGGCCTGAACGATTTTCGTTTGAAGCCCAGGAATTTGCGAAAAGCGAGCCCGCGGTACACCACGGGCGGCACACACCATGTGGTTCCCGACGATTTTGCCACGATCTATGATGTGGCGCCTCTGTACAGCGCAATCCCGGCCATCAATGGCACGGGGCAGAGCCTGGTGGTTGTAGGACAGTCGGAGATTTATCTGTCGGATATTACAAACTTCCGCAACACGTTCCACCTGCCGGCGATCAATCTCACGCAAGTGCCAGTGCCCGGTTATCCGAATCCGGGGTATCAGATCCAATCGGATGACATGTCGGAATCGGACCTGGATACTGAATGGTCGGGCGCGGTGGCGCGGGACGCGGCGATTATTTTCGTGTACTCGCCAGACGTATACACGTCGTTTTTCTATGCCCTGGATCGAGATTTGGCTCCGGTCATCAGCATGAGTTACGGCGATTGCGAGTATTACGACTTAGTCGATCTGCCCACTTATCAAAGCGCTGCCCGGCAGGCCAACGCCGAGGGCATTACATGGATAGCGTCGGCGGGCGATTCAGGCGCGGGCGATTGCGAAGATCAAGGCGCGGCGATCGCGCAGGATGGTCTGGCGGTGGACGTTCCGGGCAGCATTCCGGAGGTGACGTCGGTGGGCGGGACGGAATTCAACGAGCAGGGCGGAACGTATTGGAACAGCGGCAATACCGCCAACGACGCTTCGGCATTGTCCTACATTCCGGAGATGGTGTGGAACGATACGGCGGTGGAGCAGACGATCGCGGCGGGCGGCGGCGGCGCGAGCCAGGTTTTTTTCAAGCCGCTCTGGCAGACCGGCACGGGCGTTCCCGCCGATGGGATGCGGGACGTTCCCGACGTCGCCTTCAACGCTTCGAACTATCACGACACCACCTATGTCTATACGAATGGGAGCGCTGCGTACTTCGGCGGAACTTCGCTGGGCGCGCCGGTGATGGCGGGGATTGTCACGTTGCTCAATCAATACCTGGTTTCGACAGGCGCACAAAGCCAGCCGGGCGTGGCGAATATCAATCCCACGATTTACCGGCTGGCCCAAAACGGCTCGGGCGTTTTTCACGATGTCGCGACAGGCAACAATGCCGTTCCCTGTGTCGCCGGGTCGCCGAACTGCAACTCCGGGACGTTCGGATACAATGCGCATTCGAACTACGACCAGGCCAGCGGATGGGGATCACTGGATGTGAACAACTTCGTTCACCAGTGGACCAGCGCCGCGCCCACCAGCTCCGCGGTGGTGCTGTCGGTGAGTCAGAGCGCGGGAACGGGAATTTACGGAAACGGGGAAATCGTTTTTGAAGAGCCGGCCAACAGTTGGAACTTCACGCTGACACTGACGAACGAATCGACGGTATCCACCACGCTGACCGGATTGACGATCAACGGCACGAATTACTCCGCGCAAATTGCAAGCCTGTTCGGCGGCGCGAGCATACCGGCGAACCAGTCGATTGCGGCGCAAATCGCGTTGTCCGGCGTGAATGCGCCGGCGAGCGTGCCGTTCACAATCAGCGGCGTGGACGCGGGCGAGCGGGCATGGTCGCAGCAATTGTCGGTCCCGTTCCAGGGTCTGGAACCACAATTGGCGGTGGGAGGGATCAGCAATGCCGCGTCCGGGCAGCAGTTGTTCGCTCCGGGCGAGATCATCAGCGTGTACGGCACGGCCATGGGCGACTTTGCGCAATCGGCGGGCGCTTTGCCGTTGACTATGTACCTAGCGGGGTTCGAAGCGTGGGTGAACCCCGCAAACAACGCGAGCGACCAATACCCGGCCTACCTGTATTATGTTTCACCGAACCAGGTGAATCTCCAAATACCGTACGAGATTCCGGCCGGCGCGGCGACTCTGACTGTCGGCAATCCTTATGTGAACGTGACCTACAACTTCCAGGTGGGGCTGGCGGCGCCGGGCATCTTCGTGACGCCGGACGGTTTTGCGAATCCATCCTCCAGCGGCTCGCCGGGGCAGACACTGACGCTATATGTGACGGGCGTGGGCGCGGTCCGGCCGGCCATCGCGGATGGCGCGGCTCCCGCAAACAACAATTCGGCACCCGCGCAACAACTCGGTTTGACGGTTGGCGGAGTGCCGGTCGGGACTATCACTTACGCCGGCATACCGACATGGTCGGTGAGCGTGTTGCAGATCAACTTCGTGGTTCCGGCGACAGTGGCGGCGGGCAAGCAGCCGGTGGTGGTTACGGTGGGCGGAGTAGCCAGCCCCCCGGCATACATCAACATCACCCGGTAGCCGGCGCCGCACCGCGGGCGCGAGGGAATTGCCTGCTTTGCCTCGCTCTCCGCTCAACCGGCCCCCGAATTCGGTTACCATTAGGGGGAGTCAATCCTGGCGCCGTAACACTATTATTCTTGTGAAGAGATTCCCTTTTCTGGACTGGATGCGTGGCTTGGCCGTGCTCGTCATGATCCAGTGCCACGTCTTCAATTCGCTGACGCGCCTGGATGTGCGCGACGGCGGTCCCTACGTCCTCTCGCAGTTCATTGGCGGCATGGCCGCGCCGCTGTTCCTCTTCATGGCCGGCATGACCACGGCCTTCCAGATGGACAGCCTGGAACGGCGCGAAACCGCGGCCGCGCGCCGCTGGCTGATTTCAATGCGCCACGCCGGCTACATTTTGGGCGTCGCCTTTCTGTTCCGCTTCACCAACTGGGCGGCCAGCTTTCCGAATGCGCAGACGTCGGAACTCACCAAGGTCGATATCCTCAACTGCATGGGACTTTCGATGGTGGTGTTTTCGGTGGCATCGCTTTTCCGCCACAACGGCCGCCTGCGGTTCGCCGTGGCCGCCGCCACCGCAATTGCCGCGCTGGCTCCGCTGGTGGCCAATCTCGACTGGGGATCGACTCCCAGCCTGATCCACGAATACCTGGCGGCAGGCAACAACAGCGGGCGCGGGCGCTTCGCCTTTTTCCCGTGCGCCGCTTACCTGGGCTACGGCATCGCCACAGGCGCCATCGTGCGCCGGGCCGCCGCGGACCGCATGGAGCGCCTGATGCAGTGGTCGGTGCTCATCGGGTTCACGGGCGTGTTTGTGGCGCAGTATTTCTCGAATATTCCCTACTCTATTTACACTATGTCGAACTTCTGGACCGACAACCCCACACTCATTTTCATTCGCACCGGGATTTCGCTGCTGATGCTGGCGGGCTCCTACCTGTGGACCGAGTACGTGGCCGGCCCCGGCTGGAGCTGGATGCAGTGCCTGGGCAAGAACTCCCTGATGGTCTACTGGGTCCACGTGATGCTGGTGTACGGAACCTGGGTGAATCCCATCAAGCGCACACTGTCCGCCCCGCTAGCCGCGCTGGCCACCGTGGTTGTGATCCTGATGATGATCGCGCTCTCCGCCTTATGGCTGCGGTGGAAAGCGTGGCGCGCCCTCAGCCTAGCCGCCGGGAGTTCCCAATCACGGAAAGGCTGGATAATACCATGGCAGCCGCGGCGAAAATTGGGCTGAGCACGCCGCTGACCGCGAGCGTGATGCCCGCCACATTGTAGCCGAACGCCCAGTACAGGTTCTGCCGGACGACGCGGAAGGTGCGCCGCGCCAGGTCGAGGGTTTGGGTGACCGCTTCGAGCGAGTTTCCCATGATGACCAGCGGCGCCGCCTGCATGGCGATATCGGCGCCGGAGCCGAGCGCGATACCGAGATCGGCCTTCGCCAGGCTGGGTGCGTCGTTGACTCCATCGCCCACCATAGCCACCACCAGGCCGCGGCGTTGCAGATCGGCGATGATTTCCACTTTGCGCGCCGGCGTGGCTTCCGCGGTCCAGTCGTCGGCGCCGATCGCGCGAGCCGTGAATGCCGTGGGAGCCGGCGAATCGCCGGAAAGCAGCATGGTGCGCACGCCGCGTTTCCTCAGGTCGGCGCACAACGCCGCGGCGTCGGGGCGAATTCGATCGCCGAACGTCAGGCTGCCTTTGATGGCGCCGTCCCACCCGAACCAGACTACGGTGCGGCCGCCGGGGTTGACAGACGAAAGCGTCTGTCCCACTTTGGTGTGCTCTTGTGGGGCAGGCGCTTCCGCCTGCCAACCGGTCTGTTCAAGATCTGTTTGCGTGCTCCGGGTCTCCGCTCCCTTACGGTCGCGGCTCTGATCGAACAATCGCTCACTGCCGATGAAGTATCTGGTCGCGCCTACCACGCCGCTGATCCCCATGGACGGATGGAAAAGCACGTCGAGCGCGTTGAGCCGCGGCAAGTTGGGAATCTGTCCCATGGCTTTCGCCAGCGGATGTTCCGAGCAGGCTTCCACGGCCGCCAACTCCGCCATTCGGCTGGTATCGCCGCTGGTTTCGAGCAGCGCGAACTCGCCCGAAGTGGCCGTGCCGGTCTTGTCCAGGGCCACCACGTCGACCTTGCAGATGGTCTCGAGCACGCGCGCATCGGTCACCAGGATGCCGCGGCGCGAAGCGGCCGCCACCGCCGCGGTGAGCGCCAGCGGCGTCGCAATCCCCAGCGCGCACGGGCAGGCGATCACCAGCACGGCAATCGCGTGCATCAGGGCTTCGGCCGGCCGCCCGGTATGCCACAGCCAGCCCGCAAAGGTAAGCAGCGCGAGCGCCGAGCACGGCCGGAATGAACAGCCGCGCAATCCGGTCCACCGTGCGCTCCACGGAAGTGCGGTTGGCCGCCGCGTGCTCCACCGTGCGGACGATCTGCGCCAGCGTGCTATCCGCGCCCACCCGCGTGGCTTCGATCTCCAGCATGGCCCCCATATTGACGCTGCCGCAGACCACCGTGTCGCCCGGCTGCTTGGCGCGCGGCGCCGATTCGCCCGTCAGCACCGATTCATCGACGTGGGAACGGCCCTGCCGCCACCATCCCATCGGCCGGAATGCGTTCGCCCGGTTTTACGCGGAACAGCGCGCCGGTTTCGAGTGCATCGAGCGAAACGAAGCGCTCGCGCCCGTCCACCATCAGGCGCGCCTTGTTGGGCATCAGGCGATAGAGCAGCGTGATGGCGCGGGCGGTCTTTTCCTTGGCGCCGCGTTCGATCACTTTGCCCGTGAGCACCAGCGTCACGATGGCGCAGGCGGTATCGAAGTAGACGTGCGTGCTGCCGGCCACGGTGGCCGCCACGCTGTAACCGTAGGCCGTCAGAATCCCCATGGCCAGCAGCGATTCCATGCGCAGCACGCGCAGCCTGACGCCGGCCCATGCCAGGCGCATCACCGGCGCCGCGCAATAAAACACCGAGGGGTCGCCAGGCCCATCAGCACCCACGGAATGTAGCGCCCGAATCCGGTGATGCGTTCGAAATAGCTGGCGTACACCACCAGGCTGAACATCATGACGTTCATGGAGAGGAAAGCCGCCAGGCCCGTGCGCAGCAGCAGATCGCGCTGCTCCGCGTCGGCTGCGCCGCGGGCGCCGGTATAGGAAGTGGCCTGGTAACCGAGGCTCTCCACGCGCTCCACGATGCGCTCCGCGGGCAGGTACTGCGGGCAGTAGCGCACCTTGAGCAGGTCCGATGCGAACAGCACTTCGGCCTCCCGCACGCCACGGATGCGGCCCAGCGCGTGCTCAATCAGCCAGCCGCAGGAAGTGCACCACATGCCCGAAACGTGGAACACCGCTTCCTTGGACTCCGCGCTCGCGGGAATGGGCGCGGGCTCGGCCGCGGCTACTTCCGGGCGGTTCGAGATCAGCCCCAGTTTCAGACTTTGCCGGAAGAGTTCGGTGTCGCGAAAATCCTGTCCGGAGGCCAGCACGCCGCTCTCTTCGAGAATTGCATAGACGTTTTCACAGCCGGCGCAGCAGAAAGCCGCGTCGCGCGAATTCAATCCACACAGCCGGCAGGTCATTGCGAGTTCAAAGCGTGCCCGTGTTCGTCGAGCATTTGGGGGTTGGCCCGCTTGGTCTCCACGTAGGCAAACACCAGGATGCCGATGAACAACGCCGAAATCAGCGCCAGCACTGGAATCAATACGGTACTCGTTTCATTTCCCCTCCACGGGCGCCAGGAATGTCATGGGAATGCGATTCGTGGCTTCCTGCGGCGCGGTGCCAGTCACAATCGTAAAATGGCTTACCTGTTCCCGACACGCGCCGGCCGGCTCGGAGATCTCGAACTCGCCCTGCGCCGTCACGCCCGCGGCCACCGGCACGGGGTTCGGCCGCAGGTCCAGGCTCGCGCCCGGCAATTGCACAATCGAAAAGGTCACCGCCGCGGGTTTCCTGCCGCGGTTCGAGATGGAATAACGGAAGCGGTTGTATACGCGCCCGTCCGCGCCCACGCGGTAAAGCGTGGCGCGAATCGGCGACACATCCACCACCACCAGCCGCCGCTTGGCGAGTGCCAACCCCAACCCCGACGCGTAGCATAGCAGCAGCAGCGTCACGATCACGCGCTTGGCGTCCCACGGCTGCCGCCGCCCGGCGGAGAGAGGACCTTTTTCGCCCCACACGTAATGGATCAGCCCGGGTTTGCCCAGTTTGCCCAGGACCTCGTCGCAGGCGTCGATACAGTCGGCGCAGTGAACGCACTCGATCTGGAACGGCGACTGGCGGATGTCGATGCCCATGGGGCAGACCCGCACGCACTTCTTGCACTCGATGCACTCGTGGTTTTCATCGCGATAATGCACCAGCAGCGTGTTGCTGTCCGACAACATGCCTTGCAGGTAACCGTACGGGCACACCGTGGTGCAGAAGCGCAGCCGCACCAGGCTGAAATCGAGGAAGGTCAACAGCGTGACGGCCGCGCCGGAAATGCCTCCCGCGGTCACCAGGTCGAAAGACGCCAGGCGCCGCCACAGGTCGCGCGGCTCCACAAAATAAGAGATGAACACAAACGCCAGAAAGACCGACGCTACGGCCACCACCGCGAAAAACAACCCGCGCGCCACGAACTCGCGGCGCTTCGGTTTCCATTGGATCAACCGTTTGTTGACTCGCCGCCGCAGCCACGCTTCCAGCGCCAGCGAGGCTTCGCTGAAGATCATTTGCGGGCACAGGTAACCACAATACACGCGCCCGTAAAACACCGACGACATCACCACCAGGAACAGCAAGAACATCAGCGCGAAAAAGACGATCCCGAATTCGTGGATCCACAACTCGTAGCCGACAAAATAAAAGCGCTGCCGCGGGATGTCGAAGCGCATCACGTTGAGGAACGGAAGAGCCAAAAAGGCCGCGAAACAGAGCAGGTGGACGAGCTTCCGTATGCGGTGCCAGGTGCGCGGCGGCGCGCCCGCTCCGCCGCCAGCCGGCCGCTCCGCTTGTAGCAGATGGTTAGCCATGGCACACCGGTCCGGCGGTCAACCCGCGCCACAGCAGCAGCGCGCCCGCGCCCATCACCGCGAGACCAGCCAGCCGGTTGCTCCACTCTCCCAGCCGAGGTCCCGCCATCGAACCCAGCATGCCCATGCTCAGCAGAGCCAGGGCCGTTCCCAATCCGAAGGCCAGCATGGTGAGCGCGCCGGCACCCGCGCTGGCCGTCTCCATGGCCTTCAGCAGCGCGGCATAGATGAGGCCGCACGGCAAGAACCCCAGCGTCAAACCGAGCACGAACTTGCCGGCCGCGCGCGGCGCCGTCAACAGCCGGCCTACCGTCATGGCGGAACTTCGCCGTGATGCCGGGCCGCCCTAACTGCACCAGCGGCCTTTTCGGCAGCACGCGCAGCAGCGCGATGCCCGCCAGGATCATGGCCGCGCCCGCTAGAATGCGCGCTCCCGCCGCCAGGCCCGCCATCCGGCCCAACATGCCGGCGCCGCTGCCCGCCGCGCCCGCCAGCGCTCCCAGCGCCACGTAAGTCAGGATGCGCCCGCCATTGTAAGCCACGTGTGCCGCCAGCATCTGCCGGCGGCCGGCTCCTGCACCGGCCATGGCCACGCTGTACGAGATCACAATCGGCCCGCACATTTGCAAACAGTGCAGGCTGCCGACCAACCCCAACGTGAACACCAGGCTGAATTCTAAAGGCGTCATGCGGTGTAAAGCACTTTCGGATTGCGCGACGCCACCGTCACACATTCCCGGTGGAATTCGAACTCTTTCATCAGAATCGCCGCCGTGGGGCATCGCGACGCGCACAGGGCGCAGCGAATGCACGTGGTTTCGTCTTTAGTCATGGCCGCGCCCATTTGGTCGAGTTCTTCCGGCGGGTACTGGCTCAGGTCGCCGAACATCTCCACGGCCTGCTCCATCCACGCGGGGTCTTCAATCAGCGTGCTCAGCCCGGTCAGCCGGATGAGGTTTTCCGGGCAGATGTCCACGCAGCCGTTGCAGGCCACGCACTTGGATGTGTCGAAGACCGTATTGATGTTGCAGCGCAGGCAGCGCGACGCCTGCCGCCGCGCTTCGGCTTCCGCGTAAGACTCCTCCACGATCTCGAGCGAACCGGCCCGCCGTTCGCTCGCGAGAGCCGGCGGATTCTCCCGCCCAATCGCGTTCCAGTGCTCCGCCATGGTGTAGGCGGCCGGCTTCCATTGTTTGCGCACCACCACTTCGGTGCGCGTGCCCCGCAGAAAATCGTGCATGGACCGGGCGGCAATCTGCGCCGACGCGATGGCGTCGATGAACAGGCGCGCGCCGTGCGCGATATCGCCGCACGCGAAGACGTCCGGCGCCGTGGTCTGGTAGGTTTCGCGGTTCACCTTGATCAGGCCGCGGTCGCTTTGAACGCCGTCCGCCGGATCGAGGAAGGCCAGGTCGGAAGTCTGCCCGATGGCGAAAATCACGCTGTCGGCCGCAATGTCTTCCACTTGCCGCTCGTCGAACGCCGGGTTGAAACGGCCGCTCGCGTCGAACACCGCGGTGCAGCGCACCGTGCGCAGCGCCGTCACCCGGCCATCGGCCACCAGCACTTCACGCGGCCCGCGCTGGTTGTGCAGATGAATGCCTTCCTCGGCGCCTTCCATCACTTCCATTTCGTCGGCCGGCATCTCCGCGCGGCTTTCCAGGCAGACCACGTGGACTTCCTTGTCGCCGCTCAGCCGCAGGGCCGAGCGCGCCACATCGTACGCCACGTGGTCGTCGTGCGGCCGCACCGCCGAGCGCGCCACGTCATACGCCACGTTGCCGCCGCCGATCACCACGATTCGCTTGCCCAGCGGCACCGGCTTGCCGGCGTTGAAGGCGCGCAGAAAATCCATGCCGTCGATGACGTTTTCGTTCTCCGACCCCGGCATGTCCAGCTTGCGGCCCTTGGGCAGCCCGATGCCCAAGAAAATCGCTTTGTACCCTTCGCCGCGCAGGCTGGCGATGGTGAAATCCCGCCCCAGCCGCATGTTGCACTTCAGCTCCACGCCGAGCGAAAGGATCGCCTGGATCTCATGCCGCACCATCTCGCGCGGCAGGCGAAAGATCGGCACGCCCGCCGTGAGCATCCCGCCCGGCTCGGCTTCCGCTTCGAAAACCGTGACTTTGTAGCCGATCTTCACCAGGTCGTGCGCCACCGTCAGGCCCGACACGCCCGCGCCCACCACCGCGATGCGTTCGTAGTCGCCGCGCAGGGGTGAAAGCATCCGGTCGTCCGCGGCGTTGCGGTACATCGCGTAATCGCCGGTTTCCGGGCCGAACCGGTCTGTGACGAAACGCTTCAGAGGGCGGATGGCGACCGGCGCATCCACGTCGCCGCGCCGGCAATTGGCCTCGCACGGCGCGCCGCAGACCCGCCCGCAGATGGACGCGAACGGATTGGTGGCGCGCGCGATGCGGTACGCCTCCTCGTACCGCCCTTCGCCGATGGCGGTCACATATCCGCACGCGTCCGTGCCCACCGGACAGGCGTGCCGGCACTTCACCATCTCCATCCAGTAGTCGGTTGCGTCCGGCACCCGAACCTGGTAATAACCGTTCTGCATCGCCGGTTCCTTTAGTCGTGATGAGACTTGCCGAGCGAGAATGCCACTACGATGACTCCGAAGATCACGATCAAAGCGGCGATCGCATACATCAGCGTCCCGGACGCCTCCGTGGCCGCGTTGAGCGCGCGCACCAGCGGGCCGCGGTCGGGGTGATTCACTTCGCCGTACATGTACAGAAAAAAGTACGCCAGGGCGCCCAGCGCGATCGCCGGAAAGGCCAACTTGAGGAAGCCGGGGATCTCCGTGCCTTCCCGTTCGGTGATCCAGCCGCCGGCGTAATCCTTAATCTTTTTCGTTACTTGGTTCCATGCGAACTCCTTTGCGTGGGAGCATCGTCTTCCAACATCCGGTACTTGATCTCCTCGCCGCTCTTGCCCCAGTACCCGTCCTTCAGCGAGCGCACGCAGAAGAAGACCGCCACCGCCAGACAGACCCCGAAGAATCAGTATGAGAAAAAGATGCTCGGCCAGGTGTAGTCGCTCATTTCTCGTAGTCCTTGTCCGGCCGCCAGTCCTTGGCGCGGCCCAGCGTCTGGATGTACGCCACCAGAGAGTTGAATTCTTCCGGGTTATTGACGATCCACGGAAATGGCGGCATGACCGAGCCCGGCACCAGGTCGCGCGGATTGCTGAAATGCGTGCGGTGCCACTGCGTATCGTACTTGCCGCCGATGCGGGAAAGATCCGGCCCGGTCCGCTTGGTTCCGAACAGGTGCGGGTTGTCGTAGACGAACTCGTCCGGCGTGGAAACCGGCGACGCCACGCCGCGCCAGCCGCTGCGGTTGGTGTCTGCCACCAGCGTCCGCGTCTGCTGCGTGTGGCAATACCAGCAGCCCTCGCGCACATAGATTGCGCGGCCCTTGAGTTCCAGCGCGGTGTAGGGCCGCAGCTTGCCGGTCGGTCCTTTCGACGGGTCGTGATTTTCGAACGGGCGGCCCCAGCTCTTGTCCACCATCGGCGGCACCACCGTGGTCAGAAGGCCGCCGATGAAGAACAGCCCGAGCGCGGCGGCCACGTAATGCGCTGATATCGGCTTTGCAAACATGTTACTCGGCCTTACTGCAGCACTGACTTCCCTCCTGCGCCCACCACCGTGGCCATGATGTTGTAGGCGAAAGCTCACGATTCCGCAGAAGATCAGCGTGCCGGAGAAGAACCGCACCAGCCATACCGGCTTGCAGCGCCACCACCGTGTCGATGAACGGAATCGACGGATTGTTCCACTGCCAGCCCTGCCAGAAGCCGCCCAGCCACAGCGTGACGAAGAAGCCCAGCCCGCCGATCATCATGAACCAGAAGCTCCAGTTGGCCAGCGCGTCGGTGTGCAGCTTGGTCTGCCACAGCGCGGCACCACGTAGTAAGTGCCGGCGATGGCGAAGAACGAGAAGCGCCCAGCAGCGCCATGTGCGCGTGGCCCGGAATCCAGTCGGTCTTCGAGACGATGGCGTTGACGCTGCGCAGGCTGTGCATGGGGCCCTGGAAGCAGGTCAGCAGGTAGAACACCACGCCCGACATCAGGAACTTCAGCGGCACGTTCTCGCGCAACTGCTGCCACTGGCCCTTCATGGTGGCGAAGAAGTTGTAGACCACCGCCCACACCGGGATCAGCAGCATCACCGAGAACGTGATGGCGATGGTCTGCAGCCACTGCGAAATCGGCCCGTGGATCATGTGGTGCGCGCCCGTCCACACGTAGACGAAGGCCAGCGACCAGAAGCCGATCATGGAGAGCTGGTGGCTGTACAGCGGCGTGTTGGACGCTTTGCGGGATGAAGTAGTACGCCACGCCCAGCCCGATGGGCGTGAAGATCAGGCCCACCGCGTTGTGCATGTACATCCAGTTCAGGTTGGCCTGGTTGACGCCGGTGGTGAAGTCCACCGCGAAGTTGCCGGTGATGTAGACGAACGCGGTCCACAGGATGGTGCCCATGATGTACCAGATGGAGACGTACATCTGCTGGTATTTGCGCGTGCCGATGGTGGCGAAAATGTTGATGCCGAACATCACCCACGCGATCACCACCAGGATCGCCAGCGGCAGCGGCAGCTCGGCGTATTCGAAGCCGTGGTTGTAGCCGCCCAGCAGCGCCACCACCGCGCCCAGGATGATGACGTTCCACAGCACCGCCGTGGCCACGCCCAGCTTCTCGCTCCACAGCTTCACGCCGCACAGCCGCGGCACGATGTAGTAAGCTGAGCCCCATGTCGGCGGCCAGCAGCCAGCCGAACAGCATGCCGTTGACATGCAGCGGGCGCAGGCGGCCGTAGGAAAGATAGGGCACCGTGCCCAGCAGTTCCGGCCAGCACGAACTTGGCCGCGATGGTCAGGGCGACGATTCCGACGATGAAGAAGTAGCTGATGGCGCTCACCAGAAACCACTTCGCCGTCGTGTCGGTGTGGATGGGGCGGCCCGACCCGCCTGCGGCGTCTCGACTGCGCTACCTTCTGGCATACTGTCTGGCTCCCTGGTTTTCTGGATTCAGACTGCGAATGAAGTTGACGATGTCGCCCACGTCCTGCTGCGTCAGCCGTAATCGATCCACGATGGCATGGCCGTGCCCTGCACGCCGTAAAGGATCGATTCGAACAGCCGCCGGTCCGGCGACGCTCGCGACGAACCACTGTTCCGCAGGTTGCGCGGGTGCGGCATGATGTCGAGCGAGTTCGGCCCCTTGCCGTCGGCCTTGCGCCCGTGGCAGCCGGTGCAGCGCTCCAGGAAAATCTGCTCGCCGTGCGCGATGGATTCCTGGCTCGATGGCCACCGGATTCTTCTCCGGCAGCTTGCGCGGCTTCAGTTCCTTGACGGGCTCCTTGGTGAAGGTCTGCGAGCACGTAGTCCAGCACGCCGCCGACCTGCTCGTCCTTCAGAACGTTGCCCCACGGCGGCATGGAGGTTCCGCCGCACGCCTTCCTGAATCGAGTTCACGAACCGCTCGCGCGGCTTGGAATTCATGAAGGCCGCCTTGGTGAAATCGCGCGGCGAGGGATCGAGATACCAGGCCACTTTGCCGTTGCCGTCGCCCTTCTCGCCGTGGCAGCGCGCGCACAGCGTCTTGAAGGTCTCGGCCGGCGCCATGGCCGGCGGGCGGCGTTTTCAGGCTCACCAGGTACGCCGACAATGCTCTGGAAATCCTCGTCCGGGAAGCGGAACGCCGGCATGATGGAATCGGGAATGCGCGAGCGCGGGTTCTGAAGTGATCCATCAGCCAGTCGTCGTCGCGGATCAGCCCTTCGTAGCTGAGGTCCGGCGCGATGCCGCCATCCTTGTCGCTGCAGTTTGTGGCAGGCCGTGCAGGCGCGGTCGGCGAGCAACTGCTCGCCGGCCTTTTCGCCCGCGGTTGCCCCGGCGGAATCACCACCGCCGACGTTCGCCACGTGCGCCTTGTACCGGTCGAGCGAGGTCTCGGCGAAATTCACCCCGCGCCGGCTCTTCAGGAAAATCACCAGCGACTCGCACGTCGGCTTCGCTCAGATCGAACTTCGGCATGAAGGACGTGGCCAGATTGGCGCGCGGCTCCACGATCGATTCCCACAGGTAGTCGATCTTGAACTTCTTGCCGGCCTCGGTCAGGTCCGGCCCCAGCGTGCCCTCGCTCATCCCGTCGATCTTGTGGCAGCCATAGCAGTTCATGGCGTAGAACAGCTTGCGGCCGCGGTTCACGTCGGCGTGCCGGCGAAATCCTCTGCGGTGTGGCACTGCGCGCAGTTGGCTTCCATGTATTCCTTGCCCTTGCAGCTTGGGCGCGAAATCCTTGCGCCAGTTGGCCTGGGTCACATAGCCCAGCAGCGGCTCCGGCCAGAATTCGTCTTCGCCGTGGCTGTAGTTGGTTTCGAGCCCGCGGCCCTGCCCGTCGTGGCAGACGGTGCAGCCGAAGTCGGCGAACTTGTGCCGCCGCTCCCAGTGGCCGTTGCGCTAGCACATCGCCCATGGCCGTCCGAATAGGGATGCGTCTTGCAGCGGCTCGCCGTGGTTCGGCGAAGCGCGGATCGTCGGCCGCCATGTGGCAGGTGGTGCAGCGGTCCACGCGCGTGTCGCCGAAACTGGTGACGATGATCTGCTCGATGCGCGGCGCGCGCGCTTCCAACTCCGCCCGCTCGCGCGTCGTTCTTCGAGAGCGACCGCGCCTGCTCGAAGTACGCCGTCTGGTGCCGCTCCCAGCGGTGGAAGAACTGATCGTAGAACACCACGCCGTGCACGATCAGAACAACGAAAGCTTGCGATTGCCAGTGCCAGTCGCATACTCAGAGTCCTCCTCAGAACGGCGAGACGAACGTCCAGTTCGGCCCGCGGAAGAATGTGCCGATCACAATGAAGATCATGTTGAGCAGTCACCAGCGTCAGGAAGATGGTGTTGGCCAGCAGCCGCTCGCTTGGCGAACCACCTGCCCACGCCCTGGTGCCGCGGTCGATATACGGCGCCACCAGCAGCAGCAGCACCATGACGTCCGGGAACCCCGATGCCGCCCCAGAATGCCGAATAGCTCACCATTTCCTGCAGGCCCAGGAAGTACCAGGGCGCCTTGGCCGGATTCGGCGGATGCATCACGTTGACCGGCTGTTCCAGCGGCGCGTTGAACAGGAGCGACACCACCAGGATCACCGCCACCGTCAGCACGAACACGAACAATTCGGCCATCAGCAGGTTCGGCCAGCTGAAGACCGAATCGTCCGGCACGTTGCCCGACCTTGGTGAACGGCCCGCGCACGAAGCCCTGTAGCCCGTAGACGCGCTTTTGCGTCGATGCTTCACCGCGACCGGCACGGTCGCGCACGGTGCCGCCGCAGCCTGTGCGGCCGCGCCGCTCTTCTTCCGGCCGCGACAGCCCGCCGTCTTTGCGGATCCGCCAGAAGTGCACCGCGATCAGCAGCGTCAGCACCGCCGGCAGCACCGCCACGTGCAGCACGTAGAAGCGCAGCAGCGCCTCCTGCCCGACCGTGGTATCGCCCAGCAGCAGGAACTGAATCTGCTTGCCGACCAGCGGCGCGTAGCCGGCAATCGAGGTGCCCACCGTGATCGCCCAGAAGGCCAGTTGGTCCCAGGGCAGCAGGTAGCCGGTGAAGCTCAGGAACAGCGTCACCAGCAACAGCACCACGCCCAGCACCCAGTTGAACTCGCGCGGCTTCTTGTAGGCGCCGGTCAGGAACACGCGGCACAGGTGCAGGAAGACCATCGCCACCATGCCGTGCGCCGACCAGCGGTGCATGTTGCGCAGAAAGATGCCGAACGCCACCGTGCCGCGCAGATCCAGCATGCGGTCGTAGGCCTGCGTGGTGGACGGGCACGTAGTAGAACATCAGCAGCACGCCGGTGACCGACCAGGATGAGGAACAGGAACAGCGAGATCAGCCCCAGCCCCAGCGTGTAGCCGGGCCGCAGCGTGTTGCGGTGCACCTTGACCGGGTGAATGTGCAGGAAGAAATTGGTGAAGCTGGTCGACGCGCGCTCCAGGTCCGTGGAGGGCAGCGGATTGCGGAAGATGGAGTTCCAGACGTTGGAGGGCAGTTCCCGCAGCGCGGTCGAGCGCCTCCGGGTGACTCTTTCGTCGCGTTGCTCATACGTGTAAAGTAAGTTCCCGGTTCGACCTGCGATGTTCTTGTCCACCTCGAGCTCGCCGTTGGGCGCCAGGGTCACTTGGAACCAGGGCAGCGGCTTGGGCGCCGGCCCGCCGGTGACGTTGCCATCCTGGTCGTAGCGCGATCCGTGGCAGGGGCAGGCGAAGCCCGTGTCGGAGATCTCCCACGATGCAGCCCAGGTGGGTGCAGGTGGTGGAAATGGCGGCCAGCTTGTTGCCCTCGCGCACAATGCACACGCGCTCCACGTCGCGCGAGATGCGCGTGCCCGGCGGAAAATCCTCCGGCTTGCCGATCGCGAAGCGCGCGCTCGGCCCGTAGGTCACCCGCGGCTTGAAGAAAAACCAGTTCGAAACCGCCGCCAGCACGCACCGAGCCGAACAAGCCCACACTCGATAGCCACGCCAGCAGCCGCCGCCGCGGCATGTGGTCCTCAGTGGCGGGTTGCGTCGAGTGACTTTCCCTTGTCACCGCCATCACGGTTCTCCTTGGTCGACTTCCTCTCAGTTCCTCCAGATCGCTCCAGAACACCTGGTATTTGGCCTCCTCGATGTCCCGGAAATGGTCCTTCTTTACGGCATAGATAAAGACACACACCGCGCCGGCCGCCATCGCCAGGCTGGCCAGCACCGCGATCCCGGTCAGTTCCATATGGTCTGATTGACCGTTCCGCCTGCTTTTCGCGCCGCCGCGCGCTCAGCCAGATCGTTGATCGTGGCCTTTTGCAGAACCGATACCAAGGATTCCTGCGCTTCCACCCACACATCGTGAGCCGGGCACCACGCCTGCCGCGTGCAGGCGTGCTCCGAAGTGAGGCATAGGTTCAGCCGGATGCGGCCTTCGAGCGCCTCCACCACTTCAAGCAGTGTCGCTGCCCGGCGGTCGGCCGGCAGCTCGAATCCGCCCGTATTTCCGCGGTGCGACACCACCAGCCCTGCGCGCGTCAAGCTCTGCAAGACCTTGGACAGGAATTGCTCCGGGCATTCCACGGCCTCCGCCAACTCCGACCGGCTGGCCCGTGTTCCCGGCGGCAGCCCTGCCATATGAATCATCACCCGTACCGCATAATCGGCGGCTCGTGTCAGTTGCATATTCGGATTATAAGACTCTTATTATCCAATTCAAGCCCCAAGCAACCCAGTTCCCAAAAAACTTCTTGATAATATGGACAAAAAGAGTCTGATTTGGGTGACTTTGGGCGCTTTGACTCACCCGGGGTGCGTGCTCACCCCCTCATCGGCGCCGCGTGTCCCACCCATTTGCGCATCCCGCTCCTGAAACACGCCTTCAGGGCGGCGCCGGGTTCAAACGCTCCCAGCCATGGGGTCTTCCGGCCAGGCATGTTTCGGATAGCGCCGCGCCAGTTCCCTGCGCACCTGCGGATACAACCGTTCCCAGAAACCGGCCAGATCGCTGGTCGTCTGCACCGGCCGCTGATTGGGCGCGAGCAGCCGCACGACTATCGGCACGGCGCCGCGCGCCACCGCCGGCGTGGTCCGCATGCCAAAAAAATCCTGTAGCCGCGAAGCCATCCACGGCGGCTGGCCCGCTTCATAATGCACCTTCACCGCGCGCCCGCGGGGCAGCCTGATCCGCTCCGGCGCGATCTCTTCCAGCAACCGCCGCGCCGCCGCCGGCATCTGCCGCTCCATCGCGTGCACCAGCCCGCCATCGCGCGCCGCGGCTTCCAGTTCCGCAAAACTCTTCAACCCGCTCGCCAGGCTCCGCAGCGCGGCTTGCGCATCCGGAGCGGGCGCGCCGCCATGCTGCTCGGCAAATCGCGCGCGCTCCAGAAACGCATTCACCTCCTCCACATCCGCAAACCGTGCCAAACCGGCTTCGCAGGCCTTCGCCGCAAGCATTTCAGCGGCCGCGTCCGCTTCCGGCGCGCCACGGCTCTCTTCAATCGCGATCTGGTCGAACAGCAGCGCAGTCACGCTTTCCACCCGTTCCGCGCCGCGGTTCCACTCCACCCGCGCGATCTCCCGCACGCGCTCCGGAAACAGGTCCAGCAGCCAGCCCGGCTCGATTCCACTCGCGATCCGCACCAGCGGCGCCCGCTGATCGCGCCGGTCTTCGGCCTCCACCGCGACCAGAAACTCTTCGCCTGTCACCGTGCTGGAAGGAGCCAGTTGCGCCGGCCCGCCCGATGCCAGTTGCAGCTCCGCGCCTTGCCGCCGCCGCGCTACCCGGTCCGGGAACGCCGCCAACACCGCCATTAAGAGCGCTTCTTCATTCCGCCCCTTTTGCCGCGGCGGATTTACCATGCGCCGCACCTGCCGCACCGTCTGCGCGGTCCGCCGCTCCCACTGCCCCTCCATCAGCGCCAGCACGTCCGACCGCGTCCCGTGCCTGGCTTCCGCCGGAAGCCGCTCGCCCGCGCTCAGCAGCGCCGCCACCGTGCATCCGTCTTCCGCCGCGCCGCGTTTCCGCGCCTCCACAATCAGCCGCGCCAGGCGCGGATGCACGGGGTACCGCGCCATCTCGCGCGCCACCGCCCCCTGCGCGCCCAACTGCCGCAGCAGATCCGCCGCATGCTGCACCGCCGCCACCGGCGGGGCGTCCAGCCATTCCAGCTTTTCAAGCGGCCCCGCGCCCATCGCATCCAGCAGCAGAGCCGCCGGCGCCAGGTCCGTCCGCATCACTTCCGGAATGTCCTGCGCCGGCCGCCGCACAAAATCCTCCAGCGGATACAGCCGGACGGCGCAGCCTGGCCCCGTGCGCCCGGCGCGTCCCGCCCGCTGGTTGGCGGACGCCTGGCTCACCCGCGCCACTTCCAGCACCGGCAGCCCCGACCACGGCGAGTGCCCTGCCACCCGCGCCAAGCCGGAATCGATCACCACGCTCACGCCTTCAATAGTGATTGAGCTTTCCGCCACGTTCGTTGAGAGGATAATCTTGCGCCGCTTGGATGGCCCCACCGCGCGGTCCTGCTCTTCCACCGATTGATCCCCATGGAGCGGCGCCAGCAGCCAGCCGTGCCGCGCCGCCAGCGTCCCGCAAGCCGTCTGTGCCCGCCGGATCTCCGCCGCTCCCGGCAGAAACACCAGCACGTGGCCTTTCTCCGCCCGCGCCGCCACTCGCTCCAACGCCGCCCGCACCAGCTCTTCAAGCGGCGCCGCTGAGTATGGCGTGTACTCGATCTCCAGTGGATATTGCCGGCCCTCCGACCGCATCACCCGCGCCCCGCCCAGATAGTCCGCCACCGGTCCCGGGTCGAGCGTGGCCGACATCACCACCAGCCGCAGATCTTTTCGTCGGCCCGCCTGCAGCCGCCGCAAGAGCGCCAGTGCCAAGTCGCCTTCCAGATGCCGCTCGTGGAATTCGTCCAGCACCACCGTTCCGACGCGCTCCAGATGCGGATCGGAAAGCAGCCGCCGCGTAAGCACGCCTTCAGTGAGAAAGCGCAATCGGGTGGCCGGCCCGGCCACTTCTTCGAAGCGCACCTGGTAGCCCACCGTGGCGCCCACCGGCTCGCCGCGTTCGCCCGCCACGAAGCGAGCCGCGAGCCGCGCCGCAATCCGCCGCGGCTCCAGCACCAGCACGTCACGCCCATCCAGACTCAGCAACCCGGCCGGCACGCGCGTGGTTTTCCCTGCCCCCGGCGGCGCTTCCAGCACCAGGTTGTTTCGCGTGCGCAAATGCTCGACGATCTCCGGAACCAGCGAATCGATGGGCAGCCGCACCGTCTCTTATCTTGGCATGACACAGGAAATTCCCGTTGTCGCTGGCCCTTTTTTCAGGTACCATGGGTCGATCTTGTGCCACGGTGAGGGGATTCCCGAGGCAACATTTTTTGGAGGGGTGACAAATGTCAGATCACGCGGCATTCCGCGCCAGCCTGCGCGGTGAACTGCTGGAGCCGGCCGACCCCGGCTACCACGAAGCGCGCAAACTCTATAACGCCATGATCGATAAGAAGCCTGCGCTCATCGCGCGGGCCGCCGACGTGGCCGATGTCATCACCTGTGTCAATTACGCCCGCGAACACGGTATCCTTCTGGCCATTCGCGGCGGCGGGCACAACGGCCCCGGCCTGGGAAGTTGTAACGACGGCCTGGTGATTGATCTTTCGCGCATGCGCGGCGTCCGCGTCAATCCTTCCGCCCGCGCCGTGCAAGTGGCCGGCGGCGCCGTTTGGGGCGACGTCGATCATGCCACACATCCCTTCGGCCAAGCCGTGCCGGCCGGGATCATTTCCACCACCGGCGTCGGCGGGCTCACCCTCGGCGGCGGCATCGGGCACCTTTCCCGCAAGTACGGCCTCACCATCGACAACCTGCTCGAAGCCGATGTCGTGCTCGCCGACGGCTCCTTCGTCACCGCCAGCCAAGAGCAGCATGCCGATCTCTTCTGGGCCTTGCGCGGCGGCGGCGGCAACTTCGGCGTCGTGACCAACTTCACCTTCCGCACCCATCCGGCCCGTATCGTCTCCGCCGGCCCCATGTTCTGGCCCATCGAAGACGCACCTGAAATCATGAAACGCTACGAGGAGTTCATCACCAATGCTCCCGAAGAAATCAACGGGTTCTTTGCCTTCCTGACGGTCCCTCCGGTCCCACTGTTCCCGCCCGAACTCCACATGCGCACGGTCTGCGGAGTGATCTGGTGTTCGCCCGAGGACATCAACCGCGCCAATGAGCTCCTGAAGCCTACCGCCAGTTGGCCCAAACCCCTGCTCACCCACGTCGGTCCCATGCCCTTCCCCGCTCTGCAGAGCCTCTTCGACGGCCTCTACCCGCCCGGCCTGCAATGGTATTGGAAAGCCGATTTCGTCAACCACCTGAGCGACGATTCTATCGCCCGCCACATCAAGTTCGGCGCCAACATGCCCTCGATGTTCTGCACCATGCATCTCTACCCCATCAACGGAGCGGTGCATCGCGTGGCTTCGGGCGCCACGGCCTTCAGCTATCGAAGCGCCAAATGGGCGGAAGTGATCGTGGGCGTCGATCCCGATCCCGCGAACAAAGACAAGATCTCCGATTGGGCGCGTTCCTACTGGGACGCCGTTCACCCTTACTCGGCCCCCGGTGCTTACGTCAATTTCATGATGGAAGAAGGCTCCGCCCGCGTGGAAGCCACCTACGGCGCCAACTACAGCCGTCTCCAGCAGGTAAAAGCCAAGTACGATCCGGCCAATCTGTTCCGCGTGAACCAGAACATTCCGCCGGCTGCCTGAGGGTGCGCAGTTCAGGCCATCCGCCGCTCCCGGCGCTAGGGCGAGTCCTGTACGCTCTCATACAAATTGCGCGCGGACTACTATTTCTGCAGGATGGCAGGAGGTGCTCCCTGGGTCTTACGCTGAATTATGCTCAACCAGACCATCTCCTTCCCGGATCGGGCGGACGCTCGAGCAGAGGGTGCCGGGCAGCCTGCGACCGCTCCTTTACAGGGTTTCTCCTGCGTCTATCTCACCTCTTCCATTCCCTCCGCCGCACTGGCATCCAGTATGGTGGAATCCGCCCAAATCCATATCCACCCTTCCACCGGGTTGGATGATGCGAGAGCGCGACTGAAAGCCACCAAGTCGCGCGTTCTTCTGGCTGACGTCGCGTTTGAAGGAGGAAACTGGAGGGATGCCCTGCGAATGACAGCACTCCTGCCTCGAACTGCCCTGGTGGTGGCTTCGCACCTCGCGGACGAGCGGCTATGGATCGGCGCGCTCGAACAAGGCGCTTACGACCTGATTCTAAAGCCGTTCCAAGCAGAAGATCTGCGTCATATCCTGGAGAACGCGCACTTTTGCGCCACTAGTGCGGCCGCACCCTTGAGAAGGGAAAAAACGGCTAAAGCCGTCGCGTCCTAACGACAAGGTCTGCCTGACATCTTGCTCCATGGGACGCTCCTAGCCACAGCCACATTGGCCGTTCTACCCTTCTTAGCGCACAAAAGTACGCAATTCGCAGTATGGGAATGTGTGGCCAATTTCTCTAGAGTCAAATGTGAGGTAGTCGTAGTGCGTTCAGCGGAAAGAGGGCGTGCGACGTTCTGTGCTGTTTTCGGGATAGTCGTTATCCTGGCGCCGCTTTACGCAGACGATCCCTCTCAGACCGGGCTCCGGATGATCGACCTCAACGTGGTGGCGATCGATAGCCGCGGGCAACCGGTTATCGATTTGACCCGTGACGAGTTCCGTGTGACCGACTCCGGGCAGCTGCAGAATATCGCCTTCTTCCGCCTGCGTAGTAGCAAACCCGGACCGGCGCCGTCCCTTGGACCAGGCGAGTTTTCCAACCGCGGTGCGACCAACATCCCGCGCGCCACGCTGATCCTCTTCGACTTGTTGAATGAAACTTTTTCCACGCGGGGAGTGGCCGCGAACCAGTTGATTCAACACCTCGAGTCCCTGGCGGCGGCCGACTACGTGTACCTCTATTTCTTGACCCTTGATGGCCGTTTGTACCCGGTCCATGGCTTGCCGCCGCCAGGCGAAGTCAACCCGCCGGAAAGTTCCTCCTGGACTCGTGACGCCAGGCAGTTGGTGAACCAGGCGCTGCGTGCCGTGTTGCAAGTTCGGCCGGTGGACATCGACGACGCCGTTCGCGTGCAACTGACCTATTACGCCTTGGATGCCGTTGCGGCTGAGTTGTCGAGGGTGCCGGGCCGCAAGAATATCGTCTGGATTACGGATGGCGTGCCGATCGAGTTAGGCCCGATGCGCTCCGACACGGGCGACTTTGTGGATTTCACGCCGCTACTGCGGCAAATGAGTGAAGCGCTGGATCGCTGCGGTGTGGCCATCTACCCGGTGCGCCAAGTCATGCTGGGCAGCCCGAACAACGTCAACCTTGATGATGCTCCGGCAACTGCCGGCGCCCTCATGGCCGGCGGCCGCGCCAGCGCCACCAGCACGCCCAGCGGCATGGGGAGCATCGACACCCTCAACCAATTCGCGGGGATGACCGGCGGCCGGCCCGATGCCGGCAAAGACATAGGCGCCGCAGTCCGCCAGGCTATCAACGACGCGCGCACCAGCTACCAGATCGGATACTACCCGCCGGAGAAGAACTGGGACGGTAAGTACCACAAGATCCGCGTCACGTGTTCCCGGAAAGGAGTGCACATCCAGACCAGGACCGGCTATTACGCCTGGCGGGATGGTCCGGGCGCCAGGGCCGAGGACGCCATCGACTCGGCCATCGCGACCACGTTCGATGCCGCGGAAATCGGCCTGCGAGCCAGCCTGTCGTCCGATTCGAAAGAAGGGTCCGCGATCCGCCTTGACGCGCACATCGATGCCCAAGACGTGGCCTTGGTTCACACGGGAAAGCTCTACGATGCGCAGTTGTGGCTCGCGGTCGCCGGCTTCGCTTCGGGCGAACAACCCCATCGCGGACCCCTCATTCCTCTCGACCTTCATTTGAGTCTTCAAGACCGTGACAGAGCGGTACAGCAGGGCATCGAATTCGTACAGAATCTGGCCCTCGGGGAAGGCGTGAACACCATCCGCCTGGTAGTTTTCGATCGCGGCTCTAACGCCATCGGATCGGTGACGATACCCGTCCCGGAGGCCGCCTCGGAAAAGCCAAAGTAACCACGAAACTCCCCTAATGCACGTGTTTTGAAGTGGCTGCCGTGGGCGTCCGGAATCCAGTAGTTCGACCGGTTTTGGACTCTTTTGGAGGTTCACGCAGCTCGCGGTAAGTAATTGATGTTAAACGCCCTCCTCTGGGTAGTGCTGTTACCCGCTCGCGAGGGTACACGGGAAATCCCCGCATAGTTTTTGTTGAGAAGTCCCCCAAATTGGCTTATTTTTATTTCGGGATGAAAAGTAAAACTGTCTGTCTCACATGCAAGAACAAAGGCTGCGTGGCCCATTGCCGGTTCCGGCGGCCCGAACCGGTGAAAATCCAACTCCCGGCTCTTAAGGAGATTACTAAGTGATCAAGCTCTATTGCAGCGCCATGCATCCGAAACAATGGATTGCATACGTCGAGGGATCCGGCTGGGTGATGTTCCCGGCCCAAGAGAACGGCTGGGAGTCGCGCCAACCGGCCAGAGGGATCGATCCGCTGCACCTCCGCCAAGTCCCGCTCCACATGGCGGAGTCCGCCCGCATACCCGAACCGGAATTCTGCGACGCGGCGTAAGCGCGTTCAGTGGAGGGCCGGAGCCGCCGGCTATCCCGGCGATTTCACCCGCCAGGCTGCATTTCCAGGGCAAATCTGCCAAACTAACCTGTGATGAAATTGCATAAGTGGTTGTATGCGGGACTCGCCGGCGTGGCCATCGCGGCCGCCGCGGTCTATGCCTTCAGGCTCCTGATGCCTCGCGTAATCACGGTACGCGTCTATAGCGATTACGCCTTCCGGCTGCAACATTCCAATTGGCCCGATCTTCTCGAATCCCGCTTCCGCGACGTCAACGTCATTTTCCAGCAGAGCGGTACCGGCGTCCGCTGGCAAGTCCTCGGCTCCAACGACACCGACCCCACTTCCAATCTGGCGAACCTCGACAGCCGCCGCGGCGCCCTGACGCAGCAGGGCGACAACAAGGCTGAAGTCCTCGTCTCACTAACCGGCGTCCACGAAGGCGACCGGATCGGCAGCACCAACCCCTTTTCCCGCGCCGCCATGGTGGTCGATTTCCCGGACCGCCCGGAATCGGCCAACACCGCTATCCTGGCCGAAAACCTCGCCCATCTGTTCGCCGCGCCGGCTGCCTCCGCCTGGGAGCAATCCGCCTCCGCCGCCGCTCCGCAGAGCGTCCGCTTCTCTCCCGGCGTCGTCACGCTGATTCACCAGTTGCGCCGCTACAATTTCGCGGCCGGCGTGGACGGTCTGCTGCAGGGTTCCTGGGCCCAGCGCGCCGTCAACGCCATCGCCCAGGCCGACGCCACACCCAACACCAACCCCGTTGCACACGCCCAGCAGGTGGTCGGCATCGCGCTCCTCAACGAGCGACGCCGCGACGCCGCCATCGTGCACTTGCGCGAGGCCACCCGCCTCGATCCGAAAAACGTCACGATTCACGTCGAAACCGCCCTGGCCATGGCCCGCAACGGCCAGGATAGCGAGGCCCTCCGAGAACTTGCCGAAGCCTTACGTATCGAGCCCAATAGCGCGCTCCTGCATCAATCGCTTGGCTCCCTGCTGGTCAAGATGCACCGCCCTGAAGAGGCTTTGGAAGAACTGAACATCGCCGCCCGCCTCGATCCGAAAAGCGCCATGACGCAGATCGTCATGGCAACCGCCTACTCCCAACAGTTGGGCCGCTACGATGCAAGCGCCGCCGCGCTGCATGAGGCCCTCCGCCTGGACCCTCAGTCCGCCGCCGCGGCTCGCGACCTCGAGCAGGTGGCCGCCGCCAAGCAAGCCATCGAGGATGAAATTGCGAAGCAGCGTCCGCGCGTCCAGCAGGCGCCCGGCGACTCCGACGCGCATTTTCGCCTGGGCCTCGCCATCGCCAGGTCCGGCGATTTTCAGGCCGGCCTGCGCGAACTTCAAAAGTCCATCGAGCTGCGCCCCAGCTATGGCCCTGCCCACGCCGAGTCGGCCGTCGTCTATTACCAGCTCGGCGATTATGCCGCCGCCTGGCGCGAAGTGAAACAATCCCGCGCCCTCGGCACCGAACCGCCAAACGGGCTGGTAGCCGGCCTCACCATCAAGATGCCCGAGGCGAAATAGGGCGCCTCACCGCCATCTCTAATCCGGCTCTGTCCCGGGAGCCACCAGCGCCGCGCGTTTGCCGCCGGCACTCGCGCCGGCCGGTGCATGACTGTAGCGAACGGCGCGGCGGCGCCCACCATGGAGAATGCGCAAGCGACCTACAGGTCCATGGATCGTGTGAGATCCAGGTTGTACTCTAGCGCGTCGTCTTCGACTCTACGCCCGTAGCAAAGAATGGGAACGGCTTGCTCGTGGCGGGAACCGTGCGATCTCACAGCCACCTCCTGCCTGACGGCGGGCAGCGATCCGAACACGGTGTGACGAGCTCCGAGAAGGAACAAATCGCCGATCCTGTCGGCGCGCAACCGAAATCTGCTTGCAGCGGTGTCTCGCTCGTAAACCTCTTCGACGCCGGGAGTATCGCGCAACAAATTCCGTGCCGCGGCGAGATCCGCGGCGCGCTTCAGGTAGACGTAACACGCGCCGCCCAGATTCCGGTGGTGAACCACGTGTTTGTCTTTGATGATCGGGATGGCTTCCGCTGCGATGCCCGCATCCGCCAGCACACGCTGGATATCGATCCCTTCGGTCTTCGCATTCATCCCGTGGTCCGCCGTAAGCCCGAGTTCCAGATTGGGGATGTCATCCACGATTTCGCCGAGCAACCGGTCCAGCCGGCTCATGTGCTCCAGAGACCGCTCGTCCTCCGGGGCATAGGTGTGCATCATGTAGTCCGTAGTGCTCAGGTACAGCACGTCGACGAGGTCATTCCTCAAGAGGTGCCTGGCTGCTCGAAAAACCCAGTAGTTTACCTCCGCGGAATACATGTTGGGCTTGGGGCCGATCGCGGAAACGAACTCGGCGGGCGGCAGTTCTCCCGATAGCGCCACGTCCGCGCCCCGCGATAGCAGCGTCCGGATCTTGTCTTTGGCTGTTACGATTCCGCTGCGCAGACCCATTCGTCGGGCGCGCTCGAACAGCGTCGGCCGCTCCAGGAACCCGGCGCTCTCCATCATCACGGATAGCCCCGTCCGCGGATCGTAATGGAAGTTCGAAACCACCCCGTGTTCTTCCGGGAAGACAGATGTCACCACGGACGCGTTATTCACGTTGGTAACGGTTGGAATCACGCCTTTGCCCACGCGGTAGAACCCGGCCGCAATGAGCCGCCGCAGGTTCGGCATGTCACTGCGTTCCAGATATGCGGGGTCCAGCCCGTCAAGCAGGATCGTCAGAATCTTCTTGCGCCTGGCCACATTCATGCTTCGGCGTGCTATGCATCCGGCGCAACCGCCGCGGCCGCGCGCTCGCTGCCGTTGGCACGCCAACCGGGATGCGTCCGGGTGACGATGGAACTGATAATCTCGTCGAGCCCATAGCGGATGTGGCTGCGCATCGCGCGGTCGGCCGCCTCCGGATCGTTGCCGCACAGCACCACGCTCAAGTCCCGGTGAGACCGCGGCGGACGCTTCTGATGATGGACGGCGACATCGAACAGCCAGTTGAAGATGAGCACCTGGTTTCTTTCGAAGGCCCGCGCCAACGCTTCCGATCGGCTGCACTCGGCAACGTGCATGTGGAACTCCAGGTGGTACGTATGGACCTCGAAGAGAAACTCGGGATCGGTGCCGCCCCCCACGCAGCGGTTGAAAAGCACGTCCGTGTGCTCGGCCATGCGAAGTAACTCCCGGCGTTCCTTCGACGTGGCGTTTTCCACAAAGAGCCGGGCCGCCTGAGTCTCGAGCGCCTCCCGGAGGGTGTAACTGTCGCGGACGTCTTCGGGTGTCGGGATGCGGACCCGCGTGCCGGCGCGGGCCTTGGTCTCTACCAGACCGTCGGATTCCAGACGCTGCAATGCCTCCGAGACGGGCAACTGGCTCATGCCGAGCAGGGTAGCGAGTTTGCGCCGCGATAGGCCGGAGCCCACCGGAAAGACGCCCCGTAAGATGCGGTCCCGAATTGCTTGATAGGCATCTTCGGAAAGTGTCACTGGCGTAGAACCATTAATGCGCGCCTGCTTTCCCACAGACTAATTGTAACAGTACTGGAATGCCAGACCAATCGCTTCTGGCTGCGTTCTCCGGCCCACGGGCCGTCACTTGGACAACGCGGTCATAGTTCCATCCCAGGTGTCGACCTTTCCGTGATCTTCCTGGTCTTCGGCAAACCAGGTTTGGGTGACGTTGCGGCTCTCCGTGTAGAAAATGAATCCATCGCGTCCCATCATGTGGAGATCGCCGAAAAATGACTGTTTCTGCCCGGTAAATCCGAAGATACCCACCGGCACCGGGATGCCCACGTTGATCCCCACCATGCCGCCGTGCGTTTCTTTCACGAACTTCCGGGCGTAGTATCCGCTCTGCGTGTAGATGACCGATCCGTTGGCAAAGCGGTTGGCATTCATGATTTTGATGCCTTCGTCAAAATTATTTACGCGCTTGATGCACAACACCGGTCCGAAGACCTCTTCGCGGCCGACGGCCATGTCTTCGGTGACCTCGTCGAAAATCGTGGGACCGATGAAGTAGCCTTTTGCGCAGGCTGGGGGAACACTCGGGTTACGCCCGTCCAGAATCAGTTTGGCGCCTTCCTTGATCCCCGTCGCGATCCAATTCAGTACGAAGTCTTTGTGGCCCTGATTCACAACCGGACCCATTCCGGTAGCTTTGTCATAGGCCGGCCCCAGGTTGATTTCGGAGGCATACTTGAGGAGCAGTGGGACCAACCGGTCGGCGATGGCGTTCTCGACCACCACCACGGGCAGGGCCATGCAGCGTTCTCCGGCGCAGCCGCAAAAAGCGTTGATGATGCCCTGGGCTGTACGATCCAGCTTACAATCGCGCAGGACCAGGGCGTGGTTCTTGGCTTCCGTGAGCGCCTGCACGCGTTTGCCGTTGGCGGCGGCAGTGGCATAAATGTGCTGGCCGACGCTGGTCGAACCGACGAAACTGACGCCTTTGACGGCGGGGTGGTGCAGGAAGATCTCCGCTTCGTTTCGGCTGGTGGTGATCACGTTGAGAACCCCGGCCGGGAGTCCCGCTTGCTGCCACAATTCCGTCAGGCGCATGGCGGATTGCGGCACGAAACTGGCGGCCTTGAGGACCATGCAGTTTCCGGTAGCGATGCAAATCGGGGCCATCCATCCATGGGGAATCATGGCGGGGAAGTTCCACGGTGCGATCCCGGCGAAAACCCCGATGGAATGGTTATAGCGTGTGGTGTCATAGCCTGGGGAGACGTTCATCAGCGCCTCGCCTTTCATGATGTGAGGCGCACCGCAGGCGTACTCCAACACTTCGACTACCTTGAGGACGTCGCCCATGGCTTCGTCCCATTTCTTACCGTTCTCTTTCGCCAGGAGGCAAGTCAGTTCGTCCAGGTGTTGTTCCACGAGAGCTTTCATTTTGAAGAGCACCTGGACGCGCTTGCCAACCGGCCTATCGGACCACCCAGGGAAAGCATCCACGGCCGCCTGGATAGCCGATTCCACTTCGTTCGCCGTGCACTGCGGGGCATAGGCGATCACCGCGCCGGTGGAAGGGTCGCAGCAGGGCATGTACTTGGAGGTCTTCGACTCCACCCACTTGCCGCCGGCATGGTATTTGAGTTTTAGGGGTTTTTCCCCGCTGATCGGATCAGTGGGGAATTCGGTATCATCGCAGAAATACCGGTTGCCTGTTGAAAGTGGCGTCGCTACTGACATTGGTTTAGTCCTCTTGTTTATTGTAGAAGTCGGGTCTCGTGGCAAAACGCCCGAGTCCCGGCTTTCGTTTGGCGCCGCCCGGCGCGGCTTTGCTCTTCTACGGGCGCTCGCCCCGCGCCAGCCGCCGGTTGATATCGTCCAGCGCCGGCATGACATCCGAGATGCCATCCACCACGTAATGCGCACCGCACTGGCTCATCCGCTGGTAAGCCCGTGCCAGCTTGGCGCGGAGAATCTCGGGATCCGCCGCGGCGACCTGTTCTTCCGTCATGCCAAGTTCGTTTCCGGTCTTGGCCAGCCCGATGGTCCACATCCCCGCATTCAAGCCTTCTTCAATGTCGGGCAGGGTATCGCCGATCTTGACGAAAGCTTCCATGGGATAGGTCTGCAACAGGATGGCGTTTTGCAGGCACATGTACGGATGAGGCCGTCCGGCGGGCACCTGGGTGGCGCAAACGGTGGCATCCGGTGAGTAACCGCGTCGTTTGGCTTCCCCGGCCAAAACGTTCGTCATCTCCTCGGTATACCCGGTGGTGGAACCGATCTTCAGGCCGCGGCGGCGAAATTCGGCAACCGCTTCGAGGGTTCCCGGAATCAGATCGGCGTAATCGCCCAGGCACGCCAGTTGCAGCGGGATAAAATCGCGAAACATCTCTTCGACGTCTCTGTCGTTCGGCTTGCGCTTATGGACGGCTTCCCACCGCCGTGCCACATTCTCGTCTTTGGCGATGCGCCCGATGTGCACCTTCTTGTGGGCGCCCATCGGCGCGCGGGCCTCCTCGATCGAGATCTCCACTCCTTTTCGTTTGTAAACCTCCATGAAGACAACCGCCGGGGCGAAGCAGCCATAATCCAGGGTTGTCCCCGCCCAATCGAGCAGAACCGCCTTGAGCAGGCCACGGTAGGAACGCTGAAATACGAAGTCCATATTATGATTCCTTTCTTTCCTCAATTCAGCCGCGCACCCCGGCTATGAAACGGCCGGGCATGCTTCGGTTCGCTGGCTCAAATCGATCCCCATCCCGTCCAAAGTGGTGCGGATGGCTGCCAGCAGATCACACATGTCGCTTGGGAAGATCCGGCCGATGTGGCCGATCCGGAAGCAGTTGCCTTCGCTCACCTTCCCTGGGTAGATCACGTATCCTTTCTCATTTAACCGGCGGTAAAACTCGTCGAAGTGAAAGTTCGCATGGTCCGGATACCGGATGGACGTGATGATGTAGCCCTGGTTCTTCCGGTCGAGGTACTCTTCGAAACCCAACGCTCGCATACCGGCGACCAGCGTGCGATAATTTTCGCGGTAACGGGCGGCACGCCCTTCCACGCCACCTTCCTGTTCCAACTCCAGGAGGGCTTGGTGAAAGGCCAGCAGCGCGTGGGTCGGCGGAGTGAAGCGAAACTGGCCATCGCGCTCGAGGCCCTTCCACTGCGCGAGCAGGTCCAGGCTGAGGCTGCGGGCGAAGCCTTCCGTCGAAAGCAGCGCTTCTCGCCGGGCAAGCGCAAATGCGAAGCCAGGCGCCCCTTCCACACACTTGTTAGCCGAAGAGACCAGATAGTCGATGGAGCAATCCGCCAGGTTCAGCGGCACGGCGCCGAAGCTGCTCATGGCGTCGACGAAGTAGCAGCGGTTGAACCGCCGGACAACGGCGCCAATCTCCCGGATGGGGTTGAAGATGCCGGTGGTGGTTTCGCAGTGTACGATGGCCACGTGGGTAATCGCCGGATCCCCTTCCAGCGCGGCCGCGACCTGGCTGGCATCCGCCGTCTGGGTCTCCGGTACGGTTAGCGCGGCGGTGGAGATGTGGAGCACGCGAGCGATCTGCTGGATACGCCGGCCATAGGCCCCATTGATGACGACGAGCATCTTGCCCTGCGGCGGCACGGTCGAGGAAATCACCGACTCTATCGCAAACGTGCCGCTGCCTTGCATGAGGATGGCTTCATAGCCCTGGCCCTCGACGCCGCCCAGTGCCAGCAACTTGCGGCGGATCTCCCGCACAACCCCGATGAACTCGGTATCGCGCGATCCCAAGTCCCGCAACATCGCCAGCTTGACCGTCCGGCTGGTGGTCAGCGGGCCAGGAGTAAACAGTATCTTGTCCTTCGAACGCTCGATTTGTGGTTTGTCAGTCATAAGTCGTCTCCACTTGCCACTTCAACCTGCTGCCTTCAGCTCGCCCGGGGCGGGGCCGGCCGCCGCTCGCAAACGGGTCTGCCTGGCTTCCCGGTTCCATTGGGTGGCCAGAAGCGCGCCGCCGAGTACCGCAATCACAACGAAACCGTAGAAGAGCCTGTCCCAGCCATACTTCCCGGCGACATAAGCGACCAGGTACGGCGAAAAAAGCTGGCCTACGGAGCCGAAGCCGCTGATGAAACCCGAGGCCGTACCGACGCCCCATTTAGCCCCGGCGTCCTGTGATGCGGCGCCCTGCAGCAAAGTGTCCGGGCCGAAGTTCATAATCCCGATGAGTGCGATGCTCATCGCGACGCCGCCGCGCCCCATGGCGGCAAACGTGGGATGGAGCCAGCACATTAAGGCCAACCCCCAGAACATGACCGCGGCAACCGGGAGCCGCCGGGCTTGCATGAACTTATCGGAGACGTAGCCGGCCAGGATCGCTCCGGTGAAGCCGACGAACTCGTACAGCGAGGACGTGTAGCCCGCCTCACTGGCCGAGTAGCGAAGCTTCTGCGTCATATAGAGCGGCAGCCAGTACAGAAACGAGTAACGGATCATTTTGGAAAAGGCGCAACCCAGGGCGATGGTCCATACCTCCAGGTCGCCGAGCATTTTGAAAAACAGCCATCGGCCGGCCGGGTTCTGCCCATCCCCCGCGGACATGCCGGGCCCATTTTTCTGCTGCGCAACGCCATCGTCGATCTCGGGCAGGCCGGCATCGGAGGGACGGTTCCGGGCGATTGCGGCAAATAGCAGCGTGATTGCGAAAAGAAGCGCCGCCGGGAACCAGAATCCACGCTGCCAGCTTGGACCGGCGCCGGCCCATGCGCGGGTGGCCGCGAAGGTTGCAAAGATCACGGCCAGAGAGCCGCCGATCACGTAGTTGGTGGTCCACCAGCCCATCACCACGCCTCGCTCCCGTTGCCGGAACCAGGGGGCCATGTTTTTGACCAGGCCAGGCCAGCCAGCCGACTGTCCGAGGCCATTGGCGCAACATAACACCGTGAGCGCCGCCAGCGCCGGCATGAACCCCATCAGCACGGTCGCGCCAATAGAAAGGAGCAACCCGAGAGAAACCGTGAGCCGGCTGCCGAAGCGATCGGCCAGCGGCCCGAAACAAAACTGGCCGGCGGAGTAAAAGAGGCTATAACAGAAAATCAGGTTGGCGAGCTGGAAGTTCGAATAGCCGAGGTCCTTCTCAAGCAACGGCATGACCACGCTGAAGTTCCGGCGGCACAGATAGAAACCGGCGTACGCCAGCCAGGTGATGGCGAAGATACGGTAACGCCAGATTCGCTGGGATCGGTTGAGATCAGAGGCCATTCGAGCGCCCTGCCGGTACGCGCAACTTCTGCTGTTCACGCCTGTTGTTCACTGTTGAATCCCCACCTGCGCCGATGTTTGGCATTGGGAATAGTGCGGCCGGGCAGCATCCCAAGGGATGGGCTGCACGGCGGCAGCCACAAGAGGCAGAGACGACGTCGCCGTTATTCTAATACTCCGCGGAGCGGAGAAGCTCCCGGCAGTACTGACATGCCAGCTTTGATAAACGCAAGTATAAGGGACGATGGCGCCGTGTGTCAATGACAAACTTTGCGGGCTTTTTGCGTAAATAATCCGTAACCCTTTGGTAACGTCCCTGAAACAGTGAAATGCCAGTACGACCAAAAAATCCTTGACTTGCCAGCCCTGAGCGCTTACACTCGAAACTGAATTTTCCTTCCGGCCGGCGCTCATCGCGCTTGAGCGTCGACTCGCGGCCAGCGAGTGGCTCCGACACCAACGATTCCAGAGAGGTAATTGCCGTGCGAAGTTCAGTTACACATTTGGTTCGCGCACTCATTTTCGGACTGCTGTTGACAGGCTTGCTGTTCGGGCAAAACGCCAGCGTCAGCGGGCAAGTCGTGGATTCGCAAGGCGGCAGCGTTCCTGGTGCGACGGTCACGTTGACCCAGTCCGCTACCAACCGCGTGGTCCACACGCAGAGCAACCAGGATGGCTACTTCCAGTTGCCGCCGGTGGCTCCAGGCAGTTATGAAATGACGGCGCAGGCCAAGGGCTTCGCCCTGGCGAAGGTGACCGGGATCACGCTGGAAGTTGAAGAATCGAAAGTGGTGAAACTGGTATTGCAGCCGGCAACCGTGAAGGAGACCGTCAACGTGATCGATACCGCGCCGGAGTTGACCGTCGACCGCGCCGATCGCAGCCTCCTGATGGATCACAGCTTTGTCGAGGGTATTCCGCTGAGCGTGAGGAATCCACTGCAGCTCATCAACTTCAGCGTTGGCGTGACCCCCGGCGATGACGGCCTTTCCGGAACCAACACCAGCAGCGAAAGCCGCACCAATACCTTCCGAATCAACGGCGCACTAGGAGCCACCACGGACATCCTGGTGGATGGCGCCACGGATACCACGGCTTACTACAATCAGGCGGCTGGCATACCAGGAGTCGACGCGGTCCAGGAATACCGCGTATACACGGACGCCTACGCTCCCGAGTTCGGCCGCACCAGCGGCGGCATCGTCAGTTACGCTCTGAAATCCGGGACCAATCAGATCCACGGGTCGGCGTTCGAGTATCTTCGCAACAGCGACATGGATGCGGAGGGATTCAATGGCGACAAGGCGGGTCTGGCCAAGCCGGCCTTCCGGAGAAACCAGTTCGGCGGCACAGTGGGCGGTCCTGTTTTCATCCCGAAGCTTTACGACGGCCGCAATAAGACCTTTTTCTTTGTGTCCTATGACGGTCTTCGCGATTCCTCCCAAGGTTCATTCACGGGCACCATGCCGACGGCCCTGGAGCGCACCGGGAATTTTTCCAAAACCTTCCAATCTAATGGAACCCAGATCGTCATCTACGATCCGAGCACGACCACCCTGAACTCCGCTGGAGCGTACATCCGCACGCCGTTTCCCGGCAACACCATCCCTGCCTCGGAGTTGAACCCGATCGGACAGAAACTGCTCTCTTACTATCCCCTGCCGAACCAGGCGGGAATCGGCCAGAGCGATTCGAATAACTTTTTCTCGAACGCCCCCAGCACGGATACGAATGATCGGCTGGACGTGCGCATCGATGAGCA
This sequence comes from Bryobacterales bacterium, assembly GCA_963842505.1. Lineage (GTDB taxonomy): Bacteria > Acidobacteriota > Terriglobia > Bryobacterales > Bryobacteraceae > PALSA-129. Next base: position 119,931 of record CAWJGZ010000002.1, read on the forward strand.
GTTGTCCAGCAAGCAAAGTCTTTTCGGCCACTTCAGCCATTTCGCCAATCACATTTATGCCAGCGACTACTACGGCAACGGAATGGCGCCGGTGATGGCCCCCGACCGCATCCCCGGAATCAATCTTGCCGTGGGCCACACGTATTCCATCTCACCGTCTTTGATTTTTGAAGAGCATTTCTCGTACGCGCATAGCGAATCGCAGCGGAACGCTGAAGGCCAGGCGACGCAGGTCACTCCCGCCTCGCTCGGGTTCCCCAGCAGCATTCTGCCGGGCCTGACCGCGAACATGACGCCCTATCTGTCCAGTGGCTCGACCAGCAGCCTTGGCCCCGAGTACCCATACGAAAGAAACAAATCCTCGGTCTATCAGTACCGCGGCGATTTTTCCTGGCTGCGCGGGGTTCACACTTTCAAATTCGGCGTTGACCTGCGGGATTACCCCACTTCCCTCTACGATCCGGAGCAATTGGAGGTTACCCCGACCGGCGCCTTCACCGGAGGTCCGAACGCCAATTCGCCAGCCTCGGCTTCCGGCAACAGCATCGGAGACCTGCTTTTGGGCGCGGCGCAGGTCCAAAGCGGTTACGAGCCGCAGACGGTCTCCCATCATTTCTACTACGGCGCTTACGCGCAAGACGTCGTAAGGCTCACCAAGAAACTCACCGTGACCTTTGGTGTGCGCTGGGGCTTGGAGCCCGGTGAAGTGGAAACCACGAACCAGTTGAACTACATTGACTTGACCTCGGCTTCGCCGATCGCCTCCAAGGTCCCGCAATTTCCCGGGCTGAAGGGCGGAGTCGGCATTCCGGGATTGAACGGGACCAGCCGCAATTTGCAAACCGCCTCGTCCTACTTCGATCCGCGGCTTGGCATCAGCTATGCCTTGAACTCGAAGACCGTCATCCACGCCGGATATGGAATGTTTCACCTGCCCGCGGCCGCTTGGGAGCAATACCCGGATGCGTATGGCACCACGCGTGTGTCGAACTCCATCGTCGCACAGGCGAATGGAGTGACACCCCTGTTCAATCTGAGCAACCCGTTCCCGCAGGGACTGCCCACGCCCTGGGGCGGCAGCGCCGGTCTGGCGATCGCTCTGGGACAGACTATCGAGGGGCCGTTGCATACCGAGACCATTTCTTATATGAATAACTGGTCCTTCGATATTCAGCGGCAACTGCCTTGGAACTTTGTCATCACCACGGCCTATGCCGGCAATTCTGGTGTTCACCTGCCGACTCCGATCGATTTCAACCAGCTTCCTACCAGCGATCTGGCTCAAGGAAACGCTCTGTTAGCCGTGGTCAGCAACCCGTTCTACGGCGTCATCACCGATCCCAGTTCCACGCTGAGCCTGCCGACCGTGCAGGCGTCGCAACTGATGCGCCCCTATCCCCAGTTTCTCGATGTCGGGGCTATCAATGTCGGGGCGGGACACTCCTCTTATGACGCCGGGCAACTCACCGTGGAACGGCGTTTCGCGAATGGCCTGGCGACTTCGCTCGGGTACTCGTTCAGCAAGACCCTGGACAACATCGGCGATATGACCGACGTGGCCGGCGCCCAGCATGGATTCCAAAACAACCAGTGTTTCAGTTGCGACAGGTCCCGAGCCGATCAGGACCAGAACCAATCGTTGCGATGGAGCTCACAATATGAGCTGCCATTCGGTCCCGGGAAGTCCCTTTTGAGCCACGGTTTCGCGTCACACGTAATCGGCGGCTGGGCAGTCGGCGCATTCGTCACAATCAATACCGGGCGGCCGATTTATGTCACCTCCACCAATAATTCAAGCCTCCTGGGGGCCGGCTGGCATCCCGATGGCACCGGCAACTACCTGCGGCCGATGGCGACTGGTATCTCCGCGGAGCTGTCCGGCGGTCCGGATATATGCAATAACTGCGAGTACTTCAACCCAGCGGCATTTTCTAAAACTCCGCAATTTCAGCTCGGCAACGTGAGCCGTTATCTTCCGGACGTAAGTAATCCGACCAGCAAGAACGTGGACATGCTGGTCGAGAAACGATTCGCCATCAAAGAGCGCTATCGTGTGACCTTGCGCGGCGAGTTCCTGAACGCTTTCAATCAAGTGGTTTTCAGCGGGCCGACAACCAGCGTCACTTCGGCGAGCTTCGGGTACATTTCGCTCAGTCAGAGCAACACCCCGCGCAATGTTCAGTTGAGCTTGCGGATGACCTTCTAGATAGAACCAAGGGACCTATCATGCTTCGCATCGCTCTATTACTACTCGCTGCCGGTGCGGCCTTTGGCGCCGACCTGATTGTGGTCAACGCCAACGTCATCACGGTTGACCAATCGCAGCCGCACGCGGAGGCTTTCGCCGTGGAAAACGGACGTATTTCCGCGGTCGGAACCAATGCCGAAATCCGGCGCTTGGCCACGCAGTCGACCAAAGTCCTCGACCTCAAAGGCAAGACTGTTACGCCCGGATTCAACGATGTGCACCTCCATCCGGGAGCGGTTTTTCCGGATGATTCGCCATACTGGACGCCTTGGCTGGGGCCAGACAAAGTCAAGAACATGGATGAGCTGATTGCGGCGCTGAAAAAGAAAGCCGACAGTACCCCAAAAGGCATGCTCGTCCACGGCACCCGCTATGACGATATTTCGCTTGGCCGTTATCCCAACCGGCATGACCTCGACAAGGCCTCGACGGATCACCCCATCAGCATCTCGCACGCCTCGGGACACGTCACCTCGGTTAATTCGTACATCCTGGAGGCATCCGGCATCACGAAAGAAACCAAGGACCCTCCCGGTGGGTCGTTCGATCGCGATCCGGATGGCACTCCCAACGGCGTGATTCGCGAAGGGGCGAGCCGGCTTCTGAAGCACTCGTCCGCGGTGAAGGTTCCTTCCGAAGAGGAGATCGCCGGGCTGGTGCGTTGTTTCCGCGAATACGCCAGCCACGGCCTCACCAGCGTGGGGATGGCGGGGGGTAGCCCCGAATCGCTTCGCCAATTGCAAGCCGCGCGGGATGCCGGAAATCCGCTGCGCATCGGGTTCATGTTCTATGAGACGCATTTTCCCGCCGTGGAGGCGCTTGGATTAAAGAGCAGTTTTGGCGACGATTTTCTGCGTCTCACTTCCATCAAGGTTTTCCACGGCAATTCGCTCACCGGACGAACCGCCTGGCTGAGCGAGCCTTACTCGGACCGGCCGGGCTACTACGGCATTCCGCCGGCGCGTTCCCAGGAGGATCTCGATAAGGCCTTCCAGCAGATGCACGACGCCGGCTGGCAGATCGCTACGCACACTAACGGAGATCGCGAGATCGCCATGGTTCTCACGGCGATCGAGCGCGCGCAGGCCAAGAACCCCCGGCCCGACCCGCGCCATCGTCTCGAACACGCCAGCGTGATGACCCAGGCGCTGCTGGATCGGGCCAAGAAAGACGGCGTGATTCTGGTCTTTCATTCTTATATGTGGGAGCACGGCGAAAAGCTCGAATCGTTTGGCGAAAAACGTCTGGCGATGATGCATCCCTATCGCACCGCGCTGGATATGGGCATCCACGTCGCGGGGCACTCCGATTCGACGGTCTCGGCGGCCGATCCGCTGCTGCGCATCCAGGACATGGTGACGCGCCGCGGATCGAACGGCAAGGAATACGGCGCCAACCAGAGAGTCACGGTGGATGAAGCCATTAAGGTGTGGACGCTGGACGGCGCGTACGCAACTTTCGAAGAGAATATTAAAGGCTCCATTACCCCCGGCAAGCTGGCTGATTTTGTGGTGCTTGCCGCCGATCCTCACAAAGTTTCTCCGTTGGCGATCAAGGACATCGTGGTGGATTCAACCTACATCGGCGGCAAGCTTGTGTACTCGGCTCCCGCCAACGCCAAACAAGTCGAGTGAATGGATTCGCGGCAATAACTTCATACCAGTGACCGGGCGGGCGGTCCACAAACGGGTAGTGGGCCAGTTCACCGGGCGCCCGAAAGCGTTTCCTGGCAAATTGGAGGGAACAAAACCGAGGCGCGGGACGTATGAATTACACTGAGGAATACCTGATCTCATGAAAGCCTCGACGAACAGCACGCTGGCGGCAACTCTGATTGCCACTGCCGCCGGTATCTGCTCGTGGCTTTTTGGCTTCTCTAAAGCACTCTGGCCGGCCCATCCGCAAATTGCCGCCTTCGGGATTACTATCGTGGTCAGCATAGTGGTAAAACAAATCTGGCCCGTCAGTGCCGGCCGGAACTCTAAGTGAGCCGTACACAGTCTAACCCCCGGATCTCAGCCCTTCCCACCGCACCTTCCACGCCGGCGGGAAGGCTTTCTCCGCCGCCATCACGGCCATCGCGGCCAGCAACGCTCCGTTTCCCGGCAGGTAAACCGGCAGGTTCGCGCGCTGCCGGTTGTGTCCGTTGGGCAGCCACTCATTCTTCGGCGAATCCATGAACAGGGCGCGCATCGCCGTATCCGGGTCGCCCAGCCGCGCCGCCGTCATCGCCACCATCGGAAAATCCCAGCCCCAGGTATCCGGCCACTGCCAGTCCTTCATCACCCGGGCAAGCGTGCGCCGCATGATATCGCGGTCCACGCCTTCTCCTTGCAGGAAGCCCAGCGCCATCAGCATCGACGGATGGTCCCGGTTTTTTCCCGTAAAAGTGGCCGGCGAGTTCTCGTCCGACAGGTACACGCCGTCCTTCACGGGCAGCGCCGAGAGCCGCTTCCGCACGTCGTCCCATTGGCTCTCGCGCGCCAGGCCCAGCCGCATCCGCCACGCTTGCGCCGTCCCCAGCGCCTCGCGCCAGTATTGCAACTCGAAGGCCGGGTTCCAGGTAGTGCGCGCATCGTGGTTTTCCTGGGCCGGAATCACCGGCGGCCCTAGCACATACCGCCCGCCGCGCAGCACCGCGTAGCCGGCCATGAACTCTGCGCTCGCCATCACCACCTCGCGGTACCGCTCCAAAGTCTCGCGGTTGGGATGCGCGCGGTAGCACAACTCGGCCATGGCGATGACGTGCGGCTGCTGCCAGATCAGCAGTTCCCCGACGTTGGACGGGCTGTCGCGCCCGCTGGGCGACGTCATCTTGGGCCAGCGCGCGCCCGGGTAGCCTTGCCGCCGCGCCTTCTCGCGCGCCACCGGCAAAATCCGTCTGTACCACGCCAGACTGCGCTCCATGAGCGGGGCCCTGCCCCACAGCGCGAAGTGCGCCGCGTGCCACCAGTGCATCTCCAGATGGAATTTGCCGAACCAGCTATTGCACGTGAGCCCGGTCTCCTGCGGCGGCAGCGAGCCGGCGCATTGGATGGCCGTGAGGTATTGGGAAAGCACCACGCGGCGCTCCAGTTCCGCCGCGCGCGGGTCCGGGCTGGCGGCGAAATCCATGGCGCCGCCGCTCAACCAGAACCGCTCCCAATGCCTCGCGCTGAGGGCCAGCGTCTCAGCCGCGGTCACCGCGGCGGCCGGCGATTTGGCGGGCGCGAACTCGCACGTGAATTCCAGTTGCCGGCCCCGCAGCACCGCGCGATGGTCCCCCTCGCCGGCCGCCGCCGCATCGCCGGCCCAGTGGAGCCTCACCCAATAGCCGTCGGCATCGAGCAGCCGCTCGGCCGTCAGCGTGCGCGCGCCTTCCGCCGCAAATTTCGTCTGGTGCCTTGCCGGGCTTGCCCAATCCGAGGCGTTCATCTGCGGCGAGCCGTAGGGAAACTCCACCGCGATCTGGAGCGCTCCCGAATCGACCAGCCGCGATTCCACCACCACCGCCACCACATCCCTCTCGGGATGGCAGCATGTGCGCACCCGCACCGGCTGCCCGCGCAGTTGAAACCGGCTCTCGATCGTGCCGCTCCACAGGTCGAGCCTCTGCCCGATGCCGCTCACCTCCGCGATGTCGATCGGCCGGCCGTCGCATAGCAGCCCGATGCGCGCCAGGTTCAGCCGGTGAGGGTTCTCCCGCAGCCAGTTGAAGAGCGGCTCCTGCCCTTTGCTGCTGGTGGCGTAGCCCACCGGCCGCCCATACGTATCGAAGCTCTCGAGCCGCAGTTGGGTGCTCGCCAGGCCCTCCGGCATCGGCGCGCTGTGCCATCCCCATTGCGATTGCGTCGACAGCGGCACGACGCTCTCATAAGGTTGGGGAACGGATTGCAGCCCGGTGATATCCGCCGTGAATGCGAATTCTCCGTTGCCCACCGACAGGGGCGATCGCGCGTCCAGTCGAGTCTGATGCGGACTGTGCCGGGTAACCAGCGCTCGCCGGTCGATGGCGCCTTCGGCGGCGCGCGCCGCCAGCGACGAACCCGCTAGAAAAAGAAAATCCCGGCGAGTATGCATGCGTACTTCATACCATACTCCGGTCTTCTTCCGGCTGTCTTACTGCACGGCCGCCGATTGCAGCTCCATCGTTTTGGCTGGTGCGGACTCGCTGGTCCCGCTGTTGCCATTGGCCGTGGCAACTTCGGGAGCCGCCGCACTGTGCCCGTTAGTGCCGTTGGCGCCGTTGGCCACGGGGGCTTCGGTGGCCGCCGCTTGAATTACCCGCGAGAGGTTCTGCTGCGCCATCACCAGCAGTTCCATTCCCTTGGCCGCGCTCTCCCGTTCTTCCTGCATGCGGACCCGCTCCTCTTGCATGCGGATCTCCTGAGCCGAAAGTTCGTTCCGCAGTTCCGAGACCTGCTCGGTGAGGACTTGCAGCCGCTCTCGCTCGCTGGTCAGATCCGCTTCGAGCGCGATGCGCGCTTTCAGGGCTTCGTCGGAGCGCTGCTGCAACTCCGCTTCGAGCGCCTCCCGCGCCTTCAATGCCTCCTCGGAGCGCTGCTTCAAGTCCGCTTCGAGCGCGGTCCGCATTTTCTCCGCTTCGTCTGAGCGCTGCTTGAATTCGGCCGCTTCAGCCGTGAGACGCGTCGCCTGCTCCGTCAATTCCTGAATCCGCCGTCCGCCGCTTTCCACTTGCTCCTGTAACGCGGCCAACTGGCGCTTCTCTTCCTCACTGGCTGGGCTGAGGCCTTCGGCGCCCTTGGCTTCCAGCTCCGCGGCCTTCGCCTCCAGCTCCTTGGCCTTGGCTTCGAACTCCGCGTGGCGCGCTTTCCCGGCATCCGCTTCGGCAATCAGTTCGGCGATTCTCTGCTCCGCCGCATTGCGGTGCGCCGCTTCCAAATCTTTGGCTGCCAGCGCCGCTTCCAGTTGCTTCTGCTTTTCCATCGCCTCGTCGCTGACTTTCGATGCCTGCTCGGCAGCTTCCTTCTTCAATCTCGCGCTATTGGCGATCGCGGCGTTCAGATCAAACTCGGTAGTACGCACTTTGCTCCGCAAAGCGTCCAGCTCGACTGCGTTTACCGGCCGCAGTTTGCGGTACATCAAGAAAATCCCGGTGGAAGAACCAATCAGCGCTCCACTCATCGCGGCAAGTATCATGACAATCAGGTCCATGGAATCCTCATTTCCTCGGCGGTCAGGCGGTGCCTTACCACTACATCCTAGGAACATCCCCGCCCAGAATGAAATTTGCTAAAGGATAACCTCTACCGCCATAACCCTTGTTAGCGTTTCGCCGACTGTACTGCTTCGTACCGGGAGCCGATGATATCCTGAACGGGAGCCGCTGTGTCTCCGCCTTTCCACCTCCGCCGGGCCGGAACCGCCGTTCTTGCTGTCTCGGCGCTCGCCGCTGCCCTTTACAGCACCGCCCTCTACGCGTGGCCGAAGCCCTTCCGCGAATACCCCGGCCTGGAGTACAGCCACTACCCGGTGCCGCCAAATCCGAATGAGCTCACCGAGTGGGTCTTCGCCCGCCTGATGTATCCGCCGGTGGCCCCGCGCAACGGCGGCGTGGAGTTTTTCTCAAGCTGGAAAGAAGGCGGCACCAACTGGACCATGGATTATCCGCGCTCCGACCGCCATCTCTCCGCCGCCATCCGCCGCCTCACCCGCATCCACGCGCGCGCCGCCGAAGAGCCCACCGACCTGGACGATGGCGACGTCTTCAACCGCCCGTGGCTCTACGGCGTCGAAGTGGGCCATTGGGACCTCACCGATTCCCAGGCCGCCACCATGCGCGAGTTCCTGCTGCGCGGCGGCTTTTTCATGTGCGACGATTTCCACGGCACCGTCGAATGGTCCTTCTTCGAAGCCAGCATGCACAAGGTTTTCCCCGACCGCCCGATCGTCGAGATCCAAAACGGCGACCCCATCTTCCACACGCTCTACGACCTCGACGATCGCTATCAGGTGCCCGGCGCCCAATACATCGAGACCCACCAGATCTGGGAGAAGGACGGCAAGGTGCCCCACTGGCGCGCCATCTATGACGACCGCGGCCGCATCATGGTCGCGATGTGCTTCGACATGGATCTGGGCGATTCCTGGGAGCACGCCGATAACCCCGAGTATCCCGCCAGGTTTTCCGCCCTGGGAATCCGCCTCGGCGTGAACTATATTCTTTATTCCATGACGCACTGACAGAAGAAAACGAGGAGCCGACCGATGAACTGGAGCGCAATCGCCGCTATCTTTCTGGCCCTGGCCGTCGGGCTGGGCGCATTCGGAGCCCACGGCTTGAGAAGCCGCCTGGACCCGGAGATGATGGACATCTACAAGACCGCCGTGCTCTACCACTTCCTGCACGCGTTGGGCATGCTGATCGTCTCTGTGCTTCCCAAGACCGGCACGCTCCCCGAATCGGGCGCCGATACCATCTGTTGGCTGCTGCTGGCCGGCATCCTGATTTTCTCCGGCAGCCTGTACCTGCTGGCCGTCACCGGCACGCGCATGTTGGGCGCCATCACCCCGTTCGGCGGCGTGGCTTTCATCGCCGCCTGGCTTTTGCTGGCTTGGAAGTTGATACGCAGATAGGGTGGGGCAGGCGGTGCCGCCTGCCCAGCCGGGCGCCGGAGGACCCGTGTTACCCTCGGATTCTATGCCTCATGAACCGTTCGACCTGGTGGCGCTGGCCCGCCAGGAGATGACCGATGAAGGCTTTGAACCGGACTTCCCGGCCGATGCGCAGCAACAACTCGCCGCCATCCACTTACAGCCCGATCACAACCTGAAGGACCTCACCGGCCTGCTCTGGTCTTCGATCGACAATGACGATTCCCGCGACCTGGACCAGATTGAGTGGGCCGAGCGCGTAGCCGCCGGAATCCGCGTGCTGGTGGGTGTGGCCGATGTCGATTCGGCGGTGACCAAGGCCACGCCGCTCGATCATCACGCGGCGCGCGAATCCACCACCGTATACGCCGGCGTCCACACCTTCCCCATGCTGCCCGAGCGGCTTTCCACGGACCTGACCTCGCTCAACGAAAACCAGGACCGCGCCGCCGTGGTGATTGAGTTCGTGGTGGCCGCCGATGGCGGGCTCAGCGCCGGCAAAGTCTATCGCGCCAATGTGCGCAACCGCGCGCAACTCACTTACAACGCAGTGGGCGCATGGCTCGAAGGAACTGCCGGTGCGCCGCCCAAGGTGGCCGCGTCGGCCGATCTCGAGGCGCAGCTTCATTTGCAGGACGAAGCCGCGGAGGCGTTGCGCGAATCCCGCCATCGCCTGGGCGCGCTCACCTTCGACCGCACCGAACCGGAGCCTGTCATCACCAACGGTCACGTCACCGAAATCACCGCGCGAGAGAGCAACCGCGCCGCGCATTTGATCGAAGATTTCATGATCGGCGCCAACGAAGTAATGGCGCAGACTCTGCGCGCCGCCGGCGTCTCCAATATCCGCCGCGTGGTGAAGTCCCCGGAACGCTGGGCGCGCATCGTCGAGCTGGCCAAACAGTACGGCCAACAGCTTCCGGCCGAGCCCGATTCCGGCGCGCTGAACGCGTTCCTGCTGAACCGCAAGAAGGCCGATGCCGTGCACTACGCCGACGTCTCGCTCAGCGTGCTCAAGCTGATGGGGCCGGGCGAATACGTGCTGCTCCGGCCCGGCGATGACCAAATGGGCCACTTCGGCCTGGCCGTGCACGACTACACGCACTCCACCGCGCCCAACCGGCGCTTCGCCGATCTGGTCACCCAGCGGCTGCTCAAGGCGCTTCCTGGCAGGCCCTATACGGACGACGAACTGGACGGCATCGCGCGCAACTGCACGCTCAAGGAAGACGCCGCGCGCAAGGTGCGCCGCAACATGGACAAACGCATGGCGGCGGTGGCGCTGCGCAGCCGCGTGGGCCAGCAGTTCCCCGCCGTGGTTACGGGCGTTACGCCCAAGGGCGTCTTTGTGCGCGTGCTGGGCCCGCCCGTGGAAGGCCGCCTCATGCACGGCGAGCAGGGGCTTGACGTCGGCGACCGCCTGCGCGTCACGCTTCTCTCCACCGACCCGGTGCGTGGATTCATCGATTTCGGGAGGTCTTAATGGACGGAAAAACCGACTTGTTCCGCCACACCCTGGCCACTCTGGCTTATCGTGGCGCGAAAGCTCTGCGCGGCGCTCCGGCAGAGTTCGCGGATTATCGGGCCGATGCCGGCTCACGCACGCCGGGCCAGATACTGGCGCACATGGGCGACCTGCTGGATTGGGCTCTGGGGATGAGCGACGGCCGGCAACAATGGCACGATTCGCCGCCGCTCCCTTTGGAGCAGGGCGCGGCTCGTTTCTTCGCGGCGCTCCAGGCGCTCGACACGCGCGTCGCGGACGGCGCACCCCTGGCAATCCCCGCTGAGCGCATGTTCCAAGGACCCATCGCCGATGCTCTGACGCACGTGGGCCAGCTTGCCATGCTGCGCCGCATGTCCGGCGCGCGCTTCCGGGGCGAGAATTACTTTGAAGCGGAGGTCGTAGCCGGCCGTGTGGGCGCCAGTCAAGCGGCACCGCGGAAGGAATTCTGACGCGCTTTCGCCCTCCTCGTGGAGCGGGCTTTCCAGCCCGCAACGCCGACATTCCTGTCGGCGCTCGCGCCTTAGTTGTCGTCAATGCTAAAAGTGAAAGCGCACTGATAGTTGTGCCGACCGCGGGCCGCCGATCTGCAAAATCGGCGCCAGGCCGCTTCCGGAGCTGCCCGTCCCGAGCATGCTATTCAGCATCGAGGTCGATTGCCCGAACAGCGGGCTATCCATGAACCGGATGGGGTCGGCGAAGTTGGCCAGGTTGAGGGCGTTGAAGATTTCCAGACGAAATTGAATGCCGCGCTTTTCGCTGAAGGGGAATTCCCTTTTCAGCGAAAGATCCACCTGCTTCATGCCGAAACCACTGAGAACGTTGCGCCCCAGGTTTCCCTGCGTGGTATTGTAGGTCCCTGGAATCGAGAACGCCGCCGGATTGAGCGTCTTTCCCCCGGGCGCATTGGTATCGGAGATCCAAAGAGGCTGGCCGTAGACCCAGCCTGGACGATAGGCATTTACCACATTGATGGCGTCGATCTCTTCCTCCTGCTGCAAGTTGATGGGGAAGCCGGTGCGCGCGTGCACGATGCCGTCGAAGACCCAGGAGCCCAGCAGCCTGGCGGTGAATCGCGGAGAATTCGGCGGCGGCAGTTCGTAGCTGACGGCGCCCGTCAGGGAGTGCCGCAGATCGAAATCGCTGGACGCGTGGTCGCCGCCGATGCCGGCGCCGTTGGCGGACCACAGCAGGAATGCGTCGCTGGAATCATTGTCGAGCGAGTGCGACCAGGTGTATGATGCCACCGCATCCAGGCCGCGCGCCACGTGCCGGCGGTACTGCGCTTCGAGCGCGTTGTAACTCGATGCGGCCTGGTTCGTGGTGAGTGCTACGTAGTCCTGGCCGTTCGACCCGGCGCCGCCGGCTTCGCGGCGGATCAGGCCGCGGCCCGAAGATCCCACATAGCCCAACGAGACCACATCGTGAGTGCCGAAGCCGTGCTCGAGCGACACGTTCCACTGCCTCACCTGCGGCAGCTTCAGCCCTTGTTCGAAGCCGAACATCAGCGAGGAAGTGGAGATCGGAGAGATGCCGCTGGTGAGCCTGGAAGCGCTGAACGGGCCGCCGTTGATGACATCGGTGGCAATGCTCATGCTGGAGTCGTAGTAGAGGCCGCCGCCCGCCCGCAGCACCGTCCGTCCCTCCTTAGTGAGGCGCCAAGCCAGGCCGAGGCGCGGTGCGAAGTCGTGACAGGAGGTCGGCCAGAGAGGTTGCGTATTCAATACCAGGCTGTTACTTGTGACATCCAGAAAATAGCCCGCCACGGTGGGCGCGGGGCTGAATTCCCAGCGCAGCCCGGCCGCCACGGTGAGCCGCGAACTCACTTGCCAAGTGTCCTGCAGCCACACGGAAAGCTCCTCGACGCCCACGCTTGCGTTGACGGGAGCCGCGTAGGCGTCCCACCAATCCTGCAGCAGCGTAATGGTATCGGCGCTTTCGTCGATCAGGTTGGTGCTGCCGGTAGGATCGCGGCGGATCGCCAGGATGCGCCGGTAATCGGCCCCGAGCTTGATCGAGTGGTGGCCCAGGTTGAGCCCCGCGGTCGGCACGATCTGGAACTGCCGCTCGCGGCGCGAGCCTTCCCGTCCCGAGATCACCTGGCCGATCCCGTTGATGGACAGCCGCACCAGATCGTCGCACGTGATGGTGTTCCTGGGGAAGAAGCCGGCTGCCAGGGTCGCCAGCGCGCAGCCCGGCGCATCGGAGCCGGCGCTGTCGGTCCAGATGGAATCGGCGCTGGATTGCGATTCGTTGACGCGCACGTCCAGAACGGTGCGCAAGGTGGGCCGGGCATTCAGCCCCAGAGTCAGGGATTGCGCGCGGAGGTTGAGGTGGTTGACCTGCGGCATCCCGAAATCGTTGTGCGAGGGGGAATCGCTGTAACGCGCGAACAGCGTCACGCGCGGCGTAACGGCCTGGTCGATGCGGGCGCTGCCGCTGGTCAGGCCGGCGGCGCGGTTGATTTGGCCGGTCCATAAGCCGACACTAGGTGCGATCAAGCCCTGGTTTGGCTGCGGAAACAGGTTGAGCACGGCCTGTTCGGCGGGGCTTACGGCCAGGCGCACATCGGCTGAAGGCACCGGGACCTTGTACATATATGGTTGGTCGAGCCAGATGCCTTCGTAAGTAAGAAAAAAGAAGGTGCGGTTGCGCTTGAGCGGCCCGCCGAAGGACGGCGCGAAGTCTTCGTAGCCCAGCGGCGCGCGGGGATAGCCGGCCTGGTTGGCGAACCAGTCGTTGGCGCCCATGTATTGGTTGCGGTAGCGGAAAACGGCGGCGCCGTGGAATTGGTCGGTGCCCGCGCGGCTGGAGAGCGCAATGCTGGCTCCCGGCATGCGCCCGAATTCCGCCACGGCGGTGGAAGTCTGCAATTTGAACTCCTGCACGGCCTCCACCGAGATCATGGAATCCAGACTGCCGAAGGCGCTCAAGGCCGGCAGCGAGCCGCCGCTCGATTGCGCCGGCAGTCCGCCGGCGCTCACGCCCGTGTTGGCGCTGATGCCATCCACGGTGAAGAGGTTGGTATTGGCGCGCATGCCGCCGGTGGTGAACTGGCCGGCATCGCCGCGCGTGGCCGGAATTACATTGGTGCCCGGGATCAGCTCGAGCAGCGTGATGACACCGCGGCCGTTGAGCGGAAGCTGGCCGACTTCGTCGAGATCGAACTGGCCGCCGGCGGACGCATCGGGCCGCTCCAGCGCCGGCGCGGTGCCCACCACGGTGACGCTGTCTTCGATGCTGCCCAGGGGCAATTGAAAATCCTGCCGCGCCGCGACGCCGGCCGACACCCTGACGCCGAACATCATCACCGGGCGAAAGCCTTCCTTGCGAACGGTGATCTTGTAACTGCCCGGCGCCAGCGACCCGATGGCATACGCGCCACCGGTTTCGGATTGCGACGTCCGGCGAAAGCCGGTGTCTTCGTCGACGAGCATGATCGACGCATCGGACACGCCGCCCAGCGAGGAATCCACGATCTTGCCGAAAATTTCTCCGTACCGCTGCGCCCGCGCCGGTGCAATCGACACCGACACCACCACCGCGAGCGAGAGCAGCCGACCGACTGGCATTGACTCTACTATAGCGTGCGCATGGCGAGTTCCCGGGTGCTCAAACTAGAAGTGGGGCGGGCACTTTCGCCTGCCAACCGCATATGTTCCACCGCAGAAAACTCCCACACTATTTTTCTGCGATCTTCCGTCCCGCCAGGTATTAGAAGTGAGGCACCCTCTTTCGCCTGCCAACCGGTTTTTCCACGCCTTCACGGCAGCGGTTCGGGACCGGAAACCTTCGTAAACAGCGCGTAATTCCGTTGTGCTTCCCCGGCTTTGCCGAGCCGCTCCGCGGCCTGGCCGCGGAGGTAATAGATCCGGGGAAAATAGAAAGACATCAACGGCTCCAGGCCGGCGGTCGAGGGAATTGGGTTGAACTGCAGCAGCGCCGCGGCGTCGGCGGTTCGTCCGGTTTCGAGGTAAGCCCAGGCCAGCAGCACGGGAAGGCCTTCATCGGCGGACTGACCCTGGCGGTACAACCCTTCGAGAACGGGTGTAGCGGCCTGATACTGTTTGGACAGCAGGAAAGCGTATGCCAGAGTGGTGTTGCGAATGGCTGCCTGTGCCGGGTTGGGCGCCAGCCGCTCGGCGCGCGCCGCCCATTCCGCCGGTGAGGCTGCCGGCTGCGACAGAAACCGCGCCACCGTGGCCGTCACTGCCTGCCCCGGCGTCGCCAAGCCCAGAGCTTTCTCCGCCAGCGCCGCCGCGGCCTCGCGGTTCCCCATCATCAGGCTCCATAGAGCCGCCTCCGCGGTGGCCGCCGCCGCTATTTCCCGTTCCGGACTGCCGGCCAGCTTTTCCATCTGCTGGTACGCGGCTTTGCGCCGGCCGCTGATCCATTGCCACTCCACCCGCCGCAGTTCCACCAGCGGGTCATGGGCCGCGGTGCGTGCGGCGAAATACTGCCCCGCGGCGTCATCCGCGCCGGCCGCGTCGCCGCTCATCAGCCGCGCCATGGCAGCCTTCAGGAAATCCACGCCTCCATAGAACTCCGGGTTCTTCTTGGCGGCCGCCAGGTAATAACCTTCCGCTTCCCGCAACCGGCCTGCCACCAGGTTGACGTCGCCTTGCGAGTCCAGCGGGTTGGCGCTCTCCGGCTGCAATTGCCGGTAGTGGCGCAAGGCCTGCATTCCTTCCTCCAGGTTGCCGGCGTACACCGCGGCGTATCCGAGTTGGTTCAGCGACTCCGCATCGTCGGGCTCAATGCGCAACGCACTCCGCAGCGACGCCGCCGCCTGAGCGTACTGGTGGCGTCCCATGTACAGGAAGCCGAGTTCGCGCCGCACCACCGGGTCCGCGGCATCGGCGTGGGTCAGCGCGATCAACGCTTGCTCGCGCGCCGCCGGGTCGTCTCTGAGTGTGGCTGCCTCGAATTTCGTGCGCGCCTCTTCCAGGGCGCCGATGGAAGCGCCTCGCGCCAGCGCTTCGTCCAGCGCCGCCAGCGCGCCGGACCGGTCCTGCTGCCGCAACTTCACCTGCGCCAGTTCTCTGTAGAGCGGCCCAAAATCGCGGTCCGCGGAAATCGCCTGCCGCAAGTTGTCCGCCGCCGCCGGATCGGCGGATTCGATCACCCCGGCATATACCTTCACCACCTGCGGATTGCGCGTGCCGTATGGCGCGATTCTGCCGGAAATGCCCTGCGCCAGCGAGGAGGCTATGGCAATGATATCGCCCGCCCCGCCCGAGACAGCCATGCTGCTCACCGCCTTATGGCTGGCCGGATCTTCCATGGCCAGCCTGGCTTCCAGCTTCCCGCCGAGCACCCGGTATTCCCCATACCCGATGCGATTGGCGCCTGCCGCCAGCGCCAGGCTGCGCTCGCCCGAAATCCCCGGCGCCGCGACTGGCCGCGGCCCCAATGCGCCATCCAGGCTGTGCAAGCGCGCCGACGGAATGGCATAGGTATCCGGCGTTCCCGCCAGTTCGCCGGTGATGATCTCCGCAAACGCCCGGCCCATCCAGTCGGCGGACGGATCCTCTCCCAGGTTTTCGAATCGAAGGATCGCGATGCGCTCCACCGCCGGCCGGACCGGCTGCTGGGAGCACGCCGCCAGAAGCGCCGCTCCCAGCGCTACCCACAGGGTCCTATAAGACACGCGGCTCCAACGCCATCAGTTCCTTGAACTCTTTCATGTCGCGCATGGATGCGAACTCGGGGTCTTTCTCAATCTGCTTCTTGTCCTTGAACCCCTCTTCCAGCGCTTTCCGCAGATACTGCAACGCCAGCTCCGTTCGGCCGTTCTTGGCGTACATTTTGGCTACATAGTAGTGATACTTGGCGCGTTCCTCGACATTGCGCTCTTCCAGCAAAACGCCGAAACTGCTGCGATGCTCAAACACCTCGGGATCCAGGGTCATCGCCGTCTGAAACGCGTCGGTCGCCTCTTTGTATTGCTTGCGCGCGAAATAAGCCGTCCCCAGGTTGCTGTAAATCGATGCCGTCTTGGTCGCCTGAGGAGCGATCTGAATGGCTCGCTTGTAATACGAGATAGACCGGCGAAAGTTCTTGCGCGCGTAATAGACGGTGCCGATATTATTGATCGCCTCCACGTAGTCTTTCTTCAAATGCACCGCCCGCTGGTAACTCTTCAGAGCGTTATCCAACTGCAGTAACTGGTGATATGCAATTCCTGACTTGTTAAATAGCACGGGGTCATTTGGTGAACCCTGGTGAAAGGCCTCAATAGCTTCGCGATACTGCTTCTTCGCCATGAAGATATCGCCGCGCAGCTCGGGTGTAACCACGGGTTTGTCGGGCACCGCGGTCTGAGGCACGGGGGAGGCGGGCGTCTTTCCCGCGGCCACCGTGGAGCTGCCCGCCTGCCCGAACAGCCAGCCTCCGGTGACAACTGCCGCAACCACCACAGAGAGAGGACGGGACATCATAGTAGCCCCCTTCGCCTTATTTAAACACATTCAGCAATCGGCGGAGCAAACTCGGCTTTTGCTCCGCCTTCTTGGCATCCTTGGTGGTTGCTTGCGCCGTCTGCGGCGGCGCTGCCTTGGTGCGTTGTGGCGCCTCCTGCGGTGCTTGGCGCGCGGCGCGGCGCGCTATCGCCCGGGCTGCCGCCTCGTCATCATCGGCCATACCGCCGATTTGCGGCCGTGTCTCCGGAGTTCCCGCGGCTGGCCGCCCCGCGCCTTCCGGAGGCGGCGTATCCCAGCCCGCCGAAGTGGTGATGCCATACCGTCCGCCGTGCAGCGGGCAAGCCCCCACCGGCTGCGTCCCGGCGATGTAAACCTCGGCCCTGCGCTCCGGACATGCCGCCGTCGCCGGCATCCCCGATTTCGGGTCGATATCGATCGTTACAATTCCGCCCGGCGCTTCGAACGGCTGGGCGTCGCGATACTCGCGATACGCCAGGGCGCTCTTCATAAACTGCATCCAGATGGGCGCCGCCGAATGCGCCCCTTCCAAATCCAAATCCCGGTTGTCGTCGAACCCCACCCACACCACGCACAGCAGTTCGGAGGTGTAGCCCGCGAACCACCCGTCGCGCGACGTTCCCGTCTTGCCCGCCGCCGGCACGTTGAAACCGTAGTGCTCCCGCGCGCCCGCCGCCGTGCCGCTCCGCAGCACCTCTTCCATCAGGTTGGTCATCAGGTACGCCACGCGCGGGTCCAGCACCTGCTTGGATTCGTCTTTGTGCTGGTAGAGCACTTTGCTGTTCTGGTCCCGCACCAGCGTGATAAAGTCCGGCTTCACGTACCGGCCCTGGTTCGAGAACATGGTGTACGCGCCCGCGGCTTCGAGCGGCGTGATGTCGTATGCCCCCAGCGCCACTGCCGGCGTCGGCTGGATCTTGTAATTCATACCGGCGCGATTCGCCATCTCCACCACCGCGCCGTAGCCCACCATCTCCGCCACTTTCACCGCGGCGGAATTCAGGGAATGCGCCAACGCAAATCGCAACGGCACGTTGCCGTAGTACTCGTCGTCGAAATTGTGCGGCGAGTACGAGTTGCCGTCGAACCAGAACGTGGTGCGCTCGTCGTCGACGATGGTGGAAGGCGTCAACACCCGCGACCCTTCCTCCACTCCCGTATTCATCGCCGCCGCATACACGAACGGTTTGAAGATCGAACCCGGCTGCCGCTTGGCCAGGACACGGTTGAGCTGGCTCAACCCGTAGTTGCGTCCCCCCGCGACGGCCTTGACCGCGCCCGTGTGCGGATCGAGCGCCACCAGCGCCACCTGCGGCTCCGGCGGCGTCTGTCCCCGGAAGCGCCGCTGCCGCTTGATCTGGTCGTCCACCAACTTCATGCCCGCCGCAATGGCGTCCCCCGCCACGCGCTGCAGCCGCAGGTCCAGCGTGGTGTACACGCGGAAGGCGTTCGACTGGAAATCCGCGTCCTGAAACTTGGCCTGCAGCTCGTCGTTCACTTCATCCACGAAGTACGGCGCTTCGGCCGATTGCGACGCGCCGCGGGCCACCGTCAGCGGCGCATCAATGGCCAGCGCGTAGTCCTGGTCCGTGATGAAGTCGTTCGACCGCATCAACCCCAGAACCACGTTCCGCCGTTCCTTCATCCGGTCCGGATGGTGGAACGGATCGAAGTAAGCCGGCCGCTGGATCAGCCCGGCCAGCTCCGCCGCTTCCGGCAGATTGATCTGGCTCAGGTCCTTGCCCAGGTATGCTTCGGCCGCCTCGCCGAACCCGTGAATGCGGAACGTGCCGCGCATCCCCAGGTAGATCTGGTTGGCGTAATCCTCGAAAATCTCGTTCTTGGTGAGCTTCTGCTCCAATTGCAGCGTGATGATCATCTCCGCCAGTTTGCGCGTCCAGCGCTTGTCCTGGTCCAGAAAGAACATGCGCGCCAGTTGCTGGCTCAGTGTCGAAGCTCCCTGCTCCTTGCGGCCCTGGCGGATATCCACGTACGCCGCCTTGATGATGCGCACCGGGTCGAATCCCGCGTGCTGGAAGAAATGTTTGTCCTCCGCCGAGGTCACCGCCTCCACCAGCACCGGAGAGATATCGGCAAATCTGACCAGCCGGCGCTTCTCGCGCGCCTGGCCGGACAGGTTGGTGATGAGCTGCGGCTCCAGTTGGTACTGATTGCGCGAAGTGTTGTCCTGCAGCGAGACGATTTGTGAAATGCGCCCCCCCGCGAACTTGATCACCGCCGCCTCCTGGTCGAAGTAGGACTCCGTACCCGGGAAGATTTCGATCTCGTTGGGGCGGATCTGGTAATACCCGATGGTGTTCCCGCGCGCTTCGTTGTACCCGCTCCGCCGCAACTCGGCCGCGATGTCGTTCGGTGAAATGGAGTCCCCCACTCCCACCGATTCCGGCGCGGCGAAAATCTTGGCGTTGTTCGCAAACGGCCCCGCGTTCAGCTTTTCGTCGATCACCCGCGAGTACCGGGCGTAGAAAAACGTGAAGATGCCCAGCGTCACGATCACCAGCACGGCCCCGCCCATGATCACAACCCGCCCTATTGGCGACAGAAAGATCCCTGCCAGGGCCGAACCGGTGGGGATGCGAAGGCTCATCCCATGTTGTTGCGCGGGTTTCTCCACTACCCCTAATTTTCGCATGTTCTCGTTGTGCTCAACCGGCAGGCCGAAGCATCCCTGTCCTCCGGCTCCTATATCCCGACTCAGCACACAACCGCGAGCGTCAGCGAGCGGCCGCTCGCGGCAGGATTTCAAGGGCGCAGCCCTTGCTTCCTAGCGGCTGCCCGCCCCCGGATAGAAGTGCAAGTCCACCGTATATAGGGGCAGATTGACCCGAACGGAATAGCGCACATCGATCCGCAGGCCCTCCGGCCCACGCATCACGTGCACGTTGTCTTCCGTTACCGGAAGTTTAAGCTGTTCAGCTTTTTCCAAGACCCAGGTGCGCAGGATACCATCCGGCTTTTCCTGATTCTTCACATCGCGTGTAATTCCGGCCACGAAACTCCGCAGTTCAAGGTTGCGCACATAGAGCGGGGTGAATAGCACCACCGCCAGCAGGAGTGCCGCCAGAATCAGGCAGCCCGCTGCAATCCGCCACCGTGGGACGCGGGTCACTTGTCTTGGCCGGCATCCTTGCCGGGGGCGCATAATTCATCCCAGATATCGTCGGAATGGGGTGTCCACTCGGCGTTGGTCAATCCCGAGATCTGCAGTTCTTCTTTCTTCAAAGTCCCGTGGCCGTAAGGACAGATGGACTCGATGCGCGGCCGCCCCAGTTCCAGCATATAGCCCCACGAACCCGTCTCCACCGGCATGCGCAGCCGCCTGAGGCACACCCGGCAGCGCCGCCGCTGGTCCCAGATAATCACGTAGAGCGCGCCGACGCACAGCAGAAACCAGACCAGCAGCGCCAGATCGCACAACAGAAATTGCATCCCGCTGTTGAGCGGCGCCATCTGGTCCTTGGTGGGGGGGAAAATCTCTCCTAACCACCACAGCAACCCGTAAAGAGGCGCCGCCGCCACTGCCAGTTTGCCGGCGAGATAGGCCCAGTAGCGCATAATCCCTTAGACGAACAGTGCGCGTCCCTAGTTCCTACGGTAGCACGCCCTTCCCTGCCCAGGATTACGGCCTAAACTTACGATCCGAGTTTAAATACGTTACGCAGAATAAAGAACACGTTGGCCGGCCGCTCCGCCAGCCGCCGCATGTAGTATGGGTACCAAGCCTTGCCGAACGGCACGTAGACCCGCATCCGGTAGCCATCCTGCACCAGTTGTTGCTGCAGGTCACGGCGGATGCCGTACAACATCTGAAACTCAAAGGCGTCGCGCGGGATATTGTGCTCCGCCACGTAAGCCTTGGTGGCTTCGATCATCTTCGGATCGTGCGTGGCAATCGCCGGATACTGGCCTCGATCGAGTAGTACTTTCATCAGCGCGATGAAGTTGGCGTCCACTTGCGGCTTCCGCGGGAAGGCCACATCGGCGTGTTCCAGGTAGGTGCCCTTGCACAGCCGCACCCTGATGCCCTGCTGGCACAGCCTCTCGGTATCCTTCGCGCTACGGTACAGATACGCCTGGATTACCACCCCCACGTGGCGATATTTTTGGTACATATCGCACACCGTATCGAGGGTGCGGTCCACATACGAGCTGTCCTCCATATCGATGCGCACGAAGCTATCCAGGCGCGCGGCCTGTTCCACCAGTTGCTCGACATTGGCGCGGCAAGCATCCGCGGAAAAATCCAGGCCGAATTGTGTCAGCTTTATCGACACGTTGGCCTGAACTCCGGAATCGTGGATGGCATTCAAGGCCCGGAGGTAGACATCGCGGGCCTCGGCGGCCTCCTCCAGCGACGCCACGCTTTCGCCCAGGTGATCGAGGGTGACGGTAATACCGGCCGAGTTCATTTCACGGCACGCGGCAAGCGCTTGGTCCAGGTCGTGGCCCGCCACAAAACGGGAGGCGAGGCGCCGGGCCAGAGAAGAAGTTTCCAGCCATCTTCGTAAGAACTTGCGCTGCGAGAGAAAAATCAAGAAACTACGCACGCCCTACAGCCTAACACTCTTCACGCTAGTTTCGACTATCGACACGCACCTGTGTCGTCTGTTAGACTGCCGGGTTGGAAGTCACCTCGAAAATCGACATAAAACCCGGGGAACTGCGCTGCCCGCGCTGCTTCAAACAGGACATTGCGCCGTCCAAACCCCGCGGTATCCTGGACGCCATCATGAAGAGCTGGCGCCGCGTTCCCCGCCACTGCCGCGCCTGCGGCCGGCGCTTCTACGTGCGGGAGTCCGCCCAACAGACGGACTGACGTAGTGGCGCACGCACTCGTGCGTGCCGTGTCGAGACTGACTCGTCTCGACACAGCTGGCGAGGTACGGGTAGCGCAGCGGCGCCCCGCGTCGGCATGCGTGCCGGCCGGCGCGGCACGCACGAGTGCGGCACGTCATCATCGCCAATGTCTGTGCCCTTGAAAGGAATCCCACCCGAACACAAAAAAACGAGGCAGACGATAGACCTCGTCGTCTGCCTCGCCCGGTTTGTGTCGGGTCTAGAACGTCAGGCGCGCGCTGACCTGCAGGCGGCGGGCCTGCGTGCCATCGGGGAAACCACCGTCGCTCGATCCAACATTGAAGGCCGTCGGGGTGTAAGTAAGCACGCCCTTCGTCTCGGTAAACATCTGTGACGTCAGGGCCGTGGGCGACCAGTTGTTGGCAATGTTATACGCCTCGAAGCTGAGACCGAGCTTCATGCCCTCGCGGGGCAGCGGAATGATCTTGGTCAGGCGGAAATTCTCCGTTTCCACCCACGGCGTGTAGAGGCTATTCACCGGCAGGAACGGTACGCGGAAGTTCCCGTTAAACCCGTTGAGAGCGTCGGCGCTGTATAACATGCCGGTGACCGGCGTGTCGGTGAGATGGATCGTCGGGCTTCCGGACGGACGGCCGCTCTGGATCGTCGTAATACTCGAAAGCTGCCAGTTGTTTATTACGTATTTGGCGAATGCGTTGCTGGAATGCGTGAAGGTAGGCGCCCACACAAACGTGTAGGTAAACCTCTGCCGCTGATCGAGCGAGCCGCTGCCTTTATCGAAGGTATATTGTCCGTTGTACGTCCAAAGCGCATCGCTGAATCCGAAGATCGCGTTGGTGGCTGCACCCTGCCCGTCGTCGATTTCGTGGGACCAGGTGTACGATGCCGACGACTCGAATCCATGAGAGAACCTCTTGTCAAAAGCAATGACGAGCGCGTCGTACCAACTGCTGACGCCGTTGGTTTCTTCGTATATGGCTCCGAAAGCGGGGTTCGGCCGCGCACCCGTGTAAACTTGAGTGCCGTAGGCGGTTGGAAAGTTGGAGGGTGCGCCAGTGATGGTGTAGGTGAACGGCGCACCGAGCGCCGGAGCGTTGATGTCCTGCGTACCGTAGAGATTGACTCCGCGGCTGAAGATTCCGGAAACCGTAAGCACCATGTCCTTCGAGAGTTGCCGCTCCACGGCAGCCGTTGCCTGTTCGGAATATGGCGTTTTCAGGTTGGGAGCCAGGACATCAAGGGTAGAAGCGCCCGCGGTAATTGATGTCAGCGGACCCGCGAGGGCATTGGGAAATACCGGTCCCTGCGCAATCAGCGTCGCGTTGCTCAAACTGTCCGAAATCTGATAGATTCCGTTGCCGGTGTAAACGTCGTCCAGCATGCCGCCGATCACACGCGCAAAGAACGTGCCGGCGCCGGCGCGGATCACCGTCTTATCGTTGACCCGGTAGGCCAGTCCGATGCGCGGCATCAGATTCACCGAGCCGGTGTGCAGCGTCGCTCCGGTCAGCGGGTACCCCGTATTGGCGGTTGGAGGCGGCGGCATAAACGAATGCTCGTACCGCGCGCCCACGGTCAGCGTCAGGCGATCCGAAGCCTTCCACTGATCCTCGAGATAGAATCCGATGTCCTTGATGATGTAATCCACCAGAGGATTGCCGAACGTCTGGGTGTAACCCGAGTAGCTGTGGAGGCCGGCGGTGTTGCCGGAGTAGTCCTGCGCAAATGTGGTCGGGGTCGCATAGGTATAGGAGCCATACCGGTTGCTGAGATAGTTGACGTTGTCGTTGACATGCTCAAAGGTGAACCCCAACTTGATCGTGTGCTTGCCCTTTGTCCAGCTTACATCGTCGGCGATCTCGTGGCGAACTTCCAAAGGCTCAACGCGCGGAAGGTAGGTCGCGGGTCCAAGCTGGACGCCGGCCACCGACACATCCAGATAGCCAAGGCCGCCGCCAAGCTCCGCCTGATCGAACCCGTCCGCCTGGCGGTCGGTATCGAGGCCGTAGCGGAATGCATTCACTATGTTGTTGGAGATCACTGAGGTCCAGGTCGCCTTCCCGTTGCGCACGGTCACGCTGTCGTCGCCGTTGCCCGTGATTCCCGCCCCGGTCGTGGAAGAAAGGCCGGTCTGGATACCGTTCGGCGACTTCCAGCGCAGGAAATTGAAGCTGGCGCTGAATGTGTTGCGGTCGTTCAGGTGATAGTCCATCCTCCCGAAATACAGGTCATTGCTCGCCTTGCGCGGAATCTGTCCAAAAAAGCGCGGCAGCAGTGGGTTAATCGCCGCGCACTGAGCGGTCGTCGCGGGCGCCCCGCAGGTCAACCAGACCTGGTTCACGGAGTCGAGGTAGGTGGCCTTTACCTGGCTATCCACAAAGGGGAAGTTCCGGCGCGTGACGTCCGCGCTCAGGAAGAAGAACAGCTTGTCCTTGACCATCGCCCCGCCTAACGTTCCGCCGGTCTGAATGCGATGTTCGGTGGGGTTAAAGGCGGAATAAGGATCGTGGGCGTCGAAGCCGGTGCTGCGCAGAAAGTAGAATGCGCTTCCGTGAATGCTGTTCGTGCCGCTCTTCGTCACCGTGTTCACCACGCCGCCCATGGCCCGGCCGTATTCGGCCGAGAAATTTGCCGATACCACCTGAAACTCCTGGACCGCGTCGGCGGAGATCTGCGACTGGATCCGGGTTCGCCCGGCGTTCTCGTCGTAGAACTGCTCGGTGTTGTCGTTGCCATCCAGCAGAAACGAGTTATTGCCGGCTACGCCGCGGAATGTAAGCAGACCGAAGGTGGCGTCATTGGTCACACCGGCCGTATTCAGCACGAAAGAGTCGACGCGGCGGCCGTTGATCGGCAGGTCCATAATCTCGCGCGTGCCGACCACCTGGGAAACGTCGCTCTTCGTATCCTCCAGGAGTTGAGCGGCTGCGGTCACGTCCACAGTCGTCGTCGTCTGGCCAACGGCCAGCGAGATGCTGAGATTCAAGTTCTGGCCAACCTGCAAATCCACCGTCGCCGTATACGCGGCAAATCCAGGGGCGGTCACCGCGACCTTATAGCCGGCGCCCGGAATCAAGGCGGGCGCCGCAAAGATCCCGGCGCCATTCGTCTCAAGCGTGCGCAACTCCCCTTGCGATACGGTGGAGATGACCACCTTGGCGTTCGGTACAACTGCGCCGCTTGGATCTTTGACTACGCCCGAGATTCCCGCCACGCCACCGGACTGCGCAAAGAGGGAAGCGGAGACAAACAACAGCGCTGCGAAACACTTTGCTTTCATCGAGAAAACCTCCCAAAAAATATCTCTACAAG
This sequence comes from Bryobacterales bacterium, assembly GCA_963842505.1. Classification (GTDB taxonomy): domain Bacteria; phylum Acidobacteriota; class Terriglobia; order Bryobacterales; family Bryobacteraceae; genus PALSA-129. The sequence continues at coordinate 144,868 of CAWJGZ010000002.1, forward strand.
TTTGAGACCCTAATCTAAATTAAAGACCCTAATCCAACGGTTTGCGAGACCGTTTTGCATGCTATGCCACGAGTATACAGCAGTTTTGTAACAATACGATTGATTTTCGGGTACTTTTTACCCGTTTATGGAGGTCCTATAGAGCCCTAATAGAATCAAGCGGTTTGGAGCGTTCGTAGCTGGCGCTATCCTTAGCAAACCAGCTTGATTCCGCGTTAGATCGGCGAACGCGCGCGACCGGATTTCGTTCAAGCACCACCACATCGGTCTGCTTACCGGCCTGAACCGTGCCGAAATGGACCGCTCCCTACCCGCCTTCCTGGTTATACTGGGGCAAGCCGACCGTGATGGAGAATCTGGGAGAGAGATTGGCAACCGTGCGGGATCGCATCGCCCGCGCCGCCGAACGCGCTCACCGCGACCCGGCCTCAGTCCTGCTGCTGGCCGTCACCAAGGTTTTTCCCGCCTCCGCCATTCGCGAGGCTTACCAACTCGGCCTCCGCGATTTCGGCGAAAATTACGTCCAGGAATTCGATTCCAAAGCCCCCCAAGTGGCCGATCTGGCCGGCGCCCGCTTCCACTTTATCGGACACCTGCAGTCCAATAAAACCCGGCGCGCCGCCGAACTGTTCCACGCCATCCAGACCGTCGATTCCGCCAAGATCGCCCGCCGCCTCGACGAAGCCGCCCGCCCGCTCAACATCATGCTCGAGGTCAAGCTCTCCGGCGAAGATGCCAAGAGCGGCGCGGCCCCGGAGAATCTCCCCGCCTTGATCGCCGCCGTCCGCCAGTGTCCCAATCTGCGCCTCATCGGCCTGATGACCATGCCGCCCTGGTCCGAAGACCCCGAAGCTCCGCGCCAGATTTTCCGCCGCCTCCGCGAGCTTGCTGAGTTGCACGGTTTGCCGCAACTCTCCATGGGCATGTCGCACGACCTCGAAACCGCCATCGAAGAAGGCTCTACCTGCGTCCGCGTCGGCACTTCCTTGTTTGGCAAGAGAATCAAAGCGTGACCGTTGGCTTCTATTCGCCGCTCCCGCCCTCGCCAACCGGTGTCGCCGATTACGCCGCCACCCTGCTGGCCGAACTCCGCCGCCACGGCCAAGTCGAAGTTTCGCCCGCTGCTTGCGACGTGGCGCTCTATCACCTCGGCAACAACCCGCTCCACGCCGCCATCTACGCCCGCGCCCTCGAAAGCCCCGGCGTCGCCGTGCTGCACGACGCCGTCCTGAATCATTTTTTGCTGGGCACGCTGGACGAGCAGACTTACATCCAGGAGTTCATTTACAACTACGAGGAATGGAGCCGCTCCCTCGCCGCCGGTTTCTGGCGTGAACGCGCCTCCTCTTCCACCGACCGCCGCTACTTCGATTACCCCATGCTCAAGCGCATTGCGGAACGCTCCCGCGCCGTGGTGGTGCACAATCCCGCCGCCGCCGGAATGGTCCGCGCGCATGCCGCGCGCGCACGCATCGTCGAAATTCCGCACCTGTTCGCCGCTCCCGGTCTGCCCGGCCGCGCCGAAGCCATCCGCTACCGCCAGACGCTGGGCATCGACCCGTCCGCCTTCCTGTTCGGCGTCTTCGGCTACCTGCGCGAATCCAAGCGCCTGCCCACGGTCCTCGATGCCTTCGCCGCTCTCCACCGCGAAAACCCGCGGACCGCCCTGCTGGTAGCCGGCCAGTTCGCTTCCTCAGACCTGGAACGCGCCGTCCAGCCGATGCTCTCCGCCGATGGCGTTTTCCGCCGCCCGCACCTCCTCGAGCGCGAGTTCTGGCTGGCCGCCAGCGCCGTCGATGCCTGCATCAACCTCCGCTACCCCGCCGCCGGGGAAACCTCCGGCATCGCCATCCGCTTCATGGGCATCGGCAAACCCGTGCTGCTCACCGACGGCCTGGAGTGCTCGCGCTTTCCCGAAGACGCCTGCCTGCGCATTTCGCCCGGAACCTCCGAATTCGATTCCCTGCGCGCTCACATGATACTGTTAGCATCGATGCAAGAGGTGGCGGATACCGTCGGCCAGCGGGGCGCCGCGTATATTCAAGCCAGCCACCGGGTGGAACAGATCGGCATACGTTACTGGCAACTGCTGTGCGAGTTTGCTACTTAGCGCTGGTTTGCGGAGCGGCCTTTGGCGCACCGCCCCAGCCCATCGTCAAGGAACTGCACGTTCCCATTCCCATGCGGGACGGAGTCCGCCTCTCCGCCAATATCTTTCTGCCCTCGGATCACGCCCGCTTCCCCGCCATCCTGGTGCGCACGCCGTACGGCAAGGGCGCCGATATCACCCCCAATTACCAAGCCTTCGTCGAGCACGGCTACGCCGTGGTGGTGGAGGACGTTCGCGGCCGTTACGAATCCGAAGGCTCCTTCCAGCCGCTGCACCAGGAACCCGCCGATGGCGACGACACCCTCACCTGGATCGCGCACCGCTCCTGGTCCAATGGCAACATCGGCATGACGGGAGGCTCCTACCTCGGCATCGTCCAGTGGAAAGCCGCGCTCCTCGAAAATCCCCACCTCAAAGCCATCTTCCCGGTAGTCTCCGGCGACGACGATTACCGCGACCGCTTCTACTCCACCGGCGGCGCTTTCAAACTCGGCAATCGCCTGGAGTGGATGGCCGAGAATCTCAAAGTGCCGGGCTATCAGCCGGATTTCTCCAAGTTCACGCTGCACCTGCCGCTGCGCATCGCCGACATCGCCTCCACCGGCGCCGTTTCGCCCATGTATCGCGAAGCCATGGACCACCCCGCCTTCGACGCCTTTTGGCGCGCCATCAGCACCAAGGAGCAGCTTGCGAAAATCCGCGTGCCCGTCTTCGCCGTCGGCGGCTGGTATGACAACTTTGCCGAAAGCGACCTGGATGCCTATGCCGCGCTCCACAAGCTATCGGGTCTCAACCGCATCCTGATCGGCCCCTGGCCGCACAACATGTCCGCTAAGTTCGCCGATGCCGATTTCGGCCCGGATTCCCAGGTCGCCGTGCGTGCCTTGCAATTCGAATGGTTCGATCAATGGCTCATGGGCAAGGATTCGCCCCTCGTGTCCACGCCGCCCGCAAAAATTTTCCTGATGGGCGCCAATCGCTGGCTCGAAGACCGTGAGTGGCCACCCTCCCGTTCCCGCGGACGCAAATTCTACCTCGCGGGCGGTGGCGCACTTACCGCCAGACCCCCGTCCCGTGCCACTCCGGACCGCTACGTCTACAATCCCCGCGACCCCGTCCCCACCCGCGGCGGACCGGTCTGCTGCAATCCCCGCGTCTTCCCCTGGGGCCCCATGGATCAGCGCCCCGTCGAGAAGCGTCCCGATGTTCTGGTCTACACCACCGCGCCCCTCAAACGGGACACCACCGCGGCCGGCCCCGTGAAAGTCGTCCTGTGGGTTTCGACCAGCTCAACCGATACGGATTTCACCGCCAAACTCGTCGATGTCTTTCCCGATGGATATGCCCGCAACCTCACCGACGGCATCCTGCGGCTGCGCTATCGCAACGCGCTCGACAAGCCCGAATTGGCCAACCCCGGCCAGCTCTACCAGGTCTCCATCGATGCCGGCGTCACTGGCAACGTGTTTCTCAAGGGCCATCGCATTCGTATCGAAATTTCGAGCAGCAACTTCCCGCGCTTCGACCGCAATCCCAACACCGGAGGACCCATCGCCAGCGGAGACCAGGCTGGTTCCCGCCACCCAGAGCATCTATCACGATAGCGATCACCCTTCCTGGCTCTCACTGACCGTAATGCCTCCCGGCTGAGTGGAACAGACGATCGTTTTTTGTCGTCTGTTCGTGGAGTGGGCCTCCGGCCCGCAACGCCGGCTTTCCAGCCGGCGCCCCGCTTTTTCAACCAGCCCCGTGCCGGCGCAAAATCATGGTTCCGGCCGCTCCCACCGCACCGTCCTGGTGGGGAAAGGAATCTCGATGCCTTCTTCGCGGAACCGCCGCGCCAGGCGCTTGCGCAATTCGTTGCGCACGCTGAATTGGTCGGCGAACTCCGCCACCTGGAAATTCACTGTGAACAGCAGCGCCGATTCGCCGAAGCCCGGGTCGAATGCCACCGTGGGCGCCGGATCGGCCAGCATGCCCGCTATCTCGCCCGCGCCCTGCCGCGCCGTCTCCAGCAGCACCCGCTCGATATGCTCGGGGTCGCTCGCGTAGCTCACCCCCACCTGCAGCGACGCCGCCATCTGCAGGGCCGGTAGATGGTAATTCGTCACGATGGCCTGGCCCAGCTTGCTATTGGGCACCAGGATCAGGTTGTTGGCCAGGGCGCGCATGGTGGTGCTGCGCCATCCGATATCGGTGACGTAACCCTCTTCGCCCGTATTCAGCTTGATATAATCGCCCAGCCGGATCTGTCCCGCCATCGCTACGTAGACTCCCGCGAAAAGGTTCGAAAGCGTGTCCTGCAGAGCCAGTGCCACCGCCAGCCCGCCGACGCCCAAAGCCGTCAGCAGCGGCGTCACCTCGACGTTGAGCGCGTACTTGAGCAGCAGCACCAGCCCAAGCAGCAGCACCGCCACCTTCGCCAGGCTTTCACTCAGCGTGGTCACCGGGAGCGCGCCCGGCACGCGGTCCCCATAGTTGCGCACCAGGTTTCCCGCCACTCGCATGAACATCATGGTCAGGGAGATAATCCACAGCGCCAGCAGCCCCCGCGCCGCCCATCCCGTGTACCGCGCCGGCAGGTCGGAGGTTTGCACCGCAATGTGCACCGCCAGGATCACGCACCAGATCAGCATGGGACCGCGCAGCGCGTTGTGCAGAACGCTGCCGCCGAGGCTCTGGCGGCGCGCCGTCCACGCGCGCAGCGCATGCAGCACGGCGGCGCGGATCACCCATCCGACGGCCATCGTGATGGCGAAGATCACCGCCGGCCATACCAGTTCCATCGGATCGGTTGCCAGCAGGTGCCGTAGGTTTTGCATGCCGTTTCCCTACCCAGATTCGCACAAAACAAATCGTCTGCACGCGCCATCCCGGCTGTTCGTCAATATTTTGTGCGGCTTAGTGTGTCTGTGATCGGCCTCTTGATGGCCGGCTGCCTGCTGGCGGACGATCCCGCGGCCTGGGAGTTGTACGAACAGGGACGCGCCGCCGAAAAGGCCGGCCACATGAGCCAAGCCTACCTGCTGTATTCCCAGGCTGCCGCCCTGGACCCCAAGAATAAGACCTATTGGCTGCGCAGCCAGGCCGTGCAATCGCGCGCCGCCATGGAGGCCAAGCCCAAACCCAACATTCCCGAACCATCCGGCCTCGCTATGGAAATCGGGGATCTCATCGAGGAACCGCGCTTCGATGAGCCACCGCTCGACGTTTTGGCCGCGGCCAACCGTCCCTTGCCGCCTACCGAATTGGCCGCCACCGCCGGACGCAAGAGCTTCGACCTGCTCGGCAACCGCCAGGAGCTGTTTGAAAAAATGGCCAAAGAGTGGGGCCTCGATTGCGTCTTCGATTCGGATTTCGACAAGAAAACCCCCATCCGCTTCCGCATGGATGACGTCGATTACCGCGACGCTCTGCACGGCCTGGAGGCAGCCACCGGCTCTTTCATCGTCCCCTTGAGCGACAAGCTCTTCATGGTGGTTCAGGACACCGTCCAGAAGCGCACCGCCGTGGAGCCCACCGTCACGGTGATGGTGAGGGTTCCCGATGCCGTGGGGCAGCAGGATTTCCAGGAGATCCTGCGCGCCGTGCAGCAGTCCATGGGCATCGAGAAGGTCTACTGGCAAGTTTCCACCAACAGTGTGGTGATGCGCGACCGCATTTCGAAAGTGCTGCCCGCGCAGGCGCTCTTCGAGGAACTGGCGCGGCCCCGCGCGCAAGTCGCCATCGAGATGCAGTTTCTGGAAGTGAGCCGCAACGACATGGTCACCTACGGCATCAACTTCCCGCAGGTCTTTTCGTTCAACGCCCTGACCACCGCTTTCAACAATCTCGCGTCGCTTCCCACCAACATCTCCGGATTGCTCAGTTTCGGCGCGGGCAAGACCCTGATCGGCATCGGCATCACCGACGCCTCCATGGTGGCTCAAATGTCGCAATCCTCCGGCAGTCTGCTGCTCGATAGCGTAATCCGCGCCGTGAGCGGGCAGAAGACGACCTTTCACGTCGGCGAGCGCTATCCCATCATCACCGCCGGCTATGGCACCGCCACCGTTGCCACCGGCTCCTACGCGCCGGCGCCCTCCTTCACTTTCGAAGATCTCGGATTGAATTTGACTCTGACGCCGCTGGTGCATGACAGCAAAGAAGTCTCGCTCGATATCGACGCCGAGTTCAAAGTGCTGACCGGCCAATCGGTCAACGGCCTTCCGGTGATCTCAAACCGCACCATCAAGGAAGACCTGCGCCTGAAATTCGGAGAGTGGGCCATGGTGGCCGGCCTCCTGGACAACAACGAAGGTCACACCATCGCGGGACTGGCCGGTTCCGCCCGCATCCCGGGCTTGGGGCCGCTCACCAGCACGCATGAGCACGACAGTTCCGGCGACCAGGTGCTGGTGCTGCTCAAGCCCGTCCTGCTCACGTCGGCTCCTGCCGATGCCGGCTCGCGCACCTATCGCACCGGGCCGGATCAACGCCCGGTCACGGTCTTCTGAGGCAGGACAGGCATCCCCGCCTGCCGGCCTTTTTCCGCACCCCCCGCTTTGCCTGCTATCGTGAAAAAGCTATGTCCCGGATGATCGACGAAATCTGCCAACAGCCCGAAGCGCTGGAACGCACTCTGGCAGGGGCCCTCCGCCGCGCCGAGGCTTTTCGGGGCCTCGTTGCCAGGAGAAAACCCAGTCTGGTGGTGCTGGTAGCACGTGGCACCTCCGATAACGCGGCCCTCTTTGGCCGCTACCTCATCGAGATCTCCACCGGCATTCCGGTCTCGCTCGCCGCGCCTTCCATTTCCACTCTCTACAACGCGCGCTTGGATTACCGCAACAGCCTGGTGGTCGCGCTCTCGCAATCCGGCGAATCCACCGATACCAACCTGGTGCTGGAGCGCGCTCGCGCCCAGGGAGCGCTCACCCTCGGAATCACCAACGAACGCTCCAGCACCCTCGCCAAGCTCGCCGAGCACGTCTTCCTGGTGCGGGCCGGCAAAGAGAAAAGCGTGGCCGCCACCAAAACCTATACCGGCCAGTTGATGCTCCTCTACCTGCTGGCATACGCCCTGGGCGGAAGCCTTCGGCTTTCCCACCTCCAGCGCATTCCCCAAGCCGTCGATGCCGCGCTCTCGCTCGCGCCGGAGATCGAGTCGCTTTCCGAACGCTACCGCTTCATGCGGCACGCCGTGGTGGTCGGCCGCGGCCTGAATTACGCCAACGCTTTCGAGTTCGCGCTGAAACTCATGGAGACCTGCTACGTGGTGGCCGAGCGGTTTTCTTCCGCCGACTTCCTGCATGGCCCTATCGCCCTGGTCGAACCCAGCTTCCCGGTCTTTGTTTTCGCGCCGCCCGACCGCACCTGGCCCTCCATGCGCGACACCCTCGAAAAATTACGGAGCCTCCGCGCGGAAATCGTCGCCATCACCGATTCCGGAAATCTCCAGGCGCCCGAATACTCGACCCGCGTCATCCGCCTGCCGCGCCGCTTGAAGGATGCGCTCACACCCATTCCGTACATTGTGCCCGCGCAACTTTTCGCCGCGTACCTGGCCACTCAAAAAGGCCTCGACCCCGACCGCCCCCGCACGCTCCACAAAGTGACTTTGACTCTGTAAGTTGTGGCGCGGCGATGGCCGCAAGCCGGGAGTACCGCTCAAAATAGCTCTTGACAGATAGCGAAGAAAAAGCGAATATTTCCAAGGAGGACAGCATGAAGATTAGCGACGCCTTATTGCCCGAGTTTGACCAGGAAATGGCCAGTACCCGGAAAACCCTGGAACGCGTGCCGGAAGACAAGTGCGACTGGCGGCCGCATCCCAAATCGTTCACCATGATTGCGCTGGCGACTCACATCGCCAACATGGTGGCCTGGACGGAGGATATCATCGCCAAGGATTCCTTCGATGTAGCGCCTCCGGGCGCGCCGCCCTACAAGGAAGAGCCGGCCGGTTCGAAGAAGGAATTGCTGGAGCGCTTCGGCAAGGGTGTCGCCGCGGCTCGCGCCGCCATCGCCGGAGCGAGCGATGAGCACTACATGGCGAATTGGGCGTTTCTCCAAGGCGGCAAGACGGTCTTCACTATGCCGCGCATCGTGTGTTTGCGCTCGTTCATCATGAACCACACCATCCACCACCGCGCGCAGCTCGGAGTGTACCTCCGGCTGAACGATATCCCGGTGCCGGCGATCTACGGACCGTCGGCGGATGAGCAGAATTTCTGACGCGCCGGCAGTGCGGCGAAGGCGGGTTGCAACCGCGCATGGTATTTTGAACTCCATGACATGGTTCACCTGGTCGCTGTTGTCCGCCTTCTTCGCCGCGCTCACCGCAATCCTGGCAAAGCTGGGCGTTGCCGGGGTCGATTCCAATCTGGCTACGGCCGTCCGCACGTCGGTGGTGGTGATCTTCACGTGGCTGCTGGCTTACGGGACGCGCGCTCCCACGTGGTTCCAAGGCTTTTCGAACAAGACCTGGCTTTTCCTGGTGCTTTCCGGAATTGCCACGGGGCTTTCGTGGCTGTGCTATTTTCACGCTCTGCAAATCGGTCCGGCGTCGCGGGTGGCGCCGGTAGACAAGCTCAGCGTGGCGCTGGTGATTCTGCTCAGTGCGCTCTTCCTGGGTGAACGCATCACTTGGGCGAAGGGAGCCGGCGGACTGCTGATTGTCGCCGGTGCGATCACCATCGCGATGGAATGAAGGCTAGCCCTGGGCTAAATCTGTTCCGCCACGGCGCCTTCCCGGTAGACCACTTTTCCGTGTGTCATGGTCAAGTACACCAGGTTGGTGCCGAGTTGCCGCGGCATCTCCCGGTAATCGCTGACATTCAGGATCAGAATGTCGGCCCGCTTGCCATACGCCAACAGCCCGCGGTCGATGCAGCCAATGGCGCGCGCGGCGTTGACCGTGGCGGCTGAGATGGCTTCCGCCGGAGACATTCCCATCGCCAGGCATGCCAGTGAAATGGCCGTCTGCATGCTCAACACCGGCGTATCGCACGGATTGAAATTGGTGGCGATGGCCACTGCCGCGCCGGCATCGATCAACGGCCGCGCCGGCGCATACTGGCCGCTCCGGAACGATGCGCCGGGCAACAGCGTCGCCACCGTTTGCGAACGCGCCAGCGCCTCGACTTCCTCGCAGCCAATGTGCTCCAGGTGGTCGACGCTCACCGCCTGATGCTCTACCGCCAACCCCACCGCCGCCGCCGGCATGGCATCATCGGCGTGGACCTTGCACCCGAAACCCAGTTCTCGCGCCGCCGTCAGCAAGCGGCTGAACAAGTCTTGCCGCCAGGACTCCGGATCCCATTGCAGATCGGCAAACCGCGCCAGCCGCCGCCGCCGGATTTTCGGCAGCAGTTCGCCGCACATCCACCGCGCGGCGGCAAAATCGGATCCCGGCTCGGCTTCCTCCGCGGGGTGAAACCCCAACAGCAAGGTCGCCACCACGTCCAGCGATTCGCCTTGCAACGCCGCCAGCGCGCGCAGCACTTTAGTCTCCGCGCCTTCGTGCGGACCGCACCCGGTCTTGGCCTCCACGGTGGTGGTGCCATGCCGGGCTATGGCATCCAGGCATGCCCGCCCGTGCTTTTCGAGCCGGCGCCCGGTCATGGTCAGCAGCACCCTGACCGCGCTCTCGTGCTCCCGCCGTGGCACTCCGGAAGGGCGCGGCGGCGGAAACAGCAGGTGCGTGTGGCTGTCCACAAAACCCGGCATCACCACCCGTCCCACCGCGCTGATTTCCACTGCTCCACGCGCCGCTGCCAGGTTCTCCACCCGTGCCGCCGGACCCACTTCCTCGATGACGCCATCGCGAATCAGCATGGCGCCGTTGGGAATCACGCTCAGTTCGTTCATTTCGGTCCCGCGGCGGGCGCCTTTGGGCCCGCGCAGCGTCAGCAACTGGCGGGCGTTCCGAATCAGTATCCGCGGCGCGGCGTCCTGCCTCCTCGGGTCAGACATGGCCATTGCCTACTCACTGTAGCATCGCGCCTGTTACCATTCTGGATTGAGATTACCTATGGATCGTCCCCGCGGTCCGCGGTCGCCGCGCCCGCTCAAAACCCTGGAACGGGTCTTCTCCAAGGCCGGTTTGGGCTCCCGCAGCGACGCCCGAAGCTGGATTGGCGCCCGCCGCGTGCGGGTCAACGGCAAGATCGTTGTAAACCCCGATCATTGGGTTGACATCGCCAAAGACACCGTGACCCTCGACGGCAAGCCTCTCCGCGCACCCGGCAAAGCTTACATCCTGCTTTATAAGCCGGCCGGTTATCTGACCACCTGGCGCGATCCGCAGGGCCGCCCCACGGTCTACGATCTGGCCGCCGATGTCGGCGCCTGGCTCTCCCCGGTCGGGCGTCTGGACCTCGACACCAGCGGTCTGCTCATCCTCACCAACGACACTGATTTCGCCGAGCGCGTCACCAACCCCGACCACAATCTGCCCAAGACCTATCTGGTAAAGGCATCCACGCTACTCACTGAGGAACAACTCGAAAGCCTGCGCCGCGGCCCGGTGTTGAAGGACGGTCCGACGCGTCCGGCGCTGGTGACGCGCATCCGCGATTCGGCCAAATACACGTTTCTCGAAATCGTGATTACCGAAGGCCGCAACCGTCAGGTGCGGCGCATGGTCGAAGCCGTTGGAAGCAAGGTATTAAAGCTGGTGCGCCTGGCTATCGGGCCAGTGCGCATCGGCGACTTGCCGATCGGCAAGTGGCGCCGCTTGTCGGACGATGAAATCCGCGCGCTGGGAGGCGCTACTCCGAGTTCGAATACCAGCGCAGGCCGACGAACGCCGAAGCCATCGTACCGCGCAGGAAAAACGCGGCCGAAGGCGACGTCTTGAAGTGGAGCGCCTTGGCGCCCGCCCGCAGTTCCAAGTGCCCCAGAAAGCGAAAATTCACGGTTGCATCCGTGTCCCAGATGGTCCAATGGTGGGGCACCGCGAAGCCTGATGCGTTGACTTCAAATCGCACGTGCCGCGACGAATAGTAGTGCCCGCCCAGCCCGAACGTCGGTGAAAGGAAAGCCCGCGTCCCCGATCCTACCAGGCTGATGGGGTTGCCGGTGCTCGGGTCGAGAAGCAGGTTGCCGTTGCTGTCGTAGTAGTTCTTCGGCGCGTCGAACGTCGATGCGACCGAAGTGTACTGCACCTGCCACAGCGTCTTCAGCCGGAATTTCTTGCTGCCCACCGGATACGGCCAAGTCAGGTATTCGTAGGAAAGCTTCGCATTAGTAAATTTGTAGTGCGTCGATAAGTACTCGCCGGCCGTGTAGGGCTGGCTCCATAACGTCAGGGCGTCCAAGGGCGTGACGTCGCCCGACGCCTGCACCGAATTGAAGGAAATCCGGATGCTGTTGTGCAGCCCGGCCGCCACACCGATTTCCACGTTCTCCCCGTACTTGGGCTTGCCCTGCATGGTAATGCGGGAATCGCCCGAGAACGTGGAGGCATTGCCCCGGTCGAAGACTGGCTGCTGGGTGGGCAGCCAGGCCGAAATCCCGACATAGAAGCCGCTCTCGCCCGGTCGCCGCACATCCGGCACTTTGGGCGGAGGCGGCGGCGGCTCCGGGATCCGCCCGCGCAGCTGCGGTTGCGTGCCGGCTTCCGGCGGCGGTTGCTGCGGCGTCGGTGTCGCCGGCGCCGTTTGCGGCTGCGCCGGCGTCGCCGGAGGCGTCTGTTGCTGTGCCGGCGTGGCTGGCGGCGTGGCCGGCGGCGTCTGTTGCTGTGCCGGCGCAGCCGGCTGCTGCGCTTCCGCTTGCGGATCGGGCTTCGGTTCTTGCGCCCGCCCCGGCAAACTCCACGCACACACCAACAGGCAGGTTCCTATCAGGCCACTTAACGGTTTCTTCACTTACGCCTCATCGACTCAAATTTTGGCGGCTCACCCGGCTACAAGACAGACCTCTCTTGCACCCGTCAGTCCAAAAAGCCATTTATGGTTCGCTTCCCTTCTATTCTGCCTCAATCGGGTGGGCCGGCGCACGCGAGAATCGCGCCCCGGCTTGTCGCCGCCACGGCACAGGTGTGAACCGTCAGGCCCATTGCGGCCTGAGCCGGCACAGAACCCCGAACGTCAGTGAGCGGCCCCACGCAGCCTGGAACTGGCCGCTCGCTCACGCTCGCGGTTCCGCGCTGAGTGGCTGGTACGCCCGGAATCGCTTGTTTCTCTGAAAATCGCGGTGCCATCCGTTCTTATGTCGCACATCCCACGGTCTTGTCTCGCACCTGTTGAGCGTCCCATAATGCGACAATGGTTAGCGGGCTGCCGGACGGGTAGTCGCTCCCGGTTCGCTGGGAGAGGAAAGTCCGGTCTCCATAGGGCAGCGTGCCGGCTAACGGCCGGGCGGGCCATCCGGCCCGACGGAAAGTGCCACAGAAAACATACCGCCTGGCTTCAAAACCGGGTAAGGGTGAAATGGTGCGGTAAGAGCGCACCGCGGCGAAAGCAATTTCGCCGGCAGGGTAAACCCCACGCGGAGCAAGACCAAATAGGGGAGGAGGAGCGGCCCGCTCCGTTTAACTTCCGGGTAGGTTGCTGGAGCCGGTCAGTAATGGCCGGCCAAGAGGAATGACTACCGCCCGCAAGGGTACAGAAACCGGCTTATAGTCCGGCAGCCCAATCTAACCCGCCACAATTCGCTCCAGGATATCGGGTATTTCAAATGCCGCGCGGTTGTGGATCCGCTGCGTGGCGGCCCGGAACCGTTCGAAAGCCGCCGGTTCCAGCAGTTCCTCCACCGCCCGTCCGATTTTGCCAAAATTCGGCAGCACAATCCCGATTCCCTGTTCCCGGATCCATTCGGCGTTGTATCGCTCTTGCGGCAGCGTCCAGGCATTGCATTCCACAATCACCGGCAGCTTCATTTCCGCCGCTTCGCTAAGACTTCCGGGTCCCGGCTTGCCGATGAAATAATCGGCTAGCTGCATATATCGAGGCACCTCTTTCGTGAAGCCCTCCACAAACATGGCTGCCTGATGGGCAAGCCCTTCCAACTTCGCCCGCAGCATCTGGTTGTGCCCGCAAATCAGGATCAGCTGGCGGTCCGGCAGCCGCAGCGCGATCTGCCGCATCACCGCCGCGCCCTGCCCGCCAAACAGCACTAGCCCCACCGGCTGTTTGGGGTCGAAGCCCAACGCCTCGCGCGCCTCGGCCCGCTCCACCTCGCGCAGTGGCCGGATGTCGTAGAACCGCGGATTCAAAATCATCCCTGAAACCCGGTGCACCATCTCCTCCGCGGCGCCCATTGCCAAAGCCTGTTCCACCGCCTTGTCCGACCCGCAGATCCAGTGCTGCGGCTGCCGTTCCATCCAGAAGTGCGGCGGATAGTCGGCGATATCCGTCAGAATCGTCGCCATCGGCACGCCCGGCAGCGCCGCCTGCAAACTCTCAAACAACGCCCGATTGAAATTCGGCACCAGCGAAACCACCATGTCCGGCCGGCTCTGCCGCCAGAACGCCGTCAGCATCCGCACCTGCTGGCCATGAAACAGCCGGATCACCAGGTGCATCCCCGCCGTAAGCTGCCCCGAACCCAGCGTCCAGCCCTTCTTCAGCATCAGGTTGTAGCAGTCTTCCAGGCGCAGCCCGGTCACTTTGCGGAACACGTCCAGCTTGTCGAGCAGTTCCTGCAGGTTCACCATGCGGATCTCGAAGGGCCGCTCCTGCCGCTCCATCACCTGCCGCAAGGCGTTGGCCGCCGCGCGGTGCCCGCCGCCCGCGTCGAAAAAGATGAAGTCAAGCTTCTTCATCAGTCCGATTGTGCCACGCTCGCGCCACGCTGCGGTGATTCCGTCACGGAAAACAAATTCCGTAACGAATGCTTTTTGCCAATGTCACGGATTTGTAGCCGTCCTCCGCGTACAAAAGAGTATGGTCAACGCCGGCGCCATGCTCGATTACATCGCCCACCGCGACCACACCTTGATGCGGCGCGTCAACCGCTGGCACGCGCCCCGCTGGATCCGCGCCTGGATGCTTTGCGCCACCCGCGGCGGCGATGGCTGGCTCTGGTACACCATGGGAGCCGTCATCCTGCTCACCGGCGGCCCGCGGCGCTTTCACGCCGTCGCCGCCGCCGCGCTGGCCGCCGCGCTGGGCGTCACCCTGTTCCTGCGCCTCAAGAAAGCCGCCGCCCGCCGCCGCCCCTGCGCCTTCGAACCGCACTGCTGGGCCATCCTGCTGCCGCCCGACCAGTTCTCTTTTCCCTCCGGCCACACCATCACGGCGTTCGCCGTGGCCGTCTCGCTCAGCCGCTTTTATCCCGAGCTCTCGCTGGGCCTGTTCTTCTGTGCCCTCAGTATCGCCGCCTCGCGTATTCTGCTCGGCATGCACTTTCTCAGCGACGTCCTGGCCGGCGCCGCCATCGGCAGCGGCCTGGCGTGCGCGGCGGTGTGGCTGGCAAGGCTGTAATCGGCGGCTTGACAATTCCGATATTTCCGGTATTATCGAAATATGAGCCGCGCTCCCGATGTCGCCCGCTATGCCGACATGTTCGGCGCCCTCGCCGCCGAGCCCCGCCTCCGCATCATCCGCCTCCTGCTGGCCGCTCATCCCGACGGCCTCAACGCCGGCGACATTCAGACCGAGCTCGACATCCCCAACTCCACCCTCTCGCATCACCTCGACAAGCTGAAGAATGAAGACCTGGTCCAGGTGGCGCGCGAAGGCACTTTTCTCCGCTACACCGCCAACACCGGCGCGCTCCAGGAACTTTTGAATTTCTTATACGAAGAGTGCTGCACCCGTTCCAAAGCCATGCGGCCCAAAAAGTTGGTGCAAGTCTGCAAATAGGAGCCCTCATATGGAAATCAAGGAAGTAGTCAAAGAACGATACGGACAGGCCGCTTTGCGGGTCGCCGCCGGCGGAAGTTCCTGCTGCGGAGCCGCCCCCGCCGGCCTGAATTGCTGCGACCCCATCACCAGCAACCTTTACGACGCCGAACAAAAAGGCCAGCTCCCCGAGACCGCCGTGCTGGCCTCGCTCGGCTGCGGCAACCCCACCGCGCTGGCCGAATTGAAACCCGGCGAAACGGTCCTCGATCTCGGAAGCGGCGGCGGCATCGATGTCCTGCTCTCCGCCCGCCGCGTCGCACCCGGCGGCAAAGCCTACGGCCTCGACATGACCGACGAAATGCTGGCCCTCGCCAACCGGAACAAACAAGAGTCCGGCGTCGGCAACGTCGAGTTCCTCAAAGGTGAGATCGAGAGCATTCCCCTGCCCGGCAACTCGGTCGACGTGATCATTTCCAATTGCGTCATTAACCTCTCCGCCGACAAAGACCGCGTTCTGGCCGAAGCCTTCCGCGTCCTCAGACCGGGTGGCCGCCTGGCCGTTTCCGACGTCGTCACCAAAGGCGAAATGCTGCCCGAAATCCGCCGCAGCATCCTGCTGTGGGTCGGCTGCATTTCCGGCGCGCTCGAAGAAAACGACTATCGCGCCAAGCTCGCCGCCGCGGGCTTCGAACAGATCTCGGTCGAACCCACCCGCGTCTACCGCATCGAGGATGCCCGCGAGTTCCTTTCGCAATCGGGAATCGACGTGGACGCGATTGCCCCGCAGGTCGACGGCAAATTCATGAGCGCCTTCATCCGCGCCGTCAAGCCTGCCGCCAAATCCTGCTGCGGCCCGGGTTGCTGCTCGTAACGGAGATTGCATGAGCCGCGCCGCCGTCCCCATCACGCCCCCGCAGGCTCCGCCGCGCTTGGCCTTCTTCGAGCGCTATCTGCCCCTCTGGGTAGCCCTTTGCATGGCCGTCGGCGTGGTGTTCGGCAAGGCGCTGCCGGCCGCCGTCCAGAGCCTGCGCGGCTTGGAGTTCGCACGCGGCAGCCAGATCAACGTGCCCATCGCCGTCCTCATCTGGCTGATGATCACTCCCATGATGATGAAAGTGGATTTCGGCGCCATCCGCAACGTGGGCCGCAAGCCCGCTGGACTGCTGGTCACGCTGTTCGTGAATTGGGTGGTCAAGCCATTCTCCATGGCTCTGCTGGCCTGGTTTTTCTTCCGGCTGGTCTTCGCGCACTTCATCGGCCGTGCCGAAGCCGATCAGTACATCGCCGGCTGCATCATCCTGGCCGCCGCGCCCTGCACCGCCATGGTCTTCGTCTGGAGCCATCTCACCAACGGCGACCCCGCCTATACGCTGGTCCAGGTCTCGGTCAACGATCTCATCATGCTGGTGGCCTTCGTGCCCCTGGTTCAGTTCCTGGTCACCGGAGCTTCCTCGCTCACCGTGCCCTTCCGCGTCCTGCTGTACTCCGTCATCATCTTCATCGTCATTCCGCTGACAGCGGGCGCCCTGCTTCGTGCCTGGCTTATCCGCCGCCGGGGAAAGCCATGGTTCGAGCAGCAACTGCTGCCGCGCTTCGCGCCCGTCACCATCACCGCGCTGCTCGCCACCCTGGTCTTCATCTTCGCTTTCCAGGCCGACAATATCACCGGCCGCTTCTTCCACGTCCTCTTGATTGCCGTCCCCATCACCCTCCAGGTTTATTTCAACGCCTCGCTGGCCTACGGATTGATGAGGCTCTTCAAGGTGGAACATTCCGTGGCGGCGCCCGGAGCACTTATCGGCGCCAGCAATTTCTTTGAGCTGGCCGTGGCCACCGCCATCGCCCTGTTCGGTCCGGATTCGGGCGCCGCTCTGGCAACCGTGGTCGGGGTCCTGGTGGAAGTGCCCGTCATGCTGTCCGTATGCGCCGCCTGCAACCGCACACGGCATTGGTTTTCCTTGCCCTCGCCGCAGCCGGCCCAACTATGAAACCGCGCGTCCTGATTCTCTGCACCGGCAATTCCGCCCGCTCTCAGATGGCCGAGGGATTGCTGCGCCACGAGGGCGGCGACCGTTTCGAGGTCTTCTCCGCTGGAACCAAGCCCTCCCAGGTTCGTCCCGAAGCCATCGCCGTGATGGCCGAAATCGGCCTTGACATCTTCCGCCAACGCTCCAAGTCCGTGGATGAATTCGTCGGGAAAGACCTGGATTTTGTGATCACTGTCTGCGACAACGCCAAAGAGACCTGCCCGGTCTTTCCCGGCTCCGTCAAGCGCCTGCACTGGCCTTTTGAAGACCCCGCGGCGGTGGAAGGTTCCGAGGAAGTTCGCAAGGCCGCGTTCCGCCGCGTTCGCGATCGCATCCATGGCCGCATTATGGTCTTCCTGGATGGAAACGAAAGCGTCTCCGGCTTCCCAATGGTAAACTGACATTTGCTTCCGCTTGTCTCCCGCGCCGGCGACTGGTTTCTACGCTCCGGCATTCAGGAACCGTCCGGCGGCGTTGCCCGCTATTACCGCGCCGATCTCGAACGCAATCACCCCGTCTCGACCGAAATCACCGGCTACGCCGCCAGCACATTCGTCTACCTGCACTCCCTCACGGGCGACCAGCGATATCTCGATCGCGCTGTCGCCGCCGGCCGCTTCCTCGCCGGCGCCGCCTGGAACCCGGCCTCCTGCGTGCTCCCCTTTGAACTCGACCGGCCCGCCGTCACCTACTTTTTCGATTGCGGCATCTGTGTCCGCGGCCTGCTCTCCGTCTGGCGAGCCACGGGCGCCGCCGAATTCCTGGCCGTCGCCGCCATGCTGGGCGATTCCATGTCCCGCGATTTCGCTGCCGGGCCCGCCGAGTTCCACCCCATCCTTGGGCTTCCAAACAAGCAGCCGCTTCCTCGCGACCCCACCCGCTGGTCGCAATCTCCCGGCTGCTACCAGTTGAAAGCGGCCATGGCCTGGTGGGATCTCTCCGAAGCTACCGGTGACCTGGCCTTCCGCCAGCCGTACGAAGCGCTGCTTCCCTCCGCCATTCTGGACTCCTCCGGCTTCCTTCCCGGCCATCCCGTCCGCGCCAAGGTGATGGACCGGCTCCACGCTTACCTGTACTTCCTGGAAGGTCTGCTGCCTTGCGCCGGCGAACCCCGCTGCGCCGCCGCCATCCGCGATGGCATCGGCAGGGTGTCGGGATACCTGCGCGAAATCGCCCCCGAGTTCGAGCGCTCCGACGTCTACGCTCAGTTGTTGCGCCTGCGCATATACGCCAGCGAAATCGCTCCTCTGGACCGCGCTGCCGCGGACCAGGAGACCGAGCGGCTGGCTACGTTCCAGGCCGTGTCCAACGACCCTCGCGTGGATGGCGGCTTCTATTTCGGGCGCGCCGCCGGCACACTCCTGCCCTACATCAACCCGGTATCCACCGCCTTCGCTCTGCAGGCTCTGGCGCTCTGGAACGGCGCCGGGGCCTACCGGCACCTGCTCATCTGATCGCACCGGCCCCCAGGCAGACCCGCCCTCCGGCACTCGAATGTGACCTGCCGGGAGCCGAGCCACGGGTCCAATCCGCTTTCCTCACCAGGTTTCGCCGCGAGGCGCGTCAGAAGGCTGCGGATACGAGGCGCGCGCCGCTCAGCACGCGCAGGCATACTGGAACAGCATGTCGAGCACGCTGAGCAAGCGCAACCACGTAGACGCGGCCTGATCACGCGCCGCAGCAGAAAGCTGGTAAAAAATGCGGGCTGGCGCGCGCGCGAACCCGCGCCACTGGGACTGATGTCGCTACCTATGGAGACAGCACACTACCTCGCGCGCATTGCGCCCTTTCGGAGATGCGCGTGTTGAGCAAGCGGTCTGGCAATACTGAAAGTGTGCCCTTAAACCGTGCCTTCAGGAGGGACCGGCGCTGCCGCCGGAGCCGGCGGTGCTTCCACTACCGGAGCCACGGGCTCGGCCGGTGCTACTACTGGCGCTGCGGCTTTCTTGACGACAGCCTTTTTCGGAGCGGCCTTCTTGACGACGGCCTTCTTCGGAGCGACCTTCTTCGGAGCGGCCTTCTTCGGAGCCGCTTTCTTGGCTGCCTTTTTCGGGGCGGCCTTCTTGGCTGCCTTCTTCGGCGCAGCTTTCTTTGCAGCCTTCTTCACGGTCTTCTTCGCAACGGTCTTCTTCGCAGCTTTCTTCGCGGGCTTCTTCTTGGTTGCCATTATGATCTACCTCGAATATGTGTGCTCCGCTGTGCGGGTCAATTTATCTTATCTCAACCTTCGCGAAAACGCGCATCTCTTTTTGCGTAGTCATCGCAACAAGTGTTGTGCTTCGAGGCCCAGCTTCTTCAGCAGTGCCACAACCCGCGCCCGCTCGACCGCCGTGAGCCCCGGTGCGGCCCGCTTCATGGCTGCCGCATGTTCCTCCATCGCGCTCGGGATCAGCTTGTTCCCCGCCGCTGCCTGATCTTCTCTCCCCGATCCGCATTCACTTGGAGTCTGCCCCTTGTCGAGGAGCACATCAGCTCCCCGAAATCCGAAAGACCCAGCTCCGCCGATTCGATATGCGTGTGCGCGTGCTCGCGCATCGCCTCGTACGCCTTCCAAAGCACCAGCCAAACCCGCGGTCCGGTGGTCTGCATTCCCTCTTCCGAAGATCTGTTCACGCTACCGCCAACACCAACGGCCCCATTTTCATCGTGTGTTGTGAGCTGCGGCGGCTCAAGACCCGCGGCGGTACTACAGGCTGTGGGAAACTGTCGAAGTGGCGGGTTAGTACCCCCGACAGGCTTGTTGGCAACTCTTCGGTACCGGTACTATTGGGGAATTCACCGAATGATGCGGCCAATTCAAAAAATTAGTGGCTAAAGAATCAGCGATTTCGGTTAAAGTAAAACTAGGAGACGAATGCAGAAGACGTATAATTCGCCCCGTGGTGGCCGCCCGGCGCTGGATCTGGCCCGGGTGTTGCTCATGCACCGTGAGCTGGCCTCCCGCCTTGCCTTGCAAACCATTCTACAGGCAGGGGGTTACGCTGTAGACGTAGCCGGTACCCCGGCCGAAGCCATTGGCAAACTGGACGAGGGCCAATATGAGTTGGTCCTCAGCGGCTCCGATTTCGGTTCCGAGATGTCTGGACGGAGCGTCCTGGCCTATGCCCGCGTGAAGGACTATCATCCGGCGACCGCCTTAGTAACGTCCTATGAGGATGGCACGCGGCGTCCTCAACCCGGGCAGCAGGTGTCTATTTGTACGGAGAATTTGGCCAACCTGCTGGCGGAAGTCGCGGAACTGATTGGTGTTCGCGCCAGCCGCCGGTATCGGCCCCTCCGCCAAGCTGTCTAACCTAACTCCTTAAAAATCAAAGGGCCGGTCAGCTTCTGCAAGCTGGCCGGCCCTTTTTGATGCCTGATGCGGACTTACTTGCCGTGACCACCGCCGCCTGAAGACGAGCCGTGTCCCGCCGAGGAAGCACCCGCCGATGAAGAGGCTGTCGAACCCGCACTCGCCGCCGGCGACGAACCCGCCGAGCGCCCCGCCGACACCGCGTTGGATACTCCGGTCGAAGTGCCACCCATTGTCGAATAGCCAGGGTTGAAGCTGGCCCTTTGACCGAGGCCGCCCGAGTTGCCATAGGTCAATCCCGGAGCGTAGAACCGGTTGTAAACCACCATCGGGCTGTAATAACAGTAAGCGTAATAGGGATTGCACATCGTGCCGTACATGGGAATGTACGTGTAGAGCCCAAAATACGGGTTGAATCCCCAGGAACTCTGGTTTAACTTGCCATAGTTGTCATTCACGTACTTGGCAGCCGAAACATTCGCCACGGCCATCGCCTCGGCACGGCGCCGCGCCCAGTGATCCAGCGCATCGGTATCGCCGATATCGAACTTCTCAACCACTCCGGCGTCTCCCGCCAGACTGAGCATGTGTGCCGTGGGAACCAGAATTGTATTACCACCAAGCAGCACGCTGGCCGTGCCGCTGAATACCTTGATCCGTGGCGGCTCGGAATCAAACCGGTAGACGCCTGTCTTAGAAAGCGTCGCGGCGCCTGCCTTCAACGCCACTACCACGTTGGTATCTTTGCTGTTTTCATCCACTTCCACAATCCCCGAGCCGGCCATCATCTCCACCCGGGTATCGATCAAGCGGTTGGTGAGCATCTTGAACGACGCGTTCTCGCCGATCCGCAGCACGTAGCCGGGAGGCAGCAGAACTTCGGCGCGCCCCTCTTCGGTGCGCAGCACCGAGTTCTCTTTCATGTCGGGAAAGTGTGTCACTGAGGATTCCAGCGCCTGATCATCCAAAAAAACTTTGCCCTCCAGGCCGGCAATTACTCCCGACTTGGCGGAGATGATCGGCTGGGCGGACGCCGTTACCACGACCAACGCCAACACCGCGATGGTCAATATTGCGCACCGCATCGCTCTCATATACACCTCGCTCATCTATAGCTTGCAGCCCCGCATCGTCAATGTCAATACTTCAGCGGGGGATATAAAGGGCCACCACCCGGAATTCAGCCCTTCATTTCCACGAAAAACTGCCCCGTTGTGCGATCTCCCACCGTCGCCGCCAGCGCGACCCGGCCCAGGCAGCCGCTTTCTCATAGTAGAAACAAACCTTCGGCCACGATCTCGGCGGGGCCTGTGAGCAACAGCACGCCGTCTTTGGTACGGGCGCGCAGCGGTCCGGCTGGCGTCAGCACCTCTATCGGCGGCGCCGCCATGCCGCGCGCCATGGCCGCCGCCACCGCCCCCGTCGAACCCGTGCCGGAGCTCATGGTCTCGCCTGCTCCGCGCTCATAGAACCGGACCTCGATCGAATGCTCCCCGGCCCGCTTCACAAAGGAAACGTTGGTTCGGTTGGGAAAATGGCGATGCGATTCGATTTCCGCGCCCATGCGGCGCCAGTCGAAATCGAAATCCTCCACCGGCACGGCACATTGCGGGTTACCCACCCACATCAGCGTGACGTCGCACGCGCCCGTGGAAAGCGGCAGGGCGAAACGCGCCTCCCGAATTTCGGGAACCCCCATCTCCATTTCGAATTCGAAGGCCAGGCCGTCCCGCTTCAGCAGCCGCAGCGTCTTCAGCCCGGCGCCTGTGCCGATGCGAACTACCTCCGCCCGGCATCCGTTGCGGATCAGAAACGCCGCGGCGCAGCGCGTGCCGTTGCCCGAAAGTTCGGCCGCGCTGCCATCGGAATTATAAAGCTCGATAGCCCCATCGGCCGTCCCATCGGCCAACGTCATGAGAATCCAGCCATCCGCCCCCACACCCGTGTGGCGACCGCAAATGGCGCGGGCCATGGCCGCCCGGTCGCCCGCCGGAGCGTCCGCCGCCCAAGTCAGCAAAAAATCGTTGTGCGCTCCGTGAGCCTTCGTGAAGGGAATCTGCATAGCCGCTTATTTCACCGGTTCCACTTCCACGGCGGCGCCATAAGCCAGCACCTCCGTGACGCCCTGCATGATCTCCGTGGCGTCATAGCGCGCGCCCAGGACGGCGTTGGCGCCCAGTTCCGCGGCGTGCTGGAGCATCAGATCGAAAGCGTCCTGCCGGGTCTTCTCGCACAGCTCGCTGAACAGCGAGATGTTGCCGCCAATCATGGTTTGGAGCGACGCCCCCAGCGTGCCCACAATCGAGCGGGAGCGCACCACGATGCCGCGCACCACCCCGATATTGCGCCGCACGCGGTAGCCCGCCAGATCGAATGTCGTCGTTACGAATTCATGAGGAATCACGATTCTCTCCCGCGCGCCGGTAGATGCGGATCTCCCGCGCGCCTTTCACCAATATGCTCTTCTCCAGCCTGTAACAACCGGCGCGCAGCATGGCGGCCTCGGCGGCATCGCCCGCGAGCGCCACGCCCCACGGCTCGCGAAGAACCAGGTCCGGCCGCGCCGCGGCGGCGTCCCAGGTTAAACCATTATCGCCCGTAAACGTGTCGCGCAACGGGATTCCCACCTCGCGGTAGATCGGCGTGACGGCCGCGCCGAAAGTAGTGAAGATGCCGGTGCCGCGGATGTAGTGGGCAGACAGGTATTGGGCGGCTTGGCGCACGGCTTCCCGCCGCGCCTGGTCGTTGACGTTCGATTCCTGCCAGACGATCCAGTCTTGGGGTTGCCGGTGGACCAGCCAGTGCGCGCCGCCGGCGGCAATGGCCAACACCGCGACGGCCGCGCGCAGCCGCCCCGGCGGCGTTACCGCTGTCAGTCCGGCCGCGGCCAGCGCCAGCAACGGCAGTACCGCCAGGCCGTAGCGCGTGTTGTAGTAAGAGCCAAACCACAGCGACGGAACGAAGATCGGCACCGCGCCCGAGTGCATGCTCCATAGGTAGAACGCGCCGGGAAGCGCCAGCAGGACCAGCGGCCAGAACGCGCGTTTGAACAGTGCGGCCGCCAATCCGCCGATGGCCGCCAGCGCCAGGCCCGTGCCACAGCACAGTTCCGCGGCCGTGCGGAAGAACAGCACCGCCTTGGTCCAATCGCCCCGTCCCGGATAGGAAGCGCCGCCTTGAATGGCGTGTGCCGAATAGGGGCCTCGATAAAACCCCAGCGGGTCTCCATCCAGCCACCAGTTGTGCCCCATCCAAAACAGCGGGCCCAGCCCGGCGATCACGCAGAACACCGCCGCTACCGCCAGGCGCCGCCGCCGGGCGGCCCACAGAAAGTACACCGCGGCGAACGGCAGCAGAAACCAGCCTTCATAGCGCGTCAGCGTGCCGGCGCAAGCCGCCAGACCCGCGCCGATCACCGCCGGCCATCCCTGGCTTTCGCGAAACCGCACCGTGAAATACAGCAGCGCCGCCAGGCATGCGTAGAAAACCGCCTCCGTCATGGCCGTGGATTGCAGGTAGAGCAGGTTCGGATTCAGCGCCACCAGCGCCGTGGCCGTCCATGCCGCGGCGGCCGATCGGAAAATGCGCCGCACCGCGGCGAACAGAAAACAGCCCGCCGCCACGAAGCAAATCGCCGATGGGATGGCTCCGGCAATGCCGCTTTGCCACCAGGCGTCCACCCCGGCAAATGGCGCCGTCAGCCAATGCTCCAGCGGCAGCCACGCCGTGCCCACCTGGTCGTAGCCAGGAGTGCGCGAATCCACCATGCGCCGCGCGATATCCAGATGCGCTTCGGCGTCGCCCGAATCAAGCAGCCACCCGCGCGAGTAAAAGAAAGCCACCGCAAGCGCGCTCCACGCCGCCAGCGCGCCGCCGCAGATCCCAACCGCCGCCGAGCTAAAACGCGGTGCAGTCGTGAAATTCGCGATAGCGGACCTCGATTTCTTCGCGGGTCAATGTGCGGAACCGGTCGACCCCGAACCTTTCGCAACAGAAACTGCCCATCACCGATCCATAAATCACCGCGCGGCGCAGCTCCGCGAAATCCACCTTGGCGATCTCGCACCCGGCCAGGTAGCCGATGAAGCCGCCCGCAAAGCAATCCCCCGCCCCGGTCGGATCGAACACTTCTTCCAGCAGGTATCCGGGCGCTATGAAATGGCGGTCGCCGCAAAAGAGGATAGCCCCGAATTCGCCCCGCTTGATCACCAGGATCTTTGGCCCCATGGCGAGAATCTTCGCCGCCGCGCTCCGGATGTTCGGTTCGCCCGAAAGCAGCCGCGCTTCGCTATCGTTGATCAGCAGGAAGTCCCATTGTTTGATGGTCTCCAGCAACTCGGCGCGGAAATCGTTGATCCAGTAATTCATGGTGTCACCGCCGGTCAGGCGCACCTGCTCCATCTGCCCGCGCACGCTGCGTTGCAACTCCGGCTGAATGTTGCCCAGAAACAGATATGGCTCCGCGCGGTACGACACGGGCAGCTTGGGGTCGAAGCCCGCAAACACGTTGAGATCCGTGCGCAGCGTCGTCCGGTCGTTCATATCGGCCGAATAAACCCCGGCCCAATAGAAGGTCTTGCCATCGGCGACGCGCTCCAGCCCCTCCAGGCCAATGTGGCGCGAGCCGAGGAAATCGACATCCTCCTGCGCGAAATCGTCGCCCACCACGGCCACCATCTTCACCGGGGTGAAGTATGCCGCCGCCAGCGAAATATACGTGGCCGCGCCGCCAAGCATGCGCTCCACTTTTCCATGCGGCGTCTCGACGCCGTCGTACGCAACTGAACCCACCACGATGAGTGACATGTAAAACAGATTTTAGCAACCGTCGCTCAGGGGTCGTGCGGAAATATCGTGTGGCTGAGGTCTTCCTCTGTCTTTTCATGAGAGGTATTCCAGACGCCCGCGGAGAACGCCACCGCCGCCAGCGCCACCACCGCGACATCGGCGAAGTCCAACGGGTGGCGGAACACCACCGCCAGGAGGCACAGCACCGTGCGAAGGATCCACCCGGTAAGGCGCGACGGCTTCTGCCAGCCCTTGCGCACGGCCACGGTAGAGCGGCCCGCCATATAAGCGCAGCCGATGCCGATGAAGCCAATCAGGCCGCGCAGGAATTCGATCGGTGCGTGCATCTTCTATAACCATGCCGCAGCCGGCCCTGGGATGCAAGCGGAGCGGCTTTCGCCGGAGCCTGCGGCCCCGCATGGCGCGGCCGGTTGATTGTATGATGAGGGATTGAACACCCAGGGAGAAAACGGTTTTGCGCAAAGAACGACTTTACATTTGCTTATTCTGTTTGGTCTTTACTGCCGGATCGGTGGCCGCGCTGGCGAGAGGCAAAGGCGACCCCGAAAAGGGCAAGGCAGTTTTTGAGCAGTGCGCCATCTGCCACAATGCGGACAGCAGCGAAAAGAAAATGGGACCCGGCCTGAAAGGCCTCTTTAAGAAGGACAAGCTGTCCAACGGCAAGAAGCCCACCGAAGCCAACATCCGCGCTCGCATTGATGAAGGCGGCAGTGGTATGCCCGCCTACAAAGATATGCTCAGCGACCAGGAAAAAGACGACCTCATCGCCTATCTGAAGACCTTGTAGCGCCGGCGGTCTTGCCGCCGGCGCCTTTTGCTGCTCGAAGACTCTTACCCTTTGACCAGAATCTCCAGCGCCTTCTTCACCACCGGGTCGTTTTCCGTCTTCTTCTGCTGCTCTTCCTGCGCCGAGGGAATCGGCAAGCCGTTGTCGTCGTAGTCCACCAGCGTCTCGGGCTCGCGTACCAGCGTTGCCGGAACCACGCCAGTGTCGTCGATCGCCTTGCCGCCCGGCGTGTAATACTTCGCCACCGTGAGAAGGATCGCGCCGCCGTCGTCCATCGTGATGGTTTGCAACAGCCCGGCATCGCCGTGAGTCCGCTCGCCCACCAACTGTCCGCGCTTGTTGTCCTGTACCGCGGCCGCCAGAATCTCCGCCGCGCCCGCCGTCCCGCCGTTGGTCAGAACCGCCACCGGCAGCGTGGTCACGGCCTTCGCCGGGTCCGCGTTGAAAACTTTCTGTGGATACTTCTGGCCCGTCAGGTACGTGATCTGGCCCTTATCTAAGAACAGGTTGGCCAGCGCGATACCGTCTTCCGGAGTTCCCGTCCCGCAATCGCGCACATCCACCACCAACTGCTGCGCGCCCTTCTTCTGCAGTTGCTGAATGGCCGTCTTGGTGTCGTTTACCAGCGCCGCCGAAAGCGCGTCGATGTTGATGTAGCCGGTCTTCTCGTCCAGCATCCTGCTTTCCACGGCCGGCAGCACGATGTTGGCGCGGTTCAGCGTGATGGTCGTCGGCTCGGGCCGCCGCACGCGTACCACACTCAGATCCACCGTCTCGCCCACACCGCCTTCGAGCATCATTCGCGCATACGCCAGCGGCATGTCGCGCGTCGTGATGCCTTTGATGCTCTCGATCATGTCGCCTGTCACCAGCCCTGCCTTGGCGGCCGGCGATCCCGGAATGCTGTCCAGCACTCCCAAGTATCCGAATTTCTTGGAGAGCACCAAGCCCACGTCCGGCCGCTTGACGTCCTTGTTCTTCAGGTAGTCGTGATACTGATCGGCATTCAAGTAGCTGGCAAACGGGTCCACCGCTTCCAGCATCCCGTTCAGCGCGCCCAGCGTGACGGCCTTCATGTCCGGCTCTTCCACGTAGTCGTTCTTGATGTGCGCCACTACGTCGCTGAACACGTTCAGGTGCTTGTAAACTTCGTTTTTCTGATCCGCGCTCTGGCCGAACACGCTCCCGATGAGGAGCATGATCGTGAGGCAGGTGGAACCAATGACAACAAACCACTTGGTACGGCTATTCATAGGTATGGAACTCGCTTCGCGGGCCTGAAGCCATTATACGCTAAGCCCCCGTCACCTTTTGGACGCGCCGGCCCCGGGTTCGGTTCTACCGAAACCGCAAAACGGAACCGCAAAACGGGGACTGCTACCAATTCCCGCCTTTGGAATTGGATAGCTGTACCCGCTTTGCCCCCGTGGGGCGCTCTTGGAATTGGATAGCCCTACCCCTGCACTGCGGTTAACGCCCAAGCAGACGCAACGCGGCCGCCACCACACCGTCCAGGCCGTGCGCAACCGCCGGCGAGAGACCCGAACCGAGAGAAAACTCCGCCCCCGCGACCGTGAGCAGAGTGGCTTCGGCCGCGCGTCCATACAGTACGCGTGCCCCGGCCAGCAGCGCTTCCGGCGTCGCATGGTGAGTGAAGCTCGCGCCGGCGGTCGAAGGCTCGATCGCGCGCTCGCTGATCTCGCCGGGGACCGCGCCCTCGCACGCGTCGATGAAAATCACGCACGCGGCGCGGCTGATCGGCTCCATCAACTCCGGAGTGAGCTGATGCAGAATGCGAATCTCGATCTCGGGATCCTGGATGATGGCGCGCAAGCGCTCCCCTGCCGCCGGACCGGCGCCGTCGTCGCCGCGCAGCGGATTGCCGTACGCCAGGATCAGGACGTGAGGCATCGGTCTAACACTTTGCCGTCATGACCGAGTAACTCGACTTCCAGCGCCAGCCGTCCATCGGCATGGGTGGAACAGCTCAGGCACGGATCGAAGGTGCGGATCACGGCCTCCACGCGGTTGAGCAGCCCTTCGTTCAGCTTGTTTCCGTGAATGAAGTGGCGCGCCACCTGCAACACGCCCCGGTTCATGGCCGCGTTGTTGTGTCCCGTGGCGATGATCAAGTTGGCCCACGTGATCAGGCCGTCGCGGTCCACTTTATAGTGATGAATCAACGTCCCCCGCGGGGCCTCGGAAACTCCCACCCCTTCCGAGTTGTTGGCGGCGGCGTGCGCGCGCACGTGCGTATCGAGTACCTCCGGCGCATTGAGTAACTGCTCCATCTTTTCGAGCGCGTACAGCACCTCGATCAGGCGCGCATAGTGGAAATAGAAGGAGCTAAGCGCCGGCCCGCGGTCCAGTTCGCGGAACTCCGCCCACTCCTGCGCGGCCAGCGGCGTGTCGACCGTATCGCAAATATTCAGGCGCGCCAGCGGTCCCACCCGGTAGATGCCCTCGGGATAGCCCAACGGTTTGTAAAAGCTGGTCTTGAGATACGTCCAGGGGTGCGCCATTTCGGCGATGTGCGCGGCGTAATCGGCGGGATCGATGCCGTCGGCCACCACCTGGCCCGCGGCATTTACAAAGCGCAGTTTGCCGTCGTAGTGATCGAGCGCCCCGTCCGCGCCCACCAGGCCCATGAACAAGGTCGGAAAATTCGCGAAAGACCGGATCTCCTCGCGGAACTTTTCCATCTCCACCTTGAACCAATCCAGCGTGCGCCGCGCAATCCCCACCGCTTCGGGAATTTCCGCCAGAATGCTGTCGCGATGAGCCGCCGTCAGTGGTTCGTTGACTCCGCCCGGCACCACCCAGGACGGATGGATGCGCTTGCCCGCCATCCGTTCGATAATCTGCTGGCCGAACTGGCGCAAGCGGATTCCATCCCGCGCGATCGCCGCGTGCGATTCCATCACGCCAAAAATGTTGCGCTTGGCCGGGTCGCCGTCCATGCCCAGCAGCAGGTCCGGCGACGAGAGATAGAAGAAACTCAGCGCGTGCGATTGCACAATCTGCGCCAGGTTCAGGATGCGCCGCAGCCGCACCGCGTTGGGCGGAATGCGCACCGCCAGGATGGCGTCGCAGGCTTTCGCCGACGCAATCAGATGGCTCACTGGGCAGATGCCGCAGATGCGCGCCATCAGCGATGGCATTTCGGAAAACGGCCGGCCTTCGCAGAACTTCTCGAAGCCCCGGAACTGCGTCACGTGGAAATAGGCTTCTTCGACGTTGCCTTCTTCGTCCAGATGAATCGAAATTTTGGAGTGGCCCTCGATGCGCGTGACCGGGTCGATGACGATGGTTTGTCGTGGCATAGGTTATCCGAATATGGCCGCCCGGGTGGGCCGCTTTCCTTCCAGCAGGTCGCTGAGTACCGAAAAAATCAGGTCCGCCGATGGCGGGCATCCCGGAACGAAGACATCCACCGGAACCGCTTCGTGAACCGGGCGGACCACCGGCAGCAGCTCAGGAACGATTTCCCGCGGAATCTGCGCGTCCAGCGTTTCATTCTCCAGGTACGCGCGGCGCAGCACCGCACCCGCTCCGAAACGGTTGCGCATCGCCGGCACATTGCCCGTCGCCGCGCAATCGCCAAGCGAAACCAGTATGCCCGTGCGCTCCCGCACCATCTTGATGCGATGCAGGTCCTCGACGCTCGAAACGGCGCCTTCCACCAGCGTGACATCCACGTTTTCGGGAAACTCTTTGTGGTCCACCAGCGGTCCCCAAACCACGTCCACGCGCTTGGCGACCTCGATCAGCCGCTCATCGGTGTCGAGCAGAGACATGTGGCAGCCCGAGCAGCCATCCAACCAGACCGTGGCCAGGCGGATCTTCCGGTCCGTCATCGGCGCACCTCCCGCATCAGCGTTAAGTAAGGAAGAAACTGGCGGCGTTTGGACATTTCAGCAACCGATTTGCCTTTCTCCGAAAGCGCTCCCGTCGGACACACCTGCACGCACTTGCCGCACCCCGTGCAGCTTTCCGATTTGCCCCAGGGTTCGGCCAGGTCCGTGATCACGCGGCAGTCCACCCCGCGCGACATCACATCCCACGTGTGCGCGCCTTCAATCTCGTCGCACACCCGCACGCAGCGTGTGCACAGGACGCAGCGGTTATGATCCACCACGAAGCGCTCGTGCGAGGCGTCCACCGGCAGGCGCGGATATTGGTACGGAAAATGGACGTGCGTCATGCCCAGCTTGAGCGCCAGGTCCTGCAGATCGCAGTGGCCGTTGGTGACGCACACCGAGCAAACGTGATTGCGCTCCGCGAACATCAGCTCCAGGATGCTGCGGCGATACCGGTCGATGCGTTCGG
The DNA here is from genome assembly GCA_963842505.1 of Bryobacterales bacterium. Lineage (GTDB taxonomy): Bacteria > Acidobacteriota > Terriglobia > Bryobacterales > Bryobacteraceae > PALSA-129. The sequence goes on from CAWJGZ010000002.1 coordinate 174,992, forward strand.
AGCTGACCGTCACTTCCATTCCCTCGGCCACCGCCGTGACGCACGCGGGCAGCAGCCGTTTGACGCCTTTCACCTCGACCAGGCACAGCCGGCAGGCGCCCGCCGCGGTCAGACCCGGCAAGTCGCACAAGGTGGGGATGAAAATGTTGTTTTCACGCGCCACTTCCAGGATGGTTTGATCCTCGCGGGCTCCTACTTCGCGCCCGTCGATGCTGAGAGTCTTGATTCGCACCGGAGCTTTGGTCATTGGGAAACCTCCGCGGAGGACGCCGCATGTTCTTTGCAGATGGGGCAGCCTTCGCCCGAAATGTGCCGGTCGTATTCCTCGTGGAAGTACTCCAGCGTGGTGACCACCGGGTTGGGCGCGTTCTGGCCCAGGCCGCACAGGCTGGTGTTCTTCACCAGGTCGCAGAGTTCTTCGAGCAGCGCGAGATCCGCGGCCGTGCCTTCGCCCGCCGTGATCTTCTCCAGAATCGCGTGCATCTGCCGCGTCCCCGCCCTGCAGGGAACGCACTTGCCGCAGGATTCCGACGCGCAAAACTCCATGAAGTATTTGGCCACGTCCACCATGCAGGACGTTTCGTCCATCACGATCATCCCGCCCGACCCCATGATGGAGCCGATGCGCGCCAGCGATTCATAATCCACCGGAGAGTCCAGGTGCTGCTCCGGAATGCAGCCGCCCGAAGGTCCGCCGGTCTGAACCGCTTTGTAATGCTTGCCGTCGGGAATGCCGCCGCCGATCTCATGAATGATTTCGCGCAGCGTGATGCCCATCGGAACTTCGATCAAACCGGTGTTGGTTACGCGCCCGGCCAGCGCGAACACCTTGGTGCCCTTGCTCTTTTCCGTGCCGATCGAGGCGAACCATTCCGCCCCGTTGCGCACAATCGGCGCCACGTTCGCGAAGGTCTCCACATTATTGATCAGCGTGGGGCAATCCCAGAGACCTTCCTGCGCCGGATAAGGCGGCCGCGGCCGCGGAGCGCCGCGTTTGCCTTCGATCGAGGCAATCAACGCGGTTTCCTCGCCGCACACAAACGCGCCCGCCCCCAGCCGGATATCCACGTGGAAGCTGAAACGCGAATTGCAGATATTGTTCCCCAGCAGGCCCAGCCGTTCGGCCTGTTTGATGGCGGTCTTTAGGTGCTTGACCGCCAGCGGGTATTCGGCGCGCACGTAGATGTAGCCGTTTTGCGCGCCCACCGCATACGCCGCAATCGCCATGCCTTCCAGCACCCGGTGCGGATCGCTTTCCAGCACCGCGCGGTCCATGAAAGCGCCCGGGTCGCCTTCGTCGGCGTTGCAGATCACGTATTTGGCCTGGTCGCCGGTTTTCGCCACCGTGCTCCACTTAAGGCCCGTCGGATAACCCGCCCCGCCGCGTCCCCGCAACCCGCTCTTCACCATCAGGGCCACAACCGCCGGCGGCGTCATCTCCGTGATGACCGTCACCAGCGCGTGGTAGCCATCGTGGGCGATGTAATCTTCGATTCGCTCCGGATCGATCTTGCCGGAATTTTCCAGCACGATTTTCCGCTGCCGCTCGAAGAACGGCGTGTCCGTGGGGCAACGCTGCAGGTCAGCCGTGCCGGTGTCGATGCTGCGGACCACCTCGGGAGCGTCCTCCGGCGTCACGTTGGCGTACAATTGACCTTCCGTTTCCACCGAAACCAGCGGTCCGGCGCTGCACAGTCCCATGCAGCCGACGCTCTTGACCAGCACTTCACCCGCCATGCCCGCTTCGGCGCATTCCTTCTTTATGGCGTCGCGGACCTGATCGGCCCCCGATGACAGGCAGCCCGCCGCCGTGCAGACGCAGATATGGTGTGGGAACTTCTTCTGCGCCTGGCGTTCGTCTTCCGCAATCGTGTGGAGCTCTTCGATGGTCATGGGCGAATTCCTTTCCCAATGCGCGTCAGTAACGCCGGCGCGCCGACGCGGCCCAGAACGGCGCCATCCACCACCGCCGCCGGCGCCAGTCCGCAGGATCCCAGGCACCGCGCCGTCAGCACCGAAAGTTCGCCATCGGCGGTCGTCTCGCCCGGTTTAATGTGGTACGTCTTTTCGATGGTGGAAAGCAGCGCCGGCGCGCCCTTGATATAGCACGCCGTGCCGGTGCAGACCACGCACGTGTGTTTGCCTTTGGGCTTCAGCGTGAAGAAGTGATAAAAAGTCGCGACGCCGTAAACACGCCCCAGCGGGACGCATAGCAGAGAGGCTACAAACCGCAGCGCGGTCTCATCCAGATACCCGAAGCACTCCTGGACTGTGTGCAGGGTTTCAATCAGTGCGTGCGGTTCGCGGCCATTGCGGCGGGCCGTAGCCTCGACGATTTTCCAGCGCTTGTCGTCACTCGGCGGTTGCGCGGGACCCAAGTACGTCTGCATAAGCATTATCGCGTTGCAGTTACCTTTCCATTTCGTCGTCTTTGCGGTATCAGTGAGTTGCAATGCGCAGCCGCGCCCGGCGGCGCGTCGAATGGCGCAATCGGGTCATAAGGCCCATGTTTTTCAGCAGTTTGGTTTTCCTCACAGAGTAAAAAAAATCAACGAAATGTCGATGTGCGATGGTCGATCCCCGTATATTCCCTGGCGCGTTACGGCTCCGCTGCTTCCCGCGTCCACACCTATCCGCCGCCGTGCAGTTCCTCGATGAAGAACAGCCCGTCGTAGCGATTCCGCACTTCGGCCGGCTGCAAGGCGGCATCCGGATCCTGCACCACCCAGTAGGCTCCCAAATCGTGAAACAGGTGCGCCTCCGTCAGCCAGCGCGCCAGAGGACCGGAGGCCGCCAGTGCCGCGACATCCAGAAAGAAAGCCGGCATCCCGGCCGCGCTCAGCACCGCGTCGCCGGAGCCTTCCGGCGATGGCGGCACCGTCCACATGCCCAGGCCCTTGGAATCGCCGTTGTCTACTCCCACCGCCCGCGCCTCTCCGCGGCGGAAAGCAAAACCGGCGGCGTAAAAATTCCGCCCATAGCGCTCGCGCAGCCATTCTCCCATGCCCTTGTCGGTCAGTTCGTCGCCGAACCGCGCGTGGCCGTTGTCGGTCCACAGAATAATCTTGGCCTTGGGATAAGAAGTGTCGATGAGGCTGACGAAACGGTTCGCCATATCCTGCGCGCCCGACGAATCGAACGCCACAAACTCGATCTTGGGAGCGTTTGCCCTCAGCCATTCCGGCGCCCCGGCTGCTTCCTCCGGATTGGTGGACACCAGCACCGTGAAACCTTTCTCTTTGACGAGGTATTCCACCAGCCGCTGCTTCAGCCCGGTGAACTCCCGCGTGCCGCGCGCGGCTTCGCCCAGCGCCACAATCCGCGCTCCGCCCACGGCCGCTCCAAAGGCTCCCAGGTTGGCCCACTCCTCGCCCGCTTGCCCCGTCTCGAGCGGCTTCGCGTGAGCTCTTAACTCGTCCGCTACCACCCGCACCATTGCCGCGCTGGTTGGCGGCAGCACCCAGTGGTAAGCCAGCTCGATCGATTCCTTCCAGCGCCAGATGTCCTGCACCTGGCTCCAGGTGTCGCGGTGCAGCGTCACCACGCGGCGTTTTCCGCCGGGAGCCGGATCGGACGCTTCCCGCTCCACCGTCACCACGGCATCGGCGCCGTCCAGTTGCGCCGACACCAGTTTCGTCCGCGCCGTCAGCCTGGCTGCTTTTTGCATCTCGCCTTGAATCGCCGGCAGAAGCGGCTCGCGAATCGATCCCACGCCCATTTGCGCGTCCGGCAGCACGATCTTCGCCACCTCGTCCCCATCGCCGCGCGTGAACGCCGCATCCAGCCGCGCATATTGCTTCTGAATGGCTTCGCGCGCCTCGGCCACCTGGGCGGGCGTGATGGTATCCTCCGCGAACTCCACACCGCTCACCGATACCCGTCCCCGGCCGTAGAGCGCCACCCCAATGCGGATGCTCTCGGCATCCCCAGCCACCACCCCGCGAATTTCGTAGCTCTTCCATTCCGAGGAAATAATTGGGTCCGAGGACACTATCGCGCCCTCGTCCTTGGAATTGACGGAGCCGGCCCCGGCGTTGGGCCGATTCACTTGCAGCAGCATCTGCGCCCGGTCGCCCAGCGTGCCCGGCTCCAGTTTGATCCACGCGCGCAGCTTCATCCGTTTCCCGCAAAAGGGCGCGGCATCGAAATCCTGCAACAGGCTGCCCCGGTTCCCGGCGGTTGCGCCTGCCGGACCCGCCAGCACCGCGCAGGGCGCATCCCCCCGGCAGTCCGCATGCCATTCCGCCAGGTATTCCGTGTCATCCGCGGCGTCCAGCACGAACCACCCCGGCGGAGGCTTCAGCGCGTCGCCCTGCTGGAATTGCAAATTCGTCTGCGCGGCCAGCGCTGCCGGCAGCAGGCCGGCCAGCATCGCCAGCATGTTCATCGTTCGAAGCGCAGACATGCCCGTCCCAGGAAGATTTCATCGCCCGCCCGCAGCCGTTCGCCGCGGCGATTCCCCGCCGGCACTTCGATGGCCCGTCCGTCGCGCAACACGCGCGTGCCGAACTCGCTGCCATCGTCGCATAGCCGGTATTCCCCGGCATCCAGGCGGATGTGCGCGTGCCGCCGCGAAACCGTGGCATTGGCTTCGTCGCCGCCTTCTTCGAAGACCACGTCGTTGCGCCGCACCACCCGATGCTCGGTGTCGGTCAGCTCCGCCATTCTACCCAGATTCGTAAACGTCTTTTCCAGCGCGTATTCGCCCTGCCCGGCTTTTCCCTTCACCACAATCAACCGGCCCGCGCCGCGGGTTGGCTCGTCCGCCCGCTTCCGGGCTTTCACCGCATACTCGATGGTGAAGTTTTTCTCGCCCGTTTCCGACGTCTTTACTTCCACCCCGAATCCGCGCGGAATCTCGCACTCGGCGCTGTCCAGTGCCTCCTGGACATCGCTCTCCAGCCGCCCGCCTTCGTCAAAGGCCGCCTGGTAGAGCGCCCGCCGGTCGGGGTCCGCCGAGACCAGCGTCACGGTCACGTGCCCGTAGGGAAAGATGCGCTTGCCGTGCGCCACCGTCTGCACTTGGCTTTCAATCGATTCGAGAATGGCGCGATGCACCAGCAGCAGCTCGTCGGAATCCGCCGGCCCGAACATCCGCTCGGTCCATTTCCGGAATCCCCGCTCGATGCTCTCTTCGATTTTCGAAAACAAGCTCATGGGCGCAGAACCTTTCTAGCCGCCGATGAACGCCGATAAACACCGATAAGAATCAATCTTGCTTTCCCCTTTGTTCCTATCTGTGTTTATCGGCGTTCATCGGCGGCCCAATTCTTTTCCTTATTGCACCAGCCCCAGCTTCACCGCCGCGTTCACAATCTCCGCCGCCGCGGGCGCCGCCGCCGTTCCTCCATACACTCCATTTTCCACCAGCACCGCGAAGGCGATTTTCCGCCCGCCGGCCCCACTCGCCGCCCCGTACGGCGCAAACCCGATAAACCATGCGTGCGACGGCGCGTCCGCCAGTTCCGCCGTCCCCGTCTTGCCCGCCACCGGCACGGACGCCGCGGCGGCGCGTTTCCCCGTGCCCGCCGTCACCACTTCGCGCATCAATCGCCCCAGCAGCGTGGCCGCATCCGCCGAGAGCACCTCGCGCGGCTCGGTGGTCCGCGTGTTGGTCTCATCGGTAATCCAGCGGCCTTGCGGCATCGAGCCTCCGCTCGCCACCGTGGCCGCCACTCGCGCCATCTGGAACGGCGACGCCACCACCTGACCCTGCCCGTACGAAGATTGCGGCAGCGATTTTTTCAACTGTTCGGCGCGGTTGGGCCAGGCCGTCAAAATGTTCAGCGCGCTCGCCGTGGTCCACAGCGCGTCGGCCCCCACATCGTAAGTGCCCAACTGCGCGAAGTAGGCGTTGCACGAAACCACCAGCCCGCGCTCCAGGTCGAGCGTGCCGTGCGGCGCCTTGTCCTCTATGTCGTCGCGGATGGGGCGGCTGCTTCCTTTCAGATAATTGCCCACGCGCCCGTCCGGCAGCCGGATGCACTGGTACGTGCGATGCGCCAGTTGCATGTCTTTGCGCAGCGCCGCCATGGCGGTCACCACCTTGAAGGTCGAACCCGGCGGATAGAGGCCGTAGCGCGCGCGGTCCAGCCACGGATTGGCCTCATCGCCCGGTTGCGCCACTCCACTCAGCACGGGTTGCGGAAAGCTCACCGCCGCCAGCAGATCGCCGGTGGCCGGGTCCAGCACCACCGCCGCCCCTTTATCCTTGCCGGCCTGCTTGAGCTGGTTGCCCAGAATCTCCGCCACTTTCACTTCGAGGCGCGCATCAATCGACATCGTCACGTCGCGCGGCCGGTCGAGCACCTTGCGCACTTCCGGATTTTGCGGGTCGTTGCGGTGCCGCAGCAGCGGAACCAGCTCGCGGTAGTCGTAGCGCACCACCTTGTCCATCTTGCCGGTCTTGGGATTCTTTACCCCCACCAGCGTGGGGCGGTCGTCGTAACCGCGCAGCCGCCGCGCCTCATCGCGCTCCACGAACGACGTGTTGCTGGCGCCCCAGCGTTCGCGCGTCCGCAAGTCGCCCAGCAGGTCGAACATCAGCCCGCCGAAAGGATAGTGCCGGCTCTCGCCGCGCGTGCAGGCCTTGTCGATATCGATTCCCAGTGCCTGGTAATCGGGGCGGTGCTTTTCCAGCAGGTCCCAATCGCTGGTCCCCAACGGCAGCCCGTTGCGGTCGTAAATGGTGCCCTTGGGGATATCGCGCATCACTTCCTGCAGCCGGGGGTTGTACTGATAGCGCCGCGCGCCATCGGCTTGCGTCACCAGCGTTCCCGCGCCCATTACCGCGTCGCTATGCAGCACCTGCACATATCCCGCCTTGGCCACCACTACGGCCGCGGCGATGGCGAAAATTGCGCCCACCAGCGGCGCCGGCCTCGCCGCCGGCCGCCGCTCTTCCTGCCCTCTGGCTGAAATCGCCGCCACCATCCCCACCACCACGAAGTTCGCCAGCATGGCGGTGCGTCCGTAACTCAGGAACGGCGTCACCACTCCGGAAAGCGGCACCACTCCCAGCGACCCACCGGCAATCAGCAGAATCTGCAACGCCGTCGTCGCCGCCAGTCCCACCGCCAGAAAACATTCGTAATCCGTTCGCGCGCGCACCGCCGCGCGCAGCGTCCGCCACACCAGCACGCCGTAGAGCGCGAACACCGCGGCAACCCCGATAAATCCCCACTCTTCTCCCAGCGCCGACAGAATCAGGTCGGTATGCGCCGCGGGCACCAGTTGCGGATCGCCCTGCCCCGTTCCCATCCCCGCCGTTCCGCCCGTGGCATAGGCCCACAACGAGTGCGCCAGTTGATCGCCGCCGTGTACCATGTTGTCCCACGGCGAAAGCCACATGCGCACGCGTTCCCCCACCGTGTGCGGCACGCCCAGCCAGTAGCCCAGCACGAAGCCCGCCACCACCAGCGCCAGTCCCCCGAGCGGCGCCAGTGCGCTCTCGCGCGCCATTCCGTAAAGCACCAGGAACAGGCACGCGAAAACCAGCGCCGGCCCCATGTCCCGCTGCAGAAAGAAGAAGATCAGCGAGAGCGCCACCGAAACCGCCATCGGCAAAATGTATTCGAGCGGCGGAATATCCAGGTGCTTGGTCAACGGCGCCAGTCGCGCTCGCGTTTCGCGCGCATGACGCAGCACGTCCCAGCGCTGCGCAAAATACCCCGCCAGAAACAGCACCAGCAGCAGGCGGATGATCTCCACCGGCTGGAACCCCAGCAGATTCACTTTGGCGTCGCTCGTGCCCGGCCCCGATCCGAACAGAATCAGCATCGCGGACAGCGCGAAGCTCGCCAGCAGCGGCACGAAGCTCAGCTTCCCCAACAGCCGTTCATAATTGAGCCCGCTCGCCGCCGCCATCAGCAGGCATCCGCCCGCCGCGCCCTGCGCGAAATCGGCGAACAGCAGCGTATCGCGCACCGGGTCGCGCAGCGCGATCATCAGGATCAGGCCCGCGCCCGCCAGCAGCAGCGTCGCCGGCAGCAGCCACTGGTCGCCGCCGAACCCGCGCACGCTCCACCACAAATGAACCAGCAGGAATGCCAGAAAGAACACCGCCACCCAGCGGTGGAAGGCGCTCTCAAAGCGCTCCGGCCGCCGCACCACGAATAGCGGCTTCAATTGCCGGAACTGATCGCCAGTCAGCAGTCCGCGAATCCGCGCGAGCGCGCCGACATTCGCGAGCGAGCCCGAAGCGTAGTAAATTTGCCGCGCCGCCTCCGTGCGCGCATGTTCGTCGGCGATCATGCCGAGCGCCGGCAGCAAATCTTCGCGTGCGTTCAGTTCATTGAGATTGAGCAACCGCTTGGCGGCCAGACCCTGCGCGGCATCGGCCAACCCGGGCGCTTTCGCCTGGTAGACCAGGTGCAGTCCCAGCGCCACCAGCCCGCCCGCCAGCAGCAATCCCAATAGCTCCCGGCTGCGCCAGCGTTTGCCCGCGTGCCTGGTTTGCGGCCGTCCCGCCGCTGTGCTTCGCGTCACCGCCATTTAGCGCCGTTCCAACTTTCTTAACCTATAACCGTGGCGTCCGCACTCGACCCTTGTGGAGCAGGCTTTCCAGCCTGCAACGCCGACATTCCTGTCGGCGCTTCGGTGCTGCAGGATTTATCATGCACGGCGCGCCCGCCCCACCAAGTTCTCGCGCCCGCGCCACCGGCCACCCGCATCTTCGCCTCCAGGCATCCTAATGCGACTGTCCTCCCGGCCCAGTGCCCTTTCGCTCAGTCTTGCCGCGCAGCGCATCAATCAGTCCCACGATCGCTCCAGCCACCTTCCCGCGCTGCGGTTCCACAGTCGTCTGCCCTTCCTGATCGATCTCCGTCAGCCGGAAGTTCACGCTCTCCAGACTGCTCTCCACTTCGTCCACCCGCACGTTGGCGTTGCCGTAGGGCGCACTTTGCTGGTATAAGTCCAGAGCCCGCTTGTAATCGTCCGCGGCCCGCTGCACCTGGTCTTTCTCCTGCGGCAGCCCGCGCACGTTGCGCGAATCCCACCACAGCCGGTCGCCGCGCTCGCGGTATCCATCCGCCAGTTGCGACTTCTCGCGATTCCCCAGCTTGTACCCGTGACGCTCCGCCTGGGCGAAGGCCTGCGACGCCCGGTCGATATCCTTGAGCCCGTACACGTACACGCGCGCCAAACCCAGCGCCGGGTCCGGCGATTGCGGCATATACTGCTGCGCCTCGTTGAACTTCTCCACTGCAAGGTTCAACTCCGCCGCGCTCTTGTGGCTGGTGCCGTTGATGCGCGCCAGGTGGCCCTCCGCCAGCCGCAGTTTGCCGTGCACCATCTTATCGTCGGGGTCCGCCGAAAGTGCGTGCAGCAGCATGGTGCGGGCGCGCTGCCAGTCGGCTTCATATACCGGCTGCGCTTCGTTGTTGCGGTAGGTATCGATCACGTGGTCCGCCGCCGCCACGAATTTCTGCTCCGCCGTGCGGCGCGGCCCGCTCAATAACAGAGATGTCGTATGGCCCTGGGAGAGTTCCGCCCAGCGGTCCCAGATCTGGTTCGGGTCGGTGATCTGTTCGGCCGCCACATCGTGCTCGAATTCCTTGCCCCGCTGATACAGGCGATAGTCCGACACCGCCTCCCACGCAGCCCCCACCACGGCCAACAACACCACGGCCGCCAGCGTCCGCATAGCCCAATAGAACAGTTCGCCGTGCCCGGCCGGTGTGATCTCCGGTTTCGCGGGTCCAGGCTGTGCAACCGCCGCCGCAATCGCTGGCGTTGCTGATTTTCGCGTCGGCGCATCGTCGGCAGCGGCTTCGCCCGTCCGCCGCGTCTCGTCGCGGTCCGCTCGAAAGGTCCGCCGCGTTGCGTCCAGATCTTCAGCCGCCGCTTTCACCGGCTCGCCCTTTCGAAACGCCTGCAAATCTCCTTCGAACTCCTGCGCCGTCTGGTAGCGCGCTTCGGGCGCAGAGGCCAGCGCCTTCATGAGAATCCGGCGCACCGCTTCCGGACAGGGGTCGGGCGCCGGCGGCGGCGGAATCCGCGAACGGATCATGCGCTCCAGCCGCTCCGTGGAATCCGCCTGGTAGGGCTGCATCCCGGTGGCCATCTCGTACAGCATCACCGCCAGCGACCACAGGTCCGAGCCGGCGTCCACCGTGCCCGTTTCCAGCCGCTCCGGCGAGGCGTAGGGCACGCTGCCGAACTCGTTCCGCGTAAGCCGCCGCGAAAGCGAAAGCGCCTTGGCGATGCCGAAATCCAGCACCCGCACTTCGCCGCGCGCATCGATGCGGATATTCTTCGGCTTGATGTCGCCGTGCACCATGCCGCGAATTTCCTTGCCGTCGATGGTGGCTTCCAGTTGATGCGCGTTCTCCAGCGTGCGCGCCACCGCCGCCGCCACATCCGCCGCGAATTCCACGTGCAGCGGCCCGCGGCGCATCAACTCCGCCAGGTCCTGGCCATCCACGTATTCCATCGCCACAAAGAAGAAGCCATCCACGTCGCCCGCGTTGTAGACCCGCACCACGCGCGGATCGACGGCCGCCAGGCGCTCCTGCAATACCGCCCCGCGCATCTCCGCCGCGATGGCATCGCGCGTGTCGGCATCCGTGCTGTGCTCGATCAGCTTGAGCGCCACGGTCTGGCCGGATTCGCTATCCTGCGCCAGGTACACGTCCGCCATGCCGCCGCGGCCCAGCTTCTGGCGGATCTCATACTTCCCGAGTTTGCGCGAGGCCGGCGCGATCATTCTCTTTTCCGCGGGGCAGCCTTCCTAGCGGCCGCTCCCGAATCCAAAAAAGTGTTCCGCTCCGCCACGGTCTGCCTCATATCCTCCGGCACTTCCACCGCGTTCTTCTCGAAAACATTGCCCACCATGGCCGGCCGCGCCCCATCCCGCGCCGCCAGGCCGAGGCCCTTGTTCCCGCGAATGTCGTTATGCGAAATCCACGGCTCCGACGCGCCCAGAATCAGCACGCCCTCATTCGAGCAATCGTGAATCGCGTTGGCCCGCAGCACTGCGTTGGCGGTCCCGCGAATCTCCACCCCGATGCCCGCGCCGTCCACCTCCACATCGTCCACTTCCACGCTGGAATTTTCGAGCAGGATGCCGACCGGAACCGGCATATCCTTCGTCGCCAGAATGCGGAACCCGCTCAGCCGCGCGTCCCGCATGTTCTGCGCGATCACCGCCGGCCCATTCCCGAGCGGCGCCGCCCGCAGAATAGCCGCGCGCGGCGAGTGGCTGCGCACGGTCACGCCGCTTTTGAGACGCACCTGTTCGTTGTACTCTCCGGCCGCCACGTCGATGGCGTCGCCCGCGCGCGCCGCCTCGAGCGCCGCCGCGATGTTGGGATACGCCGCGCCGAGCCCCACCGCCAGCACGCGCGCATGTTCGACCACCGGCGGCGGAACCCACAGGCTCCGCGAAAACCAGGCGCCCGCCGCCGCCAGCGCCACCCCCGCCACAAACCACAAGGCCCGGCCCGCGGCGTCGCCGCGGTTCGCGACTGGGGAAGCAGCCGCCGCGCCGGCAGTAAAATTTTCCCCTTCCATCAGCACCACCGTGACGTTATCCTTGCCGCCCGCCTGGTTGGCCGCGCCGATCAGTTCTTCGACCGCTCGCGCCGGATCTCCCGCGTGACGCTCCACCACGCGCTGGATTTCGCCCGATGCCACCTGGTCGCTCAGCCCGTCGCTGCACAACAGCAGCGCGCTGTCGGTCTCGAATGGAATGCGCTGCAGTTCAATGAAATCGCCGTCGCCCGGCGCGTGCTCCTCCGACCCGACGTCGCGGTACACTTCGTTGCGCCGCGGATGGCGCATGGCTTCGGCTTCGCTCAGCTCGCCGTTGTCTTCGCGCTCGCCCACCGGCGAATGGTCGTGCGTGATCTTCTGGATCTTGCCGCCGCGGATCTGGTAGGCCCGCGAATCGCCCACGTGACCCACCACCGCCGACCCGTTCTCCAGCACCGCCACGGTCAGCACGCAGGCCATGCCGTCCCATTCCGGATTGCCCCGCGCCGCCTCCAGAATCTCGTTGTTCGCCATGGTGATGGCTTCGCGGATGCGCTGTTCCACCGTGCCCGTCTGCCGCTCCAACCGCGCGCGCACCCTCCCCACCGCTATCTCGGCCGCTTTCTCGCCCGCGGCCTGCCCGCCGATGCCGTCCACCACCAGAAAAATGCCGCGCTCCGCATCCATGTGCAGCGCGTCTTCGTTATTGTGGCGCACCCGCCCTGCGTCACTCGCTCCGGCGAACCTGATTTTCGGTTTATCCATGCTGGGTGCTTCGGAAATCCAGGAATACCACTCCCGCCAGGCCAATCCGCGCCTGCGGCGGCACTGGCGTTTCCACATTCAAATCGCGTTTGCTGCCGTCGCTGAAATCGATGCTCGAAGGCGCTGCTTGCCCATCGATCGTGGTTCCCAGCCGGCTCAGGTCTTTCAGAAAAAAATTCCCGCTGGCCGCGTCACGGCGCAGGCGAAGATGTTCCCGCGAAACGTCCGGCAGCGTATCCAGTTTGATGTCGGTCCAATAATCGCGACCGCCGCGGCCCACCACGATTTCGTCCTTGGTCATGCGGAATGTTTTCCGCCCGGAATTGTCGGTATACTCGATCACCGCGAAAGCGCCATCGTCCGGCGCGGGCGCGGCGGAAGCATCGGCGGCCGGCTGCTGCGGGGCGGGCACATTGGTCACCTGCGTGGCGCCCAGTTTCCGGGTGGCGATCCTCCTGGTCATCGACCCGGCGCCCAGTTCCGGCTTCACCGGCAGCGCCAGCTCCGAGTAGATCAGGATGTCGCCCGCCGCCACCTCGTCGTCCGTGTTTTCCAGGATGCGGATCTGCCAGCCGCCGTCCGGCGCCGTCACTTTGGGCGCAGTCCGCCGCGCCAGTTTGAGGCGTTCGATAATCGACGGCCCGTTCAGCGCCTCAACCTCGGCATCAAGCGCCCGCCGCGCTTCCTCGATGATGCGCGGCACGATGGCGCGCAGCCGTTCCATATCGTCGGGATGCAGGTAGACGTGATAGACCGCGGGCGGAAGCACGGAATAGTGCAGCGGCTCGAGCCCCTCCTTCATATTCCGCACGATTTCGAGGATGACACCGCGGGCGGTTGCGGAAGTGGGAGTAGCAGGCCGGTCCATTGGGGAATCTTCTATCTATAATCTTAGCAACGCACGCCACACGATATAGTTCACAAGAGTTTCGCGGACAGAGGCGGCGTGTCTTCAAGCTCTTCCGCGAAGCACGCGCCCCCAGTTCAAAAATCTTCAACCTAAATTTCCCCTGTTTTCATCTACTTGCAGCTTTCCTCCCCCAAGTCCCCACTCACCCTCATGCTACTTTTGATTCGGATGAGGAGCTTGCGCCCGTCGCAAGGTTTCCTCATCCTCTTGCTGGCCAGCAAGCGTTGCTTCTTAGGTGGTGCTGATACTTCTCGGCGGCCGTCAAGGCCTTGCGGTACTCACCGGGCCGTTTGCCCGATGGGGACCGACGGAAGAACCGTGAAATCGATTTCGCAATCCAGAAACGTACCGGCTTGATTGCCTAGATCGGAGTAAGGTTTCAGAGAGCAGGCATTGAATTGGGGAACCCGGCGCCATCCAGCGTCGCTCACCCTGAAGATGCCGTTCCAATCACTGGCGGCCGCCCCGTAATTGGGTCCGAGAGAATCCGGAGACACGCCCGGCGATAAGTCCGAGAGCCCCGGCCGCCGCAACGCCCTTCTTCTTTCCCCACCCCCACGCCACAAGTGTCTTCAGCTTTCCTTTGGTGGGGCAGGCGGTGCCGCCTGCCAACTGACTCCTGACTCCTGGCTCCTGACTTCCATATCCCGCAGGGATATCAAGAACGCAGCCCTCGCTGTCCCTCCCGCCTACCCGCATTCCTCCGCCGTTGAGCTGCCAGCCGCTCTCCGATTTTCGCCAGCAACCCCTCCGGCGTAAATGGTTTCGCCAGAAAATCGCCACCGTCTTCGACCGTTTTCGGGTCCGTCCCGTCGCGGTCGTAGCCGGACATATATAAGACTGCCAGTTCAGGCCTGCTCGCGCGCAGCCTGGCGGCCAGATCGGGACCGCCTAAGCCGGGCATCACGACATCCGTCAGGAGCAGATCGATGCGCGGATGGCTCAGGGCCAGCGCCACGGCCTCCTCGCCGTTGACGGCTTCCAGGACGCAGTGGCCCGCGTCGCTAAGAACCGTGGATATCAGTTTGCGCAGCGGTGTTTCGTCTTCCACCAGCAGGATCGTGCCGGTGTCCGTGGCCGCGGAAACGCTGCCCGCTTCAGCTTCGTCCTGGTCGGCCGGGGCGCTCTCGGCGGGAAGATAAACGCGAAAAGTGGTGCCCAAGCCCGGGGCGCTATCAACCGTGACCGTGCCGCCGCTCTGTTCCACAATGCCGTAGACGATCGAGAGACCCAGCCCCGTGCCTTTCCCAGGCTCCTTGGTAGTGAAAAACGGTTCGAAGACGCGGCCGGCCGTCTCCGCATCCATGCCGTGGCCGGTATCGGTGGCGCTCAGCACCACATATCTGCCCGGACGCAACGAGCGGAACTCCGCATCCAGGTGAACATTGCGGGTTTCGATGATCAGCCGGCCGCCCGCCGGCATGGCGTCGCGCGCATTCACCGCCAGGTTCATGATCACCTGTTCGATGGCGCCCGCGTCCACCCGGGTGAGCCCCAATCCTTCGCTCAGCAGGATCTCCAGGACAATGTCTTCGCCGATGAGTCGGCGCAGCATTTCCTCAATCCCGCCGACCACCGTATTGAGGCTCATCACTTGCGGCTGCAGGGCCTGCCTGCGGCTGAATGCCAGCAGTTTGCGGGTCAGCGCGGCGGCGCGCATGACGGCCTTTTCGATCTCATCCAGTTCCATCGGCTCGACGCCGTCCGCCTGGCTCTGCCGTGCCAGCGATGCATACCCGGCGATCACTGTCAGCAGATTGTTGAAATCGTGAGCCACCCCGCCGGCCAGACGTCCCAGGGCTTCCATCTTCTGCGATTGCCGCAATTCTTCTTCGAGGCGCCTGTGCCCGACGATGAGTTGCTCGATGCGTGCCAGCATGTCCCCGCGCGCCATCGGCGCCGATGGCGCCAGCGCGTCGCCCGCGCGCAGCTCGTCGCCGGCACGCCGCATCAGGAGCGCGATCCGGTCGTACAACTTGGCCAGCGACTCGTTGGCCCTGGTCAATTGCCGGTTGGCTTCGGCCACTTGCTGGGCGCGCTGATAGATTTCCGCCTCCATTTTTTCCGCGCGGTCCTGCAACTCCAGCTCGAGTCTGTCGCGTTTCACGCCGTCCTGCTTGAGGCGGATGAACTCGGTGACGTCTTCCACCCGATGGATGATGTAAGCAATCTCCCCCGACGGCTTCAATACGGGAGCGTTGAAGGAACTCCAGTAGCGCTCTTCAAACCCGCCGCCCTCGCTGGCCGGCCTGCGGACGTCGTACTTCTGCACGGCCATGGCGTCGCCCTGGCCGGTCCCGAGCACCCGTTCGAGCGAGGCTCGCAAATTGCGCACGCCATCCGCATTCGGATCGTCAGGATTGTCGGGGAAGACTTCAAAAATGCCGCGGCCGAGAACTTCCTCGCGCCGGATCATGGTGGCACGCAGGTAGGCGTCGCTGGCGCCGATGATTCGCAGGTCCGGTGTCAGGACTACATACAGCCCGGGTACGGCCTCAAACACTGCCTGAAAATCGTCTGGAGCCAGCTCCCACATCCCAGTCAATCATACGAAAACTCCCACGGCAGATCCAGCGCGGCTCGTGATGATGGGGCGGACCCCGCGCGGACCCGCTGGCCGCCCCGCGCCGGCCGCGTCAGCCCACCAGTTATAATAGAAGTCACGGTGGGGAAATACTTCGTCCAAAATTTCGGTTGCCGGGCTACCCAAGCCGATGGTGCGGCGCTCGAATCGCTGCTCGCCGCCAAAGGGCTGGAAGTGGCCGAGATTCGCAGCGGGGCCGATCTGGTGGTGTTGAACACCTGCACCGTGACTTCAGCGGCCGACGATGATGTGCGGCAGGCCATTCGCCGCGTGCATCGCGAAAACCCCGCGGCGCGTATCCTCGTTACCGGTTGCTATGCCCAGAGAGCGCCCCAGGAGCTGGCCTCCCTGCCAGGCGTCGAGTGGGTGGTCGGTAACTCGCATAAGAATCAGATCGCCGACTTAGTAACTCTGGAAGGCGATCACGCTCCTTATCACGGCAACATATATGTGGGCGATATCTTCGCGCAGCGCGATTTTCTATCCGCTCCCGTGGAAGATGCCGCCGGCGATCGCACGCGGCCCAACCTCAAAATACAGGACGGCTGCAACAGCCGGTGCTCCTTCTGCATCATTCCCTTTGTGCGCGGGCGCAGCCGCAGCGCTCCCGCCGACCAGGTCGTCGCCCAGGTGCGCGGCCTTTCCCAAAGGTATCGCGAAATCGTTCTGAGCGGTATCAACCTGGGACGCTGGGGCCGGGAGCCGGGCAGCCGCATGAGATTGGCCGACTTACTGCGCCGCCTGCTGGCGGAAACCGAAGTGGAACGGATGCGGCTCAGCTCCGTCGAGCCGATGGATTTTTCCGACGACCTGCTGGGCACGATGGCCGAATCGCCGCGCTTTGCTCCCCATGTGCACGCCCCCTTGCAGTCCGGCTGCGACCGCATTCTGCGGCGCATGCACCGCAAGTACCGGCCCCGCCATTACGCCGACCGCGTTCTCAAGGCGCGCGCGCTCATGCCGCTGGCCGCCGTCGGCGCGGATGTGATGGTAGGGTTTCCCGGTGAGACTGACACCGATTTCGAAGAGAGCCGTGCCTTTATCGAAAGCCTGCCATTCACTTACTTACACGTCTTCACTTACTCCGAGCGCCCTGGCACGCCGGCCGCCCAGGAAGCGGAGCAGGTGCCCATTCCGGTCCGCAAGGAGCGCAACCGCGTGCTGCGCGAGTTGGCGGCGGCCAAGAATGTTGAGTTTCGAAGGAGCATGATTGGCCGGACTCTGTCCGCCGTTACCCTGCACGAAACCGGAATTGCACTGAGCGGAAACTACCTGAAGGTGGAGTTAGCCAAGCCGCGCGAGCCCAATCAAATCGTCGATCTGCCGATCGCGGATGTGACCACGGCCGGACTCCGCGAGGCAGGTAAGTAGGACAGGCCTCCTGGCCTTGTCCTACATCTCGCGGCGGCCTTCCATGGCTTTGGACATGGTGACTTCGTCGGCGAATTCCAGGTCGCTGCCCACCGGGACGCCCATGGCAATGCGGGTCACCTTCACTCCCAGCGGCTTCAGCAGACGCGCCAGGTAGACCGCCGTGGCTTCGCCTTCCACCGTGGGATTCGTTGCCACCACAATTTCCGTGATCTCTCCCTGGCCGATTCGCTCCACCAGTCCCTTGATCTTCAAGGATTCCGGACCGATGCCGCGGAGCGGTGAGAGCGCGCCGTGCAGCACGTGGTAGCGGCCTTCAAACTGCCGCGTGGTTTCGATGCTCACAATGTTGTGCGGTTCCTCCACCACGCAGACCACGTGCGGATCGCGGCCGGTGTCGCGGCAGAACTGGCACAGGTCGCTGTCGCTGATGTTGTTGCAGACGCGGCAGAGTCCCAGCTTATCCTTGACGTCGAGAATCGCCTGCGTCAGTTGTTCGGCATCTTCGCGGGCGGCGCGCAGCACGTGAAAAGCGATTCGCTGCGCGGACTTCTGCCCGATGCCGGGCAGGCGCTTGAATTCGTTGATGAGGCGCGCGAGCGGTTCGGCGAAATCCGGCATAGTTTAAAACAGGCCCGGCGGAAGGCCCATGCCGCCGAGCATCCCGCCCATCTTGGCCTTGGATTCTTCCTCGACCTTTTTCACCGCTTCGTTGCAGGCGGCTACGATCATGTCTTGCAGCATCTCGACGTCGCCGGCGACCTCGGGCTCGATCTTGACGGACAACAGATTCTTCTGTCCGTCCATCTTGACCGTGACCATGCCGCCGCCGGCGGAGGCATCCACCTTGATCTGTGCGATTTCCTGCGCGAGTTTTTCCTGCATCTGCTGCGCCTGGCGCATCATCTGCTGCATGTTGCCCATGTTGCCGGGTAATTTCATGTTATGACTCCTTCAGGTTTCGAACTTTGCGGATTTCGCCCGTAGGGAAGACTTCGCGGAAGTGTTGCACTTCGGGATGGGAAAACGCGCGGCTGGTGGCCTGGTCCTCCGCGACGGCTGGCGGAGCGGATGCCGGCGCCCGCGCCGCCGCGGTTTCGCCGACCTCAAAACGGACGCGCAGCGGCCTGCCGAAGCATTCGCGCACGGCCTCCTCGAAGCCGCGGTCGCGAAAGTAGAGCGCGTAGGATTTGGCGGATATCACATGCAGGTCGGAGCCGGCCACCGCGATGCGGGCGTTCTCCACGGCGTCGGCCAGGTGCGTCAGTCCTTTTTCGAGTAAGTAGCAGTGCAGGCGGTCGCGTGAGTCGCCCGCGGTCATGGACGCGGCCGCCGGTTCCGGGGCCAGCGCGTTGGCGCCCGATGATTGCGGCTCAGGCGGGCGCGACGCGGCCTTCTTGGCGCGGTCGAGATCAAAGGGCGATGGCCCCGTGCGCTGCGGCGCGGCCGAACTTGGCGCGGAGGCCGCCACCGGCTTCGCCGGGCGCTGCTCCGCGACGGGCCGCGGAGCCGGGTCGCCGAGCTGCGCCAGGGCCTGCTCGATGGGAAGCAGGCGGCCGGCCTGCACCAGGCGCACCAGGCCGATTTCCAGGTGGAAGCGCGGCTGCAGAGAAAATTGCAGGTCCCGGAAAAGATCAAGCGAGAGTTGCAGATAGCGCGTAAGATCTTCTTCCGAGAATCCGTCGGCGATCTCGGCCAGTTTCTCGCGCTGCCGGGGGGAGGCCGCCACCAAGCGCGAAGCCGCGCCCGAGATGCGGATCACCAGCAGGTTCCGGAAGTAGCGCGCCAGTTCCCGGCTGAAGTGCTGGAGGTTGTGGCCATTGCGCTCCAGCTCGTCGACCACCTCGAGCATCCGGCCGGAGTCGCCATCCTTTAGCGCTTGCGTGACCTTCTCCAACGATTCCAGCGAAAATGCGCCGAGCAGGGCGCGCACTTCGGCCGCATCTAGTTTTGCGCCGCAGCAGGCAATCGCCTGGTCCAGCGCCGAAAGCGAATCGCGCACGCTGCCTTCGCCCGCGGCAGCCAATACGGCCAGGGCTTCGGCGTCGGCTTCGATGCCTTCCTGCTGGCAGATCCAGGCCATGCGGGCCACCAGGTCTTCGAAATCCACCGAGCGGAAACTGAAATGCTGGCAGCGCGAAGCGATGGTCGCGGGAATCTTGTGCGCTTCCGTGGTGCACAAGACGAAGACCACCCATTCCGGCGGCTCTTCGATGGTCTTCAGCAGCGCGTTGAAGGCCTCGCTGGTGATCTGGTGCGCCTCGTCGATGATGAAGACCTTGTACCGGTCGCGGGCCGGCTGGTAGCGCACATTTTCGCGCAGCTCCCGCATTTCGTTGATGCCGCGGTTGGAAGCCGCGTCGATTTCGATGACATCCACGGTTCCGCCGGCGGTGATTTCCTTACAGCTCGCGCATTCCCCGCACGGCGTCGCCGTGGGGCCCTGGACGCAGTTCAGACAGCGCGCCAGGATGCGCGCCACGGTAGTCTTGCCGGTGCCGCGCTGGCCCGAAAAAATGTAGCCGTGGCCGATGCGCTTCTGCGCTATGGCGTTTTCCAGCGTGATCTTGACGTGTTCCTGGTTGACCACGTCGTGGAAAGTCTGCGGCCGGTATTTGCGCGCGATTACCTGGTACATGGGGTGGGTATCCGGATGAAGCACGGACCAATATGCCAGGCCCCGGGTAATCCGCGGCACACGAACCGCACCGCTACCGTTGCTTCCTTCCGGACCTGGCGGGGTTTGCGGCCGTCCATTGCACGGAGCCCGAGACCTGACAAGTATTTATCGTAGCACGCGCGTCCCCGAAAACCGGGTCGCGGGAAATGCAGAGCGCCGGGCACGTATAATCGAGGATAAGGCCTATCCTGATATGAAGAAGCGCCTGTTGTACTGGTTCGCGGCGGTCCTGCTGGTCATCTCCGTGGTGCTGGTGGTGTGGCAGGGATCGTTCGGGCTTCGGCAATTCGGCCTCGATCATCCCAGTCCCAGCCAGACGCTGATTTTCTGGGCGATCTCGATCCTGATCATCATCCTGATGCTCACGCTCGGCTGGATCCTGTTCCGCACCGGCATCAAACTTTACATCGAGCGCCAAAGCAACCAGGAAGGTTCGCGCATCCGCACCAAACTGGTGGTGGGCGCGCTGGCGCTCAGCAGCGTCCCGGTATTCTGCCTGGTGCTGTTCAGCTACGAAGTGATGAACGTCAATCTGAAGGGCTGGTTCACCGAGCCGGTCCAGCAGCAGGTGGACGTTTTTGTTGGCCTGGCCACCACACTCCAAAAGGAAATGCAGGACCAGAGCGATGCCCAGGCCGCCCTGCTGGCGGCGCAGCCGGAAATCCGCGAATTACTGGCCACGGGCGTCCGCGTGCCGGGCTTCCTGGAGCGATTCTGCAAGCGCTGGGACCTTGAATCAGCGGCCATCTATCCGCGCGAAGGAGGCCAGCCGCTGGACTCCTGGGGGCCATACGACACGCGCATCGATGTTGCTCGCGAGGTGGGCGGGGATTACTTCGTGCTGAACGGCTCGGACGCCGCCGGCTCGGTCGTGATCAAGGCGCCCATTCCGCTCGACACCGCCGGTGAAAAAGCGCGGATCGACAAATGGGTTAAGCAGTGGAACGAGATTTTCGCTCAACGCAAGGACGTGCGCCGCGTCACCACCATGCTGATGGTGC
Organism: Bryobacterales bacterium; assembly: GCA_963842505.1. Classification (GTDB taxonomy): domain Bacteria; phylum Acidobacteriota; class Terriglobia; order Bryobacterales; family Bryobacteraceae; genus PALSA-129. The sequence continues at coordinate 195,778 of CAWJGZ010000002.1, forward strand.
TGATCGGCTTGTTCGTGCTGTTCGTAGCGGTCTGGCTGGCGCTGTTCCTGGCCAAACAGATCAGCGTGCCGATCACCGCCATGCTGGAAGCGGCCAGCCAGGTGCGCGCCGGCAACCTGAAGCACCGGCTGCGGGTCAAGGCGGTCGACGAGTTGGGCTCGCTGGTGCGCGGCTTCAACCAGATGACCGAAGAGCTGGAAACCAAGACCGCCGAACTCGACAGCCGCCGCCGCTTTACCGAGGCTATCCTCGAGAGCATTCCCACGGGCGTTCTTTCCATTGGCGCGGATGGCTCCCTGCAGCGCGTCAACCAGGCCCTGTCGAAGATTTTTCCTCCGGAGCGGGTGGCGCGGGCGGGCCGCCTGGAAGACCTCTTCTCGCGCGACGACACCACCGAGATCAAGTACCTCATGAAACGGGCCCGCCGCACCGGCCTGGCGATGGGACAACTGGAACTGGCCACGGAGAGCCGCAAGCTGCACGTGGCAGTGACGGTCTCGGCGATTGAAGAAAAGCTGACTTCCGGTTTCGTGGTGGTGCTGGAAGACACCAGCGAGTTGTTGCGCGCGCAGAAAGCCGCGGCGTGGCACGAAGTGGCGCGGCGCGTGGCGCACGAAATCAAGAACCCACTCACCCCCATCGCGCTCTCGGCGGAACGCATGGCCCGGCAGCTCGACCGCGTGGAACTGCCATCCTCCACCGGGCGCATTCTGCGCGAGTGCGCCGAGACGATTTCGAAATCGGTGGATTCGGTCAAGACCCTGGTGGACGAGTTCTCGCAGTTCGCGCGGTTCCCCTCCGCGCAGCCGGTGCGTTCCGATCTGAATGAGGTGGTGCGCGGCGCGCTGGCGATTTTCCAGGGCCGCCTGGACGGGATTTCCATCCAGACCAGTTTTGCCGCGGGGCTGCCGCCCGTAAACCTCGACCGCGAACAGTTTCACAGAGTGGTAGTGAACCTGGTGGACAACGCCGCCGAGGCCATGCAGGAATCGCTCGTCAAGAAGCTCTATATCGCGACCCAGCCGGGCGCGGCCGAAACCGTGGAACTGGTGGTTGCGGATTCCGGCTGCGGCGTCAGCGCGGAGGAAAAGGAGAAACTGTTTCTGCCCTATTTTTCGACCAAGAATCGCGGCACGGGTTTGGGCCTGGCCATCGTGAGCCACATTGTGGCCGAGCACGGCGCGCACATTCGCGTGGAAGATAACCGGCCGGTGGGCGCGCGCTTCACCGTGGAGATTCCCATTCTGGCGGAGCCGGAGGTGGCCGAGAGCGCGCCTCCGGCGGCGGCCCGCGTATGAAACAACGGCACATTCTGGTAGTGGATGACGAACCGGGAATCCGCCAGTCTCTGAAGGGAATCCTGGAAGACGACGGCTATGCCGTGGAAGCCGTCGAGAGCGGCGAAGCATGCCTGGCGGCTCTGCCCGGCGCCGGCTTCGAGCTGGTGCTGCTGGATATCTGGCTGCCCGGAATGGACGGCATGGAAGTGCTCGAGCGCATCCAGGAAATTCCCTTCGGCGAGCGGCCGGTAGTGGTTGTGATCTCCGGGCACGGCTCCATTGAAGCCGCCGTGAAGGCCACCAAGCTGGGGGCTTTCGATTTTCTGGAGAAGCCGCTCTCCATCGAGAAAGTCACCGTGGTGGTGAAGAACAGCCTGGAACACCGCAGCCTTTCCATCGAGAACAGCCGCCTGAAGGGCGACAACGGGGCGCGCTGGCGCATCATCGGCGAGAGCGTGCCGATGAAGGCTCTGCGCCAGCAGCTCACGCTGATGGCCGGAACCAATGGCCGCGTGCTGATCTATGGAGAAAGCGGTACCGGCAAGGAGCTGGTGGCGCACGCCCTCCACTCGCTGAGCCCGCGCGCCGCCGAGGCGTTCGTGGAAGTGAACTGCGCAGCCATACCGGAGGAGCTGATCGAAAGCGAGTTGTTCGGCCACAACAAGGGCAGCTTCGCCGGCGCCCAGGAAGCCAAGATCGGCAAGTTCCAGAAGGCCGATGCCGGGACCTTGTTTCTGGATGAAGTGGGAGACATGAGCCTGCGCACACAATCCAAGGTGCTGCGGGTGATCGAAGAGCAGCGCTTCGAGCCGGTGGGCGCCTCCGAATCCGTGCAGGTGGACGTGCGCGTGGTGGCCTCCACCAACAAGAACCTGGATGACGAAATCGAGCACGGCAACTTCCGCGAGGACCTGTTCTACCGCCTCAACGTGATTCCGTTCAACGTGCCGCCCTTGCGCGACCGGCGCGAAGACATCCCGCTGCTGGCCGACCATTTCCTGCGCGAGTTCACCACGGCCTATGGCCGCAAGCCCAAGGAACTGACGCCCGAAGCCTTGAAGGTGCTCACGGAGTACCACTGGCCCGGCAACGTGCGCGAGCTGAAGAACCTGATCGAGCGGATCGTCATCCTGAACCCGCAGGTGCGCGTGGATACCCGGCACATTCCGCTGAATCCATCGAAGCGGCAGTCCGACCGGTCGCTCGACCGTTTCGGCAGCCTGCAGGAAGTGCGCGAAGCCGCGGAGCGTGAGTACATTCTCAAGAAGCTCGAAGAGACCAACGGCAATGTCACGCGCACCGCGGAGCTACTGGGGTTGGAGCGCAGCAACCTGTACCGCAAGATGAAGACGCTGGGGATCGGGCCGAAGGAGTAGGATGGCCTGACGCGAACCCCGCGGGATCGGCGCCTTTCGGCTGGGTTACCGGCTGGGGAGGATCGCCGCCGCGCGGGATCTGAGGTCGCTGGCCTCGGCGCGGCGTTTCTGCTTTTCCCGAAGTTCCGCCAGAAGTCTCATGGTGGCGGCCCGATCGGGGCCGGCCCGCGAGCCGATGGAGTAGAGTGGACGTGACAGGTCAGGTGTGCTGCGGGTCCATTGGATCCGCTATGCTAGCGTCAGGAATTCCGGAATTTCCGGATTCTGGAAATCAGCGGTACATTCCTATGAATACCCTCGTAAGAATTCAATCTAAAGGTCAAATGACCATTCCGAGCCGGGTTCGCTCCGCCGTGGGCTTGGCTGACGGTGACTTGGTGGAGGTCAAGGCCGTGGGCAGAAAAATTGTCATCACTCCACAGTTGGTCGTCGACCGGTCCAAATTTCTCGGCGCCGATGGCGAGTACACACCGGAGCAGCGGCGCAGACTCAGTGCCAGTCTGGCCGAAGCTGAAAAAGGCCCATATTTCGGCCCGTTCAAGAACGGCGCCGAAGTCGCCGCCTTCATGAAGAAGTGGCGACGCAGCACTAAGTCCGCCAAACTGAAAACCTCTCGATGAACGTTCGCCTTTCGCTTCGCGCCATTGAACAGTTGGCCGCGGCTCCTTTGCCGATTCAAAAGGCCTTCATCGAGCAAATGAGTTTCCTGGTGCGCGACCTGCGCCATCCGAGTTTGCACGCCAAGAAGTACGAGGAGGCTGAAGCACGATGGCAGGCGCGCATCAATCAGGATTGGCGCTTCTACTTCAAGATTGACGGTGACAGCTACCGCATCGCCGAGATCAGGCCCCATCCAAAATAGGAATTGTGCCAACCCCTCACTTCGGCAATGAGGCCTGCACGAACTTCACCAGATCGGCGTGGTACTTGGCGGCGGAGGGCTGGTCGATGTAGACCATGTGGCCCGACTCGTAATAGCCCAGGGAAATGTTGTTCTTCTTGATTTCGTCCGACGCCTTCAGGTGGGCGATGGTCCACTCCACGGGGTAGAAGGGGCAGGCGAAATCGTAATATCCCATTCCCACAAAAAGATGCATGTGCGGATTCTTGGCGAGACCGTCCTCCAGGTTGACTACCGTGTTGTATTCGCCGGACCACGGCGGCGCGTTCCCGGAGACGTAATAAAGGTTGTCGTTCTTGTAGTTCAGGTCATTACGGATGTAGGCCTCGAAGGCGGTGAGGAAACAGTCTTCGATGTTGGCATTGCTGTAATCAAAACTTGTATTGGTCGCGCCCGCATCCAGTTGGTAGCCGGCAAAGCGCGAATCCAGGCGTGAGGTCATCAGGTGCTGATCGCGCAGCAACTCGGTGCTGAACGGCCCCAACGGGACGCGCAGATCGAGCGAATCGATGAAACCCTTGGAGAGTCCCGTGTATCGCGCCATGTCGGCCAGCACCTTGTCGCGCTGGGCAACGGTTGCGCGCGCGCCGTCGAACAGATATTCGAGGTATTCGCCCGAGGCAAATTCGCGCGCTTGTTTCGCCATCTGCTCCACGGTGAGCTTTTGCAGATCGGGCGCCAGCTTCTTGTGATAATACGCGGTCATGATTTCGGTGGGCAGGGTGGTCAACTGACGCTGTTCACCCGCGCCGGCATTGACGTCGAAGATCGCCGAAAGCAACATCACGCCGTTAATGGGGATGTCGTGGTCGGTAAGGTAGCCGGAGAGCCCCGCCGCGCGCGTGGTGCCGTAGCTTTCGCCGCCGACAAAGAGCGGCGAACCCCAAAGATTGTATTCGTTCAGGAAACTGCGGATGAATTCGCCGAAAGCCGCCAGGTCGTTTTCCACGCCCCCAAAGTCAGGGCCATAGCTGGGCTTGTCGGGGCGGCTGAAGCCCGTGCCCATGGCGTCGATGAAGACCAGATCGCCGGTATCCAGCAGGCAGTTGGGATTGTCGACGTAGGTGTAAGGCGGCGGCAGCGCCAGGCCGTTCGAACTCAGCTTCACCATCTTGGGGCCAAAGGCGCCCATGTGCAGCCACATCGAGGCCGCGCCGGGTCCGCCATTGAACAAGAACCAGACCGGCCGTTTGGACTTGTCGGTGACGCCGTTCTTGGAATAGTAGATGTAAAACAGATGGCCCTGGGTCACGCCGCTGGTGGCCTGGTGAATCGGGATGAACCCGACATGGGCGGTGTACTGGATGGTCTGCCCTTGCAGCGTGATCTCATGCTGGGTGGTGATGGGTTGCGCGGGGTAGTTGATGGGCTGCATCTCTTCCCCGTCGTAATTGAAGCGATAAAAGTCGTTGGTGGCGCCGCCCCGGGCGGCGCGGCCCTGCGCGAAGGCTGCCACAGCCGTGGCGGCGATGAGGATGACGAAGAGGCAAAACTTTTGTTGAAATTGTCCGTGAATTCTCATGGCATTCTCCTTGCTTGCGCGCTTATTTGTGTGCCGGTGAGGCCGCTTGGTTGACGAACCTGGCCAGGTCGCCCCGCAGTCTGGCGAGCGCCTGGTTGTCGACATAGGTCATCTGCCCGGCCTCGTAGTGACTGACCGTGATGTTGTGGGCGCGGACCTCCAGCGACACGTTCAAGTGAGCCAGGGTAAACTCGGTCGCGTAGAAGGGCGCATTGAGATCGAAGTAGTTCACGCCCACGAACAGGCGCAGGTTGGGGTCGCGGGCGAAAGCGCCGGCCAGGTTGGCGTCGTCGCTCCCCGTGGACGTGAACGTGCCCACGCCGCCGCTCGAGAGATAGAAGATTCCGTTGCTGTTGCCGGTGAAGGTAAGCTCGTGCCGCAGGTAAGTCTCATAGGCGGTCTGGAAGCCGCCGGCGAGATTGCTCTGATTGAAATCGATGGCCGTGGCCGGCGCGCCGCCAAAACCCCCGCGTCCACCGCCGCCGCGGCCGCCGCCCGCACCCGGAACAAAGCCGCTCACCCGCGCATCGGAGTTTGAGAGTCCCTGGTGCTGGTCGTGCATCAGCTCGGTGTTGAAGCGTTCGAGCGTGACGCGCAAATCGTTGTTTACGAGAAACGGTTTCGAGAGCCCGGTGAGCCGCGACAGGTCGGCCAACACCTTGGTGCGCTCCTCGGGCGTCATGCGGTCGCCCTTGTAGAGCGCGTGCAGATACTCGCGCGATGCGAACTGGCGCGCCTGTCCGGAAATCTGTTCGGCGCTCATGGCGTTCAATTCCGGCGCCAGTTTCTTGTGGTGCCAGGCGGCCATGACCAGGCTCGGCAGCAGCGTCATATATTGTTCGTCGCCGGCGACGGCATCGGCGCTCGTGGTCATGGATAGCAGCACCACGCCCTGAACCGGAACCTGGTGTTCGATGAGATAGGCGGCCAAACCCGCCACCCGCGCCGTGCCAAAATCCTCGCCCGCCAGAAAGAGCGGTGAGTTCCGGCGATTGTTCGCATTGGTGAAGCTGCGCACGAATTCGCCAAGCGAGGCGATATCGGCAGCCGTATTCCAGAAGTTCGGGCCGCGGGCCGGCTGGTCGGGCCGGCTGAATGCCGTGCCCACCGGATTCACGAAAACCAGATCCGCCTCACCGAGCAGCGTATGGGGATTATCAGCCCAGCCATACGGCGGCTGCCCGGCGGCGCCGTCAGCCGCCCACTTCATGCGCTTCGGGCCCAGACCACCAAATTCCTGCCAGGCGGCCGCCACACCGGGCGCACCGCCCAGGAAAAATAATAGCGGGCGCGCGGAGGAATCGGCGACACCGTCCTTGGCATACCAGGTGTAAAACAGGTGGGCTTCCGAATTTCCGGTTGTCGCGTTGCGTAGCGGCATGTAGCCGACCCGCGCCGTATAGGCGAGCGCTTCCCCGTCGACAGTGATCTTCTGGTGAGTTTCCGTGGGCGGGGCATCGGGAATCGGCGGTACCGAGCCCGCGGTAGTATCGAAGTTGTAAAATTCGCCGGCGCCGCCAGCAACGGCGGCACCGCCGCCGCGCCCAGCCGCAGCCGCAGGAACAGCCGCGGGCACGGCGGCAGGCGCTCCAGGCTGCTGCGCCGCGGCGGCCCGGCCGCTGCCGCCCTGGCCCCAGGCAGTGAACGATATGCCAAGCGTGATCACCAACAAAATTCTTCCGTTACGTATGTATCGCATCGCGAGTCGCTCCATTTCGCCGCCGACGCTCAAAATTCACAGGGATCTAGTATATCAATGCCGGCCTCACCTGGTCTGGTCCAACATTTGCAATCTTAGAGCGCAGTGAAAAATACTACCAACGGACGTTTTTCATTTTGCCGGTTGCGAACCGGCCGGGGCTGGCATACGCTGTGAAGGCTATGCGATCCAACCGGCGTGAATTTTTCGCGGCGCTTCTCTCGGCCGCGGCGGCTACGAAACTTGCCAGAAGCGCGGACGATTTACAAGTCATTATCGCGGGCAAGCGGCCGATGATTCTGCACAACGACCGGCCGGAAGACCTGGAAACACCGGTGCGCTATTTCGATTCCTGGATCACTCCGGTCGACGCGTTCTTCGTGCGGCAGCACCTGCCGCGTCCCGCGCCGATCGACACCGAAGCTTACCGGCTCAGGATTAACGGAATGGTGGAGAAGCCACTCGAATTGACGCTTGCCGATCTGCGCAAACTTCCGCAGTACACGGTGCCGGCGACCATCGAGTGCACCGGCAACGGGCGCGGTTTCTATAGTCCCAAGATCCCCGGCATTCAGTGGATGCGCGGGGCCATCGGGAACGCCGAATGGCGCGGGCCGCGGGTCAGCGACGTGCTGAAACTGGCGGGCGCGGCGAGCTCGGCCGCCTATATCGAAACCGACGGGGCCGACGTTGGCCTGGCTTCCACTCCCGATTTCGTGCGCTCCCTGCCGATGAGCAAGGCCATGCACCCGGCTACCATTCTGGCGTTGACGATGAACGGCCAGACGCCCGATATCCACGGCTTCCCGGTGCGGCTGATCGTTCCCGGGTGGGACGCTACCAGTTCCGTAAAGTGGGTAATTCGCATTTCGGCTACCGCGCAGGCCAATGGCGGATTCTTCATGAATCCGGGCTACCGGTATCCTAAATATGCCCTGACGCCGGGTTCACCGCCCAATCCGGCGGAGCTCGAATCGATCGAGGGCATGCCGGTGAAATCCTGCATTACGGCGCCCGAAGATGGGACGAAGGCTGCGCCCGGCGCCATGACGATTCGCGGTTTCGCGTGGGCCGGCGAAGAGGCCATCGAGCGCGTGGAAGTTTCCACCGATGGCGGCAGCCGCTGGCGCGATGCGCAACTTTCGATGCCCAAGCTGCCGTTCGCGTGGCGGCTCTGGCACATCGACTGGCGGCCGGGCGATCCCGGCTATTACACCATCATGTCGCGGGCGACCGACACCGCTGGACGTGTGCAGCCGATTGTTTCCGCGTGGAACCCGTCGGGCTATTTGTGGAATGCCATCGACCGCGTGGGAATCACCGTGGAGAAATCCGCATGAAGGGTCCGATCCTTATTTGTTTCGCAATGGCGGCCGCGGTGGCTGCCGACCAGGCTACGCTCGACCGTGGGCAAAAGGAAGAAAGCCGCAGTTGCATGCCGTGTCACAGCCTGCGCCTGATTCATTCGCAACGGCTGTCGAAGGCCGCATGGAATAAGGAGCTGGATAAGATGACCGGCTGGGGCACCAAGATCCAGGATCGGGATGCCCTGCTGGCATATCTGCTGGCTAACTACGGAGACGATAAGCCGGCTGCGCCGCCGGCGATGTCGGGGGATGGGTCGGCAAAGGGAAAGTAGGGAAAACGATTTAAACGCGGAGGCGCGGAGACGCGGAGGAGAACAGGAGCAGAGTCGAGGTTTTAGAGCGCTCGAGACTGCGGGAGTTTCGGCGAATCGAGGAGACTCGGATATGGATCCGGGAGTTGTGAAGAAATCGGTTGGCAGGCGAAAGCGCCCCACAAAAAGGGAAGCTCCAGCGCATCAATATGGGAGAGACGCTTTCGTCCGTCAGCCCGGCGATTGAGCGGGCGAGCGTTATACTGCCACGGTCGAGCGATCCCTGCTGAGTAACTTCCGCTCGATGGCGAAAGCTTCCAATTCGCCGCGGAATTTCGGGTCGGCTACCTGAAGCAGGGCTTCGGCGCGCTGTCGCAACGTCTTGCCGTGGAGGTAAGCGACGCCGTGCTCGGTCACCACGTAGTGCACGTCGCCGCGCGAAGTCACTACGCCGGCGCCGGGCTGTAACATCTTCGCGATGCGTGAGACTGTGTCGTTCCTGGCGGTGGAAGGCAGCGCAATGATGGGCACTCCGCCTTTGGCACGCGCCGCGCCGCGCAGAAAGTCCACCTGTCCGCCGATGCCGCTGTAGATCGTCTGGCCCATGGAGTCGGAGCAGACCTGCCCGGTGAGATCGACTTCAATGGCCGAGTTGATGGCTACCATGCGGTCGTTGCGGGCGATCACGAAGGGGTCGTTGCAGTAGGCCGTGGGATGAAACTCGAACATGGGATTGTTGTCGATGAAGTCGAACAGGCGCTTGCTGCCCAGCACGAACCCGGCGATCACTTTGTTGGGGTGCAGGGTCTTGCGCGCGCCATTCACTACGCCGGCGCGGATCAGATCGATGGCGCCGTCGGGCACCATTTCGGAATGGATGCCCAGATCCTTATGATTCCCGAGCAGCGCCAGGGTGGCTTCGGGGATTCCGCCGATGCCGGTCTGGATGGTGGCGCCGTCCGGTATCAGGCTGGCGATGTTGCGCGCGATGGCGCGGTGCTGCTCGGTGACCTCGTGCTGCGGGTATTCGGCAAGCGGGTGCGAAGTTTCGATGAAGGCATCGACGCGGCTGACGTGGAGGAACGCGTCGCCCAGGGTGCGCGGCATCTGGTCGTTGATCTCCACAATCACGCAGCGCGCGCACTGCGCCACCGCCAGGGTCACGTCGATGGATGGCCCCAGGCTCATAAAGCCGTAAGCATCCGGCGGAGTACACTGCAGCAACGCCACATCGACGGGCAGGGCCCCGGAAGAAATCAGGCCTTCGATTTCACTCAGGAAAATCGGCGTGTAATCGCCGCGGCCCTCCTGGATGGCCCGGCGCACGTTGCCGCCGATGAACAGGGCGTTGGTGGTGAAGTGGCCTTGGTACTCCGGCAGGCTGTAATCGGCGATCCCCATGGTGGCCATGTGGACCAGCTCGACGTCCCGCAGGCTGGGGCCGCGGCGCGTTAGGGCTTTCACCAGTTCGATGGGCTCGGCGCAACCATTGTGGATGTAGACACGCTGGCCGCTTCGCACGTGGGACACGGCCTCGTCGGCGGAGACGATGCGGGAACGGTAGTCGTTGGTCATAAGGGTCTCCCGCGCAACGTGTAGAGGCCGCGCCGCAGATCGGAACAGGTGGCCACGGATTCTTCCACGCCGCAGTCGGCGATGTGCAAGACATAAGGCAGCATCGCCTGGGCAATGGCCACACTCGAAGATCGTCCCAGGTCGGCGGTGAAGTTCGGCACGCAGAAATGGGTCACGCCGTGATAGACAAAGGTAGGTTGCGCGAGCGTAGTGAGCCGGCTGGTTTCGACGCAACCGCCCTCGTCGATGGAGACGTCGATAATGGCCGAGCCGGGCTGCATGGTCTCAACCATGGCGCGCGTGACCACGTGGGGCGAGCGGGTCTTGCCGCCGACCAGCACGGCGCCGAGGACCACGTCGGCTCCGGCCACGGCTTCGGCGATCGCATCCGCATCCGCCAGGCAGGTTTCCACGCCGTGCACGTGCTCGATGATGCGGCGCAGCTTGCTGGGTGCGATATCGAAGGCCATTACGCGCGCGCCGGCCGCCACGGCGGCGCGGGCCGCGGCCGAGCCTACGGCGCCCGCGCCCAGCACCATCACGCGCGCCGGGGGGACTCCGGGCGTGCCGCCCAGCAGGATGCCGCGGCCGCCCGAACTGGAGCGCATCAAGTGCGCGGCGATGGGGATGGTCATCTGCCCGGCGATTTCGCTGATGGCTGCCAGCACCGGCCGCCGGCCGTTTTCCAGTTGGATGATTTCGCTGCCGATGGCCGTGAGGCTGCGCTCCGCCAGGGCGTCCAGCAGGTCCCGGTCGGCCACGGCCATGTGATAGAAGGCCATCAGCGCGGTGCCCGGCCGGCAAAAGCGGATTTCATCGGGCGTGGGCCGCGAGACTTTGGCCACGAGGTCGGCGCGGCCGATCACCTCCGCCGGCGAGTACGCGATGTGCGCGCCGGCGCGCATATACGCGGTATCCGGAAACATGGCGCCATCCCCGGCGGACGACTCCACCCAGACCGTGTGGCCGGCTTCTGCCAGACGGCGTGCCACCGGCGGCGTGAGAGCCACCCGCCGGTCGAATGGGTTCCGTTCTCGGACCACCCCGATATTCATCGGCCCACCTCCTGTGAAAAAACGCCCATCAACAGATCGGCAGACGGCACCGCCTGCCCGACCGTAGATCTAGCTGCCGGCTCCCACCGGAGTGTATGTGTCCAGCAACTGCACCCGGATGGAGTGCAGCCGCTCCGCCATCACCGTAACGATGGCGCGCATCAAGGCGAACCCGAAGGCGTAGTCCTGCTCGCAGGCGTGGCGCAGGCGGGCGCCATCAAAGGCCAGGGCGCGGACTTCTTCGAGAGCGCGGGCCTGGAACTGCTTGCCGGTGTCGCCGGTGAGCGACGACCATCCAAGGACCTCGCCCGCGACCAGCGTGGCGACCCGGACCGGCCGGCCCGGCGTGACCACTTCCAACGCGACGTTGCCGGAGATCAAAAGGTAAAACAAGCTGGAATGATCGCCTTCGTGGAAGATCAGTTCGCCGGGTTGAACGTGGATTTCGCTGGCCATCGCGGACAGCCGCTCAATATGGTCCGGCCAGAACCCCTGGCAGAACGGATGCTGCTCCAAAAGGCCGTTCGTAAGCTGATCCATGGCACCTCTCAAAAGTGGTGGCTGTCTACGACTCTATAATGGGACCCTTTTAGATTATATACAAGGGGGTAGGGCAAACCGTGCGGGCGGCCAACTCCAAGGGGCGCGGGGGCCGCTCGCTCACGCTCGCGGTTCCGTGGCGGGGGCGCACTTATCCACTGGCGAGTTTACAGATTCCGCCCTCTTCGCCAGTGTTCTTCAAAGAGGCCTGCCATGGCCTCGCCCATGCCTTCGTGATGGAAGACCACGGCGGTCCAGGTGGGGCGCGTGATCACGGGGTCGAGCAGCGCAATCATGCCGTGCAGGCCATCGAAGACGGCGAGTTTCATAGGCAGCGATTCGGCGATGCGCACCTCGATGCCGGCGGCGACGTAGTCGGCGAGGCGCTGGCGATGTTCGTCATCGAGCGCGCCGGGCTCGAGCAGGAGACGGCAGGCTATGCCGGCCGAGGCGGCCTGCTTCACCAGTTGTTCGCGCAGGGGCTCGACGGCGTAGGGCGGGCGCGAAAACTCCACGTACTCGCGTTCGACTTCGGCCAGCATGCGGCGGTACTCCGCGGCCGTCTGCGTGGGATCGGACACGATGCGCAGGAAATCGAGCGTGCCGCGTCCTCCACGTCCCTCGGAATAGAGCGATTTGAGATCTTCAATGAGAGCGCCGCCGGCGCGGGCGTTATCGGTCAGTTCCTGTTCCAATATTTGACGTTTGCGCCCCAGGTAGCCGGGAATCGCCAGGCTGGGCTCGACCGCGGAGAAGAGCTTGGTCTTCTCCTGCACCACCTGGGCAAAGCCTCTTTCGACCAAGCTATCGAGGACCTCATAAATTTTCTGTCTCGGCACGTGAGCACGAGCGGCCAACTCCAGCGCTTTGAACTTGTGATGTCCCAAGAGCACCAGGTAGGACCGCGATTCGTAGGCATTCAGCCCAAGTTGTTGCAGGCGCCGCCAGAACCGTTGAAAGTCAACTTCGGCCAGTTCCTCGCTCATAGCCTTTCCACCTTAGCAAAGCCCGAGGGGCTGTGGGGCCTGAACGAACCCAAAACAGAGTTGCGGGGAGTGTGACAATCCTTGTATGCTTATAGTTCCCCGTAATGCAACTCGCTTGGGTGGGAGCATTGCGGGTGATTGGGCCGGACGGGTGGCCGAGCGGTTAATGGCAACAGGCTGTAAACCTGTCGCTCCTTGGAGCTACGGAGGTTCGAATCCTCCCCCGTCCACCAGCGAGTCCGTAGAGTGCGTGAGAGAGGCCGTTGTAGCTCAGTTGGTAGAGCGCGTCCTTGGTAAGGACGAGGTCATCAGTTCAATCCTGATCAACGGCTCCAGAATCTCCTGCCGGAACGAATACCGAACAGAGAAGGCGTCATCATGGCAAAGGAAAAATTTGATCGCAGCAAGCCGCACGTGAATATCGGGACGATCGGGCACATCGATCACGGCAAGACCACCCTGACGGCGGCGATCACCAAAGTGCTGGCCAAGCATAATCCGAAGAACAAGTTCCGGAGCTTCGATTCGATCGATAACGCGCCGGAGGAAAAAGCCCGCGGCATCACCATCGCGGTGGCGCACGTGGAATACGAAACCGCCAAGCGGCACTATGCGCACGTGGATTGCCCGGGTCACGCCGACTACATCAAGAACATGATCACCGGAGCGGCGCAGATGGATGGGGCCATCGTGGTGGTGGCGGCGACCGACGGGCCGATGCCGCAAACCCGCGAGCACATTCTGCTGGCGCGGCAGGTGGGGGTGCCGTACATCATCGTGGCCATGAACAAAGTGGACATGGTGGATGATCCGGAACTGCTGGACCTGGTGGAACTGGAAGTGCGCGAGTTGTTAAAGAGTTACGGGTTCCCGGGCGACGAGTTGCCGGTGATCCGGGTATCGGCGCTGGGGGCGTTGAACGGCGAGCCGCAGTGGGAGAAGGGGATCGAGGAGTTGATGGAAGCGGTGGACACCTACATTCCGTTGCCGGAGCGGGTGGTGGACAAGCCGTTCATCATGCCGATTGAGGACATTTTCTCGATTCAGGGACGCGGGACGGTGGTGACGGGCCGTGTGGAGCGGGGGATCTGCAAGCTGGGCGAGGAAATGGAGATTGTAGGCTTCCGGCCGACGCGCAAGACGGTGGTGACGGGCGTGGAAATGTTCAAGAAGTTATTGGACGAAGGGCGCGCGGGAGACAACGTGGGGCTGCTGCTGCGCGGGGTGGAAAAGGACGAAGTGGAGCGGGGGCAGGTGATCGCGAAGCCGGGATCGATCACGCCGCACACCACGTTCAAGGGGCAGGTCTACGTGCTGAGCAAGGAAGAAGGGGGGCGGCACACGCCGTTCTTCAAGGGATACCGGCCGCAGTTCTACTTCCGGACGACGGACGTGACGGGTGTGGCGGAATTGCCGGAAGGCACGGAGATGGTGATGCCCGGGGACAACGTGGATCTGCAGGTGGAGTTGATCACGCCGGTGGCCATGGACAAGGGATTACGCTTCGCAATCCGCGAAGGCGGCCGCACGGTGGGCGCCGGCACAGTGACCGAGATCATAAAGTAGGAGTACAGGAATGGCTCGCGACATCATTACGTTTCAGTGCACCGAGTGCAAGAACCGGAACTATTCGGCGACGAAGAACAAGAAAACCACGACCGAGCGCCTGGAGATGAAGAAATTCTGCCGGCACTGCCGGAAACACCAGCTCCACAAGGAAATCAAGTAGAATGGTTGGATGGCCTCCCAGCTTGGGGGGTGCGATCCAGGGGCGTAGGTTTAACGGCAGACCAGCGGTCTCCAAAACCGCGAGTGGGGGTTCGAATCCCTCCGCCCCTGCCAGCTATCCCGCTAACAAATGGGAGTGAGCAAGGTAAGGATTTATGGCCGACGGAATGAACTGGTGGCATAGCACGAAGGATTACGTGAACGACTTGAAGCTGGAGATGCGTCGCGTGACCTGGCCGAACCGCAAGCAGGTGGAAGGCACCACCGCAGTGGTGATTTTCTCGGTGTTTGCCTTTGCCACGTACTTCTTTGTGGTGGACTTTTTCCTGGCGCGGGGCGTAACCGGAGTTCTGAAGTTTTTTGCGAAGTAGCGCATATGGAATCTGAAGAGAACGTCCACTTCGAGGAAAAGCCGGAAGAATCCGCGACCGCGGAACCCGGTGGGGAAATTCCCGCGCAATCCGAGGAAAGCGCCGAGCGGGCGGTTGAGGCAGAGCCGGTCGAACCAGAGCCGGTTGAGGCAGAGCCGGTTGAAGCAGAACCGGTCGAGGCAGGGGCGGTTGAAGCAGAGGCCGCTTCCATCGAAGCTCCAGAAGCAGCAGCCGAGGCCGAGCCGGAAGCGGCGCCCGCCAGCGAGGAAGCGGAGGTGCAAACCGCCCCGCCCGCGCCGGCGTATGACGAGTCATCTCCACGGAAGTGGTATATCATCCACACTTACTCGGGGTTTGAGAACAAAGTAGCGGAATCGTTGCGCACGCGGTCGGAAGCCTTCGGTTTCGCGGATAAGATCGGGCAGGTGCTGATTCCCACCGAGGAAGTGGTGGAATTGCGCAACGGCAAGAAGGTCACCAGCAAGCGCCTGGTTTATCCCGGTTACGTGCTGGTGGAAATGGAAATGAGCGACGCGCTGTGGCACGAAGTGAAGAATACGCCGCGCGTGACGGGTTTTGTGGGCGGCGGAAATTTGCCGGTGCCGCTGAGCCCGGAAGAAGTGAACCAGATTTTGTACCGGCAGGCTTCGTCGGCGGAACGGCCGCGGCCGAAGATGACGTTCGAGAAGAACGATTCGGTGCGCATTGTCGACGGACCGTTCGCGAATTTCTCCGGCAAAGTAGACGAGGTCAATGCGGAACGCGGAACGCTGCGGGTGATGGTGACGATTTTCGGACGTCCCACACCAGTGGAGTTGGAGTTCCTGCAAGTGGAAAAGGGTTGATATGGCAAAGAAGATTACCGCATCGGTGAAATTGCAGATACCGGCCGGCAAGGCCACTCCGGCACCGCCGGTTGGCACGGCGCTCGGTCCGCAGGGTGTCAACATCATGGATTTCTGCAAGGCGTTCAACGCCAAGACATCCGCCAAGGACCAGGAAGGGCTGATCATCCCGGTAGTGATCACGATTTTTTCGGACCGCTCTTTCACGTTCATCACCAAGACGCCGCCGGTGCCGGTGCTGATCAAGCGCGCGGTGAACCTGGCCAAGGGGTCGCCGGAGCCGCACAAGACCAAGGTCGGCAAGATTACGCAGGAGCAGATCAAAGAGATTGCCAAGATCAAGATGCCGGATCTGAACTGCTTCGACCTGGAAGCGGCCATGCGTTCGGTGGCCGGCACGGCGCGCAGCATGGGCGTGGACGTAATATAGAGCCGCGCCGGGCGAGCCGCGAAAAAAGTTGACTCCCGCTTCGCGGTCTGAAAAAATGGAGTCGTCACCCAACGTGCGGATGTGGCGGAATTGGCAGACGCGCATGGTTCAGGTCCATGTACCCGCAAGGGTGTGGAGGTTCAAGTCCTCTCATCCGCACCAAAGTTGCAAGGGTTTCGCCCTTGATATCCCTTCGGGATATGGAAGTTAGAAGTTAGAAGCCAGAAGGCTTGGGGCCCGGCATCCCTACTCGCTGGTCCAACCACCCTAGAACCTCGTAACCTCTCCTTTCTTATTTCTTACAGCGGCTGAAGGCAAGCGTAAGCATGTCCACCACGGCACGGATTACTGTGCCAAGGTATCCTGGGAGTTAGCAGCTAGCCCGCATCTCTCACCAGCTTTCTGCTGCGGCGCGTGATCAGGCCGCAGATGGAACACTTCCCGATGAGCAAAGTGAACGACGCGCTGGCTCGTTTGGAAGCGGGCAACGCGCGCTATCGGATCGTGTTGGATGCGGATTTTCCGGGATAGCGAATGGACGAAGCGGGGCCACTTCGTTGGACCCGGGACGGGGTCGCAAGACCGAGGCGCTGGCTGGAAAGCCAGCGTTGCGGGCCGGAGGCCCGCTCCACTACTGCACTAACAGCACCGGGGCTTGCCAGAAGGCGACTTTCTGGCTGGCTGGATCGATCACGCTTACCTGACAATTGTATCTGCCGGCGGGCAGTTTGCCGAGCGCCAAGCTAAAGCGGAGCGGCAAGGCTTTGGACTTTGGGTCCATGCCTTCGGAGACGCCCAGCGGAGCCGTTTCAAAGGCTTTGGTCTGGCCGCGGTAGAAGGTCACAAAAGCTACCAGCGGTTGCGTAGTGGCGGCGCCGCGCTCGTAGGCTTGCAGGTAGACATACAGGTCGTGACTCTTGCTGAAGACCCGGTTGACGCTGGGGACCAGTTTCTTGCCGTCCTGAATCAGCGGATTCACCACGGGCGCCTTGTCCTTGCCGGCGGTATAGAGCGACTCCTTCAGATCCGTGCGCTGGCCGCTTAGGACCACGGAGCTGATGGGAATTCTGGTGGTTTCCTTATTGAGGTTGGGCACGACGAACTTGTGCATGTAAGTGCCGATGCGGCCGGTTTCGTCGTCGCGCGCCAGGAACTTGATGGTATAAGAGCCGGGGAGCAAAGTGAAGGCGTTGTCGTATTGAATGGGCTGGTGCGCCAGTTGGGCGGCGGTTTCACCAGTGAGCTTAATGTCGGCCCGATCGCGGATGTTGGAGACGGTGGTGCCGTACTCGTCTTTCACTTCACCGATGAACTCGATGACGGTGCGCTCCGCGCCGCCTTTGCGGGCCAGGGCCAGCTCGCTGCCTGGAATCTTGGCCACAACCGGGACGAAGTACTCAGCGGAATTCAATTGGAAATAGTTGATCTCCATGGCGATGGTGATTTCAGTCATGGGATCGGCCATCATCAGGGCATCCTGCAACTGGCGCTCTTTATCGGCGGTAGTGAACTTATTGAAGATTTTGTTGGCGACATATCCCGCACGGTAATCCAACTTAGCGGTGGTATCTTCCTTGAGAGAGATCTTGATGCGGCGAAACTTGCCGTCGAGATTGGTATTCGTGGTGTAGTAACCGATGATATAGTAACTGGAAATGGATTCCTGGGCTTCGACAATTCCGCGGGAGAGATCGTTATTGTCGAACAGGGCCTTGCCGCCGGTATCGGTGGCCAGGGCAAACATGTTGTCCTGCGATTTCTGGAAATTGCCCACGGTGGCCATGGCCGAGCCGCCGCTGTACATGCCGATGCCGCCGGGCGATCCCCGGGTGGCGTCGCCGAGCGGCGAGATGGCCATCAGGCCGCGTGAATCGATGGCGAAGAAGGTGACGTTGGCGCGGATGGCGGCATTGGTAGTGGCCTGGAATTGCGACTGGTTATCGATGCTGTTCAACTGCAGGCCGCTGGCGAAGTAGAGCAGCACTTTCTTCTCGTTGAGCGCGCCGAGCATGTGCACGGTGCTTTGCAGCGCGGCAAGCTGGCGATTGGTGTTGAAGAGATTGAACTCGCTGTCGTCCTCGCCGAAGGCGGAGCCGTAATCGGAGGAGCTATCGTCGCTGAGAAGTTCGTCCAGACCCTGGCCCTCGCCGATGACGAGCTTGGCCATGGTCTTCATGAGGTCGTCGCGGTTGGCGGTGAAATCCTGGAGCACCTTGACGGCGGTGCCGTCGTACTTGATGATGGCCATCAAGTCGGCGGCGCTCATTTGGGTGCGGATGAATTTGACACCGGCGTCGAGAGCGCGGAGTTGATCGGCCTCGGGCATGGCGCTCATGTCGTAATACAGGGCCAGCAGCCGCTTATCGCGATACTTAATGTCACCGGGCGCCTCCGGGGAGATCTGGCTGGCGACCACGGGATCTGCTTTGGGCTTTTCGGGCTCGGGAGCCGCTGGAATGGCGGGCGTGTCGGAGGCGGGCGGAAGCGGCTCATCGGTGAGCTTCTCCAAGTCGCAGATGGATACGGTCTGCGGCACGTTGTCCTCGGTGACCACAAAGTCCTTAGCGGTGAGGCCTTCGATGAGTTTGCCGTTCTTGTCCTTGACCGCGACGGTTTCGATCACCAGTTGGGTGTTGGCTTGAAACTTCGCCGGACCGCTGGCCGGGGTAGCCGGATTCTGCGGCGTTCCGCTGGGCGGCTTAGCCGGGGGCTGTTGGGCAAAGGCAACCAGGATCAGGAACAGCGAGGCGAAAGAAAGTTTCGGCATTTTATGGGAACCTCCATCGCAAAGTTGCGGTAATGCTACGCATGGCGTTGGCCGAGTTGGGGAATCCGAACTGTCCGCTGAGCACGCTGGAATTCCAATTCGGATAGGTGACGTGATTGATGGGGTTGGTGCTGTCGAAGCGCAGATCGAATTTCTCGAAGGATCGCGCCATGGAAGCGGTCATGTTGAACTGGTTGGGGCCGGTGAGCGAATCCCTACCGGCGTTACCCCAGGAACCGGCGGGAGGCGCGGTGAAGGCATTGATGTTGAAGTGCGCGCCGTCAGTTGTCTGGTAAATCGGCAAGCCGTTGTACTCCGGCCGTATGCTGTTACCGAAACCGGTTACGCCGACGGTCTCCGGGTAAGTGGGGTTCTCCGGCATTCCGGTACCCAAAGTGATGGCGCTGACGATGGTCCAGCCTTTGACGATGGCGCCGCGCCAGCCGCTCAGCAGGGTGCCCCCATGCACGCCAACACCGGTGCTGTATTGCATGTTGATCTGGAGGTTGTGGCGTTGATCGAAAGGCGACAGGCCGCGTTCCGCGTCGAGATTCAGCCAGTTTTGGGCGATGACCGCGCTGCCCTGCCCTTTTCCGCCGAGGGCGGCGTCGTCGATGGATTTCGAATAGGTGTACTGGAAGCTGGTGGAGAAGCCGCTATGGAAGCGGCGCCGCAGGTTGAGCTGGCCGGCATCGCGCGTGGAATTCCCGTTCGAGGCCAGGTAAAGATAGCCGGCGAGGCACGCCGCACAGGGATTCACGACGCCGGCGGGATACGTATTGGGGTAAAACTCTTGCACTGCATGCGTGCCCTTGATGCCGGTGTAAGAGACCGTGAGGAGCATGGACGCGGTCAGATTCTGCTGCACCGAGAACAGCCAAGTCTGCGAATAACCGGGGCGGAAGCGGGGGTCGATGGCGAAAGTGTTGGTGGTGACGTTGGGAGAAACATTGAAGCCGCTGGCCAGGGTGAGCGGATCGGCGGCGCTGTTCTGCACAATCAAGCTCTTGGAAAGCGGCGACTGCTGCGCCATCATGTTCGCGATGCTCTGGTAGACCGAGGTGTCGTAAGCGACGCCATAGGCGCCGCGGAAAATAGTGGAGGTGCCGAAGAACGGATGCCAGGCGAAAGAAATGCGCGGTTGGATGGCGTGTTTATCGGGATGGATGATGGAATCGGGGTAATGCAGGCCGCTGACGGGCCCGACGGGGGTGCTGGCCACCACGGGGGTGGGATCGGAAAAGCCCGGGCCAAGGTCAAGGTTGACCAGGCGGCCGCGCTCTTCGATGATGGGGGAATTGTATTCCCAGCGCACGCCGGCGTTGAGGGTGAAGGTGGAACTCATTCTCCAGTCGTCGGTGAAGTAGGCGTCGTAGGAATTGGAGCGAAAATATTTGTCGGCGTTCCCGAAGGCGATGCTACTGGTGTCGGGAATTCCGAGCAGGAAATCGGCGAAATCCGAGCCGCTGCCGGGCACGGCCACGCCGTTGACCGTCTGCGCGGTGGCAGTTCCGTTGAAGGTGAAAGTGCCGCGCGGGTTTTGTTGCGAGACGGGGTTGAATTGCAGCATGGCGAAATCACCGCCCATGGTGATGTTGTGGGGGCGGCGCAGCCAGGAGATGCTGGCGGAGAGCCGGCCGGTTTGATTCCGCTGCGCGGATTCGGTTCCGTCAGAGAGTCCCTGGATGCCGCTGTTGAAGGCGAGATTGGGCGGTCCCCAGTTGTTGGGCGCCTGGTCGTTGCCAGTGATTCCAGCCTTGCCTGAAACATTCACAAGGTTGGCGAAGTAGGGTGTGGTCTGGGCCACAGACCGGCTGAAGTTGAAGCCGAATGTGCCAAACCACTGGCGGCTGAAGGTGTGGCGCCAGTTGGCACTTCCGTTCAAGCCGGTGGACTCACTGTGGTCCACGAACGTGAACAGGTTCGGGGTGAGGTTGCGCGCGTTCTGCATAGCGAACGAAAAGTTCAGAAAATTCTTGTTATTGATGTTCTTGTTGACACGCACCTGGCCGGCGTCGGAGTCGCTGCGGGTCACCAGGGGAATCTGGAAGTTGAAACGCGAATTGGCCGGGAAATTCGGCTGCGGATAATAGCCCAACAACGCCAATGCCTGCGGGCTGATGCGGCTGGCGGGGATCTGGTTGTTGGGAAACGGTATACCGGTAGTGGGATCGTAGACGGTGACGGGCAGGCCGAGCGGATTTAACACTTGCGAGAAATTACCGTTGCGTTCGGCGGCCGTGGGCATGAGGCTGGGCGTGGTGGTGGAGGTGCGGTTGCGCGAGTCCTGATATCCGATGAAGAAATTGCCGTTATAGCGGAACAGGTGCGGAATCATGAGCGGGCCGCCGAAGCTGACGCTGGGCGTGAGCTGGTTGATGGACTTGGGAGCATTCTGACCGGTGATGGAGTAGGTACGGGCATCCAGCGCCGAGTTATTGACGTTGAAGCCCAGTTGGCCATTGAAGAGCGAGCCCGGGCCGACGCGGAAGTTGCCGATGGCGCGCCGTTCGATTCCGGTGCTGACGCTGCCGTTCACCAGAAGGGCATCGGAAGTGCCTCCGGGACTGGCATCGGCGGCGGTAGCGGCACTGGCAAGGCTGGTGCTGTTATCGGCGGGCGGGGTGTCACTGGTGGCGTTCACGGCCGCGCGCTGAAAATCGGGCTGCGATGCGGCGGCTGTGGCCGGGGCGCCTTTTGCTTTCTTGGGTGCCTTACCGCCTTTGGCCGGCGGGGCGGCAGCCGGCGCGCCAACAGCGGCGGCGGGAGTTGCGCCGGGTTGGGCTGCCGCGGCAGTTGTGGCGGGCGCGCCCGCCGCGGCCGGCGCGGTGGGCGGAGCCGCCGCCGGGGTTTCCGGCTTGATCTGATCCATCGGCAGCATGTTCAATTCCCACTCCGCCGCGGGGGCTCCGGGCGCCACGCCGATTTCGCGTTTCAGCGGAGCAAAGCAGAGCATCTCCACCTGGATATTCCAGACTCCGTCGGCCAGCTCCGGGAAAAAGTAGGCGCCATCCTGGTCGGTGACCGCGACCAGCTTCTTGTCCCCCTGGGTCGCGGTTACGGTTGCGCCGGGGACCGGCACGGCCCCGAACTTCACCACCCCATGATGCTCCGCGGCGGCCAGCCCGAAGACGGCCACCGCCGCCAGCAGCGGGTACCGGAAGTAGTTGACCATGCTCTTCCACTTCATTGAAAATCCCTGCTCCTTTTGCAGTAACCTCCCGGTACGTGCATCCTCCGGACGGGAGACACTGTTGTCAGTTCTCAGTAGGCACCTTACTCGCGTGGTCGATCACCAGAGTCTCTACGGGGTCCTTGCGCGATTCCAGCTTGAGCCCGAGCGACTGTAACGCCTGAAAGATGTTGCCGGCGGGTGCGTTGGTTGCCAGGGAGCCCATGCTGGCATCCGCCGCGCTACCTGGTGGCGGTCCGGCGCCGGGGCGCAACATGGCGCCCATCCGGCCCTGAAAATTTGAGGACTCATCGGGCATGAAGGACAGCTCGATGTCATAAATGCCCGTGAGGCCGGTCGAGTCGAGTACCGGCCGGTCCAATAAGTTCGAGAGCGCGCTGACCAGCCGGCTCATATCCATGGATCCCTTCAGGGTCATTCCGTTTTGAGTCACGCTGATCTGGATGGCACCCGGCGGAGGGCCTTTACCCGGCGGCGGAGGCGGAGGCGGCGCCGCAGACCCGGCGCGGCCTGCCGCAGCCGCAGCCATCACCGCTTGAAGGGCAGCCGCGGTGGCCGGGTCGGTGTCTTTCAGTTTCGAACCGCCCTTGGCCACCGTCAGCGCATAAACCGGCAGGACCTTGGTTTGCTTGTGGAGCTGGATTTGGAAGCGGTCCGCCAGCAGTGTTTGCATCATGGCGGGAATCTGATCCGGGGGGATGCCGGCGGGCACTTTTGCCTGCACATCGTAGCCTTCGGTATCGAGCCAGTCAGGCCCGGTAATCTGGTACTCCTTCAGTCCATAGGCCCGCGCCAGCAGGAGCTTGAGGGTGAAGTTCTGGTAGTCCACCATGCCCGGATCGCCACCCTGGCGGCGGAAGACCCGACCGTCGGGGGAAACAGTGGCTGGCTTTACCGAGGCTACTTCAAATGCCGGAGGGACCGCGGCGGGTTGGCCAAACGCCGCCAACGAGGTGAAGACCGCCAGGCCGGCGCCGATGATACTACGCGTCATGCTTGCTCTTCTTTCTGCGAAACCGCCGCCGCTGCTCCAGGACAGGGATCGACCCTGGGGACAGTAGCCGCTTGTTTGTATGACGATCTAGCCCCCTAAAGTGTTCGCCCTTCCCGAGTGATTTTTCGCGGAATGCTGGTTTTCCACAGGGTATTGCCGGGTCGATTGGCCGAAATTCCCGAATTCCGAGGCGCGCCATTAATTTTCCACCGGCACCTTCTCGGCATGATCCACCATCAGCATCTCCACCGGCACCTTCTTCTCGTCTATTTTGATGCCAAGCTGCTGTTGGGCCCCTTGGATCAAGATCGAAATGGCATCGTTGATGCCCACGGGGGTGGTCGGATCCAAGAAGTTGGACAGGTCGAGAGTAAAGTCATAGCGGCCGGTCAGGCCAGTCTGATCGATTACGGGCGCCTGGAGCGGCACCGACAGCAGATCCGCCAGCTTTGGGACCGTGGCTCTTTGGATGTTTGCGCCGGCCCTCCCGGAGGGCTGGATGTCCATGTCGCCTTCGCTGGTCGATTCCTTGATCTTGAGGCCGGTCTTAGCCACCGTTATGACGTATGCCAGCATTTCCTTGGATTCGCGGTGGAGAGCCAGCTTGAAGCGTTCCGCCAACAGGGTTTGCATCATCTGGCGGAGTTGATCCTCGGGCACGGCGGCGGCAGCTTTGGCGACGACATCATAGCGATCCACATCCAGCCAGCCTGGTCCGGAAACCTGAACGGGCTGCACGTGATAAGCCCATTGAATGACGGATCTCAGCGGGACGTTGATCATGCTGATGCCGGAGGGCGACGGCGTGATGATCTCGCGCCCCATGGCCCCGCGTCCCATGCCTTGGTTGGTCCCGGCGGTATCGACCTTGACCGAGGCCACATCGAAAGCCGGCGGTGCCGGCGCAGGCTGGGTAAATGCCAGGCAGGCATTGAAAAGAAAAAGACTTACAATCCCAATGGTGCGCAACATCGGACGGATCTCCTTAGTTTCCATGCAGTGGCCCAGGCCTCGGGTACTGGTGGCGCGAAACCACTTCTCTTTTTTAGACGCCGGTTGCCGCGCGAAATTGCAGGAAAAGCCGACATTTTTCCTGGACACAGGGATGATCTTGCGATGCGCGCCGCCAAGTGGTGATTTTCCAGCGTATATGCTAGGAAAATAGCATCTGCGTGGCGCGGTGTCAATGTAGTGCGCATTCCTCTGGCGCGGCCCGAGGATGGCGCACGCAATTGGGCGTGCCGTGGCGAGACTCTCTTGCGGACGCCCGGTTCGAGCACGCAAAAAACACCGGCGGCAAGACCGCCGGCGCTACCAGGGGTTCGGACGCGGCACGCACGAGTGCGTGCGCCACATCGTCACCACGGAGCGGGCTAGTTCTCGATGGGGGTCTTGTCGGCGTGATCGACGATGAGGACCTCAACGGGGCCCTTGCGCTGATCCAGTTTGAGCCCCAAGGTCGCCTGTAGAGCTTGCGGCAGGTTGAGACCAGGCTCACTGGCGGTGTCGGCAGGCCCCCTTCCGGCGTCACCGGCGCCAGCCATTCCTCCAGCGATCGGGCCAGGCATTCTCAGCATCGGGTTGTCGGCGCCATCCGGCGTCCAAGTCAGATCGATGTCGTAGGTGGCGGCGAGCCCGGTTTGATCCAGTACGGGGCGATCGAGCGCATTCGAAAGAGACGCAACGAGTTGCGCCATGGTGAGGTAGCCGGAGAGCGTACGGACCACGGAACCGTTGTTGAACATCATCCACGTGCGGGTATTCGGGCCTTTGGGCATCGCGGGCATGCCGCCGCGACCTGATGCGGCAGCGGGCACTGTGGTGTTATAAGTCGTACCAATCGAGCGGGGCGGCGGAGGGCCGCTGCCAGGAGCGAGATCGGCGGCAGCGGCTTTGCTAGCCTCCAGGGTGGCCGCATCGACTTCTTTCAGTTTTGGCCCGTTCTTCGCGACGGTCAGCGTATAGACGGGAAGTGTTTTGGTTTCGCGGTGGACCGTGACCTTGAAGCGCTCGGCCAAGAGCGTCTGTAACATGAGGTTGAATTGCTCTTTGGAAGCGCCGACAGGCACCTTGGCGACGATGTCATATCCATCGGTGTCGAGCCAGGCGGGTCCCTCGACCTGATAGTTCTTGAGGTCATACGCCCGGACCAGGAGTTGTTTCAGACGCGTATTGGTGCAGGTGAACGTCCCTGGGTCGGTGGTGCCAGGACCGCCGCGGCACCCAAGCATAACGAAGATGCGGCCCATGGCATCGGGCTTGGGTTGCTCGGCCACTTTCACGGAGGCTACGTCAAACGACGGCGAAGCCGCCGTGGGCTGACTGAAAGCCACCGAGGAGGTGAAAAGCGCCAGACTGGCGCTCAGTATGGTGCGTATCATTCGATGCTCCCACTTTACCACTGCCGGTTTCAGCCCCGGCGTTCGCGGCCGCCGGTCAGGAATGCGCAAGTGCCGGCGGCTTAATGGCCCGGTGACATGCCGGCTCCCTGGAGCGAGCCGGCCTTGGCGTACTTGGGCCAGTTGCATCCATAGAAGGCCACGAAAGCGAAGCAGAACATCGGCACGACGAAGCCGCGCGACATATCGAACCGGTCGGCCACGTAACCCATCAGCTTGGGCAGGATAGCTCCGCCCATAATCGCCATCACGATAAACGCCGATGCCTTTTTGGCGCGCGCGCCCAGGCCGAAAATGCCCAGCGCGAAAATGGTGGGGAACATGATCGACATGAAGAAGTAGCTGAGGAACACACAGGCCACCGAGATCCATCCCAGCTTGCAGAAGACCAGCAGCGTGACCGCGACATTCAGCGCCCCGTACAGCGCCAGGATCTTGTGAGCGGCGAACTTTTTCAGCAGGCCCGCGCCCAGAATGCGGCCCACCAGGAAACACACGAAACCCACCGCCGCCAGGTTGGAAGCACCCTTGTTACTGATGGCCATTACGCCGGCTTTGTTGGGCTCAAACCAGCCCAGCAGCCAGTCGTGCAAGAAACCGGCATGCGCCGCGAAGCCCCCCAGGGCGGAATTCCACGAAGCCGGAATCGCCGGGACCTCCGAAGTCATGTAATTGATGAAGAAGCTGAAGATGCCGGCCTGGGCGGCAACATAGAAAAACTGCGCGGCCACGGCCATCACAAAATGAGGATGCGACCAGATGGAGTGCGACACGCCCGGCGCGGCGTCGTCCAGGTGATACGCGTCTTCGGTCTTGATGTCGGGGACGCTGGCAAAAAGGAAAACCGCCGCCAGCACCATCACGACGAAGGCCACGCCCATGTAGGGAATGTAGAGCGTCTGGCTGCCGGTGTTGTGGCCCAGCGCATCCTTAGAGTAAAAATAGATGCTGCCGACGATCGGGCCGCAAATCCATCCTATTCCGTTGCAGGATTGCGCCATGTTGATGCGCGTGGCGGCGTAGCGCTGGTCGCCCAACACGGTGGTGTAAGGGTTGGCGATGGTTTCGAGAAACGCCAGCCCGGTGGCGATCAGACAGACGCCGGCGAGATACGCGACGAACCCGGTGGTGGGCGATACGCTGCCGGCATGCACCAGCAAATTGATGTGGGTGGCGGGGACGAACCAGAAGCCCCCCGCGGCCACGATCAGGAGGCCCGCGACGATGCCGCCTTTATAGCCCAGCCTGGCCCCCAGCTTTCCCGCCGGTACCGCCATCAGGCAGTAGCCCAGATAGTGCGCAAACTGCACCCAGGCGGATTGCGCCTTGCTGAGGCTCAACTCGTCCTGAAAGTGCTTGTCCATCACGTCGATCATCCCGTTGCAGAATCCCCAGAGGAGAAACAACGAACTGACCAGGATGAAGGTGAACACCAAGTTCCTGCCGTCATCCCTAATGAAGAGGCCTTTTTTGTCTGCGCTCATGGCGTGGATAACGATTCTAGCAGGCGGGAGAGATCTGCCGTGGAGCCGGCTTCCAGCCGGCGTTACACCGGCGGCAAGACCGCCGGCGGTACCAGTTGGTCGTAATGTAGAAACCCCACGCGCCGGCTGGAAAGCCGGCGTTGCGGGCCGGAGGCCCGCTCCACATCACGAGGGAGGCCATATTCGATGCTGGTGTCAAGTATGGTATTCTGAAGCGGCATGGAGACCGCGCGCAAGATCACTGTCGAGGTGCCGTCCGAGCTTCTCGAAAGGGCACAACGAGCCAGCGGTAGCGGCATCACCCAGACCGTTCGTACCGGTCTGCAACTGGTTGCGGCATCGCAGACCTACGCGCGGCTGCGCCAACTCCGGGGCAAAGTCCGCTTCAAGCTCACGTCGACTGAGCTGAAGGCCGACCGATGATCGCGGTCGACACCAGCACCTGGATCGCGTTCCTGCAAGGGGACGGCGGCCAAGACACGGATCTGCTCGACAGGGCGCTCCAGGACCGGCAAGTACTGATGGCGCCCGTTGTGCTCACCGAACTGTTGAGCGACCCGAAGCTTCCTACAGAGGTTTCACAAACTCTCTCAGAGCTGCCGCTCATCGAGGTTGAGCTGGGCTACTGGCAACGGGCAGGCGAGTTACGAGCGCGGGTGCTGGCGAAACGCCGCAAGGCGCGCCTCGGCGATGCACTGATCGCACAAACCTGTATCGATCGCGGGATTCCTCTGCTTACGCGAGACCGGGATTTCCGCGCGTTCGCCGGCGCCGCCGGCCTCGATCTCGTCATTGGGTCCGCAAGCGACTGAGGTTGTCCGTTTTCGACCAGGCGGCCACTTTGGCGCCGTGGCTGCAAAGGACACCGGCGGCAAGACCGCCGGCGCTACCAGGGGGCGTTAACGGGACTTGAAAATGTGGCGCCGGCTGGAAAGCCGGCGTTGCGGGCCGGAGGCCCGCTCCACGGTTGTTACTGCTGCGACGGTGTTACCGTGAAGTCGTCGTAGTAGGTTACGCTGTCGGTCTTCGACCACACGCCCACTCTGCCGGAGACCGGTTCCGAGAGCGTATAATCGAGCAGCTTTTCGCCGTTCAAATACCCTTCCAGCTTCGTGCCGTGGACCGAGATCTTCATGGTGTGCCACTCCTTCAACTTCAGTGGCCGGTCCTCGGGGCCGCGCTTGACGAAGCGGCGGACACCTTTGTTGAAGGTCCACAACACCAGGTTGTCCTCCATCCCGTTGAAGCGCACCGCCAGGTAATCGCCATTCGGTTTGAGGTTGAAAAGGATGCCGGCACAGCGGTCGAGCGAGCCATCGACCATCTGGAACCGCATGGCGATCTGGCCATTCTGAAAATCGCCGACGCCCTGCGCCACGGCGTATGGGTAGTAGGCGAAGGCTTTGACATTGTCGATGAACTCTTCGTGGCGCGAACCGTAGATGGCGCGAGCCTTGTCGGCCAGGCCGCCCGAAGGCTCATTCTTTTTCCAAACGCGCCCGTCTTCCATCAGCACGTTCTTGCCGCCATCCTGCACCACCATCCAGTGGCCTACCACTCCCAGGAAATGAACCGGCTCGGCGCCGGCCTTGTCTTCGGTCACGTCCACGCGAATGCTCTTGGCCGTCTGGGCGATCCCGAGCGCAGCCGCCAGCAGAATGGCGGTTGCCAATAGCAGTCTCTTCATCATCAACTCCTATTCTTGAAGTGTAACCAACCGGCGGCAACTACTACCATCGGCAATAGTAGATAGTAAATCCAGGCGGCGCCGATGGGCCGCGCGGCCAGCGGATGGCCGGCATATTCGCGATCGCCGGTCTGGGCGGGCGGCGCAACGCGCGCGAGATCGAAGATCACGCCCAGCACGATGGGTTCAGTGGTGGAACGGCTCATTACGCGGCGCCCGCCCATTTCGTACCAGATCTCGCCGTAATGGTCGCTGCTCCCTTCGAACAGGCCGGTCTGGCTGTGGGAAGCGTTCCGCACCTCAACCTCCGGCAAAATGCGCTCGAGCTTGCTGAGGATGCCGCGGTCCAGGTCGATCAGCCGGGGGTCTTCCGGCGCCAGGAAGACGGTGATACGGAGCGGCTCGCGAATGTTCTGGAGAGCCGTCTCTTCGGCTTCCGAAAAAGAATTGCGGCGGTTCTCGCTGAAATCCCGGGCTGGGCGCAACAGCGCGCCGGCCCATACCACCCCCGCGAGCGCAGCGACCGCCGCCAGCGAACCGGCGACACGCGCCGCCGGCTTGCGCCCCAAGGGCAGCCAGACGGCGGCCAGCGCGAAACCGCCCAGCCCCAATGCGGCCGTCACCACCACGGTGCTGAGGCGGAATTGTCCCTGTTCGAACACGCGCAGCGCGGAAGTGGGCGTATAGGAAGCCAGTTTCTGCAACAAGCCGCCGCGATTTTCGCCGACAAAATCGAGCGCCCAGGTGCCCACCGTGAAACCCAGCGTCGCGATGGCCGCGCTGGCGGCACTGGTCGAGAGGGCCGCAGCGGCCACCGCAATTCCACTGGCCAGAACGACGCGCAGCAGGTGCCCCAGCAGCAGGTTGAGCAGCTCCGGAGCGTAGAGCGTGCCGCCGTATGACTTCCACAGAACCAGCGCGAGGAGCCCCGGCGCCCAGGCCAGCAGCCAGCCGAGCAGCAGGGCGACCGCTTTGGCCGCCAGTATCGCGGGCAGGCCAGCAGGCGCCTGCTGCATCAGCTTCCAGGCCCCGCTGGCTTTATCCGCCGAAATGAGACGAATGGCGATGAAGGGAAACAGCAGCGTCACGGCCAGGTCATAAGCGCCGAAGGTGGGGACCAGGATACCATCGAGCGGCGACAGGCCCTGTGCCAGCGCGGCCGGGCCGCCACCGGCGCCGCTGGCTTCGGCGTAGGTATCGACCGCCGTGATGAAGCTGTGGCCCACCAGCGGGCCGATCATCACCAGCAACAGCCAGAAGGCGCGGGACGCCAGAAGCTCGCGCCACTCGTGCGCCAGCAGCCAGCCGAACCTGCCCGAGGGCGAGCTACGTGAGAGCAAGAAAAACTTCCTCCAGGCCCCCATCGGCCAGGCCGGCCGCGGCGCGCAACTCATCCAGGGTTCCTTCGCCTACCACCCGCCCGCGGCTCAGCAGCACCAGGCGGTCGCAGACGCGCGCGGCGTCGTTCAACTGGTGGATGGAAAGAAACAGGGTGCGGCCTTGCGCCGGGGTTTTACGCAGCAGCGCCATGACATCGCGGGTCTGGCGGAAATCCAGGCCGTCGAACGGTTCGTCGAGCAGCAGCAACGGATGCGGCGCCAGCAAGCCCAGCGCCAGCAGCAGCCGTTTGGATTCGCCTTTGGAAAGCACGCCGACGCGGGAATCGGCCAGGGCTTCGAGTTGCAACGCGGCAGCCAGCCGATCCGCCACGCCGCGCGGCCGCGCGTGCAGCGCCTCGAAAAAGGAAAGCACCCACCGGACCCGCTGGTCGGGCCACGGGCGTATGGCATCCGGCAGATAGTGCAGAGCATGCTTGCGCCCGGCCGGCGGCAGTTCGCGGCCGCGGAGCCGCACGCTTCCGGCATCGGCGGCAATCAGCCCCGCCAGGCATTCGAACAGGGTCGTCTTGCCGGCGCCGTTGGGACCGATCAACCCCAAAATTTCCCCTTCGCGGACGGAGAAGCCGGCGTTCTCAAGAACCTTATTCCGCCCGAATTGTTTTGAGACGCCGGTGACGCTGAGGAGCATGGGACCCGTAAAGAGGAATTGTAATCGATCTCCGGCAAACGAATGCAGTGGGCGAGCGGACGTCAGACGCGGTTAATATCCACGTTTTCGCAGACCGCTTTGGGCCCGCCGTATTTAGCCAGCTTCAGCATCGCGCGCCCAACCTGCTCGGTGGACGTCCCATACTTGGGCGCCAGCTTGAGCAACCAGGGCAGCAGCGGTCCCAACACCGTGTAGAACGTCTGATAAAGCCTGGTCTTCGACCGCACCCCGTGCCGCGGCACAATGAACCCGGGACGGAAGAGGAAGACCGCTTTGAAGGGCAGCCGAAGCAAGGCATTCTCCGTCTGGCCTTTCACCCGCGCCCACATGGTGCGGCCACGTTCGGTGCTGTCCGTGCCCATGCCCGATACATAAATAAAGGTCATGCCGGGATTCAGCTTGACCAACGTGGCGGCTGCCGCCAGCGTGATGCCGTAAGTTATTTTCCGGTAATTCTCCTCGCTCATGCCCACCGAAGTGACGCCCAGGCAGAAAAAGCACGCGTCGAAACCGGCTAGCTGGCTCTCGATCGCGGAATAATCCAAGAGGTCCTGGTGCACGATTTCGCGCAGTTTTTCGTGTTGCCGGCGGGTCGCGCTGCGTCCCACGGAAAGGACACTGCGCACTTCGGGATCGAGCAGGCATTCACGCAAAACGCCCTGCCCCACCATACCGGTCGCGCCGAAAAGGACGACATTCATTTTTGCGCCAACTTCAAGTGTAATCGCTGACGGTTTCAGGCGCGGGTGTTCCAGGGTGCGGGGCGGCCGCTCGGTTACGCTCGCGGTTCTGTGCCCGGGGGGCGATTTCGGCGCGGGTGTGCAACCCGGGGTGAAGGCCCATTTGGCTGTAGTATGCTGTAGCCATGCCCGTTGAGACAAGACAGATGGATGGTGGCGCCGCCCTGGTGATTGTGACCGGCCGGCTAACCCTTGGCCGCGACGTGGACCAATTGGAAGCGGTGGTCAAGGAACTAATCACGCAGGGCCAGAAAAAATTCATCTTCGATGTTTCGGGACTCGATTATGCCGACAGCGCCGGTATCGGCACGGTGGTCGCTTGCGTGACTCACATCAAGAAAGCCGGCGGCGACATGCGCATGGCGGGCGCGAATGCCCGCGTTCTCCGCCTGTTTCAGATGACCGGGGTGGACCGGATCCTGTCTCTATACCCCAGCGTGGCCGCAGCCGCTTCCTGACGCGTCCCAGCGCTCCACCAAGGGGAACACATCGCGTTCTTCCTCAATGATGTTGTGCTGCGCGATCGCGTGAAAGCGCCTCGCCAGGCGCAACGCATCTCCTGTTTGACCGGCCGCCATGGCCTCTTCCAGGGCCGCCGCGATCTCCAGAGCCTCGGCATGTTGCGCCGCCATTTTTTCCGCCAGGGCGGCATGGCACCGCGCAATCTCCGCCAGGAGCGCTTCTTCGGCACGGTAATGCTCCGCGGCAAGCCTGTGCGCCTTGCGGAAACTCTCCAGAAAGGCGGCGCCGGCTTCGATGGCGGCAAGCAGATCGTCCAGGCTCGGCTCCATCGCGCGGTGTTGTGACCGTGAGGCTTCGGTGTTCACTCTAGGCCGGCTAGTGATCACGTTCCGTGACCAGTTCCGTCACTGAGAGCAGGGCGCGCTGGCAGGCGGACTCGGGGAACTGCGAGATAATCTGGCGGGCCTTGTCGGTGAAGGCCTGGGCGCGCTCTTTGACACGCTCGACGCCGCGGTACTTTTCGAGTAACGCAAGAATGCGCGAGAACGGCACTTCGTGGTAATTGCGCTGCCGGAGAATCGTCTCCACCAGCGCGCGTTCGGCGGGCGTGGCGCTGTCCAGCGCATATACCAGCGGGAGGGTGACTTTGCCTTCCCGCAGGTCGCCTCCGACCGGCTTGCCGAGGGTCTTTTCGCGGGCCGTGAAATCCAGCATGTCATCCACCAACTGGAAAGCCATGCCCAGATTCCATGCGTACTCGCCCAGCCGCTCCTGGGTGTGCGCATCAGCGTGGCTTACCACCGCGCCCAACTGCGCGCACACGGAAAACAGGCGGGCCGTCTTGCGGTCGACCAATTCCATGCAATCGGCCTCGCCCACATCGATGCGCCCGATCCGTTCCAGTTGGATCAATTCGCCTTCCACCATGGTCTGGGTGAGCGAGATCAACAACTCCAGGATCTGGAAGTTGCGTTCGCGCAGCGCCATCTGGAAGGCCTGCATGTACAGCCAATCGCCCCCCAGCACGCAGGTGTGGTTGCCCCACTTGACGTTGGTGGAAGGCCGCCCCCGCCGCGTTTCGGCGGCGTCGATGACGTCGTCGTGGACCAAGGTCGCGGCATGGATCAGCTCCACTACCGCTCCCAGCTCAACCGCCGAGGCGCTTCCGTTTCCATCCGCGCTGGTCAGCTTGGAGGCCAGCAGCAGCAGCGCGGGCCGCAGCCGCTTTCCGCCACTCGATTGCAGATACTGCCCAATCCCGGTGACGGCGTCCACCGACGCCACCGATTCGGCGGTAATCTTCTTCTCCACCCGGTCCATCTCGTCCTGGATCAGGTCGAAAATTTCGCGCGCTGTCAGGGCCTGCCCCAGCTTGCTCAAATTCATGTAAGTTAACCAGTTTACCTGTTACCGGTCCCGCCCCGCAAACACAGCCTCTCAAAGTTTCGGGTGGTCAACACGGCAATCTCTTCCGGCGCGCAGTTGCGGAGCTCGGCCAGCCGCCGCACGGTTTCCAGCACGAACGCCGGCTCATTGCGCTTGCCGCGATGCGGAACCGGCGCCAGGTACGGGCAATCGGTCTCCACCAGCAACCGGTCATCGGGCGCCATGCGGGCCGCTTCCCGGACCGCGTCCGCCTTCGGAAACGTCAGCACTCCGCCGAAACTCAGGTAGAACCCCAAGTCGAGCGCCTGGCGCGCCTGGGCCGCATCGCCCGTGAAGCAGTGCAGAATGCCGCCGCCGTTCCACCGGCCGCGCAGGATGTCCAGCGTATCGCTCCACGCCTCGCGCGTGTGAATCACAATCGGTTTGCCGGCCTCCGCAGCGATCGCCAGTTGGCGCTCGAAGACCGCCCGCTGCACGTCCCGCGGCGAGAAATCGTAATGATAGTCGAGCCCAATCTCGCCGATCGCCAGCACCTTGGAGTGCGCCGCCAGTTCGCCCAGCCGCGCGAAGGTTTCAGGACCAGCCTTGGACGCATCGTGCGGGTGCACGCCGACGGTTGCATAGAGCGCGGCGCAGATTCCGGCATACCGCTCCGCCAGCCGGATACCAACTTCCAGATCGGGCGGGCCGCCGCCGGTCCCGATCGCCATCATGCACTCCACGCCGGCGGCCAATGCGCGTTGGATGGTCTGCTCGCGGTCTTCGTCGAACTGCGAATCGTCCAGGTGGACGTGCGAGTCCACCAGCCTCACTTGAGCCGCGCTCCCACCGGGATGTCTTCGTGGAAGCCCACCAGCACCGGTTTCCCGTCGTTCACCGAGGCTGCCACAATCATCCCGTTCGATTCAATGCCCCTCAGCTTGCGCGGCTGCAGGTTGGCGACAATGACGACTTTGCGATTTACCAGATCCGCAGCGGTGTAGGCTTCCGCGATGCCCGCCACAATCGTGCGCGGCTGGGACTCGCCGATATCGACCGTCATGTGCATCAGCTTGGTCGAGCCCTTCACGGGTTCGGCCGTCAGCACCAGCCCCACGCGCAGGTCCGCTTTCAGAAAGTCGTCGATCGCGATCTTGGGGGATGCTTCCACCGCCGGCGTCTCTTCGGCCTTCTTACCCATCAGCACCTGCTGCTCCGCCGTCACTTTTTCTTCCAGCGCGCGCATTTTGGCGATGGCACTTTTCGCCTCGAGGCGCGGAAACACGCCGGCGATTTCGCCAATCCGCTGGCCCGCCCGCAATTCGCCCCATTTCAGGGTGTCAAAGCGCACGGATTCGATGGGATCGGCGATGCCGAGCTGTGACCATATCTTTTCCGCCGACTGCGGCAGCACCGGAAAGACCAGCGCCGTTACAATCCGCAAAGCTTCCGCGGCGGTATAGAGGGCGGTATTCAACTGACCTTGCGAGACATCATCCTTCTGGTTAGCGAGTTTCCATGGCGCGAACTGGACAATCATTTTGTCCACCGCGGAGATCAGCGCCCAGATGGCCTCCAGGCCCTTGGAAAACTCGAAGCTATCGAAGGCGGTTTTTGCATCCCGAATGGTGCTTTCCGCCATCAGCTTGATCTCTCCCCACGGGGCGCCTTCCGGAATCACACCCTGCCGGTACTGCTTGATCATGGTCAAGGTGCGGCTCGCCAAATTGCCCAGCCCGTTTGCCAGGTCCGAATTGTAGCGGCCCACCAAGGCGTCGTAACTGAAGCTGCCATCCTGCCCGAATACCACTTCGCGCAGCAGGAAATAGCGCAGCGCGTCGGCCCCCATGACGTCTTTGATCGGTTCGGCGCGCACAATGTTGCCGCGCGACTTGCTCATTTTGTCGTTTTCAAACAGCAGCCAGCCGTGCGCAAAAATCTGCTTCGGCAGCTCGAGGCCGGCCGCCATCAGAAACGCCGGCCAGTAGATCGCGTGGAAACGCACAATTTCCTTGCCGATCAGGTGCAGATCCGCCGGCCACAGACCTTCGCCTTCGACCGCGCTCATGTAAGCGGCCAGGGCGTCGAACCAAACATAGAACACGTGCGGGGCTTCGCCATCGACCGGGATACCCCACTTGATATTGGTGCGGGTGATGGATAAGTCCGTCAACCCGGCCTTTACAAAAGAGATCACTTCGTTGCGGCGCGTTTCCGGCTGGATAAACTCCGGATTACTCTCATACAACGCCAGCAGCTTCTCCTGGAACGCCGATAACTTAAAGAAGAAATTCTCTTCCGTGATGGTCTCGGTGGGCCGCCCGCAATCGGGGCAGGGATCGCCCGGCTTGGCGTCGTTGACGTATAAGTTGTCGAAGATACAATACTGGCCGGTGTAAGATCCCTTATAGACATTGTCACTTTTGCGGCATCGTTCGAACAGATTGTTCACCACGCGCGCATGCCGCGGGTCAGTGGTGCGTTGAAAGTGGTCAATTTGCAAGCCCAGCATCTTCCACTGGCGCGCGAACTCCGCGGCGATCCCATCGCAAAACTCCTTGGGACTCTTGCCGGCCCGCTGGGCGGAACGCTCCACATTCACGCCGTGCTCGTCGGAGCCGGTGGTGAGCACCGGCTCATAGCCTTCCATCCGTTTGAGGCGCTTCCACAAGTCGGCCACAATGGTGGTATAAGCGTGCCCAATATGGGGCGCGGCATTCACATAGTAAATCGGTGTTGTCAGATAGTATTTCATTTGGATTGTTTCTGGTACCTGTAATTCGCTTCCGCGATTACATCTTTCAAGGCGGCGCCGGTTTCCAATGCCAGCCGCCGGCAGTCTTCATACTCCGGCGCATAAGATCCCTCGCCGCCAATCTTCATTCTCACTTTGCCGTACTTGGTTTCTACTTCCTCAAACCGGCGCGCCTGCACGCGGCGCTCAGCGGCATACATGCGCAGCCCGAGCGTCGAGGTTTCGGCGAAGATCATCCGCGCCAGCGTCTCGCGGTCTTCCCAACGCGCCACCACGCGCAACAGGTTGCCGGGCCGGCCTTTCTTCATGACCATGGGCTGCAGCGACACGTCGAGCGCTCCGGCTTCCGCCAGGCGTTCGGCGGCGTAGGCCAACACCTGGGGGTTGAGGTCGTCGATGTGGGCCTCGATCACGGTCACTTCCAAGGCTTCTTCGGCGGCGGCGGTTTCACCTAGCATCACGCGCAGCACGTTGGGCTGTCCCGGGAAATCGTGCGAGCCCGCTCCATAGCCGGTGCGCGCAAGGCTCATGGGCGGCAGCGCGCCGAACCGTTCGGCCAGCGTCACCGCTACCGCCGCGCCCGTGGGAGTGGCCAACTCCACCGCGGGTCCGCGCGAATAAACCGGCGCTCCCGTCAGTAGCAGTGCCGTGGCGGGCGCCGGCACCGGCAGAACGCCATGCTCCGTGTCGACGGCGCCGCTCCCCACATTAATGGGAGAGCAGACAATCCTATGGACGCCCAACAGTTCGAAAGCCAGCGCCGCGCCCACGATATCGGCTATTGAATCGGCCGCTCCCACTTCGTGGAAATGCACCTTTTCAACGGGCACGTGGTGGACCGCCGCTTCGGCTTCCGCCAGCCTCTGAAAAATTGCCACGGCGTTGTGTGCGGCCCGCGCCGGCAGCCCCGCCTTACCGACAATCTCGACGATGTGCGACAGGTGCCGATGAGCATGCTGTTCGCCCGTCTCCACGTGGTAACGGGTGGCACCGATCCCGCCGCGCCGCACCTTCTCAAACGAAACCGCAGCGCCGATTTCGAGCGAACGGACGGCATCCGCGATCGCCGCGGTATCCGCGCCGGCATCCGCCAGCGCGCCGACCAGCATGTCGCCGCTGATTCCCGAAAATGCGTCCAGATAAGCCAAAAGTGACATTTTTCTTAATGGTGGCACAAGCCTCGCGGCCGGCGCATCCGCCTCGCCGCTACGCCACAAACTTCAAACAAACGTAAAGCACCGGCAGCGTGAACAGGCTGCCGTCGACGCGGTCGAGGAATCCCCCGTGCCCCGGCAGAATCGCGCTGCTATCCTTAACGCTGGCCCCGCGCTTCATGGCCGATTCCGCCAGGTCCCCGAGTTGCCCCGCCACGTTCCCGGCCACGCTCAGCCCAATCGCTTCCGGCACCGGCACCGACGGAATGAAGTACACCAGGTAAGCCCATCCCACCGCTACCGAGAACGCCATCGACGCCACGGATCCCTCCCAGGATTTTTTCGGGCTCACCCGGGGCGCCAGCTTGTGCCGCCCAATCAGCCGGCCCACGTAGTAAGCCGCGGTGTCTCCGATCCAATTGATGAGCAGCGCGAACATCAGCCAGTGCGGATTCTCCCGGTGCAACGACATGGCCGCTTTCCAGCAGCCGAATACATATATCACGCCGGTCAGCAACAGCGCCGCACGGGGCAGGCCCTTGGTCAGATCCTCCGCGCGCATGGCCGCGACCAGCGCCACCAGCGCGAGCAGCGTCATCAGCGGCCACGATTCTCCCTGCCACACCAGCAGCAGCAACCCCGCGCCGTAGCCGGTGACTCCCGGCGCGCCAAAGCCGTAGCCCGCCGCCACGGCATCGTATTCGCGGTAGCAGAGCAGCGCCACGGTGGCCAGAACCGCCAGAAAGACCCAG
This sequence comes from Bryobacterales bacterium, assembly GCA_963842505.1. Classification (GTDB taxonomy): domain Bacteria; phylum Acidobacteriota; class Terriglobia; order Bryobacterales; family Bryobacteraceae; genus PALSA-129. Next base: position 233,505 of record CAWJGZ010000002.1, read on the forward strand.
TAGTCCGCCCACAATACGGCATAGACGACGATGGGGATCAGGACGAGGGCCGTGAGAGTCCGCTTCATGATGAGCGGAGCGCTTCGATCAGGTTTTCATCGGCGCTCGACGCGCCGTCGGCGGGCCGTCTAGCCGCCTCGCTCAAACCGCCGTACCGGCGGTCGCGCTTCTGGTATTCGAGCACTGCCTGGAGCAGGTCCGTGCGCGTGAAATCCGGCCATAGCGTCTCGGTGACGTACAACTCGGCGTACGCAATCTGCCACAGCAAAAAGTTGCTGATGCGCATTTCACCCGACGTGCGAATCAAGAGATCCGGGTCCGGACACGACGCCGTGTAGAGGCTGGTGGCAATCGAATCTTCGTCGATCTTGAGCGATGAGATGCTGCCGTCCAACCGCGCCATGTCCAGAATGGCGTTGACCGCATCCACGATTTCCGCGCGGCCCCCGTAATTGATCGCCAGGTTCACCAGCAGCCCGCGGTTGGCGCTGGTGGCTTCCACGCCCGAATCGAGCTCACGGCGCACCTGCGGCGGCAGCGCGTCCAGGCGGCCGATGGCTTGCAGCCGGATGTCGTTCTTCTGCAATTCGGGCAGTTCCTGCTTCAGGTAGTAACGGAGCAGCCGCCACAGCGTTTCCACTTCAGTGCGCGGGCGCTTCCAGTTCTCCACCGAAAACGCGTACAACGTCAACACCTTCACGCCCAGGCGCGCGCACGTCTCCACCGTGGAGCGCACCGGCCCGATGCCCGCCTGATGCCCAGCCACGCGCGGCAAGCGCCGCTGGCCCGCCCAGCGGCCGTTGCCATCCATGATGATCGCAATGTGCGCGGGTAGCCGGGCCGGATCGATGGATTGAACCAACTCCCAATCCTTGTCCCCCGGCGGCACCGCATCCAATAAGGCTTTCATGCAGTAACTCCTTATGGTACACCAGCCCCGCAGTGCGGCGGGCGCCCGCAGCGCAGCCAGGGTGTGCGACATAAGAATGGATGGCATCGCGATTCCCGGCTGCCACGCAGCCTGGAACCGGCCGCTCGCTCACGCTCGCGGTTCTGTGGCGGGGCAGCTAGACGTATTCAGATTACAAACACAAACGGCCGTTAGCGATCAACGCGTCAATCGCCGCGATGTCGCGGTAGAAGGGGCGGTCGCTTTCAATCGGCGGCGAGACTTGCCGGATGCGCACGCGGGCTTCTTCGAGCGCGGGGCTGGTGCGCAAAGGCGCCAACAGGTCCAGCGCGCGCGCGGCGGCGAGGGCTTCAATGGCCAGCACCGAGCGGGTGTTGCGCGTGACTCGCTGCAGCTTGGCGGCCGACGTCATCCCCATGCTCACGAAATCTTCCTTGTTGCCGCTGGTGGTGATGGAGCCGGTCGAGGCGGGATGCGCCAGCACGCGGTTCTCGGCCACCAGACTAGCGGCCGTGACCTGCGTCATCATCAGTCCGGATTCCAGCCCGGCGCGGCCCGCCAGGAACGGTGGCAGCTCTTCGTTGAGCGCCGGGTTCACCAGGCGGTCGATGCGCCGCTCGGAAATGCCGGCAAGGGCGCACAACGCCACGGCCAGAAAATCCAGTTGGAAGGCCAGCGGCTCGCCGTGGAAATTGCCGCCGGAGAAAATCTCGTCGCCGAACACCAGCGGGTTGTCGGTGGCGGAGTTCAGCTCGATTTCGAAAACGCGGCGCGCCGCCGCCAGGGTATCGCGCACGGCTCCGTGCACCTGCGGAGCGCAACGCAACGAGTAGGCGTCCTGCACCCGCGAGCAGCCGATATGCGACTGGCGGATTTCGCTGGCATCCAGCAGGTGCCGCAGCCGCGCGGCGCTTTCCATCTGCCCAGGATGCGGACGGGCGGCGTGAATGCGCTCGTCGAAGGCCCGCGGCGTGCCCCGCAGCGCGTCCAACGTCAGGGCGCAAATCACGTCCGCGGAATCCACCAGGCCCTGAATGGCTTCCACTTCGAGGCAGCCGATAGCCAGCATGGCTTGCGTGCCATTGACCAGGCTGATGCCTTCCTTGGGACCGAGCGTGATGGGCTGAATGCCCGCGCGGCGCAGGGCTTCGGCGCCATCGAGCAGCGCGCCTTCGAACTCCGCTTCACCTTCGCCGATCAGCACCAGCGCCATGTGGGCGAGCGGGGCCAGATCCCCCGATGCGCCCACGCTTCCTTGCGAAGGAACCACCGGGGTGACGCCGCAGTTGAGCAGATCGCACAGCCGCTGCGCCACCAAGGGACGAATCCCGGAGCAGCCCATGGCCAGCACGTTGGCGCGAATCAGCATCATGGCGCGCACCACCTCGCGGCGGAGCGGCTCGCCGACGCCGGCGGAGTGCGAGCGGATCACGTTGCGCTGGAGGCGTTCGAGTTCGCCGGGCGCGATGCGGACGTTGGCCAGCAGGCCCACACCGGTATTCACGGCGTAGATCGGCTCCTCTCCGGCGGCCAGCCGGTCAATCAGCCGGCAGGATGCGTTCATCCGCTCCACGGCCGCCGTCGCCAGCGTGACGGCGGCCGTTCGCGCGCGCGCCACCGCGCAGGTTTCGGCAATAGTGAGGCGGTAGCCGTCGATCGATAAGGTCACAGTTTGGGTCTCCGAGTAGGTAGCGGGGCGCCGGCTGGAAAGCCGGCGTTGCGGGCCGAAGGCCCGCTCCACGAACTTCCGGGCACTTGCGAAAAGGCGTCACACCACGCGGTCATGACCCTAGTGCCCCTTCTGACGGGCTCCGATCAACGCTTCGATGTTGACCAGCTCGGTGGGGTAGTGGCCGGTGTAACAGGAATAGCAATACTCATGCTTGTCGTCGGCTACCGCCTGGCGCAGGGAATCCAGCGACAGGTAGCCCAGCGAATCGGCCTCCACGAAGCGGCGGATTTCCTCCACCTTGTGGTTGGACGCAATCAGCTCGCTGCGATTGGGCGTATCCACGCCGTAGAAACACGGGGAAATCGTGGGCGGGCAGGAGATGCGCAGATGCACCTCGCGCGCCCCGGCCTGCCGCACCATGCGCACAATTTTCCGGCTGGTGGTGCCGCGCACGATGGAATCGTCCACCAGGACCACGCGCCGGCCTTGCAGCAGATAGCGAATGGGGTTGAGTTTCAGCTTGACCCCGAAATCGCGGATGGCCTGCGAAGGCTCGATGAAGGTGCGACCGACGTAATGATTGCGGATCAGCGCCTGGCGGAACGGCAGGCCGGATTGGCTGGCGTAGCCGATGGCCGCGGCCACTCCCGAATCGGGAACCGGCACCACCAGGTCGGCATCGGCGGGATGTTCGCGCGCCAGCAGCCGGCCCAGAGCCTCGCGCGATTCCTCGACCGAGCGTCCGAAGACCATCGAATCGGGCCGCGCAAAATACACATGCTCGAACACGCATTGCGCCCGATCCTGCTCCGGCGCCCAGCGCTCGCGGGTAAGGCCTTCCGGTCCGGCAATCACCATCTCACCGGGGTCGACGTCGTGCAGGTACGCCGCGCCAATCAGGTCGAAGGCGCAGGTTTCCGATGCGAATACGTAACATTTGCGGCCGCCGGAAATTTCCATCTCGCCCACCGCCAGCGGCCGGAAGCCATGCGGATCGCGCGCCACAATGATGCGGTCTTGCGCCAGAAGGACCAGCGAAAACGCGCCTTCCAGTTGCAGCAGGGCATCGCGCAGCGCCGCCGCCAGGGTGGGCTCCGAAGAGTGCGCCACCAGGTGGAGGATGACCTCGGTATCGCTGGATGCCTGGAAGATGGCGCCGTTGCGGCCCAACTCGGTCCGCAACTCCGCCGCATTGGTGATGTTGCCGTTGTGCGCTACCGCGACTTTGCCCTTGTTGCACGCCACCGAGAAAGGCTGGGCATTCAGCAGAACCGTATCGCCAGCGGTGGAATAACGCGTGTGCCCGATGGCCAGCTCACCCGGCAGGCTCGCCAGCACCTGGCTGGTGAAAATATCCGCCACGTGCCCCATGGACTTGTGGGAATGGATCCGCTCGCCATCGCTGGTGCAGACGCCAGCGCTCTCCTGCCCGCGATGCTGCAAGGCGTAGAGCCCCAGGTAGGCCAGCTTGGACGCTTCCGGGTGGCCGTAAATGGCCACCACGCCGCATTCGTCGTGAAACTTATCGAACATGCGATTCGAAGGCCTGCGCGTAAGCCGTCTTCAACGCCCCGATTTCCCAGGCGCCGAGCGTGATGGTGCGCTGGCGAATCTCGATCCCCTTCTCGATTGTAACCCCCACTACCGGCGCTTCAATTTCATACTTTTCGGCGATGGCCGCCACTTTTTTGGGAAATTCGGTGGAAATCAGGATGCGCGAAGGCGCTTCGTGGAACGCCAGCATCTCCGGCCGCAGGTCGGAATCCACATCGATCAGCGCCCCGATTTCATTCGGCCCGAAGGAGCACTCGGCCAGCGCCACGGCCAGGCCTCCATCGCTCAGGTCATGCGCCGATTCGGCCAGGCCCTCGGCGATGATCTTGCGCATGGCGAACTGCACGCGCTGTTCGCGTTCCAGATCCAGCGCCGGCGGCAGCCCCCACAGTTGCCTGACGATCTCTTTAGCGTATTGCGTTCCCCCGAAGCGCGTGTCGTCGCACTCGCCGATGCCGCCCAACAGCATCACCGAGCGGCCGGCGTGTTTGAACGGAATGGTCACCGGGCCGGCGGTCTTGAGGGTTCCCACAATTCCCAGCACCGGGGTGGGATAGATGCCTTCGCCCAGAGTTTCGTTGTAGAGGCTGACGTTGCCGCCGGTGATCGGGGTGTCGAAGAAGGCGCAGGCTTCCGCCATGCCTTCGATGGCTTCCACCAGTTGCGCCATGATTTCGGGCCGCTCGGGGTTGCCGAAGTTCAGGCAGTTGGTGGCCGCAACCGGGCGCGCCCCCACGGTAGATAAATTGCGGCAGCATTCGGCCACGGCCAGCTTGGCGCCCTCGCGCGGAGAAAGGAAACAGTAGCGGCCGTTGCCATCGAGCGAGATAGCAATGGACGCGCCGGTCTCCTTGATGCGCACAATGGCGGCGTCGGTGCGCTCCGGGCCGGCCACCGTGTTGGTGCGCACCTGATAATCGTACTGCTCCCAGATCCAGCGCTTGGAGCAGATGTCAAGCGAGCCGAGCAGGGTGGGAAGCGTGCGCTGCACCTTCGCGACCGGGAGGCCGGGAATCAGGCCGGCGCGCGGCGGGTGGGTGTGGGGGCGGTCGTAGATAGGCGCTTCGTCGGCCAACTCGCGGTTCGGAATCTCGGCCACCACCACGCCATGATGCCGCACGCGCATTTTCCCATCTTCGGTCACCACGCCGATCTCGGCGGCTTGCAGGCCCCACTTGCGGAACACGCGGTAGACTTCCTCTTCGCGGCCCTTTTCCGCCACCAGCAGCATGCGCTCCTGCGATTCCGAAAGCATGATTTCGTAGGGCGTCATGCCGGTCTCGCGCTGCGGCACGCGGTCCAACTCGATCTCAATGCCGACTTCACCGCGGCTGCCCATTTCGCAGGTGGAACAGGTCAGCCCGGCCGCGCCCATGTCCTGGATGCCCACAATGGCTCCGGTTTTCATGGCTTCGAGGCAGGCTTCCAGCAGCAGTTTCTCCATGAAGGGGTCGCCCACCTGCACGTTGGGCCGTTTTTGCTTGGCCTCTTCGGTGAATTCCGCGCTGGCCATGGAAGCGCCGTGGATGCCGTCGCGACCGGTGCGCGCGCCCACATAGATCACGGGATTCCCGGCGCCGGCCGCCTTGGCGTAGAAGACTTCCTCCTTCTTGCAGATGCCCAGCGCTAAAACGTTCACCAGCGGGTTGCCATCGTAGCACGGCTCGAAACTGCACTCGCCGCCTACCGTGGGCACGCCGAAGCAGTTGCCGTAGTGCGCAATGCCGGCCACGACGCCGCTCAGAATGCGGCGGTTGCGCGGGCCCGTGGCGGGGTCGTCCAGGCGTCCGAAGCGCAGCGAATCCAGCACCGCGATGGGCCGCGCGCCCATGGTGAAGATATCCCGCAGAATGCCGCCGACGCCCGTGGCCGCGCCCTGAAACGGCTCGATAAAGCTGGGGTGGTTGTGCGATTCGATCTTGAAGGCGATCACGTAGCCACCGCCGATATCGATGATGCCGGCGTTTTCACCGGGGCCCTGCACCACCAGGCGGCCGCGCGTCGGCAGTTTCTTCAAATGCAGCCGCGAGCTCTTGTAGGAACAATGCTCGCTCCACATCACGCTGAAGATGCCCAATTCCGTGTAGGTAGGGTCACGGCCGAGGATAGCGACGATCTTCTGATACTCGGCGGCCGTCAGTTGATGTTGCGCGATGACTTCGGGTGAGTGCGCCGTCATGCCCGCACCACCGCGTGCAGCACGGATTGAAAAATGGCCAGACCATCGGTCGAGCCCATCAGCGGGTCGGATGCGCGTTCCGGGTGCGGCATCATGCCCATCACGTTGCGCTGGCGGTTCAGAATGCCGGCAATGTCGCCCAACGATCCGTTGGGGTTGCCCACATAGCGGAACAGCACGCGGTCTTCGGCGTCCAATTCATCGAGCGTGCGGGCGTCGGCGAAATAGCAGCCTTCGCCATGAGCGATGGGCATACGCAGAATCTGCCCTGGTTTGGCCTGGTTGGTGAATGGGGAATGCAGCGTTTCGGTCCGCAGGCGAACTTCGCGGCAGACGAACTTGAGGCCGCGGTTGCGAATGAGCGCACCCGGCAGCAGGCCGGCTTCGACCAGGATCTGGAAACCGTTACAGACGCCCATCACCAGGCCGCCCGCCGCCGCGAATTTGCCGACCGCGCCCATCACCGGCGAAAACCTGGCGATGGCGCCGCAGCGAAGATAATCGCCGTAGGAGAAACCACCCGGCAGAATGACCGCATCTACGTCGCCGAGAGCGGGCGAATCGTGCCAGATATATTCCGCTTTTTGGCCGAGGTTGGTGGTGACTGCGTAGAAAGCGTCGTGGTCGCAATTGCTTCCTGGAAAAACGATGACGCCAAATTTCATGGGCTTCTTGTGGGGAAACGAAATTTCATTCTAGCAGAGGCGCAGCCGTTTACCGCCTTCCCTCCGGGTGTGGGACATGAGAATTGTGGCATCGCGATTTCCCGGAGAGACAAGCGATTCTGAGCGTACCAACTACTCAGCACGGAATTGCGAGCGTTAACGAGCGGCCAGATCCAGGGTGCGTGGCGGGCCGCTCGCTCACGCTCGCGGTTCTGTGCCGGCACGCCTTCGCTCTGCGAAAATGAAGACATTGCATGGCCGATTTCTTTCGCTCCTTTCTGCCGCTTGAAAACCCTATCGGGTTCGGCGCAGGCGACTACCTCGAACTGCTTTTGGCCATCCTGATGCTGGCGATGGCCCTGGTGTGGCGGCCGCGCATCGAGCCGCGCCTGCGAAAACTGGCGGAGCGGACGTTCTGGTCCATGGCGCTGCTGGCGGCGCTGCCCGTGGCTCTCCGGTTGCTGCTGCTGCCCCATCATCCCGCGCCCACGCCGGACGTCTATGACGAATTCAGCCACCTGCTGGTGGCGGACACCTTGCGCCATTTCCGGCTGGCCAACCCGATGCTCCCCATGCACCAGTTTTTCGAGACCTTTTTCGTGCTTCAGCAGCCCAGCTACAGCTCCATTTACCCGCTGGGCCAAGGGTTGTTCCTGGCGCTCGGCTGGAGCGTCTTCGGCCATCCGTGGGCGGGAGTGCTGCTGGCCGCGGCGGCCTTCTGCCCGCTGTGTTACTGGATGCTGCGCGGCTGGACGTCGCCGGGCTGGTCGCTGGCCGGTGCGGCGCTGGCGATGATGGAATTCGGACCGCTGAGCGCGTGGATGAACAGCTATTGGGGCGGCATGCCGGCCGCCGCCGCGGGTTGCCTGGTGTTTGGCGCATTGCCGCGCCTGCGCCAGGGCCATCGGAAGGACGCCGTGCTGCTGGGAGCGGGGATGGGCATCCACCTGCTGACGCGCCCTTACGAATCCATCTTCCTGCTGCTGGCGGTGGCGGCCTTCTTCCTGCCGGACCTGCGCCGGCGGGCGGAGTGGCGGACGCTCGGCGAAGCCGGGCTGGTGGCGGCGTGCGTGGCGATGCCCGCCATTGCTCTGACGTTCGCGCAAAACAAGGCGGTGACCGGCAGTTGGACTACCCTGCCCTACACCATCAGCCAATACCAATACGGCGTGCCCACGTCGCTGACGGTGCAGCCGAATCCGACGCCGCACCTGCCATTGACACCGCAACAGCAGCTCGATTACCGGATGCAGACTTCCTTCCGGCCGGCGCACGGCGAGACGGTGCAGACTTTTCTGGCGCGCCTGGAATACCGCGTCCGCTATTACCGCTTCTATTTCCTGCCGCCGCTGTACCTGGCGCTGCTGGCTTTCCTCACGAGGCTGAAGGAATACCGCTTTGCCTGGGTGGCATTCACCCTGGCGGTGTTCGCGGCGGGAACCAATTTCTTCCCCGCTTTTCAGGTCCACTACGTCGCCGCGGCCACCTGCCTGTTCGTGCTGATGAGCATCACCGGCCTGGAGCGCATTTCACGCTGGAGCCTGCGCGGGCAGCCGGTGGGGCTGGAAATCGCCGGCATCATTTTCTTCCTGTGCGCGGCGCATTTTGTGTTTTGGTACGGCGTTCACCTGTTCGAGCCCTCGGAGATTTCGCAGAGCTTGCGTTCCTACGAAACCTGGAGCGGCATCAACCACGGCAATCCCGAGCGCCGCATCGCGGTCAACCGGCAGCTCGAGGACGTTCCCGGCAAACTTCTGGTCTTCGTGCGCTACGCTCCGCTGCACGTTTTCCAGGAAGAGTGGGTCTGGAACGCCGCCGATATCGATGAAGCCCGCATCGTGTGGGCGCGGGATCTGGGCGCCGATGAAGATGGGGAGTTGCTGCGCGCCTGGCCTGACCGCCAGCCGCTGCTGTTCGAGCCGGATGCGCGGCCTATGAGACTAGCGCCATACGTGCCGTAGATCCGAGACGGGCTGCGCGAAGGACGACATCGTGGCAGACACCGGCGGCAAGACCGCCGGCGCTACCAGATACGGCATGCGTAGCGGCGCGCGGGATAACATCGTGGCAGACACCGGCGGCATGGACGAAACCGCCGGCGCTACCAGACACCGGCGGCATAGGCAAGACCGCCGGCGCTACCAGGTACGCGTGCTTAGCCTACTTGATGGGCAGAAAGACCGGCAAGCCCCCGACAGTCGCCGGCGACGTCTGTCCGCCCACCGAAATGGTGATGGGCTGATTTCCCGAAGTCAGACCCGACGGCACTAGGATATCGACCTGGTACAAACCCACGTATGGCGGCGCAAGGAACCCGGTCCCGCCGTATACCGTCGCCGGCTTGCCTCCAATCGAGACAGTCACCGGGCTAGTGGTCTGGGACAGCGGCGTCGCCGACGCCGGGTCTCCGCTAGCCGGCTGGTTAGTCACCGGGCCGAGGCCGTTACAGTAGAGTTGGAGAATCTCTCCGGCGGTAGCTGGGTTGCTGGTGGTGATGAGGGCGTAGGTGTTGTTATCCAAGGCGTCGGCCGCATAACCGTTGCCCTCGACGAAGCCCAGGAATGCCGGCACGTAATTGTTCAGCTTCACGGTCACCAGGTTGCTGTAAATGTACTCCGAGAACGTAATTTTCACTTGCGCCGATGGGTAGTTTTCCAGCTCCCAGGGAACAAACACGTTCACCTGGCCGGTGCTGACGAAATAGATGTAGCCCGGCACGCTGATGGCCGACAGGGTGGGGGTGGCGGCCGCATCGAAGCTCACGGTAACGCCATCGAGCGTCATCGGCATGCGGAAATAGGTACTCAAATCACCGGTTGCGTTAATCAGGTAGTTCGGATCCAGCAGGTTCGAGCCGAAAATGGAGGCGTACGATCCCGGAGCCACGGTGCTCCCATACGCGCCGGCGTCCTCCACCGGGGCGCCACCGTTGGGCGAATTTGTAACCGCTGGCACCGGTATCAAAGTCACGCTGAACCCGAAGGCATTGTTGCCGGTATACGGGCCTACCGAAGCCGTGACTGTGGCCGTGCTGGTGGTGGCCGATCCGGCGACCGCGTCCACCCAGGCGATGCCGTAATTGTCCGTCGGGCAAGTAACATTTGCCCCGGAAGCGGGCGAGCAGGCAGGCGGGTTGAAGGGCTGTGCGCTGTAGCTGGTATTGCCGGGAACGCCGACAACGCTCTTCAACGTCACGTAACCGCGCGGTGTGGTCGCAAAGGCGACCGAGACTCCGGCAACCGGAGCGCCGTAGTCGTCGGTTACCTGGATGGCGATGGGTCCCAGGTCCGTGCCCACGGCGCCATAGAGATCGCCTGCCACCGCAACCACGTCCACCACTGCGCCGTCGCCTACGATGAACATGTACGGGATCCGCATGTTCACCGCCGGGAGCGAGCTCTTCAGGGTGATGGCGCCATTGTATTCCCCGGCTACGGGGACGGAACCGGATAACGTCACAGTCAACGTTGTGCTTGCGGTTGAGCTACCGGCAGCGCCTAGCGTAATGCTGGATGGGTTCACCGACACGGTCGTTCCGGCGGCGGCCACACCGGTGGCCACCACGACGGCCAGCGTGACCGAACTCGTGCCCGAGTTGGTCACGGTCACGGAAATGGGACTGGGCAGCGCTACGCCCGATTTCAAGAAGCCGAATGAGAGCGTGGACGGCACGACGGTGACGGTGGCGCTCACGGCGGCGTTGGCATCCAACCGGCCCGCGCCGATCGACTCCACATCCACCGCGGAGCCGTAATAATCTTCCACCGATACATCCTGCGCCGAGTTATTCAGCAGCGCCGATTTGATCTGCGCGGCGGACCAGGTGGGGTGAGCCTGTTTCACCAGCGCCGCGGCGCCGGCCACGAGCGGCGCGGAAAAACTGGTTCCGTCCGCACCCACATAGCGGGTTTGCGAGTACAATTCGCCATTTTGATCGTAATTCTGCCCGACCAGGTACAAACCGTTGGGCGCCGGAACGTACAAATCGCTAGGGTCGGGTCCGCCGAGATTCCCGTCGTAGCCGGCGGTGGCCACCATGTCCGGCTTGATCTTTCCATCGGGCGTCGGGCCGACGGACGAATAGCTGGCGAGCTGGTTATAGATGCTCAGCGACTGATCCTGTCCGGCGGTGTCGATGGTTACCAGCGCCGCCGGGTTGGCGTCGACAAACGCCTTCAACGCCTGGCCGGAACTCAGAGAAATCATCACGACCGGTCCGTACCAGTAATCCGACAGGCCCACGGGAATCGCCAGCGTGGAGGTATCGGCCATATACATGATGACGCCGGCCGCGCCGGCATTGGCGGCATTGGTGGTCTTCGTATCGAACGTGCAGGTGCCACGCTGGATCAGGGCGATCTTGCCGCTCAGCGTACCGTTCGGCAGCGCGGAGCACAAGAGGCCGTCGGTATCGCCGGCGTTCGTGACATCCACTACCTGGCCGGTAAATCCCGGCGATGTGCAACAACCACCGTCGAGCGGGTTGTAACCGAAGTATCCATCGCTTCGGTTGGCGGGAATGAGCTGCAGGCTGGAGGGCGCGTTGGACGCGTTCACGGTGACGACGCTGCCCAAGGTGTGCGAATTCAGCGTGCCGCCCACGGAAATCACCGAAGGCGCGGTGGACGGTGAAGCAACTGAACCGAAATAGGGATACACCAGTGATGAATCCTGACCGGAATTCCCGGCGGACACGGTAATCAACAGACCGGCTTGGGCGGCTGCCTCGAATGCGTATGCCAGCGGATCGCAAGGAACGCCGGCGGAATTGCCGCATTGCGTGGTATCGGTTGCGCCGGTGAGCGCCGGGCCGCCCGACGACAGATTGGCGATGTCCATTCCATCGTTCAGCACATCTTCAATGGCCTGGATCCAGACGCTTTCCGGCGGATAGTCGTTGACACCGTCGGAGCCATAAATTTTGTAATTCCCCAGATAGGCCTTGGGGGCCATTCCACTGAAGGCAATCGAGCCGCCGCTATTCTGCTCGCCGGCCGCGGACGCCGCCACGGCCGACCCGTGGCCGTCGCGATCGCGCGCCGAGTAATCGTCGGGCGAAGAGATCGCCGGATTGGGCACCGGATTCGTCGCCAACTGGCAACCCGCGATGGTCGGCTTCGCGCAAACGCTCTGCGCGGCGATCTGCGGCACGTAGCTGCGCGCCACAATCACTTTGTGGCTGGTGAAGTTGGCGCAGTCGCTCTGCGCATTGCATTTCGGCCATGTGCCCGTGGCCGGCAGTTTCAGAGTGGAGTCCTGAAAGGCCGGATGGGTCTGGTCGATTCCGGTGTCCAGAATGGCGATCTTGATACCGGCGCCGGCGTTGGCTTGTCCGCCGATAGCGGGCAGGTTCCAGGCCGCCGGCGCATTGGCGAGGGCCGTGGCTTTGTTCAAGTTCTTCTTCATGGCGCGCTCCGGCATGACGCCGATGACGCCGGGCAGCGCGCGGATTTCCGCCAGCCGCTCCGGCCCCACAGCTACGAAGACCGCATTCAGGAGCGTATTCACCGCGCCGGTTACCTTGATATTCCGGCTGGCTAATTCGGTCACCAGGGACTGCTGGCGCGACACAACCTGGCTTTGGTAGGCAAGGGCTTCGGCGGTCTGCATTCGCTCGCGCTGGGTGTAGCGCGCGGAAACCGGCGGGTCCGCGAGAAAAACCATATAGCGGTTGGGAACGTATTGCGGCGCGGCGAGCTTCGCGTGACGATTACGCGCGGGCTGCTGCGGCGACCGTCGCGCGGGCTGCCCAAACCCCGGGTAAGCACACAAAACAAAGAAGAAAAGCGCACAGTTCAGCGCGCGGCGGATGAACCCTTTGGACATGCTCATGGGACGTATCAAAAGCTTATCAGGTTTCCCCGTGAGTTCGATGTGCGGGACAAGACGCTGCGGGACAAGACGTGAGATGATCTCCGCGGGCAAAGCGGGGACCAATTCCAAAGACGGGAATTAGTTGCAGTCCCCGTTTGCAGGAGTCCCGTTTTGCGGCGCGCCATCCCCCTGTGTGCTATTCCTAAACTGAATGGACCGCATCGGGCGGTACAAAATCGTACGGGAGCTGGGACGCGGCGCCATGGGCGTGGTCTACCACGCCATCGATCCCAATATCGGCCGTTCGGTGGCGATCAAGACCATCAACCTGGGCGCCGTCCCCAAGGCTGATGAGCAGGAACGCATGCGCGAGCGCCTCTTCCGCGAGGCGCGCTCGGCCGGCATTCTGTCGCACCCCGGCATCGTCACCATCTACGATGTGGAACAGCAGGGCGACTTGGCCTATATCGCCATGGAATATGTCGATGGGCCGACGCTCGACCAGCTTCTTTCCGGGCCCGAGGCGCTCGCACCGGAGCGCATATTCAGCATCATCGGGCAGACCGCCGCGGCCCTGGATTACGCGCACGGCAAGGGCATCGTGCACCGCGACATCAAGCCGGCCAACATCATGATCGCGAAGGACGGCACGGCCAAGATCACGGATTTCGGCATCGCCAAGATCACCGCTTCCGAGCAGTTCACGATGACCGGTTCGATTGTCGGCACGCCGCATTACATGTCGCCGGAGCAGGTGCAGGGGCAGACGATCGACGGCCGGTCGGACCAGTTCTCGCTGGCGGTGATTGCGTACGAAGTCCTCACCGGCGAAAAGCCTTATACGGGCGAGCACCTGACGACCGTGGTCTATAAAATTGTGGCGGAAGAGCCGCCATTGGCGCGGCGCATCAACGCCAGCCTGACCGGGGCAATTGAAGCCGTTCTTCGCAAGGGGTTGGCCAAGAAGCCCGATGCGCGCTACAGCACCTGCGTGGAATTCGCGGAAGCGCTGGAGGCGGCGTGCGGCGCAAGCAAGGACTGGCATGCCTTGCCGCGCGGAGGCAGTCTCAATGCAACAACCGTGGGACCCGGCCAAGGGATGAGCGCGGTCACTCTGCCGCCGCCACGGCGCGGCGCCCGGCAGGAATCCACCAGCACCACCAGTGAGACGCGCAGGAAACCCGGTTTTCTGCCGTTCCTGATGGCCACGCTGGTAGCCGCCGGCTTGCTCGCGATTGTCGGATGGGAAACCAAGCCGTGGCTTCTCAGCCACACGGCCGCGCCCAAGCAAGCCGAGTCTCAGCCACCGACGCAACAGCCGCAGCAACAGCCACCACCGCAAACAGAGACGAAGGCGCAGCAGCCGGCTTCGACTTCGGCTTCTAACACCACCGACGCCAAACCCAGTCCCTTGTCGGCCGCCGAAGTGACGCCGCCCAAGGACGTCACGCCGCCCAAGGAAGAGACCGTCACGCCGCCGGCCCCGAAGAAGGAAACTAACGCCCCGCTGCCCGTGCGGCGCGTTGCGCCGGTTCGTCCGGCGCCGCGGCAACCGATCATGGTGATCAGCAGCCCGGGAGGCGCCATCGCGACACTCGATCGCCAGGCGGATACGGCCTGCACCACGCCCTGCTCCATCGAAGCCGCGCCCGGCCACCACACCATCGGGATCGCCAAGCAGGGATATGATGCCGAGAACCGCGATGTGGAGGTGGGGTCAAGCCCGGTGGAACTACCCGCCGTGGTGCTGCGCGCCGTGCAGGGAACTCTCATGCTCACCAGCCAACCGGAAGGCGCCGCCGTGCTGGTGAACGGCAAGCGTTACACGCAGATCACGCCCGCCCAGATCAACCTGGCGCCGGGCACCTATAGCATCACGGTGGAATGGAAAGACGGCAAGCAGGTCACCCGCACCGTCGAAATCCGGAACGGAATCAACTACCAGAAGTTTCTGATAGCACAGTAAGGCTGCCCACACTTTTGTCCGAAGGCAGCAGCGGCGGCGACACCCAGTTGCGGCGTTCCACAATGGTCTCCGGCTCGTAGGTTTGGCCTTGCGCCAGGCGCCGGGCTTCGCGGCGCGACGACCATAACAGCAGCGGACCCACCAGGCACGCGGCCACGCGACCCCACAGTCCAAACTCGCGGCCCACTTCCTGACGCAGTTCGCGAATTTTTTCGCTGACCGCAGGATTGGAGGCGCGCAGTTGCTTCTCCATGGCCCAGAGCGCGGCCGCATAACCATCTTTGAGCGATCGGGATTCCCAGGCGAAGCGCGCGCGCACCCGCGCATCGGGGTCGTTCTTGTAGCGCAGCCAGCCGTTGAAGGTAGTGCGGCAGATGCGATAGATGCTGGGGCCATTGCGTTCGAAATCGCGGCGGAAGGCTTCGTCCAGAAACTTCTTGGAGTCTTCGCGCGAAATGGCGGCATGCTGAAAGTTGAACTTGTCCTGCCCGTGGATGTCGGCCAGGTCGACGCCCTCCAGCATGCGTCCCTGTTGCGTCATCTCCGCAAACAGCGGCGTGCCGGGGACCGGCGTATAGAGCATGAACTGATGGAAATCCGTATCGTGCGCTATGGCGTGCTCAATCTCGTCGTGAATATTTTCCGGGGTATGGTGCTCCAGGCCGATGATCGTCGAGCCCAGCAGCTTGATGCCGTGCTGGCGGAGTTCGCGGGTGAGCGCCAGGGTGTCGGCGCCCTTCAGTTTGACGTAGGAGGAGTGCGGCGATTCCAGCCCCATCCAGATCCAGGAGACGCCCAGTTCCACCAGTTCCCGCATGGAATACTGGCTGATGGCATTGGCCGAAGAAAAGACGTAGAGCGACCAGGCCTTGTTGCCGGCCTTCATGTGGGTGAGCAGTTCCATGGCCCGCCGCTTGTGCAGCAGGAAGTTCTCATCCATCATGAAGAACGATTTGACGCCCAGCTTCTCTTCCATCTCCGCCATCACGGCGAAGAGTTCCGCGCCGGTATCGTAGAAATTCAGGAACTTTCCCTTGCCGCCGAAAAAGGCCGAGGTGGTGCAGAAGTTGCAGCCCATGGGGCATCCCACCGATGGAATGATGGTGGCGGCCGTATTTCCCTTGTTTTGCGGCAGGGGCATGCCCATGGTGCGTCCACCGAATCCGGAAACGATCTGCGGATGCTTGATCGGCGCCGCCGGATCTTCCTTCAGGAAGCGCCGCATCCATGAGATGCCGTCGCCGCGCACGATGTGATCGGCATCCACCATTTCCTCGATGTTCGGAGTGGCCGCGACGTGCCCGCCGATCACGATGGTGGCATGGGGCGCAATCCGGCGGACCATCTTGCACATCTCCCGCACCTTGCCGATGTTCACGATGATCGAAGAGATGCCCACAATATCGTACTGGTTGGCCGCCAGTTCGGCCGCGAAGCCCGCTTGCGTGGGGAAATCGAGCACGGTGGTGGGCGCAGAGATATTCTGCTGGATCATCAGAATGCCCCACGAACGGTGGAACATGCGCAGCGAAAACGGTCCTTGTTCGCGCGTCACTTGGTTGTGGTACAGCTCCATCGGGTTGATTTTACGGCTCCCGAATTCGTCGTCCTGGGCATAAGGCCCAAACACGGAAGTGAGCAGTACTCGGGCCCTGGAGCCCTTAGGATGGGTTTCCATATTAGCGAGTTTGAGTGCTGAAAGTATTATAACTGCCGTTTCCGGCGGCTTTGTGTAATATCTCTGTAAGGGCTGTCATGGCCATGAAACCAAAGCTGCTACTGAGCTGCTGTCTGCTTACTTTGGTATACGGCCGGGCGGGTGTACGCCATGGAGCAGTGATGCGCCGGTGCGACAGACCATCGCCTTTGGCGGTCTGTCTTTTGTAGTCTGCCGCGGGAGGCGACAGGGTCGAAGAAGGGGGCGCCGGCTGGAAAGCCGGCGTTGCGGGCCGGAGGCCCGCTCCACGAACAGGCACTCCGACAGACGACAAAAAGCGATCGTCTGTCCCACTGCGCACACTTGGGGTACCATGACAGAAACATCGGGGATACACGTGGTCGGCCAGACCGTTGCGAACTACCGGATCGTCGAAGAGCTGGGCGCCGGCGGCATGGGCGTGGTCTATAAGGCCCACGACACCCGTCTGAACCGTTTCCTGGCGCTCAAATTCCTCAAGCCCGAACGCCTCACCGAAGATTACAAGCGCCGCTTTTTCCAGGAAGCGCGCTCGGCTTCCGCGCTCAACCACCCCGGCATCATCCACATCTACGACATCGGCCAATGGGAAGGCGCCGATTTCATCGCCATGGAGTTTGTGGAAGGTTCCACGCTCTTCCAGGTGCTGCGCGCGCGCAAACTGGCGGTGGATGAAGCGCTGCGCATCGCCGTGCAGGTGGCCGACGCCCTGATGGCCGCCCACGCCGCGGGCATCGTGCACCGCGACCTCAAGCCCGGCAACGTGATGGTCACGCCGGGCGGACTGGTGAAAGTGCTGGATTTCGGTCTGGCGAAATTGAACGAGCCGGCCCCGGCGGTCTCCGCCTATACCGAATCGGCCTCCACCCAAACGCTGGCAGACTCCGGAAACCACACCGAACCGGGCATGGTTTTCGGCAGCCCGCCGTATATGTCTCCCGAGCAGGCCCTCGGCCACGCGGTGGACCCGCGCTCCGATATTTTCGCCTTCGGGCTGCTGCTCTACGAGTTGCTCACGGGCCACCCGGCTTTCAAAGGCCGGACCAAGATCGAAGTGCTCTCGGCCGTGCTGCACGTGGATCCACCGCCGCCCGGCAAATCCAATCGGCAGGTGTCCAAGGCCCTCGACGCGGTGGTGGCCCGCTGCCTGCGCAAGAATCCCGAAGAGCGCTTCCAGAGCATGGTGGAAGTGAGGCAGGCGCTCGAAAGCGCCGGCCGCCGCGCCGCCGCGCCGCGCTGGCTCTTACACTCGGCGGTTGGCGCCGCGCTGATCGCCATAGTCGCCGTGATCTTCCTGGCGGTGCGCGGGCGCCATATTTTCGCTCCGACGGAACAGCCGCCCGCGGAAACCATTCGATTAACCAACGATCCCGGTCTCAATATCGACCCCGCCGTCTCTCCCGACGGCACGCTGGTGGCTTATGCTTCCGATCGCAGCGGCGAAGGCAACCTCGATATCTGGGTCAAACAGGTGGCCGGCGGCGAGCCCCTGCGACTCACGCACGAACCTGGCAACAACTCCGAGCCCGATTTCTCCCCCGATGGAACCCAGATCGTGTTCCGCTCGACGCGCGACGGCGGCGGCATCTATACCGTGCCCGCCATGGGCGGCCGCGAGCGCAAGATCGCCGACCGCGGCAGGCGTCCCAAATTCTCGCCCGACGGCTCTAAGATCGCATACTGGGCTGGTATCGCCCAGCCCTTCCCTCTGCGCGCCGGAAATGGCAAAGTCTTCATTTTCGATCTGGCAACTTCCGCGGTGCGCGAATTGCGGCCCGATTTCGCCGCCGGTGTGCATCCGGTCTGGAGCCCCGACGGCAAGCGGATTCTCTTCTTCGGCTTGAAGGACGCCAACAATTTCAATACCGGCGACTGGTGGATTGCCCCGGTGGATGGCGGTGCACCGGTGCGATGTCCAACCATGCCTTCAGACGGAAGCATTCTTGATCCCTTCGCGTGGCGCGGCGATCGCGTTTATTTCGGCTCAAGCTCGCGGGACGTCCTTACCATCGGCGAAATCCGCATCGATGCCACAACCGGCAGCGTGCTGGCGCCTCCCCGCCGTTCCACCACTGGAGCCTCCGATGAAGCGTCGCCGGCCATCTCCAAAACCGGCCTGGAGGTTTTTTCCAGTCTCACCAGCAAGAGAAACGTGTACCGGGTTCCGCTGGATCCCAACACCGGTAAGCTCACCGGCGAGCGGCACGCTTTGACCGAGGGGATTTCCAATACGGTCATAGAATCCGTTTCGGCGGATGGAAAAAGAATCGCCAACCTGTCGGACCGCACCGGCCAGTGGGAAGTCTGGGCGAAAGATCTGCCCAGTGGGCGCGAGTTGCAGTTGACCAGCAGTGGCAAGAACAAGACGGATGCGCGCGTCACTCCCGACGGAAGCGCAGTCGCGTGGAGAGAGGACAACATCAATAGCCCCGGCGTCTTCCTCACATCCTTCGATGGCAGTTCCACGCGCCGCCTCTGTGCCGACTGCGTGTTCCGGTTCTGGACACCCGATGGCAAGCTGGGACTGATCACGCGGCAATCCACCCACACTTCCATCGGCATCCTGGATGCCGCCTCCGGCCAGGAATGGGACTATCTCGCCGCTCCCGACGCGGACTACATCCCGCGGTCGATTTCTTCGGACGGAAAATGGCTGGCTTTCAGCGCCCATCGCACCGCCAGCGATTTCACGATTTACGCGGCTCGGTTTGCTTCTCAACACCCGGTTCCGCCAGCCGAGTGGGTGCGCGTGCTGGCATCGCCGGATGCCCATCCCAATCCGCATTGGTCACCCGACAGCAACTTGCTCTACTTCAGCTCCGACCGCGACGGCCACAACTGCATATGGGCGCAAAAACTGGACAGCACCACCAAGCGTCCTATTGGCCCTCCCTTCGCGGTCGCGCATTTTCACGCCCGCTCCGTTGCGATGACCGCCCCTTCCGCCTGGCTCCCCGTCGTGCTGGCACCGGATGCGTTGCTGGTCACGCTCCAGGAACGCTCCGGCCAAATCTGGATGCTGAAGCCCTCGACCGGCAAGCCATAGGCTGGGTGCCTGCTCCCGGGCTTCCACTCCGATTTGTGTTTTTCCCGCGGTTCTGATAGTCTGTTTCAACCCAAAGGAGGGTCGTTACAGTGGATGCTGAATTGTTGGAAGGCGAGATTCTCGAACAGTATCGAAGTGTAATCGACGCCGCAGAACCGGAAAAGAAGAAGAAGGAGAAAGAGGAGCAAACCGAGGCGCCGCAGTGCTCCTTCGTGGATGTCTGTTCCGAGGGCTGCACCGGCGCCACCACCGATGAAAAAAAGAGGAAGAAACAGGCGCGTGTCTCCGGCTGGTTCGATCCGCCGGTTGCGTAAGTCTTCCTCCCCATGTTTCTGACGGAGGCGAACGTTCTCCATTACCTGGTGGAGCGCAACTTTGCCGAGATGGGAGCGGTGGTCGATGGCCGGTTCACCGTTCGCAGTCTGAGCTATCGCAACTATAACTACGCCGTCACTTGCGGACGGCGCGAGTATCTGGTCAAACAACCCAAGAAGTGGACGCCGGCGGGACGCGGCTCTATCGACGGCGAGGCCTCTTTCTACTGGCAGGTGCGCACCGATCCGCGCTTTCGGCCGCTGCGCAGTCTGGTGCCGGAATCCTATGGCTACGACCCGCTGCACTCCATCCTGATCCTGAAATTCCTTCCGCATCAGACTACCTTGCACCATGCGCCCGACCGCTTTTCGCCGGAAACCGCGCGCCTGGTAGCCGCCGCCATGGCTGCGCTGCACCGCGGAATGCGCTCGCCGGAAATCGGCCAGCTTTTCCCAGCGTCCATCTCCTGGTTCTTCTCTATCCACGAGGGCGATCCCGACAAGCTGGAAGACGCCACCGAAGGACAGCGCGAACTGGTCCGGTTGGTGCGCAAGTTTTCGGCTTTCGGAGACGCGCTCGAATCGGTCCGCAGCGAGTGGCGCGCGCAGAGCCTGATCCACGGCGATTGGAAGCTTTCCAATTGCCTGGTCTCCGCCGCGCGCGACCGGTTGTCGATGGTGGACTGGGAGTTCGCCTCCTGGGGCGACCCGCTCTGGGACGCCGGCACGGTGCTGCAATCGTATTGGAGCTTCTGGGTGCGGTCGCCGGAGAAACATCCGATAGAAGAAATCCGGCCCGCCTTGTCGGCCTTCCTGGAAACCTACGCGCACGAAACCGGCACCGGCGTGTCCGATATCCTCGTGCCAGTGGTTCGCTTTGCCGGCGCCCGCATGGTGCAGACCGCCTATGAAGCTCTGATCCGGGCCGACCAGATGACCGCCGATGCCGTCCGCCTGGCGCAGGCCAGCCTGAACATTCTGACGCGCCCGGAGCACGCCGCCGGAGCGCTGCTGGGAGTCAAGACATGCGCCGCCAGCTAGAAGCCATCATGGCCACGGAATGGCCGCGGATGGAGGACACCGCCAAACTCGCCAGGCTGCTCTGCGATCGGTGTTACAACCATTCCATCCTCGATCCGCCTCCGCCCAAAATCACCGAAAGCGAAGACATCCTGCCCGCGTTGATCGCCGCCAACCAAAGCAGCCCCGCGTGGGAGGAAGGCTGGACCATCGACCAGCGGCTGGAAGACGGCCTGGTGCTCGCGCGCAAGGGCCGGGCGGCCCGCTCATTTCTGCCGGGCGAGTACGTCACCACGCGCGGCCTGGACCGCGGACCCGATCCCGACGATACCATCACCGTCTTCATCGCACCGGGCAGTCCGGACCTGCAGACCGCCTTCTACTTCGCATTCGGCGAAGCCATCGAAGAACTCGGCTCCAGCGTTCCCACGCTGCGCGCCTATTGGAACATCGCACCCCAAGGCGTGACCCTGCTGATGGAGACGCTGACGCGGGAATTCAACCGCTTCCAGGTGCCGTTCCGGTTCAAGTGCCTGCGGTACGTGGCGCACTACTCGCGGCGCGACCCGGCCATCCTTTATGTAAGCCGCCGATCATACCCCATCGTGGCCATGCTCATCGAAAAGATTTATCCGGCCGTCCGCCCGTGGCTGCGCGAGACTGTTCCACTGTTCACCAAGGCAGTGGCCCACGGACTCGGATTCGCCGAAGACCCCGGCGACAGTTTCGGCAGCCATCGCTCCCGCATCCTGGCGGAGGCCGTCACGCGCTCGCATGGCCAGCCCGTGGCACAACGGTTGGACGAATTGCGCCGGCAGTTCGAACAGCGCGGGATTTCGCTCGATACACCGTGGCTCGGCCCGGCATCGCCCGAAACCTACGAGTTTCCTTTTCCCGCCGCATGAAGGCTACGTATCTCAAGGTCGCGGAACGGATCGGCGCGCGCCTGTGCCGCGATGCGCTTTGGAGCCGCGGGCGCTGCAACTGGACCGCCGACCGAGCCGAGGGCCGCACCACGATCCACGGCTCTCTCGGCCCGCTGCTCTACGACGGAACGGCCGGCATCGCGCTGTGCTTGTGGCGGCTGGGGGAAGTCACCGGCGAGCGCATTTTCCGCCTCACCGCCGAAGGCGCCCTGCGCCATGCGCTCTCCAAAATGCCGGTGGACGGTTCGGGTTTGTACGCCGGCGCTCCCGGCATCCTCTTCGCAGCCTCGCAAATGGGCCACGAGATCACCGAAGCCCAAGCCGTGGAAGCCGCCGCGCTACGCCTGGGGATGCTCGATCTCATCGGCGGCAGCGCCGGCGCCATTATCGCCTTGCTCTGCCTTTACCGCGCCGGCAGTAAGGCGCGCTTGCTCGAAACCGCTGTCTCGCACGGCGACCTGCTGCTCCGTCGAGCCACACGAGGCGAGGAAGGCTGGAGTTGGAAAACCATCCCCGCCCTCCGCAACTGCACCGGCCTCTCGCATGGAACCGCCGGCATCGCCTGGGCGTTGCTCGAACTCCGACAAATCAGCCACGAAGACCGTTTCCGCGACGCCGCCCTGGAGGCCTTCCGCTATGAACGAAGCTGCTTCGATCCGCAGCGGCAAGCCTGGCCCGACTTCCGCCAAGAGCCCACCGAATACCCCACGCTGTGGTGCCACGGCGCGGCCGGCATCGGCTTCACGCGCCTGCGCGCCTGGGAGATTCTGCAAGACGAACGGTGCCTCGCGGAGGCCCGCATTGCGCTCGCCAGGACGACCGATCCAGCGCACGCACCCGCCAATTACTCGCTCTGCCACGGCAAGTTTGGCAACGCCGATTTCCTGATTCAGGCTTCCCAAGTCTTGGGGGAAGAAGCCTGGCTGACCTCCGCCGAGCAGGCGGCCGACGAAGCCATCGACCTTTTCGAACGGCGCCGGCTGCCCTGGCCCTGCGGACTTCCCAACGCCAACGAAACGCCTGACCTGATGCTTGGCCTGGCAGGCATCGCGCATTTCTACCTGCGGCTCGCGGAGCCTGAGCGAATCCCTACCGTGTTACTGCCGGCCGTGGTGGAGGGCGGACCCGCTGGGACCACTTCCTCGCTTATGGAGTGAGTTCACGGGGCAGCAGGTCCGCCAGGGAGCCGGCCGCGGACCAGGGGGTCCGCCCTCCTACTCCACCCGCAACCAGTAATTCAGAATTGCCGACTGAGCGCTTGTAACTCCCGCCAGGGGAGAAAAGCTATAAGTCTTCTTGACGTTCCCTACCAGGGTTGCCTCGATTTCCTGCTCCGACCCGCCGCGCGAGATCCGCAACTTGATCCTGTCTCCGGCCTTCTTCGCGGTCAGCGCATCGTTCAACACCAACGCCGTGGGAGCCACCGCCCCATCCACGTCCAGAATCAGGTCTCCGGCCTTCAAACCGGCCACTTCCGCGGGCGATCCGGCCGCCACGTCCGTCACCGCCAATTGCGTCAGCGGCGCGCCCCCTCGGCCTCGACCACCACCACCACCGCCGCGCGCGCCACCGCGTCCGCCGCCGGCCGGCATCGCGCTGGGCGGCAGTTCCCGCGTATGCGTATCCACTCCCAGGTACGCGCCCGGCGCTTCCACCGCCGTCGAGTCCAGCTTCAACCCCGCCAACGCATAGTACCTGGCGTAATTCACTTCCCTGGTGGTGGCCGCGTACTCGAACACCTCTGTCAGATCACCGCCCGCCGCGCTCTCGCACTCCTGCCGGAACTCGGCATCCGTGAAACCCCGCTTCTTTTCGAGGTAATACTTCCGGTACAGACCTCGCATCACGTCGTCGAGCGACTTACGGTTCTTACTCCCGTCGCGAATCTTCAAATCCAGCATGGCGCCCAACATCGCCCCATTGTTGTAATAGGAGATGGTGGTGTTCCGGTCGCCGCCAATCCCCGATCCCGTGCTCCAGGTGTTCCAGCTCGATTCGGTCGCCGATTGGTAATGGTGTCCCGAGGCATTCTCAAAGGCACCGATGGCCGCCGCCATCTTGTCCAGATACTGCTCCTTCGTCATCAAGCCGGCCCGCACCAGCACGAGGTCCTGGTAATACACCGAGAGTCCTTCCGACACCCACAGCATGTTCGTCAGGTTTTCCTGGTCGTAGTCAAATGGCCCCAGGGCGATCGGCCGGATGCGCTTCACATTGAAGTTATGGAAGTACTCATGGCAGATGAAGCTCAACCAACGAAGATACCCGTTAGGCGTGCTCAAGCTGTTGCCGTCGAACTGATTCGACGAGGAATTCGAATGTTCGATTCCGCCGCCCCCGCGCCCCATCATGAGGAAGGTGTAGTGCCGATAGGGAACGTCGCCGATCAACTGCGTGGCCGCAGTCACCATGGCCTTCAGGTCCGCCACCATCTTCGGCCGGTCCACGTCTTCCTTCACATTCTCAATGGCGACGTAATGCGGCACGCCTTTCACCGCGAACTGCAAGTACTCCTGGTTGCCGATGAGGATCGGGCAATCGTACAGCACGTCGAAGTTCGCCGCCGAAAACGTGCCTGGCTTGCCTTCCACCGGCTCAAGCCCGGTGGCGATTTGTTTCCAAATCGACGGTAGCTGAATGGTCACCGACACCGGATGCTGAATCTGGCCCGCCACGTATACGAACACTCCCGATGGCGAAAGATAGGCGCGGTCTTCGCCCACATAGGTGTTCGCCGCGAAGGACGTGGCGCCAAACACGTCGTAGTTCAGCACGATGGCAGGCGCGTTCGCGGACACCACGCGCCATGTGCTCCTGGCGGTCTTCTCAAACGGCAGCGCGTGTCCGGCGCCATCCTCCACGCGGAAGTTCGATACATTGCGCGAATAGTCGCCGATGCCGTAGTATCCGGGGGACCACGCCGGCATTTTGAAATCCTGCAATTCGCCCTTCAGCCCTTCGCAGCGAAAAGTCACGTGCAGAGTGTGGGTGGCGGGCTGCGGCATGGAAACCGTAAACGCCATGGCATCCGCCGCGGCATGCGCCAGACCCGCCGAAACGGCGAGGGCCAGCGCGAGAATCAGAAAAGTTCGACGTCGCATCAAGTGCGGAGTCTAGGCCACGGCGCGCCTCAGTGTCAAGCACATCAGTGTCAAGCCTCTGCAAGCAGCGCGCCGTTGGCAGATACTTTCTCTAACCAGTGCACTCAAGGGAGGGTAAGCCGTGCCAGCAATCAACGGCCAAGTGAACCCGGCCAGTCCTCCAAAGGCTACTTTCAGAAAGCCCACTTTTGTCTCACTTGGACGCGCCAATGCTCTCCGAACGGTAATGGCGCGATTCCGGCTACATGCCGGAATGCTCGATCAACGGAGGTTTGAGATTGGCGTCAAGACAGAATCCGGTACACCATGCCGTGGCCTCGTCCACCTTTGGGGTTACGCGTGAGTGCTGCTGGCGGAGAGCCATCTGACGCAGCGCCTTTTCGGGGCGATGGTGCGGAGGATTGCCAACTTGCCGGCGCCGACGGCGTAGACGTTTGTGGAATGCATTGAAAAGACTGTCTTTTCCGGTTTTGGATTTTCCGGCACAGCGACTAACTGCGCCTTGCGAGGGCAAGAACGGCTCCCGGAGGAAGAATGCAACAGACGCAACTCGCCGGATCAAAGGATGGCGGCTGGGTGTATACTAAACCGGACCTGAGACCCCCAAATGAAAATTCCTGATAGTAGCCCATTATGTCAGGAGGAGGTGAGGGATGAAGACGAATCGCAGGGGATTCCTTCTCGGGACTCCGCTGGCCGCTTTCGGACTTGCACAGTTCGACGAAGAGGCCTTTTCGCAAACTTCCGACGCCGGCGCACCGCCGGATGTGGTGGATTTCTGGGTCAGAGGCATGGGGGTTCCGGCCCACATGGTGTTGGGCGGACAAACCACCAGAGGGCGCGCCCCGGCCGGACCGGAGACCTCCAACCTGGCGCGCGAGCCGCTTTTCATACATTACGATCCGGATGAGAAAACCTTGATGACCGCGGACCAGATCCCCACGGCGAAGATGCACCCGTTCACCGACGCCAAGGTGGATTTTCAATTGGTGCGGATGCGGCTCAACCCCACAGACCACCATCAATTCGAAAACTACACTTCCGGCGCAATCTATCTGGACTTCCAGCAGGGGCAGCCGCAATCGATTTTCGGTGAAATGGTGTCAATGGCGACAACCACTTTCAGCGCGATCTTTCCGGGGCCGAAGAGCGGAGGGGGCGGAGCGAAGAGCGGAGGAAAGAGCGGGTCGGGTAGCTCGGCGAGCGGGGCTTCGAAAGGCCAAAAGGCTGCTCCAGCGGCCAGCGCGGCGCCGGGCGGTGGCGCGGCGCCGGCGTCCACCGTACCGTTACAGGCGGCCAAGCAAGCGCAGTCGATCGTGCTGGCGGGTGGCCTGGGCAAGACGTCGTTCGCCTGTTTCGCCAAGGATCCGCGCAAAACGCTGTTTGGTTCTTTTGTGGATGTGATGTCGAAAGTGGTCAATTCGCCGCTGGTGTCGTACTTGCCGCTCCTGTCCCTGCCGGTGGTGGGGAGCACGGCATTGGCGGGCATCAAAGGCCTGGTGGGAAGCCTGCAGGGCCAAGGCGCACAGCAGCAGTGGATCCTGCAGAGCCCGCCGACCGACGTGGCAGCCACAATGGACGGCTCCAAAGCTTCTCCCGAGGCTTTGCGGCTGCGCACGGGGAGCTACATTGTAATTCCGAAAGAGCACTCGGCCGCGATGAAGGACCAACTCGGCAAGCTGAAAATCCTGGACGGCTTTCTGGTGCCGAAAGAAGCGGGGGCTTTGGACGTGTTCGACGCGGCTCCAGAAACGGCGCAGTTGGTGAGCTACATTTCCTTGCAGGTGACGGTTGCGAACTCGAGATCCGCGGCCAAGCCGCTGCAGGGGTAGAACAGGGACGGACAGGACTCGCACCAAGCGGCGAGGAGGCATGCGCCGGACGAACGCCGCTCGTTGACGCAAGTGTGAATTATTCCAATTCGCGACGCCGGTCATCCGTTTTTCGACCAATGGTCCGAAAAGACAGAACTCCCCGGTTTTGATTTTTCCAGCAGGGCGCCAGACTGCGCCTTGCGGGGCCGAAGACGGCTCCCGGAGGGGAAAATGCAACTTGCAGTGTCGCGCCACTTTGATCATGTCCCCTTACGGCCTCGTTAAGAATGTCCCCTAATCTAAAGACCTCTCAAGGAGGTCGGATTGGAGTGGACACGGATGAGCAGCAAGGAACTGAAACGGCTCGGAATAGATGCTGGCCGAAGGACTGTGGAGCCGGATGCGGAAGAGGACAGCGCACCGCAAGCGGCGCGAGGCGAGAAAGCACTTTGGCGAACTGGTGCAGATGGACGGAAGGCTCCATGAGTGGTATAAACAGCGAGGGCCGGAGGGCTGCCTGATGAATCTGGTGGATATCCGGCCAGCCCGGTCCCGAAAGCAGGTCGAATGGGTTATGCTCGTGTGGTGGCATCGATCCTGCTCCTCGATCAGTGAGTATGCAGAGGAAAACAGCCATTCTCGCCGTGTCTACCTCGTGTGCCGTGGTGGGGTTGGTGACTTGGGTCTTACTCCGAGGTCAAGCCGGCATTCAATACCGGACGGCGACGGTCGGACACGGCGACATTAACATCACCGTCTCGGCTACCGGCAACCCGAACGCCGTCGTAACTGTCCAGGTCGGCACGCAAGTATCGGGCGCTATCCTGTCCTTGTCCGCCGACTTCAATTCCAAGGTGACCAAGGGCCAGTTGATCGCGCGGATCGACCCGGCGGCTTTCCAGGCCAAGGTCGATCAGGCTCAGGCAAACTTCGACTCCGCGGGGTCTGCCGTGGCCAATGCCGAGGCTGGCGTCCAGAAGGCCCAGGCGGGAATACAAGCTGCCTACGCCGCCGTGGCAACCGCAAAGGCGAACGTAACGAAGGCGCAGGTGGCGGCTCAGGATGCCAAGGCCAAGGCTGACCGGAGCGTGGCTATGAACAAAGCGGGTGTATTGTCGAAGGCAGACTTGGAGACCTCCCAGGCAACCTTCAATACTGCCACCGCCGACCAGGACGCCATCGTCGCAGACCAGCGCGCGGCAGAGGATAACGTGAAGGTGGCACAGGCCGAACTGAAGGTGGCGAACACGCAACTGACGGCCAACCAGGCACAGGTGAAGCAGTTCCAGGCGGCGCTGACGTCCACCCAGATCGATTTGGATCATACCTACATCAAAGCACCGGTCGACGGGGTGGTGGTGGCGCGGAATGTGGACGTCGGACAGACCGTGGCGGCGAGCCTGGCGACCCCCACTTTGTTCGAAATCGCGCAGGACCTGACCAAGATGCAAGTGGACACGAACGTGTCGGAAGCGGACGTGGGCCGCGTGCGCGTGGGCCAGCCCGTAACGTTCACCGTGGATGCGTATCCCGGGCTGGTGTTCAAAGGGGCCGTGACCGAAATCCGCGAGGCGCCCATCAACGTGCAGAACGTAATTACATATGACGTGGTAATCGGCGTTTCAAATCCGGACTTGAAGTTGTTTCCGGGTATGACTGCGAATGTCCAGATTCTGGTGGATCAGCGCCCGAACGTGCTGAGGGTGCTCAACGCGGCGCTGCGGTATCATCCGGCAACCGCGACCCCAGCGCCGGCCGGGGGCGGCAGGGGGGGAACCAAGGGCGCAGCACCACAGCAGGCTGTCTGGATCCTGGGCGCGAATAACAAGCCGCAGCGCGTGGTGGTCACTACCGGCCAAAGCGATGGCACGTACACGGAGGTTACCTCGGGCGCCCTGAAGGACGGAGACCGCGTGATTGTCACGGAGGTGGCAAAGGCGACTGCCGCTTCGGGCGGCAGCCCGGTCTCCGCAGGGCGGCAGCAAGAGTGGCAGAGGACCGGGATTCTGAGTGAGTGGCATGGCAGCGGTAATCGAAATCAAGAATCTGGTGAAGGATTACAAGCTGGGGCAGGTGCCGGTACACGTATTGAAGGACATCTCGTTCGAGATCGAGCGCGGGGATTTCGTCTCCATCATGGGACCATCCGGATCCGGCAAATCCACCCTCATGAACATTCTCGGGTGCCTCGACAAGCCTACGTCCGGGAGTTACAAACTGGATGGAATCAGCGTCGCAAACCTAAGTCGCGACCAACTGGCGGAGATCCGGAACAAGAAGATCGGGTTCGTATTCCAGCAGTTCAACCTGTTGGCGAGGACCAGCGCGGCGGAGAATGTCGAACTGCCGCTGATGTATACCGACGCGTCCGCCCGCGAGCGGCACGAGCGGGCCATGACGGCGCTGTTGGCGGTGGGACTGGCCGGACGCCAGGACCACCAGCCAAGCCAGCTTTCCGGCGGCCAGCAGCAGCGCGTGGCCATCGCGCGGTCGCTGGTGAACGATCCCAAAATCATCCTGGCGGACGAGCCGACCGGAGCGCTGGACTCAAGGACTAGTATCGAGATCATGGCGATCTTCCAGCGGCTGAACCACCAGGAGGGGATCACCATGATCGTGGTGACGCACGATCCGGATATCGCGAGTTACTCCAACCGGAGCATTCACTTCAAAGATGGCAGGTTGCAGGCGGATGAGCGGGTCGCGCAGCCGCGCGAGGCAGGGAAGGACCTGGAGCAGCTTCCCGCCGAGCAACCGGAGGAGTTAGAGTCGGCATGAATAAGCTCATCGCAAGCATAAGGATCGCGCTGCGGGCGCTGAAAGTGAACCGCACGCGCTCGGCGCTGACGATGTTGGGCATCATCATCGGCGTCGCGGCGGTGATCGCCATGGTGGGTGTCGGCGCGGGCGCCACCGCAAGGATTCAGGAGCAGATCCAGAGTATTGGGAGCAATCTGATTATGGTCACGCCAGGCAGCCTTAGCAGTAACGGCGTGCGGCTTGGCTCCGGCGCGGTGGTGACGCTGACGGAGGATGACGCCAAGGCCATCGCGGCGGAGTGCCCTTCTGTATCGGCCGTCGCGCCCACCGTGCGCGGCGGGGTACAAGTGGTGTACGGAAACAGCAACTGGGCTACCAATGCCCAGGGAGTGACTCCGGATTACATGACCATCCGCAATGCCACGATGATGTACGGCCAATTCTTCACGGATCAGGATGTGGACGCGGCCGCCAAAGTCGCCGTGTTGGGTGAAACCGTGGCGCGGACCCTGTTTGGCGACACTGACCCCACCGGTCAGGTGGTCATTATCAAGAATGTGCCGTTCACCGTGGCGGGCGTACTTACGCCGAAGGGCCAGTCACCAACAGGCCAGGACCAGGACGACGTCATCCTCCTGCCAATCTCCACGGCCATGCAAAAGGTACTCGGGGCCAACAGGGCCAACGCCAAGGCGGTAGGCTCCCTCATGGTGCAGGCCATCGGGCCGCAGGCCATGGACCAGGCGCTGCAGGAGGTGACGGCGCTGCTGCGGGAACGGCACAGGATCCTGCCCGGCCTGGACGACGACTTCACGGTCCGCAATCTGACCGAGGTATTCGCGGCCCAGGAAACTTCGGCGCAAGTGATGTCGATTCTGCTGGGCGCTATCGCGTCGGTGTCGCTGATCGTAGGCGGCATCGGGATCATGAACATCATGCTGGTCTCGGTAACCGAAAGGACACGCGAGATCGGCCTGCGGCAGGCCGTCGGCGCCAAGACGCGCGACATCCTCTCGCAGTTCCTGGTGGAAGCGGTGACGCTCTCGCTGCTGGGTGGGATTATCGGGATTGTCGTCGGGTTGACGGCTTCGTTGCTGATCTCGCACTTCGCGCAGTGGTCGACGAAGGTGAGTCCGCTGTCGGTTCTGATGGCGTTTGTGTTCTCTGCGCTGGTGGGAGTGTTCTTTGGCTACTACCCAGCGCGCAAAGCGGCGTTCCTGGATCCGATTGAGGCTCTCAGGTACGAATGAGGTTCGCTGAAATGACAGTGGTCATAAAGGTGAAGATAAGACGGGGTTGCCGCGGTAGGCGACTGGGCTACTTGATCTGCACGGCAGCGCTCGCCGCGGTCATCTTACCTTCCAGGGCATCCTGCGCTACCACGCGCACGGAGTAAGTGCCCGGAGGCGCTTTGAGCGTCATGGCGCCAGTGTGCCGGGGCCGCCAGACAACCCGCACTCTTTCCCCAGCTTTTCCCAATTCCAGATCCCGCGCGCCACTTCGTTCGGCAACGGGAATCGAAGGCTCCAAATGCGGTGATGATACTGATGGGAATCTTTCCGCGCAACGACAATATGGATGTTATGCCGGAAATCGACCGCATTAATGCGAATCTGGCGAATTTGGCAGACGGCCGCAGGATCCGGTATTTGAACATCAACGATCAACTCGCGGACCGCAACGGGAAGCTTCACGAAGGCATGATGAACGCCAATGACTAACTCCATCCGACGGTCCAGGGATATCAGGTTTGGGCGGACGCACTGAAGCCAGTTTTGACCGAACTGCTCGGACCGCCGGCAAAGGAAGACCACGCGCCCGCGCCAACCGGGGATCCCTCGGCACGGCGATAATTCGGGAATGCCAGGCTCACAGCACCGGGCCACCGTCCTGGTTCTGATATGCTAATGCTGCTGAGGAGGCATTCAGAGAGATGGTTGGAAACATTTGTATCGCGATAACGCTGGCGCTATCGCTGGCGGGGGTGGGATTCGCGGCCGAAATGCCGCAGGCTGGACAACAGGCGCCGGCCGTGGCTCTGCCGTCACAGGATGGCAAGGTCGTGGATCTCAAGAGCTTTCATGGGAAGTGGGTGGTGCTGTATTTCTACCCAAAGGACATGACATCGGGCTGCACCATCGAGGCCCACAATTTCCAGCAGGACCTGACCAAGTACGAACAACACAACGCCGTGATCGTCGGCGTCAGCGTGGATGGCACCGACAGCCACCAGCAGTTCTGCACCAAGGAAAGTCTCACGTTCCGCCTGCTGTCCGACACCGATAAGAAGGTGGTGGACCAGTACGGATCTCTCGGGCAGAACGGTATGGCTACACGCAACACGTTCCTGATCGACCCTAACGGGAAGATTGCCCAGGTATGGACGCGCGTCAACCCCACCAAGCACAGCGAAGAAGTCTTGGCCGCTCTGGCGGAAAAACAGAAATAGCACCGCGCGTCCCGCAAATCGCATTGCAGCGTCGAAAAAGCGGCGCCGGCTGGAAAGCCGGCGTTGCGGGCCGGAGGCCCGCTCCACGAGCAGTTGGGGCGCCACAGTTTTCACGAAATTTCGCGGGCTGACGGCCCTCGGCAACAAACCAGAGAAAAGCCCTCGCTGATTAGTTTGACCGCCAAATTATAAAGACGTCTCTTGGCCGGTCCGCCAGCGTCCGCAAGGGTGCGGGCGTTGAACTCCGGTAATGCTTTCAGGGCGAAATTGCGCCTTCGGGGCCTGTTAAATGGGGAAATTGTTGTATGATAAAACCAAATATGCAGATCGTGGATATCCGAGCCACCACGGTCACCGTGCCGCTGGAGGCGCCATTGCGCCATGCCAACGGTTGTCACTGGGGCCGCTTCGTCCGAACCGTCGTCGAAATCGAGACCGACAACGGCTTGGTGGGGCTTGGCGAGATGGGCGGCGGCGGAGAATCGGCCGAGGCCGTTTTCCGCGCCATGAAGCAATATCTGGTGGGCCACGACCCGGCGCGCCTGGAAGAGATGCGCTTCCTCATCGCGAATCCGACGGCGTCGCTGTACAACAACCGCACCCAGGTGCTGGCTGCGCTGGAATTCGCCTGCCTTGATATTCTGGGACAAGCCTGGGGCGTGCCGGTTTCGGAAATCCTGGGCGGGCGCCTGCGCGACCGCGTGCCCTTTGCCGCCTACTGCTTTTTCCGCTACCCGGATCCGCGCAGTGGCGAGGGCGAAGTCCGCACCATTGACCAGGTGCTGGCCAACGCCGATTGTCTGAAGCGCCGCTTTGGGTTCACCACCTTCAAAATGAAGGCCGGCGTTTTCCCGCCGGATTACGAGCTTGAGGCCTACCGCGCGCTGGCTGAGAAGTTTCCCAACGATGCGGTGCGCTTCGACCCCAACGGCGTCTGGTCCACCGAGCAGGCCATCCGCTTTGGCCAGGCCATTGAGGGGCTGCGCAACGACTATCTGGAAGACCCGGTATTCGGTTTGAACGGCATGCGCCGCACGCGCCAGATGGTGCGCGTACCGCTGGCCACAAACACCGTGGTGGTGAACTTCGAGCAGTTGGCCGCCAATGCGCTGGACCCCGCAGTGGACGTGATCCTGCTCGACACCACGTTCTGGGGCGGCATTCGCGCCTGTGTGAAGGCCGCGGCGGTCTGTGAAACTTTCCAGACCGGCGTGGCCGTGCATTCCTCCGGCGAACTTGGCATTCAACTGGCCACCATGCTCCACCTGGGAGCGGTGATTCCCAATCTTTCTTTCGCCGCCGACGCCCACTATCATCACCTCAGGGACGATATCATTGAAGACGGGCCGTTGCACTACGAAAACGGCGCCATTCGGGTGCCCGAAGGCCCGGGGCTGGGCGTTCGGCTCGATCGCGAAAAACTTCGGGAGTACCACGAGCTTTACGAGCGTCTCGGCGGGTATCCGTATGATCAGGACCCGGGGCGGCCCGGCTGGACTCCCATCATTCCGAACGACCGCTGGGCCGACCCCGACGATGGACGCCCAGTTGCCATTCCTTATTGAGAAACGTCATGCTGCCGCACCAGTGGGAAACTTTTAAACGAGCCGCGCGCCGGGAGAAACTCGACCGCATTCCGATGGCGCTGATTATCGATAGCCCGTGGATTCCCGGCTATCTGGGGATCAAGCACCTGGATTACTTCCTCGATCCCGAAGTCTGGTTCCAGGCCAATCTCAGCATCATGCGCGAGTTTCCCGATATCATCTTCGTCCCCTCCTGGTGGATGGAGTACGGAATGGCCGCGGAGCCGTCGGTACTGGGCGCGAAAATCAAGTTCTGGCAGGATAATACTCCCAGCGAGTACCACACCCTGTACCGTCTGGAAGACATTGATCAGTTCCCCGAATACGAAGTCGAGGCCGACGCCTTCGCGGCGCTCACGCTGCATCGCATTAAGATGCAGCGGCAGCGCATCCTGGACCACGGCTACATCCTGCCCATGATCACATCGCGCGGGCCGCTCTGCACCGCCGGCTTCGTGCGCGGCACCACGCATTTCATGATCGACCTGGTGGAGAATCCCGAGGGCGCTCACCGCCTGATCGACCTCTGCACGCGCGTTGTCATCGACTGGTTAAAGGCCCAGCACAAGGCCATGGGCGACTCCGTCGAGGGCATCTTCATTCTCGACGACATCGTGGGCTTCGTCAACGAAGATCACTACATGGAGTTCGCGCACCCCTATCTCAAGCGCATCTGCGACGCCTTTCCCGAGGACTGGGTGAAGCTGTACCACAACGACGCCGAAGTAGACGCCTGCCTGGACCACCTTCCCGACGCCGGATTCAACGTACTCAACTGGGGCAAGCAGAAGGACATCCGCGAAGTGAAGCAGCGCGTCGGCGATCGGATGTGTCTTATGGGTAACGTGAACCCGCTCGAAATCGGCGTGCGCGGCACACCCGAAGAAGTCCGTGAAGCCACTCTGGATGTGCTCGAAGGCTCCGGCGGCGAAGGCATCATTCTTTCCGTGGGCGGCGGAACCAGCCCCGGAATGCCGCGCCAGAACATCGTCGCGATGCAGCGCGCGCTGGAGGAATTCAACGCGGGCCGCCTGGCCGGTGAAGGGGTCCGCCATGGTTGATTACGCACTGATGAATCAGTGCCTGTACGAGGGTAAGGCCAAGGAAGTCGAGCAGATGACCAATGAGGCGTTGGCCGAGGGCCGCGCCGTCCACGAGATCCTGAACGAAGGCCTGATTGCCGGCATGAGCGTGGTGGGAGAAGATTTCAAGCACAACGTTCTTTACGTCCCCGAAGTACTCATCGCCGCGCGCGCCATGAAAGCCGGCATGGCGGTGCTCAAACCTTTACTCAGCACTCGCGACGGCGGCGCGCGGCGCGTAGGCACCCTGCTGATGGGCACGGTGCGCGGCGACCTGCACGACATCGGCAAGAACCTGGTTTGCATGATGGCTGAAGGCGCCGGCTTCGAAGTTCACGATATCGGCGTGGACCAGAGCGTCGAGAAGTTCATGGCCGCCGCCGAAAAGTGCAAACCCGATATCATTGGGATGAGCGCGCTGCTGACCACCACCATGACCTATATGAAAACGGTGATCGATGGTTTCCAGGCGGCCGGTCTCACTCATATAAAGATGGCCGTCGGCGGAGCGCCCATCAGCCAGATGTTCGCCGACGAAATCGGCGCCGATGGCTACGGCCAAAACGCCTCCGCCGCCGTGGACCTATTCCTTCGGCTGATGGACGGCATTCATCACGATGGCAAGCTACAAGATTCTCTATTGGCAGGAAGTCCCGTCTCAAGTCAAGGCTGAGGACGACCAGGACGAAGTTACGGTTCCGATGCCCTCGAAGTTTCTGGAGCGCATCGACCATCTGGCCATCCAGCGCGGCCTCCAGCAGTCCGACAACTATCTCGCCCAGTGGCAGTGGAGCGAAGAGCAGGATCGTCCTGGAACGGCCCGCGAAGTGGCCGAAGCCGTTGTTGCCGAACTCGAATCCCAGGCTGCCTGGTAAGCAACATCCGCGATGCCGGCCACACTCACCATCAACGGGCAATCGACCAGCGCCGCCTTGGGCGCGACGATCTTCGATTGCGCGGAATCGCTGGGTGTGCGCGTGCCTACGTCCTGCCACAAGCAGGGCAAGTGCAAGGAGTGCCTGGTGGAGGTGGTCGAAGGCATGGAGCTTCTCTCGCCGCGCACGCCCGAGGAAAAGCACCTGGACGGACGCTTCCGGCTCTCCTGCCGCACGGCGGTCTCTTCCGATGCAGGCCTCATCCGCTGCCACACCATGCGCCGCGGCCAAATGCGCGTCGATCTCTCCGCCAGCGGCCTGCCGGAAACTCTACGCTCGATCACGCCCGACGCGGCCGTCACGCGCCGCGGCGACGTCATTTGCATCGATGGCCAGGAAGTGGAGCGCTCGATCGGCCCCATTCACGGCATCGCCATGGACCTGGGCACAACCACCGTGGTGCTAAGGCTATTCAATCTCGAGACCGCCGAGCTGGTGGCCGGCGCGTCTTTTGAAAATCCACAGCGCTTCGCCGGCTCCGACGTGATGGCGCGGATTCACTACGATTCGCTCCATCCCGGTAAGCTGTTGCGCCGAACTCTAGCCGGTTACCTCAGCCACGTTATCGAAGAATTCCCGGCCGATCCCAAATCCATTTACGAAATGGTGGTGGTGGGCAACTCCACCATGCGCGACCTCTTTTTCCGCCAAAACGTCCACTCCATCGGCCAGAGCCCGTATCAATCCATCACCGAGATGCAAATGGCGGAGGGCCGCCGCGCCTCCACCAGCCTCACCGAAACCGGGCGGCGCTCCCTGCTGCCCATCCATCCGAGGGCCCGCGTGTGGGGCGCCCCGGTGATCAGCGGACACGTGGGGGCCGATGCCGCGGCCTGCATGCTGGCCGCCGGCATGGCGCATGAAGAGCGCCTCATCGCCATCATGGACATCGGCACCAACACTGAACTGATGGTTGGCAATCGACACCGCGTTCTCGCGGCATCCTGCCCCGCCGGCCCGGCCTTCGAAGGCGGAGCCATCGCCTGCGGGATGCCCGCGCTCGATGGCGCCATCGAGGATGTCCGCATCGCTCCGGACGGCAGCTTCCAACTCGATGTCATCGGCGGCGGCCCACCTCAAGGCATCTGCGGTTCCGGCCTGGTGGCGCTCTTGAGCGAGCTGATGCGCACCGGACAACTGAACGAACGCGGCCGCTTCGCGGACGGCCCTCACCGCATCGTGCTTGACCCGCAAGGCTCGGTTTTTTTGCTGGAAAGCGACGTCAATGAGCTGGCGCAGGCGAAGGGCGCCAATTCCGCCGGGCTACAGGTGGTCTTCGGCAATTACGGGATCGACTTCGACCAGGTCGAGGTCTTTTATCTCGCCGGCGGCTTCGGCCGGCACATGAACGTCCCGGCCGCCGCGCGCATCGGCCTCATCCCACCCATCCCGGAAGACCGCGTGGTGCAGGCGGGCAACGCCGCCATTGAAGGCGCTTCGCTAGCGCTGCTCTCGCAATCCAAACGCCGCGAGCTCGAACAACTGGTCCGCCAGGTGGAGCATTGCCGCCTGGAGACGCACCCGCGCTTCTTCGATTTCTTCGTCGAGGGCTGCCTCTTCAAACCCATGGAGCCCGCGCAGCAGGTGGCCGGATGATCGAATTCGTTCAAGCCTCTCCGCTTGTCGACGTGGCCCCGGCCGAGTATCACCGCCTACTTGGCTACCCGCGCGATGCCGTGCCCGGCGAGCGCGCCAGTGAGCTGGCCGAGAGGGCGCGCGATTGGTACCAGCGCCACGGGCGGCCCTGGATCTATGCGCGCTGCGCCGCCAGCTTGAACATCGTGGATGGCGCGGTCGAGATCGATGGCATTACCTTCTCGAGCAGCCGGCTCCGCACCGCGTTGCAGCAGGCCGACGCCCATACGGTTTTCCTGGCCGCCGCCAGCGCGGGCCCCGAAGCCGAAGAAGAATCGCAGCGGCTTTGGCACGATGGCAAACCCGACGAGTATTTCTTCCTCGAAATGTTTGCTTCCGCCGTGGTGGAGAACTTGATCACCACGGCCGGCGCCGGTTTGTGCGCCTGGGCGGACAGCCAGGGTATGGCCGTGCTACAGCATCACAGCCCCGGCTATTCCCAATGGGACGTTGGTGAGCAGGGTCGTCTGCTGCGCCTGATCCGGCGGGACGGCGTCATCGCGCTACCCGGCACGCTGGAGGCGCTCGATTCGGGCGCGCTGCGTCCCAAGAAATCGCAGTTGGCCGTGTTCGGAATCACGCGCCACCTGGACCGCGTGGCGCGTCTCGCAGACCTGGTCCCGTGCCAGCAGTGCCCGCTTCCCAACTGCCAGTACCGCCGCACCTTGTACCTGCGTGCCCGTCCGCGTCTGGAACAGGAATCGCCGCCGCCGGCCAAAGACGCCTACTCGGTGAACGTGAAAGCACTCAGACGCTGGGCCGCCGAACGCCTTGTGCTCGAAACCCGCGAAGACGGTACGCTTCACGCGCGCTTCCGCTATGACGGCACCACCTGCAACAACATGGGGCGCCCGCTGGCATTCTATTACGACGTGGATCTGGGGACCCGCCAGGAAGGCTATCCCATCCGCGGCCAGAACTGCACTCCGGCTCCCGGCGATAGCGGCCACGCCTGCATGTGCCAGTACATCGCCGACGCCCCTGGCCTGATGGCCGCGATCGGCCACGAGAAGCCTTTGGCGGGCCGTCCGCTGGATGAAGTTCTCGGCTGGCAACGCTTCGAAGCGGCCGCCGGCTGCTACTGCGACGCCGCCAGCCGGGACCACAAGTGGGGGCTAGTGCTCGAAACCATTCACTACGCGCTGCACCATCGGGGAACTCATGCCGACGACCGCTAGACAATCGTGTACTGTCGCACCTTTGGCAGGCGAAAGCGCCTGCCCCACATGCGAGTTGAATTCATGAGCACCGCCAAGCCATTGCACGAGGCCGTCCGCGAACGCCCCCTGCTGGGCGATGGCGCCATGGGCACGCAATTGATGCTGGCGGGCCTGGAGCAGGGCAATTGCGGCGAAGCATGGAATCTCATACACCCCGAACGCGTCCTGGCCATCCAGCGCCGCTACGCCGAGGCCGGGTCGGATTGCATCCTCACCAACACCTTTGGCGGTTCGCGCATCATGTTGAAGCGCCATTCCCACGCCGATGACGTCGCGGAAATCAACCGCGCCGGCGTGGAGATCGCCCGCCGCGCCTTCAATGGCCGTCCGGGATTCGTCATCGGCGATATCGGTCCCTTCGGCGGTCTCCTCGAACCCTATGGCGATTTCAGCGAGGCCCAGGTGGGCGAGGCTTTCCGTGAGCAGGCCGCCGCCCTGGTGGATGCCGGCGCCGACGCCATCATCATCGAGACCCAGACTTCGCTCAAGGAACTGCTGCTCGGAATTGAGGCCGCCCGTGAAGCCGGCGCTCGAACCATCATCGGTTCCATGGCCTATGACGTCACGCTGGACGGATCCACCTTCCGCACCATGATGGGCGTCGATCCCGAGCGCGCCGCGGCTTTCATGGAAGAACACGGCGCCCACATGGCCGGCCTGAACTGCGGCACCGGAATGGACATGCAGCACGCCCGCCTGGCCGTAGAGCGCTACAAAAGGGTTACCAGCCTGCCCGTCATGGTCCAACCCAACGCGGGCCAGCCCAAGCTTCTCAACATGCGCGTGGTCTACGACGAAACCGCGGAGCAGATGGCCGCGGGCGTGGCGCCGCTGCTCCAGGCCGGAGCGAACCTGATCGGCGGCTGCTGCGGCAGCACTCCCGAACATATCCATGCTTTCCGGCGGGCCATCGACCAATACCTGGATTCCCTATGAAAACTAAACTCTGCGACGTCAATCCCGCGGTCTCCGGAAAACTCCCGCAATTCACCGGAGACAAGTCCGGCATCGGCGTGCATTACGTCGACGCCTACATCAAACCGATGAACGCCAAACTCGAGGACGGTACGGTAGTGAAATGCAAACGCCGTGGCTTGAAGATCGTCCTATCGGCGGGCGCCAAGAAAGGCGAAGGGCTGATGCGGCGGCTCGACAAGGGCCCGGATCCCGCCGCCATGCTGCGCGCCGCCCTGGATGAAGCCGCCGCCGCGGCCGGTATCGAGCTAAGTGTAGAGGATGGCGCTCTGTTCATCAGCATCTAGAACGGAACCACCCGCATGTTGGCAAATGATCTGAATATCGAAGACCGCGTCGCCGTCGTGATCGGCGGCACCTCCGGCCTCGGCCGGGCGCTGGCTGTAGGGCTCGCCCGGCACGGGGCGCACGTCGTGGCCACGGGCCGGCGTAAGGAACAAGTGGAATCGGCCGCCGTCGAGATCGAAGCCCTCGGCCGCCAAACCGTGCGCTGCCACGCTGACGCCCGCAACCGGGAGTCTATCGACGCGCTGCGCGAAGCCGTGGTGGCCCGCCTGGGCCACGTCGATATTCTGATCAACGCCGCCGGCTACACCTTCAAAGAGCCCACCGTCAGCGTGGACGAGTTCCGCTTCTCGGCTCTCATGGACACTCACCTGATGAGCGTGCTGCGCGCATGCCAGTCGTTTTATAAGCCGCTGGTGGAGAGCGGCCACGGCCGAATCATCAACATCGCGTCGCTGGGTTCGTTCCTGGCGTTCTACCAAGTGGCCGCTTACTGCGCCGCGAAAACCGCCATCCTCTCACTCACCCGCAGCCTGGCCTGCGAGTGGGCCGAATACGGCATCGTGGTCAACGCCATCGCGCCCGGCGTCTTCCCCACCGAACTGAATCGCAACCTGGTGATGGGAACCGCTCGCGGGCAGGAGATCCTCATGCGCACACCCATGAAGCGTTTCGGCTCGCCCGAGGAATTGGTGGGGCTCGCGGTGCTGCTCTCTTCCGATGCCGTCAGCTTTCTTACCGGCCAGTGCATCGCCGTCGACGGAGGCTACCTGGCCTCCGGTGTAAATTCCTAGGAAAATCCCAGTGTCAAAATTCGGTTTACTATCTTTCTTAATCGCCGCCGCCGCGCTGCACGGTGAAACGGGCTACAACGCTTGGTTGCGATACGCCTCGCTCGAAGGCTCAGCTCTCGATCAATATCGCCAGGCCGTGCCCGCAGTCGTCTCGGTGCTCGACCAATCGCCCGCAGCCTCCAGCGCCCGCGCCGAGTTGATCCGCGGCTTGAAGGGCATGCTCGGCCGTACGCCGCGGGCGGAATCCGGTATCCCGCGCGAGAGCGCCATTCTGGTGGGAACCGTCGAGGAGATCCGCCGCGGGGCGCCGCGCCTGCTTCCGGACGTCCACATGGCCCCGGACGCCTTCTGGCTGAAATCCGCCGCAGACGGCCCGCTGCATTACACTGTCGTCACCGCTTCCAATGACCGCGGACTGCTCTATGGCGCCTTCGCCCTGCTGCGCCGAATCGCGGTGGGCGAAGCCATCACCGACCTCGACCTGCGCGAAACACCCTACGCGCCGGTGCGCTGGGTAAACCAGTGGGACCGGCTCAATGGCACCATCGAACGCGGCTACGGCGGCAATTCCATTTTTTGGGAAGACGGCCACGTGCGCCAGGACCTGACCCGCGTGGCCGATTACGGCCGCCTGCTCGCGTCGCTCGGCATCAACGGCTGTTCCATCAACAACGTGAATGCCGACCTGAAAATTCTGACTGCGGAGATGGTTCCGCAGATCGCGCGCATCGCCGACGCGCTGCGCCCCTGGGGCGTCAGGGTGGCAATCTCAGTCGATTTCGGCAGTCCCAAATCCGTCGGGGGCCTGGACACCTTCGATCCGCTCGACCCCAAAGTGGTGGAGTGGTGGAAGGCGCGCGTCGACGACCTCTACCGCGCTGTGCCCGACATGGGCGGTATCGTCATGAAGACCGATTCCGAAGGACGCGTAGGCCCTTCGGTTTACAACCGCACCCACGCCGACGCCGCCAACGTGGTGGCGCGCGCCCTGAAGCCGCACGGCGGACTGCTGTTCTACCGCGGCTTTGTCTACGACAACCACATGGACTGGCGCAACCTGAAGAACGACCGCGGGCGCGCCGCATGGGACAACTTCCACTCGCTCGACGGAAAGTTCGACGACAACGCCATCATCCAGATCAAAAACGGCCCGATCGATTTCCAGGTGCGCGAACCGGCTTCGCCGCTCTTCGGCGCATTGGAGAAGACCAACCAGGCAGCCGAGTTGCAAATCAGCCAGGAATATTTCGGACAGGCCAAGCACGACGTCTTCCTGGTTCCTTATTGGAAGGAAACCCTGGATTTCGACATGCAGGCAACTCCCTTCGGCAATTCAAGGGTGAAAGAACTCGTCGCCGGTAAGACCTTCAACCGCCCGTCCGGCGGTTTCGTGGGCGTGTCCAACGTAGGCCTGGATGACGACTGGTTTGGCAACCAGCTCTCGCAGGCCAACCTCTACGGCTTCGGCCGACTCGCCTGGAGCCCCGACCTGAGTTCCAAACAAATCATCGACGAATGGATCAGACTCACCTTCGGGCCCGACCCCAAAGTGGACGAGACCATCTCCTCCATGCAGCTCAGCACCTGGCGCACTTATGAGAACTATACCGGTCCGCTGGGCCTGCAGACCCTTACCGACATTGTGGGCGACCACTTCGGCGTAAACGTGGAAGCCTCCGAGCGCAACGGTTGGGGCCAGTGGCACCGCGCCGACGAAACCGGCGTCGGCATGGACCGCACCGTAGCTACGGGCACCGGCTTTGTCGGCCAGTACCGGCCGGAAGCAGCCAAGGTGTACGAATCGCTGGTGACCTGC
The DNA here is from genome assembly GCA_963842505.1 of Bryobacterales bacterium. Lineage (GTDB taxonomy): Bacteria > Acidobacteriota > Terriglobia > Bryobacterales > Bryobacteraceae > PALSA-129. The sequence goes on from CAWJGZ010000002.1 coordinate 275,719, forward strand.
CCGGACGATCTGCTGTTATTCCTGCACCACGTTCCCTACACGTACAAGCTGCACGACGGCAAGACCGTGATCCAATACATTTACGACTCCCACTACGAAGGCGCGGAGGCCGTAGCCGGATATGTCCAGCAGTGGAAGACTCTCAAAGGGCTGGTGGACGAACAGCGCTTCAACCAGGTTCTGGCGCAGTTGCGATACCAGGCGGGACAGGCAATCGTGTGGCGGGACGCCGTGAACACGTGGTTCCAGAAGGAGTCGAAGATCCCCGACGCGAAGGGGCGCGTGGGACATTACCCTGGACGTTTTGAAGCCGAAGCCATGACGTTGCGCGGATACACGGTGCTCTCTTTCGGACCTCCGCCAGCCGGAGAAACGCCGCTTGGTCCCGCGCAACCGCCTGCCGCCGCGGGACCTGGACGAGGCGGGGTTACGCCGGCACCGGCGCCTGAAGAAGATGCATCCGGTGGAAAAATCGTCACCTGCCCGGCCGCCGCGGCGCCGTGCACCGCCAGCATGAAATATGACGGCTCGGCCGGCTGGTATACGCTCAACGTTGAGTATTTCGACTTGCCCAGTGGCGTATCGCACTACCGCGTATGGGTTGGCCAACAACTGGTGGACGAATGGGCCGCCGATCTGCGCCTTCCGGCCCGGCGGCTGGATTCCAGCTCCTCCACCCGCCGTGTGATTTCCGGCATCGCGCTACGTCCGGGCGATGAAATCCGCATCGAAGGCATCCCCGACGGCGCCGAAGCGGCGGCGCTGGACTACGTGGAAATCCTGCCTGAAAAATGATCGCTGTGATGAAGCGCCATTTTCTGCGCATCCCGTTGCACTGGTCCGCCATCGGCGGTGCACTGCTGCTGGCCGCCTCCCTGGCCAATTCTCAGCAGTTGAGCTTCACGCCATTTCACCAGAGCGGGGTTTACGAGCTCGGCGAAAAAGCCGGCTGGACCGTAACGCTTCCGCCGGGTGCGGCCGCCCCCGCCGCCGAGTACACCTACATCGTCAAAAAGAATAACTTCGACACGATCAAAACCGGCGCGCTCGGCTTTTCCGCGGGTACCGCTACGATTGAAGCCACGCTCGACGAGCCGGGCATGCTCTACGTCGAAGTGATCGCCAGCGCCCAGGCGTCCGCCAGCGTTCCTCCGGTCCATCTCGGCGCAGCGATTGCCCCGTCGCGGTTGCAGCCTTCGGTTCCGCGTCCAGCCGATTTTGACAGCTTCTGGGACGCCAAACTGAAAGCCCTCAGCGAAATCCCGATCAATCCCGTTCTCACGCCCACCCCTGCCAACAAAGCAGACGTAGAGCTATTTACCGTCAAGCTGGACAGCCTGGGCTCGCACGTCCAGGGCTACCTCGCCAAGCCGTCCAGGGAGGGCAAGTTTCCAGCCCTGGTAGTTTTCCAGTACGCCGGCGTGTATGCTCTCCAGCCAGACACCGTCCTCGACCGGGCGGCTGAGGGCTGGCTCGCCTTTGACGTAGATTCGCACGACATCCCGCCCAGCCAGGCCACCGGAGTAATCGCAAACTACCCGTCGATCGGCAACACAGACCGGGAAAGCTCTTACTTTCTCAATATGTATCTGCGTGACTCGCGCGCCATCGATTACATATCGAGCCGGCCCGACTGGGATGGGAAGATCATTGTAGTGATGGGCACCAGCATGGGAGGGCAACAGAGTCTGGTTACGGCCGCCCTGCAGCCAAAAGTAACCGCGGTGATCGTGAACGAACCTTCAGGCGCCGATTCGAACGGCGAACTCCATGGCCGCCAGGCGGGCTACCCAAACTGGCCCTCCAACGACCCTAAGATCATGGAAACCGCCCTCTATTTCGACACCGTCAGTTTCGCCCCACGGATCAAAGCCCCGGTTCTCGCCGCCGTGGGCTTCATCGACACCATTGCCCCGCCCGCCGGCATTTGGACCGCTATCAACCAGATCCCCGGCCCCAAGGAAGTTATCGCCATGGTCGAATCCGACCACAACAACAAGACGCCGGAGAAACAAGGCGCATATAATTCCCGTTGCAAGGATGTGCTCGAGATCATCTTGCATGGCGGCGAATTCAAACCAAATGGCGACTTGACCCGCAATCCATCCAAGTAGCGGGCGGCGGCCGATGTGCTCCAACGCCGGCGGAGGCTCCCGACCCTCCCCTTTTGCCGCCTTTTCCACTGCCGCAGCTTGATTTCCGGCGCGATTGCGTCTATAGTTTGGGACGTCAACTAAAGGCCCGCCCGGGAATCGTCCCAGCGGGACCGTTCAGGCGGGGACCGAAAGAAAGGGAGTCATTGCGATGCACAAAGGTGCTTTACGGACTTGCGGCATTCCATTCCTGGCTTTAGCCGCCGTCCTATTTGGACAACAGACCGGAAATGTTGCCTATCGCAACCCCGAAATCCCCGCAGAACAGCGCGCCGCCGACCTGGTCTCCCGGATGACCCTGGAAGAGAAGGTGCTGCAGATGCAGAATTCCGCCCCGGCCATCGAGCGGCTGGGAATTCCGGCTTACGACTGGTGGAATGAAGCCTTGCACGGCGTGGCCCGCGGCGGCCAAGCCACGGTTTTCCCCCAGGCCATCGGGCTGGCGGCCATGTGGGATACCGAGCTTATGCAACGCATCGCGGACACCATCTCCACCGAAGCCCGCGCCAAGTACAACGAGGCCATTCGCACTAATACTTACAAACAATACCTGGGGCTCACCTTCTGGTCCCCCAACATCAATATCGTCCGCGATCCGCGCTGGGGCCGCGGCCAGGAAACCTACGGCGAAGACCCCTTCCTCACCGGCCAGATGGCCGTGGTGTTCATCAGAGGCTTGCAAGGCGATGATCCGCATTACTTCAAGACGATTGCCACGGCCAAGCACTACGCCGTGCACAGCGGGCCCGAACCCTTGCGGCATAAGTTCGATGTCCAGCCGAGCGAGCGCGATCTCAACGAAACTTATCTACCCGCTTTCCGCACCGCCGTGGTCGATGGCCACGTCGATTCCATTATGTGCGCTTACAATAGCGTCAACGGCGTGCCTGCCTGCGCCAACACGGATCTGCTGCAGAAAACTCTCCGCGAAGCGTGGGGATTCCAAGGCTATGTAGTCAGCGATTGCGGCGCCATCCAGGACATCTACAATTCGACCGCCCACAAGTACCGGCCTAGCGCGGCCGAAGCTTCCGCTCTGGCCGTCAAGGCGGGCACCGATCTCACCTGCGGCACCGAATACCGTTCGCTGGTGGACGCCGTCAAAGGCGGCCTCATCACCGAAGCCGAAATCAACCGCTCCGTGGAGCGCCTATTCGTGGCGCGCTTCAAACTCGGCATGTTCGATCCTCCCGATCGCGTGCCGTTTTCCAAAATCCCATACTCCGAGAACGATTCCGACGCTCACCGCAAGATCGCCCTGGATGCCGCCAGCGAATCCATCGTGCTGTTGAAGAACGAAGGCGGCATTCTGCCGCTCAAGAGTTCCGTCCGCAGAATCGCGGTGATCGGCCCCTCCGCCGACGACCCGGTCGCGCTCCTCGGCAATTACAACGGCTTCTCCCAAAAACAGGTAACGCCGCTTGAAGGGATCGAGCAGCAGTTCAAGAAGGCCGAGGTGCACTTCGCGCTCGGCTCCGCCTACGCCCCCCAATCGCAGGCCCTGGTGCCCTCGAACGCGCTCACGCCTCCGTCCGGCACGGGCCGCGGCCTGCTCGCCGAATACTTCGACAACACCGGTTTCAGCGGCCAGCCGAAACTTGCGCGCGTAGAACCCCGCGTCTTTCAACAGGCGGGAATCGTGGATCCGGATTTGGCTGCCGCACTTCCGCAACACGCCGCCGCCGTCCGCTGGACCGGAACTCTCCGCCCTCCCGTCACCGGCGATTACGCGATTGCCGCACGCGGCGGATTCGGCGCCGCTTTACGCGTGTTCCTCGACGACAAAGAACTGGCGCCTGAACCCGCCCCGTCGAATCCCGCCGGCCGCAGATCCGGCGGGCAGCCCCGCGGATCTGTGGCCCCGGCCCATGCAGCACTGGAAGCCGATCACGCGTACGGCCTGCGTGTCGAATACAAGCCGAAGGATCCCGCAGAGGCCGGCGCGCAACTCCTCTGGCTTCCTCCCGAGGGGCCGCTCCTGGCTGAGGCCGTCGAAGCCGTCAAGAAGGCCGACGTCAGCGTGGCCTTTGTCGGCCTGAATCCCAATCTCGAAGGCGAGGAGATGCAGGTGGACGTTCCCGGCTTCGTGGGCGGTGATCGCACCGATCTCAAATTGCCCGATCCGCAGGAACGTCTGGTTGAAGCCGCCATCGCCGCCGGCAAGCCGGTAATCGTCGTGCTCACCAGCGGCAGCGCCCTCGCCGCCAATTACGCTGCCGAACACGCCGCAGCCGTACTGGAACTCTGGTACGGAGGCGAAGAAGCCGGCACGGCCGTCGCCCAGACCCTGGCCGGTATCAACAATCCCGCCGGCCGCCTGCCGGTCACGTTTTATCGCGGCATCGAACAGTTGCCTGCTTTCGAAGACTATTCCATGAAGGGCCGCACCTACCGTTATTTCCAGGGCGACCCGCTTTACCCGTTCGGCTTTGGCCTCAGCTACGCCAAGTTCGAATATTCCGCCCTGCACGCTCAGCGCATGCCCCAAGGCGCGAAAATTTCCGTCCGCGTCAAGAACTCATCTAACCGCGAGGGCGACGAAGTGGTTCAACTTTACGCCGGCGGGGCCGGCGGCCCGGACGACCCCGTGCGACAACTTCGCGGATTCCAGCGCATCCATCTGGGTCCCGGTGAATCCGGCGAAGTCGACTTTTCCATCCCCGCGGCCGAGCTGCCGAAGGACAAGCTGCGCATCAGCGTCGGCGGCGGCCAACCGGTTGGGAAGATTCCCCATCTCGAAGCAGTGCTTTGATAGCATCGCAGTAAGGAGGTAATACGCCGGCAAGGTATCCGAGAATGAGAGTGATCGACCTCAAGCGCATTCAAGGCGCGTCCAGCGAGGTGGTGCGCGATATCAACCGCCGCATCGTCCTCAACCTCATTCGTACCCGACAGCCCATCTCGCGCGCCGACCTCGCCCGGCTGTGCGGGTTGCAGCGCAGCACCATTTCTTTGATCGTCGAACAATTGATCAATGAGTCCTGGGTCATCGAGGGACCCACCGGGCGCCTGCCGCGCGGCCGCCGTCCCACCTTCCTCCGTCTCAACGACGACCGCGTCATTGTGGGCGTCGACATCCGGCCCGGTCAAACTACCGTCGCCCTGGCCGATGCCAATGGCAAGTTCACCTCGCGCGAAGTCATCACCACCCCTTCCGATCCCAAGACCGCGGTCGATGAACTCGTGCAATGCATTCAACGCGTCAGAAATTCCTGCCGCGGCAAGAAACTGGAAGGCGTGGGCATCAGCCTCCCGGGCCGCTTCAACCAGGGTTCCGATCGTCTGGTCTTCGCCCCCAATCTCAAGTGGCGCGATTTCGATCTGCGCACTCCCATCATGAAGGCCACGGGCGTCGAGGTGGAACTGGAGAACGCCGCCAACGCCTGTGTACTCGCCACCGCCTGGTTCGAACACATGGAGTCCTGCCGCAACCTGGTGGTCGTCACCGTCTCGGAGGGCATCGGCACCGGAATTCTGCTAAATGGTCAGTTGGTGCGCGGCGCCAACGGCATGGCGGGCGAATTCGGCCACGTGCCGCTCGATCCGAAGGGCCCCATTTGCGGCTGCGGCGGCCGGGGTTGCTGGGAGGTATATGCCTCCAATCGAGCGGCTCTCCGCTACTACCTTGAAGCTGGATCGACCACCGAGGGCATGAGTTTTCCGGATCTTCTCAGCCGCGCCGACCACGGCGACGTGCGGGCCGTCAAGGCTCTCGAAACCATGGCCCATTACTTGGGCCGCGGCATGCGCATGATCGTCGCCGGCCTGGCTCCCGAGCGCATCGTGGTAGTCGGGGATCTGACTCACTCCTGGAATCGCTTCCGCCCGGTCATTGAAGCCGAGGTTCGGGACCAGGTTCTGCCCGGCGGCGTGATCCCCCGTCTGGACGCCACCGGTGACGGTGGCATGGCGCGCCTGCGCGGGACCGTGGCCCTGATCCTGCAAAAAGACTTCGGGGTTTATTTCTGAGCCAGGCGCTTCCACGCTGAAAGACCCTGCTGGCCAGAGCCACGACGATCGGGTCAATGCGCACCAATAGAAAGGGCGTCCCGCGATGGATCGCGGGGCGCCCTTTCGTCTACGAACCGTTGTTACCGATAGAAGCGGCTCAGAACCGCAGATATCCGCCCACCTCGATATATCGCTGGGTGGATGCCGTGCCGGTGATCACGGCGAAGTTGTTGTAATTGATGGCGCCGGTGGTCGCGTTCGTCACCCAGCAGCAAGTCGTGTTGGGATTGGAAAACACCACCGTATTGGTCAGGTTGTATGCCTCGCCGACTAACTCGAACTTGATCTTCTCCTGCTTGAAAGCGAAGGTGCGACGGACGCTCGCGTTCATCTGGAAGTATCCCGGCCCGATCAGCAGGTCCCTGCCGGTGGTGCCCAGGACGCCGGTCGGCGGATTGACAAAGGCCGAGCCGTCGAAATAGGGATCAGTGGCATCATGGCCGCCCAGAATCTTCACCACCGGATTGATCTGGGTGGCGCTGGTCCCCTGGCCGCCGGCGTTGATGCTGGAACTCGTCCCGACGGTGAACGGCAGGCCGCTGAACCGGGTGAGAATGCCGGAAATCTGCCATCCGCCGACAATCCACGCTGCCGGTCCGCTGGTGAACATGGTATGTCCCTTGCCGAAGGGCAAGTTGTACACCCAGTAAATGGCTAGTGTCTGCTGGCGGTTAATGCCGGACAGTTGCTTGTCCAGCGCGAAAGACACCGGGTACGCGCGCCACAAAGTGCCGTCGTCGTTGTCGCCGTTGATGTTATCGATGGACCTGGAGAACGTGTAGCTGGCGCCGATGGTCGAACTGCCGATGCGCTTCCTCAAACGTAGCCTGCAAGCCCGTTGTATGTCATATCGCCGAACGGCTCAATCATGTTCAAGTCGGTCGTCAGGTACGGAGAAAACTGGCGTCCGGCATTGCCCGTGTTCGGAGCAGACCCGTTGATATTGACGTTCATGGTCCACATGGACACCGTGCGTGCCCACATAGGCGGCCTGCGCCGTCAGGGTCGGAGAAAATTCGTGCTGAAGGGTGAAATTCCAGCTCTCGTAATATCCACGGTTGAAGTAGGCCGGAAAAGTTACGGTGCTGACACTCGGCAGATAGGTAGTCAACGACGCCGCGGACGACGGCTTGAGAGTGCCCGTTGAGATCGCCGGGAAGCTGGGCAAAGGAATGCCGTCCGCGAGCGATACCTGTGTGGCCCCGTCTGAGTTCGGAACGCCGGCATAGCTGATGAACTGGTAGGAGTTCGCCGGTGTGTAGGACGTGACGGTAGTGTTCGGGTACTGGTTCCGCTGGTTGCGCATGTTGTCGGGATCGACGCTGATGCCATAACCACCGCGAATCACGGTTTTCTCGTCGAGGCGGTAGGCCAGGCCGAGGCGCGGAGCGAAGCCCTTCTTACTGGCCGTTGCACCGGTGTTCCATGGCACGCCACCTTCGCCGCCGATTAAAATGTTGTCCGTCGCGGGATCGAAGCGCACCGCGCCGAAATAGTCGTGCGAGTAGATCGGCCAGTATTCCCAGCGTATGCCGTAGTCGATGGTAAGGCTCTTGCTGACCTGCCACTGATCGCGCGCGTACCCCGCCCAGTTGGCAAAGCGCAGCGAGTTGGGATCGTTGAGCTGCGTGGCTTTGCCGGTCTGCGACGGAAAACCGAGAAGGAACTGCGCCCACGAGTTGGACGGGCTGCCGGCATTAATCGCCGGACCGCCTTTCAGGGACGCCAATGTGCCGTCAAAACCGAAAGTGCCGCGGGCCGTCTGAAAGCTTCCGCCCTGCGGCTGAAAGTGATTCAGCGCGTATTTATCGTATTCGAAGCCGACGCGAATGTTGTGCGCACCCTTGATTTTGGTCACGTTGATCACGGTGGTGTATTGGTTGTCGCGGAACTCGAAGGGGCTGCCGGTATTGGTGTTTCCAATATTCGCCATACCGGTGACCTGGAAGCCCGGAATGCCTTCGTAGTTCGGACCGACGCCGTTGGTGCCCGGAATGTTCAGTACGCTAGTTCCGTAATCGCCATCCTGAGGATCGCCGTTGGCGCCGATGTGCTGCCGCGAGTAGCCCGCGTTGCCGTCGAGCAGAAGCGTGGGGGTGATGGTATACGTGAGGCCCGCCGCCACCACCTGCACCCGGCCGCCGGCATGACCCGGATTGCCGCCGTTAAAGGCATCGCCGCCCGCCGGGCCCAAAACCAACGGGGCCACAATGTCCATGGGAGAAATGCTGTACCGGCCCCAGATCATCGACTTCTCGTTGGGATTATAGTTGGCCTTCCAATCCCAGCGATTCACGTTGTACGACGTCGTGCCGTAGGCGTCGTAGTTGGTTAAGTACTGAGTCGGCCTGGTCAGCGCCGGCAGCAGAGAGGTGAGCTTGGCCGACGCCGAAGCAATCCGCGCGGCCGGAATGATGTTTCCGGGGAAAGGTGTTCGGCCGGTACCGTCGGCATTGCCCGTCAGCGGATCGTAGATGGTGGTGGGGGCGGCGCTGAAATCGCCCGTGCGCATGGCCGCGGTGGGAAGAGTCAGGTTCACGTCGGACGCATACTGGACCTGCTTGGTGCCCTCAAAATCCATAAACCAGAACAGCTTGTTCTTGCCATGAACGATCTTGGGAATCCAGACCGGACCGCCGATCGCGAATCCGTACTGGTTTTGGATGTTCTTGGCCAGGCGGCCGGGGTGGCTGAAATAATTGTTGATCGCTTGAAGATCGTTGTTCGTATTGCGTTCGAACGCAACTCCATGCAGATTGTTGGTTCCCGATTTGATGATGACGTTGATCGCCGCGCCGCCCGCAGCGCCTTGCTCGGCGTCGAACGAGTTGGCGCTCACGCTGACCGTTTCGATGGCTTCCGGCGACGGCACGTATGCCACGTTGACCGGCAGCCATGGATAGGCGTCGGTCGCGCCGTCGAGGCGGGTGTTGTTGGCTTGGGACGAAACGCCGTTCTGAGATACCGTGATGGCGCGTTGCGGGTTGCCGGCCGTCGAATTGGCTTCGCCCGTGCCCGCCGTGGTGTTGGCGCCCGGTTGCATCAGCAGCAGCGCCTGGAAGTTTCGGCCTTCCGACCCGTTGTATGGCAACTGCTCCACTTCCGTCGCCGCAAAGTCCGTATGGATATCGGCCTTATCGGTTTGCAGCACCACCGCATCCGCCGAGACCTCTAACGACGTGGCAACGGTGGCGACCTGGAGTTGCACGTCCACGCGCCGGACCGCGCTTACCTGCACCTGAATGTTGGTTTCGATAAAAGTTTGGAAGGATTTAGCCGTGAGGGTGATTTTGTAGAGACCTTCTTGCAGGTTGGTGAAATGGTAGATGCCATGTGAGTCGGTGTCAGTTTCACTCTTGACGTTGGTGGCTTGGTTAGCCGCTGCCACATGGACGCCGGGCACGACGGCCCCGGTCGGATCGGTCACGTTCCCGGTTAACGATCCATACAAAACCTGGGCGGTTGCGAAACGCCCCCCCGACACGAAGGCGAAGAGGACCAGGGCGCACAGGATCGAACGAAGACCCAGTCTTTTCATCTTAATGAACTAACCTCCCGAAGCCTAGTTGGCTGACAAAACCATCGACTAATTCAGATTCTAACCAGTTGTTTGAGTTAGTTGTACAACAAAACAAAATCCCTGTCAAGCTAAAATCTGCGCTAATTTGGCCGCTGGTATAGCCTTGCCGGTCCCCCAAGCACAGCAACTTCCCCTACCGGGGATTTGGCCTGTTGGTTTTCGCCCCGGCTGCCCGCCGCACCCCTGCCCAAGCCCGTCCGGTAGCTTGGATTTCCCACACAATCCGGTATAGTTTGAGTCCACAATCAAAACCTCGCTAGAAGGGCGGCAGGTTTAGGAAAACCCCACGTGCCGCAGCCCTTTCCAAGGTTCCAGCGGGCTGTCCGTGGAGTTTCTCCATTTCTCGCCGGCGGCAGAGCCTTACGCCCGATTCCGGCGCTACCCGTACTGGTGACGGATTCCACACGGCTTACGCCGTGGGCTGGGGTCTTTCGCCCTTCCGGCTTGGCACAGGCTTCACCCGCCGCAACAGTTTTGTCCTACGAGCCGCGGCTCACAACACACCATGAAAGTGGGGGCCGTGGGCGCCGGCGGTGGTGGGAGCAGATTTTCGGAGGAGGCCTGCTGGCCTGTCCGTGGAGTTTCTCCATTTCTCGCCGGCGGCAGAGCCTTACCCCCGGTTCCGGGGCTACCCGTACTGGCGACGGATTCCACACGGCTTACGCAGTGGACTAGGGTCTTTCGCCCTTCCCGGCTTGGCAGGCTTTGCCCGCCGGGACAGTCTGTCCTTTGAACCGCCGCGGCTCCCAACACACGATGACAATGGGGGCCATGGGCGCCGGCGGCAGGGGGAGCAGATTCTCGGAAGGGTTTTCTAATTGCAGCCGCGACTTCCAGCCGGTAATCCTGAGTGCCTCCGTTGCACTACTACAGGGCATGCACAGACGGAACTACCCACACTCCCCGCCGGATCTAAAAACGACCACGAGCCATATTCACTTTCCGTCGACGAACCTCGTGGTAGTCCGTTCTATCAACACACCGGGAACCTGCTGGAGAACCGGTTGACTAAGGTCCTTCTGCATCAGGCCGCGCACGAGTTCCATCGTCCGTTCAACCATGATTCCGAGCGGCTGGCGAACAGTGGTCAGTGCGTAACTTGGCCATGAAGCCATGGATATGTCATCGAATCCTACGATCGACACATCGTCGGGAATTGCCAGACCCAGTTCCCGGCGCGCGGCATCCAGAGCTCCGATTGCGAGGATGTCGTTTGCGCCAAAAATCGCCTGAGGCCGGTCGGGCGTTTTGAGCAGGTTCAGCGCGGCGGCATATCCGTCTTCGTAGCTGAATACCTGCCCTCCCATTACCCGCGGCGGGCTCAGCCCCCGCTCGACACAGCGTGCGCTAAAGCCCTGCCAACGATCCAGGTTCGTAGCGGCGTCGAAACGACCCGCTACAAAGGCGAGTTGCCGGTGTCCGCGATCGATCAGATGATCGGCCACCATTCGTCCGCCGAGTTCGTTATCGCAGGTAATGCTGAACGAATGCGCGTCGGTGGCCCGGCGGTTAAAGCAGATAACCGGCGTTCCGACTCTCCGGCAAGCATCCGACGCCGTCGACAACAATGTCGTGGCGAGAAGGATGACGACATCGGGATGATAGGACAGAAGCACCCGTACCGCGTCCTCCTGACTGCGCAACTTGTTCGTGACCACAAGCATCACGTTGAAGTCGATTGACTGAAGTTGCTCGCTGAGCTGGTTCAGCGCCTCCGGGTAGAAAGGGTTTGTAATATCCGAAACCACAATCCCCACGATTCGACTACTTTTGGTAATCAATCCCCGCGCCAAGGGGTTGGGCTGGTAGCCGATTTCGGCCGCGTGCAGCAAGACCTTCTCGCGCGTCTCGGACGCGATCACTGAGCCCTCGTAGAAGGCGCGGGAGACAGTTGAGACGGACATGCCCATCTGGCGTGCCAGGTCCTTGACCGTGATTCGGCGCCTGCGATAACTATCGGCAGGGGCATCGGACATTTTCTTACTCATTTCGATAATGATAAGCTGATCGTCGCTCGTCTGGCCTTGAGGAACTTTCCGTTCCACAGGCCATCCGCCAGAATAGCTGCCACCGTAGAACGTACTGTAGCATCGCCGGCAGCAACAGTGGTAGCGTCGAGTCCCCGCTTCAAAAACCTAACCACTGTTGCTCCTTAATCTCATGGTCGCCTGTCACTGAGAAAGAACTACCAATGACGAAGCGGGTAATATGACAGGCCATTCACGGCTAAGGCAATCACCTTGACATCGAGCGAACCAGCCGAACCGGCGCAGTCTCACGTAATCGCACCGGCTACCAGTATTGAGTGGCAGCGGCTTCCCGACACAAGGCGTCGTCGCTCCCGCACCCCGGAATTGATATGGCCAGCGGGATTCTTTCTTCACTAAAAGAGAACGTTCTCATATTTCGAGGCCCGCGTCAAGCCCAAGTTCATCTTTCCGAAGCGCTACGCTTAATTGCTCAATACTCTAGGCACCATTGTTCAATACTCTAGGCATTGTTAGATATTGCCTGATGCCGTCCAAGGCATGCTGCCCGCGGGCCAGGAGCCGCTCAAGTTTAGTCTTGACAAGAGGGAAGTAGGGTGTATAATCGCCTTGTTTGCCAAAAAATGGGAACGTTCCCATTGCAATGCTGCGCGCCCGCAGCGGCTCGAACCTTAGTACTGGGCCGGGTAGACAAGGGTCGGAATTCCAGCCTACTATCCAGTTTAAAGGTTTAGAGACCTTAATCTCTTTATTAATGGCGCCGGGCGTGGCCTCCGGGCGGTCTACCCCGGAGTAATAGTGCTAGATGTAGAAAAAAACAGCACAGGTGAAGGCCTCGCTCGAACCCAGGTTGACTGGTTGGAGCGGGGCGGCATTCACAGAGGTTGGAGCCTTGCACCTTGTAGTGTACGAAAGGGATTTGTTGACCATGTATCGTTTACGTTTGATTGCAGTTCTGGTTCTGACGGCATGCTTCAGCGCCAGTTTGGCCTATTCTCAGGCTGTTACTGGCACCCTGCTGGGAAGCATCACGGATGCTTCTGGCGGCACGGTGCACAACGCGAAAGTGACCATAACGGAGGAAACCACGGCGGTTTCCCACATCGTTCAAACCAATGAAAGCGGCAATTTTACTTTTCCGAACCTGGCGCCCGGCCGCTATGCCGTAACGGTGGAGATGGCCGGTTTCAAGAGAGAAGTTCGTAAGGGAGTGGACGTGGTAGTGGACACCACCAGCCGCGTCAATCTGCAACTGCAACCCGGGAACGTTACCGAGAGTATCGAAGTCACAGCGGCGGCCCCGGTGCTGCAGACGGACCGGGCGGATGTCGGCCGCTCGATGGAAACCGTAGTCATGGCAAATCTGCCAATGGGTGCGAGCCGCAATTTCCAATCGCTCTTAAACCTGGTGCCGGGGACGGCGCCGGCCACGTGGCAGCATTCGCAGTTCTTCAACTCCGGCGGGTCGCTGCAGACGGAAGTGAACGGCCAGGCACGCGAGGGCAATGAATACCAGATCGAAGGCATCGACGACGACGAGCGCACGGGGCTGCTGCAGATTCTGGTTCCACCGGCGGAAGCCATTCAAACGGTGGATGTCTCGACGAACAACTTCGAAGCGGAGTTGGGGCGCGCAGCGGGCGGCGTGACCAACGTCATTCTGAAGTCGGGCAGCAACGTGATCCATGGGGCGGCCTACGAATTCCTGCAAAATACGGATCTGGATGCACGGGCCTTTTTCAACGCCTCGTTGGGGCACGTAGCGTACAACTATTTTGGCGGCAACCTGGGCGCCCCGATTCGGAAGAACAAACTGTTTGTCTTTGCCGACTACTTGAGGATCGAGGACCACGAGGCCAACACCAGCCTGGTGACGATTCCCTCCTCGGCCAGCCGGACGGGAGATTTGAGTGCGGCCCCGAGCGTGATCTATGACCCCACCACAGGGCTGCAAAACGGCACGGATGCCGGGCGCACTCCGTTCCCGGGCAACCAGATTCCGGCCAGCCGGATCAACGCGGTGTCGGCGGCAATCCTGGCGCTGGTGCCGGGTCCCAATGAAAGCTTCAACACGGCATCCCCATCGAACAATTATTTCGCGGCACTGCCGTTCCACAAGACCCAGGATTCCGTGGATGTGAAGGTCGACTACAACATGTCGGACAAAGACCGGCTGACGGGGAGGTTCAGTTACCAGAGGCCGGTGGTGTTCCAGGCGCCGTTGTTCGGCATGGCCGGTGGAGACGGGCCGGGCACCGCTTTTATGGGAACGGGAATTCAAAAGACCTATAGCGCGGGCATCAACTACAACCGTGTGATCACGCCCACGTTCCTGACGGAACTTCGCCTGGGCGTGGCGCACTATAACAACCAGGCACAGCCGAGCGACTTCGGCACCAACGCCGCGACGGCGCTGGGCATCCCGGGCGTGAACCTGGCCTCCGATCCATTCACCAGCGGAATCGTAGGGATCCAGCTCAACGGCCCGTTCTCGAATCCGTTTATCGGGTACTCCGCGAGCCTGCCCTGGGACCGCGCCGAAGCCAACATCGACATTGTCAACACCTGGACCAAGATCCAGGCCAACCACACCTTCAAATGGGGTGTGGATATTCGCCGTGTCCGCGACGACTTGCTGCAGGATCAAACCTACAGCCCGCGCGGGCTATACAATTTCGGCACCAGCCAAACATCCATTCTGGGCGCGACGACCAGTTGGGGCAATGATATGGCCAGCTTCCTGCTGGATCAGCCCAGCAGCGTCGGGCGCGATCTGGACACCTACTTCCCGGCGTACCGGGACACCTGGGTTTTCGCCTACGGCGGGGATAAGTGGCAGGTCTCGCCCAAGTTGACCCTGGATCTGGGACTGCGCTGGGAATTCTACGCGCCGGGCACGCCGCACTTCCCCGGCGGATTTTCCGATTACGATCCTTACAGCAACGAGCTGATTGTGGCGGGAGTCGGAAGCAATCCGATGAACCTGGGCATGCAGTCGCATTACAAGCATTTCGCACCGCGTTTCGGTCTGGCGTATCGTTTGACCGATAAGACCGTATTGCGCGGGGGGTTCGGCATGAGCTACACGCCGTTCCAGGACAACACCTACGCATACAACTTCCCGGTGAGAGCCAACAACGCATACAACACGAGCGCGACCGGGAACGGCTACGGTCCAGCAGTACTGGGCGATGGGGTTACAGCAGCGACCTTCCAAGCGGGCTTCCCCGCGCCGGTGCCCATCGTGATTCCGTCGAACGGGATCATTACTCCAACGGGCACACTGGCAAGCTCAAATTTCGACGTGATTCCGAAGGATTTTAACAACACCTACGTGGAATCCTGGAACATGGCGCTGCAGCGAGCGCTGCCGGCGCACTTCACGCTGGATGTCGCCTACGTCGGCAACCACGGAGTCCGCACACCCACCAACTACAACTTAAATGTGCCTTACACGCTGGGCTTGGGCAGTGCGGCGGACCTTTTCTTCCCACGCACGCAGAGTTACACCGAGCGCTGGCGTGGCTTCTCCTCCAGTTATAACGCGCTACAGGCGAAGTTCGACCGGCGTTTTTCGGCCGGTCTGAACATCACGACCTCCTTCACCTGGCAGAAGGCCATGGATAACCAAACCGACGACGATGGCAACCTGTTGTGGTACATCGACACCCAGCGAAACTGGGCGCGCACCGATTTCGACCGGACTCTGAACTTCGTGCAGAGCTATGTCTACCAGTTGCCGATCGGACCCGGCAAGAAGTTCCTGTCCAACGGTGTGGCGGGGAAGGTACTCGGCGGCTGGCAGGTGTCGGGCATCCTGACGATGCTCACCGGAACGCCGTTTTACATCACCGCCAACAGCGGCGCTCTGAACACGCCGGGTGAGACGCAGACGGCCAACCAGGTGGCCCCGGTCCAGATTCTGCACGGGGCGCCCGGCCAGCCCTGGTTCAGCACGGCCAGCTTTACCCAGCCAGGTGGAACGGGGGTGTTCGGCAGCAGTGGCCGCAATATCCTCAGCGGACCCGGCATGTTCCGAATCGACTTGTCGATGTTTAAGACGTTCGCGTTCACCGAGCGGATCAAGATGGAACTCCGCGCCGAAAGTTTCGACCTGACCAATACGCCGGCGTTCAGCAATCCGAACGCTTCCTGCTCCGCCCCGGTCGGGCAGGCCTGCAACACTAGCAATGCCAGTTTCGGCACGATCCAAGGCACAGTCAACAGCGGTTCCGGTGTAAATGGCATCGGCCAGTTCGGCCGTGCGTTCCAACTCGGAGCCAAGTTGACTTTCTAGCGAAACCTATTTCGTAGGTGGGTTTCGTGCACCAGTAAAAGCTTTTTGATTAGATCGAAAGTGAAGCGTTGGGCACCCCGATTGGAACTACCAACCGGGGTACCCAACGCGAGTCCTGTACCCCTCGCAAGGCCGAAAGAAGGCGGGGGCTGTATTAAATCGTTAGCCGAACTACAAACTCAACCGAGTATTGCAATGAAAGGAAAAAGATGAGCAATGTGACTACTTCAAAGACAAGAAGTGTGATTTTCATGCCCGTTCTGATCGCGTTACTGCTTCTACTCAGCTCGATCAGCGGTTACGCAGCCACTCCTCCGATTTACGCGGCTGGACACTATGGGTACAGTTGGTATGTGGCGTCCAACGACGGTTCCTACCAACCGTATGGTATCTACGTGCCCACAGGTTACAACAGCAGTGTGCCCGCTGGCATAGTCTTCTACAGCATGCACGGGTCTCATGGGCACTGTACCGACAGTTTCGCTTCTGTTGCGACGAACTGGGCTAATGCTAACAACGCTCTGCTCGTCAGTCTCGAGGACCGTTACTCCCAGAACTTCGACGGCACTGGCGAGGTGGAACTCTTCGATGTTATCGCCGCTCTGAAAACGAGCTACAGCATCGATCCGACCCGCCTGTACGGCGAAGGGGACTCGATGGGCGCACACCCCAATTACCTGTGGCCTTTCCGATTCCCCGGTCTCTTCGCCGCCAACGCACCTGACGCCGGATGGACCTCGTTCCAGGACTTCTACTTCAAGTGGTACGCCGGACTGAGTGAAGACGTAGGCCATTGGGGTAATCAATCCGAGGCGCCCAATCAGAATAACCATCCGCCCGCTCCGGGCAGCCCGCAGGACAACGCCATGTACGCGGACGCCTCGCGCCGACCACTGCTGGAGAACGCTTCCGCCTACTACCATGCTGAAAACGGCCAATATCAGCCCATCTTCATTAGCTACACCACGGGCGATCCCACGAATCAGGAGGAGAACGCTCTCTGGATCATTGGCGCGCTCGCCGGTTTTGGCTACAATACCGCGACGATCCATTCCGTTGTCGGCACCAGCCACGGCCAGTCTTATAACCAAAGCCTGATCTACCCGTTTTTCACCGGCAAGACCGCAACTGTCAACCCCACAAGTGTTGTCTATAACACGAACTTTCTTAAGTACAACACTGCCTATTGGATAACGATTGATCGGTTGCAGTACACGAACCAATTTACGCGGCTCACAGCAAACATTTCCGCGCCCAATACCGTTACTGTCACGGCCTCAAACCTCGTGCAATACACCCTTGCCCTAAACAGCGCCCTGGTGAACATGAGCCAGCCAGTAGCAGTTTACACCAATGGAGTGCTCAGCTATAGTGGGCCGGCCGCTTCGAGCCTCACGTTTTATGCCACCGTTTCGCCGGCCAACACCATCACCGGATGGTCTACCGCAAATTCCTTGCCCGGCACCTTGGTCAAGAACCATACGATCGAAGGTCCCATCAATCATTACTTGATGTCCAAGTTCGTCCTGGTCTACGGCACGGCTGGCACTGCGGCGCAGACCGCTCAGAACCAGGCAGACGCGCAACAGTTTGCCACGGAATGGAACGATTACGAGGAAGGATACTATAACTCGCACGACTCGGGTGCGGGCAATGCCTGGAATCTTCCCCCGCAGAACTGGCTGACACCCATCCCGGATACCGCCGTAACTCCTGCCATGATCGCTTCCAGCAATTTGCGACTGTTCGGCGATCACAATACCAACAGTATCACGGCTCAGATCAAGAACGCTCTTCCGCTGACGTTATTGGACAACGGCGTTAGTGTAGGCGGCCGTACTTATACCGGCGATAGCGTACGCTACGCGATGATCTACCCCAACCCGCTGAACCCGAATCAATATGTTGTTGTGGGCCGGGGCTATCTGACGGAATACGATACCGACGCCAAAGCCGACAGCAATGATGAGCGCTGGGGTTGTAACCTGGAGCGGTTGCCCTGGGACCAGCCGGACTACACCGTGTGGACGTATACTCCCCGGACCGAATTGGCGACCGACGCCTACCCTGGCACGACTGCCAACCCGCCCCTCACTGTGCAAAATCCCGACAGCACGCGCTTCCGGCATACACCTGCTGAATATCTCGAGGCTGGCTATTTTGATCAGAACTGGCAGTTGGACACTACGCCGCCAGTAACTACAGCGAGTGTTCAGACACCGGGTCAGGGCATTCAGATCACCCTGTCAGCGGCTGACAATCTGGGCGGTTTTGGGGTATCCGGGACGAATTACCGCGTAGACGGCGGCGCCTGGACAACCTACACGACGCCTTTCACACTCAATTCATACCTGCACAAGGTTGACTATTATTCAACCGACGCTGCAAGTCGCGACACATCGCCGCAGGGCGTGGTTCCAAACAATGTGGAAACTGTCAAGTCCACCGGTATTGCCATGGCGAAGAGCGGTTTCGTGTACAACTTCACGACCAACCGCTTCAGCCAGACCGTCACTCTGACCAATCTGGACACCACGAATAGCGTACCCGGCCCGGTTTCACTGGTGTTGGACAGCCTGAGCAGCAACGCAACCCTGTACAACCCGAACGGCGTGACGGCGGTGCAATTGCCAGCCGGCAGCCCCTATGTGAATACTTCCTCCCTGGCGCCTGGTGCGAGCGTAACATTTGTTATGCAGTTCACCGATCCGGCCAAGACCGGGATCACTTACAACGCGCGAGTACTGGCAGGCTCGGCAGCTCGCTAATCTGGAGAACAAAAACATGTCCCTAAATCGACTATTTAAACCTATCTTTTCCGCGGCTGCACTCCTCTTGCTTGGGAGCGCAACGGCCATGGCCGGCCTGGTTGACCTGCAATTCGACCTAAATACCAGCTCGCTCGTGGGGTCGGGACCGTTCTACCTCGCCTTCCAACTGGCCGACGGCAGCGGGACGGGCGACGCCAACAACACGGTCAACCTGTCCAATTTCGACTTCTTTGGCGGCTCCGCGTCGGCTCCCCCCGCTGTGCTTTTTGGCGGAGCGAGCGGCAGCCTGCAATCCGGCTTCACAATCACCGATAGCGATCCCTTTTTCAACGCGGCAATCCAGGGATTCACGCCGGGCACGGAGCTATCGTTCACGGCTACCTACACCAACAACGCCGATGCGGGAGGCTTCAACGACATGTTCTCGTTGTCTCTCCTGGATAGCGGCGGAAACGGGATTCCAACGCTCGACGCGCTCAATGACACGTTGATCACGATCACACTGGACGGCACACTGCAACCGGCCGTACCAGGCTTCCCGGGGACCAACTCACCGCCGGTGCAAGTTTTTGCCACCGATCTGAGCCAGACCGATTACAATGTGCCGGCAGCTAATATAGTGCCGGAACCGGGGAGCATGGTGCTGCTGGGAAGCGCACTCGCCGGACTGGGACTGTTGCGCTTTCGCCGCCGGAATTAGAACCGTAGATCCGGCGCAACTTTAGCTCCGCAATCTCGGAGATTCTCCTTCGGGCAGTGGGTCAGCTTCGGAACTGACCCATTGCCCTTCTTCGTTTTCCCTCGACCATTGACTGGGCCTCACGGCACAGCCGGTCCTCCAGGCCGGCTTCCAGGGGTTTGCCGATCCACTGTCAAACGACTATGGAAGCGCTGACATGTTCATCCGGAGAATGGATTCCCGAAAGACAAGAGGAAATTGAAAAATGAAAATGTTTAAAAACGGCGGTCATCGTCTGTTTGAAAAAGACACGGAAACGGCAAAAATCGTTTCCGACATGCTTCTCGACTTGGAACAACACGGCTTGGATGCGGTGCGCAGGTACAGTAAGAAGTTTGACGACTGGAACCCGGCCGATTTTGAGCTGAGCGAAAAACAGATAGCCGAGACCGTTGCCACGCTCGATCCGCAGGTTATCGAAGATACGGATTTCTGTCAGAATAATGTCCGCGCGTTCGCCCGGGCCCAATTGAAAACCTTGCTGCCTCTGGAAATCCAGATTATGGACGGGGTCACGCTGGGACACAGACATATTCCCGTAAATGTAGTAGGGAGCTACATACCAGGCGGACGCTATCCGATGTTCGGGTCGGCACAAATGAGCATCATCCCCGCGAAGGTCGCGGGAGTGAAGCGTGTGTATGCATGTACGCCTCCGATCAAAGGTAAAGGAAATTACCCAGCTACCATTAACGGAATGAGAAAGGCGGGGGCAGACCGGATTTTTGTAATCGGTGGAGTACCGGCCCTGGCGCTTATGGCATTCGGCATGGGTGTTGTGGAACCTGCCGACATTCTGTGCGGCGCCGGGAATAAATTTGTCGCGGAAGCCAAGCGCCAGTTGTTCGGCCGCTGCGGAATAGACCTGCTTGCAGGGCCTACCGAGATCATGGTGATAGCGGATAATAATGCAGACCCATCGCTGGTGGCCTGCGACTTGCTGGGACAGGCTGAGCACGATCCCAATAGCGGCGTTGCCCTGGTCTGCCTAAGCGATGAATTTGCAGCGAACGCTCAGTCGGAAGTGATGAAACAACTCGCAAAACTGCCCACCAAGGATATAGCCGAGCAGTCGTGGGGTTCCAACGGCCGTATATATATTGCCGAGAATCGAGACGAAGCCATTGGGATTAGCGACGACTACGCACCGGAACATCTCGAGCTGCACGTGGCGGATTTGGATTATTACTTCAGCAGGCTTACCAATTACGGCTCTCTCTTTATCGGCGAAGAAACTACCGTGGCGTACGGTGATAAGTCCATAGGCACCAATCACATATTGCCGACTAGCCGGGCGGCCCGATACACCGGCGGCGTGTGGGTGGGAAAGTTTTTGAAAACCTGCACGTACCAAAAAATGACCCCCTCGGCCAGCCGTCTGATGGGCGAAGTCACCGAAAGGCAGTGTAATATGGAACGTATGCTGGCACACGGGATTACGGCCAGGATACGAGTGGAACGTTATGCCAAATAATATGGAAAGTCCTATGAATAGTCCACTGTTCGACTTGCATGGAAAAGCGGCTTTAGTAACAGGAGCGGCCACAGGGATCGGGCAAGCCATTGCATTGCGCCTTGCTCAACAGGGAGCGGCTGTCGCCGTTGCCGATAAGCCGGACGTTAGTCTGGATGAGACCGTTAATAAACTGAGGGCGGTTACGCAGGAAATCGGCGTTGCCGCAATAGATATTCGGTCTGTATCGCAGATTGAAAAAGGCGTGCAAGCAGTTCTGACCCAGTTTGGGAAAATCGATATTCTAGTGAATAACGCCGGAATCAATCGGCCTGCCCGAGGGCTTGAAGTGACCGAATCGGAGTGGGACGACCATTATGCCGTAAACGTCAGAGGGGGATTCTTTATGGCACAGGCTGTAGCGCCAGGCATGATCGACAATCAATGGGGCCGGATCATTTTCATTTCAAGCCAGTCCGGTCTTGTGGGGATTCCTGGGCAGCCTGTATACTGTTCGACGAAAGGCGCTGTGATCCAACTGGTTCGTACCCTTGGGCTGGAATGGGCCAAAGACGGAATAACGGTAAACAGTGTGGCGCCAACATTCGTCGAAACCAATCTGACGCGCCGTCGCTTGCAGAATCCGGAGTTCTCAAAATTTGTTTTAGGGAAGATACCGGCGGGAAGGCTGGCTTTGCCGCAGGACATTGCGGCGGCCGTGGCCTACCTGGCCAGCAATGAAGCGGCAATGGTCAATTGCGAGACACTTTCGGTAGACGGCGGTTGGACAAAGTGGTAACAAGACTAAAATGCCATGAAGAAGCCATCTCCCGCACCTCCATCTGAAGTTCCACCGAAGAAGATGCCCCCCTATCGAAACGCGGCGCTGCCGCCCGCCAGGCGCGTCAAGGACCTTCTGTCCCGCATGACCCTGGAGGAAAAAGCCGCGCAGATGATGTGCGTCTGGCAGAAAAAGGCCGACACCCTCGTCGATGACGACGGCAATTTCGACTTGCCAAAGGCCAGAAAGGCGTTCAAAGACCGCCGCGGCCTGGGCCAGGTTGGCCGTCCGAGCGACGCCGGTGGTCCTCGCGATTCCGCCAACTGCCGCACCGCGCGCACCATGGCGGAACTCACCAACGCCATCCAGAAGTTCTTCCTGGAAAACAGCCGTCTGGGGATTCCCGTGATTTTTCACGAAGAGTGCCTGCACGGGCACGCCGCCGTCGGCGGCACGAGTTTCCCGCAGCCCATCGGTCTGGGCGCCACCTTCAATCCCGAGCTGGTGGAGGCGCTCTTCAGCATGACCGCGGCCGAAGCCAGGGCGCGCGGAGCCCATCAGGCCTTGACTCCCGTGGTCGATGTGGCCCGCGATCCTCGCTGGGGCCGCGTAGAGGAGACCTACGGAGAAGACCCCTACCTGGTGTCGCGCATGGGCATCGCCGCCGTGCGCGGCTTTCAGGGCGACGCCAGCTTTGGCGACAAGCGACACGTGATCGCCACGCTGAAACATTTTGCCGCCCACGGCCAGCCCGAATCCGGCATGAACTGCTCGCCGGTGAATGTTTCCCCGCGTGTGCTGCGTGAAACGTTCCTGTTTACCTTCAAGGAAGCCATCCACAAGGGCGGAGCCATCAGCGTGATGGCTTCCTACAACGAAATCGATGGCATCCCGTCTCACGCCAACCGCTGGCTGCTGCGCGATGTGCTCCGCAAGGAATGGGGCTTCAAAGGCTTCGTGGTGTCCGACTACTACGCCATCACCGAGCTGAACTACCGCGCCGAGGTCCGCGGCCACGCGGTGGCCAAGGATAAAAAGGAGGCCTGCCGTCTTGCCGTTCAGGCCGGCGTCAATATCGAATTGCCGGAACCGGACTGCTATCTGCACCTGGTTGAACTGGTCCGCAAAGGCGTGTTGAAGGAGCGGCAGCTCGACGACTTGGTGGCGCCCATGCTCTACTGGAAATTCCAATTGGGGCTGTTCGACGACCCGTACGTCGATCCCGATGCCGCCGACGCCATCGTGGGCTGCGACGCCCATCGGCAACTGGCCTTGCAGGCCGCGCGCCAGACTATCACGCTGTTGAAAAACGAGGGCAACCTGGCGCCGCTCTCGCTCGATGGCATCAAGACCATCGCGGTGATCGGACCCAACGCCCACCGCAGCCTGCTGGGCGGCTACAGCGGCATTCCCAAGCACGATGTCACGGTCCTCGACGGCATCAAAGCCCGGGTCGGCAACCGCGCCAACGTGCTCTACAGCGAAGGCTGCAAAATCACCATCGGCGGCTCCTGGGTGCAGGATGAAGTGGCGCCCAGCGATCCCGCGGAAGATCGCCGCCAGATCGCCGAAGCCGTCAAAGTGGCCCAAAAGGCCGACGTCATCGTGCTCGCCATAGGCGGCAACGAGCAGACCTCGCGCGAAGCCTGGTCCTTTGTGCACATGGGCGACCGCGCCAGCCTCGACCTGATCGGCCGGCAGGACGAACTGGTGCAAGCCATGGTGGCGACCGGCAAGCCCGTGATCGTTTTCCTCTTCAACGGCCGCCCGCTATCCATCAACGCGCTCAGCCGCGATGTGCCGGTGATTTTTGAATGCTGGTACCTGGGCCAGGAGACCGGCCACGCCGTGGCCGAAGTGTTGTTCGGCGATTGCAACCCCGGCGGCAAGCTTCCCATCACCATTCCGCGTTCCGCCGGCCACCTGCCCGCGTTCTACAACTACAAGCCCACCGCGCGCCGCGGCTATCTGTTCGACGATGTGACGCCGCTCTTTCCGTTCGGCTTTGGCCTCAGTTACACCACGTTTGCCATTGCCAACGTCCGCCTGGATAAGAAGAAGATCAAGCAGGGCGCTTCCACGCGCGTTTCAGCCGACGTTTCCAACACCGGCGGCCGCGCCGGCAGCGAGACCGTCCAACTGTACATTCGCGACGTCTTCAGCTCCGCCACCCGGCCCTTGAAAGAGTTGAAAGGTTTCCGCCGCATCGTCCTCGATCCCGGCGAGACCCGTACAGTCACTTTCGACATCACGCCCGAACTGCTGGCCTTCTACGATGCCGATATGAAATTCACCGTGGAGTCCGGCGATTTCGAAATCATGGTCGGCAATTCCTCGCGCGATGCCGATCTCCAAAAGGTAGTCCTGGCGGTCCAATGAGCAAGCCGCTGGGAAAACTCTCGTTCCTGGAGAAGGCCGGCTACAGCCTTGGTGATGGCGCCGCCAACTTCGTCTTCATGACGATGATCCTGTTCCAGTTGAATTTCTACACCGACACATTGGGCCTCGCCGCCGCTACCGCCGGCTCGCTGCTGCTGGTCGGCCGTCTCTGGGACGCCTTCTTCGATCCCATGATGGGCCTCATGGCGGACCGCACCAACACTCGCTGGGGCAAGTTCCGCCCGTGGGTGCTGTGGACGGCCATTCCGTGGGGCGTCGTCATGGTGGTTGCCTATACCACCCCCAACTTCGGAGTCACCGGCAAGATCGCATACGCCTGCATCACCAACATGCTGTTGATGACGCTCTACTCCGCCAACAACACTCCTTACTCCGCCATGACCGGCGTCATGACCGGCGACGTCAATGAGCGCACCAGCCTTTCCTCCTACCGCTTCGTCGCCGCCATGATCGCCCAGTTGATTGTCGGCGGCTTCACCCTGCCCCTGGTCGCCAAGTTCGGCCAGGGCAATAACGCCAAGGGCTGGCAGATCACCATGGGGCTGTGGGCCACCATCTGCGTGGTCCTCTTCGTCATCACCTTTCTTACCACGCGCGAGCGCATCCAGCCCGATCCCAAACAGAAGTCCGACGCCAAACGCGACTTCAGCACCCTCGTCAAGACCGGCCCCTGGGTCGCCATGTTCATCCTCACGCTGGCTCACTTCATCGTGCTGGCCATGCGCGGCGGCACTCTCTCTTATTACTTCCAGTATTACGTCAACCACGATCGGCTCTTCGCTCTGCTGCAAGGCGCCGGTCTCGTCAACCCCGCCGCGCACGGCGTCTGGTCTTACTTGCTGAACACCTTCGGCCTGGTAATCGATTCCAAGAGAGCCAACGTCTCCTCGGTCGGTTTCAGCCTCTTCAACATGTCCAGCCAGTTCGTCACGGTGGTGGGAGTGCTGTGTTCCACGTTCCTCTCCATAAGGTTCGGCAAGAAAGCCGTCGCCATTGTGGGTTTTGGGCTCAGCACCATCTTTATGGCGTTGTTCGTTCTGCTGCCGCGCGATGCCATCGGGGCGCTGTTCCTTCTGGAATACGCCCGCGCGCTCAGCTACGCTCCCACCATTCCGCTCATCTGGTCGATGTTCGCCGACGTTGTGGACTATTCGGAATGGAAGACCGGCCGCCGCATCACGGGCGTGATTTATGCCACCATCCTGTTCGGCCTCAAGACCGGCCTCAGCCTGGGCGGCGCGATGGCCGGCTGGCTGCTTTCCGGCTTTGGCTACCGCGCCAACGCCGTGCAAACCGCCGGCGCCTTGCGCGGCATACGCCTCACCATCAGTGTTTTTCCGGCCATCTTCTTCGTGATCGTCATTATTTGCCTGGTCTGCTACAAAATCGGCAAGAACCTGAACCTACAGATTCAGGATGAGCTGGCCGAGCGCCGCAAGAAGTTCGCCCCCGCTGAATAAGGAGCGCGGGCGGCACCGCCCTCGCCACCGATACAAACGCAATGTTCGCAGTGGCGGGCTCCAGAGCGGCGCCCGGGGAGCGCATTAATCAGACGATGTAATAAGGTTAGTTAAGGAGCGCTCTAAACCATGCCCACGAAGTCGATCGCAATCGTAGGCCTGCTGGTGGCCGGCGTGTCACACGCGCAACCAGTCACTTTGAAAGACGCTTACCAGGGGATCTTCCGCATTGGCGCGGCTATCAATCAGTCGCAATTCGAGGAGAAGGACGCCCGCGGCGATTCCCTCATTGCCGCGCAGTTCAACACCATCAGCCCGGAAAACGCTCTCAAGTGGGAGTCCATTCACCCCCACCTGGATAGCTATAACTTCGATCCCGCCGACCACTACGTGGCGTTCGGCGAGAAGTACAAGATGTTCATCATTGGCCACAACCTGGTCTGGCACAGTCAGACGCCCCGCTGGGTCTTCCAGGACGACAAGGGCGCTCCACTCACCCGCGACGCCCTGTTGCAGCGCATGCACGATCACATCCGGACCGTGGTGGGCCGCTATAAGGGCCGCATCGGCGGCTGGGATGTGGTGAACGAAGCACTCAACGAAGACGGCACTCTGCGCAAATCTCCATGGCTGGACATCATCGGCGCCGACTACATCGCCAAAGCCTTCCAGTTCGCCCATGAAGCCGATCCCGGCGCCGAACTCTATTACAACGATTACTCGCTCGAAAACGAACCTAAGCGCAGGGGCGCCGTGGAACTCATCAAAAAGCTCCAAGCCCAGTCCGTTCCCATCACGGCCATCGGACTGCAAGGCCACGACAAGATGGATTGGCCCACCGCCCGGCAATTGGCTGACACCATCGAGGCGTTCGCCGCGCTCGGCATCAAGGTGAACATCACCGAGCTGGATGTCGACGTACTGCCGCGCACCGGCCCCGGAAATTCGGCCGATGTCTCAGCCACTTCCGGCGGCGGCGCCGGCTTGAACCCTTACACCGCCGGTCTTCCCGATTCGGTGCAGCAGGCGCTCGCCCGCCGCTACGCGGAGTTGTTCCACATCTTCGTGAAATATCGCGATTCCATCACGCGCATCACTTTTTGGGGCGTCACCGATGGCGACTCCTGGCTGAACAATTTCCCCGTCCGCGGCCGCACCAACTATCCGCTGCTGTTCGATCGCGAGGGAAGGCCCAAACCGGCCTTCCAAGCCGTGACCGGCGCAGCCCGCGAGGCAAAATAATCAATGCAACGCGGTCTTCTGCTTGCCGCAGTGCTCGGATCTTGTCTCTTCGGGCCACTGCGCACCGCCTACGGCATCGGCCAAACCCGCTATATCCTCGAAAAGCCCGCGCGGGGCGCATTCCCCATGGTGCAGGCCAAGACCGCCGCGGCTATCTATGTCGACCCGGCTGATTGGCCCGGCGTCGCGCGCGCCGCCAGTGACCTCCAAGCCGACATCGCCCGCGTCACCGGCGTCACGCCCACGATCCGTCATGAGATCGAGGGCCTTTGGCCCGCCGCCATCATCATCGGAACCATCGGCCGCAGCCCCATCATCGACGAGTTAGTGCGCGAAAAGAAAATCGATGTCACCGAAGTCTCCGGTAAGTGGGAAGCCTTCGTCATTCAGGTGGCGGCTAATCCCCTGCCCGGTATCGCGAGCGCGCTCGTCATCGCCGGCAGCGACAAACGCGGCGCCATTTACGGCATCTACGATGTCTCCGAACAGATCGGCGTCTCACCCTGGTATTACTGGGCCGACGTGCCAGTGGTCCACAAAGACGCCCTCTTGGTAAAAGCCGGCAGATACTTCGAAGGCCAGCCCGCCGTGAAATATCGCGGCATCTTCTTGAACGACGAAGCGCCTGCACTGAGCGGCTGGGTCCGCGAGAAGTACGGCGAAACTTCCATTCCCGGCGTCGTGAATATGGGTCACGAATTCTATCAGAAGGTCTTCGAGCTGATTCTGCGTCTCAAAGCCAATTACCTGTGGCCCGCCATGTGGAATAACGCGTTCAATGAAGACGACCCGCTGAACGCCAAGATCGCCGACGAGTACGGCGTCGTGATGGGCACCTCACACCATGAGCCCATGTTGCGCGCCCAGCAGGAGTGGAAGCGTCACGGCGCCGGCGCCTGGGATTATTCTAAGAACGCCGATGTGCTCCGCCAGTTCTGGGAGGGCGGCGTCAAGCGCAACAAAGACTACGAGAGCATCATCACCATCGGAATGCGCGGCGATGGCGACATGCCCATGGCAGGCGATTCGATGGAAGCCAACGTAGCGCTTCTTGAAAAAATCGTCGCGGATCAGCGCCAGATCATCGCCCGCGAGGTCAACCCCAACGTCGCCGCGGTTCCCCAACTGTGGGCGCTCTATAAAGAGGTCCAGGGCTACTACGAGAGAGGCATGCGCGTCCCCGACGATGTGACGCTGCTTTGGTGCGACGACAATTGGGGCAACATCCGCCGCCTCCCCACGCCCGGCGAACGCGAGCGCAGCGGCGGCGCCGGCATCTATTACCACTTCGATTACGTCGGCGGCCCGCGAAATTACAAGTGGATCGACACCAATCCCATCCCCAAAATTTGGGAGCAGATGAACCTGGCCCTGGAGTACGGCGCCAAACAAATCTGGATCGTCAACGTGGGCGACCTCAAGCCCATGGAATTTCCCATCGAGTTCTTCCTCAGCTTAGGCCGCGATCCGGAACGATGGCCTAAGGAAAAGCTTGGAGAATTCACGCGCCTGTGGGCCGAGCGCGAATTCGGCGCCGCGCACGCCGCTGAGATTGCCGATCTGGTCTCCACCTATCTCAAGTACAACGGCCGCCGCAAGCCGGAGCTACTCGATCCCGAGACCTTCAGCCTCACGAATTATCAGGAGGCCGACCGCGTGGTGGCCGATTTCCACGCGCTGGTTTCCAAAGCCGAGTCCGTGCAAGCCGCGCTGCCGGAAAATGCCCGCGACGCCTTCTTCGAGCTGGTATTGCATCCCGCCAAATCCTACGCCCAGGTTGCCGAGTTGTACATTGCCGCCGCCAGGAATCGTCTCTACGCCGCCCAGAAGCGCGCTTCCACCAATGATTATGCCGCCCAAACCAAGGCGCTCTTTCAGGCCGACGCCGATCTTTCCGCGTACTACAACCACACGCTCTTGAGCGGCAAGTGGGACCACATGATGGATCAGACCCATATCGGGTACACCAACTGGCAGGAGCCTCCCCGCAACACCATGCCCGCCGTCGAGGAAATCAATCTTCCCGAGGACGCCGCCATGGGCGTTGCGGTAGAAGGCTCCGCCGATTCCTGGCCGGGCGCCACATCCGACGCTGCGCTCCCCGCGTTCGACTCCTTCAACCAGCAGCGCCGCTACATCGACGTTTTCGACAAAGGCAAAGCGCCGTTTGAATTCTCCGCCACGCCCAGCGCTCCTTGGATTTCCGTGACCCCGCCGCGGGGCGCGATTCAAAAGGAGCAGCGCCTTTGGGTCAGCGTGGATTGGAGCAAGGCGCCGCGCGGTTCGTCCGCTGGCGCCGTTCGCATTGCCGGCCCCGGCGGCGTTGAGGTTGCCGTCAGGCTGAGCGCTTCCAATCCGCGCGAGATCACGCCCGCCACGCTCCGTGGCTTTGTAGAAGCTGAAGGCTACGTCTCCATCGAAGCGGAGCACTACTCGAAGAACAACGCCAAGCCCGCCGCCCGCTGGGAAAAGATCGATGACTACGGCCGCACTCTCTCAGCCATGTCGGTCTTCCCAGTCAACGGTCCCAGCCTCGACCCGGGCAAGAATTCCCCGAGTCTCGAATACCGGATGTACCTGTTCGACGCGGGAAAAGCGGAAGTCGACTGCATCCTCGGCCCCACCCAGAACTTCGTTCCGGACCGCGGCCTGCGCTTCGCCATGGCCTTCGACAACCAGCCGCCACAAGTCATCGATACTCTCGCGCACAATACACAGCAGGACTGGGAGACCACCGTAATAGACAGCGTCCGCCACGTCAAATCGAATTTCACCGTTGGCGCACCCGGCTACCACACGCTAAGAATCTGGATGGTCGACCCCGGCATCGTGCTCGAAAAACTCGTGGTGAACCTGGGTGGAGTGAAGCCGAGTTACTTCGGGCCGCCGGAAAGCTTCCGCGCCGGACCGAAGCCGTAATTGGGGCCACTGCGCGACCGCGCGAAGATATTCGCGCCTCTGTCGGGGCCGCAACCGTTCAGAAACGGTTCCAAGACTGCTACCTCACTGTTACCTCGTCGCAGCGCTGGCCAGCGCCCGGTGATCCCGGCTGAGTTGGACGATCAAGGTGCGGAGTTGTTCCGCAGCGACGATCTTAGTCTCCCTGCCGTTGAGGAAGACGGTGGGCGTGGCATGGATGTCGTTGTCATTGGCGAACTGAATTTCACGGTCGATGGCGGCCTTGGTTCCCGGTTGCGTGAGGCAGGCTTGGAATTTGGCAAGGTCGCCTCCGTGCGGAGACTATTTCTCAGCGGCGGCCGACACGCCTGAACCAGTGCAGTGCGCCTGCCCGGCACGCCGGGATCTCGTCCACGCATCTCCGTCATTCTCCCCGACGGTCATCCGGCGGTGGAAGTTCGCCCTCATGAAGCACAGGGCATCATCAATGCCGTGATCCAGAACGGCGCTTTGGCAGGCAATCATCACCTCGATCCCCGTAACGCGAAATGCTCGGTGATAACTTACGCCAGAATCCGGTGGAATTCAATAGTCAAAAAATAAGTGGTCCGGAGAGGCTCGCTTCCCGCCAGGCACTAATACGCCGCCCCGCCGGCCGCCAGCGGCTTCTGGCGGATCTCCAGGCAGCCACGGCCGGTGGGCAACATCTTACCCGGGTTAAGCCTTCCTTGCGGGTCGAACAACCGCTTCAACCGCCCCATCATATCCAGCGTGTCAGGCGGAAACTGCTTGCTCATCAGCTCGTTCTTTTCCATGCCAACGCCGTGCTCGCCGGTGATCGAGCCGCCGGCTTCCACGCAGTACGCGAGTATCTCTTCCCCCGCGGCGCGCGCCCGTTCCAACTCGCCCGGCTTGCGCGCATCGAACAGGATGATCGGGTGCATATTGCCGTCGCCGGCGTGAAAGATATTGCTGATAGTCAACCCGCGCCGTTCGGCCACCTCGCCGATAAACCGCAACGTCGGCACAATCTTAGTGCGCGGCACCACGCCATCCTGCACATAGTAAGTCGGACTCACGCGGCCCACCGCGCCGAAGGCGTTCTTACGGCCCTTCCATAGCAGGTCGCGCTCCTCCGCGGTCTGCGCCACGCGAAATTCGCGCGCTGCGCACTCCACGCAGGCCGCGCGAATCTGCCCCACCTGTTCTTCCACCACCTCGGACGGGCCTTCGAGTTCGATCAACAGAACCGCCGACGCGTCCATGGGGTAGCCCGCGTGCGTGGCCTCTTCCACCATCCGCAGCATCACCCCATCCAGCATCTCGACGGCCACCGGAGTGATGGCGCGGGCGGTGATCTCAGTCACCGTGCGGCCGGCGTCCTCGTTGGAATCGTATACGGCCAGAATGGTTTTGACGGCTTCCGCCTTGTGCATCAACCGGATCGTCACCTTGGTCACCAGCGCCATGGTGCCTTCCGACCCGGTCAGCAGCCCCGTGAGGTCGTATCCCGGCAAGTCGGCTTCCTTGCCGCCGGTCTCGATCACGCTGCCGTCCGCGAGCACCAGTTCCAGGCCCATCACGTGATTAGTGGTGACACCGTGGGCCAGCGTATGCGGGCCGCCGGCGTTTTCCGCCACGTTGCCGCCAATCGTGCAGGCGCGCTGGCTGGAAGGGTCAGGCGCGAAGAAAAGGCCGTCGCGCTCCACCGCTAGCGTGACATCCAGGTTCACCACGCCGGGTTCCACCACGGCGCGCTCGTTTTCCAGGTCGAGCTCCACAATCCGGTTCATGCGGGCGAACCCGATCAGGATGCCGCCTTCACGCGGAATCGCGCCGCCGGAAAGTCCGGTGCCCGCTCCACGGCCCACCGCCGGCAGTTGGAATTCCCCCGCGATCTTCACAATGGCGGCCACATCCGCCGTGGTGCGCGGAAACACCACAAGATCGGGCCGGTGTTTTTCTTGCGAGCCGTCGTATTCGTAGAGCGCCAGATCCTCCGGCCGGTCCAGATAGCCGCTCTTGCCCACCAGCGCCGCGATGCGTTCGGTCGAACCAGCCGGCAGCATATTTATAGCTTCAGACCCTTCAAATACTCGCGGAACGGGCCACCGAGGTCCCGCCGCCGCAGCGCGAATTCCACCGTGGCCTTCAGGAATCCGAGCTTGTCTCCGGCGTCGTAGCGCGTGCCTTCGAAGCGGTAGGCGTAGATTGGCCGGTTGCGCAACAGGTGTTTCAGCGCGTCGGTGAGCTGGATCTCTCCGCCCGAACCGGAATCGATGGCCTGCAACGATTCGAAGATCTCCGGCGTCAGGACGTAGCGCCCGATGATTGCCAGGTTCGATGGCGCGTCCTCAGCCTTGGGCTTCTCCACCAGGTTGCGGATGCGGTAGACCCGGTCGTGCGCACCGTTGTGCGCCACCGGCTCGGCGTCAATCGCGCCGTAGGCGGGAATGTTCTCGCGCGGCACTTCCATCACCGCCAGCACCGGCGCCCCGAAGAAGCTGTGGATGTCCAGCAGTTGCCGCAAGCAAGGCGTCTCCGCCTCGATCACGTCGTCGGCCAGCACCACCGCAAAAGGCTCCTGCCCCACCAGCGCGGAAGCGCGCAACACGGCATGTCCCAATCCCAGCGCCTCCTTCTGCCGGACGTAGGAAACATCGATCATGTCGGAGATGCCGCGCACAATCGCCAGCAAATCCTTTTTGCCGCGCATCTCCAGCAGGTTTTCCAGCTCAAAGCTCACATCGAAGTGATCTTCGATGGCCGATTTGCCGCGGCCGGTCACGATAATAATATTCTGGATACCCGAATGGACCGCCTCTTCCACCCCGTACTGGATGATGGGCTTGTCCACGATCGGCAACATTTCCTTGGGTTGAGCCTTGGTAGCGGGAAGAAATCGCGTGCCCAGTCCCGCGGCTGGGAATACAGCCTTGCGCACTTTGGCGGTCATCTACTACAGTTTGGTGCCGCAATGGCCCCGTTGGCAACTGATGAATTTGTGTTTCCGCGGCCCTTGTGTTATTTATATGTACCTGGGACAACAGCAATGGCATACGTTATAGCAGAACCCTGCATCGGCACCAAGGACACCGCCTGCGTCGACGCCTGCCCGGTCGACTGCATTCATCCGAAGAAAGATGAGCCCAACCACGCGGAAGCGGAGATGCTTTACATCGACCCGGTGGAATGCATCGATTGCGGCGCGTGTGTTCCGGTTTGCCCGGTTTCGGCGATCTTCGCGCTCGACGATCTCCCCGAAAAGTGGCAAAGCTTCACGGCTAAAAACGCCGCGTACTACGGCCGCTAGCGCACCGGCTTCCGTGGGGCGGCTCTTTTCCTGGGCGCTACGCCAGGCCGCGCCTCACGGCCGGTAGGTCGCAAAAGCCGTGTCGGTTTCCCATAGCCGAACGGAACTTAGCCGCACGCCTTCGCGTGTCGTCAATCCCCGGCACACCTCATCATAAATGTACTTAGCCATGTTTTCGGCCGAGGGGTTGAGCGCGTCGAACGGCGGAATCTCGTTCAGCCACTGATGATCCATGCGGTCCAGCACGCTGTGGACCACGCGTTTCAATTCCACGAAATCCACCAGCAGACCGATCGAATCCAGATTCGCGCCTTCCAGCGTAACGTGGCAGCGGTAGTTGTGGCCGTGCACGTTCTCGCACTTGCCTTTGTAGTTGCGCAGCGCGTGACCGGCCGCGAATGTCTCTTCAATGGTCACTTCAAACATCGAAAAACTTCTCCACGTCTTCCAGTTCGGTGGTGAACCGGTAGTCCGGCAGGCTGTCGAAGAACACCTGGCCGTACTGCTGCTTGGTAATCCGGTTATCCAGCAGCACCAGCACCCCCCGGTCCGTCTTGCTGCGAATTAGCCGTCCAAACCCCTGTTTCAGCGCGATGGCGGCTTGCGGAATCTGGTAATCGTAAAACGGATTCCCGCCCGCCTTGCGGATACTCTGGATGCGGGCGCTCACCACCGGGTCGTTGGGAACCGCAAAAGGCAGCTTATCAATGATAACGCAGCTCAGTTGCTCGCCCGGCACGTCCACGCCCTGCCAGAAAGAAGATGTTGCAAACAACACGCAGTTGGGCGTCGCGCGAAACTCGTCCAGTAGCGCGCTGCGCGGCCCGGTGCCTTGCAGCAGCGTGGGGTAGTCCACTTCGAAAGAGACGGCATCGAAGACCGACCGCATCTGCTGGTAGCTGGTGAAGAGCACGAACGCGCGGCCTCGGCTGTGGTTCAGGATGCGGACCACTTCCTGGCCGGCGGCCCGCGTGAAGGCCGGGCTGCGCGGCTCCGGCAGTTGCTGCGGGACGTAAAACAGGGCCTGCTTTTGGTAGTCGAAGTGGCCGCCCACAATCAGCGTGCGGGGGTTGGCGAGCCCCAGCCGTTTCTGCACGTAGGCGAATCCGCCTTCGACCGCCAGCGTCGCCGAAGTCAGCACTGCCGTATCGATTTTGTTGAACAGCCGCTCGGAGACGATGTCCGCCACTTCGATGGGCGTGGCCTGCAGAAAACAGCCGCGCCCGCGCTTCTCCACCCAGTAGACGAAGCGTTCGTCGTCCTCTTCCATCACGAACTTCAGCGCCGCGGCCAGCTCCACAGTGCGCCGGAACAGGGGGATGATCTCCTCCGGCGGGGTCGCCAGCAGTTTGAGGTGCGAACCAATCAATTCGAGCGCCGCCAGCAGGTCTGTGTAGGCTTCTTCATTTTGCTCGCGAAAGGCGTCGCGCCCGTGAAAGGCCACTCGCCGCTCGGTCTCTCCGAAGAGGGCGAAGAAGCGCGCCGTCAGTTCGTCCAGCCGCGCCAGGGTGCGGTCCAGCTCCGGCGTGGCGAATTTCTTCATGCGGCTGATCACGCCGATGTCGCGCCCCAGGTCCTGCAAGCGGTAATTGCTGACCGCAACGCCGAAGTACTGGCCCACCACGTCTTCGATTTCGTGGGCCTCGTCGAACACCACCGCGTGATACTCCGGCAAAATGCCGCCTTCGTAGCTCTCGTCCTTCAAGGCGAGGTCGGCGAAGAACAGGTGATGGTTGACGATGATGATGTCGCTCTCCGCCGCCCGCTGGTGCATCGCGGTGATGAAGCAGCGCTCGAAATTCTGGCACTTCTGGCCGCTGCACAGATCCGAGCGCGCGTCCACCTTGGCCCAGGCGGTGGAACCTTCCGGGAGCCGCTTGATCTCGGAGCGGTCTCCGAATTCGGTGGTCTTCTCCCACTGGCGGATGATGTCGAAATCCGCCACTTCCTCCAGCCCGGTGAGCACCGGCGATTTCTCCGCATCGTAGATCTTCTGCCGGCAGGCGTAATTATTGCGCCCCTTCATGTAGCAGACCTTCAGCGGCCGCGGAAAATGCCGCTGCAGGAAAGGAACATCCTTAAAGAAAAGCTGCTCCTGCAGGTTCTTGGTGCCGGTGGAGACCACGATGCGCTTACCGGAGAGCAGCGCCGGCACCAGGTAGGCCAGCGTTTTCCCGGTACCCGTGCCGGCCTCGACAATCAAGTGCCGTCTCTCCGCCAGCGCCGATTCCACGGCTTCCGCCATCTCCAACTGTCCCTGCCGGTACTCGTATTTCGGGTGCCACTTGGAGAGCGTCCCATGCCGCGAGAAGAAAGAACGCGCGGAGGATGTGCGGGCCTGGGTGGGCATCGGGATGCTTTGATTTTAGCAAGGGGATTGCATACGCCAGGAAGCTATGGATTTACGGTCACTCTTTCTCTGTTACGCACCCGCCCTGCTATCATTAAGTCTCATGTCCCATGCCATTCCCACAGTCGTCATTGTGGGCAGGCCCAACGTTGGAAAGTCCACTCTCTTCAATCGCATTACTGGGCAGCGGCGCGCGATCGTCGGCGATGAGCCCGGCATCACGCGCGACCGCATCCACGGGCTTGCCGAACACGCGGGCCGCCGCTTTGAGCTGATCGATACCGGCGGCATCGTGATCCACGACCAGGAGTACATTCCCGCGCAGATTCTTCACCAGGCGGAAATGGTCCTGGAGAACGCCGCGCACATCATCTTCCTGGTAGATGGCAATGCCGAAATCACCGCCTCCGACCGCGACCTTGCCTCCATGCTCCGCAAGCTCGGCAAGCCCGTGACGCTGGCGGTCAACAAGATCGATTCCGCCGGGCGGGAGGTGCTGGCCCACGAGTTTCACGAACTCGGAATCCCCGGCGTCTGCCCCATCTCGTCCGAACACGGCACCGGTATCGATGCCCTGCTGGACCGTGTCACGGAAGGTTTCTCCACCGAACCGCCCGAAGAGGCGCCGGCGGAAACCGGCATCAAAGTGGCCATCATCGGCCGCCCCAACGTGGGCAAATCGACACTGCTCAACACGCTCACCGGCCAGGAGCGCGCCATCGTTTCGCCCGTCGCCGGAACCACCCGCGACGCGGTGGACGAAAGGGTGATCCGCGATGGCGTGGAATATGTGTTCGTCGACACGGCCGGCATTCGCCGCAAAGGCAAGACCAAGGGCATGGCCGAAAAGCTGAGCGTGGTGATGGCGCGCCGCAACATCCGCATGGCCCATGTGGTCCTGCTGATGCTGGATGCGACCGAAGGCGTGGTGGCGCTGGACGCCACCATCGCCGGCTACGCGCATGAAGGCGGCCGGGCAGTGATCATCTGCGTCAACAAGTGGGACGAGGCGCACGGCGTCCAGGGCAAGAAAAAGATCGATTTCGAACACGAGGTGCATGACACATTCAAGTTTCTGGACTACGCGCCCATCGTGTTCCTTTCGGCCAAGACCGGCTCGGGGGTGCGCACGCTATTCCCGCTCATCAAGGAAGTGTACGATTCGGCCTCGCGGCGCATCACCACCGGCGAACTGAACCGCTTCGTGGAGCACCTGCACTTCGAGGAACGCAAGATCTATTACATCACCCAGCATTCCATTCGCCCGCCGGCGTTCGCTATCTTCACCGACCGCGGCGGGCCGCTACATTTCTCGCATGAGCGGCAGATCATCAACCAGATCCGCAAACGATTCGGGTTTCGCGGTACACCCATCCTGCTCCAGACCCGCGGAAAGGGCAAAGCGGCTAAACGCTAACAGATGAGGATTGCCATTTTCGCCGATGCCCCTTAGACTAGAAAGCGTAATCATGAACGGACTTACCTTCAATTCAGGAGAGTGGCCGCATGTGGAATAAACGCCGCGATGAAGAGCCGCCCAAACCCGTTTCCCAGGGAATGGCGTTTTCTCCGGCGCCGCCGGCGCCTAATCCCGTCGAAGCAAAAAAGGAGGCTACACCCTTGTCCAGTACTCCCGTGCGAACGTTCGAACCCGAGACACGCAGCGGCGCGGCGACCATCGGGAAATCGGTCAAATTGGTCGGCCAGATCTTCGCCAAGGAAGATCTCTACGTGGATGGCACCGTGGAAGGCACGGTGGAAGCCCTGGAACATAAGCTGACCATCGGGCCGCACGGCACCGTGCAGGCCGGCATCAAGGCGCGCGAGGTCCTGGCGCTCGGCACCATTCAGGGCAACGTGGAGGCCACCGAGCGCATCGAGATCCGCAAAGACGCCAAACTGATGGGCGATATCCGCACGGCCCGCATCATTATCGAGGACGGCGCCTACTTTAAGGGCAGTATCGATATCATTCGGCCCGAGCCGGCCAGGATCGCGCCCAAACCGTCGGCGCCCGCGCCGGCTGCCGCCGTGCCCATGGCGGCCGCCGCCCCGGAAATCAAGCGGTAAGCTACGAAGGCGTTCATGCTGCTTCCCGGACCGCTGAAGAACATCATGCGCGGCTCGCGTGGCGGTCAACCCGCCGGTGGCAAGTCCCCCGGTGCGGCGGGCAGGCCGCCCGCACAGCAGTCCGGAGGCGCCCCAACGTTCACCACCACTACGCGGCCCAGCCGCGGTATCGAAGAGTTCTTCAACTCCATCCGCGACCAGAGCGGCCTCAACATTCTCGATCTCGGCAGCGCCAGCCAGCAGAATGTGAGTTTCATCACCAATCTGGGCCATCGCCTCTACGCGGAAGACTTCGTGCAACTCCTCCATGAGAGCTTCGGCCCGAACGACCTGGCGGCGCAATCCAACTCCGGCAGCATGGACTACTTCCTGCGCCAGGCGCTGGACTACCCCGAAGGCCATTTCGACGGCGTGCTGATCTGGGACGTGCTGGAATACCTGGCGCCCGCGCTGCTGGCCGCGGTGGTGGAGCGGCTGCTAAGAATCGCGCGGCCCAAGAGCTACATGCTGGCGTTCTTCCACTCCGACGACAAGGTGGAGTCGGCGCCGTTCTACACCTTCCGCATACAGGACATGAACAGCCTCCAGGTGGCCCAGAGCAGCACTCGCAAGCCGGCGCAATTGTTCAACAACCGCAGCCTGGAGAGACTATTCGGCGGGGCCGAATCGGTGAAGTTCTTTCTGACGCGCGACCGTCTGCGCGAAGTCATCATCAAGGTATAGGGCGCAAACAGCGTTCACTGAAAACGGGCGGACGCGCGGCGAGAATAATCGTTAAGTATGTAAACCCTCCCCCGCAGGCTCACATCCACATTTCCAGATGGAATGACAGCGCCGCCGATCCTTCGGGGACGGCGCCTGCCCCGCTCGGCTTATCTCCATCGAAACACACAGCTCAAGATCAAGTCGTGACGATGCCGGCATACGGCTCTACTCGTATTTCAGAGCAACCACCGGCGAAATGCGCGAGGCCCGCCAGCCGGGCGCTAGAGCAGCCAGCAGCGTGACCAGCGCCAGCACGGCGGCGGCCAGCGCCAGAATTGCCGGGTCGGCCCCTTTGACGCCGAACAATTGGGATTCCACCATGCGGCTAAGTGCCAGCGCCGCGGCCAGGCCAATCGCGATCCCCAGCGCGGCCATGCGGCCGGCTTCCCACAGGACGAGGCGCAGCACTGCGGCCGGGCGCGCGCCGAGCGCCATCCTGACGCCGATCTCGGAGGTGCGGCGCGCCACCGCATAGGCCACCACACCGTACAAGCCGATGGCCGCGAGCAACGTGGCCAGCACTCCGAAGGCGGCAGAGAGCAGCGCGATGAGGCGCTCGGTGTAAATGGATTCTCCGATCCAGACGTCCATCGGCTTCAGTTCGCCCATGGGTACGTTGGGGTCGGCGGCGCGCAGGACCTGGCGGATCTCCGAGGAGACACGGCTCTCGTCCCCGGCGGTGCGGACATAGAACTGCAGCCCTTCCGGCTTGCCCCACTGTGCATAGGGGTAATACCACGTCACCTTGGCTGGATTGCGAACGTCCACACGGCTGTCCGCCACCACGCCCACAATCTCGATATCCAGTACGGGGTGGTTGCTGCCCCCGTTCATCATGTGGCGGCCTGCCGGGTCGCGCCCGGCAAAATACTTTTTCGCGAAAGCTTCGTTGACCAGGGCGACTTTGGGCGCGCCGGCCTGATCGCGGTCCGTGAATTCCCTGCCCCCGCGCAGCGGGATGCCCACGGCGCGGAAGAAACTCGCGCTGGCAGCGACGTTCAAAGAGCCCACGTACTCGTCCGGCCCGGGTTGGTATCCTTCCACGGTGAGATTGCCGCCACTGCTGCTGCTGGAGAATGGTCCGTTCGCCGCCGCGCTGACACCGGTCACGCCCGGAATGGCGGCCAGCCTCAATTGAAGATCGCGGTAGAAGGCCGTCGCCGCGGCAGCCTGCGGCCGGCTGGTGGAGGCGTTCACGCCGAACATGAGAAGCCGCTGGGTGCGGAAGCCCAGGTTCACGCGCGTGAGGTTCATCAAGCTGCTCGTGAACAGGCCCGCGCCCACCACCAGCAGCAGGGAGAGCGCCACCTGCGCTACCACCAGCGCCTGACGGAAGCGCGCTGGGCCGCCGGTCACGTTGGTGGCCTGGCTTTTCAGAGTGGCCGACAGGTTCGGCCGGGTTGTCTGAAACGCCGGGACCAGCGCGAACAAAAGGCCGCTCGCTACCGAGAGCGCCATCGTGAAACCAAGCAGCGGCCAGCTCAATTGCGCACTAAGCCAGGGCCCGGCGGCATCCTCCGGCAGGAGCCGCAGCAAGGCCGCCAGGCTGCCGTGGGCCACCAGCAGGCCGAGTGCGCCGCCCACCACCGCTACCATGAGGCCCTCCACCAGCAACTGTTTGAGCAGCGACACCCGGCTGGCGCCGATGGCCAGGCGAATGGCAATCTCCCGCTGCCGCCCGGCGGCGCGCGCCAACATCAGGTTGGCCACGTTGGCGCAGGCGATCAGCAGCACCAGCCCCACCATTGCCATCATCACCTGCAGCGGTCTTCCAAA
Organism: Bryobacterales bacterium; assembly: GCA_963842505.1. GTDB lineage: Bacteria > Acidobacteriota > Terriglobia > Bryobacterales > Bryobacteraceae > PALSA-129. The sequence continues at coordinate 315,766 of CAWJGZ010000002.1, forward strand.
ATGCTCGCCCAGCGCGTTGATGCCGTGGGCCGCCGGTTTGAGCTGCGCCCGGTGGTTGAGAAACTCGTCGCGGTCCTTATCGGTGCGCATATTCCCCATGCGGGCCAATTCTTCGGCAAGGATGGAGCGGTACACCACATCGGTGGCCGCCTGTGCCTGTTGCACGGTGATGCCGGGCTTAAGCCGCCCGAACAGGTTCAGCCAGTGAAACTTGCGGTCTTCCAGCGCGTCCCAGGTGGGCCGCATGGCCTTCTGCATGGCGATGGGCACATACAGATCGGGCGTTTGTCCGGAGAGCAGGCCGTGGAAACGCGCCTCCGCGACACCGACCACCACCAGCGGATGGCCGTTCACGGCTATGGTTTGGTTCAAGATCGCGGGGGATGAGGCCAGCCGGTTGGCCCAGTAGTTGTAGCCCAACACGGCAACCGGGTTGGCGCCGGGCGCGCCATCATCGTTCGGCGTAAGCACGCGCCCCAAGGCCGCGCCCACACCCAGCACCTGAAAGAAATTGCCGGAGACCATCTCCGCCGAGGCCTGCTCGGAGTTGCCCTGGCGCGTGAGAGTCACGCCGGCGCTCATGCGCGCGATCATGCCGCTGAAGACCGAATCGCGGTCGCGCAGGTCGCGGTACATCGGATAAGAGTAAACCGAAGTTCCGGAGCTGTCGCTGGTGCTGGTTCCCGGCGGGCTGTAAGTGGAGTGGAGCACCAGCAGGCGTTCCGGATCGGCGACCGGCAGCGAGCGGAGGGTCACCTGGTCGAGCAGTGAAAAAACGGCGGTATTGGCTCCGATGCCGAGGGCCAGCGAAAACACTGCCACGGCCGTGAACAAAGGGCTGCGCCGCAGCGTACGGAAGGAGAAAGCGACATCTTTCCACATGGGCCGGCTCCAGCTTGGACCCGACCGGGTCCAATTTCCTTAGTTTAGACGGGCTGCCGCCACTACCGGTAGCGCCCGCGGATCGAGTTCCAGCGCACTTTCAGCGGATCGAGAAAGGCCGTCATGCCGCGCCACATGCTGACCTTGGTGCCGGCCGCGTCGTTCCAGCGCACAGGCACTTCCACGACGCGGTATCCCAGCCGCCGGGCGATGAACAACACTTCCACGTCGAAGCCAAAGCCATCCAGCCGCTGGCGCTTGAAGATCTCGCGGGCCGCGGCCGTTTCGAACAGTTTGAAGCCGCACTGGGTGTCGTGAAACGGCAGGCCGGTGATGGCGCGGATCACCAGGTTGAAAAAGCGCCCCACGTATTCCCGGAAAAGCGGCTGGCGCACGCCGATGAGCGACCGGTCGAGCGCGCGGGAACCGATGGCCGCGCGCGCCTGTCCGCGGTCCACGGCGGCGGTTAGCTTATCGAGTTCTTCGATGGGTGAAGAAAGATCGGCATCGGTGAAGAGCGCCCACTCGCCTCTGGCTTCCAGCATGCCGTGGCGCACGGTGTAGCCCTTGCCGCGGTTGCCGGGGTTGAGCAGCACGCGGGCGCCCGAGTTGCGGGCCAGCTCCACGGTAGCGTCGCGCGAGCCGTCATCCACAACGACGATCTCGGCGAATTCCCAGGTACCGGCATCCAGCCAGGCCCGGACAGTCCGCAAAGTTGCCGGCAGACGCTTCTCTTCGTTGTACGCAGGAATGATAATGGAAATAGATCTTCGCAAACGAAGACTTATAATAACTGATTTGGTCCTGAAGAATTCACCGCGGAGGCGCGGAGGCGCGGAGAAGAGTAGATCTGCAAGGGCGTATGAATTTAGCCGTGGGTGAAAAAGAAACGGATGGCCAGCAGCGCCGATGAACACAGATCATACGCTTTTGATGCATGCTGTTTTTCTCCGCGTCTCCGCGTCTCCGCGGTGAAGTCTTTCTTTCAATCGTTAGTGCCGTTCCGAATTCCAAGGGAGATACCCAATTGTCGCTAGAAGACGACCTACTCAAACAACGCCTGTCGCGGATTCGCGAGATCGAGGCCCTGGGCCACCGCGCGTACGGACAGCGGTTCGATTATACTCACACCATTCCGGACATCCTGGCGGGCTATGGCTCGAAGACCGCCGAAGAGCTGACGCCGGAAGTGCGGGTCCGCGTGGCCGGGCGGCTGATGGCCGTGCGCCACATGGGCAAAGCAGGCTTCGCGCATTTGCAACAGAGCGGCGAGCGGCTCCAGATCTACGTGAAGAAAGACGCCGTGGGCGAGCGTGATTTTCAGCTCTTCAAGATGCTGGATATCGGCGACATCATCGGAGTGGAAGGCTACCTGTTCCGCACGCGCACGGGCGAATTGACCATTCACGCGGACAAGCTGGAGTTCCTTTCCAAGACGCTGCTCTCCATGCCGGAGAAGTGGCACGGCCTGGAAGACGTGGAAATCCGGTACCGCCAACGGTATCTGGATCTGATTGTCAATCCGGAGGTGCGGAAAGTCTTCGTCACGCGCGCACGCATCATCACTTCGCTGCGGCGCCAATTGGAGGCGAAGGGCTTCATCGAGGTGGAAACGCCCATGATGCAACCGCTCTACGGCGGCGCGGCGGCGCGTCCTTTTGTGACGCACCACAACGCGCTGGATATCGATCTCTACCTGCGGATCGCGCCGGAATTGTATCTGAAGCGGCTGATTGTGGGCGGCATGGAGCGGGTTTATGAAATCAACCGCAACTTCCGCAACGAGGGCCTTTCCAAGAACCACAATCCCGAGTTCACGATGCTGGAGTTCTACCAGGCCTACACGGATTTTCACGGCTTGATGGACTTTTCGGAAGAACTGATCGGGCAGGTGGCGCTCGAAGCAACCGGCGGCCACCAGGTGGAATTCGAAGGTCACACTCTCGATTTCAGCCGGTTCGATCGCTACACCATGCGCGAGGCGGTGGTGGAATTTTGGGAAGGCGACGGCGGGCCGACCTTGGAAGAGGCCGGCGATCCGAAATGGCTGAGCCGCCATTCCGGCAAAGTCACGCCCGGCGAAGCGCTGACAGAGCTGTTCGAACGCTACGCGGAACCCAAGCTGATTCAGCCGACTTTCGTTTACGACTACCCGGTGGAAACCTCGCCGCTTTCCAAACAGAAACCCGACGATCCGACGATGGTGGAGCGTTTTGAGATTTTCATCGCGGGAATGGAAATCGGCAACGCCTTCACCGAACTGAACGATCCGCAGGAACAGCGGCGCCGCTTCGAAATGCAGCTTGCCATGCGGGAGCGCGGGGACGAAGAAGCGCACCAGATGGACGAGGACTATGTGCGCGCGCTGGCATACGGCATGCCGCCGGCCGGCGGGGAAGGCATCGGGATCGACCGCCTGACCATGATTCTGACGGGCTGCCGGTCGATACGCGACGTGATCCTGTTCCCGCTGCTGCGGCCGGAAGGGCCCATCGAACTGGTGAGCCTGATGCGCGAATTAGACAAGCTGTGAAATCCACTTTCGAGCTGTTCATCGCCAGCCGCTATCTGCGGGCCCGCCGCAAGCACACGGTAGTGTCGGTAATCACGGTGATTTCGGTGATCGGCGTGGCGGCGGGAGTGATGGCGCTGGTGATCGCGATGGCCGTGACCACGGGGATGCGCAACTCGCTCGAACGCAGCCTGCTGGGCGCCATGGCGCACATCAACGTGGTGCCCAAGGTGCCGGGGGAAGGCATCGAGGATTGGCGGAGCCTGATGGCGAAACTGCGCCAGGCGCCGCACGTGACGGCATCCGCGCCGGAACTCTATAGCCCGATCATGGTGACGGGAGTGCAATCGGGCCTGGGCGTGGTGAAGGGCATCGATGTGAACTCGGAACTGGCGGTGAGCGAAACGCTGCGGCACTTGCAAGGCGGATCGCTCGACCTGCTGCGCGACCCCGCGGCCAAGCCGCCGGGCATCGTGCTGGGAAAGCGCATGGCGGAGGAAGGCGCAATCCGCGTGAATAACCGCGTGCGCGTGCTTTCGCCGGAGGGCGGCGAGCTCACGCCGTTCGGCAACACGCCGACGGTCCGCGAGTTTCGCGTAGCGGGCATTTTCGAAAGCGGCTTTTACGATTTCGATGAGCACTACGCCTACGCTTCGATTGCCGCGGTACAGAGAATGCTGGGGATTCCAGACCAGGTGAACGACATCGCGCTGATGGTGGACGACCTCAACCGCGCGCCGGAGATCGCCAGAGAGCTGGAGAAGCTGCTGGGCACGCACTACACGGCGACGGCATGGCAGGAGCAGAATTCCAAGCTGTTCAATGCGCTGAGCGGGGAACGGATCGTGACCATGATCGTAATCGGGTTGATCGAGCTGGTGGCGGCGCTGAACATTCTGATCGTGCTGGTGATGATGGTGATGGAGAAATACCGCGACATCGCGGTGCTGATGTCGATGGGGGCGCGGCGCCAGCAGATTCGCAAGATTTTCATGCTGCAGGGCGTGCTGATTGGGGTGGTGGGCAGCGCCATCGGGCTGGCGGTGGGCTACCCACTCTGTTACTTCGCCGATAAGTACCGCTGGATCCGCATCGACGAATCAGTGTACGCTTTCTCCTACGTGCCGTTTGAAGCGCACTGGGTACACGGCATCTGGATCGCGGCGGTAGCTATTGCGATCAGCTTTGTGGCGACGCTCTACCCGGCGAAGAACGCCACGCGCATTGCGCCGGCGGAAGTTCTGCGCTACGAATGACGCGCGGCTATTGGTTCAGCGTGAAGTTGATGTCAACGGTGGTTTCCACCTGGACCGGCTGGCCGTTCAGCAGCGTCGGCCGGTAGACCCACTGTTTGACGGCATCCATGGCCGCTCTAATCAGCAGGGCCGGGCCATCGAGAGCGTGAATCTCCTGGATGGTGCCGTCCTTCGCGATGATGACGGCGAGATGAACGACACCCTGGACGCCGGCGGACTTAGCCACGTCCGGGTACACAGGCGTCACTTTGGTCACGACCATGGCTGCCTGCACGTTGCCGCCGACCTTGATCCTTTGCGGAGCGGGTGGTTGGGCGCCCGGCGCGAGGATCACGATTGCTACGCCGCCGCCTTCGGCGCTCTGCGTGCGGACGGACAGGTGTTCGTCAAAGTCTCGGGCCGCCTGGCTGATTTTCTGGACGTTTTCATTGGAGAAGGTATCGCCTTCATGCACAGGCAGCCTGGAGAGCAGCTCAGTGCGAGCCTGATCGGAGAGTCCGAGAACGGTGATGCTCTTGATGGGACGAGAGTCTTGCGAGCTGAAAACTGCCTGGCCCGTCTGGAACTGGCCACCAGTAGGTGCGGAGCTGGGGTTGCCGGAGACTAAGCCACCCCTTACGCCAGCCGCTACGCCGCCCGACACACCAGTTCCTACGCCGTTGCGCACGCCACTCCCTACACCGCCCGACACACCAGTTCCTACACCGTTACCGACGCCACTCCCTACGCCGCCCGACACTGTCACCGATTGGGTGGCAGCCGGCTGCGCCTCTTGCGTTTTGGGCAGCTCGAAGGCAATCTGGACCACTCGAGTAGCTCCGGCCGAATCGCTGGCGAAGTGCCACTGCAAAACGGATTGCAACGCGGCCTTGCGCAATTCATCCGGGCCGCTCAGCACATGCGCATCGGCGACATTGCCTTTGGCGTCGAGTTTGACTTCCACGGACAAGGTTCCCTGGACACCGGCGCGCAGGGCCGCGGCAGGATACTCCACCGGCGAACGGTGCAGCAAGGAAGCGCCGTTCAATCCAACGGTGACGCCGGGAGCATCGTTGACAACTTGGGGCGCCGCCATCAACGGAAACGTCCCGGTTACCAGCCAGCAGGCCGCGGCGAGCACAGCCACGCTCGCGGTGAGGGCCGAAATCAAACGCGTTTTGGACATACGAGCCTCCGTAAGAATGAGAACTACTCTTTGCTTCAGGTGACGTTTGCGCAGAAACAGCGGGGCGGGCGCGAGGTCGAGGCGGGCGCGCGAGCCGGCGATAGCCAGCAGCGCATCCATATACTCGTCACGCTGCTGCGTGATCTCAATGGCGAGGCGGTCGACTTCCTGCTCGCGCGCCAGACCGATTTCGCCCAATAGCCACCAGATGGCGGGGTGAAACCAAAAGGCGGCGCGCACAAGTTCTTCGACCAGCGTGAAGAGCCAGTCGCGGCGCCGCACGTGCAAGACTTCGTGGCAGAGGATGGCGTCTTGCACGCGGGCATCCAGGCTTGGGAAGGCCTTGGGCAGCAGTACGACGGGCTTGCGCCAGCCGAATGTGACCGGGCTGGGGAGGTCGGGGGAGACAAGCAAGGAGGCCTCCACGCCCCAAGCCGGCGCGGGTTCGAGCGGATGGGAGCGGCGGCGATAACGCCGCAATTTCCAAAAGCCCACCGCCAGCCAGAAGAGGCGAACGAGCACCCCGGCGGCCAGCACCATCAAAGCGATTTCACTGCGAGGAATGGAAAAACGCGGCGCGTGCGCGGCCGGCCGCACCGCCGTAATGACGGTAGTGATCTCGACCGTGCCGGCGATGATCGCAGGTTTCCAGGGTTGCGCCAGGGGCAGCAGGAGGCAGGCTGCCAGCAGGATGTGCCAGTAGAGCAGCCGGGCGCCCGGTTGCCGCAGACGCAGTAAAGCCGGAACAAACGCCGCGAGACCCACCAGCATCCCGATCTGCAAGCTGTACGAAACCAGATTGTTCAGGACGAGACCGGTGCTCATGGTTTCTTCCTCAGGCGCGCAATCTCTTCCAAATCCTCGCGGGAGAGATCGTGCTCTTCGACCAGGTGCACCAGGAGCGGCTCGGCAGAACCGTTGAAGACGCGGTTGACGAATTCGCGAACCATGGCGCCGATGACCTGTCGCTGGGGTTGGGCCGGACGGTAAACGTACGCGCGTTCGGCCTGACTCTTCTTGAGGTACTTTTTCTGTTCGAGGACTTTCATCATGGTCATGACGGTGGTATAGGCGATCTTGCGCTTCTCCAGCAACGCCTCATAGACATCGCGGACCGTGGAGCTCTCGTGCCGCCAGACGATCTTCATGATTTCGAGCTCCTGCTCGGTGAGGGTGGTGCTGCGCTTCCGCATACTAATTAATTAGTACTAAATGGAGAGGATGTCAAGGGAAAAATGCGGCGCAGGCCGGGGTGGGGTTGGGGCTATTGAGGCTCAGGCTGGGGTTCGTCTGATGTTCGGAGGGCGTTACGTGGCGGTATGGGCAGGTATCTACCGGGGCCTCCAAAACCGGCCCCGGAATCTGTCAGGGGGCGAAGTTGCCGCTGCCTGGTTAGTAACGTTTTCGACCGAAGCCGCCACCGCCCGAACGCTCGGTTTTGGGGCGGGCTTCATTGACGGTCAAGGCTCTGCCATCGAAGTCGGTCCCGTTTAGAGCCGAGATGGCCTTCTCACCCTCGCCATCATTGCTCATTTCGACGAACCCGAATCCTCTGGGCTGGCCGGTATCGCGATCGGTCGCGATGTTAACGCGCCCAACGGCGCCGTGAGTTTCAAAAAGGGAGCGGACGGAGTCTTCCGTCGATCCAAAACTGAGATTCCCTACGTAAATATTCTTCATGTTCTTAAAGGTCCTCTTCTGACTTGAAGGCGCTAATTGGGAAGGGGGACTAATGTAGCAAGGCTAGACAGGTCGGCCTTGAATCGGCGGGAGCCTCAAATCCGGCTCTTAGTGTACCACACATCTGGTTTATGCTATAATTAGTAAGTTTCCATTCCACATCCGAGAGACTTATCCCAGCGCCGAAACAGGCTGGGGAGAACGTCCGCGTTTCCGGGAGAATAGGTGTATTCATGCTCTATGACAGCACAAAGGTTCTTTTGAGCAGCATTCTGCGGTCGCTCGAAAGCGCAGGGACGACGGGAAAGATCGGATGGGAAGATCAGTTGGAATTGGCCGGCGAATGCTCGTACGAAGTGCACCAGATGGCCCATTTACTGCACAAGGGGTACAAGACTGATTCCGTGAATAAAGCGGCCATGGCGGTGCCGGTATCCGAAAGAGCGGCCCGAGCCGTACCGCACGTGAAGTCGCTGGTGCGGGCGATCCGGCGCAAAGATCAAGCTGCGGCGGTGGAGAGCGGGAAAGCCGCTCTCGCCGAGATGTAACGATCCCTTGACATCTGCGGGCACAGCCCGCATACAACCGTTTTGATAAGGTGGCCAGTGAATACAAGACTCAGAGTCACGCAGGCGTTCAACGCGAAGGCGGTGGCTTCGCGCCGGCGCGAGAAGTTCGATGCGGGAGAGTTGTTGATGCTGGTGGATGGACAGGAATCGCCGTCAGAATCGAGATTTGTGCGGATCAATGGCCTGCGGCCTGGCCGGGGACTGGAGTGCCGGTACACGATGGAATCGAACGACTTGAAAGAAATGACCGAAGTAGTCAGGCTACCGCAATAAACCAACCCACCTAGGCGGAAGCGCGGGACTGGGGACAGAGAGATCGGATCCCCTACCTGGCGTGCGACATCCCCCACCATGAACCGTTCGCGCTTCGCGCGTAAAGCCGGCTCCGACCGGGGTCGGCCACCCTACAATTTTTGCGAACTAAAGCGGCACTACGACGTAGTATTCCTCATGAGTGCGCTCAAGCATGTATTGCGGCGGCTGCGGCGGGCACCGGGGTTCACTGCGGTTGTGCTGATCACACTGGCGCTCGGGATCGGCGCCAATACGGCCATCTTCAGCGTGCTCAATGGGGTGCTGATCAAGCCGCTGCCGTATCCGCGGAGCCAGGAACTGGTGGGGGTTTGGCACGTGGCGCCGGGGATCGCCGGGATCAGGGGGGACATCAACTGTTCGCCTCCCATGTACTTCACGTATCGCGAAGAGAGCCGAACCTTTCAAGAGTTCGGGTTATGGGCGAACGACGACGCCAGCGTCACCGGGGTGGGCGAGCCGGAGCAGGTCCAAGCTTTGGATGTCACGTATGGCATCCTGCAAGCCCTGGGCGTGCAACCCGCGGCTGGGCGCTGGTTCACCCAAGCCGACGATACTCCGGGCACTCCCGAAACGGTGATTCTGACGTACGGCTATTGGCAGCGGCGCTTCGGCGGAAACGCATCGGCGTTGGGGCGCACGCTCACGGTGGATGCGCGGCCGCGCGTGGTGATCGGCGTGATGCCGCGAGATTTCCGGTTTCTGAATGCAAAGGCGGATGTGATTCTGCCGCTGCGGTTCCAACGCGACAAGATGATCCTGGGGAATTTCAGTTACCAGGGCATCGCCAGGCTCAAGACCGGCGTCACTCTGCGGCAGGCCGACGCGGATGTGGCGCGGATGCTGCGAATCTGGCTGAAGGCGTGGCCGCCGCCACCGGGATTCAGCCGCGCGCTGTTTGAGAATGCGCGGCTGGGTCCCAAGGTGCAGCCGCTGAAACAGGAAGTAGTGGGCGATATCGGCGGCACGCTGTGCGTTCTGATGGGCACCATCGGACTGGTGCTGTTGATCGCTTGCGCGAATGTGGCGAATCTGTTGCTGGTTCGCGCCGAAGGGCGGCAGCAGGAACTGGCGATCCGTGCGGCGCTGGGCGCGGGCTGGGGAAGGATTGCGAAGGAATTGCTGCTGGAAAGCGTGACGCTGGGCTTGTTGGGCGGCGGACTGGGCCTGGGGCTGGCGTATGCGGCGTTGCGCGGGCTGGCAGCCATGGGGCCGGCCACGCTGCCGCGGCTGAACGAAATCGGCATCGATCCGTTGGTGCTGGCGTTTACCCTGGCGGTCTCGCTGCTGGCGGGCCTGTTGTTCGGCCTGCTCCCGGTGGTGAAATACGCCGGACCGCATCTGGCCGGGACGCTGCGGGGCGGTGGACGCACAATGAGCCACGGGCGGGGGCGGCACCGGGCGCGCGACACGCTGGTGGTGGTGCAAGTGGGATTGGCGATGGTGCTGCTGGTAGGCTCCGGCCTGATGATCCGCACATTCCAGGCGTTGCGAAGCTTCCGGCCGGGCTTTACACGGCCCGAGGAAGTCCAGATGCTGCGCATTTCCCTTCCCGCGGGCGAGGTGCGGGAACCGGAGCGCGTGATGCGCATGGAAAACGACATGATGGACCGGCTGGCGGCGATCGCGGGTGTCAGCTCGGTTGCGTTTGCCAATGGCGCGCCGCTGGAAGGATACAACTCGACCGACGTTCTCTTCGCTGAAGACAAGAATTATGGGGTGGGGCAGATTCCGCCGCTGCGGCGATACCGGTTTACCACGCCGGGGTTCTTCCAGACCACTGGTACGCCACTGATCGCGGGGCGCGATTTCACCTGGACCGACGTATATGAGAAGCGGCATGTGGCGATGGTTTCGGAGAACACGGCGCGGGAAATGTGGGGTTCGCCGGGCGCGGCGCTGGGCAAGCGGATCCGGGAAGGCGCCAAAGATCCCTGGCGGGAGATTGTGGGGGTGGTGGGCGACGTGTACGATGACGGCGCGCAGCAGAAGGCGCCGACATTTTCTTACTGGCCAGCCCTCATGGACGGGTTCTGGGGCGACCCGGTGCACGTCCGCCGCGACGGTGTGTTCCTGGTCCGCACCAAGCGGGCGGCGACGCAGAGTTTCCTGACGGAAGCGCGGCAAGCCATCTGGCGGGTGGACGCGAACTTGCCGGTGTTCCAGGTGCGAACGCTCAAGGATGTCTACGATAGATCGATGGCGCGAGCCTCCTTTGCGCTGGTCATGCTGGCGATCGCCGGGGCCATGGCGTTGCTGCTGGGGGTGGTGGGGATTTATGGCGTGATCGCCTACGCGGTGTCGCAGCGAACGCGCGAGATCGGCATCCGCATTGCGCTGGGCGCGCCGCCGGCGGTACTGCGGCGCATGTTTGTGAGACATGGACTGGTGCTGACGGGGATCGGCGCGGGGCTCGGGCTGGCGGCGGCAGCGGGAATGACACGGCTGGTGGAGTCACTGCTATTCGGGGTCAAGGCGCTCGACCCGGCGACCTATGCGGCGGTTGCGGTGCTGCTACTAGCCGCGGCAGCTCTGGCCAGCTACCTTCCGGCACGGCGGGCGATGGCGGTGGATGCGACGGAGGCGCTAAGGATCGAATAGACCAAGCCGCACGAAAACCCGGGGAAAGACCGGACTACAGTTACTTCTCTACTCCTGGCGGAGGGCGGTTGCCGGATCTATGCGGCTGGCACGGCGAGCCGGTATCAGACTTGCCATCAGAGCGGCGGTGACCAACACCGAAATCATCACGGTGAAAGTCAAGGGGTCAGCGTGGCGCATTCCGGCTACGAGGCGCGCCAAGAGACGGCCGGCGGCATAGGCGGCCGACAGGCCTAGAACCACGCCAGCGAGGATCATGCCGAGGCTTTGCCGGAGCACCAGCCACATGACATCGCCGGCGGTGGCGCCGAGCGCCATGCGGACGCCGATTTCGGGCACGCGGCGGCCGGTGAGATACGCCGGCACACCGTACACGCCGATGCAGGCCAGCAATAACGCCAAACCGGCGAAGATACCGAATAAGAGCAGGAGGAAGCGCTGGCGGGCCAACGAGTCGCTGACGAGTTGCTCCATGGTATTAATCTCGTAGAGAACCTGGTCGTTCGACGCGCCTCGCACTTCGCGCCGGAGCGGCTCGACCACACTCAAGGGCGGGACTGTGGTGCGGACGGCGATCGACATAAGCTCGGACCAGCGGCGCAAAAGGCGGTCCTGCACCTGGGCAAAAGGATAGTAGAGTTGGGCGCGCACTTTGGCTTGATCGTCGCCGGCGAGACCCCAGTGGCGGACATGGCCAACGACGCCTACGACTCGCAAGGGGTCGGTGCCGGCGCCGATCCAGACGTGCCTGCCGATGGGATTTTGGCCGCCAAAGGCCTCCTGCGCCATGACACCGTCAATGACGGCGACCATCTCATTGCCCACGCGGTCCTGGTCCGTTAAGAAGCGGCCCTGGAGCAACGGGATGCCCATCACCTTCAGATAATCGGGCGTCACGCAATTGGCCAGCACGAGCGGCTGCTGGTTTTCGGGCGGCTCAGCGGGAGTGGTCCAGTAGCCGATTTGGTTGTTGCCTTCGCGCATCGGGACGGTATCGATCATGGTGACAGACTCGACACCTGGCACGCGGCGCATACGGTCGAGGATCTCCTGCCACGCCACGCGGGTTTTCGCGGGGTTCGAGAGCGTGGAAGGCTAAAGCGCCACGCGGCTGGTGAGCACGTTGCGGATGTCGACGCCGGGCGGGAGCGCGGAGAGACGCAGGAGCGTGCGGCCGAGCATTCCGGCGGAGACTAACAGCACGACGGAGAGCGCGATCTCAGAGACGACGAATGTGCCATATAGCCGGCGCGAGCCTCCGGTAACGGTGCGCGCGCCGGCACGAAGGGTCTGTTCGAGTTGCCGCGCGGGAGCGCGGAGAGCCGGCGCCAGTCCGAAAAGAAGGCCGCTCGCGAGCGAAGCGGCGAGAGCGAAAAGCAGCACGCGCCAATCGAGCCGGACCTCTTCGGCACGCGGCAGACTGCCGGGCCAGAACGCGACAAACGGGCGCACACCAACGGCTGCGAGCAAGACGCCGAGCAGCCCTCCGGCGAGAGCCAAGACGGCGCTCTCGGTGAGACATTGGCGCACCAGGCGGCCGCGGCCGGCGCCGAGCGCGGCGCGCATGGCCAGTTCGCGCTCGCGGGAAAGTGCGCGCGCCAGCAGCAGGCTGGCTATATTGGCGCAGGCGATCAGCAGCACCAGGCTGACCGCGCCCAACAGCAACCAGAGAGTGGAGCGCACATCGCCGACGTCGGGGCGAAGCGACTGCGCGATCAAGGTGCGCCCGGAATTCGATTTTGGATACTGCCGGGCCAGGCGGCGGCCAATGACGGCCAATTCGGTTTGTGCGTGAGCCAGGCTCTCACCTGGGCGGAGGCGTGCCCAGACTTCCAGGCGGTGGGCCTCGCGATCCTGCATTTGCGGCGCGGTGTCCTGACCGAGCGGGGTGAAGAAATCGGCCTCTTCACCGTCCAAGCGGAGGCCAGCGGGTGCTATGCCGACGATGGTGTAGGGCCGGCCATCAAAGACAAGCGACCGGCCGATGGCTTCCGGACTGGCGGCGAAACGGCGCTGCCACATGCCGTAACTGATGATGATGACCGGCGCCGCGCCCGGGCGGTCTTCTTCGGGCAGAAACGGGCGGCCTCGAAGGAGGGGAACGCCCAGAACAGAAAACAGCTCGAAGGAAACTTCGCGGCCGTCCGCATAGCCGGCATCGCCGGGGTTACTTATGGTACCTCGGTTGTAACGGAAACCGGCCATAGTCAGTGAGCGGACCTGGTTCTTACAATCGAGATACTTCGGGTTAGTAAATGCCCACAAATTACCCCACTGGGTACTATAATCAGTTTGTTCTCGCAGAACGACTAGCCGATCGGGCCGCGGATAAGGGAGCGGTTTGAGTAACACGCCGTCGATGACGGTGAACATCACGGTGGTGGCTCCGACGCCGAGCGCCAGAGTACAGAGAGCAACGGCCGCAAAGCCGGGGCGCCGCCGCAAGGTGCGCAGGGCGTAGCGGAAATCCTGCAACAGATCCTCCAAACAGCGGGTGCCACGGACGTCGCGGCAGTCCTCTTTGACTTGCTCAGGACCACCCAGGGCAAGGCGGGCCCGGCGGCGCGCTTCCTCGGGGCTGAGGCCGCGCGCGGTGAGATCGGCGGCGCACTGGTCGAGGTGAAAGCGAAGCTCCTTGTCAAGCTGGTCTTCCATTTGCGTCCGCCGGCGAAAGCGCTGCCACCAGGTCATCGCGTCGTATACCTCGCGCTTCTACCTATTTAGCACAGAACGTGTAGAAGGGCAAGGCATGGACGGTGCTTTGCCGATCCATGTTGGCGAGCCTCCGCTCCCTCACGGTCGCGCCTCGGTGTGGAGGCGTGAGGCGACGGGAGCGACTCTAGCGGATCGGCGAATAGGCGGTGGCCCGGTAGAGCGTGATCCGCCGGATGCTGGGGACCTGTCCGTAACGGTCGAGCGATTGCTGGCGTAGCTTGATCCAATCCGGATCGGCGGCGAAAGCCGCGTTGAATTTCTCCCGGGCTGCCATATCTTCAAATGCGATCATCCAGGTGAGGTTGGGATTGTCTGGACCGATCGCCGTGGCGCCGAACAGGATGGGTTGCGCGCCGGCTTTCGCGAGGATCCTGACTTCGGCTTCCGCAAATCGCTCCTTAAGCCCTCTCAGTTCCTTCAGCGTGCGCGTCTGGTAGACCCGCATCTCGAAAATCCGCGGCGTTTTCGGTTGGGGATCGAGCGGCGCGATCTCCGGAGAAAACTCTGCGGCTTCCAGTAACTCCGTGGTCATGCTATCGAAAGGCGGCTCCGAGCCGGCCTGCCAGGCGTCCGTTGCAGCTTCGAATGCTCTATCGGCATTCAGCCTGGTTCGTACGGCCCACATCTCGCCGACCGACTGGTAACCACTAACCACGGTGACCAACGGCAGATGCGGAGAGAGTTGCGCGTCCAGCACGAGTGTAGGCCCCGAATGTATTTTGGCCAGCGCCGGCAGATAAGTCTTGGTCAGGTAATCCGCAATGCGGGTGGCTTGAGATCCGAGTTGGAGATAGTAATGCTGCAGCAAGAAGCAGCCGGTTTTCTTTGCCGCGGCTCCCTGGGCGAAAGCCCTATTCGCCAGCGGGGAAGCTGCGATGATTCCAAAAAACGAACGCCGATCCATGGTTACCTCACGAGGGCCGAAGTGTATGGAACTCTACGTGCCCCAATATATCACAACCAAAAAATGCATAAAGCCTACCGAGAAACCTGCTGTGCGCCGAATTCAATTATGCAAACATGCGATACTATCCCCGGAGGACTCGACCGATTTAGATGACCCGACAAATTCGGTTTTTCGGACTGCTATTTTGCTATGTAATATCGCTGGTACTTGCGTCGGCGCCTGTGCTTGCCCAACAGCCTCAGGCAACGACTATCTCGGCCCAAGGCGCCGCGGCCGGGGTTGTTAGCCGGCCGGCTGCAACAACCGCCGGCGCCCCCAGCCTTGGCGAGGACTTCCAGGAGTTCGTAGCCGAACAGATGAAGACGTTTGATATTCCCGGCATGGGATTAGTGGTTGTCCGCAACAACCAAGTGCTATTGGCGAAGGGCTATGGTTACAGCGACATCGAGCGCAAGCTGCCGGTTACGACCAAAACGCTATTTGGCATCGGCTCAATCACTAAGTCATTTACAGTGTCGTTACTGGGGATGCTCGCCGGACAAGGCAAGCTCGATTGGGATCACCCGGTGTGTGACTACATGCCGACGTTTCGGCTTAAGGACCCGGTCGCCAACTCGCACGCCACCGCGCGCGATCTGGTGACCCACCGTACCGGGTTGCCGCGACATGATGCGCTCTGGTACAACTCGCCACTGACACGAGAACAGATTCTTGAGCGCTTGCAATACTTGCAGCCAAATAAGGACTTCCGTTCGACCTACCAGTACAACAATCTGATGCTGCTGGCGGCCGGGCATCTTGCGGAGACGATCACCGGAAAACGCTGGGAACAACTGGTTCGTGAAAACATCTTCGAGCCATTGGGCATGACTGACACCAACACCTCAGTACTTGATCTGCAGACGGCGAGTGACCATGCGCAAACCTATGGCAGGGTGAAGGATGAGTTTGTTGCCATTCCGTTTCGCAACATCGATGCCCTTGGCCCAGCCGGCGCCATTAACTCGAACATCGACGATATGCAGAAATATCTGTTGATGCACATGAACGGCGGGCGGTCCGAGGATCGGCAGATCCTGCCAGCCGAACAATCCAAGCAAATGCAAACGCCGCAGATGGTCACCCCCGACCCGCCGGCGTTTCCGGAGGAAGGGTTCACCAGCTACGGCATGGCGTTTTTTATCTCTGCGTACCGCGGCCATCGGGTCATCTTCCACACGGGACATATCGATGGATTTTCGGCGCTGCTGTCGTTCATGCCGCAAGAAAACATTGGTATGGTCATGCTGATCAACGTCGACGGGGAGCGCGCATTCCCCGTGGCGCTAGAGCGGAACATTTATGACCGCCTGCTTGGACTCGACCAGCTCAATTGGAGCCAGCGGCTCCGCGACAAGGCGGACGAAGCCCGGAAGAAGGCCGCCGCGGAGGATGCAAAACGGGAGCAGGAAAAGGCCGACGAGACGCGTCCGTCGCACGACCTTAGCGCTTATGCCGGCCAGTACCGCAACGAAGGGTATGGGACTTTGATGATCGCCCAGAGCGGCGGCAGCCTGCGGATGACGTATAACGAAATGACTGCACCGCTGCAGCATTATCGGTACGACGCTTTCGAGGTACCCAAGAACGACGTTCCCCGTGCACCGTTTCAGAGCATGCGTGTGCAATTCAACCTGGGTATTGACGGCGATATTGCCGGCGTGGCGGTGCCGTTGGAGCGCGAGGTTGCTCCGATCATTTTTAGCCGAGTGAAGGACAGCACTCAGGGGGGCAGCGCCAAGCCGCGGCTCCGGTAGAAATGCACCACAATGTAGTGCACGGGAAGTGAAGTTTATAGCTGGCGCGTCTCGACCGAACTGAAGTCGGATCTGGAACGGGAAGCGGGTCTGCGCAAGACGCCGGTTTCCGCGGTACTGACTCTGGCGGTTCGAGAGTGGCTGAAGAACAGTGCCATGGCTGTCGAGGAAAATGCGCAGCAACAGACGCTTCACGCGGCGGCATCGCAGTGCCTGGGGGCTTTCGCAGGCCGTAACCCGCGCCGCGCGGAGAGTGTGCGGCAAACGCTGCGGGAGCGGTTGCGACGGCGCCGTGCGCGGTAACGCCCTCATCGATGCGGGCGCGATTCTGGCGCTGCTGGACCGAAGGGACCGATGGCACGATGTCTGCGTCGAGGCATTTGGCCAACTTCGGCTGCCTTTGGTGACGTCCGAGGCAGTGCTGACGGAATTGTTTCACCTGGTTGGCGATAGCCGCGTGGAGATGGAGGCGGCCTGGAGGTTCGTCCGCACCGGAGCGATTGTACTGGCCACGATCGAGAATGCGGAATTGCGGCAGGTGCAGGCTTTGATGTCGCGCTATTGGCCCGAGCTGGCTCCGTCGCCGAACTGCGCTCCCACTGCCGCCGTCTGTGCGCTGCGTGTTAACCGGGGAAGTTCGATAGGCTGCACGTATGGAGCTGGAACACGATTCCAGCGGAGCGATTTTTGTAGATGTTGGTTCGGCGAGCCGTGTGACGGCTCTCAGACGCTACCTATCCGCCAGCTTCCTCCCCGCACCCAAGTTGTCGAAATTCAAAATCGCGTTGAAGACCAGGAAATAACTGCCTTTCGTTTCGGCGCGCCAGAAGGGGTTGTTGGAGAACAGTACTACGTGGCCCTGGCCGAATGGGGAATCGATGACAGCGGCATGCTGAGCTAACTCGGAGCCGTTGTCTAACAGGCCGGAGACTAATAGCTCGTTGGCGTTCGAATAGCGCAGAATCACTCTAGGGCGCTGGGCCGGCGGGATTACGTTGACCGGGTTGCGGAATTGCTCGTCAGTGAGCGGCGTCGGCTGCCAGGTTTCGGCGTGGGGCTCCTCGGGGATGTCGGCTTGCGGTCGGCCTTGCGGAATGTCGGGGTCGTCGGCGGTACCGCGCCCGGTGGGGCGCTCGCGATCGGGTACGCCGCCACGGCCACCACCTCCGCCGCCAGCCATGTTCGATAGGGAGAAGATCGGCGGGTTGGAAGCGAAAATCGCCAGGTTGTCAGCGTAGCCATAGACGATGGGGCTCGAGGCATCGACCGTTTTGGAACGGAGCGCGGATCCGGTGACCTTGAGGCGCTGCGCGGCGCCGACCGAGACGCCGGGGGTGAAGCCAAAGGTGACGGCGAAGTTAGCAGTGTCGTTGGCCGTAATGAGCAGGCCACCCTGGCGGACGAATTCCTGCAAGCGGCCGAGGCCAGTCCAGCCGAGGCCTGGACGCATGTCGTCGGTTTCGTCGGTGTGGGCCAGATTGGGCGTCTCGGGAGTGACTTTCCAGGGCAGCGGATTGCCATACATTGGACGGCCGTTGACGATGGTCTGGGGATTGCCGCCCGCGCCGGGGCCGAAGACGATGACGTCGTACTTGGCGCGCAGGTCGGCAATTTTGGAGATGGTCTGGGTGCTGATGTATTCGTAAGGAATTTGCAGGCGGTCGAATTCCAGGCGCCACCAACCTTCAGCCTGGGTGTTGAGCCAGGTGTGCATGACGGCGATGCGGGCGGCGCGCAATGGATGGGTCTTAACAGCGGGCGCGGCGGCCACGGCATAAGCCTGAACACCGAGATCGGTGAGAGCGGCGGCGAGATCGGCATTGGGGAGGTTGCGAATGAGGAAAGAGCCACGGTTGAACTTGCGGCCGGCGGCTTCAAACGGCTCTTCGGCGGCGTCGAATGTGGCGGCGGGGAAGCGGTAACGCAGCGTGGCCAGAGCGCTATCAGCGTTGTGATTGATGAGGTAGACGTCGCCCGAGCCTTCGATTCCGCCGGGTGAACGGACGGCTCCGGTGACACGCGTCATGGCGGCATCCAGCACTTTCACGTCGGCCACGCGCGAGACCTGCACGTTGCCGAGTTCGCCGAAGGTCCAACCGGTGTCGTCATAGATGCTCTTTTGCGGATCGTTAGCGGCCCAGTATTGATAATCGAGCAGGGCGTCGGCAATGCGGCTGTAGGGCTGATCCATGCGCAGGACATAGGTGCCGGCGGGGAAGGTGCGGGGGACGGGCTTGGGTTTTTCTTCGGGCTTGGGCGTCTCGCCCTCGGCGGCGGGTTCGGCGGCAGCGCCGCGGCCGGGGCGCGCGGGTTTCTTGCCGGGCATCATGACGGTAAATGGGGCACTGGCACGAGAGATCTCACAGCCTTGATCCTGCAACATGCGGAGGAGATCGGCTTGGGCGCCGGGACGGGGATCGTCGGCGGGGAAAACGTAGGCGGCGGGGCCTTCGGTGTGGGGCTTCTCAATGGAGCGCCTGGCCTTGAGATAGAAATTGTGGAGAAAGAGCTTGTTGTTGGCGGCGAAAAACGCCAGCGCAGTCATGACGCCGGTTTCTTCATAGTTATTGTTATTGCGCTGCGACCACTTGGCTTTGGGCAGCGGCGGATTCTGTTTGAACCAGGTGCGGGCGTATTCGTTGGGGCGGAGGGTGCGCTCTTCGGTATCGGCGCCGCCGTTGCCGAAGGTTTCATAGAGGCGGCTAATGCCGTTGTGCATGGCGGCGATGAACATGAGATAGCTGGGAGAACCAGGTGTCAAACGTGCCGTGGGCGAAGACGCCGGGCATGCCGAACTTAGTCATCTCGGAGACGTTGTTCCAGCCCATCAGTTGCCACTCGTCGGCCAGCATGGGGTCGATCCAAGCGTTGTAGGGACCGTCGCCGACGGTGTTGTCGTAGAGGTAGGGGACGGATTCGTGAAGGTCATGGAGCACCTGCGCCTTCCATCCGGTGAAGGTGTTGAGGACGTTGCGGGTGAGCTGCAAGGTGAGGCCCATGGAATCGCGGTTGTTGTCGTGGGCGACGTAGTGGCCCCAATAAATAAGATTGGGCCATTGCTTGCCGGGGTTGGCGAGGTGCCACTTGTAGATGTCGACCATGCGGTCGCGGCCATCCACTTCGACGATGGGGGTAATGAGGGTGATGACGTTTTCGCGGATGAATTTGACGTAGGCGCTCTCATCGACGGCGAGGCGGTAGGCCAGTTCCATCAGGGCGGTGGGCGCGCCGGTTTCGGTGGAGTGGATGGTGCCAGTGATGTAGTAAATGGGCGTTGACGCCGCGACGAGTTTGTCGGCTTCGGCGTCGTTGAGGCCGATGGTGCGGGGGTCGGCGAGTTTGGCAAGGCGGTCGCGGTTCTGGTCGAGCTGCGCAATCAACTTTTCGGAGGCGACGGCCACGGCAATCATCTCGCGCCCTTCTTCGGATTTGCCGATGGTGAAAACTCTGACGCGAGGACTGGCGGCCTGAAGCATCCGCATGTAGCGATAGACTTCCGCCGAATAGGGCAGAATGCCGGGCGCGCCGGCGACGTCACCGAGGACGGCCTTGGGAGTGGGGACGGTTTTGGAGGCCGGCAGATAGTCGGTGAGGGGCGAGTTGAAGAAGGGCTCGGTCGTGTACTCGCGGATTTTTTTGGTGTATTCCTCGTCGACCGGCTGGGCGGCGTCGCGGCCGGGTTTGACGGGAACGGTGGCGCTGGGTTGCGCGAACAAAGGGAGCGCGAGGAGGGCCGGTGCGAGGGACCAAAAAGTTTTCATGGAGGCAACTATACCGCATGACAAGGCCGCGGGGCAGCTTGGTGCGTCCCTGACGGGCGGACCTTCGGGACGACAGAGGGCGATCGTCTATCCCACGACTTGCGGCGGGACAGGAGCTAGAATCAGGACCTATGGTTCGAATGAGTCTGTTTTTCCTCTTGCCTGCCCTGGCGCTGGCACAGCGGCCGGCCGCGTCGACGGTCTTGAGCGTCGATAAAGCGTCGATGGATACGAGCGTTGACCCGTGCGTCGACTTTCATCAATATGCCTGCGGCAACTGGATGGCGAGCCATCCGCTGCCGGCCGACCGGGCGCGCTTCGGACGGTTCAACGAACTGCAAGATCATAACGAGAAAGTGGAGTTGGACATCCTGCAGGGAGCGGCGGCGGCTACGGCAAAACGTTCGGAGATCGACCAGAAGATCGGCGATTTCTACACGAGCTGCATGGACACGGCGACGATTAACAAGAAGGGGATCGAACCGATCAAACCGGAACTGGAGCGCATTGCGGGGCTGACGGACATGGCGGGGATTGTGGCGGAGGTTGCGCGGCTGCACCGTTTGGGCGTGCCGGTGGTGTTCGGATTCGGCGCGCAGCCGGATGCCAAGGACTCCAACAAGACCATCGCCGGGTTGCGGCAGGGCGGCCTTGCGCTGCCGGACCGCGACTACTATCTGAAGCAGGACGCGAAAAGCGTGGAGATCCGGCAGCATTACGTACAGCACGTCGAGAACATGTTTAAGCTGGCGGGCGACACCGGGCAAGCGGCGGCGAAGGCCAAGATGGTGATGGATTTCGAGATGGTGCTGGCGAAGGACGCGCTGGACCGCGTGTCGATGCGCGATCCCAACAAGACGTACCACATGCTGACGCGCAAGGACCTGGCGGCGCTGGCGCCGAATTTCGACTGGGAAGCCTATTTCAAGGGCGTGGGCGCACCGGCATTCGATTCGCTCAACATAGCGTACCCGGATGGCGCGAAGCAGTTATCGGCGGATTTGCAGTTGCAACCGATCGATGCGTGGAAGGCTTACTTCTCTTACCATTTGCTGCGCGCAACGGCGTCGGAGATGGCGGAAAGCTTTGAGAACGAGTCCTTCAATTTCTGGCAGGGGTATCTGGCGGGCGTGAAGGAACAGCGGCCACGGAACATCCGCTGCGTGATGGCGACGGACCGCGCGCTGGGCGATTTGCTGGGGCAGAAATACGTGCAACTGGCGTTCAGCGGGGACGCCAAGGCGCAGATCACGAAGTTGGTGGAAGGCCTGGAGAAATCGATGGGCGACGATATCGCCAACCTGTCGTGGATGACTCAGGAGACGAAGGCCGCGGCGGAGAAAAAGCTGAAGGCGATCACGAATAATGTTGGTTATCCGAAAAAGTGGCGGGACTACAGCAAGGTAACGGTTGCGCCGAACGATTACTTGGGCAACGCGGAGCGCGTGTCGGAAGCCATGTACGATCAGCGGATTGTGAAGATCGGGCAGGCCACGGACAAGACGGAATGGGGCATGACGACGCCCACGGTGAATGCCTTCTACAGCCCGCAGAACAACAGCATTAATTTCCCGGCGGGGATTCTGCAGCCACCGTTTTTCGATCCGAAGCGCGATATGGCGGTGAACTATGGCGGCGTGGGCAGCGTGATCGGGCACGAGATGACGCACGGGTTCGACGACCAGGGCCGCAAGTTCGACGGCGACGGGAACCTGCGCGACTGGTGGACAGCGAAAGACGGCGAAGAGTTCGAGAAGCGGGTTAGCTGCGTGGCGAACGAGTATTCCGGGTTCACGTCGGTGGACGATGTGAAGCTGAACGGGCGGCTGACGCTGGGCGAGAATACGGCCGATAACGGCGGGTTGCGCGTGGCTTACATGGCCTTGGAGGATGCTCTGAAGGGCAAGCAAGATAAAATCGACGGGTTCACGCCGGAACAGCGGCTGTTCCTGGGATTTGCGCAGGTGTGGTGCGAGAACATGTCGCCGCAGGAATTACGGCAGCGGGCGATGACGGATCCGCACTCGCCGGGCCACTTCCGGGTGAACGGCACGGTGCAGAACATGCCGGAGTTCCAGAAAGCGTTTTCGTGCAAAGCGGGCCAGCCGATGGTGAGCCAGAACGCTTGCCACGTTTGGTAGGAGCATAGGGCAGGAGCTTTCGCCAGGCGAAAGCGCCTGCCCCACTTGATTGGCCTGCGGGTGTAACTCCCAGGATCGATCAGCGTTTGTGGCGCGGACGCTTCTGCGCGGCATGGGTCTTGGCATGCACAGACGGTGGGGTGGCAGAGGATGTCGCCACGGGCATGGGAGCGCCGCCGAGTTTCGCCAAAATACGGTCCTTGATCCAGTGCTCGTCCCACCACTCGCGAGGATTGATCTGCACGCCGTCGATCTGCATGCCGAAGTGGACATGCACACCGCCGGCTAAACCGGTCTCGCCGGCTATCCCCAGCTTCTGATCCTTCTGAACCAGGTCGCCGACCTTCACGTCGATCTGACGCATATGGCCATAGATGGATTGCAGGGAGTAGCCGTGGTCGATCACGACGCAGTTGCCGAAGATTCCCAGGTCGCTGGCCCAGACCACCCGGCCATCGTTGGCGGCGTGGACGGGAGCGGTTTGGGTGTCGGAGAGATCGAAGCCGAGATGCACCTGCTGATCGATTTTGTTGCCGTGGTAGACGTAGTTGCGGACGTCGGCGAAATCGGCCTCTTCTTTGCCCCAGTGAATGAAGGGGCCATTCCATAGAATTTTCTCTTCGGTCTTGAAGCGCAGGTCGGCGAGTTGCTGGTTGTTGGTGCGGCGGAGGTCGCCGTTGATCTTTAGGAAACGGGCCAGGAGGTCGGTTCCGGGCGCGATAGTGCCATTGGGATCGACGGAATTGACCAGCTTGGACATGAGGGCGTCATCGACCGGGAAATCGCGTACGCGGAACTTCTTGGGGAAGAGTTTGAACCAGAATTGGGCGGTGGCTTCGGCGCCGGCGAGATTGCGGGCATAGACGATAGGCACGACATCCGGCGGGAGGTCCCAGGGATAGGCAAACATGGAGAAACGCTGATCGGGATGGCCGGGGACGGGGAAGCTGCGGAAGGTGTACTTGCCGACTCTGACGCCGGCCTCGTTCCAGGAGCCGCCGGGAGTGAAGGTGACGAGTTCCATGCCGCCCTGGTTGATGTAGTGCTGGGCATCGTCGGCGATGACGCGCGGAGCGGCCAGCACCACCATGACATCGGCAGCGGCGGAATCGGTGCTGCCGCGAAAATCGTTGGAAACAGCTTCGACGACCAGCCGCGCTTTACCTTCTTTAAGCGTGGGAGCCTTGCTCTTGCCGGCTTCAAAAGTGAGAGTGCGGGCGGGCTCATGCCGCTTAAAGAAGAAACGGCGCGCGGGGATGTTCTCTTCAAACAGCGGGAGTTGCTGGCCGCCCTGTTCGATATAAGCGGCAACGTGGCGCACGCCATGCGGGTTGGACAACTGAACCGCTATCGGAGTGGAAAGCCCGACGACTTTCACCGGGGCCAGAGACACGGTGGTGTGCGCAGACAGGACAAACAGCGCGGCAATGACAATAACTATGAGTACGAGCAGACCGATAATTACTTTCACTTTTTCACCCAGGAATCCAGCCACTCGATGACCGTCTTATACCAGAGCAGGCTGTTTTGCGGCTTGAGCACCCAGTGGCCCTCATCGGGGAAAAGAAGCAGCTTGGACTTGACGTTCTGCAATTGCAGCGCGGTGAAGAGTTGAAGGCCTTGAGTATAAGGCACGCGGAAATCCTGCTCGCCGTGGACCACCAGGGTGGGCGTGTGGAACTCCTTGACGTAACTGCTGGGCGACCACTTGGCGTAATCTTCGGATTTGTCCCAAGGCGTGCCGCCATATTCCCATAGCGGGAACCAAAGCTCCTCGGTTGCGCCGAATTCGCTGGGAAGATCGTAAACGCCGTCGTGAGTGACGAGGGCTTTGAAGCGCTGGGTGTGGCCGAGGATCCAATCGATCATGTAGCCGCCGTAGGATGCGCCGGCGGCGACCATCTGGCTGGCATCGGCATAGGGGATTTCGGCGGCGACATGATCGGTGACGCCCATGATGTCGTCGAAGGGCTTGCCGCCCCAATCGCCGTTGATCTCATCGATAAACTTCTGGCCGTAGCCGGTAGAGCCGCGGGGATTGGGCATGATTACCAGATAGCCGGCGGCGGCGAAGACTTGCGCGTTCCAACGAAAACTCCAGGAGTGGCCCCAGAATCCCTGCGGGCCGCCATGAATGAGCAGCAGCACGGGATACTTGTGGCCTGCCTGAAAACCGTAGGGCTTGACGACGAAACTCTGGATGCTCGCGCCATCCTGCGCGGTGACGGTGAATTCCTCGAGCGGCGTGAGCTGACGGGAATTGAGGAGGCTGTCGTTGAGATGGGTGAGAGCCGCGGGAGTGCCGCCGGAGGATGCACCACGGAAGATTTCGGTGGGGGCGACGCCGCTCTGCTCGGTATAGACCATGGTCTTACCGTCGCGTGTGAGCACAATGTCGTCGAGTTCGCTATCGCCGCTCAAGGGCTGGCGCACGGAGCCGCCGTTGACGGGGATCAACTGGATGGCCTGGCGGCCGCGATCGGTGGAGGTGAAGAAGAGGCGGCTGGAATCGCTGGACCAGGCAAAGCTGTTGACCCAGCGGTCCAAGGTTTCGGTGAGGTTGGTCAACTTGCCGGTCGAGCGCTCGAGGACCAGCAGACGCCAGCGATCGCTCTCATATCCGGCGCGAAACTGGGCGCGCCAGGCGAGGTACTTGCCGTCGGGCGAATAATGGGGACTGGCATCGGCGCCTGGAGTGGTGGTGATTTTGCGCGCTTCGCCGCCTTTGATGGAGACGACGTAGAGATCGGTATTGGTGCTGGTGGCGGGGACCGGGTCGGCATTCATGGAGAAACAGACTTCCTGGCCGTCCGGGGAAACGTCGTAATCGTCGGGACCGCCGAGCGAAAAGGGCGGGACGTCATGCGGGCCGGGTGTGAGATCCCTGGCCACGCCGCCGGCAACCGGAATCACCAGCAGGTGGCTGCGGCGCTTTCCCTGCCAGGCGGTCCAATGGCGGTAGAGGAGGTCGGTGTAGATGCGCGCGTGAACCCTGGTGGACTGCTCGGCTTCCAAATTCTTCTTGTTACAGGCATCGTCGGCGCCACATTCAGGAAAGACGTCGGAGGTGAAGACGAGGTTCTTGCCGTCGCCCGCGAAGATAATGCCATCGGCTTCGGTGGAGAGGTTGGTCACCTGTTTGGCATTGCCGCCATCGGGGTCCATGAGCCAGATTTGCGAAGCGCCGGAGCGGTCGGAGACGTAGGCAATGTGCTTGGAATCGGGAGACCAGCGGGCGCGCTGGTTGATCTGGCCATCGTGGCTGATCTGGCGGGGCGTGCCGCCCTCGATGGGAACAATCCAGATCTGCTGCGGCTTGCGGTTGGCGGCGACGTCGACCGACTGGACGGTGAAGGTGACCCATTTGCCATCGGGGGAGATCTGCGGATCGCCGATCCGCTTGAGCTCCATGAGGGCGTTGACATCGAAGGGCCGCTTTTGTGCGAAAACGATCGCGCAGAAAGCGAGCAGAGTGAGCAGGCGGCGCAACATACATGACGATTGTAACGCCGGAAGGCGGGTGGGACCGGCTAATTGGCGGTGGGCGTTGTGGAGGTGGATGCTGGCTGGCGTAACCTCGCGAATCAGCCCTGTGCGCAGGGCGTCAGCAGGGAGTCGTTTGAAAGAAGCCACATCGAAGACCGGCGCGACTTCAAGAGAGACCGCAGTCGAGCACCTATGCCTGCATAATTTGCTATCATATAGGCATGAAGGAGCAGGCTGGCGTGCAATACACAATTCGCGGCGTGCCCCGTGAGGTTGACCGGGAGCTTCGCCGCAAGGCGAAGCTGCGAAAACAGAGCCTGAACCGGTTGATTCTCGATGAGCTCGCCGAAGCTACCACGGGCACGCAACGGCACGAAGACTTCTCAGACCTGGTAGGCCAATGGACCCGCGACGCCGCTTTCGACCGGGTCGTGGCCGCGCAGCGCCAGATCGATTGGGAAAAGTGGAAGTGAGAGTCGCGCTGGATACCAACCGGCTCACGGACCTTCTGCGGGGCGATGCCGAACTGGCCGATTTCCTGGGGACATGCGAAGAGGTTTGGATTCCACTCTTCGTCCTGGCGGAGATCAAGGCGGGGTTCCACGGCGGGAACCAGCGGCACGGAAACGAGATCGCCCTGCAGAAATTCCTGGCCAAGAAAACAGTCGATGTCCTGCTCCCCGGCCGCGAGACCGCGGAACAATGGGCACGGCTGTTCGTCCAGCTCAGACGCGCCGGCACGCCCATTCCCGATGCAGACCTTTGGATTGGCGCGCTGGCCCTGGAAAACGATCTCGCGCTGATCACGCGCGACCGGCATTTCGAGAAAGTCCCGCAGTTATTGCGGCGGTAAGGCGGGCCGATGAAGCGCGGCGGCATGCTAGCATAATATTTCCAACCACCTTGATTAAAGCCGTCAAAGGAACCAGAGACTTACTACCTCCAGCCACGGAAGCGTGGAACCGTGTGGAAGCCGTTGCGCGCGAGGTCTTTCGGACCTATAACTACCACGAAATCCGCACACCCATTCTGGAGGAGACGCAACTGTTCGCGCGCGGCGTGGGCGCGGACACCGACATCGTTACCAAAGAGATGTACACGTTCACGGACCGCGACGAGACCTCGCTCACGCTGCGGCCGGAGAACACGGCGTCGGTGATTCGCGCGTACATCGAACACCGGCTGGACCAGCGGCCGGGCGTGCAGAAGCTCTACTACATAGGGCCGATGTTCCGGCGGGAGCGCCCGCAGAAAGGGCGCTACCGGCAGTTTTTCCAGATTGGCGCGGAGGCCATCGGGTCGGAATCGCCGGTGGTGGACGCGGAAGTCATCGAAATGGTGATGGAGGTTCTGAACCGCGCGGGGCTCGCTGGGGCGAAGCTGCTGATCAACTCGGTGGGGGACCACAACTGCCGGCCGCAATACGTGGAAAAGCTGCGACAGGAACTGAAAGACGCGGCTCCGCAAATGTGCGGCGACTGCCAGCGGCGCGCGGAAACCAACCCGCTGCGGGTGCTGGATTGCAAGGTGGAGGCCGACCAGCCGATCATCGAGAAGCTGCCGAGCATCATCGATTATTTGTGCGAAGCGTGCCGCGCGCACTTTGAAGCGGTGAAGCAGTATCTGAGCGACCGCGGCATAGAGTACGAAGTGCGCCCGCGCATGGTGCGCGGCCTGGATTATTACATGCGCACGACGTTCGAAGTGGTGCACGGCGCGCTGGGGGCGCAGAACTCGGTATTGGGCGGCGGGCGATACGATGGCCTCGCGGAGTCGCTTGGCTCCAAGGTGCACGCGCCGGGGATTGGCTTTTCGATTGGCGAAGACCGGCTGGTGCTGAGCGTGGAAGGCGAACAGCAGGCCACGCCGCTCGACCTGTGCGTGGCGCCGCTGGGAGAAGCGGCGGTGCGCCACGCGGCGGTGATGGCGCGCGATCTCCGGCGGGCGGGCGTTTCGGTGGAGCTGGTGGAGGGCAAGCTGAAACGCATTATGGAATTGGCGAACAAACTAGGCGCGCGCTTCACTTTGATCATCGGCGAGAACGAAATGGCCGCGGGCCGGTATGCGTTGAAGGACATGACGACGGGCGATCAACAGAGCTTGACGCGCGACGAGATCGCGGCCAGGCTGGCTGTCGCCAGAAGCTAAGACAATTTTATGGAAAATGCAATCGCGTTGGATTTTCTGGGCGAACTGCGCCGCACCCATAGCTGCGGCGCGCTACGGGCGGCGGATGAAGGCAAGAACGTCGTGCTGATGGGCTGGGTGCACCGGCGCCGCGACCATGGCGGCGTGGTTTTCGTGGATCTGCGCGACCGCGAGGGACTCACGCAAGTGGTGTTCCACGAAGACATCGGCGCCGCTCACGCCCGCGCCGAACTGGTGCGGCCGGAATACGTGATCGCGGTGGAAGGCAAAGTGGCGCTGCGCGGCGCCGGAGCGAACAATCCGAACCTGGAGACGGGCGAAGTGGAAGTGGCAGCTTCGGCGATCTGGATACTCAATGAATCGCGCACGCCGCCGTTTCCGGTGGAAGACGAAGTGAACGTGAACGAAGACCTGCGGCTGAAGTATCGCTACGTGGATCTGCGCCGGCCGCGCATGCAGCGCAATATCATGCTGCGCTCGAAGATTGCCTTTGCGGTGCGGGAATGCCTGACCGCGCAGGGCTTCTTGGAAATCGAGACGCCGTTCATGACGCGCTCCACGCCGGAGGGCGCGCGCGATTACCTGGTTCCGTGCCGCGTGCAGCCGGGTGCATTTTACGCGCTGCCGCAATCGCCGCAGATCTTCAAGCAGATCCTGATGGTGAGCGGCTTCGATAAGTACTTCCAGATTGTGCGCTGCTTCCGCGACGAGGATTTTCGCGCCGACCGGCAGGCGGAGTTCACGCAGATCGACCTGGAGATGTCGTTTCCGCAGCAGGAGCGGGTGTTTGAGACCATCGAGCCGCTGATGCAGCGGGTGTGCGAAGTGGCGGGCTTCCGTGTGACGGCGCCGTTTCCGCGACTGACCTACGCGGAGGCCATGCGCAGTTACGGCAGCGACAAGCCGGATTGCCGCATTCCGCCGATGCATCCGGTTGAAGACCTGTTACCGGAGCTGGCGAACCACAATCTGCCCCTGGTGGCAATCCACATTCCGGCGACGGGCGCACCGAGCCGGAAGGAGCGCGACGAGCTGAAGGCTTTCGGCCAGGAGCGCGGGCTGCGGGTGTACGACGACGCCAAGCGGCTGGCGCGCGAACACGCGGAGCCGATGGCCAAGGTGCGCGCGCGTTGCGGGGCGGGCGAGAACGATCTGCTGGTGCTGGCCACCTGGGCGGGCGAGCCGAAGGGACATCGTCCGGAAGAGACGGTTTACCAGGCGTGCGGCCAACTGCGGCTGTATTGCGCGCAGAAGTTCAACGACCGGCACAAGCTGCTCGATCCGAAGAATCTGCAATTTCTGTGGGTGGTGGACTTCCCGATGTTCGAGTGGGACGAGGAAGAGAATCGCTGGAACGCGGCGCACCACCCATTCACTTCGGTTCACGACGACGACCTGGAAAAGCTCACGGCCGACCCGGCGCGGTGCCGCGCAAAATCCTACGACCTGGTACTGAACGGCGTGGAGATGGGATCGGGATCGATTCGTATTCACCGGCGCGACGTGCAGACGAAGGTGTTCGCGGCACTCGGTTTCACCGAGGAAGAAGCGCGCCAGCGTTTTGGATTCCTGCTGGAGGCGCTGGAGTACGGCGCGCCGCCACATGGCGGAATCGCCTTGGGCTTGGACCGGCTGGTGATGATTCTCGCCGGGGAGAATTCGATCCGCGACGTGATCCCCTTCCCCAAGACCGCGCGCGGCACGGATCTGATGTGCGACGCGCCCTCGACCGTGCCCGAGCGGCAGTTGCGGGAACTGGGAATCTCCATTCGCGGGCACAAAAAGTGAAGCCCCTTGCGGCACTTCCGGGCGCGTGACTGAAAGCCGCCTAAAATTCGCGGCGCACGCACTCGTCCGGTTCGGAGTCCCCACCCCGGGGACGCCGACGGCGCAGATTTTCCTTGACCTGTCTAATCCTGTAGGGTTGAGACTGGAATCAGAACGATGCCGCTGACGGTCACCAAACTGGCGCGCGCGTGCAAGCTCTCGCGCGGTACGCTGCTGTACTACGAGTCGATCGGCCTCGTGCCGCGGCCGCGCCGCACAGCCGGGAACTACCGCGCGTACACCGACAAGGACCTGGAACGGCTGCGGCAGATTTGTGTGTATCGCGATGCCGGGGTTCCGCTGAAGGACATCCGCTCGATTCTCGATGGCCCGCGAGACGATGCTTCGGCGGTATTGCGGCGACGCCTGTTGGAACTGAGCGCCGGGATCGAAAGACTGCGCGAGCAGCAGAGGCTGATCGCGCAGTTGTTGAAAAGCACAAAACAACTGAGGAAATCTTCCATGGTTACGAAAGAGAGATGGGTTGCCATCATGAAGTCCGCCGGTTTCAGCGATGACGATATGCATCGATGGCACGCCGAGTTCGAAAAGACCGCGCCGGAAGAACACCAGGAATTCCTGGAATTCCTGCACATTCCGGCGGCGGAAGTGAAGAAGATTCGGGATTGGAGCCGAAAGTTATACTCGTAGGATGCCGTCGCCCGCGATCCTGGTTCGCGACCTGAGAAAATACTACGGGTATAAACCGGCGGTCGATGGCGCCGACCTGGAAGTGCCGCGCGGCTCCTTCTTCGGCTTTCTGGGGCCGAACGGGGCAGGAAAATCGACCACTATCCGCATGCTGACGGGATTGATTCCCGCGGACAGCGGCACGGTGGAGATTCTAGGCTTCCGGATGCCTGAGCAGGAGATGGAAATCAAGCGGCGCATCGGGCTGGTGCCGGACGAATCGCTGCTGTTCGACCGGCTCACCGGCGCGGAGTTTCTGGAATTCGTGGGACGCATGTACGATTTGAGCCGGCCGGTGGCGGTGGAGCGGGCACGCGACCTGATGGATCTTTTCCAGCTCCAGGCGGACCGGAAAATCATCGGAGAATACTCGAAGGGCATGCGTAAGCGCGTGGCCATGGCGGCCTCGTTGATTCACCATCCCGAGCTGTTCCTGATGGATGAACCGTTCGAAGGGGTGGACGCGGTGGGCGCGCGCCTGATGAAGGACATTCTGCAAGACCAGGTGAAGCGCGGAGCCACGATCTTTCTCACTTCCCACGTACTCGAAGTGGTGGAACGGCTGTGCGACCACATTGCGATCATCAACGAGGGGAAGATTGTCTCGAGCGGCACGCTGGAGGAGCTGCGCTCCGGTGGAGAATCGCTGGAGGACGTTTTCGTGCGGCTGGTGGGCGCGAAAGGACCGGTGGAGCGGCTGGACTGGTTATGATTGTCCCCATCCTGCGGGCGCAACTGCTCAGCATGCGGCCCGGCTCGCGGCGCAACCTGGGTCTGAGCATCCTGACGGCGGTCGTTTGGTACGGCTTCTGGTGCTTCGCGGCTTGCTGGGCGGGTTTCTACGCCGCATTCGCGGATGAAGCCGCGCTGCGGTACGCGCTGCCGATTGGGCTGGCGGGCATCTGTTTTTATTGGCAGGCGATGCCAGTGGTTTCCGCCAGCATGGGCTCGGCGCTGGACCTGCGCAAGCTGCTGTTGTATCCGATTCCACACCAGGAACTGTTCCTGGTGGAACTGGTGCTGCGGCTCATGACAGGACTGGAGATGGCGATGGTGCTGGCGGGCGGAGCGCTGGGGCTGCTCGCCAACCGGACCACGGGCGGCTTGGAGGCGCTGCCGCGGGTGGCCGGCGCGACGCTGTTGTTCGTGGCGTTCAACCTTTTGCTGGCCTCCGGCACGCGGAGCCTGCTGGAACGGCTGCTCTCGAAACGGAAAGTCCGGGAGCTGGTTGCCCTACTGATGGCGCTGCTGTGGATGGGGCCGCGGGTGTTGATGAGAGCCGGGTTCAGGCCCGAGTGGTTGCACGCGGCGGGTGCCGGCGCGGGCGCTTTCGGATTGCCGTGGAGCGCCGCGGCGCGGGCGTTCCTGCCAGCCGCGCCTCTCGCAACACACCGGGAAGCCGGTTCCATGTGGCTGGTGTGGCTATCGCTGTGCGCATGGACGCTGGCGGCGGGGTGGTTCGGACGCAGTCAATTTGGGCGCAACTTACGCTACGACGCGCTGGCCGCGCAAGCCACTTCGCTCAAGCCGGCTCCAGGGCGCACGCAGTTCTGGAGGGATGCGTTGTACCGCATTCCGGCGCTGCTGTGGCGCGATCCGCTGGCGGCCATCGTCGAAAAGGAGCTGCGCACGCTGGCGCGGTCGGCGCGTTTCCGCATGGTCTTCGTGATGGGTTTTTCGTTTGGGTTGATGGTGTGGCTGCCGGCGCGGAGCAACATGCACGGGGACAGCTTCTCGCGAAATTTTCTGACGCTGGTGTGCGTCTACGCCATGACGCTGATCGGCCAGGTGACATACTGGAACTGCTTCGGATTGGATCGCTCGGCCGCCCTGTTCTATTTCGCGGCGCCGCAGCCGCTCTCGCGAGTGCTGTTGGGGAAGAATATCGCCTGCCTGTTCTTTGTGTATCTGGAAACCCTGGTGCTGGCCGGCATCACGCTGGCATTGCGAATGAGTTTCGCGCCAGGGCAGTTGGCGGAGACGCTGATGGTGGTGACGATCTGCGCGATGTACCTGATGGCGCTGGGCAACATCAGTTCGGTGCGATATCCGCGGGCACTGAGCCCGGAACGCATGGGGCGTGGCGGCAGCGGCAACCGCGGGCAGGTTTTGGTGATGCTGCTGTACCCGCTGGTGTTGCTGCCGGTGATCCTGGCTTACATGGCGCGCTGGACGCTTGGCAGCGAGACGGCGTTCCTTGCGGTGCTGGCAGCAGCCGCGGCAATCGGCGGCATATTGTACTGGCTGGGGATGGAATCGGCGGTCGCAACGGCGGCGGCGCAGCGGCAGAACATCTTGCAGGAGCTCTGCCGCGACGGCGGGCCGGTGGAATCCTAGGGGAACGCTGAAAGCCTGCGATTCAGGCGCGCACAAGACACCGGCAGCAAGACCGCCGGCGCTACCAGTTGGTCTTAACGGCGCTACTTCTTTTTGAGCACGTCGATCAATTCCTGAACGGCGGCGGCACTCTTGTTCAGCATGGTCTGCTCTTCGGCCGTGAGCTTGATCTCGTAGATCTTCTCGACGCCCGCGGCTCCGAGCTTGACCGGAACTCCCACGTAGAGACCGTTGATGCCATACTCGCCTTCCAGATAGGCGGCGCAGGGCAGCACTTTCTTCTTGTCCTTGAGGATCGACTCAGCCATCTCCACAGCCGCGGCCGACGGAGCGTAGTAGGCGCTGCCAGTCTTCAGATACCTGACGATTTCCGCGCCGCCGTTGCGGGTCCGGTCGACAATCCCGTCAATGGTCGCCTGGTCCATCAACTCGGTGAGCGGGATTCCCGAGACGCTGCTCAGGCGCACCAGCGGCACCATAGTGTCGCCATGGCCACCCATGACGACGGCGGTGACGTTTTCCACTGAAACATTGAGCGCCTGCGCGATGAAGGTGCGGAAGCGCGCGCTATCGAGCACGCCGGCCATGCCGACAACACGGCGCTTGGGGAACTTCGAGAACCCACAAAGCCGCCTGGGCCATGGCGTCGAGCGGGTTGGTGACCACGATGATGATGCAGTTGGGCGAATACTTGGCCACTTGTTCGGTGGCGTTGCGGATGATGTCGTAGTTGGCGGACAGCAAGTCGTCGCGGCTCATTCCGGGCTTGCGCGGGAAGCCCGCCGTGATGATGGCAAGATCGGAATCAGTTGTGAGCTCATAGGTGTTGGAGCCGGCCACAGTAACGTCGTAGCCTTGGACCGGGCCGGACTGGAGCAAGTCGAGCCCTTTACCCTGGGGAACGCCTTCAACCACGTCCACCAGGACTACATCGGCGAGTTCCTTATCGGCAATTCGTAACGCACAATTGGCGCCGACGTTTCCAGCGCCGACGACCGTGACTTTTTTTCGCAAGGCAGACTCCTTTTTTGGGGAAATCGGTAACCCGATTATAGCTTGAACGCACCAGCGCCGCAGGCCACCTGATATACTCATCCTTCTGATATGGCGAACCCGAAATATGCGGTATCGGACCAGGCCATGCCGGTGGCGGAACTGGTCGGCACACTCAGCGACGGCACCAAGGTGAAGCGGCGGGCGCCGCGGATGCGCGCTTGCAGCGAAAAAGACGAAAAGGGAAAACTCTGCGCAGGCCACCTGAAGCGCTGGTATTTCTTCGGCGACGAGGTGAAACAAAAATATGGGAAGGACGCAGAGATTTACCGTTGCGAGCACTGCAAGACCCTGTACCTGCCCAATCCGGAAGAAACGCCGCGAACCGGGACCCTGAGCTACTGAGGCCGACGCGCGACAAAGAAAAACCGCACCGGATCAGCCCCTAGACGTTCGGGACCCAATCCGATGCGGCTCGCCCAGGTTTGGGCTGGGATCCGGCGTCGGGCTATCTGATCGAAACTAAAATCGGTTGATTCCTGGCCAGGTCCGCGTCCTCTTTCCCACACCAGAAAACACCAGACAAACTCCGCTACCAGTGATCCCCCGGAGAGATCGAAACCGTTCGGCAAAAAACCCCTCTGCAGCAACAAACAAGGGGAGAATGGTGAGCTAAAACTACTGCAAACATCGGCTCCCGCAAGCACGCTGTCTTCTTCGGCCCACTCTTCGTCCGCCTGCCGGTTGCAGCAGAGGGCAGGTTTTGAGAGGTTACTTCGCCAATTCAGCTCTATAAATAGCAATCAGACCTCCACGTGTCAATCCTCTTAGAGCGTTTTAATTACAGTATTTTGCAGATCAGGCGGGAACGCCGGCGTGGGGAAGGATGGGCGGGAAGTGTGTCGCTATGACACAATCAGGACAGATGAAAACAGGCGTGGGTCTGAGTGTTTTGCTGTGGTCGGCCGCGATGGCGGCGGCCCAGACGCCGACGGCCGGCCAGACGCCGTTCTCCAGCGAGCCGGTGGTGGTTTCGACCGTTCATCCCCGCCTGTTGCTGCGCCCGGCACGGCTGCGGCTGCTGCGGCGCGAACGCGAGCGGGAATCCATGCGGTGGCAGCAGTTCTTCACGCTGATGGCAGGCCACGCGCCTATGCCGGAGCCGGGGCTGGCACAAGCCCTCTACTACCAGGTAGCCGAAGACGCCGATGCGGGTCACGCGGCCATCACGTGGGCTCTGGGGGCGGGCGCCGACCTGCGCCAGCAAGCCCTGGTGTTCGACTGGTGCCAGGATCTTCTCAGCGAAGCGCAGAAGCGCGACCTCACAGCGCGGATGGTAAAGGGAATAACCCAGACGGCTTCCGATGAGAGTGTTCCGGCGGTGCGGTCGCGCGTGCTGGCGGCGGTGGCGCTGTTCGATCACGTGCCGGATGCGCCGCGGCGCGAACTGGAACGCGCAGTTCACGGATGGTGGGAAGGCCGGATGGCGCCGGCGCTCACGGCTGGCCGAGACATCATCCCGCGCGATGACGCCTACGCTCTTTACGAACTGCTGCACGTGATACGCGATAACACGAACCTCGATCTGCGCGAATCGGCGCGGGCGTTTTTCAAGGATTATCCCATCGCGCACCTGCTCAGCTACTACCCGGCGGTGTTCCCGGCGCCGGAGAACGATTACTACATTGGCGCGGAGCCGCGGATCGGCGAGCCTGACTTGCGTCTGGCGGCAATTTCGCGCGCCGCCGACATGGCCATGGTGGCCTTTGACACTAACGCCCTGGAGAGCCAGATGTTGCAGGGCTGGCTGATGCACGATCGCTTTCTGATGCGCAGCCCTTTCGCCGCGCCGTACGAATTTCTGTGGGCCAATCCCTATCAGCCCGGCCTGAGCTACTACCATGCGCCGCTGGCCTGGCACGGCGCGGACTCCAGCGAGTTGTTCGCGCGCTCGAGTTGGGAAGATTCGGCGGCCTGGTTCGGCCTTTTCCGCGGCGTGATGCAGATCTTCGAAGACGGCCACGTGAGTTCGGTCGACGCTGCTCGCTCGCCCGATCCGGTGCTGCTGGGACCGGCAGCGGTGTGCTTTGCCCGCACATCGCGGAAGTTCCGCGTGACGGTCGAGCCGGGCGGCGCCGTTTACCTGGTGGGCCTCGATCCCGGCCACACGTATCAGGTGGAAGTCGACGATGAAGAAATGTACGAGGAAGATTCTGACCGCGCGGGCATCCTGACGGTGGAAGTGCCGGCGGGCAAAGAAGTGGGAGTGCGGATCAGAGAGCAGGGGCTACGCCCCTGATATCCCTTCGGGATATGGAAGTCAGGAGTCAGGAGCCGGAATAAACCACACGCCGCACGTCTTCGGTCCCCATTCCGACTCCTGGCTTCTGCCTCCTCAACATCGGCCGCTCTGCCGATGTTGTCGCCGCAGGCTACCGCGGCGCCTAATACGCCCAGCGCCAAAGGCTGGCGCCTACGGTGTAGCCGGCGCCCACGGCGACCAGCAAGGCGATGTCGCCCTTTTTGAGGCGGCCTTCCTGGATGGCGTCGCGGGTAGCCAGAGGAATCGTGCCCGCGGTTGTGTTGCCGTACCGGTCGATATTGATCATCACCTTTTCCGGGGCAATGCCGAGGCGATCGCCGGCGGCGGTGATGATGCGCTTGTTGGCCTGGTGCGGAATCATCACGGCCACGTCGTCGCCAGTCAGCCCGTTGCGCCGCAGCAAGTCGCGGCAGGCTTCGTACATCTTGCGGACGGCATACTTGAAAACCTGACTGCCATCCTGGTGAACGTAGTGTAGGCGCTTGTCCACGGTTTCGTGTGAAGCGGGCAAGCGGCTGCCGCCGGCCGGCATTTTGAGGTAGTCACCGCCGGCGCCATCGATTTCGCCCAGAAAGTCCATGAAGCCCAAGTTTTCTTCGCCGGCTTCGACGGGCTCGATCAAGACGGCGCCAGCGCCGTCACCGAACAGCACGCAGGTGGCGCGATCGGTGTAATCGATGATGCGGCTCATGGTATCGGCGCCGATCACGAGAACCTTCTTGTGGGTCCCGGCACCCACCAGGTGAGCGCCCACGGTGGAACCGTAGACAAAGCTGGAGCAGGCCGCGACAAGGTCGAAGCCCCAGGCATGTTTCGCTCCGATTCCATGCTGCACCAGACAGGCAGTGGCGGGGAACATGTAGTCGGGCGTGACGGTGCAGACGATAATCGCGTCAATTTCCGAGGCGTCAATGCCGCGCTGCGCCAACGCGCATTTGGCAGCGGCGACAGCCATATCGGAAGTCGCCATTCCGGGATCCGCAATGTGGCGTTCGCGAATTCCGGTTCGCTCGAGAATCCACTGGTCGTTGGTCTCCACGAGCTTTTCGAGGTCTTGATTAGTGAGCAGGCCGGGAGGCGTGAAGCACCCCAGCGCGCTGATTTTCGCCTTGAGCAATTTGATTGGTCCTTAAGGGTTCAGGGTAACTCATCCGGGTGTAGGGAATGCAAGTTGTCCTTGACGAAGTTCGGATCGAATGTCGCGCGGCCACCCGGCCCGCGGCGGTACTCTAGTGGAAGATGGGAGAACGAGTAGCGGGGCCGGGTCTCGAGGGCCTCCAGAGCTCCTTGTTTTTCGAGACGCCGGAGGAGATTTATGCCCGCGTGTTTCGCGAACTGAAGCCGCGCACGGCGGTGCCGGAGATGCACGTGGAATTCTGCCGCTTCGCCAATGCCGACAGCTTCATCCGGCTGGAGGACGGGCACCTTCTGGTGCGTATTTCCGACATCCTGGCGGGGGCGCCGGCGCCGGTGACCGAAGCGCTGGCGTACATCCTGCTCGGCAAGCTTTACCGCAAGCCGGTGGGGCGGGTATACTCGCACCGTTACCGGCTGTACCTTAACCGCCGGGATGTGCGGCGGCAGGCACACCTGATGCGGCAGATCCGGGGGCGGAAATTCGTCTCGGGACCGCAAGGCGACGGCCACAACTTGGAAGAGGTTTTCGAGCGCCTCAACCGCGAGCATTTCGACGGGCTGATGGGGATGCCACGTCTGGGCTGGAGCCGCGGGGTGTCGCGGAGCATGCTGGGCCACTTCGATCCATCGCACAACGCCATCATCATCAACCGGATTCTGGATCGTCCGGGAGTGCCGGCGCTGGCGTTGGAGTACGTGATGTTTCACGAGATGCTGCACTTGCGCTATCCGGTGGAGCACAGTGGAACGAGGCGAAGGGTACACACCAAGGATTTCAGAGAAGCCGAGAAGAAATTTCCGAAGTGGAAGGAAGCCAAGGAAATGCTAAAGCGGCTGTAGGAGCACAAAACCACACATGCCTACAGCCGCCGGGAGATCCGGGAGGGGCTAAGCTCCAGCCGGCATATCAGCCGGCACCAGACTACGCAACTCGAGGCGCATCAAATCGAACGTCTTAACCAAGTCTGTAACATCTACCCCACAGATGCCCCAGCGGAACAGGAGGAGGCGAATCTGAACGGACTGCATGCCCAAAGCAAACACCAACTGGTTGTGAATGAGCACGCCGGCCAGATCCGGCCGATCCTGCAGCGACTGCAACATCAGAATCTTGATAGCCGCACAAACCTTTTGGAAATCCGCGTTGAGGCAGCGCAGGTAGCCGCGGAAAATCTGGCAGCGCTGGATACGGAGGTTGGTGGCCATCTTGCGGGTAAAGCCCGGTTGCGACTTGAGAAACTTCAGATCGTTCCCATCGAGAAGGCGCATCATGGGCCGATAACGGTCGATCGATAGTTCATCGATCCACTCGGCTGTTACGGGAAGGCTGCTGCCGTTAAAGGCGACCTTGCGAATGAGGACGATCAGCGCCAGAATCAACGCCATACTGGTCACAATCGAAATGGCAATCAGACAGTCCATGAAACTTGGAAATATTCGTCGTTGAAATCATACGTTAAGTCGGAAGGAAAAGCAATTGAGGACAGGTAATACGAGTACTATATTGACAAAGGATATCAACCTATTTTTGCGAGGCTTTTAACAGGGTGGCGTTTAAGGCCTCAAGTTGTTGCATGACCTTTTGTTCGGCGCCGGGCCCCAGCGAAGGCAAATGCACTTGAACTTCCTCGCCTTTTTTGGTCAATCCAATCCACCAGGCGATCACACAGGCTGAGGCGATTCCCATCAGTATGGTGTTGAACCTGGTGTTGACTGCGTCCTGGATCTTAATCTGAAAAAGCCATAAGAGCAAGCCGAGGCTATTGGCAAAGAAAAAGACCGAATACACGATTGTGTGTACCACGACGTTGCGGTTCAAGCGAATTGGATAACGACTCAAGAACCATATAATCAATAAGATAAACAGGACCAGGGCGAGATCAAGCCGGGCTTCGATTTTGAGCTCAGAGATTATCCAAGAGAATTTCTGTCCCTGGTTGGTGGCCACCCTCAGGCTCACTATTGATACAGCCAAAGCAAGCGTCATGGCAGCGCCCATGGCCCACCGGCCGAGGGTGTACAAGCCCTGATACTGTTCCAGAACCATGCTATACAATTCGAGAACGATCAAGACATAGAGAATCATGATCAAGGGTTCAGACAAGACGAAGAACCACGCGTAGAATCTGGGCCGAGTATCCCGCAAGAACGCGGAGGAAATGTAGGGGACTCTTAATATCAGGTAGGCAAAAAGAATACGGTACCGGCGATGAAGACCGATTTGGTAAAGCTTCAAGGCTGTCAGGGCGGAGCCGAGGATGAGAATTACTTCGAAGAATCTACCGAAGTCAAACCAATGGACAAACGACGATCCACTCAGTAGGGCAACCCCCTGGAGGGAAGCTTGGAAAAACGAAGCCAGCGCGGCGTCCGGTATGAATCCCATCTGCCCGATTCTAGCATCAGGTGCCGCGCTGGCAGTCTAAATCTTTCAACTACTGCACGAAGGGGCAGGGACTGCACTGCGGAATCGGGATGTCAATCCGCGCTGTCCGAGCCGACGCCAAGAAGGCAAATGCAACCAGCGCGAGCAGAACAAGCTTCTTCATCGGTAGGTTTCCTTTCCACTGCTAACTTACGCAAGTAAGCTGAGTACTATACTAGACGTGACCATACCGTAATAGGGTGTTTTGCCAAAAGTTTTCCAAAAGTGGAACATCGCACAGTACGAAGGTTCTAGAAGTGGCATCCAGGTTGGAGGCAATGGGCAACATTCACCTTCGGTTGGTATAGAATGTAGGAGCGACAACACTGCGGGCGAGTGGGCCTGATTCGACCGCCTGCGCTGGCCGCCAGAGGAGTGGAAACTGAGCGATTCGCCTGCCAATCCGCAATCGGCGCCGGCGGCCCAGGTGTGGCGGAAAATACTGTCGCGCATCTCCACACACTTCGGCCGGTTGGTTTTCCTTGCCTCGTTGCGGGACTCGGCCACGGGCCGGTATTGTCACAGCGACCTTTTGCGCATGATGGGCAGCGAGGCCGCCGACCGTGCGCTCTGCCGCAGCCACCACCAGGTATTCGCGGAGTGGCTGGGATTCAGCTTGGCCGAACAGAAATCGGACCTAGATGAATATCTGCGGGAACCCGGCAATTCGCGTTACACGATGCACTACCGCGACCTGGTGCCAGCCACCGCGCGCGATGTCGAACGGCGGCTCTATCTTACAGATCTGGAGACTTTAATGGGGTTGCTGGAGGTCGAACATGCCGCCGTCTTGACGGGTCGAGCAGCATACCCACTCCAATGACTTGGCCCACCACGTCGATCTCAGCAGGGTCGAAAACAGCTGGGGGCTGCTGGGACGCGGGATGGGGCAGTACTATGAGTCGCTGGTTCGCCAGGGCGCACCAACCGCAACGGTAACCGTCGCGGTGTTCCAGAAAATAAATCGGCCGATCATGCTCGCTGGTCCAGCCGCCTTGTGCAATGCGCCGGCGGTTCTGATCAATCAGCACCATGGCTCCGGGCTGGATAACCGGCGACATTGACCAGTCTTCGAGGCCAATCAGGCCATACCGGTAGTGCCGAATATCCAGCCCGGCCAGGAAATTCAGCGGCACTTTCCCCCATCGTCGCACAAGGTGACTGAGAAATGTGGTTTGCTTCAGGTCAATTTCCCGATCAATGGACTGCGGAAGCGTGGCCGGGCCGTCGGCCGAAAAGCCGATGGCATGGGTTTCGTCCAGACCGATAGTCAGGGCATCAGACGGCAGGTCATCGAGCGGCACTCCGTACCACCCGAGCACCTCGCGGAGTTCCAGGCGGTAGATAGCGCAGAGCGAATACAACCGATAAATGGTAGGAACCGTGCCTTTGTTTTCAATATCGGCCAGCCGACTTAAGGCAATGGCAAACTCTTCGCTGGAACGGCGCCGGGCAAGCGCCTGGCTGGCTTCCGCGACGTCCCGGTAGGTCAACTTCAGCCGCTCCCTCGCCTGCTTTAGTTTTTCGCCGGGCCGCTCCATGCTATGATCCTCGCTGTAAGGCCATCCGGACTGTGAAGACGGTCGCGGAAGCCGAGGGAATTATAACCCGCGCATTCAATCGCGGCAAGACAAAACGCACGTTTTTGTTCTGAAACCGGAACAACGCAGAAAACAGGGGAGGAGCCGGCGTGAAAGTAATCGTGGGTATCTGCGGCGCGAGTGGTGCGATCTACGGCCTTCGCCTGCTCGAACGGCTTCGCGGAAAGGATAGTCTGGAGGTGCATTTAATCCTGACGCGTTCGGGAGAGAAGACGCTGTTTCTAGAAGCCGGCAAAACAGCGGCGGAAGTCAAGAAACTGGCCGACCATTGCTACTCCAATGAGGATATCGGCTGCCGGCTGGCCAGCGGATCCTACCCAACCGACGCCATGGTTGTGGCGCCGTGCTCCATCCACACCATGTCGGCTATCGCCACCGGAATCAGTTCCAACCTCATGGTGCGGGCGGCGGACGTCATTCTCAAAGAAAAACGCAAGC
Source organism: Bryobacterales bacterium (assembly GCA_963842505.1). Classification (GTDB taxonomy): domain Bacteria; phylum Acidobacteriota; class Terriglobia; order Bryobacterales; family Bryobacteraceae; genus PALSA-129. The sequence goes on from CAWJGZ010000002.1 coordinate 357,468, forward strand.
TGATTCTGCTGGTCAGGGAGAGCCCTTTTCATTTGGGGCACCTCCGAAATATGACCGCATTGGCGGAAATGGGCGCCATCATTGCGCCACCAATTCCCGGTTTTTATCACCATCCGCAAACCGTCATGGATCTGGTGGACCACAGCGTGGACCGCGTCCTCGATCTCCTGGGCATCCCCGATCACTTGGTGCGCCGCTGGCAAGGGGGGGCCTGATGAAGAAGCTCGCGGTGAAGAAGAAGCATGCGGGCCCGATCGCCTTCCAGGGCGCGCGGGGCGCTTTCAGCGAGGAAGCCACTCGCAAGCTGGCGGGCGCCAACGTGGCGGTCTTGCCGTGTGAACGCTTCGAGGAACTGTTCCTCAACTTGAAGTCCGGGCGCGCCTCTGGCGCTGTGGTACCCATCGAGAACACGCTGGCGGGATCGGTCCACGAGAATTACGACCACCTGGTGAACTATGAATTTCCGATTGTTGCGGAAACCAGCGTAAGAATTGTGCACAATTTGATCGCGCCAAAAGGCGTGGCGTTTTCCAAAATCAGGCGAGTGTTTTCCCATCCGGTAGCGCTCAACCAGTGCCTGGATTTCTTTTCAGCAAATCCGCAAATCGAGCGAATTCCATATTACGACACCGCCGGCAGCGTCAAAATGATCACAGAAGAAGGACTTAGTGACGCCGCCGCGATCGCTTCGTCGGTGGCCGCGCAGATCTATGGAGCGCACATCTTGCGCCGTTCGATTGAAAGCGACCGCCGCAATTTCACCCGTTTTTTCCTTCTTCGGCGGCCGGCGGATGCCCGGCACAGCCTCCTTGGCGTCCACAAGGCGCAATGGAAGACTTCGCTGGTGTTCAGCACGCGCAATATCCCGGGCTCGCTATTCCGGGCGCTGAGCGTGTTCGCCCTGCGCGACCTGAATCTCACCAAAATCGAATCGCGACCGTTGCGCGGCAAACCTTGGGAATATCTCTTTTATGTGGATTTCCTGGGCCGCGTAGACACGCCCAACGCACAAAATGCGCTGCGCCATCTGGGAGAGTTGGCGGATTTCCTGCGCGTGCTGGGTTGTTATCCTAAAAGCGCGTAGCTTGGCGAAGCCGCAACGAAACAGGTAGCTGTGGATTCACCGGAGCGGCACTGAGGAAAACTGCTGCAAAGTCAAGATCCGAGCAGCAGCGGCAGCAATTCTGCGGCCGGTCCGCGCAACACGCAATCCACCTGTGCGGAGGCCGCCGTCTCCTCCGTATTGATTTCGATTATCTTAGCCCCCGCGTACCGGGCGTAGGGGATCAAGCCGGCGGCGGGATAAATTACGGCGGACGTGCCGATCACCAGCACGACCTGCGCCGCCGCCACGGCATGCTCGGCTTCTTTCATCATGCCGTCAGGCAGCGGCTCGCCGAACCAAACCACGCCGGGACGCGCCAAGCCGCCGCAGGCGCAATGCGGTGGCAGCTTGGGCAGAGGCACGCGGCGGTCGGGCCAGTTGGCGCCGCAGTCCGTGCAGCGTATCCGCCAGATATCGCCGTGCAGCTTGAGGATCTTGCCGCTGCCGGCGCGGTCGTGAAGGCCGTCCACATTTTGCGTAATCAGGGTGAAGCCGCGCTTGCGCTTTTCAAGCGCAACCAGCGCGCGATGCGCTGCATTGGGCACGGCCTTGGCAATCAGCTCGCGCCGCCAGTTATACCATTCCCAGACCAGGCGCGGGTCTTTGGCGAAAGCCTCGGGCGTGGCGAGATCCTCGGGCTTGTAGTCTTTCCAAAGGCCGCCGGCGCCGCGAAAGGTGGGGATGCCGGATTCGGCCGAGATGCCCGCGCCGGTCAGTACAGCGAGCGGCGTGGCCGCGGCAATCCATGCGCGTGCCTGTTCCAATTCCGCCATGATGCCCAGTTTACTGCAAGGATGTTAGCGCTTGGCGCACCCTGCCTAAGGCCTCGGTAGCATCGGGCTGGTCGATGCGGATGACGGCGCCGCCGTGCGCCGCGGGCCGCCAGCGATCGAACATCCGCGGGACCGGGAAACCGGCGAAGATGCTGATCAGCGGGACTCCGGCGGCGGCGGCCACGTGCTGGCCGGCGGAATCGTAGCCGACGTATAGGCGGCTGGCCGCAATGATCGCGGCGAAGCCAGCGAAGGATCCGTTCCAGAAAGTAGCGCGCACGCCGGAGCGCTCGACAGCCCGTTCCACACGCGCGGCCTCTTCGCCGCCCGCGCCTTTATCGATACAGATGCCCACGCCACGCCCGGCGAGCAGACGGACGAGACTCTCTTCGAACGGATCGGGCAGGCGCTTGGCCGGATTCTCGCCGATACCCAAGCTGACGGCGATCGCCGCGGTATGGTCCGGCGGCGCGCCCAGAGCCACGAACGGCTTTGCACCGGCACTGCCGAGGGTTTCTTCGGCCCACGCCGCCGCCAGTTCCGGAAGCGGCTTGCCGCTCGCGCCGCCGTAGGCGCGGCTCTCGAAGAGGTGGTAACGGTCCTCGGGGCAGATCGGAAGCAATCCCAACTGGGTGAGGCGCGAATCGGAATCGATGGTCAGCGAATCGGGCGCTTCGAGCAGCGCGCTGAGTTCCTCCCGCACGGCCAGGCGATCGCGCAAGCTGCCGCGGCGGTAAGCCACGGCCGCGTGGCGGATGCGCGGGTCGGCCTCAAACAACTGGTAATTCTTCTGCGGCCCGACGAAGACAATTTCGGCCCCGGGGAAGCGCCGTTTGGCGGCGTCCAGCAGCACGCTGGTCACGGCCACATCGGCGCCCAGCGTAACGCGCGACAGCACAAAGACGCGGGACGGCTCCGCGGTAACCGGGCGAACGCGGCGGACGCGGCGATAGCGGGCAACGAGCGCGCCGGCGTCGGCGCCATCCACCACGGCCGCGATGGCCTGGGAGAACAACCGGGCATAGACGTCGCACAGAGCCGGCTCGAAGCGGTCCGCCAGTCCCTCCGCCAGGATGGAAAACAGCGCCTGCTCGCAGTGATCTTCCAACAGCGCGCGCGGCAACTCGGCCGGGCTTTCCCCGGCAATCGCGCGCGCCAACAACTCTTGCGCCATCTCGCTACACGAAGTACTTGTCAATCAAGATCCCCAGCTTGGTGCGCGTGGCTTCGGGCACAAGGGCGCGTTGCGTCAGGATCGCGTAAGCGAGCGCGGACCCGCACTTGCAGGCGCGTCCGGTGGGCATGGCGGCCACGGCGGCGGCCACCACCTTGCACGCATTCTCGGCGTTGCTTGCCAGGTTGGCGATGATGTCGCTTACGGCGACGGCGTCGTGATCGGCATGCCAACAGTCGTAATCGGTCACCATGGCCACGGTGACGTAACAGATCTCCGCCTCGCGCGCCAGCTTGGCTTCCTGCAGGTTGGTCATGCCGATCACGTCCATGCCCCAGCTTCGATAGACATTGGATTCGGCCTTGGTGGAAAAGGCGGGGCCTTCCATACAGAGATAGGTACCGCCCTTGTGCGCATGGACGCCCGCGGTTGCGCACGCGCCGGTCACCACCTCCGCCAGTTCGGGGCAGATGGGATCGGCGAAACTGATGTGCGCGACCAGGCCCTCACCGAAGAAGGTGGACACGCGGCCACGGGTGCGGTCGAAAAACTGATCGGGGATGACGAAATCGAGCGGCCGGTGTTCCTCTTTGAGCGATCCAACCGCACTGAGAGAAATGATGCGTTCCACCCCCAGCGATTTCATGCCATAAATGTTGGCCCGAAAATTCAATTCCGAAGGCGAGATGCGGTGGCCCCGTCCGTGGCGCGCCAGGAACGCAACCTGCCGCCCCGCCAGTGTGCCCAGGATGTAATTGTCCGACGGACTGCCAAAAGGCGTCTGGGTACTGACCTCCTCAGTGGCTTCAAAGCCGGGCATGGAGTATAGCCCGCTGCCCCCAATAATTCCGATTTCCGCTTTCAACTGGCACTCTCCTGTATCAATTCCAATAGCACGCCGCCGGCTGAGGCCGGATGCACGAAGACGTAAAGATGACCGCCGGCGCCGCGGCGCGGCTCATTCAGCAGGCGCGCTCCGGATGCCCGGAGGCGCTCCACCGCCGCGCTCAGATCCGGAACGCGCAATGCCACGTGGTGCAGGCCGGGCCCGCGTTTTTCGAGGAATTTTCCTATCGGAGAATCGGCGTCCGACGGTTCCAGAAGCTCGATGCACGAATCGCCCGCCGGCAGCATGGCGACATGCACTTTCTCGGTGGCGACAGTCTCGCGATGTCCCACGGCGAGGCCGATGGATTCGTAAAACGCGGCTGCCTGCTCCAGGCTCTTCACGGCGACGCCCAGATGGTCGATGGTAACGCCGGCAATCTTGTCGCCGGCGAGCTTCTTCGGCCGGCCGCCGGCAACAAGATGGTTGGCGCTACAAGCTTCCAGCAACTCCGCGATTCCCTTCCCTTCGGTGGCGACGGTCTTCACGATGGCCGGATGGCGGCCTTCGGAGAGGCCGAACATGGCATGCAACTCGCGCTCCACGCGGCCGGCGCCCGGCTGATCGGACTTGTTGATGGCGAAGACATCCGCAATTTCCATGATCCCCGCCTTGATGGCCTGGATGTCATCGCCCATGCCCGGCACCAGCACGACCACGGTCACTTGCGCGAGGCCGGCGATTTCGATTTCGTCCTGTCCCACGCCGACCGTTTCGATAACGACAAAATCCTTGCCGGCGCAATCCATGAGCCGCACCAGATCGGCGGTGGCGCGCGCCAAGCCACCCACCGATCCGCGCGTCGCCATGGAACGAATGAAGATACCCGGATCGGCGTGGTGCTGCTGCATGCGGATGCGGTCGCCCAAAATCGCGCCGCCGGTGATGCGGCTAGTGGGATCGATCGCCAGGATGGCCACGGTCTTGCCCTGAATGCGCAGGGCCGTCGCCATCGCATCCACCAGGGTGCTCTTGCCGGAGCCGGGCGGGCCGGTGATTCCAATGATTCGCGCGTGTCCGGCGAATTCCTTCAGTTCCCGCAGCGTCTCGAGCGCCTGCGGGTCGCGGTTTTCAATACCAGTCGAGGCGCGAGCCAGAGCGCGCGCGTCGCCTTCGCGGATCTTACGAGCGAGAGAGTTCATCAACTTTCCAGAAGTTGCCGTGCAATCACCAGACGCTGAATCTCGCTGGTGCCTTCCCCGATGGTGCACAGCTTCACATCGCGATAAAACTTCTCCACCGGGTAATCTTTGATGAATCCGTAGCCGCCGTGGATCTGCACGGCCTCGCCGGCAATGCGCACCGCCGCTTCGGAGGCGAAGAGTTTGGCCATGGAGGATTCGCGCGTCACGCGCTGGCCGTGGTCGAACATCCAGGCGGCGCGGTAATTCAGCAGGCGCGCGGCATCCAGATCGACAGCCATATCCACGAGCTTGTGCTGGATGGCCTGAAACTCCGAGATGGGCCGCGAGAACTGCTTACGCAGCTTGGAATAGCGGAGCGCGGCATCGTACGCGCCCTGCGCCATCCCGATGGAAAGCGCGGCAATCGAAATGCGGCCCCCGTCGAGCACCTTCAGGCTGTCGACCAAGCCTTGGTCCTTCTTCCCCAGGAGTTGCTCCGGCGCCAGGCGGCAACTTTCGAAAATCACTTCGCCGGTGGTACTGGCGCGCAGCCCCAGCTTGTTTTCCTTTTTGCCCAGACGGAAGCCCGCCGTGCCTTTGTCCACGATAAAGGCGGAGATGCCGTGCTGGGCGGCGGCGCGGTCGGTGACGGCCATGGCTACGCAAACGTCGGCGTAGTGCGCGTTGGTAGTGAAGGTCTTGGCGCCGTTCAGCACCCAGCCGTCGCCGTCCGGGTCCGCGTGAGTGCGCGTGCCCGCCGGGTCCGACCCGGCTTCCGCTTCAGTCAGCGACCAGCAGCCCAGCCATTCTCCCGAAGCCAGCTTGGGCACATAGCGGTGGCGCTGTTCTTCGCTGCCCATTTTGTAAATGTGGTTGGTGCAGAGGGAGGTGTGCGCCGCAAGAATGATGCCCACCGAACCATCCACGCGCGACAGCTCTTCAATAATGATCGAGTAATCGATGTAGCCCATCCCGGCGCCGCCCAGCGCCTCCGGGAAAATGGCTCCCATGTAGCCCAGGCTGCCGAGTTTCCGAATCACTTCGTGGGGAAACTGCTGCGCCTCATCCCATTCCATGACGTGCGGGGCGATTTCGGCCTGGGCGAATTCGCGCACCGCTTTGCGTAATTGGATCTGTTCCGGAGTGTACTCGAAATCCACTACGCGGGCCTCAGACGATCTCTTCCTTCACCGGATCCCAGCGGACGGTGCGCTGCCGGCGAAAACTCTCGACGGCCATGCGGCAGGCGATCGAGACACGGTATCCCACATCGAAGCCGCAGTTGGGCTGGCGGCCGTTGCGGATGGAATCGAAAAAGTTTTGCATGTGTGCGCGGGGATCGGTGCGCGTGACGCCGATCATCTCATTGCCATCCGGCCGGTTCTTTTTCTCCGGAGCGTAGCGAATGGTCTGGGGTGTGCGCGAAATCGAGCCGGCCGTGCCCAGCACGTCCTCGGTCACGCTCAAACGCTCGTTGCCGAAACCGGAGTCCCACGTGAAGAGCAATTCCTCTTCGTGCTCCATCGCCACGTTCATGGTGTCGGGCACCTCCCGGCCGTCCTTCCACAAGTAGAGGCCGCCGGTCATGGTCACGGATTGCGGAATCTTGAGGCCCAGCGCTTTGTACCAGAATGCCAATTGCTGGCAGAGATTCTCGGTGACGTTGCCGCCGGAGTAATCCCAGTAATAGCGCCAGTTGAGGTAACGGCCGGCGTCGAAGGCGCGCGGCGGGGCGTCCCCCAGAAAGCCCTTCCAATGGATGTTCTCTTCGGTCATGTCGGGATAGAGCGGCCGCGCCCACTGCGGCTTCCCGTGAGGTGTGTTGCGGTACATGCGCGCCTGGATGGACGTGATTCTGCCCATTAGTTCGGGCTTCAGGAACTGCGCGGCGTCGGCCAGGTGGCCGCTCGAAATCGCCTGATGGCCGATCTCCACCGTGCGGCCCGGCGCGCGCTCCACAGCCGCTCGCATGTGCTTGGCCTGCTCCACCGTGAAGGCCATGGTTTTTTCCTGGTAGACGTGTTTGCCGGCATCGAGCGCCCCGACGAACGGCTCGCAATGCAAATGTTGGGGCGTGGCGACGATGACTGCATCGGCCGCGCGTTCCTCCAGCAGTTGGCGGTAATCCAGGTGCAGCCTGGCATGCGGAGCGAGCTTGGCGGCGTCTTCCAGGCGACGGGTATAAACGTCGGCGATCGCCACGCACTCGGTGTTTGGGCAGGCCAGAGCCTCCCGCAGGAGTTCGGTGCCGCGCACGCCCGCCCCTATGACGCCGAAACGCACGCGATCACCGGCGGCCAGCACGTTGCCGCCGGCCAGCGTGCCCGCGAGCCCGGTGGCCACTTTCCCAATGAAATTACGGCGCGATTGCATGGCGAGAGAGGTGCCCCTTGTGAAACCAGGCTCCACTAGGAGAGGGCTAGAACGATTATATCGGAAGAGCGCCGTAAACTGGACAACGCTACCAGGAAAGCATGACGCAGACGCGCAGGCGCCGCGCCGCGGCCATCACCGCTCCGGCAGCGGTTAGCCATCCGCGTGTTACGCTCGAATGTAGTGTTCCGTCGCATCATCTGGATCGTTCTCGATAGTGTAGGCATCGGCGCCATGCCGGACGCCGCGTCTTTCGGCGACCCGCCGGGCGCCGATACCCTGGGCAATATCGCGCGGCTTCGCGGCTTACATTTGCCGAACATGGCCGCACTCGGCCTCGGCAATATCAAACCGTTGACTGGCATCCCGGCCGCTGCCGCGCCCAGCGGCGCTTACGGCCGATGCACTCTGGCTTCCCCGGGCAAAGACACCACCACCGGCCATTGGGAAATGGCGGGCATCCATCTCAAAAAACCATTCGCGCTTTATCCCAACGGTTTTCCGCCGGAGATCATGCGGGAATTCGAGCGGCGCATCGGACGCCATTCGCTCGGCAACAAGGCCGCCTCGGGCACCGAAATCATTCAGGAACTGGGCGTGGAACACATGCGCACCGGCTCGCCCATCGTCTACACGTCCGCCGACAGTGTCTTCCAGGTGGCCGCGCACGAAGAGGTGATCCCGCTGTGGGAACTATACAAAATCTGCGAGACCGCGCGTGAAATTCTGCGCGGGCCGGCCGAAGTGGGCCGCGTGATCGCGCGCCCCTTCATCGGCACGCCCGGCCACTTCACGCGCACCGCCAACCGTCACGATTACGCCGTGCCGCCGCCCCCGGGCATGCTGCTCGATCGACTCGACGAGCGCGGCGTCCCGATCCACAGCGTCGGTAAGATCTTCGACGTGTTTCTGGGCCGCGGCATTCGCGAATCTTCCAAGACGAAGAACAACGCCGACGGCATGGCCAAGACTCTGGAAGCTATGGAGACGTCCGCCGACGGCCTGATATTCGTCAACCTGGTCGATTTCGATCAGCAATACGGGCACCGCAACGACATCGAAGGTTACAGCGCGGCGCTCGAACAGTTTGACGCTTGGCTGCCTCAATTCCAAGCGGCGCTGCAGCCCGGCGACCTCGCGGTCTTCACCGCCGACCACGGCTGCGACCCCACCGTTCCGGGCACCGACCACACACGCGAATACGTGCCATTGCTGGTCTTCGGACCCAAGGCCCGCCGCGGCGTGGATCTGGGGCTGCGCGCGTCGCTTTCCGACATCGGCCAGACGGTGGCCGCCAATTTCGGCGCGTCGATTGCAAACGGCGCCAGCTTTTTGGGGGAAATCTTATGAGAAAACCAATCATGGCGGGCAATTGGAAGATGTACAAGACACCCGCGGAAACCACGCAATTCTTCGAGAAATTCCGGCCGCTGGTCGAAAAATCCGAACATGCCGAGATCGTGATTTGTCCTCCTTTCACGAACCTCGCCGCGGCTGCCGCCGCCGCCCAGGGAAGCCACATTCACGTTGGCTCGCAGAACATCGCCTGGGCCAAGGAAGGCGCCTTCACCGGCGAAATTTCCGGCGCCATGATCCGCGCGACCGGCGCTACCTACGCCATCATCGGCCACAGCGAACGCCGCCAGTATTTCGGCGAAACCGATGAGACCGTGCTGAAGCGCATGCAGGCCGCGCTCGAAGCTGAGCTCACGCCCATCGTCTGCGTCGGCGAGCGTCTGGAAGATCGCGAGGGCGGCAAGACCGAAGCCGTTCTCATCCGGCAGTTTCAGGGCGGCATCGCCCCACTCACGGGGCAGCAATTCGCCAAAATCGTGATTGCTTACGAACCGGTCTGGGCCATCGGCACCGGCAAGACAGCCACGCCCGAAATCGCCGCCGACGCGCACCGCGTGATCCGCGCGCAAGTCCGCGAGAAGTTCGGCAAAGACGCCGCCGACGGTGTCCGCATTCTTTACGGCGGCAGCGTCAAACCCGGCAACGTCAAGACGTTGATGGCGCAGACGGAGATCGACGGCAGCCTGGTGGGCGGGGCCAGCCTCGACCCAGTAGGTTTCGCGTCGATTGTGAACTTCTAACCAACAGGCGACCGATCCCCTGATCCGCAACACGACCCCCTGGTCGGGTTTGGCCGCGTCAGCGGTCCAGCGCCTGGAGGTTTCGCTGGAGTCGTGCGGCCCGATGTACGATCCATCTGAAAAAGCCGCCAGTAGTAATTCACGCCCCGGGAGTCTTCAAAGCAGTGCGCGTGCGTCACCGCACCGGCCGCACCCGTTCTGCGATGCCCCGCTCCACGTCCGCCATCAACTGCTCTTCCCCTTCGATCCGCATCTTCACCTGCAGCCAGTAAAGCGGCAGCGGCGCCATCAGTTCATCGCAACTTTCACACAGGTTCACGGCGTCTTTCTCGGTGGTGACCAGCGCCGTTGCGCCCCGCGACGCCATCTGTTGTGCAATGTGCCGCAGTTCGCGCGACCGGTAGCGATGATGATCGTCGAAATCGATCCATTCCGCCACATCCACTCCCATCGCCCGCAGCGTGCGCCGAAACGACTCGGGATTGCCCAGCCCGCAGAAAACGCCCACGCGCGCAAATGGCGCCGGCGCAACGCTCAGCCGCCGCCCGGTGGAGTGCTCCACCCAGGCGTGCGGCTCGACCATCGCGCGAAAGACCGGCGCCCGCCGGTTCCACCGCCGCACTTCCTGTTCGATGGCCGGCGCCAGGTCGGAGTGGCCGCTGCGCGTGATCACAACGGCATCGGCGCGCGCCAGGCCGTCAACCGGCTCGCGCAACCGTCCCAGGGGAAAAACATCGCCTCCGCCAAACGGGTCCAGCCCGTCGATCAGCACGATGTCCATGTCGCGCGCCAGCTTCCAATGTTGGAATCCGTCGTCCAGCAGCAGGACGTCCGCGCCAATCTCGCGCAGCAGACGCGCGCCGGCTTCGAAACGGTCCGCCCCGATGCCCACCGCGGCCAGGCCGGAGCGGATGAAAATCTGCGGCTCGTCCCCGGACAACTGCACTGCGACCGTGCCGCCCGGCGCCGCGGTCACATACTCATGCGGCGAAGTGCGTCCGTAGCCGCGAGTCAAAATTCCCGGGCGATGGCCCCGCTGGTTCAACAATTCCGCCAGCCGCAGCACGCACGGCGTCTTCCCGGTGCCGCCCATGGTGAGGTTGCCGACGCTGATCACCGGCGCGTCCAGGCTGCGCCGCCGCGCACCGTCGCGCCGCTGGCGCCGTTTCGCTCCCCATTCCCAAATGCGCGCCAGCGGCCACTTGACCGCCAGCCAGGGCAATGCAGACCTGAAGCGCGGCACGCACTCCCCATGCAGCCGCCGCACTTCTTGGACTGCGCGAGCGGTTGCGCCTCGCCGCGCTTCCGCGCAGGCCTGTGCCCGCCGCCCGATTTCGCGCGCCCCGCCCGCGTCCCGCAGCAGCCGTTCGAGCGCCCCGGCCAATTCCTGCCCGCCGGCAATCTCCACGCATGCACCAGCCGCGCGAAACTCTTCCGCGATGGCCTGAAAATTCTCCATGTGCGGCCCCATGATGACGGGCTTGGAGAACAGCGCCGGCTCCAGAATGTTGTGCCCGCCGCGCCGCGCCAGGCTTCCGCCCATGAACACCACGTCAGCCAGCGAAAACAGGCCGCTCAACTCGCCGATGGTATCGAGCAGTAGCACGCGCGCCACATCGCCCGAGTCTAACGCCTGCCGTCGCGTATACACGATGCCCGCGGCATCCAATTTTTCCGCCACCAGACGGAACCGCTCCGGCTTGCGCGGCGCCAAAATCAACATCAGGTCCGGGCATTCGGCCGCCAGTTGGCGATACGCGTCAATCACCACGTCGTCTTCGTCCACGTCGCCGGAATCCGCAGGACCCATGGTGCTGGCCGCAACCCACACCGCCGACGGCCGCACACGCTCGAGCAACGCCACCACGGGTGATCCGCCATCCACGCCGCGCGCTTCGAAATCGTACTTGAAATTGCCGTTCTGGAACACGCGCCCGGACGGAGCGCCCAGCGCGATAAACCGTTCGCGGATTCGCTCGGTCTGCGCCAGGATCGAATCGAGCGCCGGCAGCACGGCCCGGAAGAACCACCGCGATGAGAGGTAACGCCCAAAGGCCCGGTCCGAAATCCGCCCGTTGACCAGCGTGAGCGCCGCACCGGTGCGCTTCACCTCGCGGAAAAGGTTCGGCCACAGTTCCGTTTCGGCCACCACCACTACCGACGGCCGCAGCGTCCGCAGTACCCGCCGCACCGCAAAGACATAGTCCACTGGTGCGTAGAAAACTCCGTCGGCAAGCCCTTGCAGCTTCTCATCTGCCGTGGCCCTCCCCGCCAATGTCGATGTCGAAACAAACAGCCCGCTGCGCGGAAACTCGACTCGCAGCCGCCGCAGGAATTCCAGGCAGGAAAGCACCTCGCCGACTGAAACTGCATGCAACCAGATGGCCCCCGGACCGGTCTGTCTAAATGAGCGCGGCAGGAAGCCGAAGCGTTGCGGCAAACTGCGCCAGTATCCGCGGCTGCGCCAGTCGCGGAAGAGGAAATACAATAAGAGGACAGGCAGCCCGAACGCCTGAAGGACTCGATAGAGGAAATAGATGCCTTTTGTTTTCAAACGTTTGGCTCTACTTATGAGTATAGCCGCCGCGTTCGCCGCGGACAAGACTCCTCCACCGTTCAAACCGGGGCCTCCGGACACGCTCCCCCATCACCAAACCAACGACAAGCTCACCATCGGGGTCGAACCGTACGAATCCGGTGAGAAGGTAAAGGTTGCCTTCGGAAAAGTCGATCCGTATGCTTATGGCGTGCTGCCGGTCCTGGTCGTCATCCAGAACGAAACCGGGAAAGCCATCAGCGTGGATCACCTCCGCGCCGAATACGTCGGCCCCAATCACGATCGCGTGTATGCCACGCCGGCCAAGGATGTGCGATACCTGCGCGCACCGCAGCGTCCGAATTTCATTGACGGCCCCGCCGGCAAGGTCAAGGTTCTCGCTAAGAAGAACCCGCTTGACGCCTGGGAGATTGAAGGACGCGCGTTCACCGCCCAAATGATGCCACCCGGCAACACCGCCAGTGGCTTCTTGTACTTTCAGACCGGTCTGGAACGCGGAGCCACTATTTACATCACCGGCCTCACCGAGGCCGCCACGGGTAGGGAGCTTCTATTCTTTGAACTGCCGCTCAATTAGGCCGTTCCAACTTGATTCACTTGCGTACTACACCTGCATTCTGCAAGCACTCGCCGCCGGGATTCCATCGCTTCACGCCATTAATCTGGAACAGCGTTAGTTAGCTAATTCCCAAGGCGGGAATTGGTAGCAGTCCCCATTTTGCGGCGGCACGGGCCGCGGGGATTCATCTTGCGGGCGGCGCGACGGGATAGAATGAGGGCCGTATGAAACATCTGGCGCGGGAATTGGTGGTCGCGCCGGGATCGCGGATCCGGCTGGCGGATTTCGACCCGGCAAACACGCACGGGATCTCGAAGGACGCGGGGGTGGGGCAACTCGCGAAGGACCTCGACAAGCTGTGCGATTTGCAATATCGATTGTACGCCGAAGCGCGGCGGTCTCTGCTGGTGGTGTTGCAGGGGATTGACGCGGGGGGCAAAGACGGCACCATCAAGCACGTGATGAGCGGGCTCAACCCGCAGGGTGTGGACGTGACGCCGTTCAAAGTGCCGGAGGGAGCGGAGAAGCGGCACGACTACCTGTGGCGCATCCACCAGGCCGTGCCGGAGTGGGGGAAGATCGGGATCTTCAACCGCTCGCATTACGAGGACGTGCTGGTGGTGCGGGTACACGGGCTGGCGCCGAAGGCGGTGTGGTCGAAACGGTTCGACCAGATCAACGAATTCGAGAAGACGCTGAGCGCAAGCGGCGTGCACATCGTCAAGTTCCTGCTCTACATCAGCAAGGACGAACAGGCCGCGCGGTTCCGGGACCGGCTGGAGCACAAGAACAAGAACTGGAAGTTTTCGCCGGCGGACCTGCAGGAACGCCGATCCTGGGACGAGTATACTGCCGCGTATGAGGACATGCTGCGAAAATGCAGCACCAAGCATGCACCCTGGTTCTTGATTCCGGCGAATCACAAGTGGTTTCGCAATCTGGCGGTCGCGCAGATCCTGCGGGACACGCTGGACAGTATGAACTTGAAATTTCCGAAGCCCGCGGCGGGGTTGGACAAGATTCGAGTTACGTAGGGCATGATAAAATGGTGCAACCAACACAAAGATGGAACGCGCCAGCAAGCTCATTCGGGGGTTAACACTGCCCGGCGGTACGCTCAGCGTTGAAGAACTGGCGTGCGCGGCATGGCCCGACGCAGTGGGAAAGAAGATTGCGGGACATACCCGCGCGGCGCGTCTGGTGCGCACCCGGCTGGTGGTGGAAGTGGAAGACCACACGTGGCAGCGGCAGTTGTTCTCGCTGACGAGCCAGATTCTACGGAACCTGGAGCGCGCCCTGGGGAGCGGCCTGGTGGACGACCTGGAATTCCGCGTGGTGCCGCGGCGGCGCGAGCCGCAGCGAGCCATGCAGGCCGTGCCGGCGCTGGCCATCGACGAGGCCGATGGCATCGAGGATCCCGTGCTGCGCAGCATCTATCGGGCGGCGCGGAACAAGGCACGCGCGTGAAGATCACCGAGGAACAGGTGCGTTATGTGGCGGCACTTTCCAATTTGCAACTGAGCGATGAGGAAGTGGCGCGCTTGCGGACGGACCTGGACGGAATTCTGGAGCACATGGACCGGCTGAACGAGATCGACACGAGCGGCGTGGAGCCGATGGCGCAGGTGCTGTACGAAGCGGAGGACACGGCCACGCTGCGGCCGGACACGCCGGCGGCGCCGCTGGGCAATGCGGCGGCCATGGCCAACGCACCGCAGCCGGGCGCGGGATACTTCAAAGTGCCCAAAGTGATCGAACGCTGACCCATGGACATTGTTTCTCTGACCATCGACGGCATCCGGGCAGGTCTGCTCGCACGCCGCTTCAGCGCCATGGAACTGGCGACGGAAGCACTGCGTTTCGCGGAAAGGGAGAACCCGCGCACCAACGCCTATCTGCATTTTTCGCCGGAGCGGGCGTTCGATGCGGCGCGGCGGGTGGATGAGCGGATCGCGCGGGGCGAAGAGCCGGGACGCCTGGCGGCGGTGCCGGTGGCAGTGAAAGATGTGATTGTCACCAAGGACGTGCGGACCACCTGCGGGTCGAAGCTTCTGGCCAACTACATTCCGCCGTATGACGCCACGGCCGTGGAGCGGCTGGAACAAGCCGGTGCGCTGCTCGTGGGGAAGACCAACTGCGATGAATTCGCGATGGGGTCGTCCAACGAAAACTCGGCCTTCGGCCCGGTGCGGAACCCGGTGGCGCTGGACCGCGTGCCGGGCGGATCGAGCGGCGGGTCGGCGGCGGCGGTGGCGCAAGGCACGGCGGTAGTGGCGCTGGGATCGGATACGGGCGGCTCTATCCGGCAGCCGGCCTCGTTCTGCGGAGTGGTGGGCGTAACGCCGACGTACGGGCGTGTGTCGCGCTACGGGTTGACGGCTTTTGCCAGTTCGCTCGACCATATCGGCCCCCTGGCGCGTTCCGTGAAGGAGGCGGCCGCGGTTCTGGGAGTGATTGCCGGGCGCGATTTGCGCGATGCGACCTCAGCGGCTGCGCCGGTTCCGGATTATACGGCCGGGCTCGACGGCAACGTAAAAGGGTTGAAGCTTGGACTGCCCCGCGAGTATCTAAAAGAATTGACAAGCGAGACGGGCGAGCTGATTTACGCCGCCGTGGGTGATTTGAAGGAACTGGGCTGCGAGGTGCGGGAGATCAGCCTGCCGGCGACCGATTATGCGGTGGCCTGTTATTACATTCTTGCGACCGCGGAAGCCAGCTCGAACCTGGCAAGATATGATGGCGTGCGATATACGCTCCGCTCCGGGCAGACCGAGACGCTTTCGGAAATGTATCGGAACACACGCGGCGAAGGGTTTGGCGCAGAGTGCAAACGCCGAATCATGCTGGGCACGTACGTGCTCAGCGCAGGTTATTATGATGCGTATTATTTGAAGGCGCAGAAAGTGCGGGCGCTGATTGCCCGCGATTTTGCGAATGCCTTTCACGAGGTGGATGCGATTGTGGCTCCGGTTTCTCCGTACCCGGCCTTCCGGCTGGGCGAAAAAATGGCTGACCCGCTCGCCATGTACCTCTCGGACATATACACGATCACCGGCGACCTGGCGGGTATTCCGTGCATGAGCGTGCCGTGCGGAAAAACCGCGTCGGGCCTGCCGGTGGGGATGCAGATTTTGACCCGGCATTTCGACGAGACCACGATGTTCCGGCTCGCGGATGCCTTCGAGGCCCTGAGCAAGGCAGCCTAGCGCTTGCCGGCGGGGCCGCTCTTGCAGCATGAAGCACGACGCAGTTCAAATCACTTGAGGAGATAGGAGATCAATATGCCGTTCACACTTCCGCCACTGCCCTATGCGCCCGATGCGCTGGAGCCCCACATTGACAAGATGACCATGGAGATCCACCACGGCAAGCACCATAGCGCGTACGTAGCCAACCTGAACA
This sequence comes from Bryobacterales bacterium, assembly GCA_963842505.1. GTDB lineage: Bacteria > Acidobacteriota > Terriglobia > Bryobacterales > Bryobacteraceae > PALSA-129. Next base: position 373,517 of record CAWJGZ010000002.1, read on the forward strand.
AGGCGCTCGAAGCCGCGCCGGAGCTTGCCGGTAAGAGTGTCGAGGAACTGCTGGCCAACCATTGCGCCATTGTGCCGGAGGCCATTCGCACGGCGGTGCGTAACAACGGCGGCGGGCACATCAATCACTCGATGTTCTGGACGATCATGGGGCCGGGAGCCGGCGGGGCGCCAGTAGGCAACGTGAGCCAGGCCATCGTGGGGACTTTTGGCGGCTTCGACGCGTTCAAGGAAAAGTTCACGGCCGCGGGCGCCACGCGCTTCGGCTCCGGCTGGGCCTGGCTGGTGAAGGCCGGCGGCAAACTGGAGATCTATTCCACGGCAAACCAGGACAGCCCGCTCCTGGAAGGCAAGTTTCCGGTGCTGTGCCTGGATGTCTGGGAACACGCCTACTACCTCAAGTATCAGAACCGCCGCCCGGAATACATGGCGGCGTGGTGGAACGTGGTGAACTGGGCGGAAGTGGAAAAGCGCTTCAACTCGCACAAATAGCCACGCCCGGAGCCACGAACGCTGCCGGTTTGCGGTTGTGAATTCGGGTGCGTTCGTGGCTTAATTGTTCTTGTGCGCACCTTCGATCTGATTGTCATCGGCTCCGGCCCGGCCGGCCAGCGTGCGGCTATCCAGGCCGCTAAGTGCGGCCACAAGGTGGTGGTCATCGAGCGGCGCGAGATCGTCGGCGGGGCCTGCATCAACACCGGCACCATCCCCAGCAAGACCATGCGGGAGGCCGTGCTGCACCTTTCCGGTTTCCAATACCAGGGCATCTACGGCGTCAGTTACCACGTCAAGGAAAACATCACCATGGCCGACCTGGGCTTCCGGGTCAACCAGGTGATCAAGACGGAAGTGGACGTGACGCAATCACAGCTTGCGCACAATGGCGTGGAAGTTATGTTCGGGCGGGCCAGCTTCCTCGACGCGACGCATGTCCGGGTGGAGAATACCAGCGGACAGAGGGACGTCACTGCGCCAACGATCGTGGTCGCCACCGGCACCAAGCCGGCCGCATCGCCGACGGTCGCGGTGAACGGGCGCAACATCGTGAACAGCGACCAAATCCTGCAAATGCCGGAGATTCCGAAGACGCTGATCGTAGTGGGCGGCGGCGTGATCGGCGTGGAGTACGCCTGCATGTTCGCGATACTGGGCGTCCGCGTGATCCTGGTGGAGAAGCGTCCGCGGCTGCTGGAATTCGCGGACAACGAGATTGTGGAGGCGCTTTCGTACCACTTGCGCGACCATCGCGTCACGATGCGGCTCAACGAGGAAGTGGCCAGCGTGGAGGAGACACCAGACGGCGGCGTGGTGGCCAATTTGAAAAGCAACAAACGCATCGCCGGCGATGCCTTGCTGTATGCGGTGGGACGGCAGGGAAACGTAGACGAATTGAACCTGGCGGCGGCCGGCCTGGAAGCCGACAGCCGCGGCCGCATCGCCGTGGATGCGGAGTTCCGTACCAAGGTTCCGGGGATTTTCGCCGCGGGCGACGTGATCGGATTCCCCAGCCTGGCGTCGGTTTCCATGGAACAGGGGCGCATGGCGGCGGCGAACGCTTTCGGACTGAAAATTGAGTCGAACCCTGCCACGTATCCGTATGGCATCTACACCATTCCGGAAATCTCGTTCACTGGTAAGACGGAAGAGCAACTGACGGAAGAAGATGTGCCCTACGAAGTGGGTCTGGCTTATTATCGCGAGACGGCGCGCGGGCAGATCCGCGCCGATACCACCGGGCGGCTGAAGATTATTTTTCACCGCGAGACGCATGAAATCCTGGGCGTGCACATCATCGGTGAAGACGCGGCGGAACTGGTGCACATCGGCCAGGCCGTGATGATCCTCAAAGGCACGGTGGATTACTTCGTGAACACGGTCTTCAACTATCCCACGCTGGCCGAGTGCTACAAGCAGGCGGCTTTCAACGGCCTCAACAAGCTGAAGTAACAATCAGTGCCCAGTCGCCGCTGTGGCGCACGTCTCGCGCGGGGGGCAATGCGGCCTTCACCTGTTCGACTTCGGCGAGATCGAAGCCGCTCACCAGCAGCATGCCATCTTTTCGGAGAACGCGTAACAGGTCCGGCGCAAGTTGTACGATGGCTTCCGGGCTGATATTGGCGACCACCAGATCGACGGAGGCCGAAGCCACGGCATCCACCGAACCGATGAAACCCTCGCCCGCAATTTTCACCGCAACGGGGTCGGTGTCGCAAGCGTGGACTAATCCCGCGCCCAGCAGCCTGGCGGCTTTCGTCAGGATACCGGAACCGGCGCCGACATCGAGCACCGTGATTCCGGGCCGGACGAATTCCTCCAGGGCTTCGATGGCGAGCCGTGTGGTTTCGTGGACCCCGGTACCGAACGCCATGCCGGGGTTGACGGTGATTCGGAACCGGCCGGACGGCGCTGGATCGTCGCGCCACTCGGGCACGAGGAAAAACCGGCGTCCCACCTCCATGGGTTGCAGAAGGTCGCGGGCCGATTGCACCCAGTCACGCTCCTCTTCGATGCGCATTTGAGCGCCGGGGAAGAGCAACCGCAATTGACTCGCATCGACCGTGTCCGGAAAGAACGCGCGGACGCGCGCGGCGCCCAGTTCAACGATGCCGGTGCAGTCGTGCTCCGACAACTCGGCGACGAGCAGATCGCGATCTTCCGGGTCGCATTCGATTTCTAGAGAGAACATTGTTATGGTAGAGCTTTCAATATGAAGCTACAAGGTATTTTCCCACCAATCACCACGCCGTTCGATCACAACGGCGACATTTATGCCGCGAAATTGCAGCACAACGTGGAGAAATGGAACCGCACGTCGCTCGCCGGGTACGTCGTGATGGGCTCGACCGGCGAGAGCGTAATGTTGACCACCGAAGAGAAGTTTGCGATTTGGGAAATGGTGGCCAAGTACGCGGCGCCGGAGAAGCTGCTGATCGCGGGGACCGGAATGGAGAGCGTGCGCGAAACGGTGGCGCTGACGAATCGCGCCGCGGAGATGGGCTACAAAGCCGCCATGGTGCGGACGCCGCACTATTACAAGAACATGGTGAATCGGGCCGACGCACAGGTGCTGTACTATCGCGCGGTGGCGGACAAGTCGAAGCTGCCGCTCATCATTTACAACTGGCCGCAGACCACCGGCGTGGATATTCCGGCGGAAGCCGTGGTGGCACTTTCCGAGCATCCGAACGTGATTGCGATCAAGGAAAGTTCGGGCAGCATGGAAAAAGTAATGCAGATGATCCGCGAGGTGAAGCATGGCTTCCAGGTCCTGGTAGGATCGGCGCCGACGCTGTGGCCGTCGCTGCTGATGGGCGCTTGCGGTGCCATTCTGGCCTACGCCAATGCCGCGCCGTATTCGACGATCGCTATCTGGGAGGCATATCGCACACGCGATGAGGCGGCCGGATTGGACTGGCAGAACCGCATCGGGCGGGCCTCCACGCTCGTGACCGTGAAATACGGGATTCCCGGCCTGAAATACGCGATGGATCTGAATGGCTACTACGGCGGCCCGCCGCGGCTGCCTTTGACCACGCCGACCGAAGCGGCCAAGCACGAGATCGAAGAGGCGTTCAGAGATTTGAAGGGGTAGGGCTTCCGCGAGTCGGCTACGCGGCCAAGTGGTTTGGGCACCCGCCAAGCTGTCGTGAACGGCGTGTCACGTGCCACACCTTCCGCGAGGAGAAGGGATCCGGTCGCGAGGCGAGTGCAAAGAAACGTCTGATTTCCGCGCGCCGGGCGGATCGGAAAGAAGCCGCGCAATATCGGGGACTTGAGCAATAAAGCCACATTACAACTTTTCAAAGGCGGAGCGAGGCAAGTTTTACTGGAAGGAAGCGCGCATACGCCTGCCTATCTACCTGGACGGCAAGTTGCAGAGGCGTTTGGAGCGCATCGCGGAGAAGAAGGGCCGCGATGTCGGGGACGTCGTGAGCGATCTCTTGATCAAGGATGTGCAACTGCTGGAGGAATTGAGTAATTGGCCCTGGTTGCTACGGCCGTTGAGCACGCCCATCGAGCGGATGTGCCCGCAGCCAATCAACTGCGTCGCTTCGCAATCAACTCCCGGACTTTGGGAACGAGATCGTGAGGGACGTTCATGACCGTTTCGGACGGCTCAATACCAGCTTCGTCTTCCAAGAGGGCGTCCTCATCGGTCTGCTCCTCGTAGTGGGCTAGCACGCGTCGCACCTTCTCTTCATCCCATCCAGCTGGAAATTTGCTCTGGCTCATTGTTGTTTCTTCCTTCTTCGCCTGCGAAATGCCGCGAGTGGCTTCCCTCCCAGTTCGTAGGCCGTGATCACAAACACGCTGTCCGGCTCCGGGTCGGGAACATAGATGACCCGCAAATACCGGCCCGAGACGGTCTGGCCCAGTGCGATCCTTGAGCCGTCGCGTCCTGCCCGATCTTCGCCGGGTTTCTCCAAAACCTCCATCACTGCGTCTTCATCTACTTGGTGGTCGTAGATGTGCGGCAAACCAGTTGCCGGATCGATATAGAATCGCGTCTGCAAGCCTGTTCACCCTATTCTAACGCCCTTCTCCGAAGGCTCCCATGCGGGCGCCTGGCTGTCAAACGCCCACTGCTGACATGTGGCAGGTCAACCGCTAGATGTCCCCTGACGCCGTAGTGTATAGGATCGCGTTCACTGGCTGCCTAGCCGCCGCCACCGCCGCCGCGGCTGCCGTTGACCACGCCGACCGAAGCGGCCAAGCACGAGATCGAAGAGGCGTTCAGAGATTTGAAGGGGTGACGAAGCGCGTGATCCGACGCAGTAAACCGGCGCATTCCTCCACGCGGAACAGCCAGGTGGCGCCGAAATAAATCACGCCATACAGGCACAGGACGGATGCACCGTACACCATGGGGTGTCGAGTGCCGATGCCCAGCTTGAGGGCCCAGGCCGCCGCCGCGGCGACGGCGGCAGAGATCCATAACTTCACCACCAATCGAGCCGGCAGGCCAGTCGGGCCGATGCGGCGGTTCAGAGCGCGGCGCAACAGCGTAAACTCGACCCAACCGGCGACGCCAGCCGAAGCCGTGAGGCCGGCAGCTCCCCATCGCGGATCGATGCCGATCCATTTCGGCAACGGCAGCGCGCAGAGGTAGCCTAGCGCGGTGGTGAGCGATACGCGGACCAGTGCGAAATGCAGCGGAGTGCGGGTGTCGCGCAGGGCGTAATAGGTGGAGGAGTAGAGGCGGCCCATGGTGGAGGCGAGCAGGCCCACCGCCGAGCCGGCTACAATGCCCCAGACATATAAGGAATCGGCGTGCGTGAAGCGGCCGTTCTCAAACAACAGGGAGGAAATGACGCCGCCGAGCGCCAGGAATGCCATGGCGGAGGGAACCACGAAGAACGCGATCCTGCGCAATCCCGAGTCGAGCTGCCGCTGCAGATAGCCGGCGACTTCCTGCCGATCACCGAGCGCGCTCGACATAGCCGGCAGCTCGGCGGCGGAGACCGACATGCCGAAGAGGCTCACGGGAAGCGTGTAGAGCGTCTGCGCGTTGGTGAGGCCGGCGACGGCACCCATGCCCAGCCAGCTTGCCAGCCACGCGTCCACATAAGCGCTGATCTGGACCACGCCGCGGCTCATAAAGACGGGCACGAAGTTGCGGACCACTTCGCGCACCTGCGGTCGATGCGTCTCCAGACGCACACGAACGTGTCGCACCAGACGCAACACCACCGGCAGTTGTATGCCGAACTGCAGAGCGCTTCCCACCACCGAACCCCAAGCCAGGGTGACGGCCAGCGATGACTCCTGCTGGCGGCGGAAGGCCACCAGCGTCACGATCATGGCCAGGTTCCAGAGCACCGGCGCGGTGTATGAGAGGAAGAACTTGCGATGACTGTTCAGAATCCCCAGGCACCAGGCGGACAACACCAGCAAGCCCGCGCCGGGAAAGAGAATGCGGACCAGGCGGATTGTGAGTTCGCGCTTGGCTCCGTGAAAGCCCGCGGCGATCAAATCGGTCACCAGGGGCGTGAACAACATTCCAAGCAGCACCAGGACCGACGTGGTCAGCGCCAGAATGGCAGCCACCGCGCCCGCCACGCGTCCCGCCTCTTCCTCGTCGCCTTCCGCGAGCAGCCGGGCGTAGACCGGGATAAAAGACGCCGAGAGCACGCCCTCACCGAAGAGGTTTTGCAGAAGATTGGGAATGCGGAAAGCGGCGTTGAAGGCGTCAGCGGCGTCGGAGAGGCCGAAGTAGCGCGAAAAGATGCGCTGCCGCACGAAGCCGATGAGGCGGCTGAGCAGAATACCGGAGCCCACCAGGAAAGCGTGCCGGCCGGTCGCCTCGCGCTGACTTGTCTTCGCCACTAGCCCAACTTCTCAAGCACGGCGGTAGCCACTTCTTCGGTGCTGTTATGGCCGCCCAAGTCGGGAGTGCGCACCTTGCCCTCGGCCAGCACGGCCGCCACGGCGGATTCCACGGCGGCCGCGGCCTCGTTCATGCCGAGATGATGCAGCATCAGAGCCGCGCTGAGAATGGTGGCCAACGGGTTGACCACGCCCTTGCCCGCGATATCGGGCGCGGAGCCGTGAACCGGTTCGAACATCGACGGGAATCGGCGCAGGGGATCGAGATTGGCGCTGGCGGCAAGGCCCAGGCTGCCGACGATGATGGCGGAGAGATCGCTCAGGATGTCACAAAAGAGATTCGAGCCGACCACCACATCGAAGCTTTCCGGGCGGCGGATAAAGTTCATGGCCGCCGCATCCACCAGCAGCGACTCGGTCTCGATATCGGGATATTGGAGGGCCACCTGCTGAAAGGTGCGGTCCCACAGCACCATACTGTAGCCCTGCGCGTTGGACTTGGTGATGGACGCGACGCGCCGCTTCTTGTTGCGTTTGCGGGCCAGTTCGAAGGCGAAGCGCACGATGCGTTCGACGCCGCGGCGTGTGAAGACCGAAGTCTGGATGGCGATTTCTTCAGGCTGGTTGTGGTACATGAAGCCACCCACCGGCGCGTATTCGCCCTCGGTATTTTCGCGGACGACCACCAGATCGATACCGCCGCCGCGCGCCTTGCCCAAAGGCGATTCCACTCCGGGATAGAGGTAGGCCGGGCGCACATTGGCGTACTGGTCGAAAGCGCGGCGGATGGGCAGCAGCAGGCCGTTGAGCGTAGTGTGGTCGGGGATATCGGGATGGCCGACCGCGCCGAGCAGAATGGCGTCGCAAGGCTGCAGGAGGTCGATTGCGCCGGCGGGCATCATGCGGCCCCAACGGAAGAAATGCTCGGCGCCCCAGTCAAAATCCTGAAACGCAAAAGCGATGTCGTGCTTCTTGGCGATCCGTTCCAGGATGCGCCTGGCCTGCGGGATGACCTCTGTGCCGACGCCATCGCCCGCGATTACCGCGATTGTAAATGTCTTCATTTGCCCGAAGACAATTCTCTCACGCGGAGGTAGGCCCGGCGCACATTTCCCGGCAAGCCGTAGCGATCGAACCCGGCCGGGGCGCACCACGCGGCGGCATGTGATTCGGAGGAGACCCGGAATTCCCCGGATTCCGCCCGAAAGTAGAACAGGAGGTCGTGATGCAGGTGATATGGCTCGCGGCCATTTGCGGGGATGCCGTGAACATCCACTCCGCACAGAGGCGGCGCGGGATTGGGAACCAGCGCGACACCGGTTTCCTCAATGACCTCGCGGCGCGCGGCATCGGCGATTGCGGCATCTTCGGGCTCGACGTGACCGCCCGGCAGGAGCCAGCGGTCCAGCCGGCGATGGTGAACCAGCAGGACGCGCTCGCCGTCCGGAGCCAACACCAGGCCGGTACAGGTGATGTGACCGGGGGTGAACTGATCGCGGGAAAGCGGCGCCGGAGAAGACCCCAGCAGCATGAGAACGAGTTCGAGGCTCTTGAGGGCTTGGCCGTCGGCAAGATCGGAGTAGGTGCGGGCGACGGCCGCAACGTTGGAAGAATCGACCATAAAAGGAAAAAGCCCGACCTTTTGGATCGGGCTTCTATTATAAACCGGGCAACTTCCTACTCTCCCACACACTTACGCGTGCAGTACCATCGGGGCTGAGGAGCTTAACTACCGTGTTCGGGATGGGAACGGGTGGGTCCTCCTCGCTATGGTCACCCAGAAACTGGTGACAGACCGCCGGACAGGCTGTGTAGCCTGCCGCCGGCATGAGAGCCGGTAGCGGCCGATGAATATTTGACGGGGATTGAAAACACGGAAAGCAGCGCCAATGTGTGCGCAGTAAATTTTATGGTCAAGCCGAACGGGCAATTAGTAACGGTAAGCTCAACGTGTTACCACGCTTACACATCCGTCCTATCAAACAGGTCGTCTTCCTGTGCCCTTCATAGCTTACGCTTGGGAGATCTCATCTTAGGGAAGGTTTCACGCTTATATGCATTCAGCGTTTATCCTGACCGAACTTCGCTACCCAGCGATGCGGCTGGCGCCACAACTGGATCACAAGAGGTTCGTCCACCCCGGTCCTCTCGTACTAAGGGCAGGCCCCTTCAAATCTCCTACGCCCACCACAGATAGGGACCGAACTGTCTCGCGACGTTCTGAACCCAGCTCACGTACCGCTTTAATAGGCGAACAGCCTAACCCTTGGGAGCTTCTACACCCCCAGGATGCGATGAGCCGACATCGAGGTGCCAAACCGGAGCGTCGATGTGAACTCTTGACTCCGATCAGCCTGTTATCCCCGGCGTACCTTTTATCCGTTGAGCGATGGCCCTTCCATGCAGAACCACCGGATCACTAAAGCCTACTTTCGTATCTGCTCGACTTGTTGGTCTCGCAGTTAACCTGGTTTATGCTTTTGCACTCGAAGGCGGATTTCCAAACCGCCTGAACCAAGCTTTGCGCGCCTCCGTTACTGTTTAGGAGGCGACCGCCCCAGTCAAACTACCCGCCTTCCACTGTCCCTCACCCGGATTACGGGTGGAGGTTAGAACCACAGAACGATCAGGGTGGTATCTCACCGTTGGCTCCTCCGAGTCCGAGAACCCGGAATCAAAGCCTCCCACCTATCCTGCGCAGATCGCCCCATAGTTCCATGAAAGGGTATAGTAAAGGTGCACGGGGTCTTTCCGTCTAGTGGCGGGCACCCGGCGTCTTCACCGGGACCACAAGTTCGCCGGGCGGCATGTTAAGACAGTTCTCAGATCGTTACGCCATTCGTGCAGGTCGGAACTTACCCGACAAGGAATTTCGCTACCTTAGGACCGTTATAGTTACGGCCGCCGTTCACCGGGGCTTCAGTTCAAAGCTTCGCCTTGCGGCTGACCTCTCCCTTTAACCTTCCGGCACCGGGCAGGCGTCAGCCCCTATACGTCGTTTTCGACTTTGCAGAGACCTGTGTTTTTGTTAAACAGTCGCCTGAGACCTTTCACTGCGGCCCACGTCTTAGGTGGGCACTCCTTCTCCCGAAGTTACGGAGCTAATGTGCCTAGTTCCTGAACATACCATCACCCGAGCGCCTTAGAATATTCTTCTCGTCCACCTGTGTCGGTTTGTGGTACGGATACCTTGCTTCTCCTTAGAGGCTTTTCCTGGCAGACGACCCGGCGGATTTACCTATCCGGATCTCCCTTAACTCTGGATTGAAACCATTGCGCACCAGAGCGTATGGTCTGCGTCCCCCCTTCGGTCTTGATCGAAACAAGGTAGTGCAGGAATATTAACCTGCTGTCCATCCGCTACGCCTTTCGGCCTCACGTTAGGATCCGACTAACCCTGAGCGGATTAACCTTTCTCAGGAATCCTTAGACTTACGGCGACCAGGGTTCGCACCTGGTTTCTCGCTACTTATGCTGGCAGAGTCACTTCCCAACGCTCCAGCCCTCCTTACGGTAGACCTTCACAGCTGTTGAGAACGCTCTCCTACCATTCGCCATTGCTGGCGAATCCGTAACTTCGGTATCATGCTTAAGCCCCGTTATATTGTCGGCACCGAGCCGCTCGACCAGTGAGCTGTTACGCTTTCTTTAAAGGATGGCTGCTTCTAAGCCAACCTCCTGGCTGTCTGAGCGTCCCGACTTCCTTTCCCACTGAGCATGAATTTGGGGACCTTAGTTGACGGTCTGGGCTGTTTCCCTTTCGACAATGAAGCTTAGCCCCCACTGTCTGACTCCCTCGCTACACATTCACGGCATTCGCAGTTTGGTTGGATTCGGTAACCCGGGAAGGCCCCTAGTCCAATCAGTTCTCTACCACCGCGACGGACCACGAGAGGCTAGCCCTAAAGCTATTTCGGAGAGAACGAGCTATCACGGAATTTGATTAGCCTTTCACCCCTACCCTCAGCTCATCCAAGCTGTTTTCAACCAACACTGGTTCGGACCTCCATCCGCTGTTACACGGACTTCATCCTGGCCAAGGGTAGATCATCCCGCTTCGCGTCTATTCCCAGCGACTCCATCGCCCTATTCAGACTCGCTTTCGCTTCGGCTCGCTTGCGCTTAACCTTGCCACTGAGAATAACTAGCCAGCTCATTATGCAATAGGCACGAGGTCAGGCCTCCCGGTTGCCCGGTATAGCCCTCCCACTGCTTGTAAGCGTGTGGTTTCAGGTACTATTTCACTCCCCTCGCAGGGGTTCTTTTCACCTTTCCCTCACGGTACTGGTTCACTATCGGTCGCAAGTGAGTATTTAGCCTTGCCGGATGGTCCCGGCAGATTCAAGCAGGGTTTCTCGTGCCCCGCCCTACTTAGGAGCCACTGGAAGGAGGATTGCATTTTCACCTACGCGGCTGTCACGCTCTATGGCCGGCCTTTCCAGACCGTTCGATTAACACTTTCCTATCCCTCGTTTAACCAAGCGACCGCTCCGCTTGCACGGAACGCCCACTTGATTATTGTGGTCCTGCAACCCCAAGCTCTCCTTTCGAATCGCCTGGTTTAGGCTTCTCCGCTTTCGCTCGCCACTACTTGCGGAATCACGGTTGTTTTCTCTTCCTTCGGGTACTGAGATGGTTCACTTCCCCGAGTTCGCTCCGCTACCCTATGGATTCAGATAACGGTAATGAGTGTTCGCACTCATTGGGTTTCCCCATTCGGAAATCCCCGGATCACAGCCTATTAGCGGCTTCCCGAGGCTTATCGCAGCTGATTGCGTCCTTCGTCGCCTTCTTGCGCCTAGGCATCCACACACACGCTCTTAGTAGCTTGACCATAAAATCTACTTCGCACACATTGAACGCTACTTTTCCTTAACGCTTTCGTACATCAAAACTTGTGTTTTGTATGCCCGTCAAATATTCAATTGTCAAAGATCTCGATTGCCTCAGCAACCGGCATGCTTTCTTGAAAGCTTGCCAATCGCTGAGTGATGGTGGGCCCAGGTGGAATTGAACCACCGACCTCATCCTTATCAGGGATGCGCTCTAGCCATCTGAGCTACGGGCCCAGCTTGACCCCAACTCTGGTGGAGCTGGTCGGGATCGAACCGGCGACCTCCTGAATGCAAATCAGGCGCTCTCCCAGCTGAGCTACAGCCCCTAGTTAAGGCCGGGGGCGTTCCTCACGCCCCCGCCCTACGATCTAATCGAGGCCAGTTGGATGCAGGGACCACGGAAACCAGTCCATGGCCGCCCTGGGAAGAACTCTAGTGTCTCTAAGTGGAGATCCGGATCGAGCTCACCATGCCGGCCGAAGCCGAGATGGCGGTTTATGGAGTGGAACGGCTGTCTCTTACTCGCCATACGCTGTACACTCAAGCGCATTAGCTTTCCGAGACTCCACCCACGTTCTCTCTTAGAAAGGAGGTGATCCAGCCGCAGGTTCTCCTACGGCTACCTTGTTACGACTTCACCCCAATCATGGATCATACCTTGGGCCGCTGCCCCCCTTGCGGGTCAGCCTGCAGACTTCTAGTACAATCCACTTTCGTGATGTGACGGGCGGTGTGTACAAGGCCCGGGAACGTATTCACGGCAGCGTGCTGATCTGCCATTACTAGCGATTCCAGCTTCATGCAGGCGAGTTGCAGCCTGCAATCCGAACTGAGAACGGTTTTTTGCGATTGGCTCCCCCTCGCGGGTTAGCGACGCTCTGTACCGTCCATTGTAGCACGTGTGTAGCCCTGGACATAAAGGCCATGAGGACTTGACGTCATCCCCACCTTCCTCCAGCTTATCGCTGGCGGTCTCCTGCGAGTTCCCAACTGAATGATGGCAACACAGGACAAGGGTTGCGCTCGTTGCGGGACTTAACCCAACATCTCACGACACGAGCTGACGACAGCCATGCAGCACCTCGACTGGACCCCCTTGCGGGGTAAAAGTGTTTCCACCTCCGTTGACCAGCCGTTCGAGCCCAGGTAAGGTTCTTCGCGTTGCGTCGAATTGAACCACATGCTCCACCGCTTGTGCGGGCCCCCGTCAATTCCTTTGAGTTTCAGCCTTGCGACTGTACTCCCCAGGCGGCATATTTAACGCGTTAGCTCCGGCACGGACAGAATGAACTGCCCACACCAAATATGCATCGTTTAGGGCGTGGACTACCAGGGTATCTAATCCTGTTTGCTACCCACGCTTTCGTGTCTCAGCGTCAGTTACGGTCCAGAAAGCCGTCTACACCACCGGTGTTCCTCCTGATATCTACGCATTTCACCGCTACACCAGGAATTCCACTTTCCTCTCCCGCACTCGAAGTCATTCAGTATTCGGCGCACCCTCCCAGTTGAGCCGGGAGATTTCACACCAAACTTAAACAACCGCCTACACACCCTTTACGCCCAGTAACTCCGAACAACGCTCGCTGCCTACGTATTACCGCGGCTGCTGGCACGTAGTTAGCCGCAGCTGCTTCTGCAGGTACCGTCATAATCGTCCCTGCCGAAAGAGCTTTACACCCCGAAGGGCTTCATCGCTCACGCGGCGTCGCTGCATCAGGGTTTCCCCCATTGTGCAAGATTCCCCACTGCTGCCTCCCGTAGGAGTCTGGCCCGTGTTTCAGTGCCAGTGTGGCCGTGTGCCCTCTCAGGCCGGCTACCGATCTCTGCCTTGGTAGGCTCTTACCCTGCCAACTAGCTAATCGGCCGCGGACTCCTCTCTCAGCGTATTGCTACTTTCCTCTCTCGAGCTCATCCGGTATTAGCCCCGGTTTCCCAGGGTTATTCCGAACTAAGAGGTAGATAATCCACGTGTTACTCACCCGTACGCCACTGTACTCACCAGATTGCTCCGGCTTTCTCGTTCGACTTGCATGTGTTAGGCGCGCCGCCAGCGTTGATTCTGAGCCGGGATCAAACTCTCATTGGATTCAATGAGTTATTATCGCTCCGGTTTACTCAGAGTACTGACGAGTTCTTCTTTACTGCATCCAACCAGATTGTCAATGATCTGCGCTCAGCGTGCCAGGCATATTCTATACCTGGCCCGATGGCAGGCCTCGAAACTTGCTCCCGGCTGCGGCCCATCCAACAGGGACACGCGCGCACCCGGAAAATCCGAGAACTTTATAAAAGAGCCAAACAGGAAGGCCGTATTCCGCCCCGATCAGTGGCCTGAACGGAGTTTTGTTACCATTCCTTACAGAGGATCTCTCTTTTTATACCACGTTCGCCGCGCCGGCGCAAACGTCCGGCAGAGGCACGCGATGCCTCACAAGATCCCCAAATCGGCGACTCATTCAGAATAACAGGACCGTAACGGATATGCAAGCGATGTGCCCAGAAAAATATCGGGCGCGCCCGTCCGAAATCAATAAAAATCCGCAACATTAGGCAAATAAACAAGTTATCTTTGCACAAAAAAACTACGCCAACGCAGTAGAATGAAGGTTATGGCTTCCGCTTCGGCCATCTTGGGGTTGGTTTTGCTGATTTCGCCGGCCTATGCACAGCCCCCCCTCAGCAAAATTCTGGCACGGGTTTCCGAGGAAGCCGAGGTTCTGCAGCAGAATGCGCCCAAGATTCTGACGCAGGAAACGCTCGAACAGCGCGCCACGATGCCGCCCTCCCGGTTTCGGCCGCGCAATGAGTTCGCGGCCGCCGGGGCCGATTCCAGGCTGCGCATCCGCGAAATCGTATCGGAATACAGTTACGGAGCGCTCAGTGAGACGCCGGCGCACAATCTGCTCGAATTCCGCCAAGTGGTCTCGGTGGATAGCCGCGCGGTGCAGACTCCGGAGAGCGCGCGGCGTGCGCTTTCGGCCGCCATGCAATCCGCCGACGACCGCGCGCGCAAGCGCATGCTGGAGGAGTTCGCCAAGAACGGCCTGGTGGATATCGCCACGGACTACGGCCTGATCCTTCTGATGTTCGGCTCGCGCGCCATAAGCAAAATAAAGATCACCCCGCTGGGCACAGCCTGGGTGGGCACGGAGGAGGCTATCACGCTTTCCTGGCAACAGACCTCATCTTCCGGAGGGGCGCTCGAATTCCATGGCCGCGAATCAGTGCGGCGCGCCCTGCAGGGCACGCTATGGGTGCGCGCATCCGACGGCCTCCCTTTGCGCGTCAATGCCTGGATCGAGTACACCGACCCCGCCAAACACTTGATCCGCGACGACGCCAATGTGGAATACATCCTTTCGACTCACGGATTCCTCACGCCCGCTTCGGTGGTCCATCGCCACCTGGTGGACGGCCGCCTGATGACCGAAAACCTCTACCGCTACGAGCCCTTCAAGCTCTTTACCGCCAGTTCCGACATCAAGTTCACCGACCTGCCCACTACCACGGCTCTGCCCTCGCCTATCAAGAAATGATCCGCAAGAAATGACCCACATCATCTACCTCCATGGATTCGCCTCCTCACCTGCCTCCAGCAAGGCGCGCTATTTCCGCGAGCACCTGGAAGCCGCCGGCGCCCGTGTGGATGTTCCCGATCTGGCCGCTGGCGATTTCGAGCATCTCACCATCACCGGCCAGCTTGCCGTTATCGAAGAAGTGGCGGGGGGCGATGGGGTCTCGTTGATCGGCTCGAGCCTGGGCGGATATCTGGCGGCGCTTTACGCCGCGCGCCACCCCGAGGTGCGCCGCCTGGTTCTGCTGGCCCCAGCCTTCGCATTCGCGCGGCTTTGGAACAGCACTCTGGCCGGCGCCGCACAAGTGGAGGAGTGGCGCCGCACCGGCACCATGGAAGTATTCCATTATGGAGAAAACCGCAATTGCCGGCTTGGCTATCAACTCCTGGCGGATGCCGGCCGCTATGAAGATTACCCGGATTTCTCCCAGCCGGCCTTGATTTTCCACGGCGCCAACGACGATGCCGTCCCGGTTTCCTCGTCGCGAGAATTCTCCGCTCGCCACCCCAACGCAACCCTGGAGGTTCTCGACTCCGATCACCAATTGCTGAACATGCTGGACTACGTGGCGCCCAAAATCACCCGCTTCCTGATGGAGAGCTGAGGCGGGATATGATGTCTTCATGAAAGGAAAATCCCGCGTGGCGTTTGGCATCCTGCTGCTGGCGTGTTCGGCCTCCGCGCAAACTACTCTAGCGGAGCGGCTGGCGCGATGGAAGCCGGTGGATATGTCGCTTTCACCCGCGCTCTCCGATCAAGAGCGTCAGATGGTCGACAAGCTGGCGCATGCCTGCCGGCTACTCGATGAGATCTTCTGGCGCCAGAGCGATGCCGACGGCCTCTCGCTCTATCGGAGCACCGGCGATGCCGCGTTGAAGCGCCTGCTCGCCATCATGGGCAGCCGCTGGGACCTGCTCGATGAGAATCGCCCATTCGTTGGTTCCGACGCCATGCCTCCCGGCCACGAACTCTACCCCCGCGGCCTGACGCGCGCCCAAATCGAGCAATACGTCGCGCAGCATCCCACCGACCGCGCCACCATCTACAACCCGTACACCGTCATCAAGCGCCAGGGCGACCGGCTGATCGCGGTCCCTTACCACACGGAGTACAAACAATTCCTCGATCCCATAGCGAAAGATCTGAACGATGCCGCCGCGCTCAGCGACGACCCGGCCTTCGCCAACTTTCTGCGGCTGCGCGCTTCGGCCCTGCTCAGCGACGAATACTACGGCAGCGACCTGGTCTGGCTCGACCTCAAAAATCCCAAGTTCGATGTGATCTTCGCCCCCTACGAAACTTACCTCGACGACGTGCTCGCCGTGAAAACCTCCTACGGCGCGTCCGTGCTGATCCGCAACGAAGCCGAGAGCCGCAAGCTGGCGGTCTACCAGAAATACGTGCCGGAACTTCAGGACGCTCTGCCGGTGGAGGCCTCCGCGCGGCCGTCCAAGCGGGGTCATCTCACGCCCATGGAAGTGATGGACGCACCCTACCGCGCGGGCGACCTGCTTCACGGCTACCAGGCGGTGGCCGACAACCTCCCCAACGATCCTCTGATCCACCAGAAAAAGGGCAGCAAGAAGATCTTTTTCAAAAACTTCATGGACGCCCGCGTCACCTACATCATTCTGCCCACCGCGCAGAAACTGATGCAGCCCGCGCAAGCCGCCAAGGCTACGGGCGAAGGCTACCTGGCCAGCACGCTGATGCACGAGATCTCCCACGAACTCGGCCCCGAATTCGCCCATCGCGACGGCCAGCAGATGAGCATCAACGAAGCCATAGGCCCGGCGTATTCAGGCCTGGAGGAAGCTAAGGCCGACGTGGTCGGCATGTTTGGCCTGGCATGGCTGGTGGATCGCAAGGTTCTGCCCAAGGAGCGCCTGGAAGAATACTATGCCAGCTACGTGGCCGGCCTGTTCCGCTCGCTGCGGTTCGGCACCGGCGAGGCGCACGGACGCGCCGAAACGATGGAGTTCAATTACCTGCTGGAAGGCCGCGCGCTCACACACTCGAGCGGCCGCTATGTGATCGATTACGGGCGCATCCCCGGGGTCATCGCGGCACTCGCCAAAGAACTGCTGACCATCGAAGCCACTGGCGACCGCGCGCGCGCCGAAGCATTACTGGCGAAGTACGATCAGATGCCGCCCGAACTCAGCACCGCGCTGGCCGCCGCAAAGGACATCCCGGTCGACATCGAGCCGGTCTTTTCGTTCAGCCGCTGAGCCTTTAGTCACTAACCACGGTCACGCGCGCAAAGCCTTCTTCCACCGCCGGCGGAGTCAGCTTCGCGGCCATTTTCGCCAGGGCCTCCTCCGGCACCACGCGCCGGCGCCGCGCGTTCCTTTCGCGGCACACCGCCATCGGCACATCGAAGAAGACCGCTTCCACCTCGCACCCGTGCGACCGGCCCATTTCGATATAAGGTCGCCGGTCCTCGGTCGTGAGATTGGTGGCGTCGATGTACGTCACCGGGCGGCCGATCTCGAGCCTTTGCCGCAAGAGGTACCGCACCGTCTGGAAGACGCGATCATGAATCGTCTGGTCGGTTTCGTCATCCGCCAGCAGCCCGCGAATGCGGTCCGACGACAGCCCCGGCGCGCCCAGCCGTTCCAAATAAGTGGATTTGCCGGACCCCGGCAAACCGACCAGCACCACGATGCGCATCAGCGAACATCATACCGGGGCGCGCGGCCAGGAACCAGGGGTGAGTAGCAGGCCCGTCCCCGACAGACCGCCACGGTGATGGCCGCGCCCTACCGTGCAAACACCAAGCATGTGCCGGTGGCGGAACTAAGGAACAAGTCTGCTCGCCCCGGCGTCTGAAGACCTGGAGACGGACCGAGGCAACGCCCAGATTTTCGCAAGTTGATCGCATTGGTCGCTTTAGTCGGCAATGCCGCCGTCTCGGACAAACGATGAACACTGCGGAGTATTATCCCTATCGAACCGCGGCGGCGAGAGATCTCTGCTACCGCTACCTCGACGGCCTGGCCGCCAAGCTGTGGCCGATTGCATCGGAAGAGCGAATGGTCCCGACGACGTTCGGCGCAACATTCGTTCGCGTAAGTGGCCCACCTGCCGCGCGCGCACTCGTCCTGTTGCACGGCGCGGCGGGAACTTCGCTCATGTGGGCGCCGAATATCGAAGCGCTATCCAGGGAATATCGAACGGTAGCGGTCGACCAGATCGGAGAGTTTGGCAAGAGCGTTTGTGCCAAGCCGGTCCAGACTCTCCAAGACCTGACTGCGTGGCTGGATGAATTGATCGGGGCATTGGAACCGCGAGAGCGGGTCAGTCTTGCTGGCATGTCATACGGCGGATCGTTGGCAGCCCAATATGCACTGCATTTTCCAGAGCGCCTCGAGAAGGTGATCCTGCTCGCGCCTGGTGTGACAGTTCTGCGGCCCCCGGCCGAGTTTTGGATGCGCCTGATCGCGCTCGGTATCGCCAGACGAAGGGGCCTGCGATGGTTTTTTCGGTGGATCTTTGCGGATATGGCGCGAACGGATCCGCAATGGATTGACTCGACGATCGAGCAGTTGTCGCTGAACATGCGGAGTATCCAGCGGCACAAGCTTCCGATTCCGCCGGTGTTGACCGATACCGAATGGAGAAGTCTGCGGACCCCCACATTGTTCCTGGCCGGTGAAAACGAGGTCATTTACTCTGCCGAAAAGGCTGTGCGTCGCCTGAAGCGAGTGGCTCCCCAGGTCACGGCCGAGATAATTCCGGGCACTGGTCACGGTTTGACCTTTGCAAAGGCGGCGATGGTCAATGAGAGAATCCTTCGGTTTCTGAAAGAGGAGCGTGTGCCGGCAAAGGCGCTTGGGGCCTGCGCCGGCACACTGGGCGCCGAGCGCCGACGTCCGTAGGAAGGCGAGGATCCCCGAGATCGGCGGACCCGAACCGGCCTGCCACGCGTAATCGCGCTAATTCACATGAGCGGATAGTCGGAGTCGCTCCGGCGCGGGCCGGAGCTGCTTGAGGGGTGGGCGTGCTTAGGGCTGCCAGACAAAGCCGTGATTCACGCCCTTGGCGTCAACATACCAGCCGGTGACCGCTCCCGAGGCATTGTTCGTCGAGGGGCGCGTGCCTTGGACTGCGTCCGGAGCAGTGAAATTCGTGAATCCAAAGAAGGGATCTCGCTCGAATCCGTGGGCCACGCCACTCGCGTCAAAGTAGGCGCCCGTAGTGGCCCCGAATATGTTGATACTGAATCCGGCGGTGCCGGCGCCAGGGGCTGTGCTTGCCGCGGGATCGTCGTACTGGGTAATCGAGCCGCCCGGCAGGCGCAGGAAGCCGTGGCCTACGCTATTCGAGTCCACGAGGTATCCCGTGATAACCCCCTCCGGATTGATGCTGGCGGCGACGGTGCCCAGCCAGTTCCCCGTTCCTGCGCCCGGCGCGTCGATCACCTTGATCTTCCCATCCGGCGCACGCACGAAGCCGTGAACCGTGGTGCTTGCATCCAGAAAGAGCCCGGTGACCGTGCCGTCCGGGCTAAGACAGGTTTCCTCGCACGGGTAGGTGAAAACCGACCCAGTCGGATCAAACGATGCGAATTTGTTATCGGGCGACCGGACAAACCCGTGGTTCATACCCTGTCCGTCGATGTAAGTCCCGGCGGTCCATCCTGCCGGGTTGATGTTGGTTGCCAGAGTGCCCTGGCTTGCACCCGGCGCATCAAGCGTGGCGAAGTAGCCGCTTGGGTAACGCAGGAAGCCGTGATAAATGTTCTCGGAGTCCTGGAACGCTCCCGCGATCACTCCCAAGTCGTTAATGGCATATGCTGCAGTGCCTTGGCCAGGCCCCGCGCCTGCTCCAGGGGCTTCAAAGGTCGTGATGTGGCCATCCGGACTGCGCAGGAAGCCGTGCTGTACGTCCTTGTTGTCTGAGTAGGTGCCTACAACCTGTCCCAGGTCGTTATTGGCGAGCGGGGTGGTTCCACAACCTAAGAACCCCAGGAAAGCGTTCGCGCAAACGGGCGACCATGTTGTACCTGCCCCCGGGGCGTTAAATTCGGCGAAAGTGGGCTTGCCCGGTTGCGCCATAGCGGGCACAGCCAAGCTGGCCGAAAGCAACACAAAACCGAGCAATCTCGTTTGCTGTCTGCTCCTCATTGTCAGTTCCTCCTTGACCTTGTGAGCTGCGGGCAGACTTCCTGGTCCGCGCGCTTCCCGGCTGCGCCCTTAGCAGGCAGGTCTCCCGATCCTAATAGCGCGGAACAAGGGGAAATCCCGACAGAACAAGGTTCGCCAGACCCGCCAAAGGTCCTGGAAAACGGGCGTGAAGTCACCAACCGGGCAGAGAGGTACCAAATACAGTACCCAAACACCGTGGCGTGCGCACCGCTAGGATGAAACAGCTCTGAAACTCGATTAATATAGATGTAAGATTTCCTTCCATCCTTCGGTAGGAGATTCTCGATCGCGGAGGCTCATGCAAGGCAGGCCTGAGGGCGAGATAACCCGTCTTCTCGGCGCCTTCCGGAAGGGGGAGCCGGAAGCCGAATCGCGCCTCATGGAGTTGACCTACCGCGAGCTCCGACAAATCGCCGCCGGTCACCTGCGCAGGGAGCGTTCGTGCAGCCTGCAAACCACCGAGCTGGTACATGAAGCTTACCTGAGGCTCGCCGGTCAGGAGGCGACCTCCTGGCGCGACCGTGCCCATTTCTTTCAGGCCGCCGCACATGTCATGCGCCAGTTTCTGGTTGACCGCGCCCGTAAACGCCAGGCCGGCAAGCGCGGGGGAGGTATCCCGGGGATCAGCCTGGATCGCGCCCTGGATGTTGCCGAGGCGCATTCCACGGACCTGGTGATCCTGGAAGAGGCGTTGTCGCGTTTGCAGATTCTAAATCGCCGCCAGTGCCAGGTGGTCGAAATGCGTTTCTTCGCAGGCATGTCCGAGGATGAGATCGCGGAGGTGCTGAGCGTTTCGGCCCGCACCGTCAACCGCGAATGGCGGATGGCGCGCGCCTGGCTTTACAGGGAAGTCTACGGATGACGCCCGAGCGATGGCAACGCGTCAAGTCGCTGTTCGAGCGCGCACTGGATCAACCCGCGGCCGCGCGGGAGGCAGTGATCGGAGAATCGCGCGAAAGCCCCAGCGTGATCACCGAAGTCCGCAGGTTGCTGTCGGGTGATGTTGATGCAGGAAGTTTCCTCGAAAATGCCGTAGTTGCCGACTCTTCGGCGGCGCCGCTTTTGCCTGCCGGCGGCCTGGTGGGCGGACACTACCGCATCGTGAGCTTATTCGGGCGGGGCGGCATGGGCGTGGTCTACAGGGCCGAGGACGTGGTATTGTCGCGCCCGGTGGCGCTGAAGTTTCTTCCCGGCGGTCTGCCCGGAACGACCGAAGCGGAACGGATGAGGCGGGAAGCGCGCGCCGCCGCAGCCCTGAATCATCCGAACATCTGCGTGGTCCACGAAGTCGGCGAGCACCTGGGGCAGCCGTTCATTGCCATGGAGTTCGTGGAAGGGCAGACTCTAAAGCAGCGAATCGCGGCACGGCCATTGCCGACGGACGAGTTGCTGGACTGGGCCACGCAGATCGCCGGCGCGCTGGAGGCAGCGCATTCCAAAGGCATTATCCATCGCGACATCAAGCCGGCAAACATCTACATCAGCACGCAGGGGCAGGCTAAGGTTCTCGACTTTGGCTTGGCCAAGGTGGCCGCGCCGCCAGCCCGGGCTACGGGGGCAGTGAACCGCACCGATCTGCCGACGGAGGAGCAATTGACGACCCCCGGCGTGGCGGTTGGGACGGTGCCTTACATGTCGCCGGAGCAGGCGCGCGGGGAAGAACTGGACGTGCGCACGGACCTGTTCAGCCTGGGTGCGGTACTGTACGAGATGGCCACGGGGAAGCAAGCCTTTAGCGGCGCGACAACGGCTATCATTCATGAGGCCATTTTGGGACGAGTTCCACCGCCTGCCAGCACCGTGAACGCGCGGATTCCGCCAGACCTGGATCGCATCATCGGCAAGGCCCTGGAGAAGGACCGCGACCTGCGTTATCAGCATGCGGCGGACCTGCGCGCGGATCTCAAGCGCGTGCAGCGCGATACCGGATCGGGCCCTTATGCGCACACTCAAGCTGCAACCGTAAAGACGGTCGGCCGATACAGGCGGCAACTGCTGTACGGCCTGGTGGCGGCGGTGGTCCTGCTTTCGCTTGGCCTGGCGTGGTTCGTGGGCAGGCTGTTTACCGCCGGCCGGACCCTCAGCGAGCGGCAATTGACCCACAACACGCCCGAGAACCGCGTCCAGCCTGGCCAGATCTCGCCCGATGGCAAGTACCTCGCCTATGCCGACACCAAGGGGCTGCACCTGAGCGTAATCGACACTGGGGAGTTGCATGATATCGCTCTTCCAGCGGACCTCGAGACCCACGTTTGGCATCTTGCATGGTTCCCGGATGGAGAGAACCTGCTGATTACGACTGGCACTGAGAACGAGGGCCATGTGTCCTGGGTGAAATCTATTTTCAGTGGCCCTCCACGTAAGCTGCGCACCCATACTCATGCGGTGATTTCACCCAGGCAACCATCGCTTTCATTCCCGCTGGCGCTCGCGAAATTTGGATAATGGGAGCCAACGGGGAGAACCCGAGGAAGGTCCTCACCAGCGACAAGGAACCGATCGCGGCGGTGGCGTGGTCCCCAACCGGCCGCCGGCTGGCTTACATCAAGCGAACGGCGGTGGGTGGCGGGGACTTCGGGGGCAGGATCGAGACCGTGGCGCTGGAAGGCGGAACATCGAGCGTGGCGTTCTCGGATCCCGAGCTAATCAGCGCGATCAATGAGGCGAGCCTGCTGTGGCTTGGCGACGGCCGCCTGATTTTTGAATCGCGGGAACGGCCCGGTAGCGAGTATGACGAGAATCTCTGGAGCATCGTGGTGGATCCGCGGACCGGAAGGGCCTCCGGCAAAGCATCGAGACTAACGAGTTGGCATGGGGTCGGCGTTTTTGCAACGAGCGTGAGCAGGGATGGCAGCCGGCTGGTGGTGTGGAAGACCCGCAACTGGAATGACGTATACGTCGGTGAACTCAAGGAGAGCGGCACGCGCCTCGATCCGCCCCGGCGCCTCACCGTGAGCGATACCCGCGACCTTCCCAACGCCTGGACACCCGACAGCCGGACCGTCTTGTTTGAATCGGATCGTACCGGAAGGCGACAAAATCTTCAAGCAGCCGCTCGACGGCGACACGGCCGAACTTCTGATGCAGAGGCCGGAGGATCAAAACGGCGCCAGGGTAAATCCGGATGGCGCCTGGATTCTTTACTGGGCAACCGCAGGCGAGGGCGGCTCGTCGCCGGCATCCCGCCGGCTGATGCGGCTGCCGGCTTCGGGTGGACCTCCCGAACAGGTCCTGGAAGCCCCTGCGGCACAGCCCACCTTCTTCGACTGCCCCTCTCGCGCTGGTAGTTGTGTCTTCAGCCGCCAGGATCGGGATGAAGTGATTTTCACGGCGCTCGACCCCCGCACGGTCCTGGCAGGCAATTGGCCAGAACGATGGGGTCCCTGAGCTGGGCCATTTCACCGGACGGAACCCGCATCGCGTACACGAGCCGAAATGGGCCGCAACTGATCGACCTGCGCAATGGGGCGGTGCGGCCCCTGCACCCTCCCATGGGGATCACGTCGCTGAGCTGGGCGGCGGACGGCACCGCCTTGTTCGTGACCGCGGGATATTCCATCGTGCGCCTTGAACTGGACGGAAAGACTCGCGTCCTCCTCGATACTGGGCGAGATCACTATATCGAGCTGGTTCGCGCATCCCCCAACGGCCGTTACCTGGCGTTCGGCTGGCAGACCTTTGAGTCCAACATCTGGCTCCTTCAGAATTTTTGAGCGCAGTGGGTGGAACGGGTTGGCTGTGAGCTTAACGGAAGTGGTCAAGGGCGAGAGCGCGCGCCAGGCAGTTGAACCGGCAGCCGGTGCGGTCAGCCCACACTCCGAGGTGCCGAGGGCCGAGAGTTGGTAACTCATAACTCAGAAACTCAGGACCCTACCGGAAATTCTCCACCACAACCAGATTCGTCTGGCTCTGGTCCACGCGCGGGTACGCTCCGAGATGATCTCCCTTTCGAACTGGGCGAAGGATGGGAGGATATTCAGCGTCAGCCGCCCCAGCGAGTTGGTTGTATTGAACTCTGCGTCACGGCAACGAAGCTGGCGCCGCAACGGATGAACAAGTTCGAGTCCACGCCGGGGTCACTGCCCAGTGGGGCCAATCCAGAAGAAAACGCTAAAATGCTCGTAATGAAATCAATCAACTAGCGTGAGCTTCGGGAATTTCAGATTGGCTCCCCACACTGGATATGTTTCGAACTCTTGCGGCCTAAAGCAGGGTCCGTTCGGACCAGTTCAACTTCTTTCACTTCATGGGGGTACGCGCAAAACTGGCATGTCCATCCAGTCTGGGTCCCAGGCGAGGTGCTTCTCGAACGACTGAGAACGAGCATCTTCGAAGCAGAGAATCCGTTGTAGGCCGTAAACACTACAGTGTCATATCGTCAGGGAGGAGCCATCCGTTAACTTGCCACATGTCAGCAATGCGTTTCGTGAGTTGAGGGCCGGTTGTCCCTGGAAGCTCAGGCATGCCGATCGAGACGAGCTAACTAAAATAGGGCTGATCGGTCCTGGCTCATGTCTGATGGGACGGCTCTGGCGGGCGCGCTTTGCGGGCCGGCGCGGTTGAGAGCGGAGTCCGAATGAGGTCAGAATGACAACAAAGGAAACCAACGTCAGAAACCGGCTCGGTGCGGTGATCGCTTTGATGGAACTCGCATCGTTGACCTTGTTGCTCGTCCTCATCAACCAGAAGGTCATGCCCGACAAAGCGGGAGTCCTGCTGGTTTTCCTCTTGCCGATTACATTCGGACTACACGTGACGGAGGAGTTCGTCTTTCCAGGAGGCTTTATCCGTTGGGACAATCTTCCGTCCCAGGTATGCCGATACGCCTGGATCGTACTACGTTAAGGTCAACGCGATTCCGGGTATTGCATCTTTGCTGCTTGCGCTGGGTGCGTTCGACTATGCCGGGAAGTATAGCGTAGCTGGCATTCGGAGCTGGCTGGTTTTTTCGACGTTCATGACGTGGAATGCGTTCTTCCATGTTCGAGGCGCAGTCCATACCAGAGAATACTCTCCCGGCATGGTGACTGGCCTCTTGCTTTTTGCTCCGCTGACCATCATCAGCTACATCCACTTCACCTGCGTCGGAGCCGTCGACAACTTGTCCGTGGCACTGTGCACCGCTGTTGCGCTGACGATCCAGCCGGTTCTTGACTTCATCAAGAGCCGGGGACTGCAAAGAACATTTGAGCGGCGAGGACGTGAACCGTGGAAAAGAGGATGAGCCGCTGGGGCATTGGTCCCAAAACCTTCGTGCCGTCTTTGAGCTATACCCTCGCTGCGTGGGTGGCCGCCTCTGTATGGCCCGGCACCTTCCTGCTGCGTTCGCTGCCCGACGTCGTGGAAACCGTCGGGGTCGTACTCACGTCGGCCGGCTTGCTCATGTGGATCGTTGGCGGCATCACGGTGATGAGGGCATACAACTGTGATCGACTGGTCACCTCAGGCGTGTTCGCCTTGGTCCGGCACCCGGTCTACGCGGCGTGGATCACGTTGGTCTTCCCGGGACTGGCATTGCTGATTCGATCCTGGCCGATGTTTGCCACCCCGCTGATCGCCTACGCGACTTTCAAGAGCCTTATCCACCGCGAGGACGAATACCTAGAAAAGCGATTCGGTCAGGCGTATCTCGATTACCGCCGGCGCGTAAACGAGGTGATTCCGATTCCGCGATTCTGGTGAAGAAGTGGGTAGCTCCCCGCCCGTCCAACACTCGCCGATACCGCGGGTGTGCCCCATCCCGTCGCCCCGAGAAGGCTAGCTTCAAGAACGGCGGGCGTGCGCGGGACTGGCCCGCTAACCCGGCCCCTTCGCCATAATAGAACCGTGCCGCGCAATTGGGACGCTCACTACTCCGAACCGGATCACGTCGATCTCACACCCGAGCCTTTGCTGGTGGAAGCCGCCGATCTGCTGCGGCCGGCGTGGGCGCTCGATCTGGCGTGCGGGCCTGGCCGCAACGCGCTGCACTTGGCCAGACTGGGCTGGCAAGTTACCGCCGTGGATTCTTCCACGGTTGCTATCGGCCTGCTGCGCCGGCATGCCAGAGGCTTGCCGGTAGACTGCGTACTCGCCGACCTGGAACGGGGCGAGTTTTCCATCGCACCGGAGGGCTACGACCTGATCTGCGATTTTTTCTACCTACAGCGGAACCTGTTTCCGCAAATTCGCGCGGGCGTGCGTCTCGGAGGCGTTTTCGCCGGCGCCATTCACCTGTTCGACAGCGCGCCCACCACGCGCCCGCGCAATCCCGATTTTCTGATGCAGCCGGGCGAACTACGCGCGGAGTTCGACGGATGGAAAGTGATCTATTACAGCGAAGGCTGCGAGCCCGGACGCTCGCGTCATACGGCGCGCATCATTGCGCGGCACGCCTGAGCTTTTCGATGCCGTCTTCCAACTGCGTGATATTTTTTTCGTGGGCTTTGGGCAGAATGCCCTTGTCGCGCAAGCCCTCGTACACCGCCAGGGCCTTCTGATACTCGGCGATGGCTCGCGCCTGGTACTCCCGCCGTCCCGCCGGCGGAGCGCCGCGCCGCGCCGCCATGTCTACGAACACATCCGCGACATCGGAATGCGCATCGGCCAGGTTTTCCACGGTTCCCCAGTCCGTTCTCAACCGCTTCGTAATGTCCTCATACAGGGCAACGGCCCGCTGCGATTCGGGCAGCGCCTGGTCCAGATCGCCCATCCTGCGAAGTGTCGTGCCGATCCGTGCGGTACTGGCCGCCACGCCGGCCGCCGCCCGAACATCGTTGGGATCCGCGCGGGCCGCCTCCTCGCGTAGCCCGAGGGCGTGCCGGTGCGATGCCAGCGCGTCGGTGTATGCTCCCATGCGGGCCAGCACCCAGCCGAGATCGCTGTAGTCGAACGAGAGGTCCAGCTTGGCCCGCATGTTGGAGGGATTTCTCGCGCTCAACTGTTCGTCGATGGCGCGTGCCCGCTCATACTCGTCGCGGCTTTCCTGGTAACGCTGCAATACACCCAGCAACGCGGCGAGCTTTTTCTCCGCTAAGGCCAAAGACCGTTCCGTCTCCGCGTGTCCCGGCTGTAGTTCCACCAGTTTGCGGGCCATTTCCAGGCCGTGCTGCCGCAAAGGGATGGCCTCGGCGTACTTCTGTTCACTGGTGAGCGCATCGGCCAGATTGTAATTCGCCGCAATCAAATCCTGCATCGCGGTGATGTCGGAAGGCGAGTCACGAAAGGCGGCTTGCGCCAGCGCCAGGTTCTTCTGAATCATCTCCCTAGCCTTCTGAAACTGGCCGCTCGAGCCGTAGGTGGTCGCTAACTCGCTGGAAACCCGCAAATAGTCGTGGCGCAGGGAACGGTCAGCGGGAGCGCGCGCCATCAGACGTTCCAGAATCTCCGCGGCTTTTTGAAAACTGTTCAGCGCCGCTGGTATTTGGCCCAGGTTGGATTCTCCCACGTAGCCCTGTACCATACCGACGCGCTCATAGCCCAAAGCCACTTCCCGCTGCAGGCCCGCGTCGTTGCCGGCTTCGCGCGCCAGGCTCTGCAGGTATTGGAGCGCGCGCGCCACCAGCAATTCCTGCGCCGCGGTTGAGCCAGGCAGCTTCGCAATGGCGTCGTCGAGTTCGAACATCATCGAGTGCGCCAGGCTTCGCACCTGCTGGAAGCGCCGCTCCGCGCGCCGCGCTTCCCACCATGTGGCCGCCGCGAAACTCAAAATCAAAACCAGCGCCGCGGCCGCCGCGGGCAGCATCACGCGATGGCGGCGCAGCAGCTTTCCGGCGCGGTACTGCAACGTGGCCGGACGCGCCCTGACCGGCCGCCCGTCCAGGTGCCGCCGCAAATCATCGGCCAGCTCCGGCACGCCGCCGTAGCGCAGCCGCGCGTCCTTGGCCAGCGCCTTGGCGGCGATCCGTTCCAGGTCTCCCGAGAGGCGCCGCCGCAGACGCTCCGGAGTGCTCGATCGCAACTCCGCCATTTCGGCCGTCCCGCTGGCCGCCGCTTGTCCCAGCGCCGCCGGCGCCTGTTCCGAGATCACCCGCGCCAGTTCGATATAAGATCCGGTCGGGACTTTGTAGGGCCGGCGCCCGGCCAGCAACTCGTAGAGAATCACTCCCAGCGAGTAGACGTCGCACGATACCGTGTAGGGCTCTCCGCGCGCTTGCTCGGGGCTGGCATAGGCGGGGGTCATGATGGGAAACCCGGCTTGCGTGATTTCCTCCGCGCCTTCACCCGCTTCCAGCACCCGGCCTAGTCCGAAATCGAGCAGCTTGGGCGTGCCCTGCGCGGTCACCAGGATGTTGCCCGGCTTCAGGTCGCGATGCACAATGAGCTGCTGATGCGCGTACGCCACCACGACGCACACTTCGAGAAACAGGCGAATCCGCTCCGTGACACCCAGCTTGTGGCTGTCACAGTATTCGAGCAGCCCCTGGCCCTCGATGTACTCCATGATGAAGTACGGCTGGCCTTCTTCGGTTGAACCGCCATCCAGCAGCCGCGCGATGCCGGAGTGCTCGAGTTGCGCCAGGATCTGACGCTCGCGCCGAAAACGGCGCTCCAATCCGGCGTCGTGGCGGCCGCTGGTGATCAGCTTGATGGCCACCTGCTTGCGGTAGTGCCCGTCGGCGCGTTCGCCCAGGTAGACCGCTCCCATGCCGCCGCGGCCAATTTCGCGCAGGACGCGATACGGCCCGATAACCGAGGGCGCCGGCGTCTCCATGCGCAGTGCCGCCCCCGGCACAGCGACGGAGTTCAACATGGCGTCGGCTTTGGTTTCGAGCGACAACAGCGCTTCCACTTCGCGGCGCAATTCGGCGTCGTCATGGCACAGGCGGTCCAGCGTGGCACCTCGTTCGCTGGCGCCGGTCTCCAGCACGACCGCCAGAACCGCTTTGATCTCGCCCCAGCGCTCCGGGGTCATTGTACGGCAGGCCCCTCCAGTTGCTGGATCAGCCACAGGCGGGCCGTCCCCCATTCCCGCTTCACGGTGGCGGTCGAAATGCCCATCACTTCGGCCGTCTCTTCAATCGACAGGCCTCCGAAGTAACGCAACTCCACCACCTTGCCCTGCTGGGGATCCAGCTTGGTCAGCCGGTCGAGCGAGTGGTCCAGGTCCAGCAGGTCGACCTGGGGATTCGTAAAAACTCCCAAGGCGTCGTCCAGGGTGATCGCGTCGGCGTACCCTTCGCGCTTGGCGGCCTTATGTGCTTTGGCGTGATTGATGAGGATGCGCCGCATCATGGTCGCTGCCATTCCCATAAAATGGGCGCGATTTTTCCAATCCACGGAGCGCTGGTCGACGAGCCGGATGTACGCTTCATGCACCAGCGCGGTAGGCTGCAAAGTATGATCGGGACGTTCGGCGGAAAGCAGACGGCGGGCCAGTTTTCGCAATTCGGCGTACAGAACGGGAGTCATCGCGTCCAACGCGGACTTATCCCCGTTGCGCCAGCTCACGAGCAGGTGCGTGAATTCCTGTGGCGCCGCCACCGTATCCCTCAGACGTATTCATTCTACCGGAAGCGGTGAGCCTTAGATCCCTAGCTGAACATTCCGGCGAGAGTCGCGCCGACCAGCACCAATACCACCCACGGCAGCAGCACCGCGAACAGTGCACCGCCGAAAGATAGCTTCTTGCCCGCCGCGGCCTTCAGCCCTACCGCGACGAGAAAAATCCGCCAGAACGAAAACAAGTCGAGGGCGCTCGCCACCGTGAACAGGAACTTGTTGGGCCCATTTGGATCCATCAGGGCGCCAGCGTTAAACGCCAGCGGATGCTGGATATCGAAATCGGCTGGATTCTTTTTGAGGAATACCACTACCACCATCAGCACCGCCTGTAGCACTCCGACCAATCCGGCATAGCACATGATGGCGAAGACCTGTTTGAATTTCACCGGGGCCGAGAGGAGGCCGGCGACAATCCCCAGTAACACCAGCGCGGCGATCAGATACCCGATCGGCGGCCCGAGCACCGACGCGGTATACGCGATAATCGGCGTGATCTTTTGGGACAGCGCTGCCCCTTGCATGGCTGCCGCACGCTGGTCCGGCGACATCTTGGCCATACGCTGATCCAACTGCTGCTGGGCGACATTGTCCCAACCGATGCGCTGCCCCACTACCGCACAAAAGATGAGCCCAAACAAAATCGTCAGCAACATGGGCACGAACCAGCTCGGCCGCTGTGCCACGTCCGCAAATGTCTTGCCCGGCTCGAAGAAGACGCCCGTGAGCCGCGCGATCTCGCCCATTCCCTCGGGTGGGGGTTCCACAGCCGCTGCATTTTCAGGTGTCATATCAGCAAGATTGTACTGCATCCTTGGGCGCGGCGCTCGGGTATTATGGATGGTTTATGCCGACGCGCGCCGCCCTCGTTTTGCTGGTGATTTTCTCCTGCGCCTGCCGACCCACCGAAGAGAGCCACATGAAAGCCATCATCGGGGCGGTCCTGATTGATGGCTCGGGCGGCCCGCCGCTCAGCAATTCCGTGGTGGTGGTGGCGGGCAGCCATATTCGCGAAGCCGGCCCGTTCTCCAATGTGCAGATTCCCGCGGAAGCCGACAAGGTGGATGGCTCCGGCAAGTTCCTGGTTCCCGGCCTTATTGACATCTACCCTCAAGCCGCCGCCGGAGACGCTGCCTTCACCCCCGGCCACCCCGCCACCGCGGACGCCGCCCGCGCCCAAGTGGCCCGACTGGCCGCGCGGCACATTGCGCTCCTTCATATTTGGAAAATCGAGCCGGACATCGCCCAAGCCGCTCTGCAAGCAGCCCGCGGCGCCGGCATCCGTGCCGCCGCCCATGTCTCGACTCAAGCCGACGCGCGCCACTTGCTGAATCTCGGCGCAAACGGTTTCGTCGGCATCGTCACCGATACCGATGACCTCAACAGCGGTTTCGTCGCCGTGCTGAGCACGCTGCAGATCTTTGTGGCGCCCCAACTGGCCTCGATCGGTCCCGGTCCTCAACTGGACATCGCCAAACGCAACGCCCGCCGCCTGTTCGCGGCCGGCGTCCCTATCGCTGTAGCTTCGGCCAGCGGCGATATCCACCGCGAAACCGAACTGTTGGTGGACGCCGGAATCCCGCCTCTGGACGTAATCGTGGCGGCCACCCGGCACGGCGCCGCGGCGCTCCGCCGGCTCGATGAGGCCGGCACCATCCAAGCTGGTAAGCGCGCCGACCTGCTGCTGCTCTCCGCCAACCCCGGAGACGATATCCGCAACCTGAACCGCGTGGCGGCGCGTATGTCGGCGGGCGAATGGGTCCGCTGATTTCGCGGAACAAATCCGGCCCCGCCTGCGTATCCTGGCTTTCGAGGTCAACCATGCGCACGCTGTTCGTGATTCCGGTCTTGGGCGCATCGCTCTGCCTGTCGTCCTGCTACATCGATGGGGTCGGCTGGGGCGAGCATTTTGATAAGGACTTCCACTCCGCCTACCCGCTCAAGCCGGGTGGGCGGCTCACCGTCGAGACCTTTAACGGTTCGGTGGAAATCTCCGGCTGGGACCAGGACACCGTCGACATCAGCGGCACCAAGTACGGACCCTCACAGAGCGAGGCCGATAATCTCCAGGTCAACATCGACGCCACCGCCGATTCGGTCGGCATCCGCGTGCCGCGTCCGCCGCTTGGCCGCAACGAAGGGGCGCGGTTCGTCATCAAGATTCCCCGCAACACCACGCTGACCCGCGTCACCACTTCCAACGGTTCCATCCGCACGCAGGATGGCGTCGGCCCGGTGCGCCTGAAGAGCAGCAACGGGTCGATTCACGTCACGGATTTCCGCGGCAACGTCGACGCGGAAACCTCCAACAACGCCATCGAACTGCTGAATGTGGAAGGCGACGCCAGCGTTCACTCCTCGAACGGTCACATTCATGCCGACCGGCTGGCCGGTTCGCTCGACGCCACCACTTCAAACGGCGGCATCCAGGCCGACCTGGCGCGGCCCGACCGCTCGGTTCGCGTGGAAACCTCCAACAACAGCGTGGAACTGACATTTCCGGCACACTTCTCGAGCGATGTCCACGCCAGCACCAGGAATGGCAGCATCACGCTGCACCTGCCGGAAAGCACCAACGCTCAGGTCTCGGCGCGCACGTCCAACGCTTCCGTCACCACGGATTTCTCGATTCAGACGCATGGCGAGATCAGCCGCAACCATCTGGATGGTGTGATCGGCGCCGGCGGTCCGCTGATCGATCTCAGCACGTCGAATGGCGGCATCCGGCTATTAAGAAGGTAAGCCCGCGGGACGGGCAATTCTGCCCGCAGCCGCGTTTAGCGGTCCGCCGACGGGCCGCGCGCCTTTTCCATCATCGCGATCATGTCATCCACCCACTTATCGTCGCCGCTCCCGAAGCCGATGCGCTCGGTCTTCAACACGCCGTTCGCATCCACAATCCAGTTCCGCGGGATGCTCAGCTCCGGAATCAGATTATGTACGTAAGCTTCCGCAGGGAGCACCGGAAACGTGTACTTGTTCTCTTCAAGGAATGGCAGGATCAGGCCCAGGTTGTCGTCCGTGTTGAGCGTGAGCACCGCCAGGTCTTTCCGCTCGCGCACCTTGTTGAACAGCTTCTGCAAGTAAGGAAGCTCCGCCTTGCACGGGCCGCACCACGTGGCCCACAGATTGATCAGTGTGACTTTCCCCTTGAGGTCCGCCAGGCTCCAGGATTTTCCTTCGGCATCCGACATTTTGAAATCCGGCAGCGGCTTGTCCAGTGTGGTCCAGCCCATCGCCGAACCCACCACCGTCGTCCCTGCTGCCCTCGGCGCTGGTTTCGCCTCCGGCGGTGGGGCGGTTTCACCGGGTTTGGTGGCCCACGCTTCAAAGCCTTCCTCGGTGCCCTTCACGGCCTTCCACTGCTCGCGCAATGCCGTTTTCATATACTCGACACCCGTGGGGTTAAACGTGGAATTGGCAAAATACGCGTTCCGGTCGGCCTCCAGCGCATCCAGCTTGCGCCCTTCGACACGAGCCAGTTTGGCCATGTTGTTCCAGTACTGGTATTCGAGACTTGCGTAGCTCCGCTTCTCGTTAGCCGTCGTCGCCTTGCTCGCCTCCTGCAAGAGCGGCTCCAGCTTGGCCAGCCATTCATGCGCTTTGTCGTATTTCCTGATCTTGAGATAGATCCCCACCGCCCGGTTCATTTCCGATAGCCCGCTGAAATTGAATTGCGCCGCCGCCGGCGCCACCCTGGGCAGGTACAGATCCGATACCGGCTGCGTGGGCGACGGTGTGGTTGGCCGCAGCGGCGGCAAGTTCGCCAGCGCCTTTTCCAGAAGATCGGGCAGTTCGCTGTAGCGCATATTATGTTGCGCATATAGGTTCGCCACCGACATGTACGGGGACATAAATTGCGGGGACATGGATGCAGGATGCGCCGCGTAGACCTTCAGCCAATCCTCGGCTGCCTGCACCCTATCTTCGAGCGGGGCATCCTGCGAACCCTGCAAGGCGTTGAATCGCTCAAACCGCGCTTGCGCGTCGTCGGGCCATTGCTTGACCCATTCCGCAGTCTGCTCCACCAGCGCGTCCTGGTATGCATCACGGTCATACGGCTTGAAGGGATGCTCCCGATGCCACTGGTTGATGGCGTCCGCCACGGGACTGACGCTGGCGGTCGTCCCCCCCGGCCTCTTCGGCGTATGATCTTCCGCCCACTTCGAGCCTTCCTTGTCACCCAGGTCCTGATACGCCTGGCTGAGCGCGTTCAGCAATGCGGGCCGCCCCTCGATGTCCAGCGCGCGCAACCGCGTCACGTCGGCGCGGATTCGCTCGCGCACCGGATCCTGCCCGCCGAGCGGCACGCTCTTGAACTCGAGCCACCACAAAGTGGCGTAGTTCCCGATTGCCTCGTTGTCCGTCCGGTCCCCCAGCAGCTTCCGCAAATTGGTGGCGGCGCGTTTGATAAAGTCCGCGTCGTCGATGCGCCCGGCCAGGGAGTAGCCCACCAGCGACGACGGACACCCTTGCCAGAACGCTTCCAGGTGCGTCCGCAGCTTCTGGAGATCCAGAAACGCCGGAGCCGAATAAATCTCCGTCAATTTCTGATGCGCCAGCGTGTAATCCGGCCGCTTTTCCAGAATCTTATCCAGCAGCGCAATCGCTTCGCGGGTATTGGTGCCCTTCAACGTGCGGGCGTACAGCATCTGGTACAACAGATCGTCCGCATGGCTATCCAAGAGGGCTTTATATTCGTCTTGAATGGCCTTCGCGAACAGGCCGTTTGTGACGTACTGTTCCTGATAAAACCGGTGCGCGTAGTAATCCGCCGGAAACTGATCGCGGACTTTCTTCGCGGCGGCGGCCCCTTCTTCAAGCGGCCTGGCCGGCGGGAGTGTGGCCGCATCGATCGCAGCCTTCACGTCAGGAGGAGCTTCGCAGGGCTGCGCAAAGACGGGCAACGCTGCGAGAAACAGGACGCACGCAAACCTGCAACCGGACATACTACCTCACTTACTTGACGCAGCACCCGGCCCAACGTTGGGACACTTTTTACCCCGCCAGTTGCCTCAGCACGTACGGCAGAATGCCGCCATTCCTGTAATACTCCACTTCCTGCGGCGTGTCTACCCGCACCACCACGGTAAACTTCTTCTCGGCGCCGTCATCGCCCACCGCCCGTACCACAGCCTTCCGGCCTCCGCCATTCAGCGACGCCTTCACACCTTCAATGTGGAACGTCTCTTTGCCTGTCAGTCCCAGCGAAGCCGCGGTTTCACCCGCCTGGAATTGCAGCGGCAGAACGCCCATCCCCACCAGGTTGCTGCGATGGATGCGCTCGAAGCTCTCCGCGATCACCGCGCGCACGCCCAGCAGCGCCACGCCCTTCGCCGCCCAATCGCGCGACGAACCGGAGCCATACTCCTTGCCGGCCAGAATGATGAGCGGCACGCCTTCCTTTTGGTACTCCACCGAGGCGTCGTAAATAAACATCTGCTCGCCGCTCGGCGTGTGGATGGTCCAACTGCCTTCCGTGCCCGGCGCAAGCTGGTTGCGCAGCCGAATGTTGGCCAGCGTTCCCCGCACCATCACTTCATGGTTGCCGCGACGCGCGCCATAGGAATTGAAGTCTTTCGGTTCCACGCCCTGCGCGATCAGGTACTTTCCCGCCGGGCTGTCTTTGGCAATCGAGCCTGCCGGCGAGATGTGGTCAGTGGTCACCGAATCGCCCAGCAGCGCCAGCACCCGCATGCCGTGAAAATCCTTAACGGATGTCGAGGGATCCACCATCTGGTCGAAGTAAGGCGGCTTCTTGATGTAAGTGGACGCGTCATCCCATTTGTAGATGTTGCCGGTGGGCACCGCAAGACCCCGCCAGCTCGCGTCGCCGTCGAAGGCCCGGGCGTATTCGTGTTGGAACATTCCCTGGTTGATCGCCATCCGCAAGGTGCTCGACACTTCTTCGTTCGAGGGCCAGATGTCGCGCAGGTAGACCGGCTTGCCGTCGGAGCCCTGCCCGAGCGGCTCGGTGGAGAGGTCGATATCGATGGTCCCTGCCAGTGCGTAGGCCACCACCAGCGGCGGCGACGCCAGATAGTTGGCCTTCACCAGCGGATTGATGCGGCCTTCAAAATTGCGGTTGCCGCTGAGCACGCCAGCCACTACCAGGCTCTCTCTCTGAATCGCCTGGGCAACCGGCTCCGCGAGCGGCCCGCTGTTGCCAATGCAGGTGGTGCAGCCGAATCCCACCAGGTGAAAATTCAGCTTCTCCAGGTACGGAATGAGGCCCGCTTCGCGATAATAATCCATCACCACTTTCGATCCCGGCGCCAGGCTGGTCTTCACCCACGGCTTCACTTGCAAACCGCGCTCCACCGCCTTCCTGGCCACCAGGCCGGCCGCCAGCATCACCGACGGATTGGAAGTATTCGTGCAACTGGTGATGGCCGCAATCACCACCGCGCCGTTTCCGATCGCGACCGGCTGGCCGGCGATCTCCGCCGCGGCCGATTTCTCCGGTCCTGGAAAGGCGGCGTGGAAATTCTTCCGCACGTCCGGCAATTCCACGCGGTCCTGCGGCCGTTTAGGCCCAGCCATCGACGGCCTGACCGTTGCCAGGTCCAGCTCCAGCGTGTCGGCATACACCGGGTCGGGCGTCGCATCGGTGCGGAACATGCCCTGCTCCTTGGTGTAAGCCTCCACCAATGCAATCAAATCGGCGTCGCGGTTGCTGAACTTGAGGTATGCGAGCGTCTCCTGGTCCACCGGGAAGAATCCCATGGTGGCGCCATACTCCGGCGCCATATTGGCGACCGTGGCGCGATCCGCCAGGCTCAGCGCGCTCAATCCCGTGCCATAAAACTCGACAAACTTCCCCACCACGC
Source organism: Bryobacterales bacterium (assembly GCA_963842505.1). Classification (GTDB taxonomy): domain Bacteria; phylum Acidobacteriota; class Terriglobia; order Bryobacterales; family Bryobacteraceae; genus PALSA-129. The sequence continues at coordinate 409,716 of CAWJGZ010000002.1, forward strand.
CCTTCTTGCGCAGAATCTGGGTGATGGTCAGGACCAGGTCGGTAGCGGTGCACCCCTCGCTTAACCTGCCGTGCAATTTGAAACCGATCACCGGCGGCAGCAGCATCGAAACCGGTTGGCCCAGCATGCAGGCCTCGGCTTCGATTCCGCCAACACCCCAACCCAGCACGCCCAGTCCATTAATCATGGTGGTGTGGGAATCCGTTCCCACCACCGAATCCGGGTAAGCCTGCGCGCCGGAACGGAAGACCACCGGCGCCAGGTACTCCAGATTCACCTGGTGCACGATTCCAGTGTCGGGCGGGACCACGCGGAAATTGCGGAAGGCCGTTTGTCCCCATCGCAGCAGCAAATAGCGCTCGCGATTGCGCTGGAACTCGAGCTGTGCGTTGAAATCGAATGCGCCGGCGGTGCCGAACTGGTCCACCTGGACCGAATGATCGATCACCAGGTCGGCGGGCATCAGCGGATTGGCGCGGCCGGGGTCGGCTCCCATGGCCGCCAGAGCGTCGCGCATGGCCGCCAGGTCCACCACGCAGGGCACGCCGGTGAAGTCCTGCAGCAGCACGCGCGCCGGCATGAAACTGATTTCCTTGGTGTTGGCGCCTTCGCCCCGCGCCACGGCTTCCACGTCGCGGGCGGAAACCCGGCGGCCGTCTTCATTCCGCAGCAGATTCTCCAGCAGAATCTTGATGGAAAAGGGCAAACGCGTTACCTGACCCACACCCTTCTCTTCGAGACGGGCCAGCCGGAAATACTCGTATTCACCCGATCCGGCGCGCAGCTTCGCAGAAGCACCAAAACTGTTTCTTGACATTAAGTCAATTATAGTGGCGAGCAGCCGGGGGCGTAATCCACGCACCACGCGACCCTTTGAGATTCGGCTAAAGTTCCGGCACGAGGAGCCGATCTATTCTACGTGTCGCCCCTGCCTCAAATCCGGGAACGGCGAAACCGCGCCGCGCTCGAGGCCATGGTGCGGAACTTCAGTTCCGACGCCGTGCGTTACCGGCGCTCTATCCGTGAGCTCCTGTACGACGATCGCGATGCGTTTCTTAGCAGTGTCGTCGGCATTCTGAAATCAGATACCGATTCGCGTGCCGTGCAGTACCTGCTGACCCTGCTGGCTTCCGAGAACCTCTTGTACGACGCGCTTTGCGATCCGGCCTTAAACCTGGATCAGGCGCTGGCGGTAGCCCGTCTGGCCGCCCGGGCAAATCCCATGGTCGATGTAGGGGTAGCGCGGCGTCTGGCGGAGGCTGCGGTCTCCGACCCTGAGGCATCCAGCCTGGGTGATGCCGGCCGCATCCTGCAAATCCTCGGAGAAATCTCCGATGGAACCCGCATCCAGCCGTCCCTGATGCGCCTGCTGCGCAACGCCAATCCCTATTTGCGGTCCAAAGCCGTCCTGATGATCGGACGCGGCAGCCACAGCGTGCAGTGGGTGCGACGCCGTCAGGGCGAAGCCGACGCGCGGGTAAGAGCCAACGCGGTGGAAGCCCTCTGGGGTGTCGATACGGCGGAAGCCCGCGCGTTGCTCCGGTTTGCGGCGTCGGACGGCAATAACCGCGTCGCCAGCAACGCTCTGCTCGGCTTGTACTGGCTGGGAGATTGCACCGTGATTTCCGAACTCGTGAAGATGGCCGGCCATGCTGCCAGTTCCTTCCGCTTGTCAGCCGCGTGGGCAATGGGCAAGACCGGCGACCAGCGCTTTAGCGAAGTCTTGGGGAGAATGCTGGCCGATTCGAATGCCAGAGTGCGAAAACGAGCCTTTGCGGCGGTGTCTCAAATCAAGCTGGCGGCGGCGCAGCTCGCCCAGAACCGGGAGTGGCGGGTGTCTGCCTTCCCGTTGGGGAAAGATTCGCACAAAACGCCGCGCCGGCTTCGAGTTGCGGTGGTCCCCGATAGTGGCAGCGAGAACCTTAAGCTCCTGCCTACCCATTTCATCGTCAGCGAGGACAACCAGGCCGTTATGTCCTACCAAGTCATCGAGAGGCCGGCGCGCGAAGCGATGACCGTGATCTTTGTGTTTCCGCGTACCACTACGCCGGAGACCGCGCCCTGGAACCAGGCAGCCCTGCGGTGTCTCGATTGGAAGCGTTCGACGGATCTCTGGTGCACCGTTCCCTATTTGCCGGATGACGACGCCGTTCCCGCGGAGGGATTCGATCTGGAGTTGCCTCCCTTTGCCGCCCAACCCCAGCTTGCGGCCGCCTCCTTCACCACCCGCCACAAGCGCACGGACTGCACCGATTTTTGGACCGCGCTGTGGCGTACCGTGCGGAATGAGGCCGGTCCGGTGCGTGGCAAGCGGCACCTGATCGTGTTCGCTCCCGGCGACATCGGAAGAGTCGCCGGACACGGTTTGGTCGCGTCGGTGATATCCTCGCGCACTTCCGTGCAGGTGATCTCCACCCGACCCAATTCCGCGCTTCGGGATTTCTGCCGCATGACAGGCGGAGCCTTCCAGATCGGGGAAACCGATGCCGCCGTCGCCGATCTGGTGACGCGGGCCTATCTGAATCTGCTGGCGCGCTGCGACATCACCTACCAGCCGGTCGTTCCCCGTGCCTCAACCATCAGAGTGCGCGTGAATTCTCCCACCGGTTGGGGGGAAAGCAGCATTTCGATCCCGAGCGCCGAGTGAGACCAGAAGGCCGGATGCCCTCATCCGCACGCGATCCCCTGGCGGTCGAGCTTGGCGATTGAGGCGAAGCGCGCTTCCAAGCGAGTGTGATCCTGACTACGGACAGGTGGTCCGACGTACAACCGATGATGGCCAGGATAGCAAAAAGAAGATCATGGCCTAAGATCGGTGGTGGGTGGCAGCCACGTGCTCGTGTTGCTGAACTTCGCGCATGGCTTCTTCATAGCCCCGGATCACATAGTAGATCATACGGTCGAAGAGGTGGCTTATACTTTTTTCCAGTTCCCCTTCCGCGTATAGTTGCAAGGAAGTTTCGACGAAGGCGTGATCGCACACGAACTCCATCAGTCCTTCCTTGATGATGAACCGTGCCAGAACCACTTCGTGGAGGGGAATCCCTTCCTCGAACCGTTGCCGGCCCAGCGCCTCGCAGCGCCGGATCATAGGCTCGTCCAGCGAAGCCCCCAACCAATCGCCGATGTTGTTCAGGATCTCCCGAGCCCGCTCGCGGAGCTCCGATTCCGACAGCCTGCGGACGTGAACTAATCTCGGATCGTTCTGGATCTTGTGCAAGATCCGCGCACTGATCTGCTCCCAGTGAGTCTCGACCAGTTGCACCAGCTTGACAGAGAGCATGTTCCGGTCCCTACTCTACCTCACACTATAGACCCATTCCGCCGGGATTTCCATTTGGGATTCCAAACTCCTGTCCAGCTCAGCGCTCACATACAGGGGGCTGCGGGCGCGTCTATACCAGATCGGCAGACAGCCGGACTGACCCCAAGCGGCTTAAGCGAACAGTAGTGTGCCTCAGTCCTTCCAATCCATCGCCAGACGCACCAGTGTCCGTACCGGAATTCCCGACGGCCCTTTTGCCAGATAGGGCTTCGCGTCGTCCAGGTATGCCGTGCCGGCGATATCCAAGTGGACCCACGGCGTATCTTCGGCAAACTCCTTCAGGAACATCGCCGCGGTGATGGCGCCTCCCCATCGGCCGCCCACATTGGCCAGATCGGCGAAGGCGCTCTTCAGGTACTCCTTGTAGTCGTCTTCGAGGGGCATGGCCCACATGCGTTCGCCCTCGCTCTTGGCGGCCGCCAGCACACGGTCGCGCATGCCGTCGTCATTGGCGAACAACCCGACGTTTAAATGCGCCAGCGCCACCACGATGGCTCCGGTGAGAGTGGCTGCATCCACCAGATGCGTGCAGCCTTGGCGCCGTGCGTAGGTCAGGGCATCGGCGAGAATTAAGCGGCCCTCCGCATCGGTGTTGATCACTTCGATGCTCTTGCCGGACATGGCGGTTACAATGTCGCCGGGGCGCTGCGCCCGGCCTCCCGGCATGTTCTCTACGCAGGGGATGAAGGCCGACACGGCGATCGACGGCCGCAGTTGCGCGATGGCCCGCATGGCGCCCAACATGGCGGCGCCGCCGGCCATGTCGTACTTCATTTTCTCCATGCCATCGGCCGGTTTGATCGAGATGCCCCCGGCATCGAAGGTCACCCCTTTGCCCACCAGGCCGAGATGCGCCGTGCCGCCGGGGGTTTCCGGCCGGTAGCGCACTACAATCAGGGCAGGCGGCTCCGCGCTGCCTTGCGCCACCCCGAGCAACGCACCCATGCCGAGCGCTTCCATTTGCGCGGTCTCCAGAACTTCACACTCGAGATGGAACTCGGATGCCATCTGGCGGGCGGCCGCCGCCATTCTTGCGGGTGTCATCCGGTTGGCCGGTTCGTTCACCAGGCTGCGCGTGAAGTTCTGGGATTCGCCGAGAATCTGTCCGCTCCGGGCAGCCGCTTCCAGACCGTTCGCCGGCGGCGCCACCACCGCGAAGGAATCGGCGGCCTTCTTGTCGTTGCCGGTCTTGTAGCGATCCGGTTCGTAGTCGCCCAGGATGGCGCCCTCGAATGCCGCACTGATGTAATCCGCTCCAGACTGTCCGGGGTCCAGCGCCAGGGCGATCCGCTTCACCGACTTGGCGTTCAGGTAGCGAACTGCCGCGCCCACCGCTTTGCGAAGCTCTGCCGAATCGAACTTCTCCGGCTTGCCAGCCCCGGCTAGCAGCACCCGCGTGGCAGCCACCCCTGCCGGGTGGTGTATTAATGTAAATTCCTGCGACTTGCCGGTGAGTTCTCCTGCGTCGAACAATTCACCAGCTCCGAACCGGTCCTCTCTTTTGCCCTCGAAGACCAGCACAATCAATGCGTCAGCCGCGATCTGTTCTAATGGCTTGCTTTCGATAGTAGTCTGCATCACTCTTGATTGTCCCGAACTGACACCCGACCTGCAATGGCCCCGGCTTCCATTTTACGGATTGCGTCCTAGTTTATGCCTGGCAAGGCGATAAAATTGTGGTACACTCGATCATGAGACCTCCTTGGGGACAGAGTTTTCCAAAACCTGTAACTACGTGCTAGCGGGAACCGTCCAATAGACGTAGCGAAGCGGGCGGTTCTCTGATAGGGAGGGTGGTGGACCAAAATGGCTGAGTTATCGCAACCCAACGGTTTCGAGCCTGGAAGCGCAGACGATCATCTGTCCCGGCTTCTGGTAGCGGGCATAGAGGACCCCTGGTATCACTCTTTCTTCCGCAACATCAAAGAAGTCTTCAACCCACCCAAACTCCCACCTCTGGTGATCACGTCGAAGCCTGTCGCGGTGAAGGATATCTGGGGCCTTTATGGGCGCCAGAAGAAATCGTTCATGATGTCGACCGGTTTTCAGGCCGCGGTCGTCGCGGTGGTATTGCTTCTGGGAACCAACAAGAAGGTTCAGGATGCGGTCAAGCAGAACATCCTGTTTATGCCTGTCGCCGATACTCCCTTGGACCAAGCCAAAATGCAGCCCAAGAAAGACATGGGCGGCGGTGGCGGCGGCGATCGTTCTCCTTTGCCGGCAAGCCGAGGCAAGTTGCCACCCAGAGCGCTCCGCCAGTTCACGCCCGCGGTAGCGGTGTATAACAATTGGAATCCCAAGCTGATGATGGATCCCACCATCATCGCTCCGCCGGATGCCAAGCTGCCTGACTGCCCCGGTTGCCTGAACTACGGCGACCCGCTCTCCAAATACACGACGCCTTCGAACGGTACTGGTTCGGGCGGCGGTATCGGTTCGGGTCACGGTGGCGGCATTGGCTCGGGCAATGGCGAAGGTTACGGCCCCGGTTCCGGCGGCGGCGTGGGCGGCGGCGCTTTCCGCGTTGGCAACGGCGTGACCGCGCCAGTCCTGCTCTACAAGAAAGAGCCCGAGTATTCCGAAGAGGCCCGCAAGGCAAAGTATCAGGGGACGGTAGTTCTCTATGTGCAGGTCGACCCCTCCGGCAAGGCGATCAACATCAAGGTGCTGCGGAGTCTGGGGCTTGGCTTAGATGAAAAAGCCATAGAAGCTGTCAAGCAGTGGAAGTTCAAGCCCGGCTACAAGGACGGCAAGCCCGTGACAGTAGAAGCCAATATTGAAGTGAATTTCCGCCTGCTGTAACCAAAGGCGAGTTTCAGCGCCGGCGGCTCAAGAGCTGCCGGCGTTTTTATTTTGTCCGGCCATTGCACTGCTCGCACGGGCAGATGCTGCGAAAATGCTCGTACGAATAAATCCCCGAATTGTGGCCATCGTTCCAATCGATGCGGATGGCGTAGTTCCCGACGCTCTCCACCGCGAGCATCTTGAGCGCCGGCTTAAACATCGGAAAGGCTGAGCTGGGTGCACTGCTCTCGGGTTTTCGTGGCTCTGTCCCATGGGCGCCCGTGCAGCTCGCGCAGGGGCACTTGTCGCGCAGCCAGGTGAGGCCATAATCGCTGTGGTGCCCATCCTTCCAGTCGATTTGGATTCCCTTGGACTTGGAAATGGCAATGTGTTCGGGGTCGGTTGAAAGAGACATGGTCAATTGAAAAGTCGTTCGACGTCGCGCACGCCGGAAATGCGCCTCATGGCGGCCACCAGCTTCTCCAGTTGTTTCTTATCGCGGACGTCCACGGTCATCTCCACAATCCCGCCGTCGTGGTCGGTTTCGGTCTTGGCTTCCAGGCTGCGGATGTTCGAGTTCTCGCTGGAGAGTACCGAGGTCAGTTGCATCAGCATGCCCGGACGGTCGTCCGTGTGGATCACCAGCCGCACCGGAAATTCGTCTTCGGCGGCGCGCGCCCACTCCACCGCGATCTTGCGTTCCACGTCGTACATCAGGCTCTGCACGTTCGGGCACATCCGTGAATGCACGGCCACGCCCTTACCGCGCGTCACGTAGCCGACAATGGCTTCGCCGCGGATCGGGTTGCAGCACTTGGCGCGGTAGACCAGCAGATCGTCCATACCGCGCACCTTGATGACGGCATCGCTATCATAGGGCCGCCCGGGCATGGGCGCGCCGGCCGCCGGCGCTGCGCCCGCGCCGCCGTCCACGCCGGGAGGCTTCTCCTCGACGTCCTCCTTCACCACGCCGGGCGCAACCTTGCTGAGGATTTGCCGCGCCGAAAAACGCCCGTACCCGAGCGCCGCGTACAGGTCTTCCATCTTGCTGTACCCGTATTCGGACGCCAGGTTCTCCAGTTCGGCGCGCGTCACTCTGCCGATCTGCACACCCAGGCGGCGAGCTTCTTTCTCGAGGTACTTCTGCCCGATGTCGATAGCTTTCAGCCGCTCGCTGGCATTGATCACGTGCTTGATCTTGTTCCGCGCGCGGGAGGTCTTGACGAACGCCAGCCAGTCCTTGCTGGGCTCGTGACCCGCCTGGGTCATGATCTCGACGATGTCGCCATTGCGCAGCGTGGAGCGCAGCGGGACGATGCGCCCGTTAACTTTGGCGCCGGTGCACGTGTGCCCCACATCGGAGTGAATCGCATATGCGAAATCGATGGGAGTGGCGTCGCGCGGCAGCACCAGCACTTTGCCTTTGGGCGTAAAGGTATAGACTTCCTCCGGGTAGAGGTCCACCTTCAGAGTGGACATGAACTCGGCGGGATCTTGCACGTCGCGCTGCCATTCCACCAGGTGACGTAGCCAGGCGATGCGCTGATCGTCCGCCGCCGGCCCTTTGCGGCCCTCCTTATACTTCCAGTGGGCAGCGATTCCCTCTTCGGCAATGCGGTGCATCTCGTCGGTGCGAATCTGAACCTCGAAGGTCTGGCCGTGCGGCCCCACCACGGAAGTGTGCAGCGATTGGTAGAGATTGGGCCGCGGGATGGCGATGAAATCTTTGATGCGGCCGGGAATCGGGCGCCATTTATTGTGGATGACGCCGAGCGCCGCGTAGCAGTTCTTGACCGAATCCGTGATGATGCGGAGCGCCATCAGGTCGTACACCTCGTCCACCGTGATCTTCTGCCGGCGCAGCTTCTGGAAAATCGAGTAGGGCCGTTTGAGACGGCCGTCGATGCGCGCGGGGATCCCCTCATGCCGCAGCTCGGTCTCCACTTCCTGCCGGATCTCTTGCAGAAACTCTTCGTTGGAGTGGCGCCGCGACTCGATGGACGCGACAATCTCGCGGTAAGCGTCGGGTTCGAGGTGCTGGAACGCCAGGTCCTCGAGCTCGCCGCGCACTTTACCCATTCCCAGCCGGTGCGCGATGGGCGCGTAGATCTCGATGGTCTCGCGCGCGATGCGCTCGCGCCGCTCCGGGTTGAGGTATCCCAGCGTCCGCATGTTGTGCATGCGGTCGGCCAGCTTCACCATGATCACGCGGATGTCTTCCACCATCGCCAGCAGCATTTTGCGGAAGCTCTCCGCCTGCCGCTCCTCGGCCGAAAAGAAATCCAGCTTGGAGAGTTTGGTGACGCCATCCACCGAGCGCGCTACGTCTTCACCGAACTCCTTCCGCACCTGCTCCACGGTGACGCTGGTATCTTCCACCACGTCGTGAAGCAGGCCGGTCTGCATGGCTATCTGGTCCATGCGCATGTCGGCGAGGATGTGCGCCACCATCAGCGGGTGCATCATGTAGGGTTCGCCGGAATCCCGTGTCTGCCCTTCGTGGTACTTGCGCGCGAACCGAAAGGCCCTTTCGAGGCCGCTGAGATCGTCCTTGGGCCGGTACGCGCGGATCTTGACTTCCAATTCCCGGTAGAGCTGTTCCACCGGATCGGGAGGTGGTTGCGAAGGCAGACTTTCAGAAAGACTCGCGGGCTTTGATGCCACTGTATCTCGATTGTAGCAGGACCGGCCGTAGGGATCGGCCGACCGAAAACATTACGGGGAGCCTCTCCGGTTGGAGAAGCCCCCCGCATGAAGAACCAAAATGAGCGCCTGGACTACTTGGCCTCGGTAGTGATGCCGCCCCCGCTCTTGTTCTTCCTTTCAGCCTTGAGTTTCTTGATCGCCAGATTCTTGTCCACCCAGTCGTCGGCGATCTTTTTCTGCTGTTCGTACTCTTCCTTGGTATCCGCCAAGTCGGCGCGTTCGCGGATCAGCAGGTTCTCGTAAGCCATCGCATCGTCGTACTCTTTGTCGATCTCGAGAGCTTTGTCGAGCGCCTTCAATCCGTCGTCAATCACCGGACCATAACGAGTCTTGAGGTCTTCTTTGACCTTCTTGTCCTTGATGGGCCCGGGATCTTCGAGCTTCATGCCGAGCAAGGCGCGGGCTTTCCCGTACTCCGGGTACCACTCCGACCAGGCGATGAACCCGAGGCTATAGTATCCAACCGTGCTATTCGGATCGACTTTGGTCAGCCGCTGATACCATTCACGCGCCTCGGTCCACTTCTTCTGGTACAAATACAGCGAGGCAATCGATTGGATAGCCAGTGTGTTATTCGGATCCAGTTTCAGCACCTCGGTGAACTGGTCATAGGCCGCCTTGGCCATATTATTGTTTTCGTCCGACTCCGCCCCCGGGATATACTGCTGCAAATACGCCATCGCCAGGTACAGGCGGGCCGTCGGGAAGTTCGGATCCAGCTCGACAGCCGTCTTAAAGTGCTCCACGGATTCAGGATACTGAGCGTTCTTGAAGGCCGTGACACCCTTGTTCAACTGATCGCGGGCTTGCAGTTTCTGGCAGCCCGTTCCCATGACCGGAAGGCTGATCAGCACGGCGGCCAATGCAGCCACGGGAAGGATAGATGCCAATTTGCGCATTTAGTTACCACCCTCCGTTTTATCCGTCATCAGGCCGACCTTGTCGATGCCGGCGCCGTGAGCGACATCAATCGCCCTGGCCACCCACAAGAAATCCAGATCCGTCGCCCCTTTCACAAAGACGACGCGTTCGGCGCGGGTCTTGAAAATATCCGCGAGACGCGGCCCCAAATGATCCCAATCCGTGTCGTCCCCGTTGATCGCGAGCTTGTGGTTGGAATCGATGATGATGACCACGGTGCGCTGGTCCGATAGGGTCGCCTTTTGGCCGGGCGGCGGCGGCTGAGGCACGAGGGCCTCGAGGCCCTTCGGCGTCAACGGGGTGATCACCATGAAAATAATGATGAGCACGAGCAGGACGTCGATCATAGGCGTCATGTTGATATCGGACTTGGGGCCACCCGCTCCACCAACTGCCATTCCCATAAAAATGCTCCTTTTATGAATCCCTGTTACTTGGCTTCGGGCGCGGGAGTCGAGCCCGCGGCGCCCTCTGCCGGTTTGCCCTTTTCTTGCAACTGTTCGGTGAGCAGACCCAACTGGTCCACGCCGGCGGCACGCAAGTTATCCACTACATCCACCACCTTCTCGTAACGAGCCCGCTGGTCGGCTTTCACGAAGACCGTCTTGTCGAGCTTGTTGGTGAGCAGGTCCTTTATCTTGGGCGGAAGATCCTCGGGCAGGATCTGGGTGCTGCCCAGGAAGACTTTGCCATCGCGGGTAACAGCCACCAAGACGGCGTCGCTTTTGTCCGCATCGTGCATGGCGATCGGGTTCCTGGTCTTCACCATATCGACGCTCACGCCCTTCGACAACATCGGGGTGATCACCATAAAGATGATCAGCAGCACCAGCATGACGTCCACCATCGGCGTCACGTTGATGTCGGCCACCGGGGCGGGTGCCTTACGCTTCTTCATTTCGCTAGTTGCCATCGTCTTCTCCCTGGGAATCGGCTGAGATCACGGGAGCCCCTTGCGGAGCTCCCGCATTTCAACTCGCCAAATTCCCGATTCTCGTACTCAGCACCTGACAGCGCTACTTGTGTGCGCCGCGCTGTGAACGCTTCAGGAAATAGTCGATCAGTTCGGAACTGGAATTTCCCATCTCCACGTCGAAGGCTTCAATCTTGTTGGTGAAGTAGTTGTACATCCAGACCGCTGGGATGGCCACGAACAGACCGATAGCGGTGGTCACCAGGGCTTCCGAAATACCGCCGGCCACGGCGCCCAGACCGGTAGACTTCTCGGTCGAAATGCCGCGGAACGCATTGATGATGCCGACCACTGTTCCGAACAACCCCACGAACGGAGCCGTGGAACCGATGGTAGCCAGTCCGCTAACGCCACGCTTCAATTCAGCATGCACGATGGCTTCGGCGCGTTCCAAAGCGCGCTTGGACGCTTCGACTTCTTCCCCAGGGATTTCAGAGCTGATCTGATGGGCCTGGAATTCCTGCAAACCGGCCACCACAACTTTGGCGAGGTGGCTCTTCTTGTAACGATCCCCGATCTTGACGGCCTCGTCCAGCTTGCCCTCGCGCAATGCGCCGGCCACGGCCGGAGCGAATGCGCGCGACTGTTTGCGGGCCGCGCTGTACGCCATCAAGCGGTCAATCATGACGCCAATCGAATAGGCCGACATGAGGAACAGGCCGATGACGACGAACTTGGCCAGCGGACCCATCTGTGCCCACAGCGAGCGCGGATCCCAACCTACCGACGCTTCCTGGAGCAAATAAAGCGACCAGACTTGCAATTGCAAAAACATTGTTGTGTCTCTCTCCTGCGAGTTGAAATTATACTCATAACCGACGTTCCACCTGCCACGCCGGGTTACTACTGATTCAAGGTAAAGTTTACGTCGATCGTAGTCTCCACCTGCACCGGCTCGCCGTTAAGCAAGGTGGGCCGGTAAACCCACTGTTTCACCGCATCCATGGCAGCCGTAATCAACAAGGCCGGCCCGCCGAGGGAGTGCAGTTCCTGGATGGTCCCATCCTTGGCAATGATGGCGGCCAGGTGTACGACACCCGAAACGCGCGCCGACTTGGCCAATTGCGGATAGATGGGCTGGACTCTCTTGAGCACCATGGCGGCCTGGACATTGCCGCCCACTTTGATGCGCTGCGGGGCTGCTTCCTTCTTAGCCACCGGGGGCGGAGGGGGCGGAGGAGCCGCGTTCGGTACCGCGCCGATGATGCCGCCGAGCACGCCACCCATCGAGCCACCGCCTACGCCACCACTCACGCCGCCAACCACACCACCTACGCCGGCTGCGGAGGGCGGAAGCTCTTCTTCCTTAATGTTCGCAATTTCGTGGGGGATGGACTTCGGTGCCATCAGTTTCCCGGCATCGAACTGCCGCGGGATGACCTTAACGACTTTCACCGGAGGAGCCGCCGCTGGAGGCGGCGGGGGAGGCGGCGGCGGAGGCGGAGCCACCAGAAAACTGCTTAGGGTCGTTGTGGGAAGCACGTCCGTGTAGATCAAAGGGATAATCACCGCTATGGCAATCAGCGCAATCTGCCCGACGAATGAAACCATCACCGTCCAGGTCTTGTTGGTCTTTCCCACGCCATCTACGAATGTCTGTTCAAACATTTCGACTCCTTTCGGTTCCTACCGCAACGACCGCAATCCCCGGAGACACCCGTGTGGCCGCAAGCGGTTCCTATTTCTTTCATTTCGCCGCCTTGGTCGGACTCTTCCGAACCGTTTCCGCCCGCGGCGCCGACGGCCCCGACAATCCAGGACCGGACCTCTTCGGTCTGTCCGTGTAGTTGTGCCAGAACAACACAATTGGACTGGCCACGAACACTGAAGAGTACGTACCCACAATGATTCCGCAAACCAGCGCGAACGAGAAGCCGCCCAGCACCGGCCCGCCCCAGATGAACAGCGCGATCACCGTCAGGAACGTGAGTCCTGAAGTCATGACCGTCCGGCTTAGAGTCTGGTTGACGGCCCGGTTCATCACGGCTTCCAGGTTCTCGCGATGCGAAAATTTCAAGTTCTCGCGAATTCGATCAAAGATCACAATAGTATCATTCATCGAGTAGCCAACCAAGGTCAGCAGCGCCGCGATCACCGTCATCGAGATCTCTCTATTGAAGAGCGAGAACAACCCGATGGTGATCAGCGTATCGTGGAAGCAAGCAATCACCGCGCCCAGGCCGTAGATCCACTCGAAGCGGAAGGCGATGTAAGCCAGCATTCCCGCCAGCGCGTAGAGCGTGGCGAGCACGGCCTTCTGCCGCAACTGCGCACCTACCTTGGGTCCTACCATCTGAGCGCCCATGACGTGAAAATCCGAGAGGTAACACTCCTGCCGAAGAGTGTTCATAATACCAGGATTCATCCCCGGCACGGAGCCTAATTGGCTAAAATCCCTAATCAGCCCGGAGTGCTTGGTATTGATCTCGTCCAGGATGCGCGCCACCACTGCCTGCAACTGGTCTTCACTCATGGCGACGCCGGCGCGCGCCAGCGGCTCCCGCAAACGGTTGGCAAGAGCTTCCCGGGAAACGTTGTTGAGATCGACTTGGCCGCTGCCGGGCTTGCCGAACGTGGCCGCCAACACCCGCTCCATGTCCTGGCGGTTGGCTGCCAGTTCGCCTTCACCCTGGCCCTTGGCTTCGGTAGCGATCTCCACTTCGTTTTGTACCCCGCTACCGCTGAGGTCCTGCACGCTGACTTCTCCCTTGACCTGTTGCAACATGGCCTGCCGGATTTTATTATCCGGCGGCGGGTAGGCGAACTTGACCTGCATCAGAGCGCCTTCCTTGAAGTCGATGCCGTACTTCAGCCCGCCCTTCAAAACGACGCTTGTCACTCCGGCCAGCAAGAGCACCACCGAAGCGATAATGAAGGGCCACTTCTTGCCCAGAAAATCATAATTCGTGTTCTTGAATAATTCCATCGAGCGTTGCCGTGCTGGTGCGCTCCATACTTTGAGACACCGGCCCTTTATCTTTTGTTCCCGTCAGCGCGAGGCATATTCGGCCCCTGGCGCTAAATACTCAAGGTCTCCAACCTCCGGTGCCCGGACAATTCGTAGTCGAAAATCGTCCGGGAGACGAATACCGCCGTGAAAACATTGGCCATTAGACCGATCGTCAATGTTACCGCAAAACCGCGCACCGGCCCTTCCCCAAACAGAAAAAGAAAAGCGCACGAAACGATCGTGGTGACGTGGGTGTCGACAATCGTCCACCAGGCCTTGCTAAATCCCGTGTCGACAGCCGCGATGACTCCCTTACCGGTCCGCAACTCTTCGCGTATCCTCTCGAAAATCAGCACGTTGGAATCCACCGCCATACCGATGGTCAGGATCACGCCGGCGATTCCCGGCAAAGTTAAAGCGGCATGGAAGTACGCTATGGCCGCCAGGAGGATTACCGTGTTCAAAACCAGCGCCAATACCGCGTTTACACCACTGCGACGGTAGTAAACCAGCATCACGCAGACCACCGCCGTCAGCCCCGCGATACCTGACACGATGCCCTGGTGAATCGAGTCGGCGCCGAGCGATGGTCCAACCGAATTCTCTTCCAGCGGCTTCACTCCCGCCGGCAGCGAACCTGACCGCAGGTATCGCGACAGATCGGTAGCTTCTTCCTCGCTGCCGAGGCCCATAATGCGGCCGGAATCTTCGATCCTCTCATTGATGGTGGCGACGCTTACGATTTGGTTGTCGAGGACCACCGCCAGCTTGTCATTGACGTGCTCACCGGTGTACTTGCCGAATTTCTTGCCGCCATCGGGCGAAAGCGTAAAGCTGGTTTGCCACTTCCTCACGTCGTCCTGGCCCGGGCGTGCGTTGCGCATTTCCCGGCCGGTAATCACGGGGATCTTGTTGACCAGGTACCATTCCAGGCCCTGAGAACCGGCCCGCGGCTTGGCCGGCAGCAACTTATCGTTCAGCGGCAGGATGCCGCCCAGTTTCGCCAGCGCATCCTCGCGGCTGGAGAAGGCGGTGTCGTGGTCCTTGTCGACGCCCGTGATCTCAAGCATGGCGGTGGTGCCGATCAACTGTTTGGCGCGAGCCGGATCGTCAACGCCTGGCAACTGAATCAGGATCTGGTAATCCGAACCGGAGCGGCCGTACTGCTGGACCGACGATTCCGCGACGCCGAGCTGGTTGATACGGTTACTGATGGTATCGATTGTGCGCGCCACCGTTTCACGCTTCAGGTCCACCAGGTCGGACGGCTTCATCTTCAAGGAATAGTCGGTAGAGTTGAGAGTCGTGAGGATGTACGTGGAATAATCCGCGGCGATGAGGTTGCGGAAGTCGCCCGATTGCGTGGGCTGGATTCCCTTTATGGTAATGACCACATTGTCCGCGTCCGCCACCGTATGGACATCGCTGACCTCCATACTGGTCCAGTTGATGTTCTGCTTCTTGAGCTGTTCCTGCATCCGCTCAATAGTCTGGTGAGCGTCCCCCACTACGGCGTCTTGCACCTGGACTTCCATCACCAAATGGCTGCCACCCTTGAGGTCCAGACCGAGGCGGATGTTTTCCTTCAGGTGGTCGAGTAGTTCCGTCGTGGACGTAGGAATGCCAATGATCCCGAAAATACACACCAGGATCGTCACAACGATGATCACCGTTCGCGTCGTCAAATTCTTTCGCATGGGAATTAAATGCCTGTTAAATAGGTTTTCGTACTACTTCTTGCCTTCACCCGAGATCAGGCTCGAGACCGAGGCCCGCGTCACCTGGATTTTGACATTGTCCGGCTTGACGCGCAAAACCAGCGTTCCGTCTTCGTCGATAGCCACGATGGTGCCGACGATTCCCCCGCTGGTGGTCACGGTGTTGCCATTCTGAAGACCGGCCAGCATTTTCTGTGTGTTCTTTTTCTGGCGCTGCATGGGGAGGAACAAGAGAAAATAAAAAACTCCGAAAATCAGA
This sequence comes from Bryobacterales bacterium, assembly GCA_963842505.1. Classification (GTDB taxonomy): domain Bacteria; phylum Acidobacteriota; class Terriglobia; order Bryobacterales; family Bryobacteraceae; genus PALSA-129. Next base: position 425,352 of record CAWJGZ010000002.1, read on the forward strand.
AGGATGGGGAGCAATCCTACGAGCGAAGAGCCGGACGGCGCCGTTTGCAGAAAAAGGTTTAGGAGCACGTTGTGACCAAATTGGGGCTACCCGGCGTCAATCGCGGCCGAGCGCACACACCGCAAGAATTCTGGATATGTAACCGATATTATAGCGTGCCTGATCTCACTCATTATGTCAAGGTAGCGTTGCAGGTTGTGGCGCGTGGCCAGGGACGCGTATAGGATTTCTCCGGATAGGAACAAATGGCGAAGGTAAGCCCGCGAATAGTTCCGGCAGGTATAGCACGGACAGTCCTCGTCGATCGGCCGCTCATCGTTCCGGTAGCGCGAGTGCTTGATGATGATGCGGCCTTGCGACGTGAACAAGTAGCCATTGCGGGCGTTGCGTGAGGGCAGCACGCAATCCATCATGTCCACCCCGCGAGCCACATACTCGGGCAATTCGTCGGGCATCCCGACTCCCATGGCATAGCGGGGCCGGGTCCGTGGAAGAATCGCTTCCGTGGCTTCCACCATTTCCAGGCTGAGTGGCCGGGGTTCGCCCACCGAAAGGCCTCCGATGGCGTAGCCGTCGCAATCGAGATCGAGCAACGCGGTGGCGCACTCCCGCCGCAGGTCCGCAAACATGGAGCCCTGAACGATGGGAAACAGCGCGTGTCGTGTGGGGATCTCCGCCATGCGCCCGCGGTAGTATTCGTGCGCCTGGCGCGCCCAGCGTAGCGTGCGGTGCATACTTTCGCGGGCGTATTCGTGGCTCACGGGGTATCCCGGGCACTCGTCCAGCGCCATCAGGATGTCGCTGCCGTATGCCAGTTGCGCGTCCACGGTGGATTCCGGCGTGAAGGTGTGCAGATCGCCATTGAGGTGCGACTGGAAGACCACGCCTTGGTCGGTGATTTTGCGAAGCCCCTTGAGGCTGAAGACCTGGAATCCCCCGGAATCGGTCAGGATCGCATTGGGCCAGGACATGAAGCGGTGCAGCCCGCCCATCTGGCGGATCAGTTCGTGCCCCGGCCGCACATAAAGGTGATACGTGTTGGCCAGCAGAATCTTGACGCCGAGATCCTCGGCCAGGTCGCGCTGGCTGAGGCCCTTGACGGTAGCCTGCGTACCGACGGGCATGAAAACGGGAGTCTCGATGGTGCCGTGCGGTGTGTGGAGCAACCCGGCGCGAGCGTGCGTTTGCGGGCATTCGGCGACCACTTCGAAGGAGATTTGGGGCAAATCAAATTGTAAACGACGGCGGGGTGGGAGCGCGCCGCGAAACGGGGGCTTGCCCCTTGGCGGGATGTTCAAGAACCTAATTTGAGCCGCCGATAAGCACCGATGAACAACACGGATAGGGACTGAATAAGAGATATATTTCGATCTGCGTTAATCGGCGTCCATCGGCGGCCGATCTTTGTTTGCGGGCTTGCTAGAAGACTTTCACCCAAAGGAACTTCCTCGGATTCTGACGGAACTCGCGCAGCGTGTCGCGCAGTTCGCGGGCTTCGCCGTTCAGATTCTCATACGCCGCCGAAGTAAGGAGCATCGGGTTGCTGTTTAGCGCGTCCACTCCCTCGATCCATCCGGCCAACTTCTGATTCCACTCGGCGTACTGATCCCCCGATTGCAGAAACGGGCCGCCAGTGAGGACCGTTACGGATTTGTGAAAGTCCCGCACACTGGCCAGAAGCTGGTCGTACTGGCCGCTGTCGCGCAACAGCCGTCCGAAATCGCCCTGCCCCGATTCGAGCTGCGCCAGGCTCTCGTCCAGGTGCACCAGCAAGTCGCCAACCTGGCGGTGCATTTGGTCGCTGTTCAACAGGTTGCCCACGGCGGTATTCGTGCCGACCGCTGCACGGATTCCAGCGTGAAGCTCCCGCATGCGCCGGATCAGGTTGTTGTAAAACTCCGTACCCTGAAAAAATTTCCCGAACTCGCTGCGGCCCTGTTCGAGATCCGTCAACACCGCATCCACCTCCCGCAACTGCTGGGTGAACTGGGTCAGGTCGAGACTCTTCAGCAGCTCGGGCTCGTTCCGGTAGATCAACTCGCCCCCGTCCCGGATGGCTTGGGCGGCAGTTCCGCTGGTGACATCGACGAACTGATCCCCGACCAGCGTATCGGCGCTCAACTGCGCCACCGAATCAGCTGGGAAGCTGGCCAGCCGCTCGCGCGCGACGGCCAGAGTCACGCGGACGATGCGGCCCGGCTGGTTGGAACCGGTAAGCTCGACCGCGCGCACTTTGCCCACATCGATGCCGTCCACGCGCACCGGCGAGCCTTTTTGCAACCCGGTGGCGTCGGGGATGTAGAGATAGATTCGGGCCCGCTGTTCCAGCAGCGAACCGCCGGTCAGCAGATATACCATGGTGCCCAGCACCGAGGCCGCCGCCAGGGAAACGGCGATCACCCGAAACTTTGCCCACCTGACGTGGCCAGCCGACGGCATTCACTCGAATTGTACCGCGCCACCCCGCATCGTCGCGGGTTACAATGAATGCGTTTGAAGATCCGATCCAGGAAGTTCGAGGGCCGCTGCGCCAGGCACAAGCGCTATAATCCCGCTGTTGACGGCCAAGGCGGCATCAAGGCGGGCTGCCAGCGCTGCAACCTGCTGTTCGAGATCTGGGAAGCCTCCCTCAAGCTCAACCAGTTGATCCGGAGATTCGATCCCAGCCACGACGATTTGCAGCGCCCTGCCGCGCCGAAACCGCCCGCCACCGACCCGCGCCAGATGAGCCTGATCCCGGAGTGAGGCTATTCTGCTGAAGCCTCCGCCGTCGCCTCGGCGGGCAGATCTGCGTGTGCATTCGCCAGGCTTGTGCCGCGCTCCTTATGAGCCGACCGCAGCATCATGAAGGACGTATAAAGCACCACCGCGATTACCAGCCACTTCACCGCATCGAGCGGCAGTGACTTCACAATGAACGCGGCAATCAGCACGCCGGGGATTCCGCCGATGGCCAGCCCTAAAGCCGATTTCAGATTGTAGCTCCCCGTGCGAATGAATCGCGTGCTGCCCACCGGCATCAGGAACGCGCACGATCCCATCATGATGGGGAAAGCCGCCAGCGGATTCATTCCCAGCATATAAACGAGAATCATGCAGGGCGCGTAGAGAACCGATGCCCAGCGTCATCAATGCGCCCAGTAAAGCATTGCCCAAAATGCCGGCCACCAGCTTGGGGCCCGTCAGGCCCATGGCGTTGCCTCCGCCGGGCCCCCAATGAAACACGCTCATCAGCATCAGGCAGGCAGCCAGTACCAGCACACTCCCCATGCCGATCTGCACTTTGCGGCGCGGCCAGTGGCTCACCACTCCCGCGCCCAGCCATGCGCCCACCGCGGAGGCCGCGATCAGGGAGATCAGCGTCGTGGGGTCCACCTGCACCAACCCCACATAAATGAAGGCTTCGGTCACCGTTGGGAGTGTGTGCCCCACGTTCATCGTCCCCGGGATTTGTTCATCGGGAACCAGCTTTCCCAACTTGAACAGCGAACTGGTGGTGGCGAAGGAACCGATCCCCAGTGTGTCCAGAAAATTCGCAAAGAATCCAATCCCGGCGTCGAGCAGCCCCGGCGCGTGGCGACGATGCCCGTCTCCCCGGATGATGGCGGAGAGCCAGATCACCAGGTAGCTCACGGTAAAGATGCCAATCGTGATGAACAGTGCGTTCTTCATGAGTTTTCAAAAGTATATCGCGTCCGCACACACATCGTGCGAGGCCCGGACGCTCTCGCCTGGCAACTGTGCGCCGCCTATCCCACCAACGCCCGCACCACAATCCACGACTTCTCCCACAGCGGCAGCCGCACCCGCCGCGCAAAGACGTCATAATCGCTCTCCACAATCCGCTCCAGCAGCCGCGAGTAGATGCCGATCAACGCCCACAGCGATGGACGGCTGCGCGGGTGAATCAGGTCGAGCAGCGGCATCGACTCGTTGTAGTAGGCGCGCGCCCGCTCCGCTTCGAATTTCATCAGGTTCAGCAAAGGCTGGCTGCGCTTGCCTGCGTGGATATCCGCGGCGGTGAGCCCGAAACGGCGCAGGTCTTCGGCCGGCAGATAAATTCGGCCGCGCGCCGCGTCTTCGCGGATATCCCGCAGGATATTGGTCAACTGAAACGCCGCCCCGCATTTTTCGGCAAGCGGCAGCGCGTTGCGCGTGTCGAAGCCAAAGATGTAGATGGTGGTCAGCCCCACCACCGAGGCCACTTGGTAGCAATAGCGGTAGAGCTGATCGAAGGTCTCAAATTCGCGCGGCTCCAGATCCGAGAGCACCCCGTCGATCATCGCGCGGAAATACTCGTGCGGGATGCGAAAACGGCGAACCGTGTGATGGAAAGCGGGCCACACCGGGTGGCCGCTGAAGCGGCCGGCTAGCGCATCTTCCATCTCGGCGCGCCAGCGCTCGATGGCGGCGCGGGTGGCGCCGGGTTCGTCGCTCAGGTCGTCGCAGTAGCGCATGAAGGCGTAAATGGCGCACATGGCGCGGCGCTGTGGGCGGGAGAGCAGAACGAACGAATAGTAGAAGTTCTTGGCGCGGCGGCGCGCCACGCGGCGGCAGTACTCATACGACTGATCGATGGCATTCATCATGCCGCCCGCCTGAAAGCCAGCCGAACCAGGGAGTCCAACAGCAGCCGCACACGCTCGACCTTCGAAATGGCCGGCCGCGCCGCCAGCACGTCGTATCCCCGCTGCTCGATCTTCGTCAGCACGCGCATGCCACCGCGGCTGAAGAGATCGATATCGAGAGCCAGCCGCCGGTCCAGCCGCGCGGCCAGCGGCGCGCCTTCCAGAAACAGGTCCCGGGCCTTCCCCACGATCTCCCGCATCACTTCCCGAAAGGCCGGCGTAAAGCGGCGCGCGGACAATTCCTCTACCGTGTATCCGTGCCGCTCCATGACGTCGAGCGGGATGTAGACGCGGTCCTTCAGGAGGTCCACGGTCACGTCCTGCCAGAAGTTGGCGAGTTGCAGAGCCGTGCAAGTGGCGTCGGAAAGCCGCTGCCGCTCCTCATCGCAATAGCCGCACAAGTAGAGCACCAGGCGGCCAACCGGATTCGCCGAATTCCGGCAATAGGCCAGCACTTCGTCCCAGTTGCGGTAGCGCGTGACGGTTTGATCCTGCACGAAAGCCTGGATCAGGTCGGCAAAAGGCTGGCGGGGAATTCCGTACTTCCGCACCGTGTCGAGCAGCGCCACAAACACCGGGTGTGTGGCCTGGCCCTGGTACATGGCGTCCAGTTCCGTGCGCCACCAGGCGAGCAGGCGCAAGCTTTCGCCGCGGTCGCCCATTTCATCGCCCAGATCGTCGGCCCAGCGGCAATACGCGTAGACGTTATAGAAATCCTGGTGCAGGCGCCTGGGCAGCAGGAAGCTCACCACGTGGAAGTTCTCGTAGTGGTGGGTAGCCAGCCAGCGCGTGTAATCGTAAGCTTCGGCGGCCGTGTAGATGCGCCGCAAAGCCTCCGGCGAGCGGACGAATTCGGCTGGCGGAAGCGGCAGCGGCATCTCCACCGCCGCTACGGCACAATCGCCGTCTTCAGGTGGCCGTTATGGCTCATCAGGTGGCGCATGACTTCCAGAAGATTGGCCAGCGGCTCCTCGCGATTGACGAAGAACGAGGCCGCAATGTGACCGGCGCTTACCACGTCGAGCGCTTTGCGGATGTAGGCCGGGGTATGGTGGAAGCTCGCCTTGCAGGTGATTTCGGAATAGTGCAGCAGGGCCGTATCCAGGTGCACACGGCTATCGTTGGGGCATCCACCAAAGAAGTTCACGGTGCCGCCTCGGCGCACCATGTTGGCCGCCCACTCCCAGGTCTGCGGCTTGCCGACGGCTTCAACGGCAATATCCACGCCCCGTCCGTGGGTCGAGTTGCGGATGACCTCGACGGGGTTCGAATGATCGTTGCCCACAATCAGTTCGTCGGCGCCGAGCGCTTGCGCCCGGTCCAGTTGCTGCTTGCGCCGTCCCACCGCGATGACCTGGCATCCGTAAAGTTTCGCGAGTTTCACGAACATCAGACCAATCGGCCCCAGCCCGATCACCGCGACCGTGTCGCCCACCTGCGGATCAGTCTGTTCCAGCCCGCGTATCACGCAGGCCAGCGGCTCCACCAGAGCCGCGTCGCTATACCCCACGTGCGCCGGAATCACATAAGTGTTGCGCTCCACGATGCGCGCCGGAATGCGGATGTATTCGGCGTACGCACCGTTGTTGAAAAGCAGGTCTTCGCAGAGGTTCTGCAACCCGCGCCGGCAGAAGAAACAGTTTTCGCAGGGTGCGGAATTAGCTGCCACTACTCTTTGCCCGAGGCTGAACCGCGTGACATCGGGGCCCATGGCGACAACATCGCCGGCCAATTCGTGCCCGAACACGGCGGGTGGCACGATCATGCGCGCGTGATAACCACGTTGGAAAACCTTGACGTCAGTACCGCACGTCAGCGCCACTTTTACCTTTACGAGGATGTCACCGCTCTCGATTGTCGGAACGGCCACCGGCTCCACTTGCAAGTGTTCCTTGCCGTAAAGCACGGCAGCCATCATGTGATTGTCCACTCTATGACCACCTCTGTGGCTGAACCATTATTTTCAACGATTTGGGCCCGGGATGCAACGCCAGATCAATCCCCGACCGGATCTCCGCCAGCGGCAGGCGGTGGGAAATTAGTTCCTGCAAGGGCAACTCACCGCCAAAAGCCAGATTTGTGGACTCCTTTTGTAAGTCCACAGAAGCACTATAGCACCCGAACAGGGTGCGCTCGAACACACAAATATCGGCCCCGGAGACCTCGACGCGCTCGGTGGCGGAAGTCTGGGCAAACAACAGGATACGCGCGCCCGGCCGCGAGCAGGCCATAGCCTGATCGACGATCCCGGGAACCGATACCGCTACAATCACTAGGTCCGCCCCGCGCCCCGCGTTGAGACGCTTGATTTCCCCGGCTACGTCGATCCGCCGCGGGTCCCAGGCAAATTCCGCGCCACATCGCGCCGCGAGCCGCAGTCGCTCGGGGATGGTATCGGTCGCGGCGATGCGCGCGCCCGAGCGATTCACCAGCATCGTGAACATCAGCCCGATGGGCCCTTGCCCCAAGATCGCCACGAACTCGCCGGGCTGCGGGTCGCATTCCACCACGGCCTTCAAACAAGTGTTGAGCGGTTCCACCAACGCGGCGCGCTCGAAGGGGACTCCGTCGGGAATCTTTTCGACGCCGCGATTCACAATCCAATCCATCACCCGCACGTACTGCGCAAACCCGCCCCCCGCCGGTTCGAAGCCCGCGGTGATACCCACTTTCTTGTAAACGGCGCACTGTGCATAGTGCTTATGGGTGCAATAAAAACATTCCAGGCAGGGGATATGGTGGAAGGCCACCACGCGATCGCCCGGTTGGAAACGGGTCACCCCGGAGCCCACGGCGGCCACCGTGCCGGCGGTTTCGTGCCCGTAGATGCGAGGCGGCTCCAGCAGGTTGTACTGGATCTTCTTCAGGTCGGTATGGCAAATGCCACAAGCTTCCACGCGAATAAGGATTTCACCCGCGCCGATCCGCGGCGTCGGAACCTCCTCCACCTGAACCACACTCTGGCCTCGATACACCGCCGCGTGCATAGTTTCCGGTATGGCGCGGACCTCAGAATCGGCAATCGGCAACAAAATCTCCCAGGACTTTAGTAGCTCGCAGACAACGCTTGCGCAACCGGAACAGCTCCGGGAGCCGGACCGAGGGATGGCGCAATGAAGACCTTAGAATCTCTATTGTAGCGAAGTGACCGTCAGGGCGCAGTGCGGAATTGAAGTCGTTGGCCATGCTCTCGCCCGCCAGATCGGTGACCGTTTTTATGCAGTAGAACGGACAGCCGAGCGCCTTGGCCCGCGCAGCGACTCCCGCGGCTTCCATTTCGACCGCGATCGAGCCCGCGGCGTGCAGACCGCGCTTTTCCGCGGCGGTGCGGGCCACATGATCCAGTGAGCAGACCGTTCCAGCCCGATGCGCCGGAGCCGTGGCGGGTGCTTGCGCGGCGAAGCTACCACCCGCGGCTACGACACCCGTAGCCACCACGATGTCCGCCACTTCCAACTCCGGCGCCAGGGCGCCGCAGAAGCCCATGCTGACGACCGCATCGGCCGCAAAGAAGGCCAAAGCCACATCCGCCGCCGAGGCCGCTCGCGCCGCGCCTGCACCGTTGGCAGCCAGCAGCACCTCGTAAGCTCCCAGCCGCGCCTGGCGTGCCCAATCCACCGCTAAAGCGGCCGGCCGGACCTGCTCGCAACGCGCCAGCAGGCCTTGGAACTCCATTCGATCGGAGGCAATCAGGAGAAGCTTCATGCTGCTGGCGTGTGGACCGGCCGCTTGCCTGCCCCTTGGAACCACTCGACCGCGCGTTTGAGCGCCTGCCGCGCGGGACCGGGCGTGTAGCCCAGTTCGCGGCGCGCCTTTTCGTGCGTCACCCACATTTTCTTCTTGGCCATACGCACCGCTTCCATGGGAATGCGCGGCGGCGTGCCGGTGACCCCCGCCCAAGCCGTGCTGCACGCGCCGGCGCACCAGGCCACCGCGTACGGTAGCCGCGTCGTGGGGGCCCGGCGGCCCGTGATCTCGCTCAGTTGCCGCAGAATTTGCGCCAGTGTCAGGTTCTCCGAGCCCAGGATGTAGCGCTCGCCCTGCCGGCCGTGTTGGCACGCCAGCCAGTGCCCCTCAGCCGTGTCGCGGACATCCACCACGTTGAGCCCCGTATCGATAAACGCCGGCATGTCGCCGTTCAGGAAGTCCACCACGATCTTTCCGGTGGGCGTCGGCTTGACATCGTGATCGCCCACCGGCGCCGTGGGATTGACAATCACCACCGGCAATCCGCCGCGTGCGAACTCGAGCGCTACCTGTTCGGCCAGGAACTTCGAACGCTTATAATCACCCGCCATCTCTTCGAGAGACACCGGCAGGTCCTCATTGCCAATGCCGCCCGCGGGGATACCGATGCAACCCACCGTGCTGGTGTAGACCACCCGCTCGACACCGGCCCGCCGGGAAGCTTCCAGCAGATTGCGCGTGCCCTCGACGTTCGATCGGTATAGCTCGGCCGGCTCTTTGGCCCACAGCCGGTAGTCGGCGGCTACATGGAACACCAGGCCGCAGCCTGCAACCGCGCGCTCGAGCGATGCGGGGTCGCGCAGATCGCCTTCGACGGCCTCGACATCCAACCCATCCACGCGGCTGCCCGCGCGCACCAGCGCCCGAACCGCATAACCATGCTCCCGCAGCACCCGGGCCACGTGCCATCCGATGAACCCGGAGGCGCCCGTCACCAGCGCGGGTTTCATAACGCCAGCCCGCACTGCGAATCTGGGCAAGCTAAAGCATGCCCCACCAGGAAGGCAGGACGGCGCAATTGCATTACTCCTCCAATTCTTCGCAGCGCGCGACGATTCTTCCGCAACCCCAGCCCCGGAGGGGCGTCACAGAATAGCCCAGTGCGTGAGCACTGGGAAAGACGTGAGAGACCCACAGTAGCAGCGAAACCGCAGTCAAGAATGGTGTTCCCGAAGCCCGGAGGGCGAAAGAGAATAGCCCAGGGCGTGAGCCCTGGGACCACACAGCAAATTGGCGGGCAAGGTTGCCTGCAGCCGCCTTTCAGGCGGCTCTTTCGCGCTAGCGGAGCATCCATGACAACATCTTGAAGTTGTCGGTGAATTTCGCGTTGATCCCGAACGCCGCCGAAGGTTCGAAGCCGCAATGCATCATGCAGTGTTCGCAGCGTGGATCGTTTCCTGGGCCGTAGCTTTCCCAAGGCGTCTGCGTCATCAGGTCTTCGAAGGTCTTGTAGTGGCCGTCGGTGATCAGATAGCAGGGCCCCTTCCAACCCTTGATGTTATAAGTGGGGTTGCCCCACGCGGTGCATGGCAGTTCCCGCTCGCCCTTCAGGAACTCCATGTAGACGGGCGTTTGCCGTACATTGTATTTCCTGGCGACGCGGTCGAAATCTCTGAACTTTGCATGCACGTCGTCGCGCGTCATGAAGATTTCGCGGTCGTCCACGGCCGAATATCCGTAAGCCGGCGAGATCTGGTGGCCGTCCACGTCGAACTGCTTCAGGTAGTCGAAAAGCTCTTCAATTTCCGCCATATCCGTCTCTTTGTAGACGGTGGTGTTGGTGCAAACCAGGAATCCCGCGGCCTTGGCGGCCTTGATGCCTTCAATGGCTTCGCGAAATACGCCCGCCCGTTCCACGGCGATGTCGTGGTTCTTTTCCATGCCGTCCAGGTGGACGTTGAAGTAGAAGCGCTTGTCCGGAGTGAACTCGTGCAGCCGCTTCTGGATGAACATGCCGTTGGTGCACAGAATGATGTGACGGTTCCGCTCCAAAATTCCCGCCACCAGTGCCCCGATCTGCGGGTACATCAGCGGCTCGCCGCCGCAGATCGATACCATCGGCGCTCCGCATTCGTCCACCGCCGCCAGACATTCTTCCAGGGGAACGCGCTCACTAATGGTCGATTCGTATTCCCGGATGCGCCCGCACCCCGTGCACGTCAGATTGCAGGCGTGCAACGGCTCCAGCATCATCACGATGGGAAAGCGCCGGTCGATCATGGGATGGGGCTGGTGTTTCTCTCCGGTCTTGGGCGGCAGGATGCGGAAGGGATTGGATGAATCCGTCACGGGAGCCGCGTTCTTCTGCCACTCCGGCCGCGGCCGCCGCTTATTCTTGAAGATGTACCCGGCCATGCCGGCCACCATCGCAATCGGAAATTTCATAGTTCAGCCATTCGAACGGTCCCTGGTCTTCACGAACGAAGTCAGCGCGAGGAGTGGAAAGTAATCTTTGTACAGATGATAGTCGAGATAGAAAACTTTTGGGAAACCGGTGCCTGTGGCCAGCTCTTCGTCCCAGCTTCCATCGGCGCGCTGCGTTTCCAGCAGGTACTCGATGCCGTGCTGCACGCTTAAGCTGTTGTCGTCGCCACCGGCGATCAGCCCCATCAGCGCCCAGGCGGTCTGCGAAGGAGTGCTTTCGGCCGGAACGAACTGGCCACTATCGTAACTGGCGCAGCTCTCGCCCCAGCCGCCATCGGCATTCTGCACCGACCGGAGCCACTCGCCGGCCCGCAGCACGTAGGCTTCGCGATCGCTCTCGCCGGATGCTGCCAAGCCTCTCAAGGCAAAACACGTGCCGTAAATGTACGCCACACCCCAGCGTCCATACCAGCTTCCGTCGGGCCGCTGGTTGCGCACCAACCACTCCACGCCGCGGCGCACCGCGCCGTGGTTGGGGTCGATACGATGGGCCGCCAGCGCTTCCAGCACCCGTCCCGTTATGTCCGGGCAAGTCGGATCGAGCATGGCGTTGTGATCCGCGAACGGGACCTTGTTCAGAAATTCCCAATTGTTGTCGGCGTCGAAGGCCGCCCAGCCGCCGTCGCTCGATTGCATCGCCAGCAGCCAATCCAGCGCCCGTTTCTGGCAGGCCTGCTGCGCCGCCGCGTCCGACGCCTTCGCTTGGCTCAGCGCCAGCGTCACCATGGCGGTGTCGTCGATATCGGGATAGAATTCGTTGCTGTACTCGAATGCCCAGCCCGAAGGCTCGGTATTAGGACGCTTGACGGCCCAGTCGCCTTTGCGGCGAACCTCTTTGGCCAGCAGCCAATCCGCCGCCCGCCGCAAGGCCGGGTGCCGCGGATCGGTCTGTCCCAGCGCGTACGCGCCAATTCCCGTATCCCAAACCGGCGAGAAGCACGGCTGGAAAAAGAACCGCTCGCCATCGTCCACTGTCAGGTTGTTGAACTGGCGCAGCGCTTCCACCCGCAACGGATCGTCGGGCGCATACCCCAATACATCCAGCGCCATCACCGAGTACATCATCGGAGGATAGATGGCGCCCAACCCGTCGGAGTGGCGCAGCCGTTCGATCATCCACTCCTTGGCCTTCTCAATGGCCCTTTTCCGGATGCTTTTCGGCCCGCGGCGTTCCCACCACTTCAGAATCCAGTCGGCCGTGAGGAAAATGTTGTGCCACGTCAGCCAGCGCCGGTCTTTTTGGAACGACCACGCCGGGCTGGCTCCCGGCAGCCAGATCTCGTCCAGGTTCATCCCCTCCGGAATCGGCCGGCACGGGTTGGCGGCGTGCAGGATCGAGAGCGTCACCACGATAGCCCGCGTCCAGGCAGACATCTGGTACAGAAAGTCGAACGGTAGCAGCACCACTTCCGGGGGAATGCTGGGGCAGTATTGCCGCGGATAGAGGTCAAAGAGGCTCAGGTTGACTTTGACGTAACTGTTGGCCGCCTGGATGCCTCCCAGGTCGAGGATGCGGTCGCGCAGCCGCTCCATGCATGCGTCATCCACCGCCATTCCGGCGAGTTTCAGCGCGAAATAAGCCTTGACGGAGGCGCTGACTTCTGACGGACCCTTGGGATAGATATTGAAGCCGCCATCCGGAAGTTGCCGGTCGAGGATGGCGCGCACCGCCTTGTCGATCAGCGGCCGTGTCGGAGGCTCCCACTGGCCGTCCTGCGGCGGATAGAGCCAAAGTTGGAACAGGATGTAGTCGGATTCGAGGGTGGTATCGGCGGTCAGTTCCGCGCACCAGTGGCCGTCCCGCTGCTGCAAGCCTCCCAGGTATTGGGCCGCGAGGCGCATCCCATGCTCGGCCGCAAACTCCAGCGTATTCCCGACTTGTACCGGTGCGCTCATTGGATCGTTACCGTCAGTTCCGAAGGCAGCGAGAAGCGGACGTCTTCATCCACCAGCTCGATTTCCTCCAGTTGATGAAAGCCGCCCGCTTTCAGAAACTCGATCAGTTCCCGCACCAGGTGCTCGGGCGCCGAAGCCCCGGCGGTCACGGCCACGTTCTTGACGCCATCCAGCCAGCCCGGATCGACGTCGGTGCGATCGTTGACCAGGTGGGATCGGACTCCAAAATTGTCGCCCACTTCCACCAGCCGTTTGGAATTCGAGCTGTTCTGTGAGCCCACCACCAGCAGCAACTCGACAGCCTGCGAAATCGCCTTCACGGCCATCTGGCGGTTCTCGGTGGCGTAGCAGATATCCTGCGCCGGCGGCCCCTCGATGAACGGAAACCGCTCTTTCAGGCGGATGATGATCTCGCGCGTCTCATCCAAGCTGAGCGTGGTCTGCGTCAAATAGCGGACGCGTCGCGGATCGGGCAGCACTAGCCGGTCCACATCTTCCACCGTTTCCACCAGGTAGCTGCGCTCCGGCACTTCGCCCAGCGTGCCGATCACTTCGTCGTGATCCTTGTGCCCGATCAGCACGATGCTGTACCCGTCCCTCGCAAACCGCACGGCTTCCAGGTGCACCTTGGTAACCAGCGGGCAGGTGGCATCGATCACATCGAGGCGCCGTTCCTTTGCCTCGCGCCGCACCGCGGGCGCCACACCGTGAGCGCTGAAAATGGCGCGCCCCCCCACCGGCACTTCGTTCAGCTCTTCCACGAAAATCGCCCCGGCGTTGCGCAGTTCGTCCACAACGTGCTTGTTGTGCACAATTTCCTTTCGTACATACACCGGCGGGCCATATAGATCCAGTGCGATCTTGACGACATCGATGGCTCTTACAACACCGGCGCAGAAACCTCTCGGCTTGAGCAAGAATATCTTCTTGTCCGCGCCGTGATTCGGTGCGAAAGGCTTTAGGGGCATAGAGGACGCTGAGTGTTGATTATAACAGCAGAGTTAACTGCTTCGTATAGGTACATGCGGAAATATGGCAAGCACAAATCCGGCGAATTCCGGCGCACCACCCACGGTTTGTGGCAAACTGTTCCCATGCTTGAGTGGACCGAGGTACTATTTCTAGACGGTCTGAAGCTCCGATTGGTTGCAAGCGAGTCCGGGATCCGCGCCATCGAATTCACTCCGGCAAGACCGGTAGACGGTCACCAGCGGGACGGCAATCCGCTCCTCCAGGAAGCGGTATCCCAGTTGCACGCTTATTTTGCAAGGGATTTGCGGCGATTCAAGCTCCCCCTGGACATGCACGGCACTGAATTCCAAAAGCGGGTATGGCGCGAGCTAGAGACAATCCCCTACGGAGAAACCCGGAGCTATGCCCAAATTGCGGCGGCCATTGGGACTCCCAACGCGGTGCGTGCCGTAGGGGCGGCCAACGGCTCCAACCCGGTAGCCATTGTGGTCCCGTGCCACCGTGTGATCGGCTCGGGCGGGCGGTTGACGGGATACGGCGGCGGCCTGCCGTTGAAGAAACGCCTGCTGGAGTTGGAAGGCGCCTGGACTATGGCGCTGCGGCTGTGAGCAGTGAGACGCAAGTGCGGTAAACTGGCTTCAGAGGCCGCAATGAACAGCGACGAGTATCAGGCACTGACGGAAGCCGGCGATAGGCCTGTCGTAGTGCATCCTGGGCCGCCTTCCATCGACCACCTCTTGCTGAATGTGGACCCCGCGCCCGACGACGAGACCGAGCGCTTTGTCGCCGCCATTTATGCGGACCGACGCGAGGCTACGGGGGACCCCGCCGCATAAATGGGTCAAATTGTCGTTGACACGGACGTAGCCTCCTACATCTTCAACTGGCATTCATCGGCGCAGCGTTATGTGAACGTTCTGCGGGGATCGGACCTAGTCCTGTCTTTTATGTCGATTGCAGAGATGCGCATGGGTGCGATCTCGGCTGGGTGGGGTGTTCGGCGGCGCACCATGCTCGAACAGTTCATAAAAGGCTTTGGCGTAGTATATGCCGACGACGCCTTATGCACTGTCTGGGCGAGACTTCGTGCCGGCGCTCGGGCGACTGGCCGATCACTCAGTCCGCAGGACGCCTGGATCGCGGCGACAGCCCTGGGACTCGACGCCCCTCTGGCCACGAACAATCGGTCCGACTTTGAGCCCGTGCAAAACCTTCGGTTGCTCTTACCCTGACCGTTACACGCTCGCCGGCGACCCCGTCTTGGCCAGCGCCAGCAGCTTGTCGTCGAACTCGAAACCGGCCGTCCGCGGCTTGTGGTTGCGCATGTACCAGCGGTACGTTTCCTTTAAGCCGGTCTCAAACGGCGTCATCGGCACCTTCAGCATGCGCGTTACCTTACCGATGTTCTCGGTGATCGGCGGCACGTCGAAGTACTCGCCAAAATAGAACGGCTCCTCCATCGCATTCCCGCCGGCCTGCTGGATGCTTTCCCGCGGCACGCGCGCCAAAGTCGGCTCCACGTTCTCCACCCGCGCCAGTTTCTCCACCAGTTCCACTTGCGTGACGGGCTTGGGATCGCCGATGTTGAAGGCTTCGCCCACCGCCCGGGGTTCCTCCATGGCCCGCACCATCGCCGCCACCAGGTCGTTCACATAAACGAACTGCATCAGGCGGTGGCCGTCGCCGGGAATCACGATGGTGCGCCCGGCGCGCAGGCGGTCCCAGAAAAATTGCTCGCGATAGAACGGATTTCCCGGCCCATACACAAAGGGCGGCCGGAAGGTCACCAGCGGCAGACCGGTCTGGGCGTGCATGCGGAACAGCAGTCGCTCCGTGGTGGCCTTGTGGCGGATATAAGGGATGGGGTGGTAATCGGGCGCCAGCGGATCGCTTTCCTTGTGGTTCAAGCCGTCGCCATAAGCGCTCACGCTGGAAATGAAGATATACCGGCTCAGGCGGTCTCCCAGAGGCCGCACGGTGGCCTCCACTTGCTCGGCCGTGGTACCCCGCTCCCAATCGTAAACGTTGTCGAAGACCACGTCGAAGCGGCGAGTGGAAAGGACTTCGCGCATGGCGTCCGCATCGTTGCGGTCCGCCATGATGTTGTCCACCCGCCGCCCGAAATCATGTTTGGCCTTGCGGTGCAGCACCGCGACTTCGTGCTCCCCCTTCATCAACTCTTCCACCAGCGCCCGCCCGATGAAAAGGGTTCCCCCAATGACCAGTACCTTCATATGCTCCTAAGACAATATGACGCGGCAGCGCCGAAGTCTAGCCCTTTTCGCTTCCCGCTTCGCGGATCTTACAATTTAGTCGTAATATTCCAGGCCCAGATGCGTGATCAGGTCTTCGCCCCGCATCCAGCGCAATGTGTTCTTGAGTTTCATGAGCTGGATGAATATATCGTGCTCCGGATACAGCTCTGGAGCGTGCATGGGCGCCTTGAAATAGAACGACAGCCATTCCTGGATGCCGCGCATGCCGGCCCGTTGCGCCAGGTCCATGAACAGAACGATGTCCAGAACCAGCGGCGCGGCCAAAATGGAATCGCGACACAGAAAGTTGATCTTGATCTGCATCGGGTAGCCCAGCCACCCGAAAATGTCGATGTTGTCCCAACCTTCCTTGGCGTCGCCGCGCGGCGGATAATACTCGATGCGCACCTTGTGGTAGAAATCGCGGTACAGGTCCGGATAGAGTTTGCCCTGCAGGATGTATTCGAGCGCGGACGACTTGCTGACTTCCTTCGATCGGAACGATCCCGGCTCGTCCAGCACTTCGCCATCCCGGTTGCCCAGGATATTGGTGGAGAACCAGCCATGCAGTCCCAGCAGGCGCGATTTCAGACCCGGCGCGATCAGCGTCTTCATGAACGTCTGGCCGCTCTTGTAGTCCTTCCCGGCCACCGGCAGGTTCATCTGTCGCGCCAGTTCCAGCAGCGCCGGCGTGTCGGTAGTCAGATGCGGCGCGCCGTTGGCGTATGGCACGCCCGATTTCAGCGCCGCGTAAGCATAAATCTGGCTCGGCGAAATCTCCGGATCGTTCTTCTGCAGGCCGCACTCGAAATCTTTCAAGGTGGCGTGCACCGCGGCCGGCTCGTGATACACTTCCGTCGATCCGCACCAGATCATGATCAGCCGCGAAACCCCGGTGCGCTGTTTGAACTGCCGGATATCGTCCATCACGCGCTCGGCGTAGTCCATCTTGGAACCGCCGCTCATCACGTTCGGCCCGTTCAGCCGCTTCACGAATTTCTGGTCGAACACCGCCCGCATCGGCTTGACCGCCGAAAGCTGTGTTTTGAGTTTCTCCAGCAGCGTCATTTCCAGCACGCCCGCCTTGACCGCCGCTTCATACGCGTTATCGTCAAAAATGTCCCAGCAGCCTACTTCGATATCTTCCAAACCGGCCAAGGGCACAAAATCCTTGATGGCCGGGCTGCGTCCCTCGGTCCGTTTCCCCAGGCGAACAGTTCCCAACTGGGTCAGCGACCCGATCGGCTTACCAAGTCCTCGCTTAATTGCTTCCAGGCCCGCGATGAACGTCGTCGTCACCGCGCCCATCCCGGGTATGAGGACACCCAGCTTGCCCTCCGCGGGCGCAATTTGGACGTTGTCTTGATTCGGCAATATACGGTCTCCTTTTGATCGAAATGCTATAATACCAACTCCATGCGCGACCGTGCGACGGCCACACTTTCGACCATTGTCGTGGATGACGAGCAATTAGCCTGCGACGAGCTCTCGTTCCTGTTGAAAGACTTCCCCGAAATCGAGATTATCGCCACCGGTTCCAATGGCCTCGAAGCCGTAGAACTCATCCAGCAACTGGAGCCCGAGGTGGTGTTTCTGGACGTCAACATGCCCGGCCTGGATGGCATGGGGGTAGTGCGCCGCCTACGGGAAAACGGCGACGTCCTGCCGCATTTCATCTTCGTCACGGCTTACGACCAACACGCCGTGGAAGCCTTCCGCCTGGAAGCCCTGGACTACCTGCTGAAGCCCGTGGACAAGGGCCGGCTGGCCGAAAGCGTGGAGCGCGCCGCACGCTTCATCCAGGAAAAGAAAAGCCCCGACGCCCTTCCCGGTCCGCCCGCTCCGTCTCCCGCGCCCCGCACCAAGCTGGCCGTGCGATCCAACAACCGCCACTTCATTGTGGACGCCAACGACGTGATCTACGCCACCATCGACGACGGCCTCATCACGCTCGTCACCACGCAGCTCGAAGGCCACTCCAACTACCGCACCATCGAAGATCTCCAGGCCAACCTCGACCGCGATCAATTCTGGCGCGTGCACCGTTCCTACCTGGTTAACATCAACCGGATCAAGGAGGTGGTGCCGTGGTTCAAGTCGAGCTACCAACTCCGCATGGACGACAAGAAGCACACCGAGATCCCCGTCAGCCGCGTCCAGACCCGCCGCCTGCGGGAATTATTCAAACTGTAAAGGCTGTTGCCGAACGACCAGTCAAAACCTCGCCGCGGAGGCGCTATTCCGCCCCGAACTTCACCACCAGCGAAATCCTTCGATTCTTCGGGCTTTCCGGTTCCTCCGCATTCAGCAGCTTCTGATCCGCGTATCCTCTCACCTCCACCACCTGCTTGGCACTCAGCCCGTACCTCTCGAGCAGTCGCCGCGCCGCATTCGCCCGATCGGTAGAGAGCTCCCAATTCCCATAAACGCCCGCCGCCCCCGCATTGCGGTACGGCCGCGCATCGGTGTGCCCTTCGATCACCACCGCATTCGGCATCTTCCGGATCTCCACCGCCAGCGATTCGAGCAGGCGCTCGCCGGCCGGGGTCGGCAAGGCGCTTCCGGTGACGAAGAACAACCCCTGCTCGGTCTCCAGCAGGTCGATGCGCAGCCCCTCGCCCGTCATGCTGAGCTTCACGTTATCGCGAATCCGCGAAAACTCCGGCATGCGGTGCAGCGCGGCCTGAATCTGCTTCTGCACATCGTCGACGTTGCGGTGGTCCACCGCCAACCCTTCCCCCGCCGCCGCCGGACCGGCTCCCAGTTTCTGCGTGTAGCCGCGCGGATCCTTGAAGTACCCGCTTACCGATGCCTTGACCCGCGCTGTCGAGTTCATCATCCAAAGCACGATGAACAGCGCCATCAGCGCGGTGACGAAATCGGCGTACGCCACTTTCCAGGCGCCGCCGTGCTTCTTCTGAAAGATGCGCCGCGTGCGAGGCAGCATCAGCAAACCCGGGCTTTGCCCGGGTTCAGGCGGTTTGGGCTGGTTCGGCTTGATGACCATCGGCTGAAATCTCTCCGGGGGGGTGTGCCTCGTCGCCCGGTTTCGCGATGGGCGGTATCTTGGCGTCGCGCCGGATCGCCGTTTCCAAAGCCAGGAACGAAGGCCTCACTTCGACTGGAATCGAGCGCCGCGCGTACTCCACCGCCAGGATGGGAGCCGCACCGCGGAAAAATGCCACCAGCGCGACCCGCAGCACTTGCAGGAATTGCGCCTGCGCCTCGCCCATGTTTTCGAGGCGCGCCGCCACCGGGCCCACCACTCCGTAGCACAGCAGGATTCCGAGAAACGTGCCCACCAGCGCCGCCGCCACTTTCTGTCCCACGGTTTCGGGCGACCCGCCGATGGCCTGCATCGTGATCACCACCCCCAGCACCGCCGCCACGATGCCCAGACCCGGCAGCGCATCCGCCACCGTGCTCAGAGCACTCACCGGTTCATGCCGGCCACGCCTCTGCACATCGATGTCCAGGTCCATCAATTGATCCAGTTCCTGTGGCGTCGTGGCCCCAATCACCATCATGCGCAACGAATCGCATACCAGGTTGCGCGTTTCCGCGTCCCGCAGGAAGCCCGGATATCGCGAAAAGATGGGGCTTCGCGCGGGATTCTCCACATCCGATTCCAGCGCCACAATACCCGCCCGCTGCACATAGCCGAATACCTCATAGAGCATCCGCAGGTGCAGTAGGAAAACCTGCCGGCCGTAAGCCGCTTCGCGGAAGGCATCGCGCGCGCCGCGAACCATTTTGCGGATCAGCGCCGGCGGATTCGCCACCAGGATGATTCCTACCGCCGCCCCACCCACAATCAACAACTCGGCCGGTTGCATCAGGACCCAGGGGTTGCCCTGTTCCATCAGAAATCCGCCGAATACGGCCAGAAATACGACGGCAATACCGATCACGGCAAGCATGGTTGTCTTGGGCTATGTCTCCCCTTATCGGCACGATCCGCAAAGAGTGTGAGGAACCGCACCGCCGCCCGCCCGTGCCGAAACTGAGCCAATTGAATACTAATCGGCTTATTTTCTTTTGTTTCTGCACCTTCGCTGGATGAGCCATTTCATACCGCTTTGTTGCGTAGATAAAAGGCGGCTTTCCATGTATACTCTCTGGAAACCTGGGAAGCCTATCCGGAGGGAGTCAATGCAAAATCAACCGAACACTACCAAAGTCGCTAAGCTTTTCACCCGCACATTGGCGGGTTTCACCCTGGCCATGCTGGCATGCCTGGGTGCGTATGCCGCTACCCCTACCACTACGACGATAACTGTGAACGCAACCGGGAGTCTGTCATCCTCGACGATCGCGCTCACCGGTACGGCAACTCTGACGAACATCGGGAGCGGAACGTTCAGTGCAAACCTAAGTCTGCTTACGTACACCAGCGCCGCCACGCCGTTCACCATCACGCTGACCAGCGGTACCACCGGCACGCTCACTGGGACCGTCAACCTGGCGAACTTCCTGCAAACAACCGGCACTGGAGCTGCGTCGATTACAGGTGGGACGGGAAACCTCTCCGGTGCGATCGGCTCTTTCCCATCCGTGACCGGATCGCTGACCGTTAGCACCAGCTTTACCTTGACCTTCACCGGTCCCGGCTCGATCACCATCGGCGGCGGCGGCGGCACCACCGGCCCACCGCCCACCATCACCCAAATTCTCAACAACTACGGCCTGATCCCAGCCGGCTTTACCAACTCCGGCATCGCGCAGGGATCGCTATTCATTATCAAAGGCGCCAACCTTGCCGATCCTAACGCGCAAGCCGTTTTGCAATCCAGCGCGTCTCCCGGCTTGCAGACCACTCTGAACGGCGCGAGCGTGAAAGTCACGGTGGGCAACACCACCACCGTTCCGGTCTTCTACTACGCCATTGCCGCGCAATTGGCCCTGGTGCTTCCCTCCAATACCCCGGTCGGCAACGCCACGCTGACCGTCAGCTACGGCGGCCAGACCAGCTCGCCGGCGTCCTTCCAGGTAGTCCAGAGCGGCATGGGCTTCGACGCCTACTACGGCACCGGCAGCGGCTTGGGCGTGGCCACCAATAACGCCACTGGTGCGCTCTACAACTACACCAACTCCATCCCTCCGGGAACTACCGTCGTGCTCTGGGGTTCCGGTCTGGGCGCCGACCCCACCCGAGACACCACCTACAGCACCGCGAACATCAACCAAATCACTAATCTCGCGCACATCTACATTGGCGGCTTGGACGCCCCCATCGTGTACCAGGGCCCGTCCGGCTACCCCGGCTTGAACCAGGTGGATGTCACCATTCCCCAGGGCGCCGCCACGGGTTGCAACGTGTCCCTGGTGGGTGTCACTGCCGCGGGCGTGCCCACCAATTTCGTCACCCTCCCCATCGGCAACGGTGTCTGTTCCGACCCGGCTTTCGGGACCAATGGCAACACGCAGCAGACGCTCAGCGGGAAGACCACGGTGAACGTCGGTGACCTGTTCGTTTTCCAAACCATATCGCCGGTATCCAGCACCGGCACTGCCACTCAAACCACTGACATCGCCGAAGCCATCTTCGACAGTGTGACCGGGGCTAGTATCGGCTCCTCCAGTGGCACGGTCTCCCCTGGGAGGATGCATCGTCACGGAAACCGGCGCTTCCGGAACCACCACCGTCCCCACAACCGTAGCCATGGACGCAGGAACGGTTACCGTGACGGGACCCGTTGGAGGAACGGTCACGCTTACGTCGTCGCCGATTTCCGGCCTCGGTTCTCTACTACGCGCAACTGGCGGCTGGGGCCATCCCAACTTCGGGTGGAACCTTTACGTTCAATGCCACCGGGGGCACCAATGCGCCAATTGTCGGTAAGTTCACGGCATCGCTGACCTTCCCCAACCCTATCTTGACCTGGAGCAATCCCAACAACGCAGCCACCGTCACAAGATCGGCGGGACTAGGTGTGTCGTGGACCGGCGGAGCTTCGGGTACCTACGTGATCATTAGCGGGGGCTCGTCGGGGACAGTCGCCGGCCAGTCGGTGAGCGGCGCCTACACCTGCATCGCCCCGGTAAGTGCCGGCTCGTTTACGGTGCCATCGTATGTCTTGGCCACCCTGCCGGCCGGCTCGGGCAGCACCGCGGTCTCGAATTACACCAGCTACCAGACCTTTACGGCTCCGAATCTCGACTATGGTACGGCCTTTGGAGGCACCTCGCAGTCAGTCAACACAACCTATAACTGATTACGGCGTTTGCGATTGAGGACAGGCTTTACGGCCTGTCCTCATGAGCCTACGGCCCCAGGTCCGCACACACCCCCATGCTACTTTTCGCGCCCCTCTCTCGAGATCCTTCCCAAACCACGCGTCTCCGCAAAACGGGGACTGGAACGTGTGAAAAAATCAGCCGACTATTGCAGACGCGTTTTGGGCGGGGGTAAAAAATGTCCAACCCATGCCTGGTGATCGTTCCTGGAGCCTCTGATCGCGTCTTTTTTTCGGCTCAAATCGAGCCGCCAACCATCCTGCGTTAATCGGCTGATTTTTTCACACCTTCCTGCTACCAATTCCCGCTTTTGGAATTGGATAGCTGTACCCGCTTTGCGCCCCCAGTTCAAAAATCTTCAACCTAAATTTCCCTTGTTTTCATCTACTTGCAGCTTTACTCCCCCAAGCCCCCACTCACCCCCATGCTACTTTTGAATCGGATCAGGAACTTGCGCCCGTCGCAAGGTTTCCTCATCCTCTTGCTGGCCAGCAAGCGTTGCTTTTCAGGTGGTGCTGATACTTCTCGGCGGCCGTCAAGGCCTTGCGGCACTCACCGGGCCGTTTGCCCGATGGGGACCGACGGAAGAACCGTGAAATCGATTTCGCAATCCAGAAACGTACCGGCTTGATTGCCTAGATCGGAGTATGGTTTCAGAGAACAGGCATTGAATTGGGGCACCCGGCGCCATCCAGCGTCGCTCACCCTGAAGATGCCGTTCCAATCACTGGCGGCCGCCCCGTAATTGGGTCCGAGAGAATCCGGAGACACGCCCGGCGATAAGTCCGAGAGCCCCGGCCGCCGCAACGCCTTTCTTTTCCCCTCGATCTCACACCCCAAGTGTCTCGATCCTCATATTACATTGTTCCGTTCCCTCGACCGCCGCGAAGATTCCTGTGGCGCACTCACTCGTGCGTGCCGCGTCGACATTCGTATCGACGCTTATGGGCCTACGCCCCACAAAACTCATGAATACCGGATTGATCCGCATGCCGGCGCGTTCCAGGGAATGGTAAGGCCGGCTCACCTCATTTGTAATGGCTCTTGAGAGCGAGCTAAAAGCCCTACAAGAGCTCACCAATGAAAGGGTTCGATGCTCAGGTGCCACCCATCGGTCAGAACCGTGATAAGCCCTTGCCGGTCGGTGCGAAAGACTTGGGTGTGATGATCGGCCAGCCGGGCGAGGACGTCGCGGTTGGGATGGCCGTAACTGTTGTCAAGTCCGGCGGAAATCAGCGCGAACTCGGGGCGGGCGGCATCCAGGAAGTCGTCGGTGGAGGAAGTGCGGCTGCCGTGGTGCGCTACCTTGAGGACATCGGTGACAGGGATTTCGTTTTCGGCGAGCATCTCGCGCTCGATCGGTCGCTCGACGTCGCCGGTCAGAAGGAAAGAGCGCGCGCCGTAACGGACGCGGAGAACCAGGGAGTCGTTGTTATGAGGCGCGTCGGCCGGGACGTAATCGGGGAGCGGGGCGAGGACGTCGAATTCGGCGCCGCCGAACATGAAGTGGGCGGGAGCGGTGAAGGGGACGATTTCGACACCGTTGCGAACGGCGCGCTCGCGCAGCGCGAGCCAGGCTGGGTTTGAGGAAGTGGCGCCGGTCCACAACTGGCGCGGATGAAAATCGGACACCAGGGCGGGCAGGCCGCCGATATGATCTTCGTGGGCGTGGGTGAGAGCCACGGCGTCGAGAGTTGAGATGCCGCGATTCCAGAGATAGGGAGCGACCACGTCCTCTCCGATATCGAGCTGGGAGTGGGGCTGGTGGCCGAAAGCGGGGATGCCGCCTCCATCCACCAGCAGGCGTTTCCCGTCGGGCAGAACCAGCAGGATGCTATCGCCCTGACCAACGTCGATGACGCTCATTTCCAACTGGCCGCGGTGCAGTTCGGGAGGAAACGGGTGCCAGACCAGGAGCGCCAGCAGGGCTGCGACGGTAGCGCCGAAAACCGCGCGGGACCAACGCCCTCGCGCCACGGCGAAGGCCAGCAGGGCGGCCGAGAACGCAATGCCGAGCCAGACTGGCGGCGTTGGGATTCGCCAATTGGGTTCGATGGCGGCGTGCCAGCCGACGATCGCACGGGAGAGCCAGAGCAGCCAGCCGCCGATGTGGGCAATCCACGTCCAACCGGTGGCCACGGCCACGAAACCGACCGGGACCAGCAGCCCCATGATGGGCACGGCGAAGGCGTTGGCGGAGAGGCCCGAAAGTCCGAGGCGGTGGAAATAGACCACCATGGGGAGCGCCAGGCCAAGTTGAATCACGGCGGAGACCATCGTCACTTCATAGAAGAAAAAAAGCAGCCGGACGGGAAGCGTCACCAGCAGGGTAGCGGCGCGCCGGGGCAGGTGCGCGACGCGCTCGAGGGTTTCCACCAGCAGGCGCAATTCGACGCGGAACTGGGCCACGCGCGCGGCAAGATGCATGTCGCGGCTCGTATCGTGGAGGTCCGCAAGGCCGCGCGCCAGTGGGCCGGAGGTGGCCTCGATAAGAGGCGTAGCAAAGGCGCCGAGGAAGGCGACGGCCAGAAAGGTGAGCTGGAAGCTGGCGTCGAAGAGCTGATCGGGATCGCACACCAGGAAACCCAGCGCCACCGCGGCCAGGAGGTTGAGCGGGCGGCGCTTTCGATAAAAGTACCCGCAGACCATGAAAAGAGTAAGGCCGGCGGAGGAGCGCACGCAGGGAGCACCCCAGCCAGTGACCAGGGCATAGAGCCAGGCGGCCATCACGGTGAGCAGCATGGCGAGGTTCTCGGAGACGCAGCAGACGCGCAGGAAAAAAAGAAAAAAGGCCGCCAGAATCGCGACGTGCGTGCCGGAGATAACCAGGACGTGGAATGTGCCGGTGTTGCGGTACTGCTCGGTCCAGACTTTCTGGAGCTGGAAATTTTGCCCGATCAGGAGCGCCTGCATCATACCAGTCTGGTAACTGTTGCCGTGGTAGAGGCGGTCGGTACGGTCGAGGATGCCGGCGCGGAGATCCATGGCGAATTTCTGAAGCGCGGAGCCACAGTGGCCGGGAAGGACGTGCAGAGTCGCGGCGTCGCCCGCCGCGGTCCAGAAGATGTCCTGGCGGGCCAGGAAGCCGGCGTAATCGAAAGCGCCGGGGTTGCCGTAATTGTGCGGCTTGCGGATACGCGCGTCGATCTCGATGTTCTGGCCGTAGCGGAGTGGAGGAAGTGGAGCGCCATCCTTGGTGTAGAGCGTGACTTGAGCGCGGGTGCGGGGCTCGAGTTCCAGCAGGAAGCGTTCGCGTTCGCCGGAGACAGCGGGAGGTTCCACCACGCAGCCGCTCAGGATGACGATTTCGCGCGCTTCGGCGTCGATTTCCGGAGGCGGGCCGGGTTGGCGCAGCAGCGCGATTAGGGCGCCGGAAAAGAACAGGGCGAGCAGGCAGCAGATGCCGGCTAACACGCGGGACTTACGCGCGAGCGCCAGCACGCCGAGCAGGAAGAAGGCGGCCCCGGCGGCGAGCAATTCGGATTGGTGAAAGGGTACGAAGCGGGCAGCCAGGATTCCCGCGGCAATAGCAGCCAGGGGCCCGATCAGCGGGTGCTTCACGGAAGAGCGATTGTAGCAGGGGGCGGCTCCTGGTGGGCAATGCAGGTCAGGGAAATCCCCGACAACGCGCTTGGGTGTACGTTGTCCAACGCGAGGTACCGAGGAGTATTACGCAAAGTTAACCCTCCCGTTATCTATTTGATTTTCAATTGGATCGACAAACCATCGGTGTAACTGCGGAAACACAGGAAGATCGATGGGTTCATATACCCCTGGGCCGATTATGACTTTTGCGGGGTTTTGCAAATGCCTATACTCGAAGCCGATGAACAACTTACGGACGGTAGCGCGGAGGGCCATCATGCTGGTTACAGCCGCCGCGCTGCTGTGCGGAATCGCAGCGGCTGATTCGATTGTCGTAACTGGTGTAAATGGCAACCTCGGGGAATACGGCGTCTGGATCGAGGAGTACGGCCAAGACGTGGACACGTATTTCGCGGGAGTGATCAATATCCAGCTTACCGACACGGCGGGAGTTTTCAACCGCGACACCATGTGCGTCCAATTGTTCACTGACATCTATATCGGCGAGACATACGGAACCACCGTGGTGACTCCAAACCAGGATGGAGGCGGCGCCCTCGACCAGGCTTCGTGGTTGTTGGATAACGCGCTCATGCCGGCGCAGGACGGCACGCCCTCGGTGCTGCCGAGCGCGGACTGGGTGACGACGGCGGCACAAGGCGCGGGACTACAGTTGGCAATCTGGGACCTGGTGGAGGACGGCGGAGACGGATTCTCGAAGGGATCGGTGCAAGCGTCTACCGGGGCGAACGGGCCTGCCACGGACGCCACGACGTTGTTCTGGGCTAACTTATATGAAGCAGCCGTGGAAGCAAGTTCGAGTTACGTATCCAACGACGCCTTTGTATACGAGAATTCGAGCAACGGCGTCCAGGCCCAGACGCTGGAGGGCCCGGAATACCTGTATGATGGCGGACCGCAGCCGCCGGCTACCACGCCGGAAGCTCCTACACTGGTACTGGCGGGTATGGCGCTGACGGTGCTCGGATTGGCTGGGCGGCACAAGCTTGGTATGCTGGGGAGCAGGTCCGCGAAGCTTTGAAGCCGCCGCAAATCCCTTTGCAGCAGATTACGGCGCTCGAACCGGTGTGTCTTCGAGCGGCCGTTCCGGAAGCCTACCGCGACAGCAACGGGCATATGAACGTGCGCTGGTACCTGGCGCTGTTCGACGATGCCAGCGATACGCTGCACGAGTGGATGGGGCTGACGCCGGAATACCACGCCGCCCATCACACCGGGACGATGGACCTGGAGCACCACGTTCACTACTTGAGTGAAGTCATGCCGGGAGACGCGGTCACGGTCTATGTGCGATTTGTAGGATATTCGCCCAAGCGGCTCCACTACCTGATGTTTCTGGTGGACGACACTCGCGGAAAGCTGGCGGCCACGTTGGAATGCATCAACGCATTTGCCGATCTGGAGAGCCGCAAGACGGCGCCGTTCCCTGCGGAAGCAGCATCCAGGATCGCGGCCGGGTTGGCAGCGCACGCGGCGCTCAGTTGGGCGGCGCCGGTAAGCGGGACGATGCAGGCCTGAGACTCGGACGCCGCGCACGTAGTTGTGCGGTGGTGGCGCGATGGCACTTGAGGCACAGGGTGCGCATGTTGGAAAGATCGCACTCGCCGCCGCCTTCCACCACGGGCACGATGTGGTCCGCGTCCCACAGGTGACGGCGCCCGCCCCAATCCTTTTCGAACTGTTTGCGGGCGGCCCAGTCGAGTTTGCGCTTATCCTTCCTCAGGGACTCGGTATCGAGGCCGCATTGCGCGCACACGCCGCCGTCGCGCGCGAATACCTGCTCGCGAAGATAGCCGGGGTCGGTGCGCAACTTCCACTCGTGCACGCAGGCATCGCTGCAAAACGTGCGGCGGCCCTTGGGGACAGCCGAGCCGCACCAGCGGCAGTTGCCTTTCCGCCGCTTTGCCCAGCCACCCGGCATGGTGCGGCGGTTGCTCACACGCGCAGCTCGTAGCCCCTAGCCCGCATGCCCTCAATGACGCGGTTGTAAACCTCGCGCACCTCGTCGTTGGAGAGCGTGCGCTCCGCGGAGCCAAGGGTCACCCGGAATGAGACGCTCTTCCGGCCCTCTTCGAGCGGCGGGCCGGAATACTGGCGCACAAACTGGATGGATTCGAGCAGCGGGCCGGAGAGGTCCGCGATGGCCGTCTGCAGGTTGCCGGCATGCTCGCGCAGAGGGCAGACGACGGAGAGATCGAAAGCGCTTGAGGGATACCGGCGGATGGGCGTGTATTTGGCTTGTTGCGCGTGGAGCGGTTCCACTAGGCGAAGGTCGAGATCGAGAATGGCGGCGCGGCCCGATTCGACCAGCGAGGGATGGAACTCAAAAATGCGGCCCACGGTCTGGCCGCGCCACACGAGCTCGCCGGAACGGGCGGGGTGTTCGAACCGGCGCGGCCCGGCAGGCTTGGTTTCCGCGCCGGGCATCAGGCATTCGGCCGCGCGTCTGATTTCGTAGAGGCCCGCGGCGCCCTTGCCGTGCCGCTCGTAAAGCGCCGCCACCAGGTGCGGGATCTCCTCGGGCAGGCCGGAAGCTGTCTGGTGGATCTCCAGGCCGATTTCAAACAAACGGAAGGATTCGCGGTGCTTGGCGTTGTCGATGACATTCTTCCAGATGCCGGGCAGCAGCGACGCGCGTAGCAGCGCCTGGTCGGATGCAATCGGATTCGCGACGCGCACGTGCGCGGCCGGGTCCAAACCGAACGCGCGCACGGATTCTTCGCCGAGGAAAGAGTAGTTGTAGACTTCGGTGAAACCCTCATCGACAAAGACCGCGCGCACTTCGTGCTGGAACTTGCGGGTAGGATTCGCCGGGGGCACGGCCGCGGGCACCAGTGGCGCCACGGGAGTGATGGAGTCGTAGCCCACCATGCGGCCAACTTCTTCCACCAGATCGTCGGGAATGGAGACGTCTTTGGTGGCGCGCCAGGACGGCACCGACACCGAATAGACGCGCGCCTGTGGCTCGTCGATGCGAAACTCGAGGCTTTCCAGGATGCGGCGCACTTCGGCCGGCGAGATGGCGCGGCCGAGTTTCCGCTCCAGCCAGTCGTGCCGCAGCGCGATGGGCGCCGGCGCCGGCATTTCCTTCTTCAAGTCGCCGAGACCGCCTGCAATGCGGATGCCGGGCGAAATTTCGCGCAGCAGTTCCACCGCCCGCGCCAGGCCGCGCACCGTATTGGCGGGGTCCTGGGCCTTTTCGAAACGGATCGAGGCGTCGGTGCGGAGCTTGATAGCGGAGGACGTCTTGCGTATGGAGGAAGCCTGAAAGTTGGCGCCCTCGAGGACCACGCGGGTGGTCTTCGCGCCGATGGCGCTGCGCGCGCCGCCGATCACGCCGCCGAGCGCAATCGGGCCGGCGGCATCCGCGATCACCAGATTGGAAGAATCGAGCAGGTAGTCTTCGTCGTTGAGCGCGCGGAAGGCCTCGCCGGCGCGCGCCGGGCGGATGAAGATGGTGCGACCGCTGAGCAGATCGGCGTCAAAGGCGTGCATGGGCTGTGCCAGTTCGGCCATCACGAAGTTCGTCATGTCGACGATGTTGTTGATGGGGTTGAGCCCGATGGCCGTGAGCCGTGCCTGCAGCCAATAAGGCGACGGGCGGATGGAGACGTTCTCGAACACCAGCGCGCTGTATCGCGGGCAGAGGTTAAAATCTTCGACCTGAATGCCGATGGCCGGCGGACCGGAAGGGATGAGGCTGAGATCCACAGCATCCTGCAACTTCAGGCCCAGGATGGCGGCAACTTCGCGCGCCATGCCGAAGTGGCCCCACAGGTCGGGACGATGAGTAATCGATTTGTTGTCGATTTCGATAACGGCGTCAGGCGCGCAGCGCGGCAGGTGATCGCCGGGCGCGCCTTGCTCCAGCTCGATGATGCCGGAGTGGTCCTTGTTGATGCCGAGCTCGGCCGGGCTCGCCAGCATGCCATCGCTTTCCACGCCGTTGATCGACTTCTTGCCGATGGGGACCCAGGCGGTGAGCATGCCGGGCCGGCAGTTGGGTGCGCCGCAGACCACCGTCTTGCGGCCGTGCGGGCCGGCATCGGCGACGGCCTTTGAGTTGTGGCTATTGGCGATGGTCTCGACCGATTCCACGCGCGCCACGCACGCGCCGCTCAGCAACTCGCCGGCGGGTTCGACCCCTTCGCACTCGGCGGTCTTCATGGTGATGAGCCGTTCCAGCGGACCGGGGGCCTCGCGAAGGTCGGGAACGAATTGACGAATCCAGTTGTAAGAGAATTTCAAAACTGCTCCAGAAACCGCAGATCTCCGCCCTGTAAATGGCGGATGTCGTCGATGGCGTAGCGCATCATGACGAGGCGCGTGAGTCCCAGGCCGAAAGCGAAGCCGTTCCATTCGTCGGGGTCGATGCCACTCATGCGGAGCACATTGGGGTTGACCAGGCCGCAGGGGAGGAGTTCCACCCACCCGCTTTGCTTGCAGACCGGACAGCCGGAGCCGCCGCAGATGAGGCACTGGATGTCGAGCTCAAAACCCGGCTCGACAAAGGGAAAGTAGCCGGGACGCAGCCGCACCGCCACCTTACGCTGAAAAACGGCGGTGAGAAGCGTCTTCATGAAGTAGAGCAGGTGCGCGACCGAGACGTCGCGGTCGATCATCATGCCTTCGAGCTGGTAGAAGGTGTGCTCGTGGGAGGCGTCGACGCTTTCGTTGCGGAAGACGCGGCCTGGAGCAATCATGCGCAGCGGCGGGCCCAGGCGTTCCATGCCGCGCACCTGGACGGGCGAAGTGTGGGTGCGGAGCAAGTTGCCGCCATCCAGCCAGAAGGTATCCTGCATGTCGCGGGCGGGGTGATCGGCGGGGATGTTAAGGGCATCGAAGTTGTGGAGTTCGTCTTCCACCTCGGGCCCGTCCAGCACGGTGAAGCCAAGAGAAGCAAAGAGATCCTCGAGTTCATGCTGGATGCGGGTAATAGGGTGTAGATGGCCGCGGCGCGGGCCGGGCGCCGGGAGGGTGACGTCGAGCCATTCCGCGTCAAGCCGCGCGTTGAGCGCCTCGGATTCAAGGCCGCGTTTCTTCGCTTCGAGCGCCTTGTCGAGATTCTGGCGGGCGCTATTGAGCAGCTTGCCGATGCGGGCGCGATCTTCGGGAGGAAGCTTTCCCATCTCCTTGCCGGCTTGGGCCAGCGGTCCTTTGCGGCCGAGTGCATCGACGCGCACCTCTTCCAACTCTTCGAGCGTGGTGGCGGAAGCAATGCGCGAGAGAGAACGAGACTGGAGTTCCTGGATGGATTGATCGATCATGAAAAGGCTTATTTTAGCAGGGCACACGCATACTCCGGCCGAGGGATGGGTATTGCAGCGACTGAGCATCCGCCGCGCTGCGAAGGTCTTGTTCTACTGGCCCCGTGGAGATGGCTGCATCTCACATTGCTTGCGCCTATGCTGCTCGGCCGGGTTAGCCCATCCGGAGTCCTACGCCGCCGCTGCCGCCGGCCTCAGGTGCAGGGCCTCCAGCACGCCTTTCCACTTTCTTAGAATCAGCTCCGCCAGGTTCAGCAGAATCGCCAGCGCCAACAGCACCGGCCACAGTTCCATAGTGGACCGCACCGATCGGTTGCCGGCGTCGAAGAGCTGCTCCGGAGCCGGATTGAAACGGCCGCCAGTGGAAGCGGCCACCTGCTTGAGCAGATCGACATTGTTGCCGTACTCCATCATCTCGTCTTCCTGCCGATAAAAGCCGACTTCGGGGAACGCGCGCGAATCGGCCACCGGACGGATGCGGAACAGTCCCTGGTTGGCGCCGATAGCCAGACGGCCGCGGTAGTGGCCGGCCGCGACTTTAGCAACCTTGAGCGGCGCCTGGAAACCGGCGGGGCCCAGCGCGTAGACATCAGGGATCGCGGCGGGATCCGGCAGGTTGTGGGAGAGACGGTAGTCGATGACCAGCTCGTTCGCGGCGCGGTCGAAATCGGCGGTGGTCTCGCTTTGCGGCGCGTGCGGCAGCAGGTCGCGGAAGATGTTGGCCCACAGCCGGTCGAAACCGGACCAGGCGAGCCAGTTGGTGGCCCAGCGGTCCTTGGCGTCGGAAGCGAAGACCACGGCACGGCCCAAGCCGTACTGCCAGCGGACCAGCAGCGGGTCTTCTTTGTCCGCCGTGAGAATCACGTCGGAAGTTGGACGTGGTTGGAAGCGAACGTAGCCACGAAGCGTGGGGACCGATTCCATACCCACACCGTCCAGAATCTCGGCCGGCTTGAGAACCACCGCCGTGATTGGCTTTTCGACGGCTGTGGAGCCGGTGTGCTCTTCCACGTCGCGCAGCAGGATCTGCTCCAGCCCGGAGGGGTCGTTGAGGAAATAGGATTTGCCGCCGGCGGCGTCGGCCACTTTTTCGAGGAAGGCGCGGTTGACGTCCTGCCCCAGCCCCACCGTGGAGATGGTCACGTGATTGGTGGTGGCTTCTTTGGTGAGGCTGAAGGTGTCGCCTTCTTCGGAGATGCCGTCGGTGAGCAGCACGATGTGTTTGTATGCCGCGGGTTGCGGCAGGATCCGCTGGTAGGCCTCGGTGAGCGCCGGAGCGATCTGCGTACCGCCATCGGGAGTGATGCCGGCGATCTGCCGTTTGATGGCGGACTTGTCTTCGGCGCGGCGCAGGTTGACCGCCCATTGGAACGAGTTGTCGAAGATCAGGACTCCGACCGAATCGATGGGGCGCAGGTTTTCGACCACCCCAATGGCGGCCAGCCGGGCGAGCTCGATCTTGCGGCCTTCCATGGAGGAAGACTTGTCGATGATCAGCACCACGGCGGTGCCTTCGGGCGAACGGGGCGGAGCGATTTTCGCGGGAAGCGTGCGTTCCAGCGGATCGTCGGGAGCGCCTTTCTTATCCACGTAGATGCTGCGCTCGCCGGCGATCCAGGCCAGGCCGCCGCCGGCTTTCACATACTCTTCCAGTGCGATTTTCCGCGCGGCGGGAATCGATTCCATGTCCCAGTTGTTGATCACGATCAACTGGTAATCGTCAATCTTATCGGGGATGCCGGCGGGCGCGCGATCCACCTGGAACTGGTTGGCTTCCAGCGTGCCGACGATGTGCTGTTCGCTTTCGGCGGGGTCGTGGGAGACCAGCAGCGCGCGCGGTCGGCGAAGCGTCACGGCGTCTTCGAAATGGGTTTCGCCCAGCGACGGAGCGGAAATCTTAACGGCGAAACCGATGGCGCCAGTGGAGTTCACGCTAGCCTGCAGCCGGAGGTGGTTCGAGCCGGCGCTGAGCTGGACCTGCGCGGCGCCGATGGGCTTACCCTCAGCCGACATTTCCACCGAAGCCGCAGTGGCGCTCGGGGATTCCAGGGTGACGTCCACTGGGAAGCGTTCGCCGCTGAAGACCTGCCCGGGGAATCCGACGGATTCGAGCAGCAGACCGGGTTTGGCGTGACCGGCCAGGGGCACAGTGTCGATCGGGATGCCAAGCTGTTGGGCCTGCCAGATGGCGCGATTGACGGAACCGAGATTCTGATTGCCGTCGGAGACCAGCAACAGGCGAGGCACCATACCAGCGGGCAGACCGGCGGCGCCATCTCGAATGGCGGTTTCGATATTGGTGCCGCGGCCGGGCGCGGCGGCGGTGTGGCGTAGTTGCCATTTGTCTTTGACCTGCTCGTCGGCCGAAGCCACCCGGGTGACGCGGGCAAAGGGGATGACACGCAGCCAATGCCGCCCGCGGGCGTCTTCGAGCTTATCGGCGAGCGCCGATTCAGTCTTGAGATCCTGGACAGTGACGGAGGCCGAAGTATCGGCCAGGAAAGCCACCGCAACCTTGGACTGGTAAACCGTCAGGCGCGGTTCGGAGAGAGCCAGCAGAACGGAGGCCAAAGCGCCGGCCTTGAGGAGCAGGGCGCCGCGGCGGGCGGAAAGCCGCCATTCCCAGGCCGCCCAAGCGACCGGCAGCAAGACCAGCAGCAGTGCCCAAGGGCGATCAAATGTCATGGCAGTGTCCGTCCCAGGAATGAGTTGACCAGGGGGAAGCTGTGAAACAATCGCTGAGATCGCCGGACTGACAAACCAAAGCGTCTCTGCCATTTTCGTGGGCGGCTTGCGATTTTGTGGGGCAGGCGCTTTCGCCTACCAACCTGTTGGCACAATCGCTCATCGCGAAACCTCCACGCGAGCCGGCTCTTTGCGCAGCACAGCCGGGCGCGCGGCGAAGCGCGCCAGCCGGAATCGCCCGAAGAAAAGCCACTCGGTGAGCAGCCCCACCGCGCCCAGCAGCGCCAGCCAGGGCCACAAATCGAAAGAGCGGTCCGGCGCCGGAAGGAATCGCGGTATGCCGCGATGAGCATCGGCTGGCGGTTCCCAGCGGACATCGCCAAGTTGCGGAAGCGTGAGCGAGTAGATGTATTCGGTGTCGCCCGCCAGCACGCGGGCGGAGCCGGGAGCGCCGGAAAAAAATTCCAGAGTGCGGTCGTGGAGCGTAAAGGGAAGTGGCGAAGCGTCTTCGGCGGTCACCTTCACGGCCGAAGCAGCTAGGTCCTGATCGAGAGGCAGTTTTACCGTGCCCACAGTGGCGGCGGCCACTTCGGAGCGGCGGAAGACATCCGGAGACATCCAGCGCAGGAGGTTGGCAAACAGTAGTGGGGTGGCCAGTTCGTAGCGCATGGCGGAGAGCGCGGGATGGAAGCCGAGAACCACGATCTTCGGATGCCCGCTGCGCGCGACGATCACGGGGCCGGCCTGAACTTCGCCGATTTTGATGTCGCCGGCGGCGGTTTCGAAGACTGAAGCGGATTCAAGTTTGAAGTCGCGCGTGCGGAGGCCGGCAGCGGCCGGATGAGAAGTATCCCAGCGGGCGAAAGGAACTTGTTGGACGGTTTCCCGCACGGGGATTGGTGAGCCCTTCACGGGGGGATCGATCCAGATGGAATCGGCGGCGGGCTGCTGGGGCGGGCTGAATCGGTCGAGGATCACCAGGCCCGCATCGTTGGGCCGGTACTCCGCGGGGGAGCGATAGACCGTCGCGACGCGCGCGGCCGATGAGAGCGCCGGGCGGAGCAGATCGGGCTGCGAGGAGTAGACCGTTACGGAGAGTATGGGGAGCGCAGGGAGCTCGAGATCGGCCTGATCGTCGGCGGGGAACGCATCGTGGGGAGTGAGTACCACGCCCAGAATGCCGGCTGAGGCGGTGCGGTATTGGAAGGCGGCTTCGGCATCGGCGCCGGGCGGCAGCAGGAGTTGGGAAGATCCCACCGCGGTTCGGGTCGCGACATTGGGCGGGCCGTAATTCAGCGTCAGGGTGACGTTGCGGGCGCGCGTGCCGTAGTTGTGGGCGGAAACGTAGATTTCCCAGGTCTCGGGGTCGGCGGCGGATCGGCGCATGCCGATTTTGCGCAGGCCGCAGTTTTCAATGGCGTCAGGGACCAGCAAGAGGCGTAGGTTGCGGGGCGGCGCGGCGGCGGCGGGATCGTGCTCCGCTGTGCGGCCGGTGCCGATATAGGCAATTTCGCCCTCGCGGCGTCCGGTCTGCGACTGCACATGGCGGGCGAAGGCCAGCGCCTGGTCCAGATTCAGCGCGGTCGAGCCGGGCTGGGAAGCCAGAATGGCGGCGTCGATGATTTTGTGGTCGGGCTCGAAGGCAGTGGCGGGAGTGGCCAGCGAGTCGGCGCGCACCAGCATCACGCGGTCCCCGGCAGGCAGGGCGCGCAGGTATTGGCGCGCGGACTGGCGGGCCAGCTCCATCAGGGTGCGATTGCCGGAGCGGGCGGCCATCCAGGCGGACGTGTCCAGAACAATCACGTGATCGTGGCCGGCTGCAAACGGAGCGCCCAAGCGGAGCTGGGCAATGGCAAGCAGCAGCAGCGCCATGGAAACGAGCTGCAGGATGAGCGACCAGGGCTGTTGGATGCGGCGGCGGCGGGCGGCCACCGCCGGTTGTTCCGCGGCCACCCAGAAACGCAGAGTCGAGACCACTTGTTTGCGGCGGGACCGGTCCAGAAGATAGAGTGCGACGGCGACGGCCGAGATGGAACCAAAGAGGGCGGCGAACTGGAAGAGCGTGAGGTTTAGAAAATACATCGCGCCGTCCTCGCGAACGAGTTAGACTTCAACGCGGAGCCGCGGAGACGCGGAGAAGATAGAGAGGACTGCCTCGCATTTCTCCACTCATTCCCATGGTGTTTTCTCCGCGTCTCCGCGCCTCCGCGTTGAAAATCGATCGCCCCGTCCCTCACGCGATCCCTCGCATGCGGACCAGGTCGCCGAAGATCACCGACTCGATGGGTTGGGAGGTCGAGATGCCCACGTAACGTCCGCCGCTGCGTTGGGCCATGGTCTGAATGGAGGCGGCGTATTCGTCGAAAGAGTGCGTATAGCGGATACGGGCCTGGTCGTCAAAGTCCAGTTTGAGGATGGCGCCCGATTCGGCATCGCGGAGTTCCAGTTCCCCAGTCCAGGGCGGAGTGCGATCTTCGTCGGCCCAGATCTGGAGAAGCATCAGTTCGTGGCCGTAGTCGGCCAGATATTGCAGGGCGCGTTCGCAGCCGGCGTCGTCGAGAAAATCCGAGATCACGATCACCAGGCCGCGCTGGGAATACGAGGAGATGAATTCGCGGATGACCGCCAGGTAATCGGTCGAGCCGCCGGCGCTCATGGCGGAGATGCCGTCCATCACGACGGGGAAACGGTGCCGTCCGCCGCTCGAGAGAAGGCGGTGGCCGAGCCGGTTAGAGAAGCCGTTTACCTCCATGGAATCCAGACGGACCAGGCCGACGTAACAGAGCGCGGCCGCCAGTTTGCGGGTGTACTGGAACTTTTCGCCGCCGTAGGTGGTCATGGAAGTGGAGAGATCGACGAGCATGCGCACCGGAACGTGGGGCTCCACCTGAAACATTTTGAGGAACATCTTTTCCAGCCGCAGATAGGCGCGCCAGTTGACGGCGCGGAGGTCGTCGCCGTGGTGGAAACTGCGGTGGTCCAGAAATTCCTGGCCGGATCCGGGGAAATGCGACGCGTTGTGGCCGCCCACCAGGCCGGCAAACGACTTGTGCCAGCGGATGGTGAGGCGCTCCAGTTTTTCCAGCAACTCCCGGTCTAACAGCGGGCCCGTGGACATACCATTCCTACGCGACGCTGGTCTGCGCGGTTACGGTTTGCAGAATGGCGGAGAGGATTGAGTCCGGAGTCTCGCCGTCGGCGTGGGCATCGAAGTTGAGGATGATGCGGTGGCGCAAGACCGAAGCGGCCACCGAGTGGATATCCTCGATGGAGAGGTGCACCCGCCCGCGGAAAAGCGCCAGCACGCGTCCGCATTCCACCAGCGCCTGGGCGCCCCGCGGCGAACTGCCGTAGCGAATGTACTTGCGCGCCATGGCGTGAGCCTCGGGACGGTCGGCCTGCGTGGCCATTACGATCTGGATGGCGTATTCCTGCACGTGCGGAGCAACCAGCACTTCGCGGCACACCGAGCGCACCTGCAGGATGGCATCGGCGTCCATGACCGGGACGGGCGCAATTTCCTCGCGCTGGATGGTCCGTTCGACGATACGGTTCAACTCGTCGTGCGAAGGGTATGTGACCAGGATCTTCATCAGGAAACGATCGAGTTGCGCTTCGGGCAGCGGGTAAGTGCCTTCCATCTCGATGGGGTTCTGGGTGGCCATCACCAGGAAGGGGAGTTCGAGTTCGTGGGTGGTGTTGCCGCTGGTGACGGTGCGCTCCTGCATGGCTTCGAGCAGCGCGGACTGCGTCTTGGGCGTGGCGCGATTGATTTCGTCGGCCAGCACCAGGTTGGAAAAAATCGGCCCGTGCTGGAAGCGGAGGGTTTTGCGGCCGTGTTCCTCAGTCTCAATGATCATGCTGCCCACAATGTCGGCGGGCATCAGGTCGGGTGTGAATTGAATGCGCGAATACTTGAGCTGAAGAGTCCGCGCCAGTGTGCGCAGAAGCGTAGTCTTGCCCAGGCCGGGAACGCCTTCCAGAAGCACGTGGCCGCCGACGAGCAAACAAATCAGCACGCCCTCAACCACGTCGTCCTGGCCGACGATGATTTTGGCGATTTCACGGCGCACGCGGTTGAGGCGTTCGACGGCAAGTTGCAGGGAAGCTTCGGAAGGCACGTTGTCTATGTTACCGGAAAGGCGCGCAGGGTGCGGACTGGGTTACGGCCGGGCATGCTTTAGCTTGCCCTAAGTCACGCTTCGTTGCGGATGCCGGCTTGTTCGCCGATGCGGTGCACCAGGATGCCGAGCACTTCGGACATCTCGACCAGCGCGTGACGCGCGTGCGCGGGAGCCACGCCGCGCGTGAGGCGATACCAGGCCTGCATCACTTTGTAGTCGAGAACCAGGATTCGGTCTTCAACGGAGGCAAGTTCCAGACCGGCGGCGTGTTGCAGCAGGTAGGAAAGGATCTGGTAATCGCGCTGCAAAGATTTGTGAAGCGGATCGAGTGCGAGATCGTTCTTCAGCCCTTCCTGAACCTGAGCGAAGTGGAAGCGCGGATCGGCCGGAGCGGTAGCCGGGGCTGTCGAGTTCCGCAGCAGCAGGATGCAGCTATAGCGGAACCAATAGGTGAAAAGAATCACCGAAAACACAATGATGAGAACGCTAGCGAGCATCGATCCTTATCAAGAAACTGACAGAACTTCTAGTACTATAACAGCCATGACGAGTCTAGCATTTGCTAACCTTGGTTTGCAAGACTATTTTCATCGAAAGTTAACCTTAGCGGGGATTTTACCCAAAATCCTAAGGTTTTACCCTGGCCGAAGATAGGGGAGTACTGGGACGTTGCTGCCAGGACCAATGGCTCTCTGGGCCCACGGCGCGTTTCGCCTCGCCCACGGATATCGCGGGGGCCATTGCTTTCCTGGCCGATCCGAAGCTGAGCAGCTTCGTCAATGGCGTAGAACTGCCGGTGGATGGCGGTTGGTTAGCTTTCCGTTAACGCAGATTTCAGACACTGCCAATTGCTGGCTGACTAGAACTGGAAGTGCTACAATATATACCCCAAATCCCGTATACTATTTGGTAGGGGGGCGGCGTGTCCGGCCGCGTACGAGTCATGTTTAGGAGAATAGCTGAAGCAAAACGCATCCTCACCTATCGGCGCATGGAGACGGGTGCCGAGCCGACATGCGAAATCCGGCCCGCTCAGGAGCCTCACACCAGCAATGTATCTAGACGTGTCGCTTCCTTGATGGAGGTCTTCGCGTTTGCCTTTCTTGTTGGTGGGATTGCTCGTTTTTCCGAGTCGATAATGCCGCACAAGACAACCGCAGATATCCTACCTTGGGTGGCGATACTGACGGGTGCCCTTGTAGTCCTTCTCAATCAGTCCATTCACCGGGTGGTGACTACTATTCAACAGCGGCTCAGGATTGGCGAACATATCGCACCGTTCTTTGGGCACCGTATTGAACGCGTTTATCGAGTACTGAAGGGCTGATAGATCATCGTGGCGAAGCAAGTCGTAACCACTAAAACTGATGCGTCTGGCACTGTTGTTACGACAGAGCAGAAGGTCCGCACATGGATGCAAGTGATAGTGAGCCTGACGGTCCTGATCATCGGTCTTCTAGTCTTGACCGCTCCAAACTTCGTCTTTCACCAGAATTTTGATGAGCCTACGAAGCGCTGGGCGGCTGGCTGGGTCGGGGCCGTTATCGGATATTGGCTCTCCTGATTTCCATCAACGCACATTTCAGACACTACCCGCGGTTGCCGGATGGGCCGGCGGTGCGCTATTCTGGAGACTCGAATACTCTGTAAGGAATCCAGTCAGCACAAGATGGCAAACACTTATTCCGCTTTAAAGCGGGTACGCGAAACCGAACGTCGTACGGAAACCAACCGCAAGAACAAGACCCGGCTTCGCCACCAGATTCGCGCCATGCGGCGCGCCCTGACCGAGAAGGATGCGAAGGCCGCGGCCGAGCTTCTTCCCAAGACATTTTCGCTGATCGACCGGTCGGCCAAGACCGGGATCATCAAGAAGAATACCGCGGCGCGCTACAAGTCCAACCTGCACCTGAAGATGAAGGCGCTACAGGCTTAAGCGGGCGGGGCTTGCCGTCAAGCCTGCGAAGGCGCGGTGAGCTTGAGGACGAACTGCTCCATGACGATGCGGTCATCGGGGCGGGCGTCGCGCAAGCCGCGGTCGGCATCGAAGATCCACTCCATGGCGCGCTCCAGTTGCGGTTTGCCGAACTTGGCGACCGTCTGATAAACCTGGTCGGCGCGCGATCCCCACATCGGAACACCCATACGGGAGAAGTGTGCCTGAATCTGCGAGGCGCTCTTCAAGCCGGCTTCGCGGGCGGCCAGCGCGAGGCGAAATTGCGTCGATAGAAAGGCGAGCGCCAGGGGCAGATATTCGTTTTCGCGGGTGAGAGTGTCCAGGATTTCGAGGGCGCGGGCACGGTCGCGGCGGCCGAGGGCGTTGACCAGGGCGAAGATGGTCGTGGCGCGGGCGTCCGGAACCAGCGCGGTGATGTCGTCGGTCGAGATGGCGCGGGAGCCGGCGAAGAGCGCCAGCTTTTCGATCTCGACCGCGATGCGGGCGATATCGGCGCCAAGGGCCTCCACCAGCAGGTCGAGGGCCGCGGGCTCCATGCGAAAACCGGCGCGGCGGACCAGTGATTCAGCTTCCGCGCGGGCTTCGTGGGAAGCGAACCGGCGGAGTTCGACGACATCCGGAACAGCCGCGTAGAACTTGCGGACGCGGTCCTGCTTGCGCTTGTCGTCGCCTTCGAAATCGAAGCGGGAGGACTCAAAGACCAGCGCCACGCCGGGAGTGGGGTCGCGCATATATGCGGCCAGAGAAGAGGCATCGGAGGCGGAGCCGGCGGATTCCAATTCGTCGTCGGAGCGGCCGCGAGGGAGCGCGGCCTCGGCGCTGGCCACCCAGATGAGGCGCTCAGCGGCGAACAGGGACAGGGCGCGGGCATCGTCGAGTATCTGGACGAGCGAAAGCTCGGCGAGATCGTGGCGGGTGATGGAATTTTCGGGAAAGACGGCGGTGAAAGCTTCCTTGATGCGGCGGCGTTCGTAAGCTTCGGGGCCAAGCAGCAGCACCGCGGCGGGGAAATCGCGCTTCTTGACGCGGGCGAGCAGTTGGGACGAGGTCATGGCCTCAGAAAGCCTCCAGAATGGCGCTGACCACGCTGTGAGCGACGTCGCGGGCCACGCGCTCGATGGCGG
Organism: Bryobacterales bacterium; assembly: GCA_963842505.1. Classification (GTDB taxonomy): domain Bacteria; phylum Acidobacteriota; class Terriglobia; order Bryobacterales; family Bryobacteraceae; genus PALSA-129. The sequence goes on from CAWJGZ010000002.1 coordinate 466,274, forward strand.
TGCCGCTTTCGTCGAAATAGACTTTGGGATCGGTAGCCACTTCGTAGCGCTCGCGAAACTCATAGTGCGGCTGCGTATAAAGCACCTTGCCGGTCTTGCGTTCGGTCAGGGTGACTTGCAGCGCCACCACCACTTGCGCGCTGGTGGCGCGGCCGGTAACGGGATCTGTGGTGGTGCCCATGGAGTTGAAGTTCGTCAAAGTGCCGGTGAGGACGGCGTCGGCCTGGGCAGGATCGGAGACGATGGTGTAACGGGTGCGGGTGTGGAACTCGCGGGTGATATCGTCGGGGAGCAGGCGCGCCAGAGTGTTGCGCACGGTGGCGTTCCCGAACGCGGAAACGGAGATGGTGTGGATAGTGTCGGGGATGAGCGCCGCCTGGCCGCCGACGTGATAGCCGCAGGCCGGCGCCAGTAGCAAGCCCGCGAGCACGATGCCCAAAGCAACCGAGCCGCGACCGTGAGAAACCGTGAAATTGGCTGGCAGGCGAAAGCGCCTGCCCCACAACAAAGCGAGCCCTTGCGTACCAAAGTGGGAGAGACGCGATCGTCTCTCAACCTGGCGTTCCCAGCGATTATTTCTCGGCTTCATATGAGTTGGCGGGCCACAGCAATGCCGTTTTCGGCGGTGAGCCGGAGGTTGTCGGCCACAATCCAGAACCAGCAGGCATCCGGATTGTTGCGGTCGGGTTGGATAGCGCCCACGGCGATACCGCCTTGGCCGGCCTGGCCCACGTTGGTGGGCGGTTCCACATCAATCGAGCGCACTTCAATCGAGTCGGTGGCCAGGCTGGTCTCGAAAGTGTCTACACCCGGATTGGACTCGAACTCCACCCAGGCGCTGAAACTGTAGCCGTGAAAGACCGGCGCCTGGACCAGGCGGAGCGAAGGCATGGGAGCGTCCTGGCCCTCGCCGGACAGCGCCAGCAAGGAGGCCAGGTGGCGCTCCATGCGCAATTCGGCGTCTTCCAGCGGGACGGGGGCTTCATCGCCATACTTGGCGAGCAGGCTGAAACTGAGCTGAGTATCGAAGATGGCGTGCGGCAGGGGCTTGAAGGACAGCAGGCTGATGGTTTGATTCTGGAGCTCTTCGACACCGGGCGCGCCGTGCTCGCTGGCGGGAGCGAAGATCTGGATCACGGATGAGCGGACCGGATCCTGTGCGTGAAGGCGCCGCAGAAACAGCGCGAGCGCGATGGCGGCCGGGTGAGCGATGACGTGGACGGAGGCGTCGATGGGGACTTCCGCGTCGGGGTCTTCGACCAGGGGAGCGCGGATACAGGCGTCGGGCCGCTCTTCGGCCGCTCCGGTAAGGTCGATCACGGTAGCGCCGGAGGATCGGTCGAAGAGTTCGAAAGCTTTGCGGCTGGATTCCGCGGATCCCGCCAGGAAGATGGCCCGCGCGTCGATCAGGCTCGCGGCGTCCAGGCTGCCGACCACGGTGGGTTCGTCGCCCACTCTGGTGAGCGCGCCGGGTTGTTCGCCGGTATCGGCCACCAGGCGAAGATCGAAAGCAACGGCGGAGGTGGCGACAATGTCGCGAACCTCGCGGCCAAGCAGGGAATCGGGACCGATGAGGACAATGGTATTCATGAGGGGCGAAGGCGCCGGCGGATGATGCCGCCCAGGCGAATTAGGATGCCGCTCAAAACGTACGCGGCGGCCATCGAGACCAGCACGGGCTGGGGCCAGTTCCAGACGGCGAAAATGGCGGCGCCGAGCACAATGATGAGAAGCGGCGTGTGCGGTTTGTTCAGGGTAAAGCCTTTGAAGCTATAGTAGCGCCAGGTGCTGACCATGAGCAGGCCGAGCCCCGCCAGCAGCACCAGCCAGGCGATCGAAAGCGGAGCCCAGGCGAGCGGTTGAGAATCGAAGGCCAGGACCACGGTGGCCACCATGGCGGCGGCGGCCGGAATCGGCAGGCCCACAAAGTACTTGCGGTCGGGGCGGCCGGGGTTTTTAGGGATGGGGTTCTTCTGAATGTTGAAGCGGGCCAAGCGGGCGGCTCCGCACAACAGGAAGAGGAAGGCCACGAAGTAACCGGCGCGCAGAATGTTATCGCGCCAGTTGGGGCCGATGGACGTATCGACGAACTGCACGCCCCAGGCATAGGCCAGGACCGCGGGAGCCATGCCGAAGCTGACTACATCGGCGAGGGAATCCATTTCGCGGCCGAATTCGCTGGTGGTCCGGGTCATGCGGGCGATGCGGCCGTCGAGGCCGTCGAGAACGCCGGCGGCGACGATGGCTTTGGCGGCGGCAGCGAAATGTTCGGGCGCGCCGCCGGCACCGGCGGCGGCAGCCGTGGCTCCGCTGAAAGCTCTCAGGATGGACAGATAGCCAAGGAAAATATTGCCGGCGGTGAACAGCGTGGGCAGCGCGTAAGCGGCGCGCCGCGGGCGGCGGTCCGTCACGAGCGGATCGATGAGATGGCCTCTAAGCCCCATGCGGCTGCTCCCGGTCGCGCCGGCGCGCAAGGATGCTGGAGCCGGCGGCCACGCGCATGCCGGGCTGAACCACGATTTCCCATTCGGGCCCGAACAGGACATCCACGCGCGAACCGAATTTGATCAGGCCGACGCGCTCACCAGCGGCCACGCTATCGCCGGGCTTCTTGCGAAATACGATGCGGCGGGCGATCAGGCCGGCGATCTGCTTGAAGACCACCGAGGTGCCGTCCCGCTCCACCGTGACGATGTTCTGCTCATTCGCCTCCGAGCACTCTTCACGGCTGGCCACGTGGAAGCGTCCCCGTTGGTAGCGCACGTCGCGGATTGTGCCCGCGATGGGCGCGCGGTTGACGTGGACATCGAAGATATTGAGAAACACGCTGACGCGGAAGAGTGCGGGGCTCTCCGCTATTACCGCAACCACCTTGCCGTCGGCCGGAGAAACAGCCACCGGGCCGGTGGGAATGGCGCGCTCGGGATCGCGGAAAAAATACAGGCAGAACAGAGCCAGCGTCCACGCGGGAAGCGCGAAGACCGGGCCTGCCAGCCATGCAACGATGGCGCCGGCGCCGAGGAAAGCGGCCGCATAAAGGATGCCGTCAAGTACGATCACTTACAGCCATTTTCCCATACGCGGCGATGGTTGCGCGGAATGTGCTCCCCCAGCCGTTCCGGCACACCCGGGAAGGCCCGGTGTATCGACTCGTACTGGACCGCTGGTTCCATAACTAACGTGAGCGTTGAATTGTTGCCGTTCCGGGGGCATCCTTAAGCTAACCAGAGGGAGGTTTACCATGTACGCCTTGATCGAATATCCCGCCGGAGTGATGGTGGAAGCCGTGGTGCTGGCGATGGACCCCAAACGCGCCCGCATTGCCGCAGCCGGATTTCCGGACACTCTGGAATTGAGGCGTTCCGGTGCCCACTGGCTTACCGAAACGGGCCAGAAAGTTACCTTCGAGTTTCTGTTGTCGAATGCCCCTGACGTTGAAACCGTTACCCTTCCCGCACCGGCGCTGGCAGCCCGCGCCGCCGGTTCGTGCGCCATCTGACTCGCGGGTTGAAGCGACACACGGCATCCGGCCCGATTCGCTCCCGCGCCGGATGCCATTCTCAATCGATCGTATCCTTTCGCACTGTCGCCGCACCCGGCTCAGCGCCGGAAGGCGGCACGCCCGGCAAAGCGCGAGTGCCCATGCAGCCGCTCCTCAATCCGCAGGAACTGGTTGAACTTCGCTACGCGCTCGCTTCGGCAGCCCGAACCGGTCTTGATGTGGCCCGCGCCGGTCGCAACCGTCAGATCGGCGATGAAGGTGTCTTCGGTCTCGCCCGATCGGTGCGACACAAAGCATCGATAGGCATTGCGGCCGGCGAGTTCCATCGTATCCAGCGTCTCCGTCACACTTCCGATCTGGTTCAGCTTAATCAGGACTGCGTTTCCGATTCCCTTGTCGATGCCCTCCTGCAGGATCTTGGGGTTGGTGCAGAATACGTCGTCTCCCACTAGCTCGATCTTGTTTCCGAGAGCCACCGTCAGATTCCGCCAGCCGGTCCAGTCGTTCTCCCCCATGCCATCCTCGAGGAGCACGATCGGATACTGCTTTACCCAAGACTCCCAGAGCTTGATCAGTTCGTCGGAGGTGATGGGCTTCTTGGTGGATTTGAAGAGCACGTACTTCCCGTCGTCCCACATTTCACTGGCGGCCGGGTCGAGGCAAATCGAGATGTCGGTGGACGGCTTGTAGCCGGCTTTGGTGATCGCTTCCAGAATCAGCTCGACTGCTTCGTCGTTGGATTTCAGATCGGGAGCGAATCCTCCCTCGTCACCCACAGCGGTGCTGTACCCTTTGCCATTCAGCACCTTCTTGAGTGCGTGGAAGGTCTCCATGCCCATGCGGATGGCCTCGGCAAACGATGGCGCGTTGTGTGGCGCGATCATGAACTCCTGGAAATCGACCGTGTTGTCGGCGTGCTTGCCGCCGTTAAGCACGTTCATGCAGGGCACCGGAAGCGTACAGGCATTCGCGCCGCCAAGATACCGGTACAGCGGCAATGAGTGGGCACTCGCCGCGGCGCGCGCGGCGGCCATCGAAACGGCCAGAATCGCATTGGCTCCCAGTTTTGCCTTGTTGGGTGTCCCATCGGCGTCAATCATGGCTTGATCGATGGCGCGCTGGTTGGTAGCGTCCTTGCCTGCGACAGCAGCGGCCAGTTCCTTGGCAACATGGGCCGCGGCCTGCTTGACGCCCTTTCCGCCATACCGCTTTTTATCGCCGTCGCGCAATTCGACGGCTTCCTTTTCTCCCGTCGATGCTCCCGAAGGAACGGCAGCCACGCCGACCGCGCCGCCATCCAGCCAAACCTCGGCCTCAACTGTGGGGTTGCCGCGAGAGTCGAGGATCTCACGACCTACAACATTTACGATTTTGGTCATCTATAACTCCTTGTGTCCTGCGAATGAGTAGTAGAACGTTAACCCAGAATGGAAAAGCTCCTACCAGATGGCAGGAGCTATCACAACCGGCTGCCCGGAACGGTTAAAGGTGACGCTCCATCACCTATGGTTTCGAAGCTCGACTATAACTCACGGCATCCGTCTGGGCAACGCGGAGGGAACAGTCCCGGTCCTCAGCACGGACGCCAGATCCTCAAAGACCGCGGCCGACAGGCCCAGGCGGCGGAGTCTCTCGACTGTCTGCTCCACGTCGTAAGCGGCCGATTCTAGGCTTATCCTGCCGTCCTGCCAAATCGCGTAGCAGGCTTGGGCGCGGCCATGCTTGGGCTGCCCGACGCTTCCCGGATTGACCACCAGGCAGGATTTTAGAAAGCGGCGGAAGGGTTTGTGGGTGTGGCCGACGAGTTCCAGGTCGATGCCCGGTCCAACTTCATCGGCCAGCCACCGGGGCGACTCCTTGCAGCGATATTCAAACAATGGATCCGACGGCGCCGCGTGGCACATCAAGAACCGCACTCCCTCGACTTCGGCCGTGGCCTTCAAAGGGAGATTGCGCAAGTATTCCCGCTGTTCTTCGTTGAGCACGGAGCGCGTGTAGCGCCGGGTTTCTTCCGCCATGGCTCGAAAGCGCGCGGAACATTGCGGGTCTTCATCGAAGCCGATCGAGTGATCGTGATTGCCGCGCACCACGATCGCGGCCTTTTGGCGCACGAACTCGATGGCTTCGGCGGGATTCGGCCCGTAGTTCACCAGGTCGCCAAGGACCCAGAGCCGGTCGAAATCGGACGGCAGGGCGCGGATGGCTTCGAGGTTTGCGTGAAGGTCCGAAATGATCAGCACTCGCACTGGCTTTGCTCCAAACGCTACAGGCGTGATTTGATTATTGCAACGTTCCACTCATTGCTGCTATTCTCGGATCAGGCGGTGGAGTTCGCCCAACCGCCGCTCTCAAGCGGCCAATGACTCCTGCGGCAAGAACTGCTGTAGGGGCTTCCAGGCCGAATCCCTTATACAGCTAATTTGAATATCGGAGCCCGGCATGGAACAAGTCTGGTTTTCGGCGGCGCTGTGGCTGATTCTGGCGTTGATCGCCACGCTGCTTTCAATTTGGTTTAAGATCTCGACCGCGCTGTCTGAGATCGTAGTTGGCACGGTTGCGCAGCTCGTCCTGGGCGCGCTGATCGGCACCGAAGTGCTGGGGGCGAAGTCTGCCTGGGTTGGCTTTCTGGCCGGAACGGGTGCGATTGTGCTCACCTTTCTTGCGGGGGCGGAGCTTGATCCCGGGATATTCCGTACGAAATGGAAGGAAGCCATGGTCGTGGGACTGGTCGGCTTTTTCGCGCCATTTCTGGGAGCCGCGGCCGTGGCGCACTTCCTGTTGCGGTGGTCCATCCCCGCAAGCTGGCTGGCCGGGGTCGCACTGTCCACCACTTCTGTTGCGGTCGTGTATGCCGTCATGCTGGAACTCGGCTTGAACCGGACCGATTTCGGCAAAGGCATCCTCGCGGCTTGCTTTGTGAACGATCTCGGAACCGTAATCGCCCTGGGCCTCATCTTTGCCCCGTTCACGATGCGGACACTGATCTTTGTGGTGGCGAGTGTAGTGGTATTTGGAGCGCTGCCGTTTGTCACTCCATGGTTCTTTCAGAAATACGGGGGCCGCGTTTCGGAGCTCGAAGCAAAGTATATTCTGTTTCTGCTGTTCGGGATGGGCGGCTTGGCAGCGTGGGCGGGTAGCGAGGCCGTTCTGCCGGCCTACATCATCGGGATGGTGTTAGCCGGCACGGTAGGAAAGGACCACATTCTGATCAGGCGTCTGCGAACCTTGACCTTCGGGCTGCTGACGCCCTTCTACTTCATTCGTGCGGGATCGCTGGTCTCCGTGCCGGCGCTCATCGCCACGCCCCTGGCCTTCCTCGCGCTGTTTGCGGCCAAGATGGTGAGCAAAATGGTCCCGCTGGTTCCCACCGTGCGGGCTTTCAACCATGAAGGGCACCAAGGCTTGTATTACTCTTTGATGATGTCCACCGGACTGACGTTTGGCACCATCTCGGCCTTGTTCGGTCTCAATCACCAGATCATTACTGGTGCGCAATATTCTTATCTGGTGGCAACCGTGATTGCCAGCGCCGTGATACCGACGGCGATTGCCAACGCCTGGTTCATGCCCAAACACCTGCTGCCGAAGGCAGAGCCGGCCGTTCGGCCGATGGCTATGATGGCCGAAGATACCGGCGCCGGTGATTAATATGATCGAGCGAATTCTGATTGCACACGACGGCTCCGATAGCGCCCGCAAGGCATTCGATTACGCCGTCGAACTCACCGCACGCGTTGGCGCGCGCCTTTGGCTGATTTGTGTGGAGGAGGAGATTCCCCGCCACGCCGAGGTGATCGACGAATTTCGCGAAGAGAAGGACCGCGCCGACAGCTATTTCGGCCAGCTTGCCGAGCATTGCCGGGCGCGCGCGGCACTACATTCAGTGGACCTCGAAACTGTGATTGTGTCCGGACATGCCGTCAAGGTAATTGGCGACTTCGTCCGCGAAAATGACATGGATCTGCTGGTCATCGGCTTCACGGGGCATTCCCGGGTCTACGAGCATATTTGGGGCGGCACGGCCCACAACCTGACAAGCACCGTGCGTTGCAACGTGCTGGTCGTCAAGTAGGGGCAGCTTGCATGGAGCAGGACCTTCCTTTCGTGGGGATGGCGAAGGAGGTGCAACGCCTGACTTTGGCGTTTAGCAGTGGCGATCCGCTTTTGTTGCTGGGTCCTCAGGGAAGCGGTAAGACCAGGCTGATTCATGAAGCGCTCTCCGGCAATCGCCACGTGCTATATATTGCCGGAGAACCGAGCCTGCACGCCTTGCTGACAGCAATGGCACGCGCTCTGATCGCCGCGGGGCACGCGAGTTTTCTGAGCCGCGCCAAACCGGGCGCTGATCCGGAAGCCTGGCTCGCGGCTCAAACCAGTGTTCACCTCAAAGGGCTCCTCTGGACTGCGGTGGAAACCTCACCCGTGCCGATGATGCTGGATGATATTGGAAGCAACAGCTTCCCAACTTACCGTTTTTTGCAGCGAATCTATCATCCGCCGGGTATGGCTCTTTTCGCTGCGTCGCGGGATGCTCTCAGTTTGGGCGCACTGGCCAGACTCTTCTGGAATCCGGCGAAGGCATTGAATGTGCCGCCGCTCGCCCAGCGGGACGCCGAACAACTGTTCGAAGCCGCCGCCGACCATTTTAGACTGCGCCGGCTGGACCTCGATGAGTTCCGCGAAAAAGTGCTAGAGAGCGCTTGCGGGAACCCGGGGCAGATTATTGAGATGTGCCGGCTGGCCATTCAGCCGCAATACCATGCGGGCCGCTATATTAAGTTCGCTCCGCTGCGCATCGATACGGTAATCAAGTTCTCCCGGTAAAGGTCACTTAGGCGAGATCTTCCGCGACTCGCCGGCACTCGGACCCGACTGGAATCTGCCATGCGTCTGATTGCCGGTCAACGCACGGTGCACAGCCGCGAATCGGGCTCCGCTGGCAACCGCTCTCTTACGTTCGCGGCTCCGAATGCCGCTGCAAGCACGCTATAATCTGATTTAGACCGTTGGTGATGGAGCCCACCATCAACCGTCTCGAGCCTGACTCGGGAATGATAGCTCCTACTCGGAAAGGGTTATGGTTCTGAGGACGGAAGACATCTACCCCGAGACAAACGGAACGGCTCATTCCTCCGATTCCAGCCATCCCTCCACCCCGACGCTCGCAGACTCACCGCAGCCGCCGGCTCTTTGCCTGGCAGCGGATGTGGCGGCGCGGTACGGGATTTCGGATCTTTCCGGCTTACTCGCAAGCGCACGAGCATCGGCAGCACAGGACGAGATCAGCGTCGCCGTGCTGGGCCGCTTCAAGGCCGGAAAGAGTAGTTTCCTAAACCATCTCATCGGGCGCGGCATACTTCCAGTCGGTGTCGTGCCGGTTACGGCCGTGGTCACGGAACTCCGCTACGGTCCCAGCGAAGAGGCGCGAGTTCATCACCGGGGTGGCCGCGACCCCGAGGTTCCGCTCGACCAGATCGGGAGCTATATCTCCGAGAAGGAGAATCCAGAGAACTCCAAGCATGTCGATCTGATTACCGTTGAACTGCCGGAGTTGCGGCGCTTTCGCGGCCTGAAATTCGTCGATACGCCCGGTCTGGAAAGCGCGCTTTCTCACAATACACGGACGTCGTTGGACTGGCTCCCAAATGTGGGACTCGCGTTAGTCGCGGTCAGCGTGGACCCGCCCCTTTCGCAGTGTGACATCGATCTGCTGAAGAGCCTTTACCAGTACACACCGAAAGTCGGCGTGCTGCTCACCAAGGCCGACCTCCTGAGCGAACAGGAGCTTGCGGAAGTGGCCGAGTACGTGCGCGTCCAGCTTGCCAAGAATTTCCCCGGAACGCCTCAGATCTTCCCTTATTCCACCAAGCCCGGCTTTGAGCGGTTCCGGCAGGCGCTGGAAGCCGAGCTTGTTGCGGGAACGTTGGAGCGCTTCGCCGAAGAACGCGAATCCATCCTCTCCCGGAAAATGGATACTCTGCTGCGGGAATGCGGCGACTACCTGGCCCTGAGTCTCAAGTCGGCTGAAATGGTCCAGTCGGAGCGCCGGGCGCTGCGGCAGCAGGCCGTCGGCGAGAAGGAAATCGTCGACGAAGCCAAGTCGGCAGTCCGGCTGGCTGTGCAACATTCCGCGGCTGGAACGCGGTCCATGGTCAGCAATCGGCTCGATGCCCACCAGGCCGATCTGGAGCGCGCGCTGCTCGAAGTCTTCGAAAACGAATTCCCGAAATGGACCAAGAGCCTTGGCGTGATGCTTTCCTCGTTCGAAGATTGGCTCGCGAGCGCTTTGTGCGATGAGCTTGCCGTGCTTTCCTTCCGGGAACGCGCTTCGTTCCTGGCGCCCTTGCACAAAGTACAGAAGCAGGCATTCCGCGCGCTCCAACAATTTCGGGATCGCTTGTCGGATCGCACCATGCGCGCCTTCGGCGTGCCGTTGCGCACCACCGAAACCGAGATCGATGTCGTGGAGCCCGGCACACCTGATATCAGAATCGGACGCGTGTTCGACAGGAACTGGGAACTGCTATCGCCCGTCCTGCCGGTGTGGATGATTAAGGCGGCTGTTCGACGCCATTTTGCGCGCACCGTCTCTTATTTGGTTTATCAGAATCTCAGCCGGCTCAGCACGCAGTGGGAAGAGAGCATCAATGGCGCGCTGTGGGCTGTCGACAAGGAAGCCCGGCGGCGCCTGGATGAATTGATGGGCACGGTCGCACGGCTGGTCGAGAGCGGCAGCAATGAACGGGCGCCACAAATCCGCGCGGATCTGGAACGGCTTGAGCAAGCGCGGAAATCGTTGGCCGCGGAGGCTGGGAGTTGATGGGGCGGTTCAGGAAGGCAGTCTCCGCGCAGGGATGCTCATCGAGGTTTCGAGCATTATGCTGGTTTACGTAACGGTCCGGTTCGGCTCGGCGCCGGCGAGGCGCTAGCGGCTACGGGAGGAGTTGGTATGCTCCAGAAGGGCACGGCAAAGAAGGTCACGATTCTCGTCAATGAGGACGCCCAGCACCACTTCGGGTCACTCTGTGACGCCATTCTGACGTTCCTGCTTCACAAGGGCGTCTCCGGTGCCACGGCGACGCGCGCCATGGCCGGTTTCGGCGCTCACCAGGTGATGCACACTACCAAGATCGAAGTGCTCACCGACCACCTGCCAATTCGTATCGAGTTTATCGAATCCGCCGCGAAAGTCGATGAGCTCATGCCCACCCTCTACGACATGGTGACCGACGGAGTCATTGAAGTCCAGGATACGAATGTTGTCAAGGTTGCCAGCAAGGAACGGCCATCGCCGCCGAGCGGGCCTCATACGGAAACCAGGGGCACAGCCCGCTTGATGCGCATCTATATGGGAGAGTCGGACAAATGGCAGGGTGAACCGCTTTATGAGGCGATGGTCAAGCGTTTGCGCCTGATGGATATTGCCGGGGCAACCGTGTACCGGGGCATTCTCGGATACGGAGCGAAGGGTCGCACGCATAAGAGCGGGCGGCTTCCGTTCTCGCACGATCTGCCGGTCATGATTTCGGTTGTGGACACGGAGGAGAAGGTCGCGAAGGCGATCGGCGAGATTGAATCGATGATGCAGGACGGAATCATCGTCCTGTCCAACGTGGATGTGATTCGCCTGGTTCATAGCCGCCCGGCGACGGAGCCTTCGCATGCGAACAGTTAAGAACGCCAAACTCCTCCGCCTGCATTTCGGCGAGAGCGACCGGTGCAAGGGGAAGCCATTGTACGAAGCGATTGTGAATCGCTGCAAGGAATTGAAAATCGCCGGCGCCACCGTATTTCGCGGCCTGGAAGGATTCGGCGAGACCGCGGAAATCCACCGCCATCACCTCATCAGAAGGGATCAGCCCATTGTCGTCACAATTGTGGATACGCCGGAAAACCTGGAACGGCTGATTCCCGAGATCGAGGAGATGATGGACACCGGCATGATCGCCACCTCGGACGTGGAATACCTGCGCATCGAAAAGCCGCCGGCGGCTGGAAGCTAATCGCGCCGCTTACTTCCGTTGCAGCGTCACCGCGCTGATAATGCCCGCCAGCCCGCTGCGGTCCACCGGCTTGACCTCCAGGCGATTGCTCCCGCTTGCCAGCTTCCATACGAAACCGCCCGCCTGCTCTTTCCACTCTCCGCCGTTCTCGCGCACCAGGTAATGGTGGAAGAAGGGCATGGAGTTCTTGAGCGCCACGCGCAACTCGCCCGCGTTTTCACCGTCCAGCAGGACCATCCGCGCCTGGTTGAGGGTCCAGTAGAGATCGGTCTCCTTGTCGACGTAATTGGCGTGGACCGGCATACGCGGCGTACGGGCGTCTTCCCAATTCACGAAGCCATCCCAGCCCGGCCACATGGTGCCCTGCTTGAGCGGTAGCGGAGCCGGCGAAGAAAGAAAATTGTCCCGCGGCGTGAGCCGCAGCTTGCCCGCCGCCAGGTATCCGTGCTCCTTCCACCAGGGATAATCCTCCACTGGCTTCCCATAGTTGTAGCCTCCGTCGGAATACTTGAGCGGCACCCGCGTTTCGGTATCCGTTACTCGCTTGGCGAGTTCCCCGGGATCGATACTGAAAATGGTCTCCGCCTTGCGAAAGAACGCACCCAGGTATACCCGGTGCAACTCCAGCAAATTGCTCGGAACCTTGGTCTTGGGATCGGAGTAGTTCGCGTCCAACGACGCATCCATGTAAATCCATTTCTGGAACTGGTTGCTCCAGATCTCGGCGATTTCGTGCCCCATTTCGTTGTAGCCGTCAATGCAGAAATGGCGGCCCTGCATGCCGAACGCGCGGCAGGCCTGCATCAGGACCAGGTTGTATTGCAGGCAGAATCCCGTAATACTCATCCCCGACGCATCGCGAGTGATGATCGATTCGGCGTTCCAGCCGGGATACCGCCGGGGGAAGCCTTCAGTGACATTGCGCATCTGCGCCGCCCAGTGGCGCAGCTTGACCAGCATGGCCAGCTCGCTGGTGGCGCCCGCGACCACGCTGTCCAGATTGAAAGCCTTGCGGAACTGCTGTAGAGCCGGCAAATCGGAGGGTTCGTACTCGAACTCGACCGGGCTTTCCACAATGCGCTGGTTGCGATCTTCGGTGAGGGCCACGTCCGCGGTGTGTGGAGGCAGGTCGCGGTACGTCGATTTCAGGGAGAGCGAGGACAGCCGCGGCGAGACCGCGGGATCCGCCGTGGAAAACTGCGCCCTCAGTTGAATGAAGCGGCCCCGCGGAACGGCTTCGCCAGCCAGTCCCGCTCCCACCGCGTTCCAATCGCTCCAGGCATCCTGCTGGTAGAACGGCGTCGTGCCGCTGCGCCAGGAGATAGCCAGGCGGCTGCCCGCCGGCACGTCGGCAGTGGCGGCGATCTCGAGTTTTTCAGCCTCCACCGGCGCCACCAGCGTCTTCGGCTCCGCCAGCGTCCGTAGATCCAGCACCGGGGAAACCGCCGTTCCTTCGGCGCTGTACTGCTCGAAGAACAGGCGCACCCCATATTCGCCGCGCAGGTTGTCGCGCTGCCCCAGTTGCGTGCTCCACTGCGCGCCGCCGTCGTTCGATTTGGCGCTGCGCCCGGGCGCCGAGGTGCGCGTTCGCGAACCCTTGGCGTAGTCGCTGTCCTGGGCGATGTAAAACCCCCAGCCCTGCGAACTCTCTGGCGACCGGAATACGATGGTGTTCTTTCCCGCCCGCACCAGCCCGGCCGGGAGTGGCATGGCGAGGTACGATTCGTACTTGGGGCCGCCCGCGGTGTAGCGCAGCGCATGGCCGTTCACTTCCACCTCCAGCGCGGGATGGCCCTCCCCAGGTTCGGCCCAGAACAGCAGCAGGACCGGGGCTGCCGGCGCTGCCGCATCCACCAGCAGCTCCTTACGGATGACGGACGCGCCCCGCACCTTGTCCCAGGCGTCCGGGTTATTGTTGACGCCCGCGGCCGGAGCGTCGTCTTCCACCAGGACCGCCTTTTCCAGAGCCAGCCCGCCCGCTGTGACCCGCAGCTTGTGTGTGAGCGCCTGTTGGTAGAATTCGGTTGCCGTCACCACCCGAGCCGTCTCCGCGGCAAAGGTCTGGCCGGCCAACATCAGCGCGCAAGCAGCCCACCACAGGCGCATCATGGATCAATCTTACCCTGCCGCTTCCGGCTCCCGCTCGTTGTATCGATCCGCTTTCCTGCTAATCCCCTTTGTTCGGCGGCTGGTCCGGGCCCAGTACAGGAAAGGACGTGATTCTCAGGCGCGCGGCGCCACGGCCGGTGGTTGTGGCGCTACTTCGCCCGCGCCGCCCACTTCTTCCAGAGGTCGGGATCGGCGATCATCTTCATGAACAGTCCCCCGACTACCGAGCGTGCCTGAAAGCCCCTCTGCTTGCCGTCGGTAGTCATGTACCAATCCGTCATGGGAACGCGGCTCGGCGTTTCCTGCGCCCATTTCCATGCGGGTGCGATCAGGGCGCGGAAGCTGCTGTCGGAGTCGGCCAGAGTGGCCGTCCAGAACAGCCAATCCAGCTTCGTATACTCCGCGCGGTTGTCGAGCGGCAGGCCGTACTGTTTCTGCCTGGTCTGATAGTAGGCAATCTCGCTACGGGCCACTTCCGGCGGAAACAGGTTCAGCCCGAGCACGCGGTCCCAGACCAGGTTGTATTTCTGGCTCCAGGTACCCGGCTTGCCGAACGCCAGAACGGTGTGATCGCCATCGCCGGCCAGTTGCATCCAACGGTTCGCATAATCCTGCGCGGTCGACCGGTACCGCACGGCGTCGGCCTTACGCCCGGTAAGTTCGCACAACTGCGCGTAGCCTCCCAGGGCTTCGATGGCTTTGAGTGAGAGGTTGGCATTGCGAGCCAGGTGTCCGGCGAAATCGTCCGTGCAAAGCTGGTTCTCCGGGTCCAGACCCTTGTCGCGCAGGTACTCGGCCCATTTCGTGAGCACGGGCCAGTACTTCTGCGCGAGATCCGCGGCGCCTTCGATGTGCGCCAGAGCGGCTACCAGGATGAGCATGTTGCCGCTCTCCTCGACGGGCATCTGGTTGATTTCGTTCTTTTCGCCACCGCCATACACTTGACCGTTGGCGAGCGGGTACGTTCCCAGATCGTGAGGCGCGAATGGAAACGCCCAGCGTTCCATGGACGCATATTGCAGGATGGGTTCAACCGAGCCCCGCAGCAGCTTCGGGTTCATCAAAAGGAACAGCGGAGCACTAGGGTAGAAGACGTCTACCGTGTCGATGCAGCCGTTGGAGAAGTTCTCTTTGGGGAAGTAGAGAAGAGAGCCGTCGGCATCCACGGCCAGTTTGTGCGCCGCCAGGGATTGCCGGTAAGCCAACGAGCACATCTCGGCGTAAGGCTCGCCTCCGGCGCGCCGCAGGTCGGCGGTCAGTTCCTCGTCGAACAGGCGGCACTTCTCTTGAATCGCGGCGTAGTCGCGTTCCGCGGCGGCCAGCAGATCGCCGGCCTGCGCCCCTTTGCGCCGCCAATATGGCTGAACCCGCCGATGAAAATACTCCAGCGACACGATGTCGTCATAAGCCAGCACCACGTGGCGCGCTACCGGACTCGCCGAAACCTCGCCCAGATCGAACACGTAGGCCAGCACCTGGCTGCGGCGCGGCAGGGCATTCCACGGGGACAGATCGTCGCTTTCCGGCGCCTCGCCGCGGTCGAGAAAGGCCTGCATGGCGGCCTGCCGGTCGACTGCCGCTTCCGCAACTCCGGGTTGTGCGGGAGCGGCCACGTAGAGATAGCCCCAGTCGATGCGCAGGTTGTCTCCCCATTTTTCGAGCACAGGCTGCTGCCGGGTGCCTATTCGGAGTACGTCCAGATTGGGAACCTTGAATCGTGCCCAATCCACAGGTTGGTCGGGCGTATTTACGGCCAGTTCCGCGCTGGCATCGAAGTAAACCTGGGTCTTGTGCGCCTTGCCGTCGGTCGAGCTCACCGCCCAACTGACATAGGTGATGGGCCGGGAGAGCAGCTCCAAGTCGTTCGGCAGCGCGGCGGTGAGGAAGGTGAGCGTAACGTGCACGCCCGCGCCTTCGAATTCATAGATGGTTCGCGTGGGTAAGACCTGCACGCGCCGCTGCGGCAGTGGCGGCACGCCGCTCCGGCCGGCGCCCATCAGGCGGTAGGCCCTGCCATCCAACCGAATCAGGCTGGTAAGGCTCTGCGGAGTGCCGGTCCAGTGGCGCGTGGCGTCTTCGTTCAGCCGGTCCGATAGCGACCAGATGCTGAAGTAGGGGTCGGTGGTTACCAGCGGCACGGCCGGCGGCCGGAAGCTCGACGGCTGACACCATGCGGCAGCCATTGAAACGAAAAGAAGACAGAGAAGCAAGTGGGAGCGCATATTGGTTGTCTTCGCGATGTAGATATCTTAATTCAACTCGGATTCAAGGGGAGCCTAAGCCCAGCCGTTTTGCGACCTGGCAGCGGACTTTGTCGCGCCGCGCAGGCCGAGGCCAGCCGATGGGAAAACTTCAATTTTGTGGAGCTGATAATCCTGACTCAGAGGAGTATCGTCCACGGTAGGAAAGGCAAGGTAAAGACCGGGTATCCCCGCGACTACGTTCTACTCGATCCTGCGTTGGGGTTCTTCTGGAACACCGAGAGCGGTGCTACCCAATCCCAGGGGCGTCAAGCTCACAGCAAAGTAGTGGAGATGATTTTGAAACCTATCGTGGACTAAAGTGGGTTTGGGAGTTGCGCTTGGTAGCTCGTAACCAATTGAAAGGATTGGTTGCGGGGGCCTGCAACGCTCCGAATTTGCTATCCATTCCATTCAGTAGAGCGCTGGTTGAACTGAGAGCCTGATCGGTGGGGTTAGCCAGAGTTGGACCGCTGTGCTTTTGCGTGTGCAGTAGTTGCCAAGGACCGGGTAGCCGACGTTCCGTACGGATTATGCGCAGATGGGCAATGTGATCCGGAACGACGGGACGGGAAGCGCGGTAGGCTGAAACTATGTAAATTCGTTAATTCTGGCTTTCAGTATTGACTGAACGGCCCAGGCCTTCATATACTGCGGGAGGCAAGGACAGAACTATTGCAATTTGTTCCAATGGGAAAGGGCCGTGGCGACAATGGCGCAACCCAAGAGTACATCCCGTGAGCGGAAAAATAACCAGGGGCCCTCGATGACGTCGTCTGCGCTGGAGACGCTCAATTTCAAGGTGACAGCGGACTTCAAGAGGCAGTTCAAGGGTTACGCCGTCAGCCAGGGGATAAGCATGGTGGAGCTGCTCAAGGAAGGTTTTGCGCTGAGCCAGGAAAAGCGGAAGCTGGCCTCGTAATGCAGAGCAGAGATGGCGTTTTCAGATGAACGCACAAACAAACCAAGACTGGCGCAAAGACTTCGGCATCGGGTCGTCCGGCTCCGTGTCTTTCTTCGCCAGCAAAGCAGATTTGGGCTCGTCGAAAATCGGTGCTTCGCAAGGCCACGTTTTGCGTCGCGCTTTCGATCTTCTGGATCTCAATGGCATCCTATGCACCGACAGCACTCCGCTCGTGTATTTCAAGGAAGTGACGCGGATTGATCGGCCCTCGGCACAAGCGCTTCACCGGACGTTCTGGAACCACGGTGGTGCTCCGGTACTGGTTCTCATTTCGCAAGACGAGGTTCATGTCTATTCGGGCCTCGCGAAACCGGGGCCGCTACCGGCAAGCGGCGACATTCCCGGGCTGGTGGATATCATCGACCGGGGGACGTCTGCGATTCGGGAGTTTCTACCGGCCGTGGAGTCGGGCGCATTTTTCAGGCAGAACGGGAAGCTGTTCGACCCGGCTAATCGCGTGGATAGGGAGTTGCTCGGCAATCTCCAGGCGACGCGTGACAAACTAGCCATACAGTCCGAGAACCGGCTAGACAGCAAGGTACTAGACGCCCTGCTGTGTAGACTCGTTTTCGCCTGCTATCTGTTCGACCGTGAGATCATCGGCGAGTCGTACCTGCAATCGATCGGGTTGGAGGGGGCAGGTCACCTGCGCGATCTCCTTGGCTTGCAACCGAGGGCGCAGGCGAAGCGCCATTTGTACAGCCTGTTCAAGAGGCTAGGCAAGGACTTCAACGGAGACCTATTCAGCGACAACCTTGACGCTGAAGCGGCACTGGTGGATGCTTCATTTATCGATCCGCTGGATGATTTTTTTCGTGCCACGAATGTCGTGACTGGGCAAGGGGCCTTCTGGCCCTACGACTTTGCGGCCATCCCCGTAGAGGCAATTAGTGCCATTTACGAGCGATTTCTGCAAAGCTCGGATAAGAGCAATGGCGCATTCTACACGCCGAGGTTTCTAGCCGAGCTTGTGCTGGACATGGCCCTTGCAAATTCGCCTTCGCTGCTGGACCAGCGCTATCTGGACCCCGCATGTGGTTCAGGTGTCTTCCTTGTGACGTTGTTCAACCGGATGGCTGAAGAATGGAAACAGGCGAATCCTACTGCCCGCAATGACCGGCGCGCGCGCGAACTGCGGGAAATACTGTGCAGCAGCCTTTACGGCATTGACATCAATCCGACCGCATGTAGGATCACGGCATTCAGTCTTTACCTGGCATATCTCGACCAGTTGTCTCCGCGTGATGTGCTGGAGTTGGCTGAAAAAGGGCATCGACTGCCGCGCCTGATTCACTATCCCGATAGCAACGGGAATCGTCAAGTGGAAGGCCATATCTGGTGCGGGGACTTCTTCGCCGGAAGCGGGCAGTACCCCGTTGACGCAGACCTAGTCATTGGTAATCCACCATGGGGAAGCACGGCGTCAAAGAATACACCAGCAGGTCAATGGTGCGCGGCTGCGGAGCGCCGCCTGCCCGTGCCAGACAATCAGATCGCGACAGCGTTTATCTGGAAGGCAGCCAAGCACGTGCGCGAGAAAGGCCGTGTCTGCCTGATTGTGCCTCACAGCACACTGTTCAATCACACAACAACGGCTATCGCATTCCAGCGGGAGCTATTCACCCGACATGCTGTTGACCAGGTCTTGAACCTTGCTGATTACCGTTTTTTCCTTTTTGCGGAAGCACGCCATCCGGCACTCGTCATGGCTTACCGGAAGGAACCGCCGCGCACCCCGCAACACGCTATCGCCTACTGGTCGCCGAAGTCGGACTGGCTTGTCATGCAGACTGACGTGATCACGATTGCGCCGGAGGACCGTTCGACCATAAAGGTCGAGGAAGTCCTTCGCGACCTCGAAGGCAGGGACGGCCCCCAAATTTGGAAGCAACGATTCTGGGCGACGGGAAGAGATCGCCGCTTGATCGATCGGCTGGGGCTGAACACGCGGTTGAGAGACTATGTGCGCCAGCCGAAAGACAAGGACAAGAAGAAGCGCTGGATGATGGCGGTCGGACTGCAGCCGGTTGGAGAGAACGACGATCCCGAAAAAGCAGAGGTCGTGAAGTTGCCATCGAGGCTGTTTGTGGAAGCGGCAGCGTCCGCGAAGATTGACTTGTTCTTGCTTTCCGACGATTGCAAGTGTCTTCCAAAGGCCGAATTCACTGCACGCAGCGGCTCCAACAAGGATACGACCGTTTTCAAGGCCCCGCACGTGCTCGTAGCGAAGGGGTTCACGCGGGTCGCGTTTGCGGATTTCGATGTGTCGTTCCAGGACTTCCTGCGCGGTATCCATGGGCCCCAGGACGATCGGGACCTCCTGGTTTTCCTCGCAGCATATCTACGATCCAGCCTCGCGCGGTTCTTCTTGTTCCATACCTCATCACACTGGGGCATCACTCGGCAGCAGGTACATGTAGACGAGTTGCTGCGGTTACCCTTTTTCCTTCCGGAGGCGATGCACAATACAGACCGCGGCTGGGCGATTGTGCGGCAGGTGAGCCGTATTGTGGAGGCCGCTGCAGCGCAGGCCGCCGAGGGCTTCGTCGACCGACGTGGCTTGGTACGCACGGCCACTGAGGCTATCGAGCCCTTGCTCGACGAATACTTCGATGTTCTACCGGCAGAGAAGGCGCTTGTCAACGACACTGTGTCTGTCACAATCCGAAGCATTCTTCCAACGAGGAAGAAAGCTAATATCCCGACAATAAAACCGAGCCGCGAATCACAACGGAAACACTACACGAAGATCCTTTGCGACACGTTGAATAGGTGGTCAAGAAACAGTGGATATACGGTACAAGGTCGTTCAGTCGCGTCGGAGAAATTGGGGCTAGGTATAGCCGTCCTACAAAAAATGGTGTCCGGGAGTGTTCTGGACAAAGAAGAGGACCTCGGCGATGTGATGGCAGCGCTTGACCGCCTGCGCAAGGCTACGAAGCGGAAGTTCAACAGTTTTGAGCTGGTCCGCGGCGCGAAGGTCTTTGACGGGAATCGACTTTACGTGGTGAAACAAATCGGCCAGCGGTTCTGGACAGAGACCGCTGCATTGAACGATGCGGACGAGATCGCGGGTACTATTCTCATGCATACGCCAGAGGGCGTGGCATGAGCATTATCGGCGCGCCATCTGAATGGGTCGGGCTGATTGATCCCATGGTTCCGGTGATCCTTCAGCTTGTCATTGATAGCTGGGATGAGATGCTGCCCATTGCGTCGGACGAGCGCGAGGACGACATAACTGTTGCGCTCTGCCGCGCGCTGAAGCGGAACCGTACGGCGCGAGAACTGATGTTCACGATCGACACCCAACAAGTCGAACTCGATCCAGAACCCGGTGAAGATCTCGGCCGCATAGATATATCCTTTCGACCGCTTGTGCCGCGCGAAGACATCTATTTCTGCCTCGAAGGCAAGCGTCTGAATGTCGTCAAAGACGGAAAGGTGCGGCCGTATGCATCGGAATATGTCACCCTGGGGATGGTGCGTTTTGTAACGGGACAGTATGCAAAGGAAGTCCGTCATGGTGGGATGGTCGGCTACGTCTTGGACGGCGATGTTCTACGCGCCATCTCAAATGTAGCAAGCAACGTGCAGCGCCACTACGCCGCGCTGTGCATGACGCCGCCCGGCGGATTGTCTGCGTCATCTCTTCTCACACAGGAAACGCGAGCGCGGGAAACCATTCATAACCGGAAGTCCGCGATTGCTGGTTTTCGTATCCATCATCTATTCCTAGCCCGACTCGCAGGTTAGTTGCTCCAGAAGCTCAAGGATGCGGATGGTTCATCACGGAGAATTCCGGTAGCCATACAGATCATGAGACGATGG
This sequence comes from Bryobacterales bacterium, assembly GCA_963842505.1. Classification (GTDB taxonomy): domain Bacteria; phylum Acidobacteriota; class Terriglobia; order Bryobacterales; family Bryobacteraceae; genus PALSA-129. The sequence continues at coordinate 486,923 of CAWJGZ010000002.1, forward strand.
TTGCAGGCACGGATTGATTACAAGGAAGTTCTGGTTGCGGGGGGTGGATTTGAACCACCGACCTTTGGGTTATGAGCCCAACGAGCTACCAGACTGCTCCACCCCGCAGTCCTATCCTAGCGCATGACGCTCGTCCGGTCAAATTTCCGTTACCGCGCCGGGTACAATAATGATGTGCCTCGTTTGTTGGTCCCGGCGGCGCTGGCGCTGGCCGCCGCCTTGTCCGCTCAACCCGCGCTGTTTCCATTGAAGGATGTCCGCGCCGGCATGCACGGCACCGGCCGCACGGTTTTCTCGGGCGGACGCATCGACGAATTTCAGGTGGAAATCCTGGGCGTGCTCGATAACATAGGGCCCAAGGAATCCATCATCCTGGCGCGCCTCTCGGGCGGGCCACTCGAACAAACCGGCATCATGCAGGGCATGAGCGGTAGCCCCGTTTATATCGACGGCAAGCTGGTCGGCGCCGTCGCACTCGGGTTCGCCTACTCCAAGGAACCCATTGCCGGCATCCGCCCCATCGAGGACATGATTCGCCCGGCCTCCACACGCGCCGCCGCGACCGCGCGCCGAACTTCCATCGCATTGGCCGATTCGGATTTCACGCGCGGCATCCCCAAGCCCGTACCCGCTACCACCGCCGGCGCGCAAATGGCCGACATCGCCACACCCCTTTCCTTCGGCGGTTTCACCCGCGCCACATTGGAGACCTTCGCGCCGCAGCTCCGCGCGCTGGGCCTCGAACCCCGCCAGGGCATCAGTTCCGGCGGTCATCTCGGTTCCGCCATGGGCGATCCCGCCGACCTCAAGCCCGGCTCCATGATCAGCGTGGAACTTCTGGCCGGCGACTACAACGTCGGCGCCGATGGCACCCTAACCTACATCGACGGCAACCGCGTCTACGCCTTCGGCCATCGCTTCCTCGACCTCGGAGTCACCTCCATGCCCTTCGCGCTTTCCGACGTGATTGCGCTGGTCCCCAACACCAACACGTCGTTCAAGCTGTCCGCGCCCCGGGAGTGGATGGGCGCCATCAATCTGGATGGCAACACCGCCGTTTCGGGCGAACTCGGAAAGCGCGCCGCCATGGTGCCGGTTTCCCTCGCCGTCTCGCGCGGCTCCACGCGCATAGAGACTTACCGGATGCAGATGGTGGACGATCCGCTGCTTTCGCCCCTGCTGGCGCAGATGGCCGTCTTCTCCGCCATCGACGCCACCGAGCGCAGCGTCGGCGCCGCCACCGTTCGCGTCTCCGCCGAAATCCAGTTCCAGAACGCCTCGGCGCCGGTCCGCATCCAAAATATGTTTGCCTCCGACAACGGCTCCGCCATGCAAGCTTCCATCTCCACGGCTTTCCCGGTCGCTTATGTAATGCAGAGTGGCTTCGATTCGCTGCGGCTGAAAAGCATCGATTTCCGCATCGATGCCTTCGACCAGAAGAAGGAATTGGCCATCGATGGCATCTCCGTGGCGCGCCGCGAAGTGCGCGCCGGCGACACTGTGCGGCTCAACGTTTCGTTGGTGGGCGAAAATGGCGCGGAGACCCTCCGCCAGGTGGATTACCAGGTGCCCATAGGCGCCGAACCGGGTGTTCTCTACTTCACCGTGTCCGATGCCAATACCGCCAATCTCACCGATTTCCGCCAGATTCTCGGCGCCAATCCGCGCAGCGCGGCGCAATTGATCTCCACCGTCAACAGCCTCCATCCCAACACCCGCGCCTATGTCCGCGTGTGGCGCACCGACCCGGCCTTCCAGTTGGAAGGCGTCGATATGCCCGACCCGCCGCCCTCGGCCGCGCTCATTCTGGCCGGAACCCAGTCGAGCTTCGCCGGAATCTCTCAGACGCGCAATTCCAAGATCGCCGAAATGGTGATCGACGCGGGCGACGTGATGATCTCCGGCTCCAGGACCATTCAGGTGGAAATCAAGCAATGATACCTTCTCTGCGCCCGTCTGCCCGCTTCGCAATTGCTCTGGTCGCGCTCGCGCTGGCTCTGCTGGCCAGCAGCACCCAAACCTGGGAGATGAATTCCTACGCCGATTTTCTGCGCGGCCACTTCAACGGCACATCCCTCAGCCGCGACGGCCGCCTCTCGCTTGCGCCCAAGGTGGATACCGTTTTCAGTTCCGGCCAGCCCGTCGTCTGGGCGGCCGCGCAGGCGCCCGATGGCGCCATCTACGCCGCGACCGGCCACCGCGGCCGGGTCTACGCCATCGACGCCGCCGGCAAATCTTCGCTGCTGTGGACAGCCGAGCAGCCCGAAGTCTTCGCCATCGCGGTCGATTCGAAAGGCGCGGTTTACGCCGGCACCTCGCCCGATGGCAAGGTCTATCGCATCGTCAACGGCCAGGCCGAGGAATACTTCGCCCCGGGAGCCCGCTACATCTGGTCGCTCGCGGTTGCGCCCGATGGCGCGCTCTATGTGGGCACCGGCGATCAAGGCAAGATCTTCCGCGTAGATGCTCCCGGAAAGGGCGAACTTTATTACGATACCGGACAACAGCACATCACCGGCCTGGCGGTGGATTCGCAGGGCCGCCTGCTGGCCGGCTCCGGGCCCAACGGCATTCTCTATCGCATTACCGCCAAGGATCGGGCCTTTGTGCTCTACAGCGCTTCGCTGCCGGAGATCCGCTCCATTGTTCCCATGCCCGATGGCACGGTTTACGCCGCGGCCCTGGGCGGCTCGGTTGCCAAGCGCGCCCAAAGCGCCGCTCAGGCCGCGCAAGGAGTATCCAGCGGTGTCCTGCCTACCGTCACCACCACCATTACAGTCGAGGCGCAAGCCGGCCCCGGCGGTGAAATCAAGCCGCCGGAATCCAAACCGCAGCAGCCCGCCGCGCCGGCGCAGGGCATCACGCAGACCACACCCGTGGTGGAAGTGCCGGGCGTCGACAAGTCGGCCGTGTATCGCATCAATCCCGATAACACCGTGGAGACGCTGTGGAGTTCCAAAGAGGAGAACGTCTACGATGTGCTGCCGCTCGAAAAACAGATTCTCTTTTCCACCGATCTGAACGGCCGCATCTACGGTCTGGGGCCGGACCTCCGCGTAACCCTGGTCACCGAGACCAACGAAGGCGAAACCACGCGCCTGCTGCCTGCCGAACACTCCATTCTGGCCGCCACCGGCAACACCGGCCGTATCTTCCGCATGGGGGAACAGCCCGGCGCCACAGGCTCCTATGAAGCCCCCGTGCACGATTCCGGCACAGCCTCGCGCTGGGGCAGCCTGAGCTGGCGCGCCGATGTGCCCGCCGGCTGCTCGCTCGCGTTTCGCACGCGCTCCGGCAATTCCGTCAAGCCCGACCGCACCTGGAGCGATTGGTCGGCGCCGCTCACCCAATCGGTCAGCTCCCGCATCACCAGCCCCAATGCGCGCTACATTCAGTGGAAAGTCGAAATGGCCGGAGCCGCCGCTCCTTCCGGATCCACCCCTCTGCTCGACAGTGTTACCCTGGCCTACCTGCCGCAAAATTCTCCGCCGGTGGTGCGCAGCATCAACGTCACCACCCAGGCGGCCCAGGGAGCGGCATCCAAGAACTCCACTGCCGCCGCGGCTTCATCCGCCGCCGCAGCGTACAGCGTGACCGTAAGCGATACCGCCGATGCTTCGCCAACCTCCGCCGGCACTCCCACCCAGACCCTGGCGCACACCGCGTCCCAGCAGATCAATATCACCTGGCAGGCCGACGATCCCGATGGCGACCGCCTGCTCTACAACGTGTATTTCCGCGCCGACGATCAAATCCAGTGGATGCCCCTTCGCACCAATCTCCACGACAATTCGCTCACCCTGGACGCTGACGTCCTGGCCGACGGGAAATACTATTTCCGCGTCGTGGCCTCCGATCGCGAATCCAACCCGCCCGCCACGGCGCGCGAGGCTCAGTTGACCAGCGCCCCGGTGCTCATCGACAACACGCCGCCGGTAGTCTCGATCGGGGTGGTCCGCTATTCCGCCGGCGCCGCGCACATCGAATGGGAAGCCGCCGACGCCGCTTCCGCCCTGCGCCGCTGCGAGTACTCGCTCGATGCCGGCGAGTGGGTTCCGGTGGAAGCCGCCGACGGCGTGATCGATTCTCCACGCGAGAAATTCGCGCTCGATCTTAAGGGCCTCGCCGCCGGCGAGCACCTGTTGGTCATCCGCGCCGCCGATAGCGCCAACAACACCGGCCTGGCCAAGATCATTCTAAAGTAGAGCATGGACTGAATCGCCCGGTCGCGATGTGCCACACTACCCCTTGTGCAGGCTAACCCACTCTCCTCACCAGGTTTCGTCGCGAGACTTCGCCCATCCGTGGGGCAGGCGCTTTCGCCCGCCAACCCGCATCGCATTGTGGATGCCGGAAAGCTGGTGAGAAATGCGGCTTAATCTGCGGACCTACGGCTGGCTGGTCCGGCGAAGCTTCTTCGCCGCGTTCGATGATGGATGTTTTGCCACCGCCAAGGGCGCCGCATATTCCGCGCTGCTCTCGTTTTTCCCCGTGCTGGCTTCCTCCGCCGCCATCCTGATGCAGACTCGCGCCGAGTTCGTTTCCAAGACCATTGAGAATGCCGTTTCCGGAATCGTTTCCGAAATCGTTCCGCCCGGAACCGAAGATCTCGTGGTGCAACAGTTCCGCATCACCGGCGCGCGGCCGCGTTTCTTGCTGATCGTCGCCGGTTTGGTGTCGCTGTGGGCCGCTTCCGGAGCCATCAAGAGCCTCATCGAAGGCTTTTCCGCCGCCTATCGGATCCCGCGCGATCGCGGCTTCCTGCATTTGTGCGGCGTTTCCATCGGGATGGTATTGCTCTCCACCGTGCCGCTAATCTGCGCTTCGTTCGCCATCTTTTTTGGAAGTCACGTGGAGAGCACCGTGCTCCACTGGATGAACGTCGATCCGCGTCTCAATCCGCTCTCCTGGGTAGCCCGCCTGGCCAGCCGCGGAGCTCGCTACACGCTGGCCTTCATTACGTCGGGGCTGGTGGCCTGCATCCTCTATTACTTCGGCCCCTACCGCAGCCAGCGGTGGCGTTTCGTCTGGCGCGGGGCGGTGCTCACCAGTGTCCTCTGGCTGGCGGCCACTTCCGGCTTCACCTGGTACGTGCGCCACATCGCGAATTACAACGTCATGTATGGCTCGGTGGGCGCCGGTATCGCCCTGCTGGTCTGGATGTACATCATGGCGGTGGTCTCGCTCATCGGCTGCGAATTCAACGCCGAGTACGAACGCGCCGCTGCTTCGCTCGCCGCGCATCCGCTACAATCGCAATAGTGAAGATTGTAGTCGCTCTCCTCCTGGTTGCCGCTCTTGCCCAGGCGGATATATCGATGACGCTGGTTTCGGAAGATGAGGCCGAGCCGATTCACAGCGCCATCGTCCGCAAAGAGGCCTGGACGCTCGATCCCGTCCGCCGCCTCCGTGCCGACGCCGACCGCCGCATGAAGGAAGGCCCCTGGACCGTCACCACCGACCGTCCCAAGGGCGTCGAACTCGATTCTCACGATTACTACAGCGAAGCACCCTATTACTGGCCCAATCCCGATAATCCCTCCGGTCCCTACATCCGCAAGGACGGCCAGACCAATCCCGCCCGGTTCACCGCCAACCGTACGGCTCTGGTTGCCATGTCCGACGCCGTGCTATCGCTCGGCGCCGCCGCTTTTCTTCTCGACAACCCCGCTTATGGACAACGCGCCGCGGCCGATATCCGCACCTGGTTCCTCAATCCCAAGACCCGCATGAACCCCAGCCTCGATTTTGCCCAGGCCGTCCCCGGCCTCAATAACGGCCAGGGCGCCGGCGTCATCGACGGCCGTCCCTTCATCCGCGCCATCCAGGGTATGGAGTTCCTCGCGCAGACTTCCTATTGGGCTCCCGCCGAACAAGCTGCCGTCCGCAAGTGGTTCGAAGAGTACCTGCACTGGCTCATCACCAGCAAGAACGCTACCGACGAGAAAAAGAGCGGCAACAACCACGCCTCCTGGTGGACCGCGCAAGTAGCCGCCGTGGCCAGTTTCGTGGAAGACGCCCGCACCCAGCAGATGGCCTTCAATTACTACCGCGACCGCATTTTTCCGCGCCAGATCCGGCCCAACGGCAGCGCCCCGCGCGAAGAGGTTCGCTCCCGGTCCCTCACCCTGTCCGCCTTCAACCTGGAAGCCTTCACCGAGTTATGCCGCATGGCTCAAGTGCATGGCGCCCCCGCTACCGCCGACCTTTGGAACATCCGCGCCCGGAACGGCGCCACCGTCAGCACTGTAATCGATTATCTTTCCCCATACCTGGTTGATCCGAAAAAGTGGAGCAAGGAACAAGCTGTCGAGATCCCCCCCGACTCTCTGACATTTCTGGCCTTTGCCGGCATGGGGCTGAAGAAGCCCGAGTACCTCAACCTGTTTCGCAAACTGGAGCATTCCGACAGCGGCTGGATCGTCCTGATCGACCTCATGGTCAGCCGCTTCGAAGCCGCCGCTCACCAGACCCGCCACTAATCGTGGGACAAGAGCGCCTGCTCCACAAGAACTCGCGAAGGCTGGCAGGCGGCACCGCCTGCCCCACCAGGATTCTTGCCGTTTCACGCCCGGTCTGCAACGACTTGACCCGCTAACCTGCCGGCCGCGGTGAGATAATCTGCTTCAGTGAACACGATCATCGAGCCCTTCCGCATCAAGAGCGTGGAGCCGCTGCACCACACCACGCCCGAGGAGCGCGAACACTTCCTCGAACAAGCCGGCTATAATCTCTTCCTCATCGCCGCGCGCCACATCCTGATCGACCTCCTCACCGATTCCGGCACCAGCGCCATGTCCACCGAACAGTGGGCCGCCATCATGCGGGGCGACGAATCCTACGCCGGCAGCGAGAGCTTCTTCCGCCTCAAGCGTGTCGCCGACGATCTCACCGGCTTCCGCCACATGATCCCCGCCCACCAGGGCCGCGCCGCCGAACGCATCCTCTTTACCGTGATGTGCAAGCCCGGACAGGTGGTGCCGTCCAACACCCACTTCGATACCACTCGCGCCAACATCGAATTCACCGGCGCGCGCGCCGTCGATTTGCCTATACCCGAAGCCGCTGACACGCAGGCCCGCCTCGATTTCAAAGGCAACATGGACGTGGCCGCTCTTGAATCCCTCATCGCCCGCGAAGGCGCCGGCAAGATCCCACTGGTGATGCTCACTATCACCAACAACTCCGGCGGCGGACAGCCTGTCTCCATGGCCAATATCGAGGCCGTGCGCCGCGTCACCGCGCGCCACGCCATTCCCTTCTACCTGGACGCCTGCCGCTTCGCCGAAAACGCCTGGTTCATCCGCGAGCGCGAGCCCGGCTACACCGATTGGTCACCTAAACGCATCGCGCAGAAAATGTTTTCCCTCGCCGACGGCTGCACTTTCTCCGCCAAGAAAGACGCCTTCGCCAATATCGGCGGCCTGCTCTCCACCAACGACGACCGCGTCGCCCAGCTCGAAACCAATCTTCTTATCCTCACCGAAGGCTTTCCCACGTATGGCGGCCTCGCCGGCCGGGATCTTGACGCCATCGCCGTGGGCCTCGAAGAAGTCCTTGATCCCGACTACCTGCGATACCGCATCGCCTCCACCGGCTATCTGGGCCGCCACATCGCCGACCACGGCGTCCCCATCGTCGAACCGCCTGGCGGCCACGCCATCTATATCGATGCCGCCCGCATGTTGCCGCACATTCCGCCGCACCAGTTTCCCGGCCAAGCCCTGGCCGTGGAACTCTACCGCCATGCCGGCATTCGTTCGGTGGAAATCGGCTCCGTCATGTTCGGCGCCGCGGCCCAGCACGAATTGCTGCGCCTCGCCATTCCTCGCCGCGTCTATACGCAGAGCCACATCGATTACGTGGTGGAAGCCATTCTCGAAGTCAACGCCCGAAAACAAGAAATTCGCGGTATGGAGATCCTGGAACAGCCGCCTTCCCTGCGCCATTTCAGCGCGCGCTTCCGGCCGCTATAATTGGAGGTCCCGAATGCCTGTCGATTGGTCTCCGCTTTGGCTCAGCCTGCGCGTCGCCTTCTGCGCGACGGTGATCTCGCTGGTCCTCGGGCTCTGGCTGGCGTGGGTGCTGGCTCGCCGCAGTTTCCCCGGCAGAGAAATCATCCAGGCCGTCGCCACATTTCCCTATGCCCTGCCCCCGTTGATCGCCGGCACCTATTGCGTCCTGACATTAGCGCACACCGCCTACGACTTCACCTGGCACGTCGGCGTGGTGGCCGGCGCGGTGGGCGTCTTTCCCCTGATGGTCCGCGGCTCACGCCGCGCCTTCCAGACCCGCAACCTCGATTACGAAAATGCCGCCCGCAGCCTGGGCGCCTCCGAATGGCGGGTCTTCTGGCGTATCGCGCTGCCCCTTGCCTATGAGCCGATTCTGTCCGCCGCCGCCATCGCCTTTGCGCGCGTGCTCACCGAGTTCGCCGCCGTGGTGTTGATCGCTTTTGCCCTCACTACCGGGATTTCGCCGTTTCCGGTGGCCCTGGTGTCCGTCATCGTCATCATCGCGCTCGTGGCCGTGTACATTTCCAACCGTCTGGAACACGAAGGGTGGATCCACCCATGACCCACGTTCGCATTGTGCGCCGAGTCTCGCCGCGATTTTCGCTCGATGTCGATTTCCCTATCGGCCCCGGCTCCACGGCCCTCTACGGCTGCACCGGCGCCGGCAAAACCCAGCTCCTTGAGACCATCGCCGGCTTCGCCCGCCCCGATTCCGGCCGCATCCTGCTCGACGACGCCATCCTCTTCGACGCTGCCTCCCACGTTCAACTTACGCCGCGCCGCCGCTTTTGCGGCTACATCTCCCAATCCAACTCGCTCTTCCCGTACATGACCGTGCGGCAGAATCTGGTCTTCGCCGCCAGCCGGTGGCCCCGCCTGGAGCGTCACCGCCGCGTCACTGAGATGCTCGACAGGTTTCAGCTCTCCGCCGTCGCCTCTACCCGGCCGCACCGTCTCGATGCGTCCGGCAAACTGCGCTGTTCCATCGCCCGGGCTCTGGTTGCCGAGCCACGCCTCCTGCTGCTGGATGAATGTGGCGCCGGTGAGGCGCTGCTGTGCCAGATCCGCGAAGTCACCCAGGCCCCCATTCTGTTCGCCACCGCCGATCTGGACCTCTGCTGCGCCGTCGCGGACCAAATGCTCCTCCTCGATGCCGGCCGCATCCTGCAACGCGGCGCGCCGCGAGAGGTGCTCGACCGGCCCGCTTCCCTCGAAGCCGCGCGGCTCCTCGGAGTCCCCAATCTGTTCCAGGCCTCCATCGCCGCGCTCGATCCCGTCCGCAACAGCAGCCGCCTGGAATTCGATCACTTTTCGCTTACCGGTCCCTACGTCCCCGGCCATCTCAAAGGGGACCGTGTCTGGGTGGCCGCCGCCGCCGAATCTCTGCGGCTTCACTCTGGCTCGCCGCAGCCGCCGAATACCGTGCAGGTTTCGCTGGTCCGCGCTTCCTGCCGCGCCCATTCCGTGCTGCTTGAATTCTCCTTCGGCATCTTCGTTACCGTCTCCTACGACGAATTCGCCCGCCGGAAGGATAATAAGGATTGGCAGGTGGAATTCCCGACCGAGCGGTTGCGTGTCCTTTAGCCCATGCCGTTGAAGTCGCTCCCTGAGTACGAACAACTGGCCGAACAGGCCCACGGCCACCTCTGCGCCGGCCAGATCCTCGGTTTCCGCATGGCGCTCTACGCCATGAACCTGCTGTCGCTGGCCGACCCCGCCGGCGCTGACCGCAAACGGCTGGTCACCTTCGTCGAAATTGACCGCTGCGCCGCCGACGCCATCCCCCTGGTGACGGGCTGCCGCCTCGGCAAGCGCACCCTGAAGTTTCGCGATTTCGGCAAAGTCGCCGCCACCTTTTGTGACCTCCGCGAAGATCGCGCCGTCCGCATTGCCGCTCGAGAGAGTGCCCGCGACCGTGCCCGCGAGCTGTATCCAACAATCGAAAGCCGCAACCAGCAGCAGATGCGCGCCTATCGCGACATGTCCGACCACGATCTCTTCCAGATTCAGTGGGTGCGCGTCGCCCTGGCCCCCGAGGACGTCCCTGGTTACAAAGCCGCGCGCGTGATTTGCGCCCACTGCCATGAGGCCGTCAGCTTCAAACGCGAGGTCTTCCACGATGGCCTCGCTCTCTGCCGCGCCTGCGCCGGCGAGCGCTACTATACGCCACTCTAAATGTTGCGCTACTACATTACCGATCGCCGCGCCGCCGGCGGCGCCGCGGTCCTGCTCGACTGCATCTCACGCGCGCTCCAGGATGGCGTCGATTTTATTCAGATCCGCGAAAAGGATCTCCCCGTCCGCGATCTTTGCTATCTGGTGCGTCACGCCCTGGCGCTGCCCAACCCGCGATCCACGCGCATTCTGGTGAACTCCCGCGCCGATGTCGCGCTGGCGTGCGGCGCTCACGGCGTGCATCTTCCCTCCAACTCCATTGCGCCCCGTGCCCTCCGCGCCATCGCGCCAGCGGGCTTCGTGATCGGCGTCTCGGCCCACTCGCTCGACGAACTGCGCACCGCGGAACAGGAGACCGCCGATTTCGCCGTTTTTGGCCCGGTCTATTTCACCCCATCGAAAGCCGCCTACGGCCCACCGCAAGGCCTCGATCGCCTGCGCGAAGCCGCGTGCTCCGTCTCCATCCCGGTTCTGGCGCTCGGGGGCATCACTGCGGCCCGTGTTCCAGAGTGCCTCGCCGCCGGAGCCTCCGGCGTCGCCGGCATTTCGATGTTCCAGTAGCGGCCGCATCATCCTTGCAAATTGAGCACTCGGCGCTCGCTTTGCAAGGGTGTCTTCACGCCTCCAGCTTCAGCGCCTTCACCCGGTCCCGCAATTGCGCCGCCTTCTCGAACTCGAACTTCCGCGCCGCCTCGCGCATCCTCTCTTCCAGTTCCCCGATGAAGTGCGCCCGCTGTTCCGGCGTCAGACCTTCCACTTCCTCGTCGGTTTCAAGCGGCACCGTCACGTAGTCGCCTTCCGCCACCGCTACCAGGCTCATATCGATCGGCCTCACGATGGATTGCGGCGTAATCCCGTTACGCTCGTTGTACTCCACCTGCACCTGCCGCCGCCGCGAGGTCTCTTCCAGGGCTTTCCGCATGCTGTCCGTCATCACGTCGGCGTACAGAATGGCGTGCCCCTCCACGTGCCGCGCCGCCCGTCCCATGGTCTGGATCAGCGCGCCCGCCGATCGCAGAAAGCCTTCCTTATCCGCGTCCAGAATCGCCACCAGCGACACTTCCGGCAAATCCAGGCCCTCGCGCAGCAGGTTGATGCCAATCAGCACATCGAACTCCCCGCGCCGCAGATCGCGCAGAATCCGGATTCGTTCCAGCGTGTCCACCTCCGAATGCAGATACCGGCAGCGCACTCCCACTTCGGAATAGTATTCCGCCAGGTCCTCCGCCATGCGCTTGGTGAGCGTTGTCACCAGCACGCGCTGGCCGGCTTCGACGCGCTTGCGGATCTGGCCCAGCAGGTCATCCACCTGCCCCTTCACCGGCCGGATCTCCACCGATGGGTCCACCAGTCCCGTCGGCCGGATGATCTGCTCCACCACCACTCCCGCCGATTTGGTCAGCTCGTATGGTCCCGGCGTCGCCGAAACGTACACCAACTGGTTGACGCGATGCTCGAACTCCTCGAACGTCAGCGGCCGGTTGTCCAACGCGCTGGGCAGCCGGAATCCGTGCGCCACCAGTACCTCCTTGCGCGAGCGGTCGCCGTGATACATGCCGTGCAGTTGCGGAATGGTCTGATGGCTTTCGTCGATGAAGATCAGGGAATCGTTCGGCAGGTAATCCAGCAGCGTGGGCGGCGCTTCTCCCGGCAGCCGCCCCGAGAAATGCCGCGAGTAGTTTTCGATCCCGTGGCAGTAGCCGATCTCCTTCATCATCTCCAGGTCGAACATGGTGCGCTGCTGCAGCCTTTGCGCTTCGATCAGCTTGCCCTGCTTCTCCAGTTGCGGACGCCACCAATCGAGTTCCTGGCGGATGCTCTCCATGGCATTGAAGCGCGTTTCGTCGCTCATCACGTAGTGAGTTTTGGGATAAATTGGCAGCCGCTGATACGTCTGCTTCACCTGTCCGGTCAGCGGATCGATCTGCGACAGGCTCTCCACTTCGTCGCCCCACAGCTCGATGCGGTACGCGTTGTCGTCGTAGGTCGGATACAGTTCGATTACGTCTCCGCGCACGCGGAACGTCCCGCGCCGGAAATCCGTGTCGTTGCGGTCGTATAGAATGTCCACCAGGCGAGACACGATCTGGTCGCGTGAAATCTTCTGCCCCTTCTCCAGCATCAGCAACATGCCGTAGTAGGCTTCTGGCGACCCCAGGCCGTAAATGCAGCTCACGCTCGCCACGATCACGCAATCGCGCCTCTCGAACAGCGACTTGGTGGCGGCCAGCCGCAGCTTATCCAGCTCATCGTTGATGGTGGCTTCTTTCTCGATATAGACGTCGCTCGAGGGAATGTAGGCTTCCGGCTGGTAGTAATCGTAGTAGCTGACAAAATACTCCACCGCGTTGTCCGGATAGAAGCTCTTAAACTCATGGTAAAGTTGCGCCGCCAGCGTCTTGTTGTGGGCCAGAATCAGTGCCGGCCTTCCCATCGCCTCGATCACCTTGGCCATGGTGAAAGTCTTGCCGGACCCGGTCACGCCCAGCAGCACCTGGTGCTGTTCGCCTTCCCGCACGCCGCGCGTCAATTCGGCAATGGCGTTCTCCTGGTCGCCGCACGGCCGGTAGTTGACCGCCAATCGAAAGCCCATACTTTCAGATTGGCACAAATCCGCTGCTATCCTGAAGAATAGTGGCTTTGAACCCCTCTTCCGTGTCTCGGCTTATGGTGCGCTCGACCAACTGGCTCGGCGACGCGGTAATGTCCCTGCCCGCCATCCGCGCCATCCACCAGGTATTCGCCCACGCTCAGGTGGTCGTGGTCGCCCGTCCCTCGGTAGCCGATCTCTATGCTCGTGAATCTTCCATTGATCGTGTCATTCCCTACCCCGCCAAGAAGAGTCTCCGCGCCAAGCTCGATTTCGCCGCGCGCCTTCGGGAGGAACGCTTCGACGCTGCCATTCTGCTGCAAAACGCCTTCGACGCCGCGCTCATGGCGTGGCTGGCCGGCATTCCCGAGCGCATTGGTTACAATCGTGACGCGCGCGGCCTGCTGCTCACCCGCGCTATTCCCGTTCCCGAGCCCGGCGACATCCCCCGCCACGAGCGCTTCTATTACCTCGAACTCCTCCGCCGCGCCTCGCTGATCGAACGCTTCCCGGTCTGCGATGCCATCCGATTGGAGTGCATCGAACCCGCCCGCCGTAGTGGCGCCGAGCATCTCGCCGCACTCGGCATCTCAACGCCAGCCATCGGCATCAGCCCCGGAGCCGCCTATGGCAACGCCAAACGCTGGTTCCCGGAGCGCTTCGCCGCGGTCGCCCGGTCATTCCCTGAGGCTTCCATCCTGCTCTTCGGGTCCGCGCCGGAACGCGAACTATGCCAGTCTGTGGCAGCCCAGCTCCCCAACTCCCATAACTTCGCCGGCCAGACCAACCTCCGTGAATTCATCGATCTCGTCGCGGCCTGCCGTCTTTTCCTGACCAACGATTCCGGCGCCATGCACGTCTCGAGCGCCTTGGGCGTTCCCACCGTTGCCATTTTCGGCGCAACCGATGACACCACCACCGGCCCCACCGGCCCACTCGCGCGCGTCGTCCGCGCGCATGCGGAATGCAGTCCCTGCCTGCTGCGCGAGTGCCCCATCGACCACCGCTGCATGACTGCCGTCACGATCGAACTGGCCGCCGCCGCGGCGCTTCAACTTTGGGAGGAATCCGCCCCCGCGTGGACACACGAACCAAAATTCTGACGCCTGCCGCGGCTCTTGCGCTCTCGCCGGCCCGTCCGCTGGTCGTCGTCAAGGGCTACTTCGATCTTCTTCGCGCCGGGCACGTGCGGGAACTCCACGAAATTCGCCGCCGTACCAGCGCCGCCACCTTGCTCGCCGTGGTCCTGCCCCTCGACCATGGCCTGTTCCCGCTTCCCGCGCGCGCCCAATTGGTGGCTGCTTTACGCATGGTAGACTACGTGTTACCCGGAGATTGCGAAGACTTGAACCGGTTTCTGTCCTCGCTGGGTCCCGCGGAAATCGTCAGCCTGGAAGACGCCGATATGCGCCGCGCCCGGCAGTTGATCGAGCATGTTCATCGTCGGCAAAACTGTTAGCCTCCACATCCTGGCCGTCCGGTTGGGCGCCATGGGAGACATCATCCACGCTTTGCCCGCCGTGGCTGCGCTCAAGCTCGCTCACCCCGATTGTCATCTCACCTGGCTGGTTGAACCCAAGTGGGCGCCGCTCCTCGATGCCAATCCTTTCGTCGATCGCGTCCTGTTTTTCCACCGCGAATCCCTGGCCGGCTTGTTCCAGAGCTGGCGCGCTCTTTCTGAAATCCGCTGCGATTACGCCGTCGATTTTCAAGGCCTTCTCAAGTCCGCTCTGGCTGCCTCGGCCGCCCGCCCTGGACGCCTTTATGGCTTCGACCCCGCGCAAATCCGCGAACGCAGCGCGGCCATCTTCTACACCGATCGCATTTCCGCCCACTCCGCTCATATAGTGGACCGCAATCTCGAACTGGCGGCCGCTCTCCCGCCGGGCGCGGCCCACCCGGCCGGTCCGGCTATCTTTCCTCTCCCGCCCGGCGCTCCCGAAGGCGATCTCCCCTCCGGCGATTTCGTACTCGCTTCACCACTCGCCGGCTGGGCGTCCAAGCAGTGGCCCCTCGATCACTACCGCGCCCTGGCCGCGCGCCTGCTCGCGGAATGCGGCATTCCGCTGGTTCTCAACGGACCGCCGGCTGCTCCCTTTCATCATGTGGAGCCGGCCCGGGTGCACCATTCCGGGATCGCCGGCCTAATCCATGCCACGCGCCGCGCCGCCGCGGTGGTGGGCGTCGATAGCGGCCCGCTGCATCTGGCCGCCGCCCTTTCCAAGCCCGGAGTTGCTATCTTCGGCCCCACCGACCCGGCCCGCAACGGCCCCTATGGCAACTCGCTGCAAGTGCTCCGCAGCCCATCCGCCGGTACAACCTATAAAAGGGGCGCCGCCTGCGACCCCAGTATGCAGCTCATTTCGCCGAACCAAGTCTTCGACATTCTCAGCGCCGCGCTGAGCAAATTCGCCGGTCTCGCTCGTTCATGATTCACTTCCCCAAACCTTACGCCGATCTCGTCGCGCGGCTGCGCGTCCCCAGCAGCTTCCTCATCGTCGCGGTTTTCGCCTGGTTCTCCCATCCCGATGCCCGGTCGCTGGGCGTCGGCATTCCCATCGCCCTGCTGGGTCTCGCGCTGCGTGCCTGGGCCGCCGGTTCGCTCGCCAAGAACCAGGAACTCTCCACCGGCGGTCCATACGCTCATACGCGGAATCCTCTTTATATCGGCACGCTGGTGGTGGCCGCGGGCCTGGCAATCGCCGCCCGCAGCCCCGGCCTGGCTGCGCTTTTTGCCGCCGTCTTTGTGTTCATATACCTGCCCGTTATCCAGAACGAACAGCAGCACCTTCGCAAGCTTTTCGCCGATTACGCCGATTACGCCGCCCAGGTTCCCATCCTCTGGCCCCGCTTCACTCCGTTTCCCCAAAGAAAGCCGAGTCCTTTCCGCTTCTCTCTTTATCTAAGGAACCAGGAATATAATGCCGGGGCGGGATTCGCCGCCGGGGTGCTGTTTCTCTTTTGGAAATGGCTGAAGTAGGCAAGGGACCGTTCGGAGGGGAACGGTCCCTTGCCATTTTGTCCCCGAGCACCTACATCTTTTACCGCAAGTGATATCGTAGTAGTCAAAGGGGGGGACCTCACGGATGTCCTATACCTTGCGTTTCACGCTTCCACTCTGCGTTGCCGGTTGTATCTTCGCGGTAGCCGCCCGGCCGCAGGATGCCGCGTCCAGGCCGCAACTTACCGCGCGCGAGCTCTTCTATTCCGCCGCCTCCGAGCCTGCGCCAGCAGCAAAAGCGCCACCCAAGACTGCGGCCAAGGCGCCGCCAAAGAAGGCCACCGGGGTCCCCGCCCAGGCAGCCAGCGCCAATCAGCCGGGTGCTCCCATGACAACTCCCCCGCACATCGTGGCGGGGCGCGCTTCAGTCGAGGCCCCCATCATTCCGGCCGTTGCAGTGGTGCCGTCCACTGCGCCCGCGCCCGCCACTGGCACCGCTCTCGGTCTTAAGTACACCATCCTGAGGCGGTCGGGCAGCGACATGGTCGAAGTCCCGCCCGGCACCGTCTTCCATGCCGGCGACCGCATCCAGTTCAGCGTCCAGACCAACGGCCCCGGCTACCTCTATATTGTCAGCCAGGGATCCAGCGGAACCTGGAAACCCATGTTCCCTTCCACCGAAGTCGAGGATGGCAACAACCGCGTGGATGGCTGGCATGCTTACACCATGCCGCCAAAATCCCGCATGGTCTTCGACGAGCAGACCGGCGTCGAAAAGATCTTCATCGTCTTTTCCCGCGAGCCCGAAGCCGATCTCGAAAACATGATCTACTCCCTGCAGGGCAACAAGTCTCGCCCCGCCGCCCAGCCGCAGGATGCACCCCCGCCCAAACAGATGGTTCAGGTTGCCGGGTACGCTATCGATGACTCGACCGTCGACCGGTTGCGCGACACCTACTCCCGCGACCTCATCATCGAGCGCGTCGACGACAAGCCCCCCGCCGACAAGAGCGACAAACCGGAATACGCGGTCTATGTCGTAAACCCGAGCGGCAGTTCCAGTTCGCGCGTAGTAGCCGATCTCAAGCTGGTGCACCAATGATCCGGCAGGGCGCACGGGCCCTGCTGCCCGTGCTCGCATTAGTAACGCCCGCGCTACCTCAGACCCACACCATGTCGGAGGGCGCATATCGCATCGAGCTGTTGCTCGAACGCCTCGAAGGCGCCGTCTGGCGCACCATTGATCCTGGGCTTGTACTCAATCAGGGCGACCGCGTGCGTTTCAAGTTCCGCACCAACTTCGATGGCTATCTTTACGTGATGAACCAAAGCACTTCCGGCAAGTACGAACAGCTTTTCCCCCGTGAGGAAACCGGCCAGGATAACCGCATTGTCGCTGCCACGGACTACCGCGTGCCCTCCACTTCCACGGTGTTTCGCGTGGCTGGCCCGGCCGGCCATGAAGTAGTCTATTGGCTGGTGACTCCGGCGCGGCTCAGCGATTCGCCACCTCACCTGGCCCCGCCGCCGCAAAGTAAGTCAGCGCCCATTACCCTGATTCCACGCTGCGACGATACCATTCTGCGCGCCCGCGGAGACTGCGTGGATACCTCCGCCGGCCCCAAGCTGATCCCGCGCGGCGCCGATCTTCCCCCGGAAATTGCCGCGGCCGCCGGCGCCGGCAGCCGTGATCTGCTCTTCATGCGCCAGAAAGACACGGCCGTTATTTCTTCTCCCGCGCCGCTCAACGGCCCGGTTCTCTACGAATTTCACCTGGCGCACCGGTGATGCCATGCTACTGCCTCGCTATCTTCTGCTGACTCTTGCTCCTCTCGCCCTGGCCCTGGCCCAACCGCCGCAACAGCAGCGCGACCTCAAGCTGGAAAAACTCGACGATTCCACATTGCCGGCCAAACTTTCCGGCCACAGCTACGCGGTGGTCGTCGGCATTTCCAAATACCCCAACCTGCCCGCTGACAAGCAGCTTCAGTTCCCCGAACGCGACGCACAGTCCATCTACACCGTCCTCATCAGCCCAGAAGGCGGCAATTTCAAAGCCGAAAACGTCAAGATGCTCGCCGGCGCCCACGCCACTCTCGCCGCCATGAAGAGCCAGATCGACACATGGCTGCCATCCGTGGCGCGGGATGACGACCGCGTCCTCATCTACTTCGCCGGCCATGGTTTCATGTACCGGGGCAAGGGCTATCTGGCGCCTTCCGATTTCAAGCTCGACCAGGCCGACACCACCGGCTATCCCATGGATGAGCTCGGCGCCGTCATCGGATCCAGGATTCATGCAAAATGGAAGATTCTCCTGACTGACGCCTGCCATAGCGGCGCGATTTCCCCCGAAGATACTCAGAGCCTCAATCAGACACTCTCCACCCTGAATCAATCGCTTTTCTCCCTCACTGCCAGCCGCGACCGCGAACAGTCTTTCGAGAGTCCCGACCTGCAGGGCGGCCACGGCGTCTTTACTTACTATGTCGTGAAGGGCTTGGAAGGCGAAGCCGATTATTCGCATGACGGCAAAGTTACCGCCGACGAACTGGCTGAGTATGTCCACACGCAAGTGCGCGATGCCACCAAGGGACAACAGAACCCCACCTCCGACCGCGGCAGTTTCGACACCAACATGTGGCTCTCCCTTGTGCCTTCTACCGCCGCTCCGGCTACCCCGCCCGCGCCGCAGTTCGGTTCTCTGATCTTTACCGCCAATACCGACGGCGTCGAAGTCTTCGTGGATAACAAGTCCATCGGCGTTCTGCCTAAAGGCAAGCCATTTGCGGTGCCCGGCCTGGCGCCCGGCCAGCACACGGTCAAGGGCGTAAAAATGGGCTATGAACCGGATGGTCCGCGCCAGGAGACCGTCTATCCCGGCAGCGATTCCGCCGTCTCGATCAAGATCCTCATCCCGCGCCACCACGACAAGGGCGCCGCCGATGCACTCGACAAGGGCGTCGAATATTACCAGAAAGGCGACGCCGCGGATTATAAGAAGGCCGCCGAACAGTTTGAAAAAGCCTTCCAGCTCGACCCTACTTATAGCCAGGCCGCTTATTACCTGGGCCTGACTGATAGCGCGCTGTTCGACCAGGAGAAAGCTCAGCGGTATTACAAGAGAGCCATTGAAATCGACCCCGATTATCTCGAAGCGCACGCCAATTACGCTGGCATGCTTCTCGATATTGGCGATGTGGATGAGGCCATTCGCCAGATCAACGTAGTGCTGCAGCGCCAGCCCGATCATGCCGTGGCGCTGACCATGCTGGCCCAGGCCGACCGCCTCAAGGAGTTGTATCCACAATCCATCGAGGCCGCCCACAAGGCCATACGCCTGACCCCCAGGAATGCCGAGCCGCATCTCTGGCTGGGTGACAGCCTGCGCCTCACCGGCAAACTGGCCGACGCCCAATTCGAGTACGAGCAGTATCTCGCCCTGAGTGACTTCGACAGCCATCTGGCTGGCCAGTTAAATTACTATGTGTTGGGATCGCTGATCGGCCTTGGCAAGAAGCATCATGCCGGCATACGTGATATCTGGAAAGAGCTGCGCAGCCTGGCGCTATTCGGCCTCTGCGACTGTCAATACCTGCAAAAGCAGTACGACGCAGCGATCGGTTACTGTCAGAAATCTCTCACCTATAACTCTCAGGATCCATTCGCCCACTACGCCCTGGGTCTTTCCTTCATGCACAAAGCAGCCGACAGCGGTAACATCGCGACGCTTGGCCCGGCTCTGGTTCACTTTCAGGAAGTGGTGTCCATCAATCCCGACATGGACGAAGCCAAAATCGCTCAGCAAAACATCGCGGCGATCCAGAAAGCCCTGCAGCCGCACTAGGCGGGGGAGGTCCCGGTTTGTTCGCAGGCGACGGTTGCTGGCGTGCCGGACTCTAAATACCGCCGTTCGGTGATAAACTGTTCTTGTGGCGCCAAATCTGACTTCAGCAGGCAAACGGTCAGAATTTGGCATCAGCTTCGTAAGTTATTGAAAACACGCGCCCGTAGCTCAGATGGATAGAGCGTTTGCCTCCGGAGCAAAAGGTCGGTGGTTCGAATCCACTCGGGCGTACCACTTTTTCAACGACTTACAGGCAGTCTCCCGGAAGGCTACCCCCACAAAACCCCCACAAAACGCTCATTGAATCGAGCCGCCCGTTTCGGGCTCCGGCGTTTCGACCCGGCAAACGTCGGCGTCCATCTTCTCGACCGCGGCGCGGACGGTTTCGGGAATCTGCTTCATGTACCAGCCCGTCATTTCGAGTTTGGAGTGCCTGAGCTGCGCCTGGGCGTCCTTCGGTGAGCCGTAGCGCTGGAAGTGCGTTGCGAAAGTTCGGCGCAGCGCCTGGTACGTGAGGTCTGGGATGCCGGCCTTCTCGGCAATAGGCTTGAGCACGCGCTTGAGGTAATTCCCGATGCGGTAAGGTGTGCCCGCTTCCGTTGGAAAGAGCAGGTCATTGGGCGCCGGCGTTGCGGTCCGGTGATACCCGTCTGCGATGTTCCGGATTCGCAACCAGGTCCGGAGTCCCTTTTCAAGCTCGGGGCCAATTGCCACGTAGCCGTTGCTGGTGGCGCTCTTGGTGTCGCCGATCCGCTCGGAGCCTTTTTCGGATTCCTTGAGCGCCTCGTCGATTCGGAGGGTTCCCATCTCGATGTCATCAACACGCAGCACAAACATCTCCTGCGCGCGAAGCCCGCAGACAATGAACAGGCGAACGATGAGACGCTCCCGAAAAGACACGTCCGCCGCGGCTGAAAGCAGGCGCCGTACCTCTTCAAGCGAAAGGAACCGGCCGCACGGTTTCCGTAACCGCTTGCTGGGCATCTCAATCTTGCGGCCGGGGTTCCTCACGATGAGCATCTCATCGAGCGCGAACTCCAACGCAGCCGTGATGTACGTGCGAGTCTTCTTTACGGCGCTGAAGCTATCGCCACGCGCCGCCATTTGGTTGAGGCATTCCTGGAGCGGGTCGCGCGTGATACCAGCGACGCGGCGGGTACCAATCATCGAGAGAATACTCGGGCGCTTTTTCTTCTTGCTGGATCCCTCGAACAGGGAAACCACAGCTCGTCTCGTTGCCGTCGACCAGGTCGGCTCTTTGAGCGTTCGGTACCGGGCCCACACTTCCGCGAATGTGGGGTTGTCTGGCAGCGGTCCAGCTTGCCCGCGTGCGATCGCGATGGCGCGGATGAGCGCCTGCTCTGCATCGCCTTTCGACATCTCGGCGCACAGTCCCAGAATTTTAGTGCGCTCGCGCCGCTTTTCGGTGCTGTCCGGAAGCGTGACGTAGATGTGGTAACGGCCCTCCCACGCCTTCGTGAGCTTGCCGACTTTGTAGACGTACCCGCGCTCGACGCGCCGCCGTGGCATAGACCTTCCGAGCGTCCGAAAATCGATTGATGAGTTTAGCATGCTCGTTGGCTCTGCTCTCGGATCCATTTCTCGATCTCATGCGGCCGGAACCGCAGCAATTTCCCGATTCGCACTAAAGGCAGCCGCGGCTGTTTCCTTGTGGCGTGATCCCGAACCCAAGCGGCGGACACCTGAAGCATGGCGGCCACGTTCTCAACCGTCAAGAGCGCCGCCGGTGCCGGATCTGCTGTGAGGACCATGTTTCGTTCTCTGTCGGGTTGGCTCAAGCCAGGCCCTCCTCGGGTTGATTGGGAGTGGCCGCGGCGGGAGCGTCATCGGACGTGGCGCGCGTCTTTGGCGCGCAGACCGGGCAGCACGCTGGGCAGAATCGGCCGGGCGCTCGCGTCGGAACGTGCAGGATCTCGGGCCGGCAGCCGCACTGATCGCAGACGCGGTTATTGGCGTGCGACCGTAGACAGTCTTTCACGACCGCGACTCCTGCGGACTCGCCAGCGTGGCGCGACGACGCTCAGCGAGAGCGCGCCGGACGCGCTCAATTCCTTCCGCCGTCTTCGGCCCCGTGCTCAGTCCGCCGTGATTCCGGCAACGCGTGTACCGCTGGCTGCGGGTGCTCCAAATCGCGGCGGCCTGACACGAAGTTCCCCGCCGCGTTCTTGCCCCACATCGTGGCTTCACGATTCATCCCCTTTCCGGAAAAACCCCGTGCCACGCGCGCGTACTGATGGCGAATCTCGACTTTCGCCGCCGGCCATGCAAGAAGCCCAATACGCGCGCGCGTAGTGTATCAAATGGGCGTCTTTCGCCTTTGGCCCGGCTGCCGCGTTTTCGCGATTTCCTGCCCCTTGGTGCCTCTCGCGGCGGTTGGGTGCTGGTGGACAGCCTTCCCGCGGCCCGGCGCGGGCTGTGGCTTGCGTGCTTTCGATCCGCTGCCATTTCCGCAGGCTTCCGGATCGGTGTTGCCGGTTTCATCGCTCGGCTCCTTTGGAGGCGTTCAGTTGCAGGTTGCGCGATTTCGGCAGTATGCGCAGGGATGATGCGCGCGCACTTGATGTCGGCGGGGAAATCGGCTCTGGGGTCGGCAGCGCAGCGTTTCAAGCCCGACTCTCCTTTGCGGCCTCGGCGGAGGCAACCCGGGCGATGGTCGATGCGGCGGAACTGGCAACCCCCTCGATCTCTCGCCTCGCTCGGCTGCTCCGGACTTCCTCCACGGCACCGTCGATGTCTGCCTGGGTGATGCGCCGTGCTACCGGCCGGGTTTCCGGTATCACCGGCGCCGGCGCGGGATTCAATCGGAGCAGTTCGCGGGGCTCGGGCATCCGCTTCGCTTTGGCGAGTTCGGCAACCGCGAGCTCGAGACTGGGACTGGCAGATACGTTGTGGCCGGCCGGAAGCATCTTGACCGGCTCTTCCGGTTGCGGCCTCTCGCTCGGAAGGTTCTCGGTATAGATCGCGGAAGACCAGCCAAGGACCGCCGCGTCCGGACCCGAGAGTGGCCGGTACTTCGCGCAAAATACCAGCCGCATTTCCCGCGGACCGGGCCATTTGTCGTAAAGGCGCAGCATCCGTTCAACCAGCCAGAATGCCTCTCCGGCGGAATGGCACAGGGCGAGGAGCTCGTTGGCAATCATGGTTTGGGCTTCGGGTGACCAGGTGGGAAAGTTCGGAAGCGCGGCCAGGCCGCGCGCCGCCTGCGCGGCCGTCTCAGCAGAGATCATCGGTGCGTGGGCGCCCTCGGCGTCTTCGGCCGGTTTCTTCGCCATGAGGCGCAACGCCTGACCGCGGGCGCAGTCGCAGCGTCTCAGCCCGGAGGCCGTCTCCTCCCAGTCGCCGTTGAACGGCGCGCATTTCGCGCAGGGAGCGGGGAGTTTAGCCCTGTCCATGAATCCTCCTCAAGTTCTCTGCGATTCGTTGAGTTGCCGGCGGTAGAGCCGAGCAACAACCGTTTTCGCTCTGGTCCTGCCATCGCTCGCCCCGCAACCAAGTAGCAGGGTAAGGCCTGAACTGCAACTCCTTGCCCAGCATCTCGGGCGATTGTTCGCGGGTCGCGCGCATCACCAACTCAAACTGCTCGCGTGTCCGGACCAGGTTGCAGAAGGTCTTCCATGCGTTTTTGCGATCGCGCTTCCGCCAGTACGCTGCCCACCACTCCTCGAACCATGCGCGCTGCTGTTTCTCGAGCTCAGCCGCGGTGTTGCGCTTCGGCTTCGGAGCATCCTGAAAAAGAGCGTCAGGTTCGAGCGTACTGAAGGCCGGATCCTCGATGGGTGGAAGCGAATGCGATTCGCACCCACGCGCATCGTCAGATGCGCATGTGTTTTTGTCTTTCTCGGCAACGGCAACGGCAACGGCAACGGCATGCACGGGTGCATGAAAAGTTTCCGAAATATTTCCGAAACATTTCGGAAATCCTTTACGCTCATCGCGATACCGCCTCTTCCACTCTGCGAAGTCAGATTCGGGCGGATTCGGGCTGCGACGATCGAGCGATGTCTTGTATCGCGGTAGAAACTCGCTCCGCGTATCCCACTGCCCCCAGATCTGGCCTCCAGCCTCGTACGTGAAGAGTAAGAAATTTTGCTTGTACTCCTGCACGCAGCCTTGCAACTCGGCCTCTGACGGAACTGGGTTGAACGTCGGATAGGCGCGGCCGATGATTTTTGCGTAGTTCAACTCGATCCGCGCAAAACCGTTCGACGCCAGGAATAACCGCGGGAAGTGGAGCTGAGCGAGATTCGAGCAGTGCCGCAGTCGGTCACCTCCGAACAAGCCTTCCGGGTCCACAAGGATCATGGCCTGTGCGCCCCCTCACACGGTTTAAGGGCGGCGGAGTAGCTGGCGCCATCGATGTCGACGCTGCGGCAAATAGCCGTGAGGAGCTGAGCCGGCGTGTCTGGACTTCGTCGTCCGTCCGGGGGTACGCTAGTTGATGAGTTCCCGAGTCGAGTTTTCTGGGGGGGTCGGCGGCAACCGACCCCTTTGCATTTTGTCATCTGTTCGTGCTCCGATCCGATCTTCAAACCGAAGGCCGAAGATCCTCTTCATTTCCTCCAACGGGCGGCTAAAGGACGGTTCGATTTGTAGTGCCGTAGGTGGCGCTGTCCCCTCGGTCGGTGGCTCCTCAGCGCCATCGTCAGGGCCACTCGTGATCTTCCGGCCGTCGCCGGTGTCGATATCTTGAGAACCCATCACTGCACCAAATGCACGATGCCGTTTTGCCTCTCCCAGACATGCCCGTCCGGCATCTTTCCGTTGCCGCCCTCGGGGATCGCTTGGAGCTGGCGGGCAGTGGGAAGCATCGCTTTGTTGCCGGTCGGATACAGGATGCCGTCTTGCTTGCGCCAAATCGCCCCGTCACTCGCGAAAGCGTTGCCACCCTCGGCAACCGAGTCTGGCTGCGCTTGCGGCACCCCGAGGCCCTGCAATTGCGCTTTTCGCGACTGGAGAATTTGCAGCCGCGAGGTGACTCCGTCAAGGCGACTCTGTATGAGCTGCTTCTGGGCTGCGCCCATCCATACCGGATTCCCTTGCTTGTCAAAAATCCGACTGCCGTTCGGGTTGAGGGAATACGGCTGAGCGAGAACGGTCCGGTAGTACGCGCGCTGCGCCTGGAGGCCTTGGTTGTTCATCCCAGAGCCATGCTCCTCCGCGTTAAGAGCGTTGGCCTGATTCTGCCATTCGTTTGCGGTGAGGCCGCCGAAGTTGCTGGCGCGGCCCTGCTCAATATTCAGGCGTTGCTGCTCGATGCCGACACGCTGGGCACCCTGCTTCTCGGTGACTGCGTTGTGGGCCGCCGTGGTGGCGTTTCTTTGCGCGGCTCCGGCCGCTGTCGCGGCCTGCGCTGGCGTGGATCCCCACGCGCGGAGAGTCGCCGGCGTCGTGTCGGGGTCGTACTCTTGCGGAAGCTGTCCCGCGTACTTCTGGGGAATCTCGCCGAGGATCGCCTGGTAACTGTCGTTGTCGGTGGCGGCGGCGAGTTGCGAGGCGTAGTTCGCTCGCACCTGCTGATCTGCTGTGGCGGCCGAGCCCGGCGCTTCCGCGTTGAGCTTCTTCGCTTGCGCCGTGTTCCTGGCGGCGGCCGCCTGCCGCTGCTGGACCAGCGCGGCCTCGCCTTGCTGCGCCAGGGAGTAGTGGCCAGCGATAAGCAGGTTGAATTGATCGTCGCCAGGATACGCTGGCATTTGCTCGATCGTCGCCGCGTGTTCCGCCGGCGTCATGATGCCGTCGCGTGTGAGGCCGTCCAGGAAATCCCCCCAGTGGTCCTGCTTGTAGTCGTCGTCTTCTTGGACGAAGGCTTTGCCACGCGGCACGAACTGCATGACGCGTTGGTTGTTGTTGGCGAGGGTGGTCGAGTCAAGCTGCTGGAGCTGCTGCTGGTGGGCGACTCGGTCGGTGTTGAACTTCTCGATGGCCGCGGCTGAGGCGCCGTACTGCGTGGCTGCCGCTGGCACGGCGTCCATGTCGCCGTCGTTCTCTCGCCACGCGCGAGAGATCGCCTGCTGATCGGTCAGGGCCTGCTGCTGCTGCTGCGCGCGGGCCTGCGCCTCCGTGGCTGTGGCCTCCTGCTGCTGCTGAACGATCGGAGCGAGGGCCGCGCGCTGCTGGTACTGCTGCTGCGCGCCGAGCACGTCCTGTTGCCCGAGCATAGTGCGTAG
This sequence comes from Bryobacterales bacterium, assembly GCA_963842505.1. Classification (GTDB taxonomy): domain Bacteria; phylum Acidobacteriota; class Terriglobia; order Bryobacterales; family Bryobacteraceae; genus PALSA-129. The sequence continues at coordinate 512,676 of CAWJGZ010000002.1, forward strand.
GCCGCCGAGCTCGCCGGCTTGCAGGGCCTGCGTCGGATTCTCGGCCGGCGGCCGCGGCAACAGGCTCGCAAAAGCTGGATAGAAAGCGCCCATCTAGTAACCTCCATAGGACCAAGGATGCTGTTCACAATTTAAGCCCAGTAGTACCCCGAATCTGACCAGATACCACCGCTCTTCGACCATAAATGGCCAGTTGTCAGGTCGATGTACCAATCGCCATTGTTTCCAACAGACGACACCAAAGCGGCAAAGAAAGCGACCGAGGCATAACCGGGACTGCTGCCACCTGGCGCGGTGAGCGTGCTTGTCTTGCTGCCGGTGGACCCAGGAGTTATCCACGACACGGCCATCGACCGATCACTGAATGCGGTATTTTGGACAATCACTTCCGGACCCGTCACCGAGGCGCCAGTGATGCTGGAGTAGTAAGTGGCCGTGAGCATCAGATCGTATGCCGCGGTCAAGGTCAGAGCAGGCTGTGACGTTGAATCACCGCTCGCATCAACGCTGGTGGTCCAATTACCTGTGATTTCCAGGATGATAGCCTGACCGGCGCTCCCATTGATACCTGAGAAATTTACGGTGCGTGCACCAGAGCTGGCTGCAACTGCGGTGTAGATCGCCACGCCGTTCTGCGCCACGGTGTACGGCACGTAGGCACGCTGAACCCACGATCCCTCGGCCGTGCTGCTCACGATACCACCGTTACCAAGTTGTCCATTTGCTTCACCCACGATGGCGACAAGCAAATTTCCAGCCACGATACTCGACCCGTAAGCTAGAGATGACGGAGCCTCACTTGATTTTGCACTCTGACGAATGCTATAGGTCGGGACGGCCGGCGGCCCTGACCCGGACCACAAAAGACCAGCCACCGCAGCGTACTTCAACCCGAGAGTTTGGGTGCTGTCGGCTATAAGAGCCGTCCCATCTGCTCCAACAGGAATCCGCGCGGGGACCGTGCTAAAACCCTGGAGGTCCCCCTTGCTCGTGACGGAGACAGCGCCCGCCGCGAGTAAGTCCGAAAAGACACCCGCTGTAATAACCTGGGTCACTTTGCAGCCGGTCGACTCTGAGATAGCGGTTGTTCCTTCTGCTCCTGTCGTCTGGACCGTGAGCGTGTCTCCCGACCGCCCGGTGCAAACGAGGAAGAAGGCAGGGGGATCCTCCAACGCGAGCATGATCGCCTGGCCGGCGCCCGGCGAGCTGAACTTCGCGCCATCCCCGGTCTGCAGCGTGATGCTCGTATTGCCGGCCGTGTAGGCAGAGGCCAGAGTGCTTTGCGAAAGGTTCTTGTCGATGAGCCAAGTGGTCGACATCCTACTCCTCCACCTGGGCGGCCGCGGGCGCGGCTGTGTCGAGTTGCTGCGATGCGTGGGTAGATTCCGCCGAAACGCTCTCCGGTCGCTGCATCAGTCGCGTGCCGCCGAGAATGAGTGTCGCGCCGCGCTCGTTTAAGAGCCCCACGAGTTGCTTGAGGGCATCGCATGCGGTTGCCATTACGCACCCACCTGAGCCGCGGGAGCTGGTGTCGCCCGGGCGGTGCCGAGCTGCTGGCCGCCGGAGGGCCGCGAACCCAAGAAAGCCGCCACAGCGGAGGGCTCGTACCGTATCGTGGCGGCGGACACTCGGATGAATCGCGGGCCCCGCTTCTGGGCGCGCAGCCTCCGGATAGTGGAGAGCGACAGGCCTATAATGCGGGCGCCGTCGCGTTCAGTCAGGAGCGGATCGAGAGTGCCAATCGAGTTTGCCATTGAGTCACTTTCTGGTAGCGTTCGTTGCTACCGTGGTTCAACGGTACTCCCCCACCCTGTGTGGGGATCAATGTGGGGACTGTGGGGAAAAAATGTGGGGACTGTGGGGAAATCACTACGGCGCCGAGAGCAAAATACGCCGCACGGCCTTGTCCACTTGCGATCCATCCTTGTGTTCGCCGCGCTCCCAACGGTAGTACTCGGCCTTGTCCACTTTTGCTTTCGTGTAGAGGGCGACCTTCGTATTGGATTTCCCACATTGGATCTGCGCATCCTGCCAAAGTTGCACCGCTGCCTTGCGGTTACCCTGGGCCAACTCGCGCAAAACTGCCGACTCCGCATGGGCACCTTCGACTGGCGGCGCCGGCGCCGAGGGATTCGAAGTCTCCGTAGCGCCGGCCGCCAACCGCCGCCGGTAAGCCTTCCGCACCTCGTGCCCCTTGATCTCATCCCACAGGTCATCCGGTATCCAACGGCCGCGTCCCAAGCCCGCACTGGAGGCAAGCTGCAAGAAAAAGGCATCATACTCAGATTCGAACTGTTGGCTGCTCCATGCTCCCTGTTTCACGAAACCGTAGACAGCTTGAGTGCATAGTCCGAAGACCGCCATCACAAACGAGATGCGCAGCCGCTTCAGTTCCGCTGGGCTCTTAGGCGAGGCACTCTCCCAGGCCGCTTTCGGGAGCTGCAAGTCTTTGAAGAGGCGATCCCGCGCAGGGTTCGGCAACTCTGCGGAGCCGGGGATTTCAGGAACCTCAGGCGCGGCCCCGACTGCGGGTTTCGAAGCGACGAACGACCCGCGAAGCACCGGCGGCGGTGGCGAGGCCTGCGAGACACCCTGGGAATGGGGCGGTGGCGCCGGTTGGTTCTTCTTGCGAGGTATTCCCCATGGGTGCGCGGGCTCGGCTGGGGGGCGCTCACCGATGCTTTTTTCCCACGTGGTGGCAGACGGTGGCGGACAGTGGGAGGCGGCGGGAGATTTGTCGCTGCCACGTCCGGCCGTCGGGTGCCCTTACCGTTAGACTCGACCGCTGCAGCCGGCGCCGTATCGTCGGTGCTGCGAGCTTGGCTGGCGCTCGGTGTTCGTTTCGGCTTGGTGTTGGTCTTGGTTTTCTTCATACCCGCCATGGCCGCCGGAATTTCGAAGCGAGCCGCCAGGTGGCGGATGCCTTTCGCCGGGTTCATGAGGCCCGACTAGGCGGCTCGCGGAGATGAGTCTCCGGCTGCCATCATACGCGGCAGCGCGCGCTGAAGGCAAGAGAACACCGGCGCCCTGGCTGTGGTCGCCTGCGTTCATGGAAGCGCGACGTCCTTCGACTGCTCGACCAGCTCGCGCAGGTCGCAGCTGTCTACCCGAATTACCCCTCCGATGCGCACCACGGGCAGCTTGCCGGTGGCCACCAGGCGCCGCAGGGATCGCGTGCTGATTTTGAGGTACCGCGCGGCGCCGGTCACGTCGAGGATCTCGTCGCGCTGGTGGATCTCGGGGTGGATCCGCTCGACGACTCGCGCGGCGACGGCATCGAGAAGTGTGTTCAATGCCTCTGCCAGGTCAGGCCCGGGCTTGGACGGAAGTTGCTGAGCACCTGTCCTGCGGGCGGCGGACGAGTCCATGTTATTTCGCTCCCATGCGTTTGCGCTTCGGTGTCGTCCGCGCGCGCGCCTTCTTACTCCTCACTTCGGCGCTCTTCGCTGCGGCCTTCTTCGCGCGCTCGGTGCGTTCGGCTGGCGTCATAGTCTTGGCTGCAGCTCGGCCTCCGGCCGCCCCGCCGATTCTGCCGCCTTTGCGTCCGGTCTCCTGGAAGAACTTCAAAACGTCCGGAGGAAGTTTTTTCTGTTTCATGGTACCAGCTTACAGGCCCTTTACGTTTTTTCTCTTGAAACATGTACGGCCTGTAAGCTAAAATCATTGTAAATCCGCCTTGGGAACGATGCAAGCGGATTCGATTAAGGACTTGACAGGAGGAAAGAGATGCAGACAGAACAGCCCACCGGCCAGGTAGAGATAGCACTTCTAAGGGACATGCACGCCCATATCTCGCAGCTCCAACAGATGGCCCGCGGCATGGCCGAGGAGCTCGTCGCGCGCGGCGTGGACGTTTCCGCGGTCGACGGTAGCGCCGAATTGTCACGTGCCGCCCCGCGGCCTGTCGCGCAGCCGAAAGCGGCGGGGGCGACCGTGAACGTCGCGGCCGGGCTGGGGGTTGTCACAGGCGCCATACCGCCGCTCTCGCCTCATCAGAGACGGGCTACCGAGATCTTTGTTTGGTATCTGCGACAGTTGCCACCATGGCAAGAGGACGGCTGGGAGACTTCGCAATACTGCATCTTGAACCAGTTGCTCTTTGCGTTCTTTAAGGCGAACAATCCAACATGGGCCGGAAACCAGGTTGATGATCTGCCTGAAGCTGAATGCGCGGAATACACCAGCCTGATGCAGAATGCCAGCTGCGGGAAGGACCCGCGAAACGAGCGCCGCCTGAAGTTGCTGGAACTGGCCAGGGATAAGAGCCGGGTGCTGAGGTGGATTGAAAACTATGAGCGCGACCGCGAAGAGCTCGGACTTCCGCTGGACATCACGCTTCCCCGGAAACCCGCAACGCCCCTCGAATCGGCAGCGGAAAGCACCTGGGGCTGTCCCGCGTGACTTTGGAGAAATGCCACATGGTAGCCGCACTCATCCCCACCCCCGTTCAGCCGGAACACACCGGCGCCGCTGCGCTCCTGGTGCCCATCGACCTCGCCCGCGCGTACGCCCAGAACGCGAAAGCGCCGGCAACCAGGCGCGGGTACGCCTCGGACTGGCGGAGCTTCGAGACTTGGTGCAACCGCATGGCGTTGCCATCGCTGCCGGCGGATCCGCGGACGGTCGCGCTCTACATTGCCAACTTGGCCGATGCCCATAAACCAGCAACCGTCGGCCGCCACTTGGCGGCGATCGCTGCGCGGCACAAAGCGCGCAGCTACGAGTCGCCAGCTTCGATGCGGCACGGGGTGGTGGCTTCGGTGTGGCATGGCATCCGGCGCACGCATGGCGTGGCCCAGGACGCGAAGGCGCCGGTACTGATTGCCGATCTGCGAGCGATGGTGGGGAAGCTGCGGCCTGGCCTGATCGGCATTCGCGATCGCGCGCTCTTGCTGGTGGGGTTCGCAGGAGCCTTCCGCCGGTCGGAACTCGTTGGACTCGACGTTGAGGACTGCGCCTTTGGTAAGGATGGCCTCGTTATGGCGTTGCGGCGGTCCAAGACCGATCAGGACGGCGCTGGCCGCAAGGTGGGCATTCCCTATGGCTCGAACCCCGACACGTGCCCTGTGCGGGCGCTGCGCGCGTGGAAACAGGCCTCTGGCATCGATGCCGGTCCGCTCTTCCGGTCTATAACCCGCCATGGCCGGATCCAAGGCCGGCTGTCCGGGTACGCGGTGGCGCTGGTGGTGAAGCGGTACGCCGGCGCCGCGGGCCTCGACGCTGCGAAGTTCGCCGGCCACAGCCTACGGGCAGGCCTGGCGACGTCGGCGGCGATCGCCGGCGCCAGCGAGCGCAGCATCATGAACCAAACAGGACACCGCAGCACAGGGATGCTCCGGCGGTACATCCGTGATGCCAATCTCTTCAGCGATAACGCCAGCGCGAGCGTGGGGCTGTAGCTCACGCGTGGTTCAGCGGGTAACTACTCCGGGAGAGCCCCGATATCGGTACCTGAAACGGTACCGTGTTCTCTTTGCGGCTGGCTGCGGCGCCCTGAATGCTTGGAGCATGAAGGCCTCTTCGGGCGCTCGCTATCGGTTTCGGCCTGCTGGCCACTTCTTTCTCGGCTGCTGCGCAAGGGAACTGCGGAGCCCAGTAGGGTCGGCTGTAGCACCGCCTGTCGTCACCTCAATCTCTATCGGCTCCAGCACCTCGTCCGGATCCGGCTCGGCCTCCGCTCGGAGCTCCCTTAGAACCTCCTCGAGGTTGAACTGCGCCCTCCTCGGTGTCGTCACCGCGAATGCCCGGTCGTCTTTCCACTGGACGGTGAAAACGCGTTCCCCCGACTCGGCCGCTTTGAGAGCGGTCAAGGAGGCCGGATAGATGGTCTGTGCGGGGTGGTACAGATTGGCATCGCTGGCTTCCTGGGCGTCCTTGCCAGCCTGCTCGCCGATGCGGCGAAGCTCGTCGATTGAAATCTCGCTCCACCCGTCCGTAGGAAGTCTTCTGATGACAAAGTGGACGATTTGAGCGCCTGCGGCCGTCACTTCGTCGAATGTCATAACAGCGCGATCATATCCCCCGGCGCGGATCCGTTCAACCCGCGCAGCTTGGCCGCAGTTTGGATGAAGCCTTGGGCCGTGTCGGGGCTGAGATACTTCTCTAGGGCTTTTTCGGTTCCGGTTTTTGTGGGCTCTGGCTGGGCGGTACGTCCGGGAGCGCGGGGACGGCTGCCTTGAATCGCTCCGGGTTCCGCACCATTAAGAAGTGTACTCCCCCGTGGTACTCGCTGTAGGTCTCCGACTGAGGATAGATCTGGTCGAGCGCCTTCTCCAGGCCCTCCTCCCCCTCCTTGCGGTACGCTTCGAGGGATGATTCGAGGTTTGACTGCGCCTGTGCCAGGTTTTCGGTGGAGGGCGTTGAAGACTTCGGCTGCGACCTGTCGGGTGGCTGCGTTGCCATGTTGGCTCCCGTGGTTGCGGGCGATTTCCTTTCGGCAATTAGTCTAGCTCAACACTTTCCCGCGCGCCTCTTCCTGGTCTGGGCCCCGACTGCGCCGGTTCGAGACGCGGGACGCCTGCCACACCAGTAAGAGGCCAATGATCACCACGACAAGTGCGAGCCGCTCGCGATACTCTCCGACGGCAGGCTGAAAGTAACCGGAGAGTCCCCAAGCCGACTCGCGCCAGAGCACCTTGCGCTCGACGGCCGGAACTGCTGGCATGGGCCCAATCGTCCAGCCGTCAACAAGGCGCGCCGGTTCGGCCGGGATTCCAGGAACCGCGTGCTGCACCGCCGGCAGCCAGTCCGCGAGACTCAACCCGAGCCAAAAATGCGTGGCGACCACCACAGTGCACCAGATGACAGCCCACTGAAGGCGGTTGGGATATGGGATCGTCATACGCGCCCCGAATCTATCGCTCGCGCGCTAGACGGCCGCCCCACCTTGGCCCGAAACTGCGCCACGGCCAGCGCCGAGCGCAGCGCGTCGATGCACTCGCCGTGGCTGGCGTGGTGGCCGTTGAGCCCGCAGTTACGGCACATGGTGAGCGGAATGCCGTCGCCGGGGCCTGCTGGTGATGTGCGGGAGTAGTGGCGCCGAGGGGCTTCCGTTGCTTGGGCGGGCATAGGATCGCGCTCGGTTTCCCATTCTACCCCACGGCACGAAGGGGCAGTCCGCACGCCTCCAGAATTTTTGAAATTTTTGGGAAGCGGGATCGCCGCTCCTGGCAGCCGCTTCGCTGTCCGGGGTCCTACCCCCGGGGCCGGGGCCTACGATTCCAGCATCAGGAACTCACACTCACAGGCTGCGGTGTGAGCCTGGAACGCTGGAGCGGTGACGGTCGCGTCGTGACTCAGCCGTCCTGACAAGCCGACAGAATGCTTTGCAGCTGACCGATTTCCTGTGCGGTCAGCAGACAGTTCTTGAAGAAGCGGGCATTGCTCTTTTCGAAGTGCACTCTATCGAAAAGAAGCACGAAACTTATCATGAACACAATCGAGAGTAGTGCGAAATGCTGGGACATAAGTTCGTTCCGGTTGTAGTATGCCGCCAGCAACCCCTCTGTAACAGTACCGGGGGTCCGGCTGCAGTACCATCCGTCTTAAGGCGCTGACTCTGTTTACAAGAGGGGATTTCTGAGTGGGACGTTTCGTGCCGAGTTTCAAAAGACCACCGCGACCCAGGCCGGCCTGGATGTCGAGGTGGAGGAGGAAGAGCAGCCGGCCGCCCGCACCGCGCGCCTTCCGTGGCCGCCTCACCTTCCCGATCGCGTCCGAGCCGTGCGCGATGTGACCGTCTGGGCAGCGTCAATCTTCCGTTATCGCAACTCAGAACCCACCCCCACAAAAGCCCCCACAATACGCGCCGAATGCTCCGCTCTGGCCGGGTCTACGCCGAGGTATCAGAACGAAAAATCAACAGGATGCAACGCTCTGATTTGCCTCCGGAGCAAAAGGTCGGTGGTTCGAATCCACTCGGGCGTACCACTTTTCTATCACTTAGCGGCCTTCCCTGCCGCCAAAGACCCCTTCAGACCTTTTGCTCAGCCAGGTTTCTGTCCACGTATCGTCCATTTGAACCGGCCCACATCGCGCGTAGCCCGTTCTGAGCCGACGAACTAAACCAGCAATCGATCCTATACGACAGCACTATGAGGTGCCGCCAACCAGCGGTGCCTTTTTTGTTTTCCGCCCCGAGAAGACGGAGATGATCAGGCGGAATCTCATTCGGCGGCTAGAAGAACTGGAGTCTCGCCTCGGACCACCCGCCGAGCCGTTGATGGTCCAGGTCGTTTACGTTTCCCCGGATGGAAGCCAAGAACCAGCCGGACCACCGATTGTGATCCCGATGACGGCGGATCGCTACCGGCCTTGGCAAAGGAACAGGCAATAGCCCAGGATGGGGCTCTGGGGCGCTTGGCCACTTTCCGATAAACAAATGGATGGGCTCCGCCCAGACACGGCCGCAAGAAAGTAGTCGCTTCTTGCAGGCAGGAGCGGGGTGGGCGAGGCGGAATTCTCACTTAACCGCGATGGTCACCGGCGGCGTGGCGACCCCGCCGCTCGAAATCACTACGGGGACCGCGCCGCCCGGCTGCGCTCCGGCGGGAACCTGAATGTTGACTTGATAGAGTCCGGCAAAACCCGGCGCGAGGCCCGCGTAAGTCACGGAGGCCGGCAAGCCGCCTAAGGTGGCAGTCACGCCGCTGTTCCCCACCACCCAGGAAAGCGGCGTCTGCGGTGCCGGATCGCCGGCATTCACCAGCGGCAACACGGACCCCAGCCCGGTCACGTAGACCGCGATATAGTCTCCGGGCATGACGGGGTTGGCTGAATCCGCCACTGCGCCGGTAGTCGCCGATTCAATCGCGCCCTGACCGGTGCCGCTGGCATCCGCCGTGAAAACTCCGGGCGCCACCCCAGCGATCATAACCTGTGCGGTGTTGGAGACCGCCGAGCTATTCAACACTTGGATTGGATAACTGCCCGGCGCCAGGTTGTACGGCACCATCGCATTGATCTGCCCCGGCCCCACGAACGACAACGGCAGTTTGCCTCCCGCCAGGGTTACGAAAGTGTTACCCAACTTCGTCGGCAGCGCAATCGTGCCCGGCTGATACTGCGTATCCGCCAGGTTCGATCCGTAGATCGTGATCAACCCGCCCAGCGCTACCGGCGGCTGTTGTGTAGCCGCGTTCACGATACCGCCTGAGAAAATCACCGGTGCCGTCCCTCCGCCCAGGACGTCCCGCGTGATGGTCTGCGTGGCAGTTGGCAGATTCGGGACCGCCGCCGTCACCGTCAACGTCGCACCCGTTTGCGGCGAGGAGGGCGTCCAGGAGCCGATCCACAATCCCGGAGTAACCGTCGACGGCGACATCGTGACCGGCTTCGTCTCCCCCGAAATCGCCACCGTCACCGCCCCCGCCGTAACCGGCGCTCCGCAATTATCCGAAACCAGGACGTTGAGGTTCACCGGGTATGTGGTCGTGAAATATAGTTGCTGCCCCACCGACTGAAAGACCGCTGTCAGCGAACTCGGCGTCGGACAGGTTGCGCCGGCCGCGGAAGCCCCCTGCGCCATAGGCGCCAGGGCCGCCGTTCCCGCCGCTGCCGCGGTAACAATCAACCGCACCACCACCTGGGCCAAGTAGCCGTCCGAGAACGTGTAATGAAAGGTATAGTCGTAAATCCCCGGGCTAACCCCCGCAGTGTTCGCCTGAAAGCTCACCACGGCCGGTATGCCGGCCGTCGCCGTGCCGGAAAGGTTTCTCTCCGTTTCCTGGTACCCCACCGGTGTGTTCGTCAGATCGTAGATCGTGACATTCTGCATCGGCGAAACAGTATTCTGCGGGACCACGAACACCAGGCCGATTGGATTGATCGACGGCCCTGGATCGCTGTTCGTCGCCTGCACGCTTAATACGGCCGTGAGCGCTCCGCTGCTCCCGCACAGAATCTGGCCGAAGTACATGCCGGCGGCAAGACCCGCTGGATTCACGGATACGTCCAAACCTCCCGCCAACTGGCTCGTCAGAAGCCAGGCGCCGCCGCTGGTGGTTGTGACGGTGGGCGCGTTACACGATGCCGAAATGAGCTGATGCGGCACGGCGCCCGCTCCCGCCACGGCCACGAAGCTGAGGTTCGACACCAGGACGACCGACAGGGTCTGCGGAAACGAGGAATCGGCAAATCGCGGGATTGGAAGCGACGCGCTGGCTTGCGCTGCGCTCGATAAGGAAAAGCCATCTAGAAACGGACTCGGCCCCAGACTCAGGTTCACCGTCGGCAGAACATTCACCTGCTGCGTGCTTGCCAGCGCTACGCCAAAACTGAGCTGCTCGAACGCCGTCGGGTCAGCCGCCGTAATCTGCCATTTTGCGACCCCGGACCCATTCGTCACAGGGACCGAATAGAGCGGCACCGCCGGCGCATTGGTCAGCGGGCAAACTCCACTTGCCGAAGCAACCGGCGACCCTCCGCTGCCGGTGCTCAGCAGGGCCGCATTGGCGCTCGGGGAGTCCGTGGGAGCCACCGGGCCGCCGGTCACATACACCTCCATTCCCGCGGATATGTTGTTGAATGCCGCTACCAGCTCCAGTCCCTGCGTCGCTGTCCCCACGAGGGGCGTGCCGGCTACGGTAGCGCCGGTGTCGCTCTGTTGAGTGGAGAATCCCTTTGGAATCAACTCGCGGAACCGCAGGTTGAAGTTGATCTGCCCCGTCCCGCCGCTGAACAAGGCCGTGTTCAGGCCGCCGGGACCACCCACCGCCGTGCCGCTGGGGCCGGAATCGTCGCACTGCCTCGCATCGGTTGTTACGGAAGATCCGACTAATCCCACCGATAGTACGGATGCCGGTATTGTCACACTCACGCCGCCCAAGGCCATCTGCACGTCCCCAAGCATCTGCACCGACTGGCCATAGGTCGTTGGACCGAAGCTCAAACTGTTGGCGTTGGCGCGGATATTCCGCAAGCGAAGAGTCAAACCGCCGGAGCCGGTAAATGTCACGGGCACATTCGTCCAGCTCAGCTCGTTAATAGCGGCAAGCGTGCCCAGAAACGCGTTCTGGCCGATGGCGAGGGCAGTTGGCGAAGGCTCGTTGACCAGTAATAATACCTCCGATGAATTGGTCCCGATCAGCCGGCTGGTGATGCTAGTAGCCAGAAACAGTGTCAGATCGAGCGAAGTCTGCGCGTTGGCCGTTCCACCGGTGCATTGCACGACGATGTCCGGCAACAGTTCGGCCAGAGACTCCGCACGCAAGAATGTCGGCACCATCGGCTGCACGGCGCACGATGGCGCAGCCGCCAGCAGCCGCGCGCCGGCAGTAAGGAACACGAAGAGCACGCATTTCCATCGAAGCATCAGAATTCCACCCGCAACAGGATTTGGACCTGCCGCGCCGTCTCGCGCAGCGGGAAGACCGACGGCTGGCCCGTCGACAACTCCTGCCGGCCATACGTCGCGATTCCAAACGACGTCGAACTCAGCACCGAATCCGGATTCCCCAGGTTGGCATGATTCAGAAAGTTGAACGCGTCCGCGCGCGCCGTCAGCCGGCCCGCTTCGCCCAGCCACCGCAAGCCGAACGACCGCGCCAGCGAAATATCGAAATTATAAAAACCGGGCCCTGGAAACGCATTGCGCCCCGTGTTTCCAACCTGCCCGGAAACGGGGTCGGCGAAGGCCGCCGGGTTCAGCAGCATCCGTCCGCCCGGCGCCGGCGCGTTCAGTTCCGCAGCCGCGGCGCCGGTCAACAGGTTGGCCCGATTGTTCTCCAGGTTCGCCAAAATCCCGTTCGAGATTCCCGATCCATACACCGTGTAGGGCAGCCCCGAGCGGATCGCTCCCACGGCGGCCACCCGCCAGTTGCGCGACCAGGCCGAGCCGCCCGGAAAGCTGTAAATGCCGCTGAAGACCAGGTTGTGCCGCTGGTCGAAATCCGAGTTGCCGCGATCTCCCCGGCTGTCGAACTGACTCGTGAATGTCGACGTCGCCGGCGACGGCGCAGGCGTTGCGAACGGACTGAACTGCTGGAAATCGAAGTACTGCCCGGCCAACGGCTCGCTCTGGTTGTCGATCGAGTGGCTCCAGGTGTACGCCGCCTGGAACTGGGTCCGGCCCGACCGGTAGCGCGCCAGCGCCGTCAGCGCGAGGTAGTCCGAGTCCCCTTCGTTGCCGCGGTAATAAATGTCCCCCAACTCCGGTTGAAAGCGGCTTTGCGTCGCATCCAGGATTCCCGGCCGGCTGCCCGAGCGATTCACGATATCCGTCGAGATCAGCTTCCTCCCCAGCGAGCCCAGGCCATTCACCTCCAGCGTCAGGTTCCCCGACGCCTGGTGCTGCATACCGGCAAAATAGCTGTGTATGTAAGGATTGCGCATGCCCGGCTGGTACAACGTCAGTTGCGAGAAGTCCCGATCCACCTCCAGGTTCGGCAGCGATTGAATCACCTGCGAGAGCGGCTTCAGGAACTGCACCCCGCCCGCCGGGCTGTAGTTGCTCACATCGAAAGTGGCCAGTTGGAAGTTGTTGCTGGCCATCACCTGCCACAGGTTGTCGTACTCCGGCTCAAAAAAAAGCCCGTAGGCCGCGCGCAGCACGGTGGAATGATTCTCGAACGGGCGATACGAAAGCCCTGCGCGCAGCCCCACACTGCTGTGGTCCGGGCTGTACATTTGCTCGGCGCCCGTGGGATAGACCATCTGCGCTCCCGTCAGCCGCGCGCCCAAGTTCGCCCCGTTGCCCAACTCCACCAGCGCATCTTTCTGCGATCCCGTGTTAGCGGGCGCGCCGAAGCTCTCGTAGCGTACCCCATAGTTCAGCGCCAGTCGGCTGGTGACGCGGAAACTGTCCTGCGCGAACACGTGGAACTGGTTGTACTCGTATTGCCGGTTGAAATCCGGAATCACCCTCTGGGGTGTAGCGGCCGAGAGTTGCTGCCGCGAAAGCCCCGCCTCCACGGTCGTCGGCGCCGGTTCGTCCAGCGTGAAGGCCGTGAACGATGAAAAGATGTAATCCCCGTCGCGTCCGAACGTCAGGTACCCATCCAGCCGCCGCAGCAAAAATCCGCCGCCGAATTTCCAAACGTGGCGCCCCTTGGCCCAGGTCAGATTCTCCGAGAATTCCCAGTTGCGGCCGCGATTGCGGTAAGCATACGCCGCCATGCTCCCCGGCAGGTACACGAAGTCGGACGGATAGTTATCGCGGTTCACCACGAACGTCGGAACCTCCGGGTGCGGCCGGCTAAACTCCAGCAGGTCGCCGCTCCACCCGCCCGTAATCCGTCCGTAGGGACATGGGAATCCGGCAGTGGGCCGCAATCGCTCGGATTTTGAGGAGTTATCGGCGTTCCTGTTGGGGAAGGCGGTTCCCCAGCACCCATCGGAGGCGGATCTGCCTTGATTCGGTTCGGGACCGAGGCCCTCCACGCACACTCCGGCCCGGCTGCTTGCAGAAAAACGCTCGATAATCCGTCCGTAAGAAATGCTATGCCCACTGCGGGATCGGCAGCAGACGCAAGACTTCGATCCACTCGGCTAACTGCTCTCTCAGCCGTCTCACGCGCAGCCACGTCTGCCGCGCGTGGGAAACCAGTTTACCCGGCGAGCAGAAGATCTGAAACCGCATCCGCTTCGGCCGGGCGGTTAACCATTTCTCCGGCAGCGCCAGCCGTTTCAGCGCGGTCAGCACGTTGTGCGTCATCACCGCCAGCCGCAACCAAGCTGCGTTGGCGCCGAAACGACCGCAAGGCATCACGCCCGCCGCCAAGTCGTTCTTCAGCACATCGTGCAGTGCTTCGATGGTGCCCGCCTTCTCGCGCTGCCACTGCAAGAGGCGCACCGCATCCCAGTCCCACCGATTGCTGCCCACCGCGAAATACTTCACCTCGCTGCCGTCGGCGAACAATTCCCCTTGCCGCTTCCGCAGGCGGATCGCAACATACCGTAGCGGCCCCGCCCCTTCCGGCCGCTCGTCTTCCTCCGGCCAGTAGTTCAGCACGTCGGCACATTCGCCGATCATCCCGGCATCCTCTCGATACGGCTTCCACAGAGTCTCGCCCAACTGCACAATGTGCTTCTTCAGATTCGGCGTCATCCGCACGCTGATGCCGAACGTAATCGGCCCTCGCGGCCCATCGCTGCGCTGCTCATCGCGCAGCCAGTTCAGCAGTTCCTTTTCCCAGCAGGCCGAATCCCCGCGGAAGTAATACTCCTGGACCGTCGGCGGCAGCGCGGCAAAGGCGCGCCGCGCCACCCGCAGCGGCTCCTTCTGGGCGGGCACGTTGCCGTCACGAAACTCATCCGCCAACACCAGATTCATCTCCGCCCACAGGGCCAGCATCGGCTGATAGCCGCTACCGCCTTGGTAGGTTGGTTGCGCTTCCCGCTTGTAACTCTCGATGATCGTGGCATCCAAATCGACGGTCGCAATCTTTTGCTCCGCGCAGCGCCGCCCGACTTCCTGCACCATCTCCTGGTTGACCTGCGCCAAAGCTCGCAGGGGCGCACTCTCCTCGGCGATATAACTCACCTGCCCCACGGGCAGTTCCTTCTGCGCTTGCTCCACTTTGGATTCGTCGTGAAACTGGTACAGAAACTTGCGGGCCGCCTCGCAACTGGGAACGCCGTGCCCCAGCATCTCTGCCAGACCTTCGTCCTCCCGCAGACGCTCGAAATCCTCCAGACAATCCCCGCCCAGAGCATTCAATACCAGGAAACTCTCCACATACCCGGCCTCATCCAATCCCCGCTGCCGCTGCTTGATCTGCAGGTGCTGTTTCACGCGGCCGGGAACATCCAGCGAGCGCGCGGCTTGCAGAAACAGAGGGATGCCGGCATAGGAGGTGACGCATTCTTCCAAGGGCTCTGGATCGAGCTGAAACAGAAACTCACCTTCGGCGGGCGACGGTTTCTGCTTACGGGGGATACCCATCGCGCATCTCCATGCAATTCTTCACCCAAATGGTGCAACTCTTCACCTTCGGTTGCTGCCCGCTGCTGACTGCCCCCGCTTGACTCCGATTTAGCCTACGGACGGATCAGGGACCCGCCGCGCGCCTCGCCGGTCAGCGCCGGGCTGAAGATGTGCTCCTCGGCGAGCGCCAGCGAAGTAGTATTCTCATCCAGCGACGAAGAAAATCCCTGGTAAGGCGACCAGACGAAATCCGGCTGGTCGACCCGCGCCACCGCCGCGCGCCCCATCAGCCGGTCGCTCTTTGCCGGCGCCCAGTCCACCCTTTCCAGCCCCACGAACCGATTCACCGTCACCGGCGGCGCCACCGTCACCGCAGCCACGTCGTCGAGGATGCTCGCCCCAGTCACTGCCGGCGGCTGGTACGCCGTCAGCAACTGCCGTGCCGGATTATCCGCCGAGTAGTTCTTAAGGCTGCTCATGAACTGCGTTGTAGGCAGGTAGAACCGCAGCGCGTCTCCCCGGCTGCCGCTGCCGTCGTAGTCGAACGCCGTCGAGCTATACAGCCGGTTGCGCACCATCGGCCCGCCCGCCTGAAATCCCGGCTCGTCTTCCTTCGCCGGCGCCCGCGCCAACCCCTGCGCGTTCCTGGAAAAGTCGTTTGCGTCCAGGCTCTCGTTCATCCAGTTGAAATACGCCAGTCCGTGCCACTGTTTCGTCCCCGCCTTGGTCACCGCGTTGGCGATGTACCCTCCCGTCCGTCCATACTCCGCCGAGAAGTTGCTCACCGATACGCGATACTCCTGCAAGGCCTCCGGCACCACCAGCGCCAGCGGTCCGCTGATCAGGTAGTTGTTGTTCTGCAACCCGTCCAGCAGGAAGTTCGCCGCCGATGGCCGTTGTCCGTTCACGGAAACCCCGATCCCCCGCGCGGTAGCTGTGTCCGCGCTCACCGCCGGTTGCAGCACCAGGGCGTTGTAAGCGTCGCGCCCCGTCAGCGGCAAATCCGAAATCTGCTGCGGATCGATCGCCTCCGACACCGTCGATTCCAGCCGCCCCTCGCGCGCGTCGAGGGGCTCCAGCAGCAGCGCCCGCCCCGCATCCACGTCCGGCCCATAGAAATCCAGCAGCGCCCGCGATTTCGGAAAATAAATCCCCCGCGCCTGCTTCGCGTCCATCACATCGGTGAGGGGCCGCAGCTCGAAGTTCACTTCCAGAAACCCCGCTACCGCCAGCGAGATCTCTTGAAATTCCCGCGGCTGGTAGCTCTTCCCCGCCGTGGCCCGTAGCCGGTATGTCCCGGGAGGCAGCAGCGGCAGCGCATAATATCCGCCCCCGTCCGCCGTCCGTTCTCCGCGCGTGCCCGCAGCCGGATTCTCGTAGCTCACCGTGGCGTGGGCCAGTGGTTTCCCGCTGGCCTGGTCGGTGACTCTTCCCGAGATCAGCCCCTCGGTGGTTTGCGCCGGCAGCAGCATTCCGCCCAGCCACAAGGCCGCCATCATGGCGCGCCCGGTTCGGCCGTTGCCCGCACCCCCGATCCACATGATCACTGATCCCGGAGGACTCCAGTTATAATACCTCTCAGCCGGCGCACCATTCAATGAATTGCGGGCTGGCGGAACCTCCAGATATGGCGGTGTGCAAGCTGGCATCCGGCTTGAAACGTTTTATGACTTCGACACGCGCCCTCGCTCTCGCCCTGGCAGAGGTCGCCTTCCTGGCGTATCCCGCACACGCCGAACAACCCGTCGGCCTGGTACTGGAGGGTGGCGCCGGCGCCATCCACCGCCCCGGCCGCGAAACCCCCATTGCAGCCGCTCCCGGAGTCGAGCTCTTCGCCGGCGATCGACTCGTCACCGCCAACTCCTCCATCGTTTTCGCCTTCTGCCCCGGCGTCTCCGTGCAAACACTCCTGGCGAACCACGAGTTCACTTTGGAGGCGTCCGCGGCGCAGGTTCCTCTCCCGTTCCTCACCTCCCAACCTGTCCCCATCTGCGAGCTGCCCGCCATGAGCCGCCTGCGCCCTGCCCCGCTCACGCCGCGCCCGCCCGTGTCCACCGAGGGCACCTTCGAATCCCGCGTCGCCGCCCTCCAGGAACCCCAGCTCTCGGCTTTCCTCCAACAATGGGCCATCCTTGAAAAAGCCGCCGGCCAGCCCGCGCTGCTCTTCGCCGTTGCGCGCGTCTCCGTGCTCGAAGACGCCGGTTCTCTCCGCAGACGCCATTGCCCAGTGCGATCGCGTCGCCGCGGCTTGGCCTGCCGCCACCTGGACCCGTGAGGTCTCCACCCGCATTGCCCGCGAAGAAACCGGCACTCGTGGCGTGCGCCCGATTCCGTCCAACGCGCCTCCCGCCCCAAGAGGCAAGACCTATGCCCTCCTGATCGGCGTGTCGCGGTATCGCCCCGATTCCGGTGTCCCCTGGCTCAACTACGCCGATAAGGACGCCGAAACCTTCGCCGCCTACCTCCAGATGCCGCGCGGCGGCAATCTCCGCCTCTGTCCCGAAAACCAAACCACCAATTGTGAAATCCGCCTCCTGGAAAATGAGCGCGCCACCCTGGCCCGCGTCAGTTCCGAGCTCGAAACCTTCGTCAGCCACGATGACCATGCCCGCCCCGAAAACACCCTTATCCTCTTTATTGCCGCTCACGGGGCCGACCCGGCCATGGAAAAGGATTGGCAGCACGACACCGGCATCCTCAAAGAGCCCGTTATCCTCACCTGGGACAGCGACTACAGCGAAACCAAAGTCAGCGGCTATCTGATGAGCGAATTGCGCGATCTCATCGCCCGCCAGGCCCTCCGCTACGGCCGCGTCCTCGTCTTCGTCGATGTCTGCCGCGCCGGCAACATCGGCTCCATCGCCGGCACCAGTGAGCTCCAGCCCGCCGTCCGTGAGGTTTTCACCCTCCACAAAGGCAATCTGGGCCTTTTGATGGCCAGCCAGCGCGGCGACGACGCCTACGAATCCTCCAAGTTCGGCGGCGGCCATGGCGCCTTTACCTATTTCGTGCTCGATGGCCTCAACCAGGCCCGGCCGGGCCAGCAGCAGATGATCTTCTTCGACCTCCTGCAGCACATCCGAGAGGGTGTCAGCCGCGTCACTCTTCAGAAGCAAGTGCCCGTCGGGCAGGCCGTTGATGAGCGCATGCCGGTTGCCGACAACCTGGCCGAAGAGCCCATGCAGTTGCCTCCCGCAGCTCCCGTCGACAAGAAAACCCTGCGCCGCCCGCGCGGTCTCCGCCCTTCCGCGCCCAAGTCCGCCGCCGCCCAGCCACAAACCTCCCTCCCCGCAGATGAATTCCAACGCGCGCTGGTGCAACACCACCTTCGCCGCGATGAACCCACCAGCGCTTTCGCTGTTCTCGACCGCCTCTGCGCCGATCCCGCCTCTGACCCCGCTCTCCTCGCCAGCTACACCGAACAACTCCGCATCGCCCTGGAAGACCGCGGCCAGCAAGTGATCCTCGAGTACCTCCGCGGCGAGCAATCTCCGCCCTCTCCCGAGAGGTTTGAGACCGCCGAAAAGGATTTTCAGGCCGCTCTCGATCTCGCTCCCGCCGCCGCCCTCAACGAAGCCCGCATGCTCTTCTGCCGCGGCCGCGCTCTCATCTTTCATGGCCGGTACACCGACGCCCTAGCCGCCCTCCAAGCTTCCACCCGCCTCGACCCGGCCCGCGCATACTCCTACAACGCTATGGGCATCGCCTATCTCGAACAAGCTTCCCGCAACACTTCCTACCTCGCGCTGGCCGAAGCCGCGTTTCACGATGCCATCCGCTATGCACCTTACTGGCCCTACCCCTGGCACAACCTCGCTCTCACCGCCACCGAACTCGGCGACTTCGAATCGGCTCTGGCCTATTACCGGCACGCCATGGAGATCGCCCCCGACTATCCCTACCTCCCCTACAACCTCGCCCTTCTCTGCCAGCGCCTTAACCGCGTCTCCGATGCCCGCCGCTACTACCAGCAGGCCCTCAAGACCGCCGAACGCGGCCGCGCCAGCGGCATCCTTCTCCGCGCCGATGGTGCCCGCCCCGAAGACGCTCGTACCCACAATGCACTCGGCTCCCTGGCCGCCGCCGCCCGGAAAAATGCCGCCGCCGAAAACGAGTACCGCCAGGCTTTACGCGACGACCCATCCAACCGTTCCGTGCGCTACAACCTGGCCCTGCTGCTCACCTCCGCTGGCCGCACCTCGCAAGAAGCCGAAAACCTCTGGAAACGCAACCTCGCCGAAGACCCCCATCACCTCACCACCCGCCTGGCCTATGCCCGCTATCTCGCCGCGGCGTCGCGCCTCCCTGAAGCCATCGATCAGTTTCGTCAAGCTCTGACCGACGCCCCCGACCTGGTCCCTCTCCGCCGCGACCTAGCCGCCGCACTCACCGCCAACCACGCGCCTCGCGAGGCCCTGCCAGTTCTGGAGGCTGCTCTCCTTGAAGCTCCAGAAGACCCTGCGCTCCTCGAACAACTCGCCGACACCGAATCCGCTCTCGGCGACGCCTCCGCGGCTGACGCGTATCGCCGCAAAGCTGTAAGCCTTCGCCGCCGTCGGTAATCCGCAGAGGGGGCCCTTTCGTGATCCTTTACTTGGATAGATTAGGATGGCTGACTCGACTAACTGAGAAAGTGGTCCCTAACGGCATTCTGAAAAGCGCCGTCCCGACCGACTATCGATTGCTGGCGCGGAATCCCCATGTACTGGAGAATGGGGCGTGTTCCATTCACAACTTACTGATTCGGTGGGTGTTGCGCTGCCGCGCCGACTCAACTGCGTGTGGCCCCCTACAAGGCCGAACCGTAGATGTGCCCGGGCCGTCACGAAAGATGACGATAATACGAATTGACGCTGCCTCTCACTCCTAGTCTCACTGGTCTATTGCGAGGAAACCCGTATAACCTGAGCTCGGCTCAGGAGCAGGCTGGCCTTACTGCTCACTTCCACACCTGTTGGCGGCACAGTACGTCAACGCCGTATCTCGATATTGTGTCCAGTCTTTGGCTATGGCCTCTTGCGCTTCGCGAAGCTGCATCTTTCCAGTCTTGACAAGAGTAGTAAGGTAGTCTTCGACCTTGTCCTTCTCTTGGAAGTGGATCTTCAATCCCTGCGCGCCCAGCGGGCCGCACTGGGGCCAAATGTTGTCCAGCGAGTCTGCGCCACCGAGCTCCAAGGGAACCAGATGGTCAAGTTCGCATGTTGCCGGGTCTTCATCAACGCCGTAGCGGCCATACATGTCTCTTTTTTGGGACTCTGTAGTCAGGCAGTTCCTCACACATCCCACCCGAAACTTTTCACTCCTAAGGATGTCGGCGGTCACGGTTTGGTTGATCGCGCCCGGTGTGCAATCCGGGTCTTGCATCGGCATGCCAGCTATTCCCTTTCGAATCTTGCACCCTGATGACTTGGCAGCCGTTCCCAGCGGTATGGACGATCGAAAGTCTATTCCTGGAACAGGGCACGTATTACAGGAAATCTTTTTCGCCGCCTCGGCGGATGTCTCAAGCCGAATTGCACTGAATACCATCAGCGCCAAAAGTGGCAGCAGGTTCAGGGTGCGCATGAGCCCGGCGGAAGTGTGTCCTTGTTTTCTACAGTAAACAGCGGGGCATAAAGAAGTCGTAAAGAAAGGATCAGGATTGAATTAAGGCCGATTCGGTATCGCCCCACCAAGCCAAGTGCGCCAAGTCTACCAGGCTTCCTCCTTGCCTGCGAACACGAACACATGCGACTGCGTGCCGTCCTAGCTTTCGTCGAAGTAGGCTACCATCCGCGGCGACGAGGTTTCTTGCATGAAGCGATCTAAGCGCAGTGTACGGGCGCGACGGCTCCCCAGGTCGGGACCTGACGTGCCCTTGTAGTTGCTTCCGATAACCCCAGACAACGCACCTTGGCAGGTAGCGAGGGGGACCCCATATCCACGGGGGTCATCCAGCCAATCCGAAGCGTGTGAGGTGGCGCCACGCTCCTCTCGTGGGCGGCAAGACGGCTCGCTCTGTTGCCCAATACCTTGCTGATACCCTTCCTTGCGCCTCCTCCCTGGAGTATCCTGTAGCCGTGGTCACCGACCTGGTGGAGATCCGCCGCCTGGGTTCGGCCAAGAAAGACGAGAACCTCGGGTTCCGCCGCTACCTCTCTGCCCACCACCACCGCGTCGAAGAACTCCAATCACTCGCCGCGCAAATCCAGCCGCGGATCGATTGCACGACTTGTGCTAACTGCTGCCGCTGCGGCGTCGTTGAAGTGCATCGCGGCGATCTCGAAGCTCTCGCGCGTGAGGTTGGGGTGAGCTTCGAGGAAGCCAGCCGCGCGTACACCCGCCTCGATCCCGAGAACCCCGGCACGCGCGTCCTCAAAAATACGCGAACTGGATGCGCCTTCCTGCGTGGCAATCGCTGCGCGGTGTATCCTGCCCGTCCGAAGGCGTGCCGCGATTTCCCCCATCTTTCCTTCGGCACGCACTCGCTCGGCAGCCGTATATCGTCACTAGCCCGCTGGATCCCTATCTGCCCGATCGTCTACAACGCTTTCGAGAGCTACAAGCGGGCCGTTGGATATTACCCGCCGGACCTGCCGCCTGACCCCCGCCTACCCGAATGAAGACATCTGAAGAATGGATCGATACCGTCGGACATTTCCGCGCGGCGCAGGTTCCGATATGGCCGCATATCGTTCCGTTTTCGCTTCCGGCGGACGACGCCATCGTCCCTGGGAGGGGGAGTTGCGATCATTGCCGTTAGTTGGCAACGACCGCCAGCATAGATTTGGTCGGCCTATGTTCCAATATGCGCAGGATCATTTCTACATCGTGAAAATCACGCCCGTCGTCAGGTTCACGAAGTAGCGAGGATTGGTGGTGTAGTGGCCCGCATTCTTCGTGTCGGGGAAGTAAAAGATCCACGCATTCAGCGTGAAGTCATACAGGTACGGAAACAGACTCGCGTTGGTGTAGAACCAGTGCCCGCTGGCGTAGTCCCACAGGTAGACTCCGTTGCCGGATGACACCGGGTCGACGTACTCATAGCCCATGTCGAAGTGAAAGATAAACCCGCTTCCCATGTACGCGTAGTAGCCGAACAGGTTGCCATCCGGGAACTGCAGGTAGTAGATGCCGCTGCCTAACGCGACTTCACCTGCAAAGAACGCCGGGTGGCCAGTTTGGGTAATAGTCGTCGAGTCGGTGGCGCTCGCAGCCAATGAGCCGCCTCCGCCGACGCTCACCAGATTGATCTGCGGAGAGCTGGCGTTAGCTGCCACGTTCACCGTCACCGTGATCGCCGGGTAGCTCAACCCGGCTGCCAGGGAGTCGATCCGCGTGCAGGTGTTATACACACAGGTCCAACCCGTCCCGGCCATCGATACCAGGCTCAAGCCCGACGGCGCCGTCTCGGTCACCGTCACCGTCCCGTTGGTCGCCGCGGTTCCCGCTGCGTTGCTCACCGTTACGGTGTACGTCGCCCCGTTCTGTCCCTGCGTGAAGTTGCCGGCATGCGTCTTTGTGACTGTCAGGATCGGAAGGGCCGCTGCAGCCGATTGTGTCACCGTGATCTGCTGGCCCAGTACAGTAATGTGCGCTGTGCGGGTGGAAGTGGACGTGTTTGCTGTAAAGGAGAAATTGATGACTCCGTTCGCGATGGTTCCGATGGTAAGCCAGCCTTGGTCGCTGGTGGGCGCGAAAATCCCGGCAAGAGACGTTGTGGAGGGAAGCACCGGAAGCAGCGAGTCAGACCCGGCTGAGGCGGGCTCGGTCAGACTGGCGGGACCTACAAAGGCGTAGGGGACCTCCTTGACCGCGTTGTTGCCGGAATCCGCGATATAGACGTTGCCGGAGCCGTCCACCGCCACACCATTTGGATAATGCAGCCCCGACGACACCAGCGTGGCCACTTGCTGCGTCGAGGCACTCCAGTCCTTGATCGCGTTGTTCAAGGTATCCGCGATGTAGACGTTGCCCGAGCCATCCACCGCCACTCCCTCTGGACCATTCAGCCCCGACGACACCAGCGTGGCCACCTGCAGCGTCGAGGCACTCCACTCCTTGATCGCATTGTTGCCGTAATCCGCGATGTAGACGTTGCCGGAGCCATCCACCGCCACTCCATACGGATAATGCAGCCCCGACGACACCAGCGTGGTCACCTGTTGCGTCGAGGCACTCCACTCCTTGATCGCTTGGTTGCCGGTATCCGCGACGTAGACGTTGCCGGAGCCATCTACCGCCACTCCAGATGGACCCTGCAGCCCCGACGACACCAGCGTGGTCACCTGCTGCGTCGAGGCGCTCCACTCCTTGATCGCGTTGTTGCCATAATCCGCGATGTAGACGTTGCCGAAGCCGTCGAGCGCCACTCCCCATGGAGTATTCAGACCCGACGACACCAGCGTAGTCACTTGCTGCGTCGAGGTACTCCACTCCTTGATCGCGTTGTGGCCCATATCCGCGATGTAGACGTTGCCGGAGCCGTCCACCGCCATGCCCCCTGGCTCATCCAGGCCCGACGACACCAGCGTGGTCACCGGACCCGGCGTGATATAGTTCGATCCCGCCTGTGTCACGGTGACCGTAAGCCCTGCGATCGTCAGAGTGCCCGTGCGTGTTCCCGTGCCACTGAAAGCGTCATAGGTGAACACGACCACTGCGTTCCCGGTGCCGCTGGCGCTCCCATTGGAAATGTGTAGAAAGGAATCGTTAGCCGTGGAAGTCCATGCGCCACTGTAAGACAGTACGACCGAAGAAACGCCCGCCGCGGCGCCAACCAAGAGCGCATTCGTGCCTAGCGCGGGGCCCACAAAGACGTACGCGGCTCCTTGCATGCCGTTCTTTCCAAAACTCCCGATCACCACCGTGTCCCCGCTCACCGACACGGAGACGCCAAAATAGTCGTTCGCGGCGCCGTCGGAAGAGGTCAACTCCTGCTGCTGGCTCCACACTCCGCCGCTGAGGACAAACACGTACGCGGCACCCTGCTTGCCATTCCTGCCGCAGGCTCCAATCACTGCGGTGCTCCCGGCCATCGAGACGGAAAGGCCGAAAAGATCGTTCGCCGCGTCATCGGAAGCGGTCAACTCCTGCTGCTGGGTCCACACCCCTCCGCTACGCACAAACATGTATGCGGCTCCGGGACGGTCAAGGGGCGGCCTGTCAGCCCCGATCACCGCGGTGTCCCCACTCACCGACACGGAGTCGCCGAAATAGTCGCTTTGCGCGCCGTCGGAAGCGGCCAGCTCCTGCTGCTGCGTCCATAGTCCCCCGCTGCGCACAAACACGTACGCGGCCCCCTGAAAGCTGTTCTTGCCATAGGCCCCGATCGCCGCCATGTCCCCGCTCACCGATACGGATTGGCCGAATTGGTCGTTCGCCGCGCCATCGGAGGCAGTCAGCTCCTGCTGCTGCGTCCATAGTCCCCCGCTGCGCACAAACACGTACGCGGCTCCGTGACCGCTATTCTTGGCCCAAGCCCCAATCACCGCTGTGTCCCTGCTCACTGATATGGATCCGCCGAAATAGTCGTCCGGAGCGCCATCGGAGGAGGTCAGCTCCTGCTGCTGCGTCCACACTCCGGCGCTGCGCACAAACACGTACACCTCTCCCTGGGTGCTACCCCAGGTATACGCCCCGATCAAAGCGGTGTCCCCGCTCACCGCCGCGTGTTGGCCGAATTCGCTCGAGCCAGCAGGAGCGGTCAGCTCCTGCTGCTGGGTCCAAACTCCCCCGTTGCGCACAAACACGTACACGGTGCCGCCGCTACTCGTGCCATAGGCCCCGATCACCGCCGTGTCCCCGCTCACCGAGACCGAATAACCGAAGTAGTCGTTCGCTACACCATCGGAAGCCGTGAGCTTCTGCTGTTGTATCCAAGTTGGGTCGACCACCAGCGGATACTGCGCATCGTAATCCTCGACGAGCAACCGGATCTCACGGTACCTCACTTCCAGCCGCGATGGAAGAACCCGGCCGCGCGCGTCCCTGGCCCGCAAACCAGCATAACGCAGCACTACACCACTGCTGGACTCGAACAGCACTGCGTCTTCATCCGCCTTTTGAACCGGCGCCAGCTCCCCGGTCACGCAAAAGGCGATTACTAATGGCTCGCCCTCGCGGTCCGTCCCGAGGCGGTGAGCCAAGGTAAAACCCTGCTCCAGGCCTTGCGATCCGTTCACGTACCATTCGCTGAGATCTCCCCGCTGGTACTCCACACGGTTACCTGTGCCTGTCAACTTAGCGCGCGCCGGCCTCTGCAGCCGATCGCCGTAGCCATATCCGGTCAAATGAAAGCCGATGCTGCCGTCTGGATGGATAAGCTTCGCTTCCCGTTCGTTGAACTCAAGAGTCAATTGCTGCGCGGGGTTTACACCACGGTAAGTGCCATGGCCGAAATCCTGCAGCGAGTAGATCGCGCGCCCGAGCGCCTGACGCAGCCCCTGGTCCGCATCGGCTTTCTTCGAGACCACAGGCGCCTCGATGACGTCGCCGCGCTTGTTGAGCCCCGGTGGCACCAGGCCGGGGATCTGAGGGTTCCCCGCGAATTTGGGGACGCCTGAGACGCCGTCAACTACCGACGTAATAGTAGGGGTCTGGCCGAACAGGGTGAAGCCAAGCGCCAGGAAGAGCAATCCGCAGAAACAGTAGCGTTTCATCGGGACTCCATGGATACAGATCGGCATTTCTATTTTGGACTCCATGGTCCTATTCAGTATAAACGCCGTCGCGATCCTTTGAGCCTACGAACTGCATTTCTTGTCGGAGGTTCAACAGGGGTTTCTTTCCGAGCGGAGGGGACGGCCGCCCAACCCCACCAAGGGAGCAGATAAGGACCGGTCGCCGAGAGCCGTTTAATTTGCCAGCCGACTACTGCCGGCATGACGGCCGCCGTTTACAACCGACCTTGATGTCCCGGCGCCCCCGAGGTAATGTCCATGTGGCTACCGATATTACCCATTAAGGGGACTGAAATGAACGAGATAGCGTTGGCGAACAGAGCGGCGGACTGGCACAGATTGAAGGCCCTGGTCCTGGATAGTGTCTCCTCCCCGATTACAAAGCGGGTTTACAACCTGGGGCTCGACGAGTTTTTCGCGTGGTTTAGCCAGGAGCCCCGGCCCGGCTTCACCAAGGCCAATGTGAGCGCGTGGCGCGTTGCGCTGGAAGCCCGCGGGCTGGGGTCCGTCTCCATCAACGTCCGCATCACGGCGGTGCGGAAGCTGGCGGTCGAGGCGGCCGACAACGGATTGCTGGCGCCGGAACTCGCCGCCTGACCCCCGCCTACCCGAATGAAGACATCTGAAGAATGGATCGATACCGTCGGACATTTCCGCGTGGCGCAGGTTTCGATATGGCCGCATATCGTTCCGTTTTCGCTTCCGCCTGACGACGCCATCGTCCCTGTGAGGGGGAGTTGCGATCATTTCCGTTAGTTGGCAACAACCGCCAGCAGAGATTTGGTCGGCCTATGTTCCAATATGCGCAGGATCATTTCTACATCGTGAAAATCACGCCCGTCGTCAGGTTCACGAAGTAGCGAGGATTGGTCGTGTAGTGGCCCGCATTCTTCGTGTCGGGGAAGTAATAAATCCACGTTTTCAGCGTGAAGTCATACAGGTAGGGGAAGGTGGCTCGATTGGTGTACCAGATGTGTTGGGAAGTCTGGTCATAGAAGTAGGCGCCGCCGCTGGCGTCTTGGGCATCCCAATAATATACCCAACCCAGATCCTGGTGATCGATCCAAGGGAAAAAACTGTTGCTGTAATAGCCAAACGGGTTCCCGGGCAATTGCAGATAGCTCGAGCCGTCGCTGGAGAGCGTGATTTCACCAGCAAAGAACGCACCATGCGAAGGGGCAATGGATGCCACATCCGTCCCCGTAGCGTTCGGTGATCCACCGCCTGTTACCGCGGCGGAATTTACCTGCGGCGAAGCGGCATTGGCATCGATGTTGACGGTCACGGTGATCGGCGGATAGGATCCGCCGCCCTCCAGCGAGTCCGACCGTGTACAGGTTGTCCCCCGGCACAGCCAACCGGTCCCCGTCATAGAGACGAGCGTGAATCCCGAGGGCAAGGTCTCGGTCAATGTCACTGCACCGGTTGTAGCTATCGCGCCCGCATTGAATACGGTGACGGAGTAAGCCGCTTGGATCTGGCCTGCATAGAAGTTGCCGGGGTCACTCGACGCGACTTTGAGCAGTGGGCCATCGACATCAGCGGTGTCCTGCGCGCCGGAAGTGGGAGCGCCTCCGCCGGACACGCTGGATTGCAGGGTCAATTGGTAAGGAGCGTCGGGACTTAGCACGACGGTGGCCGTGATGGGCGGATAGGAACTGCCGGCGGGCAGAGAATCGCTTCGTGTGCAGGTGCCGGCCGAGCAGCTCCAGCCGTCACCGGAGAGCGAGAATGGAGGCCCACCGGTCGAGAGCTGGGCAGTGACCGCGATCGGGCCGCTGGCTGTCGAATCTGCGCTCTTGATTGCCGCTGCCCGCAACTGGGATGGCATCGCCGCAGTGGAGCCGGTTGTGGGCGCGATATTCGTGGCGCCGATGGTGAACGCCGCGGTCTGGCCGACTGCGAACGATTCCGTGTGGTTTACCGAGAGGCTGAGGGCTGGGTGGACGGATGAGGTCAATTGCATCACCCTGCCGTGACGGTTATCCGTCACATAGAGTCCGCCCGCGCCGTCCGAAGTCAAACCCCAGGGAACGATTGACGCAGCGGTGGCGGGGCCGGACGCGGTGCCCGCAACTAGTGTTCCGTTTCCAGCAACCGTGGTGATGATACCGTTCGGAGTAACCTTTCGAACCACGTAATTGCCCGAGTCGGCGATGAACAGGTTGCCGCCCGTATCGAGAGCAAGGCTTCTCGGAAAATTCAGTTGGGAATTGGTGGCCAGGCCGCCGTCACCGGAGTACCCCCCTGTGCCGTTTCCGGCGACAGTAGTAATGATGCCGCTAGCCGATATCTTGCGAACCCGGTTATTATTGCTGTCGCTAACATACAGGTTGCCCGCAGAGTCGGTGATCATTCCGTTGAGATTACCTACCAGGTGAGCGAGAATTGCAGGGCCGCCATCTCCCGAGTATGTGACACTAGTGCCGATAGGAGCGCATGCCGTAACCGGCGACGTGCTGCCGTCAGGATTTACTTTGCGAACACAGTTCACCCCTGCGACATAGATCGTGTTGTTATTGTCTATCGCCAATGAGGAACCAATAAAGTCCGTGCTGGGCTGAGGCGCAATGGTGGTGAGGATGCCATGGGCGTCCACCTTGTGAAGGCCGTACGAGTCTGTAATATAGACATTTCCCAGCGCGTCGGCTAATACCGCCTGGGGACTGGAGAGAGTTGTCTGGGAGGCTGGCTTTCCGTCGATTGGCTCGGCACCGACACCGGTGCCCGCAAAGGTCGAGATGTTCCCCTGGGCATCGATCTTGCGAACTCGATTTCCGTCGACAAAGAACAGATTACCCGCAGTATCCCGGGAGATGTTGCCCGGAGAACCTAAGGTGGCGAACGCCGCCAGGCCTCCGTCGCCAATACCCGTAGCCAATGTGGTGAGCGTTCCCTGGCGGCTCACCATGCGGATGCGAGGGATACCGTCGATGAAGTAGACATTGCCAGTGGCGTCCGCAGCAATCAAGTTGGGGTAATAGAGTGTCGCGCCAGTGGCCGGCCCGCCGTCACCCGAGTCGCCAATGGAGTCGCCGCCCGCCAGAGTCTTCACGATTCCCGTGCTGGTGACCATGACGATCTTATTGACAACCGAGGGAAACGTGCCTCCGAATGTGAGGTACGCATTACCCGATCCGTCGGCCGCCAGGCCGACGGCCGGCATTTGTACGCCGGTAGCCGCCGAGATGAGAGTGGCGCCGTTAGGCCCTTCCTTCACTAGGGTTGACAGGCTCTCCACGTAGTACAAATTTCCGGCACTATCCGTGCAGAACCAGCCTCCGGGCAAAGCAGCGTGGATTGTCGAGATAAGGCCATCGGTAGTGACCTTGCGGAGGCCTCTTACTGTATTGATGTACAGGTTGCCCCTGCCATCGACCGAGATACCAGTTGGGCCTCCCAACTGAGCGTTGATCGCTGGACCGCCATCTCCACTGTTATAGCCGAAGGGGTTACCGAGTGGGACGCCGTTCCCAGCCACAGTGGAGATCAATCCGTTGGGAGCCACCTTACGGACCCGGATGTTGTTTCCATCCAGAATGTACAAGTTCCCTGCATTGTCCACGGCCAGCGAACCGGGACCGTTCAACTCGGCAGCAGTGGCTCGGCCGCCGTCGTCTGAAAAACCGGCTATGCCGTTGCCGGCCACGCGCGTGAGGGTGCCGGCAGAATCCAATTTGAAAACAACGTTCGAGCCACCGAGGAATTGGTTGCCACTCGAAAAGTAAATGTTCCCCGCGGAATCAGCGGCGAGGCCGGAAAGAGCAGGGATGACGATGAGAGATCCGGAGTAGGCCGCGGTAGCGGGCATCTGACCGCCTGCGATGGTAGTCACGGTGTAGGGTTGTGCAGCCGTCACAATGGCGAGGAGGGTGAGAGCGAACGAGAGCCTCAGAGCCGTAATGGCGCGATGGGCGGTGTTGCCAAAGAGGGTCATTTTAGTTTCGGGGGAGGCGTGTTGGACCAAAAGTATCATTTTGGGCTCCTTGCTCACGCAGATCGAATACAGATAGGGCGTCATCGGCCCACTATCTTCCACCCCCTCTGGCGGCAGAGGGCAGTTGGCTAATTCGATCATACGAGCAACTTTAGCACCCCTCTTCGTTGTCAGCCGGGCAGTCTGATTTCAGCGCTTGGCGGAATCGGCGGTGATGAGTGTGTCTCCTTATGACACAGGGAGTCGGAGGGCCGCCCCGGAAGTTGTCCATCAATTCGTCAACAGCGCGGGCAAACTCATCCGTCACCCCAGACAGCTACCGACGACGAAAGATGAGCATCATCAGGGAGCAGGGCAAAGGTCTGCGTCAGGCTACAGGAGCACTAATTCGCAGCACATCGGAATCTCGATGCCGGTGGCGCCTTCAAAGCGACGCGCGCGCTCGAGTGCGAGTTCGCCTTGCGGACTCACTTTGGCGATGAGTTCCGCATACTCCTGGAACCGCTGCTCGGTTTGAAATGTCACGCGACGCCGGATGCCAAACTCGATCATCGCCGCAGTGCTGCGGCGCACCTGCTCCTCCTCCGCACCAAGGAATATCCATTCCGATTCGGGTGAATGGTCGAATACCACGGTCTCGGGTGCGAGCGTGCGGGCGTGCTGAAGCGCCCTCACAGGGTCTGGCATTTCGTGCAAACAGAATTCGAAGTACACCACGTCCCCAGCCAAGCGAACCTCTTCGAAATCGGCCGCGACTGCCTCGATGTTCAATCCTGCGAGAGAACCGGCGTCCCTGTCGATGGCGATCAGTCTCCTGTTCTTCACTGCCGGGTCGAGAAGCTGGCGGCCACCCGCCCCCACATAGAGCACCGTCTTGTCCGTGAAGTCATAAAAACGGGTGAGGATCTCGGCGAGTTTTTGGTAATCGGCAGCCAATCTAGATTGCGCTTCCCTCTACGAGTCGAGGCTTTATCCGAGATTGTCACGTTGCTCTCCCGGACAATGACGAGTATAGATCAGAACTGTCTTTGCTAGTCCTTATTCCCACGGCATCACGCGCGTCAAGGGCGCCAAGTCCAAGGGCGTGCGAGTGGGGAACTGGCTGTCCGTCCAGGAGGCCCAGAAGCTGCTGAACGCGCCGGATGTGACCACCAAGAAGGGACTGCGCGACCGCGCGATGCTCGCCATCCTCCTCGGCTGCGGGCTGCGCCGGTCCGAGGTGGCGGCGCTGACGCTCAAGCACATCCAGCAGCGCGACAACCGCTGGTGCATCGTGGACCTCGCCGAGCAGGTGTCGGAAGTGTTGGAGCGGCTGTCGGAAAAGATCGTCACCGCGGCGAACCTGAAGCCCGGGAAGAAGAACGTCGTCCCCATGAAAACGGCGGCGGCGAGATGAATAATGCCCGGTTCTGTCCAGATATCGTCCAGAAACCGCATGCAAGTGCTAGAAAACACGTGCCAGGTGTATAGCCTCCGGAGCAAAAGGTCGGTGGTTCGAATCCACTCGGGCGTACCAAGTTTTTATCAGCGAAGCAACCAGCAACAACCATCTTCAATCCCGAACATGAGGGGCCGCAGCTACCGGCACGATTCGCGTTTTCTCAAAGGACACCAGAAATGGAATCGTCCAATCTGCATTCGTCATGGAGGTGTTGGCGCTGGTTGCCTGCGGCAGGAAGGAAACCACGATCTGCTGGGTCCACATCGCTCCGCTAGCGTCCCGGCCAGTGAATACCACCGGCACCGACGACGGCACGGCAATGTTCGCGGCTTGCAGACTTGCGGAAAGCGTGCCGTGCGGCGGCAGGGTGGTGCTGCCGAAAAGACCCGCGATCGCGGCCGCGTA
Source organism: Bryobacterales bacterium (assembly GCA_963842505.1). GTDB lineage: Bacteria > Acidobacteriota > Terriglobia > Bryobacterales > Bryobacteraceae > PALSA-129. The sequence goes on from CAWJGZ010000002.1 coordinate 543,983, forward strand.
GCTCACCCCGCCAAAAGTGAACCCGGTCACCGTGGTTCCCACTCCCGCGGTTTCGTTCAGTTGGATGGTGAAAAGGAACGTGGCGCCATTCGCATTTGGCGCCTGCTGGTGGACGGGATTTGGTGTCACCGACAGTGCCACCGCGGAGGTCGCGGTTGGAGCGCCCAGGCTGAGCGTTGCCCCTGCCGATGAGGAACTGAACGCGGGGCTGCCCCCGTAGTAAGCCTGTACCGTGTTGTTTGCCGCTGACAACTGGCCGCCGAAAACCGTGATGGACGCGGTGGCGGTTCCTCCCGAACCCGCGAGCGTCGCGGCGCCCAGCGAATTGTCCCCCATCGTGAATGAAACCGTTCCAGTAGGCGATGTGGCGCCGCTCACCGCTTTCACGGTAGCGGTCAGCACCGTGGACCCGCTCGCCAAGATAATGGCCAGGCTCGCAGTGAGTGTAGTGGTGGTGGGAGTAACCGGGATGCCGTCCCATGCCGTGATTAGTTTGTACGCATCCACTGAACCCAGGCCCGTCACAAGGTCGTAACCCACACCGGCCCTATAGCCCAAGTGACCGTCTGCACAGTTCGCCGTACCCACCTGGCACGGAACGATGTTGTCTCCTGTGGTCACGTCATGAAAAACGCCGGATGTGCCTCCCGCCGCCATGCCGTACAGCTTCGGATTGATGTTGCCGAGGCCGGATTTCGTTTGTACCTCGTTCTGCACCAGGTACTGATTGAGCAGAGCGAGTATTCCGGCGAAGGAAGGCGCCGCGGCCGACGTGCCACCTACAGGAAATGCCAGGCCCTCCGAAACGATGTAGTAGGAGTCGTGCGCGTTCGACGCGTTCAGGGCGACATCGGGCACATCGCGCGCGCCGTCGTTGGGAACACCGGGACCGGTTTGCCACGTGGGCTTCTTGTAAACCGAACTCACTCCGCCGCCGCTAGCCGAGATGGTCCCCCCAAATGCCAAGCTCGCCACAGTGTCGTTCCACGCCATCTCGGGGATATAAGAAAGCGCCGAGCCACCGTAAGGACCGTTGCTGCTGCTCCAATAGGTGAGGCTTCCTTCGTTAAATTCCGTCCCGCCCACTCCGGTGACCTCGGGAACGCTGGCGGGAAGGTTGACTCCGAGACCCTGCGTTGCCGTGGTGGCGTCATAATCGCAGCCGGCGGCTCCCGAATCGCCCGACGAAGCCAGCCAGGTAATCCCCAGTGCGTTGCCTTTCTGTGCCTCCACCTGAAAGTTGTAAAGGCCCAGCCGGTTCGCCGACACCTGGTATTCGCACAGCCCAAAGCTCTCGCTGATCACCGGCGCCAGGTTGTTATCAATCGCGTAGTAAGCCGAGTAGTTCGCGTCGTCGCTGTAAACGTAGATCAGCGTCGCAAATCGAGCCACCGCGCCGGACCATTCCAGGTCCAAGTCTGCCTCCACTTCGGCGTCGTTGACCCCCGGGTAGGAGCCAGTCGGAACCATCTGTATCGTAGTTGGGGGCAGGTCCCAGAGGCTGCGGAACGTCGCGATGTCGCCCGGGTCAATGTCGCTCTGTCCGACGATCACAATGTTCTGTCCCGCGCCCGTATATCCGTAGCTGTATAAGGGGGTGAGATTGTAAATAGTCGCGAAATCGTCCGGCAGCAGGTAGTGGCTTCCGTCAGAGCTGGTGTAGTTCGGCAGGGCCCGTTTCCGCGGCGCCTTTGGGCGAAAGTCATGGAGCCCCAGGACACCCGCCACCATGGGCTCGATGGCCGCCGGCAAGAACAGGTCCGTGGCGTTCGCGAAGTGAGTTTCCCCGCCCACCTGGTAGCGGTGGATTTCCGTATGCAGTGCCGCCTGCACCTGGCTGGCTGTGCCACTGAAACTAATAAAGTCGCGGCCGCGCGCCGTATACTGCACGGCGAAACCCTGGGAGCGTAACCAGGCGGCGATCTTGTCCAAATCCACCGCGCTCGTCCCGAACCGCTCGGCGTATGTTTCCGGTGTCAACCAATTGTGGTAGTTCGGCGAGGTGGGATCCTGCTGCTCCGCCAGCAATTGTTCGAGTGCGGCTTGCTGAGCGGCCGACGGCCTCAGCACCAGCGTGATGTTGCCGAGCCGGAAATCGGGTTCCACCGCCCCTTGATCGTACTTCGGCTGTGCCTGAGGAGGAACGCTGCCTCTGACGACTACCGAACGGCTGGCATCTATGGTGGCAGTGATGCGATCCCGCTGGGCCGGTAACACGGAAGCAAACAAGCAGATAGAAAGTGCGGTGCGGACACCGGGGCACAATACCATGACTCGTTGTACCGCTCAGAGCGAGTTGCTGTCGATTACCAAAAGGTTTACAGACGGATATAGCCAAAGGTAATTCGGAAACTGCCGGCCGTTGGAATGTCGGGGGCTTCCCCCTTCAAAGGCTACCGGGATATCTCGTCCATCACGAGTACGCGCAACTGTGAGCCGTCCGGTCCTCCGCGAAACACACGCTCCATCGCCTTCTTGAAATCGGCCGGGCGGGCGTTCGGAATATCCAGGAATTGCTGCGGATTCCGATCCACCAGCGGGAACCAGGAACTCTGGATTTGAACCATAATGCGGTGACCGGAGCGGAAGGTGTGCAATACATCCGGCATCCAGAACTCGATTTTCTCCGCCTTACCCGGAGTGAACGGCTCCGGCTTGGACAGGCTGTTGCGGAACTTGCCGCGGAACGGCTCGCCGCGCACCAGTTGCTGATAACCGCCCATGTACACTCCCTTGACATTCGGATTCGGATCGGGATAATCGTTCGGGTACACATCGATCAGCTTCACAACGAAGTCCGAATCCGTGCCCGAAGTCGATACGTGCAGCACCGGCGTGATAGGTCCGGCGATGGTTACGTCATGATCGAGCGGTTCTGTTTCATAGGTCAGCACGTCGGGCCGAGTGGCGGCGAAGCGTTGGTCGAACGTCATGTAATCCACCGGCATTCCCATGCCTGGAGCGAGTTCACCAGTCGAGGGCACCGGTTTGTTGGGATCGCTCAGATATTCGTCAAAACCCGCATCTGCCGGCGCGCTCCATGAGAGGTTCCCGTCCGCGTCCAAATACAACGAGCGAGCGACGGCGTTCTTTGGCGGCCACGCGTCGAAACGATGCCACTCGTTGCGCCCGGTCTCAAACAGAAACGCCTTGGGAACGCCGCCATCGGCGGTGGCTTTCAGCCCGTTGCCCTTGCCCTTCAGGTTTTGAACAAAGAACGGAAGTTCGATGTTTTCCTGAAAATACTCGGCTGTATTGGAGTGGAAGTTCAAGTTTCCCAATGTATCTCCGCGATCGCGAGCCCACCCGCCGTGACGCCACGGGCCCATCACCAGAGTATCCGGGGCGATTGCGCCATTCTTCTCCAGGGAATTGAACAGCTTCAATGGTCCGGAGAGATCCTCGGCATCGAACCAGCCGCCCACCCACATCACCGCGGGTGTCACATTCTTCATGTGCGGCGCCTGCGCCCGCGTCTGCCAATACTCGTCGTAGGAAGTGTGCTTGATGGTGTCGTCCCAATATTGATTCTCGTGTTTGAGATACTTCTCGTTGGCATTGGACACCGGACCCATGCGCAGGAAGAAGTCGTAGGCATCCATGGTTCCCGGATTGAATCCAACAGCAGGCTGCGGCCGCTCCGGTTCCGGCTTCCGCGGCGTGAAGCCGGAGTAGAAACGGAAATTCGCGGCCAGGTGAAACGCGCCGTTGTGATATCCGTCATCGCCGTTCCCGACGTCGCCCATGGGAGCCTGCGGGGAGACGGCTTTGAGCGCCGGATGCGAGTTCATCAGACCGTTCGCCGCGAAAAAGCCCGGATAGGAAATGCCCCACATACCCACCTTTCCGTTATTGTTCGGGATGTGTTTCACCAGCCAATCCACGGTGTCATAGGTGTCGGTACTATCGTCAATATCCGTTGGGCCGTCGTAATGCGTTTTGTGGGGCCGCACGTCAACAAATGTTCCTTCCGACATGTAACGGCCGCGCACATCTTCATAGACGAAGATGAAGCCTTCTTTTTCCGCGGCAAAAGACGGACCAACCTGCGTCTTATAGTTGTCGGCGCCGTATGGCCCGACGTTATACGGGGTCCGCTGCATGATGATCGGATACGCTTGTGATCCGTCCTTCGGAGCGTAGACCGCGACGAACAATCGCACGCCGTCGCGCATCGGAATCCTGTACTCGGACTTGGTGTAGTGCGCCAGAGTGTAGGCCAGTTGTGTACGCTGTTCCTCCGCGAGGGGAGCGGCAGCGGGAGGTTGTGCGAGCAGCACCGCACCTGAGAGGAGCAGGCCGAGACTTACCAGTTTTCGAATAGCCATCGGGGGGACTATAACAAATCTCGCCCCCCTTGTGCTCCACGGCTTCCCTGGCTGGCCGCAGGCTTCCAGGTGGTGGGCTGCCGGGTGTACACTGAATCAGCCCCGGGAGTCCAAAATGGAAATTCCGGCTCAATGCGTGATTCAGTCGGCTTGGGGCGGTTACGACACACTGGCCGACCTGGCGTTGCGCGATCAATGCGAAGGCGCCCTCTGGCACAAGGTGCGTCGAAGGGAGCGCGAATCTTATGCACCGCTCGCTCGCGCGTTGATTGGGGGGTTGAGCGTCCCGGTGCTATTCACAGTTTTCCTGGCGCCCGCGGGATTCTGTCCGGCCTACCCCAGGCAGGACGTATTTGCTGGGCCAATCAACGAATAGAAGGAGGAACCTGTCCCATGCGACTACATCACTCTCGGTTGATTTTCGGGGCGACGATCTTGGGGTTTGTTGTGTTCTCGGCTGCTGCCCAGGTGAAGGACAAGAGGCCCCAACCCGCGCCGAAAGAGCCCCAGGATGAAATCGAAGTTGTTGGCCACGTCCCTTTAACAGGTGGACCGGTCAGCCGATTTCTGATTACCCAACACTACGGCAGTGCTTATCTCTACGCTGAACACGATGCCGGAAAAGGCGTCACGTTGATCGACGTGACCAAAGTGACGCAGCCCTCCGTGTTGGCGGATGTGACCTATCCCTCTACTGGAGGGTCCGGCGGCCTCTTCGCCGTGGCTGGAACTGCGGCGCTGATTACTGAAGAACAGAGAACAGCGGCACCGGCATCCACGCCGCAGACCATTCGAATCATGGATTTGTCAGATCCCCAGCATCCCAAGGCCGGTCGCGAATTTGCCGGAGTCACGGCAATCAGCCGGGATGACCGGCGAGGGCTGATCTTTGTTGCCAACGCTGAGGGTATATGGATCTTGCGCCAGAGCTTTGCGGAAGATCCTGAAGTGGAAAAGGCTTACGCGCATCACGTCTTGTACGATCATTGATCGCACGGGAAATGAAGCCCCAAACCGCCGGGCCACAACCAAGCCGGCCAAGTCCGAAGGGGCGTATAATGCGAACAAGCATTGCTGTTCAGCAAATGAGCTGCGGCAAGGCTTTTTCACGCCACGCGGCCCAACGCGGCAAAGTACTACACCGACTCAGAACAGTCACGAACGGCGCTCTCATTCAGCAAGCCTGGCATGCCTGCGCCTGTTCACATAGTAAGGAGCATATAAGCGATGGCTACGAGTACGAATTCAACAAATGAGGTTCTGCATTCTGAGAGTCACAGCAAGCTCTCTGCGGAACAGATCGCGAAAGCTGTGGCACGCCACAATCGAGAGCACTCCGGCGCGCCCACCAAGGTTGCTTCCGCAAAGGCGAAAAAAGTCACCAAGAAGTAAAAACCACGGACCGCGCGCGGCTATGAGGGATCCGATTTTCCCGCAGCCGGAATATACCCGGATCTGCGTCAGATGGAAGAGTCAGCAGTCTCTCCGGCGGCGTACCGCCAAAAGCCGGCTGGGTTCGACAGCGATACTGGGGCCGCGGTCCGGACGTTATGAGCAAATATCGGGAACCCTTCGCTGATAGCCCGAGCACAACTATGGACTGCCTCGATCTGCGGCAATGTACTACCCGCCGTGCTAACTGCTGAAGAAGTAGCGGTCGGGCGTATACTGAACAATTCAAGCAGCTTCGGGAAGAAAAGGACAACCGTGAAGATCAGCCATATGACACATTTCATGCTGGCAGTGCTGGGGGTGGCTGTGTTGCTGGCGGCGCAGACAAGCCGTCCTCGCGCTCGCGATCTGGGACTGGCGCCGGGGGTGTATTCGCCGGGGCCACTCAACGCCATCACCGATGTTGCCGGTGTGCGCGTGGGACACGTCACCCTGATTGCTGGGGATGACGTCCGCACGGGAGTGACGGCCATCGTTCCGGCGGATGGCAACCTGTTCCAGAACAAGCTGCCGGGCGCGGTTTTCGTGGGCAACGCTTTCGGAAAATTGGCGGGGTCGGCGCAGGTGGAAGAGTTGGGAACCATCGAGACGCCCATCGTTCTCACCAACACCCTGAGCGTCGGCGCGGCGATGGAAGGGGTGATTGCCTACACCTTGGCGCAGCCGGGCAACGAGCGGGTCACCTCGGTAAACGCGCTGGTCGGGGAGACCAATGATGGCGGGCTGAATGACATTCGCGGCATGCACGTGAAGCGGGAGGACGTCATGGAAGCGATCCGCAGCGCCAAGGGCGGTGCGGTGGTGGAAGGCAGCGTGGGCGCCGGTACGGGGACGCGGTGCTACGGCTGGAAGGGCGGAATCGGCACTTCCTCACGGGTTGCGGATGCGCGGACCGGCGGCTACACGGTAGGGGTGCTGGTGCAGACCAATTTCGGCGGGCACCTGACGATGGGCGGCGTGCCGGTGGGGCGCGAATTGGGAAAGGCCTCGGCGGCTGCCGGTGGAGATGGCTCATGCATGATCGTGGTGGCGACCGACGCGCCGCTGACCGCCAAGGACCTGAAGCGGCTGGCGGCACGAGCGGTGTTCGGGCTGGCCCGGACGGGATCCTCCTACAGCAACGGAAGCGGCGATTTCGCGATCGCATTTTCCACGGCGGCCTCGATGCGGGTGAAGCGTACGGGCTCGCAGCCGGCGGCGTATGCGGCGCTGGGCACCGACGCGGTGTCGCCGTTGTTCGATATGGCGCTGGAGACCACCGAGGAAGCAGTTTACAACTCGCTGCTGCAAGCCACCACCGTGCGGTCCAAGTTCGGGACTGCGGAGGCGATTCCGATCGACCGGCTGCGGGAGATTTTGACGCGGAAGTGAGGCCGGGCCGCGTCGCTATCGCAGCGCGGCCACCGAGCCGGGTTTCGGGGCGGCGTATGACAGAGCGATGATCGCCCAAGCGGTGCCGGCCTGCGAGATCCACTGATCGTGGCCATGCGGAAAGCCGCTTTCGAAGTACGGCTGGAAGGACGCAGCCCGCGTCTTGACGTGCCAGGAGCCGTCTCCCTGTTGGGTGTGCAGCAAGTATTCGACGCCCTTGCGATAAATCGGATCGGTAGCGGCCATCCCGGTTTCATGCAAGGCGTAGAGGACTTCACCGGTGGCATAGGCGTCGCTAGGTAAATAGTCAGTCTGACCCCATCCGCCATCGTTACGCTGCAAGGCGATGAGCTGGGTGACGCGGTCCTGAGGGGCTTTGTGGCCGGCCCAGCCGATGCCGAGCAACTGCATGGTGCGGTCTTCGGTGGAGACAGGCGTTTGCTTTTCGAGCCAGGCGGCGGCCCGTGCGATGCGCTCTTCGAACTCGGCCTTACGGGCGGGGATAGGATGCAGCCGTAGGGAGCGGATCCCTTTGGCGGTGTGCTGGAAGCCGCCATCTTCCAGGGGCGGGCGCGCCAGGCCGTAGTTGGGCCAGTCGCCTTCTTTGCGCTGCATGGCGGCGATGTGGAAGACCAGGGCATCCGTCGAGAGCGTGGAGGGAATCGCCGAGCCGGCCATCTGCATGAGCGAGAACTGTTGCGAATCGACTCCGGCGTCGGGGTCCACTACCTGAAACAGGGTTTGCTCCAGGCCGCCGCGCAGCGAGGCGGTGACACGCGCCTGAGCTGTTTCCAGAGCCGTATCGACCTTCGCCACGGTCTCTCGGGCGGCCGTCACCGCCAAGCCCGTCAGATGCTGTGCGTGGCAAGAGACGCATCCGCCGTTCTCCAGGAATTTCGAGCTGGTGCGCTGCAGCAGCGCCAGCGCGGTTTCGATGGCCACCTGGACGCTGCGGGCGCTCGAGGTTGAGGGCTGTACCGGTTCGCCTGCCGCCTGGCTGACCGGCGCCCCCAGCACCCGCATGACGTCGGGGTTGTTGTACTTGCGGGCCCAGTCAAGGGACGTCTCGCCTTCGGCGGACGCGATGGCCGGATCGGCGCCATGCTCCAGAAGCAGGCGCACGATGCGCGGATCGGCATGATCGGTAGCCACCGCGAGCGCCAGTGGAGTGAGGCCGCGAATGTCTTTGGCGTTGACGTTGGCGCCGGCCTTCACCAGCAGCTCCACAGTTTCGAAGTTGGCCTGCGTGGCCGCCATATGCAGGGGCGTTATCCAACCGATGCGAATCGGGCCGTTCTTGACGGTCTCCACGGTGTCGCCGCTGGCGACATTCACTTTGGCGCCGTGATCCAGCAACAGCCTGACCATTTCGGTGGCGCGGTCGCCATTCCCGGCCGCCTGGCTCAGCGGCGTGAAGCCGCCTTCATCCACGGTATTGACGTCGGCGCCGTTGGCCAGCAGCAGACGCGCTACTTCCAGGTTGTTGACCGTGGCGGCCGTTTCCAGCACGGTGGCGCCGCCTTCATCCTTGGCTTTGACGTCCGCGCCTTTCTCGATCATCAGGCGCGCGATCTCGGCGGAGCCGTCACAGTTGGCGGCGATCATCAGCGGCGTGCGGCCCACTTTGGAGCGGGCTTTGACGTTGGCGCCCTTGGAGAGCAGGTAGCGGGCTTTGGCAACATCGCCCGCACACCACATGAGGGGGGTCGCGCCGAAATCGTTGGCTGAATTGACATCGGCCCCAGCTTCCACCAATAATTTCATGGCATCCAGGCTGCCGATGGCCGCGGCGTACATCAGCGGCGAGGTGTGGCGCGAGTCGCCTGCGTTGGGCCCGGATTTTTTCACCAGTTGCCGCAGGCCGGCAAGGTCGTTGTTGCGGATGGTGGTATAGAACGTGGTCTGAGCCTGCAACGGCAGCAAACTGAAGGCTGCCATCGAGAGAAGCACAAGTCGCGCGCGGGCAGATCTCAATAGTATCCCCTCCCAGGAAGTCTTCTGATTCTACCCTAACTCCATGCTCCAGCACACCGCTTTTGAGCAGTCGCCTTGACCGCCCGTGGCATGTTCAAGCGCCGGCAAGGCCGCAATCCTACATCGTCATCAGCGCCGCCATCAGTTCGATGCCGTCCCACAGATTTTGCAGCCGAAGATTCTCGTTCGAACTGTGCTGATTGTCATCGTGATTGGCGATCGGAACCACGATTACGTGAGTACCCAACGGCCGCACGATGCTGGTAAGCGGCAGGCTCCCACCCATGTTCGGGAGCTTTACCGTTGGGCCGCGCACGCTCTCCACCACGCGGATCACTTCCTGCGCAATCGGCAGGTCCATCGGGGTGCGGACAGCGTTATCTCCGCCGCGCACCACCACTAGAGCCACTTTCGGATGGGACCGCCGCACGTCGGCGTCCGGTTCCTTGTCCACTACGAAGAATCCCTGTTTGCGAATGTGTTCCACCACGCGGCTGATGGTCTGCCGCGCGTCCATGCCCGGCGCCAGGCGGATGTCCAGTGATGCCATGGCGGATGCGGGGATCACGTTGGATGCCTGGCCGCCCGTGCGCGAACTGGCCATCCCGCGAACATTCAGCGCAGGCTGGGTGATCAGTTCGTTGAGCTTCGCGGGCGATCCTTCCGTGGACCCCAGCCAGAACTCGCGCATCAATCCTGCGTCGATCTCGGGTGCTTCGGCGATGGCACTTTTCTCCAGCGGGGTCAGCGGCGTAATGCCATCGTAGAAGTGATCCACCAGCACCCGGCCCTGCGTGTTCTTCATCGACGCCAGCAACTGGGCCAGCATCATCGCCGGGTTCAGCGCCCAGTTTCCATAATGTCCGCTGTGTAGCTCAACCCGCGGACCGTAGAGCGTCACATCGAGCCCCGTGTCTCCGCGGGCGCCGAATACGATCTGTTGCTGGCGCGTCTGGTAGACCGGGCCGTCGCACATCAGCCAGAGGTCGCCGGCAAACAGTTGCTGGTTGGCTTCCAGGATTTTCTCCAGGTTCGGCGACCCGCCTTCTTCCTCGCCCTCAAACGCGAACTTGATGTTCGATTGGGTTTTGATGCCCGCCGCGCGGATGGCGTCGAGCGCGGTCAGCATAGCGGCGATGGGTGCTTTGTCGTCGCCCGATCCCCGGGCGTATAGCCGCCATTCCGGGTTGAAAGGCTGGCCGGCGGCCGGGAGCGGTATCACTTTTCCCCCGTCCTGGAGCGGCTTGTCGCGCAGCGCCGGTTCGAACGGCGGGGTAGCCCACTCCTTTGGGTCGAGCGGCTGGCCGTCGTAATGTGCGTAAAAGACGATAGTGCGCGTCGCGCCCGGGGTGCGGATTTCGCCAAACACAACCGGATTGGCGCCGGGCACGCTGACCAGTCTCGACCGAACACCGCGCTGCTCCATCATACGCGCGATGGTTTCGGCATTGCGCTGGCTGTTGTCGTGGTCGCTCGTGATGTTGGGAATCGCCAGCAGGGCGATGAACTCGTCGATAATGGCCCGCTCATGCTGCTGGCGCCACTGCCGCGCGGCCTGCGCCGCGGGATTGCCCTGCGCCAGGGCTGTGGCCGTGACCAAACCGATCAGAATCAGAAACCGTCTCAAGCTGCCTCCGGATATCCACGTTTTTAACCGGGATTCCACTCGAATCTCCCGGCCCTGTTAGTATATAATCCGTTGCCTTCCCTCGATCCCGCGAGTTTTGGTTTTCCTCCTGGGACCACACGGTAAGGGATCAGGCGTCCTTGGACACGCCGCCATTTCATCGCGTAGGCCCCCCGAGGACAAGCGGGACGGGCGCCTGACTTGTGCTCCCTGCCTGTGATTTAGACAGCCGCGGTCACTTCTGTCTGGTTTTCAGGCAGCGTTCGGCGCAATTTGGACAGAACGCTGTTCTCGGTTTTGGTTGTAGGAGTGCAAGTCGAATAGTGTAGCTCCCGCGGCAGGGTAAAGACGCGGAGCGCCGACCCCAGATGGAATACCAGGGTCGCGTTTCGTCCCATCCTGCCGCAAACGACACTCGGTTTCCCGAGTACTGGCTCAGCAGAACGCTGCGGCCGAACCAATGACCACGACCTTAGCATTTCCCCATATCGATATTTTTTCTTCCCATTACACTCCCACGGCCCGGATTCGCAGAGCGGCCTCCGAAGACGCCGCAGCGATGGGGCGCGTCCTCACGCCGGCTATCACGGCCCTGAGCGGGAGAGGATACACTGACGAGCAAATCGCGGCGTGGGTTGCTGACGAGACTCGCGAGCAGTACCTGGATGGCCCTTCCTTCGCCCGAGCCGTTTTCGTTGCCGAGTCAGGTGGGAAAATAGTTGGCTTTTCGCGCCTATCCGGGAGTGAAGTGGAAGCGCTTTACGTCCATCCGGCACAAAAGCACAAAGGGATTGGCAAGCTGCTCCTTTCGGCGTTGGAAAGGACGGCGCTCGCACGGAACGTTGAACATCTGAAACTCGATGCCGCTGTCACTGCGGTCGGCTTCTATGTCTCGCATGGGTATGAAATCATTGGCCGATCCTCGCCCGTCTGTGACAACGGGGTAATCCTTCCCTGCATCCGTATGGCAAAGAACCTTCGATCTTTGGGCAGTCGGCCCAGCGGGCAGCCCTCCGAGCCTGCATTCTATTCCTGGCTGGCGGGCTTGGCGAGCAATCTGCAATATCCACTGACCAGGCGCCGCATACAATCGCTAGCAACCCGGCGGACTACGCCGGCGCTGGGCGCGGTTGCACACGAAGGGGTTGAGGTATCGCAATGAGAATCGGCGCCGCGCGTCCGTATATCGTCGAGAATCTCCGCTTTGCGTTTAATCCCCGCCGGATAGCCGTGATCGGCGCGTCCAGGCAGCCGAACAAGGCGGGATACGCGGTCGTAAAGGCACTTCGGGAGCGTGGCTATGGCGGCGACATCCTCCCGGTGAATCCCAACGCCGAAGCAATTCAAGGTCTTAAGGCATACAAGAATGTTGGTTGTATTGCCGGTGACATTGACTTGGCTTTCGTCACACTTCCAGCCCAATCGACAAAATCAGTCGTGGAAGGCTGCGCAGCCAAGGGGGTTCGGGTAGTCGCGATTGCAGCGTCGGGCTTCAAAGAGGCGGGCGAGGAAGGGCTAGAGACAACGTTGGTGCGCTGCTGCCGGGATCACCACATGGCTCTGCTGGGGCCGAACCTGCTGGCCATCGGCAATCCTCATGCGAATTTCAGTTGTGGCTTTGCTCCTTATGTGCCGGCGCCAGGTTCCCTTGCCGTAATTTCGCAGTCGGGCGCCAACCTGCTTGCGATGATGGGCGCGAGCATGACCGGGGGATTCGGTTTGAGCCTCTTTGCGGGCCTGGGCAACAAAGCGGACGTCGATTACAGCGAACTGCTTGAATACGCCGGCCAGGATAGTCATACGAAATGCTTGGCCCTTTACATCGAAGGACTGGACAGCGAACGAGCCTTCCTGGAATCGTGCGGAAAAGTGTCACGCCGTAAGCCGGTGGTTGTGTTAAAAGCCGGAACTTCAGCGCTGGGCTGGAGGGCAGCCATGGCTCACACCGCGAGTGACACAGGCCGCGTGGATGAACTCTACGATCAGTTGTTCCGTCAGGCTGGCGCGATTCGAGTTCGAACTCTGGAAGAGCTGATTGACGGCGGTCTCGCTCTAGCTCTCATGCCTCCTCTAAAGGGAGAGAAAGTCGTTATCGTCACCAACGGAGGCGGTAGCGGACTCTTGATGGCGGACGAGTTTGAGCGCCGCGGAATGCCATTACGGGAGTTGACGCAGATCTCGCGCGGGCTGCGGAATCAGATCGGCAACTGTACTCCCAGGCCGAGTTCCTGCCTGAATCCGATCGATCTCGGCGGCGCGGCGGGACCTGAACAATACCGGGAGGTTGTGAGACAGGTATTGACGGACCCGGCTGTTGATGGTGTGGTGGTTTCGATTTGTCCGACGCTGCTCACAAGAGTGTCCGAAATTGCATTGGGTCTGGCCGAACTTGCCAAACAGGCAGTCGACTTGCAGAAGCCGCTGATCGCGGAGATCCAAGGAGGAGCGGATTGCGACTCTGCAATCGTCCAACTGCGACGCGCCGGGGTTCCAGCGTATTCCACACCGGAACGGGCCGCGGCAGCTTTCAGCATGTTACGTCGATGCACCCTGCAGCGGCACGAGCTCGACCGAGAGGACATTCAGCCGGAACTTGTCGGAACGTGCTGGCAATAGCAGATGGTCATCAGTTTGTCGAGCGCAAACCGTGATGTGTCTGGATTTCAGGCAGGCCTGTTCAAGATCCAGCCATTCCCGGCATTGCGGGTTTAGTTAAGCGTGGCTATGGCGTCCCCGCGGTGGCAGAGTCCGTGCACTCCCTAAGAAGGCATTTCGGAAAACTGGACGGGATATGAAGCTCACTTCTATTGAGACAACAGTGATCTACCCACGTAAGGACGCGACCGGCGGCATTCCGATCATTGAAGTCCAGACCGAAGACGGCCTCACCGGTTGGGGCGAAGCGCAGGCTTCCAACGCTCCCCATGCGGTCCGCGATATCGTTCGCGAGTTGCTGAGCCCAGTTCTTAAGAATCGGCGCTTCCGAGGGGAACGCGATGAGATCGAATCGCTATGGGACCGCATGTATGCGGTCATGCGAAACGAGGGTCAGACCGGTGGCTTTACCCCCGAGGCCATCGGCGCCGTGGATATGGCGCTCTGGGACCTTGCCGGCAAGGCGCAGCACAGGGCCGTGCACCAAATCGCAGGCAACCCGTCCGGTACGGCAGAGGTGGAATCCTTCGCCTCGCTGCCTTGCGCGGACGTGGCGGCGCTGGCCGCCACGGTTGCAAGGATGCAGGCCGCGGGTTTCAAGGTTTTTGAGCTTGCCCATACCGGGACCGAGGCCGACTTGATCACAGCCTTAGACCTTGTGAAGAGCGAACTCGCGGAGGGCGGGCGCCTCGCGGTAAATGCAAGGTGGAGGCTCAGTCCGACTAACGGTTTTTCGATTCAGCGCCGGATCGACCAGTGCGGTGTTCTGTGGCTTGCCAATCCACTGCCGCCGGAAGATCCATTCGCTTACGGCCGGCTCTCGAAGGCGATGTGCACACCGTTGGCTCTGGGCGAGTCCTATCATACCCACTATGAGATGGCCCCTTTCTTTCATGAGATGGCAGTTGGCGTGTTGCAGCCCGACCTGGGCCGATGTGGCCTCACCGAGGCATTCCGCATGGCGGAAATGGCCGAGAGCCACAATGTTCCGGTGGTGATTCGGGTTGGCGAAACGATGGGGCCCCAGTTGGCCGCCGCCCTCCAGTTCGCTGCATCGGCGCCGGGCCGTCGAGTGGAATACGATTGCAACCGCCTGAAAACAGCCAATCGTGTGCTCAAGCAGCCCATTGAGCTGAAGATGGGCGCGTATCAGGTTTCACCAGCGCCTGGCCTGGGCATCGGAATTGAAGAGGCGGAGCTCCATCTGATGGAGACGCAAGCTGCATAAGTCAGGACCGAGGGTCGCTGACTTTCAACGGACCGCCGGCAAACCTTTGCGCAAGTGCCTTCACATTTGAAAAGTCGGCAGGACTTGGCCGTACGTCATCCTGCGAAGCTTGCACTTCCGCAGATGCTCACCCCGATTCCCAGTTCGTCCATCATGGCAGCTTTCGCGGCGAGCGCGCTAGCCGCTGCCTGAGAGTCGGGCGCGTATGCAACCTGAATATGGTTTGACTTGTGGCGGCCCATGAATTGATCGCGGCTGACCCCGCTCAGGACGGCATTCATGATGGGCCACTGAGGTGTCGTGATCGCCCACCGGCGCGCGTTCTCGGAATCGGCAAGCGCGACCGACGTACCGCGGCCCAAGTCTGCTTTCAGACAGCCGTCCTCGACGAAGATCCGGCTCCAGACGATCTCACCTGGCTTGCAGGCCCCCTTGATTGTGCCTCCGCCCAGTGGGAAATACATGGGAGGCTGCCGCTCACTGGTGGCGCTCGCATAACCACTGACCAGGTGATTGGACGGAACGGCGCCCGAAATTTGGAACAGCCACACGAATTCTTCACGACCGCCAACATCCATCTGCTCCCCGTATCGCACGTCGTGGAGCGTGGTTTCGGGCTCCAGCCCAAGGCGTCGCCAGACACGGTTCGTAATCAGAGCATCAAGGCCTGCGCATTCGTCCGCTTCGTTAAAATGCGGAACCGCGCAGTTCTCAAACAGAACCCGTCCATTCCCGTCGGCTTTCACCGGTGGGCGATCGACGTTGTTGAGAAGGCCTTCGGCAAGGTCCGACGCCGGGCAAAGGTCCTTTAGACCTTGCTGATACTGAATGCCGATCACATCACAGCCGAACGCATCAGCCATTCTCACCGCCGAAATGTACATCCGGCACTGTTCGAGTATCTGGCCATCAGTGAGGTTGATTGCGGGATCGGGACCGGTATGAAATCGCATACCCTTGGCATCGAGCCAGCGACGGACCATTCGCGCTTCTTCTTCGGGCACCGAACGCATGGCGGCATAGAGCGCGGATTGACTGAGCCTCTCCTTATATACGCCCGTCCGCTGGAGCAACTCGTCCGGTATGATGGCGTTGTACATTCCCATGCAGCCCTCATCAAACACGCCCATAATGGCCTTGTCGTGCCTGAGTTTGCGGCCAAGCTCACGGCCCACGCTCTCCGGCCCGGAAGGAAACTGAAGAGACGAAAGAGCGTGAACGTGGCTGTTGTCGTGGACGATCGTTTCGCCGTTCAGCCACTTGCGCAGTCCCTCAAGGAAAAACCTGTCCTTGAAGTCGGAACTCCACAAAGTGCTGTACTGGACGCCGGCTTTGGTCAGGCAGGCGTTCAGATTAAGCATCCCGACAAGCCCTGGCCATTGTCCGGACCAGTTCGCAACCGTTAAAATCGGACCCTTATGCGTCATCAGACCAGGCAGAACGTGATGGCTGTACTGCCAAACCGCCTCGGCCACCACGAGGGGCGCGTCCGGTGGGATCTGGCGAAAGACCTCGATACCATGCCGCTGGCTGTGTATGAAACCATGTCCCTGCGTCGCGTCGACCGGATGCCCCCGGCGCACAGAGCGGCCTTCGTTACGTATTGCGGCGGTCACTGCTTCCTCCACCGCCCTCTGCGCGGGCCAACACTCGCGATTCGCCGAAAGGCGTAGGTCGCCGCTTGCGATTAGAATAATCTCCGAATGTTCCATGTTTGTTCTCCGTGTTAGAACGAACGCGGGCTGCGGACCCGCTGAAACCGCATACCTGGTAAAAAGGTCAAAACCCGATACTCCCACCTCACGCCGACGGGATTCCCGCATCACCAAGCGCGGTGAAATGAGTATGCGCGCCGGAACCAGCGCGGCTTGGCATCGATCAACCGCACCATCAGCGCGGCTGCTTTCTCTCCCATCAGCGTGCTGCTCTGGCCGACGGTCGAGAGCGGCACCCGAAGCCCATCGACGTAATCCACGTTGGCCGTCCGGTAACATCGTCCGGAGCACGCAGCCAGGCCCTCAGAATCGCCATAATTACGCCCGCGGCAACGGCATCATTCTAGCAAGAAGCACCGTCGGGGAGGCCAGCGTGAAACTGGTTTGTCGCGGCGAAGCGAGAGATTCCTGATTGGGCAAAACAGAGAGTTCTTCTTGGCCTGCCTACATCACCCAGGAGCGCGAAGCCCTGTAGCACGCAATTCTCCCGGGCAGCCAGTCCTTGAGTTCCGCGGCCATATAAAAGGTGGGCTGCAGCAGATCGTCGTCGCGTGCGATCACGCCTTCGGCGACCGCGGTGGCCGCAAGGTCCGTCTCCGGGTAGATCCGAATACCTAGCGTGATTTTGAGTGCGTCGAGAACCGAGGGAATCGGCGAAAGCAAGGCTCTCTTCGACCGTTTTCCTGGTCTCGCCCGGTCCTCCCATCATCAGAAAGCCCGTGCACCCGATACCGGCATCCCGGAAGATTGCTGCGATAGTCCGCACCTCCTCAGCCTGGAACTTCTTGTGGAACCGCGTTAGCACACAGTCCGATCCGCTTTCGAAACCCAGGCTCACCTGATGGCACCCGGCTCTCGCCATCAGTTCCGCCAGTTCGCGATCGACCCACTTCGGGTACACAATGCACCACAAGTTGACATCGAGTCCCCGCCGGATGATCTCGCGGCAATACCCCTTGGCATAAGAAAGCGGAACATTGAACGTGTTGTCCACGATGCAGAAATTGCGGAAGCCCCGCGCCGTTACCCGCTCCATCCACCGCGCGATGCTTTGCGGAGACCGCCGGCGGATTTGCGTACCCTCGATCACCTTGGTGGCGCAAAAGCTGCAGCCCATCGGACAGCCGCGCTTCCCTTGGACCGGTATCCACAATTCGCCGCTCTCCGGCGCGGCGGGAAGCCAAAGCTCGGGATCGGGAAGCGGCAGATCGCCGAGACTCGTGCTGAAGATCCTGCCGGCCGGAGGACGACCCGGGAGGTAGACGCCGGGCAGCCCATAGGGGTCGGAGCGCCTCTCCAGCCGTTCCAGCAATTTGGGGAATACGGTCTCCCCTTCGCCCCGGATTCCCATGTCGGCCTGGAGAAACCGCAGCGCGCTCTCTGGAAACATACTGTAACCGGGACCGCCCAGGACGATCGGGGCGCCCGACAGTCTGCGGCAGGTTGCCACGACCTCACGAATCGCCGGCAGCAGGAACTTAGGGCTGGCCATATTCTGATCGTCTATGTTACGTACCGAAATGCCGATCACCCCGGGCCGGAACTCTTCGATGCACTTCTGAAGCGCTGCCATCGGATCGCGCTCGAACATCAGGTCGAGCAACACTGCTTCATGCCCTGCCCGCCGGCAGGCGGCAATGACAAACGCCGGCCCGAGCGGCAACGGGAGAATGGCGGTCCGCTCCATGTTCGCGGAAATCAGAAGAACCCTCATGGCGCCTCCTCCCAGGGCCGCGGGACCACGCCATCCGGCAGAACCACGCTCCGGCTCTCTGCCGTGATCCAGTCCGAACCGTGATTGAAGAGCAGGGCCACCTGGCATTTCCATTTTGGCGCTGCGGAAGAGTGCACATCAACAGGTTTCTTTCGATCCTGTCTCCCGCGGAAGATCGACGGCTACAGCCCTGGCACTCTAAGGCTCGGCGTTTGTCACTTCGGCAGGAACTTGAAATCGGAAATCGCGATCTCGTCGTTCCCCTGGATCAGAAATCCGAATTTGCCCTGGGTGAAATCCCGGCCCGGCTCGGCAAATGTATCCAGCACTTTCCACTCGTTGCCCGCGCGCACCTTTTGCACCAGGCGATCCGGCGTCACTTCGATCTGAATGGTGAACGCTTTCTGATTCCCGAGATTGTGCGGCGCCTTGACTCGCTCGAGCCGCGTGCCCTTCTGGATCACCCCGGCCCAAAAGTTCTTCCGATCCATCTCGAAGAGCAGGTAGTTCTTGGCGTCGAGATATTGCAGGCACCAGCGGATCTGGCCCGCCCGGAATACCCCGCCGCCCTTCACTAGTTCCACCGTGAAAGTGAAGACGCCCTTGGCCGGCAGCTTATACGGAACGAATCCGCCGCCCCTGTGGACCCAATTGTCGCCTTCCCTCTTCCAGCTTTGCGGGTCCTCGAACTCCGCCATTCCGCTTGTCACTACGGGTGGCGGCGCGGCCGGCGCCTCACGCACCAGGGTGAAGGTCACTTCCCGGTTTTCGCCGGCAGCCAGTTGAACTCGTGTTGTCGATCCGGTGAATCCCGGTGCGCTCGCCGAAAATGCGTAGCTCCCCGGAGGCAACTCGATCTGGTTCCCCCGGGCTTCGCGTGGCTCCGTGTCGTCACCGCGGCGGTACGTAATGTTTGCCGATGCAGGGTTGCGCGTCAGACGGATGGTGCCGTTGGCAGCAGCCAATACCACATCTTCGGCCGCCAGCACTACAACCCCGCCCGCGCGGAACGATCGCTGCAGCCGCTTCGGCAGGTACTGATCGCGCCGCAGTTCGATTGTGTGGTCGCCCGGTTGGATGGAACTGAGATTGAACGAACCGCCCGCTTCCACCGTACCGGCGCTTTTCTGATCGACCAAAACTTCGGCGCCGGCTGGCGCCCCATGGATTTCGAGCGAGCCGAATTGCGGCTGCGGTTTCAGGTCGAACTGCACGCGCACTTCCGCGCCTTTCTTCACTTCGACGGTTTGCGCGGGCTCGTCCTGAAAGCCGCTCTTGGCCACCCTCACCGTGACCTTTCCGAGGGTCTGGATGCGCAATTGGCCGCGCTGGGTGGGCCGGTGATACTCCTTGCCGTTCAGAAACACGCGCACGTCATCTTGGCCGGCCGAGACAATCAGCGTGCCCGCATTGACGTCCGTTTTCAGGAACGCGGTCAGCATGGGCGCGGCGCCAAAGCTCTCGCTCATGTTGCGCTGATCCGGGCCCTCGCCCACTACGATCTCATTCACCCCCGGCCGAAAGCTTGTGAGATCCGCCCCGGCCGGACCGGCATCGTTTTGCGGCTGGCCGTTGACCGCGAGCTTCCAGGGGCCTGCATTGGTCACCACGCGGGCCTGCTTTCCGAAGCTGGCCACCAGCACCGCGATCATGTTCCGCGCATTTACCGGGCCGGCCACGGCCGGCAGCCGCGCATCCGCGATCTCAAACGAGAACGAGGCGTCTGCGTTCTGCCCCGTGATCTTCATGGTGTGGATCCCCTGAGCCACCTTGTCAAGCACCAACTGGCCTTCTTGCAGATCGAGCGGCGGCCGATCGTCCACCACCACCTTGCCCTGGCCCAGATCAGTCAGCAGGCGAACCGTTTGTGCCTGCGGGTGAAGGCTCAGGCTGATCGCCGCCGGCTGCTGGGCTTTTACGGTGACGGCACCTACCGCGGGCTCGAAGCCATCCAAGGACGCGAAAAACCGGTAAGTGCCCGGCGCCAGCGCCAGCTTGCAGTTGGATGTGCAGGTCGTCGCGTTGCTGGCGCCGGCCGCTGACTTTTCCGCGGCCACCCTTATGGACGCGCCCGGGGGAGTAGTCGCAACGCTGACTTGAACGGCCGCCTGGTGGCGCTTGCGAGTTTCATGCGCTGCCCAAAAAATGCACACCATTGCGACCAACAGACCGGTTATTGGTACGATCAGCCCTGCTCGATTCCAATTGAGCGAGGGTCGCTGCGACGCCGGAGGGAGATCCGGACGCATGGTGGGTGGCTGGGGCGGATTCTCAGCCGTCACGGCGGGCGCGGCTGGAGGCTGTTCCGGCGGAGCGGAGTCGGATAAAGGGGATAAATGGAATGGCAACTGCACCGGCGGCTCGGATGGGCCGGCCGGCGCGGGCGCCACGCCATCCCGGAAAGAAGCTGCCGGCACAGGCGGTTGTGCCGCCGGCATCGCAGGCGGAAGCGGAGCGGGAGATAGCGGTAAGTCGGATTCCTGTTGCTTGAGCAGCGTGCCATGCGCCAGCAGGCGCTGCTTGATTTCGTTTCCGGTCAACTGTATGTCGAAATCATCGGGGAAAGCTTGGACGATTTCGTTCAGGCGATAAAAGATTGGTCTCAGTGCGGCAAGCCCGGTGGCTGACTTGATCTGCTCGTCGAGCCTGGCAAGTTCCTCGTGCGGATTGACGTTCGGCACGCCCACGCTGCCTATCGTACACCTGCCGGGCACCCGCTCATATACTGTCGAAGAGTAACGCTGAATCGAGTCAAAGCATTACCCGCCGCCAAGGAACACAGATATACGCGGATTGAAAAGAAACGTCTTATGGACTGAACTCCGTACTTTGCATCGCTGCTTACGCTGCCGCGCCCCGGAGCTCGATTACGTAGTAGCGGCATGGCGCGGCGCCGGAATTGTGGGCGTTGTGGAGCACATTCGAGGCGAGATAGACGATCGAACCGGCCTCGGCCGTTTCCGATTTGCCGTCCACGTGCATTTCGAGGGAACCCGAGACAATGATCAGCATTTCTTCGTGCTCGTGCTTGTGCGGAGCATGCGTGTCCATGCCGGGGCCAAGGATGGTCTCGTGTGTCTCGAGATTGAAGCCGGTGTGCGTGGTCCCCAGGAAGAACCGGCGACCCTTCTTGTCATCGGTGCCGGTATAGGAGATCTCCTTGGAATGGTATATCTTTCCGGGCAGCACGGCGGGCGCCGGGGTCTGCTGCGCGGCGGCGCGGACTGCCAGCGCGGGAAGCAACGCCGCCATGTCACGGCGCGAAATTGTCATCATCGGTATCCTCCTGTCTGCTCTTCGGCACCATCATCGCATGCGGGCGACGCCCCGCGCGCAACTCATGGATTGCCGTTCGGTCTCGGCCAGCCTGGGCCATCGGCAGTTGTTCTCCGTCCACCCTCAAGGCTGGATCCGGCCGACCCTGGGCGCGCGTAGCCCGCCGGCTGATAGAATGGCTGCAGTAGGATGAAGAAGTACATCTTTTGGGAATATACGCGCGGGAGCTGGCAGTACGACGTCATTGTCGGAGTCATACTGGCCTTTTTATTCCTGACGCCACGCGACTGGTTTAGGGATCAGCCGCGCATCCCGCAGGCCAGCGACATTTCCTCGCTACCATCCGAACGCGGCACGCATCAATATTTCGTGGACAGAGAAGCGCTGGCCGGCGTTCCGGATGACCAACAAATGGCTATGCTGACGCGCCTGCTGCAAGCCCGCGCCGCCAATCCGCGTCTCACGGTGACCCGCATGGAGCCGGTGGTGGATTCGGAAGGCGAATTGCATGGGTATATCGTATCGACCCGACCGTGACCGGTACACTACACAACATGCGGCGCTATCGATTTTTCTTCGTGCTGATTAGTACTCTGCTGGCGACTGGCCTGAGTGCGCCGGGGCAGGACCCGCTGGGGGCGGTGTATGCGCGGATTGATGCCGCGGCTTCGCAGTTCAAGGGAATGGCGGCGAACATCCGGAGAGTGCATCACGAGGAAGTGATTCACGAAGAGGACGTGGAGACGGGCACCATCAAAGTGAAGCGGCAAAAGCCGAAGGAAATATCCGTGCGGCTGGACATCCAGGGGGCCAACCCGCTGCAGGCGGTAGTGAACGGGGGTACCGCGCGAGTGTTCTACCCAAACAACCCAGGCGAGATCCAGGAGTACCAGTTAGGTAAACACAAATCGCTTGTGGATCAGTACATGGCGCTCGGCTTCGGCGGAACATCGAGCCAACTCCGTGCGGCCTATGATATCAAGTTAGGCGGTCGGGAAACCCTGGCGGGCGACCCCACCGCGCGGCTGGAGCTGACTCCCAAGTCGCCCGAGTTGCGGGACGAGTGGAAGAGAATCGATCTCTGGATATCCGACAAGGGCGGCTACGCAGTGCAACAAAAGCTTTACGAAAAGGGTAAGGATTACTTGCTGATCACGTACACCAACATTGAGCTGAATCCCACTATTCCCGAGTCGGCTTTCCACCTGGACGTACCCAAAGGAACTAAGACGGATATTGTGATCAGGAAGAAGTAGTTCCCGAACCGCTCTCGTTATGCGCATTAACCCGCTTTTCTCACCAAGTTCCGTTGCGAGGCGCGTCAGAAGGCTGTGGATACGAGGCGCGCGCCGCTCAACGCGCGCAGGCATACTTGAACAGTATGTCGAGCACGCTGAGCAAGCGCAAAGAAGTAGACGCGGCCTGATCACGCGCCGCAGCAGAAAGCTGGTGAGAAATGCGGGTTAAGTCCAGTTCGTCCCGGCTCCTCTACCTTGACTGGTTGCGGGGCTTGGGAGCTCTCATCATGCTGCACGGTCACGTGTGGGATTCCTTTGTGCGCGACGACCTGCGAAGCGGCGGTCCCTACATCCTCTCGCAATTTCTGGGCGGCATGCCGCCGACCATTTTCCTGTTCCTCACCGGCGTGACCCTGGCATTTCTAATGGACAGTTCTGAGCGCAAAGGTATGGCACCGGTAACGCGGGTGATCACGGCTTACCGGCGTGCCGGCTACCTGTTTTTCCTGGCCTTCGCGTTCCGCCTCCAGCTCTGGATCTTCGGCATGCCGGCGCCATGGCGGGATCTGTTCCGCGTGGACATTCTGAACTGTATGGGTTTTGCGATCGCCGTGCTTTCGGTGATGGCGCTGTTCCGGACCGCGGAACGCGTTCGCCTCTGCGCGGTGCTGGGCCTGGGGATCGCGTTTGCGTCGCCCTTGGTATCGCAATTGAATTGGGCAGGCATCCCGTGGATGCTGCGGGGCTACATCATTCCCGATCTAAGACTGTTCGGCTTCTTTCCGTGGGGCGCCTACCTGGCGTTCGGAATGGCAGCGGGCAGCGCCATCCGTGTGATTCCAGCGGAAGCCATGGAGCGGGCCATGCAGTGGGGGGCGATCTTGGGCGGCGCGACGATTGTGGCCTGCCAGTACTTCGCCAGCCTGCCGTATTCCATCTATGCGAAGTCGGAATTCTGGCTGAACAGTCCGGCGCAGGTGCTGACCAAGCAGGGGGTCACCATGGTCCTGCTCTCGCTGGCCTTCCTATGGACTCGCTACGGCGCGAAAGATGGCTGGAGTTGGGTGCGGCAGCTCGGTACGACTTCGCTGCTGGTCTACTGGGTGCACGTCGAAATGGTCTACGGCCGAAGCCTGTTCTTCCTGAAGAATCGACTGACGGAAATACAGACGGCTGTGGCGGCGGTGCTGGTGATCCTGCTGATGCTCGCAATCTCCGTGATCAAGACGCGTTGGGCCGAGGTCCGCGCCGCACTACAGAATCTGGGCTGGTGGTCCAGGACGAGCGAGGACACCGCGGCGGGGGATTGAGCTGGGGGCTGGCCCCAATCCAGTTTCTAAAGAGGCTGCTGAAAGAGTCGAAGAGAGCAGCTTAACCCGCCCGCAGTTTCATCAAACTGCATGGCGGGTTTCGGGTCGCCGCTCCTCGAACACTGACTGGTCGGCGGCGCACGTCAGCAAGCGGGTTCCGATCCGTGAGCGAGCTTCTGAAACCAGGCTTACCCTAAATCATTTACCACCGCCCGCAGCGGCCCCTTGGGCTTTACGGAACGCGTCGAGGTTGGTCTGGTCGATCAACGTGGCGCCCGTGTCTATGAAAACCGGGAACGGGGAGTGGGTGTCCTGCGCCCAGTTGAGGTCCAGACTGGGGAGCTTGTAGTGATGCAGGGCGTCGAGCATCAGTAGGCCGTATAGGCCCATGGTGTAAGGCTTCTGCGAGATGGTCGCCGCGATGCGGCCCTTCTGGATCCAATCGAGCGTGGTCGGCAGGGTGTCCATGGCCACAATCACCTTGTTCCCGATGTTGTTGCGATCGAGAACGTCTGCGACTTCGGGGCACGCGATCGCCACCAGGCAGATGAACCCATCGGGGATAGGCTTACCTTTAACGATCTCCACAGTGGTATCGAATGCGATGCGGGGGTCGCCCTTGACGTCGACCGTGCGAACGATTTTGACTTGGGGGTGGCTGTCGAGCGCGAACTTGTAGCCGCGCAGGCGTTCGTCGGCGTTTTCCTGGCCGGCAACGGTGTAGACGACCACATCGCCCTTGCCATGGAGCCGCTCCACCAGGACGCGCCCGCCCATAACGCCAGCCTGGTAATTATTGGTGCCGATGAAGGTGAGGCGCTTGCTGTCAGGGACGTCGGAATCGACCGTGATTACCGGGATGCCCTGCGCGATGGCGTCGTCAATGGGGCCCTTCATGGCGGCGGCGCCGGCGGAAACCAGGATGCCGGCGGGCTTGAGCGACATCACGGTGCGGAATTCCTGAACTTCGGCCTGGGGATCGAAGGTATCGGGACCGGCCAGCCCGGACTGAACTCCGGTGCCCATGCCGAAAGCGGCGTGATTGAATCCGGCCCAGCCTTCCTGCCAGTAAGCGGCCTTGATGTTGGGCGTCACGAGGTAGTATTTTTCCAACGGATCATGATGAGAGTTGCTGCAGGCGGTAAGCGCGAGCGTGACGACGGCGGCGATGACGGCGGCGGCCTTGAACGTAATATGGGCTTTCACGAGTGAACCTCCTCTCCTGCGCTCAGTATATACCCAGGGTTTTGCGCGGGCCATCAACGCGCGCGGGCGGTGGATGGTATGCTGAAAAGTTGATCCCCTCAACCCTTGCTCGTCTGTTTCTGTTGTGCTCCGCTGCAGCCCTGGCGGCGGCTCAACCGAATGTCCTGTTAGACGCTATGTCCCAGGAACTGACTCGGAACTTCACAATCTTGAAACAGAAGACCGATCCGGCGCCGTACTTCCTGAGTTACGAAATCACCGATACGGAAAGTCATGGGGTGACGGGGACGCTGGGCACCGTGGACGTCAACAACGGCGGAAAGAGCCGCATCCTGGACGTCTCCGTACGGGTGGGGACGCCGGAACTCGACAACTATCACCGCAACGGTGGGAACGCTGGACAATTCACCTCGGGTTCGTCCATCACTTACGAAGACAACGTGGATTCCATCAAGCGGCGGCTATGGCTGGACACCGACCGGGCCTACCGGGCGGCGGCGGAGCGGCTCATCCGCATCAAAACCAATACGCAGGTGCGCGTGGCGGCGGCCGACGCCTCGGGCGATTTTTCGAGCGAGCCGCCTTCTGTCGAGGTGGAGAAGTTGCCCAAACTGAAGTTCGATACCGAAGGCTGGAGCGAGCGGGCGCGCAAGCTTTCGGCGCGGTTCGGGAATTATCCGAGCGTACTTACCTCGCATGTTTCCGTCTCGGCGATGACCGACACGCGTTACTTCGTGAACACCGAAGGGTCGCGGATCGCCCACGGACGCGGCTTCGCGCGGGTAGTGATTTCGGCGTCCGGGAAGGCCACGGACGGAACCGACGTGTCGTCTTACGAGACGTTTGAAGCGTCGGATCCGGATGGATTGCCGGACGACAAGACGCTGATCGCGGCCATTGACAAGGTAGCCAGCGACGTAGTGGCGCTGCTGCACGCGCCGGAAACCGAGCCATTCGTGGGCCCGGCGATTTTTTCGGGACAGGCCGCGGGCGTGTTCTTTCACGAGATCTTCGGACACCGCGTGGAAGGCCACCGGCAGAAGGACGAAAGCGAAGGGCAGACATTTACCAAGAGCGTGGGGACCAAAGTCCTGCCGGCCTTCCTCTCCGTGGTTTTCGATCCCACCGAGCGCAAGATCGCGGGCGTCGATCTGAACGGCTGGTACGACTACGACGACGAAGGCGTGAAGGCCCGCCCCGTGCTGGCGGTGGATAAGGGCGTGCTGAAGACCTTTCTGATGTCGCGCGCGCCCATCCAGGGGTTCGACCATTCGAACGGGCACGGGCGGCGGCAGCCCGGGCTGGAAGTGGTTTCGCGGCAGTCGAATCTGATTGTGCAATCGTCGAATGCGGTATCGGATGCGCGCCTGCGGCAGATGCTGATCGAAGAGGCCAGGAAGCAGAACAAGCCGTACGGGCTGTATTTCCGCGACATTACGGGCGGGTTTACCACCACCGCGCGCGCCGGGTTGCAGGCCTTCAAAGTAATTCCGGTGATCGTGTACCGGGTCTACACAGACGGGCGTCCGGACGAATTGGTGCGCGGCGCGGACATCGTGGGCACGCCGTTGGCGAGCTTCGCGAAGATTCTGGCCACCTCGGACAAGCTGGAAGTCTTTAACGGATACTGCGGCGCGGAATCGGGCAGCGTGCCGGTGTCGGCCGTGTCGCCGGCGATTCTGGTGTCGGAGATTGAAATCGAGAAGAAGGCCAAGTCGAACGACCGGCCGCCGCTGCTTCCCCAACCCACCGACATGGAACCGAAGGGAGCGGGGAAATGAGAATCCTGCTGGCGGCGGCGGGAGCGGTGGCCCTGACGGCTGTGGCCATTGCCCAGGCGCCGGTGACGGACCCCATGATTGCGGCCATGCGAGACGAGGCGGCGCGATCCAGCAAGCTGAACCTGCCCAACATGGAGGCGCCGTATTTCGTGGAGTACGTGCTGGACGAAGCCGACTCGTTTTCGGTAACGGCCAACCTGGGCGGGCTGGTTGCGCGGCGGCGGGATCTGTTCCGCGAGCCCGAAGTGCACGTGCGCGTAGGCTCCTACAAGTTCGACAACACCAACTACGCGGGCGGCGGATTCGGCGGGTCGCGCTACGACCTGGAGAGTTTCCCGGTCGAGAATTCCTATCCGGTGCTGCGGCGCTTCCTCTGGCTGGAGACGGATTCGGCATACAAGGCGGCGCTTGAAGCGCTGTCGCGCAAGCGCGCGGCCATGCGCAACATCCAGCAGGGCGACCAACTCGACGATTTCGCCCACGCCGAACCGGTGCACTATGTGAAGCCGTTCGGACGTCTGGCCATTGACGAGGACGAATGGGCCAACCGCGTGCGCAAGCTGTCGGGAATCTTCGCCAAGTTCCCGGATGTGAAGAACTCGGAGGTGGACCTGCAATCGGCCGAAGGCGGCTACTATGTGGTGAACTCCGAGGGCACCGAAGTAAAGGCCGTGGAGAACGTCACCTACGTGCGGGCTCGCGCCATGGCACAGGCGCCGGACGGGATGGCGGTGCGGGACGCCGTGGCTTTCCACTCGCTGGACCTGGCGCACATGGCTTCGGAAATCGAGATGGAGCGCGGCGCGACGGCCCTGGCGGAGAACGTGGCGGCGCTGGCCAAGGCGGCGAAAGGCGAAGACTACAGCGGGCCGGTGCTCTTCGAAGGCATGGCGGGCGCGCAGGTGTTCGCCGAAGTGCTGGGCAAGAACCTCGCGCTGCTGCGGCGGCCGGCCGGCGGGCGCGGCGGATCCGCTCCGGCAAGCGATCTGGAAGGGCGCATGGGCGCGCGCGTGCTGCCGGATACCTTCGACGTGGTGGACGATCCTACGCAGAAAGAATGGCGTGGCCGCCCGCTGTTCGGCTCGTATGAAGTGGACCGCGAAGGCGTCATCCCAAAACCGCTGCGCCTGGTGGAAAAGGGCGTGCTGAAAGGCTTTCTCCTGACGCGGCAGCCGGTGAAGGGCTTTGAAGGTTCGAACGGGCGGGCGCGGCTGCCAGGAGCGGGCGCTTCGAGCTACGCGGACATCAGCAACCTGTTTGTGAGCTCCAGCGAGACGATGCCGGCGGCGGACCTGAAGAAGAAACTCATCGAGCTGATCCAGCCGCGCGGCAAGCCGTACGGAATCATTGTGCGCAAGATGGATTTTCCCTCTTCGGCGGCAATCGACGAAGCGCGCTCTCTGCTCCAGGCCTCGCAAGGCGCGGCGCACCCCGTGAGCGTGCCCATATTGGTGTATAAAGTCTTCCCGGACGGACATGAGGAACTGGTGCGCGGGCTGCGATTCCGCGGATTCACGGCGCGGTCGTTGAAAGACATTCTGGCGGCGGGAGACGACCAGACGATGTTCGAGTTCCTGGACAACGAAGCGCCGTTCGCCCTCATCAACGGCTCGTCGTTTACCGCGGAAACCTGCGTAGTGGCGCCTTCCATCCTGATTGACGATCTGGAGCTGCACCCCGCCGAAGAGGAGCAGCCCAAGCTGCCGGTGGTGCCGGCGCCGGAGATGAAGCGGTAACGCGGCTGTGCGCCTTCTTGGCCGATACGTATTCCGTGAAATCCTGACCAGCTCGGTGCTGGGCACGCTGCTGGCCACCTTTGTCATGTTCCTGCACAGCGCCGACACGCTGTTCAAGCTGCTGGTGGGGAGCAGCCCGGGACCGCGAACGGTATTGACTCTGCTGGCCCTGGTGCTGCCGCCGGTGTTGCCATTCACCATTCCGTTCGGAGTGCTGATCGGCATTCTGGTCGGGTTGGGGCGGATGGCCTCGGACGGCGAGATCATCGCCATGCGCGCGGCCGGAGTATCCAGCCGCAAGGTGATCGCGCCGGTGTTGTTGTTCGCGGCGCTCGGCATGGGGATGGCGGCGTGGGCTTCGCTGCGGCTGACGCCGTACTCCATCAACGAGAGCACGCGCATCATCAATGAGCTGGCAGCCAACCGCCTCACGGCCGAGATCCCACCGCGGTTTTTCGACGAGGACTTTCCCAATACCATTCTGTACGTAGACGAAGTGGGCCTGACGCCGGCGGGAGCGCCGACTCCCTGGCGCGGTGTGTTCATCGCCGACACTACGCCGCCGGAAGAGCGCAAGAAAGGGATCGGCGAGAAAGCCGATGGGCCCATGATCACGGTGGCGCGGGAAGCCGTCGCGGTTTCGGACCCCAAGGCCAGCCAAATCCAGCTCGAACTTCACAACTTCGCGCGGCATGAGATGGGCAAGGACCTGATCTCGCAGGACTATTTTGCGCCGGATGCCACCGAAGAACTGCAAGGGAAGGCGCCGGAGCAGATGGCGCAGAAGCCGCGCGCCATGAGCACCCGCACGCTGATGCACTACAAGGGCCCGGACTGGCTTGAGGCGGCCATCGAATTGCAGCAGCGCTTTGCCTTGCCGGTGGCCAGCATCATGCTGGCGCTGGTCGGGATCCCGCTGGGCATCGCCACTCGCAAGGGCGGCAAATCGGCGTCGTACGTGATCGGCGTGTTCCTGGGTTTCTTCTGCTATTACCTTGCCTACATGGCTTTGGTGAACGTGGCCAAACAAAGGGCCCTGCCCGTGCCGGTAGCGAGCTGGCTGCCCGACATCGCATTTGGTCTGGCGGGGATCGTTTTTCTGGTCCGTATGGAACAGCCGGGCGATCGCGATCTGCTGGCCAGCCTGGCGTCAGGAATGACGCGGCTGTTCGGATGGATGAAGCCGCGCGCGCCCAAAGGCGTCGAGCGGGCGCCCTACTGGAGGATTCCGCTGCTGCCGCAGCTTGTGGATACCTACGTTCTGACGAATTTCCTGTTTTACTTGGGGATCGTGCTGGCGGCGTTCGTCTCCATGTTCCTGGTGTTCAACTTTTTCGAGCTGACCGGAGACATGATCCGCCACAACATCTCGCTCAAGAAGATGTTGACGTACCTGTTCTTTCTCTCGCCCATGCTGATCTACGAGTTGACGCCCATCTGCGTGCTGGTCGCGGTACTGGTGAACCTGGCCGTGCTCAGCAAGCAGAACGAGGTGACGGCTTTCAAAGCCTGCGGCGTGAGCCTCTACCGCATGGCCTTGCCCATTCTGATTGCCAGCACGCTGCTCAGCGGCGGGTTGTTCGCGTTTGATTACTACTACGTGCCGGAGGCCAACCGCAAGCAGGACAAATTGCGCGACGAAATCAAGGGAAAGCCGGTGCAAACGTACTATCGCCCGGACCGCAAGTGGACCATGGGGAAGGGCTTCCACATTTACTATTACCGCCTCTTCGACCCGACTCAACAAGCCATGGTGGACGTGAATGCCTACGAACTGCAGCCGTCCACGTTTCAGTTGGTGCGCCAGATCAAAGCCGAGCGGGCCCGCTGGAGCGCCAGTGCGGGAACGTGGATCTTCGAAAATGGCTGGAAAAACGATTTCCAGAGCGACACGAATTGTACCCGCACGGGTTTTCAGGCGACCACGTTTCCGGAGCTGACCGAGCCGCCGGGCTATTTTCTGAAGGAGTACCTGCAAGACTCGCAAATGAACTTCGTGCAGCTCGATCAGTACATCCGCGACCTGCGCGATAGCGGCTACGGGAATGACACGGTGGGTCTGGAGGTGCAGCTCTATCGCAAGTTTTCGATGCCGCTGTTTGCGCTGATCATGGCCATGATTGCGATCCCCTTCGGATTTCTGGTGGGCAACCGCGGCGCCATGACGGGCATCGGGGTGAGCATCGCGATCGCGCTCTCCTACGTAGGGATTTCCACCTTGTTCGAGAAGATTGGGGAAGTGGGCCAGTTGCCGCCGGCCATGGCGGCGTGGGCGCCGGACGTTGTGTTCGGGCTGGCTGGTATGTACTTCCTGCTGCGGATGAGAAGTTAGCGTCAGCCCATTTCCGCGGCATGAGTTGACGCGTTGTTGAGGATTGCACCATAATGGGGTGTCCAACGTACGAAACGGCACACGGCCAGCTATACTGGTGTTGTATTTTATGAAGCTGCGATGAAAAATTTCTGGTTGCCGGCGATCGTCGCGAGTCTGTTGGTGAGCGGCCAGTTTGCGGCTGCCCAGTCTGCCAATGCCCCCAGGCGCGGGAAAGCCGCAGCCACCAGCACCAAGAAAAAGGCCGTTAAGAAGGCCGTAAGAAAGCCGCCCCCGGTGGATCCGACGGAGGGCGACAACGTGGACGGCGACGACCTCACGGTGCGGCGCGCCGCGGTCAGTGCACTGGGAACTACCAACGGAAGCGTCCTGGTGGTGGATCCCAACAGCGGCCGGGTTCTGAGCATGGTCAACCAGAAGCTGGGATTGAAGGCCGGCTTCACGCCGTGTTCCACCATCAAGCTTGTGACGGCTCTGGCCGCGCTGAGCGAGCACGTAGTGGAGCGCGACACGGTGATCCGGCTGAGCCGGGTTTCCAGCTTCACCCTGACCACGGCTCTGGCGCATTCCAACAATCCGTATTTCGCGACGCTGGGCAACCGGCTGGGCTACGAGCGCGTGGCGCACTACGCGCAGATGCTGGGGCTGGGAGAAAAGGCGGGTCTGGATATCGAAGGCGAACAGCCCGGGACGATTGTGCCGGAAGCGCCTAAATACGGCGGCGTGGGGATGATGACCAGTTTCGGAGAAGGCTTCCTGGTGACGCCGCTGGAACTCGGAGCAATGCTCTCGGCCATCGCCAACGGCGGGACGCTCTACTATCTGCAATACCCCCGAAGATCGGAAGACATCGACAACTTTACGCCGAAGGTGAAGCGGCCGCTGGAACTGGTGCCTAACGGCATCGCCGATGTGAAAGTTGGCATGCGCGGCGCGGTGGATTTCGGAACGGCGCGGCGCGCCGGATACGATTCCAACGAACCGATCCTCGGAAAGACCGGAACGTGCACGGATTTCAACTCGTCCAGCCACATGGGGTGGTTCGGGTCGTTCAACGACGTGGGCAAGCATCAACTGGTGGTGGTAGTGATGTTGGCGGCCATTAATAAGTCAGTGAGCGGGCCGGTGGCGGCGGGCGTGGCGGGAGCCATCTATCGCAGCCTTTCCGAACAACACTACTTCGCGCCGGATGTCAGTGAAGCGCAGCCGACTCTGCCGCAGATCCTCGTCACCAAGCCCTGCTGCGACCGGTAGGACAGACCCTACGATCACACGCCCCAGAGGTAGTCTTCGCCCACCGGCAGCGGTTCTTTGCGGATCTCTTCGGCGCCCAGTTCCAGAGCTTTCAGATCGAGGTCGAAGTACTTCTTGTTCTTCACCAGGCTGTGGAGCGCGCCGTTGACCTGTTCAGGCTCCAGCATTCCGGTGGCCTCAAGCAGAGCGCCGAGCATGACCATATTGCCGACCTTCTGATCGCCCAACTTGTCGGCGAGCGATGAGAAGTGCATAGCGATCATGCGCAGGTCTTTGCGGACACAATCTTCCGGCAGCGCGGCTCCGTTATACAGCACGATTCCACCGGGATCGACCGCGGGTAGAAACTTGCGCAGCGATGGCTCGTTAAGCGCGAGAAGGACGTTGGGCCGCGAGACCAACGGGGAAGCGATGGGAGAGGCCGACAGCCGAACGCTGCAGTTGGACGTTCCCGAACGCATCTCCGGCCCATACGAGGGCAGCCAGGAAACTTCGTAGCCGGACTCCAGGCCGGCCTCCGCCAGCACCTCGCCCAGCATCAGGACACCTTGCCCGCCAAAGCCTGCCACTTTGATACGCAGATCCAGCGCGCGGTCGGCCGGCGGCTCGACGGATTCCTGACCGGCTCCATCCACGAGCCCAAGAATGCGCGGAATGTCTGCCACGGGAGGCGCCGGCGGCGGACCGGCCCAGGGCTGCACTTCCTTGGTGCGATCGCGCAGGTTGACCACCGGAAATACCTTGGCCATTTCGTCGCGCACGAACCGCTGGGCGTCGACCGGCTGGAATTTCCAGATGGTGGGGCACGGCGACAGCACTTCCACGAATGAGAAACCCAGGCCCTTGACCTGGTTCTCGATGGCCCGGCGGATCACCTTCGCGGCGGCCATGATCTGCTTGTTGTTGCCCAGGGCAACGCGTTCGATGAAGACCGGGGCCTCCAGCGAATTCAGTAATTCGCAGACGTGTACGGGATAACCCTCGGTGTGCGGGTCGCGGCCAAATGGGGTGGTGGTGCTCTTCTTGCCAAGCGGCGTAGTGGGAGCCATCTGGCCGCCGGTCATGCCGTAGATCCCGTTGTTGATGAAGAGCACGGTGATGGGTTCGCCGCGGTTGGCGGCGTGGACGATCTCGGCGGTGCCAATGGCCGCCAGGTCGCCGTCGCCCTGGTAGCTGACCACGATGGAATCCCGCCGGCTGCGCTTGACTGCCGTGGCTACGGCGGGCGCGCGCCCGTGCGCTACCTGAATGTTGCCGACGTCGAGATAGTAATAGGCAAATACCGAGCAGCCCACCGGGCTGATCAGCACGGTGCGGTCCTGCACGCCTAAATCGCTAATCGCCTGCGCCAGCAGCTTGTGCACGATGCCGTGTCCGCAACCGGGACAGTAGTGCGTCTGGTGCTGCAACTCGCCTTTGCGCTCGAAGCGACTGTAGAACGACGGAGACTTCTCGTGGGTCACGGTAAAGCTAGCCATGGACCAAAACCTCCTCAGGCTGGAAGCAGGATCCGAATTTGTGTTCCACCACTTCCAACACTTCCTCGGCGGACGGGACGTTGCCGCCGACGCGACTGAAGAACTCCACGGGCGAGCGGCCTTCGAGCGCCAGCCGCACGTCGTCCACCAGTTGGCCGGTGGAAAGCTCCGCTACCAGGAAGCCCTTGACGCGCTTGCTGAGTTCGCGAATCTGCGGCGCGGGAAACGGATACAGCGTGATGGGGCGGAGCAACCCAACCTTCAAGCCCCGTTTGCGGGCCTGCTCCACAACGGCTTTCAGGATGCGGCCCATAATGCCGTATCCAACCAGTACGATCTCGGCGTCTTCCGTGCGCCAGCATTCGGCACGTACCTCGGCCCGTTCGGCCGCCTGATACTTGGCTTCCAGCTTGCGTACATGGCGCTCCAGGATGTCGGGCTCGAGGTAGATCGAAGTCACCAGGTTGGGGCGCGACCCCGCGGTTCCCAGCACGGCCCATTCCTGCGGTGCGGGAACCGCGATGGGATCGGCGAAGCGCACCGGCTCCATCATCTGGCCGATATTACCGTCGGCCAGCACCACCACGGGGTTGCGGTAGCGGTCGGCGAGGTCGAAGGCCAGAGTGGTCAAGTCCGCCATTTCCTGGGCCGACGCCGGCGCCAGCACCAGCGTACGGTAATTGCCGTGGCCGCCGCCTTTGACGACCTGGTGGTAGTCGCTCTGCTCCGGCGCGATATTGCCCAGGCCGGGACCGCCGCGCATGATGTCGGCGATCACGCAGGGCAACTCGGCCCCCGCCAGATAGCTGATGCCTTCCTGCATGAGGCTGATGCCGGGGCCGCTCGATCCGCTCATCACGCGCACGCCTGCCGATGCGCCGCCGT
Organism: Bryobacterales bacterium; assembly: GCA_963842505.1. GTDB lineage: Bacteria > Acidobacteriota > Terriglobia > Bryobacterales > Bryobacteraceae > PALSA-129. The sequence goes on from CAWJGZ010000002.1 coordinate 578,543, forward strand.
ACAGCATGTTCACCGCCGCCGTTTCGCTCTCCGCCTGGACGAAGACCCCGCCCACTTGCGGCAGGTAGAGCGCGGCGGCTTCGGCAATTTCGCTGGCGGGCGTGATGGGGTATCCATAATAAGCGCGGCAGCCGGCCAGCACCGCGGCCTTCACGATGGCTTCGTTTCCCTTGGTGAGTTGTGGCTTCATGGTTTTCTCCCTTGCTCAGGCCGCGGCCGGCTCCAGTTCGCGGCGCAGCACGCGGATTCCACCGGGCTCCGGGCAAACGAAGAAACAGATCCCACAACCGGTGCAGCCGTTGCCCAGGTAGACGGCCGGGTGATAGCCGTAGTGATTCAACTCTTCGGCCAGGCGCAACACTTTGGGCGGACAGGCCTCCACGCAGAGGCCACAGCCCTTGCACTCTTCGGAATTCATCTCGACGCTGCCTCGATCAGGCTTGGCGTTTGTCGTCATCGCCGATTCCTCCCACGGAACTGGGATAACCCCACTTTGAGCAGGTGCTTACCTTACATCCCGTAGTAATTATAGTTCCAGACTATAGGACCCACAATACCATTAATGAGGGTACCGACGAGCGCGCTTGGCGGGAACGGCGGAAGAGGAATCCCGGCGGCCGAAGCTGCGGCGGTTTCCTGGAAGGAACCGTATTGAAACTAATAGTAGTTATCAGCGCGAGGCCGCCGAAACTTCGGTCGCTTTCAAGTTCCAGAGGCTGAAGCAGACGGAAGACCGTGGAGCTTACGATGCTCTGTTCGTGGAGCGGGCCTTCGGCCCGCAACGCCGGCTTTCCAGCCGGCGGCCCGTCTCCTTTCCTGTAAATATTTGATTCTAAAGAAAAAATGAAGTGAAATGCAGTCACCCTTCCTGCTGAAACCGCTAGTATTTGGGTCCCTCTGTGGCGTCGATCGGGATTGACGCGCTACACCGTCCGCGGCAACCGGCACCTACGGTCTGCCCATTCATCACTGACGAACAGGCGTGGGCCTACTTCGATCATCCGCGGCAGCAGTTTGAACAAGGCGGCCGGAGTCCATTGCTGGCCGTCGCGCATGCGGTGGCCGCGCTGGTTTAACTCCTCGGCCACTTGCGAGAGCGGACGGTCGTCCACGATGCGGTCGAGCGCCAGGATAATGATCTGGCGCTCCACGGGGTTCTCGATCAGCCGCAGACCGTCGCTCGACACCTGCACACCATAAGGAACTTCTTCGCTGGCCGGCGGCCTATCGGCAGCCTGTCCTTCGGACTCGCGCTCCCATTCGAGCGCTACCAGTTTCCACCCGGCTGCCACGCGCTGGTTCAGATAATCCAGAGTGGGAGACCCAGAGAGCGGCTCACGAAGCCGAACAGTTTTCCCCATGACCGGCATATTGCACGTCGGGTGCCATTGAATTGGCTGGGCAGGAATGGCGCCCGAGGGGCCAAGCGGGGAGCTATCCAATTCCAAAGGCTGGAATTGGTAGCAGTCCCCGTTTTGCGGCGGCCCTGGGGTGGGAAACGCGGGCGACGGCCGTTCCTGGGAAATCGCTGTCCGGAGGTGGGCAGTGGGTCACGCCACCTTGACTGGTATGGGCATCAGTCCGAGGTCGCCGCGAGGGCTACCGGGGCCACGGCAGCGAGGGCCGCCAGGAGCAGGGTGCGAATCATCCACTATAGTGTAGGAGATGACGCGGGGAATCTGGCTCATCCGGCACGGCGAAACTGAATGGAGCCGCTCGGGAGCGCACACCGGGCGGACGGACCTGCCGCTCACCGCCGCCGGACGCGATAACGCCGCCGCCATTGGCCGCTGGTTCAAAGGCCGGACATTCGCGCTGGTTCTCACCAGTCCCATGGAGCGCGCGCGCGACACCTGCCGTCTGGCTGGCTACGGCGATGGCGCGCAGGTCGATCCCAACCTCTGCGAATGGGACTACGGCAACTACGAAGGCCGCGCAACTCCCGACATCCAGAAAGAACGGCCCGGCTGGTCGCTGTGGCGCGATGGCGTGCCGAACGGCGAAACCATCGAGCAGGTTGCGGCGCGGGCCGAAGCCGTGCTGGCGCGAGCCATGGCTGCCGATGGCGATACCGCGCTGTTCGCCCACGGCCACGTTCTGCGGATCCTCGCCGCAAGTTGGCTCCAGCTCGACCCGCGTTGCGGCGGCCTATTCGCGTTGAGCACGGGCTCAGTGAGCGCGCTGGGTTACGAACGCGAAACGCGCGTCATTTCCTGCTGGAATCTTTTGCCTTCGGCATCACCAGGGTGACCCGCACGGCCTTCGCTCCGGGCTGCACCCTGCCGGTTCGGGTGACGAGTTGCAGCGCCTCCACCGCCGAAACCACGCGCGCTGGCGTGCGATTGGCATCCACACCGCTCAGCACCGCTACTTGCGGCGAAGGCAGGTAGATTTCCATCACGCGGATCCGTTCCGCCGCGCAGTGGAGGAAGACCACCAACTCTTCGTCGTCCTTCAAGGCCTTCTGCATGGCGCCAATCTGCCCGAGCATGACCGCGCCCGGATTTTCCAGGGGGGCCGGTGGCTCCTGGGTGGCTGAGAGCAGCGCCTGCTGGGCGAGTTGCTTGGTCAAATCCGCGAATGCCATTTCAGGCTTGATCCTAGCACGGCCGGAGAGGGTAGAGTGGAAAGATGCGCGCATTCAACAGCTTGTCGGAACGCGAAATCCTGGCGCTGGCCGTCTCTCTCGAAGAGGAGGATGAGCGCGTCTACGCGGATTTTGCCGATGGCCTTCGCCAGGATTTTCCCGCGACGGCAGCCATTTTCGACGGCATGCGGCAGGAAGAATCCGGGCACCGCCGGCGCCTGATTGAGTTATTCCAAAAGAAGTTCGGCGATCACATCCCGCTCATTCGCCGCCAGGACGTGCGCGGCTTCGTGAATCGCAGACCGGTATGGCTGATCCGGCCGCTGGGGCTCGACATCGTCCGCAATGCCGCGGCCTCCATGGAAATCGAGACGCGCCAGTTTTACGAAAAAGCCGCCGCACGCACCGCGGATGCCAATATCCGCCAGTTGCTGGACGACCTCGCGCAGGAAGAGCGCTCGCATGAGGAACGGGCCGAGGCGCTCGAAGAAGATAAGCTGGGCGGCGACATGCGGGTGCGGGAAGATCAGGCCAATCGACGCCTGTTCGTTCTGCAAATCGTGCAACCGGGGCTGGCAGGCCTGATGGACGGCTCGGTCTCCACGCTGGCCCCGGTCTTCGCCGCGGCCTTCGCCACGCACAAGCCGCAGGACGCGTTCCTGGTGGGCATGGCGGCCTCATTGGGCGCCGGCATCAGCATGGGATTCGCGGAAGCGCTTTCCGATGATGGAAGTCTCACCGGACGCGGCCACCCCTGGATGCGCGGTCTGGTTTGCGGGCTGATGACGACTCTCGGCGGTATCGGGCACACGCTGCCGTTTCTGATCCCCGGCTTTTCCGCCGCGCTCACGGCGGCGATTGTGGTGGTGGCGGCGGAATTGGGTGTGATTTCCTGGATCCGCCAGAAATATATGGAGACGTCGGCGGTGTCCGCGGCCTTGCAGGTGGGCCTCGGCGGCGTATTGGTGTTCGCGACCGGCGTGCTGATCGGGAGTTCGTAAGGGTTCAACGTTTCGGCGCCTTCCGTAACGCGGAGACACCGAAGCGCGGGGAAAAACAGAAACAGAGCCAACGCCTGGCTCAAGCTCTAAGTGCGGCCAGCGACGAAAGAATGGTGTAGAGGTTCCAGGCGACCAGCGCCGCGAACCAGTAATTGAGAAACACCACCACGCGCGGACGCCCGAAGGCCAAAGCCGCAGCCGCCAGGATCACGGCGAAGCATTTCGAAATCAGCAGGCCCTCTACGGGCCCCAGTTGCAGCAACCGGCCGACGAACAGGCTGGCTTCCCTGGCCCCTACGTGCAGCCCGATCAGCGTGGTGAGCACATCCAGGGTCTGAAGGGCGAAGAATACTGCCATCGAGGGCGCGGGAAATTCCCGGCGGAAAAGGGAGGGAAGCATGTCTCTGTGCGGGTGCGAACCCATTTCTATTGTGCAGGCCGGGGGACAGCAGGGTCCAGATTATCTTTAGTTATGGGGCGGGAACCGCTCAGGCCGTGTAGATTACGCGCAGGACGCTGCGGACGTATTGCTCGTCAGTCACGCCTTCCAAGGCCTGCTCGGGGAATTCGACTAGCGAGCGGAAGTAAGCGGCCAGGGCGGCGAAGAGCTCTATTCTTGCGCTGGGTTCGTAGCCGCCGCGCAGGGTGAGGGCCTGGATGGCGATGGCGGCGGCTTCGGGAGTCACCAGGCTGCGCAGACGCGCGGCCAGGTGCGGATAGGCTAATAGGGAATTGTATTTGGCGGGCGCGATTTCGTCGAGATCGGGCTCTTGCGGTTTGCGCTCGCGGGCCACGATGGTGTTGGCCGCCAGATCGCCCAGGCGTTGGGCGTTGCGGCTGAACAGGCAGGCGATGCCGCCGACGAGGTAAAACGCGGGCAGCGTATCGATGAGACGCAACAGATTGCGCAGCACGATCTGCGAAAGTTGCAGGCGCATGCCATGGATGTCGAGAACGCGCACCCCCAGGACGCGCTTGCCGATGGTCTGGCCGCGCCAGCGCCACTCCAGCAGAATGCCGTAGATCACCGAAATGGCGAAGTAGAGCACAGTAGTGACGGCGGCGGCCACGTCACGGCTGAAGAGGTTGGCGGCCGAGCAGATTTGGCCAATCAAGGTGCAGGCAGTGACGATGGCGGCAGCGTCGATGGCCCAGGCCAGGGCGCGCGAAACCGGCGTGGCCAGCTCGAAGGAAAAGACCACGCCTTCGGGAGTTTCAATGGAAAGACGGGATTGGCGTGCGGTTTTCATTCGCGTCCGGCCCACGCCAGGAATGCCGTCAGCGCCGCGAGCTCGCAAATGCCAAATACGATTTTGAGGCTATAGGGCAGCACGGGCTGATGGTATTGCGAGACAAACGCTTCGACCATGCCGGCCCACACCAGGAGCGCGGCGGCGCCGGCGATGATGGCGAACACGTCGGGAGTGACAGCGCGCAGGCGTTCGGTGCGCGGCGTACGTTCGCCCCAACCGATGAGCGCCCCGGCCAGAATGAAGCCGCCCTGGCCGCCCAGCAGGATGGCGGGAATCTCGATGGATCCGTGGGGCAGCAGCCAGGCAGTTAGGAACGTGCCGAACCCGGCGCCGATGTAATCCGCGGCTACCGCTCCCAAAATGACGCCGTTATAGAAAAGGAGGATCAGGGTTCCCACGCCCCACGTCATACCAAAGGCCAGAGTGAGCACGGTGATGTGGATGTTGTGAGTCATCAACTCGGCGGAGAACGTGGCCTTCTCACCGCCCAGGCGGTCGGTCTTGGCGCTTTCTTCTTTGGCGACGCGCTCGGCGGGAGAGCCGTTCAGGCCGGGAAAGGGCATGAGCACGGCCTTGACGTGCGGGTCCATGCGGAGGGCGAACCATCCAAAGGCGCAGCCGAGGAGGGTGACGCCGAGCGAGAGGCGAAAGGCTCCCTGGTGGCGGCGGAAGGCTCGCGGGAAGGCCAGCACCACGGATTTCCAGCGGAGCTTGACGGGCGCGCGCGTCTCGTGAATCTCGGTATATGCGCGCGCCACCAGCGATTCGAGGAAGGCGCGCAGGTTGGGTTCGGTGGAGAACGTGTCGAGCTGCGCGAGGTCGGCCGAACTGCGTTCATAGAGGTAATGCAGCCGCTGGATTTCGGGCAGCGAAAGGCGCGCCTCGGGTTCGGTCTCGAGACGGGCCAGCAGGGCGGCGAGTTCGTCCCAATAAACGCGCTCGGCGGCGACGAACCGGGGAAGGTCGATGATCACAGCAATTGCCTCCGCTTCACTTCCAGGTACTCGGCAGTCACCTGAGTTTTGATACGGAGCGAGTCCACGGTGGAAAGGCGGACGCCGCGATTGCCCAGCGCCAAGGCCAGGCGGCGCATGCGGTTGGAGAGCATTTGGCCGGCCAGACCGGTGTAGAGCGCGTCGAGATCGGGGGCGGGCTCGCCGGAAAAGAGCGGGCCGAGGGAGGGCCGGGTGACGTTCACCAGGACCACATGACGGCGCGCCAGCAGGGAGATTTCGCGTTCGAAGGTTTCGGCCAGCAGCGCGTCGTCGAGGGAGGTGAAAAAGACCAGCAAGGCCCGGCGGCGAAGATTCAACTGGAGGTTGGTGAAGACGTCGCGGAAATCGGGGCTCACTTTGCGGGCCTGGAGGTTGTATATGGTCTCGCGGCAGAGGCGGAAATGGTTGAGGCCGCTTGCCGCGCGTAGGAAGCGGTGGGTGCGGTCGCTGAAGGTGAGCAGGCCGAAGCGGTCGCCCTGGCGTTCGGCGACCAGCGCCAGATGGAGCGCGGCGTTGACGTAGCTTTCGAGGATATCGTGGCGCGCGGAGAGGCGCGACGCATCGACGATCGCATAGACTTCCTGGGCGTGCTCCGCGCGGTACAGTTTGACGACGGGAAAATGACGCCGGGCGGTGGCCTTCCAGTAGATGTCTTCGAAGTTATCGCCGGGCATGTACTGGCGGAGGTTGTCGAACTCGCGCCCTTTGCCCAGCAGGCGATGAGCGCGCGGACCGGCATCGGCGCGCTTCAGAAAAAGCACGGCGGTGGAGCGATCGCAGAGATTGGGATAGACGCGCAGGGAACAAGCGGCCGCGCGCCTGGCGCGGGCTAGCCACAGACCGAAGGGCGAAGCGACCTCGAGATGCAGGGCGGTGAGCGGATGATCGCCGCGCGCCATTCCGGTGGCCTGCCAATCGAAGCGCGAAGCGCCGGCGGGCGCGACGAGGTCTTCGATGAGAGATTCGGATGCGACTCCACTGGGCATGACGGCGCTGAGCCGCAGCGCGATGGGGTGCGGCGAGCGGTTGTCGATGAAGACCGGCAGATGCGTGGGGACATCCTTGGTGAGGCGCAGAAAGGCGGGCGGGCGCAAGTCGAGCGCATCAAGGCGTTCGAGCGAACGAACGGCATCCGCGGCGGCCGCCGCCGCGAATAGTACAAGGGTGATGACGCAGGGCAGCGCGATGCCGGGGACGAAACCGGCGGCGGTCGAGAGCGGCACAACCACCACCGCGGCCATCAGCATCAAGCGCTGGGAGGGAACAATCATCGAGGCACTGGCACCTCATGCAGGATGCGGTCGAGCACTTCGGCGGTGCGGACGCCCTCCAGTTCCGATTCCGGGCGGAGCAGCAGACGGTGCTCCAGCACGGGGGATGCGACGGCACGAATGTCGTCGGGGCTGACGAAATCGCGGCCGGAAAGCGCCGCCCAGGCGCGCGCGGCACGGAGCAGGGCTTGGCTGGCGCGCGGGCTGGCGCCGGAAAGAATAGCATCGTCGGTGCGCGTGCGGCGCACCACTTGCACGGCGTAATCCACCAATTGATCGCTGACGTTGATCTGCGCCAGGGCTTCGCGCATGGCGACGAGTTCGGGCTCGGTGAGGCATTGATGGACTTCGCCGCGCTGCAAGACGGCTTCGGGCGCGGAGTCACCCAGGCTGCGGCGGGCGAGCGACAATTCGTCAGCGCCGCAGGGCCACGTCATCGGGATCTTGAGCATGAAGCGATCCTTCTGCGCTTCGGGAAGCGGATAGGTGCCTTCGGATTCGATGGGGTTCTGGGTGGCGAAAACGGTGAAGTTGGGAGAAAGCCGGTGGGTTTCGCGGTCGATGGTGACGGTGCGTTCCTGCATGGCTTCGAGCAGCGCGGATTGGGTCTTGGCGGGCGCGCGGTTGATTTCGTCGGCCAGCAGAAAGGTAGTGAAGAGCGGTCCCTTGACCAGCGAAAACTCGTTGCGCTGCAAGTTGAAGATGTTGGTGCCGGTGATGTCCGCGGGCATCAGGTCGGGCGTGAACTGGATGCGTTTGAAATCGCAACCGAGCGCGGCGGCCAGGGTGCGCGCCAGAAGCGTCTTGCCGAGACCGGGGACGCCTTCGATGAGGGCGTGCTGGTTGGTAAGCACCACCACCAGCGAATAGCGGATGACTTCATCCTGCCCGATGATCACCTGGCGAATGCCGGCCAGAATCTTTTCGGTGGCGGTCTGAAATTGATCGAGGTTCAAAGCGGTCCTTTCGCTTGCAAGACGATTTGGATTTCGCGCATGGCTTCGAGCGGGCGGGCGGCGCGATCGCGCAGAACGCTTTCCACGTCGCGCAGGCGCTCTGGTGTGACATCGCAACGATGCGTGGAGAGCCACTCGCGCCAGCAGGCGGTGGCCAGATCGCGAGGGGCAATATGGCGGTGGAGCAGGGTGAGCAATCCGGAAAGCGAAGTGCGGCCGGCCAGCCGTTCCACAGGCGCGGCCGGAGCGGGCGGGGGAAAAGCGGAAGCGCTCTTCCACAGAAACAGCGCGGCGCAGATGGCGAGACCGATGAACATGCCTCCGAGGCGAAAGCGGCGCGCCAGGCCGACCACGCTGCCGGATTCGGCGATGCCGAAGTGTTCCTCGTCAAAAATCACCTCGTGGCTGGAGCCGATGGCGTCGGAAACGGCGGTGAGACGATCCATGGCGGCGGTGGACTGATTGGTGAAAGCGTCGGATTCAGAGAGAAGCACAACCGTGCCTTTGCCGAATGTACGCTCGATGGCCAGGAACTTCCCGGCGACCTGGTCCACCACCTGCCAGCCGGTAGCTTCGGCGAAATAGAGATGATGGGTGTGATGTTTGTCGGGATCGACCGCGAAGCGGACATGCCAGAGGCGATTCAGTTCCTTGCTGCTGGGAGCGTCGGGGAATTGCCAGTCCATGGCGGCGGCCACGCGATTGCTGCGGCCGGCAAGGCTTTCGATCGTCTTGAGGTACGGCTCATTGTCGAAGGCGCCGGGGTTGGAAGCCAGCAGGAAGACCGTCGCGCCGGTCTGATCGAGTGAATCCAGCGGCAGGTAGTTGCGCGAGACCTTGATTCCAGGCGTGAGCGCCAGGGTGTCGTAGAGAAGCTTCGATCCTGCCGGATCGGCGCGCAGGCTGGAAAGCTCGGGATAGACATCGCCAGAGGCGAACTGCAGGCTGAAGAGACGGATGAGGCCATAGGTGAACGCGGCCGCGAAAAAAATGAAGAGGAGTGATGCGCGCGTGCTGCTCATGCGGGGACCCCCTGCTTCATGGCGTCGATGCGGCGGCGGAATTCGCCGGCGTCATCGGCGGTGACTTCGTGGAGGCCATACCAGGCGCGCTCAAAAGCGGCGACATTGAGGGAGAACAGGCGGCGCGCTTCGGCGAAGGAGCGAGCCTTGCGGCGAAGCTCGATTTCGTACTCGTGATTGGTTTTGCCGGGATGAATGGCGAGGAGGTCGTGGCGGCCGAGCCATGCCAGGTTGGCGAGATAGAAGGCGCGCAGGGCGAGGCGGAAGTTGCGCTCGTCGAGCGAGCGCGCGGCCAAGTCGAGCCAGCTCTCTTCGGGAAGGCGATCGGCGGTAAGATCTTCGGCGTCCAGGTTGATGGCGGGTAGGGAGCGGATATTGGCAAGTTTGGGACGCGCCCGCTTAAACCAGCGGCGGCGCCAGGCGATCCACAAGGCAATGAGCACCACGGCGGCGGTTAATACATAGATGCCGCGGTGCAAGCCTGTGGACGGCAGGGCGCCAGGCGGAGACGCGGGAATCCGGTCAAACTGGCGCTTCAGCCAGTCGAACAGCGCGCGGATGGCGTCACGGGCGGCGTCTTTGGCGGCGCTGAGTCCATCGACGATGCGGTCGGTGACTTTGACGAACCAGGACACGGGCTGGCCGGCGGCGGCACCGGGCGGCGGCAGACGCCAATCGTACTCGTGAGCGAGTTCGGCTTTGCGGACGGAGGCTTCCAGATCCTGAGGCGAAACCGCGGCGGCGCAATGGAACGGCGCGAGCAACAACAGCAGTAGAACGGCGGAGCCCATGAGCGCGCGGAGGCCGGCGCGGAGATCCTCGCCGCTGGTGATGGACTCGCCCCGGAAGCAGCGCACGCAAGAGACGGCCTGCGCGAAGGGGTCGAAGGCCATCCAGGAAACCGCGACCACCGAAAGCAGGAAGAGCGGATTGAAGATGAAGTAGAGGCCGGAACGGGAGAATTCGGATTCGTAGCCGGTGAGGATGCGGACGAGTTGGGGCAGCGAGGCGAGCGCCAGCGCCAGGTTGACGAACACCAGCAACTGCAGGAACGCCAGGATGGGGAGCACGGACCAGCTTTGCCGTCCTTGCAGGCCGGCCAGGTGGCGGGCTCGGGCGATCAATTGCAGGACGTCGAGATCCTCGCGGTCGGCGAGCGTGGTGGCGCTGCGATAGAAGCTGACTACCCAGGCGAAGGGGAAAACCATCAGGGCGGCGGCGGGAACCGCGATGAGCCGGGTCGAACCGAGAAATGCCTGACCCGCGAGCAGGCTCCATACGCGCCGCCAGGACCATGGCGCATCGGCCGCGCCACTGAGTTGCCGGCACAGACGGCCCGCGAACACGGCACGCCAGCAGTTCATCCAGGCGAGCAGCAGGGCCAGCACCAGGGATTCGATGGCGCAGGTGGAATTGGGTGTGCGAGTGTTGGTGGCGTCGTTCCAGAAAATCAGCAGGCCGAGGGCCAGGGGAGCGCTACCCACCAGGTGGCAGAGCAGGGTGGAAAGCGGCGCCCGGCGGAGCAGGTGAACGGCATCTTCGAGCAAGGCGATGGCGCCATCGCGTGTCAATGGCTTTGCCATATCGATTGCTCCATGTGGGCGGTGGATTCCAGGAGCGCTTCGCCCGCGCTATAGAAAACGAACCAGGCTAGAACGAAACCGGCCAGAGCCATGGCGGCGGGCAGCAAGATGCGCCTGCGCGACCGGCTTTCGTGCGCCACCGACCGGAGACAAGCGGCGCAGAGCAGCCGTGACTGGTGCTCGGTGACGCACTCACGGCAGTAAGACCGGCCGCACTGCGGGCAGCGGCAGACGGCCTCGCGGTCTTCGTGATTCCAGCAGCGTTGTTCGAGCACAGGGGGAGTCACGTTGGCTCCTCAGTTCTCTATGATATCCGGCGGGCGAGCAGCGGCGGGCCGGAAAATGATGGCCAGGCCAACGACCGCCAGTACGATGTAGATGGCGGCGGCAATCTCGCGCTCCAGGACGAATTGCGGCAACATGACGCGCGAAAATACGTTTGGGCCAGCGAAGCCGCCCGAGGGAACCAAGGCCGCGGTGACTGCGGCGACGTAATAAACCAGGCCTTGCACAACCAGAGAGGCGATGGCCACACGCTGCATGGCGGCGCGCAAAATGCGGCTATGGCGCTCGATCAGGATGCGAATCGCGCTTAGGATCTGGACCAGACTGAGGCACGTGAAAATCCAGCCGGTAGCGGTCGAGACGGAATGCAGAGTCAGGAGGTCCAGGGTGGCCTGCGTCAGGAGGGTAGCCACCAGGACCAGGCAGGCGGCGGTGTGGGTTCGGAGAGCCGGTGTAGCGGCGGCTGGCGTGGTGGCCGGGGCGGCGGCAGCCGGGCCGGCTGCGGAGTTATCGACGGCCTCGGCCCAGTTGGCTTCGAGAGTGCCCTGCGCTTCGTCGATCCAGGGCTTCACTTCGTCCAGAAATCGGCGCGCGGTCCAGGTGCGGTAGAGCGACGGCAGCGGATCATCGCTGACGGCGGTATAAAGGCGGCAGGTGCAGCTAAAGAAGAACGAGAAAGCCAGCCACGCACCGGTCAGGATCACGGCGACGGCCCACCAGACGATGCCAAAACCGGTCGGCAAAACCACCCAGAAGAGCCACGGAAACAGCCAGGCGAAGGCGACGGCCAGGGAGCGGGTGGAGATGTGAAATCGCGGGCACCTAGCCATGACGATGGCCTGGATATCGCGCAGATAGAAACGCTTGTACTCTTCGCGGAACATGCGGGTGCGCACCAGCAGCAAATGGTCGGGAGCCAGCCAGAGACTGGAGCCGTTGCCGATGCCGCGTAGCCGGCCGGGAAGTTTGCGGTACGGCGTCGAGGATTGTGCGATGGCCGGTTCCATGATCATTGCCCCGACATCAGCCGTTGCACCCAATAGACCAGCAGCCAGAGCCAGGCGATGCATTCGGCGAGCGAAATCGCCATGGCCACCACGAATCGCCATCGGCTTCGTCGGACCAGGCTGAGCGGCTGCTTCCATTTGACCAGGCTGAACACCAGAGTGCCGGGCGCCGTGAGAGTAGTGATGGGCCAGAAGCAGATCAGTGAAAGAGTGGGCACGGCCAGGGCGATGGAATCGTAGAGAACGCGCGAAGAATCGGGATTGGCGGCGCGGGCGGCGCCGCTGCCAGCCACCACGCACGAAGGGCACCAGATCTGGCCATGGAATTCCACCTGGCAAAGGTCGCAGACGAAGCGGCCGCACTGGTTGCAGGCGGACACGGCGCGCTTTCCGGGATGATCGAAGCAGGCGGCTTCGCCATCCAGGGCAACCGCGGGACGCGCGGGCGCGGCAGGTGCGCGGAACATGGCGGGAAAAGCGCTCACGGTGTTGAGCGACCAACAGGAAGTGCAGCGGGCGCCCTCGGGATGGGTCAGTTCCCACTGGGGCAAGGGCATTTGACAGCGGGCGCAGAGGAGCGGCATGGGGGCGGCGTCAGTCCTGAGTCTTGATGACGCGGGTGTCGCAAATCATGTCGTGGAGGGCGCGCTTCTGGGAATCGAAGCCGGCCATGATGTAGCCGATCGTCAGAGTCATGCTGCTGACGATTTTGGCGAAGTAGCGGCCGGCGGCGCGGCCGGCCGTGATGGGGCCGCCATCGGGCCGGACCACTTTGAGGCCCAGCGCCATCTTGCCGGGCGTGGCGCCGAGGCGGGCGATAAAGAAAGTTTCGTAGGAACAGCCGATGATCATATTCAACAGCATACTGGCGCCCAGCATACCCATTATGGGGCCCAGCATGGCGAGAGCTTCGTCGGGCGTGGGGTTGCCCCGCATCATGCTACGAGGCATGAAGGAGCCGAAAATGAACGTGCTGAAAACGCCGGCCACCACAACCAAAATGATGGTGTCCAGGATAGAGGCCACAAAGCGGATCCAGAAGCCGCCAAATCGGAACGCGCGCGCGCCGGGCGGGACCCCTTCGCGGAGTTTCTGAACGTAAGAGTTCTTGCACTCAGGGCAGACCATGTAACCGCCAAAACTGGCGAGTTCATCGGGGAGCGTCGGCCGGCCGCACTCGGCGCAGAAGCGATGTTGAGGTTGTTCGCTGGCGTCCATCCTGACTCCTTCGGCCTACTGTAGCAGGGTCGTGCATCAGACCGGAAGCTGTGTCCACCGCGGAGGTATGGACACGCGGAGGGAAAATAGTTTGCGCCATCTCCGTTGCAAACTCGTTCCTATTTCGAAATGCGCTCGAGGCCGCACCAGGCTTGTTTCCTCCGCGCCCCCGCACCTCCGCGGTGAATGTGCTGTTTCATTCTTGGTACACTGGCGGGTCTTGACGACGCCCGGCAAACATCCGGCTTTGGACCGGCCCATCGGCCTGCTGCAGGCCACCGCGATGGTGGCGGGCATCATCATCGGCGCATCAATCTTTGTGCAGCCCTCGGAAATCAACCGGCACGTGCCGAGCGTGGGCGGCGTTCTCTCCGTGTGGATGGTGGCGGGGATTCTGACTCTGTTCGGAGCGCTGGTCTGTGCGGAACTCTCTTCGGCCTTTCCGAGGACCGGCGGGGTCTACGTTTTCCTGAAGGAGACACTTTCGCCAGGCTGCGGATTCCTATGGGGATGGGCCATGTTCTGGAGCGCGCATTCGGGGATCATCGCCGCGTCGTCGGTGATTCTTGCGCGCTACGTGGCGTATTTCGTGCCGATGGGCGAGTGGGGAATCCGCGCGACGGCGGTGGCGGCCATTCTGCTGCTTTCCTTTGTCAATTACCTGGGCGTCCGGCAGGGCAGCATGTTGCAAACGGTGGTGACCGTGGCGAAGGTGGCGGTGATTGCGGTGCTGCTGGTGATGGTGCTGATTGTCGGACCGGCGGCGAGTGCGAAGGCGGCGGGGAGTGCGGCGGCGCCGGTGACCTTCCGCGAATTTGTGCTGGGGGTGAGCGCGGCACTGTTCGCCTACGGAGGCTGGCACATGGTCACGTACACGGCCGGCGAAACACGCGCGCCCGAGAAGACCGTACCGCGGGCATTGCTGATTGGATGTCTGGTGGTGACGGTCTGCTACGTGGCGCTGAACGCGGCTTATCTGTATTTGTTGCCGCTCGGGCAGGTGACGGCGTCGAAGCGGGTGGCGGCGGACGCGGCCATGGCCATGGCGGGCGCGCGCGGGGCGGCGGCGATTTCGGCGCTGGTGATTCTTTCGGCCACGGGCGTGTTGAACGGCGTGATACTGGTTGGGCCGCGCACCTATTTTGCAATGGCCGACGAGGGGCTGGCGTTCGCCTGGATGGGCCGGATTCATCCGCGCTTTCATACGCCGTCGCTGGCCATCGCACTGCAAGCCGCATGGTCGTGCGCGCTGGTCGTGACCATGACGTATGGAGCGCTCTTCAAGCGAGTGGTCTACACGGAGTGGCTGTTCTTTGCGCTGATGGCTGTGGGCTTGTACCGGTTGCGAATGCGGCCGGGATACCAGCCGCTGTTTCGTATGTGGGGATATGGATGGGTGCCGGCGTTGTTCGCGGTGGCGTCGGTGGTGGTGGCGGCGATCCAGATTGCGGCCGACCCGGTGCAGGCCGGCACCGGGTTATTGATTGTCGTGTTAGGATTACCAGTCTACTTACTCTGGAAGCGAAAACAACATGCGAATCGTCGATTTTCATAACCACTTTTATCCACCGGCCTATCTGGACGCGCTGCGTTCGGGTTCGAGCGCGGTGGAAGTCACCATCGATCAGGACGGCAACCCGCGCATTTATTATCCGGGCGATTACAATATCGCGGTGCCGGGCCATCGCGACATCGATTACCGCGAGCAGGTGCTGATGAAGCTCGGCGTGGACACGCAGGTGCTGACCTTGACCACGCCCGGCACGCACGTGGAGACTCCGGCCACGGCGGCGCGGTTCGCGGCGCTGGTGAATGACGCATTCGCGGAAGTGATACGCACCAAGCGGGGAAGGTTCACGGCGCTGGCGACACTACCGCTCAACGACGTGGCTGCGTCGGTCAAGGAACTCGAGCGGGCGTGCACGCAACTGGGTTTTCGCGGCGCCATGTTGTTCAGCAACGTGAATGGAACCGGCCTCAACGAGGATCGGTTCCTGCCGCTGTATGAGGCGGCCAACCAGTTGGGCGCGGTGCTCTACATTCATCCGACAAATCCGGTGGGCGTGGAAACCATGACCGATTTCTGGCTGATGCCGCTGGTGGGATTCCTGATGGACACGACGCTGGCGGCCGCCAAGATCGTCTTCAGCGGAATCCCCGAGCGGTTTCCGAAAATCCGGTGGGCGCTTTGCCACCTGGGCGGCGCCATTCCGTACCTGGCCGAGCGGCTGGACCGCGGATTCGAAGCATTCCGCGAGTGCCGCGCGAATATTCCGCGCAAGCCCAGCGAGTACCTGCGCGAGTTTTATTACGACACGGTGAACTTCAATCCGGCGGCCCTCAAACTGGCGATTGGCTTTGCGGGTGTGGACCACATTCTGGCGGGGAGCGATTACCCGCACCAGATCGGCAGCCTTCCGAAGATGATCGAAAGCATTCGGGGGTTGGATATTTCCGAAGCGGATCGCGCGGCGATCTTTGGCGGGAATGCGGTCAGACTGCTGGGGATGTAACGGGAAAACACCTTCGCTGCGGAGACGCGGTGGAAACGCCTAGCCCGCTTTTCTCACCAGGTTTCGTCGCGAGGCGCGTCAGAAGGCTGCGGATACGAGGCGCGCGCCGCTCAGCGCGCGCAGGCATACTTGAACAGTATGTCGAGCACGCTGAGCAAGCGCAACGAAGTAGACGCGGCCTGATCACGCGCCGCAGCAGAAAGCTGGTGAGAAATGCGGGTTAGGCAAACAGGCAGCTACTTTTTTGGCGGATCGGGCAGTTGGTTGGCCAGGCGGCGCTGCGATTCCCGGGCGAGCTGCTCCTTGACGTCGTTCAGTGCTCTTTCCAGTTTGCGCGTCTTGGCTGCTTGCGCGTCCAGGTCGGCTTTCTGCTTGGCAACCTGCTGGCGCAGATCGTCGCGTTCCTTCCGCACGGCCCGGTCTTCGGGCGGTGGTTGGCGCTCCGGAAGCTTGCCCAGGAAACTGGCAACTTCCTTGACCTGATCCCCCACCGCCAGCCGCACTTCCACACGTTCCGCCTGGCGGCTGTAAGTGAATGCGCCGGCTTCGAGGTGCGTGCGGTCCAAGGGAATGGATTGCACCGGGGCAGCGCCGTCGACGATCTCCAGAACGCCTTGGCCGGCTTTCTGGATGGCTGGCGATTTGCCATCCCAGTGAATGCGCAACTGGCCGTTGTCGTCGGCCGCGCCCAGCGACACCGTGGGCGGGGCTTCATTGGGAAGCGCCGGACGGATCCGCGTCATCATTGGCGATACCTTTCCCAGTATGGGAGGCAGCCACATCTGGCGGGTCTCGAAAGCGGCGCTGCCCAAGCCCGCGGCCAGGGCCAGCGCCGCGACAATCTTCAACCAGCGCCACGACCGCTCGGGCCTGATCTGCAAGAACTGCGGCGTCGGCAGATCCAGCGATTCCTGTTCCGGCTCCGGTTCCGCCGCTCTTTCGGCGGGAGGCGCGGCCTCCGCCACCGGCTCGGGGACGGCTTCCGGTGCGGGTCCGGGCTCCGGCTCGGCTTCCCCCCGGGCTTCTGTGCGCGGTTCCGGCTGCGCTTCAGGCACGATCGTAATGACTGGTCCGCGGACCTCCGTGGCGCGCCGCAACGGTTGCGGAGCGGGAGACATCGGCGGCGCGCCGCCGGCAGGCACCTGGCGGATGGGCTGTGCCTCCACCACGAACTCCTGGTAGCTGGCCGAGCCGCGAATTGACCCATCGGCTTCGCGGAAGAAGAAGCCGCCTCGGGTTGGTTCGAAGGTGCTGGGTTTCAGAACCAGCGCCACCTGCCATGGTTCCGGGAAGAAGCGCTTGTGGATGTCCTGATCCGCATCGGTAAGGAAAATTTCGCTGCGCGTGTGTGAGTGATACCAGCCTACCGGCTGCAAGCGCTCGGGGTGCTGCTGAGCGGCCGCCAGCAAATCCGTGAGCTGCATCTGATCGTTTTGCGAAAGCGTGAAGGATGGCCCCATGGCGTGTTCGCAATCGAGTGCCAGATACTCCAGAATGGAGATCCGCCCATTCGCAAACCGCCCCAGCAGGATGCCGCCGATCTCCGCGCCACCCCTCGGCAACGAATAAAAGGCGTCCACCACCGCCAGACGAATGTCGTCCAGCACTCGCGGCGAATACTCAATGGTGTACGGGCACTCCGGGGCGTTCCACGTTCCTACTGAGCTTTCCGTGCTGCTGTCAATCATGCGATTTCATTTCCGTTCTTCTGATTGTAGGGGATTCCGGTACCCAGAATACCTGCATCTACGGCAGTAGCTGGCAGTTGCCTTCGGATAGCGGGGGCGCGATTCTGCCAAAGTCAGGCTGCTACACTGATTGATGTGGCTCCCCGTTACAGCCGAGACGAGCTGGTGCGCCGCCGCACCCTTTGGAAACAGCAGGGCAAAACCGTGGTCTTCACGAACGGCTGCTACGACCTGCTGCATCCGGGCCATATCCGGCTGTTGGAACAGGCCCGCTCGCTGGGGGATGTGCTGGTGCTCGCGCTGAATTCCGATGCTGGCGTGCGGCGGATGAAAGGCGATTCGCGCCCGCTGCTTGGCGAGGAGGAACGGGCGGAAGTCGCGCAGGCTCTTTCGGCTGTCGACGCGGTTACTTGTTTTGATGAGGAGACACCCCAAGCATTGGTGGCGGCTGTGCTGCCGGACATTCTCGTGAAAGGCGCCGATTGGTCCCATTTCGTTGCCGGAAGGGAAGAAGTCGAGGCCTCCGGAGGCCGGGTGGAGGTGCTACCCTTGGAACCCGGCTACTCAACAACTAATCTTGTAGAAGTACTTCTGAATCAGCCTTGATCCATCCTGCCGTTCGCGATCTGTTTCTGGACTTGAGCAAGCATCCTTCCTTTCAGGATGCCGTTCGCCGCCTCGCCGTGGGCGATGGCGCGTCCCTTTCCGGCCTTACCGACACCGCGAAGGCTCTCTATGCCGTCCTTTTGTGGCAGACTACCGGGCGATCTCTTATAATAGTAGTAGACGGTAACCGACAAGCTGAAGCACTGTCGGAATCCGTCCACACCTTCTTCAAACTGCTGGCTGCGGAAGATCGCATCGGCCCGCAACTTCTGCCGGCGTTGGACGTTCTGCCGCTGCAAAACCTCTCGCCACACGCGGAAATCTGTGAGCAGCGGGCCATCGGACTGTGGAGCCTGGCCACCCGGCGCGTGCCGATCACGATCCTGCCGGTAGCCTCCGCGTTGCTGCGCATCGAGCCGGGCGATTTCTATCGCCAGCTCGCTCTCAACTTGCGGGTGGGCGATGAATTGCCGCTGGAGGAAGTGGTCGCACACCTGGAAAGCATCGGTTACCAGCGCCGCGAGCCCGTCGAAATGGTGGGCGAGTATTCGGTGCGCGGCGGAATCCTGGACGTTTTTTCGCCCGAATCGGCCAAGCCCGTCCGCATCGATCTCTTCGGCGACCAGGTGGAATCCATCCGGCGCTTTGACGTGGAATCGCAGCGCTCGGTCCTCAAGATCGAAGACTGCACGCTGCTTCCTCTTACGGAATACCAGAAGTCCCGCGAGCTGCTGATGGAGGTCGGCGAGCTCATGCGCACAGCCGCGCTTCCCGGCCGCGACCTTCCACCGCTGGGAGAGGCCTTCCCAGGCTGGGAATTGATCGCACCAATGGCGAGGCCTCGCAACGCCTCGGTATTCTCACTGCTGGACCGCCCCATCGTGGTCTGGGACGAACCTGACCAGGTGCAGTCCGCGGCTCAGCGTTTCTGGACGCGCCTGGATCAAATCGAGCGCTCTCCGGCTTACGATCCCGATCGGGTGTTCTTCCGATGGGAAGAGTTGGAACGGCAGACGCCCACTCCGCACCTGGAAATGAAAGAGCTCGAGATCGCCTGGGAGGCGGATCGAAACGCACCAGATTTTCGCATCGCCACCCGCCCATCTCTCGCATTCCATGGCAACATGCAGGTGGCCATCGCAGAGGCGCGAACTCTGGTGGAAGCCGGCAACCGGGTGGCCTTCTTCGCTTCCTCGACGGGCGAGGTGGAGCGCCTGGCGGACGTCTTTACCGAATACAGCGTCCCTTATCAACTCGGCCTGGACCAGTCGGAATCCACGCCCGCCTATCTGGCGGAACGTGCCTACATGGCCGGTCCCGCCGCCAGCGTCTACCTGATCAAAGGGCTGATCCGCCACGGGGCTTCTTTTCAGGATTCGAAACTTGTAGTTTTCGGCGCCGAGGATCTCTTTGAGACCTCCGACTTGATTGCCCGGGCTCCGTCATCCAAGTCGGCGCTGGCCACCTTCTCGGCGGATTTGATCGATCTGAAGGCTGGCGATTTCGTGGTGCATGCGGAACATGGGGTAGCGCAGTTTCTGGGTTTGCGCGAGATTTCCCAGGGCGAATCGCAGGGCGACTATATGCTGCTCGAATACGCCGCCGGCGCCAAGCTCTACGTCCCGCTGACCCGCATGGACCTGATCCAGCGGTTCCGTGGCGGCGGCGAGGCCAAACCCGCGCTCGACCGCATGGGCGGGGTCACCTGGACCCGCACCAAGACTCGCATCAAGGCCAAAATGCGCGACATGGCCGACGAACTGCTCAAGCTGTATGCCTCGCGCCAAATGACCGAAGGATTCCGCTTTTCTCCGGACAGCAACTGGCAGAGGGAATTCGAAGACGCCTTCGAGTTCGCCGAAACCCGCGACCAGCTCACCGCCGCCGGGGAAATCAAACGCGATATGGAAAGCCCGCAGCCGATGGATCGGCTGCTGTGCGGCGACGTCGGTTTCGGCAAGACCGAGGTCGTGATGCGCGCGGCTTTCAAGGCGCTGGGCGACGGCAAACAGGTAGCCCTGCTGGCGCCGACCACGGTGCTGGCTTTCCAGCACTTCGAAACTTTCAAACGCCGCTTCCAGCCGTTCCCGGTGCGGGTGGAGATGTTCAGCCGGTTTCGTTCGCCCAAGGAGCTGAAAGCGTCGCTGGCCGACTTGGCCGAAGGCAAAATCGATATCGCGGTCGGCACCCATCGGCTGCTTTCGCCGGACGTCGTATTTAGCGATCTCGGGCTGGTCGTGGTGGACGAGGAGCAGCGTTTCGGTGTGAAGCATAAAGAGCGCCTGAAACACTTGAAGAAGATGGTGGACGTGGTGACTATGAGCGCGACCCCGATTCCTCGTACACTACACATGTCGTTGCTTGGCCTGCGAGATATGTCCGTAATTGAGACGCCGCCCAAAGACCGGCTCGCCATCCATACCGTGGTGGCGCCATTCCAGCCCGAATTGATCCGCTCGGCGCTGGAAATGGAGCTTGGGCGCGGCGGCCAGGTCTATTTTCTGCACAACCGCGTGGATTCCATTTGGGCGCGCGCGGCGATGCTCCAGGAGTTGGCGCCGACGGCTCGGATCGGAGTCGGTCACGGCCAAATGGGGGCGGCCGAGCTGGAAAAAACCATGCTGCACTTCATGCGGCACGAGTTCGACATCCTGGTATGTACGACAATTATAGAAAATGGTGTCGATATTCCGCTGGCGAATACCATGCTGGTGGAAAACGCCGAGCGGTACGGTCTCTCCGAGCTCTACCAGTTGCGCGGCCGGGTGGGCCGCTCGAACCGCCGCGCTTACGCCTACCTGCTGGTGCAACCGGATACCGAACTGACTGAGATTGCCCGCAAGCGCCTGGCAGCCCTGAAGGAGTTCAGCGATCTCGGCGCGGGCTTCAAAGTGGCGGCGCTCGACCTGGAACTGCGCGGAGCCGGCAATCTGCTGGGGGGCGAGCAGCACGGCCACATCAATTCGGTTGGCTTCGACACGTATACTCGCCTGCTGGAAGAAACGGTCCGCGAATTGAAGGGCGAGAAAGTGATTCCCGAGATTCACTCGGCACTCAACCTGGGGCTCGACATCCGCATTCCAACCGACTACGTGGCCGACGAAAACCAACGTCTGCGCGCTTACCGGCAAATCGCCAACGCGGCCGATGCGGCGGCGCGCGACCGCGTCGAAAAAGAGCTGGCGGATCGATACGGCCCGGTGCCGGAAGCGGTTCGCAACTTGATCGAATACTCGGCGCTGAAGACGGCCGCTAAGCAGATTGGGGTGGAAGCCATCGATCGCCGCCACAACATTCTGAACATCAAATTCCACAAACAGGCGCGCGTCGATCCGGCGCGCCTGATGGGGATCGTCGAAAAGACGCGCGGCGCGCAATTCACTCCGGCCGGAGTGCTGCTGCTGCCGCTGGCCTTGCAGACCGCCGCGGGCGACATACTGAAATTTCTGGGGAGAAAACTGAAGCAGTTGCAGGCGTAGGAGCTTCGGACAGGGCCGACCGCTAGAAGGCCTGTCCCACGCCGCCAGGGTGTGCCGAATCGGAACTGCCGGACCGGTCCAGCCCAGGCGCGGGCGCGAAAGGCGGTGGGAAACGTGGGGCTGGCGGAAGTGGCCAGCATATTGCAAGCGCTGGCTGGATTGGCCGGACGGCCCCGGCCCCGGCCGGCGGTTGGTAGTAAGATGGAGATCTCATTATGTTTTGGAAGGTTGCAGTGCTTTGCGGGGCGGCGGTGGGCGCGGCCTCGGCCCAAACGCAGTCGGTGCGCGTGGTGGAGGAGATCGCCGCAAAGGTAAATGGCGATATCGTTACCCGCGGGGAACTGGCGGAAAAAACCAAGGAAATCGAAGGCATGCGGCGCGCCCAGGGCTTGACTGGCGCCAAGCTCGCCGAAGCCGTCCAGGAAGACACCGCCAACGAACTGCGTGACGAGATCGACCAGCTCCTGCTGGTGCAGAAGGCCAAGGAGATGCCCAATCTGAACGTCGACGCGGACGTCACCAAATACTTCAACGAGTGGCAGACGCAGGCCAAGATCACCGATCCGGACAAGTTTCACGAATGGTTGCGGCAGCAGTCGGGCATGACTTTCGACGAATTAAAGGATCGCAAAAAGAAAGAGCTGATGGCGCAGCGCATCGTGGGGTATGAAGTGGCCTCGCGCGTTGCCATTCCCGAAGGCGATCTGCAGAAGTATTACGACGAGCACAAAGCCGATTTCGTGCGCCAGGAGCAGGTCTTTCTGAGCCAGATCCTGATCTCGACGGAAGGCAAGACGGCGGACCAGGCGGCGGCGGCCGAAGCCAAGGCCAAGGACATCTCGGCGCGGGGGAAAAAGGGCGAGAAATTCAGCGATCTGGCGCGAGATAATTCGGACGATCTGGGGACGGCGCAAAATGGCGGCTACCTGGGCGCGCCCAGCACCAAGGGAACGCTGCGGCCGGAAATAGAGGCCATCGTCTTCCAGCAAAAGAAGGGATTCGTCACCGATCCGATCAAGCTCACCAATCCGCCGGGCTTTCTGATTCTCAAAGTGGAAGAACATTTCGAAGCCGGCCAAGCCTCCTTCGAGGAAGTGCAGGAGGACATCCACGACATCCTGGTGAGGCCGCGGCTGGAGCCGAAGGTGCGCGAGTATCTGACGCAACTGCGCCAGCAAGCCTACCTGCAAATCAAGGACGGATATGTGGACACCGGCGCGGCGCCGGGAAAAGACACGCGCTGGCAGGAAGTGGCCGTGCTAAAACCGCCAGTCACCACGAAAGAAGAGGTGACTGCGCGCGCCAAACCCCATAAGAAAGTCTTATTCGTGCCGATTCCGGGCACAACGGCGGCCATCAAGGTTCCCAAGGAGCGCAAGGCCATCGACGATTTGCAGGCAGTGAACAATCCGGCGCCCCCGAAGCCCAGCAAGAAGCCGCTGCCTCCAGCGGCGGCCATGGCGCCCATCAAGCAATGAAGTCACCGTACGTGAACGACCTCCTCGAGCCGGCGAAGGAACCGGTGACCACCAGCTTTCTTGTGCGCTCGAAGGAAATCCGGCAGAAAAAAACCGGCGAGCTGTACCTTTCCTTGATGCTCGGCGACCGCACCGGCGAATTGGACGCCAAGATGTGGGACAACGTCTCGGAGGTGATCGACACCTTCGAACGGGACGATTTCGTGAAGGTCAAGGGAATAATCCAGATCTTCCACAACCGGCCGCAGATGACCATCCACAAGCTGCGGCGCATGGACGACAGCGAAATCGATTTCAGCGACTACTTTCCTTCTTCGCAGCGCGATCCGGATGAGATGTGGGCGGAGCTTTCGGGCGTTGTGGCGGCTGTAAGCAATCCGCATCTCAAGGGGCTGTTGGAAGCCATGTTCGGCGACGAAGACATCGCGCGGCGTTACCGCCGGGCGCCGGCCGCCAAACAGATCCACCATGCGTTTCTGGGCGGCCTGATCGAGCACGTGCTTTCACTGTGCGAACTGGCGCGGATGGCGGCCGCGCACTATCCGAATGTCGATTACGACCTGCTGATTACCGGCGTGCTACTGCACGACATCGGCAAGATCTACGAGCTGAATTACGAGCGCGGGTTTTCTTATTCGGACGAAGGCCAACTGCTGGGGCACATCACCATCGCGCAACGAATGGTGGAGGAGAAACTGCGCGGCCTGCCGGGATTTCCGCCGGAGTTGCGGGCGCTGGTGGAGCACATGATCCTGAGCCATCACGGGCACCTGGAATTCGGCTCGCCCAAGCTGCCGCAGTTTCCAGAGGCGCTGCTGCTGCACTACCTGGACGATATGGATTCCAAGATGGAGTGCATGCGGGCGTTGATCGAAAACGACCGGCAGGTGGAAGGCTGCTTCACCACGTACAGCCCGGTGCTGGAGAGGCCGGCCTTGAA
Source organism: Bryobacterales bacterium (assembly GCA_963842505.1). Taxonomy (GTDB): domain Bacteria; phylum Acidobacteriota; class Terriglobia; order Bryobacterales; family Bryobacteraceae; genus PALSA-129. Next base: position 602,425 of record CAWJGZ010000002.1, read on the forward strand.
GAAGGATCGTTTTCTGAAAGGCGAGCCTGCGCCCGAGCCGCAGTCGCGGCACAAGGAAAGCGCAGCGGCGCCGGAGAGTCCGTTTGCGGATAAATTGAAGCGGGCTTTGCAGCCTGCCGCCAACGGCCAGGAGAGTTGATGCCGCGCCATGCCCGCGAGGTCCCGCCGCCGCTCGAACTGATGTGCCTGCGGGCGCTGTGGTCGCTCGGGGAAGGCAACGTGAAGGCCGTGCAGCAGGCGGTGGCGCAAACGCGCCCGCTGGCTTACACCACGATCATGACGGTGCTCGACCGGCTGGTGCGCAAAGGGTTGCTGGCGCGCCGCAAAGCGGGCCGCTCTTTTGTGTACGCGCCGCAATCGTCGCGAGACAGCATGCGGCGGGCGGCGGTGCGTGAACTGCTGGAAGGCTACTTCGACGGCTCGGAAGAGGAGTTGATCCGCTTCTTGCGGGGAGGCGACGGGCAGCCGGCAACTACGCGGCGCGATTCCAGCGAGCGGATCGATACGGTGTTGCTGTAGCACGGCGAGCCGCGACCGTGAGGCAGCGGCCCTTGGCCCGATCCTCGGTAATTTAACTAGTCTCCGATCAGACACAGGCGTTGGCTGGCGAACACGATGACGACATCGCCCGCCGCGGGAAACGTAGACTTTTCCGCGCGGCCCTCCACATGCAAGAACCCTTGCCGCCAAGGAGGACTGCCCGCATGTGTAACTGGACGCGCAGTTCCGTCGCCTATACCGGCATGCATCGCGTGCCGCTGCTTCTGGTTTTTTCTGTAGCGGCCCTGGCGCAGCCGTCGCGGCAGGACCCATTGGACACGGCAATCCAGGCGGTCTGGAAGGCGAACGCCGACGGCCGATTCCAAGACGCCGTGGCGAATCGGGAACAGGCGCGAACCCTGCTGCAGCGCAAGCCGGCGGACTCGCCGGAATTCGCCAACTGGGCGGAGCAAGTCGCGTGGATCTATCAGAGCTCGGGTTTGAACGCCCAGTCTCGCGCAGTTCTGCGGGATGCACTTGCCCGCAGCGGCCCGCTGGGAGAATCGCATCCTTCCCACATCGCCATGCTGAGTGCCTTGGGCGAATCCTGGCGGCAAGATGGAAATTTGTTGAAGGCTGTAGGATATCTGGAACAAGCGGCTACGGCGCAGGCAGCCGCGCTAGATGCCGCGCCGGCGCTCTCAGCCGGTTCGATCGTGGCGCTGAGCAACGGCCCGTCGTTCGGCCGCTATGCCGGCGGGGGTAATCTCGGAAATGCCATCTACGCTTACACCCGCCTGGCCGATCTCTATCAGCAACTCGGCCGGCCAGATGCGGTAGCTGCCACCACGGCGAAAATCCGCACGCTGGCCTCAAACGACCAAACGGCGCTGGCGCAATTCTGTGAGCAGCACGGGCAGCTTGAGGAAGCCCTCGCGATTTACAAGAAGCTAGCTGAACAAGCCGCGGATCCGCAGGCCAAAGCATACGCCTGGCAAGCGGTAGCCAGCGTTGACGCACGCCGGCAGCACTACACAGACGCCATCAGCGACATCCAGCAGGCTATCGCGGCCGCCGAATCGTCGGGCAATCCCGGTGCCGCCAACCAGACGCTATGGATGAAGCAGGCTCTGGCCGGCTACATGCGGAGTGCTGGCGAGCTGGATCTGGCCGACCAGGTCTATCAGCAACTCCTGCAGCAGAGCGGGGGTGGGCCCAAGAAGCCCAGATGCTGGAAGCCTATGCGTTATTCCTCGCGGACACGAAGCGTGGCGCGCAAGGCGAAAGCTTGCTGAAAGATTATCTGGCGAGTGGGTCATACCTGGACCCCCAGCAACAGGCTAACGTTTTCTACAACCTTGCCAACGTCGCGCAAATGATGGGAAACCCCAAGAGCGCTGACGAATATCGGAAGGCTGCCCAAGCCGCCCAGCCGCAAGCAACTCCCGTGGGACCAACTCGATTCGCGGAGGAGTTGCAGAAGCTCCAGATCGCGATCGGCGAAAACCGCGTGGAGGACGCCTACGGTCTGGCTCTCGATGCCATCGATTCCGCCACGTCGGCAGGGGAAGGGCAGCAGATCGGGTGGCAGGTGCTCAACCTTGCGAATCAATTGGTCATCAAGAGAGAACCGGCCAAAGCCCAACCCCTTTTCGATCGCCTGATGTCGCGGGCGCAAGACTGGTCGGTTGAAAGCATGCAGCCGCTCATCGTGGCCACACGGAACTACATCCAATTTCTGATGTACCAACCGGACCGCCTGGGTGAAGTGCCCGCGGCCATCGAACAATACCGCAAGATCCTGACGGATGCCAATGGTTCCGATAGCGGCAGTCTGGCCGAACCGTTGCGGCTCGAACTCGGGTTTGAGCAGTCCTACTCGCAATGGCAGAATGCGGACGCTACGGCGCGCGATCTGCTGGAATTGCAGGAGTCGCTCAGCGGCAATACCAGCGCGCCTTACTTGAACGATCTCCAGGCCGCGGCGCGTATGTATCAGGCGGCCGGCGATCCCGCCCGTGCCCTGCCCCTATTCCGCAAGGCGATCACCCTTGCCGATCTGCAGGCTACGCCGGACGACCGGCGTCCGGCGCAGGCTCGCATGGAAGCGGCTCTGGCGCTGGTAGGCGCCGCCCAGTTCGACGAGGCAGAGAAGCTGGGTGAGGAAGCTGTGACGCTGGGACAGTCGCTGCATGCACTGGAACCCCAGTTGGTGTCGCAATTGGAGCAGATTCGCCGCATGAAGCAGGCCGCGCTCACCGCCAGCGGGCGCCGCATCGATCAATAACAGGCTCCGCGTTGCTCGCCAGAGCGCTGACCAGAGGTCGCGCGCGGACGAGGGCGTCCGCCCTCCTTTGCCGGGCGCGATAATAAGAACGATGCAAGACATTTTGCCGGTAGTCTGTTTTATCGCCGGGTTCGCGCTGGCGTGGGTGGTGCTGCGAACGCGAAGGCGGGAAACGGAAGCGGCGCTGCTCAATGTGGCACGGTCGGCCATGGCACAGACTCAGGATGCGGCGCGCGGGGATCTGGAATTGCGCCAGCAGGCCATCGCCGAGCTGGTGAATCCGGTGCGAGCGTCGCTCGATAAAGTGGATTCTAAAATCCAAGAGTTGGAAACGAGCCGCGCGGGCGCGTACGCGGCGCTGCATGAGCAAGTACGCGGCCTCGTCGAAACGCAGCAGCAACTGCGCACCGAGACGGGCAAGCTGGTGACGGCATTGCGCACTCCCAGCGCGCGCGGCCGATGGGGCGAGATCCAGTTGAAGCGCGTGGTGGAAATGGCGGGCATGCTGGACCACTGCGATTTCGTCACGCAGACCACCGTCACGGGTGAAGACGGCCGGCTGCGGCCGGATCTGTTGGTGAAGCTGCCGGCGGGCAAGACCATTGTGGTTGACGCCAAGACGCCACTCGACGGCTACCTGGCGGCGATCGATGCCACCGACGAAACCACACGCAAGGCGCGGCTGGCCGACCACGCGCGGCAAGTGCGCGCGCACCTGATGTCCCTAGGCCGGAAGTCGTACTGGGAACAATTCGACCACGCGCCGGAATTCGCCGTGCTGTTTCTGCCCGGTGAATGTTTTTTCAGCGCGGCGTTGGAGAGCGATCCTTCGCTGATTGAATTCGGCGTCGGCCAAAACATCATTCTGGCGACGCCCACCACGCTGATTGCGCTGTTGCGCGCTGTGGCCTACGGCTGGCGGCAGGAGAACCTGGCCGAGAACGCGGCGGAGATCAGCGCGCTGGGAAAAGATCTGTTCAAGCGGCTGTCGGACATGGGCGAGCACTTCAACCGAGTGGGGAAGAGCTTGAAAAACGCGGTGGAAGCATACAACGGAGCGGTGGGGTCGCTGGAGAGCCGCGTGCTGGTGACGGCGCGCAAGTTCGCCGATTTGAAAACGTCGCCGATGGGAGTGGAAATCGCGCCGCTCGAGCCGGTGGAGACGAGTGTAAGGGTGGTGGGGGAAGAGTAGGCCGACCCACTTTCCGATCAGCTCACGGTGCGGCCACAACATGTCTTACTTTATTTCGGCCGCGCGTCGCGCAGGATGGCCGCCCAGGGCGCGTAGCCGCGCGAGGCCGAATAGGCGTCTTCTTCGATCGCAAAGGCAATGTCGATGCGGGCGCCAGGCGAGAATTCGGCGGCACGGTGGGCGAAATTCCAGGCTTTGAGCATGAGCGTGCGGCCGTCGCCGCGAACCGTGATGCGCAGATGCTTCTCCTTCATTACGACCGGCGGAGCCGCGACTTCTACATCCAGCGCGGCAAATAGCGGCGGCGGATTGCCGTGGCCGAAGGGCGCCAGGGCGAAGAGTTCTTCGGTGACGGGATCGGTGATTTCGCTCAGGTCGAGAGTGGCGTCGATGTCCAGGGTCGGCTGGAAATCCTCGGGGCGCAGACCGGCGGCGGCGCAGGCGTTGAAACGAGCGCGGAACTCGTCGACCCGCGCGGCTTCCAGCGTGACACCGGCGGCAAACTCGTGACCGCCGAATTTCACGAAGAGATCGCGCATGGATTCGAGCGCGTCGAGCAAGTGGAAGGCCGGGATGCTGCGGCCGGATCCCTGCGCCAGGCCATCGCCGGCATTGCGGCCGAGCACAAAAACGGGGCGGTGAAAGCGCTCGATGAGGCGGCTGGCCACAATCCCGAGGACGCCGCGGTGCCACTCTTCCGAGTAGTAAACCAGGGCGGACGTGGAGGCGTCCATAGGCAATTTCTCGCAGGCTTCGAGGATGGCGGCCTCCACCTGGCGGCGCTCGGCGTTCTGCTCGTGGAGTTGTTGGGCTAGCGCGCGGGCGCGCTCCCGATCGTTGGTGAGGAAAAGATCGATGACGGACTGCGCGGTGTCCATGCGTCCCGCCGCATTGATGCGCGGCGCAATCTGAAAGGCCACCTGGCGGGCGTTGGGCGCGGCGTTGGCAGTGAACCCGGCGACATCGAGCAGCGCGCGGAGGCCCATGTTGCGGACGTCGCTCAGGCCCTCCAGGCCGTGCTTCACCATCACGCGGTTCTCACCCGTGAGCGGGACGATATCGGCCACGGTGGCGATGGCGACCAGCTTCAGTAACGACTTGGCGATCTTCCGCACCCTCGGTGCGGGCCAGCCCATTGCGGTGAGTAGCGCCTGAGCGAGCTTGAATGCCACCCCGGCGCCGCAGAGGTTCTTTTCGGGATAGGAGCAGTCGAGACGATTGGGGTTGACCACGGCAAAGGCGGGAGGCAGATCGGCGTCGGGCAGGTGATGGTCAGTAACGATGACGTCGATGCAAAGTTCCGCGGCGCGGCGCACCACTTCGGCGGCGCGGATGCCGGTATCGACGCTGACGATGACGGTGACGCCCTGGGCGGCAGCGGCTTCGACGACTTCCGGCCGCATGCCGTAGCCCTCATTCAGCCGGTGGGGAACGTAGGAGCGCACGTCGCCGCCGGCAAGCCGGATGGAGGTAATGAGAAGGACGACGGACATGGTGCCATCGACATCGTAGTCGCCGTAGATGAGAATTTTCTCGTGAGCATGAATCGCCCGCTCCAGACGCGCGACAGCTTCGGGCATGTCGCGCAGAGATAGCGGGTCGTGGAGCTGGTCGAGCGAAGGATGGAGAAAGCGGCGGGCGTCATCGGGAGAAGCAAGGGAGCGGCGCACCAGCACTCGGGCGGCGGCGGACGAAATGCCGAGAGCGGCTGCCAGGGAACCGGCCGCCTGCGGATCGGGAGTAGGAAGCAGCCAGCGAGCCACTTAGTTCTTAGAAAAATAGCCGCCGAGCGGTTCGTCGGGATCCTCGCCATCGTCATCGGAGAAGCGGGACATGATCTCGTCTTCGAGATTGAGGAAGTCCTCGTACCAATCAGGCTGCAGCTCGAAGACGTAGAAGCGGGAGTTGTGATCGAAGGCCAGCTCCAGCGAGCAAGTCACGCCATCGTAAACGCGGAAATCACGCAGGCGGGATTCGTATTCGCGCTGCTCTTCACGCGTGAGGTCGATTTCGTCGAGGCGCGCCGCGAGGTCGTCCAGATCCGAAGTTCCGAATTCGCGCGAAGCAAAAACGATCAACTGGGCGCCGACGGTGCGGGCGGTTTCGAGAAACTTGCGGTAATCGGGCTGGTGTTCCACGTCCCAGAGCACCATGGTGGGATCTTCCAGCCCGCCGGCATGGCCGTGGAAGACGGTCAAGCCGGACGATTCGAGATACTCCAGGATCTCGCGTTTGAGAGTGTTGAGATTCAAATCCACGTTGTCGATGCCTCAGGCCTTCGCCAGCACCAGAATATCAGAGGTGGCGGCCAGGTCACGGGCGGACGGGGTGACAATCGTCTTCGGCCCGATATAGATTTTACGTTTCTCGCGGATGGCGTCACGCACGTCCTCTTCACAGACGACTTTGACCGGCTGCGGCGGCGGAGCGGACGGCGGCGCCGCATCAATGGGGCATTCCGTAGTCAGTCAGCCGGGCGTGGCGTTGGTGCGGTGGGCCAGGAAGCGGTCGACGACATCGGCGGCTGCATCCGACACTACCGGGCGCGCGGGCGCGCCGTGGCTGGTCTCGCAGGCGCAGGTTGGTCCGCCCTGGATGGTGGCTGCCGGCTGAACGGAAGCTCCGCGGGAAGCCAGATAACGCTCGACGGCGGCGACCACCGCGCTGCGGTCGATGGGCAGAGCGGCGGCGGAGTTGTCGGGCGCGGCGTTGTAATCAAGCGGCATTTCGAAGGCCTCTTCGGGTTTGCGAACCACGTAGGCCAGGCGCTTGATGTTGATGAGGTGTTGCGGGCCCACGTTGTCGGAAGTGATGTTGCCGGCGGCGGCGCCGCAACCGAGCGTCATGGAGGGAAAGACGTTGGTGGTGATGCCGGTAGATCCCTGCGGCGCGGGTGTGTTGACCAGCACGCGCATTGCCGGCATGCGCAGCGCGTATTCGCGGATGCGGGCGTCGTTCTTGGAATAGATGACGGCGGTATGGCCCATGCCGCCGAATTTCAGCAGCGCGTAGCAAGCGTCCGCCGCGGTGTTGAAATCGGGCGTGAAGTAGAGCGAGAGCACCGGCGAGAGCTTTTCCGCGGAGAGCGGATGTTGCTTCCCGACGCCAGCCACTTCAGCGCAGATGATGGAAGTGTCGGGCGGTACTTCAAAACCGGCCATTTGGGCGATCTTGGTGGGCGCCTGTCCGACGCACTGCGGGTTCACGGTCCAGTTCGGCATGATGAGCAGTTTGCCGAGGGCGTCGCGCTGCGCATCGGTTGCGATGTAGGCTTTCTGCGCTTTGAGCAGGGCGAGAATGCGGTCGCGAAGTGAGGCTTCGGCGACGAGGGCCTGTTCGCTGGAGCAGACGGTGCCGTAATCGAAAGACTTGCCGGCGACGATTTTGGCGATGGCGTCCTCAAGGTCGGCCGAAGTATCTACCAGCACAGGGGCGTTGCCGGGGCCGACGCCGAAGGCTGGCTTGCCGCTGGAATATGCCGCTTTGACCATGCCCGCGCCGCCGGTGGAAAGAATCACACTGGTGCGTTCGTGGTGCATGAGCGCGTTGGTGCCTTCGAGGGTGGCGTGATCGACGCACTGGATGATGTCTTCGGGCGCGCCGGCTTCGACGGCAGCTTTGTAGAGGATGGCGGCGGTGGCGCAGGTGCATCTATGGGCGCGCGGATGCGGGCTGATCACGATGGCATTGCCGGACTTGAGTGAGATGAGCACCTTATAGATGGCGGTAGACGTGGGGTTGGTGGTGGGCAGGATGGCCGCCACGATGCCCACGGGCGTGCCGATCTCGACGATTTTTTCTTCGGGGATCTCGCGGATGATGCCGACGGTTTTCATGCCGCGCATGCGCCGCGGCAGCCAATCGGAGGTGAGCAGATTTTTGATGTACTTGTCTTTGGCATTGCCGTAGCCGGTTTCTTCCACGGCCATGTCGGCGAGGTTCTTGGCGTTGGCGCGCGCAGCGGCAGCCATGCGTTCGACAATCGCATCCACCTGTTCCTGGGAGAACGTGCGGTACTTCTGCCAAGCTGCAAATGCCTTCTCGACCTTGGTGCGGACCTCCTGGATCGAGATAAGGTCTTTGTCCGCGAGCATCGGACGTTACTTCTTGAGGCCGCCGGTGGGCAGGACCTTTTCGACCTCGTCGTGAGGGCGTGGGATGACGTGGACGCTGACCAACTCGCCAACGCGCCGGGCTGCGGCCGCACCCGCGTCTGTAGCGGCTTTGACCGCACCGACATCGCCGCGGACGGTGATACAAACCAGACCGGCGCCGACGAATTCCTTGCCGGTCAGGATCACGTTGGCGGTCTTGACCATGGCGTCGGCGGCTTCGATAGCGCCTACCAGTCCTTTTGTTTCAATCAGGCCAAGGGCCTCCATCATTTGTCCTCCAGTGTTGCGATGAAATCATTACACTAGCACAATTGCGGCCCGGAGAGCCGCGGGAGTCATGAGGCCAGGATGCAGGTGCTTGCGCAACAGGAGATCGAGGAAGTCCATTCAGTTCAGAATCCACGCGAAGCGCGCTCTCTGATTCTGACTCCTGTCTTCCACATCGACGGTTTCTGTCGATGTTTGCGCCGCAGGCACAAAAAAAGGTTCCAAGTGATCCGATTCCCAGCCTCGCCCACCACCGGCATGCACGGCACTGAGCTTCGCGTTCAGGAGCGCCGGACGTTTCGCCTCTCTGCTCCCCTAAAGCCGTTTTCCCCAGCCTCAGGTTCAATGCTTCAAGACTCGCCGCAGCCTTCTTCCTTCTCTCCTCAACGGAGCCGGAACCTCGTAACGGCCTTTCCCTCGCCTCGAACGGCTGCCACCTCTCCGCGGCCTCCATTCCAGGGTCAATGTTCCCGGCCTGCTACTTCGCTCCCTGCCTCTCCGCTTCCCTGCCCGTTCGGCCCTTCTGCTCCATCACCTTCGCCGGTTCGCCCCGGTCAATGGCAACTTCTCCGCGTCTGGCCCGTTGCAGTTCCGCTTCAAGACTCGACCGGCCGCTTCCCCTGCCTCCACTCCCCTTCGGGACTCTTACATCCCTCCAGATCAAAGTGTTCAGCAGGATCCGCTGCCCGTCAGCTCGCCTTCCGTCTACGCCCGATTTCCTCTCGCTCCCCGACGCCGGTTCTATTTCTAGGGTTGGCCTCGGATCACCGTTCCTGGTCCGCTACGTTTCCGGAGACTGACTGTTCCTCAAACCTCTTGGAACCTCCATCACTATGCACCCCGGCGCCTGGGCCGGTCAATGCTTTTGTGAACCGCAAAACCTGAAATCCTCAAGATTTATCTTTCTTGTTTCAAACGGGTTACGCGGTGCCGGCGGTGGATCTCGTGTGGATAAAACAGAAGCCGCGAGTCTTGGTTTTGGCCGGGTTTGCGATACTGTCGTCAGTGCGACGACTGATCATCCGGCCGGGAGCGATCGGAGATTTTATCGTCTCCCTGCCGGCCATGGAGTGCCTGCGAACGGATTACCTGGAGGTGTGGACGGCGTCGGCGCATGTGCCGCTGGTGCGCTTTGCGAACGCGGTGCGCTCGATTGCAAGCTCCGGAATCGATCTGCTGGGCATTAGCGAAACCAGCGGGTTGGGGCGCCTGATCGGTGACTTGCGGAGTTTTGATTCGATTGTCTGCTGGTACGGGGCGGGGCGCCAGGAATTCCGCGACCTGGTGCGGGATCTGGGATTGCCTTTCCAGTTTTTTCAAGCTCTGCCGGCGCAGGGTTCCGCGGTGCATGCCACCGATTTCTACCTGGAACAGGCCAGGAGCATCGCGCCGTGCGAGAGCGACGGCGTGCCGCGGATTCGGTGCGACGAGACGAGAGGAGATTTTGCGGTGATTCATCCGTTTTCCGGCAGCGCACGGAAGAATTGGCCTCTCGAGAAATTTCGCGCCATCGCGGCGAAGCTGCAACGGGTGATGCCGGTGCGGTGGTGCGCCGGCGCGGAGGATCCGCCGCTTGAGGGGGCTGTGCGGATCGACGATTTGTGGGAATTGGCGCGCTGGCTGGCGCGAGCGCGGCTGTACGTGGGGAACGATTCGGGGATCACGCACCTCGCGTCAGCGGTAGGAACACCGGTGCTCGCGCTGTTCGGGGCGAGCGATCCGCGAATCTGGTCTCCGCGAGGGGAAAATGTGCGTGTGGCGTGGTGGGGTGGCGGGCGCTAAGCTGATTGTGTGCAATCGATGTGCGCGGAGATTGTCGACCTGCGGCAACTAAGCGCGCGCGAACTTGAAAGCCTGCTGGTGGAAGAAACCGCGGCGTGGCGCCAGACGCTCGATTGGGAATTCGACAAGTCGGCGGAACTCGTGCGGCGGTTTGTCGATATGCACGCGTTGAACGGGCGTGCGCTGATCGAAGACGGCGAAGTGGCCGGTTACCTCTACTATGTGATGGAGGATAACAAGGGGCTGCTGGGCGATCTTTACGTGCGGCGCGACCGGCGGACGGTGGAGCGTGAGAACCGGTTGATAGAAGCGGCGCTTGAGGAGATCATGGAGGGACCGGGGACGACGCGTATCGAATCGCAGCTCCTCATGATGGAATACGGCAAGGATCGCGCGATTCCACGGGCGGATTGCGTGAGCGCGTTCGAGCGCAACTTCATGCAGGTCGATCTGAACCGGGCTCTGCTGGGGGGCGGAGCGGTCCGCAAGCCGGTGCGCATCGAGCGGTGGAACGACCAATGGAACGACCTGGCGGCGCACTTGATCGCGGCGGCGTATCAGGGCCACGTGGATAGCCGCATCAACGACCAGTACCAGAGCGTGGGGGGAGCGCGCCGGTTCCTGTTCAACATCGTGCAGTATCCGGGGTGCGGGGTGTTTCACCGGCCCGCATCGTTTGCGGCCTTCGAACCCGAGAGCGGAAGTCTGTGCGGAATCTCGCTGGCAAGCCTGGTGGCGCCGGATTGCGGGCACATCACGCAGATCTGCGTCTCGCCGGCGACGCGTGGGACAGGCGTGGGGCACGAACTGATGCGGCAATCTCTGATGTCGCTGCGCGGGATGGGATGCCGGTCGGCGAGTCTGACGGTGACGGCGGCGAATGAAGGCGCCGTGTCGTTGTACGAGCGCATGGGCTTCCACACGGAGAAGAAGTTTTTCGCGTTCGTGTGGGAGGGGTTTTAGGCGCCGGAGGCGCCTACTTCACTCCCGACATCAACCTCACCGTCGGCTTGATCATTATCGCCATAATGAACGCGGCCGCCAGGCTGAATGCTGCCACGGCCTCGAAAACCGTCAACATGGGCAGGGAAGCGGTCAGCGACGCCGCCTTGCCGGCCATCCAGTTGCCGATGCTGGTGGAGAGGAACCAGATCCCCATCATGAACCCCGCGGCGCGCTCCGGCGCCAGCTTGCTCATGGCGCTCAAGCCGATCGGACTGAGCAACAGTTCGCCCAGCGTCTGCAGGAAATAAGTGCCCATCAACCACCACATGGAAGCCTGCGCGCCATGCGAGCCAGCCGCCGCCGGCGGCACCAGGATGGCGAAGGCCAGTCCGGCGAAGACCAGTCCCAGCGTGAACTTCGCCGGGCTGGAAGGCTCCCGGCGCCGGCGGCTCAGCACCAGCCAGAGCCAGGCGAACAGTGGCGCCAGCGTCACCACGAAAACCGGCTGCACCACCTGGTACCAACTGGCGGGGAAGAGCAGGCCGAAGGGAAGATGACGGTTTGTGTTGTTCTCCGCGAAAAGACTGAGAGTGGAGCCGGCCTGCTCGTAGGAAGCCCAAAAGAGCGCCGAAGCCACAAAGAGCACCAGGATGGCGGCCGAACGCTTGCGCTCCTGCGGCGACCAGCCGGCGCCCAGCAGAAGCCAGGAAAATACCGCAATCGAGATGGCCAGCAGGCACCAACCCAGACCGTCGCCAATCATCTTGGCGGTGAATGTCAGCACGCCGGTAGCCGCCAGAATCCCCAGCAGGGCGAAGACTCCCAACCCTCCGCCAACCGCCAGGACGGCGTTGCGCTTCTGCCGGCGGTCGATCGCGGCGTCTCCGGTACTGGCCGGATGCCGGCCGGCGGAGCCAAGATGCTTACGTTGCAACACGTACTGCAGCAGGCCGGCCAGCATGCCGATGCCGGCCACTCCGAATCCTAATCGCCAACTGATGATCTCCCCCACCCAGCCGCAAAAGATCGGCGCAATCAAGGCGCCGGTATTAATCCCCATGTAGAAAAGGGAGAAACCGGAATCGCGCCGCGGGTCACCCTTGTCGTAGAGTTGTCCCACGATGGTGCTGACATTGCCTTTCAGCAGGCCGGTGCCCATCATCAGCAGGACCAGCCCTATGTAGAAGAAAACCTCCGTGGGCACCACCAGGCAGAATTCGCCGGCTGCGATGAAAATGCCGCCCATCAACACGGCGCGTTGCTGGCCGGTGACGCGGTCGGCGATCCATCCGCCTCCCAGGCACAGCAAGTACACCATGGATGTGTAGAGCCCGTAAACCGAGCCGGCCTTCTCGACACCGAAGCCCAGGCCACCCTCGACGATCTTGTGGGTCATGTAATAGATCAGGATGGCGCGCATTCCGTAGTAGCTGAAGCGCTCCCACATTTCCGTGAAGAAGAGCGTGGCAAGGCCGCGAGGATGGCCGAAGAAGCTGTGGTCGGACTGGACGGCAGTGAGGGGCGATTGGTCTTCACGGCTGGGCATGAGTTATCCAGTATAATCTCCAGCATGGTGCGATGGTGCCTTTTGATTTGCTGGACGCCGCTGCTTTTTGCGCAGGGCGATGAGGTCCGCGCGATGCTGAACAAGTCGCAGGCGGCGTGGAACCGCGGCGACCTGGCGGCGGTTGCGTCGGACTACGAAGATTCGCCGGAGACCACGTTCATCGGCAAGAGCATTACTCACGGCGGGCGGCAGGCGGTGCTGGAGCGCTACCGCCGCAACTACCCGAACCGGGAAGCCATGGGGACGCTGGCGTATTCGGAGATCGAAGTCCGCGTGCTGGGGCCGGAACTGGTGCTGGCCAACGGGAAATTTGATTTGAAACGCACAGCGGCGGGCGGCGGTGATGCGTCGGGCCGGTTCACGCTGGTGATCCGCAAAACGGCGGCGGGGTGGAAAATCATCCACGACCATTCGTCGAGCTGAGGCGCTGGCGGCGCCCACATCGACGTTGTCGATGTCGAGAAGTTAGAACTTCTTCAGTTCTTCCGCGACCGCGCCCACGCCTTTACGCACGTACAGCGATGCCAGACGCTCCTCTTCGATCGAAGGCGCCAGTACTTTGGCCAGGAACGGATTCTCCAGGTTCTGGCGATTGGGCACCCATACTTTGCCATCGGCGAATTCCACCTGGGTGACGAAGCCGGTCATCTTCTGAATACTGACGGGCTGGCCGCCGGTAGAGAAACCAAGCGTAGAATCCTGACGGACTCGGGCAGTGGCGCCGGGCGCGAGCGAGAAATTGGCATCGGTGGATGGCAAGGAACCGGCCATGTAATCGCGACCGGCGGGATCGGTGAGCACCCAACCGAACTCGACGTACTTGACGGCTTTGCCGGAACGGTTGCGAACGTCGATGGCGGGTGTGCGGGCTTCATTGCCGGCAATCAGCAGGGAACCCTGAACGGGCTCGACCGGAGAATCCGGGAACTGCAGGAAAGCGAACTTCTCCTGGTGTTCGGGGGCTGCGGCGTTGACGCCGGCGGTGGTGACGGTGTGGCCGCGCACGACACGACCTTGCAGGCGCGGAACGGAATCCTGACGGGCCTGAATGCGCAACATAGCTTGGCGAAGCGCGGGAAGGCCTTGCTCGGCCAGCAGCCGCTTCAGATATTCGCGGTCGCGCTGCGCTTCCATTTCACTGGCGGTCATGATGCGGCGCGAATGCAGACGGTCGGGGCCATAGAAGGTGAGGTCCTGAAAGAGCACGCCATCGAGGTGGACCTGAACCGCCGGGCCGCCGGCCAGTTGCGCGGGGCGCATGAGTTGCGTATCGATGTGGACGGGGAAGGCTTCGCCAGGGCCGACGTTGAGGCTGGGCTGATAGACTGAGCCGACGCCGCCCAGGGCGACTTCCTGCGAGACCACCCGCAGCGTGACGCCGTGAATCCGATTGGCGCCCGTGTTCTTGAGCGTGAGTGAGAGGTGCAGATCGAGCATCAGGGCAGCGCCGCGCGCGGTGGCGCTGCAAGGCGCGTTGGAGATTCCAAGCAACGCTACGGGAGCGTCGTTGGGAACGTCGACGGTGACGGAGCAGTTGGGCAACGCGGCATCCTCTGCCATAAGGCAGGCGGCGCCCAGGAGTCCCAACAGCCACAGGCGGGTATGCGCGTTATTGAACATAGACGGTATTGATCGTTACGTAGCCGGTTTCCGGATCTACATAGCGAGCCCCCATGGAACCTTGGGCATCGAGCGAGTAAGTGACGCGCTGGACGCCGTTATTGGTCAGGCCGAGGGTTTCTCCACCGGCCGTCACTTCAATTCCGTTTTGCGTGTTTTGGACCAGCGGGCCTTCTTCGCGCGCGGCGGTCGGAACCGGGCGTTCGAGAACCATGCCGGTAACCAGCAGAACGGCGGCGCAGGCGAAGGCCACCAGGGCGCGGCCGCGATTGAAGAGAGTAGATTCCCGCAAGGGTGGGTCGACGGAGCGGACACACTCGCCGGCGGCCAGGCCGAGCCGGACGTTGGCTTTGATTTCCGCCGCCAGCCGGTTCCATTGAAGGTCGGGGACTTCGGCGAGGCCGGGAAGGCTCTGCCGCACTTCATCGAAGGCGGCAACCTCTTCGCGGCAACTTTCGCACCGGGCGACGTGCCTCGCGGTGCGCCACCGGGCGAAGGGCCCAAGGTCACCGCCGGCGTGCAACGCCAGGGTTGCCTGATCAGGGTGTCTCATGTTTCTACCGCTTCCTTTTTTCCATGTACCGGCGAAACTTGGTGCGTCCGTTGGCGATATGGGAACGCACCGTGGCTTTGGAGCAATTAAGCCGTTGGGCCACTTCTTCGGCCGGCAAGCCTTCCACATCGCGCATCATCAGCGCGGCCCGTTCCCGCGGGCTGAGAAGGCGTAAGCCATCTTCCAAATAGTCGCGATGCTCAGAGCGGAGCAGAATCTGCTCGGGGGTTTCCCCGTTGCTCTCGAAGGCATCTTCCAGTTCGCTAAACGTAGCGCGGCTGCTGCGCCGCAAAAAATCGATCGCCGTATTAGTGGCTATCCGCGACAGCCACTGGGCGGCCTTTTGGCCGTCTTTGAGCTGTTCCTGGTGCTGGAGCGCCTTAATGAAGGCCTCCTGGGTGAGATCCTGGGCATCGGCGACGTTCTGCACAAGGTGATAAATCTGGACGAAGATCCGCCGGAAATGCTCGGAAATAAAGCGGTTCTGCCGCTCCAGGAGCTCCAGACCGGGCTCGATGACGTCGCTCATCTCGAGAACTACAACAGTTTTCACAGGTCTCTAAACTGATGACGCCAAAACCTGGAAAACGTGGAATCGAATCGCGGACCGTACCGCTAAGAACATTCTATCGCGGTTCCGTGCCTGAGCTGCCGTCATCCGCCATGTGTATGGCATCATCGAGTGTGATGTCCTCGCCGCCATCCCGTGGCGCGCCGGCACTCTTGCCGGTGCCGCGCTAACCGCCGGAACGCGCTCCGTCACAGCGGGCCCATTCACGATTTCTTGTACTCCAACCGCCACGGTGACCGCTCCCGCGGATCCCCCGCATCATCCCCACGCCAACCGCTATCGGGACCGCCGCAGCCGCTGCCGGCACCCACGCCCATCTTCTTGCACCTCGCCGGTCCATTGTGCGCCTGTAAGGCTGCTAAGCTCTAGGAAGATGAAAGCCGCGGCCGTCGAGGCGGGTGAAAAGTGGCTGCACAACGCCCGGGTGGTGCCATCGAGCGGCGGGCTGAAAGCGTGAAATGAGATGAAACTGGCAGAACGAATGAATCGCATCGGGGTGGAAACAGCCTTCGATGTTCTGGTCAAGGCCCGCGCCCTGGAAGCGCAGGGCAAGAGCGTGATTCACTTGGAAATCGGCGAGCCCGATTTTCCGACTCCGTCGCACATCGTCGAAGCGGCCAAGAAGGCGCTGGATGAGGGCTGGACGCATTATGGACCAACGCAGGGTTATCCGGATCTGCGGGAAGTGATCGCGGCCCAAGTGTCGCGCACGCGCGGGATCAAGGTGGGAGCGGAACATGTGTCGGTGGTTCCGGGCGGCAAGCCGATCATCTTCTTCCCCATGATGGCGCTGCTCGAGCCGGGCGATGAAGTGATCTACCCGAACCCGGGCTTTCCGATTTACGAATCGATGATCAACTTCCTGGGAGCCAAAGCCGTGCCCATGCCGCTCGAAGAGGAGCGCGGCTTTTCTTTCGACCTGAACCTGTTCCGCGACCGCCTCAGCAATAAAACCAAGATGGTGGTGTTGAACTCGCCGCAGAATCCCACCGGCGGGATGATACCGGCCGGGGATCTGAAGCAGATCGCGGAGATGCTGCGCGACCGCGACGTGATGGTGCTGAGCGACGAGATTTATTCGAAGATCTGTTACGCGGACACGCCGCCGGTGTCGATCTCGAGTTTTCCGGGGATGCTCGAAAAGACCATCATCCTGGATGGTTTTTCGAAGACCTATGCCATGACTGGCTGGCGGATGGGGTATGGCGTGATGCCCAAGTGGCTCGTGGAAGCGGTCACCAAGCTGATGGTGAATTCGAATTCCTGCACGGCCAGCTTCACGCAACGTGCCGGACTGGCGGCCCTCACCGGGCCGCAGGATTGCGTCACCGCCATGGTGGCGGAATTCCGCCGCCGCCGCGATGCTATTTGCAAGGGCTTGAATGAGATTCCGGGCTTCCGCTGCGCGGTCCCCGGCGGCGCCTTCTACGCATTCGCCAACGTCACCGGCACCGGAATGGATTCGAAAGAACTGGCCGACTACCTGCTGTACGAAATCGGCGTGTCCTGCCTGGACGGGAGATGCTTCGGCGAGTACGGCAAGGGCTACGTGCGATTCAGCTACGCGAATTCCATGGAGAACCTGCTGGAGGCCATCGCGCGGATCAAGAAGGCTTCACCCAAGTGGGAAGCCGCGATGATGGCGCGGCGGTAATCCCCGGAGTAGGACAAGCCTCCTGGACTGTCGTGCGGGTCTGCCGCACGCGCTTGACCACAAAATGAAAGGCCGGGAGGCGTGTCCTACTGCAGGTTCGCGGATGCCGCCGAGGAAGTGCCCACGCTGTTCGTCAGAGTTGCACTCACCGAAAGGATGGCGGAGTTGTTGCCCGTGACGGTGAACGGCTGGGTGAAGGTGAACTGGCTGCCATAGGGCGCGGACGCGGCGCTCGAATACCAGGGCGCGAAGATCGAACTCACCGGCGCCGCAAGCTGGGTGGTCCCGAGGTTCGAACCGGAAGTCGCCGAGAACTGGAAGTTGGCCGTGGTGACATCGCGCGACGTGGCGTAGCCGACGATGGTGACAGTGAATCCGGTGCTGCTGCGAGTGGCCGTCATGGATGTGATCACGGGCGCCGCGGCGTTGAGCCGGAAAGTCAGTTTGGGCGCGGGGATGGGGGTGACATCCTGGGAAACAACCAGCAATTGCGCGGTGATGGTGATGGTGGCGGCGTCGGTTCCCAACTGTATGGGGACAGCCGTGAGAGCGCCCGTGGCGCCGGCCGGGACCACGGTCTGGGCGGTGAGTCCGCCAGTCGCGAACTGGAAGGCGGGATCGGTAAGGCCGGAATCGGTCACCACGGCCATGGTCAGATTGACTGTGATATTGGCCGGGTAGGCAGTTCCCAGGGCGACAGTAAGGCTGGGCTGTGAAGCGGGCGCGGCCGTGCTGCCGATGCCGCCGAAAGTAACCGGGGGCCCGGTGGGGAGCCCGACAGTCAGCGAGAGTGTTTTCGTGCTGGAAACACCGTTGCTATCGGTCACCGTCACGCTAAAGGAAGCAGTTCCCGGGGCGGTAGGTGTTCCGGATAGCGTGCCGTTCTGTGCCAGGCTGAGGCCTGCCGGGAGGTTTGATCCCCCCCATGTATAGGGCGGTGTGCCGCCGCTCGCCGCGAGTGTGGTGCTGAAACTGGAGCCCAGCGTGGCGGCGCCGATGGATGTGGTGGTGATCACGAGTTGTGGGGCGATGGTGACGGTGTACGTAGCCTTGGCGGTCAGGCCGTTGACGTCCGTGGCGTTAATGGCGATGGTGTAGCTGCCGGCGGTGGTGGGGGTTCCGGAGAGCGATCCGGCGGCCGACAGGGTAATGCCGGGTGGCAATCCCGTGCCCGTGAACGTAATGGGAGCGTCGCCGCCCGATGCGCTCACAAGCGCGGTATAGGCCGCGCCGACGGTTCCATTCGGCAGCGGGACGTTGGTGAAGGTGAGCGGGGTGGAATTAATGGTAAGACTGAAATTCTTGGTAGTGGAAAGGACCGCGACAGGGCTGGAATCGGCCACCGTGACGGCAACTTGGAATACGCCGTCTTGCCCGGGGATGCCAGTCAACAGGCCGGTGGTATTGGCCAGCGTCAGTCCGGCGGGAAGGCCGCTGGCAGACCAGAAATAAGGCGGCTTGCCGCCGGTGGCCGCGAAAGTGGTGGAGTAGACCGAGGCTTTCTGGCCGGAAGGCAGCGGCGTTGCCGTCGTGATGACCAGGGACGGTTCCACGATGGCAATCGAGAAAGTCTGGTTGGCGGAGGCGTCAGCAGTGTCGTCGACAAAAACCAGGAATTGGTACGTGCCGAGAGTTGTGGGAGTGCCTGTGAGGGCGCCGCTTGATGAAAACTGGGTTCCTGGAGGAAGCGTGCCATACTCGGCGAAGGTGTAGGGTGGAACGCCTCCGGTGGCGCTGAACTGGATGTTGAGCGGCGTGCCGAGGGTTGCGTTGCCGAGCGGCGGGGTGGTGAGGGCCAGTTTCTGCGGAGCGATGACCAGGGTGAAGTCGCGTGCGTTGGTGTCGGCGGCGGAATCGGTGACCTGAACCGTGAATCCGAATGATCCGAAGGTGGTGGGCGTGCCGCTGAGCAATCCGCCGGGAGTGAGCGTCAATCCTGGCGGAAGCGTGCCTCTGATGAGTGAAAACGTGTATCCTCCGGTGCCGCCGCTAGCCGCGAAAGTGGCGGAGTACGGCGACCCGTTCATGCCGGCAGGCAGCGTCGGCGGCGTGGTGATAACGAGGGGTGGGGCGAGGACCGTAATCGAGTAGGTCTGGCTGGCGGACGCGCCGGTGCTGTCGGTGACGGAAACCGCGAATGGGTACGTGCCGAGCGTGGCAGGGGTGCCTGTGAGGGCGCCGCTGGCGGAGAACTGGGTCCCGGGAGGCAGTGTGCCCGATTCGCCGAAGGTGTAGGGTGGAACGCCTCCGGTGGCGCTGAACTGGATGTTGAGCGGCGTACCGAGGGTCGCGTTGCCGGGCGGCGGGGTGATGAGGGTCAGTTTCGGTGGAGCGATGACCAGGGTGAAGCTGCCGGTGGTGGTGCTGCCGGCGGAATCAGTCACCTGTACGGTAAAACCAAAAGTCCCGAAGGCCGTGGGAGTGCCACCGAAAGATCCGCCCACGGAGAACGTCAACCCGGCAGGCAGCGAACCGCGGACAATCGCAAAAGTGTAGCCCGGCACGCCGCCGGTGGCCGCGATGCTCCCGGAGTATGGGACGCCGGCTGTCCCCGGGGGTAGCACGGGAGGGGTGGTTATCTGAAGGGGCGGAGCGGTGACCGTGAGGGTGAGTAGCGCGGTCGCCTGCCCCTGCTCTGAATCCTGCACGGTAAAGCTGACGGGAAAGGCGCCGGTCAAGGTGGGGACTCCCGTAATCGCGCCGGTAGTGCTGTTGAGAGACAGCCCGGGAGGCAAGCCCTTGGCGCTCCAGATATAGGGTGGAATTCCATTGGCAGTCAGGGAGAAATTGTAGGGAGTGTTTAGGATCCCGTTTGGAAGTGTGGTGGTGGTGATCGTGACCGGCGCGGATTGCGCGTGCAGCAGCGTTGCTACGGCAGCCAGCAGTAAGGGCAGCGGCTTGCAGAATCCCCGACTTGAGCGCATGGTCCCCTCCAGATGCGTGTCTCCATATTATTCGGCCTAAACCATCAGAATGCAAACGGTGATTGCGGCCGCCGGGCTGGTGGACAGCGGAAAACGGCGCGGAGAAGTGCGGTATCTTACGGCTGGCTCAGCGCAAGGTGACGATGGTCGAGCCCCAACCCCCGGCTTCGGCGGGGGCGTCGCGGTAATCGGCAACGAACTCAAGGCGTGCCAGTAAGGAGCGGACCATTTCGCGCTGCACGCCGATGCCGCGGCCGTGAATGATGCGGAGAGCTTTGAAGCCCAGGCGGTGGGCCTCGTGAAGGTACTCTTCGACGACCGGTTTCACGTCGCGCGGTGGGACCGAGTGCAGGTCGAAGACGTCGGTGATGGGAATGCGAACTGGTTCGGAATCGGGTTCCAAGGAGCCGTCCTGAAATCAAAAAGCCCGGTCAGCCAAAGCCGACCGGGCCCAAAAACGATTACCGCAAATGCGCGCACCTGACGTCAAGCGACCTGCTGAGAACGGTTCTGGCTCATGATCGCTTCCATCTGATCTTTTAAACGGAGTTTCAGCTTCTTCAATCGCGTTTCCTCCAGTTGCTCTTCGTGAGTCAGATGGGGAAGCGATTCCAAAGCGTCCAATTTGTGCGCAAACTCTGAGTGCTGGCCGGCGAGCCGGCGAAACTCTTCGTTTGTCATCATCAGATGCGCTTTCAATTCTTCTTGGGCGTTCCGTTCCATAATCGGCAATTCCTCCCAGTGAGGTTGCCACGCCGAGTCGGTCGGTACGGGAACGAGGCTCGGTGGGTAATCTCTATTCGTCATCTTCGTGCAGACGGTTTACCGTCTACTGGCACCTTAACATGAATGAAACTTCATGACAATAGCCGCTTCGGGGGGGTTCTGGTAGTACTCTGGACGAATGTTAACTTCCTTAAAACCCATAGACTTATAGAGATTGCGGGCGGGATGGTTGGATTCTCGGACTTCCAGATAGAGACTGGCGCCGCGGGCGTTCAGGAGTTGCTGGACGAGGGCCCGCGCGAAACCTTTCCTGCGGAACTCGGGTGCCACTGCCAGGTTGAGCAACTCGGATTCGTCCGGGGCGACATGGCGCGCAACCAGGAATCCAGCGACGCGGCCATCGTGAAGGCAGACGCGAAAATCGTACCGCAGATAATCGGCGGCGTCCCACTGGGCGGCTTCGGGACTGGAGGCTTGTATGGCGGCGACTTCCTCTAGATCGCCCGCCTGGCCGGGCCGGATTACTGGCATATTAGTTATTATGCGCGTGGCGATCATGGCGCTCTTCTTCTTTCTGGCGCAGCCGTTTTGGGAAGCCAAGCCGCCGGAACGATGGACGGCCCAGGAGATTGAGGAGATGCGGCACGATAGCCCCTGGGCGCTAAGCGTGGGACCGGATCCGCAGATCACGGTTTACCTGGCGACGGCGGCTCCCATTGAGGATGCCGAAGCCGAGGCGCGCGTGCGGGCCAAGCATCCGCTGGATGAACCCGATCCGGATTATCTGGATTACATCAGGGAAAATCGCGGTACGCGACTGGTGGTAGCGATTCCGTATTCGGTGAAAGGTGCGTTAGCTGCGGTGAAAAGCGCGTTAGCCAAACCTGGGGAACAGCACCGGATGGAGGACGAGAGCGTGATGGTGGTAGGCCACAACACGTACAAGATGGTGGGCCATTTCCCTCCGACCGATGCGGACCCGATCTTGCGGCTGGTATTTCCGCGGGAAGTGGACGCGTCGGACAAAACGGTGGTGTTCCGGCTGTACGTGCCTGGTGTGGAGTGGCCCGACCGCGAGGTGGAGTTCCGCACGAAGGACTTGATGTACCACGGAAAGCTGGCAATGTGAAACGGACTTTCTGGAAAATGCCCGGCGCACGGGTCGGAACTTCCCACTCTTAGGCGAGCAGCATCGGCGCGGCCCCGCCTTACTGCTTGGGCGCGTAATACCCATTCCGCGCGCGAACGATCAGTTCCTTGTGGCCTTTCACACTCACATGCACCTGGTGGAACAGGCCGTCGGCCACCAGCGGCTCGGGGCGGTAGAGGATGGCGTACTGGTGGCGCACTTCTTCGGCGATGATCTCGAAGGACTGGGCAAGGTCTTCCACCTTAAAGGGAAAGAAGGCGCGGCCGCCGGTTTGCTGGGTGAAGTATCTCAGAACCTTGTCGCCGTCGGACTCGATCCGGGTCATGTTGGTGGAGATGGCGAAAATCACAACGTCGGATTTGAGCGCCATTTCGAGAGCCTGATCGCGCGTGTATTGGCTGCTGTTGTCTTCTCCGTCGGAGACCACGACGACGACGCGGCGGAACTTATAACTGGGCTGTTCCTGGGACAGCTTGTCGTGGCAGGCCATATAAAGGGCGTCGTAGAGCGCGGTGCCGCCGCCGGCGTGGAGCCCGCGGATAGCGGAATCGAGCTTATCGGTGTCGGAAGTCAGATCGGCAACTATGTCCGCGTTGCTGTCGAAGCTGACCACCATGGCTTTGTCGTTGTTGGTGCGCATGGCGTCTTTGAGGAACTCGCTGGCGGCGTCCTGCTCAAAACGGAAGCGCTCGCGGATGCTGTTGCTGGTATCGATCAGAATGCCGAGGCGCAAGGGCAGGTTGGATTCAGCGGCGAATTCCTGAATCACCTGGGGATGCTTGTTCTCGAGAACGTCGAAATCGTCCCTGGTGAGATCGGTGACGAAGCGGCCTTTTCTGTCGACCACCGAGAAGAGCATGCTGACGCGCGTGACCTCGACGGAAATGCGCGCGGTATTGTCCGCCTGCTGGGTGGGGTCCGGCTTCGGCGGCGTCGGTGGAGGAGTCTGCTGCGCTACGGCCCAGACGGCGGCGGCCAGCACGCCTGCGGCCGGCAGGAGAACGCGGGAACTCATGGTCCGATTATAGCGTGGGGGGCAGTTGCGCCATCCAGGCTTCGAGTTCCGGCGGGAGCGGAGATTCGATCGAGATCTCTTCGCCGGTAGAGGGCAGGCGGAAACGGATGTGGTGCGAATGCAGGAAATATCGGCCTAGCAAAGGCATGCCTTTGACGGTGGAGGGCGCACCGTAGAGGGTATCGCCGGCTACCGGGTGGCCAATGCTGGAAAGGTGGACGCGGATTTGGTGGGTGCGGCCAGTGCCGATTTTGACGGCCAGCAGGGTGAAGCCGCGCAAGCGGCGCAGGACGCGGTATTCGGACCAAGCAGCGCGGCCCTTGGCCAGGCGTGCGGTCATGCGGGCGCGGCGGACGGGGTCGCGCGCGATGGGCCGGTCGATCCGGCCGGTGTCCGCTTTGACGGAGCCGTGCACCAAAGCCAGGTACACCTTCTCGATTTGGCGGTTGGCAAACTGCGCCGCCAGGTTGCGGTGCGCCTGGTCGTTCTTGGCCACCAGCAGCACGCCGGAGGTGAAGCGGTCGAGGCGGTGTACGATACCGGGGCGGAGTTCGCCGGCGACACCCGACAGCGCATCGAAACGGCCGAGCAGGGCGTTGACGAGCGTGCCGGTATGCACGCCGGCGCCGGCGTGGACCACCATGCCAGCCGGCTTGTCAATGGCAACCAGGTCGTCATCTTCATAGAGGATCGAGAGCGGGATAGTTTCAGCCGTGGCGCGCAATGGCGGTGGCTCGGCGGGTTCCACTTCGATGGCTTCGCCGGCGCGGACAGTGTGAGAGGCGCGGCTGGGAAGGCCGGATACCAGCACGCCGCCGGAGCGGATCCACTCCTGCAGGCGAGCCCGGCTAAATTGGGGAAAGCGTTCGTGAAGCAGTTGGTCGAGCCGCTTGGATGCGTCCTCGGAAGACGCGGTAAAGCGGAGCGGCGGAATCATGCATCCGACCGGGCGCCATCGGGAGCTGCGGCTGCGGCTTCGGTGTGTTCATCGGCCCCGTCGGTAGCCAGCTTGCGCCGGTCGTAGAACTGGATGCGGCAATAGCGGCAGTGGTGCAGACGGCCGCCGGCCAGTCTCTCCAACAAGTTGAAGAGGCCGGTGTGCATGGGATCGATGCGATCAGGGGCCTTGAGCCGCACAATGCGGTAGGTGCCGCACCTGGGGCAACGGGCGTTGCCGCCGAAGTGGAGCCGGAAGCGCCGGGGGACAAACTCCTCCACGCCACACGCCTTGCATTCGTAAATCGCCATGTAACTGAACCGTTCGAAGAACGTTCGATGGACACGCCGTAAGCGTGCTCCGCACCGCGCGCATTTTTGCATGGCTGACCTTTTTATAACGCAATTTGCGGAACCGGCACAAGCCGCGTCACAATAAGAGGTTCGCCCTTTCCACTTGTAAACCACTATGCTGGACCGGATCACTGTGCATGGCGCGCGCCAGCACAATCTGAAAAACATCGACGTGGAAATACCCCGCAACACGCTGACGGTGATTACGGGGCTGAGCGGATCGGGCAAATCGTCGTTAGCGTTCGATACGATCTACGCGGAAGGGCAGCGGCGGTACGTGGAGACGCTCTCGACTTACGCGCGCCAATTCCTGGACCAGATGGAGCGCCCCGATGTGGATTCGATCGACGGGCTGAGCCCGGCCATTTCGATCGAACAGAAGACCACCAGCCGCAGCCCGCGATCGACGGTCGGAACCATCACGGAGATTTACGACTACCTTCGGCTGTTGTACTCTTCCATTGGGACGCCGCACTGCCCGGTATGTGGTAGGGAGATTTCCCGGCAGACCACCGAGCAGATTCTGCAGCACGTGGTGGCCTTGAAGCCGGAGGACCGGATCATGGTGATGGCGCCGGTGGTGCGCGGGCGCAAAGGCGAATACAAGAAGGATCTGGAGAAGCTGGCGCGGCAAGGTTTCGTGCGCGTGCGGATCGATGGAGTGCTGCGCTCGCTGGACGACGATATTCCGCTGGACCGGCGCAGGAATCACACCATCGAAGTGGTGGTGGATCGGCTGCTGGTAAAGCCGGGGATCGAGAAGCGCCTGGAAGCTTCCATCGAAACGGCTACGCGTCTGGCCAATGGCCTGGTGCTGATTGTAGTGGTGAATGGCGAGGAGCGGCTGTACTCGCAGAAGTTGGCGTGTATGGAGTGCGGCGCGAGCATCCCGCAACTGGAGCCGCGCTCGTTCTCATTCAATAGCCCATACGGCGCGTGCGAGGAATGCCATGGGTTGGGAAGCAAGTGGACGTTCGATCCGGCGAAAGTGATTGAGGACGGGTCGAAGCCGCTGCTCCAAGGCGGGCTGGGACCGGCCGCCAGTTCGTGGTCGATGCAGAACCAACTGGAGGAGTTTGCCAAGCGCTCGCGGGTCAATTTGAAGAAGCCGTTCGAGGATTTGCCGCGGAAGACGCGCGACTTGCTGCTCGAAGGCGGCGACGGTTTTGAAGGGATACTCAAGATCCTGGAGCAGCTCTACCGCGAATCGGGCGAAGGTTACCGGGACTGGCTGGCGGATTACATGTCGCCGGTGGAGTGTCCGGCGTGCAAGGGCCGGCGGCTGCGGCCGGCGAGCCTGGCGGTGCGGGTAAAGAATTTCTCGATTGCGGAGTTTACGGCCCTGCCGGTGGCGCGCGCACTGGTTACGGTGCGGAACTGGGAGTTCCACGAACGCGAAATCGAGATTGCCGGGCGGGTGCTGGATGAGATTCGGCGGCGGCTGGAGTTCCTTTCGGCGGTGGGGCTGGATTATCTGAGCCTGGACCGATCGGCGGCGACGCTCTCTGGTGGCGAGGCGCAGCGGATACGCCTCGCGACGCAGATCGGCTCAAAGCTGCGCGGCGTGCTGTATGTCCTGGACGAGCCTTCCATCGGGCTGCACCCACGCGACAACGGGCGGCTGCTGGAGACGCTGGCGCAACTCCGCGATATGGGGAACACCGTGCTGGTGGTGGAGCACGACGCGGAGACCATTGAGCGCGCCGACTACGTGATCGACCTGGGGCCGGGCGCGGGACGGCTGGGCGGGGAGCTGGTGGCGGCCGGCGAGCCGGACGACATCCGGCACGATGCAAATTCGCTCACGGGCCGCTATCTTTCCGGAGCGCTGGAGATTCCGGTTCCGGTCGAGCGGCGGAAGCCGGGATCGAAGAAGCTCATCATTCGCGGCGCCACCGAGCACAATTTGAAAAACATCGATGCTGAGATCCCGCTGGGGCTGCTTACAGTGGTGACAGGCGTCTCGGGCAGCGGCAAATCGACGCTGGTCAACGAAATTCTGTACCGCGCGCTGGCGAAAGAGATCTACGGTTCGCACGAAGAGCCGGGCGCGCATGAGGGCATCGACGGCGTGGACGAGATCGACAAGGTGATTCGCATCGACCAGGCGCCCATCGGGCGGACGCCGCGTTCCAATCCGGCCACCTACACGGGGCTGTTCACGCCGATTCGGGATCTCTACGCCATGTTGCCGGAATCGCGCGAGCGGGGATACAAGCCTGGGCGGTTCAGCTTCAACGTGAAGGGCGGGCGCTGCGAGGCGTGCCAGGGGGACGGATTGAAACGGATCGAAATGAATTTTCTGCCGAACGTCTACGTGACGTGCGACGTGTGCCACGGGCGCCGCTACAATCGCGAGACGTTACAGGTGAAATTCAAAGGCCACTCCATCGCGGATATGCTGGATGCGACCGTGGAAGAAGCGCTGCCGCTCATGGAAAATCTGCCGCAAATCCGCGCCAAGCTGCAAACGCTGCTGGATGTGGGGCTGGGCTATGTGCACTTGGGACAATCGTCAACCACGCTGTCGGGCGGCGAGGCCCAGCGTATCAAGCTGGCCAAGGAGCTGAGCAAACGGCAGACCGGCCGCACGTTTTATCTGCTGGACGAACCGACCACGGGGCTGCATTTTGACGATGTGCGCAAGCTGCTGGACGTCTTGCAGCGCCTGGTGGGCTTGGGCAATACGGTCGTGGTGATCGAGCACAACCTGGACGTGATGAAGACGGCCGATTGGATCATCGACCTGGGACCGGACGGCGGCGAATACGGCGGGAAGATCGTGGCGGTCGGAACGCCGGAGCAGGTGTGCCGGTCGAAGAAGAGCTATACGGCGGAGGCGTTGCGCAAGGTGCTGCGCAACGGAGTGGCGGCATGAGCAAATATTCCAAGCGTCCTCTGGATTTAGCGGGCCTGCGCACAGTCGGGCTTGCGGAGCGTGGCGGCAAAGTCAAATTGGCGGACTTCGCTTCTCCCTATGCGAAAGGCTCGGGAGTCGCCGCGTGGCTGGAGTCGCTGCCCCGCGTGCTGGCGGCGGATGGGTTTCGCGCCGTCGTGGAAGCGCTGGCGGCGGCCCGCGCGCGGCGGCGGGCAATATTGTGGGGCCTGGGCGGGCAGGTGATCAAGTGCGGCCTGGCTCCGGTGCTGATCGATTTGATGCGGCGCGGGTATGCCACGGCCTTCGCAATGAACGGGTCGGCGTCCATCCACGATTTCGAGATCGCGCTGGCCGGACATACCAGTGAAAATGTTGAGGCGCTGCTGCCCGACGGGCGGTTTGGCACGGCGGAAGAGACCGGGCGCGACATGAACCGCGCGATTACCCAGGGCGACCGCGATGGGCTGGGCATGGGCGAGGCATTGGGAAAGTGGTTGGCGGAACGGCCCTCGCTTGCGGGCGCGGCTGCGAGCCTGGTGTTGCAGGCCTACCAGCACTCGACTCCCGTAACGGTGCACGTGGCGATCGGGACCGATACGCCGCACATGCATCCGGCGGCCGATGGAGCGGCCATCGGGAGCGCGTCGCATCGCGACTTCCGGTTATTCGCGGCCTGTGTGGCGGACCTGAACGATGGCGGCGTCTATCTTAATGTGGGCTCGGCCGTGGTGATGCCGGAAGTTTTTCTGAAAGCGGTCTCGACGGTGCGAAATCTGGGGCATCCGCTGGCTGGCTTCACCACCGCGAATTTCGATTTCCTGCAACACTACCGGCCGCGCATGAACGTGGTGGAACGGCCGCATGCGGGCTCCCTGGGTGGGGCTGGCTACGCCATTACGGGACACCACGAGCTGATGATTCCGCTGCTGGCGGCGGCGCTGATCGAGAAGGATTCATGAGCGACGAGTCGGCGTTTCCCGAGCCGGGGCCGGTACCCCAGGGCGGCATTCCAGCGCCACTGGAGCCGGAACGCGTGCCGTTCTGGGGGTACGCCGATTTGTTTCTCATGGTGGGTCTATCGATACCCTGCATGTTCGGCGGATTCGGGCTCGTGAAACTGACCATGATGCTGCTCCACTGGCACGCGGCTGCGCCGGCGGAAGAAGCGGTGCCGGAAACGCTGATCGGCTACGCGCTTTTGTGCGGGGCGCTCACGGTGATTTTGCGGGTGCAGTACGACCGGCCCTTCTGGCGGTCCTTGGGATGGAACTCCACGGGGATACCGTTTCTGTGGAATGTGATTGCCGGTTTGGCGGCCGCGCTGGCGGTAGGTTTGGTGGGCCACTTGATTGCGACGCCGCCAACCCGCGGTCCGATCATGGACATGATGAAAGGACCCGCGGCGTCGCTGATCGTGGTGGCGCTGTTCGGCACGATTGTCGCGCCGGTTTGCGAAGAACTGGCCTTTCGCGGTTTCCTGCAACCGCTGCTGGTGCGCAGTTTCGGAGCGGTGGCCGGCATCCTGATGGCTGCCGCGCCGTTCGGGATGCTGCACTATTGGGAATATGGAGACTCGTGGCGCTCCGCGGTGCAGATTGGCCTGGCGGGCGCGACGTTCGGATGGATGCGGCAGGCCACCGGGTCGACGCGGGCGGCGGCCATCATGCACGCGTCTTTCAATGCGCTCTCGTTTGTTTCGGTGTTCACGCAAGGAAGGAATTTGCCGCACTAAATGGTGGAAACGATTCAGTGGATCGATGATGCCGTGGTCATGATCGACCAGACCAAACTACCGCTCGAAGAGACGTATGTCACGTGCCGGACCTATGAAGAAGTCGCAAGGGCGATTCGCGGCATGATTATCCGCGGCGCGCCTGCTATAGGAGTGGCGGCCGCCATGGGGGTGGCGCTGGGCGTGCTGCGTGCGGACGATCGGAATCTGGATGGGCAAGTGGAAACGGTTTGCGCCACCCTGGCGGCCACGCGGCCGACGGCGGTCAATCTTTTTTGGGCTATCGACCGTATGAAACGGCTCTACGCATCGCTGCGCGGCGCCGCGCCGGCGGAGATCCGGCGGCGGATGGTGGAAGAGGCGCTCCTCGTGCGCGAAGAGGACATCGCGATCTGCCGCGCGATCGGGCGAAACGGGGCGGCGCTGGTGCCTGACCACAAGACCGTGCTGACGCATTGCAACGCCGGCGCGCTGGCCACCGCGGGTTATGGAACGGCGCTGGGCGTGATTCGCGCGGCTATCGAAAGCGGCAAGACGGTGGATGTATTCGCCGACGAGAACCCGGCCGTTCCTCCAGGGCGCGCGCCTCACGGTGTGGGAACTGCAGCAGGACCACATTCCGACGACGCTGATCACCGACAATATGGCGGGCCACTTTCTGAAGTCGGGCCGGATCGGCTGCGTAGTGGTGGGCGCCGACCGCATCGCGGCAAATGGCGACGTCGCCAACAAGGTGGGCACGTACTCGGTAGCGGTGCTGGCGAAGGAAAACAATGTGCCGTTTTTTGTGGCGGCTCCGATATCGACGCTGGACCTGGCGCTCGCATCGGGCGATGCCATTCCGATCGAACAACGCGCCGCGGCGGAAGTGACGCACGTATACGGGCGGCAGGTGGCGCCCGCCGGGACGGCTGTCCAGAACCCGGCATTCGACGTGACGCCGGCGCGTTACGTGACCGGCATCATCACGGAACGCGGCGTGGCGCGTGCGCCGTACCTAGAGTCTTTGAGAAAATTGGTGGGATGAGAATAACGGCCATGAAAAAACTCCTGATTACCCTGCTTTGCGCCGGAGCGCTGTTTGCGGCGGACGTGAACCGCCGCGCGCCCGGCTTTTCGATTGTGGATTCCAAAGGCCAGGAACACGATCTGGCCGATTACCGCGGCAAACTGGTGCTTTTGGTTTTCATGCAGACTACCTGCCCGCACTGCGCCGGCTTCGCGGAGCTGCTCCAGCAGACCCAGGAGAAATATGGCTCCCGGATCGCCGTGCTGGCGGTGGTGAATCCTCCGGACGACCCGGTCAAAGTGAAGGACTTTATTGCCGGCCACGGCATCACGTACCCGATTTTGCTGGACATTGGGCAGGTGGCATATTCTTACGTGCTGACCCAGACCATCAACTTTCCGCACCTGTATATGATCGATGGCGGCGGTATCATCCGGCGCGATTACGTGTATGGTCCGCTGACGCGCGAAGTATTCGAAGGCGACAGGCTGGCCGCGGAAATCACCCATCTGCTGCCGGCCGGCGCGCCGGATAAGAAATAGCCGGAGAATCGCCAAGGAATAACGCCACCCGATGCCCACTTATCAAATCGCGACGTCGCAACACCGCTATCCGGCGATCGTCCAACGCGGCGTGATCCGTTCGGCGGCGCAATATCTTCCCGCGACCGCCGGCAAGGTTTTCGTGGTTTCGACCGAAGATGTGTGGCGGCACTGCGGACGGGCGCTCGCGCAGGCGCTTGAAGGGACGCCGTACGAAGAGCTGTTTCTGCCGGGTGGGGAAGAGCGGAAGCGGCTGGCGCCGATCGAGCAATTGGCTGAGCGCATGGTGGAGCTGGGCGGCGACCGCTCGAGCGTGGTGATTGCGTTTGGCGGCGGCATCGTCAACGACATGGGGGGATTTCTGGCCGCGATTTTCATGCGCGGGATTCCGGTCGTGCAGGTTCCCACCACGCTGCTGGCGCAGGTGGATGCATCCGTTGGCGGCAAGACCGGCGTGAACCTGGTGAGCGGGAAGAACCTGATTGGCAGCTTCCATCCGCCGCTGGCTGTTCTCATCGACCCGGATGCGCTCGGCACACTGCCGGAGCGCGAGTACCGCGCGGGGCTGTGGGAGATTGTGAAAGCCGGCATCATACGGGAGCCGGCGCTGTTCCGCTACCTCGCGGATTCGAGCGCCGCCGTGCTGGCCCGCCGGCCGGCCGCCGTGGACCGCATCATCGAGGACGCGGTGCGGATGAAAGCCGAGGTGGTCTCCGCCGACGAACGCGAGGGCGATCGGCGGCGCATTCTGAACTTTGGGCACACCTTCGGACACGCGCTGGAGGTTGAGACCGGCTACACGCGATTCCTGCATGGCGAAGCCGTGGCGTGGGGGATGTGCGCGGCGGTGCATCTGGCCGAACTGACCGCATCCGTGGAGGCCGCGGATGCGGCCGCGATGCTGGATCTGCTGCGGCGGTACGGCCCCATTCCGCCGGTCGACGGCATCTCTGCGGCGAATTTGCAGGCGCGCCTGGTCCACGACAAGAAGACCGTGCAGGGCGCCGTCCATTTTGTGTTGCCGGTGCGGGTGGGGGAAGTGAAGGTGGTTTCGGGCGTGGATGAGAGGCTGGTGCTCACGGCGATTGAGCGAGCCCTGGCATGAAAGGCGCCACGCCGGAAGGCGCGCGCGGCGAGCGGGAAGCCGCCGCCTGGGTTCGCGGCATGTTCGCGCGCGTGACGCACCACTACGACCTGGCGAACCATCTGCTTTCGCTGAACATCGACCGCTGGTGGCGGGCCCGCACGGTGCGGCGTGTGGCGTCGGTGTTGCAGCGGCCGGGAGCGCGCGTGTTGGACATCTGCTGCGGCACGGGCGACCTGGTGCTGGCATTGCAGCGCCGGAGCGGCGGGCCGGTGATGGGTTCGGATTTCTGTCATCCGATGCTGCTGGCGGCACGCGAGAAGGTGGCGGCGCGGAACGCGGCCGTGGCGTTGTTCGAATCGGACGCCTTGCAGTTGCCGGTGCGGGACGGCTCGCTCGATCTTCTGACGGTGGCGTTTGGCTTCCGCAACCTGGCGAACTATGCGGCGGGCTTGGCGGAGATGCGGCGGGTGCTGCGCCCGGGCGGGATGGCGGCGATCCTGGAATTCTCCGAGCCGCCCAATGCGGTTTTCGCGGCGGTCTACCACTTTTATTCGCGGCGGATTCTGCCGCTGATCGGCGGGGCGCTTTCGGGAAGCCGCGATGCTTATGCGTATCTGCCGGAATCGGTGAGGAGGTTTCCGCGCGCGGCGGACTTGGCGGGAGACATGCGGCGCGCGGGTTTCACCGATGTGGAGTTCGAATACTTCACCGGCGGAATTGTGGCGCTGCATGTGGGCCGAGTTCCCTGAGCGCTCTTACGTGGGACAGACCATCGGGTTTCGTGGTCTGTCAAAGTCGCTCCAGAACACGCGAGCCGACAGACCGCGGAAACCGATCGTCAAACCCATTGTCTGCGCCTGCCTAATGGAACGATGACCCGTTGAGCGCGACGTCGAGCCGGTCCAGCAACGTGCCGGCGTCGGCGCGGGAGAATATCATCGGCGGCTTGATCTTGATGACATTGTGGAACGGCCCGTCGGTCGAGAGCAGCACGCCGAGATCCTTCATGCGATCGACCAGGGCCGAGGCTTCCGCGGCTGCCGGCTCTTGCGTGGCGCGGTCGCGCACCAGCTCGAAACCCAGGAACAGACCGAGGCCGCGGACATCGCCGATGATGGGATGGCGCGTGGCGAGATCGCGGAGACCTGCCAGTAGATAATCGCCGGTCGCGAGCGCGTTCTGCTGCAAACCTTCGTCGCGAATGACGTCGAGAACGGCCATTCCCACGGCGCAGGAAACGGGGTTGCCGCCGAAGGTGTTGAAGTATTCCATGCCGTTGGCGAATGAGGCGGCGATTTCCGGAGTGGTGACGACGGCGCCCATGGGGTGGCCGTTACCGATGGGTTTGCCCATGGTGACAATGTCGGGAACGGCGTCCTGGGTTTCGAACATCCAGAAATGTGAGCCGGCGCGGCCAAACCCGGTCTGGACTTCGTCGGCGATGGCGACGCCGCCAGAGGCGCGGATGGCGGCGAAAGCGTCTTTGAGATATCCGGGCGGCAGAATGATCTGGCCGCCGCAGCCGAGCGCGGATTCGCAAAAGAAAGCCGCCAGGCCGGGGGTTCGGCGGGCGGTGTCGGCGACCGCTTGGGCATAGCGCGCGCCGGCATCGGCTCCGCGATGCGGGCCGCGATAGACGTCCGGCATAGGCACGACGTGGACGTGCGCGGGCTTGCCCTGGCCGCCCGGACCATTAAACTTATAGGGGCTGATTTCGACCAGGGCATTGCTATTGCCGTGATACGCGACGTCGACCACCACAACCTGGTTGCCGCCGGTGTGGGCCCGCGCCAGGCGCAGCGCAAGTTCATTCGCTTCGCTGCCGCTCGTGACCAGGAAAGCCACGCGCAGAGGCTCGGGCAGCGTGGCCGTGAGGCGCTCAATGTAGCCGGTTAGGTACTCGTAGAGGTAACGCGTGTTGGTGTTGAGGAGCGCCATCTGGCGGGCAGCGGCTTCCACCACGCGCGGATGAGAGTGGCCCACGTGAGCCACGTTGTTGACGCAATCCAGATACGCGCGGCCTGTGGAATCGTAGAGGTGCTGGCGCCAGCCGCGGATGATATGCAGCGGCTGGCTGTAAGAGAGACTGAGCGAAGGGCCGAGCGCGTGGCGGCGCGTAGCCGCAAGCGAAGCGGCGGTCTGCGCGCCGCGAGAGAATCCGCAGGCGCGGCGAAAGACCTCGTTGGGCCAATCCGGCGGCAACGCGGCGAGACGCTCCATCAGCGCCCAGGCTGGCTGGTTTGAGATGTTCAGATAGGAATTGCCGGGCGCCTGGCGGGCTTGCCAGGCAGCGTAGCAGACGCTGGCGGCAAGGCGCGTGGCGGCCAGTGTGTAGAGAGCTTCCACTTCAGAAGCGGTGAGCGGGCGGACCTGCTGGTAAGCGGCGGCCACTTCGGCGGCGGCGGCGATGGGGTCGGGTTTATCGAGCATGGCGTAGGCCAGCGCGATGGCGAGGTCGCAGACGGTCGCCGAGTGGACTACGTCGCCGAAGTCGACGAGCGAGACCACCCGCGATCCAGAGGGATCCACCAGGATGTTGTAATCGTTGGCGTCGTTGTAGATGACGCTGGTGCGCAAGGCGGACCAATCGATGGTCGCCCAGGCGGCGAAGATGGGTTCGACCAGGCGGCGCTGGGGCTCGGAGAGCAGGCCGATATGCGCTCGGGCCAGCGCGGCATGGCGAAGATCCCAATGCAGAGCGCGGTGCGCGGCCGGATGCGAAAAGGCTTGAAGGGCGTTGTCCACGCGGGCCAGCGCGGCCCCGAGAGAGCGCAGAAGTGCCGCGGAGTGCGGCGCGGCGGCCTGGGCCATGCAGATGCCATCGACCCACGTCAGCAACCGCACGAAGTAGCGCACGCCATCGGAACCGGTGACGGAAGCGACGCAGGACTCGTCGGAAGCGGGAACCACGCGGGGAAATTCGAGCCCGGTCGGGCCCGCGCCGAGAAAGCCCAGAAGGCTGTTTTGGAGGTCGAGAACGGCGGGCGATTCTTCCTGGTTGGCAATCTTGAAGACGAACTGGCCGCCCGAGACGTCGCGCAGGTGGAAGTTCTGATCGCGCTCGCTGGGAAGCGGTTCGGCCACGGCATCCAGGCCGAACAAATCGCGGGCGAAGCGGACGGCGTCCTCGGCGGAGAAGCTGGGAGCTTTGTCAACCCGGGCCATAAGGATCAGGGTAGCAGCGGGGCCGCCAGCCAGGGGCGGGCGCGCGGATGCTAGTATAAGTCTTTCCGGCGTTGCAGAGCCCTTCTGCCACTTATCCCAAATGAATATGTACCGATCCGTGCCAAAAGTTCCCGATTTTCCAGCCATGGAGCGCGCGTTGCTGCGCTTCTGGGCGGAGCACCGCATCTTCGAAAAGCTGCGGGCGCAGACCGCTGGTGGGCCGCGCTGGTCGTTTTTGGATGGACCGATTACCGCCAACAATCCGATGGGTGTGCATCACGCCTGGGGACGCACGCTGAAGGATATGTACCAGCGGTATCACGCCATGAATGGGCGGGAGCTGCGGTATCAGAATGGTTTCGATTGCCAGGGACTGTGGGTGGAAGTCGAGGTGGAGAAAAGCCTGGGGTTGCAGACCAAGCGCGAGATCCGCAACTTCGGCATTGATAATTTCGTGCGCGCGTGTAAGGAGCGCGTGCTGACGTTTGCGGCGCGGCAGACGGAGCAATCCGTGCGCCTGGGGTATTGGTGCGATTGGGACGATCCCAAGCTGCTGATCGAGTTGCGGGATGCGCTGGCCGATGGCGACCGCGTCGTGACGGCCACGCTGCCCAGCGGACACAAAGAGACGGCGCGGGCGAGCGAGATGATCCGCAAGCTGGGGTCGCTCGAATATGGCGGCAGCTATTTCACATTTTCCGACGAGAATAATTACACCATCTGGGCGTTTCTGAAAAAGTGCCACAACGAAGGATTTATCTATCGTGGTCACGATGTAATGCCGTGGTGCGGGCGGTGCGGCACAGGGCTCTCGCAAATGGAGGTGGCCGAAGGCCGCCGCATCACCGCGCACACCTCCGTCTTCGTGAAATTCCCCATCCGCGGCCGGGAAAAGACGGCGCTTCTGGTCTGGACCACCACCCCATGGACGCTCACGTCGAACGTAGCGGTTGCAGTGAACCCCGAGATGACCTATCTCAAGGTGCGCCACGGAGACTGGGATTACTATGTCGCCAAGGCAAACTTCGAGAAAGACCGCCTGCAGGATCTGCAAGTCGAAGGCAAGCACGAGTCGCACAAGCTGCCGTCGATCCGGACAATCCTGAAAGGTACGGGCGGTGTGGAGGTGGTCGAGGAACTGCCCGGCAACGCGCTGCTGGGGCTGACCTACGACGGGCCCTTCGATGAATTGCCGGCGCAGAACACGCCGGGCGGCGTGTTTCCCTATGGGGAGACGGCCGCCGGCGTGACGGCGGCGGAGTCGCACCGCGTGATCGCCTGGAGCGAAATCAGCGAGGCGGAAGGCACCGGCCTGGTCCATATCGCGCCGGGCTGCGGCGCGGAGGATCAACAGCTCGGCAAGGCGGAAGACCTGCCATTCATCGCGCCGCTGGATGAAAGCGCCGTGTATGGCGAAGGCTTTGGCGAGTTCACCGGCCGCAATGCGAGCGACGTGGCCGACGATGTCGTGACCGGTCTCAAGGCCAAGGGTCTGCTGGTGGCGCGCGAGAAGTATCCGCACGTCTACCCGCACTGCTGGCGCTGCAAATCCGAGCTGGTCTTCCGGCCGGTGGACGAATGGTTCATCCGCATGGACTGGCGCGACCGCATCCAGCGCGTAGTGCCGCAAATTCGCTGGATTCCGGCCGAGGGCGAAGCGCGCGAGATGGACTGGTTGCGCAATATGAGCGACTGGATGATCTCGAAGAAGCGCTTCTGGGGCCTGGCGCTGCCCATCTGGGTGTGCGGCGCCTGCGAGCACTTCATGGTGATCGGCAGCCGTGAGGAACTGAAAGAGAAAGCCGTGGAAGGCTGGGAAAACTTCGAAGGCAATTCCCCGCACCGGCCGTACGTTGACGCGGTCAAGATCCGCTGTGAAAAGTGCGGCGCGCTGGCCTCGCGCGTGGAGGACGTCGGCAATCCGTGGCTGGACGCGGGCATCGTGTCGTTCAGCACTATGGGCTACTCGACGGACCGCGCCTATTGGGAGAAATGGTTTCCGGCCGACCTGGTGCTGGAGAGTTTCCCGGGCCAGTTCCGCAACTGGTTTTACTCGCTGCTGGCGATGAGCGCCATGATGGACGGCCGTGCGCCCTTCAAGGCGTTGCTGGGCCACGCCCAGGTGCGCGACGCGCGCGGCGAAGAGATGCACAAGTCCAAGGGCAACTCCATCGCGTTCGATGAAGCCGCGGAGGCCTTCGGCGCGGAAGTCATGCGCTACATCTACGCCGAGCAGAAGACCGCGCAACATTTGAACTTCCCGGATCTGCACCCAACCGGCAACGTCGGCCAGACCATCGACGGCGAAGCGCGGCGCAAGCTGCTGACGTTCTGGAACTGCTACAGCTTTTTTGTGATGTATGCCACGGCGGACGGCTGGAAGCCCAGCGGCGCGGCGCCGGCGTCCGCCAACGAGCTGGACCGCTGGGTGTTGAGCCGCTTGCAGCGGCTGGTGGATGCGGCCCATCAGGCCTTTTTGAACTACGAGCACTTCCGCGTGATCGAAGCCTTCCAGGAGTTCGATGAGCAGTTCTCAAACTGGTATCTGCGCCGCTCGCGGCGCCGCTTCTGGACGAGCGACGCGGAAGCCTATCAGACGCTCTATACGGTGCTGACCACGGTGACGCGTTTGATGGCGCCGGCGCTGCCCTTTTTCACCGAAGAGATTTATCAGAACCTGGTGCGCTCCGTCGATCCCGCCGCTCCGGAATCGGTGCATTTGACGACGTACCCGCGGGTGGACGCCGCGCTGATCGACGAAGGTCTGGAGCGAAGCATCGACGCGGTGATCCGCATGAAGAATCTGGCTTTGCACCTGCGGACGCACAGCAAGGTGAAAATTCGCCAGCCGCTTGGCACGCTCTACGTGCGCCCACGCGACGCCGCGGACCGCAAAGTGCTCGAAAACGCCGACTACGCGGCCCAGATCCTCGAAGAGAGCAATGTTAAGAAACTGGAACTGGTCGAAGACCCGCTGCAGATTGGGGTGAAGATTGGCATCAAGCCCGATGCGAAGAAGCTGAAGGCGGCCGACCGGAAGTATCTAAAAGAGATTGCTCGCGCGCTGGAACAGTATGATCCGGCGGCGGTCTTGACCGCTGGTCGCTATGACGTCCAGGCCGGCACTCAAACATTTCAATTTACGCCCGAAGAGACCATTCCTTTCTTTGATGGCCCGGCCAATCTCACCTGCGGATTCGAGCAACTCACTTTTATGGCGCTCGACACTACTCTGACTCCAGAGTTGGAACTGGAGGGCATCGCGCGCGATTTCAACCGCCTGGTGCAGGACCAGCGCAAGGCGATCGGGCTGAAGATTTCGGATCGCATCTCCGTGCTGTATCGCGCGCCGGCGCGCATCGCGGAAGCGATCGCCGCGCACCACGAGTATCTCTGCAACGAACTCCTGGCGGAGCGTCTGGAAGCTGTTGCGGCGCCTCCCGGCGGAGCGGCGAGGCTATCGCTGGGCGGTGAAGAAATCTTCGTCAGCGTCACGCGGATCTGACGGAAAAGCCGGACTGAACTGCGCACTTACTCTCGAGATGAGACGCGAGCGCTGATCAGGCAGCCGCCGCTTTGACGGCTTCATAATCATCTCCCGGGTCACCGCGGCCCAAACGCCTTCAATATCGCCTCCGTAATCCGCTCGCTGGCGTGGCCGTCGCCGTAGGGGTTGTGGATGCGGCACATGCGTTCTCGCTCGTCGCGGTCGTCGAGTAGGAACTCGGCTTCGCCGACGATGCGATCCGTGTCGCAGCCTACCAGCTTCACGGTGCCGGCTTCCACGGCTTCGGGCCGCTCGGTTTTTTCGCGCATCACCAGCACAGGCTTGCCCAGCGAGGGGCCTTCCTCCTGAATGCCGCCGGAATCGGTGATCACCAGGTACGCGCGGCGCATCAGGTCGACGAACGGCACATATTCGAGCGGCTCGTACAGAATGATGTTGCGCTCCGCGCCAAGCAGGCGCTTCACCGGGCCCTCCACGTTGGGGTTGTAGTGCACCGGATAGACGATCTGGACGTCGGGGCGCCGGGCCAGGCGAAGCAGGGCGGTGCAGATGGCTTCGAGAGGCGCGCCGAAATTCTCGCGGCGATGCGCGGTTACCAGCAGGAGCCGCTTGGAAGGATCCAGGTTCGGCCACACGGCGGAGGGGAATTGCCCGGCTTCGAGTTTATCGCGCACTTGCAGAACGGCGTCGATGCCGGTGTTCCCGGTGACCCGGATGCGGTCTTCGGGCACGCCTTCGCGCCGCAGGTTGGCCGCCGCGCCGCTGGTGGGCGCGAAGTGCAGCGTACTCAGGCGCGTGGTCAGGACGCGGTTCAACTCTTCCGGGAATGGCTGCCCCAGGTCGCCGGTGCGCAGTCCCGCTTCCACGTGGCCGACCGGGATGTGCTGGTAGAAGGCCGAAAGGGCCGCGCAGAACGTGGTGGTGGTATCGCCCTGCACCAGGACAATGTCGGGCCGCTCGGAGAATAGGATATTCTCGAGCGCCTCCAGGACGCCCGCGGATAGTTGCGCCAGGCTTTGAGCGGGCTGCATGAGATTGAGGTCGAAATCCGGGACCACGTCGAAAACTCCCAGCACCTGGTCGAGCATGGAGCGGTGCTGCGCGGTGACGCAGCACTGTACGTGAAAATTGCCGCTCAGGCGCAACTGGAGCAGCACCGGGCACAGCTTGATGGCTTCGGGGCGCGTTCCGAAGACCAGAAGAACTTTGATCATGCGGTGGTCTTTACTCTAACCCGGTGGATGCCGCGGTTCAACTGGCGCGCAAGATATGTCGGGTAAGATACATTCATGATGCGATTGATCGTAGCCGGACTGATTCTGTGCGGTGGTCTGATGGGAGCTTCGGATTTCGATGAGGCGCTGGCGGACCGGTTGCGCCAGGCCGGGCTCGCCAGCATCAAGAGTGAGCACTACGAAGGCGGCCACTGGCTGGGCAGTTTTGCGGTCTATTTGGTGAGCGGCCGGGGGTTGAAATGAGAACGCACATTCGACTCTTTGGCGTGGTGGCGATACTGGCGGTATTGGCGGCGTGTGAGCGGCCGCGGCCGGATGCGGATCCGGATCTGGCGACGGAGATTGACGGTATCAAGGCGATTGACAATCATGCGCATCCGGTGCTGGTGACGGCAAACGGCAAAAAGCCCGATCGCGATTTCGATGCCCTGCCCGTGGACAACATGGAGCCGCAGTCCGATCCGGTCAACCTGCGGCCGGGAGCGCCGGCCATGTTGGATGCGGCCAAGGCGCTTTCCGGAAAGCAGCAGGCCATGCGCGAGAAAGGCGAGCAGTATCCGGCGTGGGTGCTGGACCAAATGGGAGTCGGCGTGATGCTCGCCAACCGCGTGGAAATGGGCCCCGGCATTCAGCCGCCGCGCTTTCTTTGGGTGGCATACGCGGACGCTTTGATCTTCCCGTTGGACAATGCGAAGCTGGGGGCGGCTAACCCCGATCGGAAGGCCTTCTTCGCGCTGGAGGATGTGCTGCGCGGGCGGTATCTGGCGGCGCTGGGGTTAAAAGCTGTGCCGGCGACATTGGGCGAATACCTGGCGCGCGTGGTGACGCCGACGCTGGAGCGTCAGCGCGCGGGCGGCGCGGTGGCGGAAAAGTTCGAGGCGGCGTATCTGCGATCGCTCGAGTTCGACAAGGTCGACCGCGGCACGGCCGAAGCCATCTACGCGCGGTTCTGGACGAAGGGCGCGGCGGCCGAAGCCGAATACAAGCCACTCCAGGATTTTCTGTTCCGCTACATCGCCACCGAATGCGGGCGGCTGGGCATGGCCGTGCATTTGCACACCAACGCCGGCGCGGGCGGATACTTCCACGTCGGCGGCGTCAATCCGCTGCTGCTCGAAACCGTGTTGAACGATCCGGATTTGCGTAAGACCAGGTTCGTAATGCTGCACGGGGGCTGGCCGTTCACTCGGGAGGTCACGGCGCTTCTCACCAAGCCCAACGCATGGCTGGATTTTTCGGCGCAGGATCTGGCGCTGACGCCGGCCGCGCTGGCGGGAATGCTGCGCGAGTGGCTGGAATACGTACCAGAAAAGGTCCTGTTCGGCACCGACGCGTACCCCTACATCCCGGAAATGGGATGGGAAGAATCGGGCTGGATGGCGGCTCGCGCCGGGCGGCACGCGCTCGCCCTGGCGCTCACCGGAATGCTGCGCTCGGGTGAAATCACACGGGCGCGCGCTTCGGAGTTGGCGCGCATGGTGCTGCGCGACAACGCCCGGGCGCTTTATGGCTTGGCCGACGGACGCGCCGCGAAATAAAGCTCGACCGCCTGTTGCAATGGCGGCAAGGGGTCCAGGCCCGCGCGTTCCATCTTGCCGTTGGAGAGCGCGGAATACTTGGGGCGCTGCGCGGCGGTGCGGTATTCGCGCTCATTGGTCGCCAACAACAACGGATCCAGCTTCGCCGCCTGGAAAATGGTGCGCGCGAACTCAAACCAGGATATCGGCATGCCGCCGCCGATGTGAAAGACACCGTCGAGGTTGCGCTCCGCCAGATCGATGGTGCGGGCGGCCAGCAGCGGCGCATAGGTGGGCGACGCCACATGGTCTTCGACCACTCGGATGGGCTGGCCGCCGCCGGCCAGACGCAACATGAGTTCGACAAAGTTGCCGCGCGCCGTGTTGAGTCCCCCAGGTCCGAAGACGCCGGAAGTGCGGACCACCGTAACGCGGTCGAGATACGCTTGGGCATACAGTTCGCCGGCCAGCTTTGAGAACCGCGTAAGCGCCTAGCGGATGAGTGGGATCCTCCTCGGTATAGGGGCGGCCGGCGCGGCCGTCAAAAACGTAGTCGGTCGAGAAGTGGACCAGGCGGGCGTCGATCTGCCGGCAGGCCAGCGCCAGGTTGCGCACGGCCAGGCCATTCACCTGGAAGGCGGCTTGGGGCTCCTTTTCGGCGATATCCACCTGGTTATACGCGGCGGAGTTGAACACCACGTCGGCGTCGGAGCGGGCAAGCGCGCGCTCGACGGCGGCGCCATCGGTGATATCGACCTGTGCCCGCTCCCAGCCGGTGACGGCATACCGGCGGACTTTTAGCTCGAGGACGAGTTCGACGCCCAACTGGCCCGACGCTCCAAACACGACTGCTCGACGGCTCATAGGAAGCTTCAGGATAGCGTTTTTCGGTGGGCTACTTCCAACGAATCAGGAAGGCGCCCGCGGCCACGGCTAGGGCAACCAGGAAGACGATGGCGCCAATCCACTGGCGGCGTCCGCGCGTCAGCCAGGCCAGCGGATCGGGCGATTCCTTTCCGGCCGCCAGGACACCCAGCTTCCGGTTGGGTCCGGGGAGCTTGCTTAGAGCCTTGTCGATCATGCGGCGGCCTTTGCGGTCGGTGATCAGGATCGTGCGGGCATTGCGGCCGTTGGTGGATCTCAGGAGGCGATTGCGGAGCACCGCGGGAACATCGTCGATGGAGCGGTACACCCGGTCGCAACCGCCGGCCGAAATCAGCACGGACGAGGTCTGGAACAGGCCCGCCGCCGCGGGGTTCCGCTCACCGCAACCCGGACAGCACGGCGCGGACTCTTGAAACTCCCGCCCGCAGCGTGCACAGGCCGTCATGCCACTACCCGCGGAGCGCGCGGCTTTGCGGCCGGGGCGTCTTCGTTGCCGAGGTGCTCGTGCACTACCTGGATAAAACCCAGCGCGGCTTTGGAGAGCGCTTTGTCTTTTCGGTAGATCAGGCCAAGGCGCCGCACCAGAGGTTCGGGCTCGAGCGGCAGTGCGTAAAGCTTGCCGGCGGCGATCTCTTCGCGGCAATTGGTTACGGCCAGGAAACTCACGCCCAGCCCGGCCATCACGAAGCGCTTCATCATCTCCGTGGAGTCCAGTTCCATGGAAATACGGATTTCGTCTGCCACGGGCTCCAGCCACTGGTTCAGGCGGGTGCGCGTTTTGCCCTCTCTGGAGAGCAGGAGGAAGTTGCCGACGACGTCTTCCGGAGTCACGGATTTCTTTCCGGCCAGGGCGTGCCCGGCGGGAACGATGAGGCGAATCTCGTCGTGGTAAATGCTCACCACCTGCAGGCGCTTCTCGTCGGCGGGAAGCTGCGTGAGACCGAAATCGGCGGAGTTGTCGAGCACGGCGTCGACGACATGCGTGCCGTATGAGCGATCGACTTGCAGTTGGATGGCCGGGAAAAGCTGGCGGTAAACCGCGAAGACTTTAGGCAGGATGTAAATGCAGGTGGCCTCATTGGCCGCGATGACCAGTTCCCCCCGCGGATTGGTTTCGAGCTCGGCGATGGAGTCCTGCACCCGGCGGCGAAGGTCGAGAATCTGCTCGGCGTAGTCGGCGAAGATGCGTCCGGCGGTGGTAAGGGAGATGCGGCTGCCGAAACGTTCGAACAACTCGGCGCGCAATTCCTGTTCGAGTTGGCGGACCTGAGCGCTGATGGCCGGCTGCGTGCGATAGCAGGTCTGGGCGGCCTTGGAAAAACTTTTCAGCCGGACGATTTCGAGGAATGTGTGGAGCTGATCGAAGTCCATAAACGGCTGGCCGGTCAGTTGCAGCCGGCGGTCCAGTCAAAATTATGAATCAGCGGGATAGAAATAATGAATTTCCCACGCGCCGGGTGTGGATGGTAAGTATTGTATCAGAGGCTCCGGGTGGTGCGGTTAAGGAATGGGATTGTCGCAGATCGCAGCGCCGCACCTTTCACCCGGGCCGGACGCCCTGGAGGCCGCTAAGAGGGATCTTCGGAAGCTCTTTCGGCCTCATCGGCGGCTTCCGGGCCGGCGCCCTTAGCTTCCTCAATCAAACGCTCGGCTTCTTCCCTCCTGGCCCGCGGCACCTTCACCTCGAAGCCCAAGGACGGAATGGTCGAGTTGCGCACCAGGATCGACGGTATGCCGCTCGACTCCAGAACACCGCGAATCATGTCGGCCTCAATTTCGGCGTCCACGACGGGTGCGTTGTAGATCGTGACCATGTCCATATCGGTCGAAGGGTCGAGTTGGTCTTCGCCGGTGGAATTGTCTTCGTGCCCGGGATCTTGCGCCATGCATCCAGGATATCGCAGAATATCCATAGAGGCCCCCATTTCCATGACTGACGAAAATGAAGAGCGTACCGAAGAGACGCAATCGAACCTCGCGGGCAACGTCGGGTGGTTTCTGGTTGGGGCGTGTATCGGTGCGGCCATCGCCGTCTTGTATGCGCCCAAGAGCGGCAGGGAAACGCGGCAGTACCTGGCCGGCAAGGTGCAGCAAAGCAAAGAGGCGGTGGCCGATACCGGCAGCAACATCGTGGAAGCCAGCCGCGATATGTTCGAGCGCGGCAAGCAACTGGTGGAAGACGCCGCCGATCTGTTCGAACGCGGCCGCAAACTAGTCAAAGGGTAGGCCGCCGGCATGCCCGTTCTGGGCAATTTCGAAATCCTGCATCGTTTGGAGCTATTTTCCTGCGGTTGAAGCCGTGGGTTTGAAACGCTCGTCGATTTCCACCTGGTAGCCGCTGGAAAGGCGGTTGGTTCTCGTTCGCCATTCCCACCACCGCCATCACTTCCGCGAAAATCTGGTCGGTCATGCCGGCCTTGCGCGCAGACGCGGTGTGTGAAGCGGTGCAGTACGCGCACTGGTTGCTGACGCTCACCGCGAGATAAATCAGCTCCTTGGTGAGCGCATTGAGCGCCCCCGGCGTCATGATCTCCTTGACGCTCTGCCATGTGCGGCGCAGCGTGGCCGGGTCGTTTGCGATCGCTTTCCAGAAATTATTGATGTAGTCGGTCTGGCGCGTGGTCATGATGTCGTCATAGACGGCGCGGACTTCCGGCGCGGCGTCGGCGTATTCGATGAATCCGAGAGTAGCCATGCGCCGATTATCGCGCACGCGCGACGCTGCCTACTGGCCGTCGCTCTTCATCTTCCGGGCGATCAGGAAAGCTAGCTCCAGCGACTGCTCGTAATTGAGGCGCGGGTCCACTTCGGACTCGTAGGCGCGCGCGAGGTCGGCTTCGCTGGGTCCGCTCGAGCCGCCGATGCATTCGGTGACGTTGTCGCCGGTCAGTTCGATGTGGACCCCGCCCAGCGTCTGGCCCATCGCGCGGTGGATGTCGAAGGCCTGTTCCACTTCCGAAATGATGTCGGCGAAGTTGCGGGTTTTCCAGCCCCCGGCGGTCATCTGCGTGTTGCCGTGCATGGGGTCGCAGATCCACAGCACGCTGCCGCCTTCGGCGCGTACGGCATCGATTGCCCGCGGCAGCGAGTCCTGAATGCGGCTGGCGCCGAAACGGTGAATCAGCGTCAGCCGGCCCGGCTGCCGGTGGGGATCGAGAGCCTCGATCCAGCCGGCTATCTGTTCGCGCGTGAAATCGTTGCCGACTTTGACGCCAACTGGATTCTCGATGCCGCGCAGGAATTCCACGTGCGCGCCGCCTGGATCGTTGGTGCGCAGCC
Source organism: Bryobacterales bacterium (assembly GCA_963842505.1). Taxonomy (GTDB): domain Bacteria; phylum Acidobacteriota; class Terriglobia; order Bryobacterales; family Bryobacteraceae; genus PALSA-129. The sequence goes on from CAWJGZ010000002.1 coordinate 647,400, forward strand.
CCATCCAGGGGAAATGCGTGGTGAGATTGAAATAGCCCGGCCGGCGGGGCACGGTGCGCGTCTGCGCCGATTCGTAGCCCAAGTGCAGCGCTTCGTGAGTGGTGAAGAAATCGATGCGGTCGGTTTCGCCGGCGCGCACGCCCAGCACATTCTCCATGAAGCGCAACGCGTCGCCGATCGTGCCGACCGTTTGGTGGTATTCGTCCGCCAGCGGCGAGTGTTCTACCCAATCCAGATCGAAGTACTCGGGATGGTGCAAGTCGGCGAATCCGCTCTTGACCAGGGAGCGAATGAAATTCAGAGTCAGCGCGGCGCGCTCGTAGCCGCGCAGCAAAAGCTGCGGATCGGGGGTGCGGGCTTCGAGCGTGAATTCCGGACTGTTGATGGTGTCGCCGCGGTAGCTGGGCAGGGTAATGCCGTCGCGTGTTTCCTCGTTGGCGGAGCGCGGCTTGGCGTACTGACCGGCGAAGCGCCCGATGCGGATGACGGGCTTCTGCGCGCCCACCACCAGCACCAGGCTCATCTGCAACAGCACCTTCAGCATATTGGTGATGCGATTCGGCGTACAGGCGGCGAAGCGTTCGGCGCAATCGCCGGCTTGCAGGACGAAGCGTGTTCCGGCGGCAGCTTCAGCCAGTTGCTGGCGCAACTGCACGATTTCCCAACTGGTGACCAGCGGCGGAAGCACGCGCAATTCGGCCAGCACGCGGTCAAGCGCGGCTGGGTCGGGATAATCGGGCTGTTGCAGGGCCGGCCACCGGCGCCAGGAATCCGGCTTCCAGGGCAAAGCACCCGCGGGAATCTCGGGGGGCATGAAATTTCAAGTTAACACAGGGGATGGGGATGGCTGGGACATGCCCGGCGCGAATTCAAATCATGCCCGCCCCGCGAATCCCCGGCTCTCCGTCGACACTTTTACCTTTTCACCCTCTTTGATAAAGAGTGGAACGCGGATCTCGGAACCGGTCTGCAGGGTGGCCGGCTTGGTCACGGCGCTGCTCGACGAGTCGCCCCGCACGCCCGGTTCCGTGGAGGCGACTTCCAGCTCAACGAACGCCGGCATCTCCAAGCCGATGGGATTGCCGTTGTACTTGCGCAACTCCACCAGGGCGCCCTCGATCAGGAAGTCCAGCGCGTTCCCGATCACCTCACCGGCAAGAGTGTGGGTCTCATAGCTTTCCTGGTCCAGGAAGTGAGAACCACTGCTGTCGCTATACAGATAGGAGGCTGGAACCAAATGGAGATCCGGCTCCCTGAACTTCTCACCCGCCTTGAATGTCTTCTCAAAGACCGCGTTCGTGAGAAGGTTGCGGATCCTCAGGCGCACCAGGGTCTGGCCGCCCCGGGCGGTCGGCGTGTTCACCTCCACTTCCAGGCAGGCGAACGGGGTGTTATCAATCTCAAACAAAGTCTTTCGCTTGACGTTAATCGCATCAATCAATACGGCCATGAACTCCTCAACGGCAGGCCGGCACCAAGAACCGATGCAGCCCGACTCCAATTCAAGTATAAGGTGAAGAGCCAGCCCGCATTTCTCACCAGCAGCGGGCAAAGCGGAGCTATGCACTTCGCCGACACTGATTCCGATCGGCAAAGCCGAGCGGCTCCAGAACAGCGACAACCACCGCGTGGCCATCTTCGCCTTGGGCGCGCTGGTTCCCATGGCCGAAGAGATTGCGCAAGCTGTGGAGCGAAGGCATCTCCGCGGCGGTCACCAATGCGCGCTTCGCCAAGCCCATCAACGTCGAAATGCTGGACTTCTTCGCCCGGAGTGTCGATGTCATTCTGACGCTGGAGGACCATGCGCTGCGCGGGGGTTTGGCAGCGTGGTGTTAGAAGAGCTGAGTAACTTGAGGTTAGCGACGCCGGTAGTACGAGTCGGCTGGCCCGACCAGTTCATCGCGCGTGGTAAGATCGCCCCGCCGCGCGCTAACTACGGCATCGGACACAGCTATCGGGAAGTTACGGCCTGTGCTGGCGGCTGCTCAGAAGACCGCCGGTGCTGTTAGTGGTGCGGCCGTGCGAGCCGGGCAGAGCTTCTAAGCGGCTGTAATCACTGATCATAAGCGGCAGCCCGGCCGGGAGGCAAGGGTGCCCGGATCGAAAGCGGACCGGAATATGTCGGATACGACAACAGATATTAACATCTTTTTCTGTTGCTTTGCGCCGAAATTTGTGGTAATAGGACTCATGGCACTCGACCTGAAGGCTTGGCAGGTTGGCGTCCGAGCCCGGTCCGGCCTGCCAGGAATTTCGCTAACGTCGGCAAGCCCCCTTTGGGGCGCTAGAGTACAGGTTCGGGCTTGCCAGCGGTACGGGCGCTTGCACGCGCGCTCCGTGCGAGGGCTTGGGCCGTAACCCCCCGTCGGGCCATGAGGAAAAGCTGATGGGTTCGCCCGTTGTCGGTCCCCAGCGCGAGGGGGACGTCTTTAGCGTCCCCGATCCGAGGGTCAGCGACGCCCTGCGCTTCATGGGAGCGAACCTGCATGACTGTTCGCTGACGGTCGCCGACGTCGCAGCCCAAGCCGGTCTCTCGCGTTCGGGCTTCTCGCGCTTGTTTAAGGTCGAGACCGGCTCAAGCCCCGGGCGGATGCTTGCGAGGATGCGGGTGCAGCTTGCAGGCGATCTGCTCTCCGGCAAGGGGGCTTGGCAAGTGAAGGAAGTGGTCGCCCGAGCCGGGTTCCGGCGTTCGGATGTGTTCGCGCGCGCTTTTCGCGAATGGTACGGTACGACGCCGAGCGAATTCCGGCGGAGCCTGGCGGTATGTTCGTGGCTAGGCATAGGGTGGCTGCCGGAGCTAGATGCAACAAATTGCAAAGAAATAGCGCAAATTGCAAACTGTTTGGTACTTGACGGAAACCGGGATGACCGAGATACTCAGATCCGTAATACCCGAAACAGTCGCCCGGATGGAGAGGCCGATGGGCGGCTCCGCATCCGGCAGAAACCTGAAAGGAAAGGAACGGCACGGCTTATGCGTGCAGGCCTGACTGGTGTTTTACATATCGAACGGCTGAGTTTGGAGTGGCTGATAGCCGCATTCACCGGCATCGCCATCGCTTCGGCGACCGTCTCCGCGCCTGCCATGGCGGCGGACGACATAGGGAGGTTCGTCTACGTTCAGTCCGCCACCGCGGGGTCTGTCACAAATGGGCCGACTGGCCGGTCTATCCCGGTCGAGGCGCGGCTTGTGAACGCCTCCGACCAAGTGATCACGGCCTACACCCTCAGCGTCGAGGTGACCCTCGCGACCGGAGAGCAATTCAAGGGCGAGATCACCCGCGACATGGTCTCGGCTTTGGTCTACGAGAGGGTCGGCGACACGGCGCCGGCCGGATATGTTTTTGGTCCCGGCCAAACTACCGGATCAACGATCTTCGTCAAGCTCCCCGGCAACGTAGCTGACCCCGTGGTCGTGGCGGGGGTTCTCGGCCGAGGTACCCATGATCGCCCTTGGCGATAAAACCGCCCTCGGCTCCGACGAGGCCATTGCGCGGCTCGCGGCCATGCGGAGAATGGACGCCGAGGAGGCCCAGGACGTGGCGGGGGCCTTGGCTACTCTCCAGGGCGCGCCCGACATCCCTGCTGCGATACATCTTCTGATCTCGAAAGCGTCGATCGACGCCCGCCAGTCGACCGACGCTAGGCAGGAGTCGCCCGGCCATGGAAAGGCCCAACGGCATCTGGCGTTCCTCCAAAGCTTTGCTGCGCCGCTGGCCGAGCACCCCGAGGCCTTGATCCCCTACATGAAGTTTTGGCAGGTTCGGGCGCAGGTACTCCTGGAGCACGCATCCGTCCATCGGCTCGGGGCAGCCGTGAAACAGGGGGGTGGCCGATGAGAACCAACTCTGCGCTCGATTTGCCGGACCATGATGTGGGCCATACTGACCTCCGGTGGCGCCCTTCAGGTCCACGCCCAGATCACCTTCTGCTGCAGCGACGCGTGCGTGGGTACCTTTGAAGGCACCACATCCACCTGCGCCTTGCTCAACCTCGGGGCCGGGGTGCCATACACGGTCTGGGACAGCGGGTCGTACATATATCCAATATCGAACCCCAATGGCACCATCGGCGTAGGGGAAGGCCAGGTATCGGGCAACCAGGTGTCTGCTACTGGGGCCTGCGTCTCGTACTATGCGGTGGCTCCGACCACATGGGTTGGCGACGATGGGAGTTCGGGCGGCTCCTCAGGGGTCTGGTGCGACGGTGCCTACTACAGCGACACGGGCCTTTGGGGTATCGTGCCGGTGCCAATAGACACCAACCTCTTCGACGCGTGGTGCGAATACCCGTACTGTATGACTGGCTGCTCGCAGCTCGATGGTAGCGCTTGCGGCACGTGCGGCAGTTACAACTGCGACGGGGACTGCATCGACCCCTGCTGGAACGACGACCCCCCCGGCAGCGGTGACGGAGGCGGTGGCGGCGGGAACCAGTGCGACGGGGACGGCAGCGGGTGCGACTGCGACGGACAGAATGACTGGTGCTCGACTGACGGCGACTGCAGCAGTAGGGAGGACTTGATTTGCGACCCTGGCAGTTGCACTTGTCAACCCGGCGACTACGACGATCCAATTCTAATCGACATCAGCGGCGCGGGACTTCTTCTAACTAACATCCAAAACGGAGTACGATTCGATATCCTGGCCGATGGAAGGCCCCCGCAGCTCGCCTGGAGCGCGGCGGGTTCGGAGGTTGGGTTCCTTGCGTTGGACCGGAACGGAAACGGGAAAATCGACAGTGGCGCTGAGCTGTTCACCGGGATCTCGCCGCAAGGCACGGTGACACGGCCGAGCAACGGATCGGCCGGCACCACGCCCGTTCGCCTTCAATCGGACATGAAGGCCGCCGCCGTGTCCCGCGGCACCGGCCAGCGAAAGCTGGCGGCGACACCGCGAAAAACCGGGATTGCCGCGCTGGCCTTTTTTGACCAGCCTGCCAACGGTGGAAACGGCGACGGCAAGATCGATCCGCAAGACGCAGTCTACTCCCGGCTGCTGGTCTGGGTCGACAAGAACCACGACGGCATCTCGCAGCCGGACGAGCTTTTTACTCTCGCGGAACTCGGGATTACCTCGATCTCACTGAACCCCGAACGGGCCGGGTGGACGGACGCCTACGGCAACAAAGTCAGCTCCAAGGTGACCGTGGTCCGTAACGGCGTGGCGCAATGGGCGTACGATGTGTTCCTAACCGCGACCAAGTAGGCCTGCCCCTAGCCTTGGCCAGGATAAATGGGCCCACATGTGATTCTGGTGTACGCGAAATAGCGGCACCCTTTCGCGGGCTGTTTCACCTTGATGATGGGACAGCCCGCGTTCTAATCGCGAGGTCCATCATGCAAGCCAATCGAATCGTAACGGTAGCGCTGCCCTTAGTCGTCTTATTGGGCGCCTCCGGCGTGACCGCCAAGGCCCAATGTCCCCCGCTTCGGGACGCCGACCGCGCCAAGCTGATCGACTACGTGCAGAAGAAATACAAGACACCCGGCTCGATGAAGCTCGAGATTGGCGAAACCTCCTTCGTCAATTCCACGTGCTACCGGAAGCTCCTGTTCCAGGCGGCGGGCGGGACATCGCCCTTCCGGCTTGAATTGATCGCTTCGCCCGATCTGCGCTTTCTCACCAGGGATCTGCTGGATTCCACGATCGACCCGATCGTGGAGGAGCGGCAGAAGGCCGAGGCTCTGGCGGCCGGACTGACGCGCGGTAATCTTCCGGTGCGGGGCAAGCCGGACGCTCCCGTCACCATCGCGGTCTTCTCGGATTTCCAGTGCCCGTACTGCGCGCGGTTCGCAGCCATGATGAAGGAGGTTCCGCCGGCCGAGGCGGACAAGGTGCGGCTGGTGTTCCATAACCTCCCGCTGCCCATGCATCCGTGGGCGCGGCCGGCGGCGGAAGCCGCGGCTTGCGCGCAGGAGCAAGGCAATGAGTATTTCTGGGCGCTGCACGATTTCATGTTCGAGCAGCAGAAGGACCTCAACCGCGAAAACCTGGTGGGCAGACTGGCCGACGTGACCAAGGGCCTTACGGGATTCGATCAGGGCAAATTCGCCGTATGCGTGATGGAACGGAAGACGGCGCCGCAAGTGGATGAGGCCGTGGCCTTCGCGCAGCGTAACGGCATCAACGCCACGCCGACCGCTTTTATCAACGGCCAGAAGACGCAGATAGTGGCGCCGGAACAGCTCCGCACGTTGATCCGGCAGCTCAGCGAAGGCGCGAAACCGGCGTCGGGCGGCGCGGACCCGGGGAGCGTCAAACGAGAACCGGTAGTACCGTCTTCAAACCGGGAGCCGTCCAAATGCAAGGGCGGGAATTGGTAGCAGCTCCCGTTTTGCAGCGCTATTGCAGTTGCACCAGACGCTCGCCCTGCCGCTCATTCACCGTCGCCGGCGTCAGATCCTGTTTGCCGCGCCAGAAATCCATGTAGGAGATCTGGTGCACACAGGCCACCGTGCAGTGCGGCGCGCAGCTCTTTTCCGTGCGGTACTCGCGGCGAAGGTCTTCCACGGTGTACTCTGCCAGCGGTTTTCCGGGGTAGCCGCGCTGCTGCGAACAGTAATGCGCCAGGCCGTTTTCGCAGATGTAGAGGTAGCGCGCGCCGGCGCGGCAGCGCCAGTGGTTGGGCTTGCCGTGCGCGATGTTGTCCTGGAAGTAATTGATGCGCGCGTAGCTCGATTTTTCCATGGCGCGCATGGCGGTGTAGACTTCACGCTCTTCGTTTTGCAATGGTTGCAACTGGCCGTCGCCGTCGTGAATGATGCCCACCGTGGACGTGAATCCCAGCTCGATCGAGCGCTTGCCGATCGCCAGGGCGTCTTTGGGAGTCTGGATGCCGCCGCCCACCACCGAATTGATGTTCACGTGAAAATCGGCGTATTCGGCCAGCAATTGCAGCTTCTTATCGAGCACCTTGAGGCTCTTCTTGGAGACGCCGTCGGGCATGACGTTGTCGATGGAAATCTGCAGGTGGTCGAGTCCGGCGCGGTTGAGCCGCCGGATGCGCTCGGCGGTCAGCAGGTAGCCGTTGGTGATCATGCCGGCAATCATGCCGCGCTTGCGGATCCGCGTGATGATCAGGTCCAGGTCGGGATGCAGCAGCGGTTCGCCGCCGGAAATGGTAACGATACTGGTCCCCAGTTGAGCCAGGCGGTCCAGGCGTTGGTACATCACGTCGACCGAGACCGGCTTGGAGTGGTCATCGTATTCGTTGCAATACGCACACGCCAGATTGCAGCGGCGCATCGGGATCACGTGAGCCAGAATCGGATGGTCTGTGGAAACCAAGCCCTTACCGATCATCCGGAATTCCCGGACGCGGCGGCTGACAGCTTTCCAACCCCTCCTGAGACGTATGGACAAGTGCGGCATACCGCGAAGTTCTTCTATTACAACACAGGCACGTTATTTTGCCGAGGATTCGCGGGCGATTGGCGGGGAATCGGGGTCGAACGGTAGAGATGGGGATGGAAAAGAGCGTCCGTCAGCAATGCTCCACCTTGCCGGGCCGCCGGAGACGTGCGTCCACCAGCCAGGAAAGGCCGAAGCCCGTTTGCGGACCCCATGGTTCCCGCGCGCCGGGAGTGTCTCCAGTTAAAAGGTTGGCCGTCACGGCTGGGCCATCAACACTTGTTACGCAATTTGACACTCGTCCTCCGCCAGTGATAAATGTAGGGTTCTTTAAACAGAGGAGATCCGATGGCTGACGAGCAAAAGCCCGAGGGGCTCGCAGGCGCCCTCGCCTGCCGGGGGTGCGGCGGGCAAGCCAGCGCCGCCGAAGCCCACTCCGGCGGCCGCGCCTCCAAAGCCGCCCGCCGTCATGGCAGCTACCCCGTGGGACAGCGATCTGGCGCGCGAAATTAAGGAAAGATTCGGCGACCGGATCGGCGAAACGTCCACCTACCTGGGACAGAATTTCATCGTCGCCAAACCGGACGCCGCCATCTCCTTGCTGGAATACCTGAAGCTGGAAGCCGACTTCGACTACCTGGTGGACATCACGGCTGTCGATTGGCCCAAACGGCCCGAGCGTTTCGACCTGGTCTACATTGTGTATAGCTTCGCGCGGAACGAACGGGTGCGGATCAAGACTTATATTGCCGAGGGATTCAAACCGGAAACGGCCGTCGGCGTCCACTTGACGGCCAACTGGCTGGAGCGCGAGGTCTTCGACATGTTCGGCATCGAGTTTGAGGGCCACCCCGACCTGCGCCGTATCCTCCTGCCGGAGGAGTGGCAGGGGTACCCGTTGCGCAAGGATTACAGCATTCTTCAGCAGGATGACCGTTGGGTTCAGGAAAACCTCGGCATCGAGAGCGGCCAGTGACATCAGTATGCCCGATGCGACATTTCTAGATTCGACCGAGTTAGTGCTCAATATGGGTCCGCAGCACCCGTCTACCCACGGCGTGCTGCGAGTGATCCTCAAACTGGACGGCGAGAAGGTGCTGGGGACGGATTGCGTCATCGGATACCTGCATCGCGGCGTAGAGAAGATTGCGGAGCACCGCACTTACGCCCAGTTCAACCCCTACGTGGACCGCATGGACTACGTGGCGGCGGTGTCGAACGGCCTGGGCTATTGCCTGGCCGTGGAGAAACTGCTGAACGTGGAGGCGCCGCCCCGCGCGCAGGCCGTGCGGGTGATTCTCACGGAGCTGAACCGCATCGCCAGCCACCTGGTTTGGCTGGGCACGCACGCGCTGGATATCGGGGCCGTCACGCCGCTTTTTTACTGCCTGCGGGAACGCGAGGAAGCTCTCAAAATCCTGGAGAAGTATTGTGGCGCGCGGCTCACCACGCACGCCTTCCGTATCGGCGGGCTGCAGTATGAGACGTACGAAGGCTTCGAGCGGGAAGTGCTGGACTTCTGCAAAATGTTCCCGCCGAAGGTGGACGAATACGAAGAGCTGCTCACCAACAACCGCATCTGGAAGGCGCGGTTGGTCAATGTGGGAATCCTGCGCGCCGAGGAATGCAAAGAATACGGCATCACCGGGCCGGTTTTGCGCGCATCGGGCGTGAAGTGGGACCTGCGCAAGGCGCAGCCGTACTCGGGTTACGAAAAATACGATTTTGAAATCCCCACCGGGACGAATGGCGACACCTACGACCGGTATCTTGTCCGCATGCGGGAAATGCGGCAAGCCGTTCGCATCATGGAACAGGCCGTCGAAGCCATTCCGGAAGGCCCGATCATGGGAAAAGTCGGGAAGGTGATTAAACCGCCGGTCGGTGAAGCATACGTTTCCATCGAAGCGGCCAAGGGCGAGTTGGGTTATTACGTCGTCAGCGACGGATCCACGCAGCCATACCGGTGCCGCGTTCGGCCGCCGTCGTTTGTCAATCTGCAGGCGCTCGGCCGGATGGTCCGGGGCGGCCTCGTGGCCGACGTCGTAGCCGTGATCGGAACGTTGGATATTGTGTTGGGAGAGGTTGATCGATGAGGCAAGAGAGAAGCCGGAAGCCGCCGGTCAGCACTCGGAATGACGAAGGCGGAGCGGGTATTCTGACTTCTGTCTTCTGAATTCTGTCTTTCTGGAGAGAGTTTATGGTCAATCTGCTGAAGAAAATTTTTCTTGTGGATCTGTTCCAGGGACTGTTTGTGACGTTCCGGAATCAGAACCCCAAGTACATCTATACCGAGCAGTATCCGGCGGAGCGGCCTCAGGTGGCGGAGCGGTACCGGGGCGCGCCGCGGCTGAATACCAACCCGGACAATGGCGAAACCTTGTGCATCGCCTGCAATTTGTGCGCTCTGGCCTGTCCGGAGAACCTGATCGTGGTCACGAGCGAACGCAACGAGGCGACGCGGCGCAAGGAGCTGACTACCTTTACGTATGACACCTCGCGGTGCATGTTCTGCGGACTATGCGAAGATGCCTGCCCCGTGGACGCGCTGGAACTGACACAGGATTTCGAACTGGCCACTTACACCCGGGACGGCCAGATTTGGGACCGGCAGATGCTGGAAGAGGGGCCGAAGCCGACTCAATACAAATGCTGATCGATACGTTTTTTTTCTATATGTTCGCCCTCTTGACGCTGGGGGGCGGCCTGCTCACCATCACGCGGCGAAACCCGGTGCATAGCGCGATTTCGCTCATTGTGTCGCTCTTGGGCGTGGCGGGGCTTTACCTGATGCAGCACGCGGAGTTCCTCTTCGTGGTGCAGATTGTCTTGTATGTCGGCGGCATCATGCTGCTGTTCCTGTTCGTAATCATGCTGGTGAACCTCGACCAGTCGGCCAAAGAGCGGCAGTTCAACAGCCACTGGATGGTCGCGCTCGTCGCGGTGGCCGCCGTGGGCGCCGAGATTGGCTGGTTCCTGTATCGCGGCCAGGGCGCGTTCCAACTGGCCGATAGCGCGGCCGGGGTTACCGCCGCCGGTGCGGTGGGCAACACGGAGATGCTGGCGGACGTGCTCTTCCAGGAATATCTGCTCCCCTTCGAAATCGCTTCCATCCTGCTCCTGGTGGCGATGGTGGGAGCCGTCGTAATGGCCAAGAAAAGGATCTGACGATGTATCCGGTAACCACAGTTCATTATCTGGCCCTGAGCGCGGCGCTGCTGCTCATCGGCACCGTCGGCGTGCTGACGCGCCGCAGCATAGTGATTATTCTGATGTCCATCGAGCTGATCCTGAATGCCGTGAACATCAACCTGGTGGCCTTTTCGCGCCAGGCGCACGCCGTCCACGGGCAGATTTTCGCGATCTTCGTGATTGTCGATGCCGTGGCTGAAGCCGCCGTGGGGCTCGGCATTCTGATCGCCCTGTTCCGCAATAAAGAAACCGTCCTGGCGGATGAAATCGATTTGCTGAAGTGGTAGGAGAGCCGTGAACTTCCTAGACCAAATCTGGCTGATTCCTCTGTTCCCCCTGTTTGGGGCGGCGCTCATGTTGCTGTTGGGCAAGAAGCTCGACCCGCAACCGGTGTCCGACGTCGCAATTGCTCCCGGTGTGGAGCCGGTGTACGACGGCCACGGGGAACACGGCGCCCCTGAGCACTCGCATGACCACGGCCAGGATCACGCGCATCATCATTCCTCGCCCCTCAAGAAGCTGATCGATATCATTTGCCCCGGAATGGTGCTGCTCTCGTTCCTCTTTTCGGCTGGCGCGGTATGGCAGCTCTCGCAGAAGGCCGGGCACATACATCAGGTCATCCAGTTCACCTGGGTCGCCGGACTGCCGTTCCATCTGGCGAACGGCCACCTCGCCACTTTCCAGGTGGATTGGGGCTTCCTGCTGGACCCGCTGAGCTCGGTAATGATCCTGGTGGTCACCGGCGTCGGGTTCCTCATCCATGTGTACTCCATCGGGTACATGGCGCACGACAACGGTTACTACCGCTTCTTCGGCTACATGAACCTGTTCGTCTTCTTCATGCTGATGCTGGTGCTGGCCAACAACTACACGCTGCTGTTCGTGGGTTGGGAAGGCGTCGGGTTGTGCAGCTACCTGCTGATCGGGTTCTACTTCCACCGGAAGTCGGCGGCCGACGCGGGCAAGAAGGCCTTCGTGGTGAACCGGGTGGGCGATGCCGGCTTCCTGCTGGGAATGCTGCTCATGTTCTCCGTGTTGGGCACGGTGCGATTCACGGACGTGAACTCCATTCTGCATAGCGGCCTGTTCGCGCGCGAAACCACCTTCGGCGTGTTGAGCGCCATGTCGCTGTTGATGTTTTTCGGCGCCACCGGCAAATCGGCGCAGGTGCCGTTGTATATCTGGCTGCCCGATGCCATGGAAGGCCCGACGCCGGTTTCGGCGCTGATCCACGCGGCCACCATGGTGACCGCGGGCGTCTACATGGTGGCGCGCTCCGCGGCATTGTACCAGTTGACGCCTCGGACCTCGATGATTGTAGCGATCATCGGGGCTTTCACCGCGATCCTGGCAGCCAGCATCGCCCTGGTGCAGAACGATATTAAACGCGTGCTCGCCTACTCCACAGTCAGCCAGTTGGGCTACATGTTTCTGGCCCTGGGCGTAGGCGCGTATTGGGTGGCCATCTTCCACCTGTTTACGCACGCCTTCTTCAAAGCGCTGCTCTTCCTTTGTGCCGGCTCGGTGATCCACTCGCTGGGCGGCGGCGAGCAGGATATGCGGCGCATGGGCGGGCTCAAGGATAAAATTCCCATCACGCATTGGACCATGTGGGTGGGATCCATTGCGATCGCGGGCATTCCGGGTTTCGCCGGATTCTTCTCGAAAGACGAGATCCTGTGGCAAGCATATAGTTCGCCGCTGGGTTCCACTGCCCTCTATGCCGTGGGTCTGACCACCGCCGCCATGACGGCGTTCTACATGTGGCGGCTCATGAACATGACGTTCTACGGCAAATCGCGCGTGGCGCCGGAAGTGGCCAAGCATATCCACGAATCGCCCGCGGTGATGACCGGGCCGCTTAGCATTCTGGCGTTCGGCAGTATCGCGGCCGGCTGGCTGGGCACGCCCCGATTGTGGAATCTGCCGGAAGCTTTCCGCGGCTTCGAATCGTGGCTGGCGCCGGCGTTTGCATCCCCGTTGGTGAAGGCGGCCGGCGAAGCCGCTCACGACGCCTCCATGGAATGGACCCTGATGGGCGCTTCCGTGCTGGTTGCGGTCTTTGGCATTTACGTGGCGCGCGTTCTGTATTACCAGAAGCCGGAGATTCCGGATCGCGTCGAGGCGCGCTTCCACCCGCTGTACACGGTGCTCTACAACAAGTGGTACGTGGACGAGATCTACGATTTCCTGTTTGTCGACGGCCTGTGCAAGGGCGGTGGACTGGCGCTGGGCGCGTTCGATCGCAACGTGGTGGATGGCGGCGTCAACGGCGCTGGCTGGCTGACGCGCTTCACCGCCAGACTTTCGATGTGGTGGGACACCTGGATTGTGGACGGCGCGGTGCGGTTCACTGCGTTCTGCGTGAAGATGCTCTCCTACCCGGTGTGCATTATGGAGACCGGGCGCCTGCAAACCTACGCCTTCTTTGTGGTGGTCGGCGTTCTGGCGATGTTCGGCTATTACGTGGTGCGGTAAATCTATGGACCAGCACTTACTCAGTATTGTTCTCTTGACGCCGCTGGCCGGTTTGTTGGTCCTGCTTTTCATTCCCTCGAAAAGCAAGGACCTGATCCGGATCTGGGCGAACCTGGCGGCCTTCGCAGGATTCCTGGTTTCTCTCCCGCTGGTCTCCCGCTTCCAGTTGGGTGTCGCCGGCTTCCAATTCGAAGAACGCGCCGACTGGATCCCCTCGCTGGGCGCCCACTATCACATCGGCATGGACGGCATCAGCCTGCTGCTGGTGATGTTGACCACCCTAATGGGCGTCGTCGCGATGCTTGTTTCGTGGAGCGGCATCCAGGATCGCACCAAGGAATACTACGCCATGTTCCTGCTGTTGCAGACGGGCATGATCGGCGTGTTCGTGTCGCTCGATTTCTTCCTGTTCTACATCTTCTGGGAACTGGTGCTGGTTCCGATGTACTTCATCATCGGAGTGTGGGGCGGGCCGCGCAAGCTGTACGCCGCCATCAAGTTCTTCCTTTACACCTTTGCCGGCTCGGTTCTGATGCTGCTGGGCATCCTGACGCTTTACTTCCAGCACTTCCACCAGTTTGGCAGCTACACCTTTGAGATTTCCGAATTGATGAAGACCACCATGCCGCTGGGGCTGCAACAGTGGGTCTTCTGGGCCTTCTTCCTTGGTTTCGCCATCAAGGTTCCGATGTTCCCGTTCCACACCTGGCTGCCGGACGCGCACGTGGAGGCCCCCACGGCCGGCTCCGTGATCCTGGCTGCCGTATTGCTGAAGATGGGAACGTACGGATTCCTGCGCTTCTCGCTGCCGCTCCTGCCGAAAGCCTCCATGGACCGGACCATCGTGCAGATTCTGGCGGTCCTCTCGATCATCGGGATTATCTACGGCGCTCTGGTCTGCATGATGCAGAAAGATTGGAAGAAGCTGGTCGCTTACTCTTCGGTGAGCCACCTCGGCTTCTGCACGCTGGGCATTTTTTCCATGACCCCCAACGGGATCGCGGGCAGCGTGCTCCAGCAGATTAACCACGGCATTTCGACTGGCATGCTCTTCATGGTGATCGGCGTGGTTTATGAGCGCCGGCACACGCGCGAGATTTCCGAATATGGAGGTCTGGCGCACGTGATGCCAAAGTTCGCGACCATCTTCGCCATCGCCATGTTGAGTTCCGCCGGGCTGCCGCTGCTCAACGGCTTCGTGGGCGAGTTTACCATTCTGATGGGCGCTTTCGAAGCCAACCCCATCTGGGCGGCCTTCGCCGTGATCGGCGTGATCCTGGGCGCCGCGTACCTGCTGTGGCTCTACCAGCGAACCATGCTGGGGCAGGTCACTAATGGAAAGAATCTGGTGATCCCCGATATGAACTTCCGCGAAGTGGCCATGTTCGTGCCGCTGATCGCTTGGGCCATCTGGATCGGCGTCTACCCGAAGCCGTACTTCGACATTCTGCGGCAGCCGGTGGCTGAGATCGTGGAGCGCGTCAGACCCGGATATTACACCGGCGGAGTGCAGAAGGCGGCCATACCGCTGCCGGCCGTATGGGCGGGAGGCGCGCGATGATCCAGTCTTTCTATACCGCCGCCGATCACTTCACCATCATTCCAGCGGTGATGCTGGCGCTGTTCGGCTGCGCCATTCTGCTGTTCGACTTTCTCATTTTCCCGGATCCGCGGCAACGCAAATGGCTGCTGATTTTCGTGGCGTTCGCGGAAGGCTTCACCGGCTTTGCGCTCTACCGGCAGACGGCCTGGCTGGCCGCTAGCGGACAGGCGCAGTTGCAGGGATTCCAGGGATCGGTGACGGTGGACGGGTTTAGCATCTTTTTCAATTGGATCTTCCTGATCGCAGCCATGCTGGTGGCGCTGGTGTCGTATCACTACCTGGAGATCGCCGGCGAGCACCACGGCGAGTATTACAGCCTGATGCTGTTCGCGCAGTGCGGCATGTACTTCCTGGCCACCGGCACGGACCTGATCACGCTCTTCATCGGCCTCGAGCTGATGGCCCTGTCCTTTTACATCATGGTGGGTTTCCTGCGGGCCGAGAAACGCTCCAATGAGGCCGCCATGAAATACCTGCTGCTAGGGGCCTTTTCGAGCGGCTTCCTGGTGTATGGCTTCTCGGTGTTGTACGGCATCGCCCACTCCACCAAGTTGGAGGATATTGCCGCGGCCGTTGCGTCCCGCCCGCCGTGGGATCCGGTGGTTTTTCTGGCGCTGGCGACCACCGCGGTGGGGCTGCTGTTCAAGATTTCGGCCGTTCCTTTCCATATGTGGGCCCCGGACGCTTACGAAGGGGCGCCTACCACGGTGACGGCCTACCTCTCGGTGGCGTCGAAGGCGGCTTCGTTCGCCTTCCTGCTCAGGCTCTTTCACGGCCCGCTGGCGCCCTTTGCGTCGGCGCGCGAAGTATGGGAACCCATGCTGGCGGTGATCGCGGTCCTCACCCTGACGGTGGGGAACCTGGCCGCCGTCAACCAGACCAACATCAAGCGGCTGCTGGCGTACAGCTCGATTTCGCACGCCGGCTACATGCTGCTTGGCCTGGTGGCCGGCAATGAAACGGGCATTAACGGCGTCGCGGTCTACGTGATGGTCTACACCTTCATGAACCTGGGCGCCTTCCTGGTGCTGGTGGCGCTGCGGCGCCAGAAGATCATTGGCGAAGACCTGGACGATATCAGCGGCCTTATGCACAAGAGCCCCGGCTATGCCGTGCTGATGCTGATCTTCCTGCTCTCGCTCGCCGGCATCCCGCCCACGGCCGGTTTCTTGGGCAAGTATTACATTTTCCTGTCGCTGATTCAGACCGGGCATTACACGCTGGCGGTGATCGCCACGCTCTATGTCGCGGTGGCGATTTATTACTACTTCAAGGTGGTCCGCAGCATGTTCACGGGCGAGGAGACCGAGAAGGCCCCGCTGGCCACCAGCTTCGGCCTGCGCGTGGCGCTGGCGGTGAGCGGAGTCATGACCCTGGCGATTGGCGTCTACCCGGAGCCGTTTCTGCGGCTGGCCCAGACTTCGCTATTGAGATAGAGACGATATGTGGCAGACGGTTTATTCGAATCCGTTGTTCACGCCGATTGTGGTGACACTCGTCATCATCGCGGTGTTTCCGCTGGTGGCTGGCTATCTCACGCTCGTGGAGCGGAAGATTCTGGCGGATTTTCAAGTGCGCCTCGGCCCCATGCGGGTAGGACCGCACGGCCTGCTGCAACCCATCGCCGACGCGCTCAAGCTGTTTATCAAGGAAGACATCATCCCCACTGATTCGGACAAGGCGATCTTCTGGTTTGCGCCGTGCCTGTCCACCATCGCGGCGTTGACCGCATTTTCGGTGCTGCCATTTGCCAGGACCATTTACGTCGCCGACGTCAATGTGGGGCTGCTCGTGATTTCGGCGGTTTCCTCCGTGGGGATTCTGGGAATCATCCTGGGCGGCTGGGCATCCAACAGCCACTACTCCCTCTTGGGCGCGCTGCGCAGCGCGGCGCAGTTGGTGAGTTATGAGGTGGCCCTTTCGTTCGCGCTGCTCTCCGGCGTGATGGCTGCCGGCACGCTGAGCATGAAATCGATCATTCTCGCGCAGTCGCAGCGCGGCATCTGGTTCGTGTTCGATAACTGGGGCTTCATGATTGTGCCGTTCGCGGTCTACATCATCGCCGCCACCGCGGAAACCAATCGTGCGCCGTTCGATCTGCCGGAAGCGGAGTCGGAACTGGTGGCCGGCTTCCATACCGAGTACAGCGGTTTCCGCTGGTGCCTCTACTTCCTGGCGGAGTATACCAACGTTTTCGTCGTTTCCTCCGTAGCGGTCACGCTGTTCTGGGGTGGTTGGCTCCGTCCCTTCCCCAGCGTCGGATGGCTGGATGTGCCCTTGAACGTGGCATTCCCTGTGGTGTTGTTCGTGGGCTCCGGCGCCATGACGTTGACGCTGGTGAAGAAGCTGAAGGACACCATGCAGCAGAAGGTCCTGGTGGTGTGCGCGCTGGCGCTGGTGCTGCTGGGCGGCGTCTTTATTGTCCCGGTGCTGAATCAGGCTGTGATCGGCTTGTTCTGGTTTCTGTTGAAGGTGTCTGTCATCATCTACCTGATGATCTGGTTCCGCGGCACATTCCCCCGCTTCCGCTACGACCAGCTCATGAACATCGGCTGGAAAGTCGCCATCCCCCTCGGCATGGCGGCGGTGATGATCAACGCCGTGCTGGGCATGCTCCGGAAGGGGTAGGGCAAGAGCAGGCAACTGCGTCTTAGAACTTCGGCGGCTTGCGCGATCCATGGCGGAAATGAAGAACCTCAACCAGACGCTTCTCCTCATGGATTTGGTAATAAACGAGAATCGGGCTGTGGACCAGCTTACGCACCCGCGACCTTTTGCGAGTGACGTTCCCGATGCGGGGGAACCGGCCGAGCAAATCGACGTGGTCGAGCAGGGCCTCGCCAAAACGGGAAGCGGCCTCGTCGTCGTCCTGGGCTATATGCCCCACGATTTCGGACAGATCGTCTAGGGCTCTTTGCGTGAAGAGGAGGCGGTAATCCACTTGGGCAAGAGCCTTCGGACTTCCTCAATGGGCACGGTACGGCCAGTCTCGGCGTCGCGGATGCCCTCATCAATGGCGGCAAGGGTTTCCTCGTCTTCCTCCTCACCGATGGGGGTCGGATCGTCGAAGTCAATTCTACTGGCCTTAGCCATAGCTTTACGGTAGCGCGGATTAACGGGCAGCGCAAACGGATGATTGACGAATCGCGTTCATGATGCCGCCATCCGGTCCCGGGGCGCCATCGTGCTGCTTCGCGGGGCTTCTCATAACCACGGATTCAGCGTTCGAACACCGGTTCCGGAAACGTCTTTGCTGTTCCTGGTGACGAGGGTAAGGTCGTGATGTAATGCCGTTGCCGCTAGAAGGCCGTCGATGACGGGAACCGGCTTGCCTTTCGCCGCGGCAATCGCGGAAACCGTGCCCCAACGGTCGGCGATCGCTGCGTCGATCGGTAGAATCCGGCCTTGAAAGCGGGATCGGAGATCCACCTGCAGCCATAATTCCAGCCCGCCGCGGTGCCGCCCACAGCGCAGACGCTCGACGCCGTTCCTGATTTCGCCCAGCGTGAGCACGCTCAGAAACAGGATCGATTCGTCCGTCTGTTCGACCCAGCGCAGCACCTTATCATCTGGCTTAGGCCTGACCAGTTCGGAGACGACGTTGGTATCCAGCAGGAAGCCGCTCACAGCTTAATCGCTCTTCCGAAATCGCGCTGCCGATCCAGTTGAATACCCGAACCTGCCAGCGGCGAATCCGCGAAGAACCGGGCCAGACTCCCCTGGCGCGCCTCGGGCCTGGAAAGACGTTCGTACTCCTCGGCTGGAAGCACCACCACAGCCGTTCTGCCGTGCTTGGTGACGCGTTGCGGGCCGCATTCCCGCGCCAGGCGGAATACTTCGCTAAAACGCGCCTTCGCTTCCTGCAGTTGCCAATCCTTCTGGACTGGATGCCGCTCCGGCTTCAGCGTCCGCAGGGAAGAGCGGCTCTGTATTTTGCTCACGGCCCACCCCTTTCTGACCAGTCTAGTCAGAACGATTATAGCACTTTGGGCTTAGCGAATTCGCGGGAATTGCTAATGCTATTCGACTAGCGAGGTAACCTTTCAAATTTTTGCGAAGATCGTGGCACTGGAGAATCTCACAAGGCAGCGGGGACCCTACAAACCTATCCAGGCTGGACCACGGCGGTGGGCTTCCAATTGTCATCAAAACCCCAACTCAACCACGCCAGAAAATCCTTCGCGAGTACGTCGGCCACATCGATCACATCGAGCGCCTCCTCTTGAGTGACGGCCTGTCCGTGAATAGCTTTGTTGCAAATAGCAAAGATCGTTCTAGCCAGGTCCATCTGCTGAGAGGTGATCGCATTGTGTTCAAGTAACCGCTTCAACAAGGATCTGACTGGCTCGGCCCTCTTCGTCTCCACCTTGAAGCCGGCAGCAAGGTTGCCTATTAGGACCTCCAGTTCAATCCTCAAGCCGGCGAGCGCTAGCGTCGGATCGCTCTGCGCAATCTCACGATAGTAGGACATATCAAGCCCGCTGCTGGTTGGCTTGAGGCCGAGCGCCATCATTCGCGCGTTGGCCTCCGTCTGTGGGATTGCTGGCCTCTTGGGCCGATTTGGCGGAGGGGGTTGCGCCTCGACCTGTCGAGAGAGCAACTTGGCCTCCTGAATCTCCTCCTGGAGCTCGATGGATACACCGCCGGGGAATCCGGCCTTCCGAAGCCGAGCAAGCATGGCCGAAAGCGGGGAACGGAACAGAAGAGCCAACACCAGGGCTGTGACCGGCCACGCCAGCACCTTGAGGAATTCTAGGATCATAGTGGCGACGTCCATGTGTATTGCCTTATTAGAACAGATCGGCAGGTGAACGGGAAGATACTTGCGTAGACAGGACACGCTCTTGGCCAAGGATTGGTCCCGCTATGCCCCTCGCGAGGACTCTCCGGCGACACCTGGCTGAAGCCCCCCTACGCTGTGCCGCCCCGCAACAGCGAGGCCGCGGTGGGGGCCGCGGCGCCTGCCAGACGCGGCCCCGCCGTGTCTTCCGGCACGCTGTCACCTTCGCCCGGCGCCAAGAACAGGTTGGCATCGATGCCGTGCTGGCGCGTGTACAAATCGTAGTATCGGCCTTGCGCCGCGTACAGCGATTCGTGCGTGCCGCGCTCCAGAATACGGCCGCCCTCTACTACCAGGATCTGGTCCGCGCGCCGAATGGTTGAGAGCCGGTGCGCGATCACAAACGTCGTGCGGCCTTTCATCAAATACGACAGCCCTTCCTGGATGGCGGCTTCCGATTCCGAATCCAGGCTGGAAGTGGCCTCGTCCAGAATCAGGATGCGCGGGTCCGCCAGGATCGCGCGAGCGATCGAAACACGCTGCCGCTGGCCGCCGGAAAGCTTCACGCCGCGCTCTCCCACCACGGTTTCGTATTTCTTGTCGAATTTCTCCGCAAATTCATCCACGCGCGCGATCCGGCACGCTTCCAGAATTTCGACTTCGGTTGCCCGCGGCCGCGCGAAACCCACGTTTTCGCGAATCGTGCCGTCGAACAGGAACGTGTCCTGTAGCACGACGCCCAGTTGTGTGCGGTAGGTGTACAACTGCGCGGTGGAAAGGTCCGTGCCATCCACGCGGATCACTCCTTCGGTAGGCTCGTGAAACGCCGCGATGAGGCTGATGATGGTCGATTTGCCCGAGCCCGACGGCCCTACCAGCGCCGTGACGGTGCCTGGCTGCGACTCAAAGCTGACGTCGTAGAGCACCGGCTTCCCGGGATCGTAGGAGAAATCGACGTGTTCGAAAGCGATGTCGCCGTGAATCGTGCCCACGGGCTGGGTGCGGTGTGGGTCTTCGTTTTCCGGTTTCTCGTGCAGCACTTCCTGGGTGCGGTCCAGGCCCGCCAGCGCCTCGGTCAACTGCGTGCCGATGCCCACCACCTGGAACATGGGCGCCACCAGCATGGCCAGGAACATGGTGAACGACATGAACTCGCCAATCGTCAGCGTATGGGCAATAATCTGCCGCGCTCCCACATACATCACGGTGCCGCCCACAATCCCCATCAGCGAAGTGGCCGAGAGGCTCATCAGGGAGATGGCGGTGAGCGAGCGCAGAACGTTGTCGAGCAGCCGCTGCACGCCGCCCGAGAACACGCGCGCCTCTTCGTCCTCGGCGTGGTATCCCTTCACCACCCGCACACCGGCGAGAGATTCGGTCAGGCGTCCCTGCACCTCGGCGTTGATTTTTCCGCGCTCGCGGAAGATCGGCCGGATCTTTTTGAAAGCGGTCCGCAACGTCAGTGAAAAAACCGCGATGAAGAACAACGCGAGCCCCGTCATCAGCGCGCTGATCCGCAGCAGGATCACCAGGGATAGCAGCGCTTTCAGGATTCCGCCGACGAAATCCACCAGGCCCGTGCCGATCAAGTTCCGGACGCCCTCTACGTCGCTCATGATCCGCGAAACCAGCGCCCCGCTCTTGTTGGCGTCGTAGTATGCCACCGGCAGCCGGCCCACGTGCTCCTGTACCTGGCGCCGCAATTGCGCAATCAGGCGCTGCCCTTCTTTCGAAAGCAATTGCGTGAGCGAAAACGAAGTAATCGCTTGAATGACGGTGGCCCCGAAGACGATCAGCACCAGCGGTGTCAGCAACCGGTAATGCTTGGCGCCGATGATATTGTCGAGCAGATACTTGGGTGCTCCGGGCAGCACCACGCTCATGGCTATGTTGATCAACATCAGGCCGAAGCCCAGCGCCAGTTTGCCGCGCCGCGGCATGACCAGTTCCTTGAGCAGGGGCCGGACGCTGCGAATCGTCTCCGAAGTCTTTTTCTTGGGTTGAGCCGGGGACATTGCTTCCAGCTTACACTGCGAGGCGCTCCGCCACGAGCGCCGGTACGTCCGCCGGACTCTTCACCGCGAGCACGGCAAAGCCCGCGGCCCGCCCGCTGGCGATGCCGGCTTCGGAATCTTCCACTACCAGTGGCGCGCGCGAACCCAGGCGTTCGGCGGCCAGCAGGTAAGGGTCGGGCGCCGGTTTGTAGCGCTTCACGCTCTCCGCGCCCACGATGGTTGCGAAGTATCGCCGCAAGCCGCCCGCTTCCAGCATGGGCTCGATCTCCGTCGAGGAACTGGAACTTACCACCGCCATTTTGTACCGTCCGTTCAAGCCCTCCAGAAATCCGGCGAGCGCCGGGTCGAACGGCGGATTGCTCGTCATGCGCGCCATGAACAACTGCTTCTTGGCCGGATAGAGGCTCCACAAGTGGTCCCAATCGTGCGGCGGGTCGGACTGCGCGGCCAGCATGCGCAGCATGTCACGGTCGTCGATGCCGATGCACTCGCGCCGGTAAAACTCCCACGTCAGCCTGACTCCCGCGGTGGCCAGCACTTCCGCCCAGCAGGCGCAATGAACCGGTTCGGTGTCGGCCAGCACACCGTCAAAATCGAAAAGGATGGAGTCGAACGAGGGCATGGAAAAAAGAATCACGAAGAGAATTTCAGCCTAGCACGCCCAGTGTGGTATCACTGAAATTAACGCCATGTCCTCTGAAGAAGAACTGAAAGCCGAAGTCGAACGCTTGCGTGCCGAAAACGAAGCTCTGAAGCGGCCCGCGCGCGGGCAAATGTCTCTGAAAGTCAGCGAGAAAGGCGCTCTCTCGGTCTACGGTCTCGGCCGTTTTCCTGTCACGCTCTATCGCGAACAATGGGAAAAGCTGCTGGGACTGGCCGACAGCATCCGCCAGTTCATTCAGGAGAACGATCGCCTCCTCAAGAAAAAGGAATAGCCCGGCTACCTTGGAGAGCCCTTTCGAACGGGATCTGATTCGCGGCGTCCTCCACTATCCGGCGCAGCCCACCGGAGAGGCGCTGGCTTTGACCCACGGCGCCGGGTCCAATTGCAACGCCCCGCTGCTGGTACTGCTGGCGCGTGCCTTCGCCGAGTCCGGTTTCCTGGTGCTGCGCTACGATCTCCCTTTCCGCCGGCAGCGCCCCAAGGGGCCACCGTTCCCCGCCGCGGCGGCGCGTGACCGCCAAGGTGTCGTGGCCGCCGTCTCCGCATTGCAGGAACTGCACGCGGACCGGGTTTGCGCCGGCGGCCACTCCTACGGAGGCCGCCAGACCGCTATGGCGGCTGCGGAACATCCGGCGCTCGCCACTGCCTTGCTGCTGCTTTCCTACCCGCTCCACCCGCCAAACAAGCCCGATCAGCCGCGCACCGCTTTTTTCCGCGATCTCCGCACCCCCGCGCTGTTCGTCCACGGATCGGCCGACCCCTTCGGCACCCTTGAAGAGTTGCGCGCGGCCGTCGCCCTCATCCCGTCCCCTACCGGCTTGCTTGACATCCCCGGCGCGGGCCACGACCTCAAACGCGCGCCCGCTGTGTTCCCTGATCTGCTGACACGGCTGCGCGCCCTGATGTTAGCCTGAATTGTTCATGGCCGATGAGACCTTCGAGCAATTACTCGACCGCGCCGCTGCCGTCTGTGGGATCGATCCCGGCTACTGGGATATTTGGGGCCGGTATCATGAGACCACCGTTCCAGTCCGGCAATCCATCCTGGCGACGCTGGGAGTCCCTGCTGCCAATGCCGAAGAACTTCGTCGCTCGCTCGCCGCGCTGACCCGCCGCGACTGGGAGCGGCTGTTGCCCCCCGCCGTGGTGGTTTCCGAATCGGCTGCCCCGGAACTCTCCATTAACCTGCCCGCCGAATCGCTCGGCGATCGCGCCCGCCTGTTGGTTCAACAGGAGGATGGCCCCACCGCCGAGTTCGAACTGAACCTCTGGGAACTGCCACAAACCGCCCATATCGAAATGGATGGCCGCACCTGGGTGCGCAAGCAGGCCCGCCTTCCGCACCACCTGCCGCTTGGCTATCACCAGGTCACCTTGACGCTGGGCGCCGCAACTGCTTCCACGCGCCTCATCGTCACACCGGATCGCGCCTTCGTCTCGCCGCACCTGGGCCAGGGCGGACGCGCCGCCGGTCTCGCCGTCAGCCTCTATGGTGTCCGCTCCGCGCGAAACTGGGGCTGCGGCGATTTCCGCGACCTGCTCGACATCATCGATTTCGTCGCCGAAGATCTGGAGGCCGGCTTCGTGGCGCTCAACCCCCTTCACGCCATCCACAACCGCCGCCCGTTCAACACCAGCCCTTACCTCCCCAACTCCACCTTCTACCAGAACTACCTCTATCTCGATGTCGAAGCCCTGGAAGATTTCTCGCGCTGCCGCCGCGCCCGCGAATTGTGGCAGTCTGCCGCCTTCCAGAACTCGCTCGATTCCCTCCGCACCGCCCCGTTTGTTGAATATGAGCGCGTGGCCGAGCTCAAACTGCGCTTCCTCAAACTGCTGTTCCTCGACTTCCTGCGGCGTGAATGGCGCGCTCGCTCACCCCGCGCACGCCGCTTCCAGGCTTTCCTTGACCGCGAAGGCGCCCTGCTCGAAAAATTCGCCGTCTATTGCGCTCTCGACGAACACATCCATCGCTTGGACCCGCAAGTGTGGAACTGGCCCCACTGGCCTGCCGCCGATCGGGACCCCGCTTCCGCCGAAGTGGCCGCGTTCCGCAAAAAATATTGGCGGCGCGTCCTGTTCTACCAGTTTCTCCAGTGGCAGATCGACATCCAGTTGAGCCGCGCCCAGAGCTACGCGCGCGATCGCCATCTCTCCATCGGGCTGTACCACGATCTGGCCCTCGCCACCGACGCGTTCGGCTCGGACCTGTGGGCTCACCGCCCCTTTTACGCGGCCGGCTGCCGCGTCGGCGCGCCTCCCGACGACTTTTCGCCCAAGGGCCAGGACTGGGGCTTTCCTCCGCCCAACGTCCGCCATCACCGCGAAGACGGATATCGCCTGTTCGCCGAATCCATCCGTAAGAACTGCCGTCATGGCGGCGCCCTGCGCATCGATCACGTGATGCGCCTCTTCCGTCTCTATTGGATTCCCGATGGCTGCGACGCCACCGAAGGCGCTTACGTCCGCGAAAGTTCCGAAGACTTCGTCCGCATCCTGGCGCTCGAAAGCGTTCGCAACCAGGTGGTTGTGATCGGCGAGGACCTCGGAACCGTGGAGCCCGCCGTGCGCGAAACTCTGGCGCGCTTCGGCATCCTTAGTTACCGCCTGTTCTATTTCGAGAAGAACCAGCGCGGCGAATTCCGCCGCCATGAAGAGTATCCCGTGCAGGCCCTGGTTTCATCCACGACCCACGACTTGCCGACGCTCGCCGGCTACTGGGTTGGCGCCGATATCGAGGCGCGCCGCGCCGCCGCCACCATCGACCAAGCCGAGTTCCTGCGCCAATCCGCAACCCGCGCCGCCGAAAAGCAAAAGATGCTCGACGTCCTGTTCGAGCAGGAGCTGTTGCCGCAAAGCGCGCCGCGCGCGGCCGCCGCATGGCCCGAATTAAGCGGCCCGCTGCACCACGCCATCGTTGGCTTCCTGGCGCTGACGCCTTCGCAATTGTTGGCGGTCAATCAGGAGGACCTCACCAAGGAGCTTTACCAGCAGAACCTCCCCGCCACCACATGGCAATACCCGAACTGGGGCCGGAAGATGCGGTTCACTGTGGAGCAGCTTCGCGCCGACCCCGAAGCCCGCGCTTACGCCGCCATGTTCCGCAACTGGATCGAGTGTTCGGGAAGGCGCAATCGCGCGTAGCGTCTCACGCCGGGCCGGTTGGACATTTCAGGACGCAAATCTGACGTCCATCCGCCGGGGCTGACCGCTATCGCACCACCTTCGGATCGTCCATCCTCACCGAAGGCTTCCCATTCGTTGCCGTGTGAGCCTTGTTGGGATCGAAAATGCGCCGGTCCACGTCCTCCAGCTTGTACCCTTCGAAATCCGGCTGCGAGGTGAAGCAATCGCTCAAGTCCGACGCGGCGGCGTCGAACAGGTTGAGCGGCGGAAGATGCAACAGCCGGAAAATCGTCTTCAGCAGGCCGGGAAAACTCGTGTTCACGTGCGAGACGTAGCCCTTCTTCATCCAAGGCCCCGCGCACAGCAGCACGGTGCGATGCGCGTCGATATGATCCACTCCGCCCTGCGCATCGTCCTCCGTGACGAACACCGCCATTTCCTTCCACCACCTGGTGCCCGATAGATATGCCAGAATGCGGCCCAGCGCATAGTCGTTATCCACGACGTAAGATTCTTCGAACGGGTAGCCGTCCTCCGGACGGGCGTCCGTCATGTGATCGTTAGGCAGGTGCATGAAGATGAACTGCGGCAGGTCCGCTCCGGTCTTCACATACTTCTCCTCAATCTCCTTGATGAACTGCGACGCCCGGTACTGGTCCGGAATGTTCATATTGAATCCTGGATATTCGCGCGAAGTATGGCTGTAGAGCGGCTCCGGCATCGGCACATTAGTGAGGTAACGCGCGCCGGTCGGCTCCAGGTCCTTGTCTTCGTCCACGCCCGCCAACTCGAAGCCTTCACCGAAGTTGCGAAAGCTCACACCGTATCGCGCCAAATGATGCCAGATGGTGCCGCCTTCCAGTTGATCTTCGGGATGCACGGATGAAGCTGACCCCGCGAACAGCAGCCGCCCGGGCGCATCGCCCAACCGGAAGTCCTTCTTCTGTTCGCTGTAGGCGGCCAGCAGCGAACTCTCCGTCCAGACGCTGGGATACGCGCCGGTCAGCCAATGGTGCCCGTCCACGCTGACGTCCGAATCGGCATAGAAGTTGTCGCTGAAGCTCCACTGCTCGGCGATTTGGTGATGATTGGGCGTCACGTTGACATCCTTCAAGCTGAGCCGCTTCTTCCGCCCGTCGGCGTAGCCCCGCGTTCCGAACCGCGCCAAAGCCGGCGCGCTCATGGGCAATCCGTTGTCGGCTTCCATCTCGTCGCCCAGCACCTCGTCGTAGGTTCGATTCTCCTTGACGATCAGGACCACGTGCTTGATCCCGTCCGGCAGCGGCGCCGCGGCCGTGCGCTCTACGAATCCGTTGGCCTCCATCACGAAGCTCGAGAGCCCCGCCAGTTCCTCCCGCCGCGGCAGCGGAAAAATGGAGAGCGCGCCTTGGCGGACCGTGCCGGCCACCACCGCTCCCGGCATCACGCTATAACCGTTCGGCCCGGTTCCAGTTCCCCGGATATTGGTGACAAACACCCTGTCGCCGTCCAACGCCACGCGCGCCGGAAACCAGCCCACCGGGATGTGTCCGATCAGGCGGCCCTCGCGTGTGTCGATCACGCCCACCGCATTGATGCCGGCTTCCGCCACCAGCAGCCAGCCACTCTTCTCGTGATATGCCATCCCCACCGGCAGCACGCCGCGCAGAGTCTCCAGGCCGGCAATACGGATCGGGATCTCCGCCGTCACCGCGTTTGTCCTGGCGTCGATCACCGTAACGCTGTCGTTGCCGGCGTTCGAGACGTATACATGTTCCGCCGTGGCCACCACCCCAGAGGGACTGCTGCCCCCATGGCTGTTCCCGCCGAACGGCACTCCGGTTCGCACGTAGGCTTCTACTTTCGGCGCGCTCGGGTTCGAAACATCCACCACCGCGAGCGAATTCGATTCCCGCACGTTGGGATCGCCCAAACCCGGGACGTCGACTGGCCCTTTGGCTGTCTGTCTTTTCGCGCCATTCGCCGCATCCGCGCTGGGAAAGCCGAAGGCCGGAAACGGAAGCCCGGTTCCGCGCGGGTCGGCTGGGTCGGCGCCCGGTATGGCCCGGTATTCGAACATCCCCAGGTTGGTGACGTAAAGTTTCTTACGATCCGGCGACAGCGCAGCGGCAAACGGCAGACGGCCCACCTTTACGGAGGCCACCACCTTGTGCGTCTTCGTATCGACCACCGCGACGCGGAAATTCGCCTGGTCCACCACGTACAGCATGCCGCGGTCGGGGTCGTTCGCCAAGTCGGCCGTATAGCTGTCGTGAAAGCCGCCCTGATTGAGATCCACCACGCGCCGCCGGTCGGCGTCCCAATCGAACTGGCTGACCCTTCCGGAATTCCCCTCGGATGCCCACACCGTGTGATCGTTCACCAGTGCCAACCCCATGAAGACGCCGCGCCAATCGGTTGCGCCGAAGTCATCCACCTGCTCTCTGGAAGAGGCTGCAATCTGCTGCGAGGCCCACCTCCCGCTCGGCTCCCGGTTGAAGATCGTAAAGGAGTTCCGCCCCATGCCGCCATTGGCGGTCACCACCACCCGCGCGGATGGTCCCACCACTAGTCCGAAAGGGCCGGCGCCGGTTGCATGTTGTTCCCCGAGCGGCGCGATAACGCGTCCGCCTGGCAGAATTGACGCAGTGCCGTGGCGCTGGGCTTGGCGAATCCCCGCCGGTGCGGTATAGGATTGCGCAGGCACTAGAGAATGGAGCGTCAACAGGGCAAGGAAGGGGCGCCAAACGGCGGGCACTCATCCATCATATATCCATCCCATTGAGCAATCTTTACCTGCGGGTGTTCCAGGATGTCACCTCGGGATCTTCCCTCGCGGGTTGCTGGCTGCGCGCCCGCGCAATTCCAAACACGGCTTATCCAGCACCGCTGCCATAAGTTAGATAGCTATTGCATAAGTGTGCGAAACGAGAGTATTATTTGGCACGTCAAGTGCTTTGTAAGAGAGGGAAAATAGCGCTATCAAAGGAACTAGTACTGAGTACCCGCACCGCACCAGAGACACCCGTAATGGGATGCGTCGCAAGTCTGGCGGCGGATGGCTTCTTTCGGGAAGTCTCCGCCCAAACAGTTGGGGTAGAGGCCACCGCGCGGGGGATTGGAATCCCAAACGGAACCCGGCCCGTGTTAGAGGTTCGCCGGTCCGAGGCTAGCAACCACACCGGCGCGCTTCGATAACCCGCACTGAACCCAGTGCGCACTTTGGAGGAAACCAAATGGCATCCAGCCCGATGGCGTTCGCGCCACCACGACCTTTGGAAGATCCGCTCGCGCATTTGCCGTGCTCCACCATTCTGGAGTTCCGCAAAGGCCAAATCGTTTACAGTCAGGACCAGCCGTCCATCAGTTTGTACCTGGTCATCGGCGGCAAGGTAAAGGTTTCGCGGCTTTCCGATGACGGCCACCAGGTTGTAGTCGACATTTATCAGCCCGACGAATTCTTCGGCGAATCGGCGTTTCTGAACTTGCCTCACCGTGCCGAGCAGGTCACCGCCTTGGAAGACACCAAGGTGATGGCATGGACCACGGCCGAGATCGAGGACATTATTCTCAAACGTCCACGCCTGGCCATTGCGATGCTGCAAATTCTGGTGCAGCGCACCATCAACCTGACGCACCGCGTCGAAAGCTTCTCCGCCGACAACATCGCGCGGCGCCTGGCCCGCTCGCTGCTCCGGTTCTCGGAGCGTATGGGCACGCCTCAACCGGATGGCTCCGTCAAAATGGCTGCGTTCACCCATGAGCTGCTGTCGCAGTACGTCGGGACCTCGCGCGAAATCGTGACCCATTACATGAACCAGTTCCGCCGCATGGGTCACTTACAATATTCGCGCCGGGGTATTGTACTTTTCCGTACGTCTCTCGAGCAGTGGCTGCGTGAGAGCAGCTAGCGCCTTGACAACTGGCTTGCCATTGCTGCGGGGCGAAAGTATCGCGAAGGTGCGCTCCCCCCGGGCACAGAACCGCGAACGTGAGTGAGCGGCCCGCCGCACAGCCTGGAGCTGGCCGCTCGTAACCGCGTCACTTCACCCGAACTAGCCTTCCGTTCTGGAAGTCGAATAGCGCATCCATCTTCGCCAGTTCTTCGGGTGGCAGCGGATTTTGCCGCTGCAGATGAATCGCCACGGTGCGGTCGCGAAACCAGAGTTGCGCAATCGACGCCGTCTCCAGGTCGGTGGATGGATCGTGCAGGAATACCACTTGGCTACCCGGCCGCACGTGGGGTTTCAAGGCGTCAAATTGGCTGATCACGTCCCAGCCGGTTTGACCCAGTTGCGCCATCGCCGGCGATACCAGCCAGCCTTTCAGGTAGTGAATCCGGTGCGCCCACAGGCATACGGCTGCCACCACCACTAGCGCCGTCACCTCCCGCCGGCCCGCCAGCTTCGCAATCTCCGTGATTGCCACTGCCGTAAACACCGCTAGGCCCACCGCCGGAATTGCCAGGCAGGCCGCGCCACGCCCTTTCAGAAACTCGATGGGCAGTGGCGCGATCACGATGGAGAAGACCCAACAGAACTGTAGCACCGGCCGCTGTTTTGACAATTGTGGGGCAGGCCCTTTCGCCTGCCAACCCAGCCGCGCAAGACTCATGCCCGCGATTACCGCCAGCGCCGCCCAGATGGGCCAAACCGCGTAGTGCCAAATCACGAACACATCGCCCAGCATCAGTTTCTGAAATTCGATCAGCCGCCGTATCGAAAATACCGGTCCATAACCGGCTTGGCCGATGAGCGCCTCCGCCCCGAACACCCTGCCTGCAACGCACGCCACATCGAGCGCCGCCGCAAGCCCCAACACCCATCGCGCATCGCGGACCCGGTGATGATAGAACCACTCGTAAACCAGCAGTGCCGCCGGCAGCGTTACTGCCATTTCCTTGGATTCAAGCGCACCCAGAAACATGACCAGAAACAGCGCCGTCTCGCTCAGCCGGAACGCCCTGCCGGATTGCCGAAGCCGCGCATAGTAGACGAACGCGGCCAAATAAAAAAACAGGCAGAGCACGTCATATACGAAGCCGGAGTTGTAGTAAAGGTTGCTCAACCCGGGGTGATAGGCCACCACCAGCGCCGCCAGTCCCGCCGCCAGTTCCCCGCAACCCAGCACCCTGGCCAACCGGTACGTCAGCCACACGCTCGCCGCCAGCAGCATGAGAATGGCGGCGTGGTATGGCGCGGGGTTCAAGCCGAACCAGGCAAATAGCGTCATGTAATACAGGCCGCCCATCGGCCGGTAAAAGCCTGTCCAAGGCGTGATCAGCGCCTCCGCCAGGCTCACCCCGCCGGCCCGAAAATAATAGGCCATGTTCATCATGTCGTCCGGCGCGAAATGCACGCGCAAGCTGCTCCAGTTGAAGTAGAGAAACCACGCCAGCACAAAGGCTGCGCCGCCCGGCTTTCGCAAATTCGGCACGAACTCCAGACTATCTGGAACAGCGGGCCGGCTCAACTATGAACCAGGCGCCGCGCGCCCAAATCGAGCCCGGCTCCGTCGGTCGGTTATAATCCTCATAGCATGCACAAACCGTTTTTTTCCCTTCTTCTTCTCCTTCTCATGGCCTCTTCGGTGATCGCCCAGACCAAGGTCGATCCCGCCCGCGTCAAGCGTCTGCTCGAACGGGCCACCGTCCTCGATCTGCACGACGACACTACCCAGATGATCGTTGACGAAGGTTATAACCTGGCCGAGAAGCACGACTTCGGACAAGTCGATATCCCGCGAATGCGCACCGGCCACGTCTCCGGCCTGTTCCTTTCCATCTGGACCGACAGCGACCGTTACAGCCCCATCCAGTCCATTCGCCGCACCCTGGAGCAGATCGACGCCGTGCGCCGCGAAACCGCGCGCCATCCGGCCGACCTTGCCATGGCCACCACCGCCGATGAAATCCTCGCGGCAAAAGAGCGTGGCCGCATCGCCATCCTGATGGGTCTTGAAGGCGGCTCCGCTATCGATTCGGACCTCGCCGTGCTTCGCACTTATTTCGACCTCGGCGTGCGTTACATGACGCTCACTCATACCAACCACACGCCCTGGGCCGACACCTCCAGCAAACCGCCCGAGCACAACGGCCTCACCGATTTCGGCAAGCAGGTGGTCCGCGAGATGAACCGTCTGGGCATGATGGTGGATATCTCGCACGTCTCCGACAAGACCTTCTACGACGCTCTCGAAACCTCCACCGCGCCGATCATTGCGTCGCATTCTTCCTGCCGCTCCATCGCCAACGTCCCGCGCAACATGACCGACGACATGCTGCGCGCCATCGCCGCCAAGGGTGGCGTGGTGCACATCAACTATTACGAAGGCTTTCTCGAGCCCGGCTTCCTTGACCGCCAAAACTCCTTAAAAGACGAACAGGCGCGCCAGGATTCCATCGACAACCAAACCCCGAATTTCGGCGACCGCAGCCAGAACGGCCCGGCCGTCCGCAAGATCAACGCGGAGCGCAACGCCAAGCTGGGCCGCATTCCGCTGAGCCGGCTGCTCGACCACTTCGAACACGCCGTCAAAATTGCCGGCATCGATCACGTCGGCCTCGGGTCCGATTTCGATGGCGCTAGCGACATGTTCCCCGAAGGCATCGAGGACGTCTCTGGGATTCCCAACCTGGTCAGCGGTCTGATGGAGCGTGGCTTCTCCGACGCCGACATCCTCAAAATCCTGGGCGGCAACACGCTGCGGGTAATGCGGGCAGTGGAGCAGGTCGCGCAGCGGGCGAAGTAACGAGGGGACGGACTAATCCGTCCCAAGGCTCTGTTTTTGCGCCCGTTTGGATAGATCCGTCTCTTCCGAGAATCTGCCCGCACCGCCGCCGATGCCCACGGCCCCCATTTTCATCGTGTGTTGTGACCACAGCGGCTCATAAGACAGAACTGTCCCGGCGGCCGAAGCCTGCCAAGCCCGCAAGGGCGAAAGCCCATAGCCCACGGCGTAAGCCGTGTGGAATCCCTCGCGAGTACGGCCAGCCCCGGAACGGGGCGTAAGGCTCTCCCGCCGGGCAGAAATGTAGAAACGCCACGGACATTTTCCGCGGCGAAATTCCGGCGACGAAGTTCCCCGAACCCAGACCTACGGCCTCTGCCTGATGTACAATAGCTCCGATCCAGGGGAACTCTCATGCGCTTAAGAAAACTGTCACGTATCTCCATCTTCACCGCCGCGCTCGCGCTCTCGGGGTTGGCCGCCAGCGCACTCGCGCAGTCGTCCTATGACACTGCCCTGAAAAACCTCCGTTTCCGCGGCATCGGCCCCGCCGTCATGGGCGGACGCCTTGACGACATTGCCGTGGTCGAGTCCGATCCCCGCATTATCTATATCGGTGCGGCCGGCGGCGGCCTCTTCAAGACCGTCAACGGCGGCGCCACCTGGCAGGCGCTGTTCGAAGATCAGCCCAATCCTTCCATCGGCGACATCGCCATCGCTCCGTCGAACCCCGCCATTGTTTACGTGGGCACCGGCGAGGCCAACAATCGCCAGAGTTCTTCCTGGGGAGATGGCGTCTACAAATCTTCCGACGCCGGCATGACGTGGACGCATCTCGGTCTCAAGGAAACCCACCACATCGGCCGCATCGTGGTGCATCCCACCGATCCCGATACGGTCTACGTCGCCGCGCTGGGCGACCTCTGGGGGCCCAATAAGGAACGAGGCGTTTTCATGAGCAAAGATGGCGGCGCTACCTGGAAACAGACGCTCATCATCGACGAAGACACGGGCGTCTCCGATATCGCCATCGATCCGCAAAGCCCCAACATCCTGTTTGCCTGCGCGTATGAGCGCCGGCGCAAGGTGTTCGGCTACAACGGCGGCGGTCCGGGCAGCGGCCTCTACCGGTCCACCGACGGCGGTTTGCACTGGACCAAGCTCGGCGCCGCCGGCCAGGCAGGCCGCGGCTTGCCCGCGGGCGATTGGGGCCGCGGCGCCGTGGAAGTCTATCGCAAGAACTCCAGCATCGTGTACGCGTTGATCGAGCACGCCACACTCGGCGGCGTCTACCGCTCCGAAGACCGCGGCGCCACATGGGCCCGCATGAGCGACACCAACCCGCGCCCGTCCTACTTCAGCCAGCTCCGCATCGATCCCAACAACGATCAGAAGATCTGGCTCGGCGGCGTCAACATCTATATGTCTGAGGATGGCGGCCGCACTTTTTCGCAGGCCCGCTTCCGCAACGTCCACAGTGACGTGCACGCCATCTGGATCGACCCCGCCAATTCCGACCACCTGCTCAACGGCAATGATGGCGGCATCTGGTCCACCTGGGACAGTGGGCGCAATTGGGAACAATTCAACAACATCGCGCTCGGCCAGTTTTATGAAGTGGCCTTCGATTACCAGAAGCCCTACCGTGTTTGCGGCGGCCTACAGGATAACTACTCCTGGTGCGGGCCCAGTTCCTCCTTGCAGTCCACGGGGATTGGCAATTCGGACTGGATTACGGTAGAAGGCGGCGACGGTTTCTACAACCGCATCGATCCCACCAACCCGAATATCATTTACGCCGAATCGCAGGATGGCAGCCTCTCGCGGCGCGATCTGAAAACCAGCGAATCCAAGAGCATCCGTCCGCAGGAGGACAACGACCAGTCACCGCGCTATCGCTTTCAATGGAATTCGCCGCTGATGATTTCCGCGCACGACCCCAAGACCATCTACTACGGCGGCAACTACCTGTTCAAATCCACTGACCGTGGCGACAATTGGATCCGCTTGGGGAATGACCTCACCACCGGAGCCGGCCGCGACAAGATGACGATCCTCGGAAAGGTGATGGACCGCGAACACGCCGCGCTTTCACGCGATGACGGCGTGGCCCAATGGCCCTGTATCACCGTGATTGCCGAATCGCCCGTGAAGGCAGGAGTGCTGTGGGCCGGCACCGACGACGGCAACGTGCAGATGTCGCGCGACGATGGCAAGACCTGGAGCAACGTGGTAAGCCACATCGTGGGGCTGCCCAAAATGAGCTACGTGAGCCGCATCGAGCCCTCGCACACGGACGCCGGCGCCGCGTATGTCACCTTTGACGACCACCGCGCTGGCGATTTCGCCATTTATATCTACGTGACCAGGAATTATGGCGACTCGTTTACCAGGATCACCAGCGGTATTCCACCGGAAGCCGGCACGGTACACGTGATCCGCGAAGATCCGTTGAATCCCAACCTGTTGTTTGCGGGCACGGAATTCGGACTGTTCGCGTCGTTCGACAAGGGCGCCAACTGGCATCGCATGAAGAACGGCCTGCCCACCGTGCCGGTCTTCGACATTCAGATTCATCCACGCGACCATGATTTGATTCTCGCCACACACGGCCGGTCGATCTGGATCATGGACAATATCTCGGCGCTCGAGCAGTTGAATGATCAGGTGCTCTCGACCGACCTGAAGTTTTTCGATGGCCGCCCCGGCATTGAATGGAAGATGGCTAACTATCGCGGGTTCGAAGGCGCCAACATGTTCTTCACGCCCAACGCGCAAAACGGCGTGATGCTGGATTTCTTTGCCAAGTCGTCCGGACCGGTGCGAATTGCGGTGACCGACCAGGCCGGCAAGCCGGTGCGCTCGATCAACATGAACGTCTCGCAGGCGCAGGCCGGCTCGATTGTCCGGGCCACCTGGGATATGCGGTTTGATCCTCCCGTCGCTCCAGCCGGAGGCCGTGGAACCGCGGCTGGCGGTGGTGCCGCCGGCGGCGGACGCGGCGCCGGAGGTGGCGGACGGGGCGGGCGCGGGGGCGGTGCTGGTGGTGGAGCAGCGGTGGCCGGTGCACCTCCGGCAGGTGCCGATGTCACTGGCGCCGCGGCTGCCGCTGGTGCGGCCGCTGACCTCAGCACCGAGTTGAACACCGAGTTCGGAGCCGCCGGTGGAGCAGGCGGCGGCGGTGGCGGCGGACGCGGCTTTGGCGGCGGCCGCGGAGGCGGTGGCCCCCTGGTCGACCCCGGCGAGTATACCGTCACGCTCACCGCCAACGGCAAGTCTGAATCGCACAAGGTGACGGTGGAGGACGATCCGCGCATCCAGATGTCGTCCGAAGATCGCGCCAAGAAGCGCACGGCCATCGATACCTTGGTGAGCCTCACGCGCGAAGCGGAAGCTCCCCGCCGTAAAGCCGTGGCCATGACCACGGCATTGACCAACCTGCAAGCCAGTTGGACCGCGGCCAACGCCGCGCCGGTGCCCGACGCCGTTAAGAAAGCCGTCGAAGATCTGGCTGCCAAGGTGAAAACCGCGGCCGCCTATTTTGAAGCGGCCGGTAGCGGAGGCCGCGGAGGTGGCGGCGGAGGTGGCGGCACGGGTGCGCGCGGCGATTATACGCCGCCGCCCGTGACTCAGAAAATCCAGCGCTTGATGGGACTGATCGACGGGTTCTCGGGCCCGCCCACCGCGCGCCAACTGGCTGACATGGAGGAAGCCGCGGCCGAGTTGAAAAGGGGCACGTCAGCCGTCGACGCGGTCTGGGACGAAGTGCCCAAGCTGAACCAGGTGATGAAGGATGCCGGCGTCGCTTACTTCAGAGTGGACCTGAACGCCGTTCCGGCGGCCGCCGCCGGCGGCCGCGGCGGCGGGAATTAGCTAAACAGGGATATCAAGGGCGCAGCCCTTGCGTTGGAAGACAGCCAGTAGAGGAAATATTCTCACGTCTGCTGAATTGGTGCGCCGATCAGGCGGATTTTCTCACCAATACTCTGTGACGTTGCCGGCCTATGGGCCGAGATCAAGGAACCCCTTCCCGTTGTGGGCGTTTTCATCGGCGCATTATCCGAAGTCAACATTGTTTTTTCTGCACTGGCGCCCTAGACTCCCTCGTCCCCTGCTCAAATGAAGACGAAGTATACGATATCGCTTCTTTCCCTCTTGACGGTGGCATTCGCGACTTTGGACGGCCTGTTGGTGGTCCACGCGAAAACCCAGCGGGCAGCGTTTGAGCAACTTCATTCGGCATATTCGCCGCGAACCGGCGATTCCGTCATAGTACTTTCTGGTACCGCGCCGCTCAGGGGGCTGACCAGCCAACCGGAGCCCATTACAATTTCCACAGGACCGGGCGCTGCTCCAACCATCATTATGACCGTCCAGGCAAAATGTCGGCCCTGCCAGGAGGCTCTACCTTCACTACAGACGCTGGCCGAAGTAGCAAGACGCGCAAATCCCGATGTGAGGATTGTGGTGCTGGATCGCTACGGCATTGGATCGTTTGATGCTATCGACGATGACGTCCGCCCCGACGTTCGTATGAGGCCCACCGCGGAGACGCTGTTGGCCCACAAGCTACTCGAGTCCCCGCTCGTGATGCTCGTGAAAGACGGTGTATGCCGAATGGTAGTTCATGGGAAGGTAAGCACTGCCGACCTAAATGGGATCGCAGAACTATTAAAGGTTAAACCAAGGTAGAAAGGAGGTGACAAAACAAATGAACAAGCTTATGGTTTCTCTAGCGGTGACTCTGGCGTTATTGTTACCGATGTCAGTGTTGGCGCTCGAGAACCGACCCGGATGTCCCGACCTGTAACCAGCCGCCGACCCAGTGCTGGTTTGACAGCGCCTGTGTGATTGCGGGTTCGCCGCAGTGCACGTGTACGTGGTACGTATTCTCCTCAAACCAGTGCGAACCCCCGCAGCCGCAGTAAACCACCGAGGCCATTCACCATACGGAAGCCGAACGTGGAAAGGATCCGTAATGAAAACAGCTCAGCTATTCTTGGCTCTAGCATGCAGTGCACCACTGTTCGGGCAGGGCAAGGTTCCTACCCGACAATCCGACGCGGACGCAATTCTGCTCCAAGCGCGGTCTGAGCCGGTTGAAATCGAAGCCTACGTCTTTCGGCAACTGCGTGGGCAACGGCGCTCCATCACGCAGACGATGGTGTCGGAAACGCTCGATCGTTTGCGTGATCGGGCGCACTCAGCCCAGACATGGTACCCTCGCTTCCCGGTGACAAGCATAATCCCGGAGGGATACAGCGGTCTGCTATCCGCGTCCAAATTCGATCTCAGTGGCTTAAGCATCTTTCTCGGCACGCTCGGCCCGGAGCTGCCGATATCCACCCTGCGCCGAATGCTAGCCTCACTCCCACGAGGTGCTCCCGAGCAGGCAACTTGTGACGTACCGGTGTTCAGATCACGGTTGCCGCTTTTCCATTTCGTAGCGCAGCACTGGCAAGAACTATACCCGACGGCCTACGACCAATTAACGGGATTCGGTGGCCTTGCGAGCCAAATTGACTCCGCATTCGATCTTGCGAACTTTCTTGATCTAACTCTCCAGGTTAACGCCAAGAGTCACACCGACGTGGCCGTACCGCTCTCGTATGCCGCTAGCGCACTCGACCGCCTGACAACCCCGGCCTGCGGCGGCAACCCCCTGCAGGTGCAATTTGGTTTTGGCGTAATGATGGACCGGGCCATAACGCTTGCAAAGGACTATGAACTGTCTGAAACGCTACTTACGAAGTACCGCGATTTCGTTGCCCGATCAGTTGGCCAGTCTATCTGCACCATCGACGGGCGGCCCGATTCGAACGAGACGACTGCGCGACGCCGGTTGGTCGACAGTGTGAACAAGACCATCGCGTCATCGGGGCCCGAACACGTCTCCAAAATCAGCCAGGATGAGGTAACGAGACGCGAGCAGGAGCGCGTCCTCCTGGGGAAACAAAGCAGATTCTCGATGGACCACAACATCAAGGAGCACCTCAAGCAACAGCGCCTCGCCATCATGCCGTTTATGATGGACCCGCAGTTTGCCGCTTCGAACCCAGTGCAGCTCGACATCATGGCGAAGCAATATCTGGCAGATTGGCAACAATGGAATCCCGGTGAAGACGAGCTACTCGAGAACGTCGATGCCAAGTTCAATTCGCTGGACGAGTTATGTCTCACCGGCGGGGCAGTTTCCAAGGAAGTCTTACCAGAGCTCGTTTCCTACATGTCCAATCAGCACCGCTTCAAGAATGAGTATCCCGACATCTGGCTCTCGTACATCCTGCGGCTGATTGAGCAAATGACGCCGAGGGACAAGGAAGGGAAGACCGCGGCGCTTGAACCGTGGGTGCAAAGTCTGCTAAGCCAGGCATCAAATCAGACCATCCAGATGATTGCCAAGGTTCAGTAGCCGCGCTGTTCGGATGATGGCAGACCTGATCCGACGTCTGCTGTATTGGTGCGCCGATCAGGCGGATTTTCTCACCAATACTGCGGTGACGTTATCCGGTCCGCCGGCATCCTTGGCGGCCGCGATCAGTTTGCGGCAGCTCTCTTCGAGCGGTGTGCCGTTGCGCCCGCCTCGCAGGATACCCTCCAGCTCGATCTGGTCGATCACCCCGTGCAAGCCGTCGCTGCAGATCAGCAGCAGGGCGCCATTGCGCAACTCCACCGAATAGTAATTCACGGTGAGCGGCGCGCTGGCTCCTATGGCCATCGTCAGAACGTGGCGCATCGGATGGTGCCGCAGGCTCTCTTCGTCCAGCCCGAGGGGCCGGCCCACTTCGTTGACCCAGGTCTGGTCGTCCGTGATCACGCGCAAACCGTCGTCGTCCAGCATGTACACACGGCTGTCGCCCACGCTCGCGATCGAAAAGCCATCTTCCAGATCGAGCGCCGCTACCAGCGTCGTCCCCATGCCTTCCAAAGTGGGATCGTTGTGAGCGGCTTCCAGCACGCGGCGGTTGGCCTCTTCCACCGCCGTGAGCAGCACCTGGGAATCGCGCCGCCCCGCGCGGTGTACCACTTCCGACACGGTATCCACCGCCAGGCGCGAAGCCCGTTCACCAGCTCGCGCTCCACCCATGCCGTCTGCCAGAATGTATAAACCCAAATCCTGATCAATCAGGCAATAGTCTTCGTTATTGCTCCTGATGCATCCCTTGTCCGTCAATGCGAATGCTTCCAGCATTCCCCGTGGCTCCTTCCTCCGATAAACCGTCTGCCACTGTACCACGCGAAAACCCCGGGTTGGGGCGGCTCCAAAGGCCGCCGGTGCCGGCTCCAGTATTTTACTCGAGCGTCGTGGCGTAAAATAGAGAGGTTCTCACCGGATGATTCTAAGACGCCTCCGCTTGACGCTCGAAATGATCAAGTTCGAGCATTCCGTTTTCGCCCTGCCTTTCGCCTTGACTGGGGCGCTGCTCGCCTGGCGGGCGGACGGCTTCGCAGGCTTGTACGTTTGGCACAAGCTGCTGTGGATTGTCGTAGCCATGGTGAGCGCGCGTTCGGCAGCTATGGCCTTCAACCGGTTGGCCGACGCCGATATCGATGCGCGCAACCCGCGCACCAAAATGCGCCACCTGCCGGCGGGACGCCTCTCGACTGGCTTTACGTGGCTGTTCGTATATGTGTCAGCTCTGCTCTTCCTGTTGGCGGCCTTCGAGCTGAACCGCCTCTGCCTCGAACTGGCGCCGCTGGCGCTGGGACTGTTCTTCTTTTACTCCTTCACCAAACGCTTCACCGTGCTCTCCCACTTCGTACTGGGCCTGTGCCTGGGAGTCGCGCCGGCCGCTGCATGGATCGCCGTCGAGGGCTCGCTGGATGCGCGCATCCTGCTGCTCACGGCGGCCGTGACGTCCTGGACCGCGGGGTTCGACGTGATTTATTCCTGCCAGGACTATGACTTCGATTGCGCCGAGGACTTGTGGAGCGTGCCGCGCGTCTTGGGAATCGCCGGAGGATTGCGCGTGGCCCGGCTACTGCACGCGCTTATGATTGTCTGCCTGCTGGTGCTCCTCTGCACGTTGCACTTGGGCGTGCTGGCCCTGGCTGGCACGGCGGTTGTGGCTGCCTTGCTGGTGTATGAGCACCGCATCGTGAAGGCCAACGACCTATCGCGCGTCAACGCCGCCTTCTTCACCATGAACGGCTATGCCAGCGTGTTATTCTTCTTATTCTGGGCCGCCGATATCTTCCTCTTTAGGCCAAGTGTGTGAAACATGACAGTCGTCGATGATGCTCGCCTGATTCCCATCCGTCAAAAGGTGGAAGCTGGCCAGCGGCTTACCTTCGACGATGCCGTAACTCTGTACCGCACCAGCGATATCCTGTCGGTGGGCTATCTGGCCAACCTGGTTCGCGAACGGTTGCACGGCGATACGACTTACTTCAACGTCAACCGCCACATTAATCCCACCGACGTTTGTGTGGCGAGTTGCCGGCTGTGCGCTTTTGGCAAGCGCGTGCGCGATCCCAAGGCATACACCATGTCGCTCGATGAGGTATGGCATCGCGCGGGCGAAGGTTGGAGCGAAGCGGTCACCGAATTCCATATCGTGGGCGGCTTGCATCCCGAGCTGACGCTGGACTGGTATTGCGAAATGCTGCGCGGCCTCAAGCAACGCTTTCCAAAGGTGCATCTGAAAGCCCTCACCATGGTGGAGGTTGCCTACCTGGCGCGGCGCGGCGGCATTTCCATCCGCGAAACGCTGGAGCGGCTGCGCGACGCCGGTATGGGTTCGCTGCCCGGCGGCGGCGCTGAGATCTTCAACGAACGCGTGCGCCGCATCATCTGCGATCACAAGATCGACGGCGACGAATGGCTTGAGACTGCCCGCACGGCCCACCAGTTGGGCCTGCGGTCGAACTGTACCATGCTCTACGGCCACATCGAAAGCGATGAGGATCGCGCCGACCACCTCGTGAAGTTGCGCACCCTGCAAGATGAAACGCACGGCTTCGTCGCTTTTATTCCCCTGGCGTTTCACCCCGATAACACCGCCTTGCAGCACATTCCCAGGACCACCGGCTTCGCCGACATCAAGAACATCGCGGTGGCCCGCTTGATGCTCGATAACATCCCGCACATCAAAGCCTACTGGGTGATGATGACGCCGCGGATGGCGCAGATCGCGCTGCGCTTCGGCGCCGATGATCTCGACGGCACCATCGTCGAAGAGCGTATCTACCACGATGCCGGCGCCACTACCGAACAGGGTCTGCGCCGCGCCGAATTGTTGCAGTTGATCCGCAAAGCCGGCCGCAAACCCGTGGAGCGCGATACGCTGTACCGTCCGGTGGAGCGTTCGGAAGCTACCTTTACGGTGTTGGTGTAGAGGCCAGGAATATCCCCAGGGTCTCGCTGGCCGTGGCGCCTGCCTTCACGCTGCAATC
Organism: Bryobacterales bacterium; assembly: GCA_963842505.1. Classification (GTDB taxonomy): domain Bacteria; phylum Acidobacteriota; class Terriglobia; order Bryobacterales; family Bryobacteraceae; genus PALSA-129. Next base: position 688,717 of record CAWJGZ010000002.1, read on the forward strand.
ACCACCGACACCACGCCGTGCCGTTTACGCGTGGGCTTCACCGTGATTTCGATGTCCTGGCCTAGCGCCGTGAGGAACTCCATCAGGCGTTCCACGGAGAACGCTCCCGACTGGCCGCGCATCAGGCTGGAGACGTGGGGTTGCCCGATGCCTAAAACCTTGCCGGCCGCGGCTTGGCTGACACCCCTGCTCTTAATCAACCGGTAGATCTGTAGCGTCAACCGGGCCTTCATTTGCTCTCTCTCGGGATTTAGAAACCCGAGATCCGCAAACACGTTGCCGCTACCCTCCGTGACCCGAATCCTATTGTTCGCCTTCATCGCTTCTAGTGACCTCGCGGTTCTCCAAGTGGACTGCTACCATTCCCCTATCATACTGGTGGAAAGGCCCTACGGCTGGTCCGGAATAATCTGGGCTGAACGGCGGACAGGCGAAGCTCGCTTAAACCGCTTAAATTGAATTACATATCGCTGATTTACATAAGGTATCATAATGAATACCCTCATATGAGGGGAATACGTAACCCGCATCTTTCTTTAGGAGGTATCCTGCAATATTCATTGAAGTTACCTAGTAGTTCTGGTACACCTAAGCTATGTCCGCAAAAAAACACCCCCCCGCCATTCCGATTACAGTTGCGCACCCGCACGGCTTGCGAAAGGAATTGGAGCAGTTGCACGCCCGCCGAATGGCGATTGCCACGCTGATTGAGTCGTTGGAGGACTACGACAGGTTCCGGGTCAGGCACTTTGGGGACCGCCGGCTGAGAACAGCTTGAAGGATTGTCACTTTTTCAAGATGGTCTGAATCCTGGCGGAGAGGTCGGATTCAGATAGGGCGCCGGGGTGATAGAACCGGACAATTCCCGCCGGGTCAATCAGGACCAGGGTGGGAGTCGTGCTGCACCCATAGGCCACAAAATTTGCAGCGGACAACGGCGCCGCTACATCCGCCAGTTCCGAATAATATTGACGGCGCACCTGCTCGATGTAATTCCTCTCGATTTCGGGTGTGGCGTCGGCCCCTTTGGCAACATAACCGTATAACCGGGTCGGCGCGACGATCAGCAATCCTTGCGATTCAAAGGTCTTGCGAATACGGGCCAGGATGGCGACTTCGGCTTTGCAATCGCCGCACCAGTGAGCCCAAAAAAAGAGCAGCACGGGCCGGCCGTGGAGTGACGCGAGCGGAACCGGCCGGGCGCCCACCCACTCGGCAACCTCGAGCGGCGGCGCGGGTTTGCCTTCCAGGCTCAAGAGATTCACATTCTTGCGGATGCGCTCGGTGAGCGACGTGCCCAAGAAGAGCTTGAGCTGCACGCGCAGGAACTCGAGGGCTTCAGGCCGTTCGCCACGCGCGGCGAGCACCTGGGCGTGGACTTCGATCGAAGCGCCGACGGCGAGGGGCAGCCATGAATCGGCGTCCAGCTTGCGTGTCTTGAGTAGCTGATCGGCCAGAGTGCGGGTCTCCGTAGCATAAGAATCGGCGCGATCGAATTGTTTGGCATCGAGCGAGCCGCGGGCCAGCCAGGAAAGCGCTGTGGCCAATTCCGGAGTGGCGCCCTGGCGCTCCTGATAGGCACGCACTTCATGATCGGCGGCAGCGAATTCGTGGGCTGCGATCAGGGAACGGACATCGTTGACCACCGACGCGAACAGAAAGAGAGCCGGAACCATGGATGGAGGCTTAGAGCACCGAATTGACGTACTGGGTCAACTTGGGGTCGGTCCAGTCGGCAGCTTCGGCGATTTTCAGTAGCACCTTTCCTTTGGAATCGATGATGTAGGTTTCCGGGTACATGAACGTGCCATAGTCCTCGTGAACCTTCAGGTCACGTGCGGTCAGGAAGCCGGGCGAATACTTCTGGAGAAACGCGCGATAGGCCTTGTCGTTCTGGTCGACGCTGATCCCCAGCACCACGACGCCCTTTGAAGCGTAGTTCTGCGCGAACTGCGTAAGCGACGGGGTTTCTTCAATGCACGGACCGCACCAGGAGGCCCAGAAGTTCAAGACGAGAAGCTTGCCTCCGAAATTGGGAACCGACACCGCACGGCCGCTATCGGTGGTGATGGTGAATTGCGGCGCCTGATCTCCGGCAACGATGACACGTTCGTGAATGGCGAGGTATATCACGTAGGCAAAAGCAACCAGGAGCACGCCGATGGTCACTCTCAGGAGCCGGTCAGTTTTGACGCTCTGCATGGCGGGAAACTATAATCGTATTGTATCTCGACCGGGCCCTGTAGCGTCCAATAAGGGGCTTCACAGATCATGCTGATCACTCGCAAGGTCGAATTCTCCGCATCACACGTTTGCCGGCTGCCGCACCTGTCGGAGCAGGAAAACCGCGAACTGTTCGGACTGGCGGCCAATCCGCACGGCCACGGCCACAACTATGTGCTGGAAGTCAGCCTTGAGGGCGAACCTGACGCGGTAACCGGTATGGTATTGGATCTCAAGGAGTTAAAGGAGATCCTGACGCGTCAGGTGGTAGAACCCTACGACCACCGGTTTCTGAATTATGAAGTGCCGCCCTTCGATCACGTGGTGCCCACCACCGAGAACATCGCGCGCGACATCTGGCGGCGCCTTGAACCTCACTTGACGGACAGCCGGCGGCGCCTCTCTACCGTGCGGCTGTACGAAACGCCGGACCTCTACGTCGATTATTGCGGAGATGAGCCATGTTCCGCGTAACCCGGCGTTACCGTTTCGCGGCGTCTCACCGCCTGCACTCCGCGCAGTTGAGTGACGCGCAAAACCAGCGGCTATACGGGAAGTGCAACAATCCTTACGGGCACGGCCACAACTACGAGGTGGAAGTAAGCGCCCGGGGGCCGCTCGACGCCTCCGGCCGGGCAGTAGACCCGGAGCGGCTGGATGAGTTGGTGAAGCGGCAAGTGCTGGAGCCGTTTGGGCATCGCAATCTGAACGCGGATGTAAACTCTTTCGAGTGCGTGGTGCCCACGTCGGAGAACCTGGCGGTGGAGATCTGCCGTAGATTGAAAGAGAATTGGAGCGCCGCATTCCCGCACGAATGGCCCAGGCTGGACCGGGTTCGAATCGCCGAGACGGCGCGCAACATCTTTGAAGTGAAGGCTCATGAAATCGAATAAAGCAATCGTAAAAGTGCTTCAGCCGAGGCAGGAGGAGCCGAACCTGGCTCCGTTGATCAGGGAAATGCTGGCGCTGCTGGTGCCAGATCCGCAGCGCGAAGGCCTGGAGAAGACCCCGGAGCGTGTGGACAAGGCCCTCAAATTCCTGACCAGCGGTTACCGGGTGGACATCCGCAAGCTGGTCAACGGCGCCCTGTACGAAGTCAAGTACGACGAGATGGTCATCGTGCGCGACATCGAGTTCTTCAGCATGTGCGAACACCACATGCTGCCGTTCTTCGGCAAGATCCACGTAGCCTACCTGCCTAAGACGAAAGTGATCGGGCTGAGCAAGATCCCGCGGATTGTGGACGCCTTTGCGCGGCGGCTGCAGATTCAGGAGCGTCTGACGCAGGAAGTGGCGCAGACCATCCAGGAGATCATCGATCCGGTGGGAGTGGGAGTGATCTGCGAAGCGCGGCACTTCTGCATGATGATGCGCGGAGTGGAGAAGCAGCACTCGGGCGCCGTGACCAGCGCCATGTTGGGAGCGTTCCGCGACCGCAAGACAACCCGCGATGAGTTTTTGTCACTGGTAAATCATCGCCCCGGCGGGCTGTAGGGGTATACCCGGCATTATTATTTGCCCGGCAGCGCGGCGATTCTTTCGAGCTGGCTCAAATGGTTCAGGTCGTGCCCGGCCATGGTTTCGACCACCGTCTGAAAGGTCATTTCGCCGCGTTCGGGATGGGTCAACCGCTTCGATAGCGCGGCTGGCGGCAGGCTCTCGATCAATCGCAGGTTCCACTTGCGCAGCGCGGCAAATACGACCCATGCTTCGCGGGCGTCGTAAGCGCCATAATTGCGGGCCCAACCGTCCTGGTCGAACGGCTGGAGGATGTAAAGATCTTCGGCCAAGGTCTGACGAAGCCGGAAGGCGAAAGCGATCTCGCAATCGGCCAGATGGCAGAGGATCTGTCGGGCGCTCCATTTACCCGGAGCCAACCCGCGCTCCAGGCCCTCGTCGCCAAGCGCCTCGAGCAATGTCCTCAATCGTTCCGGTGTATCCGCAATCACCGGCAGCGGCTTGCGGTCGCCTAAGAAAGAAGCGTAAGGGTTCATGACCAACTCTACCGCAGGGCGCCACCGAGGGCCACACCCGTCGAGATTCTAACGATAAGTGAGCTGATGTGGAGCGGGCCTCCGGCCCGCAACGCCGGCTTCCCAGCCGGCGTCTGGAGTTTCTACATTTTCACGCTCCGTTAAGACCTGGTAGCGCCGGCGGTCTTGCCGCCGGTGTCTTGTGCGCGCTTGACCATCGCCACTCTTCCGGACACGCCGCCAGGCCGCTTCTTACCGGATTTGCCTCCACCTATGCGATCGCTGCGCCGAGTTGTTTTTCGGTGCGTATCCACCGGTCGAAATACTCTCTTTGCCAGCACGCCTCTCCGGTTCTTCCCAGCAGGACATTGGCACGGTTCGCGGTGGCGGCTTTCAACCATCGCATGATTTCCGGAAGCGAACGGATCGGCTTCACGACGATATGGACGTGATTCGGCATCACTTCCCACGCGAGAAGAGCCCTCTCCGACTTTTTCAGCAGCCTCAAGAATGTCGGCGTTGGCCTTCGCTCAGCGGGCTTTCGCGGGTAGGACGATTGAACCTGGGGTGCGGCCGGAATCGTTGAAGGCATCCACGGCAAAACTGTAATCTACATCCGCGTTGAGGCTATGCAGGGTTAGCTCCGTTTGGCCGCGCACCTCGTAGTTTTGGTACAGCTTGGTGGGTGCGATGCCATAGCGCACGATGTAGGCTTCGGCGTCCGATGCCCCCTGCCAGCGGACAACCGCGGTGCGCGGGTCGCCGGGGTCGCGCTGGACTTCGAAACGCGGAGCGGCAGCCGGCGGCTTTCCACCCCCATTACCGAAGACGCGGAGGTCGCGAATGGAAAATGGGCCGCCGCCCGGCGTGGTGATGTTGGTGATGCGAATGTAGCGCGCCGTCACCGGCGATGACAGCTCAACGTAATCGTGTGGGGCGTCCTGGCGCGCGGCGCCGCGGTCAACCAGGGTGAACCAGCGGTGGCCGTCGGTGGAGGCTTCCAGCAGGTAGCGGCTGAACTGGTCCGGCTGGCGTCCGATGGCGGTGGAATCCTGCTCGGCATAGTTCACCTGCACGGCGCGGATACGGCAGAGTTTAGCCAGATCGACGCTCAACCACTCGCCGCGATTGGCGGTTCGGGCGCTCCACCACGTGCAAACGTCCTCGTCGAAGGCCTGGCTGGGTGGGAAGCCGTCCAGGCTGGAAGAGGCCTGCGCCGGTTTGCCGAAGGAAAGCAGCATCCAGCCGGCGAAGTTGTCCGCGCCCGAGCCGGAGCGTGCGGCCGGGAGCATTTGCGGATAGTCGCCGAACAAGGTGTTTGCGTGCAGTACGCCGTCAGAATCGAAATCGGCCGGGAAGAGCCCGAGGCGGCGCTCGAACTGGTGCTTCACCGAAATGGTCATGGTCACGATATGCCAGTAGCGCCCCTGCTTATCCTGGAAGGTGGCGCTGTGGCCGGCGCCGCCGATGAAGCCGGTGGGCTTGTGTGAAAACGGGCTCGAAGGCGCGTAGGTGAAAGGTCCCCGCGGCGATCGGGCGGTGTAGACGCCGTCGGCGTACGTTCTGAACTCGGTGCCGGGGGCGGCGTATTGCAGGTAGTAGACGCCGTTGTGTTTGGTCATCCACGAGCCTTCGATCCACGGGCCGTCGCCCAGGTTGTCTTCGCCGCGGCGCTCCCATCCGTGGAGTGCGGGGTTGGCGCGGAAGCACTCGAACGGCTGGCCGAGTGGGCGGAAGCCGTTCTTGGGGTCGAGCTCGAGGCCGGAAATGGCGCCGTTGTGCGAGAGGCCGTAATAGAGGTAGACGCGGCCGTCGTCGTCGGCGAAGAGATCGGGGTCGCCGGCTTTGAAGGCTTCATTCACGAGCTCCCATCGGCCGGTTTTGGGGTTGGTGGTGCGGTAGAGTCCGATGTCGCAGGCGGTGTAATACAAAGCGCCTCGGTAGGCCATGACGGCCGGGGCGTATGCTTCGATGGGCAGGCCGTGAGGCGTGACGAAGATCCAGCCGGCCATGTCGTTGGAATACCAGTAACCGCCGGATTTAGACGCGAAAAGGTAATAGTCGCCGCCGAACAGGACGACCGCCGGATCGGCGGCTTCGCGGCGGCTGGGCGGCTCAATCATGAAGCGATAGTCGATGTTGAGGGGGTTGGCGAAAGTGCGGGAGGATGGTGGGTTGGAGCCCCGCAGGGCGATAGCGGAGACTAGCACGAGGATGGCTGCGGAGACGGCCAGAAACCGGGCGCGCGGCATTGCGGTAGGGGACACGAAAGGATGGCCGGCGTTGCAGGCTGGAAAGCCTGGCTGGAAAGCTTGCTCCACGGCGCGCCTATTTGCCTTTCGGCAGCACTTTGATGTTTCCTGGCAACTCGAACAGATTGTCTTTTAGGCTACGGTTGATCTTTACTTCGTCGGAGAACATCTCGAAGATCTTTTCCCCGTTCCGCTCGCGCCGGATGTTGCAGGGCCACTTCACCCCGCCGCCCACGTCCCGGTACAGGCCAAACATGGTCACTTCCGTGTCGAAATCCTTGAACTCCTCGTTGCGGCGCCGGAACGTTTGCCGCGAAGGCAGCTTGTTCAACTGGTCGAAATATACGGTCACGGTTTCATTGCGTGAGTCCGTGATGTCCACGATCTCCACCGGACGGTTTTCGAAGAAATCCGCCCCGCGCGAATAAAACTCCAGGCCCGGCTCCTTCAAGCGCTGACGCAGAATGTAGAGGACGTTCCGCAGAGTGCTGTCCTGATAGGTCGCGAACCGCTTGTCGTCGAACGGCCGCGCGCCGCGAAACGTAACCTCCCACGCGCCCTTCTCGGTCAGCAGCACGGCGCTGTCTTCGTGCAGGCCGAAGGCTTCCCGCTCGCGCGCGGCCGGCACTCCCGGCGTCGGCGCCAGGTACCGCGTGTAGATTGTCGCGATTGACAATCCGCTGATCTGCGACCGGTAGAAGCTATACGCGCGCCCCGATTCCACCCGGTCATTCATCTGCAGAAAGGCATTCCCGCCGATCGCCGCCAGGCCCTCGTACACCACACGCTTGCCGCGTTCTGCCGGCGTCTCGGCGGCCGGCAACGCGGTTGACAGGAGCAGGCACACCGCCAGGCATCGCAGTGCGGACGCCGCTCTCCTACGCTCGCGGCCCGGATCCCAGCTCGCGGTCTCCGGGCTGGTCATGGCTGCTTCTCCAGGTCTTTCACCTGGAGCCCCATATTCGCCCGGAAGCTCTTCACCATGGCCTCCGCGTACTTCCGTCCTCCCGCCGTAATCGAGATATGGAAGGGCAGCTTCAGCCCTTCCGTCTCGCGGTAGTCCGAGTAGGTCTCCGTCACCGCAACATTTCCCGTGGCCGTTGCCGTGTCGTACAACGCGCTCTGCGGCAACCCGGTCTTCGGGTCCATCACCAGCCGCACCACCTGCCCGCTCTTGTCGCTGATCTCCACTGTGACGTCGTCCACCGCCGTCACCGCGCGCCCTATCGTCCGGTCGCTCAGCAGCATGGGAAAGAAGGCCCGGAACTGGTCACCCTGCACTTGTTTCAATTGCGGACCTTCCAGCGGGCCGGTGCCCTCCGGCGTGGCGATCCATCCTCTGACGCCGTCGATATACGCCGAAATTTTGCCCGCCGGCACCACGCTGTCCTGACGGAAATAGCCTGGGGCGATCCACCGGTCCGTCTCCGTTACCTGCATCCCGCCGGCGCTCGAGTCGAATTGGAAGCTCGCTTCCAAGGTGTAATCCTTCACCTCGGCCAGCTTTTCAGTCCCGCCGGCCGCGGCTTGCGCTCGCGCCAGAAGATCCTTGCCGTGCTGGCGGCTGGCTTCGTCCTCCAACGTCGCCACCGGTTTCGGCGCTACCGTCACCAACTCGATGGGCGTCACCGGCGCGCCCAGCCGCTCTAGCGGCTCATCGAAGGAGATTGGGTTCCCCACTACCACCAGCGTGAACTTGTCCGGATCCACGCGCTCCTTCGCCACGCGAAGCACGTCCGCCCGGGTCACCCCTTCCAGCGCCTTCTGGTACTGCTGCGTGAAATCCTTCGGATACCCGAAGTACTCGTACATCATCAGCCGCTCGATGGCTTTGGCTTTGGTGTCGAATGCGTACACCAGGCGGTCGAGCAGGCGGTCCTTAGCCGCCTTCAACTCCTCGTCGCTCACTTCCGCCGACCGGATGCCGGCCGCCTCGGCCCGCGCCGCACGCACGGCCTTTACCGTCTGGAAGGTCGGCACGCTGCCCGAAATCTGAAACAGTCCGGGGTGGTCGAAATTCGCCGCCCACGTAGCCGAGACGGTTCCGCCGGTCTCCTGCTTCAGCCGATGCCCTAACCGGCTCGCCGCTCCGCCTCCCAGCACCTCGGCCATCACTTCCAGCGCCGCGAAGTCACGCTCCCGCATCTCACCGCCCAGTGCGCCCATGGTGAATTGCGTGGTCGTCTCGTTCTTCTTCACCAGGTAGGTCGCCGCCGCCGGCCGGCTGCTCACTTTCGGGAAGTCCGCAACCGGCGCTTGGTCCGCCGTCCATCCGGCGAACAGTTCTTCGACCTTGGTTTTCATTTGCGCCGCGTCGAAATCGCCCCACACGGCCAGCATCGTATTCTTGGGAAAGTAGTAGCGCTTGTAGAAGCTCTGCAGGTCGCTGCGCGCGATGCGGTCCACGCCCCCAAATTCCAGCGGCCACCCGTACGGCGTGTCTTTGCCGTAAGCGGCGTCCGAAAGCTCCCGCCGCAGAACGAACGCGGTGTCCTCGTTGCCTCGCACGATGCTGGAGCGCAATTGCTGCCGGGCTTGCTCGACCTTGTCCTGGCGGAACTCCGGCTCCGTCAGCACTTCCTTGAACGCGCCCAGCAAGGCATCCGCGTTTTCCTCCAGGCCTGAAAACAAAACCGTCCCCGAACTCTCTCCGATATTTGAGTCCAACGTCGCCGCCATGTTCTCCAGCAGCAACGTCAATTGCTCGGAGGTGTGCGTCCGCGTGCCGCCCGTTCGCATCACCGCGCCGGTCAAAGCAGCCAGCCCCACGCGGTCCGGCGGATCGAACAGGTTCCCGGTCCGCACCACGGCGATGCCGTTGATCAGCGCCGCGTCGTGGTCCTCCACCAGGAAAACCCGCATGCCGTTGGCGAGCGTCAATGGCTCCATGGGCGGCGTCACGATGGCTTTCATCGGCGGATACTTCAGATCCTTGTACGACGGCGCCGGCGCCGCGGCCGGCTTGGGCGCAGCCGCCTTGGAGACTGGTGCCACCTTCCGCGGAGGCGCTGGCGGCGCAACAACCTGCGCCATCGCCATCACCGCCGCGATTCCGAGCCCCGCTACGGCCGGCTTCATGGTTGGCCTCCCGTCCTGCCTGGCAGGGCTTCGCCACGAGCGTCCGGCGCCAGGTAGACCACCGTGCGATTCGCCGGCGTGAAGTATCTAAGGGCCGCTCGCTCGACCGCCCCGGCGGTCACTTTGCTCGAATTGTCCAGTTCCCTGAACAGGCTCCGCCAATCTCCGTATTCCGCATAGTAAGCCGGCAGCAGCGCCGCCAGGTCCGCGTTGCTCTGGAGGCGCCGCAGCGCGTTCACGCGGATTTGCGCCTTCGCCCGCGCCAGAGCGTCCGCGCTCAACTCCCTGGTTTGCAACTGCCCCAGGACTCCGTTCAGCGCCTTCTGCACATCGTCCAGCGTGTGGCCGGGTGCGGGCGCCAGCAGGAACAGGAACAGGTTGGGATCGCGCCCCGCTGGAAAAGTCGCCCGCGCGGTCGCCACCTGGGCGATACCCTTCTCCACCAACTCGCCTTGCATAATCCCCGTCCGCCCCGACAGCAGTGTCTGTATCACGTCCAGAGCCGCGTCGTCCCGGCTGCGCTCGTCCGGCCTCTTGTAGCCGATCGCCATCAGCCCTTGCGGCGATGCCCCCACCACCGCCGATTTCGTTCCCAACTGCGGCGGTTCCTCGGTGTGTAGCCTGGATGGCGCCGGCCGCGAGAGCATCGGGCCAAAGTACTTGTCCGCCAGCAGCGCCGCGCCCGCAGGATACACGTCGCCCACAATCGCGATCACGATATTCCCCGGCGCATAGTATTTCGCGAAGAAAGCCTGCGCCTCCGCCACCCCCAGGTTGGCCACATCGCCCGGCCATCCATCCGGCGGATTGCGATATGGATGCGCCGCGAATGCTGTCGCCAGGAGCGCCGCTTCCACTCGCGGCAGCGCCTTCCCTTCCCCATTCAACTTGTGCTCCTCGGCTACCAGGTCGCGCTCCTTATAGAATTCCCGGAAGACTGGGTGCATCAACCGCTGCGATTCCAGGACATACCACAACTCCACCTTGTTCGAAGGCAGCGTGTAGCTGTACTCGGTAGCGTCCGGCAGCGCTTTCACGCTCAGACCCGTCCCTCCGTTGTCTTGAATCACTCGCTCATAGGCATTCGGATCCACCCACGATTGCGCCCCTTCGAGCGCCATCCTCCATTGCGTGTCCAGCACTCCGGCCTTGCCGGCGTCCGCCATCAAACCCTTGTTGCGCTCCGCCTGCAACCGCCCGTGGGCCTGTTCGGCACCGTCCAGTGCCGTCTTTTCCGCTTCCCATCCCCGCGTCCCCAACGTCTCGGTGCCCTTCATCATTACGCGCGAGACCAGGTTCGCCAGCCCCGTCTGCCCCGCCGGATCGTCCGCCGACCCCACCTTCACATACGTGTGAAACGCGATGATCGCCGCATCATGCCGCTCCACCAGAATGAAGTGCAGTCCGTTCGGCAGGGTGAACTCACTCACCTTCCGTTCGAACTCGCTGAGCTTCTGCGCCGAAAGACACACCGCTCCCAAACACAGCAGAACACCCCAACCACTTACTCTCACGGCTTTTTCGCACTCCTTCACTTCTATAGAGAATAGCAGGACCTGTCGGCTGAGCCACCACCCAGGATCACCCTGCGGTCGTTCCCCTAGCCCGCTTTTCTCACCAGGTTTCGTCGCGAGGCGCGTCAGAAGGCTGCGGATACGAGGCGCGCGCCGCTCAGCGCGCACAGGCATACTTGAACAGTATGTCGAGCACGCTGAGCAAGCGCAACGAAGTAGACGCGGCCTGATCACGCGCCGCAGCAGAAAGCTGGTGAGAAATGCGGGCTAGACCCGTAAGTACTCCCCAGGTACCCGCATGACTGTCTTTGGTTGCGCGCCTCCTCGATAATAGAATTGCTTCAGACAAAACGAGACGACACTCTAATGGAATCGATAAACGACTGGGATGGGCAACTCAAAGAAATGGAAGGAATTGCGGGTGATCGTCGCCTCGATCGCCGTTATGATTTGAAATTGGAATTGCGTTGGAAACTGATCCGCCGCCGCCGCCTTCTGGACAGCGGAACTGGCGCCAGTGTCGATCTTTCCAGCGGTGGTATCCTGTTCGATGCCGGCCGTCCCCTGCCGCTTGGTCTCAACATCGAACTCTCCATCACCTGGCCGGTGCTCCTGCGCAACACCGCCCCCCTGCAACTGGTCGTTTCCGGCCGCATTGTCCGCTCCGCGGGCACGCGCGTCGCCATCCAGATGGTGCAGCACGAATTTCGTACCATAGCCCAACCGGCTGAGCACCGTGCCATCGCCTCGGCCCACACCCGCACCCCACCGCCTCTCATGGCCGGTAATGGCTCTCACTTTGGGTTCAACAAGTTCCAGTAGACGGCAATTCTATTAATCCTGACGATCCCGGTCGCTCCGATGTGGAACGGACATCCGCCCCGCGACGCCGGTTTTCCAGCCGGCGTCGCCAGCACGAAATGTGGGGCCGGCGCTTTCGCCTGCCCACTCCTATGCTCCTCTGGGGGAAACTCCCAGCCTCAGGCCAGGATCTCCAGGAAACGCGCCACGGAATCGATGCCGCGGTAGAAATTCGGCAGATGGAATTTCTCGTTGGGCGCGTGCAGATTGTCGTCCGGTAGCCCGAAGCCCATCATCACGCTGGGCACGCCCAGGTACTTGTCGAACACGCCCACAATCGGAATCGACCCGCCCGACCTGATGTAAACGGTCTCCTTGCCGAAGACCAGCTTCATGGCTTCGGCCGCGGCATGGATGTATCGGTTGTCGGGGTCGGTGAGCGACGGCGCTCCGGCGCTCAGCAGCTTCACTTCGGCGGTCACGCCTTTGGGACACACGGCTTTCACGGCCGCCTGCAATTGCGCGATGGATTCGTCCACGCGCTGGTCGCCCACCAGGCGCGTGCTGATCTTGGCGACCGCGCGCGCCGGGATCACGGTCTTGGCGCCTTCGCCCACAAAGCCGCCCTTGATGCCGTGGACCTCCAGCGTGGGCCGCGCCCACAGCCGCTGGAACAGGGGAATCTCGGGCTCGCCCACCAATTGCTTCGCGCCCATCTCCTTCTCGGTATACTCCTTCTCATCGAAGGGCAGGCGCGCCCAGGCCTCGAGTTCCTTGGCCGCTGGCGGTGCCACCCGATCGTAGAAGCCGGGGATCAGGATGTGGCCGTTGCGGTCCTTCAGGGCGCACAGAATCTCGGCGATGGCCATGATCGGGTTGGGCGCCGCGCCGCCATACGAGCCGGAATGCAGATCGTGATCGGCGCCCTGCACCGCCAGTTCGTAGTACACCAATCCGCGCAGGCCGATGCAGATAGTGGGCATCTCCGGTGCGAACATCTCGGTATCGCACACAATCGCGGCGTCCGCCTTCAGACGCGGCGGCTTGCTCTTCACATACCTCTCGATGTGTTCGCCGCCGGTCTCCTCTTCACCCTCCAGCAGGAACTTCACATTCACGGGAAGCTTGCCGTGGGTTTTCATCACGCTTTCCACGGCCTTGATCTGGATGTAGACTTGGCCCTTGTCGTCGCAAGCGCCGCGGCAGAAGATGTCGTTGCCGCGGATGGTGGGCTCGAACGGGGGAGATTTCCACTCATCCAGCGGGTCCGGCGGCTGCACGTCGTAATGGCCGTAGAACAGCACGGTCGGCTTGCCCGGCGCGCCCAGCCATTCGCCATACACCAGGGGATTGCCGCCCTTGGCATCTTCGATCAGCTCGGCCGAGGTCATCCCCGCGCCGAGCAACTCCTTCTTCGCGAACTCCGCCGCGCGCAGGATATCCGGCTTGTGCTCGGAAAGCGTGCTGATGCTGGGGATCCGAAGGAATGTTTTCAACCCTTCCAGAAATTCGGCTTGGTGTTCTTGAGAATATTTCATAATGTCTCCAAAGCTCACATAATTGCGGTCGGTGGCGCGGGCTCATCGGGCCGGCCCGCATTGGCCAGCGGCAGCCGGATCATCAGCACCGCCAGTGCCGCCATCACGGCTATGGCCAGCCAGTTGGTTCCAGCCCAGGTCCAGTCCGGCAGGATCTTGCAAGCACAACTCTTCTCCGCCGCGCGGAAGCCGGCCACCACCAGTCCGCACAACGCCTCGCCCGCGATCAACCCCGCGGCCGTCAGTATTCCGGCGTTCTCGATGCGGGCCTTCTGCGCTTCATTGAAGTTACCTTTGTTGCGGTACTTGTCCGTCAACCAGCGGAAGATGCCGCCCACAAAAATGGCGAAGGTGGTCTCCAGCGGTAGGTACATACCCACGGAGAACAGCATGGGACTCTTTACCTGCACCATGATCAAACCGAATCCCATGAAGATGCCGACCACCACCAGCGGCCACGCCATGTTGCCGCCCACGATGCCCTGCGCCAGCGACGCCATCAGTCCCGCCTGCGGCGCGGGAAGGTCGTGCGTGCCGAAGGTGTAGGCGCGGTGCAGCCACATCAGCGGGAAGAACAACGCCATGCTGCAAGCCGCGATGCCTAACAGATCGCCGATCTGCATCTTGGCGGGCGTGCCGCCCAGAATGAACCCGGCCTTCAGGTCCTGGAGCATTTCGCCCGCCACCGCCGAGGACACACACACCACGGCAGCCACACCGAGCACCGCGGCGATGCCCGCGTTGCCGCGCAGCCCCAGAGCCACCATCAGCAGGGCGGCCACCACCAGGGTACACAGCGTCAAGCCGGAAACCGGGTTGTTGGACGAGCCGATCATGCCCACCAGGTTGCCGGAAACGGCCGCGAAGAAGAAACCGAGCACGATCATGACAACCGCCGCCACCACCGCTCCGGGGATCTGCCCGGCGAAGTAGTAGTACAGCGCCACCATGCAAACGAAGACCGCGGCCATGCCGCCGAACACCACCTTGCTGCTCAAATCCCGCTGCGTGCGCCCGGTGGATTCATATCCCGCGGCGGATTTTTTCAGGTCCGCCACTGCACGCTTCATGCCGATGCCGAGGTTCTTGCGCATGCGGAACAGGGTGTACGACGCGCCCACCATCATGCCGCCCACCGCGATGGGGCGCACGATGTGATACCAGATGGCGCCCGCGGTCTTGGCCCAATCGCCTTGGCTGGTGCCGCTGGTCCCCAACTGAGGACCCAGGAAGAACGCCAGCAGCGGAACCAGCAGCCCCCAGGCGAAGACGCCGCCGGCGAAGTTCAGCGCGCCCAGGGTTGGCCCGATGATGTATCCAACGCCCAGATACGCGGGACTGATGGCCGGGGCGGAGAACGTCGTCATGGCGCCGGCCGGCACGGTGGGCGAACCAGCCGCGCGCGTCAGCTTGACCATGCTCTTTCCCAACTCACCGACGTGCACCACGAAGTCTTTGCTGGCGGCGAATACGTTCAGCGCGCCCAGGAAGAATGTCACCGCTCCGATTCCCATGTTGGCAAACAGAATCTTGGCGGCTTTGGCGCCTTGCTGTCCGGCTTTATGAATCTCCGCGGCAGCGACCGATTCGGGAAACGGAAGATCCGGATCTTCGACCATGACTCGCCGCAGCAGCGTGACGAACAGGATGCCCAGCGTGCCGCCGACCGCCATCAGGCCCACCGATTTCCAGTAGCCGTGCTCCATGTCGAACGCCGGCCAGACGCCCGAAAGCACGAACGCCGGGATCGTGAACACCGCGCCGGCGGCCACCGCCTCGCCGATGGAGCCGATGGTACGGGCAATGTTCTCTTCCAGAATCGAGCCCTTCATCAGCCGCAGGATGGCCATCCCGATTACCGCCGCGGGATAGGTGGCCGCGATCGTCATGCCGGCGCGCAGGCCCAGATAAAGGTTGGCGGCGCCGAGGACTACACTCATCGCCAAACCCAACAAAATGGCACGCAGTGTGAACTCGCGTAGGTTGGTTTTATCCGGCACGTACGACCGGAATTTCTGTTCCGTCCGAGGAGGTGTCATTGTAATCTGGACCTCACTTTATCACTTAGCGCTTTGCCGTCAACCATCTTGCCCTTCAGTTTGGCCTGCACGGCTTTCATGACCAGTCCCATCTGCTTCATCGCGGTGGCGCCGGTCTCAGCCAATGCTTCGGCGATGGCGGCGTCAATCTCTTCCTCGCTGGCGCCCGCCGGCAGGTAACTTTCGATGAGCTTGCGCTCGGCCTCTTCCTTATCCGCCTGTTCCGGGCGGCCGCCCTTGCGGAACATCTCGGCGGCATCGATGCGCTGCTTCATCAGCGTTTTCAATACTTGCATCTCGGCCGCTTCGTCGAGCGGCTTGGGCGAATCCACCTTCATCTTCATGAGCGCGGCCTTGATCATGCGAAGTGCGCTCAACCGCGCCTCTTCTCTGCCTTTCATGGCCGCCACCATGTCCCGCTGCACTTGATCGATGAGTGGCATGATCTGATATTCTAGATGACTAACCCTCCGATGTACATCCGCAAGCAACGTCTATTGACGCCCGGTCCGACGCCTTTATATCCGCCGGCGTTGCACGCCATGATGGCGTCCGATATCCATCACCGCACGGAGGATTTCCGGCGCGTGTACCGGTCCTGCCTGGCCGACCTGCGGGAAGTAATGGCTACCGCCAACGATGTGCTGCTCTTCGTCGCCTCGGGCACGGGCGCGATGGAGGCTTCGGTCTCCAACCTTTTCTCGCGCGGCGACAAGGTGACGGTCTGCTGCGCCGGCAAGTTCGGGGAGCGCTGGGCGGAAATCGCCAAGGCGTTCGGCTTGGATGCCCACGTTCTTACCGTGCCGTACGGCCAGGTGGTATCGCCCGCGCAAGTGGAAGCCGCGCTCGCGGCCGAGCCGGCTACCAAAGGCGTGTTCGTCCAGGCTTCGGAAACCTCAACCGGCGCGGCGCACGATGTCCGCGCGATGGCTGCGGCTGTCGCAAAAACTCCGGCGGTTTTCATTGTGGATTCCATCACCGGGCTTGGCACCATGCCGCTGGATATCGATGGCTGGGGCCTGGACGTGGTGATCGGAGGGTCGCAAAAAGCTTTCATGATCCCGCCCGGCCTGGCGTTTCTATCGATCAGCCCCAAGGCCTGGAAGCTGGCCGATAGTGCTACGCTGCCGCATTACTATTTCGACTTAAAGAAGGAAAAGAAGAGTGGCGACGCGGGCGAATCCAGTTGGACGCCATCCACGGCGCTGGTTCTGGCCCTGGGCGAAGCGCTGCGCTACGTGAAGCAAATCGGCATGGCGAATCTGGTCAAGAACGCGCAACTTCTGGCGGAGGCCACGCGCGCGGCGGTGCTGAAGCTGGGGCTGGAATTGTTCTCGCCAGGCTCGCCGGGTTCTTCGGCGACCGCGGTGAAGGCTCCGCCGGGTCTCGATTCCGGCGTGATCGTCAAGGAATTCCGGGCGCGTTTCGGCGCCATTATCGCCAATGGTCAAGGTTCCATGAACGGCCGGATTTTCCGCATCGCGCATCTGGGCTACTTCGATTTCATGGATCTCTTCGCGGTGATCGCCGGCCTCGAACTGATTCTCAAAGCCAACGGTCACCCGGTGGAATTCGGCGCCGGCGTGGCAGCCGCCGAGGAGATCTACCAGAGAGCCAGCCAACTATGAAGATCGTCATCGCTGAGCCGCTGGCCGCCGCCGGCATTGAGCTCTTAGTCGCGCAGGCGGGCTGGCAAGTCATTGTTTCCAATCCCAAGGATTTCGCGCAGCACCTGGCCGGCGCGGATGCTTTGCTGGTGCGCAGCGCCGTGCAGGTGGATCGCGCCGTGCTTCAGCGTGCGCCCAAACTGCGCGTGGTGGGGCGCGCCGGAGTGGGCGTCGACAATGTCGATCTGGATGCCGCCACCGAAGCCGGCGTGCTGGTCATGAACACACCCGGCGGCAACGCCATTTCGGTGGCCGAACATACGCTGGCCCTGATGCTCGCCATGGCGCGCCGTATTCCGCAGGCCAACGCTTCCACGCGCGGCGGCAAGTGGGAGAAGAAAAAGTTCCTGGGTAGCGAGTTGCGCGGCAAGACTCTGGGCATTGTGGGGCTGGGCAGCATCGGCCGTGAAGTGGTCAAGCGCGCCCGCGCTTTCGAAATGCGCGTGGTAGCACACGACCCCTACGTCGCTTCCAAGATCGCCCAGGACCTGGCCGTGGATCTGGTCACGCTGCCCGCGCTCTACGCGGCCAGCGATTACATCACGCTGCATGTGGCCGCTACCCCGGAAACCCAGGGCATGCTTTCGACCGCCGCCTTCCAGCAGATGAAAACGGGCGTGCGCATTGTCAATTGCGCACGCGGCGAGCTGGTGGATGAAAGCGCTCTCGCCGAAGCCATCCGGAGCGGCAAGGTGGCCGGCGCGGCGATCGACGTTTTCTCCGTGGAGCCGCCGACGGCGGCCTTCCCGCTGTTTGAAACCGATGCCGTCATCGCCACGCCGCACATCGGCGGCTCTACTGAGGAAGCTCAGGAAATCGTGGGTGTGCGCATCGCCGAACAGGTGGTGGAATATCTGCGGAACGGCATCGCCATCAACGCCGTGAACATGCCGGCGCTGACGCCCGAGCAGTATCGCGCGCTGAAACCTTACGCCACGCTCGCGGAGCGCCTGGGTAATTTCGCCGCGCACATCGCGTCCGGAAGCCCGCGTGCCGTGCGCCTGGTGTACTGCGGCAAGATCGCCGAATCCAACACGAATCTGCTGCGTAGCGCCGGCCTGGCGGGCGTGCTGAGCCGCTCTACGGCCGGCCGCGTGAACCTGGTGAATGCTATGCAGACAGCCGAGCAGCGGGGCTGGTTGGTGATGGAAAGTCACGAGCGGCGCTCCGCCCACACCGACAGCATCCGCATCGAAGTGGAAACCGACCGCGGCGTCACCACCGTGGAAGGCGCCGTCTTGCTGGACAAGCCGCGTCTCACTCAGGTGGATGGCATCCATTGCGAAGTGGCGCTGGCGGGTTTCCTCATCTTCATGAAGAACCGCGACGTGCCGGGCGTGATTGGGCACGTGGGAACCGTGCTGGGCCGGAACCGCATCAACATCGCCAATTTCTCGCTGGGACGGCGCGACACCGCGATCATTCCCGGAGAACCCCACGAAGCCGTCGCCGTGGTATCCACCGATGAACTGGTGCCGGAATCCGTGCTGGCACAACTGCGGGAGAACCCGGCGGTGGAGTTCGCACGGTCGGTGGAGCTCGCGGGGTAAGAGCGCGGCGGTCCTCGCCAAAAGAATTCTCAAGTCCTTCAATCGATTACATCTGGCTATTTGCGTCGGGTTGTAATACCATACCTACAATTAAAGTCTCTTGGAGGAGACCCGATGCGTTTGTTTATAAGTTGCGTTCTGTTCTTCGTCAGCGCGCTCGCTGGCTTTTCCCAAGTCACAACGACGGCTCGCATGGATGGCGTCGTAACCGATGCACAAGGCGCGGTGGTTCCCGGCGCGCAGGTGGTGGTTACTCAAACTGCAACCAGCCAGACGTTTCACGCGGCCGCCGACGACAAGGGCTATTGGGTCCTACCCAGCCTTCAGACCGGCACCTATAAGGTCACGGTGACGCACCCGGGCTTTAAGGTGGCCACGAATGACAACGTCGTGATCGACGCGGGCGTGCCCGCGACGGTAAACATCAGCCTCTCCGTGGGCGCCGCCACGGAAACGGTCGAAGTCACGGCCGGAGCGACCATCGTGCAGACCGATTCCGCGACCGTCAGCTCGACTCTGCAGGGCCGGCAAGTCAACGATCTTCCTTTCACCAGCCACAACGTGACCGAGTTGATTGCGAGCCAGCCGGGCACCCAGAACTCGGATGGAGTTCGCTATGCCACCATCAACGGCCTGCCGCAACCCACCATCAACATCTCCATCGATGGAATCAACGTCCAGGACAACGCGACCAAGAGCAATCCGGACTCGTTGTTCAATGCGGTCCAGCCGCGCACCCAAGCGATCGAAGAGATGAACATGACCACAGCTGTCGCCGGCGCCGATAGCACCGGTGAAGGCGCCGTGCAGATCAAGTTCGTCACCAAGGGCGGAACAAACCAGTTCCACGGCGGGCTCTACGAGACCAACCGGAATTCCTATTTCGAAGCCTGCGCGTTTTTCAACTGCCTCCAGGGAACCGGGAAGGACAGAATCAACCTCAACGAATACGGCTTCACCATCGGCGGACCGGTCCTGAAGAACAAGCTGTTCTTCTTCGAATCGTTCGAGTTTTTCGACCTGCCCCAGTCGTTCCCGGAAACGGGAACCTGGCTCACGCCCACCGCCGCGAGCGGCGTCTTCACGTATAGCGCCAGCGGGGCTGTGAAAACCGTCAATCTGTACACGCTCGCCGCGGCGGAAAACCCTTCGCTAGCGGCCGGAACCCGCGCGTTCCCCACAGGCGGCGATCCCACCCTGGCGAAGACCTACGCGCTCATCAACCAACTCCTCGGCGGCGGCACTGTGGTCAGCCGCATCGCGACCAATAACGATTACAACCGCGAAAACTTCACCTGGGGCACCAAGGCCGTCAACAATCGCAAGTTCCAAACCGCGCGAATCGACTATAACATCACCGAAAAGCATCACTTCAACTTCGTCTGGAACTATCAGGTGAACGATCGCACTCCCGACGGTCTGAATCTCGAGTACGCCATTCTGCCGGGCACGGGAACCCAACTGGGCTCGCCCGATCTGGAAGGCCAGTACGGCCTGAACTGGACGGGAGCCATCGGATTGCGCTCGGTCATTACACCAAACATCACCAACGAGTTGACCGGAGGAATCCAGGGCGGGACCAACGCGCTGGGCGACGGCCTTTCGCCTGCCGATTACGGCATTTGGAACGGAAGGCTCGTGCAATTTGGCGCGGCCACGGCCGGCGCCACTACATACATGACCAACCCCTATAACGGCAACTACACCAATTACGCGCCCCGCAGCACGCCGGTGTACCAGGTCAACGACAACGTGAGCTACATAAAAGGAAGACATCTGCTCAACTTCGGGGCCAACTTCACGCAGGTCAACGCGTGGCAGGCGGCGGCGAATTCCTCACTCCTCAACACGGTGACGCTGGGACAGGCAACCGGCGATCCCGATAACACCGGCGCCACTTCGCTCTTTACCACCACCACGCTTCCCGGCGCCAGCGCCACGAACCTGAGCGATGCCGCGAATCTATACGCGATTCTGGCGGGTCGCGTCTCCGCCATAACCAGTTCCGCCGTGCTCGGCGAACAGAGCAAGACCTACGGCCCGAACTTCGCCGTCGATCGCGACCACATGCGCGAATTCGCTTTGTACGTCCAGGATTCCTGGCGCGCCACTTCGAGTCTCACGCTGACCTTCGGCCTGCGCTGGGACCGTCAGGGCGCCATTCGAAACCTCGATAACCTCTACACCCGGCCGGGCTATGCCGGTCTGTTTGGCGTCTCGGGCGTAGGTAATCTCTTCATGCCGGGCACCCTGACCGGTTCGGCGCCGGTGTTTTCCCTGGTGCCATCGGGCGTTGGCGGCTTTGACCCGGGCGTGGGCCACTTCAGTCCCTCCGTTGGTTTGGCCTACCGCATTTCCAAAGGCGGCATTTTCCACTGGCTGACGGGCGACGATTCGGTGTTGCGCGGCGGTTTCAGCATCTCCACACTTCGCGAAGGAATTGGCTACATGGACGGCGTCTGGAGTGGCAATCAGGGCCGCAGCCTCAGCACCAGCGCCAACCCCTCGGCCAATCCGACCATTTTCCCGGCGGGCGGTGTGCTGTTCGGCGATGCTTCTTTCCCCTCGGTGGTGCCCAGCAGCGTTGACGCGAACTTCCCCAATCCCAGCTTCCCGCTGGCTGTACAGAGCGGTCAAAATGTCGAGGATTGGAATCCCAGCATCAAGCCCGAGTATGTCGAAAGCTGGACATTCGGGTTCCAGCGGCCATTGGGCCAGAATACCGTAGTGGAAGTTCGCTACGTGGGTAATCACGGCGTGGATCTCTGGTCGGCCGTGAACCTCAACGAAGTGAATACCGTCGAAAACGGATTCGCGACCCAGTTCCAGGCCGCGCAGAATAACCTGGCGATCGCCAATGGCATCTCGGTGGCGCAACTCCTGACCCCAGGCACCAAGCTGACCACCAACAACTATGGCAACTCGGGATTGGCCGGACAGGTAGCCGTGCCGCTGCTCACGACGGCCATTGGGAGCAGCACCGATCAGACTACCGTCACGCAGCTCACGCAGGGTCAGGCCGGTGCAACCGCCAATGCCATCGCCACCAATGCCACCCGCATGGCCAACCTGACCAAGGCCGGATATGCCATCAATCTATTTCAGGTGAACCCGAATAACGGCGGCGCTTCCACTGAGCTGACCAACCGCAATTCGAGCACCTACAACTCCGGCCAGGTCGAAGTGCGCCGCCGGCTCGCCGCCGGCTTCCAACTGCAGGTCAGCTATGCATTCTCCAAGTCGTTGACCGATGCCAACACTCCCACCCTGCGCGATTGGGGTGGGAGTAAGGGTCCCACCACTTTCGATATCCGCAACGGTATCAAGGCGACCTGGATCTACCAACTTCCGTTCGGCGCGGGGCGCCCGTTGCTCTCCGGTGCGCACGGCGTACTCGGCAAAATCGTGGGAGGGTGGGAAATTGCCGGAGTGGGACGTCTGCAGAGCGGCACACCCATCAACATCACCAGCGGCCGCGACACCTTCAACCAGAACGATGGCGGCGTGGTGCTGCACAACCTCACCGCCAAGCAATTGCAGAACGACATGGGGCTCAACTTTACCAGCGCCATCCAGGCCAACGGGGTTGCCACTGGGACTGCCTATTATCTGCCGCAGTCGTTGGTACAGAACACGCTCGCGGCCTTCGCGATCAGCGGCACGTTCAACCCCTCCGGGCCCTACATTGGACCGTGCGCCACGGCGGGCCAGGTTTGCAATCAGGTGTTTCTCTGGGGCCCGGGGCTTTCCAAGTGGGATGTGAGCCTGGTAAAGCGCACCCAAATCAAAGAGCGGTTGAATTTCGAGTTCCGCGTGCAGGCGCTGAACGTTTTCAACCATCCGAATATTATGGTCCCGGGCGGCGCTGCCACCGGCGGCAACATCACCACGGCCATCGGCAGCTCGTTCGGACAGACCACCACGGCCTTCCGCGACCTCAACAATACGAACGATCCGGGCGCCAGAAGCCTGGAGTTCGTGGCGCGGCTGAACTTCTAACGGTTTTTCCGGATTTCACAAGCGGTGAAGTTCACAGTCCTCACTGGACCGGCGGCGCGTCTGAGGCATGAAGCCTGCCGCCAAGGCCCAGGAAGGCCGCCAGTCCCTCATCGATGGCAGCCATCTCTTCCCGGGCAAGCTCGCCAAATGCGCGCCGGACCCGCCGCTTGTCGATGGATCGCAGATGGTCGATCAGTGCGAAGGACTTCCTGGCGAGGCCGCTCTGGCCGGGCGCGAGAGGCGGATAAAGCAGTCCCTCGCCCGGAGTCCCTGTCACCGGCACTACACATACGAGCGGAAAGCGCTGGTCGCCGATGACGTCTGGGGCGCTCACCACGATGCAGGCCCTCACACCATGCTGTCCGTGACCCAATGTGCGGTCGAGATCCACCACGATCACCGCGCCGCGGCCGAGATTCACTCACCACCCTCCAACCAGCCTTCGCCTGGGACCCAGCGAACCGGCTTGCCAGCGTTGCCGTCGAGGAGTGCCCCGGCATCTTCCTCGGGCAAGCCGCGCGCCCATTCCTCAAGTCCCTGCTCGGCGAGCTCAGCGCTTTCAGGGTGGGGATTCTGCAGCGATCGGCGAAGCTCCTCGCGGCGGCGGTGATCGAGTTCCTGCGAACAGCCTCCGCGACGAATTTGCTGCGGTTCTTCTCGCGCCTGTCGATGTCTCTCACAAGGTCATTGGGAAGCGTGACGGTCACACGATCCACACCAGCCATTTCATACTCCTGGTATGATCATACCACCGCACCCAGGACCGGCACTATCCGCGCTCAGTCCAGCGTCTTGTGGAAGCGCGTGGCGCTCAGCACCAGCGCCGTGACTCCATACACTGCCAGGCACAGCATCCGCGGCCACAGCGCTTCCACGCCCACGCCTTTGAGGAATACGCCGCGCACGATCTCCATGAAATAGCGCAGCGGGTTCAGATATGAGAGATACTGCACCGCGATGGGCATGTTGCGGATGGGAAACATGAAGCCGCTCAACATGAACGCCGGCGTGGTGAAGAAGAAGGAACCCATGTTGGCCTGCTGCTGAGTGTGCGACACCGTGGATAAGAACAGGCCCGCGCCCAGGCTGGTCATCAGGAACAACAGGGCGCAGAAAATCAGCAGAAAGAAGTTGCCGCGGAAGGGAACGTGAAAGATCAGCAGCGCGCCCGTGGTGATCACGAGCATGTTGATCAGTCCCACCATGGCGAACGGCAGGGTCTTTCCCAGCATCAGCTCGATGGGCCGGATGGGCGTCACCATCAGTTGCTCCAGAGTGCCGATTTCCTTTTCGCGGATGATGGCCTGGGCAGTCAGCATCAGCGTCACCATGAAGAGGATGTTGGCGATCACCCCGGGGACGAAATAGTTGCGGCTGCGCAGATCGGGGTTGAACCACACGCGGCTGCCGGGCGCGGCCGGCGTCAGCACGGCGTTGTGCGCCAACCCCGGCCCGCGAATCGAGACTTCAATGGTCTGATCGTTCTTGGTCTGCCCCGCCATCACATCGTTGGCAAATTCGGCGATCACCTCCGACGCGTACGCCGAAACCAGCGACGCGGTGTTGGAGTTGGTCCCGTCCAGCAACACCTGCACCTCGGTGGCGCGGCCGCGCGCCAGGTCGCGGGCAAATTCCGGCAATACCCGCACTACTCCATGCACCTGCCCGCGGTCCAGCACGCTCTGGGCCTGCTCCTCGTTCCGCGGCGTCGCCACCACGTCGAATCTTCCCGAGCCTTCAAAGCGCGCCAGCAGCGCCCGGCTCTCCGGCGTCCGGTCCATGTCCATCCAGGCGATCCGCGCGTGGTCCACATCCAGCGTCACCGCATATCCGAAAATCAGCAGTTGCAGAAACGGAGGCAGAAACAGCAGGACCCGCATGCGGGGCTCGCGCAACGCCTGGATGAATTCCTTCCGCAGAATCACGCGCAATCGTTCCCACATGCTTACGCCACCTTCTGGTTCATTTTCCGCACCGCCAGGCGGAAGATCAGAAACCCGTACAGCAACAGGAATCCCATCTCCACCCACAGCAGCCGGAATCCAATCCCCTTAAGGAACACGGCTTTCACAATCGTCACGAAGTAGCGGGCCGGGAAGAAGTAGCTGATCCCTTGAATCACCGTCGGCATGGTGTCGATGGAAAACGTAAAGCCCGAAAGTAGGAAGCCTGGCAGGAATGTAATCAGCAAGCCAAACTGGTACGCCTGCACCTGCGTGCGCGAGCCCGCCGAAACCCAGATCCCCGAAAACAGCGAGCACCACAGAAACATGCAGGTGGAAACCGCCAGCACCACGAAACTCCCGCGGAACGGCACCCGGAAGATGGTAATCGCCACCGTGACCGAGATCACCGAGTCCACCAGCCCCACCAGAAAATACGCCAGCATCTTGCCCAGCACAATCTCCGTCGGGTGCAGCGGGGTGGAAAGCACCTGCTCCATGGTTCCCATTTCCCATTCCCGCGCGATGGTCAGCGACGTCAGTTGCCCCGCCAGAATCATCAGGATTACGCCGATCAACCCCGGCACCACGAAATTCTTGGATTCGAGCGAGCTGTTGTACCAGACGCGCAGCCGCGCATCCACCATTCCAGGAGGGTGCACGCCCCGGCGGTTCAACACGTCGGCCCGCACGCCGGCCGAATAACCTTGCACCACGCTTTCCGCATACTCCATGGCGATGGAAGCGGTGTTCGAATCGCTGCCATCGACCAATAACTGCACGGTCCCTTTCCCCGCCGCCAGTTTCCCGCCGAACCCGCGCGGAATCACTACCCCGATGAGCACGCTGCTGGTGTCGATTCCCCGCTCGATAGTGCGGTAGTCTGGCGCGAAACCCGTGACATCGAAATAGCGCGATCCCTCAAACTGCCGGATCAGCTCGCGGCTGGCCGAGGTCTGGTCCTGGTCGTAGACCAATGTCAGGATGTGGTCGACATCCAGGCTGAGCCCATATCCGTAGAGCAGCAGCATCATCATCGGCATCAACAGCGCCATCGCCAGGCTGCGCGCGTCGCGCGTGATGTGGTGCAGCTCTTTGACGAACATGGCCCGCAGCCGCCGGTAACTCATGCCGCCTTCCTCTCTTCGGTTTCGATCATGGCCACGAAGACGTCCTCCATGGAGGGCTCGATTTCTTCCAGCCGCCGCACCACGATTCGCTTGGCTTCGAGCGCGGCGCGGATCCTTTGGCTGCCCGCTTCCGCGTCGTCCACGGTGACGTGCAAGCCTCCGCCGAACACCGCGACATCGCGCACGCCTTCCAGTCCCTCCAGCGCCCGCATGGTTTCCAGCGGTTCCGTGGCTTCCAGATTCAGCAGGGTGTGCGCCGTCAGGCCGCGCTTCAACTCGGCCGGCGTGCCCAGCGCAATCACTTTCCCCTTGTACATCAGCGCCAGGCGGTGGCAGTATTCGGCTTCATCCATGTAGTGGGTGCTCACAAAAATCGTGTGGCCGGTCTCCGCCAGGTCGTGGATCAAATGCCAGAAGGCCCCGCGCGCGATCGGATCGACGCCGGAGGTCGGCTCGTCGAGAAACAACACCGGCGGATCGTGCAGAATCGCGCAGCCCAGCGCCAGCCGCTGCTTCCAGCCGCCCGAGAGCGTGCGCGTCAGGGCCCGGCTGCGCTCCGCCAGGTTGGCCATCTCCAGCACGTAGTTCTTGCGTTCCGCGCGCAAGGCCTGCGGCACGCCGTAAATCCCCGTGAAGAAATCGATGTTCTCTTCCACCGTCAGATCGTCGTACAGCGAAAACTTCTGCGACATGTACCCGATGCTCCGGCGGATCTCCTCGGGCTGCGACGCCACGTCGAATCCGTTCACCGATCCCCGTCCCGACGTCGGCCTCAGCAGGCCGCACAACATGCGGATGGTGGTCGATTTCCCCGCTCCGTTCGGCCCCAGAAAGCCGAAAATCTCGCCCTTGGCAATCTTCAGCGAAACGTCGTCCACGGCCACGAAGTCGCCGAACCTCTTGACCAGGTGGTCGATCTCGACCGCCCATCCGTTCCCGTTCATGGCCGCGACACCCCGGCCGCCGCGTGGATGGTTTTCACGAAAGCGCCTTCCAGGTTCTTCGAATCCGTCTCGCTCTTCATCTGCTCCGGCGCTTGGCAGCGGATCAGTTTCCCCTTGTACATCAGCCCCACGCGGTTGCAGCGCTCGGCTTCGTCCAGGTACGCGGTGGTCATGAAAACCGTGATTCCCTCTTTCAACAACTCGTAAAGGATCGCCCAGAAGTCGCGCCGCGAAACTGGGTCCACGCCGTTGGTCGGCTCATCCAGGAAGAGAATCTGCGGCCGGTGCAGCAGCGTGCACATGAGCGCCAGCTTCTGCTTCATGCCTCCGGAAAGCTTGCCCGCCTGGCGCGCGCGGAATGGCTCCATGCGTGTCATGCGCAGCAGCTCCGCCGTCAGCCTGTCGCGTTCGGCGCCCCTGATCCCGAACAGGTCCGAGTAGAAGACCATGTTCTCTTCCACCGTGAGATCCCCATAAAGTCCGAATCGCTGCGCCATGTAGCCGATCTGGTCTTTCACCGCCTGCGCCTCGCGTGCCGTGTCGTGTCCGGCCACGCGCGCGCTGCCTTCGGTCGGATCCATCAGCCCGCACAACAGCCGCAAGGTGGTGGTCTTTCCCGCGCCATCCGGGCCCACTAGGCCGAAAATCTCGCCTGGCGCCACCGTGAGGTTCAGGCGATCCACCGCCGTCAGCTTGCCGAAGCGCCGCGTCAGGTCGCGCGTTTCAATGATCGGCTGCATCTTCAATCCAGCACGATCTCGGCGTCCGCCGGCATATTCGATTTCAACTCGTGCCGGGGATTGTCCATCTCGATCTTCACGCGGTACACCAGCTTGACGCGCTCCTCGGCGGTCTGGATCTGTTTGGGCGTAAACTCCGCTTCAGCGGCAATGAAGGTCACCCGGCCGGCATATACTTTCCCCGGGTACGAATCGGTTGTCACTTTCACCTTGCATCCCAGCCTCACGCGCCCGAGGTCGGTTTCATTCACATACCCGCGCAGCCAGGGATGGTCGATGTCCCCCACCGTCACCACGCTGGTCCCCGACGCCAGGACTTCGCCGATGTCCGCCGATTTCACCAGCACGACGCCATCCACCGGCGACATCTCCACCGTATCGGCAAGCTGCGAGTCAATCACCGCGAGGCTGGCTCTGGATTGGGCAATCGCGGCTCTGCGGGTGGCCAGTTCCTCTTCCCGGCGCTTCATTTCGAGCGTGTTCGCCTCGGCCATCTTGAGCGCCCCGCGCGACCGTTCCAGGGCCGCCTGCTGCGCTTGAATCACTTCGGCCCTGGGCCCCAACAGGACCAGCGCCTGCCGCTCTTTGGCCGATCTAAGCGCCGCCGTGGCGCTCTCCCAGCGGTTGCGATACTGGTCGAACTGCGCCGCGGAGATGTCGTCGTCCTTGAAAAGCGTCTGCGCCCGGTCCCAATCTTTTTTCGAGCGGTCCACTTCCGATTGCGCCGAGTCCACCGCCGCCTGCGCGTCGAGCTTCTCCTGCGGCCGGGCCCCGTTCTGCAGCTCCGCCAGCCGCGCTTCATTGGCGGCCACGTCGCCCCGCCGTTGCTCGACGTCGCCGGCCAATGTGGCCTTCTCCCATTCGAGCGCGGTCTCCGCCTGCGCCAGTTGCGACTCCGCCGATGCCAGACCCGCCGCTTCGCGCTGGCGTTGCGCCACCAGTTGATCGCGGTC
This sequence comes from Bryobacterales bacterium, assembly GCA_963842505.1. Taxonomy (GTDB): domain Bacteria; phylum Acidobacteriota; class Terriglobia; order Bryobacterales; family Bryobacteraceae; genus PALSA-129. The sequence goes on from CAWJGZ010000002.1 coordinate 717,061, forward strand.
CAGCCGCGCGATGACTTGCCCCTTCTTCACCGCGTCGCCTTCGTCCACGGTGCGCTCAATCAGCCGGCCCGCCGTCTTGAACGCGATGTTGACTTCGGTCAGCTCGATATTCCCCGAGACCACAATGCGGTCGTCGGGCGTCTTTCCTTTTTCGTGATAGACCCACGCCGCCACTCCCACCGCCGCCAGCGCCAGAATAATGATGATCGGCTTCTTCATTGCACCAAGCTCCTGATTTTTCCCATGGCCTGCGCCAGATCCAGCCGCGCCAGGTTATACAAGTACAGCGCCTCGGTCTGGTTGTCGCGGGCGCGCTCCAGTCGCGTCTGCGCGTCGGTGACTTCCACCCCGATGGCCACGCCAGCGTCATACCGGCGCCGCGCCTGCGTCAGTTCGTCCTCGGCCAGCGAGAGGCCGTCTCTCGACACTTTCACTTCGTCGTCGGCCGACTGCAATTCGTCCAGCGCCAGCCGCACGTCCAGCTCGATCTGCTCCCGCAAGTCGTTGGTGCGCACTTTCTCCTGACGGTATTGCGAGGCCGATTCCTCGCGCCGCGCATCCCGCCGTCCACCGTCGAACAGCGGCACCCGCACCTGGATTCCCACGGTTCGCGTGGGGAGCGAATGCTCGAGCCCGGTCCCGTTCGATCCGTAATCGCCGAAGGCCGCCACCGTCGGCAGGCGCTCCAGCTTTGTGGCGCTGGCCGAGAGCCGTGCGGTGGTTTCCCGGTCCCGCTGCGCCTTTAGGTCGGGCCTCTGCTCCAGAGCCTGCGCCCGCGCTTGCTCCAGTGTGACCGCGTCCAGCGGTATGTATTGCATCCGGTCGGTCAGCTCTAGTTCTGTGTCCAAACGCAGTCCGATCACGCGCAAGAGCTGCAAGTGCGCGGAGCGATCCGCGTTCCGGGCTACCAGCAGCCGCTGCCGGTCGTTGGCGAGTTGCACTTTCGCTCGCGTGATCTCGATCCCCGTGCCGGTTCCCGCGGCCTTCTGGTTTTCCGCCTGCTTCAACACCGCTTCGGAAAGCGTCACATTGGCCTGCGCCATCTCGACGTCCGTATCGGCCTTCACCGCCAACAGGTAAGCGCGCGCCACTTGTCCGGCCACCTGCTCTCCGGCCGTGTCAAGGTCCGATTTTGCCGCTGAGATTCCCGCCTTGGACGCCTGGAACCTTCGCAGGGTGCTGAAATCGAAAATGTTCTGCGTCCCCGTCAGCCGCGCATCCACCGTGCTGAACGGTCCCACAAACGTCGGGAATTGAAAGCCCGGAATGGGCACGCTGAGTTTGGTAAGTCCTAACGCCGCCAGGTTTTCGGTCCGGCTCTGATCGCTGTAGGCCGCTTCCACGTCCGGCAGCAGCGCCGCCCGCGATTGCGTGGCTTTCGATTGCGCCTGCTTGAGCGCTTCTCCGGTGAGCTCGATGCGCGTATTGCCTTCCGGCGAGATCGCCATCTCCACCGCCCGCTTCATGCTCAAAACCAGCGGCCCTTGCGCCAGCCCGAGCGGCGCCGCGCACAACATCAGCCAGGCCATTTTCATTTTTCGATCCTCCGTCTTCTCTTGCGCGCCGCCGGCGCACGCAACCCGCCGCTCAGGAACGCCACCAGCTCCCGCAGCACGTATTGCGAGTCTTTGGGCGGAGACGCCCCGGTCATGGCCTCGATGTCCGGCGCCTTGCCCATCAGGGTGTGCGCCATCGCCCCCACCATGAACTGCGACCGCAGAGCCATTTCGCCCGGCGTCAGGTGTGGCAGCGTCCGCGCCAGCGCCGCGAAGCACCGCTTTACTACCGTTCGGAAGTGCCGTTCCACAATCAACGGCATCAGACCCTCTCCATACATCCGCCCCATCAATTTGGCGAACTCGGGGCTCTTTCTTATCCTCATCAGCGGGGGCGCCAGAAAGGCTTCGAGCACATTTTCGACCGGCACGGGTTTGCCTTTGGCCTTGGCCTCCAGTGCGTCCAGCAGCGCCAGGCGCTCCGCGTTGACTGGCGCGGCTTTGCGCATGATCAATTGGTTCAACAGTTCTTCCTTGGATCCGAAATGGTAGTGGATGGCCGCCAGGTTGACGCCTGCTTCGGCGATGATGTGCCGCAGCGACGTGGCCCCGTAGCCCTGTTCGCCGAACAGCCGCTCGGCCGCGTCCAGGATTTTCTGCCGCGTGTCAATCATTCGACTGATTTAATCGTATGATTGAATCGCCCCGGTTGTCAAGCCGGTACCCATCTGCGCCGCGCGCGCTCGATATCCTTGCGGTGGGAACGCTTTGATTGGACGGGATAAGGGCGGCCTCACAGCCCGCCGTGGAACCGTCCGAATGCGTGGGCGAGCATGAGCGACATGATCAGGATGCCCGCCCCGAGCACGAGCACGTGCTGGGTCTTCCGCAAATTGAAGCTGCCGACCCGGCAGACCAGCAGGTAGCCGGCGGCAAGGTTGAAGAGTCCCCATAGGACATTGACCGTCGAGGAGGATAAACCTTCCCCCGGTGGTGATGCGAACGGGCTCTGGAAGGCGTGCCCGGAGATCCCATTGCCGAGATGCGGCAGCGTGTTCGCAAGGAATGCGCCCCCGAAAAAATACGCCACATAGTGGTACCAGCGCATTGTCGCTCCCTTCTGGTTTCAGACCAATGGTAGCAAGTCTCGGCATCTATACCCTTTCGGCACAGAACCGCACGCGTTAGCGCGCGGCCGCCGCGCAGCCTCGAACCGGCTGCTCGCTACCGTGTTGGGTAGTTGGTGCGCTCAGAATCACAGGCTTGCTACCATAGAAATTCAGCCCCCAAAAAGCACAGTACTATGCCCGAAAAGCCCTACGACCATAACCAGATCGAACTCAAGTGGCACGACCGTTGGCGGAACGCCGATTTCTACAAGGCCGAGCAGAACTCCTCCAAGCCCAAATTCTACGTGCTGGAAATGCTGCCCTACCCGAGCGGCACGCTGCACATCGGCCACATCCGCAACTATTCCATCGGCGATGCGCTGGCGCGCTACAAGTGGATGCGCGGCTTCAACGTGCTCCACCCCATGGGTTGGGATGCCTTCGGTCTCCCCGCCGAAAACGCCGCCATCGCCAACCACCGGCCGCCTCGCGAATGGACCCTGCAAAACATCGCGGCCATGAAGAAGACGCATCGCCGGTTTGCCTTCAGCTACGATTGGGACCGCGAAATTTCCACCTGCGAACCGGAATACTATCGCTGGAACCAGTGGTTCTTCCTCAAGATGCTGGAACGCGGCTTGGCATACCGCAAGAAGGCGCTGGTTAACTGGTGCCCCGAATGCGCCACCGTGCTGGCCAACGAGCAGGTGGTGGAAGGCTGCTGCTGGCGCCATGAAACCACCCGCGTGGAACAACGCGCGCTCGAACAGTGGTTCCTCAAAATCACCGAATACGCCGACCAATTACTCGACGATATGGCCTCGCTCGAAGCGGGCTGGCCGGACCGCGTGCTCACCATGCAGCGCAATTGGATCGGCCGCTCCGAAGGCGCGGAAATCGATTTCCACCTGGCCGGAACCGGCCAGCCCATCCGCGTTTTCACCACGCGCGTGGACACTATTTACGGCGCCACCTGCGTGATCCTCGCGCCTGAACATCCTCTCAACGAAACGCTTCTCGACAACCGCGCCAAAGCCCGCGCCAAAGCCATGGTGGACGCACGCGCCAACCGCGACCCCGGCGATATCGACAAGGAAGGTTTCTTCACCGGCCACTTCGCCATCAATCCATACAGCGGCGAACAGGTTCCCATCTGGGTGGCCAACTTCGTTCTCATGGGATACGGCACCGGCGCCATCATGGCCGTCCCGGCCCACGACGAGCGCGACTTCGAATTCTGCCGCAAATACTCCATCGCCATCCGCCCCGTGATTCGCCCGGTGGATGGCTCGCTGGCAGTCGAACCCGGTTTGCAAGAGGCGTTCCTGGACTACGGCATCGTCGAAAATAGCGGTCCGTGGTCCGGCCTGGCAAGCGCCGACGCCCGCCGCCGCATGGCCGCTTACGCCGAAGAAAAAAGTTTCGGCAAGGCCGCCATCACCTACCGCATCAAGGATTGGGGCATTTCGCGCCAGCGCTACTGGGGAACGCCCATCCCCGTCATCCACTGCCCGGCGTGCGGCGTCGTAGCCGTGCCCGAAGATCAGCTCCCGGTGGTCTTACCCGCCCGCGCCGAGCTCACCGGCACGGGGCGCTCGCCGCTCGAAAACCTGCCCGATTTTGTCAACGTGCCGTGCCCGCGCTGCGGCGCCGCGGCGCGCCGCGAAACCGACACCATGGACACGTTCATCGACAGCTCCTGGTACTTCTACCGCTACTGCGACCCGCACAACGACAAAATGCCTTTCGATCCGGCCAAGATTGCATATTGGTTCGAGATCGATCAGTACATCGGTGGCGTGGAGCACGCCATTCTGCATCTGATCTACTCGCGCTTCTTCACCAAGATGATGCGCGACATCGGCCTGATCCAAAACAGCGAGCCGGCGCGCCGCCTCTTCACACAAGGCATGGTGATCGCGGAAGGCGCGAAGATGTCGAAGTCCAAAGGCAACGTCGTAGGCGCCGACATGCTCGCGGATCAGCTCGGCGCCGATACCGCCCGCATGTTTGTGCTGTTTGCCGCGCCGCCCGAAAAGGAAGTGGATTGGCGCAAGGAGGGCGCCGAGGGCGTCTACCGCTTCCTCGGCCGGGTCTACCGATTCACCACCCGCAATGTGGGCAATGGCGCCCCGCGGGGCGTGGCCGACCGCAAGGTGCTCCGCAAACTGCACCAGACTATTCGCAAGATCACCGAGGATTTCGAGACCCGCTGGCACTTCAACACCTGCATCGCCGCCATCATGGAGTTGGTCAACGTGCTGTATGCCGAAGAGGCCGGCATCTCGAGCGCGGCGATGCCTGAGATCCTCGAAAAAATGGCGCTGCTGCTGGCCCCGTTCGCTCCCTACCTGGCTCAGGAGATGTGGGAGGAGCTGGGTCATGAAGGTCCCATCTTCCGGCAGTCCTGGCCGGCCTTCGATCCGGAGCTGGCTAAAGAAGACGAAGCCGAAGTGGTGGTTCAGGTCAACGGCAAGCTGCGCAGCCGCATCAACGTGCCATTCGGAACGCCCCAGGATGAACTCGGTGCACGCGCCAGGGCCGACGAAAAAATCAAGCCCTGCCTGGAGGGCAAGCAGATCGTCAAGATCGTGGTGGTGCCCGACAAGCTGGTAAATATCGTCGTGAAATAACGAGCTCGGGGTTGACAGGGGCCAGCCGCCGGAAAACGGCACGGGCCCGCGAAATCTCATGAAAAAGTGTGGGACCCGCCAACTGCTCGTGGAGCGGGCCTCCGGCCCGCAACGCCGGCTTTCCAGCCGGCGCCCCGCTCTTTCGACCCTTTCATGCCTAGCTGAAGCACGGGTGCTTGACAGACGACGAGAACCGATCGTCTGTCTGGGCTAATTCTGGATCGGTATCAAAATCCCCGCTTGGCTGGTCACTCCCCCGATAGTGGCCACAATCGATTGGTCGCCATTGGGAAGAGGCGGGATTAGCACGTTGAGTTGGTACTCGCCGACGAATGTAATCCCAGCCCATGATACCGTGGCAACGACGCCTCCGATGCGGACCTGGAGTTGCGTAAGATCCATCAGGGGCGCAGCGCCTGGGACGAGTTGGCCGGCCTGTACTGCCGGATTAGTGGGGCCGAAGCCGGTGCCATAAATCTCAATGGTTTCACCCGGCGTGGCGGGCCGTGTGATTACGGTTGCGCCGTAGAAGCCTGCCGGCACCACGATGGCGCCGTCGACGTGGACAGCCGCCGCGTACACGGGCGGGCCCACGCTGCCCGGCGCCGTCAAGGGGAAAAATGCCGGCGCGTAGGTTTGCAACGTGGTCGTGCCACTGACCGTGCCGGACGAATTCTTGACCACCACTGGCACACTCCCCAGGGCCGCATCGGTGGGCGCCTGCACGTTGAGTTGCGTCGGGCTGATGTAGTAAACAGCCGCTGCCTTGTTGTCGATGGTCACGCTCACGCCGTCGAGCGAAAGCGGCAGGCCGGTGCCCAGACCCACAAAGTCCGAAGTCTGCCAAATGCGCGTGTCGGGCGCCAGGCCCGTCCCGAGGATGGAAACCCAGGAGCCGCTCTCGACGTTGGAGGCGTAGCTGGCGGCGTTCTCGACCTTAGTGATGCTCATCGCCGCGGGCGGTCCGACGGTGAACTCGAAGACGCTCGACCCGCCGCCGTCCGGGTTATTGACCACAAGCGTATAGGTCCCGGTCGTGCTGAATGTGACGGTCATCTGGAACGAAGTGGACGTCACGGATTGGATTTGAGATCCGCTGATGGTGCTGGAACCGGAGCCGGGGAGGCCCATGATGACGGTCAGTCCACTCTCGAAGCCCGTTCCGTTCACGGTAACCACCTGGTTGGCGCCCTCCGCGGGTTTGGCCGGCGAAATAGACGTAATGGTCACAGGCGGCGGGCCGACTACCAATTGAACCGTCTGGCTTTTCACACCACCCACCGTCACCACCACCGGATAGGTCCCTTTGGCTAGCCCGGCGGGAACCGCGAAGACGACTTCATCGGCGCCGGGCGAGATCTTGGCGGGAGAATCGGATGGCAGCAGGCCCGCGGTTTCCACGGGGACCGTGCTGCCGTTGACCGTCAGCGTCACGGTGGCCACGCAAACCGCCAGCGGATCGGGACCGCGAATGCCGGCCGCCACTACCGGAGTGGTTGCGCCAAATCCGGTGCCGTAGAGTTCCACCGTGTCGCCTGGCTGCACGGCCGTCGAAAACTGTGAGGAATAGCCGGTTTGCTGGTCGTCAAAGTAGTATGCGGTGCCGGTGCCCGCTCCATTAATGGAGTAGAGCCCGGGCACGGTTGCCGCCACTGGCACCGAGACAATCGTCGAAGACAGCGTGGTTCCGCTGGCCGACGAAATCACCTGAATGGTGGCGCTGCCGCTCACATTGAACGGCACCTGGAACGAAAGCTCGGCGGCCGATTCGTACGCCATCGGCGCCGCTTGCCCGTTGACCAGCACCTGCACGCCATTGCAATTGGTCGGCAACGGCGGAACGCTCGAACAACTAAAAAGACCTGCGGTCCCCAGATTCGAACCTGTAATCGCCGCCACCATCCCCGGCGCGATGGTCCCGGCGGCCAGCGATGCCGCATTCAACACCCCGGCGCTGGTAAACACAGGCGTCTGACCCTGGGCCGCCAGCACACACCCAAACAGAAGAACACTAAGACTGGTTAGAGTATTTCGCAAGCTGCGCTCCATTCTTGATGTATTTATGGTAATTCGTTTCTTCGCGCCACGAAACTCAACTGCGTTTCATCGTCACGACTGCTTCTAGGTGATAGGTCTGCGGAAACAGATCGATCATGGTCATTCGCTCCACGGCATATCCCGCGGCCACCATTCCGCCCAAATCCCGCGCCAACGTGGCCGGGTCGCACGCCACTATAGCAACGTGCTTGGGAACGAGTTCGCCTAAGCGGCGCACCACGGCCTTCCCCAAACCCGCGCGTGGCGGATCCAGGAGCACAAAATCGGCGGACTGTTCCGTTACCTGCAAGTACTCTTCCACAGTGCGCTGCTCCACGTGGATATTGTCCAAACCCTCGCGTTGGGCGTTGTATTGCAGGTCCCGCGCGGCCCCGGAACCGGCTTCCACCGCCGTCACATTTTTGAATTTCCGCGCCAGGGCCGGGGCGAAAAGTCCCACCCCTGCGTACAAATCGAACGCCGTCTGGCCCTCCGCGCCAGCCACCGCCGTTTCCACCAGACGGTCCGCCAGGAAGCGATTTACCTGGAAAAACGAGTTGCGGCTCACGCGGAACCGCCCTTCGTAATCGAGCGCGCCCTCCACCAGTCCGGCAATCCGCTCCGCGCACCACTCGAAAAACCGCTTGGCTACCGGCCGGTCGGTTTCCAACACGTTCAGTTGCACCTGCCGCTCATCCGTGAACAGTTCGAGCGTCCGCACCATCCGGGGCCATCGCCGATCCGGCAGCATGCCGTTCAGGGTTTCAATCGTTTGGTTGATTTTGGGCGAGGCGATGGGGCAAGCCGCCACTTGGCACAGGCGATGCGAACGAGCCTGCCGGTACCCCAGTTTCCCGCCGTCCACGTGCAACTGCACGCGGTTCCGGTATCCCCACGGTTCGCCCGCAATGGTTGCGATCTCCGCCGGCGGCTCCATCTTTCCTACCCGCCGCAACTCCTCCGCCAGAATCGCAACTTTGGCCGCCACCTGCCGGGCGTATTCGGCGTGCTGGTAGTGGCACCCGCCGCAGCGCCCGAACAGCGGGCACGGCGCTTCCACGCGGGCGGCCGCCCGCTCCATCACCTCCAGCGTGCGGGCCCGCACCAGTCCGGGCTTTTCGCTTTCCGCTTCGACGCGGATGCGTTCGCCGGGCAGCACGTAGGGCGCCAGCACGACGCGGCCATCCAGGCGCGCCAGGCCATCGCCGCCGTACACCAGCTTTTCCACGGTCACTTCAAAATTGCTTACGATAGGATTTACCCCCGTTCTCCTTACCATGAAAACACGAGTCTTCTCCGGCATGCAGCCAACCGGCAATCTGCACATCGGCAATTACCTGGGCGCACTCAAGAATTGGGTCCGCATCCAGCACGAATACGAATGTATTTTCTGCATCGTCGACCTGCACGCCGTTACGCTTTTTCAAGAACCGGCCGAGCTTCGCGCCAAGATTGCGGAGACCGCCGCCATCTATCTGGCCGCCGGCATCGACCCCCAGGGCTGCTCCATCATGGTGCAGTCCGCCGTCCCGGCCCATGCCGAGCTGGCCTGGATGCTCACGTGCGTCACCCCGGTCGGCTGGCTGGAACGTATGATCCAATATAAGATCAAGTCCGCCAAACAGGAGACCGTGAGTGACGGCATACTGCAATATCCGGTGCTGATGGCCGCCGACATTCTACTGTACCAGGCGGGGATTGTTCCGGTGGGCGAAGACCAGGCGCAACACCTCGAGCTGACGCGCGATATCGCGCAGCGCTTCAACTCGCTTTACGGCGACACCTTCGTCGTCCCGGACACCAGCCTTCCCGCCGTGGGCGCGCGTATCATGGGCCTGGACGACCCCACGCAGAAAATGAGCAAGTCCGAAACGGCCGCCAATCACGCCGTGGCGCTGCTCGATCCCCCCGACAAAGTTCGCAAGACCATCATGCGCGCCACGACCGATTCCAACCCCGCCGTGGATTTCGAAACCGCCGGCCCCGGGGTACTCAACCTCATCGCCATTTACCAGGCTTTCTCTGGCGCATCCGACGACGAAATCAAATCGCAATTCACCGGGCTGCGCTACGGCGAGTTGAAAAAACAGGTGGCCGACATAGTCATCGCGCACCTGGAGCCTTTTCAGCGGCGCTATCACCAGATTGTCTCCGACCCCTCCTATCTGGACGGCATCCTGCGCGCTGGAGCGGAACGGGTCGCCCCCATCGCCAACTCGACCGTCGAAATCGTAAAACGGCGCATGGGCCTGTACACTTCTTGATCTCGCGCCAGATTGGCGTGCCCCGCGATTCAGAACAGCCGTAACAACTGCTCCACGCCCGCCGCATCGGCGCGCAGATCCACGCGCACCGTTCGCTCCTCGCGGCTCACCTGGATGGCGCGCAACTGCACCGCAATTCCCGGCCGGCGTGCTTCCGCCGCGGCCGCCACCGAAGCCATGGCACGCAGTTCCTCTTCCAACCGCCGGGCCGCCTCAGCCGTGCCGCATACTCCGGTGGCTTCCGCCTGGATGCCATCCGTGACATGCACGGCGAGGGTTGCGTATTCGGTCGCGTGGAGCAGCCGGTTCAGGTTCTCCGCGTTGCCGCTGACCGGCAGCATGGCGTTCCCCATCGCCACGATCCAGATTTCGCGGCCGGCCGCCAGTTTCTCCGCCAGCCCCAGCAACCTCGGCGCACCGGTCACGCCACGGCGGTGCAGCGCCGTCGCCCCGCGGACGGCATCCGGCGACCCGGCAACCACTAGATTCGGCGCCAGAAGCGTAGCTCCCGGCGGCACCTGGCTAAACGGACCGCGGCCGATCGCCAGGTAGTCCTTGCCGTTGGAAGCGAGCAACAGGTACGTGGCCGGGCGGAGGGGTTCGAGCAGCGCCGTAGCGGCGGCCGGCAGTTTCGGGTACACCGGAGAAGCGCGTAGCCGCTGGCAATCTACACCCGCGAGGACCAGTGTATCGGCCGAAACGCACGACGCCATCGCGCGATCAATTCCTGCCGGCGGCGCGCTATGACAACCGGAGCCGAAGATGGCCAATGCAAGAACAGCCGCGAACCTGGCGTAGAGCGCCACGCCGGTGCAACCATATCCCGCGAGTCTCAATCGTTCTTCCCCGGATGCGGCGACGGCGCGGTGGAACTGGGAACCGGCTTGCCATCCACGGTGTTGGCTTCCATCAGCTCGATGCGCGTCCCGTCGGGGTCGTACAAGTTGATCTGCCGCTTCCGGTTGACTCCGGTCTGAATGGTGATCTCCCGGTCGTAGCCGGTTTTCGCCGCCCGCTGTTTCAACTCGGCGAGAGTCTGGTCGGCATCCGCTATGGTCAGGGAAGCGTGATGCGCCGTGCCCCGGCGATCGGGCGCGGGAAGTTGGCTATAGAGCATAAACTCGAGGTAATCCTCGCCGTCCTGCACTCTCATGTTGACCCAGTTCAGCTCAGCGGGCGAACGGCTGCCGCGCCAGAATTCCTGGAAGCCCAGGATATCGCCGTAAAACTTCATGGACCGGTCCAGGTCGCCCACCAGCACTCCCAGGTGCATGATGTGCTCCGAGATGCGGGTGGGCGGCATAAACCTGCCGGCTTCGCGCGCCGTCCAACTATCAGGCCGGTATTCAACCATCTCGACGATGTGGCCGTCGGGATCCTGGACATTGAAATTCTTGTTGCCGGTCTGCCCCTTGCCAACACTCCCCTTGTCCGACATTACCGTCACGCCCTTGGACTTCAAATAGGCGTACATCCGGTCGGCATTGTCGGTGTAAAAGGAAATGTGGTTGAGCTGCCCTTCCCCGCGGCCGGCTTCGTTGAAGATTTCAAAATATTGGCGATCGTTCACCTTCACAAACGCGATTCGCACGCCCAGCCCGGTCTGGTTGGGCAAAGTGAACGGCTCGCTGAAGCCCAGGAAGTTCTCGTAAAACCGGCGCGCCTGGTCCAGGTCCTTCACGTACACGGCCATGTGCGCCACCCCCAGGACCTTGGGCCGTTGCACCGCGTTCTGCGCCAGAAGCGGCGCCACCATCAGAATCCCCGCCAGCAGCTTTGTCGAATTCATTTTGGTACGCTCACTGTAATCCTACCTGAACGGGCCGTCCGAACGCGCTTAAAAAGGGTCGAGATCGCCCGCAATGACGTTGCTGGAATTCGCTGCAAGTTGCTATGATCACAAGAAAGGGCCACCCTAGCTCAGTTGGTAGAGCGGCTGATTCGTAATCAGCAGGTCTCCGGTTCAAGCCCGGAGGGTGGCTCCAGGTTTTTCTGAAAACACAGTACGACCAATTCAGAAACAGACGGTCCGGTAAGTTTGCGTGCTCAGAGAGCCGCCACTGGAGCCGAGGTACCTTTCAAGGCCGTTCTACGGTCAGCCGCCCAACGTGCGATGTCCGCTACACCGTGCCACGCCGCGTCGATGTGCTCCTCCGTGTTGAAAGGACCAATCGAGAACCGCACCCCTCCGTGGATCGCAACGGTTCCGAGCTGTTCGTGCACCAACGGGGCGCAGTGCAGGCCGGTCCGAGTGGCGATGTTGTGGTCCACATCGAGCATCGTGCCCACGTCTCCAGCTTCCACCCCATCCAGATTCATCGTAATCGTCGGCAGGTGATTGTCCAGGTTCTCGCAACAGTACAGGGTGACGCCGGGAATCGAGCGAAGTCCTTCGACCAGTCTGGCCGCCAGCTTCATCTCCCGCGCATGCAGGTTCTCCACGCCGTTGCTGTCGAGCCAGTCCTGCCCCGCCCAGAGCGCGGCCACTCCAACCATGTTGGGTGTGCCATATTCCAATCGCCATGGGTACTCTTCCAGATGGTAGGGATACGCCGATCGTACACCCGTCCCGCCGCTTCGAACCTGCCGGATTTCGACGTGCTTGCGGACACACAAACCACCGATTCCCATTGACCCCATCAGACACTTATGGCCGGTGAAGGCCACCACATCGATGTTCATGTCGTTCATGTTGATGGGAATGTTGCCCGCGGTCTGAGCCGTATCTATCGCGAATGTAACGCCCCTCTCACGGCAGATACGGCCGATCTCCGCGACGGGCTGAATGGCGCCAGTCACGTTGGAGCCATGGTTCACAATCACCAGGGCGGTATTGGGCTTTATCGCCCTGGCGATGTCGTCCGGATCGACAAACCCGGCTCCATCAAAGCGAACGAAGGTCGCTTCGACACCGCCGTCGCGCACCAGGTGATTGATCGGGCGGATCACGGAATTGTGTTCCAGATTGGTGGTAATTACGTGATCGCCCGGCGCCAGCAAGCCCGGGATCGCCAGGTTCAGCGCATCCGTGGCGTTGTAGCCGAAGCACAGGCGTTCGGGCGCATCTTCGTCGCCGCCGAAGAAGCGCGTCAGCCGCTTGCGAAGGTTATCGAGCAGCGAGCCGGCTTCCAGGGCAAGATCGTAGCCGCTGCGGCCGGGATTCACCCCGGTGCTTCGATAAAAGTCGATCATGAAGCGATACACGCTTTCGGGCTTCGGCCAGCCGGTGGCGGCATTGTCAAGATAGATGAGCGGACTATCGGGTAGTTTCAATTTCAGAGCCTTTTGACCGAATAGTATATCTCCGCGCGGCATAAAGAAAGCGCGACTTCCCGCCGGCATGGCTGCCGGAACGGGGATGAAATAGGTTCCCCGCTATTTTCCGCAGGGCGGCGCCGGCGGCGGAACCGCGATTTTATTGGCGCTTAGCAGCGCGTTGAGCGCGGCTAGTTCCTTGCTCTTGAGATCCTCCCACTGGGTGAGCGCTTGGGTGAGTTGCTGGCAAGAGTCGTGATAGGTCTCTTGCATGGCTTGGGTGGGAGCGAAGTCGCCTTGCTCGACGGTGTTCATGAGGGCGCCGAACTCGCCGTTCAGGGTCATGAAGTTGACGGTAGGGCCAACGCCTCCACGGCCGCCCAAACCTCCTCCACCACCACCGCGGCCTCCACGGCCGGCGGGAGCGCCGCCGAATGTGGCTGCCTTGGTGGCCAAAGCGCCCGCGGCATCCGGTGGCGATTGCAATGCGGCCAGCGCGGCACGCAATTCGGCTACCTGCTGATTGGCGGCGTGGCTCGAGGTCATGCCGTCGGAGATCAGCAAGCCGAGGTCGCGCTGCCGGGTGATGCCCTGCGGCGGAGTCTTGACGCGCGGATCGATCACAACGTGCAACGGTTGGCTATAGGTTGCGCCGCCAACCGCGAGGCGGACTTCGTAATCGCCGGGAGCCACCAGCGGGCCGCGCGGTTCGGCGGGCGTGTTGCCATAGAGTGCGGAAATGGGGTACGAGTTGGTGGCGCCACGGTTGAAGGATGGCGGCAGCGTATAGCGCAAATCCCATACGGCGCGATTCATGCCGGCGGCGGCGGGAAGCGGATGCGGCCGCTCGATCCAATAATTGGGAACGGTGAGCTGCGGTTCAGGCTCGAGCGGCGGCGGCACGCTGGTGAGCTCGCGGACCAGCTTGCCGGCGCTGTCGTAGATGGCGATGGTGAGCGGACCCGCGGGGGCGGACTTTAGGTAGTAGTTCAGAATCGCGCCGTCGGGCGGGTTGGCGCCGGCCGTCATCTCCGGTGGAAACGGGGTGTCGAAATCGGTGTCGTTGCGCACGCGCGTGGCGGTCTGCGGGCGGAAAAGGTACACGTTCGAGGATGAGAACCTGCGGCGTGATCTGGCGCAGCGGCGTGACATCGTCGAGTATCCAGAAAGCGCGGCCGTAGGTGCCGGCCACCAGATCGTCTCCGTGAATTTCGAGATCGCGCACCGATGCAGCGGGCAGGTTGAGTTGCAGCGACTGCCAGTGATCGCCGTAATCGAACGAAACCCAGGCGCCGTGCTCGGTGCCCGCGTAGAGCAGGCCGGCGCGGACGGGATCTTCTTTCACCACGCGCGCGATTTCGTTCTCGGGGATGCCGGAGGCGATGCGCGTCCAAGTCTTGCCGCTATCGCGGGTGCGGAAGATATACGGGGCGAAATCGTTGGAGTTATGGCGATCCAAAGTGAAGAAGGCCGTGTCGATGCTGTGTGGGGAAGCTTCAATCTGCTGGATGGCGGTGTTGGCGGGAACGTCGGAGGGCGTGACGTGTTGCCAGGCTGAACCATCCGCGGTCATTTGGATGTGGCCGTTGGAAGTACCCACCCAAACCGCTCCGGCCCGTATGGGCGAAGGCGCGATGGCCGAGATGCCCGCGCCACGGCCGCCACGGCCGCCGGCCGCAGGGGGCGCCGGCTCTACCGGTTCGGCGGCGGGCGCGGTTTCGCCAGGCGCCAATGTGACGTCGGGACTCACGGCTCTCCAGGTTTGCCCGAGGTCGCGCGTCTCCAGCAGGTATTGCGCGCCCAGGTAGAAGATATGCGGATCCGCGGAAGAAAACAGATGCGGGGGCGTGTTGGCGAAGCGGTATCCTCCACTGCGCGGCGGCGAGACATTTTGGATCTGACGGTTGACCAACTCATAGCGTTGGACGGTGGCGCCCTGACCACTGGCCATGATGATGTTGGGGTCCAATGGGTTGGGATGGATGTAGCCGAATTCGTAGGCGCCCGCCGAGGGTATCCATTCCATGAACGTAATCTGTCCGAACGCGCCGCGGCTGGCAGTGCCTGCGGAGCCCGAATCCTGCTGCGTACCGTAGATCCAATACGGGAAGCGGTTGTCGGTGGCGATGTGATAGAACTGCCCGTTGGGAAGGTTGTACCAATTCAAATCCCAGGTGTGGCCACCGTCCACGCTGATGGTGGGACCCTGATCCACACCGGCGAGGATGCGCTTTCCGTTGGTCGGGTCGATCCACAGCACGTGGTAGTCGTCACCGCCGGGCGCGCCCTTGAAAGCCTCAAAGGTCTTGGCGCCGTCGGTGGAGCGGTACATGCAGGTCTGGACGACGTAGACGATGTCGGGGTTATCGGGCGCGACGTAGACTTGGCTGAAGTAGGCGCTGCCTGTGGAACGCGGGTCGGTGGTGCTGCGATACCAGTTGGCGCCGCCGTCATCGGAGCGGAACATACCGCCTTGCATGACGGCGTAGACGCGCTGGCCGCCGGCGCCGGCGGCGACCGCCAGGCCAATGCGGCCCATGCCGGATTCGGGAAGTCCATGGCCGGTGAGCGGGGTCCAGGTGAGGCCCTGGTCGGTGGATTTGTAGATACCCGCCCCGGAAGTGTCCGGCCCGGCGTCTGCTCCACGGCCGCCGCGGCCACCGCCAGCAGCACCACCGCCGGGGCCGGCATTGGGAACGGTCAGGTAAACCTCCAGCGCTGCGAAGAGCGTCCGCGGGTTGTCGGGATCGGCCACCAGGTTGACCGCGCCGATGTTGTCACCCTTGTAGAGCACCTTGTTCCAGGTGCGGCCACCATCGGTCGAGCGAAAGACGCCGCGCTCTTCGTTGCGCGCATACGTGTGGCCCAGCGCCGCCGCCAGCACGATGTCGGGATTCTTCGGATCCACCACCAGCGACACGATGTGGTTGGTGTCCGCGAGGCCCATCTGCTGCCAGTGCGCGCCGGCATCCACGGATTTCCAGAGGCCGTTGCCGATGTTGACAGATTTCTCCACGCTGCTGACGTCGCCGGTTCCGACGTAGACGATGTTGGGGTTGGAGCGCGCCACGGCGATCGAGCCGATGGAATCCATGTGGGTGTCGTCGAAGATGGGCTTCCAGGTAACGCCGCCGGAAGTGGACTTCCAGACACCGCCGCCCGGTGCGCCGAGATAGTACGTGGCGGGATCGCCCGGGACGCCAGCTACCGCCGAGATGCGTCCGGCGCGAAAGGGGCCGACCTGGCGCCAGCGCATGCCGCTATAGAGGCTGGGATTGTACTGCTGGGCAAGCAGGGCAATGGCAGCGCCGACGGCTAACACGAATAGGAAACGAAGTTTCATGATTTATGGAGCATACACCAGCCGGGGAACGGATGTACGGTCAAATGTTGACGGTGGCGGCAGAGACGGTGCGCCGGCGCCGGCAAGACAACGGGACTGGCGGTGCGGGGAGATAGGAGACCTGAGTGTCCGGAAATGGGACTAGGTTCGTTTGGTATCTGGAGGGCGCGTACCAGGCGCCGCGGGGAAAGCGACCGCCGGATCGATTGGGAGGCATGGCGGGATGGGGCTGAAACCGGATTTGTTTGGCGGTGAATATGTATTGTGGTTTCTTGCGGTTGGCATGAACATTGGGTCCGTTTGATAATTTTCCTTTGGCGCGAGGCGGCCCGGATTGAAACCGATTTCGCGGATCGGCGATACGCCGCGGCAGGAGGCAGTGGATACGACGAGCCGGAGATCCCGACAGGCGTGCAGAGAGAGCGGTGCATGGCGTTCTTCCTGCTTCGAGCATGGCACATGAGCAGGACGAGTCGAGGTCAATTCAGAGCAAGGAGTCTGAAACCAAAGGAAATCTTCTGAGTGAATACTTGAACTGAGAAATCTTCACGAGACACTGACGAGCGTCGTCAGAGAGGACGAGCGGGGCTGGCGGGGCACAATAGCGGGATACCGACGGGATTCGAGCGGGAGTCACCGCCGGGTCCGACGGTACTCTACGGCGCTCACTCCAGCGGTTTCATGCCGCTGCTACTGGCAAAGCTCGCGCTTTGGCGCTAACGTATAGTTGCACAAGTTGGATGACAAGAGGAGAAATTATGCCAACCAAGCTGACCAGGCGGAACTGCCTGAAACTGTCGCTGGCCGCCGCCGCAGCCTCGCGGCTGGCAGCCGACTCCACCATGGATACCAAAGGTTTCAAGCTCGGCATCATCACCGACGAACTGACTACCCAGTTGGACGAGGCCCTCGACTTTATCTCCAGCTACCACCTGCAATGGTGCGAGCTGCGCGAGTTTTTTGGGAAGAACATCATGAATTCCCCCAAGGAGGACCTGGATCGCGCCCGCGACTTGATCGGCAAGCACGGCATCCACGTGAGCGAGATCGGTTCCCCCATCTTCAAATGGAATTGCCCGCAGATGCCCGCCAAGGCCAACGAAAAGCGGGACACCTTCAGCGCCAACTTCACCGAGCAAGACGCCGAAAAGCTCCTCGACCACTCTTTCGAGCTGGCCGGCTTCTTCGGCACGCGCATGGTGCGCATCTTCACGTACTGGCGCGTGGCGGATCCGGCAAAGGCCTACCCCTACGTTCGCGACCGCATGGCCAAAGCAGCCGAGGTGGCCGCCAAGGCCAAAATCATTCTGAATGTCGAAAACGAACATTCTTGCAATGTGGGCACCGGCAAAGAACTGGGCCGGTTGCTGAAGGAGGTCAATTCGCCCAACCTGCGCGGCGTCTGGGATCCGGGCAATGCCACCATGCTGGACGAGGTGCCTTATCCCGACGGCTACGAAGCGGTGAAGGGCCTGTTCCCGCACATGCACGTCAAGGATTCCCGCAAGAACGCCAAGACCGGTAAACTCGAATGGGCGCCGGTGGGCGGCGGTATCATCGATTTCAAGGGCCAGTTTCAGGCCCTGCACCGCGACCGCTATGAGGGAACCATGTCGCTCGAAACGCACTACCGGCGGGCGGACGGCAACAAGGTGGAGAGCACGCGCGAATCGTTGGAAGGTTTGTTCAAAGTCCTATAGAGTCCTATAGAAGAGGTGTGAAATGTCATTGGATCTCAATCGCAGGGACATGCTGAAAGCCGCCGCCGGCGCGGCGCTGCTGGCCCCCCAACGTGTTTTGGGAGCGAACGATCGGGTGCGGGTCGCGGTGGTGGGTCTGCGCGGCCGCGGGCTCGACCACATCAGGAAGGTGAAGGACACTCCGGGCGTGGAACTGGCCGCGGTTGTGGACATCGACGAGAACGTCATCGCGACGCGCCTTGGGAATATCGAAAAGCTGGGCTTGGGGAAACCCAAGACCTACACCGATATCCGCAAGATGCTCGAGGACAAGTCGATCGACGCCATCACCGTCGCCACCCCCAATCATTGGCATTCGCTGATGGGCATCTGGGCCTGCCAGGCCGGAAAGGATGCTTACGTGGAGAAGCCGCTCTCCCACAGTTGGTGGGAAGGCAAGCAACTGGTGGCCGCGGCGAACAAGTACAACCGTATCGTGCAGCACGGCACGCAGAGCCGGTCGAGCATCGGCGCCAAGGAAGCCATTCAAAAGCTGCGGGACGGCCTGGTGGGCGATGTCTACCTGTCGCGCGGCCTGTGCTACAAGTGGCGCGATACGATCGGCCGCAAGCCGCGCCAGGCGGTGCCGGCCGGCGTCGACTACAATTTGTGGCTCGGTCCCGCGCCCGACCGTGGTTTCACCATGAACCGCTTTCATTACACCTGGCACTGGTTCTGGGACACCGGCAACGGCGACCTGGGCAACCAGGGCATTCATGAAGTGGATACGGCGCGATGGGGTCTGGGCGTCAAATTCCCCAGCAAAGTTTCCGCCGTGGGCGGCCACGTGATGTTCGACGACGACCAGGAAACGCCCAACGTGCTCAACTGCTGCTTCGAGTTCGACATGGCGGATGGCAAACGGCGCCTGATGGAATTCGAAGTGCGCCACTGGATGACCAACCACGAAGCGGACATCGGCGTGTTCGGCGGCGGCAGCGTGTTGCCGCCCGCCGGCCTGACCACCACTGCCAAACCGGCCGCGCCGGCGCCCGCGGCCAAGCAGGCGGCCAATCTTGGTCCCGCCAGCGGCAAGCCCGGCACCATCGGCAACATTTTTTACGGCCCCGGCGGTTACCTGGCGATCCAGGAATACGAAAGTTACAAATACTGGCTGGGCGAAAAGCAGGAACCAAGTCCGGTGAGCCGCGGCAAGGAAAACCACTTCGCCAATTTCATCGATTGCGTCCGCAGCCGTAAGAGGGAAGACCTCAACGCGCCGGTGGAAGAGGGGCACATTTCATGCACCCTGGTGCACCTGGCCAATGTCTCCTACCGGCTTGGCCGCACGTTGAATTTCGATCCCAAGACCGAGCAGGTAATCGCGGACGACGAGGCCAACCGGATGCTCCGCGACGCCGACCGCGGCTACCGCCCCGGCTTCACGATTCCCGATAAGGTGTAAGGGGCAAAGCGGGGAGAGTTCTGTTCGATGAGCCGCCGCGGCTCGCAACACGCCATGAAAATGGGGTGTGGGCGCCAGCGGTGGTGTGAGCGGATTTTCGGAAGAGAGCCTTACGCCCCGTCCCGTGGCTACTCGTGCTCGCGACAGATTCGACGCGGCTTACGCCGTGGGCTATTATTTGTCGCATTTGCGGGCTGAGCGGAGTACAGCGTTTTGTCAGTACCCTTTTTGGATCGCGAAGGCCGCTCCCTGACGGTCGCGGTTCTGTTCGGGGGCGCGCGCGAAAGTGGGCGTTCCGCAAATACGTGGGCGAACTTCTGAGAACAAGCAGGGCAATAGCTGAGAGCGCAGCAACGCCGGTGACCAACACTTACGCCCCGTTCCGGGGCTACTCGCACTCGCGATAGATTCCACACGGCTTACGCCGTGGGCTATGGTCTGTCGCCCTTCGGGCTAAGCTCAGTACACCGTCTTATCAATACCCTTCGTGTTCCGCGAAGGCCGCTCCCTGACGGTCGCGGTTCTGTTCGGGGGCGCGCGCGTATGTGGGCGTTCTGCAAATACGTGGGCGAACTTCTGAGAACAAGCAGGGCAATACCAGAGAACGCAGCAGCGCCGGTGACCAACACTTACGCCCCGTTCCGGGGCTACTCGTACTCGCGATGGGTTCCACACGGCTTACGCCGTGGGCTATGGGCTTTCGCCCTTCGGGCTTGGCAGGGTTCGGCCGCCGGGAGAGTGCGGTCCTATGAGCGGCCGCGGCTTACAACACGCGATGAAAACGGGGGGCGTGGGCGTCGGCCGTGGTGTGAGCAGATTTTCGGGAGAGGCGTTGTTGGGCCCTGTGGCGGGGGATCCGTGGCGCCGTTTTGCGGCGGTTTGCGGTGGCGCGTACTCCGCGGAGATCTCTAACCCGCGAGGCCCGCCAACACACCCTTCATATAGCCGAACGAGTGCAGCATTCCCGGCAGGGGATTATCTTCATTGATCTCGTACTCCAGATTCACGCAGCCGCGATATCCGACCTTCCGCAACTGTTTGAAAATTGCCACCACCGGCATCACGCCGTCGCCCACGTCACACTGGCTCTCTTTGACCTTGCCGTCTTTCAGGTCCTTGAAGTGCATGTCCAGCAACCGCGGTCCGGCGTTCACGATCTCTTGCACCACGTCGGCACCGCCGCGCATGGAATGGCCCACGTCCATGCACAGCCCCATTCGCGGGTCCATGCCCTTCACCGCGTCCAGCACCACTTTGGGCGTCGGGAAATTCGGGTCTTCCGGCCCGTGCGTGTGAATGGCAATCTGGATGTCGAATTCCTTCGCGAGCTTCTCGATGGCCCGCAGGTTCTCGTGCAGCGGCGCCGTGACCAGCATGGGCATGCCGCAGGCCTTCGCATATTCGAAGGGCTTCCTCAACTCCGCCGGGTCGCTGGACTTCATATCCGTATTGCCGCCGCTCACAATCGTCAGCCCGGCCTTCTTGAATTCGCCCACCGCCCTGGTGATCTCCGCCGGCGTCGAAGTGTACGGCAGGTGAAAGTCCTTGACGCTGACGTACGGGACTCCCAGTTGCTTGATCATCCTGATGGCCAGGCCGCGCTGGAACTCTCGCAGGGAGTACGTCGCGACGCCGATACGGAAACCCGCCGGCGCGGCTTCGCCGGCCGCCGAAGCCGCGGCCGACCTGGCTGCAGCCAGCACCCCGACGCTGGAAATCATTTCTCGACGAGTCATACTTGGCTCTTCCTTTCTACGGTCACATGGTATCCCCATCCACCCCACAGTACAAGCCATTCGTGGCGCGGACGAGTGTTATAATCCGGTCATCTCACAGGGTGGCTTCGGTGAATCACGAGACTGGCGATGGATCGGTCGCGCGGGTCGGGTCGTACGAACTCTTACAAAGGGCGGCGGCCAGTGCGGAATTCCAAAAATCCAAGCGCCTCCGGGATCTCCTCCTCTATTTGGGGGAGCGCGGGCTACACGACCCGAATTGCGCTCTTCACGAGCAGGAGATCGGCGTAGATGTCCTGGGGCGTCCGCCCGATTATGACACCAGTCACGACACGCTGGTCCGGGTACTGGTGTCGCAACTTCGCAAGAAGCTCCATGAGTACTTCGCGGGTGAGGGCAAGGACGAGCCGGTAATCATCGAGATCCCCAAGGGGAGCTACGTTCCGGTGTTCCGGCCGCGGCCCGATGACTTTCCGGGGACGGAGCCGGCGCCGCTGAAGCCGGGATTCGCCGTGCGGCCGCTGCTGGCGGGAATGCTGGCCGGCATGGCGTTGGTGGGACTGGCATGGGGCACATACAGCGCCGTGCAATCGAAAAGAGAACGCAGCGCCGGGGGGCGGCCCAATGTGGAGGCATTCTGGGGACAAATCCTGGGCAACGGGCAAGCCACGGATTTGGTGATGTCAGACGTCAACCTGCTGGAATTCGAGAATCTGATCGGGCACTCGGTACCGCTTCCCGAATACGAGGGGCACGAATTCGACCAACTGGCGGAGCAATACCTTCGCGATCCGGCTCAACGGGCGCTGGCGAAGAGGTTCATCAACCGGGCGCCGACTGCCCTACCCGACGCCGTGTTGGCGCGGGACCTGGGGGTGATCTCATCGGCCAGGCACGTGCCGCTGAACATCATCAGCGCCCGCGACTTATCCTCTTCCGAGGCGGAGTCGCGGAATATCATCCTGCTGGGGAGTTTTCGCGGCAATCCGTGGGTTGGATTATTCGAAGACCAAATGGCTTTCCAGACGGATTACCAGGAAACGCCGGCGAGTGTGCGATTCATCAACAGGTCGCCGTTGCCGGGTGAGCAGCCCTGGTACCAGGCGGAATGGCGGCGGGTGGGGTATTGCCGCGTGGTGTACCGGCCGAATCCCAAGCGCACGGGGATCACGATGCTGATTTCTGGCAGCGACGTGATTTCGACCGAAGGCGGGGGGCGGTTCGTGACGTCCGAGGAGTGGATGCGCCAGCTACGGCAGAAACTGGGCCTGAAAGCGGGCGAGCCGTTTCCCTATTTTGAAGTGCTCTTGCGAACAAGAATCGTCAACAATACGGTTCCGTCGTTCGAACTGGTGGCTTACCGGCCCCACAAGAGCTGACAGGCGAACGAGCCAGTTCTCGGTTTTCTAGACCGATTTCTCCCAAATTATGGAGGCGGGTTACTGTAGCGCTACAGCTCCTGGAATGTGGAGGTGTTGTTGGCTGGGGGACCTGGTTGGTTAACGAGAATTACTGTGAATTTCCTTTCTTGCATTTAAAGGTGGCGATATCCTCAATCGGATATAGATCATGGGCTGGGAAGTCTCGCCCGGCCGTAATCGCGCAAGATGCAGAAAACAGGAAGGTTCTATTGGACAGGCAGCTCGAATTCGGGTGATAAGTTCTGGGTGCGTCCGGGCGAAGGCTGAACCGGGTCTTGTACCTCAGTGCAGGAAAAGGAGTTAGTGACCATGTCTCGTCTACGTTTGCTTGGCATCCTCTCTTTGTTGATGGCTGCGGCGGCCGCAGTGGGTTGGTCGCAGGCGGTGAACGCCACGTTGCTCGGCACTGTAACGGACACCACCGGCGCAGTGGTGCCGAACGCTAAACTCACCATAACGGAAACACGGACCGCCATTATCCACACGGCGAAGTCGAACGAAAGCGGGAATTGGATTGTTCCCGACCTGCCGCCTGGCGCATATGAGGTGGATGTCGAGGCCACGGGAT
Organism: Bryobacterales bacterium; assembly: GCA_963842505.1. Lineage (GTDB taxonomy): Bacteria > Acidobacteriota > Terriglobia > Bryobacterales > Bryobacteraceae > PALSA-129. The sequence continues at coordinate 740,067 of CAWJGZ010000002.1, forward strand.
TCAAGAAGGAACTCCGCAAGGATCTTGCGCTGCTGGTGAACACCACCGAGCGCGTGGACATTCAGCTTCAGCCCGGCAACGTCACCGAGACCATCGAGGTCACAGGCGCACCACCGGTGTTGCAGACGGACCGTGCCGATACCGGCCGCAACATCGACACCATGGTGGTAGCGGAACTGCCGGTTCTGGTCAGCAACCGCAATTATCAAGCCCTGCTGGCCCTCGTGCCCGGCACGGCGCCGCCGACGGAGGAGCACTCCCAGTTCTTTAACGCTTCGGACTCGCTGCAGACCGAAGTCAACGGGGCCCCGCGCGTGGTGAATAATTACCAAATCGAGGGCATCGACGACAACGAGCGCACCGGCTTGCTGCAAATCCTGATCCCGCCGCTCGAAGCAATTCAAACGGTGGACGTGTCAACCAGCAACCACTCCGTGGACTTGGGACGCGGCGCCGGCGCGGTCACTAACGTGATCCTGAAGTCGGGGACCAACGAGTTCCACGGCTCCCTCTACGAGTTCGTTCAGAACGGCGATTTCGACGCCCGCAACTTCTTCCAGCCCTCGGTGGCCGCTGTCCACTACAACTACTACGGCGGCACCATCGGCGGGCCGATCAGGAAGAACAAGTTGTTCTTCTTCGCCGACGTCTTGCACACCTCGGATCACGAAGCCAACGCCAACACCGAGACGATACCGTCGCAACTGTCGCGCACCGGCAACTTGAGCGAGGCCCTGGGTGGCTCCAGCCCCGCTCTGGTTTACGATCCGCTAACCGGGAATACGACCACCGGTGTAGGAAGGACTCCGTTCCCCGGCAACATCATTCCCACATCGCGCCTGAACCCGATCGCGCTCAAGATCCTGGCCCTGGTACCCCTTCCGAACGAAAATCTGTCCGCCACCGCGGCGCCGTCCAACAACTACTTCGCCCTTCTGCCCTTCACCAAGGTCAGCACCCTCACGGACGGGAAGGTGGACTATAACATCGGCGAAAAGGACCACCTCAGCGGTCGATTCAGCTTCCAGAAGCCAGTGGTTTACCAGGCGCCCATTTTCGGCACCGCCGGCGGTGATGCCAACGGCGCCTTCGAGGGCACGGGAATTCAGAAGACTTACAGTAGCGGCATCAACTGGACCCACCTTTTTACGGCCAACCTGCTGAACGAATTCCGGGTCGGCGTGGCGCACTACCACAACACGGCGCAAGAGAGCGACTATGGATCGAACGATACCACGAACCTGGGAATCCCTGGCGTCAATATCAGCGAGTTCGACAGCGGCTTGGTGGGTATCCAGATTGGCGCATTTACCAGTCCGCTGGTGGGATATTCCGCCAGTTTGCCCTGGGTCCGCGCGGAGGCCAACATCGATTTGGTGGACAACGTGACCAAGACGCACGGCAACCACACCTTTACGATCGGGTTCGATATGCGCCGCATCCGTGACGACCTGTTACAGACGCAGACCTACAGCCCGCGCGGCGTCTACCAGTTCGGCGTTTCCCAGACGAACTGCGCGGGTAGCTGCCAGCTCCCCAACGGCACCACGAGCTCGGCGACGACCCCGAACAGCACCACTTCGTGGGCCAACGACCTGGCGAGCTTCCTACTGGACAGCCCCCAGGCGTCCAGCACCGGGCGCGACTTCAGTGGCACGTTCCCGACTTACCGGGCCTGGTACTTCTTCCCCTACGCCGCCGATTCATGGCAGGTCAGCAAAAAGCTGACCGTGGTCATCGGGCTGCGCTGGGAAATATACCCGCCAGGCCTGCCGGCCTTCCCCGGCCAGTTTTCCAACTTCATTCCGTCGAGCAACACGCTGGTGGTCGGCGGTGTGGGCGGCAACCCCAACAACGGAGGCTTGGTCGACCACCTGAACTACCTTGCGCCGCGCCTGGGACTGGCGTACCGCTTGACGGAGAAGACGGTTATCCGGACGGGTATCGGCGTCAGTTATACGCCGTTTGAGGACAATACGTACATTAACAACAACTATCCGACAAAAGGCAACCTCGGAGCGGTGCAAGGCGCGAGCGCCTATACCTCGGCCTTGTACAACGGGTCCGTTCTGAGTTTCGAGAGTGGCCTCCCGGTGCCCTCGCCGCAGCCAATCCCGTCCAACGGGATTTACAGCGTCGCCGCTCTCGGCTTCAACGGTTCGTCGGAGTCCTACTTCCCGACAAACTACAAGAACCCTCACATCATTGCCTGGAACTTCACGCTCCAGCAGGCGTTGCCGTATCATTTCGCGATGGACCTTGCGTACGTGGGTAATCACGGCGTGGACATGGGCTCGGGGCAAAACATCAATGCAAGTCCGGTGATCGCACCCGCGTCCTCAGGCGACACCGCCTACCAACCATACTTCCCGCACACGGGCAGCATATCGGAGGAATTCGTGCCGGTGTCCGCGATGTACAACGCCCTGCAAGCGAAGATTGACAAGCGCTTTGCCGGCTCGCTAGGCATCACCACCTCGTTCACCTACGAAAAGGGCATGGCTTACTACAACGGCGGAGACGACGATGGATTCTACGGCTTCTATCTCAACGGACAATATCACCGTAATTGGGGCCTGGACGATTTCAATCGTAGGTTCACCTTTGTGCAGAGCTATGTTTACCAACTGCCCTTCGGTAAGGGGAAACCCTTCCTGAACGGTTCGCGAGGGCTGGACAAGGTCGTGGGCGGATGGCAGCTCGAGGGCATCCTGACGATCATGACCGGAACCCCCTTCACGGTGACTTACAGCTCGACGTACTTGAACCTTGCCTCAGGTGGCACTAACACGCCCGTCCAGGTGGGTCCGGCCAGCATTCTGCACGGAATCAACACCACCGCGTTGGGTGGAAGCCCGTGGTTTGATCCAACCGCGTTTGCCCCGCCACCCTGCCAGTCGGCGACACCTAGCGCGGCCTGCCCGACCGGAGCCATCGATCAGATCGGCGGCGCTGCCCAGCAGGTCGGGAACGTTGGACGCAATTCCATGATTGGGCCGGGATTCTTCAACATGAACTTCGCCCTGTCCAAGACCACCCACTTCAGCGAACGCGTCGGCTTGCAGCTTCGGCTGGAAACTGTAAATACAACCAACACCCCGCAGTTCGCCAATCCGAACGGCACCTGCTGCACCGCGAACAACGCCAACTTCGGATTCGTGACCGGCACCGTCAGCAGCGGCTCTGGCTCGGTCAACTCCGGCACCGGCGGCCCTCGCAGTATCCAATTGGCGGCGAAGTTGACGTTCTAGCTTTTCGAGAAGTAGCTTTGGCCACCGGGGCGGCGCCCGCCGCACCGGTGGCTATCGCTGTTTTTCGAGACGATCCAGCATTTGCCGGATCTCCGGGTCAGGCTTGATGCGCAACGCCGCTTCGAAATGCCGGGTGGCCTCCGGCATTCGGCCGGGTATCCCCGATAACGCAATCCCCAGATTGACGTGCGCGTCGGCAGAATTGGGATCGATTCTCAACGCGGCTTCAAAATGTGAGATCGCCGCCTGCACCCGCCCGGCGCCCGCCAGCACCACTCCGAGATTGTTGTGCGCGTCCACATAATCCGGCTTAAGCCGCAAGGCTTCCTCGAAGTATGGGATCGCCGCCTCCGGCTTGCGGCTCTTGGCCAAATCGACACCCATGCTGTATTGCATTTCGGCGGCATTGGACTGCACCTGCGCCAGGTTTTTTCGCGCCTCCTCATAATCCGGCTTGAGGCGCAGTGCGGTTTGATACTCGGCGATTGCCTCCGGCACGCTTCCGGGAGTCGCAGCTAAAGCGTTGGCCAGATCGTTATGCGTGATGGGCGAATCGGGAAGGACTCGCAGCGCCGCCTCATAATGCTCGATCGCCTCCGGGATCCGCCCGGATTTCGCCAAGGCATTTCCGTAGTCGGTTTGCACGTTCGCGGCATTGGGTTCGATTTGGAGCGCGGCTTGATATTGCTTGATTGCTTCGGGGAAGCGCCCCTCGCCGGCAAAGGCTACGCCGAGATTATGGTGCGCCAGGTAGTTTCTATCGGTCACGTCCACGGCGTGTTGGAAGAGCGTGCGGCTGTCGCGCCAGTATCCGGCTTGCGCCCAGGCGAGCGCCGCGCAACCCGCGCAGGCGGCCGCGGCCAGCGCGGCGACGGCTGGTTTGGCGCGCGGCACGCGGCCGATAAGATCCGCCGCGCCCCACGCCAGCATGATGGTCAGGCCGATCATGGGAAGGTACATATAGCGGTCCGCGCGCGCCTGCGCTCCCACCTGCACGAGCCCGATGACCGGCGCCAGCATGCCCAGGTACCAGAACCATCCCACGGCCAGGTAAGGAGATTTGCGGATGGTGCGCAGCACCAGGATCGAAATGGCCGCGATGGCTAGCGCGGCCGCGGCGGCCTGCCATGCAGGCACGTCCGACGGGTAGGGATAGAATACCGCTAACCGGGCGGGCCAGAACATTTTGGCGATATAGACGATGCAGGAGACCAAGGCGTTCTCAAGGCGAAGCACAAGCGGAAAGACCTCCCGCGACCTCACGGCCCCGCTAGCCTGCTGTACCAGGTAAGTGGCGCCGGCGGCGGCGGCGGCCATCGCGAAAAGCGGAATTTTCTCGCGAAGCAGCGAAGCCATGCGGGACCATGACCCGCCCTGCACGCGGCCAAGCGGCCACACATCCACGAGCAGCAGCACAATGGGCAGGGTCACGAGCATGGGTTTGGCCATCAGGCCCAGGGCAAACGCCAGGACCACCGGGAAGTAGCGGCCGAGCGACGGGCGCTCGACATAGCGCACATAACTCCACAGGGCAAGCAACCCGAAGAAGGCGCTGAGCGAATCCTTCCGTTCCGCCACCCAGGCAACCGATTCGACATGCAACGGGTGCAGGGCGAAGACCAACGCCACCCAGGCGCTGGGCCAGCGGCGTCCGGTGGACCGATTCAGAAACGCGAAGAGCAGCAGCACAGCCAGGGCATGCAGCAGCACGTTGGTGAGATGGTGCCATCCGCTGCGCAGGCCGAATAGCTGGTAATCGAGGATGTGCGAAAGGCGGGTGAGGGGAAACCAGTTGGCGGCTTCGCCGGACGTGAATGCCCAGGCGATATTCGCCGCGGTGACGCCGGCGCGCACGTGCGAATTGACTGTGACGTACTCGGGATCGTCGAAATTGACGAAGTCAAAGTGGCGCACCTGCGCGTACACGGCGAACGTGGCCAGGAACAGGAACACGGATATCCAGAGGGTGTTGTGCGCGCGCGGCGGCGCGGCGGTAGTGCCGGCGCGCGGCTTGCGCTGCCGATCCGACGAGCTGGGGCTGGGCTTCGCCATGAGACGCAACCATAATTATAGAGGGCCGATTATAGAGCGCGGCGTTACAATTCTTGTATGTTGCGATTGCTTCTTGCTTCGATTCTGGTTGTGGCGTGCGCCCCCGCGGCCACACCCGAACAATTCCCGACTTCCGCCGGCACGCTGGAACTGACGCCCATCCAACACGCCAGCCTGATGATTCGGGCCGGCGGCAAGGTGCTATACGTCGACCCGGCACAAGGAAAGTACGATGGTTTGCCGAAGGCCGATTACATTCTCATTACCGACATCCACGGCGATCACATGGCGCCGGCCCTGGTGGAGCGCCTGAGCAAGCCGGGCACGGTAATTCTGGCGCCCGCGGCGGTAGCGAAAACGGTGACCAGCGCCACCGTGATCTCAAACGGAGAGAGCAAGACCATCGGGCCGTTCCAGGTGGAGGCGCTGCCCATGTACAACCTGAAACCCGCGGCCGATGGCACGCTGTACCATCCCAAGGGCCGGGGGAACGGGTACGTCGTGACGTACGGAGGCAAGCGCTTTTATTTTTCCGGAGACACCGCGGGCACAACTGAAATGAAGGCGCTGCGCAACATCGACGTGGCCTTCGTGTGCATGAACCTGCCCTACACCATGTCGCCGCAAGAGGCCGCGGAAGCGGTGCGGGCGTTTCATCCGGCGGTGGTTTATCCCTACCACTACAGCCAGTCGGACCTGACGGTATTTGCTAAAGCTTTGACCGGCACCGGGATCGAAGTACGCGTCCGCGAATGGTATCCAAAGTAACGCGGGGTCCAACCAGGCGCGGCCGTTCCACAACCTCACCGATCGCGAACACCCAGTTTCCGCAGAATCGTCATCATCGGACACCAGTTTGTGAAAGCCGACTGAAACAGGTTGAGCCCGACGAGTGCCGTGAACAGATACCACCAGGGGCTCAGCCAATAACCAAGCGCCAGGGTTGACAGCACAAACACACCGGCAATGAGACGCAGGTAACGATCTACCGTCATGCGAGCTTCCTCCTTCCCTTGTGAACCAGATAGAACAGCACCGGAACGGTCATGCGCGAGAGCAGCAGCGATGCGATTTCACCCGCCATCAACGCAATAGCCAGCCCTTGAAAAATGGGATCGAACAGAATCACCGACGAACCCACCACCACGGCGGCGGCGGTGAGCATCATGGGACGAAAGCGAACCGCCCCGGCATCGATCACGGCGGCGTCGAGCGGCATCCCCTCGGCTAAACGCAGCTCGATAAAATCCACCAGGATGATGGAGTTCCTGACCACGATGCCGGCGCCGGCGATGAAGCCGATCATGGAGGTCGCCGTAAAGAAGGCATGCAGCAGGCCGTGCGCCGGGAGGATGCCAACCAGCGAGAATGGGATCGCGGCCATAATGACTACCGGCGTCAGGAACGACTCAAACCACCCGACCACCAATCCATAGATCAGGATCAGCACCGCGGCGAAGGCGATCCCGAGATCCCGAAAGACCTCATAAGTGATGTGCCACTCGCCGTCCCACTTCATGGAGTAACGCGCGGAATCCGAGGGCAGCGCGGCCATGTGCTGCTCGACCTGGTAGCCTTCCGGAATCTTGATCTGGCCGATCCGCGGACCCAGCTTGAGAATGGCATAAACCGGACTCTCGATCTCTCCCGCAATGTCGGCGGTAACATACGTCACCGGCATGAGGTTCTTGTGGTAGATGCTCTTATCCTCCGTCGCCGTCTCGACGCGCGCCAGTTCTCCCAGCGCCACCTGGCGGCCATTGCGCCCGCCGATCTGGAGACTCCGCAGCCGCTCCATGTCCGAACGCGTGGCCCGATCCAACCGCACCGTGAGCGGCACGTCCTCCTTTTCCGCATCCTGATGCAGCAGACCGGCCACGTAGCCGGAGGAGGCCACTTGCACGGAGCGTGCGATGTCCTCTTCGGAGATGCCATGGATGGCGGCCTTTTCCTCGTCGACACGCAGGCTGTACTTCGGCTGATCGTCTTCCACATACCAATCGACGTCCACCACGCCCCTGGTCTGCCGAAACAAGTCCCTGATGCGCCGCGCCAGCGCGATTCTTCTGTCCGTATCCGGGCCGTATACTTCGGCAACCAGGGTCTCCAGCACCGGAGGACCGGGCGGCACTTCGGCCACTTTGATGCGCGCTCCATAGCGTTCCGCGACAGGCTGAATGCGCAGCCGCACTTGCTTCGCGATCTCGTGGCTTTGCAGGCCGCGCTCGTCCTTGGGCAGGAGATTCACCTGAATATCCGCCTCATTCGGGCCGCCGCGCAGGTAGTAATGGCGCACCAGCCCGTTGAAGTTGTAAGGCGACGCGGTTCCCACGTAGGTCTCGACATTCACCACCTCGCGCTGCTTGCTGGTCTCTTCGGCCAACAACTGTGTCACTCGCGCGGTTTCCTCGAGGGTCGTGCCGTTGGGCATATCGACGATCACCTGGAACTCGCTCTTGTTGTCGAACGGCAACATCTTGACCTTGACGAAGCCCAAGTAGAACAGCGAAACCGAAGCCAGCAGCAGGACCACAACGCCGCCGACGAAGCTCCATCGCAGCACCGCCCGATGCAGTAAGCCGCCCATGAAGCGCCGGTACAGGCGCGTGAAGAAATCCTCCCGCTCGCCCTGGTGATGTCCATCCGGCTTGAGAATCCGCACCGCGGCCCACGGTGTCACGATGAAGGCCACCAGCAGCGAAAAGAGCATCGCCGCGCTGGCGCCGACCGGGATGGGGCGCATATACGGCCCCATCAGTCCGCCGACAAACGCCATCGGCAGAATCGCCGCCACTACCGCCAGAGTGGCGAGAATGGTCGGGTTTCCGACCTCGTCTACCGCTTCGACCGCGACCTCGAACGGCGGCCGGCCGCAATTGCCCGGCATCCGCCAGTGGCGAGCGATGTTTTCCACCACAACGATGGCGTCATCCACCAGAATGCCGATCGAGAAGATCAGTGCAAAAAGAGTAATCCGGTTCAACGTGTAGCCGTGGAGATAGAAAACCGTGAGGGTCAGCGCCAGCGTCACCGGAATCGCTATAAATACAATCAGCGATTCGCGCCGCCCCAGGGTGATGGCAATCAGGAGACTCACGGAAACAACGGCAATCAGCATGTGCCACAGCAGCTCGTTCGATTTTTCCCTGGCGGTGTCTCCATAGTTCCGCGTAATGGTCATTTCGACGCCGGAAGGAATCACCGTGCCCCGCAGCGCTTCCACGCGATGCAAGACGTCCGCGCCCACCGTGACGGCGTTGGTTCCTTTGCGCTTGGAAACGGCAATCGTAATCGCCGGGTAGAACCCCTTGCCATCCGAGAAGCGCACGTATTGAGAAGGATCCTCGCCGCCGTCGGTCACCTGGGCCACGTCGTGCACGAAGATCGGCTTATCGCCGGCAACGCCGGCGACCACATTGCGGACGTCCCCGGCAGTGCGCAGGAACTGACCTGCCTCCAGAAGATATTGCCGATTGCCGCTCGCGAACTCACCCGACCGCATCCTGCGGTTGGAAAGGCCCAGCGCTCCCACCACCTGCAACGGGGAGAGGTTATAAGCGCTCAGGCGGAGCGGATCCAGAGTAATGCGAATCTCGCGGCGCTGGCCGCCAATCAGGGTCACCGCGGAGACGTCCGGGGTCTGCTTGACGGTGTCATCGACTTGCGCCGCGATGCGCCGCAACTCGAAATCGCCGTACTGCTTGCTCCAGAAGGTGAGCGCCAGGGTGGGCACATCGTCGATTGACCGCGGCTTGACCAGGGGAAGTGATGCGCCGGGCGGAACCAGGTCGAGGTTGGCATTCAGCTTCTGGTTCAGCCGCACAATGCTCTTCTCTTCGTCCTCTCCGACCAGGAAACGGACGATCGCCATGGACATGCCGGGGCTGGAGGTTGAATAGATGTACTCCACGCCCGGGACCTCCCACAGCAGTTTCTCCATTGGCTTAGTGACACGCTCTTCCACTTCGCGAGCCGACGCGCCCGGCATTTGGACGAAGACATCGATCAGCGGCACAACAATCTGCGGCTCTTCCTCGCGCGGCAACTTCCAGACCGCGAAGCCCCCCAGCAACAGCGACCCGACGATCACCAGCGGCGTCAGCTTCGACGAGATCCAAACGCGGGCGAGTTTTCCCGCGGGACCGAGTTTACGCTCCGCCTTCACTGGCGAACCTCCACCCTGGCGCCATCCGCCAGACCCGGCGGAAGCGGGAAGATCAGCTTTTCGCCGGCGCTCAGGCCGGAGAGCACTTCGACCCGATCTTTGACCCTCTGCCCGGTGGTGATCAGCCGCGCGCGGGCAACGCCGCCGCCCGCTACCAGGACCGACTGTAACTGGCCGCGCTCGGTGACGGCTTCGGCTGGAATCTGGAGCAGCGACCGGCTTCCGAGTTGGAAGGCCGCGCGGCCGAAGACGCCGGAGCGAAGCGCGGGCAGCGCGGGCAAATCGATCTTGACAGTGTATGCCCGCGAGGCGGCATCCACCGCGGGCACAATCTCAGAGACGCGCAAATCGAGCGCTCGATCGACGCTGTCCAACGTGACCGACACCGGCTGGCCAATTCGGATCGCCGCCAGATGCCCCTCTTCCACCGATGCTTCGAAGCGGTAAGCGCCTTGGCGTTCCATGGTGAACAGAGCCGCGCCAGGCACAGCGAGACTGCCCGGTTCAACCGATTTGGCGGTGACCACGCCGGGGAAGGGCGCCAGAACCCGGGCGTAGCTGCGCGCCACCTCCGTGGAGCGCACTTCCTGATCCGCTTGCGCCAGCTTGGCGTCCAATTGAACGCGCCGCGCCCGCGCCATTTCGTAGGCTGCCTGCGCAGCCTTGAGTTTGGCCGAAACTTCGTCAAACTCCTGATTCGAAATCGACTTTTTTTGAAATAGTTCCCGCATGCGGCCAAACGTGGCTTGCGCCAGGTCCAGATTGGCCTTGGCTGCCTCGACGGCGCTGTCGGCCTCGGGCACGGCCGTGCGAACTTCCTCGCGGGCGGCCTCGGCGCGGCGCGAGTTCACGTCCAGATCGCGCGCATCCAGTGTCACCAGCAGTTGGCCTTCGCGGACATGATCGCCGGTCTCAACGTCCACGGCGCGCACGTAGCCCATCAACTTCGCCGCGATCACCGCCGAGGTGCGAGCCCGCACCGTCCCCACCGCCTCATAGATCGATGGCCATGTCGCGGTGGCCGCTGTCACCGTGGACACAGCGACGGCGGGCGCCGAGGAAGCCGCCGGCTTTTCACGCGGCACGCCGCCGCACCCCGCAAGCCAGATCACCAAGGGAATCGCAATGAGCAGGTATTTAGTCACTTAGTTCAAAACCTCCGAATCCGCACTAAGGGTTCCCGCCGCCAGTTCCAGCGTGGCGGCAGCGACGCGTTGATCGTGGATCGCCGCCAGGCGTCTGGTCCTTGCTTCCAACACGGCCGTCTCCGTGCGAAGCAGGTCGGTGACGTTACTCATTCCAGCTTCGTACCGGTTTTGCGTGATGCGAAGACTCTCTTCGGCCTCGGCGACGGATGCGCTCGCCACCTCGATCCGCGAATCGGCGGCGCCGAAATCGGCGAATGCCCGGCGGACCTGGAGCCGGATGGCTGAGCCGGCGCGCTTTTGCTCGGCCTGATTCCGGCTCAGCGCAAACCTGCTTTCCTCGATGCGGGCCTTGTCGCCGAGGCCGTTGAACAGGTTCCAACGCAGTCCGATCGAAACCAGCCAGTTGGCGCCTCCGCGGTCGTAGAAGCGCTGCCGGTCGGCCTCGAAGGCGGCGTGAACGTCCACCCGCGGCAGAAGGCTGCTGCGCGCCATGGCCGCCTGGTTCTCCGCCAGGCTGGTGGCCAACTTCACCTGACGAGCCTCCGGCCTCTCGTTCAGGGCGTTCCGTTCGTAATCGGCCAGCAGGCCCTCCGGCAGTTTCAAAGGCGTCAATGTGGTGGAAAGCGTATGCAGCGTGTCGAGCCCCAGGCCGAGCGCGTCGTTCAGCGCGGCGCGGGCCACGTCAAGATCGGCGGCGCGCCGGATTTGCTGTTCGCGAACACTCGCCAGGTGAACACGGATCGAGAGCACATCGGCATCAGTGGACATTCCCGCGGCCCGGACGGTCCGCGCGCGCTCCAGGTCGGCCTCCGCCGAACGGATGGCTTGGTTGGTGGCATCGAGTTGCTCCGCGCTCAGCAGCGCGTCGTAATAGCACCGGATCACGCCGGCAATCACCTCCATTCGGGTGCGCCGGCCGTCCTCTTTGGCGAAGTCTTTCGCCAACTCGGCCGAGTGCACGGCGCGCCTGGTTTGGCCCGCGTCGTAGATTGATTGATCCGCCGTAACTTGCGATTGAAAATTATCGAGGAAATCGGGCCGATTCAACGGACCGAGTTGAAAGTTTTGCTCCGCGAACTGGTGTTGGGCGAGCAAGGAAGAGAACACAAACACGGGGTTGTCGCCGCGGGCCCACGACTCAGAGTAATTGACCTTTGGCAGATTGCCGCCCCGTGCCTCCGCGACGCGGCTTGCCGCGGCCTTTTCGCCGGCGGCGGAGGCTGCGACAGACTGATTCTTCTCCAGCGCCAAGCGAACCGCGTCTCTTAGCGACATGGGCTCTTGCGCCCTGCCCGGCAGCAACCACCAGACCAGCATCAGCAGTGTTTTCTTCATAGCTTCCCGCTGCTCAGGATGCAGTGGCGAGACGGAGGTGACACGGTGTCACCTTTCCTCGCCGGTTGCATCCTTATAAACTGAAAATGATGGAAGTATCGGCCCAGTATCTGGAAAACTTGAAGTTCGAAGTCGCCGCCCGAGGTCATCGGGTGATCTGCGACCAGCCGGTTGATAACGGCGGCACCGATCAAGGCATGACGCCACCGGAGTTGCTATTAGCGGCGCTGGCCACCTGCGCGGCCTATTATGCGGCTCAATATTTGAAAGCGCGCAAACTCCCCACCCAGGACTTGAAGGTGCGAGTCAGCGCGGAGAAGGCAACACAGCCGGCGCGCCTGGCATCGTTCCACATCGAGGTGACGGTCCCTGCCCTCGACGATCATCACCAGGCCGGGATGCTGCGGGCCGTAAAATCCTGTTTGATTCACAACACGCTCCTGGGTGCGCCGAGTATCGAAGTCGCGGTAAAGGCCCCGGCGCTCGCACAGGTCTAAGCCCAAGGCGAGGCCCGCTACAATTAGAAGCGAGACCGAACCTTGGAACGTGAAACCGAAGTTGAACTCGCGCGGCAGTTGATGGCTGGAGAACCAGAGGCGTTCGACCGTTTTGTGGAGCACTTTCGCGCAAAAATCTACCAGTACAGTTGGCTGATGTGCGGCCAACGCGAAGACGCCGAGGAAGTGGCGCAGGAGACGCTGCTCAACGCCTTTCGGAATTTCAATCATCTCCGCGAGCCCGGGCGCGTGCGCCCGTGGATCTTTCAAATCGCCAAGAACGCCTGTCTGATGAAGCGGCGGAAGAGCGTCTTCGCCCCATCGCGGGAGATTTCGCTCGACGACTTCCTGCCGGCCATGGATCACGACGGCGGCCACGTCAGGCTGGAGATCGCCGATTGGTCCGGAGTCCCCGATCGTCAGCTTCTGCAATCGGAAATGAAGCAAGTGCTGGATCGCGCCATCGGCGAGCTGCCGGAAAGCTACCGGTCCGTGATCCTGCTGCGGGACGTGGAGGAACTGTCCACGCTGGAGACCGCCCAGGTGCTCGATTTGAAGGAAGATGCCGTCAAGACGCGCCTGCACCGCGCGCGTTTGGCAGTCCGCCAGAAGATGGATGAATACCTGCGCAGCAATGGCCGGGCGCTGCCCGGCCGCAACTGAGGAGACTGAGATGGAGTTGCCTGAGCGCACGGAGAAATGCAAAGAAATCTTTGCCTTACTTTCCGACTATCTGAACCTGGAGTTGCCGCCCGATGCCTGCCAGGAGATCGAAACTCACCTTGCCGCTTGCCCGCCTTGCATCGAGTTTGCCGAAAGCCTGCGCAAGACGGTGGAACTCTGCCGCGGCTACCGGCCGACCGAGCTTCCCGCACCCATAGGGCAAAAGGCCCGCGAGCAGCTTCTGGACGCCTACCAAACGATGCTGAGGGCCCGGCAGCCCTAAGTACGGCAGACTTGTGCAATCGCTTTTCAGACTCGCGGGGGGCAGTCCGGCTGGCGTGTCCGTGGAGTTTCTCCATTTCCGCCCAGCGGCAAAGCCTTACGCCCCGTTCCGGGGCTACCCGTGCTCACGACAGATTCCACACGGCTTACGCCGTGGGCTATAGGCTTTCGCCCTTGCGGGCTTGGCAGGCTTCGCCCGCCGGGACAGTTCTGCCCTATGAGCCGCCGCGGCTCACAACACACGATGAACATGGGGGCCGTCGGCACCGGCCGTGGTGTGAGCAGATTCTCGGATGGGGTACGAAGTTTCGCAAGAGCAGCGAAATTCGAGCCAGTCCCCGTGTCGCAGCCTGCCTTGATACGCGGCGGTATTGGGGCCGCACTGCCCTAGCGCGGCTTCTCCACCGACGCCACTTTTCCGCCCTGGCACTCCACCTGAACCCCGCCGGCTTTGCTGGCATAACTCATCGTTTGGGCGTCATCCTCGGTGGCGAATGCCATGATGGGCGGGCCGAACCGCCGCACGACTTCCTCGCAGCTCATGCCTTTCTGGATTCCCATCGCGTCTTCGTAGCTCGGTGCGGCAACCGGCGCCGCCGGCCCGCCGGCATCTTTGACCGCTTCCGTCTTCGGCTTGACCGGAGCCGTGATTGCCGGAGGCGCTTTCGCGGCCGGCTCGATCTTCGACGCCGGGTCCTGCGCCTGCTTCAGCGCTTTACCCGCGCTGTTCAGCGCTCCAGCGATACTTGCGCCCACTCCCTTCGCTCCCGCCGCGGCCGCCGTCGCCGCCGATCCCGCAGCGGCCCCGTATTCCACCACCGTCTGCCCCGCGGCTATGCCCTCAAAGGCCAACAATCCCAGCACGCACCCCGAAGCCAACCAGGCCGTTCGCATCGTGTTCACCTTCCGCAACAAGTGTGGCAGCACGCGGCCGGGAACGGAATGCTCACTAAAGTCAACAGGGGTCCATAGCCGGCGGCCATCGCCGCCGTGAGCTAGCTACTTCAGCTTGCGCGCCCGCTCGAAGTCGTCCTTCAGTTTGCCGGTGATTTTTTCGGCCACGTCGGCGCTGGCCCCGCGAAATTTTGCGCCCAGGCTCTCTTGCGTGGTCGCCCAGATTACGTCGCCATCCTTGTTCACCAGCCGCACCGCGGCGATGGCCTCATGCCGCCGCTCGGTGGAATGGTCCGATTCGCTCTCGCCCACTCCCACTCCCGCAGTCGAACCGCGCGAGTACTGGCTGCTTCGGCCGGCGCCTATGTTGGCGTGCGCGTTAATGCTGTCGTTCGAGGAGTGGCTGTCGGTGAACACCAGGTCTTCGGCCGCGCCGTGGAGTGTAGTGTCGGCCCGCTCCGGGTTCTCCGTTAGCACGAAGAGCTTCGAACCCTCGAGCGCGCTGATCAGAATGTCGCGCATCTGCGCGGCCGTTTCCCCGCCCGTCAGCCGATCCACATAGACGCGCCGTATCGTCAGCAACTGCCGCAGGCCGGTCTCCTCAATCGAAGCAGGCGCCGCCGGCGCGGGCGGCGCCACTGCCACCGGCTGTTGCGCGGCAGCCAGCACCGCCAATATCAATCCCCATAGCGCCGGCATACTTATCCTCCCGTCTTGCGTGCGTCGTCGTCCTGGTATTCCACACGCCGGCCGGTGCGAGCCTCGAGGCCCGCCAGGACGCTCCGGATGTCGCCTTTCTCCACCCGGAATACCAGCACCTGCTGCTTGCCTTCCGCATCCACGTAGCCCAGCGTGATGAAGTGCTTGCGCGTCTTGCTCAACAGCAGGATCGGCGAAACCAGAAGCGCCGCCGCGTATCGCCGGCTCACGTTTTGCCCGTATTCCAGCGTGTTGACCCTCTGAAAGGCCACGCGCACTTCGCCGCTCCTGGACCGGAAGACCATGTCGTCGGCGCCCGTCAGATCCAGCCGCGCGGTGGCTTTAGAGTCGATACCCGGCGGTGTTCCGCCCACAAATTGGGTTTTGAATCCCGGCTGCGCGGCGAGCGCGCCGCCCAACAGCGTAAATAGAAGGAACCTTCGGATCATGGCCGTTAACAGTATTAGTGCCGCGTGCTCCGCCGCTCTCTCAGAAAGTTTTTACGGACCTCCTACGCTATAGTTGGAGGATGCAGCTCCGTCTGGCGGCCCTGGCTTTGCTGCTCACAGGCGCCCTGCCCTTGCCCGCCCAGCCCATCGCCAACTACATTTCCGAGGGCGGTCAGCCGCTCGAAGGCTTCGGGGTAACCCCCGACCAGGAAGTTAGACTGACCCTCCGTCAGTTACTCGAAGGCCAGGACCCCGCGCTCGACGCTGCGGTAACCTGGATTGAGAAACAAAAGAGTAAGTAACCAAGTGAGGTGACCAGTATGAATCGCTCTTTCTTACGCGCCAACGTCGTGATCGGTGCGGCGCTCCTGGCCGGCTTCGTCAACCAACGCCTTGTGGCGGCGGATCTGCCCAAGGCGGAAACCATTCTCGACAAATTCGTCCAGGTCACCGGCGGCAAAGCCGCTTACCAGAAGCTCCATTCCCAAGTGGAGTCCGGCGTCTTTGAAATGTCCGCCGCGGGAATCAAGGGCGCGGTTACCAGTTACCGCGCGGAACCGGACCTGGTCTACACCGAAATCGTGCTCGAGGGCATCGGCAAAATAACGGACGGCACCGACGGTAAGGTCGCCTGGGCCAACTCCGCCATGCAGGGCCCCCACGTTAAGGAAGGCGCCGAGAGAGCGCAGGCCATGCAGGCCGCGCGTTTCAATGGCGAGCTCAACTGGCGGGAGATCTATAAGACCGCCGAAACCACCGGCGTCGAAGCCGTGGATGGCAAAGAATGCTACAAAGTGGTGCTTACGCCGGCAGAAGGCCCCGCCGTTATCCACTTCTATGACAAGGATTCCGGTCTGTTGGCGAAGGTATCGCTCACCACCCAGGGCGCCATGGGCGAAGTCCAGGTGGATTCTTTCCCCAGCGACTACCGCAAGGAAGGCGACATCCTGATGCCGCACAGAGTCCGCCAGAGCGTTGCCACCCAGGAATTCAGCATCACCATCGACACCGTGAAGTTAAACCCCGAGATCCCCAAGAGCCGCTTCGACCTCCCGGACGAAATCAAAGCGCTGGTCAACAAGAAGTAGAGCCATCCCGGGGCGGCCAATCCCGGCCCCTTGCCGCCTCTCGAACCGGCCTTGCGCGCAATGCGGCCTCGCGCCTAGCTATAGCTAGAACGGTTTCAACGTTCTCAGCAGTGATGCGGTGTGTTCATTGACGAAGTGGATCGGCCGCCAGTCCTGGTCCATGGTTCCAATGTAAACCATGCTGCTCTTGTCGCGGCCCATCAGGATTACAGTGTACTTACGCTCCGGATACCCCAGCGCGCGATACAGAATGGTGCCAGTCTCCTGCGGATGGTCGGTGGTCGGCGGGCCGAGCTTCTGCGTGACCTCCAGGTAATCATCGTGGCTGCTCAGGTTGTCGAACGACCGGTCGCTGCCCGTAAACGTCACTCGCTGCCGCACGTCCCGGATCCGCGAGGAATTCAGCAGCAGCAGGCCCAGCACCAGCCCGGCGACCGCCAGCCATGCGATCAGCCTGACTACCCGGCGGTCGCTTTTGTCCAGCCGCAGGATTGAAACCGGCTTGGGTGCTCGCGCGCCGGGCGCGGTGGTGGATGTGGCCGCCGTCACTTCCGCCCCGGCAGGCATCGAAATCAGCCGCCGCTGATGGGCTACCACCATTCCACCTTTGATTTCCAACTCGCGGTTCAGCCCGACAATCAGAATCGGGTCGTCGGTGCAGGAAACTTCGCCCACAAAACGTCGCGGAATCCAGATATCCGCGCCCGTCCGGGTATTGGTGACCAGGACCTCCGACCAGGTGGCCTTCTCAAAGCGCCATTCGTTGTGCACCACTCCCAACAGTGCCGGATAGAAAGCGAACGTTCGGCCGGCCAATTGGTCGAGCGAGGGCGGAATAGGCGTGGACCCCATGGGTTGTCCTTATGGTAGCGCGCAAGGCCCCTGCGCAGAATGGCCTCGGCTACTTGCGCACCGAGTACTTGTCCAGCACGGCGGTCAGTTTTTGCGCGGCGGCCGGCGGGGCCATGCTGCCGTTCAGCACGTCCTTGTTGTCGATCTTGTGGCCGTATAGCTCAGCGTTCGCGTCCGCATCGTTGCGCAGCGTCGCTCCGCTCAGAGAGATGCCAGCGAAGATTCCCTTGGCGCGCGACCACGCCAGGATCTCGGCCGTCATTTTGACATCCGTATCGGCGTTGGCCGTTCTTCCCACCGGGCCGGCCGCCACCGAGGCGTCCGCCCCCAAAGTGAATTTATCGCCCAGCAGCTTGTTCATGCCTTCGCGATTCATTACCAGCATCACCACGTCGGTGGAAGATCCGCCGATCTGCAGGCCGAAGCTGCCGCCTTCAATTCGCACAGAGCCCGGCGCGCCCCATCCGGTGCCGCCTTGGTTGCGGCATTCGGCGAAACCGCGTCCGAACTGGCCGCCCACCACGAAGGCCGCCTTCTTGAGACCCGGCACGATCACCACGCACTGTGATTTAGCCAACAAGTCTTGCGGAATCCCTTTGTCGGGAGTGCGCATAATTTCGGAAAAGACGGTGGCCGCGGCGTCCAGCCTTTCCTGCGCGGTTTCCGCCGCGAAAGCCGCCACTGGCAGCAGCAACGCGGCGCTCATAGCAATACACTTCATACAAATTCCTCCTGAGGATCATTATCGCTGACTCCGTCACCTTGCAAACCAGTGCCTGGCGCGAAAACCCGGCGACAAAACGAACCCGGCCGCGGGCCCCTTGCGGGACGCGCGGCCGGCCGAATACAAAGGGTCGAGGTTAGAACGCGAACCCGTCCGCCACGCGCAATGGTCCGGCTACGGCCATTTATCCATGGCCGGGATACATCCCGCGCATCACCCAAAAAAAGGGGAGCCCGAAGGCTCCCCCTATACTGCGAACCGCTTGCGCCAGTCCCTAGAAGGTGAACCTGGCGGTAACAGTGATGCTGCGCGGATTGCTCGAAAACACCTGCGAATCCAGGTTGTAGAGCGATGTGGATGGAATCGTGAAGCTGTGTACCGCGGTGCCGGTGAATCCGATGGGAGCCACGTCGCTGATGTACCCGCCCACATACTGCGGGTGGTTGAAGAGGTTGTAGAAGCGGCCGGAGAATTGGAGCTTATACCTTTCACCAATCGCCACATTCTTCGCAATCGTAGCGTCGATATTGCCCATGGGGTCCATGCGCATGGTGTTACGGCCCGCGGTGGAAATAGTGCCCTTGGGAGCCGTTACATAGCCGGCATTCGGATTGTTGATGAGGAAGGCCACGGTCTGGCCGGCGCTATTCAGCAGAGCCGTCGTGCCGCTGCCGATCGCCGGATTCCCGCCGGCGTTGACCGCCGCGCGGTCGCCGCCCGAATCGCCGTTCAGGTTGGAGTCCAGGCCGCTCTGCACCGTGTACCAGGTACCAGTCTGGTAGGTGTAAACCGGCGCGACTTCCCAGTTGCCGATCAGGTTCTTCATCGCCCAGTTCGAGGAGCGCCTGTACCAGGGAGTGTCATACAGAACCTGATAGGTGAAGCGATGACGGTGATCCAGCGCCGAACTGGCCCGGTCCGCGCGCAGGTTGCGAATATTCTGCGGACGGCGCGGCGTGGTGTAGGTGCTGAACACTTCGGCTGTGGAATCGTCAATGTTGTGGCTGAAGGTGTAGGCAGCCACGAACTGCAGGCCGCTGGAGAAGCGGCGCGTCAACTGGTTGGCCCAACCGTGATAGGTGGAGTTGCCCCAGGGCTGGTAGCTGGTGATGGTGCTCGCGAATCCGGCAGCCGAGTAAGCCGGGTCCAGGCTCGAGATCGCGGTGAGCTTGGCCTGCGTGCTGGTCAGCGCGTTCAACGTGGCCTGGCTTGGGGCCGAGGTGTAAATCGGCAGAGCGTTCGAGGCATTGACCGCCGGCACGCGGTCCAACTGCGCCTGCACCGGCAGGTGGATGCCGCGCGTGCCCAGGTAGCGGCTCTCAAACGTGTAGTTGTCGTGGAACACGTGCTGTATGCCGATGTTCCATTGCAGCGATTCGGGGCGCACCTGATTGGGAGTGTACCCGCTGGTGCCCGCACGCGCCTGGGCCTGCGTCAAAGTGGCCGCCGAAGCTGTCGGCGGGATGCCGCCGCCAGCCAGGAATCCTTGCTGGTTGAGACCCGGCACGTCCACCGTGGTCGAGAACTGCGGAGGTATGGTGAGCAAGCCGAAATTATCCACCAGCACGTCGAAACTGCGGCCGAAGCCGGCGCGGATCGAGGTCTTGCCGCTGTTCCCCGGCGAATACGCGATGCCGACGCGTGGCATCCATGCATTCGTCATGGCCGTCGGCTTCCCGAACACGATCAGCCCCGGAACGCTCGAGATGGCGTTGACCGTCTGCTCCTGTTCGCTGTGAGGCACCGTCTGGTATTCGTAGCGCAGGCCCACGTTCACCGTCAGGTGCGTCGTCGTCTTCCAACTGTCGTTGACAAAGAAACCGGTGAAGATGCGGTCGCCGTAATACTCCACGCCGCCCAGCGAGCGCTCTGCCAGGTAGTCCGGGTTGTAGTCGAACAGATAGTCCGAGAGGTAGCTCCATTCGTAATCGCCGCGCGAACGCTGCGTGAAGCTCTGCGGAGAAATCTGCTTCCATCCGTCAAAACCGAACTTCAGGTTGTGCGTGCCCTTGGTCCAGCTCATGTTCTCGGTCACCTGGTATTGATTCTGGGTGCCGCTTTGTGGCGCGTTGGGGTCCGGACCGAGCTGCGCGCCTATTTCAAAAATGTTGATATTGGGGAATTGATCCAACCCCGGCCACTTTTGGTTTCCCACCGGGTACGAGTTGGAGTTGCGGTTGTAACCCAGGCGGAATTCGTTGGTCAGCGTGGGCGAGAAGGTGTGGAACTCGCTGAACGCCACCAGGTAGTTGTTGTTGGGCAGCGTCGTGTAGAAAACCGGCAGCGCGGCCGCGGTGTCGATCGCGCCGTAGCGGTTCAGAATGAAACGCCCGCGCAAACTGTCCTTTTCGGAGAGGGTGACGTCCAGCGCGCCTACGCCGTTTTCGGAGTTGGAGTAGGCCGGCGCATTGAAGCTGATCTGGCCAACCTGGATGGATTTCGCCGCCGCAGTCTGCGCGGCAGTCCATCCCAGGCTCTCATTGCCCGGTCCCACTAGAGGATATGGGCCGAAGACGGCAGTGGATACGGCCGTCGGCGCGGTGCCCAGATAGGTCTTCAACTGGCTCAGGCTCGTCTGGTTAAGCCCCGCAATCCCACTGAGAGTCGTCCAGCCGGCCGCGGTCGGCGCATAGAGGGTGCCGGGGGTGGAGCTGGAGCCGACCGGATTGTATTCATACAGACCGTAGAAGAAGATCTTGTTCTTCTTGATCGGGCCGCCCAACGAGCCGCCGAAGCGGTTGTTGTCATAACGCGGGTGCAGCTCGTCGCCATTCACGGCCGACAGGTTGTCGGCCGCGTTGAGGTCGCGGTTCTGCAAATACTCGTAGGCCGAACCGTGAAACGCATTGCCGCCGCTCTTTACCACCTGGTTGAACTGGCCGCCCGATGAGTGGCCGAATTCCGGCGAAATCTGGTTCTGTTGCACCGTGAATTCGCCCACTGCGTCAACGGGCACCATCACCAGCGGACCGGTTACGCTGCCGCTGTTGTTATCGATTCCTTCAACCGTGAAATTGTTGTTGCGCGGACGCTGGCCGCCGACTGACGGGCCCGTCCCCAGGCCCACCGCGCCGCTCGAACCGACGCCGGCGTTCAACAACGAAAGGTTGATCACGCCGCTTCCACCGGAAGCCGTCGGGAGTTCCGACAGGCTGGTCGTTTCAAACGAACTCTGCACGCTCGCCGTGGTGGTGTCGATCGCGGCCGCCGCGGCCGTTACTTCCACCGACTCCACGTTGGTGCCCACGTCCAGTTTCACGTTGGTGGTGGCAATCTTGTTCAGGGTCACCTCCACGCCTTTAACTTGCGCTTTCGTGAAACCCGGCGCCGTCACCGTAATCGTATAATTGCCCGGCGGCAGATTCGACAGATGATACTCGCCGGTGCCCGTGCTCTTGCCGGTGGTTTCCACGCCCGTCGCGTCGTTCTTCGCGATCACCGTCGCATTCGGCACGGACGCGCCGGTGGCATCGAAAATAGTGCCAGAAAGATCTCCGCTGATCGACTGAGCGAAGCTGGCAACGCAACCAGCTAAGGCGATCAGAATGACTCCTAGAAACCGCACCTTTCTTAGTTCCATTTCGTCTAGTTACCTCCCGCTAAAGATTTCCCGTGGTCGCCTCCCGAAGATTTCCCGTAGTCCAGGCTCTGACTCATTCCCTCTAGACACTGAACTGCCCCGAGTATCCAGAGGTCACGGCATCCCACCAAGCAACTTGGCAGCCATAGTTACGGACAGGTGAATCCTATTGTTAAATAAGGACTTTGGCAATACTCTCGCGGTGGATTTTGGTTGTGGAGAAGGTATGGAAGATCACGCAACAAGTGTGTCAGAGGTTAAACAAGACCTTGACGTGCTGCAATGAATACACTTAGTCCGTTATGGCATTTGGTAAGCGAAAATCCGTATTCGGGGAGGAATATCGGAAAACCCGGCATTCTCGATTCACGATGTGGGACATGGCGGTATACCCACCCCGCCATCTTCCATCGCCGCACCCACCCGCAACACCAGCGCCTCTTCCATCGCCGGTCCCACAATCTGTAACCCCACCGGCAGGCCGGCCGCGGTAAGGCCGCAAGGCATTGCAAGCGACGGCAGCCCGAGCACGTTAAACCCCCGCACCAGCCGCGTCGTGAGAATTCGTACGTCTTCTTCGCGACCACCCAGCCGCACCTTATTCTCGCCCACGCGCGGAGCCGCCGTCGGTGTCGCCGGAGCGATCAGGCAATCCACGTCCCGCCATACCGCCGCGAATTCCCGCTGCATCTTCTTCCGCAGCCGTTGCGCCTGAATGTAGTCGGTGGCCGCCACCAGCCGGCCTTGATCCAGCAGCGCCAGCACGTCCGCCCCAAACTGCCCGCGGTTGCGCAGGTGCGGCTCCATCATGGCGGAGGCTTCGCACAGCAGGATTACCCGCCCGACCGCCGCGACCGCTTCCATGTCCGGCAGCCGCACGGGGACCACCACCACCCCTAGCGATTCGGCCCGCGCGAGGGCCCCCCGCACCGAAGATTCGACATCCGCATCGAGCCGCTCAAAGAAAAAGTTCTGCGGGAACCCGATCCGCAGGCCGCGAATCGAACATCCCAGCTCCGGCGCCGTCTCCACTTGCCGGCACCGCGAAGACGCCGGGTCCCGGCGGTCGTGCCCGGCAATCGCGTCGAAGACCACTGCCGCATCGCGCACCGACCGCGCCAGCGGTCCCATGTGGTCCAGCGACCACGCCAGCGGAAACGCCCCGTAACGGCTCACCCGTCCGTAAGTCGGCTTCAGCCCCACCGTTCCGCAAAACGAGGCCGGAATACGGATGGAGCCGCCCGTGTCGCTTCCCATCGCCGCGTACACCATCCCCGCCGCCACGGCCGCGCCCGAGCCGCCGCTCGAGCCGCCCGGGCTGTGCTCCACATTCCACGGATTCCGCACCGCGCCGAAGTGCGGATTCTCCGACGTGATCCCATAGGCCAGCTCGTGCATGTTCAGCTTGCCCATCATCACGGCGCCCGCCCGCTCCAGCCGCTCCACCACCGCCGCGTCGTGATCCGGCACAAAGCCCCGGTAGAGCAGCGAGCCGGCCGTGGTGCGGACCCCGCGCGTGAAGAAGAGGTCCTTCACCGCCATGGGAATGCCGTGCAGCGGGCCGCGGTCCCGCCCGCGCGCCAGTTCTTCGTCGGCCTGCGCCGCCTTCTTCAGCGCCGCCTCCGCCGTTACCGTGATGAACGCGCGGAGCGCCGGATTCAGCCGCCCGATCCGCCCCAGCGCGGCCGTGGTCAGTTCCACCGAGGAGAACTGCCGCTTCCGCAGCGCGTCAGCGGCTTCCCGGATAGTCACCGGCATCCTCCTCCGCCTGAAACACCGCAGCCGGTTCGAGCCAGATATCCAGCTCTTTCACCAGCGGTCTGAAGGTCGCTTCCAGAGCGGCCAGCGTCTTCGAGACCCGCTGCAGTTCGGCCGCGGGAATCTCCACTCCGCTGGCTTTGGCGATAGATGCCCAATCTTTCACGATGTTTCTACAATAGCGGATCTTCGGTACCGTGTCGCGCCGTCCAATGCGCTCCCGCCAGCACCACGAGGGTCGCCGCGAAGCTCCACAGCACAATCGTCACCGAATGCTGGAAAACGTAATACTCGTGCTCCAGCTTTCTCCCCAGGGCACTCGCCACCATCAGGTTGACGTACTTCAGACCCTCCAGCCCGAGGCCCACCCGCAACGCTACCGGCGCGACCCGCGCCGCGTCAATTTTGCGGTTCGGCAGCAGCCAGTACACCAGGAACAGCGCCAGAACCGAAACCGGCAGCGCGGCGATTTTGAAGAGCGCCAGGTCGATCCACACCAGCAACCCCGAGTGCGCTTCCCATTGCCCCAGCCATTGCCGGTTGAGCGCCGTCAGCATCAGCGACACAATCGCCAGGGCGCCGCAGACGAACACCAGGCCCAGGCTGATCAGTTGATTCTTCCAATACGGCCGGTTCACCGTGACGCCCCACGCGCGGTTCAGCGCCACTTCCAGCGGCTCGAAGATTCCGTTGGCCGTGAACAGCAGCAGAAACATCGACGTCGCCCCGATCTTGACCCCTGGCTGGCCCCAATAGCCGCGCAGGTTGCGGACCAGAAAATCGCCCTGCTCGCCGGCGAAAAAATCGTGCAGCGCCAGGTAAATTGCCTGCTCCGCCGCGTGCCAGTGCAGCACGTCGCGGCACAGCGCAACCATCACCAGGAAGAACGGAAAGAACGCCAGCAACACGCTCGCCGCAACAGCCAGCGCGTACACGTGCGCCTCGGTTTCCATCAGATAATGCGCCGTGGGCCGGACGCGCGTCCACCACGGCTTTACGTTCGGGATTGCAATCGGGAGCAAATTTCAGGGTAACTCGAAATGGGGAAGAGGCGATTCGGAGCGTACCAACTACTCAGCACGGCGTTAGCGAGCGGCCAACTTCAGGCTGCGTGGCGGCCGCTCGCTCACGCTCGCGGTTCTGTTCCGGAGGCTCCGCGCCAATCGAGGGGCCTACGCCTGGGATCATACGGCCGGCCGCTACTTCTTCTTCGTGGTCTTCGCGGGCGTCTTTGCC
Source organism: Bryobacterales bacterium (assembly GCA_963842505.1). GTDB lineage: Bacteria > Acidobacteriota > Terriglobia > Bryobacterales > Bryobacteraceae > PALSA-129. Next base: position 764,740 of record CAWJGZ010000002.1, read on the forward strand.
ACCGGGCAGTTGTACCCCATCGACTTCAATTGGTCGCAGGCCTGCACCGCCAGATCGTTCCTCGGATACCGCTTGATCAATTCCAGAAATTCCGAGTGGCTCTCCGTCAGCCGGCTCAGGCTCTTCAACGCCAGCCCCTTGGAGTAAAGCGCGTCGGGCGTCTTGTTGTTCTCCGAATATTTTTCGAGCACCATGTCGAAGTCCCGCACCGCGCCCTCGAAATCTTTCTGCCGGTAATGGATGTCGCCGATGTAGAATTGCGCGTTGGCTGCCAGGTTGGTGTTGCCATACCACTTCAAATACTGCTGATATTCCTGCAAGGCCAAGTCCCACTTCTTGCTGCTGCGGTCGCGGTTGGCGTTGGCATAGAGGTCCTGCGCCGAAATCGTGGGCGTCTCCGGCATGGCTGGCGCGGCCGCTTCGCCGCTTCCGGTTGCCGCGGTGGGAGGCGGCGGCGCCGGCGTCTGCAGAATCTTCACCGCGTTGTTCAGGTCGGTCATCTGCTGCTGCAGTTTCCCCATCATGCCGTTGAGGTCGGTGACGGATTGCTGCAGCGCCCGTATATCCTGGTCCATCCCATCCAGCCGCGCGCCCAACCCCGCCATCGGCGCCGACACTTTGGACTCCATGTCCTTCAGGCTCTGTTGCAGGTTGTTCTGAATCACGGCTACCCCGGTATTAGACCGGTTCGACGTGTCCAGCGCCTGCTGCACCAGCACCGTCAAGGCCGCCAGTTGCTTGTCCTGCGATTCCTTGAGCAGCCGCACCTGCTCCTGCAGGCTGGCCACATCACGCTGCAAGTCCAGCAGTTTTGGGTCCGCGGCGCGCAAGCGCATCGGAACCGTCACAATCGCCAGCGCCGCCACCAGGGCGCACAACATGAAGCGTCGGAACATACACCATTCTCCTCAACCGGGCGGAGCGCCGCCGTTCGGCGCATCCGCCCGTCATTGCCATCTGATTCTCCGCTGCCCGCCCTACTGTCCGGGCGAGAAGTGTGCCCGCCGGTTCTTCTGGTAGCAGGCTTCGTCGGCTTCCGTGCACTGCGGCCGTTCCTTGCCATAGCTGATGGTCTTCAGCCGGTCCGCCGGCACTCCCAGCGATTGCAGGAACTCCTTGGCCGACGTGGCGCGCCGGTCGCCCAGACCGAGGTTGTACTCGGCCGATCCCCGTTCGTCGCAATGACCTTCCACCATGATGACGGCCGTCGGGAAATCGCTCAGGATCGCCTTCAGGGCGCTCGCATCCCGCGTCAGCGCATCCCGCGCATCCGCGCGGACGTCGCTCTTGTCATAGTCGAAGAACGCATCCTGCACGTCGGAACTCAACCGCTGCTCCATGGTGGCCTGCGGCGCCGGTGGTGGCGGTGGCGGCGGCGGTGGCGGCGGCGTCACCACGCTCACCGTGGCCGAACGGGTATTCGATCCTCCCGGCCCCGTGGCCGTCAGCACGTACGTGGTGGAACTGGCCGGCGATACCCGCGTATTGCCGGTCGCCTGCACGGTGCCCACTCCCTGGTTGATCGCCACGTTCGAAACCGAACCCGTGACTTCCCACCGCAATACGGACGATTCGCCTCTCTGAATCGAGCTCGGCTCAGCGGTGAATTGTGCAATCGCCGGAGCGGCCGGCGGCGGCGGAGCCGGCGCCGGAGCCTGTACGGGCGGTGGTGGCGGCGGCGGCGGCGGAACCTTCTTCTTGCAACCGTCGGCTAACAATAACATTGAAACCGCAATACAGATGATTGAGATCTTTCGTTTCCTGAACATGAACATCGCCTCCTGATTTCCCAACTACTTGCCCCAAACGGGGCTCAAGTTACTACCCTGCGTAGTGAGCTGCTGCAACTGCGTTCCGTCCGCCAGCATTGACCAGATTTGACTGCGCCCGCTGCGCGTCGACATGAACGCGATATGTTTTCCGTCCGGCGCCCAACTTGGATTCTCATTCCGGCCTTCCCCATGTGTCAACTGGGTAGGGCGGCGCGTCGCCACATCCATGATGAAGATATTGAACGCTCCAGTCGCGAATCCCCGGGTCCAGGCAAACGCCAGCGTCTGCCCGTCCGGATGCCACGCCGGGTTGGATGCCTCCCCGGTGCCGTCCGTTAGCCGGTCTACGTCCGCTCCATCCATATTCATCCTGTAAATCTGCTGCGGGCCTGAGCGCCCCGATACAAACGCAATCTCCGCCCCGGTCTTTGGATTTACCTTGGGCTCGACTTCGATGACGCTCGACGAAGAGATGGGCCTCATGTTGCTGCCGTCCAAATTCGCCAGGTAAATCCGGCAGCAATGGCCAGTACCCGAGGATGAGGCGAAAATAATCTGCTTCCCGTCGGGCGTGAACGATGGCGTCTCCGTAACAGAAGCGCCCCGCTGGTTATAAAACCGTAAATCCCGGACCGGATCCACTGAAAATACAAATATACCAGGATTACCGTGAACATAGCTGGTAAAAGCCAGCCGCGACCCGTCCGGAGAAACCGCCGGCTGAATCGAGAGCGAGTTGTAATGCGTGATCGGCTTCTGGTTCTTGCCGTCCGCATCCATCATCCAGATTTCCTTGTTCTGCCCTTGCTGCCGCACAAAGTAAATGTGGCTTCCGAACAGGGATTTCGCCCCGAATAGCCCCAGAATATCGGTCGCGAATTCGTGCGCCGCCTTCTGCGCCCCGGCTTCATTCAGCGCCTCGATGTATGTCTTCCCGAGCACTTGCGCGCTAGACGGCGTGTCCCGCCGCAGATCGATCAACCATCCGCGCAGCACGAACAGGCCGTTCTGCACCGCCGCGTACCCCATCACCAGGTAAGTAGCTTGCGGCGGCGGCCCCGACCAATCCGCCATCCACAACCCGCCCCCCGACTGCGGCTGCGGCGGCTGCGCTCTGCGCCCCCGCACCGGCGGCGCGTTGTTCACCGGCGGAGGCGTGCGGAAATCCGTTGGCAGTTGCGGAACCGTCGTCGGATACAGCGTTTTGGGAACCATCTTGAAAATACCGCCGCCGTCCAGATCGCTCCACAACGTGCTGTTGAAGGCGCCCATAAAGCTCTGCGTCTGCCCGTCGCCGCGCAGATCGGGCACCGCCATCGCCGGCCGTTCGCCCTTGGTGATGATCACCGAAAAATCGTGTTCCTGCGCCCTTACCACCAGCAGCACGCCAGCGAGCGCCAGCCCTATCGCCAATAGATTCTTCATCGGTCGCCCTATCGCTTCAGTTCGAATCTCAGTTCCACATCCGCCTGGCTGCGCGGAAACCCCTGCGGCAATGGTTGAAAGGGTGCGGAATCCAGCACCGCGCGTTGTGCCGAAGTATCCAGCGGCTCAATCCCGCTCCTTTGCGATACATGCACGTTCGTTACCGAACCGTCCCGCTGGATTGTGAAAGTTACGACCACCGCCGGCGCGGTCATCAGCCGCGGATTCACGTCGGAGGTCTTCCAGTTGCGCGTCACGGCATCCCGGATCAGCGCGGCATACGCCCCATACCGTTCGCCGAACGGCGAGTTGTTCCCCACATTCACGCCGCCGCCGCCCGACATCCCGAACAGCGGCGTGTTCACCCGTTGCCCGGCGCTTGAGTACAACTGGCTCTGGTCGTATTTCTGCTGATCGCGCCACTTGTTCGGTTGCGAACCGGAATTCCGCGGCGGCGTCAAATCCCTCTCGCTTCGCAAAGGAATCGCGTCCGGTGGCGGCGCCTTCACCTTTGGCGCGGGTTTCGCTTTCGGATTCGGCGCTTCCGGCACGAGCGATTCCGTATCGTTCGCCACCGGGTTCTCCAGGCCCCCGCGATTCGCCAGCGGGATCGTGGCCACCGGGTTCACCATCACCGCGCCCAACCCGCCGCCATGCGCATCGCCCATTTGCAGCCGCGATGCCTGCTCCACCGCCCCGGCCGCCAACAGCCCGCCAAGCACCAGGCCATGCAGCAACACCGATCCCCAGAACGATCGGAGCAAAGGCTCCGGACGGTCCAGGATATCGGCATGCTGCGGCATGACTAGCGCCTCTTGACCGCTGTGTCCACCGGCTGCGTCACCATGTAGGCTTGCAGCTTCCCTTCACCCAGTTCGGCCAGCACCTGGGCGATGGGATCCCACGTGGTTTCTTTATCGGCCCTCACGTATACGCCCTTCGCCGCCGGAAACTGCCGGTGGATCACCGCCGCCGCATCGTTGATATTGACCTTCGCGCCATTCAGTGTGGAATCGCCCGTTTTGTCGATGGTAATCACCGGCATCGGCTGCGCCGTGTCTTTCACGTACTTCACCTGCGGCACGTCCACCTCAATGCCGAACTCCATCACGTGCGCCGTCAGCATGAAGATGATCAACAGCACCAGCACCACGTCCACAAAGGGCGTCACGTTGATCTCGGAAAGCGAAGACCCGCCGCGGCCTTTCCGGGATCCGAAGCTCCCGCCGCCGTTCCCCGACATCGCCATTTCTTTATTCTCCGAAGCTGCGCTCCGCCATGTTCAGGAACTCCAGCGCGAAATCGTCCATCCGCGCCCCGACCTCCCGAATACGGCCGCCCAGGATGTTATAGAAGACCGCTGCCGGAATGGCCGCCATCAGGCCCACCGCCGTTGCGATCAACGCCTCCGCGATGCCCGGCCCCACTGTCCGCAGGCTCGTGCTGCCCTGCTGGCTCAGATCCATGAACGCCTGGATAATGCCCAGCACCGTCCCCAGCAACCCGATAAAAGGACACACCGTGGCGGTGGTCGCGAGCCAGGCCATGTTTCGTTCCATCCGCGCCACCTCTTCGCTGATGCCCAGTTGCAGGGAGCGCTCCACCGCCGTTCGGTTGCTCAGCTTGGCCTTGCCGCGCACCTGCCGTTCCACTTCTTCGTATCCGAAATCGAACACCACAACCAGCGGGCACGGCCGGTATTGTTCGGTGGCCACCATGACCGCTTCCAGGCCCGGGGCTTTCCGAAAGGCACGCAAAAACCGGGAGTTGGTCTTTCCCGCGTGGCGCAGCGATTGCCACTTGGAAAAAATCACCGTCCACGAATAGATCGAAAAGCAAAACAGGATACCCATGACCGCCATTGTCATGGGGCTGCCCTGGATCATCTTCCAGATGTCAGCTTGAAGGAGTAAGGCAGGCGGAGCTTCTAAGCTCAATTCATCTCCTACTTTTCAGCCTATCACAGAGACGCCGCCATGCCGTGAATAGACGTACGCACATTAAGGAAATGCCATTTTCGGCTTATATCAAGACACGCCGCGGGACGAGCGATCAGTTCTTGCCGTCGAAAAAGAGGGGCGCCGGCTGGAAAGCCTGCGTTGCGGGCCGGAGGCCCGCGCCACATGAGATTTCGCGGGCCGCGGGTCCTCTGCAACCGACCACGAAACCCGGTGGTCTGTCCTACTCCCCCTGAACCCCGCTATAATCACGTCCAGAATGCTCCAGGAGCTGGTGGTTGAGAACTACGCGGTGGTCGATCGCCTGCGGATTCGTTTTCACCCTGGCCTCAACCTGCTTACGGGCGAAACCGGCAGCGGAAAATCGATCGTCGTTGACGCCCTCGGCCTGCTGCTGGGCGCCCGCGCATCGGCCGAAATGATCCGCACCGGGGAATCGCGCGCTTACGTCGCCGGAATCTTCGATGTCCGCGACGGCCAGCCCATCCTCCGGCTGCTCGAAACCGCCGGCATCGAAAGCGACGACGGCGAGTTGCTGGTCGAGCGCGAAATCCTGGCGGGCGGAAAATCGCGCGCCTTCTTGGGCAGCCGCCCCGTGGCCGTTTCCCTGCTCAAGGATCTCGCCCCGTTTCTCGCCGATATCCACGGCCAGCACGACCAGCAGCTTCTCTTTTCTCCGGAAGCCCAGCGCGACATGCTCGACGCCTTCGCCGCGGATCGCGATTCCCTGGACCGAGCCGCCGCCGTCTTCGAACAGTGGCGCTCGGCCGCCGCCGAGCTCGAATCCCTTCAGCGCTCCGAGCAGGAAAAACTGCGCATGCTGGACCTTTGGAGCTTCCAGCGCAAGGAAATCGAAGCTGCCGCCCTCGAACCCGGAGAGGAAATCGACCTCGAAAACGAACGCCGCGTCTTGCAGAACATTCAGCGTCTCGAAGAAGCCGCCTCCACCGCTTACACCGCGGTTTACGACGGCCCCGCATCGGCGGTCTCCCTGACCCACACCGCCGCCAAGAAAATCGAGGAGCTCTCCCGCATCGATTCCTCGCTCGAAGCTCTGCGCGAACACCTCAAGAACGCCAGCCTGAGCCTCCAGGAAGTTTCCTATGCGCTGCGCGATTATCTCTCGCGCCTCGAAGCCAATCCGCCGCGGCTCGAAGAAATTGAAGCCCGGCTCGCCGCGCTTGATCGCCTCAAGCGCAAGTACGGCCACTCCATCCCCGACGTGCTGACGTTCCTCGAAGACGTGCGCCGCCAGATCGCCTCCGTCGAACAGGCCGGCGAACGCATGGAAGCCCTGCGCGCCGCCCAGCAACGTCACTCGGCCGAGTTTGAGAAGCTCGCCGCGGCTCTCACGGCCGCGCGCACCGCCGCCGCCCGGAAGCTCGAAAAACGCGTCGAGGCGGAGCTCGCTCAGCTCTCCATGGAACGCACCGTTTTCCGCGTCCTCATTTCCCCAGCGCCCTGGAGCGCCGAAGGCGCCGATCAAATCAATTTCCTGGTTTCGCCCAACCTCGGTGAAGAGCCCCGCCCGCTGGAAAAAGTCGCCTCCGGCGGCGAAATTTCACGCATCGCGCTGGCCCTCAAGACCTGCCTGGCCACGCCACCGGCCGGTCCTCAGCGCACTCTGGTCTTCGACGAAGTCGACGCCGGAGTCGGCGGCAGCGCCGCTGAAGGCGTCGGCCGCCGTCTCAAGAAACTGGCTGCCGCCAACCAGGTCTTGTGCGTCACCCATCTGCCGCAAATCGCTTCCTTCGCCGACCATCATTACTTGGTCGAGAAGCGCGAATGCAAGGGCCGCACCGTCGCCGAAGTAGAAGAGCTAGACCGCGCCGCCCGTACCCGCGAGATCGGCCGCATGCTCTCCGGACAGAAGCTCACTCCCGAAGCCCTGAAGAACGCCGAACAACTAATCAAAATGAGCCTGGCTTAACCCCAATACTGTTCAGTTAAGTAGGACAGGCCATCGCCTTTCGTGGCCTGTCATGCTTAGCTGAAGAGGGCGATTGACAGACGACTAAAACCGATCGTCTGTCCCACCCCCGACGCCGGCTCAAGTGAACAGCATTGGGCGTAGCCCAGGGTTAGGCGAGCCTCCTGGCCGGCCTTTCACATTGGCTGCGGCGAGGCTGTTCCGGGGTGCAGGCCTGCCATCCTCTGCCGCGCTGCCGCCCCCTATCGTCAGTGCATCTTCTCCAAGAAGGCTCCGGTCGACGAATCCACATACACCGAAAAGTTCGATGTCTCCACCGATTCGCCCCACACCACGCGCCACGCCGGATTCGGAAACTTGCTGGTCTTTTCCAGCACGAATGCGATGTTCATCCCGGGGTTCTTCTTGTCGTAGTCCCCGGCCTGCGCAAGCGCCGTCTTGTATGCCGCGGTGGTATCGATCGATACCGCCTGAATTGTGAAGGCGCTCTGTAGGTCCTGTTTGCCCGACCAGCTCTCTTGTGGCCCCGCAAACACGTCCTTGTGAAAGTCCGCCGATTCCACAACCGAATACGAGTACGACCGCTTCTGTCCCAGCATTTCCGAGGTGAACTCGGCTTGCCATGCGCCCGCTTTACCCGGCACCTGCGGAACCTCCGCTACATGCACGCTGGTGCACGTCAGTACCTGGGCATCGGCCGCCCAGGCCGTCCGTGCCACCTGGTACATCTTGTAGAGAGCGCTCTGCCCGGTCACCGGCTGAATTGGTTTAGGCGCCTCCTGCCCGGTGGTGGTCGGCGTCGAGCCGCAGCCCGCCAGCAGCAGAATCAGGGGGCACGCCATCAGGGTCGCGCGTCTTCTCATAAACATCCTCCCGGCATTCTATTTAGCCCCGGGCAGATTCCGTCTGCCGCGTGCCATAAATTAATGCCAGCACAAAAGGGGGTCCCGTGCAAGCGGAATCCCGCGTCTTCCTGGCGGCCGCTACTTGGCCTCCGCAGCCCGCCTTCGGCCAGGCCAAAACCCCGACTCCAACCCGCCCAACGGATTCCAGCCGACGCCCCAGTTCATCAACGGCAAGGAGGTGCTCTATGTCGTGTGCCCTTTGCACAGTTTTACCTTGCTTCCAGCCATTTTTGTGGCATAATTAGCCCACACAGGAGGGCGGGATGTCTCCTCGCGTCGGGGTACGGATTATCACTGCTGCTGCCATGGCGTTCGCGCTGTTGCAGCCGGTCTACACACAAACGAAGGGATCCGGAAGCACCACCGGAACTACCGGAACCACCACCGGCACGGGCGCCATTGGCACACTTCCGCCGCCCAGTACCGGCAATCCCAACTCGACCACGAATCCCAGCACCAACCCGTCCGCCGGCTCAATCGCGCCTCCGCCCATCATGGTCAGCGGCCGCGTTATGCTCGAAGACGGAACCGCCCCTGCTGAAAGCGTCGTGATCGAACGCGTCTGCGGCGGCAGTGCCCGCGCCGAAGGCTATACCGATTCCCGCGGATACTTCGTACTCCAGTTGGGCTCCGGCAACACCCAGTTTCAGGATGCCAGCGAAACCGCCCCCAGTCTTGGCCGCGCTTCCCAACAAATGGGCGGAATCGGCGGCTCGGGCGGTCTGAGTAGTGGCGGCCTCGGCTCCGGCAGCGGCGCGGTTTCGTCCATCCGCGGCTCCGCGCTCGACCCGCGCCTGATGAACTGCGAGTTGCGCGCCCGCTTGGCCGGCTACCGCTCGCAAACCGTCAGCCTCATGGAGCGCCACGCCCTCGATGACCCGAATGTCGGCACCATTCTTCTGCACCGCCTCACCCCAACCGAACGCGCCGCCACCGTCAGCGCCGCGGCTCTGGCCGTCCCCAAACCCGCCGAAAGGGCGTATAACAAGGGGCTGAATTTTCTCAAAAAAGGTAAAGCCGAGGAAGCCCGCGCCGACTTCCAGTCCGCCATCGACATCTATCCCAAATTTTCTTCCGCATGGTTCGAACTCGGCAAGCTGCAAGCCACGGGTGGTCAACTCGACGACGCCCACAAATCTTTCGTCACCGCTACCGAGGCCGATCCCCAATCCGTAGGCCCGTATCTGGAACTGGCGCTGCTCGCCCTGCACAACAAGAACTGGAACGAGCTCGCCGACGTCACCTACCACGCTCTGAAGCTGAACTCCTTCGATTATCCGCAGGCTTATTTCCTGAACGCCGTCGCCAACTACAACCTCAAGAAGCTCGACACCGCCGAAAAAAGCGCCCGCGCCGCCCAACGGCTCGACACACGCCGCAACTACCCCGAGAACTCCCGCCTCCTCGGTTTCATTCTGTTGGACCGCCAGCAATACGCCGAGGCTGCCGACGCCCTGCGCGATTTCCTGGCGGCCGCTCCTGATTCCGTCGCAGCGCCCGCCGTTCGCCAACAACTGGACGATCTCGAAAAGAAGACCATCTCCGCCGCCCAGACGGCCAAAAAGTAAGACAGGCCCCTTGGCCTGTCAAAGCTGGTCAGAGACCACACCCACAGCCCACTTACTCCAACGCAACACGCCTCGCGTGCTTCTAACTTCTGACTTCTGACTCCTCAACACCGACCCCGTCGATGTTGGCGCCGCGGGCGCCTACTCCTACTCATTCCTCAGCGCCGCCATCGGATCGATCCTCACCGCCCGCCGCGCCGGTATGTAGATGGCCAGCGCGGCGGCCCCGGCCAACACCAGAGGCACCCCTATAAACACGGCCGGCGACACCGCACTGACACCGAACACCGCGGCCCGCATCAACCGGGCCAGCCCATACGCCGGAACCAGGCCGACCGCAAGGCCCGCCAAAGCCGTCGCCATGCCACGCCGGAAGAGCATGCCAAGCACCCTCCCGCGCGGCGCTCCCAGCGCGATGCGGATGCCGATTTCATGGGTCTGCCCGGAAATCACGGACGCTGTCACGCCATACACGCCCACCGCGGAAAGCGCCAGCGCCAACAGGCCGAAAATCCCCATCAGCGCCGCCATGTATACAAATACGAAAGCCTCCTGCCGAATCAGGTTGATCATGGTGTTCAGGTTCGTGATGGGCTGCTCCGGGTCCACCGCGCGGATTACCTCGCGCACGGCGGGCGCCAGGCTGCCGGTTCTCCGCCACGGTGCGGATTCCGATATCCATCTGCCGTTCCGGCGCCTGCGCATAAGGGATGTAAACCGCCGGGCTAGGACCGCGGTCGATTACGCTGTGCTCGATATCGCCGACAATTCCGACAATCGTCACCCACTGCCGCGGCCCGTTAGCGCCAACGTGCAGCCGGCTGCCAATCGGCGAAACGCCCGCCGGCCACCACCGCCGCGCCATGCGTTCGCTCACCACCGCGACTCGCGAGGTATCCGGACCGTCGGCCGCGCCTGGCAACCGGCCCGCGCGCAATGGGATGAACATAGCGGCGAAATAGCCCGGACTCACCGTCTGAATCTGCGCGCTTGGCTGCTTGCCGGGTTCCACCACGCGGCCTTCGATGGTCACCGGGAGCATGGTCCAGTGCCGGCTATATGGCAGCGCCGTGACAGCCACCGCCGAACGCACTCCGGGAAGCACGGCTAGCCGATCCAGCACTTCGCGATAGAACTCTGCTACCTGACGATCCTCGTGATACTTGTTCTCCGTAAGGGCCAGGTGGAGCGTCAGCATGGTGGCAGGCCGCAGACTGGTGCTGCCGCCCACCAGGCCTTGGAAACCGCGCACCATGAGTCCCGCCCCAGCCAGCAGAACCACCGCCAGCGCAATCTCGCCGCCCATCAGAACCGCGCGCAGGCGATTCCGCCCCGGTCCGCCGGCCAGAAAGAGTCCACCTTCCTTGAGTGATTCCACCAGGTTGGGCCGCGAGCACCGCCATGCCGGCAGCAGACCGGCCAGGATCCCGCTTAGCGCGGCCGCGCTCAACGTGAATTCCAGAGCCTTTCGATTCAGGCCTATATCAGCCAGGCTGGGCATGTAGTGTTCGAGCTCGGCGGGCACGCCGGCTCTAATGAAGTACAGGCCCCACTTCGCCAGCAGCAGCCCAAGCGCGGCGCCCGCCGCCGCCAGCACCATGCTCTCGGTGAGAAGTTGCCGCAGCAAGCGTGGCCGGCTGGCACCCAAAGCCGTACGCACCGCTACCTCGCGCCACCGTCCCATAGCGCGCGCGAATTGCAGATTGGCCACATTGGCGCACGCGATCAGAAGGACGAAAAACGCCGAGCCCAGGAGCATGGCCGAATAAATCCGCGCGTAGTCGCCGCCGGTAGTATAACGTTGCAGTGTCCATGCCATAAACCGCCGCTGGGTGTTGGTGTCCGGATGCTCTTTTTCCAGGCGAGACGCCACGCCCGCCAGCTCCGCGGCGAACTGCGCCAGCCTGCGCCCCGGCTTCAACCGTCCCATGCTGTCCACCAGCAAAGTGCTCCGCGAATTACGCGCTTCCGGCGTGAGCGCCAGCGGTACCCACAATTCCCGCCATGGCGTTGGAAAAGAGAACTTCGGCGGCATGATGCCGATCACCGTATAGTTCTGGTCGTCCAACCGGATCGTTCGGCCCACCAGCGTGCGGTCGCCGCCGAAATGGCGCCGCCAGAACGAATCGCCCAGCACCACTTCGCGCTCGCTTCCCGGCTGGTCTTCGCCCGCCCGAAAGGTGCGGCCCATCTCGGGCTGGACACCTGTTACATCGAAAAAGTTCGCAGTCACCCGCGTCGATTCCACCCGCAGCGCTTCCCCTCCGGCGTCCACCAGGTTGGCCATAGTGGATTGCCAACTGGCCAGGCTGTCGAGCACAGTGCTGTTCCGCCGCACGTCGTCGATGTCCGCCAACGAGGCCGGGCTCCAGAGATGCGGCTGGCCCGGCATTGCCTGCAGCACCACCGCCAGCCGCTCCGCGTCCGGCAGCGCCATGGGTTTCCACAGCATCGTATCGAGCATGCTGTAGATGGCCGTAGTGGCGCCGATGCCGAGTCCCAGCGTGACCGCGGCGACCGTCGTGAATCCGGGGTTGCGCCGTAATTGCCGCATCCCGTATCGCAAGTCCTGCCACCAGGTCTCCACCCAACCGAGAGTCCACAATTCGCGGCAGTTCTCCGTTACCGCGGTGACATTGCCAAACTGTCGCCGGGCGGCATGGCCCGCTTCCGCCGCACTGGCGCCGTGCAACCGGCGGTTCTCCTGGCTCATCGCCATGTGGAACGCCAGTTCGTCTTCCAGATCCCGATCCAACTGCCTCCGCCGGAATACGGTGCGCAGCCGCAACCATACCGCGGTCAAAGCCTCGCCCAACGGAGTCGCTCTCAGGCCGGCTGCATGATGCGCGCGATCGCCGCCGCCATCCTCTGCCAGCGGGCCGCCTCGTCTACCAGATGCCTGCGCCCGGCCGCCGTAAGCCGGTAATACTTGGCTCGCCGGTTGTTCTCCGACACCCCCCACTCCGCGCTCAGCAGGCCTCGCAGCTCCAGCCGGTGCAGCGCCGGATAAAGCGCTCCCTCCTCCACCCGCAGCACATCCTCCGAGGTCTGCTGAATAAACTCCACCACCCCGTACCCGTGCATCGGACCGCGAATCAGCGTCTTCAAAATCAGCATGTCCAACGTCCCTTGCAGCAGTTCGCCGGAGTTGGGCTTCGGTTCCCGCATAAGTCAGCTCCTTGATCCCGAGGTCGGTCACAACCGCGGGCAAATCTTCGTAAATTAACCTGTCTTCGCCCCATCCATCGCGCCGCCGCCGGCGCAGCCAGATCCAGATACCGCCGAAGATCGCCAGGTAGAAGGGAAAGAGGAAAGAAACCTCGCTGCCGACCGCGACCATCACCGAGAGCATCGGCACCACCGCGCAGAGCACAATCAGGTACCCGGCCAATATCCCCACCAATGGCCGCTCTCCCGGAATGTAAGAGCACGTAAACGGCAGCTTCCGCCAGCTATAGAAGAGCCCTTCAAAGATGGAGAGCGAAATCAGCAGTTGCAGAATGGTCATGCGGATCGCCATCGGCCAGGCCAGCACGCATCCCGCCACCGGCAACAGGATCAGGTAGATGGGCGCAATCGCGTACGCCATCACGAAGCGCTCCACGGCCGACATCCACTCCGCGCGCCCCTTGCTCTCATTGATCTGGAAGATCCAGTTGGCGGGCAGCTCGGCCGGAATCGAAAGCACATGCCGAAAGCCGCTGAGGATGGCCACCGAGCAGGCCAGCGGCCAGAACAGCACCAGGAATCGCAATGCCTTGCCCCAGCCTTTGGAGTGCATGAAAATCGCGCCGTCGATCAGCGAGCTGTTCAGCACCACGGCCACCGCCGCGCCCAGGTAGACGAACCACATCAGCCGGTGCGTGCGGCTGCGAGCCAGCGTTTTCGCCATGAAGTCCATCACCGCCTCGCGGCGCGGCGAACGGGCCAGCAGTTGCACCGGGCTCCAGCGCCGGACTCCGGGCGTAGCCAGCCGCACCGGCGTCTCCAGCAGCAGCTTGCGATACCGGCGATAGCTGACAAAGTAAGTGCCGATGGCCAACGCCAAGGCGATTCCCGCCGCCAGTTCCGCCCGTTGCGCCATCACGTGCGAGAATGCGCCACCTTCCCCGACCAGCGTTTGATGGAGTCCCGTGAACCAGACCGGTGGCAGCCAGGCCCCGAACAGCGGCAGCCTGGCGATGGTCTCCGGCTGCCACTCTTTCATTGACCAGCTATAAAACCCGCCCAGCAGGAACAGCCCGGCCAGCACGCCCTGCACATAAACCGAGGCGCGCGCGCACAGGTTCGTGGGAAGCACATTCAGGAGCACGCCCTGCAGCGCCAGAATCGCAAAGAAGACGAAAAACGACGCTAGCCCCGATGCCACCGCCTGCGCGCCCGCGTGCCGCAGGTACGACGAATCGATGCGCCACTCTCCGCCAAATTCCATGGGCGCGATGAGGCTGGGGAGGAAATTCATCGCCCCGACGATTACGCCGGAAAAGAGCAGCACCGAGACAAATCGCGCCGTGAAAATCTGCCGCGAGCGCACCGGCAGCGATGCCAGCGCCAAATAGTCGCGCCCGCCGGGAAACAGCGACTGCCATTCCAGCAGCGCGATCAGCCCCGTCACGCACAGAATCAACGTCACCAGCGCCAGTTCATCGGCCGTCGCCGCCGCGCGCACTTCCGCCGCTGTCTTGAGCAGTTGATACTTGAAAGCGTATTTCGGATCGAGCGCCCCTTCTCTCACCAGCAGCAGCCCTGCCGGCAGGAACAGCGAGAAAACTCCGATCGCCGCCGACTTCCACTGCCCCGGCGACGAGGACCATTCGCCGTCGAACATGCGCCGCAGAAAATGCCGCACCAGCTCGAACTGCACACCGTGCGTTTCCTCCAGCCAGTTCATCCCTGCATCACCTCCAGGATGTGTTCCGCTTGCGCCCGATGATCTTGTTCTCTGGTGAGCTGCCCAAAGATGCCCTCGAGCGACGATTCGTGCATCGACGCGCGCAAATTCCCGATCGAATCGTACGCCGCCACGCGTCCCTTACGCAGGATCAGCACCCTCGAACACACCCGTTCCAGCACATCCAGAACATGCGAGCTGTAAAGGATCATGCGCCCGCGCGCCGCCAACCCTCCCAGCAACTCTCTCAGCACCAGCGCCGTCGTGACATCGAGGCCCGACAAAGGCTCATCCAGAATGCGGATTCCGAGGGATGGCGATCAGCGTTCCGAACTGATGTCGATCACGATTCCGAAGTGATGCCGATCAGTGTTCCGAACTGAAGCCGATCAGTTTTACGGTTGTAGTTCGAAACACTGATCGGCATCGGATTGGAATGGCGGCGTAGGGCAGCCGTGGCGATTGGACTCCACTGGTAAGTGGAGACTCCCAGTTGCCACAGAAGAGGCTGACCATGCGCAAGTTGAAGGAAGTTCTGCGGCTCCATTCCCTCGGACTGAGCCAGCATCAGATCGCCCGCAGTTGTTCGATTTCCCAGAGCACCGTCCATGAGTACGTGTCCGCCGCCCAAGCGGCGGGCTTGAACTGGCCGGTGCCTGAGAACTGGGGGGACCAGCAGATCGAGCGGGCGCTGTTTCCGCAGCGGCCCGCTCCCGCCGTTTGGCGGAAACATCCGGAACCGGATTGGGCTCAGGTCCATCAGGACCTGCAGACCCACAAAGACCTGACCCTGCAACTGGTCTGGCAGGAGGCGCGCGCGAGCGACCCGGAGGGCTATGGCTATAGCCGCTTCTGCGATCTCTACCGGCGGTGGCTGAAGAAACTCGACCTGGTGCTGCGGCAGGAGCACCGTGCCGGGGAGAAGATGTTCGTCGATTACGCCGGGGCCACGATTCCGGTTCACGACCCGCAGAGCGGTGCCGTTCACCCGGCGGCCGTATTCGTGGCCGTGCTGGGCGCCAGCAGCTACACCTTCGCCGAGGCCACGAGCGGACAGGATCTGCGCAACTGGATCGGGTCGCATACGCGGGCCTTCGAGTTTTTGGGGGGCGTAGTGGAGGTGGTGGTCCCGGATAACTTGAAGTCCGCCGTATCGCATCCGAGCTATTACGAGCCGGATCTGAATCCCACCTATCGCGACCTGGGCGAGCACTATGGCGTCGCCATTATTCCGGCGCGGCCGTATCGGGCCAGGGACAAGGCCAAAGCGGAGGTGGGCGTTCAGGTGGTCCAGCGCTGGATCATAGCCGCGTTACGCAAGCATAAGTTCTTCTCCTTGGATGAGGTCAACCAGGCGATCGCCGAGTTGCTCACACGGCTCAACCAGCGGGCGTTCCGCAAACGCGCGGGCAGCCGCGCCAGCCTGTTCGCGCAACTGGATCAGCCGGCGCTGAAGCCGTTGCCGGCCACGCGCTACCAGTTCGGTCAATGGAAGAGGGCGGGCGTCAACATCGACTATCACATCGAAGTGGAGCGGCACTACTACAGCGTGCCGTACGCGCTGGTGCACCAGGAGGTGGACGTCCACCTGACGGCGGAGACCCTGGAAGTTCTCCACCGCGGGGTGCGGGTAGCGTCGCATGTCCGCTCCTACGAGCCGGGGAAAGCGACGACGCTGACGGATCACATGCCTAAGTCGCACCAGAAGTATGTGGGGCGCACGCCATCGCGGCTGATGGAAGATGCCCAGCAGATCGGACCCCACACCGGTCAGCTGGTGGAAGCGATCCTGGCGGCCAAGCGCCATCCGGAGATGGGATATCGTTCGTGCCTGGGGATTCTGCGGCTGGGGAAAACCTACCCGGCCGAGCGCATGGAAGCGGCCGCCCGGCGGGCGCTGCGGGCTCGCGCCTACAACTTCCAGAGCCTGGACTCGATCCTCAAGAACCAGCTCGACCGGCTGCCGTTACCCGGCGATCCACCAGCGCAGCCGACGGGGGACCATGACAACATCCGCGGCGCCGATTACTTCGATTCCCCGCCGGAGGCCGACCCTCCGGTGATTCAGTAAGTCCACAAGGAGAACTATGCTCAACCAACAAACCATCGAGAAGTTGTACGCCATGCGCATGCGCGGCATGGCCGACGCCTTCACCCAACAACAGGAAGATCCCCAAACCAACCAACTCAGCTTCGAGGAACGCTTTGCGCTGCTGGTGGACCGCCAGTGGAACTGGCGGCAGGGCCGGGCTCTGGAGCGGCGGCTCCGAGATGGCCGTCTGCAAGGTCCCGACTGCATCGAAGACATCGATTTCCGTGCGACGCGGGGTCTGGACAAGCAGGTGGTCCGAGCGCTGATCCACGACTCGGACTGGGTCCGCCGCCACCAACACATTTTTCTGGTGGGTCCGACCGGGATCGGGAAAACGTTTCTCGCGCGAGCCTTCGGACAGAAGGCCTGCCGCGACGGATTCACCGCCTACTTCGCCACGGCGGCGCAGTTGTTCCGGGACCTCGAGCTTGCTCGTGCCGATGGCAGCTACGCCAAGAGGCTGCGGGCGCTGGGGCAGGTGGATGCGCTGATCGTCGACGACTGGGCGATGGCGCCGTTGGCTGACGCCGAACGGCGGGCGTTTCTGGAGATCTGCGACGAGCGATACCTGACCAGGTCAACACTGCTGACGAGCCAGTTGCCGGTGGCCAAGTGGCATGCGCAGATCGGCGATCCCACGGTGGCGGACAGCATCTTGGACCGGCTGGTGCATGCCGCGCACCGGATCGAATTACAGGGAGAATCGATGCGGAAGAAGAAGGGCGGTCGCGGTGCCAAAGAGGGCGAGTAGGTGGCAGTTGGCGGAATGTTTTTGGGCGCTAACTCCAGTCGCCCTACGGGCTCCTTCCGTCAGCGCCCAAAAACACGGGCAACCGCAAGAAAGGAACTTCTCATGCATCAGGACAAAGAAAACCAGCAAAACTCTTGACGCATGCCGATCACTGTTTCACACTGAGATAGCCCGGCGTCGCTTCGCTCCGATCTGATCGGCATGAGATCGGAATGACTGATCGACATCATCGGAATGCGCATCCAGAATCAGCAGTTCGGGATTGTGCAGCAGCGCCGCCGACAGCAGGATCTTCTGCCGCATCCCCTTGGAATAGGCCGATACCGGGCAATGCCGGTCGTCCCACAGCGAGAAGAGGCGCAGAAACTCATCAATCTTGGATTCCAGGACGCTTCGCGTAATCCCTCGAAGCCTTCCCGCCAGTTGCAGATACTCGCGCCCCGATAAATGCGGATACAATTGGGGCTCCTCGGGTACGTAGCCGATGCGAGTTTGAAAGCCCGGCAGATCTTCAATGACGCTTCTGCCCGCAAATCGGATCTGCCCTTCGCTCGGTTCCAGCAGCCCGATGATCATTTTCACCGTTGTGCTTTTCCCCGCCCCGTTCGGGCCTACATACCCCAGGATCTCGCCACTGTTGAGCGTGAAACTGACATCCTCGACCACGGGGATCCCATTAAACCGCTTGGTCAACCCACAAACTTCGAGCATGCGACCTCCTGTCCCATAAACAGTTTATGGGATATCAGGCATAGACACCACCACAAGACAAAAGGTTCCAGGGTTCCGCTAGATCGAACCGGAGAAGTTGGTGAGTCGGGCCGTCTCGCCCTTTATACTTCCGCGCCGGACAACTTCAACAAGCCTAACCTGAAAACGCGGAGGCTTGGGGACTGATTGGATTCAACATCAAGGTGCCGTCCGATCAGAGAAGCCCATCGACACTTCTCTTCTCCAATTCTCGGATACCCTTTAGCCCTGAGTGCATGTGAGCCCCCTGGGAACAGCGCATCGGCCAACGTTTCCCACGTTCCGCAGATTGAGTCCTGACGATAGGAATGAAGGACGTTTATTTTCGCTCTTGGGAACGCTTTGATGATCGCGTTTCTGTCACCGAGCAGCCAAGCCTCCGTCTCCTCGATTGCGAGCCGAAAGAGAACCCTCGGTCTGGGGTGGCACCTTTTCTGGATCTGCAGCAATTCCCGCTTGAAGTCAATACAGTCCCTGTCATCGAGATCGACAACCACAACAACAGCGGTGTCCAATTCTTGGTGGCTCCTTCCATAGCCAGCCAGTACCTTGGGTAGCCGGTCCAAGAGAATGCGTTTCCAGGGATCGGTCTTACCCCGGAGATCTCTCGGAATCCTGCCAATACCCTTGTAGGCGTGCGTCCTCCAGGTATGCGGGTCTCCGTTCTTACCGAGGATCTTCGGTAGCAATGAGCCGACAAGCAACTCACCAGACGCGTCCTCGACCAGAATCTCGAAGTGCATCAGGCGGGCCTCGCGTCCAGGTAGTCGCTGTACCACAAACTACCGAGCGGCAAGCCTTCCTCGACCATGCTTTGAACAGTTGGATCCGCGCTGGCTTGCCTAATCGTCGAAAAGCCGTCTCGACCTTTCTCCAGAACCCACGTCTCGTTAGGCGATAGCGCGTCCACAAAATATGGCTGGTGAGTGGTTACGAAGATCTGCGGGGCGTTTTTCCTACCGGTAGCGTGTGCTCGAAACTCAGAGGCGAGGGTCTCCAGCAGTTTATGATAGAGGCCATTCTCCGGCTCTTCTATGCAGATAAAGGGCGCGGGATCCGGATCCTCCAGCAGCAACATATAGGCAAACATCTTCAGCGTGCCATCCGACATCTGCTGCGCGAAGAACGGGTCCTGGAACCCGCGGTCATTAAATCGAAGGAGCAGTCTGCCGTCGTCCGTCTTTTTCGTGTCGATTTTCTTAACGCCCGGAATCTTCGACGCGATCTGGTCCAGTATCAACTGAAACCTGCCCTTGTGCTCGCGCTCCATGAACTGGACTACATTCCCGAGGTTGTCGCCGTGCATGTTCAGATGTTTTTGCGGACCGGCCATTGGCAGGCTGCGCGCCGCGTCAGGCGTAAAGTAACTTAAATACCAGCTTTCAAGGAACTTCCTGAATTTCGCAATGCGCGGATGAGCCTTTAGCGTCCCCAATGTAGCAACGCCGAGTTTTCTCCGGTCGGTCAATTCGACCGCGACTCGACCTGGCTCTTCACCCTTGCCTTCGAAACTCTCCTCCCCCGACCATGCAGACCCTTCTCCGCCTTTCAGATAGAGAAACGAGAGGGGCCAACCCCTGCTTTGTCCTTTGCGCCGCTGGCGCAGTCGTTCCTCCGAAACGAATGGGCGGCCGGACTTATCGCGGCCTATCGAAAGCTCGTAAGTGATTGGCCGGTCGCCGGGGCTCTCACGGTAGTAGATGTCAAAGTGAATCGGCCCGCTCTCGCCAGACGAAACCAGCCGATCGAAGCCTCCCCGCTGCTTCAGATCGCAGGCTTCCTCAACGCCTACGGCCAAACAGTCCGACAGGAACCCGAAAGCGTCAAACAAGGTACTCTTGCCGACTCCATTCTTGCCGATGACGGCGACGAGCGGTGTCAGAGCCGGAGTGTCCTGCTGGTTCCAAAGCTTGCCGATCGTTATGTCCTTCAGCGCACGGTAATTCTGGACGTGAAAGCCCTCAATTAGAGCCATGGTTTTTTCCTTTGTGCAAACACAAGCCGCGGCACTTCCTAAGGATAACGTTAGCCGGACGCTCTTGGGGAATCGAGCGAAGCCATAAATTGCGCGTCATCGCCGAGATATTTCCGGTCCGCTGCGCCTCCCGCCACCAGATATAATGGCCGCCAGTATGCGCAGCCTTCTTCTTCTGCTCTCGTTTTCCGCGGCCGCGTTTTCGGCCGGCATCCCTTACCTCGGCGATCCCGCGCTCTGCCCCACGCGTCCGGAAATCGCTTTCGTCTCCGGCGGCGATATCTGGATCGCACCGGCCAAGGGCGGTGAGGCCCACCTGCTCATTTCCCACCCCGCCGAGGAGTCCCGCCCGCTCTATTCGCCCGACGGCTCCAAGCTCGCCTTCGTCTCCACCCGCACCGGCAACGGCGATATCTACATCCTCACCTTCGCCACCGGCGACCTCAAACGCCTCACTTTCGACGACCGTCTCGACCAGCTCGACTCCTGGTCGCGAGACGGCAAGTGGATCTATTTCTCCAACGGCACCAATGACGTCGGCAACAAGAACGACATCTACCGCGTCAGCGCCGAGGGCGGCACTCCCATGCCCGTCTCCGCCGACCGATTCACCAACGAGTTTCAGGCCGCCCCCGCGCCCGATGGTTCCACCGTTGCTTTCGCCGCACGCGGCAATGGCGACGCCCAATGGTGGCGCCACGGCCACAGCCACCTCGACGAATCCGAAATCTGGCTGCGCAAGGAAGGCTCACCCGCCACTTACGAAAAAGTGGTCGATCTCAATGGCCGTAATGCCTGGCCCATGTGGATGCCCGACGGCCACCAGCTTTATTTCATGTCCGACAGGAGCGGCGCGCAGAATATCTGGACCGTCACTCCCGGCGCCAAGCCCCGCCAAGTCACCAAATTCACCGATGGACGCGTCATCTGGCCCACCATTTCTTATGACGGCAAGGCCGTCGTCTTCGAACGCGATTTCAAAATCTGGCAGCTCGATACCAAGACCGGAGAGACTTACCCGCTCCCCATCACCTTGGTCGGTTCCGTGGCCACTCCCGAAATTACTCATCTCTCGCTCAACACCTTCAACGATCTCGCCGTCTCCCAGGACGGCCGCAAGGTCGCTCTCATCGCCCACGGTGAAGTCTTCGCCGCCTCCGCCCGCGACGGCGGCGACGCCTTCCGCGTCACCTCCACGCCCGGCCCCGAAACCCAGGTCTCCTGGGCTCCCGATTCCACCCGGGTCGCCTACCTCGGCGAGCGCGGCGCCGTCAGCCACGTCTTCCTCTACGACTTCATTCACCACGCCGAAACCCAGTTGACCAAGGATCCGCTGCCCGATCAGGCCCTCAAATTCTCGCCCGACGGAAAATCCCTCGCCTTCATCCGCAACCGCAAGGAGCTGCGCGTCATTGATCTCGACTCCAAACAGGAGCACCTGGTCGTCTCCGGCTTTCTCGCCAACTTCGTCTGGTCTCCCGATAATAAGTGGATTGCGTACGTCGATGCCGGCGATCACGGCTTGCGCAATATCTACGTGGTCGAGGCTTCCGGCGGCAAGGGCCGCCAGGTCAGCTTCGTTCCCAACTCCAACATCGGCTCCGTGCAATGGAGCCCCGATGGCAAATTCCTGATCTTCGAAACCAGCCAGCGCACCGAGATCCCGCAACTCGTGCGCATCGATCTGGTTCCCAAACAGCCCAAGTTTTCCGAAGACCGCTTCGACGATCTTTTCAAGCCCGAAACTCCCGCCGCCCGCGGAGGACGCGGCGCAGCCGCCAATTCCGATGCCGATGCCGCCGCCGGTGGCCGCGGCGCGCGTGGCGCGACGGCCGCCTCCGCCCCCGCCGAACCCAAGCCGCCCGTCAAGGTCGAGTTCGAATTTGACCACATCCGCGAACGCCTCACCACCCTCAACACCGCCGGCATGCAGGTCAACAACCCCGTCATCAGCCCCGATGGCAAGTGGCTGCTCTTTTCCGGCAGCGCCGGCGGCCAGACCAACCTCTATCTGTATCCCTTAGAAGAAGAAGCCGCGAGCCGCGGTGGACGCGGCGCAACCCCTCCCGCCGGTGGCGGCCGTGGCGGCGGCGGTGGTCCCGCACACGCTCTCACCAGCACGTCGGCCCAGCGCAGCCGTGCCCAGTTCTCCGCGGATTCCCGCGACGTCTTCTTTCTCGAAGCCGGCCACGTCACGGCTATCGGCGTCGATAACCGCCAGTCCCGTTCGATTGCCATCGATGCCGAAATGGACGTCGATTTCAACACCGAAAAGATCGCCGTCTTTGAAGAGGCCTGGGCCGCCCAGCGCGACCGCTACGCCGATCCCAAGTATAACGGCGCCGATTGGAACGCCGTGCGCAAAACCTACCAGCCGCTGATTGAAGGCGCGCGCACGCCCGATGAAATGCGCGCCATTCTCCGCCTCATGATCGGCGAGCTCAACTCCTCGCACTCCGGCATCACCGCTCCGCCCGCTGCCGCGGCGGCTGGCGGCGGGGGCCGTGGCAGCGGAGTCGGCCAGCTCGGCCTCACTTTCGACCGCGCCACTTACGAAAGCACCGGCAAACTCAAAGTCACCGAAGTGCTTCCGCACTCCCCCGCCGATCTCGCCAAGATCCAGCCCGGCGAGGAACTCCGCTCCGTCGATGGCGTCGCCGCCGGCGCTCACGTCAACCTCGACGAGCTCCTCGAACACAAGGCCACCAAGCGCGTCGTACTCGATATTTCCGGCCGCTCCGTCACCGTTCAGCCGGTGGCTTCGCTGGCCGACCTGATCTATCGCAAATGGGTCGAGGACAACCGCGCCTACGTCGCCAAGATCAGCAACAACCGCCTCGGCTACGTTCACATCCGCGATATGTCCGAAGGCTCGCTCACTCAGCTCTACCAGGATCTCGACTCGCTCAACCGCTCCCGCCAGGGCGTCATCATCGACATCCGCAACAACAACGGCGGCTTCGTCAACGCCTATGCGCTCGACGTGCTCACACGCCGCCCCTATCTCACCATGACCGATCGCGGCGGCCCGCCCGAATCCGCTCGCACCGCCCTGGGCCAGCGCTCGCTTGAATTGCCCACTATCCTGGTGGTCAACCAGCACTCGCTCTCCGACGCCGAAGATTTCACGGAAGGCTACCGCACCCTCAAGCTCGGCAAGGTGGTCGGCGAACCCACCGCCGGCTGGATCATATACACCGGTTCGGTCACTCTTATCGATGGCACCGTCATGCGCATGCCCGAGACCCAGATCACCGGCGCCGACGGCAAGAACATGGAGAACAATCCGCGCCCCGTCGATATCGCCGTCACACGCCCCATCGGCGAGTCCTATACCGGCAAAGACTCCCAGCTCGACGCCGCCGCCAAAGAACTGCTGGCCGAAATCGACAAGAAATAATGGCCCACATTTCATCCTTCATCACCGCCGTCGACGCTCACGCCTGCGGCGAGCCCGGTCGTGTCATCACCGGCGGGGTCCTTGACGTCCCCGGCCGCACCATGTTCGACAAGATGACGTATCTCGCCGCGCACCGCGACGACATCCGCCTTCGCATGCTGCGCGAGCCGCGCGGTTATCCCGCCGCCAATTGCAATCTCATCCTGCCGCCCACGCACCCCGAAGCCGACGCCGGTTTCGTGATCATGGAACAGACCGAGTATCCGCCCATGTCCGGCACCAACACCATCTGCGTCGTCACCGTGTTGATTGAAACCGGCATGGTGCCCGCGGTCGAGCCCATCACGCGGCTCAAGCTCGATACCCCCGCCGGCCTGGTCGCGGTGGAAGCCGAAGTCGTGAACGGCAAGGTCCGCCGCGTCACCTTCCGCAACGTGCCGGCGTTTGCCACGCACCTCGATGCGCCTCTCGAAGTCCCCGGCCTCGGCACCGTCACCGTCGACGTGGCTTACGGCGGCATGTTCTATGTCATTGCCGACGCCGCCGAACTGGGTTTCCGCCTCACTCCCGACGAAGCCCGCGACATCGTGCGCACCGCGGAGAGCATCCGCGCCGCCGCGTGCCAGCAACTCCCCGTCGCGCACCCCGAAAACCCCGCCATTTCCGGCGTCTCCATCTCGCAGATCTCCGGCGAGCCTTCGCGCCCCGGCGTCCACCGCAAGAACGCCGTGGTGGTTTCCACGGGCACGCGCGCGGGTGTTTTCGACCGTTCCCCATGCGGCACCGGCACCTGCGCCAAGATGGCCGTTCTGCACGCCAAAGGCAAGCTGCCGCTCCATCAGGATTTCGTCCACGAAGGAATTCTGGGCACCACTTTCACCGGGCGGCTCGTCGAAGAAACCCGGGTCGGCCCCTACCCGGCGGTAGTCCCCACATTGTCCGGCCAGGCCTGGATCACCGGCTTCGCGCAGTACGTCCTCGACCCGGAAGACCCGTTCCCGGAAGGCTTCACAATCGGCGACATCTGGTAGCTGAAGAAAGAAGACAGGAGCCAGAATTCAGAAGACGGAATCAGCCCGGGGGCGACCGGCGCGGCCGCCCGCGACGCATTCTGACTTCCTCGACTTCTGACTTCCGGCTTCCATATCCCGGAGGGATATCAAGAGCCGCGGGCTCTTGCTCGTTACTTCCTCGCCGTCACAGTGATTTCGATGTGCGCCGCCGGCGAGGCCAGCCGCGTCACCCCGACCGCCGTGCGCGCCGGACGCGGCTCGGCAAAGTACTTGGTGTAGATGCCATTCATATTGGCGAACAGATCCATGTCGGTGAGATAAACCTGCACCGAAACCACGTCCTTGTAGGTCATGCCCGCGCCGCGCAGCACCAGCCCGACGTTTTCCAGGCACATCTTGACTTCGGTTTCGAAGTCCGCCGGAACTTCCTTGGTCCGCAGGTTTTGGCCGATCTGGCCTGAGACGTACAACGTTCCATCCACCAGGATGCCGGGGCTATAAAGCGGCGCCGCAGCCCCGCGCGCCGGCACAAACTCCGGCGGCACGATCACTTTCTTGGCGGCCGGTAAGAGTGTTGCGCCCGGAATGGCCGCGAGCAGCAACATGCAGAGGATGTTTCGCATGACTGTCACTGTACCATCCGGACACTCGCGAGGGTTCCCAATCCTCGGGTGCTACAGCATCGCGTCGCGTGACAACTGGCAAAAGCGCTGATCCTGACGCATCTTCAAATACCGCCGGCGCGCCTCCAACAGCACCGCGGCGAAGGTCAGCAATCCCAGGCAGACAACCGAAAGAATCGTCGTCATGTTGATCATGGCTGCTTCATCTCGTGATTCAAGAATGCGCGAAGTGATCTTCTGAATCGAGTCATCCCCGTACCACGCAGGTAACACCGGCGGTACTACGCTCGATGAGCCTGCCGCCACCCCTTCACGCGGCGCGCCGTTGCCAGCAAGGCTGCAAGAGCCACATAGCCAAAGAGGCAAACGAAGAATGGTGTTGTCGTGCTATCCATAGTTAGCCTTCTTCTGTTGTACAAATATGACCGATCTTCCCGGCGGAGTCGAGTCATGCCCGTACTACCGGGGTAACGGTCCTCTCACCTTGATATCGGTAGAGCCTCTGGGCCTGCACTATAGTAGTTCTTGGTGCCTAGATGATTCCGCCTTCCGCCCACAAACTCCGCTCCATCCTTTCCCAGAGTGGTTGGGAGAAGGCCGCCGAAATCCTCCAGCGGCTGGACCCGGCGGTGGCCGCCGATGCGCTCCTCGACGTCCCTTTCGATGAACAGCGCGAGTTTTACCGCCGTCTTCCCATTCCCTTCGCCGCCTCGCTCACCGCCGAGTTTCCCTACTACCACGCCTACGTCCTGCTCCATGCGCGCCCGGTCGACGAAATGAACGCCATCCTCGACCACATGAGCGCCGCCGACCGCATGCAGTTCATCGACCAACTGCCCGAGGACGCCTGGGGCCAGTTGATCGAGGAGATGGCGGAAAAGCCCGCGCCCGCCGTCCCCGAAGTAGCGCCCATCCCCGCGCTCGAAGCCATCATCGAAGCCCGCAAGATCGAAAAAGCTTACGAGCGGCCCGGCGGCGGACCCGTCCAGATCATCGCCCCCACAGATCTCTCGATTGAACCCGGCATGATCGTCGCCCTGCTCGGGCCTTCCGGTTGCGGCAAGTCCACGCTGTTGCGCATGCTCACCGGGCTCACACCGGTTTCCGCGGGCGAAGTGCTCTGGCACGGCAAACCCCTGGCGGAGACCACCCCCAACGTCGCCATCGTGTTCCAGAGCTTCGCGCTCTTTCCCTGGCTCACCGTCCTTGAGAACGTGGAAGTGCCGCTCATGGCGCGCGGCATGGAGGAAGCCGAGCGCCAGCGCCGCGCCCTGCGTACGCTCGCCTCGGTCGGCTTGCATGGTTTCGAAACCGCGTACCCCAAGGAACTGTCGGGCGGCATGCGGCAGCGCGTGGGGTTCGCCCGCGCGCTGGCGGTGGAACCGGAAATCCTCTTCATGGACGAACCCTTCTCCGCCCTCGACGTGCTGACCGCCGAGAACCTCCGCGGCGAACTCCTCGAGCTCTGGACCCAGAAGAAAATTCCCACGAAGAGCATTTTCGTGGTCACCCACAACATTGAGGAGGCCGTGCTGCTGGCCGATCGCGTCCTGGTTCTCGGCCGCAACCCCGCGCGCGTGCGCGCCGATTTCCCCATTCCCCTGCCCCAGCCCCGCGACCGCGCCGCCGCCGAGTTTCTGCTCTACGTCGACTACATCTACAAGCTGATGACCCAGCCCGACCTGGTCACCGCCCCGCCCTCCGCCGCGGCCAAACCAGTCTGGCAGATGCTGCCGCATGCGCGCCCCGGCTCCGTGGGCGGGTTGCTGGAACTGCTCAACGAGCGCGACGGTAAGGAAGATCTCTACAAGATCGCCGACGAATTGCAGATGGAGGTGGACGACCTGCTGCCGATCGTGGAAGCCGCCGCCCTGCTAGGCTTCGCGCGCTCCGCGCGCGGCGATCTGGAGCTTACTCCCGAGGGCAAGCAGTTTGCGGAAGCCGATATCGAACAGCGCGCCACCCTGTTCCGCGCCGCTGCCCTGGGCCACGTGCCGCTGCTGCAGCAGATGTCGAGCGCCCTCGCAAGCAAGAGTGACCGCTCCATGCCGCTCGAGTTCTTTCGCGACGTGCTGGACGAACACTTTTCCGCCGAAGAAGTGCGGCGGCAGATCGAAACCGCGCTCACCTGGGGCCGCTACGCCCGCATCTTTACTTACGATTCCGAAACCGACCGCCTGCGGGAGCACGACCAGGCCGCCGAAAATCAAGTCAAAGTGCTGGAACCCTGATGGCCGTGCGCTCCGACATAGGCAACGCCGCCGGCGCCCCCCGGAACCACACCGGCATGCCGCTGTGGGGCCACCTGCCGGCCTCCAGCGCCGTCGCCCTGCTGCGCGACCTGCCCATCGTCGTAGCCGCGCTGGCCCTGTTCTACGGCCTGCTGGCCCTTACGCATTACTGGACCCAGCCCGTCAACATCCAACCGCCGCTTCATCTCACGCCCGGCGCGCTGCCGCAATACGCCCTTTTCTCGCTGGCCCGCATCCTGGTGGCCTACTTCGTCAGCCTGGTCTTCGCCGTCGTCTATGGCCAGATTGCCGCTCACAACCCCAGGGCCGAGCGCATCCTGATTCCCCTTCTCGACACCCTGCAATCCATCCCCGTGCTCAGCTTTTTGCCGCCCGTCATGGCGGCCATGGTGGCGCTCTTCCCCACGCGCCAGTTCGGCGTGGAACTCGGCTCCATTCTGCTGATCTTCACCGGCCAGGTCTGGAACATGGCGTTCAGCGTCTATTCCTCCACCAAGAACATTCCGCATGAGCTGATGGAGGCCGCCGCCGTCTTCCGCCTCAACTGGTGGCAGCGTTTCACGCGGCTTGAGATGCCCTGCGCCGCCATCGGCCTGGTATGGAACTCCATGATGTCGGTGGCGGGCGGCTGGTTTTTTCTGATGGCGTGCGAAGCTTTCGTCCTCGGCAACAGCGTGCGCCTGCCGGGGCTCGGTTCGTACCTGCAGACCGCCGCCGACAACGCCGACATGCGCTCCATCGCGTGGGGCCTTGCCACCATGATCGCCGTCATCGTGCTGATGGACCAGCTTCTGTGGCGACCCATCATCGCATGGGCCGAGAAGTTCAAGTTTGAGCAGGTGGAGGCCGTGCAGACTCCGCGTTCCCCCATCCTGACATGGCTGCGCCGCTCGCGGGTGCTGGCCACCATCGGCCACATCGCCATCGAACCGGCGCACGAACGCATCGATCTCTATTTCGCCCGGAAGCAGGCGGCCGCACACACCCTTCACCCGCCCGGCGCCCGGCGCCGCTGGCTGGGCCGCGCGGCCGCCGGCGCGGCGCTGCTGGTGATTCTCTACGCGGTGGCGCGGATGGGCATCATGCTGACGGCCCTCTCGCCGCTCGAAGTGCGTGAGATCTTCGTGGGCGCCGGCGCTACTTTTCTGCGCGTACTGCTGTCTCTCTCGCTAGCCGGCCTATGGACCATCCCGGTGGGAGTTTACATCGGGCTGCGGCCCAGGCTGGCCGCGCTGGCCCAACCCATCGCGCAGATTGCCGCCTCGGTGCCCGCCACGGCGGTGTTCCCCATCGTGCTGCTGGCGCTGATCCGCGCCGGCGGCGGACTGGGCGGCGGCTCCATCCTGCTCATGCTGCTGGGCACCCAGTGGTACATCCTGTTCAACGTGATCGCCGGCGCGACTGCCATTCCCACGGACCTCAAGGAGGTCTGCTCCATCTTCCACATGAGCAACTTCGAACGCTGGCGCAGGCTTCTGCTGCCGGCTATCTTCCCCTACCTGATCACCGGTTTCGTGACCGCGTCCGGCGGCGCCTGGAACGCCAGCATCGTGGCCGAATACTCCACCGTCCAGCACAAGACCTACTCGACCACCGGTCTGGGCGCCATCATCAGCCGCGCCACGGAAAGCGGCAATGTCGCCATGCTGTTGGGCGCAACGGTGGTGATGGCGGCGCTGGTAGTGACCGTGAACCGGCTGTTCTGGCGCCGCATGTATGGGCTGGCATCCACGCGCTTCAAGCTGGAAACCTGACATCCTGGGCGGCCAGGAACAGCGCGCCGGCCTCCGCCGGTTCGGCCACTACGCTCGGGTCGATGCACCCGCGAATCGCTGATCCAGCGGCTCTGCCGGCGCCCAAAACAGGTGGCTGGATGATCGGTTTTACCGATATGTGCTACAGGTTAGCGCCTATTTGACAAATTTTTGGGCGGCGGCTCATACTGAGGGCGATGCGGACACCAATGAGAAGCAGAGGCGAAAAGGTGTGTTTGCTCTTAGCAATGGTTGGGGCCGGTTCACTGAGCTTCGGGCAACAATCACTCTTGTCGCGGCCCGAGGTGGCAAAGGCAGCCGGATACATTCGGGAGCATCAGGAACCCAACATCGAAAAGCAGATCGCGATTGCCCAGGTTCCGTCCTCGCCCTTTGCCGAACAACAGAGGGCGCGGTTCATGGCGGATGAGTTCCGCCGCCTCCACCTGGACAATGTGGAAATCGACCCGGAGGGCAACGTGCTGGGCTGGCGGAAGGGCCGGTCCCCCCGGGCTATTGTAATCGCCGCCCATACTGATACCGTTTTCCCGCCGGGGACCGACTTTACCGTGAAGCGGGTGGGAGACCGGCTGAATGGGCCGGGGATCGTCGATGACAGCCGCGGACTGGCGGTCTTGTCGGGGCTGGCCGAAGCACTGAATGCCGGCGCCTTGGCGACTGATGACTCCCTGCTATTTGTGGCAGATGTCGGAGAGGAGGGGATCGGAAATCTTCGGGGCATCAAGTATCTCTTTGAAAAGAGCAAATACAAAGACATGCTGGACGCATTTATCTCGGTGGACGGGGACCTGCCCGCGCGGATCTTCAATACCGAGATCGGCAGCCGGCGTTACCGCGTAAGCTTTTCCGGACCGGGCGGCCACAGTTGGTTTAACTTCGGCCGCGCCAACCCCGCCGAAGCGCTGGGGTATGTGGTGGCGCGGATCGCATCCCTGTCCGTGCCCGCGGATCCGCGGACGATTTACAATGTAGGCCGAATCGGCGGGGGAACTTCGGTTAATTCGATTCCTTTCGAGGCCTGGTTTGAATTCGATATGCGGTCCGCCGACGAAGATGAGTTGGTCGGGTTGGAACAGCGGTTCCTCGGCGTGGTGAAGGAGGGAGTCGCTCTGGAGAACCGGTCGCGAAACAGCGCCGAAGGGGAAGTGACGGTCAAGACCGAGATGATTGGTCTTCGTCACGCCATCTCCAAGCCAAACAACGTCCGCCTGGTGAATGCCGCCGAATCGGCTGTCCGCGATCTCGGATTGGGCCAACCTGAGTTGATGCCAGGCAGCACGGACTCCAATGCCGTTTCCAGTCTCGGCAAACCGGCGATGACGGTCGGAGGCGGAGGCCGGGGCGGCAGCTTCCACTCGCTCCAGGAATGGTACGAGCCGAAAGATGCGTATCAAGGCATACAAATCCTGCTGCTGACCGTGCTTCATTATGACGAGCAATTGGCGACCAATGCCGGAGGCACCCAACGATGACCGTACCCCAACGCAATTGCCGCGTGTGGAGCAGAACGGCTGGTAAACTGCTTCTGCTAATCACGCTTTTGTACCCGTGCGGCGCAATGTCGCAGACCCGGCGTGGCGTAACGCCGGAAGATTATTTCCGTTTTGAAAACGTCGGCGATCCTCATATTTCGCCGGACGGAAGCTCGGTGGTGTTCACCATAACCCGCGTGGATGTGCAATCCAACCGGCGGGTGTCCGAGATTTGGCTTGTCCCTACGGGGGGAGACAGCGCGCCACGGCGCCTTACAACAGGGGCTAGCTCATCCAGGCCGCGATGGAGCCCCGATGGCAACGGCATCGCATTTCTGTCCGTGCGTCCGCAGGTCGAACCCCGCAAGGGAGACTCACAAACAAATGCCGAGACCCAGGTCTACCTGTTGCCGATTCAAGGCGGCGAGTGCCGCCGGCTCACGAGTCTCCGTGGCGGAGTGACCGACTTTGCCTGGTCTCCAGACGGCGCGAAACTAGCTTGCGTCAGCCGCGGCGGCGCGGTGTCCTCCGAGGGAAAGGAGCGGTCCGACGTTCGTCATTACATTCAGTCTTTTTACAAATTGAACGGCCTCGGCTACTTCGATGACCGGCGCCCCCACATCTGGATGGTTGAGACCGGCAGCGGCGCCGCAAAGCAGCTCACGTTTGGGGATCAACGCATGGACGCCGAGCCACAATGGTCGCCCGACGGGTCGCAGATAGCCTTTTCCTCGCAAGCCACGGAAGAAGATACTGAACGCAGTACCGATATCTTCGTTATCCCAGGCACGGGAGGACAGCCCACCAGCATTACGGACATCCATGGCGGCTCCAGCCATCCCCGCTGGTCGAGCGATGGGAAGCGCATCGCATTCGTGGGAGCGCAAAGCGCGGAAGATTCCCAGCGAATATGGATCGCGAGGCTGTCCACGCCCGCCAGGACGGAGCTTGGCTCAAAGGAACTGGATCGTGTAGTCAGCCAATTAGAATGGGCTGGGGGAAGCAACGACCTCTACTACGTCGCCGGGGATCGCGGTCAGCAGCACATATTCCGGCTCAGTGCGGATTCGGCGCGGATTGTTCCCGTCACGACAGGGGAGCGGGTGGTGCAAGGCATGGATCTGAACATGCGTACGAGCCAGATGGTATATGGAGCGGACGATGTCAAAGACCTGGATGAGCTCTATGCCTCCGATTTGGACGGAAAGAAGGAACGCCGGCTGACCAATTGCAATGCGGAACTGTGGAAGGAGTTGGATTTCGCCTCGGTGGAGCGGCTTCCATTCCGAGGCGCCGACGGATGGCCGATCGACGGATTTTTCATGAAGCCATTGGATTGGCAGCCGGGGAAGCGCTACCCAATGGTCCTCGTGATCCACGGCGGACCCGGCAGCATGTTTGGCGTTGGATGGTTCCACGAATTTCAGGTATATGCGGCGCATGGCTGGGCGGTTTTCTACGCCAATCCGCGCGGCTCCTCCGGGTATGGAGAGAGCTTTGCGCGCGGGGTGAATCTCGAGTGGGGCGGTAAGGCCTACCAGGATCTAATGTATGGGGTGGACGCGGCGCTCGCTAAGTACCCCTGGATCGACCAGACGAAGCTCGGCGTGACCGGCGGGAGCTATGGCGGTTTCATGACGAACTGGATCGTCACGCAGACGAATCGCTTCCGGGCGGCCGTGACCCTCCGCAGCATCTCGAATTTCATAAGCATTGAAGGGACTCGCGACCTTTTCTACGATCATCAGCGCGATTTTGGCGGCGACTTGTATGAGAATTTCGATCTGTATTGGCGGTACTCCCCCATACGGTATGCGAAAAACGTGAAGACGCCGGTTCTTATCCTGCACTCGGATAACGATCAGCGGGTGCCGCTGGAGCAAGGCGAGCAGTGGTTTCGAGCATTGAAGCACTTCGGGGTCACGACGGAGCTGGTGATTTTTCCCCGCGAGAATCACGATCTGACCCGAACGGGCGAACCCAAGCACCTCGTGGAGAGCTTGCAATGGCAAGTGTATTGGTTCGAGCGTTTTCTCGACGGAAACGAACGGACAATAGCGCCGGATCGCCGGAACAAAGAGCAGTGAGACGGCCAGTGGCGCCAAATCTCGCGGCCACGTCACTGCAAGGCACTGTCCCGCTTCACTTCTTCTTTAAATACTTGTCGTACCAGGCTATATATCGCTCCAGACGGTCGCGCTGGTAACTGGGGCGCTGGATGCCGTGCGTTTCGTTGGGGTAGATGATCAGTTGGGTGTCGATCCCCAGGCTCTTCAGCGCTTCGTACATCTGCTGTCCGCCTTGCACGGGCACGTTGAAATCGCGCTCGCCGCCCAGAAACAGCGTGGGAGTCTTGATGCGGTCGGCGTGCAGGAAAGGATACGAGATTTTCACGTAGGTGTCGAAGGCTTTCCACGGCGGCCCGATTTCATAATCGTACTGCGTGATGTACTGATCGGTTCCATAGAACGCGATGGTGAAGGCGGTGCCGGCGCCGCTGGTGGCGGCCTTGAAACGCGCATCGGTGGCGATCATGTAGTCGGTCAAAATGGCGCCGTAACTCCAGCCGCCCACGCCCAGGCGGTCCGGGTCGGCCACGCCCATCTGGATGACGTGGTTCACGCCGGCTTCCAGATCTTCCACTTCGAGATGACCCCAATCGGCGGCGATGGAACGCGAGAATTTCTGGCCGCGCCCGGAACTGCCGCGATAGTTCACGGCCAGGATGGCATACCCGTTGGCTGCCAGAATCTGTTTTTCGGTGCTGAAAGAGTGCGCGTCCTGCCCGTTGGGACCGCCGTGAATGCGCAGCAGCAGCGGCGCCTTGGCGCCCGCTTTGTAGCCGGCGGGCATGGTGAGCAGGCCATGCACTTCGGTGCCGTCCTTGCTCAGGAAGCTGACCTCCTCGGTCGGCGGGATTTCCAGTTCCGCCATGAGGGCGTCGTTCTGGTGCGTGATCTGGCGAAGCCTGCCGTTCTCCCACGCAAGAATCTCCGCCGGTTTGTTGTCGCCGCCTCCCAGCAGCACGGAGCAGTTCTTCGATACGCTGGGGCTCGCGACCACCGCCGGCGGCTGCATCAGCCGCTCGACGGCGCCGCCGCTCAGGCGCACGCGCGCCGGGTACACGGAGCGGTCGTCGGCCACCAGGAAACTGATGGATGCGCCGTCGGCGCTGAAGCGCGGCGCGCTCACCCCGCGATCCAGATCGGCCACGGCTTTGACCAGCGTGGGAGCGCTGCTGCCGTCGGCCTCCACCACTGCTAGGCGCTCCATCCCGTAGGCGCTGAACTTCTTGTCGGCTTCACCCACCAGAAACGCGATGCTCTTGCCGTCCGGGCTCCACTCGGGGCGCGCGCGGCCGGCGCGCATTTCAAGCGGGCTGAGCTGCTTTTCGGCAGCGCCGGCGCGCGCTTCCGCCACGTAGAGCTGGCTTTCGGGGTCGCGGTCCGGGTCTGCCGCATGGTTGCTCATGAACGCGATGCGCGCGCCATCCGGCGACCAAACCGGCGACGACTCATCGTACTTCGCGTTGGTGGTGAGGCGCTCCAGTTTTCTGGCGGCGATGTCGTACAGGTAGACGTAGTTGCGGCGGTCGCCCGTCAGGTAGCCGGCGCCATCCTGTTTGAAGTGGTAGCGGTCAATGACGATGGGCTTGGGCGCTTTACCACGCCCGCCGGCGCCGTTGGCAGCCGCGCCGCTATCGGCCGCGTCCGCCTCGGGATCGGGATCTCCGATGACCACCGCCAGACGCTTCGAATCGGGCGACCATTCGTAGCTCTGCAAGCGCCCCTTGAAATCGGTGAGCTGTTGGGCCTCGCCGCCGGTCCGGTCGAGCAGCCACAACTGGTTGCCCTTGGCCTTGCCGGGCCGCGAAGAGAGGAACGCCAGATACTTGCCGTCCGGGCTCCAGCGCGCGGTGCCTTCGTTTTCGGGGCTGGAAGTGAGGCGCACATCACGCTGGCCGTCGTAGCTCACCATCCAGACGTCGGTATCGTGTTTGTCTTCCTTGGTATCGGTTGTCGAGACCGTGTAAGCCACCCACTGCCCGTCGGGCGAGCACTGCGGATCGCGCACTTCGCGCACACGCGCCAAGTCATCAAGGCGGAACGGATGGAGAGCGGTCTGGGCAAAAGGCGCGGCGGCCGGCCAGGCAAGCGCAGCAAGAAAAGACGCCAGGCGGAAAAGGTTCATATCGCGCCAGTTTATCTGAATGTGCGCGGCAAGAAAAAGGGGTAGACGGCCAGGGGTCTGCTACATAGGAGTGGATGGCATCGCGATTTCCCGGAGAAACAGGCGATTCTGGGCGTACCAGCTACTCAGCAAGGAACCGTGAGCGTGAGCGAGCGGCCAGTTACAGGCTGCGTGGCGGCCGCTCGTTAACACTCGCGGTTCTGTGCCGGGTGTCGATGCGAACAGTCCTACTCAGTTACTTAGAACGTGAAGCGCGCGCCAATCTGAAGCGTACGGAAACGATTGGCGGACGCCGTAATGGTGCCGAACGCGGAGTTCGACGCGGTGGTCGAAGGAGCCGCGAAAACCGGGTGGTTGAGCGCGTTGAAGGCTTCCAGACGAAGCTGCACGGCGACGCTCTCGTGAATCACGAAACGCTTGGAGAGCGACGGATCGAACTGGTTGATGCCGTCCGCCCGCGCGTTGCTGAACATGGTGGAGAACGTGCGCAGGTGGTACTGGAAGGTGTCAGCCGACTTGGCGTCAAAGACCGAGGTATTGAAAGCCGGCGCGTTGATCGACCGCGGATCCACGTTCAGCGGGCCACCGAAGTACACGTAGTCGCCGGGGCTCGAAGAGCTGCCGTTGACCCACATGATGGGAGCGCCGGTCTGGAAAGTGTAGACCGAGTTCAACAGCCAGCCGCCCAGCACCGAGTTGAGAACGCCCGATTTCAGATCGAGCGCCGTGCCCTTGCCAATGGGCAGTTGATAGGTGGCGGCCAGCACGTAGCGTTGGTTGCGGTCCTGCGGCGAAACGCGATATTCGGGGAGCGGATCTGAGTCGTTGAGCCAGGTCAAGCGCTCCATCAGCTTCGAGTAGACGTAATTGAACACGAAGTTCAAGCCGTGGGAAGCGCGTTTTTCGAGCCGCGCGTTCAAGCTCTGGAAGTTGGAGCTGCCAACGTTGAGATTCTGTTCGAGCACGCCACCGGAGCCGCTCCAGCCGCTGGCGCTATCGCCGACGGGGAATTCCGGGTACTTGGCCAAAAGCTGCGCGGCAGTGGTGCTGGCGGTGTTCTGGGAAGTTTGCAGGCCGGAGAACGGGTTGGTTGCGGTAGCGGTGAGGAAGTTCTCGCCGGTGTCGCGCGTGCCCAGCGTGCTCAGGAACTGCCGTGGAATCCCATTGAGCTGGGTGTAATCGATCGGCAGGTGGATCGTGTGGTTGCCGATGTAATCGACTTCCAGCATCAGGTTGGGAGTGAGGCTCTGCTGGATGCCGAAGTTCCAACGCATGGAATACGGGCTCTTCACGTCGGGATTAATGAACGAGACCGCCTGGCCGGCGAAGGTCAGCAGCCCGAGTGAACTGCCACTGGCCTGCAGGAAGCCGTTGGGGAAGGGATTGGCCAAAGAACTGGTGGCCAGAGGCGTCTGGTAATTGTTGCTGGTAGCCGTCAGACTGGTGGTCTGGCTGAACCCTTCCTGGTTGGTGAGGGGGTTGGTGGAGTACTTGCCGTCTACGCCCATGGAAGCGATGGTAACGGGCGCCACGAAGATGCCCACGCCGGCGCGCACCACGGTTTTTCCGTGTAATGCATCGGGAGTCCAGGCCAGGCCCACGCGCGGACTGACCACGTGCGTTTGGTTCTTATAGACGGCCGTTTGTCCGGCGCCGGGGAAGGTGAGGCCGCCGAGCACATTGAAAGAACTGGCCGGAAGCTGGGAGATGGGAGCTTTGGCATACGCCGCCGTGGCCGCGGCTGAAAGCGGATTGGCAGAGCTGGTATCGAAGCCATCTACGGTGCGGCCGTACTTCTCGTTATAGGGAAAATCGTGCTCGTAACGCAGCCCCAAGTTGATGGTGAGGTTGCGCTTGACGCGCCAATCGTCTTGAATGAACCCGGCGCCGTAATAGGCATACCAGGATGCGAACGTGTTGAGGTCGTAGCTGCCGCCGGTCGGAAGGCCGAGCAGGAAGCTAGCGATATCCTGGCCCGTGGTGACGGTGGAAGAAGCGCTGGAAGAAGCCCGAACCCAACTATTGGCGGAGAAAGACATTGCGCCGGTGGAGTTGCCGGCGGTGAACGTGTTAAGGCGGTACTGGCGGAAATCCGCGCCAACCTTGAGAGTGTGGTCGCCTTTAATCTTCATCCAGGAACCGAACACCTGGTAGGACTGGGAAGGCAGTTTGTTGGCGCCGGTAGCGCCGAGGGCCTGGATGCCGGTCGTGCTGCTGAAGGAAATCACCGGCATTTGCAGGTAATTCGAGTCGCCGCCGAGGTAGCTCGGCAGGCCTACCGAGGTCGGGTTGAAGCCCATGCTCGGGATATTGTGGCCTTCGTTCATGCGTGTGAAGTTCACGCGGACATCCAGGATGTCGGTGGGATTAATAGTGTAAACCTCATCTACGGCCATGCCCCAGTTGTTGCGATAGAGCAGTGAGCCTTCCGCAATATTGTTGAAGTAATCGTTCTTGGACTGGGTGTAATCGGTGTGGCGTACATCTCCAAACAGGCGGCTCTTGTCGCTCATGTTGTAGTCGATGCGGCCCATTTCGTTGCTGTAATCGTCGGTGGTATTGGGCGCGCTGACGTAGTTATTGATGGTGGCCGCCGGGTTGGTGGGCTCTGGGAAATACTGCAGGAAACTCTTGGCGATCGAGCTCATCTCCGACGAGGGAATCGCATTATTGGGAAGCGGCGAGCGGTTGATGGTGGTGCCGCTGAGCGTGGCGCTGAAGGGATCGTAAATAGTGGGCAGGCCGGCGAAATTACCCTGGCGCATGGCGTCGGTGGGAACCGTGCCGGTGAAAGGATTCGGCTGTCCGTCCTTGATGCCTTCCCAGGCGAAGAACCAGAACAGCTTGTTGCGGGTGTCCATTACGTGCGGGGCATAGAACGGTCCGCCGGCGGTGACACCGTACTGGTTGAAGTGGGTGACGGGCCGCGGTGTGCCGGCTTTGTTGAGGAAGAAATCATTGGCGGTGAGAGTGTTGGGTTGGTTAAACTCCCAAGCCGAGCCATGAAAGGCATTGGTGCCGCTCTTGGTGATCTGGTTGAGTGTGCCGCCGGCGGTATGGCCGAATGCGGCGTCGGTATCGAATGCCTTAACGCGAACTTCCTGCACGGAGTCCTGCGGCGGGCTGAATGCCAGGCGTCCGTCCCAGGTGGCATCCGGCGACCCATTGAGGAGCAGTTCACTGGTTTGGGTGTAAGCGCCGGCGATGGACCATCCGGCGGCCCCGCCACTATCGAAAGGATGTACCAGGGTGGGCTGGGCATAGGCGACTACACCAATGGCCAAGCCCGCGGCCATCATGGGGGTACGGCCGTTGATGGGCAGTTCCTCCACTTCCTTGGTGGTCACGGCCTGGCCAACGGTGGCATTCTCGGTGTTGACCAGAGAGGCATCGGCGGTGACTTCCACCGTCTGGCTGACATCGCCAACGGCGAGCCTGACGTCGATCACCGGATGGTCGCCGGCGCCCACGTGCACGCCCTTGCGCAGGGCTTCCTTAAAGCCAGGGGCTGCCACGGAGATATCGTAATCGCCGGGGAGCAGGAAGGTAGCGGCGTACTGGCCGGCGGAATCGGAAACAGTGGGGATCTTGGTGCCGGTGTGTTCTTCAGTAACGGTGACTTTTGCCGCGGTTATGGCCGCGCCGCTAGGATCAGTTACGGAGCCACTGATGGTGCCGCGAAATTCCTGAGCGAATAGCGCGGCGGGAATGAACAATGCGAGAAGCGAGACTAACCTGAATTTCATAAACAACTCCTAATAAACGTTTGTGTAAGACCTTATTTCGGCATGGGCACGAACTTTCCGTTGCATGCGTTCGAAGCTCCTTTGCCTGAGACTTGCGATACCGTGACGTCTTCGCCGGCTGGGAGAAAATTCACCAGGCCAGGGCCCAAAGTGAGATCCGCAAAGTGCGCAGACATGTTTATATCACCGGGCCGATCGAGAGTAACGTTGTCGAAAGTTATCCCCAAACGGTGAGTGTGGTCGTAACCGTCAAGTGTGATCTTACCTGGACCCTCGACGCGCACATTACGGAGCACGATTCCAGTGAAGGTGGGGACCTTATCGTGGGTGGGCCCGGTGGCGGCTGTGTAATGGGAATCCATGTAGATGGGGTTCTTGGTATCGCGGATGCAGACGTCTTCGTAGCGTACATCGTGCACCAGGCCGCCGCGGGTGGAATTGGATTTGATGCGGATGCCGTTGTCGGCGCCGTCGATGGAAAGGTCGGTGATCAGGATCGCGCTGGCGCCGCCATCGGTCTCGCTGCCGATGGATATTCCGTGGCCGGTATAGAAATGGTTGTGCGAGACGGTCATGTGGGTGGTGGGCCCGGGCGCGCCGGCTTTGATGGCCACCTGGTCGTCGCCGGTGTGAATGAAGCAGTGGGTGATGGTGACGTTGGTGGAATTGCCGGGATCGATGCCATCGGTATTGCGAGCGGTCTTGGGACTGTCGATAATAACACCCCAAGCGGTAAAGCCGTTGCCGCCGTTGTAGGCGACGTGAAAATTGGGAGAATTCTTCAGGGTGATGCGGTAGAGGGTGAAGTTATCGGCGTGCGACAGGACCAGGATGCGGGGGCAGTTCTGGTTTTCGTTCTTGACCTTGGCTTCCTGGGCGAGGTCCCACCAGGAAACCTTCTGGCCGGTGAGCGAGTCGCCACCGCGGCCGTCGATCACGCCATCGCCCATCACGGCGGCGCCGGCGATGTGGTCGCCGGAAATCAGAGCTTTGCAGCCGTGGCCGGTCCTATTGACAATGCCACACGAGTCTGGAGTGACGTCGTAATCGCGCGGATTGCGGGAACCGTAGAGGATGGTCTTGGCGCCGATCAGGAGAGTGACGCCGGCGCGCAACTGAAGCGGGCCGGAGAGAAACGCGGCGGAGGCGGCATCGGCCTTGAGTTCGACGGCCTGGCCGGCGGGGCAATGGTCAAGGGCGGCCTGGATGCGGGCGGTGTCGGGTTGGGTTTCGTCCGCGGCGGCGAGTTTGACCGGCAGCCGGGCGGTGAGCGAAGCGCAGGAAGGAGGGATGACGGGTTCGGTGACCGTGCGGGTATCCTGAGCGTGCGCGCAGAAAACAGCCAAAATCAACCCACCGCAGACACGCCCGGAGGCGGAGGAAAAACGCAAGAAATTGCATCTTGTCGTTCTCTGTGTTTCGGCGCCCCGGCGGTGAGATGGAATTAAGGCTCTCATGCTCGCAGGAACAGGGGCTCGATGTGGCGAGCGAAGAGATTTTCAGTCACGTTGCGGGAGATGGATTCTTCGCAGGCGTCGAGCATTTGGATGTAACGGTCGCCCATGTGGGCGGCGACCTTGTAGCCGACGTGCAGCAACTGCCGTACGTGTTTGTTGAAAAGAGGG
The DNA here is from genome assembly GCA_963842505.1 of Bryobacterales bacterium. GTDB lineage: Bacteria > Acidobacteriota > Terriglobia > Bryobacterales > Bryobacteraceae > PALSA-129. The sequence continues at coordinate 804,854 of CAWJGZ010000002.1, forward strand.
TTGCTTTGGTCGTGGTGGAGGGCGCCGGCGTACTGTTCGGCGGTCCAGTGGGCCACGTCCCGCGGGTCTGGCAGGCAGGCGGGATTGATATCAATGACGGCGGCGTAAGGAGCGCAGAGATCGTCGCGATGGGCGAAGGCTTCGGCGTAAATCTCCTTGGCGAACGCCAGGCCCTCGGGTCCGGCTTCGGCGAGACCAATCAGTTCTTCGAGCCAGGTGGTGCCGGCGGTTTTCAGATGGATGCCGGCGCCGGCACGGCGAATCGCGCGGCGCATGGGTTCGTAGATCGAGAACTTGTCGGAGCCGGAATGCACGCTGAGCTTGAGATTGGCGTGAAGGCCGTAGGCCGTGATGGCGTGGGCGATGACATCCAGATCGGCGGAGAACTCCTTTTCGAATTGGGCGACATCGCCGACATAATCGACGCCCTTATTGAAGCGGCCGGTGAACTTGGGAGCGATGGTCTGGATGGGAATGGCTTCATCGGCGATGGCGGCGAGGATCAGCAGGAGCTGTTCGGGAGTTTGCGGAGAATCGGTTTCGTCCATGGAGACTTCGGTGACGAAAGTCGCGGGGTCTTTGCGGCCGGCGATGTTGCGGTAGATGCGGCCGGCTTCCTGGACGGCAAAGAGGTACTTGACGGCGGCGGCGCGGGCCCGGACTGAGAACTCAGGATGACGGTGCAGAAAACTGTCGACCGAAGCAGGTTCGGCGGGGCGGCCGATGAAGTCGGCGACATCCAGAGTGAAGAAGTCGCAGGGGCCGATAAAGCGGCCGACGCTATCGTTGTTCACGTGATCGGCGTCGAGGTAATAGGAATACGGCCAGTGGAGGGCGCGGACGGCGGCATCGGCGGCGGCGCGTGTGCCGGAGGGCTCTGAGCCGACTATCTTATGCTCACGATTGGACTTATTCCAAACGGGGACGATCGTGGCGCCCAGTTGGGCCGCGTGCACACAGGCAGCCAATTGAGGTTTGGCCTGATGCGCAAAACGGTCACCGACACCAATCGAATACTTTTCCAGAAACTTCGGCACAACTCGGTCCTAACCTCACCATTACCAACTCGTGACCCCACTATAGGAGGCTGCAACGGGAAGGTCAACGACGAATTCCTAAAGGCAAGGTTGAGAAAAACTAAAGGTTGGCGGGCCGCATCATTGAGTCTGGCTCAAACCACCCTTTAACGAATCGGATTTGACATAGGATAGGTAGCATAAGGATTCTAGGATCAAATGCAGACGATAACAGTTGACCGGGCCGCCGGGTCGCATGCACTGGATGCCAGCCAGATTGGGCCGGCAGTGGAGCACGAACTCCGGGTGGCACAATTCATTGACGTCCATACCCACCTGTACATGCCCTCGCTGGGGCCGGTGGGGTTGTGGGGCATCGACAACCTGGTGACGTATCACTATCTGGAAGCGGAATTGTTCCGTTCCTCGACCATCCAGCCGGCCGCCTACTGGCAGCTTTCGCAGCGGGAAAAGGCGGACGTCATCTGGAAGGCGCTGTTCGTGGAGAACGCGCCGGTATCGGAAGCCACGCGCGGCGTGATTGCGGTGCTGCAGGCATTCGGGCTGCCGACGGACGGCCAAAATCTGAACGAAGCGCGCGCGTTCTTCGCGGCGCAGAAACTGCCGGCGCACATCCGCAACGTCTTCAAGCTGGCGGGCATCGGCCAAGCGGCGATGACCAACGACCCGCTGGATCCGGCGGAAGCGCCCGAGTGGTTAAGAGGAGCGGAACTGGACCCGCTGTTCCATCCGGTGCTGCGGCTGGACCGCATTCTGAACAAGTGGGCGGAGCACTGGCAGATTCTCGCCGGCCAAGGCTACCAGGTGGACGCGCAGGCCACCGGGAAATCGACGTCCGAGGTGCGGCGGTTCCTGGCGGACTGGCATGCGCGGATGAAGCCGGTGTACATGGCGGTCTCGCTGCCGGACACGTTCCGGTTTCCGGAGGATTCGGTGCGCGGCCGGCTACTGGCGGAAGCGGTGCTGCCGGCGTGCCGCGAGTTCGGAATCCCGCTTTCGCTGATGATCGGAGTGCGGTACCTGGTGAATCCGGCGCTGAAACTGGCGGGCGATGCAGTGGGCAAGGCGGATCTGCTGGCGGTGGAATACCTGGCGCGGGAGTATCCGGGGAACCGGTTCCTGATCAGCGTGCTGAGCCGCGAAAACCAGCACGAGCTGTGCGTCTACGCGCGGAAGTTCGCCAACCTGATGCCGTTCGGCTGCTGGTGGTTCCTCAACAACCCATCGATTGTGGAAGAGATCACCCGGGAGCGGCTGGAAATGCTGGGGACGAGCTTTATCCCGCAGCATTCCGACGCGCGAATCCTGGAGCAGGTGATTTACAAGTGGCGCAACACGCGGCGGACCATGGCGCCGATTCTGACGAACACCTACCGGCTGCTGGCGGAAGACGGGCGCGAGGTGACGCAGGCGGACATCCAGCGGGACGTGGCGCGGCTGTTCCGCGGAAACTTCGAGAAGTTCGCGGGGCTGAAGTAGCCATGACGCGGCGGGAGTTCCTGGGCGCGGCGGCGGCGCTGGCGGTGCGCCGCCGGCTGGGCGCGTTCCAGGCCGGTCCGTACCAGGCCAAGGATCCGGCCAGGGAAATGGCGGCGGTGCTGGCGCGCATCAAAGCGCCCAAGTTCCCCAACCGGGTCTTCGACATCACCAGGTACGGCGCGAAGCAAGGGAGCGCGAACGACTCCACGCCGGCGATCCGCAAAGCGATCGAGACCTGCGCGGCGGCCGGCGGCGGGCGCGTGGTGGTGCCGGCGGGAGAGTTTTCGACGGGAGCGATCCACCTGAAGAGCCGCGTGAATCTGCACCTGGAAGAGGGCGCGACGCTTTTCTTCAGCAACGATCCCAAGCAGTATCTCCCACTGGTGTACACGCGGTTCGAAGGGACCGAGTGCATGAATTACTCGCCGCTGATTTATGCCTGGGAACAAACCGGCATCGCGGTGACGGGCTTGGGCGTGCTGGACGGGCAGGCCGATCGAACACACTGGTGGGACTGGAAGGCGCGAGACTCCAGCCGCGCGCTGGTCGCAATGGGCGAGAAAGACGTACCGGTGGCCGAGCGTGTCTTCGGCGAAGGCCAGTTCCTGCGGCCGAATTTCTTCCAGCCTTATCGATCGGCCAACATCCTGATTGAAGGCGTGAGCATCCGCAATTCCCCGATGTGGGAGCTGAACCCGGTGCTGTGCCACAACGTGACGGTGCGCGGGGTGAAGATTTCGAGCCACGGTCCGAACAACGACGGGTGCGATCCCGAGAGTTCCAGGGACGTGCTGGTGGAGCAGTGCGTATTCGACACGGGGGACGACTGCATCGCCATCAAGAGCGGACGCAACCGCGACGGGCGGCGGATCAACGTGCCGGCGGAGAACATCGTAGTGCGCGATTGCACCATGAAGGACGGGCACGGCGGAGTTTCGCTGGGAAGCGAAGGCTCCGGCGGAATCCGCAATATTTTCGTCGATCAGTGCCGCATGGATAGCCCGCATTTGAACTACGCAATGCGGATCAAGACGAACACCTTCCGCGGTGGAGTGACGGAAAACGTCTACTTCACCAACACCACGGTGGGGCAGGTTTCCGACAGCGTGCTGGAAGTGACCTACTTCTACCCGGAAGGCGACGACCGGGAAGGGCGCGGCGGGCCCTTCAAACCGGTGGTGCGCAATGTGACGCTGGAGCACATCACGTCGCAGAAGAGCAAACGCGCGGTGAATTTCCGCGGGTACGAAAACGCTCCGATCACGGGGATCCGGCTGGCACATTGCAGCTTCGATAATGCGGCGGAAGAGAATGTCATCGAGCACGTCGACGGGCTGCAGATCGAAGACGTGAAACGCAACGGGCAGGCGATGGGAGAACCGGCGCGGTAAGCGTCCCTCAGCAGGCTGAAAAAAATCGCCGGGCTCAGGGCTTGCGTTTTGTGGTGCAGGCGCTTGCGTCTGGCGCTTTCGCCTGCCAACCAATTTTTTTACTGCTTTTCAGCGGGTGGACAAGGCGGATTGCAGAAAGCGGGCGATGGATTCGGTGAGGGCCCGGCGGTGCTCGGAACGGGCCATGGCCAGGGCTTGCGTGCGCGCCAGCTTGCGATCGTGCACGCGGAACGTCTGGAAGAAGCGGGGGCGGCTCCGCAGGGCGCTTTCCGGCAGGATCGAGTAGCCGAACCCGGTCTCCACCAGTTTCTTGATGGCCTCGGTATCGTCAGCCTCCATGATCACGCGCGGGGTAATGCCCATGTCACGGAGGAAGCTCTCAATGATGGTCCGCATGTTGCTGCGCTTGGGGTAAAGGATAAATGAAGCGGAGGCCAGTTCGGCGGGCTGAATCACGCCGACGTGCCAGCCGGTGACGCGCTGCGGCGAAGGCTTGAGCACCAGCAATTCTTCCTCGAAGAGGGGGACTATATCGAGGTTGGCTTCGGTGAAGGGAAGCGAGATGAGGGCCAGATCGAAGCGGCGGTCGAGGACACCGGCGACCATTTCCTCGGTGGCGGAAACGGTGATTTCGATGGGAGTATCGGGGAATTTCTTGCGCAGCAGGCGGAGCGGGGGTCCGAGGCGGTGGATAAGGGTGGTGGCGCCGGTGGCGAGGTGAAAGGGGCGGTGGTCGGTAAGGGGGTCGTTGGCAAATTCCTGTTCGATGCGGCGGGCCTGAGCGAGCACGGTGCGGGCGTATTCGGCGAGACGCATGGCGGCGGGGGTGGGGACGAGGCGTTTGCCGGAACGGACGAACAGATCGGTATGGAGATCGGCCGCGAGGTTATGCAACTGGAGGCTGACGGCGCCGGGCGAGAGGAACATTTTTTCGGCCGCGCGCGTGACGCTGGAAAACTCCATAACGGCGAGAAAAAGCTGAAGCTGGCGGAACTCCATGACGCCTCCGTAACATAGGATCGCACAGCGGCGAAGGCAGGCTGGGGTTGGGTGCCGGAGACGGGGACGAGAACGGTGCTTGAGAGACATGGGACCCGTTGCTACACTGTGGGGCGAGTCCCCCCATGTCGCGTACTGTAGAGCTGTGGCTGGTTTTGGCACTTGCCGCGGCGTTGGTCGGCTGGCAACTGTTTGTTCCACCAATCATCGGGCTGGCGGACCAGGGCGATTTTGTACGCGTGCTGGGTCCGCTGGGATACGCGCCGCAACCCAAGGGGCCCGAGCATAAGTACTGGTATGTAACCCGAAAATTCGTTTGGGACCCGAGCTACCGGGAGCCACGCTTCGAGCAGATTACGTCCGAACTGATTCCCGCTGGAATAGCGACCGTCCTGCATCGAGTCTTCACCGGCCAGGATTCGATCGACTTGACGACCGTGGGCTTCACGCACGCGGCGATCTTCCTGCTGGCCCTAGCGCGCCTGTTGTATGTGACACGGGACCTGGCGCGGCGCCGGGTGGTCTGGGCCGCCATGCTTCTGATATTGACGGACGTGGGCTACGTCGCTTATTGGAATTCCTGGTACACGGAGCCGGCGTCATGTCTCTGGTTCTTGTTTTTCCTGGCTGAGAGTATCGCTCTCTTGCTCGCCGACCGGCCCTCCCTTGGGCTGGTTTTGCGCTGGGACATTTTTGCCATCCTTTGGATCACGGCCAAAACTCAGAATGCCCCCCTGTCTATCCCGCTCTGCGCGTACGGCCTTCGGCTGGCCTGGCGGGATCTCGACCGGAAGACCCGGTTCGCGGCATGGGCCGGCGCGGCCGCCACGCTGGCCGCGGGAATCGTCATGTATGTTTGCGTCCTGCCAGCGCCTCGAGTGACCAATACCTACAACATGATCTTCTTCGCGGTCCTGCCGGAGTCCGACGATCCTGCCGGCGACTTGAAAGCGCTCGGCCTCGATCCGGACTACGCGCGGTTTTCCGGCACGGTCGCCTGGAGCCCCGGCACAGGAGTGGCGGACGGATCCGTGGTGCGTGCCATACAAGCGAATGTCTCTCCCCTGACGCTGGCGGCCTTCTATCTGAAGCGGCCTGCCCGGTTGTGGGAACGGATAAGAGCCGCTTTTCCAGCCGCTCTGTTGCTACGCCCGGAATTCTGCGGCAACTTCGACCGCTCCGCGGGCCGTTTTCCGGGAGCCAGAAGCGAAGCGGTGGCCCTCTGGAGCCATATCCACGAGCGCTGTTTGTCGCGAGCCGGCGTGTATCTTCTGGGAGCCATCCTGCTGGCTCCATTTGCCGGCCTGCTGCTGCTCTTCAAGGCGGGTCTCACGCCCCGTTTGCGCCGCTGGGCGGAGTTAGGGATTTGTCTGGCGATATGCTGCTCGGTTGCCTTTCTATCGGCGGCTTTCGGCGATGCGTGGGAACCCGTCAAGCACCAGTTTCTGTTCAATCTGCTACTGGACGCCTGCCTTGTTTTCGGAGTCGCGGCGCTGTTCAGCAACGTCCGCTTCACTGATCGGCGCACCGGTTCTGTTCAACCTGGTTCGCCGCCTTCGCAAGACCGGGTGCGAAAATAATGCAACGGGTCTTCATCTGGTGACCCGCGATGAGGTTTCCGCGAATCAAGTTGCCACGGGTTTCCGCAGGCCGTTCGGCGCCGCGTCCGAGGTAGATTCCGGCCTCCAGCATTTCAGGCTCATTGCTCTTGAAGATGCATCCGAAGATCCTGGCGTTCTCGTTGCATTGAGCCTCATTCAAATGGGTGAAGACATTGCCAATCACGCGATGACCGCTGCCGATGAGGAATAGTCCGCCGAATTTCGTGCCGTCAATGTGGTTATTCAAGATCTCGATGTTTTCGGAGCGCATGTCCGGATTCGCGTTGTTCATGACGATTCCAAAATGGCCGAAGGGGTACTCGGCCGCGGGCTTGCGGTTGACGCATTGGTTTTCGAGAACCGAGCCATCGTGGAAGCCATCGAGGTCGATGCACTTGCCATCGATTTCTTCAAACCGGTTGCGCGCATAGACAGTGCGGTCGACATTGCCGGCAGTATCGACGGCAACGGGCATGCCGCTATTTTCCACGTCAACGATCTCCACGGGGTAGCCGATGTTGGCGCCAACATTATCGGTTACGCGAACGGCGGTAGCGTGGCCCACCTCCAGCGCATCGCGCCCGACGGTATCAAAGTGATTCCCCGCAAACAGGCCGTCGCGCAGGCGGGGCGACCGGTACATGGAATGGGTCCAAAGGGCGTTGCCGCGTATGCGGAGGAAGGTGCAGTCGTGGACTTCGAAGCCGGATGACCCCTCCTCGATGACGATGCCACCGGTGGTATTGTTGCGGCCGAGTTTGTTGAGCGAACCGGAATCCTCTATGTGGAGGTGGTCCAGATGAATTCCCGCGCTGCGACTTACTAAGACGGCGAAGTTGACGACATGAGAAAAGCGAACGCCGGAGATTTCGAGAGATTCCGCGCGATCGAACAGCATGCCGTTGTTTGGATAGTAGACGCGGAACTGGTTCTCGGGAGGGGCCATTTCCATTGGCTTGGACAGGGCTTCGCGGTTGCCATCCACGGAGAAATCCGCGAGCCGGATGTGCTTAACCTCTTCCGCACAAAGGATGGCCCGCCCTTGGAAATGAGCGGATGCCTTGAGTATGGTATTGGAGCCGACGACGGTGAGGTCATGCGCTCCACGAGCGAGCATGAGCTCGGTGGAAACTTCGATCGTGCCGGGCGGGAGGTGAATTATGCCGGTGATCTGCGACCGCAGGGTCTTGCGCAGGCGCGCTTCGGGCGACTCAGAGCAGGCGGACGCAGTCAGGAGCAGGACGCTTAGAGCAACACCTGTCAATAACGCAGAAACACCCCCTGCGGCCTTCACGAAGGTCGAGCAGCGCTTTGGGACGCAGCGGCTGGAATTCGAGCCCGTGGGGCAATCCGCCACGGCGGGTGAGTCGGACCAACGGCGGTCCCAGCGAGGTTCGGCATGCGGGCCCATCATTTTGCGGTTGACTTTCTTCAGTTCCGATGGTGCTTAAGCACGGCCGCTGCCAACGTATGCAGGATACTGCGGACGTTGAAGCAACGCGCCATTGCCAGGGTCGAAAGACCACTGAATACACGCGGGCCTGAAAAAGCGAAAATCTGGCAAAGCCTAGCGGACAGCACGCTCAGTTTTGTACGAAATTTCGTGGGCCGCAGGCCCTCTCCAACAGGCCCGGAGGCCCGTCCTACTGGTTGACGCCGGAGGCCAGAAAGCCGCCATCGACGGTGATGCACTGGCCAGTGATGAAGCTGGCGCAATCGGAGGCCAGCAGGATAGCCGCGCCGATTAACTCATCGGTCCGGCCAAACCGGGCCATGGGGGTGCGGAGCTTGAGCTCGTGGCCGCGTTCGGTGCCATCGAGGAGCGCGGCGTTGATGCTAGTGCGGAACACGCCGGGGGCGATGGCATTGACGTTGACGCCGGCGCGCGCCCATTCGACGGCGAGGCTTCGCGTGAGGGCGAGGACGGCGGCTTTGGAGGCGGCGTAAGGGGTGACCTCGACCAGGGAGACGAACGAGTTCAGCGACGCAATATTGATGATGCGGCCACGCCGGTGAGCGGCCAGCGCCGGGTAGAACGACTGGCAGGAGCGGAGCATGCCGGTGAGGTTGACGTCGAAGAGTCGGTTCCATTCCTGCTCTGTGACTTCCTCGGTGGGCTTGCGGAAAATCTGGCCGGCGGCATTGAGCAAGACGTCCACCTGCCCGAATTGCGCGAGGACGGCGTCGCGGAAGGTGTCGATGGATTCACGGGAGCCTACATCACAAGTGTGGCGGAGGGTTTTGACGCCGGCCTGTTCGATGGCGGCGCACACCTCTTCCACATTGGGCTGACGGCGTCCGGTGGGGACGACATTGGCGCCGGCGTTGGCAAGGCCGATGGCGAGTTCCCGCCCGATACCGGACGTTCCGCCGATGACGGCCACAACGCGGCCGCTGAGATCAAAGTAATTTTTGGCTGGCATGAAATGTGCTTTCTAACGCTGGATGCGCGCACCGCCGCCTTTGGCAAAAGCGCGGACCTGTTCAAGGGTTGCCATGGTGGTGTCGCCGGGAAAAGTGGTGAGCAGCGCGCCGTGAGCCCATCCGAGTTTGACGGCCTCTTCGGGGGCCTCGCCGGCCAGCAGACCGTAGAAGAAACCGGAGGCAAAGCCATCGCCGCCGCCGACACGGTCGAAAACGTCGAGCTCGGCGACGGGAGCGGTGTAGGTCTTGCCGCCGATCCAGGCGACGGCGCTCCAACTGTGGTGGTTGGTGGAGTGGACCTCGCGCAGGGTGGTGGCGACGACCTTGATTTGCGGATGCTTGGCGACGGCGTGGCCGATCATGCCGAAAAAGGCGGAGGCATCCAGCTTGGACTTGGCGGCGACTTCGGGGCCGGGAATGCCGAGGCCCTTCTGCAGGTCTTCTTCGTTGCCGACGAGCACGTCGACGTTCTTGACGATGCGGTCGAGGACCTGGACGGCGCGGGCGGCGCCGCCGGAGATGCTCCAGAGCTTCTCGCGGTAATTGAGGTCGAAGGAGACCACGGCGCCGGCGGCTTTGGCTGCTCGCATGGCTTCGATAACAACCTCGGCGGTGGTTTCCGAGAGAGCGGCGAAGATGCCGCCTGAATGGAACCAGCGGACGCCGCCGGCGAAGATTTTTTTCCAATCGAAATCGCCGGGCTTAAGGCGCGCGGCGGCCTCGTTGGCGCGATTGTAGAAGACCACCGGGCCGCGCATACCGAAGCCGCGGTCGCTGTAAACAGTGGCCATGTTGGGGCCGGTGACGCCGTCGTGGGGGAAATGCTTATAGAAGGGCTGGACACCCATGGCGCGAACACGCTCGGCGATCAGGTCGCCGATGGGGTAATCCACCATGGCGGAGGCGATGCCGGTGCGGAGGCGGAAGCAATCGGCCAGATTGGCGGCGACGTTGAACTCACCACCGCTGACATGAATGTCGCAGTGGGAAGCCTTGCGGAAGGGGATGATGCCTGGGTCCAGACGGTGCACCAAGGCGCCCAGGGACACCAAGTCCAGAGCGCCAGCAGGAGAGATTTGAAGAGGAAGACTCACATTACAACCTAGGCCGGTGGAGCGACGGGTGTCAAGTTGGGATTGGCTGAATGGATTGTTTAGCGGGGCTGAAGGATGGAAGACCGGCACTTATCTTACGCCCGTTCCGGGGCTATGCCGGCTTTTGCTTGCGCCTTGCGGGCTTGCCGGGCTTCGCCCGGGTGGGGCAGGCGAGCACCGCCTGCCCCACCTTTGTGCGCGGCTACAGTTTTGTGCCGACGGCCTTGGATTGCAGGAAGAGCAAGAGGTAGTCGGGGCCACCGGCTTTGGAATCCGTGCCGGACATATTGAAGCCACCAAAGGGGTGCGCGCCAACCATCGCGCCGGTGCACTTGCGGTTGAAATACAGGTTGCCGACGTGGAAGCGGTCCCTGGCTTCGCGCTGGTGGGCGGGATTGTTCGAGTAGAGCGAGCCGGTGAGGCCGTATTGCGAATCGTTGGCGAGCTTGAGGCCGTCTTCGAAGTTCTTGGCTTTCGTGACCGCGAGAACCGGGCCGAAGATTTCTTCCTGGAAGACACGAGCCTTGGAATCGATGTCGGCGATGATGGCCGGCTGGATGAAATAGCCGCCCGCGGGAGCGGGCCGGTCGCCGGCGACGAGGCGGCCTTCCTTCTTGCCGGTCTCGATGTACTTGAGGATGGTCTTTTGAGCGCCGGCGTTGATGACGGGGCCCATGTAATTGGCCGGATCGTCGGAAGGGCCAACCTTGAGAGCTTTCACTTTGGGAACCAGTTTTTCGAGGAACCGGTCGTAGATTTTGGCGTCGACGATGGCGCGGGAGCAGGCGGAACACTTCTGACCCTGGAAGCCGAAAGCGGAGGAGAGCACGCCGTCGACGGCCTTGTCGAGGTCGGCATCGGCATCGACCACGATGGCGTCTTTACCGCCCATCTCGGCAATGACGCGCTTGATCCAGATCTGGCCGGGCTGGGTTTTGGCGGCCAGCTCATTGATGCGGAGACCGACGTCGCGGGAGCCGGTGAAGGAGATGAAGCGGCTCTTGGGATGCTGAACGAGGACGTCACCGACGGCGGCGCCGCTGCCGGTCAGGAGCGTGAAGGAATACGGGGGGAAGCCGGCTTCGAGAAGCACCTCGGCGAATTTGGCGGCGATGGTGGGCGTGTCGCTGGAGGGTTTGATGACGGCGGTGTTGCCGGTGACGAGCGAGGCGATAGTCATGCCGCAGAGGATGGCGAGCGGGAAATTCCATGGCGGAATGACGATGCCGACGCCGAGCGGGATGTAGAACATTTCGTCCTTCTCGCCGGGGAGCTGGCAGACCGGTGGCGGCGAGGCGAGCCGCTGCATTTCGCGCGCGTAGTACTCGCAGAAATCGATGCCTTCCGAGACGTCGGCGTCGGCTTCGGGCCAGGTTTTACCGGCTTCGTAGACCTCCCAGGCGTCGAACTCAAACTTGCGGCGGCGGAGAATACGGGCGGCATCGAGAGCCATGCGGACGCGCTCCGCGGCGGGCGTGGCGGCCCATTGCGGGAAGGCGGCGTAGGCGGCTTCGATGGCGCGATTGGCGAGCGCGGTGGTGGCGCGGTGGTGGACGCCCACCACTTCGGAGGGGTTAGAAGGGTTGACGGATGAGAGCTTATCGCCGGTGGAGATGGACTCCTGGCCGATGCGCAGAGGGTATTCACGACCGAATTCGGAGCGCACCTTTTGGAGGGCGATTTCCATGGCCTGCCGGTTGCCGGGCTGGGAGAAATCGGCGCTGGGTTCGTTGCTAAATTGGGGAAGAGTATCGGTTGCCATTGCTCTTCTATAGTGACGCAGCGACCGGGGAGAATGCAAAGCCGGGCGATCAGGGATTATGAACGGGGTAAAATGCGGATGCTATGCGAAAAGTGAAATGGGGCGTCTTGGGAACCGCCAGGATTGCCGTGACGCGCGTGATTCCGGCGATGCAACTGGGCGATTGCTGCGAGATTGTGGGCATCGCGTCGCGCGACCGGGAGAAAGCCGGGAAGGCAGCGCGCCGGCTGGGGATTCCGAAAGCCTACGGGTCGTACGAGGAGATGCTGGCGGACCCGGAGATCGAGTCGGTTTACATTCCGCTGCCGAACCATTTGCACGTGCCGTGGTCAGTGCGGGCGGCGGAAGCGGGCAAGCACGTGTTGTGCGAGAAGCCAATCGGGATGAATACCGCGCAGGCGCGGCAACTGATTGAGGCACGCGGCCGCACGGGTGTGCTGATCGGCGAGGCGTTCATGGTGGCGGCGCATCCGCAATGGGCGCGTATCATCGAGCTGGTGCGAGGCGGGCGGATCGGCGAGTTGCGCAGCGTGGTAGGGACGTTCAGCTATTACAATGTGGACCCGGCGAACGTGCGCAACGTGCGGGAATGGGGTGGCGGCGGGCTGATGGATATTGGCTGCTACCCGATCAAGACGTCGCGCATGGTATTCGGCGAAGAGCCGCAGCGGGTGTTCGGCGCGATGACGCGGGATGCGCGGTTGAGCGGCGTGGATGTGCTGACGTCGGCGATTCTGGAATACCCGTCGGGGCACTGTGTTTTCACGTGCGGCATGCAACTGCAACAGCAGCAGAGCATGCGGTTCTACGGGACGAAGGGAAGCATCGCACCGGAAATTCCGTTCAATGCGGCGCCGGGAGGGACATCGCGCATCACGATTGACGATGGGCGCGATCTGACCGGCGGCGGCGCAACGGTGGAGGAGTTTGCCGCCTGCGATCAGTACACCCTGCAAGGCGACTGGTTTTCGCGGGCGGTGCGGGAAGGCGGTGTGGCGCCGGTGCCGCTCGAGGATTCGCTGCGGAACATGGCGGTGCTCGACGCGGTGGCGCGATCAGCGGAGACCGGCAAGTGGGAGAAGCCGCTGGAGTGGTTATAGCAAGAAACTGCGTAGTCACCGCATAGACGCGGCTAGGCCAGGATGGCGTGAATGCGGCTGAGTTCTTCGGGAGATAGTTGGAGCTTTTGCAGAGCGCCGACGTTTTGGTCGATTTGTTCGACGCGGCTGGCGCCGATGAGGGCGCTCGATACGACGGAATCGCGGAGAACCCAGGCCAGGGCCATTTGGGCCAGCGACTGGCCGCGCTCGCGGGCCATTTCCTGAAGGGTGCGGGCCTTCGCGATGTGGGCTTCGTCCACCTGGCTGGGCTTGAGAAAGCCGTGCGGCTTCGCGGCGCGGGAATCGGCGGGGATGCCATCGAGGTAGCGATCGGTGAGTAGTCCCTGGGCCAGCGGGCAGAAGGCGATGCCGCCGATGCCTTCGGCGCGGAGGCGTTCGAGGAGGCCCGTTTCGCTCCAGCGCTGGAACATGGAGTACTTGAACTGGTGGATGAGGCAGGGTGTGCCGAGGCGGCGGAGGATGGCGGCCGCGGCCGCGGTCTGCTCGGCGTTGTAATTGGAGATGCCGGCATACAGGGCTTTGCCCGAACGCACGGCTTGATCCAGCGCGCCCATGGTTTCCTCCATGGGTGTATCGGGATCTGGGCGGTGGGAATAAAAGATGTCGACGTAGTCGAGGCCCATGCGGCGGAGGCTTTGATCGAGGCTGGAGAGCAGGTATTTGCGCGAGCCCCAGTTGCCGTAAGGGCCGGGCCACATATCGTAGCCAGCCTTGGTGGAGACGATCAGCTCATCGCGGTAGGGGGCGAAGTCCTGGCGGAAGAGGCGGCCGAAGTTCTCTTCGGCGGAACCGTAGGGCGGGCCGTAATTGTTGGCGAGGTCGAAGTGGGTGATGCCGAGATCGAAGGCGCGGCGAAGCATGGCGCGGGAGTTCTCGAAGTTGTCGACGCCGCCGAAGTTATGCCAGAGGCCGAGGGACACGGCCGGCAGGAGGAGACCGCTCGAACCGCAGCGGCGATAGGACATGGAATCATAGCGGGTAGTGGAAGCAGTGAACACGCCAGGCTCTCCGAACCTCTATGGTACATGAGGCCAGGGCAACGCCCTCGATATCCCCGCGGGCTATAGGATTCGGGAGTCAGGAGCCGGAATGAAGAAGCCGGGAACCGGGCTAATCTTCGCGACGGCGGCGGACGAGCCAGGGCTCGATGGCGCCGGGATTTTCGAGGATTTCGTGCTCAAGTTCCTGAAATTGGCTTTCGATGACTACGCGTTCGATGGATGCGCCGAGCGATTCATCGCGGGTCTCGCTGCGTTTCTTCTCGATGAGGGCTAGGATCGCCTCAGCAAGTTCCAGCCGGTCCTTCACGCTGCTCATATCCTGTCCTCCTAGCCTATAGGACGCAGAAAATCCCCAAAAGTTGCGGAAAGTGTACTCTAAGGCACTGCCGGATGCATGACGCGCGAGCTGCGGAAGCCGTAGAAGACGATATATAGGTAGCAGACGGCGGGCAGCAGGAAGGCGGTGTGGATGCCGATGGAATCGGCCAGAACACCTTGCAGGAGCGGCACCAGCGCGCCGCCGACAATCGCCATGATCAGAAGTCCGGAGGCTTTGCCGGTGAGCGGGCCCAGTTCGGCGATGCCCAGGGTGAAGATGGTCGGGAACATCACCGAGTTGAACAGACCGACCGCGATGATGCTCCACATGGCGACAAGTCCGGTGGAAGCCACGCTGGCGGAGACCAGGACGAAGGCGCAGGCAGCGGCGCCGCCGAGCACTTTTGCGGGCGTCAGGGTGCGCATGACGGCGGAACCGATGAAGCGGCCGGCCATGGCGCCGCCCCAATAGAAGGATACGTAGCCCGCGGCCACTTTGGCGGCGAGGCCGCCGATGAAGGGCTGGGAAAAATAATTCACCAGGAAGCTGCCGATGGAGACTTCCGCGCCGACGTAAACGAAGATGGCGACGGCTCCCAGAACGAGGTGCCGGTGCTTCCAGATGCTGTCGCCGGCGGAAATGCCGTGGCGCTCTTCAATATCGGGAAGCGCGGGCAGGTGGAAGCGCGAGATGGCGAAGGCGAGCGCGAACAGAAGGGCTGCGATCCCCAGATAAGGGAGTTGGACGGAGGATGCGCCGGCGCCGGAGAGGATGATGAGGCCGCCGAGCGCCGGGGCGATGGTGGTTCCCAGCGAATTGAACGCCTGCGCCAGGTTGAGGCGGCTGGAGGCGCCTTCGGGCGGACCGAGCCGGGAAACGTAAGGGTTAGCGGCGACTTGTAGAAGAGTGATGCCGCTGGCGAGCACCCAAAGAGCGCCGAGAAAAAAACCATAAGACGGCACGATGGAGGCGGGATAGAACAGGAGCGCGCCGAGACCCATCACGGCTAGGCCCGCCACCAGGGAGCGGCGGTATCCGATCCGCGCCAGAATGCGCGACGAAGGGATGGACATGAGGAAGTAGGCCGAGAAAAAGGTGAACTGAATCAGCATGGTCTCGGTGTAATTCAGTTTGAACAAGGCTTTGAGGTGAGGGACCAGAATGTCGTTGAGGACGGTTACGAATCCCCACATGAAAAAGACGGTAGTGACAACCGTGAGGGCAAAGCCGGTTTGGGGGGGTGGCGCGGAGGGTTGGCTCATGTTTGGCTGCGGAAACGAAAACTCAGTGTGATACACATAGAACGGCGGGTCAAGCTGGCGCGAGTTTTCGCGGGCGCATTCGGAGTAGGGCGATTCCTGAAGTGCCGGTGGAAGCGGGGAAGCCGTGGCTCAAGTGAAGCAGGCGACCCGGCCCGCGGGAGTGCGCCGGCGGGGCGTTTGCCAGGCAAGCGTCCCGCGTGATCGCCGGCAAGCCTCTGTATTTCGCCTGGCTTTGCCGGGATTCTAAGCTGCCGGAGTCACGAACACACCGAGGAACAGAATCACGATAGTCAGGAGTGTAAGGACTATGACAGCGGCGGTCAACAGTGCGGTTTCCACGGTGAGTTGATGCTGTCCCGCCCGCCCGTGGATCCAAGTGTGGAAGGCACCCAACATGGATTTGGACCTCCTTCGCCCATGAAAGGCAGCACAACTTTCCCGTCCTTTATTCTACGCCAGGTTTGTGGGTTTGAAGACTGCTATCTCGCGGGCGCGACGTAAGAGCGGGCGGCCAACTACAGGCTGCGTGGCGGCCGCTCGCTCACGCTCGCGGTTCTGTTCCGGGGGCCGCGCGCGCGCCAAGTTTCCCCTTGACTGAGTTGCTCTGGTGGGGCTACGATCGGATTGCACACGTAATCATTCGGAGTTTTTGGAGAGTTATGGAGTCCGCCGCCGGCTACAAGAGTCTCCTCTTCCAAATGACCCGGACTACCCCCACGTGTTTATGGAACGATTCCGCGGCCCTCGACGAATTGGCCTATTCCATCGAACATGGCGCCGTGGGAGCCACCTGCAACCCCGTGATCGCGCTTTCCATACTGAAGAGGCAGATGCCTCTGTGGCGCGGCCGCATTGAGGCGCTGATTGAGGAAATGCCCACGGCCACCGAGGATCAAATTGGCTGGAAGGTCATAGAAGAAATCTCCGTCAAAGGCGCCGGGCTTCTGAAGCCGGTTTTCGACGCCCAGGGAGGCCGTAACGGCCGCCTTTCCATACAGACCGATCCGCGGTTCTACCGGAACACACAGGCAATTGTGGAGCAGGCCTTGCATTTCAACCAGCTTGCGCCCAACATGATTGTGAAGATTCCGGCGACGCGGGCCGGCATTCCGGCCATCGAAGAAGCCACCTATCGCGGAATCAGCATCAACGCCACGGTTTCCTTCACCTTGCCGCAGGCCATTGCCGTCGCCGAAGCCGTGGAACGCGGGCTGAAGCGCCGGGAAAAGGAGGGGCTGGATATCCGGTCCATGGGACCGGTCTGCACCATCATGGTCGGCCGTCTGGACGACTGGTTGAAGGTGCTGCTGGAGAAGCAGGCCATTTGCATCGACCCCGGCTACCTGGAATGGGCCGGCGTGGCGGTTTTCAAGAAGGCCTATCGCATCTACCGGGAGCGCGGATACCGCCTGCGCCTGCTTTCGGCCGCGTTCCGCAACCACATGCACTGGAGCGAGTTCATCGGCGGAGACGTGGTGATTTCGCCGCCTTATGCCTGGCAGCTTCGCTATAACGCGAGCCATATCCAACCCATTCCGCGGATGGACAATCCGGTGGATCCCAGGATTATCCAGGGATTGACGGATCATTTCGCCGATTTCGGCCGGGCCTACACGGAAAACGGCATCCCGGTCGAGGATTTCGATACGTTCGGGGCCACCGCCCGGACTTTGCGCCAATTCCTGGCGGCCGGCGCGGAGTTGAACGCCGTGATCCGCGACTACCTGGTTCCAAACCCGGACAAGAACTAGATCTCATCAACCATGAATGAGGGACATAAGGAGGTATTCGGATGAAAGGAAGCAAGCTTCGCTTTGGCGTTCTGGGAATCGGCCGCATCGGCAAGATTCACATCGAAAACCTGGTGAATCGAATTCCCGGGGCCGAAGTGGTGGCCGTCTGTGACGTCGCCACCGCGGAACTGGAGGCGATTGCCGCCAGGTACGGAATCGGGAAAACATTCGGGGACTACAGAGAGTTGCTGGACCTTCCCGAAGTGGACGCGGTGGCGATCTGCAGCCCCACCAATCTGCATTACCAGATGATCGTGGATGCCGCCGCGCGCGGAAAACAGATCTTCTGCGAAAAGCCCATTGACCTTTCCATCGAAAAAGTGCAAGCCGCTAACCAGGAAGTCTCGCGCCGCGGAGTCCGCATGATGGTGGGATTCAACCGCCGCTTCGACCCCAACTTCCTGAAGGTCCGTGGAGACCATCGCCGGCGGCCTGGTGGGTCAGCCCCACGTGCTGCGTATCACCAGCCGCGATCCCGGTCCGCCTCCGGAACAGTACATCCGCGCCTCCGGCGGAATTTTCCTGGACATGACCATCCACGATTTCGACATGGCGCGCTACCTGATGGCGAGCGAAGTCACCGAAGTCTACGCCAGGGCCGCCGTGCTGGTGGATCCCATGATCGGCAAGGCCGGCGATTGGGATACCGCGGTGGTCACGCTGGCGTTTGAGAACGGCGCATTTGCCGTAATCGATAACAGCCGCAAGGCCGTCTACGGCTATGACCAGCGCGTGGAGATGTTCGGCTCGGAAGGCATGGTGACGGTCGCCAACAACACGCCCGATACGCATATTCTTTGCGATCGCGCAGGCATCCACACGGCCCTGCCCTTGAACTTTTTCCTGGAGCGGTACACCGAATCCTACTTGCGCGAAATGCGCGCGTTCGTCGATGCGGTGGTGAAGCAGACGCCCATTCCGGTGGGCGGAGAAGATGGATTCAAAGCCATGGTGATTGCGCTGGCAGCCGGGAAATCCGCGCGGGAGAACCGGCCGGTCAAGCTGTCGGAAATCTACGAAGGAGTGGTACCCACATGTCACGTCTCCTGAATGTAGGTGTAATTGGATTGGGAAGGCTGGGCAGCGTCTATGCGCGCAACCTGGCGCAGCGCGTCCCCAATGCTCGTTTGGTCGCGGTTGCCGACCAGAAAACCGAACTCCGCGAACAGTTCGCTCGGGAGTTGAGCGGCGTCAAGGTCTACGACAATCATCTGGACCTGCTGAACGATAAAGATGTGGAAGCGGTTGCTATTATCACTTCCACCAGCACGCACAAAGAAGTGGTCATAGCGGCGGCCGCCTGCGGCAAGGCCATCTTTTGCGAAAAACCCATGTCGCTGTCGCTGGAAGGCGCCTACGACATGCTGCACGCCGTGGAAAAGGCCGGTGTGTTCTTCCATATGGCCTTCCAGCGCCGCTTCGACGCGGGCTATCTGGCGGCGAAAAAGAAAGTGGAGGATGGCGTCATCGGCACTCCCGTGGTGATGATCTCCACCTCGCGCGATCCGTTCCGTCCACCCCTGGAGTTCTGCGATCCGAAGGTCTCGGGCGGCCTGATTGCCGATATGGGCGTACACGATTTCGACCTGGGCCGCATGTTCCTGGGCGAGGTATCGACGGTTCACGCCGTCGGTGGCGCCCTGGCGTACCCTGAAATGAAATCGGTGGGCGATATCGACAACGCCCTGGTGAACATGGTGTTCGAGAGCGGAGCCCTGGGCTCGGTGCAATTGAGCCGCAATTCGGTCTTCGGCTACGATATCCGCACCGAGTTGTGGGGCACGAAGGGTTCCCTGCAGATCGGCTACTTCCGGCACACGCCGATACTGGTGATGACGCAAGAAGGCATCACGCATGACGTGGTGCCGCATTTCATGCAGCGCTTCGAGGGTGCTTATCTCACCCAGATCCAGGATTTCGTGAACAAGGTGCTTAATGGGCAACCGCCGTCCCTGACGGGAGCCGACGCCATCGCCGCCATGCGGATCAGCCTTGCCGCCACGCTCTCGTGCCACCAGGGGCGGCCCGTGCACGTAAGCGAAGTGGATGCGGCCTTGCAAACCATCGCCCATTAGAACGACAATGACCGGGAGTTCCAAGACCACCATGGCAGATTCGAAGCAGTCGCGCACTCGGGCAATCGCAACCGACCCGCATTTGTGGTTGCCCATCATCGTACTGATCATCGGCATCGGTGTGCTGGTGCTGGTGAAATGACCGCCTTGCCATCGAAAGCCACGCTTTCCACGTACTCGCTCCACGTATTAGGCGTGGCCTGCGGGTTAGCGGCCGCCACGTGGTTGGCAGCCGCCGAGGCCCCGACGAAATTGGTGACGGCCGGCTTTTCCCCCTTCCTGATCTCGCTCGGCATGGTGGCCGGGGTGTTCGTCGCCCGCTGGACCGTGCCCGTGGCCTTGAAAGGAAGCGGCTATGTGCTGCAGGACCTTCGCGAGAAGCCGCACCTCATCGTCTGGGCGATCCTCGCGGGAATGCTGTGGGCGGTAGCTAACACGCTGACGGTCTTCGGAGTGCGAAATGTCGGGCTGGCCATCGCTTTTCCGCTCTGGAACATCAACAGTCTGGTGGGTTTGTTCTGGGGCTGGCTGCTGTTCAATGAGCTGCGCGGTTCCGGCTGGGGACGCGTCGTAGGAGGCGCCGTGGCCATTGTGGGCGGGGCTTTCCTGCTGGCCTATGCCACCTCGCAGCATACCAACAAGGCGCCGGGAGGCGCGGCGCTGGGGATTGTGGCCGCTCTCAGCGCCGGATTGCTGTTGGGCACCATGTACATTCCCTACCGCAAGGCCTATATCAGCGGAATGAACCCGCTCTCTTTCGTCACGGTATTCACGTTCGGTGAATTGGCCACGGTCTGCAGCTTGACCGTAGCTTTCGACGGAGGGCTGCACGCCGTCATCGCCGAACTGGTCAGAGCACGGCCGGCGCTGTTCTGGCTCTTTCTGGGCGGGTTCTGCTGGGTGGTGGGAGATCTGTTTCAACAATATGCCGCGAAGTATATCGGGATTGCGCGCGGGATTCCGCTGTCCAATACCAACCAACTCTGGGGTCTGGCCTGGGGCGTCCTGGTATTCGGCGAACTCGCCGGGCAAGGTATCAAGGCTCACGTCCTGGTAATCACGGGATCGATAACCATGATCGCGGGAGCCGGCGCGATCTGTTCGGCCAAGGCATCCGAATCCGAGCAGACCTCATGGAAAGCGGCTGTGGAACGGGAATGCGTGCGTTACGGTCTTGACGCCGCGCGCGTGGCGTCGAGCAATCTTGGCGAAGATCCGCTAGCCAAGGAAAAACCGCCCCGTCACTGGTGGGAGCTGGTGATTGTCGCCGTGGCCACGGCAATCTTCGTGTGGTTGGCCATCGGCGCCAAGCATCAGGCCGTCGCTGTGAATCTCCCCTGGATGGTCGTTTTGCTGGTCACCACGCTGGTGTGTCTGATCGTTTGCGGTGTGCTCTTGTGGAAGCGTACAAGATTTTCCTAGGAGTATTGTGAGTAGCGGGGCGACAGCATGCGCGGTGCGGACAGGATGAACGATACACAACTACGCCACAAACCGGCGTCCATCAAAGATGTTGCCCGGGTGGCCGGCGTTTCGCATTCCACGGTTTCGCGAGCGCTGCAGAACAGCCCGGTGGTCAATCCCAAAACAGCCGCCAAAATCCGCCGGATCGCGCGGGACCTGGCCTATCAGCCAAGCGCCGTCGCGCGCGGTCTGGTGACGCAAAGGACTCGAACCATTGGCGTGGTAGTCACCACCATTGCCGACCCGTTTGTCAGCGAAGTGGTCATCGGCATCGAACTGGCCGCCAACGATGCCGGCTATTCGGTGTTTCTGGCCGACTCGAACGCGGATCCGACGCGGGAAAAAAGCGTGGTGCACTCGTTTGCCGAAAGGCGGCTGGACGGCATTGTGGTCACCTCGTCGCGCGTGGGCGCCCTCTACACTCCCCTGCTGTCGGAGATGATGGTGCCGATCGTCCTAATTAACAACCAGCATCCCGGACAGTTCGTTCATTCCGTGATGATTGAAAACGTGCCCGCCAGCACGGAGGCCACCAATCATCTGATCCGGCTGGGCCATCGTCGAATCGCCTACGTGGGCGATCGGTACGGCCACCAGTCGGACACGGAACGTTTCGCCGGCTATCGCGAAGCTCTGGCGCAAGCCGCGTTGCCGTTTCTCCCGGAACTGGTGGTGCATGGCGATGGCAGACCCGAAGGGGGCACCCTGGCCATGGACAAGCTGTTGGGCCTGCCCGATACGCCCACAGCCGTGTTCTGCTATAACGACATGACAGCCTTGGGGGTGCTCCACTCGATTCGGTCGCACGGATTGCGCGTCCCCGCCGACATTTCTCTAATCGGCTTTGACGACCTGTTTTTCGCTTCCTATACGCAACCTCAACTCACGACCATACGGCAGCCCATGCGGCTGATGGGGCGGATGGCCATGGAGAACCTTCTGAAATTGATGTCGGGGCAACCGTCGGCCGAAATCATCAAGGTCCCGGCTGAATTGATCGTCAGGGAATCGACGGCCGCGCCGCGAGTGGGTGCGGCATGACGGCTGCGCGAGTACGCGCTTGCCGCTACAGCCTGCCCACCAGATAGTTCCGCGCCGTCTGGTGGAAGCTCCGCAGTTCTTCAGCCTCCCACTCGCTGTTCCGGTCGAGCTCCCGCGCCATGAATTCCACCACGCGGGGCGCCATCCGGATGGCAGCTTGGGCGTTGAGGAACAAAGCCCGCGTGCGCCGCGCCAGAACATCCTCCAGGGTGCGCGCCATTTCATGACGCACCGCCCAGATGACTTCCGCGCCGGTGTAAGGAAGCGCGCCATCGAGCGGCTCGGCCCATCGGGGATCGCTCTCCTCCAGTTGCCGCACCATGGGCGCGTCGGAGCCGAACATCCATAAGTGGCCGAATTTCTCGGAAGCCGGATGGAAGCCGTGAACATTGAGATGGCGGGTGACGCAAGGCCGTTCCGGCAAGCGAGCCAGAGTGGCCGCCTGGCTGACGCAATCCTCCGCCATGTGGCGATAGGTAGTCCACTTGCCTCCACAGATGGTGACCATGCCGGAATTTTCGATGCGGATGGTATGGTCCCGCGAAAGCGCCGCGGTATTCCCGGACTCGCCGGAACGGACCAGCGGGCGAATTCCCGCGAAGACGCTCAGGATGTCGCCGCGCGTAGGCTTCTTTTCCAGATACAACGAAGCCGTCTGGAGGATGAACTCAATCTCCTGCTCCTGCGCGGCCGGCTCGATGGTGGCCTCCGGAATGGGCGTGTCGGTGGTGCCGACCAGAGTGTGGCCATGCCAGGGTATGGCGAACATCACTCGCCCGTCACTGGTATGCGGGACCATGATGGCGCTCTCGCCGGCCAGGAACGAGCGGTCGAACACCAGGTGGATACCCTGGCTGGGCGCGATGATCGGCTGAACCGAGGGGTCGGCCTTGCGGCGCAACTCGTCGGCGAATGGACCGGTGGCGTTGATCACCACCTTGGCGCGGGTTTCCAATTCCTCGCCGGTCTCGACGTCGCGGAATCGTACGCCGTCCACGAAGCCATCGCCATCCCGGGTCAGTTCCCCGACCTGGGCATAGTTCAGCAAGGTGGCGCCCTGCTCGAAAGCGGTCGCGGCCAGGTTGATGAGCAGCCGTGAATCGTCGAACTGGCCGTCGAAGTAAATCACGCCGCCTCGAAGGCCTTCGGTCCTGATAGTGGGCAGCCGTTCGAGCGTTTCTTCCCGCGAAAGAATCCGCGACGCCCCGAAGCCGTACTTGCCGGCAAGCAGGTTGTAGAGTTTGAGGCCGATGCCGTAGAATGGCGCTTCCCACCAATCGTAGTTCGGCACCACGAAGCCTAAATTCCTGACCAGGTGCGGCGCATTTTGGAGCAGCAGGCCGCGCTCCTTGAGGGCTTCCATAACCAGCGACACGTTGCCCTGTTCCAGGTAGCGCACCCCGCCGTGGACCAGCTTGGTGCTGCGGCTCGAAGTCCCCTTGCCGAAATCGCTTTGTTCGAGGAGGAGGACGTCATATCCGCGAGTAGCGGCGTCAATGGCCACGCCAACGCCCGTCGCGCCGCCGCCCGCTACGATCATGTCCCATTGCCCCGCGTGGGCACGCAGGCGCTGGTACATCTCGATTCTGTTCATTCAAGCCCTGCTTCCAGATGTCTGATGTGGCGCACGCACTCATGCGGGCACTCTTGCCAGCCACGATGCGTGCGCCACAACCATGCTAGAAAAGCAGCTTCAGGGCAAACTGGCCCACCCGCGACGGATAGGTGGAGCGGATGGTGCCGAAAGCGGCATTGGTCGTAAGTGTGTTCGGTATCCCGAAATTCGTGTGGTTCAGAATGTTGAAGAACTCCGCCCGGAATTGCAGCCGGACGGTTTCGCTGATGCGGAAGAACTTATCGATCGCCTGGTCCCACTGCACGAAGTTGGGAGCACGGAACGCATTGCGGCCCAGGTCGCCGAATGGCGCGCTGGCCGCCGGGGTGGTGAATGTGTACCCGGCGAAATAGGTGTTTATCATGGCCGAGCGGCTCTGGCTGACCGCATTGCCGCTTACATTGGGGCGCGGGAACGGCTCGCCGCGATAATCGTTGCCCAGGGAGCTGATCTCGGCGGCGCTCCCGCTGGTAGCGTAGATTACGTCTAGCGGCTGGCCCGTGTGAGCGGTGTTGATGGCGTTGATCTCCCATCCGCCCAGAACCGCATCTAATACCGGATGCATGTTGGCAAGGTATTGGCGACCCCTGCCGAAGGGAAGCTCGTAGACCACGCTGGTGACATTATTGAGCTTCACATCAAAGCTGGAAAGCCCTTTTTCCGCGACCAGGTTGCGAATGTTCTGCGGATTGGCCTGGTAGTAGCCCGCGAAGTATTCCAGCGCCTGCTCGGAATCACCCATCCCTTTCCCCCAAGTGAACGAGTTCAGGATGTACAGGTTCTTCGTGAACTGGTGCTCCACGCGGGCGGACAGACCATTGTAGTGATTGTTACCCGCCGGATCGAGCCACGTGATCGGCCCGAAGGTCGGTATCGGCAGGCGGGCGGTATATGACAAGCTTTGGCCCGGCTGGTTCGGAATCGCCTCATTGTAATCGGCGATGATCGGAAGCCGCGTACTGTGGTTTCCGTTGTAGGACACCTCGACTACCGTGTCCTTGGGGAGCTTCTGTTGCACGTCGAAGAACCAGTTTTGGATGCGCGGCCATTTGCTGTCCGGCGGAGTGTAGACCACGTTGGAATTGGCCGGATTGAAGGCCGCGGGGCTGGCGATGTTGTCGCTAAAGCTGTTCCCCGTTGTGAGGAATCCCGGCGCCAGGGGATTCGACTGGCTGAGGATACCAAAAAGGGCCTGAGGAGCATTGATCCCCTCCTGGGCGCTTCCCGGCCGGTTGAAGAAAGTGTAGCTGATTCCATATCCGGCGCGGACCACCGTTTTGGGGGTGAGACTGTATGCCAAGCCGAGGCGCGGCCCCAAATCATGGTAATCGGGGTGGACCAGGCCGCGTTGAAACAGGCCTCCGCCGGTGGCTTTGATCATGGTGTCGGTGGTGGGATCGAAATTCGAGTAATTGTTGTCGCGCTCATAGAGCGGCGACGCGAACTCCCACCGCAGCCCGACGTTCAGCGTAAGCTTCGCGCTCACCCGATAGTCGTCCTGAAAATACAGCGAGTGCACGAATTGCCGCAGGTTGACGACCGTATAGCTCCCCTGGTAGATGGTGGCGGGAAGGCCGAAATAGAAATCCGCCAGGCTGTAGCTAGTCGAGTCGCTCGGTACCGTGCAGGTGGAAGGCTGGCCCAGTTGCGCACAAGTGGGCTTGCTGAATGACCCGTTGTACTGGTCTTCGCCATACAGCGGATTGGTGTCCAGAATCTCGGTGCGGATGTACATGTACTGATAGCCCACTTTGAGAGAATGCCGGGCCAGAGTTCTCGAATAATTGAGCTCCGGAACCCACGAAGTGGGATTTTGGAATTGCGGATTGCTGGTTTGGCGGCCCATGGTGGGAGTAGTGAATCCGGTGAGGTACTGCGAGTTGAGCCCGCCGGTGAGGCTGGGTGTCGTCGGCAGGCCTTGAAACTGGCCGGGGAAAAGTGTAGACATGGCCGGGCCGCCGAGATACGGCGGTTGCTTTCCGGCGAGCATATGAGAGAAGCCCAGGCGGGCTTCGAAAATCGAGGTTGGCGTGACGGTCCAGGTGTAACCTGCCGAAGCGTTCTGATCGACAACGTGAATGTAGCCGTTGCCGTCCCCGCCGGAGGGCCCGGTGATGTCGGGGGCGAAATACTGCAAGTCCTTGCGCTGGCTGAAGCGCAGGAAGGCCGACATGCGGTCGTTGATCTGGCCGTCGATTTTGGCGTCGAATTTGTCGCCGTAATCGCGGATCAGCAGCAGCGCCTCGTCATTGTTGGAGCGTCCGGCGCCAGTGGTCGGGGGCAGCCCCGCCAGGGCCGTGGCGGCGAACGGATTCAACGTCGCGATGGGAATCTGCGTGTTGGCGGGATAAATGACGCCGGTCAGCGGGTTGACCACCGTCACCGGGAGGATCCCCTGGCGATCCGTTGCGTCTGGGATGGAATCGAAGCTGAGATAGCGCTGCAATTGGCGTAAGCCTTCATAATCGCCGAAGAAGAAGAGCCTGTTCTTGACGATTGGTCCGCCGATGGTGGCGCCGAACTGGTTGCGCTGCAAGGTGGGCTTGGCGCCGCCCGTTGGCGGGAAGAAGCCGGTGGCGTTCAGATCCGTGTTGCGCAGGTACTCGTAGGCCGAGCCGTGAAAATCGTTGGTGCCGGACTTCATCACGGCGCTAATCACCGCGCCGCCCACGCGCCCGTATTCCGCGCTGTAGTTGCTGGAAATGACTTTGAACTCCGCAAGCGCGTCCGGCGACAACTGCACCAACTGCGAGGAATAGCCCTGGTTGCTGGTCCCGTACGAATTGTTATCCATGCCGTCCAGAAGGAAGCTGTTATAGGTGCTGCGCATGCCGTTTACGTTGAAAGCGGCCTCGCGCGGCGTCCCGCTGGCCGAGAAGGAAATCGAGATCGGAGACTTGACGGCGTTCGTCGATAAGAGCGCCAGGTCCGCATAATTGCGGCCGTTGAGCGGAAGCTCCGCGATCGCCGTCGTGTTGATCACCTGGCCGTGTTCGCTCGTATCCGTTTCCAGGGCGGCGGCCACACCCTTCACTTCCACCGATTCCGTGACGGCGCCGACCTGCATGGAGACATCCACGCGTTGCCGGGCATTCACAGTCACTTCCACGCCCGTGGTGGTGAACTTGGAAAATCCGGCATGCTCCACGGTAATCGCGTAGCGGCCGACTTTAACGTTGTAGAAATCGTAGTTGCCGTTGTCGTCAGTGCTGGTCTGCACCTTGATGGCGGTGTCCTGGTTGGTCAGTGTGACGGTGGCTTTTGGCACGGCCGCGCCCGATTGGTCGCGCACCGTTCCCAGAACCTCGGCGGTATCGAACTGAGCGAAAAGCACAGTAGCTGTCAGAAAACAGCCGAGGAATAGTGTTGTCTTCAAGAGTGTGTTCACGAGTCTAACCTCCAACAGATTTTCTCAGGCGAATGTTGACAGACGTTTACATCCGGGCTACCAATGTGTGAAAGTTGCAGAGGCGCACGCTGGAGCAGCGCGGAAGCTCCCCGTGTTCGCGCCGCGGTTTTCATGCGCTCCCCCCTTTTGTTGCCGCCGCCGAATCGGCCACGAGTTGCTGCCGGCCGCCGGCTGCGCCAGGTTTCAGTTTCCACGTCAGGGCAAGCAGCAGGATGCCCAGAAAAGTGGAAATCAGGATGCCGTAAATTGCGGTGTTCCATCCGTAACGCTGGGCCACGGTGCCGATGCCTTTGCCTTGGGCGGTGCGGCCCAGATAGCCGAAAAGGCCGATGAACCCCGCCGTGGTGCCCACCGCCTTCTTGGAACTGAAGTCGAGGCCCATCACCGGCAGGAGCATCACCGGAGGATAAACAAAGAACCCAATGATCCCGAACAGCACCAGGTCCAGCCACAGCATTCCGGCTGGTGTATAGAGAATGGCGGTGAATGCCAGGAAGACGGGAACCATACAAAGCACGCTGATCATGCCGCGCCGGCCGCCGGATTTGTCGGACAACCAACCCATCAGGAGGGTGCTGAGAGCGCCGCCCAGTTCGTAGATGGCGGTGCTGAATCCCCCTTCTTCCAGGCTGGCGTGCTTGACCTCTTTGAGATACGTCGGGCCCCAGTCGAGCATGCTGTAGCGGGTGAGGTAGACAAAGAAGTTGGCGGCGGCGAACAACCACATAAAGCGGTTCTTCAGGACGTAAGTGACCAGCAGATCGCGGGTACCCAGTTCCTTTTCGCGGTCGCGGTGCATCGTCTGGGCGGGATAGTCGTTGTGGTACTCCTCGATGGGCGGGAGCCCGACCGATTGCGGCGTATCGCGGAGCCTCGCTACAAGGTAGGCCGCGCACAACATCGCCAGCACCCCGGGGACATAGAAGGCGGACCTCCATCCCCACCAGGCAGTGCAGTATGCCGCGATGATCCCGGTGAGCCCGCCCCCGACATTGACGGCAAGGTTCCAGAAAGCGAAGACGGTTCCCCGCTCGCGCACGCTGTACCAGTGCCCCAGGGAGCGGCCGCAGGGCGCCCATCCCATGCTCTGCGCCAAACCGTTCAAGGTCCAAAGCGCAAGGTGCACGGGATAGCTGCTGACGGCTCCGAAGGCGAAATTGCACAACGCGGTCATCAACAGGCCGGCGGGCATGAAATAGCGCGGGTTGCTGCGGTCGCTCACGGCGCCCATGGCGAACTTGCCGACACCATACGCGATAGCGGTGAGAGCGAGCAGGTCGCCAATCTGGCCCTTGGAGTAATGCAGAGCCTGCCCCATTTCCTTGGACACTACCGGTAAGTTATTGCGAACAAAGTAGAAAGTGGCGTAGCCGATGAAGGTGGATTCGAGGATTCTCCAACGGAATCTGGGGTAGAGCTTTGCGATCTGCTCGTCAGGGAGCCTGTCAACGTGTGCAGCCGGCTGGAACAGATCGCTCAAGCGCGTCAACCTCTCCCCCTAACTTGCTGTCTTACTCGTCAATAGTATGACGATCGGTATATAAGGTCAAGCACTCTGTGACGAATGTTCACGTGTGTATTCGGGCGAATGCGGGTGGCGACGCCGCGGCAATGGCGCCTCCGGGAACTCATTTGCAGCCTCCGGCGGCGCCATCCGACTGTCGTGCCGGGCGGCGGAGCAACCCGCCGCCAGCTTTGTCAATTGCCGCGACGCCGCCGATCGTCTACTCTGTAAACGATGGCGGCAGAAAGCCTCGCAGTACTGCTCGCGGAATATCGCCGGATGATAGAGGATGAGACCTACCGGTCCCCTCGCGAGCACGAACTCTACCGGTTGTTGCTGTCCTACCCGCAGTTGACCCGCATGCGGATGGCAAAGCCTTCCGCGGCGGCGCTGCTGGAAGGTATCGGCCAGAGGCAGGTCCGCAAATGGATCGTCGGAATGACCTCGCCGGAGGAGCAGGCCTATTGCGAGTGGTTCGCTTCGCACCTCTACCGCGGCACAGGGGAATGGCTGGAGCTGGGCTGTTTTTTGGGCTCGCTGACGATACCCTCGGCTCACGGGTTGGAGGCCAATCCAAGGCCCGCCACGAAATCCAGGAAGATCCGCGTCTTCAACCTTTTTCGCTGGGACGAAATCATGACCTCCAGCGTGAAAGGCACGCCTTTCGAAGGCTGCCGCCAGGTAGGCGAATCCTACTTCGACCTGTATAAGGAGACCGTGGCGGACGTCATAAGCCGCCTGGAAGTCACCGAGACTGATCTGACCGCGTACTGCTATTCCGGCGAGCCGATCGAGTTCCTGATGGTGGACGTGATGAAGAGCGAAGCCCTGGTGGCGAACGTCCTGCAGCAGTTTTTCGGCAAGGTGCTCCCCGGGGACGGGTACGTATTTCACCAGGACTATCTGCATTGTGTGGAAGGCTGGATCACGCTGTGCATGTATAATCTGCGCGAGTACTACACGCCGGTTTGCGAAGTGCAAGATTCGGGCGCGGTGGTGTTCCGATGCACCAAAGCCGTGCCGGAATCGAAGCTGACCTTCCCCTTGCAGTCCACCGGCATCAGCCCGGAATGGATCGAGGCGGCGTTTGCCTGGAGCTGCTCGGTGATCAGCGAGGCGCGGCATCACGAGATTGCCGCCACCAAGGTGATGATGCTGATCCACTGCAAGCGCCTGGAGGAAGCGGCCAGGCTGTATCGCGACGGCCTGCGGAAATACCCGCAATCGTATGCCTTCGTCTGGCTGTTGGAACACTTGAAGAACATCGAGCGGCTGGAGCTATTGGAGGACGGTAGCTTTGCGCCGATCAGTGATCCCAGCACACTCACAAACCCCGACGACTTATGGGAAGGGTCAACCAGCCTGGCGCCGAATTGGAAGTGGCTGCGCTGGTTCGGATGCTTCAACACGGAGCAGCGGCCCTGGATTCTTCACGCCCAGCACGGGTGGCTGTACCCCTTCGGCGCCGATACCAAGGGCATATACTTCTGGGATGCCGACATGAAAGCCTTCTGGTGGACCTCCGCTAGCGACTTTCCAACGGTCTACCGGTTCTCGGATTCCGCCTGGCTTCGGTACTTGCCGGGGTCCGTGCATCCCCGGTTGTTTTACAACATCGCTCAAGAAAAGTGGGAGTCCTGGGAATCGAGTGGCAAGCCCACCGACGAGCCGCCGGCCGGCGGCAGCGGCGGCCAAAAAACCTAAGGATTCGCCGCGAAGTGTGCTATTTTCAAGGAAATGTATAGCTTGGGATCTTTGGGTAGTGGTGCGATTGATCAGATCTCCGCACACGATCTGATTAGCTTTGATGTCTTCGATACCCTGATCCTGCGCACCGTTTCTTCCCCCCGGGACGTTTTTGAACTGGTCAAGTTGAAGCTGATCGCGAGCCGGGCAGCCTTGCTTTACCCTGAAATCATCGGCGCGTTCCCAGCGCTGCGGGTGCGGGCCGAGGAGCTTGCGCGACAGGCCAAACAGAAAGAACAAGGCACGCGGGAAGTCACTTTCGACGAGATATATCAGGAATTAGCATCGCTATCGCACGCCAACCCGGATACCATCGCTCTCTTGAAAGAGACCGAGCTCCGGATGGAGAGTCAGGTGACTTATGTGAATCCGGTGGGCCGGGAGTTGTGGTCGGCGGCCGTGCGGCAACATAAGAAGGTTGTATTCAGTTCCGACATGTATCTTCCCGGCGGGTTTATTGCCGGTCTTCTTCAGAGATGCGGCTATGATCGCTACCATGCTCTTTATGTGTCCTGCGAGCACGCGCGCAGTAAGCATGAAGGCGCCCTGTTCGGTTACATCGCAGCCGAGCAGGGAGTCACGCCGGAGCGGGTGCTGCACATTGGAGACAACCGGCATGCCGATTACACCAAGGCCCGCGAGGCTGGATGCAGCGCGATTCACCTGGCGCCAACCGCCGCCCCCGCCGGGATTCCGGTCGCGGCCGGCCGGGAAGGGCCGCAACATGCGAGGACGGTTTCTGCCACCATCCAGGGCGTCATCGGGAAACGGGCGCTCACCCGCGGCCTGCCGGCAGACCCGTGGGAGGCGCTCGGATACCAGGTTTTCGGACCGCTGTTTACCGGGTTTCTATACTGGCTGACCACCATGGCGCAGCGCAACCGGCCCGAACGGATCCTGCTGTTTTCCCGCGACATGCATTTCGTACACGCGCATTTGCGGCGCTTTCTGCAGGCAGCCGGGGTGGACGCAGACATCCGCTACCTGTACGTCTCCCGAGGATCCTTGCTGGCGCCGAGCTTGACAGACTTTCCCCTGCCGCGGCTCGACCACCTGTTTTCGGGGAAATTTCGCCGCTCCGTCGCGGAGCATCTGCGAAAGCTGGGCCTCGTTCCCGAACTGTTCCGCGACGCCGCGCAATCCTGCGGATTCGAGTCTCTCGATGACATGGTGCCGAACGGCGACCCGCGCATGCGCGCCCTGTTGGCCAAGCTGTGGCGCCACCTGCTCACCGAGACCACGCGCCAGCGTCCGCTGGTGCAGAAGTATATCGAACCCTTCGTTGCCGACGCGCGAAACATTATGTTGGCCGATATCGGATGGGTGGGCAACATGCAGTCTTCGTTTCTGCGCCTGCTGGAGCCCCGCGCCTCGGAACTGAAAGTCCGCGGCTATTACCTCGGCCTGCACCGCGGCGCCAAAGACAATGATTATGCGGGCCATACCATGGAGGGATGGCTTACGCATTACGGCGATCCGAACTGGGTGGAAGAGAAAATCTGGTGGTCCGGAGGTGTGGAGTTACTGGAGTTCGCTATGTGCGCCCCGCACGGCACTACCCTTGGCTATAACTTCACGGAATCCGGTGAAGTACAGCCAATTCTCGAATCAAATGACTTAGACGGCGATCACCTGGCACTTAGCGCTTGCATTCAAAGCGGGGCACAACAGTTTCTTGAGGAGTATCTCGATATTTATCAGGATATTCCGGCGGCGGCGCTGGCTTCCCGTGCTTGGGCTGGTAACTTTTACCGTCTTGTCACCGCGCCTACTTTGGAAGAGGCGGAGCTGCTGGGCGAGCTGACTCACAGCGATGCCGCAGGAGACACCGAACGCCGGCTTCCGCTTGCTCCAAAACTCGCTACCAGCGACCCGCAACGGGTCGCGGAGGCCATGACGCAGTCTTACTGGAAGGCCGGATTCAAGGTCCGCAACGAGCCGGCAAGGGAACCTCACGGGGCTCCCGCCGCGGGCGCGGAAGGTCCGGTTGCCTAGAAATATGCCTGCGCTTCCCCTAGTCGGAATCGTCACCCGAACCAAGAGCCGATGTGTGCTGTTGCGGCGCGCCATCGAAAGTGTCGTCCAGCAGACCTACCAGAACTGGGTGATGGTGATCGTTAACGACGGCGGGGATCCGGCCGAGGTGGAAGACCTGGTCGGGCACTATTCCGCGGCCGCTGCCGGGCGGATCAGCGTGGTGCACAATCCGCAATCGCTGGGAATGGAGGGCGCCAGCAAAGTCGGACTCGATGCCATTGAGGCGGAGCTCTTAATCTTCCATGACGATGACGATAGCTGGGCGCCCCAGTTCCTGGCGATCGCCGTGCACGAGTTACTGCGGCTGCAGGAACGCTTTCCCAATACCCAGGGAGTGACCACGTACTCGCACCTTGTGCGGGAGTCGGTGCATGGCAATCTGATTGCCATCGACTCCGTGGAACCCTTCAACGCGGACTTTCCCGCCGGGTTTCTCAGCCTCGACCGCATGCTGGCGGGAAATTTCGTACCTCCGATTTCGTTTCTGTTCAGCCGGAAGGCCTATCTGGACGTCGGCCCGGTATACGAAGCGATCCCGTACTTAGGCGATTGGGATTTCCTGATCCGCTTCCTGTCGCGCTACGACGTGTACATGATTCCCCAGTTACTGGCGTTCTATCACTGGAGGCAGGGCTCGGAACCGGGCGGGTTCAGCAACACCGTGACCGCGGAGATCGATCAGCACATGTTCTACCGGCAGTACCTGCTGAACACGTGGCTACGGGCCGATCTCGCATCCGGGCGCATGGGCGTGGGGACGTATGCCAATCTGCGGAGACACCTGGAAACGCTCTTGACCCGGACCGAAGAAGCAGCCCCTAAGCGAGCTAAGGAGCCTGCGCCTCCGCCACCACCGCGGCCAGAGCCGCCGGAGCCCGCGGAACCAGAGCCGCTCCCCGACCCACTGCCCGGGGAGATTGTGGACTACTACTGGGATTCCGCATCGTGGAGGATCCTCCGGCCGCTGCGCTTGCTGGCAAGCGGCATTCTGGGCCGGCCGGCCGAGCAGAAGCCTGTGCTCGGCAGCGCCCTGGAAGCCTGGCAACTGGCCCGGACGCTCCAGGAATCCTGGTCCTGGCAGATCACTGCCCCGGTGAGGTGGTGCCAGGCTGTGACGCGCCTGTTCCGGCGCGGGGCGTGATGTCCGGAGAAACCCTATGAACGTGCTGGTGACGGGCGGCGCCGGGTACATCGGGAGCCACACGGCGAAAGAACTGGCCCGCGCCGGCCATTGTCCAGTGACCTACGACAACCTCAGCACCGGCCACCGCTGGGCGGTGCGCTGGGGTCCTTTCGTGGAAGGAGACGTGGCCGACCGGGGCCTGCTGGTGGAGACCTTGCGCCGGCACTCGATCGCCGTAGTGATTCACTTTGCGGGTTCGGCTTATGTGGGCGAATCGATGGATTCCCCGGAAGCGTATTTCGAGAATAACGCCGTGAACTCATTGCGGCTGCTGAGCGCCATGCGGGAGGCCGGATGCCGGGATATCATCTTCTCTTCCTCCTGCGCCGCGTACGGCATGCCTAAGCGGCCCCTGATCAGCGAGCGGCACCCGCTCCATCCCATTAACCCGTACGGCGAGTCGAAGCTGTTTGTAGAGCGCGCGCTTCACTGGTACGAACTGGCTTATGGCATCCACTGGGTGGCGCTGCGGTATTTCAATGCCGCGGGCGCCGACCCCGAAGGCGAAATCGGCGAAGTGCACCGTCCGGAAACGCATCTGATCCCGCAGGTGATCCAAGCCGCGTTGGGCCAGGGCCCGGCGGTCGAGGTGTGGGGCTCCGACTATCCGACGCCGGATGGCACGGCGGTGCGCGATTACGTGCATGTGATGGACCTTGCCGGCGCGCACATCGGCGCCATGGCGTATCTGCAGCGCGGCGGCGGCAGCGCGGCCATGAATCTTGGGATCGGGCGCGGCTGTTCGGTGCGCGAGGTGATTGGAGCGGTGGATCGTCTGGCCGGCCGGCCGCTGCCGTGGAAGGATGGCCCAAGAAGGCCGGGCGACCCGCCGATCCTGGTCGCGCGGAGCACGCTTGCCCGGCGAATGTTGGGATGGAAGCCCCAGTATGCCGATATCGACGCCATCGTGCGAACGGCTTGGAACTGGCATGCGGCGCATCCGCCAGATGTGCCGGACGTGGCTGGCGAGTAGGAAGCACAACCTTGCTGCCGGCCGCGAGTTGAAGCGCCTGTGGATTGATCGGACTCAGCGCGATTCCACGGATGGAACGCCGTGATAGATTCAATGGGAATGCACGAATCCGACGGACGGCCTGCATTGGCGTTTTCTGTTTGGCGGTGGGCACTTCTTTTCGGTCTGATCTGCGTCCTTCTGGCGGTTCGGTTTCCCGAGCCGCTGATACATCCGAGAACGCTCATAACCGAAGAAGGCACAATGCTGTTCCAGGACGTCTACAATCTGCCGTTTTGGAAAGCTGTTTCGGCCCCGTATTCAGGCTACTACAACGTTCTCACGCGATTGCTCGCCGAAGCCTGCTCTCCCTTCCCGTACAGTGCCTTGCCCTTCCTGTACACGCTTCTGTCGCTGCTCGGGGCGGCCGCCGCATTTTCTTTCTTTTATCTGCCACACTTCCGCCGCATCGTGTCTCGAGATTGGCAGCGATTTGCCATCTGTCTGTTTCTTTGCGCCGCGCCAAATGCCTTTCCTTTGCTCCGTCTCGAGACCGTGCACTTCTATTTCGCTTTTTTCCTCGTGTTGGTCGCGGTTATGGATCTGCCGCGCCGCACGGTTGGAAAATCCGCCGTGCTGGTGGTTTCGGGCCTGTGCGCCTGGAGCAGTCCAACCGCCATTGTGCTCGCGCCCGTATTCCTCTACCGCTCCGTCCGCAGAGGAGTGCTGATTGCGGACCGCATCGTAATGCTGGTGATCTTCGCCGCATTTCTCAGCTATGGGGCCGCCGTCTGGCACTTGGGAACGCCGGCGCACACCGATTTTAGGGCGATCCCCGCCATCTATTGGCACGGATTCGCGTTTCGGGTGGGCGCAGCCGGGTTGATCGGTCATCGACTGGCGGGGATGTTGGTTTCCCGGTTCGGCTGGTACGGAGCGCTCCCGTTTCTTCTTCTGGTCGCGGGTCTTTGCGCCACCGCGGTCATCGTGGAGTGGCGCCGTGGGAGTTCCATGTTCGCCGTTTTGGTGCTGCTTTGGGTGATTTTCTCAACTGTCGTGCTCCTTAGTCTACGGTCCGACTTTGCGGTGGACTTCTTCAACTTTCGAAGCGACTTCAATTACTGGCTGCACGACCGCTACTTTTATCCTGCAACCCTGACTTTGTTTCTCCTGCTGGGAGTTCTCTGGAGCCGGACGAGTCGGCCGACGACCCTCCGTATCGCTGTGCCGGGTTTGTGCTGGGCTTGCTGCCTTTATTTTTGGGGGTACACCTTTTACGGCTGGACCAACTCTGGTCTTCCCTTCGCCGAAGCCGGCAAGATGATCTACGAAGCGGAACGGCAAGCTGCGGCCGACGGCAAGATCCACAAGCTGTATGTTCCGATCGCGCCCCAGCCCTGGTTTGTAGAACTAGACGTTGGCAGGCGCACGCCGGCAGGCGGACGGCCCCAGGAGGTGATTTCGTCCAGCCTGAAGTTTACGGACTATTTCAATCTTCAGGCTAGAGAGCCTGGCGATGCGGCTGGTCTGCGCCGGTCGCAGTGGTTTGGCGCATTTGACGATTCGCAATACCCGTGGGTCAAGAACACTGTGTACGGCTGGATAGAAATCCTCCGGCCCAGTCAGGGAGGATTCTGGATGTGGTCTAAGAGCGAGGGCTTTTTTTGGACTACGGCCGTGCACTTTCCCCGCGCTTTCAGCGAAAGTCAGAAGACCTGGATTGCGCTTTCCCCACTAGGCGAGCGTAACACGCATTGATCGACGCGGTTGACTTGGTGGCCGGGACGCGAGCACGGGTTATTGAGGAGTCGGGACGCGGCCGGCATTAGTGCCGGCGCCATGCAGGCCACCGGGCTAATGCCGCGAACTCCGCCTCTCCTCGGCGCCTCTTCGACGAATTGTGGATGACCGCCGCCGCCAGGACGCGACAAAAAAGCTTCGGCCCGGATCTTGCGATCCGGGCCGAGGCCTAACAGACTAGGTCTAAGCGTTACCTCACATCGTGAAGGTCTTGCCGGTCGTGAGGTTGACCCAGGTGCGCGGGCCGGTTGTATAGTGGCCGGCGACCTTGGTATTCGGGACGTAGTAGATCCACGTGTTTAGCGTGAAGTCATACAGGTACGGGAACAAGCCGGAGCCAGTGAAGAACCAATGGCCCGTAGCGAAGTCGTACATGTAGACGTTACCCAGACTGTCCGCCGGGAGTACATACTCATATCCCATGTCGGAGTGGTAGATAATCGCGTTGGCGCTGCTCGGCGTGCCTTGTAGGAAGGTGTAATAGCCGAACAGGGTCCCGTTCTGGAAGTTCATGAAGTAGTAGCCGCCACCCACGGAGGCTTCCGTCAAGAAGAACGGCTGCACACCCGTGACAGTCAGAATCACGGACACGGTCAGCGCATTCGCCGAATTCGGCGAGCTAACCATGAACGAGCCATCGTAGGTACCGGGCTGAGCGCCGGCGCCGAGGGCGGCCATACTAACCGTGACGAGCAGAGGCGTCCCGCCCGCCCCGACATTGCCGGTCATCGGACTGACCGACAACCAGCTCGGAGTGGAGGTGACGCCAGTAACGCTGAACGGCATGGTGTTCCCAGTCGGCAATCCGTTGCCAGTGATGGTGAACGTGAAGGTCGGGTTGCTTCCACCGAGTACACCGAACAGGTTTATGGCCGGGTTGTTGCCGCCGGCTACGCTAGCAGACAGGGTCGGCTCGCTGGTGACGGTCAGCGTGACCGGCACGGCGAGTACGGGGTTGCTCGAGCCGGTCGTCGTGATCTGGCACTGTCCGCTATAGGGGCTACCCGCGGCGGTCAGTCCAGTCGGAATGTACGCCACCGTCAAGGTAGCGGGAGTGATGGTCTGGTTGACCGTGCAGGTCAGCCAGGAGGCCGTGCTGGACACTGTGAAGCCCAAGCCGGTTGCCTGCCCCGAAGCAAGCGCTACCGTAGCGGAGGCCGGAGTGGTGTAACCGATAGTGTATGCGAAGGTTTCCGATGCGGGAGTTGCCCCGATGGTACCAACGTTCAGGTACACGGCGGTATTGAACGGAACCGGGTTGCCAACGGGACCGGTGTAAGCCACCGTGCCAGCGTATTGACCATTACCGAGTCCGGTATCGGTCGCGGTGAGGGTAAGGGTTCCGGCGCCGTTCACCAGATTAACCGAGCTGGACCCCAGCCAGGTGCCGCCAATTGGAATCACCACCGTGGGCGTGGTGTTGAAGAGGAACGTTCCCTTGCCGGTCATGGCGATGTTTTGGTTAGCAGGGGCCGTCGCGTTGGTCGGCATATTGAAGTAAAAGGTGTTCGGAACCGGAGCGTTCAGCAGTTGCGCCGCCACGGTCAGACTGATCGTGAAGACGTTGCTGGTGATGGACGCGCCGCCCGCCACCGTGATATTGCAAACATACGGCGTGGCACTCACGGCCAGGGCCGCTCCCAGAGGATCCAGCGTGATCTTCATGGGGCCGCCGGTGTTATTGACGCTGCCGGGGCCGCTGGTAACCGTGCACCACGACGGCTGATCGGGTGTGGCCGTCAGCGCGAAGGTGGGGTTCTCCGGAGTATTGGTCGGAGTCACGGTAACGTTGAATGGAGCTACATCAGCGCTATCCGTGTCGCCCTTGTAATAGGTAAAGCTGAGGGGCGATGCCGGGCTGAAGAGAACCACCGGCTTGGCCGCCACGTATAGGCTGACGGTCGCGGTGGCGAATTCACCAGACAAGCCGGTCACGGTGATGGTGGCCGTGGCCGTACCTGCCGCTGTCGGCGCAGCGGCCGTGTTGATGGAGACCGTCACGGTCGAAACCGCGGCCGAGCTATTGGGAACCGGGGCCGATACGACCGCCCAAGCCTGATTCGAGGCGACAGTGTAACTGTCATTGCCCGTCAGGTTGATGGTCATCGTGTTGGTGCTGCCCGAATGCACGACTGCGTTGGCTTGACCAACGGTCCAGTCGAACGCCACATTCGGCGAGATGGCCAGGAACGGTGAGCTGTTGACAGTCACGTATACCGGGACGCTAAAGGCCGCATTGGCGACCGGCGAGTTAGGCAGAAGCGTGACGGGATTCACTGGCGGAATGGTGACGAGAATGGTCCCGCCAAAGGCGCCAGGAGTCGTCAGGGTCCCGAGCGGATTGAAGATGGCGGCGGTAATCGAAATCCCCGAGCCATTGCAATTCGTCAGGCTGCCTGACACGATGCAACCGTTGACCGGATTGGTCGAGTAGGCCCCACCGTTGACGGAGAGCAGAACCGTCGCGGTAGAGGCTTGCGGAGTGAGCGTGAAGCCGATCGGGCCACTTGCCGCCGAAGCTTGCATGTTGACCACCTGGGATGGCGGAACGGTAGCCGGCGCACCCACGTTGTAGGTGAAGTTGATCGGGTTCGGCGTTAGCGTCACCGTCGGAGGCGGCGTCACCGTCAGTACGACGTACACCGTAACCGGCGAGGGCTGCGGAATGTTGGCGCTGTTCTCGTCAGACAGGTTAATGGTGTACCAGGCAAGGTACTGGCCGGCCGGCAGCGTGTTGCCGACGCCCGGGTAGACTTCGGTAGTGAGTGTGCACACCCCCCCAGGGCTAAATCCAGGTCCGCCGCAAGGACCACTGGCGTCAGGACGCGGGTCGAGCGGGTCAAGGAAGTTAATGGATTGGAAGTTGTAATCCAACGCACTAGGGGGCCCGGCGATCCGGGGTCTTGCACCGGAGGCCGTGATGTAAACGGATTGGCAAGGATTGAAGCCAGTGATAAAGTTGCCGCAAATACTCTGGCCTGCTCCCGTTCCGGCCGCGGTGCCATCCTGCATGGTGTAAACGCCGGAGCCTTGGACCGTGTAGAACTGCAGCACGAGTCCGGCGCCATAGGGCGTGTTCGGTACAGGTGGAAGATCCGGGCTGGGTCCAGGAGTCCCAATGCTAGCAACCGGATCAACGTTCCACGGCGCAACCTGGCCTCCCCCGCCAACTTCAGCCGCCAAAATGGAGCCCTTGACGTAGTTGCCCGGAGGCGCCTGGTTGGCTGCGTTGGCGGAGTACAGGGAGTAGTCGGTCCAGAAGTACGCATCGAGTCCCGACGTAACCTGTTCACGGAAGATAAAGGTAGCGGACGCGCCAGGCGTCATGCTCGGCAGGGCCGGCATCACCGTGGCGCTGGTCCCCGCGCCGGTGGTTCCGGTGGCGGTGATCAAGAAGGTAGGATCGTATTCGCCGGCCGGAGTGGCGGACGGCGGATCGCTGTTGATGTTGCAGGTCATCGGCGTGGTGAGAGAACCCGCCGCAACCCGTAACCGTGACGACCATGGGCGATGCCGGTGGCGTGTACGTAAGCGAGAACGGAATGTTGACGGCGCCCGGTGGGTTCGCCGACGGGATCAGCGCGCCGAACGCGGAGACCGAAATGGTCGAATTCAGTAAGTCGAGCGGATCCTGGGTAGTCCCCGCTTCGATGTACAGCGGAGGCATGAACGTCGGATTATCCGGTGTAGCGAACGCGACACTCATCACGTTGCCGACGGTCAGGCAATAGGTCAACGCAGCGCTCTGGCCCGTGGCGGCGGTCACCGTGACGGTCTCGGCGTAGGTTCCCGGCGGAATGCTGCCGGGGTTCGAAACCGAGACGTTATATGGAATGGTGGTGAGGCCTGCGTTCGCAGCAGGTAGAACACCGTTGTTTCCGTAAGCGAATCCGTCGTTGTTGGCACCGTTGGGGTACAACGGAATGCCGGCCATGGCGGTTCCACCAGGGCAGCTATAGCCCGTCGCGGCGGTTGCAGCCGCCGTGTACGGCGTCGAAGTGGTGGTGTTCATGTTGATGCTGTTGAGGGTATCGGTAATGGAAATCGTGGTGTTACCGACCGGCCCCACCGGGGACGAAAATTGAGTGCCACCGGTGAACAGCAGGGCGTTATGGTTCACGTAAACTTTAAACGGAATGGAGGCCGGCAGGGTGGGTGCGCCCGCTGAACTACTCTCCGGCGCGCCCTGCTCGGGGTTGGATAGGCCGGTGACATTAACGCCAAACGTGTTGCTGTAAGGGCTTCCCGCAGGGTTGTTCGGCAGCGCGGCGAAGCTGGAGGCGGAAATTTGCACCGTGACGTAGCACGCCACCGAAGATTTGCTCGTGGCGTAAGCGGGAGGAGCGATTCCCGCAGGGCCTCCGCAGGCCGCTCCGCCAGAGGGGCCGGCGAGGGTCCAATTCGGGGTTATAAACGTCCCAGCCGTTGGATCCGTGGTGATCGCCGATTGGGTGAACTTGACCGCGCCCGGAGTCGGCGCATTCGCGGGAACCAGCGACAAGTAGGGTATCTGGATCGTTTCCACTGTGTTGCCGTCGGTGAATACCGAGCCTGAGCCGGCATTCACGACGGTGAAGGTGCAGGCGCCGGAGTTGCTGTTGCTGTAGGCGGGCCCGGTTGTGGGCGCCGCCGTGCACTGCCCGTTCGGAACCGTCAGACTCATCGGGATGCCGCCGCCGAAGGGTTCATTGGCAAGTAGCTGGCCCGTAACCGTCAGGGTCGCGGTCACCTCTTGTGGAACGCCGGCGTTGTCTCCCTGTAGCGGAGTAACCCAAAACGTTGCGGTGTAGACTCCGGGATCAAACACTTTGGCGTTTGCCGTATTGATCGACACGGTGATGGTGTCACCAACTGATGAAACATTCAGCCAGAGTCCCCCCGTTGCGCTGGTGTTGGGGACGTAGTTGCTGCTAATGAACGGGATGGTGGCTGGAAGGGTTATAGCACCACTGATCTGGGTCGCCGACACTTGGAAGGTGGGGTTGGGGAAGCTCGGGTCGAAGTTGACAAGAGTGAAAGGACTAGATGCCGGACTGCTACTGGTGGTGCCGACGGGCAGCGTGAAGGCGAAGGTCGGATTGTTCGTCGTGGCGCCGCCGACCTGGATGATGGTGTCGGAGTTGTAGGTCGCGCAGCCCACGATGCCGGTGTCGTAGTTGGGGGCCGCGGTGCTGGTGTTGTTCTGATACGCCGTCGGGGGGATCACCGAGTTGACGGTGGCCACGGCAGCCGTTAGGATCTGCTGCGAAACGAAGCCGCCGAAGCAGGAATTGGTGGAGACCGGGTCGTAGGTTACCCCGTTGGCCGCGCCATTGGCGACGACAGCGTTGGGCGCCGCCCCGCTGGTGGTTCCGGCCACGGCCAGCGGCAGATCGCCCCAAGTACTCACTTCGAAATTTCCGCCCGAGTTGGTTTCCTGGTTCGGGTAATCGTCCAGGAAGGGACTGCTGGCGATCATCGTCAGGCCGGCGAAGGCCCTGCGGCGGAGAATAAACCCTTTGGCGCCGACGTCGGTGCTGGTGGAAGATGCGCCGGAAACATAAACTTGGTTCAGGCTGTCCACCGCCAGGCCGGTGACTTGGGTAACAGCGGCAGCCAAGCCGCCAGTGCCGTTCGCGCCGCCATTGACGAGGGTGCTGTTGGCACTAACCGTGCCGGCCTTCGTAATCATCAGGAGGAAGCCGTCCTGCCCGCCGGTGGATACGGCGCCGTTCAGAGTTAGAGATACGGGAGCTATGAGGCTCGTACCGAAAGCGTTGTTCTCCTGGCCGCCGGCATAAATGTTGCCGGCATAGTCGATGGCCGCCGCGGTGCCGGCGGCAAGGCCATTGCCGCCGATATACGAGGATCCCCAGCCGCTATACCCGGCGCCGGACCATTTGCCCGTGCTGGTGGAGATCTGGGTGATAAAGGCCTGCTGTGAGACGATGACGAGAACCGGCCCCCTGGTAATGGGGAAGGGGGTTGTGACCGAAGTGGTATTCCCGACGATCACGACGCTGGCGGCGGCCACCGGGTCAACCGCGATGGCGTTGCCCTGATCCGTGCCGCTGCCGCCAAGGTAGGTTCCCAAGGCCACTGTGAAGCTGGAGCCGCTGGGCACCAACTTCAGGTAGAAGGCATTGGTAGAAGAAGTAATGGAGGCATTGGCGGTCTGCTGGCCCGTGGTGACCACCGGGATGGCCGTCAGGAAATTGGTGGATGCAGTCGCGCCGGTCAGGTGCGCGATGCCCGTCGCGGGCTCCACCGCGATCGCCAGGCCCTTTTCAGAGCCGTTGCCGAACAACACGCTGGAGTTCACCAGGCCGCCTGTG
Source organism: Bryobacterales bacterium (assembly GCA_963842505.1). GTDB lineage: Bacteria > Acidobacteriota > Terriglobia > Bryobacterales > Bryobacteraceae > PALSA-129. The sequence continues at coordinate 847,277 of CAWJGZ010000002.1, forward strand.
GCCGTGAACTTGGCCACGAAAATGTGCTGCGCGGGGGTGGGGGTTCCGGGTTCGATGGGGTTCATCGAGGGGAAGCTCAGGGCCGACTGCGTGTAGCCCGCCACCACCGCATTGAGCAAGCTGTCCACCCCGATGGCCGTGCCCACATCCACGCTGCTGCCGCCGAAGTAAGTCGAGTAGGTGAGCGACTGCATGTTGTAGGGCATGCGGGCGACGAAAGCATCGCCATCGTTGCCGGTTCCACCATAGGCGCCCTGGTAAGCCGACACCGTGGGGAAGTTGAGCGACACGGTGTAGCCGGTAACGAATATGCTGCCGGAGTTATTGATCGCGGTATTGGTGCCGCTGGCGATCGCGTTGATGTGCGAGTTGCCGAGTTTCGCGTTGGGAGCGCCGAGATAGCTGGCGGTGGTGAAATACGGGTCGATGACCAGCTCTTTGGATTTGTCGTAGGCCCCGATCTTGAAGCGCGCCTCGTTGCCGTTGAAGGCGTAGAGGGTCTCGACCGGGTGCTTCTTCCCGCCGATTTCCTGGTACACGAACGGCTTCGAAGCAGCATAGAAGTCGGATTTGCCGACGGTCATGACCAGGCTGCCATCGGCGCCGGCATGCACATCCCTGGCGCCGTTGAAGCTCAGGCGGATGGCATTCGGATCGGCGCCGGGCTTGACCACGAAGTCATACCGGAAGCGGCTTTCGTCGCCCTGATAGACGACATCGACGCCGGGATAGACATCGTTGTAGCGCACCTTGGCGTAGTTGGGGACGCCCTCGAGCCACTTGGACCGGTCATTGCCGATGTAATAATTGCTGACGCCCCCGGTCTTCTCAATCGCGCCGCCTTTCGCTTTGGCGTCCGCGCCTGCCAGGTTCATCGTCAAAACATCGCTCTGGTCCGCCTCGTTGCGAATTTTCAGGACCGCCTGCGACGGACCGGTGACGAACGCCGCGTAGCCCGTGCTGCGAGCGACGTATTGCACTCGGGGATCCGTCTGGCCGCGATTGGGCTCAAACACCAGCGGTAGTTTGGAAACTGCATGCTTAACCGCGGCAACATCCGTCGCGGTGGCAGGAGTTGAGGAAGCAGCAGGGGATGCGAAAGCCTTCACCTGCCTACCCTGTCCAATGTGGCCCATCAAAACGACGGCCATTACGAACGCAATGACCGCGATAGTAGTTGACAGGAACGCTGTCGTTACGCGTGCCGTCCTGTTATTCATGTTTCGCATAAACCAGTTCACGTTTTTGCCCTCTCGCATTCTTGTTCGTACAATTGCAACTGCTCGTCACTGACTCGTCACCGCATTTCCTTAAGCGCGACGGCTAGGTAGCAGGCTCGCGCAATGGCGAAGCGAGACGCTGCACTAATCCATTAAGCTCAAACACGGCACTTCGTATGATACGGGGACGCCGGTAGGTTGTCAATGCCGGGCCTGACATTTGTGATCGCTCCAAGAACGCTTTCTTTTCCTTTTCCTTAGGATTCTCAAGACTGCGCTTCTCAACTCAACTGCCTCACAGCCTGCTGCTGTTTCGGTTTGTCAAATCTATCGTAGACAAGCATCATAACGGTGTCAAGGAGTTTAAGGTTTTTTTTGTTGTGCTTGAGCTACGCAAAGCCAAGAAAAATCGATGACGAAGCCGCTACGCTCCAGAACTCCTTCCACATGCACTCCCGGTTTCAGACACGCCAGTGCCAGTTTAGGCGGTCTTATTCTAGACCATGTGGGGCATTTTGGCAATCTTTTTTCTTAAGCCGGGATAAATCTCCCAGATTGTTTTTTGTCCCTGAGAGGACCCGGACGGGGCTGCAAAAAGGTCTAGACATGCCGACGCTTCTTCCCTGTATCCTCTTGTAAATACAGGGACGCGGCCATACCGCTGTTTGAGCGCTCTGATGCACTCCGCATCACCGGTTCCCGATCGAGCCTGCGTCCGGCGCTCCCAATGCAGCGACTTGTGCGGGAGTGCCATATATCATATATAAGGATAGAGATTTGAAGCAGCGCGTTTTGTCTGGTGTAGTATGATCTTTGTGGGCCGGCCATCTAAGCGCATGCCGCGAAGCGGTGGAAAGGCGATGCAAATCGGGTTGCATCGCATATCGGTGGCCGGGCGGGCCGAACGATGCGTTCTCCAGTGACCAGCATTATCATCCCGTGCTATCGGCAGGCGCATTTTCTACCGCTGGCGGTGCGCAGCGCGCTCGCGCAATCGATCCAGGATGTGGAAGTTGTCGTGGTGGACGATGGTTCCCCGGACGACCCGGTGGGGCGCCTGGGAGATCTGGCCCAGGACCCGCGAGTGGTAATCGTGCAGCAGGCCAACCTTGGCTTGCCGATGGCGCGCAACACCGGAGTGCTGGCCAGCCATGGCAAGTTTCTGAACTTCCTCGATGCGGATGATTGGCTTGAGCCGCAATTTTGTGAGCGCCTGGTCGCTGTGCTCGAGTCCGACGAGAGCATCGGCCTGGTCTATTGCGACTTGCGCCGCGTATTTGAGGACCATGCCGAGCCAAGCCAGACCGAGCGGGAGTACTCGGTGGGCCGCAGCCGGCGGGTGACCAGCGGAAACATACTTCCCTCTCTTTTGGTGGGCGGGTATTTCACACCCAACACGGTGCTGCTGCCGCGGCGCGTCCTGGATTGCGTTGGGTTGTTCGACTCCGAATTGGGAGGCCATGCCGATTGGGATCTTTGGCTGCGCATCGCGGCGGCGGGCTATCCGGCGCGGTATGTCGACGAAAAGCTTGTCAACTATCGGATCCATGCGCAGAGCATGAGCCGGGATAGCGCCCACATGCGCGAAACCCGCCTCCAGACGCTCCGCAAGCTGCTGCGCGCGTATCCGGATGTGGTTGTCGAGAGCTTCGAGGAGTTGCGCCGGGCGGCGGAGGATGCGGCGGCCCAGCAGGACTGGATTCGGTCGCTCGTGGAATCCAACGCGTGGAACGCACAGCACGCCAGGAACTGGCAGGGCGAGGCTGAACGCCGGGAGACTGTAATTGCCAAACTACAGACCGAATCCGAACAGCTAGCGGCACGACTGCGCCGCGTTCCCGCGCCATTGCGCAGGTGGCTGCAACGTGGCGCTTCGGGGACCGAGGCTCGACGCTAAATGGATCTGGTGTCGATCGTCATTCCCTGCTACAACTGTGGACCCTACGTCTTCGATGCAATCGGCAGCGCGCGCGCGCAAAATCACCCGCATGTCGAGATCATCCTGGTCAATGATGGATCTGATTCCCCGCAGTCTCTCGAGCTGCTGAGGAGAGCTTCACGCCAGGTAGACCGCTACGTGGAGCAGCCCAATCGGGGCCTGGCGGCGGCGCGCAACGCCGGCTTCCGGTCCGCGAGAGGCTCGTATGTGGTCCCTCTCGATTCCGATGATTTGCTGGAGAAGAATTTTGTCTTGGAGTGCCTGGACGCCATTCGCCATCGCCCGGAAGCCGGATTTGTTCACACCGATTACCGCGTATTCGGAACCAAGGACTACGTGGAGCGGCTGGAAGATTACAACCTCAATCGCCTGCTGGAAGAGAATACGCTGATCTATGCGGCGCTGATTAGCAAAGCGGATTGGGAACTGGCCGGCGGATACGACGATTCCGAAAAGCTGGCTTACGAGGACTGGGAATTTTGGCTGCGCATGGCCGCGCACGGCAAGTTTGGCTGCCAAATCCACAAGCCGTTGTTTCGGTATCGCAAGCATGGGCCCTCGCTGATCGACGTGCTGCGCCAACACCACGCGGAGTTGGCCGCGCGGATTCGCGCCAATCACCCGGAGCTGTACGAATTCGCGAATCGCGCCAAAATCAAGGCGCGCTGGGAGCCTTGTGTCGCGGTGGTGGGGCTGTCGCCGCAGTCTAAACTGAGCATCGCAGACTGGCAGGCGGTGGAACCGGGCGCGGGTGAGGCGCTGCTGGAAAATTCACGGGCGCCGGCGTTCCTGTTTCCACCGGCCGGGGAGATGGACCCCCATAGCGCGGAATTCGCGGCCCTGGCCGTTTGGAGCGGGAATCATAACGTTCGGCTGCCGGATGGATCTCGCGCCGTCTCTCGCGGCGCGGTCCTATCGGGCGCCGGCGAAGCAAACTTCCGCTCACGGCCGCTGCCCGCAAAGGCTGTCTGGCAAACCTCCCGGCCGGGCCCGCTGGAACGGCTGAATCGGCACCTGACCAATGCGGAATTGGTCTCCGCGGAAGCTTGGGTAAAGCACCCCCTGCGTTCGGCATCGCGCCTGGTCCCGCTGCGGCTCAAAGAGCGCCTGAATCACATGAGCGGACAGCGGCTCTTCGACCTGACGTTTTACCTGAAGTTCCAGCCGCGGGCGCTGGTCTTCTCGGATTCCGTGGTGCGGCCGCTCGATTACATGCCGGTCCCAAGCGACGGGCGCAGGCGCATAGCGCTGATCACTCCTCACCTGGGGCCGGGAGGCGCGGAACATGTTCTATTGGAGCTCGCTGCCGCGCTCGACCGAAGCCAATTCGAAATCTCCGTGATCGCGACGCACTCCCGGGACTCCCGGTGGCTGGCACGCTGGAAGAATTCGGTGGACCATGTTTATGATCTCTCGGCCTTCGTCGCGGACAGCCGGCTGGTGGCCGCGGTGCATTCCATCGCCGTCAATTGGGCCTTCGATGCAATCCTGCTGCAGAATTCGTTGATTGCCTATAGTGGGATTCCCGCTCTGAAGAGAGCGTTGCCCAACACCAGAGTCATGGATTTGATCCATTCGGTGGATGAAGGCTGGGATGTGGTCACTTCTACCGCCGCCATCTCCCGGGAGCTGGACGCCAGGGTTGTGATATCGGAAGCGGCGCGCCAGCGCCTGCGGCAGGCCGGCGTCGACGAGGGCCGCATCCGCCTCATTCGGAATGGCGTGGATCTGGAGAGCTTCCAACCCGCCGGCCGGCGAACATGCAACGGCGCCGGCCGGATCGTCTTTGCCGGCAGGTTGGATGCGGTCAAGCGGCCGCTGCTGCTGGCGGACATCGCGCGCGTTCTCTTGAAGCGCCACACCGGCGATTTCCGCTTCATCATTGCGGGGGACGGCGAAGAAGAGCCCGCGCTCCGCGGAAGGCTGAAAGATGCCGGCATTGCTCACCTGTTCGATCTGATGGGATACGTGCCGGACCTCGCGCCGGTTTTCGCTACGGCGGATCTGGTAGTGATTCCGTCGCGCAGTGAAGGCATTCCCCTGGTGCTGCTGCAGGCGCTGGCTTCCGGCAAGCCGGTAGTGGCTTCGAACGTGGGAGCCATCGGTGAAGTGCTGGATGAGAGCTGCGGTTTCCTGGTCGACGTCAGGAAAGGGGAAGCCGAAGAATTCGCGGAGCGCATTCAAATTCTGTTGGAAGATCCCGGCCTTCGCGAAACCATGGGAGCGAACGGACGCCGCAAAGTGGAAGCCGATTACGACCGGGCGCAGTCGCAGCGCATGTACCGGGAACTCTTCGCGTGAAGAGCGACGCCGCTCATTTCGCCGGCGCCTCGGCGGGTTGCCCTGTCGCGACTTTCGGCTGGTTCAGGACCATGGCGAGCAGCGGATTGATTCCGAGATGCACCAGTTCGGGGTACTGGTGGTAGACCGCGTCAGCATCGAACTGACGCGATGGCTGGCGGCCTTCCGTATGCCCCACCAGGGAATAGTGCAGCAATGGGATCACCTTCGACTGGCCAACGTCCGGGTATTGGCTTCGATAGAACTCCGCGTCAAACGTCGCCAGCAGGGCGCGCCGCGCGTCGGGGTTGGACAGAGTTTTGGCGCAAAGCACCAGGTTTCTGGCCTTCTGCAGCGGATGGCGCGGAGAGAGAATCAGAGCCAGCGTGCGGAGGGCGCCGCCGAATCCGACGCCGCTCGACCGCAGCAGTTGCGGCAGGACCAGCAGGTTCCCGCGGAAAAATCGTCCCGCCAGGGAGAGCATTGCGACATATTCCTCATTGGCCGCCGGTGAAATTGCCAGCGCGCCCCGGTTCCGCAACTCCGCGCTGAGGAACTCATGCCGTTGCTGCTCGACCACCTCGGCGGCCAGACCGCCGCGCCAGGACCTGAAAGCCGAAGCCGCGTCGAAGGGCTGTTTTCCCGGCGGTTGCGCCAATAAGGAGGCCATCCGCGCTCCCATCTCCCGCAACGAGAAACGTTCGCAGATCCGTTGCCTTGCCCGGACCGCCATCTCGTTCCGCCTTGCCGGATCTCGAAGCAGATCCCACAGAGCCTGCGCGTAAGCTGGAATCTCATCCGGCCCGGGTTTGATGAGGACACCACACTCGGGAGTTACCAATTCACTCTGTCCCCCCACATCGGCGGAGACCGGCACTGCCCCCATGGCCATGGCTTCGTAGATTGCCAGCGCAATCCCTTCCATTCGCGACGGCATGAAATACACATCCGCCATGGCCAGGATTTCACGAACCTCCTCATTTTGTTTCGCGCCCAGGACCTTGAGCTCATCCAGGTTGTTGGCTTTGACGAATTTCTCCAGAAAGTCGCGATAGGGGCCATCGCCGGCGGCAAAGCAAACGAACTTCGCGCCTCGCTGTTTAAGATCGAGGATCACCTGAGCTAAGACATCGGGACGCTTCTGATCGCAAAGCCGTGCCGCGTAGGCGATCACCGGCGTTCCCGCGGGCACGTCGAACTTCGCGCGTATATCGGCTGCACGGTACCGGCTACGGTCCCAAACCACGGGGTCGATATTAATGGTAGAAACGTGAATCCGATCGGGATCCCCGCCGTTCGAAACCATCCAGTTCTTCAAATGGGCCGACGCGGCGATCGTTATATCCAAAAAAGGCGCGTAGTTCAGGGAGTACCGGGGATAGCCGCCCGACTTCCAGTCCTCTTGCTCCATGTGGACGTAGTCGGCGAATACGGGTCCACCGCACCCCGCCCGCAAGAATGGAAGGAGCTGATAACCCAACTGACTATTGGATATCAGGACGGCATCGCAACCGCGGCTCTTGATCAAGTATTCAATGAAGCGGGGAGAATCGGCAGGTGGCAGAAATGTGCCCAGCGTAAAGACGTCGGGAGTAAGCAACTCAAATTCGTGCCGCCAGGGATGTACGCCGGCGAGCGTCGCGACCACCGTAACTTCGTATCCCTGGTCGTCCTGTAAGCTGCGGATGAGGTCCAGGTTGAACTTGTCGGCGCCGCCAATTTCGAAGTGGGGCACGATCAGCAGCAGGCGCCTGACATTAGGTCCGCGGGCAAGCCTGTTTTCGAATGGTATGGCGGTCTGCAACACCTGATAGTCAGGAGGGGTAACCGGCTTCGGCCTTGGCACTCCGTCGCGAAAGAGCGTCGGGTACGTGCTCATCAACTGAGCGCGAAAAGTTCGCGTTCGCTCGGCGCCATCCCAATTTTCCCACCGGTCTCCATGGTTCGCGCGCCTCCGATACCAGTCCAGAAACTCCGGCAGCGTGTCGCCCCAGAATCCGCGGTCGGCACATCTTAACCAGAACTCCCAATCCTCCATGCCGCCTCGAATCTGCTCGCTCATCCCTCCGACATCGAGATAGACCTGGCGGCGCATCATGGCAGTGACGGGAACGCAGTTGGTTTCCAGGAATTTGTCGCCGCCGTGGAAACCTTCCGACCACAGGTAGGATTGAGCGCCGAAGCCGACCGTGTACCCCCGCGCGAATGCCAGTTCCGGCCGGCACTCCAGAAACCAGCGCAGTTTCTCAAGCGCCGTGGGTTCGAGTAGATCGTCGCTGTCAAGAAGAGCGATGAAATCGGCGCGCGCGGCCGCAACACCCATATTACGGGCTGACGGCAGCCCAACATTATGATCGGCGCGCAAAATGCGGATCCGCGGATCGCTACGCCGGCAGTGTTCCAGTATGGATAGGCTCTCCGGGTCGGTGGAGCAGTCGTCGACGATAATCCACTCCCATTGCTGTAGCGACTGCCGGAAAACGGACTTCGCGGTCTCGTGAAAGACCGGCCCCGTGTTGAAAAACGGCGTGATCAAAGAAACCGCCGGCGGGGGATCGAGACCGGCGGGCTGGTAGCCATATAAAGGACGAAGCGCCGAAGCCGGCGTGTCCGTGTAGTCTGGCCTTTGTGGATCGATCATCTCAACGCTCGCCGCGGAGCGATGGACGGTCGGAGGCTCAATTCCCAGGGAACGTCTTCCCCATCAGGCTTGAGATGGCGGGCAGTACCAAGCGCGCAGCCGCAATCCAGGCGCTTCGCCTGCTTGACGGGTTTCGCCATGACCCCTCATTTTGTACGAGATTCTCGTAAGTGTCAAACATCTCGATAGTATTGCCGGGGACGAATGGCCTCCTGCCAAGGGGTCAGTCTTTGACGCCGAGACTTTTCAGCGCAGCCTTGGCGGGTTCATTGCCGGCAGCGGCAGCCTTGCGGTACCACGCGATGGCCTGGTCGCGGTTCTGGGTGATGCCGAGTCCGCCCTCCCACAGCACGCCGGCATTGTACATGGCCGTGTCGTTGCCCGCATCGGCTGCTTTTAGGTACCATCGCATGGCTCCGGCGTAATCCACGGCAACGCCGAGGCCCTGCTGGTACATCACGCCAATGGCGTTGGCGGACTTGGCATCCCCTTCGCCGGCTGCTCTGCGGAACCATCGCAGGGCTTCGGCATAGTTCACGGACACTCCCAGCCCATCGCGATATTGCACGCCAATGTTGAACATCGCTTCGGTGTTGCCGGCGTTCGCGGCGCTCCGGAACCAGCCCATGGCGTCGCGGTAGCTTTGCGGCTGGCCTAGCCCCTGAAAGTACAAGAGGCCGATGTTGCACATGGCCTGGCTGTTGCCGGCGGCGGCCGCCTGGCGGAACCATGCCATGGACGCCGCGTAGTCCACGTTCACACCGCGGCCGGTTCCATACATCACGCCCAGGTACATCATGGCATCCACGTCACCGATCGCCGCGGCCCGGCGGAAAATGACCAATGCAGCGGAATTGTTCCCGGCATCGTACGCCTCCACGCCGCGATCCGTCAGGGCTTTGGCGCTGGCCGCGGTTTCGGATTGGACCGTGGAAGCGCCGGATTGCGCCTGGGCCGGTGAGCCGCAGAGGAGAGCAGCCGCGACGCCGATGGTCCACACAAGCCCGGCTGGCCACCAACGACGGCCGTGGTTGATGCCGAAACCCATCCCCCCATTATGACGTTCGCTCGACTGACGGGGTTGCCGCGCACACCGCGGCAAGCCGCAACCAGCGTACTTCTAAAAGAGCCCAAAGGGCGAAAGATGACAGCCCAGGGCCCGAGGGGTTCCCAGTGCTGGCGCACTGGGCTATTCTCTTTCGTCCTACGGACTTGGGCCGCGGAAAGATCTTCGCGGCCCGCAAAGAAACAAAAACGTAGTAGTACAGAACCGCGAATGTTAGTGAGCGGCCAGCTCCAGGCTGCGTGGCGGCCGCTCGCTCACGCTCGCGGTTCTGTTCCGGAGGCCGCGCTACATGAGGATTTCCACGGTGTGGTCTGAGGCCTGCCGGGACCGCTTCTGCTGGTACATCAGTCGATCGACGCGACCGAGCATCTCCGCCAGGGTTTCGCCGGCCTGCCACTCGGTGACCCCAATCGCGGCGTCCATGCAGACCTTGCGCGGGTTCCCTGGATCGCCCACCGTGTAATCGCCGAACACCCATTTCTTCACACGCTCAGCGTAGTCGTTGGCCTCGGCCTGCGCGCAGTCCAGCACCACCACGAACTCGTCACCGCCCCATCTGCCGACGCTGTCTGTCACGCGAAAGATTCCTTTTAACTCCGCCGCAAACTGCCGCAGCGCCTGGTCGCCCGCCAGGTGGCCATAAGTGTCGTTGACCGTTTTGAAGCCGTTCAGGTCCAGCAGCAGCAGGCAGAAACAACGCTTCTGCGCCAGCCGGAATTCGATGGCCGATTCCATCCCGCGGCGGTTGGTCAGCCCGGTGAGAGGATCCGCCAGCGCCATGAGTTCGGCTTCTTCAACGCGCGTGTGGCACTTCTTCACTTCGGTCCGCAGCCGCGCGACGGCCTCTCTGCCATCCTGCGCCATTTCCCGTACGCAGTTTTTCAGCTCCACTGCGCTCGTCAGCAATGAAGTGCGAATCTGTTTCAGGTCGTCCAGGTCGGCGATCTTGGAAAGTCGCGCCGAGAAATCGTGAAACTGCGCCTCGTAGCGCAAGTCGCGCTCGCCCACCGCTTCAGCCGTGCCGGCCATCACCAGCAGGAGTTCCTTCAACTCATCGGTGCGCTGACGATAATAATCCGTCGCCCGCCGCGCCCACTCGTCGAGTTCCTTCTCCACGCCGGCTTCGGTTTCGAGCACCTGCACCGGCGTCAGTTCGGCCGAGATCCGCTGCTGCAGGTTGGCCAGGCTCTGCTGCAACGTGGTCCCGATGTGCGGGCAGGCCTGCGCTCCCGTGGCGCCCATCGCTCCCAATGCGGCGCGGTAGCACTCCAGGGCCGATTTCAGCAACTCGTCACGGTTTGAGTCGAGATACTTCTTGATCGAAACCACCCACTTCTCGTATCGGCAGCAACCAGAAAAGTTTGAGCGCCCTTTAGCTCCCATTAATTATGGATACGGTTCCGCTGGACGCCAGGAGTCGCAGACCGCGCGATTGGCCCTGGGATATCCGCTAATCGGACTTAGGGAGTCCCGAATGGAACGAAAGTCAAAGGCTCCCTTTAGGCAGCTTGCGGTGCGCTAACCCAAGATAGTCCGGCCCGGACCATCTCAGTACTAACCCTGTGATTAACGGTACTTTATGTTCGCGGAAACTCCAGTCAGAATACGAGCGCTGGCTGTACTAAGCGGAGCTAAGGAGCTATTGGGTTAGGGCCAGCCGTGAGAATCAGATTCTCATTCGGTACGACTGGGAGCAGGCCGTGATCGCAAGGTCACGAAGACACTGGCAAGTGGTCAAGCGATCACAGAAAAAGAACCAAATCTTAGGAGCGAACACAATGACGTTTTTGCGTAACCTCTGGAAGGACGAACAAGGGCAGGACCTCATCGAGTACACCCTGCTCATGGCGTTCGTAGCGCTGGCTTCGGCCGCTCTCTTCTTGGGCGCCGGCGGCAGCATCAAGGGCATTTGGATGACCACCAACAATCAGTTGGTGCAGGCAAACGCCCAGGCCAGTTAATTTCACCCGGCGGAGCAGGCCGGCATACCCGTGCCGGCCCGCTTTCGCGCCGGCAACTGACGACGGCCCCGCAACTATTGAGGAATTTGGTCGGGCCGCCGAGATTTGAACTCGGGACCTCTTGCACCCCAAGCAAGCGCGCTAGCCAGGCTGCGCCACGGCCCGAACCCTCAATTTAGCACGGTTTCAGTCACCCAGGATATCCAAAGCTGTTTGCATCTCCGCGCGCGTGTGCAAATCGCCGGTGCGCGCGGCCGCGGCGATCCCGTCGCGATACATCGCGCGCGCTTCGTCCCGGCGGCCCAACCGCTCCAGCGTCTGGCCGCCGTGAAAATACGCCGCCGCATAACCCGGGTTCAGCGCGAGCAGTTCGCGGAATTCCGCCACGGCCGCCTCCAGGTTGTTGGCATTCCGATACTCCATCGCCAAGCCATAGCGCAGAAAACTGTCGGTGGGACTCTGCGCCACCATACTCTTGAGAATGTCCAAACGGGTGCCCGCCATCTCTCGTGTTACTATACCTCCGGAATGGCTTGCCCGTATTTCGACCCCGTACGGCCGCGCACCATTGCCATCGGCGCGGCGGGCGCGATGCTGCCCCTGGGAGACGATTGGGTGGGCCTGTGCCGCGCCACTGCCGGCCAGGCATGGGAACCCGATCCAGCCACGCTCGCGAGGCTCTGCAACCTGGGGTATGCGCGGGGTTGCTGCCCGCGCTTCCCGGCGGATGCCGGGGATGCGGGGCCGGACGCCGTCCGCTTCACTATTTCCCGCGACGACGGCCGCTCGGTCGCGGTCTACTATGTGGTGGAGCGCGATCACCATCCGTTCGTGCACGGCGGCCTCGAGTTCTCGCGCGCGGCCGCGGCCTTCATGCCGCCGCCGGCGGCGGAAACCCTGCACCGCCAGGCGCGCGCATACGTGGCCAGTTATTTGCGTCGTAAGGCCGAAGCGGCGGGGAGTTGAGCCGCATCAGAAAGGGTCATCATGCTGGAAGGCAAGACAGTCAAGGAATCCGCCGTAGAGTATTTGGAGTTCGCGCTCCCCAACGACGCCAATGGCCATGGCGCCGTTCTGGGCGGAAAAGTGATGCACGTGGTGGATGTGGCAGGGGCCATGGCCGCGATGCGCCACGGCCGGCGGCCGGTGGTTACCGCCGCCGTCGATCACCTCAACTTCCACCACCCGGTGCACGTCTCACAATTGATGATTTTGCGCGCCTCGGTCAACCGCGTGTTCCACACCTCGATGGAGGTTGGCGTCAGGGTGGAGACCGAAAATATGATGACCGGCGAGCGATTGCATACCTGCTCGGCCTACGTGACGTTCGTGGCGCTCGACGAGCAAGGCAAGGCCACCGCCATTCCTCCGGTGATTCCGGAAACCGAAGACGAGCAGCGGCGTTTCCGCGAGGCGGGTGAAAGAAGGGAATACCGCTTAGCTTTGCGCAACCGGGTAAAGGCGGATCGCGGCACCTGAAGGCGAGTTCATCGCCATTCCGTGTTCAGAACTCTTTGTACATGTACTTGATGCTGGGCTTGTAGAGCAGCAGGTTGGGGCCTTCCGAGCGATTGACCTTGAGGCAGCACTTGTCGTACCACTCGATCACACCGTGCAGGGTTTCGCCGTCGCGCAGCACAAAAACCATGGGGGTCTTGGCTTGCATCTGCTTGACGTAGTAAAAATTCTCCGCATTCGTCTGGTCCGGCGGCACAGGCTTTTTTTGCGCTGCGGCGGCTCTCCGCGGCGGCGTGACTTGCTCCTTGATCTCGTTCAGAGACGGACGAATGAGTTTACGATTAAGGGCTTCCACGGGACGCCATCCTTTTGAAGAGAATATGATTGACCGTCGCGTCTTGCGGGGCGGCTTTAGTTGGATCCAAATCTCCGACTTGAACCCATAAATAGCACAATGGATGCGCCGCTGCAACGTCGAGGGTGTGCGACACAAAAGTGGATGGCACCGCGATTTCCCAGGGAAACAAGCGATCCTGAGCATGCCAACTACTAGCCCGCATTTCTCACCAGCTTTCTGCTGCGGCGCGTGATCAGGCCGCGTCTACTTCGTTGCGCTTGCTCAGCGTGCTCGACATACTGTTCAAGTATGCCTGCGCGCGCTGCGCGGCGCGCGCCTCGTATCCGCAGCCTTCTGACGCGCCTCACGACGAAACCTGGTGAGAAAAGCGGGCTAGGCACGGAACCGCGAGAGTTAGCGAGCGGCCAGCTCCAGGCTGAGCGGCGGCCGCTCGCTCACGCTTGCGGTTCTGTTCCGAGGGCAAGTTTGTCCATTCTTGTGTCGTGCGCTTCTCCACCCACCCTCACAGCCAGCCGTGCGTCAGCTTCTTGAGCCGCCTCTTGAACCGCTGCACAAAAGTCTCCGATGGAGCGGGCGCGGGCGAAACCGCCAGGGCCGCGGCCGGGTATGTCACGCCGTACTCCAACGGTTGCGGCGCTTCGCAGGCACGGTCCGCGACGAAGCGGATGGAAGTGTTCACCAGGGCGTAGGCGCGCCGGTAGCGCACGCCGTCCGTCTTCTCCACGCACAACGAGAATCCGGGGTACTGACCCTGCCCGGTCTTTCCCTTGCCCGCCGCCCACCCCACGCGTTCCAGCAGCACAGGGCCATACCCTTTGAGATCGCGCTCGATGTACTGGGTCTCATAGCGGTGCCGTCGCATGCTCCAGACGAACACACGAAAGCTGTCGAAATCGTACGGCTGCTGTCCCTGGAGCGTGGTCCACAGCCAAATATCCTTCTTCTCATCCCCATCCTGCACGGTGCCCAGGGAAAAGTAAGAGACGATGCGGCGGCCCTCGGCCCATTGCGCCACCTCGTCGGGAATCGCCATGCGGAGGCGGCGCGTCAAGACCCAGCCGGACTGCCCATCCGCGGCGCGCACCAGGTTCCAGTCGTCGTTGAGGACGGGCGCTTCCGGAGTCGCCTCCTGGGGAGGCGGCTCCCCCGATAGATCCGGTTTGGAAAGATCCAGCCAGTTGTCGGGCGGCGGGGGTGGCTTGGGCGCTGGCGGCAGCGAAATCGCCGGCTCCTTTTTGTAGTGTTTCTTCGCGGCTACCGTCTGTTTCTTGGGCGGCGGAGGAATCAGCGGGGCGCGCGGCAAATCGGTTCGGGGCCTGGTGATGTGCGTCAGCACGTCCACTTTCTCATTGGCCTGCAGAGTAAGAAAACTGGGCGCTTTCGCGGAGGGCTGGATGTGAACGTGAAGGTCCATATCGGCGATGGCCTTGCCCTGCGATGGCATTTCCGCCGCCCGCGTCGCCAAGTCCTTTAGCGCCGCCATATCAGAGGCCGCCAGCAACTGGCGATCCTCGGTCCAACCCTCGGCGCCATTGCGAGCGCGCACTTTCAGGAAAGAGCGGCGGTGCTGCAGAATCTCCAGCCGGTCGCCGTGCCGCACCACGGCCACAGTGGCGGATTGCATGGGAATATCGCTTCGCAGATTGAGCGTGGGCGGTCCCACGAACGCTTCGCCCAGCGAAGGTGAGGCGTCGCGAGCGCCGCGGCAAGCGAAGAGCAGCACGGCCAGCGCGGCCGCAATAACAACCTTCGTTATGGAACCCTGCTGCACACTTGCCTACTATCTTAACAGCAGGCGCGCGAATACAATGTGCGCGTGAGGTCCTTTTTCCGGCGCCGGATCGTGCGGATTGGCGGCGCTCTCCTGACCTGCGCGGCGCTGGTTTCGTTGACCTTGTGGGTGCTTCCCAGACCGTACCGTCCGCTGGAATACATGATTGCCGGCACCGCGGGCACCATCGTATGGCTTGGCCTGGTGCTGGCCCTCCGGTTGCGCACTTCGCACCCGGTCATTCGCATCGTCCGCCGAAGCGATCGCCCGTCGTGATTGACGGGGCCAAAGGACCATTGCCTCCGAAGATTCCCTCACACCGCGGCGCGGGCCGTCCGGTACGGCTGGCGCGTGCAGGCGTTGCATAAGATGCGGCGCACCTCGGGCTCATAAAACGGCTGCGTGAGCAGGTCATACGCGCCCAGGTTGAGAACCTCGGCCCAGAAGCGGGCATCGGCCTGCGCATCTGTCACGATCACGTTGATATCGCGCGGATGCTGGCGAGCCAGGTGCAGGGCATCCAGCCAGCCTCCATCGGGCAAAACCGCTTCCGTCAGGATGATTTCGTATTCACCCTGCTGAAGCTCATTACGCGCCTGCTCAAGCGTTTCCACTTGTTCCATATCAAGGGGAAGAGCCCGCAACATGGGCGCGAGGCGGCGGGCATCTTCAGGATGCCCGGAAACGAACAGTATCCGGGATCTCATGGAGCCGCACTCCTTCCTGCTATGATTCTGTCCTAATCTTACTCCCGGTTTAATAAAACGGAATGACAGAGCGAAGGCTCTTTGTGGCCATCTAGTGGTGCAACGCACCTTTGTCGGGCTTCATCACGGCCACGTAGCCCAGGTTGCGATAGAGCTGGTTGTGATCCAGGCCGAAACCCACCACAAAGCGGTCGGGAATCTCGAAGCACCGGTAATCCACCTGCGCCTGCACGATCCGCCGCGAGTTGCGGTCCAGAAAAGTGCACACCGCAAGCGAGTTCGGCCCCCGCCCCGCCAGGGCCTGCAACAGGTACCGCAGCGTGAAGCCCGTATCCACGATGTCTTCGACCAGCAGAACGTCTTCACCCTCGATGCTCTCATCCAGGTCCTTGGCGATGCGCACCAGACCGGGAGCGCCGCTCCTGTTGGAAAAGCTGGAAATGGCCAGAAAATCAATTTTCACCGGCACGTCGATACACCGCGCCAGCGCCGTCAGGAAGAATACCGACCCCTTGAGCACGCCCACCAGCCTCAAGATCTTGCCCTGGTAATCGCGGGAAATCTGGGCGCCGACTTCGCGAATCCGTTCCTCGATCTGTTCCTCGGTGAACAGAATGCGCTCCACCCCCGGCAGCGTGGCTGCGCTCATACCTGCACCGGCCGTTCCGCCAGCCCGTACTTGAAAATCAGGTTCTCAAAATCCTTCTGATAGAACACCTGGATGTTCAGGTGCGGATACAGCTCTCGCAGCAGCCGCACTTTGCGGTTCTTGCGAGTGACGTGTGATTGTTTCATGGTGGTCAGTTCGACGTAGAGATCGAATTCCGGCAAATAAAAATCGGGTGTGAAGGATTCCAGCACGGCGCCATCGGTGCCGTACTGCACCGGAAAGCTGCGCGGCTCGTACTCCCACGCGATGCGGTAAAAATCCAGCAGGTTGGCGAACATCTCCTCGCTCTGGTGCGCGAAGCCTTTCTTGCGCAGGGTCACGTGGCTCGGTGGAACCATTCCGAAGCGCGCCAACTTGAGCCGCATTTGAAACTGGAGTTGCGCCTCGGCCGCGGCCGCCAGGTAGCCGCGCTCCTTGATCCCGGTGGAGGCAACGGTGGTTTCGATCAACTCCGCCATCTGCTCGGAGGTGAGGAATTCGGCGTTCAGCACCATGTCGAAAAGGTCGGCGGTGGCGCGCGTCTTGCCGACCTTGGCTTTGCGGTTGGCGCGTTCCTCCGCTTCCAGTTGCAACAGCAATTGGCGGGCGGCGGCGCGTTCCAGGTGGTGGTCGAGCATCAGATTGCCGATGCGCACGCTCTCCGGCGCTACTACGTGCACGCGCAGCATGCCGGGGAAATGGCGCGCCTGCAGCTCGCCGCCGACGGCGCAATACATGATGTGCGCCTGTGTGGCTGCTCTTGCCAGAATCGACGTCACCAGGCTGGGATAGGCCTTATCGGGAATCCGCACGTCCGCGCCGAATTCCTCTTCGATGAGAACCTGCAGCCGCGACCGCGTCAGCAGCTCGAAGCCCAGCCGCTGCGCACTGATCCGCGCCAGCTCCTCGAACCGGCAGCCGGGATGGCCCGAAACCGCAATCAACGCCATGTCACAAGCTCATCATAACGCGCCACGCGCGGCCATGATCCCGGTGGCGCCGGCGATTAGTGAGACGATTCGGGGCAAGGCAGCAGGTCCGCGTAAACAAAACCATCGACGTGGAGAGCCGTGCCCGCAAGCCCGCCGCGATCATCTCCCGCGCGAGCGAAGCCGTGGGAGTTTCCCAAAGCGGAAACAGCGGCTGCAGACCCGTGCCGGCCAACTGGCGCTCGCGGTATTGCCGCACGTCGCGCAGATACAGGTCTCCGAACGCGATCGTGTCAAAACCTTCCGCCACGGCTTTGGCGCACGCCTCAGCCATGCGCGATTCGTAATCCTGGTTGGTGCAGGGCCATGGCAAGGGCACCACCCACACCGGAAGCCCAACCGATTCCGCCTGCGCTTCGAGCAACTGGCGCCGCACACCGTGCATCGCCACGCGGTCCGCGCTCTGGTTGATGGTGGTGAGCAGAGCCGCCACAGGTATGCCCTGTTTCCGCAGCCGGCCGAGCGCCCAGGCGCTGTCCTTGCCGGAGCTCCACGCCAGCAGTGTTTTCACGCTACGCCGTCTGCACCGCTACGCGCTCAGAGCGGACTACCGTGCGGCTCAGCACCGCGTGAAGGCCGAAGAACACGGCGGCGAAGAGCACATCCGAAATCAGCGTGTTGCGGAAGAACGGAATCGCCGCGATGTAGCAGGTGATCAATCCGCCCAGCGTGTGGCTGTAAATAGCGCCGGGAGCCAGCCATGCGCCAAAGTTGGAAAGCAGGAAGAATTGCACGCTTCCGGCAAGGGCCGCTCCGCCAATCCATTTCGGGCTCTCCGTGCCGCGCAGCCGCGAGCCGATCCAGACGTTGATCAAGAAGCTGGCATAGACGAACGGGGTCGCGAAGGAGTAGCCGCCGCGGAACGGATCCGTCGCCGCCATTAATGCGATCGGCAGCAAGTAAGCCTGCCATCCCCGCAGGCGCGCGCCGGCAAAGAGGCTCAAAGCCCCAACGGGCGCGAAATTCAGGTTTTGCGCGAACCGCGCCAAACCACCCAGAACTGTCAAGCCGAAGGCCAATGGCCTTGCCGAATTCTCTTGCATCGATTTCTCCTTATTCTTGATTATCCATCAGATCGCCCCGAGGCTGTCTGGTTTGGTTCCCACAACGTCTCCGGGGCGCCCGCCACATGGCTTGCCCAGCGGCTCCATACGAACATGGCGTCGCTCAGCCGGTTCAAGTATCGAACCGTCTCCCCAGGAATTCTCTCCGCCCGCGCCAGCTCGACAACGGCCCGCTCCGCGCGGCGGCACACCGTCCGGCAGACGTGCAACTCCGCGTTCAGCCGGCTTCCGCCCGGCAACACGAAGGAGCGCAGCGGCGGCAGCTCTTCATTCATGCGGTCCATCTCGGCTTCCAGTTGCGCCACTTCCGTTTCGGTGACGCGCGCCTGTTTCGGATGCACATCTTCCGGCAGGGTCGCCAGAATAGACCCCAAGTTGAACAGCTCGTGCTGCACCCGCAGCAGGATGGCTGCGAGCGGCGCAAAGCGCGGCGAGCCCGGCGCCATCTCCGCCACGGTCGCGCGCGCCACGCCCACGAAGGAGTTCAGCTCATCCACGGCGCCGTAGGCTTGGATGCGTATGCTGTCCTTCGGCACGCGCTGGCCGCCCGCCAGCGCGGTTTCGCCCTGGTCGCCCCGCCGCGTATACACACGGTTGATCGAGATGCGGGGCTTGTCGAACGGCTGCCCGCTCATGGCTTCACTTCCCTTTCGCAATCTTCCACTTCAATCCGGCTACGAAATTCAGGCGCGGCGACGGATAGCCAAACACCTCTTCATAATGCCGGTCGAGCGCGTTGCGCAGACTGCCGTATGCCGTCACGCCGTGCGCCAGCGCGATATTCAAGTTGACTCCCACATTAACGAAGCCCGGGTTCCAGAACAACCCGTCGGTGGCGCCGTAGGTGGGCTCTTCGTATAGCGTCTTGCCTCGGAAATAGCTTGTCACATCGCCCGTGACGCGTCCGCGCGAGTACGCCGCCACGATGCTGCCGGAGTTCCTCGGGCGCCGCGTCAACGGCTGCCCCACCTGAAATGGCAGCGGCGCCAGGCTGGTGGAACCGTCGAGCGAGAGAATCCGCGTCCCCAGCAGGGTGTATGATCCCGTCACAAACAGCCGGCGCCCCGGCCGCAGAGAAGCCGAGAATTCCGTCCCTTGGGCGCGCGAGTTGGCCAGGTTGGCCGATTCATAACTGCTCAGCTGCGCCAGCGACCCGCCCAGCGTCACGATCAAATCGTAATAGCGGTTGTAAAAGTACGTGGCGTCCAGCAGTAGCAGGTTGCCGAACAGTTTCTGCTCGATGCCCGCATCCACGCTGCGCGTGCGCTCCGGCTTGAGCTGCGGGTTATCCGTGAAGGCGATCTCAAATCCGCTGGGCGGCCGGATGCCCGTTCCGAACGAGCTATGCAGCCGCGTCGAGCCGGGCCGCAGCGCATAGGCAGCGGATACTTTTGGGTTGGCGCGCGACACCGTATTCGCCGGGAAGAACGGCCGCGAGTATCCGTCGGTGGGGACCGCCGGTGTCTCGATCCACTCGGCGCGCACGCCGGCATTCAGAAAGAGCCGGTTGCCGATCTCGAAGCGGTTTTCCCAATACGCCGCCAGATCGGTGCGTACCAGTGGGAACGTCTCGAAATTGGCGTCGCTGATGTATGTGTTCTTGTTTTCCTCGCGCCCCGCCGAAACGCCAAACGCCGCCGTATAGTGTCGCGTGACGCTCACCACCGTGCGCGATTCCCCCTGCCAGCGCATGTCTTTGTTAAAGCTGCCGCCGTAAGGGCTGGCGTAATTGCTATTGTCCACGAAGAAGCTTCCAAACACCTCTTCGCGCACGCGCTCCGAAAGATCGGCTTCGTAATGCAGCCCGAAATCGCCGAAATTATTTCTTGAGCGGCTGATGGTGTCGATGCCCGTATAATCGTCTTTCGGATCCGACCCGTATGGCCCAGGCTCGCCCGCGTTGTTGAAATCGAAATCGGCGTGCAGCGAAATGCTTTGCCGCGCAAAGCGCCGCGTCACGTTCAGCAGGGCATCCTGGTTGTGGTAATCGCTGTTGTCGACCGGGCCGTCGGTATCGATCCGCGAGACCGATGCCGCAATTCCGAATCCCGCGACGGTCCCGGAACCCGTAATCCCAAAGCGATGCTCGCCGAAGGTTCCGCCCTCCGCCAGCACATCCAGTTCCGGAGCGGCACCCGGCTGCCGCGTGATGAAGTTGATCGCGCCGCTGTTGGCATACGGTCCGTACACCGAGGATTGCGGCCCGCGAATCACTTCAACGCTCTCCACCGCTTCCGCTGGAATGTGGGCGAAATCGAAGCTGCCGCCGAACGCGTTCACCGGTACGCCGTCGATTTCCACCAGGCTGAAATCCGAATCTCCGCCGCGCAGAAACAGGCTCGACACGCTGCCCGGCGCGCCGCTCTGGTTGAATTCCATGCCCGGCAGATAACGCAGCAGGTCCATGGCGTACGGCTCATTGCGCTGCCGGACTTCTTCACTGGGGACAATGCTCACGCTGCCGCCCTGCATGCTGGCCGGCACATCGATGGCGGAGCCTACCACCCGCACCGAATCCACTTGCGGCGCGATTTCCAGGCGCACCGCTACCGTCGGAGCGGCCTGGAGCGTCTGCGTGCTGAACCCCGGCGCCGTTACTACCAGCCGCGCATCGGGAATGTCCGCGATGTCGAGCTCGAACGAGCCATTCGCCGCCGAGACGGTCTGGGCCCCCACGCCGACGCGGGTCACGACGGAAATCTGCGCGCCGCTGACGGGCGCGCCGGATGGATCGGTGACCGTTCCTTTTACTTGAGACGCAAAAAGGCCGGCGGAGAAAAAAAGACAATAGGCTGCAAGAGCCGCGACGTTGTGACGCATACCAAGCTCCTCCCTAGAGAGCTGTGCGAACCAATCTCCGCCGGCCGGTCTCCTGACTTGCGCTTCATCGGACCCATCGGCCTTCCCATCCCGTCGCCGGGACAGTGGCATCTTCGAAGGGCCCTCCGCGCTTACAGTAGCGGGGCTGTGCTGGACTTTCACCAGCTTCCCGAACACCAGCGGAACTTCAACTACATTCCAAGTGTACACTAATTTCAGAGCGCTCATGTGCAAGCTAACTACCCGCGCGGCGCAGATAGTACTATCGATCGCCATATCCGGTCTGATCCCGCCGGTTAACGGCGAGCAGGCCAAGTCGGACAAGAAAACATCCGAAACTGCTTATCAGCAGGGCCAGCGCGCCGACCAGGCAGGCCAGCGCGCCGACGCCATCGCCGCCTACTCCCAAGCGGTTGAGGCCGATCCCACCAACTCCGCCGCCTGGCGCGCCCTCGCCAAGGATTACTTCGCCGCCGGCGATCGCGAAAAAGCCGCGGCCGATTTCGACCAGGCCCTCACCGTCCAACCCGGCGATGCACAGTCTTACGCCGCCCGCGCCGAGTTCTTCGCAGCCACCTCCCAGCCCGAACGCGCCGCGCAGGACTTCACTACCGCCATCAGTCTGAAGCTCGAACGCAGCGAGACTTACAGCGGGCGGGGCTTCGCATACGTGGCCTTCAAGGAATACCAGAAAGCCATCGACGATTTCACCCAGGCCATCAAGCTCCGGCTCGACAATCCCGAGCCCTACAAAGGCCGCGGCATCGCCAAGGCCGCGCTCGGCAAGTTTCGTGACGCCATCGACGATTTCAATCTCTCGATCAGCTATAAGCCGGGTTACGAAGACGCCTGGGTGGAGCGCGGCTTGGCCTACGCCGGCATCGGCGACTTTCAGCACTCGCTCGAAGATCTCAACTCCGCGCTCAAGTTGAATGGCGAAGACCTGCGCGCGTGGCGCATCCGCGGCGCGGTCCGCGAACACATCGGAGACTACGACGGCGCCATCGCCGACTACAGCGAAGCCATTCGCCGCGATCCCAAGGATTCCCGGCTCTACTCGGCCCGCGGCGCCGTTTACGCGCGCACGCAGAAATTGACCGAGTCGCTCCAGGATCGCGACCAGGCCGTGCAACTCGACCCCCACAATCCCGAAGTCTACGTGGCCCGCGGCAGCACCTACCACCTGATGGGCCAGCATGAGAAGGGCATCGAGGACCGCACGACCGCCATCAACCTCGATCCTGGCAGCGCGCTCGCCTGGACCGCCCGCGGCAACGCCTACTTCCTGCTCAGCCGCTTCGACGAAGCGCTCAGCGATTTGAAACGGGCCCTCGTGCTCGATCCCAAGAACCAGGACTTGCAGGCTCTGGCCGCGCGAGCCCAGGCCAAGGTCGACGAAATCGTGGCCAGGGCGCTCGCCCAGGAAGCCTTGCCCGACACGGTTTCCGTGAAGTTGCCGGGCCCTCCCGCCGCACCGCCGAAGCCCGCGGAGAACGCCGCGGCGCCACCAGTGACCCAGCCCCCGACCACGCCGCCACCCGAGCCCAAGCAGGAGGCCAAGGCGGAAGTTAAGGCGGAAGTCAAAGCCGAAGTCAAACCCGAGGCCGCCGCGCAGCCGCCGGAAGCGAAACCCGTGCAGCCATCCATTCCGCCCGCATCGACGGCGCCCGCGGCTCCAGCCGCGCCGCCCGCTCCCGCGGTTGAGTTGACCGCGGCCCAGCACAATTCGCTAGGCCGCAAGGCTCTTCAGGAAGAACACTTCGCCGAGGCCATTAAGGAGCTAAGCTTCGCTTTGAAGATGGATCCATCGATGTCGCTGGCTTACAATGCGCGCGGTTACGCATATTTCCGGCAGAAGAGATACATCGACGCGCTGGCCGATTTCGACAACGCAATCCGTCTGAACCCGGCCTACATCAACGCATACATCAACCGTGGCGCCGCCCGCCGCGCCGCCGGCGACACCCGGGGCGCCGACGCCGATATGGCCAAGGTAAAGCAATTGGTGGGGAAGTAAAGGCAACCGGGCCGCGTGGGTGATCTCGCGTCACGCCGCTTGGCGCGGCTGCACTTCCGCGCGGATCTTCGCGTCCCATTCATCGCGGGCTGTTTCGAGATCAAACTGGGCCTGCATCCCAATCCAGTAGCCCGGGGTTGTGTTGAAGTAGCGGGCAAGGCGCAAAGCGGTTTCCCCTGTGATGGCGCGCTGGCCGGCGACTATCCCCGAGATGCGATTGGCAGGGACGCGCAACGCTTGCGCCAGGCGGTTCATGCTGATACCCAGATCATCGAGAGTTTCCTTGAGAATCTCGCCGGGGTGAACGGGCGGAAGTTTCGCGCTTGCCATTTTCTTAGCGGTAGTGGTTCGTGATTTCGACATCATAAGGTCCGTCCTCTTTCCAGGTAAAGCAGATGCGATACTGATCGTTGATTCGGATGCTGTGTTGTCCCCTGCGGTTTCCCGTCAATGCCTCCAGGTGGTTGCTCGGCGGGATCTGAAGATCAGCCAGGGCCAGCGCATTGTTCAGGGCCAGCAATCGGCGTCGGGCCACCCCCTCAATATTGCCGAATTCTCTCACGCGCTCCCGGTTGAACAGCCGCTCGGTTTTCTTGCTGGAGAACGCCCGGATCACGTATCGAGCATATCGGATTATACGCTGTACGTCAAGCGTATAATCGAGATCTGCTTGCCCTTAACCGTCCGGTTGCCGCTACTTCGCCAGCACCGCCGATTTCCCCGCGAAGTCCAGCACCCACGTCGGGAAAATGCCCAGGAACAGCGTGCCCAGCGCCGGCAGAATCAACGCCAGCCGGAAGCCAGGCGTCAGCGGCTCGATTTGGCCGGCGGCTTCTCCCGGCTCGTGCATGTAAACCACCACCAGGATGCGCAGGTAGTAATACGCGCCCACCGCGCTGTTCAGCAGGCCCAGCACCGCCAGCCATACCAGGTGCGATTCCAGCGCCGCTTTGAAGATATAGAACTTGCCGAAGAAGCCTCCGGTGAGCGGCACGCCGATCAGCGAGAGCAGAAAGATGGTCAGCATCGCCGCCATCATCGGCTGCTTGCGTCCCAGGCCGGCAAGATCGTCGACACCCTGGTACCGCTCGCCGCGCCCCGACACATGGCTCACCACCGCGAACGCGCCGATGTTCATGAGCGCGTACGCCGCCAGGTAGAACATGGCCGCCGCCGTGCCCGTATCGGACTGCGCCGTGAGCGCCACCAGCACGTAGCCCGCGTGCGCGATGGAGCTGTATGCCAGCATGCGCTTCACGTTGGTCTGCAGGAGCGCGGCGAAGTTTCCCACGGTCATCGAAAGCAGCGCCACTATCCACACCAGCGGCTGCCAGGCGCCGGCGATGGGACCAAACGCCGACAGGAAGATCCGCAGAAAGATCGCGAAGGCCGCGGCCTTGGGGCCGGCTGAAAGGAACGCCGCCACCGGGGTGGGCGCGCCCTGGTACACGTCCGGCGCCCAGATCTGGAAGGGCGCGGCCGAGACTTTGAATCCAATCCCCACCAACATCAGTGCCGCTGCCAGGGCGATGAACACCAGCGGCGGCGCATCCGGCCCGGCGAGAGCCGCGCGGATGGCGGTCAGATTCACGGTGCCCACCGTGCCGTATGTGATGGCCACGCCATAAAGGAAAAACGCCGTGGCGAACGAACCCAGAAGAAAATATTTCAGCGCCGCCTCATTCGACCTTTTGTCGTCGCGCAAATAACCGGCCAGCACGTAGCTCGAGATGGAGGAAATCTCCAGGCCGATGAAGACAATAATCAGATCGTTGGCCGCCGCCATCATGCACTGGCCCGCGATGGAAAAGAGCAGCAGCGCGTGGTATTCGCTGGTTTCCGCCTGCTGCCGCGCCAGAAATGCGTAGGACGGCAGAATGGCCAGAATCCCCGCCACCATCACCAGCACGCGGAAGTACGTGGCGAAGCCATCCACCACCAGCAGGCCGCCAAACGCCATGCCGGGAGTGCTTTGGGCGTACACCGCGGCCCCGATCCCCGCCAGCAGCGCGAAGATGCTCAAGTGGCCGAACGCATACGACGCCCGCTTGTGCAGGATGGGATCGAGCACCATCAACAAGGTGCCCATCACCGTCAGGACGATCTCCGGCAGGAAGCGGACCAGGTCCGTCGCGCTGGCGCCGAAATTAACGGGCATGCGCTACCTCCGGGCTTTGGCGCAGCAGTTCCACCCGTTCCGGCACGTTGATGTGCGTCTGTTCCAGCACGCGCGCGGTGGTCTTGCTCACCGGCGGCAGGAAACTCTGCGAGTAAACTCCCATCCACACCATCATCACGATCAGCGGCACAATCGCCGCCCATTCGCGCAGCCCCAGGTCCGGCATGTGACGCTTCACGTCGGCCGGGGTCACACCGTAGAACACCCGCTGGTACATCCACAGCATGTAGCAGGCCGAGAGGATCGCGCCGATAGCAGCCCAGGCCGTCCAGCTAAAGTTGATCAGGGCCGTGCCCTGCAGCACCAGAAACTCACCCACGAAGTTGTTCAGCAGTGGCAACCCGATGCTGGCCAGGGTCGCGATCAGGAAGGCCGTCGCGAGCCAGGGCGCCGCCGTGGCCACGCCGCCGTACTCGGAAATCTCCAGCGAGTGGCGCCGCTCATAGCAGAATCCCACCAACACGAATAGCGCGCCGGTGGTAATTCCGTGGCTCAGCATCTGGTAGACCGCGCCATCCAGGCCCATCTGCGTGAAAGAGAAAATTCCCAGCACCACGAAGCCCAAATGGCTCACCGAGGAATAGGCCACCAGTTTTTTCATGTTGGGCTGCACCATGGCCACCAGTGCGCCGTAAATGATTCCGATAATCGCCAGCACGGCAATCCACGGAGCGCATTGCCGCGCCGCCGCCGGGAACATCGGCAGGCAGTAATGCAGAATACCGAATGTGCCCATTTTGAGCATGACGCTGGCCAGCATCACCGATCCGGCCGTGGGCGCCTCCACGTGCGCGTCCGGCAGCCAGGTATGCAGCGGGAAGAGCGGCACCTTAATGGCGAACGCCACAAAAAAGGCCAGGAACAACAGCATCTGCTCGCCCGGAGCGAGTGTCAGTTTGCCGCTGGCCAGCATGTCCAGAATGGCCGCGTAGCTGAACGTCGCGGCGCGGTTGTACAAATAGATGATGGCCACCAGCATCAGCACGGAGCCGGCCATGGTGTAGAGGAAAAACTTCACCGCCGCGTAGATGCGCCGCGAATGGCCCCAGATGCCGATCAGGAAATACATCGGGACCAGGGAGATTTCCCAGAACACGTAAAACAGGAAGAGATCCTGCGCGATGAACACGCCCACCAGGCCGAATTCCAACAGCAGCAGAAACGCGTAGAATTCCTTCACCCGGTCCTGCACGTGCTTCCAGGAGATCAGCACGCAGATGGGAGTCAGGAAAGTGGAGAGCAGAATCAGCCACAAGCTGATGCCATCAACCGCCACGTGAAAATGAATGTCCGGCGTCGGGATCCAGGGGATGTCCAGCGTGAACTGGCCGCCCGCGGCGTTGCGGTCGAACTGCGTGAGCAGAATCAGCGACTGCGCGAAGGTGGCTAGCGACACCGCCAGCGCCCACGCGCGGCTGTTTTGCGGGAAGCGCCGCGGGATTGTCAGCGACGCCAGGAAGCCTACCAGCGGCATGATCAGAACCAGGGTCAACAGGTTCATCGCAAGCCTCCCATGCTCCCGATCCCGGCCAGCGTCATCGCCACGATAGCCACCACCGAGCCGAACAACACCCACGTGGCGTAACTGCGGATATTACCGGATTGCAGCAAGCGCAGCAACCCGCCAACATCTTTCGCGCCCGTTCCCACGCCATTCACGCTGCCGTCGATCAAGCCCGCGTCCACGCCCTTCCACAGCACCGTCCGCGAGCCACCCACCAGCGGGTTCACGACCACCGCATCATAGATCTCATCCACGAAATACTTGTTGTAGAGCGCCTTGTAGATCCATCCGAAACCCGACGCCAGGGAGTCCGCCATGGCGGGTTTGGCCACGTAGATGAACCACGCCAGCAGGATTCCCATGACCCCGGCCGCGACCGAGATCAGCATCAGCGAATTGTCTTCCACGGCTTCCCGCGCGGGAAAAACGCCGCTCAAAAACGCGGGGACATTGAATAAGAACCCGCCCGCCAGCGATAACACCGCCAGCACCACCAGCGGCGCCAGCATTACCGGCGGCGATTCGTGCGGATGCTCCTTCCCGCGGTACTCGCCGAAGAAGGCCAGAAACATCGCGCGGAACACGTAGAAGGCCGTCATTCCCGCCGTCACCACGCCTACCCAGTACATCCAGGGAGCGTGCTCGTGCGCCGCCAGCAGAATCGCGTCCTTGCTGTAAAAACCGGAAAACGGCGGCACGCCGGCAATCGCCACCGCCGCGCACATCATCGTCAGGAAGGTCCACGGGGTCTTTTTCCGCAGTCCGCCCATGTTGCGCAGGTCCTGCTCGCCGGAGAGCGCGTGGATCACGCTGCCCGCGCCAAGGAACAGCAGCGCCTTGAAGAACCCGTGCGTCATCAGGTGCCAGATGCCCGCCGAGAAGGCCCCGCAGCCCACCCCGACAAACATGTAGCCGAGCTGCGAAACCGTCGAATAGGCGAAGACTTTCTTGATGTCGTTCTGCACCAGGCCGATGGTGGCCGCGAAAAAGGCCGTCGCGATTCCCACGATCGCCACCATGTTCATCGCCGTCAGAGCGTGCACATAAATCGGCCACGACCGCGCCACCATGTAAACGCCCGCCGTCACCATGGTGGCCGCGTGAATCAGCGCCGAGACCGGCGTCGGCCCCGCCATGGCGTCCGGCAGCCACACATACAGCGGCAACTGCGCCGATTTGCCGCACGCGCCTACCAGTAGCAGCAGCCCGATGGTGGTCAGCATCGCCTCGGATGCGCCCGGCGCCTGCTGAAACACCTTGCTAAAATCCAGCGATCCGAAATTCCTGAAGATGTAATACATCGCCAGCGAAAAGCCGAAATCGCCGATGCGGTTGACGATGAATGCCTTGTTGCCGGCGTTGGTGGCGAACTGCTTGTCGAAATAAAAACCGATCAGCAGGTAGCTGCACAGCCCCACTCCCTCCCACCCCACGAACAGCACCAGGAAGTTCGACGCCAGCACCAGCACCAGCATGAAAAACATGAACAGGTTCATGAACGCGAAAAAGCGGTAGTAACCGCCTTCGTGCGCCATGTAGCCGAGGGAGTAGATGTGGATGAGCAACCCGATGCCTGTCACCACCAGCAGCATCACCACCGTCAGCCGGTCGATCGCGAAATCCACGCCGATGTTCACGGACCCGCTCGAGATCCACGTGAAGTAATGCTCCATGTACCGCGAGTTCAGATCGCCCAGGCCGAAGATGGTCTTCAGCACCCATGCGAAGGAGAGAAGCACGCTGCCAATCGCAATGGCGCTGACCAGGCCTTTGGAAAACCGGCGCCCGAAGAGCCCGTTGATCACGAAGCCCGCCAGCGGAAGGATAGGGATGAGCCAAAGTTGCATTAGTTCTTCATCGAATCCACATCATCAATGTTGAGAGTCCCGCGGTTCTTGAAGATCGTCAGGATAATCGCCAGCCCCACGGCCGCCTCGGCCGCCGCCACCACCATCACGAAGAACGCGTACAGGTGGCCGTTTATCTGCTGCCGGTGGTACGAAAACGTCACGAAGCTCAGGTTCACCGCGTTCAGCATCAGCTCGATCGACATGAAGACCGTGATGATGTTGTGCCGGTACACGAAGCCCGCCACGCCCAGCGCGAACAACACCGCGCTCAACGTCAGAAACCAGGAAATCGGAACGGCCGCCAGCATCAGTCCATCTCCTTTCGCGCCAGAACAATGGCTCCCAGGATCGCAATCAGAATCAGGATCGAGGTCACCTCGAACGGCAGCAGGAAAGTGGTGAACAACGCATGGCCGATTTCCGTCACCCCGCCGCCCTTGAACCCGCCGAAGTGCACCAGCGTGCTTTGCGGAAACAGCCGCTGGACGAAGTACGCCATCAAGCCCAGAAAGGCCACCAGCAGCGGCAACCCCAGCAACTGCGCCGTGAACGACCGGCCCTTTTTCGCCTCGGCCCCCGCGTTCAGCAGCATGATCACGAACACGAACAGCACCATGATCGCGCCGGCGTAGACAATCACCTGGGCCGCGGCCAGGAACTCCGCGCCCAGCAGCAGGTAGAGCACGGCCAGCGATCCCATCACGCCCACCAGCGAAATGGCGCTCGAAATGGGATGCGTCTGCACCACCACGTTGATGGCGCATACCACCGCGATAATCGCGAAGACCAGAAAAAGTATGACGTCCATGTCAGGATCTCAAAGCCACCAGAAAACCGGTCACCAGCAGGTTCAGCATGGCAACCGGGAAAAGGAACTTCCACGCGAAGCCCATGAGTTGGTCGTAGCGGAAACGCGGCAAGGTCCCGCGAACCCACATGAAACCGAAAAGAATCCCGCCCGTCTTGGCGCAAAACCAAAACAGCGGAATCAGCCAGCTTTCGACTATCGGCAGCAGGAAGACCGCCGCCGCAATCAAAAACAGCACGCCGATCGCCGGCAGCGTGTGGCCGTCGCGGCGCCGCGCCGGGTGGAACCCGTGATACAGCGCCATCACGCCGGCAAGAGCGAAGATCGCCGCCGGCACGTAGCTCGATCCGTATTTGGCCGGCCACGGCGCCACCCAGCCGCCCAAAAACAGCAGCGTGGCCATGCAGCTTACCGTGATCATGTTGGCGTATTCCGACATGAAGAACGACGCGAACTTCATCGAGCTGTACTCGGTGTGGAAGCCCGCCACCAGTTCGTTCTCCGCTTCCGGCAAATCGAACGGCACGCGGTTGGTCTCCGCAAAGGCCGCGATCAGGAAGATGATAAAGCTGATGATCTGTGGAAACGGCCCGTGCAGCACGTTCCAGTTCCAGATGCCGCCCGCCTGCTTTTCCACCAGCCCCCGCAGGCTCAGGGTATTCGAAATCAGCAGCGGCGCGGCGATTGTCAGCGAAAGCGGCAGTTCGTAGCTGATCATCTGCGCCGAGCTGCGCAAGCCGCCCAGCAGCGCGTACTTGTTATTCGACGACCAGCCCGCCAGCGCGATACCGTACACTCCCATCGACGATACCGCCAGCACGAACAGCACGCCAATATTCAAATCCGTGAGCTGCATGTACGTCTGGTAACCCGCCACCTGGATCTGTGGACCAAATGGAATCACCGCAATCGAAAGCAGCGCCATGGTCATCGCCAGGAATGGCGCCAGCAGGTACAGTGGCTTGTTCACGTAGGGCGGCACCAGGTCTTCCTTGGTGAGCAGCTTGATGATGTCGGCCACCGGTTGCAACAGGCCGTGCGGCCCCACGCGGTACGGTCCCGGGCGCACCTGGATGTGCGCGATCACTTTGCGCTCTATCCATTGCAGGTAAGCCAGCGTGGTCAGAAGCACCGCAAAAACCACCGCCGTCTTAATCAGGCTGATGACGATGAATGAGTCCATGGATCGGCTCAGCGACTTTCCACTACTGATTTCAGTACCTTAGAATAACGCCCCAGCGTGCCGGACCTGAACAGGCCGTTGTGGTCCGAGTGCACCAGATCCGGCCGGTTTTCCACGGGAATCCGCCCGTTCACCGGCATGGTCTGCGCCGCGCCGCCCATCTCAATCGCGGGGATGGAAATTTCGTACCCGGGTATGTTCTTGCGGATTTCTTCAAAGACCGCTTCGGGCGTCCACGGCCCCAGCGCCGCCGCCATCCCCATCTCACGCGCAATGAACCCCATGATCTCGAGGTCCGGTTTGGCGCCCATGGTGCTGACCGCCCGCTTCAGCCGCTGCACTTCGCCCGAAACGTTGGTGATGGTTCCGTTCTTCTCGTACGCGCAGGCCGCCGGCAAAACCACGTCCGCCTGCTGCGCGGTTTCGGTCAGGAACATGTCCTGGACCACCAGGAAGCCGCATTTCCTGTCCCGGGCTGCCTGGCCTGGCGCCGCCGGCTTCAGGGGATTCGAACCCACCACCCACAGGACGCTTAATTCCTCGGCCAGCATCTCCGGGATTCGCATCCCGTCCGGACCCGGAACCAGCCCCATGTCCAGCGCGCCGCGCGAATTCGAATAATCCACCAGGCAGATGTACCGCACCGGAATCCCCAGCCCTTCGCCGAACTCCACCAGTTTGCGGATATCGTCGCCCTTATAGGAATCGTCGAACACCACCACCAGTTCCGGCTCGGCCTTCAGCTTCTCGCGCAGCGATTGGTAATCCCGCCCGCGCACGCTCTCGGCGGCGTAGTGGTCTTCCCGCACCGGCCGTTCGGTCACGGCGTAAATATGCGTCTTGTGATGCCGCCAGTTGGCGCGTATCTGGTAAGACAGCAGCGGGTGTTCCAACGCCAGGTCCGCTCCCAGCACCAGCACCGCCTTGCGCTCATACAGGTCCGCCACGGTCGCCAGTTTTCCGGTTTTGCCGCTCAACGCGTCCACCAGCGTGGTCACATCGCCGGTACGGTGATGGTCGATGTGGTTGGTCTTCAATATCTCGCGCGCGAATTCCCCCAGGTAGTAATTCTCTTCGTTGGTGGTGTGGTTGGAGCCGATCACGCCCACGCTGCCGCCTGCTGCAATCGCCTGTTTGAAGCGCGCCGCCACCGCCCACAATGCCCGCGACCACGAAACTTCCTCCAGCTTTCCGTTGTGGCGCACGAGCGGCGCCTGCAGCCGGTCCGGGTGGTCGTAGAAATCGAATCCGTAGCGGCCTTTGATGCACAGGAATTCGCCGTTCACACCCGACCGGTCGCGATTGTTGCCGCGGATGATGCGGTCGTTGCGCGTTCCCAGCGTGGTCTTGCAGCCGTCCGAACAGTGCGTGCAGATGGTCCCGACGTGGGTCATCTCCCATGGCCGCGTCTGGTAGCGGTAAATCCCGCTGGTCAGCGCGCCCACCGGGCAGATGTCGATGCACGCGCCGCACTCGTCGCACTCCAGGTGGTCCCCGTGATTGGGAGCGATCTCCGACACCACGCCGCGGTTGATCACGCCCAGCGCGCGCACTCCCAGCCCTTCATCGCAAACCCGGACGCAGCGGAAGCACAGGATGCAGCGCGGCGCGTCGAAGAATACTACCGGCGAAAATTGCTTCTCCGGCGTATGCACCTTGGTGTCCGTGAACCGGCTTTCGCCAGCGCCGTAGCGGAACGTCATATCCTGCAGTTCGCACTCGCCGCCCTTGTCGCACACCGGACAATCCAGCGGATGATTGGTCAGCAGGAACTCCAGCATGTACTTCCGCGCCGTGGCCACCTGCGGCGTTTCCGTCCGCACCACCATGCCTTCAGCCACCTGCAGCGTGCACGCCGTCATCAGCTTCGGCATCTTCTCCACTTCCACCAGGCACATGCGGCAGGCCGCTTGCAGCGATAGTCCCTCGTAGTAGCAGAACGCCGGGATCTCGATCCCCACCCTCTTGGCCGCGTCGATCACCAGGCTGCCCGGCGCCGCCTGCACTTCCTTCCCGTCGATTGTCAGCTTTACCAGATCCGCCATTTAAACCGTTACCGCCTGGCTCTCGTGCTCATACGGGCACGGCTTGCCGTTCAGGTGATCTTCGAATTCTCCCCGGAATTTCTCCACAATCGAAATCGTGGGCATGGCTGCCGCATCCCCCAGCGGGCAGAATGTCCGTCCCAACATATTCTTGGCGATGTCCCCAATCAGCCCGATGTCGCTGCGCGTCCCGCCGCCCGCATGGAACCGCTCCAGAATCTTCTTCAACCAGGTGGTGCCTTCGCGGCACGGAATGCACCAGCCGCAGCTTTCATGCGCGTAGAATCGCATGATCCGCAGCGCCGCCTTCACCATGCAGGTGTGATCGTCCATGATGATCACGCCGCCCGATCCCAGCATGGTCTTGCGCTGCGCCATGGAATCGTAATCCATGGTGGCGCCTTCCAGTTCCTCCGCCGACAGCACCGGGCACGACGAACCACCCGGTATGAATGCCTTCAGCTTCCGGCCCAGGCGGATGCCGCCGCCCACTTCTTCGATCATCTGCTTCACCGGAAACCCCAGCTTCAGTTCGTACACGCCCGGCTTGTTGACGTGCCCCGTCAGGCAGGTCATTTTGGTCCCGCCTGCCTTCGGCACTCCCAGCGCCGCATACGCCGCGCCGCCATCGCGCAGAATCGCCGGCACCGCGCAATACGTCTCCACGTTGTTCAGCACCGTGGGACACTGGAACACGCCGACTACCGCCGGAAACGGCGGCCGGATGCGCGGAATCCCGCGCTTGCCTTCGAGCGATTCCAGCAGCGCCGATTCCTCGCCGCACTCGTACGCCCCCGCGCCGGTGTGCGTGTACAGGTCGAAATCGAAACCCGTGCCCTGGATGTTCTTCCCCAGCCAGCCTCTCTCGTAAGCTTCCGCAATGGCCTTGTCCAGAATCTCGATCAGGTAGCGATACTCGCCGCGCACGTAGATATAGCCGGTGTGGGCACCCACCGCCAGCCCCGCGATCAGCACGCCTTCAATCAACTGGTGGGGGTCGTTCTCCATCAGCAGGCGATCTTTGCAGGTGCCCGGTTCGCTTTCGTCGGCGTTCACCACGATGTACTTCGGCTTGGGCGACGTTCGCGGCACGAAACTCCACTTCATCCCCGCTGGAAAGCCCGCGCCGCCGCGCCCGCGCAGGTTCGACGCCTTCATCTCCTCGATGATCTCTTCCGGCTTCATGCCGGCCGCCTTGCGGAACGCCTGGTACCCTTCGGTGGCCAGGTACGTCTCGATCGACGCCGAATTCGGCATCCCAAAACGGCGCGTCAGCACTTTTGTTTCAAGCGCGCTGGGGTCGTTGTACAGCATGCGCTAGGGCTTCTTCCTCAGGCCGTCCAGAAGCTCGTCCAGCTTCTCCGGCGTTACAAAATGGTGGAAATCGTAATTCACCTGCACGGCCGGCGCCCAGGAGCAAGCGCCCATGCACTCCACTTCTTCGATCGAGATCTGTCCGTCCGCCGTCACTTCCTTGTTGCCGATCCCCAGTTTCTTGCAGGCGTGTTCGTAGAGCTTATCGCCGTCGCGCAGCAGACAACTGATGTTGGTGCACACCTGCACGTGGTATTTGCCGAGTGGCTTGCGGTGCAGCATGGAGTAATACGAGAGCACTTCGTTCACCTGCAACGTGCTCACACCCACCCGCTTGGCCACTTCCTCAATCAATTCATCGGAAATATGTCCCAGCTCATCCTGCGCGTAAAGCAGCATCGGAACCATCGCCGACCGCTGATGTCCCGGCGGGTAGCTCGTCAGAAGCTTCGCAAACCGCGCTTCCAGTTGTGGAGAAAAAGTCATTTTCCGCGACCTACCGGTCCACATCCCCCAGAATAAAATCCATGCTGCCGATGGACGCGATCACATCGGCGACCAGCCCCCCTGCTACCATCGCCGGGGTGGCCTGCAAATTGGCGAAGCTCGGCGTCCGCATGTGTACCCGGTACGGCTTGGCGGTCCCGTCGCTCACCACATAGAATCCCAGCTCGCCGCGCGGCGATTCAATCACCTGGTAGGCTTCCCCGGCCGGTACCCGGAACCCCTCCGTCACAATCTTGAAGTGGTAGATGAGCGCCTCCATCTGCGTCTTCATCTTTTCCCGGTCCGGCAGCACCACGTGTTGGTCGTCGGCCTTCCACGGCCCGTCCGGCATGCCGTCCATCGCCTGCCGCACGATCCTGGCGCTTTGCCGCATCTCTTCGAGCCGCACCAGGTAGCGCGCGAAGACATCGTTTTCCATCCGCACCGGCACTTCAAAATCGAATTTCTCGTAGCTCGAGTACGGCTCGTCCTTGCGCGCGTCGATTTTCAAGCCGGCCGCGCGGAGCATCGGCCCGGTCACGCCCAGGTCCAGCATGTCCGCGAGTGAAATCCGCCCCACGCCCTGCGTGCGTCCCATCCAGATGCGGTTGCTGGTGAGCAGGCTCTCGTACTCGTCCACTTTACTGGGGAAGCTGTCGATAAATTTCTTCACCCGCTCGTGCCAGCCGCGCGGCGGCTCCAGCGCGAGCCCGCCGATGCGGAAATAACTCGTCATCATCCGCTGCCCGGAAAACATCTCGAAAATCCGCAGGATATCTTCGCGCTCGCGGAAGCAATACAGAAACACGGTCATCGCGCCGATATCCATGGCATGCGTTCCGAGCCACACCAGGTGGCTGTTCAGCCGCGTCAATTCCGTCAGCATCACGCGCATCCATTGCGCTTTCGGCGGAATCTCCAACCCCAGCAGCTTCTCTACGGCCAGGCAGTAGCCCAGATTGTTGGAGAGCGACGCCAGGTAATCCACGCGGTCCGTCAGGGTCACCGCCTGCTGGTAGTTCTTGACCTCGAATTCTTTCTCGATCCCCGTGTGCAGATAGCCGATGTCCGGCTCGCACTTCACGATCGTTTCGCCGTCCAGTTCCAGCACCAGCCGCAGCACGCCGTGTGTCGAAGGATGTTGCGGCCCCATGTTCAGGACCATGCGCCGCGGACCGGTTTGCGGTTTTTCCTCTTCAGCCACTGCCGCGGCCTGTTCCGGATTCGCCTGATCGCCCATCGCCTAGACCCTCGACCCCGTCACCGGATAGTCTTTGCGCAGCGGATGGCCTTCCCAATCGTCCGGCATCATGATCCGCTTCAGGTTGGGGTGATTGCGAAACTGGATGCCGAAAAGGTCGAAGACTTCCCGCTCGTACCAGTTCGCGCCGCGCCACACCGCAGTCACTGAATCGATTGCCGGCTCCGTCCCGCTCACCCTGCACTTCAACCGCACGCGCTGTTTGCGCTCCACCGAGTGCAAGTGGTACACCACTTCGAACCGCGGCTCCGCCGGGTACCGGTCCACCGCTGTCACCGTGCTCAGCCGCGCGAATCCCTGGTCGTATTTCAGGAAGCCGCACACGCTCCCGATCTTCGACGCCGCGATCTCCAGCGTCAGTTCGTTGTGATCGAAGTTGCCGCCAATGACGGCGTCGCCGTCAAAGGCCTCCACACTGGCGGCCGTGGCATGTTGTCGCAAACCGTCGGGTAGCATTTCGAGTCTGTTACTGCTTCCGGCTGGCCCCTTCCGGCTTGGACCAGTCGAGCGCCCCTTTTTTCCAGATGTAGAAAAACCCGGAAAGAATCAAAACCACAAAGATCAGCATCTCCACGAATCCCGCCATCCGTAAATCGCGATACACTACCGCCCACGGATACAGGAAAATCGCCTCAATATCGAACACGATGAACAGCATCGCCACCAGGTAGAACTTCACGCTGAATCGTCGCCGCGCGTCTCCCGTCGGCACAATGCCCGATTCATACGGCATGTCCTTTACCTTGTTGCGCACCCGCTTGCCCAGCACGTACGACACCGTCAGCAGTCCCGCCGCCAACGCCATCGCGACCAGAGCCTGGACCAAAACCGGAAAATACGTCTCCGTCAGTGAGGTAGGCATTCGTGTCAGGGAAGAAAAACTTAAACTTGACTATAATTGGTATAAAACGAGGGTGTCAACCAACATGCCCATTCAGATCATGGTGAACGGCGAGCCGCAATCCACTCCCCAGGGTCAGACCATTCTCGGCCTTCTCCGCCAGTTGGATCTTGACCCCGCGCGCGTCGCCGTCGAACTGGACCGCCGCATTGTCAAGCAGCCTCAGTGGCCCAGCACGGTTCTCGAGTCCGGTTCGCAAATCGAAATTGTGCAGTTCGTCGGCGGCGGCTAACCCGATCACCATGGATTCCCCACAACCCGTTTCCGAGGCCGAATTCATCGCTGCGCTGCGCCAGGCGGTCGAGCAGTTCTTCCGTGCCGTCGACGAGTGGGAAACCGCCTATCGCAAGTATTACCGCCTGGCCGATCCGTCCGGCAAGCCGTCTTCCGATCTCGCCGGCCAGCAGTGCGATTACGACGCCGCTCGCGCCCGCTTAGCCGCCATGCTCCCGCGTGCCCGCGGCTTGTGTTTCAAAAACGGCCTGCGCGATCCCTGGACCGGCCTGCTCCACTCCGCGCTGGGCCAGTTCGCTCCGCAGGATCGTTACAGCTCCGCCGTCTCCCGCACCGAACGCGCCCTGGCCTTCGAGACCCTCATCCTGCT
Source organism: Bryobacterales bacterium (assembly GCA_963842505.1). Classification (GTDB taxonomy): domain Bacteria; phylum Acidobacteriota; class Terriglobia; order Bryobacterales; family Bryobacteraceae; genus PALSA-129. The sequence continues at coordinate 884,352 of CAWJGZ010000002.1, forward strand.
CGCCGAGGCCTCCGGCCGGCCGCCGGCCGGCGAAGAGCCGCCGTCTGCCACCGATCTCCGCTCTCCGCTGCGCCGCTTGCGCGATTTCTTTTTCTGGGGTCCGGTGCTTCTCGCGTGCAGTTGAAAACCCTATTCGCACATGGCGTTATGCGCCGGCGACGTCGGCGGGGTGAATGACCTCAATGTCGGTGTAGCGAGAGAACCCGCTCCTGTCAAAAGTGAGAATGGATGTGAGGCCATGCGCCTGCATGGCGGCCACCAGCCGCGCGTCGTGCGCCGGCTTGCCGGAAACCTGGTGTTCGATGACCAGGCCCTCCCATATCGGATAGACGGCCGGCGTTTCCGGCAGGAATTCGAACATGCTCTTAATGCGCGCCAGCTCACCAGCGGCGCCGGCCGGCGTCATGCCAAGACCGTTCTGTTCGAGAGGCCGCGTCGCCACGACCCAGAGCTCAACCAGGTTTTGAGGAACGATTTGCATCTCTCGGCCCTGCTCCAGAAGGCGCTCGATAGCCCGGTCAGTCAACGCATAAAGCGAATGGTGAGGCTGCAAGGTGCGCGTAAGAACGCTGGTATCGACTAGCACGAGTGCGCCTAAACGCGGTCCGGATAAATGCTCTCACGGCTGACGGCCTCATCGGAGAGCAAGGGCGTTGTCCGGTCGTGGCTCTCGGCCCAGGCGCGGAACTGCCGCAGCCACTCCTGGGGGTTGGTCTTTTGCAGGTGCGCGATCGATGCCGGCGGCGCTTGCTGGTCTGCGAGTTGCGAGAAGAACCGGCCGGGTTCTCGCATGACCTCATCGTATGCCATTTCAACCTGCTTCCAGGTGGAAGACTTGATCCAGGAGGGAACCGTACACTTCTTGTGGTCTAGAAAGTGGTCCAGGGCAGCGTCAGCAGCGGGCTTCCAATTGGGATTATTGCGGAGTCGCTCGACAAGGGGATGGTTCAAAAGCCTGCTTCTCAAAGCCTCCTGTCCAATACGCTGGAGCAGCTCAGCTGGTGTTGGCATAACTTAATCATAGCATAAAGACATTGGCATAGACAATAGCAGTGTGTGTGTGAAAACATTAACTTTTATTAATTTAAATGCAGACGGCCAAGGTACTGCAGGAATGAGCGGTCCGCACTTAAGCCAACGAAATACGGGCGATGCCTCGCCCCGTGCTAACCTGATTTTTCCATGCGCAACGTCGTCATCATCGGCTCCGGCTGCGCCGGCAATACGGCAGCCATCTATTCCGCCCGCGCCAACCTGAAACCGCTGGTGGTGAGCGGCCACGAAGCCGGAGGCCAACTTTCCCTCACCACCCTGGTGGAGAATTTCCCCGGCTTTCCCGAAGGCATTAACGGCCCCGACCTCGTCGAAAACATGAAGAAACAGGCGGAGCATTTCGGCGCCGAATACCTCCACGGTTCAGTCGTCGATACCGATCTTTCCCGCCGCCCGTTCCGCATCAACGTCGAGGGGGAGTGGATAGAGACCCGCACCCTGATCGTTGCCTCCGGCGCGTCCGCCCGTTGGCTGGGGCTCGAATCCGAACAAAAACTGATCGGCCACGGCGTCAGTTCCTGCGCCACCTGCGACGGCTTCTTCTACCGGGGCCGCAAAATCATGGTCATCGGCGGCGGCGATTCCGCCATGGAGGAAGCCAACTTCCTCTCGCGCTTCGGCAGCGAGGTCACCCTGGTGCATCGCCGCGAGGAGTTCCGCGCCTCCAAGATCATGCTCGACCGCGCCCGCGCCAATCCCAAAATCAAGTTCCTCCTCAATACCGTGGTCGACGAGGTCCTCGATCCGGCGCAGAAGCTGGTCACCTCCGTGCGCCTGCGCAATCTCAAAACCGGCCAAGTCTGGCAGCAGGATGTCGACGGCTTCTTCCTCGCCATCGGACACATCCCCAATACCAAAGTTTTCAAAGGCCAGATCGAGACCGATGCCGATGGTTACATCATTTCCAAAGGCGGCGCGCGCACCAGCATCGCCGGTGTTTTCCACGCCGGCGACGTGCAGGATCGCACGTACCGGCAGGCCATCACGGCCGCCGGCGCCGGCTGCATGGCCGCCATTGAAGTCGAACGTTTTCTCGAAGCGGAAGGACACTAACTTATGATCGAACGCATTTATCCAGCCGGCGTTGCCGCGCCCCGCGGCCCTTATTCTCCCGGCGTCCGTGCCGGCGATTTCATCTACGTTTCCGGCCAGGTCTCCGTCGACCCCACCACCAACCAGGCCGTCCTCGGCGACATCAAAACGGAAACCCGGCAGGTGCTTGAGAACATCCGCCACATCCTCGAAGGCTGCGGCGCTTCCATGGCCGACGTGGTCCGCTGCGGTGTCTACCTCACCGACGTCAAGGATTTCGCCGCCATGAATGAGGTCTACAGGGAATTCTTCGGCGAGACCAAGCCGGCTCGCACCACCATCTCGGTGCCCGCGCTGCCGATCGCCGGCGCCAAAGTCGAAATCGACGCCGTCGCCTATCAACCGAAGTAGCGTCGCTCGCCTGCACGCTTTGCCCCCAAATTGCGTCAGAATAGTGTACAGGCCCGATGCGTTTACTGGGATTGTTGCTGCTTTTGACCGCCGCGACGGCTTTCGCCGGTGAGTACGCCATACTCGCCAGCGGCGCGCGTCTGCATGTCGATCGCCACGAGTTCGATGGCGCCCGTGTGCGCCTCTATAGTGGCTCTGGCTTCACGGAGTTGGCCGCCGCGGAGATCCGCGCGTTCGAGCCCGAAGAAACCGCACCCGCACCCACTCCGGCGCCGGCGCCCGTCGAACCGCCTTCTCTTGTCGTCCCGGTTCCGCGTCTGCCTTCGCCGCTCGAATTAGCCGATGCCGCCGCCGATAAGTACGGCCTGCCGCGTGTGCTGCTGCGCAGCATTATGGCCGCCGAATCCGATTTCCAAACGGAGGCCGTGTCACCCAAAGGCGCCATCGGCCTGATGCAGTTGATGCCCTCGACCGCCCAGGACCTGGGCGCCGATCCCTACGATCCCGCACAGAACGTCGACGCCGCCGCCCGCTATCTCCGCGATCTCCTCGACAAATACCACGGAGGTCTGCGACATGCCTTAGCCGCTTACAACGCCGGCCCCGCGGTGGTCGACAAGTACAACGGCATCCCACCATTCCGCGAAACCATCAATTACATCTACCGCATCGAGAAGGCCTACAAGGCCGACCCCTCGCCCCCGCCCACTACCCGTTAAGTCGCCGGCGTCAGCACTTTCTGACCGGGCGACCAATTACACGGCGTCAATGCCCCGGTCTGTAACGCATCCAGCACCCGCAGCACTTCCTGCGGATTGCGGCCCACCGAAAGATCGTTCACCGAAACGAACCGGATCACATTCTTCGGGTCCACAATAAACGTCGCGCGCTGCGCAACCCCCTCATTTGGATCCAGAATCCCCAGCGTCCCGCACAGATCCCGCTTGATGTCCGCCAGCATCGGGATCGGCAGGTTCCGCAAATCCGGGTGGTGCTGCCTCCAGGCCAGGTGTACGTATTCCGAATCCGTACTCCCGCCCAATAACCGCGTGTTGCGTTCCCGGAATTCCCCTTCCAGCGCGCCGAAGGCCGAAATCTCGGTCGGACACACGAACGTGAAGTCCTTGGGCCAGAAGAAGTAGACCTTCCATTGACCCGGGTAATCTCTCTCCGTGATCGTACGGAAGGTCTTGCCCTGTTCCAGACTCACGGTCGCTACCACGGAAAAGCCGGGGAACTGCTCGCCGACACCTAACATGTAATCTCTCCTGAATTAGAGTGATGAATCTTTAAGTCCGAATTATACCCAAAAGGTCTACCGGGGAATTTCGTATCGCTTGATCTTCTCGTACAACGTCGAACGGTCGATTCCCAGCACCGATGCCGATTCCTTGATGTTCCCGTCCGTGCGCTCGAGTGTTGCGATAATCAGCAGCTTTTCCATATCCTGCAGCGTCATCCCGGCCGGCACCGTCCACGCCTTTGCCGCCCCGTTGGTCGCCAGGAAAGAAAAATCTTCTTCTGTCAGCACCTGCCCGCGGCTCGTCACCAGCGCCCGCTCCACCGCATTTTCCAGCTCCCGCACGTTGCCCGGCCAGTTGTAATCCATCAGCAGTTTCAAGCCGCCCTCGGAGATATCGCTGACATCCTTGCCCATCTCGTGCGACAGCCTCTCCAGAAAATGCTGCGCCAGCAGGGGAATATCCTCCCGCCGGTCGCGCAGCGGCGGAATCCGGATCTCGATCACGTTCAGCCGGTAAAACAGGTCCTCGCGGAACTTTCCTTCCGACACCGCCTGCTGCAGGTTCACATGCGTCGCCGCCACCACCCGCGCATCCACGCGCACTTCCTCCTGCCCGCCCACGCGGTAAAAACTCCGCTCCTGCAGCACCCGCAGCAAATCCACCTGCAGCTTCGGCGAGATGTCCCCAATCTCGTCCAGAAAAATCGTGCCGCCTTCCGCCATTTCGAACTTGCCCTGTTTCCGCTCGCTCGCGCCCGTGAACGACCCCTTTTCGTGCCCGAACAATTCCGATTCCAGGAGCGTCTCCGCCAGCGCCGCGCACGATACCGCTATAAAGGGCTTGGCCGCCCGGTCTCCCGAATGGTGGATCACCCGCGCGATCATTTCCTTGCCCGTTCCGCTCTCGCCCTGGATCAGCACCGTGCTGCGCAACCCCGCGATCTCGTGGCACAGTTTCAGAATGTCGGCCATCTTGGCGTTCTTGCTGATGACATCGCCCACCACGTACTGCCGCGACAGCTTCTTCCGCAGAATCGTGTTCTCGCGCTGCAGGTTCTTCACCTTGATAATCCGGTTCACCAGCAGCGAGATTTCCTCCGGGTTGCACGGCTTCACAATGTACTCCTGCGCTCCCTCCTTCATCGCCGTGATCGCCGTATCCACCGTCGCGTACGCCGTGATAATGATGATCGACGCCTCCGGGTGCAGCCGCCGGATCTGCATCATGGTCTCGATCCCGTCCATCCCGCCCGGCATCTTCAAATCCACGAAATAGATGGCGTAGTCGCACCCTCGCGCTTTCTCCACCCCTTCCCGGCCCGACGACGCCGTGTCCACCGAATAACCGTCCTCGCGCAGCCAGGCGGCCAGCGATTCGCACATCACCTCTTCGTCGTCCACCACCAGAATGTGCCAGTGCGTCTTCATGCCCGTTACTCCCTCGCTCCGCGCCGCAACCGCGCCCCGCAGGGCGCGCAGAATTCGCAACGCTTCGAATCGATCTGCCGCACGTTCGTCGAAAGCGACATCGCGCAATTCCGGTCCCCGCAATGCACCAGCCCGAACGTGTGGCCGGTCTCGTGGAGCGCCTCTTTCAAGGCGCGCTCCAGAAATATCTCCCGGTTGGGTGCGAGGCCGTAAAACTCCTGCCGCAGCCGCGCCAGCGAAATCACCGCGATCCGTCCGCCCAACTGCGCCTGCCCGAACACGAACGTCAACACCGGGATGTACAAATCCCGCTCGGTCACCGCCAGGAGCTTCACTGCATCCGGCGGGCAAACCCGCGTCAACATCTCCAGCACCGCAATCGACGCGTACTGCCCCCGCTCCCGGTCGTAGGCGAACTCCACCGGCCCAAGCTCCATCTCGCGCACCGCCAACCCGAACTCGCTCTCCACCCGGTCGCGCACCGCACCGTAGGCCTGGCGGTCCACTTCGGGCGTCGCGCCCACGTACAAGTACTTCATTCCTTCCGCGCCAGCTCCGGAAGCGGTAGCTCCGCCCGCTGCGGAGGCTCCAACGGCAGCGAGACCGTGAACGTGGTTCCTTCACCCACCTTGCTCACCACTTCGACATCGCCGCCGTGCGCCTCGATAATCCCGTACGTCACCGCCAATCCCAGCCCCACGCCCTTGCCTTCCGGCTTGGTCGTGAAAAACGGATGAAAGATCTTGGCCAGATTCTCCGGCGGAATTCCCTCGCCGTTGTCCGCCACCACCAGGCGCACCATGCCGTCGCCCGAACTGGTCGAAACCTTCACCCGCCGCTCGGTCTTCCCTTGCGTCGCCTCAGCCGCGTTCATCAACAGGTTGAGCGCCACCTGCTGCATCTGCGATTGGTCGCACGGCACCGGCGGCAGGTCTTCCGCCAGGTGCGTCTCCACCTGCACGTTGCTCAGCTTCATCTTGTGCTGGACCAGCGAGAGCGTCATCTTTACGATCTTGTTCACGTCGCCCGGCGCCCGCTGTGGCTTCGACCGTCGTGAAAACGCCAGCAGGTCCGACACAATCCGTCCCACGCGGGCCGTCTCGTTGGTCACCTGTGTCAGGTACTTCCGGAATTCTTCGATGCGCCCCGGCGGAATCCCGTCGTCTTTCAACATCCGCTGCATCAGCATTGAGAGGTTCATCACGCCCGCGATCGGATTGTTGATTTCGTGCGCCACGCTCGCCGAAAGCTGTCCCAACGAAGCCAGCCGGTCCGTTTGCAGCAATTTCTGGTGCGCCGCCTTGAGCTGCTGCGTCCGGTCCTCCACCTTGCTTTCCAGGTTCTGCGTGAACTGGTTGATCTCTCCCAGGGCCGTCCGCAGCCGGTCCCTCATCACGTCGAACGACCGCGCCAGCTCATCCAATTCCTCGCTGCTGCTCGAAACCACGATCGGTTTATCCAGCTCCATCTGGCTCACCGCCTTGGTGCCTTCGATCAGTTCATTGATCGGACCGCTCAGAAACCGGCGCGTGAAGAAGATGATGAACAGGCTGATCAGCGTGATCTCCACGCCCGTCACCAGCAGCACCCGGAACTTCATGTTGGCCGTTTCGCGATCCACGCTTTCCAGGTTCAGCGCCAGATCGAGCGCCCCCAGCACCTTCACCCCCGCCGGGTGCGCGTGGCATTCCGCCTGGCTGCACGACCGCTCGTTGTAGATCGGCGTCCGCAAATCCAGCCGCCGCCCGCCGTCCGCGCCCCGATAGATATTGACCCGGGCCGGCGCGTCCAGCAGCTTCGGATCCATGATGTCCGGCCGCGCTTCCTGGCTCGTCGAAAACGTCGCATGCCCGGCGCTGTTGAACATGCGGATGCGGTCGATCCCCTGCTTCAAGGCGATAGTCTGCATCACCTCGTAGGCCGTCTCCCGATGGTCGTCGAGCATGGCGTGCCAGGTGGCGCTGGTGATCCCCTTGGAGAGCTGTTCCGCCCCCAGGATCATGGTGCGCAGCAGTTGCTGCTCCTCGGTTTTCACGTTAACCAACCCGGAAACCGCCGCCACGATGATCACGATCACGGTGATCGAGAGCATCAGTTTCCGGGCGAGGCGCCTCGGCATATTGGGTACTGAGAGTCCGAAATTATTGTAGCGTGCGGCGCCGAACGGAACAATCGGCGCCGCGGAGCTGAGCCCTCACCCCGTCGGGTAAGGTCTGAAATCTGCTTTGAAGCGCGGTGGCCGCGCAGGTGAAAAGAAGCACGAAGCCGCCGCGAAGAAGACCGGTTTTCAAACCTAAGTCTCAAACTGGTCAAAGACTCGACGCACGTGGGCTGCCCAGCGGCGGAATCCCAACCTAATCACCACGTACCACGCCCAACCGCTACCAATCAAGACAAACAGCGTTGGGAACGCCCAGGAACCGAAGTAGTGCCAGGCAAGCACCGTCGCGATGGAACCCGTGGTGGCGAGCAAGAGCCGAACTCGCATAGATGAAAATCTCCATCAAATGAGATTCGCCTGTGCAACGCTCACACAGTTGGTAGGTACAGAACAAACTCCATACCTTACGCAAGACAGTTCACCTAAACCGACGCAGAACCTGAGTTAAGGTTAGCCCTAAAGAGCTATTGATTTCAAGGACAAAGTGGAGCCGCAAAGGTACTAAGCATTCTAGTAGTCGGCTAACTTCTGGGACTCGTGACGCATTATCCCGATAAGTTTTGCGCTAAGTCGCAACCGCCACCAGGGTTGTCCATTGTGGACCTCCAAATGCGGGCTGTGATCGTGCAAGCTCCTGCCGAACGTGATTTACTCCATCACGCGCAACTGAATCCGCGATCCTTCCGCACCGCCGAAATACACCCGCTCGAACGCCTTCTGAAAATCACCCGATAGCGCCTTGGGAATCTCCATAAACTTTTGCGGATTGCGGTCCGTCAGCGGGAACCATGAGCTTTGCACCTGCACCATGATCCGATGTCCCTGCCGCCAGGTGTGGGCGATGTCCGGCAGATAGAAGGTGATCCGGTCCGGCTGGTTCGGCTCAAACGGCACCGGCTTTTCGAAGCTCTTGCGGAACTTGCCGCGGAAGGGCTCGCCGCGAATCAATTGCTGGTATCCGCCCATCGGCACGGTGCCCGCCGCCGGAGCCGGATTATTGTAGTCCGGATAGTCGCCTGGGAACACGTCGATCACTTTCACGTCGAAATCCGAATCCGTCCCGGAGGTCGACACCTTCAGATCCACCTGAATCGGCCCGAACACCGACACATCATGGTCCAGCGGCTCGGTCTTGAACACCAGCACATCGGGACGCGTGGCCGCGAACCGCTGGTCCTCGGTCATATACGTATTGAGAACGCCCTGTACGATGTGGCCCACGTACGGCACCGGCTTGTTGGGATCCGACAGGTACTCCGCGAATCCCGCGTTTGCCGGCCGGTTCCATGCCAGCTTGCCATCGGCGTCCAGGAACAGGTCGGTGGGCTTGGCTTCGCGCGGCGGCCACGCGTCGAACTTGCGCCACTGGTCCAGGCCCGTTTGAAACACCCACGCCTTGGGAAACTTGCCGTCGCCGCGACCCTTGAGGTAGTAGAGGAAGAACGGAAGCTCGACGTGTTCCCGGTAGTACGCCGCCGTCTTCGAACCGAAATTGATGTTGCCCAGCCGGTCGCCATCGCCGCGTGAGAACCCGCCATGGTTCCACGGACCCATCACCAGCATGTCGGCCGGGGGGGTGTTTTTCTCCATGAAATCGAACTGCCGCAGCAAGCCCTGCGGATCTTCGGTGTCGTACCAGCCGCCCACCAGCATCACCGCCGGCTTGACCGCCTTCAGGTGCTTCCAGATGGCCCGCGATTGCCACTCCTGGTCGTAGGTGGTGTGGTCGATGTTCATGTTCCACATGGGCTGCTGGTGTTTGAAGTACTTCTCGTCCGCGTTGGCCAGCGAACCGAGGTTGAGGTAGAACTCGTAGCCATCCGGCGTTCCGAAATCGAAGGGAAGCGCGCGCGGCGGCGGCGCGGGATCGCCTTCTCGATTGCGGAACCCCGTGTAGAAGGCGAAACGATGCGCCAGCATGAAGGCGCCGTTGTGGTACACATCGTCGCCCATGTAGTAATCCGTGACGGGAGCCTGCGGCGCCACGGCCACCAGCGCGGGATGCGCGTCGATCATCCCCGCGGTCGCATAAAACCCGGGTTGCGATACGCCCCAGATTCCCACCTTGCCGGTATTGCCCGGAACGTGCTTCACCAGCCAGTCGATAGTGTCGTAAGTATCGGTACTCTCGTCGGTGCCTTTCGGTCCGTCTTTCACCGTCCTCTGCGGGCGGATGGTGACGAAATCGCCTTCGCTCATGAACCGGCCGCGGACGTCCTGGTGGACGAAGATGAACTTCTCACGCTCGAACAGTTCCGAAGGCCCCAGATTCGTCCGGTACAGGTCGGCGCCATAGGGCGCCACGTTGTACCCCGTCCGCTCCATCATGATGGGATAGGTCCGGCCGTCGGAGAACACGTCCTTGGGGACGTAGACCGAGGTGAACAGCTTGACGCCGTCGCGCATGGGGATGCGGTATTCGAACTTGGTGTAGTTCTCGCGGATGAAGGCGGCGCGCGCGGCTGTCGCGGCGGCGGCATCCGCCGGCGCAGCCGCGGCGCCGGCGCCTCTTCCCTGGGCAGCGGCCAATTGGGCGATCAATATGAATGCGAGCAGAATGCGCATGGAGAGGATTCTAACTCCGCGCGCCCGCGAGTGCTTCAGCATCCGGTGATTGTGGGGCTGCGGTTCGTGATGGTGAGGAACACCTGCATGCTTACGAGGTCTTCCGCCGCCGTGGCTCTTCCGCGCCGCCGCCGTCTTGCCGGCTGTTCTTCCCTCAAGGCACATTTGACACCCCCAGCCGTTTGACTTCCGGTCCGCAATCTGGTGTACACTAAAGCTGACGTAATTGCGCTTGTCCTTCACTCGCACCATACCGCTCGTTCAGAGAGCTTTGCAGGGCGCCCTGCCCTTATCCCGTCGCTTCCGCAATCCGCAACCAATCGCATAACATGTATCCAGGCAGAAATTTCCCCCCTCGCAGGCAGAATCGCAGAGAGAACGTAAATGAGTCCATCCGCGCACGGGAAGTGCGCGCGGTGTTCCCCGACGGCACCTCGGAAATCATGCCCACCGCCGCAGCCCTGCGGAAGGCCCAGGAACTGGGGCTCGATCTCGTATTGATCGCTCCCACGGCAACCCCGCCGGTCGCCAAGGCCATCGACTACGGCCACTATCAGTACGACCAGAAGAAGAAGCAGCACGATGCCAAGAAGAAGCAGCACGTCGTGCAGGTCAAGGAACTCAAGTTCCGTCCCAACACCGACGATCACGACTACGACTTCAAGATGAACCACGCCATTCGCTTCCTCGCCGAGGGCAACCGCGTCAAAGCGGTGGTGCAGTTCCGCGGCCGCGAAATCGCGCACGCCGACCTAGGCAAGAAGTTGCTGCTGCGCTTCGCGGGCGATTTGGCCGCGCACGGTTCCGTGGAAGGCCAGCCGCGCATGGAAGGCCGCAATGTCCACATCCTGATCAGCCCGGTCAAGGCCACTGGCAAGCCGGCCGGCGAGAAGCCGCCCAAACCTCCGGCGCCGCCACCGCCGCAATCCTGAGGCCCGCAAGCTCCGAGCGCCAGTACGCCGGGGGTTTGGCCGCCCTCGCGGCTGCATGTTAAGATGCGAGAAGTCCTTCCGAGCCGCAGCCAGTTATGTATAACGCCTTCTTCGGCTTCACTCAGAATCCATTCAATATGAGTCCGGACCCGGCGTTCCTGTTCCGGAGTTCGCAGCACGAAGAAGCTTTGGCCAACCTCATCTATGGCGTGCAGAGCCGCAAGGGCTTCATCGTCCTCACCGGCGAGGTCGGCACCGGCAAGACTACCATGCTCGAATGCCTGCGGGATTTCCTCAACTCCCAGCACATCGCTTTCGCGTCCCTGTTCAACTCACGCCTTACCGTGGAACAGTTTTTCGAGCTCCTCTCTTACGATCTGGAGCTGCGCTGCGACCGCCATTCCAAGACCGAAGTCCTTCTCTCCCTCAACAATATGCTCCTGGAGCGCGCCTCCGTGGGCCGCACCACCGTGCTGATTGTCGATGAGGCCCATAACCTGGATTGGGACGTCCTGGAAGAGATTCGCCTCCTCGGCAACCTCGAAAACCGCCGCGGAAAGCTGCTCCAGATCATCATTGCGGGTCAGCCTGAGCTCGACCGCAAGCTGGAAGCCCCGGAGTTCCGCCAGCTCAAACAGCGCGTCGCGCTTCGCTGCGTGCTCCGAGGCCTGGATCTTGCGGACTCGGTCGCCTATATGAATTCCCGCATGGCGCGCGCCGGTCTAAAGGAGCAGACTATCTTTTCCGGCCCGCTCATGGAAGAAATTCAATTTCGTTCTCAAGGGATTCCCAGGCTGATTAACGCCATCTGCGATAACCTTCTGCTTACTTGCTTCGCCATGGAGACCAAGGTCGCTACCATGGAGATGCTCGACGAAATCTCAGCCGATTTGCACCTCGATTACCCCTCCGAACGGCCCCTGGTAAGCTCCCCGGATTACACCGAAGACCTAGCCCAAGACTCCCAAATCCCTTACCAGATAGACTAACTTTCCCTTAAAATTGGGCTGTCTAGCATAGCTCTAGGGTATTTACCCTATACGCACCGATACAATTGCCATTCATAGTACTAATAGATCCCATCAGTCGGCACATATTCGTTTACGATTTGACAGAAGTGGTGCACCGAGCGGTGGCCGCTTTGAGCTTTCGGACAGCGGTGAGAACCGGCAGGTATCCGATGGAGACACAAGGCCCTCCTGGGGTCCGGAAAGCATTTGAATAGGAGCGTTTTGAAATGAGCAACTTCTTGGAGAATAAATTCGCACGGGTCGCACTTCTTTCTCTGTTCATGTTTGCCTTCGCGCTTAATGCAGGGACCCCGACGCCGTCTGTCATGCCGGCCACGATCAGCACGGTTTCAATTGGTCCCACCATGCCGCCCGCTCCGTGGGCCGGCGTCACCGTGGCAATTGGTCCCACCATGCCGCCCGCTCCGTGGGCCGGCGTCACCGTGGCAATTGGTCCCACCATGCCGCCCGCTCCATGGGCCGGCGCCGCCGTCGCAATTGGTCCCACCATGCCGCCCGCTCCGTGGGCCGGCGCCACCGTAGCAATTGGTCCCACCATGCCGCCCGCTCCGTGGGCCGGCGCCACCGTCGCAATTGGTCCCACTATGCCGCCCGCTCCGTGGGCCGGCGCCACCGTGGCAATTGGTCCCACCATGCCGCCCGCTCCGTGGGCCGGCGCCACCGTCGCAATTGGTCCCACCATGCCGCCCGCTCCGTGGGCCGGCGCCACCGTCGCAATTGGCCCCACCATGCCGCCCGCTCCGTGGGCCGGTACCACCGTGGCAATTGGCCCGACCATGCCGCCCGCTCCGTGGGCTGGCGCCACCGTGGCAATTGGTCCCACCATGCCGCCCGCTCCGTGGGCCGGCGCCACCGTCGCAATTGGTCCCACCATGCCGCCCGCTCCGTGGGCTGGCGCCACCGTCGCAATTGGTCCCACCATGCCGCCCGCTCCGTGGGCCGGTCTGGTCTAGGCAGGGACAACATCACTCGCGTCCGTGGCTGAAAAATAATTCGCCGGCCGCCTGTTCGATTCGCGGGTCAAGCACTAGCGTTCCGTCTTAGAATGGTGGGGCATGACTGCCGCGTTTGCCCTCCAGGTGTGTGGCTGGCTGGCCGGGGTTCCTTTAGAAGTCCTGTTGGTGGCCGCGCTTCTGCGCGGCGAATATCGGCGGTTCCCTTTTGTCTTCGCTTACGCCAGCGTCAGTCTGGTGACCACCGTCGTCGGAATCCCGGCCAACGTAAATTCCGCGCTCCATCCCAACGATCTCCAACTGCTGAAGCACTTCGCCAAGATCTACTGGATTAACGAAGGCATCCTCCAGGCGTTGATCCTAGCTCTCGTCATCAGCCTCGTCGATCAGGCAGGCACCAACGCGCGCTCGCGCCGCCTGCCGCGCGCGGGCCTGATTATAGGCGCCGTGCTCTTCGCCGGAATCTCCTTCGCGGTGCACTACCGGCCGACGCTGCGGTACTTCGGATACTGGATAACGCCTTGGACCCGCGATCTGAGTTTTGGCTCGGCCATTCTCGACCTGGGACTCTGGGCCATGCTGATCTCGTCGCGGCGCGGCGATCGCCGTCTGCTGCTGATCAGCGGCGCGCTGGGTCTTCAGTTCACCGGTGAGGCCATCGGCGAAGCTCTCCAAAGCCTTTCCATCGCCCACAAGGTGAATTCTCTCAATCTGGCCGGGTCCATCATCACCATGCTCGCGGGCCTCGCCTGCCTCTACGTCTGTTGGCGGACGTTCCGGCCGCTTCCGGTCACCCAGCACGCTCCGCAAGATCGACTTAGGTAAGCTGTCGAACATGCTCGGCACACCAAAAAAAGGCGGCGGGCCCCATGGGGGCGCCCGCCGCCGGTGTACTCTGCGTGAGAGCAGATCCTAGTTCATGGTGATACTCAGCGTGATGGCGCCGGTAGCGCCGCCGCTATCGGTTGCGGTGATCACGACGCTGTACGGGCCGCTAAGTTGCTGCGGCGCCGTGACGGTCAGCACGTTGCCGCTGATCGTGAAGCCGGTCTGCGTGGGGGTGGTAAAGGTGTAGCTGGTGCCACCGGTGGCGGCCAGGTTGACCGTGTATGTGTTTCCGCCCGTGCCGGCGAAGTTCGGGCTGGTGCCCGTGAGGCCGTCCGCCGCACTGGCGGTGACCGTCAAGCCCAGGGTGATGCTTAGCGTGATGCTTCCGGTGCCTCCGCCGACGTCGCTTGCGTTGATGACGACGGTGTACGGAGTATTGGAAGCATTTGCGTTAACCGTCAGCACGTTGCCGCTGATCGTGAAGCCGCTCTGCGTGGGTGTGGTAAAGGTGTAGCTGGCGCCACCGACGGCCGCCAGGTTCACCGCGTACGAGGTCCCTCCGTTGCCGCTGAGGTTCGGGCTGGCGCCCGTCAGGGTGGTCGAACTGACAGAGACCACGAGATGGAGCGTTACCGTAAAGGTGATCGTCCCTTGCCAGCCATTGTTATCTACCGCGTCCACCTTGACCGTGTAGACACCGGCAGGCGTTTGGGAAGTGATGCCGATGGCCCCCGAGTTGGCGCCAATGGTCATTCCGTTGGGCACCGTGAAACTGCTATCCCACGAGTAGGTGTAAGGATAGGCTCCGCCCGTAGCGGTCACGCTCATGATGTTGGTGTTGGAGGTGACCACCGTGCCGGTGTAGCTGGCCGGGCTGGAAGTCAGCACCAACCCGCCGACGATGGTGAGCGTGAAAGTCGTTGTCCCAGTCAGCGGGATGTTAGCGGAATCGGTTGCCGTCACGGTGATGACGTAGGACCCGGCCCGATCGGCCGCGGGAGTTCCGGTGATGGCTGCTCCGGACGCGCCGGTCGCGGCGAGCGAGAGACCCGCGGGGAGCACACCGGAGGTGACCGCGTAACGGTAAGGAGCAGTCCCTTCCGAGGCGACCACCAGGTTGTTGGTGTTGGCCCATGCGACGCCAACCTGTCCACTAAGCGCGGTGGGCGGGGCCACCTTGAGGCGCGGCGCTACCCATACCGTAATGCCACTCTGGCTGTGGCGGCTGCCGGCCGTGACCACCACGGGCAATTGAACGGGAGCCGTGATGGTGGCGTGGCTGACGCCGGCAACATCGATGAACGGGCCAGCGCCCGTGCCGGGAAGCGTGACATTAACCTGGTACAGGCCAGCCACCGAATCGGCCACCCATCCGGCATAAGCGACCGACGTGACCGGAACGGTGCCGATGGTTACCGTGGGGTTGGTGGAGAGACATGGCGGCAACTTGCCGCTGTACAAAAGCGAGCTCTGAACGACCGCGCCGTCAACGCTGCTCAGTTGGCTGGAGGCCCGAGTGTTGAGGCTGCTCAAGTATGCCGCGATGCTGATGCAGTCCGTCGGGGCCGTCGAGCCGCCGGCCGGGCTGGCGTTGGTGGCTTGGCTATCGGGCGCGCCGAGTCCCGTCATGTAGACCTGAATGGGGTCGGAATCCGCGGCGGTTGAACGCATCCCGGCAGGGTTGGTAGCGCCAACCACGGACCAGTCCGCGGCCAGGATGGCGCCGGCGCCCTGGCCATCGGCGCCGATCGCGAAAGTGCCGGGGTCGGTCGAGACCACGTTTACCGTGACGGGGCCGCTGATCAGCATGGTGGCCGAAGCGGTGCCATAACCGTAGCTGACAATGATGTCGATGGTGCCGCCGGTAGAGAGCGAGCTCGGAACCATCAGGTTGATCTGGCTATTGGTGGCGAAGAGCAGGGGCGCGTTGACGCACGTATTACTGGTAGTAAGAGGAGTCGTCCCGGTGGGACAGAACGCCACCGCGAGCTTGCGCTGGGTGCTGCTGACCGCGTCCATGCTCAGCCAGTTCTGATAGACCATGGTGCTGGAGTTTAGAACGCCCGCCAGTACCTGGCTGCTGGAGCAGGCGGGTGCGCTGGAGGAGCAGAAGTTGGTGCCGAAGATGCTGATCATGTCGTACGGCGCAATGCTCTGCATTTGTCCGGGGCTGACTTCCTGGAAGGACGAAGCACTGGCGACCCCTTGGATGATAGGGCCGTTGCCGATGGACAGCGTAATGGTCGCGCTAGGCACGGTGCAGGTGGCAAGGCCCTGCGGGTTGCAAACGCCAAGAATGACCGTGCCGCCGGCCGTGAAAGGCAGGTAGGTGTCCGTCGATGTGGGCGTAATGCTGAGGATTATGTTGGAAGCATTGCTCACAGTGACGCCGATGTTGGTGTCCTGGACCAGCACGTTGCTCGAAACCACGCCCACCTTGGTCTTCTGAGTCGGATCCGAACTTTGCACGAACCCGGTGCCGGTCAGGACCACGGTGAATGGCTGGGCGCCGGAAGCCGCCGTGGGCAGGCTGGCCGGACTGATGGAAGCCAGAGTCGCCTGGGGCGACTGGACGGTGACATTGAAAGTGACCACTGTAGTGGAGGAAGGGCTGCCCCAAGTGACCGTGACCGTCCCGGTGAGCACGCTGGCGGGCTGGGCGGCCGCGAAAACCGTGGCATTGAAGGTAATGGGAATCTGCGTGCCGAAGCTGTAGGCCAAGCCGCTGGCCATGTCGCTGCTGATCACGGGCGCCAGCGGACCGCCGCTGGTAAGGGTGTAAGGAATCGGCGAATCGGTCGAGACCAACGTGATGTAGGCCACGGGCAGACTCTGCCCCATGGTCCAGGAGAGAGCCTGCGTAGTGCCTTGAGCCACCGTGAGCTTGGGGGCCGGGTTGGTGATGAGCAGGCTGAAGCTGAGCGGCAAATCTCCGTAACCGGATACCTTCAGGCGGACGGTAGCCGAGTAAGTGCCGGGCGCCAGGGAGTCGCAGACGCTGGTGGAAGAGAAGTGAAGGCTCTTGGGTACGGTACCGCTGATCGCATCCACAGTAAGCCAACTGGGCAGGCTCGTGGTATCGACCGTGAAGAAGGGAGCGGGTGAGGAACCCGAGGTAACAGTAACCGCGACGGAGCCAGGCTGTCCGGAACCTTTTGTGTATGTGAGCGATGCCGGGCTGGGCGACGCCGCCAGGGGAGAGATTGGCGTGATCTGGAGTATGACCGAAATCGTCACAGGCGCACCGGGAGAGTTATTCAAAACCAGAGAACCCGTGGTTGTCCCCAATGACCCACCGCCGCACCCGGTGGCCGCGGCGAAAGAGAGAGTTGTTGCGGTGCTTCCGGCCGTACCACTGCCGGCGCCGCCACTGCTGGGCGTGACGGCCACTCCGGGGGGCAGGCTGGTGGTGACAAAATTGTACGGTGTTCCGCCGGTAGCCGTGGAGGTGAGCGAAACATTCTGGGCCACGCCTGGCGTGTAGTTTCCACCGTTAAGGACGCAGTTCACCGTGACCAGACTGGAGGAGAGCGACAGTCCGGATACGGTGCTCGTCAGCGTGGTCGTCACCGTCACCGGCGCGTCGGCCACGGCGCCGCTCCCGGTGTTGGCGAGGAAGGTGAAGGTCGGAGTGGCGGCATTGACCATGCCCACGCAGCCGACCGCCGCTTTGACGGTGTACTGAATCCCCGCCGCCTGGTTCGTGGTGCTGAGTGTGGTGATGGCCGGCGGTGTAACCACAAAGCCGCCCGTGATTGAGCCGGGCAATGTGACCACAATGGTTGCGCCAGTAGTGAGCGTGGTTTGCGGCTTCACCGTAATCGTGGTGGCAGCGCCGGGGCCGCTCTGGGTACTGCATGTTGCCGTGACCGTGGAAGTATTGAGACTAAGTTTGTAAGTGGTGGCGCCGGCCGGCAGTGCGCCCAAGCCAAGGGTCGCTGCGGCCAATGCCACAGATACCCGCATAGAGAAAATTCGCGACATGGGATATCCTTTCTTGTAACCCCAGCTTCTAGCTCGGGCACAGTTACCATATCGGAGGAACTGCGAGAGTGTTTAGCTTAGTGCGATTTAATTAGGGCAACCATGGCATCGACCTGTCGCCAAGCCTTCGGATCATCTGTTTGATGCGCGCCGATCGCCAGTTCTCGCAACGCTTCCCGCCGTTGTGCCGGCGGCGCAGTTGCGGCGGGTGGCCGTTTCCGGCGCCGTGCAGATAGCCAGCCAGTCTGGCTTTCCAAAACACCGCCCTTCGACGGTAGTCTCCGGTGGGTTAGAGACACGCGCGCAACAGGGCGGCCGGCCGCGGAGCCTTTTGCAGGTATTGCTCCGCCACGCGGAGGGCGTTCAGGCGGCATTGCGCGTGAGCCTGCGCAAGATGCACCGTGCGGCGCGACCATTCCACCAGCTCGCGAGCTTCCGCCATGTCAGCCCGGGTGCAGGCGCCGCGCATGATTTCGCCGCGAAGCAGGCTGGCGTATTGGTTCCACAAGCTGGTGGCGCGCAGGAATTCTCCGGAGGCCACGGCACGGCGAATCGCGTCAACGCGCGCGGAGTTCATTCGTTCGCATACTCCTGGTCGGCGGTCTGCTCGGCCGCAAACATGCTGTTCAGGTAAGAGTACTGCTGCTCCATGGTAGAGATCGCCGCGTCCGCCTGCGCCATCTGGTTCTCGAGCTGCGTCTGCATATTCGAAACTTGGGTCTGCTTGTTGCTGATGGTGGTCCCCAGGGCGGAGATCTGCGACGTGAAGTTCGCCTCGGCGGTCTTGATCAGGCCGGTGGTGGGATCTTCAAGACTGGTCATCACGTTGGCGGCGGCTTCAAGAAACCCGCCGCCGGCGGCCGAGCCGAGAAACGCGGCGACCCCGGATGAGTTACTGAAATCGGCGGCCAGAAGGGTGGTCTCGGTGTAGGTGATTTGGCCGTCGGTGCCCAATTCCAAGCCCAGGCTCGCTAAGCTCCCGATGCTGTCGCTCGAGCTATAGGTGGAGATACTGGCGAGCGCTTGGGAGAGGCTGTTGATGATGGCTTGTCCTTGCAGTGGTCCTCCGGTTTGGCCGCGCTGTTTGTCCAGTTCGGTGGCCGCCGTGTTGTAAGCACTGACGAAGGTGGAAAGCGCGGAGTCCAGCGCGGAAGTCGAGCGCGTCACCGTAATGTCCACGGGCCCGCCGCTGGCGGCCAGCAGATCGACGTTCAGCCCGGTGGCGATGTTCACCGTGCTTGAAGTGCTTTGGACCGTCACCCCGGAGTTGTTGACTTCGTATTGCGCCTCTTCGCCCGGCTGCTGCTGGGTCTGCAAGCTGTCTCCGGATGAGTCCTGAATATCCAGGGTGGTTGGGCTGAGGGAAATACTTTGCAGGGAAATACGGTCATCCGGGCTGGCGGCCGAACCTACGTTCACTACCGTGGCGTTGACCATGCTGCCATATTGAGAATTGATGGTTGAGGCCACCGTGGCCGCACTGTTGTCCGCCGGCGTGAAGCTGTAGCTTTGGCCGTTTACCATCAGCGAATAGGTCGAGGGATTGCCCGACGGATCCGCCGCAGAGTCCCACGTATTCGTGGAGAGGCTGGTGGCATAGCTGCCGACCTTCTCGACATTAATGGCATAGACGCCCTCAGCGACTCCGTCCGATACCGAGGCGCTCACCGCCGTGGGATCCGAAACCGTGGTCTGGTAGGAAGATCCGCTCATGGCGTCGGAAATTCCCTGGATGGCGGTTTGCAAAGCCGTGAAATCGGTGTCGACCGTGCTCAACTCGTTGGATTGGTCAGTCAACGTGGTCTGCTGGTCGGTCAGCAGTGTAATGGGCATCGACGCGATGGCTACCGCGCGGTTGATCACGTTTTGAAAATCCTGGGAGTAGGCGCTGGTACCGGTAAAAATCCCGGTCGTGTTGGTGCTCGAACTCGAACTGCTGTTGGACGAGCTGCTGCTGGTGTCGATGCTGTTGCTGGTTGCGGTGGGCAACGAACTGCTGATAGTCCCCATGATTGAAACTCCACGCCCGGACAGCAATCTTATCGTCCCGTCCGAGCCAGAACTTTAGGCGCCGGAGGCGTCCGCGGCGCCCGCATCGACAAGAGCTGTCGATGTTGAGAAGTCAGGAGTCAGGAGCCAGAATCACCGCGCATTCCCCATCCTGACGTTTTCGACTTCCGACTCCTGACTTCCATATCCCCAAGGGACATCAAGGGCCGAAGCCCTTGCCCTAAGTTTTCAGCAGCGAAAGGACTGCCTGGGGCGCTGAGTTAGCCTGCGCCATGGCCGCGATGGAGGCCTGCTGCAGGACTTGCGCCTTGGTCAGGTTGGCGGCCTGCTGCGCCACGTCGGCATCGCGAATCTGTGATTCCGCAGCCGAAAGATTGGTGATCTGCGATTGCGCCAGGTTGACGGCATAATTGAGCTGATTCTCGCCAATTCCGACGGCCGCTTGCGCCACGCCCAAGGCGGCCACCGCGGCAGTGACAGCCGAAACCGCTGCCTCCGCGCCGGCTTCCGTGCTGATGTCCGCCGCACCGCCCGTGCCGATCTTGGTTGACGTCAGAGTTTCCCCCTGCGAGCTGACGCCGGTGCCGTTGGTGGTCGAGCCAACGTTCACGCTGAAGTTCGGGACGTCGCTGGCGAACTCGATCTTCTCGGTTCCGCCGACATTCACTTTGACGGCGTTGATCTGCATCAGCGTGGAATCGCCCGAGGCCTGGATCTGCGTGTTGATGGCGGCAATGGCCTGGTCGATGTTCTGGCCGTTAGCCTGATTGAGCGAAATCACCGCGCTGTGAGATGCGCCCGAAGCGTCGGCGGCCGAGACCGTCAGCGACTGGCTGTCGGTGGCATAAAGAATCGGAGAGAAAGTGAGTGGCTGAGCCGTGTCGACTCCTCCGGACACGGTGCCCAACTGGTACTCGCCCGCGGCATCCTGGTTGACGAAATTCGCCGTGGGCGTGGCGGGCGCCGTGTAACCGGCCGCCAACCCACCGGCGTTGCGGGCGGCGTCGGCATAGAAGCCCAAGCCGCTGGTGTTGGTGCCGTCGTTGCGCTCCCCCAGCCGGAAGGACGTATTGTTGCTCGATACCAGTTCGAGCTGGCCGCTGCCGTTGTCTTCGGCGATGATGCCCGCCTTGTTGAAGGCCGACGAAGTGCCGGCCGCGGCAATCGCCGCGTTAATGGTGGCCGCGGCCTGCGCCGCCGTGGTATCCCCGGCCGCGGTCATGGCCACGGTGAGACTGCTCGAGGATTTGCCATCCAGCGACAGATCGAGATACACGTTGCCATCGGCCGCCGGCGCCGCGAATGCGCTGCCGGCGGTGACCGATGTGGCCGCCCCGGTCCCTATGAAGCTGCCATAGCCCAGCACATTCTGGCTGTCTCCGGTGATCGAAGCGCTTACCGCGCCGCCCGTGGCGCTGGTGAAGTCCAGGTGGCCGGCGGTGTTGCTGACGGTGATGCCGGCGGCTGAAAGGGTCGAGTTGGCAGCTACGGCCTGCTGAATCAGCACCGCGGTGGAAGCGGCCGAGCCGGCGCCGGTGTTGGCGGTCACATTCAAAGTCACGGGCGACGACAAGCCCGCGCCTGCGACCGAGATGCTGAGCGCGTCGGCGATAGCGAAAGTGCCGTTATAGGCATTGCCGGTCAGGGTGCTGGAGAGCGCGTTGCCCGTACCGGTGGTGCCGGTGACGTTGCCGAGCAGGGCATTGGCCATGCGGTCTCCAGCCCGCACCTGGAAGGCGGAGCCGGCCGAAGAGAAGCTGAGCACCTGGTTTTGCGTGGCGGGGTCGGTGGTCATGGACGCAGTAATCCCCGCGTTGGCGAAGGCCGTGTTGGAGACGCCCGCTGAGGTGATGGCCGCGTTGACGGCCGCCACCAGGCTGGCGCCGTCGGTGATGGCGGAAGTAGCCACGTTCACATCCACGCCATTGCCGAATCCTGGCCCGTAGATCTGGAACTGGGTGGTGCCGGGAGAAACCGTGGTGTTGCCCACGTTAGACAGCACGGACACAATGTTGCTGGTCGAGAGGTCATAACCTTTATTGCCCGACTGCATGCCGGTTAATCCCAGGCTTTGCGAATCCACGGTGGAATTGCTCAGATCGACCGTCACTACGCCGTTAGCCAGGACGCTGCCAGCGCTGGAGCCACCGCCGCCGCCCATATAAATGCCGAGGCTCTTGGCAAACGTGCCACCGGTGTTCAAGCCAATGGCCTGGGCCTGCCGGTCGAGTTCCGTAATATCCGTCTGAAATTCGTTGTTCAATACATTGCGGTCGCCGGTGAAGGTTCCCGAGGCCGACTGCGTCGCCAGGGTTTTCAGCCGATCCAGAATCTGGGATATATTGCTAATGCCGCCATCCATGATCTGGAGCTGGGCGACGCCGTCGTTGCCGTTGGATACGCCCTGGGTCAACTCCGCCACGGAATTGCGGTACTGGTTGGCGACTGCCAGACCGGCCGCATCGTCGCCGGAAGAATTGATGCGGTAGCCAGATGTCAACTGCTGGATGGTCTTGCTTTGAAATTCGTTGTTGATGTTGAGGTTTTCCTGAGCAACCAGGGAGTTTACGTTCGTTTGAATGGAAAGCATTTCGGAGAATCCTTTCGGGGTGGTCTCTGGCATCTTGCCGGACAATCCACTCATCGTCGCTTTGCGGCCAAAACCTTAGCCGCGGGACGTCTCGCGCGCGAACGTTCACGCGAACCCGATCACGAAATGTTGCCGCCCCGGACCGATCCGCCGGAGCCTGCAGTACCAACGGTAGGGGCCGGCGGGACAACTCTCAGTAGAGCTGCCCCGCCGGGCTAGGGGTTGTGGTTTAGGCCTTCAGCAAGGCCAAGACTGCCTGGGGAGCCGAGTTGGCCTGCGCCATGGCCGCGATGGAGGCCTGCTGCAAGACTTGCGCCTTGGTCAGGTTGGCGGCCTGTTGCGCCACGTCGGCGTCGCGGATATTGGATTCCGCTGACGAGAGGTTGGTGACCTGCGATTGCGCCAGATTGACGGCGTAATTCAGCAGATTTTCGCCAATTCCGACGGCCGCTTGCGCCACGCCCAAGGCGGACACCGCGGCGGTCACAGCCGTGACGGCGGCCTCCGCGCCGGTTTCCGTGCTGATGTCCGCCGCCCCGCCCGTGCCGACCTTAGTCGACGCCAGGGTGCTCCCCTGCGAGCCGACTCCGGTGCCGTTGGTGGTCGAGCCAACGTTCACGCTGAAGTTCGACACGTTGCTGGCGAACTCGATCTTCTCGGTTCCGCCGACATTCACTTTGACGGCGTTGATCTGCATCAGCGTGGAATCGCCCGAGGCCTGGATCTGCGTGTTGATGGCGGCAATGGCCTGGTCGATGTTCTGGCCATCGGCCTGAGTGAGCGAAACCACCGTGCTGTGAGATGCACCGGTCGAATCGGCGGCCGAAACCGTCAGCGACTGCTTATCGGTGGCATACAGAATCGGAGAGAAGGTGAGCGCCGAGGCCGTGCCGCTCGAGCCCAACTGGTACTCGCCCGCGGCATCCTGGTTGACGAAATTCGCCGTGGGCGTGGCGGGCGCCGTGTAACCGGCCGCCAACCCACTGGCGTTGCGGGCGGCATCGGCATAGAAGCCCAAGCCGCTGGTGTTGGTGCCGTCGTTGCGCTCCCCCAGCCGGAAGGACGTATTGTTGCTCGATACCAGTTCGAGCTGGCCGCTGCCGTTGTCTTCGGCGATGATACCCGCCTTGTTGAAGGCCGACGAAGTGCCAGCCGCAGCAATTGCCGCGTTAATGGTGGCCGCGGCCTGCGCCGCCGTGGTATCCCCCGCCGCGGTCATGGCCACGGTGAGACTGCTCGAGGATTTGCCATCCAGCGACAGATCGAGATACACGTTGCCATCGGCCGCCGGCGCCGCGAATGCGCTGCCGGCGGTGACCGACGTGGCCGCCCCGGTCCCTATGAAGCTGCCATAGCCCAGCACATTCTGGCTGTCTCCGGTGATCGAAGCGCTTACCGCGCCGCCTGTGGCGCTGGTGAAGTCCAGGTGGCCGGCGGTGTTGCTGACGGTGATGCCGGCGGCTGCCAGAGTCGAGTTGGCAGCTACGGCCTGCTGAATCAGCACCGCGGTGGAAGCGGCCGAGCCGGCGCCGGTGTTGGCGGTCACGTTCAAAGTCACGGGTGACGACAAGCCCGCGCCCGCGATTGAGATGCTGAGCGCGTCGGCGGTAGCGAAAGTGCCGTTATAGGCATTGCCGGTCAGGGTGCTGGAGAGCGCGTTGCCCGTACCGGTGGTGCCGGTGACGTTGCCCAGCAGGGCATTGGCCATGCGGTCTCCAGCCCGCACCTGGAAGGCGGAGCCGGCCGAAGAGAAGCTGAGCACCTGGTTTTGCGTGGCGGGGTCGGTGGTCATGGACGCAGTGATTCCCGCGTTGGCGAAGGCCGTGTTGGAGACGCCCGCGGAGGTGATCGCCTGATTGATGGCCGCCACCAGGCTGGCGCCGTCGGTGATGGCGGAAGTAGCCACGTTCACATCCACGCCATTGCCGAATCCCGGGCCGTAGATCTGGAACTGGGTGCTGCCGGGAGAAACCGTGGTATTGCTGCCGTTGGCCAGGATGGCCGAGATGTTGCTGGTCGAGAGGTCATAACCTTTATTGCCCGACTGCACGCCGGTCAACCCCAGGCTTTGCGAATCCACGGTGGAATTGCTCAGATTGACCGTCACCACGCCATTTTGCAAAGTGCTTGCGGCCGTAGTGCCGCTGCCGCCACCCAGGTAGACACCCAGGCTCTGGGCGAACGTGCCGCCGGTATTCAAGCCGATGGACTGGGCCTGGCGGTCGATTTCAGTAATATCCGTCTGGAACTCGCCGTTCAACACGCCGCGGTCGCCGGTGAAGGTCGCCGAGGCCGATTGCGTTGCCAGGGTTTTCAGCCGGTCGAGGATCTGGGATATGTTGTTCATGCCGCCGTCCATGATCTGGAGCTGGGCGACGCCGTCGTTGCCGTTGGATACGCCCTGGGTCAACTCCGCCACGGAATTGCGGTACTGGTTGGCGACTGCCAGACCGGCCGCATCGTCGCCGGAGGAATTGATCCGGTAGCCGGATGTCAACTGCTGAATGGTCTTGCTTTGAAATTCGTTATTGACGGTGAGGTTCTCCTGGGCGACCAGGGAGTTTACGTTCGTTTGGATGGAAAGCATGTGAAGTCCTTCGAGTTTTGAGTTCCGGCATCTTGCCAGACACTTCCCTCTTCGACTCGAAGTGACAAAATCTTAGCGCGTGACGGAATCTTGGCGGCCGCTCTCCGGCGCGACCTCCGGCTCAACGAGATCTTCTCCGGGAAGGACGAGGCATTCGCGTGGCGCCCGAATCCCCACCCGCACCCGCGAACGGCCAACGTGTACGATCAAAATCTCGATCTCTTCGCCGATGAGAAAAGCCTCGCCTTGGCGGCGTGCTGTGATCAACATTGGAACCTCGCGCAACACATGCATCTTTCAGGAGTAAGAGGCTGCCGAGAAAAGTCAAAGCACGACTGGCCGCCGCTGAACACCGATGAACACGGATTGAAATGAATTGGTTTATCGGCGCTCATCAGCGTTGACCGGCGGCTCAAATTGCCTTGCCGGACTTTTTCAGCGCGTGGGCGCGCGCGCCGGCGGCGGTGCTCTGGAAATGTTCCAATAGCGAGGACCAGACCGCCACCTGCGGGGCTTGGGCCGCCGCCAGGTTCTCTTCCTTCACCAATTGGACTTCGCGCATCACCACTGGCATTTCACGCGGCGCGCGGATTCCCACTTTGACGCGCGAGCCGTGGATGCCGGCAATCACGATTTCGATGTCGCCGCCAATGCGGATGGTTTCACCCTGGCGGCGCGACATCATGAGCATACCGTAGCCTCTTCGGGCAACAGCGCGTGCCGGTGCGAATACTCCGATTCCGGAGCCACTGCCTGCACCCCTTTGCGGTTGGCCAGGTTGACCACCAGCGGCGCCAGCAGATTGGCTGTGGGCCCGCTCTCCCGGACGGCCAACACCGCCAGGCACAGCACGTCATGGCCGATGCGCGGCTGGCGTTCCACGGGCAAATCCACCAGGGCCAGGTCCTCCGGAATCACCTGCAAATGGTAGTCCGGATCCACCGACTGTACCGGCATGGTGGTGAAGCACAGGGAGGCTTGCTCCAGGCTCTGCAGGAACAGCAGGGGCGCGGTTTGCGGGATCTGTACGGCGACAAACCGCCGGCACTCATCAAACCCGGGCAGCCCACGGGGAAATTCGAGAACCGACTCCTGCTCGAAGGCAACAGGTCCGAAATATTTGGTTTCTAATACGGGCATTCCGCTCACTCTGGCTAATGATCGGCAGACAAGGCGAAAACTTTAAGCCAGATTCGCAACCAGGGCGCGCGGGCCCGCGGGTTTCCTATTCCTTCCCCTCGGTGACGACCGAACCGGGCACAGGCTCACATGGCCGGGTTCGAGTTTCTCCTTTGGGCACTGACCTCACGAAGCAGCCGAACTTGATCTGCTCTTCCAGCCGGCAGGACCAGACCAGTCGATCATTCCACACCGTGATATCGGGGCAGCCATCGCACATGCTCATGGACCCATCGCAGAGGATGTCCGCGGGCTGGATGATGGTGACCGATTGAAGATGCAGCCGTCTGAACAGGTTGAGGGGATTCTTTGCGATGGAACGGAGATACTTTCTGGCGACCCCTCGCAGGCCCCGGTCAAAAGGTGCGAGGAGGAGCATAGCCTTCGCGTTCCTCTGAACACTGGGCTTTGTGTAGGCCAGGTATGTGCCCTTCCGGAGGTGGTTGATGGTCTGGGCCAGTTCCATGAACTTGGGGCCCACGTACCCGTAGATGGTCTTCTTGGTTCCGACGCGCCCCGTCAGCAGCCACTTGAAGGAGTCGGCTTTCTCGGTGCCGTTCAAGTAGGCGCTAGGTTCGAAATCCGGATATCTCGTGCGGATCGCCTCCACCACGTCGTTGGAGAGGATATCCAGCCGCTGGTTCTCCTGGGGAGTCGAATAGACAATCGGGCTCATGTCGATCTTGTCGGCGCCCGCGTAATAGTCGAACTCCGACTCCAGGACGGCCGCCCGGATGGCGATGAAGACGATGACGTGCACGATATCGATGTGCTCCTGTCCCCACGCCAGGATGTCCGGGACGTACTGCAACGTATCGGCATACACGGTTGAGTTGAAGGCGCACGAGAGCCCGCCCACTTCGGCGAGCATCTGGGCGAAGCTGAGCCGGAGCGCGTTCAGCTCGATCTCGGTTTTTCCCCGCCAGTGGGGGCGGTGCTGTTTGCTGTCGATGTGGAAGGTGAATCCCGCCGCACCGGCTCTCTTCAACTCGAGCAGTAATGCCTTATTCAGGGCCAAGCCGTTTGTGTTGATGATTGGTTTGAGACCGTCCTGGGCAACCAGGCGCACGATCTCGACGATGTCGGGATGGACGAGTGGATCTCCTCCGGCCAGAGAGACACCATCGGTCTTGCGGTATTTCTTGAAAGTCGCCAGGTCTCGTTTGATTTCGTCGAGCGGCTTGTGTCCCTTGGGGTGATTTTCGCGGTAGCACCCCTCACAGTACATGTTGCAGGCCTTCGTGACCTCGAGCCAGGAGATGGCATTGTCCGGCAGGTTCCATGGAAGCCGGTAGTACCTGTTGTGGTCGAGAAAAAGTGTCATGAGAATTCCTCGCCTGAGATCACTTTATCTCACCCACTTCACGCGCGGGGGCGAATCCAGCCGGGAGTAAGCCTGCTAGAATCGGAGATTCATGTCATCCCGCAGAATGGCTTGCCTGCTACTGGGTTTGTGGCTGGGCGCCGGGGTTCTGATGACTTGGGTGGCCACCCAGGACCTTGGCTCGGCCGACCGACTGGCGGCCCACCCCGGTCTCCGCGGCAGCCGTGCAACTCAAGAGCCTGGGCGCCAACCAAACCCTGCCGCTGCTGCGTTACCTGGCCGCCGAACAGACCCGCAACAACCTGGAAACCTGGGGCACCTTGCAGCTTCTTGTGGGATCTTTCTTTTTCTTCTTCCTGCTGTTCGGCACCAACCTGGGCAAGTTCTCCCTGGCGCTGGCTTTGCTGATGGCACTGATTGCGTTCGGCCAGCGGCTTTTTCTGATTCCGGAAATCCTCAGCCACGGGCGCGCGCTGGATTTTCTGGCGCAGGTCCCTCCTTTTCAGCGGACGCAGTTAGACGTGCTGCACTATGCCTATAGTCTGGCGGAAGCGGTCAAGGGCGGGCTGGGATTGATTCTGGCGGGAACTCTGATCTGGCGGACGGGCGGGCGGTCACTCCACGCCGGGCAAGAGTTCCAAATGGTCGATAAAGCCGATCACCGCCATGTCAATCGGTGATTGAGGACGGCCCACGGCGGTCATGGCGCTGAATCCTTCGGTGGCCACCAGCACGCGGTCGCCGACGCCGGCATCCACGGAATCGAGAGCCACCACCGGGTCGCCGCGATCGCTTCCATTCAGATTGAGCGGTTGCACCAGGAGCAACTTGCGGCCTTCGTGGCTGGGGTGCTTCTGAGTCGCCACGAGTTCGCCGACCACGCGGGCAATCAACATCAGCGGCCTTTCCTTGCGGCGCCGGCGCGGCCCGGGCGTCGAGGCGCGGCGGGCGCTGCTGGGACGGAGGCGGCAGGCTTGGCCAAGTGAATGGAATCGACAATGCCCACTACGGTGGTGTCGGCAACCACTTCGGAGGGTAGAAACGGGAAGCTGGCTTCCCTGCCGCGCACCCAGTAGATGGTTTCGCCGGCGCCGGCGCCGGTCGCGTCGAGGCAGACGATGGGCTTGCCGTTGTCGCGGCAATCGGGAGTCATGGGCTGGATCATGAGCAGGCGCTGACCGACGAGGCTTGGGTCCTTGACGGTCGACCACACGCAACCCACCACGCGGCCCAGGTACATGGTTTAATCCATGCTGACTTCGTCGACGATGCCGACGATCGCGCTATCCACGGGTTTGTCTTTGCAACCTTCCGCCATGCGGGCAGAACTGCCGGCGACGACAATCACGCGTTCGCCCGCCCCGGCGCCCACCGTGTCCACGGACACCACGTAGCCGGCTTCATCCTTGCCGTCCGGAGCGACCGGTTTGACGACAAGGATTTTCTTGCCTTCCAGGCGCGGGTCCTTGCGCGTCGCGACCACGGTGCCCACCACGCGGGCCAGAATCATGGCGGTACCGGTTACTTCCCGGCGCTCTGCGCCTTGCCGATGGGCAGGATGTCTTCGAGGCTCTGGTGCGGCCGCGGAATCACGTGCACGGCAATCAGTTCGCCCACGCGGCGGGCCGCGGCGGCGCCGGCATCGGTAGCGGCGCGAACCGCCGCCACATCGCCGCGCACCATGGCCGTCACATAGCCGGATCCAATTTTCTCCCAGCCCACCAGGTTGACCTTGGCGGCTTTCACCATCGCGTCGGAGGCCTCGATCATGGCCACCAGCCCGCGTGTTTCGATCATTCCTAACGCTTCACCCATCTCTGGTCTCCCAAGTCTTGTTTATGCCACACCGCGCGCTTTGAGGGCTTCATCCACCAAGCCGATCAGCTCCGAGCGCGTCACGTAAAACCGATCTTCTCCGCCCGACTCCTCGGCGGCCACCGGACAGCCCGGTTCACCGGCCGACTTCGCCTTCACGCCGTAGCGTGCGCGTGAATCCAACAATTTGTCCACTTCGGACCGCGGCAGCACCTGCGGCCCACCGAGCAGTTCCGCGACCAGTTGGATGCGCGCGAAATGCTCCATGGTCTCCATGCGGAAATAGGCCTTGTACACGTCCTCGCCGTAGCAGACGGCGCCGTGGTTGGCCATCATCACCGCGTCATATTTGGGGATGAGCGGCAGCATGGGCTCGGTGAGCGCGGCCGTTCCAGGCAGTCCGTAGGCGGCCAGCGGCACACAGCCGAGGCTAATCACCACTTCCGGCAGCAGCGCCAGGTTGAGCGACTTGCCGGCGGTGGCGAAGCCCGTGGCCACCGGCGGATGCGCGTGCAAGACGGCTTTGATATCGGGACGCATTTCGTACACCGTGAGGTGCATGGCGATTTCGCTGGTGCGTTCGGCGCGGCCGGAAATCTTATTGCCCTTCATGTCCACGATGATCAGATCGTCGACTTGCATCATCCCCTTGGAGACACCCGTGGGGGTGGCCAGAACCCGTTCGGCGTCCAGCCGGATGGTGATATTGCCGTCATTGGCGGCCACCCAGCCCTTTTGGAACACCAGTTGGCCGATCCGAATGATATCTTCGCGATGCTCGCGCTCGGTCTTCACCATGTGCGGAAGCTTCGATTGTAGCAAATGGAGATTGCACCCATTTCGGGTATCATCGGCGGCCAAGCGCAGTATGGCGGCATCCGGCTGGAGTTCCGGGCTGGAAACAGCGAGGTTGTATGATAAATGCAGATGGATCCACGCCGCATGTGCCCGCACTGCCGGGCATTCATTACCATTGACGACCGCATTTGCCCGTACTGCAACGAAACAGTAGGACCGCGCGCGGCCGATATCCGCCACGCCGGCTCGGTGATCGGCGGTTTTGTTCCGCGGGCGCGATTCAACACGATGATGATCCTGTTGATCAACGCGGGGCTCTACGTGGCCACGGTAATCTTTGCCATGAAGGCCGGCCGCGGCAACGGGATGGACCTGGACGGCCAAACGCTCTACGATTTCGGCGCCAAAGTGGGGTTGGGCTACATTCTGGGTGCGAGCGAGGTCCAGGGCCAGTGGTGGCGCCTGGTGACGGCCGGGTTTCTGCACGGAGGACTGTTCCATATCCTGATGAATTCCTGGGTGCTGTTCGATCTGGGCGCGCAGGTGGAAGAGATCTATGGCGCCAGCCGCATGTGGGTGATCTACTTTATCGGCAGTTGCTCGGGCTTTCTGCTCAGCGCCTGGTGGAACCCGGCGCCGTCGATCGGCGCGTCGGCCGGACTCTGCGGGTTGATCGGGGCGATGATCGCGCTGGGCGTCCGGCACAACAATCCGATGGGCCAGGCGATCCGCGGCATGTACATTCGCTGGGCGGTCTACATTCTGTTGATGGGGCTGCTGCCGTTTTTCAATATCGATAACGCCGCCCATCTGGGCGGGCTGGTGGCGGGCTTTTGCGTTGGCTATATCGCCGAGACGCCCGGCCGGCAGGGCTCCGCCGGCGAAGGGCTATGGCGGGCGGCCAGTTGGTTCTGTATCATACTAACCATAGTTAGCTTCCTAAAGTGGTGGTTGTGGTTCAGTCACGGAACGGACTAACATAAGCGGCATGAAGATGCGCACTTTGGCGTTGGCTTTAGCGCTGGCGTTGGCCGGGTTGCCCGGTGTGGCCCAGGCTGCGACGCCCAAGCATCCGAAAACGCCCAAAGCCGCCAAATTCAAGAGCACCAAGATCAATACCAGGAGCCAAAGCAAGTTTAAGGCGTCCCACAACATCCCCAAGCGCCAGACGGTGAAAGCTCCCCCGAAGCACGCCGCCCCGAAGGCCGCGGTTCACAAATTCGCCAAACCCAAGACGCAGTCCTGACGATGTCGTGCCGTTTGACCCTGGCTGCCTGTTCCGTCTTCCTGTTGACGGCTGCCGCCGCAAACTCATCCCGCGCACCCATCCTGGTGGAACTCTTCACTTCGGAAGGCTGCTCCAGTTGTCCGCCCGCCGACCGGCTCTTGCAGCGGCTGGATTCGGAAGCCATCGTGCTGAGCGAGCACGTCGACTACTGGAATCATCAAGGCTGGAAGGACCGCTTTTCCTCACACGCGTTCACGGTTCGGCAGGAAGCGTACGCACGACAGTTTGGCCTCGACAGCACCTACACGCCTGAAATGGTGATCGATGGCGCGGCTGAATTCAACGGCAGCGATTCCGCCCGCGCCGCACAAGAAATCGCGAAGGCCGCGCGGCGGCCGAAAGCCGAGGTGCGTCTCACACGCACCCCGGCCGGCGGGCTGCTGATCGCCGTGGACGGCGCGCCGGCTTCCGGCGAGGTGATGCTGGCGCTGGCCGACCCCGCCGCGCAATCGCAAGTTGGCGGCGGAGAAAACAAAGGCCACCGCCTGACGCACGTGGCGGTCTTGCGCAGCCTGCGCAAGATCGGCTCAGTGAAGCGCGGCATGACGTTTCGCACAGAGATCACGCTGCCGCCCGAAGCCGCAGCGCAAAGGATCGTGGTCTTCGTTCAGGAAGACGGGCAAGCGCGAGTGTCCGGCGCAGCAATGCTAGCGCCGGCCGGGTTGTAATGAAGGAGGCTGCGGGAAAGGGCCAGAACAAGGCTAAGAATTTCACCGCAGAGGCGCCGAGGCGCAGAGAAAAGCCAAGATAGGAAGCGAGTAAGTCATTTTTACCTTCGCCGTTCTCCGCGCCTCGGCGCCTCCGCGGTGAAGTCTTTGTTTCTTCTTACAAGCCTCCACCATAAACCGGAATCGCGGCGCCGGTAATTTCGGCAGCGGCGTCGGACGCCAGATAGAAGACCAGCGCGGCCAGCTTTTCCGGCGATACCCACTTGGAATGATTGCCGGCCGGGTCGGACTCGCGGTTGGCCGCGGTGTCGATGGTGCCGGGCAGGATCACATTGGCGGTGATGCCGGAGCCCTTGTTTTCGAGCGCGGCGGTCTTGACGAGAGAGACCAGCGCGGCTTTGGATGCCGCATAGGCGGCGATGTTGGCCGCCGGCTCCACTCCGGCGCGGCTGCCGATGGCGATGATGCGGCCGCGCTTCCGGCTGCGCATGGATGGGATGACGGCGCGCAAAATGTGGAACGCCGCGCGCACGTTCAGATCCATCATGCCATCCCAAGTGGCGTCGCCGGTTTCGTGGATGGGGCTGCCACCGGCGAAACCACCGGCGACGTGCACCAGGACGTCAATTTTGCCGAACCGGGCGATGATGGCGGCGGCCAGTTGGTTGGCGTCTTCGGGCCTGGTGAGGTCGGCCGGCATGGGGGTGAAATTGGGTTGGGCAAAATCGGCGGCGTCGATCTGGCGCGAGGTGCCGATCACCTGGGAGCCCGTTTGCAGAAATGCCCGCGTGACGTGCGCGCCAAGGCCGCCTTTGGCGCCGGTAATAAGAACCACTTGATCAGCCATGCGTGTCCCATTATAGGACCGGCCGTCCCACGAACGGTCACCGGGAATTTCCCGCCCCGGATCAACTGTTTCGGTTGCAACGCGCGTGACCGGCAGGCGGCGTGCGATACTGCACGGGATGCTGGGAAAAGATCTGCTGCAGGCGGTACGCGGGCTGCGCAAGAGTCCGGCCTTCACTTTGACAGCGGTGGCGACCATCGGGCTGGGGATCGGCGCCAGTACGGCGATCTTCAGCGTGGTGAATGCGGTGCTGCTGGAGCCGCTGCCCTACCGCGATGCCGGGCGGCTGGCGCTGATCGAGAGCGACATGCGGCACCGCAACGTGGTGGACTTTCCCTTCTCCGCGCCGGATTACGACGATATGCGGCGCGGCACCACGCAGTTTCAAGACATTGCCGGGGTCGTCACTTTTCGCATGCCGGTTATGGACGATGCAGGCGAACCGGCGATCATCCGCGCCGCCGGCGTGACACCCAATTTCTTGCGGTTGCTGGGCGCGCGCGTGGTGTTGGGCCGCGATTTTACGGATGCCGACGCCACCGCGCCACCGGCCGCGGCGCCCGGAGCACCAGCCGCCGCACAGGCGCCACCGCCGGCGATCGCCATTTTGAGCAATGAACTGTGGAAGCGCCGCTACTCGAGCGACCCCGGCGCGATCGGCCGGAGCATCGATCTGGGCGGCGGCAAGGCGCAGATTGTGGGTGTGCTGGAACCTGGGTTCGAACTGCTGTTTCCGCCCAAATCGGGCGTCGAGCGCCTGCCGGAGCTATGGACCGCGATGCGCATCGATTTCGCGGCGGCGGGCCGCAACGACGTTTTCCTGCACCTCGCCGGCCGGCTCAAGCCCGGCGCCACGGTGGCCACGGCACAGTCGGAAGCCGATGGTCTTGCGGCCGATCTGCGCCGCCGCTTCAGCATCAAGCAAACGGCCGGGTTGTACATCCGCGTCGAGCCCATGCGGCAGCACCTGGTGGCCGATGCGCGGCCGGCCATTCTGGCGCTGATGGGCGCGGTGCTGTTTTTGTTGCTGATCGCTTGCGCCAATGTGGCGAACCTTCTGCTGGTGCGCGCTTCGTCCCGAGGGCGAGAGATGGCGCTACGCGCGGCACTGGGCGGCGGACGTTGGGACCTGGTGCGCCGCGTGCTGTCGGAAGCCTTTCTACTGGCGGCGGCGGGCGCGGTGCTGGGCCTGGGCCTGGCGGGACTGGGACTCGATCTGCTGGTTTACCTGGCGCCGGCGAATCTGCCGCGGCTGGATGAAGTGACGATCGATCACACGGTGCTGGCTTTCACGGCGCTGGCCGCACTGGCGGCGGCGAGCGTTTTCGGAATCATCCCGGCGCTGCGCGCTTCGCGGCCCGACATCATGGACGTGTTGCGTGCGAGCGGCCGGACCACCGGTCTGGGCAGCGGCCAGACGCTGCGCAACGTAGTGGTGATGGCGGAAGTGGCGCTTTCCTTTGTTCTGCTGATCGGCGGCGGGCTGATGG
Source organism: Bryobacterales bacterium (assembly GCA_963842505.1). Classification (GTDB taxonomy): domain Bacteria; phylum Acidobacteriota; class Terriglobia; order Bryobacterales; family Bryobacteraceae; genus PALSA-129. Next base: position 918,569 of record CAWJGZ010000002.1, read on the forward strand.
CGCGCAGCTTCCTCGCCATCACTCACACGGACCCCGGCTTCGAGGCTGAGCACGTGCTTACCTTCCTGGCTCCGGTGGCCGCCCGGGCGCGAACGCCGGAGCAGCGCGCGGCGATCATGAACGATTTCCGCGGCCGCCTCGGCGCCTTGCCGGGGGTGGTTGGGGCTTCTTCCGCGGGATCCCTGCCGCTGGACGGCAGTGCGCCGCTGGCCCGGTGGGGCACCGAAGCGGCGCGGACGGATCCAGCAAAATTCCACCAGGCGAACGCTTTTGCGGTAACGCCGGGTTACTTCAAGACGTTGGGCACGCGCCTCATCGCCGGCCGGACATTTACGGACGCTGACAACACGCCCGCGCCGCGGGTGATGATCATCGACCAGCTCCTCGCTTCGAGAGCCTTCCCGCATGGGAACGCCATCGGCCAGCGGCTGCTCTGCCGCATCCGCACGCCGGAAGCGGAACTCTTCGAGGTGATCGGCGTGGTGGCGCACGTGCGTCACGAATCGCTGGCGTCGGACGGTCACGAGGGCATGTATGTAACGGACGGCTACATGGGTTTCGGGAACGCCGCGAGCTGGATGGTACGCACCACGGGCGATCCGGCGAAGCTGGTGGCGAGGGTGCGCGAAGCGATCAAGCGGTTTGACAAGAGCCTGGCGGTCTCCGATGTGGAACCGCTCACCGACTATTTGACGCGAGCGCGGGCGCAGACACGCTTCGCGCTGATCCTGATTTCGCTTTTTGCGGCGATGGCCGCGCTGCTGGCCTCGGTGGGGCTCTACGGCGTGCTGGCGAGCGCGGTGCGGCAGCGGACCGCCGAGATCGGCTTGCGCATCGCGCTGGGCGCCGGTCCGGGCACGATTCTGCGGATGGTAGTGGGACAAGGACTGCGCCTGAGCCTGGCGGGCATTGCCGCCGGATTGGCCGCGGCGCTCGGCCTGACACGCGTGATGAGCAGCATGCTGGTGGGCGTGAAGGCCACCGACCCGGCGACGTTCGCGGCGACGGCGGCGGTCTTTCTGGCGGTTGCGGCTTTCGCGTCGTGGTTGCCGGCGCGGCGGGCGGCGGACCTCGATCCGTCGGACGCGTTGCGGGAAGAGTGAGGGTGCAAGGGGTGCGCTTTTGATATCCGTGCGGGATATGGAAGGCAGAAGTCAGAAGGCGAAATGAGGAGGATGTTGGAGGTGGCCGGAGGACTGGCAGGCGGCACCGCCTGCCCCACCAAAGAAGGCTGAGGACACTGGTGGCGTGAGATCGAGGGGAAAAGAAAAGAAGGGCGTTGCGGCGGCCGGGGCTCTCGGACTTTTCGCCGGGCGTGTCTCCGGATTCTCTCGGACCCAATTACGGGCGGCCGCCAATGATTTGAACCGCATCTGCGGGGTTTATAGCGCTGGATGGCGCGACGCGCCCCGTTTCAATGCCTGATTCTCTGAAAACCTTACTCCATGCGCAACTTCAGCCATGTTTCTGGATTGCGAAATCGATTCCACGTTTCTTCCGTCGAAGGACCCATCGGGACTACACCAGGTGGATTACGCAAGGCTTTACGCCGCCGGAAGTATCAGTACCACCTAAAAAGCAACGCTCCCCGGCCGGGGAAGAAGATGCGAGAGATTGCGACGAGCGCAACTCTCTGATCCGATTCAAAAGTAGCATGGGGGCGAGTACTAAACCGTGGGATCGAAGTTGTAAGCGTTTGAAAACAAGAAAAATATAGTTGGAAGAAAATTGCAATGCGTTGGGGGTTGCCAGGCGGAAGCGCCTGGCCCGCTTTTTGGCTACACTTCCAGGCGGCCGGAGCCTTGGCCACGGAGACGGCTGGGAGCGGCTTGCCGGCGGAGATCGATGATCAGAGACATGACCAGTTTTTCGATTTGATCGCGGATCTCGCAGTGCCGGTCGTATTTCATGAAGACCGGGTCGTCGACTTCCCATTCGAGAACTTTGGTGCGGGAGGCCAGATCTTCGGGGACGGAACTGCCGCTCAGGTTGACAACCAGGTCGAACTCCGAGCGGCTTAGATGGCGGACACCCTTGGGGAACTGATCGCGCAGGTCGATATTTTTTTCGGCCATGGCTTTGAGGGTGTCGGGAGCGATGCGAATGGCGGGGGCGAGGCCGGCACTGGCGGCGATGAGGATATCGGAGCCATAGGTGCGGGCGAAAGCTTCGGCCATCTGGCTGCGGCAGGCGTTGCCGATGCAGAGGAACAGGACGCGCTTGGGATTCCCGGCGTTCACAGGTTGTCCCTTCATAATTTCTTCAGGAAAAGCGCGTGAACGCGTGAATCGGCGGTCAGCTCGGGATGGAACGTGGCGACCAGGTGGCGGCCCTGCTCGACCAGGACTGGGTCGCCATGGTCGCGGGCGAGGATGCGGGCGGCGGGGCCGACGCGGCGAATGATGGGAGCGCGGATGAACACAGCTTCCATCTTACCGGGGGCGGTGCGCGCCAGGAATTCGGGTTCGGGTTCGATTTGAGTGACGCGGCTATCGATCTGGCGGCCGTAGGCGTTGCGTTCGACGGCGATGTCCATCAGGCCCAGGCTTTCCTGGGCGGGGCCGGAGACTTCATCGGCGACGAGGATGGCGCCGGCGCAGGTGCCGAAGACGGGTTTGCGGCTGCCGAACTCGGCCACGGCGTCGAAGAGGCCGTCGAGGCGCAAGAGCTTGAGCATGGTGGTGCTTTCGCCGCCGGGGATGACCAGGGCGTCAAGCGAGCGGAGGTCGGCGGATTCGCGGACGTAGACGGGTTGGGCGCCGGCGCGCTCGAGGGCCGCGCCGTGTGCCGCAAAGTCCCCTTGCAGCGAAAGCACTCCCACTTTTTTCATAGTGGGTTTACCAGCCGCGGGTTTGCAGCAGCTCGTCCGCGGGAATCTTGGAGATGTCGAGGCCGGGCATGGCTTCGCCGAGCGAGCGGCTGGCTTCGAGGAGTTTATCGGGGTTATCGAAATTCTTGGCGGCCTGCACGATGGCTTTGGCGCGGGCGGCGGGGTCGGAGGATTTGAAGATGCCGGATCCGACAAAGACGGCCTCAGCGCCGAGTTGCATGACGAGCGCGGCGTCGGCGGGCGTGGCGATGCCGCCGGCGGAGAAGTTGGGCACGGGAAGCTTGCCGTGTTGGGCCACCCATTCGACCAGTTCGAGCGGCGCGGCCAAAGTCTTGGCATGCTGGTAGAGTTCTTCCTTGCCGAGAACCGTGAGCTCCTTCATCTCTTTGACGATGGTGCGAATGTGGCGGACGGCTTCGACAATATTGCCGGAGCCGGCTTCGCCCTTGGTGCGGACCATGGCGGCGCCTTCGCCGATGCGGCGGAGGGCTTCGCCGAGGTTGCGCGCGCCGCAGACGAAGGGAGTCTTGAAGCCGGTCTTATCGATGTGATGCTCTTCATCGGCGGGGGTGAGGACTTCGCTTTCGTCGATGAAATCGACGCCCAGCGCTTCGAGGATGCGGGCCTCCATGAAGTGGCCGATGCGGGCTTTGGCCATCACCGGGATGGTGACGGTTTTCATGATCTGTTCGATGATGCCGATGTTGGCCATGCGGGCCACGCCGCCATCACGGCGGATGTCGGAGGGGACGCGTTCGAGAGCCATGACGGCGGCTGCGCCGGCGTCTTCGGCGATTTTGGCTTGTTGGGCGTTGGTGACGTCCATAATGACGCCGCCCTTCAACATTTCGGCGAGGCCGACGTTGACTCGAAACTGCTCGCTGGCGAATTGAAACATACGATTCTCCTGAAAGTTAAAGTTCTGACTCCTGTAAAAGTTGATAACAATGGCGGAGCGAGCAATCCTGTCCCACAGGCGCCGACAGGAATGCCGGCATCGCGGGCTGGAAAGCCCGCTCCACGGGACGGCTGGCGGAAATCAGCGCGGATAGCATATCGGAACGCTCACACCATGGCGGACGACTGGCCGGCGCCTTGGGAGGCGCGGGCGATTTCCTCCGCGACGATTCTTCCTAAAACAGCGAGGCCGCTCCGGATCTGGTCCGGGTGAAGGCCGGCAAAACTGAGACGGAGCGCGCCGGGTTCCTGGCGCGAGACCGCGAAATAGCGGCCGGGAATATAAGCCACACCTTCCTTCTGAGCGCGCGGGAGCAATTCACCGGCGTCGAGGGGCTCGGGGAGGCGGACCCAGACGTTCATGCCGCCTTGCGGGCGGGTGTAGCGCGTGCCGGGCGGGAAAAAGCGGCCGCAGGCATCGAGAGTGGCGGCGAGGCGTTCGGCGCCCGCCTGCAACATGCGGGCGCGGTGAGACTCGAGGCGGCCGGATTCGGCGAATTCGAGGAGCACGGCCTGGGAAAGCTGGTCGGTATGGAGGTCGGCCGCTTCCTTGGCCTGACGGAGGCGATCGATCAGGGGCTTGGGACCGACCACCCAGCCGACACGCAGGCCGGGGAAACTGACTTTGGAGAAGCTGCGCAGCAGGACGGTCGAACCGGATTCATCGAGCTGCTTGATGGCGGGCAAGGGGTCGCCCGAGTAACGGAGCTCGCCATAGGAGTCGTTTTCGACGACAGGCACGCGGGCGGCGCGGGCGGCGTCGAGCAAGGCGTGGCGGGAGCTGAGCGGCAGAGTGGCGCCAGTGGGATTATGGAAATTCGAAGTGACGACGAGGAAGCGAGGGCGCGAGCGTTCGAGGATGGTCTGGAGGTTGGCGACGTCCATGCCATCAGGACCAACGGGAATGCCGACAAGCTGAGCGCCGTTCGAGAGCAGCAGATTTTTCAAGCCGGTGTAGACGGGATCTTCGACGGCCACGGCATCGCCGGGACGGAGAAGCACGCGGGCGATGAGGTCGAGGGCCTGCTGACAGCCGTTGGTGATGAGGAGATCGTCGCCGGGAGCGGCGAGAGACTGGCGGCGGGCTTCGTCGATGAGGTGGCGGCGGAGTGGTTGGTAGCCGCTGGGGGAGCCGAGCTGGAGGATGGCGTCGAGATCGGGGTGGTTGAGCACGGCCTGGCAACTGGCGCGCAAATCATCGAGCGGGAAGAGAGCGCGGGCCGGACGCGACATGACGAAGCTGGCGATTTCGCCGCCGAAACCGCCGGCTGGGCCGGATGGAGGCAGGCTGCCTGGTTCGAGCAGGGCGGCCCAATCAAAGGAACCGGCGGGCGAAGTCGCCGCCTGACCAGTAACGAAGCTGCCGCGGCCCACTTGTCCGGCGATGAGACCTTCGGTTTCGAGCATGTCATAGGCGGCGGAGACGGTGGCACGGTTCAATCCAAGCAAGCCAGCCAGTTCACGAGTGGCTGGGAGACGTTCACCGCGGGAAAAATTGCCAGACCGGATATTAACGGCAATTTGTTCATAGAGCTGGCGGTATAGGGGCACTTCGGACTGATGGTTGAGAGCGGGCGTAAAATCGGCCAGCGGCAGGCTACGCATCAAGCCATAGCATACCATATTGGATGGGGATACAACCCGGCATAATTTCCCTATCGTGGGTGTACGCCTACGACAGAGCAAGGCCTCCCATGACTGTGGGCCGATACGCCGCGCTGCTCAAATCGGAGACGTTCGATGGCTGCGTCAACATCGGCGCCGACTGCGACGGCCGCGCTAACTAACAAAGCCCACGGCTGCCCGTCTACCCTATTGGTTCCCGCCCAAAGCGCCTTTGGCAATACAGCCTTGGTGAAGGAAAAGGAAGAGGTACGCGAGATGTGGGGATGGACTCGTTGGCACATACTCGTTCAGGACTTCCGCCATGCCCTGCGAACACTACGGAAGAGCCCGGGATTCGCGATGACCGCAGTGCTCACACTGGCCCTCGGCATCGGAGCGAGCACAGCGGTCTTCACGGTGGTCGATTCCGTCATTCTGCAACCGTTGAGCTATCGCGATAGCGGCAAGCTGGTGGTCGCGTGGGAGCGCTTGCGGTTTCTATCGTTCGATCCCACCGGACCCAATCCGCGCCATGCGGATCTCTGGCAAAAACGGGCGACGGCATTCAGCGGGTTGACGCTACTGCGCGAGGGAGCAAACGGCCTGACCCTCGGCACGGAGCACCCGCGGTTGACCGGAACGGTGACCGCTTATACAAACCTGCTGGACGTTCTCGAAGTGACGCCACTCCTCGGCCGAGGCTTTCGGCCGGAAGACGGCGTCAAGGGCCATGAAAACGTCGCCATTCTGACCTATCCCCTATGGCAGAGCTTGTTCCATGGCGACCCGGGCGTAATCGGCAAGGCCGTCCGCCTGGGCGACACGCCTCGCGAGGTGATTGGCGTTCTACCGGCCGACTTCCATTTTCCGAACAGGAACGCACTCCCCTCATTTCGCTCCAAACAGTCCGCCAGCAGCGTACCGGAGCCAGCCGTATTCCTCCCCGCCGTTATCGACCTGAGCGAGATTAGCTGGAATGGGGACTACGGCAACTGGCTGGCACTAGCGCGCCTCAAGCCGGGAGTCAGCATCAAGCAGGCCGAGGCGCAACTGACATCGATCGAAGCCCAGGTGTGGGAGGAAATGCCCGCTAATGAAAGAGACGACCGGCCGGGCGCGCTGCGGGCCACGGTCGAGCCTATGCAAGCAGTTGTGGCCGGCGACTCGAGAACCGGTTTGTGGCTCCTGATGGCCGCGGTGGCCGGGCTGATGCTGATGGCTTGCGTCAACCTGGCGAACGCGCAACTGGGACGCACTCTTTCGCGCCACCGCGAGGCCGCCCTGCGCAGCGCGCTGGGCGCTCCGAAATGGCGGCTGATATGGAACTCGCTGGCGGAGAATTTACTGCTGGCGGCGGTGGGCGGGATAGCAGGCGTGGGGCTGGCCGCCGCGGGATTGAGCCTCTTTCTCCACTATTCCCCGGTAGACCTGCCGCGTTTGCCAGAGGTCCATGTCAACCTGACGGTGCTGCTCTTTTCGGCGGCGCTAACCTTAGGCTCGAGCGTGCTGTTCGGCCTCTTGCCGGCTCTCAAGCTGTTGCATACGGATCCCCAGGCGGCTCTTCAGCAGAGCGGCAGCCGGACGTTCGGCAGCCGGCAGGGCCATCGGCTGCGTGCCTGGCTGATTGGCCTCCAGGTTTTCGGATGCACGGTGCTCCTGCTGGTGACGGGTCTCTTTTCGAAGAGCCTGTTGTATCTGCTTCATCAAGACAAAGGCTTTGAAACGGGGCATGTCGCGATTGCCGAAGCCGATCTTCCGCGCAACACCTACGGAGCGGATCCAAGCCGGACCGCTTTCGACGATGCGGTGCTGCGGAATCTGCGGGCGATACCAGGCGTTCAATCGGCCGGCCTGGTGAGCGCCATGCCGCTCGAAGGCGAGTCCTGGATCGAAGACCTGTATCGAGTAGACCGGCCAAACCAGGACGCACCTCTTCTCAACCTGCGCTGGGTGGGTCCCGGATATTTTGAGACGATGCGCGAAAGGCTGGTTGCCGGACGCTTCTTTGAAGAGCGCGACCGGAACCTGAGCAGCGCCGTTCTTTCGGAAAGCGAGGCCAAGGCTCTCTGGCATGACGAGAACCCGATTGACGGGCAAGTCCAGACCGAGGGCAGAAAGTTCACCGTGATCGGAGTGGTTGCCGATTCGCACACTACTTCGCTCAAATCGCCTCCCGTCAAGATGGCGTATTTGCATTACCGGGACCGGCCACCTTACGCCACGTTCTTTGTGGCGCGAGGCACGCAGGCGGCGGATGCGCTGGTGTCAAGCATGCGCCAAGCGATCTGGAGGTACGCTCCGGACGTCACCATCGCGCACGCCAAAGCCCTGGACTCGCAAGTGAGAGATTCACTCGCGACGGAGCGCTTTCACACATCGGTTCTGATGTCATTCGGAATTGCCGCTCTGCTGCTCGCGATGCTCGGTATTTATGGCGTGTTGAGCTATTCGATAGTCACCCGCAAACAGGAAATCGGCGTGCGCATGGCGCTTGGCGCTACCCGCCGAAGGATATACGTCCTCACTTTGGGCGAGGCAGGAGTTCCGGTCATCGCGGGCCTGGGGGCTGGTTTACTGGCCAGCACTCTGGCTGGACGCGTCATCCAGAAGCTGCTGTACGGAGTGCAGGCTGTGGACGCATCGGTGATCCTGATCGTGGCCATGCTGTTCCTGAGCGCGGCTGTCATCGCGGCATTGTTGCCGGCGCGGCGCGCCGCAACCGTCGATCCCATGGAGGCCCTGCGCTCCGAATGAACCTGGCGATTCACTCATTGCGCAAAGCTTCGAGCGGGTCTACGCGGGTGGCGCGGCGCGCCGGGAAGTAGCAGGCCAGCGACGCGGCGGCTAGAAATGTTGCGGCTACGGCGAGATAGGTCAGAGGATCGAGGGCAGGCACGCCGAATAACAGGCCGCTGATCGAGCGCGAGGCAAAGGCCGCGCCAGCCAGGCCCGCGCATAAACCGGCGAGCACCGGGCTCAAACCATAGCGTGCGATGACGCCCCACAGGTGCAGACGGGGCGCCCCGAGGGCGATTCGAATTCCCATCTCCTTGGACCGCAGGGCGACCGACTGCGACACTACTCCGTAGACGCCAATGGCAGCCAGGAGCAACGCGGAAAGCGCGAAGGCCATAACCAGACCCAACTGGAAGCGCCGCTGGCGCACGGAATCGTCCACAATTTCGGCGAGAGTGAGCGGCCGCGGAACCACCAGTTGCGGGTCCATACGGCGAATGGCGGCGCGCAGCCGACCGGCAATGGTCATGGGGTCCATGGCGGTGCGCACGATGAGCGCAAAGCTGGAACGGTCGCGTTGCCAGTAGGGCAGGTAGACGGTGAGATTGGGAGTTTTGTGCAGGCTGGCGCGAACATCGCCACAGATGCCGATGACTTCGAACCAGTCATCGCTGCCTAACTGGAAACGGCGGCCAAGGGCATTCTGATTCGGCCAGAGGCGGCGCGCGGCTTGAGCGGAAACCACGGCTACGTGGCGATCGCGGTCGGATTCGGCCATCAAGCGGCCGTCCAGGACGGGAATGCCCATGGCGGGAAAGAAACCCGGCGTAACGGTGCGGTAGTCCACGACGGGGCGCTCCAGCGCTGGCAGATTGGCGCCCTCGAGGTTGATGCCGAGGTTGCTGCCTTCGCCGCTGAGCGGGCCGCGATTGGAGATGCCGGCGGCGACCACTCCGGGGAGCGCTTGCACCTGGTCAAGCAAGTCGCGCACAAAGCGCACGTGTGAGGCAGGATCTGGATAGCGGACGCCGGGAAGGCCCAGAGGGATCTCGATGGCGCGCTCGGTCTGGAAGCCTTTATCGACATGCAGCAGGCGGACGAAGCTGCTCAACAGCAGGCCGCCGGCCACCAGACACATGGCGCCGAGAGCGACTTCGGCGGAGATCAGCAAACGGCGCAGGCGGCCGCCGGCGCGGTCGGTGGAGGTGTGACCGGCGGACTTGAGAGCGCGCTGCGGGCCGGTGCGGGCCAACCCCCAGGCAGGCAGAACGCCGAACAGGACGCCGCTCGACATGCTCAACAGGGCGGCAAACGAGAGAGCCGCGAAATCCAGGTGCAGATCGTGCAGGCGCGGGATGTCGAGGGGCGCTTTCCAGATGATGGCGGTGAGCGCCCAATTGGCGGCCAGAGCGCCCAGCAAGCCTCCGGCAACGGCCAATAGCAGGCTTTCGGTGAGCATTTGGCGCACCAAGCGGGCCGTGCCGGCGCCTATGGCGGCGCGAATGGCAAGTTCGCGGCGGCGCCCGGAGGCGCGCGCCAGGAGCAGGTTGGCGAGGTTGACGACGACGATCAGCATCACCGCGCCGGCAGCGGCCAGAAGCAAGGTGAGGCTGGCGCGGGAACTGCCGGTCATCTGCTCCTGGAGGCCGGAGATGACGGCGCGCAATTCGGTTTTTTCGGGGAGCGTAGCGGCGATGGCGCTCTGGATGACGTTGAGATCGGCCGTCGCTTGGGAGATGGAAACGCCTGGCTTGAGGCGGCCCAGGCAGGCGAAGTTGAATTCGGCCATGATGGCGAGGTCGGCATCGGAGATGGCGAAGGGCTTCCAGAGGTCGGCCATGGGGTGGTCCAACTGGCTTACGGCGCTGGCGACCAGAGCCGTGCCTTCGAGTTGGTTCTCGGTGGGGATGCGGGCGCTGGGAGGCAGCACGCCCACCACTTCGAAAGGATCGCCGCCGAGCAAAATTTTGGCGCCGACAATGGCGGGATCGCGATGGAAGCGGCGCGCCCACAGGCTGTCGCTGAGGACCACTACGTGGTCGCTGCCGGGGCGGTCTTCGTCTTCGGTGAACGTCCGTCCGAGCGAGGGCTGAATGCCGAGCAGCGGGAAGAGGCTGGGGGAGACGCGCTGGGCGGTCACCAACTCAGGGTCGCCGCCGGAAGTGAGCGTGAAGCCAAGGGTACGGACGAGCGCCAGGCCGTCGAAGGAGCGGCTCTGGTTGCGCCATTCGCGAAAGTGCCACGCGGCAACGGGCAGCGCCGGACCGAAGCGGGCCCACTGGGGAACGACTTCCTGCACGGCCACGAGCCGGTCGGGATGGGGATAAGGCAGGGGCCGAAGCAAGACGCCGTTGAAGACGGTGAAGATGGCAGTGCTGGCTGCGATGCCCAGGGCCAGAGTCAGGACGGCGATGACGGCGAAACCAGGGCTGCGCATCATGGTGCGCAGCGCATGGCGGATGTCGAGGCGCACATTAGTAAAGACGCTGGGGCTGGAAAAGAGTTTGCGACGCTTTCGCCCCGTTCCGGCGCAACACCGGCGGCAAGACCGCCGGCGATACCAGGGTGTCTTCACCTGGGTTGAGGGTTTGGAAACTCCAGGCGCCGGCAGGAGTGCGACAACGTGGCACGCACAAGTGCGTGCGCCACATCATCGGATTGTAGCCGCGCGATGGGTCCGGCCGGCCGCTCAGATTTCCTGACAGGCCGACAGGATGCGCTGCAGCCGGCCTATGTCCTGAGTGCTCAGGAGGCAGTTCCTAACAAAGCGGGCATTGAGGTTCTTCAAGTGCACTCTGTCGAAGAGGAGCACGAAACTCATCATGAAGACAATCGAGAGTAGCGCGTAGGAGTGGGCCATAATCTGATTCCGGTGTCTAGTATGCCCGCGGTAACCGGCCTGTAACAGTACCGGAGGTTGGGCAGAGGTACCGCCCGATCTAAGGAGTTAACTCACTCAAGAGAGGGGATTTCTGAGGCCGCGAAAGCGCCCCGGGCCGGTGGCACGCGATATCGGATCTGCCCTACGGCTGCGAGAGAAGCCAGGACTATCCTCTGGCAGATGGCGCCCGCTATCGAAAGTAGGCGTTGTTGCAATGCCACAAAAGGGACTAGCTTGATAATGCGTACAAGCAGCATGCCTCGTCCCGCCGTGCACGGGCATGTGTCTCCGGGCGCGGCGCCTGCCATTTCTGCCTGGCGCGAAGGAGCACGATTATGCCCAACGAAACGATGGGAACTCCTGAGGGCATGTCGGTTTCGGAGTGGGAAGGGCTGCGGCAGCTATTCCTCGACAAAGGCGTCGAGTACAGCCGCGAGTCGCTGACAAGCCTCGACAAGCGTTGCGACGCGGTGCAGATGGCCCACCAGATGCACGAATGGGCCGGGAGCGCGAGGCAGCTTGGGTACCACGCCATCACGGAACTGGCTGGTAACGTGGAACGGCTGCTGAGAGAGGCGCCGGTACGAAAATCGGAGCTTCGCTGGCGGCTCAGCGATCTGCTGCTGGCTTTCTCCGATCTGCGCGACAGCCGGATCATGGCCGTGCCCGATCATGTGGCACAGGTGCTCAAAGGGAAACGCGTGGCGCTGATCGGATTACCCCTGGAGCAGGCCGAGCGCGCCTGCGCCGCGCTGGGACGCGTGGAAGCGCGGCCGCTGCTGTTCCCCGCCACGGACGACCTGGAATCCGAGTCCATTCGGGAGTGCGACCTGATGGTGGTCCAGGTGCGGGCCGAAGCCGATGGGGCGAGGTTGCAAGCGGCGATAGAAGGCCCGGCGGCAGGCAAGCTGTTATTGGCTGGAGAACACTGGCGGCTGATGGCACTGCCTCCGGCGGTGCAAACGCTGGTGGCGGAATACCTGGCCGACAATTGGGAGCCGGAAGAAATGCTGCTGCGCCTGACGGTGGCAATTTGGCGCAAGGCAGTTGCGGCTTCCACCGCGGCAGCGGCGCCTCGGGTGACCGCGCTCAAAGCCGCCGAGGAACCACGCCGCGCCATCGCCAGTCCCAGTGTGCTGGTTGTGGACGACGATCCCATCATCCTGTCGCTGTTGCGGACGACGCTGCAAAATTACGGCATGCAGTGCGAGACGGTGGATAACGGCGGCGACGCCCTGCGGCTGATCCGCAAGGAGAAGCCGGACGTGGTGGTGCTGGATGTCAACATGCCGGGCTTGGATGGCTATGAAGTACTTTCCACCGTGCGCGCCGAAAACCTCCCGACCCTGGTCGTGCTGGTGACGGCGCGCCAGCAGGAACATGACGTGCTGCGTGGATTCCAACTAGGCGCGGACGATTATCTTGTCAAACCGTTCAATCCGCCGGAGCTGGTCGCACGGATCAAGAGGTTACTGCGTTCAACGGCCAAGGCCGCGTGAGCGATGCAGGGCTCAACTCTTTGGGCAATGTCATGGAGCAACATTGCCATTCGTGGCTGCCAGCGCCGACAAGAATGTCGGCGTTGCAGGCTGGAAAGCCGGCTGGAAAGCCTGCTCCACAAATTATGTCATGACGAGTCCTCAAACTGATTTGATAAGCGGGGACAATACCAGATAGCCCCATTCCGCCGGGAGGAAACTAACTCCAGTAATTCCGGTCGAGGCTGCGGTATTGCACAGCTTCGGCCACATGCTTGGCGGAAACGGTCTGCGACTCGCCCAGATCGGCAACGGTGCGGGCCACTTTCAGAATGCGGTCGTGGGCGCGCGCCGAAAGGCCCATGCGGCGAACGGCCATTTCGAGGGTGCGCTCGCCGGCATCGTCTAATTCGCACTGCTTGCGGATCATGCGGCTGGGCATTTGTGAGTTGTAGAAGCCGCGCGCGCTTTGCACCGCCCGCGCCCGCTCCACGCGACCGCGGATCTCCGAAGAGGGTTCGGCGGTGGAGTTGCCGCGCAGTTCTTTGTACGGCACCGCGGGCACTTCCACATGGATATCGATGCGGTCGAGAAGCGGCCCGCTGATCTTGCTCAAATAGCGCTGGATGATGGCCGGCGTGCAACGGCACTCGCGGGTGGAATCGCCGTAGAAGCCGCACGGACAAGGATTCATGGCCGCCACCAGCATGAAGCGCGAGGGAAACGTCAACGTCATGGCGGCGCGTGCGATGGTGACGGAACCATCCTCGAGCGGCTGGCGCAGCATTTCCAGGACATCGCGCGGGAACTCCGGGAATTCGTCCAGAAAGAGCATGCCGTTGTGGGCCAGGCTGACTTCGCCGGGCCGCGGCATGCCCATGCCGCCGCCAATCAAGCCGGCGTCGGAAATAGTGTGGTGCGGCGCGCGGAAGGGCCGATCATGCAGCAGACCGCCCGAATTGCGCAACACGCCCGCAATGCTGTGAACCTTGGTGGTTTCAATGGCCTCTTCGAAGGTGAGCCTCGGCAGCACACCCGCCAAGCGCTTGGCTAGCATGGTCTTGCCCGAACCCGGCGGGCCGATCATCAGGACGTTGTGCGAACCAGCCGCGGCCACTTCCAGAGCGCGCTTGGCCATAGTTTGCCCGCGGACATCGCGGAAATCGGGCAACGCCGCTGCCGCTTCGTCCGCCAGCGGCGCTGTGCCGTTGGGCTTAGAGGGTGCGAACTCCTCCGGCCGCGTGAGCAACGCCACCACTTCCGCCAGGTAGCGCATGCCGTATACGCTGACGCCTTCCACCACGGCGGCCTCAGCCGCATTCTCGGCCGGCACGATCAGGTTGGGGATGCCCATATCGCGCGCGCAGACGGCTACCGACAAGGCCCCGCGCACCGGGCGAATTGCGCCATCAAGCGACAGTTCTCCGATCAGCAGGTGCCGGTCCAGACCCTTGACCGCGCCCATGGCGCCCAGGATTCCCAGGGCCACCGGCAGGTCGAAGCCGGCGCCCTCCTTGCGCACGTTGGCGGGCGCCAGGTTGATGGTGAATTGTTTGTTGGGATAACCGAAGCCCGAATTGATCAGCGCGCTCTTGATGCGTTCGCGGCTTTCGCGCACGGCGGTGTCGGGCATGCCGACCATTACGGAATCGCGCGGGTTGCCCGACGAGAACATGTCGACTTCGACATCGATCAAGTGAGCATCGATGCCATAGATGGCAGCGCTGCGCGTTTTAAACAGCGCCATTGAGGTAGGATCTCAGCAAGGCTCAGTATAGGTCATAGCGAAACGAAGTTGCGGAACACCGCGGCGGGCCGCGGTATGACACCATAGAAGGTCATGTGGCTGGGAATCGATATCGGCACCGGCGGCACACGCGCGCTTCTTGTGGATGAGCGCGGCGGCGTACGCGCGGGCTTTACGGCGCCTCACGAAGAGATGCACATGCAACACCCGCTGTGGGCGGAGCAGCGTCCCGAGAACTGGTGGGACGCGGCCGTGGCGGCCATTCGCGGGGTGCTGGCGCGCGGCGGCGTGGAGGGCCGGCAGGTGCGCGGCATCGGGCTCTCCGGCCAGATGCATGGCCTCGTGATCCTGGACGATAGCGGCGCGGTGATTCGTCCGTCGCTGATCTGGTGCGACCAGCGCAGCCAGGCGCAGGTGGATTTCGTGAATGCCAAAGTGGGGCGGGAAAACGTGCTGCGCTACACCGCCAACCCGGTGCTGACGGGCTTCACGCTTCCGAAGCTGCTATGGGTGCGCGACAACGAGCCGCGGAATTTCGAGCGCGTGCGCAAGATGCTGCTGCCGAAAGACTACGTGCGCTTCCGCCTCACCGGCGAATTCGCCTCGGAAGTTTCCGACGCTTCCGGCACGGCGGTTTTCGACGTGGTGAACCGCCGCTGGTCGTTTGAGATGATGGATGCGCTGGGGCTCGACCGCGCCATGCTTCCGTCCTGCCACGAATCGAGCGAAATCACCGGCCGCATCAGCCAGCAGGTTGCCGCGCTCACCGGCCTGGCGGCCGGCACGCCGGTAGTGGGCGGAGGCGGAGACCAGGCCGCGAGCGCGGTGGGCAACGGGATTGTCGAGGCGGGCATCGTCTCCTGCACGCTGGGCACTTCCGGGGTGGTCTTCGCGCACATGGAAAAGGTGGCGTACGATCCCGCCGGCCGGGTCCACACTTTTTGCCACGCGGTGCGCGACCGGTGGCACGTGATGGGCGTGACGCAAGGCGCGGGGCTCAGCCTACAGTGGTTCCGCAACCAGCTCGCGCCGGGCGTGGAATACGACGCGCTGACAGCCGAAGCCGCGCAATCTCCCGCCGGCTCGCAAGGCCTGTTCTGGCTGCCTTATCTGATGGGCGAGCGCACGCCGCATCTAGACGCCACGGCGCGCGGCGGTTGGATCGGCCTCACGAACAGCCACAAACGCGCCGATCTGATACGCGCCATCATCGAAGGCGTGTCATACAGCCAGTGCGATTGCCTGGAGATCATCGAATCGCTGGGCGTCGCGGTGCATTCCGTGCGGGCATCCGGCGGCGGCGCGCAGAGCCGGTTCTGGCGACAATTGCTGGCCGACATTTTCGCCAAGCGCGTGGTGACTCTGGAAACTCAGGAAGGCTCCGCGTATGGAGCTGCGCTGCTGGCGCTGGCCGGCACGGGCGAATACGCCTCCGTTCCGGAAGTCTGCCGGGCCGCCGTGCGCGAAACCGAATCGGTGGGTCCGCGCGCGGCCGAGTCGGCTTTCTACCAGAAGGGCTACCGCATTTATCAGGCGCTCTACCCGGCGCTTAAACCGATCTACGGGCAAATCGCCGCGCTCTAGGGACCCTGGGAATGCTGCTTTACGCACTGGCGATTGCGCTATCGTCTTTCCTGTTATTCGAAGTCCAGCCGATCATTGCCAAGACGATTCTGCCATGGTTCGGCGGCAGCTCCGCGGTGTGGACCACTTGCATGCTTTTCTTCCAGGCGGTGCTACTGCTGGGATATCTCTATGCGCACTGGCTGCACGAAAAACTGGCGCCGCGCAAACAGGCGTTTGTGCATATCGCGGTTCTGGCGGCGAGTCTGGCCACGCTGCCCATCCTGCCCAACCCGGCGTGGAAAACAGCCGACGTTGCACACCCCTCCGCGCGCATTCTGGCGCTTCTGGCGCTTACGGTGGGGCTGCCCTATTTTCTGCTATCCTCCACCAGCCCGCTGCTGCAGGCCTGGTATTCGCGGAGCAACCGCGGCGGCCTGCCTTATCGCCTGTTCGCGCTCTCGAATGCCGCGTCCATGCTGGCGCTTCTCACGTACCCGCTGCTGGTGGAACCCAACCTGCCGACGCGCTTTCAGGGCTACGCCTGGTCGGTTGCGTATGCCGGCTTCGCCATCCTGTGCGCCGTCACGGCCTGGCGATCCGGGGGCGAACCGGCGGCCGCGGCATCGCCCGAAATCGCGGAGGCGACCGAGCCGCCGCCCTCATGGGCCACGCGCACACTCTGGCTGGGTCTGGCGGCCAGCGCCTCGGTACTGCTGCTGGCCGTAACCACACACCTCACGCAGGACATTGCCGCGATTCCGTTCCTCTGGATTCTGCCGCTCAGTATCTATCTATTGAGCTTCATCATCTGCTTCGAATCGCCCGGCGCATACCGCCGCAGCATTTTTCTTCCGCTGCTGCTGGCGGCCCTGGCTTTCTTCGCGTACCGGCTGTGGCCCTACCACGGCGGTATGCCGATGCGGGTGGCCATCGCAGCCTGTGGCGCAGGCCTGTTTGTCTGCTGTATGGTATGCCACGGGGAACTGGTGCGCCTCAAGCCCGATCCGCGCTACCTGACCGGTTTTTACGTCACCGTAGCCCTAGGCGGGGCGTGCGGCGGGCTGTTCGTCGGCCTGCTGGCTCCCAGCCTGTTTCACGCTTTCGACGAGTTCCCGATCGGCCTGGCGCTCTGCGCCGTGCTGGTCTTCCGGGTGCTGGCGCCGGACCTGCGCCGCTTTGGCGTGGTCCGGCAGCGCGTGGGAACGGGCGCCCTAGCGGTGGTACTTTGCTGCTATCTGGCCGTGCTGGCGCACCTGATGCAGGAAATGGTGGGCGGCTACCTGCTTGTGGCGCGCAATTTCTATGGCCAGCTCAAGGTGCAGGATGACGGCGACCAGGCCGACGAATTCGCCAGCCGCACGCTGGTCCATGGCACTATCAACCACGGCTCGCAATTCTTCAACGAGATCTATCGCAACGAGCCGGTCACCTACTTTTGTCCGCAATCGGGGATTGGCCGCGCGATGCGCGCGCAACAGGGCGCGCCGCGGCGCATCGGAATCCTGGGCCTGGGCTGCGGAACCCTGGCCGCCTATGGCCGGCGCGGAGATGTGATCCGGATCTACGAAATCAACCCGCTGGTGCTGGAGATTGCCAACCGCGATTTCACATATCTCCGCGACACCCGCGCCAGAGTCGAGGTGGCCATGGGAGACGGGCGGCTGGCGCTCGAATCCGAGCCAAGCCAAGGCTTCGATCTGCTGGTGATGGACGCCTTCTCCGGCGATTCCGTGCCCGTCCACCTGATCACCGTGGAAGCCTTCCGGGCGTATTTCCGCCACCTCAAACCCGATGGTATTCTGGCCGTCAACATGACCAACAGTTACCTGGACCTGGAGCCGGTGATGGAACGCGCCGCCGCCTCACTGGGCAAGGCCGCCTATGCCTACCAGTTCGAACCCGATCCGAGCGACAGTATCTGCTTTGCCTGCTCCTGGGCGTTGATCATGGATCGCGCCACCATGGCCGCTCACCCGGGGCTGGAACGCGGCGGGCATCTGCTAAAGCCGCATCCCAAGTTTCGCACGTGGACCGACGACTTTTCGAACATGCTGGGGATTCTGAAGTGAGGGGTCAGGCCGCGGGCGAAGAGACTACGCTTTCGGCGAAACGGTAGAGTTCCGGCACGCCGCGGCGCAAGCACTCCGCGCGGCAGCACTCGCGCCGTCCGACGAAATCCGTGCCGCACCCGCCGGGATCCAGAACCAGCCCGGCCAGCCAGACATAATCTTCGGTGACGTTTTCCAACAGAGCATCGGGAAGCGATCGCAGGTAATCTCGGAAAGTCTCGCCCGGGTCCCGCGGCATATTCGTGGCAGACGCAGTATTGCGCCAAACGGTTTCAGGTGGTCCGGAGCTAAGCCCCGAGCGAGCGGCCGCCAGCGAAAGCGCCAAGCGAAAGCGG
The DNA here is from genome assembly GCA_963842505.1 of Bryobacterales bacterium. GTDB lineage: Bacteria > Acidobacteriota > Terriglobia > Bryobacterales > Bryobacteraceae > PALSA-129. Next base: position 936,773 of record CAWJGZ010000002.1, read on the forward strand.
CTGCCCCACAATCCTGCCGATGTTTGGCGCCTAATTCGTTTTGGCGGTTTCAATTCTGGCGAAGTACAGGCTGACCGCGCGGTCGATGTTCGTCCGCGTCATGCGCACCGGCCGGCCTTCGTACTCACTGATGGCTCTGACCAGCTTGTACACGTCCATGGGGTAGCAGGCGCGCAGGAATTCGGCGCCGGCCGCGGCGCAACGCTCGCGCAGGTATTCCGCGCAGCCCGGTTCGCAGGGCGCCTGGTTGATCTGTATTACCCGCTGGAAGATCTGGTCGAATACTTCCGGGGTAACGTTGTCCACCAGCACTTTGGTCTGAATGCGGCGCAGAAAGGCTTCATCCGCGAGATCGCGCGGATTCAGGTTGGTCGAAAACACCACCATCAGCTCGAAGGGCACCTGGAACTTCATTCCCGAAGCCAGGGTGAGGTAGTCCACGCGGCGGTCCAATGGGACAATCCACCGGTTCAAGAGTTCGCGCGGAGAAAGCACCTGCCGTCCGAAATCGTCGATGATCAGAATCCCGTTATTGGCCTTCATCTGGCAGGGCGAAATAAAACAATGAGTGGCCTCATCCAGCCGCAGTTCCAACATCGGCGCCGAAAGCTCGCCGCCCACCGTGATGCAGGGCCGCTCACAAACCACAAAACGCGGATCGAGCAATTCCTCGCTGTGCTGCGCCCTGCGATGCACCACCGGGTCGAACAGTGTAATGATGTGGCCGTCCACTTCCACGGCGTACGGCACCAGCACGGTATCCCGATACACGCGTAGAATCCGCTCGGCGATGGAGGTCTTGCCGTTGCCCGTCCCGCCGTACAGGAACAGGGACTGATGGCTGATCAGCGATGGGCCCAGCGCATCCAGCAACTTATCCGGCAGCACCAGGTCGTCGAACGCTTGCCGCAGGCTCTCACGGCTCAGACGCACGTGCGCGGTCTGCGCCTTCACCACTTTATGGTATTGCTGGATGGATATCGGCGCCGGTCCGACATATTGGCACACTTCATTCCGCGCCGCGGCTAGCGTGCGGCCGCCGCTGGTGAGCGAGAAAGAGTAGTCGTTTCCCAGCATCCCCTTGACTTCCAGGATGTGTTGTTGCCGGAACTGGTGGAACATAACCTCCAAGATCGGAAAGGAGAGCTTCAACGTCTCATTTAGCCTTGCCAGCGTGCCCGAGCCATGCAGCCAGAGGTAGCGCAGGATCAGATCGGACACCAGCGAGCGCGTGATGCCCAGGTCCTCCAGCCGGTCTGGAATAGTCGGCCGGACACTTTCCACTTCAGGCTGGACGAGGTTCGCAGTGGCAGGACTCATGATTTTCGAGCACGGCGCCGCACGGTAAAAACCGGCGGCCGATTTGAACTATACAAGAGAAGTCCAAAAGCTACCAGTACTCCATTGGTTAACTGAAGAAAGACGCCGGAAGGCAGGAGTCAGAAGTCAGAATAAAACCAAGGCGGACGCGCATTCCACACCTTCGCGGCTGACTCCGGGATTCTGGCACCTGGCTCCTAACTCCCATACCCCGAAGGGATTCCAAGGGTGAAGGGTTGGCCGGCGGTAGTTTCCTAATGCGTCTCACCCTCCATGGGTATGGCGCAACCATTTTCGGAAATGGCGCAGCTCACGTGCTCAAACTGCACGGTGGTGTGATGGATGTGGAAACTCTCCGCCAGCATGCCGTTCAGTTCGCGCAGAATGCTGTCGCTCGACGACGGCGGAACATCGTCTATCAGCACGTGGCAACTCAACGCGTGGGTGTTCGAGCCCAGGCTCCAGATGTGCAGGTCGTGGACTCCCAGCACGCCCTGGATTGCCCCCATGGCCGCGGCCACATCGTCCAGGCGGATGCCCTTGGGGAGTCCCTCCAGCAGAATGTTCAACGACTCCTGGATGATGTCCCAGGCGGTCCACACAATCAGCACGCCGATCAGGATCGAAAGCACGGGGTCCACCCACATCCAACCCATGTAACGGATGGTGATGGCGCCAGCGATGATGGCAATCGATCCCAGCGCGTCTCCCAGCATGTGGACAAAGGCACCGCGGATATTCAGATCGCCGTGGCTGGCCCCGCGCAATGCCAGCGTGATGCCGCCGTTCAACACCAAGCCCAGCCCGGCCACCGCCATCATGATGCTTTCCTGAACGGCGGCCGGATGGCGCAGGCGCAGCGCGCTTTCGTAGAAGATCCACACCGAGAGCGCCACCAGGGTGAGAGCGTTCAGAAAGGCCGAAAGCACGCCGGCGCGGTGATATCCGTAGGTTTTGGTTTCGTCCGCCGGCTTGGATTGGAGGTAAAAGCCGAACCACGCCAGCAGCAACGCCAGGGCGTCCGTGAAATTGTGGCCCGCATCAGAGATCAGCGCCAACGAGTGCGCCCGCACGCCCGCAAAAAGCTCCACCAGAACGAATGCGGAGGTAGCCACCAGCGACCAGCGGAGGACGCTCCCGGTTGCCGGGCCATGATTATGCGCGTGGGAATGTGAGTGCAATTTCCCTGCTCCCTTTTATTTTAGCGCGGCCTGCTACTGAACCGTGACCCAGTAAGGCATCAACCGCAACATCCCACCCTTCATCCACGCGCGGAACGGCACGCGGCCGAAAACTTCCGCCAGCCTGGTTTGCAGCGGGTCGTCGGAGCCGCGCCGGAGCAGCACGTCCAAAATATTACGCCGCGACGGGTACATCACCAGGCTGACGCGCTCCGCCGCGGGAATCCCGGCCTTCTGTTTCACCAGGCCGATGGCCGTATCGAGGCCGCCCAGTTGGTCCACCAGGCCGCGCTCCCTGGCCTGATCGCCCAGCCACACGCGTCCCTGCGCCAGCGGTTCAATCTGGTCGAAGGCCCGATGCCGCGCGCCGGCTACGCGGCTCACAAAGCGGCGATAGCTCTCGTCGATGCCTTGCCGCAGCATTTCCCGTTCTTCCGGCGTCAGCGGCGTGTAATCGGATTCAACGTCCGCGTGCCTGCCGCGTTGCACCGCATCTTTGGTGATGCCCAGCTTGTCGTACAACCCGTGCAGATTGGGCTTGCCGAAGACCACCCCGATGGAGCCCGTTTCGGTCTGCGGGTAGGCCACAATCGGATCGCCGGTCATCGCCATATCGTAGCCGCCCGAGGCCGCCACGTCCGACATCGAAATCACCAGCGGCTTCTTTTTGCTCAGCAGGCTCATCTCCCGCCACATTTCGTCGGAGGCGACTTCCTCGCCGCCGGGTGAATCGATGCGCACAATCACGCCCTGAATGGCCGCGTCATTGCGCACCTTGCGCAGCAGCTTGTTGAATCCGTATGAAGTGAGGTTATACTCATCCGCGCCGTTGTCGCCGGCGTCGCCGCGCACAATGTCGCCTTCCGCCACCACCAGCGCGATGCGGCTCTTGCCGCCCAGGCCCACGGCTTCGGCCGGCACTTTGAGGTAATCGTCCAGCGCCACCTTGTGTGGCTCGCCTGTTTTCAGCCGGTCTTTCAGCTCGCCCCACATCTCGTCTTCGTACTTCAGCGCGTCCACCAGGCCAGCCTTTTGCGCCTGCGTGGCGGTGAACGGCCCCTGATCGATGATGCTCCTGACTTCTTCCGGCGTTTTCCTGCGTCCCGCCGCGATCCTGGCCACCAGGTTGCCGTAGAGGTCGTCCACCAGGAGGTTCATGACGTCGCGGGTTTCCGCGCTCATGTCGGATCGCGTAAACATGTCGCCGTAATCTTTGTACTTGCCGGCGTGCTCCACTTCCACGACCACGCCCAGCTTGTCCAAAGTCTTCTTGAAGAACATCAGCTCAGCACGCATCCCCCTCAGCATCAGCAGGTCCGAACCGCCCAGGTAAATGCGATCGGCCGCCATTGCCAGGTAGTATTCGCGCGCGCCCGGGGTCCGCAGGTATGCGTAGACCGGCTTGCCGGACTTGCGGAACTGATCGAGATCCGCACGCATTTCTTCCAGCTTGGCCCAGCCGGCGGCAAGCTTTTCCGGTTCCAGCACCACCGCTTTGATACGCGAATCCGCAGCGGCCTTGCGCAGCGTCATCCAAAAGCCGGTGACGGTCAACCCCGGCTGACCGCCCCCCAGGAACGCGGGCATCTCCAACGGCGGCTTCTCCGGGATCTCGCCTTCGAGGCGCAGTACCAGCACCGAATTGCCGGCAATGTCCGGCGGCTTGTTTTGAAACCGCCATGCAAAGAAGAGGAGCAGCGCGACCGTGAGAAACACCAGCAGCAGGCCGGTCAGCAAACCCAGTAAGAATTTCCCCATACTTTACGCCTCCGGATTGTTGCGCAACGCGCGCAAGTCGATCCCCAGCGCCTGGCACTTCTTATATAAATGACTGCGCTCCAAACCCAGCGCCCGCGCCGTGTCGGTCATTCGCTGGTTGTGCCGCTTCAACTCCGCCAGAAGCTGTTCCCGCTCGAACGCCTCCACCCTCTGCGCCAGGGTGCCCTCTTGCGGCAAGCTGCGCGGCGGATTCGCGGCCGGCACTTCCGCGCCGGCCGGCAAGGCCATGCGCACGGTAGCCGCGTCCACCGGCCCATCCGCCAGCAGCAGCAACCGCTCCACCATGTTGCGCAGCTCGCGCACGTTGCCGGGCCACGCGTAGCGCTGTAACTCCGCGATCGCTTCCGCCTCAAACGGCTTTGGCTTCCAGCCGTTGAACTCCGCCACTTGCACCGCGAAGTGCGCCACCAGCGCCGGAATATCCTCTACGCGCTCGCGCAGCGGCGGCAGCGCCAGCGGGTACACGAAGATTCTGTGGTAGAGGTCCTGCCGGAATCCACCCGCCTTCACGAGTTTGTCGAGGTCGCGGTGCGTCGCTACGACCACCCGCACATCCACCGGAATGGCGCGGTCTCCGCCCACGCGTTCCACCTGGCGCTCTTCCAGCACGCGCAGCAGTTTGGCCTGCATCACCAGCGGCATGTCGCCGATCTCGTCCAGGAACAGCGTTCCCTTTTTGGCCTGCTCGAACTTGCCCGTGTGCCGCGACGCCGCACCCGTGAACGAGCCTTTCTCGTGCCCGAACAACTCCGATTCGATCAACTCTCCCGGGACCGCCGCGCAGTTCAGCGTGACGAACGGCCCGCCGCGCCGCGCGCTGCGTTCATGCAACGCCCGCGCGATCAGCTCTTTCCCCGTTCCGGTTTCGCCCAGAATGCAGACACGCGCCTCGCTGGCCGCCACGCGGTCCACCTGCGCCATCACCCGCCGCATGGCTTCGCCCGAATGCACGATCTGATGGCTGCCCATGCGCCGCCGCAACTGGCGATTCTCTTCCTCCAGGCGTTTCAGCTTGAGCACGTTTTCGACGGTGAGCAGCAGCTTGTCGGTGGAAAGCGGCTTCTCCAGGAAGTCGACCGCGCCCAGCCGCGTGGCGCGCACCGCCATCTCGATATTGGCCTGTCCGGAGATCATCACCACGGGCAGCGCGACTCCCAGCGCGCGCAACTCTTCGAGCAGCGTCAGGCCGTCTTTGCCCGGCATCACGACGTCAGAAAGCATCATATCGAACGCCTGCGCTTTCACCAGTTCGAGCGCGCGCCCCGCGTTATCGCACACGGTGGCCTCATGCCCCGCGAGGCGAAACGCCCGCGCCAGCGAAGCCAGCGTATTCGCATCGTCATCGACAATCAACAGGTGGGCCAAATCTGAGGTTACCATTCGCGGCGACATGGCTTAGTCTGCACACATCCCCGCGGCGCGCGGTTGGATCCGAAGACAAAGAAATCTATGCTGAAGCATGCAGGCCTGATATGATCAGCTACCCCATTCTGATCGCCCCGACCCGTACGGGCTTTAGCGCGCACGTGCCGGACTTGCCTGGGTGCGTCGCCACCGGCCGCACGCTTCAGGAAACCAGGCGCCGCATGGCCAAGGCCATCGAGATGCACCTCGCGGCAATGCGCGAAGATGGGGACGAAATCCCTGGGCCCTCGCGCGTCGAACTTGTGGAAGTGGCCTGAGAGTTCCTTTGCCGCCCTCAACGCTCCGCCGGTTCGGTCTAGCGCCACTGGCCGCGGTGCTATGATGCATCTCATCCGGAGCCCCGGAAACGGAGTCATCATGAAGCGCGTCCTCTTCTTCCTTACGTTCGCCTGCGCGATCTTCCTGCTCTACGCCCAAACCCCCGACGCCCGCGTCGCCGTCAACTTCCAGGAAATCATGATCCCCATGCGCGACGGCGTCCGCCTTCAAACCGTCATCATCTCGCCGAAGAATCCCAAGGGACCGCTGCCGTTCCTGATCCAGCGCACTCCTTACGGCGTGCCTTCGAAAGAGGACGCCGAACGCGGCATGCCGCCAGGCGCCCGCGGCCGCTACGACAGCTATTACTACGAAAACTATTACGTGGTCACGCAGAATATCCGTGGCCGTTTCAAATCCGAAGGCAAGTTTGTGATGGGCCGCCCGCCGCACGATCCCAAAGATCCGAAAGGCGTCGACGAAACCACCGACGCCTGGGATACTGTCGACTGGCTGGTCAAGAACGTGCCCAACAACAACGGGCGCGCGGGCATCGCCGGAACTTCTTACGACGGATGGACCGCCGTGATGGCCGCGCTCGATCCGCATCCCGCGCTTAAGGCCGTCATCGAGCAGGCCTCGCCCGCCGATCAGTTCCTGGGCGACGATTTCCATCACAACGGCACGTTCCGCCTGAGTTACGGCTTCGAATACGCGGCGCTGCTCGAAACCACCCCCGAAGAGAATTACCATTTCCTTTTCGACCGCGGCGACACCTACGACTGGTACCTGGCGCTTGGCCCGCTTGCGAACGCGGACGAGAAGTATTTTCACGGCAAGCTCCCCACCTGGGAGGATTTCACGCGCCACCCCAACTACGATGCTTTCTGGCAGCGCCAGATCTTCGCGCCCTATCTCAATGCGGTCAAGGTTCCCATCGTGCACGTGGCCGGCTGGTGGGACCAGGAAGATTTCTACGGCCCGCAGCGCATCTACGCCGGCCTGGAAGCGCACGATACCGGGCATTTCAACTACTTCGTCGCCGGGCCATGGAATCACGGCGGCTGGAACGGCCTGGGCCACCGCCTGGGCGCGATCGACTTCGGCTCCGACACTGGCGCGTATTACCGCGACAACATCTTCCGACCCTGGTTCGATTACTGGCTGCGCGGCCAGGGCGAGCTCCACCAGGCCGAAGCCACCACTTTCGAAACCGGCACGAATCAATGGAAGCAATACGCCGAGTGGCCGCCCAAGCAAGGGATCGATTCGCGCCGCCTGTATTTCAGCGGCTCGCGCCGCCTGTCGTTCGAGGCTCCGGCCGGTGACGCCGGTGCGTATGACGAATACGTCAGCGATCCAGCCAACCCCGTGCCGTACCGCCCGCGTCCGGTTTCTCCGACTTATCCCGGTCCGGACTGGCCCGTCTGGCTGGTGCAAGACCAGCGTTTCGTCGATCACCGCCCCGACGTTCTTTCCTGGCAGACCGACCCGCTCACTGGCCCGATCCACATCGCCGGCGACATCGTTGCGGAACTTTACGCCTCCACCACCGGCACCGATGCCGATTGGGCCGTCAAACTGATCGACGTTTACCCCGAGGATGCGCCCGACGATCCCACCACGCACACGCACATGGCTGGCTTCGAGCTGATCATCGCCGACGAAATTCTGCGCGCCCGTTTCCGCGACAGTTTCGAGCGGCCCGAACCGGTGCCGGCGAATAAAGTACTGAAGTACGCGATCGACCTGCACACCAACGCGCATGCGTTCTTAAAAGGCCATCGCATCATGGTGCAGGTGCAGAGCACGTGGTTCCCGGTTTACGACCGCAACCCGCAGAAATACGTCCCCAACATTTGGGAAGCTCACGCCACGGACTACGTGAAAGCTACGCAGCGGATTTACCGGGGGGCGAAGACGGCGAGTGCGGTGGTGCTGCCGGTGGTGAGGTAACACGGACAATCCGGTCGGTGTGGTTGCTCAACCCAGTGGGGCATCGTCTCTGAGTTCGCCAAGGTGGCGCAGTCGCGGTGGCAGGTTTCCGCGGAGGTTCGACTTCGGAGTGGACGACGATCCGTTCGGAGCGGGTCAGACCATTCCCACAAGGCCGTATCAGGACCCTGAGCGGCAGAAGTCCGGGATGGCGACTATACGCTCATGTGCTATCTTCGGTGGCCGAATCCCGCGTTAGAACTAAGCCGCTGGCGCGGCGGACGCAGTCGCGTGCGTGTTTCGGGGCATAAGCAGCGATAGTGTCTGTCACAGAAAGGAGTTTTCTGTGACCCCACTTCGTCAACGCATGCTGGACGAGCTCCAGCGTCGTAATTACTCACCGGCCACCACTCGTGGCTACATCCATGCGATCAAGCAGTTTGCGGAGTACTTCCACAAATCTCCGGAGCAGTTGGGAGGCGACGAGATACGCCAGTTCGAACTCTACCTGCTCAAAGAGAAGAAACTTGCTCCAGGCACCGTCGAGGGGCGCATGTCTGCCCTGCGTTTTCTCTTCAAGAAGGTCTTGAAGCGGCGTGATATCGCCTACGACGATCTGATCTTTCCCAAGATCCCTCGGAAGCTGCCCGTCGTGCTGAGTCCCGAAGAGGTGACGCGGATGATCGAGGCGGCGCCAAACCTGCTACACCGCACCATCCTGATGGTGCTTTACGCGACCGGCATACGCCGAACCGAAGCCTCGCTCCTCAAGGTCACCGATATTGATAGCGAGCGCATGGTGATCCATATCCACCAGGGCAAGGGTTCGCGGGACCGCGACGTGCCGATGACATCCAAGCTGCTGGACGCCTTGCGGGAGTATTTTCGGTGGAAGCGTCCCAAAGTCTATCTATTTCCCAGCACTGCAGGGCATCGTGGGGTAGAGCAGCCGCTTTCAGATCATACAATCTGGAACATCTGCAGCGAAGCCGCGAAACGCGCCGGAATCAAGAAAAGGATTGGCGCGCACACCCTCCGCCACAGCTTCGCCACAACCCTGATGGAATCCGGAACTGACTTGCGGACGATTCAGCTTTTGATGGGCCACGCACACTTGGAACATACCACTCGATATCTCCACTTGTCGCAGCGTCACCTGCATGCCGCACCGAACCCACTCGATCAGATCACGCTTGGTAGCCAGAGCTTCTCGCGCAAGCGGCCGGACAGCTATCAGGCATGACACGGCCACCCTGGGAGGTGGCCGATATCATCCGCAGGGCGGGAGACAGATTCATCGAACGCTATCACGGTTCGCTGACGTGGGCACAGCTCCAAGTGCTTCGGGCGATCGAGCGCTGCCGCACGGCCGCGCTGGGTGGGCACCGTGATCAATGCGTTCGCTGCGGGCATCAGGCCATCTCTTACAACTCCTGCCGAAACCGCCACTGCCCGAAGTGCCAGACCAACGCACGGGAGAAGTGGTTGTGCGCCCGGCGACGGGAACTGTTGCCGGTATGCTACTTCCACCTGGTTTTCAGCCTGCCGCATGCGCTGGTGCCGTTGATATGGCAAAACAAGAAGCTCCTCTTCGGCCTGTTGTTCGATGGCAGTGCTGCGACGCTGCTGGAAGTTGCAGCCGATCCGGCGCGCCTCGGGGCGGAGATCGGCTTCCTCAGCATTCTGCATACGTGGGGACAGACTCTACAGCGCCATCCGCACATCCACTGTGTCGTACCAGGCGGCGGACTGTCGCTTGATCACTCCCGGTGGATCCGCTCGCCGCCCCACTTCTTTTTACCGGTGAGAGTGCTCAGCCGCGTCTTTCGCGGGAAGTTCGTCGCCGGACTACGGCAAGCGTTTCACAGCAAACGACTGGCCTTTCACGGCGAGTTGCAGCCCCTGGCGAACGAGAAGGCGTTCGCGGCCTTCTTGCGCACTCTGTTCCGTGAGGACTGGGTCGTCTACGCCAAGGCCCCCTTTGGCGGGCCGGACCACGTGCTTCAGTACCTGGCCCGCTACACCCATCGAGTGGCGATCTCCAATCATCGGCTTCTGTCGGTGGACGGCGATCACGTCACCTTTCGTTGGAAGGACTACGCGCATCACAGCAAGTGCCGTGCCATGACTCTGACGATGGAAGAGTTCCTGCGCCGGTTCTTGCAGCATGTTCTGCCCAAGGGCCTCCCGCGCATTCGCTATTTCGGCTGGTTAGCGAACCGCCGGCGCAGGGAGTTGCTGCCGCTTTGCCGGACGTTGCTGGCGGTCGCACCCCCGCCTGCTGTGTCCAACGGCAGTGAGGCCGCTGTCTGGCGGTGTCCGGCCTGCGGTAGCGCAATGCGTGTTGCGGAGCGGCTAACCGCCAAGCAGATCCTCCGCGAGCAATCGCACCGGGTCTGCATCCTTGACAGCTCGTAACGCGGCATTCCATTTGGCGCAAAACCCGCGCGCTTCGGCGTGCGCACCCTACGTGTGCCTCACCGCCGAAAAGCCGCCGTTCCAACCGTCTGGTGAACCCCTCATCGCGTCATGCCCGCTCTGCTTCCCATCGGATTTGCCTCGTCCGCCTGCTCAAACCGATCCTACTACCCAGCCTTCCACGGTCCCACCAGCATTCAAAACCCATAGCTTGCGGCCTCCCGCTCCCGCCGCGCCAGCGGCTTCCTTCTAACGCGCGACTCGCCGAAGTGCATCCGCGCGGGCCTGAAGTCCCGTTCTGGGAAAAGAAGTGGTACCGCTCTGGTCGGTTTACGGGTACCCTGAAACGGCCGTGTGCCGCGATTCGCCCTATGCGACAATACGGCTTAAAATCACAGGCGCTCACCATGCCCGACGCCGCGGCCGTTTCAATCCGGGGACTCACCAAGCGGTACGGCAAACTCACCGCGGTAAACAATCTGCACTTGGATGTCGCTCCCGGCGAGATCCTCGGGTTTCTCGGACTCAACGGAGCCGGTAAGACCACCACTATCCGCATCCTGCTCGACTTGCTGCGGCCAACCGGCGGGCAGGCCTTCATCTTCGGACACGATTGCCAGCGCGACGGGCTGCGGGCACGGGCCGACATCGGATACCTTCCGGGCGAGATGGGCATTTATTCCGACCTCACCGGCCTTGAGGTGCTCGATCTCCTCGCCGGGCTTAGCGGGCGGCCCGCCGATCGGGCGCGCCGGCGCGAACTCCAGGACCGGCTCGGGCTGCCCGATAGCGACTTGCGGAGAACGCTGCGCGAGTACTCGACCGGCATGAAACGCAAGCTCGGCCTCATGCAAGCTTTTCAAGCCGATCCGCTCCTGCTGCTTCTGGATGAACCCACCGAGGGACTCGATCCGCTGATGCAGGAGGCCTTCTATACGCTGATCGCCGAGACCAAACAGCGCGGCGCAACCGTTTTCATGTCGTCGCACGTGCTCTCGGAAGTCGACCGCATCTGCGACCACGTCGCCTTGCTGCGCAAAGGCGAACTGGTGCTGCTTCGCGCGGTGGAGGAGATCCGCCGGCGCGCCTCCCGCCGCGTGCGGGTGCATCTGGCCGAAGACGGGTCTCCGCCGCCGGCGCTCCCGCCCGGCGTGCAAACCATCGATATTGCGCCGCGCCTGTGGACGCTCAAAGTGGAAGGCTTCCTGGGACCGCTGCTGGAAGCCTTGCGGGCCTTCCCGGTCAAGGATGTCGAAGTGGTGGAACCAAAACTCGAGGACGTCGTCCTGCAATACTATCGCGAGGATCGCACATGAGCCTCCGGCCACCTATCCTTTTGCTCACCTATTCGCTGAAGCGGATGCGAACCATCCTGCTCGCCATGGGCGTCTTGCTCTGCGCTTTTCAGATCCTGATGGTGGCGGTTGCCCGGTCGGTGGAGCGCTCCGGCCTATTCCAGCAGCTTGGCGCGCTGATTCCTCCCTTCGCGCGAGAACTATTGGGCCCTTCGATCGCCATGTTCCTGTCCTTCGCCGGCATCGCCTGCCTGGGATATTTCCACGTGGCCGTGATGGGCGCGCTGGTTGGACTCTCCATCGCGGTGGCCACCGTGCCGGCCTCCGAAATCGAGACCGGCTTCATGGATTTGATCCTCTCCCGCCCGCTCGCCCGTCACTGGATCGTTACCCGCAGCATCGTCGCGGCCACTCTGTCGATCGCTCTGGTGCTGGGATCGATGCTGCTGGGAACGTGGATCGGGCTTGAGACTCTGGCCCCCGCCGGCGCCGCGCGGCCTTCCATGCACCTGATCGGTTCGCTGGCGCTCAACCTGGGCCTGCTGATGCTGGCGTGGAGCGCCGTGGCGCTGGCTATCGCTTCGGCGGTGCGGCGGCGCAGCGTGGCGGGCGCGTCGGCCGGAGTGCTGGCGCTGGCCGCATTCCTCCTCGATTATCTCGGCCGTCTCTGGCAGCCCGCCGAATCGCTGGCGCGGCTTTCGCCGTTTCGTTACTTCAGCCCGTTGGACTTGATCGTGGGCGGACAGCTTCCGCTGAAGAATGTGGTTGTGCTTTTGGGGATTGCGGTGGCGGGCTTCGCCGCCAGCTATGGGTTGTTCTCCCGGCGGGATATCTCGCACTGAGCGTGGCGGCGTGTCCGGAAGAGTGGCGATGGTCAAGCGGGCACAAGACACCGGCGGCAAGACCGCCGGCGCTACCAGGTGGTGTTTGGCGGAGCTTGAAAGATGTAGAAACTCCAGGCGCCGGCATGAGTGCCGACGCGGCACGCACGAGTGCGTGCGCCACATCGTTACCAAACACACTCAGCCCAAATCAATCCGGAAGGTCGTCCCTTTACCTTTCTCACTCTCAACCGCGATGCGGCCCTTGTGGTCGCTGACCACCGATTGCACAATCGCCAGCCCAAGCCCCGTGCCGTGCGTCTTGGTGGTGTAGTAGGGCGTGAACAGACGATCGCACTCTTCCGGCGTCAGGCCCTGGCCGGTGTCGGAAACCTCCAGGCGCACGCCCGATTCCAGGGCCACGGTGCGCACGGTCAGCGTTCCGCCCTGGGGCATGGCGTCGATGGCGTTGAGGATCAAGTTGCGCAACACGCGGGTCACCTGCTCGCGGTCGGCCTCGACCGGGCGCAACGCGGCGTCCAGTTCCGTGGACGCGCGAACGCTTGCTTTCGCCAGTTGGCCTTCAAACAGTTTCATTGTTTCCGCGGCAATTTCGTTCAGGTTGACGGGATCCATCCGCGGCGCGGGCATTTTGGCGAAATCGCTGAAGCGCGCGATGATCTGCTTAAGATTGGACAGCTCCGCCAGCAGCGTCGCAGTGCCTTCGCGGAAGACCTCGTCGAATTGCTCGGGATAGCTTTGGCGCGCCCGCTGCATGTTCTCCACCGTGATCTGCAGCGGAAACAGGGGGTTCTTGAGCTCATGCGCGAGGCGCCGCGCCAGCTCGCGCCAGGCCGCCACGCGCTCGGCCTGCACCAGCCGGCCGCGCTGCTCCACCAGTTGGTGTGTCATGCGATTGAAGGCCCCGGCCAATTGGCCGATCTCATCGGCCGAGGCTACTTTCACGGTGGCGCCCCAATCGCCCGCCGCCACTCGTCCCGCGCTATCCGCCAGTTGCCGCACCGGCCGCGTAATGCGCGCGGTGGCCCACCAGCTCAGCGCGATCCCCATCAGGATGCCGGCCGCAGCCACTATGATGGCGGTGCGCAGCATGGAGGCTTCCAACTCCACTAAGTCTCGCCGTGAGCTGCCGATCAGCAGCACGCCCAGCAGGCCGCTTTCGTACCCGACGAGCGGCAAGGCGTGGAACGTCTCGGCTTGCGCGCCGCGGCCCACGGTGGCGGTGACTTCGCGCCGCCCGCGCGCCACCTCTTCAATCAGCGGTTGCAGGCGCGCCGCGCCCGGCGCCGGCCCGGCTGCGCCGATCAGCTCAGACGCCGAGAATTGCGGCGCCAGATTGCGGTAGAGCAGCACGCGCATTCCTGCCGGCATTACCAGCGTGGAGAGAAATTCGCGGTCCAGCAGGCGGCCCCCCGCGACGTACAGTTTGCGATCTCCGGCGCTGGCCGTGCCCACCGCGACCAGCGCCAGGGCCACACCGTCGGGCAGCTCTTCGCGCTTCAGGAAGGCGCCGCGGGTTTGCCAATCGGGCTCGCTCGAAAGCCAGTCCTCTTTGTAACCGAAGCGGGCCGGCCACTCGGCCGAGGAGACGATGGCGCCATCGCCCGCCACGAGCTCCAGCAGGTCGAGACCGTGGGTGGAGGCCAGCGCGGCGGCCTGATCCACGTAGCTTGAGGCGTCCGGCGAAATGGCGATGTCGCGCGCCGCGGCCGACGAGGCGATGCTCTCCACCGTGCGCACCACCTCCGTGCCGCGCCGCGCGAACTCTTTGTTGAATTGCGTGACCAGGGCTTCCACGCGTTTGGCTTCCATGTCTTCGAAAGCCTGCCGCGCGCGGCTGGAAACCACCAGTTCCACCGCGCCCACCGCGGCCGCCACCGCTATCGTGAAAATCAGCAGGAGCCGCGTGCGAAACGTCATGGCCGGTCTTCCACCCACAAGTTTTCAAAACGCCACTCGCCCAACGGCGTGATGCCCGGACCACCCTTTACCCGCGGGCCCGCTCCGAAAACCCGCGGCAAGTGGAACAACGGAATCACGCGGAAGCCGTCGAGCAGCGCACGCTCGGCATTGTAGAGCGCCTCTGGAGTATCCGATTGAGCCGGCTCCGCCAGGCCCAATTCGGCAGCCGCCTCTGCCAACGCGCGCGACGGATCGGAGGATGCGATGCTCACTTCCACCAGCCGCACCCCGGGGTTGCCGCTCTGAACGGAGACCGGAACCGCCAAGCCGGCATCGCGCGCATTCAATGCGATGCGGTCGGCGATGGGCCTGAGGGAAGCGTCGCTGACAGCAAGCGGGATGGTTCTTGCCGGCGGCGCAAGAGCCGCCACCAGGCTGCGCGCTCTGGCCACATCGAAGGCCGGCGCGAAGAGAAAGGCGTCGCCGGAGAGCCACTGCGGCAGCACTGCGCCTGAAATTTCACCTTGCCGTTGCAACAGCACGCTGTGGATGGCGCCGCGGTCCACGGCCAGCGCCAAAGCCTCTCGCAGGCGCGCATCCTCCACGCGCGGCGCGAATACCAGCGCCAGCAACCGCACCGGGGACGACGACCAGAGCTTGCGCCCCGCGATTGGGCGCCGCAACTCATTCAGCCCCAACTCGACCACGTCGGTCTTCCCCAATTCGAGGTCGGTGGATTGGTCGCGCAGGGGCCTGCCCATTTGAATCTCGATGGAATCCAGATAGGGGCGCCCGCCGGGGGCGTTTTCGTCCGCCGTGAAGACCGCCCGCCGTCCAGCCTCCCAACTGAACAGGACAAATCGCGCCGGCGGCGGCATTGCCTCAGGGGCTTCGAATGCCTCGCGCATCTGGACGCGCAGAGTTCCGCCGTAGTGCGGCCGAGTGGCGGCGCCGGCCACCAGCACAACCGCTAAGCTACCTGCCGCAAACCACCGTGACCAAGTAAGCCGCATACCTGCCCGTTCGCAAATCACGCGCCACCGCCAGCACCGAAGTTCCGCCGGAAGGCCACAGCGCCGTGACCGGGCCCGGGAAATCCAGCGCGCCCGTGGTCGCCGCAGCCGCCTGGTTCCCCACCGCGAAGGCCTGCAAGGCGTCGGGTTCCCCGGGGTCCGCCGGCCGCGCGGCCAGCACCTGCGATGCGCCTCCGCAGCGCGCATCCGTGCCGGCGAGATCGCTGCCCCACTGCGCCGCCAGGGCGGCGGGCTGCCAGGCGTCGTCGAAGATCTGGCTGCGGCCATCCACCTGTGCCAGCACCCACCACGTCCGCCCGCGGTCTTCAACGCTAGCCGCCGAAAAGAACGGCGGGACCGTCTTGCGCACGCCGCTCTGGGTGGTGACGCGGCCGTCGAAGTAGTTGCGCGCTGCGGCAAAGTTCGCCAGCAGCAGCGCGCGGCTGCCCGATTCGAGCACCCAGGGTTCGTCCGCCGCGCGGCATTCCATTTGGAGCGCCGGCTCGGTCGAGCCGCTGCACACCATCCCCGGCAGAAAGGCCTGGAAGCTCTTGCCGTTGGTCCGAAGATGACCGCGCGGATCTCGCGGCCAGGGCTTGGCCGGCGTCAACGCAACCGATTTGGACGCTTCCCATTTTCCGTTCACCTGTGCATAGAGAGTGACACTGGCGGGCGAAAGCACCAGCAGACCGGCCGCCGGAAAGGCCACGTCGAGGATGGCTTGGTCCTGCTCCCACACCAGCTTCTTTTCGAGCGCCACACCCTGCACGGGAGCGCCCGGCGGAGCGCCACGGTTCCAGGAGGCGATCCACACCTGGCGCTCGCCGCCTTGGCGCGATTCTTCCACCATCAGGTACCGCGATTGGTTTTCCGAAAGGGTGATTTCGACTTCCACCGAGGGCGCAATTTCGCTCACGCGCACGCCGGCTTCTTCGAGACTGGTTTCGAATGCCGCGCGCGCCTGTCCGGCGGCTGCCGAATCGAGCGACGCCATGTTGCGCCATGCCACCGAGACCAGCGCGCCTCTTCCGGCGAGTGCCGCGGTTCTCCGCGCCAGTTCGCGCCCGGCGCCGGCGGGATCGTCAGCGGATCGGGCGTATCGCGGGAGGATGAACAGGAACGCGGCCAGAACCGCGGGCCATCCCTTCACGGCTGCGATGATAGCATATCGCGGTTCTCCGGCCGCCTCAGAACGCCGCGTTTCAAGACCCGGCTTTGGTCACAATTCGGATGAGACCGCGCAAACAACTTCGGGCGACAAAGAAGGAAACCGGAAACGAGATCGCAGCCACCAGCACACAGCCTAGAAGATTCGCCATGGTCAGCTCCCGTTACTGCGCAGCCCCCACTCCGGCGGGCGCCGCGGCCTGGGCGGCAACCACCGCCTGGCGGAAGATTTGTTCGGTTTCGGGAGTCCGTTCGGCGTGGAGTTCCACTGCGTCGCCGATCCGGACCATGCGGGCCAACTCACGAATGTCGCTGTTGCGGAGCCGGATGCAACCGTGAGATGCGTCGTGACCGATCGACGAAGGATTGCTGGTGCCGTGGATGCCATATCCTTTGAGGTTCAGACCGAGCCAGTGCGGGCCGAGCGGATTGGACGGTCCGGGAGGGACGATTTTGCCTTTGGTGTACCACGTGGGATCGGGAACACTATTGACGATTTGAAACACGCCGCTGGGGCTGGGCGATTCCGGTGCGCCCACGGCGGCCGAGAAGATCTTCACCGCGCGCCCCGCCTCCATGACGGCAAGTTTGCGGTCCGGAATGCTGACCACCACGCGGCGCGCGGGCCGCGCCTGGTTTTCCTGGGCCAGAGCTTCGGCGGTGGCCATCAACACGACACTGGTAAGAGCCGCCATCTTGCGGAATTGATCTTCTGCTTTGAGCATCTTCCGATCCTCCTTGCGAGGAAGGAAGGTGCAGGAGGATAGCCAGAACCTAGCCTGTTGAATCAAAGCGACTTGACTGAAGCGCCTAGCGTGTCCGCCGGAACACACGTGGAATCCGGAACCCATTCAGCTTAGCTCTGGCATGGCTCCGCTCAGATGGCGACCGGCTCCATGAGGCGGATGATTTTCTTCTGGATGGCATACTGCACAAGCTGCGCTTTGTTGTGAATGTTCAGCTTGCGCATGAGGTTGAACTTGTGGGCCTCCACCGTCTTGACGCTGAGATCGAATCCCGCGGCGATCTCCTTGACCGACTTGCCTTCAGCCAGCATTTTGAGAATTTCCCGCTCGCGTTTGGTCAGGGTGCCGAAGCGCAGTTGGCGCACAGTGCCGGGTCCCTGAACCCGGAAGTCGTCTACCAGGCGGGTGAGCAGCCGCGGGCTGAGATAGCTGCCGCCGCGGTTCACTTCGCGGATGGCGGTCACCAACTGGTCCGACGGACTGTCCTTCAAGATGTACCCGCCGGCGCCGATTTCGACGCACTCCGCGAGGTAATCTTCATCGTCGTACATGGACAGAAAGATGACGCGGGTCTCCACGCGCTCCTTGCGAATCTGCCGTGTGGCTTCGAAACTGCTCATCCCGAGCATCCCAATATCCATGAGGACGATGTCGGGACGTAACTGGCTGGCCCGCGCCACCGATTCGGCGGCGTCAGCCGCTTCGCCTACCACTTCCATGTCCGGTTCCGCCGTGAGCAGCGTCCGGATGCCCTGCCGGAATAGAGTGTGATCGTCAGTTAAGAGTACGCGTATTTTTGCCATGCACCACCACCGTTGCAGAGTCTTTCGGCAACACGAGCCGGATTTTGACGCCTTTTCCGGGCCGGCTGCAAACGTCGAGCGTGCCACCCAATAGCCGGGCCCGCTCCCGCATGCCCGCCAGACCGAAAGACATCGGCTTGCCCGGCGCCGCTTCCGCACTGAAACCGGCGCCGTTATCCACGACGCTCAGCCTGATACTCTTATCGGCCTCCCGCAGGGAAAGGTTTACATGAGTCGCCTGGGAATGTTTGGCGATATTCTGTAGCGATTCCTGCGACACGCGGTAAATCACCTCCTGGGTTTGCCTGGGAAGAGCCTGCCAAGAGCCCGAGATGCGCAGCCGGAGGCTGGCAGGATGCAGCCTGCGGAAGCGTGCGCCCAACTGGCGAAGAGCGGCTTGGAGGCCCAATCGTTCCAACACGGCAGGGCTCAGCGCCGCCACGATGCGGCGAATTTCGTCGACTGTTCGCTCCGCAATGCGGCGCGCCTTAATCACGCGCGGCCGCAGGCCGCCGGGGGCCTGCCGCTCCATCATCTCGAGTTCCAGGCGCAACAGCAGCAGTAACTGGCCGGCCTCATCATGGAGTTCGCGGCCGATGCGCCGGCGCTCGTCTTCTTCGGCCTGGTGAGCTTCGGCTTCCAGGCGGCGGTTTTCGGCTTGGAGGCGCGCCTTCTCAATGGCCCCCTGGCATCGCCCGGCCACGGCGTGGAGCAGATCGAGTTCCCTGGGCAGCCACGGGTACGGTACGGCAAAGCCAAACTGCAGCAGGGCCACCTGGCCCATCGGGAAAGACCAGTAGGAAGCGTAGCGGCCGCGCAGTTGCGGAACAGGGAGCAGCCGCTCCTCGGGTTGGCCGCGCTCAATATAGAGCGGCCGCGCCAGTTTTCCAGTGGCTGGCCGGCGAAGCAGCAAAAGATGGCCGGCGCGCGCTCGAAAGGTGCGGGTGAGGATGCGGACGAAGCGCTCCAGCAGGTCTTCCAGGCCGGTGGATTCGGCCTCGGCGCGCACCAGGCCGAAAAGTGCTTGCGCCTCGGCTTCGCGCACCTGGCAATAGGCGCTGCTGAGTTCGAGAGTAGTCGAGAGATAGAGCTGCTCTCGCGCCGGCTGAAACCGTTTCTCGAGCAGGCTGTCGAGCAACCCGCCGAATTCGCGCAGCACCTGGCCGACCGATTCCGGCTGCACGTTGAGCTTGGCCAGCCGCCGCCCGTTATATTGCACTTGTTCCACGAATTGGCTGAGCGAACGCAGCCGCGCGGCCGCAGCCGGCGTAATGGCGAGGAAAGCGCGGATCTGGGCGGCATTGTACCCGCGCGCGCGCAGTATCTTGCGAAATCGGCGATCCAGCCGGCCGGCATCCGGCGCGATCGCCCGTGCCATGGCAGCCACAAAGCGGCGGGCGGCGGGCGTCAGCAATGCGTCGGTCATCAACCGCTTGATCGGCTGTGTCGGGCCGGTGCTTTAGCCCACAGCCAGACGGAGTACTGTGAATTGCATCCCGAGAGTGGGGGGCAGGACGTCCTTAGCTCAGCGGCTGGACCAGCGAACTCATAATCTCACTTGGGTCGTGCCGCCGACCGAAGCTGATTGAAATCTCCGCGAGTTACAGCGCCTGCCGTGTGCACCGAACGAAGCCGAAGGATACCGAAAGGTGCACACAGGGGGCGCACCGAGCCTATACTCAACTTTGATGGACTGGCTCACACCGAAACAGCGATCCCGCAATATGTCCGCGATCCGCTCTCGCGGGAACAAGTCCACTGAGAAGGCAATCCGGTTCCGCATGGTCCGCGCCGGTGTTTGCGGCTGGAAGCTCTGCACGGGCGATCTGCCTGGGAAACCAGATTTCGTTTTCGAAGGTGCTCGCCTGGTTGTCTTCCTCGACGGATGCTACTGGCACGGGTGCCCGAGATGCTACCGGGCGCCGACCTCCAACACGGGCTACTGGTCGCAAAAGTTCGCACGCAACAAGGCACGAGACCGGAAAGTAGGCAGGCTCCTCCGTGCGGAAGGCTGGCGCGTGGTCCGATTCTGGGAGCACGAAACAGAAGGCAGCCCGGCGCGAGTTGTCGAAAGAATCAGGAGCCTTCTGCTCAACCAACCATCGGCACGACTTTCCGCGACCGCAGGCATTTCATGATCTGCTCGGCCACGGCGCACGCGACAGGCGTAGGAAAGGCGTTCCCGACTTGGCGGTAGGCAGCTGTCTTTCCGCCCGCAAACTGCCAGTCATCGGGGAAGCCCTGAAGGCGGGCGACCATTCTGACAGTGAGCCGCGGCATTCCGACGAAGTCGGGCCCAGGCGCTTCGTTCCAGATGCCGAGGCCGTCCACCCCCAGGGAAGCCCACGCCTTGCGCGCTCTCGTTGGTCCAAGATCCGGACCACCGTGCTTGAGTGAGCCGCCAACCACTGTGGGAGCGATCACGTCCGCTTTCTTCGCCCATTGTTTTGCACCCTTCCAGCCATTTGCCGCCATAAGGTCTTCGAGCACTTCTCCCACGGTCGGCGGGAGTGCGAAGCCAGGCATCGGCCAGGAGAAACCGTCTTGGAGATCCCGCCTTACGGCGACGAAAAGAACGCGGGGCCGCAGTTGCGGCACGCCAAAGTCTGTGGCGTTGTACATGCGCCAGTCAGGCCTGTAGCCGAGCCGCTCAAGCTGCTTCTCGACGTGGTTCCGGTAGTCGTCAAAGATGGCATCGAGGAGGCCTCGCACGTTTTCGATCATGACTGCCTTAGGCCGACACTGCTCGATAACGCGGATCGCCGCGGGGAACAGGTTGCGTTCATCCAGCCACCGGCCAAGTTTGCCATTGTGAACGAATCGGCGCCCCCGTGCTGGAGCAGAACGCCAAAGTACTTCACGCGCATTACGGTCGTCTCGAGAATTCCTTCGCGCCGGAGACCCCACGAATGCTGACGCCAGAGACCATCGTCACTGAGCGAGTATCCGGTACCGATCCCGACGAGCTCGTGCCGCTTCTCGGCCCAGATTTCGGCCACGTTTCTGTGACATTCACTCCGTTTCATGCTTCTCCGCACTACAGGCCCAGCCATGACGAAGCCAGCATCAATCAAAAGCGGCAAGCCTGCATCAGGACTTGGGGGCGCAACCAGATGCATGCCTCCAAGGCCGAGCAGCAACCCCTTCAGTATCTTGAGGTCGGGCTGTCGCTCAGCGGCCTCGCGAAAGCGACGGTCCAGAACACGCTTTTGTTCTCCCGTCATGACGAAATCTCTACCCCAGCGAAGGCAGCCCGGCGCATACTCCAAGGATAGCCGGCACAATCCCCCTCGACAAGATGTTCTTTTAAGGAACACTCAATCCCCGTTTCTTCTGCTACACAGAATGGGGTGGTGGTCATATTCAAGAAGCGCTCATCGCGAAACATCATCGGCAAGCGGGTCAGAGAAGCCCGTCATCGGTTTGATCCACCCCTGACTCAAGACCAGTTGGCTGGCAGGTTGGCGGGCGAGGGCGTCCAGTTAGACAGGGTGGCGTTGGCAAAGGTTGAGGGTGGCCTCCGTTCCGCGTTCGATTTTGAAGTGAAGGGTCTGGCCGCGGTCCTGGAGGTTGACGCCAATTGGCTGCTGGGAATCGACGCGTGCACCCCGCCGAGTGGGAACAGAACAACGCAACGCGGTAGGGCTCGTGCATGAGCTTCTCGGCGTCAGCGTGTCTGCGGGCGGCAACCTCACGAGCCAAGTCCGATGTGGCTAATAAGCTCGTCAGCATGTTCCTTCACGATCTCAGCCGCAAGATATGCGCTTCACTCGAACTCAGCGTTACGGATGCACAATACGCAGAGGCCGTACAGGCTGCATTTGAGAATAATTGCTGCTACTGCTGCCACCCATTAGAAAGGGACCGGATCTCGGTCGAACATCTTGAGGGCATGAACCGGTTCCGTTTGGGGCTACATATTCCGGGGAATGTGATCGTCGCATGCAGACGATGCAATGGAGAAAAGCGTCGCGACGACCAACTGGATCAACTCACGCTGGCGGAATGCGGGTGGGAGTCTTTTCTCTCGCACGACGCAACAAGTTGTGCGCTGGCCTGCAATACCTGCCGCTATTGGGGAACGGTCTGGCCAGACCTAACGGAACGAGCGGAAAACATGAAAAACGCTCGGCAGAAAATTACGACTTTTCGCAGCCAGTATCCCACATCCCTGCAGTGGAGTCGCAGTGCCAGGACTCTTCTTAGGCAGACGGTCGACTCGCTTTATCGTAGTTGTCAAGGGTTCGCAACAAGTCAAATCACAAAGACCGTTGACGAAGCCTTCTCCAGTCTTAGCGAGGATGTTGGCCGCATTCGGGGTTTTCAGCGAAGCTGAGTGCCCGCGCCACGACCGCCCATCCCAATCGCCGCCGCATTTGCTTCCCGCGTCGAGAAAGGGGGGCAAGCCAAGCCGCCAGCTATTAGGTAGCTATTAGGTCCTTTGAAACGGGACCCGCAACCCTCGATCATGCCCCGCTGAATCAAGGCGCACCCGGGGGCATCACCGAGGGTGAGATCCGCGAGATTCTCCAGATCCCGCCCGCTGACCAGGCGAACTTCGGCCGACGCCGCCGCGAACTGCACGCCCTGTACATGATCGAGAAGAAACGGGAGGGCGCGCGAACGCTGTACGTTTACAAAGGCGCGCGGGAAAAGCCAAAGGACGCGGAGGCGATCAACCTGCGGCTTAGGGCTCAGGCGCTTCATGTCGCTCGCGGTCGTTGCGGCCGATGTGGCCGGTCCATCGAGAGGCACGGAATCGTGCTGGTAGTCGATCACAAGATCCCGCGCGAGTGGGGCGGCGAAACCGCTCCCGAAAACCTGGAGGCGATCTGCGAGGACTGCAACGCCGGCAAGAAGGCCTACTTCAAGTCCGTGGACGCCGAATGGATGCCTGGCGTGATGGGTCACAAGAGCGTCCACATGCGGCTGGGCGAAACCCTGAAAGCGTTCAAGGGAGAACCCGTGGACGCCGCGACTCTGGAGTTTGCTGCCAACCAGGATGATTGGAAGAAACGCGTTCGCGAATTACGCTATCTCGGCTGGGAGATCGAGACCTTCAATCGCCGGATCTCGGAGATCCGCGTCTCGTCCTTCTACCGGTTGGTGAGGTCGCGGCCATGGCCGGCCGATCCGACCGGGGTAATTCGGCAGTACGAGCGCGACCGCGCCGAGCGAAACAGGACCGAGCAAAGCTGACATCGGGAACTGCTTGCAAGACAAGGTCGCATGATTGCGGCACGCCTACTGGGCGAGGTCTTGCTCGGCTCTAGCCCACGTATTGCACTTCTTCCTCCAACTGGATTGCGAACTGCTCGCGGACGCGCGCTTTCAGCTCGGCGATGAGAGCGCAGAGGTCGGCAGCGGTCCCTGCGCCGGCGTTGTAGATCAGGTTGGCGTGATAAGTGGCTACGTGAATCTCGCCGCGCGTCATCCCCCTGGCTCCCACCTGATCGAGGAACCACGCGGCTGGGACTTTGCCCTCGCGCACGGCCGCGGCCGGCACCTGTGCCGCCACACCGGCCGGGAGCTCGCGCAGCAGCAGGTTCTTAAAGATGCTGCCCGCGCACTTCATGGTGACCGGGAACTTCTCATTGCGGACTTTCAGGATTTCGTCCGCCGCGCTGCGCAGGGCGGCGGCGTCGGACGGGTCCAGGCGCAACTCGACGGAAAGGATCATCCAGTCCTTGTGCTGCTTGAAAATGCTCTCCCGGTAGTGGAATTGGCACTGCTCACGGTCGAAGATGCGCAGGGCCGCGCCATCGAAGAAGCGGACTGTAAGCACGCGTTCGGAGATAGAGTGGCCGTAGGCACCGGCATTGCCATAAATGGCCGCTCCCACCGAACCGGGAATGCCGGAGAGCGGCTCCAGACCCGCAAGTCCGCGCTCGATCGCGAAATCCACCAGGTCTTGGAGCAGCGCACCGGCGTCGGCTGAAACGCGCCCGTTGGCTGCCAGCAGCCGGTCGCCCCGGTAGCGCAGAACGATGCCGCGATAGCCGCTGTCGGAGACAATCAGGTTGGTCCCGCCGCCGATCACCACGGTCGGGATGCCGCTCGCACGCGCTACGGCCAGTGCCGCGATGAAGGCCTCCGCGTTGCCGGTCTCCGCGTAAAGGTCGGCCGGGCCGCCGATGCCGAAACGCGTATAGCGGGAGAGCGGGACGTGGTTGAAAACAGTTAGATTGGGTATTTCGGCGAGGCGCGATTGCGTCTCTTCCGTAGTCGGCATCGTTTTCATTATAGGAGAGGTACTGCATGCGATCGGGATTTCAGGGATTTTCGCCGGAGGCGATGGGATTCTTGCGCGGCCTCGCGCGCCACAACAACCGCGAGTGGTTTCAGCCGCGCAAGCCGATCTTCGAACAGCACGTCAAGCAGCCCATGCGCGAATTGGTGGAGGCGCTGAACGCCGCCATGAAGAGCTTTGCTCCGGAGTACGCCACCGATCCCGACAAGGCCATCTACCGCATCTACCGCGACACCCGTTTCAGCAAGGATAAGACACCTTATAAGACTCACGTGGCGGCCAGCTTTCACCGGCGCGGCACAGGACCGCACAAATACGGCGGCTATTACCTGGAAGTGTCGCACAAAGGGGTGGGAATCGGCGGTGGTGTTTACATGCCGGAGCCGCCGGTGCTGCTCGAAATCCGCCAGCACATTGCCGAACACTCGGCGGAATTCCGCAAGATTCTGGCGGCGCGGCCGGTGCGGCAACTGCTGGGAGAAGTCCGGGGCGAGCAACTGTCGCGCGTTCCAAAAGGCTTCTGCTCCACCGACGCGGCGGCCGACCTGCTCCGCTTCAAGAGTTTCTTCCTGTACACGGAACTGCCTCCCGATGTGGCCACCACGCCGGACTTGTTCACCGAAGCGCTGCGGCGCTTCCGTGTCATGAAGCCGTTCCTGGACTTCCTGACAGCGCCGCAACGAAAAGCGCCCGTTCGGCTTCCCGGCGTCTGGTAAGACCGGGCAGGACAACGCCCTTGGCCCGGTTGATGTCCAATAATTCGTTGGCGGCGCCGGCCGAATCTCCGCTGTTGATCCTGGCTACGAGGTGGGGCGCGATCTTGACGAGCCGCTGCGCGCCCCCGCGCAGATTGAAGCATAGCGATACCAGCGCGTCGTGCTGTCCCTGCGTGAGGGGCACGCGGATCACGGAGGGAAGGCCGGATTCGACCAGCCGGATGTCGTCCCGCAGGAACTCCTCCGCCTGGCCTTCCGTGATGCGCACGCCCTCACACACGTCCGCGGTGTGGCCCCATCCGATGGTCCAGAATCCCGCCGGACAAAGGTAGGCCTCCAGCCGCAAAGCTTCAAACTGTTTGATGAGGTTAATTCCCGCCTGGCTGGTTTGCATTGGGGATCTGTGCCTTGTCGAAGTTGGCGAGAATGAAGTGGGCGAACCTGTAGAACCACAGGTAGAGCCGTGACCCGTTTTCAACGGGCTGTGGCAGGGCACGGGCGGCCGCGGAAGCGACGAGCGCGGCCGCGCTGCCGGTCAACGTATTGATCAAGTATTGCCGCATAGGTCTACGCCTTGCCTCGCGTCACGGCCAGGTGTTCGGGCGAGAGAATCGAAATGAGCGTTGCGCTTTTCATTGTTTTGCCTTTGGCAGTTTCTTCAGGTTGATGACGACGCCGGCTTCCAGAACCGGATTCCAGCCGATCCCCGAAACGTAGAGCATACGCACCGGGACGATGGCACTGAAAGCCGAACTGAATTGGTAGACGCCGGTTGCAGTAAACGAACCGGAAAAGCTGACGGTAATGGCGCTTTTGCCGGCGATTACGGAGCTGGTGGATTGCGAGAAGCTGGGACCCACATCACCGCCAATCAGAGCTGTGAATCGTCCCGTGGCGATGACGCTCTTGTGGAACCCCTGCCGGGCGGAAGACGAGATCGCGTAGAATTTCCGCCCGGTCACCGGATCGATGGCCAACTTGGGGAGAACATCGGCGGTAGTCGATCCGTAGACTCCAGCCGAGCCAACGATCGGGTAGAGCGCTGAGAATCCTGCCGTCCAGCGCGGGTTCCCCAACTGGTTGAATTCGCCAAACACGGCGATCCCGGCCGGCAGGACCAGGCTGGGAAACGCCACTGTTGCAATGGGAGTAACGGACGGAACGGCGGGCGTGGTTGGTGTGGTTGTGGTTTGCCCGAACGCCGCCATGGCGGCTAGAGCGAAAACGATCGGTCTTTTCATTGCCGGTTTGCCTTTCAAATGGTGTTGAATCGCGAAGGTTTGGGATTTCCGAGGAGCGGCAGGAAATCCTGGTAGATGTGCATCTCGACGAGTTGTTGCGGTGTAACCTGGGTCCAGTTGATGCCAGTCAGAACACCGCAAGATTCGAGAACGGCAGCGACCCAGGAGGAGCACACCATCTTTGCCTTATGCTCTCCCTGCGCCACGCGCGCGCCCAGGATGGGCACGTCGCGGATCAGGAACTCGAACAGATCGGGGATGTCGTAGGCAACGTGATCTTCGGCCGCCCCAATGACGGCGTAGAACCGTTCCCAATCGATCTTGGAGCGCGTAGCACCATCCAGACGCAGCGCGGCAATCGGCGCGCCCGCGTCATACCCGGCGATGGTGGCGCCGAGCGGGTCGGTCTGCACGCCGTTGTGGCCATGCTGAATGGTCGATTGGCAGATGGTCGCATCCGATTCCGCGGTGAGGGGCTGCCGGATGATGGCGGAATGGCTCGGCCCGGCGTCGATCAGCTCGATCGCCCGGGAGAGTGGGGATCGCCCCCAGAACATCACCACGTCGCCCGGCCGGAGTAGTGAGCGGACGCGGTTGTATTGAGTGAGGTCGTTCATATTAATCCTGGTGAGCTTTACGGGCGCGACGTTAGAATCTGCGCACCCGTCACTGTGAGGCTGGTAACCGGGTTGAGGTTGCGGTAAATGACCACGCCATTGAGGGCGTAGCCAAGCAGCCGGTCGTACCACTTCGGCTTGGTCAGCCGGTTGAGGTTGTCGGCGACGTCACTGAAGCTGCGCGTCGCGGTCTGCACATTGCCGGCGATGGCTTGGCTCTGTGTCAGAAAGCCGGGAACAGCTCCGCGAAAATCGCGCATGGTCTGCGCGGTTTCGCCGGCGGTCACCTTGGAGGCGGCGATGAAACCGAGGAGCTGCGGGTGCAGATCGGCGACAGTCTTGTCGGTGTGATCGAGGGTGTGCTGCGCGGCGTCAATGACTGGTTTGAGATCCTGGCGCAGGCTCTGCGCGGTGGAGAGCGCGGTGTCGGCGCGCGCGAGGGTATCGCCGACGCGGCGGTCGGCATCCTGGCGGATCCGGCCGGCCTCGGTGAGCACGCCTTCGCGTAGTGCGGCGGCCTGGCGTTCGGTGCGCACGAGCAGGTCGTGACGCGAGTCGGCGACCTGGTGGATGACATCGCGCCGCGCGGCGGCAATTTCGCCGACCAAGGCGGCGCGCGTGGCATCGATCTGGCCCGGAATGGCGGCCACTGTGCCGGTAGCCGTGCGAACCAAGACAATGGCACACACCACGAACCCCGTCAGCGCCGCCAACAGGGCGCAGACGCAAAACTGCTGCAACGTTTTCATGGAAAAACTCAATTTTCCTGGGATGCGGCGGACCGCCCAAGATCCGCCGCACTCTCCAGATCGGAGTAGGGGTCGCGGTTTCATACGACCCTCTTCTGTTTTTATAGTAGCGGACGCCCAGAGCAAGCGTTTCCGGCTAACTCATTGATTATGAACGAGAAATAAATTGAATTGAAGAATACGCGGCAAGACTTTTTGCGATTTCCGTGGAAAATGGCCGGCCTCCGCTCGTCAGCTTGCCCGCAGCGCCAGCGGGAGCCGCAAAGCAGTGGACCAGCGCGTCACCGGCAACTGGAAGACCGTAGTTGGCCGACGGCGAAATCTGCCGCCCGCCTTGTCACGCGTGCACGGCCGCTTCGCTCGCAGTGGCTGCGTAGGTGTCCACCAGCCGCATGCGCGTAGCCTGCAGCCGGCGGGCCACCACCCCCAGCAAGCGGTACAACAACGCGTGTCCGAAGACGGGATCTTCCTTGCACACGCGATTCAATTCGCCGCCATCGAACGCCAGGGTTTGCACGGGACCCACGGCGCGCGCCTGGAAGTGGCGCCGGTCGCGCATCAGCATCGACGACCACCCCAGCTCGTCTCCCGGCCCCAGCGTCTCCACGCCGAGTACACAGCCGCGAACCAGAATCTCCAGCATGACCGTGCCGGAGATGATCAGGTAGAACGCATTGCACTCGTCACCTTCGTGGAAAATAATCTCGTTCTTCCGGAAGGGAACGTCGTACGCCATGCTGCAAAGTTTCTCGAGGTGTTTCGGCTGCAATTCCTCGGCAAACGGATATCGGCTCAGAATTGCGCTCAGTGTCTCGACACTTGTCATATTCATCCTCCCGTCCATTCGGACGCGTGGCGCCGGACTGGCAAGATATTACCACCTGCTTATCTGTAATTCAATGAGCAAGCGCCGGAAATTGCGTCCGGGGTGTCGGATTTTCGGACAACTGGATTTGTGGCGTGAAACCTGGGGCAACGGGAATCGCAAAAGCCCTCTTGCAATAACCCTGGCCGCACCGCAGGCCGGATTATTTCGTCTGACCGAGGGTTTGCACGAAGCGGAGGCGGGTGCTCTGGAGCTGCTCGACGCCCAGGGTTAAGAGACGCTCGAGGAGAGCGCAGCCGAAGTAGGGGTTGCTGCGGCAGGCTTCGCGCAGTTGCGAGACTTCGAAGGCCATGGCGGTGACCGGCTCCAGGGCACGGGCCTGCAGTTGGCGCTTGCGGGTGATAACGGCCGGCCAGCCGAGTTCCTGGCGGGGATACAGGGTTTCGAGTTGAAAAATGCTGCCGGCGTAATGCGCTTCGAGCACGACGCGCCCGGAGAGGATCACATAAAAGAGGTGGGACTCATCTTCTTCGTGAAAGATGATCTCGTCCTTTTCGAAATGGACTTGGGTGCCCAGCGTCATGAACTTTTCCATATGCTTGGGCTGGAATTCCTCGAAGAACGGACACAGGCGCATGGCCGTTAGGGTATCGGTCGTCATGAGGGAATTACCTCCTTTTGTCTGAAAAACCGGCATGGGTATCACCCAACTCCGGCTTAAGAGATATTAAACTCTTAATAACTGAATAGTCAAGAGGTTATGTCTTCCATTTCGGATTTTAACATCTTATAATCTGGCTTGGGTCCAGCTTCAGTAAAGGAGGCTCCCATTGAAGATTCTCAAGCTGCCGAAGGGCAAGCTCGATCTCTTCGCATCGGTCGTCCAACAGTTCGGCGAGCTACACGCGCCGGTAGAGCAGGACGGTAAGTACGTCTTCAAGCGGCTCACGCGGTGGCCGGATGCGCGCTTGGAATATGACCGCACTATCCTGCCCCCCAAGAAATATTTTCTTCCTCCTCGCGAAACTCTCTTTCGGTACCGGCCGGGAGAGGGGTTCGTACCATCAACCGACGGGCTGGATCAGCGCATCATCCTGTTCGGAGTACACGCGTGCGACGTCTACGCGATCAACATCCTGGACCGGGTATTCCTGGGGAAGTACAAAGACCCGTATTATCAGGAGCGGCGGAAAAACATCGCGATCATCGGCATCGATTGCACGCCGGACAAGCAGTGCTTCTGCCGGTCGATGCGGGCGGATTTCGTGGACCACGGATTCGACCTGTTCTTCTACGACACCGGGGATTACTACCAGGCGCTGGTGGGCACGGCGCTGGGAGACGACATGGTGCTGGCCACGGGCAACCTGTTCGAGCCCGTGGACGCGGCGGATATCGACGCCTACAAGGAACGGTCTTGGAGCAAGCGTCGCGCATTCCAGATCGACGTGGAGATTCGCGATCTATCCGAGATTTTCGAAATGGAGTATGAGAGCGAGATTTGGGACCAGTTGGGGCAGGAGTGTCTCTCGTGCGGCAGTTGCAGCATGGTGTGTCCGACGTGCTACTGCTACGACGTGAGCGACGACGTGGAGCTGGGCTCGCGGGCTGGCAAGCGCACGCGGTCGTGGGATTCCTGCCTGTATTTCAGCCATGCGCTGGTGGGCAGCGGAGAAAACTTCCGCGGCACGCGGGCCAGCCGCATCAAGTTCCGGTTTTATCACAAGCAACGGGGTTTCGTGGCCGAATACGGGCGGCCGAGTTGCGTGGGTTGCGGGCGGTGTGTGAGCGCGTGCCCGGTGAATATCGACGTGGCGCAGGTGATCGACCGCCTGAGGAGGGTGGAAGATGTTGGCAGCCGATGAAGTCGCAACGTATCACCCAGTGTTGAGCGAAAATCCGTACCAACCGCACATGGCGCGGATCGTACGCATTTACAAGATGGTGGAGAACAACTACCTGTTCACGCTGCGGTTTCTGGAAGACCACCTGGCGCACACGTTCCGCCATCAGCCGGGGCAATTCATCATGCTGAGCGTGCCGGGGGCGGGAGAGATGCCCATCTCGATTTCGTCGTCGCCCTCGCGGCCGGAAGTGCTGGAGTTGTGCGTGCGGCGCGTGGGGCGCGTCACGAACGCGCTCTACCGGCTGAAGACCAACGACGTGGTGGGCGTGCGCGGGCCATATGGCAACGGGTACCCGATGCAGGAAATCATGGCCAACGATGTGCTGCTGGCGGCGGGAGGCCTGGGAATGGCGCCGCTGCGGTCGCTGCTCTGGTACGCGCTGGACCACCGCGACAAGTTCAGCAACATCACGCTGATGTACGGCGCCAAGCGGCCGGAGGACATGCTGTTCCGCGAGGAGTTGGTGGCGCTGGTGGACCGCACGGATATCAACTGTCTGCTGACGGTGGACGCGGACCCCTCGGGCATCTGGAAGAACCACGTAGGGCTGCTGCCGACGCTGTTCGACTATGCCAAGATCGACCCGGCGCGAACCTATGCGGCGGTTTGCGGACCGCCAGTGGTGTACAAATTCATTCTGCAGCGGCTGCTGGACCTGGGATTCCCCAAGAACCGGATCCTGATGTCGCTGGAGCGGCGCATGAAATGTGGTGTGGGCAAGTGTGGCCACTGCAGCATCGGTTATAAGTACACATGCATGCAAGGGCCGATTTTCACGTACTGGGACGCTATCAACCTGCCGGAGATGATCTGATGAGCAAACCAAAGGTAGGCATATTCGGTTTAACCGGCTGCGCGGGAGACCAACTCGTCATTCTCAACTGCGAGGACCAGCTATTGGACCTGGTAGCCCTGATCGACATACGCGATTTCCTGACGGCTTCATCGGACGGACACGGGGATGGCGCGCTGGACGTCGCCATGGTGGAAGGCGCCGTGCTGACCATGCGCGATGCGGAGCGGCTGCGGGCCATCCGCGAACGTTCGACGGTGCTGGTGGCGCTGGGGACGTGCGCGGTGTGGGGCGGAGTGGCGGCCATGGACCGCGAACTGGAACGCGCCAAGCTGTTGGAGGCAGTGTACGGCGAGCGGGGCAGAGACTACGATTCGTATCCGGCGCAGGCGCTGCACGAGATTGTGAAGGTGGATTACAACATCACCGGCTGCCCGATCGAAAAAGAACATTTTCTTTCGGCGGTGGCGGCGCTACTCAACGGCGACCCACCGATTTACCCGAAGTATCCGGTGTGCACGGAGTGCCGCATGCGGGAGAACAACTGCCTGCTGATCGAGCGCGGGGAGATCTGCTGCGGTCCTATCACGGCGGCTGGTTGCGACGCGCGGTGTCCGGACTTGCGCATCCCGTGCGTGGGATGCCGGGGGCCGGTGGCGGACGGCAACCCGGCGTCGGTGCTGGCGATGTTCGAAGAGAGGGGTTTCAACCGGCAGCAGATTGCGGCGCGGCTGAGGACGTTCGCGCCGGTAGGAGTGGCGCTATGAGCACCATCGTCATTGAACACCTGGCGCGGGTGGAAGGCCACGGCGGCATCACCGTGGAACTGGAAGGCGATACGGTCACCAACGTGCGTTTCGACGTCTTCGAAGGCGCGCGGCTACTGGAGTCGCTGGTACGAGGCAAGCGCTACGACGAGGTGGCACCGATTCTATCGCGCATCTGCGCCATCTGCTCGGTGGCGCATTCGCTCACCTCGCTGAAGGCCACGGAGAATGCATTTGGCATCCACGTGAGCCCGCAGACCGAACTATTGCGCGAACTCATGTTCCGCGGCGAGAGCATCGAGAGCCACGCACTGCACCTGTTTTTGCTGGCCCTGCCGGACTACCTCAACTATCCGAGCGCCATTGCGGTGGCGGCAGACAAGCCGGCGCCCGTGCTGCTGGGGCTGCGCCTGAAGAAGCTGGGCAACCAGATCCAGGAAACCATCGGCGGGCGGGCCATCCATCCGGTAAATGCGGTGGTGGGCGGGTTCGGCAAAGCGCCGCGGGTGGAGGAATTGATCGCGCTGCGCAGCAGTCTGATGCAGGCGGTGGTGGACGGCGACTCGGTGATCGACCTGATCGCGTCGCTCCCGGCCACGGATTTCTGCCACTCGGATACGCTGTACGTGGCGCTGCGCTCGCCCAACCTGGACACCTACTATGCAGGCGACGAAGTGATGGTGGTGTCCAACGGGAATCGGGCCATCGTGAACGCGGCGGACTATCGCTCGCTCACCAGCGAAAAGGCCGTGCCGCACTCCACCGCCAAGCACAGCACGTTCCGCGGCAGCCCCTTCATGGTGGGATCGCTGGCGCGGCTGACGGTGAACCCGCGGCGTCTGACGGGAAAGCTGGCGGTGGCCATGAAACGGCTGAAGTTGCAGTTGCCCGCCGACAACCCGATGGACAACAACAAGGCGCAGGCGCTGGAACTGATCAACGATGTGGAGCGGGCGCTGGAAATCATCGAGCAGTTGCTGCGCGACGGTATCAAAGACGAACGGACGGTCCCGGTGCAGCCGCGGGCGGGAACCGGATCGGCCATCACGGAAGCGCCGCGCGGTCTGCTGATCCATAGCTACACCTACGATGACGAAGGGCGGGTGACGGCGGCCGATGTGGTTACGCCCACGGCGCTGAACGCCGCCTCGATGGAACTGCACTTCCGGCGCGCCGTGGAACAGTGCGCCGACCGCGACGAAACGGTGATCACCAGGCGTTTGCAGATGATTGCGCGGGCCTACGATCCGTGCATTTCCTGTGCCGTGCACTTGGTGCGCAAGCGATGAAGCCGCTGCTGGTCCTCGGGCTGGGCAATCCGTTGATGGGCGACGATGGAGCGGGCGCGCGGGTCGCCGAAATGCTGGCGCGGGATTCCACCGTGACCGATCGCGCGGAAGTATTGACGGCGGGCACCGACGTGCTGCGCTCGATGGAGCGAATCGACGGGCGGGAGCACGTAATTCTGGTGGACGCAGTGGAATGCGGAGGCGGGCCGGGACGGATTTCGGTGCTGGAAGAGCCGCTGTTCGAGGAGCGGCAGGAGCAAGCGCATTGCTTGTCGGCGGCGCAGGCCGTGGAACTAATGCGCAGTGCGGTGCCGGGCCTGCGCGAGACGAGATTCACCTGGGTGCTGGTGCACGTGGCGTCGGTGAAGGCGAATGAGGGCTTGTCGGCGGAGGTGGCGGCAGCGGTTCCGGTGGCGGCAGCGGTTGTGAAAGGGTTGCTGTAAGGGGCCGGTAACGTTCAGCCGGGCGGGACTCTAGCCCCGCACCGGCTGAAGCCTGCCCACTAGACCGGCTTTTTCCGCGAACGGCTGGGGCGCTTCTTGTTGCCATCTTCGCCACCGGAAGATTTGCGCGGCGCGCGCGGGCGGCGCTGCGGCTTGGGCGTGGGCGCCGGAATAGGAATCTCGCCGGTGGCCGTGGGCTGTCCCGGGACCAGCGGCTGTGGCTCGTCTACCTCTTCTTCCTCCATTACCGCGACCGGCTCCGGCTCGGCCGGCGGAGCGGGCGGATGGAACTCGGTGCCCAGGTAGACAATCAAGCCCTTTTCTTCGTCGGCCTGTATGCGAACCAAGCCCTTGTCCTGCGCGTAGTTCAGCAGTTCGCCGAATTCCTGGAAGCCATAACTGTGCCAGTCAAAGCCGGGTTGATCCTGATGAACCCACTCGGCCAATTCGTCGGCCACGGCCCCGTTGTCGATATCCAGGCGGTGCGTTTCGAGCACGTCACGCAGCAGCGGGATGGCCTCTTCGGGCTTGGCGCCGGGCTTTTCAGGAGTCGCGCCGCCCTTCAGGCGAATCATGTAGCGGCCTTCGCCGCCCGAGACTTCCACATAGTCGGCCTTCTGCAGCTTCTCCACGAAATCGGTGAAGGAGCTGGCGCCGTAGGCCTTCTCGTTGAACGTGGAATCGAGCTGCAGCATGGTGGATTTGAGCAGGCCGAGCTGCGGCCGCACCTCGCGGCGTTCCAGCACACCCAAGGCGCGTTCGACGAGCGGCATGGACTGCGCCAGATCGAGCGCGATACGCTTGTGCTGCGGGCGCTGCTGCTGCTGTTGTTGTTGTTGCTGTTGCTGTTGCGGCTGCTGCTGGGGTGGTTGCTGCTGTTGTTGCGGCGGTTTTTCCGAATGTTGCTGCTGTTGTTGTTGCTGGTGGCCCCCGCCCTGCCGCGGCCGGGGCTCATCGATGATCGATTCGTAGGCCACGAACTCGTGACAATTCTTCTGCAGAATGGTGCTGGTGAAAGCACGCCCGCCGACAACGAAAATCCGCTTGTCGTACTGCTTGAGCTTGTTGACCAACGCAATGAAGTCACTGTCGCCGCTGACGATGGCGAAGGCGTTAATGTGGTCGTGGGTGAAGGCCATCTCGAGTGCATCGAGGGCCAGGTTGATGTCGGCGCCATTCTTGTCGCCGCGCGGTGAGGGATCGCGTTGCACCATCTGTACGGCGTGCTCGGAGAGAGCGCGGGTGGCGGATTCCTGCCGTCCCCAGTTTGCATAGGCAAACTTGGTGACGATTTCGCCCCGTTCTTTCAGTGCGTCGAGCACGGCTGCGACGTCGAATTCGCGGTGCAGCGTGGATTTGACGCCGATTTCGATATTGTCAAAATCGATGAACACGGCGATCTTGAGTTTCTGTTCCATTTTGAATTCCTTCAGTTCGGCATTTGGTGCGTAGGACCGCGAGGTCCGCCGCGCCTGAAAGGCCGCGAGTCCACCCCCGGACGAAAGGTCCGTCGGTGGTCGAGGTACGATTAAGCGCCTCATGGGTAGTTTATCCTAAATTGGCGCGGGGAATCAGACCGCCCCGCGCAAACGGCCGGCGACAACCGCGCCGCGTTGAAATTCCTTCTGGAGCTGCCGCGTACGAAGGTTTTCGCGCATGTGCTCCAGCATCTGTATATACAAGGCCAGCGACCGATCGATGTGATCGGTATTGGTAGCCAGGATGTCGCGCCACAGCTCGTAGGAGCTGGCGGCGAGACGGGTCATATCGTACAGGCCCGGACCGGAAACTTCCAGGCGGGCCGAATCGGCGACCGTAGCGGCCAGAGCCGTCGACGCCAGTTGAGGCAAGTGCGACGTGAGGGCCACCACGCGGTCGTGCTCATCGCAATCCATCACCGCGATGCGAGCGCCGATGCGCTGCAGCCAGGCTCGAAATTCGCGCGCGATGGGGGTTTCCAGCTCCGCCGGCTCATCCGGCGTCAGCACCCAGGTGCGTCCGCGGAATAGAGCGGCATCGGCCTCCGCGGCGCCGCGCTTCTCTTTTCCCGCCAAGGGGTGGCCGCCCAGAAACTGAGCGCGGCGGATGCTCTGCCGGGCCAGGTCGACGATTTCGCATTTGGTGCTGCCGGCGTCGGTGACCAGCGCTCCGGGTTCGACGAGCGCGTCCAGATGGCGAACGGTGTCCAGGATGCGGCCAATGGTTTGCGAAAGGAAGACCAAGCCGGCTTGCGCCACGGCTTCGGCCAACGGGGCGGCGCGATCGATCGCGCCGATTGCCCGCGCCCCAGCGATGGCCGGCGCGGAACTGACGCCCACGATTTCGCCCTGGTAGCCGGCGCCGCGCAGCGCCAAACCAAAGGAGGCGCCGATGAGGCCGGTCCCGACGATGGCGACTTTCCGCACCGCCTAGATTTCCCTTTCCACGGCGGGAGCGATAATCCGCAACTGTCGCATCAGTTCCACGAATTGCTCCGGCCGCAGCGACTGCGCGCCATCGCTCAAGGCGCGGTCGGGGTCGGGATGCACTTCCACCACCAGGCCGTCGGCGCCCGCGGCTACCGCGGCACGAGCCATGGGGACCACCTTATCACGGAAACCGGTGCCCTGCGAAGGATCCGCCACGATGGGCAGGTGCGAGAGTTTCTTCACCACCGGGATGGCGGAAATATCCATCGTGTTGCGCGTATACGTCTCGAAGGTACGGATGCCGCGCTCGCAGAGGATCACGTCGTAATTACCTCCCGCCAGGATATACTCCGCCGAAAGCAGCAACTCTTCGATAGTAGCGGAAATACCGCGTTTCAGCAGCACCGGGGTGCGCTGCCGGCCGAGTTCGCGCAGCAGATTGAAGTTCTGCATGTTGCGCGCACCCACCTGCAGGATGTCGGAATAGTCCTGCAACAGCGGGATCTGCGTTTGGTCCATCACTTCGCTCACCACCAGCAAGCCGTTGCGGTCGGCGGCCTCGCGCAGCAGACGCAGCCCTTCTTGCCCCATGCCCTGGAACGCGTATGGGGAACTGCGGGGCCTGAAGGCGCCGGCGCGAATCACGCGGGCGCCGGCCGAGGCCACGATATCGGCGCAGCGATTGATCTGGTCGCGGCTCTCCACGCTGCCAGGGCCGGCCATGACGACCACGCGTGCGCCGCCAATTTCGACATCGCGAATCTTGACGATGGTGCCGCCCGGACGGAAGCTGCGGCTGGCCAGTTTATAGGCTGAGACGATGCGGTGAGCCTCCTTGACGCCTTCCATCACCTCGAAAAGCGCCAGGTCGAATTCTTCCTTACCGCCCACGCCGCCTAGAACCGTGTGAATGACGCCGGTGGAACGGTGAACGTCGAAACCTAATTCCACCATGAGGTTGATGACGCCATCGATCTGCTCCTCGGTGGCGCCCTGTTGCATGACGACAAACATCTATTTCTCTCCCTCGGATGCCATACGCATGCGCTGGATCTTCCGCATTTCGTCGATGATGCGCTCGAAGATGCCGCGCAACGCCTCGTGCGGCATGGGCCCTTGGTTGCATTGCGCGACGTTGGCGAATACCAGGTCCTCGCGCTTAGGTTCGTAAACGGGGAGCGCCGCCTCGCGCTTCACGCGGCCGATATTCTCCACCACGCGCGTGCGCTCGTTCAGCAACTCCACGATGCGACGATCCACGTCGTCGATCAAGATGCGCAGTTCCTCCAGCCGGTCCTGGGCTTCGTCCTGGGTCATGCGCGCGCTCCGAATCCGCGCTTCAATTCGCGGACAAATGACTCAAGCTGGATTTCGAGCGAAGTATTATCGGCGTTCCGCCCGATTAGGCGGACGATGGCGCTGCCCACCACAACCGCTTCCACCTGGCGCCCCAGTTCGGCGACGTGCTCGGGCTTTGAAATTCCGAAGCCCACGGCCAGCGGCAGGTTGGTGACGGCGCGCACCGCCTCCACCAGCGGCGTGACGGCGGACGAAAGCGATTCGCTCTCGCCGGTGACGCCGGTATGCGAAACCAGGTAGACGAATCCCGTCGAATATTGCGCCACCAGCTTCAACCGCCGTTCGGTACTGGTGGGAGCGGCCAGGAAGACCGTGTCCAGGCCATGGCGGTGCATGGCGGCTACGTAATCGCCGGCCTCTTCCACGGAGGCGTCGGTGAGCAGGCAGCCATCGATTCCGGCCGCAGCGGCGTCGTGCGCCAACTGCTCCAGGCCATAACGCACCACCGGGTTGAGATAAGTGAAAAGCAGCAGGGGCACTTCGGACGCCGCGCGGATTTCCGCGGCTACTGCGAGCACGCGCCGCAACGTGGCGCCGGCTTTGAGGGCGCGCTCTCCGGCGGCCTGGATCACGGGGCCGTCGGCGATGGGATCGGAAAACGGGACGCCCAGTTCGATGAGGTCCGCGCCGCCGCGCACCAAGGCTTCGACCAGCGCCGGTGTCCGGTCGAGCGACGGGTCGCCGACGGTCAGATAAGCGATCAGGCCTTTGCGGCGGTCGCGCGCGAGTGTTTCGAAAAGACGGCCTATACGAGTCATGAGTGGTCGAGATCGGGAAAATTTTCGCGGTAGATGTCGATGTCCTTATCGCCGCGCCCGGAGACATTCACCAGCAGCAGCTTTCCGCGAGCGGCGGGTGCGCGGCGCACCGCTTCGGCGACCGCGTGCGCGGATTCAAGCGCCGGTATAATTCCTTCCGTTCGGGAGAGCAGCCGCGCCGCTTGCAGGGCCTGGGTGTCGGAAACCGCGGTGTATTCGGCGCGCTTCCGATCGTGCAGCCAGGCATGCTCCGGCCCGATCATGGCGTAGTCCAGGCCCGCCGAAACGGAATGCGTGAGGGCGATCTGTCCGTCATCGTCCTGGAGCACGTAGCTGTACGCGCCCTGCAGCACGCCGGGAGATCCGCCGCGGTAGCGGGCCGCATGCTCGCCGATGGCGGAGCCTCGGCCGCCGGCCTCCACTCCCACCAGTTCGACCGCCGGGTCGTTCAGGAACGCGTGAAAAATGCCGATGGCGTTCGATCCGCCGCCCACACACGCGAAGATGGTGTCGGGCAGACGGCCTTCCGCCTGGAGGATCTGGCGGCGCGCCTCTTCGCCGATGATCTTCTGAAAATCGCGCACCATCATGGGGTAAGGATGCGCACCCAGGACCGAACCCAGCAGGTAATGCGTGTCGCCGACATTGGTGACCCAATCGCGCATGGCCGCGCTGATGGCGTCCTTCAGGGTTCGGCTGCCGCTGGTGACGGCCACCACCCGCGCACCCAGCATGCGCATGCGGAAGACGTTGAGCCGCTGGCGGCGCATGTCTTCTTCGCCCATGTACACCACGCAATCGAAACCCAGCAGGGCGCAAACCGTGGCAGTGGCCACGCCATGCTGGCCGGCGCCGGTTTCGGCGATAATGCGGCGTTTTCCCATGCGGCGCGCCAGCAGCGCCTGGCCCAGGCAGTTATTGATCTTGTGCGCGCCGGTGTGCAACAGGTCTTCGCGCTTGAGCCAGATGCGCGCACCCAGTTGTTCGCTCAGGCGGCGGGCGAAGTAGAGCGGCGTGGGGCGGCCGGC
Source organism: Bryobacterales bacterium (assembly GCA_963842505.1). Taxonomy (GTDB): domain Bacteria; phylum Acidobacteriota; class Terriglobia; order Bryobacterales; family Bryobacteraceae; genus PALSA-129. Next base: position 976,008 of record CAWJGZ010000002.1, read on the forward strand.
GTACGTGGTGAGCAGTTCGGTAAGCTCGCGTTGGAAAGCCGCGTCGTCGCGCGCCGCCAGATAGGCCTTTTCCAGCTCCTCGATGGGAGCCATCAATACTTCGGGAACGTAGCGGCCGCCGTAGGGCCCGAAGTGACCGGTGAGATCGGGCTGCGGCGTCATGCGCGAAGCGCCGCCTTGGCCGCTTGCAGGAATGCGTTCATCTTCTGGTGATCCTTCTTGCCCGGAGCGCTTTCGATGCGCGAGCAGGCATCCACGCCCCACGGGTGCGCCAGTTTGATGGCCCGGGCGACGTTCGAAGCATCCAGGCCGCCCGCCACCACGATGGGCTTGCCGATACCGCCGGCGAGCCGCCAATCGAAACTCCTGCCGGAGCCGCCGAAGAGTTCGGCGGCTGGGCCATCCAGCAGCAGCGCTTCGGCGGGGCAGGTTTCATACGGTGAGAAATCCACATCGCCGGTGACGCGCACAGCCTTCCAGACGGCCACCGCGGCGGGGTAGGCGGAGGGCTGCTCGTGGCCGTGCAACTGGGCCACGTCAAGGCGGACGATGCGTGCAATTTCCTCGATGAGCGCCGGTTGCTCATCCACGAAGACGCCGACGCGCCGCACGCCCGGCGAAGTCGAGATTTCAGCGGCGCGGCCAGGCTCGATATACCGAGGGCTGCGCGCGTAAAAGTTGAAGCCGAGCGCGGTGGCGCCACCTTCGATCGCCGCCGTGGCGTCCGCCTGGTTGGTGATGCAGCAGATCTTGAGGATCATGCTCCCACCAGCCGGCGCAGCGCGGCGGCCGGATCGCCGGACGTTACCAAGTGCTCTCCCACCAGGAACGCAGTGTAGCCGGCGGCGCGAAGGGTGGCGATGTCGCGCGCATCGTGAATGCCGCTTTCGCTGATGCGGACCACGCCCTCCGGCATGTGCTCCGCCAGGCGCAGCGAGGTTTCGAGCGTGACTTCGAAAGTGGTGAGATCGCGGTTATTCGCCCCGATGATGTCGGCGCCGGCCGCGATGGCGGTATCGAGTTCGCGGCGGTTGTGCACTTCCACGAGCGCGGCGAGCGCGTAGCGCGCCGCCAGTTCGCGGAAATCGCGTATTTCGCGCTCGGTCAGAATGGCCGCAATCAACAGGACGGCATCGGCGCCGTGGGCCGCGGCTTCCACCACGGACGCGGCCGCAATCGTAAAATCCTTGCGCAGCACCGGCAAACGGACGGCGCCTCGCGCGGCTTCAAGGTACGCCAGGCTCCCCTGGAAAAAGGTTTCGTCAGTGAGCACGGAAAGCGCCGCGGCGCCTCCCTGCTGGTATTGGCAGGCGATGGCGGCAGGATCGAAGTTCGGGCAAAGCAGCCCCTTGCTAGGCGACGCCTTCTTCACCTCGGCGATAATCGCGATCGTCCGCGCAGACAGGGCCGCGCGGAAATCGCGCCGTGTAGCGGTCCGCGAAGCAGCCTCGCGTTTCCACTTCTCAATGCGCGATTCGCACAGTGCAAGCTCCTCGCGCTTCTTAGCGACAATACGGGCCAGGATGTCTGGAATCGTGTCAATCAAAGGCGATTCTTTATCTTATCAGGGATGACGGTGCCGCCGCCTTAGGGGATCGCTCGACACCGAGCCGCGACCGTAAGGGAACGGAGGTCCACTAGCACTAGCGACAGGGTAGAAAGAGCGGCGCGCCGGCTCGAAAGCCGGCGTTGCGGGCCGGAGGCCCGCTCCACGAACAGCTAGCCTAGGGTCCGCACACTTTTCCATGAGATTTCGCGGGCCGAAGGCCCACTCCAACAAATCACTCGGTCAGGATACGGGTTGCACGCCCTTTCTCACGAGTGCGCCCGCATAACTCCCCGCCAGGCCCAATGCAATCACGACGCCCGTGAGCAGCAGCAACCCGCCGGTGTGTGAAAGATCCGGTTTCACGGTTCCGAACTTGAGTTGCCACAGATCCGCGCCCGGCGCCCACGGTCCCACCAACAGGGCCCACTGCCACGCGTGCCGCGGATGCCAGCATCCCAGCACAAAGGTGAAAAGGAGGATGCCGAAGACCTCGACGCCGGTGTCGTCAGCGTGCAGCTCTAAGTTTGCCAGGAAGAGCCCGCCGGCGAGGCAGAACAGGTAGGCCGAAATGGCGGTGATTTTCATATCTGACAGGATAACGAAAAGTAATTTGCAATTTAAAGTACCATGAGCGGAGTTTGGGCTACTGGTCGGGCGCGGTGTACCCCGTGCGCCAGTGGGCCTGCAGAGGAGGCAGGCCGCGTGGCGGCACCATTTTTACCTGGATGTGATGGTATTTCCCGTCGCGCGCCTGGCTGGTGGGAGAAAAAGCCAGGATGTAGCGGTTGCGTAGCTCAATGCCGATTCGTTTGGCGATATCCGGCAGATCGGCCGGATTCGCCACGAACATTCGCCCGCCGGTGGATTCCGCGATATGACCGAGCAACTCCGGGCCACCGGCCTCTTCCGGCGTGCTGCCGCCGCCGAATACGCCGATGGCATAGATCAACACGTCGCTTTCCACGATCAGTTTTTTCACTTCGGTAACGGAGTAGCGGCTATTGTTGTCGCCGCCGTCGGTAATCAGCAGCAGCGTTTTCTTGTTCTTCTTGGACTTCCGCATCTCCTGCAGCGCCAGGTAAATGGCGTCCAGCAAGGCCGTGGAACCTTTGGAGCGCGAGAACGTGAGTTCTTCTTCAATTTTTCCGTAATCCCGCGTGAGGGGCACCACCAGTCTCGGTTGGTTGTCAAACTCCACCAGGAAAAATTCGTCCTCCGGATCGGAGATTCTAAAAAAGGTCGCCGCCGCCGTGCGCGAGCGTTTGAGCTTCTCGCCCATACTTCCGCTGGTATCGAAGACCAGTCCAGCGGCAATCGGCTCGTCGTCCATGGCGAACTGCGTGATGGTCTGCTCCACCTTGTCGTCATAGACGCGGAAGTTTTCTTTTTCCAGGCCGGAGACCGGCCGGTTGAGCGGATCGTTCACCGTGACGGGAACCAGCACCAGGCGGGACTCGACCCGTATATTAGGCGTCCGCTGCCCCTCTTCTTTCGGCTCGGGCTTCTTAGGCCGCGGCGTGATGGTCACTTGCGCACGAACCGCCAGCAGCGCCATCAACCCGAGTGCGACGGACGGCACCAGCATTGCACGCGAAGCACGCACAACAGCATTGTACTCCGCCCGAATCCCGGGCCTTACCCAAGGGATCCCCCCGGAGCAGCCCAGCCTACACGCGCCCGATGATTCGTCTTCTCAGCAAATCCAGCGCCGTCTGTGTCGTAAACACCCTGATGCGCTGCCGGTCCCCCAGAAAATTCCGGTTCACTACGACCGTGCCGGCTGCGTCCGCGACCGCTACATACACCAGGCCGACCGGTTTCTGCGCGGTGCCGCCGCCGGGGCCGGCGATGCCGGTGATGGCCAAAGCGTAAGTTGAACCGGTGCGGCCGCGAGCGCCCACAGCCATGGCTCCGGCGGTCTCCTGGCTGACGGCGCCGAATTCCTTGAGCGTTTCAGGGCTCACGCCAAGCAGGTCCGTCTTCAGCGCGTCCGAATATGTAATGAAGCCGCCGAGGAAGTAATCCGAACTGCCGGGCGTTGCGGTGAAACGCGCGCCGAGCATGCCGCCGGTGCAGCTTTCGGCAACGGCAACGGTGGCCTTTTGCTTACGCAGAAGATCGCCCACCACCACTTCGAGCGGGTCGCCGGTGCGCGAGTAGAGGCGGTCGCCGAGCAGCGCTTCGATGGGCGCCGTCACCTGGGCCAGCAGGCTGTCGGCTTCGGCCTGGGTGGAGCAGCGGGCGCGCAAGTGCACCTGCAAATCGCCGTTGGCGGCCAGGATGGTCGTGACCGGATTCTGATATTTCTTGTACACCGGGGAGATGAGCGCGTCGAGATCCGATTCGGGCATTCCCGTGATGCGCAGGAAAGCGGTGCGGATGATCTGGCGCGGAACCAGCGGCGCCAGACGCGGCAGGCATTCGCGCTCGAACATGGATTTCAATTCGTGAGGCGGTCCGGGCAGCAGGATGGCCACGGAACCGGAAGCCCGGACCCACTGGCCAGGAGCCGTGCCGCGGTCATTGGACAAGACTTCGGCGCCTTCCAGAACGAAAGCCTGGCGCTTGTTGACCTCCGACATTTTGCGTTTGGTGCGGGCGAAGCGCTGCTCCAGAACAGCGGCGATAGCCGGATCGAAGATCAACGGACGGCCGAGCGCCCGGGCCACGGCTCCGCGGGTGACGTCGTCTTCGGTGGGTCCGAGGCCGCCCGAGAGAATGACGATGCCCGACCGGCCTAACGCGCGCTGGACGGCATCGGCCAGGCGGTCGCAATCGTCGCCAATGACGCACTTGAAGACCACTTCGACCCCGAGTTTGTTCAATTCACCGGTGAGGTAGAGGGAGTTTGTGTCTACTCGCTCGGCCGTCAGCATTTCCGAGCCGACGGCGATGATCTCGGCGTTCATCAGACCAGGAGCCGTCCCTTGATCCCGACGTCCACGCGATAGAGCGCGTTGGTGGTGGCGACGATCAGGGAGCGCGAAGGTGTGAAGGCCAACCCCACAATACCGGGGCCGGAGAGGAAAAGTTCGGCCTTGCGATCGGGATGGATGCGGACCACGCCTTTGCGGCCTGCCAGGGAAGCGGCCACGTACAGGCGGCCCTCTTCGTCGAAAGTCATTCCTTGCGGGCGGCCGAGGCCGCGGTAGAAAACGTCCACCTCGCCATGGTCGGAAATACGGTAGACGCAATCGTAGCTCGAAGTAGTGGGGCCGGTGACGTAGAGGTAACCGTCGGGGCCAAAGGCCAGGTGGTAGGCCGCCATGGATTGCTCCAGGGTGGCGAAGACGAAGATTTGGCGGTCCGGGCTGATCTTGAAGATGGTGCCGGCGCGGTCGCCGACGTAGAGGTTCTGCTGGCTGTCGAAGGCCAGGCCGGTGGCAACCCCCATGCCCTCCACGAATACGGACATGTTGCCGGTGGGCGTGACTTGGTAGACCATGCCGTCGTGCCGGCTGCTGACGTAAAGCAAGCCGGAGGCGTCAAAGGCCAGGCCCGTGGCATTCATCAGTTCGTTGACGAACGGCTTGGTGGTCAGGTTGAGATCGATCTTATAGACCGCTACGGGCACCTTCTGACCGCGGGACCCGCTGAAGGTGGTGTAGATATTGCCGAAGGAATCGATAGCCGGATTGGAGACCGGGTGGAGGTTTTCGGCGATCAGAACGCCGATATCGCAGGCCCAGGATTCACTGGAATGCTCGCCGTTTTCGATCACCAGGTCGCCCGCGGAGGCGCCTTCCGGCACACGGGCGATGACAAAGGAATCGGAACCGATCACTACCATCGCACCCACATCGCCAATGGTGACGCGCGGCCGCTGGGCTTGGGCAAACCCTTTGCCGCGGATCTGCAATTCGCCGCCGGCGATGGCCGCAGCCGGGCTGACTTGAGCGATCAGGGGACGGGATTCGGGTGGTTTGCGCAAGGACATCCTCAATATAGATTAAAACGTGCGGCTACCCATAACACAAGCGCCGCATAAACGCCCGCCATCACATCGTCCAGATTGATGCCCCATCCGCCGGGCAGAGACTCCAGTTGGCGCACCGGCGCCGGCTTCCAAATATCGAAAAGGCGGAACAGCGCGAAGGCCGCCAGGAAGCTCTTCCAGTTGAGCGAGGCCGCGCCCGCCAGGGCGATCCATTGACCGATAACTTCATCCACGACGACGAATTGCGGGTCTTCGAGGCCGCTCACGCGGGCAGTTACCCCGGCGGCCCACACAGCCGGCAGGAAGAGGATGGCGGCAAGAAGCGCGAAGCGCAGGGGCGTGAAACCCAGGTACTGGTGCAGCGCGATGGCAATCACCAGCGCGGCCAGCGAACCGGCCGTACCCGGCGCCTTGGGGCTGTAGCCGCAGCCGAACCAGGTAGACACAACGGTGGCTGGGGTCATGGGCGGGCGCCGGCCGGCTTCAGTCATCCTCGGACTCCGGCTGCTCCGGTTCCGGGCGCTCCGCGGGGATGGCATATTTCCCGGTCGCCCAGTTGGCTAGATCGATGACCCGGCAACGCTCGCTACAGAACGGAAAGCCCGGGTCGCCGAAGTTGACTTCCTTCTTGCAGATGGGACAATTCATACGCCAATCTGGACCAGTTCAGGCCGCATCCGCGGCGCCGGCTCGGTGGTGGGAAGCAACGTCCCGACCACATCGTAATCGTGCGCTTCGGTGATCCGCAAATGCCGGATTTCGCCCGCCCGCGGTTCATCGCCTTCGAAATCACTGATCAGCGCCACGCCGTCGATCTCGGGGGCCTGCGTGGGCATGCGGCCCTGCCACAGCAGGTCGGTCTCCTCCGACGGCCCTTCGATCAGCACCGGAACTTCGGCGCCTACGAGCGCGCGGTTGCGCCTGCGGGAGATCTTGCGTTGGAGGGCCATCAGATGGCGGCGGCGATTGTGGATGGTGCGCGCGTCTACCTTGCCATCCAGAGCACAGCTCGGGGCGGTATCTTCGTCGGAGTAGGCGAAGACGCCCAGGTTGTCGAATTTGGCGGCTTCCACAAACTGGCAGAGTTCGGTGAAATCTTCGGCTGTCTCGCCGGGGAAGCCCACAATCATGCTGGTCCGGATGGCCACGCTCGGGATGGTGCGGCGGATGCGTTCCAGGAGTTTCAGGAATAGATCGCCGGAAGAGCCGCGTTTCATGCGCTTGAGAACGCGCGCGCTGGCGTGCTGCAGCGGCATGTCGATGTACTTGGTCAAGGCGTCGTGCGCGGCGATGGTATCGAGCAGGCGCTGCGTCACCTTATTGGGATAGGCGTAGAGAAAACGGAACCATTTTTCGCGCGGCGTTTCAATTGCGGCCAGGCGCACCAGCAGTTGCGGAAGACCGTCGGAGATCCCAAGGTCTTCGCCGTAGCACGTGGTGTCCTGCCCGATGAGGTTGATCTCGCGCACGCCTTGCTGGAACAGACGGGTAGCCTCGGAAACCACCGATTCTAGGCGGCGGCTGCGGAAACTTCCGCGGTACTGCGGGATCACGCAAAAGGTGCAGGGGTGGTCGCAGCCCTCGGCGATCTTCAGGTAGGCGAAATGGGATGGCGTGGCCAGCACCCGCGGTGTTAAGTGGTGATACAGGTATGGCTCGGAAGGGCCAGCGGGGGGTTCCAGATCTTCGCAGATGGCCACGATGCTTTCGATCTCATTGGTGCCAATGAGGGCATCCACCTCCGGCATATCACGCCGGATATCGCCGCGGTACCGCTCTACCAGGCAACCGGCCACCACTAGCTTGCGGGCACGGCCAACCTTCTTGTATTCAGCCATTTCGAGGATCGCGTCGATGGATTCCTGCTTGGCGGGGTCGATGAAACTGCACGTGTTCACCACCAGGACGTCGGCCTGGTCGGGCTGATGCGTCAACTCGTGGCCTCGGGCGACAAGTTGGCCCATCATGACTTCGCTGTCGACGAGATTCTTAGGGCAACCCAGACTGATAAATCCGACTTTCACGGATGAAACCGACTTTCGGAGCGCACGTCCAGTTAAAATGATGTGGTGCTATCAGGATAGCATCGCCGGCTTGCCGGTCCGGGGCGCTCTTGACGTTCGCGCCCTCAACGCGTTATCTTCGGGCCAAGCCTTCTCGCTAGTTGCTTCGGGAAAATGAATAGACTATTTCTTCCAGGCCTGATCCTTTTTGCCTCCGGGGCTCTCGCCCAAAGCCACCAATGGACGCCCGCCGAGGCCAACGATTGGTACGCCCGCCAGCCTTGGGTGGTGGGCAGCAATTACAGTCAGAGCAACACGGTGAACCAGTTCGAGATGTGGCAGCAGCAGTATTTCGACGCTGACCGTATCGACCTGGAATTCAAGTGGGCCGAGGACCTGGGGATGAACACCATGCGCGTGTTCCTCCACGACCTGCTGTTTAAGAACGACTCGGGCGGTCTGAAGCGGCGCATGGACAAACTGCTCAAACTGGCCGACGAACACAAGATGCGCGTGATCTTCGTGTTGTTCGATTCCTGCGGGGATCCCTTTCCCGAAGCCGGAGCGCAGCGCAACCCAAGGCCCGGCGTGCGCGATTCATTATGGGCGCAGAGCCCCGGAGCCAGGGGCCTGACCGATGGGTCGCAGACGGAGCGCCTGCTCTCTTATGTCAAGGAAATCATTGCCGCATTTTCCATCGATAAGCGCATCCTGGCGTGGGACCTGTGGAACGAGCCCGACAATCTGAATCCCGGCACCTTCGGGAAGTCCGAGCCAACCAACAAGAACGAAAAGCTGCTCGCGCTGCTGCCGAAACTTTTCGATTACGCCCGCGCCGGCTTGCCCACGCAGCCCATCACCAGCGGCGTGTGGAAGGGCGACTGGTCGAGCGCCGACAAGCTGAGCCCGGCGGAGAAAATCCAGATCGAGCGCTCCGACATCATCTCTTTCCAGAACTACGAGGGGCCGCAGGAATTCGAGAAGCGCGTGAAATGGCTGCAGGCGTATGGCCGGCCCGTGCTGTGCACCGGCTTCATGGCCCGCACTCAGGGCAGCACCATCGAGGCCATTCTCCCCATCGCGGAGAAATATAATGTTGCGGCGCTCACGGCGAGCCTGGTTTCGGGAAAAAGGCAAATGTTCCTGCCGTGGGATTCCTGGCAGACGCCCTACATCGACCGGCAGCCGGCCGTGTGGTTCCAGGACATTTTCCGCAGCAACGGCACTCCCTACCGGCAGGAAGAAGCCGATTTCATCCTTGCGGCAATCCGCAATAGCCCGAAGCCTGTCGTCGGCAAGAAGAAGTAGCACGGGGCCGGCGCAGGGGAAATCAGCGGGAATCGGCCGGCTATTGAGGAATTGAGTAGCCTGGCTCCCGTCCGGTTCCTATCCTCGGTCCCTACCGGTTCCTAGACGGTTACGGGCGCGCTCCAGCACCGCGGCCTTACAATGGTCAGACAGGAGCGGCCTCAATGAATCCGAAACGCCACAAGCGCGATACGAAGACCTTCGAAGAACTGACGTTCCAAGAGCAGGCTAAGACGTTGAACATGACGGCGCTCCAATTCAGGAAACAACTCAACGCGCATCTTCGCCGGGCAGATGAAGAAGGCCGGGCCCCGCAGCGGATCGTTCGTACCCGCCTCCGGCTGCTAGAGCGGATAGTGCAAGACTTCACCACATTGTAGTATGGACGCGACAAATCAACATTACATACCCCAATTCCTTCTGCGGAACTTTGCGTCCGGCAGGGACAACCAGATCTTCGTTTTTGACATGGTCAATGAGCGATCCCTCCGAGGTCGATCAGGAGGGTTGCGTCCGCAAAGGGCTTTTATGATTGCGAGGTTGACGGCGCGCCTCACTCGATTGATCCACAACTGGCTAAAATTGAGAACGTCTCAAGCAGGATCATCAGCGGAATTGTCAGCGCGCGCAGCCTTCGCGTTCTCAGCGATACCGGGAGAAAAATGGTTGCGCTATTCGCAACAGTTCAGATGCTCCGAACGGACGCCCGGCGCAAGGAACTGAAGGGTATGATTGACGACGTTTATGCCGCAGTCAAAAGTATCGGTGGCGATCCGAACAAAGTCAAGGGGTTTGAATTCTTGAATGACGAGCAGACTCGCGTCGCGTCTATTACGTCCCTTCGCTCACTGGCAGCGGATCTGATGCCTTATTTCCTGAACAAGTCTTGGATTCTGTACAGCACCACCCAAGAACACCCGTTCTACATCTCGGATAACCCGGTCGCGCGATTCAACAGAAATCAACACCCGTCTCTTAGCACGCTTGGACTGCGCGCTCTCGGCATCGAAATTTACTTGCCGCTCAGCAGTACTCTTTGCCTGGGCTTTCTGTGCCCTACCATCAACCTGCCCTTCCGAATTCGCCTCTTTGGCGGAACCCTTAAGCTACGTCCTGCAAACGTGGAGCATCTCAATTCGCTCCAGGTGTTTAATGCTGAGCAATTCGTATATTCCCAACGCGATGACTTTACTCTGGTTCGTGAGATGCTACAACAGGTTCCCGAAGTGAAACGTGGGCCACGTTTAGTTTAGAGAATCGCGCGACAGGCGGAACGTAACCTAGAGGAAACCGGGCCACGGAAAACCCGGTTACTCGTCCCCGGTTTCTCCACCGCGCTAAGCAGGCCTACTCCTAGCGGCCTGGCGGAATAGTTCCGCTCACTGAGGCGATGCCATAGGGAGAGTTGGAGACCGCTCTCTGCACCGGAATATCGTCAAGATAAATAGTGCTCTCGATTTTTCCCCAGTCTTCAGTGTTCTGAGCCGAAAGATACACGAATTGTCTTGGTTGACCCGTGAACGTCAAAGTCCAGGGCAGCTTGACCGTCATTTGGTCCGTTCCACCCGATGCGTTGCGGTAGGTGAGCGATGCGCGACTAGCCCCATCGACCTGGTATCGGACCCGACGCCCCGTCGGTGGGTATACAGGCGCTGCCGGGGAACGGGCCGCCAGAAAGCGAGAGAAAGCACCCTTCCAACCCGCGTTGCTTTCGGAGCATCCAAGGTTCTTGTCGTCCACATATTGGTCAATTTGCCCTATCGGTTCCCGAGGAGAATCCGACCTACCGTCGCACGCGATTTGGTGTGTTTCCGTAGCGGACTTCCCGCTCGTGGGGAGGAGAACCCAGAGTTACCGACTCGCCGCCCTGATCTTCATTGATGATTCGGTAGCTTCCCTCGGTTCGATTCCAAGTGACTGTGTGCGGTGGTTGACCAGTGCCGGGGAGAACCGGGGATCGCGCTCCCGTCTTTTCGTCTAGCGCTTCGAGCCGGTACACAACAAACACGCCGGTTCCGGTTTGCCTATCGATTGGACCGAAGTAACGGCACGCGATGGCGGCCGTCTCGGGATCTCGGCTGGCCCATCTGCCGACAAGGCGAGAAGACGGCTTAGAGTAATCACGATTCGGCGACGCACGCGTAGTAGGGCTTGCCGCACATCCTGGAAGGAGCAGTTGGGTGGACTCGGGCACATCAACCGCCGATGCCGACTTCGGCACCTTTCCTGATGTCATACCTTCGCTCGTTGATACTGCCGGCGGTGCGCTAGCCGCATTCTCCTGAACAGGCTTCGGGCTTGTCTGGGATTGAGGCTGGGCCGATAAAGATCCAGCGATCAGGATAGCGAGAGCGATCCCTCTATAGATCACTATGGCTTCCTCCTGGTTTTTGACCACACGTATGGTGGCATGATTGAAGTTATGGCTCTGGCGCCGCGCCAACGCAATATTGCCCTTGGATATCTATAAGACTTTCAAGAGTTTCAGGGACTGTCTTCGATTTAGGAAAAGTAGCGCCTAATTGAACATGGCGGCCGGACAGCCCAGGGTTCGGACGGCGCTTGCGATGGCGGCGCGGGCCTCGGCCGGTTGGCCGGATTGCCGGTATCTCTCGATCAGGTGTTGTGACGCTCCACACAGGGGGTCATGCACCAGCGGGCAACCCAGATTCAGGTTCACGGAGCCGGCGGCGGAGACCAGAGCACAGCTCATAGGAGCCGTCTCGCGATAAAACTGCACGATGCGAGATGCCAATTGGGTCTGCTTGGGATCGGCAGCCAAGCCCTCCATCAGCGCCATCACGGCCTTTTCCGGTTCTCCCATCGCGCGCCATGTGGCGGAGAGTTCTTCGAAGAATTCCGGCTGCGGTCGAAGCATGCTGCCGTACTGAAGCGCTTCGAGCGCCTGTTGCGGCTCTCGCAGTCGCTGGTAGAGCCGGCCCAGTCCCAGATACAGCGGCGGCCATCCGAAATCCGGAGTGGGCTTGCCGTCCCGCAGATTCCGCTCTTTCATCACCTGGTTCAACGCCAGATCGATTTTCTTGCCGCGGAGAAATACCGCGAGCGCTTTCCGATACCAAGGGTTGCTTTGCGGATCGTATCCCGGCCGGGATCCGTCTTTCTGTGCGAGCATGTCTCCTTTGACGCGATAGAAGTACCCGACGGAGGCCCAAACCAAAGTCGGGTTCATTTGATCGGGGAGCGGTCCTAGAATCGCGAGGGCCTTTTCAAATTCAGTTTGCGCGGCATCCATGCCAGTCCCGTTTGGCAAAGCCATCTTCGCCGTCGCCAGGTCCGCGTGCGTCTTGTAACTCGCCGGGCAGGCCTTCACGGAACTGGCCCAGAGACTCTCTTCGTTGTGCCAATCGAAATTGCGCGCGAAGGTTCGGGCGGCCAGTGCCAGCAGGAGCAGGACCAACAGGGCCGGAGCCGCCATACGCATAGCAGGCCATCGCTCGACGGCTCGCAGCCCCAGCCACACCACGCAGCCGGCGAACCCGATGGAAGGCAGGTAGAGAAACCGCTCCGCCATAATGGTGCCGATCAGAATGACCAGGTTGGCTGTGGGTGCGAGCGCCGCAAAAAAGAAAGCGATGAAAAAAAAGACCGGCTTCGCGCGGCGCCAGGCGGCCACCGCCGCGGCGCCCGCGGCGACACACGTCACCAGAGCGAAGAGTGTTTTCCAATCTTCCAGGTTGTCGAAACGCCAGCGGAACAGAGGCACCTGGTTGTAGGAATAGTCGGCCGAGAGATGCGCGGGCCAGACCAGCAGCCACAAATATTTGCCGATCACTTTGACGGCGGTGAGGCGGGCCGTCCAAAAGCCGGCGCCCGTCAGCGGATTATTCCCGAAGGAAGTCACGACCGAAGCAAGCTTGGCCAGCACGTGGCTGCGCATTGGCAAATAGACAAGAACCGGCAGGGCCACGGCCGCGTAGCCGGGAAGGCGCGATCTCAGCCGGGTGGCCCGTCCAAAGGTCAGATCGTAAAGCGGGACGGCGGCCAGCACAACGATGGCGCTTTCCTTGGAGAAGATCCCGACGGCGCTGGCCACCGCCCCAGCCGCCAGCCACGCGGCTTTGCTCCATCCGCCTGCCGACGCGCTGCGCGTGCAGCAAAGCAGGCCGGCCAGCACTCCGAAGGCCGCCAGCAGATCGGCGCGGCCCACCACGTTGGTGACGGATTCGGTGAGCAGCGGATGAAGCGCCCAGAGCGCCGCCATGGCGAATGCCGGCCAGGGAGCTTCGAAGATGAGCAGGCCCAGCAGGTATACGAGCGCGATGTTGACGGCGTGCAAAAGGAGATTGACCCAGTGGTAGCCGGCCGGGTGCGGGCCATTGCCCAGCACGGCGTAATTCCACTGGTAGGAGAAGGTAGTGAGCGGGCGAAACAGGCCACCGGCCGAGGTGTGATACCAATAGTCCTCGGTCCAGATCAGGTGGCTGTTTTCGGGTGTGACGGCTTGGATGCGCGTGTCTTGCAGGATGGCGCGGTTGGAATCGAAAGTCAGAGCCGCGGTGAAAGAATTGGAGTAGGCTAATAGCGCCATCGCCCACAAGGCGGCTATGGGGAGCGCATGACGCATCCAGCGGCGCTGGTGCGCGGAGGATTGCGGAGGCTGCGCAACCGTCGGAGGCGGGATGTTGCGCGATGGTTCGGGATGGCGGTTTCTTCTCGATGGTCGGGCCACTGATCAACCATGATAGCCCGCGCAGTTTGGCGCGCTGGTCCTGGGACATGCTTTAGCTCGCCCAATCCAGGGCAGTCGGGCCAACAAAACAAGAAATGCCCTAATTCAGGGGCCGGTGGAAGCCGGCCTCCTTGGACAATTCGTGTGTCCTTGACCAAACGGACGACGATGGGCAGGCATCTCCGCTTTCAAGATCGTCTGGTCAGGACCGTGATCCAAAAGGGGCCTTCGGCGCATTGAAAAGCAAGCCGCTCCCGGACCTCGGCCCCGCAGACCCGCAGGCTGTAGTCGCTGCCATCCACTATGGACGGCATGGACAGCCGGATCCCCGGTGTCAACACACACTTCAGGTTCCCGCCGACCATGTTGGCCAGTTCGCCGAGCACGTCGCGCACGACGTCATCCACGGTGTCGGGAGGATCCATGGAGAGGAAACGGCCTGCGAAGCGGCAAGCCTGGCGCCGGTCGCACTCCAACAGCACCGCTCCGTTCCAATCGCCCCCCAGATGCAGAGCGGATGTCAACCGATCCCCGCAGGGGAACCATGGCGTTCCACCTTCGCCCACTTCCAGGTTCATCATAGTCCCGAAGACGGACTCTACGATCTGCGCCAGTGCGCTCGTCAGTGTCTCTGTGCTGAATTCGGTTGGCATCGGTGTCCTCTCAGCGGGCGACGTAAACGGTCGCGCCTCCCACGATCTGTCTTTCAAACCATTCCTCGACACCGAACGCCGTCTCCGCGCCGCCCAGCAGCAGCCAGCCGCCTCGGAACAGCGTGCCATGGAGTTCCTTTAGGATCTCTTTCCTGGTCCCGGCGTCGAAGTAGATCATAACGTTGCGGCAGAACACCAGGTCGAAAGGTCCCAGGGCGCGCATGCTTTTGCGCAGATCAATCGTCTCAAAATGCGCCATCCAGCGCACCAGGTCGCTCAACTGCCAGTCCATGCCGGAACGACGGAAATATTTCACCAGCAGGGCCGCCGGCAAACCCCGGTTCACCTCAATCTGCTGGTACTTGCCGGACCGGGCCCGTTCCAGGACCTGCGAGGAAAAGTCGGTGCCCAGGATTTGAATGTCCCAGTCACTCAACGCTTCGGCTAAGAGAAGCATGGCCAGGCTGTAAGCTTCCTGCCCGGTCGATGCGGCAGCCGACCAGAACCGCAATTTCTTGGTGTCCCGCCGGCCTTCCTTCAGCCGGGGCAACAGGACAGTCCGTATGGCCTCGAATTGGGCGGGATCGCGGAAAAAGTAGGTTTCATTGGTGGTCATGGCCTCGGCCACGCGGCGGCCGACCTCGGTTTCGCTAGTGGCCTGGATGAGCGCGCACAAGTCGTTGATCGTGCCGAGGCCGAGTTGCCTGACAATCGGCCCGAGGCGGCTTTCGAACAGGTAATGCTTGTCGTCTTCGAGCACGATGCCGGCTTGGGCATAGACATGCTCCTGCAGGAAACGGTAGTTTTCCGAGCGGATCTCCGCGACTGAAGTTGGGCCAGGCAAACAGTTCCCCCTACGTTCGGCCGGCCATGCGCAGGATCTCTGGCACGACTTGATCAAGGGGCAGCACGCGGTCGGCGAGGCCCGCATTCACCACGGCTCCGGGCATCCCCCAAACGACACTCGAAGCCTCGTCTTGCGCCAGGATACTGGCCCCCTGCGCCTTGAGAATCTCCGCGCCACGCAGCCCATCCTGCCCCATGCCGGTCAGAATCGCGGCGATGGCCGCGCCCCCGTACACCTCGCCGACCGAAGTAAATAGCGCGTCGACGGCGGGACGGCAGGAGTTCTGCGGCGGCGACTGATCCAAAAACACGTGCACTCCGCCGCCATTGGAAGCCACCTTCAAATGAAAGTCTCCGGGCGCAATCAGGATCTTGCCGGCTTCCACCGGGTTACCCTGGCGGGCTTCTTCGACTGGCTGCCGGCAGGTGGAGTGAAGACGCTCGGCGAGCAACCGGGTGAAGAGAGGCGGCATGTGCTGCACCACCAGGACTGGCAACGGGAACCCGGATGGCAACTCCGGCAGGATGGCGCCCAACGCGGTCGGCCCTCCAGTGGAGACTCCGATCACCACCACTTTGGGCCGCACCTTGGTACTCCGCCAGACTGCCGAACCCTGCCAGGCCGGCGACGCCACCGGGACCCGCGCCGGTTCCGGCGGGGCCGCGGCGCGGTTTTGTGCCGCCATGTGGAAGAACTGTTTGATCTTGGGGACCAGTTCTTCCCGCAGGCGCGTCATGGAACGATCGAGCGACCCTTGGTTGGAAGCTTTGGCCACGTAGTCGTCGGCCCCCAGGGTCAACGCCTCCAGAGTCACCGCCGCGCCACGCTCAGTGAGCGTGCTAAACATGATGACCCGCAGTTGGGGATACTCGCGCCGAACGCGCCGCAGCGTTTCCAGGCCGTCCATCTCCGGCATCTCGATATCCAAGGTGAGAACATCGGGGTTGAACTGCGGAATCCGTTGCAGTGCGATCACTCCGTTCGAGGCTGCTCCCACCACCTCGAGCACCGGATCCTGCTCGAGGGCGTGAGCGACCAGGCGCCGGATGACCACGGAGTCGTCAACCACCAACACGCGAATCCGCTCTCCCGGTTGAAGTAATCGCTTGTTCACCGCACCCATGCCTGCTCCCTCCTCAGGGATGGATCCCCACAAGTTGCAGCTTCTCCACGAGGATTTCTTTTGTGAAAGGCTTCATGACGTACTCGTTGGCGCCGGCTTCCAGGGCCGCCGCCATCTGGTCCAGTTCGGTCTCGGTAGTGACCATGATCACCACCAGCCCGGATAGTTCCGGGTTCTGGCGCAAGCGCTTGAGCAGATCCAGCCCATTGATCTCGGGCATGTTCCAGTCCGCCAGGACCAGCGTCACGGCGGTTTTCTCGGCTTCAATCGCCTCCAGGGCTTCCCTTCCGTTGGCTGCCTCGCGAACCTCATACCCGAGTTCCTTCAAGATCTTTGCGAGAATTATTCGAATGGCCCTGGAATCGTCCACGACTAATGCTTTGGCCATCATTTCACCTGTATTCGTTGAGCCGGCGGACGGACGCGGCCTGGCGGATGAATGCCAGCCGCCTTGCCGCGTCCCTATCCGTCGATCGGGTCAGAACGTGAACTTCGAGGTGACCGTTTGGAGCCGCGCCGCCATCTGGCTCAACTCTTGCGACGCCTTCTCAGTATCGTTGGCGCCTTGTGTGGTGTTCTTCGCCGCCACGGCCACGCCGCCGATGTTCTTAGCAATGTCGGCGACCCCCTTGGCTGCTTCGGTCACGCTGCGGCCGATCTCATTGGTGGTCACCGTCTGTTCTTCCACCGCCGAAGCGATGCTGTTGGAGATGTCGTTGATCTGGTTGATAATGGTGCCAATCTCCTCGATCGCCTTCACGGACCCCTTGGTATCGCCCTGGATCGCCTCAATCTTCTGACCGATCTCCTCGGTGGCCTTGGCGGTCTGCTTGGCGAGTTCCTTGACTTCGTTCGCCACCACCGCAAAGCCCTTACCCGCTTCGCCGGCGCGCGCGGCCTCAATGGTGGCATTGAGCGCCAGCAGGTTGGTCTGCTGCGCGATCGAGGTAATTACCTTGATCACATTGCCGATTTCCTGGCTGGACTCGCCCAACTTCTTCACGGTATCGTTCGTGGAATGCGCCACGCTGACGGCATTCTTGGCCACACGGGCCGATTCGTTGGCGTTTTTGGAGATCTCGCGGATCGAAGCCTGCATCTGCTCTGAGGCTGAAGCGACCGAGGCGACGTTCTTCGAGACCTGCTCACTGGCCGCCGACACCACGTTGGCCTGCGTAGCGGTCTCCTCGGCGTTGCCCGCCATCTGCTGGCTGACCGCCGTCAGTTCCTCGGAGGAAGATGCCAGCGTCGCCGCGTTTTGCGCCGCGACCTTGAGTGGTTCGACGATCGCCTCCAGCGTCTGGTTCACACCCTCGATAATCCTGCGGTAGTCGCCCTGGTGCTTGGTGACGTCGGCCCGCGTACCCACCCGGCCTTCTGCGGCCGCTTTGACGAGCATCACGGTGTCGGCCACCAGTCTTTCGATGTTGTCGATGCAGTTGTTGAGGCTGTTCTTGATGGCGTTGAAGTCGCCGTTGTAGTTGTCGATAATCTTCGGCGGGATGTCGCCCTTCGAGATCCGGTCCACGTACTGGGCGGACACGTTCAACGGCCCGATCACCGCATCCAGCGTCTGGTTCACGCCCTCGATAATCTTGCGGTAGCCGCCCTGGTGCCTGGACGCGTCGGCGCGGGTGGCCAATTTGCCTTCCACCGCGGCCTTGACAAGCAATCCGGCGTCGGCCACCAACGCGTCGACGTTGTTCTTCAACAGCATCAGCCACTCGTAAATCTGGTCCTTATCGGAAGCCCTGGCCATCGACGCCGTCATGTCGCCGTTGGCGATCTTCGTCACATAAGCAACCAGACTGGTCATCCAGTCAAGCAAGACGTTCAGGTTGTTTTTGATTTCATTAAAATCGCCTTGGTAGGCCTCGGTGATCTTAGGTGGAATCTCGCCCTTTGAGATCCGGTCCATGTACTCGGCGGACATATTCAACGGCCTGATGATGTTGTCCACCGTCAGGTTGAAAGCCTCTATGACCCTGCGGAAGTCGCCCTGGAGCTTGGAGGCATCGGCCCGCGCGGCCAGTTTGCCTTCCTGCATGGCTTGCGCCAGTCCCATGCCATCAGCCACGAGCGCGCTAAGATTTTCCATTAACAGGGTGAATGCCGGTACGAGTTCGTCGTGTTCGGAACGGCGGCCAACGGTCTTCATCTCCGCCATT
This sequence comes from Bryobacterales bacterium, assembly GCA_963842505.1. Taxonomy (GTDB): domain Bacteria; phylum Acidobacteriota; class Terriglobia; order Bryobacterales; family Bryobacteraceae; genus PALSA-129. The sequence goes on from CAWJGZ010000002.1 coordinate 994,286, forward strand.
GGGCTCAAATCACCTTGCGCAATACTCTTGATTATGTCGATTACGTGCAGCAACCTGTCTTGCACTTGGTTCGTGGCCTGCGCCACTTCCGCATAGACTCCGGCATACTCTCCCTTCACGCGCGTGCTATGGTCGTTGACTGCCATTCTTTTGAGCACCGCATTGGCCTCGACCAAGCCGCCGAGCCCGTCGATGCAGTTGTTCAAATTGTTCTTGATCTCGTTGAAATCGCCGTTGTAGGCTTCGGTAATTTTCGGCGGGATGTCGCCCTTCGAGATCCGGTCCATGTACTCGGCGGCCACGTTCAACGGCTTGATGACGTTGTCCAAAGTCAGGTTGAAGGCCTCCAGGACCTTGCGGTAGTCGCCCTGGAGCTTGGAAGCGTCGGCCCGCGCGGCCAGCTTGCCTTCCTGCATGGCTTGCGACAGCCCCACGCCGTCGGCCACCAGCGCACTGAGGTTCTCCATCAACAGGATAACTGCCGGTCCGAGTTCGTCATGTTCGGAACGGCGGCCAAGGGTCTTTAACGCCGCCATTTCGCTCAGATCACCTTGCGCAACATTCTTGAGTATGCCGATTGTATGCAGGATCCTGTCTCGCACCAGGTTCGTGGCCTGCGCCACTTCCGCATAGACTCCGGCATACTCTCCTTTCACTGGCGTGCTGTAATCGTTGACCGCCATCCTCTTGAGTGCCGCATTCGCCTCGACCAGCCCAGCGAGCCCGTCGATGCAGTTGTTCAAGTTGTTCTTGATCTCGTTGAAATCGCCGTTGAAGGTGTCGATAATTTTGGGCGGAATCTCGCCCTTTGAGATCCGGTCCATGTACTCGGCGGAGACGTTCAGCGGCTTAATCACTGCGTCGAGGGTCTGGTTGAAGCCCTCGACGATTTTGCGGTAGTCGCCAGAGAACTTGGACCCATCAGCGCGCGTTGCCAAGCGTCCCGCAACAGCCGCCTGCGTCAACGAAGCGGTTTCCGCAATCATGGCAGTCAGATTGCCCCGCAGGAGATCCATCTTCTGATTGGCGAGAGCCTGCTTGCCTGGCAACCGGTCCAGCACCGTCGAAAAATCGCCCTCAGAATAGGAGCCGACGATCGCTAGTAACTTGAGAACGACGTTGATATGAAGGCGAGCTGCTTCATTCACGTCCTTCGCTATCTGCCTATAGGCGCCCTGGAATTGTTCAATGGTTATAAAGGCCTCGATGTCGCCGGCTTTTTGTGCCTGGTACATTTCCGCCGCGGCGTTTAGTAATCCATTGAGGACATCAATACAGGTATTCAGGTTGTTCTTGATTTCGTTGAAATCGCCGTTGTAGGCGTCGGTGATCTTGGGTGGGATGTCACCCTTCGAGATCCGGTCGATGTACTCGGCGGAGAGGTTCAACGGCTTGATCACTGCGTCGAGCATCCCGTTCAGGCTTTCCACGATGGTACGGTCGCCACCCGTGAACAGGTCCGCCCGCGCCCGCTCCGCGAGGCGCCCCTGCTGGAGAGCTGACGACACGCGGAGTATTTCCTCCTGCAGCACGCGCTTCGTTTGCGTCTCCCGCGCACCGCGTCGTACTGGACGGTCCAAAACGGCAGCGCCGATGGACTGGTTTTGGTCGGAACGAACGCGCCGGCCGTTGTTTGCTTGTCTTGCCATTGTCTTGCTCCTTTGTGTTCCTATTGCGTTATTTACGATGCGTCACCGACGCCTGATTCTTGATTCGTCACTGCCTTCCGATGTCCGCCGGGCACCGGGTAAACCTGGGAAGTATAGACCTGGCTGCTGTTCTCCAACGTCACGGCCCGCATTCGCCATCCTCCACTTTGCGGAACAATGGCCCATCGGGAATCACCCGCTGGAACCGCGAGGCGAGTTCCCGCGGCATCTCCTGCGTCTGCTCGGTGGCGAAGAAGCCGCCAGGGGCCAGCGCCCGGTGAAACATTCTGAGCACTTCGACCCTCTCCGGCGGCTGGAAGTGGAGCAGCACATTCTTGCACAAGACCAGCGAGTATCCATGACCGATTTCCTGGAACGACAGGAGATCGTGCCGCTGATAGGCGACCCGCCCCCGGATGCTGTCGATCACGCGAAAGTACCCAGGTTGGCCATTCGGTTCGAAGTACTTATCCAGGACGCCCCCGGGCAAACGCGCCAACTCGTCTCTCGGATACATGCCCGCCTCGATCATCCGGGCAAACTGGCCGGTGCTCTCCACATCGGTCGCATCAATGCGGAGGTTATTGAACGCGAAGGGGTTCATCCGCTCGGCAAACATGATCGAAAGCGTGTAAGGCTCCTGCCCCATGGCTACGCCGGCGTCCCAGATGCGGGGATGGCTGCGGCCCGACAGGCAGGGAATGACGTGTTCCGCCACCCGCTCCAGCACTTGTTGGTCCCGGAAGAAGAAAGTGAAGGCCAATTTCAGAACCTCCCGGCATCCTGGCGCCGCGCCGGTCGTTCGATTGCCTTTCCTGGCAGCGGCGGGCGCTTCGGCACCACTAGTCCGTCCTCCCCACGGCAAGATCCACCGTTCGCTCCGCATCGAGGACCAGCAGCAACCGGTCCTTCAGCTTGTAGACACCCCGGATGAGCTCTCGCGCCGCGGGATCGAGGTTCTCCGGCGGCCGCTCGTAGGTGGCGGTATCCACATCCAGCACGTCTCCGATTTCGTCGACCAGCAAACTGACGGCGCCATCCTCGGTGCGGACCACCATGTTCATGGGCGTCTGGTCCCCGGCGCGTGGCGGCAACCGAAGCCGCCGCCGCATATCGATGGCGGTGACAATCTGGCCCCGCAGGTTGATCAACCCCTCGATGACTTCCGGCGCCTGGGGCACGCGGGTCATGTGCTGGAAGCGCAGTACTTCCTGGACGCGGAGAACATCCACGCCGAAAAACAAGTCCGCCACGAAGAACGTGGAAAACTGTCCGCTGGTCTGCGCCAATTCGGATTTCAAGGTTACGGTACTGGTCGCCATGGGTTATCTCTCCTCTCCTGCGGTCACCGGCGCCGTCTCGGCGGAAGCCAGCACCGAGGCCAGCCGCGCCACCGATTCAAGCATGGCCTCCCGGTCGAACTTGGGCTGGCAGTCCTGGAAACCCGCCGCCTGACCGGCTTCTGCCTGAACCTGCTGAGCTGAATCAGCCAGCGCCAGGACCGGGATCCCCTCCCACTCCGGCCGCCGGCGCATGGCGGCAAGCAGCGCGGAACTGCCTTTGGGAGGAAGATCCAGCGCCGTTACGACGACGTCCACCGCCTGTTGCTCCAGCCCGCGAATGACCTCGTCCAGATTGGCAGCCTCCAAGACCCGGTAACCGGCCATGTCAAGACCGCTCCGGATAAGGCCCCGCGAGAAATCCGAGGACTCGGCGACGAGGATCCTCTTGCCATTTGCCGGCCCGCCCGTGCTCTGAAACCAATCCGCCGCAGCCGCACGAATGACCTGATTGAGATCGAGGAAATCCGCGACCTGCTTGCCCACCACCGCCGAGCCGAGGAGACCCTGGCGGCTGGTCTTCTGGCGCACCGTGACGGCGTCTTCCGCGACATCCACGATCTGGTCGACCACCACACCCAGGCTGCGCTCACCGTCGTTGAATACGATCACCTGCGCGGGATCGGCGGTCTGCTCCCGGTCGGGCGCGCCCGATTCGAGTACGGCCCGGAGAGAAACCAGGGGGAGAATGCGCTGCCGGTATTGCACCACCTGGCCCCCACCCGCGCGCTCGATGGACGACTGCGGGAACTCCTCAAGCCTGGCGACCAGAGAAAGTGGAACGGCCAGCCGCTCGAAGGAACCGGCCCGGAACAGGAGCAACCGCTGCTGCTCGATGCCCGATTGCGTCTTCTGTTCCGCCGCCGCGCGCGCCTGATCGCGGGATTCGGCCAGCACGCCGGAACACTGGCCGATGCCGAGCACGTCGAGGATGAGGGCCACGCGGCCGTCGCCCATGATGGTCGCGCCAGCGTACACGGTGAGCCCTTTCAACTGCTTACCCAAAGGCTTGACCACGATTTCCTGGGTGTCGTTGATGCCATCTACCACCAGGCCAAATTGCCGGTCTTCCGCCTGAAGGACCACCATGCTGACCGCCTCGGCTCGCTCCGCCGATTTCAGCCCGAGCACTTGATTCAGGTGGGCGATGGGCAGAAGACTCCCGCGCCGGCGGTACACCGGCGTGCCCTGTACATACTCGATGTGCCTTTCCGACGAATCTCCCTCCAGGCGAATTAATTCGAGCAGGCTGACCTGAGGGATGACGAATCGCTCGCCGCCGCTTGTGATCACCAGGCCGGGAATGATGGCCAGCGTGAGTGGGATCTTGATCTTGACCGTGGCGCCTTCGCCGGGCCGGCTGAACACGTCGACGACGCCGCCGATCTTCTCAATGTGAGACTTCACCACATCCATGCCGACCCCGCGTCCCGAAATGTTGGTGACGGCTTCCGCCATGGAGAAGCCGGGCAGGAATATCAGGTTCAACGCCTCCCGATCAGTCAGCCTCTCGGCCTGTTCGGGCCGCAGAAACCCTTTGTCGAGAGCTTTCTGTTTGACACGAGCGATATCAATCCCCGCCCCGTCGTCGCTGATTTCGATGTTGACTTGGCCGCCTTCGTGATACGCGCGGAGGGACAGTCTTCCTTGTGGCGGCTTGCCAAGTCTCACGCGGACCTCCGGCGGCTCGATGCCGTGGTCGCACGAGTTCCGGACCAAGTGGACCAGCGGGTCCTTGATGGCCTCGATGATCGTCCTGTCGAGTTCCGTCCCGGCGCCGTCCATCTCCAGCCGGATCTGCTTGCCGAGGTTCACCGCCATATCCCGCACCACGCGCGGCAGCTTGTTCCAGACCATTCCGATGGGCTGCATGCGCGTCTTCATGACGCCCTCCTGCAGTTCGGTGGTAATCAGGTTCAGCCGCTGCGAGGTCGCGTTGAGGGCGGCATCCTCGCGCTCGGTGTTGAACTGGAGGATCTGATTCCGGGTCAGAACCAGTTCCCCCACCAAATCCATCAGTTTGTCCAGTAAACCAACCCCCACCCGGATGTTTGCATCCGCCACGGCGGAAGGCTTCGCGGCGTCTTCGCCGGGCTTCTTGCTCACCGTAAGCTCGGGGGAGCCGCTGTCTTCCGGAGATTCCGGCGCGGAACCAGGCAGCCCCTCAGGACCGGGCTGACCGGGACCGCACTCGCCCTCAGGCCCGGTTGTCAACTGCGCCGCGGCGCGCAGACGTTCGGTCAAGTCTTCAAAGCAGTCCGGACCTTCGTCCCCGCTCGCTTCGATGGACGCCAATACCTTTCGAGTCGCGTCGACTGTTTCCAGAATCAGAGACACCAGCGACGGAGTGAGCTCCCGTTGGCCATCGCGTAACTGGCTCAGGAAGCTCTCGGCCTGGTGCGTAATCTTTTCCAGAGTCGAAAACGCCAGGAAGCCGCACGTGCCCTTGATGGTGTGAATCGTGCGGAAGACGCTGGCCAGCAGCGCCGCATCCTTCGGGTGCTTCTCGAGTTCGACAAGCTCCTGATCCAGGTGCGAGAGGTTTTCGTAACTCTCGACAAGGAATTCACGAATCACTTCCTGATCTTGCATGCGCTTATCCTCCACGGGACCCAAAAGGCCTCGGTCCAGGGACGCTTCCTGCGTGGGGACCGATCTTCCTGGCAACCTTTTGTTTCCGTCTGTGGCGTGCCGGGTTGACACACAAGAGACATATCGGCTGGTAAAAGGGGGATCTTTACACCGGGGCTGTGCACACGATCAACAGTCCTGATTGCGCAAGTGCTGCGCATAAGCTCGTTCAGCTATACTGGCTAGTTGAAAATAACTTGCTATCCGCCTGCTTGGAGTAGAGACGAAGGCGTTCCTCTTCGATCCCGTACCGGCAATATTTCATGATGCGCCCCGCGGCAAAATGCATCGCAATACCACGATCCGAAAGGCCCGTCATGACGGTCGTGGTCGATACGGAAGAGGAATTCGACTGGTCTTCGCCAGTTAGCCGTAATGCAACCAGCGTGCGGCACATGCGCGAAATCGGGCGGCTGCAAAAGGTCTTCGACGAGTACTCGATCCGGCCCACCTACGTAATTGACTACCCCATCGCCTCGCAACAGGAAAGCATCCAGCCTTTGAAGGAACTGGCTCGGGACGGTCGCGCAGTGATCGGCGCGCACTTGCATACCTGGGTCTCTCCACCGTTCGAAGAAGAGCCGACTGCCCGCTTCTCGTTCCAGGGCAACCTTCCCCGCCACCTGGAAGCGGCCAAGATGCGCCGGCTGAAAGAGAGAATCGCAGAGTCGTTTGGAACGGATCCGGTGATCTTCAAGGCGGGGCGTTACAGTATCGGCCCCAACACCTTCGAAATTCTCGAGGAAGAGGGGTTTCAGATCGACCTCAGCCCGGCGCCCCCCCACGACTTTAGCCCGGACGGCGGACCCGATTTTTCGCGCTGGTCCCCACATCCCTTCTGGTTTGGCAAGTCGCGCCCGATGCTCTGCCTTCCACGCACCGGGGCCTTTGTCGGCTGGCTTGGCGGACTGTCCGCGCCAGTCTACGAAGCAGGCTCCAAACTGAAGCGTCTGCGCGCCGTGGGGATTTTGGCAAAGTGCCACGCGGTGGACCGGCTATCACTCTCCCCGGAGGGATACACCGCACAGGATATGATAAAGCTGGCGCGGTTCCTGTTCGCCGGAGGGTTGCGCACGTTCACGCTGAGCCTGCACTCTCCGTCGTGCGCGCCCGGGTTCACGCCGTACGTTCGCACTGCCGCGGAGCTGGACTCGTTCATACAGCGGATCCGCGACTTTGTGGAGTTCTTTCAGAAGGAACTGAACGGCATTTGCAGGAGCGCCCCTGAGATACACCAACAAATTTCGCGGCTCGCCCCGGCCGCACTACCGCGTCGCCAGTTCGACGCACATCTGAGCCGGTTGGGAGACTAACTCCTTTGCTTACGTCCAAAAGTGACCCGGATGTGGGCGATTTCCGTGGTATCGTTAGAGGCACGGCACGTGTGATCTGGATGGCTTCAACAGTTTTTGGCGGCGCCCGGCGCCGCGCAGCGGGCTGCCAGGAAGCTCTTCCAGGCGCAGGCTGCCTCGATCATCGCGTTTGAGTTTCTCCAGGAGTTTCTGTGAAATTGCTGTGGCTGGTTCCGCTTAGCCTTCCCGTATGGGGCCTTTCCAACGCCGTCATGGTCAGTACCAGAGCGTCCAACGTTGACCATGCGGCCCAGGTCTTCACTATTGCCCGATATTTCGCGGACAAGGAAGTTTGCGGTTATGCGCACCCCTATGTCGGTGGCGCGCCGGTGACGTATTGGCAGTCGGATGTCAAGAACCGCTGGCCGGCGGATGCCAATTGCGCGGCAGGATATGTCAAGTTCGCCCTCATTACTCTGGAACAAGCCTTATCGGCGCGGCCGATGGCCGTTGAATTTCGCAGTGCAGGAGCCGCTTCCTCGGCGGGCACTGGTTTCACCAAAGAGCAAATGCTGAGCTTCGCCACGGCGGAAGGACCCTGGGGAGCGAGCCTGGCGGCGGGGACCGGAGGTATCTCCCACTCCGTCTCCGCCCGCACCATGTTATCCAACGGTCAGTACCAAGTGCTGGAAAGCGGCCCGCTGCGAACCAGCATCCTGATTCGGGAAGGGCCGGACGCGGTCAACTCTTCGGCCACCCGCAATACCAGCTTCGGCTTCCGCTGCACCTCCAACTGCGTGGCGCCTTATGACCACGCGGAGTGGACGGACTCCCCTGCATACCACTCCCTTCGGCCTTCCTTTGTGGTGACGTTTTACACTTCGCCAGGCGGTGTTGCCGGCAATCGGGCGGAAATGGACTACCTGCTGGACAACTCCTGGATGGACCGCGCGCAAGACCAGCGCATCGAAAGCTTCGTGTTAAACAAAGGGAGCGGCGAGAGCGCCGCTTGCTACACCGCGCCGGCGGCTTTTGTGGTGCCCTTTCGAAGCCGCGTTTTCGAAACCTGCTGGGCGCCGGCAGCTCCCGCTATCCATATCGATTTCAACCGGGCGTACATTACTTATAGCAAGGTGACGCCCGCCTATGGGTTGAACCACATTGTGGGAAAGTCCGCCATCGATCTGGAAGTGGCAACCTTCAACGCATCCGATCAAGGCGCCACCACTACCGCGGCGATTGCGCCTCAAATGGGTTGGGGCGAGTTTATCGATCAGGGCGCCGCGGCCGCCGGAGGTTCACCCGAATTGGGCTGGACCAACCGCTGGAGCGCCCGCTACCTCGCTACCTTCGACCCTCGACTTTTTGACGTTGTGCTGGGCAATGCCAAAGCCTTCATGCACGCGCCCATCTGGTATCTGGAATACGATGCCAACGCGGCCTATATACCGGGTTCGAAGACAGAGGCATTCGGCCGCGTGGTGAGCCTGGATGTGCGGCCGAGCTTCAACAGTTACATGGGCAATGGCACCAACACGGCTGACTCCATCAGATCGCCGGCCGGCGCAATTGTCCGTGGAGGCGGTTTTACGAACTCTCCGTGCCCGGCGCCGGCCTGTATGGTCACCTGCGTCGGCAAATCCGGCGCGACTCTCAACTGGTGCTCCGCTTACGGGCCCAATACGGTGAACCACTGGGGACAAGACGTGGCCCACTCCACGGAAGCATTCTTCATCGCCTATCTGTTCACCGGAAAACGCGTCTACGAGGAGGCGCAGTGGGCGCTCGGCGATTGGGTACTCCATTCCGAGGCCAATGCCAGTCCTCCGCAGCGTTACGGCCGCTGGGATACGAAGGGCCTGATCTACGAGTCAGGCAACACCAGCCGCAGCACGGCATGGGCCTTGCGCAACCTCGGCGCCGCGGCGCTGGCAAGTCCCGACGACAGTCCGGAGCAGGCTTATTTCGTTGCCAAGCTAAATAACAACCTGGAATCCAACGAGGGGCGTTTCAATATCACCCGCGGGGCTTTCCCTCCGTCCAACTCGTCATGCACAGGCTTCAACAAGGCCACGGAAACCTCCATCTGGAGGATGTCGCGGTGCTGGTATGAGCAGGGATGGAGCAATCCGCTCGGATTCTTCATGGAACATGACCCCGGCCTTTCTCAGACATGCGCTGGCTGCAACGGCGCTCTGGCGGGAGACGGTTTGTCGCCCTGGATGGATGAATACGCCGTGCTGGCGTTTTCCTGGCTGAGTGATGTGGGCTTCCCGGCGGAGCACATACACAAGGTAATAGCCACCCACACCGTTCACCTCATCGCCGACACCGCCTATGCGGAAGCGCCATTTGACATCATTCGGTACCGCCTGCCAAATGTCACGGTCGGTTACACCGGCTATCTGCAGACTTATGCCGCGATCAAGGCCGCTTATGTCACCACAGCCACTCTCGCGGCCGATATGTCCGCTTCGGATGGCACGTTCTATCTGGCCAGCCGGACCGCTTCGTCAGGTGGGATGGATGTCTTCAACACCTTGGATGGCACTTCGCTGCCTTACACTTATTGGCAGATTGACAATGAAGTGATGGAGTTGTTTCAGTCATACTGGGAGTACAAACAAGTCACGGCGATAGACAGCGTCAACGACCGGGCCACCGCCAATCAGCATGGTTTCAAGACCGGACAGATCGTACGTGTGGACGCCGACAAGATCGATCCGGGGATGCTGGGCAACCCCTTGTGCAAGCCGCGTGGAATTCCGCCCAACACTCCCAGCAACGATTGCGATTTCTGGGTGAAAGCGGTGGATGCCAACACCATTGAGTTTTACAATGACCCGGCTCTCACCAACAAAGTGCACCTGGCGGGCGGCGGTGTCAATCTGACCCTCAACGTCAGCCGCGTAATTGTCGCTGACAACGGCCGCGGCACGCGCAAGACCGCCGCTGCTCCGCACAAAGCCGGCGCGATCATGAAGCGAGTCCCAGTGGTGATGTCGCGCAGTGTGACCGGAGACCCTCTGGGTTCGCACGCTTACATTCACCTTTCCGGAGCGGCCACCGCCGCGGATGCCGATGTTTCCACCCCGGATGAAGGCAACGGCCAGATCATTACCGGGCAGCATGCATTCGACATGTTGGACCAGGTGGTGACGGCACAGGATCGTCTCGGCGCCAACACACCAAACTGCGCGGCTGCCGGGCTTAACGTGAATAACTGTGATAACCCGCAATGGGCCATCCGCCCGCGGCCGCTGATTCGCTCTGTCGCCGTAACTCCTACCGCGAATTCCGTGCAGATCTCCTATACCGCTCCTGACGCCAATGCCTGCCGGATCGGCATCAGCGACACTCCATTTGCCAGCTCCGACAGCAGCACCGATACCGCGGATTCGGCTGGCCGGAGCGTCCGTCAGTACTCACAAGGAAATCTCGCGGGCAATACCAGTTACTTCTATCGGGTCACGTGCGGTCCTGACGGCGGGGCCGCCCGCATCACCGGCACATTTCGCACTGGTGGCGCCGCCGCTCATTAGGACCAACGTGAGCAACTCGTCCCTTAGTTCACCCGCGCGATCCCGGCCAGAGACGTCAGCCGTGGTGTGGCTTGGCCTCCTCTTTATCGCCGCCACAGCGCTTGCCGTAGTTGTGTACGTCATGCTGGATCTCGAGAACAATCCGCATGCCAGCGCCTACTATGACTTGCTGCAATATGCCCTCGTTCTTCCAGCGCTCCTGTTGTTTTGGCGGCGGAGTCAGGGGAAATCGATGCCACTCCCGTCCATACCGGACGTCCGTGGCTCGGTCATTGTAGTCTTCGCCGTTCTGACCGCTATCGTCGGGTATTCCTACGATCACGGTCATACTATTTCGGATGAATCTTCCTATTCCTTCCAGGCGCGCGTGTTTGCCTCGGGCCATTTGAAAGCGGAGCCCATGCCCGGCGCCACTTCGAGCGTGCCGGCCACTCCGCCGGAGATCTATTTCGAGCACCAGGTCCACACGGTTCGTGGCTGGTTTTCGAAGTATCCTCCAGGCTGGCCATTAGCGCTCGCAATCGGCTATTTTCTGCGATGCCCCTGGCTGGTTAACCCGATTCTCGGTGTCCTTTTGTTGCTCCTGGTGAACCATGTCGCCAGCCTGTGGGGACGTCCGACGCAAACCGCGGCGGTGCTGATGGCCGGCGTTTCCGCCTACACCGTGCTCTACAGCATCGGATTCATGTCTCATGCCCTGGCAGCGGTTGTCGGCTTGACGGCTCTGGCCGCTGCCCTCCATGCCGTTCGTACGGAATGCTTGCGGGCGGCCGTTCTGTGCTTCGCCATGGTGGTTCTTGGCACCGGAATACGCCCTTACACCGGAGCGGTCATTGCCTTGCTTTGCACCGCATACACTTTGTATGGATTCCGGAGCAAGCCTAGGCTACTCTGGCCGGCATGCGGCATGATCTGCGCAGCGGGGCTTTTCTCGGCTGCCCTGCTCTTGCTGGTAAATCGCACTTACACAGGAAGTTTTCTGCTATCACCCTATGCATACTCGCGAGGCACGACGCGGGTTCAAGAACTTACTCTGGTTCCGTCCGTCATTTTCCACAACCTTCTTCAGGCCTGGCGGTGGTCCTTGACGGATACGATTCGCACCACCTTCCCGTTTGTCTTCATCGCGGCTGTGTACGCATGTTGGAAAGAACGGGAGTTTCGGCGCGAATTGATTTTCCTGGCGTTCCTGTTCCCGATGCTCGTCATCGCGCACCTATTCCAAAGCGAGGGATCCGGCAGCTTCGATGGGGAGCGCTACTACTACGAGGGTTACGCAGCCCTCTGCGTCGTTGCTGCGCGCGGCTTCCTGCTCATCGCCTCCCATTGGCGAGTCCGTAACAGGGCGGCCATAGTGGCATTGACTTCACTTGCCGCCGCGCAGGCTGTTTTTATCGTTTTCGTGATCCGGGACGTCGAAAGCCACCTGGCTCCATCGCAGATGGCGTACCGCGCGAGCGTGCAAAATCCGGTTCCCAAACTGGTGTTCCTGAGTGGGCAAACGCCGGCATTCACAGCCAAGCATGTGAACTGGAACGACGCCAACTGGAAATTGGCGCCGACCGTATTCCTGAACGATCCGGGGATTGCCGGCCGCGATGAGGTCGCTTGCCGGTTTAGCGACTCCGCCTATAGGGTCGTTTCGTACGACGAGAGAATCCGGCAAGCCGTAAGCCACGATTTCATAGCGGTCTGTCTGGCTCGCTGATGCAAACGAATGTACGGGCCTTCACCTTACCTTCGGTGGACCGTACGATAGCTGGTTTCTTGCGCTCATCTCCAGTCGTACAATGTGGGGAGAGTCCGGGTACTGGGAATGGCGTCTGAGCTTCTTCAGGAGTTTCTGTGAAATTATTCTGGCTGGTTTCGCTTGGCCTTCCCTTATGGGGCCTTTCCAACGCTGTCATGGTCAGCACCAGTTCAGTCGCGTCGGTTGCCGGCACCATGGCGGGCCGCAGTTATCCCATTGCCCGCAGTCGCGCGGGCCAGGTCTTCACCATCCCTAGATATTTCGCGGACAAGGAAGTTTGCGGTTATGCGCAGCCCTATGTCGGTGGCGCGCCGGTGACGTATTGGCAGTCGGATGTCAAAAACCGCTGGCCGGCGGATGCCAATTGCGCGGCAGGATATGTCAAGTTCGCCCTCATTACTCTGGAACAAGCCCTATCGGCACGGCCGGTCGCGGTCGAATTCCGCGGCGCCAGTTCCTCTTCCTCCGGTGGCGCCGGTTCTCACCCAACAGCAAATGCTGGAGTTCACCACGGCGGGAGGTCAATGGGGAGCGAGTCTGGCAGCGGGGACCGGAGGCATCTCCCACACCGTCTCCGCCCGCACGATGTTAACCAACGGTCAGTACCAAGTGCTGGAAAGCGGCCCGCTGCGAACCAGTATCCTGATTCGCGAAGGGCCGGACGCCACGAGCCCTTCGGCTACCCGCAATACCAGCTTCGGCTTCGGTTGCACCGCCAACTGCGTGGCTCCGTACGACCACGCGCAGTGGACGGACTCCCCCGCATACCACTCCATGCGGCCTTCCTTCGTGGTGACGTTTTACACTTCACCACGCGGCGGTATTGCAGGCAATCAAGTGGAAGCAGACTACCTGCTGGACAACTCCTGGATGGACCGCGCGCAAGACCAGCGCATCGAAAGCTTCGTGTTAAACCAAGGGCCAGGCGAAAGCACCCCTTGCTACACCGCGCCGGCGGCTTTTGTGGTGCCCTTCCGCAGCCGTGTTTTCGAAACCTGCTGGACTCCGCTAGCCCCCAGCATCCAAATCGATTTCAATCGGGCCTATGTGACGTACAGCAAGGCCGTGCCGGCCTATGGATTGAACTACACCGTGGGTGAGTCAGCAATCGAGCTGGAACTGGCCGCCTTCAACGCTTCCGACCAGGGCGCCACCACAACTACGACGGTTGCGCCCCAAATGGGCTTTGGCGAGTTTGCGGACCAGGGCGCGGCGGCCGCCGGAGGTTCGCCGACCTTGGGCTGGACGAATCGCTGGAGCGCGCGCTATCTGGTGAGCTTCGACCCTCGCCTCCTCAACGTGGTTTTGGGCAACGCTAAGGCGTACATGCACGCCCCCATCTGGTATCTGGAGTACGATACCAACGCGGCCTATATAGCGGGTTCCTCAACGCCGGCATTCGGCCGCGTCGTAAGTCTGGATGTGCGGCCGAGCTTCAACAGTTATATCGGCGACGGCACCTCACCGGCGGACTCACCCAGGTCTCCCACCGGACAAATTGTTCTAGGTCCCGGATTTACCGATTCTCCGTGTCCCGCGCCGGCCTGTATGGTCACCTGTGTGAGCAAGTCCAGCGCGACTCTCAACTGGTGTTCAGTTTACGGAACCAATACCGTGAACAATTGGGGACAAGATGTGGCCCACTCCACTGAGGCATTCTACGTTGCCTATCTTTTCACCGGGAAGCGGGTTTACCAGGAGGCACAGTGGGCGATGGGAGCATGGGAGCTCCATTCCGAGGCCAATGGCAGTCCTCCGCCGCGTTACGGCCGCTGGGATACCAAAGGGCTGATCTACGAATCCGGCAACACAAGCCGTGCCACGGCATGGGCTTTGCGCAATCTCGGCGCTGCCGCACTGGCTAGTCCCGACAGCACTCCGGAGCAGGCTTACTTCGTTGCCAAGCTGGACAATAACCTGGAATCCAACGAGGGCCGGTTCAACATCACCAACGGGGCCTTCCCTCCCTCCGACCCATCATGCGGCAGCTTCAACATCAACACGGAAACCTCCGTCTGGAGAATGTCGCGCTGCTGGTACGAGCAGGGATGGAGCAATCCGCTCGGTTTCTTCATGGAGCACGATCCCGGACTTACGCAGACGTGTACCGGCTGCAACGGCGCCGTGGCAGGAGACGGATTGTCGCCTTGGATGGATGAATATGCCGTACTGGTTTTTAAGTGGCTGACCGACGTCGGCTTCCCGGCGCAATACATTCACCAAGTGATTGCCACCCATACCGTGCACCTGATCGCCGACTCAGACTTTGCCCAAGCGCCTTTTGACATCGTGCGATATCGCTTACCGAATGTCACGGTCGGTTACGCCGGCTATCTGCAAACTTATGCGGCCATGAAAGCCGCGTACATCACCTCAGCCACTCTTGCCGCTGATATGTCCGCGTCGGACACCAGCTTTTACATAGCCAGTCTCACCGGATCGGGAAGTCAGCCGGGTAACTTGAACAACCTTGATGGCACATCGCTGCCTTACACCTATTGGCAAATTGACAATGAAATGATCGAGTTGTTTCAGGCGTATTGGAATTACTCAACGATCACCGCTGTAAATAGCGCGACCGACCAAGCCACTGCCAGTCAGCATGGGCTCGCAACCGGGCAAATCGTTCGAGTAGAGGGGAGTCCGATTGACCCCGGGATGCTGGGCAACCCTTTGTGTAAGGCGCCCGGACTTCTCCCCAATACTCCCGACAATGATTGTGATTTTTGGGTAAAGGCGATTGATGCCAACACGGTGGAGTTCTACAATGACGCTGCCCTCACCAGTAAGGTTCACCTGATGGGCGGAGGCGTCAATCTGACGCTCAACCTCAGCCAGATGATTGTACTCACCAACGGCCGAGGCGCGCTCAAGTCCGCCGCGGCAGCGCATAAAGCCGGCGCAATCATGTACCGCGTCCCGCTCATCATGTCCAAAGTTCTGACCGGAGACCCGACTGGTTCGCACGCCTATATACACCTTTCCGGCTCTGCCACCGCCGTGGATGCCAATATTTCCACGCCGGATGAAGGCACCGGCCAGACCATTACCGCGCAGAACGCGTTTAACGCGCTGGACCAGGCGGTGCCGAGTCAGAATCTGCTCGGGGGCAACACACCCAACTGCACAGCCGCCGCGCTCACCGTGAATAGTTGCGACAACCCGCAGTGGGCCGTCCGCCCGCGGCCGCTGATTCGCGCTGTCACGGTAACACCCACCGCAAATTTGGTGCAGATTTCCTATACCGCCCCGGACAGCAATGCTTGCAGCGTCGGCATCAGCCAGACGCCATTCATCAGCTCCGACAGCAGCACCGACACACCGGATTCGGGCGGCCAGAGTACCCGTACGTTCTCCCAGGGTAGTCTCGCCAGCAATACGAGTTACTTCTACCGGATCACATGCGGTCCCAACGGTGGCGCCGCCCGCGTCACCGGCACGTTCCAGACCGGGAGCGCCGGCGTCGTTTACCAGGCGAATCCTTCGAATTATCAAAGCGTCTTGGCCCAACTCCAGGCGGGCGACACGATCGCTTTGGCTGCCGGCACGTATCCGCCTTTGAACCTATCCGGGCTGCAGGGCACTCCCACCGCCTGGATCACAGTTACCGGCCCGGCTTCCGGACCTCCCGCCATCATCGCTGGTTCAGCTTGCTGCAACACCCTGGAAATCTCCAACTCCAGTTATCTGGCCATCGAGAACCTGACGATCAACAGCCAGAGCATTGATGGAGCCTTTGGCATCAGTGCAAAGGACACTACTACAGTTACCCACGACATCCTCATTCAAAACAACATACTCATCGGCCAGGACGGTTCGCAGCAGACCGACGGCATCTCCACCAAAACACCGACCTGGAACTGGACCATTCGTAACAACACCATCACCGGCGCCGGCACCGGCCTGTATCTCGGTAACTCCGACGGCACTGACCCCTTCATCGGGGGCCTGATCGAAAACAACCTGATCCAAAACACCATCGGCTACGACATGGAGATCAAGTACCAGGTTGCGCGGCCCACCATTACCGGCATGCCCGCCGGGCCGAGCGCCACGATCATTCGCAATAATGTCTTCATCAAGAACGACCAGCCCAGCCCCGATGGCGACCGGCCCAACGTTCTGGTGGGCGGATTCCCCGCTTCCGGCCCCGGCTCCAGCGACATGTACGAGATTTACGGCAACTTCTTCTATCACAATCCGCGTGAAAGTCTGCTGCAGGCGGATGGACAGGTGAGCATTCACGACAACGTTTTCGTGGATGGACAGTACGCGGCGATAGGACTTTTCCAGACTGACGCCCCTCTGAACATAGCCTACGTTTACAACAACACCATTTACTCCACTCAAGAGGGGATCTATTTCGGCAGCGCCGCCACCATCGCCGACGGGGTGACCGGCAACCTGATCTTCGCGGCTACTCCCATCAGCGGCCCGATTGCCAGTCTTTCCAGTAATATCGTGGACAGTTTTGCCAACGCGCCACTTTATGTCAACGCGCCATCACTTACGCTCGGATCGATGAATTTCTACCCGCTGACTGGTCAGGCCCAAGGCCCCGCGTTGAACCTCTCGCCCTTTGCGGCCGAGACGGATTATGGAATCGATTTCAACGGCACGCCCAAGAATGCGCTATTGGGAGCCATCGTATTTCGGGGGGCGTACGCGGGACAAGGCGTGAATCCCGGCTGGCAACTGCAGGCCGCAATCAAACCGCTATCCACCACGTCAGGAACTTCCAGCCTGCAATCGCTGCAGTGCGCGCCATCCACTCTGAGCCAGGGACAGACCAGTACGTGTTCGGTGACCCTGTCCGCACCGGCATCCAGCACCTCGATTATCTTGCTGGTATCATCCTCCACCGCGGTCACAGTCCCGGCCACGGTCAACATCGCGGCCGGCGCTCTGTCGGCCACTTTTTCCGCCGCCGCGGTGAGCTCCGGCTCGGCGCTTATTACCGCGACTCTGAATGGAGTTCTTCAGGAGTCCACCGTGACGGTGATTCCGCTTCCCATTGTGACGTCGTTGACCTGCTCTCCTTCCACGCTCGTTCCGGGAAGCTCTACGAATTGCACCGTAACTGTGAGCCCCTCACCCGGCACGCCCGCCACCGTACTGATTTCGGCCAGCAGTGCGGCGGTCACCACACCAGCCTCCGTTACGGTTGCCGCCGGGGCTACCAACGCACAGTTCGCGGCGGCCGTGGGATCGCTTGCCGCCACTCAAAGCGTCACCATCACGGCCAGTTTGAACGGTGGATCGGCGCAGACGGTGCTGACGGTTCAGGCCTCTGGCGGTTCCGGAAGCGGTCCGGCGCAGTTCTATTTCAAGGGCAACAACTCGGAGTTCGCCGGGTTGACCAACGGGTCCATCGTCACGCCCAGCACGGCGCCAGCCGGATTGACGGGCACGGTGGTAGTTCGGGGCACCGGCTCGGTGGCATTTTCGCCGGTGGTGAATGGGGATGGGGTGGCGTTTGAGGGGGTGAGTCAAGGGAACACGGACACGGCTTTTCTGAGTTTTTCCGGGGCGCAGGTGGGCAGCGTGTTCAACGTGAACCAGGGGGATCTGACGTTCTATGTGAAGTCGAGTTACAGTTTCGCGCAGCGGCAGGCTCTGCCCATGCAAAACTACCGCTACGTGTTTGACGTCTATGACTCCACAGGCGAACTATTCCGGTTCTTTATCATGACCAGCAGCGGGCGTTTGATCGTGGAATATGCGACCGGGAGCAGGACCAGCGGCGCCTACTATTACGTACCGGCGGGGCAAGAGGATGCGATGTTCGGACTTGGGGTGGCGGCGAAGTTCCGGCTGACATGGAACGGAAGCACCAACGTCCTCTACTGGAACGACGCCCAGGTGGCCACGTTTGCATATACGGTGGCGACGCCGAACTGGGGGGCTTCGTCGTCGTTCGTGATCGGCGGAACCGCGGTGCCGCCGTATGGCGGCGGATACTATAAGTGCGACGACCCCATCGCCGACTTCCAAATGAATGTGAATTAGGGCGGCCCCATGGAAATCCCTGTTAGTATGGTTCGAAACTCGTGAATATCGCTGCGTCGATAACCGGAGCACGCTCACTGTGGACCACCGGCGGGAGACTGGGCCTGAAGCCGCTCGACCGCGTGAAGTACGCACTCTCCTGGTACCTGAGCCGCCGCACCCTGCTGGCCGCTATTGCGCCAGCGTATTTCATCGTGCAACTGCCCGGCGGGATCCGGGCTCCCATCCGGCCCAATGGCGTAGACCGCGGCACGCTGGCCGACATCTTCGAGCGGCGTTTGTACGACGTGAACGCCACCGGCGTTAAACGGGTCCTCGATTTGGGCGCCAATATCGGAGCGGCGACGCTGTTTTTCGCCTCGCGATTTCCCGAGGCGGAGTTCGCCTGCGTGGAACCGTTTCCCGGCAATCGAGCGGTGTTGCGAGAAGCCATCAAGCTCAACGGAATCCGGGCAACCGTGTTTGAAGGTGCCGTGGGAACCGAGGCCGGCGAGTCGGATTTGCATTTGGGCGGTACTCCCGATTCGTTTTCGCTCACGCCCGCCGCGGCCTCCGCACAGAGGTTGCGCGTGCGGCAGTTCACGGTACCGGAGCTTCTAGCCGCGCTCGGCTGGGATGAAATCGATCTGCTGAAGATCGACATCGAAGGCTATGAGAAGACGTTATTCCGCGGCAATAACGCCTGGTTAAGCCGTGTCCGGTTGATCGTCGGAGAAGCCCATGGACATGTGGGTTACGGAATCGACGATGTCCGGGCCGATTTAGAGCCGTTGGGGTTCCAGGTCACCCGGAGAAGCTTCGATGCCAAGAACGGTCTGACCATTTTCGAGGCCAGGAACTGTTCGGCGTAGGCAGCCCAGCCGGCCGGGTTGAACGGTTCGCGTGCCACATGCCGGATAATGAAGAAAGCCTATGACCGTCGAGATCGAGGGCGTCACATTGCACCTGGCTCATCCCGATGAGCTGTCAGCGAAATGGGTGGGGCAGAGCGAGTTGATGCGGCAGTTACTGGCCGCCTGGATGGTGGTGAACGATCAGGACCTGCCCATGAATCCGCGCCTGTTGGGCAAGCCCGGCGTGGGCAAGACCACGCTGGCGTATGCCGCCGCCCGGCGCATGGGCCGCGAGGTCTACATCCTGCAAGCCACCATGGATACGCGCCCGGAGGATCTGCTGGTGACGCCGGTGATCGAGGGCGCCGGCAATCTGCGCTATGTAGCTTCGCCGCTGGTGACCGCCATGCTGCGCGGCGGAATCGCGATCATCGACGAGGGCAACCGCATGAGCGAGAAGAGTTGGGCCAGCCTGGCGCCGCTACTCGACAACCGGCGCTATGTGGAATCCATCGTGGCCGGCATCAAGATCAAGGCTCACCCGCACTTCCGCCTGGTGGCCACCATGAACGACGATGCCTCCACTTTCGAACTGCCCGAATACATCCATTCCCGGTTGCAGCCGCAGATCTTCATCGATTTTCCGGAACGCGACGAGGAGTACCAGATCCTGAAGGAAAACCTCCCATTTGCCGAAGAGCGCATCCTGGAATACGTCACGGATTTCCTGCAGACGGCCCACAGCGCCGATGAGCGGTTTACCGCACGCGACGGCATCAACGTGGCGCGGTTCGCCATCAAGCTCAAGAGCCTGGCCACCGCACGCACGCACGAGACGGAGGCGCTCGAAATCGCGGTGGTTCAGGTGTTGGGAGAGGAAGCCTTGCGCTATGTCCCAAGAGAGCGACCTTCGGCTCACTGATCCGGGCAGTCTCCAGCGGGGGCGCTTCCAGTACTTCCCGGTGGCGCCCGGCCGGCTGGAGTTTGCCATCGAAGTACGGCGCGCCATCCTGCGCGAGCGCCCCCAGGTGATCGCGGTGGAATTGCCGGTAACTCTGCAGCCGGCCTGGCTGCGGGCAGTCGAGCGGCTGCCGGAAATTTCACTGATCTTTTATCCCGACGAATCGGCCGGCGGAGACCGCGCCGTGTATGTCCCGATTGAACCGGCAGACCCCTTCACTGAAGCCATCCGCACGGGCCTCGAAACGGGCGCGGAAATCGTTTTTGCCGATCCCGACGCCGGCGAACGGCCGCATCTCCAAGACTCGTATCCGGACTCCTACGCCATCCGCCATATCGGTCTCGTTCGTTACATCGAGGCGTACCGTGTTTACCCGCAGCCGCGCTCCCCGGAACTGGCGCGTCACGCCGCCGGAATCGCGTGGAAACTGCAGGGCACGGACCCTTCGGCGCGCGTCCTGGTGGTGATTTCGCTCAACCTTCTCGATCCGGTACTGGACGCCATGGAGGAGCCTCAGGCGCAGCCCATGGCGCGGACTCATCGCGACGGAATCGAGCTGCTGAATGCCCACCCCGAATCGCTGGGCGAGGTCTGCGCGGAGTATCCGCAACTCCAGTGGCGCTACGAAAGCCACCGGCCCCTGCTGCGCGATGACAAGCTGATCGACCGGCGCCACGCACAACTGGCCGTGCTGCGCGAGGCGGAAAAGGACTACGAAGCCAATACCGGCGAGCGCATCGCGCATTGGCAGCGGCGGTTGCTGGCGCGTTATTCGCGCAATCTGGCGCTGGAGGCCAACGATTTGATCCCCGGCCTGTTCGACCTGGCAGTGGCAGCGCGCGCTGTGGCCGACGACAATTACGCCTGGGACGTGTGGGAAACCGCCAGCCGCTACCCGCCCCAGCAGACCGCTTGCAACTTGATGACGGTGCGCATCTCCGGCGACGAAGTCTGGATGGACACGCGCCGCATCCGCCTGCGCCGACGCCTGCCCAGCACCAAGCGGCGCCTGCGGCCCTTCGGATTGAAGGCCCGCAAAAAGGAAAAGATTCCCGGCGAATGGGCCACCCAGTTGAACGGCACGGGTATCTGCTCCTATCCGCCCGAAGACCTGGTGATCGAAGACTACGGCCGTTTTCTAAAGAAGAAAGGCAAGAGCATCCTTTCCGAAGAGCGGGTTCGCGTGGAACCCTTCACTACCTCGATCCTCGACGGAATCGACATGCGCGAGACCATCCGCAAATGGTACGAAGGGCGGATCTGGGTGCGGCAGTTTCAGAAGATCCACGGCGAAGTGGGATCCATCGTTGTGATCTTCGATGACGACCGCGACGACCGTTACCCCTACACCACCACGTGGCTCGGCGAGAATCAAAACGAATCGGACATGGCGTTTTACTCCACGCTTCCGTTCGATCGCCTGGTGGGGCCGGGCATCGGGCGCGCCGAATACGGCGGCTTCCTGATGAGCCTTCCGGCGCGCCGCATGTACGACGTGTGGCAGGATGCCGATTACGAGTTCGCGGAATCGAAATCGGAGCGGTTGCTACTGGCAGCGCTGGATTATTCCATCCACCACTATGTGGTTTACGTGGCGGCCAAACCGCCGCGCTCAATCTTCAAGAGCATTGCCTCGCGGGTTGGCCGCACGGTGATTTATATCCCGATCGGGCAGCTCTCGCCAGTCTCGCTCAAGAAGATCCGGGTAGTGCACGTGCTCGACGGGTACGATAAGCGCGAGATCGCCAAAGACTACTTGTGGTGAGACCAGCCCTACTTGGGCTGCTTGACCACGCGCAGATAGGGCTTCACCATTTTGACCTCGCCGTATTGCTTGCGGGCGTCGGCGTCGGAAACTGTTCCAGCCACAATCACATCCTCGCCGGGCTTCCAGTTCACGGGGGTCGCTACTTTGTGCCGCGTGGTGAGCTGAATGGAATCGAGCACGCGAAGCACTTCGTCGAAATTGCGGCCGGTGGACATTGGATAGATCAGCATGAGCTTGATCTTCTTGTCGGGGCCGATCACGAAAACCGTGCGCACGGTGGCATTGGTGGCGGCGGTGCGGCCTTCGGAAGTGTTGCCGGCATCGACCGGCAGCATGTCGTAAAGCTTGGCGATTTTGAGGTCGGGGTCGCCGATTATGGGGTAGGTGACCTTGGCGCCCTGGGTTTCTTCAATGTCGGCCTTCCACCTGCCGTGGCTGGCGACGGGATCGACGCTGAGCCCGATGATCTTGGTGTGGCGCTTGGCAAATTCCGGTTCGAGACGCGCCATGTAGCCCAGTTCGGTAGTGCAAACGGGAGTGAAATCCTTGGGGTGGGAAAAAAAGATGGCCCACCCGTCGCCGATCCAATTATGGAAGCTGATGGGGCCTTGCGTGGTATCGGCGGTGAAATCGGGAGCTGTATCGTTGATGCGTAGAGACATAAACCCCTCCGGGGATTAGCTTTGAGTGTGTTTTGCTGCTTCTCAGATTCTACGTTATTGGGCGGCGCCGCTGTCAAGTCATGCGGTCGAGCGCGGCGCGAATCTCCCGCACAATGACGTGGGGCGCTTCCATGGGAATGAAATGATTATTCTCCGGAAGAAAGACTTCTCTCGCGTTGGCAAACCGCGCGGCCACATCCGGGGCCGTCGGCGAGGTGGAAGGATCGAAGACGCCGCGCTGCCAGGCTTTGCCCGAGCGCAGGATGGTCACCGGGCAGCTTATGGCGGCCAGCGCGGCCGAGATATCCGACTCCCGGGCGTGCGCCTCGCGGTAGATTGAAGCCTCAACCTCTGGCGGGCAGGCCAGCACGCAGCCGTCGCCATCGGGCAGCAGCGCGTAGTCGCAATAGTTCCGCACGACTTCTTCGTGCCACGCCGCGAAGGGCAAGCGGGGGCGAAGGCGCTTGAACATTTCCGCGGAAGAAGTCCAGCGGTTACGGCGGCGCAGGATGAATGACCCATCGGGACCGGGCAAACCGTAAAGGTGCCCCGGAAAGATCACCGGGTCGGCCAGCACCAGGGCGGCAAAGGCGTCAGGGCGCAGCGCGGCGGCCTGAGCCAGCGCGTGTCCTCCCATGGAGTGGCCAACGCCCGCGGCGCCGCGGAGATCGAAATGCGCGGCCACCGCCAGGATGTCTTCCGCGAACCAGCGCCAAGGAATGGGCGGCGCGGGCTTCGAGCTGCGTCCGTGGCCACGGAACTCCAGAGCCAGCGCGCGGCGGCCGGGAAATTCCCGGATGATGTGATCCCACATGCGGCCGTGAAAACCGGTGGCGTGAGCGAACAGCAGCGGCGGGTCCGCTCCGGGCCACTCCCAAACCGCCAGGCTGAGCGAGCCGGCGGAAACAAATTCCAGCTTCACGGCTCGCTCCGGCTCTTGAGAACGTATACGCACGGCAGGCCCAGCAGCAGCACTGTGACGTAGCCCATGGCCTGCGCCACCAGAATGTAGGCCAGCGCGGCGTCTTTGCTGAAACCGAAGGGAACGAGCACGGTGACGGCCACGAATTGGTAGATGCCGACATAGCCGGGCGTGGAGGGGAGCGCGCTGCCGAGCCCCATGGCGGTGATCAGCAGCATGGCCACGGGAAACGACAACTCCAGCCCCAGCCCGCGCCCGCAGATCATGGTGGAGCATGCATCCGACAGCCAGATTGTTACAGTGAGCGCGGCAAATCCCAGAAAGCGTCCGACGTGGTGAAAGGCGCGCATTCCCAGCAGCACCTGCTCCACCAGATGCAGCAGGCCATCCCGCAGTTTGCGAGGCAGCGGCAAGCGCCCGATCATGCCGCGGCACAGGTTGCCGGTGTGCGGCAGCACTGCTATGGTCAGCGCGCCAAGTGTTGCCACAGCCGCGGTGGTGCGCGAAACGTCGGCCATCCAGCGCGGTTTGGGATTGACTCCCAGCAGGATGATGGAGCTCCACAAGACCAACGCAATGACGTCCATGAGGCGCTCACTCAGGGCGGTGGTCAGAACGTAAGTCTTGCTCAAGGCGGAACGGCCGCTGACGATGAGGGTGCGGACCAATTCGCCGGCGCGCGCCGGCAGAAATGCGTTGCCGAGGTAGCCCGACATGTTCGCGCAGAAGACCTGGCCCACGGAGAGCCGCGCTTCGGCGTTCAAGAGGATGCGCCAGCGCACCGCGCGCATGAAAAACGAACAGCAGGCAAATGCGGCGGCTGTACCGATGAAACCCCACCGGGCGCCGGCGATGGTGCGCCAGACGCCGCTCCAATCCACGCCGCGGAGCGAGTAGTAGAGCAGGACGGCGGCAAGCGGCACTGCCAGCATCCAGGACCAGAGCCGGCCCTTGCCCTCACTCTTCATATCGCCATCATGCGCCGCTCGACTTGCTCGCAGAGATAGTGGTAGAGACAAAGATGCACCTGTTGGATGAGCGGAGTGCGCCGCGAGGGAACGGCCATCAGAAAATCGGCCAGCGGCGCCAGGCTGCCGCCGCCTTCGCCGGTGAGTGCGATGGTGCGCATCTCCATGCGGCGAGCCTGCTCAAAGGCCGCGACCACGTTGCGGGAAGTCCCCGACGTGCTGATGCCCAGCAGCACGGCGCCTTTTTCGCCGTAGGCTTCCACCTGGCGCGCGAAGACCGTGTCGAAGGAGTGATCGTTGCTCCAGGCGGTGAGCACGGCCGGGTTCCCGGAGAGGCAAAGGGCTCGCAAGGCGCGCCGCCTTTCGAGGAAGCGGCCCACCAACTCGCAGGTGATGTGCATGGCATCCGCCGCGGAGCCGCCATTGCCGCACACCAGCAGCGGCTTGCCGGCGGAGAGCGCGCCGACCACGCAGTCAATGGCTGCATCCATGACGGATTGCCCGATGGCGCCGGCAGACTGGGTCAAGAGCGCGGCCGCTTCCGCGAGGTAGTCGCGAAGGATCATAGGGAATGCCTGCATTATAACTTGGTGACGCGGACGGGTTCCCGCGACGACGTGGTTGCCCCAATAATCCGCCCAACGCCGTAGCCCGCGGCGAGAAGGGAAATCCAAAGAATGGAATGGCGGTAGCGCAGATCCAGGCGCACCAGGTAGTAGACCAGCGGATACACGGCCATGATGGCCAGCATCGGCCAGACCACGGTCAGGCGATTTCGCAGCAGGCGCCAGAAGCCCCACAAGGAGACGGCTGTGACGAAGGCGAAGGCATAACCATACGGCGGGGCCACCGAGACGGGAAACCAATACCCGAATACACGCCGCGCAATCAGCCGGGCCGCCACGCCCGGGTGGGTCTTGAACCAGGTCACGGCGTGTTTCATGCGCATGTCGTTGTACGCCACCTCTCCCATATCGGCGACTTTGGCGCGTTCCACGGCGCTGAACATGGGATGCGGGGTACACCCCGCGGCGCCTGAGGCCTCGCAGTCATTGTTGTAGAGATCCAACTCCAGCCCCAGGTTGTCGCGGATGAAGAATAACCGGTGAAACACCTGATAATTTCTGATCTCCCACGGCGCAATAACCAGAAACACGATTGCCAAGAATGCGCTTACCGCCTTGACTTTCTTCCACTCATACACGGCGATGGGCGCCACGATCAACAGCAGGGAGGGATTGAACAAAAGCAGCAGTCCGCCAAGCAGCCCACAGATCACAACTTTGTGGCGGCGGGCCAGCAGCCAGAACGCCAGGAGGCCCGCCGAGATGTAGATCGCCTCACCCGCCGGAATCACCTGATACAAAGGCACGAACAGCGCCAGAGCGAGAGTGCAATACTGACTCAGAGAATCCCGGAATAGCTCGCCCGCCAGTAGAAAGAGCAGCAACACATTCAACAGATGCAACAGAATGGCGAGTAATAAGGCAGTGACACGAAAGTACTCCTCACCGCCCGCAGCCCTGTAGATACCGGCCAGCATGAAGGGCCACAAAGGCGCGAGATGAGCGGTCGGACCGGTCGAACCGTCAAATGGATCGGCAAAGGTTCCTTTGACGGCCAGGCTTTTGGCGACGGATACGGATTCGAACCCCGGCCCCATTCCCACGATGGGGAAGAAACACATCTGGACGGCAATGCTGATGAAGGCGGCGATCAGCACGAGTATGCAGCGGGTCCGCATGGAGATGGTCCTTGCGGACGGCCCGACGGACGCGGCTTCGCCCGCTGGCGCATCGGTGTTGGCCAGTTGGTGCATGCGGAGTCTGGTTCAACTCTAAGGTGCGGAAGCTGCCGCATGCAATAGACGAGATGGCAACACGGCTTATGTTTACGAAAGTTAGCGGAAGGGCGGATTTGGCGGTTGATTGAAACGAAGGTGGTAAACAGCCGCGCGTTAGCTAAGGTCAACTTTTCCTGGCGCGTTGGAGTCCCGTATCCTACCGCTGAGGAACTGTTGAAACAGGCTGGCGTTGCCGGGCAAGCTACCGCGTCGGAAATGGACCATCCGGCGGGCGAGGCGGCGTCTTTGTCCGCGGGGATCCCGCGCCGAAGCCGAAAAGTGACTTCGCTGGTGCTTCTGGTGGCGCTTTGCGTTCCAGGCGTGGTTTGGAACCTGGGCATGGCAGTGAGCTGTGCCGCCGGCGGCGGCATCGACTTCAACGAATTCTACTCGGCCAGCCGATTGGCGGGTACCGGCCATCTGTACGATTGGGAGGCGCTGCGCCGGCTTGAAAAAGACCACGGGCCGCCGATTCCCTGCGGGCGTCTGCCGGTGGTATCGTTCGCCATGAAGCCGCTAACGCTGGCCGGCTACTTGCCGGCGCGTTTCCTGTGGCTGGCAATCTCGGTTGCGGCGCTGGTTGGGTTCGGATTGATGTGGCCCGGCGTCAACCGGAGGCTCATGGTGGCGGCTCTGGCTTGGTCCGTGGCGGCCGGCTATCTGCTGGTGCTGGGCCAGGACACGCCCGTTTGGCTGGTGTCGTTCGCCGCCGGCCTGCTGTTGCTGGAGCGCGGGAAGCCGCGGTTGGCGGGCGTAGCTTTCGCGCTGTGTCTTTCGAAATACCACCTGGGGTTGGCCATTCCGGTGTTTCTGGTGGCGCAGAAGCGCTGGCAGACGCTGGTGGCGGGCGGCGTTACCGCGGCGGCCTTGCTGGCAGCCTGCTTTCCGATTGAAGGGCTGGCGTGGCCGCTGCGATATTGGGAGGTTCTGAGCAAGCCGATCTTTTCGGTTGCGGATGGCCGCATGCCCAATTTACGCGGCATCGCCTACTGGTTGCCGGCCTCGGCAGTCATTGAGGCAGTCTGCGCGGCCGCGCTCATCATTCTGCTCTGGCGCGTCTGCCGCGGCACAGGCGAAATCGGAATGGCGGGAGCCGCGGCGGCCGCTTGCGGGCTCTTGTTGGGGCATCACGGCTATGCCAACGATTGCGTCTTGCTGATGCCACTGGCGGTGTTGATGCTGCAGAGGCCGGGACCGTTCTGGCTGCGAGGCTGGGCCGCGCTGCTGCTCACGCCCGTGGTTGCCGGACTGCTGACTTCCTCCAAACCGGTGTGGGGCCAGGCGCTGGCGGTGGGTTTCGTTTTCGCCGCCCTGATGGTAGAAGCGCGAAGAGTTTCCAGGCCCCAGACGGGCACGGTGACTTCCCGCGCAGACCTTGCGGCCTGACCGCTTCCCGCGCCTTCCGCGGCATACAATGGAGCCGCCTTGCTGCTTCAAATCTCGTATTTAGTATGGCATTATGGCAGCCAGAAAGATGACATTCTCAATTTCGGAGGCTGTGGCAAAGGATTTCTTGAGGACGGTTGCGGCGAGAAACCGTTCCCGGTATGTCGCCAATGCAATTGCGGTGCGTATGAAAGCAGAGGAAACCGCTCTTGCGCGGGCCTGCGACGTAGCCAATGCGTGTGAGGACATTCAGGTGATGGAACAAGAATTCGACGCTATCTCAGCCGATATAGCCGAGCCCTGGACCGATGCCCCGGCGAGGTGAAATCTGGTGGGTGCGGCTGGATCCTACATTGGGCTCCGAGATGTCGATGACGCGGCCATGCCTGATCCTGTCGACGAATGTGGTGAATGAACGCCGGCGCACGGTGGTGGTGGTTCCCTTATCGACGTCGCCGACGCCGAGTCCGCCTCTGTTAGTGCCAGTGGAATGTGCCGGCCGGACCGTAGTAGCGGTGACGGACCAGATTCGGGCGATTGCTAAGGAACATTTGCTGGAGCATCTCGGCGAGATCTCCGTGAGCGACCTGGAAGCCGTAGAAGCGGGAATCCGCAGAATCTTGGAACTGGGGTGACCTGTAAGGCTTACTTTCCGCCGCGTGGCGCCTGCTCGATGGCCCCTTGTCCGGCAGCCACGGCACGCCTGGCTGCGTCGGCCGAATCCTGGATTCTGCCCATGCGTTGAAGCTGCACCGACAAGTCCTGCAAATACCACTGGCGGGCTACCGACAGGGCGGCTGCGCCACGGGTCTGGTTGGGAGCCCAAGCCGCATGCGGGCCCTGAAGCCATTGGACCATGGGAACCAGAAGAAGCAGGCTGGTAAGGACGAGGACCGCGCGGCGCCGCGGAGCCGCCATGCGCGCGAAAGTGAGTTCCCAGGCGCCGCGGCCGCGAATCTGTCTCCAGGATGTCCACAGCAGGGCCACTACGGAGAGCCAGCATAGGATGTGGAAGTAGTCGAGGCCGGCGAAATAGTAGTCGCCGGCGCGCATGCTGTCGGCCAGATACCAAGGCATGCCTTGGGACCAGTAGTCGTACACCAGAAACAGGAAAACGCCGCTGGTCGCGCAATATAGCGCCACCGGCGCGGCGCCCAAGCCAACGGCCCACGGGACCAGCCAGGCCAGGTACTGCACGCCGAATCCGCTGGTGCCCGCGAGGAAGAGAAAGAAGATGAGGCCGATTTGGGAATACAGGGGCGGCTTGTTCGCGGAACGATTCATCCACCAGGACACCGCGGCGATGATGAGCAGCAGAACCGGGCTGCCGAGTCTCTCGATGACCGCACACAGCCGGGTCCCTAGCGGGGATACGAGGCCCAGTTGGTAGGTGAGGTAGGAGATTCCCCAATGGCCGAGTCCGCTTTTGTAGCCGAAGATATCGGTGAAGACCGCTCGGGGTCCTCGGATGAGGAAGGGCGACCAGGCTGCCAACACAACGCCGCCAGCGACAGCGAAAAAGACGACCCATTTGCGGCGGCCAAACTGGTAGAAGAGCAGCGCGGGAACGGCGATCACTGGCGCTACCTTGACACACATCGAGAGACCGAATGCCGCGCCAGCGGACACCGTCCGGCCCTTCTCAACCAGGTAAATGGAGAGCAGCAGGAAGAAGATCATCACCGAATCGTTTTGTCCGTGAAAGCCGGAGATCAGAACCGAGGCGGGTGCGGCGGCCATCAGCGCCAGCGCCCAGCGGAGGGAGCGCTCGGCCAACCGCGGTTCGAGGATGCGCCACACCAGCCACAGGCTGCCCAGATCCGCCAGAATGGCTGGCACATGGACCCAAAAGGAGAAGGCCAGCCCAGTGGACTGCGTCAGCCGGTGCAGGAAATCCCATAAGTAAAGCATCGACGGCGGATTATTGGCGGAGGCAGAGAGGCGGAACAGGTCGGGACCCAGGTAGTGCCACCATTCGAGCGTCTGCTCGAAACTGTAGACGTCGTTGGTGCCGTACGTCTTCAGTGCCAGCACAAGCTTGCAGCCAAGGGCCATGGCGGCCGCTGAAATGACGGCCCATTGCCACAACTCCAGGCGGCGCGCCGGCTCAGATTGCTTCGGAACCTCGTCTGTTACTGACTTCGTGGGTGCCATAACTCGCTCAGGAAATGACGTGCAAGCCGGCCGGCGTGGACGCGGCCGGGGCCGGGCCAATACGCCGCACGGCGACGGAGTCGCGGTCACAGGCTTCCTTGCACGGCAGCTTGCAAATGATATCGGTCTTATTGAGAGCGAAAGACGCGTCAAAAAGGTTGCCGATGGCGAATTGCCGGATGTCCATCCCACCTGGGTTTGCGAAGCCCTCGTAGAGTGTGGAGTGAATGTACTGCATCCCGCCATTGCAGGTGTAGACATTGCCGTTCGATGAGAGGTTGATGTAATTCCTGCCGGCGGAGCAGGACTTTTCGCTGAAGTCGTTGAAATCGAGCTGCGAATCGGGGTTGCGGTCGGAGCGCAGGCAGCGGTCCAGCATGGCTCTCTGCTCCGGCGAGTAGCGGAAATTGATATCGACGTAAGGATCGACGTGCAGGGTGACGTTTTCTCGCGCCATCCCGCTTTCGATTTCCTCAATCAGCGGCAGATTTTCAGGCGTCGCCACAATGTTCACATGGATGTAGAACTGGTCGCGCAGCGCCTTGATTTTAGCGACGAACTCATCCTGTCCGATGAACTCCCGATGAAAGCTGGCGCGGATGTGAATCTTCCGTTTCATCTTGCGATAGAGCCGGATGTCCTGCGACAGGTTGGTAACGATTCCCACGATCTGGTGTTTCTTGGGCAGTTGGTTGACAAGATCCGGCAGGCCGTTATAGACGAACGGCTCGCCGCCCGCGATGTAAATCATGGCCGGAGGCAGCTTTTCAAAAGCGCCCAGCCAATCCGCCACACTCTTTTCCTCATTCTTGGGGAAGACGGTGGTGTAATCGAACTTGGTGACCACCGGACAATAGGAGCACCGGTAGTTGCAGCGGGACGTGGGATTGAAGATGAGGATCAGCTTGTTGGGAAAGAAGGTGCGGTAGTAGCGCTTCAGATAAAACTTCACTTCCGCGGGCAGATAGCGCTGCAAATCAGAGACGTTCAGCATACTGACTCCGAGCTTTCCGATGGCGCCGCGCCGGCAGCCGCCCCGACGCTTTCCGAGCGCAGCGGCTCA
This sequence comes from Bryobacterales bacterium, assembly GCA_963842505.1. Classification (GTDB taxonomy): domain Bacteria; phylum Acidobacteriota; class Terriglobia; order Bryobacterales; family Bryobacteraceae; genus PALSA-129. The sequence goes on from CAWJGZ010000002.1 coordinate 1,025,059, forward strand.
CCGGGGCCGAATTCAAAATTGATGCGCTCTTTCTCAATCACCAGCGGACGCTTCTGGACCTGGGTATGAATGGCGCCGACATACTCTCCGATGAGACCCAGGAAGAAGAGTTGGATAGACCCAAAAAGAAAGAGACCAATCACCACGGGCGCCATGCCGGTCGAGAATCGACCCCAGAAGATCAATTTGTAGACCAGGTAACCCAGCGCCGTGAGAACCGACAGCACCGAGAGGAAGAAACCGCTGAAAGTCACGATGCGCAGCGGCACTTTCGAGAGGTTGGTGATGCCGAGCATGGCGATTTCATAGAGGTTGAAGAGACTGTGCTTGGACACGCCATTCTTGCGCCGCGGCTGGTTGAAGACCACCTCGGAATGCGGCAGCCCGATATCGGCGATCATGCCGCGAAAATACGGAAAGGGATCGTCGAAGGAGCGGATGAGGTCCATCACGCGCCGATCGTAGAGGCCGAAACCCGTGAAGTGAGCGTAGGTCTGGACGTCGGACAGGCGATTGACAAGCTGGTAATACTGGGTCCGCAGCCAGTAGACGAAGCGGTTTTCATCGCTGGTCTTCTTGACTCCGATGACAATCGGAACGCCCTTTTCCCATTCCCTGATAAAGTCGGCAATCAGTTCGGGCGGATCTTGTAAGTCGGCTGCCAGGCCGATGACCGCGTCCCCGCTGGCTTGGTGCAATCCGTGCATGGGAGAGCGCACGGGTCCGAAGTTGCGGCTGTTGGCGATCACCTTCACGTTGCGGTCGGTCTTCGCAAGGTATTTGAGCATGGTGAGGGTGTTGTCGCGCGAAGCGTTGTCGATGAAGATGTGCTCGTACCGGTATCCCGGGAACGCCAGCATGACGGCGCGCACCCGCTGGTACATCTCAAGAACGTTATGCTCCTCATTGAAACAGGGACAGACGACGCTGATGGTTTTCATAAGGCAGCCTGCTAATAGAGTGAGAGAACCTCGTTGCTCAAGTGCAACTGCTGATGAATCTGTTGTTCGATTTCCTTCTGGAAGACGCGCGAGCAAACCAGAATCGGCTCGCGGCGTCCGCCCAGGCTTTCCGGAGAGACGACGGGGATGCCGTTCAACTGCTGGCCGTGGTACTTGGGATTCGAATCCACGAAGGCGCTGATGTTGACCCGGTCGAGTCCTCCAGTCGCGAGAAGCCGCTGGGTGTGGGTTCCAACGCCCCAAACGAGGATGGGCTCGCGGTCGCCGGCAGCGCGGTTGATGAGCTGGCGAATGCGGGCGTCGACTTCGCGGGATTGATCGATGTACTCGCGCAAGCGCGGCTCGCTTTGGTCGTCGCGCACGGGGGCGCTGCCCTGGGCGCCGCGGTCTTCAAAAGCAGCGTGGACCGATGGCATCACAGTCACGTCGGTATACTGACGCAGAACTTTCTCCGAGAAGAGCTGCTCGAAGCCATGCGCGCCCATCAGATTGGCGAGCGACGCGCCGGAGAAAAAGTTGATGTGCTCCATGCTGAACTGCTGGTAGGGCGCGTCCGGAAAGTCCGCGAACTGCGTGGCGTCCGGCACGTCCAAATAGATGCGTGCGTTCGGCGTGAGGACCTGGTGCATGGTGCGCAGAGCGCCTTCCAGATCGCGGATGTGCTCGAGGACACCGATGAGAATCAGGAAGTCGAATTTCTCTTGCGACTTCGCAAGGTCCGAGACGCTTTGCGTGAAGACCGTAACCCCGTAGAGCTCACGCGCCGACGCGGCGCACACCGGAGAGGGATCGAGGCCCCAGACGTTTTGGTAGCCGTTCTCTTTGAGCAGCGCCAGCAGGCGTCCGGTGGAGCAGCCGATTTCGAGAATGCGAGTCTGCTTGTGGGGAATTAGACCGGCGAGGGTCGCCGCGGCATCCCGCTGGCGGGTTTCGTCATTGGCCGACTCGCGGCCTCCACGATGCTGGTACTCGTACTTCGACAGGTCGCGGTAGTACGCGTCGAAATCTTCCTGTTCGGGGATACCGTCGGCGAAGGCGAACCCGCGATGGTCGCACACCACGACGGTGTAGCCTTCGAGCAGGCATACCGTTGAGAAGGTTTGCTCGAACAGGGGCCTCTTTTCGTCCCTGCCGCAGACTGCGCATTTCCTCGGTGTCCGTACCATCTCTTGTCTCCTCGCTTACCCTTCCTCCACCGGCGGCACAATCATATTGGCGAGGAACTCCTCGCGGCTCAGGAACGGCCACATGTCTTCCATGGGCTTTGAAATCATGACGCCGTCGGAGCGCATCATCGATGTCACGCGCGGCGCGGTGGGCTGGTCCAGGGCAGTGCGCACGGCGCACACCATCGGCCCTTCGTGATCGAGCGCCTCGCGAACCCGCAGGCGAATGTCCTGGTGATCGTGGATTTCCATGGTCGGGATTCCATAAGCGCGGGCCACGGGAATCAGGTCGGGGAGGGTCAGATGGCTGGACGGGTCACTGCCGGCGAATCGGCCCTGGAAATAACTGCGCTGGCTGGCCATGATGGAGGCGTAGCCTCCGTTCGATAGCACGAAATACTTGATGGGCAGGTTGAGGCGGCGCACCGTCTCGAGTTCCTGAATGTTGAGTTGGAAGCCGCCGTCGCCATTCACGCAAACGGTGCGCCGCCCGCCGCTGGCCAGGCACGCGCCGATGGAGCCGGGCAAACCGGTGCCCATGGCGCCCAGGCCCGGCGCGTTCACCACGCGCTGGCCGGGCTTCACCCGGAAGGCCTGCATGAACACGTCACTGCACGGGCCGGAACTGCCCGGCACCAGTAAGTCATCCGCGCCCAATTCATCCGATAACACGTCCATCAGCACGTACAAGTTGACCGTTCCATGGGACTCACTCCAGTACTCAGGAAGCACCACCGGGTACTGCCGCTGCCACTCCTTCACCCGCGCAATCCAGCAGGAGCGGTCAAGGCGCGCGAGTTTGCCCGCCTGGCGGAGGAATTCGGCGATGAAATCCGCGGTGTCGGCGCACACCGGCACGTCGATGGGCATTTGGAATTTGCCGATTTCGGCCGGATCGATGTCCACCAGAATTTTCTTGGCGGCGCGCCCGAAATTCGCGTGGCTGAAGGCCGTCTGCGGCCGATCGAGCCGCGCGCCGAGCACCATCAGGCAATCGGCATTCTGCTGTGTGAAGTTGGCTCCGCGCTGGCCCATGCCGCCGGGACGCCCGGCGTAGTAATCGCTCGATTCGGGCTGCAGATCGATCACTTTCCAAGTGACCAGCACGGGGATCCGGAGCGTTTCAATCAGCCGGTTCACCAACCCTTGCGCGGCGGCGCTCCGCACGCCGTTGCCGAGGAACAATGCCGGGCGCCGCGACCGGTTCAGCAGCTCGATGGCTTCCGACACCTGCTGTTCCAGGCGCGCGGCCGCGACCGCTGGGTGCGAACTGGGTTCCGCATCGGGCGTGAAACCGCGCAGGCTGGTCTCATCGAGTTGCGCGGCTTGCACGTCGAGCGGGATGTCGAGCCAGACCGGTCCGCGGCGGCCATGGGTGGCAATGTAGACAGCCTTTTCCAGCTCATAGCGAATGGATTCCGGATCGAGCACCGTCTTGGCGTACTTGGTGATGGGGCGCACTACCGAAACGATGTCGATTTCCTGCGGCCCCATGGAACGAACGCCGTACGCGCCGATGAGGTCCGCGCGTTTGGCCTGTCCGGAAATGAAAAGGCAACTGGCGCCTTCCACCCAAGCGGCGGCCAGCGGAGTGACAGCGTTGGTGCCTCCCGGGCCGGTGGTAACCAGGCAAACGGCCAGATGATTGGTGTATTCGGCGTAGGCTTCGGCCGCGAAGCCGCATCCCTGTTCGTGCAGGCAGCAGACATACTCGATGTCCTTGTTCCGGCCCACCGAATCGGCCAGGTGAATGCAGCCGCCGCCGGCCAGCATAAAGATATGTTTGACGCCGGCGCCGGCCACAAACTCGATCACATAATCGGAGAGTTTAACCGGCATTTCTCACCAGCTTTCCGCGGCTTGTGGGGCAGGTTGCCAACCTGCGGCGGGTTGGTAACCCGCCTGCCGGCGTCTGCCAATGGCCGCCCGGCGCCGGTTGCCAACCGGCGCGCAGGATACCATCCTGCCCCACAGAGCCCGCCAGGTGTTTTCCGGCTAGCCCGGAGGGCACAAGATAATAGCCCACGGCGCAAGCCGTGTGGAAGTAGAGCTTAACCGGCATTTCTCGCCAGCTTTCCGCGGCTTGTGGGGCAGGTTGCCAACCTGCGGCGGGTTGGTAACCCGCCTGCCGGCGTTTGCCAATGGCCGCCCGGCGCCGGTTGCCAACCGGCGCGCAGGATACCATCCTGCCCCACAAAGCCCGCCAGGTGTTTTCCGGCTAGCCCGGAGGGCACAAGATAATAGCCCACGGCGCAAGCCGTGTGGAAAGTGTTGTGAGCTGGCGCAGCCCCGAAACGCGGGTTCATCAATTTGCCTCCGCCAAATCGGCCAGGCGCCGCAAGGTTTCATCCACGGTTTCCGCGTTGCGGTTCCACGGCTGCGGGTAGAGCACGCTGCCGATGCCGAGGCTTTGCGCGGCAGCGATGTTCTCTTCGCTGTCGTCGATCAGGCAGTCTGCCTTGCCGAACCACCGCAAGTAGTCTCCCTTGTTCGAGTCATAGCGGGGTACACCATGCTGAAGCCGGGTCGGGACTACGCCAAAATCCCTCATGTAATTTCCAAAATGGCGGAACAGCCACTCGGCTAGGCAGGGAATGCTCTCGAGCGGCCGGGCGGTGAGCGCCATGTGCCGGTGGCGCGCGCCGTAAGATTGCAGCCAGCCAAGGATGCTGGCATTGGGCTGCATGCCTTGGGCCTTTTCCGAGAGGCGAAACTTGTCGAGCGAGGCGAGATACTCCTGCTTCGGGATTCCCAGCACGCGGTGCGGCGGGTTCTCGAGTAAGCCGGAGTAAGTCAGATGGCATTCCGGATGGCCGGGCAGCCACTCCTCCGTGAACCAGCTCCGCATCAGGTTATTAAGGACGTCGTCGATGTCCCACACGAATGTCAACACTCAGTCCATCCAATACGACACATAAGTCTTTCGATTCGGGTTCGCTTCAATGGTGGCGTCGGTATAGAAGGAATCTCCCTGGGTGTAATAGGAGGAGACTTCTTCGATCACCGTGCCGGTGCGGGTAGTGAAGCCGTGCCTGGCTTCCCGCGGGATCACCACAACGTCGTTAGCCTTTTTGATTTGCTCGACGCCGTCCAGGTTCAGCAGAATCTCGCCGTGGAGAATGTGATAGGTTTCGTCTTTCTGTTTGTGATACTGCTCGGGGTGTGTCTGGCCGGGCAGCATCACGATCACGCGCTTACAGTATTCGCGGTTGACCACGGTGATGACGGTGGAACCGGACTCAAAGAAGTTGTCGATGCCGTAATGGTGGGAGATTTCCAGCTCGCACTGTCCGGGGACCACCACCTTACTGCGCTTGAGCATCTTTTTGACTTCGGCGACGATCTGGTAGACCTGCTTGAGCCGGTGGCAGGCGCGCGTGTTGGTGGAAAGCGCGGCCTGGTTGGCGGCTATGGGCGCGGTGGCATAAAAGTCGGTGTATTTCGAGAAGTCGTTGGCAACCACCTGGCCGGCGGTGTTGGGAATGGCGTAATAGACGTTGGACGGCGTCAATCGCTCGCCGGGGCGCACGTCCTGTTTGGCGAAAATGCCTCGCCGCAGGTCGCGCAAAGTGCGCACTTCGAGGTCCGTGAAGGGATAGCGCTCATCATCCGAGCCGCACATGGCGTAAGCCTGAGCCGCCACGGTGAGCCATTGCCGAACCTGTGGCGGCGTGGCGGAATAAGCATTGAGCTTGATGGTATCGGTGGGCAGTCCCACGTGCTTTTCGAAGAGGTTGGCGCCCATGCCGATGGCGATTTTGACGGCTTCAAAATTGTCGGGGCGTTCGTGCGTGGAGTAGCCGATTTCAAGACCGGGGTAACGCTTCTGCAGGAGCCGGATCTGGCCCAGGTGGAGATTTTCGTCCCTGGTGGAGTACTCGCCCACGCAGTGCATCAGCGAGAAGTTCTTTTGGCGGTGGTGGAAGAAGCTGACCACGCGGTCGATATCCTCCAGCGCCACGCCGGCGGTTGAACCGATGAGGGGCTTGGCGGATTTTGCGATGCGCTCCAGCAGCGGCCAGTCGGTGAGATAGCAACTGGGGATCTTGATGAAGTCGAAGCCGTGCTCCTCGATGCGGTCCACCGATATTTCGTCCCAGGGCGTGCAGATGGAGGTGAAACCGGCCTCTTCGATGGCGTCCTTGATCTTCTTGTAGCCGTCCCACGGAATCCGGGTTTCGGAAAAGCGCTTGACGAACTTGAGGTCGAAGCGCTGGCGGTAATCGGGATGGATGAAGGTGTCGATATCGCGGTACTGCAACTTCACCGCGAAGTGGAACGGAAAACCTTCCGCGGCCTCGCGCATGGCCTGGACGATCTTGCAGCCGTGCTCGACGCTGCCCATGTGGTTGTTGGCCATCTCGAAAATGAACAAAGGCCTTCGATTGACGTCTTTCATCGCTGTTCCTCAAAACTCATGACAGTTCTTTTGAATCCCTCTTGAAGTGTGGTGGCGGGCCGCCAGCCCAGGGCGCGGAGTTTGGCGGTATCGAGAGAGCCGCGGCTGACCTTGCTCGGGATATAGCCGGCCGGCGCGGGTGAGATCTCGAATCGTAGAGACAGCCGCCGTTCGGGAAACAGGCCGACGAGCATCCGCGCGAGATCGGCGACGCTTGATTCGCAGGCTTCGTTGCCCACGTTGTAAGCCTGCCCGCGTTCGCCCTTCAGTAAGACCGTGAAAAAGGCCAGGGCGGCGTCGGCCAGATAGCAGAAAGCCCTGCGGGCGGTGCCGTCGCTCTTCAACACGATATCTTCACGGCGCACGATGTTGGCTACAAAATCGGCGTAGACGCGGCCGTCGTCCATGGCCATGCCGGGCCCATAAGTATGCGTGGGGCGGACGATTTTCGCGGCCACTCCGAACTGGTGGCCGAAGGCCGCGCACATGGTCTCGCCGATGCGCTTACTCTCGCCGTAACAGGCGCGCACCTGGTTGGGGTCGAGATAGCCAAAGCAATCTTCCCGGGTGGGGATCTGCGAGTCCGCAACTTGGCCGTAGACATCGCCGCTGCTGATAAACAGAAAGCCTTCGGCACGGCAGTCTCTGGCGAAGGAGAGCAGGTTGTAAGTGCCCAGGCTGTTGGCCGCGAGCGTGCCCACCGGATCGCTGCCATAGTATTTCGGACTGGCCTGGCTCGCCGCGTGAATGATGAAATCCACGGGAACGGGGATGGTGGGCGGCGCGGTGACATCCTGGATGACCACCGCAAAATCCTGCCGGTCCAGGAAATGGGCGAACCGCTTGCGCGCTTTCTCGCGATTGCGGGCCAGCCCGATGACGCGGCAATTCATGGAGCGATCGACTTCGTTCAGGTAGAGCAGGGTCTCCACCATGTAGGCCGGCAGGAAGCCGTTGGCGCCCGAGATGAGCACGGTCTTGTTCGCGAAGGTGCGCCACGGCAGGTTGTGGGCGACGATTCTCGCGACATCCTCTTCGACGATCGGATTGCGTTTGGCGGCGCAGCCTATGGCAGTCATGGCAGAGTCACCTGCTGCATCGCGGCGGGCCGCGCCTGGCCCCTGGCGGTGAAGAAATCCCGGAATACTTCGAGAACGTAGCCGATCATTTCGGCCGTAAGGCCGGGGTAGACGCCGATGAAGAAAGTGTCGCGCATGATGATGTCCGACTCGGCGAGATCGCCATGCACGCGCTTCTCGATGTTGAGGAATCCTGGCTGGCGGACGATGTTGCCGCCGAAGACCAGGCGCGTTTCGATTTGCGCGTCTTCCAGGTGGCGGACCAGGCGGCCGCGGTCCACACCCGGCCGCACGGTAATGGGAAAACCGAATGGCGAGGGGTTGGCGCGCGGATCGATTTTCGGCAGAATCAGGTGGTCTTCATGCGCCAACAGGCCCTCGTAGAGACGCTGGAAATTGTTCCGGCGCGCCGCGATGAAAGCTTCCATTTTTTCGGTTTGGGCCAGGCCGATGGCAGCTTGCAAGTCCGTCACCTTGAGGTTGTAGCCGATGTTCGAATAAATGTACTTGTGGTCGTAGCCGCAGGGCAGTTCGCCCAATTGCCAGCCGAAGCGCATGCCGCAGGTGTTTGACCTGCCGGGGTCGCACCAGCAATCACGGCCCCAATCGCGGACTGAGCGGGCGGTCTTCTGCAGGCCGAAACCATTGATGGCGATGCCGCCGCCTTCACCCATGGTGATGTGATGGGCCGGGTAAAAGCTTAACGAGGACATTTCGCCAAAAGTGCCGGCGAGCTGGCCGTTGAAGGTGGCGCCCAGCGCATCGCAGCCGTCTTCCAGCAGCCACAGGCCGCGGCGGCGCGCCACTTCGCCGATGATTTCCATGTCGCAGGGGTTGCCCACCGTGTGCGGCACGAAGATGGCGCGGGTGCGCGGACCGATGGCGTCTTCCACTAGTCGCGGGTTGATGTTGTAAGTGCCCACTTCACAATCGACGAACACCGGCGCCAGGCGATTCTGCACGATGGGCGCCACGGTGGTGGGAAAGGTGACGGCGGGGGTGATCACTTCATCGCCGGGCGCCAGTGGAGCGAGGCTCCCGGCGGCCAGATCCCTGGCCAGGGCGGGCGCACAAAGCGTGCTCAGCATCAACAGATTGGCGGAAGATCCGGAGTTGACCAGCAGGAAATCGCGGCAACCGAAGAACTGGCGCATGCGCCGCTCGAAGCGGTCGGCATAGGGTCCGGCAGTCAGCCAGAAGTCCAGCGCCGAATCGGCCAGCAGGGTCATCTCGCGGGCGTCGTAGACGCGGCCCGCATACGGGATGCGCGATTGGCCCGGCACGAAAGCAGGCTTCTCATGGGCCACCCGGTAATACTCCTGGACCAGGCTCAGAATCTGATCTTTCAGCGCTTGCTTGCGGTCGGTGTGAGGGTCCATATTAGTTCACCGTTGCGATGGCGGGGAGAACCCGGATGGCGCCCTCGGGCGCAGTCCGCCGTTGCCGTCCCACCCCAATGGGGTAATAGCGGACCCCTGCGGGCAATGGGACATTGCGCAAGATGTTGCGGCCATCGATCAAAACCGGAGTCCGCATGGCCGCCGTCAACCGCGCCCAATCGGCGGTGCGATAGGCGGGGTCGGCGGTCGTGATCAGAGCCGCGTCGGCGTCCAGCAGAGCCGCTTCCAGGCTGGCGCCGCAGGGAGCGAGCAAGCCGGCGTGGGCCGCGGCTTGCGGGGATACGAACGGATCGTAAGCCTGCACGTTGGCGCCGCGATCTTCGAGCGCGTGGAAAACGGCCAGCGCGGGGGAACTGCGCAGATCGTCGGTTCCGTTCTTGAAGGCCAGGCCCAGTAGCGCGATGGTCTTTCCCACTAGGTTCCCCAGGGCCGCCTCGGCCAGGTTCACCACCTGGGCGGGCCGGTGGGCGTTGGTCGCGATAACGGCGTCGAGCAGTGGCGTCCCGACGGCGAGGCGCTTTCCGTAAACGCGCAGCGCGTTGACATCCTTGGGCAGGCAACTGCCTCCGAAACCGATCCCGGCGCGCAGGTAAGAAAGAACCTCGGGCCGGATACGCCCGGCGGGACCCGCGGGCGAAAGGCGGCGATCCAGGTAGAGCGCTTCCATCACCGTTTCCAAATCGGCGCCGGGCGTGGCTTCGCACAGACCGGCCAGCTCATTGCCGAAAGAAATCAGGACGCTCAACAGGGAGTTGGAAGCGTACTTGGTCAACTCCGCTTCTTCCAGGCTGACATGCAGCTTGTCGCAATCATAGGGACGGTACAAGCGTTCCAGCACGTCGCCCGATCGGGCGTCGGCTTGGCCAATCACGATGCGGTCGGGCGTGCGGAAATCTTCCACCGCGGAACCTTCGCGAAGGAACTCCGGGTTCATGCACAGACCGAACTCGCCCAACAGCAGTCCGGAGGTGATTTCGAGCGTGGGCTGCACGATGTTGCGAGTGGTGCCGGGCATCACCGTGCTCTTGACGGCCACCACGTGATAGCGGCCGAGCGCCGGCAGTTGTGCGCCGATCTGAGCGGCGGCGTTCTCCAGGAACGAAAGGTCGGGATCCTCGCCTTTGGCCGGCGTGCCGACGGCAATCAGCGAAAGCTCGCTCGCTTGCATGGCCGATTCCAGGCTGGTAGTAGCGGATAGCCGGCCGCTCGCCAGTCCGTCGCGCAGCAGTTCCTCCAGCCCCGGCTCATAAAAAGGCGTCCGGCCGGCGCGAATCAGGCTGACTCGCTCTTCGGATACATCCACGCATCGCACGGTGTGGCCTTTGGAAGCCAGGCACGCGCCGGTCACAAGGCCGACATAGCCGGTGCCGATGATGGTGACGATCATGCGCAGGCTCCTTCGCGGTAAGACTTGAGCGTCCGCCCCAAGCCCTCGCGCACCTTCACCTGCGGCGACCAACTTCCCAGCTTGCGCAACTTGGCAAGATCGGGACAGCGGCGTTGCGGGTTGTCACTCAGGTAATCGGCCTCCGCGCTGGTTTCGAATTGCACAGGCAGCTCGGGCGGGCCGTCGAGCGCGGCGGCGATGCGCGCCAGGTCGCCGATGGAAATCTCCTCGTCGTTGCCGACGTTGAAGGCTTCTCCGGCAACAGGCGAGAGCAGCACCAGCAACATGCCGCGGATGGCGTCGCGCACGTAGCAGAAGCTGCGCGTGGCGCGGCCATCGCTATAGAGCACGATGGGCTGGCGATGATAGGCCGCCGACATCAGCGACGGAATGATGCGGCCATCGTCCAGGCGCTGCCCCGGCCCATACACATTGAACGGCCGGATGATCTTGACCGGCGCGCCGTAGAGCCGGTAGTACGTCATCGCCAGGGTCTCGCCGAGGCGCTTCGATTCGTCATAGCAGGCGCGCGGCCCGGTGGAGGAAACGTAGCCGCGAAAATCTTCCGGGGTGGGGATGTGGGCGGCGTCCGGGTCGCCGTAAATCTCGCTGCTGCTGAGCAGGAGCATGCCGCGCCCGCGGCGCCGCAGCAGTTCCAGCATGTGGCGCGCGCCGTTGACGTTGACGTCGATGGTTTCGAGCGGAAACCGGCGGTATACCGGCGGCGAGGCGATGCCCGCGCCGTGAATGATGAAATCCACCGGCTCGCCCGGTTCGAAGCCGGCCGATACATCGCACGGCCGCAGTTCCATGTCGTGGCGTCCGGCCACCCAGGCCAGCCGTTCCGGCAGTCCGGTTTTGAAATTATCCACTCCGAGCACGCGGCATCCGGGCCGCGCGGTTTCGTTAAACACTGCGATGGTTTCCAGAAAATGGCTGCACAGGAAGCCGCTCGCTCCGGTCACCAGCAAGGTGGCGCCGTCGAGCGCGGCAAGCTCGCGGCGCATTTCGGCCACGATCCGTTCGGCGTCTTCGCGAATCACGCTGGTGGTCAGGCTGTTCATCGGGCGCTCACCAGGCGCGGCCGTGCGGGGGCGTCCTGCCACAATTTCCAGGGCGCTGCCTGGCGGTTCCAGAGATCGTTCAGGTGCTGGTATTCGCGATAGGTGTCCATGGCGTAGAAGAAGCCGTCGTGCTGGTAGGCCATGAGTTGGCCTTCATTGGCGAGACGCTCCAGGGGCTCGCGCTCCAGAATGCAGTCATCGCCGCCTAGGTACTCGAAGAACTTTTTCTGAAAGACGAAGAAGCCGGCGCTCATCCACCCGTCGGCCTTGGGCTTTTCGGCGAATCTCTGCACCTGGCCGCGCTCCGCCAGGTCGAGCATGCCGAAACGGGAAATCGGCGCAACGCTGGTGACCGTGGCGATCTTGCCGTGGCTCTTGTGAAAATCGAGCAGCCGCCGGATGTTGACGTCGCTCACGCCATCGCCATAAGTGAGCAGGAAGGTGTCGCCATCCACGTACTTCCGGACCTTGGCCAGGCGTCCGCCGGTCTGGCAATCCAGGCCGGTATCGGCCAGGGTCACGCTGAAGCCCTCTTCGGCGTGATGGCCGTGGCACCGCAGTTGGGCGCGCTCTCCGAGCTTCATGGTGAAGTCGTTGTTCATGGCCTCGTAATTCAGGAAATATTCTTTGATGATGTTGCCCTTGTAACCCAGGCACAGCACAAAGTCGCGGAAGCCGTGGTGCGCGTAGATTTTCATGATGTGCCACAGGATGGGGCGGCCACCGACCTCCACCATGGGCTTAGGACGGAACTCGGTCTCTTCACGAAGCCGTGTTCCCAGACCACCGCACAGGATCACAACCTTCACGACATGCGGCCCTCCCGCGGCCGTCGGGGCGTTTTGCTTCCAGCGTTGCAAGAGGCAATATTCGGGCGATCCGGGGTGGCATAATATCTTGCCCTTGGTTGTGGAACTTTTATGGCCTAAAGTTAATGGCCGGGAAAAGCCGCCGGCGCCGCCGGGAGACCGTACTTCAAGTGACTGCGGGATTACGGTTTAGCTTCGCCTATGGAAGCCATGCCAGCAAGTTATTCGGGGATTCGCACGCGGTAAAGTTGACGAATGTTAGTATACTGCTCGACGGTCTCGGAGCCGCCGTCGGCCGCAATCTTCGCCAGCAGCCAGCCCGGCTTGAGGAGACTTTGTAAGACGCGAAACTCCTTTCCGGGAGTGGCGAAGTCGCGGTAGTCGATCACGCGCAGCGGACACCAGCGGCGCAAACTGGTCAAGGAGGGATCGATGGAGGCCGTATTGAAGGCCTCGTATTTTACAGCGGCGGTCTTATCCACCAGAAAAATCAAGTTTGATTTCAGCGGCTCGGGCGTGTAGTGCCACATTTGCAGGAACAGTTGGCCGTCGGCCACTACCACCGGTCCCTGCCGCAGGGCCCCAACCAGCAAGGATTCCTCGGCGAGCGGATTTCGCGGCGGAGGAACCGTCGCCGTCGCCACGAACAATCGGAGCACTGCGAGCGCCAGCATCGCGAACGCCGGCAGCGAGCGCCCGCCCGAGAGGCGCGCCACCACCGCCGGCGTCAGCAGCAAGACGCCCGTGAGGCTCAGCAGCGCGTACCGCGGGGAGAACATGTGGGTCACCAGCAATCCCGCAGCCATCACGAAAACCGGAATGCCGAGGAACAGGATGCCGGCGAGGATCTCATGGAGAGGAAAAGCAGGTGGGTTATCCGGCAGGCCGGACGAGTCAGGATGCTTCCACGCCCAGAATGCCATCAACGCCAACCCCAGCACCAGATAACTCACGCCGGGCTGCAGCCCGTTTTCCCAAAACTCCGCCACCTGGGCGGGGTTGGCCAGAGCCCAGGTAGCCTGGCTGAACTCATGGACCACGGCCCGGATGGTGGCCACGTACCAGACCAGCGGCGCCGCTCCGCAAGCCATTGCCGTCCAGATACCCCAGTCAATGCGCCGCGCCTTCCAGGAGCGATAGGCTTCCCCACCAGCCAGCGGAACGTAGAGCATGACCGCATAGTAGTGGCACATCAAGGCGCCCATCAGGCTCAGCGCAAGTGCGGCACAGGCGGCGGCATGTTTGACCCGCTCTTGCGGCCGGCGTGAGCAAGTGGCGGCCTGCCACGACACCAGCATGAGGCCGGCAAAGCCGAACTCGAGTCCGTAAGCCCGCGCTTCGTAGGCGTAATCATAGGCCTGGGTGGCCAGGGGCAGAAGCAACGCCGCCAAGCCGTAGAAAATACCCAGACGGCGGCGCACAAACCAGAACAGGCAGAGGCAGAAGATCCAAAACCCGGCGATCGCCGGCAGGCGGATGGCCACATCGCCCGGTCCGAACCAGCGCATGGCAAAATGCGTCAGCAGGTGGGGGAGCGGCGGACTCGCATCGGTCAGTTGTGCCAGCTTCCAGGTGGCGGCCGCGTCCGGCGCCGACGCCGAGATCACCGTGATGACTTCGTCATACCACAGCGGCTTCGACGCCGCGTGCCGCGCCGCCCCCCACCCATACAGCAGCGTGAGCAGTGCCAGTATCGCGTACCGGTACTTGGCCGCCGCGGCGGCCATCTCTTGCGCGTCTCGCTCGAGCGAATTCCCCCCCGATGGCATCGATTCTAATAATCACTATAGCCTAAGCGGCAGCGGCATCGGCATTCCCGGCTGTGGTTATAATGGTGTGGCTGTTGTAATCTTCGGTGCCCCTTGGATGACGCGCTTTTTTCGGGTAAACGTTCCCGCCACTTCGCTCACGCTGTTGGTTTCGGACATCCTGCTGGCGACTTCCGCTTTCGTCCTGGCAACCTACCTTACGTTCGACGTCGATCCCCAAACTTACCTGCTCGACGAGGGTGGCCTGGCTCGCCTTGTTCCGGTCGTGCTCACAATCCTGGTCGGCATGCACTTCAGCGATCTCTATTCGCGGGTCCACGTGCAGTCGCGGATCGTCCTGCTGCAACAGCTCTGCCTGGTGATGGGCGTCGCATTCCTGGTACAGGGCTTCCTCAGTTATCTGATTCCCTCGCAGCGTGTTTCCATTCACGTGATGGTCGTCGGCAGCACGCTGGCCATGGCCGGCCTGTTCCTGTGGCGGATCGCCTTTAGCGCCTTCGCGCACCAGGTGATGGGGCGCGATACTCTCCTGCTGGTGGGCAGCAGCCCCGTCCTCGAGGACATTGCCCGCCACATTGAAGAACACCCCGAGCTAGCTCTGGAGGTGACCGGCTATGTGGCCGATGGACAGGAGAACCGGCGCTCCCCTTCCCGGCGGCAAGGTGCTGGGCCCGCTCAGTTCGCTCACCGAAGTGGTCCAGGCGACCCGCCCGCACCGCCTGGTGATCGGAATGTCGGAGCGGCGGCAGCGTATGCCTGTGGTCGAACTCCTCGATCTGCGCTTTGCGGGCTACATCATCGAGGAGGCTGCCACCGCCTTCGAACACGTATGCGGCCGCGTTTGCATCCGTGAACTGCGTCCATCGCAACTCATTTATTCGGGTGAGCTCGGCCCGCGCACGACGACTCTGCTGGCGCAGACCAAGTCCAACCGGCTGCTCTCGGCCTTGGCCCTGGTGGTGGCCTCGCCCGTCATGCTTCTGACCGCGCTGGCCGTGCGGCTTTCGTCGCCTGGCCCGATTCTCTATCGCCAGGTGCGCGTGGGGCTCGACGGCCGGCTTTTCACGCTTTACAAATTCCGGTCGATGCGGGCCGACGCCGAAGCGCAAACCGGAGCCGTCTGGGCTTCCAAAGACGATCCCCGGATCACCAGAGTCGGCCGCATCATCCGTAAACTCCGCTTCGATGAGTTGCCCCAACTGTTCAACAGCCTCATCGGCGACATGTCCATCGTGGGTCCGCGCCCCGAGCGGCCTGAATTCGTGCAGGCGCTCTCCGAAAAGATCCCGTACTACCGCCAGCGCCATTGCGTCCGTCCCGGCATCACCGGCTGGGCTCAAATCAACTATAAGTACGGCGACACTCTGGAGGACACCATCATGAAGCTCGAATACGACCTTTATTACATCAAGAATATGTCCTTCCGTCTGGACTCATACATCGTCTTCCACACGATTAAGGCCATGCTGCTCTCGCGCGGCGCGCAGTAGTCGTAGTACTTGGCAACCCGTTCCGCGCACTCTGCTGCTTGACACACCCCGCATTGCCGCGTCAGACTTTGAGTTGCTGCTCGTTCCAAACGGAGGAACCCGATTGAATCCGGCTCGTGTACTGTTGACCCTGGTCTTCGTCCTGCCCGCCTTCGGCCAGTACGCCGGCCCCGCGATCCTTTCGCGCGGCGACGCTCCCGCCGCCATGGCAGCGCCGCAAATCAGTTTCCGGCCTTTCCTGTCGGTCAGCGGCTCCTATAGCAACGGTCTCTCCGGCGTCGCCCTCAACAGCCAGAACCAACTCGCCAACGTCAGTGCTTATGGAGTCACAATCTCGGGCGGCATTAGTGGATCCCATAGTTGGCGGCATACCCACATCGGCGTCGATTATCACATCGGCTACACCGATTATTCCGGCTACTCCAACTACAGCTCCCTCAACCAGGGACTGAATTTCGGTCTGACGCAGCAGATGAGTCGTCACGTCAAGTTCACCTTGCGTGAAGCGTTGGGCATGTTCTCATTCAACAATCCGAACGTGGGGCTCACCGAAACCGTGCCCTTCGATCCTTCCCAAAGCTTCGTTCCCACCAGCGACTTCTACTACACCCGCACGCTTTTTTCCACCACCCAGTCCGATCTCGTCATTCAAAAGTCCTCGCGCCTCTCCTTCGATCTGGGCGGCGGCTTCTTCGTCAATCGCTACGCCTCCGCGGCGCTGTATGGAGTTACCGGCGAAGATGCCACGGGCGATTTCCAGTACCGGCTCTCGCGGCGTTCCACCTTTGGAGTGAACTACAACTTTACCCATTACTCCTTCACCCGCATCCTCTCCTCGAGCGACCTCCAGGGCGCCTCTGTTACCTTCGCGACGCGAATTTCCCGAACAGTGGAGTTTTCCGGTTACGGCGGATTCATGCACGCCGAGACCACGTTCATCCAGAGCGTTCCGGTCGATCCCAACGTGGCCGCCTTGCTCGGCTTCACGACCACTAGCGCGCTGGTTTATCACGTCAACTGGGTTCCCAATTTTTCCGCGCGGCTGTCCAAGACCTTCGCCCACGGTGTAGCCTACGCCGCCGGCGGAGAAACCGTCACTCCGGGCAACGGACTTTTCCTCACATCCCGCACCGCCTCGGTGGTCGGCGGATACGGATACACCGGCCTGCGCAACTGGAGCCTGGGTGTGGCCTTTGTGTACAGCAGGGCCCTCTCCATCGGGAACGTGAGCGGCACCTATGGCAACACGTCCGGCTCTTTCAGTCTGAGCCGCAAGCTGTTCCATTCCCTCAGCTTTCTTGCCAGCTACACCGCCAACCAGTACCGCAGCCCCAACTTCAGCCTCTACAACCGCTTGATCTACACCGCGTCGGTTGGCATCGGCTGGTCCCCGGGCGAAGTCCCCTTGCGCATCTGGTAGCCTGCGGCGGATAAGCAGAACGTCCGCTTTCTCGCGAACCGGTACCACACCAGCGTCCAGAGCGCCTGGAAGCCGTCTTTCGCGCGGATCTTCTTGCCTTCCGCGATGCCCCGCGGATTGTATGAAATGGGCACTTCGTGGATGCGGCAGCCCAGGCGCCGCAGCTTGGCCGTCACTTCCGGGCAGAACTCGAATCGCACGCACTCAAGACGCACCAGCCGCGCCACGCTGGTGCGAAATGCCTTATAGGCCGTCGCCTCGTCCGTGATGGCGGCGTGGTACAGAAGGTTGGCCGCCAGCGTCAGAATCCGGTTGGCCAACCGGTTCTGCCACTTCATCCCCGCCCAGTTCCGCGATCCGTACACCACGTCGGCGCGTCCGTCCACTATCGGCTGAAGCAGCAGGTTGTAGTCGTCGGGATCGTACTCCAGATCCCCATCCTGCACCAGCACAATGTCGCCCGTGGCTTTGGCGAGGCCGGTGCGCAGCGCCGCACCCTTACCGCGGTTGGCGCCTTCGTGATGAACCACCACCAGCCGCAAGCCGGCGAATCGCTCCAGCAGGGCCGCGGTGCCGTCGGTGGACCCATCGTTCACCACGATGATTTCCTTCTCGCAGCCCGCCGGCAGTTCCGCGTGGATAACCCGCTCCAGCACGGCGAGCAGCGTAGGGAACTCGTTGTACACCGGAATGAGGATCGAAACCCGCAAGCGCCTTCTCTGCCCGCTATTCTACTTCCTCAGCACCGCCAGCAGCGACTGGCCGAATGGCGGCGGCAAGACGGCTTCCACGCGCTCCAGCAGCGGCGCCGCCAACCGGTCGAAGACCGCAATCTGCGCTTCCGACTGCGCCTCGCGCTTCCACACATGCGCATTCATCCACCAGCCTGCCAGGCCGATCGAGTTCACGTAGTGCGCCTTCGTGACTCTCAACCCGGCCTGTTCGGCCAGGCGGGCGATGCCGCCGCGACGGTACCGCCGGTAGTGCCCCAGGTTCCGGTCGATCGGCCCATACAACGCCTCGAATGCCGGAACCAGCAGCACAATCACCCCGCCGGGCATCAGGATCGACGCCATTGCGTCGACCGCGCCGCTGTCGTCCTCGATATGTTCGAGCACGTTCACGCACACACACGAATCCGGCCGGCGCCTGGCCAGCTCGCGAAACTCCGGCCGGGCCGTGTCGCACACCAGGGTTTGCAGGTTCTCGCGCGGTCCGTAGCGTTGCCGCAGCCGCTCCACGCAGGCCGCCTCCGGGTCCAGCGCGACCACCAGCTCGCGATCCAGCAACAGACCAGTGAGGTTGCCGATGCCGCAACCCACTTCGACCACACGCTGTCCCACTTCCCGCAGCACCAGGCGGCTTTGCCAGGCAAAGTAGTTCCTGGCCCGCGTCATCTGGCGCTGGTCTTCGAGAGTAAAGGCCGTGGATGGCTGCGGCACTTGCCGCAATGGGGATTTCACGGATGCCATCGCGATTTCCCCGAGAAATCACCGATTCCGAGCCCAGAACCGCGAGCGTTAGCGAGCGGCCAGTTCCGGGCTGCGTCTACGGCCGCTCGCTCACGCCCGCGTTTATCCACTCTTGCATCGCGCACCCTCACGGCTTCGTCCGGTACCAGGTTTCCACGGCGTCCCCGTAAACCTGCTCCACGTGCGCCCTGGTCCATTCGTCATATACCGGGAAGTACTGCGAAGGGCTCGTCACCAGGCGCGCGTGCAGGCCCGGCAGGCCGCCGCCGTAAGTCTTCTTCCACACCACCGACCGGTCCTTGGAGCGGACCAGTTGCGCTTCTACGGTCAGGCTTAGGTTGTCGTTGGTTTGCTGCGGAACGCACGCCGCTACCGGCTTGACCTCCAGGGCTAGCACTGCGTCGGCGTCCTCGAACGCCTCGTCGTCCGGGATCTTGGCTACCCCGTGGGATTCCGCCTTCACGATCTCCACCAACCCCCTGCTTGACTGCGCAAAGAATCTCCGGAAATCCACCAGCGCGATGGCGTCGAGTTGGATCGCCCCCACCTGCTGCACCAGTTGCTCGGGACGCAGGAAGCAGGAACTGTACAAGCCCGCGGCGCTCCATACGGTTTCGACCGCCAGGTGCGGCCGCGGCGGCTGCGGAAGAACGCTCAAGACTGCATCGATGGCCGCCTTCGCACCCGCGGGCGAAAACACCGCCAGGCCGTAGGCGGTGTAACCGTGCGCATCGCGGTCGTCGGCCGAAGCGCCCTCCTCGAGCAGCACCCGCACGGTCTCGGCATGGCCGTGCTGGGCCGCCAGCATCAACGCGGTCCGCCCATTCCTATCTTGGGCGGCCAAGCTGGCTCCCTTCGCAAGCAGTTGTTCCACCGTGACCGTCGCGCCCTTGGATGCCGCATCCAACAGTTCCGTCCCGGAGTCCGCCGGCGACCAAACGGCCGCCAGCGCCAGACCGAGCGCCATCGCCAAGGTTCGCATAGTTAGTGGCTCATTCCGCCACCCCGGTAATGCTTCGGCTTCTTCATTACCGTGAGCAGCGGAAGCATCAGTATAAAGACTAACGCCATTGCGAGGAACGTATCCACAAACGACTGCATCGTCGCCTGTCTCTGGATCAGGCCCCAGATCGAGACATAGGCTTGCCGCGACGCCGTCACCGGGTCGGCGCCGTGCGTCATCATGACGGTTTCGAGGCCCTTCGTCATCACCCTGGTCTGCGAGTCGAGTGCGGTCACGCGCTCTCCCAGCAGGTGGGTGTGTAACTGTTGCCGCCGGAACAAACAGGTGGTGGCGGCGGCGATCCCAAAGCTGCCTCCCAGGTTGCGCATCAGGTTGAACATGCTGGTGGCGTTGCCCATCTCTTCTCTTGGAATCGGGTCCATGGTGGCCGTGGTGAGCGGCACGAACAGCATCGCCAGACAGGCTCCCTGAATGAACTGGGGCCAGAAAATGTCCCAGTAGCCCGCCTGCAGGTTCAACCGCGACAGCGCATACAGCGACCACGACGCGCCCACCAGCCCCGCTGCCAGTGTTTTCCGCGGGTCGAAGCGCCCCATCACCGTTCCCACCACCGGCATCATGAGGAACGATCCCAGCCCGCGCGGCGCCATCGCGATGCCCGCGTCCAGCGCCGGGTACCCCAGCAGCGTTTGCAGAAAAACCGGCACCAGCAGCAGGCTGCCATATAGCACGAACCCTAGCACGGTCATCAGAAAGACTCCCGCGCTGTAGGTGCGCTTCTTGAAAACCCGCAGGTGCACGACGGGGTCGCGCGCCCGCAATTCGCGGATCACAAACGCCGCCAGTCCGAGCGCTGCCACCACGCCAAGCAGCGCGATCCAGTGCGATTGAAACCAGTCCTCTTCCTGCCCTTTATCCAGCAGGATCTGCAATGCGCCGACGCCCACCGCCAGCAGACCGATGCCCCAGTAGTCGATGCCCCGGTTCCCGCGCTTGATGTAGGGCGGATCGAAAATGAACCAGCGGGTCATCAGCACCGACATCAAGCCCACCGGCAGGTTGATGTAGAAGACCCACCGCCAGCTATAGTTGTCGGTCAGCCAGCCGCCGATCACCGGCCCGAGCATCGGCGCCACCACGATTCCCAGCCCCCAGAAAGCCATGGCCTTGCCGCGGTCGCGCGGTGGAAAGGCCTCGAGCATGACCGCCTGCGAGAGCGGTTGCAGCGCGCCGCCGGTGGCGCCCTGGATCACGCGGAACAGAATCAGGATGGGCAAGGTGGGCGCCAGGCCGCAGAAGAATGACGCCGTGGTAAAGCCGATCACCGCCGCCATCAGCATCCGTTTGCGCCCGAAGAAGTTAGCCAGCCAGCCGGTCATCGGCAGAATGATGGCGTTGGCCACCAGATACGATGTCAGGGCCCACGCCGCCTCATCCACGCTCACCGAAAGGCTGCCCGCGATATGCGGCAGCGAAACGTTCACCACGGTGGTGTCCAGCACCTCCATGAACGTGGCGAACATCACCGCTACCGCGACGATCCACGGATTGACAGTCGGGTGCTGTTGTTCCGCGGCAGACAAATGGAACCCCTCCTGGTTCCATGATGCTTGAAGAGGTTCGATCGATGCGAAGACCCCGCTCTTTCTTGAAAACGGTACACTGGTGTAAAACTTGTGGAAAGGGACTTTATGATGTCTAACAAGCCCGCGCGGGCGTCTCTCTGGATGGCCACGGTCTGCGCGGCTATCCTTCTCACCCTGATCTTCACGGCCGGCGCCCAACAGCGCGGCGGCGTCACCAAGGAGCAGCTTGCCAAACGCAGCGCCACTGAGCAGGAGCTGGAATCCATCGCTATCATCGAACGCAAAGTCATGGTGCCGATGCGTGATGGTAAGCGCATGGCGACCGACATCTACCGTCCCAAGGACACCTCCAGGAAATACCCCATCATCTTCGTGCGCACGCCCTACAACTTCAATTTCTGGGACGTGCGCAACGGTGCGCCGCGCGACATGGCCACCGAACTGGCAGCAGTGAAGCGCGGTTACGCTTACGTGGAAATGAACGAGCGCGGCCACTTCTTCTCGGAAGGCATCTACGATATTCTGGGTGCGCCGCTCACCGACGGCGCCGACGCCATCACCTGGATGTCGTCACGCCCGTGGTCCAACGGCAAGGTGGGGACGATTGGATGCTCCTCGACCGCCGAATGGCAACTGGGCGTCGCCGCGCAGGGCAATCCGGCTTTTGCCGCCATGATCCCGCAGGGTTTCGGCGCCGGCGTCGGCCGCGTGGCTCCTTACTTCGAGCAGGGCAACTGGTATCGGGGCGGCGCGGTTCAACTGCTCTTCGCCACCTGGATCTACGGCGAGCAGAACCAGGTGCGGCCGATGTTCCCTCCGAACACCTCGCAGGAAGATTTGATCCACGCCTCCAAAATGTTCGACCTGGCGCCGCAGATGCCGCCGGTCGATTGGTCGCAGGCTCTCACACACCTGCCGGTAATGGACGTCATCAAGGCGGTCGACGGACCGCACGGGATCTACGCGGACCGCGCCGAAGTCTCCACCGGCGGCGCCATGATCAAGCGCACTCCCAACGACCCGGCCTGGTATCGCGGCGGCCTGTGGCACGACAACATGACCATCAACGTGCCGGGTTTCTGGTTCATGTCCTGGTACGACGTCTCGGTGGGTCCGAACCTGGCCGCGTATAACCATGTCCGCAAGACCGCGCGGCCCGAGATCGCCAATGAGCAGTATGCCGTAATCGCGCCCACGCTGCATTGCGGCTATAAGCGCGCCACGGAGAACACCATGGTGGGCGAGCGCAGCATGGGCGACGCGCGCCTGGATTACGACGAGCTCACCTACGGCTGGTTCGACCATTTCCTAAAGGGTGAAGACAACGGAGTCCTCGAGAAGATGCCGCGCGTGCGCTACTTCACCATGGGGATCAACAAGTGGCAGTCGGCCGATACCTGGCCGCCCGCCGGCGCCCAACCCATGACGCTCTACCTTTCAAGCGGCGGCAAGGCCAACACCTTGACTGGCGATGGCGTGCTTGCAACCGCGGCGCCCTCCGCCGACCAACCCGACACCTTCACGTACGACCCCATGAATCCCGTGCCCAGCTATGGCGGCAACGTCTGCTGCACCGGCAACGCGATCACCGGCGGCGCTTTCGATCAGCGCAAACAAGAGGCGCGGCCCGACATCCTGGTTTACACCTCCGAGCCCCTCAAAGAGCCCATCGAAGCCAGCGGTCCGATCAGCGTCACGCTGCACGTCTCCTCCGATGCCAAAGATACCGATTTCACCGTGAAGCTGATCGACGTCTACCCCGACGGCACGGCCTACAACCTGGACGAAACCATCCAGCGTCTGCGCTATCGCAATGGATACGACAAGCCGCTGGCCTGGTTGGAATCCGGCAAAGTATATAAGGTTACGCTCCAGCCCATGACCACCAGCAACTATTTCCCGGCCGGCCACCGCATCCGGATCGAAGTATCGAGCAGCAACTTCCCGCGTTTCGACCGCAACCTCAATACCGGCGGCAACAACTATGACGAGGCCAAAGGCGTGGTAGCGCACAACGCCGTCCACCATTCCACGCAGTACGCTTCGGCCGTGACTCTGACAGTGGTGAAGCGATAGCTGGGTGATTTGCTCCCAGCGGTCTTCCGCGTCTTTAGGATGAGGGGCTTGCTTTTTTTGTGGGGCAGGCGCTTCCGCCGGCGCTTTCGCCTGCCAACCGATTTTTTCACAACCCCATAAGCAAGCGGTTGCCGCTATCGCGCAACCACGCCGGCGCCCTCAGTCGAACAAATGCGGCACGAACTGGCTGGTGTCGGTTGTAATCGGCGTGTCCGCTTCGCGAATGCCCATCCCGCCCGCGGCGTTTCCCTCTTCATGCCCGATGATCCAACTCCCGATCACCGGGTACTTCCCATCGAAACTCTGCAGCGACGCGCAATCCTGGTAGATGAACCCTTCCGCCCCGTAGCCGCCCGGCGTCTCCACTTCCTTGCCCGGCTGGTGCATCGTGATGTTGGCCCCTTCCCGCCCCAATAGAGGTTTCTTCACCCACGACATCATCAACCCCGGCCCCAGGAAGCTCGCTTCCAATAAATAAGGATGCCGCGGGTACAGCTCCCACAGCACTGGCAGAATTCCTTTGTTCGAAAGCAGCATCTTCCACGGCGGCTCGATCCATACCGTTCCGTCCTTGCCGATATGTTGGCCGAAGGCCTCGCGCACCATCCACTCCCACGGATATAGCTTGAAGATCGCCCCCAACGGCTCATCGTCCGGCCCCACAAACGCCTCGCCGTTCCATCCCACTTCATCAATCGGGAAAATCGACGTCGTCAATCCAGCTTGCCGCGCCGTGTCCTGCAGATAGGTCACCGTCATGCCGTCTTCCCGGTCGTCCATCGAGCAGAAGTCCACGCGGCTGCCCGGCAGGTACGGTGTCAGATCCTTCCACAGCGCGATCAGCCGCTCGTGCAGCGAATTGAATTGGTCCCGCTTCGGAAACAACTCCTCCAGCCAGTACCACTGCACCACCGCCGCTTCCAGCAGCGCCGTCGGCGTGTCCGCGTTGTATTCCAGCAGCTTCGGCGGATGCACGCCGTCATACGCCAGATCGAATCGCCCATACAGCGACGGCGGCTCCGCTTCCCATGAGCTTTCAATCAGCGGGACGGCATTCTCCGGGATGCCCATCTTGGCGTACAGCTTGTGATCGATCACGTGCTGCGCCGCCGCGAGCGTCATTTTTTCGAGTTCGTTGGTGGCGGCCTCCAGTATGTCCACTTCCTTGGCCGTGAACTCATAGAACGCCGACTCGTTCCAATACGGCTGCTGGCCTCCGTGCCACGTCAGTCCGGCCTCTTCCACTTTCTTTTCCCAATTCGGCCGCGGTGCCGATGCTACCCGTCGCATGTCTACTCTCCCGCTCCCCCGCCCGATGCATGGCCGGCCCCGGTCGTTCCGAATCCGCCCCGCACCACTCCCGGGCCGCTGTAAGACGCCGCCGGATCCGCCCGTACTACTCCCCCGCTCGATACGTATCCGCGGTAGGAATCGTAATAGTAAGGATACGGGTAGTGATACACCATCGGAAACCACGAGCCGTTGTAATAGTAGCCGCCCTTTTGCACCGCTTCCTGGCAAGCCTGTTCGTTAAAGGTCGCCGCCTCGCACGGATCTGGGTGCCTCCTGCCGCAGGAAGCCAATCCCACCACGGCCACCACCGTCAGCGTCACCTTCGCGGACTTCTTCATAGCGCCAGCCTCATTTCGGAATGAACGTGGATGTCGCGCTGAACCGCTTGTAATTGCTGTAAGCGATCGTCAGCCGTTCCCGCAGCGGCCCTGAGCGAAACTCCAGCGTGTCGTCGGCGTAGGTCACCGCCGCAAACCAGTGTTTGCCGTCCACCGGTTTCCGCACCGTCGTGAAATGCGGAAACAGGTTCTCCTGCTTCAGCGACCGGATCTGCGGCACCGCCTGTCCCTGCATCCGCACAATGTTGTATTCCTTCTTGTCCACCCAGATGGTGCCGTCGAAGAACCGCTGGCCTTCCAGAATCTGCCGCGGCCGCACTTGCAGCACCCAGCAATCCTGCCCGTCCATCGGTTCATCGCCGCGAAACTTCGTCTCGTAGTTCCACAACTCCTCATCGGTCAGCACCAGCGGCTGAATCTCGCGGATGTCGTGAAAATCTTCGTCGGTCAGCTTGAGCGATTTCAGCCCGTCCTTCGGCTTGCCCACCATCTGCTCGGTCCGTTCGTGCGTTGGCGAAAATATCACGTCGCGCACTTCCTTGTATTCCCCGCGCACGCTCCCGTTGTCGTCCAACTCCTGAATTGTCACCGTCTGCCGGTACGTGTATTCGGCGCGCTCCGCCTGCGTCTCGGTCTCCCGATGCGCCACCAGTTTCGCCAGGTTGGCCGGCGGATCGTCGGACGTCTGGGCGGCCATCCCAAGCATGGATGCTAGAATGAGGCCGATGGCGAGATCGCTCGCGAGCTTCCGGGCGGCACTGCTGATCGGCTGGGGAGCGCTGGGCTTGGCGGGCATCTGGTACGCTCGGGCCAAGGGCATTCCGGGCTGGATAGCTCTGCCGGTCATAGCCGCCTTCTGTATCGAGTACCCATTTTATCTGGTTCCCGCATTCCCCACGCTGCGCGAACGTTGCGTTGGCGCCCGCCTCGTTCTCTTCGCGCTTCTTGCCGGCCTGCTTCCTTACTGCGCCTGCTGCTGCGGCGCCATCCAGTTCGAATGGGGTGGTCTCATCCGGGTAGCGGCGGTCGCGCTGGCATTGAGCCTGTGGTACGTGGTGATCCGCCCGTCCATGGTGTCCGATCTGCTGTTTCTGGCGCTGGTAGCCGCGGTCATTCTGCTCCGGTATTTCAACCCCATCTTTGTGCCGGCGTTCCCGCAATTCAAGGACTTGAAGAATATCATCGTCATCCCGCATCTTTCTCTGATCTCCATTTCTGTGATGGTGTTGATGATCGAACGCCGCGTCCCCGATGCGGGTTACGGATTCGTGCCCAGCGCCCGGGAGTGGCGTATCGGCCTGCTGCATTTTCTCTACTTCATACCGGTCGGGCTTCCGCTGGCGCTTGTGCTCCGCGCCACGCATTTCGCTGCCCCCAAGCCGCTGCTGCAAGTTGCCATGACCTTTGTAGGTACTTTGTGCGTGGTCGCGCTGTCCGAAGACTTCTTCCTGTTCGGCGTGCTGCAGAAGTGGATCGCGGAATGGAGTTCGAGCGGGCAAGCGGCGATTCTGATGACCGCCGCCGCATTCGGGTTTCTCCATTTGTGGTTTGGCGGCTCGTCGAACTTCCCCAACTGGAAGTGGGCCTTGGTAGCCGGCGTCCTGGGCTGGTTCTGCTGCCGCGCGCGCAACCAGGCCGGCAGCATCCGCGCCAGCATGGTCACGCACGCTCTGGTTGCCACCACCTGGCGCGCCTTTTTCGCATAGCGCAGGCCTCCCGTCGCCCCCCGGCCTGTTCTACTAATTGGCAAGGCCTGATACGATGCTTATGGACCGATGCTCGAACTTGCCCCAAGCGACCCGCTGATTAAGACTTACCTCAAGGATCTCCAACACCTGAAAAGTCAGTCCGTGGAGCACGAACTGGGGCTCAAGGGACCTTTTCAGAACCTCCTGGATAAGGCGGCCAAGAAGCGAGGCTGGACGCTGGTGCCGGAACTTTCAACCTACTCCGGCGGCAAGCGAGTGGTGCCCGATGGAACCGTGCGCGACGAGTTTCGTCTGGCGCGGGGGTGGTGGGAGGCCAAGGATACGTCCGACCATCTGGCCTCGGAGATCCAGAAGAAGCTGAAGGCCGGGTACCCCACCCGCAATACCATCTTCGAGGACACGCAAACTGCCGTCCTCTATCAGGACCGCGGCGAGGCCGGCGAATTTGCGCTCGGCGAGCCCGTGAAGATCGCGGAGCTGATGAACCGCTTCTTCTCCCACGACGAAGGTGACGAACGTGAGTTCCAACGCGCCATGGACGAGTTCAAGAGCCGGATTCCGGACTTGGCGCAGTCGCTCCGCGAGCACATCGACGAAGCGCACAAAAAGATCAAGAAGTTCAAGGAAGCCTTCGCCGCCTTCATGACCCTGTGCCGCGCGTCGCTCAACCCGGACCTGACCGACAGCAACGTGGATGAGATGCTCATTCAGCACCTGCTTACCGAACGGCTGATGCGCAACCTGTTCCAGAACCCCGAGTTCACCAAGCGGAACGTGATTGCGGCGCAAGTGGAGAATGTGATCGAAGCGCTGGCTTCGGCCAGCTTTTCGAAACAGGAATTTCTGAAGAAGCTGGACCCGTACTACACGGCCATTGAACGCGCCGGCGCCAACCTCAGCCACTTCACGGAGAAGCAGGATTTTCTCAACTCGGTCTACGAGCAGTTTTTTCAGCGGTTCTCGCCCAGCGTGGCCGATACCCACGGCATCGTCTATACGCCGCGCGAGATTGTGGACTACATGTGCCAGTCCGTCGAGGATGCCCTGAAGGAGGAGTTCGGATACACCCTGGCATCGCCCGAGGTAGTGATTCTGGACCCCTGCACTGGGACCGGAAATTTCATCGTGAACCTGATCGACCGGATGCCGGGAAAGGCGCTGGCCGAAGCCTACCAGAGCCGGCTGTTCGCAAATGAAGTGATGCTGCTGCCGTACTACGTCGCGAGCTTGAATATCGAGCACGCCTACTATGAACGGATGAAGCAATACGAGCCGTTTCCGGGCCTGTGTTTCGTGGATACGCTCGACATGGCCGAGGCACAGCAGGGCGCTCTGTTTACAGCGGCCAACACCGAACGGGTGGAGCGGGAGAAAGAAGCTCCGATTACGGTGATTATCGGGAATCCGCCATATAACGTGGGGCAGAAAAGCGAGAACGACAACAACAAGAACCGGAAGTACAAGGTGGTGGACGGGCGGGTGCGGGAGACTTACACCAAAGACTCCAAGGCGACTAATAAGAACTCGCTGTCGGATATGTACGTCAAGTTCTTCCGTTGGGCGACGGATCGGCTTCAGGGGCGGGATGGAATTGTGTGCTTTGTGTCGAACAACAGCTTTGTGGACCAGATTGCGTTCGACGGGATGCGCAAGCACCTCTTGCAGGATTTCGAGCGTGTCGATCATATCGATCTGCACGGCAACGTGCGGCGGAATCCGAAGCTTTCCGGGACAACGCACAACGTCTTCGGCATCCAAGTGGGTGTGGGGATTACGCTTGCGGTGAAGAAGATCGGGGCGGCGACGCAGTTACGGTATTGCCGGGTACCGGACACATGGCGGAAGGGTGAGAAGTTGGCGTTCTTGGCTGAGGGTGAGGTTGCGTGGCGGACTCTTGCACCCGATACGGAACACACGTGGCTGACGCTTGAGCACTTTTCCGAGTACCGTGGGTTCGCGTCACTGGAAGAGATGTTTGATATTCACACAAGGGGGCTAGAAACAACACGGGACAGCGTGGTTTACGACTTTGATCGAGAGGCGCTCGCCTCGCGGGTCAAGGAATTCGTCGTTGATTACAATGCTGAGGTCGGTCGTCACAGGCATGACGATGCCGCGGACTTTCCGGACCGCATCAAGTGGAGTAGCCGACTCAAGGAATGTTTGGCGCGGGGGCAGTATGCCGAATTCGAGGAAGCGAAGCTCCGGCGTGCGCTCTATAGGCCATATGCTAAACGCTGGGTGTTTTTCGATGCTGTTCTTAACCAACGCACTGGACAGTGGCCGCACATATCGGGCCGGGTTATTTGGGTAAAGGTCGGCGCGGCGTGGCCGTTTCTTGTGCTAATGTCGGACGTCATCTGCGATCTCTTGCCGCAAGGCGGCTCCCAGTGTTTTCCCCTCTCCCACCTGAAAGACTCCGCCGTCGCCCAGTTCCGCCAGCACTACTCCGACAACTCCATCTCGAAGGAAGACGTCTTCCACTACCTCTACGCCCTGCTGCATCATCCGGAATATCGCGAGCGCTACGCCGCCAACCTCAAACGCGAGTTGCCGCGCATTCCCTTCGCGCCCGATTTCGCCGCCTTCGCATCCGCCGGAAAAGAACTGGCGCGGCTGCATGTAGAGTATGAATCGCTCGATCCGTGGCCGCTGCGGGAAACCGAAACCGCGGGCGTCCCGTACTCACAGCGCGTCGAGAAGATGAAGCTGAGTGCGGACAAGCGGTCCCTGCAAGTAAATCAGTCCCTCACGCTGGACGGTATCCCGCCGGAGGCTTTTGAGTACCGGCTGGGGTCGCGGTCAGCCCTGGAGTGGGTGATCGACCAGTATCAGGTGAAAGGCGAGTCCGACCCGAACCGCGATGACGATCCGGGCTACATCGTGCGGCTGGTGGGCCAGGTAGTGCGTGTGAGCGTGGCGACGGCGGAGACGGTGAAGTCCCTTCCGGCCTTCAAATAGAGCATCCTGGCGCCTTCCGGCCTGTCGGCTCAATCCGAACCGCGACAAGTCGCGGCTCTGATTGACTACTGCCGGCGGGCCGGACAGGCATAGCGCTACAATTCTCTTTCTATGGCAAAACTCGGCTTCCTCGGACTCGGGCTCATGGGCTACCCCATGGCCCGCAACCTACTGCGCGCCGGTCACAAAGTGGCGCTTTGGTCCAACACTCTGGATAAGGCCCGCAAACTGGCCGCCGAAGAGAAGGGCCAAGCCTTTGATACACCTTGCCAGGTGGCTGAAAATGCGGACTACATTTTCCTCTGCCTCGGCAATACTGCCATGGTTCGCCAGGTCATCCTCGGACCGGACGGCGTCATCGAAGGTGCCCGCCGTGGCACAGTCGTCGCTGACGCCAGCACCATCAGCCCCAGTGAGAGCCGCAAGATCGGTCAGGCCCTCGCCGCTAAAGGCGTGGATTTCCTCGACGCCCCCTGCACCGGCTCCACTCCCGGAGCCAAGGGCGGCAGCCTCACCTTCATGATTGGCGGCGACCAGGCCATCTTCGAAAAGACCAGACCCTTCCTCGAACCTATGGGCAAACGTCTCTACTACTGCGGCGGCCCGGGCATGGGCCTGCAAGCGAAACTCACCCAAAACCTCATTCTTTGCAATATCTTAATGGCCTTCAACGAAGGCATGGTGCTCTCCACCAAGGGCGGCATCGACCCCAACCTCATGCTTGAGATCCTCGACAATAGCGCCGCCAAGAGCGGCCTCATCTCCTATAAAGCCCCCTTTGTCCTCAGCCGCGACTTCTCCGCCAATTTCGCTACCAAGTGGATGCACAAGGATATCGGGCTTATGCTGGAGTTGGGTCAGGAGCTGGGAGTACCGCTCCTGCTAACCTCTCTTACCCATCAGCTATTCCAGACGGCCATCGCCGCGGGACATGCCAATGATGATATGTGCTCTACTATCAATGTGTTAGAGGAATTAACCGGCACTCAGGTAAAATCCCGAAAAAAATAATCCATTTTTTTGTTGCTTCCAAAACCAGAATCTATTATTATTGGAAGTAAGCCGGGGAGGCAACTCCCACCAAAGCGAGACTAACCTCTAAAAAGACCCCTGAAGCAATCCTCCCCGGCACCCCCTTCAAAGAGGATTAGAGGTCTTCAAGCCACGAATCTTCCACGTTGTTATTTTTTCGCGATGTGGTACGACATTAAAGTCGAACCTCCGGGCTGCATGATATGATGGCAGATACGCTCGCCAATACGTGCGCCAGCATGAAAACTCTCACCGTCTTGGGCTCCACCGGGTCGATTGGTACCAGCACCATGGACGTCGTGCGGCGTAGTCGCCACCAATATCAGGTGTACGCCTTAGTGGCCGGCTATAACGTTGACACCCTGGCGGCCCAAATCATTGAATTCCGCCCCCGCGTCGCGATTGTCGCAACTTCCGACGTCTTGGGTCGTCTATCAGACAGGTTGTTGGCAGAGGGTTTGCCCCGCTCCGCTTGGCCGGAGCTGGCTTTTGGGAATGCTGCCCGGATTCAGGCGGCGACGGCTGCGGAGGTGGATACCGTCATCTCCGCCATCGTAGGGGTGGCTGGATTGGAAGCCACTTACGAAGCCGTGCGGCGTGGCAAGCGGGTCGGTCTCGCCAACAAGGAAGTGCTGGTCTCCGGCGGCCAATTGGTGATGGATGCCGTCCGGGAATGCGGAGCGGAGTTGCTGCCGGTGGATAGCGAACATAATGGCGCCCATCAGTGCCTGCGGGCGGGCAATCGTGCCCAGGTCTCCCGCCTCATCCTCACCGCTTCCGGCGGTCCCTTTCGCAATATCCCCAAGGAAGCTCTCGCTTCGGTGACGCCGGAACAGGCCCTCAATCATCCAACATGGCGGATGGGCAACCGCATCACCATCGATTGCGCCACTCTGATGAATAAGGGCTTCGAAGTCATCGAGGCTTGCTGGCTGTTCGGTTTCCTGCCTTCCCAGGTGGATGTGGTGGTTCACCCCCAATCCACCGTCCACGCCATGATCGAATATAGTGATGGCAGCGTGATTGCTCAAGTAGCCGCGACGGATATGCGCATGCCTATCCAGTATGCCCTCACTTATCCCGACCGCTGCGAAGCCCCCGTCCCAAAAATCGATTGGACCCAGGCCCGCAAGTGGGAATTTCTGCCCCCCGATTTCGAAAAGTTTCCTTTGCTCCAACTGGCTTACCGCTGCCAGCGGGAGGGCGGCTCCGCCACCTGCACATTGAACGCCGCCGACGAGGTTGCTGTCGAAGCTTTTTTGGAAAAAAGAATCTCCTACCCGGCGATTCACGAAATCGTGTCCGAAACGTTATCGAAAATGCCGTCACGTACGCCCTCGACCGTCGGAGAGATCCTGGAGATCGACCGCGAATCGCGGGCCCTGGCGCGCCAACTCGTGACCGCCCGCACACCCGGCGCGGTCGCCGTGTGAGTTTATATGCACTTTGTTGAGAACGTATTATGGCTGCTCGTCCTGATCGGCGTGATGATCAACATCCACGAGGCGGGGCATTTCTTCGCGGCCCGTTGGTTTGACGTCAAGATTGAAGCCTTCAGCTTCGGCTTTGGCACGCGCCTGTTCGGCTTCCGCCGCGGCGAAACCGACTTCCGGTTTTCCGCCATTCCGTTCGGCGGTTACGTCAAAATGGCCGGCGAGACCGTGGCCGATCTCCGCTCCGCCGAAGCCGCCTCTGGCGGTCCCTCCGGCGACAACGTGCTGGACGACCCCCGCTCTTTTCTCGCCAAGCCGCGCTGGCAGCGCCTCATCATCTTGTTCGCCGGCCCTTTCATGAACATTGTGCTGGCCGTCGCCGTTCTGGCCGGCATGTACATGGTGAAGTACCAGCGGGAATCCGATGCCGACCTCCAGGCCAACATCGGCCATGTGGTCCCCGATTCCCCCGCTTACAAAGCCGGCATCCGCGATGGCGACCGCATCGTCAACCTCGACGGCAAGGAAAACCCCACCTGGGAAGACATCGGCCTCAAAGAAGTCACCGGCGCATACCGCCTCATGGACCTCACTATCCTCCGCAATGGCCAGCGCTTCAATACCACCGTCACCCCGGTCTTGAGCGAACGCTTTGGCGTCGGTTACGCCGGCTGGGATGAACGCGCCGAAATTCAATTCCACCGCATCGAGCCCGGATACCCCGCCGAAAAAGCCGGCCTCAAGGAAGGAGACCTGCTGGTCTCGGTCAACGGCCAGCCGATCCACTCCGGCGTCAGGTTCCACGAGATCACCGAAAAATCCGGCGGCAACCCCATCCAGATCGAATACCAGCGCAAGGGCGTCAACCACACCGTCACCGTCCAGCCCATTTTCGCCAGGCTCGACGGCCAGCCGCGCTACATGATCGGCGTCGCCCCCGAACAGAAGGTCACGTACATAACTACGAAGCTCTCTTTGCCCGCCGCGCTCCATGAATCCTTCAAGCAGAACCTCGACAGCGCCCTCTTCATGGGCAAGGTCCTCGAGGGCATGCTGCAGCGCCGCATGTCCGCCAAGAACCTCACCGGCCCCATCGGGATGATCCAGCTCTCCGGCGACGCCGCCCGCGAAGGCCCGTCCGTTTTTCTCTCCCTCATGGCCATGGTCAGCCTGCAACTGGCCATCTTTAACCTGCTTCCCATCCCGGTTCTCGACGGCGGCAGCATCCTCATGCTCTTCATCGAAATCACCATGCGCCGCGACCTCAGCATCACCGTCAAGGAGACCGTGTTCAAGGTCGGATTCGTCTGCATCATGATGCTGGTGCTGTTCGTCATTTATAACGACATCTCCCGCTATTTGCCGGCCGGTTGATGGCGCCGCATGCCGAACGCGCGAATCCTGCGAAGGGAAAGAATCTTCTGCTAAGCTGATCCTCGAATGCCGTGTACCTGCGTCCACCAGACTGATCTGCCAAACACTTCCGCCATTGCGGCGGACGTCTTTTATCATCCCGAGCGCACGGCCGCCTTTTACCGTCATCCCCTCCGCGATCTCGACTCCTTCCGCGCCGCCGCCCGGGAAATCAACTTCTCCTCCGAACAACGCGCCGCCCTGGTGGCCGCGCTCGGCCCGCGGAATCCCGGCAACCGGTCGCTCGCGCGCCTCGCCGAACCCGGCGCCGTGGCCGTTGTCACCGGCCAGCAGGTGGGCTTGTTTTCCGGTCCCGCCTACACCGCCTACAAGGCGCTGCACGCCGCCCGCCTGGCCGCGTGGTTGACGGAACAGGGCATTCCCGCCGTCTCGGTTTTTTGGCTCGCCACTCAGGACCACGATTTCGCCGAAGTGAACCACGCCTGGGTCTTCGACGGGAACAACCGTCCCCATAAGCTCGAAATGCGCCGTTCCGCGGGATCGCAACCGGTCGGTGAAATCGCGCTCGCCTCACCCCCCGTCGATGAGCTGCGCGCCGCGCTCTCCGGCCTGCCCTTCGCCGATGAAGTGGCCTCGCTCGCGGCCGATGCCTATCGCCCCGGCAACACCATGGGCGGCGCGTTCGGCGATCTGCTTCATCGCCTATTCGCCAAATTCGACATCCTTCAGTTGGACCCGCTGCTTCCCGCCTTCCGCCAACTGGCCGCACCGGTTTTGCGCTCGGCCGTTGCAGCCGCGCCGGAATTGAGCGCCGCCATTCTCGCCCGCAATCAGCAACTGGCCGGCGCCGGATACCACGCGCAGGTCCACATGGAGGAACAGACTTCTCTCTTCTTCCTCCTGGAAAACGGCAAACGCCTCGCGCTGCGCCGCCACGGCTCCGAGTATGTGCTCAACAGCCGGCGCATCTCCTCGCAAGAGTTGCAAGACCGCGCCGAGTCGCTCTCTCCCAATGCCATTCTCCGCCCCGTCGTGCAGGATTCCATCCTGCCCACTGTCGCTTCCATCCTCGGCGCCGCTGAGATGGCCTACCTGGCGCAATCCGAAGTGATCTACCGCGCCATCTCCGGCCGCATGCCCGTGGCCGTGCCGCGCGCTGGTTTCACTATCCTCGACGCGCACAGCCAGAAGCTTCTCCAGCGCTACGGTCTCGCGCTCACGGATTTCTTTGAAGGCGACGAGGCCATCCGCCATCGCGTCGCCGCCCGCCTGGTTCCACCATCTCTCGCCGGTTCGCTGCGTGAAGCTGTCGATACGGTTGGCCGCGCCGTCGACCGCCTGCGCGGCGAACTGGGCGCATTCGATCCCACGCTCGCCCAGGCCCTGGACCGCAGCGCGAGCAAGATCCGCTATCAAATCGGCAAAGTGGAACGCAAAGCCGGACGCGAAGCCATGCGCCGCGACGCCCGCGCCACCGAAGACGCCGCATCGCTCAGCGGTCTGCTCTGTCCCGAGCGCCACTTGCAGGAGCGCCTCTACTCGATCCTTCCCTTTCTGGCCCGCCACGGCCTGGGCCTGCTCGACCAGGTGTATGAAGCCATCCAGCTCGATTGCCCCGATCATCGTATGATGGTCGTCTGATGCCGTCCGGCCCCGCCACCAAAGAGCACGCGCGCATGGAGGAATGCCGCCAGCGGCGCGCGCACTGGAATCGTTGGGGGCCGTTCCTCAGTGAACGCGCCTGGGGCACGGTTCGCGAAGACTACAGCCGTGATGGCGCAGTCTGGGAATATTTCCCCCACGATCACGCACGCTCCCGCGCCTACCGCTGGAACGAGGACGGCTTGGCCGGCATCTGCGACCGCCATCAGAACATCTGCTTCGCGCTGGCTCTTTGGAACCGCCGGGACCCCATCCTCAAGGAGCGCCTCTTCGGCCTCACGGGCAAGGAAGGCAACCACAGCGAGGACGTCAAGGAACAATACTTCTATCTCGACAGCACGCCCACGCATTCCTACATGAAGTGCCTGTATAAGTATCCGCAGGCCCCGTTTCCGTATGACGATCTGGTCCGGGAGAACCGCCGCCGCACCCGCAACGATCCCGAGTATGAGCTGCTCGATACCGGCGTCTTCGCCGAAAACCGCTATTTCGACGTCTTCGTGGAATACGCCAAGGCCGCGCCCGACGACATCCTCATCCGCATCGAGGTCTTCAATCGGGGCCCGGAACCGCTCCGCTCGATCTCCTGCCCACCATCTGGTTCCGCAACACCTGGTCCTGGAAGGACGGCTCGCCGCAACCCGAACTGCACCAGTTCCTCGGCGGCATCGAACTCAATGACCTCTATTATGGCCGCCGCTGGCTCTACGCCAACTCCGCGTCGGAGATCCTCTTCACCGGCAACGAATCCAATTCCCAACGCCTCTGGGGTCTGCCCAACCGCACGCTATATGTGAAAGACGGCATCGGCGAATGCATCGTCCGCGGCAATCGCGCGGCGGTCAATCCCGAGCTCCGCGGCACCAAGGCCGCCGCGCATTATCCGCTCTCCATCGGGCCCGGCCAATCCGCTGTCGTGGAACTGCGCCTCACCGATTCCGCCAACGCCGAACCCTTCGGCCCCGCGTTCCAACAAGTCTTGGTCGAACGCCGCGACGACGCCAACGATTTCTACGCCACCGTCACACCGCGTGAGCTATCGCACGACGCCCGCGCCGTCATGCGCCAGGCCTTCGCCGGCATGCTTTGGTCCAAGCAGTTCTATCACTACGTGGTGCGCGATTGGCTGGCTGGCGACCCCGCCTGTCCGCCGCCTCCGCCCGAACGGCGCTTCGGCCGCAACAGCGAGTGGACCCACCTCTATAACGCCGACGTCATTTCGATGCCCGATAAGTGGGAGTATCCCTGGTACGCCGCCTGGGATCTGGCCTTCCACTGCCTGCCCCTCGCGCTGGTGGATTCCGATTTCGCCAAAGACCAGCTCGTCCTCATGACGCGCGAGTGGTACATGCATCCCAACGGGCAGTTGCCCGCCTATGAATGGACATTCTGCGACGTCAATCCCCCGGTGCATGCCTGGGCCGCGTGGCGCGTCTACAAAATCGAGCAGAAGCGCCGCGGCAAGCCCGACCGCGCCTTCCTGGTGCGCGTCTTCCACAAGCTCCTCCTCAACTTCACCTGGTGGGTCAACCGCAAGGACGCCCAGGGCAAGAACATCTTTCAGGGCGGTTTCCTGGGCCTCGACAACATCGGCGTCTTCAACCGCAGCGAGCCCCTGCCCACCGGCGGCATTCATGGAACAGGCCGACGCCACCGGCTGGATGGCCATGTACTGTCTCAACCTGCTGGCCATTGCGCTTGAGCTGGCGCGCACCGATTCCGCCTACGAAGACGTGGCCAGCAAGTTCTGGGAGCACTTCCTTTACATCGCCGAAGCCATAAACCACATGGGCGACGAGGGCGAAGGCATGTGGGACGAAGAGGACGGCTTCTTTTACGACGCGCTCCACATGGCCGATGGCCGCCACCTCCCTCTCAAGGTGCGCTCCATAGTCGGGCTGATTCCACTGTTTGCCGTCGAAACCCTGGAGCCCCGCGCCATCGAGCAATTCCCCGGTTTCAAACGCCGTATGCGGTGGTTCATCGATAACCGCCCCGATCTCACCGAGCACGTCGCCTCCATGACGGTTCCCGGCAAGGGCGAGCGCCGTTTGCTCTCACTCGTCGATCCAACCAAGCTCCGCCGCATCCTCAAGCGCATGCTCGACGAACAGGAATTCCTTTCCCCGTTCGGCATTCGCAGCCTCTCCCGCGCGCACCAAGACCATCCGTATCGGCTCTCTTGGGACGGCGCCAATCACACCGTCTGCTACGAGCCCGGCGAATCTTCCAGTGGCATCTTCGGCGGCAACTCCAACTGGCGCGGCCCCATCTGGTTCCCGCTCAATTACCTGATCATCGAATCGCTGCAAAAATTCCACCACTACTTGGGCGACGATTATAAAGTCGAATGTCCCACCGGCAGCGGCCGGATGCTCACGTTGTGGGAAGTCGCCGCCGAAATCTCGCGTCGTCTCTCGCGCATTCTGCTCCGGGACGAAACCGGCCGCCGTCCCGTAAACGGCGCCAACGATTTTTTCCACGCCGACCCGCACTGGCGCGACCTGATTCTCTTCCACGAATACTTTCACGGCGACACCGGCGCCGGCCTGGGGGCCAGCCACCAGACCGGCTGGACCGGCCTGGTAGCCAAGCTCCTGCAGCAAAGCGGCGAGTGATCTGAGCCCGCCATGGCGGCGCCGTATAACCTGGCGCGTGAGTGGATCGAAAGCCCCGGAACGGGGCGTAAGACTACCGCCTATTGCAGCCTTGGCCGCATCTCTTCGTTCGAGATCAACCCGTCGAAAATCGCCAGCACTTGTTTGCGATAGTTGTACACCCGGTGCAGATTCTCGCGGAAGGAGGCCTCGAAATCGCGTGCCCGCATCCACTTCTCCAGCATCGTGCGGGGCACGTCGATGTCCTGGCGCAACGCATCCACGTCGTGCCCCCGCAGGAAGAGGCCATAGAAGAAGGCGGCTTCCCGTTGGGGCGCCAGGGGATCGAATTCTTCGTGCACCGTCATAACGTCCAGGCGAAAATGACAGTATACCTATGGCCCCGGCCTTCCGGCAAGTCAGCTGCGTTACGATCCCGTAAGAGGACAAACCGTGACGGTTGCCGGCCAGGCCATCGTCGCCCATAGCGGCGAGTGGGTGCGCTACAGCACGCCATCGCCCGAAGGCGGCGAATACGTCGCCGTCTGCCTGCCCGCCTTTTCCATGGCCGGTGTCCACCGCGACGCCTGAGGCGTCACGCGCTCGACGCAACAGTAGCTTTGGCGCCGCGCGTCCGGAATTCGTAGCGCACAATCCGCACGGCTGCGTAGTCCGCATCCGATCGCACCACGCGCCCCGTCGCCACGAACTGCAGCGGGCAGTTGCCGCCCAGCCGAGCCGGCCAACTCACCGAAAGTTCCACGGTGCGCCCCACCGGCAGCCGCTCGTGGGTGGTGAACAGAATTCCTCCGCTGCCAAAATTCAGCGTCTTCCCAGTGCCGCTGGCTTTCGAGGTTTTCGAGATCTCGATCGAATACTTGACATCCTCCTGGACCGGAAACCGCCGGGTCCCTCTTCGATCGGATATGCCTCCGAAATCCGCACTTGCTACATCAGCGCTGTTTTCCATCCTTTCCATCATCCGGGACGCCAGCGTGGCTCACAATAGCCATAAAGGTACAAAAAGACCCTAAACTCTCTGGTACTTTCGGTGCATTCGCAGTCATCATCCTGTATTGCAAAAGTGCTAAGTGCCGTTCTGATACCCTGAATTCATGGACCAGGATCAGCTCCGTTCGTTGTTCGAGCAGGTCCGTGACGGCGCAGTCGATATCGAGGCCGCCATGGCGCGCATGCGTCACATGCCTTTCGAAGACTTGGGCTTCGCCAAGGTCGATCATCATCGCGCCTTGCGGCATGGCATTCCCGAGGTCATCTTCGCCAAAGGCAAGGCCCCCGATCAGGTGGTCGCCATCGCCGCCAGCCTGCTGCGGAATTCGCGTAATGTCCTGATCACCCGCGCCGACCCGGTTTGCGCCGCCGCCGTCGCCGCCGCGTTGCCCGGAGCCGAATACGCGCCCCTCTCTGGCGCCATCCGCTTCTGGGGCGACCATACCATTCACGGCAAGGGCCTCATCAGTGTGATCTGCGCCGGCACCAGCGATATGCCGGTCGCCGAGGAAGCCCGGATCACAGCGGAATTAATGGGCAATGAAGTCGACGCCATTCACGATGTCGGCGTGGCCGGCATTCACCGCCTGATGAGCAACCGCGAGCGCCTCACCGAAGCCCGCGTCGTCGTGGTCTGCGCCGGCATGGAAGGCGCGCTTCCCAGCGTGGTGGGCGGCATGGTTTGCTGCCCGGTGATCGCCGTCCCCACCAGTGTCGGCTACGGCGCCAGTTTCAACGGCCTCGCCGCCCTGCTCGGCATGCTGAACAGTTGTGCCAGCAACGTCACGGTGGTGAATATCGACAACGGCTTCGGCGCCGGCTACGTCGCCAGCCTCATCAACCGCCTGTGAGTCCTGGCGGCAGCCCTAGGCCGCTTTTCTCACCAGATTTCGTCGCGAGGCGCGTCAGAAGGCTGCGGATACGAGGCGCGCGCCGCTCAGCGCGCGCAGGCATACTTGAACAGTATGTCGAGCACGCTGAGCAAGCGCAACGACGTAGACGCGGCCTGATCACGCGCCACAGCAGAAAGTTGGTGAGAAATGCGGGCTTACATCAGCAGCCAGTCCGCCGTCGTCCACCAGTCGGGGTGCGCGTCGCTCCAGGTGCACAGCGGGACCGGAGCAAGCCAATCCCAGCCTGTGTCGCCGCCGATCGGGGCGCCTGGAGGTGCACCCGGGGCCGGCATCACATGCGCGGTTTCGGCGGGACGTTCGAGGAAGCGCTTGATGTCGGCGGCCAGCAGGCGGTGCTGCGCGAATTCGCCCTCGTTTGCCGGTTCCTCGTTTTCCAGGCGGCTTTGCAACCCCGAAAGCTTGAGAGAGGCAATCGCTCGCACCTGACCATTTGGCGCGCCAGTGGCAAGCCACATCACGCGATCTACCAACACCCGCTCTTCGGCTCGGCGAACCTCGCCTTCGTAGGGTGAGGCTGCCGGAGCGTCGAAGACGGCTTTGGTCAGGCGATCAATGACTTCCTCCAGCCCCGGCAGCGTGGGATCGATGGCGTGCTGCGCCACCATGCGGGCAGCGCGGTTGAGTTGGAGAACGAATCCGATGGTCACATCGGACGCAATGGTTGCCGGGCTCAGCGGGTCGAAACCCGATCCGGTGGTGCGCGGAAACAGCTCGCGGTGCATGCCGAAGCCCGGCGGGCGCGGCGGGATGGCCGCCAGCACCTGGCTCGGCACAGTCAGTTCCGCCGGCAGCAGCGTCGCGGCCAGTGCCTCCAACGCCTGGCGCTGGTTGGCGGCCGATTCATATTTCACGGGCGTGCGGCCGTCGCCGCGCATGGCGTAAATGTAGTCGAGGCCGGCCACCATGGAGGCGGCCGATTCCACCGAGTACCGGTGGTACATGAAAATAGGCACCAGCGGCTCTTCAATCGTGGCCATCGGCGCGCCGTTGCGGATGCTGTGCTCGCCCAACCGGTCGAGCGCCGCGCGCCGCACCTTCATAATGCGGTTCAATTCTTCGGCCTGGTTGACGCCGTTCGACCATTGATCCACGCGCGGATGCGTGTCGGTGTCCTGGTTGGTCATGTAGCGGAGGTCCTGGGCCCAGGCGTCGTTGAGGATCTTCGTCAGCGCGGCCGTTTCGTTTGTGCCGGCGGGAAACTGGCGGTAGCCGTAATTGATGGCCACCTTATCCCAATCGCCGATGCGGGCCGGGTAGGCGTCCGAAATATCGATGGCGCCGTCGTCGCGCAGTTTCTCGGCCGGATGCGGATAATCCATCACGGAAATCCACCCCTTGGTGCTGTCGTAGTAGTTGTGGCCGAGGCCCAGTGTGTGGCCCACCTCATGGGCGGCCAGTTGGCGGATGCGCGCCAGCGCGGTCTGGTAAAGGATGTCGGGCTTCTCGTTGCCGGTGGCGTAGGGCGAGAGCAGGCCCTCGAAGATCAGGTAATCCTGCCGGTCGCGCAGCGAGCCCAATGTTACGGTGGCCTTGATGATCTCGCCGGTGCGCGGATCATTGACAGTGCCGCCCGAACTCCAGCCGCGCGTCGAGCGGTGGACCCAGTTGATCATGTTGTAGCGGATGTCCATGGGGTCGGCGCCATCCGGCAGCACGGCCACCTGGAACGCGTTGCGGAAGCCGGCCGCTTCGAAGGCCTGGTTCCACCAGCTCGCGCCTTCGATCAACGCCTTCCGCACGTCCTCGGGCGCGCCCGGGTCCACCCAGTATTGGATCGGTTTGACAGCTTCGCTAATGGCGGCGCTCGGATCTTTCTTCTCCAGGCGATGACGGCGCAGGTAATGCATCACCATGGGTTCGCCGATGGGCACGCTGTAATCGACGAAGCTCAGGCCGCCGTATCCGGCGCGCGGATCGTCGTAACGCGGGCGAAAGTGGTCGTCGGGGAGTTCGACCAGCGAGTAGTGCTCGCGCAAAGTCACCGAGTCGGCCGAAGGTGTGACGCTCGACACGCTGCCGGAGAACAGGCCGCCGCCGCGGCCTCCGCCGCCCGCTGCATCGGGCGCGGAAGCACCTGAGCCGATGGCGGGTGGACCTTGGGCCGGACTGCCTGAACCGCCGCGGCCTCCGCCGGCGGCTTCGTTGGCGAACGTAAGAGTCACTTCGATTTCCGAGTTCTTGGGGAAGGCCTTGGTGCGCGCTATGTAAAAGGCGCTGCGCGTGCGGTCCACGCGATAGGTTCCGGGGCGCAAGGAACCAGCGGCGCCGTGCCCGTCGCGCAGGAAGAAATCGCTGGCGTCCACCAGCACGTGGCCATTGCTTTCGGCCGCGACGGTGAAGCCCCACAGCACGGACTTCGCGAACGAATCTTCCACTGACCGGCGCTCGGCCGGGTTAGTGCTCGAGGAGCGGAACGATTCGTTGTCTTGTACCAGCATCACCTTCGGCCCCACGCGTTGGAAGGAAACGATGCGGGAACTGCCTTCCTGGCCGCGGTCCAGGCCGATGTCGTTCGATCCCAATCCGGCGGCGAGCCCGGTGGTATAGAGGAATTCGTTGTCGAAGCGCGGGATTTCCAGCCACAAGCTGCCGCTGCGCTCATCCCAGTAGAGCGGAAAGTATCCGTCGATCTTCTGCATGCCGCTGGTGCGCTCTTCAATGCGCGGCGGAGGCCCGGCGGGTTGCGCGCCACCGCGCCCCTGCGCGCGAAGCGCGGGATAGCGGCACAACAACGTGAAAGCGAAAATAGCTAGAAATCTTATGGCAGCTCGATGCATCGATGGTAAACTCCTGAGGCTCATTGTATAGCGCTGGCCCGCCGCTAGGGCCGGAACCAACCGGGGCCGACTCGCAGATGATGGCTGACGGAATCCGGCACTACCAGAAACAGCAACAGACCGATGGTGGCGTGCGCGATTCCGAGCAGGTAAAGATTGTGGCTGCGCCGGTAGAGCAGCGTGGCGCACCAGCCCAGCGGGAAAGTGATGGCCATGAGGAACGGGTTGGGCGCGTGCGCGAGGGAAAAGAGCGCGGCGGCCAGCAGGGAAGCGGCGCGGGCGGAAACCGTGGCGTCGAATCGGTTCAGGAAATAGCCGTTCAAAGCGTATTGCTGAGCGAGTCCCCAGGGCAGATAAGCGGCCACGGCCGCGAGCGCGCCATCGAAACCGGTCTGGCGGATAGTCCGCAGCAGCACGCCCGCCGTGAGCAGCAGCAGCGCGATCAGGAGCAGCAGCGGCGCCAGTTCGTGCAGGCAATCGCGCAGATTGTGGAGTCCGAAGCCGAGCGCGCGGGGGCTTTCGCGGCGCAGCAGGTGCGAGAAGAACATCAGGGCCGGAATGGCGATCCAACAGTAGGGGTGGACGAAGCGCAGCTTCCAGATGTAGGCGGCAATCAGTCCGAACATCAGAAGCGGCTCCAGGATGGCGAGTTTGCGCATCGCAGGCTCAGAAGAAAAAGTGCTTGGTCCAATCCACGAGCATGTGCAATGCCGCGGAGGAAAGCACCGTGGAAGCTTTCCGGAAGACCCAGCCGTAGGCTACACCGGCGATGGTCGCCAGAATCATGTAGCGCCAGTTGGGCAAGGGCTGCGGTCCATTGTCGAGGTGCGCGCAGCCGAAAATCAATGCCGCGGCCAGTAGCGTGCGAGTGCCCGCGCCGAAGCGGAGCATCAGGAAGTTCTGGATCAGCGAGCGAAAGA
The DNA here is from genome assembly GCA_963842505.1 of Bryobacterales bacterium. Taxonomy (GTDB): domain Bacteria; phylum Acidobacteriota; class Terriglobia; order Bryobacterales; family Bryobacteraceae; genus PALSA-129. The sequence goes on from CAWJGZ010000002.1 coordinate 1,068,123, forward strand.
GAATCTCTTCGGGCAGCGCGGTGCCAACAAAAATCAGGCCGGCTGCGGAGATCATACGGCCGGCGGACTGGGTGGGCGCGTGCGGAAGGGGAATGAATCCAAGAGCGATACCCACGACGGCGAGGACCGGCGCGGCCATGGCGAAGCCGGCCAGCGGCAGCCAATAATCCCGCGCGCGCCGCGGCAGGTTATATTTCAGACCCGGCATGGAGCGGAAACCCACGAAGAGCACGAGGCCAAGAAGGATAGCGATACCGTATGCCACGGCATGGAGAAAGCCCTGCGCGGGGCGTGGAATGAGACTGGCGCCAACCGAGAATTCGAGCGGCAGCCAGAGAAGCAGGATGGTGAGGAAGTCCAGAGCCGATGGACGCGCGGTTTCGCCGGCGCCTTGTGCATACGCGCACAGCACGGGAGCGGACGCGTAGGCGAGGACCAGCAGTGCAAGCGGCAGGCTCGAAACGCCGGCGAGCGCCGCTGCAATGGTGAAGACGGCCGTAAATATCGGCGGCGCGGCCAGGATCCAGGCGGGCCTGCGGTGCAGCACGGCTTCGAGAAACCGCTGCGGCGCTGGGGACAGAAAAGCCAGGACGCCTGCCAGCAGGAGGATCAGAACCGCGGTTTTCTCCATAGGAAATATCAAATGTCCGTCAGCGCGGGGCGCGGCCGAAAATGCGTATGCGAAGGACGAAATGGCGGCCTTCGTCGCCGAAGAATTGCAGGTATTGAGGCGCGCCGATCACGCTATTGACGGCTGTGGGGTTCCGGTGATCGGTGAGGTTGTTGCCGCCAACTCGAATGGCCAGGCGATAGCCGGCGAAGGTGAAACGGCGCTCGACGGCGAGATTGAGATCGAAGTTGGATGGGTAGCGGTGCCCATCCACGGGGCCAACCACTATGCCGGAATCATCGGTCACCGCGAAGGGGAAGCCCGTGCGGTAGTCCGCCAGCAGGGCAACGGACCAATTCTTGAACGGCAGCGGGAAGTAACCCCATCCCATAATGCGGTTTGGAGCGTCCCACGGCATGCGGCCGAAGTTGTTCAGCACTTGCAGGGGTTGGTCGACGCTGACATCCAGAACGGCATTCGAGGCGGCGCGCGAGCGGACATAGCTGGCCATCCAGCCATACTGTTCGCCGAAGGTCTGCCGCGCGGTGAACGCCACTTCGTCGTAGGCATCGCGGCGCTGGTTGGTGAGCGCATAGGTTCCGCCGTATCCGTAGCTGAGCAGAACCGGCTGCACGGTGACCGGGTTGGCGGCGCCCTCCGCTGCGTATACAAGGCCGTCGCCGCCGCGCTTGCGCAGCCATTCGGCGCGTGCGGAAATACGGCGCGCGAACTCGTGCTCCAGGCCGCCGCTCCATTTGTCGTAGCGCGGCAGCCGGAGGTTTCGTCCGGAGACGAAAGTGGTGACCAGCGGCGCTCCCGGTTCGCTGGTGGAAGAGTAGGGAACCGTAACGGCCTGCTGATCGAGCGGCCGGCTGAAGAGCGCCAGGTTCGTGGCGTCGTGCAGAATGGCGTAGCCGGCGGTGAGCTTGGTGCGGGCGTCGGCAAAGGGCGCATATGAAATCGCCAGCCGCGGAGAGAGTGCCGCCTGGCGCACCAGTTCGTCCCAGTCCTGGCGCACGCCGGCATCAATGGCCAGCCGCGTGGCCGGCTGCCAGTGATCGGTGACGTAAGTGGCGGCCGATGCGCCCGGACGGTCGAAATCGCCGCTTCCCTGAAAGCTGGTGCGGAACAGCGGCAAACCCGTGAGGCTTAGCAGTTCGTAAGCGGTGCGCTGGAATTGCGCGGTGTAATCGAGGCGCTGCGCGTCGGCGCCGAGTTGAAGCTGGTGGCGTCCTCCGAAGCGGCGCGCGCGCGGAGAATAGTTGACGAAAAGCTGATCGCGGCGGCCGTGCTCGCGCGAGCGCACGAAGTAGTCCCCGCTGCGGCCGGACGGCGCCACCATGTAGGGCAGGTCGCCTTGCGGAGTGCGATCGCGATCGACGCTCTGCCAGGCGAAGCCGGTTTCGAGCACGGCGCCGCCCGCCCAGGAGTGCGATTCCTTGACGGCGGCAAGAAACTGGCGATCGCTCAGCGCCGTGGTGGTGGAGATGGGATCGAGCACGCCGAGCCCGTAGTGCGTCTGGTGATCGAAATCGGTCAACAAATCGGCGAACAGAATGTTGGTGGGGGTCAAGTTGACTTGCGCGTGCAGGAGGTTGCCGGCGATCCAGGTGGCATTGGTGTTCTGGCCGTTCGGCAAACCGGAAACGTAACCGCTATTGTATTCGCCGTTGAAGCTGTCGGAGAACCACGCGCGGCCTTTGACGATGGGGCCCGAGACACCGGCGCGCGGCGTCCAATCGCCTAGGCGCACGCCCGCGTGAATATCCGGACCAGGGATGAAGTCGGTAGCGGTGGAGTGAAACTGGTCGGAGCCACTCTCGGGTTGAATGGCGAGCGTGCCGGCGGAGCCGTTGCCCAGGTTGGCGGCTTCGCGCGAAGCGGCGAGGTCGAGTGAGCGGACTCCTTCAACCGCGAGAAGCGTGGAATAGCGCCCGTCGATGGGATCGGTAATGTCGAAACCGTCGAGCGTGTAGCGCGTCTGGTATTCGGCGCCGCCTTGAAAGTGAAGACCGCCGCTGGGGTCCTGGATGATGCCGGGCATCAACTTCATGGCATTGCGCAGACTATGGCTGGCGGGATAAGGGATGTCGTTGACTTCGGTCCCGCTGAGCCGCTGCTCGCCCTGGGTCTGGGCAGGATCGACCGGCGCGGGCAGCGCCCCCACGGTGACGCTTTGAAAGACTTCACGCTGCGGGTTCAGCATCACGGTCACTTCGGTGGGGCCGTCGCCGATGTGGATTGGGCGGTCGCGCAACTCGAAGAAACCGGCATGGCTGGCATTCAGCGTGCAATCTCCCGGTGGGAGCGACATCTGGAAATCGCCGGCGGGCCCGGTCTGGGCTTCCATGGCGGGCGCGGCGCCGCAGTGCGCCACAACGCGCGCGGCGGGGACAGGTGCGCCGTCTTCGTCGCTCACACGGCCGGCGACCTTCACCTGGGCCGCGGCTGCCGCGGCGCAGGCCAATCCCGCGATGAGAGTGCGCCGCATGTTGTTCGCGGACCTCACGCTTAGGATTGTAAACGCGCGCGGCCGCAAGTGGGTTTCCATTCGCTACCATGAGAGTGCATGTTCGATTGGAAACAGGATCCGCACAGGCGTTTGAACCCCCTGACGCGCGAGTGGGTGCTGGTGTCGCCGCACCGGACCGCCCGGCCGTGGCAAGGGCAGATGGAGGAGCCGGCATCCGCCACGTCGCCGGACTATGATCCGCAATGCTATCTTTGCCCGGGGAATGAACGCGCGGGCGGCGCGCGGAATCCCGCCTACACTTCGACATTTGTCTTCGATAACGATTTCGCCGCGCTCAAGCCCGATACGGTGCCGGCCCGGTTCGAACAGGGAGGGTTGCTGGTGGCGGAATCGGAGCCGGGGATTTGCCGCGTGGTCTGTTTCTCGCCGCGCCACAACCTGACGATGGCGAACATGGAACCGGCGGATCTGCGGCGCGTGGTGGATGTGTGGGTGGAGCAGTATCACGAATTGGGCGCAAGGCCGGCCATCAACTCCGTGCTGATTTTTGAGAACCGCGGCGCCATGATGGGGGCCAGCAATCCGCATCCGCATTGCCAGATCTGGTCGAACCACACTGTACCGAACGAATTGGCCAAGGAGACGGCGGCGCAACAGGCCTGGCTGGGGCAACGGGGCGGCTGCCTGCTGTGCGAATACGCGAAGCTGGAGCGGGCCCGCGGCGAGCGCGTGGTGGAAGAGAACGACAGCTTCCTGGTGGTCGTTCCCTTCTGGGCTGTGTGGCCCTTCGAGACAATGGTGATCGCGAAGCGCCACGCGAGCGGCATCGATGGGTTTACGGACGCGGAACGCGACGGCTTGGCGGATATTTTGAAGCGCACATCGTCGCGATACGACCGGCTGTTCCACGTTTTGTTTCCTTATTCGATGGGGTTTCACCAGCGCCCGACCGATGGCGGTGCGCATGCCGAATGGCACGTGCACGCGCATTTCTATCCGCCGCTGCTGCGTTCGGCGACGGTGCGAAAATTTCTGGTGGGTTACGAGATGCTGGCCGCGCCGCAGCGCGACATCACGCCAGAGGCCGCTGCGGAGCGGTTGCGGACGGTTTAGCCGAACGGCGTTTGCGGAAATGATCCCATCCGCGGGGAGGCAGCGGCGCGCCATCCAGTTCGACGGACGCTCGACCCCGGCGGATGGTGCCAATGCGCGTGAGCGGCAGGCCCTCGAACTGGGGCGGTACGGGAACACTCCGCGGGGCTGTGAAAAGCAGCTCGTAATCCTCACCGCCATCGAGGGCCTGACGCAGACTCGCGCCGGGATATATGGGCGGCGCGGAGATTTCCGCTTTTACGCGGGAGGCGCGGCACAGGCGATCGAGGTCGAGCGAAAGGCCGTCGCTCAAATCCATGGCGGCAGTGGCGCCCAGCCGGCGCAGGAAGCGGCCGAGCGCCAGACGCGGTTCGGGACGAAGATGGCGGCGCCAGGCCCGGCCGGTGCCGCGCTCCAGGCCCAAGGCGGAGCCGCCCAAGAAGCCCGAGACGAAAATAGCGTCGCCCGGGCGGGCGCCGGAGCGGCGCAGCGCCTGGCCGCGCGGAACGGCGCCCGAAACCACGATGTCGCACATGAGATGGGGGCCGCGTGCCAGATCGCCTCCGATCAAAGCCACGCCTTCGCGGCGCGCCAGGCGGAGCAGGCCGCGATAGAAGGCATCCAGCCACGTCTGGTCGGCCCGGCGGTCGAGCGCCAGCGAGACCAGGCAGAAACGCGGTTCGCCGCCCATGGCCGCAATGTCGCTGAGACCGCGCGCCAGCGCTTTCCAGCCGATATCTTCGGGGCGGTGGGTGCCGGGGAGGAAATGCGCGCCTTCGATCAGCATATCGGTGGTGAAGAGCAGATCTTCCGCGGTCCCATGGGGGCGGCAGATGGCGCAATCGTCGCCGATGCCGAGCACCAGGCCCGCGCCGCGGGGCTGGCCCGCGAAACGGCGGATCCGCTCGACCATATCCACTTCCAACATGTCTCGTTCAGTTACCACCCGATTATTACGCTTGACCATACATCCGCCATCTGAGAGAATACCTTACGCAGAAAGAATTGGTTGTTTGGACGCGCCTCGCAAGATCTTAGCCAGCCCGAAAGTCCGCTTTCCCAGACCTGGAAGACCCCAGAGCACGACGAACAATGATCAGGAGAATTTGTAGTGAAGGAAAAAGGCACTGTGAAATGGTTTAATGCCGCCAAGGGCTATGGTTTCATCCAACGAGCCAGCGGCGACGATGTATTCGTTCACTTTTCGGCGATCCAGGCAAACGGGTATCGCTCACTGGACGAAGGCGCGGAGGTGGAGTTCGAAGTCAAGCAGGGACCCAAGGGACTGCAGGCCGAGAACGTGGCTCTGGTCTAGAAGTCCGAGCATAATTCAACGATAAAAGATAAGGGAGGGCCCCAGGGCGGCCCTCTTTTTTATTGGCCGGTTCTATACTCCTACGTTTTTGTTTCTTTGCAGGCCGCGAAAATTCTTCCGCGGCCCAAGTCCGTAGGACGAAAGAGAATAGCCCAGTGCGCCAGCACTGGGAACCCCGCGCAAGACCATTAGCCCCGGAACGGGACGTAAGAATCCGGGCCCGCTCGCACCTTTCGCCCCGTTCCGGGGCTGGTCAATTGGCGACCTGGACCCGGGCTCGCGCCCGGGGCTGTCATCTTTCGCCCTTTGGGCTCCTTTAGAAGTACGCTGGTTGCGGCTTGCCGCGCTATGGGATCACCTCGCGGCCGACGGCGAGATTGAGTTGGCTGGCCGCGGCCAGGTATGATCCCACAAGGTTGAGATAGGCCACGTAGGTGGCGCGGTAGTCGCGTTGAGCGTCCAGGTAATCGAGCAGCGCGGCCTGCCCGCGCAGGTAGGAAAACTCCATCGTGTCGCGCACGTCCTTCGCCAGTTTCAGGTATGTGTCGCGGTAAGGTTTGAGTAATTCGATGGTGCTGGCGAGCGTGACGTAGGCGGAATCGACATCGCCGTAGACTTGCGCTTCAGTGACCTCACGGGCTCGCTCGGCGTGAGTAATGTCGAGTTGCGTGCGGAGTTTCTCGCCCTGGTTGCGATCGAAGATGCGCAGCGGGATGCTGACGCTGAATCCGATATAGGCGTTGAATGGCGGGTTGTGGCCGGCGTCGATGGCGAAGGTGGGATCGGTGGAACCGTTGGCGGCGGCCAGTTTGTGATCGGTCTTGGTCTTTTCGACGGCCTGCAGCGCGGCTTTGAGATCGGGCCGGGCGGCGGCCGCCTGGGCGTGAAACTCTTCGAGCGGCATCAGGCGTTCTGAGAATTCGAACGGGCCGGTGACGTCGAACTGGTCGACGGGAGTGCGGTCGTCGAGCAGTTGCAGAAGCTGGATTTTGGCGGTGCGCATGTTGACCAGGGCGGTCTGAAGGTCGGATTCGTACTGCACGCGCTGCAACTCGAAGCGGTTCATGTCGAGTTGGGCGATGTCGCCGGCGCGCAGGCGGTCGCGGAAAATGGCCAGTTCTTTGTCGAAGTAATCCAGGTTGTCTTTCGCCAGAGCGAACACCGCCTTGGCTTCAAGGGTCTGCACAAAGGCGCTGCGCAAGCCGAACATGAGGTTGCGCACCATGTCCTCCTGTTGCGAATAGGCGATGGAGGTGGCCTGTTTGGCGCTGTCGAGGCGCAACTCGCGCTTGTGTTCCCGTTCGTGCAAGTAGTTGAGAGAGATCAGCGGAAACGCCCCGGTGAGCGGCTGGTAGGGGTTGGGGGTGAAAGGCTGCAACTGGTCGAGGCCGGCGGTAAAGCCCGGATTGGGGCGCAGGTAGGCGGTAATTTCTGCGGCTCTGGCCTCGTCGATATTGATCAGGCCGGCGCGCAACGCCGGGTTGGCGGCCTGGAAGCGCGCTTGGACTTGCTGCCAGTCGAGAGCCGTCTGTCCCCGCGCGCACACCGTCATGCCTGCCGCTGCTGCCAGTATCCAAACGAATTGCCGCATTTGATCTCCGTGAGTCATGTCACACCTGCAAGGTATCGTCATCGCGGGCCACCAGCGCGTACAGGACGGGGGCGAGGAAGACCGAGAGCAGCAGCCGCGAGGCGAGGCCGCCCACGATTACGATGGCGAAGGGTTTTTGCGAATCGCTGCCGATGCCCGTCGACATGGCCGCGGGCAGCAGGCCGAAGCAGGCCACCAGCGCGGTCATCATGATGGGCCGCAGCCTCAAGACGGAAGCTTCCAGGGTGGCTTGCATGATGGGCTTGCCCTCCAGGCGCAACTTGTTGATGAACGAATACAGAATGACGCTGGTCTGCACGGCCACGCCCATCAAAGCGACGAACCCCAGCAGGGAGGAGACGCTGAAATTGGTATGAGTGAGCCGCAACGCCAGCAGGCCGCCCACCGGCTCGGTGACCAGCACGCTGAAGAAGATGATGACGGGGAATTTGAAGTTGCCGTAGAGCGCAAACAGAATCGCCAGGACCAGGATGATGGTGAGGGGCCCGATGATTTTCATCTGCGCTTGGGACGCCAGGTAGTCCTTATATTCGCCGCCCCATTCGAACTTGTAGCCGATGGGCAGCTTGATGGCGCCTTCCACTTTCTTGCGCGCCTCGCCGACGGCGCTGGCCAGGTCGCGCCCTTCGACGCTGAACTGAATGCCGATGTAGCGCGAATTCGCCTCGCGATAGATGAAGGACGCGCCGCTCTCCTCCTTGACCTCGCAGAATTGGCTCAAGGGCAGATACTGGCCGTCGGGGGTGGCCACCAGCAGGTTGCGGATGGCGTTTTCGTCCTTGCGGAAAGGCTCCTGCATGCGCAGAACGAGGTCGAACTGGCGCTCGCCCTGAATCACCTGGGTGGCGGCCTGTCCGCCCATGGCCGTGCCGATAAGGGTATTGATGTCGCTGACGTTCAATCCATAGCGCGCGAGCTTGGCGCGATCGGGCGTGATGATGAGGCTGGGCTGTCCGGTTTCGCGCACCACGGTGATCTCGGTGATGCCGGGGATCTTGGTGAGGATGTCCTTTACCTGTGTTGCCTTGTCGGCCAGCAGGTTGAGATCGGGGCCGTAGATCTTGACCGCCAGGGCGCTCTTGAGGCCGGTTTCGGCCTCATCGACGGCATCCTCGGCCGGCTGGGTGTAATTGAAAATGATTCCGGGGAAGGCCGACAGCTTGCGCTGCACGGCTTCGATGAGTTCCGGCTTGGAGTGAATTTCTCCTTTCCAGGAGGAATCGTTGTAGGGCTTCAGCCCCACGTAGAATTCGTTGTTGAAGAATCCGGTGGGGTCGGTGCCGTCATCCGGTCGTCCCAATTCGTTGGCGACCGTAGTGACCTGGGGAAAGCTCATGAGGATGTTGCGGATCTGCGGGGAAAGAGCGGAAGCTTCCTCGAAAGAGATGGTGTAAGGAGTGGTGGCGCGCACCCAAAGCGCGCCTTCATCGAGATGCGGCATGAATTCGCCGCCGATGAATGGAATCAGCGTGAGCGAGGAGGCGAAGACCAGCAGCACCAGGCAGACCGTGACCAGGCGGTGGCGCAGGCACCAGCCGAGCGTCCTTCCGTACTGCTGGCGCACCCATTCGTAGATCTTGACATCGGGTTCGCGGATGTGGCCCCGCAAAAAATAGGCGCAGAGCACGGGCAGCACGGTGAGGGCGCACAGCAGCGCGCCCAGCAGAGCGAACGACATGGTGTCGGCCATGGGCTGGAAGAGCCGTCCGGAAGGGCCGCTGAGGACGTAAATGGGGATGTAGCCGGCAATGATGACGGCGATGGCGTAAAAAATCGGCCGCTCCACATCGTGCGCCGCGGCGCGAATCACTTCCCGGAGAATGTATTTTTGTCCCTGCCGCGAGGCAACCTCGCGGAAGATGTTTTCCACCATGACCACGGAACCGTCCACGATGATTCCGAAATCGATGGCCCCGATCGAAAGCAGGTTGGCGGGAATATGGCGCCAGTCGAGACAGATGAAGGCGAACAGCAGAGCAAAAGGAATGGTGAAAGCCACAATCAGCGCGGTGCGCGGGCTGAAGAGGAAAATCCCCAGAATGACCATGACCAGCAGCATGCCGCGCAACAGGTTGGCTTCGACGGTCTTGGTGGTCTCGTCGATGAGACTCTGGCGGTCGTAATACGGGACCACCTTCACGTCGGGCGGGAGCACGTGCTCGTTCAATTCCTTGGTCATGTCCTCCACGCGCTTCAGGATCACTTGCGCCTGTTCTCCCACGCGCATCAGGATGACGCCTTCGACGGCTTCGTCCTGCTTCATGTAACCGAACTGGCCCAGACGTGGCGCGTAGCCGATCTGGGTTTGGGCCAGATCCTTGACGCGCACCGGGATGCCATTCTTCTCCTGCACGATGATGTTGCCGATATCGTCCGTGTCGCGCACCAGGCCCAGGCCGCGGATGTAATAGAACTGCCCGCCCTGGGAATAGAAGCCGCCGCCGGCGTTGGCGTTGTTGTTCCCCAACTGCTGGAAGATTTGCGGCACGGAAACGCCATAGGCGAAGAGCTTGTTGGGATCGAGCAGCACCTGGTATTGCATGGTGGTGCCGCCGAGTCCGGAATCGTCCGCTACTCCCTGAATGGAGCGGTAATGGCGCTCCAGCACCCAGTCTTCGATGGTCTTCAGATCCTGCGGGGAACGGTCGGGGCTTTCGACCACGTAGCGGTAGATGAGGCCGCTGGGGCTGAACATGGGCGAAAGGCTGGGCGTCACTCCGGAAGGCATCTGCGCATTGGGCATGCGCTCAAAAGCCTGCTCGCGCACGAAGTACTGGTCCACTCCGTACTCGAAGTTCATGGCGATGAAGGAGAGACCGTACCGGGAAATGGAGCGAAGCGTATCGAGCCGCGGAATCCCGTTGAGCTCAATTTCCAGCGGAATGGTGACCAGTCGCTCGATTTCCTCGGGGGCATGGCCGGGCCATTGGGTGATGAGTTCGACGTGCGGGGGCGAAAGATCGGGATAGGCGTCGATAGGGAGCTTTTGGAACGACCACGCGCCCCACCCCATCAGGGCGATGGCCGCCACAACAATCAGGAAAGGCTGTTTGAGTGCGAAGGAAACGAGTCTGGCGATCATAGTGTCGGCGCCTTATTGGATACTGGTGGCGAATTGCACGAAGAGGCTGCCGTCCGCCAGCACGCTCTCGCCCTTTTGCAGTCCGGCGGTGATCGCAATCATGCCGTCCTGAAGCGTGCCGATGGTGACGGAGCGCTGGGCGAACTTGCCGGGTTCGACCTGGACGTAGACAATCGGTTCGTTCTTGTCGTCGCGCAGCACGGCCGCCGCGGGCACGGCCAGCACGCCCGATTGCGAACCGGTGTGAATTGCGGCTTCCACGAACATGTCTTTCTTGAGAATGCCTTCGGGATTCTGCGTGACAATGCGGACGGGGGTGGTGCGGGTGGCCGGATCGACGAAGGCGCCGACGTAGTTGACCACGCCGTGAAAGGTGCGGGCGGCGGCGGGGTTGGTCTCCTCGACGGAATCGCCGGTGTGGACGAAGGGAAGGTCGCGGTCGAAGATGTGCCCTTGCACCCAGACGGTGGAAGTGTTGCTCAGCATGAAGCAGACGGTCGAGCCGGCCTGGATGAGCATACCGGGCGACACGAGTTTCTGCACCACCACGCCCGCGATGGGCGCGCGTACCGCCAGTTCGGTGCTGATGGTGGTGCCCTGCTGCTGGGCCCTGTCGATTTCCTGCTGCGTGATGCCGAAGATGCGGAGGGCCTGGAGGCTGGTCTGGACATCGGTGCGGGCGTCGTTGTAATCCGCCTGGCTGCCCTCGACGTCCTTGGAGGCAACGGCCCCGCGGCTCAACAATTCGTTCATGCGGTCCACGATGCGCTTGGTGAGCACTTCGCGGTTGCGCGCTTTGCGGTAGGCGGAGATGGCGTTGGCGACATCGGGGCTGGACACGTAGAGCAGCGGATCGTTTTCCTTGACCTTGGCGCCGGTGTCGACCAGGATGCGCGAAATGGGGCCGTTCACCTGGGTAATGGCCTGGGTGGTGTGATCGGCGTCCCAATCCACCGTGCCGGTGGTCAGAACCGTGGTCTGCCAGACTTTGGTTCCCACGGTGACCACTTTGAGATGCGCCATTTGGTCGGCGGCCACCGTGAAAAGCCCGGCTTGGACCGGTTTGGCCGGTTCGGCGGCAGCGCCCGGGGCCTTCCCGTTCCCGCAGGCGCATTGAAAGATCGCGAGCCCCAGCAGCGCGGCCGCGGGAAAACCGCGCGGCATCGGCAATTGCATAGTCGGCATGGAATTACAGCCTCTCCTCTTCATTCCTGGTTTGAGCAAATCAAAACATGGACCCGCGCCCTTTCGGGAGCCGGACCGCGAGGTTGCGCTGAAGGAATTAAGCTGGAGGTGCTCGGGAAGAACGGGCGGCGGGACGGGCGTCATGCGGGGCTTCGAAATCTGGCGGGGATTCCAGCCAGGCAATGCGTAAGACCGGGACGAGCGGCACGCCGGCAGAGGACTGCAAGAACGGCATGGACCCCGCGTAACAGACCAGGCAGCAATGATCCTGCGCCTGGTGCCGTTCGTGCGCGGAAGTGAGCGCCGCGGATTGACCGACGGTGACGGCGCAGAGCAAAAGCACCGCCAGCGCGTACCGGACTCCGTAGCGTGCGCGCCTCGTCATGGTTAATCAGTATACTCCAGGCCTTACGGCACGATCACAATCTGCACGCGATTACTTTCCTGGCCGTCAACGGAAAGGTGCAGTTCCATGGCGCCGTAATTCGACACCACGGGTAGCTGGACTTCCACCAGATAGAAACCGACGTAGCCGGGCGCCAGCGTGGCGGCATTCGTAGTAACCGGATTGCCATCGAGATAGGTGCGCACATCGGCGACCACGGCGGGCGGATTCTCGGCGGGCGCGGGCCGTCCGGTAAACCAATCGGGGCGCACTTTGCCGAGGCCGGTCGCCATAATCTGAATGCGCTGGCCGGATTGCGCGGCATTGCCCGTGCCGATGGGCATGCCGCTATCGGCGTCGAAGAGCGCCGGGACGCCGTCACCGTTGATCAGGATGGCTGGAGAAACGGGCTGCACGCGCAGGTCGCGGTCGACGGTGGTTCCGGCGGTGGTGCGCAAAGCCAGGGCCACGGTGGGGCCTACGGCTTCAAACGGCACTTGGATCTGCGAATCGGTTCCGGCGATGTTCCAAACCGGGTAATTGAGGCCGCCGGCGCTGGCTCCATCCACACGCTGGCCCACCACGCTGAGCAGAGAGCCGGGCGCGGCGGGACGCGCCGAATTGTCGGCCGCGTTCAGCAGCCGCAAAATGAGGCCCCGGTGCGGCGCGGGGGCGGCAAAAACTCCGTACCCTTCGAGCGCGGCGTACAGCTGGACGCCGCGCGGGTCAAGCCGCACGTCCACCGCGCGGGCTTCGGGCAACGCCGCGGAAACGCTGGTCCAGCTCTCGGCGGTGGTGACGGTGGTCAGACTGGCGTGAGTGTAATAGACTCCGGCGTCGGTAGCCACGTAAACCGCGCCCGAGATGCGGTCGGCGGTGATGGAATGCGCGGCAGCCATGGGAAGATTGGAGCTGATGTCGTCCCACACGGCGCCTTCAGAAATGCTGCGCAGCACGCGCGGCCCATCGCCGCTCAGCGCCGCCAGCGCCGTTCCTGGAAGCTGCGGGTCGATGAAAATTCGCTCGACGGTTTGGCCCTTCAGGGCCGGCGATTGGGTAGCAACAAACGATTCGCCGCCATCCACCGATTTGAAAATCTGGCCGTCGCTGGTCCCGGCGTAGACCACCTGCGTGGTGCCTCTGATGAAGGTGCTGAAAGTGGTCACCTCGGCGTGGACTCTTGTAGAGTAGAGCCGGCGGGTCTCGAGTTCCTCGGCCACCTGCGCGCCCAGGGCGGGCGCCGGTTGCCAGACCGAGGCCCCCGGCGGCAGTTCCAGCACTCCCAGGGCGCCGGCCTCGATGCGCGCGCCCTGCGCGCCGCTGGGCGTCGCCAGAATCCGTTCCACCGAAAGGTTAGGCAAATACTGATTCAGGCCGGCCCAGGTGAGGCCGCCGTCCATGGATCGCCACACGCCGCTGTCGTTAGCCACCGCAATCTGGTCCGGGTCTCTGGGCGAGACGGCTACACTGTGCATTCCCGGCCCGACCACGGACTGCGTGCGGTAGGCGGTCAACGGATCCCAGCTCTTGCCGTTATCGAGCGAGCGGAACAGTTGGCTGCCCAAACCCCACATCTCCTCGGAATCGGACCGCAAGGCGACGTAGGTGGCGGAGGGGTCCGGAATGCGGGCCGGAGCGCGATTGAAGGTAGCGGGAGGTTTGGGATCATCAGTGGCGGGAGACCACGATTCAAAATTCAGGGTTTGGAAAAGTTTGCCGGATTTAGTGAGTGCGTACAGCAGAGAGCCGTCGTCGGAATACCAGACTTGCATCACCGGCCCGGTTACGGGCGCAGCCAGTTGCATGTCGGCCGAGGAGTTGCCAATTCTACGCCACTCGGCGGTCTGGGCGGAAACCGCAACCGCCGCGGCGAGGGCCAAAGCGGCCAGCCGGGCAAACCTGCGAATTGTCCCATTCTGACACACAGCCGTTTCGATTATACCTTACTTCCCGCCGGGCTGCCCCCAACAAACTGCTGAATTAAAGTGATTTGCAGGCCATTGGCATTCCGGACCGCTAGTTGCTATGCATGTTTGGTGCTAGACTTGTGATGTCATAGCCACTGGACAAATGGCGTAGCGGCCATGGTCCAGGTAACAGTGTTATGTACAGGCGCTTTGTGCTCTCGCGGACCGTATGCACCCTGCTGACGGCAGTCGCCTTCGGGGTTTGCCTGACACCGGTCCGAGCACAATCCGACGATGTGGCGCGAGCCATCTCCATCTCCGGCCGCGTTTCGGTATTGCGCGGCGGGGAAGTGGCGCTTTCGGTCAACGATGCGGTTCGCACCAAAGAAGTCATCGTGACCGGGCCCGACGGCTACGCCCAGTTCCGGATTAACGATGGCAGCACCTTCGAGGTCTTCCAGAATTCGCGGGTGACCTTCCGCGACAATTTCAACCCCATGGAAGTGCTGCAGCTCTGGCTGGGCAAGATCCGCGTAATGATCGACCACCACAACGGCCCCAACCCCCGCAAAGTGTCGACGCCCACGGCGGTGATCTCGGTCCGGGGCACGGTGTTCGACGTCACCGTGGAAGACGACGAGGGCACCACGCTGGTAGCCGTGGAAGAAGGCTTGGTGAGTGTCAAGCACCAGTTGCAAGCGGGCGAGGACAGGTACCTGAAGGCCGGCGAGGCAATTCGCATCTTCGCGAATCAGCCTCTGGCCAAGCTGCCGGGCAACTCCCAGGGCATGCAGGAACTCTATAACCGGATCAAGCAGGCTGTCGCCGATGCCATTTGGAGCCGTCCTGGCGCGAGCGGCGGCGGAGTTCCGGTAGGCGCCGGCGGCGGGACCACCGGCGGCGGAGCGGGCGGCGGGGCGAACGGCGACGCCGGCAAGAAGAAAGGCACCGGCCCCGGCGGGGCTCCTGGCGGCGATTAACCGGCCAGCCAAATCTCTCGTGGTATTTTGAAAAGAGCGTTATGCATCGCGCCGTGAGCAGTTTCATCCTGGTCGCCTGCGCCACCGCGCTGTGCGCCTCCGCACAGCAGACTCCCAGTCCGCGGCAACCGGCGGGCCTCGAAACCGATTGGGATATCGCCGTGGTTCTGAATGAAATGAGCGCTCACGCGGCGCGGTTGCTGCCGCTGCTGGACCACGCCGATTCGAACGGCTGGGTGGCCAAAGGCGCGCCGGACGCCTACGCCAGGCAACTGCAGGGCAGCAAGGAACAGGTCCGTGCGCTGGCCGATGGCGCCAAGGCCCTGGCGCAGAATCCGGAAAGACTTTCTGTCGGGCTGGAGCTTTTCTTCCGAATGCGGGGCCTCGAAAGCATGCTCGGCTCGGTTGAGGAAGCGCTGCGAAAGTACCAAAGTCCAGCCGATGCGGAAGCCTTGGTTGCGCTCTCCGCCGAAAACGACGCCAACCGCGACCGCTTTCAGCAATACCTGGTGAACTTGGCGGCCGAGCGGGAGAAAGAATATACGGTGATGGATCAGGAAGCGCAGCGCTGCCGGGGAATCCTCACTACGCCGGCCCCAAGGAAGAAATAGCCGCCCATGCCTTTTCAATGCAGCATATGCGGAGAAGAATCCACGCGGATCTGCGCGCGGTGCACCAAGGACGCTTGCGACAATCACCTCTGTGAAAAGTGTCTGCGCTGCAGCGATTGCTGCGAATGCGAAGTCAGGCTGAACGCGCCGGTGGTGGAGCAGGCGCACGCCGCGGAGCCTGCCGCGCCGGAGCCTGCCGAAGCAGCGCCGGCGGACGCGGCGCCTGAGCCGATACCAGACGTGCCCGAGGGCTACTTGCCGCTGCTGTAGGCCGCGTCGATCTGCTGGCGGAGGAAGGCCAGGTCTTTCCTGATGGCCGCGGTCTTGGCCTTCGGCTGGTAATCGACGTGCAACGACACGGGGCCTGCAAAGCGCGCCTTGGCCAGCGCGGCGAAGAATTTGGGCCAATCGACGGCGCCTTCTCCGAGCGGGCAGGGCAACATCTTGGAAGCGCCGCCGCTTTCGCGGTCCCATTTGAAGTCGCGAACCGCAACCATCTTCAAACGCGGCAGTGCCAATTCGAGAGCCGCCGTTAAGCCATTCGACCCGCCCTGCACGGTGGCGTAGCCGGCGTCGAAACAGTAGCCCACAAGGTGCGGGTCGATAGGCCGGATGACGCGGGCAATGTCGGGCACGGCGGCGCCCTCGGCGCCATCCACGAAATTGTGGATGCCCATCGCCATATTGGTGGCCCGCGCCAACTGCGCCAGGCCGGCGACTTGCCGCTGCACCAGGCCAAGCAGCATTTCGATGGCCGGCGAACCCGTGACCTTCCAATGTCCCGGCCGGAAAAACGGCACCTTGATATAGCTGGAGAGGCCGAGGAGAGTCTCGGCGTCCTTGTCTTCGAGCGAAGTGAGTGCCGTGGTGATCATCGGCACGTCGAGGCCCCGGCCGGTGAAGCCTTCGAGTGCCGGCATGAGGTAGTTGCCGGCTTTTTCCGGCGGCACGTGGCCGCCGGGTTCGACGGACAGATCGACACCGTCAAATCCCAGGCTGCCGATCACCATGGGCAAATCGACCTGGCCGATTTCGATCAGCACGCGCGAGTACAGGCAGACCGCTGGAGTGATGCGCGGAAGCATGGCGCCCGGGCCTCGCGATTGGGCCGCGGCGCTGGCCGCGCCGGCCGCTATCGCTCCCATCGCCTGCCGTCTGGTGAGAGGCATAAGTCAGCGTTTGCGGTTCTTGGCCGCGCTCTCGGCTTTCTGGATCGCCGCTTCGCGATCGCCCTTTTCCCAGTTTTGGTGGGTCTGGGCATCGCTGATTCCGGCGACGCGTCCGAGCAGCAGGAACGGGGGAAGGGCGTAGCGCAGGGTTTTCCAGCGGGCCATTTCGCCCAGGGAGCCAAGGGCACGCTGACGAACCAGGTCCAGCGCGGCCGGGTTGCCTCCGTCGGTGAGCGTGAGCAGGGCTTTGGTGGCTTCCACTCGATCGCTCAGAACCGCGGAGTTCAGCATCTCGACGAACCAGTCGGGCGCGATCTTGATTCCGAAGCCGGGCTGCTGATGGGCCATCACAGCGATGGCGTTGAGCGCCTTCATGGCGTTGGCGCGGACCGCTTCATCGGGATCGTCGACAGCGAATTGCAGGTCATTCACCACGTCCAGCTTGCGAGGCGCGTAGCCGATCACCATGGCCGCCACGGCCCGCTCTTCGGGCACCGAGCCGGTCCGCAATTCGTCGCGCAGCAAATCCAGGTGGACGGCCGCAAAATCGATGAACTTTTCCTGGATGGCACGCACGTCAGGGTCTGCCATGATGGCGTGGCCGGCGGTCATGTCTTCATCCGCGGTGCCTTTGACATCGGCCCGTTGCACGTCGCCCAGGAATTCCTGGTAGAGGTCCAGCAGGTCCTGCGGAAGGGAGGTGGTTCCGGAGGGCGGCGAGCGGAAGGCGGCATGCGCGGCGCCCTGCTCTTCGATGCCGATGAACAGGTCGGTGGACTTGCCTTCGCAGCAGACCGCTTCCACGTGTACGGCAACCACCCCGGGAATGGTCGCGAGTTGGTCTTCAAGTTCACCTTTGGAAGGCGGAAGCGCGCCGCCTGGTTCGATGCGTCCGGTCTGCATGATCTTCTCCGCCGTGACCCGGTGGAAACCGTAGAAGTTGATGTTGCCGATATGCGGCGCCTGTGCCGAAGCGGCACACACAAATAGCGCCATAACCAGGGGACGCGTCACACCCATATGACGCGCGGCCCCTCGGTTTTGTTGCGAAGACTCAGCTCTGCGCCTGCTTTTGCGCGATTTGCCCGATAATGGGCAACACCACGGTCTTTCCCTGGTAGGCCGCGATGATCATCCACAGCCATAGTGCGAAACAGGCCAGTTCGAAAAGCCGGTGCAGGCCATACAGGCTCCAAAACCCGTAACCCCAACCAAACGCACCGAAGGGGATGGTGATCACAAGGTTGATGACGAACAAGGCCACGCTCATGAAGATGGACTGGAAGGCGTGAAATCGCACCGTGCGATTCTTGCTGTACGGCTCCAGCACCAGGAACACGATGCCGGTGAGTATCCACAGCACGTAGCAGAGTGCCGATGCGACGTTTGTTTCCATCGGAGCGGCGGCTGGCGACTGAGGGCCGGGAGGCGGAGCGCCTGCCGCCGGCTGAGCGGCCGGATTCATAGCGGCGCCACATTTTGGACAGAAGTTTCCCTCTACGGGACTACCGCAACTTGCACAGAATGGCATGAAACCTCCTACGGAACTGTACCCGCAAGTTCGCCCGTTTGCAAGCCCTTATGGTGACGGTGTCGCTAGTATGTGAGTTGTCCGGTCGAGTTCACACGTGATCTGTCCGCTTGAGCCGGGGCGGGTGATGCTGGGTGGTGGACGAAACCCAGCAGTACTCCGCTGCCGAGTTGGAGCGGATGATGAAAGTTCAAGACGTGTTGTTGAAGGCAATGGCGAAGAAGATCACTTGGTGGGCGGCGGCAGAAATCATCGGGGTGACGGATCGGACCATGCGCCGGTGGCGGGGGCGACTGGAGAGGGATGGCTATACCGGCTTGGCCGACCGGCGCAGGGGGAAGCCGAGCGCGCAGCGTATTCCTCTGGCAACCGTAGAGAGGGTGCTGGGGCTCTACAAAGAAACGTACTACGACCTGAACATCCGGCACTTCCACGAAAAGCTGCAGGAGGAACACGCGATCCAGTTGAGCTACACCTGGGTACAGAAAGCGCTGCAAGGAGCCGGCTTAGTGGCCAAACGGCACAAGCGGGGGCCGCACCGGCGGAGGCGGTCGCGACGGCCGCTGCCTGGGATGCTGCTGCACATCGACGGCAGCAAGCATCGCTGGCTGAACGATGATCGCTGGTATGACCTGATCGTGATTCTGGACGACGCCACCAGTGAGATCTACTACGCGCAGTTGGTGGAGGAGGAATCGACGCGGACGGTGATGGCCGGCTTGCGCGAGGTAATCGAAAAGCAGGGCCTGTTCTGCGCCTTGTACAGCGACCGGGGGAGTCACTTTTTCGTCACGGTGAAGGAAGGGGAAAAGGTGGATAAGCACCGTCTGACGCAGGTTGGGCGGGCGATGAAGGAGTTGGGAGTGCAAATGATCGCGGCCTATTCGCCGCAGGCGCGGGGGCGGTCGGAGCGCAGTTTTGGGACTTGGCAAGGGCGCTTGCCGCAGGAACTCCGGCTGGCAGGGATCACCAGCGCGGAGGGCGCCAATGCCTTTCTGCGGGAACGGTACATCGGGGAGTTTAACGGCAAGTTCCAAGTGCCGGCGGCGGAGAAAGGCACGGCGTTTCGGCGCACCAGCCGGACCGACCTGAACTGGATCTTCACGGTGCAAACTGAGCGCGTGGTGGAAAAGGACAACACCGTGGCAGTCAGAGACCGGTGGTGGCAGATCAACAAGACACGATTCCGCAACAGCCTGGCGGGAAGCACGGTAACGATCCACGAACACCTGGATGGAACCGTTTCGATCCGCTACGGCCCTCACGTAGTGGGCCGCTATAGCCCCACGGGAGAAAAGCTGGTCAGCGCGACACCCAAAGAGCGCCGTGGAAAAGGCGGGAGTGTGGAAGCCGGCGAAAACCAAAAGCAGGTTTCCACCGGCTTCCACACTCCCTTGGAAATCCCGCAACAGACGCGGGATTCCCCCTTTCCCACCGCGCCGACTACGGCTTCTGTTTTGAGCAAAACCAAAGCAAAGGCCAAACCCAAAACCCACAAGGCGGCGGCCTAAAGGCCGCATCGCTTTGTTTCACAAAGCGGACAGATCACTAATTATTAAAACCGGACAACTTGACTTGTTAACGACAGCCCTTATGGTGACGGCTGACCCAGAACCAGGAGCGGAACCACGGCCCCCAGCACGGCTCCCGCAATCAGCGCCCAATTCCCGGCGCCGAGGAACGAGACCGCCAGCCCCACCAGCGACCCGATTCCGGCTCCCACCACAGCCACCATGATCCGCTTGCCCATCGATGTTTGTACGCTCATTTCTAAGGTAGCAGTGCCGGGGGTTTGACACCAGATTTGGGTGTTGTTAGTCTGAATTTTCATGCCAACAGACCAGCTTCGCGCTACGCCGTTGAACTCTGTCCATCGCGCCCTGCGCGCCAAGATGGTGGATTTCGGCGGCTGGGATATGCCGGTGCAGTATTCGGGCATCATCGATGAACACTTGGCCGTCCGCCGCGGCGTCGGCCTGTTCGATGTCAGCCACATGGGTGAAATCGAAATCCACGGCCGCCAGGCGGCCGATTTGGCCAATTTCGTCACCACCAACAACGTCCAAAAACTCAAACAGGGCCAGGCCCATTACTCCGGCCTGCTCTACGACCATGGCGGCTTCGTGGACGACATTCTGGTGCACAAGGTGGCGGACGATCATTTCTTCCTGTGCGTCAACGCTTCCAACCAGGAAAAGGACTTCGAGCACATCCGCGCCCAGAACCGCTTCGACGCAAAGGTGGAGTTCGCGAGCGATAAGTATTCGCAACTTGCCATTCAGGGTCCCAAGGGGCAGGCCACGCTGCAGAAGCTCACCCCCGTGGATCTGGGCGCGATCAAGTATTACTGGTTCACGGACGGCGAAGTCTGCGGCACACCGGCGCGCATCGCGCACACCGGCTATACCGGAGAGGACGGTTTCGAAATCTACGTGCCGCCTTCCGAGGCGGTCCGCCTGTGGAATGAAGTGCTGCGCGCGGGTGCGGAGTTCGGCATCAAGCCTTGCGGCCTGGGAGCAAGAAATACGCTGCGCCTGGAAGCCAAGATGGCGCTTTACGGTCATGAAATCGACGCATCCATTTCGCCGTTCGAAGCCGACCTCGCCTGGATCGTGAAGCTGGATAAGGGCGACTTCCTGGGCCGCGCCGCCTTGCTCAAACAGAAGGAAAGCGGCATCAAACGCAAGCTGGTTGGATTTGAAATGCGCGGCCGCGGCATTGGCCGCGAGGGCTACGAAGTCTTCCTCGACGGTGCGCCGGCCGGTTGGGTGACCAGCGGCTCGCCATCGCCCTTCCTCAATAAGAACATCGGCCTGTGCTACCTCCCGGTGGAACACGCGCAACCCGGTGAAGCCATTCAGATTGTGATCCGCAGCCAGCCGGTGGATGCGGTGACGGTGGAAACTCCCTTTTACAAGCGAGCGAAATGAAAATGTACCCAGAAAACTTTCGATACACCAAAGAACATGAGTGGGTTGCAGCCGTTGGAGACGCGGGTACGGTCGGCATTACGGATCATGCCCAGCAGGAACTCGGCGACATCGTGTACGTCGACTTGCCTAAAGTCGGGGCGCACCTCGAGCAGGGGAAATCGCTCGGCTCGGTGGAGTCGGTGAAGGCCGTCTCCGACGTTTACTCGCCGGTTTCGGGCGAGGTCACGGAAATCAACCAGGCCCTCGCGGAGAAGCCGGAAACGCTGAATAGCGATCCGCATGGAGCGGCCTGGCTGGTGAAAATCAAGCTGAGCGACCAGGGCCAACTGGCGGGCCTGATGAGCGCCGCCGAATATGAAGCATACATAGGAGCCGAGAAGTAGTTGCGCTACCTGCCGAAATCCGATTCCGAGCGCCGCGCGATGCTGGACGCCTGCGGCGTCTCGTCTGCCGAAGAGCTGTTCGCGCACCTGCCGGATGCGGTCCGGCTGGGGCGGCCGCTCAATCTGCCGCCGGGCATTTCCGAATATGAGATCGTGCGGTATTTCCGGGACCGCGCGGCGGAGAACGGCGCCGGGTACGCTTCCTTTCTGGGCGCGGGTG
This sequence comes from Bryobacterales bacterium, assembly GCA_963842505.1. Classification (GTDB taxonomy): domain Bacteria; phylum Acidobacteriota; class Terriglobia; order Bryobacterales; family Bryobacteraceae; genus PALSA-129. The sequence continues at coordinate 1,089,611 of CAWJGZ010000002.1, forward strand.
TTTACTATCACTACCAGCCGGTGCTGGTGGACGCGGTGGTCTCGCGCGGCGAATTCCTCACTTCCTATACGCCCTACCAGGCGGAGATCGCGCAGGGAACGCTGACCAGCATCTTCGAATTCCAGACCATGATCTGCCAGCTCACCGGCATGGACGTGGCCAACGCGTCGATGTATGACGGTTCGACGGCCATGACGGAAGCCGCCATGATGGCCGCGCGGGCCACGGGCAAACGCCGCGTTCTGGTGGCGCGGAGCGTGCATCCGGAATATCGCGAAGTGCTCCTCACGTACGCCAGGAACCAGGGCATGCCGGTGGCGGAGTTCGGTTACGATCCGAAAACCGGGGCCCTCGATCTGGAAGATCTGGAACGAAAGATGGACGACACCACCGCGGCCGTGATCGTGCAGACGCCCAACTTCTTCGGCATCGCGGACCAGGTGAAGGAAGCTGCCCGCATCGTTCACGCGCACGGCGCGCTGCTGGTGGTGGCGTTCACCGAAGCGGTATCGCTGGGGATTCTGGAGCCGCCGGCGGACGCCGATATTGTGGCGGGCGAATTGCAAAGTTTCGCGATTTCCCCCAGCTATGGCGGGCCTTATGCCGGCATCATCGCCACGCGCGAAAAATACATGCGCCAGATGCCCGGCCGGCTGGTGGGGCAGAGCGTCGATTCGCGCGGCAACCGCGCCTTCTGTCTGACGCTGGCAACGCGCGAGCAACACATCCGGCGGGAAAAGGCCACCTCCAACATCTGCACCAACCAGGCGTTGATCGCCCTGATGGCCACCGTCTTCATGACGGTCTACGGCAAGCAGGGACTGCGCGAACTGGCGTCGCAAAACCTGGCCAAGGCGCACTACCTGGCGCGCCAGGTGAAGCCCCGCTTCAGCGGCCCGTTCTTCAATGAATTCGTGGTGAAGTTGGAAGGCCGGGCGGTCACCGACTTGAACAAACAGTTGCTGAAGAAAAAAATCGTCGGCGGTCTGCCCTTGGGCCGCTTCTACCCCGAGCTCGCCGACAGCGTTCTGCTGTGCGCCACTGAGATGACTAAGCGTGGGGACATGGACGTCGTGGCCGACGCCATCTTGCGAACCGTTCCGGCCAAGGAGGTGACCGCATGATCGACAAGGTCAGGCCGCACCTCTCGCAAAACGAACGGCTACTGTTCGAACAGAGCTCACCCGGCAAGAAGGCCTATCAGCTTCCGGAGCTCGACGTTCCGGCGGTGGACGCCGGCGAAGCCCTGGGCGCCGCCAACGTGCGCGCCGAAATCGAAGGCTTCCCCGAGGTCAGCGAAGTGGAAGCCCTCCGCCACTTCACGCGGCTTTCCACTTGGAACTACGCCATCGATTACGGCATGTACCCGCTGGGCTCCTGCACCATGAAGTACAACCCGCGGATCAACGAAGTCGTGGCCCGCACGGAAGCCTTGGCGTGGGCGCATCCGTACCAACCGGAGGCGCTGGCCCAGGGATCCATGGCCGTGATGGCGCATCTGGAAGCGGCCCTGGCCGAAATCACCGGCATGGACGCGGTGACCCTGCAGCCGGCCGCCGGAGCGCACGGCGAGCTGACCGGCATTATGCTGATTCGCGCCGCGCTGGAAAAGCGCGGCAACCCGCGAAAGAAGATTCTGATTCCCGATTCGGCTCACGGCACCAATCCGGCTACGGCGGCCATCGCCGGATACACCGTGCAGAATATTCCGTCCAGCGCGACCGGCGTGCTGGATGTGAGCGCGCTCGAGCAGATCGTGGATAAGGACGTCGCCGCGCTGATGGTGACAAACCCGAATACGCTGGGCGTTTTCGAGGAGAACATCATCCAGGCGGCCGAAATTCTGCACAAGAAAGGCGCCATGCTATACATGGATGGCGCCAACATGAACGCATTGGTGGGAATCGCGCGGCCGGGCGATTTCGGCGTGGACGCGATGCACATCAACCTGCACAAGACGTTTTCCACGCCCCATGGCGGTGGCGGTCCGGGCGCCGGTCCCGTCGCGGTCAAGAAGCCGCTGGAGCCATTTCTGCCGGTGCCGCGGCTCAAACGCAGCGGTAAGAAGTGGGCCTGGGATTACAACCGCAAGCGATCCATCGGCCGGGTGAAAGCTTACTACGGAAACTTCGGCGTGCTGGTGCGCGCCCTGGCATACATCCTGGCTCACGGCGGGCCCGGCCTGCGCAACGCCACCGTCGACGCGGTGCTCAACGCGGTTTACATCCGCAAGCGGCTGGAAGCCTATTACGATCTGCCGTACTCGCAGGCCAACATGCACGAAGTGGTCTTCAGCGACAACCGCCAGGCCAAGCTCGGCGTGCACACCGGCGACATCGCCAAGCGCCTGATCGACTACGGTTTTCATCCCTACACCGTGAGCTTTCCAATGATTGTGCACGGGGCCCTGATGATCGAGCCGACCGAGACCGAGGGCAAGCACGAGCTCGACCAGTTCATCGCAGCCATGATCTCGATCGCCGGGGAGATTGAGACCGATCCGCAACTGGTTATGACGGCGCCCCACGGCACTCGCACCAGCCGCGTGGATGAAGTGGCCGCCGCGCGCAAACCAGTATTGCGATGGAAGCCCGCCTAGACGGGGAGCACGGCCTGCGGGGCCGGGCCGGATTGCTGCTGATCCTGGCGTTGGTTCTGCTGTTGCGTGTTCCGTTTCTCAACCAGGCTATCCAGGGCGATGATCCGGTCTATCTGGCCGAAGCATCCCACGCACTGATCGATCCGCTGCATCCCGACAATTCCACCTACGTGTTCCGCGGAGTCGCGGTGGATCAACGCGGGCTCTCCCATCCGCCCATGGATGCGTGGATTCTGGCGGGGCTGCTGGCGGTTTTCGGCGATGTGAAAGAGGTGCCGTTTCACGCGGCATACATTCTGTTTTCGCTGCTGGCGGCGTGGGCCATGTGGCGGCTGGCGCGCCGCTTTTCGCCGCAACCGTTGTGGGCCGCGCTGCTGTTCCTGGCCGTGCCCACGTTCGTGGTGAACGGCAACTCGCTCGAAACCGACCTGCCTTTCCTGGCGTTCTGGATGGCCGCGATTGCGCTGTTCTGCGCCGGCAAATTGCTGCCTGCGGCGCTCGCCATGATTCTGGCCGCCCTGACGGCCTATCAAGCCATCTTTCTCACACCCATTCTGGCCGTATACGTCTGGCTCTTTCACCGCCAAAGCGTGGCGCGCTGGCTCGTGATCTGGACCGCGCCAGCAGCCATCGCCGCGTGGCAACTCTACGAACGCTCGACCACCGGCGCCATGCCGGCCGCGGTGCTGGCCGGTTACTTCCGCAGCTATGGTTTCCAGGCGCTCGAGTCGAAGATTTCCAATGCCATGGCGCTGTTCGTCCATTCGTGGTTCATTGTGTTCCCTGCCCTGGCGGTTGCCGCGTTGCCTTTGGTCTGGCGGCGCCGGCGCGAGCCGGAGACTATTTTCTTGCTGGCATGGATCGCCCTGTTCTTCGGCGGCGCGGTGGCGTCGTTGTTCGCCGGATCGGCCCGCTACCTGCTGCCGATGGCCGCGCCGGTAGCGCTGCTGGCCTCGCGTTTGTCCCGGCGCTGGGTCGCCGCGGGCTTCGCGCTCCAGATGACGCTGAGCCTCGGCCTGGCCGCCATGAACTACCGGCATTGGGGCGCGGTGCGCGCCTACGCCGCCTCGCTCGCGCCGTTGATTGAAAACCACCGCGTGTGGGTCGATGACGAATGGGGCCTGCGCCACTATATGGAGCAACAGGGCGCGCTGCCGTTGCGCCAGTCCGAGCCGCTCCGCGCCGGCGACATCGTTGTTTCGAGCGAGCTCAGCCACGCCGTGAAGGTGAGCGCGCCGGTTACGCCGGTCGCGCCGGCGGTGGAAATCCGCCCGGCCATCCCGCTGCGCATCATCGGTCTGGAAACGCGCTCCGGCTATTCCAGCGCTTCGTTCGGCCGCCTTTTCCCCTTCGGCATTTCGGCCGGTGTGATCGACCGGCTGCGCGCCGTCGAAGTAGTGGAGCGCCACCCGGCGCTGTCCTATCTCCCCATGGCCGCTCCCCAAGCCGGCACGCAAATTGTCAGCGGCATCTACGATCAGGAAGATCATTCCTTCCGCTGGATGTCGCGCCTGGCCACGGTGGCGCTGAAGAGCCCCGCGGCCGCCGCGGCGCTCACGCTGAGTTTCCGAATTCCGGCGCAATCGCCGGCCCGCCGCGTGACGCTCCGCATCGATGGCAAGGAAGTGGCCTCGCAAACCTACGCCGCGGCGGGCGACTACACGCTGGAATCGCCGCCAGTGCTGCCTGCCACGCCCGAAGTGCTGGTGGAAATTGAAGTGGACCGAACCTTCAAGGCGCCCCCGGACGTCCGGGAGTTGGGGATCGTCCTGAACGGTATCGGTTTCCGCCCCTGATGGGCCTGCGGCCTGCGAAATTTCAGGGAAAAGTGTGCCGAGCCTCGCTGTTCGTGGAGTGGGCCTCCGGCCCGCAACGCCGGCTTTCCAGCCGGCGCCCCGCTTCTTCGATTCTATTAACCCGGCGATTGCAACGATTTTTTCACAGACCCGCCCGTTCGCGCTATCTCTCGCGGTAGGCCGCGTGCTCGTCGTCGAAGTCCTCGCTGTACGTGTGGTCGGGGGCTTCGACAATCCGCATCAGCTCGCCGTGGTCCAGCCAGTTCAGCAAGCAGCGCGAGCAATCGTCGATCACCACATTGCCCGGCCCGCCGTAATAGTGCGTGTCCATGTGTTGATGGCACTGCGGGCATGCAATCCGGCGATCCAGTTCTTTCCGGTCCGGCGCGTGCGGCACGCCGTGGCCCGTGTGGCCGGCTTTCAGCTCTTCAATCAGCGCCAGGAAGTTAGCCATCGGAATCAGCATGCCGTGGCAGCGCGTGCAGGTACGGATGCGCTGCCGGCCGAGGATGGCGTGCATCAGCGGAATGGCGCAGATGGGGCAGGACGTGTCCTCCGCCTCGCCCAGCACGCGCACGCCTTCGTCATCCTGATCGGGCAGGTAAATGGACTTGCAGTAATCGCAGGTGAGGCTCTCCTGATCGCCTTCCAGGCTCAGAGGAGCCCCGCAGGACGGGCAGTTCATGGTTGTGGCTTTCCGCAAGCCGGGCAGAACTTGGCGCGCTTCGGCATGGCCCCGCCGCAGTCCATGCAGAACTTGGAATCGGCCGCGGCCGCCGGTTGGGGTTCAGCCGCCGGAGCCTTGAGCGTGCCCATCATGCTCTGCGCCATGGCCAGACCGGCGCCCAGTCCCACGCCCACGCCGGCCGCGCCGCCCGGGTTGGCCGCCGCGATAGGCATCGATTGCGCCGCCTGGAATTGCGCATACCGCGCGGCGTCGCCAACCATGTTCATTCCGATGCGCTGGTCCAGCACTTTCTGCAGTTCGTCCGGTAGCGACAGGTTCTCCACCACGAACTGGCACAATTCCAATCCGAGGCCCGCGAAGGCCGGTTTCAATTCCGCGGCGATCTTTTCCGCCAGCTTGGCCTGGTTCGCGGCCATGTCCACAAAGGCCACATCGCTGGGCGCGAAGATATCCGTCATCTTCGCCACAATCGTGTTACGAAGCTGCCCCTCCAGATCTGAGACATAGTAACTGTCCCGCGTGCCACTCACATTAGTGTAAAAAGCCTTGGGATCGGAGATCCGGTAAGAGTAAATACCGTAGCCGCGCAGCCGCACCGCGCCGAATTCCTTATCGCGGATAGTAATCGGAGTGGCCGTGCCCCATTTCTGATCCAGCCGCAGCCGCAGGGAATAGAAATAGACGTCGGATTTGAACGGCGATTCGAAGCCCTTGTCCCAATTCATCAGGTCCGTCAGCACCGGCAGGTTGCGCGTCGTCAGCGTGTACAACCCCGGGCCGAAAAGGTCGGCAATCCTCCCCTCATTGACGAAAAGCGCCATTTGCGATTCGCGGACGGTGAGTTGGCCGCCGTTCTGAATCTCCATATCCTGCATGGGGTAACGGTACGCCAGCAGTGTTTCGTCCTCTTCGGTCCATTGAATGACGTCGATGAGCTGCTTGATTACGAAGTCTCGAAAGCTCACACGCACCTCCAAGGCCTGACTCTATCATGGGCCTTTGCGGCAGCAAACATTTACTAAGGTTAGTAATCCGAATCCCCTCCAAACATCGGCAAGCCTAAGAAGAGCCCCGTAAAATAAGAATGGCCCGGAGCGCCGAAGCGCCCCGGGCCGGACCTCACACGGATGCCGCCAGGTCTATTGGGGCCGCATCCAGATGTCCTCTAATACATTGACCGAGGACGTGTACGTCTTGTCGCCGATGGTGAGTCTTACCATATACACGCCGGGTTCAACCGGACCAGCGACAGCAACACCGCCGAATCCACCACCGCCGCCGCCACGTCCGCCGCTCACGAACGGTACTCCACCGCCGCCGCCACGTCCGCCGCGGCCACCGCCACCGCCGCCGCCAGCCGCGCCGCCCGCGGCCTGGAGAATCACCTGTTGAGCGTTGATTGGGGTAGTGCTTGCCGCGCCTGCGGCGCCCTGTGCACCGGTTGTATCGGCCGCGCCCGCCGCGGCCTGTGCGCCTTGTCCGCCGCGGCCACCGCCGCCTCCGCCCCGTCGCCCGCCGCGGCCGGCAGCGGCATCGCCTGCCGTGGTAGCAGCAGGTTGCGCCGCCCGGGTCATCGGCCACTGGAAGCGGTTCATACCTGCCTTGAGGTCGACATTCATGGTGCTCGCCACCGTAGTGCCCTGCAGGAAGTCCAGCTTGGCCGCGCCCAGGTCAGACTTGGCCCAGATGTTAATCGCCGTTCCACCCTGCGGATTCTGCCCGCGGAAATCGCGGTTGGCCACGCTCCGGGTCGCCGATGGATCGTTCTTCCATTGAACGGCCGGCCGCGGCTCGAACACCACCACATCCGAGCTGGGGTTCGGCTTGTATTGCTCCAGCGGCGTGATATCGTCGGCGATCCAAATGGAACGGCCGTGGGTGGCCACGATCAGGTCCCGGTCGCGAGGGTGAATCAGGATATCGTCCACCCGGACGCTCGGAAGGTTGGTCATAAATTTCTCAAAATGTCTGCCGCCGTCGAGCGTTACATACAGCCCGAACTCCGTTCCCACGAAAAGCAGGTTGGGGTTGTCGTAGTCCTCGCGCAGGGCGTTGATGTTGCCGTTCGCGGGAAGGTCGCCCGTGACGTTGGTCCATGACTTGCCGTAATTGGTGGTCTTGAACAGGTACGGTTTCCAATCGTCGTTGCGGTGATTGTCCAGGGCCACGTAAGCGGTGCCCGGGTCAAAGTGCGAAGGCTCGATGCGCGAAATCTGCACCCAGCCGTGCGGCGCCGGAGGCGCGCCCTGAATGTTGCCGTAGACGTTGGCGAAAGTTTCCCCGTCGTCCTGGCTCACCTGCAAGTTGCCGTCGTCGGTGCCGATCCAGATCACGCCGGGGCGCGACGGTGACTCGCGAATCTGCGTAGCCAGCGAACTGGCGGCATAACCGTCGTGCTTGGAGGCCATGGGCTTGTCGCCGGCGACGCCCATGATGGCCTGTTCCGGCGCCCAGCGGTTGACGTTCTTGCTGAGGTCGGTCGGGTTCATCCACCACGTGTCGCCCCGGTTGTTGGATTTGAAGAAATACTGCGCCGCCATGTAAAGCTTCGCCGGATTATGTGGCGAGATCTCCATCGGCGCGTTCCAGTAGAAGCGTAATGCCTCGACGTTCGGAGGCGCATTGAGAACGTTGGGAGCGCCGCCGCGCCCGCCGCCAGCCGCCTCGGCCGTAGCCGGAGCCGCTCCGCCCGCGCCGGCGGCAGCGCCAGTGGCTTGCGTTTCACCCGCTGGTTGCGTCGCGCCACCGCGCCCGCCCGCGGTGGGCCGGATGCTTTTCTGCGTGCCGTTGCGCAGGTCGTGCCGCGACATGGCGCCGTCCTGCGACTCGCCATAAACAATGGCCCAATCGGTGGGATCCTGCCGTGTATAGAAGCCGTCGCCGCCGGCGATCGTGAACCAGTCGGTATTCACCGGCCCGGTGCCGGAACGTAGCGCGTTGGGGCCGCACCAGGCGTTATTGTCCTGCAATCCGCCGCAGACCCAATAGGGACGCCGCATATCCGCCGAAACCTGGTAGAACTGGCCCACCGCGAGATCGCCGTGGAAGTCCCAACTGCCGGGTTTGGCGCCATCGTTGCTGCTGTCGAATCCGCCGTCGTGGCCAATCCACACCTGGCGGTTGTCTTTGGGATTGATCCAGATGGCGTGGTAATCCGTGTGGGTTCCGGTCATGCTGTACCAGGTCTTGCCGCCATCGAGCGACACCCGGCCGGGGTTGCCGCCAGTGTAAATCTTCTGGTCGTTGACCGGGTCTACACGAATCTGGCTGAAGTACATGGGGCGGTCGTTGCAGCCGCTCATCTGTGTCCAGGTCTTTCCGCCGTCGTCGGAGCGAAATACCCCGTTGCCGTTGGGATCGGGCTTGGGAGGAGTAGCGGCAGCTCCGCCGCGACCCCCGCCGGCGCCACCGCCTCTGCCGCCCGTCCAAACGGGATCGGTGCCGGCCGTGCAGCCGTTACCGGCGCCACCGCCACCGCCGCCGAATCCGCCGCCGCCGGCCGCGGCAAGCAACTGCTGGGATGTCACGGTGCCGGCCTGAACTGCCGTGGTGAGCTGTGCGCCGGTTACCGTGCCGGCCGTGACCGCCCCGCGTAGCTGCTCGGGGGTGATCGTGCCGGCCGCAAACCCGGAAATGATCTGGTCAGCCGTCATTCCCTCTGGCGGAGGCGCGGTTGTAGCAGCGCCGCGCCCGCCACCGCCGCCCCGCGCCGGACCGCCGTCAACGGCAGTGCCGCCGCCGGTGCCGGCACCCGCGCCGGCTTCAATCTGCGCATAAATCGTCGTCGGCTTCGCACGGAAAATCGAAATTGCAATCCGCCCGTAGAGGCCATCTTTCGGCTTGGGCCAGCCGGGACCTTCCAGTCTGGTCCAGGTGTCGCCACCGTCCATTGACTTCCACAAGCCGCTGTTCGGACCGCCGCCGTTGTAGCCCCACCACGTGCGCCGGTGCGAATACGAGGCCGCGTACACAATCTTGGGATTGGAACGATCGATCGCCACATCTGTGAAGCCCGTGTCGTTATCGATGAACTTGACGTTCTTCCACGTCTTGCCGCCATCCACCGTGCGGTACAGCCCGCGGTCCGGATTCGGTCCGAACAGGTGGCCCACAGCCGCTACGAAGACGATCTTCGGATTGGTCGGGTCCACCACCACGCGCTGGATCGACTGGGTCTCTTCCAGGCCAAGGTGTGTCCAGTGCTCGCCGCCATCGGTGGTGCCCCACACGCCGTCACCGATCGACGAGCTCTGCCGGTTGTTGCCCTCGCCCATGCCCACGTAGACGATGTCCTTGTTCGACGGCGCTATGGCGATCGAACCGATCGATTCGTTTGGCATATTATCGAACAGCGACCGCCAGTAGTTCCCGCCATCGGTGGACTTCCACAAGCCACCCGTGGCGAACCCCACGTAAATGGTCATCGGATCCTGATCCGATCCCTGGATATCATCCACACGGCCCGACATGGTGGCCGGCCCGATGGAGCGGAACTCGAAACCCCTTAACAGGGGATTGGTAGAAACGTTTGGCGATGGACCGGTGGGCTGTCCGCCCCCGCGTCCCTGTCCCCACGCCATGCTTGCGGTGCCCAAGCAAACGGCGGCAATCATCAATATCGTCAACCAGCGACGGCGCAAATCCGGTGCGCGCATTCTTGTGACCCTCCCTAAAGCAACTTAAAGATGTCCAACGATCAGGGACACTTTATCACAAACTAGCGGCAGTAGGACTATTAATGCTCGTTGTCGTCTCTCCCCACACGGAACCGCTACCCTGCCCGCATTCGGGGCCGGCGAAACCTGTTCGCATTCGCCGCCGCCTGTGCCAAAATGAGCGTAGTGCCATGCGCCACCGTACTGCGGCTTTCAATACGGCCCGTTTCATCCCAAACGCGCATCTGAGCGATGCCGTCAACAGCCGCATCGTGCAATCTGAGATCGAAGGGGGCGTGCATCTCCGCGATCTCACACCCGGCACGGTTCTCGAAGTCCGCACCCGGAACCGCGCCTACACGATTCAATACCGCGGCTCCGGCCAGGCCCTGATTTCCGGCCACCCGGTTTTCTGCCCCGAACCCGTGTTGGTGAATATCCACGGCTCCACGTGGGGTGGCTCCATGCTCAAAGAGCGCTACATCGGCCGCGGCATGTGCCTGGAATTCGGCTGCCCGGCTCATCAGCCCATTACCACTTCGGTGATCGTCGAAGTCCGCGAGAGCCGGCCCCAAGCCGCATAATCGCCGCGCTCGCCGGCTGACCGCATGCCCGCCGCGAAGCGCGCTACGCTATACATGCAGATCCGGAGGTCTCTTTATTATGAAGATTCGCCCGCAAACTTTCCGCGCTCTGGTCATCTCTTCGTGCGCCGTCCTGCTGTTCAGCGTGCCGGTGCGCTCAGACGAAGGCATGTGGACCTTCGACAATCCCCCGCTCAAGCAGTTGCAGGAAAAGTATCATTTCACGCCCACCCAGCAGTGGCTGGACCATATCCGCCTCTCCTGCGTGCGGCTCAACGACGGCGGTTCCGGGTCTTTCGTCAGCGCCCACGGCTTGCTGCTGACCAATCATCACGTGGCCCGCGGCCAGTTGCAGAAGAACTCCACCGCCCAGCACGACTACCTCAAGAACGGCTTTTACGCCGCCACGCCCGATCAGGAAATGAAGTCGCCGGACCTCGAAGTCAACGTGCTGGTGTCGTTCGAGAACGTCACCGCCCGCGTCTCCGCGGCGGTGAAGAAAGCCGCCCGGCCTGAAGAAGAGTTCGCCGCCCGTCGCGCGGTGATTGCCGAAATCGAGCGTGAGAGCCAGCAGAAGACCGGCTTCCGGTCCGACGTCGTGACGCTCTACAATGGCGGCGAATACTGGCTTTACCGCTACCAGAAGTACACCGATGTGCGCCTGGTCTTCGCGCCCGAGGAGCAGACCGCCTTTTTCGGCGGCGATCCCGACAACTTCACCTATCCCCGCTACGACCTCGATATGGCCCTGTTTCGCGTCTACCAGGACGGCAAGCCCATCGATAGCAAGGACTACTTGCACTGGAATCCCGCCGGCGCCGCCGATAACGAGCTGGTTTTTGTCGCCGGCCACCCCGGTTCTACTGCGCGTCTCGGCACTGTCGCGCAGCTCGAAACCATCCGCGATCTGACCATGCCCCTCACCATCAAGAACCTCAAGAACCGCATCGCGGCGCTCGAACGCTACTCTTCGCTCGGCGGGGAGCAGGCGCGCCAGGCCGGTTCCTCCATTTTCAGCATCGCCAACAGCCTCAAAGGGGATGAGGGCCGGTTGCGCGGTCTGCTGGATCCCGCTGTGATGGCCGCCAAGCAGAAGGACGAAGCCGATTTCCGCGGCAAGGTGATGGCCAACGCGCAATGGAAGGCCGAATACGGCAGCGCCTGGGACACGCTCGCAGCCGTCGAGAAGGCCGCCGCCCCGCGCACCAAACAACGTCTCCTCCGCTCGCTCGATTCCTCGCTCGCCACGCTCTCGACCACCATCGTGCAGTATGTCGCCGAGATCAGGAAACCCGATGGCGAACGCCTGGCCGGCTATCACGATTCGCAGCTCGAATCCACGCGTTTGCGCCTATATTCTCCGGCGCCGATTTATCCGCCCATGGAGATCGCGCGCCTCACCGCCTCGCTCGAGCTGGCGCTGGCTGAACTCGGCCCCGATGACGCTTTCGTGAAGACCGTGCTGGATGGCCGCTCGCCTCAGCGGGCCGCGACAGACCTGGTCAATGGCGCCACTCTTGCCGACCCCGCCATGCGCCACAAGCTGGTGGATGGCGGCGAACCGGCCCTGGCCGCTTCCACCGACCCCATGATCGTCATGGCGCGCCGCCTCGATCCGCTGCGCCGCGAGCTCAACAAGTGGTTCGAGGATCACGTGCAAAGCGTCGAGCAGCGCGCTGGCGAACAACTCGGCAAAGCGCGTTTCGCGGCATACGGTAAGACCACCTATCCCGACGCCACCTTCACTCTCCGTCTTTCCTACGGTCAGGTGCAGGGTTATCCCATGAACGGCACCAAAGCGCCCGCCAAAACCACTCTGTTCGGCCTATACGACCGCGCCGCTGGTTTTAATTATGAGGGACCGTTCTACCTGCCCTCGCGCTACCAGGAAGGCCGCGACAAACTCGACCTGGCTACGCCGCTCAATTTCGTCACTACCAACGACATCATCGGCGGCAATTCCGGATCGCCGGTGATCAATGCCAAGGGTGAGATTGTCGGCGTGATCTTCGACGGCAACATTGAATCCCTGGTAGGCGATTACGTCTACGACGGGTCCACCAACCGCGCCGTAGCCGTCCACACCGCCGCCATGACCGAGGCTCTGGCCAAGCTCTACAATGCCAAAACCCTGGTGACCGAACTGACCGGCAAATAACTCGCTAGCCCGCACACTGCTCCGTGGAGCGGGCCTCCGGCCCGCAACGCCGGCTTTCCAGCCGGCGCCCATGAGCGGCTGGTCTGCTCCACCACGGCAAACTGAGAATCCACGTCGATTCTCGGAGCCGCCGTCCCTACCTCGGCTGCTGTTGTGTCATGCAGTGCAGCGCGCCCAGTCCCCAGATCAGCTCCGTGCAATTAATCCCCACCACTTCGCGCTCCGGGAAGACGCGCGCCAGCGTGTTGAGCGCCACGCGGTCGTTCGGATCGTTGAAAGTCGGCGTCAGCACCAGCCCGTTGGCGATATAAAAATTGGCGTAGCTCGCCGGCAGGCGCTGTCCGTCAAAAACCAGCGGGCGCGGCATCGGCAGCTTCACCACCCGTAAGCCCGCCGCGCGCAGCAGGGCGTGGTTCTCGCGCAACGGCTCGTAGTTCGCATCCGACTTGTCCGCTTCCGCCGCCGCCACCACCGTGTCGGCCGCCACGAAGCGCGCCAGGTCGTCCACGTGGCCGTGTGTATCGTCGCCCGCAATGCCGTTGCGCAGCCAGATCACGCGGCTGATGCCGAGAGAGTCGCGCAGCCGACGCTCGATTTCCGCTCGGCTCATCCCGGCGTTGCGCGCCTGCACGCCGCTCAGCAGGCACTCTTCGGTGGTCAGCAGCAGACCCGCGCCGTTGACGTCGATGCTGCCGCCTTCGAGCACCATTTCGGAAGCGAACAGGCGCAGCTTCATCCGCTTCGCCACATAGGCCGGAACTTTCGCATCCTTCCGCCAATCGTCGTACTTGGCCCAGGCGTTGAAGCGCCACCCGGTCAGCGCCGTCTCGCCGCGCCGGTTCTTGACGAAGAGCGGCCCGTAGTCCCTCGTCCACCCGCGGTTGGTGGGACACGCGAAAAACTCCACCGCGCTCTCTTCCGCCCCCACTTTGCGCAGCACGCGGCGTGCCTGCTCTTCCGCCGCGCGGTCCTCCACCAGAATCCGCACGCGCTCCACGCGGCTCAGCTTGCGAACAATCTCGCCGTACACCCAGGGAACCGGCGCAAACCGCCCCGGCCAGTCGGTGCGGTTGTGAGGCCACGCAATCCAGGTGGCTTCATGCGGCTCCCATTCAGCCGGCATGCGGAAGCCGAACTGCCGCGGCGTGTCGTTCTGCTTCAATCGATCACCCGCTTCAGAAGGCCGCCGTAGGCGTCGATGCGCCGGTCGCGCAGGAACGGCCAATTGCGCCTCACTTCTTCGATGCGCCGCGGATCGCACTCCACGATCAGCGTTTCCTCGCCGCTGTGCGACGCCTCCGCCAGCACTTCCCCGAAGGGATCGCACACGAACGATCCGCCCCAAAACTCGATGCCTTTTTCGGCCGTGCCCTCGTAGCCCACGCGATTCACCACTGCCACGTACACTCCGTTGGCAATGGCATGCGCCCGCTGGATGGTCCGCCAGGCGTCGTGCTGCGCCTTCCCGTACTGCTGCTTCTCCGCCGGATGCCAGCCGATCGCGGTCGGATAGAAGATGATCTGCGCGCCGTTGAGCGCCGCCAGCCGCGCCGCCTCCGGATACCACTGGTCCCAGCAGACCAGCGGCTCAACCCGCGCAAAGCGCGTATCAAAGGCGCGGAATCCTAAGTCGCCGGGAGTGAAATAGTATTTCTCGTAATACAGCGGGTCGTCCGGAATGTGCATCTTGCGATAGGTTCCGGTGAGCGCGCCGTCGGCATCCGTCACCAGCGCGGTGTTGTGGTAAACGCCCGCCGCCCGGCGTTCGAAGACGGAACTGACGATGGCCACTCCCAGTTCGGCCGCCAGCTTGCCGAAGCGCTCGCTGGTCGGTCCCGGCACCGGCTCCGCCAGGTCGAAATTAGCGGCATTCTCCTCGCGGCAGAAGTATTCGCTGCGGAACAACTCCTGAACGCAAATGACCTGCGCCCCTTGGCCGGCCGCCTCCCGGATGCGCCACTCAGCCTTCGTGAGATTCTGGTTGGGATCTTTCGCGCAGGCCATCTGGATCAGGCCGACGCGGAACTTGGCTTGCTGCACATCCCCATTGTAGCGGCGTATGATTGCATTTTGACCCACCGCGCTCTGGTTCTTTTCGATATCGACGGCACCCTTACCCGCCGTGCCGGGCCCCATCACCGCGAAGCTCTGGTGGAAGGCATCCGCCGCGTCACCGGCCTCCACACCACCACCGATGGCATCCCCGTGCAGGGCATGCTCGATCCCGTGATCCTTCGCGAAATGCTGCGCCGGGCCGGCGCCGCGCCCCAATTCATTCGCGCCGCCATGCCCAAAATTTTCGCTGCCGCCGAGCGCTATTACCTGCGCGTCTGCCCGGACCTCCGCCACGCACGCTGTCCCGGAGTGGAGCAAGTGCTGTGCCGTCTGGCCCGCCGCGGCGACCTGCTCGCCCTGGTCACGGGCAACCTCACGCGCATCGGCTGGCGCAAGCTCGAGCAAGCCGGACTTCGCGATTATTTCCGCTATGGCGCTTTCGGCGAAATGGCGAAAACTCGCGGTGGACTGGTGGCGCTGGCCATCGCCGAAGCGCGCCGCCGCCGCTGGATCGACGCGCAAACCCCCGTTTCATTGATTGGTGACGCCCCTTCCGACATCCTGGCGGCGCGCCAGAATTCCATCCGTTCCATCGCCGTACGCACCGGAATTACGCCAACCGCGGAGCTGATTCGCGAGGAGCCCGACATTCTATTGCGAAATCTCCATGACCTGCGTCTCCGCATGGTGGAAACTGACTTAGAATAAGTCCCGCCAGGCCTGCTCTAAACCGGCAACGGTACACTCTGTACTACTACGTTTTTGTTTCTTTGCGGGCCGCGAAAATTTTCCCGCGGCCCAAGTCCGTAGGACGAAAGAGAATAGCCCAGTGCGCCAGCCGCGGAGATTTTTTGCGCGGCCCAAGTCCGTAGGACGAAAGAGAATAGCCCAGTGCGCCAGCACTGGGAACCCCGCGCAAGACCATTAGCCCCGGAACGGGGCGTAAGAATCCGGGCCCGCTCGCACCTTTCGCCCCGTTCCGGGGCTGGTCAATTGGCGACCTGGACCCAGGCATCGCACCCTGAGCTGTCATCTTTCGCCCTTTGGGCTCTTTTAGAAGTACGCTGGTTGCGGCTTGCCGCGCTGTGCAAGCCACCGGGACAGTCCTCATCCTAGGCCCGCAACCATAAGAAACAAAGTCTGTTACTGAAATTTCACTCCGTTTAAGTTTCCTCTTGCCAAAAGGCGAATAAAAAGCGAAAATAGAGTATGGCACTGGTAGGCATCGCTCGATTGGCTTCCCAGAGCGAACTGCTCGAAGCCAAACGCCAGGTCCAATACTTCGAGATCCCCACACGCAGCATCCTCAACCGCACCCGCCCCGGGATGCCGTTTCAATGGACCATCAACCCCTACCGCGGCTGCGAATTCGGTTGCAAGTATTGCTTCGCGCGTTACACCCACGAATTCATGGAAATGAGGCCGGAGGATTTCGAAGATAAGATCTACGCCAAATCGGCCGCCGCGCACCTGTTGCGGCAGGAACTGGGCCGCATCGGTCGCGAGGACCACATCTCCATTGGAACCGCCACCGATCCGTATCAGCCCGCCGAGCGCCGCTATCGCCGCACGCGCGATATTCTTGAGGTCTTCGCGCGCGAACGCGGCCGCCATGTGGGTATCACCACCAAGAGCGACCTGGTGGTGCGCGATCTCGACCTGCTCCGCGAAATTGCGCGCTCGAACGTGCTGGCGGTTCATTTCACCATCACCACGCTCGACGAAAAACTGGCGCGCCTGCTCGAACCACTGGCGCCGCTTCCGGAGCTGCGGCTGGCCGCGGCGCGTAGATTGAGCGCCGCCGGGATTTGCGTGGGCGTGCTTCCCAACCCCGTCATGCCCGGGCTCACCGACAGCGAAAAATCGCTCGACCGGCTGGCCTACGCCGCGCGCCGGGCCGGCGCTATGACCTTCGGCGGCGGCCCGCTCTTCCTGGGCTCGGCGGCGCGCAAGGTCTTCCTGCCGTTCCTGGATCGCGAGTTTCCGGACCTCGCTCCACGCTACCGGGCCCTGTATGAAGGCCGCATCCGTCTCGGCCGAGCCTACAAAGAAGCGCTGGCAGCGCGTCTCGACTGCGTCCGCGACCGCTACGGCCTGGCCTCCGGGTGGATCGAATACCGGCCCGAACTGTGGGAAGGCGAGGAGCAGGGGCAACTGTTTTCGCTACAGTAAAGTCTGAATGGATCTTGCGGACTTCGACTACAAACTACCAGAAGAATTGATCGCCCAGGCGCCGCCCAGCGACCGTGCCGGTGCCCGGATGTTGGTGCTCGACCGCCGCACTGGCCGCTGGGAAGATCGCCTGTTCCGCGACTTTCCCGGCTATCTCCACGCTGGCGATTGCCTGGTGCTCAACGATTCGCGCGTCTTCCCGGCGCGGCTCTTCGGCCATCGCGCCGGGCTGCACGCGCTGCCGGTGGGGAAGCACAACCCCAAGCGGCGGGAATTCTTGAGCGGCGACATGGAAGTTCTTCTGCTGCGCGCCGTCAGCGCCGATGGGCGCGATTGGGAGGCGCTGGTGCGGCCCGGCCGCAAATTGCCGGTCGGTGAACGCATCCGCTTCACTTCGGACCTGGAAGCCGAGGTCGTCGCGCGCGGTGAGTTCGGCCAGCGCACCATTCGCTTCGCCGGCCCGGCCGACCTGTTCGCGGAGTTCGAGAAGATCGGCCACGTCCCCCTGCCGCCTTACATCAAGCGGCCCGACGCAGCGGCCGATCGCGAAAGATATCAGGCGGTTTATGCGCATGAGAGAGGCTCGGTGGCCGCGCCCACCGCCGGCTTGCATTTCACGCACGAAATCCTCGACGCCTGCCGCGCCCGCGGCGCCGCCGTGGCCTGCGTCACGCTGCATGTCGGGCTGGGAACGTTTCAGCCGCTGCATGCCGGGCGCGTGGAAGACGGCCGTCTGCACACCGAAAGCTATAGCATCACCGAAGCGAATGCCGCGCTGATGTGCGGTGCCGAGCGCCTGGTCGCGGTGGGAACCACCAGCGTCCGTACCATCGAGAGCGCGCTCGCGGCCGGCGATCCGAGCCGCGACCGTGGGGGAGCGGTGCCCGTCCGGCGAATGTCCGCTCGCGGTCAGGCAACTAGCGGCGAAACCGATATCTTTATTTATCCGGGATATCAGTTCCGCGCAACCGGCGCCATTCTGACCAACTTCCACCTGCCGCGCACCAGCCTGCTCCTGCTGGTTTGCGCCTTCGCCGGAACCGACCTGGCGCTGGCGGCGTACCGCCATGCCGTCGAAGAGCGCTACCGCTTCTACTCTTACGGTGACTGCATGCTGATCGTGTGAGGGGTGGGGATGAAACAGTGCTGTTCACCTGAGCGGTTGAGTATATGCTGGAGGGGACCTAAACACTCATGAAAATCACGTGTTCTCTTTGCGGTGGCAATGGGCGCCATTTCGCGCGTTCCGCAACTCAGCTATGCCCGGTTTGCGAGGGTATGTGCGAGATTGACGTTTTGGAGCAGCAATTGCAAAAGTGCCCTGTCTGCAAGGGCAATGGGCGGCATTTCGCTCTCTCCGCATCCCGTTTGTGCCCGAAGTGTAACGGCATCTGCTATCTAACTGAGCGTGGCTTACCCCCGACCATTGTTAAGCCCCGCCAGACTCTTCCCCTTCAGCCCACGCCCCCATCGGACCTGTGGACGCTTATTTCCAACAGCCGGCTGAGCCGGCTGCGTGGCCTTCGGCCCGCAGGACTCGACTTCCACAAGCTCATACGGCTGTGCGAGGAATTGAACACGGCCTATAGTCAGGGATGCTACTTAGCCACAATCATGCTTACACGATGTGTCCTTGACCATGTGCCGCCGGTATTCGGCAAGGCCAATTTCAGCGAAGTCGCCAGCAACCACGGCAGCAAGTCTTTTAAAGAGGCCATGCAGCACCTCGATGAGGCGGCACGCAAAATTGCCGATGCTCATTTACACGGACCCATGCGGAAAACCGAATCGCTCCCTGAAGCGCAACAGGTTAACTTCGGGCCTCAGCTCGATGTGCTGCTCGCGGAAATTGAACGCACAACGGCGGCCTCCGCTTCCTGACGGTCGCGGCTCGCTGCGGAGGTGACACCACCGAGCGGGCTAATTCTGTGACGGCCTGGTAATGGCGCCTTCCGACGCCGACGCCACCAGCGCGCAGTACTTGGCGAACACTCCGGTGGTATAGCGCAACGCCGGCTGCTTCCACGCCTTGAGGCGTGCGGCGAGTTCCTGCGGAGTGACATCCAGATCGATCACGCCGCGGTCGGCGTCCACCGTGATTGGGTCGCCTTCCCGCACCACCGCGATGGGTCCGCCGTTGAAGGCTTCGGGAGCCACGTGCGCAATCATGAACCCGTGGGTCGCGCCGCTGAAACGGCCGTCCGTCACCAGCGCCACGCTGTCGGAGAGGCCGGCGCCCACGATGGCGCCGGTCACGCCCAGCATTTCGCGCATGCCCGGACCGCCGCGCGGTCCTTCATAGCGAATTACCACCACGTCGCCGGGGTTGATCTTGCCCTCGGTGACGGCCTGCATGGCGTCTTCCTCGCGCTCGAACACGCGCGCCGGACCATGATGGAGTTTCTTCTCGTGGCCCGCCAGCTTGATCACGCAGCCCTCCGGCGCCAGGCTGCCGCGCAGAATGGCGATGCCGCCGCGGGGCTTGAGCGCCTTGTCCAACGGCAGGACCACGTCCTGCCCCGGGGTTTCACGCGCATCCGCGGCTTCCTCGCCGAATGTGCGACCGGTCACCGTCATGGGGGAGCCATCGGCGAGGTGGCCTTCCAGCAACCGCTTCGCGATCACCGGAATACCACCGGCGGTGTCCACGTCGGCTGCCATGTAACGGCCGCCCGGTTTGATGTCGACGAACACCGGCGTGCGCGCGCAGACGCCGTCAAAATCGTCGATCGAAAGCGGCACTTCGGCCTCGCGCGCCATCGCGAGCAGGTGCAGCACCGCGTTGGTGGAACCGCCGGTCGCGGCCACACCGGCAATGGCGTTGTCGAAAGCCTTTCTGGTGCAGATGTCGCGCGCCCGCAAGTTGCTGCGCACCGCATCCATGATGATGCGGCCGCAGCGCTCCGCGACGGCCTCTTTGCGCTTGTCCACTTGCGGGACCGCGGCCGTGCCCATGGGCGCCAGACCGATCAGTTCCATTACCGTCGCCATGGTGTTGGCGGTGAACTGTCCGCCGCAGGCGCCCGCCCCTGGGCAGGCGTGGTCTTCGATGTCGAGCAGTTCGGCATCGGAGATGCGGCCCCGCGCGTGCGCGCCCACCGCTTCGAAGACGTCCTGAACGGTGATGTCGCGGCCGGCGTGGCGCCCCGGCAAAATGGATCCGCCATACAAAATCACGCCCGGAATATTGAGCCGCAGCATCGCCATGGCCGCGCCCGGGATGGTCTTGTCGCAGGCCACCAGCGCAACCACACCGTCGAACATGTGGCCGCGCACCAGCAGCTCGATGGAGTCGGCGATCACCTCGCGGCTCACGAGCGAAGCCTTCATGCCCTCGGTCCCCATGGTGACGCCGTCTGAGATGGCGATGGTATTGAATTCCATGGGCGTTCCGCCGGCCGCGCGGATGCCTGCCTTCACGTGGACGGCGAGCTCGCGCAGATTGTAGTTGCACGGCATGGTTTCGATCCACGTGTTCGCAACGCCGATGATGGGCTTGGCGAGGTCTTCGTCGGTAAAGCCGATGCCCTTGAGCATGGCGCGTGCCGGGGCGCGGTCCCGTCCCTGCGTGATGGTGTAACTGTTGAGTTTCATGATGGAAAAGACCAGTGTAGCAAGGGCTGCATTTGATGACAAAAATCTTGCGACTGAATTTGCCCTGTTTTCATCCACTTGCAGTCTCTCTCCCCCAAGTCCCCACACACCCTCATGCTACTTTTGAATCGGATGAGGACCTTGCGCCCGTCGTAAGGTTTCCTCATCCTCTTGCTGGCCAGCAAGCGTTGCTTTTCAGGTGGTGCTGATACTTCTCGGCGGCCGTCAAGGCCTTGCGGCACTCACCGGGCCGTTTGCCCGATGGGGACCGACGGAAGAACCGTGAAATCGATTTCGCAATCCAGAAACGTACCGGCTTAATTGCCTAGATCGGAGTAAGGTTTCAGAGAGCAGGCATTGAATTGGGGCACCCGGTGCCATCCAGCGTCGCTCACCCTGAAGATGCCGTTCCAATCACTGGCGGCCGCCCCGTAATTGGGTCCGAGAGAATCCGGAGACACGCCCGGCGATAAGTCCGAGAGCCCCGGCCGCCGCAACGCCCTTCTTTTCTTTTCCCCACCCCCACGCCACAAGTGTCTTCAGCCTTCCTTTGGTGGGGCAGGCGGTGCCGCCTGCCAACCTCCGCAGCTCAGTTTTCTTCGCGTCTCTGCCGTGAATTCCTGATTCCGCCTCTCAATCCCACCAGTCCGTTACAGCACGCCAGATTCCAAAGGGCGGGGCGACAAACTGCTATCCTTATTAGCTGATGCTCGCTGAGCAGTTGCGCGAATCCGGGGTAGTGGGCGCTGGCGGGGCGGGGTTCCCGACCTACGTCAAAGCGCAAGCCCAGGTGGAGTTCGTGATCGCCAACGGAGCCGAGTGCGAGCCACTGATCCACAAAGATGCCGAGCTGATGAAGCATTTTCCTGAGCCCATTCTGGCCGGAATGCTAACCCTGATGGGCACAGTGGGAGCCAAGCAAGGCAAGTTCGGCATCAAGACCAAGAACGCAGCTTCGCTGGCAGCTTTGCAGAACCAACTGAAAAGCGACCGCATCGAGTTCGTCATGCTGGGCGATTTCTACCCCTCGGGCGACGAGTATGAGTTGGTCTACACGGCCACCGGGCGGCTCATTCCGGCAGCGGGCATTCCGCTGCAGGTGGGCTGCGTGGTGAACAATGTGGAGACGCTTTACAACGTCCACCAGGCCGGGCAGGGCCGCCCCGTGACCGAGAAATTCCTTTCCGTGTGCGGCGCGGTGAAGCAGCCGCAATCCTTCTGGGCGCCCGTGGGCACGCCCTTTCGGGATCTCCTGGCGATGGCGGGCGGCTCGACCGTCGCGGATTTCGGCGTCTTCATCAGCGGGCTCATGATGGGGACCCTGACCTTTGACCTGGACGACGTGGTGACCAAAACCACCGGCGGCCTGATCGTGCTGCCGCGCGACCACTACCTGATTACCCGCAAGACGCGCTCGCAGCAGGAGATGAACCACATCGGGAAATCGGCGTGCGACCAGTGCAGTTACTGCACTGAGTTCTGTCCCCGCTATCTGCTGGGCTACGACGTGCAGCCGCACAAGGTGATGCGCAGTCTGGGCTTCACCGTGACCGGCGGCGACATCTGGAACCAGTGGTCGGAGCTGTGCTGCTCCTGCGGGCTGTGTACGCTCTACGCGTGTCCCGAGGATCTGTATCCCAAAGAGGCCTGCGATCAGGGCAAGCACGACCGGCGCGAGGCGGGCTTGCAGTTCGTCCAGCAAAAGCCGGTGGAAGTGCATCCCATGAAGGAATACCGGCGCGTGCCTCTTTCGCAGTTGCGCAAGCGGTTGCACGTGGAAGAGTACGAGACCGAAACGCCATTCACCCCGGCCGCCTGCCGGCCCCCGGTGGTCCGTATCAAGCTGAAGCAGCACGCGGGCGTTGCGGCCGTCCCCACCGTGGAAGCGGGCAAGAAGGTGAAGCGCGGGCAGGTGGTGGGGCGCGTTGCGGATGGCAAGCTGGGCGCGCACGTCCACGCCAGCATCGACGGCAAGGTCCGCGCCGTGACAGCCGAGCACGTGGAGATTGTGGCATAAACCATGGCGAAGAATTCAATCGGCCTGATCGAACTCACCAGCATCGCCGCCGGATACCTGGCGGCCGATGCGATGCTGAAGGCGGCGGAGGTGGACATGCTGCTCTCGCGGTCCATCTGCTCGGGCAAGTACATGGTGATGGTGCGCGGCGACGTGGCTGCGGTAGAGTCGGCGGTGAGCGCGGGCGTGAGCGGCTGCCGCTTCGCGGTAATCGATTCGTTCGTGATTCCGAACCTGCATGAAGCCGTCTTCCCGGCGATCGCGGGGTCGTCGAAGGTGGAGGCGCTCGACGCGCTGGGAATTGTGGAATCCTTCTCGGTAGCGGCGCTGATTGAAGGCGCCGACGCGGCCGTGAAAGCGGCGAACGTCCAGTTGATCGAGATCCGCCTGGCGATGGCGCTCGGCGGCAAAGCCTTCGTCACCCTGACGGGCGACGTCGCCGCGGTGCAAGCCGCCGTGGATGCCGGCGCACAGATCGTGGGCCAGAAGGGCATGTTGGTGAACAAGGTGGTCATCCCGCATCCGCGTTCCGAGCTTTTAAACGAGATGATCTGACGCGCCGCGCAACCTGCGCGCGGCATACGAAGTTTGACACTCTGGGTGCGTGTCTGATTAAATGAAAGGACACACCGTTCCGCAGTAGCTCAATGGTAGAGCATTCGGCTGTTAACCGAAGGGTTGTAGGTTCGAGTCCTACCTGCGGAGCCAATTCCTTTCCTTCCACTGATTTACCTGCCCGTTGGTTGACGGCTCGAACCTCCGGACTCGTGTAATGCCTTGAAGGACTTCGGTCTCTGTGCGTCTCTCATATGGAACCCACCCCAGTCGGCGTGCCATTTCCGCTTCGGTTCCACCCCTTTTGCGCGGCAATTCTCTGCGTCTCTGGTTGGGTCTCCATGCGGTGGTTAACGCCCAGGCGAAATCGGGGTATCGGCCGAGACAAAGTTCCATCGCCCAAGCGCCGCGCGCGGCCGTGCTACGATTCGGCTGTGCAGAGCTTGAGACACGCGGAGCTGAAGGTGGCCAGGTCGTTCGAACATCTGGAAGCCCTTAAGGTGGAGCTTAAGCGCTTCTATGACTCGTCGCCCTACACCATCACGCGATCTGACAACGTCGAAAGCGGTAAGCATGTCGTTCGGATGCAAATGAGGGACGTCAGCGACAGGACGGCAATTCTGGCCGGCGATTTTGTACACAACCTCCGAAGCGCTCTCGACCACGCCGTCTTTTCTCTTGCAGTTTATGCTACGAAGGCTGTTCCCAAGAAGCGGCTCCAATGGCCTGTTCTTGAGAAGCCCAACGATAAAGCACTCAAACAGCAAACCGAAGGCGTACCGGTTGAAGCCGTGGCAATTATGGAATCTCTTCAGCCGTACCATGAAGGCGCGGGCGATGCCTTCAAGAGAAGTCCGCTTTGGCAACTGCATAAGCTCGATATTATTGACAAGCATCGCCGGGTTGCAATCGGACTGCATGGCTTTACATGCCACTTCCCATCTGCGGTAAACCCCCGGTCGTGGGCGATAGAAAAGCGAGAACTGGAAGGCGGTTATGAAGTGAGTCTGCCTCCGGTGGCGGCAACTTTGGAGATGATTCCCGATTTATCGCCAGGTGTTTTGTTTGGGGATGAGGCGGAAGGTGTGACGCTGGACTTTGAACAGCTTGGCGCCCTCTACAAGTTCGTTTGTGACGGAGTGCTACCACGGTTTGCGCGCTTCTTTACGGGGCCGGAAGCAGCGACGGCGTAGGTGGGCGGCTAAAGCTTTAGGAAACCGCGCGTTTCGAGACTCTGCCTCTTGCCAGGATTCCTGAAGTCGTCTCGCCAAACACCGTTGGTGCCAAGAGCCCGTTCTGTTTGCGCCGAATCGACGTCGACATTCCGCCAAACTATCTCCAGGGCCGGGGTTGCCCTTGCGCTTCGGGGAAGGGGCGTTCGTCGGCCACCCGGTTGCTATCGCTTCGTGTTCTTCGCGATGGTTGGCTTGCTCGGTGAAATGGTGGTGCACGGCGCTCCTGCAGGGCCGGGAGCACCGGGCGCTCCTTGGGGGCCGCGTAAGAGTTCTTGGAGCGCGTGATCAATGCGGAGGCGGTCGACAAGCTCATCTTGTGCCGTGCCCGTGAAGCTGTGCCATGTCCCGAGAAGGGCGAGCAAGACTATGCCGACGACGAACTGCGTCATGGCGCGATGCGCTACGGCCATATACGTGACCTTTTCGTTGTTGAGCTCGCGATCATCACGTAGGACGTCCAGGCACGTCCCTATTTGTCGGCGCAGGTATACCCCTGACGTTTCAGCACCATCGGGGAGGACATCGCTTGCGGTTGCCTCCAAGTACCCCCGTCGGCCCAATCCGAAAACAGCGGCAAGGATGGCACTGCACACCTGCAGCGCAAGATACAGCAATAGGAAGGGTTCCAAAACGTTGTTTGCGCCAGCGCGTTGGGTCAGCATCGTACCAATGACGATGGTGCCAGCAATCGAGGAGAGTCCAATGATGGTCGTGAGGCGCGTTTCGACGCTCTGGCGGCGATCGTGCTCGGCTACGAGGAGGTCCTTGCAGGACGCAAGGCACAAGGTGAGTTGTTCACCGTCGTCGGGAAGGCCTCGCACGAGTCGTTCGTCCTCGGCCGTTCTTGCCGCGAGCTGCTCGTGTTGGGTCTTGGTTTCCTCACCGGAGAGCGGTGTTGGGAC
Organism: Bryobacterales bacterium; assembly: GCA_963842505.1. GTDB lineage: Bacteria > Acidobacteriota > Terriglobia > Bryobacterales > Bryobacteraceae > PALSA-129. The sequence continues at coordinate 1,114,621 of CAWJGZ010000002.1, forward strand.
TGGAAAGAGGAGGTCGATGCCCTTCCAACATAGTGTTCTTATCATGGGCATGGTGTTTGTGCCAACCATTCTGCGACGCGTGACGAGATACCGAGGTTGAGCCGGTCGTCAAGCCAGAGCCATTGGCCACTGGGGTTGACTTCCAAAAAGACGTACTCCCCGTCTGGTGTCTTAATCAGATCGATGCTGCCAAAGGTGAGGTGTAAGGCGCTCATCAACTCCCGGAGTTTGCCCGTCAGGGTTGCCGGGAGCTGGTGGCGGTCGTGGGGGAGTTCGGGGTTGTCCGTTTGTCGCCAGTCGATACTGGCGGCCGGATCGGATTGTGAGTCGATGCTGGCAGCGACGCACTCATTACCGATGATCGTGACGCGAATGTCGTACTGTTTTGGGATGAGTTCTTGGTAGATTGCCGGGCTCCATCGTGCGCTTTCCAAGTCGTCGAGATGTTCCTTGAGTACTCGGGACGTGTAGATGGCGTGTTCCGCGCCTTGATGGACGAGGTGGCCGGTGCGTGTTGGTTTGACGATCATGCTGCCGAATGTTTGGAATGCGTCGCGGATCCTGCTGGGCTCGTTGGTGATAATGGTGCGCGGGATGCGCAGCCCAAGTCGTGCCGCGAGGTCGAGTTGATACGGCTTGTGCTCTGCTTGCCAGATGGCGCTCGGGTGGCTCATCCAGCAACTGCAGCGTCCGATGATGCTGCCGAGTAGAGCTGCGCGAGTTTCTTGGCGGCAGAACGTCGCGACACCTTCATCCATTCCGTCCGGGGCGGCGGGCGTTCGGAATCGTCGATACCAAATGCTCGTTGGCGATGGCATCGGTTGACCATTGCACGATAGCGACGCCCCGTCGGCCCCTGGAGTGTACGCCATCGTGTGATGAAACGGATAGTCTTCGGTGTTGAGCCGGTAGTGCGGCACCCCGCTGGCCGCGAGATGTCGGATCACGTCGTCAGTTGCCGTGTCGGGCTGGGTGCTGACGATGAGGACCTGAGCCTTCATTCCACATCCGTGGTTTCCCCGCCCGTCTTGGTGACGCGGGTTATGTGCGCACCCAATGCCGCGGTCCGCGTGATGAGCAGGCCGGTTTTGGTTAGCTCCACGACTGCTGGGAGTGGCTCATCGGATGTCGGCTCGTCGTGATAATCCGTGCGACCTGGGTTGGTTGCGCGTTGGAGGATGAACGGCTTGATTGTCGACATATCGTTGAGTATATCGCTTGGATTTCCTGACAGGGCGCTGCGCCCTGCTACTTAGCGGGCGCGCGGCAAGAGCGCGGCGGTATTGGTGGGGTTCGGTATCGGAGCGTTACTGGTCGTCTGTCGTCTCCGGCTTTGTTCGGGTCACTCGGGAATATTTTGCGACGTCGCCACCGTAGTCGGCTGCGTCGATCCACTCGCCGTCAATGAACACCTGCGACAGCTGGCGAACTGCGTCGTAGCGGAGTAGCGGCAGCGGTTCGTCCGGAATTAGTTGTGCGAAGCGAAAGAGAAAGGGCGTCATGGCGGCGGTATTCCTTGGGTTGATGTAATTCTGAAGGAGAGGGTAACATTGTTGCACTACTTGGTGTAAGGAGCGCTTCTTGTGCACAAGGTCGTGGGCCTGTACCAACAGCTTCTACTGATCGCTCGTTTGCCGCTCATAAGCGCCCCCAGCTCCAATTCGTGGTGAGGTCGTCCGCTCGATCGCCGGTCGTTGCTGGCGCCTCGGCTGCCCTGCTATTCGCCTTTAGCCCTCTCCAGATAAATCACCTTCGGAAAGAACCGCTTCGGATGCTTACCGGATGAGGCCAGTTCATGGCGGCGGAGCCGAACGCCCTGCTTGTTGACTAGGTCGTGCCCCTCCGATAGGAAGTAACGAATCAAAGCCCGCTCCGCCAGCAGCAGCGACTTGGGTAGCTGCTGGCCACGCCTCGTGACGAGTGTACCGGCTAGCACGATCCGCTTGCCGTTCTTGGCGCTATGAAGATGCTGCATCAGGCGTAGATTGTTGAGGTGCTGCTTGACCCGTCCTCGGACGTTGCCTGCCTTGCCTACGTACAGAGCCTCGAATTGCGAGCCCCAGTGACGTCCAAAGATGTACACACCTGCCCCGGCGGTTACCTTGCCCAAATCGAGGCCATAGATCATGTTCTCCTTGATGGCGTCCTTGAGCTGAACCGGCCGGCCCCACTCAACCTGTAGATTCATCCGATGGTTTCTCCAAGTTCGCCTTACAACCTAACGGCCCGGATGAGCGGCGAAGCTCACCGTCCGCCGAGTTTTTTAATTAGGACGACCTGCATATCCAGATCGTCCAATTTATCGTAGCCCCCCAGCCCGGACACTTTCCACACTTTTCGCGTATATAGTTAACGGACGCGGAAGCACGCCGCGTCGATGAACCCACCAGACGGCGCATCGACCGCCAAGCGGACATCGTCGTGGGTGGCCTCGAAGGAGACCGCTCATGAACGATCCCGATCGCGGTGAGGCCGTCCGCGCCATCGCCGGCATCCTGGCCGGCGCCTACCTGCGCCTGCACTTCCCGGACCCGTCCCCACCGCCAGTTGACTGTCCCGAGACGAAGAGTGAGTCATGTGACGTGAGGTTAACGCCATGAGAAAACAGACAGTTAGCTCGACGGCCATTCAGGAGCGGATTGAGGCCCTCCGCCACATGACCGTGGGCCAGCTCAAGGACAGGTACCGCGAGGCCTTTGGGGAAGTGAGCCGCTCGAATCACAAGCAGTTCCTCTTCCGGCGCATCGCCTGGCGCCTGCAGGCGAACGCCTGGGGCGGCTTGTCAGAGCGGGCCCGCCTGCGCGCGCTGGAAATCGCCAACGATGCGGACCTCCGCGTCCGCGCTCCGAAGAACTTCCTGAAGGAGGGCCTGGACGAAAGCCGGACAATCGAGAAACGGATCGCGCCGAGCGAGGATCCGCGGCTGCCGATTCCGGGATCCCTCCTGGTCCGGCGGTATCGCGGCAAGGATGTGGTCGTCCGGGTCCGCGAAGACGGGTTCGAGTACGGCGGCCAGATCCACCGCTCCCTGAGTTCCACCGTGCGTGCTGCGACCGGCACGCCCTGGAACGGGTTCGCGTTCTTCGCGCTCGGCGACCGGCCGGGGAGGAAACATGGCAGCCACGCTTAGTGTTGCGCCCGCGCCGAAGCCAGTCCGCTGCGCCATCTATACCCGGAAATCCACCGACGAAGGCCTGAACCAGGATTTCAACTCCCTGGACGCGCAGCGGGAGTCGGCTGAGGCGTATATCCTCAGCCAGCGGCATGAGGGCTGGACCCTGGTGCCCACCCAATACAGCGACGGCGGCTACACCGGTGCCAACATTGAGCGGCCGGGCGTCCGGCAACTGCTGGCCGACATCGAAGCTGGCAAGGTGGACTGCGTGGTGGTCTACAAGGTCGATCGTCTCAGCCGTTCGCTGATCGATTTTTCCAAAATGATGGAGTTGTTCGAGAAGCACGGGGTCTGCTTTGTTTCCATCACGCAGCAATTCAACACCAACACCTCCCTCGGGCGGCTGACGCTGAACATCCTTCTGTCCTTCGCGCAGTTCGAACGCGAAATCATCTCGGAGCGCACCCGCGATAAGCAGGTCGCCGCGCGTAAGAAGGGGAAGTGGACGGGCGGGCACATCCTGCTGGGCTACGACCTTGATCCTCGCGGGAGAAAACTGGTCATCAACCTTGAGGAGGCCGAGCGGGTTCGGGAAATGTTCACGCTGTACCTGGAAGGCACCCCGGTGATGGAGATTGTCCAGCGGTTCGACCAGCGGGGTTGGCGAAACAAGCAATGGACCACCCACGACGGCAAGCTGTACGGCGGCAGCCCGTTGCGCCGGTGCCACATCTACAAGCTGCTCAGTAACATTATTTATACCGGTCAGGTGAAGGTTGGCGACGAAGTCTTCCCGGGCGAGCACGAGGCCATCATCGACCGGGCGACGTTCGACCTCGCGCAGGTGAAGCTCAAGGAGAACACCTGGAAGGCCGGCAACCAGCGTCACGTGAAGATGGACGCCTTGCTGCGCGGCATGATTTACTGCACGGCCTGCGGGTCGGGAATGTACCCGACGTACTCGGCCAGCGGAGAGCGGCGTTACCGGTATTACGTTTGCTACCGGTCGCAGCAGAAGCTGGAGGGGTATTGCAACTCGCGCTCGGTGTCGGCACCGGCGGTCGAGGACGCGGTGGTGGAGAGCATCCGGCGAGTAGGGGTTCACCCGGACGTGCTGGCGGCAACCGCGCTGCTTGCACGCCAGCGTCTCGCGGAGATGGTGTCGGCCCTGCGCGAAGAGTTGGCCACGACAAACGGGCGCGTGAAGAACCTGAAGTCACAACTAGTCCGACAGCGCGACCCGGAGTCGTCACGCGCGGCTGAAATCCGCGATGAAATCGTAACCGCCGAAGCGCGGGCGGAGAAACTCCGCAAGGAGATGCTGCGCAGGGAGCGGCAGAAGATCGACGAGAAGGAGCTTCGTCGGACGATGGAGTCATTTGAAGAGGTGTGGAAGGCCATGAACCTGGAAGAGCAGCGGACCCTGCTGCGCCAACTGGTCGAGAAGGTGGGTTACGATGCCCGCACCGGCAAGGTCACCGTGAGCTTCAAATCGGCGGGGGTGAAGGAACTGGTGCAGAAGGGAGCAATCGGATGAAGACCGGCGGCAACACGCTCGAGGTCGCGGTGAGCATCCGTCCACTCAATGGCCGTCAACGTGGCAGACCATGCAAGCCCGCGGCGCCAGAGCCCCCACGTATTCCCCGCATCACGCGCCTGATGGCGCTTGCGATCAAGTTCCAGGACATGGTGGACCGCGGCGAAGTCCGGGATTACGCCGACCTTGCGCGGCTTGGGTACGTCACGCGAGCGCGTCTCACGCAGATCATGAACCTCCTGCTGCTTGCGCCGGACATCCAAGAAGACGTTCTCGGAGTGGGGCGGCCAGCAACATCCATTACGGAAAGACACCTGCGATCGCTCGTGAAGCTGGTGACGTGGGAGGACCAAAGGCGCGAGTGGGCTGGTGTCAGCCGCTCGGTCGATTGACATCGTATTGGGTCTAGTTTGTCCGGCGCGCACCTCTGGACAGGGATGCAGCGCGTTCTTCCAGCCCGCTCAGTAATTCCGGAACCGTAAGGCCGAACCCCCGGGCGAACATTGTCAACACCTGAATGGTCAGGTTTCGTGCTCCATTCTCAGCCGATCCGATGTACGTGCGGTGCACGCCGCAGCGATCCGCCAGTTCCTCCTGAGAACCACTTGTGCGATTCTCGGAGTTCCTTGATCCGCTGCCCGACCGCGAGTTGAATCAGGGGATCAGTCTTCTTTCGCTTTTTCTCTTGCACTCCATTTCAGGTTGTGCAAGCATGCTCCTGGAGCACTACAGACAAGTATTAGACAGACAAGTCTTAGAATATGCTCACTTTAGTTAGGTACTGCCCCCCGCAACCCCGCCGCCAGCGAGGTCGAGCCGATTCAAATGACTGAATGCCCTTCGTGCCGAAGACTCCACGAAACCCAGCCGCTATTCTGCTCTCAGTGCGGCCACCAATTCGCGCCCGGGGAGACGGCCACCGCGGGACCTGAAAGGACAGGTGCAGCTACCGCGGGTCGGGCCGCCGGGAAATCCTTTGCCGTAGGCTCTCTGGACAACCGAACCGCCGCCTCCAAGATTGTCGCGCTCCTCGCCATCCTTTTAGCGTGCGGGTTGGTTTTCGGTTTAGCGAGATACGCAAACCAATCCTCATCTCCCTCAGTTCGACAGGCCGGCCTCGGCGAGACAGTCGTGGTCGGGGGACCTTATTCGTGGCCCTGTGGCTCATCAGTCGCAGCCTTCAGCGAATTGACGAAATGGGCAGGCCTGCATGATGAGGACGAGATCACCCGCACCTTGATTCGCACGCGGTCAGTGATGGTCCGCCCTGGCTGGGCAGTGAAAATCCTCGACGCCGGACTGGGCAAACGGAAAGTGCGCGTGCCGACAGGTCGTGAATGCTGGATAGCGAGCGAGGCTGTTGCGCCACGCGCCCCTGAAACCTGCCGTGATCCTCATCAACGCCTCGGACCGTCGGGAGTTTGTTTCTGCGAGCCGCCCTTTCACAGCGATCCGACAAGCTTCAAGTGTGTTCAATGAAAAACATCCCGCCGTGGACACCCCTCACTGGAATACCGCTATGAAATGCTCGCTTTGCAGTCTCGACCCAGTGCGGACTGCCGTAGAACTGACTCGTACATTTGGAGGTTGGACATGCTGCCCACCATTGGCCTGATGATCGCGGGATACATTTTCTTGAGATGTCTCGAAGTGCTGGCCACCCTAGAGCGCTTCTCAAACCGAGGTAACCGCATTGTGATTGCTGTGGTAGCGGTTGCGGTGATCCTTCTTTGCGCGGTCGGAGGCTATGGGATTCTGACCTCGAGCATTGAAGCAACGAGGGCGCTCGCACCGCTCATGATTATGAAACCGTGATTCCTGTGACCTGGCCCCTGGCATCTGGGCCTGTGCTTCGGCGCAGATCGCGGAAGCCGAACGGTTGATTGCGCAACGCTCGCCCCCGTGAGGTGACCAGACGTGGGCTGGAAACGAGAGGAGCAATAGCATGAGTCAATCCGGGAAGCCGCTTCCGCCTTCGAGTCTTCACCCATTGCGGTTCCCGATCACAGGGGGCGAGAATGACGACTTCAACGAGGCGATCAAATCCGCTATCGAACGTAAAGCGGCCACGGTTGCGGCGGACCTCAAGAGCGGCGCCACGATTAGCGAAGACGTAGCTGGCCGATGGCTGCGTGAACACAGCCTCACGAACTTGACGGGGAACTTTTCAGAGGCGAGCATCACTCGCCTGCGTAATGCTTTGGCTGATGCCTGGGCTGCGGGCGGAAGCTTTAGCCAGCTCGTGGACGCGATCCACGTTGTTTTTGCGGACTTCTCCGACGAGCGGGCAGCGATGATTGCGCAAACGGAAATGAACACTGCCTACAGCATTTCGCGCATGGCGATGGCGCACGATATGGACATGCAGGAGAAGTCATGGTCTGCTGATTCCACGGACGCCTGCGAAGTGTGCCAAAAACAGATTGCGGCTGGCTGGATTCCGATTGACGAACTGTTCCCCGCCGGTGTGATGGTTCCGTGCCTTCACGACGGGTGTGATTGCGGCGTAAATTACCGCAAAGGCGCACCGGACAGTTTTATCAACATCGATGAAGTCAAAATCAATGAAGTCAAAGGCATGATTCGAGAGGGCCGCGAAGAAGAAGCTGAGTCTGTTTTGCTTGGGCTGGTTGCAGCGATCGAGCAAGAGGCCGAAATCCATGGGGGGAGAGTAGGATCGTGGTGTTACGAACGCTTGGCAATCATTTACAGAAGACGGCGGGATTATGCTTCGGAAATCGCCATCCTAACTCGCTACTACCAACACGAGGGCAATAAGTACGGGAGCTGGTGGGGCGTCCAGAAGCGTTTAGATAAGGCGCGCGGACTGCTTGCCAAGACGACCTGTTAACCATTTCAGGCATAATCAGATTATGGACGGTCGAAGCCGCGCGGACGTCGAGCAGACTCGGGCTGATCGCTATGATGCGATCCACCAACCGTATCGGCCCGATGATCCTAACAACGTTCCGCTTGCGAAGGCCAGAGAGCGGTTTCTGGAGCAACTGGCCCTTCACACTGGCGTCTTAATTGAACTCCTTCACGCACCCGCGCGTGCGTGGAAACTGCTGTCTGCCGAGGCCCAGAAATGGCTCACTGGTTATGGATGGGCGTTCATTGTCCATCTGGTAGATTGCGAACCCAACGTTCCCGAGGGTGAGGACCCGAAAACCGTAGCCTTCTGCCGGGCGCTCGTCCGATTTGGGCGTAGGTATCATCTGACCCACGACGACTCAATGGCGGTCTGGGCCATGGATACGGCTATCGAAACGATAATTGGGCACCTGACACCACGAATCTCCATGCGAACCCGGCACGGCCGACGGAAGGCGCGCTGGGTGCACTCTTTTGAGATGCACGAGGCGTATCCAGCACGGACCGAGGATGGCTGGATCAATGTGGCAACCCGGGAACCGGAGAAGGAACTGTGCACGGTAGTGATCGAGGTTCCTCCGAAGCAGCCTCGTGAAAGCTTCAAAGCATTCGAGCAGCGTCTCAATATGATTGCTAGAGAAGAACGAAATCAATATGTACAGGCGCTCCGAGCCAGAAAGTGGAAGACGGACCCGCCGTATCGCGACTTCACTTGGATTGATCGCTTTGCCCAATGGCAGGCCGGCCGTGATGCGGCCGAGATAGCGCCGTCCATCAAATTGCCGGCTTTCTCGCGTGGCATCAAGAGGACCGGACACTACATCGGAATCACTCCACGATTGTCAAAGCACAACCCAAAGCGTCGACCCGGACATTAACACCCTCCCAACGAAAAAAATATTCTCGGAGCCAATCTGGACCCTTCACGGAGGTCAATGTGACCATGAAGCTGCGTCCGCAGGAACTCGCGGCGCGAGGACTTCAGCAGAAAGGTAATAACGCGAATGGGTCAATGCAAATCCACGCTATCCGCACCCCGAAAGAAGCTTCTAAAGACAATGCAGGAGCTGTACTTCGGGACAATTGAAGGCCAAATGGTAAAGGGCGGCGAACCTTTGTCAACCCCGGCCCCGAAAATCACGAAGGCAATTAAGCTCGGCGCCGACACGACTGAACGCCCCGCCACGGCAAACGATGACTTCGCCCTAAAGCGGCACGTCACGGATCTCTTCGAGCAGTTCGACCGCCTTCCGGACGGGTCAGTGGTCACGATTGAAGTGCGGCACGGACTGCCCGCGCGCTTGATCGTTGCCCGATAGGTATGAGAACCGGCTCAGCGTCCCGCTGGGCGCGACGATGGAAGCGACGAGCGAGACTCGCGCTTGATTCGCGAGGCTCTGTTCCTCGAGGCATACCCGTTCGCGTGCCGCGCGGCTCAAGTTCGGTCTGCCACTTATGGCCGGATCCTTGGCGCCTTAGGACTGGATTCCGATGATCTGGAACAGGACGCTATGGCTGGCCTTTGGAATGTTCTTTCCCGGTTTGATCCGACGAGAGCCTCACTGCGCACTTATGCCGAACGCGTCGTGGCGACAACCATCACCTCCGCACTCAGGAGAGCTGCGGCGACAAAGCGTGTGGTCAGGGACGATCTCGCCCTCCTGGCGGACCCGGTACCCCTGCTGGCACAGATCGAGATCCAAATCGATATTGAGCGGGCCCTCACCACACTGAAAAAGAAGGACCGGAGAGTGGCCCGACTGCTGGCTGGCTACAGGCCCTCGGAAGTTGCTAAGGCTCTTGGAATTTCGCGGGCGGCGGTTTATCGAAGTATGGACCGTATTCGGATGGCGCTCTGCGCAGCCGGTTTCGGTGAATTTATTTAGCGGAGACCGGACACTTCGCCGGCAACCCGCGTATATAGTATCGAGCAGTCGGTTCGACGGAACAGCGCGCAGCGCACTTCTCGAACGACAGTGACCGCCTGCCGCAAGGCAGGCCAGATCTGGAGGGAGATGTGCGCTGTCGCGTGTCTGGGTCAATAAGGATAAGGAACTCCCAACCCGCCACCAAGCGGATGGCCCGCTGGGGGTTCGAATGACGGCTGACTTCATCGCCCGCGGCCTTGAAGCCCGCCGTTCTGGTTCCGGGTGGATGGCCAAGTGCCCCGCGCACGATGACCACAATCCGAGCCTGGCCATCACAGACGTGGATGGCAAAGTACTGCTTCATTGCCATGCTGGATGTTCCCAGGAAGACGTTATAGAGGCATTGCGCGGACTTGGCCTGTGGGAGTCAGTCGGGAGTCAGCCGGAACGTCGACTTATCGCCACCTACGATTACAGAGACGAAGCCGACGAGCTGCTGTATCAAGTCCTGCGCTACGAACCAAAGGCCTTCAACCAGCGGCGGCCCGATGGCCGCGGCGGCTGGATCTGGAAGAGGGGACCGCGGCAGGTGCTATATCGCTTGTCAGAGGTCCTGGAAGCGCCGATCGTCTTTGTGGTGGAAGGGGAGCGCGACGTCGAGACGCTGCGCTCGCGTGGCTTTGTGGCCACCACAAATGCCGGTGGCGCCGAGGCACAATGGTTGCCATCCTTCACCGAAGCACTCCGCGGCCGCGAGGTGATCCTGATTCCCGACAACGACGAGCCGGGGCGGCGCCGCGTGTTAAAGATCGCGGGCGCGTTGCTCGGCGTGGTCGCCAAACTCTGCGTGGTCGAGTTGGAGGGAGTGAAGGATGTGACCGATTGGTTCGAAGCTGGGCATGGCGAACTCGAACTGATCGCGCAGGTCGAGAGTGACGAGGTGAGCCGATGAAGCGCGAAGTTCGAGAGGAGCCCGACCTCGGTGCCCTTGCCGACGAGTGGCAAGTTCCGCCAAACAAAGCCGCCACAACTGGCCACGTAAATCGACCGGAAGCGCCTCGCATTCTGAACGTGGCGGATCTTCTCGATTTAGAGGTTGCACTGCCCGAGATGCTATTTGAGGGATTGCCCAGCCCTGCCCGCGGTGCCTCCCTCATAGTTGGAGCAAGCAAGAGCGGCAAAACGTTGCTCGCAGTGCAGCGCGCTAACGCCGTTGCGACCGGAAAGGCACTCTACGATTATCACCGCGTGCTGAAGCAGGGACCAGTGCTGATTGTCGAGCAAGATGACCCTGACGGCGCGGCAAGCGTCAAAGACATACTGCAGCGCGCTCGCGTGGACAGAAAGGCCCCCCTACACTTTGCGTCACGTCTGCCCTTTAGTTTCGGTCCAGCTTTTTTGGAATGGCTTCAAAAACAAATGACAGCGCTGTCGCTACAGCTCGTCGTGCTCGACTCTTACACAGCGCTTCGCGGCCCACGTGGCGCAGGAATCGACATTGTGAAAGCAGAGCAAAACGACATGATGTTGATTAACGTGCTGGGGAAGGAAAACAGATGTGCCGTTGAACTTGTTCACCACCATTCCAAAGGGTCTGCTGGTCTCGACTGGAGTCAGCAGGCGGCCGGCACTTTCGCAATGGGGGCTGCGACCGAAGCCCAGATTCATGTTTCCAGATTCCCTGAATTGGACGGCGCTGCACCTGAGCGCCTAGTGCGTTTTCGGGGCCGTCACGGCAGCGACGTAGAAAGTGTGTTGCGGTTCCGAAAGGACACGTTGGACTACGAGCACGTGATGGAGGGCGGCGCAGCCGTATTCTATCCGTTGTTGCTTCAGATTCAAAATGCCTTTCACAAGCAGGCCTTTGGGCCGAAAGAACTGTCGCATTCAACTGGCCTAAGCCGGGCGACGGCACATCGACACATCGACCGCCTTCAGCGGGCTGGAGCGCTCCAAAAGGTCGGATTCGGTGAATATGTACTCGCCGTGAGAGAGTTAGTGAAATGAATCGAAAACACTTTCGCCAACACTCTCCGCCCAGAATTGCCCTCTTTCGGGCTTGGTGAGACAGTTGAGAGACTTGAGCATACGGGAGAGGGCTGAGACACTTGAGACACTTTGCCCCCCGCAAAAGCGGGCTCCAACATAATCAATAGTTTAACTCTCTCTACTCTATCAACTCTATCAACTGTCTCATGAGTCTTAAGGGGTCCCCATTGACTCATCGCGATACTGGAAAGACCGTCAGCACCGCCCCCCGCCGCCTTCGTTTTGTCGGCTGACAAAAAGGAGCCATGCCCGCCAGCTCCCCAGCCCGGACGGCGGCGCCCGATATAGCGCGCTGGCCACAGCGAGGAATGGGGCGCGCCACACCGCGCGACACGCGCCCTCAGTGGCGTCGACTGCGCGAGGGTGGCCATGTGCCGCCAGCGCCGCTAACGGTTCGAACGGGGGGAGAAAGCTGGCGCGGATCTGGCAGCGGGCTCGCCAATCAAGTGACGTGACGGACCGGTGGCGTCACTGCTGGTAGGGAAGCAGGGAGGCCCGAAACATTCCTGGGCGGAAATGTTTCGGCGGGTTTGCGCCTAGAATGCCGTTTCCTGGGGCAGAAACGGCCCTCAGTTGCGTTTCCGGGCTGGTGCTGGCTCCATATATACCCTCTCCTGTTTGCCGACACCGCGCCCATATCGGAATGTTTAACCCCGGCCTTCAGTTAAGACCGGATTGGGCTTGGCGTGCCAAGCCCCAACGAGGGCGGGGTGGCGGGGGTATACTGCGAGCATTGTGGGCCGGGTGGTTGAGAAGCTGGCCGGGCTGGTGATCGTGGTCGCGTGCTGCTGGTGGGCCGGGAGCGTCGAGCGCAGCCGGGCCGCCGACAACTGGCTGATCTGGGGCGCGCCGCTGGCGGTGTTCCCCGTTTCCTACGCCGGCAGGAAGGCCCTCGATGCGCGCCCGACGGCGGCGCACGCGTCGCGCATGGACATCGCGGTTCACTACGCCGTAGGAGCCGCGCTCGGCATGGGGATCTTCCCGGCCTTTCGGAGGCTGCTGGCCGAACCCGTCATCCAGACGCCGTGGCTCAGACAGGCGGCTGGGGCACTGGTGGTAGTGACGGGAGCGGCCGCCGCGCTCACTGTCGTGAACCTCGCCTGGCGTGGCCTGGGCGCACCGTTCGCCGTGAAGCTCTCCAGCCGGCTGGCCACCGATTGGATGTACGGCTGGAGTAGAAACCCAATGGGTTTGTGCAGTGCGTGCTGGTTCGCGTCGATGGGTCTGGAGCGCGGTTCGGTCTGGTTTCTGGTGTGGCTGGCGATCAGCGTATCGCCCGGCTGGATCTTCTTTGCAAAGGTCTACGAGGAGCGCGAACTGGAACTGAGGTTCGGCCAGTCGTACGTAGAGTACCGGCAGAGGACGCCGATGTTCTTGCCAGGGAAACCGAGGGAATCGGCGCGGCGAACCGAGGGCTGACATAGCAGCGCGTGGTGCAAGTCGGCCGGAAAGAGGTGTTCAGGAGTACGCTGTGGAGGATTACCTGGCGGTTGCGCCCTGCTTGATGATGCGCGCCACGTGCTCAAGCCGCCAGGCAGACCCACGGCGGGTCCGCAGCGCCCGGCTGTTCAACGCGGCCGCAATCCCTCGCAGGGTGTGGCCGTCCTGGCGCAGATTGCGGATCGCAGCCAGCGCCGCCTGCTCGCCAGGGTCTGGCTCGACGTGCCGCCCGTCGGCGCACAGGCGATATCCGAACCGGATGTTCCCCACCCGCTCGCCGTTGGAACGTTTGTGGTTGAGCGCGTCCCGCGTCCGCTCCCCGATGGCTTCCCGCTCCCATTGCGAGACGGCCCCCATGATGGTGATCACCAGGCGCCCGGCCGCCGAGCCGGTGTCCAGCGCCTCCGCTACGCTGACCAGCGCCACCTTGCGCTTCTCAAATAGCTCCAGCAGCCCGCATAAGTCCCTGACGGAGCGCGTGAGCCGGTCGAGCTTGGCGACGATCACCGCCTCAACCTTCCCGGTGTTCACCAGGCCGAGCAAACGTTGCAGACCAGGGCGGTTCAGGCTCTTGGCCGATTCGCCTCCGTCCACGATGACGTCATCTAAAGCGGCTCCTTGCACGGTGGCCATGGCGCGAATCTTCGCTTCTTGCGCTTCAAGGGAAACGCCTTGTTCCGCCTGCTTGTCGGTTGAAACACGAACGTAACCAAGTGCTTTCATCGGGTCACAGGTTACGGGATGACGCGGTCGAAAGCAACGGAAATACGCTCCTCCGGTACACGTTTTGTCGCAGGCAGTGGCCCAAATAGCCTTTCAGAATCGCCTTTACTTTCAAGCGGATCGGAGTGATGGATGTCGTGATGCGGTACCTACCGCAGAAGGAGATTAAACGAAAATGACCACCGAAAAAGCAGTAGCCACCGACATCGCCGCCACCGTTGGGGCACAGGGCGCGCACGTCGCGCCGGAGAAGGGATCCTCGAAGAAGGGCGCCAGCCCGAAGAAGGGCGCGCCCAAGAGCCAGAAAACCGCCAAGGGCGGGAAGCCCAAGGCTGCTGCAGCCAAGCCCAAGAAGGCGGCCCCGACTAAGAAAGCTGCCAAGAAAGCCGCGACCCCGAAGGCCGAGGGCGTCCGAGAGGGCAGCAAGACCGCCAAGATCCTCGACCTGCTGAAGCGGCCCGGCGGCGCCACTTCCAAAGAACTCCAGAAAGCTACCGGTTGGCAGCCGCATTATGCCGACGTCCAGATTATGCCGACCTGTGTTGGTAACCCGGCCTGTGGGGCGGTGATCGCTGCGATGGAGTCGGCATAATCAGAGAGCCTCCAGGAAGGCGAGCAGTTTGTCGGTCGGTCGGAAACGGCCGGGTTTTGTTTCTATCGGAGCTGTCTTGTCCAGAGCGCGTTCCTTAATCTCCAGATCCGCGTGCAGGTAGATTTGGGTCGTCTCGATCTGTTCGTGGCCGAGCCAGAGTGCGATCACCGAGGTGTCGATGCCGGCGCGCAGCAATCGCATGGCGGCTGAATGCCGCAATACATGCATGGTCACCGATTTTTGTGCCAGCGACGGACAAACGTCGGTGGCTTTCCCAACGTATTTGGCAAGCCTGTGCTCGAGAGCGTCCCGGCTGAGTCTTCTTCCAGTCTGAGTGGTGAACAGCGGGGCTTCTGGCTGACCGGCCCGCTCGGCCAGCCAGGAACGCAGGACGGCGACTGTGCCCGAGGTGAGCGGCGTGATCCGTTGCTTTCGTCCCTTCCCGTTGCAACTCACATGCGCGCCGGATCCGAGATGGACATCGGCGCAGCACAGGCCGGTCAGTTCAGACACCCGAAGACCGGTCTGGACAGCGAGGCTGAACAGTGCGGTGTCGCGCCGCCCGGCCCACTTCGACCGATCGGGCGCGGCGAGCAAGGCGTTGATTTCCGCCTCGGTCAGGAAAGTCACGAGCCGTCGCTCGAAGCGCTTTGGTGGAATGGCAAGAACGCGCTCGATGGCAGAAGCATGCTCTGGATGCCGAAGCGCCGCGTATCGAAACAGGGAACGGATGGCAGCAAGCCGCGCATTGCGGGTGCGCACGCTGTTCTTTCTCTGCTGTTCCAAGTCGTTGAGGAAGGCGCCGACCAGCGAAGCATCAAGATCGTCGATATCCAGCTTGCTTGGGGCATTGCCTTTCCTGTCTGATGCGAAGACCAGCAATAGCCGCAGGGTATCCCGATATGCACAGAGCGTGTTCGGGCTGACCTGACGCTGACGGACGAGGCGATCAGTGAAGAACGCCTGCAAAGTCGTGGCAAGTGCGGTCATGCGTCACCTCCAAGGTGGCGCTCAAGCCGATCGCCGGCCAGCCCCAGCAATTCCGGTGCGGCCGACAGATACCAGTAGGTATTGGCAGGGTCGACATGACCGAGATAGGTTGACAAGATCGCCATGCGGGTCCCGGGTTCGCCTGCCTTGTAGCCATCGATGATGGTATTGACGGCGAAGCCATGCCGGAGATCATGGATCCTCGGCCTGCATGCGGCCGAACGTGGTGAGATACTGCAATGGCGTAGCAGTTTCCGGAATGTCGGCAGCACGTTCTTGTAGCGGAGCCGCCTGCCTGCCGAACACGACAGCAATGCCGACGTGCCCGCCTGATGAGGACGATCATCGCGGCGCAAGTAGTTCTGCAGGGCCGTGACCACGGTTGGGTGCAACGGCAATTCGCGGGACTTGCCGAATTTGCCGTTGCGGATCGTGAGCAGGCCATTGATCGCGTCGAAGTCATCGATGTCGAGGCCGATCGCCTCTCCGACACGCATTCCGGTTGCCGTCAGCACGCCAATCAGTGTCCGATACGTTGCCTGCAAGTGGGACCCGCGCACGATCGCTGTCGCCGACATCAGGTTCGAGATTTCGTGTGGCGAGTAGAGGTACGGTGTTGCTCTGCGCGCTCGACCTGGCAGGATACCCATTGACGGCACCTGGGTGGCAGGGTCGATCCCATGGAGGTGTCGGGCGAAGATGCGAACTTCGGCAAGTCGTCTGGAAGTCCAACTCGCGTCGGCGCCTGCGGGGAGAGTTGCCCAGGCCAGCGCCGTTTCGGTTGTCAGACATTTTTCGCCGCGATCTTCGACGAAGGAAACGAACTGACCGAGAAGTCTCTCTGTTTTGTCAAGCTTGTAACCAAGGGCGCGGCGCATGGCCAGATACTCTGTGAGAGCTTGGCGAATGGCGCTCATTGGACGTCTCCCGGCCATGGGCGCGCAATCATGCGCAAGCCGTTACGGTCGACCTTCGCATAGATCGCTGTTGTCTCGGTACGAACGTGACGCAAGAGTTGACCGATTTCCGGTAATGAGGCACCGGTACGTAAAAGTTGCGTAGCTGCGGTATGGCGCAGGCGATGCGCGTGGACGCGCCCGAGATCGGCCCTCCGCGCAGCATCCGCCACGATCGTGCTCACGCGAGTCGCGGTGAGATGGTGATAAGGAGCGACGCACCTTACGAATACGGCCCGGCCCAGTGCGTTCATGGGGCGGGCCTGTTTCAGGTATTCGACCAGCCTGAGAACCGACGTCCTGCGGCAAGGGAATGCGTTCTATACAGTTTCCCTTGCCGCGCACTACGATCGTGCCCGCTCGCCACTCGATATCGTCCAGCATGAGCTTTGCGACCTCGCCGCGTCGTAGTCCCAGCCGGACCAGCAGGGTCAGAATGGCAAGGTCCCGACAGCCGACGGGGGTATTCGCATGGCATGACGCAAGTAGGCGCTGAACCTGATCGGGCTCAAGTCCCTTGGGCAAACCCACCAATCGGCGACGGGCAACCGATGGCACGGCGCAGACGAGCGATCTTTCCGTGATGCCTTCAAGATGAAGAAAGCCAAGGAACGACCGAAGCGCCGTGACTGTCAACTTCGCCGTGCTGCTGTTTTCGCGAGGACACCGCGCCACCACAAACGAGATGATATCGGCCGGGCGCAGGTTACCAAGCTCCAGGGCATCTGCAGAATTCCTGCTATCCAGAAATGGGCGCAGACGATCGATATACCGCTCGACCGTAGTGGCTATCAAGGAACGCTCCATGGTCAAAAAGCGCCGGTACCGGTCCAGAATTACGCTTGAAGGGCCTTCGCGCACAGGCGCCTCAAGGGGAGGAGCTAGCTTCAGTCGATGGAGATAATCAAGGATCGGACGCAGGGTCCTGTGCGTCTTGTGTCTAGCGAAGCCTGCCGATCTGCGGTCGCGTAAGAAACGATCCGCCAGTCGGAATGACAGATCGCCCGCGGTTAATTCCTGAGTTTGCAGCCAATCGCTCAGATCGGCAAACAGTCTCTTCTTTCTGTGAACGGTACTTGGTGGGTATCCTTGCTGCAACAGTTCGCCTTCAAAGTCCTGCAAAAGGGCATCGCGTGAGCATACGGCCGGTGCTTCGATGGGTTTGACCAACATGAAAACTCCTCTTCTAGATTTGAAAGAGGAAACCGTAGCATGTGGTCAAACGTCACTGATTATGCCGACTTCATCGCCGCAATCCCCGCCCCACAGGCCGGGTTACCAACACCGGTCGGCATAATCTGGACGTCGGCATAATGGGCCTTATGCCGATGTCGGCATAAGCCGCATTCGGTGCGCGGATTCCTGTCCGGGACCGTCGGGAAGAAGATGGGGCTGGCCGTGACCTCCACCAAGGGCGACGACGGCGAGCGCAGCTACTCCCTCAAGGGCTGACCAGCACCGATTGGTTCGCCATGCGCCGCCGGGGTTCGGCACCTCGGCGGCTTTTTCTTTGTTTGGTCCTCCGAACCGAGCGGCCAGTTCGCTTCCGTGGAGGGCGTTTCACGGGAGGAATCCTTGCGAAAACGTCCCCGGCTTCCGCCCCGACAGCGAGAAGTCACGGTGGTAGAATGCCCTACGGTAGATCGTGCGAATGGGCCGAGACCACATGTCGCCGCAAAGGTCCACGCCGGAGATTGCCGCACTTCACTCCATGGTGGCCGCTTGCCCCACCGAAACCACGCCACTGGGAACCCGCCTTCACCGCCCCAAACGTCAGACCAGAACGTCTCGACGTCCGTTGGAGGTGCTACGGTTCGTCTGCTACTTCATCGTTGCAGCGGTGCTGACAGCGACTACGTATAGCAATGATACCGCCGTCGCACAGAAGGTTGACGTGAAGGATCGCAACGGAGTTTCGGTGCTGACCATCAGCAACATCAAGATGTTTCGCGGTTCAGCCCCCTTCTTTGAAGCTATCGTGAAGACTGTTTCGCGCGCTGATCTTTATACAATCAACGGAACCGTTCACAAAAAGGACGGCTCGGTCGTACAGTTTGCTTTTGATCTCTGTGATTGGCGACCCTGCGTCTTTCATACCGATCAGAAAGTCACTTATAAGTTTTCTAAGCCGTGGCCGTTCTCAGCACGCGACTTCGTTTTTGTGGAGTTTTCATTACCAAGTTCGTTGGGCAACACAAGCTTCAGTGGCGATACTACGCTTTCCGATGATGAAATCCTGAAGGCAATTGCCCTTGGGAAGCAGTACAAGAACGAGGACACGTTGTGGCAACATGAGTTTCAGAAGGTTGACACATTTAAGCTGCCTAGCTCTGGTTATTTGAGTCGTAGCGGGTGGAAGTTTATCAGCTTGGTCACCGACTACGCACTGGTTGCAATGGCCTCCGCGGTCGCCGCTCACGAAATGCGGGAGTTCGGCGTTGCAGAGGCTCGGCGGCTGCCGTTCATCGGAAAGATCAAAGCCGTCGCTATTATCTATGGTTTCGGCGCCGCGAACTTTGCCTTCAGCCGGACCCACATGGTCTTAGAACATAACGATAAGATCATTCAACCCGAGGCGAAAGCCCAGAACGTGACGGGCGGTTTTTATGCCGGCAGCCAATTTTGGCACATTATGCAGGCTGGTAACGCGCCCCTATTAGTAACACCAACTGCGGGCACGGTAGTTTACGCATTCGTGTACGATCTGAAAGGAGACTGGGCGGGCAACTTCAAGTTCATCTTATGGGGAGAAGACAACAAACAGTATACTGTAGACGTGGATTTGGCAACTCTTCGATAATCAATGATCCTTCTGCAGGCGCGCTGATTTTGACGTGGCGTGGGTGAGTAGCACCCAAATGAATGTTCATGATAACAGTTTTGGGGGCCGTCAGCCATGCACCCTGCTCCCCCGGGTGCGGGCTTGAGTGGCTCACCGATTACAATTAGGAAGGGATGCGACCATATTGGAGTTTCGAAGACCACGAGAAGCATCCTGAGTATTGCTGGGACGACCATCTGAACGAAGAGATCTGGTCGAGATCGATCGGGGTGCAGCGTCGAATCCAGGGGCCGGAAGAGATCTGCGAAGAAGGGCGTTTCGGATCGCAGCAGGCGATGGTTGACGGACAAGTCGTCCTTCCCTGGCCACCTGATCTGCTGGGCTTTAATTGGTCGAAACCAGGGAGTTTATTGATCATCGGTTCGGCTTACGCCGGCTTCATCCGCGAGTTCTCAGGCCGCCCCGCTTCCATGCTTCTTTGCGACTACGACGAAAAGTTGAGCTGGCAAGGGTTCCAGGAGCGATTCCTGCGAGACGTAGTTGCAAAAGATCGCGTCTACTACGGTGGCCTCGCCACGTTGCTAGCAGACGTTCTACCCGTCAAGACCATCGCTACGTTCGATCTGTGCCGGGCTAGTTTCGTAAGGCGACGGCGACAGGGCGGCAAAGGAGACGCCCAGGGTGATGGGGTCGTTAGAGATGGCGCAAACGTTTATTGGAGATACTTCGAAGACCCGGCCCGTGCAGAACCCTCGGACTGGATCTGGCGAAGGGTAGTTACCAGTCGAGCTTCCGCTGTTGTCGTGCTCGGAAGCATTGCGGAACATGGATTTCTGCGCCTCGCCCGCCGGCGTTGTCTGTCAATCGAAGTCGCTCGTGAAGGGTCAGTCGATATCTCCACTGAGCTGAACAATGGGAAGTGGGTCGCCGATTATGCGTTGGATTGCATCCAATCCACATCCAACCCGGAAATTCCGCGCCTATTCAAACAACAGAGGATGAAGTATTGGCTTGAAAATGGTGGTCGCTGGTACTCTGTATCCGGTCGTGTCGATCACGTCGAGAGGAAATGGCGTGTCCTTCCCGTCTATCACCCCTCGGTTCAAAACGACCCGAGGTTTGACCCGCAGTATCGGTTGACCATTCCGGTTCTCAGGCGGATGTTGGGTGCCTGTTCCTGACATGGCGCATCATAACGCCCTACATTGTGTCCAAGGGCATAAACGTGGCTGGCCGGGTGCTCCAGGAGGGCGTCCCAAAAGGGGTCCTTTGTGGGACGGGCGGCGCGTTCATGTTCGGCCAACTCCAGAAGGCCGACGACCACGCCCCTCGATAAACCCTTCGTATAGACTGAAAGGGGAGTTGCGGAGATAATGACCTTCCATACTCGATTTTGGACCGCGGTTCTCGTCACTGGTACTGGGATGGTCCAAAGTGGCCAACCATACCAAAATGTTGCACCAGCACCTTCGGCGCCTGGCCAGAGTACAGCTTTGTCAGACGCCCAAATTCAGGCGGCGATTGACAAAGGCCGGTCCATGAGCATGAAGGACGTGAATGAGCTGAAGTACCTGTCACGCGAATTCAATAAGAAGGCGATTCTTATCAGTGGAAAACTCGCCACGGCGACTTCGCCGAAACCGGAACTAAAGATGGCCTTCGTCGCAGATGCTGATCGGATCGCAGTCGCAGCCGCTGAGGCGAAGCGCCAGTTGCGGGAATTCAGCGTTGACGATGTGAAGAAGATCTCCCCACGCACGGTTATTCTGCTTCAAGCCTCAATTTGCGTATCTGGCATGGCTCTCAACGTCGATCGATGGGAATGGTCGGTAACGGGCGGCGTGCACATGGTTCTGAAGATCGACAATAAGATCGTACAGCCCTTGGAGAAAGAAGGCGACTGGTACTCTTACACCTGGAAACTCTTCTTGCCGATCGTGGCCGCGCGAACGTGGTTCACGTTTCCAAAGGTACCTGACGGAACTCAAACCCTCATAGTCACGGTGATTTCAGGCACGGGAAGAACACAGGAAAAGCAGGCTAGTGCTGAAACGTTCAGATAGAGACTTGTGGGGAACGGGATCGCACCGGGCCAGTCCGCGCTGTCCGCCCCACGTCAGTTTGATCCGCGCTTCGAAAAACAACAGCCAGCAGGTATGAGTGTAGGGGCCCCGGATCCCTGTCGTCTCGCCCATTTTTCCATGGATGATCGATTTTCCGAGCAAGCATGGCTGGGTCTAATTTCTTGCTGGGCTCGTCGAGATGCCAGCATTTTGCCCTATGCAGCCTAGCATAGGCGCCATATCGATATGCTGCGACAAATCCCGTATCGCGGTGCGCAGCCCTCCATTGCTGGTAGTCGGCTGTTTGGTCAGCGAGGAACACCAGGGGGTCATCCGGATTCTCGTTCATGCCGTGATCGTACCACGCCGCGAGAAGAACCAGACAGCGAGGAAAGTCTTGAGACGGGTAGGTTTCGGGACGAACGCGGAAGGCCCTGAAATCAACGGTTCCAGCGTCCGAAAGTCAGTACCAAAAGGACGGCCGATTCGTTTCCGACGTGGAGCCGGGGTTGACGCTGGGACCGTCCCGAAATTCTCCCAAATCCCGCAACGCTCTTGCCTCGGCCCTGGCCCCTTTCAGCTCCACGAATCCACTTGGCTGGTTTGTCGCTTATGCTGAGACTGGCCGGAAACGGCGTTCGGGGAGATTACTCCTGGTAAGTCCCCTCCACGTCAACTAAAACCTGCCAGGCACCGGCGTTGGATGCAGTCAGCGGGCCTAAATAGCCGATGTCGCCAAGCAGGGATACGGGTCGCCCTCCACCGGTGGCACTGGCGGCCGGACGAGTGGTCGCCGGCTCGGACGGCACCGGAGACTTCGCTGTACAAAAGCTTCGAGATCGCGTATAAAGGAACCAAGGGCCGGTTCGACAGGCCAGCGCAAAGCGCACCCTCCGAAAGATCCCGAAATCCAAGCAAGAGCAGGTGTGCGGATGAACGATCTTGACGTGGTTTGGTGGCCGATCGAGCGGCCGCGCGACTATCCCAAAAATGCTCGGAAGTGGAGTGCCCAGGCCCTTGAAAAAGTAGGTGCTTCGCTAAAAGCCTATGGCTTCCGCCAGCCCGTGGTTGTGGATCGGGACGAGGTGATTATCATCGGGCACCTACGGCGCGCAGCCGCACGTCAGAAAGGCTTCACCGAGGTCCCAGTACATGTGGCCCACGATCTCACCCCAGCACAAGTACGCGGGTTGCGGCTCATGGACAACCGCAGCCATGAGGAGGCTGATTGGGACCTCGAACTGATTGGGCCAGAGCTTGAAGAACTGCGGGGCCTCGATTTCGATTTGGAGCTGACCGGTTTCGACCCGCACGAGATTGACGATTTCCTTTCCGACCCCGGCGCCGACGACCGCGCCAATCTCGTGCCGGTGGCGCCCGAACATCCGGCCGCACAATCCGGCGATGTGTGGGTGATGGGAAAGCATCGGCTGATCTGCGGCGATTGCACCCGGGCCGACGTCGTGGCGAAGCTCCTTGGAACGGCGAAACCGCAGTTGATGGTGACCGACCCGCCATACGGTATCCAACTGGACTCTGAATGGAGGGACCGCGCCGGCTTGAATGGCTGCGGCCCGGCAGAAGCCTCCTACATGAAACACAGGACCGCCGGGCACACCGAAACAACCATCTCCGGCGATACGCGGGCAGACTGGTCCGAGGCGTTCGAGTTGGCGCCCTTCCTCCAGGTCGCGTACGTTTGGCACGCATCCATCTTTACCCGCGAGGTGCTGAACGGTTTCCTGCGCATCGGCTTTCTCTATCCCCAGCAAATTATCTGGAACAAGGGCCGGACCGTTCTGACGCGGACCCATTACTGGTACCAGCATGAGCCCTGTTGGTATGTGCGGAAAAAGAACGCCCCGTGGTACGGCAAGGCCGGCGACAACTCGACAATCTGGGACTCGCCGTCGCCGAAATTCATCATGGGCGGATCGAAGGAGGAAAAATGCGACCACCCCACGCAGAAACCGGTCGAGCTGATGCGCCGGCCCATTCTGAATCACACCAAGAGAGGCCAAGCGGTGTACGATCCGTTCTTGGGATCGGGCACCACCCTCATCGCGGCTGAGATGACCGGGCGTGTGTGTTATGGCATCGAGATCGATCCCAAGTACTGTGACGTGATCGTGCAGCGCTGGCAGGAATTTGCGGGTGGAGTCGCGAAACTGGAAGGCGACGGCCGCACATTTGATGAAATCCACTCGGAAAGGTTGGGGGTCCCATCATGACTGACAAGATGCAGGAACGAGATTGCGACCATCGAAGCCCAGTTCCTTGCCGGTCACCCGGACATCCAGGGCCTCTGTCGCGGGCTGGCGGATTGGTCGTGGGCCCTGAGGCACCGGCTCGGCCACGATTGCATCGGCGAGTTGCGGCTGGTCAAGGAGAAATAACTCATGGCGCGTCCTGAAGCGAAGATCGACCTTGTGGAACTCGAAAAGCTCTGCGGGATGCAGTGCACCGATGAAGAAATCGCCGCTTTCTTCAACGTCAGCACCCGTACGATCGAACGGCGGCGGAAAGTGAAGCGGTTCAGCGAGATTATGGATAACGCGAAGGCAAAGGGCCGGGTGTCGGTCCGCCGGAGCCTGTTTCGCATGGCCGCCAAAGACAACGTCGCGGCGGCCATCTTCCTGTCCAAGAACCTCCTCGGCTACCGAGACGTAGTCAACACCGAACACAGCGGCCTAGCCGGTGGACCAATCCAGATTGCAGCCAAGCCGGACTACTCTCAACTTACCAATGAAGAACTCCAGCAGCTTCGCGACATTGCTGACAAGACCCTGCCTACGGGACGAGATTGACTGCGAGCTGGCCACCCGCAGCCTGAGGGAGTTCGTCCGGCAAGCCTGGCCGATCGTCGAGCCGTCAACGCCCTTCGTCTCGGGCTGGCACATCGGCGCTATCGTCGAGCACCTCGAGGCGGTCACCTACGGCCAGATCCGGAATCTGCTCATCAACGTTCCGCCCCGGCACATGAAGAGCCTGCTGGTGTCAGTTTTCTGGCCAGCCTGGGAATGGATTCTGCGTCCCGAGCGCCGCTGGCTTTTCAGCAGCTATGGAGCGCAGTTGAGCATCCGCGATTCGGTGCAATGCCGGCGCCTGATCGAGTCGGTCTGGTATCAGGCGCGCTGGGGTGATCGATTTGCGCTCACCAGCGACCAGAATACAAAGGGCCGTTTCGACAATGACCGATCCGGCTACCGGCTGTCCACGTCGGTGGGTGGTGCCGTGACCGGTGAGGGCGGCGATCGCATCGTGTGCGACGACCCGAACAATGTCAATGAAGTCGAATCGGACTCGGTTCGCAAAACGGTCAACGACTGGTTCGACGTGGTGATGTCTACCCGCGTGAATGATCCGAAGACCGCAGGCAAGGTGGTGGTGATGCAGCGGTGTCACCAGCAGGACCTGAGCGGACATCTGCTGGAGCAGGGCGGCTGGGAGCATCTCTGCCTGCCGGCGGAGTACGAGGGACCTAGCCGCGTGACTTCCATCGGCTGGTCCGATCCGCGAAGCACGCATGGCGAATTGCTGTGGCCGGAACGCTTCGGCCCCGAGGAAATTGAGTCGCTGAAGCGGAGCCTGGGCAGCTACGGCACGGCGGGCCAGCTCCAGCAGCGGCCGTCTCCCGCCGGAGGGGGTGTGATCAAGCGCCACTGGTTCCGGTATTGGCAACCTCCCGGAGCCAACCTTCCGCCCGTCACAGTTCGGCTCCCGGATGGCACGCTTCAGTCAATCATTGCTGTTGAAGTACAGACGGTCGAGGAGGCGATCCAGTCCTGGGACTGCGCGTTTAAGGATTTGGAAACGTCGGACTACGTTGTCGGCCAGGTATGGGGCCGCCGCGGCTCCTTTTATCTACTGCTCGATCAGGTTCGCGATCGCATGGACTGCCCTACCACGGTCAAGGCTGTTCGCCACCTTTCCCAACGCTGGCAGGGGGCCGTTGCGAAGCTGATCGAAGATAAGGCCAACGGATCGGCCGTGATCCAGATGCTGGCGCACGAAATCCCTGGCATACTGCCGGTTACCCCGGAGGGTGGCAAGGTGGCACGGGCGCAGGCCGTCAGCCCCCTGATCGAAGCCGGCAACATTTACCTTCCCCACCCGCTGTTCATGCCCTGGGTGAACGATTTCATCGAGGAGTGCGCCGCCTTCCCGAACGGGGCCCACGACGACCAGGTCGATGCGATGACCCAGGCGCTACTGCGGTGGAATATGGTGCCCAGGCAGGAAATCGTCTACTACAACCAGCCTTACCAAATTAGTCCGATCTGACGGCAGAGGGATTTCGAAGAGCTTCTGCCTGGCTCCCTCGGATCGAGGCTGACTTGCCCTGCTTGGAGCCGATATCAGCCGGTAACGCGCGCCTCGAACTGGCGACGGCCCCCGGAGAAAAAATGCACCTTCCAGGACCAAGGGATGGCGATTTGATCTATACTAATGGGACCTGGAAGTCCAAAATGGAAATTCCGGATGAGGTGAGATATGATCCTGGTGATTGTAACTAGTCAGATCCGCGAGGGACGTATGGCGGAATTCCTGGCGGCTTGCCGAGAGACGCGGCCCAAGGTCCTTGCGGAGAAGGGGTGCCTCGGATATGAACATGCGCTCGACACCCAATCGCCGCTCCGATCGCAGGAGAGCTTGAATCCGAATCGCGTAACGTTGATAGAAACCTGGGAATCACTTGAAGCGCTGGTTGAGCACAGCCGCTCGTCGCGCGGCCACGAGTTCGCACAGCAGGTAAGGGATCTCAGAGAGCACGTTACTGTGAGGGTGACCAAATCTGCGTTCTAGCTGCAGAATTCTGCCAATAATAGTTGCATTTTTTCGGCGTCGGTTTTCGATCCGATTTCAGCTCCCATAGCTGAAGACCTTGAATTTGGCCTCGTCAGAGGAATCTGTGGGTCATCGATACGTCCAGGGTGGCGGCGGGGAGCCAAGTCACGTACCCGTTGCCTGGCAGATCTTACAGTCGGGCGTGATACGCCAAACCGCCTTGCCTGTCCTGTCACCCACACCATGCAATTCTTCGTCTATGATGTGTTCGGGGGGGGCTATCATGTCTCAATGTTCAAGGCGCGGAGTCGTGATTTTCGTCCTCATGGCCACCGGCGCGTTGGCTCAGCCCGCTACGCCTAGACCAAGCTTTTCCGAATTCGAAGTCGCGAGTATCAAGCCCACTCCACCTGGCGCCGGTGGCAGGTGGATCAGGATGCTAAGCACGAATGAGTTCGCCGCAAAGAATCACGCAGTTAAGACGTTGATTGCAGCCGCCTATGATCTGAACCCTCAGGCGATACTGGGTGGGCCCACGTGGGTGGAGTCCGACCGCTACGATATTGTCGCCAGAACGCCTGGCGGGGTGCGACCGACCTTGAATGAGCAGATGTTGATGCTGCGAAAGCTCTTGGCCGACCGGTTCAGGCTCACGTTTCATCGCCAGGAAAAGGAAATGCGCGTGTACGCACTCACTGTTGCGAGAGGCGGCCCCAAGCTGAAAGAAAGCACGCTCTCGCCGGACCAGTCGCCACAAGGGCCGCCACCGCTGATCTTTGTCCTGTCTCCCCAACTCGTCAAATTGCCGGGCCACTACGCTACTATGGCTGAATTCGCGTCCATCCTCCAGCGCTCCGCACTCGAGAACCCGGTACTCGATAGGACCGGGCTTTCCGGCAGGTATGATTTCGATCTTGAGTTCACACCGGACGAAACAGTATTTGGCGGTGCGTTGGGAAAAGGGACTGATGATTCAACAAGCCCCAACCTTTTTGGCGCAATCCAACAGCAGTTGGGCCTCAGGTTGGAAGCGACTAAGGGTCCGGTCCAGGCTTTGGTGATTGACCGCGTCGAGCGTCCTTCGGAGAATTGACCGCATTTTGCGCAATCGTCCGGACCACGTGGGCGTGTACGGCTGGGAGCGATAGAAGCGCCTACCAATCCCAGGGGGACCGTTTGTCGCCCGACCCGCTTTCACATGGGCGTAGAGTCCCCGTCTCGGACTTTGGTGCCGCTGATCGTTTAAATCCGCCGTCTGCGAACAGATCCTGCCTGGCCGCCGAAGGTCTGCCAATCGCGAGCCCCGCGTCTGGGCGCGGTTATGGTGGAAGTTTCGCCACCATGGAACTGACCACGATCCTGAACCGCTGCCATCATTTTCGAGGTTTTGTCTACGAGCACGCCCGTTTCAGTGCCGACAGGAAGAGCATCGAAGTAGTCGTGCGACCGCGCAAAGGTTCGGCCGCAGTTTGCTCGCGCTGCCATTTGCCGGCGCCCGGTTACGACCAGCTCGCCGAGCGGCGCTTTGAGTTCATTCCCCTGTGGGGGTTTCTCGTCTTCCTTCTGTACACCATGCGGCGCGTCAACTGTCGCCGCTGCGGCATTGTGGCTGTCGAAGAAGTTCCCTGGGGCGACGGCAAACGCACACTGACCAAAGCCTATATGCTCTTCTTAGCCCGTTGGGCGCGGCGACTGTCATGGAAAGAGACAGCGGAGGCCTTTCGCACCTCCTGGGACAAGGTCTTCGACGCGGTGGAACACGTCGTCGCCTTCGGGCTGGAGCACCGGGTGCTAGGCCAAATCGATGCGATCGGCGTCGATGAGATCCAATATGCCAAAGGCCACAAGTACTTGACTCTGGTTTATCAGATAGATCTCGACCTCACGCGCCTGCTTTGGGTGGGCCGCGAAAGAACTATCGAATCCTTTCGGGGATTTTTCACCGTCATCGGTGACGAACTGGCTTCGAAGATTGTGTTCGTCTGCTCCGATATGTGGGAACCCTACCTAAAAGTCATTCGCGAGAAATGCTCCGAGGCGCTTCACATCCTCGATCGTTTTCACATCGTGGCGAAAATGAACAAGGCACTGGACGAAGTCCGTGCCGGAGAAGCGCGCCACATTGCGAGTGAAGGCGGCGTGCCCGTGCTGAAGAAGTCGCGCTGGCTGCTGCTCAAACGCGAAGAGAATCTGAAAACGGAACAGCGCTTCCGGTTACGCGATCTGCTCCGCTACAACCTGAAGACTGTTCGTGCTTACCTCCTGAAGGAAGCTTTTCAGCAACTCTGGGATTACAACTCGCCCACATGGGCCGGAAAGTTTCTCGATGATTGGTGCCGACAGGTGATGCGCTCGCGCATCGAGCCTATGAAGAAGATCGCCCGGTCCCTGCGCGAGCACCGCGAACTGATCCTCAACTATTTCCGCGCCCAGAAATTGCTTTCCAGCGGAGTAGTCGAGGGCCTGAACAACAAAGCCAAAGTCACAATGAGAAAATCCTACGGCTTCCGCACCTTCCGCTGTCTCGAACTTGCCCTCTATCACTCACTTGGCAAGTTGCCCGAGCCGGAATCGACCCACGAATTCTTCTGACGAACGTGAATTTGAGGCTTGCGCGTTAGCTGGATCAGTCGCGCCGATGAGTGTGCTGAGTGCGCCCGATCTTACACCTATGTCATTGTCCGAGTTGGCTGAGACGAAGCTCGCAGGTTGCTCGCACTAAAGATTTGCCGCTGGTGGTCGACGGAGATCCGCAAGCTGAAAACGCTGGTAGCAGATCGCGCCTAGGGCTTGAGGCCTGGGGCACGCCGGGAACTGGTCTGGCAACTGCGACGGGCGTATCAACTCAGCGAGAAGCGCGCCTTGGGTTGATCGGGATTACGCGGTGGATGAGCCGATATCGGAGCCGGCCCGATCCGCAGACGAGAACTAGCCACCAGCAAGGTGCACTATGGGAACCGACGGCTGACCGTACTGTTGCGACGGGAAGGTTGCGTGGTGAATGCAAAGCGGTCTACCGGCTGCGCCGGGCCAAAGGGTTGCAGGTGCAGACGGCGAGGCGCGCGAAACGAGCCAGCCCAGCACGGGTCCCGCTGCCGGGTGCGATCCGGCCAGACCAACGCTGGAGCGTTGTCAGTGACCGGTTCGCGGATGGCCGCTGGTTCCGAATCCTATTATAAGTGTCGTAGGTCAGTACACACGAGAGTGCTTGTGCGCCTACGCGGATCGTTCGCAGACGGGTGCGAAGGTAGCGCCCCAGGTGAGACATCTGGCGGCCGCCCCTCGCCCTCCGCATCGTGGATAAGGCAGGCCGAACCTCGCGTCAAGGGTTCAGTGTCGCCGGCCAAAATCAACCCGTCTCTGACACGCTACCGGCCGAGCACTAAATCACCCTTTCGGGACAGAAGCTGTCCTGATTCCACCGGCTAGTCGTGAAGCAAAATACCACATTTTAGCTAACTTCTTAGGCAACATGCCATATTTACCTAACTTCTCTACTGTAAAATGGTCCTACCTTCGCCTAGAATCACCGCAGGGTCAATTCTTGTTCGAACCTGTTCGCAAAAGTGGGAAGAGCAAAAGGGAGTTTGGTTATGAGAATACGTAATCTATTGATTTTACTGGTACTGGCATGCCCAGAGTACCTGCTCGCGCAAACTTCCGGCCTTCTGACCGGCCGGGTCTTTGACAGTTCCAAAGCAGTAATCCCAGACGCGAGTATTACTGCGAAGAGCGCAAGCACCGGGCAGCAGCGAAAGGCCACAACCGATGCTTCAGGGCGTTACGTAATTGCCGATCTGCCGATTGGCAGCTACACAGTCACGGCGGAAAAGCAAGGGTTCCAGTCGAATGCAGTCCCGTCCGTTGTCGTTGGTGTGGCCCAATCAATCACGGTTGACTTTGCGCTCGCTACCGGCGTTCTCGCGCAGAATGTTACTGTCAGTGCGGAGGGGCAGATCATCAATACGGAGGAGACGGCAGGAGCGACGATGGACAATCGTTCCCTGGTGGATTTACCGACCAACGGGCGCGATTTCGCGCGTTATACTTTGCTGACTCCAGGCGCTGTTGCCACCACGAGCATCCTGTGCAATATCTCCTTTAACGGCATGCAGATCGTTCAGAATTCATTCGCTATTGATGGAGTCGATGCGTCTCGCATCGATTCGTCGTTTATTGCAAACGGCTATGAGCGTGGAGCGCGCCTGTTGACGGGCAGCCTCGAAACGATTGCCGAGTTTCGGGCTCAAACTTCGTCGTACCCCGCGGAGTATGGGCGGGCCGCCGGAGGCTGGGTCAATATAGCCACCAAGAGCGGCGGCAATCAGGTTCACGGCACTTTGCTCGAGTTTCTTCGCAATAACGCCATGGATGCCCGCAACTTCTTCAATACGAAGCCGTCCACCGCGGCAGAGTTCCGTTTCAACGACTTTGGCGGTAACATAAGTGGACCGATTCAGAAAGACAAGACTTTTTATTTTGTCAACTACGAAGGCTCGCGCCAGCGCGTGGGCATCACCGGCTCTGGAACCACCCCGAGCGATCTTCTGCGTTCGGAGGTGTTGAGCACCTCACCCGTTCTTATGCCCATCCTTAACGAGTTCCCGCTCGGCACGAGCCCCACTTCGAACCCATTAGTCAACAACTACACTACCACGGCCGACTCGGATGTCCGGGAGGACACCGCCAGCGTCAAGATTGATCGAACATTCTCGGACAAGAATTCGGCATTCGTGCGAGTAAACGTCAATGACTCCCACGTCTTCGGTCCCGCATTCGGAATCAACAGTGTTTCCTTTAGCTCCGCGCTAGGGCTACTCGATTATCAAAACGTTCCGATTCGTGTCACGAATGTGGCAATTCACGATCAGGAGCTTTTCAGTCCAACATTCATCAATGAAATACTCGTGGGTGTGCAACGCTGGGGGAGTGTGCTTATTAGCGACAATCCCTATCCGCTCCTTACGGTCACCGGTCTGTCGATTCAGCCGGGAACGCGGGGTCGATCGAAAGGCAATAACCTCAGCACGCAAATCGGTGACTCGCTGAGCTATGTTCGCGGTGCGCACACCACCAAATGGGGCGTCCAGCTTTATCGGGTGCAGGTTGACAAGAGGAGCCTAAACACTTCAACGTTGACCTATACATCTATCCAGGATTTCATCAACAACTCCGCTTATAGCGCAAGCACAACAACCGGGAATCCAGGGGGCTCCACGTGGGCCTACCAAGTTGGCACCTTCATTCAGGACTCGTGGCGGGCGCGCAGTGGGATCACGGTCGACTACGGCTTGCGGTGGGATTACTCGACGCCGCCCTTTGATCCATCAGGCCACCAGCGAAATTTCGATTTGTCCACTCTTGCACTCGCAGCGCCTGGCACGCCGCTATATAACTCCAACAAAAAGGACTTCTCACCGCGCCTCGCAGTTGCATGGCAGCTTTCTCCGCGCTTCGTGATCCGTACCGGCTACGGCATCTTCTACCAGGCGAATCCCCTCGTTGTGGCGGCGGGGGACATTCCCGGAAACAGCTTGCCAGGGAACACGTCATTATTGCGTACTCTGGTACCCACGTTGAGTTATCCTCTCACGCCGTTCCTTGGCTTGGCTACGACGGCACTCCCAGCGGTTAATGGATTTACGTCCTACAAGCCGGATACCTATGCGCAACAATGGAACTTCACCACTGAGACTGCCATCACGCAAAACATGGCGGTCAGCGTGGCATATGTTGGAAATCACGCTTTGAACTTACGCCGGCAAGAAAACCTCAACTACATCAATCCAGTGACCGGAAAGCGGCCGATCCCGAACTTCTCGAACGTGATCATGGAAGACTACAATGCGCGAAGCCTCTACGATGCCCTGCAGGTCCAACTTAAGCGACGTTTTCAGAACGGATTGGAGGCTGGCTTCAGCTACTCCTGGTCGCACGAAATCGATGACGTGGAGGACTACGGCATCTCTAGTGGCTTCCCGCTTCAGCCACAGGACAACAATAACCTCAAGGCGGAACGCGGTAATGGCACCTCGGACATGCGTCACTTGTTTTCCTACAGCGCGTCCTATCAACTGCCTTTTGGTCCGGGGCGTAGGTGGCTCGGCAGCAGTCATGGGGTTGCGTCGGCATTGCTTGGCGGCTGGCAACTCGCGAGTATAGGAACTGTACGCACAGGTGCCCCTACCACCGTGTATTTGGGCGTAAACACGTCTGGCAATGGCTCCACGAGCAATCAGCGACCCAATGCGGTTTTGGGAGTCAGCCAATACGCGAACAGTCCGAATGCAACGCAGTGGTTGAATCCCGCTGCCTATTCGTTGCCGGCAACCGGCACCGTGGGCGATCTGGGACGGAATACCGTTTACGGCGCCGGGTTTGTGGAGATTGACGCCTCTCTGAGCAAGGAAGTGAAAGTGAGCGAGAAAGCGAACCTGCAGTTTCGTGCGGAAGCGTTCAATTTTGTCAATCACCCCGACTTTGATCTACCAAGTAACACCTGGGGAACCACAAGTTTTGGACAGATTCTTAACACTTACGGCAGAACTCTTGGTAGCGGCACTTCCCGCCAGATCCAGCTTGCCGTGAAACTTATATTCTAGGGGACATTATGTTTATCACAATTAACGGGGCATCCCTCAATTATTCGATTGCTGGAGATCATCACGAACAGACTTTCGTTGTGCTTCACGGCGGCCGGGGCCTAGGAAGTCACCCGGAAGTGTTCAAGGCGTTTCTTCCGCTCGCCAACACGTATCGCCTGATCGGCTACGATATGCGCGGCCATGGAGAGTCGAGTTTGACCAAGCCTTACACCTTCGATCAGTTGAGCGACGATCTTGAAGGGATTCGCAAGACACTCGGCCGCGACCGTCCGATGATTCTCCTGGGCGGCTCCTTCGGCGGGATGATGGCGCTGAGCTATGCAGTAAGATACCCGCACGGATTGTCGCATCTCATCCTGAGGGGTACGGCGCCAAGCTGGCGTCACGAACTGGAGGCGCTGGCCAATTTCGAGGCGCGCGCCGCCAAAGCGCCAATGCTTACGAAGTCCATGTTGCACAAAGAATTCTCTGACGGGATAATCGACGATAACGAGTTTCGCCTGATCTGGTTTGCTATGGCTCCTCTTTATATTGCGGACGGCGCGCGGATTGACTATGACGCCATACTCGAGGCTACCCGCCGGACGCCAATCCGTACCGAGACGCATAACGCGCTCTTTAAAGCCGAGAACGGGCCTGGTGGAAAGGCCTACGATGTTACGGATCGCCTTCGGGAAATCAAGGTACCCACGTTCGTGATGTGTGGCGAACAGGACTGGATCTGTCCACCCAGCCAGTCGAAACTGATTGTATCCTCAATTCCCGGCGCAAAGCTCTTCATGGTGCCAAACAGCAACCACGGCGTTCCACCGGCGATCGCTGTGCAAGAGGTTCGTCGTTTTCTTGAGAGTACCAGCGGTCACCCGTTAGCTGCAGGAATTTATAAGAGGCGGCCAGTATGCTGAGCCGAGAGACTCCGCTTTTATATGCTGATGGAGGACTGATCACTCATGCTTAGGCGAGAGTTTGTATTTAACGGTGCGTTCGCATGCTTGTCGGTGCCTGCTGTGCTATCAGGCGGCGTTGGACTCGGCCACATCGAGCGGATCGACCGCGTACTGGCTGGCAAGGACACGGACCGGCCGCCATTTTCATTTTGGTGCCGTCACGACGGCGGCACGCCAGAGGTGCACGCAAGACGCACGCTCGAATTTCATGGCACGTATCGCACAGACCTCGTAAAAGTCATGAATCCAGATTCATACCCCGCGCCCTCCGGAAGGTGGTATGAAATCCCGGTTTCGACGAATCCTTTTCCGTGTCAGATTCGGACTTTGGAGATAATCCGTGGTCCCCTCATGGGGCGCGCCTACTTTGTTGACACGCTGTTCAGCCCATGGACGGTCGCTGAGACATTGTCTTCAACGGAAGAAGTTCTGCAGCTCAAAGAGGAAAATCCCCAAGCGTTGCTCGATGCTCTCGACGCGATCACTCGGTCCGAGATCAATCATGTGAAGCGATCCCTAGCCGCTGGCGCCGCCGGCATCTTTTTTGCCGTTCCGAATGCACACTCCCAGGCGTTGGCGATTTCGGACTATGCGGCATTCTGCCGCCCGTTTGACAAACTGATTCTGGATGCAATTTCAAACGCTAAGTTGAGCATTCTCCATTTGCACGTAGAGAGCGCTTATCTAAACCAGTTTCGTGGATTTCGCGTGCCCGTGGTGAACTATTCGATGGCAGCTTCGCGGATCCCGGTGTCCTTGATGCGGCGCATGCATGACGGCGTGATCGCGGCGGGCATCGACGAACGGACTCAGAAGGATCTGGCGGATGGTGACTTGCGCGCCCAATGGCGCGTCGTCGTTGAAGCGGCCGGACCCCGGTTGATCTTGACTTCAGGCTGCACGCTCGAAGACGGCACCTCGCTTGAGGAACTGAGCCGGCTTTCTCGGTTGCTTCGTACGTAAGTGATTGGTGACATCCTCCGAGGGCGTTATGAATGTTATGAGCGTAGTATGCCTTTTAGTGGGCCAGGAGTCACACACTTGCGTCGTTCGCACACACAACACAGGGCGGCTAACAATACTGCATATCCGTTGAGAACGAATCACAGTGGAGGTGAGGGGGCGCCGTGCAGACAACAGTTCATACATGCTTCTCGCCACCCCGCCGGATCTCTTATCGATGCATTTGACGCGCGCGGGGACCAAGTGGATTCATGCCCTACCGCTCGCTCAGCACTAAGCCCTCGTGGAGGTTGTGTGCGCTTCTTTGAAAGCATACGCCAGGCAACGGCAGAGCGAATGAAATACTCCTGCGGCATAAGCTGCGACGGTGTTAGCCGGCCTCGCGATCCTAGAGTACTATGAGGAATAACGTGATTAAGCGACTCTCCGCCGGACACACAATCAAGGAACAGGCGATCCACAAGGTAACGAGCAGGCTGATTTGGTTTCTTATTCTCCTTTACGCTTTCGCCCTTCTTGATAAGGTGAACATCGGTTTCGCAGCATTATCTATGAACAGAGATCTAGGGCTGAGCGCCACGATGTTCGGCTTTGCTAACACGATGCTATACCTGGCGTTTTTCTTTTGCTCGGTTCCGAGCAACCTAATGTTCGCGAGGTATGGTGCCCGGATCTGGCTTTCAGCGATCGTTGTGTGTTGGGGAATCGCATCGACGGCTACTACGTTTGCAGCAGGACCGATTAGCCTGTACGTAATACGCGGTCTTGTAGGGATTACCGAAGCGGGATTTCTGCCGGGCATTTTTCTCTATTTGACACTATGGTTTCCGCAGGAGCATCGGGCCAAGGCGAATGCACTGTTTCTCCTGGCCGTGCCAATCACGATGGCCCTGGGTTCGCCGATTTCTGGGGCCATTCTCGATGCGAAGCCGTTTCTCGGATTGTCTGGTTGGCGATTGTTGTTTCTTCTTGAAGGCTTCCCTTCAGTTATAGTAGGCGTCATCTGCTATCTTTACCTCGTGGACAGGCCACGGGATGCGAAATGGCTAAGCGCCGCCGAGCGGATGGCCGTCCAGGAAAGTTTAGATGCCGAGCAGGGTGGTGGAGGTGGTGGCTCGACGACCTCCAGCGTGTTGAAGGAAATGCTAAATCCAAACGTCATCCTGCTTGGAGTTGCCTATTTTGGCCTTACGATGACAATGAACACCGTGGCTGTCTGGACGCCCCAGATGGTGCGGGAGATGGTGTCTGGGAGGAGTTTCTTGTATGTGGGCGTGGTCTCGGCAATACCTGCGGTCTTTACCGCCATCGTCGGGCCGCTCTGGAGCGCCGATTCCGATCGGCGTAAGGAACGAACTTGGCATGTGATTCTGTCGATGACCCTCGCGGCGGCCGGATGGGTTTGCGTCGCAGTGTTCACGATACCCGGGGCACGGATGTTTGGGCTGACGCTTGCGACGGTCGGCAGCTTTTCGACAATGAGCATTTTCTGGACTCTTCCACCGACCGTCTTATCTTCGAAAGCACGGCCCGCCGGCATGGCCTTGGTGAATTCGTGTGGCAATTTGGCATCAGCTAGTAGCCCGCTCTTGGTAGGCCTTTTTAAAGATTTGACGCGGAGTTTCGCTGGGATTCTTCTCTTTCAGGCTGTGGTCCTCATAGGCGCTGCGGCACTGGTTTGGACTCTTCGGATAAAGGCCGATTTGAAGGACGGCGCGGCCGCCGTAAAGACAGGGGCCAGGAGGTCATCGGATTAGCTCGCTTTGTACTCAGACCGAAAGCTGTGGGGCGAGTAACATCCGACGGAACAAGGCGGCCGGCACGGTTGTATTGCATCATGCCGACGGTCAGAGCTGGACGCTCGTGAGACTGGCTCCGATCGGTTGTCCAGAAAGTGTGCGAATGTGTATCGCCGACGTTGGACATTATGTGCAGGTCGAGCTGTGGTGCAAGCTCGGATTCCTTAATCTGAGTGATCGGCAAATCTATGAGACACGTAACCTAGGATCCATCGAGCTTTCCGACGGCGATTCCTTGGGGTTGTGATTGGGCTAGAGAAAGGGGTTATATTATGGCGAACAATAGTTTCGAATTGACTCAAATGAATGCTAACGGACTTATATACCTCGACAATGCTGCGACGGGGTGGCCGAAGCCGGAAAACGTGTACCGCTTCATGCTGGACTTCTACCGTAGCACGGGGGTCAATCCCGGGCGGAGCGGTTTCGACTTGGCTCTGGAAGCGGGATCGCTTGTCGACAACTTGCGCAAGCGGCTCACGCGGTTCTTCGGCGGCGACGAGGACGCGCCGGAGCGCCTGTGCTTCGGCTACAACGTGACCGACGCGCTGAACTTGATCATCCCCGGCGTGCTGGCGCCGGGCGATCACGTAATTTCCACTAATCTGGAACACAATTCCGTGATCCGCCCGATCAATCATCTGGTGCGCGACGGTGGTGTCGAAGCGACCTTCGTTCCATTTGATGGATCCGGGTTTGTCGATCCGGACGATATCGCCAGAGCCATCCGGCCGAACACCAAGCTCGTGATCGTCAACCACGGATCCAACGTGATTGGGACCATCCAGCCGGTGAGCGAGATCGGTAAGGTGTGCCGGGAGCACGGAGTGACCTTCGCGGTCGATACGGCTCAGACCGCCGGCACGGTCCCCATCAACATGAAAGACATGAACATCGATGTGTTGGCCTTCACCGGCCATAAATGTCTGATGGGGTCCACGGGAATCGGAGGTCTGTGTGTCCGCAAGCACGTCGAAATCCGGCAGCTTCGAAGCGGCGGGACGG
The DNA here is from genome assembly GCA_963842505.1 of Bryobacterales bacterium. Taxonomy (GTDB): domain Bacteria; phylum Acidobacteriota; class Terriglobia; order Bryobacterales; family Bryobacteraceae; genus PALSA-129. The sequence goes on from CAWJGZ010000002.1 coordinate 1,151,717, forward strand.
GTGTACGATCGGCGTATCCCTACCATCTGGAAGAATACCCGTGGAGACTGGAATACGGCACGCTCAACATGGTGGGGGTGGCGGCGCTGTGGGCCGGGCAGGACTGGCTCGACCAAATCGGCCTGGAAGCGATCCACGCACGGGAGATGAAACTGGCGGCACGGCTGGTGGAGGGGCTGCGGCGGATCGAGGGTGTGAGACTGTATTGCTGCGGCAGCCTGGAGAACCACCTGGCGACCGTCTCAATGAACATCGAAGGACTCGAAGCCGGAGAGGTCGGGACGATCCTGGATGTCGATCACAATGTCGCGACGCGGACAGGTCTGCATTGCGCGCCGAAGGTGCACGAGCAGCTCGGCACGATGGACGTACACGGCTCGGTGCGGCTCTCCATCGGACCGTTCAATACCGAAGCGCATATTGAGGCAGCCATTCAGGGGATCGCAGCGATCACCGCATGGGCAACGGCAAGGGCACGCTGACCGCGGCGGTCAGCACCGGCGTCTGATATCTTACAGGGTATACAGCAGGTCCGCCATCAGACATCGGCGAGCGACTTGATATCGTGCGCTACAGCGCGAAGAACGGCGCGGTCCACAGGGTGGCGGATCACACAGCCCTGGCTAAGAAGAATCCCTCGGCCGTTCGTCTCCTTCATTACCGTGGCGATTTGACCCCGGACAGCGTCCAATTCTCCGCGCGTGAGTGTTCCACGCTGCAGACCCCCGACGATTGGTTTGCGCCCTCCCCCAGCGTAATAATCGGAAATCGTTGGCGCCGTCTCACCGATATGCCAATTGAGTGCGGTGACGGGATAGTCCTTCAGAAGGTCGAACCAAATGTTTTCGCCGTGGATATGCAAAACATTGAACCAGCCTTTCGACGCGGCAGCCAGAACCTGATGGTCGAAACAAAGGGCGAAATCGCGGTACTCCGGCTCGGAAAGCGCGTCACGCTTGGCTTCCTGTGCCGCGAAGAAAATTCCGGCGCCGCCTAGTTCAATCGCGCGAGATACAAAGTCGCACGTCGTGGCGGCAATCTCGGCAAGGGCTGCCAGAACGAGCGCGCTGTGTGTCTTCAAATGGGCGCGATAAGCGGCACCGGCGAGTTTGCAGGCGATCGTTACCGGCGAGAACGCGGTCACCAGAACCGGGACCTCGGGACCTAGTGCGGAAATGACCTGCGAGAGGTGAAGCAACTCGCGCCCGTATGCGCCCTGGGTAACGTCCAGCCGCCGAATGTGATCCCAGTCCGCCACGCTGTTGACTCCCAGCGCAACAGGTCGAGCCACCCCGCCCTCAGCAATTCGAGTGTAGTCACCGACAACGCCCCAGTCTTCCACGCAGAAGAGGCCGTTCGGCATAGTCTTTACGAAGTCAAGGTCAAGTTCTCTCGCAAAGCTGACCGTCGCCTTGGCCAGCGCGTATGGATCAAGGTCAATACCGGGGAAATGCGTCCAGAATGCATAAGGTGGCCGATCGACCTCTTCTCTCGCCAGTGCCGCTTTAACGCGAAGACATTTGGATGGAAACATAAGCATAACTCAGATCAAAATGTGACGACAGGAAGTGACGTCGTTTAAGTGTGAGAATAAACCGGCAGGAACTCCGCCATGCTCGAAAGGCATGAGTAGTTACGAAGGCACGCCGTGAATCCGCGCCGAGCGATTGGAAGACCAACGCGATGCGCCCGGCTCTGAGCGAGCGGAGGCGGGGCTCCCACAGAGGGAGCAGATCCTGGCCTTCAAAGATCTCTTCGCCGCCTTCTTCCCGGCAAGCAGGTTTTGCGATCAGTCCAAGCGTGGCGGATACATAAACGCTCTTTCCGTTGCCATCTTCACCAACGATGCCGAGCGTCTCGCCACCTTCCAGCAAGTACGAAACGTCATTAACGGGGTGCGCGCCGGCCGCAGGTGTGCCGGTGGTGTTCCGAAGATTTTGGACCCCAAGGGATACCATTGTTCACGCCGGTACGCTCAGGAAGCCGTTCTGGGTGGACGTCAGAAACTCATGTCCGTCCTCCGTAACTAGAATCGTGTCGGAATGCTGGATGCCCCCCCATTCCGGAATCCGCAGGTTTGGCTCAAGTGTAAACATCATGCCCGGCTTGAGCACTAGGCTGGATTTACCCTCCAAAGACGGTTCTTCGTGTGCTCCCAGACCCATGCCGTGTCCGATCCGTCCGGGAATATACGCACGGTACCCGAGACGCTCGTACGCCGCTTTAGCCACGCCGAACAGATCGGCGATCCGGGCGCCGGGACGAATGAGTCGCCGCACAGTCTCCCGAATCTCGAGAATGGCATCAAAGGCTCGCCTGTGCTCGTTAGATAGTTGACCGACCGCCACCGATCGTTCACTCTCAACGTAAATCCCATCGGCCACCGCCCAAGCAAAGATGACGACGATTTCTCCCGGTGCGGGACGGCGCATGCTCGGACTGTCACAATTGATGAGGACGCGGTCGCCGGTCAGACACCAGCACCATAGGGCGTTTTGAACGCCTCCCTCGAGGCTGCCAAACGCACACACTTCAACATCCGGATAATCTCTTACCCAGAGATTGTTCATGGCCCGCATGCCCGCGATCGAGACTTCCCGTTCCGTACCGCCCACTCGAAGCACATCTATGGCCGCCTCGATCCCAATATCGGCCAACCGCGCTGCCTTTCTCGCGCTGGCGATTTCTGCTGCGTCTTTGATCATGCGCGCCTCAAGAATGATGGAAGATGCATCCACAAACCGCGCAACAGGCGCAATGGACTGGAGGTCTTTCATCCGCTTGATCGGAAGATGGTCCTCCTCAATTCCCAGTACCCCTCCGCAGACACCCTTCTCCTCCAGGATGGCGCGGAGAGCCGCCAACCAATCGGGCCCCATCGTTTTCTTAGTTGACCAGGCACCGTAGAGCCGGATATCCGGAAGCCAGGCGCTGGTACGTGCATGATCCTCCCGAAGGGCGTGAATCAGCAGCGTCGGATCACCCTCCACGGGTAAGACCACTACTACCGGATGACTGTAAATGATTGGATTGAATCCACTGAGATAAAACGTCGTCTCCGGTTTTAAGCACACCAGCGCATCGAGGTTCTGCTGACGCATGGCGGCCCGCAACCCGCAAAGCCTCTGTTCATACGTCCTCATTCCACTCACTTCTCCTCCTGGGCTGCTGATCTTCACTCACGGATCGTGCCGTTGGTCAACGGACGCGACGCGAAGTTTTTCGCGCCATGCCTGCTCAATAGACGGGATCGACAACCGTGATAGAGTGTATCACCAGGAGGTGCCGGAGTACAATAGATACGTTAGGTTGTATGAGTAGTCTGGCTAATATTTTCAAATGGGAGATCTCCTGTGCAAGAAGATGTTAAGGCTCTGCTTGATGATATCGGTTGGCATATTTTGGCGGAACTGCAGAGCGATGCGCGCATATCCTTTGCGGAGCTGGGTAGAAGGGTCGGGCTGTCCACTCCGGCTGTGATCGAGAGGGTCAAAAGGATGGAAGAGACGCAAATCATCCTGGGGTATCGAGCCGACGTAAACATACGGCTGCTGGGTTACCCCATCGTTGCTTTGGTCCGAATCAGCGTCGTTGGAAATTATCTCGGCAGGGTAAGCGCGGTTGCCAAGGAACTTCCCGAGGTCCTGGAGTGTCACCGCCTTACCGGCACTGATAGCTTCGTAATCAAGGTGGCCGTGTCGTCGGTCGAGCATCTCGAATGGGTGATCGATAAGTTCCAGCCGTACGTTGCGACCACGACCTCACTTGTCCTTTCTTCGCCGCTGAATTGGTCGATCGTACAGCGGCCAATGCCAAGGGTGTAGATCGCTCTTCTGACGCCAGACTCGCCAGCACATAGCCCGTGATCGGCGACAAGTGAGAATTGCGAACTGGGGTGAAAGAATCTCCGCTGGCCCTCGATTCCGGCACCTTCCCGTTGAATTACGGCAAGACCCATACGGGGAGCTTCACGCATGGACAGAACGCGGGCGACCTACACCGTGACGGTGAGCAACGCGGTGGGGGCCGGGGCGACCAGCGGGACGATGACGGTGACCGAGACGGCGCCGTCGGGAAATGCAACTCGGCTGCCCAAGCAGTACATCAAAACAGAGAATCGTCGGCATACGTACGAGCCTGTTTCGACGTTGCTAATCTCACCGAGGTAGTTTTCAAATCAGTAGCTTACTGACTCTCTGGTCGCGCAAACCAACTTCCATTTCTTGCAATGTCGCTCTCGGGGAGCCAAAATCATTTTCAGCACAAATCCCCCAGCAGTTCGTTAACGCCACTCTCTGCCTGGAAGACCGCAACTGGCCGACATTTAACGACTTCCGCGTCTCTCCGTTTGTCCCCCGATTCGGCTTGAGCATCCGAGTTTGCGCCCCGGCAACGTTCACCGGAAGGCGTTTCTCCCCATCTCCGAACGGAAACCAGGAATTGGTTAACGGCGCGCCAATCGTGTCCAGCCTCAGCCCGGACAAGTCGAACCTGCCCAGCGTATATAGTCAACGGACACGGCACAACGCCGCGTCGATTATGCCACCGATCCCAACTACGCACAGCTGGCGGCCGCAATCGCGGGCCAGACAAATGTGAAGCACGCCATTGCCCAAGCAGTCGGGGAAGAAGTTCCGAGTTCGACCCGGTCGTGATCTCGGCGATCGACAACGCCGGACCCGCCTCGAACCTTGCCGACCGCTGCCGGGAGGTGCGCTGGCCGTAGCCGCTGCAACCGGCTATGGCAACCGCCCTGCCGAACTGATGGCCGCCACTAACCCGTCCGGATGGTCCGGCGCCATCTCTGACGCTCTTTTCGTCTGACTGAATAGGTCACCCAATCGATCGCACAACGCCGCCCTCCACGCGCAGGGCTGCGCCATTCGTTGCTGACGCCAACGGGCTGCACACATAGGCGACCATTGTCGCGACTTCCTCCGGACTGGCGAATCGCTTCAGCAATGAGGACGGGCGCACCGAGCGAAAGACCTCCTTCTCAACATCGGCCATACTGCTTCCCTTGGCTGTCGCCATTTGGCGCAGAAACCCTCCGATACCTTCACTGAGTGTTGGTCCGGCAAGCACCGAATTCACGGTGACGTTGGTTCCTGCGGTTGTCTCAGCCAATCCGCGGGACAACGAGATCTGGGCTGTCTTCGTGACGCCGTAGTGGATCATCTCGACGGGTATATTCAGCGCAGACTCGCTGGAGATGAAGACAATTCGGCCCCAGTTCCTCTTCAACATTCCCGGAAGATAGCATCGGCTCAAACGGACGCCACTCATGACGTTGATTTCAAATAACCGCAGCCATTCATCGTCCGTAATTTCGCTGAAGGGCTTCGCTTCATAGATGCCGAGATTGTTTACGAGCATGTCGATTTCCGGCACGGCGTTTGTGAGCTTGTCTATACCTTCCCGTGTGCCCAGATCGGCCGCTACTCCCGTGACCTGCGCATCCTTTTGCATTTGTCGAATACGCTCAATACCCTCGTCTACACGTCTCTGAGAGCGGCCATTCATGAGTACGGCAGCTCCTTCTTGGGCGAGGAGCGAGGCTATGGCGAAGCCAATTCCGGCGGTTGAGCCGGTCACAAGGGCGGTTTTATTTCTTACTTGCAGATCCATCAGTTTTCCCCCTTTCTCATTGGTTGCGATCGGCTTACGGACTAGATGTTTCTAAAGGCCTTGATCAGCGGGGAGATGTCCCAATAGACCCGGTAGTGCGTGATCTTGCCGCGTTCAATCCTGATGTTCTCCGCCACATAGACGTCGTACTCATTGTTGTTGGCCAGGCACTGGCCGTGTTCGTGGACAATGCCGACCGCCTCGGGACCATCAACCACGAGCCGCAGCAGCTTGAACGACAGCAGGCGCGCATGCGCCGCCCAGACGCCAATGCTCTCCATGACTGCCGCCACGCCCCGGTAAGATCCCAGCCACGGCGCCAAATCACTGACGCCCGGCGTCGAGGGGATGTTTTCCCACAGAACGTTCTCATCCAACAGAGCCTGAGCGTCCTTTAACCTGTTCTGTTCCAGGCTTGAGAACCACGCTTCGGCGGCCTGCCGTGGTGTCAACGGCCCATGCGTTTCCACTTCTTTCGTGATACTTCGATTTGTCATTTGAGTGTCCTCGGATTCAATGTAAATTTCGCACAACACAATTTCCCGGTCTCACTGAAGCACGCTTCAGAGCCACGTGAAGCGGATTCAGCGCAGCCTTGCCGTCAGTAATGGTTATAGGTAGCGTTCCTAGCGGCTCGTGGTTACCCGGACATCAAGGCATCTCAGACGCAATCATTGGGTACGAAACTGAGCCGTGACAGTTCGGCCATGGTTACCGACCGACGCTACTCCACCCGTTGAACTAGATTGACTTCGAGCTCCCCATCCAGCAGTCCGGCAATTGCCTTCGTGAGCTTTTGAAAGTGTGGACTCGCCGCATGTTTTTCGAGGGCGTGCTTGCTTTTCCACCATTCGTAGAAATAGAAACGCCCGGAAGTATCGGATGCATACAGTTCGTATACCTTGCATCCCGGTTCTGCATGAGTCGGGGCTAAGATCTCCTGCAAGGCCTTCCTCAATTCCTCTTCTTTTCCTTTGCGGGCAGTTGCCCGCGCGATGATACGTACGTCCGGCATGTGATTCTCACTCCTTGTGGTTGCATAGATATCCGGTCGCGGCATTTGCGGTGTTCTGACAAATGTAATTCGGGCTAAGCTTGATGCGCCGAGTACGCTTCTGGTCAGCGATCAAGAGGTGCGATAGCGATCCAGCCAATGGGCATAAGGCGCGGGAAGAACCCAAGCAGCCCGATCCACGCTTAGCTCACGGGCCGCACGATAAGGCCAATGAGGGTTTGCCAGTAGAGGACGGCCCAGCATTACCACGTCGACCTTGCCATCGCGAATGAGGCCATCAGCCTGTGCCGGCTCGCTGATAAACCAACTCGTTGCTGTCGGCAGGCCGGTTTCTTGGCGAACTCGTGCTGCGACAGGAGCCAGGAAGGCAGGTCCCCAGGGAATTCGGGCCGCGGGCGTCGAAAATCCAACGCCTACGTCGATGAAGTCGAGTCCCATTGTTTTGAAGCGCTTGATCAGTTCGATCGATTGATCAAGAGTCTCCTGGTCCCGGCCATCAAACTCGATCACGCCAAGGCGTGCGGTTAGAGGAAGGTGATCCGGCCACACCTTCCGAACTGCTGCCAAGGTCTCAATCAGGAAACGGCTGCGGTTCTCAAAACTGCCCCCATATTCGTCCTGGCGGTGGTTGGAATGATCGGAAAGGAAGTTCTGTGCCAGATAGCCATGCGCAAAATGCAGAACCAGCCACTCGAACCCAGCCGCAACAGCGCGCTTGGCGGCAGAGACAAAATCCTCACGGACACGGGCGATTTCCGTTATCGTCATCGCACGCGGTACTCGTTGGAGGTTGGCTCCGAACGCGATGGCGGAAGGCCCGATCGTTTCCCAGCCGCGCGGGTCGCCTTCGGCGATATGGTCGTCGCCCTCCCAAGGGCGATTGGCGCTTGCTTTGCGGCCGGCATGACCGATCTGAATTCCCGGCACCGCTCCCGCAGCCTTGATAGCGCGGACTACCGGCACGAAGGCTTCAGCCTGTGCGTCATTCCACAGACCGAGGCAGCCCGGCGTGATCCGCCCTTCCGGAGAAACTGCGGTAGCTTCGGCGATCACAAGCCCCGAACCGCCACGCGCGAGGCCGGAGAGATGGACTTGGTGCCATTCGTTGACGACACCGTCATTGGCGGAATATTGGCACATCGGCGACACGCCAATACGATTCTTGAGGGTAATGCCCTTGAGAGAGAACGGCTGGAACAAGGATGTCATAGTTGCTTCTTTCTCGAACCAACCCCAGGGTTGGCTCGTCATAATGTTCTATTACAAATAGCGATGAGATTGGGCAAGAACAGCTTCGACCGTTCCCGGACGAATGCTTCCCATTCCTTGCGTATTGATTAAGGAGAAGTTATTCAGGTGCTTCTCCACCACTTTGTTTTTCATTTCACCACCTCGTAATTAGGAGGCTTCCTTCGAACCGATTCATTACCTTTACTCCAGTACGCTCTGGCGGAGACACTCTGTCGGGGCCAAATCGTCGGTTGAATTTCCTGCCGATTACGGCAATATACGTTGTCGTATGGGCCGTCAAGCGGCGCTATTAAACGGTGAGCGAAGCCGATGTGGCCACGCAAATCAACTTCTTGTTCACAAACTCTTGGATGCCGAGACTCGAAAGCTCTTTGCCATATCCCGACCGCTTGATTCCGCCAAACGGCAGTTCTGGAGCGCTGATGAAGGGATAATTGACAAAAACCATGCCGGTCTCGATGCGGCTGGCAACCTGCTTGCCATGCTCGATGTCGGACGTGTAGACCGAGCCGCCCAGGCCAAAGGGAGAGTCATTGGCTATGGCAATCGCGTCCTCCTCATCTTTTGCCGGAAAAAAGAGAGCGACCGGCCCAAAAAACTCCTGCCGGAAGGCAGGATTGTCGGGCGCGATGTTGGTGAGGATCGTCGGCTGCATAAACGCGCCTTGATGGCGGATGCGATCGCCTCCCGCGAATACCCGCCCACCATGCGCAACAGCTTCGCGGACCTGCTTTAGTAAGAGGTTCAGCGCATTCTCGGAAGCCAATGGACCCAGCGTCGTGCTTTCATCCAATGGGTCGCCTGGCTTCAATTGCGCCAAGGCGTCACGAAACGCATGCAGGAACTGTTCCGCCCGCTGCCCCACCACAATGAAGCGTTTCGCGCCGATGCAGGTTTGCCCCACATTGCCGATACGGCCCAGGACGGCCATCTGGACGGCGAACTCAAGATCGCAATCCTCCAACACGATGAAGGCATCGCTGCCACCCAGTTCCATGGTTGATCTCTTCAGGTTCTTGCCAGCGCGAGATGCCAGGGCTTCACCCGCCTGCTCCGATCCAGTAAGCGCGACGCCCATGGTCCGCTGATCATCCAGCAACGCGCCAACTTGATCGCTTGAAACAAAGAGATTCGTGTAGGCGCCGCAGGGTGCTCCGGCATCCGTGAAGAGTTGCTGGAAGGCGAGCGCACATTGCGGCACGCCGGAGGAATGCTTCACCAGAAGGACGTTGCCGGCCATCAGGTTCGGAGCGGCAAACCGCGCAAGCTGGTAGTAGGGAAAGTTCCACGGTTGAACGCCGATCAACACCCCCAGCGGGGAAAATTCAAGGCGCGCGTCGCCGATCGTTGTGTCGATGACCTGCGGCGCAAGAAACGCCTCGGCATGATCGGCAAAGTAGTGGAGAATAGCGGCGCTCATCTCCACCTCGTCGCGACCTTCCGAGATTCTCTTCCCCATTTCAATGGCCGCAAGGCGAGCGAGACGCTCCTTCCGCTCCAACATCAGGGACGCGGCCCGTCCCACGACCTTGGCACGGTCGCGGAACGTTGCTTTGGACCATACGTTGTGAAAGGTGCTGTCCGCCGTTGCCAGCGCGCTTTCCATCTGCGCATCGGTTTGCTGGTCGAACCGTTGCAGTAACTCACCGTTAAATGGATTAATGCTTTGATATGCCATGATGGCCTCCTATTCTCTACTTACTGTGTTCAGTTGTTGTCTTCGATCAGGGCGGCTTCCTCGTCGCGAGTCCGACGTCCAGTCGCCCTTCGCATGTCTGGCGTAACCCACACAGCTACGCCGCCCGAACCTTGAGTGTCACCGAACGCTCTCGAAGTACTCGGCAAGAGACGGTGCTTTGGGAGACCATCCAAACCTGCGCGCATTGACCGCGCTTACCAAGCTGTTGGAAGTGATGCCATAGCGGCCGGCATCACCGTGTTGCCGGACGAGGTCCTCGACCTTCAGGCTAACGGTCTTGCCACCAAGTCCCAGTGCGCGGCTGATCATTTCGGCAATGTCCTTGAAGGAGGCATCACCGTTTTCCGCGAAAAAGAATGACCCTCCCGGCGCCTTTTCCAAGGCGAGTGCGTAGAGGTCGACCAGGTCGTCGATATGGACGTTTGAGTAGCGGTTGAGACCCTTTCCAAAATAGACACCCGCACCCAATTGTTTCGAGAGGGCCATGAGCTTCGGGAGCTGGTCGCTGTCCGGTTGTAAGCCTCGCCCTGTTCCATAGATCATGGAAGGGCAGATGACGATCGAACGAACCCCTTTATCGATGGCCGCCTGTCGAACAAAGCGGTTCATCGCGACACGGGGCCGACGGAACGCAACCGGTTCAAAGTACGTGTCGTCGCTGAAGACGACGGAGCCCGCGTGCTCCCCATCAGCGGAATCCGCCACGATGCCCGAACCGGTCGTGTAAATCAGCGTCTTCCCGGTGCGTTCGAGCGCCGAGACCAGTGTCACGACCGAGCCCGGATGATCGGCGCTTGCGGCGTGGATCACGGCGTCGGCCGCATCCGCGGCATGAGCCAATATCTCCGAATCATCCAGGGTCCCGAGAACCGGTTCAATTCCGCGCTTCTTCAACAGTGGAAGTTTGTCCGCGGACCTCACCAGGCCACTTACGTTATGACCTAACGCATTGAGACGGTCCGCGACTGAACCGCCGATATAGCCAGTTGCGCCTGTTACCAATACCTTCATGTTCTATCTCCTTGTCTCGACCATAGTCGAGCCTGTCCACCGTCGCGCACGCGTAGGCCGTCACGCAACGAAGGTCCCTCTTGCTTGCAGCAGTGCCATCGTGCGCCCTGTTTCCATTCGCACAAACTCTTTCACCGCATCTGCACCGGCGAGCGAAAAGTCGGGGTCGGAACCATCCGCCAATCGTTCCATCTGCACGTTGAACCAGGGCAGGACGTGAAAGACGCTCAGAGACCGCTCCGGCGCTAGGGCGCTGTCAATCTCGCCCGTGAGCAGCCGTGCCGGGGTCGCAGGATCGGCAATCAGCGGTCGGCCGAGGCCGATCATGTCAAGTTCTCCATGCTCCATGGCAGCGACCATGCCTGCCCGCGTGCGGAAATTTCCGGTCACCATCACGGGCATGCGGGAGACGGCGCGAACCGCTCCGGCGAACTCTACAAAATAGGCTTCCCGCTTGATGGTGCTTTCGCGACGCTGGTCCTGTCCTTCATCCTTCAGCGCGACGCCGACGAGCTTGGGTTGTTCCAGTGACCCTCCGGAGAGCTCCAGGAGGTCGAGGCTGGTATCGTTCAAGAGTCGCGTCAACTCGACGCACTCGGCATTGGTGAATCCGCCCTTTTGGAAATCCGAGGAGTTGAGTTTGATCCCGATCGGGAAATCGCTCCCGACGGCGGAACGAACCGCGGCGATGACGGCGAACAACAATCGTGCCCGGTTCTCCAAGGGCCCGCCCCAGCGGTCCGTTCGCCGATTCGACAGTGGGCTCAGGAACTGCGACAGGAGATAGCCGTGGGCGGCGTGCAGCTCCACGCCGGTGAATCCCGCGGCACGTGTCTTACGAGCCGCAAAGGCGAACTGCTCTATGACTCTTTCGATGTCCGCCTCGGTCATCTCGCGCGGCGGCGCGAAGGTATATCCGGTGCCGCGTGGCGCGTCGATCTCGACACGCGACGGCGCAATGGGCGCTGCGTTGATTTCACTCGAAACCTGCCGTCCGGTGTGACTCAGTTGAAGCCAGAAGTGCGCACCACCAGATCGGCCTGCCCGGGCCAGCGCGGCAAGGCCGACGAAATCGCTCGCATCGTCCAGCACAACATTGCCGGGCCTTTCCAGGTGCCAACGGTCCACCTGCACGTTGCCCGAAAGCAGTAGGCCCGCCCCGGACTCCGCCCATCTGGAATACAGCGTCACGAGTCGCGGCGTTACGTGGTTCTTCGCGTCAGCCATGCCCTCGCTCATCGCGGCCTTGCACAGCCGGTTGGCGAGAGTGGCGCCACAAGGGAGGGCCAATGGCCTGGACAGCGGATTGGTGTCTGGAGATTCAAACATACATGTCCTCGAACTGGGCTGCCTAATAGGACAACGATCGTTGTCACTACATACAACAATAATCGTTGTCGTATAATTTGTCAAGAGGCTTGTTGCTTTGCGACAGGAAAGAGAGCGAGAGTCGTGAAAACGTGGACAGTTGACAATCCGAAGGCTTCCCTGATGAAGAGAAAACGGGCGGCTATCGTGGATGCGGCAAGACGCGCGTTCCTTGAGAACGGGTATGCCTCCACGTCGATGGACCGCATCGCGGCAGCCGCTGGCGTGTCGATCAAGACGGTCTACCGCCATTTCGAGAACAAGGACGATCTGTTCAGCGCGGTGATGCAGGCCGCGTGCAGTCAGGGCAGCGGCTTCGAAGGATTGGAGGACGAGCAGGAGGAGCGAGCGCCATCGCTTGACCGGCCTTGGTTTTCGAAGCCGCCTGGCACCGCTCTGGTGATGGCAGGAGTCGAATATCTACAGCATGCCCTATCGGCTGAACAACTGGCGCTGTATCGGGTTGTGACTCAGGATGCGCATCGATTTCCTGAACTCGGCCGACGTTATCGAGAGGAAGTAATCGAGCATCGCAATGCGCTCTTTGCCCGATATCTCGACCGTTGGGCTCCTGCGCAAAAGTGGAAGGTCCGGAATCGCGGGCGTGCGGCAAACGCGTTTGTCGGTATGCTCCGTGCGGGACTGTTTGAAGACGCACTACATGGCCTGCACAGCTTCAACGAATCGGAGATTCTGACGCAGGCCCAGTGGGCCGCGAAAAACATGTTGGTCCTTCTTAAGACCGGCAGTTTGGAATGATTGGTAGCCCACGATGAGGTTTGAAAACGGAGATCCCGATTCCGACTTCCGTGAGGGCGGCCGTTATCCGCATTTACCGAACATCCTTAGAACCAATGGCTTACCCGCGTCTCTGGCGCGTCAAACCTCCAGAAATTCCTTCGTGTAGCGCTCGGGGAGCCAAACTTCAATTCCCGAAGCTCACGCTAGTTGATTGATTTCATTACGAGCATTTTAGGCGTTTTCTCTGGATTGGCCCCACTTGGCAGTGACCCCGGCGTGGACTCGAACTTGTTCATCCGACCAGCATCCCCCAAAACGAATCGGCGCTGGCGTACCATGTGTGCCAACTTCCGGATGGCGCGTAATGCGGGAGCGACTCCGACTAAGCCGAGCCAGATCTCCGAAATGCGACTACGCGCTCATGTGAATTAGCGTGATTACGCGTGGCACGTCGGCTCGCGCCCGCCGATCTCCGGGACCCGCGCCTTCCTCCGGACGTCAGCTCTCGGCGCCCAGTGCGCCGGCGCAGGCCCCAGGCGCCTTCGACAGCGCACGCTCCTCTTTCAGAAACTGAAGGACTCTTTCATTGACCACCGCCGTCTGTACAAAGGTCAAATCATGACCGGCGCCCGGAATTATTTCAGCCGTGACTTGGGGAGCCACCCGCTTCAGGCGACGCACGGCCTTTTCAGCAGAGTAAATGACCTCGTTTTCACCGGCCAGGAACAATGCGGGGGTCCGCAGACTTCCCCATTCGGTATCGGTCAACACTGTCGGCATCGGAAGCTTGTGCCGCTGGATACTCCGCATGTTCAGCGCCAACTCCTCGATCGTCGAGTCGATCCATTGCGGATCCGTCCGCGCCATATCCGCAAAGACCCACCGAAAAAACGCTCGCAAGCCCCTTTGTCTGGCGATCGCGAGCGCGATCAGGCGCACCCAGAACTCGGCCGGGGGCCGCAGAACGGTCACGGCAGGCGCGAGGAGGACCAGCTTCTCGAGGCGCTCCGGAAAATGCAATGCATATTGAGCTGCCAACGCCCCGCCGTACGACATGCCAACCAGACTGACCCGGTCTCCTGCTTCCAACGACCCGATGAGTTCATCCAGCCACGCGATGAGGTCTTGGAGAGACTGGACTGGCTTGGTGCAAACGCTCTTGCCAAACTCTCCGATTTGATCGACCGCTACAGTTCGATATTCCCTGGATAGCGCTTCGATATTCGGCGCCCACATGAGCGAGGTTCCCGCCGCGCCGTGCAACAGGACGAGTGCCGGCGCGCCAGGTGGGCCGCTGACGCGAACAAATGTTGCGCCGAACGCCGTCGGGACCATTCGCTCTTCCGACACAATCGGCCAGAGCCTGGCAGCCCGGCCGTCGAGGTAGCGGAAGCAGAGATCTCTCGCCGCCGCGGTTCGATAGGGATAATACTCGTCAGTGTTCATCGTCTCGTCCGAGGCGGCGGCATTGCCGCCGAAGCGAGCAACGCAATCAGCCTGCGAAAATCGAGGCGTTGCCGCAGTCCGGCTCCGGTTCTTAGACACTGGGGCGATCAGACTTGTTCCTTGCGCGACAGGGCAGCCACGCAGGGAGGCGGAGGGCAGAGCTATCGGGATTTGGCCGGGATTACTGCCGAGAAGCCGGCCAGTGACATTTGGAGTCACCGGAGAATCTGTGCTGGGCGGTTTACGTGCCATCCGGACGTGGCCTTGGGTCTCCTTGGCGAGTTCGAGACGTGTCCAGAGTGGGTGCCCGTTATGGACGGTTGGCGGCGAACCACGCCGATCATTTTGAAAACATTGCGCGGTGATGGATTCGATTACAGTGCGAGTTGGCCCGCAAAAGTTCGAAACTTGTCCAGACTGCGGAGCCAGACCTTCCCACCACGGAACTTAAGTCCCCTCTTGTTAACAGCATCGCCTTTCTTACGCCCGCCACTCGGCGTCGCGTTTTCCTCAACATAGCCATGTGTTTGCGGTGAACGCCACCTCTCTGCACGAGGCCTTGGAGATTCTCCGTTTGCGCCCCGGTGAGGCCCTGCAGCGCGGTTGGAAGAACTGCAAGACGAAGTCGGTGACCGCTCAGGCCGTCGAAAACGCCGTACTGGGAGCCATCCGGCGACTTGGCGCTGATCAGCAGTTGGCGGCGGAAGTGGTTCGCCAGCCGCCACAGCGTACGGCTGAAGCAATTGCCAGACGACCTTTTCCGGGTTGCCCCCAAAAGCAGACTCAAATCGATGTTACAAAGCCCGCAAACGCCGGGGCCCGGCGCTGTAGTGGGAGTCAATTCTCCCCGGAGGCGCCCGCCCGCCGGGCCTGCCGGGCGGCCACCACGCACAGCGTCCCACTGGCGATCATCATGGGCAGCAGCCTTATCACTTCCGGCTGCTCCCACGTCTGCCCGTTTTGGCAGAGGTATGCCACGGCAACGGTGAGATTGATGGCCAGGGCTCCGGTGCAGACCACCAGGCTGAACCATCGGGGCGTTCCCGACTCGTCCAGCTCGCTATACCGGCTGGCGCTCATGACGATGCCCAGCCCCAGCGCGCAGCAGCAGACCGCGCTTAGGAAGGACATGGGGGCACTCGATTGCCAGGCATAGGTGGGAATCCCAGTCATGTAGCCCACGCAGCCCGCGGCTCCAATGGCGAAGATAATCGATCCCAGAATAGCGATTGCCGCAAGCCGCGTCTCGGACCACCGGCGGGTCTCGCGCAGCAGCAGGGCCGCTGCGCCGAGCAACAGCACGACCACCGTGTTGGGAGCGATCTCATGCCAGTCTCCCGATCCCAGGCTGTTTGCGATCAGGGTCTCTACTCTGGGACCTAAGCCAAATGCCCTCTCGGCCACCAGCGCGACCGCCATCGACAACGTCACCATGGCCAGCACCGACGTTGCCCGCGGGAACCAGAAGGCGATCGCGACCAACCCCAGCCCGCAGGCCACAAACCCCAAAGCCGAGGCGGGCGGAGTGGGAACACTGGCCGGCAACACCCGGGTAAAAACCGCCCGGTGGAGCACCATCGTCACCAGGATAGCGATTCCCAACCCGGCGCACATGCCTCCGCTGACGATCACACCCGCGCGATAGACAGGCCCGACACGATATTCGGTCCGCATTGTCTCACCCTCCTGTGTTGCATTTTCGGAGGTTCAGATGATAAACAGGCCTTTCGTCATCGAGTTTCCTCCTGGCATCTGTGAATGACCATACTGACCATCGTTAGCCAGCTACTACTATCGGTGGGCATGGCCGCTGCGCCGGTGCTTTCTAGGTGCCGGCGACGGGATCTGCTCAAAGAGCTTTACCCATCTCGTACGCTTGCTTCATGGCACGGCTGGATCGGATATCCCCAGCTTTCCAGGCGCCCGTGCCATAGACGATGCCCTTTTCTCTTGTGCCTCTCAGGCAGGAAGTAAATCCTCGAAAGCCTTCTATTGTTCGTTCCAAGGATGCCTTGTTGGTATCTGCCGCGGTTACAATGAAGTAGAATTCTTTGTTGGCGATTTCCGTATATCGTGCGACGGTCCGATCGATCGCGGTCTTCATCTGGGCGCACATCGTATAAAAGTAAACCGGTGTTGCCAGCACAATAACGTCGGCCGCTATCATGCTTTCGAGAATATGCGCCATGTCGTCCTTTTGTACGCATTTTCCGGTTTCTGCGCAGGCGTAACAACCCCTGCAATAGTTGATGTGTTTTTCCGACAAGAATACTCTTTCGACTTTGTGATTTGCTTCGATTGCGCCTGCCGTGAACTGATCACATAGCGTATTCGAATTCCCACTTCTCCGTGGGCTGCCGGAAAGTATCAATACTGTTTTGCTCACTCGCCTGCACCGGCGACTGCTTTCAGCGACGTGCCGTCAATCTTGCCGTCCACCGAGGAAAGCATGTGGCAGATGATGTAAGGTCTCATTCGGATCTCTTTCCGAGGTGCGCGGCTACTTGCCTTCCTCAAAGAGCTTCTTCGCCACGGCGATCGCGGACATTGCGCTGGGCCATCCGGAATAGAAGGCCATGTGTGTAATCAGCTCCACGATCTCTTCTTGCGTGAGCCCGTTCTCGATGCCTTTCTTCATGTGAAAAGGAAGCCGCTCCGAAGCCCGCAGAGCAATCAGCGCGGTGATCGTAGCCAAGCTGCGATCCCGCTTGGAAAGCGCACTTCTCTCCCAAACGTCCGCAAACAGGACATCGTCGGTCAGACGCACGAGCTTGGGGGAGAAATCGCCAATGGCCTTCTCGGCCCCGGTAGGATGTGATTGGTTTGCCATATCTGATTTCCTCATCGATCTATTCGGACTTGAGAGAGGCCATGTCGATGGAGAAGCGGTACTTCACATCCGACTTGACCATTCTCTCGTAGGCCTCGTTGACCTTCTGGATGGGAATTACTTCGACATCGGCCGTGATGTTATGTGCCCCACAAAAATCGAGCATCTCCTGGGTCTCGGCAATGCCGCCGATGTTAGAGCCGGAGAGACTGCGGCGCCGCATGATAAGGCCGAAGGCCGAGACGCCCAGTGGTTTTGCGGGTGCGCCGACAAGCGTGATATTGCCATCGAGGCCGAGCAGGTTGACATAGGCGTTGATGTCGTGCTCGGCGGAGACGGCGTCGAGGATGAAGTCGAAGCTGCCAGCGTGCTTTTGCATCTCGCTGGCATTGCGGGAGACAACGACTTCGTCGGCGCCGAGGCGGAGAGCGTCCTCCTTCTTGTTGGGCGAGGTGGTAAAGACGACAACGTGGGCTCCGAACGCATGAGCAAACTTCACGCCCATGTGGCCCAGTCCGCCGAGACCGACCACGCCAACTTTCGTGCCCTTTGTGACGCCCCAGTGGCGCATGGGCGAGTATGTTGTGATTCCGGCACAGAGGAGCGGCGCGGCTCCGGCGAGCTTGAGGTCGGAAGGGACTCGCAGCACGAACCGTTCATCAACGACGATGCTATCGGAGTAACCACCATAGGTGACGCCTCCGAGGTGCTTGTCCGGGGAGTTGAAGGTGAGGATCATGTTCGGGCAGAACTGCTCGAGGCCAGCTTTGCAGTGGGGACAGGTACCGTCCGAGTCGACCATGCAGCCGACCGCGGCCAAGTCGCCGGGCTTGTACTTGGTAACAGCCGAGCCGACCCTGGTGACACGCCCGACGATCTCATGGCCGGGGACAATTGGGTAGGTAGTGGGCATGATGCCGCTCCACTCGTTGCGTACCGAATGGAGATCGGAGTGGCAAATGCCGCAGAAGAGGATTTCGATCTGCACGTCGCGTTCTTTCGGATCGCGTCGCGTGATGGTTGTGCGGGCTAGTGGCGAGGTCGCACTGCCAGCGGAATACGCCTTTGTGTTGTACATGAATTTACGCTCCTATTCGTTACTTCCCGGGCCTGAGTCAGGCCTTGTATTGTTCGTCGCTGACCTGCTCCATCCAGTCGGCGCTCTTTCCGTCCAGTTGTTCCACGATGGCGATATGGGTCATCGCCGTGGCCACCGTGGCGCCATGCCAGTGCTTCTCGCCGGGCGGAAACCAGATCACATCGCCCGGCCGGATTTCCTCCACCGGCCCTCCCCAACGCTGTACCCAGCCGCAACCGGTCGTGACGATCAGGGTCTGGCCGAGCGGATGCGTATGCCATGCGGTCCGGGCGCCGGGCTCGAAGGTGACGCTGGCGCCGAGAACACGCGCCGGAGCAGGCGGGTTGAACAGCGGGTCAACCCGCACCGTGCCTCTAAAATACTCTGCCGGCCCTTTGCCGGAAGGCTGGGAACCGCTCCGTTTGATTTCCATTTCTGAATCCTTTCACTTGGTGGCCGTTCAGCGGCCGGTCATTCGCTCCAGGTGTTCGGGGTACCGAGCGCCTTGCACGGTGATTTTTGAGGCGGCCTTCTCGATGTCACCAAGATCGCCGGGCGTGAGTTCGACTGAGACGGCCCCGATGTTTTCGTCCAAGCGATGGAGCTTCGTAGTGCCTGGGATCGGAACAATCCACGGCTTCCGGGCCAGCAGCCAGGCGAGTGCGATCTGAGCCGGTGTCGCCTTCTTCCGTTCCCCGATGCTGGCGAGCAGATGAATCAGGGCCTGATTCGCCTTGAGAGCCTCCGGCGTGAAGCGCGGCAGGGTGCTGCGGAAGTCGGAGCTGTCGAACTTCGCATTTTCGCCGATCTTGCCCGCGAGGAAGCCCTTGCCCAGGGGGCTGTAGGGAACCAAACCGATTCCAAGTTCTTCGAGAGTGGGCAGCACTTCCGCTTCAGGCTTCCTCCACCAGAGCGAGTATTCGCTTTGAAGTGCGGTTACAGGCTGAACGGCGTGCGCGCGACGAATCGTCTGCACACCTGCTTCGGAAAGACCAAAGTGCTTTACCTTACCTTCCTGAATCAGATCCTTCACCGCACCCGCGACATCCTCGATCGGCACATCCGGGTCAACGCGGTGCTGATAGAGGAGGTCAATCGTGTCGGTCTTGAGCCGCTTGAGCGAACCCTCGACGGCTTGCTTGATGTGCTCGGGCCGGCTGTCCAGCCCGGCCTGTTTGCCGGTGTTCGGATCAAATTTGAACCCGAACTTCGTCGCGATCACCACTTGCTTACGGAAAGGAGCGAGGGCTTCACCTACGAGGTCTTCGTTTGTGAACGGGCCGTAGACTTCCGCAGTATCGAAGAATGTGATGCCGCGTTCCACGGCTGCCCGGAGAAGAGAGGTCATCTCCTGCTTGTCTTTGGGCGGGCCGTAAGAAAAGCTCATTCCCATGCAGCCGAGTCCGAGAGCCGAAACTTCGAGGCCGCTCTTTCCAAGTTTGCGCTTCTTCATCTTGTTTCTCCTTAGGAACCGTTTCTCTCATCTCCAGGTTAGAGTCGAGTGCCCTGAAAGCGGTATCCCGATCCTTCCGATTTATTGCCTATTCCTCTTGCACTGTTGACTTACGCACAGAGCCATCCGTTATCCTAGGGTAGAGGAGAGCGAAACCGTTACCATGAAAAACAACAGGGGAGACGCGACTCGGTTGCCGGATCGAGCTCGTGAATTGCGGGCTGAACTCGCTCGCAAGATTGCCTCCTTTATGGGATCGGCAGAGCATCGGGCAACGGACGTTCCCGGCCTGTCGCTCCACAGGCGGACCACCCCGACCGATCCGTGCCCGGCGACGTACGAGCCGAGCGTAATCGTGATCGCCCAAGGGCGAAAGCGAGTAGACCTCGGCCAGAACACGTTCATCTACGATGCGTCGCACTTCCTGCTGACGTCGGTCGATTTGCCGATCCTTAGCCGGGTAATCGAGGCGAGTGAAGCGGTGCCCTGCCTCGCCTTTTCGCTCAAACTCGAAATGCCGGTGGTCCGGGAACTTCTTAGCCGGGAGGAGATTCAGGTGCCCGAGGCGCCGTCTGACAGCCCTGCCATGGCCACCGGTGAGACCACGGTGGAGCTGCTCAGTGCATGCTGCCGGCTGGTGGACCTGCTGGACACCCCGCGGGACATTCCCTTTCTCAGTGGCCTGATTCAACGCGAGATCATCTACCGAATCCTTCGCAGTGCGGAGGGAGCACGCCTTCGAGCGATTGCGACGCTAGGAGAGCAGAGCCACCAAACAGCAAAAGCGATCGCCTGGATCAAGGCGAACTATGCGAAGCCGCTACGGGTGGAAGATCTCGCGGAAATCTCGGGCATGGGCGTGTCCACGCTACACCATCATTTCCGTGTGCTGACCGCCATGAGTCCGCTTCAGTATCAGAAACAGCTTCGGCTGCAGGCAGCGCGGGGACGCATGCTCATGGATGGTCTGGACGCCGCAAGCGCGGCCTTTGAGGTCGGTTACGAAAGCGCCAGCCAATTCAACCGTGAATACAGCCGGTTCTTCGGGCAACCACCGATGCGGGATATTCGGACCCTTCGCTCACCAAGCGCTCCGCCATTGGAGTCGGTGAGCAGCCGGTAAGAAGTACCGTATCTCTTTCGATCCAGCAATAACGCTACTCAGAACTCAACCCGCACCATGATCTGAATCTGGCGCGGTGCTTCGTTCAACGGCGTGCTAGTAGGGAATCCCGGGTCATAGCCTTGACGGCCGTAGAGCGCCGAGCCGAATGCATTGGGCGGCGGCGAGCCGAGTATTGTCACCGGGTTATTCAGGTTGGCGTGATTCAGCAGGTTGAAGGCGTCAGCGCGTACCGTGAGGCGGCCCGTCTCGCCCAGTTTCGCCAGCCGGAACCGCCGGCTGAGCGAAACGTCGGCATTGTACAGGCCCGGGCCGCGAAATGCGTTGCGTCCCAGATTACTCAGTTGGCCTGACGCAGGCGCCGCGAACGCCGCGGGGTTCAGGATTTGCACGCCCCCCGTCACCGGCGCGTCGATCACCGCTTGCGCGGGATTCACCAGGATGGCGCGGTTATTCACATAGTACTGCCCCGTCCCATTGAAGGGCGTCGCAGCCAGAGGACTGTACGGGAATCCCGAACGGATGGCGGTCAACCCTCCGAATGTCCAGTCGCGGAACACTCGCGCGGCGCTGGTCGCGGCGAACGCGGCCGGGATTTCCCAGACGGCGTAAGCCACTACATTGTGCCGTTGGTCGAAATCGGAGTTGGCGCGGTCGGCGCTGCTGTCGAACTGGCGGGTGAATGCAGCGACCGGCGCGTCGGTGGTGCCCGGGAAGCTGAAGTCGAAGAACTCTCCGGCCAGCGGCTCGCTCTGGTTGTCGAAGGTATGGCTCCACGTGTAGGAGGCCTGAAGCTGGAGGCGCGAACCGCGGTATCGCGCCACCGCCTGAACGCCGTAGTAATCGGATATCCCCTGGTTGGCGCGATATGCCACCATCGGGAAATTCGGGTTGGACATTCCGAACGGGTTCGTGAAATCGCCGGGGATGATCGGTACGCTCAGCGGCCGGTTCACCAGGTCGGTCGTGAGCAATTCCCGCCCGAAGGACCCGACCAAATTCGCCTGGACCATGAGACGCTCCGTTGCTCGATGCTCGATGCCCCAGAAGCCGTTCTCCGCATAGGCATTGCGAAGCCCCGGCTGAAAAAGCGTCAGGTACGGGAAGTCAGGCACGGGTTGCAGCGGGACGGCGGCGGCCGCCTGCGCTACCGGCAACAGAAACGGAACCGACTGAGCCGGCGCCGGCGCCTCCCATACCAGGTTGTTGACTTGCAGCGTCTCCCAGAGATTGTCGAACGGCCGGTCGTAGAAGATTCCAAAGCCACCGCGCATCACGGTGTTGGAATCGCGTCCCAGGCCGCAGGAAAAGCCGGCGCGCACGGCAATCCCACGGTTGTCCGCGCCGTAGAGCGTTTCGTCGCCCCGTCCGGGATACACCATCTGCGCGGCGGCGATTCTTTGCTCCAGACTGCTGCTGTTTCCCAACTGAAATAGCGCGTCCTTGACACTTCCCGTATTGGCGGGCGAGCCGAAATTCTCGTAGCGCACACCGAAGTTCACTGCCAGCCGCGGCGTCACCTTGACACTGTCCTGCGCAAAACCAGAGAACTGCGTACGCCGGTACTCGCGATTGTCATTGGGCGTCATATTCGAGTTCGGCTGTTGGCGCAAACGCGCGATGTAAAACGATACAGGCTGGTTTTGCGCGAATGCCGAGGCGTCGGCGAAGCCGAAATATCCATCCTGGCCCGCGGTCACATAACCCGTAATGGTCCGGGCCAAAAAAGCGCCTCCGAACTTGATCGTGTGGCGTCCGCTGGTCCGGCTCAAGTTGTCGACCACCTCGATGTTGCGCCCGTGATTCCGGTAGGAGTATGGCAGGGGACTGCCCGGGAGCACGGCGCCATCGCCCGCCGCCAGAATCGGAACGTCCGGGTGCGACCGGTTGAAATGTTCTTCATCGGTGGAGAGGCCTGCCCGGGCTTCGTTGGAAAGGCTGGGGCTCCAGTTCCACAGCCACGCTCCGCCCAGGTTCAATGAGTTGGACACGAAAGGCGTGATGAATTCGGTATAGGGAGTCCAGCCGAAATCGGGTTGATCCTGGCGCGAAATGCTGGAGCGGAACAGCAGCCGGCTGGCGCCATTGTGCGTCAGGTAGTCGACGCGCGGGGATGCCAACAATAGGTTCGTCGAGACAGGCGGTTCGACCGTAAGGCCGGCGAGATCGGAAGCGCCATTCGTCACTGGGGGCGGAGCGTACTGCTGCAACAACTGGTGGGCGGCGCCGGTGGTGGTAGTTTGTACAAAAGTAGTGGTGGGCAGAGCAATGGTTTCCGGATCCTGTTTCGTGCGGAACCAACTCGCCTCGAATGCCGCCGATACGAACAGCCGGTTGCGCAGAATCGGACCGCCCAGGAAGAATCCCGGATCGGTCGCCTTCAGCGGCAGCCTCGCAACACCATTGGCGTTTTCCTGAAAGCCGTTGGCGTTCAGTTTGTTGGTCTTCTGGTAGTCATAGACCAGACCATGCCAGAAGGTTCCCGCCGGCCGGGTAATGGCGTTGGCCACGAAGCCGGAAGTGCGCCCATACTCGGCCGAGTAATTCGCAGTTGAGATGCAATACTCTTCGATAGCTTCGGGCGATAACTGAGTTAGAGGCCCGGTAACCAGGTAATTATTGTTATCAAGGCCGTCCAGTAGAAAGTTGGACACCGAGGGCCGCTGTCCATTGATCGCCAAACCAAGACCGCGCTCCGTCGTGGTGTCGGCCGTGACTCCGGGTTGGGTCGCGAGCAGCGTGTAGACATCCCGGCCATTCAGGGGAAGATTGGCGATAAGTTGCTGGTCGATGACGGTGGAGAGCGATGCGTCCAGCGCCGTCTCGATCCCGCGGGTGGCGTCGAACGCGCCCGAGCGGCTGATATCCACATCGGGACCGAAAAAGGTGACCGCCGCGTCGCTGCCCGGAAAGAGCAGGCTACGATACTGCCCGGCTTCCCAAACGTCGCTGAGTGGCCGGAGTCGGAAAATGAAATCCAGGCGCCCCGCAACCGCCAGCTCCACTTCCTCCAGTTCCTGTGGTTGGAATCCGGCGGCCTCCACATGCAAGTGATAGAAGCCAGGAGAGAGTAGCGGGAGGTTGAAATACCCCGCCGCTCCTGTGACCGCCTCCCCGCCGATCGACTCCTCGCGCTTCTCGTACTTCACCTTCGCGCCCGCCACCGGCCGCGCCGACCGCGAGTTCACGACCCTTCCCGTGATCAGTCCCTGGGTGGTCTGCCCGAGCAGTGCGGAGGGCAGGAAAACCAGACAGGTTGCGACGAAGACGGTTCGTATGATGGGTCCTATCCGGAGGCACGCAAAATCACTAAGAGACAAGTCGGAGCGGCATCTCGCAGCAAGAAACAGCAAGCGATAAGAAGTATGTCCGCACGCAGACAGAAAAGCAATATGTCCAAAAAATCAACAATGACTCTTAACGGACCTATGGTAGAATCAGGTGCCTTACCCCATCCGCAGTGAAGGTATAGGCAAAGGGGCTTCCAGTGCAACGGGGTTTCCGGTCCTTTTGTCCTCTCCGGCTACTGATTTTGAGTTGCATTGCCGTTACCGGCTATGCCCAACAGGAGCCGCCGCTTGGGTTGGTCATCTCCGCGACCAAGGTGGCCCTGCTCCGCGCAGGGTTTAATCTTCCGCTGACGGCCAAGCCGGGCGATATCCTGTTCGCGGGCGACGGTTTGAAATCGCAGGACGGTTCGGCGCGCTTCCTGTTCTGTCCCGACAACACGTTGCAGGAGATATCGGGAGCCGCGGAAATCTACTTCGAAGCACGCCAGTTGAAGGTCCGGGAGGGCGCCCTGTCCGCTTCCAGGCCGGCTTCCGGTTGCGCGCTGCCTCCGATGGACCGCTTGATCGCCACGGGCCGGCTGGATGGCGGCGCGGAAGCTTCGCGCGCGCTCGAGGCATCGCGGACCGGCTCTCTCGATGAGCGAATCCAGGCGCTGGCGCCGCCGAGCGGCGGGCTCTTCAGGGGGAACTGGAGCCCATCGATCACGGCCTCGCGTCCGCCGCCGACCCCGTTCTGCATCTTGCGAAAGCCGCCGCTCTCGAAACCCACGGCCTTCCCCTGGATGCCGCCGACGAGATGCGCACCGTCGTCTCGCAACGGCCCGACGCCGGTTGGGCGCGAAGCCGTTGTTCTCGCTGGAGTCCAGGGGCGTGGTGGTCACACAGCCTTCGCTGCCCGAAGAGAAGGACTCCGGCAGGAATGTTTTTGCGCTTCTCATCGGGATTTCTTCGTTCCGGAGCGATAAGATCCCTTCTCTCGAGTTCGCTCATGCCGATGCCATCGAAGTCCGAAATCTGCTGCTCAGCCGGCGCGGCGGGGGTCTGCCCGCGGAAAACATCAAACTGCTGATTAACGAGCAGGCCACCGCCGGCGCCATCCGTTCGGCCTTCGACTCGCACCTCAAAGGCCGCCAGGGGAACGACACGGTTCTGCTGTTCGTCGCGTCGCACGGAACGGTAATCGACAACCGCGGCTACATCGTCGCGTGGGATACGGATCCGCAGGACGTCGCCTCCACAGCCATTGACATGGAGGACATCCGGCAGCTTTTCGAGAGGCAGCTTGCCGGCGTGCGCAGGCTGATCCTGTACGTAGACGTATGCCGCGCCGGCAAGATCGGTCAGATCACGCCCGACTACCGCGCCACCAACCGGGTCACGCAGCGCCTGGAAACCGGCGACAACTTCTTTGGCATGCTGGCTGCACAGCAAGGCCAATCGGCCGTTGAAGGCGTCAACTACGGCGGCGGGCGCGGAGCCTTCAGCTACTTTCTGATCAAGGCGCTCAACGGCGATGCCGACCTCAACCACGATGGCCGGGTCACTATGGATGAGCTGGTGGACTACGTCCACGACAAGGTTGCCGAGAGCACCGGGAGCCGCCAGATTCCGAAAGCCATCGGCGAGATCGACGAACGGCGGGTTATGGCCTACACCGCCCTAGACGGAATTTCGCTTGGCGGTTACAAGGGCCCCACAATGATGGCGGCCCGCGGCGACCGCGGCACGGCAGCTACGCGCGCCGCCGCCAGCCCGGCAGCCATGCCCGAAATGAGTTCCACACAGCTCAAGTACGACCAGAATATCGCGCTGGTTCTGGCGGACTATGAGACGGCAATCCGCGAAGGTCGAATCCTGCCCGCCGAGGACAACGGTGCCTTCAAATTCCTGGCCGTGCTCAAAGTGCGCTTGCAAGACCAGGATTACCAGGCGGAGGCCGAAAAGCTGAAGGTCGCACTCGAGGACAAGGGACAGAATCTGCTGATTCGCTACCTGGCCGGCGAGCAGAACGCTCCGGGCTCCTCCGATTTCTTCACCGGCGCCCAATATTTCGAAGCCGCCGAGTTACTGGCACGCGATTCCGTTTTCCTGGAAGCCCGCAAGGTCTTCTGCGAGGGCCGCGTCAAAGTCTTCAGCAAGGAGTACGGCGCCGCCGCCGATCTGCTGGAGCGCGCCGTCCGTCTTGACCCCGGCCACGCTTACTCCTACAACGCCTTGGGGATCGCGTTCCTGGAGAGGGCCGAATACGACCGCGCCATCCTGGCTTTTCGTGACGCCGTGAGCCGCGCGCCTTACTGGGCCTACCCGCTTCACAACATGGCGCTGGCGTATTTCCAGCAGGGCGATTACAGTGCGGCCATCGCCACCTACCAGCGAGCCATCCACATGGCTCCGCAGTACGCCTATCTACCCTACAACCTGGGCCTGGTGTATCAGCGCCTGAACCGCGCCAAGGACGCCGAGGCGATGTACCGCAAAGCGCTCACGCTCCGTCCGGACCCGCAGACTTACAATGCGCTGGGCTATTTGAAGTTCTTTGAAAAGAAGCCCGTCGAGGCCGAAGCCTTCTACAAGACCGCGCTGGCCAAGGACGCCGCACTGGTGATAGCCCGGCACAACTACGCGGTCCTACTCGACACCATTCCGAAGCGTCGCGAGGAGGCTTTCCAGCTTTGGCGGGAGATCCTCCAGCAGCATCCCGATTACACGCTGTCGCGCCTGGCCCTGGCGAAGGCACTGGCCCGCGAAGGCCGTAATACCGATGCGGCCGGCGAGTTCCGGGTTTTGGTGAATCAGAAGCCCGAGTATGCCGCGGCCCGAGTGGCGTTGGGAAGCCTTGAAATCAAGCTGGGTAACCGCGACGCCGCGCTCGAACAGTTCACCGAGGCCTCGCGGCTCGAGCCGGAAGACGCGTCGGTGTACGAACAGATTGGAGATTTGCAGTCGGCGGTGGGGAATAGCCCGGCGGCAGCCGAGGCCTACACAAAGGCGCTGCGGTACGCCACAGATGGCGCCATGAAAAAGAGAGTCCGAAGGAAACTGCAGCGTTAGGAGGTTATTCCGAACTGGGAATCGCGTTGGTCGTGGAGGAGTGAAATGAACAGGAAATCGTTCTTGAGGTTGTGGGCTGTCATGGGCGGGCGCTTACGGGCGGCGGGCTGGCTCGAGGCATCCAAATCACTGTTCCATAGCTCCCGGAGCGACCTCCGAGAGAAGGTCGGTATGAGGGCACTCCGCATGGCTTCCGATCGGGAGAGACTCCGGGCTGCAGGCGGTGTTTGCAGCGGCGTCTATGAGGGAGGTATCGGGCCAATGAACACGATCGTTGTGCCGGGTTCCAGCCGGCACGCCGTGTGGCGCCCGGCGCTCTCCATTCGTCTTGCGGCAGCGTGCGCGGTCTTGCTATTCGCCCGCTTATCTTCGGCTCAGCTAGGTACGGTCACTTTGATTTCGCCGGCGAATGGTGGGTATACCACGGCAACCCCCACGCTTAAGTGGGCGGCGTTCCCCAGTGCCAGCTCCTATTGGGTTCAAATATATGTGAGCGAAACGCGGCAGGTGTACAACCAGTACACTTCATTAACCCAGGTAACGGTGTCGCCTGCGTTACAGACCGGCATAGAATTTGGGTGGTACGTCGTGGCGTACAACAACGGCGGGAACCCGATTGCTGATTCTGACGAGTGGTTCTTTTCGGTATCTGGCGCACCGGCGCTGAGCATCAGCAAGACACATGTGGGGAACTTCACGCAGGGGCAGGCCGGTGCGACGTACACCGTCACGGTGTCCAACAACGGCCTCTCGGCCGGCCCGACCAGCGGTACGGTGACGGTGACCGAGACGGCGCCCCCGGGCTTGAGCCTGGTGTCGATGGCCGGGACGGGATGGACGTGTGCGGGCAAGACCTGCACACGGAGCGACGTTCTGGCGGCGGGCTCCAGTTACCCCGCGATCACGGTGACGGTGAACGTGGCAACTACCGCCACTTCGCCGCAGGTGAACGCCGTGAGCGTGTCGGGCGGCGGATCAGGAAGCGCGAACGCGACGGATTCGACAAGCATCCTTCCACCAGCCAGCGTCAGTTGCAACCCGCAGAGCGGCACTTACACCTCGGGTCAGCAGTACTCGACCACATGTACGGTTTCGGGAGAGACAGGGCCGGTCAGTTGGACTTTTTCGGCCTTGCCCTCCTGGCTGCAGATCAGCTCCATGCTTTATACCACTTGTACCCTCAGCGGAACCGTGCCCAGCCCTCCTCCTAACTCCTATAGCGTGACCGTGACCGCCACCGGCTATCCTGGCACGTATCCGGTTCCAACGGCTTCAACCACGGTTACCATCAATGTATTGGTTTCGAGCACCGGCACGCTCGGAGTCTCGCCGACTTCCTTGTCCTACAGCGTCACCGCGGGAGTGGTGCCACCACCTCAAAACCTCACCATTACGAGCACTTCGGGAACGCTTTCGTGGAATGCCGCCACAGCGCTCACAAACTCCGCGCCCGCCAACTGGATCAGCGCCTCGCCTGCGAGCGGATCGGCCAGCCCCGGCAGTCCCGGTAGCACAACGGTTTCCATCCTCCCCGTCGTCACCACCTTTCCCACCGGGACCTACACAGCCAACGTGAGCATCAGCTCCGGGGGGCAGATAAAGACGGCAGCGGTCACCATGAGCGTGGTGCAGAACTACCTGGTGCTCCCCCAGAAGGTCATGGTCTTTGCCGCACTGGTCAACGCACCCGGGCCGCCCGTACAAACTCTCCCGGTCAGTACGTCCGCCGGCACCGTCCCGTTCAGCAGCCAGATTCAGTATCCGACTCCGCCGCCGCCCGCTCAGTGGCTGTCGGCGTCCCAGGCAAGCCCTTCCGCGCCCACGTACCTCACCGTCGCCGTGCAACCTAGCGGTTCCCCGGCCGGTACTTACATCGGATACGTCAACCTTGTCACTACGACGACCTACCCGGTCTCGGTCACTTTGGTGGTAGAAGCAGCTCCGGACGATACCTACACGTTCAACTATCAGATCGGTGGCGCCATGCCGGCCCCGGCTACGGTGCAACTCACCAGCGGCGGCACACCGGTTTCGGTCCTGGCGGGTGCGGGGAGCGATCAAAACAACTGGCTGTCGGTCAGCCCGACTACAGCCGTCATACCCGCGATTTTCACTGTTACGGCCTCACCCGGCTCGCTTCCCGTTGGGCAATACAAGGGAACGCTCGCATTCACTGACCTGCTTGGCGACACCGCGGTCGATCTATTCATACTGAGCATCACCCCCGTTGCGACCCAGACGGTCCAGACGATTTCGCACATTGCCGACGGCGGCGGCTGGTCGACGAGCATCATTCTGGTCAATACCGGCGCCCAGCCAGCGTCGTTTACACTGCAGGTTACGGGCGACAACGGAGCCGCGATTGCCCGTTCCTCGACTGGGTCGGGATGCTTTCGACAACCGGGACGATTCCGGTCGGAGGGTCAACGATCATTTCGACCGATGGAACCGCCGCGCAGCTCTCCGAGGGCTGGGCGCGGGTGACGAGCGCTCAATCGATCGATGGTACGGCGATTTTCCGGTCGGCGCAGCCGAAGGGTTCGGCTGTTCCCTATCAGGAAGCCGCCGTCCCGCTGCTTACGGCCGGCAGCAGTACACTGCTCTTCCCCTTCGACAACAATGCGAACCTGGCTACCGGCGTCGCACTGGCGGCTCCGGACAACAGCACGGCCACCACGGTCACCTGGCGGCAACGCAACCAGGCCGGGCAGAACCTTACTTCCTCACCCGAGCAGCCGGTGACATTGCCGCCATTCGGCCATACGGCATTCGTGCTGCCAGTCGATTCCGCACTAGCGGCCAACCTGCGCGGCGTGGCTGAGTTCGATTCCCCAAACGGCTCCATCTTTGGTTTGGGGATTCGCTCCAACAGCGGGGCCTTCACTTCAGTGGAAGCTGTCACGAGCCAGCCGCCGGCGACCAAGATCATCTCCCACATCGCCGATGGTGGGTCGTGGAAGACGACCATCATTCTGGTGAATACGGATACTGTGGCAGCGACGTTTACGGTCAATCTCTGGCAGGACAATGGGAATCCATTCGCGGTACAACTCGTGGGTTCCTCGGCGCAGTCCAGCATTTCGGGCGTCATCCCGGTGGGCGGCACCTATACGATCGAAACGGCCGATGTGGCAAGCCAGACCACAACCGGATGGGCCGAGGTGTTGAGCAACCAGTCGATCGGCGGAACGGCCATTTTCCGCGAGAACCGGCAGCGGCCAGGAAGCCGCGGTGCCACTGTTGACTAAGGGAGGGATGAAACTGATGCTGCCATTCGACAGCGGGTCAGGGTTCGCGTTGGGCGTGGCATTAGCGAACCCCAGCGTGACACAGGACGCCACCATTACCTACACGTTACGGGATCAGAATGGGAATGCGATTCCGAATAATCCGCCACAATCGATTTCGCTGCCGCGACATCAGCACACCTCTCTCGTGCTGCCGGTGAACCTGAACGGGGCTGCCGAACTGAAGGGAGTAGTGGAATTCGACTCGCCAAATGGGGCCGTCTTTGTGCTGGGCATTCGTTCCAACAACGGAGCATTTACTTCCGTGCGCGCCTTAGGTCAATAAGCGATGCGGTATTTGACGGCTGTCCAGGTGGTCCCGGCGGTTGGCAGGCGAAAGCGCCCGGTGAGCGGTCTTCGGTGCATACCCACTTCCTGGACCACGTTTGCGTGGTGGTTCACGGATCCAAGATTCGGGAATTTCGCTCTGGCGAGCGGTTGCTGCTGTCCGTACCCTACCGGCCGCAGATGACGGAGGCTCCGCTTTCGGCTTCGGTGGCGGCTTCAGACGTCGGCCCGGCAGGCGTGAGTGTTGTGGCCGTCGACACGGCCGGATGAAGCCGCACAAGATTGCCCGATCGCGGCGTTCGGGCCCAGGCGGGGTTGGCGATTGCCGGCGTGGCAGGTAGTGAAGATGAAGCCGTAGCGCGAGCGGGGGCGCCAAGGCCGTCCGTGGCTTATTGGTTGGGGAGCAGGAGTTTCCGAGCGGTGGCCCCGTCGCGGAAGATCATCACGGGCCGGGCAGCGGGGGCGTCTACCACGATTTTCCCGGCGGCGATGGATACCTGAGCGGGTTCCGCACGGTCGGAGAACAGCGCGAACGCCGCGATGGCGGACGGATTCCAGCCGCTGGGGAGCGGCGCGGAGAGTTGTTTGCCCGCCTTGGAATAGAAGGCGATTCGATCGCCGCCGATGGGGCAGAACGTATCGCCGTTGCGGGCCACTTCGACGCCATTGACGGTGACGGAGTATGCTTTGGTTTTCCAATCGATGTCGATGCTGGAATTGCCTTCGAGGCCGATGAGGGTGCGATCTCCCTCGCGGCGGAAAGTCTCAATATTGCGGTAATGGACGGCAAACCAGGGGACGATTGCGCTGTAGTATACGCCGGCTAAGTGTTCCACCGTGCCATCCGGAAAAGCCGGGAACTCATGGCCGTTGTAGAACAGGGTGTAGACTTCCGGCGCGGCGCGCCACGCCGAGCCACTCATGCCCCAAATGGCGGAGCGGCGGTAAATGGCGGCTGCCAGCGGAATGGGATCGCCGCCGAAGGGCGACTCGCCGCCGGAGGGCCCGTTGTCATTGACGGAGTTCTTTCCGATGAAGGCGTAGCGCAACTGTTCCGATACGATATCGAGGCCGCACTTTTTGAATTCCTCGAGCACCTTGTAACGGCCCTCGGTGAGATTTTTGATGCCGCTGGCGGGATGCGCGGGGTCCCAATCGTTGCGGATTGGATAGTAGGAGAGAACATCGATGAGGTAAGTGTCCTTCACCGGATATTGGGCGCAGGTGTAGCGGACGCGTTCGGGTCCCGGCCCGGCCATGTACTTGGCGAGGCCGATGATGTAGGAGTTCTCGCCGGTCCAGTTGCGGCTGAGCCATAGCTGGCCATCGGGGCGGCGGGCGATCATGGACTCGTCCCAGGCGGGGCTGCTCTTATACGCGTCGTCGTAGTTGTCGGAGAAACTCACGTTAGCGTTAACGGTGCGGGCGTCGGCGATCAGCGCCTTCAGTCCGTCGTAGCCGCCCAATCGCGAATTGACCTGCGCGACGGCGGGGTAGCCGGTATCCTTGCCGCGGTACTGCCAGCCCCACAGGTACGCGACTTGCGGCGCATGCGCAGTGAGGGCGGCCAACTGGTGAATCATCTGGCGGGTTTGTTCGAAGGTGGAGCGGGGCCGCGGCCACGCCGGCTGATCGCTGTGAACAAAGTATTGGAACTTGTCGTCGTAGTAGTGGGTGGGAATCTCCGGCATGCGGGCGCGAACGAGCTTGGCGCCATCCAGCCAATCGACGACGCCGTCACCGCCGCGACGGCCGATGAAATCCAAGCGGCAGAGCGGCCGCTGGCCCACCAGCAGGTTGGGCGTGCGCTGGTTGCCGGAAATACGAGGATTCCCGGGGTCCATGTTCATGTCCTGCGACAGGCTGCCGTTGACGCGATACACGTGGATCGTGCCTAGCATGGCGCGGTGGTGGCCCGATGGGCCTTCCACGGCCAGTTCCGTGGTGTTCATGAAGGCCAGTGTTTCCTCGACGCAGAGCGCTTTGGAGGTACCGATTATGGCGACCGGGAGGGTAGCGGCGACACCGCCCCAGAAACGGTTCTGCGGAGCATGGGCTGGTTTCGCATCGGCCAGCGCGACCACGCTGCCGCCTTGGTCGCCATACGCCAGCCAGGCCGGACCGTCCTCTTCACGGATAGTGGCCAGATCGGGAGTGGCCACGTCGATGAGTTCGAAGCCGGGTTCTTCGCGCACGGCCTCCAGCGAAACGTAGACGGCGGCTCCGTTCAGTTCGTAACGCAAAGTGAAAGTGGCAGCGGTCTTGCCGCGCCTTTCGGCTGCGAACAGGAAATCGGCGCGGCTGGCCGCGGCTGCCGAACTGCGAAGGCGGACCGGCACCTGGCGGAAGCCATACGGTTCGCGGCAGAAGACGGTCGCGACGATGCCGTGGGAGGTGTCTGCTCCGTGGATGGCCGCTTTGGCGGCCGCCAGGCGGTACTCGGAAGGGAGTCCGCGGGCGCGATCCAGGACGACCTCAAGTTGTGTGGATTTTAGCAGCACCGGATGGCTGGGCGCCGGGCGCGTCTGGGCCGCGGCGGCGGCGGCGGCGATGGCGGCAACCGCCAAGACAGGGGTGACGCGGGGCTGCCCACGCCGTAAACGCTTGCAACAAAATCTCTTGACTTGCATGATTTCCTGGTAGATGATTATGGCATAACTTTAACGGTATCGGTACCGCTAAACTTCATGGAGGTCAAGATGAGAACCCGGTTGTTTCTCGGGCGGGCCATCGTGCTCGCCGCGGCTGTGTCATTCTCTTTAACCACCGCAACGTTGTTTGCGCAGACCCCCACGGCCGTGGTGAACGGCACCGTGACAGACCCTTCCGGCGCCGTTGTACCAGACGCCAGGGTGACAGTTGTCAATCAAGACACCAACATCTTGAGCACAAAGAACACCAGCGCGGACGGGACGTTTACCATCGTCAATCTTCTGCCGGGCAACTACACGCTCACCGTGGAGAAGAATGGCTTCAAGAAAGTCGCGCTGCCCGCATTCAAGCTCGATGTGAACCAGACGCTGACCGAGAATCTGGCGCTGCAAGTGGGCGAGTCGACCCAGACCGTAACGGTGAGCGCCGAATCGGTGGGCGTGATGGTGCAGCGGGCAACTACCGAGTTGGGCATGACCTTCGACGAACACATGGCGCACGAGCTGCCGCTGAACGGCCGCAACTTCACTCAGTTGCTGATCCTCCAGCCCGGCGTCAATCCGCTGGACACGTCGCAGGGCAACTCTTCGGGCAAAACCGGCGCCGGCGGCAACCCGGACGGAGGCAACATATCGCTCCCGAACGCCACCGTCTACAAGGTCTCGGCCAACGGTGCGGGCAACCGGTCGAACGCCTTTTATATGGATGGCATCATTAACACCGACGACCGGGGCGGCGGCTGGGCCATCCCGCCCATTGCCGACACCATCCAGGAATTCAAGGTGCAGTCGCATAACAACGATGCGCAATACGGAAACGTGCTGGGCTCGGTGGTGAACATTGTCACCAAGACCGGCACCAACCAGTTCCACGGTTCGGCTTGGGAATTCGCGCGCAGCCAGATTTTCGACGCCCGCAACCCGTTCACCGGCTTCTGTTCCCCGGCATTCTGTCCGACCCTGGCCAACACGCTGGCAGCCCAGGTGGCCGCCGGCACGCAAACGGCGGCAGGGGCTTCCGCCATCCTCACCGGCACGCCCGTTTCGCCGGTGGGCTACTCGCAGAACGAATTCGGCGGCACCTTCGGCGGACCGATTATCAAGAACAAGACGTTCTTCTATGTCGCATATGAAGGCTGGAGGTATTCGCAGCCGAACGGCAGCTACGCCATCGTTCCGAGTGCGGCAGAGATGGCGGGCGACTTCACGGGCACGGTGAGTCCGGAATTGATCGGGGCGGTGAATGCCACCAAGACGGCCATCACGCCAAACACCATTTTCAACCCGTTCGCCGAATCGGGGGCGAACTCGTCGGTGCGGTTCATGTGCGATACATCCGGAAATCCGAACCCCCTGGTGAATCCCGGCCTGGCCTTTGGCCAAGCGGGGTACGGAACCCAGATGTCGGGCGGGACACCCTGCAACAAGATTCCGGCGGGCCTCATCGATACCAAGCTGGCCAATGTGATTACCGCCTACACCGGGCCGCAGTTTAAGAACTGCCAGATCACTCCCAACCTCACCTTCGCGGTCGACAATTGCCTGGACACCCGCAGCACCGTCAACAATGCCAACAATTTCGATTTTCGCGTGGACCATCACTTCAGCGAAAAGAATGTCGTGTTTGGCCGGGCTTACATGATGTGGGATACCAACAACGGGATCGTCGCGGGCACAACCTCTATAACGCCAAGCCCATTCCACACGTGGAACATCGGCGGGGCCTGGGATCATGTCTTCACTCCGAACCTGATCCTGGAAGTCCGCGGCGGAATCAACGCGCGTCCCGTCCAGGTGAATCCGACCAATCCGAGTGGCTATGCCCCCGAGACTCAGGCCGGCTTCAACAACCTCGACGCGACAGCCGGGTACTTCCTGAACGTGGGCAGCTACATCGGGTCCGCCAATAGCGGAATCGGCAATGTGGGGCCGCAATACCGCGCCAACCCGGAGCACAACTTCACCGGCGCGATGACCTGGAGCCGCGGCCGGCACACCTTCCGGTTCGGCGGCGAGTATCTCTACGAGAACCGCCTGGAGATCAACACCTATGAGACGTTCACCTCCGCCGCAACCCAGACCTGTCCCACCAACGCCTCCGGACTGTTTGCCTGCGGCAGCAACCAGGGCAACGCCCTGGCCTCCATGCTGCTGGATTTGCCCTCGGCACTGACGGTGAATGTGCCGCAGTATGAGGAGGTCCATGTCCGCATGGCGCCGATGGGCTTCTTCATCCAGGACGAATGGCACGTGCGGTCGAACCTGACCATCGATGTCGGGCTGCGATACGACTACGACCCGGCTGTCAAGATCCTCACCTCCAACGGCGAGACCGTCAACTCCCTGAACCTGCCGGGCGGCCAGTTCATCATCGGGGATAAGCAAAGCGCCGCATACACCACGGGGTGCAGTTCATCCCAACTTCCGCCTTGTGTTCCGAACGGCCTCGGCAGCGCCAACCCCGCATTCCAGGTGACGGTTGGCGGGGTCACCTATAACACGCTCAATAACATCTCGTTTTCTTCCACCCAGCCGGCCCTGAAAGCCATCGCGGATAATATCGGCCCGCGGATCGGCATCGCGTGGGGGTTCGCGCACAATATGGTTCTGCGCGCCGGCTATGGAATCTTCTACGATCCCATCGCTTACCGCAGCCAATACGCGGAGAACACGCTCCAGGGTTCCATCTGGCCTTGGACCCGCGGCGTGTCCGACACGCTTAATAACGCTCCCATGGGAACGGCCGCCACTCCCACCGTGGCGCCCATTTGCACCAGCCTCGCAACCTGCGGCCCGTACGGCGGCTACGCGACTTCCCAGCTCACCGGACTGGCGGGGAGCAACCCGATTGTGGTGGCGCCCACGCCTTGGGGTTCCACCTTCGGCGGCTATACCAACGCCCCCAACTATAGCGACCCCCGCTCGCAGCAGTGGAACTTCCAGATCGAACGGCAGTTGACGGCCACCAGTATGGCTTCCATAGGTTATGTGGGCAGCCACACGCAGCGCCTGGAATGGTGCTGCAGGGCCAATTACCCGCAGGGCGGCCCGTTCTGCGAGAACAACGCGGCCCAGGGGTTCACGTGCCCGGGCACGCCGCTCACGCAGGCGCAGATCACTGCCAACGAATACATGCCTTGGGCGGCGCAAGGCTGGAATTACTCGCAGTCCACCGGGTTTTCCACCTTCCATGCCCTGGAGGCACAATTCCAGCAGCGCTTCGCGCACGGGCTCGAAACGGTGGTGGCATTCACGTGGGAAAAATGCCTGGGCGATTCCAATGGCGACTTTAACGCCGAGAACGGCTCCGAGGGCGCCCCGTACGAATACTTCTTCAACGGTCACTTGTCGAAGGGCGTGTGCACGTACGACATCCCAAAAGTGTTCACCTTTACCGCCGTCTACCAGTTACCGTTCGGCCGTGGACAACACTGGCTGCGCCACGGCGTGCTTTCGCGCGTGCTCGGCAACTGGGAAACCAATTATGCGTTACTCGCCCGCACAGGCCAGGCATTCAACCCAAGCTGGGGCGGCGCCAGCAGCATCTGCACCTTGACCACGACCACGAATTGCGTACCGGCAACGATTGGAGGCGTTGCCCCAACCAGCACCGATCCGGCGAATCTTTCCGACGCGGCGGGCTCCATCACCGGCTACAGTCGCCCGAGCGTGCTCCCCAACTGCCAGATCAAAGTGGATAACCCGAGCGTGACCGAGTGGTACAATCCGGCCTGTTTCGTGAGCCCGGCGTCGCTCGCGGTGGGGCCCGGCTACGGCTTCGGCGACACTCCCATCGGCTTCCTGCGGACCATGCGGTGGATCAACCTGGACGTGGTGCTGGCCAAGGACATCCCGATCACCGAAACCAAGAGGCTGCAGTTCCGGGCCGAAGCGTTTAACGTATTCAACCACATGATCCTGGCCGCGCCGGGCACGTCGGTTGCGCCTTCAGTCTCGAATGGAGCGATCAGCTACGGTTCGGCCGGCGTGATTACCAACATCGCGAATACACCGCGGTCGATGCAGCTTGCGCTGAAGTTCCTGTTCTAATGCGCAGCGCGATGTCATTGGCGGCCCTTGCCTGTCTGGCCTGGGCCGCCCCCTCAAGCGCGCAGTCCGTCTCCCTGCCCGGCCACGGCATGACGGGCGGAAGATCTGGTCAGTGGGGGCGCCCTCGGCGTGGGCCGCGGTCCGGCTCAAGAACGGCAACACTCTGATCAGCGGCAATCAGCACGGCTACGTGCGCGAGGTGAACAGCAAGGGTGAAACGGTCTGGGAGATCGACAAAGACGACCTGCCGGGAATCACGCTGCTCACCGTCCAGGAAGTCTCGCGGCTGGCGAATGGCAACACACTCATCAACAACTGGGCGGGCAGCCGGCCGCTCGAAGAGTGGCCCCACACGGTGCAACTCGTCGAGGTGACTCCCGCCAAGAAAGTGGTGTGGGCGCTGCGGGACTGGTCTACGCTGGGACCTGCCAGCTCCACGCAGTTATTGGACGAGCCTGGCGCAGCGGAAAAGGGCCAACTGCAGCGGTAAAGCGATCCTCACCGCACCAGGCACGGACGCTTGGGATCGAATTTCCAGCCGGGAATCAGGTACTGCATGGCTTGGGCATCGTCACGCGCGCCGAGTCCCATGCTGGTGTAGAGGCGGTGGGCCTTTTCCACTTGGGCCATGTCGAGGTCGATTCCCAGGCCGGGCCGACCGGGAAGCTCAACCATCCCGCCGCGGATTTGGAACGGCTCTTTGGCGAGACGCTGGCCATCCTGCCAGATCCAGTGAGTGTCGATGGCGGTAATGTTGCCGGGCGCGGCGGCGGCGACATGCGTGAACATGGCGAGGGAAATATCGAAGTGATTGTTGGAGTGCGACCCCCAGGTGAGCCCCCATTCGCGGCACAACTGCGCGACTCTCAGGGAGCCCCGCAGCGTCCAGAAGTGCGGGTCGGCCAAAGGGATGTCGAGCGCGTGCAATTGCAGAGCGTGTCCCAGTTGCCGCCAGTCCGTGGCGATCATGTTCGAGGCGGTCGAGATTCCGGTGGCGCGCCGGAACTCAGACATCACCTCGCGGCCGGAGTAGCCGCTCTCGGCTCCGCAGGGATCTTCGGCATAGGCCAGGATATGGCGCCGGGCGCGGCATAATGAAATGGCTTCATCCAGGGGCCAGGCGCCATTGGGGTCGATCGAGAGGCGGGCCTTCGGAAAGCGACCGGCGAGGGCGTCCATGGCTTCCATTTCCTCGATGGCGGGTAACACGCCGCCCTTCAGTTTGAAGCTGCGAAAGCCGTAACGAGCCTGCGCCGCCTCCGCCAGGCGGACGATGGCTTGGGGTGTCAATGCTGGTTCGTGGCGCAAGCGGAGCCAGTCGTCCGCCGCGCCGGGCGCACACACGTAGGGCAGGCCGGTTTTTCCGCGGTCGCCGATATAGAAGAGATATCCCAACACTTCGACAGCCGCGCGCTGTTGGCCGTCCGCGAGTAATGCCGCCAGGGGCACCCCGAGGAACTGGCCCAGCGCGTCGAGCAACGCGCACTCGAGAGCGGCGACGGCATGCACGGTGACGCGCTGATCGAAGGTCTGGGCGCCGCGGCCGGCGGCGTCGCGGTCCCCGAAGCGGCCGCTCGCGGAGCCGAGAACATTGGCATAGGCGCCGATCGGCTGGCCCACAACCAGAGGTTCCGCATCGGCGATGGTCTGCCGGATGGCTTCGCCGCCGGGCGCCTCGCCGGCGCCGGTGTGTCCGGAACTGTCCTTCAAGATGACCAGGTTCCGAGTGAATAGCGGACCATGTGCTCCGCTGAGGTTCAGCAGCATGCTGTCGTGTCCCGCGACCGGGACCACCCGCATTTCCGTCACTATAGGCGTCATACCGGCTCAAGGCCGGCGGCCGGAATGAGTGAGGCCGCCGCTTCAGACATGGATGAAGATATCGTCGCGTCCGCCGGCTGTCGCACTGGCTCTTCGGCTGGTTCGCGAGGCCGATCCGGACGCCGGAAACCAGGAGCTTACTGGCGGATAGTTCGAAGTTTCGCACATTATCGAGGACCAGGGGCGCC
The DNA here is from genome assembly GCA_963842505.1 of Bryobacterales bacterium. Lineage (GTDB taxonomy): Bacteria > Acidobacteriota > Terriglobia > Bryobacterales > Bryobacteraceae > PALSA-129. Next base: position 1,190,986 of record CAWJGZ010000002.1, read on the forward strand.
TTGGACGCGGCCGGGCAGGGCTCCTCAACGCCGGCGCGAGGCGCACCGTAAAGCAATCACTTCGCCGGGACCAGCCGCAGCGTCACGAGCGTCAATCCATATTTCTGGCCTACCGGAATTTCGTCGGGCTTGAGCGACAGCGTGTAAGTGGCGGCCTTGTCCAGGCGGACCCTGCCCATTTTCGAAATGACGTACGGCCAATAGGGGTTCGCCGGATTATCCTGCTTGCCGTTATCGGCGACCAGGCAGGACAATTCCTGCGCACCGATGGCGAGCTTCACATGCTGCCCGCCATCCCAGCCGTTGCCATACTTCTGCTGCGAAGTGACCAGCTCGACATCGAACTCGCCCGGATGGTTCAGCTTGAAGCTCCATTCGATCCAGTCTCCGGGGCGGGTCCATCGCTCGGCCACGCCCCGGGAATCGAAGCGCAGCTCAGATCCTTCGGACTTGTGCAGGTTGCCCAACTGCGCCGCCAGATTGACGGTGCGATCCGGTTGCTGCAAAAGCGAAGTGTCAACGCTCAGCGGGCCGGTCAGGTCGAGCTCAATTACCGAATCGTCGGGATCGGGCGCCTCGGCGGGCAGAGAGAGCGTCAGCGATGCGAACTGTCCCGGCTGGTCCTTACTTTGAGTGAACTTGAGCGCCGCGCTGGTTTCGAGCAGCGCGGCGTGGGCGATCCTGCTCTGGACGCCATATAGCACCAGTTCCTTCGGCGGCCAGTGAAAGACGTGCAGATAAAGGCGCCCCGGTTTGGCGGTGATCAGGCCCCAGGAGAAATCGTACGGGAAAGGACTGGCCGAGGTGGCATAGATGGATTCCCCGTTAGCCTTCATCCACTTTCCGACTTCCGCCAGGCGCGCCACGCTTTCCGGCGGAATTACGCCTTCGGATGTCGGCCCGACATTCAATAGATAATTCCCGCCGCGGCTGGACGTGGTGGCGAGCTGGCGGATAAGCACCTGGGCCGATTTCCAGTTATGATCGTCCTTTTTGAATCCCCAGGTATCGTTCATCGTGACTGGGGTTTCCCACGGACGCCTGGCCTGGCCCATGCTGATCTGGTTATCACCGGCGGAATCGTAGTCCCCCAGGCCGTTGCCCACACGCCCGCTGACCAGGCACGCCGGTTGAAGCTGGTGCACCAGGTCGGCCAGCTTCTGGCTTTGCTCGCGCGTGATATTGCGCGGCGTGTCGAACCAGATAAGGCCGATGGGACCGTAATTCGTGAGCAATTCGCGGACCTGCGGGATCACCTTTTGGTCGTAGTATTTCTGGAAGTTCTTCTTGCCCTGATCGGTGAAATCCCAATCATTGCCCACTCCGTCCGGCTCGTGCCAATCCTGGGTCTGGGAGTAGTAGAAACAGAGCTTCAGGCCCGCGCGCTGGCAGGCGGCCGCCAGTTCCTTCATGGGGTCCCGATGGAAGGGCGTGGCATCGACGATGTTATAGCGGTTGGCCTTCGATCCGTACATCGCAAAGCCATCGTGATGTTTGGCGGTGATAGTGATGTACTTCATGCCGGCGTTCTTGGCAACGGCTACCCATTCGTCGGCATTGAACTTCACGGGATTGAACTGGCCGGGAAGTTTTTCATATTCCGCCACGGGAATCCTGGCGTGGTTCATGATCCATTCGCCCAGGCCGGCGACGGGCTTGCCGTTCCATTCGCCGGCCGGGACCGTATAAACCCCCCAATGGATGAACATGCCGAAACGGGCCTGGGTCCACCATTCGAGGCGCGCGGACGGCTGCGGGTCTTCGGCGCGGGGCTGGGAGCAGAGCGGGAGCGCCATGGCAAGCGCGAGAGAGAAGATCGTTTTCATCGGTTAGCCTCACCATCGCAAGCCAAGCACGGCTGGCTTACGTTATCGCTAAAGTCAAAAAAGATAAACCCATCTTGCCTCAGCATGCCGGTGGTGTCAAGGTGATTCGCCGGGGACGGCGGGTTCCCTGCTCAAAAACTTTCGGCTGCACGGCGAGAAGTTCAAAGGCCAGTTCCGGGTGGAAGGATACAACGTCTTCAATCACACCAATTTCAGCAGCAGTACCACCACGCAATTCAACAAGAACGGCGTCCAGACCAGCGGCTCACTCGGCCAATACAACGCCGCAGTCATCCCCGGCGCCTGCAACTGGTGCTGCGCGTGCCGTTCTGGAACAGGCGGGCGGGAGGGTTCCAAACCTGGGGTGGGCTGACACCCCCCTCTTGGAGCCGTCATCGCTTTCCTCGCGGTTGAATAATTATCCAGATCGGCCCGATTGACCACAATTAGTAACTTGACCGCTAACTATCTGTGTATAATTGAAGCTCAGGAGGTGTTGAGTTGGCCGTTCGCATGAAGGACATTGCCGACGATCTGGGCGTGTCACTAATGACGGTGTCGAAGGCTCTGCGCAACCACAGCGACATCAGCGAGAAGACCCGCGACCGGGTGCTGAAACGGATGCGGGAACTGAACTATCAGCCCGATTGGATCGCCCGCAGCATGGTCACGGGCCGCACCTACCTGGTGGGCCTGGTGCTGCCGGACCTGATGCACTCCTTCTTTGCGGAGGTGGCCAAGGGCGTCGCGCGAAAGCTGCAGCCCATGGGCTACCAAGTGGTGATTTCCGACACCGAGGAAGACGGTGGAATCGAACGGCGGCAGATCGGCGTGCTGGTGAATCGCAAGGTCGATGGCTTGATTATCGCTTCGGCTCAGCACAACGGCCGTCTGGAACTGTTTCAGATGCTCGACCGCAATAAAATTCCGTATGTGCTCATTGATCGCATCCTTCCAGGAACCCAGGCCAATTATGTGGGCGTGAAGGACGACGATTTGGGCGCGCTGGCCACCGAGCACCTGATCGCGCAGGGGTGCCAGAAGATCGCGCACATCCGCGGCCCGGCGGTCGCCACGGGCACCGGGCGCTTGCGTGGTTATCGCCGCGCCCTGGCGCGCCACGGAATGACGGTCCGGCCACAATATATTGCCAGCGGCGCATACGGCGATAACACGGGTTATGAGGCCATGCAGCAACTTCTGAACACCAGCCCGCGGCCCGACGGCGTGTTCTGCTATAACGATCCGGTGGCCGCCGGCGCCATCAAGGCAATCCTCGAAGCCCGGCTGCGCGTACCTCAAGATATCGCCGTGATCGGCGCGGGCAACGTTCACTACTCAGACCTGCTGCGGGTTCCGCTTTCCACGGTGGACCAGAGCAGCTCGACGATCGGGGAAACCGCCGCGGATTTGCTGTTGCAGTGCATGGAATCGAAGAAACCAACCGCTTCCCAGCGGATTTTCATTCCACCACGGCTGGTGGTTCGCGATTCCAGCCGCCGCAAGGAGTGACGCGTTCCCTACTCTAAGAATGGGCCGACGACGGCTGTATCGCCGGGCTTCCGCCGGAACTCGCGGTGCAGGCCAGGCAGCCGCCGCAAGGCTGGAGCGTAAACCGAACGGGTCCGGAGCCGAGGAAAAACCGGTTGGCAGGCGAAAGGGCCTGCCCCATAAAAAGCAAGCTCGCTACCGCGACGCCGCCCGCCAGCGCCGCCGTGCGGTAACAGATCAGCAGCGTGGCAACCTACGTGCAAGGCCAAAAGCGCAACTGTCTCATGCCGAGAAAAGTATGACGCCTCCGTTAGCGCTATAGTACTTCGCCAAACTTAGCGCTATAATTCGAACACATGGTCGCACCGATGGAATCTTCACTATGAGAACACATGCCTCCTTGTTGATCCCCACGCTGCTGGCTGCCGCCTGTTCCGCAGCCGACCTTACCGGCAACTGGGTTGTAGCCAATCCAAATGCCGACGGCACCACCCGCAACACCTATTTCGACCTCAAACAGGACGGCGCGCGCATCACCGGCCACATTCGCGTGACCCAGTTCTACTACGCCATCAAGGAGAGCACCGGAGGCCCCGAGGGCTTCACGCTTACCGGCAGCATGATGGACGTCGGCCACAAAGAGCGCACCGTCAAATACGAAGGAAAACTGGAAGGCGACGAGTTGCACATCGGAACCCGCCGCAACGCCGATGCGCCGCTCTCGGAGTTGGTTGCTCATCACGCGCCGGCAGGCGAAGGCGCCTACCCGGCGCGCATCGCACCGCCGCAATTTCATGCCGTACCCGACAACGGTTTGGTCCGGACCCCACCCATGGGCTGGAACAGTTGGAACAAGTTCGCGGGCCGGGTGGACGATGCCAGCGTGCGCGGCATGGCTGATGCCATGGCCTCCAACGGGATGAAAGACGCCGGCTATCTCTACATCAACATCGACGACACCTGGGAAGGCGAGCGCGACGCCCACGGCGTGATCCACTCGAACAGGAAGTTCCCCGACATGAAGGCCCTGGCCGATTACATCCACGGCAAGGGCCTCAAGATCGGCATCTATTCGTCACCCGGGCCCAACACCTGCGCGGGGTACGAGGGCAGCTACGGCCACGAAGCGCAGGACGCCAAGACTTGGGCTGCCTGGGGAATCGACTATCTGAAATACGACTGGTGCTCCGCGCGCAACCTTTACACCGATGAAGAAATGCAGGCGGTCTATCAGAAAATGGGTGAAGCGCTGCGCGCCGCTGGACGGCCGATTGTCTACAGCCTGTGCCAGTACGGCAACGCCGACGTATGGAAGTGGGGACCGGAGGCAGGCGGCAACCTATGGCGCACCACCGGCGACATCCGGGATACGTGGGCTTCCATGTCCGGCATCGGTTTCAAACAGAATGAACTCGCGCAATGGGCCAGGCCCGGCCACTTCAACGACCCCGACATGCTGGAGATCGGCAATGGCGGCATGAGCGCCGATGAATACCGTGTTCACATGAGCCTTTGGTCCATGCTGGCCGCGCCACTGCTGGCCGGCAACGACCTGCGCGACGTTCCGCCAACGATTCTCGCGATCCTCACTAACCGCGACGTTATTGCCATCGATCAGGATAGAGATGGCATGCAGGGCCATCGCGCCTGGCAATCCGGCGAGCAGGAAATCTGGGTGCGGGACCTCGCCTTAAGAGACCATGCGGTGGCTGTATTCAACCGGGCCGCCGCGCCGGCCACTATAACCGTGAAGTGGGCCGACCTGGGTCTGAAGCCCCCAACCGAAGCCCGGGATCTCTGGGAGCATAAGCACGAGATCCTTGACGGGCCGGAACACGCCGTCACCGTCCCGGCGCACGGCGTGGTGATGTGGCGGGTCCACTAAGCCATGCGAGTAACCCATGCGACGCAGAGACTTTCTTAGTGGCGTAGCGCTTGCCGCCGCGGGCGGTTACGCCCGCGGCGCCGAAAAGTTCGACCTCGCTTCGATTGAGCGGCCCCGCGTTCTCCGCGCCGCGGACCGCTACCTCGCCGACCAGCCCGTCACCGTGACTGCCTCCGGTTCGCCGCGCAGCGCAGGCGGGCCACACGATTTCTTCTCCGAAGCCGACTATTGGTGGCCCGACCCCCAGAATCCCGACGGCCCCTACATCCAGCGCGACGGCATGAGCAACCCAGACAATTTCGTGGGGCATCGCCGCGCCATGGTCCGGTTGAGCCTGATCGTGCCGGCGCTGGCCGCGGCCTGGCTGCTGACCAGACAGAAAAAATACGCGGATCACGCCGCCATGCATTTACGCGCCTGGTTCATGGATGAAGCCACGCGCATGAACCCCAACCTGCAATATGCGCAGGCCATCAAGGGCCTGGTCACGGGCCGGGGCACCGGCATCATCGATACCTTGCACCTGGTGGAAGTGGCGCGCGCGGCGACGCGTCTGCCTCTCAGCACCGCCGTCCGCGACGGCGTCAAACACTGGTTTGCCGCCTATCTCCAGTGGATGACGACGCACCCGTATGGCATCGCAGAGCGGGACGCCAAAAATAACCACGGCACTTGCTGGGTGGCGCAGGCAGCTTCGTTCGCTCATCTCACCGGCAATGCCGAGCTCACGGTCTTTTGCCGGGAGCGCTTCCGCAGCGTGCTGATTCCGAACCAGGAAGCGGCCGACGGCAGCTTCCCCGAGGAATTGCGCCGCACTAAACCGTACGGTTACTCGCTGTTCAACCTCGACGCCCTGTCCTTCGTCGCACAAACCTTGACCACGGCGAACGACTCCCTGTGGCGGTGGGAGTTGCCCGATGGGCGCGGGATGGGGCGCGCCATGTCATACATGTATCCGTATATGATGGACAAGAAAAAGTGGCCGCTTCCGCCCGATGTCATGTATGACAAGGAGTGGCCCGTGCGCCAGCCGTGCCTGCTGTTCAGCGGGTTAGCGCTCGACCGGCCTGAGTACATCGAGCTTTGGAGGAAGCTCGATCCCGATCCCATGGTGGAAGAAGTGCTGCGCAATTTTCCCGTGCGCCAACCCCTGCTTTGGGTATGAAACCGAATGCTCACACGAAGGGTATTTCAGTGGAGTAACTGGGAGGCAATTCATCGTGTCCGACGTTATCTATCTCGTTGCGAACGGCGATTTGCGGCTTTCCGCCAATCGCCAGTGCTGGGCGGCCCAGAACCAGGCCGAGCAGGCGATCATGCAGGCCATCCGCCGTGAAGGCCGTCAGATTGACCGCGCCCATCCCTATGATCCCAAGCGCCAGCACGGTTTTATCGACAGCCAGAAATACGGGAACCAGGTCTTCCGCGATATCCCGTCGCATGCGCCGATAGTGGTTTGCGAGGCCGTCTGGCAATACAGCCACCACATTCTCCCCGGTTTGGTCGGCCACGAAGGCCCTATCCTGACCGTGGCCAACTGGAGCGGCACCTGGCCGGGCCTGGTGGGGATGCTCAATCTTAACGGGTGCCTCACCAAGGCCGGCGTCCCCTATTCCACGCTGTGGAGCGAAGAGTTCGCCGACGAGACGTTCCTGCGCGGCCTGCGCCAGTGGTTGGACGGTGGCATGGTGCAGCACGACACCAGTCACGCGCGCCCGCTGGCTGAGTTTCACCTGCCCGCCGACACGGAAATCGCCGGCCGAGAGTTAGCCTCCGAGCTGCGCCGCAACCGCGCCATCATGGGTATCTTCGACGAAGGCTGCATGGGAATGTATAACGCCATTATCCCCGATGAATGCATGATGCCCTTTGGTGTTTTCAAGGAGCGATTGAGCCAGTCGAGCCTATACGCGGCTATGTGCGGCGTGAGCGATGCCGAGGCCCAAACGGTGCGCGACTGGCTGGACCGTAAAGGGATGACTTTCCGCACCGGCACCAACCCCGAAACCGATCTTACCGAAGACCAGATCCTGGGCCAGTGCAAGATGTACATCGCCGCCTTGCGGATCGCCGACGATTTTGGTTGCGACGTCATCGGCATTCAATACCAGCAGGGTCTCAAGGATCTCGTGCCGGCCTCGGACCTGGCGGAGGGACTGCTGAACAACGTCGATCGGCCCCCTGTCATGGCCGCACCGGACGGCCACGTGAAGGGCCGCGTGCTCTACGAAGGCCGTGCGTTGCCGCACTTCAATGAGGTTGATGAGTGCGCCGGCCTGGACGCGCTGGTGACCAACCGCGTCTGGACGCGCCTGGGCTACGATCCCGAAACCACGCTCCACGACGTTCGATACGGGGAAGCGTATAACGGCGATTTCGTCTGGCTGTTGGAGATATCGGGCTCCGTTCCGCCGCAGCACCTGATCGGCGGCTACGCCGGCGCCGTCAGCGAGCGCCAACCACCCATGTTTTTCCGGCTGGGAGGCGGCACGATCAAGGGCGTCAGCAAGCCCGGCGAGATCGTCTGGAGCCGCATCTACGTCGAAAGCGGCAAACTGCACGCCGATATCGGCCGCGCCAAAGCGGTCCGTCTGCCAACAGCGGAAACCGAACGCCGCTGGCAGGTCACCACGCCGCAGTGGCCCGTCATGCATGCCGTCACCTACGGTATTTCACGCGACCAGTTCATGGCCAAGCACCAGGCGAATCACATCCAGGTGGCCTACGGCCCCGATGCCGACGGCGCCAATCGCGCGCTGGCCGTCAAAGCCGCCACGTTCCGCGAAATGGGAATCGCCGTCAACATCTGCGGCACCGAGCACGGTTTGGAATAACCGCCGCTTTCTGCTGTGGCGACGAAACTTGGTGAAATAGGCGGGCCAGGAGTGCGCCCCGCTTCGGATTTGGAATATGATTGACCCAATGGTCAAATTTCAATTTCGCAGTTCGCTTCTTATTGCGGCTTCCGCTCTTTTGCTCTCGCTGGCGCAGGCGCCGCCGGCCATGGCGCAGGGGCGGTCTCAAGCGCAGACTCAAGCTCAGACTCCAGCGCAGCCCACAGCGCAAACTCCAGCTACGGCGCCCACCCCCCAAACTGCTCCCGCTCCGGGCGGAAGGGGCGGACGCGGCGGTATCGCCGGTCCCGGGCCGGCGATCGGCGGCGACATCGATGAAACGCCGGTGGTCACGCACCACAGCATCACGGTCAACGGCAAGACGCTGAATTACACGGCCACGGTGGCCCAGATGCCTCTGAAGAACGCGTCGGGCGAAACCGAAGCGCACATCTTTTATATGGCCTACACGCTGGACGGCGTGAGTGATACGGCCAAGCGTCCACTGACGTTCTGCTTCAACGGCGGACCGGGCTCGGCGTCGATGTGGGTGCACATGGGTGGCATGGGGCCGCGCAGTCCCAAACTGCTGCCTAACGGCGGTATGCCCGCGCCGCCATACCAGACTAAGGACAATCAAGATACCTGGCTGGACGCGACAGACCTGGTTTTCATCGACCCGGTGGGCACCGGCTACAGCCGCGCCAAGACCATTGAAGTGGCGCGCCGCATGAACGGAGTGCAGGGCGATATTCAGTCGGTGGGCGAGTTCATCCGCATGTACGTCGACCGTAACAGCCGCGAGGTCTCGCCGCTGTTCATCGCCGGAGAAAGCTATGGCACGTTCCGCGCGGCGGGGCTGGCGGGATATCTGATTGAACGCGGCCTAGCCTTCAACGGCATCGTGCTGATCGGCACTACGCTCAACCTGGAAACCATCTGGAGCCGCAGCGACGATCTGGTTTACGAACTCGAATTTCCCACCTACGCCAACGACGCCTGGTACCACAAGAAAGTGGCGGCCGATCTGCAAAAGAAAGACCTGAAGAGCTTCCAGAAAGAGGCGGAAGCGTTTGCCATGGGCGAGTACGCAGCCGCTCTGGCAAAGGGCGACGAGCTGACGCCGGCCGAAAGAAAGACGATCATCGAAAAGCTGGTGCGCTTCACCGGGCTGGACCCGAAGTATCTGGAGCAGAGCAATCTTCGCTGGGACGTGTCTCACTTCACCCGCGAGCTGCTGCGGGACCGGCAGGAAACCATCGGCCGCTATGACGGGCGGCTGGCGGGAGCCTCCGGCATGAACACCGGCGAAACCAGCGAATACGATCCTTCGAGCGCGCTCATCACGCCGCCCTTCGTCGCCATCTTTACCCACTACATTCGCGACGAGCTGGGATACAAGACCGATATGTACTACTACACGACCGGCGGGATCCAGCCGTGGGACTACGGCTCGGGCAACAGTTTCGGCGACACCACCGCGCTGCTGCGCGATGCCATGACCAAGAACCCCTACATGAAGGTCATGATCGCGGCCGGATACTTCGACCTGGCCACGCCGTATTACGCCGTGGAGTACACCTTCAACCACATGGGGTTGCTGCCGGAAATGCACAAGCGCATCACCTGGGATTTCTACCAATCCGGCCACATGCTGTACATCGACAGCGATTCACACACCAAGCTGAAGCACGACTTCAGCGAATTCGTGGCAGGCGCGCTGCCCAAGGACACCCAATAGCGGGACACGCGGCAGGGGGATAGCGGAGCGGAGCTGGAGAGCCCGCTCCGCGCCGGCCACCGAATCCCCACGCCGGACTCTCTTTATGAGGTATCAACTCTGATTCATCCTTGATCATTCCGAGGTCGTTCATGGGCGCCAAGCCAGCCAGTCCCCGGTTTCCATCGGCACCCACGTCAATTCACTTGGCAAATTCGGCGCATCCTCCGGCTTTTCTTCGCTGAGGTAGTGTTCTAGGAGTTGCCGGGCATGCGCCCGGGCCTTTTCTTCGCTGAACTGCCGATCACCTTGGATCAGCTTCGTCGGATTCCGGATAATGACCACGTGCCATTCAACGAAGGCGTGTCCAATCATCAGGGTCATATCGCCGTATTGAGCTTTGAATCCTTCAATGTGCCGGAACATGAATCCTCCTGTACTATCGGCCCTTGGGCCACGTGATGTTGCGGGAGCACTCTTACCAGATTTCAACCGGAATTCCCATTTTGGACCTCCGGCTCTTGTTTAGTGTACATCCAGCCGCCAATTTTTGATCTTCCAAGGGCAGTATTTTCGTATTTTTCCTTTGCGAGGCGTCTCTTGGCCCCGCCAGGCGCCAAGCTCGCTTGCCGGGAAAATCGAAGGCCGGGAAGATGCAGACTGGAACGCGGTATTCCTGGGCTTCGCACGATACTGGGGTTTCCGGCCGCGACTCTACCGGCCTTACCGGCCCCAGACCAAGGGCAAGCTCGAATCGGGCGCCGGGCACGAGGACCGGAGCAACACGTATGCCGCCATGCGAAGGGCGGGCCGCAACCGGCCCGCCCTGGTTATGACCGGGTCTAGAAGTTCACGAAAGCACGCAGCAGTACGGTCCGGGTGCCACTGGCTGAGCTCACCTGACCGAACGTGGTCCCCGTGCTGGTGGTGCTGCCCAGGCTGGTAAAGAACGGGTGGTTGAGGAAGTTCAGGGCTTCCATACGGAACCCGATGTTCAGCCGGTCGTGAATGCGAACCTGCTTGTTGAGGCTCATATTGAGCGTGTAAGTGTCCTTGCCGTAGACGTAAACATTGGTGCCGAGCACGCCCGCTATTGTGTTTGGCCCGTAATACGCCGGGTTGGCAGCGCCATTAGACGCAGCTATCCCAGTTACATTACTCTTCAGGTTGCCGGAACTGGTGACAATGTCGAGACTAGGGATCGTGGCTAAGTCGTTTCGCAGTTGATTGGGAGTGAGGGTGCCGAATTCCACGCCGCCGGGGTCAATGGAACTGGCGCCGCCGTAGTTGAAGGTGTAGCGGCTACTGGAGAGCAGGCTGGGACCGCCGGTCGAAATGGTCTCGATGCCACCCAGGGTCCAACCACCCAGGACCCGCTCCAGAACGCCGTTGGTGATATTGACCAACCTGCCCTTGCCGAAGGGAAGATCGTAAGTCCAGAAGGCGTTAAACACAAAACGGCGGTCGAAAGGCGTCGGCCCGTAGTTCAGGCGCCCGTTGCGCATCGTCCACCACTGGTACGTCGCGGTCTGGTCGCTGGAGTTGAGCACCGTGCCAAATGAGTGGCTCCAGGTGAAGTTACTGTTCACAGTGAAACCGTGGCTGAGAGACTTGCGCAGGATAATCTGCAGGGCGTTGTAATTGGAGTTGCCGTTATCGTTCTGGTAACCGAGGTAATTGTCGTACGGGTTGGCGGTGAAGAAATTGGCGGGATACGCCGTGGCCGCGGTGAACCCCAGCGCGGAGCAGGGTGAGAAGTTGGAGCCCACCAGCCGGCAATAGTAGGTGCTGGTGGCGGTGTTGGACAGTGAATTGGCGAGCGACCCCGCGAGTCCCTCGGTCAGGTCGGTGACGAAGGTGCTGCTGCCAAAGCCGGAACTGTTGGACAGGGCGGCATTGCTACCGTTGGCGCCGAAGGCCGTCTGGAAAATGGGCAGCGCCGATTGCCCGGCCAAGCCGTTATTGATGAAGGTATTGCCCTTGCCGTTAGCCTGGTTGATGGACAGGTTGGCTTGAGCTTGCTGGAACTGGGTGAGGAACCCGTTTTCGAAGATGTTGACTTCGTTCTGGTTCTGATAGTGCCACATGTGGGTGGATTTATTCCCCACGTAATCCACTTCGACGATGAACTTACCGGGAAGCTCGCGCTGTAAGCTGAGGTTCCAGTTCGAGGTGTACGGCGACTTGAGATTCGGGTTGATGAGACAGACGGCCTGGCCGCCGGTGAATACGCCTATCGACTGCGAAATGGGATATCCGAAAGCCGACGGGAACAATTGCAGCGCCGGCGGCGACTGGCTTAGAAGAATTCCCGAAGTGGTGAACCCGGGGTTGCCGGGAACCGCGGTTGCCGATTGCGTGGCGCCCGTTCCGTTGCATCCGTTAGCGTCGTTGGCCAGCGGATTGGAAATTGCATTCATGCCCTCGTTGTAATAGTTCATGGCGGCGCCAGCGCGCAACACGGTCTTGTTGTTGCCGATGATTTTTCCGGGCAGACCTTCGGTAGCCGTCGGAGTCCACGCGAAACCGATTAGCGGAGCCGGATTGAGCAGATCGGCGCTGTACGGGTAGTTCGTCTGGATGAGTTGGGGATTGGTGTTGCTGCTGAAAACCCCGGGTTGAAACAGGCTGTTTGACATGCCGTAGAAGTTGGAGCCGGTAGGCTCGCCGACGATGCTGTTGGTATCGTGAATGGCGCCGTCCAGTTCCCAGCGGAAACCCAGGTTAAGAGTCAGGTGCGGGGTCACGCGGAAGCTGTCTTGGATGTACAGGCCGCCGTATGTGTAAGCGAAGCGCTGGGGGGTGTAGGCGAAATTGACATATTGTTTTGTATGTTCGTCTACGCCAGCGCCGCCGCTGATGCTGGATACCGTGCCGGTGAGGGCAGCGTACAGGTCTGCGGCGAGATTCTGGTCGCCCACGCTGGTATTAATGGCTGGCAGCGCGTTCTGCAGGGTGCTGGCAAACGGATCGCCAGACGGGAGGCCGATCTGGTAGCCGGGCACTCCGCAGGTATTGGAGCAGGAACTTTCCCAAAAGCTACTATGCTTCAGGGTGCCGCCCATGGTGATCGTGTGCTTCCCCTTGATCCAGGTCAGATCGTCGCGCAACTGGGACACCGGGTTATTGCGAATGTACGGCGTTGTGGTGGGGATGGTGGGGTTAAAGAAATTGGCGGTGCCGACCGTCGGCATGTAGATCATTCGGTTTCCATAAGGCGCGAACTGTTGCGGATTCGAGCCGTAATAAAAGTATTCGCCGTTGGATTGCACGCCGAACGTAGCGTTGTTGATCAGGTGCGGCGTGATGCTCCAATCGATTCCGCTGGTCGCGACGTACGCATTGATCTTGTAGTCGTTACCAAATGCGTACTGCGACAGCCCGGGATACGGCGGTGTACTGGGAGAGATGTTCTCGTGGCGAATGCTCCACGAACCGTGGTAAGCGACTTTGGGCGTAATCTGGTAGTCCACACGCGCGGCGGGGAACAGGTAGAAGGTGCTGTTGGGCTGGCTCCATTCCATGGTCTGCCCATAAAACTCGTTGGTGATTGCGAGAAAACCGCTGGCCTTGGATTCCGACGCATTCATGGCATTGAAGATAGTTTGAATCGTGGGATCGATCGCGTAAGGGTAGCCTGCCTGTTGGGCGACCGTTAGAACGTTAACGGTGTGCTGGACGCCATCGGTCCCGAGGTAGGTGAAGTTGCCAGCTTGCGCCGCCGGAGACAAGACAGTGGTGGTGCTGGTGCCGCTGCCGGGCTGCGGCTGGGACTCGAAATAGGCGAAGAAGAACAGTTTGTGCTTTAAGCTGGGGATAAACGGCACCAGCGGTCCGCCGAGACTGCCGTACGGGTTGTTCTGGCGGGTTTTGGCTATGGGCTGCCCGCGCAGATTGCCGAAGAACGAGTTGGAGTTGAGATCCTCGTTCGCGAACTGCTCGCCGACCGAGAAGTGGTACTGATTGGTGCCGCGCTTGATCTGGAAGCGGATGTTCATGGCGCCGAAGCCGGCGGAATCCGCGCCGGTGCCAGTAGTGGAAACAGTGACCTCTTCCACCGCGTCGATGCGCTCCGGGGCGAATGCGTAGAAACTGGTGCCACCGCTCTTGAAACGCTCGGAGTTGTTGTCCATGCCGTCGATGGAAATGTTCATCGAGGCGTTGGGCAGATTGTTGAAGTCGGAGCTGACAAAGCCGGGGGCATACGTGGCAAAATTCAGGGAGTCGCGGCTGCTATACGGCAGGTTCTGGACGTAGTTGTTGTTGACCGTCAGGCCGATTTCGTTGGAAGACGTTTCCAGTTGCGCGGCGGCCCCGCTGACTTCCACCGTTTCGGTGGTGGCGCCCACTTTCATCCCGACGGAGATGTCGGTGGTGCGACCAGCATCTACCACGATGCCGGAAACTACAGTAGTTTCAAAGCCCTTGGCAACCGCGGTGACACTGTATGTGCCTTCCACCAGATTGGGGAAGACAAAGCCGCCATCGGCCGCGGACGTGGCGTCATGCACGATCGTCGTGCTCATGTCCTGGGCTTTAACAGAAGCGCCGGGAATCACGGCGCCTGAAGGGTCACGCACAAAGCCGTGAATTCCAGTTTGGGTTAATTGTCCAAATGCCAGAGATGCCAGAGCGGCAATCAGGCATGAAAAGAAGAAGAAGCGTCGTGCAAAACTGACCATACTACCTCCTAAAACGTCTCGCTCCGCGAGACGATTAGCGGCCCTTTTTCAGCAGCGTCCGTCTGGACGTACTGTAACGCTTAAGACCCCATCGCCGGCCATAGAAACCGGTTAATCTTCTCTTAAACTAGTGGAAGTATATGCCGATCCTTTTGGGCGGTCAATTCATTTTTTGAAGCAGCGTAATCGTTTAACCTTTGAAGGGGTCCAGACACCTTTTCTTCGCCTCTCATTGCCTAACCCGCATTTCTCATCAGCTTTCTGCTGCGGCGCGTGATCAGGCCGCGTCTACTTCGTTGCGCTTGCTCAGCGTGCTCGACATACTGTTCGAGTATGCCTGCGCGCGCTCGGTGACGCGCCTGGTATCCGCAGCCTTCTGACGCGCCTCGCGACGAAACCGGCTGAGAAAAGCGGGTTGATCCCGATTTGTCAGCAGATCGCCGGGGTGGTGACGGCCACGACATTCTTCGGCGCGATCTTTTTCATTCCATTGGATGTGCACGATTCCACCGGATGCCCCGGTGGCTCCCTTAGGCCTTACCGCGAGGAATGACTCTGGTCTACCGGCCGGGAACCAAGCGGCCTTGCCGGCCGACATGAGCGGCTACCGCGGCGGAGCGGTAGTCTGCCGCACTACCAGATTGGTCTTCACCTCGTAATTGGCGCCACGGCTTAAATCGTGGATCAAACTCCAGAGCGACTGAAACGCCAGCCGCCCGATCTCCGCCCGCGGCACGGCCACCGTGGTCAGCGCCGGCTGCGTGAACTGCGCAAATAGGATGTCGTCAAACCCGATCACCGAAAGCGCCGCCGGCACCGCCATCTGCCGATCGTACGCATAGTGCAACGCGCCGATCGCCATCAGGTCGTTGCCCGTCATCACCGCCGTCGCGTCGAACCCCGCCAGCAACTTCGCGCAACTGAAATAGCCGCCTTGCACCGTGAAATCGGAATCCACCACGCGCGTCTCCATGCCATTCGCCAGCGCCCCTTCCAAAAACACCGCTTTGCGCCGCATCGCGAAGGCGCCATCTTCCGGACCACCGATGAAACCAACTCGCCGATGGCCTAACTGCGCCAGATGGTTTACCCCCTCCAAAATCCCCCGCTGCTCGATGACCACATTGGAAATGTGGTCCCCCGCAGCCCCGAAACCCAGACACACCGCGGACATCCCTTTCTTCGCCACGAATTCCTTCACTGACTCGTCCACCTGCGTGGTGAGGAAGGCGATTCCCGGCACTTGCAGACCCACCAGCCGTTCCACCACGTGGCGCGTGCGCTGCGGATCGTTATTGGTGTCCATGACGATGGTCTCCATGCCGGAAAGGTCAGCCTCCGCCTGGAACGCCTTAATAATCTCCGGGAAGAACGGATTGCCGATCACGGGAACCACCAAGCCCACAATCGAGCTCCGGCCGACCACCAGGCTGCGGGCCGCCGTATTCGGCCGGTAGCCCAGTTCCTTAGCCGCCCAGAGCACGCGCTGCTCGGTAGCCGGCCGGACTTTGTGCGAATCGTTGAGCACGTAGGACACAGTGGCGGCAGAGACGCCCGCCTTCTCAGCAACGTCTTTAATGGTAGCCATAGGACCCATCACCCGAGCACAATTGTAAGTGTGGGGATATCACCCGTTTCCGCCGCCGGCGCCAGCGTGCTTGCGCGCACGGCTTCAGTTCACATCGGTTACAGAGTGCCAGAAGAGAATCGCTGAGTCAAGAGAAAGAGAAAGTGAAGCGATTCAATCAGTTTTAAAGCGTATCGAAGGGAGGATTGCCAGATACTACGTGGCGCCGGCGGGCATGCCCGCATCTGACCGCATCAGCCGACCAAGGGAATCACAGCGTTGGAGACTCTGTCTGATGCAGAGGCAAACGTTCTGCCCGTCCGAGCTACGGGCGCGCGGCTGCCTTCAACTGGAGTCTCACGTTTCGCGCAGGGTCGAACCTGCCGCCGTATGGTACGATGCAAGAGACGACCAACCAACTCCCGGAGAGGTGGCTGAGTGGTCGAAAGCAGCGGTTTGCTAAACCGTCGTAGGGGCTTAAACCTCTACCGGGGGTTCGAATCCCCCCCTCTCCGCCAGCGGTTTTTCGCCATCGCGTCAAATCCTCACCGTTCCCCTGCCGCCTTTTGATACAGTGTTCCTACGGCTCGCAGTAGTACAAGCCGGATAGGAGCAACCGTGATGATCCGCCGACCTCGTTGGCTTATTTTTCTCGCACCGCTTTGCCTGTTGGGCTTGCTGGGATTTGGAATGTTAGCCCAGCAGGGGAGCCCCGGAGGCCAGTACCCCAACAGCCTGCTAGCCGGCTTGCAGTGGCGCGACGTCGGCCCCATGCGGGGCGGACGCTCGTTTGCCGTAGCCGGCCATGCCAGCCAGCCCGACACGTTCTATTCCGGCTCGGTTGGCGGCGGCGTGTGGAAAACCGAAAATGCCGGCCGCACGTGGGTCCCGATCTCCGATGAGGGCATTCCGATCGGCTCGATCGGCGCCATTGCGGTAGCCCCGTCGAATGCCAATGTGATCTATGTCGGCACTGGCGAAAGCGATATCCGCAGCCAACACTCTTACGGCACGGGTATGTACAAATCGATGGATGCGGGAAAGACCTGGACGCACATCGGTCTCGAAGCCACGCGGCAGATCGGACGGGTGGTGGTCGACCCGACGAATCAGAATCGAGTCTATGTCGCGGCGCTCGGCCATGTGTACGACGCCAATCCCGATCGCGGGCTGTATCGCTCGACTGACGGCGGCACAACCTGGAAGAAAGTCTTGTTCAAGACCAACGATCCCGATAATGTAGGCGCAGTCGATGTGGCCATCGATCCCAAGAACCCGCGCGTACTCTACGCTTCGCTTTGGGCGACGCGCCGTCCGCCGTGGTCGGTCTACGCACCCACCAACCTGCCCGGCGGCGGGCTGTACAAATCCACCGATGGCGGCGATACCTGGAAGCAACTGACCGGCGGGCTGCGTACCGACGAGTTCGTTGGCAGAATCGGCATCGCAATTTCGCCCAGCAACCCCAACCGAGTGTGGGCAGTGGTGGATGATCTCGGCAGCGCTTTCGCGCGCGGCGCCGGTGGACGGGGCGCGGCGGCAGCGGCAGCTCAAGCGGGCGGAGCCCCGCCAACTCCGGCAGCGGGCGGGCGCCCCGGAGGTGGCGGCGCGGGCTCGAGCACCGGCGGCGGAGTCTACATCTCCGATGACGCCGGCGCCACGTGGAAACTGGTCAACAGCGAGAACCGGCTGTGGGGCCGCGGCTGGTATTTTGAAGCCGTGACCGTCGATCCCACCAACCCGGACCGCGCCTACGTCATGAACACCGCGACTTATATGACCACCGACGCCGGCAAGACTTTTGTTCCGGTGAAGGGATCCCCCGGCGGCGACGACTACCACCAGCTTTGGGTCAATCCCAAGGATGGCAACCGCATGGTGCTCAGCAGCGATCAAGGCACCGTTGTCAGCGTGGATGGCGCCAAAAGTTGGAGCACCTGGTACAACCAGCCCACCGCTCAGATCTATCACGTGGCGGCCGACAATCGTTTTCCGTATTGGCTCTACGGCGCGCAACAGGATAGCGGCGGCGTGGGCGTCAGCACCTGGTCGCGGCAGGGCGTGCTCTCGTTCCGCAACTGGGAACCCACCTGCCTGGCCGGCGAGAGCAATACCGTGATCCCCGACCCGAAGGACGGGAACATTCTTTACGGCAGCGGCGCCGGGCGCTGCGATCAGGCGCTCAACGTTGCCGCGCCGCTCGGGGGACAATTGCCGCCACCCGATCCGGACGATCCGAACCGCAAGACCTGGACGCTGCCACAGGTCTTCTCACAAGCCGACGAAGCCATGTACTACGCGAATCAATTCGTCTTCCGCACGCGCGATCGCGGCCGCACGTGGGAAAAAATCAGTCCTGACCTCTCGCGGCTTCGCCCGCCGGTGCCCGCCAACCTGGACCCCGTGACCGCCAAAGACATCGACGAGCAGATGACCGACCGTTTCGGCGTGGTGTATACGATTGGCCCCTCGCCTCTTGAGGCCACCACTGTCTGGGTGGGAACCGACGACGGATTAATTCATGTGACCCGCGACGATGGCAAGCACTGGACGGACGTCACGCCTCCGGCGATGACGGCGTGGAGCAAGGTGTCGCAAATTGAAGCCAGCCATTTCGATGCCGCGACCGCCTACGCGTCGGTGGATCGCCATCGCATCGCCGACAACAAACCTTATATCTATCGCACGCACGACGGCGGCAAGACCTGGCAGAACGTGGCCGCCGGCATTCCCGAAGACGCCTACGTCAACTCGGTGAAGGAAGATACGCAGGTCAAGGGGCTGCTTTACGCCGCCACCGAACTGCGTGTTTACGTTTCGTTTAATGACGGCGACCAATGGCAGTCGCTGCAGAACAACATGCCAGTGACTTCCGTGCGCGACATCGTGGTACACGGCGACGATCTGGCGGTGGCCACACACGGCCGCGGTTTTTGGGTGATGGATCAAATGGCGGCGCTCCGGCAGATCGCCGCCCAGGGGACGCAGATTATTTCCTCTAACGCCTGGCTGTTCAAACCCGGTGAGACGTACGCCATCCGGCAAGGCAGCACGAACGGCACGCCACTGCCGCATGAGGAACCGCAGGAACAGAATCCACCCTCGGGCGTTTTGGCCTACTACTGGCTCAAGAGCGATGCCGCCAAGCCGTTGAAGCTGGAGTTGGTGGATGGCACCGGAGCGGTGCGGTCCTGCGCCGCGAGTGATACGCCGGTGCGCCCGGTGAATACAGAAACCTTGAACGTGCAGGCCATTTGGGAACAACCGGCGCAACCGCTTCCAGCGGCTGCCGGGATGCATCGCTTTGCGCTCGGCGGCGCCGCGGGACGGGGCGCCGGCGGCGGCTTCGGAAGAGGCGGCGGCGCCGCGCCGGTGCAGGACGCCTGCACGCCTCCGGCAGCGACTTCGGACACGGCAGCGGCTAACCCGTCCGCGGGTGGACGCGGCGGCCGGGGCGGACGGGGCGGCGGCGGTGGACGCGGCGGGGCCACGGGCTTGCAGCCCGGCCAGTACACCGTGCGCCTCACCGTGGACGGCCAGACTTATAACCAGCCGGTCACCATCAAACCGGACCCTCGCGGCGCACCCAGTGGGGCGAATGAGGGTGCGGGAGGCGGTAACTAGACCGGCCCCTGATCTGCGAAAACCGGCACAAACAGGCAGGAACGGCGCTACCGGAATTGCTTTTCAAGTTTCTCGAGCGCCGCATCCAGGTGTTGCGGCTGGTTCAGGACGCCCGCGAATAAATCGCCGCGGGCGGCGAATCGCTCGATCGCATTAGCGATGTTGAATTGTGCGGGGTGCACACCGTGGCGGACTTCGGACCACTCCAGAGGAGTAGCTACGGGAGCGCCGGGGTAAGCGCGCAGGACGTAGGGCGCGGCGATAGTCTTGGACCTGCCGTTTTGCAGATAGTCGAAGTAGACGCGGTTCTTCTGGCGCTTGGAGACCGGGCGCGGAGTGGTAAATAGGTCCGGCTGCTCCGAGACAGCCAGGCGGGCGATCAGTTCGGCAAAGGTGCGCGTTTCCTCGTAGGTATAAATCGGCTCGACCGGAATATAGACGTGCATGCCGTCTCCGCCGGTGGTTTTGGGGTAGCCGGTGAGCGAGATGCGGTCGAGCAGGCTTTTCACGAGCAAAGCGGCATCGACGATCTTATCGTAGGGGCACTCCTGCGGGTCCAGATCGATGAGGATGAAATCGGGATGGTCGAGCGAGGGCGAGCGGCTCATCCAGGGATTGTGATCGATGCAGCCGAGGTTGACCAGGTAGAGCAGGCTGGCGCGGTCCCCGGCGAAGACGTAGTGGATGCCGTCGATCAATTCGGTGCGGAGCCAGGGCGCGAAGCTATGGGGCGCGTCCTTCTGAAAAAAGTACTGCTGCAGGATGCCGTTCGGGTAACGTTTCAACGATAGCGGGCGGTCCTTGAGGTGCGGCAGGATGAGATCGGCGACGCCGTCGTAATAATTGAGGACGTCGCGCTTGGTATAGCCTTCGGCAGGGTAGAAGATCTTCTTGAGATTCGTGAACTTCAAGGTGCGCCCATCGATCTGGAGCGAGGCCTCCTTGACGTCGGCCAGCAAGGGGGGCCTGGGAGCGGCATCCTCGCGCACGGCCTGACGCGGCGTGATGTCATTGCGCAGGCCCAGAAAGACGGGAGCGCGCAGCCGATTGTCGGGCGTCCAGTTCGCGTATTTGACCTGGCAGACGAGTTCGGGCTTGACCCAGGTGATGCCTTTATCGGGCTTGGGGCGTTCGGCGAACGGGCAGGCTGTGGTGACAAGCGGCAACAGGCGCGCATGCAAAGAGACCAGCAGTTCCCGGTCGAAGCCGGTGCCGACATTGCCGGCCCAGCGCAGGGCACCATCATCGTAGACGCCCAGGACCAGCGCTCCGAAGTGATCGCGGCCTCCCTGGGGCGCGGTGAACCCGCCGATGGCGAACTCCTGCTCGCCGACGAGTTTAATCTTGAGCCACTCGCGGCTGCGGCGCGATTCGTAGGTGCTGGACGCGTGTTTGGCGAGGATGCCCTCGATGCCGGTCTCCCGTGCGGCCTCCAGCATCTGCGCGCCGACGCCGGGGAAGACTTCGGAGACGCGCAGCACGCCGCGCGAAGCGACCACTTTTTCCAGCAACTCGCGGCGGACGGCAAGCGGCGCACCGCGCAAATCGTAACCATCGAGATAGAGCAGGTCGAAAGCGAAATAGACCACGGGCCGGGAGCGCACCAGGTGCGCGATGGAGTTGGGATCGGAGTTGGCGATACGCGGCTGAATGAGGTGAAAGCGGGAAACGCCGTGTTCGTCGAGCACGGCGATTTCACCGTCCAGAACGGCCTCGCGAGCGCTCACCTGGTGAGGGATGACGGCCAACTCGGGATATTGGCGTTCGCAGCGAAGGCCGCTGCGCGAGGTGATGCGGACCTCCTCGCGTTCGATAAACGCGATGGCGCGCACGCCATCCCATTTCACCTCAAAGAGCCACTCCGCGCCGTGCGGAGGCTGGCTGGCGAGAGTGGCCAGCATGGGCTCGATGGCCGGGGGCATGGAGGCCTTACGCGCGCCTTTCACGGCGGCGAGATCGACCCGCAATTGGGGTTTTGAGGTTCGCGCCGCCGGCGGGCCCGGTTCCGGCGTTGGGGACATGCGCGCGTTCTTGGCCGGCCGGCTGGCAGCCCATACGCGCCTGGTATCGCCGGCGGTCTGCCGCTTGGTCTTGCGGGCCGGCAGGTTGCGGGCAATCTCCTCCTGGGTGCGGCCGGAGAGCACGCTCGATGCGTGGGCTTCCACGTCCCAACCTTCCATGGCAAACTGGTCGCGCTTCTTGAGAATCAGCCACTCATTGCCTTTGCCGCGACCCTTCATCAGGACGAGGGCAAAATCGCCATTGAGCTTTTGGCCATGGAGGCGGAACTTGAGATCGCCACGGGCGATCTGTTCCAGCCCAGTCGAATCGCCGATCAAGTCGAAGGTACCGCAGTCCCAGAGCATTACGCTGCCGGCGCCGTAATTGCCGGGCGGTATGGTGCCTTCGAAATCGCCATATTCGACGGGGTGGTCCTCCACGTGGGCGGCGAAATGTTTAAGGGAGGGATCGAGGGTTGGTCCCTTGGGCACGGCCCAGGATTTCAAGACGCCGTCGATCTCGAGGCGGAAATCGTAATGCAAGCGGGTGGCGTCGTGCCGCTGCACGCAGAAATAATTACCCGCGGGGCGCGACTCGACGGCGGAAGGAGCGGGCTCCGGGGTCTTCTCGAAGCGGCGTTTGGCAGCATACTCCTCAAGAGCCATAAGTGCCTTTACATCCTACCGCCGGAATCTTGAAGAAAATGGCAACCGCGGCGCTCTGTGGACGGCTGCCAGCCTGCATTTCTCACCAGCTTTCTGCTGCGACGAAATCTGGTGAGAAAAGCGGACTAGCCTTGCCGGCCGCGGCGCACCATGGCGGTCTCCGGCGTGGTCCACGAGTTCGGCGCGGGGCTGGGCGGCGGAGGCGGCGGCGCTTCCGGCGCCGGCGGCTTTTTCACCCTGCGATCCAAGCGGTAGGCAATGAATTCCTCGCGGGCCTTCTTGTATTTCGGCGTTCCGGGCTTCGCTTCCACCGTGGCCCATTCCTCCGGCGTGATCTCTTGCAGCAGAGGCAGGTACTTCAGGTAGTAGTTCCGCATCCGCTCCTGCACGGGCTTCAAGGGCGAGTGGTACAACTGGAACAGGATCTCGTCGGGCGGCGCCGCCGACATGATGGCGTACACCTGCGAGGCCTTCTTAACGCGCGCCGCGCGCAGAGCCGACTCCAGCTTCTTCGACCGAGCTTCCAACCCTTGCCACGGCTCGAGGTCCGCCTTGCGCATCTCCGTCGCCCGGATCAGCCCCTGTTTTTCCTTGGGCGTCAGTTTCTCCGTCAACGCGTACAGGAACGGGCCCAGCCGCGCCGCGCGCGAGGCAGCGTCGTCCGGCAGCATGCGGCAGTTTTTCTCAAACTTGACGATCCCCGAAAAGTTCAGCTTGGGGCCGGCCAGGGCCGGCGAAAACAGCGCCAGCAGGCCAGCCTCTTCCAGCCCCTTCAAAACCTCCGACGGGCTGTCCTCCGCGCTGATGCGCTTCAGCTCTTCCCCGAGCGTCCGCGGGGGAATGAGCTTCTCCACCTCCGCCTCGCGCGCGTTCGATACCTGCATCCCGGTGCGCTCTTCCACCGTGAAGCCCAGCCGCACACAGAACCGCACCAGGCGCAACAAGCGCGAGGGATCGTCATAGAAGCCGTACGTGCTGATGGCCCGCAACTCCTTGCGCTCGATGTCCGCGAGGCCGTTCATGGGGTCCAGCAGCAACCCACGCGAGGTGCGGTTGAGCGACAGCGCAATGGCGTTGCAGGTGAAATCCCGCCCGCGCAGATCTTCCTGAATGGTGGCGGGCGTCACCTGCGACTTGCCGCCCGGGCGGGAGCACTTCTCCTGCCGCGACATTCCGATTTGCGCGGTGGCCCCGGTGGGGAACACCAGTTCCGCGCTCTTGCGTATCTCATCGGACGAAACCACCTTTGCGCCAGCTCGTTCGCAAAGCGTCTTCACCACCTTCAGGGCATTGCCTTCCACGGCAAAATCCAGATCGCGGATGCGGAATCCCGCCAGCATGTCGCGCATAGCGCCGCCCGTCAGAAACAGATTCACGTTGGCGTGGCCGGCCGCCTCTTGGACTTGTTCCACCACCCGGTTCTGGTCTGGGCTGAGGTGGCTTTCCAGCATGTAGATGTAGTCGCTCATTGCGTGCGCTCTCGATTTGCCAGGTTCTTCCGGCCCGCTTGCGCCGGATTAGCTCCTGGGATGGTGTTCTTCTATGGTTTGCCGAAGTCTCGACCGCATCACATGCGTGTAAATCTGGGTGGTCGAGATATCGGAGTGCCCCAGCATGACCTGCACGCTACGCAGGTCAGCCCCGCCTTCCAGCAGGTGGGTTGCAAAACTGTGCCGCAGGACGTGCGGCGTCAGGCCGCGGAAGATCCCGGCTTTCCGCCCGTAGCCCGCCAGCAGCTTCCAAAAAGCCTGGCGCGTCAGACATCCGCCCCGCGCCGTCACGAATAAGAACCGGCTGGCCCGGCCCTTGAGCAGCCGCCCGCGCCCATCCCGCAGATAGGCGCCGACCGCTTCAATGGCTTCCTGGCCCACCGGTACCAGCCGCTGCTTGTTACCCTTCCCGGTGGTCCGCACCACCCCCAGGTCCGCGTTGAGATCGCTCATTCCCAAACGGCAGAGCTCGGATACGCGCAGCCCGGTGGCATATAACATTTCCACCATGGCGCGGTCCCGCAATCCCGTGGGCCGCGCCGGATCAGTGGCTTGGATGATCTTCTCTATCTCCTCCAGGTTTAAGAATTTAGGTATGTTATGCCATTGCTTAGGGGTCCGGAGGAATTCCGTGGGATCGCTCTGGATAGCTCCCTCCCGCAACAGGTACCCGTACAGGCCGCGCAGGGTGGCCAGATGCCGTGCGATCGATCGGGTGCTCAGCCCCGCGCCGTTTAAAAGGTCGAGGTATCGGCCCAGATCTTCGGTCCCGGTCAGTTCCGCATTGCCTACAAATGCGCTAAACTTCGATAAATCAAGTGCATACGATTCTAGCGAGTTCGCGGACAGGCCTTTTTCCATACGGCAGAAGTCCAGAAATGCGGTTATCTGCCTCTGCCCTCCAGCCGAATTTGCCGTCTGCACTGCGGACATCGTGCCAATGATACAATAAGCCGCTAAATGATTGATACATAGTTGTTGCAATCGAGGAAACTTTTGACCGCATCCACCACCAAAAAGGCGCTTGTCCGGCGGTACCAGCGCGAAACCCTCGCCGGCTACGTGAACCCAGTTTCTTATCTGCAACCCGCGGGTGTAGAACTGCTTACCGAAGCCGGCAACGTTACCACCATTCCCTACGATGAAATCAAGACTGTGGCTTTTGTTCGCGATTTTGTGTCACCGGCGTCTCCAGAACGCCTCACCTTTCTGACCCGCCCGAAAATGACGGGCCTGTGGGTGAGCTTCCGGTTCCGCGACGGCGAAGTGCTTGAAGGCATCCTCCCTAACAATCTGCTCCAGATTGGCCACCACGGCTTTGTGGTGATTCCTCCCGATCCGAACGGCAACCAGCAACGAATTTTTGTACCGCGGCAGGCGGTCCTTGCGGTGGAGGTGCTGGGGGTGGTGGGTAGCTCCCTGCGGAAGCGCAAGGCACCTCCGGTTTCCCCAGACCAGATTCGGCTTTTCGAGGAATAGCGGAAAAACGCGATTACGGTATACTGGAATTTAATACACACTAGTCTCAGTTGGAGGTTGTATGAACTCGCGAAATGCGGCGTTTGCCGCCGTTGGGATCGTAATCCTGGCGTTGGCTTCCTACGCCCAGGTCTCGACCGTAGAAGGTGACGTAATTGGAACGGACGGCAAACCCGTTGCTGGAGCCATCATCAAGTTGCATCGCACGGATATCAAGTGGGATTCCCAAACCAAGACCGACAAGAAGGGCCATTATATCCATGCTGGCGTGCCGCTGGGCATGTATGAAATCTCGTGCGTGATCGACGGCAACGTGGTTGACAAGGTCTCCGGCTATAAGACCACTCTGGGCGAACATCCGCCGCTGGGTTTCGACTTGAGGAAGAACGGCGCCCAGGCCTCCGCCGCCCGCCAGGCGGAGATTCAGAAAGCATTTGAAACCGGCCAGATTTCAGACGATCTGAAACGCCAGATGACGCCTGAGCAAAAGGCCGCCATGGAAAAGCAGATCAACGAGAAAGCCGGCGAGATCAAGAAGAACAAAGAGTTGAACGATGCCTTCAACGCCGGCTTCAACGCTCTGCAAGACAAGCAGTACGATGCGGCCGTCACCAATCTCGAAAAGGCCTCTCAACTCGGTCCCACCCAGCCCGCCGTGTGGGCGAATCTCGGCGACGCCTACATCGGCCTGGCGCAGTCCAAGACCGGTGCGGATTTCGACGCCGTGGCGCAGAAAGGCATCGACGCCTACGCCAAGTCCATCGAACTCAAACCCGACGATGCCTCGGTGCACAACAACTACGCGCTGGCGCTCGCCAAGGCTCATAAGATGCCCGAGATGCAAGCCGAATTGAAGAAGGCGGCCGATCTCGATCCCGCCACGGCATACGTCAAGTACTTCAATCTGGGAGCCCTCATGACCAACGCCGGCGAGCCACAGGCGGCATCTGCCGCGTTCAAGATGGCCATCGACTCCGCTCCCGATAACCCCAAGAACTGCGAATCGTATTATCAGTACGGTTTGTCGCTGGCGGCCCAGGCAGCGGTCGCCCCCGACGGTAAAATTACCGCGCCTCCCGGAACCATCGACGCCTTTCAGAAGTATCTCCAACTCGCGCCCGATGGCAAGAGCGCGCAATTAGCCAAGGATATGATCGCCCAGTTGGGGGGCACGATCGATACCAGCTTCAAGAACCCCAACTCGAACAAGAAGAAAAAATAGCCGGAGTTCCCCGGGGAGGGAGTCACGCATTCCCGCCCCGACCGCATGTTCTCAGCCATCGTCCGCGAGTTCCTGCTCCCCCTGCTGGTTTTTCTGCTCTTGCGTTCCCTGCTGCGCGGTGTCTTCGCGGCACTTCGTCCCGCGGCGCGGCCGGCCGGCGAGCGGCAGCCGCCCGCGCAATCCGGCGGTGTCCTCAAGAAAGACCCGGTCTGCGGTACTTACGTCTCCACCACTACCGCCGTGACGCGCACGATGCATGGCGAACTTGTCTATTTCTGCTCAAAGGAATGCGCGGAGAAGTTCCGCGCGTAGGATGGAAGACCGGTTTCTGTCGTCAAGCAGCCGTGGCTCCTTTAAGCGTGACAGGCCGCCAAAGCCGACGCTTAGGCCCAGCCTCTCCCATTCGCGCGCACACCAGTCTTGGGAGTGCTATACTCTTGGCGCGGTTTGAGTTGTGTTCAGTTTGAGTCGGTTGCCCGGTCGTTTTCCGGATGCTCGGATTTAAAACCCTGAAGGGGGTGAATGTGTGCTCGACCTATTCATTGTTCGCGCAATTTTTATTTTGGTACTTGCCGCTTCTGCGTACTTCCTGACTCCCGGGAATGTTCCTCCCTGGATCGCAGCAGCCGGCGGCACGATTCTTGGTGGTTGCATCATCTATTTTGAAATCCGCCTGGAGCAGGTAAGCCTCAAGCGGCTGATTGGCGCCGCGGCGGGTTCCGTTCTGGGGATCTTCGGCGCCTTCCTGATGTGCCTGGTGCTTGCCAAAGGATCGGCGCCGCCCGTCCTGCAAGTCGGCCTACTCCTGTGGATGACCTACGTCGGCTTGATCCTGGGCGCCAAGAAGGGGGATATGCTCAACCTGGCGGCCCTGGGCGGCATTTTTGGCGGCGAGAAGTCATCCAAGCGATCGTTCAAGATCCTCGACACCAGTGTC
This sequence comes from Bryobacterales bacterium, assembly GCA_963842505.1. Classification (GTDB taxonomy): domain Bacteria; phylum Acidobacteriota; class Terriglobia; order Bryobacterales; family Bryobacteraceae; genus PALSA-129. The sequence continues at coordinate 1,218,409 of CAWJGZ010000002.1, forward strand.
ATCATCGACGGCCGCATTGCCGATATCTCCGAAACCGGCTTTCTGGATGGTGTGCTGGTAATTCCCCAGTTTGTGCTGCGAGAGCTGCAACTGGTGGCCGATTCGGCCGATTCCATGAAGCGCAACCGCGGCCGCCGCGGGCTCGATATCCTGCAGCGCATTCAGAAAATGGCGCACCTGACCGTGCAGATCGCCGAAGAGGATTTCCCGCAGGTGCGCGATGTCGATATGAAGCTCATCGAACTGGCCAAGGTTTACGACTGCAAGGTCATCACCAACGATTTCAACCTCAATAAAGTGGCCCAACTGCACGGCGTGGAAGTGCTGAATATCAACGAACTGGCCAATTCCCTCAAGCCCATCGTGCTGCCAGGCGAGACCATGCGGGTCTTCGTCCTCAAAGAGGGTAAGGAGTACAACCAGGGCGTGGCTTACCTCGATGACGGCACCATGGTGGTGGTGGATAACGCCAAGAAGATGATCTCCAAGACCATCGATATTTCGGTCACCAGCGTGCTACAAACCACCGCCGGGAAAATGATCTTCGGCAAGTTCGACGACCGTACCCACACCGCGCTGCCGGTCGAAAAACACGATCGTCCGGTTCGCAAGAGCGATCCGCAACCCATGACCAACGTGCCGACCGAGAGAACCACGATAGAATCGTAGAGGATGAAAGTCGCCGTCATATTGCCCGCGGCAGGATTGGGCACACGCATGGGCAAGGTCTCCGCCGAAAAGACCGGCACCAGCCGGAAGCAGTTCATGCTGCTTGAAGGCTCGCCCATCCTGCTGCATACCGTGCGCAAGTTCGTGGCCACCGAGAGCGTTGATGAGATCGTGGTGGCGGTGCGCGCGGAGGATCTCGATTGGGTGGGCAGCATGCTGGCCGCCGAATTCGGGGATTATCCGGTGCGTGCCGTGGAAGGAGGCAACAGCCGGCAGCAGTCCGTCGAGAACGCGCTCCGCTCGCTCGCGCCCGATACGGAGCTGGTGGCCGTGCACGACGCGGTGCGGCCGTTCATCGATCTTGCCACCATTCGGAAGGTCATCGGCGAAGCCGCCGAGACCGGCGCCGCCATCGTGGGGCTGCCGGCGGTCGATACCGTGAAGCAGGTGAGCCGCGGCACCGGACGCGTGCACATTCGCGCCACGCTCCCGCGCGACAAACTAGTGATGGCGCAGACGCCCCAGGTTTTTCGCTACGACCTGCTCAAGCGCGCTTTTGAAGCGGCCCGCGAGGACGGCTTTGTGGGCACCGACGAAGCCAGCCTGGTGGAACGCCTCGACGCGGATGTGAGCGTCGTGATGGGCAGCGACCGCAACATCAAGATCACCAAGCCAGGCGACATGGAACTGGCGCACTTGTTTTTCCGAGAGGAAAACCGACTTTGAGCGAATACCGCAGCGGCCAAGGCTGGGACGTGCACCGACTGGTGGCCGGCCGGCCGCTGATTCTAGGCGGCGTCACCATACCCGGCGAATTCGGACTGGAAGGCCATTCCGATGCCGACGTTCTGGCGCACGCCATCACCGACGCCATCCTGGGAGCAGCCGCCGTGGGCGACATCGGCATGCACTTCTCCGACACGGATGCGCGCTGGAAGGACTGCGACAGCATGGTGTTTCTGAAGCAGGCCCAGGCCATGGCGGTGGCGCGCGGCTACCACATCGTCAATGTGGATTCCACCGTGGTGCTGGAGCGTCCCAAGCTCAAAGACTACCGCGAAGCCATCCGCCAGCGGCTGGCGGAAGCGTTGAGCCTGGAGGTGGACCGCATCTCGGTGAAGTTCAAAACCGCAGAAAAGGTCGGACCAGTGGGCGAGGGCCGTGCGGCCGAAGCGCAGGCCGTCGTGAGCCTGCAGCGCATGGGCTCTGGCCCGTTCCACGAATCGTAGCGGACTGAGCACCGTCCTTGCGGCGCTTATGGGAAGATGGCAACGGGCTAGTCCGCCGGCGGTACGCGGTCATTGCGAACGAAGAGGCGCGCGCCGTCGATTTCTTCAACCTGCCGGTAGTCGCGAGCTACGGCTTGGCGCAGCCCCTCGAAGGTTTCATATCCCGCCTTGGAACGGTCGGTATACGTGAAGTCGCCTGGGCCCACGGCGTCCACAAAGACCGCCGGTTTGGAACGGCGGAAGTCGCTCAGATAGACGTCCCGGTAATACTGTTCGTAGGTCCCGGGCTCTATCTGTAGTACTGAATCGGCGAAGCGCGTGCCGGGGGCGCGGCGGCTCGCGATGTACAATCCCGAGCGCCATCCCCAAACTACCACTGTGTCGCGGGCCGATGCGTAGCTCCGTATGGCGGCGGGCAAGGGCGCCGCGGGGGCAAAGTGGTCGGCATCCCAGGCATCGTCGATGTGGTCGCGTAGCGTCGTCGGCACACAGCAGGTGAGCAGTATGAGACAGGCGACAGCGATGCGTTTCAGGGGAACAGCGGCGCGCGGCGCACGGGTCTCGAGCCAGGTGCGTATCCATAAGAAGGATGCTGCCGTGACCAGGCCGGAGGGCACTATCAGAAAGAGCTCATAGTGCATGAACTCCCGGCCAGGAGCGGCCACCGCAGTGAAGCCGGCCGTGAGCAGCAGCAGCGCTGCCAGAGCCAATTCGGCGGGTTCGCGAAGGCCACGGCGCGCTCCGCCGCGCAGGGTCAGCGCGGCGGCGGCGGCCAATCCGGCGATCCAGACCACCATCATGCCCAGTTCGTAGGCTCCCAGGTTGCTGGTCTGAAACAGCAGGTTCCAGGCGGTCTGGATTCTGCCAAAGGGCGTCAGCGCCGCCACGCCGGTATAGGCGGCATTGCTGCGGAAGTACGAGATCCAGAAATGCGGTGTCACGCCACACCATTGGAACATCGCCAGAAAGACGGTCGGCACCAGTGCGGCGCCACCGGCCAGCGCGGCCAGAGCCGCAGTGCGCTGCGCTTTACGCCAGGCAATCGACGCCGCGATGCCGAGAATGGCGGCTTCCACGGGCAGCGCCTGCAACTTGGCGAACATCAGGGATCCGGCTACGGTTCCCGCCAGGGCCATGCGCCACTGGCCGGGCGCGCTCGCGCCCCGATACTCGCCCGCCAGCAGAAAGAGCGCCGCCGCGCTCAGGAAGACGGCCACGTGTTCGCTCGAACAGTGTGTAAAATCGGCATCCCAGGCGAAGACGTAAAAGCACAACGACGGCATCAGCGCGATGGACCCGGCGCGGCCGCCCAGGAAACGCCGGTTAGTAAGCCACAGGAAAAGCAGCGTGCCAAAGACCAGCAGAGCGCCAATGAGGCGCGACGAAACGTAGGTCAGCGGCGCGCCGAACCAGGCCGGAATAGATTGCGCATAGACATTGAGCGGACCGCTGGTCATGGCATCGAAAGAACGGTAGGCCACCGGATCGAGGGGCACGCGCATGGCGGAGGCCAGCAGGAATGCCTCATCGGGATTGAAGCGGTCGTAGCACAGCAGGGGCAGGCGAGCGAGCAGGAGGGTTCCTAGAATCAGAGCCAGGAACAGAGGCGCACGGCCGCGGAGCCGCTGACGGGCGGGCGCCAGCGCCACGGCCAGGATAGCGAGCACCGCGGGGCTGAGGCACAGCGCCCAGAAAGTGCCCACGTACAGAGATCCCGGACAATGACTGGCGATCCAATGGTCAAGCGATCGAGAGGCTTCGAACACCGGGCCCACATACGTCACCTCGGAAGCAGCGAGCATTCCTGCCGTAGTATAGCGGACTGCCATCGGCTGTAAAATGGTTGCATGTTGCGGCCGGACGCGGGCGCCGGGCTCCGCGGGCACCAAGCGATCGATCGATTTTTTCAGTTCGCGCTGCTGGGCCTGGTGGCCAGCGGATACCTGGCGGTGGCGGGCTCGGGATACCTGGATGGGCCGACCATGGCGCTGACGGCGGCCGCTTTGGTGTTGCGCGGGCTGATGGTCTGCGGCTGGGTGCGGCTGAATCTCAGCGAACGGACAGCCACCCTGATTGGCCTGGGCTACGCGGCGTTCTTTGCAGTGGACTACTTTCTGCTCTCGCGCGATTTTCTTTCAGCCACCGTGCACCTAGTTTTTTTCCTGGCGGTGATCAAAATCCTGACCGCGCACACGCACCGCGACCATCTTTTCGTTGGAGCGATCGCGTTTCTGGAATTGCTGGCCGCGGCGATTCTCTCCATCAATCTCAATTTCTTTCTCTTCCTGGCGCTCTACCTCGCGTTCGCCATTGCCACCCTCAGCAGTTCGGAGATCCGGCGAGCGGTGGAGCGCTCGGCGGCCACGGCGCGGAGCGGCCTGAAGGGCTTCCACGTGCGGCTGGCTTTGCTCACGGTGTGGGCCGCCATGGGCATTCTGGCACTGACGGCGGGCATGTTTTTCGTGCTGCCGCGCACCGCCGATGCGGCGTTTTCGCGCCTCATCTCGCACCGCATCTTTATTCCGGGATTGTCCGACCAAGTCACACTGGGGGAGATTGGGGCAATCAAGGCCAGCTCCCGGCCGGTGATGCATGTTTCCATATACGTGAACCAATCGGCCGCGCCGCTCAAATGGCGCGGCGGCGTTATGACGGAATTCGACGGCAAAGCCTGGTTCGATCCGGAAGGCCCCCCGAAACGGCTGGCCGTGGAGAACGGCCAGGCCGTGCTACCGGCACCTGGCGCGCGGCCGGGAGCGCGCCGCCTCAGCTACGGCGTGGAACTAGAGGAACTGGATTCTCCCGCGTTGTTCTTCGCGGGCGCGCCGGAGCGTGTGGTGGGCGTGCCCGACGGCGTCCTCAAGGAAACCCGCACGGGCTGCTTCCGGCTCTTGCACACTCCTCCAGCCGGTTTCCGCTACGAGGCCTACAGCGTGGTGGAAGAGCCTCCGGAGACAGCTTTCGCACCAAATCCAGCGCCTATCCTGGATCTCGCCAGCCGCGCGCAAGACCTGCAACTGCCGCGCCTCGATCCGCGCATTCCGCTTCTGGCGCGCAGCATGAGTGAAGGCGCTACGACCGACCTGGCTCGCGCCCGCGCCATCGAGGACCATCTGCGCTCCGATTACGGCTACACCCTGCAACTTCCCAATCACACCGTGGCCGACCCACTGGCTTACTTCCTGTTCACGCGCAAGAAAGGCCACTGCGAGTATTTTGCCTCGGCCATGGCGGTGATGCTGCGCAGCCTGGGAATTCCCGCGCGGATGGCGACCGGATTTCAGAGCGGCGTGTACAACCCGCTCTCGGACCTGTGGCTGGTACGCGTATCCGACGCCCACAGTTGGGTGGAAGCCTGGATTCCCGGTTATGGCTGGACCACGTTCGACCCGACGCCGGCCGATCCCAGCCAGCACGGTCCCACCCTGCTATCCAAGATGGGGCTGTACTTCGATGCCGCCGAGACCTTCTGGCAGAAATGGGTAGTGGGCTACGATCCCAGCCGGCAGGGCACGCTGGCCGACCGGGTTCTCAGCACTCGCTGGCTGGACGGCCTTTCGGTGACGGCATCCAATTGGGATGTCCGAGGGAAGGCATGGCTGAAGCGCTATGGCCCTCCGGCGGGGTTGGTTGTGGTGGCGGGGCTATGGTTCTGGCTGGTGGCACCGCGCCTGGTACGCCTGGTGCGCGTGCGCCGCCGCGTGCAGCGGTTGCGGCGCGGAGAGGCGGAAGGGGCAGATGCCACGCTGCTCTATGAGCGCATGCTGCGCGTGCTCAAGCGCCATGGATTTCAGAAGCCGGTCTGGTTTACGCCCGTGGAGTTCGCGCGTTCGCTCGGGGTCACGCCGCTGGCCGCGGCGGTGGTGGAGTTCACTTCCGCATATAACGCGCTGCGGTTCGGAGGCCGCACGGAAGTGGCCCCGCGTCTGTCGGCGCTGCTGGATCAATTGGAGCGGGAGAAAACCTAGCCGCTTTTCGCACGCCGGCCGGGCCGACAGGAACAAGCCCCGGCGGCTTTGGGACGATCTTACAGCTTGTAGCCTTCCCAGCGGGCCACCACGGCGCTGGCCAGACAGTTGCCCAGGACGTTGAGGCCGCTGCGGGCCATGTCGAGGACCGCGTCCACACCCAGCAGAACGGCCACGCCTTCCATGGGTAAATGAAACGTGGCTAGAGTGCCGGCCAGAATGACCAGCGCGGCGCGGGGGATGCCGGCCAGACCCTTGCTGGTGAGCATCAGGGCCAGCATGATGGCCAGTTGCGTGCCGATCGTGAGGTGCTGACCGCCGGCTTGCGCCACGAAGATGGCGGCCACCGAAAGATACACCGCGGCTCCCACCAGGTTGAAGTTGTATGCGATCGGGATCACGAAGCTAACGATGTGCTTCGGCACTCCGAATTGTTCCATGTTCTCCAGCGCCAGCGGCAGTGCGGCCGCGCCCGACGCGGTGGAAAAGCCGATCACGAAAGGCTCGCGCACGGCGCGGCAGAACCTGCCCAGGGGGATGCGGAAGATCCAGACACTGGGCAGAAGCACGACGAGGATACAAAGGACAGCGGAACCGTACACCGCCAGGATGAGCTTGCCAAGGCCGAACATCACACCGATGCCCTTGCTGCCGATCGTGACGGCGATGGCGGCGCCCACGCCGAACGGGGCGAGGTACATGACGTACCAGGTGAATTGGTACATCACCTCGGCCAGCGAGCCGCAGAACTTGACGACGGGATCGGCCTTGGCGCCAATGGCGGCGCAGGCGGCACCAAACAGGAAGGCGAAAACCACGATCTGCAGCGCGTCGTTCCGCGCCAGCGAGTCGAAGATGCTGGTGGGCACCATGTTTTCCACCTTGAAGGTGCTTTGCGCAGCAGGAAGAGCGGCTTCCGCGGCGCTGCGGGTCAGCGAGACACCCTCACCCGGACGTGAGAGGTTCACGACGGCGAGGCCGAGAAACAGCGCCAGCGTAGTGACGATTTCAAAATAGACGATGGCCTTGAGGCCGATGCGGCCCATCTGTTTGAGGTCGCCCGAGCCGGCGATCCCGTACACCAGGCTGGCGAAGATCAGCGGCGCAATGATGGCCCGGATGAGGCTGAGAAAAATGTGGCTAATGGGGTCCAGGTGTTGGGCGAAGCCAGGGGCGGCTACGCCCACGGCCACGCCGACGGCCATACCGATGAAGATCCAGGTAGCGAGCGAAGGGCGTTTCATCTTTCTCCGCATTTGAGTTTCTGGCGCGGCACGTCGAGGAACATCTGGCGCCACGCATGGGCTGGGTGCAGACAGCCTTTGAGGGCCTCGTGGCGTGTCATGCCGGAGCCGGGGGCGTAAACAGCGGCTACCCGGATGACTCCCGCAGTCTTGATGGTGGGCATAGAGAAGAAGCTCCAGGTTTGCCGCGGCCCCGAGGATGGGCCGGCCACGATGGCCGTCCCGAATCTGAATTCCCGCGCGGCTTGCCTGATGCACCCGCAGCCGCCGCGCGGATATTCAGAACGAATTACGCACTCCTCGGAGATCAGGCGCTTTCGTAGAGGCGTGTCAGCACGAACTCGCGATGCCCCAGCACTTCGGCATTCGTAAGACGGCCGTTGGCGGTCGCGAACATACACTCCAGCACCTTGTCGCCTGCCTGGTCCATGTCGATTTCCCGCCGCAGCACACCGCTCACATCCACGTCGATATGCTCTTTCATGGTGCGGATCGTGCGCGGGTTGCCGCTGATCTTGATCACCGGCAGAATCGGATTGCCGATCACGTTGCACTGCCCCGTGGGGAAGAAATGCACCACGTAGCCCGCCGCCGCCACCAGCGTCACCATTTCAGCCGCCGCCGAGGAAGAATCCATGAACCACAGCCCCGCTCCCTGGGGAGCTTCGGCCTTGTCGAGCACGCCATCCACCAGGCACTTCTTGCCGATCTTCTGGATGTTGCCCAGTGCCTTCTCCTCGATGGTCGTCAGGCCGCCCGCAATGTTGCCCTTGGTGGGCTGCGAATCCGAAAGATCGTTGGTCTTGTGCTTGTTGATCAGGTCCTGGTAGCGGTTGAACATCGCCATGAACTGCTCGGCGATCTGGGGAGTCCGGCAGCGCTTCGCCACCAGCGACTCGCCACCGGTGATTTCCGTGGTCTCGCCGAAGACCAGCGTCACCCCTTGTTCGTACAGCTTGTCGAAGGCATTGCCCACGCTCGGATTGCCCGCGCAGCCCGACGTGGTGTCCGATTCGCCGCACTTGGTGGATACCCACAGATCTTTCAGCGGGCACTCCACCCGCCGCAACCCCGAGGCCGCCTGCACGAATTCCTTGGCCACCCGCGAGGCGCGCGCCACGGTATCGATGTCGCCGTGCCGTTCGATGCCAAAATAGGCCACCGGCTTGCCCGTGGCGGCGATGCCATCCGCCACCTTTTGCGCCCAGCCGTCTTCAATCCCGATCACCACCACCGCCGCCACATTGGGGTTCGACCCCGTGCCGATCAGCGTGCGGAAATGCAGGTCCAGATCCGCGCCAAACTGCAGCCGTCCATACGGATGCGGCAGCGCCAGCGCGCCCTTAATGTTGTTGGCCACGGACTCGCAGGCGGCGTTGGACAGATCGTCCACCGGCAGGATGATGACGTGGTTGCGCACACCGGCGCGCCCGTTTTCCCGGCGGTAACCCCAAAAAGTTTTCTTACTCAAATCGATAGCCACGTTTTGCTCTCCTCGGATCTACCAACGCTTGGTCTTCAGGTTATGCACGTGCACATGCTCGCCGGCCGCGATGGGCGCCACCACGCGGCCGATATCCACGCCGTACTTGATGACCGTGTCGCCTTTCGCCAGCCCTTTAATGGCCAGCTTATGTCCGATGGGAATCTCGCTGATCGCCTGGTGAGTGATGATCCGGTCCTGATCCATAATCCATCCGGTGAGCCGGTCACCGGCCTTCACGCCTTCAACGACGACAACCCCTACCGAATCGTTCTCGTCGTGCACCACAAAGTGAATGTCCATGCCTGTCTCCCTGAAAAATAGGCGGTATTGCAATCGCCCAAGCCGGTGTGGCCGCCCGCCTCGCCGCCTTACTAGTGTAGTAATATATGATATCTCATATCGCGCGGAACGTCAAGAAGCAAGTTAGTTCTCAGCCGCCCCGCCTTGACCTTCGGGCTTCAGGTATTTGCGCAGGAACGCGAGTTGCTTCTGCCACGCGTCCAGCCGATGCTCGCGCTCGCGGAACCCATGTCCCTCGCGAGGATAAGTAACGTACGAGAAAGTCTTCCCGTTCTTCTTCAACGCCTCGGTAAATTGCTGGGATTCCTGCGGCGGCACTTGCGGGTCTTCCTCGCCGTGCATTACCAGCAGGGGTGTCTTGATCTTCGCGACGTCGAGCAGCACGTTTGCCTTCCGGTAGACGGCCGGCTTCTCGTCCGGAAGCCCACCCATCTTGATTTCCCAGCGGATCGCCGAGTTACGGTTGGTATACTGCAAGAACAACGCGCGATCCACGACGCCGAACAACTCCAGCGCCGCGGCGAACAAATCCGGCAGCTTCACCACTGCGTTCGCCACCACCGTCCCGCCATGGCTGCCGCCGCCGATCGCGAGACGCTTCGGATCCGCCAGCCCCTGATTCACCAGGTACTGGGCCGCGGCACCGATATCGTCGATCTCAGCGCCGCCCGAATCCTCAACGTTCAGGTTGCGGAATTTCTCGCCGTGACCCGTGCTTCCCCGATAATTGGGCAGAAGCACCAAGTAGCCTTCCTGCGCCAGATATAGGGACAACGGCGAGAAACTGTAGGTGTCCTGGCCTTCCGGTCCACCGTGAATCCACAACACCGCCGGGTAGCGGGTCCCGGCCTTGAACCCCACGGGGCGATACAGAATCCCCGCGAGGTTAAGACCGTCTTTGCCCTTGAAATGCACCTCTTCGGGCAGCTTGAACCCGGCTTGCTCAAACGCCGCCGGCGTCGTCTTCGTCAGCGCCTTCGCATCGGCGTTCCCGCTGGTCGGCGCAACATAAAGATCCGGCGCCTGGAGCGGCGCGCTGCGGAAAAAGTAGATCTTCGAACCATCCGGAGACCATTGCGGATTCGTCTCGACTCCCGCGGGAAGATTGGTCAGGCGGCGCGCCGCGGAGCCGTCCAGAGGAACGATCCAGATCTGTTGTTCTTCGAGGCTGACGCGATTCGAAACCACCGCCAGCGATTTACCATCAGGCGAGAATACAGGATTCAGATCGTCATATTGACCGTAAGTAAGCTGTTTGGGCGTGCCGCCGGTTGCCGGCAGCAGGTAAACCTTATCCCATCCGCTGTCCTGCAACACTACTGCAAGATTCTTACCGTTGGTAGACCAACCCGCCGCGTCAACCGCCCACGCGCCGCCGCGATCCGCCTTGGCAGTGTAGATCTCGACCGGAGCGCCCTTGGCGCGCCCCGCGGCAGGATCGAACCCCACCACTTTCAACTTGCCCGAGAAGAACTCGCGCGACCGCTCGGCGTACGCCACTAGCGTGCCATCGGGCGACCACGTGGGGCTGGGATCGAAGCGGTTCTCCGGACACTGCGTCATCGTCATGGCCGGTTCCACCGCTCGAGATCTGATAACGCCCGTGGTAGATCTCCGTCGACGCCAAGTAGACCGGCGCGCCACCGGCTTCGTTGACAACGTAGAGTTCATCTTGTCCGCGCCGGCCGGATTCATACAGGATCCACTTGCCGGTGGGATTCCATCGAGGGGCCCGGTCCGTTGCGCCGCGCGGATCTCCGGGTCCAACAGGCCCGTCCGTCAAGCGCTTCGGCTGTCCTCCGGCCGCCGCCACTACCCAAATTCCACCCTGACTGACGAACGCCAACTTCTTACCGTCAGGCGACCATCTCACTTCAGATTTGTCACCCGGCGTCGACGTCAGCGCGACCGCCAGCCCGCCGCCCACCGGTACCAGAGCGATCTGCCCACTTTGTATAATTGCGAACTGCCTTCCATCCGGCGACAGGACATGCGGACCTGGCGCCGATACCGACGCCAGGTCCTCGAGTGTGATCTGAGATGCGCCGGGCGCAAGTTGCGCCGCGAAAAAGGCACATCCCACGATTGCACACCACGAATGTCTCATGGCTGAGTTCCTCTTCCCAGTTCTCTAGAACGTGAACTTCGCGGTCACCACGAGCACGCGGTTGGACACTAGCGCGCCCTGGCCGGTTCCATACATACTCGTTGGCGCGCTTTGGGCGCTGGTGATCAAACCAAACGACCCGCTCGCCACGTTGCTATTCGGGTTGGCAAAGCTCGTATTATTGAGCAAGTTGAAAGCGCTCGCTCCGAACTGGAATGACATGTGCTCCCTGATCGGGACCTTCTTGGTAAGTTGGGCGTCAATGTCGAAGTAACCAGGCCCGCGAAAACTGTTCGGCGGGATGTTCCCGAAGTCGTCCTGGCTTTGCGAAGTTGCGAACTCAGACGCGGTGAGGCACCTGACGTTGACATTGCCGCAATGGGTTCCCTGAAGGCTGGGGACCAACAGATCCGCAAGCACCTGACCGCCAAAGGTCGAGGAAAGCAGCCCGGGGATCTGGCTGTTGGTAACGGAGAACGGCCGGCCGCTGTACGCATACAGCTTGGTACCGACGGTCCAGCCGCCCAGGATCGATTCCAGCAGGTGCTGTTTGAACGCCGGAGGATTCCACACCACGTCAGCACTCAAGGCATGCCGCCGGTCGAAGTCCGTGGAACCATAGCCGAAGCTCGTGTTGGTGGGGTCGTACACAGTCGCCAGACCACTGGTCGCATGTGGGTTGGTGGTGGAATATGCCACTGGACCGTACTGCAGCGAGTGGCTCCACGTATAACCGATCTCCCCCTGCAGGCCGAGACTGAAAGCATGCCGCACCTGCGCGGAAAGGCCATCGTAGTTGGAAACCGCCGACGTGGAGAGCTTTGTCACGGTCGCGAAGCGCGCGTCCGGCGCCGTCGTGGGCAGGCCCGCGAACCCGTTCGGGTACCGGCTAGCCGTGCCGATATATGCGTTCATGTCCGCATTGGTTCCGCTCTCGTCGTATCCGTGGTTGCCCGAATAAGAGACTGACAGAAGGTTGCGCGCCGTGAGCGGCTGTTCGACCTCAAAACTCCATTCGAGGACCTTGGCGTTCAGGAACTCATTCGGCGCGGTGAAATAACTCGGAGCGCCAAACGGCACCTGTCCCAACACGCCCTGCAGTTGCGACATCGTGTAGCCTTGGGCGAAGCCGCTTTGGAACGCATTCGCCGAGGCGATGGCGGCAGCTTGAGCGCTGCCGGCCTGGGAACCCAGGCCGACCGTCCCAAATTTTACAGTCGGAGTAAACACGTTCGGCGAGTTGGTGAGCATGTTCGCTACGAGGTTTCCCGGGAAAGTATTGGCGAAAAGCCCAACTCCGCCGCGGAACACCGTCTTGTTCTGGCCGAACGGCGAGACGACGAGTCCGACGCGCGGCGCCGGCACAAGCGATTCGATGCTCGTGAATGCGTTGTGCTGTGCGGTCTGGATTGAGGAGTTATACGGAACGGTGGCCGCAGACGTAGGCGCGAAGCCCGTCAAGTTCGAGAAGCAATTCTCTTTGCACGGCGGATTTTCGCTGCGCTCGAAACGAATTCCATACGTCAGCTTAATGGTGGGACGAATACTCCATTCGTCTTGCACATAGAAACCCAGGTTGTAGAGATAGTCGTGAGCGGCCTGCAATTGCGGGAAGGCCTGGGTGAAGACGCTACCCTTGTTCGTGCTGTTCACCACGCCATTCGCAAAATCCGTCAAATCGGCCAAGGTGTAAACGCCGATCTGCGATCCGGTCAACAGCGTAGTGTCGGTGATGCGGTTCCGGCGGAAATTGACGCCTACTTGGAACGCGTGCGCACCGTGGCTCCATGAGAGATCGTCGATCAAGGCGTATTGAGTGCCCCTTCTTCCATCCGGCAATGGCACGCCCAGGTTTGCGAATCCGCCCCCGTTGGCTCCGCCATCGGTGAAGGCTTGGGTGCCAACCGCGCCGTTCGTGGCCGTTTGGAACTCCGCCGGCATCAGAGATTGCGCCTTAGCAAAATCCGAAACTCCGAATATCGTCGTGTAGTAATTCACATTGGCGACAAAGTTATTCACCAGCGCCGAGCTGATCATGTACGTGTGGTTGATCTGCCCAATGTACCACGGCTGGTTGCTCGTTTCGTTGAAGACCGGATTCAGCGCGCTGGTGGTGGTGGCCTGAACGCCCCAGTCCTTGCTGAAGCGGAAGAAAATCCGTTGTTTCTCGTTGATGGTGTGATCCACGCGGGTTGAGAACAGACTTTCGGTGTTTACGCTCGACGCGGTCGTCCCGAACGCCAGGGCGCAAGGCACGGTCACCCCAAACTGCGCACCACTTGAACCGTTAACATAAGTGCCGGGGAAGGTCTGGTGTCCGCAGCCGAGATTTCCGTAGCCGTCTTGCAGGAGACCAGTGCCGTTAGTCACCGGCACGGCACGGCTGATACCAGGCGCGTTGTTATAGAGGTTGAAAATATCCTGATACAAGGGTAGGGAAGCAGCCGGTATGTGGGCCAGTGTGTACTGCTCGAATTGAGGGGAAGGAACGGACACTACGCCTGTCGAGGGCAGTGCATAGCGAAGTCCTTCGGTGTTGACGAAGAAGAAGGTCTTGTCTTTGATAATCCGCCCGCCGATCGATGCCGCATACTGGTTCGCTACCGAGCGGCCCCGCGGCGTGCCGGTTGCGTTGTTGAAGAATCCGTTGGCATTTAGGATAGCGTCGTTGTAACTATAGCCCAGGTTGCCGTGGATGGAATTCGTACCGGACTTTGTGATGTAGTTGACCTGAACGCCGGCCATGCGCCCGTATTGCGCGCTGTAGGCATCCAGAATGACCGCGGCTTCGGCAATGTCGTTCTGACCCAGAGTGTTATTGCTGGCGCCCGACTTATTATTGTTGTTATACGGCTCGTTGATGTCGGCCCCGTTCAGCGTGAACAGGCTGGCGTTAAAGGGAATTCCGTGCGCGTTGAAGTTCGCGTTACCGCCGCCCACGTTTAAGGTGATTCCAGGAACCGTGAAAGCGGCGTTCGTGATATCGCCACCGCTGGTAGGCAGGTCCACCATCTGTTTCTGGTTGAATGACGTGGCCAGATTCGCGTTTTCCGTCTGCACCAATGGCGTGACGGAAGTCACTTCGATTGTCTGCTGTGTGCCTTCCACCCGTAGGACCAAGTCGACTGCGGGTTCCTGACCAACGAGCAGGGCAATTTCGGATGATCCCGAGGTCAGACCGGGAGCCGTAGCCGTGATGGAATAGCGGCCCGGCTTAAGGAATGTGAAACGGTAGCGGCCGACCGCATTGGGAGTCGCTGTCCTGGCTTCGTTCGTGTCAATAGATTTGACGGTTACGGTTGCGTTGGGAACAATAGCACCGCTCGAATCAGTCACCATGCCGGTGATGTCGCCGGTGGTGATCGTCTGCCCGAAAGCCGGCATTGACAACATAATGAGTAACGCCGCGGAGATGGCGGGCGCACCCCGAAGCAAAAAATTCATGAAGCGCTTTTTCATATATCGTCCTCATCCTAAGGCACGCATGCCCCCCGCTCGTATTGAGCGATGTTGGATTACTGATGATTGTCGAAAATGAGCGGGCTTGCAGCCGCTCTAGGCGGCGGGGCACTGCGCCTCGCAACAGTCCGGGTTTGTAGTATATGGTATCTCACACCTCGCTCCGAGTCAAGGAGCGACTCGCAGCAGTTCCCCGGGCACCATTTCGTCAGCGGGTTGAGCGTCCGGAGCCGCACCTGGCGGTAGCGGGGGTGGGGCCGAGCCGCTTCTTGCCGCGGCTTAATCAATTCATATTGCGGCATTTCCGAACGTGCGCCCCCGGCCTTTGGTCAGCTACATCGGCCAGGACTTCCACTTTACGGGGATGCCGAAATAGCCGACCACGCGGGCGCCGCCAAGGCTCGGTTGGGTGAGGATGGTTTAATCTGGTATGTAATATGTGATCACTGGCGGCGTGCCAATAAGGGGGAGCAGGTTTGGCATCGCGCAGATCCCCTGCCACACTCTGACGCGAGGCTGGGGACACGCGCCCAATCTTCCGCATCGACGCGACTTTACTTCTTCTTGAGCACGTTGATCAATTCCCGAACGCCGGCGGCACTCTTGTTCAGCATGGCCTGCTCTTCGGCCGTGAGCTTGATCTCGTAAATCTTCTCGACGCCCGCGGCTCCGAGCTTGACCGGAACTCCCACGTAGAGACCGTTGATGCCATACTCGCCTTCCAGATAGGCGGCGCAGGGCAGCACTTTCTTCTTGTCCTTGAGGATCGACTCAGCCATCTCCACAGCCGCAGCCGACGGAGCGTAGTAGGCGCCGCCAGTCTTCAGATGCTTGACGATTTCAGTGCCGCCGTTGCGGGTACGGGCGACGATTCCGTCAATGGTCGCCTGGTCCATCAACTCGGTGAGCGGGATTCCCGAGACGCTGCTCAAGCGCACCAGTGGCACCATGGCATCGCCGTGACCGCCTATCACCACGCCGGTGACATTTTCCACTGAGACATTGAGCGCCTGCGCGATGAAGGTGCGGAAGCGCGCGCTATCGAGGACGCCGGCCATGCCGACCACGCGGTGCTTGGGAAACTTCGAGACCCACATGGCCGCCTGGGTCATGGCATCGAGCGGATTGGTGACCGCGATGATGATGCAGTTGGGCGAATACTTGGCCACTTGTTCGGTGGCGTTGCGGATCACCTCGTAGTTGGCCAACAGCAGGTCGTCGCGGGTCATTCCGGGCTTGCGCGGGAAGCCCGCCGTGATGATGGCAAGATCGGAATCGGCGGTGAGCTCATAGGTGTTGGAGCCAACCACATTGAGATCGTAGCCTTGGACCGGACCGGACTGGAGCAAATCGAGCCCTTTACCCTGGGGAACGCCTTCAACCACGTCCACCAGGACTACATCGGCGAGTTCCTTGTCGGCAATTCGTAACGCACAATTGGCGCCGACGTTTCCAGCGCCGACGACCGTGACTTTCTTTCGCAAAGCAGACTCCTTTTTCGAGAAAACAAAAATCTGGATTATGACTCAAGTATGACTACGAATTCTTCACGATGAACTGGTGCAGCCGGTCCAGCCCGCGCTCCAGTTCCGTCATCGACGTCGCATACGAAATGCGCACATGCCGGTCCGTGCCGAACGCCTCGCCCGGAACCACCGCTACGTGCCCTTCCGCCAGCAGTCGCTCCGCGAACTGCTGCGTGCTCCCGATGCCATGCTTTCCCAGCACCACTCCCACATTCGGATACGCATAAAACGCCCCGCGCGGCTCCTGGCACGTCACGCCCGGAATTGCCCGCAACCGCTGGATTACGAAGCTCCGCCGCTTCCGGTATTCCGCCAGCATCGTCCCTACCGATTCCTGCGGCCCGCGCAGCGCTTCCACCGCCGCCTTCTGGCAGATCGACGTCGGGTTCGACGTCGAGTGGCTTTGCAGCTTGGTCATCGCTACCACAATCGGCGCCGGCGCCAGTGCGTACCCGATCCTCCACCCGGTCATGGCATAGGTCTTCGAAAGCGAACCCACCACCAGCACCGTTTCCTTCGCTCCCGCCAGCGACGCAATCGAGTACGGCTTGCCGTCATACACGAACTTGCAGTAACATTCGTCCGTCAGTAGGTAGATTCCGCGCGCCGACGTCATCCGGAAGATCTTCTCGAACTCCGCGCGCTCCACGATGGCGCCGCTCGGGTTGGACGGCGAATTGATAATTACCATCTTGGTGCGGTCCGTCAGGTGCGGTTCCAGCATCGCCGCCGTCAGCGCAAACCCGTTGGTTTCGTCCGTATCCACGAACACGCACTTGCCGCCGGCGTAGTTCACGACGTCCTTGTAGGTCACCCAGTACGGCACCGGAATCACCACTTCGTCGCCCGGGTTCACCAGCGCCTGCATCAGGTTGAAGATGGCGTGTTTGCCGCCCACGGTGATCAGGCACTCGTTCGGCTTGTAATCCGTGCCGAAATCCCGCGCGTGCCCTTCGCACACGGTTTTTTTCAACTCCGCCGTGCCGCCCGGCGCCGTGTACTTCGTGAAGTTCTGCTCCAGCGCGCGAATTGCCGCCTGTTTGATGTTGTCCGGCGTAGGAAAATCGGGCTCGCCCATTCCGAAGTCCACCACGTCCACGCCCGTCGCGCGAAGCTTTTCCGCGTCCGCCCCCACTTTCACCGTGGCGGATACGCTAATCAATGAGATCCGTTCCGAGATGGAGTTTTTGGTTGCCTGCATTGGTTTGGTTACACCCCTTTGTGTTCGGTCTTCAACAATCGCCGGTGCATCCGGGCCTCTAGCACCGCCTGGTTTCAGGACACCATATGATGGAATAGCACCGAAGCGTGCCCCACTCGTATTAAGCGGTGCTGGACAACCGAAGATTATTGAAGATGAGCGGTCTTGCAGCCGCTCTAGGCGGCGGGGCTGTACGCCTCGCAACAGTCTGGTTTCGTAGTATATGGTATCTTACGTCTGGCGGCAAGTCAAGAGATAATCCGCAGGAGTCCGCACTTTGCGCCACCTTCAGGAACCCTCTTTTCCCATTTTACACATTATTGCTTGAGAGAAGCGGCCGCGTCGCGATGCCGCTCACGCCCCGGGCATTTTGTATCAGGTCGAACATCCGGGGCCGCGCCGGGCGCCAACGACATTCCAGTTTTGCGGTGCGTGATCTCTTACGTTTCGCGACAAGCGTTCCTGGCGGGTCCAGCGAGGTAACTGCCGTCCTGACCGCCGGCAGCAGCCGCAACCCGCCAGAAGCAAGAGGCCCGGCAGGCATAACATCTGCCTTCCGGGGTCAACACACGGGCTGTCCGGCAACTATTTCTGCGCTTGGAAGATCGTCACCTTGTCCGCTTCAATTTTGACTTGCTCTTCGCGCCCCTCTCCACCACTCACAGGTACGACCTTCACCATATACGTGCCGGGGTTCAGCATAAGGCCCTGCACCGAGTTGTTGAACTCTCCAGCGTGGCCCATGAACTTGCCGTTTACATAAACGGCCGCGAACTTGTCCGCGGCGATGGTGCGCAGACGCCCAAACGGCGGTTTTGCGGGCGGCAGGGCTTTCATCGTCTCAGCGAGCTTGGTAGTCTTGCCCGCTTGAATCGTGACCTTTGTAACCACATCGTCGTAGCGGGGTTCCGACAGTCTGACCTCGTGCTCACCCGCCGCAACCGTGTATTTCCGGCCAACGCGGAAATTCCCGGCTGGCCCGACGTACTTGCCATCGATGAAGACTCCCGCCCTACCAGGATCGACGTTCGTCTTCAGATAACCTGTGTTCTGTTGTCCCACGACGGGAATGCTGGCTACAGCGATCAGCAGTGCCGCATTACGTCCAAAAGCAATGATCCGCATAACGCTCGATCTCCTTTCTGAATTCGTCGGATACGGTGCCTTGGCCGCCCGTGTGCTGACCATAGCGGGGCAGGAAGATAGCTGGAAAGTCGGGTGGAAGGTCGCTTAGGGATTGGGAACGCTTCTTCGTGCTTGCCTTCGCCGATTCCGCAGAGTTGTCCACCCGCAAAGCCAAGGCCCTTATCGGAACAGTCTCCATGTGAGGATGCCAAGAACATTTGGGTGTCCTCGCGCGCCCAACAGGATTATCATATCCGCATCTCCGACCCGGCACAACCCCGAGGCGGACATAGCACTGCCCTCTCGAACGCGGACTGTCAGGAGCGCGCACAATACATCCGGCCGACAGGAACTTTCATCCGCTTTGACAAACCGCTTGCGCCTGCTGACCTGTTTCAGATCTGGTCCGAAGAATCAGGCCACAATATGTGAGTAAATAAACAGAACGATCACCGCGCCGACGAGCGCCATGAGGAAGCCAGCGGGATGGCCTTCCTTGTACATGCCGGTCTTTTGGCCGATGAAGCCGCCCAGCCACGCACCGACCAAGCCCAGAATCATCGTCATTATCAGGCCCATATGCTGCCGGCCTGGCATCACGGCCCGGGCCAACAGCCCAATGATGAGTCCGAAGATGCCGTGTCCGATCATGTGTAACATTTTCGAAACGCTCCTTTCAAGAAACCTCGCAGGGTACGAACGATTTTAGGGAACAACCACGCGATCACGCATAGAAAAGCCGCGACGACCGCAATCATCACGACAGGATGCGATGCGATTACGAACGAGGAGCCGATCACCACCAGGTCTTCGACGAAACTCAATACAACATTCGAGAACGGCTCCGGCGAAAGGTTTGCGCCGACGCGCGTTGCCGCCTTAGCCCCGTGCGAACCGAGCGCGACCCCACCACCCAGCAGCAAGGCGGCAATGCGAACAGATGGATTGAAATGCGCGAAGGCGGCGGACGCCAGCACGGCTCCGGCAGGGACGCGAATAAAGGTATGTACGACGTCCCACATGGAATCGACCACCGGCACTTTGTCGGCCACGAACTCGACAAGGTACAACGCGGATGCCAGCAAGATCACCCACCATTCGCCAACAAACCCGAGATCTCCCGGAAGATGGCGAAGTCGAAGCGTTCCAAGAGCCCGAGCGTGGCGACAGCAGCGTACAGATTGATGCCGGACAGCCACGCCGATCCCATCGCAACACCGAGCGTGCTAACCCAATCCGCCATGGGGGAACTTCCCTACCGGTACGAGAAGCTACTTCTTCTTGTTCCTGGCCGCTACTTGCGTGCGGCTCCATGAGCCGCCAGATGGTTGTTATGAGCCTCTTGTGCATGCGAGACTTGGGCCGGTGTGGGACCTTGGTGCGGCGTGCGACTTGCCTCCATTTCGTCACGCGACGGTTGTGCCTGGATTCCACCTTTACCGTTGAACGCATGATTCGGGCCCTTGACCTCCCGTACCACCGTGTGGTCGGCGTAAGTATTGTGCACGTTCCTGACGTCCACGTTCGAGATGGCAGTATTATGCCGGAAGACGCCCGCCTCCCAACGTCCTCCGGTGAAGCCTGAGCCGAAGTAGCCGTTGCCGTAATTCACACCGCCGTAGAAGCCCACTTTCGGGCCCCAATATCCTTCGTGCCAGGCATATCTGCCGCCGGCGAAGCCCCAATAGCCGGGCGTCCAGAGGAGTCCCTCACTGGGAGGGATAACCCATTGACCCGGCACCCAGTAGTAACCGTAGTTACCGTACTGATAGTAGCCGGGCGTCCAAATGTACCCGTCGCCGGGACAGGGGGGCTGATCGAACACGGCGATGGGGGGCGGCGCGATGTTCACCGAAAGCTGGACTTGCGCGAAGGCCTGCGATGCGAAGAAGGCGGCCAGTGCCAGAATCAAGAAAACCGTGAGTTTGTGTTTCATCTTCTGTGTTCTCCTTGCATTTCTTCTTTCTTCGACATGATGTCTCGTCCTTTCGATGAGCGGGGCTTTGCTTCGCTCAGCGAAGGGCTCCGAGGTCTGTTTCGATCTTGCGGCCAGGCGCGGGACGATTCAAACCGATATCTCTTCAGCGCACCGCCGTGACCTTCTGCTCCGGCTCTGGTTCTCTGGCGACGACCGGGTAAACGATTCCCGCAATCGCAGCTCCCACTATCGGCGCCAGCCAGAATAGCCAGAGTTGCTGCACCGCCCAGCCACCGACGAACAGCGCCGGGCCCGTGCTCCGCGCGGGATTCACCGACACATTCGTTACCGGAATTCCGCGATCGCTCTCTTGCTCAAAGGCATAAAGCAGCCTCCTTCTCAGCTTTATTCGCGATACGCCGTGGACTATCCGTCCGCGTTGCCGCCTCGCTGCTCCGCGGAGGCCGGATATGCAAATATGATAATCCCATTGGGCGCGTGAGCATACCCAAATATTCCTGGCATCCTCCCCTGGAGGCTTTTCGATGAGGGCCTTGGCTTTGCTGGTTGAACAACGCGGCTAGGCGGCTGAGTGAAGGGCCAGATAAGGGAAGCGCGCGGGCAGCCGGGTTGCTCGCGCGCCCTACGATTCGTCAGGCGGCGATTCGATCAGTAGCCCGAGTAGAGGTTCGGATAGCACGGAGCCGGGTGCCAATAGCCATATCCGTCATAGTAGCCACAACCGAAACCCGAATTGTAGCCCCAGCCGAATGGGATGCCGATCCCGATGCCAAAGTAAGGACGAGCCCAGAATCGTCCACTGTAATAATAGCCTCGGCCGGCGTAGAACCGGCCAGGGTAGTAAGCGCCCCCTCCACCATAGTACCCGCCTCCATAGTAGCTGCGCCCGGCGGAATAGCTACGGCCCGCATAGGGAGCAGCATAACTACGCCCCCCGCCGGAATAGCTGCGGCCCGCGTAAGGAGCGGCATAGCTGCGCCCACCGCCGCTTGAGAACGAACGGCCGGAAAAACTGCCGCCAGAGTGCCCACCGCGTCCCCCGCCGCCGCGCTGGGCCAATGCGACCGTGGGGCCAAGCAACATCAGGACCGCGCCAAGAGCAAGCACTGGCATTGCGGATCTGAACGTCTGCACTGTCCGATTCATAAGGACCTCCAATACTTCCGGCTCTGTGTGGTGCAAACCACATGCCAATTACAAGCACTAGAGAATGAGTAACTTATGCGATAACCAGCACGAAGCCCCCGGCTGAGAACCACCACCGAGGGTGCATCTCAGCCACGGCCGCCAAGGCGCGAAGGTCCATGCGGGCTAAACCAACTACAATAGGAATCAAGAGGTTTCTTTAACTGGAAGAGGTGATCCGAAAGCACCACCCCTGCATTCACCTTCTCTACCTGTGCCTGGCCGGGCTCGCCCTCTCATGCGGTCATCCCCAGAAGACTGACGGCCAGAAGCCCAGCGCGAACCGGTTCTCAGAGCCGACGCCTCGCGACCGGTATGCCGATGATGTTGGGCGGTTTCTGGCGGGATTACCGGCGAAGCCCGGCAGCCCGTTCGCCGCTTTTCAGAAACGTGACGAATGGGTGAGGCACCGCCGCGAATTGGATCGCCGCTGGAGCGAGATTGAGGACAAATCTCTTCCCGCAATGCGCGCGTTCCAGAAGCAGGAGATCAGCGGCACCTCCCTCACCAGTTCACCGGTGTTCTATCCATTCAGCGGTCCGGACGCGCTCATGGTTACGATTTTCTTCCCGCAGAATCCCGTGTACGTGATGGTTGGGCTGGAGCCCGCTGGAACCTTGCCGACGACGAAACAAATTGTCCGGAAGAATCTGGGGAAATATCTCGCCAGGGTCCAGACAACCATCAAATCGGAGCTGAGCCGCAGCTTTTTCATTACACGCCAGATGGACCGCCAGTTTCGGGGCCAAGTGACCGATGGGCTGTTCCTGCCGATCCTTCAGCTATTGGTTCGCACAAACCATACGATCCTCGGCTTTCGGTATGTACGACTGGACGATGCCGGGCAAATCATGGAGCGGGCGGCCGATTACCAGGCACCGGGAAGAATCGGCAACAAGGGCGTGGAGATCGACTTCCAGACTGACAGCGACCAGTCCGTTCACAAACTCTTCTATTTCTCCGTGAACCTCTCCGACAACGGCCTGCGGGAGAACGGAGCCTTCGTGAGTTTCCTCACCAGCCTGAAGGGCACCACGACGTTCCTCAAAGCAACCTCGTACATGCTGCACAAGCAGGAGTTTTCGACGATCCGCGAGCGCATCTTGTCGAACAGCTTAGCGGTCCTGCAAGACGACTCCGGAATTCCGTACCACTTCTTCACTACGGCGCGTTGGCGAGTTCAGTTGTACGGTGAATATGTCCGCCCCTATGGCAGCTTCCGCTGGCTTGAACAACCGGATCTGAGAAAAGCCTACCTGACGTTGGCGCCGAAGCCGCTCGATTTCCGGATCGGCTACGGATACGGAAAAATCGCTTCAAACCTGCTGTTGGCCACAAGAAGAGACTGACTCGCCTCGAAGCGACGCCTGTTCGATGCCAAGGCAATGCTCGCGGCAGGCTAACGGGATCCTGAACTTCACGCCGCGATACCATGGCAGTTGACACGTTACCGCCGGTACGGAGGCTTGGCACGAAAACGTCTCGATCTGATGTGATTCTGATTACCGGTGCCTCTGGGCGGGTCGCCCGCCGCACCGCCGAATTGCTGGCGAGTGACGGATATCGTTTACGTCTGATGACCCGCAGCCCGCAGCGCGCGCCGAAACTGGCGGAGGCGGAGACGGTTCGCGGGGACTTTGCCGAGCCAGCAACCCTGAAAGATGCGTTCGCGGGAGTAAGCGCAGCACTCGTGGTTTCTGCATCCGGCGAGCCGGGCGAGCGTGCACGGCTGCACAAAAACGCCTTTCAGGCCGCTGCGCGGGCGCGTGTAGGCCACGTCGTCTATCTGTCTCTACAGGGGGCCGCTCCGGACTCGAAGTATCCCTTCTCCCGCGATCATTATCTGAGCGAACAATACCTTTTCGCGGCAGGCCTCCCGTGCACGGTGCTCCGTAACGCCTTCTACATCGACATGTTCCTTGAGAAATTCGACGCCGAGGGCGTGGTTTGCGGGCCGGCGCGGCAGGGATGCGGGGCTTTCGTTTCCCGAGGGGATGCCGCCCGGACGGCGGCCGCCGTACTGCGGAGACGGCCCGGCGGCATTTACGATGTGACCGGGCCCGAAGCGCTGAGCGTTGCCGAAATTGCCAGGCGGCTGTCCACGCTCGCCGGCCGGCAGCTTCGATATGAAGATGAGTCCGCAGATGCGGCGCGGGAACGGTTGAGCAGATTGGAACCGTTGGCGTGGCGGGTGGATTTATCCGTTGGTTGGTTCGAGGCGATCGCGGCAGGCGAACTGAAGCGCACAAGCGACACGGTCCTCCGTTTCACCGGAACGGCACCGCTGACACTCGAAGATTATTTTCGAGGGTTTCCGGACTCACTTCGTGCTTTGCATCCGGGCCAAGATCGGACCTCGGCCAGCTGATGACGATCCATTTCGTCGGACAGGCTCATCAGATCATCGCGCAACCTTTTTGCGATTTCGTGGTTTGATTGAACAAAGAGGACTATTGCGTGTTTACGGCACTTTGGGCCGCGCTCTGGCTGCTGCCCGCAGGTTGGACGGCGCCGGGAGGAGAATGATGAAAGAATGAGTGACACATACGTTTACGTGCGAGATCTTCGCCAACAAGCGAAAGTCCCGGAAAACGGCATACTGAGTCAGACCCTGCAGAACGACGACAGAACGAAGGTGATTCTGTTCGGCTTTGCACCCGGGCAAGAGCTTTCCGCGCATACCGCGCCTTTCCCGGCCATGCTGACGTTTTTAAAAGGAAATGCCCTGCTGAAGCTCGGCAGCGAGGAACAACAGGCGACCGCAGGCACTTTCGTCTACATGCACCCAAACCTGGAGCACGGGATCAAAGCGCAAGATGAAGTTGTCATGCTGCTTACGATGATCAAGAACACTCCGGCCAGATCGGTTTGAACGCAGGGGAACAGCCGCCGATCAGGGCCGCTCTCACCAACCATGATCCCCCAATTCTGGGCATAGTTATCACCCCGTTCGTTTCACCCCCCTCTCGGCCCAACCGGCATCCGCGTGGAGCTACTGGACGCGGCCCGGCGCAGCGGCTTGGGGAGGAGGCGCCTTAAGCATCAAGGGGTCGTGCGCGCCTGGAGTGGGCGCCGTCATGAGCTTCACGAACATCTCCGCAAACTTCGGCATGTTCACGTCCATCTGGGCATGGACCAACTGAACATCCCAAGCCGGTTTGACACCATCGGACCAGATCAGCGTGTCGCCATATCCGGCGCCCCGATCGAGGTTCACATCCATGTAGACCTGACGTTCGGCGGTGATCAGGCTGGGGTCGAGCCAGGCCGCCGCCGCCAATTCATCCCACAGGTAACTGCGGCCGGGGTGCGAATAGCGGGCCAGGTATTGCGCCACCGGCGTCTGAACCTGGGAGATCTCTTTCATCATCTGCTCGCTGAGCTGCGTCTTCACCGACACGTCGACGGTGGTGCAGACGATCGACGGCCAATGAGCGCGCAGTACGATGTGGCTGGCTTCGGGGTCGAACCAAAGATTGAACTCGTGCCGCGGATTGGTGGCAAACTCCGGATTGTCGGTTTGCGGATTCAAGCTGCCACCCATTAAGACAAGCCCCTTGGACAACTCGGCGAACCGCGGGTCAATGCTGAGAGCCAGCGCCAGGTTGGTCAGGGGGCCACCTTCATAGATCGTCACCTCATGCGGGTGTTCCCGAACCATCCGCACCAGGAAATGCGCGGCGCCCTCGGTGAGTGCCTTGGTCTTGGGATTGCCTTCCCGCAGCGGCGGCACTTCATAGGGGCCGTGACTGGTGGGGCGCTTGGTCCATGCGCCCATGTAAACGATGTTTCCGTAAAGTTGCTGCCAGAGCTCGGTTTCCTGCTGCGTCCGAACCAATGGGAACGAGGCGCCGGGGACTACCGGCACATCGGTCCGGCCGACCAGTTCGAGGAGACGCAACGCGTGGGCGACTTCTTCATCGCGCCAGGCGTCGCCGGTGACCACGGTAATCCCCAGAACGTTCGCTTGGGGAGATTGCAGCAGCAGCAGGATGGACATCATGTCCGTCCCGCCGGGTCCGGCCGCGTCCTGGTCGATGACGATGTAGCGCTTTTCCTGCGCGAACAGGCTCCCGGCCAGGAGGAGGGCGGCGATGCCAATCAGGATTTTGTTTCGCATGTGACTCATAGTTCTCCCAATCAAGCGTTATACGCGAGTGCGATGACGCCGATGGCGGCAATATAGCAGACAAACATCGATCACGGGAATGTCCAGACCCGGCGGTCGGCGGCCACAGAATTCAAGCAACCTCCGCAGCCCCACCACGCGCCTCCAAAAATGCCAAACAGATGATTGCGCGCTGCGACTTTCGGGTTACCTGAAAACGACGCTGGCTCACCCGCCAGCGGATGCTTCATGAAGTAAATATTCAACCCGAAACAGCAGGCCAGCGCGCCGAGCGCGAACAGGACTGCCAGGGCGTACAGCGTCGGAAATCCTGTTAAGCAAAAAGAGACAGCAAGACAAGAGACCCCGGGAGCAACATCGGGGCCGCTTGCTAGCGAGATCCCGATTCGCGGTAGTTCAGCGGGGGCTTTGAGCCGGGGGTGATGTGGGTGGTCCAGGTGCGGCCGGCCTTACGCGCCTCAAACGAAGCCTTGGCGGCGTCGATGGCGTGGGCATCCTGAAGAAGATCCACGACGGAAAGCGCGAGCGTGCGCGCGGCTACCAGCATTCCCTTTCGCCCGATGCTCATGCCGGCCTGCGCCGTGGCCTGCCAGGAATGAGCCGCCGTACCGGGCACGTAGGTGGCCGCCACAAATGAGAGTGTGGGCACGTTCCAGCTCACATCGCCGACGTCGGTCGATGCGCTGTCTGTTCCCTCCTCCGCATCGGCCAGAACCTGATTCGGACCGGGCCGGCTTTTCCCGGCTGGGAGACTTTTCTGGATCTCGTCAGCGAACTTCCGCTCCTCGGCGCTGTATTCATAGCCGCCGGCCTTGCGCATGTTGCGACCCACCAGCGCGCCCAGCGCGTCGTTCGGCAGTGTATTGGAGTAGTTGGTAGACTGCTCCACTTCCAGGCGGGTATCGGTGGCCAGAGCGCCGGCCTGCGCGCACTTGAGAATCCGCTGCCAGATGCCTTCAAGCGTCGTCATGTCTGGATGCCGCGCCTGCAAGGTCACTTCGGAAAATGCCGGCACTATATTCGGTGCGCTGCCGCCGTTGGAAATGATGTAATGCATGCGCGTTTCCTGCGGCACATGCTCACGCAGGATTTCGACGGCATGCAGCATCAGCAGCGCGCCATCAAGCGCCGACCGGCCCTTCTCCGGCGCCGCGGCGGCATGGGAGGCGATGCCATAAAACTTAAATTTGGCGCCGTTGTTGGCCAGGCAGGAATGCAGGTTGACAAGGTTGGCGTCGCTGGGGTGCCACGTGAGCACCACATCCACGTCGCGGAACAGGCCGGCGTTGATCATGTAGATCTTGCCCCCGCCGCCTTCTTCGGCCGGCGTGCCGTAAAAGCGGATGGTTCCCTTCAAACCGCGCGCCTGCATTTCTTCTTTAGCGGCGACGGCCGCTAGAGCGGCGCCGCTGCCCAGGAGGTTGTGGCCGCAGCCATGCCCCGGTGCACTGGCCACGACCGGCTCCTGAATAGGCACGTCTTTCTGCGAGAGTCCCGGGAGGGCGTCAAACTCGCCGAGTATCCCGATCACCGGTTTACCGCTGCCCCAGGAGGCCGTGAAGGCGGTGGGCATCCCGGCGACGGCATCGGCAATGGTGAACCCGTTGGCGCGCAACTCGTCGCGTAGCAGCGCGGAGGATGTCTGTTCGTGGAAGCCGAGCTCGGGTGACTCCCAGATCTGTCGTGAAATGGCGCCGAAGCGTTCGGCGTGAGCAGCCACGCGCGCGAGGACGGTGTCGTCAGCCCCGCACGCCAAGGGGAGAAAACCTAATAGGAGGAAAAGAGGGCGCATGTCGATATTTTACATCGTTGCACCAATCACGCTGCCCCGGCGCTCCAGGTAAAACCGGTATGACGCTCTCAACCGCTTATTCGGAAGGCGGGTACGATTACGTGTCATCTTGAGAGATCGCTAGCACCGGGATTTGAATACACGTTCTCGCGCGTGAGCCGCCGGCGCGGCGCGCCGCGTTTGCTCATCAGAACTTGATAAATGCTGCTGAAACCGTTCTCGAAACTCAACGCGGAAGCGGCCAGCCAGATGCGCCATGCGCGGAAGGTCGGCTCATCCACAAGCCGCAGCGCCGCGTCGCGATTCGCCGTCAGACGCTGCTGCCACGCACGGCAGGTGAGCGCGTAATGCGGCCGCAGGTTTTCGACGTCAAGCACTTCGAAGCCACTGTCCTCGGCCGCGCGGATCATTTCCCAAAGGTGGATGAGCTGGCCACCCGGAAAGATCTGACGTCGCACGAACAGGCTGGCCGCATCATCCTGGACGCCCTGAGGGCGTGCAATCGCGTGGTTGAAAAAAAGTCCGTTCGGGGCAAGCAAGTCCGCCATCTTGCGGAAGTACTCGCGCGCGCGGCGCCGGCCCACGTGTTCGAACATGCCGATGGAAGCGATTTTGTCATAGCAGCCGTCAAGATCCCGATAGTTGCCCTCGATAACACGCGCGCTGCCGTCCAGGCTGGCGACGGCGTGGGTGTATTGGGCGCGGCTCAGGGTGCATCCTGTAGCCTCGGCGCCATACTGAACGGCGGCGTGTCCGATCAGCGCGCCCCAACCGCATCCCACGTCCAGAAATCGCTCACCGCGCTGAAGGTCCAGTTTGCGGCAGATATGGTCCAGTTTGGCAACCTGCGCCTCTTCCAGCGTCATGGCCGGTGAGCGAAAATACGCGCAGGAATAAACCATGCGCGGATCCAAAAACAGCCGGTAGAATTCATTGGAGCGATCGTAATGAAAGCGGATGTTGCGCACAGTCTGAGTCGCGGTCTGGAATCCGTTTTCGAGCACCGCCGCGCAGCGTGCCATGACGCCGAAGAGATGCTTTCGCAAACTACTCGTGGGCTGCCAACTCTTAAAGCGTATGGCTGATTCGAGATCGCCGTTTACGTCGAACTTTCCTTGAACGAACGCGACTGCCGCGGAATAGGCATCGGTGGCCAGCAGATATTGGAAGGCTTCGCTGCTGGGAACGCAGAACGTAAAACGGGGAATTCCATCCCCGGAACGCCGCTCGGATCCATCCGGGAAGATGACGCTCCAAGCCGGCTCGGAAGAACCCGCCGGATCCATCCGTCGATCCGGCTCACATAATTCAAGCCGCATGACGAAAACACCCTCATCCCAAGTAATAGAGCAGCCGAACGACGGAATCAAGCCCGTTCTTTGAGCCATGTCGCTAGTATGTGAGTTGTCCGGTCGAGTTCACACGTGATCTGTCCGCTTGAGCCGGGGCGGGTGATGCTGGGTGGTGGACGAAACCCAGCAGTACTCCGCTGCCGAGTTGGAGCGGATGATGAAAGTTCAAGACGTGTTGTTGAAGGCAATGGCGAAGAAGATCACTTGGTGGGCGGCGGCAGAAATCATCGGGGTGACGGATCGGACCATGCGCCGGTGGCGGGGGCGACTGGAGAGGGATGGCTATACCGGCTTGGCCGACCGGCGCAGGGGGAAGCCGAGCGCGCAGCGTATTCCTCTGGCAACCGTAGAGAAGGTGCTGGGGCTCTACAAAGAAACCTACTACGACCTGAACATCCGGCACTTCCACGAAAAGCTGCAGGCGGAACACGCGATCCAGTTGAGCTACACCTGGGTACAGAAAGCGCTGCAAGGAGCCGGCTTGGTGGCCAAACGGCACAAGCGGGGGCCGCACCGGCGGAGGCGGCCGCGACGGCCGTTGCCTGGGATGCTGCTGCACATCGACGGCAGCAAGCATCGCTGGCTGAACGACGATCGCTGGTATGACCTGATCGTGATTCTGGACGACGCCACCAGTGAGATCTACTACGCGCAGTTGGTGGAGGAGGAATCGACGCGGACGGTGATGGCCGGCTTGCGCGAGGTGATCGAAAAGCAGGGCCTGTTCTGCGCCTTGTACAGCGACCGGGGGAGTCACTTTTTCGTCACGGTGAAGGAAGGGGAAAAGGTGGATAAGCACCGTCTGACACAGGTTGGGCGGGCGATGAAGGAGTTGGGAGTGCAGATGATCGCGGCCTATTCGCCGCAGGCGCGGGGGCGGTCGGAGCGCAGTTTTGGGACTTGGCAAGGGCGCTTGCCGCAGGAACTCCGACTGGCAGGGATCACCACCGCAGAGGGCGCCAATGTTTTTCTGCGGGAACGGTACATCGGGGAGTTTAACGGCAAGTTCCAAGTGCCGGCGGCGGAGAAAGGCACGGCGTTTCGGCGCACCAGCCGGACCGACCTGAACTGGATCTTCACGGTGCAAACTGAGCGCGTGGTGGAAAAGGACAACACCGTGGCAGTCAGAGACCGGTGGTGGCAGATCAACAAAACACGATTCCGCAACAGCCTGGCGGGAAGCACGGTAACGATCCACGAACACCTGGATGGAACCGTTTCGATCCGCTACGGCCCTCACGTAGTGGGCCGCTATAGCCCCACGGGAGAAAAGCTGGTCAGCGCGACACCCAAAGAGCGCCGTGGAAAAGGCGGGAGTGTGGAAGCCGGCGAAAACCAAAAGCAGGTTTCCACCGGCTTCCACACTCCCTTGGAAATCCCGCAACAGACGCGGGATTCCCCCTTTCCCACCGCGCCGACTACGGCTTCTGTTTTGAGCAAAACCAAAGCAAAGGCCAAACCCAAAAGCCACAAGGCGGCGGCCTAAAGGCCGCATCGCTTTGTTTCACAAAGCGGACAGATCACTAATTATTAAAACCGGACAACTTGACTTGTTAACGACAGCCCGTTCTTTGAGCCAGACAGTTTTCCGTGTATGCTGCGACACGCTCCGGGCGTCTGGAGTGGCTGGCAGAGCACTTACCGGAGGTGGCATTTGACCTCCAAGTTCCGCCGGGGACGCTCTCATCTGTGGGCGTGGACACGGGAGGAATGATGCGGCTGCTGAAAGATGAGAGAATGGCGGCCATGAGCAGAAGTTCGCGAGTGTTCTGGATGATCCCCGGCTTGATGGCTTCGGCGGTTTTGTTGCACGCGCGACAGCCGCCGCAGGAACCGGGAAAGTCAATCGGCTCCGTTTCGACGCAAGGGAATCTGATTGTGTTGACGCTGAATGACGGAGTGCTGGGAAAGGCCAACCAGTTCGATCTGGCGGGGCGCACAGAGCGGTTCACGCCGGACGGGGCGGGATATCGCGTGGAGACCGGGGCGCTGCGGTGGGACGCCGAGTTCGGCGGCGAACTTACCGGCGGACAGGTGAGCCTGAAGAACTTCGCGTTTCCGTTTTCGGGCAGGAGCTGGGATTCTTTTTCGGTGGGAGTCACGGGGTCGATTGCTTTCGCTGAGGCGGCGGGCGCGGAGGCGGAGTGACGATCGGGCGATTCGACGAGTTGCGGGAAGCAGGGCGGAACCTGGTGAACGCACAGCCGGCCATCTGCGTGTTCATGAAGCCGCGGATGTCGGGGCAGCGATTCGTGAAAGAACTCGCCGACCGGGTGGTGGTTACATGGAGCCTGACGGAGCCGTACGGCAACATTCAGGACTTCTCGTGGACGCCGACGGTGAACCGCTTTCAGGCGGTGCTGGGGAAGGACGGGTCGGTGGAGATGTCCTACCAGCAAATTGCGGCAAAGGACGCGATTGTTGGGCTTTACCCGATGGTCACGACCGGAACCGAGAAACCGATTGGCACGGTGGCGGGAGAGGAGCATCCGGCGGTGGCGCCGCACCTGGATATCAAGAATGTGAAGCTGGCGGCGGTGGATGGGCTGTTCCTGAAGGTCACGCTGGAAATGCGCGGGCCGGCGCTGCCGGAGAGCGATCCGGGAGTGGCGGGCTTGACGTACCACGTGTATTTCGACGGTCACAAGCCGTTGCCGACGCGCGCGGAGAGCGCACACGCAGACGCGGTGTGGACAATTCGGGGTTTCGGCGGAGGACGCAGCGGCCGGGGCGGCGGCGCGAGCCGGTATATGGTGTCGGGATCGGGAGTTTCCAGGACGGTGAAGGTGGAAGGGAACACGATCTCGGTACAAGGAGTTCTGCCGGAAGGTCTCAAACCAGGGCAGCAAGTGGCCGTGTATGCAGACGTCACGACGGGCGGGATGCCCGGGACAACGGCGATGCAGATCGCGCCGCAGGCGGTGACGCTGGCGGGGATTCGCGAGCCCGAGGTGCATCTCTCGGCGGTGAAGAAGGACGACGGGCCGTTCCCTCTGGTCTACGAATCGTTTCATTACCTGTCCGTGCCGAAAATGCGGGACTTGAGCTGCTCGGTAATCAAGGCGCTGGGAGACAAGTTCGATATGCTGGCTTACTACTCGGATTTCCGGATCGACAACCAGGAGGCTTGAACGCCGAGCGATGGTCCGTTGGGTGGCGGGCCGGCCGGAGGAGCGGTGACGGGGATCGCAGCGCGGCAAGAAGGCCTGGCGAGTTACTGCACTCAGGGAAGGTTTCAATGGGAGTTCATACAGCCGGTGTATGTCGGTTCGAACCAGATGCAGGAATATCCGCCGGAGGGACTTACGGACACCAACACGCATAACATCGTGACCTATGCTCACCAGATCGGCGAGCGGTCGCCCGATGGCAAGCTGCTGCCGTACGACTATGCCATGTCGCAGATCGGGCACGAGATGGGTCACCGATGGGCGGCCTTCGTTTCGGCCAAGGTTGGTAGCGAGACGATTCGGCTGGGCGATGGGGCGCACTGGGTGGCGGGTTTGCAAGCGCTGGTGGCGTTCCCGTATCAGCGGCCGACTGAGGCGTCGGCGATGGGAGGCGGGGTGTGGCAGGACAACTTTGACGGCACATTCACGCAACTGGATGACAATTACTATGTTCCGGCGACGGGTTGGTCGTACCTTGACCTTTATCTGATGGGGCTCATCGCGCCGTCGGAGGTGCCGGATTTCTTCCTTCTGAGGAACATGGTTGCGGCCGGTAGAGATGCTAACGGGCACCCCATCTTCAAGGCTGACAGGACGAAGATCACCGTACAGGACGTCATCGCAGTGGAGGGGCCACGCCTGCCCGATGTGGATCATTCGCAGAAGAAGTTCAACACGGGAATGGTGGTGATGGTCGAGCACGGGAAAAAGCCGAGCCCGGAGCTAATTGAGCGGACGAATGGGATTCGCTTGCGGTGGATGGACTATTGGGAAACGACCACGGGGCACCGGGCGTCGATGACGACCGAGGTGAAGTAAGGAGGGCCTCATCAATCGGTAGCGCTTCACTGCGCTGATGTGATCTTCTTCGGCCAGCTGGCAGCACCTTGTATATGCGCATCCCGGGGTGGTGTGGATGGCGGTGCGGGAACGCTAGAAGCGGCGTGGCGTTAAGGCACATCATCAGTAGCGTTCTAGCGCGCAAAGCAGCCGCCGGGCGTTTCCGGGCACGCTGCGCGCAGATTAGCTACGAACTGACTTGACGCGCTGACAGCACATCCCGCGCAGTCGTCCAACGAATGCCGGAATAGCGATGGTTGTCAAGCGGCTCTAGCTTTGCCCGGCCGTCAAACATGTTGCGCATGTATTGCATACCCTGCCATGCCGGGTAAAGCTCCTTCGCCCCGGGAGCGACCGTGCGCGCGACCTTGATGAGCGCGCCGAGCATTCCCAGACCTCCGGCGCGGAACAGGCGGAACTCCTTTCCGGTCACCTCACTTACGACTGCCGTCAGTTCCCGGGCGCTGAGTTGATCGCCGGCGATTCGTAGAAAGCGAGGCGTGGACGGATCCAGAGCCGCGCTCGCCGTGAATGCGGCCGTGTCGTCCATCGTCGTGAAGTCCATGCGCTGGTCCGCGTCGCCCCAATAGAGAACTCGCTTCAGTTTGAAGAGAATGAGCGGCATCTGACCAGTCAGCATATCGGCAAAGGCCCCGTTGAAGATCGTGGTCGCGGAAATCGAAGCCTTATCGAGGCGGATGTGGAAGTCCCGGCGCAGATCGAGGTTGCGATTCTCTCCAGGTAGGAACTTGGTGAAATCGATCGAGTAGTCGGACGGAATGAAACGCGGAACGTGAGCCTTAATCGCAGCCTCGAGCAGAACCGTTTGCGTTTCCACGATCACGTCCCGCAATCCCTGCAGCGCGGACACCACGCAGGACGCGCCAGAGCACGCCGGCGTCACTTGGGAAGCGCTGTTCAAGTCGACACTGGCAATCGTTGCGCCGAGCTCCCGCAGCCGCTCAAGCTTGTATCGCGCCGTGCCGTGGCGAACAAGCGCTGTTACGGTTGCTCCCCGTTCGAGCAAGGCTCTCGCGATGCGCCCGCCGAGATTGCCGGTAGCTCCCGCCACCACAATGGTCGAGTCATTCATGATTCCGATATTAGAGACAGGACAGCACCGATGCAAAGTGGGCGAAGATCCGAGTGGGGGCAACCGGCTTCTGGATCGAACGCGGCTGCAACGTTCAGCGCTGGGCAAGCTCAAGCAAGCCCGTTGCAATTGGGTTGCCAACTTGTTTTCGGCGCCACAAAGCGGTATACGTTACCAATGCTTTCCCGATTTACGCTCCTCACTCTTCTGGCGGGACTCTGCCTGGGGCAGGATACCGCACGGAAGGAGATTACACTCGATCCCCAGACGCTGAACCGATATGTGGGTGCGTACCAGATGGGTAACGGTACCGGCCCAATCATGCTCGTGACTCTGGAAAACAATCAACTCTTCACCAAGTTAGGCGCCCAGCAAGCGGTAGCTATCTTCCCGGAATCAAAGACCATGTTCTTCACGAAGGTGGTCAATGCGGAAATCGAATTCGCTAAGGACGATGGGCAGGGAAGGCCCACCGAACTGATCCTGCATCAGAATGGCCGGGACATGCCGGCGCAGCGGCTGGCCGACGCAAAGGCAAAGTTGCTTTTTGATGCGGCCGCCGCTTTCCCGAAGAGGCTCAAAGACCAGACGCCGGCGCCGGGGGGCGAGGCAGCGCTGCGCAAGATGGTGGAGGATTTGGGATCGGGAAAACCGGACTACCAGGCGGTGAGCCCCGGCCTGGCCAACGGCCCGCAATTGGCCCAAATCCAGTCGATGATGAGCAAGCTTGGTCCCTTGCAGTCGCTGGTCTTCAAAGGAGTCGGGCCGGGAGGCGCGGATATTTATTCGGTCCGGTTCGAGAAAGGCGCATTAGAGAACCAGGATCTGGCTCGGGGTAGATGGAAAGATCGAGAATACCAATGCCCGCCCCGAAGAAGGCGGCGTGGGGGTGCCGGTTGCGAGTTTGCGCCCGCATTTGCCCGAAATCGATTCCCTGGTTGCGGCCGAACTTGCCAAGCGGCCAGTGGGAAGCGTGACCGCGGGCGTGGTCTCGGGTAAGGATCTCGTCTGGTCGAAGAGCTATGGCGAAGCCGATATTGAGAAGAAAATAGCGGCGGATACGGATACCGTGTACCGCATCGGCTCCATCACCAAGATGTTTACGGCGCTGATGTTGGAACAGTTGGTGGAGACGAAAAGGGTGCATCTCTCCGATCCAGTGGAAAAGTACTTTCCGGAGATCAAGTTGGTGCAAGACCGCTTCCCGGACGCTCCGCCGATTACTCTCATCCAACTCGCCACCCATACGGCCGGCCTGGCGCAGGAGCCGGAGAATACGGAGACGTATGTGACAGGCGCGGTGGCGGATTGGGAGAAGACGCTGATCGCGGCGCTGCCGCATACGCGGTACATTCTCGAGCCGGGGACCCGTTATTCATACTCGAATATCGGATTCGCCATTCTAGGCGCGGCGCTCGAGCGGGCGGCCGGCGAGCCGTATGTCGAGTATGTTCCGAAGCACATTTTCCAGCCGCTGGGAATGACGCATTCGGCTTTGGAGTGGAATGCCGCAATGACGCCGCATCTATCGAAGGGGTACCAGTTGACGGGACCGAACGGCGGAGTAGACTCAGCGACCGCGCAGCGCGAGAACGAAACGGGGCGCGGTTATAAGGTGCCGAATGGTGCGATTTATACCACGGTGGGCGACCTGGCCCATTTCGCCTCGTTTCTAATGAGCCAAGGGCCGGAGAGTGTGCTGAAGATCGCTACCCTGGAGAACTTTCAGATGCAGTTGATCGTGCCGGCCGATCTCGAGTTGACCCATGGTTACGGCATCGGCTTTCAAGTGGAGCGGCGGGACAATTATACGGAATTCGGACATGGTGGAGCGGTCGCCGGCTATACGGCGTCGCTGCTGATGAATCGCAAAGCCGGGGTCGGAGTGATCGTGCTATCCAACGGAGCGGCGAATCCGTCCAGCATCGCGCAGCGAGCCTTGGACATCCTATCGAAGTGAATGTTCTAGCGCCGCCGGCCGTTAGCGCGGGAAGGGCGAGGCTCCTTCGGAACCGTACCAGTCGTATTCCACGGCGCGGCCATCGATGCGCCAGCGGCCGGGCGCGGTGGTGTCCATCCAGTCGAGCGGTTCGGCAAGCTCGCGCACTTGAGCGGCGGCCGCGAACGCCCGCCGGAGGGCCTGCTTCGACTCGGCGTTGACTGCCGCGGGATCGGGGGAGACGAACAGCGCGGTCCCGCTGCGAGCCACCAGATCAAGCCAGCGCGCGGCCAGTTCCCACGGGAGTTGCGGCGTGATAGGGGCGCAATCGGCGTCGAGATCGAAGAAGGCGCGGTGCTGCGGGCCGCGAAATGCCAGCGTGTTGACACCCATCCGTCGCGTGCGGTGAAAGTCGCGGCCACTGGTGTCGTCGCCGGTGCGCTGCAGTTCGAACAGGCCGGCGGACAGGTGTCCGAAAGTATTGCAGCCGATGACAGCCGCGCTCCCTGCCGCTTCCCGAATCGCGCGGTAGAGGGCCAGCGCGATCTCGGCGGTGGTGCGGGAGCGGTCGGCGAAGTGCCAGCCGGCTTCGGTGAGGTCGGCGCCCATCGAAAAGCCCCAGCGCCCCAGCAGGTCGAAGCTGGTGTAGTCGTGCTTGATCAGCTCGAAACCCCACGAAGCCATGCGGCCAATATCCTGGCGGACGGTTTCGAGCGTTTCGGGCAGGCTCGGATCGAGAGTCGCGTCGCGGCTGCCGGCGCGGGACCGAAGGCGGGCGGTCGGAGAAACTTCGGCGGTGGTGCACAGGGGGCGCAGCCAGATGCCAGGACGGACGCCCTTCCGTTTCATAGCCGCGGCGAGTCCCGCCATATCGGGGAAGCCGGCGTTGCCGCGCTCCCAGGGGCCGGCGGTGTTGGTCAGCGACCAGCCGTCATCGATCACCATGAAGGGCCGGTTTGGCCCGGATGGGGCGAGTTCGTCCATCAGGCCGGCATCGCGCTCGATGGCGGTGGCCGAGCAGTTGCGGCCGTAGGCGTAATACCAGTTGTTGCCGCCGTAAACAGGCGCGGAAGGGAGGCGGGGCTTTGCGCAGAGCAGGCTGCAGAAGCGCCGCGCGGATTGGAAAGCGCTCTCGTTCGCAGTCCCGCGGCGGACTCGCACGACGGCGGCGTCCAACGTGCGCGGGCCCAGGCGCACGGCGGAGCCTCCATTGCGCAGGTCCAGCCACAGGGAGATGCCGGCGGGGTCGGCCTGCCAGAAGGCGAAGCACGAACCCCCCGTAGCGACGCCGTAACCATGCGTGGCGCGGCCGTCGAAAGCCAGGAAGTACCATGGCAGAATGCGCTCGCCGACCAGACCGCGCCATTCGAGATCCCCGTAGCTGCGCTCCCACTGGTCGTTGAGGATGCGCCAGCGCTCCGACACCGCGGCTCGCCAGCGGAGATGCAAACGGAGTAGCGGGGCTTCCGGCGCCTCGATGCGAACCGGCATGCCGCTAACGCCCGGTTCGGTCTGGACGGAGATGCCGGTGGCGTTCCATCGGTGGCCTTCGCGGGCGAGCGGAAGCGGGCCGCTTTCGAGGAGGGCGGTGGCGAGGTCGGGCAGGCGCAGGATATCGACATAGCCATCAACGGCGCGCACGGGCTGCGCATAAGCGGCGGCAGGCAAGCCAGCCGAAAGGGCCAACAGGTTGCGGCGAGAGAGGTTTGCCGGGTTCACGAATCCATTGTGCCAGGAGACGCGCGGGCAAAGTCGGGCCAGCCCCGACTAACGCCGCCCGTTCGGTCACTTGGAACGATGCAGGCGGAGCAGAAGCGGTCCTTGCATTCCCGCACTCGGTGATACGCTTGTTTCCAGCGAGCGGCGAAAGTCCGGCCACACCATCAGGTTTCAGCTAAATCAGGCACGGCTGAAAAGCTGGCGGCTGACGGCTTGGTTCACACATGTTGTTATACGCACTCACTATTCTAGTTAGCGCCTTCCTGCTCTTTCAGGTGCAGCCGGTGATCGCCAAGATCATCCTCCCCTGGTTCGGGGGATCGGCGGCGGTGTGGACCACGTGTCTGCTGTTTTTCCAGCTCGTTTTGTTGCTGGGCTATCTTTATTCCCACGCCCTGGTGCGGTGCCTGAAGCCGCGCGCACAAATGGTGGTGCATGGCGCTCTTCTGTTAGCCAGCGCCTTGGCGCTGCCGATATACCCGAGCTTGGCTTGGAAACCCGTGACGCCGAACGACCCGATCTTGCGAATCCTTGGGTTGCTGGCGGCGACAGTAGGTCTGCCATACTTCGTGCTCTCGACCACCGGTCCACTGCTTCAGGCCTGGTACGCCCGGCGCCGCCAGAGCGCGATGCCGTACCGTCTCTATGCTCTTTCCAATGCCGGCTCCATGTTCGCGCTGTTGAGCTATCCGGTATTGTTCGAGCCGGTGTTCACCACGCGCCAGCAGGCTGCGACATGGTCCATTGGCTACGGTGCGTTCATCGTGCTGTGCGGACTCACGGTGTTCCGGTCAGGCACGGAAGAAGCGGCGGCGGAAGTGGCGCAAGAGCCCGCGGCAAAACCCACTGCGCGGCTCTATGCTATGTGGCTGCTGCTACCAGCCTGCGCCTCGGCGTTGCTGTTGGCCGTCACCAGCCATCTTTCGCAGAACGTGGCGCCGATTCCGCTCCTATGGGTATTGCCGCTCAGCGTTTATCTGTTGTCCTTCATTTTGTGCTTCGAGAGGGCTGGCTGGTATCGCCGCAACCCGTATATCGAACTGCTCGGTGTGGCCCTGGCAGGTATGGCTTACGCCGCGCTCAGCGAGAACGCTTACTACGAGCTGCCGTTCAAAGTCGGGATTGCTCTGTTTGTCATGGGCCTCTTCGTTTGCTGTATGGTGTGCCACGGGGAGTTGGCGCGCCTGAAACCGGATTCCCGCTACTTGACGCACTTCTACCTGACCGTCTCGGCTGGCGGCGCGGCGGGTGGATTGCTGGTGGGACTGGCCGCGCCGTTGCTATTCAACGCCTACTACGAGCTGCCGATCGGGCTGGTGGCCACGGCGGCTCTGGCCGTTACGGCTCTGCGGGCGCGTCGGGACGCGGCCTGGCAGCGCCACCTTCTTCCTACCCCGCGTTACCTGATCGCCGTGGCGGCACTCGCCGCCGCCGGGTACGCGGCGTACCCCTGGCAGCACTCGATCGCGGGTCCGGCGCGCACTATGATCGGGTGGTTTGGGTGGAAGGCGGCGGACGGATTCGATCGCTGGGCCCTGAAGCGAGAAGTGCTGGTGGGCGCGGCCCTGGCGCTCGTCGTCCTACGCGGCGATTTGAAGTTCCGCTGGGCGCGCCGCGCGAAGCGTTGGGCGGCGTTCCTTACTGAACTGGCGACGCTACTGCTGGCTGGCTACGTGGGCTTCGAAACGCGCTACCTTACATCTGGAACCCGGTTGATGGTCCGCAATTTCTATGGTGTCCTGAGAGTACACGATTCGGTTCCGTCCACGGACTGGGCAGCCGCGCGCAGCCTGACAGTCGGAACTATCAACCACGGTGAGCAATTCCTCGCCCTCGTTCGGCGCGACTCGCCGACCACGTACTTTGGCCCCAACTCGGGCGTCGGGTTGGCCATCCGCGCCAAGCAGAAGACCGGCCCCATCCGTGTGGGCGTGATCGGGCTTGGTACCGGCACCATCGCGGCCTATGGGCGGCCAGGCGACTATTACCACTATTACGAAATCAACCCAGTGGTGGTGCGCCTGAGCATACCCGAGCCGGCCGCCGCGGGCGCGCAGTTTACGTTTCTGGCCGATTGCAAGGCACGGCATGACGTAGCCGTGGGCGATGGCCGGCTCTCCCTGGAAAGAGAGGCCCCGGAGAACTTCGACGTCCTGGCGGTAGATGCATTTTCGGGTGAGGCCGTCCCCGTACACTTGCTCACGCGCGAGGCCATGGAATTGTACTTCCGTCATCTCAAGCCGGACGGCATCCTGGCTGTGAACATCTCAAACCGTTTCATCGACCTGGAGCCAGTGGTGGACGGCGAGTGCCGGGCGCTCGGCAAGACGGACCGCATCGTGGATACCGATGACGACGCCTCGCAAGACCTGTTCGCCGCCACGTGGATGTTGGTAACATCGCCGGCCAGCGGCTTCGATAAGTTCATCATGGATGGATCGGCCGCGATCAAGCCCGGGCGGAAAATCAGGCCGTGGACGGACGACTACAGCAATTTATTCCAGATCCTGAAGTAGGAGCGATTCTGCGCTATGCCCCGGACCCGCTCCGGATAATCGAGGCGCGCGAGATCTGCGCGATGGAGGGCGTGCCGCACTGCCTCATCACCAACTGCAGTTCCGTACGCAAAATGTCCAGCACCCGCTCGACGCCCTCCTGCCCAAACGCCGCTAATCCGTAAATGTACGGACGACCGATACCGACTGCTCGCGCGCCCAGGGCCAGCGCCTTGTAGATATCCGTCCCGCGCCGGAAGCCGCCATCCACCAGCACAGGAATCTGGCTGCCCGCCGCATCCACCACCTCGGCCAAGCAGTCGATGGTGGCGCGCCCTGTTTCGGTGGCGCGGCCACCGTGGTTGGAGACAACAATTCCATCCACGCCGTGCTCGCGGCATAACCTGGCATCCTCGGCGCTGTCGATGCCCTTCAGGAGCAGTTTCATGCTGGTCAGCTTCTTCAGGCGATCGACGTAGGCCCATGTGGCCATCGGAGGGTTGGTCCCGCTCTGGATTCCTGCGAACATCGGCCGGCTGCCGCTTGCGGGACGGCCCGGCGTGTGGCACGCGGGGCACTCTCTCGAATCGTCCAGGCGGCGCAAGCGTTCCTGAGTCTCGCTATTTCGCCCGGCCAGCAGATCAATCGTCCATACCATTACGGTGCAACCGCCGGCTTCAGCCCTCCGCACCATAGTCTCGGTTTCATCCCAGCGTGTGGGCATATAGAGCTGGTACCATGGCGGCGTTCCGAGCGCCTGCGTGACGTCTTCCAGGCTGCTCGATGACACGTTGGCGAGGATCTGGAGCGTCTTCCTGGCCTTGGCCGCTCGCGCCACGGCCACCTCTCCCTCCGGATGAAAGGTCTTCTGGCCGCCCACCGGGCACAGGAAGATGGGTGTGTCCCAGACCTTGCCAAACAACTCGGTTCGCAAATCGCTCTTGCTAACGTCCACCAACCGGCGCGGCCTGAGTTGGAAGTGCTTGAAGCCTTCCAGGTTGGCCCGGAGGGTGGCATCGCCGTCTACGCCTCCGGACAGGAAGCCCCAGTGGGCAGGCCGCAGCACCTTCCGCGCCGCCGCCTCGAAGTCCATGACGCTCAGGGCATCCCGGGCGCTGGCAGCCGCCAGCGGGTTCTCCTGCGGCCAAGCCTGCGATAGCAGCGGGCTGGCGGCCAGAAATCTGAGAAACTGCCGGCGATTCCGAAAAAGAGAGGTCATTATCTGTAGTGTATCAAAGGCAATATTCAGGATTAGGGATCTTCCGGCTTTCTAGAAAATTTCCCCGCTGCGAATCTGAGGCCAGGGGAACTCTGGACATGGGCCGTCTTCCAATGCACCAATCATCTTCGCCGTCGTAGTGGACGCCTCGAAACGCAAACGCCAGTGACGTCAACTTCAGCGAAGCGCTCATGCTGTTTGAGCAGCCGATCATTCCAGATGAGATCCGAGGTACCAATCCTTTCTGCACGCGTATCGTGACGCGTTATAACTCCTCCCGCGCAGGCCGTGCGGCAAAGTAGCTCAGGGCGCTACTGCTTGTAAACCGTTCCCGCTTTCATGACGAACTTCACGCGACGCAGGGCCGAGATGTCGCTGGCGGGATTGCCGTCGACGGCAATGAGATCGGCGAACATTCCGGCTTTCACCTCCCCGATGTTCATGTGCAGGACCCGTCCAGCTACCGAGGTCGCGGCCTTCATCGCGTCCACTGCGGGCATGCCATACTCGACCATCAGCTCGATCTCGCGCGCGTTCTCTCCGTGGTTGAATACGCCAATGTCGCTACCGCTCAGGATGGTGACGCCGGCATCGAGCGCCGCCTTAAAACTGGCGCGCTTCCGCACGATGCTCGCCGGAGCGGGTTGCTGGCCCTTTTTCCAGCCGCCGTACTGGCTTATGGCGTCGCCGGCGGCCAAAGTGGGGCAGAGGGCTACGTGGTGCTCCACCATCAGCTTGAATATCTCCGGCGTGCCGCCATCTCCGTGCTCGATGGTTTCAACTCCGGCCAGAATGGCGCGCCGCATGCCCTCGGGCGTACTGGCATGCACAGACACGGGCACGCCGGCACTCCTGGCTGTCTCGACGGCCACCTTCAGCTCTTCGAGAGAAAACGTGGGGTGCGCCACCAGAAGCGGACCCCAACGGTAATCGGCGTACATTTTAATCCAGTCGGCGCCGTGGGCGATCTGATCGCGCACCACGTGGGTGAGGCTTTCGACGCCATCGGCTTCTTCGGCGCCCTGCGGGACGCGCCATTCGGGCGCAAATCCCTTGGGGTTGTAAGTGCCGGTAGCGGCGATGGCGCGCGTGGAGGCGAGCACGCGCGGACCGGGAATGATGCCTTGGTCAACGGCCTGTTTGAGTTCGACGTCGGTGTAGCCGGCGCCCTCGGTGCCGAGATCGCGAATCGTGGTGAAGCCAGCCATCAGCGTGTCGCGCAGGTGGTTGACCGCGCGCG
Organism: Bryobacterales bacterium; assembly: GCA_963842505.1. Taxonomy (GTDB): domain Bacteria; phylum Acidobacteriota; class Terriglobia; order Bryobacterales; family Bryobacteraceae; genus PALSA-129. Next base: position 1,260,835 of record CAWJGZ010000002.1, read on the forward strand.
CCACGCGCAGACCGAGGCCCTCATGCGCCACCTGGTCGTTCCAGCTGGTCTCATTGTATGCATGCAGCAGGATGTGCGAGTGGCCCTCGACGAGCCCCGGCATCAGGGTGGTGCCCGGCAATTCGACGACCTTGGCGCCAGCGGCGTCGACGCTTGCGACCGGCCCCGCGGCTTCGATGCGGTCGCCCTTCACCCGCACGGCCCAACCTTCATGCATGGCCTCGCCGTCGAAGACGCGCGCCGGCTTCAGCAGCCTGGTGACGGGTGGCTCACTCGCCTGCACCGGCGGCAGATACATGCCGTGAGCATCGCGGGGTTGACCAGTAGCCGCGGGCTCACGCGCCTGCGTCTGGGCCTGAACAGCAACGGGAACCAGGGCCAGAAGAAGACAGCCGGTCACAGCAGTGGCTAACATCGATTTGCGAAACGTCATGGTAATTCTCCTCAACGATGTTGATTTCTTCCGCCAAGCCAAACCTCGCTTGGCCTGGGACCTCGCTGAAAAAAGCCAAACATTACTGGCCGCCGATGGACCACACAGATAAATGCAGATCGAAAGGAATCATCCTTATTAGCATTCATCGGCGTTGATCGGCGGCTCAAAATGTTTTCTTCTGGCTTTTCCAGCGTCCCCCTACCGCGAGGGGATTAGTGAACAGGTTCAGCCCGCTTCCGCCGACGGACGCATTGCCGTTCGCACCCGCAATGGCGCCGGTCACACCGTTCGGCAACCCGGCCGACGGGCCAGTAACGACCACCAGTCCACTTCAAACGGAATTCACTCCGCCTTCGCCGTCACTGCGGCGCTCCGGCCCGCATTCTTATACACTCGACCGCCTTTCATGACGAATATCACTTTCCGCACATTCGTAATGTGGTCCAGTGGATTGCCGTCGGTCGCCACAAGGTCGGCATCCATTCCGGCGGCTATTGTGCCGATCTGTTTTTCGAGCCCCAGGCACTCCGCCGCTCTTGAGGTCGCGCTGATGATCGCTTCCATCGCGGGCTGGCCGCCGTTCTGTACACGCAAGACGAATTCTTCGGAATTGTGCCCGTGCGCGCCGGCCACCGCGTCGGTCCCAAACACGACCTTCACTTTCTTCGCTACCGCGCGATGAATCAGGTCATAGCGGATCGGCATGGACGCCGCCATCTCCTCAAACCCCTTTTCGGTGAAGTTGCCCATCCCAAAAAAAGCGGCTTTGTGATTGATGTAGTTGGGCACGGTCGATACGTTCGGATCCAGATAGGTGCCGTGTTTCACCATCAGGTCAAGGACTTCGTCATTGATGAACGTTCCGTGCTCGATGGAGGTGCATCCGGCGAGCACGGCGGCCTTGGCGCCGCTCGATGCGTGCGCGTGAACGGCGGAGCGGTGCGCCAGCGCCGTCGCCTCCCCGCATGCCGCCTGAATCTGCTCGTCGGTCATGGTTTGCGCTCCGCCGTCGCGGCTGCTGGCGGTTGCGAATAACTTGATAACGTCTGAACCGGTGGCCACGAGCTGCTGGACCTTAGCCCGAATTTCGTCGGGTGTTCCGGAATGTTCATTCAGTGTGTTGCCCGAAGTGAGGATTCGCGGCCCCGGCACCACGCCTTCATTAATCAAGTCGCGCAAAATCTTGTCGCTCTCCGCACCCAGGCTCTGCACCGTTGTGAAACCGCCCTGCAGTGTTTCCCAAGCGTTGCCTTCGATCCGCAGAGTGGACTCCGCTGGCGATTCTCCCCGAGTGTCGGCTCTTCCGGCCTTATTGAAATGCCCGTTGATATGAACATGCGTATCGATCCAGCCGGGCATCAGCGTGAGACCGCTCAGATCATAAGTCACCGGCCCTGCGCCGCCGGGTTCGACTCGCAAAATCTTCGATCCATCAATTGTGACTTTGACATTTCTCTGGACCCCGCCTCGGCCGTCCAGCACCGTGCCCGCACGGATGGTAATCGGCGTCTGGGCCCAGCCGAAAGCGGCCGCGGCCAATAAGGGGACGATTCGCCACAACCATGGATACCGCATACGAGCCGGCACAATCGCCACTTTCATTTTGAACCTTCGGCCCTCTTCCGTGTATGTGTCATTCCGAACCGATCTCTTGGCCGGGCCGTCAAAAGGTGAAGTGCGCCTGGATATCGATGACGCGGCCTCCAGGGTTCTGGGCGTTGCTTATGTCGCGGTTGGCCGTGGTGGTCTGGCCAAAGGTCGAACTGCTGGCGGTCACGGTGCCGAATTCGAAGTCCGTGAGGTTGAGGACATTGAGAGCGCTGACACGGAACTCCAACGTCGCGTGCTCTTTAATCGGCACCCTCTTGAGCAGCATCACGTCAAAGAAGTTCTGCCATGGGCTATAAAGATACACCTGTTGGCCGAACGCGTAAGGCGCTAATTGCGGCCCGATATACGGCGCGCTGGTATTCAGGTTGCTCCAGCTCAATCCACCGGCCTCAAACGCGGCTTCGCTGTTCTGGATCACGCTTTGCGGCAGGAACCACACCAGTCCCTGGCCGTTGGTGCCGGTGGTCTTGTAAATGGAAACCATGCTCTGCAATTGCTTGGTAGTCATGTTCTGCAGAACAACGCCGTTGTCGTAATTGTTCATCCCGTATCCCCTGGTACCCAGGGAGACTGGCGCGCCGGACTGGGTACGCCCCACACCGTTCAGTTGCCAGCCTTGCAGGATCTTCATCACGACCCGGTTGCCCGAGGGAAGGAAGTGGCGACCCGGTCCGAAGGGCAGCTCGTAAATCCAGTTGTACTTGATTGCGTGGCGGATATCGAAGCTCGGCGGCGCCTTGCTCAGCCCCAGATTACGGAACGTCAAGGGTTGGTTGTCAACGTTCTCGTCGATCGTCGAGCCGTTGGCGAGCGATTTGCTCCACACGTAGCTCGCCTGGAAGATCAGGCCGGATGCCATCCGCCGGCGAAATTCCACTTGCATGGCGTCGTAGTACGATTCTCCCAGGTTTGTCAGCAGCCAGCTTGAGGTCACACTCGGGTTGACATCGAACATGTTCGCCGGATACCCGGCCTTCAGCAGGTTGCCCATGTAAGTTGTATTTTGGTAGATGGCTGCGGCGATGCTTGCCATGCGGTTCTGCCGCAGATACGTAGCGTAAGTGGTGGTGTTAGTGCCGACTGTCGCCGACAGAATCGGAGTGGGTTGCTGGCCGGGCAGACCCTGGTCGCTGTAATTGACCACGCTGGTGTTGTTGTTGATGTTACCCCCGCGCGCAATCGTCAGGTTCTGCTGGGCGACGTAAGACTCTTTCAGGAAGCCATTCTCGAATATGTTGAGCTCGTCGATGTTCAGCTGCCGCCATTCCTTCAGGCCGTGGTTGCCGGTGTAGCGTACTTCAATGACATTGTTCTTCCCCGCTTCCCGTTGAAAGCCGATGTTCCAGCTCTCCACATACCCCATCTTCAAATTGGGGTCGAAGGCATTCTCGTGATCGGCGGCTGTGGCGGCCATGGGGTCCGCCGGCGACGCTGGATAAGGCCGCGACGGGAGGGTCGCCTGGCTGAACAGCACACTGCCCGGATTGCCGAAATACTGAGGCCAGAGGGACGAACTCACCGAATCGTCCACGGTCAGGCCCGGATTCGTTCCTAACATATTGCGCACGACGTTCGAGCCCTCGCGGATGGTCGAGATGCCGTATCCGGCGCGCAACACCGAGGCGCCCTGGTGATGCCCGAACAGAAAGCCCAAAGGGCCACTTGCGCCGGGAATCTGCCACGCAATCCCGCCCGACGGAGCCCAGCTGTGGGGCGCGGCAAAGGCGACATTCTTAATGTTGGTGTAAGTCGGCGACGAGCCCGTCATCGTCCCCGGCATGAACCAATTGCCGACGCCGGAGATGCCCCAGCTTGCCGCGTAGTTGACGGGAACCGAGTAAACGTCGTTCAGGTTGTCGTATGGGTCCTGCTGCTCGAACCGCAAGCCGAGCGAAACGGTGAGGTTCGGCAGCACGCGCCACGTATCCTGTGCGAAGACGCCAAACTGCCGTTGCCGGTCGTTATAGACGGCCGGCATGTTTCCATAAGTCCCGGTTGGGCCGTTCAGCACCACCCGCCGCGTAATGGCGGACACGCGTCCCGTCAGGGTCGCATACAACTGGGCTGCGTCGGACAGGTAAGTCGACGTTGCCCCGGGCATAGAACTGGTGGTGAAAACGTCCGTGCTGCCATTGCCCACCGGATCCCCGGTTGCGATTCCAAATGCGATCTGCGGCAGCGTTTCCGTGTAAATGTACTGGCTATATGTTGTTACCTGGCTGAAGTCGCCGCCAAACGTGAGCATGTGGGCGCCCTTCGTGTAGTGCAACGTATCGGTGGTCTGCCAGGTGGGAAACATGTGCCGGTACGGTTCGTTCTGTTCGGTAACCGGAGACAGGCTGAACCCCAGAGTGGGAACATAACCCTTCCACTGCGCATAGAACGCATCCGATCCCATAGTGTCGTCCTCCACCACCATCCCGGTCTGCATTCCTCCGTGCCATTCGTTGGTGAGGTTCGAACTGAGCGAGGAACGCAGGGAGAAGATCGCGGAGTACCGGTTGCTTCTCTCCCCAGCCTTGATGTCGGTTCCCAGAATCGTTCCCGTCCCCGGGTACTGGGATGGCAGGGTCAATGTGTTGAACATGGCGTAGCTGTACGTCAGCGACAACACGTGGCGCGAGCTCACGATGTAGTCCAGGCGCGTGGTGGAGAAGTCCCGGTTATCCGGCCCCGTGAACATGTAGTTCAGCGTGCTGCGGTTATAGTCCGAGGCATTCGTGTTGGAAACCAGGTTGCCATTTTTGGTGAGCCCCTGAATCTCGTTGAGCGTGTTTGCAATAATGGGATCCGGCGTGGCGTTGAAACCTGCCGCCTTGGCAAGCGTCAGCACATTTACAGTGTTCAGCACGGGGTTCGAAGATGTACATCCCGTCTGACAATAGGTGTAGTTGCCCGCCATGGCGGACGGGTTCATCACCGTGTCCGACTCGGCGGTGCCCCGCGGAAAGCGCCGGATCTCCAGATTGGTAAAGAAGAACAGCTTATTTTTGAGGATAGGTCCGCCCACGTGGAACCCGCCCTGATTGAACTGGATAACATCCCGAGGCAAGTGTTGAATGGTGTTGAAATAGTAGTTGGTGTCCAACGCGGTGTTCCGCACCATCCAGAACGCTCCACCGTGGAACTGATTGGTGCCACTTTTGATCACGAACTTCATCACCGCAGCGCCATCGGCCGAGGCATCGGCGCCGGCAGCCGATGTAGTCAACGTAACCTGGTCGACCGCGTCCTGCTGTATCGGGATGAATGAGTAAAACCCCGTCCCGCTCGCACTCTTTGCTATCTGCTCCTGCGAGTTCAACCCTTCCACCGTGACGGAAAGCGCACCGTTTGGCAGACCGTTGATGCTGGAATAGCGAATTGAGGTGTTCGTCTGCACGCCCGGCTGGTTCACCAGCATGTCGACCCCATTGCGCGTCAAAGTCGGCAGCTCGTCGACCTGCCGTCCTTCCATCGTGGCGTTGAGGGTGGCGCTGCTGGTCTGCACCAGCTCTTCGGCGCCGGACACCACGATCTTCTCCTCCACCATGCCCACTTCCAGTTTGGCATTGACCGTGGCCGGCACGCCGGCGTCCATTACCATGTCCGGAACGACAGTCGTGCGGAACCCCGTTGCCGTTACGGTTACCCGGTAGTTTCCCTGCGTCAGGGCAGGCACCGCCCAATGCCCGTGCTCATTGGTGGTGGCTTTGAAAACGGCCGTGGTGCCGCTGTTGGTGATTGTCACGTTGGCGCCGACAACTGCGGCGCCCTGCGGATCCGTAACGGTTCCGTCCATTGTTGCGGTAATTCCCCCGTTTTGGCCAAAAGCATAGGTGGCGCATACCGCCAATAGCACAAAAAGCCTTTTTATCTTCCCGTTCATGTTCTCGCCCCTGAATTGGGAACTTTAACATTCGTCGACCGACATTACAAGATAAACAAGATAAACAGGTTCTATTATCTGACGGCTCAACTGTTGAACGGTTGACGGAGACTATCGATTCGCCGCAACGCGTGTGCTTGGCTATAATCGCGGGTGGGCCATGAGGCCAATACCAAAATCCTGGCAATCCATTACTCTCCGCCGAAGTACGATACCTGGCTGGACTAGGCCCGGCATCAAATACGCGACTATCCGCCAGGGGGGCGCCGACGGTCAATAGGAGGATCACGTGACGAACCATCGCTGTTTGCAAATCTGTCTGTTGGCTTTCGGGCTTGCGCTGACGCTGTCGGCGCAAGCCGGCGCATCCGGCAACTTCCGGATTGCCATGGTGGGTGATTCCATCATCGACCGGCGGATTTCGGTCTATGACGAACCGGGATATCTCCAGATCTTCGAGCGCATCCGCGCAGCCGACACGGCCTTCACGAATTTCGAGATGCTGATCCACAATTTCGAGTACGCCGGCGCACCGGTGAGCGGCGGGACTTACATGGGCGCTCCTCCGTATGTGCTGGATGAGCTCAAGTGGGCCGGGTTCAAGCTGTTCGCCATCGCGAATAACCATTCCTTCGATTTCGGCACCGAAGGCCTGCTCAGCAATCTCCGGCACTTCGAACGCGCAGGTGTGGTTTACGCTGGCGCCGGAGAGAATCTGGCGCGTGCCCGCGCGCCGGGTTACCTCGATACTAAAAAGGGGCGAGTGGCGCTGATCGCTTGCGCGTCGACCTTCTCGGTCCTTAGTCCGGCCGGAGAGCAGAGGCCCGATCTCAAGGGCCGGCCTGGCTTGAATCCGCTGCGCTTCAAGACCACCTACACGGTTGAGCCCGCCACGCTGGCGTCACTGCGTGCGCTCGCCACCGGCGGTAGCGAAGAAGGAGGCGGCGGAGCGAGCGGCCGTGGCGGCGAGCTGCGTTTTCTCGGCGCGACCTTTCGCGCGGGCGAAAAGCCCGGCGTGAAAACCGAGCCGGACCTGAACGATCTCAAGGGCATCACTGCTGAAATTCGCGATGCGCGCCGGCAAGCGGACTGGGTGGTGGTTTCGACCCACTGCCACGAACGCGTGCCGGGAGATCGCGAGGTTCCGCCGGAATTTCTGGTGGCGTTCGCGCATGCCGCCATCGATGCCGGCGCCGACGTGTTCGTGGGTCATGGGCCGCACGTCCTCCGTGGAATCGAAATTTACAGAGGTAAACCGATCTTCTATAGCCTAGGAAATTTCCTTTTTCAGAACGATACGATTCGCTTCCAGCCCCAGGAGAACTACGCGCAGTATAATCTGCCGCTGACGGCCACGCCCGCCGATTTCTACGATGCCCGCTCGGCTAACGACACGCGCAGTTATCCCGCTGATCATGAGTACTGGGAGAGTGTCGAGGCGGAGGCGGTGTTCAATTCCAAGCGCGAAGTGACGGAAATCGATCTTTACCCTATCACCCTCGGTTTCGGGCAGAGCCGCACTCAACGCGGACGCCCGCTGCCCGCCGATGCGCAGCTTGCGCGGGTGATCATCGACCGCGTCGCCAAGCTTTCGAGCGCCATGGGGACGAAGGTCGCCTTCGACCAGGGCAAAGGAGTCTGGGCCGCGAACACGCAGGCGAGCAACGCGGTACGCTAACATACACACATGAATACCCGGCCCTGTAAATAGCCGATAAGTACGATCGACTGTTACGTAACTGTTGAGGATATGATGGAACGTGCATCGTCGGAACTTTTCAATTTGATGAATGAAGCTATTAGGCAAAAGCAAGAGGCCGAAAAGACGAAGCTCACTTCAAGACAAATTGCCAGGCATTTGCGGATCAGCGACCAGCGTTTTTCTACCTATGCCACTGGGTCGCGCATTCCCCGCCAGGCCTTCGCTGAGAAGCTGGCAAACTATTTTTTCAGAACGAGAGAAGACCGTACGCAGTTTTTGAGCGCTCTCAATGCGATTCGCGCCAGCGTCCAGGGTGCCAATCGTGAAACTCCCCGGAGTGGTCTCCTCGAGCGACTGGCGCGGGGCGAGCCGCTTCGCGTCAGTACGCTCGAGATCGAGCCATTTGCCGGCACGAATGTCGACTTCTTCGATCAGATCTTCCATCGTTTTTTTCGCTTAAGTGGCCTGACTACTCGCTATATTCCGAAGCTGAGCTTCGAGATTGGAAAAGCCTTGTGGCAAAACACGCTCGATTTGTGTCTGGGCTGTTTTGCCAGCGTGGATCGTTCCGTCCTGGCCCACTTTTGGACCGCTCCGATCCGCTTGAGCTTGGGAGCTATTATTCATAGCAAACATGAACAAGAAAGGGAGAGGGTCAAGCGAATATTGAGCCTTCAAGAACACAAGATCCACCATATCCGGCCGATTGTAGTAAAGGGGGAAGTGGGACATATTTACTGCCGGGAGCGGTTGGGGTTTGAACCGGCAGACATTGTATGCCTGGAACAGCTGAAGCCTGCGGTCTTGGCTGACAGCCTTCGACAACTGTGCACAGAGTCGGCTCCAATCCCTGTCGTGGTGGTCAACGAACACACAGCCTTCAGCCTGCTCCGGGAGCTTCGCACCGAGGGCATACCAGTGATTCCGCTTACTACGCGGGAGAACACCTTAACGGACATAGCTCGCCGCGAGTTGCCTCAGTATTTTCTCGGTTTTGCTTGCGGCCGCGGACAGGAGGAGCTACGAGCTATGATTGACCAGGCATTCTGGCTGTTCCTATCTACCGAATTGGATACTACCGCGGATGCCCTGGCCGCCTTGTACGAAAACCTGATGCAAAATCTGTCTGCTGCCAGCGGCAATTCCGAAGCAGTTGTGGACTACTACTTTGAACGCCCTCCTGAACCGCACAATGGTGAGATCGAAGCGCGTCGTTTTCGGCTGGCCCGCGACTGGACGCTTAATGCACTGATGCTGGACCGGAAGTCCATAGCGGATTATCCGACGTTCGGACCGTGGAGGGCAATTTTAGGGCGCGCTCGCGAGATCGTTCAGGAGGGCGTCGCACTCGACCCTGGAGAGATCAATAATCAAATTGGTCTTTGTACTGGCTACCCCGATCGCCCACGTCCTCTATCTCATGATCAATTCCGCGAACTGTGCGCGGTGTTCGATCTACCGGAGCCGGAACTGGGCTATGCGCAGCGGCAATACATATTTGAGGATCACGATATGGTACGGGCTACGATTCAGAATGCGTTGCGCGACGGGTCGCTGCCGCCACTAGAACCGCCGGCTCTGCATGTTGTGGTTGTATCGCCTCTAACAAAAGAAGGCGCAAGCATAGCATCTGGTTTCATCGGTGAGATGTCAAAACTGTATGTTCGTGAGTTGGGAGAAAGCAATAGCGCGACAAAGCAGATTAATGAGTTCCTCTCACCAACCGTCGTCGATCCCATTGAGAGGTATCAAGGCCTTTCCCGGGAATTTACCAGCGTGGTCCTCGCCTCGCATGGAAAGCATGGGCGGCATTATGTCGGCTGTGTTTGCCTTCGTCCGCACAAGGATGACCGAGGCGAAGCGATACGAGGGGAATTGGAACTGTGCTACCTGTTTGTACTGGAGCCTTTCCGCAAACTCAAAATAGCCCGGCACCTCATTCACAAGGCCCACCAAGTAGCGAAGGAGCAACACTATACTACCCTCGTTTGTTTAATGCTCCCGCAATATTTCGAAGGGATCCTTTACTTGGAAAAGCGTGGCTTTACGCGTTCCCCCGACCGTCTAGGGAAGGATGGCAGGATCGTACTGGAGTACAAAACGGAAGACCCTTTTCCGTGCCCCAAGAGCTCCGCGAACCGCTGAAATGGCCCTTGCGGACCTGTGCTTGCAATGGTAGACCGCCGTTTGTTTGATATTTTCCGGCGTTGGAAGATACGAGCGACGCGGCACGCTAAAGCACGCCCCGCCTACCGGGCTTGCTGGATGGCGGCCAGGAGTTCAGACTCGGTGATGGCGCCGTCGAAACGCTTCACCTGCTTGCCGGCCTGATTATATACCAGGGTCACCGGAAGCGCATCCAATTTATATTGCTGCATGATAGCGTCGGAGCCTACGGCCACGGTGTAATCGATCGGATGCTTCTTGAGGAAACCCGGCACTTTGGCGGCTGCATCGTCGTCCATCGAGACGCCGATGAAGGCCACGCCTTGCGATGAGAACTGGTGGTAGAGCTTGTTGAAAAATGGGAATTCGCCGACACAGGGGACGCAGTAAGTGGCCCAGAAATTCACAACCGCCACCTTGCCGGCCAGCGGGGCTGTCGCGAGCGGGCCGCCTTCGAGACGCGTGACGCGAGGATAGTCGCCGGCGGGGGCCAGCGCGGCCGAGGCAATCGGCGGACCCTGGGCCTGGTTAACCGGAGCCTTGTTAAGAAACGCGAGGAATTGAGCAGGGTCGCGGGTGAGACCTTCGAACTTGGCGACCAGGTTTTCGTCGGGGTCGAGGATCACGTAGTAGGGCTCGGAGACGGTGTTGAACTTTTCGAGCTGCAACTTGGCGTTGGCTTGTGAGGCTGCGTCGGCACCGTCGGTATAGAGTTCGACGAGGACAAAGTTTTTGAGAACGGCGGCGATTTCCGGGCGGGCCAGCATGTTGGCACGCATCCAATGGCAGTTGGTGCAGGCATAGCCGGTGAAATCGATGAAAACGAGTTTGTTCTCGCGGCGGGCGCGGTCGAGTGCTTCGCTGTATTGATCCTTCATCCAGACCAGGCCATCGGAAGGCGCGGATGAACCGGCTTCGCCCGTGGGGATGAATGCGTCGAGCGATCCGAGCTTGCCGCCGGACATGCCGGGCCAAAGGCTGAGCGCGAGAATCAAGAACAACATGCCGCTAAGCAGGCGTCCGAGGCCCATATTCTCGTCCTGCTTGACGCCTTCCAGGCGGAGGAAGCCGAGGAGGTAAAGACCAGCCATCGCGAAAAGCACGATCCACGCGGCAAGAAACCGGCCGCGCGTGAGAAAGCCCCATTGCAGCACCTGATCGACGCTGGCGAGGTACTTGAGGCTGAAGGCGAGAATCACGAAGCCCATCACCACTTTGACGCGCGCGAGCCAGCCGCCGGAACGCGGCAGGCGCTTCAGGTAAGACGGGAAGAGCGCCAGGAAGAAAAACGGCAGCGCCAGGCCGGTAGCGAACGTGACCATGCCGACAGCGGGACGCGCGCGGCCTTCGGTGACCGATGCAGCCAGTAGTGTGCCGACAAATGGGCCGACGCAGGCAAAGGACGACAAGGCGAAGGTGAGCCCCATGAGCAGGGTTCCGGCGAAACCGCCTTTACCGGAGGACTGGTTCAAAGGCGTCAGGATGGCGGATGGCACGGTGATTTCAAAAGCGCCCAGCAGGCTGAGTCCGAAAGCGATGAACAGGCCTGTGATGAAGCCGTTGACCCATGGGTTGGAGCCAAGTTGTTTGACGCCGACCGGTCCGAGCACCAGCGTGGTGAGGAGTCCGAGACCGGAGAAGAGAACAATGATCCCCAGGCAAAAGACCACTGCCTGAATGACGCCGTCGCGCTTTCCGCCAGACTGCTGGTTGAGAAAGTACGACATGGTGATCGGGATCATGGGGAAGACGCAAGGCGTGAAAATGCAGGCTAAGCCTAAACCAAAAGCGACCAGCAGGAAGGCGCCCCAGCCCGTTGAAACGGGCGGCGGAGTGACGCTAGAAGAAGGCTTCGGAGCATGGGCTTCGGCATAGCCGGCGGGGATGGCGGTGGTTGGCGCCGGGGCAGCCGGGTCGATGATGATGGCGGCAGTACCAGTCCACTTACCGGGTACGCACGTCGTGTCGGTGCAGGTCTGGTAGCGGATGTTGACGGAAAGCGTAGCAGGCCCGGCGGAGGCATCCGCGGGCAGCTTGACGTCGAGCAGGAAGACTTCGTTGCTTTCGTAGAATTCGGCTTCAGCGTTGAGGTTGTTGTCAAACGTACGCTTGGGCGCCGTCTGAAGCACGCGCTCTAGAGTGCCGGGCGAAATCTGGAAGTTGGCAGGAATGCCGGCGGCCGAAGCAGCCGAATAGAGATGCCAGCCGGAATCGATTCGTGCGGCGGCGCGGATTCGGACGGTGGAACCGGGCGGGGCGGATGCCGAGTCGGATTGAAGGCTCCAATCGGCGTGCTGCTGCCCCTGGGCGAAAGCCGAAGCCAGAGCCAGGAACAAGGTCGCGCCGAATCGCACGTCAATCTCCGGCTTTGCGGACTACTCCGCGGAGTTCGTCTTCGATGCGCTGGTTGATTTTCCCGCCGGAGAATTCCGCGGCCACGCGGATGGCGTTCTTGATGGCGTTGGCGTTGGAGCGGCCGTGACAGATGATGCACGCGCCGCGCACGCCGAGCAGCGGCGCGCCTCCGTATTCGGAATAATCCAGGCGCTTCTTGAAAGTGGTGAAGGCGTTCTTGGCGATGACGTATCCAATCTTGCCGGAGATGGTGGATTCGAGCGCTTCGCCCAGGAAGTGCTTGACCATGTCGCCCAACCCCTCGCTGACTTTCAGCGCTACATTGCCGACGAAGCCGTCGCAGACCACCACATCCACGTTGCCGGCATAGATGTCGCTGCCTTCGACGTTGCCCACAAAGTTCAGGTTGAGGCTCTTAAACACAGGCATGGCGGCGTGGGTGAGTTCGTTACCCTTGTGTTCTTCCGCGCCGATGGAGAGCAGGCCTACGCGCGGATTCTTGCGGCGCAGGATGGTGCGCGAATAGATTTCAGCCATGACCGCGAACTGGCCCAACATGCGGGGAGTGCAATCGACGTTGGCGCCAACGTCCACCAGAACCACGGGAGTGCCTTCGGCGGTGGGGAGGATGCCGACCAGAGCGGGGCGGTCCACGCCGGGAACCACACCCTGGACAATTTTGGCGGTGGCCATGACCGCGCCGGTGTTGCCGGCGGACACAAAGCCCTGCGCCACGCCATCGCGAACCAGACGCGAGGCGATGCGGAGGGAGCTATCGCGTTTGGCGCGGAAGGCCTTGGCGGCGCTGTCCTCCATGGTGACACGCTCGCTGGCGTGCACAATCTCAATAGGGAGCGTACCGTTGCCATCCTGCACCTGGAGCTCACGACGGACCAAGTCCTGCTGGCCCACCAGGATGACTTTAACTCCCAGGTCCCTGGCGGCGCGCATCGCCCCTTCGACTTCCGCTTTGGGGGCGTGGTCGCCGCCCATTGCATCAACCGCAATGGTCAGCATGTTGCGCCGGGGCTACTCTTGTACGACTTCGACAACTTCGCGGCCTTTGTATTGCCCACAATGGGCGCAGACGCGGTGGGGCAGCTTGGGTTCGTGGCAGTTGGGGCACTCGGACAGGCCGGCGGCCTTGAGCGCGTCATGCGCGCGGCGGGTACTCGTCCGCTCCTTGGAGTGTCTACGTTTCGGATTCGGCATATCTCTTTTTCAACCAATCTTTCGTCCGCCGTGTGCGGCGGGGCACCTTCAAAAATGTATCAGATCTGTAGCTTACGGAGTGCTTCCAGGCGATTGTCGTGAATTTCGGTGCGGCAATCGCATTCGGCTTCGTTCCGGTTCTTACCACAGACGGGGCAAATTCCCTTGCAGTCCTGGCTGCACAGTCTCTGCATCGGCAAGGCCAGCAGTACCTGTTCGCGGAGGACGTCTTCCAGCTCCAGGCCGCCGTTCTCATAAAAACCGATCTGGGCTTCTCCCTCGTCGATTTCGACTTCTTCCACGCGCGCAATGACGGAAACAGGCTTGTAAAACAGGTCGAAGCCGACATCCAGCGGAAAACGGGCGGTTGCCAGGCAGCGATCGCAGACCGCCGTGATTTCCACAGTATAGCGGCCCTGGATGCGCACTTGCCCGCCGGTATTTTTCAGCAGCTCGGCAGAGCCGACGGCGTGCAAAGGAGAAGCCTGCTCCAGATTCTCACTGGCAAACTCGATCTGAGCGGGCTCGAAAGATTCGTCGAAGCGAATCTTACGCAGCTCCATCTCTTTGACACTAAGGAACATAAAGGCAAACCTGGATGCAGGGCGGAACCTAGCCATTATAGCAGCAAAGCCGCTGAATGGCGGACGCCGATCCATCCTACTGAGCCGCTTTGACGCAACGGAAACCGATGTTGGGGTTCTTCCAACGCGAGGGGATGGGCGACGAGTCCCAGACCACTGCGTCCTGCAACTCCTCCATGAACGACTCCCCGCGGATCTGATACCAGCTTTCGTCCGGCATCGGCGGCGGATTCAGCAGGGACTGAAAAGGTTTTCGCGCGGCGTCGCTGGGCGTGGTCAGCTCAAAGACCATCTCCCACACGTTGCCGATCATGTTCAGCGCCCCGTAGGGGCTGGCGCCTTTTGGGAAGTCAGTGGCGGGGTGAATCTTGCCGCCGGGGCCGAGATTGGCGAGCGTGGCATCCCTATTGTTACCCCAGGGGAACAGCCGCCCGTCGGCGCCGCGCGCGGCTTTTTCCCATTGCATGGCGCTCGGCAGGCTCTCGCCAGCCCACTTTGCGAACGCCGCGGCGTCCAGGAAAGTGACGTTCACCACCGGGTAGTCCTTTTTATCCTGCGGGAAGCCGTCCGGCAGTGCGCGATGCGTCTCCTGGCAGAAAGCGGCGTAGGCGGCATTGGTGACTTCGGTCTGGTCGATATAGAACGCTGGGATAGGGGTTGAGGGCTGTTTCTTTTCGCCAGCCAGGAAGGCGCCCGCCGGGACCAGCACCATGCGGCCGGATTTGGCGTCGATGAATGGAGCGAGTTGCTTGGGCTTGATGGCAAAATACAGCCCCAGGCCCAGGCCGAGCACGACCAGGAGCACGACGGGGAAAAGCCAGGCGGAGCGCGCCGGCGCGGGCGGAGGCGCTACGACGCCGGGAAGCAGCATGGTGGGGGCGTCCATTTCGGCGAGGATGCTTTCGAGCGACGCACAAACCGGGCGGAAGCCTTGCGGGCGCGCAGCAGGGTCCTTGAGGGTACATTGGGTGACGATATCGCAGACCGATTGCGGAACCCCGGCTTTACGGAGCGGCTCAACATCGAGGGTCTCGTTGAGGATGCGGTAGAAGATGCGTTCGACGGTTTCGCCGGCGATGGGCTTGGCGCCGGTCAGGAGTTCGTAGAGCAGCACGCCGAAAGCATAGACATCCACCTGCTCGGTGACGCCCTGGCCGGTGACCTGCTCGGGGGCCATGTAATAGGGCGTGCCAAGGACGTAGCCGGCGCGGGTCACCTGCAGGCCTTCGCTTTTGGCGATGCCGAAATCCATCAGCTTGACCACGGCGTTCGCGCCGATGTGCACATTGTCGGGTTTGATGTCGCGATGGATGATCTTTTGCGAATGAATGTATTCGAGGGCGCGGGCGATCTGCAGGGCGATTCTCAACTTGTCACGAAGTTCGCCGGTGTGGCCGTCCTTGATGGCGTGGCGGAGGTCTTCGCCCTTGAGGTACTCCATCACCATGAAGGGGCGATGCTGGTCGTCTTCGCCGAAGTCGTAAATGCCGAGGATATTGTCGTGGGAGATGTTGCCGGCCATGCGAGCTTCAGCCAGAAAGCGGGCCTTGGCCTCGGCATCCTGGCAGCCGGCTTCGGTGAGAATCTTGACGGCCACGGTGCGGCCGATCACGGTATCGCGGGCGCGGTACACGTGAGACATCCCGCCGCCCAGGAACTCTTCGAGTTCGTACTTGCCGATCCTGGCGGGAAGCTGCATTCTAGGCATTCTACCGTAGCGGGCGCGTTGTAACACAAGGCCGGCGGCGAAGGCGTAAAATGGGCGACGACGGCGAACATTTATGTCACTTTTTGTACCGAACCGGTACCGCGGCAAGCTCATCGTGGTGGAGGGCATCGACGGTTCCGGAAAATCGACCCAACTTTCTCTGTTGAGCCATTGGCTGCGCTCGCAAGGCTTCGCGGTGGCATTCAGCGAATGGAATTCCTCCCCGCTGGTCCGGCAGGCTACGCGGCGGGGCAAGAAAAAGGAAATGTTCACGCCCACCACCTTCAGCCTGATTCACTGCACGGATTTTGCGGACCGCATGGAAAGCTATATTCTGCCGCTGGTGAAAGCCGGCGCCATCGTGTGTGCGGACCGGTACAGTTACACGGCGTTTGCGCGCGACGTGGCGCGGGGAGTCAGCCGGCGGTGGGTCCGCAACCTCTACCGCTTCGCCATCCACCCGAATTTGACTTTTTATTTCCGCGTGCCGCTGGATGTGGCGCTGGGCCGCATACTGGGCGGGCGCGACGCCATCAAGTATTATGAAGCCGGCATGGACCTGGGGTTGGCGCGCGACGTGGAGGAGAGCTTCCGCATTTTCCAGGGGCGCATTCTGGATGAGTACGAGGCCATGGCGGAGGAAATGGGATTTCACGTCATCGACGCGACGCAGTCGATCGAGGAGCAGCAGCGGCGTATGCGCGACATTGTGATGAGCGAGATCGGCGACGATCTGAAGAACGGCATCCTGCACGCTCCGGAAGGAGGAGAGTTCCATGCGCAATCGGGAACCGCTGCAGTTTTATAGCGAACCGCTTCCGGGCGTGGACGTTTCGGAACTGCAGGGCAAGCTGATAGTGATCGAGGGTCCGGACGCGGTGGGGCGCAGCACCCAGATCACGCTGTTGCACCAGTGGCTGGAGCGGGAAGGCCACGCGGTGCTGGACACGGGGATGGCGCGCTCGGCGCTGGCGGGCAAGGGCATCAAGATGGCCAAGGAAGGCAACACCCTGGGGCCCATCACGATGACCTTGTTCTACACCACCGATTTTGCGGACCGCCTGGAGAACGAGATTGTGCCGGCGCTGCGGGCCGGCTTCGTAGTGCTGATCGACCGCTACATTTTTTCGATCATGGCGCGGGCCATGGCACGCGGCGAGAACCGGCGGTGGATCGAGCAGGTGGCCGGTTTCGCGCTGAAGCCGCACGCCGTCTTATATCTGCGCACGGACGTGGAACACCTGGTGTCCCGCGTGGTCTTGGGACGCGGCGCTTTCGATTTCTGGGAAAGCGGCATGGACCTGCGGTTCGGACCGGATATGTATGAGAGCTTCGTGCGCTACCAGAAGAAGTTGATTCAGGCGCTCGACGCCATGGTGGAACCGTACGAATTCACGGTGATCGACGCTAGCCAGCCGGTGCCGAAAATTTTCCGCGAGCTGCAACGCCAGGTGTCGCGTCTGCACTTGCGGCGGATGCCCACGGCGCGACCGCCGGCGCGGAAAGCCTGAAGCTGATGCAGGTTTATCTGTTGCGGCACGGCATCGCCGAAGCGGGCTTGCCGGGACACCAGGATGCGGAGCGCGCGCTGACCGACGAGGGGCGGGAGAAATTGCGCCGCGTACTCAAGCGGGCGCGGAGCGCGGGCGCGGAGCCAAGCCTGATTCTTTGCAGCCCGTACCGGCGCGCTCTGGAATCGGCTGAAGTGGCGGCCGAAGCGCTGGGCTATCAGGGCAAAATAGTAAAGACGCGGGCGCTCGAGCCGGAAGCGTCGCCCTTCGACGCGTGGGAAGAGATCCGCAAGCGCGGCGAGGAGCGCGCCATCCTCCTGGCGAGCCATGAGCCGCTGATGAGCTCGATGGCGGCTTTCCTGCTGGGCAGCCCGGCGCTTTCCGTGGACATGAAGAAGGCGGCGCTGCTGCGCGTGGATTGCGAACGCGCCGGGCCGCAACCACGGGGCGTGCTCAAATGGATGCTGACGCCCGCGCTAGCGGGGGAAGCATGAACATAAAGAAGGCGACGGCGAAGTATGAAGCGTGGCTGGCGCGGCACCTGCGGATTGTGGAGCCGGACCTGAAGCTCAAGCACGCACAGATGCGAATGGCCCTCTTTCCTTTCATGCGCGCCACATACTATCGCTGGGCGCAAATCTGGGAAGACGTCTGCGGCGACGCGGCGCGCGGGCCCAGAGTGCTGGCGGTGGGCGACCTGCATGTGGAGAATTTCGGAACCTGGCGCGACATCGAAGGCCGGTTGATTTGGGGCATCAACGATTTCGACGAGACGTGGCGGCTGCCCTATACCAACGATCTGATCCGCCTGGCCACCAGCGCGCTGCTGGCCGAGATGGGCTGCGACGCCAAAGCCGCCATGAATGCCATTCTCAAGGGCTACCACGAGGCGCTGGAAGCGAGCGGGCGTCCATTCGTGCTGGCAGAGCACCATCCGGCGCTGCGGCACATGGCGACGGCGCGGTTGCACGATCCCGAGCCTTATTGGCGGAAGCTGCGGGCACTCGCGGAATGCGAGAAGAAGGTTCCGGCGGGCGTGAGCAAGGCATTCGACAACATGATGCCGGAACGCAGCTTGCGCTGGCGGGTGGCGCACCGGATCGCTGGGCTGGGCAGCCTGGGGCGCGAGCGTTACGTGGCGCTGGCTGAGTGGCACGGCGGATCGGTGGCGCGCGAAGCCAAGGCCTTGGCGTCTTCAGCGTGCGTGTGGGCGGAACACGGAAAGGGCACGGCGGACATTCTGTACCAGCAGATTCTGGATTGCTCGGTGCGCTGCCGCGATCCGTTCGTGCGGCTGCAGAAGCGCTGGATTGTGCGACGGTTGGCGCCGGATTGCTCGCGGATTGAACTTTCGGCGTTGCCCAAGGAGCGCGACGAACTCCGGCTGCTGAGGGACATGGGCTGGGAGACGGCCAATATCCACTTAGGCAGCGGCCGCGCGAGCACCTTGCGGGCGGATTTGGCGAAGCGGCCGCGGGGATGGCTGCTGAGCGCGGCGCGGGCGATGGAAAAGGCGGTCAAGGCTGATTTCGAGGAGTACGCCCAGCAGGGCCGCTGAACCGGGCGCTTGCGACGCGCAGCCGGACCGGGTTACTCCACGCGGTAGTTGGGCGCTTCCTTGGTGATGATTACGTCGTGCACGTGGCCTTCGCGCAGGCCGGCGGGCGAAATCCGCAAGAAGCGCGACTTGGTTTGCAGTTCGGCGATGCTGTGGGCGCCGCAGTATCCCATGCCGGAACGCAAGCCTCCGACTAATTGATAGACCAACTCGGAAAGCGGCCCTTTGGCGGCCACCCGGCCTTCGATGCCTTCGGGAACCATTTTGGTGTTGGGATCCTGGGCGTAGCGGTCGTAGGCGGATTTGCCTTGCGCGCCGAGCGAACCCATGCCGCGATAGGTCTTGAACGTGCGGCCCTGATAGAGAATGGTCTCGCCGGGGCTCTCGTCCGTGCCGGCTAGGAGGCCGCCGATCATGACGCAATCGGCGCCGGCGGCAATCGCCTTGGTGATGTCGCCGGAGAACTTGATGCCGCCATCGGCGATCAGTGGAACGCCGCCTTCGCGCGCAGCGCGGGCGCATTCGGCGATGGCCGTGATCTGCGGAACGCCGGCGCCGGAGACCACTCGCGTGGTGCAGATGGAACCGGGACCGATGCCGACCTTGATGCCGTCGACGCCGAGCGAGATGAGATCGCGGGCGCCCTCGTAAGTGGCTACGTTGCCGGTGATGAGTTGCACGTCGGGCAACTTTCTCTTGATGGTCTTGACGGCGTCCATCACGCGGCTGCTGTGGCCGTGGGCGGTATCGATGGCGATCACGTCGACTTTGCGGGCCACCAGTTCCTGCGCGCGCTCGAGGAAATCGCCGGTGGCGCCGAGTGCTGCTCCCACGCGCAGGCGGCCCTGGGAATCCTTGGCGGAGTTGGGATACTTCAACTTTTTCTGAATATCCTTGACGGTGATGAGGCCCTTGAGTCTGAACTGGTCGTCCACCACCAGCAACTTTTCCACCCGGTTACGGTGGAGTATGGCTTCAGCCTGTTCGAGCGTGGTGCCGACCGCGACGGTCACCAGGTTCTCCTTGGTCATGACTTCGGAGATGGGCGCGTCGAAGCGGTTTTCAAAACGGAGGTCGCGGTTGGTGAGGATGCCGACTAGTTTGCCGTCCTTAGTGACGGGAACGCCGGAGATGCGGTAGCGGGCCATGAGTTCCTGGGCCGCGGAGATGGGCAGGTCGGGGCCGATGGTGATGGGATCGACGATCATGCCGCTTTCCGAGCGTTTCACGCGGTCCACTTCCTCGGCCTGGCGTTCCACGGTCATATTGCGGTGAATGATTCCGATACCACCCTGCTGCGCCAGCGCAATCGCCATGTGGGACTCCGTGACGGTATCCATGGCTGCGGAGACGATGGGGACGTTGAGGCCGATCTGGCGAGTCAGCGAGCAGCGGGTGTCGACTTCAGAGGGCAACACGTCGCTGTGGGCCGGTTCGAGCAAGACATCGTCGAAAGTGAGGCCCTCAATGAGTACGTTTTGAATCATGGGGATTTTTATCATGATAGCAGCGTAGATACCGGCCGCGCGCGCCGCGTGGCGGATGTGACACAATGCGGTTTCATGCGGCAGCGCCCGGCCATTCGAAACGGTTTGGAATACGGTGCGGCGCTGTTCGTCCTGAAGTCGCTCGAGTGGGCGCCGCTCGAAGTGGCGCAGAGGCTGGCGCGCGGGTACGCAAGGCTGTTGGACCTGGCCCTGCCGCGGTTGCGGCGCGTGGCGTATCGCAATCTTTCGCTGGGCTTGCCGGAGGCGAATGAAACGCGGCGCACGGAGATCGTGGACGGCGTGTTCCGCTCGGTCGCGCGGCTATTGGTAACGGTGGCGAAATTCCCTGCCATCCGGCGCGAAAACCTGGCGCGGTGGATCCGCTGCGAAGGCGGCGAATACTTCGAGCAGGCCCGGCGGGAAGGACGCGGCGTGTTGTTTGCCACGGCTCATCTGGGCAACTGGGAACTGAGTGCCTACGCGCACGCACTGCTCGCCGCACCGATGAACGTGGTGGTGCGGCCGTTGGACAATCCGCTAATCGACGCCCTGGTGGAGCAGCGGCGCGCGCGATCGGGCAACCGCATGATCTTCAAGAAGGACTTCGCGCGCGCGATTCTGAAGGCGCTCGGGGCCAACCAAGCCGTGGGGATTCTGGTGGACCAGAACTCGTCAGCCGATGCGGGAGTGTTTGTGGACTTCTTCGGGCTGAAGGCTTGCGCCGGGACGGGATTCGCCAAGCTGGCGGCGCACAGCGGAGCCAGCGTGATTCCGGGGTTCGCGCTGTGGTTGGAAGAAGAGCGGCGTTATGTGCTCAGATTCTACCCGCCAGTGGAGATGACTGGCGACGCGGCGCGCGATACGCAGGCGGTGCAGAGCAAACTGGAAGAAGTGATCCGCCAATACCCGGACCAGTGGTTGTGGATTCACCGCAGGTGGAGGACCAGGCCGGCAGGGGAGCCGGAATTGTACTAGCAGCCATTTCCGGCAAGCTCAAACAGACCATCGCCTTGCGTGGTCGCGCGACCCAACAGCCTGACAGAGTCGAAAAACCCGATCGTCCGCCCCGCCAAAAGCTAGCCGCCGATGGAATACATGGGCCGCGGCGGGGCGACAAACTTGGCGGAATTGATCTCGTGGCCTTCCCACTTGCCGGCGATGTTGTGGCGAATCAGGGCGGCAATCTCGTCGTCGGAGGCGCCACTACGCATCGGTGTCTTGACATCGTCCTCTTCGATGGCGAACAGGCAGTAGCGCAGGTTGCCGTCGGCAGTGAGACGGATGCGGTTACAATTCCGGCAGAAGGGACGGCTTACGGAGGCGATGAAACCAACTTGGCCGATGCCGTCGGCGAAGGCATATTCGGCGGCGGGAACACGCGGATCCGGATCGGGGACGGCGATGAGCGGCGAGATCTCGCGCGAGAGAAGCGCAAGGATGTCGTCGGCCAGGAGCACTTTGGAGCGGTCCCAGAGGTGCTGCGCGTCGAGCGGCATGAATTCGATGTAGCGCACTTCGAATCCGTTTTCGCGCGCGTAGCGGGCCAACGGAACGATGTCGGGTTCCACCAGGTTCTTCACCGCAACGGCATTTAACTTAATGCGGGAGAAACCGGTTTGCTTGGCGATCTCGAGGCCGGCGAGAACTTTGCCGAGGTCGTCCCGGCGGGTGATTTCAAGAAAGCGGGCGCGGTCGAGCGTGTCGAGGTGAACGTTGAGGCGGCGCAGACCGGCTTCATAAAGCGGTGCGGCGAACTCCGGGAGCAGCACTCCATTGGTGGTGAGAGCCAGATCGCGAATGCCAGGAATTGCGGCCAGCCGGCGGATGAGCAGCGGCAGATCGCGGCGCAATAGCGGCTCGCCGCCGGTGACCCGAAGCTTTGTTATGCCCAGCGGGACGGCGATGCGGACAAAGCGCTCGATCTCTTCAAAACTCAGAATCTCGCTGTGGTTGACGAATTGCACGCCGGTTTCCGGCATGCAGTAGAAGCAGCGGATGTTGCAGCGGTCGGTGACGCTGATGCGGAGACTGTCGTGGACCCGGCCAAAGGAATCGAGCAGAGGCGCGGCCTGCATCTATTTCACGGCCAGCATGCGCTCGAGCGGCAGCAGCGCGCGGCGCATCGTCTCGGCGGACAATTCAACGCGCGGTTGCAGCGTGAGCAGGCAGTCGCGGAGTTTCTCCAGACTGTTGAGTTTCATATAAGGGCACTCGCTGCAATTGCAGTTTTCGTTGGCCACGAAGTGGAAGCGCTTGGCGGGCGCCATACGGGCAAGCGAATACTGGATGCCGCTTTCGGTCATGACGATGAACTCGGCGGCGTTCGACGCGGTGCAGTGCTGGATGATCGCGGAAGTGGAACCGATGAAATCGGCTATCGCCAGCACCGATTCGGGACACTCGGGGTGGGCTACAACCTCGGCGTCGGGGTATTCGACTTTGGCCTCGGCCACGCGGCGGGCCGGGAAAGTGGCGTGCACGACGCAGGATCCCTGCCAAATCTGCATGTTTTCGCGGCCGGTTTCGCGGCGCACGTAATTGCCCAGATTGTTATCGGGCAGAAAGAGGATCGGTTTCTCCCGCGGAATGGAATTGACGATGCGAACAGCGTTGCGCGAGGTGCAGAGGATATCGCTCTCGGCCTTCACTTCGATGGAGGTATTAATGTAGCTGACGATGATGTTGTCGGAATGGCGGCGGCGAAATTCGCGAATGGGCCCGACGGGACAACCGTCCACCAGGCTGCAACCAGCCTCGCGATCGGGCACCACTACAATGCGATTGGGATTCAGCACCTTGGCGGTTTCGGCCATGAACCAGACGCCGCAGAAAGCGATGACATCGCCGGAGAACTCGCGCGCTTGCCGGGCCAACTCAAGCGAATCACCCACCACGTCGGCTAATTCCTGAATCTCAGGCTCCTGATAATGGTGCGCCAGAAGAATAGCCTTCCGCTGGCGTTTGAGGTCGAGAATTTCATCCGTGATGGTCGGTGCGGCAAGCATGGGGGAGATAGTACCTGGCCTTATTTTACCAAAGCCGAAAGAACCATAATGAAAGAGCGTGCGCATTGTGCTGATTTCGACCTACGAACTGGGGCGGCAGCCGTTCGGGCTGGCGTCGCCGGCGGCGTGGCTGCTGGGCGATGGGCATGAGGTGACAGTGGCGGATGTTTCGTGCAGTCCGATGCCCTGGGCGGCGGTGGAAGAGGCGGATCTGCTGGCATTTTTTCTGCCGATGCACGCGGCCACGCGCCTGTTCCAGAAATTGATCGATAAAGTGCGGGCCGCCAATCCGCGCGCCCACCTGTGCGGGTACGGGCTATACGCGCCGCTGAACGATGCGATGCTGCGGCGCTTGGGCGTGCAGACGATCATCGGCGGTGAGTTCGAGCAGGGATTGAGCGACCTGGCGCGGCGATTGAGCCTTACGCGCGCCGGCGAGCCGCCTTACCAGCAGCCGGAGCCGCTGATCTCGATGGCGCGGCAGCAATTTCGCGTTCCCGACCGCACCGGACTGCCGGCGCTGGGAGCGTATGCACAACTGGTAGCCGGCGGCGAGACGCAGCGGGTCGGATACACCGAGGCATCGCGCGGCTGCAAGCATCTGTGCCGCCATTGCCCGGTGGTTCCGGTATATCGCGGGTTGTTCCGCATCGTGCAGCAGGATGTAGTGCTGCAGGACATCCGGCAGCAAGTGGCCGTAGGGGCGCAGCACATCACCTTCGGAGACCCGGATTTCTTCAATGGCCCGCGCCATGCGATTCAAATCGTCGAGGCGCTGCACCGCGAGTGGCCGGAACTGACTTATGACGTCACCATCAAGGTGGAGCACTTACTGACTCATCGCGAGCTGCTGCCCGTCTTGAAGGCAACAAATTGTCTGTTCGTGACCAGCGCCGCGGAATCGCTGGACGACGAAGTGCTCGCCAAGCTGTCCAAGGGCCACACGCGGGCGGGATTCGAAGAAGCCCTGCAACTCATGCGGGCAACCGGCCTGGAGCTCGCGCCTACGTTCATTCCGTTTACACCGTGGACCACGCTGGAAGGCTATCGCGAGTTCCTGCGGGCGTTAGTGGACTTGGAACTGGCCGAACGGGTGGCGCCGATTCAACTGGCGATCCGGCTGCTGCTGCCGGAAGGCTCCTTGTTGCTGCAACAGCCGGAAATGCGGGCGATTATCAAGCCATTCGACACACGCGCTCTCTGCTATCCGTGGCACAACGCCGATGGCCGGCTGGACGTGCTGTGCTGTTCGATCCAGGAATTGATCAAGCGGCAGGAGCGGCGCAGCAAGAGCCGATGGGAAATCTTCCGGCAGATCTGGGACCTGGCCGAGGCCGGCGAGTTCCCGGTGGACAAGCCGATGCTCTCACGCGCCACCATCCCATATCTGACGGAACCCTGGTACTGTTGAGCAGAGCCAACCGAAGAGCAGTTGGCTCTTGTGTAGATGATCTGTTGAAGCCGTAACCCCTCTCAAGTTCCGGCCACAAACCGCCGAATGATGTCCAGAAAGGATTGGACAGAATCTTTATGTGGAGTAGGATCGCCATTCGGTGGTGCCGGACGATGCATTCCACCATCATGTGGCCGATGAACGGGAAATATGTTTGCCCTCACTGCTTGCGGGAGTACGCCGTCGACTGGCCTGCCGCACCCGCGCACCCGACCCTTACGTCGAATTTCGGGGTGCGGACTGCTTCCGGTACGCCGGTGTCAATTCCCGAGCCTCGACCGGCGGCGTCTGCGATTGCCCCGGAAGAGACGCTGCGGCGGCTCCCACTGAGCGTTGCACGGGCGGCCGCTCCGCGTGTGGAAGCCCCGGCGCCCGCCGCGGCCGGTATTTACGTTGGCGGGTTGGGACAGCGCGCACAGCCGGTCCCATTCTTCTAGGCCGATATCTCCCGCCGTAGGGTGGGGAGGAGTCCTCTGGGCGAACCACTGCCGGGCGCCATACGCCGCCCGGCGCATCAGATCTTCGCTTTCGGATACCGCGCTTTCATCCACTCCACGAATTCCTCCGGCGCCGCCATCGTCGAGAGCCTTCCCTGCCGCACAAGCGCCCAGTCGTCGAACTTTTTCGACTGCTTGATTTCGGCCAGCGTGGTGGGCGGCTCCAGGCGTCCCGCAAACTCCAGATCGACTACCGCCGACTTCGGGTTCTTGGGGTCGTCGCGCGGCTCCGACCGTACAGTCGCCAGACCCACCACCCCGGAAACGCCGCCGCTGTGATAAACGAAGATGCGGTCGCCCGGACGCATCTCGCGGATGGAGCGGACGGCTTGCGGGTTGGTGACACCGTCCCAGGAGGTCTTCGCTTCGCGTTCCAGATCGTCGATGGAATAGGTCTCGGGGTCGGTCTTCGCCAGAAAGTATTTCATCGGCCCTCCTCTCTCATTATGGGATAATGACGGGTTTGAAACCGTCACAGGGTCGTCAAAGTGCGTCTGTCCCCTTTTCGAAGGGGAAAGCGCGGGCGGGGCTGGTGGCGCTGGCGCTGGCGGCATACGCCGGTTCTTTTGGGCTGGGACTGGCGCAGGATTCCAAGGTAATTGTCGCGCAGGATGCCCGCATCCGCGAAGTCACGGCCGACAATATCAAGCTGATCCTTACTAAGAATTATTGGTGGCCTAAGACCGGCGACGGGTTGTACCGGCCAGTCACCACGCTGTCACTTCTGTTTAACAGCGCGGTGTTGGGCAACGGCACGAACCCGGCGGGATATCACGCGGTCAATTTCCTGCTGCACTCGATCAACATCTGCCTGGTCTTTGAACTGGCGCTGCTGCTGTTCCGGGCCATCCAGCCGGCTTTCTTCGCGGCCGCGCTCTGGGCGGTCCATCCCATCTGCACCGAAAGCGTCACTGGAATCGTGGGCCGCGCCGACCTGTTGGCAGCCATGGCGGTGCTGGGCGGGTTGCTGCTCTACGCGCGCACCGCTTCGTTTGAAGGCCGGCGCCGCTACTGGGTCGCCGCGGCTCTCTTCGTCATCTCGACTGGTGGCGTTTTTTCCAAAGAGAGCGCCGCCGTGCTGCTGGGCCTCATGCTGCTTTGGGACCTCAGCTTCGCCGAAGGCAAGCCGCGCTTACTCGGGCGGTGGCCCGCCTACGCGGCCGTCGGGGCGTCACTGGTGGTCCTCGCCTGGTCACGCCACGCAGTTCTCGGCCCGCTGCCCGTGCCGCAGCCGGTCTATGTGGATAATCCCATCCTGGGCGCCGATTATCTTACCGCGCGGTTCACCGCCATCAAGGTGATCGGGCTGGACCTTTGGCTTCTGCTCTTTCCGCTGCGCCTCTCGTGCGATCGTTCCTACAACCAGGTCCCACTGGCCGTCTGGTCCGATCCCTGGGCTTGGATAGCGCTGCTGGTAGTGGTTGCGATTCTGGCGCTGGCCTTCGTGCGGTACCGCCGTGACCGCCTCACCTTCTGGCTGGCCGGCTCCTTTGCCATCGCCCTGCTGCCCACCGCCAACCTGCTCTTTCCCATCGGCGCCCTCATGGCCGAACGCTTTCTGTACCTGCCCTCCGTCGCTTTCGCCATCGCGCTGGTGGCGTTGCTCGGCCGTCTGAAGAGACCGCGTCACACCGCCGTCGTGGTCGCCATCCTGGCCGTCCTGTATGCGGGCCGCACTTTCGCTCGGAATCCCGCGTGGAATAACGATCTGACGCTCGCATCCACCGACGTTCAGACCACGCCTGAAAGTTTCCGCTTGCACGACATGCTCGCCAAAGCCCTGTTCGACGAGGACGCGCGCCGCAACATCGACGGCAGCATCCAGGAAGAAGAAAAATCGTGGGCGATTCTTTCGCCGCTCCCGCCCGCGCGCTCGTCCGAGTTTCCGCCCACGTTTCTGGGCATCTATTACGCCGCCAAGGCCGATCTTGACCCGGCGCGGAGCCGTGCCTGGTATGAGAAATCACGCGCCGTGCTGGAGAAGGCCCGCGAGATTTCCCAGGCTGCGGAGAAGACCTATGACGGCCTTCAGCGTGCGCGCGGAGCCGCTCCGACGGAACGCGTCGGCTTCCAGCAGTTGTACTTCAACCTGGCCAACGCCTGCCTCAACCTGGGCCGCTACCAGGAGGCCATCGACGCTTTGCGCTATGGCAGGGGCCTGAACCCGGCGGCGCTCGAAGCCTACGACGGCCTGCAGGTGGCTTACGCCGCCTCCGGCAATTTCCGCATGGCGGCTGTGTCCTTAGAAGAGAAAGCCCAGGTGGATGGCTTTCAACCCGCTACCGTGGCCGCCATCCGCGCAGCCTATGAGAAGGTTCCCGACGGCTCCTGCGCCTTCATGCAGCACGGCACAGCCTGGGAACTGAACATGAGCTGCCCGGTCGTGGAGAACGATCTTTGCATAGCGTGGCCGGATTTGGCGGGAGCCTATGACGAGGCGAGGCAGCCAGCGCGGGCACGAGAGTTGAGGGATCAAGCGGTGGGGCGATATGGCTGCTCGGCGACCCTTTAGTGTAGCGCGGCTCCCGATCGGAGCCGCGCATCAGGGCAGAGACTACTTACCAACCACAACAATTGAGAAGGAATCGGGCAGCATGGGCGCGCGCGGTCCGCGGCCACCCTTCTTTTGGGCATTCGGGGGAACGTCGGCGGGCGGAGCCGGCGGCGGGCCGTACTCGGCGGTGATCAGCAGCACGTGATTGGTCTTGGTATCCATCGTCAGCGTCTTGGCGCCGCGCATGGTCGGCACGTTCTGCTCGACCACAAAGCTGGTCGGGCTGTTTTCCTTGATGACCGTGAGGGTGCCATCGCTATTCGAGCTGAAGGCCTCCAGGGTGTTGGGATTGAAGGTAGCGCCATCGGTCCCCTGGCCAATCGGCAGGACATCCAGGATCTTGCCGGTATCGGAATTGAGAATCACCATGGTGGCCGGCTGGTGGCAAGAGGCGAACAGGATGTGATTCTTGACGTCGAAGGCCAGGCCGCCGGGTCCGCCGCCTTTTCCTTCGAGAGCATAAGTGCCGGTGACCTTGAGCGCCTTGGTGTCTACGACGGCGATCTTATCCATGTCTTCGAGATCGACATACATGTGGCCACTGCCGTCGGTGACGGCCTGCTCCGGCGCTCCCCCCAGGTCCAGCGTGCCGACGATGGAGCCATCCTTGGTGTCGATGATGGTGGCGTTGGGGGCGCGATGACTGAAGACCCAGACGCGCTGGTTGAAGCCATCGAACAGAATGCCGTCAGGGCCACCCTGAACCTCGATGGTCTTGATGAGCGCGAGGGTCTTGGTATCCCACATAGCGACCGGGCTGCTGCTGGCGAAGCCGTGGCCGGACTTGGGATCGACCGCAGCGCCGCGGGCATTGGTCTTCGGAATCTCGCCGACCGGCTCCTGGGTGTCCAGGTTATAGACTGAAACTCGCGCGTTAGCGCCGGTACGCGGAACATACAACCGGCGGCCCTCGACGTCGGCATACACATAATCAAAACCGCCGTCGCCGCCGACTTTGGCGGTCTTAACGACTTTGTAAGGTCCCGTTGCGGGGGCCTGTTGGGCAAGAGCGATGATCGCCAGCGTCGCGATCACGATAAACACCACAAAGCAAATTCGTCGCATCAGTCTCTCCTTACTTCCCGACTATCAGGACATGAAAACTATCGGGCACGGCTTGCGGCCGGCCCTTCTGACCCGCGGGCGCGGCGGCAAAATCGGCGCCGAGCAGATAAACGCGGTGTAACTTTTCGTCGACGGTCATGGTGCGCGCGCGGAGTTCGGTCGGGACCGAGTCTACCGCGCTGTACTTGCCGTTGACAAGCTTCACGATGGTCAGAGTGCCGTCGCCGCCATTGGAACTGAAGGCGAGGCCGAGCGTGGAGTCAAAACCCGCGGCGTCGGGACCGGAACCGACCGCCGGAGTGGCGATCACCTTGCCGCTCGGGATGTCGACCACCGCCATCATCTTGTTGTCGCAAACCGAGAATAGCTTCTTGTTTTTGACATCGATGGCCAGTCCGGACGGACTTTCACAAGGCGCCAGCGAAATGTGACGAGTGACAGCGGGCTTGGCAGCGTCGATTTCAAGAATCTCGGAGGATTCTTCGAGATTCACGTAGACCTTGCCGGCGCCGTCGGCCTGACAGAATTCGGGAGCCGGCCCAAGCGGGAAGCTCTTAATCACTTCGCCGGTTTTGGCGTCGATCGCCGTCGCATCGTTGCCGTTGTGGTTCATGGCGAAGACTCGCTTCGTCCTGGACTCGTAGCAGACGGCATCGGGATTCTTACCCGCAGCGGGTTCGCCGGTCTTCGCCAGCGACTTGAGGTCGAAAATCGTTACGCTGTTCGATCCTCCGTTAGTGATGAAACCCTTGTTGAGGTCTGCCGCGATGGCGATGCCGTGAACGCCGTGGAGTTGAGAAATGGACCCGACCACTTTTCCGGCGTCGGGATCGACGACTTCGACGCTGGTGTTATGGGACACATAGAGGCGGCGATTTACGCCATCCATGGCCACGTAATCCCAGCGGCCTTCGCCGCCAATCTTGATCTTACTAATTATCTTGTAACCTTCGGCGGCCCAAACAGCGGCGGCCAACAGAACTAACGTCAGAATCTTCTTCATTGAGTTACTCCTTGTACGCGATCCCGGGCACTAATATAATAGTGCACGGCCGGGGTTACTATCAGTGACAAGACCATCGAGGCGAGGATGCCGCCGATCACCGCGATGGCCAAGGGCCGCAGCATTTGAGAACCAGCGCCGAAAGCGAGGGCCAGCGGCAGCATGCCGGCCACCGTGGCCAGCGCGGTCATCAGAATAGGACGCAGGCGGCGCTCGCCGGCGCGAAGCATGCTTTCCTCAGCCGCAAAACCGGCAGCGCGGAACTTCTGGTCGGCATCCAGCAGCAGAATACCGTTCTTGGCTACGATGCCGATTACCATGATCAGACCCATGAACGACGAGAGATTGAAGGTGGTTCCCGTGGCGAGCAGGGCCGCGAAGACGCCGCAGGTAGAGAGCAACGCGGAGGAAAGGATTGCGATGGGCGTGGCAAAGTCGCCGAACTCGAATAGCAGCACGATAAATACCAGCACGACGGCCAGCGCCAGAACCACCAGCAAGTCCCTAAACGACTTCTGCTGTTCTTCGTACTGGCCGCCGTACTGAACGCGGATGCTGGGAGGGAGCTTCATGTCGTTGATGGCGGCCTGTACCTTTTTCATCCCGTCGCCCAGGTTCATACCTTCGAAGCGGGCGGTTACCTGGACGTTGCGCTGCAAGTCGTCGCGGCGGATTTCCGTCTGGCCGGGGATTTCCACGATGGAGGCGAGTGAGCCGATGGTGGCGGTCTTGCCGGTCCCGCTGATGAGCATGGCCTGTCGAATGGTGTCGAGCGTCTTGCGCGTCTCCTCGGGGAAACGCACGCGAATGGTATAGGCGCGGTCGTTCACCACCACCGGGGCGGAAGCCGGTTCGCCTTGCAGCATGGCGCTGGCGTCGAGTTCCACTTCCTGCGGAGAGAAGCCGGCT
This sequence comes from Bryobacterales bacterium, assembly GCA_963842505.1. GTDB lineage: Bacteria > Acidobacteriota > Terriglobia > Bryobacterales > Bryobacteraceae > PALSA-129. Next base: position 1,291,519 of record CAWJGZ010000002.1, read on the forward strand.
CGTGCCGTCGTGACCTGGTCGACGTTAAAGACCGTGGCGGGACCGCTGATGGTGTTCTCGATGCCATTGAGCACGTCCACCACGCCGGGAACTTTCTTGATGGTGTCGCCCACCGAAATAGCCCATTGCTCGAGCAGGATGGGATCCTGCGAGAATAGCTTAATAACCACAGGCTCGGGGGCGCTGGTGAGATCGCCGATCATGTCTTGCAGGAGTTGCGGGAATTCGACGTCGAGTACTGGTTCTTTCTCTCTGATCTGGGCGCGCACGTCGGCAATCACTTCGTCGCCGGTGCGCTTGCGGTCGGCCTTGAGCTTGACGGAGATATCGCCAGTATTGGCCTCGGTGACTTGCGCCAGACCAAGTTGGAGACCGGTGCGCCGGGAGGTGTTTTCTACTTCGGGAGTGGCGCGGAGAATCTTTTCGACGTGAGTGATGACGCGGTTGGTTTCCTCGAGCGACGAGCCGGCAGGCATGATGTAGTCGACGATAAAGCCGCCCTCGTCCATGGCGGGTAGCAGGTCGCTGCCGGTGTGGTCGTAGCACCACCAGGAGCCACCGATCAGAAGGATGCAAAAAACGGCCAGCGCCAGTTTATGTTCCAGGGTGAACTTGAGAACGCCGGCATAGGCGTTCATCAGGAAAGGCGGCACGGCGTGGTGCTCTTCCGGACGGCGCCCGGAGCGCCTGCGAAGGAAGTAGTGGCTGAGCGTGGGAGTCCACGTGAGCGCCAGCGCCAGCGAAGTCAGCAGGGCCACTCCCACCGTGACGGCCAGGGCGCGGAAGAAAACGCCGGTGACCCCGGTGATCGAGATTAGCGGCAGGAAAACCACTATCGGGGTGATGGTGGAACCGACCAAGGGAACGCGAATTTCGCGAATCGCGCTGCGGATGGCTTCCGCGCGCGACTGCCCGGAATCCCGGTGCATCACGATGTTTTCCACCACCACGATGGCGTTGTCGATCACCAGGCCAACAGCCGCGGCAAGGCCGCCCAGAGTCATCAGGTTGAAGCTCTGATTCATGATCCGAAGGGCGATGAAGGTAACTCCGATGGTGGCGGGTATCACCAGGCCGGCCACCAGGGAAGTCCCCCAATCGCGCAAGAAAAGCACCATGATGAGCGAGGCCAGAATGAGACCGAGCAGGATGGCGTCGCGTACGCTCTCCATGGATTCGGTGACGATCAAGGACTGATCATAAAAAGGCCGGAGTTCCACACCCTTGGGCAAGTCTTTCTTGAGGGCTTCGATTTCCGCCTTGACGGCATTGGCTACCACCACCGTGTTGCTGTCGGGTTGGCGAAGGATATTCAGCAGCACGGCAGGCTTGGCGTTGGCGGTGACGACCGTATAGACCGGCATTACGGAAGGGCCGACGGCGGCGATATCGGCGATGCGAATAGGCGCGCCGGCGGGCGTGGTCTTGACAACGATGTTGCCAATCTCCTCGGGAGTGCGCGTCTGCCCGCTGACGAGGCTCAAGACGAGTTGGTGATTGGCCTCGATCAGCCCGGGCGAATCGATCATGTTGCTGCGCGAGATGGCGTCGAGTATGTTGGGGATGGTGACGCCGGCTTGCACCAGCTTGGCGGGATCCGGCTGGACCTGGAATTCCGGAACCTGCCCGCCTTGCACCACCACCGACGAAACTCCGGTCTGGCGATTGAGGCGCGGCTTGATATCGTACGTGGCCATCTCCCAGAGCGTGGTTTGGGGAATCTTGTCGGACGTCAGGCTGTAGCCCAAGATGGGGAACGCTGCGAAGGTCAGGCGGTTGGCCGTGATTTTGGCCGTGGGCGGCAGTTCGGTCTGCACGCGGGCCAGCGCCGCGTTGACCAACTCGAGCGTGCGGTGCATGTCGACGTTCCAACTGAAGAACAGGTCGATTTCGGCGGTGCCGCGGCTGGTGATGGAATAAAGGTGATCGAGGCCGGGCACCAGGTTGACCGCATCTTCGAGGGGCTTGGTCACGGTCACGAGCATCTGGTCGATGGGGAACACGCCGTTATCGACGCCCACCACGATGCGCGGGAAGTTGGTATCCGGGAAGACGGCGGCGGGGATGGTGAACGCCAGATATATGCCGACAGCCACAAGAGTCACGATGACAAAGATGATGGATTTGCTGTGACGGGCGCTCCAGTGTGGCGCGTCGACGGCCCCGGTAACGGGTGGAGGTGTCGAAAGGTCGCTCATTTGGCTTTCGGCTTAGCCTCGTCTTTCTTCTGGTCCTTCTTGGCATCTGCCGCCGCTGGCGCGTTTTGATCTTCGTCGTCTGCCTCCTGCACGGAGGTGTCGATGACTTTGACCTTACCCTTGTCGTCTACGCCGAGGCCGCCCACTGTGACCACCTCTTCGCCGGGCCGGCAGCCGTTGAGAATTTGCACTTTGTCGCCTTCGCGCACGCCGACCTGGACGGGCCTGCGGTGTGCCACGGAGTCGATGATTACCAGAACCGCGGCGCCGCCGGATTCTCCGGGAAGAATGGCCGCCGCCGGAACCGTAGTTGCGTTCTTGAACACTTCGGTGATGATCTTGGCGTGGACACTGGCCCCCGGTTTCAACTTCTCCCCGGGATTATCGGCCTGGATCCAAACCTGGATGGTGGTGCTGTTCGCGTCGGTGGCTGGGCTGACGACGATGACTTTGCCGGCGAACTGCTGGCCGCTATCGGCCTGGACGAGTTCGGCGGGCTGACCGACTTTCACGAGAGATCCCTGGCTCTGCGGAATGTTGACGCGTGCGACCACGCGCGAGATATCGACGACGGTGATGAGGGGGGTGCCGGGAACGGCCATGTCGCCTTCATAGATGGGGCGATCGGCGATAACCCCGCTCTTGGGGCTGTGGATTTCAGCGTAACTAAGCTGGGCTTGGGCGGCGACCAACTGCGACTGGGCGGCTTGCACCTGGGCTTGCGCGGTGGAGATCTGGTCCCCCTTGCCCACCGCGGTAAGAGCGCGGAGGTGTTCCTGCGCGGCTTGCAGTTGGGTCTTGGCGGCAACAAACTGGACGCGGGCCTCATCCACGCGGCGGCCGGCCAGCGCCCCCTGGCGGAAGAGCTCGGTTTGGCTGTCGAGGAGCTTTTGCGCGGCGTCGAGTTGCTGCTTGTCGGACTCGACATCGGTCTCGGCTTTCACAACGGATTCTGGGACGGAGGCTAATTGCACTGTGTGGAGATTGAGCTCGGCCTGGTTGAGCTGGCTCTTGGCGTTGGCGACGGCCGCGGCAAGGTCCCGGCTCTCCAGGACTGCGAGCAACTGGCCCTGCTTCACGTGATCGCCGCGATTGGCGTAGAACTTGGTCACAGGCTTGGAGATGTTGGGCATGACGCTCGTCTGGTCCTGCGGGAACAGAACGCCATCGCCGGCGACGATGTGGCGGATGGGTTCCTGGGTTACAGCGGTGACCTGCACGGGCGCGGGCGCCTCGGTTTCACTTTCTTCCTTCTTGGAACACCCCGGGGCGGCGAGCAGGCCGGCGGCCAGGGCGGCAAACAACCATTTGTTTTTCATCGGCTAAAAGGCCCCCGTCAATGTCTGAAGGTTGGCGATGGCGACGCGGAAGCGCACCAGCCCGTCGTCGACGGCGTTGCGGGCGTCGCGGAGAGTGGACTGGGCATCGACCACTTCCAGGACAGAGACTTCACCGGCCTGGTAGCGGAGCAGGGTCAAATCCAGGCTCTGTTTGGAAAGGTCGAGCGAATGGCGCAGCGAGCTGAGCTGATCGCGCGCGAGGGCGGCTTCGCGGTAAAAGGCGTCGAGGGAGGAAAGGAGCTGACGCTGGGTGAAGCTGAGATCGTTCCTGGCCTGCTGCAACTTGAATTCGGCCTGCTTGACGCGACTGCGGGCGGCGCCCCAGGTCCACAGCGGCACCACCAATTGAGCCTGCACCACGTTGGCGAGCAAGTTCTGGCCTTCAGGGTTGTGCAGGGCGAACTGGTTGGCGTTGGTTCCAAAGAAGTAGTCCAAGGAGAAGGTCGGCAGCATTTCGGCGCGGGCCGAGCGAATTTCGTAATCCTCCTGCTGGACGGCAGCCTGGGCTGCCCGAATGTCGGGGCTGTTCCTGCCGGCGAGCGACTGGATTTCGGCGTAGGCGGGGAGCTGCGAGAGCGTATCGAGATCGTCCACCACATCGAAATCCTGACGGTAATCAGGGAACAGCAAGACGGCGAAACCGATGCGGGCTTTGTCGAGGGTGAGCTGGGCTTCCTGCCCATCGCGCTGCCGGTCGTTCAACTGGAGCTCAGCCTTGACGGTATCGGAGTGGGCCACTTCCCCGCCTTTTTCCTGCTTCCGGGTGATGTCGAGGAACTGCTGGGCGTCTTGGATACTCTGGCGTGCGTTGGAGAGCTTTCGCGCAGCCACGGCCATGCTGTAGTAATCCTGCACCACGGTCGCAATCAGGCCGCGCGTGGCCACGTCGGCCTTGGCGCGGGCCGCGGCTTCGGCGGCTATGGCGCGGTGGTAATCGGCGCGTTTGGCGGGAGCGAAAATATCGGCATGCAGGCTGGCCTGGTTGTTGTAGACGTGCGGACCGTCATTAGAGACGAAAGCCCCGCTGGGCGTGCCGTTGGGTTGAGTGTAAATGAACTGGCTGATGCCGTTGACCGAAGGCAGCAGGGCGGCTTTGGCCTGCACGGTGTCTTCGTGCGCCATCAGGGCCGCCAGGTTGGCGGTGAGCGTTTGCGGGCTGTATTTCCGGGCGCGCTCCATGGCATCCTGCAACGTAATCCGGAGCGGCGCGGAGCCCGTGGAAGGAGTTTGGGCTATGGCCGGCAGGCAAAGGGCGAAGCCAATACCCAAGATCGGCAGAATATACTTCATGGGAAGAGCCTCAGTATAGAATACGGGACATGAACGCACGATGAATCACCGGGGAAGCGTGACACTAAAAGTGCTGCCCGCGCCAGGGGTTACGTCGAGGTCTACTGCGCCATGGTGCGATTCAGCGATCCATCTGCCAATGGCCAGGCCCGCACAAGAGCGAATAGGACTTTGAGCGTGCCGGCCAGTCCGCTCGGAGGAGACAGGCAGGCGGGCCGGCTTGTTCGGCGGATTGATCGTGCCAGCGACGAACACCGCGGACTACCCTGCGAACACTCCTCCCAGCAAGGCCGCCAGGAGGCCGAACGTGGCGCTCTACACTAGTACCAACTGCACCAAACGCCATTGGCGGCCCCATCCCTGACCGCGCCGTTGCTGGACTGCTGGAACGAACTCCTGCAACGCCGTCTTCGCGAAGTAGATCCATGCTCATACGCTCCATGTGGAGGCAAAATAGGGCGCGGCGATAGAAACATCGAAATTCAGGTTCAGCGGGAAACCTGGAGCTTCCTGAATTGCTCCGCTGTGAGCGGAGACGAGTATCCGGAGTAGTGAATCACGGGCGAACCGGCATCCCGATTCGGTATCCATCGGCCGTTCTCATAATTGAAGAAGACAAAAGTCCACGCCATCCCGTCGACCACGGGAACCACGCCGGACACACTTCGGAACTCGCCATTCTCGTATCTGCCCGGTGAGAACGTGCCGCTCCGAATGTCCGTCAAGACCGAGGTCGCATGGCAATCCTTGCAGGTTCGGCCCTGTCTGACGATAGTGTGTGCATACGAGGGCGTAAACTCGACCATCGTCTTGTTATTGTAAACAAACGTGAGGCACGCGCCTAAGTTCACTTGTCCCGCCTCATTGATCAAGAAGGCGACGTCTTTCAGAGCTATAGATACGCTCTTCTTATCCTTGAGACGTGTTTCTACATGACAGTTAAGGCACGACGGCACCTCCTTCAAGTGACAGGCTGCACAGGCGAGCTTGGCCCCATGGACGGTATGACTGGGAGTGGCGGTTAGCTTACCATGACACTTGTCACAGCGTACCTTCATGGCGCCCTCGTCCCGCAAGCTGTTGTAAACCTTGCCGTCGCCATGCACTTCGCCACCAGTGTGGCAATCCATGCAAGTCATGCCCCGTTCAAAATGAACATCGACGACGCCGCCCTTCTCCCGGGTAGCGTCCACGTCGGCGAATTCGTGGCACTTACTGCAGGTTTTCGGAAGCCGCGCTTGGTCCCGGCTATAAGTGCGAGTTCCTTCAGCTTCCTTGAGATGGCAGGTTGCGCAGGAGTTGACATGGCAGTTCAAACAGCCGAACTCAGTAATGGGCAGGCCGGTCAGGCGTTCAAGTCCGCCCTGTTCTTTTGCATACCAGTAAGTTAGGCCCCGGGCTGTGTGATGCAGGCTGCTATCGAACATCTGGTCAGCTTGCGGTCCTCCTGGCTGGCCGGAAGCCACGCCGAAAACAAGCAGACCGAAGAGTGCGACCGATTGTGAGGGTTTCATATGCGGCTCGAATCAGATATTAGGATCTTGAAGCATGAGTATATGCGCAAACGCCTCCGGCGGCAACCAAAATGTCGGCCACCGGAATTCAGAATCGATGGTGCGGGGCGCCAGGCAGAAGCAGTTTGTCGCCTTCAAGCGTCGAAAAAGTGCCTGCGGGAGGGCCGACTGGCGCGTATCCGCGCCTGCGCTTCACACGTTGGTACCCATAGGTGTCCCCATCTTCGATCACTTCGTAGCTCGCCTGGGGCCCGTTTGTGGCGCAAGGATCGGTTGAAGGCCTATCCGAAAGTTAGCGGCTTCGTAGTATTACGCCCAATCCTCGCGGATCTCGTCTCCCTGGCTCGGGGCTAGTGATATTCACTGTTTGCACCCAGCGTGTCTGCGTCCGGAGCGTCTGTTCGGATTGCGGATCCGGTCTCACCTGGAAACGTGATCGACATTAGCTCGGAATCCTGGTAGGCGCCGTCACCCTGCGCATAACCGCATCGAGGGCTTCGGAGAAACTCTCGAATACGCCGTGTTCGGTCAAGTCGGTGAGGACCTGCTCATTAGTGCCACCCGGAGTCGCATGATCAGCCGCAAAGGATCGGAAACTTCGCTCAGGTGCTTCCAGCGCAGCATCGGCCTGCACTGACAAGATTCGCGCGATGTAATCGCGGGCCACCCCCTGCGCAATCCCATGTCGCGTCAGCCAGGATGCCGCACCGTCCGCGAATGCAAAATACGCTGCCACCATCGCGGTCGCCGTACACAGCGCGTCGAATTCGCTCTCGGTATCAACTTCAAAGGCCCCGCCAAGCGAAGCAAAAAGCTCTACGGTTGCGCGGTCTCGGGGATAGATTGCTGTCGGACTCCGTCTTTGGGCGGCCGATGGCAGCGGGACGGCTCTTGTGACTTTGCCGGCGGGAGAGACCAGTTCGGACACTCTCTTCACCGAGAACCCGGACACCAGGCTGATCACACTGTGATCCCTGCGGAAGTGTAGGTCGGATAAAACATCTTGGGAGATTTGCGGCCTCACGGCAACTACAACAATTTCGCACTTATCCACAACTTCTTGGTTCGAAGAAGCCACGGAAACCTGCGGAAAGCGGTTGGCAAGATCCGCGGCGATTGCTGAATTGCGCGGCGACAATTGGATGGAATATTTCTCGCCACCAACGGAACTCAGCCCAGTTACCATCGCCGACGTAATTGCGCCCGTTCCGAGGAATCCAAGTTTCATAGGTATCACCCGTAATTTTGCCAGATGCGCGCCAACGGTCGCAACCTTGACCGTGACGGCCCATAGCGACTACCGTGATTCTCGGAGGATCACGTTGATCGTCGGCGACTCGGAAACGGCACCGCCTGTTGCGATTCGTGGATGTGTTCGTACAGCGGGAGCCCGGGTTGGCGCTACTGGACGGCACCACGCAACCCTGGATGTTTATCGAAAGCGCCCCGGATTCAACTGTGCGCGCTCCGGTCACGTTCCGCGTGCCGGGGAGCTTCCGATAAGGAGCTAGCGTTTCACGATGATGTTGGCACCGTGATCCAGGTCTGAACTCTGACTGGCTATTGATTGATTGATTGTGACCCCGCTTGCAGGGAGCACACTGTGCCCGAATACCTCAGCACCAGAGTGGCTTTGTTGAAGTCGGCCATTCCGAAATAGTTGATTGTACCGCTGGCCCCGGCGAACATCCCTGTGCCGCCGGAGATGTCGCTGCTGTAATTTCCCCACGGCACGGCTACGATGTTTTGATCCTTGGTCGGGTACGTCGGGTTCAGGATAGCGGGCTTGAACAGGATCGTGTCGCCCGAAGTCGTGACCCAGTAATGTTGAAGGGTGTACGTGCCGTTCGGGTTGACGCTCACGATCTTGGCCGCCACGCTGCCTTGCAGGTCGCCAAAGACTGGCCCCAAGTTGTAGATGCCGTCGATTGCGGCGATATTGGTCATTAGCACTCCGCCGACCGTCGTGCACCGAAACACGGACTGCGCCGAGACGGGGACCGATGCGACGAGTGCGATCATCAAAAGAACAAGAACACTGTGAATCCTCATACTGGCCTCCATAGCCTGGCATGCCGCCAGACGCTAAGTCTGAAACTCTGTTTTCATGCGACCACTACCGGGGAACAGTATCACCGGCATGTGTCGAGTAAGTCTTGATGGAAGCTTGATGTTTTTTTGACGAAAGGTTGACTGGTAGGGCAAACGCTCGCGGGAAAGTTCCCGGACCAGCGCGCCAGGCCCAGATCCCGGAGGCATGATTCAGCAGAATCGGCGTGCCGCCCTGCTCGACGAACTCCTTCAACGCCGCCGCGCCTTTAACGCCCGAGCCGCCCACGTACTCCCGCGGCATCGAGCCGGTCCGGTGCCCGTTGACGATCGGCTCGCGCGCCTGATCGGGAATGACGATCGTGTCGAGACGCTGCTTCAGTTTGTCCCCGAGGGCGCTGAACAGAAAACGATTGGAAAGCGGCCGCGGGCAAGTTTTACGCAAAGATTACTGCGTCCAGCCGATAAGCAACAACGTAGGTTGGGCTGGTCCAGCCTGCATCAAACTCGATTGCGGACGGGACCGGCGGGTGCGTCCGCTCTCGGGTCAATGCCTTCAGTGGAGGAAGAACGAACTTATGCGTGCGTTGACAATAATTCGCGGCGGGCTGCTTCCCATTTTGCTATTGACATACCCGGCAACCGCCTCTGAACACGACGGCAGCGTCTACCCGATGGGCGCTGAAACCGTCCTGCCGGGCCTGACTGCGGCCCCTGGTCAGACGATGTTTTCCGTATTCACGGCGTTCTATCAGGTCAACTCGCTCATGAATTCAGAGGGCCATAACGGGGTGCCCGGGTTTCACCTCGACCTTGAGGCCGTCGCATTTAAGCTGGACCACAATTGGGGCGTGCGGCTCCTGGGGGGATCTCTGGTGAGTGAGGTCGCCCTGCCCCTGGAATCTGAGAGCGTAACGACGCCCGCGGGCATTGTAAGCAAGACGGGATTCTCGAACGCAGAGATTCGTGCGGCTTCCCTTGCATACCAGAAGGGCGCGTGGCATTGGTGGTACGGCCTGGACGTTGTTCCACCGGCATTTCAATACAGGAAGAACGATGCCCTGAATATTGGACAGCACAACTGGGCCATCGCGCCGCTGGGGGCCTTTTCATGGCTCCCGAATCGGGGACAGACGGAGGTCAGTTCCCGGTTCATGTACATCGTGAACTACACAGATCCTGATACGAATTACCGGTCCGGCAATGAGTTCATATGGGAATTCGATGCCATGCGGAATATCACTCGAATGATCGCCGTCGGCGTGAATGGCTACTGTTACAAACAGACCACCAATGATCTGCAGAACACTGCGATCGCCGCGGACGGCAATCGCGGTCGCGACGTGGCCATCGGTCCCGAACTGCGTGTGCGGGTCGGGCATGAAGTTCTGATCGCAAAGTACCAAAGAGATACGCTGGTGGAAAACAGGCCGAGTGGGAACATGTTCTGGTTCCAGGTGGGAGTGCCGCTCGGGCGGCACGAGTAGCGATGCACCGGGGTGCGGTCAATGCGCCAGAGGAACACTCCGAACTGCCGGAGGTATCGCACCAGCAGGCGGTGGCGCTGGATGGCGCGGCAGTTGCCCTCTTTGTAATGACAGTCTCCGGAGTGGCAGGCTAGCACCAGGACCCCGTCGGCGCCTTTTCGATATGCCTGGGGAATGAACTGGGGGGCGACCCGGCCGCTGGATTGACAGCGCTTCCGCCCAGGCTGCCGCCGGACCAGACCAGACCAGCAGACGCCGGTGAATGTCCGCTTCGTCGGCGCCGACTACTTCCGCACGCTCGGCTTCCCGCTGCTGGCCGGCCGGAGTTTCAGTGGCAGCGACCGAAACCGCAAGGTGTCAGTCGTCTTGGTGGCGTGCCTGATCCCGGCCCGCCGCGCAACCCGCGTGGACCCGCTGACCGGCCTGAGATATGAATGAGCCCGCGCGTGCCTGATCGTAGCGCCGTGCAGGTGTGCTCGGGAATGTGCTGGCGCACGGCTTTGTGCGCGTCGGTTCTTTCGTTGCCGCCGGAGTTGGCTTCCGATAGTCACGGTTTTCACCGCCGGAGCTACCGCCGTTACCGGAGCACATCCCGCAGCTTTAACGTGCGAATCAACCGCCGCAGCGAATTGGGATGGAGGTTCAGAAGGTCAGCCGCGCGGTCGTGGACGCCCCCCGCTTCGCGCCAGGCCGCCATGATCGCCTGGCGCTTGGTCGCCGTAATGGACGATTGCAGCGCTCCCGGCACTTCCGGGATGGCCGCCGCCTCCAGGACGGTCTCCGGCAAGTCCTCCGCCAGCAGGGTGTCGGACTGCCCCAGCACCACCGCGCGCTCGATCGCGTTTTCCAGTTCTCGTATGTTCCCCGGCCAGGAGTAATTCATCAGGTACCGCTCTGCTTCTGCCGATATTCCGGCGACACGGCGGCGGCATCGTGCAGCGGAAAGATTCAAAAAGTAACGCGCCAGCGCGGGAATATCGTCGCGCCGGTCGCGCAGCGGCGGGACGCTCAGTGCCACGACGTTGAGACGGTGGAACAGATCTTCGCGAAACGCGCCGCGCCGGGCCTCGGCCGCGAGATCGCGATTGGTGGCGGCGAGTAGCCGGATGTCCAGCTTCAACGTATGGGTGCCTCCTACACGCTCGAACTCGCGTTCTTGCAGCACGCGCAGCAGCTTGGCCTGCAGCGTCACGGGCAGTTCGCCGATTTCGTCCAGGAACACGGTGCCGCCCTGCGCGATTTCGAGTTTGCCCTTCTTTTGGGCCATGGCGCCGGTGAACGAGCCTTTTTCGTGACCGAACAACTCGCTCTCCAGCAGCGTCTCGGTGAGCGTCGCGCAGTTGATCGCCACAAAAGGCTTCGACGATCGCCCGCTCTGCCGGTGCAGCGCGCGCGCCACCAGTTCCTTGCCGGTGCCGCTTTCTCCGAGGATGAGGACCGGCGTGTCCTGCGGCGCCACGCGCTCGACCATCCGCAGCAGTTTGCAGACCGCCGGGCTCTCTCCCACCATGCCGGTCTCTCCCGCACCCAGCCGGTCCAGCAGCGAGGCATTCTCGGCCAGCAAACGCTCGAGCTGGCGCACATTCTCAAGTGCCGCCGCGGCCACCGTTCCGATGGCACTCAGAGTGTCCCGATGGTCGGACAGATTCACTGCCTCTTTGGCCGGGAACCAGGCCGCCAGCAATCCGGCAATTTCACCGCGCACGTAGAGCGCCAGCGCCACCACGCGCGCGGCCGGTTCCACCACCGCGCCTTCGCGGCAGACGCGCCCGATCAATTGGTGGAGCGGGCCCGCCGCGACTTGGTCACCTGCAGCCGCGCGCAACTCGTCGGCATCGCGGCCCAGCAGGACGGCGCCTTTGCGGCACGGCACCATATCGGCGATGAGCCGCACGATCTGGTCCGCAATGATAGACCGGTGGCCGCCGGCCGACATAGCCAGCGCGCGAAACAGGAACAGCAGCGAACAGGCGCGCAACAACGCGTGCTGCTGGGAATCAGCCGGCAACACCACCGGGTCCTCACGGTAGACCAGCACCGTGTCGCAGATGCTCACCTGGTCGCCGGGCTCCAGGCAATGCCGTGTGATGCGCATTCCATTGACATATGTCCCCACGCAGGAGCGGTGGTCCACAATGTGAAAGCGGCCGTCCTCCAATCGCACGGTGCAGTGTTCCGGTGCGGCATCCGCTTCCGCCAGCCGGATCTGGGCCGATGGCGCGCTGCCGACACGCACATCGCCACTCCCGAGCGGAAAGCTCTCGCCCAGCAAGGGCCCATCCACCGCGATGAACTCGGCTTCCATGACTGGTAGGCCAGTTTATCAGGATGTGAACCGCCGGGTTCAGCCGGGGTGAACCACGTAGTTCATTTTCGTGGTCTTGACGGCGTGGCTGGGATGGCGCCGCCATGTGTTTTCAGAGCCTTGTGAACGGCGCCGGTCCTCACGAGAGGTCTGGCAGCGGTTGGCACGCGGGATGCATAATGACACGCCGTAGTCGGGAACGCAGCAGCGAACCCGAAGGAGGGTGCGACAATGAAGAGCTTAACGACGAAATTGATGATCGCGGCGGCCGCTCTGGTCGCGGCCGGCGCTGCTTCAGCGCAGACGATGACGGCCGATATCCCGTTCGCCTTTCAGGCGGGCGGCAAGGTGATGGCGGCCGGCACATACCGGGTGGATCTCGGTGGCCCCGCGGCAACGGTGATTATCCGCGACGCAAGAGGGAAGAATGTGGTGATCGCCAGGACGGTCACCCACATCGATCGCAAGGAAGAAACGGCCAAGCTGGTCTTCTCATGCGGCCGCGGGTCCTGCTCCCTGGTTCAGGCCTGGCCCGGCTATTCCGAACCCGGCCTCGCGTTCAAAGCCCCGGTGCTGAACCGGAACGAGGAAGCTTCCCTCGTCGTGATCCACCTGCGGCTCGACGCGGCCGATTAGTTCAGGCGGACACCACCTTGGTTGCCCATCCGTATCCCCGGGGAGCCTGACCAGTACCGTCGGAATGCGGCGCCATCCTTGCAGCGGATGGCGCCGCAACCTCATTTTGTCGGGTTAGAACCTGCTGCCCGCTTTCGCGCCGCGGCGTGCGCCGCGCGAAGAGATGAGCTCGCAACCGACGATTCGCGCACTACTGGATCACAGCGAAGCTCCGCGAGGGCGGTTGCCCGAGGACGCCTGCTATCCAAAGGAAGGCGGCGCCCATTGACCAAAAGCGGCATGTTATGTATGGCTGCCAAGGGCTAGGCTCTTCATCGGCGGATGACAAGGAGGAAGTCACCGCTCTGCGATCCACCCCACGGCGAGTGGGGAGGATCAACCCACAAGAACCCTCAACCAACCTCGGACCCAGGGGCGGCATTCCTCCACCGCCCTTGGTGTCTGTCTCGCAGCCCAATTCCTAGAAAGCCCGAATAGCCCGGACTCGCCGCGGGAAATCTTTATCGTCGCCATGCTGACGGCCAAAATCGGCAAAATCGATGTGAGCCGCCATGTCCGCGGTTTGCTGCGACGACGCCCAGTAAGTGAAATTGTCGGCGACACCGCCGTCTCGAAAATCAACGGCTCCGCTGGCTTTCAAGTTGCGATACATCAGTGCCAGTTCGTCTCTCGACGGCAAAAACCACCCACGAATTCCGTTCAGGCTGAAGTTGGCGCATAAGTCAGCGGCGGTGCCAGGTTCCGGGCACGCGGCCAGCATGTCGCGGGTATTCTGTTTGCCGGTTCCCACCGCAGTGCCGTGAGCGCCCGCGATCGCTTTGCGAAAGCAACCCCATTTCGCGCCCGCGCTTTGATCGTAGGGCGCCGCTTCCAGATAGCGCCAGCCATCGGTTGCATAGTTCGGATTTTCGTAGAAAATCACGCCGCCGGCAGGGCCCGTGTCGCCAATCGCATATTCCGCTCTTGACAACCAGACGCTCATTTCCCCTGCTCCGCGGTTGGCCCATAAGTAATACGGGATGAGTCTGACGGGCTGCGGCGGGGCCAATGGATTGTTGATTTTCCTGGCTTCTGTGGCAATCACGGTGACGCCGCCGTAAAATTCTCTGTCGAAGGAGGGCCTCAGTTCAGCCTTGGCATCGAATAACAAATCGAGTACATGTCCGCCTGTCGCATCGAGCCATTCAGAACAATACACGATCGGTCCCCTCTCGACAGCCATTCTGCCCCTGTTCTCCTTTACCCTTGGGTCGGCAATTACCTCCCTCACTTCAAAGGGGAACTCTATTTCTACGACATCGCCATCCTTCCAAGTCCTATCGAGAGAAATGTATCCTGACTTGTCAACCTCAGCCGCGAAAGCCCTGCCGTTGATGGATACCCTGGTTTGCTCTTCAACTCTGTTCAGGTACGAATATAGACTTCCGGGAACAGCCTGATTCCTGGCCCAACCGGGAACGCGCAATTTGATGTCTTCCTTGACGTCTTCCTTCGCTGATATGTCAATCCTCGATCTTCCGCCCCATGGCATCTCGCTGACTAACGACAGCGACAGGTCTTTGTTGTTCACCTTGAAAGAAGCGTCGCTGGAAACATAGAGATTGACGTAAATCGCCCCTCGCTTGTCTTGAGCATAAATAAGACCCGGCATGGAGGCCAGAAACCTGACAAGGTTGGGAGGGCAACATTCGAGAGAGGCGTGTTCCCAGCGGCTGTCGCGTCCATCGCCTGCGCTGGCCAGTCGATTCACATAAAAGAAGCGGTTCCCCGAAACGGAGACGCCGTCTATGGCATTGTTGTACATGCCGCGTTCCATGACATCAATGTACTTGCTGTCTCCGGTCGCCATGAACAGCCTGTGATTCAAGGTTATATACATCAACACGGCGCACGTTTCCGAATACGCGGATAGATTCGGCAGTGAATACGGTTCCCCAAATCCTTCATTCCCGGTGCTCCCGACGCCGCCGGTAATGTACATCTTGCTGGACACCGTATCCTGCCACATCCGTCGAGCGGCGTCGAAGTACTCCTTGATCCCGGTCAACACGCCCACATCGGCTAGAGACACCATCAGAGAAACGCAATTCACTGCATGACCAACCGCTTCGCTCTGTTCCAGAACGGGCTTGTAGGACTGATTGTGGCGGCTTCTGTTTACAGTATTCGGCAGGCCGCGTATATCGAGATAGTGTTTTGCCAGATCCAGGTGCTTCTTGTCATGGGTCACTCGATACAGTTGCACGCAGTTGATTGCGTCTCGCTCGCCTCCGGAGAAAGGAGGATTGTTGATTCTGACATTCTCATACAGCGCGTCGGCGGACTTGACGGCATGATCTATCAGGTCCCGGTTCCCCGTCGCGTTGTAGTAGGCTGCGGCGATTTCAAACCCCGTGTTGCCGCCGCCCGGGGCCTGTTTCATCGTTTGGATACTGACGTCGACCTGTGCCTGTAGTTTTGCGTCCGGGTGTGTTTGGAGCGAAAGGATTGCCGCCTCCAGCACACCGCCGCCCAAGGCCTTTCGGGATCCTGATTCGGTAAGTTTCTGAACTTCGAAAGGAATGGTCACTTCCGCGTTAGTTGTAAGCTTTGGCCCCCAAAAGGTGTCTTTAATCCTCACTTCGGAATAACGTTTGGGTTGGATGGGGTAGTCAAGGACGGGAGTGTATTCGCTTGCCAAGATCGCAACCTCGGCGGGCCCGGTCTTCGTCTGCGGCGCGGCATTCGCAACCTCGGGACCATGTGCGGCGTATGCCAGCATGCCTGCTGCTGCCTGAGCGGTCTTCAGAAAATCTCGGCGAGGTAATTTGCCGTCCATGGCCTCACCTCATTGCCATAGCACCACCGGCAGCCTGTCCAGATCGAAATACATCCGGTAATACATTTCCGGCCCGATGGCATAGAACGGCCGGAACAGCGCCTGCACATTCGTCCCATCCGGCGGAGTGAATTTGAACGTCCCCGGTTCCCGCGCCGGCGCCAACTGCTTGTTCAAATCGTCGTCATGTTCCGGCAGCTTGAAAATCGGTTCGTGAACATTACCCTCCTGCACCAGCACGACCGGCCCGCGCACCGCAGCCACCCGCTTGGGATGCTGCGCGTCCACCGCGGACCACCGCACCTTCAGAGGAATCCGCAGTTCCACCCGGTCGCCGTTACTCCACGTCCGGTTGATGCTGGCCCATGTTCCCGGCATGCAAGCTATTTGCGCCGCCTCACCATTGATCTTCACTGACACGTCGCGCGCCCACTCCGGCACGCGCATCCGCAATCCGAACTGCATAGGGCGCGCCATCCGCAACGTCATGGTGCTGGTCTCCGCCTCGGGATACTGTGTTTCCTGCAGCAGCCCCACTTCGCCCTCCGGCCGCTTCCACGTCACTTCCGACGGCACGTAGAGGCTCACATATAAATCCGTATCGCTCTTGTAGTAGATCAGATTGGGATAATCGGCCGTGTCCTGGATGTATGTCCCGGAGCAGCACGTGTAGGCAGTCCGGCTGAAAATCTTCACTCCCGCGCCCACGCGATAGTCCGCATAATAGAAATGCCGTCCCGCCCCGTTAATCTCGAGCGCCGCTCCGATCCCGTTATAGAACAGCCGTTCCACCCAGTCGCCATACCGCGCCTCGCCCGTAAACTGCGTCAGATACCGCGCCAGCTTAAACCCGGCCCAGGATCCGCAGGGGGCCTCAAACGAGTTCGGCTGAAACTCCAGCGCCGTCCCCAGACTCCCGGCCGGCATGATCCGCTCCACCGGCCCGAACCCGCCCGTCGCGTACGTCTGCGAGTTCTGCAGGAAGTCGTAAGCGTTGCGAATGATCCGCAGATATTTCGCATCGCCCGACGTTGCGTATGCCATGGCTGCGCTGCTGAACGTGTTGACGTGGCTATAGGCGTGTACGCCCGATGCATCCACTGGCGCGGACGTTTCCGTGAACTTGTTCCAATACGGATGGTAGAGCCACACTTCGCCGAACTCGCGGAACTTTTCGTTGCCGGTCTCCGCGTACGCGCGCAACAGATTCTCCCCCACTGTGTACCATTCCAGCGGCTTCCCCGAATGGTTCTCCCACGGCTTGGGCGATGCCGGCAATCGCGTCCGGTCGAAGTTCTTGATCGCCCAGTCGGTCACCCTTTCCGCCAGCTTCATGGCTTCCGGGTGGCCGAAATACCGATGCAGGTCCACAAGCCCGCAGATCAGCTTCTCGTACGGATAGTGATTCATGTGGCAGTTGCCATCGGCCCCCACGGTCTTGGCAAACTCCGTCATCAGGTATGCCGCCTTGTCGCGCATGGCCGTGTCGCCGGTGGCCATGGCCATCCGCGACATGCCGCTCAGCCACTGCCCGAACACCGTGTTGCTGTTCTGCGCACACCACCCGCCCAGTGGCTTGCCGGGGGCCGGCAACTGCGCAGCCGCACGAAATCCCTGCAGGATATCGTCGTTCGAAACCCCAAAATAGAAGTCGCGCGATCTCTGATACTGCTCGCTCCACCGGCTCTTACGCAGGCGCACGCCCTCATAGTCGAATGCGCGGATCCGGTTGCGCCCTTCGATCTCCGCGGGTTTATCCGTTGACGTCCCAGCCACACCAGCCAGCACGCCAGTTGCGGCCGCGGCCTTCAAGAAATCCCGGCGATTCATTCTGTGCCTCCTGTAAACGCTTTCAGAAGTTTATGCCGCGTCTCCACCCGTGTCAACGAGTCTCCGTAACTTGCGATTCCGCGGCTGGTGTCCGAGGTACTGTCCACATGGCTACCAGTAACTTATAACCACTGCCAGCCACCAGGCCAGCGCTAGACCGACGGATGGGACCGCAAAAGAAATCGCTTCATGTCGTCTCCGGCGAACGACGGGGGAGGCAACGGCGCGCCGCGGATCGCGCCAGTTGTGCCGGCAGCGACCAGGCGCTTTCGAATTCGAAAGCGTATTGCAGATGGCGTGCGAAGCCGCAGGCGTGCATCCATGGGGCGGCGCCGCCGAGCGAGCGGCGCCAGCGCGCATAGAACGAGAGCAGGTCCTCACTGGCTGTGCGCGGCGCAAGCGGCGCGCACTCGCGGGTGAACTCCGCCGCCGCCGCGCGGCTCACCGGAGCGCGCTCCAGTTCGTTCAGCACACCCTTGGGGACCGGGGCGCCGAAGTCCTCCCTGAGAAACGCGAGTGCGCCGCGCACGTACGGTACAATGTCGAGCCGGCTCGCAGTTCGTATCAGGCGCTCCCAGTCGACGGCTTCCGGTCCTCGCAGCAGCAGCATCGCATCCACGGCCCAGCGAACCGGCGGCACCGGGTTCCAGACAATCCCGTGAACACAGATTTCCAGAAGGTGTTCGGTCGCGTGGCACCTACACAACGGGATGCCGCAAAACTCCAGCGGCACGGCGTTTCGCCAGACCTCTTCATCGGCCGACGGATGGCAGCACAGGTTCAAGGCGTGCCAATGCAGGTCCACGCGGCTCCCGCCAGGCATCTCCAGATCCAGGGCGTGGCGAAAGCGCAAAAAGCTCTCGGGAAACGCGCGCGGCCTCCAAGAGATTGCCCGCCAGCCACGCGCCTCCAGCTTTTGCACCAGCGAACGAGCGTAGGCGGCCGGAACCATCACATCGACGTCGCGCATCGGCCGGCAACCCGCGTCCGGATAGACGCTACACGCCAGCGCCGCGCCCTTCAGGAGCAGCAGTGGCGTACCGTCCGCCCGCAGTGCTTCGAGGAGCGGCCGCACCCGGCCGAAGAGTACTTGGTTCCGCGACCACGCCATGCGGTGCAGGCCTTTGAGTTTCCCCCACTTCGGGCCGGATTCCTGGGGCGGACCGCCCTGCGCCGTCACGTTGCGGTAAACCAGCGGCAGCAGCCGGTAAGAGCCCTCGTCCGGATTATCCAGGCCATATTCGCTCTGCCACTTCTGCCACGCCGCGCCTGCTTCCGATCCCCGGTTGAGCGAGGCTTCCACAAGCAGTCTCTGCCCGGCGGTGGGCAGGCAGCCGCCGAGTCTTCCAGCCTCAGCCAAAGGCCGGCTCCGGCGCGGTTCCCAGCCGCCACACTCTGTCCGACTGTACGATCACAAGCTCATGGTAGCTGATAATGTAGAAGTAGTTGTTGTGTGCGAGTTCGAGGAACAACCGGGATTGGCGCCACTTGGTGCGGTATGAGGACCCGTCGGGGCCATCTTAAAAACCGGCCGGTTTGAGCGTATCCAGAACAACTTGTTTTTGCCCTTTGAGGCTTTCTCATGAGTTCTAAAATCAGTGCGCTTGGTGCGGATTCAAAACAGGTTACGGCCCCGGGGGAAAACAGGAGGAAACGATGAACGGGGTGGTGCTCCGCCTCAACAGGCCCAAGGTGATTTGCGAAGCTTTCGACGACGAGGTCGTTGCCATCAATCTCGAGACCGGGACTTACTTCGGGATGCTCGGAACGGCAAAAGACGTCTGGAAGCTGATTGAGAGCGAAGTGCCGGAGGAGAACCTGACCGACCACCTGGCAGAGTGCTACGGCATCGAGCGCCACAAGGTTGCAGCGGACGTCGAAGCGTTCGTAGAGAGCCTGGTGGAACAGGCGCTGGTGAGCCGCGTTCCGGCCGATGGTCCTGGCCCGGCGATCGAAACCATGCGGCCTGCCGGGAGCTGGGCCGCGCCCAAGTTGGCGGTGTACGACGACATGAAGGATCTGCTGTTGCTAGATCCAATCCACGATGTCGACGAGACGGGGTGGCCGGCGCGCAAGCAGGACTGCGCGCAGTGATGGTCCGGGCGGCAACGCCAGCCGAATTCGTGGGTGAGGCTGAACAGTGCTTCGACCGCGCAGCGCAAGCAGTGGGCTTGCACGAACGCACTTTCGACTTGGGCGGGCATCGCGTGCGGATGCGGTTCGCCGGCACAAGGCTGCTGGGGCCGATGACGCGGGCATTGGCGCATTGCGCGACCTGCGGTGATGGCCCCGCGGAGCTGCGGGTTTGTTTCTTCGACAGCGAATCCACCGGGACTGCGATGGCGCCTCCGGCGTGGAGTCCGCGGCAGTATACCGGGAGCGGCGAGGTCGCGGGATTCTGCGATGACCGCGTTGAGACCAGCTACCAGGTGGGGTGGGACGTTTTCCAATGTCTCGACCGCGAGCGGAAGGTGGCGCTGTATTGGACGCCCTCGTGGCGCTTGCTGCCGTGGTGGGAGGTCAGTTTCCCGTTGCGCATAATATTGCACTGGTGGCTGCGCGACACACCGTGGCAACCGGTGCACGCGGCGGCGGTCGGGAATGCCAATGGCGGCGTGCTGATTGCCGGACCGTGCGGCGCCGGCAAGTCGACCACGGCGCTCGCCTGCCTGGGGAGTCCGCTGCAATACGCCGGCGATGATTACACGCTGGTGCGCGCGGAGCCAGCGCCGTACGTTCACTGCCTATACAACACCGCGAAGCTGGACCGCGGAGGACTGGAACGGTTTCCGCAACTTGCTGCGAAGGTGGAGAACCGCGACCGGCTGGACCGGGAGAAGGCCATGCTGTTCCTGCACGAGTCGCACCCGGCGGCGCTGATTGACGGTTTTGCGGTGCGCGCGGTGGTGGTGCCGGAAGTCACCGGAAGACGCGAAACGGCGCTGGAACCGGCGGCGCAGTCCCTGGCGCTGCTGGCCCTGGCGCCCACCACCACCATGCACCTTCCCGCCGCGCGCGCGAAAACCGTCGCCAAGCTGATCCGCTTGGCGAAATCGGTGGGTTGTTACAAACTGCTGGCGGGAACGGACATGGCGCAGATTCCCGCCGTGCTGACCGGCTTGGTGGGCCGCCTGAACCGGGACGCGGCGCATGGGTGACACGGTGGAAAACCCGCTGGTGAGCGTGATCGTTCCGGCTTACGACGCCGCGCGGTTCCTGCCGGACGCAGTGGCCAGCGTACGGACGCAGCGCTATCAGCCGATAGAGATTCTGGTAATCGATGACGGCTCGCACGACGCGTGCGAGCGCGTGGTAGCGGAACTGGGCGCACCGGTTCGCTATATCCGGCAAGAGCATGCCGGACCGGCCGCTGCGCGCAACCGCGGTCTGGAACTGGCCCGGGGCGAATTCATCGGCTTCCTCGATGCCGATGACGAGTGGCCGGAGCACAAACTCTCCGTCCAGCTGGCGCGGCTGCTGGCCGAGCCGGAACTGGACTTGGTGCTGGGGCGGGTGCGCTACGTCGCCATGGAAGACGCCGAAATTCCCGACTACCGGTTTGAAGGGCCGGACCACGTCCTGAGCAACGTCCACCTGGGCAGCGGTTTGTACCGGCGCCGGGCATTTGAGAGGGCGGGCAACTTCGACTCTAGCCTCCAATTCTGCGAAGACGTGGACTGGTTTCTGCGGGCGCGGGAACTGCGGCTGCGGATGCGCATTCTGCGCCCGGTGACGCTGATTTACAGGCTGCACGACCACAATATGACACGCAAGAAGGAGCGCGCCAACCAGTTTCTTCCGGTGGCGCTGAAGCGCTCCATCGAGCGGCGGCGGGCCATGGGGGCGGCGCCGCTGGACCGCTGGTTCTCCTACGATGAGTGGTGGCCGGGCACGCCGCCTCTGGTCAGCGTGATCGTGCCCGTATTCAACGGCGCGCGGTTCGTGGGCCAGGCCATCCACACCGTCCTGAACCAGACTTACCAGCCGGTGGAAGTAATTGCGGTGGACGACGGATCGCGGGACGGCACCTGGGATGTGCTGGGCAGCTTCGGTCCGCGGATCCGCCGCGCGCGGCAGGAACACGCCGGCCAGTCGGTAGCCCGCAACCGCGGTGTCGAGCTGGCCACGGGCCGGTATCTCGCTTTCCTGGATGCCGACGATCTGTGGCCGCCCGATAAGCTGGCGGCGCAGGTGGCTATTCTGGAGGAAGATGCCGGGTGCAGTCTGCTCTTGGGTCACGCCGAGCAGTTTCGAGAAGGCGCCGCCGGTTCTTCCGCGCCGATGCCCGGTTATGTGCCGGGCACGTTGTTGACGCGGCGCGAAGCGTGGCTGCGAGTGGGACCCTTTCGAAGCGACGTACGGGTAGGCGAGTTCCTGGACTGGCTCTCGCGAGCGCGGCAAGCCGGCCTTCGCGAACGGATGGATGCCCGGACGTGGCTGAGGCGCCGCATTCACGGTGACAACCTGGGCGTGCGAGAGAAGGACGTACGCAGCGACTACCTGCGGCTATTGAAGGACGCAATGGATCGCCGGAGGAAGACAGCCGGCGCGGACGGTCCCGAATGAGGGGCGCGCGGAGCGAAACACGGCACATGGATGGCGCCGGCGTGGAACGAACGCAGGCCGGAGAGCAGGCGTGGTGACCTTGGAAGATACGAACGGCGGGCGGACAGCCCTGGTTCCAAAGCTAAGCGTGATTGTCTGTGTGCGCAACGGCGAGCGTTCCCTGGAACGCTGCCTCCGCAGCATCCAATGCCAGGACGCAGCGCCGGACGATCATGTCCTGGTGGATGGCGGGTCGACCGATGGCACCTTGGAGATCGCACGCCAGTTTCGCCAATGGAGAATCGTTCCGCAGGCTGGCCGGGGAATCGCCGACGCCTACAATTGCGGCGTCCGCACCGCGAATGGTGATTTGATTGCATTTCTGTCGCATGATGACGAGTGGACCCCGGATTCGGTTCGGGTACGGCGGGACTATTTGCTCAGCCACCCGGAACTCGATTTCGTGACCGCGCTCTCCCTTTCGCGCCTGGAAGAAGGCCACCATCCTCCCGAAGGTTTCCGCCTGGAGCTGTTGGAACGGGAACATGCCGGCGCCATGGAGACGCTGATGTTGTGGCGGCGCGCTTTTGAAAGAGTCGGCCCCTTCGATTCGCGCTACTCTAGCGGCGAAGACTTGGATTGGCTGGCTCGCGCTAAGGACCTGGGCCTGAAGACCGCCGAAGTTCCCCACTTATCGGTGATTAAGTATGTGCACGACGCCAACATATCGCTGCATGACCTGCAGACCAATCCGAACCTGCTGCGGCTGGTGCATGAATCCATCCTGCGCAAGAGGGCTAAGTTGAGATATCATCAGACCCGTAGCACTTAGGCGCACGTGAAAGAGAAATATGACGAAGCATACGTCGCGTGAGGGGGGACTGTGTGAACCGAGAGTTCCTGCCCCGCGGCAATTGGAAGGACGTACCCTCGCTCTCGTCCGCAACCTACCAGTCCAGATGTCGCCATTGCTCTGGACCGATGTCCCACAACGCCGGGACCACGGGAGACACAAGCGCGGGATGAACGACGTTACGGCCAAGTGGATAACTTCCGGATGGCCGAACGATGCGGGCGGGACCTCTTCCTAAAGTCCCCAGCGCTGTGCTTATCTATGGAGAAGGCCGGATTGATCGTGGGAATGGCCACGGAGCGGCCGGCTTTAAGCATGGAAGAGGCTGCGGACCATCGCTTCGCGCTCTCTGAGTCCTTCTCTCTCGAACAGGTTTGCAACCTGCTCCAGCAGATCTGGAATCTGAAGGCCCTGAGGGCATTTCTGAAGGCAATCCTCGCAATGCGAGCATAGCGAAGCGTAGCCAGGCTGTCCGGACAATATACCGCTGCCTCGCACGACGTAACTGAATCCTGCCTCCTGCGTCTTTCCGAATGTATGAAACGTGTTGAAAGCCTCGAAGCTGCCGGGGATGTTCACGCCCGACGGGCACGGCTGGCAGTACCCGCACCCGGTACACGCAACCTTCATGATTTCACGGTATTTCCGGCCCACTCTGCCGACCAGGCCGGTTTCCGCGGCAGTGAGCGAACCTGGACGCGCGCTGTCAGCAACCTTCAGGTTCTCTTCAACCTGCGCCTCATCGTTCATTCCCGATAAGACCACGGTCACCTCCGGGTGGTTCCAGACCCACCGGAGAGCCCACTCGGCTGGCGTCCGGCTGCATTCGGCCTCGCGCCAAATGTCGTCGATCGCGGACGGCTGCGGAGAGACGGCCAGCGCACCGCCGCGAAGGGGCTCCATAACGATTACGGCGAGGCTCTTCGAGGCGGCGTATTTCAATCCCTCGGTGCCGGCTTGGTGCTCCTCGTCGAGGTAGTTATATTGAATCTGGCAGAATTCCCACGGGTAGGCGTCCACGATGCGCTTGAAATCTTCGCGGATTCCGTGAAAGGAGAACCCGGCGTTCACGATCCGTCCATCGGACTTAGCCTGATCAAGAAAGTTCGTGACACCAAGTGCGGCGATCCTGTCCCAACCATCTCCGGTAAGCGAGTGGACTAAATAGTAATCGATGCGGGATGTGCCGAGCTTCTGGAGTTGCGCGTCGAGAAAGCGGTCCATGTCTGAGCGCTTCTCGACGAGCCAGGCCGGCAACTTGGTAGCCAGTTTCACTCGCTCCCGGTACCGGCCAGCGAGGGCGCGGCCGACAAATGGCTCGCTTTCGCCCCCGTGATATGGCCAAGCCGTGTCGATATAATTCACTCCTCGATCAATGGCGTGCCGGATCTGGCCGGTTGCCCTCGCTTCATCGATCCGACCATCCTTCTGCGCGAGGCGCATGCAACCAAAACCCAGGATCGACAACTCGTCACCGGTCTTGGGCACCTTCCTGTAGAGCATTCGTTTCCCCTATGTGAAATGACCATTTTATCGCCACATCGTTAGAACCATTCCCCGGTATGGACAGGTAGGTGCTCGGGATTCGCCGCGTTGCCGATCAGAGCCGAGGCCCTTCCGGTCGAACTGGCTGGCTTTTTAGCGATGGCCTCGTTGGACCTGCCGCCGGCTTGCCCCGCCAGCGTGCTTCACCGTTTCTTTCGGGCCGTTCACGAGGAACGTGATGGCCGGACACTTCCAAAACTGCACCGAGCTCCGAATGGATCACGGCCCATCCTGAAGTTATCCACATCAGCGGAAAACGCGCGACCTGCGGAAGTACGCCGAACGGCGTGATCCAGAAGTCCCCATCCCTGAAGGATCGGGAACATAAGACGCGCTTGGCTCCGCTGATGAGGCTTCAAGACAGACCCGTCTGCGATTCCTCCCGTGACACGCCGGTCACGTCAGCGGAGTCGTCGGGATCCCACAGTGGCACTCGTCTGCGAGGTGTAACACGCGATCAGCTTGGGAGTGTAGCCCTCGCACCCGCGCTCGGATCTCGCCGGCGTGGCGCCGAAGGCGCCGTCGGCGATGAATCAGCGCCCGCCCGAGCCACTGGTTGCGCGCCGAACGCTCAGTCGGGGGCAGGCGCGCGGCCAGCCGGTCACGGCGCGCCCGACACAAGCCCCGCAGGTTGCGAGGGGGTTCCGTAACCTGTCGTCCATCAATGGCAGGACGCACAGGATTCTGCTATTTTTTGGCTGTGGGTGGCCGGACAGTACGCACTGCATGTGCTTTCACGGGCTTGGCCTTCGGGAGGAGGACTCCAGGTATGAAGGCGCTCGCGTTCCTGATTCTCTCCGCCACTCTGGCGCCCGCCGCCGAGAAGGTCGAGATTCTCCGCGATGAATTCGGCGTTCCCCACATATTCGCCACCACCGCCGTTGGCGCCGCGTACGGTGCCGGATACGCTCAGGCCGAAGACCGCCTCGAAGAACTGCTCCGCAACTACCGCAAAGCCGAGGGATCCATGGCCGAGGCCTTCGGGAAAGACTATTTCTTCGACGATTACCGTCAGCACATCTGGCGCCACCGCGCCGTTGCCGAGCAGCACTACAAGGACCTCGACCCCGAGATTCGCGCCATCTGCGAGGCCTACCAGTCGGGCGTCAAGAAGTTCATGGCCGAGCATCCGGAGCAGGTGCCGGCGTGGGCCCCCAAGCTGGAACCCTGGCAGGTCATTGCCCTTGGCCGCTACATCATTTGGGGCTGGCCGGAAGGGGAAGCTGCGGGCGACCTGCGGCGAGCTGGAATCCAGCCCGACCCCGTCGCGTACCACGGCTCCAACGAAATGCTGCTCGCCCCTTGGCGCACGGCTCTCCATGTTCCCTTCGCGGTCATTGACCCCCACCTAAGCTGGTACGGAGAGTTCCGCTTTTACGAAATGCGCGTCTACAGCCGGGAAATGAGTTTCTCCGGCGCCGCCATCCTCGGCACGCCGATCCCCGCCCTAGGCCACAATCAGTATCTTTCCATTGCCATGACCACCGGCGGGCCCGACACGTCCGACGCCTACGAAGAAGAGGTCCAGGACGGCACGTATAAGTTCAGAGGTCAATGGCGCCCGCTCGATGTTCGCACCGAACGCATCGGCGTCAAGGTGGGCAACGAAGTGCGGTATCAGGATGTCCGTATCGAATCCACCCACCACGGCCCCATCGTCGCGCACAAGAACGGCAAGGCATATTCTCTCGCCATCCCTTACGCCGATCAGTTCCGTCTCATGGAGACGGAGTGGCAGATCGCCACCGCGCACAACCTGGCCGAAGCCAAGAAGGCTCTGGCTGGACTCCAGTTCATGGCACAAAACATCATGATCGGCACGGTTGATGGCGACATCTACTACGTCCGCAACGGGCGCGTCCCCATTCGCCCCAAAGGATGCGATCCCTCCCGACCCATGCCCGGCGCGTCCGGCGACTGCGAGTGGCAAGGCCTGCATAGCTTCGACGAACTCGTCCAGATCGTCAATCCGCCGCAGGGCTATATGCAGAACTGCAACGTCTCGCCCTTCGCCATGATGAAGGATTC
This sequence comes from Bryobacterales bacterium, assembly GCA_963842505.1. GTDB lineage: Bacteria > Acidobacteriota > Terriglobia > Bryobacterales > Bryobacteraceae > PALSA-129. The sequence continues at coordinate 1,317,957 of CAWJGZ010000002.1, forward strand.
GCCGCTCGTGCCCGAAAAGTGGGCCGAGCATCCCTATCTCTACAACGACGGCCGCCGCCCGGCACATCAACGCGCCGCCATGATGGTCGACCTGCTCGACACCGCCCACAACGTCACCCCCGAGGAAATGATCGGCATCGCCTTCTCACCCCAGGTCTGGCACGCCGAACTCTGGCTCGACCTTATCCGCAAGGCTGCACCGGACAACGCCTTCGCCCAAAAACTGGCCGGCTGGAACCGGAGGTCCGACGCAGACTCGTGGGCTGCTCTGGCCTACTATCTCTTCAAGACCGCTCTCGGCCAGGAAGGACGCTCCACCGAACCGCCGCCATCCATCACCGAAACCGCCATCCGCCAGGCACTCGATAAGGCCGCGCAGCGTTTCCAGTCGGAGTTCTCTCCCGATGCTACGTTCGGATCCTTCTTCCGCGTCGGGCGGCAGGACGGCGCCCGCACCTGGCCCGTCAGCGGCGGCACCCTGGCTGAGGCCGGCATGGCCACCCCGCGCGCCATCAGTTTCGACCGCCGGGGCAAAGATATGGTAGGACACAGCGGCCAGACTTCCACCCAGATCGTGATTCTCACCAAGCCCCCGCAATCCTACATGGTGATTCCGCTGGGCGAAAGCGACCACCCCGAATCCGGCCATTTCGACGACCAAGCCGAAAAGCTTTTCAGCAAAGGCGAGGCCAAGTCAACGTACTTTCTCAATCGCAAAGAGCTGGAAAAGCACGTCACCGCCAGGAAGCAGTTGACGTACTGAACGAGTTGTAGAAGGTCCGGCGCCGCTCGCCTCAAGGTGGCGTCGGCCTATGGGGCAGGCGCCGGCTGCGCATCGCGGGCTCGGGTCACTCGGCGGCCACCAGCGGGTGGAAGTACGCGGCCAAGTCTTCGTCCGCCGCGCCGACTAACGAGGGCGCGCAATCCATGTGCTCCACGGCAGATCCCGGTTTTAGCGTCTCGCCGGGCTGGGCATGACAGGGCGAGGCAAGCACGATCAGGCGGGTCAGCCGAACCCGTCCATTAACTATTGGAGACAAAACTGTACTGACTTCTAATAGCCTTGTTAGATCTCCTTATGGCTCATATAGTGCCAGGTGGCAAACTTAGCAACTGCAAGGCCTGTTCCCGGGCAGGTCCATCTGCTCGACCAGGTGAGGAGAAAGAAATATGCGCTACCGAAACGTCGTACTCCTCCTGGTACTCGGCGCCGCGGCTGCCGCGGCTCAGACATACGGTACCAGCACTTTCGCGGGCAGCGCCACAAAGGCGGATGCGGTCTGGGAAAAGGCTGGTGCGGACGAAGGGCTACGGCAAGCCTTCGAGCGCGCGGCATACTCGCTGGAGGATTCCGGCCATGGGACCTGGCGTGGCGTGAACGCCGCGCAGCAATTAACTCTCGAGTTCGACGGCCGGGAAACCCGTCTGAACCACCCGGGCGGCAGCGTGAACTTCCGTTTGGCCGGGTATGGTTACGGTGATCGGCTCCAGAAACCGGCGCCTGTTAGGCTAACGGGGAACCGCAACCGTCTGGAGTACCAGCGGGGAAATCTCACCGAATGGTACATGAACGAATCGCAAGGCTTGGAACAGGGTTTTACCCTGGTCCACCGCCCCGGGACGAACCGCGCGGGCGAGCCGTTGGTGATCGCTCTGGGCGTGACCGGAGGGCTGACGCCGGCTCAAAAGGCGGAGGATTCGGTAGTGTTCGAATCCAGCAGGTGTGTCGTGTTGCGCTATGCAGGCTTGAGGGCCCTGGACGCGGGAGGGCGCGTTCTCCCATCGCGGCTGGAGGTGCGGGACCGTGAGGTCCGGTTGATCGTCGAGGACCAGAGTGCTCAGTATCCATTGGTAATCGACCCGACCTGGACCCAGCAGCAGGAGCTGACGGCTTCCGACGGTGTGGCATATGACCATTTCGGCGTCTCCGTCTCTGTGAGCGGGGACACGGCGGTGATCGGGGTCAGTAGCAAGACCATTAGTTCGAACGCGCGTCAGGGAGCCGCGTACGTATTCGTGCGCAGTAGCGGGGTATGGAGCCAGCAGCAGGAGCTGACGGCTTCCGATGGAGCGGCGTACGACGAGTTCGGCATCTCCGTTTCGGTGAGCGGGGAGACGGCGGTGATCGGGGCTTTTGAAAACAGTGGCGCCCAGGGAGCCGCGTACGTGTTCTTGCGCAACAGCGGCGTGTGGACTCAGCAGCAGAAGCTGACGGCTTCCGATGGGGTGCCGGGCGACTATTTCGGCTGGTCTGTCTCGGTGAGTGGGGATACGGCGGTGATCGGGGCTTATGCCAAGATTAACGATCGGGGAGCCGTGTACGTGTTCGTGCGCAGTAGCGGGTTGTGGACCCAGCAGCAGGAGCTGACGGCTTCCGATGGCGCGACAAACGACCACTTCGGCTACTCCGTCTCGGTGAGTGGGGACACGGCGGTGATCGGGGCTTATGGCAAGATTAGCGACCAGGGAGCCGCGTACGTGTTCGTGCGCAACACCGGGGTGTGGACCCAGCAGCAGAAGCTGACCGCTTGGGATGGCGCGGCGAGTGACTACTTCGGCTACTCAGTCTCTGTGAGTGGGGACACGGCGGTGATCGGAGCTTATGGCAACAGTAGCTTCCAGGGAGCCGCGTACGTGTTCGTGCGCAGCAGCGGGGTATGGAGCCAGCAGCAGGAGTTGACGGCTTCCGATGGAGCGGTGTACGACGAGTTCGGCTACTCCGTTTCGGTGAGCGGGGACACGGCGGCGATGGGAGCTTATGTCAAGAACAATTCCCAGGGAGCCGCGTATGTGTTCGCGCGCAGCAGCGGCGTGTGGACCCAGCAGGGGGAGTTGGCGGCTTCCGATGGCGCGGCCAACGACTATTTCGGAGACTCCGTCTCAGTGAGCGGGGGCACGACGCTGGCCGGGGCTTCCGGCAGGAATATCAACCGGGGAGCTGCGTACGTGTTTACGGGCCCCATGCTTGGCGTCAATGCGCTTTTGGTTGGCGCCGCCGGGGGCACTTCTTCGGTCGTACTAGCCTACAGCAGCGCTTGGACTGCCACCGCCAACGCTTCCTTTCTACACATTTCCACCGGGAGCGCCAGTGGCACCGGGAACGCAGTGGTCGTGTTCACCTATGACGCGTTCACTGGCACGGGAACACGCATGGGCACTCTGACCATCGCGGGGCTTACGGTCACCGTGACGCAGGTGGGAACGAACTACATCGGGTCCAGTCCGGTGATCGCGTTGGTGTCGTCTGGCCTGAACCAGCCAGAAGGCGCGGCGGTGGACGGCTCCGGCAACGTCTACATCGCGGACACCGGCGACCAAGCCATCAAGGAGTGGATCTCTTCCTCGCAACAGGTGGCGACGCTGGTGTCGTCGGGCTTCGCATCTCCGGGCAGCGTGGCGTTGGACAGCCTCGGCAACGTCTACATCACGGATACCAACAACCAAGTCATCAAGGAGTGGAGCCCTTCCTCGCAGCAAATGACGGTCTTGGTGTCGTCGGGCCTTGCCTCTCCGGGCAGCGTGGCGTTGGACAGCCTCGGCAACGTCTACATCGCGGATTCCGGCAACAACGCCATCAAGGAGTGGAGCGCCTCGACACAACTGGTAACCATGCTGGTTTCGTCTGGCCTGAATAATCCTAATGGTCTGGCGGTGGACGGCGCCGGTAACGTCTACATCGCGGATTCCGGCAACAACGCCATCAAGGAGTGGAGCGCCTCGACACAGCACGTCACGACGCTGGTGTCGTCGGGCCTGAATCATCCAAATGGATTGGCGGTGGACGGCGCCGGCAACGTCTACATCGCGGATTCCGGCAACAACGCCATTAAGGAGCGGCTCGCCTCGACGCAGTATGCCGCCACGCTGGTGTCGTCCGGGCTGAATCATCCATATGGGCTGGCGGTGGATGGCTCTGGCAACGTCTACATCGCGGATTCCGGCAACAACGCGGTCAAGGAGGTCCCCTACGCCTTTGTAGGTCCCGCCGGTCTGACCGAGCCCGCCTCAGCCGGGTCTGACTCGCTGCTTCCGGTGCTTCCCTCCACAACGTCTCTGGCCGGGATCTTCGCACCCACCAGCGACCAAGGCTGGCTCACCATTGGAACCATCGCGAACGGAGTCATCAATTTCTCCTTTACAGCAAACACGTCCAGTTCCACCCGCACGGCGCATATTACCGTACTGGGCCAACAGATCACGGTGACGCAATCGGCTGCAGCGGCCGTTCCGGTCCTGACAGTCACAAAGACGCATGCCGGCAACTTCACGCAGGGACAGAACGGGGCGACGTACACCGTAACGGTGAGCAACGCAGCGGGAACCGCGGCGACCAGCGGGACGGTGACGGTGACCGAGACGGCGCCGTCGGGCTTGAGCCTGGTATCGATGGCCGGGACGGGTTGGACGTGTGTGTATAACACCTGCACGCGGATCGACTCCCTGGCAGCCGGGTTGAGCTACCCGGCGATCACGGTGACGGTAAATGTGGCAGCTAACGCCAACTCTCCGCAGATCAATCTGGTGAGCGTCGGCGGAGGCGGCTCATTGGCGGCGAGCGCCACCGACTCGACAATCATTACCCAAACCGGCCATCCGGCGTTCTTTGCAGGTGAAGTCGCGTTAGGCAGCGGCATCTACTACCTGCAGTTCCCGGATGGCAACCTGTTCGGCTACTACGCGTACATGGGAAGCGGGTTTATCTTCCACTTCGACATGGGCTATGAGTACGTCGACCCCGTGTCATCCGGCAACGGGGTCTACCTGTGGGACTACGCCAGTGGGCACTGGTTCTACACCAACGCGAGTCTGTTTCCGTACCTGTATGACTTCACGCTGAATGCGTGGATCTTTTACTTCCCCGACACGAAGAATGCGGGCCACTACACGACCAATCCTCGCTACTTCGTGAACCTGACGACGGGTGTGATTTTCACGATGTAGAAATGATCCTGCGCATATTGAACACACGCCGACCAAATCTCACCTGGGCAGTTGTAGCCAGTTAACCGCCCTTATCGGTAGCTGTCCCGGCCCGGACAGGCCGGCTGCAGGGCAGCTACCGCGAAAGCATCAGAGCTGGCGGGGGATCATTCCCGGTAAGCACTAGACGACCAGACAGGGACAATCGCCGGAAAGTCGCAGCACTCCAACTCCGAGTCGGCGACTATACGACCGGACCTTTTGTGTGTAGAGGCCTCCGGCGCCAGTCCTACGGGAGTTGTGGGATTTTGATGCCCATCTCAGTGAGCTTCTTCTTCGCAAAGTCATTGCGTGGGTTCTGTTCTAGCGATAAGAGATAGTACCGAATCGCCTGCTCCGGGTCGCCTCGTTTCTCGTACGCGCGGGCAAGCGCGTCCAGTTGATTCCAAGGAGGGGGATAGGCCGTCGTGTCGTGAAGTAGGACCTTGGACGCTTCTTCCAAACGGCCCGCGCTTATCAAGGCGGCAACAAGCAGTGAAACGGTGAAAGGCGGCGTCGTCCGTTCCGGGTAACCAAATCTCTTGCCCGCCTCTCGAAACCGCCTGTGAACTGCCTCGATGCCCCCCTGATCGAATAAGGCCAGCGGATCTGCCAAGCGCCACTCTTCGAAAACGGTCTCCAATCCCCGATAAATGCTCGGGAGCGGAATTGACATATGATCCTCCTGCTGCATCCAATCGAATTTCCATCGGAAGCCAACGGGAGGGGTCGTAAGTGCTGTGTTGAATCTGGCAACCTCAATCGGAACGTGGTCCGAGAGATCGGTTGCCGTCATGTAGAAGTCTGCCTGGAGAGATCCAGTGTGCAAGAAAAACGACTCCGCCTGTGCGACCACCGCCTGGTTGTTCCAGTAGAGACTTGGATCGGCGGCAATGTACCCGTTGAAGAGCTTTGGCTTCATAATCAGGGCATAGATTGCGAACAGCCCGCCAAACGAGTGGCCGGCGAGGAGCCTGTAGGGACGCGTGCGATAAGTCTGATCCACGTACGGAATCAGTTCGCCTGCGAGGAACGACAGGAAGGCATCTGCCCCGCCGTTACCCGGCGAGAAACGGTTATCGCTCTCGGCAGTCGAGGGCGGCGTCAAATCGTGCGTGCGCTTTCGAAAATCGCCGCTGGCGATCCCGACGACTAGCATCTTTGGGATGCGGTCGTTCTCAGCCAGAAAATCGACGATTGCAGCCGTGTATCGGAAGTGCGTCTCACCGTCCAGCAGGTACAAGACGGGATACCGGTCGGTACCGTTGCCATATCCGGCGGGCTTGGCGATGAGCAGGGTTCTCGGTTCCTTCAATGTGTTGGATTCCAGTTGAACCGTATCGCCGATCACGATCGGGCTCCCCTGACTTTGAGCCCATGCGTCGATGTTCGAAATCTGTACTGCCCACAGAAAGGCGAGAATACCAAGGAACCGACCCGTCGTCATGGCAATCCTCCTTATCGAAATGCTGCCGATGGCTTCTCACATTTGAGACTATTCTATCTCTTACAGGCGTATCGACGGACCACTCACGGAATAGGACTCCAACGTTCGATATCGCCCGAGCCTGCGCACCTCGCCCCGTAGAATTTGGCGGATGAAAGGAAATCCGCGCGGGGTGTCTTCTCGCGCCGCCATACCCCTCACTGACGCCGCAGCGTAGACCGGCGCGGTGTAACTCCAGGATTCCACGCCAGCGTTAAGAGCGCATATCGGTAGTGATCCCATTGACGGCGTCCGAATCGCCATGCCCCGCTACACCGCCATCAGGCGTTCGCCTAATTCCGGCACTTGCACGATGACGCTGGTTCCCTGACCCGGCCTGGTGCGGATCTCCACTTTACCTCCCACCAAGCGCGCCCGCTCCTTGACGCTTACCAGGCCCAGGCCAGCCTTACCTTCGACGCAGCCCGGCGGGAATCCCACACCGGTGTCTGAAACGGTGTGCTGCAAGATGCCGCCAGCACGCTTCAGCTCTACCGACGCCTCAGATACCCGAGCGTGTTGGGCCACGTTTCGCAGGGCCTCCTGCGTCACACGGAAGAGGCACAAAGCGGGGGCCGACGCAACGTTTTCAAACGAGCCTTGGGTATCCAGCGATACCTTAATTCCGGCGAGCGTGCCAAACTCCTCGCAGTGGCTCCGTAGGGCCGCCGCCAGCCCGGAGTGTTGCAAGATAGCAGGGCAATGTCATTTAGTTTTTCTAGCTGGGAAGTGGTAGCCGTGGCCCCAGACTTCCCTGGGATAGCTGCGCCGTTTGCTGCGGCATGGCAGTCTGCACGCCGCAGCCCAGTCTAGAATCTTCTCGAATTCCGTGTCATGGGCCTGCTTGGTTTCGGCGGAGACCAGTCTCGGCCAAGCACAGTTGACCACATCGAGCACTTGCGTGAAACTTAGCCGCCGCGGCGGGATTCCTGCCCTTCGCGCCGCGATACACATCACCGCCCTGACAAGGTTGTAGGCACAGATCGCCGTCAGCAGTTCTTTTTCGATTCCGTCCACGCTACGCGACTGGAGTTGTTGCAGGTGCACGGTCTGTTTGAGGGAGCGCAGATCAGTCTCAATCGTCCATCGTCGGCCGTAAATCGCAACCACTTCCAGCATGGGCAATGCTACGGTGGTAAACAAATACAACCACTGCTTGGATTTTCCACGGCCTACACGGGCGGCGATCAAACGTCCCTGCAGGGCGGTTCCCACCGGCCAGGCAATTACTTGCGGCTGGTCCCAGCGACTGGGCCGCCAACTCACCGCATAATCCCCTATCTGGGCGATTGGCTTCCCAACAGTTTCGCGGCCCGCACCTATAGCAGCTTCGTGCCAAACCCGGACGGGCTTCCTTCATTCACCCCGTATCGAAACCACCGCGGCCACGCCTGCGTGTTGTGCTCCAGCCGACCTCTTCATGTGGCCGCGGTGCTTCCGATACGGTCCTAGTGAATATCGCTAGCTTACCGCCGGCGAGGTGGGCCGGCGCATATCGCGGAAACGAAAGACCCTGTCACTGTCCACCGCGCCGGGTTGGAGGCCCAACTTCAAGTCCCAAGTTCCGTCATTGTACAACGGCGATCTGGCTCTGGACGGTCGAAACCCCGCCGATTTCGACGAAGAACGCGAATGTATTTCCGGGCAGCGAATCCGGCAAGCGAAAATTGATCTGCATCACGCCGGCCACTACCCCCGGGGCGTCTCCGGCGAACACAACTCCGAAGGACCGTTCGGCGTTCACCACCCAGACCGGAACGGCCGTGTCATAGATTCCGATCGGGACCAGTGTGCCAACCGGAAAGTTCGCGCCGCCACCTGTCGCGAACACCGTCACGATTGATCCGCTCGTGGCGGGATTCGATGTCGAGTTGATGCTGCCATCCTGATTCAACGCAGCGGCCAAACCGGTCTGGCCGGCCTGAAAGATGCCAGGGACAGGATTGTAAGATACCGGCACTGTAGGTCCGTCGACGATTCCCGCAGGCGTAACTATTTGGACGTGAGTGGACGTGCCAACGATGCGGGGAACGGCGGTGTTAATCTGGCCGGAATCGGCATAGAGCAGCGGCGCTGCCACGCCATCGAAAAGCACCTGGCATCCGCCCAACGACGAGGTGAAAGAGCCGTTCTGCACCTGGCCGTTGAGAGGAGTCTGCGGACCGATCCCCACTCCGTACAGCGTGATCAGTTCGACGCCCGCCACCGAGTTGGAATACAGGCCGCTCGCGCTATTCGTGATGTTTAGTATGGAAGGACCGGGACCCGCAGTCTCAATCCACAGCGCGCCATTCTGGAATTCGGCGGCGAATTCGCCCGTCGGAGTGATCGCCAGGGCCGGTCCCGCCAGGGTAAAGATCTCGGGGCCCTTGTAAAAGTCGGTCAGCGTCGCGCCGTCGCTCGTCACGCGTCCCACGTAAGTGAAGAGGTACTGAAGCTCCGGGTGCGCAGGGTCGCCCATATAACCGCTGAACACCACTCGCTGCTGCGCATCCACCTGCACAGCGTATACAGCGCTGGGCTGGCTGCCGAAATACGTGCCCCAAATCGCCGCTGTGCCGGTGTTGTTCAGCTTCACGAGAAAGGCGCCGCCGTTTGGATTGGCGCCGGCAGCCGGGATTTGGAAAGCTGCGGCGGTGGTCGGTAGACCAGTCGGACCGCTCCCGCCTACAATCACATTGCCCGCTGAATCCAGCGCCATGGCGTTCACCGTTAAAGAGATCGGACTGGTGCTGGCGTTGAGGAATGTCGACCACTGGAGCTGTTGCGCAGCGCCGGGTTGGAAACTGGCGACGAATCCGGCCGTAGTTGTTCCAAGTCCGTAGTCATACCCGCAGACGCAGGTCGGTGATAGGGCGCCGGGGGTTGTCGGCAAACCAGTAGCCGTCGTTGCCCCGGCGATCACCACCGCGCCGGATGCATTCAGGGCAATGGCCGCGCCGGCCGTCACGCCGAACCTCCCCATACAGTAACTGCCACCAGTGCAAATCGTGACGTCGCTGCCGAAATAAGTGGAGTAAACCAACTGGCCCGCGAGCGAAATCTCGCTGACGAAAGCGTACGCCGCGCTTCCAAAAAGATCCGAAATGGGAGGTTTAGTCTGGTATGCGCCCGCTGTCACGGGAAAGCTCGCCGAACTGGTGCTGCCCGTGACATAAATGTTGCCGGAGCCATCTGCCGTCACGGCATGGACCGTCGCCGGCAGCGACGCTAAGGTGACCGCGCTGTGTAGCTGCGGGTCAAGCTTCAATACGATCCCCTGATACGTTTGATCCTGTCCCACGACGATCAGGTTGCCTTGCTCATCCGTTACTGCGGCCGCCGGATATTCCATCTGAGCAAGGTCGAGGCTCGCCAGGCGGAAGCCACTAGGATCCAGTTCGACCACCCTCGAAACCTGCTGCTCCGCAGTGGAGTTGAGCGTCGAAATGACGAAAAGCTGGCCACTTCCTCCGACAGTGAGGATTTGGGGAGTACCATCCGCGGAGTTGAGATTGCGGAGCAGAACCTGATTCCCGGCCACCGCCGGAAAGATGCTGACGCCCGTAAACAGGAGCGTCCGGGCCAAGATAGTCTTCATCGTAAAGTCAATCCTCGGGCGCGGACACCTATATCAAAGACCAACGGGTGACCGAATCCACTACACCCCGTCTCACGCTCGTCATTGGCGGCTCTAGATTTCCCGCTTAAGTTTGTGAAGTGCGTCACACTTAAGTCTCTCGGGCTCACGTTAGGACGGCACATCGCTCCATTTGTTGGGCTGGCAGGAGTAGCCGCGGCTCGGACGGTGCTCGCGCGTCATTTGGCAATATCGCGAGCGCTCCGGTCCTTTACCTCAGGCATGTCAGCGAGGCTGGACTTCGCGCGCAAGAAAACACGCTGGCGAGCCGGCCGGCAATATTGGATTGCCCCGCGATCAACTGAATCCTACCTGCAGGGCAGCACCAGGGCAGCACAGCGGTCACCTTCGCCGGAATGCTCACCGAAAGCCAATACGGATCGCCGAGTACCATGCCCCGCGGACATGGCCACGGACACATCTGCGAGCAGGCGTCTTCACCGCCAACGTGGTTGGGCAACCTGCCCGGAGGTCATGAACAGCGCGTCACAGGATCGACTCCAGTTTGCCGGCGCTGGCGCTAACACTTCCTCGACCGCTTTAGACTGGCGTCCCACTATGTCCAGCCCCCCCGATGTTCGATGCGAGCCAGCGGTAGCGCGTCGCCATCGGATTGTTCACGTGAATCCTCGGATTCGCCGCAATCGGGTCCTTCTTGTGATTGCGCACCTTGATCTCTAACGATTCATCAGCCCAGGCGCCATTTTACATTTGGCGCGGCTTCAACTCCAGCAGATAATACCCTGCCGACATGACGAGAATCGCTGGAAGCACCTCGCCGCTGAACGCGCACTTTGACATCCAGCTAAGTTCCTTAACTCCGATCAGCGCTTGCGGCGAGACCAGCATCCAGGATCCCACCAGGAACAAAATCCATCCAACGATCTTGCGCATCCGGCAACTCCTTTATTTTGCCATTGCCGCTACTTCAATAGGTTTTGACGTTCCACCGCTCCCGAGAAGGCGCCCGAACCGGTCCTGCAGCAAAGCGCCCACAACACCGTCGGCCGTGGTGTTGCCCGCAGTGCTGAACATCGGGATCAGGCCGCTGTAACAGGCCACGAAAGTGGTAATCCAAGCTGCCCGGTCCGGAACGTTGAGCAAGGCCGCGATGATCGGCGACATAAAGTAGCCCGCGCCTCCGGGGATGCCGGGAGACTCCAGGCCCAGAATCATGACCGGCGGCAGCATCATGATGACCTCCATCATCGAAATTGGCACGTTTAGCAACTTGGCCACAATGATCGTCACGATCAGGCACGACATGGTCGCGCAGTTCTTGTTAAGCACCGTGCCGAAGACGATCGAGACTTCCGCGACGTCCCGGTTCAGCCCCAGGTCGCTCTCGGCCGAAATGATGTTCACGGCAAGCGTCTCGTAGGAGCCGCCCGTTCCGAAACCGGTTGGCCACACAGTCCCGTAGTAGGACAGAATCTGTTTCCAGGTTCGCCTGGTAACCAGCCTGCAAAACAGGATCATTAACGCACACCAGACGGATATGACGATCACGTCCCACAGCACACCCTGGCCGTAGAGCGCTATGCCTCTGGCACCGAACTTCATGGGGATGCCGATAGCCAGGCAACCGATCATGATCGGGTAATACCAGAGGAGCTTTCGGAATAACCATAGAATGCCGTCCCCGACGGCTATGAACCCGTACGCGATTCGATTTAGGCGCGGCACCCGCCCAGTCACCCAGCCGATGAACATTGCGCCAACCAGCGCCTGCAGCAGCGGCTGCTGGGAAATCACCTGCGCGAAGGTCCGCCCGATTTGCACCGCCCACGCCCAGGGTCCCGGTATCGCTACTCCCGGCAGCGAAAACGCCAAGTTGGAGAGGAAGGCCAGCCAACCTGTTACCCATACCAGCGAAACCGCCCCCATAGTCACGTACAAGCTCAGGATCAGGCCGAACATCTTTCCGGCTTTCTCCTTGTGAAAAAGCACGAGCTTGGCCATCGCCCCCGCCAGAAGGTTAAAGACAAGGAACGTGGCGAAGGTCACCACCGTTTTGGGGAAGTAGGTCCCGCTGATGTAAAGAGATTTTACGATCGTGTTATCCGGAAAAGCCAGGCCCAAAGACAGGCCCAACACCAGGCATCCAACAACCCTCATCGGCAGCGGGATTTTGAGATGTACGCGGTAACTGCTCGGCATGGCGGCCCTTGTATCAGCTCCTGGGAATCGTCATGAAATATTTGTGCCAAGTGGAGCAGGCCTTCCAGTCTGCAACGCCAACTTTCTTTTCAGCGCTGGCAGCCACCAATGGCAATGTTGTTCCATGACATGCTCTTAGCTCCTGACTCTTGCGTGAGAGCCAAAAGGTAGGAGCCGAGAGCCTTCTTATACCCCCAGCTTTTCGTAGATTTTAGGAAGCCGCCGGGCTGCCTCCGCTCTAACTTCATCATATAAGTGCCCGCCGTGGCTATCCATGGCCACCGTAAGCGGGCCGAAGTTCTTAACCCGGAACTGGTAAAGAGCTTCGGGGTGGAGTTGCGCCCAATGCACGGCTTCGACTTCTTCAATCTGCAGCGTCTCCAGCGCGGCCGAGCCGCCCACGATGGCCAGGTACACCGCCCCATATTTCTGCATGGCCTCCAGACTTTTCTGGTACAAGCCGGCCTTACCGATGATGGCGCGCACACCATACTTGCCGATGAGATCCGGCGTAAAGCGGTCCATCCGCGTGCTGGTGGTGGTGCCCACACAGATCTTCTCCCATTTGTCGCCAACCTTCCGAAGGCTCGGCGCGGTGTGGATGCACGGATAACCCGCCAGGCTCACAGGAGGCTCGTGGTGCTGGTCAAACATGTAGATCTGGGTCAGGTCACGAATGCCGAAAAGCAACCCATTGAAGGTCACGATATCGCCGACCTGGAGCTGCCGGATGTCCTGTTCCGAAAAGGGGGATTTCAGATGATATTTCGCCATGTCTTGTATTCTCCAAGCGGGCAGTGGGCAGTCAACTGCCCGCCGCACACTATTAATATCCGTATTCGACGGCGCCGTCGGGATGGATAATCGCACGGGCACGCCGGGCCGGCCAGCACTGCGAGTTCACGGCGACCGGGTTCATCGTCATGTGAGTGTAGGCGGTTTCGATATGCACGGCCAAGGTCGTGACATCGCCACCCAGGCCCATGGGGCCGACGCCGCTGGCGTTAATCGCATCCTCCAGCTCTACCTCCATGGCCGCGATCTGGGGATCGGGATTGCGCTGGCCCACCGGTCTCAAGATGGCATTTTTAGCCAGCATGCCGACCAGGTCAGCCGTTCCGCCGAAGCCCACACCGATGATGCCGGGAGGACACGGATTGCCGCCGTTTCCGACGACCGTGTCCAGCACAAATTTCTTCAGCGCCTTCACCCCATCGGCAGGGGTGAACATCTGCATCTTGCTCATGTTCTCCGAGCCCGAACCCTTGGGAGCCATGAGGATGTCCAGAGTATCGGATTCCGTGAAGTCGAAATACATAACGGGCAGGCCCGGTCCCACCGACGTTTGGGGATTGACCCTCAAGAGCGGGTGAGTGGAACTGCCGCGGAACGGAAATTCCTGTGTCGCGCGCCGGGTTCCCTCGGTGAGGCGACTCTTGATCTGGTAGCCGTTCCAGGGATAGGCCGAACCGATTCTTATTTTGTAGATTGCCAGGCCCGTGTCCTGGCAAATCAGGGTATGGTCGCGGTCTGCGACCTCGATGGTCTTGAAGATCGCCTCGAATACCGACCGCGCGGTCGGCTTGGTCTCGCGCGCGTAGGCTTTCTTCAGGGCCACGCGCACATCCGGCGGCAGGTCGCAGAGAGCGCGGATATAAAGCTGCTTGGCCGCCTCCTCAACTATGCCGTAGTCGAAGTCATTCATGTTTCAATATCTCCTCACGATTGATAACCTTTGCCGGGTATTTGTCGAAATCCAGGGCCAACACAAAATTCGCCAGACCCTGCAGGTCGGACTGGGGCAGATCGTATTTGGGCATGATCGATGTGGTGCTGACCAGTTGGGGGTTTCTGATGAACCGGATCAGGTAATCTCTGGTTCTACCTTTCGCGACGATGTTAGCCAGGTCCGGACCGGTCCGGTGGCCGCCCTTGCCACTGATCTGGTGGCAGTAAGCGCACTCACGATCGGCAAACAGGTGCAGCCCCCGCGCTTCACTGGCCGTGAGCGGGCGGTCCGGCACGACGATAATCTGTCCATAAGGCCGCGCGCCTTCGAAGCCCATCAGGCTCAGATAGACGATCGCGGCGACACAAGTGACCCCCACCCCCATGGCCAGGGGACGTTGCCGAGTCTTTCCCAGGAAAGGCACGGCAAATAAGAGGGTCACTCCCAAAGCTGGGAATGCCAGACTGCCGACCGACTCCCACGGTCCCGAGAAGTAGGTCAGAAGCTGAAACAGCCACATAAAGTACCACTCGGGCCTGGGCAGATACGATTCGATGAGCGTGCCGGCAATCGCCTCTCTCGGCGGCGTGCACAGAAACGCCAGGGCGATGGTCGCGACGAAGATCGCCACGAACACCAGGGCGCTGCGCAACGTATGTTCGGGGTAGAAGCGGTAAGGGCGGCTCCCTGCCGGCCGCGGCTCGGCCTCGGGTGGCGCGGCCAACCCGTGGATGCGCACCAGGTAAATATGGAAAACCGTGAATCCCAGGAGCAGCGCGGGCAGCAGCAGCATGTGAATGGCGTAGAAGCGCGTAAGAGTCAGGCCGGAAACGGTCTCGCCGCCGCGCACGATCCTGGTAATGGCCCCGCCAATCAGGGGGATGTCTTTGGGAATGTTCGTGCTGACCACGGTGGCCCAGTACGCCTTCATGTCCCAGGGCAGCAGATACCCCGTGAAACCGAGACCCAGCGTGACCAGGAACAGGCAGACGCCGGCGATCCATGTCCACTGCCGCGGGGCCTTGAACGCGCCCGAGAAGAAATTGGCCAGCATGTGAACGAACACCGCCAGCACCATGGCTCCCGCGCACCAATGATGGATGCCGCGCAGCACCGCGCCCATCGGCACGTCCTTCATGATGTAGTCGATGGATTGATACGCCTTATCCGGCGACGGGTTGTAGTACATCGCCAGCACCAGCCCGGAGGCCGCCATTACGCCGAACAGGAGCGCGCAAAGGGTTCCCAGCGTCGCGGTCCAGCCGGTTTTCGGAGGCAGTTCCTTGTAGAGAAAGGGCTTCAGGTATTTCTTCCAGCCGATCGACACGCTAACCCACCTCCACGAGCAGGTGGCCCGACTCCACCTTGAACGCATATCGATCCAGAGGCCTGGGTGGCGGACCGGCGAGCACATTGCCTTCGCGGTCGAAGTTTCCGCCGTGGCAGGCGCACCGGAAGCGGCCGGACTGCCCGTCCCACCTCACGATGCAGCCCAGGTGCGAGCAGCTCGCGTTGAAACAGACCATCTGGTCGCCGGCGCGGGATACCAGAACGGGCGTCGAAACCTGTTGGGTGTACAGACCGCTCTTGCGGTCGTATTTCATCAGCACGGTGGTGACGTCGTTGGCACGGATATCATCCAGAGGGGCCACCGGAACCCAGTGCTTCACGGGTTTGGACAAAGCCGGCCCGACCACCACGCCCGCGCCTACCATCCCCAAGGCGCCGATTGCCGCGACGCCCAGGAGATTAACCAGCACGGCCCGGCGATCGATCGGTTCTGGTGGGGCTGTCGACGGCTCGGGGACCTCAGCCTGAGCGGGTGGACGGGAATGTGTCAGCGCCAGGCGCTGGATGTACTTGATGGCCCGCGTCGAGCTGATGCTTTTCGGACAGACCTCCGTGCAGTTGAACTCCGTCCGGCACTGGTAACAGGACTCCAGGGCGCGCTCGAGCCTCCCTTCAAAGAGTCCATCTCGGCTGTCGGCCAGAAGGGTGAAGGCGCGGTTCAGGGCGGCCGGTCCCGCGTATCCCTCATGGTAGTAAGCCATGGTGCAGCTCGAGACGCAGCAGCCGCAGGCAATGCACTCGGTGGCGCCGCCGATGTCCAGGCGCTCCTGGGAATCAGGCCGTATTTGGGCGGGCTCCGCATACTCCTGCTTGGGCTCGTAGAACGGCAGGAGCTCGTCATACTTCTTGAAGAACGGCCCCATGTCCACCGCCAGGTCCTTAATCACCGGAAAGTGATTCAGCGGTCTGATCGTGATTTCCTTGCCGGCGGGAATCTCCGAGACGTTGACCTTGCACGCAAGGGCCTCCCGGCCGTTAATCACCATGCCGCAGGAGCCGCACATATTCACGCGGCAGGCAAAACGGAAAGCCAGGGTCGCGTCCTGCTCCTGCTGCAGCCGCAGCAGAACGTCGAGGATGGTAGTGGATGTCTCGTCCGGAATTTCCAAAGTGAAGCTGTCGAAATGACCGCTGTCGCCCGCTGACGGGTCGTATCGGAAAATCCGGATGTTTCTTAGTAAATTGCGAGCCATATTATCGACGCGACCACCAAGCCCAGCACCACCAGGCCCCAGATCAAGGCTCGCTGGTATTTGACCGAGACCAGGTTAAAGTCCAGAAGAATCACCCGCAGGCCAAGGGCCGCATGAAACGTCACCGCCAGCAGAAGCAGAAACTGAATGGCCAGCTTGTAGGTCAAGGTAACGTGCAGGGCCAGCAAGACGATGATGGCCAAAGCGGAGATCCGCTGCCAAAGCCAAGCCCACATGCCGACCCTGGTGTTTTCTCTGCGATGGGGATCCAGTTC
>CAWJGZ010000003.1:0-488896 GCA_963842505.1 Bryobacterales bacterium
GCCTGCCAGCCAGTGGCTTTCCGGAGTTCCTTCAGGCTGGCGCCGCCGGAGCGTTTCAACAGGTCGAGGACCTTGGCGGTCTTGCTGCCCGGGCGGGCGCCGCTGGCCTTCTTCTTGGGCGACGGGGCCGACTGCGCGCCCGTGTTGGCCTTCTTCGCCGGGGTGGCCTGCTTGCCCGACCTGGCCTGGGACGGCGCCCCGTGAGCCTTGGGTGCCGCGGACCGCGGCTTTTTAGCGGGCTTGGGCTGCTCGGCCGGTGCGCCGGCCTGCGTGCTCGCCGTTTCTGCTGCAATGCCGTTCATGCTTCGTTCTCCTTGGGCGGTGATTACCGCGATCCCATCCATCACTCGGCTTCGCCAGAACTGCAAGCTCATTCCGATGGGAATCCGCATGGGCGGAGGATCGGCGACCGAGGCGTTTCGGCCCCCAGATAGGGGCAGATGGTGGCAGAAAGTGGCAGATGGGGGACTTTTCGCAGAATTTGGCCCCCGGACGGCGCCGGCGCTGGCCGTGCTGGCTGTCTCACCGAAACAGGGAGGCGGCGGCCGGCGCGGTAACCACCGCGAAAACCAGTGCCCCAACCGTAGCCCGTTTCGCCCAACCAGCCCGAATACCACCGTGAAAACGCGAGGAGAGTCCAAAAACCATACCGAAAACCGTGCGAAAAATCGTGAAAAAGTCGAATAAAAGTACGAATTTCCGTATGGTTGGCGCGTAGGCAACGCCTTTTCCGTTCGCCTGGCCCAGGGGCGCACCAGCTTGGCGCTACCCTGGCGTCCGGCAACGTTTTCTGCCAAGACCGGGCGCACCGGGACTCCGCCGCGACCCCACGAGACCCTTGCGCCGACCCCAAGTGCCGAGAAAACTCGCTACGCGGCGCCGATTGGCGGACTGAGCGGCAGAACGGGGCGGCGGCAGCCCCACGAAAACCGAGGGTGTGTCCCAAGTGTGGCGCAAGTGTGGCGCAAACGTGGCGGTTGTGTAGTGTAGTCTACACTACTGGCCGCACCTTGCCCCGCGGGGCCTGCTGGCGCGTCGCCGCGGCCGCGCCACCGCGAGAAGGCTTTTTCGAGTTCGCGGCGCGCCCACCGGGAGGCGCCGTCGGAGCGCCTCACCGGGTCGAGGACCTTGGCGGCCTTGCTGCTCTGGCGGACGCCGGTTGCTGGCTTCTGGGGCGACTGGGCCGACGTGGCAGCCCGTGTTGGCCTTCTTCGCCGGGGTGGCCATGTTGTCCGACCTGGCCCGTCCGACCTGGCCTGGGACGGCGCCACGTGGGCCCTGTGTGCGGCAACGTGCGGCTTTTGGGTGCGGGTCCGATTGGCGGACTGCGCGGCAGAATTACGGGGCGGCAGCCCCACGAAAACCGAGGGTGCGGCCCAAGGTTGCCTTAAAGTTGCCTTAAAGTTGCCACCAAGTTGCCTGTTCTGTAGTGTAGACTACACTACTGCCGCACCGTTCCCCGCGGGGCCTGCTGGCGCGTCGCCGAGGCCGCGCCACCGCGAGAAGGCTTTTTCGAGTTCGTGGCGCGCCAACCGGGAAGCGCCGCCGGAGCGCCTCAGCGGGTCGAGGACCTTGGCGGCCTTGCTGCTCTGGCGGACGCCGGTTGCTGGCTTCTGGGGCGACTGGGCCGACGTGGCGCCCGTGTTGGCCTGCTTCGCCGGGGTGGCCATGTTGCCCAACTTGGCCGGGGACGGCGCTACGTGGGGGCTGTGTGCGCCAACGTGCGGCTTTTTGTCGGGCGTTGGCTGCCTCGGCCGGGGCACCGGCCCCGGCATTCGCCGTTTCTTTGGGCATGCCGCTTGGCATAGGCAGGCCAATTGGCGAAGGGACGGCGATGGAGGCGAAGGCGGCTTCCCGATGGGGGCAGAAAGGGCGAATGGCAGGACACGGCGCAAGATTCGGCCCCAAGATAGGGACCGGCGACTGCCGAGCTGGCTCTCTCACCGAAACGGGGAGGAGACGGCCCGCGCGGTCCGGATCCGTGCGCACCCACTCCTGCGGTGCACCTGCGGCCGTCGCGCGGGCGCTGGACTTCGCCGCCCACCAGAGGTAGTGGTGGTGCACTGATGCCGGTCTTCAAGCGCCAGTACGAATCGGGGACGACGGTCTGGCGATACATCTTCAGCGCGCCGGGCGCCACGCGGCAGGAACGCCGCTTGATCTGCGAGGTAGGCTTCGCCAACAAACAGGAGGCGGTGGACGCCGAGGCCAAGCGCCGCACCGAGGAACTGCAGAAATACGAGCTAGCCAAGGCCGGCGCCACCACGGTGGCCGCGACGCTCCCCACCACGTTCGACATGCTGCTGCAGGAGTTCTTTCGCCAGCATGCCGAGGAGAAACTGGCTCCCAAGACCATCGAACGCTACCGCGAACTGGCGGCCTATCTCGCGCCCGAGTTGCGGGCCATGACTCTGGGCGACATCACCCCACTCCACCTCAATCGCGAATGGAACCGGCTGTTGAAGAGTGGCGGGCATCACCGCAAGACCAAGCAGGCCCGGCCGCTGAGCGCGAAGACCGTCCGGCACATTGCCGGTGTGGTCTCCAGTGCGTTCGCCCGAGCGGAGCGGTGGGGGCTGGTCACCAGCAACCCGGTCACGCACAGCGAGCCGCCGGTCCCCAAGAGACACAGGGGCGTAGCGCTCACTCCGGCGCAGCAGGCTCTGGTCTTCGAGTCGGCCAGCGGGCCGTGGTGCATGGCCACGTTCCTGGAAGTCACCGCCGCCACCGGCGCGCGCCGAGGCGAGGTGCTGGCACTGCGCTGGTCGGACATGCAAGATGGCCGCGCCATCATCACGCGGTCGCTCACGCAGACGAGGCAGGTATTGGAATTCAAGGACACGAAGACGGAGAGGCCGCGGGACGTGAAGGTGCCGGCGTCGGCACTCGCCGCGCTGGAGGAGTATCGGCGGCGCCAGGATGAATTCCGCCAGCAGTTCGGGCCGGAATACCGGACGGACCTGGACCTGATCTTCGCCAACCCGGACGGGACACCGCTGCGACCGAATTCGGTCTCGTCGGTGGTTTCGTTGCTGTTCCGGAGGCTGGGACTTCCCAAGGGGGCGAGCCTGCACTCGCTGCGCCACAGCCACGGGTCGCACCTGCTGGCGGATGGGGTACCGCTGCCGGTGGTGTCGGAGCGGTTGGGGCACTCCTCGGTGCGGACCACGGCGGAGGTCTACGCGCACGCCCTGCGCGGCCAAGACGATGAGGCGGCGCAGCGGTGGGATGAGTTTCAGCGCCGGGGAACCGGGAACCTCCAGAAACGAAAAGTCCAGTGACGATGGCCGTCATCCGGTTCAGCCCTTCCGATGGCACCCGCCCATTTGGGTCCCCTTATTGGGCCATATCGGTAGTCACATGGACAATACCTCGGGGTTGCGGGGACATGCAAAACCAACGAACTGGGCTATCCCAGTTATCCGACCTATCAGGTCACGAGCGCTGCATTGGTGTCGAGATTCTGGCGGCTCGGCAGCGTACGCGATGACGTCGCTACCCACCCGCGGCTCAATGCGTTTACAATTAAGGTCTTGCTCCCACTTGTCGGCCAGATTCGCGGGTACCATTACGATCACCAGACCCGCTGGCTGCCAACGGCAACGTTGTAAGCGATCGCCAGAGCAACGAATGTCTTTCCCGTGCCGACCTCGTCGGCCAGGATCACACTTGGCTGGCTGCGTAGAGAGGCCCGAGGAGGGTGCGCAGTTTGTCCGATACTTCGGCCCATTGTTGGATGCGCTTCGGGAACTGTCACATGCACGCCTTCGTTGCCCTGGGCGGGTCGCACGCGAGATCGCCGAGGGACGGTGCCACGATGACCGCGGCTCAAGTTGTCGAACACGACCACCCGATGTCCGGCGGCAATCAACTCGCGGCACACAGCACTTCCGATGTATCCCGCGCCACCAAACACGAGGGTATTCAGGGGTGGCGTTCTCCCATCGTCACCTCAGTGTATCCGTCTCCAGGTGCCGTGATGTAGATTGAAGGCTCGAGGCGGGTAAGCTCTCGATAGCTGTCGCGCATGTGGCCAGCGAACCGGTCAGCATCTCGGGTAGCGACCAGATTGACCGTGCAACCTCCGAAGCCCCCGCCGGTCATGCGTGCACCCAAGCAGACCCCGGACTTCGCGGCGAGGTCCACCATCAGGTCAAGTTCGTTCGAGGAAACCTCGTAGTCCTGCTGCAGGCTGCGATGGGATTCAGCCATGAGTTCTCCGGCCTGATGGACGGAGCCAGCCTCGAGTGCTTCAGCAAAGCGAAGCGTCCGATCATTCTCATGGACGACGTGGCGGATCCTCCGGCGGATAACCGGTGGCAGGTCGGAGGCAAAACGCGCCAGGTCGGATGGCGTGATATCCCGAAGCGACTGCAAACCGGGAATGCGAGCTGCGAGAATTCGTACGCCTTCCTCACACTGTTGCCTTCGAAGATTGTATTCTCCGCTGGCGAGATCGTGCTTTACCATTGTGTTACAGACGACGATTCTCAGGTTATCCGGAAGTGGAATCAGCCGGCTCTCCAGAGTCCGGCAGTCCAGCAGGATGGCTCTGCCCGACCGCCCGAAAGCACCGATGTACTGGTCCATGATCCCGCAGCGCATCCCCACGAAATCGTTCTCCGCCCGCTGGCAGATTTGCGCGAGCGCCAGCCGGCCGATCTTCAGCCCCGACAGCATCACAAGGGCGAATCCTGTGGACAGTTCAAGTGCTGCAGACGAACTTAGGCCAGAACCAACGGGGACCTCGCTGTCAATCAGGAGATCCGCACCCCGAAGCCGCCGTCCGCTTCTTTCCAACAGCACTGCGACGCCCACGACATAGTCGGACCAATGATGTGTCCCAGCCTGCGGGGGCTCATCAAGATCGATCTCGACGGAATCCAACATCGCTCGCGAAACGATGCGAAGGCGCCTGTCGGATCGCGCGGCCGCGGCGACCGAGGTCGACTGTTGCAGTGCTGTCGGCAACACGAAACCGTCGTTGTAGTCTGTGTGTTCGCCGATCAGATTGACTCGTCCAGGAGCGCGGAACAGGCGCGGAGCCGCGCCGAATCGATCGTGAAACTCGGTGAAATACCTGTGTGGAAAGGCAGCCATTCAAGCCCCCTCGACACGGAAGGCCATGGCGTGATCGCACGATTTCTCGAATGGCAAACCGGCCTTAAGTCCAGAGGACTGGCCCCCAGTACGCACCAGAAGGTAGTCCAGTGCGAGACCCTGCCCGGCGGCAGCGCGCAGCAGGACGGTAACAGTGACTAGATTGTGTTTCAGGGTGGCTCTCCGCTTTGATTGGCACTCGCCGGAACCCAGCATGATGTTTAGGCTGGCGACCCCTTGGCAGCGGGAGGACGCGACTTCTGACCCTTGATTCTCAAGGTGCAAGCGATTTGGCCGAGCATCTGCACGGGCAGTTTGACCAGCAGGCCTTCTGCTGGCATGGGAGTTTGTTTCACACCCCTGTCAATCGCAACCCCAAGCATTCAATGACCTGCACCTGGCATTACATTTTCCGGAGAGGAACCAATTTTCAAGAGCACCACGCCGTGAGCGGGGACTTCGGCGCTGTAGGAGTCTCCGACGGAATCGCGGTGGGCGTGGGCCCAGAGGTCGCGAACCTTGGCGAAGTGGGGGATGCCAACGTCGCTGGGATGCACGGCGATGGTTGCTGCCACTTCGCCGCGGTTGAAGAGGCCGACGGCGTAGTTTTCGCCGCTTAGCGGCTTCACCCAGATTTCCAGATCGCCGGTCTTAGAGACGCGGCTTCCCTGTTTACCGAGCGAGTCCTGGTCCACCGCGATGGCTTCCTTGTTGGTGAGGATCTCAAGTATGCCGGGAGAGGCGCTGCGCAGATCGTTGCCCGCAATCAAGGGCGCGGCCAACATGCACCAGAGGCTGAAGTGGGTGCGGTACTCGGTTTCATTCATGCCGCCATTGCCCACGTGCAGCATGTCGGGATCGTTCCAATGGCCGGGGCCCGCGTATTTCTCCAGGCCCTGCTGATTGTCGAAACCGTCGGTGGCCATGGCGGCAAAGTTGTCGCGGAAGCTGCCGGTGCGCCACAGGTTGCCGCCGGCGGCGGGCGCCCACTCGGGTGCTTTGGGAAGCGCCGCGGAGAAGCTGTACACCACCGGGCGTCCGGCATCGCGCAACGCCAGGCCCATGAGGGCGAAAGCCGCGGCCATCGAAGACGATTCGTATGCGGTGCGCGCGCTACACCAGTCGTACTTCAGATAATCGGCGCCCCAGGCGGCGAAGGTCTTGGCATCCTGCAGTTCGTGGTGCAAGCTGCCTTCGAATCCGGCGCAGGTTTTCGGCCCGGGTGAAGAATAGATGCCGAACTTCAGACCCTTGGCATGGACGTAGTCGGCGAGG
Source organism: Bryobacterales bacterium (assembly GCA_963842505.1). Lineage (GTDB taxonomy): Bacteria > Acidobacteriota > Terriglobia > Bryobacterales > Bryobacteraceae > PALSA-129. Next base: position 6,376 of record CAWJGZ010000003.1, read on the forward strand.
TCTTTCATGTTGGGAAAGCGATCGTTAGGCTGCAAGTTGCCTTGAGCGTCGCGCGTGCCCTGCCAGGTATCGTCGATGGTCACGTACTGATAGCCGGCGTCTTTCATGCCATTGCGCGCCATGGCATCGGCGGTCTGCCGGACCAGTTGATCGGAAACCTGTCCGCGGAACGCGTTCCAGCTATTCCAGCCCATGGGCGGCGTCTTGGCGAGGCCGTTAGATGGAACTTCGCGCGTGGGCGGCAGAGAGAGCTTGGGAGCGGGAGGCGGCAGCGGTTTGGGCGGGTCGGTGGAGACGCGATGTGCGAGCAGTTCTTGCGTAGCGCCACGGCCGCCGAAGCCAGGGACCTTCAAACGAAGACCATCTGGGGTAATGGAGCCGGCGTACTCCTGGCGGCCGGTGGAGTCGAATTCGTCGGTGATCACGACGAAGGAGATTTGTTCGCCGGTGACCTTGCCTTCGGCAATCGGTGAATCGCCCTGGCGGGTGGAAATGTATCCGGTGAGAACGGCGCCGTCGGATTTCAGCCAAAGGGAGGTTTCGCGGGTCTGGCCATCGCGGCCCAGCGTGGTGGCCACCCAGTGTCCGGTGAGGTCCGCCGCTCTCGTGGGCCGCGTCGCTAGCGCAGCGGCGCAGGACAGAACGGTGATCCAAATGAGCCGACGCATCATAGCCGGTTTACTCCTTTGTGATGCTCTGGAAACTCACCCGCGATCCGCGGTGGAACAGCGGACTGACGCACGATCAGCGTGGTGCCGAGCGAAAACTCACGGCCTCCGGAAGGAGGATCGTTGAGCATCGCCCAGAGAGCCTGGAAGGCCACCTTTCCGATTTCCGTGCGCGGCACGGCCACGGTAGTGAGAGCCGGCTGGGTGTATTCGGCAAGCAGGACGTCGTCAAAGCCCACCACGGAAAGGTCTTCGGGAACGCGCAATCCGCTGTCGAAGGCACGATGGAGGACGCCGATTGCCATCAAATCGTTGGCGGCTAGAACAGCGCTGGGTGCGGGCCCGTTCATCAGCCCGGAAAAGGCGAAGTATCCACCCTTCACGGTGAAATCGGCGTCGATAGCGACACTGGGGTCGATACCGGCGCGAGTCGCACTCTCGATGAAAGCCTGTTTGCGGCGGCGCGCGGAGTGGAGGCGAGCCGGGCCGCCAATAAAGCCGATGCGCTGATGGCCCAGTTTGATGAGATATTCGAGCGCCTCGGCGATGCCCTTTTCGTACTCCAGCAGAATATTGCTGACCCAGTGGTCGACGCGGCCGAGATCGAGATATACGGCGGCGATTTCTCGCGCCGCCAGCATATCGATGATATCGGGATCGATTTGCGAAGTGAGAATGGCCACCGCGGGGACGCGCAAGCCGATCAGCCGTTTGACGGTGGTCAAAGTGCGGTGCGCGTCGTAATTGGTGTTGAAGACCATGGCGTCCATTTCGTGGAGCTGCGCCTGGTCTTGAAACGCCGCAGTGATTTCCGGAAAAAACGGATTGCGGATGTCCGAAATCACCATACCCAAGACAGAACTTCGGCCGGTGACCAGACTGCGGGCCGCCTGGTTTTGGGAATAGCCAAGGTGCTGGACGGCCGCAAGCACCTTCTGCCGGGTCTGAGGACTGGTGCTTCGCGTTCCGTTCAACACGTGAGACACGGTCGCGATCGACACACCTGCCCTGGACGCTACATCTTTGATACTTGAGCGCAAGTTTTCCTCCCTATATTGCCAATATAAACGTTTAAGTAATCTTCCTGCAGGCCGTCGTTTTGCACCTAGTTGAAGCATAGCATTATTTTCTTGACACGTAAATAGTAAACGTTTATACTCCCTAGGAACTAGTTATTTAAGGTGGAGGTAGCTATGGGTCTGAAGCCACGTTGCCTGCTCGCTTTCTTCGCTTTCGTGACAATGTTGAGCGCACAGGAGTTCCGCGCCACAGTAACCGGCCAGGTCACCGACAAATCCGGCGCCGTCATGCCCGGCGTGGCCGTGCTAATCACCAACGTAGATACCGCCGAGGTCACCAGAGCCGTCACCACCGCCCAAGGTGACTACACATTGCCCTTTCTCCTCCCGGGGAAGTACCGCCTGACGGTAGCGGCGGCGGGGTTCAAAGGCTACGTTCGGGACGGTATCGTCCTGAATGTGGGCGACACACTTGGCGTCGACATTCAGATGGATCTTGGTCTAGCCAGCGAATCCGTCACCGTGTCAGCCAACGCGCTCCAACTGCAAACCGAAAGCGCCGAAAGAGGACTGGTGGTCGACCAGATGGCCGTCACCGAGTTGCCGCTCAATGCGCGCAACCCGTACATGCTCGCCAACCTGTCGGCTGGCGTGACCTATAACGGATCCCTGATGTACCAGCGCCCCTTCGATAACGGCGCCATCGCCGACTGGGCGGTCAACGGCGGCTTGGACCGCACCAACGAGTTTCTACTCGACGGCGCTCCCAATGACGCACAGGCAGGCGCGAATAATATCGCGTTCGTGGTTCCGGTCGATTCCACCCAGGAATTCAAGATCCAAACCAACGTTTACGACGCTTCTTATGGCAAGACCGGCGGCGGCGTGATCAACGTCAGCACCAAGAACGGCACGAACGAATATCATGGCACAGGCTATGAGTTCGCGCGTCGCAACGCCCTGGACGCGAATTCGTTCCAGAATAACTCCACGGGCTCGCCGAAAAGCGGCCACCTTCTGGACCAGTACGGAGGATCCATCGGCGGACCCCTCAGCATCCCGAAGCTTTATAACGGCAAGAATAGGAGCTTCTTCTTTTTCAACTATGAGGGCTACCGCGAAAACACTCCGTCGCCGGAGACCCAATCGGTTCCCACGGCGGCCGAACTGGGGGGCGATTTCAGCCTCCTGACCAATTCCGCCGGCAATAAAATCACGATCTACGATCCCGACAGCGCCGTCATCAGCGGCACCACGGTGACTCGCACGCCGTTCCCCAACAACCAGATCCCCACAAGCCGGCTGGGCCCCATCGCCCTTAACATCGCCAAGCTGTACCCCGCACCCAATACCACGACTCCCGGGTCGGGTTACGGGCAGAACAACCTCCTCATTCCCGGCGGCGTCAATCCCACGCATGACGATTTCTACAATACAGTCGACCGGTTTGACGAAAACCTGGGGGACAAGAACCGTCTGTTCTTCCGCAACGGCAGCAACGATCGCACCGAGTACAACTCCCGCAACGGTTTCACGGGCGAGGGATATTCCGGTTCCGACCCGCTAAAGCGCATTAATGACGCGTACGCTCTCGACTGGGTCAGCACCATTACCCCCACGCTGATTACCGATTTCCGCGTGTCGTATTCGCGGTATGTCGAGGGTACCCGCACCGATCTCAACAAGGGGAGCCCGACTCAGTTTGGTTTCCCGCAATCGCTCATCTCCCAGCTTCCCGTGCCTAATTACATCGGCTCCTATGCCGTCAGCACTAACCCTGGTGAAACTACAATTGGCGCGGCGCCCTTTAACTTCAATTACACCAACGCCGCATCTTTGGCCGGCACGGTCACCAAGATTATCGGCCGGCACTCCCTCAAGTTCGGCGTGGACATCCGCCGCATCCAGTACGACTTAGTCAACTATGGGAACAATTTCTCCTGGACCTTCGGCTCTACCTGGACCCAGCAAAACTACACCGGCGCCAGCGCCACCACCGGCAGCGGCCTCGCATCTTTCCTGCTGGGCCTGCCGACCGCCGGCGATGTGGACAATGAGGCCTACCCCTCGTACGTGTATCGCTACACTGCGGGTTACATTCAGGACGATTGGAAATTCGGCAGCAAGCTGACTTTCAACCTGGGCATCCGCTACGATGTATACCCCGCCATAACCGAACGGTACAGCCGGCTGCAGGACGGCTTCTCCACTGCCGTGAATCCCATCAATGCGGCGGTGCAGGCGGCGCAACCCGGGTTCCCCACGGTTACCGGCGGCCTGCAGTACGTGCAGCCCGGCCAGGGGAACTCCAATGTGGACTGGACAGGAATCCAGGGCCGATTTGGCATGGCTTACCAGATTAGCTCCAAGCTGGTATTTCGCGGGGGCTGGGGCCGGTACATGCTCGATCCCACCAACGACGCGATGGAGAGTGGCGGCTACACTATCTCGACCGCGCTGGTGCCCTCGCTGAATAGCAATATGACCCCCATTATCGCCAACAGCCCCACCAACCCCAACGGCATCCTGAGCAATCCCTATCCCAATGGCATTCTGCAGCCCACCGGCAACTCGCTGGGAATGCAATCGCTCATGGGAGGGAGCGTCACCTTTTTCAATAAGAATTTGAGGCTGCCGTATGTCGCCATGTTCTCGGCCGGATTCCAGTACGAAGTGTCCAAGCAAACCCGCTTGGAACTGTCCTATGTTGGCAATCGCGGCTATCACCTGGAAGCCAACGAAAATCTGGATGTGTTGCCCTTGTCGGTGCGGAACCAGTGCAATCCGCTGGTAGGCGGCAACGGGACCTACTGCGACACGTTACTGCCAAACCCGTTCTACGGCTTGCCAAACATGACGGGAACGTTGCTGACCAACCCCACCGTCACCCGCGCCCAGCTCAGCCTGCCTTACCCGCAGTTTACCCAAGTGACCGAGGACGGCCTGAATCTCGGCAAGAGTTGGTATAACGGCTTGCAGGCTACTTATACCGTTCGGGCCGCCGCCGGCTTGAGCGCCACAGTGGGTTATACCTACTCCAAGGTCGTCGAGCAAGGCAACTACGCGGGCACCGAAGCGGGGACGGGCGGCGGCAGCTACGCCGCCAACGCCTACATGGACCCCGAGAACGGCGTGCTGGAGCGCAGCGTGGCCGGCTTCAACAAACCCAACGTGTTCAAACTCAGCACCATCTGGCAGATTCCCGTCGGCCGGGGCAGGCATTTCCTTTCCAACGCCAGTCGTCTGGTCGATGCCGTCCTGGGAGGGTGGCAGCACACCTTCCTGCTCCAGTATGGCTCCGGCCTCCCCTGGACGCTTCCCACCAATGCGATCATGGTTCGCAATCCCTCCGAGCCCGGCGGCGTCAACTTCAAGCAGTCCGTGGTCCAGGGTGTCTATCCCTGCGTCGCCCAGATGGCCGAAAATGGCGCGCTCACTCTCGAAAGTTACAGCGCCAGCGTTCCGGGTTGCAGTCTGAGCACCATCGACTTCATCGCACTGCCCGTAACGACCATCACTTACTCACCTGCCGAGACGCCCGCGCGCACCGATGTCATACGCTTGCAAACCAAGCCGGTGCCCGATATGTCGCTCTCCAAGATGTTCACCTTCACGGAGCGCTTCAAGTTCCAGTTCCGCGCTGAGTGGTTCAACATTTTCAACTCTTACTCGCTGTATTCCACCAGTTGGAACAGCACCTTGACCAGCTCGAACTTCGGGCAAATCACCCCGGGAACGGCCGGCCAAACCGCGGCCAGTACGCCGCGCTATCTGCAACTCGGGTTTAAGTTCATTTTCTAAGGTTGAAGAAGTTGACACCATGGGCAGAGCCGGACCAGGGTGTCCGGCGCTGGCGGGGTGCCGGCCCCACATAAACGCGGAAAGCCGTGATATTCGATTGGAGAAAGACATGAAGAGACTGGCACAGGCGCTGGCGGGCATCATCGCGTTTTCACTTCTGTTGTGCGCCCAGACGCCCTTCACGGGGCGGTGGCTGGCGCAGACGGCGGGTCCTGGCGGGGAGATGCGGGAAACCACGTATTTTCTCACCCAGACAGGGAATTCGCTCACTGGTGCGATTCTGAACGGTTATCGTACGCAGCGGTTCAGCGAAGGGAAAGTGGACGGCAATCAGGCCACCTGGGCCGTGACTACGCGGTTTGGCGACCAGGAGCGCCGCGTGGAATACCACGCGCGGTTGGACGGCGATGCGCTCATCATCGCCATGCCGGCCGGGGGGCGTGGTGGTCCGGGAGGCCAGCCCGGAGCGGGCGCAGGGCCGCCACGTGACGTGACAGCCAAGAGAGTCTCTAACGATGGCACCGTGATCGGGCCTTTTGCGAACCTGCCTAAAATCACGTTGCCGGCGCTGCACACGGTGAAGGACAACGGCCTCGCGCGCACGCCGCCGATGGGATGGAACAGTTGGAATCGTTTCCGGCGCGAGGTGGACGACAAGACGGTGCGGGAAATCGCCGACGCCGTGGCCGCCAACGGCATGAGGGATGCCGGATACATTTATATCAACATAGACGACACGTGGGAGGGCGAGCGGGATAAGGACGGCAACATACAGGCGAACAGTAAGTTCCCCGACATGAAAGCTCTGGCGGACTATGTTCACGCCAAAGGGCTCAAGCTGGGCATTTACTCTTCGCCCGGACCCAAGACCTGTGCGGGCTTTGAGGGAAGTTACGCGCACGAGGCACACGACGCGAGAACCTGGGCTAAGTGGGGGATCGATTACCTGAAGTACGACTGGTGCAGCGCCTCGGAGATGTTCCAGCCAAGCGATATGCCCGCCGTATACCAGATCATGGGCGACGCCTTGCGGGCCTCCGGCCGTCCGATTGTGTTCAGCCTGTGCCAGTACGGGCAGGAGCACGTGGAATCCTGGGGAGCGCAGGTCGGCGGGAACCTTTGGCGCACCACCGGCGATATCCGGGACACGTGGCAATCCGTGGCGGACATCGGCTTCGACAGGCAGGTAAGGCTCGAAAGATCCGCCGGACCAGGCCACTGGAACGACCCCGACATGCTGGAAATCGGTAATGGCGGGATGAACGAAACCGAATACCGCACGCACATGATCCTGTGGAGCCTGCTGGCTGCTCCCCTATTGGCGGGCAACGATCTGCGCACGGTGGCGCCGCCGATCCTCGACATCTTGACCAACCGCGAAGTAATCGCGGTGGATCAGGACAAACTGGGCCGCCAGGCCGTTCGGCTGGCCAAAAACGGCGACCTGGAAGTCTGGGCGCGGCCGCTGGCCGATGGCAGCCAGGCTGTGGGACTGTTTAACCGGGGCGAATCCGTCGCGGTGGTGAAGGCCGCCTGGAGCGATCTTGGACTGAAGGGCGCGCAAAAGGTTCGCGACCTCTGGGCCCATGCCGGCCGCGGTTCGTTCACCGGCGAATACGCGGCGCAGGTTCCGGCGCACGGAGCGGTGCTGGTCAAGGTGGGGCAATAAAGAAACAGCTTTCATCCGCTGGCCATTTGGTGTTCCAAAATTGCCTCCCGTAGATAGGAGAGGACACTTCCTTTGAAGCTTGGAGCTGTCGACTACGTCATTCTGGCCACTTATTTTGCCTTTGTCATCGGCATCGGCTGGATGCTGCGCAAAAAGGTTTCGACCAGCGGAGATTTCCTGCTCTCCGGACGCTCCGTCCCGGTGTGGATCACCAGCCTGGCGTTCATTGCCGCCAACCTGGGCGCGCAGGAACTGATCGGAATGGCGGCATCCGGCGCCAAGTATGGCATCATGACCGCCCACTTCTATTGGGTCGGCGCCATCCCGGCCATGCTCTTCATGGGCATCTTCATGATGCCCTTCTATTACGGCAGCAAGGCCCGGTCCGTGCCCGAGTACCTCAAGCTGCGCTTCGACGAGAAGACGCGCGGCTTCAACGCCTTCACCTTCGCGGTGATGACCGTCTTTTCTTCGGGCATTTCCATGTACGCCCTGGGGCTGCTGCTGCACCTGGTCCTGAACTGGAATTTCAGCACCTCGGTGCTGGCGTCGGCGGCCATCGTCCTCGCCTATACGTACCTCGGCGGGCTGACCAGCGCGATCTACAACGAGGTTCTGCAATTCTTCCTGATCGTGGCGGGCTTCGCGCCGCTGGCGATTCTCTCCTGCGCCAAGGCGGGCGGATGGCAGGGCATCGTGTCGCGCCTGCCCGCCAATATGACGCACTCGTGGCATTACATGGGAAGCGCCAGCCGGAATCCCATGGGCGTGGAACTGTTCGGCATGGTGGCGGGCCTGGGGTTCGTGCTGAGCTTCGGCTACTGGTGCACCAACTTCCTGGTCGTGCAGCGCGCCATGGCCGCCGATTCGATGTCCGCCGCACGCCGCACCCCGCTGATCGGCACGATTCCCAAAATGTTCCTGCCGTTCGTGGTGATTCTGCCCGGCATCGCCGCCGTGGCCCTGGCGAAAATGGCCGGAGCCGACGGCACGCATCTGTATGAGCTGCCGCTCAAGGTCGGTACTACGGTCAAGGACTACGACCAGGTGCTCACCACGCTGATGGCCCGCTTCTATCCGGCCGGCCTGCTGGGGGTGGGGCTCACGGGGTTGATGGCGTCGTTTATGTCCGGCATGGCGGGGAACGTTACGGCGTTCAATACCGTGTTCACTTACGACATCTACCAGAGTTACATCCACCAGGGCGCCCCCGACAGTCACTATCTGAAGGTGGGCCGCATGACCACTATCGTGGGCGTGGCGCTGTCGGTGGGGGCGGCCTACCTGGCGCAGTATTACAACAACATCATGGATCTGCTGCAGTTTGTATTCGGCTTCGTGAACGCGCCCCTGTTCGCCACCTTTCTACTGGGCATGTTCTGGAAGCGGACCACGGCACATGGCGCATTCTCCGGGCTGGTGGGTGGCACCCTCGCCGCATCGCTCACCTGGGGGCTCACGGTGGCCGAAGGGAAGGGCGGCGTGTTCGGCACGGTTTACACGTTCCCCTCGGTGATGGCGCAGAATTTCTGGATCGCGATTTTCGCCTGGAGCACCTGCTTCGTCGTGACCGTGGGGGTGAGCATGATGAGCGCCGCGCGTCCGGAAAAGGAATTAGAAGGCTTAGTGTACGGCCTCACGAAGATCCGGCATGACGAAGCGGCGAAGTGGTATCAACGCCCGGCGCCGCTGGCCATCGGCGTGTCGGCCCTGGTGATTTTTCTGAACATTTGGTTCGCATAATATGCTGGATCTCAGAGTGCCTTCGGGCTGGTTCTTCTCGATACTCGGCGTCATCCTGGTCGGGCTGGGCATCATTGCGCCGGATCTGCGCGCGCCGTTGACGGACATCAACATCAACCTCTACTCGGGCCTTTCCATGCTGGTATTTGGAGCCTTTCTACTGTTGATGGCGCGGCGCGCGGCGCGCACGCGGCCCATGGGCGGGCCTAAGTGCTGAGTAATCTCGATCGAACATCTGGATCGCGGACCACGCACCCTCCGCGCGCGGGAACGCCATATTCGGCGGCGACAAAGCTCTACCAAGTTGGACTCGGCCGTCAACAAACGCAACCTGTCAACCCTTCGATCACTTTTGGCGAGCATACAATGGTCCCCAAGGTCCGACGCTGCGCCATCGCGAATTCGACAAGAGGCCCGTCCGTCGCGGCGAACCAAACGTACCGGACCCATGGGGTGGCGTAGAGAAGCAGCTTGGCATCTCGGCGGGGCGCCCGGACAAGGGAGTATCCCGGACGTTTCGGTGACCATTACGCGATCCGCACTATTCTGGATGAAAAGATGAACATCGAAACGCACCCGTGGTGGGTTGCCACCATTCCACCACCGCGCGGCGACGGCGCGAACGTGCGCGCCCGGTGCGCGGAACACCCCGCGAGCGTTATGGCGCGATATCGGCAGCCGCAGGCAAGCCGGCCAGCCGGGTTGTTTCCGAGTGCCCGGTGAACCGAGCAGCGCAGTGCTAATTCACTTCTTTTGGAACGCGTTGTTAGGCCCTGCGTTACGCAGCATCTAAAGCCGGATGCTCGAAATGGTCATGTCCGGTTTGATGAGCGGGGCTGGGAAACGGGGCGGCGCTTCGGCGCCAGCGCTCGCGCCCGGCCTCGACTCCACCTCCAGGGGTTCACTTCAATGGGGACGTGAGTTCCCGTCGCCCTATCTGCGACCCAACCGGCTCTGGCATTCTCTCTCTCCTCTGGCGATCCGCTCCAGTTGGAGACGGTCAATTCCGGTGCCCAGTCGCCTAACGATAATGTACCCGCGTGCCAGCTCATAGAAATGCAGTGCCCGGTGATGGTTCCCGTGAAGAGTCGCGATCTCTGCCTCCACTAGAGCGGTGGATGTGGGCTGGTTCAGATGGAGAGCCCGCTTGAGCCACACTTGAGCGTTTCCCGCATTCCTGCGAACGGTCGCATTCACGAAAGCTGCCTCCAGGAAGACAGCCTGACGCACCGTGCTACTGCATGCCGATGAAGAACCCAGCGACTGTTCGAGGTGCTGCAGAGCTATGTCATGGTTGCCTTGACTCATCCGCCGGAAATAGGCGAACAATTGACATTGGGAATAATTGGCGGTTCCAGGGTCCATTTGGAGCATGATCTCAAAGGCTCGGGCGTTCCAATCGCGTGGTGGAACACCATTCATGTCCTGACCTAGCACTTGTGCGGCGGCCAGAGACCATCTCGCCGCTTCAGGAGTTTTGCGGTGCATGAGGAGTGAGCGAGCATCTGACCCGAACACACCGTTGTACAGGAGTAGAAGCACATTCGCCAGGAAAAAGCATCCCATCCAACTGTGCACGTCTCCATGACGCCAGACATCCCAACCGGAGCCTGCCGCCAGGAGGATGCTTGCCAAAGGGCCACCCGCCAGCGTCCAGACCTGCCGTGACAGTTGAGACTCATCCACCGGAGGCAAAGGTTTGACAAACCCGCTGAACAGCAGTCTTCGATGATCAAAGTCCCAATGCCAATACGGCCCGGATTTGAACAGGGTAAGGCCACTCACCGAAAATGCCCCAATGCCCCTTGCGCAGACAATTGCGACTAAAGGTGGCCACCTTCATGCGATGCCACGGCCGCAACAAGTGCAAGGGGAGCCAGAAACCATTTAGACCTCAGAACGGCGAGCCCAATACCCAGGACCAACGCCAGGGCGAGGGCCTCAGTGGCAGCGCGCCCAAAGTTGACTGGGGATGGGGGTGGCGGCTCTTGAAGCAGATCGAGAATTGGCGTTTTCGCCATACCGATGCAGGAAGAACAGAACGTGGTAGGGAACAAGGACGCGCCAGACCAGGACTTCCACCACCTGACCCTTACGCAACAATATTCTCTGGAAAGCTACTGCGACACTTTAGCATAGGAAGCATCACTGTGGGGGCCGCTTCGAGATTTTGGATGCTGTATTGTTGGGTGTTTTTTTTTGGCGCATCGCGCGTGCTTGCCAGACGCCCGTAACTCTATGAGGAATTTGTAGCGCTAAGAAGACCGGGAGAGGTTGTCACAGCACTAGTCGTGGAACGGGCCACACCGGTGCCCTGCGGCACTTGGCCGCGTAGCCGACTCCTGGAACTGCCCGGTCTGCAAAGGCCTCGGCTTCGGTGTTTCGGGAAGCTCGAAAAAGGCGCTCCGGCCGGATCGTCGCCACTTCGGAAAGTGTGGCCGGCGCAGCCATTAGGGCGCCGACAACGGGTTTTTGGGAGGGCCTTGTTCGTTGATATCGTTAGCCCCCTGTGCGCCAGAACGGGACTCCGCGCTGGAAACGTCCTTATGCGGGCTCGTGGTGGGATCCTGGCCTGAGCGGGCGAACGTGTTCATGCGCGGGAAGCGGAGCCGGGCTTCAGCATGCGGCTGCGTAGTTCATCGTCTTGCAGCGGTGCACACTGAAGAACGAAGGGAGTCGGCCTGTTGAGCAAGATTCTTAGACTCCTGATCTAGGCAGTTCCAACAGAACTGAAAGGTAATATCTCTTCTCTGATTGACCGGCTGATTAAGCTCACGCATCATCTCGACGTATCGCATCACCTGGCTCTGCCAGTCAACGAAATTGGCCATGAGTGGATTTATCGTAGCCAAGCTCGTGTATGACCGATCAAACGGGCCACTCCCAAGAGATCCATGCGTCCGTTGCGCCATGTCAGAGAGTGACAAGAGCTGCCCTGCAAGCCTCTTTGCCTCCGCCGAAAGGAGCTTCAACTTCCCAACCAATTCCAGGGTATCGGCTTGCTGATCCCTGATCCGAGCGGGCACCTCCCTAACCTCCGCTGGCCGGTCCTGCGCCTGCTTCAGCTGAGATTGAAGATGCCTGATCTGAGTCTCATGCTCGTCTCTTAGCGTCGTGATCTGGGCACGCAAGGACTCGACACGATCTCCTCCGACCTTCCAGTACCTAAAGATGACGAGAACGAGAACACCGGACAACACGCCGATTATGGCAACTCCAGTGAGATCATCTCCGTGTCTTTTCCACTGAACAATCTGGAGGATGATGTACAACAATGACAGAAAAATACCGATGATCGCGCTCCAGTGTTTTTGTAGCTTCATCTTTCGTTTCTCAGTTTAACGCGGTCCGCCAGACTTCAGGGGGCACGCCCTGCTCCAGTTCCGTGAACCCACGTGCCCGCGGTTTGTCCAGCAGGAATACTGGGCGAGCGTTTATTCGTTATCGGCAGCCCCGCGGGTGCAGTCAGAACTTCGCTTCCACCAGTATCAAATCCGCGGAGTCATTCAGGGGCAGACTGAGGCCCTCAAAGAAGGAAGTGCAATCCATTCCGGCGAGGAACCCCTCACGAATGCCCAGGGTATTCGTAACGTAGAGGCTTGAGCTCACCTTCGACCACAGGGTCTTGGTTTGGAACAGAAACGAGCCAAACGTAATTTTGGGAGACAAGCGCGAGCACCGGCTTGGCCTTCCGAGGGGCCGCCGACCGGATGAGGCGCATTTCTTCGTTTGGGCTGAGCCGCGTGTAGCTCGTGACGTTGCGGCGCGTCGACTTCACCTGGATCGCCAAACGAGTTTTGCTTCTTTTCGCGACCAAATCGACTGGGCCCCGGCTGGCCCGCGCGCGCCCCAGTCGAAACCACGGCGTTCGAGGAACTCTGCCACCTGAAGCTCCTTGCGCCTGCCGTATGCGTAGTCTGAAGGCATGCCTTTTGACCCCTCTCGTTTGCGCGTGCTGCCCTGTGCTGCCCTGCGGCCCGTAAGTCTTTTGTTTCTGGTAGCGCTAACGGGAATCGAACCCGTATTTAAGCCTTGAGAGGGCTCTGTCCTAACCGTTAGACGATAGCGCCACTGGTGCTTTCATTCTACCAAACCTGCCGGCCGCCTCGCGCCGCGCCATAATGAGAATGCATGCGGCGATGGCCCCTCCTCAGCTTCCTATGCCTCCTGCCTTCCCTCGCGACGGCCGACCGTTGGGTACGCTATACCTCAGGACCCTTCGAGGTCCTCACCGACGCCGGCGAGCGAGCCGGACAGGAAACCATGGTCCGCTTCGAGGAGTTCCGCCACTCGCTCGGCACCATCGTCGGCGAGGAGGATCTCGCCACACCGCAACCCGTTCGCATCCTCGTCTTTAAGAACGCCCAGGGCTGGACCTCGCCCGCGCCGCTCACCGAGTGCCGCGACCGCTATGCCATCGTGCTGTCCGAAAAAAGTCCGGTGCCGCCCGCAGTCTACGGCGAACTCACCCGCCTGCTGCTCGACGCCAATACCAATCGCATGCCGGCCGCGTTCGAGCACGGGCTGATTGAGTTCTTCTCCACTTTCCAGGTCAGCGGAATTCATATCACGGTGGGCGCGCCGCCGCCCCAACCCGATCTCGATTTCGCTCGCATCCATTTGCTGGTGGCCGCGCCGGAATACTTCGGCAAGCTGCGCGTGCTGCTGTACAACCTGCGCAAGGGCGTGGATGAGGATCCCGCTTATCACAACGCGTTCGGCAAGGGCGCCGCCGAAGTGGAGGCCCAGGCCAGGCAGCACTTCGCCGCGGGCCGCTTTCCAACCACCACGATTTCCAGTCTTCCCCTGTCGCCCGGCGACTTCCATGAAAGGCCCCTGGCCGATTCCGATATCCGTCTGGCGCGCGCCGATCTCCTGGCCGGCCCGCAATCGGCCGCCGAGTATGAAAGCCTGCTTCGCGAACACCTCAAGATTCCCGAATCGGAAGAAGGCCTCGGCCTGCTGGCGCTGCGCGATCACCACGATTCCGAAGCCCGCGCGCATTTCTCCGCCGCCATGGAAGCCGGCGCCAAGAGCCCGCGATGCTTCATCGAATACGCGCGCCTGGAACCCGATCGTGAAAAGGCCCGCCAAGCTCTGCTGCGCGCCGCCGCCATCAACCCCAAACTCGACGAGCCGTTCGCCATGCTGGCGGCGCGCGACACCGATCCGCGACAGCGCCTGGCCGATTGGAAAAACGCCGCCGAGCGCAATTTCCGCAACGCCGCCTATTGGCAAGCGCTGGCGGAATGCTACCTGGCGGACCACAATTTCACCGAAGCTGCCAAAGCCTGGCGCGAAGCCGAGCAGGCCGCAACCGACCCGGCCAAACGCGAGCAGATGCGGCAGGCGCGCCTCGCCGTGGAAGGCCGGCGCCTGGATTACGAAGCCGCCGAAAAGCAGCGCCGCGCCGATGAGGAAGCCCGCGAAATCGCCCAGCTTCAAGCCAACGCGCGCGCCGAACTCCACGCCGCCGAAGCCAAGGCCAACGGCAATACCAAGCCTGATCCCAATGCCGTCCCCTGGTGGGATAGCGCTCAACCTTCCGGAAAAATCACCGGCACTCTCAAACAAGTGGATTGCCTCGGCAAGCAGGCCCGCCTGGTGATCGAAGGTGAAGACCACAAGACCGTCAAACTGCTGGCCGACCCCGCGCATGTCTTCGTAGCCGGCGGCGGCCAGTTGAACCTGGGATGCGGCGCGCAGAAACCGCGCCGCGTCGCTATCGAATATTTCCCTAAACCCAACGCCAAACTGGCTACCGCGGGCGAAGTGGCCACCATTGAGTTCCAGTGACCGGCGCCGATCGTGCGGCGCGCTTCCGCTGGCTCTTGCTGGCGGTCTTCGTGCTCTCCACCGCCATTAACTATCTCGACCGCCAGGCGCTCGCCACGCTGGCCCCGGTGGTGCGCGCGGAGTTTCATCTCTCGCGCGCGGAGTACGGCTGGATCCTCGGCGTCTTCTCGATTACCTACGCCCTCAGCGCGCCTCTGGCGGGGATGCTGACCGACTGCCTGGGCCTCAACCGCGCCGCCAGCCTGGCCATCGGCGTCTGGTCATGCGCCGGAATCGCCACCGGGTTCACGCGCGGGCTGACCAGTCTGATCGGCTGCCGGGCTGTCCTGGGCGTGGCGGAGGCCGGCGGAATCCCCGCGGCTGGCAAAGCTATCCACCTTTATCTGCGCCCGCCGGAACGCGCGCTTGGCAACGCCGTGAATCAGGCCGGCGTCAGCCTCGGCGCCATCCTCGCGCCGCCCGTGGCCACCTGGATTGCTCTGCGCAGCGGATGGCGCCACGCATTCATCTTCACCGGAATCCTCGGGCTCCTCTGGATTCCCGTGTGGAACTGGGCGGCTCGCCGCGTGCCCCCTGCCGCCGCGTCGGTGCCCGCATCATCCGGCGCCGCCGGAATTCTGCGTGACCGCCGCTTGTGGGCCTTCGTCGCGGCCAACGCGCTCAACATGGTGGGCTATTCGCTCTGGACCAACTGGACCACCCAGTATCTGGTGGACGCGCACTCGCTCACCATCCGGCAGGCCGCGTGGTATGCCTGGATTCCGCCGCTGGTCGCCATGGGCGGCGGCTTCGCCGGCGGCTGGCTATCGTTGCGCATCATGCGCGGCGGAATGTCCGCCGCCGCGGCGCGCTTCCGCGTCTGTTTCGCCGCGGCGCTCATTTCCCTGGTCACCGTGGCCATTCCCGCGGCGCCCACGCCGGCCTGGGCCATCGCCGGAATCTCCCTCAGCTTCTTCGCCGTTTCGGCCTTTAGCGTGAACACCTATACGTTGCCGCTCGATACCTTTGGCGCCGAGCGCGCCGCATTTGCCATCTCCATGCTGGTGTCGTCCTACGGCGCCGCGCAGTTGTTGATCTCGCCGGCCTTTGGCGCGCTCATCGATCGCTATGGTTACACGCCCGTCACCACCTTCACCGCATTGACGCCGCTGGCCGCCTGCGCGGTCCTTTGGGGCACGAGGTCCGTCGAATGAAGCAGCGGCTCAAGCGCTGGATCTTCCGTATTCTCGGCAAAGACCCGGAAGCCGTGGTGGTGACTTTCTGTACCGGTCCGGCCGCCTTGTGCCAGCGCATGGCCGAGGAAGTGCGCGCGCTCGAACCGGTCCGCCGCCATCTCATCGCCACCGAAGAGAACTGGCCTGAGCTGCGCAAGACACTCCGCCGCTACCGCATCGGCCTCGCCCCAGTGCTGTTGTCGCATGAGCCCAGCGCCTTGCGACGCGCGGCGTACCGCGCGGCCCCTCGCAAAATCCTGGCTTACAATTCGCAGCTCGACCGTCATCACTTGCGCTTCGATCTGCCTTCGTTGCTCTTCTGGCGCGGCGTTCCGCTTGACCGCATCTATCTCCGCCCGTGGTGGTGGCCCTGGCCCAAACGGGAGCGCTCCGTCGTGCCGCCCGGCTTTCGCGTCGTCGAAGGCCGCGGCTGCTCGCCCGGCCGGCGCCGCGTGGCGGTGCTCTCGCCGTATTACCCGTATCCCCTCTCGCACGGCGGCGCCGTCCGCATCTACCATTTGCTGCGCGAGATTGCACGCGAATTCGACGTCTCGCTGCTGGCCTTCACCGATGGCGATGCCTCGCCCGACACCGCTCCGCTGCTCGAATTCTGCGCCCGCGTGGTGTTGGTGAAGAAGCCCCGTTACCGCGAGCCGCGCTGGTCCACCCTGCTGCCGCCGGAAGTCCACGAATTCCGCTCGCCCGCTATGCGCCAGGCCATTGCCGAGGAGCGCCGCGTCTTCGGCTTCGAGCAATTGCAAGTGGAGTACACGCAACTGGCCGAATACTCCGGCGACGTGCTGGTGGAACACGACGTCACGTTCGACCTCTTTACGCAGATTGCCCGCCGCCAACGCACACTCACCGCCGCGTGGGACGCGTTCCGCTGGCGCCGCTTCGAGACCCGCGCCGTCTGCCGCTTCCCGCGCGTAGTCGTCATGTCGCCCAAAGACGCCGAGCTTCTGAGCCCGGGAGTGGCCGCCACCGTGATCGAAAACGGAGTCGATCTCGCCCGCTTCCAGCCCGAACCCGAAAGTCCCACCCAGCACCTGCTCTTCATCGGATCGTTCCGGCATTTCCCCAACGTGGCCGCCTGGCGCTTTTTCGTCGGGCGCGTCTGGCCCCTGCTGCGCGAAAAGTTTCCGCTCCTCACCGCCACGGTGGTCTGCGGCCCCGATCACCTCACGTATTGGCGCGCTTTCGCTGATTCCCCCGAACCCGCGCCAGATCCACGCATCCGCATGTTGGGCTTCGTTTCCGACGTGCGTCCGCTCTACGTTGAGGCCAATCTCGCACTCGTCCCCACAATCGTCTCCGCCGGCACCAACGTCAAGGTTCTCGAAGCCATGGCCATGCAGCGCGCCGTGGTTTCGACCGAATCGGGCTGCGCCGGGCTTGGCTTGTTGCACGGCCACAGCGTCTGGATTGGGGATACGCCCGAGGCCTTCGCTGCCGGCATCGCAACTCTCATCGCCGACACCGAACGCCGCCGCCAGATCGCCCTGGCCGCCTACCACCACGCCCTGCGGAACTTCGACTGGCAAGCGATCGGCGAAAAGCAGCGGGCGCTACTTCGCGCTCAATAAATTCGCGAACAGCCGGAACGCTCCCGGCACACCCGCCGGCAACTGCCGGAACCACGCATAGGACGTGAAAATGTAGACGCCCTGGCCGTACCGTGTCCACAGTTCGCCGCCCTCCATTCCTTCTTCGTCCGGATCGTGGGAAGAAAGCACGGTCTGGTATTGCTTGTCCCACTGCGTCGCAAAGTAGAGGCCGCGCTCCTGCACCCAGCCCTCGAAATCCTTTTCCGAAATGTGATTGGGATATTGCAGCAGCGGGCTGTCGGGATGCGGGAAAATCACTGGCGCTTCCTCCACCGTGACACGCCACCGGGTGCCTCCCGGCACCGTGAATGGATACGGCCCCAGATTCAGCGACGCGTCGCCGGTCTGGTACTGCACCACATACGTGCCGCCGTTTTTCACGTAATTCAGCAGCCGCGCCTGGTTGGCTTTCAAATCGCCGCGCACGTTGTACGCGCGCACTCCCGCTACAATCGCATCGAAGCGCGTCAGGTCGCCCTGCTCCAGATCCGATTCGCCCAGCAGCGTCACTTCCAGTCCAAGCTGCCGCAGCGCGTCCGGCATCTCATCGCCGGCTCCCATGATGTAACCGATCTTGTGGACCTTCACGCCGATATTGGCCCGCACCAGCTTCACGTCCGACGGCGGAAACAACGTCTGCGGCGGAAAGTGCGGGTACGAAATCACCTGCATGCCGCTCGCGATGTCGCGCCCGTTTACCCGCGCCACAGCCTTCATGGTGGCTGTGGTTTCCCCGGCTGGAGGCGTCACTTCGAACGTCACTTCCTCCACTTCACCCGCCGCCCCCACTTTGAAAGCCTGCGACGGCGGCTCGCCCTTCCAACCCTCCGGCAGATCCAGCCGCACTTCACCCGCCGCGCTGGCTACGTTGGCTGCCAGCGCTACCTGCACTTTGCGGGCAGCCGCGGCCGGAAAAAGCGCTACTGCATCGGGCAGGTCCACGGCCACCGCCGGCGCCACCACCAGCGGACGCACGCGTTCGCCTTCCGACCGCTCCGCGTAGCGATGATGCACGGCTCGCACCACTTCGATCGGCGCGCCATCCACCGTAAGCCGTAGCCGGATCTGCAGCACCGGCGGTGTATCGGCCAGCCCCACCAGACGCTGGTCGTCCACCTGGTACACATCGCCCGCGGGCGGCTTCACCAGCCAATACGGCTGCGAGTACGCCTGGCCCGGCGGCACCGTGCGGTCAAACTGCACGTGCGCGCTCTGGTTGTGAGCCAGCTTGGCCGGCTTGACCTCCAATGGCTCGTTCCAGATGCCTTCCACCGAACCGCCGTCCAGGCTCACTTCAGCGGTAGAGCGGTTCAGCACCGTGGTGGTTACGCTGAGTTGCCCGCCGGGACTGACCTGCGCCTGCTGCGCCTGCGCCTCCACAAACAACCCCGCGCACAGCGCGATGGTCTCATCCAGTTCCGCCAGCTTGATTTTAGCCAGCGGATCGGCAATCGCCGCAATCAGCGGGCGCGCCTTGGCCAGCGCTGGAATGGCCTTCTCCGGATGTGCCGGCTCGAAATTGCGAATCGCCGCTTCGAGAATCGGCCCCACCGCCGCACCGCCCGGCAAGCGGTTCCATGTGGTGTCGATGCCATCGAACAAATCCTTCGACGACGGTTCTCCCGCCACCAGCCCGAACGACGTCGTGCCCGGATTCACCTGCCGCATGGCTCCGGTTCCCTGGCTGTGGTGCATGCTGCGGCTCATGTTGGCCAGTTCCTGGTACGAATACCCCAGGATTGGATTGAAGCCGCCCGTATCGGCCTCGCCCGCATTCGCCAAGGCCGCCGCCTGTTGGCCTCCGCGTCCGCCGCGCCCGCCTGCCGCCGCTGTGGAAGCAGTCGCCGGTGGCGTTGCTCCATTCGCCGGTGGTGTCGCCCCCGGCGCCCCAGGCGCTGTTGGAGGCACGCCGCGCCCGCCGCCGCCGAATGAGGCCCGCACCAGCCGCCGGGCGTGCCACGGCTCAACATATTTCAATTGCTCCGGGAACTTGCTCGGATCGGCCGCTGCGTCGAATGCTTCTTTTCCCAGAATCGCCGATACCTGGTGCTGCCCGTGCCCGTCGCTGGGTGTGCCGCTGAACACCAGTATGATCACGTCGGGCCGGTATCGCCGGATCACCCACACCACATCCGACAGGATGCGGTCGTGGCCCCATTTTTCCATGGTCTCCGAGGCCGTCTTGGTAAAACCGAAGTCGATGGCGCGCGTGAAAAATTGTTCGGCCCCATCGATCTTGCGCGCCGCCAGCAGTTCCTGCGTGCGGATGATCCCCATCTGCGGTCCTTGCTCCGGCCCGATGAGATTCTGCCCGCCTTCGCCGCGCGTCACGGAAAGATAGGCCGTGCGCATGTGCCGTCCGCGCGCGAAGTATGCCAGCACCGCCGTATGTTCGTCGTCGGGATGCGCGGCGATCATCAGCACCGTTCCCAACTCATTCAGCCGGTCCAGCGACTGCTCGATTTCGATGGATCCGGGGAAAGGAACGTTCTGCTGCGCCCGCGCCGGCGCCAGCGTAACTAGAAAAAGAGTAATGGTTAGCAGTCTGGCAAGCATCAGAGTTATTCTACGACGTTTCTCCGTTCTTCCTCCGCTCCGCGAGAGACACCGGTCGGCCCTGCTTGACGCTCTGTTTTTCTCCGCGCCTCTCTGGTGACCTTATGCCAGGTTGAGGACCTGCTTCACCGTGCCGCTGAGCCCCTGGATTTTTTCCTGAAGCATCATCAGCGCGTAAATCAGTTGTTCCGGACGCGGCGGGCATCCCGGCACGAACACGTCGATCGGGATCACTTGGTTCACCGGAATCAGGGCGTAATTGTTGAACACGCCCGTCGAGGTGGCGCACGCGCCCATCGAAATCGCCCACTTCGGCTCCGGCATCTGCTGATAGAGGTGCCGGATCACCGGCGCCATCTTGTTCGACACGCGCCCCGCAATGATGATCAGGTCCGATTGCCGCGGCGATCCGCGAAAGACCTCGGCCCCGAACCGCGCGATATCGAACCGCGACGCGCTCATCGACATCATCTCGATGGCGCAGCAGGCCAGCCCGAACGTCATCGGCCAGATGGAATTTTTACGCGCCCAGTTCAGCGCCTGGTCGAGCCTGGTGAGCAGGATGCCCTCGGCGGCCGCCGCGGCGGCATTGTCCACGGAATAGTTGTCGATGCGGGCAAACAGTTCCGGTGGGCCGCTGGCCATCGGTTTTTCCATGCTTACATTCTACAATGCTATGCTGAAAAATAATCTCCCTAAGGGATCTCCTAATATGCGCGAACGACGCTACACGACTCCCCACGGGATTGTGATCTCTCGCACCGTTTCCCGGCCCAGCTTCCGTAAAGGCCTCAAACATCTCATGCGCGAGCTCGATCATCACCGTGGTATTTATCTTTCCTCGGGATATGAATACCCCGGGAGATATTCGCGCTGGGATATCGCCTCACTGTGCCCGCCGCTCGAAATCGTCTCATTCGACCGCCGCGTGGAGTTCCGCCCGCTCAACCAGCGCGGCCGCATCATCGCGCAACTGCTCTCGCCGGTCCTCGCCAGCCATCCCCACTGGGAACAATTCGGCTTCGAAGGTGAAACTTTGGCCGGCCGCCTGAAGCCGCTGCCGGCGCTCTTCCCGGAAGAGGAACGCAGCCGCCAGCCTTCGGTTTTTTCCATCCTGCGCGCGCTGATCCAGGAATTCAGCGGCCTCGGGGATTCGCGCCTCAGCTTGATCGGCGCCTTCGGCTACGACTTTCTTTTCCAGTTCGAGCCCATCGAGAAGCGCCTGCCGCGCCACGGCCACAAGGATCTGCAGCTCTATCTCTGCGACGACATCTACTTCATGGACCGCAAGAAGGAGCAGATCGAACGCTGTCAGTACGATTTCTCGCGAGACGCTCTTTCCACCGCCGGCCTGGCGCGCGACGCCGCCGAGATCGCGCCCGCGCCCGTGCTTCCTCCCGGCCCCATCGTCTCCGACCACACACCGGAAGAGTACATGGCCAATGTCGAAACGGTGCGCGAAGGCATGCGCCGCGGCGATTACTACGAGGTGGTCCTCCGCCAGACTTTCCGCACGCCATACTCCGGCAAAGCTTCCGACCTTTTTGAACGCGTCCATGTCGCCAGCCCCAGCCCCTACGAATTTCTGCTGCAGTTCGGCGACGAGCAGTTAGTCGGCGCTTCCCCCGAAATGTTCGTCCGCGTCAAGGACCGGGATGTTGAAACCTGCCCCATTTCCGGCACGGCCCAGCGCACCGGCGATCCTTTCCGCGACGCCGATAACATTCGCGAGCTGCTCACATCCGCCAAGGAAGAGTCCGAGCTGACCATGTGCACCGACGTCGACCGCAACGATAAGTCGCGAATCTGCGACGCGGGCAGCGTGCAGGTGATCGGCCGGCGCCTCATCGAATCCTACATCGGCGTCTTCCACACCGTCGACCACGTGCACGGCCGCATCCGCGAAGGCTTCGACGGCCTGGACGCCTTTCTCTCCCACATGTGGGCCGTCACCATGATCGGAGCGCCCAAAAAGGCCGCCGCGAATGCCATCGAAGCCCTCGAAAAAACCGCGCGCGGCTGGTACGGCGGCGCCGTCGGCATGATCTCGCTCAACGGCGACATCAACACCGGCATCCTGATCCGCACTACCTATCTGAAGGACGGTATGGCGTACTATCCCGCCGGCGCGACTTTGCTATACGATTCCGTTCCGGCGATGGAGGAGCGCGAAACCCGCATGAAGGCCACCGGCTTTTTCCGCGCTCTCGGCGCCGCTGCTCCGGCGAAGTCCGACGTTCCTGTCGCGCGCCAGGCCGTCGGCGCGGGCATCAAACTGATGCTTGTGGATCACGACGATTGCTTCATCCACACTTTGGCCAACTACGCGCGCCAGACCGGCGCCGAAGTGGTGACTTACCGCGCCGGTTTCCCGCCGGAGCTGATCGCGCAAGTCGCCCCCGGCCTGATTCTTATTTCACCAGGCCCCGGCCGCCCGCGCGATTTCGGCGTTCCCGACCTGGTCCTCACCGCCGTGCGTTACGGCGTCCCCATCTTCGGAGTTTGCCTCGGCTTGCAAGGCATTGTAGAAGCCTTTGGCGGTGAGCTTGGCGTTCTCGACTATCCGATGCACGGCAAGCCTTCCACCGTGCACCACCACGGCGTCGGAGTTTTCGAAGGCTTACCGGAAGAATTTCAAGTGGGCCGCTACCACTCCTTGTTCGCGCGCCGCGAAACCCTCCCTGCGTGCCTGGAAATCACCGCCGAGACACCTGACGGTGTGATCATGGGCGTGCGCCATCGCGACTTGCCCATCGAAGCCGTGCAATTCCACCCCGAATCCATTTTGACCGCCGATGGCGATCATGGCCTGAAGCTGATGGAAAACGCGGTGAAGCTAGGGAAGCCGCGGCTCGCGTTGAGCTAGCCCGTTACCTGACTTTGCAGGCCCAGCCTTCACAACCCGGATAGCGTAAAATAGTGTGCGAGGACAATCCGTTGCCACGCCAGTTCGATGTCGTCATAGAACGCGATGACGAAGGGTACTACGTTGCGTCAGTTCCGCAACTTCCCGGATGTCATACCCAGGCGCTATCTCTCGACGAGGTCACTCAGCGCATCCGCGAGGCAATCGAGGTGTGTCTCGAAGTGGAAGGTGAACCCGAGCAGAGTCTCGAGTTCATAGGCATCCAGCGCATTACCATCGCAGCATGAGCCGCCGTCCCAGAGTCACCGGCTCTGAGTTAATCGCCGCGTTGACGAGAGGTGGTTTTCTGGACGTTCGAATCCGAGGCAGCCATCACTTTTTTCGTCACTAAGATGGCCGGACTACGGTGGTGCCTGCGCACTCGGGTGAGACGATTGGACCGGGCCTCTTACGCAAAATCTTGCACGATTGCCAATTCACCGTAGACGACCTGCTGAAACTGCTGAACACACGATAGGTGCGCCCCTACTTCCCGAAGTAACTCCTTACCGGCGGCGGAGGCGCATCCTTCCGGATCGCCCGCCACAGTAACTCGTTCAGCTCGTCATCGTCGTTGGCGTCTTCCCGGTCGAAATTCATCTTTTCCGCGATCGCCGGGGCGCGCGGCGGATTCCGCTGGTCAAGCGCCGTCCGCGGCTTCTCTAACTCGTACGGCGTCGTATCCGCCTTCGCCTGGAATGCCGCGTTCATGGGAAGCGAGGCAGCATCGAAATGCGTCATGGGGTGCAGCCCCAGGATCAACTCCATGGTCCGCAGCATCGACGTGGTGTTATACATGTGGCTGTCCACCGCATGACGCCGCACGTATGGCGAGATCAGCCACGCCGGCGAGCGGTGCGAATCCACGTGGTCGGGACCGTTCTGTGCGTCGTCCTCCAGGATGCAGATCAGCGTGTTCGCCCAGAAGCGCGATTTCGAAATCCCCTCCACGAGCATCCCCACCGCCAGGTCGTTGTCGGCCGCCATCGCCAGCGGCGACAGCCGGTCCGCCGCCAGACCTGACGTATGGTCGTTGGGCATCCGCATCACCATCAGGCGCGGCATTTCGCCGCTCTTCTCGAACTCCGCCAGGTCGGCGAGAAAGACTTTGGCCCGCTCCACGTCCGGGTAATTCAGGTCGAAGCCGCGGTAGTTGCGGTTGGTTAGTTTCGTCAGCACCGGGTCGTTGATCCCTTGCAGTTGGTCCGCGCCCAACGCCGCGATCTCGCGCTTGTTATCCACCATGAAGCCGTAATTGCGCACCGTCAGACCGGCCTCCGCCGCGTTGGTCCAGATATAGCCGGCCGGCGGCAGCGCGCCCGGGTCCTGTTCTTCGAAATCGTACAATCTGTGACGGCTGGCATATTCGCTGGGCCACAGCTTCTGCACCCAGTCCGGCGCAATCGCGGCGGTCGACCAGTTGTTGCCATCCGCGCTCACATCCGCGTTCACGTAAAAGTTGTCCAGCAGCACAAACTCGCGCGCAATCTTGTGCAGGTTCGGCGTTATGTTTTCGCCGAACAGCACCAGCGATGCATCGCCATTGCCCTCTTTCATATCGCCCAGCACCTGGTCGTACGTGCGGTTCTCTTTCTCGATGTAAAGGATGTGCTGGATCGGCGGCAGCGTGCTCGGCTCGTCCAGTTTCGCGTCTTTATACGCGGATTGCGCCAGCGCCTTCTTCGTCCAGGCGGCCAGTTGCTGGTCGGTGAACGGTTCGATCCACGACGCCGTGCCGGTTTGCAGGTACGCCACGAATCCCGCTCTGCTGTTACCGCCATGCACCGGCGCCAGGTCCGCCCGCGGACTCGGCCCGTTGGGGTTGGGATAGGAACGCAGGCCCTTGCCGTTAATGATCACCAGCGTGCCTGAAGGCAGCACGCGCACTGCCGTCGGATACCAGCCCGCCGGAATGAATCCGTCCACGTGGCTCACCTGGCCGCTGACATCCACCGCCGCCGCCACGTTGCCATCCGAGCACGCCACGTACAGGCGCTTGCCGTCGGGGCTCAGTCCCAGGCCCGATGGCGTCATGCCCAGCGGCTGGCGCGGCGTCATGGCGACATTGATGCGCTCCACCACGCTCAGTTCCTTGCCCTCCGTCACGGCTACCGAGTACACGCTGTTGGTATTGGCCGCGGCCACAAACACGCGCGCCACATAGGCCGGTTTGTCTCCATCGCCATCGGTGTCCGGCGGTCCGCCGTTGCGCCACACCATGTCGGTGGCGTGCGCGCCCACCGGCAGCCGCGCCAGCAGGTTGCCGCTAGCCGTGTCGTGATGTTCCAGCGTGCCATCCGCCCATGTCGTCACAAAGAACGACTTTCCGTCGGGATGGAACAGAATCTTGTACGGCCGCCGCCCCGTCTTGATATGATCGATCACCATACCCGATTGCGGATTGATCACCACCACCGAATCGTGATACAGATCGGTCGCATAGATCAGGTGTCCGTCCGGCGTCATGGCCACATCGCCGATCATGTCGCGGTTGGTCACCTTGTCCGCCGGCACTACCGCGAAGGTGCGGCCCGCTGTAAGTTTTCCGCCGGCGAAGCTGAACTCGAAGACCGCGGCCTTCGATCCGCCGCCCACATAGACACGGTCTCCCTGCGGCGAAAACGTCAGCCCCAGCCATCCGTCAGGCACCGGCGTCGAGCCAACTACCGCTGCGGTGGCTGCATCGATCACCGTTATGGAAGGCGGCCGGTAACCGCCGTTCAGCACCAGCAGATACTTGCCGTCCGGCGAGAGCGCCGACGACATCGGCAGCGTATCGAGCGGCACCTGTTTGCCCACCGGGTCGAGCACCCATCCGCTGTTCAACAGGAAGCCGCCGCCGTCGAGCGGTCCGACGTGTTCGCGCGGCGCTGGCTGCGAGCTGACGAGCGCCACCGCCGATACCAATGCGAGGCCGAGCGCCACGCGGGCGCCCACCAGTCCGAATACGCGTTTCATAAGGATGCACCCATTGTACTTCCCTGCCACTCGTGCCTTGGTGTCACGGGCGTGACGATTTCGTAACGGAACGGCCGGCCTCCCACACGCCGCCCGCTGCCTTCCGTCGATTAGCATGGTTACATGCCCCGCTACGCCGCCATTGACATTGGCAGCAACTCCATTCGTATGGAAGCCGCCGAAGTGTTGCCGGGCGAAGCGCCGCGCATCCTGGCCTCCGAACGCGAAGTCACGCGGCTTGGCGAGAGCGTCTTCCACACCGGAGCCGTCAGCGATGAGGCGCTCAAAACCGCCTCCGCCGTGCTCGCCCGCATGGCCGCGCTCTATCGCAAGCTGGATGTGGTGGGCGTGCGCGCCGTCGCCACCAGCGCCATCCGCGACACGCAAAACCAGCAGGCCTTCCTGGCGCGCGCCACGGAAGCCGCCGGAACTCCGGTCGAGATTATTTCCGGCCGCGAAGAGGCTCGCCTCATCTATCTGGGCGTCGAAAGCAACTGGCCGCAGACCGGCAAGCGCACGCTGGTGATCGATATCGGCGGCGGCTCGGCCGAGATCATCGGCGCCGAGGACGGCCGCCTGCGCGAAACTTATTCCAAGCCGCTGGGCGCCGTTCGCTTACGGGAAAACTTCCTCAAAGACGACCCGCCCACGCCGCTTCAACTGCATCAACTGCACGAATACATCCGGGCCAAGCTCTATACCGCCGTGGAACGTCTCGGCCCCGGCGGGTGGGATCGTGTCATCGCCACCTCCGCCACCGCCGCGGCGGTAGCCTGCGCGGTGGCCCGCATCGCCCGCTCCAAGCGCGACGGCATCGATCGCCTCCGCATCCCCACTCCCCAAATCCGCAAGCTGTATAAGAAACTGGCGGCGCTCGGCCTGCCGGCCCGCCGCAAAGTTACCGGCATCGGCCCCCGCCGCGCGGAGATCATCGTCCCCGGCGTGGCCGTCCTAGTCGACTTCCTGCACGAGTTCCAGCTACCTGCCGTGTACTATTCCCGGGCCGGCGTGCGCGATGGCATCATCGCCGATCTGGCCGCCCGCAACGTCGGCGCCGAGCTTGCCCGTCTGAGCCGCGACCAGCGCCGCGAAGTGGAAGAGATGGGCCGCCGCTACGGCGTTTCGCTCGATCACGCCCGCAAAGTGGCCGCCATCTCCGCCATGCTTTTCGCCGCGCTGCAACCCCTGCACGGTCTGCCGCCCACCTGCGGCAGACTCCTTGAAGCCGCGGCCGCCCTGGTGGATGTGGGCCACTACGTCAGCGACAGCGGCCACCATAAGCATTCCTACTATGTGGTAGCGAATTCCGATATCGCCGGCTTCACCGCGCGCGAACGCATGCTGATTGCCACCCTCTGCCGCTACCACCGCAGGTCGCTGCCCAACCCCGCGCACGGCGCTTACCAGGCCCTGACCGCCGACGAGCGGCGCATACTGTTATTGATGACTCCCCTTCTGCGGCTGGCCGACAACCTCAACCGCAGCCGTAAGCAGCGCATCACCGGTGTCGACTGCCGCATGCGCGATGGCGAAGTGGTCCTCCAGCTTCACAGCAGCCACGACATCGACCTGGAACAATGGGCCGCCGAGCGCGCCGGCGAGTCCTTCCGCCTCATCTACAACCGGCCGATTTCGGTGGTTCGGGCGCGCGACTGATAGTTGATATGCGGGACTACGCAAGACTCCAGACCGCGACGCTGCTCCGCCGCCTGGCCTTTCAGTTGAATCGCGCCGAGCGCCACAGCGATCCCGATTCGGTCCACGATCTCCGCGTCGCCATTCGCCGTCTGAGTCGCTGCCTCCGCGCTTTCGCGCCGCTCTATCCCGGCCATTATTGGAAAAAGATCCGCCGCGAACTGGCCACCTTGATGAAATCGGCCGCCGCCGTGCGCGACCGCGATGTCTCGATCGAGTTGCTCGGGCAGGCCGGCATCTCACGCCGCGCCGCCGTCGTCGCGCGCCTCGAAGCCGAGCGGCGTCGCACGGCCCGCGATCTGTCGCTTCAAATCCGCCGCTGGAAGAGCAGCGATTCTTCGCGCAAGTGGCGCAGCCGGCTGGAGCTGTGACCAAATGAGCAAGCCCCACAAGCCCCGATGGGACGCGCGAGCCGCCGCCGCGGTGAATGCGCGCCGCGAATTGCCGCGCCTGGTGGAAGCCTATTTTGCGCGTGTGCGCGAGCTGCTCGGGCACAATCCTCCGCCCGCCCAACTGCACGCCATCCGCCTCGAAACCAAACGCCTGCGCTATACCCTGGAATTGTTCCGCCCCTGTTATGGCCCTGGTCTCGACACGCGGCTGGCCGCGCTCCGTCACATCCAGCAGTTGTTGGGCGAAGTGAACGATTGCTCCGCCACGGCAAGGTGGATCGGCCAGGCCATGAAGCCTTCCCCCCTGCGCGTGCGGATCGCGCGCTTCCTCGCGGAACGAGCTGCCGCGCAAGCGCAACTTTTTCACACCACCTGGACCGAAGTCTTCGACGCCCCCGGTCAGGAACTCTGGTGGACCCGTTACCTTACCCGCAACGCTCGCACGCCCGCCCGCTTCTCTCACCAGGTTTCCTCACCAGGCGCGTGAGAAGCCCGTGCGCGCGGGGCGCCCGCCGCTCAGCGCGCGGCGGCGTCTTTGGACAGTGGGGCCGGCGCTTCCGCCTGCCAACTCTTAGGGACCGTGAACACGCGCAACGAAGTAGCCGCAGCCTTATCGCGCGCCGCGGGAGAAATCTAGTGAGAAATACGGGCCAAGCCAGGGTCAAGCTCGTCTACTCGATCCAGCCGCCGCCCAGCACCAGGTCCCCATCGTAAAAAACCGCGCCCTGGCCGGGTGTAACGGCGCGTTGCGGCTCGTCGAAAACCACTTCCACGCGCGCCGGATCTTCCGTGGCATACAGCGTGGAACGAGCGCCGGCGTGCTTGTTGCGGATCTTTACCTGCGCGCGCACCGGTTCGCTCACCCCGGCAATGGAGATCCAGTTGACTTGCTTGGCGAAGAAGCGCGCGCGCAATAAGTCGTCGTTGCTGCCCACGACCACGCGTTGCGACGCCGCATCGGTCGAGATCACATACAACGGTTCGCCGGCGGCGATCCCCAATCCACGCCTCTGCCCCACGGTAAAATGATGCACGCCCTCATGCTCGCCCAATTGGCGGCCATCCGTGGTAACAATCGCGCCGCGCAGGTTCGGCGCCTCGCGCCCGGTATCCTTTAGATATGCGTCCAGAAACGCGGCGTAGTCGCCGTTCGGCACGAAGCAGATCTCCTGGCTGTCGCCCTTGGAGGCCACCGCCAGCCCCATCGACCGCGCCAGTTCGCGCACTTCCGTTTTGGTCAGTTCTCCCAGCGGAAACAGCGTGCGCGCCAGTTGCGCCTGCGTCAAGCCGCAGAGAAAATAAGTCTGGTCCTTGGAATCGTCCACCGCGCGCAGCAACTGGTAGCGGCCCGACGCCTGGTCGAAACGCACGCGCGCGTAGTGACCCGTGGCGATCTGCCGCGCACCCACTGAATCGGCCATCTCCAGGAAACGGTCGAACTTGATGTAGTTGTTGCACAGCGTGCACGGAATGGGTGTGCGCCCCGCCAGGTATTCGTCCACGAACGGCTTCACCACCTGTTCTTCAAACTGCCGTTCGAAGTTCACCACGTAGTAAGGAATGCCCACCTGCTCGGCCACGCGCCGCGCGTCGTAGACATCGTCCAGCGAGCAGCACCGGCCTACCCCGCCTTCCACCGCCAGCTCCGGCAGCCGCCGCTGGTTCCACAACTGCATGGTCATCCCGACGATGCTGCGGCCCTCGCGCACCAGCAGCGCGGCTACCGTGGAGCTATCCACTCCACCGCTCATGGCGACTGCGATGGGCGGCTCAGGCATGCACGGAAATTCTGCGGAGGTGCGCCACCGCGGCCTCCAGGGCGTCCGCCAGCGCATCCACTTGCGCCGCCGTGTTGGAACGGCCCAGCGAGAAGCGCAGGCTCGATCTGGCGCGGTCCGCCGATAACCCGATGGCGGTCAGCACGTGCGAAGGCGTGACGGCCCCCGAAGAACAGGCCGACCCGGTCGACACGGCGAAGCCCCGCAGATCGAGCGCAATCACCAACGCCTCGCCGTCAATGCCGTCGAAATACAGGTTACTGGTATTGGGTGTGCGATTCCATCGCGCGCCGTTGATGCCGGAGCCCGAAATGCGGCCCAGCACGGTGTTCTCCAGGCGGTCACGCAGCCCGCCAATCCGTGCGGATTCCTCCGCAAGCGAACGCGCCGCCAGATCGGCCGCGGCTCCGAAGGCCACAATTCCCGGAACGTTTTCGGTGCCCGCCCGGCGGTCCCGCTCGTGATGGCCGCCGTAGGCGATGGGCGCCAGCCGCGTCCCCTTGCGCACGTAGAGCGCGCCCACACCCTTGGGGGCGTACAGCTTGTGGCCGCTCATGCTGTAGAGATCCACGCCCAGCTCTTCCACGTCCACCGGAATCTTGCCCAGCGCCTGCACGCCATCGGAATGCAGCGGCACTCCGGCCTCGCGCGTGATGCGCGCGATCTCGACGATCGGCTGCACCACGCCCAGCTCGTTGTTGGCGTGCATAATCGAGACCAGCCCCGTATCCGGCCGCAGCGCGCGCCGCACATCGTCGGGGTTCACCATTCCGCCCGGGCCTGCCGCCAGAACCGTGACGGCCGTGCCCTGCCGTTCGAGTTGCGCGCATGTGGCCAGCACCGCCGGGTGCTCGATCGCGCTCGTGACGATGTGCGCCGGCCGCGATCCCAGCAGCGCCAGGTTGTCCGCCTCCGTGCCGCCGCTCGTGAACACCACCTCCGTGGGGCTCGCGTGGATCAGCGACGCCAGTTGCCGCCGCGCTCCTTCCAGCTTCTGCTTGGCCGCCTGGCCGAAATGATGGATGCTGGAAGCGTTACCATACACTTGACCGAGACACGTCACCAGCGTCTCCAGTACTTCGGGAGCGACAGGCGTGGTGGCGTTGTGGTCAAAATAGAAGCGCTGCACTGAGTTCATTTTACCAATGCCGGCACCTATTCTTACTCTGACTACCGATTTCGGCCTCTCCGACCACTACGTCGGCGCCATGAAAGGCGTCATTCTTGGCATCTGCCCGCGCGCGCAGCTCGTGGATATCAGCCACCAGGCGACCCCATTCGAAATCGGCGAAGGCGCTTACTTGATCGCCCAGGTCTACCGCTATTTCCCGCGTAAGACGGTGCACCTGGTGGTGATCGATCCGGGAGTCGGCTCGGCGCGCCGCCCCATTCTCATGGAGGCTGCGGGCCAGTATTTCGTGGCGCCCGATAACGGCGTCCTGTCCATGGTCTTCTCCCGCGAGAAACATAAGATCCGCCTGATCTCCAATGAGCGCTATTTCCTCAACCCCGTAAGCCGCACCTTCCATGGCCGGGACATCTTCGCCCCGGTGGCTGCCCACCTGGCCGCCGGCGTGGTGCCTGCCCGCTTTGGCAAACTCATATCGGACTACCTCCGGCCCGGTTTCGAAATGCCCCAGCGTACCGGCAAGCACACCTGGTTGGGCCGCATCCTGAAGATCGACCACTTCGGCAACATCGTCACCAACTTTCATGTCGACGATTTCCCCGATCTCGAGCGCCGCGATTTTTCCCTGGCAATCGGAGCCGCGCAGATCGGTTCCCTGCTGCACACCTATGCGGAGTGCGCTCCCGGAGAGCTGTTCGTAATCGCCGGCAGTTCCGGGTACCTGGAGGTTTCGGTGAACCAGGGCTCGGCGGCCGGACGCATCGGATGCCAGACCGGCGCCTCGGCGGAATTGACGCTTAGGTAGGACAGGCCTCCTGGCCTGCTGCAGAGGGCCAGCAGCCCGCGAAATCTCATGGAAGAGTGTTTTGAAGCCTCGCCGTTCGTGGAGCGGGCCTCCGGCCGGAACGCCGGCTTTCCAGCCGGCGCCCCGCTATTTCGACCTTGTCATTCTGATTTGCCCGCATGAACAAGGCCGTCAGGCCTGTCCTGTGCTACGCCGCGCCGTTCCGCGCAACGGGAACGCTGGGTTCG
This sequence comes from Bryobacterales bacterium, assembly GCA_963842505.1. Taxonomy (GTDB): domain Bacteria; phylum Acidobacteriota; class Terriglobia; order Bryobacterales; family Bryobacteraceae; genus PALSA-129. The sequence goes on from CAWJGZ010000003.1 coordinate 38,338, forward strand.
AGGTCGCGCAGCAGCCGGTCCAGTTCGGCTTCCTGCACCGGCTTAGCCATCACGTAGCAGCCGTCGCCTTCGAAATCCGCGGCCAGATCGGCGCGGTAGCCGTCCGACAGCAGCACGAAGGCGCCCACGCGGTGTAGCATGCGCTCGCTGAGTTCCACCCAATTCAGGCCGGGCGCGTGGTCCGAACAAAACGCCGCGTCGAAGCGCATCCGGTTGGACAGTTCCAGACCAGTATCGGCGTTGGTCACGGGGACCACCCGATACCCGCGCGCTGCCAGCAGGCTCAGGATCTGGCGCTGCGCGGCCTCTTCTGGTTCGATCACCAGCGCGGTCAAGCCTCGCGGAAAATCCGCCGCCGCGCCCCCGGCCACGCGTTCCTTGGGTGCGGTGGTCGGCAACTCGATCTCGAACCGTGGATCGGAGCCGTGCTTCTCAATCAGCCGCACTTCACCGCCGTGGCCGGCGATTACGCTCCGCGTGATGCCCAGGACTCCCGCCGCCTCCTCGGGCTTGTCCGATACCGTCGGCGCCGTAAATGCGATCTCCACTAACAGCCGCCGCGCCAGTACGCTGGTGCGAACCGTGATCACTTTCTGCGGCGCGTCCGCCAGTGACTGTTCGGCATGCACCAGCAGGTTCAGAAACACTTGCTCCAGCTGGCCCTGCGACCCCATCACGAAAAGCGGCTCGCTGGTGGTGAGATCGCGCACGCGGATGCCCGACGCCTTCCAGTCGCCTTCACGAAACTCCAACAGGTTGTGCAGCAGCGCCGTAACTGAAACCGGCCGCGCTTCCATCGGCTCGTTGGCGGCGAAAGAAACCAGGCGCGCCACCATGGCGGCGGCTCTCTGCGCCTCGGCCGCGATGGTTGCCACTTCCCGCTCGGCGCCCCAGGCGTGCGCCTTGTCGAACACTCGCCGCGCCAGGTCGGAGATGGAGGATAACGGAGCTTGCAGCTCGTTTACCACTCCCGAAATCAGCCGTCCTACCGCAGCCAGCTTCTCTGTCCGGTAGAGCTGTTCCTGCACCGAGCGCTGGTCCAGCAGGCGGATTGCCACCCCGATCTGGTTCGCCAGGTGCTGCGCCAGGGTTTGTTCGTCGGGAGTGAAATCGTGGGCTCGCTCGGCGTGGTCCAGTTCCAGAATGCCCACTACCTCGGTTTGCGCCATCATGGGGACAAACAACAAAGACTTGGGAGCCGTCTCCGCGTTGCCCCCGGAAACAGGAAACGGGCTGCGATCGATGTCCGGAATCGCCAACAACGTGCGGTAGTGGTAGCAAGCCACGGCGCCGGCATAAGTTCCGCCCGGCGGCGTGGAGAGCGAAATAGACACCGCCGCCTCATGCTCGCCGGTCAGCGCGTCCAGCGTTTTGGCGGCGCGGTTGTACACGAACAGGTGCACCCGCGAAACCCCCAGGATGGACACCAGGAAATCGCTGATCCGTGTGTAGATGGCTTCGGGAGTGGGCGCGCTCAGAATCTCTTCACTCAGGTGGTAGGTCTTTCGCAGCCGCTCGCGCTGGCGCCGCATGCGGCGCTCGCGGCCCCACACGAAAAAGGTAATGCTGAACAGCATCGCCAACCCCGCCGCCACCATCAGAGGTTGAAAGAGCTGGCTCCTTTCCACGGAAGCCCAAAAAGGGGATGCCAAGTGCGCCGGGCGCAAGACTCCAATCGCCAGCAACCCTGCCCGAAAATGGACTAGATCGACCGTCGTTGCTCCCCTAGCCACGATGCTAAAGCCGCGCTCTTAAAATTATCCGCGCTAAAGTCGGTTGCCTGCAAGTTAACATAAGTCGTATAAAGGCCGATAACCTTCATGCCCGCGGCTTTCGCCGCGGCCACTCCGGTAGGCGAATCTTCAATCACGATGCAATTGGCCGGGGCAACCTTTAATAAATCGGCCGTAAGCAGGTAGACGTCCGGGTGTGGCTTGGGGTTTACAACTTGCCGGCCGTCCACCACGACGCGAAAGTAGGGTTTCAGACCGGCCCGATCCAGCACGAACGCCACGTTTTCCGGCTCGGCGTTGCTGGCCACCGCCATGGCAGCGGCCCGATACCGGTCCAGAAACGGCCGCAGCCCCGGCACCAGCATCCGTTCGATCCGGCTGCCGGCCATCTCCCGGTACAACGCCTCTTTGGCACGGCTGCGCGCCGCCACTTCCCGCGCTCCGAGGCCGTCGCCGAAATAATCGCGAATGATCTCGTCGTTGCGCTTGCCGTACATGCGCTCGAGCATCGCGGGCGTGGTTTCCAATCCATAGCGCCGATTGAACGCAACCCAGGCTTCGCGGTGCACGGGGTTGGAGTCCACAATCACCCCATCCATATCGAAAATCAGAGCCAGGCCCTCCGCCAGCGGACTCACTCGCCGGCCTCGGGCCCGCTCCCGATACTGGATTCGAGCCAGTTCAGATAATTCGGCGCGCCATCCACCACCGCCAGCGCCAGCACCTCCGGCACTTCGTAGGAGTGCGCCTTCTCAATCGCATCGCGCACCCCGGCGAACAACGCGCGCGAGCTCTTGATCACCAGCAGGCACTCGCCCGCCGATTCGACGGCGCCTTTCCAGCGGTAGAAGCTGCGCACACCGGGAACCACGCTGACGCAAGCGGCCAATTTTTCGCCGACCAGCAGTCGCGCCAGGCGCGCGGCTTCTTCCTCGTCCGGGCATGTGCTGAGAACCACAATATTGTCGGTCATGTCTTCCTGAAAAAAGTGCGGAACGAATTGGAAAAGCGATGTTACTATTATGTTCCAGGCGTTTGTTCCGATGAAAGTGCCGCTCGCTCGATTTGCCTATCTGATCGCTTTCCTGGTGGTCGCCACGTATGCGTTTGTCACGTTGCGCGGGCCGCATGGCATCCACGCGCTGATGGAGAAGCAGCGCATGATCCAGGAAATGGAAAAGCAGAATTCGGATGCGGCCAAGGAAATCGAAAGGATGCGCGACCATCTCCAGCGGCTGTCCAACGACCCGGCCGAGCAGGAGCTGGAAATCCGCGAGCGCCTCAAACTGGTGCACCCCGGCGAGAAAGTCTACGTCACCGGCGATCCCGACAAAAAATAGTTGTTAGCCCTCCACGCAGGGAACTATTACATCTAACCCTGCGCTAGCCCGCTTTTCTCACCAGGTTTCGTCGCGAGGCGCGTCAGAAGGCTGTGGATACGAGGCGCGCGCCGCTCAGCGCGCGCAGGCATACTTGAACAGTATGTCGAGCACGCTGAGCAAGCGCAACGAAGTAGACGCGGCCTTATCACGCGCCGCAGCAGAAAGCTGGTGAGAAATGCGGGCTAAACGCGCAGCACCGCGGCGCCGCGAATTCCCCCGCTTTTTAGCATGATCAGAGCCTCGTTGGCTTGCTCCAGGCTAAACTCTCGGGTTTCCGTGTGGATGGGAATCTCCGCTGCAATCCGTAGGAGGTCTTCGCCATCGGCGCGCGTGTTGTTGGCGACGCTGCGGATGACACGCTCCTCGTACAGCAGGCTGTAGTCGATCGGCGGAATGGAGCTCATGTGGATTCCGCCCAGCGCCACCGTGCCGCCCCGCTTGAGCCCGCGAAGGGCCGGGATCACCAACTCTCCCGCCGGCGCGAAAATCAGAGCGCCATCCACTTGGCGCGGCGCCCGGTCGGTGGAATTGCCCGCCCACACCGCGCCCAGGTCTAGCGCCAGTTGGCGGTGGCGCGGCCCCCGCGAAAACGCGTAGACTTCGATGCCCCAGTGCCGCGCCACTTGTATGGCGACGTGCGCCGCCGCGCCGAAACCGTAGATGGCCAGGCTGCCGCCCGGCGCCACGCCCGACATCCGCAGCGTGCGGAACCCGATGATGCCCGCGCACAGCAGCGGCGCCGCGTGCTCGTCGGAGAAGCCGTCCGGCAGCGCGTAGACGAAATCTTCGGGCGCTACCAGGTATTCGGCGTAGCCGCCGTCCACCGTCCAGCCCGTGAACTCGGCGTGCTCGCACAGATTCTCGCGGCCCGCGCGGCAATACCCGCAGGCGCCGCACGTGTGGTGCAGCCAGGCCACCCCCACGCGCGCCCCATGCGCAAAGCGCGAAGCCGCGGGCCCGTTGGCTTCCACCACTCCCGCCACCTGGTGGCCCGGCACCAGTGGCGATTTGCGCGGTTCGAGTTCCCCCTCCACTACGTGCAGGTCCGTCCGGCAGACCCCGCAGGTGCGCACGCGCACCAGCACTTGGTTGCCGCTGGGAACCGGAGCCGCCACCTCGGTCAGCCGCAACGGCTGTGTCTCAATTGCCGCCGGAGCCGTCAGGAGCCACGCCTTCATGCTGATATTGTCGCGCTGCCGCGGAATTGGCGGGGCAGACCCCGTCCAAGCTACGCGCTCGCGACACTCATTGGCTTAGCGCCCTCCGATTGCATGAATCGCGGGGCATGATACGGCTGGAAACGGTAACCGGTGCCGAAGATCGTTTCGATGTACTCCTGTGCGAATTGCCCCAGTTTTTTCCGCAGGCGCCGCACGTGAACATCCAGCGTGCGCGTCTTGACTTCAGCTCCGTAGCCCCAGACCTGCATTAACAAGGCTTCCCTGGGGATGATCTTGCCGGCATGTTCCACCAGCAGCGCCAGCAGGGCATATTCCTTGCGGGTGAGCACCAAGCGCCCGTCATCGAGCAGCGCGGTCTGTCGATCGAAGTCGATCTTGAGGTGCTCGTCACGATAAGACACTATGGACTTTCCGGCAGCCTGTCCTGATCCCACGATTCCCTCCTCCACCTATGTCCTACGATTGATGCTACGAGCAAAGTTCACAAAGGTAATGCCGGATTGGCAAAAACTTTGTGAGAAGCAACACATATAGCGTGGTGGGCAGGCTGGAAGACCTGCTCAACGTCCGTCACCGTGGTTGATTACCATAGAATGATTCGAGCCGGAGGATCAATGGTATCCGCGGCTCCGAGGAGGTATCGATGCGGGCACGACTCCTATGGGTGATCCTGTTTTGGGCGCATGCCGGTTTTTCGCAGGTGGATGACGCGCTGCTCAAAGGCATGCAGTATCGCCTGATCGGGCCGTTTCGTGGGGGCCGCGCGCTGGCCGTCGCGGGCGTTGCGGGCGACCCGCAGACCTATTACTTCGGCGCGGCGGCGGGCGGAGTGTGGAAGAGCGTCGATGGCGGCGCGCACTGGACGCCCCAGTTCGATAAGGCGGCCGTTTCGTCGATCGGCAGCATTGCCGTGGCTCCGTCCGACCCCAACATTATTTATGTAGGCACGGGCGAAGGATGCCTCCGGGGAGATATTTCTTACGGCGACGGAATCTACCGTTCCAATGACGGCGGCAAAACATGGAAGAACCTGGGATTGCGGGACTCGCGCCACATCCCGAAAGTTCTGGTGGATCCGCGCAACCCCGAGATTGTCTTAGCGGCGGCGATGGGTCACGCGTTCGCGCCCAACACGGAGCGCGGCGTCTTCCGCAGCACTGACGGCGGCAAGACCTGGGTAAAGGTTTTGTATGTCGACAACCGAACCGGCGCCACCGATATCACTTTCGCTCCGGGCAACCCCAATATTGTGTTTGCGGCCATGTATCAGGCCGAGCGCCAGCCGTGGGTTTTCACCAGCGGCGGCGCTGGCAGCGGTCTCTACCGATCGGCCGATGGCGGCGCCACGTGGAAGCACCTGGAGGGCAACGGGCTCCCGGGAGGCATACTCGGGCGGATCGGCATCTCTGTTTCCGGCGCGGATCCGAACCGCGTCTATGCCCTGATCGAAGCCGAAAAGGGCGGCTTGTACCGCTCCGATGACGGCGGCGACAAGTGGCAGCCGGTCAACGACGATGAACGGTATCGCCAGCGCGCCTGGTACTTCAGCCACGTGTTTGCGGATCCGCGCGATGCCGATACGCTCTACGTGCTGAACACCGGGATGTTTCGTTCCACCGATGCAGGCAAGACATTCACGCTGCTCCCCGCGCCGCATGGCGATCATCACGCGCTGTGGATCGACCCCGCCAACCCGCTGCGCATGATTAATGGCGACGATGGAGGCGCCACCGTCAGCATCGACGGCGGCAAGAACTGGACGCCGCAAATGAATCAGCCGACCGCGCAGTTTTACCATGTCACCACCGACAATCGCTTTCCGTATTACGTTTTCGGCGCGCAGCAGGACAACACTCCTGTGGCCACAGCGAGTTGGAGCGATGCGGGCTTGATCGGCATGCGCAACTGGTATGAAGTTGCGGGAGCGGAGAGCGCGTTCATGGCCGCCGATCCGCGTGACGGCAACATCGTCTATTCGGCCGGCCAGGGTGTGTCTCGCTTCGACAAGCACACCGAGCAGGGCCTGGATATTTCTCCCTGGCCGGTTGATTTCGCCGGGCATGGCGTGGCCGATTTCCCGCATCGCTTTCAATGGACCGAGCCGATTCTCTTTTCCCCGCACGACGCGAACGTGATCTACACCGCGGGCGAGGTGGTTCTCAAAACCACCAACCAGGGAAAAAGCTGGACCGTAATCAGCCCCGATCTGACGCGCAACGATAAGTCCAAGCAGCGTGCTTCGGGCGGTCCCATCACCGAGGACAACACCAGCGTGGAATACTATGACACGGTCTTCGCGCTGGCGGAATCGCCGGTCGAAAAGGGCCTGCTCTGGGCGGGCAGCGACGATGGGCTGCTGCACGTTTCGCGCGATGGCGGCGGTTCCTGGCAGAACATCACGCCGCCTTCCATGCCGGAATGGGGGCTGGTCAGTATGATCGATCCATCGCCGCACAGCGCGGCGGCGGCCTACGTCGCGGTGGACCGCCATAAGCTGGATGACTTCAAGCCCTACCTCTTCAAGACCGCCGATCACGGAAAGACCTGGACCGCGATCGCCGCCGGCATTCCCGAGGGCGATTACGTTCACACCGTGCGCGAAGATCCCAAACGCAAAGGGCTGCTCTACGCCGGGACCGAAACCGGGGTCTGGATTTCGTTCGACGACGGCGCGCACTGGCAAAAGTTGCGCCTCAACCTCCCCAGCGTGCCGGTTCACGACCTGGTGGTCAAGGACGACGACCTGGTGGTGGCCACGCACGGCCGCGCCTTCTGGATTCTGGACGATCTGACTCCTCTGCGTAAGATGGTGCCTGCCGATGTAGACGCCGCGGTCAAACTCTTCGCGCCGCGTCCGGCGTACCGCGTACGCTTTCCGGATTCGATAGACCGGCGCCAACCGGCTGGCGAGAACCCGCCTCCCGGCGCGATCATTTATTACTATCTGAAGTCCGCGCCCAAGGATGGAGTGAAGCTGGAGATTCTGGATGCGCAGGGCAATCTGGTGAAGACCTATTCCAGTGTCAAGACCGAGGAGAACCTGGGGCCGGCGGAATGGCCGGACGTCCAACGGCTGAGCGAAGTACTTCCCGCGGAGGCGGGCCTGAACCGCTGGTTCTGGAATCTGCGCCTGGAAGATCCGGTAAAGGTTCCAGGCGCCTTTTACGAAGCCGATATTCCGCCCAAGGGGCCTATGTCGCTTCCCGGCGCCTACCAGGTGCGCCTCACCGCCGGAGGGCAAAGCCAGACCGCGCCGCTCGAACTGCGCCAGGACCCGCGCATCCAGATGCCGGCTGCCGACCTCGAAAAACAGTTCGATCTGGAAAAACAGATCGCGCGCCGGCTGACCTCCCTGCACAACGCGGTCAATGAGATCCGCGACCTGCGCGCGCAATTGACGGCGCTCGGGCAGCATTACAGGAACGTGCCCGCATGGGAGCCGTTGAAGCCCGTGGCCGACGATCTGCTGAAGAAGATCGCGGCGGTGGAAGAGAAAGTGATTCAGGTGAAGATGAAGAGCACGGAGGGCGATCTGCGGTATCCGACCATGATCGACGAGCAGTTGATCTACCTGAACTGGAGCGTGGACTCGACCGACGCGGCGCCCACCGAAGGGCAGCAGCAGCTCTTCGCCAAACTCAGCGCGGAGTTGCAGGAGCAGTTGAACCAATGGGATCAAATCCTGAGCCAGGACCTTGCGGCCTTCAATCGCGCCGCGGAGAAGCAAAAGATCAGCCTGGTTGACGTGAGGCCGAAACAGTAAGGAATCCTATCCGAGCCGCGATCGTAAGGGAGCGGTTTTCACGTCATACGAGACCGCACTGCTAAAGGGTGTGCTAACTGAGAACACGAATGAAAACAGAAATGCAGACCGGCTTGCTTGGTTCGAGCCTGACTTACGAACCTCGGGAGCTGCAGTTCGGCACCAGCGGACGGCGGGGCAAGGTGGTGGATCTCACGCAGTTGGAGGTCTACATCAACGCGCTGGCGGAGCTTGAGTATTTACAATCGCGCGATGCCTCCGAGGGCGGAATCGTCCGGGGCGAGGAGTTTTTCTTTGCGCGCGACTTGCGGCCCAGCTCCGACAGTTTCGTGCCGGAGCAGGGCGGGCGCGGGGAGATCGCCCAGGCAATCGCGGCGGCCATTCGGGACGCCGGGATGCGCGCGGTCAACCTGGGATTGATCCCCACGCCGGCGGTTACCTGTTATGCGCTGGCCCATGGCAAGGGCAGCATCATGGTGACCGGCAGCCACATCCCATTCAACCGGAATGGATACAAGACCAATAGCAGCCGGGGCGAGTTGCTCAAACAGGAGGAAGCGCCCATCAACGAGCAGGTGCGCAAGGTGCGCCAGAGGCTGTATGAGCAGCGCCGGGAGGAATCGCTCTTCGACGATCGCGGCATGTTCAAGACCGGCCACCAGGAGCTTCCGGCGGAACGGCCTGAAGCCCGCGCCGCGTGGATCGAACGATTCACAAACTTCTTCGCAGGTGAGCCTCTCCGCGGGAAACGCATCCTGGTCTATCAGCATTCCGCGGTAGGACGCGACCTGCTGGTGGAAGTGCTCGAGCGCATGCACGCCGAGGTGATCGCGGCGGGCCGCAGCGAGACGTTCGTTCCCATCGACACGGAAAACATCAACGCGCCGCAGTTGGCAGCCATCCAGGCGCTGGCCGGCGAAGCCGCCGCGAAGCATGGACCGCTCGATGCCATCGTGTCGACGGATGGCGACAGCGACCGGCCGCTCATTCTGGGAGTGAATCCGGCAACCGGCCAGGCGCACTTTTTCGGTGGAGACCTGGTGGGCATGGTGGTGGCGGAATATTTGCACGCCGATGCCGTGGTGGTGCCCATCAGTTGCAATGACGCCGTGGACCGGGGGACGCTCGCCCGCATGGTCGAACCGAAGACACGCATCGGCTCGCCGTTTGTGATCGCCGGCATGCAAGAAGCCCGCCGCAAAGGCAAACAACGAGTTTGCGGGTGGGAAGCCAATGGCGGATTCCTGACTGGCTCGAACATCGAGCGCGATGGCGCCATCTTGAAGGGGCTGCCAACCAGGGACGCCATTCTGCCGATCCTGGGAACGCTCTTCGCCGCGGCCGGAAAAGGTCTTTCGCTGGTAGAGTTGTTCGCGCGCCTGCCCAAGCGCTACAGCCGCGCCGCGCTGCTGGAGCAGTTCCCCAGAGCCGCTGGTCTGAAGCTGGTGGAGTTTCTCTCTCCCCACGGCAGCCCCCCGCCCGACGCGATTCGCGAGCGGCTTGCCAAATTTTTTACACCGGCGATGGGGTTTGGCGCGATCACCCATGTGGACTACACGGATGGTGTGCGGGTGCTTTTCGACAATGGCGATGTGGCCCACGTTCGGCCGTCGGGGAACGCGGACGAACTGCGGATTTACGCCGTTGCCGACACGCAGAAACGCGCCGACGCCATCGCGGCCATGGGTGTCGCCGAGCCGAACGGCACCTTGCGCTGCATGGAGAAAGCTGTGAAAGGCGGGAGGTGAAGGATTCCCCGGGCGCATTGAGAGCGCTCTATAGCGTACCATTAGCCTGATGCCGATGAAGGTGCGCGAGGTGATTCGTTTGCTCGAGAAGCACGGATGGGTGGAAATGCGATCGAGGGTAGCCATCGGCATTTCAAACAGCCCAACCAGGCTTTCGTGATCACCGTGCCGGGCAACGAAGGCAAGGAACTTGCGCCGGGCACGTTAAACGCTATACTCAAAAAGGCAGGGCTGAAATGAGCGCGAGGCGTTATCCGGTAATCATCGAACAGACAGGGACGGGCTACTCCGCCTATTCGCCGGATGTTTCCGGATGTGTGGCTGTTGGTGACACGGAGGCGGAGACGCGCCGGAATTTTCAAGATGCCCTGGCTGAGCACTTCCAAGTCATGCGTGAAGTGGGCGAGCCGATACCGGAACCACACACGTCCGTAGATTACGTGGAAGTCGCCGCATAGTGGACGGGCGAGCGCATTTGAATCATCCGCGCGCGACGTGCCCGCTGCGTTCCCAAACTCAGGAGAAGCCAATGAGGCGTTGCGTGCCTCTACCGGAATCATCCTGAAACATCGCCCGCGCCGCGATTCCTAAACGACACCACATTTCTTCTCAAACCTGCAAAACGCGTCTGCCCCTTTTCAAGTGGAAACGTCCCGTGCATCCCCGGTTTCTCCTCAGACGGCGTTACCCTGCACTCAAAATCTCGCCGAAAAATCTCCGCCCGCCGCCGATAAGCTTTTCGTGAGAGCGTTTCTGCAACAGGCCGGTGACATCCTGGATATCGCGGCGAGCGGCGATAGCGCCTTGCAGGATGTCGCCATCCTGATCGACCGCCAGGGCGGCATGCGGATGCTCGATCCCTCTGGATGGTCCCTGCCTGCTCTGGGCGCGGAATTCGGCGCCGCCGCCGTCTATAAGGTGGAACGGCGCGGAACCGCCGTTCGAGTGGAAGGCTGGGATGGGTCCCAACGCTGCCTGCTCCAACGAAATTCCCAGCCAACTACTCTCTTCCACCTCCCGGGTACGTGCGTGCCGGCGCAACCGATGATGCTGCTCCCCATCCCCTTACTTGCGTGAGCTGATCAGCGCGCCGTCAATCGCCTCGATCTTTTCGAATTCCCCATCCCAGAAAGCTTGCGACTGCATGCTCTCCAGGTAGGCGTGCGAGTAATGGAACCCGCTCCATACCTGCTCTTTGTATTGAAACAGCCGCTGCTTTTCGTCCTTGCCCCGCACGTCCAGGATCTCCTCCGGCGTGCCTCCGCGAAACACTTCTTCGAACCATGACGCGTCCACCGGCCCGCGCCGCTTCTCCAGATCGGCGAGAACCGACGGATACCGGTCGAAGCCGTCCGTGGCAATCGTCACCACGTTGTCTTCCGGTCCCAGATTCAGGTGCCGTGCCAGGCGAATCGCGCCCAGCACGTTGCAGATGCCCGAAACTCCAAACACGCCCTCGAACGTCGCCAGGCTCCCCTGCGGCATCCCAAGAACCTGCTCCACCATCGCCGCTCGCCGCTCCATCAACTCCAGGCCTATCACGCAGTCGTCATCATGTATCAGCATCACGTAGTCGGTGGTCAGCACGTTGTGAATCAGCGTAACCATCTTGTCTCCGATGCCTTCGATGCGGTGGGTTCCACGGCCATTGTTAAACAGCGTGGAGCATTCCTTGGGCTCGAGCGCGCATATCACCGTTTCCGGATATTGCGCCTTGATCTCATCGCCGGCGGCCAGCGTGCCGGCCGACCCTGGCGCCGAAACGAATCCTGCAACCCGCCCGTTCCCATGTCCCCGCGCCGCCTCGATGGCGCTGCGCCCGGTCACGTAACGGTGAAAGCGGTAGTTGGGCAGCAGCTCGAACTGTGCCAAGATCTTGTTCTTCAGGTCCTTCTTATAATGCTCGGTGCGCTCCAGCACCAGGATGACGTCGCTTTCCGATCCGGGGGTCAGGTCCAGTTGCCCGCCGTATTGCCGAATGCGCGCGTACCGTTCGCGGCTCATCCCTTCCGGCATGATCACGATGGCGGGGTAGCCCTTGAGCTTTGAAACGTATGCCACGCCGATGCCGAAGTTGCCCGTCGATGGGCCGATGATGGTGTGCACGCTCGGCGAGATTTCTCCCGCCAGTTCGCCCTCCATCAACGTGGTGTAGGCCGGACCCACCTTGTGGCTTCCAGATGGAAAGTGCCGGCCCACCAACACGATGATATTGGCGCGCACGCCTGTGAGCTCCTTGGGCAGCACCACGTGCCACACCTGGTTGTCGGCTCCCCGCCACGTGATGTTGAACAGGTTGATGGGGTCGAGCTCAGTGGCCGCGCCCGCCAGGGCCGCGCTGCGAATTGCCGCCGGCAGCAACTCCGGATGCAACATCTCTTCATAAGTGGGACCGGCTACGGTAGTTTTCATGTGTCTCCTAACTAAGTTCTCGACCGATTTGACACTTCCGCCTCGCTGCTTGTGGAGCGGGCCTCCGGCCCGCCGGCTTTCCAGCCGGCGCCCCGTCTATTCGAGTCTGTCAACCCAGCGATCTCAGCGAATCTGGCGGTCATGATATTAAAATCTTTCCCAAAGCGCGCGCGCGTGCCGTGAAGCCTTCTCAGCCAGACGGCGCTCGTCCACATTGACGCACTGTCTCTCGCGCAGGACCCAGCGGCCGTTAACCATCAACGAATCCACCGGCGTGGTCGAGATTCCGAAAAGCAGATGGCCGAAGAGATTGCCGGGTTCCATGGGTGTCGGCGGGAAATAGTCGAACAGCGCCAGGTCGGCCTTGGCGCCGGGCGCGATGCGGCCCACTTCCACGCCCCAGATTTTTCGCACAATCGCGCGATTGTTCTGAAACGCCGCGGCATAGGCTTCCGCGTAGCCCACGCGCGGATCGCCCTTCCGCACTTTTTGCAGATGCAAGGCCGTCTTGAATTCCTCCCAAAGCCGCGGCGAATAACCATCCGAACCCAGCCCCACGGTCACGCCATCCCGAAACAGCTCGATGAGCGCCGCCGTGCCCACCGCGTTATTGCAGTTGGACTGCGGGTTGTGCACCACGTTCACGCCGCTGCGCGCAAGCACCTTGCGCTCCGCGGCGGTTACGTGAACGGCATGCGCGGCCAGCGTGCGTTCATTGAGAATGCCCAGACGGCTCAGGCGGCTCACCGCCCCACGGTCGCAGCGGTCCTCCGACACATGGATATGGAACGCGCCGCCAAGCGGCTGGTTGGCCTCCACGCAGGCGCGTAGCGTGCCGTCGCTCAGCGTGAAGGCCGCATGCAAACCGAATGCCGCTCCCACCGTGTCATCCTGCCGCCGGCATTCCAGGAACCGCACGTTTTCGGCGATGGCGGCCGCCGCCACGGCCTCGCCGTCTCGGTCGCTGGTTTCGTAACACGTCGCCCCGCGCAGCCCCACCTTGCGATACGCGCGTTCGATCACGTCCAGGCTCCCTGCGCAGGCGTTAGGGCTGGAATGGTGGTCGATCACGGTGCCGACGCCGTTCCTGGCCGAGTCGATCAACCCGATCAAGGCGCTGTAATACACGTCTTCCAGATTCAACGCGCGGTCCAATCGCCACCACAGCTTCTTCAGAATCGCCCTAAAATCCGCGGGCGGGGCGCCGGGGAGGGTGATTCCCCGCGCCAGAGTGCCGTAAAGATGCGAGTGGCAGTTGATCAGCGCGGGCATGAGCAGGCGCCCGCCGGCATCCACGACGTCTGTGCCGCGCACGCGGCCACTCCGCACGGGTCCGATGCGGCCGTCGGCGCAAACCTCCACGCTGCCGGAATCGAACACCCGGTTGGTGTCGTCGAACGTGAGGATGCGGGCGTTGGTCAGGATCATGATGCCACGATGTGCGTTCCGCCCGAGCCGTTCACGGCTTCCGAAACGTGCTCGGTCGAAGTGATAATGCACTCCTCGCCGCCCTGCGATACGAACTCTATGGCGGCTTCGATCTTGGGCCCCATCGACCCCGCCGGAAACTCGCCCGCCGCCAGGTACTCGCGAGCCTGCTGCACTGAGACGGTATCCAGCCAGCGCTGGTCCGGACGGCCGAACCGAACCGCTACGCGGTCCACCGAAGTCACGATGATCAGCTTATGCGCATGAAGGTCGCGCGCCAGCAACGACGAAACCAGGTCCTTATCGATCACGCCCTCCACGCCAACCAACCGCGGGCCTTCCCACGCCACCGGAATCCCGCCGCCACCGGCTGCGATCACAAGGATTCCAGCATCCAGCAGGCAGTCGATCGCATCGCTCTCGATGATACGCAGCGGACGCGGCGACGCCACCACGCGCCGCCAGCGGCCGGCTTCCATTTCCCGCATCTCCCAGTGCGGCCGATCCGCGCGAATCTTTTCGATTTCATCCGCCCCATAGAACTGGCCGATGGGCTTGCTGGGATGCACCAGGTCCGGGTCGCCTTCGCTGACCAGCACCTGGGTGATGATGGTGGCGGCTGTGCGTTGCAGGTTCTCCCGCCGGAACAACTCGCAAGCAACCCGCTGGATCATGTAGCCCATGCCGCCTTGCGAGTCGGAAACACAAGTGTCCAGAGGAAGCCGCGGCACACGCCGTTCCCCTTCTTCCACACGAATCAGAATGTTGCCGATCTGCGGTCCGTTGCCGTGCGTGATGACGATGCGCGCGTCGCTGCGCAACAACGGCGCCAGATGCTGCAGCGTCTCCGCGGTGTGCTCAAACTGCTGCGGAATCGTGCCGGGCTCTCCGGCACGCGTGATAGAGTTGCCGCCCAACGCAATGACCAGCGTCTCGCGCATAGGTTCCTACCGAGGTCCCGCCTCAAACCGCAAAAACTTTTGTACCGTCATCGCCAGTGTACGGTCTCCTAGCCAATTTCATAGTCCACCGGCCGCTCCGCCATGGTCAGCGCCATAATCGCCTTGGCCGTATGCAGCCGGTTCTCGGCTTCCTGGTACACCACCGAGTTAGGCCCGTCAATCACTTCGTCGGTCACTTCGTTGCCGCGGTCGGCCGGCAGCGGGTGCATGTACAGCACATCCTTCTTCGCCAGCTTCATACGCTCCGCGTTGCAGATCCAGTGCGTATACTGTTTGGCGATGCGCAGCGATTCCGCCGGGTTCGCGCCCATCGTGTCCAGGCATCCCCAACTCTTGGGGATCACCACGTCGGCATCGCGAAAGGCTTCGTCCATGCTGTCGACGATGTGGAATTGGCCGCCGCCGCGCGCCGCATTGGCGCGCGCCGCCGCTACCGTCCCGGGCATCGTTGCATACTCCGGCGGATGCGCCAGCACCACGTCCATGCCGAAGCGCGGCAGTAACATGATCAACCCCTGCGGCACCGAGAGCGGCTTGGCATAGCTCGGCGCATAGGCCCATGACACGGCAACCTTCAACTTGCGCGTATTGCGCCCGCGCAACTCGCGGATGGTCATCAAATCGGCCAGTGTCTGGCAGGGGTGGTCCACATCGCACTGCATGTTGATCACCGGGACTTCCGCCCACTTGGCCACTTCGCGCATGTAGGCGTTGCCTTCACCCGGAATCAGGTCGTGGCGAATCGCGATGGCGTGGCCATAACTGGAAAGAATGATGCCGGTATCCTTGGCGCTCTCGCCGTGCGAAACCTGCATCACGTCAGCCGTCAGAAAGTTTCCATGCCCGCCAAGCTGCGTGATGCCCGCCTCGAAGGAATTCCGGGTGCGCGTCGACTTATCGAAGAACATCAGGAAAATTGTCTGGTCCGGCAAGTAGCGGTGCGGAATCCGCCTTTTGAATTTCCGCTTCAGGTCCGACGCCACGTCCAGCATCACATCCAGTTGGTTGTCCGACCATTCCTCGGTAGTGATCCAGTCTTTGCCTTTGAAGTGCGCTTGCTTGGTTTCAGTCATGAGTTTCGTTCCCGTGAGCCACCGCGGGAAGAGCGGCGGCGTTGGCAAAATTGGCGTGGCGCGGGTCGCTGATCGATTCGAGCAACAGCTTGAGCTTGAGATACGGCAACAGATCGAGCGTGCGCGGAGCGCCGGCTGCGGCCGTCTTCGGCGTCCAGCGCAGCGCGCGGTTATCGCTGAGGCGGATTTCGATGGTGTCGCCGTCCCGCTCGAAGCGCGCGCGGTCCGCCGCCCGATCCACCGTCAGAGTGTACGCTTCGCCCGCGATCACGCCGCGGATGGCGTTCCTCGCGTAGTCGATATAGAATCCGTTCCTGCCCGCGTCCCGGTGAAAAGTCTCGAGGCTGCCGAAGAAACGGGGCTTTTCGACGAACGGCCCGCCGTCTTCCGGGCAGAAAACGTCGCAGTTGCCGCATTCGTTGCAGGCATCCGCGTAGTTGGCGAACTGGCGCGTCTTGGCCACGCGCAGCACGCCGCCTGGAATCGCGCGCAGGCCGCCGGCGCCAAGCTCGAAGTTGTCGTAAGCCACATCCACCGCGCCGGTTTCATACACGAAGTTCGCGTCATTCGGGCAGACCGGCACGCACTTATCGCAGGCGATGCAATCGTAAAGCCACAACTTGGAGCCGATCTTGCGCGGCACGCCCTTGTTGCGCTCCCACGTGTACTTCGGATCGGCCGTGGCTTCCGCCACCAGGATCGGCGTGTTGAGCAGACCGGCGGTATTCACATCTCCCGCCGCTCGCTCGGCCTGGCCACGGAACCGCAGAACGAAATCCCCGATGTTGGCCGCGCCCAGCGCACGCATCGCCGCGCCCAGGTTTTCCAGGTAGCGGATCATCCGGCCGTACCCGCCGGGCCGCAGCAGATCGGTGCAACTGGTCACGGGAACGAAGTTCATGGCCACCGCGCGCGCCACGTTGTTGGCGTCGAGTCCTCCGGAGAACGATACCGGAATCGGTTCGCGCTGATGCTCGCGAAACTTTTTCACCAGGTTGAGCGCAATCACGTGCAGCGGCGCGCCCGAGAGGTACATTTCGCCATCGCTGAAAAAGCTTTTGTGATTCTTCACCACCAGCGTATTGGTGAATTTCACCGAAAGGCTGCGCCCGTGCGCCCGCGCCACGCCCTGCAGGCGCGGAATCAGGTCCAGCGCTTCGTCGAACTGCAGATCGTTCTCAAACGCCGGCGGATGGACCTCCAACTCGTGATAGCCCAGCACATCATGCAGCAGATGCTCCACCTCGCCGCGGCCCAGCAGCGTGGGGTTCAGCTTGATGCAGACGTGGCACCCCATTTCCGCCAGCAGGAAGGTCACGATGCCTTCAATTTCTCCCGCCGGGCAGCCGTGAAACGTCGAGAGGCTGATGGTATCGCTGATGCGCGCCGGGAACGGCAGATCGCGGTATCGCGCCCACTCGCCATCGAGCGACGGCCGCAGCTCGTCGATTACCCCGGTTGCATCCAGCATCGACGCAATCCACGCACGCACGCGCGGCGACCGGATGCCTTCCAGGCTGTACCCAACGCTCATGTCGAAGACTGTGTCCGTGGGAATGCCTTCGCCCAGCACCTTCGATGCCTTCAGAACTTCCAGAAACATCGCCGCGCTCACGTATTCGCGCAGCGAGCGTTCCAGCTTGAGTTCCTGCGACCACTCCACGTTGTAGCCCACGTTGGCTACGTCGATGCACGGCCGCGGAATCTTCAACTCGTCGAGAATCTGAACCGTCTTGAGCTCGATGATGCGCGCACCGCCCAGCCAGGAGAGCGCGATATTCTGCGCCAGTTGCCCGTGCGGTCCCGCCGCCGGCCCCAGCGGCGTGGACGCGCGATGCCCATGGAATTCGACCGAAAGGTCCAGGTCCGGAAAGCCCTTGAAGAACTTGCTCTTTGGCAAATCAAAGATCTTGCCTTCGTTCCGGTATTCGTGGAACGCCCGCCGCAACAGCAGCGGGAGCGGCAATGGAACCAGTTCAGCCATTCGCTTTCTTTATGGTTGCCACGTAGGTCAGCGGGAACGCCGCATAGAACTCGGCCGCTTCCACCAAGTGGCGGATCGGTACGCGCTCCCCCACCGAGTGCGCCACGTCTTCTTCGCCCGGCCCGAAACCGATGGTGGGCACGCCCATCAAGCCCATCGATCCTACGCCGTTGGTGCTGAACGTCCATTTATCTACCACCGGCTCGCGATTCCAGAGCGCCTTATACGTGGAAACAGCGGCTTTCGTCAGCGGGTCTGATTCCGCCAGCACCCAGGTCGGATAGTATTTCTCCATCGGGTAGCGCAGACCGGTATAGCTGGGCGTGTCGTAGGTCAGGATTTCGATCTCGGCGCCTTCCGCGCCCGGTAGCGCCTTCACCTCGGCCACCGCGCTTTCTTTGGTCTCGCCGGCCGTCAACCGCCGGTCCAGGTGGATCGAGCAGGCGCCCGGCACGGCGCATAACGACGGCGAAAGCGAGCGGATCTCCGTCACCGCAATCGTCCCCTTCCCCAGGAACGGATCGTCTTTCAGCCGCGTGTTCAGTTTTTCGACTTCCTCCACCAGCCGGGCCATCTTGTAGATCGGGTTATCGCCGCGCTCCGGCGCGCTGGCGTGGCACGACTTTCCCCGCAGATGCACTTCGATCTCCATGCGCCCGCGGTGGCCTCGATAAATCCCCAGCCGGCTCGGTTCCGTGATCACCACGCAGTCCGGCCGAATGCCATCTTCCTTCAAAATGTAAAGCCAGGGCAGCCCGTCGCAATCTTCCTCCTGCACCGACCCCACCATGTAAACCGTGTAATCGCCGCCCAGCCCGAGCTCCTTGATGAGCTTGCCGGCGTACACCATGCTCACCATGCCGGCGCGCTGATCGCACGCGCCGCGCCCGTAAATGTAGCCGTCTTCCACCTTGCCCTGATAAGGATCCCAGCCCCATTCCTTCGGGTCGCCCACGCCGACGGTATCGGTGTGGGAGTCCATCATGATCACCGTCTTCCCCGAGCCGATCCGCCCCAGAATGTTTCCCAGCCCATCCACGCGGATTTCGTCGAACCCCACCTTCTCCATTTCCTGGCGAATGCGCGCGATCACCGGCCCTTCATGGCTGCTCTCGGCCGGTATCGCGATCAACTCCCGCATGAATCGCACCATGTCGCCTTCGTGGGCTTGCGCCCGTTCCGCCAGTCGCGCGGCGTCTATGGTCCCAACGGTTGGAATACTCATTTTGCGCTCACCACCCCATCTTCCGGGAGATCCCGCTCTTTGTCGCAGAGCGCTCGTAGCACGTCTTCCGGCCGTATCGGCAGCTTGCGAATCCGCACGCCCACAGCGTTATAGATCGCATTGGCGATAGCCGGCGCCGGTCCGTTAATCGGCACTTCCGAAATCGACTTGGCGCCGAACGGCCCGAGCGGCTCGTTGGTCTCCACCAGGATCGTCGTCAGCTTCGGCATGTCCTTCGCCGAAAAAATTTTGTAATCCATGAAATTCGGATTAAGCGGCCGGCCCGCGCCATCCAGCAGCAGTTCCTCGGTGAGCGTGTAGCCCATGCCCTGGGTCACCGCGCCTTCCACTTGCCCTTCCGACTGCATCGGGTTGACCGCCGTCCCGGGGTCCACCGCCGTCGCCAAGTGCAGCACCCGCACCTGTCCGGTTTCCGTGTCCACTTCAACCTCGGCGAACGTCGCGCAGAACGGCGGCGGGCTGTCCGTGTTAAAGTGCGACGCGCCATCCATAATCTGCAGTTTCTCTTTGTACGTCGCCTGCATCGCGATGTCGGCCATGGTCACCGATTTGCGGCACTCGCACACCGTGAACACTTCATTGTTGCCCCACTCCAGCTTCTCCACCGGCGTTTCCAGCATCTTCGACGCCAGGTTCAACACTTGCGCCCGCACTTTCTCGGCCGCCTTCTTCACCGCGCCGCCGGAGATGATGGTCGTGCTGGAAGCATACGCGCCCACGTCGAACGGCGTCGTGTCGGTGTCGCCGGAGGTGATCACAATCTTGTCCAGCGTCACGCCCAGGCTCTCCGCGGCAATCTGCGAAAGCACCGTATCCGCGCCGCCGCCCACGTCCGAAGCGCCCACCTGCAAAAAGAAAACACCGTCTTCGTTCAGCTTCAGAAATGCTGACGCCCAATCCACGCCCGCAATCCCGCTGCCCTGCATGGAACACGACATCCCCACACCGCGCTTCAAATGCCCTCGCAATGCGGGCGCCTGCCGCTTCTTTTTCCAGCCAATCGCCTCCGCGCCCTGGCGGATGCATTCCTGCAACCCGCAACTGCGGATCACGCGCGGCAATCCTTCCCGGCCCTCGCCGAGTTGCGCCGAAAGCCGGTCGATATCGCCCAGCCGGATCGCGTTCTTCAAATGAAATTCTATCGGGTCCATGCCGAGATGATTTGCGATCTCATCCACCAGCGATTCCTGCGCGAAGAATCCCTGCGGGCACCCATAACCGCGAAACGCTCCCGCCACCGGCATATTGGTGTAGACCACGTGGCACTCGAAGCGCATGTGCGGCGTGCGGTAGAGCGGCAGCACTTTGCTGCCGGTGTTGCCCTGCACCGTGTTGGCATGGCTTCCGTAAGCGCCGGTGGTGGCCAGCACGGTCATCTGGTTGGCCAGCAGCGTGCCGTCCGCCTTCGCTCCCATCTTCAGGCGCAGGATTTGCGGATGCCGGCTACGCGCCATGTAGAACTCTTCTTCGCGCGTGAATTCCATCTTCACCGGACGCCGCGCGGCCAGCGTCAACGCGCCGCAAATATCTTCCAGCAGCATTTCCTGCTTGCCGCCGAAACCGCCGCCGATGCGCGGCTTGATCACATGGATGCGGCTCACCGGAATCTGCAGGATCATGGCCACTTGCCGCCGGCAGTGGTATGGCACCTGGCTGCTGGTGCGGATTACCAGCCGCCCATTCGGATCGATCCAGCAGATCGTGATGTGCGGCTCGAGCGAGGTATGCTGCTGCCGGTGCGTCCGGAACTCGCGCTCCACCACGTAGTCGGATTCCCGAAAGCCCTGTTCCACGCTGCCGATCTCGCGCAGAATGTAGCCGGCAATATTGTGCGACCGGTCGTAGATCTTGGTGGAATCCGGCTCGTCGTGGATCAGCGGCGCACCCGGCGCCATTGCCAGTTCCATGTCGGTCACCGCCGGCAGAACTTCGTAATCCACCTCGATCAGGCGCAGCGCCTTCTCCGCGACAGCGCGGCTTTCCGCCGCCACCACCGCCACCCGGTCCCCTACAAATCGCACCTTGGAATCGAGCAGATACGTGTCGTATGGCGAGGGCTCCGGCCACGCCTGCCCCGCCGTGGTGTGCGGCACGCGCGGCACGTCCTTATATGTCAGCACCGCGTGCACTCCGGCCAGCGCCTTGGCTTTCCGGGTGTCGATGTGCTTGATGCGCGCATGCGCGTGAGGGCTCGGCAGAATCTTGCCGTGGAGCATTCCCGGCATGTCGATATCGTCGGTGAACGCCGGGGCCCCGGTCACCAGCTTTTGGCCGTCCACCTTGCGGACGCTGTTGCCAACCACCTTGCGCCCGCTCATCGCGCCACCTCCGCCGGCTCGCGCTTCCGCGGCGCCCGCTTGTGCGGTTGCTTGGCTGCGGCCAGCACCGCCTCCACCGGCTTGACGTATCCCGTGCAGCGGCACAGCACTCCGGCCATCGCCTCGCGCACTTCAGCCTCGCTGGGATGCGGATTCTTGTCCAGCAGCGCTTTGGCCGCCATGATCATTCCCGGCGTGCAGAATCCGCACTGTGCCGCGCCGTGATCGAGGAACGCCCCTTGAATCGGATCGAGCCGATCGCCGTCGGCCAGGCCTTCGATCGTCAAGACCTCGCAGCCTTCCACCTTGGCCGCGAACATCAGGCAGGAATTCACCGCCCGCCCGTTCACCAGCACCGTACACGCACCGCACTCGCCTTTTTCGCAGCCGCGCTTTACGCCGAAGAATCCTTCCCGCCGCAATACATCCAGCAGCAGCTCTCCCGGTGCAATGGCCCATTTCCGCGGCTGCCCGTTCACCGTCACCCGCAATTCCATGGTCTTCATAACGCACACCCTGCTTGCGCCGCGCATTCTTCCAGTGCCCGCCGCGTCAGTACCCGGCACATCTCGCGCCGGTACGTAGCCGATGCGCGAAGGTCGGTGATGGGTCTTACCTCCCGCATCACGCTTTCCGCGGCCTCCGCCACGACCTCCGCATCGAGCTTCAGCCCCCGCATGATTTCTTCCGTCGCGCCTGCCCGAATGGCGGTTGGAGCCACCGCCCCCAGCGCGATCCGCGCCCATTCGATGTGCCCCGATCGGTCCACCTGCAAACCCGCCGCCACGTTCACCACCGAAATGTCGAGTGCCGTGCGCCCCAGCTTTTGGAATGACCACCCACAGCCCCTTCCCTTCGGCCCCGGTACGCTCACTTCCACCAGCAGCGATTGGCGCAGCGCCTTGGTGCCCCGCTCCGCCAGATACTCCGCCATCGGCAGCTTATGCCGCCCCTTGGCGTCGGCCACCACCACAGCCGCATCCAATACCAGGAGCGGCGTTGCCAGATCGGCCGCCGGCGACCCGTTGGCGAGGTTCCCGCCCACGGTCGCCACGCTGCGGATCTGAACCGACCCGCACGTCGCCGCGGCCCGCGCCAGAATGCCGCCCGCCAGTGCGTGTATGGCCCGCGATTCCTCCAGCTCCGCCATGGTCGTCGCGGCGCCGATGGTGCACGCGCCCCCCTGCTGCCGAATGTAGCTGAGGCCGCTGTGCGTGATATCAATCAAAGCGCGGACGGTGGAATCGGCGTCCACTACCAGATCCGTGCCACCCGCTACGATTCTTGCCCGGCCCTTCCCGCTGGCCAGCAAACGCACGGCTTCGCGGACACTGGTCGGCCGAAGGAAAACCTCAACTTGTTCAAACATGGGACCCTATCCTCACCACAGTCACCTCTTGCCTAGGACTATAGCAATGTTACAAATCTGTTTCTACCGTGCCGTCAGGCGAGCCGACAGCTTCCTGTGTCGCGCCAGTGCCCGCTCCAGCCCGATGCTGCGAACTTCTCCGCGCTCCACCACCACGCGCCCTTCCACCACCAGCGTATCGACGCGCGCCGGCGCGCACAGCAGCAGGGCCGACACCGCATCGCCCGCTCCGCTATACCCCACCCCGCGCAGATCGAACATGGCGAGATCCGCCCGCTTCCCCGGCTCCAGGCTTCCGATGTCGTCGCGTCCCAGGCAGCGCGCGCCCTCCACCGTCGCCATCCGTAGCGCCTGCCTCACACCTAGCGCCGCAGCCCCGTGCTTCAGCCGTTGCAGCAGCAGCGCCTGCCGCGCCTCCGCCAGCATGTGCGAACTGTCGTTGGACGCGCTCCCGTCCACTCCCAAACCCACCGGGCAACCGGCTCGCCGTAACTCGAGCACCGGCGCGCATCCCGACCCCAGGCGCATATTCGACGTCGGACAGTGCGCGATTCCCACGCCCGCGCGTCCCAGCCGCGCAATTTCGCGGCGATTAAAGAAGATGCCGTGCGCCAGCCACGTATCGCCGTTCATCCACCCGGCATCTTCCAGCAGGTCTAGCGGCCGCTTTCCGAAGCGGCTCAAACAATAAGCCTCTTCATCGCGCGTCTCGGCCAGGTGGGTGTGCAGCCTTACGCCGTGCCGCCGCGCCAGTTCCCCGCTCGCCCGCATTAACTGCGGCGAAACCGAGAATGGCGAGCACGGCGCCAGCGCCACGCGCAGCATGGCCCCCGGGCGCGGGTCGTGATATTCGCCGATCAACCGCTCGCAATCCCTCAGGATCCGCTCTTCGCGCTGCACCACCGAATCCGGCGGCAATCCGCCCTGGCTCACGCCCACGCTCATGCTGCCGCGCGTTGGGTGGAACCGCATCCCGATCCGCCGCGCCGCCGCGATCTGTGCGTCGATCATCCGCCCGTGCCCCCGCGGAAACACGTAGTGGTGGTCCGTGGTGGTGGTGCACCCCGAGAGCATCAGCTCCGCCATCCCCGCCAGCGCCGCCACGTGTACGCATTCTTCATCCAGCCGCGCCCAAATCGGGTAAAGCGTCCGCAGCCAGTCGAACAACTCCGCGTCCGCCGCCGGAGCATACGCGCGCGTCAGCGTCTGATAAAGATGATGATGCGTATTCACCAGGCCCGGAATCACCACCGCGTAGCGCCCGCTGATTACCTGGTCCGCCTTGGGCGGCCGTTCCGCGCCGCTTCCGATCCGCCGGATCTCGCCGTCTTCCGCGTAAACAAACGCGCCGTCAAGCACGCGGTCCGCGGCGTCGATGGTTGCCAGCGTGTGAATGTCACGAATCAGCAGCGAATGCGCCATTCAATCGATCGCCTTGCGTTGCCGCAGAATCTCTTCCAGCCCCGATCCTTCCGGCGACACCTCGAAGGGCGCGCCCGCGGCCGCGCGCGCCGATTGCACATCCTTCAGCCCGTTGCCTGTGATCAGCGCCACCGCCGTGGCGCGCCGCCCCACAATACCCTCTGCGACGGCGCGCCGTAATCCCGCTACCGCCGTCGCCGCCGCCGGCTCCGCGAAGATGCCCGCCAGCCGCCCGGTATATCGCATCGCGTCCAGAATCTCGTCGTCGCTCACGTTGATCATCGCGCCGCCGGCTTCCTTCACCGCCATCACGGCCTTCTTCCAATTGCGCGGCACTCCCACCGCAATGCTGTCCGCGATGGTGTGCGGTTCCACCACTTCCAGTGGACCGCCGCTCCGGAAGCAGGCCGTCACCGGCGCCGCGCCCGCCGCCTGCACGCCCAGAATCCGCGGCGTGCGCCCCATCAGCCCCAATGTGCGCAGCTCCCGCAATCCCTTCCACACTCCCGCGATGGTGCACCCATCGCCCACCGACACAGCCACCCAATCCGGCGCTTCCCATCCAAGCTGCTCGCCGATCTCCAGGCCGGCGGTCTTCTTGCCTTCCACCAGGTAAGGATTGATCGCGCTGTTGCGGTTGTACCACCCCCATCTCTCGCACGATTTCTGGCACAACTGAAACGCTTGCTCGTAGCTGCCCCGCACGCGCAGCACCGTCGCGCCGAAAATCAGTAACTGCGTAACTTTCGGTTCCGGCGCCCGCTCCGGCACAAAGATCACGCTGCGGATCCCCATTGAGGCCGCCATCCCCGCGCACGACGATGCCGCGTTTCCCGTGCTCGCGCAAGCGATAATCGTCTTCCGCTTCTCGCGCGCTTTCACCACGCCGACCGAGCTCGCCCGGTCCTTCAGCGATCCTGTGGCGTTGCGCCCATCGTCTTTCAGGAACAGCTTGCCGATCCCCAGATGCCGTCCCAGCGCCGGCGCCGCCGTCAAAGGCGTCCACCCTACCGAGACGTCCGGCACTGCCGCATCCGCGCGCACCGGCAGCAACTCGCGATATCTCCAGTGCGAATACTCGCGCCGCGCCGCCAGGCTCCGCCGCGTGAGCGTCCGCGCAATGGTCCGATAGTCGTACTCGACATCCAGAATCCCGGTGATCCCGCATCGCGGGCAGGTATACGCCACCCTGGTCGAATAGAGCCTGCCGCAAAACACGCACCGCAGACCGCTGATCAGTCCCATTCGCAACTCCTGGACCTTAATCCTATCAGGCGGCTCTGCGCGCGGTGGCGCAGGCGGTGCCGCCTGCGCTTCGCGACCTCTTCACGGCTTCTGGCGCTCGCAATCCTGCGCCGTGGACGGGCGTCATGCAGTCTTGAGCCGTGTACGCTCTTACGGGAATGACGTCGGGAAGCTGCTGCCGGAATCGTCGCGGAATGGCAGCTCCAGGCCGGAACGCGCGTAGATCTGGAAAGATCGGTCCGTGTAAACAAGCTTCCAACCCGCGCCCGGCAGCAATTTCGCCACGGGCGCATGGCTGGGCGTCAGAACCAGGTCGGTGGGATACTTCGCCAGGGTCTGCCGCCAGTCGGCCTCGGCTTGGTAGAAGCGGAAGCTCTCATCCACCACCGCCGGTAGGAACGCGGTGTCGTACCGGCTGTCCACGGACACCTTCACCGCCGGATACAACCACCAGGAAACATAACCGCCGTGCTCAAAATGCGTCATCACGTTGCCGTGGAATTTCACATCCTTCAGATACCGCACCGCACCCACCGGGAACCGCTGATTGGGGACGACGAGTTTGTAGAAACCAACTTTCACGGCCATCACGGCGAAGAAAATGGCAAGGACCAGGCACACCGCCGTCGCCGCCTCGCGACGCCGGAATAGCGATCGGATGAAGCCGCCGAGCGGGGTTGCGCTTACATAGGAGGGAACGTAGGCCGCCCACGCCACGGCGTAGAACGGAATCATGCGCATATGCATGATGCTTCCGCAGGCCATCGCGGCCACAATCAGCGCGCCGGGCGATTGGCGCCAGCCGCGCTTGAGAATCGCATAGAGGGCCACCGCCAGGGTTGTCCAGAACAGCACTTTGTGGCCGGTTGGCGCCGCCCAGATGGGATACCATTCCGTGATTTGCGGGCGCGGCAATCTCAGGGCGTCCCAGATTCTTCGGTAATAGGCCGCGCCGAACGGGTTCACCATCATCGCCGCCGCCGATGCTACGGCCACGCCCAGTATGTGGATGTGCGGACGCCGCCGCGCAACTTGCTCGACCCAGTACAGCCCAAGGGTGATCACGCCAACCACGCAGCCGCCGTGGATGTTCACCCATAGCACAAACATCGCCAGCCACGCCGCGATCCAGCGCCTCTTGCCGGCCGAATCGAGTTCCAGCAGGCTCAGCAGCACCGCGAAGAAGAGAAACGAGTAGGCGTGCGGCCGCAGCGTGGCGCAGCCGAGGCTGAACAGGGGTATCGCCAACGGCGTAAGCACCGTTACTTCTTCAAAGCCTGCCCGGCGGAGCCGCGCACACCAGAGAACCGCCGCCCCCGTCAGCAACGCTACCAGGAATTTCAACAATACGACGGCCCACCCGCCGGCGCTCCATACCACCATGTAGAGCAGCGCGCCAGCTCCCCATTCGTGATCGGCCACCGGGCTGATGGTGGGCGTGTAGGCGTAAACATCCGCGGCCAGCACGTGGCCCGCCGCAAGGCTCTCGCGAATCAGAGCGATCTCGTGCCACATGTCCAGGTCGGCAATGGGCGCGGCCACCCGCGCAATGAAGAAGGCGGCCAGAAAGCAGCGCGCCGCAATTTGCAGCACGCCCAGCATAGCCCCTTCGCTCAACTGCGCGGAGTGCCCTTGCGGCGCCCGAGCGGTTCGCATGTATAGCCACATTATAACCGTAGAGATCGTTGCGGAAGCCGCGATTGACGGCAGGCCGTTTCGAATTCCCCCGGTTCCCCCGCTGCTATTTCACCTTGATATCTGCGTCCCTTAGCTGCACAATGCAGGCATGAGACAGCTCTGTAGTCTGCTCGGCGCCTCCGTTCTCCTGCTTGGCGCAGCCGGCAAGAATCCCTTTGCGGGCCGGTGGGATCTCGTTGTGAAGACACCCAGTGCGGCGTACCCCGCGTGGGTCGAAGTGGTCGACAAGGACGGCAAACCCGAAGCCCGCATCCAGCCGCGAGGCGGCAGCGTCAGGCCTGCCCATGAGGTCAAGCTGGAAGGCAACCAACTGGTCCTCACGGTTTCTCCGGCCGGGGAGGACCGTCCGGCCTTCACCTGGGAACTCAACATAAAGGGCGGCGCGCTCACCGGCGCCGTCAAGCGCGGGCAGGAAGTGCAGGCACAGATCAGCGGGCAGCGCGCGCCGGAGTTGAAAGGCAAGCCGCCCAGGAGTTGGACCAACCCCGAGGCCCTGTTCAACGGGAAAGATCTCACCTGGTGGGAGCCCGGCAATCCTGCCGACAATCACTGGGTGGTGCAGAACGGCGAACTCGTGAACCAGCAGCCCGGCTCGAACCTTCGCACAACTGGTAAATTCGACGATTTCAAGCTGCACCTGGAATTCAACTGCCCCGACGGGGTAAATAGCGGTATCTTCCTGCGCGGGCGGTATCAGATCCAAATCGAGTACGCGTCCGAAGGGCAGGCCGACAAGATTCATGGCATGGGCTCGATCTACGGTTACATCGCCCCATCCCAGGACCTGCCGAAAAAGGCGGGCGAGTGGGAAATCCTGGACATCACTCTCCTGGGCCGGTGGGTGACAGTGGTTCGCAACGGCGTGACCATCATCGACAATCAGGAGATTCCCGGAATCACGGGAGGCGCCTTGGACAGCAATGAGGACGCTCCCGGGCCGTTTAACCTGCAAGGCACGCACGCGGCCGGCATCCGGTTCCGGAACCTCACGGTTTCGGTGCCCAAGCGGTAGTAGCGTACCGGTGCGCAAGATCCGGGGACAAGGCGAGACTAAATAACTCGCGCTGCCGTTTATTCTGTGATAACGTTATCACAATTGGTGCACCTATGCCTTTTTGCAGAGCAGCCATCTGGCTCGTCTTGGCCGCGGCCGCGTTGCCGGCGCAGCCCCGCACGCCGCGTTCCGAGCAATATCCCGCCGTGATCGGCCGGCTGGAGGCAATGACCACCCTGCCCCTGGCCCAATGGCGCTGGCACGCCGGCATGCCTCACGGCGAAGATCCGGCCCTGGACGATTCCAACTGGACTCCCTTGACTCTCTCCGCCGGGCGGGGCGGCGGCCGCGGGGCAACCGCGGTCGGGGCCGGCGACGCCTGGTATCGCGCCACGGTTGAGATCCCTCAGACCGTGGGAGGCCGTGATATCCGCGGCGCGCGAGTCAGTCTGCAGGTGCGTCTCTCCAACGACGGCCGCGTCTTCTTCAATGGCGGTTTGGTGGCGCAGGGCGATGGCCGTACGCTCGATCCGATCCTGGTGGCCGAAAATGCCGTCCCCGGCCAGAAGCTTCTGGTCGCCGTCAAGGTTCCCTATCACGCGGAAAGCGGGCGGTTCCAAGGCGCGCAGTTGCTGGTCGATTACCCCGGCCAGCCGGATCCCGGCGTACTGCGCAATGAGATCCTGGCCGCGGAAAACGCGCTGAGTGGTTTTCCTGACGCCCAGGCGGAGCACCGGCGGAAACTGGACAATGCGGTCAAGGCCATTGATTTCGCGGCCCTCGACGGCGGTGACCAGGCGGCTTTCACGCGCTCGCTCGAAGCTGCCGGCCGTGCCCTCCAGCCGGTCAATGACTGGATGAAGCAGTTCACCGTTCGAGTGGTCGGCAATTCGCACATCGATATGGCTTGGCTGTGGCCCTGGACAGAAACCGTCGAGGTCGTCAAAGACACTTTCACCACGGCCTTGCAGCTCATGAAGGAGTACCCCGATTTCACCTACGCGCAATCGAGCGTGCAGGATTTCGCATGGCTGCAGGAAAAGTATCCCGCGATCTTCCACGAGATCCAACAGCGCGTCAAGGAAGGCCGCTGGGAGTTGGTGGGCGGCATGTGGGTTGAACCCGACCTGAACATGCCCGATGGCGAAGGCCTGGTCCGCCAGTTACTGGTGGGCAAGCGCTGGTTCCAGCGCTATTTCGACGTGGACGTCAACATCGGCTGGAATCCCGATTCGTTCGGCTACAACTGGCAGCTCCCGCAAATCTACAAGCGGAGCGGCATCGACACGTTCGTGACGCAGAAAATGTCGTGGAACGCGCAGGAATCCTCGTGGCGCGAGACATTCACTTTCCCGTACAAGCTCTTCTGGTGGCAATCGCCCGATGGCAGCCGCGTCCTGACCTATTTCCCGCACGGCTATGGCAGCGGCATCAGCGCGGCCAGCCTGTCGCAGGACGTTGCCGATTACGTCCCCAGCACGGGCTTTCCCGAGATCATGCATCTCTACGGCGTGGGCGACCATGGCGGCGGACCCACGCGCCAGATGCTGGATGAAGCGGTCCGCCTCAAAGACCCCTCGATAGTGTTTCCGAAGCTCCAGTTCAGCACCGCGCGCGCCTTCTTCGACGATGCCGAAAAGGCCATCGATGCCGGCAGCCTGAAGCCGCCCGTCTGGAACAATGAGCTCTACCTGGCCTATCACCGCGGCTGCTACACCACGCAATCCGAAACCAAGAAGCTGATCCGCCAGAACGAAGAGTTACTGCAGAACGCCGAGAAGTTCGCGGCGCTTTCTTTTCTGACGGTGAATCGTCCGTACTCCAACGCCGATTTCGAAGATATCTGGAAGCGCGT
The DNA here is from genome assembly GCA_963842505.1 of Bryobacterales bacterium. Lineage (GTDB taxonomy): Bacteria > Acidobacteriota > Terriglobia > Bryobacterales > Bryobacteraceae > PALSA-129. The sequence continues at coordinate 68,151 of CAWJGZ010000003.1, forward strand.
CCTGTTCGAGCACTTCCACGACATCATGCCCGGTTCCGGCATCGGAATCAATTACGTGGATGCCGAACGCAACCTCACCGACGCCGCGCTGCGCAGCCGGAAAATTTTGGACGGCGCGTTGGATTCTCTCAACGCGCTGATCGACACTCGCGGCGAAGGCACCCCAGTGGTGGTGTACAATTCGCTCTCCTGGGATCGGACCGCATCGGTCGAGATCGAGACCGTCGAGCCTCCCGCGGGGCAGCGCCTGGAAGCTCGCGATTCCGCCGGCCAGCCGCTGCTCTCGCAGGTAGTGGCACACGATGCGCCAGCCCACAGGGTCACGCTCAATGTCATGGTGAAAGCCGTTCCGGCGCTGGGCTACCAGGTGATCCACCTTGTGCCGGCCGCCAATCCGCATCCACCGGCATCGGCTTTGAAGATTGCCGGCGCCGATATCGAAAACGAGTTCTTCCGCCTTAAAATCGATCCGCACACCGGCTGCGTCTCCAGCCTGGTCAACAAGGCCGATGGCCAGGAAGCGGTTGCGCCGGGAGGTTGCGGAAACCTTTTGCAGGCCTTCAAGGACGTGCCGCGCACCCAGGACGCCTGGGAAATCCGCTTCGATGAAGACTTCTGGGATCTGAAGCAGCCGCACTCCGTCAGCGTGATCGAGAGCGGTCCGGAGCGCGCGGTGGTTCGAATCCAGCACACCTTCCATGCGCCCACGCGCAAGGAAGGGCCGGATTCCACCATCCAGCAGGACATCGCTATCTATTCCGGCGTCCCTCGTATCGACGTGAACACCAAGGTGGATTGGCACGAGCAGCACATCCTTCTGAAAGCCGGATTCCCGGTGAACGTCAGCAGCGACAAGGCCGCCTTCGAGATTCCCTATGGCTCGATCGAGCGCCCCACCACGCGCAATACGCCCGAGGAGCAGGGAATGTTCGAGGTCCCCGCTTTGCGCTGGGGCGACCTATCTGATGCGTCGCATGGCTTCAGCCTGCTGAATGCCAGCAAGTACGGATACGATGCCAAGGGAAACGTGATTCGCCTCTCGCTGCTGCGCTCGCCGCAGATGCCCGCTCCCGACAACCAGATTGCCGACCAGGGCTTCCACGAATTCACCTACTCGCTCTACGCGCACTCGGGCGATTGGAAAGCGGGCAACACCATGCGCCAGGGCTACGAGCTGAATTATCCCCTGATCCCGGTAATCTCGCAGCCTCACGCCGGGCTTTGGAAAGCCACGCAGGGCTTCTCGCGGATCGATTCCCGCAACGTGATCCTGACTGTCGTGAAGAAGGCCGAGGATGACAACGGGCTGATCTTCCGCTTCTACGAATTCGAGGGCAAGCCGGCCGAGGTGCGGCTGCAACTGCCCCGCAAGGCCGCCTCCGCGGTGGAGACGAACCTGATGGAGAAGCGCGACCGAGCCATCACCATCGCGCCATCCGGCCGGGAGCTGGTGGTTCCCACCGGGCCTTACGAGATCAAGACCGTGGAGGTCACGTTTGTCGCGAACCAGTAAAGCCGCCAAGACTGGACCGCGCCATCCCACCTTGCTCGATATTGCCTCGCTGGCTGGCGTCGCTCCCATGACCGTCTCGCGGGTCATCAACGACAGCGGCTACGTGAGCGCCGCGATGCGCGAGCGCGTGCAGCGCTCCATCGACAAGCTGGAATACCACCCCAACGTGCTGGCGCGCAGCCTGAAGAGCCAGCACACGCATGTGGTCGGCATCCTGCTGTCCGATATCTACAACCCCTTTTCCGCGGAGTTGGCGGGCAGCATCCAGCAGGTCTTGCTGGAAAGCGGCTACTCGGCCTTCATCTCGACCACCGACCAGAGCATCGCGCGCGAGGTGGCCGCCTTGAGCGCATTCTTCGACCACCGCGTGGCCGGGATCGTAGTTGCCACCGTCGCCACCCGGCCCGGCAACCAGGCCCTGGAACGATTCATCCGGCGCGGCATGCCCATTGTGATGGTGGGCCGCGAATCCAGCCGCCTCAAGGTCGATCGGGTTACGGCCAACACCTGGAAAGGCGCCTACCATGCCGTGGAACACCTGATTTCGCTGGGCCACAAACGCATCGGGTACATCGGCGCCTCGGCCCGAAATGCCGGGCGGCTGAAGCGCTTTCAGGGTTTCATGGACGCCATGCTCGCGCATGGCCTTTTGGTTCCCGAAGAGCTGATTGCCGGCCCGGAGTACGATTCCGGCCCCGGCTATTCCACGCAGGCCGATGGCTATGCCGCCATGAAGCAGTTACTGGCGCTGAGGCGGCGCCCTTCGGCCGTTTTCGCGCGCAACGATTTCACGGCCATGGGCGCCATCTCCGCCGCACGCGAACGGGGTCTGACGATTCCCGGCGATCTGGCTGTCGTGGGCTTCGACAACGTGCCGCTGGCCGCGTTCACCACGCCGCCGCTGACCACGGTGGAACAACCCACCGCCGAACAAGGCCGCACCGCCGCCCGGATGCTGCTCGATCGAGTGGGCCAAGTGTCCGTCCCGCGCAACCGCGAAGTATCGTTCGATTGCCGGCTGATCGTGCGCGAATCGACGGTCCAGTCCGCCGGGATGCTCGGGAGGAGCGCTTGAGCAAAGGCGTGCCGGGCTTGCGCTGGTGGATTGCCGGACTGATCTTTCTCGCGACCGTCATTAACTTCGTCAACCGGCTCACCATTTCGGTCCTGGCGCCGGTCATCACTGCCGATCTCAAGCTGACGGCTACCCAGTTCGCCGGCGTGGCCAATGCATTTCTGATTGCCTACACCATCAGCCAGGGCCTTTCGGGCAAGCTTTACGACCGCATCGGCACCAAGCGCGGCTTCACGGTATCGGTGGTCGTCTGGTCGCTGTCGTCGATGGCCCACGTCTTCGCCCGCGGGCTGTTCAGCCTGGATTGCTGCCGCTTCGCCTTGGGATTAGGTGAGGCTGGGAATTGGCCCGGCGCCGCCAAAGTGATCGCGCAATGGTTCCCGGCGAGGCAGCGCGCGCTGGGGATGGGTATCTTCAACAGCGGGACATCCATCGGTTCGGTGGTTGCGACTCCGCTGATCGTGTGGATGCAACTGCGATTCGGCTGGCAGGCGACGTTTCTGGTGCTGGGCGCCGCGGGTTTCGTCTGGCTGGGGCTGTGGCTGAGCCTTTACGAAGTTCCCGAGCGGCATCCCTGGCTCACATCCGAAGAATATGCGCTGATACGGGAGGGCCGGCCCGCTGAGGCGCAGAGGCCCGTGCCAATGGCGACACTCCTGCGCCGCCGCGAGGCTTGGGCCATCGCCATTGCTCGCTTCTTCGCGGATCCGGTCTGGTGGCTGTACATCACGTGGCTGCCGCTGTACCTCTATAAGACCCATGGGTTCAGCCTGCAACAGATCGGCATGTTTGCCTGGCTGCCGTTTGTGGCGGCGGACGCCGGCAGCCTGGGCGGCGGCTGGCTCTCCGGTTTTTTCATCGCGCGCGGATGGAGCGTAAACCGCGCGCGCAAAGCCGTCATCATTGGCGGCATGCTGTGCATGTCGGCGGGCATGATGGCTGCTCGCGCCGGGAGCGCCGCGGCTGCCCTGGCTTTTATCGCCGTGGTACTGTTTGGATTCCAAGCCTGGATCAACAACGTGCAGACCCTACCCAGCGATTATTTCCCCGAACGGGCGGTGGGCAGCGTCACCGGGATGGGTGGCGTGGCGGCCGGCATCGGGGCGATGCTGTCGATCCAGGCCACGGGCTTCGTGGTTGACCACTGGCATACCTACAACCCGATCCTCTGGGTGGCAGGTCTGTTGCCGGTGGCGGCCACGGCGATTCTATTTATACTGGGCGGTCCCATCCGGCGGCTGCCGCTGGAAGATAGGAGCTGAAATGCAAAACTACATGGATTTGACGGGGAAGGTCGCGCTGGTCACGGGCGCGTCGTCGGGAATCGGCGCTGCGACCGCCATCGCGCTTGCTGGCCTCGGGGCGCGCGTGGCGCTCGGATACTTCCACAACCAGGAAGGCGTAGCGCGAGTGTGCCGGGAGATCGCCTCCGCGGGTGGGGCCGCTGAGCCGATCCGCGCGGATGTGCGCCGCCCCGAGGAGGCTCGCTTACTGGTCCAGCGCGCGGCGCAGGCCTTGGGACCGATCGGCATTCTGGTCAACAACGCCGGCTCGCTGATCGAGCGCCTTCCCATTCGCGATGTAACCGAAGAGAACTGGGACGAGGTGATGGCTCTCAATCTCAAGAGCGCCGTCATCTGCTCGCAAGCGGTCGTGCCGGGTATGATTGAGCGCAAACAGGGCGTCATCGTCAACGTGTCTTCGATTGCCGCCAGAAACGGCGGAGGCCCTGGAGCGGGGCCGTACGCCACGGCCAAGGCCGGCTTGATCGCATTCACCAAGTCGCTGGCCAAGGAACTGGCGCCCCACGGCGTGCGCGTGAACGCCGTGTCGCCCGGAGTGATCGATACGCCGTTCCACGAGGTGTTTTCAACCTCCGAAATGATGGCGAATTTCGTCAAGGGAATTCCGCTGGGCCGGGTGGGCAAGCCGGCTGAACTAGCCACGGTGATCGCGTTTCTGGCGTCGGACGCAGCCAGTTATATAGTGGGCGAGACCATCGAGGTGAACGGCGGCCAGTTGATGCTGTAGCATGCCCGCCTGGTAGCGCCGGCGGTCTTGCCGCCGGTGTCTTGTGCTGCGCCTGGACCGGCCGTCGCCAAGAGTGCGTGCGCCGTGGTTACACCCACCAAGCCGCCGCCGGGGTCTCCCTCAGAATGATGCGATTCAAAAAGTCCGCGGCTTTCGTCAGTCCTTCTTCCGGTGAAAGCAGGCTGTCTTCGTGCTCGATCGACAACACGTAATCATAGCCGTACATGCGTAGCGTGGAAGCAAATTCGCTCCACCATCCGGCGCCATGGCCGTATCCGCAGGTGCGGAAAATCCACGCGCGGTTGCGCTCGTCGGTGTACGGCTTGGTGTCGAGCACGCCCGTCAGCGGCAAGTTCCGGCCGTAGATTTGGGTGTCCTTGGCGTGTACGTAAAAGATGGCGTCGCCCAGCAGCCGGATGGCCGCGATGGGATCGATCCCTTGCCAGAACATATGGCTGGGGTCGAGATTGCATCCCACCGTGGGACCGGCGATGGAGCGCAGCCGCAACATCGTCTCCGGGCTGTAAACCACGAAGCCGGGATGCATTTCGATGGCGATCTTCACGCCGCGCTCGCGGGCGAACGCCGCGTGCTTCGTCCAGTAGGGCGCCACTACTTCATCCCACTGCCATTTGAGGACTTTGAGATAGTCGGGAGGCCACGGACACGTCACCCAATTCGGCTGCTTAGCAGTCGGCGAATCGCCGGGACAGCCTGAAAAGTCCACCACCACGGGGACGCCGAGGCGTGCGGCCAGCTCGATGGTCTTGCGGCTGGTCGCGCGGTCGTGCCGGGCGCGCCTCAGATTGGGATGCAGCGGGTTGCCGTGACAACTCAGCGCGCTAATGGAGAAGCCGTGATCGGCCAACTTGTCGCGGAACGTTTTCAGCGCAACGGGGTCGTCGAGCATGGAGAGCTTGCAGTGCGCGTCTCCGGGATAGTTGCCGGTACCGAGTTCCACGGTATCGATGCCCTTGGCTTTCAGCTTCTTCAGTACGTCGTCGAGCGCAAGCTGCGACAGCAGCGGTGTGAATACTCCGATTCTCATGGATCACCTCATTCCTATTTGTGCAGAACCGATAAGATCGCAATGTTGATGGCCACCATCACCACGGAAAATGCTGGAATCACCAGCAATGCCTTCTTCAGTCGTTTGGGATCGCCGCCGGCGATGGCTCCGATAATGCGCGAGCTGACAGCCAGTCCGAGCCAGCCGCAGGTGATGGCGAATCCGATGGCCGTGCCGGTCATGCGCGGAAAGGCGTCGCCCACAATCGCCAGCGTCGTCGGAAAGACCGGAGCCATGGCCACACCCGCGCAGAACACCAGGATCCATGCGGCCTTGGCGGTTCGCGCGGAAAGCGCCAGGTAGCTGGTCAGCGCCATGGCCGCTGCCGACACCAGCGTAACGGTCGCCGGCGGCACGGTGATCAGGATGGGAGAAACCGCCACGCGGCCCACCAGCAAACCCAGCGCAAAGCCCAATGAGAGCACGTTCAACGCGCGCGATTCCGGGATGCCCTGGGCGATCAGGTGCTGTGCCAGCCAGTTCCAGATGCCCACTTCGCAGCTCACATACAGAAACAGAAGCAGCCCGCACAACAGCAGGATGGGCTTCGCCAGCACGGCCCCGGCATCGGCCAGCACGAAGCTCTGCACACCCGTGGGGCCCGGAATGGGCGCGGCCCACTGCACCGCTAGCGCAATCACCGCGAACACCCCGGCCGCGTAACAGAGTTTCACGATATCGCGTTTGAGCAGGTTGGCGGCGATAAACGGCGTCGCCATTCCGCCCAGTCCGAAGAACAGGTTCACCAGGTTCAGCGCTGTCCCGCGGTGCTGCTCCGCCACGTCGCTGACCAGGGCATTGGCCCCGGTGACCACCACCCCGCCGCCCAGCCCCAGCAGGAACAGTAGCACGATGATGCTGCGGAATCCGCTCACCTTGGGCAGCCCAGCCAGCGCCAGGGCGATCAGCGCCAGCCCGATGATCAGCCCGATCTTCTTACCTTCGTTGTCGATCAGCGGTCCGACGCCCACCGACGCGATCATCAAGCCCAGCGCTTGGGCGAATGCGATCACGCCGTTTTGATTGGGCGTCAGGTGAAACCGCTCCGAGAGGCCGGGCAGGATGGTGCCCAGCATCGCCGCGATCACCCCGTACACGAAAATCGCCAGCACCGCGGCCAGGATCAACATGGGCCGATCTCCTTATCCGGCGCCGGAACGTCGACCCATGCGCGGGCCGCATGGCTCTCGAGCGCCGCCTGCAGAATGGTCAACTGGCGCAAGCCGTCGCGGAACTGCGGATACTCCGCTGCGGCGTCCGGGTTCCCGATGGATGCATAGAATCGCCGGAAGACCTGCTTGAAGGTGTCGTCATATCCTTCGCTGTGGCCGCCCGGAAGGTCGGCGTAGGACTGCGCGCCCGGCATGAGCAGGCTCGGGTCCTTCAGCAGCACGCGATTGGGCGTGTTGCGGCAGCCCATCCACAGTTCGTTGGGCCGTTCCTGGTCCCAGGCGGCCGAGCTCTTGGAACCGTAAATCTCGATGCTCAGCCGGTTCTTGCGTCCGGCTGAAACCTGGCTCACCGTCATGGCCCCGCGGGTCTGTTCGCCCATGCGGAAGATCACCGCGCCGAAATCCTCCGTCGAGACCGCGACCCGGTCATAATCTTCCGGCTGCAACAGCTTGCCCGCGAACGTCTCGACCGCGCGTTTGGGCCGCTTGCGGGTCTTGTGAAAGGTCTGCAGGTCGGCGCATAAGGAGCGAACGCGCAGGCCGGTGACGTGTTCTGCCATGTCGAAGAAGTGCGTGCCGATATCGGCCACGCAGCGCGACGGCCCGCCGAGGGCGGAGTCCACGCGCCAATTCCAGTCAGTGTCGTAGAGCAGCCAGTCCTGCGAGTAGGTCCCCTGGACCACCAGGATCTCGCCCAATTCTCCGGCTTCGCACAGCCGCCGCATGTGCTGCACCATGGGGTAGAAGCGCAGGTTGTGGTTGAGGCAGTTGCGGCGTCCGGCGCGCGCCGCCGCGGCCACCAGCGTGCGGGCCTCAGCCACCGATGTAGCTAGAGGCTTTTCGCACAGCACGTGTTTGCCGGCCTGCAAAGCGTCCTTGGCCATCGCGAAATGCAGCGCGTTCGGCGTGCAGATGTGCACCGCGTCGAGCGCCGGGTCCTGGAGGATGTGGTGATAGTCGGCTTCCACCCGCTTGACCGGAAACTGCGTGGCCAGGCGCCGCGCCGCATCCAACTGTTGATCGGCGATTTCATACAGATCGACCGATCCCAGGCGGCGCAGCGCCTCCACGTGCACGCGCCCCATGAAGCCGCTACCGAACACCGCCGTTTTCCACCTTTTCATACGCCACGCTCCTCGCTGGGCACTTCTTACTCCTGACTTCCAAATCCCGGAGGCATTTCAAGGGCGAAGCCCTTGCACCTAGACTTCCAGTTTCCAGGGGCTGCGGTAAGCCGTCGTCAGGTATGGCTTGGCGGCCTCTTGCCGCGCCGTCCAGTTCTTCTCGTCCCAATCCACGCGCGTCTTGGCGCGCATCGAAACATTCGCCAGCATGCACACCGACGACGACCTTACGCAAGTTTCGATATCGCTGACGGGCTTCTCCCGGGTCTTGATGCACTCGATGAAGTTCTTCCAGTGCGGCAGGTTCATGGGCGTCATGTCGGGGATGTTCTGCCAGGTGGAGGCCGTCAGTTTGGAACCCTGGTTGGGAATTACCCACACCCCGCTGCGAGTCACTACGATGGTTCCTTCAGTTCCGTGAATGGACGTGCCGTTCGACTGGTTCAGCCCCAGCAGCGGCAGGGGGTTGCACGTGCGGCTCTCGTAAGTCACCAGGAACTTCGGGTATTCGAAAGTGGCGTGCATCGTATCGGGAGTCTCGCAGTTGTCTTCGACATAGAACTTTTCGCCCAGCGCCACTACCGAGGTGGGCATCACTTCCCCGAAGCACTGGTGGAGAGGATCGATAAGGTGTACGCCCCAATCGGTCATGGCGCCGCCGGCGTAGTCCCAGAAGTAGCGGAAGGTCGGAAAATGGATGCGCTCGCCCCAGCGGTTCGGATTGAAAGGAACCGCGGGCGCCGGACCCAGCCACATGTCCCAATCGAGGGCGTCCGGCGGGACGCCATCCGGCAGATCGCCATAGCCCTCGCGGTCCGTCGACGCGCTTTGAAACGCGTGGCAAAACGTGATGTCGCCAATTGTGCCCGCGGCCACCAGTTCGGCGGCTTTCTTGAAATTGCCGCCGGACCTCTGCATGGTGCCGGCCTGCACCACGCGGTTGTACTTGCGCGCCGCCTGGACCATCTTCAGGCCTTCGTCGACGCCCTTGCTGGCGGGCTTCTCCACGTACACATCCTTGCCGGCCTTACAGGCTTCCACCGTCATATAAGCGTGCCAGTGGTCGGGCGTGGAAATACAAACCGCGTCAATCGAGCGGTCCGCGATCAATTCGCGAAAGTCTTTCACCGGCTTGACATCGAATCCGTCCTTCTTGGCGGCGGCTACCGCCCTGTCAAGATGTGGCTGATAAACGTCGCATACCGCGGCCGGCTGCACTTCCGGCATTTTCATCGCGTAAGAGAGGTTGGCGGATCCCATGGCCCCTATGCCGATGAAGCCGACGGCGATCCGGTCGTTGGCTCCCTTCGCGCGCCCGGTGAAGAGAGAGGTGGTGAACACGGCGCCGGTCGCGGTGAGAACGTCGCGCCGGAGAATGGGCTGTTTCGGGTCCATGAATAGATAATAGCCGCTTATCTCGCGCGCGTCCCTTGCTCGCGTTCACCCCCTTCACGGCGGCGGTGCGCCGTGCCACACTAAGCCTCATGAAGCTACTTGCGGCATTCCTGTTGGCGGGCGCTGCCTGCCTTCTTCCAGCCCAACCGCAGCAGGCGGCAAGCCCGTTCCTCGGCCGTTGGGATTTCACCATCGCGACCGAGCGAGCCAATTGGTTGGGTGTCACCGCCAAGGACGGCGCGCTGGAAATCTGGTTCCAGCCGACCGGCGGCAATGTTTATCAGGTGAAGGATTTCAAACTGGCAGGCTCGCACTTGACGCTCAACCTGCAACGCGCCGGCGCCAAGAACCCGGCGCTGATCTGGGAGCTCGATGCCGCCGGCGGCAAGCTCACCGGCGTCCAGAAGCGCGGCGAAAACCAGATCCCCCTGACTGGCGTCCGCGCGCCCGAACTCAAACGCGCGGAACCGGCTGCATGGACCACCCCCGAGGCGCTCTTCAACGGCCAGGACCTGGCCGGCTGGGAGCCGCTCGACCCGGTTCACAATCACTGGAGCGCGCGCAACGGCGAGCTGGTCAATGAACAGCGCGGAGCCAATCTCAGGACCACCCGCACATTCGACGACTTCAAGCTCCACGTCGAGTACAATTGCCCCGACGACGGCAACAGCGGCATCTACTTGCGGGGCCGTTATGAGGTCCAGGTGGAATACGAACCCCTCGACAAGAACCCGCCCGAACGCCGCATCGGCTCGGTCTACGGCTTTTTGACGCCCGCCGTCGATTTGCCCCGCAAGCCTGGGACGTGGGAGAGCTTCGACATCACCCTGGTCGGACGAACGGTTACGGTGGTCCGCAGCGGAGTGCTCATCATCGATCGCAAGGAGATTCCGGGCATCACTGGCGGCGCCCTCGATGCCAATGAGGCCGAGCCCGGCCCGATCTTCCTTCAGGGCGACCACACTGGCGGGCTGAGATTTCGCAATATTCAAATTTCATTACCGAAACGCTGAAATATTCCCCTGGGCGCCCGATGTAAGACCGCGCGCCCGGAGGTACGATATCCCGAGGGCCGTTATGGCATACGACTTTACTCGACGTCATTTCTTCTTTGGCTCGCTGCTCGCCGGGGCCGTCCCGAGCGGTGGGTTCGGCAGCACCGCCTCGCTCGCCAGACTGGGATACAAGTCGCCCAACGAGAAGCTGAACATCGCCTCCATCGGCGCCGGAGGCCAAGCGGAAAGCGATCTAACCAACTGCGCGTCGGAAAACATCGTGGCGCTCTGCGATGTGGATGAACTGCAAGCCGCGCGCAAGTTCAGCCAGTACGACAATGTCCCCAAATACAAAGACTTCCGCAAGATGCTCGATAAGGAGAAAAGCATTGACGCGGTGATCGTGACCATCCCCGATTTCATGCATGCTATGGCGGCCCTCTGGTGCATGGAACGCGGCAAACACGTGTGGGTGCAGAAACCTCTCACCCGCACCATCTGGGAAGCCCGCCGGTTGATGGAAGCGGCCAACAAGTACAAGGTCGCCACCCAGATGGGTAACCAGGGTTACTCCTGCGAAGGCACCCGCCAGACGGCGGAAATCATCTGGTCCGGGGAAATCGGCAACGTCACCGAAGTGCACGCCTGGTCCAACCGGCCCATCTGGCCGCAGGGGCTCACTCAAATCCCGCCGTCCGCGCCGGTTCCCAATACGCTCGACTGGGATCTATGGTTGGGCAGCGCCGCCGCGCGGCCGTACGTTAACGGCGGGGAGGGTTATCCGACCGAGTACGGGTTCTTCTACCAGCCATTCAATTGGCGCGGCTTCTATGATTTTGGCTGCGGCGCTATCGGCGACATGGCCTGCCACATTCTGGGCGCTCCCAATCTGGCGTTGAAGCTCGGCATTCCCACCAGCGTGGAATGCACCCACAAGGAAGGCGTTAGCGATTTCATGTTCCCCAAGAAGTCCACCATTCGCTTTGACTTCCCCGCGCGCGGCAACATGCCTCCCGTGAGGCTGTTCTGGTACGATGGCTGCACCGCAACTCCCGAAATCCCCGGGGTTCCCAAAGACGAGTATCTGGGCGATCCTCCCACCAGGCACGCACGTCCCGGCGGCCGGGGCGCCGGACAAGCTGCTGGCCGGGGGGCCCCAGCGCCGCCGCCAAAACCCTCCGGCTTTGTAGGGAAGGTCTTCAATTTCGAGGACTTCGACCTGGTCCGCCAGGACCCCGACCCGAATATTCCCAAACCCAACGGCAGCCTTTTCATCGGCGACAAGGGCATGCTGACCACCGGCACCTATAGCGAGAACACACGGCTCATTCCCGTTGACAAGATGAAGGACTACAAGATGCCGCCGCAACTGCTGACGCGCTCGCCCGGCCACCATCAGGACTGGATTCGCGCCGCCAAGGGCGGAGATCCGGCCTGCTCCAATTTCAATATTGCCGCGCCGTTTGTCGAATGGATGCTGCTTGGCGTGATCGCGCTGCGCGTGGAAGGCAAGATCGAATACGATGCCGCCAAAATGAAGATCACCAACAACGCGGACGCCAACAAGTATCTCAAGCCCACCTTCCGCAAAGGCTGGTCGATGGTGTAAGTGGGAGAGACCATCGCCTTTTGTGGTCTGTCGCCGCGGGCTATCAGCCCGCAATCGCTGTTTCTTGTGGAGCGGGCCTCCGGCCCGCAACGCCGGCTTTCCAGCCGGCGCCCCGCCTTTCCAACCCCGTCGCCCTAACCCGCGCTGGCAGCCGCAAAAGCCGATTCGCCTGTCCCGCTGCCGTTACTTCGCCGGCCTGCCAAAGACTTCCACCTCGATGTAGTCGTTCAGCTCGTTGGCGTTGTTTCCAGCGCTGTAGAGGCGCACGTAACGTGCCACCACGCCTTTGCAATCCACCAGCTTCCCTTCGTACGTTTCCACGTAGTTCAAGTTCTTGCCCGCGCCCTGCTTGGCTTTGTTATTGGTGTCGTTGCTGAACCAGGTTTGAACATTCTTGGTAAAGGCTTCGTCGTCGGCCGTCTGCACGATGACGCTGAAGTATACCCTGGGCTGGTAGTAATGCCAGAATAGGACGCCGTAAATCTCGTGTGAGGCCGCCAGGTCGATGGTGATCCACTGCACGCCGCGCCCCAGCTCGACGTTGTTGCCCTCAATCTGCGCGGTGTCTCCGTCGGTCACCATGTCGAGATCGCCCACCACCGGGTCCTTCTCGCTGCTGGTGACCTTTTTTCCCTTGGCGACATTGGTCACTCCCGCGGGCGCCAGAAACGCGCCGCGCTCCTTGCCGCTGGGTTTTTCCATGTTGGGGATGTTCAGAAAATTGGGCGGAGTGCCTTCATAGCCCGGCTTGGGCAATACGATCGGAACGGGTTCCAGCTTGGCTTGTGCCGGCAATCTCGCCGGGCAGGCCAAGAGTACGGCCATAGGAAGCAGCCAATAGTGATTCATCTCAATTCTCATCATAGGACCATCCTCAATCCGGGAAATGCGCGATCTCATTCTCCAGAATCCACGATTCGAGGCCGGGATACTTCCGGCAGCAGTCCGCAATTTCGCGGGCGTCGAGGATCAGAAAGGCAGTAGAGAATATCTCCACTACGGCGGCGGGGGATTCGCCGATGGCGGCGCCCGGCGCGCTGCCTGCGTTCCGGCAAAACTCCGCGAGGGCGCTCACCGCGGCCGACGCCCATGCCGCGCGGCGGAAACGGGCCGGCCGGCCGGTTCGCGGATCCACGATGTGATCGCCCTTTTGCGTGCCCGACGCGCTAAAGGCTCTCCGCTTCGCCTGGATGAGAACGAACGGCGCGGCGGCGTCATCGGGCGCGGTCATGGTCAACGGCCAGCCTTCACAACCTTCGGGTGCTTCCAGCGCCAGCACCGAACTGAAACCACCGTGAATCACCGCGCGTTCGACGCCCCACTCGGCCAGCACTTCGGCCATGCGATCCACCGCGTAGCCTTTTCCGATCCCTCCCAAGTCCAGCCGAACGCCTTCGGCATTTGCGCGCACCACCAGGCGCCGCGGATCGAGCGAGAGAGTGTCGAGACCCCGTCCGAGCGAGATATCGAAAGCTCCCGCGGTCTCCGCCCATGCCAGGCGCGACAACTCCAGGCATTCCATGGTCCAGCGGTTCACGCGCAAGCTTTCGCCGGCCGCCAGGCTGTTGATGCGGGAGATATCGCTGTTCTCGATGAAGCGGCTCAGTTCCTGTTCCAGGCGGCTGGCCACGTCGAACGCGGCGCAGGCCGCCTGGCGCGCGTATGCTGGGTCCTTGTGCGTGCATACGATCTCGAACACCGTGTTCATTGCCTGGTGGGAGAAGCGCAGCATGCCGGTGAGGTCGGTCAGCGCCACGGCAGCATTCATCGCCCATCCCCGCGCTGCCGCCAGTCGTCCCACAGCGGCTTGACGATATAGCCTCTGATCTCGACGCGCGGCCGCAACTCGGTGTATTGCTCAAACAGGTTCATATACATTTCGCGCTGTCCCGGAGGAGGCTGCTCATAGAGTTTGCTCTGGATCGCCGGCTCCATGTCGGGAGTGGCCAGCATCACCGGCGCGTTGGGCCCTGTAGCGGAGACGCCGTTCCACCAGCGCACTCCGGTGAATCGCCGCAGGTACCACGGCAGCGGCCACAGATTCTCCCGGCTGACGATCTGCACCGGCAATGCGAAGCCGCCGGGATAGACCGCGGCAAGTTCCTCCATGCGCGCCGCGATGCGAAAAACATCCTTGCCGGTATGCGCATAGACCCACGGGTTGCAGGGGTCGGCGCCATACCGCGTGCTGCCCTGCCATGCCAGCCAGCCAAGATGAGCCACTGCAGCGCCAACCAGCACGGCCAGGGAGATCCTGGCTGCGCGCGTTCGGCAGCGGCCGCCAAGCCAGACCAGCCCGGCGCCCGCCAGCAGAATCCCGCCATGCAGAAAACCCAACACGTTCCACGGGGCTTTGTACGGAATCAGGGAATAGACTGCGATCATGAACAGCGTATAAAAGGCGATGAAACGCAGCGCCATGGGATGCATGCCGCCTGCACTCGTGCGGCTGAATGCGGCCCAAAATCCGGCCAAGGCCAGTGCGGCGACGAGCGCCTCGGACCACACCGGGCTCCCGGGGGAATGGAAATAGAGCAGAAGCGACAGGTAGTAGTTCCAGGGGTGCACGTGCAAGGTGTTAATCCCGGCGCCTCGCGAGAAATAAGTCCGATAAGCCAGCAGCCAGTCCAAAATGCCGCGCGGATGACTCAAAAAAGAAGACAAGAGAAGGCCAAAGACCGCCAGCGCCGCGGCCGCCGCCACCGCCAGTGCTTCCCAATTGTTCCCATTTTCGTGGGGCAGGCCCTTTCGCCTGCCAACCGGTTCAGACGAGTGCTTGTCCATCAGTAGCGTCGCCGTGCCCGCCAGCACCATGCAGCCAACCGGTAGGATCACCGTCTCTTTGGTTGCAGCCATCAACCCTGCGAACGCGCCCGCGCTTGCGGCCCAGATGGCGCGGCTCTGGCGGCAATACCGGAACAAGCACAGCAGAGCGCAGAAGCTCAGCAAGACCAGCAGAATCTCATGGATGTAGTAACGGCTGTAATACACCATGGCGGGTGAAACCGCCGTGAGTAATCCCGCTGCCGCCGCGGCGCGTAGGCCGAAATACGGCACCAGGAAGATATGCGCGGCCACTAACAGCACTCCAAGAAAAGCCGGAACGGAGCGTAAAGTCACTTCGCTAAGATCGACATAAGTCCGAATGCCTCGTATCTTCGCCGGGATGAGGCTTAAGTAATAGAGTGTCGGGCCGTGAAAATCCTGATTGGAGTATTCATAACGGCCTTGTTCCAGTAGGATGCCGAACTTATCGGCGTTTACCGCTTCATCGCAGTGCATGGGACGGACTGCCAGAAGCGGGAAGCGGAACAGGGCGGCGATGGCGGCCAGGCAGAGGAACAGCAGGACGGTGCGGAAGTTCATCACCGCGCGTGCCTCTTCCTCCATGCCAGCAGCGCGAAAAGGGCGAAGAGCGCGGCGGCGGCGGCAAACGCCACCGCGCAGCGGCGATGCACCAGGAACAGAAACTGCTGATCGTCTGGCGACGCCAAGGGGTACATGGCCAGTAAGATGGACACCGCGGTGGGCACCGCTAACACAGCGGCGGTCCAGAAGAAGAACTTGCGCAGCAGCACCGTCAGGGTGTCTCCGGACACCGCGATGAAGCGGTTGCGGTGAGCCCAGAACACCGCTACCGCGACGGCGGCGGCCATAAAGACCGGAGCGGCGGCCACGTGCACCATCAGGCGGTAACCGGTCATCGCCGCGCCTTTAATGAAATAGGAGTAAAAGCCCGTGATCGCGATGGCCGCGAAGCCGGTCAAACCGGCGATGTTGACGATCATCCAGGACCACCGCAAGAGTCGGAACGCGGGATGTGTGCCCTCACCAGCCTGCGGCGCGCGCCAGTTTCCGGCCGCGCCGGCCGCCACGCGTTCCACAGCCGGCAATGTATAGGCGGACAGAAGCAAGAGCAGCAGGACAGCCGCCAGCATCCCTCCCGCCTTGAGCCAGGAACGAAAAACCCACAACTGCGCCAGGCGCGTGTTGTAGCCGATGTCCAGGTTCCTTTCAAACCTGGCCATCTTCCAGGACGCGGCACGCTCCGATGTCAAAGGAGAATCCACAGCCACATTTCCCCGGAAAAACGGCGCTTCCTGAGAGTGGCAGTCCTGGCAGCCGCGCACGCCCAAAGACTGCGAAGCCGGGCGCACATCATGCGCCAGCGGCCACAGATAGGGCTGCGCCTGCGGATGGTCTTCAATCGCCAGCCGGCCCGCGCTGTCGCGCCGGTGCAGTTTGCCGCCGCTAATATACACAGCCGGCGAGGCCGTACCGCCTTCTTCATCGAGTAACCGCAGCACCTGCGCGACCCACTCGGCGTCGGCCAGCGGCCAGCTTCCGTCGGGCGCCAGCGCTTTTTGTAGTTTTCCTTTTTGCAAAGTCTTGCGCACTTCGTCGGGATTGAGCGGCGCCACTGATCCAGCCCGCAACCTGCCCCAAAATGCGGGCCAGATGATGCGGTGCGGCGCGATCTTGCCATCCTGCTGAGGAGCGAATACTGGGTACGCAATGTGCGGCAGAACCTCCGGCGACTTATTGACGTTGAACTCTCCCAGGCCGTGTGAAAGCCCGTTCTTCATGCGGCGCGTGTTATCCGCGGGCCACGGCCCGGAGTGGCAGGCGGTGCAAGTCAGCTTTTCAAAATGGATCGGCGGGATGCCGGCGTGATCCGGCTTGGGCGCGCCCATCCGGCCAGGCAAATTCGGGTCGCCACCCTCACCCATGTGGCATCCCCGGCAGGAAAGCGAGCTGGCAAAGGCATCTCCGCCAGCCGCCGGTTCGCCTTCATAGCCCCGCGTAATCATGTGGTTCAGGTTGTTCCTGTGGCACTGCACACAAGTGATCCCCCGCGCCAAATGAACATCCTCGTTGGCTTTCCAGCGGGCCGTGCCGGTCTGCTCTACGTCTATGTTGGTGTGACAGTAATAACAGCGAACGACTTTGACTTCCCGGACTATGTCAAACGCCACTTTGCCATTGGGCAGAAAGCGCTGGCGCGCATATTCCACCCTGGGAATCTTATCCTGCAGGGAGTCTTCCACCGAGTTAGGCAAAAGATAGTCGAAGAAATCGGGCATCTCTTTGGCGGAGCCCGTGACTACGGCGAGGCCGCTGGCGGCGGCCGGCGCATAGCGGAAATTCTCCTGGGCGACCTCGTGCGCATATTCCGCCTGGTCGTACGCCGGCGAGGCATCGTGGCAGGTCAGGCAGTTCACTTCCAGGTCGCCGGATACCACCCAGCGCAAACGATCGCCGCCAACGTCCCCCTGCGGCAGTCCCCCGGCCATGCGGCCGCCGAAGCGCAGAGCCATGTCGCGGTCGCTTAGTCCCAGTTGTGACGGCTTGTAAGTGCCTGGCCAGGCCCGATAAGACAAAGGTATCTGGGTTGCGGTCTCCCGATCCACCAGGAACCACGGTTGTCCTCTTCTGCCCGGGGGCACGCCGGCGAGGCCCGCGTTGAAATGCCATCCGCGGCTGATGGTGGCGACGTCGTGGCAGTCCGCGCCGCAGGTCTGGCGGGTAGAAAAGGGCAATGGCCGCCGGTCCTCGGGCTGAATCGTGTCTCCTTCGGGATCGCGCAAGGCGATGATATGAGCGGGCTGTCCACGGCTCCCCGCGCTGTTGTCGCCCAGCATCGCCTTGCGAGCCGAGGCTTTTTTCGCGGGCTGGGCGAGCGACGGCCACGCGGCTGCCAGCATGAGGGCGGCCGCCGCCACCGATATGTGCGGGCGCGCTCTCATCCTCAGGCCCCGAAGTCTTCGGGCTTGAAGTCCAATCGGGCGCGGGCTTCCACCGCCTCGTTGACTTTGAGCACCGTCACGGCAGTCTCATAGCCGATCTCGGCCGGGCAGTTGAGTCTTGTCTTTCCCCGCATTGCCCCGAAGAAATTCTCCAGGTGCGGCTGGTGATACTTTTTCCGCATCTGCACCGGCAATCCGTAGGTGGGGGGCGGAAGAGTCTCGCGAATGTCCAGCACCGCGCCAGCCGGCGCGGCAGGCTGGGCAGCTTCCTTGGGCTCGAGTAACAGGCCGTCTTTCACAAACGACTTCCAATCGGGCGCGTTGGCGACGTCGCGATATACCTTGCCCCGGCCCGCCGATTCCGAAATCTCCAGGGCGCCCTGATCGCCCATGAAGACTTCGTAGTAGCCGCCGAAACCGTTGGTGGTGACCGTCTGGTAGAACGCGCGCACCGTGCCGCTGGCTGTCGCGTAATCATAGACCGCCATCACCGTGTCGTACCATTCGTGCGTGGCCTTGCTGAAGTAATCGGTGCCGCCGCTGGCGGTGACGCCTTGCGGGCGTGCATCCAGAAACCAGTTGAAAATGTCGATCTGGTGCGACCCCAGGTCCACGATGGGTCCGCCGCCCAGGCCGCGATACCACCGCCAGTTGAGAAACTCCTGCATGGAGCGGTACCCATACTTCTCGAGAATCTCCGGCTTGATGGCGTAGCGCTCGGGGATAGTCGCAAAGTCGCGTTTGGAGCGGTTCCACTGCCCGTTGATAGCTGTGATCCTGCCGAGCAGTTTGGCTTCGTGGAGCAGTTTCTCATAGCAGAACAGGTACCGCGGATTGCTGCGGCGCTGGTGTCCGATCTGCAGCAGCCTGCCGGTCTGGCGGGAAGTCTCGACCATGCGGCGCGCATCGGCCAGGCTGTTGGACATCTCCTTTTCGCAGTAAACCTCCAGACCGGCCTTCATGCAGGCGATGGCGTGTTCGGCGTGCCAGAAGTCGGGCGTGGCGATCAGTACCGCGTCGAGGTTGCCCTTTTCCTTGTCGAGCATTTCGCGGTAGTCCACATACGCGTTGTTAGGGTGTCCGCCGTCTTTCAACAGTCGGGAAACGCGCCGCTGGTTGTATTCGGTCCAGATGTCGCACACGGCCACAAAGCGCACGTTGGGAATCTGCAGGCAGGCGTCCAGAAGCACCTGCCCTTGCGCTCCCGCTCCCAGCAGCGCCACGCGCACTTCGTTGGAGGAAAGTTTCGTCGCGGAGATGGGCGATGCGCCGAATACCAGGCCGGCTCCAGCGGCGAGTGAAGAGCCGATGAGGAAATCCCTGCGGTCGAGCGCTTTCCCGTCTTGCTTGGGGTCCATGGGATTTCGCTCAGTATATCTCGATTGCGGCAACAGGTTCACCGCGGAGGCAGCGAAACTGGCTCCGTTTCGGCATCAATTGAAGCGAGTTACTACAGGGTCAGAAAAACCAGCGCGCATTTCTCACGCGTGCCCGAACAGATGGCACACGCAATGTGGGGCAGGCGCTTTCGCCTGCCAACCCCATGTTCTGCCAATGTCACAGATTCGCATGAGTGCACAACGGCCTTGCCGCCTCGGGCGTCTCACCGCGTCGCGTCGGGAATTTCGCGAATCCAGATATTGCGATACCGCACCGGCTGGCCGTGGTCTTGCAAGCGCAGCGGCATTGTCGCGGCGTGTGCGTGGTACGGCGGACGCTTCACCCACTCCGTCGGGCCGGTCAGCGTGACATGGTCCTGCACCAGGACGCCGTTGTGGAAAACCGTGGCCGTCGCCAGGCGCATGAGATCGCCCTCGGCGGAAAAGCGCGGTCCGTGAAAGACGATGTCGTAGGTCTGCCAGGCGCCCGGGGGCAGGCTGGCGTTGACCAGCGGTGGATATTGCGAATAGACCGCGCCGGCTTGCCCGTCGGGATAGGTCTTGTTGCGGTACGAATCCAACACCTGGATTTCGTACAGGGTCATCAGAAAGACGCCGCTGTTTCCCGGCTCCTGGTCTTGGCCTTGGGTTGGATCGGGCGTGGCCCATTCCACGTGCACCTGGCAATCGCCAAATGCCTGCGTGGTCTGGATGTCGCCGCTCTTGGGTTTGACCTGCAGGATTCCGGCGGTTACCAGCCAATCGGCGGGCTTTCCGTCGGGGTGCTGCCAGCCCGAAAGGTTTTGTCCGTTGAAAAGGACCACCGCGTCCGATGGCGGCTCACCCGGTTGATAGGCAGTCCCGCCGCCGCCCGGCGTGATCTGGCGCGGCAAGGGCTGGGTGCGATCGCCTGGTGCGTAGGGAATCACGGGAATCGTGACGGCCGCAAAGACCACGCAGGCGGCCAGCGCGGCCGCGAAAACACAGAGGATTCGGGTTCTCATGACGACGAGGATTTTATCACTGGGCGAACGGCGGTGCGCTCGCCCCCGCGCGGCCCCCAAACAGAACCGCGACCGTCGGGAAGCGGCCTTCGTGGAATACGAAGGATATTGATGAAACGGTGTACTGAGCTTAGCCCGTAGGGCGAAAGCCCCTAGCCCACGGCGTAAGCCGTGTGGAATCTGTCGCGAGTACAGGTAGCCCCGGAACGGGGCGTAAGGCTCTGCCCCTGGACAGAAACTCCGCGGACCGGCCAGCAGGTCTCATCCGAAAATCTGCTCACACCACCGCCGGCGCCCATGTGTTGTGAGCCGCAGTCTGCTCATAGGAGCCCTGTTCTACTTGTCTTATAGTGGTTGTGACAAAGCTCAAACGCGCACCGAAAGCGGAATTACTATGAATACTCCCATAACGGTCTCGGACCGGCGGCAATTCGTCAAAGCGGCACTCATCACGGCGGCCTCTTATGGCCGCATTCTCGGAGCCAACGACCGGATCCGGATCGGCGCCATCGGCACCGGGCAGCGGGGCCAGACAATTCTCGGCTTTCTCAATCAGCTCGAGTCGAATGACATCGTGGCGCTCTGCGACGTCTACAAGCCGCATCTTGCCACCACCCGGGCGGCGCACGCCCCCAATGCCCAGGAGTACGCGGACCACCACGAGCTGCTGGACCGCAAGGACGTGGATGCCGTGGTGATCGCTACCCCCGACCATTGGCACGTGCCGATCCTCCTGGATGCCCTGCGCGCGGGGAAAGACATTTACTGCGAAAAGCCGGTCACTCACACGCTGGAAGAAAGCGAACCGCTCATCGCCGCGGTGCGCGAATCGGGGCGCGTGGTCCAGATCGGCCTCCAGCAGAGAAGCTGGGAGCACTTCGCGCGGGCGCGAAACGAAATTGCGGACGGCAGGTTGGGCCAGGTGACGCTAATTCGCACCTACTGGTATCAGAACCATCTTTCGCCAGGCAGGCCGGGGAATTTCGATACCGCCAAACTGGATTGGAAGCGGTTCCTGGGCCCCGCGTCGGATCGCGCATTCGATGCCGATCAATACGCCAACTGGCGCTGGTATTGGGATTTCGGAGGCGGCGCCATGACCGACCTGTTCGTCCACTGGGTGGATGTGGCGCATTGGTTCATGGGTGTCGATATGCCTGAGCGCGCAACCGCTAACGGCATGACCGCGATTCTGGCCCAACGGCAAACGCCCGACACCATGAGCGCCGCGCTCTCATACCCGGGACATGCCATGGTGGAATTCGACTGTGCGCTGGTGGGATACATCGAAGGCGGTGGGCTGATGATTCGCGGCACGAAGGCGGCGATGCGGTTATGGCGCGGCGGTTTTTCGGTCTATCCGGAGTTCCCGCAGTACAGCGAGCGGCCCGACCCGGCCAATGCGATCCTGGAAGTGCAGTCCACCGGCGATGGGACGCTGGACCACGTGAAGAATTTTCTGGATTGTGTGAAGTCGCGCCATGCGGCCAACGCGCCCGTGGAGATCGGGGTTTCGGCGGCGCGCGCGGGCCACATCGCGAACCTCGCCCTGCGCGGCGGCGGAGTCTGGCGGCGCGCCTGATTTTGCGGCACGCCGATGGGCGCTACAATACTGGCCGGCAAAAGAGGCAACGATGCTCTATAGCAGACGAGAAGCCGGAAGAGCCCTGCTGGCCGCTCTGCCGGCCCTGAAAGCTCTCGGCGCCGCCCGGATGCACTCGAAATTCGCGGGCGTGCAGATCGGCGCCATCACTTACAGCTTCGGCTCCATGAAATTGGACGATGTCATTCGCGCATTCGTGGATATCGGGCTGGACGAAATGGAACTGATGTCTGAGACCGCCGAAGCGGCCGCCGGCTTGCCGCCTGGTGGCGGCGCGGCGCGCTCGCAGGAGATCCTCCAGTGGCGGAAGTCCGTCTCGATGGACAGGTTCAAGGAGATTCGCGACAAGGCGAACCGCGCCGGTATCCAGATCGCGATCCTCTGCTTCAACATGAACGAGTCGGTCACCGACGACGAGATGGATTATGCCTTCCTGCTGGCCAATGCCCTGGGCGCCAGAGCTATCTCCACCAGCACGAAGGTGACGGTGGCGAAGCGCGTCACGCCCTTCGCCGAGAAATACAAAATGCCGATCGGTTTTCACGGCCACGATAACAACACCGATCCCAACGAAACCGGTTCTTTGGAAAGCTATGAAAAGGTGCTTTCGTTCGGAAAGTACAATGCGGTGAATCTGGATATCGGCCACTTTACCGCTTGTAACTACGATGCCGTAGCCTTTATCAAGGAGCATCACGCGCGCATCACCAATTTGCATCTCAAGGACCGGAAGAGGGATCACGGACCGAACACCCCATGGGGCCAGGGCGATACACCCATCAAGCCGGTGTTGCAATTGCTCAAGCAGGAAAAATACGGCATCCCCGCTAACATCGAGATGGAGTATGCGATTCCGCCGGGATCCGACCGTGTGGCGGAGGTGAAGAAGTGCCTCGCATACTGCAAACAGGCTTTGGCGTGAGGGACTAAGCGCCAACCGAACCCCGCTACCAGAGGCGCCAATCGCCGCGCGCAATCACCCATAGGGCAAGCAGAGCGTTGGTCGTGGCGTGAGCGGCCACCGCCTCCCCGATTCTTCCTCGCCGCCGCAGCACCAAAGCGTACACCAGCCCTGCCAGCGAGCCGGCGAACCACCGGGCGCCATGCATCAGGCCGAATGCTACTGACGATCCCAGCAGGGCAAAGAGCGAAGCGTTCCGGAAGTCGATGCCTTCAAAATCGGCGGAGACCAGGCGGCGCAGCAGGAACCCGCGAAAGGCTAACTCCTCCGCGATCGGCACGGTGACGACGGCCCCCAGAGTGCGCAGCGCGAGCCATACCATCCAGCCCGCGCCGTGGCCCGGAATCAGGCCGGAACCGGTTCCACTGGCGTAACTCGGGGCTGCCAGGCGATCGAGCGCAATCCACAACGCGAACACTACTGCGCCGGCAGCCGGACCCAGCCAGCCAAAGGCCCAATTCAGCTTGACGTACTTCTTGCGGTAGCACCACAATACCCCGGCGGCGGCGAACAAACGCAGCGGATAGAGCCATTCAAAGCGGCCGGCAACAGCCCGCGAAACCATGCCTGCGGCCAGAATTGCCAGGAACGGCGCCAAATATAGCGCGGCCGGATTATCGGCGCGGCTGTCGGCGGGGGCTGGCTGGGGCCGGCTCACGGCAATCCAGGGCACGTGTTGCGATCCCAAAACCAGACCCAAGGCAACCACGTTGAAAGCGATCCAGCCGGCTTGTGAGTGAAAACCCCCGGCCGCGATGCTGGGCGCGCCGGCATTGCCGATCAGAATCAGCGCGGCGATGCGGGCGCTGTTCAACAGGAACGCGATTCCCAGGCTCGCAGGCACCAGTAGTATGGCTTGGGGAAAGCGCAACTCCTGGCGGAAAAGCCACAACCACAGCACCCCGAATACCAGCATCAGGCCGACGCCTTCGAGCCCGGAACATGCCGGATCTATGATCACCGTAAAAGATGTGCTACCAATGGTCGCGGTGGCTGGCTCCGAGACGACGCGCGAAAGGAATAAGCCGAGTAAGAACTTGACGATGATGAAGGTTGTCCGGGTAGCTGGCTCCCAAAGCAGGCGGAGCGCCTGGCCCAGCCAGCAGACAACTATTGCCGTGACGGCGGCATAGGCCCACGTATTGCCGGTGCAGCGGACCAGCCCCGGCCAGGTTTCCGGCGGCAGAAACGCAGCGGCGGCCAGCACAATCGCCACAAGGCCGGATGCAACCCAGGCCAGAGCGGCGCCGTCCGTCCATGGCCCAAGCGCGCTTCCGCCAAATAGGATTCGCGAAAGAAAGGCAAACACTGCCAGTGAGCCAAAGTGGCCTGCGAGAAAAGCCGGTCGAACGGGAAGCTGTGCGGATCTTCGGCTTATCTCCCGCAGCACAGGCTTGGCCCGAAGGTAGCCGAAGACCAGAAAAAGCGCCGCGCACGCCACAAGCGCCCGCAGAATCCATGCCCCCCAGTGGCTGATGAAGCGTGTGAGAACATAATCCCGGCTGAGCGATGCCGTATCCAGCCAAACCGATATGGCGATGAGTTCGGGGATAAACAGCAGAGCGATCCAGGCAACCCGCTGCTCCACCGTCGAGGCAGTCAACCCTGATAGAAGCGACTGCGCGGGCGGACGGCTGGACGCCGCTGGCCCCGGTTGGCGCTGGATGAGCTCAGGCAAGAGGCAACGAGGAAAGTCCCCCCGAGGCGCGCGCCTCGGGGGCTGGTTAGATCGGGGCCTTAGCTTTTTCTGCGGCCCCGAATGACGAGCAACGCACCGGCGATCAGGGCGAGTGCGTTTGCACCCGAGCCCGGATCGATCTCGGGAGCTGCTCCAGCAGCTTGCGCCGCGGCCAAAACAGAAGCCCCGACACAGAGCAGCGCTATCGCAATGAGTTTTTTCACAGTCTCCCTCCTTATTGTTTCGCGTCGACTGGCTCTCTCTTAGCCGTCGATATCACCGAATTCTGACTGAGTGCACGGCGGAAGTCAATGGTCCCGTGGATCTTCTGTGTCTTTGTGTGTTGTATTTCGTACTGTCGGTCCTGTACCTGCCGGCGGAAAAATGAAGCGCAAAGCTCGCGGCAGCACTTCGATTTCGAGCGGCAGCGTTCCGACGGGTTCGCCGTCGAGTTCCACGGGCACCTCGGTTTCCGCTTCCGCCCGCACGCGCGCGGCGCGCCAGTGGCGGACTTTGGGGTGCGAGTAGAGCGCGCCCGAATAAAGGATCGGCAGATGCGCCGCCACCTCAACCAGGCTGACGCGCTCCACCACCGTGATATCGGCGAGGCCGTCCTGAATGTCGGCTGCCGGCGCAATGCGGATGCCGCCGCCCTGGTATTGGCCGTTGGCCACCGCCGCCGTGGTGATGTCGAAGGCAGCGGACGGGCAATCGTCGAGCCACAATGTCACTGGGAAAGATCGGCCGCGTGCCAGCGCCGGAATGGCCGCGGCAAGGTACCGGGCGCCACCCGGCACGGCGCGGTACCAATGCCGCATTCCAAGAGCGGCCACGGCGCCGAGGCCGAAGCTGGCGGCATTGAGGAAGCAGCGCTCGGCGGGAGCGCCGCTGGGCGAACGGAAGCGCGCGCGAAACACGTCAATGTGGCGGGATTCCCCGGCGGCCAGAGCGCCCACCGCCGGCGCCAGCCCTGCCAGTCCGAGCGTGCGGGCAAAGTCGCCGCCGCTTGCCAGGGGCAGCACGCCGACCCGCGCATCACATGATCCCATAAGGATCCCGTTCACTACCTCGTTCAGAGTCCCGTCGCCTCCAGCGGCGATCAGCAGGTCGTATCCAGCGTCCGCCAGTTCGCGGGCTAGAACCGTGGCATGGCCGGGACCTTCGGTGAAACAGACCTTGACCGGCCCGAGCCGCTCCGCCAGCATGCGGGCCGCCCGAGGCCAGCGGCGGCGCGCGGCGCCGGAACCGGCACGGGGATTGACGATAGCGGCGGTCACGGTACGACATCCACGCCGATGGCGTCGTGATCCGACATGGGCGCCGTCCGGCCCTCACGGAGGTCGTGAATCACCACGGGGTTTTCCACGCGCAGGCCGCGGGTGGCGAACCAGTCCAGCTTCATGGGGCATCGCCCCTGTTGGTTGCGCAAGGCCCAACGGATGAAGGCGAAGCACCACTCCGGCACCCACTCGCGCAGGTTTCCGGTGGCGCGCGGATCGCACACGTCGTAGCACATGGTGTGTTCGCCCATACGGTTCGAGCGTTGGTATTCGAATCCGCGGTCGGTCAGCAACTGAAACAGTCTGCGTTCGAACCGGCGCTCGGGGTGAAGGTAGTGGTTGCGGATGACGTGGTCCACGCCCATCAGGACGCGCAACCAGAAGCCCAGAATGGCGCGGAAGGCGTGCGACGAATCGTAGGTGCTGGTGTTCCAGTCGCCGCCCAGGATCACGGGCAGGCCGGGAGCCAGGGCATCCAGAACGCGGCGCATTTGTTCGCGCCGGTGCCGCTGGGTGGACTGGGCGTCCAGGTGTACGGAAACCGCGTGGAGCGAAAGATTCGGGAAATCGATCCGGGCGGCCACGGCGGCCTGGCGGCCGAGGCGCTTCTCGCGATGCGCCATCTTGTCCACGCCGTTGTCGAGCGGGATCACACGGATGTCGCGCATCGGATAGCGGCTCAGGATGGCGTTGCCGTGAAGTCCGTAGGTGTTATCGCCCTCCACGTGCCGCTCCACGCCGGAGCCCTTTCCCAAGGCGATGTAGCAGGGCGCGAAGACCTGGGCCATCCCCAGTTCGCGCGCCAGCACTTCGGCTACCATGCGGTTGCCCGAACGCGCCATTCCCGCATCGGCTTCGGTGATCAGCAGAACGTCGCAGGTCTTCAGGTAGGGGTGCGAACGGAAGGCTTCCAGTTGCGCCTCCAACTCGGTGCCGCGCTCAATGTTCCAGGCCAGAACGCGGTAGCGCACTCGCGCCGGGGCTTCCTGATGGCGAAAGTCGGCGATGTGCGGCGTGGCGAGAGATCGGGCAACCAGTGGGGCTATGGCGCGGTAAGCCGGGTGGACCTCCATTGCGGCGGTCGAACGGCACTGAGCCAAGGCTTCCAGACGGGGCAGAATCTCGCGCGCCACGGCGGCATAGAATTGCTCCTGGGGTGCGTCGTCTACTCGCATTCGAATCGGCTGTGCTCGCCTGAGATCGTAGCAAACCTGGGCCCCGAAGCGGCGCCGCTCCGCGCGCGGCTCATAGGCGGCACGCTCGGTATTACTGCTTCGGCGCCACCTTCACGTCGGTAACGTAATACTTCTCGCCTTGCACCACCACAACGGCATCAATATGGTCGCCCACGTGAAGTTTCGCCAGTTCGGAATCCGGCTTCACGGGATATTCCATGGTCATCGGTTCCATCCAGTCGCCAATCTTGCCGGCGGCGATGGTAGCGGTCTTGGCGGTGGGATCGAGCGCTCTCACATCGCCTTGCATGGGATACCGTTTCGCCGTCTCCCGGGCGCCGCAACCCATCAGGGCCAGCGCCAGGCATAGCAGACAAATTCCTTTGGTCATGGTTTCTTGTCGTCCCAAAACGGGGCTGCGGGTTTGACCTCCGCCCGGGGAAATCTCCCCGGAGATGGCAGCAAGTGATTCCTCCTACCGGAGATTATACTCTTGCGGGCCGCGCCGCCTGGCCGGTCGGTGGCCGGGTTCGGGGTCCGGCGGCATTGCAACGCGACACCCTCGCCCGCCTGGTGATATCGCCCCGCTTATTCGGCGCTGGGGCGAACCGCGTCCGGCTTCCCTTCCATGAACCGGTTGAACCAGTAGATCTCCCATTTCATCAAGTCGACGGCGTGTGCCGGCTCCCCGCGCAGAAGGTGTCCTTCGCGCGGGAAGAACACGATTTCGGCAGGCACGCCGAAGTGGCGCAGCGCCCGGAAGAACTGCTCTCCCTGTTCGATCGGAACGCGGTGGTCGTTCTCTCCGTGCAGCACGATCGTGGGGGTCTTCGCGTCGGCGGCATAGCGAACCGGCGAGTATTTCCAATAGAGATCGAAGTTCTCATACAGGTCGCCGCCGAAATCGCGCGCGTGCCCGTAGAATCCGTCACGGGTCGCCTCCACACTGATGAAATTGGAGATGCCGGCCAGCGTGGCGGCGGCTTTAAACCGCGTGGTATGGGTCACGATCCAATCCGTCATGAATCCGCCAAAGCTCTTTCCGGTGACCGCCAGGCGCTGCGAATCGATCCACGGATTGCGGGCAAGTGCCGCGTCCACGCCCGCCATGACGTCCTGGAATGCCTTCCCTCCCCATTCCTTGTCCACGCCCCGCTGAAATGCCTCCCCATATCCCGAGGAACCGCGTGGGTTCAGGCAAAGCACCGCCCAACCCTGTGCCGCGAAGGTCTGATTATCGTGCGACCAGTCGAAACCCCACATTCCGTTCGGGCCGCCATGGATATTCAGAATCATGGGATATTTCTTGCCTTCGCGCCAGCCGAAGGGCTTCATGAAAAACCCCTCCACTTCCCAGCCGTCCGCGCCCTTGTACGTAAAGGGCTCCATCCGCTCGAGCTCGAGTTCGTCGAGCAGGCTCGCATTCAGATGGGTCAATTGCCGGGGCTCGCCGCCGCGCGCATCGCTGACAAACACATCGCCGGGATGCGATTCATCCGCGGCCGTGTAGGCAATCCTGTGTGTGGATTCCGCAAACGAAACCTGCCGCACCGTGATCCTCGACGTGAGTTGCTCCAATTGCCGCGTATCGAGCTGGATATGGAAGAGATCCTGGTCCCCTTTCCTCGGGGCGACAAAATAGAGGCCCCGTCCGTCACGGGTCCATTCCAGGTGTGCCGCGTAGGTCACCTCGCTGCTGGCCAAAATCGATGCGCCTCCGGCCGCGGAAGTGATCCAGATCTTGGGAATCCCGACGTCGTCCGCGCTGGCGACATAGGCGATCCGCTGTGCGTCGGGAGACCATCGCACCGACTCGATGCCAACCTCACGGTCGGACACCTTCAGCGGAGTGCCGCCGCCGGAGGGAACCACCCAAATGTCGTTATTTCGAATTGACATCGCATCGGTCCGCCATCCAGTGAACGCGATGCGGGTTCCATCCGGCGACCATTGCGGGTCGGAATCGTTCCGCTCGGCGCCATTAGTGATCTGTTTAGCGGCTCCGGTGCCCAGGTCCACAACCCAAATGTGCGAGCGAGCCTCGTCGTAAAACCCCACTCCATCCGCCTTGTATTCCGGATTGTGATAGCTCCTCAGATCGCTGTGTCCGCCGGCTGCGGCTTGCGAATCGCCGGGACCGCTCTTGCTCACGCATGCCAGGTGCTTCCCGTCGGGCGACCACTGGAACGCTGTGACTCCATTTTTCAGATCGGTGATCCGCCGCGCCTCGCCCCCTGCTGTCGGCAGAACGTATACTTGGGGCCTCGCTGCCGTGCCCGTGCGCGGATCGCGCCGGGCCGAAAGGAACGCCAGCGAACCGCCATCTGGACTCCACCGCGGCGAAGTCGCGTTTTCCGCCGTCGTGAATTGACGGGGCGCCTGGCTTCCGTCCGCCGCAACGACCCAAATCTGCGAATCTCTGGTTTTCTGCTTGACCTCGATCGACGCCACTACATACGCGACCACCTTGCCATCGGGCGAGAGCTGCACTTCGCCAGGGATCTCGACCGCAAGATAGTCGTCCGGCGTAACTGCCCTCCGCGCCTTGTCTCCATCGGAAGCCAAAGCGGAAATAGCCAATACTATGGAACAGCAGAGAACCTTACCCGTATACCTCATGGACGTGTGCATCATAAATGTCATCCTCCCAGCAAACAACCCAATTACCCGGCCGAAGATCTCAGGCTGCGCGACAACACGCGAATCTCCCGGTATTCCACCGAAGGAGCTGTGGTGCCGGCTACCATCTCGCCTCCCTTGAAAACGGCCGCCGGCATTCGCAGCGCCTTCAAATCCAGCAACGGATTCGCCTCCAGAAAGAGCAGATCTGCGGCGTACCCGGGCTGAATCGCACCGAGCGCCGGCTGCCGCAGGTATCGTGCGGCTTCCGAGGTGGCGCTGCGAAGTGCGCCGGCCGGCGTCATTCCCGCTTTCACGTAAGTGCTCAACTCGTCGGCGAGGGAATCGAAAGGCGTGTTCGACACGCCGCAATCCGTACCCGCCGCGATGCGCACTCCCGCTTCCAGGAAGCGCGCCACATGCTCGCTCCGCGCGGCGAACCGCGCCATCGAGCGGCGGGTTTGGCTATCGTTCACCGCCTGCCGGCGGAGGGCGCTCGCCATCCGAACTGCCGAAATCACCGTCGGGACCACAATCGTGCCTTCAGCCTTGAGCCGGGTCGCGATCTCCGCATCGAATCGCGGATAGCCCGAGGTGCTCACAAATCCGGCGTGTTCGATCGTGTCCACACCGGCATCGAGCGCGCGAACAATGCTCTCGGTCGCGTGGCAGTGCGCCGCCACATACACGCCATGCGCTCGCGCCACACGCGTCGCCTCCCGCATCAGAGGCAGCGGAAGGTCCGCTTCCTGCGGCCTTGTGCCGGGAGTAAGTCCGCCGCCGGAAGCTATCAGCTTCACAAACGATGCGCCCTGTCCCACCTGTTTCTCGATGGCGCCCGCGACGTCCGCTGCGCTTCTCAGCTCAATCCCGAAGAAGTGACAATGCCCTCCCGGGGACACCAGCGGCGACCCGCAGGCAAGAATCCGCGGTCCGTGAATGTCGCCTCGTTCCACCGAGCGTTGCAGAGGCCAGACCAGCTCGGCCGGACCTCCGCAGTCTCGGAGCGTGGTGATTCCCGCGGAAACCGCCCGCTGGGCATTGGCGCGTGCGGTGCGTAACCTGCTGTCGGCGTCGCCTTCGAGAAATGTGATCCGCGGGTTTTCGCCCGCATCCAGGAAGAGGTGGACGTGAGTGTCGATCAGCCCCGGGCACACGTAGAACTCGCCGGCATCGATCACTTCTGTGAAGCGGCCGTGGACCGGGGAGGCGACCTCCTCAATGCGCCCGTCGCGAATCGAGATCTGCAGATCGGGCCGCACGATTCCGGCCTCAACATCGATCACTTTCGCGTTCTTGATCAGCTTCGTCTTCATCCTGAGTTCCTCTTCATTGTAGGAACCTTCCGATAGCAAGACAATTCGATATTATGCTTCGGCTGTAATCTAAAATATAAATGACAAGTCCGCCGCGCCGAGGCAATCATCGCCTGCCGGGTGCGCGCAGAAGTGAGCTTGCAGAAAAGAGCCGAAGCCGGGCTAGCCGCCGATGAACACACATGAATGCAGATCGGGAAGCAATGTTTTATCGGCGTCCATCAGCGTTCATCGGCGGCTCAATATGCTGCCTTCGGACTTTTTCGGCATCCTCAACGCTTTCGGATCCGGTAATAGCTGCCTGCCGTAAACCTCGTGGCGGCGCCCGTTTGATCCACGTCGAACTGCAATAGCTCGCCGTCATTGGCTCCGCCGGTCATTTTGAATGTGTGAGGCCCTACCGGCGTCAGCCGTACGCGCGATTCCCAGGGGGTCGCGGCCTCGGGCGAAATCATGATCAGCTCGCCGTCTGTAATCATGATCTGGGCTTCGACGTGCTTCCACTCATAGGTCCCCGTGTATTGCGTCCATGACGGATCGGCGGCCGTCGCGGGCTTCGGCCGTGCTGTGGCCTTCGCGATGGCCGGCCCCATTATGCTCAGAGCTTGATTCACATAATAGGTCGGATCTGAGTCGTACCCGTTCATCAGCACAATCACGCCGAACTTCTCGGCCGGAATCCATTCCATCAGGCTCTTATAGCCCGGCGCGGCGCCATCCTTGCCGACCCGCACTTGCTGGCCCACGCGGCGGATTCCGAAACCCAGCCCTTGCCCGCTCTGCCAATCCGGCCGCAGCCACTGCACGCGCTGCATTTCCCGCAACGTCGAGCCTTTCAGAATCTGGGGACCCGCGGCCGGCCCATCGCGAAATTGCAGCGAAACAAATTTCGCGAGATCGTCCACGTTCGATGCGAGACCGGCCGAAGGCGTAAGCGCGCGCGCATCGATAAACCCCTCGGCTTCTCTTGGTTCACCCGGAACGCGCTTCCGGTATCCCACCGCAAGGTTCGGAGCCGTTGGAGGCGGCTCTACCAGAGTGGACGACATCCCTAGCGGACGCAGGATGTGATTCTCGACATATTGCGGGTACGGCTCGCCGGAAACGGCCGCGACAACTTCCCCGGCTATTGCCAGCGCGAGGTTAGAGTATTTGTACTCTGTCTCCGCGGGAAAGATCGCAGGTTCGTCCGGCGCCAGCCGCGCCATTTCCTCGCGGCTCGGAAACTTGAGGTCGTTCCAGTAGAAAACCGGAAGCTCCCTCGCCAGGCCCGAAGTGTGAGTCAGAAGATGCCAGATTGTAATTGGTGGCGAGTCCGAACTGGGCTCCTTCACCTGGAACCATGACAGATGCTTCGATACCGGATCGTCGAGTTGCAGCTTGCCGGCATCGCGAAGTTGCAGAATCGCCGTAGCCGTGAACACCTTCGAGATGGATGCGATGCGGTAAATCGTGCCGGAGGTGGCCGGGAGCCCTTTCTCGACGTTCGCGAAGCCGTAACCCTTCGACCAGATCAGATCCTGTCCGCACACCACGCCGATGGAAAGCCCAGGCTCCTCGCGCGAAGCGGCCGTCGCTTGCATCCAGGCGTCCAGCACCTGAATGGCGCCCGCGATCTCCGGTTTTTTCGCCAGCGCGCTGGTTTGCGCGCCGCACTCCGGGCGAACTAACGCGAGGCAGACAAGGATTTCGCCAAGACGCCTATAGTTTCGCAATTGCAATCCCGCTTTCCCCGGCAATTGAATAGAGCAGGTAAGTCTGACCGCCCTCCCGGAAAATCGCCGGATCCCGTAGTTGTCTCACTCTTCCCGGCGCCAGGTCTGTTTGGGAGGGCTCAAGGGGCAGGGATCCTCCTTCGTAAGCCGTCTCAGGAGCGATCACCGTCACCGGCGCCGAGGCCTTCCACTTACTCCAGTCCGAAGTCAAATCGATATATGAAACAAGAATTCGCTCCGGGCTGTCTCCAATGCGGGAATAGTAGACTGACAAACGATTTCCCTGAACGTCTACCGCCGCATGCCGCAGCATTAGACTAGGATCTTCATTAAACAACGTCGGGCCCTGCTCGAAAGGCGTCGATCCATCCCGCGACCGCAGAAACACTCCCCCGCGGGCGACGGCATAATCGAAGTCTCTCCAGTGAAAAACCCGGAAATACGCCGGCCCAAGCGGCGTTAGCCCCGCTGTGAAGTGCAGACCATCCGGCGACCTCGCCAGCAGCGTCTTTTGCTGATCGATGTCGTTCCCCGTGCCTTCGGCCGGACAGTGGAAATACATGCGGATTTGCCGCGTCCTGTCATCGATATGCACATCCGGCGACGCGATGTGATCGTGGCAGGCCACGGCCTCTTCCAGGCGCAGTGTTCCCGGTTCGTAGATCTTCCACGGACCCTCCAGGTGGTCGGCGTATGCAAGCCGGATAAACTTCCCCTGATGGTGCGCGAAGTAAAGATAGTATTTGCCTAACGGCTTCTTTACCCAGGCCGGTACGCGGATAAGCGACGGCCCGTTGATATTGTCTCCCAGCGTCGCGCTCAGTTGCGGGGTGACGATCGGGTTATGGGCCAGCCTGACCGGTTGAATCGCCGCACTTGCGAACAACAACGTTATGAGTAATCGCATCGTGTTCTATCTCGTTACACTCCTGGCGCTTCCCGGTGCTCCGCCAGCCATCTCCTTCGTCGATCCTTGCCCGCATTTGCCCCAACCATAAAGCATGCGGCCCTCGCGCTCCTGAGCGATCATCTGGTCCCCATCGGATCCGTCACGCAAGTCAGCGCTTGCTCCAGATCGGCGATCAGGTCACTTACAGCTTCAATCCCCGTTGAGTAGCGGACCAACGCTTCCGGGATTCCCATGGCGGCGCGGTCCGGCGCGCTGACTTCTACGTGACTGGTGGTCGATGGTGGACCTACAATCGTCTCGACAGAGCCGAGATTTGCCGCACGGTGGGCGAATCGCAACCGCGGGAGGAAGACCTTCACCGCATCGTAGCCTCCCTGAAGAACGAAGCTCATCACTCCGCCGAACCCGCCGGGCATTTGTCTTTTCGCAATTTCATGCTGGGGATGCGATTCGAGCCCGGGATAGTACACCCGAACCACGCCCGCGTGCCCTTCGAGATAGTGAGCGATCTCGGCGGCGCTTGTATTTTGCCGCGCCACCCGGATCTCAAGCGTCTTCATGCCGCGCAGCAGGAGGTAGGCGGCAAAAGGATCCAGCGCCGCGCCGGTTATCTCCCGGTAATGGTAGATCGACTGTACCAGGTCCTTCCGGCCGCATACGATTCCCCCCAGCGCATCCGCGTGTCCACCCAGGAACTTCGAGGCGCTGTGCAACACCAGATCCGACCCAAGCTCCAGCGGCCGCTGATTGATAGGGGTGGCGAAAGTGTTGTCTGTCACCACGAGTGCTTCCACTGAGTGGGCAACCTGGGCGGTCCGCTCGATGTCTACCACTTTGAGCGTCGGATTGGTCGGCGTCTCCAAATACACCAACCGGCAGCCCCGTCGAATCTCCACGTCAATCTGCTCGGGATCCGTTGTGTCACACAAGCAAACGTTCACGTCAATCTTTGGAAGGAATTCGCGAAACAACTGATTCGTGCCACCGTAAGTATCTTTGACCGTAACGATGCGGTCCCCTGGCTTGACCAGACTGAAAATCGTGTTGCTAATGGCGGCCATTCCCGAGGCAAAGCTGGTGGCCGCTTCTGCGCCTTCGAGTAGCCTGAGTTTCTCTTCGAACACGCCAACCGTGGGGTTAGTGTTGCGGCTGTAAATGTGGCCGGATCGTTGCCCCAACGCCACTGCCTGCCACTCGTCCAGATCGCCGTAACCGAAGGCCACGCTTTGCGCAATCGGCGCCTGCGTGGGTCTTCCCGATAGTGACTGTTCTTCTCCGCCCCACACGGCTTTGGTGCCGTTCTGTAACGGTTTTTGTTTGTGCATTGAGATCACTTTAGTTCCTGGAGCATGGTCGCTGCTATGACTCGCGTCCCCATCGAACAGGATCGGTTCTCCGTGCCGCCGCCCCGCCCACGTGGTCCCGCGATGGGTGTGTCGCCCCAGAGTCAGTGATGCAAACTAAGGCCGGAGGGAAAGTAAATGTCAAGTTCTTGTCTATCGCCCGCGCCGCGGCGCACGTCGTATTGTAGCTTATAGCGCCGCCAAATCATACAAAGTTCATACCGGAAGCTAACTCCGGATCGCACGCCCGCGTTAGCGAATTAAGCGCTTTCTCGGGGCAGCATCCGGCGTGCCGTTGGGGTCTGCGCCAGGCCGCCGAGCGCCGTGCATCGGAGTTCCCGGGGCATCATCGTTCCTACCCGGAAAACTGCATCGATCGTCTCGTCCAGGGGGATGGGATTCTGGTATCCCCCCAGCGCCAGGTCCGCATGGATGAACGCCGACGGTGCCGCCGCGGCATTGCGAACGTGGCATGGAATCTCGGCCACTCCTTGCACCGGATCGCACACCAGGCCCATCATATTCTGAAAGGCGATCGCTGCCGCGTCGATCGCCTGCTGCGGCGATCCACCCGCTGCTTCCACCACCGCGGCGGCGGCCATGGCACAGGCTGAGCCGATCTCCACTTGGCAGCCGGCAACCTCGGCGGCAAACGTCGCTCGATAGGCTGTAATCAAGCCGACACCCGATGCTGCGAGCAGAGCCTTCGCAATTTGCG
The DNA here is from genome assembly GCA_963842505.1 of Bryobacterales bacterium. Classification (GTDB taxonomy): domain Bacteria; phylum Acidobacteriota; class Terriglobia; order Bryobacterales; family Bryobacteraceae; genus PALSA-129. Next base: position 103,582 of record CAWJGZ010000003.1, read on the forward strand.
GCCTGTCCAGGCCGAGTTGTTCCGCCAGCGTGACCACAACGCCTGGGACCACTCCCGCCGAGCCTGCCGTCGGCGCGGCGCAGATGACGCCGCCCGCTGCGCTCACTTGCATTACCGCCAGCGCGCGGGCCGACGCCCTGGCATGAAAGCCGCCGCAAGCCAGTCGCCCTGCTTGATCCGCCTTCATCAGTCGTTTTGCGCTGGGAAACAACATCTTCAACGGATCTTCCGTCTTCAGCCCTTGCTCTACCGACCGTTCCATTACCGCAAAGCGATCCAGAACTAGCTGCGTGATGTGCTCCGCTGGAAGGCCGAGGATGGAAGACTCGTAGTCAAGCACGACCTCTCCCAGAGACTTGCCCTCCAATTTGGCCAGTCCCACCATCTCTTCCGCACTATGAAAGAGCGGCTTCCCCTTCTTAACCAGGAATACTGGCATCGCCTGCCACAGAGTGGCGGAAGGGCATAAAGACCTTAGACTGTCTCGTGCCACGTTGGTCAGCGGTAACGCGCGGTCTGCCTGCAAGACCACGTGGTCGGCCAGCGGCTGCTCGTGGATTCCTCCAGGCAGCGTTGCGTCATCTTTCAACAACTCCCGGAGGCCATCAACATGCTCCATGCGCGCAACCAGGAAGACCGCGTGACACTGGCCGTCAAAGTGGACCGGGAAATTCTCGATGTGCGTGATAGCGAATGTCCCCCCGCCGGTGGACTGAGCATTGATGACTGACTGCTTGTCGGAAACGCCGTTCAGCCTTAGTTCGACCGAGTTAGGGTGCTCGTTGTGGGCGAGTCTCTCAATCAGGAACTGAATGCTGATCTTAGACTCCTGCAGCCTTTCGAGAGCGCGCGAAAAGTCGGGATCCGTGATCTCCATGCCTGCCAGGCCGGCGGCAAAGCCGATGTCTGATCGCTGGGCCTTGTAGACCTCGGCGAATGAGCCTCCTGGATCAAAAGCAATCACTGCCCCGGCCAGCGGCTCATCCAGAAGCCGGCGAGCTGCCGTCGCAATAAAGAAGGGGGCCGCTGTATGAGAACTGGATGGCCCAGCCATGACCGGGCCAAGAACGTCGTTGAGGACACTGACAGTATTCATTGTTTAGCGGGAATTTCCATCTTAGATTCCCGATCCTATTCATCTTACGCCTGGACCCCATCCCTCGATCCGGTGTTTTTCCCTTCGATCGTCGTCTTCGCCCCGCGAGCCACCGTGCGACACACATTGAATTACAGCGCCTTTTCGAAAAGTACATCTGATCGATTCAGCCGATCACAACGCGACCGATAAATCGATTTGATTTCCTCTGGACCCTTGGTTAGCATTGGGGCTGTGAAAATCGCGGACCTGTACATGGCCGGTTTGCCGGTCGATGTCCAAGTTGCGGAAGCGGCGGTGTGCGCCGGTAGCCCAGGCGGCTAACGGCAAGGAGCCGGCGTCAGGAACCGTCCGCCATGCTCCCGCGCACGAAGATTTCCAGCCCGGACGGTTCGATACCAATTTCATCGGAGGTGATTAGTAAGCCGTGTCGTGTCCCTATCGTTCCTATGTGCTGGTCTCGCGGGAGCAGATCGCCCGCAATTACCGCGGCGTGCGCGCCGTGGTGGGCCCCGGCGTGGAAGTGGCCGGCGTGGTCAAGGCTGATGCCTATGGGCACGGCGCGCTGGAAGTGTCGCGGGTGCTGGCCGCGGAAGGCGCGCGCTGGCTGGCGGTGGCCACAGTGGATGAGGGCGTGGCGCTGTGGCGGGGCGGGATCGAGGGCATTCGCATCCTGGTGATGGGCGGATTTCTGCCCTACGAAGGGGAAGCCCTGGTGGAGTACGATTTGACGCCGGCGGTGCATTCCCTCGAGCAGGTCGCCCAGGTGGAGCGGCTGGCGCGGGCCTCGGAGCGGACCGTGCGCTACCACCTCAAGATCGATTCCGGGATGGGGCGGCTGGGCACGCGGGCCTCGGCGGAAGAGATTCTGGCGGCGCTCGGCCGGGCGCCGCACGCGCAACTGGAAGGCCTGATGACGCACTTCGCGTCGGCCGCGGATTACACCAAAAAGCAGACCGAGGAACAACTGGACTACTTCGAGGCGATTGGCGCGCGGCTGGAGCTGGGCGGAGTCAAACCGTTATACCGGCACACTTCGAGCACCATCGCGGTGGGCTATGGACGGCGCGCGGGCTGGCACCAGATGGTGCGGGCAGGCCACGCCTTGTACGGCTACGTTTCGCCGGCGCGCGGCGCGGCGCCCCCGCAATTGCTGGAGGTGAAGCCGGCCCTGACGTGGAAGGCCAAGCTGCTGGCGGTGAAGGAAGTTCCGGAAGGGGCGCTGATCGGGTATGGCGGGACGTTCCGCGCGCCGCGGGCGATGCGCATCGGAGTGCTGGGCGCGGGCTACGCGGACGGCATGTTTCACCGGCTGTCGAACCGCGGCAAGGTGATCGCAGGCGGGCAGATCACGCCGATTCTCGGCGCGATTTCGATGGACGTCACCACCATCGACTTGAGCCACACCACGGCGCTGCGGGAAGGCGACGATGTGACGCTGCTGGGAGCGGAAGGCGGCGCCAGCCTGTACGCTCCGGAGATTGCGCGGATGGCGGGCACCATTTCCTACAACATTCTATGCAGCATCAGCGCGCGCGTGAAGCGGGTGTACGTGTAAGCGGGGGCTTGTGCGGTCGCTATTTGGCCGTGATCGGCGCCAGCTTGTGAGCCACAAGCTGGTCGTTGAACTGTTTTACATCCACCCCTATCACTTTATCCAAACTGCTCAGGATCTCGTTCAGCCGGGCCCTTAACTCCTGGAACACCGCATAATCCGAATCAGTCGGACGGACGTCGCCCGTATCCACCAGGTGTTGTAAGACCGCCAGTTGATTATTTAGCTTGATGGGATAATTCAGAGTGTCCCTTGGGCTGCGATTCTTAACTTGGTAAATGTCTCCCTCGATCTCGTCAAGCTTTGACTTGATCAGCGCCGCGCGCTGGCTCATGCCGGAGTCACCCGCCTCGGCCGCACTTTTCTCCATCTGCGTCTTCAGTGATCGAATCTGAATGACGGCCTTGTGCGCGCGGCTGGTCTCATCGCGAATTTCCATCGCCAGCTTGAATTGCTCTTGAAGATCGGCGTCAGCGGCATTCGTCGTCCGCGGATCGCGCCGGATGATGAGGGGTTGCGTTTCAGTCACGTCATTCGCGGTCAGACGAACGGCGTATTCTCCGGGTGGCGCCTTCGGCCCTTGCGCCGGAATCGCGTAGCGCAGCACAATGCCAGGAAACGTCACCGGACCCGGATAGCGCAGATCCCACACGAACCGGTTCGTGCCCGCCCGGACTGCCGGGGCTCCCGCCGCGGAAACTGGTGCGCTGCCATCTCCGGGATCGTCGGGAGCCGCCGGCTTCGCGTTTCGGGCCGCGGCGCTATCAAATGATCTCACTACTTGCCCGTGGGCATCGAGTATCTCAATCACAACCCTCGGAGCCGCTTCCGACAGGTAGTAGTCGATTACGGCCGATTGCACGGAACGGATCACCGGCGGGGGCGCGAACAGATAAGCCTTCCGGCCCGCAATTTCGGGAGTAAACTGCCTCAGTATGTCGATGTCGTCGAGAACATAGAAAGACCGGCCATGCGTCGCGATTACCAGATCGTTCTTTTCGACCGCGATATCGGCCACCTGCGTATCCGGCAGATTCAAGGACAAGGATTGCCAGTTGGCGCCGTCGTCGAACGAAACATAGATGCCGTGCTCGGTTCCTAAATACAGAAGCCCGCGTCGCACCGTGTCTTCGCGCACCGCCTGCGCATAATCGTTGTCGGGTATGCCGCCGGCGATCTTCGTCCAGGTCTTTCCGTAATCGTGAGTCTTGAACACGTACGGGCGGCGATCGTCCAACTGGTAGCGTTTCGCGGCGACATAGGCGCCGCCGGGATCGTGCGGCGACGCCTCAATCAGGCTTACTCGGCTGAATTCTCCCATGCCCGGCGGCGTTACGTTACTCCAGGTCTTTCCCCCGTCGCGCGTGATTTCGACCAGCCCATCGTCGGAGCCCGTCCAGATCGTATTCACGTCATGCCGCGAGGGCGCAATCGAAAAAATGGTCCCGTAAATCTCTGGGCCGTTCTGATCCTTGGTGATCGGTCCTCCGGAGTCGCCCAAAGTCTCCGGGGCGTTGCGTGTCAGATCGGGACTAATCGGTTCCCACCGCTGCCCCTGGTTCGTCGTCTTCCAGAGATGTTGCGACGAGGTGTAAAGAATGTTCGGATCGACCGGCGAAAATACGATCGGAAACGTCCACTGCCAGCGTTCTTTTAGCGCGCTGGCGGGCATTCCGGAGAAGAACAACGGATACACATTAATGGCGCGCGCTTCACCGGTGCGCCGGTCGTAGCGGGTAATAATTCCTGCCTGATCGCCGCCGAAAAAAACATTGGGATCCTTGGGATCGGCCGCCAGATAACCGGCCTCGCCGCCGCCTGCGCCGTACAACCAGTCTCCTGCCGGCGCCGTCGGATCGCGCATGTTTACGCCTCCGTCGCTTGGCACGCAGGCAGTCCCGTCATCTTGCTGCGAGCCACAAACGTGATAGGGGAAATCGACCGTTGTGGAGACGTGATAAAACTGCGCCGTCGGATAGCGCTCCGGCGACCAGGTCTTGCCGCCATCGGTGGAAACAGATCCGCCTTGGTCGTCGCTTTCGATCATACGGCGGGAATCGTTCGAAGCGATCCAGAGATCGTGGTGATCGGCGTGCGGCGTATGTAGTGTCTGGAAACTCTTCCCGCCGTCATCGGAGCGGTAGAACTCCACGTTCATGGCATACACGGTGTCGCGCTTCGTGGGGTCGGCAAGAATCCGCGAGAAGTAAAACGCGCGCTGGCGGATGCTCCTGTCCGCGTTTACCAGAGTCCACGACCCGCCGGCGTCGTTCGATTGAAACAATCCACCGTCGTCCGCTTCCACCATGGCGTATACGCGATTGCCATCCGCGCCTGAGATGCTGACGTTGATCTTGCCGATAATACCTTTCGGGAGTCCCGGATTTCGCGTGATTTCGGTCCACGTATCGCCGCCGTCGGTCGATTTGAATAAGCCGCTCGCTGGGCCGCCGCTCGATAGCATCCAGGGTGTCCGGTAAACATCCCAAATCGTGGCAAAGAGCACGCGCGGGTTATGCGGGTCCATCGTCAGATCGATGGCGCCGGCGCGATTATTCCGGAATAGAACGCGCTTCCATGTGGCGCCGCCGTCCGTAGACCGGAAAACGCCCCGCTCTTCATTTGGGCCGAAGGGATGTCCGAGCGCGGCGGCAAACACCACGTCGGGATTCGTTGGATCGATGCGAATCCGCGAGATCGCCTGGCTATCGGAGAGGCCGGCGTGCTTCCATGTCTTGCCGCCATCGATAGATTTGTAGACGCCATCCCCTTGCATGACGTTGGCGCGCAATTCGGTCTCCCCCATGCCGATGTACACCACGTCGGGATTCGATTCCGATACTGCCACCGCGCCAACCGACGAGCTATGAATCTGCCCGTCGGTCACCGGAAACCACGTCATTCCACCGTTCGTGGTCTTCCATAAACCGCCCCCGGTCGCTCCGAAATAATACTCCAGCGGCCGTCGCGAGCTGCCAGCTGCCGCCAGCGAACGCCCTCCCCGGTTCGGACCGATATTACGCCACTTCAGAGCGCTCAAATTGACGCGATCGGCGCTTGCCGCCGCCGCTACAAGGGCCGTCAGGAGCGCGTACCCAAGCCGCTTACACATAGACCACCTCGTTGTTAAAGGTCCAGTATGGTTGCGCGGGATCGGCATGTCAAATCGGTATTTCTTCACCGCAGACATCGGCGAAAGCCATGCCTCGCTCATCCGTAATCATCGTTTGTGCCGATCAATGAAACTTGTAAATATCGATTTGTTTTCGATTCCGGAGCCTCCGTATAATAGCAATCGGTTCGTCCGGCTGACGCCGCGCTCCATGCATGAAGGAAGGAAAAGTCGTTTGCGGCCCCCACTCCGCCCGAACCAACACTTCTTAACGATCAAAGCCAAATCCATGACGAAACAATTCATTGCAGCGTGTGGCATCTCGGCCGTTCTTGCGATGGCTGCTTTTTCCGCGAACCCTGCGGGCACGCGCGGGCTTACGCCCGAGGACTACTACGCGATCGAGACTGCCGGCGACCCGCATATCTCGCCGAATGGCCAACTCGTTGCTTACACTGTCACCTCCATCGACCGCAAACAGAACCGCAAAGTTTCGCGGATTTGGATGGCGGCGATCGACGGCGGCCGTGCGCCGTGGGCGTTTACCGGCGGCGAAAGTTCGGCGTCCCCTCGCTGGAACCCGGACGGCCGCGCTTTGGCGTTCCTTTCGGCCCGTCACGATCCGCGGACCGGCGCCGCTCAGAGATCGCAGGTCTACCTGCTCTCCATGAGCGGCGGCGAAGGCCGGCGGATCACCGATCTGAAGAACGGCGTCACCGCCTTTCAATGGTCGCCGGATGGCAAGCGGATCGCCTGCGTCAGCACGATCGGACCGAGCGACGGTCTGCCTCCTGGCAAGGAGCGGAGCGACGTCCGTGATTACACAAATCCTGGATACAAATTTGATGGAAAGGGATTCTTCGACGATCGCCGCGATCACATTTGGATCGTGGACGTGAGCACCGGCGCGTCTACTCAGATCACCTCTGGCGGCCAGGGCAACGATTCCGAGCCGCAATGGTCGCCCGATGGAACGCGGATCGCGTATCTGACCGAACGCATGGACATGTCCATGCGGCAGGCTGGCGAGATCCATGTGATACCGGCGGACGGTGGAACGCCCATCAGGATCGCCGCCCCGGGAACGGGTCTCCACGCGTTGCGCTGGTCGCACGATGGACGAAGCCTCGCCTATATCGGCTGCATCGATGAAATCGCGATCCCCAAGATCTGGGTTTCTCCGGTTACTGGAGGCAACTACAGACTCGCCAGCGACGCCGTGACGTATCCGACCGCCATCGAGTGGACTGCCGACGGAAGCGGTCTCTATTTCACCGCCGCGTCTCGCGGTGAGTTCCCGCTCTCCCGCCTCGACATCGCGACTGGCAAAGCGTCCGCTCTGACCGCCGGAATCGCCGTCCGCGGCATGGATGTCTACGAAGCCACGCGCAGAATCGTTTACGACGCGGGCGACTACCGCCATCCCGCCGATATTTTCGTCGCGGATGAAAGCGGGACAACCGTAGCTCAATTGACGCATCTCAACCAGGACCTTCTTTCGGAACTCGCTCTGCAACCCTTTGAGCGTTTGCCTTACACATCCGCCGACGGCTGGAAGATCGAGGGTTTCTTCGTGAAGCCGGTCGGCTGGCAAGCCGGCAAGGCCTATCCCATGATCCTCATGATCCACGGCGGCCCGAATGGCATGTTCGGCATTCAATGGAACCACGAGGCTCAAGCCTACGCGGCGCGCGGCTGGGCCGTATTGATGACGAATCCGCGCGGATCCTCGGGTTATGGCGAGCCTTTCCAGCGCGGAGTCGAGAAGGAGTGGGGCGGGAAGGCGTTCCAGGACATCATGGCCGGAGTGGATGCCGCTCTTGCCAAATACCAGTGGATCGACCCGAATCGCCTGGGCGTCACGGGCCAGAGTTTTGGCGGCTTCATGACCGATTGGATCGTCGGCCAGACTACTCGCTTCAAGGGCGCAGTCACTCTCAGCGGCATCTCCGACTTGATCAGCGTCGAAGGAACACGCGACGCCTTCTACGGGCATGACCGCGATTTCGGTGGCGACCTCTGGACGAATTTCGACCTGTACTGGAAATATTCGCCCATCCGTAATGCCCCCCGCATAAAGACTCCCACGTTGATCCTGCACGGCGATAGCGATCACCGCGTGCCGGTCTCGCAAGGCGAAGAGTTCTTTCGCGCTCTGTGCCACTTCGGCGTCCCTGCTGAGATGGTCATGTTCCCGCGCGAGCCCCACAGTCTGCGCAGCGAGCCCAAACATGCCGTGGAGGTTCTGCAGTGGCAGATTTACTGGTTTGACCGCTACGTAGCCGGCAATCCCGGGGCGGTGAAACCCAACCAGGAATAACTGCCGGTCTTCCGCAAGCCGGCGTCCCGCCGCCAGGCATGGAGGCAAACGATAAGTCAGCCGGGCTAGGGCGTCTTCACCAGCGGGATCCTCGAAGCCACCGGCGGTAGCGCTGGGAAATCCGTGTACGGCGTCGTCTGGTACCAGTAGGCGACGGAGTAGAAGTTGTCACCCCGGTTATTGGCGTGGCCGTGCTCCATGGTGTGCTTCAGGTAGCGCTCGAAGGTCACCGGGTTGTCGCCGTGCCACCGATAGCAGCAGTACCGGCCGCCGGTGCGTTCCGCGGCGGCGATCAGCGGCGCCCCGTGCATGTCGTGGCCGAACGCCTCTGCGTTGTCGCGGCCGCCGAAGTCCCAAGCGCCCAGGAAGTAATCCTCCGATCCCGTGCCGTTGATGACGGGCTTGGTTTCGTCGTCGACGAAGATCATGTCGTCGCCTTCGCCCCACCACCCATTGGCGTTCTCGAGCACTCCCAGCGTCACGCCCATCAAATGGCCGCGGCCGTGCGTCTCCACGTAGACGTAGTTGAGTTTCCCGTCGAGATTGGTTTTGGCGGCGTCGCCCGTCGTCGCAACACACGGAGCGCTTTGCCGGTACTGCGCGTGAAAGTACAGGACGTCGTCCGGCAGGCGCGGCACCGTCATGTAATCGATATTCGAGTAGAAGGAGGGTACTTCCTGTCTGCCTTCGTTGGTAACCGTGAACCGTGCCGACTGGCGGTACGGCATGGCGAAATAACAGTTGAGCGCCTTGGCCGGCGAGCAAGCCAGATACGCGGATTGATAGTTCTGGTAGCTTCCGAGATTGAGGCCGAAAAAATCGCCGACCGGCACTTCCACGCTGGGTTTCGGGTTGTTATCCCAAAAACCGCGCAGCACCAGTTCCTTCAAATGGTCGCTGCCCCGCGCGGAGATGGTGAACCAAATGTGACTGATCACGCCTGGGCCGGCCGCATTGAAGACTTCCTGCACGCCGCCCGCGGGAATGAGCCAGGCGTCCCGATTGCCCCCGCTGCGGTCAAAGCTCGACTGCTTCAGCGATTTGTAGTTCTGAGCCCGCGCGTACGCCGGCAGAAACGCGAATCCCGACTGGCCGGCACTCTGGTTTTGCGTATGCGCGACCATGGGCACAGCGGCGGCCAAACCGGCGCCCGCGCTCATGCGCCGCAGAAAACTGCGGCGGTCATTCGACGATGGGTTCATGGGCGATCCTTTCCATGCGGCGTTGTGCCGGCAAGGCAGCCTTTACAACTCGAGCAGAATAACACTGCGGAGCCATTATCGTTCCGAAAGTGCCGATAGTCCAATGGATTCTTTTTCCAGGTCGTGATCGATCACGGCAACCCCTATGGGTCTTCGCCCGCTATATCGGGCCCGTCTTTCCGGAACTTCTCCATCAGCCCGCCGGTAAATCCGCCCTCCACGATCGCTTCCACCGCCGCGTAAAGCGCCGGAGCCGCCATCCGTTCCAGCCTTGAGCCTGGCCTGCTGTTAATCCGCCATGCCCGCGGTTGCCATCAGAAAGAGCTCGATCTCTTCTGGCGTGTTGTAATGACTTCCTGATAGCCTGATGAAGCTCCCTATGCCCAGTTGTTGTAGCATCGCCGCGAAGAATGGGTCGCGTCCGGACGCATGCAGTCTGAGCTGCCGCGCCCTATAGAGGTCGCATCCCTTCGCCGATTCAATCCCCTGCAGATTAAATCCCACAAGAAGCGATTGCCTGGTGAGATCCGCGCCCATGCCGTAAACGGTCGCATGACTCATGCCCTTCAAGCCGGAAACCTTATCGGTGCCATTGAGCAGCATGGACAAGAGTCCCATTTGATGCGCCTTGATGCCCTTCATGGCCGCGACCACCAATGAGCGCCGATCCGTAGCCTCCGTGAAGTGCCCGCCCAGCCAACAAAGATAGTCCACCACGGCCGACCACGCCGCATATGACTGATGCTCCACCCCGCCTAAATCCCAACTCGTGGCGGGCTTGAAAACGTATTTCCAGTGCGGCAGCGCCGCCAGCCTGTCTGAAGCGTGGGCGTATCCACATCCCTTGATGCCATAGTTCTTATAAGGTGCAATCACGTAGGCATCGGCCCCGATGTCTTCAACGTCGATCGGGCCCGAGGGTGAGTATTGGACTCCATCCACCATGATGTATAAATCAGGCTTGATCTTCCTTGCCTCTTGAACGATCGTCTTGACTTCAAAGATTTCTCCGGTGACATTCGAGGTGTGTATGATCGCCAGGAAGCAGGTGTTCTTATCGATGAGCCTGTAAATACTCTTCGGGTCGACGGAACCAGTCTCTCGATCTGGCGCGGCGATACGCTCTTCTTTCCCGTAGATGCCCGCAAATTGCGTGACTGCGCTGCGCACGGAAGCGTGGTCCAGTCCGGTGGTTACGACGTTGGTGCCCGGCACGGAGGAAAGCACCGCATTGGTGATGCGATACAGGACATGGCTGCTGCTCCAGCCGGGTATGGTTTGGCCTGACTTGGCGCCAAAGAAAGTCATCAGATCTTCAATCCCTTTGGCTGTGACTTCCACGGCGTGCTTCGACCCGGGGTTCGCTCTTCCTTGTTGGTCTGGGAGGCATGTCTCCTTTGCCATTGCTTCGACGACTCTCTTAGGGCGGCAAGAGCCGGAAGCGGCATCGAAGAAAATCCGCTTCCCGGAATAGGGGTCCCAGTCGACATACAGAAACTGATCCCTGACCGCTTCCATTAATTTCGGCGGGAATAGTCCGCCCTCGTAGCCATTCATCACTCAACCTCCTGTTGCTTGCAGACACGTCCTGGTCGCGCAGAGCACCGTCGCCCGGGGAAGTGCTTCTTGGCGTGGCCACCAAGCAGTATTATCCCCCGGGCGCCTCGCGCCAACAAATGCGAAATAGGCACTGATAGTTATCGTTTGTTTCGATATGTTGGCACGCTCATGGCGCTGTGCGCCTTGACATTGCGCTTCCGTGATTCTGTCATTCTTTACGGCAAGGAAAAGGCGCGGTAAATCAGGGTCAAAAGCCGGCGGCTAGGTGTATACTGGCGGGTGTTTGGGATCTTAATGTAGAAATTCCGGCTAGACCTATATGAAACGAATCGTCCTGGCAACTGTGTTTCTGACTTCCGCTGCGGCAGCGGGGACCTTCACGCTGGAACAGGTTCTCTCGGCGCCGTTTCCCTCTGAGGTGACGGCCGCACCGGGCGGCGCCAAGGTGGCGTGGCTGCTGAATGAGCGCGGCGCGCGCAACGTGTGGGTGGCTGCGGCGCCCGATTACAAAGGAATCCGGCTCACTTCCTATACCAATGACGACGGGCAGGATGTCGGTCAACTGCATTGGACGCCCGATGGACACTCGGTAGTCTATGTGCGCGGCGGGGACTTGGAATTTCTGGGCCGCCCCGATCCGAATCCGGCCGCCAATACCGAGGGAGTGGAGCAGGCCATCTGGATCGCGGCTCTGGGTGAGGCGCCGCGCCGCATCGCCGTGGGCCATTCACCGGCGATTTCACCTAAGGGAGACATCCTGGCGTTTCTGCGCGCGGGCCAGATTTTTGTGGCCCCGCTGGCGGGCGCCGAACGGCCCAGCCAACTCATCCACGCGCGGGCGGGCGTGACAGCGCGGGACCTGGCATGGTCGCCCGACGGGTCGAAGCTGGCTTTTGTTAGCGATCGCGCGAACCATAGTTTCATCGCGGTTTATGACGTGGCCGGGAAGTCGCTCTCGTACATGGATCCGTCGGTGGATCGCGACTCCAACCCGGCATGGTCGCCGGACGGCAAGCAGATCGCCTTCATGCGAACACTGGCGGCGGCGCGCGCGGGCCAGGGCAGCGATAGATCCCGGCGCTCCGGCGAGCCGTGGACCATCCGCGTGGCCTCGGTGACGGATGGCGCCGGCCGCCAGATCTGGAAGGCCGACGAGGGACCGGGCAGCGTGTTTCACGCCATCGTGTCGGAGAGCCAGATGTATTGGGCGGCGGGTGGCCGCATCGTGTTCCCGTGGGAAAAGACCGGCTGGCAGCACTTGTACTCGGTTGCCGTGGAAGGCGGTGCGGCTACGCTCCTGACGCCCGGCGAATTTGAAGTGGAGCATGTCGCCTTTTCCGAGGACCGCAAAGAGTTGGTGTTTTCGTCCAACCAGGATGATATCGACCGGCGGCACATCTGGCGGGTTGCCGCGGCTGGCGGTCCGCCGCAAGCCGTCACCACGGGCGAAGGCCTGGAATGGTCTCCGGTTTTCGCGGGCGGTGCGGTGGCGTTTCTGCATGCCGATGCGCGGAATCCGGCGCGGGCCGCCATACAAATAGCAGGCCAGACTAAAGACCTGGCGCCGGATTCGATCCCGCCGGATTTCCCGGCGAGTTCGCTGGTGGTGCCGCAGCAGGTCATCTACAGCGCCTCCGACGGCATGAAGATCCACGGCCAGCTTTTTCTGCCGCCCGACAGCACGCCGGGGAAGCGCCATCCGGCGCTGGTCTTCATGCACGGCGGATCGCGGCGCCAGATGCTCCTGGGCTGGCACTACATGGATTACTACAACAACGCTTACGGTATGAACCAGTACCTGGCGAGCCTGGGCTACGTGGTGCTCGCGATTAATTACCGCAGTGGCATAGGATACGGGACGGATTTTCGCGAGGTCATCAACCAGGGCCCGTCGGGCGCCAGCGAGTACCACGACGTGGAAGGCGCCGGCCTCTATTTGCGCGGCCGCGCCGACGTGGACGCGGCGCACATCGGCCTGTGGGGCGGATCGTATGGAGGATACCTGACGGCCATGGGGCTCTCCCGCGGTTCCGATCTGTTCGCGGCGGGAGTGGATTTCCACGGTGTGCACGATTGGAGCACGCGTGTTGGCGGCGGGCCTAATGCCGCGGCGGAGTCAATGCCGGACGCAGTACGGCAGGAAGCGGCGCGCCTGGCGTACGAATCGTCACCCATGGCGTCGGTGAAGACGTGGCGCTCGCCGGTCTTGCTGATTCACGGCGACGACGACCGCAACGTGAATTTCTCCGAGACCGTGAACCTGGTGGCCGCGTTGCGGCAGCAGGGCGTGTACTTCGAGCAATTGATCATCCCTGACGAGATCCACGGTTTCCTGCGGCATGGGTCGTGGCTGCTGGCATACCACCGGACGGTGGATTTCTTCAAGCGGAAACTGTAAAGCGGCGGCTTCGCCGCGCCGAAAGTTGCGCCGCTACCTGCTCGTCAGCGTCTCCGCGAACACCTCGGTGTCCACGTTTCCGCCGGATAGAATCACCGCCACTCGCCGGCCCTGCATGCGGTCTCGCTCCTGGAGCAGTGCCGCCAGCGCAGCCGCGCCGGCGCCTTCGGCCGCATTGTGGGTGTCGGAAAAAAGGTGCCGCATCGCACTCCGGATCTCGTCCTCCTCCACCGTAGCCACGCGGCTGACACCACCGAGAATGATCTCGAGTGCCTCCGGGTCCGGCACGCGGCACGCTATGCCGTCGGCAATGGTCTGCCCGGCATCGGCGGCGATCGGGTAGCCGGCGGCGAATGACTGCGCGTAAGCGGTAGCCCGGGCGGACACCACGCCGATGACTTCCGTTCGCAGCCCCAGCGCATTGCGCGCCGCTACCGTCCCGCAAATTCCGGATCCCAAACCGATCGGGACATACACCGCGTCCAGGTCCGCAACGGCCCCGAACAGTTCCAGCGCATAGCTCGCCACGCCGGCGACTAGCGTGCCGTCGAAGGAGCGGACCAGGTGCAGTTTCTCAGCCTCCGCTAGTTTGGCCGAATGCTCGTAGGCCTCCTGAAAGTCCCCGCCGTACTCAATCAGTTCCGCACCCAGCGCGCGCATCGCCGCGTTCTTCTCGCGACTGTTGCCATACGGAACCACGATGACTGGCCGCAGTCCCATGCGGCTCGCTGCGAACGCCACGCTTTGGCCGTGATTTCCGCGAGTTGCCGCGACCACCCCGGTCACGTTGGGTTCGCGCTGGCGCAGCGAATCCATATAGACCAGGCCGCCGCGTACCTTGAACGCTCCCACGGGAGTGTGATTCTCGTGCTTTACCCAGGTCTCCGCTCCGACGCGGGCGCAGAGCAGCGGCCACCGGATCTGAGGGGTCGGTGGCATGACCCGATGGACAAGTTCCGCCGCGGCCCGGAGCATAGCGAGCGAAGGCAGGATCATAACGTCGTCAGTGATTCACCCATCGGGCTAATCATACTACCGATCCGTCGCCCAACGGCCAATCTGCCCGCCTGGATGTCTGGAACAATCTTGCCGGGCGCCTGATCGCACATTACTGCCGCGTACGAAGCATCCGTAACACGCAGTCTCATGATGCGGCCGTCAGTAGGCGTTGAGCTGACTGACGGCCGCGTACTTACCTCAGAAATCCAGACGCAGGGTAAGCTGGACCGTGCGGGGCGTCCCCGCCGCCGTCAAGGTCCCGAACTGCCCGCTGCTCATGACCGCCGAGTTAGAGGACGCCAGGAAGTTGGTGTGGTTCATGACGTTAAAGAAATCCGCCCGGAAAGTGAGCCCTATCCTTTCGGCGTGAAGTGGGAACCTCTTGGCAAGAGTCGTGTCGAGGTTGACTGCGCCGGGCAAGCGGTAGGCGTTTCGCGGAGAGTCGCCGACCACCCCCGGGGGCGCGCAACCGGAGTTCACGTTCACACCGGACGCCGACGCGTAACCCGGGCAGATGGGGTTGCCCGCCACTTTGCCGAAGTAGGCTGGACTAAACCAGTTGTACGGACTACCCTGGTTCAACTGCAAAGGGCCGCTCATTTGAATGTTGGGACGGTCATTAAGGGTATCGAAACCGCTGAAATCCACGCTGTGGTTGGCGTAAACCGTAAATGGCTGGCCAGTGACAATGGAATTGACCGCCGAAATCCGCCATCCGGCGACCAGTTGGTTCAAGACGCCGTGCGCGCCACCCAGGTATTTCTGCCCCGCGCCGAAAGGCAGGCTCAGCACGAAGTAATTCAGCAGCTTCTGCCGCTGATCGTTCGAACTGTTGGCGCGCTCCTCAGGCATTAGGAAGCGGCTCACGGGCATATTCTGATCGAAGCTATTGGTAGTCCAGGCGCTGCCGTCGTCGATTGCATGGCTCCAGTTGTAGGAGCTCACGAGATCGACCAGTTTACCGGTGTGTACTTTGGCAGTGATCACAAGCCCGCCGTAGATCGAATTGACCTGGAAATTGGCGATTCGCGACGAACCGAATTCCGGATAGGGAAAAAACTCAGAGTTAGGGGCCTGGTTTCCGCGGTATCCCGGATTGTTGATAACCGGGACGGCCTGGTTAGGATTCACATAATCGCCAATGTGATGTCCGGCCGAACCGATGTAACTCACGTCAAGCGAAACCTTGCTCACGATTTGCCGCTGGATACCTAGGTTGTAATTATAGGCGTACGCGCTGGGACAATCTTCGGTTAGCCCATAGAAGTTGAGGAGGCCGACAGCGGGCGCGCCGGGCGCCTGCGTGGTACGCGAAATGAACGGAACGTTCAAGTTGAACGCATAATTCCAGCCGTAGCCGGCCGCCGGCTGTGTGGTGCCGGCCTGCTGGGTAATGGTGTAGTTCCAGGGGGCGGCGATCGACTGGTTGACGGTCACATTGTTATATACCTCGTCATATGAGATGCGGAAGCCCCCGCGGATCACTGTCTTGCCGTCTTTCAGAATCCCAGAGCCGAACTCCGGCGTGTAGGCAAAGCCAACGATCGGCGCAAAATTCTTAGTGTCGTGGATATACCCTGCACGCGGCAACGTGAATGGCACCTGTGTGTAGTAGATGGAGCCGGGACCTGTCAAGGCGGGATTGATCTGGAGGAGCTGGTTGGTGTCAACCTTTACGGGCCCCCATCCGTCTAGAAAATTCGTGCCGCGATTCGATTTTTCAACAATCGCGGACGGATATTCATAGCGCACCCCGATGTTCAGCGTGAGATTGGGCTTCAGTTTGATATCGTCCTGGAAGTAGAAAGCAAACGGGTAGCGGTACCAGTAGGCGAGCGACGTGCCATTCAGTATTGAAGAGCTGCTCAATAACGATTGGCCCGCGCAGGTGGCGCACGTTCCGGCGAAATTCGCGAAGCTGGTGAACGAGAGGCTTCCGGTCACCCCGGCATCGTTGAGCCGCTTGGTTTCTTCTCGCCGAGCGTCAGCGCCTATTTTGAAGGTGTGTCGCGACCAGCCGAACGGCCGCAGCTTGGTGATGTTTAAGTACGAATCGTAAACACTGATGACCTGGATCTGCGGCAAGCTCGCGGCGTCACTACGACCTGTAAATCCGGTGATACTGAACGACGGAATGCCGCTGGCCTCCTTGTCCGTGGCGCCGTCCACCACCCCGGGCACCCCGGGCAGGTAGGTCTGAGCGTTTAAACCATAGTCCTGTGCCAGCATGTTGACGTCGGAGCGCGACGACCCCGCGCGCACCTCGGCAATGAAAGTCGGCGAGAAGACGTGCGTGTCCGAAAACATCCAACTCTGCGCGCCCGGCTTGCTGGTGTAGCCGCCAACGGTCGGCAGTGAGCCCGGAATTATCGAGTCGCCATGGTAATAGATGTAATGGGCACTGAACTTGTTCTTGTCCGAGAACTGGTGGTCGATCCGGGTCAGGTACGTGTTATCGACATTCGTGCTGTTCGCGTTGAAGACTACATTCGCCGTACCCGCCGCCGCGCCGGCCACATTCGGCGACGGATAGAACTGTACCAGGTTTGCCGCTATCGGATCGAGGATAGTCGCGCGCTGGGCGGCTGTGGGTACTACCGCGGTGGATACGGCGGGGTTGACCAGGTGCTGCGATTCCCAACTGAAAAAGAAGAAGGTCTTGTCCTTGCGGATCGGGCCGCCGATTGTGCCGCCGAACTGGTTCTGCCGCAATGCAGGTTTGACGCCATTGAGCGCGTTCTGGAAGTAATTGTCCGCCTGCAGATCGTTGTTGCGAAGGAACTCGAAGGCGCTTCCATGGAACACGTCTGTGCCGTTTTTGGTGATGACGTTAACCTGCGCTCCGGTCCCGCGTCCTGTGTCGGCGGGCGCCACAGTGGTGGTCACACTGAATTCGCTCACCGCATCGGCGATGCGGTAATTATTGATCACTGAGTCCGACTGCCGGCTCATGTTGTTGATGCCGTCGATCAACTCGTTCATGGCGCCGGTGCGGGCGCCGGCGGTTGATATGCTGTTGGATCCCGATTGACTTCCCGTCGCTGCCTGCGTGGCGCCCGGTGTCAACAGCCAGAAGCTGTCGAACGTCCGGTTAATCACGGGAAGGGATTCAACCGATGAGGGCGCGATATCCGCGCCGGTGGAAATCTTCTCGGGCTCGATAAGCGCGTTGACTCCGCCGTTAACCTCCACCACCTGAGTCACTTGGCCGAGTTCGAGCTGTGCGTCATAAGAAACGATCTGATCCAGGAGGACGTTGATGTTTTTTACGTCCACTTTGCGGAAGCCGGGCACTTGCACGGTCATTTCGAACGTGCCCGGGGCTAGCTCCAAGAACTGATAAAAACCATTCCCATCCGTGGTTGCTTTCACAAGACTGCCAGTCTGCACGGATCGGAGCACGAGATCCGCACCGGGAATGACCTTTCCCGTCGGGTCCTTCACGTAGCCTTTAATGGCCCCCGTGTTGGCTGCTTCAATTGCCAAAACGGCCAAAAGCAGCAGCAAAAACCCCCACACTGCCCTTCGCATACCGTAAAGACTCCTTTGTATTATGATTTAAATGAATAGTCACACCCGCCAGAACATGTGTCAAGCGCATTTTCTTCAGCCGCACTTATCGGCGTGATCGATGACTGTGAATCCGCCGGGAGCGGCATTTTGCTCCCACCGGGACAATGACGCGCCTAAACATGCCATTTCTGGCTCTTTCCGGCACTAAAAGATAGATCAATATAAAATGCTGATTTGCAGGTTGATGGTGTCCGTCGCCGCGCGGCCAGTTACAACTTACTGGTAATTATTTCCGGACGGGGAATGCTGATCGGGAGTTCAACACGCTGCATGGTTTCGTTTCCCGGCGTTTTAGCCGTTGACGGTATCGGCCCGGTGTGTTGATCTGCCGCAAGCCGCATCGCGGAGATCGTCGTTACGCTGCGGGCGGGAATACCGTACGCACAGTTTGAATGGGCTGCAAGGAAAGCGGCCCAGCATCCATGGCTGAAACCGCGCAATAATCTAAAAGAGCGACATGCCAGGCAGCCGACCGGAAATGGGTGTCGAAGTCCGCAAACCGCGAACGGATGCGGAATTCGATCTGTACTACAATTTGCGTTGGCATATCCTGCGCGAACCGTGGACCCCCCAAAAGGAGTCCGGCCGCGACGAATTGGAAGACGGCGCCGTCCACCTGATGGCTTGGTTCGGCCAGCGGCTGGTCGGCGTGGGACGTCTGCACTTTAATTCCACTGAAGAGGCGCAGGTTCGCTACATGGCGGTGGAAGAGGATTGCCGGGGGAAAGGCGCCGGCGGCGCCATCTTGCGCGAGTTGGAAAGACATGCCGTGGAACGGGGCGCCACGCGAATCGTGCTGAACGCGCGGCAGGGGGCGGTGGATTTTTACCGGCACCACGGCTACGCCATTATCCGGCACGTCGGCACGCTCTTCGGCATCGAGCACTGGGAAATGCACAAGACCCTTGCGCCATAATCCCTCCCCTAGATTTTCATCGGTTCCGTCGATAACCTAGCGTTACATAAGACAATTGGACCAATCCATCCCAAACCGGTTAACATAGTTTCGGCGTGATTTCCCCCCGGTCTCGGAACATGCGATCAGGCGGGTTCTTGGGTGACCCATGTTGATTCTTACGCGAAGTCAGATCGCCGCGCTGCTGAAATTCGACGATTATGTGGCCATGGTCGAAGATGCCTTCCGCTCGCATGCGGAAGGCCGCTCCCTGCGCCCCGCCCTGATGCACGTGAATGCTCCGGAGGGCGAGTTCCACATCAAGGCCGGCGGCCTGTTGGACCCGGAGCCCTATTTCGCGCTGAAAGCCAATGGCGGGTTCTTCCGCAATCGCGAAAGGTACGGCCTGCCCAACATCCAAGGCATGGTGATCCTGGCCAGCGCGGCTGATGGACGCCCGCTGGCGGTGATGGACTCGATGGAGATCACCATCCAGCGCACCGGCGCAGCCACGGCAATAGCGGCCCGCCACCTGGCGCGTCCCGAGTCGCAGGTCTGCACCATCTGCGGGTGCGGCAACCAGGGACGCATCCAATTGCGAGCTATGGCGCACGCGCTGCCCATCCGCAAGGCGCTGGTGTTCGACGTGGAAACCGGAAAGCTGGCCGCCTTCGCGGCCGCCGCGAGCGCCGAATTGGGCATCCCGGTGGTCCCGGCTTCCGACCTCAAGTCCGCTCTCGCCCAGAGCGATGTCTGTGTGACATCGACACCGTCCCGCAAGTACTTCATCCGCCGGGAGGACGTGCCACCCGGCATGTTCCTGGCGGCGGTGGGCGCCGACAGCCCCGATAAACAGGAACTCGATCCGCAACTCGTGGCCGCCGCTTCGGTCTTCGGTGACCTGCTGGACCAATGTGCGTCGGTCGGCGAGTTCCACCACGCGCTCGAGCAGGGGCTGGTAACCCGCGCGGACTTCCGCGGCGAACTGGGCGAGCTCGTAACCGGCCGTAAGCCGGGCCGTACCGCGCCCGGCGAAATCACCATCTACGATTCCACCGGTACGGCGTTGCAGGATGCCGCCGGAGCAGTGGCCGCCTACCAGCGTGCGAAGGCTACGGGCACGGGCACGTCGATCGATCTGGCTGAATAGCCCGCCATCGCGATTACCTGCTGGCCCGGGCCTGGGGCATCACCCCAATGCGATCGTCTCCGGCGCTCGAGCCTGCCTTCATTCCACTCTGCCGATTTTCAACTCGATTACGCGCACCTCCACGTCGCGGTCGCGCAACACGACGGTCGTCTTCCCGTCGCCGCCCGCCACGATGCTGGCGCCGCCGTATGTCTGGCCTTTCCAGGGGCCGTGCGTCATCTCGCCGACCAGGTCCGTCCCCACCACCGGACATTTCCATTCGCCGGCTCGCCGGGTCACCAACCGTTCGAGCGAGAGGCCGTGGTTCGGCCACTTCTCCACTTCCGCCGCCCAGCCATACGGTACCAGCATGAGGTCCGGCTTCAGTTCGGCTACGCGGCGCGCATACTCGTCGCTGAACGTGTCCGCGCAGATCACCACTCCGATCCGCCCGAACGGCGTCTCCACTGTGTGAATGTCTTCCGGCCGGCCCGTGGAATAGGGCGGCGTCATCAATTGTGGCAGCACGTTGATCTTGCGGTGTTTCAACAGCAGCTTGCCGCTCTTGTCTACCAAAATCGCCGAATCGTACAGCCTGTCTCCGTCTTTCTCGTCCAGCCCGATCGAGATCATCATTCCGTACTTTTTCGCCAGCGCGGCAATCCGGTCGCTGTCGGCCCCGGGGATGGTCGTGGCCATCTGGTGCCCGTCGGGATTCTCCCAGCCAAGTATGGCCGACTCCGGAAACGTGGCGATCTGCGCGCCGGCCTTCTTCGCGTCTTCCAGCGCATACTCGATCCGCCGGAAGTTGCCCTCCCGGTCGCCGTCAATGCCGAGGATCTGACAGATCGCAATCCGGCAAGTCCGGGTTTGTGCCGGCGCCATTGCGGCAAGCGCAAAGACCGCTAAGCCAAGAGCCCAGAATCTTCGAACCGGCATTCAGTCAGGACCTCCAAAGACGGCGGCAACTGCGCGACTGCACAAATTATAGAGGCAGTCTCCGATTCAATCCAATTGCTAATTTCTGCAATCTCTGATCGGTAATAGCGATTGCATAACGGCCCGGGGACGTGCGGCGCCGGCTGCGACTCTGGCCGGTTGGCAACCGGAGTAAGCGCCCGCTATGCCTGCGCCGCATGCGGGCCGGTGATAGGAATTCCCGATAAGTTCATCGCCCGGAATCGATTTGCCTTCGCTTTCCGCATAAGCGATAATCGGCCCGATCATGCGAACTGTCATTTATTTGTGTCTGTTGTGCCTGGCTGCCGCCGCCGGCGCGCAATCCCAGAATGCCGCCGTGGACCGGATCTTTGCCGCGTACGACAAGCCCGACTCGCCGGGGTGCGCCCTCTCCGTGATGCGCGAAGGCAAGGTCATCTACAGCCGTGGCTATGGCATGGCCGACCTGGATCACGATATTCCCATCTCGCCCTCCAGCGTGTTCCACGTAGCGTCGATTTCCAAGGAGTTTACGGCCGCATCCATCCTCATGCTCGCCGAAGAAGGTAAGCTTTCGATCGACGACGACATTCACAAGTACATTCCGGAGCTGCCCGATTTCGGCGTCAGAATCACCCTGCGGCACCTGCTGCTCCATACCAGCGGCATACGCGACCAGTGGACGCTGCTCGTCATGAACGGCTGGCGGCTCAACCAGGATCTCATCACGGACCAGGACGTGCTCGATATTCTCTCCAAACAGAAAGCCCTGAACTTCCCGCCGGGCGACCAGTTTCTGTACTCGAATTCCGGGTACACGCTGCTCGCGCAAACCGTCAAGCGCGTTAGCGGGAAGACCCTCCGCGAGTTCACTCAGGAGCGCATCTTCGGACCCTTGGGCATGACCCATACTTTCTTCCGCGACAATCACGCCGAGATCGTCAAGAATCAAGCCTACGGCTACATGCCCGCGGGAAAAGGCAAGTTCGAACTGCGCATCCCGGACTTCGATACCGTCGGCGCCACCAGCCTGCTCACCACGGTCGAAGATTTCGCCAAG
Source organism: Bryobacterales bacterium (assembly GCA_963842505.1). Taxonomy (GTDB): domain Bacteria; phylum Acidobacteriota; class Terriglobia; order Bryobacterales; family Bryobacteraceae; genus PALSA-129. The sequence continues at coordinate 125,420 of CAWJGZ010000003.1, forward strand.
TGGGACGCCAATTTCGATCAGCCCAGGCTGGCGCCCAACGTGATTGCCAAAATGCAGGAGCGCGGCCGCCTCAACAGCGGCGCGCCGATTGATTATGGATTCGGCTTGATGCCCGGCGTCTATCGCGGTCTCGCCTTCACCGGCCATGGCGGCTCCGATGCCGGTTACAAGGCCGACTATCTGCGGTTTCCCAAGGAGCGACTGGCAGTGGCCTGTCAGTGCAATCTGGGCGCCGTGGTCCCGCGCAACCTCACCTTACAGGTGGCGGAAGTCTTCCTGGGCGATCGCATGGCGCCCGCCGAGAAACCAGCGGCCCCGGTGTCGCCCGGCGCGGGCATTCCCGCCGGCGCGCCCGGGCTCTATTACAACAAAGACCTCGGGGACGTGCGCCGTATCCTGGAGCGCGACGGGCGGCTCGTGTTGTCTTCCCCGGGACCGCGCAACGAAGCTCTGGCCGTGGCATCCGCCGGCGAATTGCAGATTCTCGGACCGCTCGGCGTGGTGGGAAAGGTCTCGCTGGCCGCGGGCCGGATCACCGAATCGCGTTCCGGCGCCGCGCCGGCCATATACGAGCGCCGCCAGGAATTTCAGCCTAATAACCTCGCCGATTACGCGGGCGTGTACCGCAGCGCGGAGTTCGACGTCCCATACCGGATCGTCGTCTCCGAGGGCAAGCTCTGGCTGGAGCGCATCAAGCTCTCGCCGGCCGCGCTCACGCCCACTCTTGAGGACTGTTTCCTCGCGCCCTTCAACAGCGGTGAAGCCCACCTGGAATTCGAACGCGACGCGCAAGGCCGCGTCACCGCCTTCGTGTTCAACCTCGGCCGCGTCCGCCACATCCGCTTCCAACGATGAGATGCTCTTACTTGCAGTAATCCGCCGCCGCTTCCGCCAGAATCTCCGCCAACTGGTACACGGATTCCAGCTCCACCCATTCGCAATCGGAATGAGCGCCTGCCCCGGTTGCGCCGTAGACTACGGTTTCGATACCGGCCGCTTGCAGGAGCGCGGCGTCCATCCACGGCGTGTCCCCGATATGCCTTGCCGGGCGTCCTCTGACCTTCGCCGCCGCGCGGTCCACGGCGCCGACAATCGCCGCCGTCGGAGCCACTTCGAAGGGAGCGCGGGCGAAGAAACACTCCACCGTGGCATGGAACTCCTGGTCCTCGCGCGCGATTCGGTCCACAATGGCCTGGATCTCCGCCACGGCCTGCGCTGCCGTCTCGCCCGGCACTGTGCGCCGCTCGATCTGTACCCTACAGGACGGCGCGTAGGTGCTGAGGCCGGTTCCACCACTGAGCAAGGCCGCGTGCAACGAGGGCGGACCCACCAGCGGGTGCGGCGGCCGCGCGCGCAATTCCCGTTCCAGCACGCTCAGCTCTGAAAGGAACCGGCCCATTTTCATGTTGGCGTCGATGCCGAGTTCGAACTTGCTGCCGTGCGCCGCGCGTCCAGCAACATCCACCCGAATCCACAGATACCCTTTGTGCGCCAGGCAGACCTCAAGCGCCGTCGGCTCGGTCACGATGGCGCCGTCCACCTTGACGCGTTGAATCAGGTCGCGGGTGCCCAGGCTGCCGTATTCCTCGTCCGCCACGGCCGCCACCAGTAGGTCGCCGCGAAGACGTGTGCCGGCGTCCGCCAGGGCTTTAGCCGCCGTCATGCACGCCGCCAGGCTGCCTTTCATGTCGAAGGCGCCGCGGCCGTAAACCTTGCCGTCGCGGATGGCGCCGGAAAACGGCTCGGCCATCCCTGGCACGTCCACCGTGTCGCAATGCCCGTTGAGCATCAGGCTCCGCCCGCCGCCGGTGCCGCCCAGGCGGCCCAGCACGCTCGTCCGTCCGGGTTCGGGCTCGCAAATCTCCGCCTCCAGCCCGGCTTCCCTGAGAGACTCCACCATAAATGCCGCGATCTCTCGTTCCCCCGGCACGCCCGGCGCCAAAGTCGGATTGATGGAATTAATCTGGATCAGGCGAACCAGCGTTGCCCGCGCGTATTCCCGATCGATTTTCATGTCTATCTGGTTCCTTCCCGAACAAACTCTAGCAGCCGCATGTGGTGATGATAACCAATTGGATATCTAACTAGTTATAGAGATTGCCGATAATCCTCCGGCGCCAAAATCCATTTGCCGTGGCCACATCTGCTCACGGCCCTCCTTCCCCTCTCCGCCGCCTCGGTCTACTCTATACCTTGATGTCCACCAAACGCCGCACCTTTCTCCAGCAGATGACCCTTGCCGGCGCCGTCGCTCAGGCCGGCGCGCAAACCCCGGCTCCGGCCGCAGCCGCGCCAACATCGCCCGCTGCTCCCGAAATCGCGTTTCCCCGTGTCTTCACCGGACGGCATCTCACGGCCATCGCCTTCCCGCTCGGTGGCGTCTGCGCCGGGTCCGTCAGCCTCGGAGGGCGCGGGCAACTTCGCGATTGGGAGATTTTCAACCGTCCCGACAAAGGCAACACGCCCTCCTACGCCTTTCCTGCCCTCTGGGCGCAGGCCGGCAGCCGCAAGCCCGTCGCTCGCGTGCTCGAATCGCGCATCCAGCCGCCCTTCGAAGGCTCCAGCGGGCTTGGCGCGCGCAATGCGCCCGGCCTCACGCGCCTCCGCTCGGCCACCTTCACTGGCGAATTTCCCCTGGCGCGCGTCGACTTCTCCGATTCCACCCTGCCCATCGAAGTTGCGCTCGAAGCCTTCTCGCCATTCATTCCCCACGAACCCGACGAGTCCGGCCTGCCGGTCGCCATCCTGCGCTATCGCGTAACCAACCCCGGCGCCTCGGCCGCCAAGGTCTCGATTGCCTGGTCCATCGACAATCCCACCGGTCGCACCCAAGCCAAGGACACGCGCGTCAATGAATACAAAACTTCCGAACGGCTCGCCGGCATTCTCATGACCAGCCCGGAACTGCCTGGCACCGACGCGCTGAAAGGAAGCTTCCTGCTCTCCGTGCTCGACTCCGCCGGCGCCCGGGTCACCTACCTTCGCGGTTGGGAGCGCAGCCGCTGGTGGAACTCGCCCATGTTTTTCTGGGACGACTTTTCCGCCGATGGCGAACTCGGTCCCGAATCGAAGGACCCCGGAGCCGTGGGAGCGCTCTCGCTGGGCCACACCATCGCGCCCGGCGCCCACGCCGATTACACGTTTCTTCTCGCTTGGCATTTCCCTAACCGCACTCCGCGCCGCTGCGGCTGGAGCGCCGCGCCCGGCGATGAAGACACTCTCATCGGCAATCACTACACCACGCGCTTCGCCGACGCCTGGGCGGCCGCCGTATACGCTGCCGAACACCTCGATGCCCTCGAGAAGAAGACCCGCCGGTTTGCCGCCGCCATGCGCGAGTCCACCATTCCCGCCGTCATCAAGGACGCCGCCAGCGCCAACCTCTCCACCCTGGTCACCCCCGTCTGCTTCCGCACCATCGACGGCGAGTTCCACGGTTTCGAAGGCGCCAACGATCACGCCGGATGCTGCCACGGAAGCTGCGCGCACGTCTGGAACTACGAGACCGCCACCGCCCACATCTTCCCGAGTTTTGCCCGCTCGCTCCGCGGTTCGGCCTTCGGCTACCAGCTTGACAATGCCGGCGGCATCCGTTTCCGCGAGCGCCTTCCCCACAACGGCGAGAGCTTCGGCTTTGCCGCCGCCGATGGCCAGATGGGCCAGATCATGCACGCCTACCTCGACTGGCTCCTCTCCGGCGACACCGCGTGGCTCCGCGCAATGTGGCCGCGCATCAAGAAGGCCATCGAGTTCGCCTGGATCCCCGGCGGCTGGGACGCCGGCAAAGAGGGCGTCCTCACCGGCGTGCAGCACAACACGTACGACGTCGAGTTCTACGGCCCCAACCCGCAATGCGGCATCTTCTATCTGGGCGCGCTCCGTGCCGGCGAAGAGATGGCTCGCGCCGTGGGCGATACCGCCGGCGCGGCCGAGTACCGCGCGGTGTTCGAGCGCGGCAGCAAGTGGATCGACGCCAACCTCTTCAACGGCGAATTCTACATCCAGAAAATCCGCGGTGTCGCCAAGGACAAGATCGCGCCCAATCTCGTCAGCGACATGGGCTCGGCCGACACCGAAACCCCCGAATACCAGGTAGGCGGCGGCTGTCTGCTGGATCAGTTGATCGGCCAGTATCTCGCCGAGGTCGCCGGCCTTGGCCCGCTGGTCTCCGCCGCCAACATCCGCAAAACCCTCGAATCCATCTGGCGCTACAACTACAAGCGCACGCTCGCCGGCCACGATAACGTGGAGCGCACGTACGTGCTCAACGACGAGCCCGCTCTCATGGTTTGCGACTACGGCAAGGCCGAGCGTCCACACGTGCCCTTCCCCTATTACGCCGAATCTTGGACGGGCCTGGAGTACCTTGCCGCGGCCCACTTGATTTTCGCCGGCATGACGCCCGAAGGCGTCGAAGCCGTCCGCAACGTGCGTGCGCGCTACGATGGCGAACGCCGCAACCCGTGGAATGAGCCCGAGTGCGGCCACCATTACGCGCGCGCCATGTCGAGCTGGAGCACGCTCCTGGCCGCCAGCGGCTTCCGCTATCACGGCGGCGCGCAGTCCGTCGCCATCAGGGCTGCGCCGGGCTTCCGCTGTTTCTGGAGCACCGCCACGGGATGGGGAACCTTCCGTGTCACCGCGGCCGGCGCCACCCTGCGGGTCGATCACGGCGCGCTCTCGGTGCGCACCGCCACCGTCAATGGAAAGAAGTCCACGCCCAACACCACCGTCGCCGAAGGCAGGGAACTGGCGCTGTGAAGCCCGGCGCCGTGAAGCCAATCATCGCGGTAGTCGGCGGTTTTCTGGGCGCCGGTAAAACCACCCTCATCCTCACCGCCGCGCGCCTCCTTCAGCAGCGCGGCCTGCGCGCGGCCGCCATCCTCAATGACCAGGGCGACGACCTCGTGGACACCCACTACGCCGGTTCCTTGGGCGTCGCCTGCGATCAGGTGACCGGCGGCTGCTTCTGCTGCCGCTTCCCCGACCTCATGAAAGCTGCTGGCCGGCTCCTCGAATATCAGCCCGACGTGATCTTCGCCGAGGCCGTCGGCAGTTGCACCGACATCGTCGCCACCACCTTGCGCCCGCTCCTCCGCGACCATCAGGACCGCTTCCGCATCGCGCCGCTGACCGTGGTCCTCCACCCGCTGCGGACCTTCGACAACCCCGACCTCGACTTCCTATACCAGAACCAACTGGCCGAGGCCGACGTCGTCTTCGAGCGCGGTGAAGGCGTGCAGGCCTGGATCGACCGGTTGCTCTCCGGCTCCGTTCCGCCCGGCGCCAAGAGGCTGGACATCGACTACGCGCGCTACGCCGAGGCCGAAGCCGCGCTGGCGTGGCTCAACGCCCGCGTCACCGCGCACGCCGCGCCGCCCATTTCCGCGCCTATGCTGGTAGGCCCTCTGCTGGACCGCCTGGAGCCACAGATCCACATCGTGCACCTGAAGCTGTTCACGCAATCGGACGCGGGCTACCTGAAAGCCGCGCTCACCGCCAACGGCCAGGACCCTATCGTCGAAGGCGCCCTCGACGCCTCGCCATCCGCAAGGCACGAAATTCTATTGAACCTGCGCGCGCTCGCCGACCCCGCGTCGCTGCGCGCCATCGTGGAGCGCGAATTCGCCGCCCTGCCCGCCCGTCTTACCTGGCGGCACGTGCAATGCTTCCGCCCATCCCCACCGGTGCCCTACCACCGCCTGTGACCCCGATCTTCGATGCCCTCCTGGTAAGATAAACTTCTTCAATCCGGGCGTTGCCTGGAGCGAGGGAAAACTCATGAGGTTGCTTTCCGGTAGTGCGCCAGCGACGCGGGGCTGGCGAGTGATGCCATGTCTCCTGCCCGGATTGTGGCTCGCCTGCTTCGCCGCCCAGGCCCAGATCCCCGCGCGGGATGCGCGCAATATCGACCTCCCCAACACCGATACCCATTTCGCGCCCAGGACATACAAGAGCCTTGACGAATGGCGCGCCCGCAAGGACGTCCTGCGCAAGCAGGTTCTTTCCGCCGCGGGTCTGATGCCCATGCTTCCGAAGACCGATCTTCACCCGCAGATCTTCGGACGCATCGAAAACAAGGACTACTCCATCGAGAAAGTGCTGCTCGAGGTTCTGCCGGGCTTCTACCTCGGGGGCAACCTCTACCGGCCGCTCCAGGCCGCGCCGCCGGAAGGATTCCCGGCTGTGTTGTCGCCCCATGGCCATTGGACTTACGGCCGCCTCGAGCACACTGAAATCGCGTCCATTCCAGCCCGCTGCATCATGCTGGCGCGCCAGGGTTACGTGGTATTCGCCTATGACATGGTCGGGTTCAACGACACCATCCAGACGCCGCATGAATTCGGGGACAAGCCTCTGGAGCAGATCTGGAGCTTTGGACCTCTCGGGCTTCAGTTGTGGAACGCCATCCGCGGCATTGACTTCCTCGAATCGCTTCCAGGCGTCAACCCGCACCGCATCGGCGTCACCGGCGCGTCCGGCGGCGCCACCCAAACCATCCTGATCTCCGCGGTGGACGACCGCATCCAGTTCTCCGCGCCGGCCAACATGGTTTCTTTCATCATGCAGGGCGGCTCGCTATGCGAGAACACGCCCAACCTGCGGCTCGGCACGAATAACGTCGAGCTCGCGGCCATGATGGCGCCGCGGCCCATGCTGATGGCGGGCGCCACTGGAGACTGGACGCGCAACCTGCTCCAGGAGGAATATCCGGCCGTCCGCGCCATCTACGATCTCTATGGCAAGGGCGACAATGTGGAGACGTTTTTCCAGGCCGCGCCCCACAATTACAACAAGCCCAGCCGCGAAGCCATGTACGCTTTCTTCGGCAAACACGTTCTTGGTGAGAACGACGCCTCGAAGCTCAAGGAAGAATCGGTCCGCATCGAACCGTTGCAGGACATGTTAGTGCTGCACAACCGCAAACTGCCGGATAATGCCCTGAACTTCCAGCAGGTTTTTGAGCTGTGGGTCCATCTTTCCAATCAGCAGACGGACGATCTCCGCGAGCGTCTCACTTTGTCTCTGGCCGCGGAGTGGCCGGAGCATGTGCTGAGCCGGACGGATGGCGAGCACATCCTGCTCGGGCGTCCTGGCAAAGGCGACCGCATTCCGGGAATCTGGATGAAGGGCGCGAACCCGCCCGCGCTGGTGGTCGATCCGGATGGCGCGGAGGCCGCGCGGAAATCGCCGGAAGTTACGCGTCTCCTCGAAACCGGCAGGTCGGTCCTGATGATCGACGCCTTTCAGACCGGCAGCGCTAAAGCTCCGCGCGATCGCGGCGTGAAGATGTTCCTGACCTTTAATAAGTCCGACGATGCCAACCGCGTGCAGGACATCCTTACCGCGCTTGCCTGGCTGGACAACCCGCGGACGCGCCTGATCGGCGCCGGCAAAGCCGCCGTGTGGTGTCTGTTTGCGGCCGCCGTTGCGCCGCTGGCGGTCGACTTGCAGGCCGATCTCGGGGGCTTCCGCGGCACGGATCAGGATTTCGTGGATGGTTTCTTCGTCCCCGGCATACAGCGCGCTGGCGGCCTGCGCGCCGCGCGTCAGCTCGTGGCGGCCGCCGCGCATTAAACTACGGCAATCCCGCGACGCACGATCTCATTTCAATGGCCTGATCCTTGCGCTATACCTTGGCTGGAGTTTCTACATTTTCACGCTCCGTTAAGACCTGGTAGCGCCGGCGGTCTTGCCGCCGGTGTCTTGTACGCGCTTGACTACAAATCAAGTAGTACCTTTAACCCTGGAATCTTCTCCTGAAATGAAGAATCTCCAGTCAAGGGCGAAGCCCTTGACGCGTCACCGCGCCTGCCGCGGGTGCGGCCTGGTGCTGCCCTCCGTCATGCCCAGCGCCCAGCGGATGGCTTCGAAATACATCTTCTGGATGTCGGGGTCGTCCCAGGATTCGTTGGTGTGGCCGAGCGTCGAATAGAACACCCGCCCCTTGCCGTACATCTTGGCGTACGCCACTGCGAAATCGTGGTCGGCGCGGTGAATGCGGGGGTTGTTGCCGTAATCCAGCTTGGTGTCGTCCAGCCGCAGCAGCACGTTGACGTTGTCGCGCGACCAGTTCTTGAGCTGGTAGATTTCGTCGCGCTTCACGAACGCTTTCGGAAAGTGGCGCACGGCGGGAAAGTCGGAGTCCTCCCGCACGATCGGAGCTTCGAAGGTGCCCCACGGATGCTCGTCGAACCAGCCGCCGGTCAGCAAGCCGTATTCCTCCCACTTGTGGTTGGCATCGGCCGAAGCGTGCACGCCCACGAAGCCGTGCCCGTCTTCACGCACGAAGCTGAGCAGGTCGGCCTTTTGCTGGTCGCTGAGATCCATCTCGCCTGTGGGGTTGGCGAAGACCACGGCGTCAAAATCGTCCAGGGTTTTGGAGTTGTTCCCCAGTTTTTTCTTGGTGAGCAGTTCGGTGTCGGTGCGCAGGTAAGCTTCCCACAGCCCCGTGTCATGACCCCATTTCCAAATGCTCGCCATGGCCGCAGGCACGGAATCGTGTTGGAATCCCTTAGTCTGGCTGACAACCAGAATGCATTTCTTCGCTCGCGCGGCCGCCGGTTGGGTCTGGGCGAATCCAAAAGTCAGCAGGCTGAGCGTAGACGCGACGAGCAAAGCCGGACGAAAGAAGCGCATCATGGCAGGTTAGGTAGCTCCTCCGGCCCGATTGTAGTTCACTTCACGAGTCCAGGGACGGGCGCGCCGCTTATGACCGCTCGTAACCGTCGGCGCGCGCCGGCCAACAGAAGGCGAACAGCAGCGTGCCGGCGGCCGCCGCGGCGATGAACATCAGGAACCCGGCATCCCAGCCATAACGCTCCACCAACCAACCCACGCCCACACCCGAAAGCACGGTGCTCAGGTATCCGAAAAAGCCCGTCAGCCCTACTGCCGAAGCGGCGGCGCGCTTGGTCGCCAGGTTCGCGGCCGCGATTCCCACCAGCGTCTGCGGACCGTAGATGAAGAATCCGGCCAGGCAGAGCAGCGTCACGCTGACCAGGAAACCGGCATGGGGAAGCGCCCAGAACAGCACCAGGGCGCCCACGCACCCAGTCATGTACACGGGGCAAACCCGCGTGGCGCGTCCGCCGAAAAAGCGGCCCGTGAGCCAGCCGCTGGAGAGCATGCCAAGGATGCCGGCTCCCTCGAAAGCGGCCACCATCCAACTGGCGCGGGTCAAATCGATGTGGCGCGCTTGTTTGAGGAATGTCGGCCCCCAGTCCAGAATTCCGTAGCGCACGGTGTATACGAACAGGTTCCCCACCGCTACCAGCCAGATATACCGGTTGCCAAAAACCAGGCGGCCAAAGCCGCCCTCCGGCGGCTGGGCGCGCTCGTCCCGGCTTTCAATCGGCGGAAGGCCCATCGATTCCGGCGTGTCGCGCAAGGCTATCCCCAAGAGGATCGCGCCGCCCAGCGCGATGCCCGCCGGGACGTAAAAGCACAGCCGCCATCCGTAGACCACCAGATAACCGCATAACACCACCACCAGCCCGGCGCCCAAGGAATGCGAACTGCTCCAGATGGACCACTTCATGGGCAGCGCCTTGGGGGAGAACCAGTGCGTCAACAGACGCGCGCACGGCGGAAAGCCCACTCCTTGAAACCATCCGTTGAGCATCCACAGCAACCCCAGGGACCAGGCTGCGCTGCTCATGCCGAACGCCAGGTTGAGAAGCCCGCATACCGCCAACCCCGCGGCCATCATCCACCGCGCGTTCACCCGGTCGCCCACGAATCCATTCAGAAATTTGGATACGCCGTAGAGCAGGCCGTGCATGGTGAGAAACAGGCCCAGTTGGGTCTTGCTCAGGTTGAGCGCCTGTTCCATGGCGGGCATGGCCACGCTCAGGTTCTTGCGCACGAAGTAGTAGAGCGCGTATCCGACGATGGTGAAGATTAAGGTGCGCGTCTGCCAGTATTGGTACCGCCGGTCGGTTGCAGCGGAAAGTTCCGTCTGTCCAGCGCTCATCGTGTCTCCTGTCCATTATCATCTGCCGATGGCCTTCGGTTATCAATCGGAGGTCGCCGCCGCCGCCGCGGCTACCTTCATTTGCCAACCGGCCAGCGGCCATCGCTCGAACCGCGCCATAATCTACTAATGACTCCAGAGATCCCTGTCGAATCCGCGCTACCGCCCGTTCCCCTCACCGTGGAAGGTTCCAGCGTCTTGCACCAGATGATGCGATTCCGCCGGGCAGCCTGGCGGTCGCTTTCCGACGGGGCGCGCGCGTCGATTGCCGATGAAGCCGTCGGCGCCCTGGCGGCCATGGAGAAGCCCTTCGAAGGCCGGCAGTCCGCCGCCTATTCCATGCTTGGCCACAAGGGCGACCTCATGCTGGTCCATTTCCGCCGAAGCTTCGAAGAATTGGAGCAAGCCCAGCGGGCCGTTGCCCAACTTCGCCTCAGCGACTATCTGGAGCCGGCCACCTCTTATCTTTCGGTGGTCGAGTTGGGCCTCTACGAATCCACTTCCGACACTTACGCGGATCTGGCGCGCCGCGGCATCAAGCCGTTTTCGGAACAGTGGAATTCCGAGCTCGACGCGGTTCTCGGCCGTCACCGCAAGGCCATGGCGCCGCGCCTCTGGCCGGAGATCCCGCCATCCAAATTCATCTGCTTTTACCCCATGGACCGGCGCCGCGGCGAATCCAAGAACTGGTACCAGGAAACCATGGCGCTGCGCCAGCGCATGATGAAAGAGCACGGTCTGATTGGCCGCCGCTATGCCGGCGAAGTGCGCCAGATCATCACCGGATCGATTGGCTTTGACGACTGGGAGTGGGGTGTCGACCTCTTTGCCGAAGACCCGCTGGTCTTCAAGAAGCTGATTTACGAAATGCGTTTCGACGAGGTAAGCGCCGTCTACGCCCTGTTCGGTTCCTTCTTCGTCGGCCTGAAACTGCCGTCCGCGAATCTGGCCGCATGGCTTGGCCCCGCAGCGTAGTTGAAATAGATGGTCACCGCGGTCAAGCCGCAAACAACTTCGTCACGTGGAGCCGGCGCCGGTTTTTTTCCGCGTGCCAAAGGTCATACTGAAGCTGCTGGTTGAGCCAGCTTTCCGCGCTGGTGTTAAAAGCGATTGAGAGACGGACCGCCATCTCCGGGCTGATGCCGGCACGTCCGTTCAGGATGGCGGACAGCGTTTTGCGGCTCACTCCGAGCGATCGCGCGGCTTCCGTGACGGTCAGGTTCAAGGGTTCCAGGCACAGCCCCTTGAGCACCTCACCCGGGTGCGGCGGATTGTGCATCCTCATAGTCACCTCAGTGGTAGTCTTCGTAGTCTACGCGATCCACGTCCTTGCCCGCGCAACTGAACGTGACGCGCCAGTTACCGCTCACCTTGACGGCCCACGTGCCCTTTCTGGAGCCATGGAGTTCGTGAAGATCCAAGCCGGGCAAGTCCATATCGCGCGCGCTCGTCGACACATTCAGACGGCCGAGAATCAATCGGAGCCGATCAGCGTGTTTCGCTTGAATTCCCGACTTGGCGCCAGTGGCGAAGAACCGTTCGATTCCTTTGTGTCGAAACCCCTTGATCGCCACGTCCTCCAGTGTAACCCATATCGTTACAAGTTTTCACGCCAAATTCGAGTGAGTGCCCGTAGGGGGAAACGCAGTCCAGTACACTCAAATCCGATTCTCACCCAGGATTCCTGACCACCCCTTTTACACCGGGGCGATCACAGAGGCCTTCGAGAGGGCAGCATTTGAATCCCGTCGGCGGTGACGATACTGATGTGCCCGGTCCAAGGCTTGTCCGCCTCCACGAATGTGCGAACGAGCGGTTGGAGATTCCCGGGAGTCGCAGGATTAACCCGAAACAAGACCACGCCGGACCGTTCGAGCGGAACCCGGCGTTGAAGGGCGATCTGCCAGAAGTCCTTGTCCAGGGTCAGCATAATGCGGGCTTCGGATTCCGCCAGGGCCAAAAGGACAGCGTCTTTCCAACCGGCGCAATCGGTCCGGGCCCAAAGCACATCATGACGGCCGGCGCGAAGGGCTTCAACGATCGGTTTCGGAAAGTTCTCGTCGGCGAGCAGACGCATTTACGCTGAAATCGGATAGGCCTTGTATTCGTGGGCCAGGTAGCTGGCATACGACAGGCAGGCGAGAATATCCTCTCGCGTCAGCCCGGGATAGTTTGTCAGGATCTCGCTCTCGGACTGGCCGGCCGCGAGGACTTCGAGAATGAACTCGACGGCCAGACGCGTCCCTCGAATCACTGGCTTGCCGGCCAGGACCTCGGGATCGACGACGATGCGCTCCGACAGCGGCATAACCACATTCTACCGTGGCCACACTCTGCTCAGGGAATCCATGCGCGGAGGCTTCTCTACGGCGTCTTCTTTCCGTGCGCCGCGTCGCGCAAGTGCCCGTAAAAACCCAGGTCCGCGCCCGTCAGCATCTTGGTAGCGAAAATAATCTGGCCGGTGTGACCGGAGAAGTGCTCCACCACGTGGTAGATCGCTTCCAGGACCGTCACGTCGTAATGCTGCACCACAATCCGCTCGCTCAGCCGCTCGGGTGTCACTCCCGCCAACACCCCACAAGCTTCCTCGACGGTTTCCTTTAATCGCGCCGCTAGCTCCGCGCCGCTGTCGCCGCCGCCGCGCGCGGCGAATTCGGCGTCGCGCTGGCGCGTGTCCGGTCGCCCTCCCACGCCCGAAATAATCCACTGCCGCACATTGCCGCTCAAGTGCAACACCAGGTTGCCGATGGCATTCCCGTTCTCGCTCGACCGCGCCCAGATCTGCTCTTCCGCCAGGCCGCTCAGACAGGTTTCGATCCGCCCGGCCATTTGCCGCAGCGTCTCAGCCGAGTAATTCAGAAAGATCCCATGCAATGCGTCCGCCATATCTGTAAGTATAGAAGACGGGATCGAATACAGACCGGCACGTGCGCCAACCCATTCACATCATCGGCGGCGGCCTCGCGGGCGCCGAAGCAGCCTGGCAGATCGCCCGGCGGGGCACGTCCGTGGTGTTGCACGAAATGCGCCCGGCGCGCTCGACCGCCGCGCATCGCACCTGCTGCCTGGCGGAACTGGTCTGCAGCAATTCGCTCAAGTCCGAATCCGTATCCACCGCGCCCTGGCTGCTCAAGCAGGAGTTGCGGCGCCTCGGCTCGCTGCTGCTTCAGGTGGCGCAAAAGGCCCGCGTCCCGGCCGGGCACGCGCTCACCGTGGATCGCGATCTCTTCGCCGCCGAAGTCACCGCCGCGATCTCTTCCGAGCCGCTCATCGAACTGCGGCGCGAAGAAGTGACCTCCGTGCCGCGCGATGGCGTCGCCATCGTCGCCTCCGGACCGCTCACCAGCGATGCCCTGGCCGAAGACATCGCCCAACTTACCGGTTCCCATCGCCTCTTTTTCTACGACAGCATCAGTCCCATCGTCGACGCCTCCACGGTCGACCGCACCGTCGCCTTCCCCGCCTCGCGCTACGGCAAATCCACCGATGGCACCGACGATTACCTCAACTGCCCGTTCGATCGCCAGCAGTACGAGCATTTCGTTGACGAGCTCCTCGCCGCGCAACCCGTGCCCGTGCACATCCCGCAAGACTCCACGCCGTTCTTCGAAGCCTGCCTGCCTATCGAAGAGCTGGCGCGCCGCGGCCGCGAAACCTTGCGCTTCGGCCCCATGAAACCAGTGGGCCTCACCGATCCCCGCACCGGGCGCCGGCCCTATGCCGTGGTGCAACTGCGCCAGGAAAACCTGCGCGCGGAAAGCTACAACCTGGTGGGTTTCCAGAACCATCTCCGCTTCGGCGAGCAACAGCGCATCCTGCGGCTCATTCCCGGGCTCGAGCAAGCCGAATTCCTGCGCTTCGGGCAGATGCACCGCAACACTTATATCAACGGGCCCGCGCTGCTGGCTTCCACGCTCCAATTGCGCGCCCGCCCGGAACTCTTTTTCGCCGGCCAGATTTCAGGCGTCGAAGGCTACGTCGAATCCATCGCCACCGGCCTGGTGGCCGGAATGCACGCCGCCGCGCTCTCTTCCGGCGCAACTCCGCGACCGCTCCCGCGGGAAACCGCTCTCGGTTCCTTGTGCCAGTACGTGTCCAGCGCCGACCCGGCCGATTACCAGCCGGCCAACATCACCTTCGATCTGTTGCCGCCGCTCGACGAGCCTACCCGCATCCAACTGCGCCGCGACAAACCGGCCCGCCACGCCGAGGTGTGCCGCCGAGCCTTGGCGGCGCTGGAAATTTATGCTGGCGGAATACAGTAAGCGCTACCTCGAGGACCTGGCGCGCGGCGGCGCTTCCGCCCACACCGTGGACGCCTACGCAGCCGATCTGCGCGAGTTCCTGGAATCGCTCGCGCCCCACGGCGCGCCTCTGCCCGAGCCCGCCGCCATCGATCTTCTGATGCTGCGTGAGTGGCTGGCCGGCCTCTATCGCCGCGGCCAGGCCGCCGTCACCATCCGCCGCAAACTCGCCGCCGTGCGCGGCCTCTTCCGTTTTCTGATGCGGGAAGGCCTGGTGCATAAGAATGTCGCGCGCCTGGTCCGCACCCCGAAGGCGCCGCAGAAGCTTCCTGAAGTCCTTACGCCCGATCAAGTGAATGGCCTGCTCGACGGCGTGGCCGCCGGCAAGCTCGAACGGCCCCACCCCGCGCGCGACCGCGCCATCTTCGAACTGCTCTACGGCTGCGGCCTGCGCGTCAGTGAGCTCGCCGGGCTCAACCTGCAAGACCTGGACCGCGCCGAACGCTGGCTGCGCGTCAGCGGCAAGGGCCGCAAGCAGCGCCAGGTGCCGCTGCCCGGCAAAGCCGCCGAGGCCTTGGAGCGCTATCTCTCCGAGCGCCCCGTGGTGCGCGACGAACCCGCCGTCTTTCTCAACCACCGGCGCGCTCGCCTCACCGATCGCGGCATCCGCGGCATCGTCAAACTCTACGCCACTTTCGTGAACGGAGACCCGTCCATCCATCCCCACAGCTTCCGCCACGCCTACGCCACGCACCTGCTGGCCGATGGCGCCGATCTCCGCGCCATCCAGGAATTGCTGGGCCACGCGCGCCTTTCCACCACCCAAAAGTACACCCAGGTCTCGCTCACTGACCTGATGGCCGTGTACGACAAAGCGCACCCCAAAGCCTGACGCATGCTTCACGTGGCGGATCTGCGGCGCGAGTTTCGTCCCATGATGCGGCTGGCGGCGCCGCTCGCCCTGGCCGAGCTCGGCTGGATGGCCATGGGCGTGGTCGATACCATCATGGCCGGTCCGCTCGGCGCCGCGGCCGTCGGAGCCGGCAGCTTGGGCGCCATGATGTTCTTCCCCATCGCCGTCTGCGGCACCGGCCTGCTGCTCGGCATGGACACCCTGGTGGCGCAGGCCTTCGGCCGCGGCGATCCGCGGGATTGCCGCCGCACGCTGGTCAATGGCGTGTGGCTGGGCGCCGCGCTTTGTCCCTTCCTCATGCTGGTCCTGTGGGCCACCATCCCACTCTTGCGCGCCGTTGGAACCAATCCGCGCGTCCTCGCGATCTTCGATCCTTATCTTAAAGCGCTCACCCTGGGCGTCCTGCCGCTGCTCCTCTATACCGCTTTCCGCCGCTATCTGCAGGCGATGAATCTTGTCAGGTCCATCACTTTCGCGCTGGTCAGCGCCAACCTCATCAACCTTGCCGGCGATTGGGCCTTGATGTACGGCCACTGGGGCGCTCCCGCCCTGGGAGTGCCCGGCTCGGGCTTGTCGACATCCATCTCGCGCACCTACATGGCCGCGGTCCTGCTGGGCGCCATTCTCTGGCACGAACGCAAATCCGGCAGCCTTCTTTTCTCCATCTCCTGGTGGCCCGATTCCGCGCGCATTCGCCGCCTGGTGACGCTCGGACTGCCGGCTGCCGCTCAAATCCTCTTCGAAGGCGCCGGGTTCGGCATCGTCACCGCCATGGCCGCGCGCCTCGATGCAACCTCGCTGGCCGCCCACGGCATCGCCCTCAACGTCATCAGCACCACCTTCATGGTGCCGCTCGGAATCAGTTCCGCCGCGGCCGTGCGCGTGGGCCAGGCCTGCGGCCGCAAGGACCCGCGCGGCGCCTCCACCGCCGGCTCCGCCGCTCTGCTGCTCAGCGCCACATTCATGAGTGCGGCCGGCCTGGTCCTATGGCTGGCGCCGCAATCCATCGTGCGAATCTACATACGCGACGCCGCGGTTGTTTCCTTGGGAGGCTTGCTCTTGCGCATCGCGGCCGTTTTTGAGCTCTTCGATGGTTTGCAGGTCACCGCAACCGGCGCGCTGCGCGGCCTGGGTGACACGCGCACTCCCATGCTGACGCACTTACTAGGGTACTGGGCCATCGGACTGCCCACCGCCTATGTGCTCTGCTTCCCGCTCCGCTGGGGCGCGCCCGGCATCTGGGTAGGCCTCAGCGCGGCCCTGGTCCTGATCGGCGCGGCCCTGGCCCTGGTCTGGCGCCGTGCGATCGGCCGGATGCCATTCTGATGGCCTTGCAACCGTAATTTTGCGTCCATCCCCGGGGAAAAGCACTTTTTGCTTGCGGGTTTACAAGTGGATGCGCCATATTGGGAGTGGCGACGGAAAGCTGTGTAGAGCGCACTGGCAGGACCCAAGTCGACGGCCGCACGAAATTGCGCTAGGTTGTCTGTCGCCGGGGCGTTTTCGATGGCGGACAACCTGCTTTTTTATACCGAACTGGTGTCCATGCCGGTCCTGGACATCAAGGGCCGGCGCATCGGCCGGGTCAAGGATGCCGCCTTCGTGCCGGTGGCCGACGCCGCGCGTGTCGACCGCATCCTGGTGGGCGGCGGCGGCTATACCTGGCTCATTGTCCGCGCCGACCAGATCCGCTCCATCACCCTCGGCCGCGGCATCCAGCTCTGCGACGAGCAACTGCTCCCCTACCACGAGGACGAGTACATGCTGCGCATCGGCCGCGACCTGCTCGACCAGCAGATCGTCGACGTCACCGGCCGCAAGGTCGTCCGCGTCACCGATGTCACCATGCGCATCCACCATGATGGCGAACGCGACCTCCTCACCGTCATCGAGGTCGATATCGGCCTGCGCAGCGTCTTCCGGCGCCTTGTCCAGGGCCTGCTCCCGCCCGCCTGGATCCGCCGCCTGCAACAGCCCATTCCCCCCAACTCCATCCGTTGGGAATTCGCCAACGTGCTCGAAGCCGACCCGCTCCGCCGCCTGCGGCTAAACATCTCCTACAGCAAGCTGGAAAACATGCACCCGGCCGACCTGGCCGATATCGTCGAGGAATTGGGTCCCGCCGAGCGCGAAGCCATCTTCGAAACCATCGATAACGAAGTTGCCGCCGACGCCCTCTCCGAAGTCGATCCCAAAATGCAGGCCAGCATCCTCGAATCCCTCGAGCCTGAAAAGGCCGCCGACATCGTCGAAGAGATGGCCCCCGATGAAGCCGCCGACGCCCTCTCCGAACTCCAGGACGAAACCTCCGAGGAAATCCTCGACGAAATGGACGCCGAACCCAAGTCCGACGTCCGCGAGCTTCTCGAATTCGAAGAGGACACCGCCGGCGGCATGATGAACACCGAGTATGTCGCCCTCCACCAGAACGCTCTCGTCACGGACGCCCTGGCCGGCTTGCGCGGCAACGAGGACCTGCTGGAGACTCTCAATACCCTGTTCCTGATCGACGCCGAGGAGCGCCTCGTCGCCGCCATTCCACTGGCGCGCCTCTTCCTCGCCGAGCCGGGCGCTAAATTGCAGTCGCTCGCCAGCGAAACTCTCATCCAGGTCAACGTCGACGAATCGCAGGATCGTCTTACCGAATTATTCGATAAATACAACCTGCTGACTTTGCCCGTTGTGGACGAAGAAGGCAAGCTGGCCGGAGTCATCACCGCCGATGATGTCATTTCCGTGTTGAGGCAGAAATAAGGATGCGGCAACTCCTCAGCCGTTTCCGCTACCACATCCTGATTTTCCTGGCCGTCATTGGGCCGGGCTTCATTACCGCCAATGTCGACAACGATGCCGGCGGTATCTTCACTTACTCCGCCGCCGGCGCCAAGTACGGCTATCTGCCTTTGTGGACCCTGTTGCCCATCACCCTGGTGCTCATCATCGTGCAGGAAATGTGCTCCCGCATGGGCGCCGTCACCGGCAAGGGTCTTTCCGACCTGATCCGCGAGGAGTTTGGCCTGCGCATGACATTCTTCATCATGACGCTGCTGGTCCTCGCTAATATGACCAACGTGATGGCCGAATTCGCCGGTGTCGCAAGCTCGCTCGAATTATTCCACGTCAGCCGTTATATCTCGGTTCCGCTGGCCGCCATTGGCGTCTGGCTTCTGGTGGTAAAAGGCAATTACAAAAGCGTCGAAAAAGTCTTCCTGCTCGGCTGCCTGCTTTATGTCACTTACGTCATTTCCGGCTTTTTGGTAAAACCGGATTGGAAGGAAGCCGCTATCTACAGTGTCACTCCCAAGTTGATGCTGGATTCCGGTTACATCTACATGCTGATCGGCATGGTCGGAACCACCATCGCGCCGTGGATGCAATTCTATCTGCAGTCGGCGGTCGTCGAAAAGGGCATCACGGTCAAGGAGTACGCGGCCTCGCGCCTTGAAGTCATCGTCGGCTGCATCATGACCGACGTAGTGGCCTTCTTCATCATCGTCGCCTGTGCCGGCGCCATCTATAGCGTGCGCCCGCGCGACATCCAGGACGCCGCCGAGGCCGCGCTGGGCCTCAAGCCTTTCGGCCAATATGCCTTTCTGCTCTTCAGCGCCGGCCTCCTGAATGCCTCGGTTTTCGCCGCTTCCATTCTGCCGCTCTCCACGGCTTACTCCGTGTGCGAGGGCCTGGGCTTCGAAGCCGGCGTAAACAAGCGCATGCGCGAAGCACCCGTTTTCTACCTGCTCTACACGCTGCTGATCGTGGTGGGCGCGGGCGTGATCCTGATCCCAGGCTTCCCGCTGGTCCGCATGATCCTGTTGTCGCAGGTGCTGGACGGTGCGCTGCTGCCGTTCGTCCTGATTTTTATGCTCGTGCTCATCAACAAGCACGACCTCATGGGTGAGTGGACCAATTCCCGCGCGTTCAACGCCATTTCCTGGACCACCGTGGTAGTCATGATCGGCCTGACCCTGGCGCTAGTCGGCATCAGTATCCGCGGCGGCTGACAGCGGGTAGCGCCGCCGGTGTCTGGCCGCCGATGTCTTATGCGCGCTTGACCATCGCCGCTCAGTGGGACATGCCGGTCAGGACGCCTTCCTCTGCGGCGGCCGCAACAGCTTTTCTGGCAGCCTCGAAAAATAGACCAGCCGCCCCACAGAGCCGCAGAGCCGGAACCAAAAAGGGTGTTCCTGAAGCCCGGAGGGCGAAAGAAAATAGCCGGGGCGCGAGCCTTGGGTCCGCATCGCAAATTGGCGAGCCGCGGAACGGGGCGAAAGAAGCACTCGTCTCCGACTCTTCCGCCCCGCTAGTAGTGGTCAGCTTGACCCGTCGTCGAATGATCGGTCGGGTGGTCGGTGCACGGGGCGGCGCGTCCGGGCGGAACTGCCGCGACCTTGCCACACTTCCCACATCAAGACTTCAGGCCCGCGTCGACTGTCGCACATTCGCAGCTTGGGAGTTTTGCGTCCAGGTGGCAATCCTCGGCTCTATACTAAGCGATTTCTGCGGAACGCAGATATGGTCGCCGTCCACACGCGCGGGGACGGTCCATGGCGAAAACGTCTCCCGGGACGGAATCGGCGGCTTGGAACGACGCAAGCATGGGCCAGCTTGGCACTCGTACCTGCCACTGACGAATATCCTTCGGCAGTAGACAAACGAAGGTTACTGCCCACCACAGTTGAGGTTTTGGCACCAACCCTGCGCCAATTCGTCTTTCCCGGCCGAAGTTCTGCTCGAAACGGTTGAATGGAGCAGTAAAGCCAACCTCAGGTCAGTCCCCCGTTGCGGTGCTGCTATTGAAGGCCGCCCGAAAGTCGTTTCAAATCGTTTCGCATGGCAGTGGAAGCCGCCTTCGTTGCGTCGTACCAGGTAGTGAAGGCAACCTTTGAACGCTCGTCCTCCGTTGGACGGGAGCGCAGGAGCTGAGCGTTGACGCTGATTCCCGTTGGCCCGCTAAGCAGTTCCGCGACCTCATCGGATGCAAACACGAATGCCGTTTCGTGCGCCGCCAAAAAGGTCAAATTTTTTGCGTGATCCAATGGACGACAACCGAATTCGCCCATTCTCTCCAGCAATGCTTTGTACCCGCTGGCTTTGGCTTGGAAGTAGAGTTCGAGCCGCCGAGTTTTCAGCGTGGCCTTAGTCGCCATCAACTGGTTGCCGAGCACACCTGCAAGTGCCACCGCAGTTCCGCAAAGTGCAGCCGCAGCTGGGATCAACACCGTCAACAGAGGTGTTTCTATCATAATAAGTCCACTATAGGAGCTGCCACAGCCCAGCCGCTCTCCAATGCTCGATTGGCACCGCACCGCCCAGTTTAGCCAAAGTGGGCAGTTGCGGCACCTGCCATCATTGTGGAAGAGCCCCAGGGGTGCATCAGCGCTCAGGTTTTGCAGGGCCTGAAGAAGCCCGTGGACTGCCTGGCATTCGCCACGCGCTGCACCACGGAGAACCCGCTCGGAGCCCCCACGGTTTCGGGCGAAGGCGCCTGCGCCGCCTACTACCAACGCCACCGGGGAGCCTAGCTCAGCGCCGCGTTGCTCGCCGCCCGTCGGCCCGTGATCGAGTGCCGTTGTGAAGAACCTCGGCGCGCTGTGATTTGGTAGGCCTGATCGACCACCCCGCAACAGGGCCAGGTGCTTGTTCGCAATCTGCTGTTCCTGGAGGCACGTTAAATGAAAGACGGCCAAACTCCCATAACCGCCCTGCGTGGCCATACCGCATCGATGACTGGCATGGTTTTCGGTGGCACGCTCTCGCAGGTTGCATACCGTGAGACAGCGGGCGTACCCTTATGAGCACAACGACATGGCTATTAAGAAGCCGTCTGGCGATTTCTTCAGCTTACCGACCGAGGCCTCTCGGCGGAAGCAGCGGATCGTGGTGAAATACCACGCTGCGTGGTCGCAAGTACTACGTACCAAACCCAACTCAGATGCAAGGATCCGGCAGGATTTGGCGTACGTCGACCTGTTCGCAGGTCCCGGAAGGTATGGCGATCAGAGCCCATCCACTCCACTGTTGATCATCGAGGCCGCAGCTCGCGACCAGTACATGCGAGAACACCTTTTGACGCGGTTCAATGAAGGAGATCCTGCCCTTGCAGATATCTTGGCAAAGAATATCGGCGAATCCGACGCGGCCAGGCATCTTTGCCATCCGCCCAAAGTCACTTGCGCCCGCGTGGAAGAAGACATTCTGCGAGAGATCGGTGGCATACCGCCATGTCCGACCTTACTGTTTGCCGACCCATGGGGCTACAAAGGCCTTTCTATCGACCTTTTGTCTAGGTTTCTGCGCCCGTTCGGCAATGATCTGATCTTTTTTTTCAATTACAACCGAATCAGTTCGGGCCTGCATTGCTCGCTCTTTGACAAAACCATCGATAAGATCTTCGGAACGCAGGTGGCCACCGCCCTTCGGGCGCGGATCGCCCGGGAGAAAGTCAAAGGATCTGAGAAAGAACGTCTAATCGTGGAAGCGGTCGGTGAGGCATTCAGGCCATATGATGCCCAAACCCCTGTATACTACCCTTTCCACTCGAAGAGCCGCCTGAGCCATCATCTGATGTTCATCAGCAAGGCGCCACTGGGGAATGAGATTATGAAGGGCGTAATGGCTGGCGAAAGCACACTCGGCACCTTCGGTTTCGATGAGGCCACTGAAACGCAGCCGCTGCTGTTTCCGGACTTGAATATCGAGGAACTGAGTAGGAACTTGCTTCAGCGCTTCGCTGGTCAGACCATTTGCTTCTCGGACATCGGGGTGCACAAACATCCTCAGCTCGGCATGCCTGCCCACAAAAAGGCTATCCAGCTCCTTGAGCGGCAGGGCGAGGTTGTGGTGATTTCTTATGAAAAGGCGCGCCGGATGACGGCGCACGGAATCTCAGTCCCGGAAGACGCGATACTGGTTTTTAGCAAAGGAGATGCCCGTGGCACAGAAGACCCCAATTGAATGGACTGAAACAACCTGGAACCCACTGACAGGTTGCACGAAGATCAGTCCCGGCTGCAAACGCTGCTACGCAGAGAGACTGTCGAAGCGACTGAAGGCAATGGGACAGAAGAACTACAGAAACGGCTTCAAGTTGACGCTGCACGAGCATATGCTGGACGCCCCGCTGAGGTGGAAGCGGCCACAGGTCATTTTCGTCAACTCGATGAGTGATTTGTTCCAGGATGAGGTCCCCCTGGAATTCATCCAACGTGCGTTTCAGAGCATGCGCGCCGCACATTGGCACCAGTTTCAGGTGCTGACGAAGCGGTCCGGCCGTTTGGCAAAATTCAGCCCGCAGATCGATTGGCCCGCGAACGTCTGGATGGGCGTAAGCGTTGAAAATCAAGAGTACACGTTCCGGATCGACGACCTCCGCGAGACAGGCGCCGCAGTCAAGTTTCTGTCGCTGGAACCGCTGCTTGGGCCTCTGCCAGCCCTGAACCTGAGAGGGATCGACTGGACTATCGTTGGAGGCGAGTCGGGGCCGGGTGCGCGGCCGATCGAGAAGACGTGGGTTACCGACATCAGAGACCAGTGTAAAGCATCGGGCGTAACATTTTTCTTCAAGCAGTGGGGGGGCGTGAACAAGAAGAAGGCGGGCCGTCTGCTGGACGGGCGGAAACACGACGGCATGCCGGCCCTCCGGACCGCCGGCCCCTCTGGCCCACTGATTCAGATCGGAGCGTGACCGTGACACGATCAGGCTTCGACCCCGATAAGGTCGAAGCCACTCGCAGAGTCTATTCTGCGATGCGAGACATCAATCTGGCCGGTGGCCGCGCTCTGGAAGCTCACGAGCGAGTTGCCTTGCTAACGGTGCCGGCCGGCCTGCGCCCGTTTTGCCTGTTGACTCACATCGAAGAAGCAGATTTTTACTTGGCCTCCGCCGTACTTCCGAAGTTCGGCTTGCACTGCGGCCGGTGTAATGTGAGTTTCGACTATGATCTGGATGTTGATGCTCCGCCGGATGTGATAGCTGCGTACAAGGCATATGAGGCTAGGCATCTCTTGCCAGGTCTGGGAGTCGCGATGAAAAAAATAGAGTTCGGTTCCGTACCGCTCGGAATCGCTCTAAGCTACCCGCAGTGCTGTTCCGATATGGACGAAAGCACAAAGGCGCATGATCGCTCGACGGCTCTTCGTCTCTTGATCGAAGCCAAGAAAGGCGACTTTGCCGTCGTGAAGGAAGCTTTGGCCGGTGGAGAACTTCCCCAGGTAGCCACGGAATGGAAGGAAGCGTGGGGTCGTCGCTTCGATCGCACTCTCGATCTGTTTCCGTTTGCCCTCCACACTGCATGCGACGACTGCATCGGAAAAGGCTCGGTGAGCCCGACCGGACTCATCAGCGGCCGTTATGAAGCGCTGGTCCGGGCCGCAGCGCCCGATCTGCACACTGCGGTCCTTCGTTCCTGTGAGATATTTCGACGCACGTCCAAATTCCCTCACTAGATGGTTGTGGCAAATGTGCTGCTCGGGCTTGGTGTGCTTATTGCGACTGTGAATCGGGCAAGAGGGCCCTGGCGCCACCTCGGTCACGCGTAAGGCTGCACCAGCCGCACTGAAGTCCTTCGCCGGTTGTGGTTCAATGGGCGGCGATTCGCCCTTCCCGGAGGTTGACCACTCGGAAGCAGTTCGCTTTGCCGGTTTGTCGCCGATTCGGTGAACCGTTCAGTCGCCGCAAACCCCATGAAAACGGCGTTCCGCGACGTCACTCCCGTGCAGTCCCCTCTCGTCTACCGAACCCCTTGGTCCAAGGTTCAAACTGACACACTTCCGCCCCGTTCCGGGGCTCGCCCGTCCTTGGCTTGTTTCCCAGCGCTCACGCACTGGGCTATTGTCTGACGCCCCTCCGGGGCTGCCGTTGTGGAAGAATTGTCGCTCGCGGCGGAGAATTGAAGGAGGTGGAATGCATCTAGGGCTTCGCCTTCCTCTGGGGCGGCCGCAACAGCTTTCCCGGCAGCTTCGAAAAATAGACCAGCCGCTCCACCAGCGGGATCAGCCGGCGCACCGTCTTGCCGTGAAAAATCAGGCTGCCCGTCACTAGCAACGGGTGCGGAATCGTCGTGCAACAGCGCGAGCAGATAGCCACTTCGCCGCCGCGGCCGGCCGCGTGCAGGCGGCGCATCTCCCGCATCGCCTCGCCATTCCAGATTTCGAGCAGCGGCTTTTCCGCCACGTTCCCCAGCGGCGCGCCATCCAGCATATAGCTCTGGCAGCACGGGTAGACGTCGCCATTCTGCTTCACGTAAACCGGCCCGCGCCACAAGTAATGGCACGGGTGCTTCCAATCGCCCGCCCGGTGGCCCGCCGGGCCGAGCACGTTGGTCTCGTCCTCCTTCACGCGGACCTGGTCCACTCCTTCCACCGCGCTCCAGAAGCTTGTGAAATCTTCCACCTCGGCGGCGTTTCCCGGCATCCGCACCATTTGCACCACCACCTGCAGCTTCGACCGCCGCGCATGCTTCATCTTCGCGAATCGCACGAAATTGTCGCGCACCTTTTCGAAATTGGCGCCTTTCCGGTAGAACTCGAACGTCTCTTTCTTCGCGCCATCGAAACTCAGCGTGATCTGGTCGAGCGGCGAATCCAACACGCGCCCGGCGTTACGCCCGTCCAGGAAGGTCCCATTGGTCGAAAGCAGCGCCGAAATGCTATGCCGGTGGCAGAATTCGATGCGCTCGAAAATGCGCGGGTCCAGAAACGGCTCGCCCAGCCCGATCAGCATCATGTGCTCGGCGGTGGAACCCGATTCGCTCACCAACCGTTCGAACACTTCGTCCGTCATATCGGCTTTGGGCTGCGGATGAGTCTCGCGCGGGCACATGGGACAATACAGGTTGCACTTGGCGGTTGTCTCGACGATATACTCCACCGGCAGCGCCGCCATGCCGGGCCGCCGCGCGAGATATCCCCAAAGAAGTTTTGCCCGGTTCCAAGCCCTCATGTCGATTCTTAATTGTCGCATCCCCCAGAATCCCGGGAAGATCGAATAGCAAGGAGGTGACGCGTGAGAATTGTTGTTACCGGCGCCTCGGGTCTAATCGGCCGGCGCCTTCTGAAGGTTCTGGCCGCCGATGGCCACTCACTGCGCGTGCTTAGCCGCCACGCCGGGACCAACCTGCCGCCCGGCGTGCGCCTTTCCGTCTGGGATGCCGTCCGCGGCGAGCCGCCCGCCGAAAGCCTTCAGGATGCCGATGCCGTGCTGCACCTGGCCGGAGAGCCCGTGGCGCAGCGATGGACCGCCCACGCCCGCCAGGCCATCCGCGAAAGCCGCGTCACCGGCACACGCAACCTGGTGCAGGCTCTCGCCAAGCTGCCGCGCAAGCCTGGAGTGCTGGTCTGCGCTTCCGCCGTCGGATATTATGGCTCCCGCGGCGATGAGGTTCTGAGCGAATCGTCTTCGCCCGGCGCCGATTACCTGGCCCGGCTCTGTGTCGATTGGGAACAGGAGGCGCAAGCCGCCGAAGCCTTCGGCATCCGCGTAGTCCGCATTCGCACCGGCCTGGTTCTGGACGCCCGCGGCGGCGCGCTCCCGCGCATGCTCCCGCCGTTCCGCATGGGCGTGGGCGGCAAGCTCGGCAGCGGCAAGCACTGGATGTCCTGGATTCACCTGGACGATCTCGCCGCCCTTTTCCCATTCGCCCTGGCCAATCCGGTGAGCGGCCCGCTCAACGGCGTGGCGCCCAATCCGGTGATCAACGCCGAATTCACTCGCGCGCTGGCCGCCGCCCTGCACCGCCCCGCCATCTTTCCCGTGCCGGCCTTGGCGCTGCGCGCTCTCTTCGGCGAGATGTCGGAAGTCCTGCTTTCCAGCCAGCGCGCCCTGCCGCAAGCCGCCGAGGCCGCTGGTTTCCGCTTCCGGTATCCGCGGTTAGCACCGGCCCTGGCCGCCGTGCTGGCGGCTTCAAGCCGGAAGTGATGGGCCGCTATCGGAGACTGATCGTCTTCCTGCCCTCCAATTTCCCGACTCGCCCCACAATCGTCAGGCATCGCACCGCCGCACCGCCCTGCATCCGCGCAATGGTCCCCGCGAAGGCCTTCCGTCCCGCATCCCAAGGCAGTTTCTGCGGCGGCTGCACCATGCCCTGCGCCGTGAAAGCCACCGCGAACACCTGCCCATCCTTGCCCGTAGCGGCTTTTCCTCCCGACGTGAGCCGAACCGCCAAGCTCCACGACTTGGCGTCGGTGCGCACCACATCGGCGTCGATCTGCACGTCCTTGTGATCGTCGGGCGGCAGCACCACGCGGCAGCGGTACGTGTTGCCTCCGGCCACGGCGCCGCCGGGATTCACCAACATCACCGCCGTTTCCCAACTGTCTCCCGGCTTCGCGCCCTGCGGCGCGTCGAAAGCCAGCACCGCCTGGGCGGGCTTCGCGAATCGCAGGCCCTTGATGCCGGCAAACCGGGCTTTGGGTTGCGCCGCGAAACGAATTGGCGTGCCGCCCGCATGGCCTTTCAGAGCCTCTATCGCCGTCCGCGCCCAGGCCGCCGAACAGCGGCCGCCGCGGAGCGCGTCCTCCACCACGCGCAGTTGCTTCTCGACCACCGAATCGAGTTGTCCCGCTTTGAGCAGCTTGCCGCCGCGGATCGCATCGCCCAGCTTGTTTACGTCGATCTCCTTGGGGAGCAGTAGCGTTACCGCGCCTTTCATCTGGCTGGTGTCGAGTACCAGGTCCGTCTGCCGGCCGCCGCCGAAAAGTCCGACCAGCGTGGACATGGTTCCGAGCGGCGTCCCCGGCGAATCGGGTGGCGGCAGCGTGCCTGTGAAGTTGACGATCTGCAAGTTCCGCTGCCCCACTTTCCGGTCCGCGATCGTCAGCGCGTCCGCATTCTGTTGCGTGTTGTTGAACTGGTCGCTGGGATGATGCAGGATCGCCAGCAGGCAGTAGTGCGATTGCGCCGGCAGGCTCGACGGCGGCGGCAGCATGGTTGACGGCAGGTCGAATTCCACCACCTGCGGTATGCCGACGTGCAGTCCGTTGATGCTCTTGATGCCCACCGTCTGCCAGTTCGCGTTGCTGATTGGTATGCCCGCTTGCACGTTGGCCGCGTAACCCGCGGGCAGCGGGGCCGCCGACAGTCCCGCCGATGCGTTGGCCAGCAACAGCATCACCTGCACTCCGTCGGCCTGCGTGACGCCGCGGTTGTGCAACTCCACGTACACGCGGTTGACGGCCGTGCCGAGCGAGGAATCGATAGTCGCCACGCCTTCGCTTCCGTCCACCAGTTGGTCCACGAACTGAAAGAAGTTGATCTGTTTCGTGAGCTGGTAGGTTCCGCTGCTCGCCGGCGGGTCCACTTTCACGTTCGGACTTTCCCAGTGCCGCACCTGCGCGGGCGGAGTCGTGGTGCTCTCCGGATCGGCAAGCCAGTCGACCGTTGGCCAAAGCCCCACGTCCAGGTCCGTGTCGCGGACGTATAGCTCGATTCCCGCCGCGCTCACCGCATCCAGCTCGCGCTCGTACACGCCGCGGCCGTAGGTAGCCGCGCGGATCAAGCGGCGCGAAGCATGAATCCGCAGGTCGCTGACGCCGGCTTCGGGCAGACCCTCGGCATAGGGCGCCCAATTCGCGCCGCCGTCGGTCGATTCCCACACGCCGATGTCCGCGCCTGCGAAAACATGCGCGGCATTTGCCGGGTCCACCGCCAGCGCGTTGAAATCGACGTCGATCAGGGCGGTGGCGGCGCCCGCCGAGGGACCGCTGCGCGCCGCCCACGCCGTTCCATCGTAGTGCCACACCCTCCGCCAGTCACCCACGCCTCCCAGGCAGACGTAGAACGAATGCCCGGTCGCATCGGCCGGATCCACTGCGATGGCCGTGACGATGGGCGCCACTCCGGCCGACGCGGCGCCGCCTACCGGGCCGATCAGCGACGCGGCCGACCACGTCGCGCCCGGGCGCGTGTACACGTACACGTTGCCTGTACTGGTGCCGGCGTACACGCGGCTGGCATTCGCGAACACCAGGGCCGACACCGTGCCCGCCAGAGCGGCGGCGTCCGGCGACGACCAGCTCGTGCCGAAGGTATCCGAGAACCAGGTCCGGTCCGCTCCGGTGGCCACGCGGTCGGCGTCGGAGGGAGTACCGGAGATCGGCGCCCCCACCAGCGGTGGATAGAAGAGCGCCCCGCTCGACGCGGGAGTGACGTCCGACCAGCTTGCCGGCCCGGCGCCGCCGTCCGTCGCGCGATCGATCGTGCCGTAGACGTATGTGCGCAGAATTTGGTACGGGTTGTTCCAGTTCACCACCACCGGGCCGCCGTCGCCATCGGCCGAGTGAAGCCACGCTTCTTCACCCGTGTAGCGCAGCGTGCCGTTGTCCTGCGCGCCGCAGAAGATCACCGCGGCCTCGGTCGGGTGAAAGTCCAGGTACGTGCAGGTCATGGTCATCAGACCCACGTTCTTCGATTCGAAGCTGGTCCCCGCATCGGCCGAAGTGGTGCGGAAGACGCCGCCGTCGCACGCCACCCACATCTCGTTGGCGGCGTCGCTGCGCACCACCAGGCGATGCACGTCGGGGTGTACTCCGCTTCCGATATCCGTTCCGGCGTATGAATACGTCAGGCTCGCGCCTGAACCCGAGCTTGTGACCACTCCGCGGTTGATGTTGGCATCGCCCGAGGGGCCCCCTCCGTAGGCCCCGATGAAGATTCGCGTCACGTCGTTTGGATCCACCGCGATGGCCGCGCCGTATTCCCCGCTATCCACCGTGATGCTGCTGGTGACCAGCCTCCACGTGCCGTTGCTCAGATCCAGGCGGTGGACCCCCGCCGAGGAGAAAGCATAGATCGTGCCGGTGTTCGTGGGCTGCACCGCCAGGCTCACGCGCGTCACGCCGGCCGGAAAGCCGGCGCCGACGGGATTCCAGGTCGAGCCGTCGCCCGACGTAAGAACCGGGCCGCCGTGCATCGCCGCGTACCAAGCCACCGTGCCCGCGGTAATCGCCACCACTACGCTGGTGCAATCTCCGGCGTGCGTCTGTCTCCACTGAATCCCGCCCATGCCGTCCGGTTCGCGGCGGTAGATGCCGGCGGTGGTCGCGCCCACCACGCGCTCCGCGTCCGTCGGATCCACTGCCAGGGTGAAGAATGCTTGCCCGCTTAACGTCGGCGAGCCCGGGGCTATCGGCTCGCTGATCCAGGCGCCCGTGCCACCGGTGTCGCTGCGCAGCGGGCCCACGCCCGCATAACTGTAAACCACGCCCAGGACCCAGTTGAAGAAGTAAGCCGACTCGCCTTCACCGGTTCCCACATACACGCGGTCGGGGTTGCTCGGGTTGATGGCAATCGCGCCGCAGGCCAGGCTGTCGGAATCGACGTGCGTGGGACCCAGATCGAGACCGTCCATGGTGGAAGTCCATGTGGCGCCCTGATCGTCTGAGCGCCACACGCCGCCGTTCGCGGTGGCTACGTAAACGCGGGCCGCGCCCGGGGCAATGGCGATATCGGCCGCGCGGCCGCTCACCGGCGGAGCGCCAGCCGCCTGGCCGCGGCGCACCACCGACGGGCCGATGGGGACCCAGTTCGTGGCCGGCGGAGGCGCGGGCGGCGCTGGCGGAGCGCCGGCCTTCAAGGGCGCCGCCGGGGCCGGCGCGGCGCGGAGAGCCCGCCACGCTCGAAAGCTTTCGCCGTAAGACTTCTTCCCCGGATGGATGGCGTTCGCGCGGCGGTCGGCGCCGGCTTTGGAGAAACGGTGCTCGATCCATGCGCGGAACCGCGGCTCTGGCCCGACGTCGCCTCGTTCGCCGATGGGCTTTTTCGGACCGCTGCTAGGGGGTTTTTGTGATTTCTTATCCGCCATAGGGGTTGAATGATATATCAAAATACTATGAGGGACAATAGTACTAGCATCGATAGTTGGCGAAGAGAATAAGAACCCGCTGTATCATCGAGCGGGTAACGTGCTATCTCATCCATAACTGCATCGGGATAATTCCGGATAAGCAGGTGAATTCCCGAGGCCCAGAACCGCGAACGTGAGCGAGCGGCCCGCCACGCAGCCTGGACATGTGCTGAGTAGTCGGTACGCTCGGAATCGCTTTTTCCTCCCGGAAATCGCGATGCCATCAACTTATGTCGCACACCCCCTTTCGGTGCGGTCAAGCCGGGCCGGCCCGACTCGCGTATAATAAAGAAGGTAATAACCGGAGAGTTTCTGTGTCCCTGCGTTCGTTTTTCCGTCTGTTCACCCAAATTCAGTTGCTGCCCGTCATGGAGAGTGGTCAGGAAACCCTCGTCGGCGGCCAGGCTGTAATGGAAGGGGTGATGATGCTTGCGCCTCACAGCTACTGCGTGGCCGTCCGCAAGCCCGGCGGCGAAATCGTCAGTGAGCAAATGCCGCTCGCGCGCATCTCGGAAAGGCACAAGATCTTTAGGTACCCGTTGTTTCGCGGCGTCGGTACGCTCTTCCAGGCCATGAAGCTCGGCATGAAAGCCCTGCGCTTCTCCACCGAAGCCGCGCTCGAGGATCCCGCCGCGAAGTCCGCTGAGCCAGCCAAACAGGTTCCGGACTGGGTCATCGCCGGCCCTCTGCTTTTTTCGCTGGCCGCGTTCATCGTGATGTACAAAGTGGTGCCCGTCTATCTCGCCAACAAGCTCCATGCCGTCAATCCGCTGCTGGCCGGCCACTTCATGTCGACGGTGGTCGAAGGCATCATTCGCATCTCCATCCTGGTTGGCTTTGTTTACTGCGCGTCCCTCATGAAAGATATGCACCGCATGTTCGAATACCACGGCGCCGAACACAAAGTGGTCTTCAATTTCGAATCGCACCAGCCCGTCACTGTTGAAAATGCGCAGCGCTTCACCACCTATCATCCGCGCTGCGGAACCAGTTTCTTGATCGTGATGATGATTCTCACGATTCCCGTCTACGCGCTCTTACCCTACACCGCCATGCTTCCCATGATCCTGGCGCGTATCGCGTTGATCCCCCTGGTGGTGGGCCTGAGCTATGAAATCATCCGCTTCGCCGCCAAACATCCCGGCTCCCTTATGGCGGTGATCACCGCTCCCGGCCTTTGGCTGCAGCGTATCACCACCAAGCCGCCCGCCGACGATCAGGCGGCCGTCGCCATCCACGCCCTGAAAGGCGCCATGGCGCTTGAAGAGGCCCAAGGCGGCGAACTGGTCATCGCCTAAAATATCCATGCAATTCGCTCAGAAGCTCGCGCAGCTCGAAAAGCGCTACGACGAGCTGACTCAACAGATGGCCGATCCGGCCGTGATTTCCGACGCCGATCAGTACCGCAAAGTCGCCAAGGCGCAATCCGAACTCTCCGAAATCGTCGGACTGTACCGCCAGTGGAAGTCCGTGGAGGATTCGCTCTCGCAGGCCCGCCCCATGCTCCAGGAGCAAGATCCCGAGCTGCGCGCCATGGCGGAAGAAGAGGTGGCGCGCCTCTCGCCCGAGCTCGCCAAAATCGAAGAAGAGATCAAAATCCTGCTGCTGCCCAAGGATCCCAACGACGAAAAGAACGTGGTCCTCGAAATCCGCGCCGGTACCGGCGGCGACGAAGCCACTCTCTTCGCCGCCGAAATCTTTCGCATGTACTCGCGCTACGCCGAATCCCAGCACTGGAAAATGGAAGTCACTTCCTCCAGCGAATCCGCTATCGGCGGCCTCAAGGAAGTCATCGCCCTGGTTAGCGGCGACCGCGTCTTCAGCAAGCTCAAGTACGAAAGCGGCGTCCACCGCGTGCAGCGCGTGCCCGCCACCGAACAGCAGGGCCGCGTTCACACCTCCGCCATCACGGTGGCCGTCCTGCCCGAGGCCGACGAAGTCGAAATCAAGATCGACCCCAAGGACATTCGCATCGATACCTTCTGTTCTTCCGGCCCCGGCGGCCAATCCGTCAACACCACTTACTCCGCCGTCCGCATCACTCACCTGCCCACCGGCCTGGTGGTTTCCTGTCAGGACGAAAAATCGCAAATCAAGAATCGCGCCAAGGCCGAACGCGTGCTGCGCTCGCGCCTCTATGAGCTGGAGCTCGAAAAGCAGCAGGCCGCGCTCGGCGCCGAACGCCGCAGCATGGTCGGCACCGGCGACCGCAGCGAGAAAATCCGCACTTACAATTTCCCCCAGAACCGCCTCACCGATCACCGCATCAACTTCACCATCCACCAGCTCGATCTGATTATGGACGGCAAACTCGACCCGATGTTCGAGGCGCTTACCACTTTCTATCGCAACCAGCAGACAGCCGGCGAATCCAAGGTCTGAACCGGATGACCCTCCAGACGGCGCTGCTCCAGGGAACGCAACTCTTGGAGCAATCCGCTGTCGCCGTCCCGCGCCTCACCGCCGAAGTGCTGCTCTGTCACGCCGTCCACCGCCAGCGTGAGTATCTCTACGCGCATCCCGAACAGGAGTTACAGGAAGTGGAGTGGTTGCACTACGGCCGCTATCTGCACGAGCGCATGCAGGGCAAGCCCACCCAATACATCACCCATCACCAGGAATTCTACGGCCGCGATTTCCGCGTCACGCCGGATGTTCTGATCCCCCGCCCCGAAACCGAGCACGTGGTGGAGGCGGCTTTGCCGTGCGCGCGCGCCGCGCGCCGTGTTCTCGACATCGGCACCGGCTCGGGCGCGCTCGCCGTGACGCTGCAACTGGAGACCGGCGCCGAGGTCCTGGCCACTGATATCTCGCCCGCCGCCATCGCCGTCGCCGCCGAAAACGCCCGCCGCCTGGCCGCGCGCGTCGAGTTCGCCGTCTGCGACCTGATGGACTCTATCGCCTCCCAGTCAATGGACTTGGTCGTCTCCAACCCTCCCTACGTCCCGCTCACCCAGAAGCAAGGCCTGCAGCGGGAAGTCCGCGACTGGGAGCCGCACGTTGCGCTCTTCGCCGGCGAGACCGGGTTCGAGATTTACGACCGGATCATCGCGGACGCGCCACGCGTGCTGCGGCCCGGCGGCTGGCTGATCCTGGAGCTGGGTTTCGGCAGCCGCGATCACGTCACGACGCTGCTAAGCGGCTGGCGCGACGTCCGGATTACCCCCGACCTGGCCGGCATCCCTCGCGTCCTGGCCGCCCGCCGTTGATCGGCCGCCGGACGCACCGCGCGCCGCGTTCGCGATATCCTGGAACGAACCCGTCGAGACCTGAAGCGTCTCCGACACCCGGAGAGAATCACGCATGGGAATTGGCATCCGCATCGAAAACCTGCGCAAAGTCTACGACACGCCGCCGCCTTCGGCCGCCCGCGGCGCCGGCTTTTCTTTCGTCTCCCAACGCTCCGCCGGGCTGAAAGAGAAGAAGGACAAGAAGAAGAAATTCGAAGTCGTGGCGCTTGACGACGTCACTCTCGAAATGCGCGCCGGCGAGGTCTTCGGCCTGCTCGGCCCCAACGGCGCCGGGAAATCGACCACCATCGGCGTGCTCACGACCCGCACCCGGCCGACCAGCGGCCGCGCCTTCATCGGCGAATTCGATGTCTGGAAAGAACAGGTCAAGGCCAAGCGTCTCATCGGCGTGGTGCCGCAGCGGCCCAACCTGGATTTCGCCCTCACGGCGCGCGAAGTTCTGCTCTTCCACGGCGCTTACTTTGGCCAAAGCGCGGGCGAGCGCGAACAGAAGGCGCAGGCGCTGCTCGAGCAATTCAAGCTGACCGAACGCGCCGACGACATGGTGCGCAATTTCTCCGGCGGCATGATGCAGCGCATCTCCATCGCCCGCGCCATGATGCACGACCCGGAAGTGCTCTTCCTCGACGAGCCCAGCGCCGGCCTCGATCCCCAGACCCGCCTGCTGCTCTGGGAAATCGTGCGCGATTACAACCGCCTGGGCAAAACCATCGTCCTCACCACCCACTACATGGAAGAAGCCGATTCGCTATGCGATCGCCTGGCCATCATCGACCACGGCCGCATCATTTCGCAGGGCACGCCGCGGGAATTGAAAGCTTCCATTCCCGGCGGCTACCTGCTGCGCTTGCGCTTCGACCGCGCTCCGGAGGAGTTGCTGGCCGCCTTGCGCGGCCTGCCGGGCGTCACCGAAGTGCGCTCCGCCGACCACATGGCCGCCGACGTTTATGCCGACCGCGGCGGCCCGCTCATCTCCGGCATCGTCACCGCCGCGCAAGCCGCCGGCGCCGAGTTGCACGATGTCCACATTGCCGAGCCCAGCCTGGAAACGCTGTTCCTGCATCACACCGGAAGGAGCTTACGCGATTGAACTGGAAAACTTTTTACGCCCTGCTTTCACGCGACGGCCATGTGGCCCGCCGCAATCTTCTCCCCATGCTGCTGCAGAACCTGCTGCAACCGCTCCTGCTGACCTTCGTATTCGGCCGCGTGCTCACGGCCGGCGGCATGATGCAGGCCGGTTACAAAAGTGTCCTGCTGCCCGGCGTGATGGCCATCAGCATGGTGCTCTCCGGCGTGCAGGCCGTCGCCATGCCCTTGATCACCGAGTTTCAGTTCACGCGCGAGATTGAAGATCGGCTGCTCGCGCCCATGGAGATCGGCTGGTTGGCGGTCGAGAAGATTGCCGCCGGCATGGTCCAGGCGCTGGTGGCCGGGCTGGTAGTCATTCCCGCCGCCTGGCTCACCATGGGCTCCGGCGTGCATTTCAGTTTCCGCCCGGTGGAATTCGCGGTAGTCTGCCTGCTAGTGGCGATGTTCTCTTCGGCGGGCGGGCTGGCGCTGGGCTGTAGTATCGGGCAGACCCAGATCGGGCTGATGTTTAGCCTGGTGATCGCGCCCATGATGATGTTCGGTTGCGCTTACTACCCCTGGAGCTTCTTGAGCAAGTTCCCCGTGCTGCAATACGCCGTGCTCATCAACCCGCTGGTGTACGCCAGCGAAGGACTGCGCGGCACCTTGACCCAGGCCGATCACATCAACACGCTGGTGGTGATTGCAGCGCTCGCAGCCATCAATGTAATGCTGCTCGTGGTGGGGTTGAAGAAGTTTCACAGCAAAGCGGTGAGCTGAGGAGCCGCTTGCGCGCGTGCTTTACGGCCGCCGGCGGCGGTAGCCGCGCGCCAGTTCCATGTATACGCCCAGGTCGCGGTCGAGATCGGATTGAGTGCCGTCGAAGTAGAAATTGCGGATCGGCAATCCGCCCAGGTCGCGGCTGATACGCGGGTAGATGGCTTCGCAGACGATGCCGTTCATGCAGGTAAAGGGGCTGATGTCGATGATGCCCGCGGCGCCTTTCTTGGCAAGGTAAACCGTTTTGCCGACGTTCAGCACCATTTCGCCGAAAGCGCCTTCGCGCGGCAGGTAGGGGCGCGCGCACTCCAGGATCTCGTAAATATCGGGCTCTTCGCGGCCGGCGAAATCTTCGTGGAAGGGCGCGGCCAGCACGTGCTCGTCGCGCTGCTGGACGCGATTGCGCACCCAGGCGCCGAGCGCTTCCAGGCTCAAGAGGCGGCCGGTGAGCTTGAGTTTGCGGAAGTGCTCGGAATCGGTGTACCAGATCCACTCGACGATGTCGGAGATCCAGGCTTCCGCGCCATAGACTTCCAGGCAGCGCACCAGGTTCTCATTGGAGAAGGTATTCAGGCGGCAGAAGATTTCCCCAACGATACCGATGAGGGGCAGGCCGCGATCTTTGCGGGCGGAAAGTCTGCGGAAGCGGCCGCGGCTGCGGATTAACGAATCGCGCAGGGAGAGCAGTTGCACGCCTGGCTCGGTGGGGGTCCGCTCCAGGGTGTCGCAAAGATCGGTGAGCGACTCTTCATAGACCGCTTCGGTGTCGCCGCGATGCTCTTCGTAGGGGCGATAGATGAGCAGCAACTTCTGCAGCAGGTCGGCCGCCAGCAGCGCGCGCCAGCCGGTGCGGACGAAGGGCTTGGCGAGCGCGCCGAGGCCCCCGTAGGCGTTCTGACTGGTGGGCGAAAGAATCTCGACGGCATTGAAGCCGTTGGTGTCGAGGATCTGGCGCAGGTAGGGAGCGTACTGGCCGAAGCGGCAGGGGCCCTGCGCGGTGGGCATGAAGAGAGCCACGCGCGCTGGATCGATATCGGGCCGCTCGAGGAGCTTCATGAAATCGCCGACGGTGACTTTGGCGGGATAGCATTCGTCGCCGGAGGTGTAATGGGCGCCGAGTTCCTTGGTGCGATAGTCGGCGGGCGGCGTGGGCTCGGCATCCAGGCCGATGGCGCGGAAGGCCGAGGCGAATGCGCGGGCGCTGCCATAGGCCATGGGCGGGATGTAGATGCGCTTCCCGGTCAATGGATGACTGCCGGCTGCGGGGGCAGCTCTTTCGGCGACTGGTAGCATCGCAGGATTCCTTTACTGTCGAGGTAGGCTTCGCAGCGCGTCATGTAGCCGGCATCGTTGCCGTGGCCGTCGAACTGGAGGATCAGCAGCGGCGCGCCGGCGGCCTGGCGGGCAAAATGCTTGATGTAGGAATCGGGCCCGCACTTGAAGTTGGTGATGTAGACCAGGTGCAGGTTGGGGCGGGCGGCCGCCGCATGGGCGGCTTCCAGAATCTTGCGGCCCGAAATCCAGTACATGTTGGCGGAGTCGGCGACGGGCTCCCGGCCGGTCACCAGAAAGTCGAGCGGGATCACGTTGGCGCCGTAACGATGGCGCAGCTTGCGCGGGATGTCGCAGTTGACGCCGCGGTCATAGAGGTTATAGCCGCGGCCAGCCAGCACCAGGCCAGGTTCGCCGGAAGCGTCGAGGGCCGCGAGCGCGCGGCGGCCGGCGGCCAGCAGCCGGTCTTGAAATTCGCGCTGGGCGGTGTAGGCGGCGTCTACGGCGCGGTCGCTCGAGCGGCGCGTGACACCGATGCGGCTCATGGTTTCAGCCAGAGCCTTCTTGATCTGCGCGGGGCCGAGTTGGAAATGCAGCGTGGGGATGAGGAACTTGTGCTGGTGCGGTTCCAGCGCCGGCGCGGAGCGCAGCACCCAGGGGAGCGTCTGGTTCCACGGGCAGTAATGCGTGGGGCAGGAATCGCCGCCGGATTCGGCATCGGCCATCACGGGGACGAGGATGTAATCGACGCCGGCATCGACCAGGGCCTGCACGTGGCCGTGCGCCACCTGCACTGGGTAGCACGGCTGGGCCACGGCCATCTCAATACCGGTGGCGGAAATGCGCGGGTCGGTGACGGGAGAGAGTACGGTTCCAAATCCAAGTTCGGAGAAATAGGTGCGCCAGAACGGGAGGCGCTCGAACATGGCCATGGCGCGCGGCAGGCCGATCTTCAGGGGCTGCGTGCCGGGCGCCGGAACGCGCGGGACGGAGGGGAGCTGGCTCAGGAGTTTTTCGCGGAACTCGAAGAGGTCTTCGACGACGGGTTTGCGGCCGGTGGCGGAGGGCTTGCGGAACTTGTCGGAGCACTTGTCGCCCCAGTAGCTTTTTTGGCCCTCGACGACGAACTCCTTCATGTCGCAGAGGTTGGAGCAGGCCTTGCAGACGAAGTCGCGAGCGGCGAGGCTGAGCTTATGGAGGTCGAAGCCGCGGAAGCGCGTTTCGCCCCGGGTGGCCTCATGCCATTGGCGCGCAATGAGAGCCATGCCCACCGCGCCCATCACGCCGTTGTAAGGCGGCACGGTGATCTTCTTGCCGAGCAGGCTGGCGAAGGCGGCGGTGACGGCGTCGTTATAGGCGGTGCCGCCCTGGCAATAGATGACTTTGCCAATCTTGCGGCCGCGCACGACGCGGTTGAGGTAATTGAGCGCGATGGAATAGGCCAGGCCGGCAACCAGATTGGGAACGGTTTCGCCCTTGTTGAGCCAGCCGGTGACGTCGCGCTCCATGAAAACCGTGCAGCGCTCGCCCAGGCGCGTAGGGAAAGGCGCGGCAAGCGCCAGCGAAGCGAATTCGTCCTTGATGGAGATGCCCAGCTTTTCGGCCTGCTCTTCGAGGAAGGAGCCGGTGCCGGCGGCGCAGGCTTCGTTCATGGCGAAATCGACCACCACGCCGTTTTCGATGGAGATGAACTTGGAATCCTGGCCGCCGATTTCGAAGATGGTGTCGACGGGTTCGCCACCGAGCGTGTTGCTGATGTGAATGGCGCCGGTTTTGTGGGCGGTGATTTCATCGTTGACGACGTCGGCGCCGACGAATTCGGCAACCAGTTCGCGGCCGGAGCCGGTGGTGCCGGCGCCGCGGATCTGGAGGCGGCTGCCCCAAAGGCGCTCGACTTCAGTGAGGCCCTGCTGCACAGCTTCGATGGGACGTCCGGCGGTGCGCAGGTAGACATCGTGGATGACGGCGCCGGACTCGTCGATCACCACCACGTTGGTCGAGACCGAGCCGATGTCGAGGCCGAGGTAGGCGGGAATGGGCGCGCCATCAGGCGGCGGGACGTAGCGGCCGACGCGGTCGCGGAGTTGGACGACGTTCGCGCTGGAGAGCGGCGTGGTGTCCTGCACGATTTCTTCGGAGTCGTGCTGGCGGAGGCGATGGATTTCCAGGATGGAACGTTTGTGCGGCTCTTCGGCCTCCAGCATGGCCGTACCGATAGCGCCGCACCAGGCGAAAGTCTCCGGAACGAAGAGGTCGGCTTCGCCCAACGAGAAGGCGTCGCGCAGAGCGCCGGTGACGCCCGAGTTTTGCGAGACCGCGCCGATCAATGCCACGGGGGCCTGGACGGGACGGCCGCGGACGACGGCGCTTTTAAAATTGCGCGCCACCGCGTCGCACAAACCGCGCAGGATTTCGGCCGGCGAGTAGCCCTTCTGCTGGGCGTGGATCATATCGCTCTTGGCGAAGACCGAGCAGCGGCCGGCGATGCGCGCGGCGCAACTGGCGGTCGAAACCACGTCGCCGACCTCTTCCACCGAATACTGCATGCGAAGGGCCTGCTGGTCGAGGAAAGAGCCGGTGCCGGCGGCGCATTCGCCGGAGCGGTCGTAATCGACGATGGTGGCGCCTTCGAGACGGATGTACTTGGAGCTTTCGCCGCCGATCTCGAAGACCGTGCGCACCTGCGGGTAGACCGTGCCGATCATGCGGGCGATGGCCTTGAACTCGTTTTCGAAGAACAGGCCCAGCACGCGCGCGATGGTGCGGCTGCCGGAGCCGGTGACGCGGATGCCCTCGACGCGGTCTTCCGGGACGGTTTCGTAAAACTCGTGCAGCAGATCGTAAGTGGACTGGATGGGGCTGCCGACAATGCGGCGGTACTCGGAAAGGACCAGCGGCTGGCCAGCCAATTCAGTGAGGCGGAATTGGGGGTGGGAAGAGCAGAGGGATTCGAGGATGGGCTGGTCGGCGGGCTTGCCAATGGCGGCCAGCTTGAGACTGATGCCGCCGATGTCGAGACCGAGATTGATGCCCATTTCAGTCCAGTTTGACAAGAAGTCGCTTTTAATTCAAGTAAATAAGCCCTGAATAGCTGGAAAATGCAGTGAATGGGGATGGTAGGGGAGTTAACGGACACACTGGTGGTGGATGGGTGGGGAAAAGAAAGGCGTTGCGGCGGCCGGGGCTCTCGGACTTATCGCCGGGCGTGTCTCCGGATTCTCTCGGACCCAATTACGGGGCGGCCGCCAGTGATTGGAACGGCATCTTCAGGGTGAGCGACGCTGGATGGCGCCGGGTTCCCCAATTCAATGCCTGTTCTCTGAAACCATACTCCGATCTAGGCAATCAAGCCGGTACGTTTCTGGATTGCGAAATCGATTTCACGGTTCTTCCGTCGGTCCCCATCGGGCAAACGGCCCGGTGAGTGCCGCAAGGCCTTGACGGCCGCCGAGAAGTATCAGCACCACCTGAAAAGCAACGCTTGCTGGCCAGCAAGAGGATGAGAAAACCTTGCGACGGGCGCAAGTTCCTAATCCGATTCAAAAGTAGCATGGGAGCGAGTGCCAAGCCATGGGGTCAAAGCTGTAAATTACTGAAAAAATGAGAAATATAGTTACAAAAAAATGGAATTAAGATATCTTAATGATGATTTCAGGATCGGCTTGCCGGGAATAACTATGGGTGGTAATTGAGGGCGCCGTCAGACTATGCTTAGCGCGTGGAGGATCAGAAGATCATGAATCAGCCGAATCGGCGCGCCTTGTTCAAGAGCGCGGGGTCCGTACTGCTCGGGGCGGGTATTCTGTCGAAGACGGAACGGCCGGCGGAGGCACAGCGGGCGGCGGCGAATCGCGCACCGCAGACGGCCGCGAAAGCGGAAGATTGCAACTGCACGCAGGCGGCGGATGGGTCGCCACTCGACACCGGGACCAGCGAACTGCGGGCGGCGATTGAACGGTATGGGACGGATTTGCGGGATCTGAATCGCGTGTATGCGCTGCCGGGGTCGCCGGTGCGGCAGACCAAGCTGGAAGGATTCTACAAGGAGCAGTTGCGTCTGCTGGACGGCATGCGGTTCGACGTGCTGAGCCAGGCGGGAAAAGTGGATTACCTGCTGCTGCGGGAGCGGTTGCTGCGCGAACAGCGGCAGTTGGCGCGGGAAGCGTCGGCGGACGCGGAAGTGCAGGCGCTGATTCCGTTTCAGCAAGTGGTGATTGGCTTCGAGGAAGCGCGGCGGCGGATGGAGACGCTGGATGCGCAGAAGGCTGCGCTGGCGCTCTCCAAAATGACGGCGGATATCGCGGCGGCGCGCGCGGCTAATGCCAAGGCGGCTCCGGCGGTGCTGAACCGCGCGGCCACACGGCTGAGCCAACTGCGCAACAGCCTGCGCGCCTGGTACAACTACTACGATCTCTACGACCCGAAGTTCAGTTGGTGGGTGGACGCCGAATACAAAAAAGCCGATGAAGCCATGGACGGCCACGCGCAGTTTCTGCACACGGCGTCGGGAATACCGGGCGAATTGGATACCGGAGCCGGCTTCGGCGGGCGCGGCGGAGGCGGGCGCGGCGCGGGAGGCGGCCGGGGCGATGCCGGCGGCGGTAGTGGAACAGGCGGCGGGCGCGGCGGAACGGCGCGAACCACGGCGCCGCTGGGAAGCAATGAGGAACTCTCGGGCGTTGGACCGGCGGGCAACGATGCGCTGGTGGAAGCGCTGCGGGCGGCCATGATCGCCTACACGCCGGACGAATTGATCGCTCTGGCGAACAAGGAATTTGCCTGGTGCGATAAGGAAATGCTGCGGGCTTCCGGGGAGATGGGCTTCGGCAGCGATTGGAAGAAGGCGCTGGAAGCAGTGAAGAACAAGTACGTCGAGCCGGGCCAGATGATTTACCTGGTGCGGGATCTTTCGCGGGAAGCCATCGAGTTTATCGAGAAGCGCGAGTTGGTGACCATACCGACGCTGGTGAAGGAAGACTATTGGGAAGAGGCGATGACGCCGCAGATGCAACTGGTGAACCCGTTCTTCACGGGCGGAACGACCATTCAGGTATCCTCGCCGGCGAGCAGCATGACGGTGGCGGAGAAACTGGAGAGCCTGCGCGGCAACAACATGTTCTTTGCGCGGGCCACGGTGTTTCACGAGCTTGTTCCCGGGCACCACATGCAGGGGTACATGACACAGCGGTACCGCACGTATCGCAGCCTCTTCTCCACGCCGTTCTGGACGGAAGGCGGGGCGTTTTACTGGGAGATGCTGATGTGGGACCTGGGATTCACGCACACGCCGGAGCAGAGGGTGGGCGCGCTGTTCTGGCGCATGCACCGCTGCGCCCGCATCATTTTCTCGCTGAGCTTCCATTTGAAGAAGATGACGGCGAAGGAGTGCGTGGATTTTCTGATCGAGCGCGTGGGATTTGAAAAAGCCAACGCAGAGGGAGAAGTGCGAAGGTCGTTCAACGGGTCTTACGAACCGATCTACCAGTGCG
This sequence comes from Bryobacterales bacterium, assembly GCA_963842505.1. Lineage (GTDB taxonomy): Bacteria > Acidobacteriota > Terriglobia > Bryobacterales > Bryobacteraceae > PALSA-129. Next base: position 167,256 of record CAWJGZ010000003.1, read on the forward strand.
CGTACATGCTGGGAGCGCTGCAGCTTCACGCGCTGCACAAGGAGTTGGTGGATTCAGGGAAGATGACGAACCGGGCGTTTCACGATGCCCTCTACCAGGAGGGCAATATGCCGATTGAGATGGTGCGGCTGGCGATCGGCGGGCAGAAAGTGCCACGGGACTATCAGCCGAGTTGGAAGTTTTACGAGGGTTGAGGCGCGTCTTAGCCAGATTGGCTTGCGCCGTTAGGAAAACGGGGAGAGCTACCAATTCCCAAGGCGGGAATCGGATGGCTCTCCCCGTTTTGCGCGGGAGCTATTTCAGCGGCGCGTCTTTAGCGCTGCCGTAATACAGGCCGTTGAAGAGCAGTTTGTAAGTGCCGTGCGGCTGATCGCGGAAATTCACTTCCGGACCGAGCAGCACCACCTTGCCCTCGCCAACAGTGGCTTCAGCGACGGCGGTGCCCCCATCCAAATACTGCTGGCCCCAGGCCCAGCCACTGTCTAAAACCGTCTTGCCGGCGAACCAGCCAACGGGCGAGGTATGCTGCATTTCGACGGTCGGCGCGAGTTTGAAGACGGGACTGTTTTCAAAGAACACGTCCACCTGTTTCGGCATGCCAAAGGCCAGGGGATTGGTGTTATCGACGTCCATCCTGAGCAGCGATCCGGGGACATAAAATTTGTCGCGCGGCAAGGCGTGCTCATGACCGTCCGCACCCATTTCGGTGAGGTAATTGGTAACCGGGAAACCGAAGGCTTCGGCGACACTGGTGGAGTTGCCGATGGTGATGATGGTGCCGCCCAACTCGACGAACTTCTTAAGCTGCGGCATGGTGATGTTTTCGGAGACGCGTCCCTGCATGGCGCGATACGCTTCGGGGACGTCGGTATTGGCGCCGCGACCACCGCGGCCGGCAGGTGCGGCCGCGCCACCCGCGGTTACATCGCCGCCGGCGCCGGCCGCGCCACCACGGCCACCGCCGCCACCACCGCGGCCGCCCAGCGCGCCGGCCACGAAGACCAGCACGTCGAACTTGCTCTTGAGGTCGCCGGCATCGAGCGTGGCGGGATAGACCATCTGGAAGGGCATTTCATATTGTTCGAACAGCCACCTGGTCCAGCCGGCCGGCATGATGCCGCCGTATTGATCGTAGAGGCCGATGCGAATGGGGTTGAGCTTGAGCGCGTCGCCGGTGGGCGCCTTGGCCAGGGCATGCACAGGGACACCGAGTTCCTTGGCGGCCTTATCGAGAATGGGACGGACGGCGGGCGAAGCCGGGACCCACATGGCGCCGGCGCCGATATCCCGGCCGTCGATGGTCTGGTCTTTCTTTAGCCAATACACATCCGCGCCGGCCTTAATGAGCCGGTTCATCACGATGAAGGAATTGTTGATCTGGTGGCTGATCAGGTAGCCGGCCGGAGCGGCGAGTCCGCTGACGGCGCTCGAAGGCGGCGGGAGCAGCCCGGGAATCTTCACGAATGGGCCGTCGAACGCGTCTTGTATGCGGTCGTACTGCACGCCCATCTGCATGGCGAGGGTCCAGCCGGTGATGTCGTAGGGAGGATTGGGCGGGCCGCCGGGATAGCGAAAGTCGTTGGGGTGGTCCTGCGGCTCGAACATGTCCATGACATGCGGGCGGAAGGCTTGGGCGGTCTTCACCACGTAAGAACCGGCCGGGTAATTCTTTCCGGCCACCTGGAACGCGGCGCTGGCTTTGAGGCAGGTGACGCCGTTCTTCAGGAGCGCGTTGACGAATTCGGTGGCGTTGGCAAAATCGGGCTGGTCGGAGGGAATGATGTAGCCGCGGGGATCGCGCAACTTGGGATCGTGCAGCACGGAGTTGTAGAGCTCCATGGAGACGCCGCCGCGTCCACCGCCGCCGCCGGCGAAGCCGGGGATGTCACCGCCCATCAGATCGCCGCCCGCTGGAACCGCCGCGCCGCCGCGCGCGCCGCGTCCGCCAGCCGGCGGATTGGCCGCGGCCGCGGCGGCCTCAAGAGCATCGATGCGCTTGGGGGTGACGGTCCAGTAATCCTTGCTGCCGCGCTCAATCGAGTTCATGCCCATGCGCCAGATGTTGAATAGCCAGGTTTCGCGGTAGCGCGATGCGAGATCGAGGATGGCGCGGTTGTTAGTGATTTCGTAATCGATGGACTGGCGGTAGTGCCACGGGCCGGGCGCAATGGGCATGGGCCAATCGCCTTGCGGCAATTGCTTGCCGGGAACCACGGGGATGGTCATGGGAGTGGGGGCGCCGATGATTTCGGTGAGGATGCCGATCATGTTGTGGAAGTACGTGACGGTGCGCAGGCCACCGTTCCACCACGTGGAATAGTTCGAGCCGCTGCGCATGGCGCTGCCGCCTTTGCCTTCGGCCACCAGGCGGCTGTGCATGGCCGTGCCGACCATCTCAATTCCCAGCGGCACCAGTGGATCGAAATTGTAATTGAAGGGATCGCGGAACGGCGGCATAAAGATGACCGCGCCGGCCGGACCGGTCTGGTGGTGGTTATACATGATCTGCGGGAACCACTGGATGAACAGTTGCTGGTTCATGTTGGTGGTTTCCTTCATGTTGGACATATAGAAATCGCGGTTGTCGTCGTGACCTATGTATTTGTTGTAAAGCCGGGGCAGGTTGTTCATGCTGCGGCGCGACTGCTCGCGCAGGGGCGCCTTGGGGTCTTCGACGCCGCGCATGTACCAGTTGGCGATGAGCTCCTGGCCGTCGGGATTGGCCTGCACGCACAGCAGGATGACGTCGTTGAGGAAACGCATGGTTTCGGGATCGGTGCGGCTCACCATCTGGTAGACCATTTCCATGAGCTGCTGCGAGCCGACGGATTCGCTGGCGTGCAGGCCGCCATCGATCCACACCACGGCTTTGCCTTCGGCGGCAAGCTGATGGGCCTGCTCTTCGGTGAGGCCGTCGGCATGGGCGAGGCGGGCCGAAATATCGCGGTAATGTTCGAGGTTCTTCATGTTGGCCGGCGAGGAGATGACAGCCATGTATTGATCGCGGCCTTCTTCGGTCTTGCCGATGCTGACCAGCTTCATGCGGTCGCTCTCGGTTGCCAGCTTTTTCCAGTAGGCTTCGAGTTCGGTGTAGTTGGCGACCATGTAGTCGTCGCCGATGTTGAAGCCAAGCTGCTCTTTGGGGGTGGTGATCTTGGGGCCGGTTTGCGCGATGAGGGAAATCGCCGAAAACGCGGCCACTAGTAGAAGGGTCGAGCAATGACGTCGGGGCATCATGGGTGACAGTGTACTACGTGGCGCGGCGGCGGGGTTTTCCGCGGGGACTTGTGATACGCTTGCCTTTCACATGAACACGTATCTGGTCAAAGGCTCCGCCGTGGCTGCGCTGGGCGGGCTGTTGTTCGGCTTCGATACGGCGGTGATTGCGGGCGCCACCGAGGCTTTGAAGGCGCAGTACTCGCTGACGCCGGCGGCGCTGGGGCTGACGGTGTCGGCCGCGCTCTTCGGCACCATCATCGGCGCGATGTTCGGCGGCGTTCCGGGCGACCGGTACGGGCGGCGCGGCAGCCTGCGGATTACCGCCATCCTTTATTTGATTTCCGCGTTGGGCTGCGCGTTCGCCTTCGACTGGTATGCGTTCGTGGGGGCGCGGTTCATCGGCGGATTGGGGATCGGCGCTTCCTCGGTGCTGGGACCGATGTACATTGCCGAAATCGCTCCGCCCAAACTGCGAGGCCGCCTGGTGGGATTTTTTCAATTCAATATTGTGTTTGGAATCCTGCTGGCATACTTCTCAAATTACGAGATCGGCACGATGGGATTCGGCGATGCCGAATGGCGCTGGAAGATGGGAATCGCGGCGCTTCCCGCGCTCGTCTTTCTGCTCCTGCTGTTCGCCATTGCGGAGAGCCCGCGCTGGCTGGCCAAGCGGGGGCGCGTGGGCGAGGCCGAGGACGTGCTGAAGAATTCGGGCGATCCGAATTACCGGCACGACCTGGCGGAGATTGTGGAATCGTTGGACGAAAAGCACGGGTCGGCGAGCGAGCCGCTCTTTTCGCGCAAGTACCGGACACCGATTTTCCTGGCGGTTTCGATCGCCGTTTTCAACCAGTTCACGGGCATCAACGCGATTCTCTACTACACCAACTTCATCTTTACCAAGGCCGGTTTCACAAAGGTTTCGGGTGATTTGCAGACGGTTGCGGTGGGCGCCACGAACCTGCTGTTCACGATCGTGGCGATGACGGTGATCGACCGCATCGGGCGCAAGAAGCTGCTGCTGATCGGCTCGGTGGGGATGGCGTTCGCGCTGGCTGGGGTGGCCGCGGTGTTCTTCAGCGAGACGCACCAGGATTTGCTGGTGTGGTGCCTGGTGGGGTTCATCGCCTTCTTCGCTTTCTCGCAAGGCGCGGTGATCTGGGTCTACCTGAGCGAAATCTTTCCCACGCGCGTGCGCGCCAAGGGGCAGAGCCTGGGCAGCTTCACCCACTGGATGGTGAACGCCGGGATTGCGTTCCTGTTCCCGGTGTTGGCGGAATCTTCGGGGGGCATCCCGTTTGTGTTCTTCGCGGCAATGATGGTGGTGCAGTTCTTCGTGGTGCTGGCGGTCTTCCCGGAGACGAAGGGATATTCGCTCGAAGAGATGCAACGGAAGCTTGGAATCGAATGACCATCGGGGTGGATGTAGGCGGCAGCAAAGTGGCCGCGGCGCTGGTGAGCGAGAGCGGCGAAATTTCGCACAAGACGCGCGTGCCGATGACATCGATGGGCGACGCCGCCATGGGATTCGGCGCGGTGCGGGCGGCTATTGACGGCATCTTCGAGGCAGTGCCGGAAGCGCGCGGCGCGGTGACGGGGATCGGGATCTGCTCGCCGGGGCCGCTCGATCCGTTCGCCGGGGTGGTGGTGAATCCGCCCAATTTGCCGTGCTGGCGCAATTTTCCGCTGGCCGCGGAAATCGAAAAGGTCTACGGCGTTCCGGCGCGAGTGGATAATGACGCCAACGCCGCCGCACTGGCCGAGGCGATTTGGGGCGCGGGCGCGGGATACCGCAACGTCTTCTTCACGATCCTGGGCACGGGAATCGGCACCGGCATCGTGTTTGACCGGAAGATCTACCACGGGCGCACGGGCAGCGCGGCCGAAGGCGGCCACATGACCATCGACTACCGCGGCCCGCGCTGCGGCTGCGGCAAGCTGGGCTGCATCGAGGCGCTGGCTTCCGGTCCCAACATCGCAAAGCGGGCGCAGGCGAGACTGGCCGCGAAGGGCGCGTCGCGCATCCGCGCCCTGGCCGGCCGCGTGGAGGCGGTGCAGGCCGAACACGTCGGCCAAGCCTTCCACGAGGGCGATACGGTCGCGCGCGAAATACTGACCGAGACGGCGATGTTCCTGACGGTGTGGCTGGGGAACATTGTGGACATTCTGGAACCGGACGTGATGGTGTTCGGGGGCGGCGTGGCGGAGCTGATGAGCTCGTTTTTCGAGAGCATGCGCCTCAACCTGGAGCACTGGTCGATCAACCAGCGCGCCGGCGAGATTCCGATGGTGCTGGCGCGGTACGGCAACGATGCGGGGATTGCCGGCGCGGCGGCGCTGTGCCAGTGACCGGTACGCCGGGGCTTCCGCTCTCCTAACATAGGAACATGGTGCGACAAGGATATTGGTTGTTGCTGGCGATGACGGCGTGCGCCGCGGCTGGCCCGCTGGCTCCATCCGCGCTGCGGTGCGAGTACATGGTCAACCCGCTGGGAATAGATGTCCAGAGTCCGCGGTTCTACTGGGTTCCGGCGCATACCGAACGCGGGGCGCGGCAGACGGCGTACCAGGTGTTGGTGGGGACCACGCCGGACGCGGCTAAAGGCGACCAGTGGGACAGCGGCAAGGTGGCCTCGGCCGGCGCGGTTCACATTGTGTATGGCGGCAAGGCGCTCGAAAGCGGACGGACCTATTACTGGAAGGTGCGCTACTGGGACCAGGCGGACCAACCTTCGGCATACAGCCCGGTGGCGACGTTCGAGACGGCCTTGCTCCCGGGCACGGAGTGGAAGGCACAGTGGGTAAAAGGCGGCAACGTTCTGCGCAAGGAGTTCACGCTCGAAGCCGCGCCGGTGCGGGCGCGCGCTTACGTGGCGGGGATCGGATACTACGAGTTCCGCCTGAACGGGGGCAAGGTGGGCGACCATGTGCTCGACCCCGGGTATACGCCATTCGATAAACGCGTCTTGTACGTGACGTACGACATCACCAGCCAACTGCACGCGGGAGCGAACGCGGCGGGCCTGATGCTGGGCGAAGGCTGGTATCACGCACGCGCGGCTCTGCTGCAACTGGAGATCGATCTTCCGGGCGGGGGCCACGTACACATTGCGACGGATGCTTCATGGAAGACGGCGGATGGTCCGATTCTGGCGGACAGCATCTACAACGGCGAGACGTACGACGCCACGCGCGAGCTGACGGGATGGGATTCGGCAGGCTACGACGACAAGCAATGGAAACCCGCGACCCTGGACGAGACGCCGCACGGCGCGCTTTCGGCACAGATGATGCCGCCGATCCGCGTGGTGGCGGACCTTCCGGCGCGGAAGATGACCAGCCCGCGGCCGGGCGTGTACGTGTTCGATATGGGGCAGAACTTCAGCGGGTGGACACGGCTGCGGGTGCAAGGACCGGCCGGAACGCGGGTGGCGATGCGCCACTCCGAACTGCTGTATGAAGACGGCACGCTAAACGTGGAGAACCTGCGCGCGGCGAAAGCCACGGACACGTACGTGCTGCGCGGCGATGCGGATGGCGAGACCTGGGAACCGCGCTTCACGTATCACGGTTTCCGGTACGTGGAGCTGACGGGATATCCCGGCACGCCGAGGCTGGACAGCGTAACCGGCCGCGAGGTGCATACGGACGTGCGGCCGGCGGGCGCGTTCGCGGCGTCGAAACCCTTGTTGAACCAGTTGCAGCAGAACATCGTGTGGGGCGTGAAGAGCAACCTGCACTCGATCCCCACCGACTGCGACCAGCGCGACGAGCGCATGGGTTGGATGGCCGACGCACACCTGGCAGCCGAAACCGCCATGCTCAACTTCGACATGGCGGCGTTCTATACGAACTTTCTGCGAAGCATTCGAGACGACCAGGACGATGACGGGGCGGTGTCCGACACGGTGCCGCGCGGCAGGCTCAAACCGCCGGCGGACCCGGCCTGGGGATCGGCATACCCGCTGATCGTGAAATACATGTGGGAGCAATATGGCGACCGGCGCATCGTGGAGCAGCACTTCGAAGGCATCCGCCGCTGGGCGGAATTCTTGCACACAAGAGCGGATGAGGATGGCATCGTCTCGTTCGTCAAGTACGGCGACTGGGTGCCGATAGAGCGGACTCCGGGCGATTTGGTGTCGACCGCTTATTACTACTTGAGCGTGGATACGGTGGCCCGCATGGCCGAGGTGCTCGGCAAGGCGGCGGAGGCGGCACAATACCGAGCGCTGGCGGATTCGGTGGCGGCGGGATTCCAGAAGCGGTTCTATCACGCGGACTCGCATTCGTATGCCAATGGAACACAGACGGCCGACGTTCTGCCGCTGTTTTTCGGCATCACGCCGGCCGACGACCGCGGCAGCGTACAGACCAGTCTCAACTCCGACATTATGTACGCCAAGAACACGCACCTGAGCACCGGCATCCTGGGGACGAAGTACCTGCTGCCGCTGTTGTCGCAGAGTGGCCGGCCGGACCTGGCGTACGATCTGGCGACGCAGACCACCTATCCGAGCTGGGGATATATGATCGAAAAGGGCGCGACGACGGTTTGGGAACTCTGGCAGGACGTCGAAGGACCCTCGATGAACTCGCACAACCATGCGATGTTCGGGAGCGTGGGCGCGTGGTTCTACACCTCGCTGGCGGGTATCCATATCGACCCGGATCACCCGGGCTACGAGCGCATCCGCATCCAGCCGGAGATGGTGCGCGATCTGCACTACGCGTCGGCGGCGATCGACACGGTGCGTGGACGGGTGGCGTCGTCGTGGGAGCGGGACCGCGGTCACACGCGTCTGGAAGTCACGATTCCGCCCGGCAGCACGGCGGAGATCCACATGCCGACATTCGGGAATGCCGGCGTGACTGTGGAAGAAGGCGGACATGCGGTGTGGAAGGGGAATGCGTTTGTGGCAGGGGCAGCGGGCATCGAGGGCGCACGCGCGGTTGGCGGAAGCGTGGTGATTGATGCGGGGCCGGGGACGTACGTGTTTGAGGTTAAGGATTAGGCGGGAGACGTATGGTAGGCCCGGCTGGACTCGAACCAGCGACCCTCAGCTTAGAAGGCTGATGCTCTATCCACCTGAGCTACGGGCCCTCATTTTCAACAGCTTAGCACACCCAGGAAGGATGGTGAACAGGCCGAGGTTGATCTGTACGGCAAACTGCCGTATATTATGGGTATGCGACAGGAGCCTCGGCCACCCGCCCGTCTGGAAGCGCGTTTGCCGAACGACGTGATGGCGCGGTTGAAGCGTGCCGCCGAAATCCAGGGGCGGTCGCTCACCGATTTTGTCGTGGCGGCGGCCGATGAAGCAGCGTGCCGTACCATCGAGCAAACCGAAGTCGTCCGCCTCTCGGCGGAGGACCAACGGCAAATTGCCGAAACAATCCTCCACCCTCCGGAACCAGTACCGGCTCTCCGCAAGGCCTTTCAGAAGTACCGTGACCTGTTCGGCGCCGAATGACCTCTTTCCCATTCCGTTTTGAGCCTCTCTCTGCGGCACACGACCGAGCGCTGTTTCACTGCGGGGAAGAAGCTCTGGACCGGTATTTTCAGACTCAGGCAACTCAGGATATCGGCCGCCACGTTGCCCACTGCTTTGTCGCGATCGAAGCAGCGACCGGCGCCGTCGGCGCATACTACACGCTTTCGGCGGCGAGTATCCCGATTGTTGATCTGCCGCCAGAAGAGGCCAAGCGACTTCCACGCTACCCCACTTTGCCCGCAGTGCGCATCGGACGGCTCGCCGTTGACCACAGGTTCCAGGGGCGAGGACTGGGGGCGGCTTTGCTGATGAACGCCGCGCACCGAACCTTGCAGGCCGATGCGGCAGCCTTCACGCTCCTTGTGGATGCGAAAAACGACTCCGCGGCCGCTTTCTACCGGCATTACGGGTTCCGCACTCTACCAAGCCAGCCTCGGACGTTATTCCTTCCGTTGGCGACGGCCGAGAAGATATTCCGCCAGCAATCCGCTCAGTAGAGAGGATGGGCAGCGCGGCGCGTGCCCCTAAAACCACCGGCTCATGATTACTTTCTGCTCGGTGTAGAAGGCTACGGCGTCTTTGCCGTGGGCGTGCAAGTCGCCGAAGAAGGAATTCTTCCAGCCGGCGAATGGGAAGAAAGCCATGGGAGCGGCTATGCCGACGTTCACTCCGACCATGCCGACTTCGCAGCGCGAGGAGTATTCGCGGGCGGATTTGCCGCTGCGGGTGAAAATCGCGGTGGCGTTGCCAAAGGGGGATTGGTTCACCAGGTCGATGGCGTCATCGAGCGTCTTGACGCGCATCACCGAAAGCACCGGGCCGAAGATTTCTTCGCGGGCGATGGTCATATCTTTGGTGACGTGATCGAAAATGGTGGGACCAAGGAAAGCGCCTTTGCTTCCGACGGGGGTGTGCCGGCGGCCGTCCACGAGCGGGACAGCGCCCTCGGCGACGCCCTTTTCCACGTAGCCGGTGACGCGCTTGCAATGGTCGGAGGTGACCAGCGGGCCGATCTCGATGCCGGCCTCGGAACCGTCGCCGACGGTGAGGGCCTTGGTGCGTTCAACCAGCAGATCGAGCAGCGGACCGGCGGCATCGCCCACCGGGACCAGCACGCTGCCGGCCAGGCAGCGCTCACCGGCGCCGCCGAAGGCCGAGGCGATGATGGCGTCAACGGTCTTGGGCATGTCGGCATCGTCCATGACGATCAAGTGGTTCTTGGCGCCGCCGAGCGCCTGCACGCGTTTACCTTGGGCAGCAGCGGTCGAGTAGATGTACTTGGCGACGGGCGTGGAGCCGACGAAGGAGACAGCTTTGACGAGCGGATGGTGGAGCAGCGCGTCCACCGAAGGCTTGGCGCCGTGCACCAGGTTCAAGACTCCGTGCGGCAGACCGGCCTGGTGCAGCAACTGGACGGCGAATGTGGGGGTGAGCGGCACTTTTTCGGAGGGCTTGAGCACGAAGGTGTTGCCGCAGGCGATGGCGAAGGGCCACATCCACATGGGCACCATGGCTGGGAAGTTGAAGGGCGTGATGCCGGCGCAAACACCGATGGGCTGGCGAATGGTCTTGCAGTCGAGGCCGGCGGCGACGTCGTTGAGCGAATCGCCCATCATCAGGGAGGGCATGCCACAGGCTACTTCCACCATCTGGATGGCGCGGCGCACTTCGAGTTTGGCGTCGGTCAAGGTCTTGCCGTTTTCGCGGGTCAGGACGCTGGCCAGATCGGCGGCGTGCTGGTCGAGCAAGGTCTTGTAGCGATAGAGAACCTGGACGCGATCGACCACGGGGACTTCGCGCCATGTCAGGAAGGCCTGATGCGCGGCGCGGACCGCGCGATCGATATCGCTCTCGGCGGCGTAAGGCACTTCCGCCAGCGGGGCTCCGGTGGCGGGGTTGACGACAGCGCCGACGGAGCGGCCGGCGGGCCGTTCCCAATTGCCGTCGATGTAAAACGAAACCAATGAAATTGCCGGATCTGTAGCAGTCATCCTTCCCCCCTCGCAGACAGGCGCCCCGGCGCGCTGCATCAGTAATACATAGACGGCGCCAGGGACGCCGAATCCTATAAACCAAGCATAATCGTAAAGGCAGCAGAGCGGCGGCTCACTTCCAGGCGCCTCCGCGAGCGGCGCGTTTCAGGTAGCGGCCGCGGCCGGGCTTGCCGAGGAAGCGGTTGCCGTCCACGATGACTTCGCCGCGCGAAAGCACCGTGCGGGCATTGCCGCGGCACTCGAAGCCTTCAAACATGGAGTAATCGACGCGCATGTGATGGGTCTTGGCGCTGATAGTGTAAGCGGCGTGGGGGTCCCAAATTACGATGTCGGCATCGCTGCCGGGGGCGATTTCGCCTTTTTGCGGATACATGCCGAAGATGCGGGCGGGCGCGGTGGAGGCGATCTCGACGAAGCGGTTGAGCGAGAGTTTGCCGGAGTTGACGCCGTAGTGATGGATCAATTGCAGACGGTTCTCGATGCCCGGGCCGCCATTAGGGATCTTGGTGAAGTCGTTTTTGCCCAAAATCTTCTGGTCCGCGAAACAGAAGGGGCAATGATCTGTGGAGATCACTTGCAGATGGTCGTGTTTCAGGCCGTCCCAGAGTTTGGGCTGGTGCTGTTTGGGGCGCAAGGGCGGCGTGAAGACATACTTGGCGCCTTCGAAATTGGGGCGCTCCAGTTCCTCGATAGAGAGCAGCAGGTATTGCGGACAGGTTTCGGCGAAGGCGGGAAGGCCGCGGTCGCGCGCTTCGCGCACTTCCTGGAGCGCGTCTTCCGAAGAGACGTGGACAATGTAGACGGGCACGCCGGCGATTTCCGCCATGGCGATGGCGCGGTGCACGGCTTCCGATTCGGCGCGCGGCGGGCGGGTGAGCGCGTGGTAAATGGGCGCGGTCTTTCCTTCGGCCAGAGCGCGCGCGACGATGATATCGATCACGCTGCCGTTTTCGGCGTGCATGCAGATGAGCGCGCCGTTTTTGGCGGTCCGGGAGAGCGCTTTGAAGATGGTGGCGTCATCCACCATCAGAGAGTTGGGATAGGCCATGAACAGCTTGAAGCTGGCCACGCCTTCCTTGACCATGTCGTCCATATCTTCGAGGCCGCAGGCGGCCAGATCGGTGACGATCATGTGGAGGCCATAATCAATGCAGGCGCGGCCTTCGGCTTTTTTCCACCAGGTGTCGAGAGCGGCGCGCATGCGGGTACCGCGGTCCTGGATGGCGAAATCCACAATGCAGGTAGTGCCGCCGAAGGCAGCGGCGCGCGTTCCGGTTTCGAAATCGTCGGCGGACATGGTGCCGCCGAAGGGCATGTCTAAGTGGGTGTGGGCGTCGATGCCACCGGGCAGGACGTACATGCCGGCGGCGTCGATGATGGTGGAAGCGGAGTCCGGGGGAATGCCCGCGCGGACTTCCTTGATGCGCTCGCCTTCAATCAGGACATCGGCGACCCTGGTTTCGCGGGCAGTGACGACGGTGCCGTTGCGGATGAGAGTGTTAGGCATAGAGGGAGAAAAGAGCTTTCACCGCGGAGACGCGGAGACACGGAAAAGAATTGGGTTTAGACGCCGGCGGGCGCGGGCACGAGTGCGTGCGCCACAAAAGCATCATGGGGGACCTCCGGTGCGCATGGCGTAGCTTTCCCTCGGCTTGCCGCTATCGACCTGCTCCATAGTGATGCAATTTTCCACCGGGCACACCAGCCAGCAGAGGTTGCAACCCACACATTCCTCTTCATCGACGCGCGGAATGCGAACGGGCGGCGTAACGTCGTGGGATGGCGCGGCGGCGTCCAGTTTGGCGATAGGGGTGGTGGCGATGCGGGCGCGGCTGGCGGTTTCGAGGCTGGCCGGCAGCGCGTGGCCGTCCAAATGGATGCACTGATGCGCGCCGTCCCAACAGGCGATGTAGCACAGGTCGCAGCCGATGCAGGTATCGCGATTGATGCGCGCCACGATCTTGAAATTCAGATCCAGGTGTTGCCAGTCGGTGACCTTGGGCAGCGACAGGCCGCGGAAATCGTCGATGGTGCGGAAGCCTTTTTCATCCATCCAATTGCCGAGGCCGTCGATCATGTCCTCGACGATACGATAGCCGTAGCGCATGGCGGCGGTGCAGACCTGCACGGCGCCGCAGCCGAGAAGCATAAACTCGGCGGCTTCACGCCATCCCGCGATGCCGCCGATGCCGGAGATAGGCAGGCCGACTTGGGGGTCGGAAGCGATCTGCTGGACCACGTGCAGGGCGATGGGCTTGACGGCCGGGCCGCAATAACCGCCATGCGCGGAGAGGCCGCCCACGTTGGGACGCGGCGTGAGGGTATCGAGATCGATGCCGGTGATGGAGTTGATGGTATTGATGGCGGAGAGCGCGTCGGCCCCGCCACGGCGGGCGGCGCGGGCCACGGCGCGGATATCGGTGATGTTGGGGGTGAGCTTGACGATGACGGGCGTGCGGGCCACTTCCTTGACCCACTCGGTAATCATGCAGGCATATTCGGGCACTTGTCCGACGGCCGCGCCCATGCCGCGCTCACTCATGCCGTGGGGGCAGCCGAAATTCAATTCGAGGCCGTCGGCGCCGGCGTCTTCGGTGCGCTTGACGATGTCGTGCCAGGTTTCGCGCTTGGATTCCACCATCAGGGAAGCCACCACGGCGTGGGCGGGGTAGCGCTTTTTGACCTCCGTGATTTCGCGCAGGTTGACGGCGATGGGGCGGTCGGTGATGAGCTCGATATTGTTCAGGCCCATCATGCGCTGGCCGTTCCAATCGATCGAAGAGTAGCGCGAAGCGGTGTTGACGATGGGGTCGCCAATGGTCTTCCACACGGCGCCGCCCCAGCCTTTGTCGAAGGCGCGCATGACCTGCTCGCCGCAGTTGGTGGGGGGCCCGGAAGCCAGCCAGAAAGGGTTGGGACAACGAATGCCGGCGAAATTGGTTGTGAGATCAGCCATTGGCAGGTCCTTCGAGTTGGCGCGCCATGGCCAGGGCGGCGCGCTTGCCATCGGCCACCGCGTCCACGACTTCCCGTCCGCCGTTGACGCAATCGCCGCCGGCATAATAACGCGGGTTGGTGGTGCGGCCGGTGGGACGATCGACCGCGATGGAGCCGCCTTTCAGCTCAATGCCGCGGGATTCGTGGAGGAAGGCGATGAAACGCGATTGCCCCAGCGCGGGAATCACCATGTCGCAGGCGACTTCGAAATCAGAGCCGGGAACAGATGAGGCGCGGCGGCGGCCGGTCGAATCGGGTTCCTCCAGGCGCGTCTCGACGAACCTGACGGCGGCGGCGCGGCCATCCCGCGCGACGATTTCGAGGGGTTGCGCCAGCCAGTGGAAGCGAACGCCTTCGACCTTGGAATGATGGTACTCGAAGGGGAAGGCGGGCATTTCCTTTTCGGTGCGGCGATAGAACAGGTGGACCTCTTCGGCGCCGAGACGCCGGGCGGCGTTGGCGGCGTCGATGGCGGTGTTGCCGCCGCCGATGACCACCACGCGGCGGCCCACCTGGAAACCGTGGAAGGTCTTATAGCGTTCGATGAAGTGGAGCGCGCCGATGACGCCGGGCAACTGTTCGCCGGGAATGCCGAGGCGCTCCATGGCGCCCAGGCCCGCGCCCAGGAAGATGAGATCGAATTCCGCTTCCAGTTGGTCGAGCGAGATGGTGCTGCCGGCTTCGGCGGCGCCTACCTCGGCCTGGCGGAATTCCACGCCGAGCGAGCGCACCATCTCGACTTCGCGCAGGCTATCGGAAGGCCGCAGCTTGTACTCGGCGATGCCATAGGTGTTGAGGCCACCGGGCAGCGGCCGGTTATCGAAGATAGTGACGGAGTAGCTGCGGCGGCGGAGCTCAGCGGCACAGGCCAGAGATGCGGGACCACCGCCGACGCAGGCAACGGATTTCGCGGATGCGGGCGGACAGGCCGGGAGGCTTGTCCTACTGGCATAAAAATAATCCATGGCGTAGCGCTGCAAGCGGCCGATTTCGATGGGCTTCTGGTTGTAGCGATGCATCACGCAGGCGCCTTCGCAGAGCACATCCACGGGACAGACGCGGGAACAGCTCAGACCGAGAATGTTGGCATCCAGAATGGTGAGCGCGGAGCCGCGCAGGTTGCCGCTGGATATCTTCTTGATAAAACGCGGTACATCGATGTGGGTGGGGCAGGCGGCGGTGCAGGGGGCGTCGAAGCAGAACAGGCAGCGGTTGGCTTCAGCCAGCGCGGCGTTGGCGCCGAGCGCCGGATGCAACTCCGGAAAGCGCTCCTGGTTGCCGGGCACCGGCAACGCCGCCTGGCTCATCCGCGCCCTCCCGCCATCACCGCGCCGACGGTAGCGAGCGCCTTGTCGAGCATGCCGATGAATTGATCTACGTCGGAGCGGCCGATGTTCATGGGCGGCGAAAAGCGCAGCACGTTGCCGTACATGCCGCCTTTTCCGAGCAGCAGGCCGTTCTGGCGCGCCGCTTCCATGGCCTGGGCGGTGGCGGCGGTGGCGGGCGCCTTGGTCCGGCGGTCTTCCACCAGCTCGATGGCCTGCAAAAGGCCCATGCCGCGCACTTCGCCGATGATTTCGTGCTTTTGCTGCAACTCTTCGAGGCAGCCGCGAAGATAAGCGCCGGTTTCGGCGCAGTTGGCAGGCAGGCGGTGGTCCTCGATGTAATCGATGACGGCCTTGGCGGCAGTGCAGGTGACGGGGTTGCCGCCGAAGGTGGAGATGGTGAGTCCCTTGACGGAATCGGCCACATCCGGCCGCGCGACCGTGAGGCCGATGGGGCTGCCGTTGCCGAGGCCCTTGGCGCTGGTCATGATGTCGGGCGTGACGCCCCAGTGCTCGATGCCGAACCACTTGTTGCCGGTGCGGCCCCAGGCGGTCTGCACTTCGTCGCTGATGAAGATGCCGCCGTGGTTGCGCACGATGCGTTCGACGATCTTGAAGTACTCCTTGGGCGGCGTGATGAAGCCGGCCACGCCCTGGATGGGTTCGCCGATGAAGCCGGCAATGCGGCCGGTGGTGGAACTGCGGATCAGGTCCTTCATGTCCGCGGCGCATTTCACTTCGCAATCCGGATATTTCAAGCCCAGGGGACAGCGGTAACAGTAAGCGTTGTGGGCGTGGACCACGCCGGCGGTGGCGGGCCCGATGCGCCACGAACCCTGGCCGGTGAGCGTCATGGCCTGGGCGGAACGGCCGTGATAGGAGTGGCGCAGCGCGACGATCTCCGTGCTGCCGGTATAACAGCGCGCTGTCAGAATGGCGGTCTCGTTGGCTTCAGTGCCGCTGTTGGTGAAGAACGACTTGGTCAGCTTGCCTTGGGGCGTGAGCGACGCGATCTTCTTGGCCAGCGCGGCCTGCGGTTCATTGGCGTAGACCGTGGAGACGTGCTGCAGTGTGTCCAGTTGGCGGTGGACTTTGGCGTTGACCTCCTCATTGCAGTGGCCCACGCTGACGGTGACGATGCCGCCCAGGAAATCCAGGTACTGATTCCCGTCGGCATCCCAGACGTATTGATCCTTGGCGCGCGCTACGACGAGCGGCTCCTTGAAGTAATGAAAGACCGCTGGAAAGAGATATTCCTTATTGGCGAGAATGATTTCGTCTTTTGTCATGGATCAGGCCTTTACGAGAGATGCGTACATGTCGGGACGGCGGTCGCGGAAGAACTGCCAGGTCCTGCGGACATCGGAGATCATGTCGAGATCGAGATTGGCGGTGAGAACTTCGTCTTTGTCGCGCGAAGCCTGCGCGAAGATGCGGCCGCGGGGATCGCAAAAGTAACTGGAGCCGTAAAATTCGCCGATGTTCCAGGGGGCCTCGACGCCCACCCGATTGATGGCGGCGATGAAGTAGCCGTTGGCCACGGCATGGGCTGGTTGTTCCAGCTTCCACAGGTATTCGCTGAGGCCGGCGACGGTGGCCGACGGATTGAAAACGATCTCGGCGCCGTTCAGGCCCAGGGCGCGCGCGCCTTCGGGAAAATGGCGGTCGTAACAGATGTAGACGCCGATCCTGACGAAGCCGAGATCGAAGACGGGAAAGCCGAGATTGCCGGGGCGGAAATAAAATTTCTCCCAGAAGCCGGGAGCGACGTGCGGAATATGAGTCTTGCGGTACTTGCCGAGGAAGGAACCGTCGTTGTGGATGACGGCGGCGGTGTTGTAATAGACGCCTTCCTGTTCCACTTCGTAAATGGGAACGATCAGCGCGACGTGGAGATCGCGCGCCAGATCCTGCATCAGCCGGATGGTGGGGCCATCGGGAACCGGCTCGGTGAGATCGTACCAGCGGGTGGTCTGCTCGGCGCAGAAATACGGTCCGTAGAAGATCTCCTGCAGACAAACGATCTGTGCTCCGGCGGCGGCGGCCTGGCGGATGTAGGCCGCGTGCTTATCGATCATGGCTTTCTTGGTGACTTCGAGCGAGGAATCCGGAGGAGCGGCGTTAGCAGCCTGGATCAGCGAACAGCGAACGATGCGGGACATGCAGCCTCCGGGCCGCCAGAGAACACGACATCCACGCGATCCGGCGACCGACAAAAAGAGCGATGGGGCCTATTATGGAACTTCCGTTACAAAGAAGCAACCGGAGAGGACCGGAGGGATGTGGGACACAAGAGTGGATATACTCAGCAGGCGACCGCGAGTGTTAACCAGCGGCCGCCCACGCAGCCTGGACCTGGCCGCTCGCTCACGCTCGTGGTTATGTTCCGGCGGCGTGTTTATCCACTATGTCGGGCGCAGGGACCGGAGTGCCGTTACCGTCACTTGCCAGCCGCCCGGCGGAGGGCTTATAGTAACTGCTCGGTTCGGCATAAAGTGAAGACTTATTTCCATGTCGACATGGATGCCTTCTTCGTGTCGGTGGAAGAGCTTTTCGATCCAACACTCAGAGGCAAGCCGGTAGTGGTGGGCGGGCGGCCCAATGAGCGCGGCGTGGTTTCGGCGGCGTCCTATGCCGCGCGGGCGTTCGGCGTCCATTCCGCCATGCCCCTGCGAACGGCGTATAAGCTTTGCCCGCAGGCCATCTTCGTGGACGGCCACCCGGAACGGTACCGGGAGTGCTCGCACCAGGTGTACGACGTGCTGCGCCGTTTTTCACCGCTGGTCGAGATGGCGTCGATTGACGAAGCGTACCTGGATATGACCGGGACCGAGCGTCTGTACGGACCGCCGCTGCTCGCCGCCCACCGGCTGCACCAGAAGATGAAGGAGCAGACCAGGCTGAATTGCTCGGTGGGGATCGCGGCGTCGCGGCTGGTCGCCAAAATCAGCTCAGACCAGGCCAAACCGAACGGTGTGCTGTGGGTGATTCCGGGGCAAGAGGCCGCGTTTTTGGCGCCACTGGACGTGCGTAAAGTGCCTGGCGTGGGGAAAGTGACCGAAAGAAACCTGCACACGCTGGGCATCCGCAAAGTGGGCGACCTGGCACGTTTCGATGAGGCATTCCTCGAACAGCGTTTCGGCAAGTGGGGGATGGCGCTGGCCGGGAAGTCGCGCGGCGTGGACGCGGGCGGCTGGTTCGACAGCGAGATCGGCGCCGAAGAAGGACCGAAGTCCATCAGCCACGAGCACACCTTTAACGAGGACACCGCGGACATGGCACAGCTTGAACCGACCCTGGCGCGGCTCTGCGAGATGGTGGGGCGCCGTTTGCGCGAAAACGGCCTGCACGCCCGCACGGTCCAGCTCAAGCTGCGGTATTCGGATTTTTCCACGATCACGCGCGCGCATTCCATCCCGCGGGCTACGCAACTTGATACGGAGTTGCTGGAGGAAATTCGCGAACTGTTCCGCCGCAATTGGAAGGCGGGAGCGCCGGTGCGGCTGCTGGGGGTCCACGTTTCCGGATGGGACGAGGGCGAACAGCAGTTGGACCTGATGGACGAAAGCCGCCACGAGAAATGGCAGCAGGCGCTGGCCGCGGCGGACCGAATGCGCGACCGCTTCGGAGAGTCGGCTGTCTCGCTGGCGGCGGGCCTGCGCGGCAACTTCCGCGAACGCACCCACGAGAACCCGGCGGGGCTGCCCGGAAAGAAGAAATAGCCTTCCGGTAACTATCAACGTGTCTTCGAAAGTTAGTAATACACTACCGTACTTACTGGCCTAACGGTAATGTGGCGGAATCCCTGGGCTCAACCTTACAATCAAATCGGTTATGATTTCTTTCTCGAATTTGTGGCGCGACGAACGGGGCCAGGATCTGATTGAGTACTCGTTGTTGACGGCCTTCGTCGCCATCGCCGTGGTGGGCCTGTTTGCAGGAGCGGGCGGCAGCATCAAAGGCGTCTGGGCCAGCAGTAACAGCGAACTGGCAAAGGCCAAAGCGACGGCTTCCTAGCGCACGGGGCCGTGTCGCCACAGCAAGAAGCCGACGATGGTCTTGGCGTCGTGGATAACGCCTGAGCGGATCATCCTGGCGACTTCCGGCGCGGTGAACCAGCGGACTTCGATGCGCTCGTCGTCCATGGGCGCGGCTTTGCCCGCGGTGAGGTTGGTTGCCAGGTAGATGGTCATGCGTTCCGCTACATAACCGGGGCTAACGAAAAACGAAGCCAGCTTGCGCCAGGTGCGAGCCCGATAGCCGGTTTCCTCAATCAATTCGCGGCGGGCCGTCTGCAAGGGCTTTTCGCCGGGGTCCAAGGTTCCAGCCGGCAGTTCCCACAAATTCTTGGCGGCAGGCAGCCGGAATTGCCGTACCAGCAAAATGCGCTTGCGGTCATCCACGGCCATCATGACGGCGGAGCCGCCGTGGCGGACCACCGAACGTTTGATCTCGAATCCGGTTTTTGGATCGACAGCGCGGTCCTCGGTGACGTGGAAGATCCTGCATCGATAGACTTCACGGGAAGAAGTAATTTTCATGGTCTTGTGTGTAGCGCGGCGGCGAACCGATCCACCGGCAAAGTGTTCCGAATATCGCCGGGCCCCAGCCATCCGCGGCGCGCGGTTACAACGCCGTAGCGCATGTGGGCCAGGTGCTTGGGATGATGTGCATCGGTGGAAATGGTGAAGGCGACACCCTTGGCCTTGGCGGCGCGGATGAGCGGGCCGTGCAAATCCAGCCGTTCAGGGCTGGCGTTGATTTCGAACCACACGCCGCGGCGGGCGGCTTCGGCGGCCACGCGGTCGAAATCGAAGGAAAAGGCATCGCGTTCCAGCAAGAGCCGGCCGGTGGGGTGGCCGATGATCCGCAAGTGTGGGCAAACGAGTGCGCGCAACAGACGGTCCGTCATCTCGGCGCTTTCCTGATTCATGTGGCTGTGGACGCTGCCGATGACCAGGTCAAGCTCGGCAAGCGCATCGTCGGCAAGGTCCATGGCGCCGTCTTTGAGGATGTCGCACTCGATGCCGGAGAAGACCCGGATGCCGATGCCCTCGCGGTTGATCTCACGCACTTGGCGAGCAAAGGCCACCACGCGCTTTTCGTCCAGGCCATTGGCCATGGCCAGCGCCTTGGAGTGATCGGTGATGGCGATGTACTGGTAGCCTTGGGCGCGCGCGGCGTCGGCCATTTCGAGGAGCGTGGCGCGGCCGTCGGTTTCGGTTGTGTGCATGTGGAGGTCGCCGCGAACCTGGGCGAGTTCCACTAACTCCGGCAGACGCCCTTCGGCGGCGGCTTCGATTTCGCCGGTGTTCTCGCGCAATTCCGGGGGAATCCACGGCAGTCCCAGCGCTTCGTAGACGCCGGCTTCGGTCGAGCCGGCCACTTTGGCATCGTTGTCCACGCGGAACAAGCCGTACTCGCTGAGCTTGAAGCCCATTTTTACGGCGCGCGTGCGGATGGCGACGTTGTGATCCTTGCTGCCGGTGAAATATTGCAGCGCGGCGCCGAAACTTTCCGGCGCGAGCGCGCGGACGTCCACCTGCAGGCCATCCCGGCCCACCTTGGCGCTGGCCTTGTTCTCGCCGTGGCCGAGCACTTCCTGGACGCGCGGATCGGCCACAAAGCGGTCGAGCGCATCGCGCGCGGAGGGTCCGGTGACCAGCAGGTCAAGATCGCCCACGGTTTCACGGCCGCGCCGCACGCTGCCGGCGGGCGTTACGGCGTCGACACCCGGCACCTGCGAAAGCGTTTCGGCCAGGGACTGCGCCATGGCGTCGGCGTAACTCAGCAAGTAACGGCCGGTGCGCTGGCGGTATTGCGCGATGGAGCGCAGCACCTTCTCTTCGAGCTTGGCGCCCATGCGCGGCAGCACGCGCAGCTTCTGCTCCTGGCAGAGGCGCTCCAGATCATCGATGGAAGCGATGTTGTAGTGTTGCAGGATGAGCGCGATTCCCTTGGGGCCGAGCCCCTGAATCTTGAGAAATTCCAGGGTGGCGCGCGGAAACTTTTCGAGCAGAGCGTCGCGGCGTTCACAGGAGCCGTGGGCCACGATTTCGCCCAGCACCGCGGCCAGACCTTTGCCGATGCCCGGAATGTCCGTCACCTTGCGCTCCGGATTGTGGAGGATATCTTCGATCCGTTCGGGGTAGCCATCGACGGCGGTGGCTCCGTTGCGGTAACTGCGGATGCGAAAGGAATCTTCCGCGGCGATTTCCATCAGGTCGGCGGTCTCCGAAAGTACGCGCGCGATTTCTTTGTTTTCCAAAGGGAATCCTTGTACTAATTGTAGCGAGAGCGGACTGTTCCTTTGGTGCGGGTGCGGGACATAGAAGTTGGAGCCGAGGGCTGGTAGCGCATCAGCCCGCCAGGGCGAAAGATGCTAGCCCATGGCGTGAGCCATGGGAACAGAGCGAAAGGAACCAGCCCCGGAACGGGGCGAAAGACGGCAACCTGCCTTACGGAATGTGTCCTGGCACCTCCTCTTTCGCCCCGTTCCGGGGCTAGACGATATGACGACACCTTCCCAGCGCTGGCGCACTGGGCTAGTATCTGCCGCCCCTGTCGGGGCTTAGTATCGGCATTTCAGGGGATCTGAGTGGGTGGTACGCTCAGAACCTCGCGCATTTCCTGGTGTGTGGTGCCGCCGCCGCCGCTTGAGCGAACTGGTCCCCGTTGATCGACCGCTAGTCAGCAGCGAGACTGGTAAGAGAGCCCGGCCAGGTTCGCTATCCTGAAACTTCATGCCCGAGGGATCGTACCTTTACTGCGACGTGAGTCTGCCGGTGCCCATGGATCAGCCGTTTACCTACGCGCTGCCGGAGACGCTGCGTCACCGCGTGCAGGCGGGCTGCCGACTGGTGGTGCCGTTTGGGTCGCGGAAGATGACGGGCGTGATCCTGCGGTGCCACGACGATCCGCCGTCGATGGCCACGCGCGAGGCGCTGCGGTTGGTCGACGCGGTCCCGGTGCTCGATTCCGAATTGCTCGGCCTGGGGCGCTGGATCGCCGGCTATTACTGCGCGCCGCTGGGCGATGTGCTGCGCGGCATGCTGCCGCTCGCGGCGGAGATGCGGCACGGCAAGATCTGGTCGCTGACGGACTCCGGGCGCGATGCGGCGCGCCAGTTGATGCTGGACGCCGCGCCCGACGATCCGGTGGCGCGGATCCTGCACATGCTGGAAAAGCGGCCGCTCTCGCAAGCATATCTGGCCAAAGCGCTGCCGCTGGCCGATAAAGCCATGCGGTCGCTCGAGCGCAAGGGCTTCATCGTGATGGAGCAGGTGGAGAGGGAACGCGACCCGCTGCGCGCACCATCGGAACGGCTGCGGGTGGAACTGCGCGGAAAGACCGGCGAGGTCAAACTAAACAAGCCGGAGCGCGAACTGCGGGCATTTCTGGAACTGCACCCCGGGGCGCACAACCTCAAGGAGCTGGAAGGCACGGTGCCGAACGCGAGCCTGGCGGCGCGGTCGCTAGGGCGCAAGGGGCTGGTGACGCTGAAGCCGGAGACGGTGGTGAGGTCCGGGCCGATCCGGGCGCGGCATGTATTGAACCCGGCCCAGCAGACGGCGTACGACGGGATCGCGAGCGCCGTGCGCGCGCACCGGTTTCAGACGTTTCTGCTGTACGGCGTGACGGGATCGGGCAAGACCGAGGTGTACCTCAATGCGATCGAGACTGCGCTGGCGGAAGGGCGCGGCGCACTGCTGCTGGTGCCGGAAATCGCCCTTACCCCGGCGATGGCGGGCCAGTTTTTCGGGTGGTTCGGCGACCGCGTGGCCATTTTGCACAGCGCCTTCACGGATGTGGAACGGTCGGAGCAATGGCGGCGCATCCGCTCCGGCGCGGCTTCGGTGGTGGTGGGGACGCGGTCGGGGGTTTTCGCTCCGGTGCGCAACCTGGGACTGATCGTGGTGGACGAAGAGCACGACGGGAGTTACAAGCAGGAAGAAACGCCGCGGTACCACGGCCGCGATGTGGCAATCGTGCGGGCGCAGGCGGCCGGCGCGTGCGTGGTGCTGGGTTCGGCGACCCCTAGCCTGGAAAGCCGCTACAACGCCGAACGCGGCAAGTACCGGCTGCTGGAACTTCCGGGCCGCATTGAGGAACGGCCCATGGCGACGGTGGAACTGATCGACATGCGCCAGGAGTTTCTGGAGACGCGCCAGCAGGCTACCTTTTCGCGCAAACTGATCGACGCCATCGGAGCGCGCCTGGAGAACGGGGAGCAGACCATCGTCCTGCTGAACCGCCGGGGCTTTTCGAGCTTCGTGGCCTGCCGCGCGTGCGGCGAGCGAGTGCAGTGCGCGAATTGTTCGCTGACTCTGACTTACCATAAGCGCGACCGGCGGCTGCTGTGCCACTACTGCGGCTACGCGGAAAAAGTGCCGAGTATCTGCCCCAAGTGCGCCAGCGAGCATATCTATTTCCTGGGCGTGGGATCGGAAAAGGTGGAGGAAGAACTGCACCGCGCGTTTCCGGCGGCGCGGATTGCACGGCTGGACCGCGATACCGTGACGGGCAAGCGGCAGTACGAAACCATCCTGCAGGATTTCCGCGACGGACATTTCGACATCCTGGTGGGCACCCAGATGATCGCCAAAGGCCACGATATTCCCAACGTGACGCTGGTGGGCGTGATCTCCGCCGATATCGGGCTGGGGATGCCGGATTTTCGAGCGGCCGAACGGACCTTTCAACTGCTGACGCAGGTGGCGGGACGCGCCGGGCGCGGCAACATTCCCGGCATCGTGCTAATTCAGACCATCAATCCCGACCACTACGCGGTCCGCATGGCAGCCGCGCAGGACTATCAGGCCTTCTATGAAAAGGAGCTGCACTTCCGGCGCATGATGCACTACCCGCCGTTCAGCGCCATGGCGAACGTGCTGGTGCGTGCCGAGAAGAAGGAAATGGCGATGCGAATGAGTTCCGAGTTGGGACTGCTGCTCTCACCGCCTCCTGAGAAGCTGAAAATCCTGGGGCCGGCCGAAGCCCCGGTGCCGCGGCTGAAGAACGAGTATCGCTACCAGTTTCTGGTGAAAGCGGCCAGCCGCAAGGCGCTCAACGAATTGATGGGCCGGGTGCGCGCGTTTGCGATGGAACGGAAATGGGGCGCCACCGCGCTGGTGATCGACGTCGACCCGCTGACCTTGATGTAGCGGTCAGCCGTCGAATGCTTTTTCGATGCACGAGAGCACGGTCCCTGGCGGGCCCTCGGACACCGGCAGAATTTCTACCGAGACTTCCAGTGGAATGCGAACCACCTTCCCCGCCATCATGCAGGCGTAAGGCATGGAGAGGTGATCGGAGACCGCTTGGGGGTCGGTTTTCTCCCCGCCCCGGGACATAGGCAGAACCGCCAGGAAATCCTGCTCGTTCCAACGGCCGATAACGGCATCCCTGGGGACGCAGTTTCGCATACGCCGGGCAAAGGTGGCCACCAGTCCGTCGGCGACAGGGGCGCCATACTTCGCTCTAGTCTGCGCCAGGCCGTGCGCTTTGAGAATCAACACCATGAAGCCCGAGGGCGGCAGTGATTCGGCGTATTCTTCGATGAAGCGGCGGCTGGAAAATTTCGAGGCCTGGTCCACGGCAGCGGCATTTTGCAGAGACTCGACGCGTTGATGCAGGATGCGGACCTCGGTTTGCAGTTGCGCCATCATAAACTGCTGATCCCGGCGCATTTGGGCAAGGTCCCCTTCGATGGATTCGACGGCGGCCGTCAACACAGCACGCAGCGGCGCACCCTGTGGCGTAGCCGCCGCTTCGCGCACCCGTTTCAGGGTGTCACGCAACCGCGCGGAGTGATCGCCATCGGATTGGGCTAGCGACTCCACGGTTTCCTGCAAGGCTTTGACCGTGCTCTCCAATTGTTGGCGCAGCTTGCCCAGGAACTGGGCCGCCTTGTCGCGATAGTCCCTGAGCAAACCTCGCAACGTGGAGCGGCTATCCGGCAAAGCTTGCAAGGGCGCGGCCTGAACCTCCGCCGCCAACCCGGCCAGATACTTTACGTGCGGCCCGGTGATTTCCGCGTCGAGTTCGACGGCGTAGTGAGCGATGTCTTGAATGGCTGCGATGTAACACTCGATGGCCACGACGGGCTCTTCGGGTGGGCGGCTGGGAGTGGCCGAAGATTCTCGAATCCAGATCACGTTTTAACTCTCAGGCCATATATCGGCCCGGCACTTCCAAAGCTTTACAGCAAGTTTCTGTTGCTTTTCTCTTTTTGTTCGCCCAAAATAAGGAGGGGCTTGTTATGGCACTCACGAAACGGCAAAAGCAGGTACTGGATTTTATCGCCGGCTTCCTCAACGAGAACGGCTACTGCCCGAGCTACGAAGAAATTGCCCGCGGATTGGACCTGGCCTCGCTTGCCACGGTCCACAAACATATCTCGGTTCTCGAAACCAAAAGTTACCTGAGGCGCGGGTTCAACCAGAGCCGGTCGATCGAGCTGACGCCGAAATACCTGCAGGAGTGCCAGCGCACGCGGCCGGCAGGCATGGAGATCCCGCTCCTGGGGCGCATCGCGGCCGGCGCACCGGTGGAAGCAGTGGAACAACGGGAGACTTTGAACTTCGCCGATTATGCGGGTAACGCCGACACCTTTGCCCTCGAAGTGCGCGGCGATTCCATGATTGACGACCACATCTGCGATGGCGATTGCATTCTGCTGGAGCACGTCGCCGAGGCCAAGGATGGCGATACCGTGGTGGCGCTGGTGGCAGGCAGCGAGACCACACTGAAGCGCTTCTACCGGGAAGCGGACGGCATGGTACGGCTTCAGCCGGCCAATTCGACGCTTGAGCCGATTGTGGTGCCTGCAAGCGACGTGCAAATTCAGGGCCGTTTGCTGGCGGTGCTGCGCAAATACAAATAGCCAAGCGGTCAAGAGAAGGTACTACTTGATTTGTAGCGCCGGCGGTCTTTGCCGCCGGTTCTCTCTTTGCCCATGTACTGGTATAGAAGACAGCCCCATTGGATCCCCCCGAGAGCTCCAACTTTTTGTCACCTGGAGGCTAGACTAGCCGCCGGCGCGCACAAGACACCGGCGGCAAGACCGCCGGCGCTACCAGGGCTCCGCTCTTGGTGTAATCAGTCCGACAACTAAGGAAGCTCACCGATATCATTCCGGCGCGGGGGCTGGTAGCTTCGAGTTACGCAAATATCCAGGAGAAAGCTGGAAACAACGATGAAACTCCGCGTTTGCAAGTTTTGGAAAGATACCAGCGGGCAGGATCTGGTGGAATACGCCCTGGTTGCGGGCATGGTAGCGGTGGCGGCGATAGCAACCGTGCCCACTCTCACAAACGTGATCAGCAACGTGTTCAGCAGCGTCGGCTCGATCGTGGCGAACAGCACAATTTGACACGCAGGCGCCCTGGGTGCGGCGCCAGATGGTGCGTTGCGACAATTCCGGGTTGCTATCCCTTCGGGATATGGAGAAGGAAGCTAGAATGCTTCTTCCTCGCGGATTAAGAGGTCAGGCAGCGGAGACTTGGGCGCGCAACTCTTGTTCGGCGCGCAGCCAATCTTCCTCGGGAGAACCACCCTGACAGCCGCGAGCTTCCCAATAGGAGTATGCCAGGCGAGCAATCTGTTCGGGAGTAGGAGCGGCGGTTGCGGGAGCGGTTGCCGCGGCGGCCACGGCCGCCGAACGGCCCGGACGCCGGGTGGTTGCGGGTTTGTGGCGAACCGGCGCCGGGGCCGACACCACGATTTCTTTTTCCGAGACGCGCTTTCTAGGCATAGTAAATTTGACAACTCCCGTGTGGATTAGTTGCTTTTATTGTATCCCGGCGTGAGTTACCGCCCCATCAATAGTTTCTATCAATTGGATTACGGGAAGTTGCAGAGCCCTTTTCAGACCAGCTTGTGCGGGTGGCGTATACTAGGGTCTAGATTGCGGAGAATCGCAATTCTCGGAATTCTGCTTGCGCTCCTGGCGCAGGCAGCTTCCGCGCCACCGAAAGTCATCGCGGTGGACGTGGATGGGGTGGTGCACCCCATCACCGCTCAAATCGTCGCCGGCGCGATTGCGCAGGCCCGGGTGGAGAACGCTTCCCTGCTCCTGGTGCGTCTCAATACACCCGGCGGCCTGATGGACGCCATGCGGGAAACCATCGAGGAGATCTTGGCCTCGCCGGTTCCGGTGGTCACGTACGTTTCGCCCAGCGGCGGACGCGCAGCCTCCGCCGGATTCTTCCTGCTCGAAGCCGGCGATGTCGCCGCCATGGCGCCCGGCACCAATACGGGGGCCGCGCACCCGGTGGCCATGACCGGCGAGATGGATGCGGTGATGTCGCAGAAGGTGGAAAACGACGCCGCTGCATACATCCGCAGCATTTCCGCCAAGCGCGGCCGCAATAGCGAGCTGGCCGAAACCACCGTGCGGCAAAGCAAGTCGTATACCGAACACGAAGCGCTCGACCAGCACCTGGTTGATCTGGTTGCGGCCAACGAAAGCCAACTGCTAGCGGCGCTCGACGGCCGCACGGTCACGCGCTTCGATGGCCGCGTGCAGACGCTGCACACGGCCGGCGCCAGTGTGGAAGTCTACGAGAAATCGCTCCGCCAGAACATCGTCAGCGCCATCGCGGACCCCAATATTGCGCTGGTGCTGCTGGTGATTGGTGCGCTGTTGATTTATCTGGAGTTCCACTCCCCTGGGCTGATCGCTCCGGGCGTAGTGGGCGCGATTCTGGTGCTGCTGGGACTCTCCGCCATCTCCGTGCTTCCCATTAACTGGCTGGGCGCGGCGCTGCTGCTGCTGGCGCTGACGCTGTTCGTGCTGGAGGCGAAGTTCGCGACACATGGCGTGCTGGCCGTGGGAGGCGCGTCGTCCATGGTGCTGGGAGCCGTGATGCTGGTGGATAGCCCGATTCCCGAAATGCGCGTCCACTGGGGAACCGCGATTGCGCTGGCGGTGCCTTTCTCGGCCATCACGGTGATGCTGCTTTCGCTGGTGTTGCGCGCGCGGCGCAGTAAGGTGGAGACGGGGTGCGAGGGCATGATCGGCCAAACCGGCTCAGCCGTCACCGCACTGGCGCCGGAAGGCAAGGTTTTCGTGCACGGCGAGTACTGGGACGCGGTCTCACTTCGCCCGGCGGCCGCGGGCACGCGCATTCGCGTCACGGCCATCGACAAACTCAAACTCACGGTAGAACCGGTTTCGGATCAAACAGGAGGCTGAAATGATCGATTTCACCAGTTTCACGACCATCGTGGTGGTGATTGTCGTACTGTACCTGATCAGTTCCATCAAGATTTTGCGCGAATACGAACGCGGCGTGATTTTCCGCTTGGGCCGCCTGCTGCCGGAGCCCAAGGGTCCGGGCATCATCCTGGTGTTCGCGCCCATCGACCGGATGGTGCGGGTTTCGCTACGCGTCGATACCCTGGAGGTGCCCGCGCAGGACGTGATCACGCGCGATAACGTGACCGTGAAGGTCAATGCGGTGATTTATTTCCGGGTGGTGGAACCGCGCCTGGCGGTGGTGGAGGTTGCGAATTTCCTCTATGCCACCTCGCAACTGGCGCAGACCACGCTGCGCAGCGTGCTCGGCGAAGTGGAGCTGGACGAGCTGCTGAGCCAGCGCGAAAAGCTGAACATCCGGCTGCAGGCGATTCTCGACCAGCACACGTCGCCGTGGGGTGTGAAAGTCTCCATGGTGGAAGTGAAGCAGGTGGACCTGGCCGAGCAGATGATTCGCGCCATCGCGCGGCAAGCCGAGGCGGAACGCGAGCGGCGCGCCAAGATCATCCACGCCGAGGGAGAGTACTCGGCGTCGGCAAAGCTGGCGATGGCGGCCGAGGTCATCCAGAAGCAGCCGGTGGCGATCCAGTTGCGGTATCTCCAGACTCTAGTGGAAATCGGAACGGAGAAGAATACGACTATCGTTTTCCCTCTTCCGCTAGATATAATTGCATCATTCAAGGGCGCTCTGGACCGGTACAGCGACGGCAAGGGACCCGGCACTCCGCAATCGTAGAACATGCGCAATAAGGAAACCGGCGAATTCGAACTGGTGGTGGGCGACCGGCAACTGCTCAGCGGATTCTTTATCGGCGTCCTGCTGCTGGCGGTAGTGTTCGCGATGGGCTACGTGCTGGGGCAGAACTCTCCCCGATCCAGCAAAGTGGCGACGGAGGCGGCGACGGCCAATACCGGCGCGCCCGACCGCCCGCAGCCGGCGTCTCCGGCCGAGCCCAAGCCCAATACAACGGCGGCGGCCACTCCACCGGAGGGCGCGAAAGCCGGCGACAATGCCGCGGCCGAAGCGGCGCCGCAGCCCACCACGCAACCGGCGCGCGAACCGTCGGCGCCCACGCCCACACCGCCGGCCCCCACGCCGCCGGTTTCCACTCCGGCCGCGGAGCCTGAAGCCGAGGCGGCCAATGCCTCATACCTGCAAGTCACCGCGCAGGCTTCGCGGAGTTCCGCCGAAGCCGTGATGAAAACCCTGAAAGAGAGCGGTTTTCCCGCCACCTTGCGCGCCGGCCCGAATAATCTCACGGCCGTCTGGGTAGGTCCTTATACCGACCGGAAGCCGCTGGCCGAAGCCAAAGGCAAGCTCGAGAAGGCAGGGTTCAACCCCATCATCAAGAAGCCGTGAACGATACCCTGGTCCAACTCGGAGCCACTACCCGGCCCCGGCTTCCCGAGTGGGCGCGCAAGAGCCGCACGCATTTCGAATCCCTCAACCACCTGAAGTCCGGATTCCGCCGCTTGAACCTGCACACGGTTTGCGAATCGGCGCGCTGCCCGAATATCCACGAGTGCTTCCATCGCGGCGCCGCGACGTTCATGATTCTGGGCGACCGCTGCACGCGCGGATGCGGCTTCTGCTCGGTCCCCAAGTTCAATCCGGCGCGACGGGAACTGCCCCTGGACCCGGCCGAACCGGCCAACGTGGCGCGTATGGCCGCGGAGATGAAGCTCCGCTACGTGGTGATCACCAGCGTCAACCGCGACGACCTGGAGGATGGCGGATCGCGCCATTTCGCCGAAACCGTGCGCGAGGTGCGCCGCGCGCTGCCGGATGCCCGCGTGGAAGTGCTGACGCCGGATTTCCGCGGCTCGCTCGAAGCCGTCGCTTGCGTGCTGGAGGCCGCGCCGCAGGTGTTCAATCACAACGTGGAGACCGTGCCGCGGCTCTATGCGCGCGTGCGCCCGCAGGCCGATTACCGGCAGTCGCTCGACGTGCTGGCCTTCGCCCACCGCCATGCGGGCGGCGCGCTCACGAAATCCGGCTTCATGGTGGGGCTGGGCGAAACCGAAGAAGAAGTGCGGGCGCTGCTCCGCGACTTGCATGCCGCCGGCGCCGACGTCGTCACCATCGGCCAGTACCTTCAGCCCACGCGGCGCAACCTGCCGGTGGCCGCTTTTGTCGAGCCGTGCGTGTTCCAGGAATACCGCGAGTACGGCCTGTCGCTCGGCTTCAAGATGGTCTTCAGCGGTCCGCTGGTCCGCAGTTCCTACATGGCTGACGAAGTCAACGCCAACGCGTTGAACGAAGCCGCCAGACGGGGCTTGTGTTGAACTTTCTGCTTTCGCTTGCTTCGGCGGGGCTGCTGATCCTGTGTTTCCCGCGGTTCGACCTGGCGTGGCTGGCTCCCTTCGCGCTCACGCCCATGCTGGTTGCGCTGGCGGTTGAACCCCGGCCCTGGCGCCGCTTCCTGATGGGCTGGAGCGCCGGCGCGGTTTTTTGGTTCGGCGTCTGCTACTGGATCCAGTTCGTGCTGGCTTTCCATGGCGGCATGGGCAACCTGGCGGGCTGGTTGCTGTTCCTGCTCTTTTGCGCCGCCAAGGCGCTCCACATGGGCTTCTTCGCCTGGCTGGCGGGCATCCTGATGCGCCGCTGGTGGGCCATTCCGGGAGTCGCCGCCTTGTGGGTCGCGGTGGAAGTGACTCACGGCTCACTGGGGTTTGCGTGGCTGGCGCTCGGCAACGCGGGCATCGACATGAGTTTTCCCATGCGCCTGGCGCCCTATACGGGTGTCTATGGGCTCTCCTTCGTGTTTGCGATGATGGCCGTGGCCCTGGCGCTGGCCGTGCTGCGCCGCCCGCGCGTGGAACTTCTGTGGCTGGCTCCGCTGGCCGCGCTGCTGCTGCTGCCGCCCCTGCCACGCGCCGAAGCGGGACACGACACCGCGCTGCTGGTGCAGCCTAACATCTCCGAAACCGAGCAGTGGACGTTCGAATCGCTGGAACGCACCCAGCGCCGCATGGCCGCCCTGACTCTGGAAAGCGCCCTGGCGCAAACCGCGCAGCCGCCATCCCTCCTGATCTGGCCGGAAGCGCCCGCGCCTTTCTATTACGACGAAGACCCACACCTGCGCAA
Organism: Bryobacterales bacterium; assembly: GCA_963842505.1. Taxonomy (GTDB): domain Bacteria; phylum Acidobacteriota; class Terriglobia; order Bryobacterales; family Bryobacteraceae; genus PALSA-129. The sequence continues at coordinate 198,635 of CAWJGZ010000003.1, forward strand.
CTACATCGAGGCACTGACGCACACGGCCCACGCGTACCTGCTGACCGGCGAGGTGAGCCACACGCCGCGGGGAGCGCCGCTCAATTCCGCCGTCCTGATTTCTCCCGCCGGCTCTCTGGTAAGCCGCTACGACAAGGTGAACCTGGTGCCCTTCGGCGAGTTTGTTCCATGGCCTTTCGGCTGGCTGACCAGCAAGATTTCGACCGAAGCCGGCGATTTCGCCGCCGGCAAGCGCGTGGTGGTGTCGCCCGTAGGCGCGCACAAGATCGGCGTTTTCATCTGCTACGAATCGGTTTTCCCGCGGTTTGTGCGGCAGTTCGCCGATGACGGCGCCGAGGTTCTGGTCAACATTTCCAACGACGGCTGGTTCGGACAGAGCGCCGCGCGGCGCCAGCATTTGAGCCTGGTGCGCATGCGCGCCGCCGAAAACCGGCGATGGATTCTGCGCTCGACCAACGATGGCATCACCGCTACCATTGACTCCGCCGGCCGTGTGCGCGGATCGCTGCCGGGCTATGTGGAAGCCACATCCTACACCGGCTTCAGCTACATCGCGGAGAAGACTATCTACACACGTTTCGGCGACTGGTTCGCGCTGCTCGCGGCCACTATTGCGATTTTGTGTCTGGTAGCGGACAGGGTGGCGTAGGCGAGACTGATCGATGTGAGTCGGCGCCCCTCGCCTGCCAGCATCTTTTTTATGTCGCCAGAGCCGGTTTGGACAAACCGTTCGATGGCCTCCTCCACCTGGTCCCGGTCGCGGATTGGTAGCCGTTCCAGATCCCTGGCCGCCTGCGGGCGAAACAGGACTCGCTTCATGCCCGTTTGCGCCGGAGCTGTTCAAACGGGATGTCGGGAGATACATCGGCCAGAGATGACGCCACCGAGGCTTGTTCTTCCTCCGTCTCAGGCTCATCGTCCAGCGGCGCGGTCAGGATTGCCAGTTCCACGGGATCCGCCAACGCGCGCAATATCTTGCGTGCCGCCGGCACGTCACTCTCGGGAATGTGGTCCACCAAGGTATGCAACTCGTGGCGGTCGATATCGGCCATAACCCCTCCTCTTTCGAGTTTACTTACTCCCCTACCCGTGCCTGATCACCAGCACGTCGCCATCCTTGACGATGTATTCCTTGCCTTCCAGCCGCAACAGCCCTTTCTCGCGCACGCCGGCATAGCCGCCATGATCCACCAGCGACTTCCAGTTCACCACCTCGGCGCGGATAAACTTCTTTTCGAAATCGGAGTGGATGGCGCCGGCGGCCTTCACCGCGGGCGTATGCATCGGGATGGTCCACGCGCGGCATTCGTCCTCGCCGGCGGTCAGGAAGCTCATCAGCCCGAGCAACGCGTAGGTCGCGGTGATCAGCCGCTCCAGGCCCGATTCCTCGAGGCCGTAGCTGGCCAGGTAATCGGCCTGCTCCGCCCGCGGCAATTCCGCCAGCTCGGCTTCGATCTTGCCGCAGACCGCCGCCGCCGCCGTGTGCCGGCGCGCGGCCAGGGGCCCTTGGCGATACTCGCGCTCCCGGTCGTGCAGCTTGGCGGCATCGTTCTCACCCAGGTTGAGAACGTATAGAATCGGCTTCTGCGAAAGGAATTGGAAACCGCGCAGGCGCTTCTCGTCCTCCGCGTCGAGCTCCAGTTGGCGCAACGGCTTGTTTCCCTCGAGCGCCGCTTTGCACTTTTGCAGCAGCTCGAATTCGCGGTCGAGCTCCGGATTTTTGATCTTCTTGCGGTCTTTTTCCAGCCGCTCGAGCCGCTTTTCCACCACTACCAAATCGCTCAGCGCCAGCTCGGTCTCGACGTCCTCGAGGTCGCGGAGCGGGTCCACCGACCCCTTTTCGTGCGGCACGGTATCGTCTTCGAACAGGCGCAGCACGTGCGCGAAGGCGTCCACCACGCGCAAGCTGGCCAGGTAACTGGGGTCGCGCAGGTTCTCCTTGGAGATCGACGGCATGTCCACGTATTCCACCGTGGCGTGGGTGACTTTGGGCGGCTCGAAGAGGCGGCCCAGTTCTTCCAGGCGGGTATCCGGCACCTTGGCCACGCCGGTGCGCGCAGCCGTGGAGCCGATGCGGGTTTCCTGCTGGACTCCGGTGAGGATCGTGAACAAAGAGGTCTTGCCCGTCATGGGCAAACCGATAATGGCTGTCTTCATATAGGGGACTGTCTACAGGGGAACTTCCACCTGGCTCAGAATTTCTTCGATGACGCGCTCGCCCGCATCGGCGCGGCGGGGCGCCAGCGTGGTGCGGGCATTAATGACCACGCGATGCGCGAAGAGCGGCGTGGCCAGCCGCTTCACGTCGTCGGGGATGGCGTAATCGCGGCCTTCCAGCAGCGCCAGCGCCTGCACCGCGCGATACAGGGCCTGCGATCCGCGGGGGCTGACGCCCAGCGCCAGCGATTCGTGGTTGCGGGTTTTCTCCACGATCGCCAGGATGTAATCCACCAGGACCTCTTCCACGGTGACGCGGCACACGTCATCCTGCAGGTGGAGCACGTCGGCCGCCACCAGCCCCGAAGGCGCCCCTTGCGGCAGTTCCCGCTCCGAATGGCGCAGGATCTTACGCTCGCTGGCGGCATCCGGGTAACCCACGCGCAGCCGCATCAGGAAGCGGTCGAGCTGCGATTCGGGGAGCGGATAAGTGCCGTGGTGCTCCACGGGGTTTTGCGTGGCGATCACCATGAAAGGCCGCGGCAGTTCATGCCGCTTCCCGTCGATGGTGACTTGGCCTTCGTTCATGGCTTCGAGCAGCGCCGATTGCGTCTTGGGGGTGGTGCGGTTGATTTCGTCGGCCAGCAGAAAATTGCTGAAGATGGGGCCCGGTTTGAACTCGAAGGCTTCCGCGTGAGAGTTGTAGATGGTGACGCCCAGAACGTCGCCGGGGAGCATGTCGCTGGTGAATTGCAGCCGGGCGAAGCGGCACGCCACCGACCGCGCCAGCGCCTGGGCCAGGGTGGTTTTCCCGACTCCCGGCACGTCTTCGATGAGGAGATGTCCACGGGCCAGCAGGCAGACCAGGGAAAGCCGCACGACTTCGGGTTTGCCGCGAATGGCCGATCCGAGCGAGCGTTCCAACTCTGCCAGCCGGGCGAGAATCTGCGGCGAGACCCCAGCCGGTGGTGCGACGATAGAATCCCGCTGGGACATTATGTTCATGATACTAAAGTTCCGCCGGCTCCAAGGCCGCGTTCCCCGCGGCCTTCGTGGTAGACTCGGTATTTGGCGCGCCTGATCTCGAGGCTGTGCCGTCACTCGCCCGCCTTTTCGGGCGCGTAGCTCAGTTGGTTAGAGCGCCTGCTTCACACGCAGGAGGTCACAGGTTCGAGTCCTGTCGCGCCCACCATTTAATAACCAGGCCACACCGCTGCCCGATCCGCCGCGCGAGTAAAATGAGTAGGTATCCACGTAGCCTCTCCCGGAGCTAGGAGCCAGACGCCGATCATGCCTTTTGTCCACCTGCACTGCCACACGGATTATTCCCTCCTCGATGGCGCGTGCGAAATAGGCCAGCTCATGCAGATCACGGCCGAACAGAAGATGCCGGCCGTCGCCATGACCGATCATGGCAACCTCTTCGGCGCGGTGCAGTTCTATAACGCCGCCAGGAAAGCCGGCGTACATCCCGTCATCGGCTGCGAAGTGTACGTCTCCCAAAAAGGCCACAAGACCCGCTCCGATACCGATCGCTACAACCACCTGGTGCTCCTGTGCGAAAACCAGGAGGGCTACCGCAACCTCATCGACCTGGTCTCCACCGCCTATCTCGACGGCTTCTATTACAAGCCGCGCATCGATCTGGACCTGCTCAACCAGCACTCCAAGGGGCTGATCGGCATGTCCGCGTGCCTCCGCGGCCATATCGCGGAGACCATTCTTTCCGACAAGTACGACGACGCCAAACGCCTGGCCTACTCCTACGCCGACATCTTCGGCCGCAAAAATTTCTTTATCGAAATCCAGGACCACCACCTCAAGCAGGACAAACGGCTGACCCCGGAACTCAACCGGCTCTCGCACGAAACCGGCCTGCCGCTGGTGGCCACCAACGATTCCCACTATCTGCGCAAGGAAGATGCGCGCGCCCACGAGATCCTGCTTTGCGTGCAGACCGGGAAGAATATGAGCGACCCCAACCGCATGCGTTGGAACACGCCCGATTTCTATCTCAAAACGCGCGACGAAATGCTGGAATTGTTCGCCGAGCTGGAGGACGCCGTCGATCGCACCTGGGAGATCGCCCAGCGCTGCCACGTCAAGCTCGAAAAAGTGAAGGAGCCGTTTCCCAAGTTCGACGTGCCTCCGGAGCACTCCACCGACACCTACTTCGAGTACGTGGCGCGCCAGGGATTCGAGAAACGCCGCGTCCGCCTCGAAGCCATGCGCGCCAAGGGCGCCCTCAAGCACGACCTCGCCGAATACGCCGAGCGCCTGGACCGCGAAATCAAAGTGATCCAGAACATGAAGTTCTCCGGCTACTTCCTGGTGGTGTGGGACTTCATCCGCTACGCCAAGGACCATGGCATCCCGGTTGGCCCCGGCCGCGGTTCCGCCGCCGGCAGCCTGGTTAGTTATGCCATGCAGATCACGGATATCGATCCGCTCCAGTACGGCCTGCTCTTTGAACGCTTCCTCAATCCCGAGCGCGTCAGCTTCCCCGATGTCGACGTCGATTTCTGCATGAACCGCCGCGGCGAAGTCATCCGCTACGTCACCGAAAAGTACGGGCGCGAGCAGGTGGCCCAGATCATCACCTTCAACACCCTGGGCGCGCGCGCCGCCATCAAGGACGTGGGCCGCGTCCTCGACGTGCCCTTCGCCGAGGTCGAGCGCCTCACCAAGTTGGTGCCCAACGTCCTCAACATCAAGCTCAAAGACGCCATGGAGCAGGAGCCCGGCTTCGCCGAGGCCGCCAAGAAGGATCCGCGCGTCGATGAGGTGCTCAAAGTTGCGTTGCGCCTCGAGGGCCTGGCGCGCAACTGCTCGGTTCACGCCGCTGGCGTCGTCATCTCGCCGCAACCGCTCCGGGAACTGGTGCCGCTTTACAAGACCAACCGCGACGAAGTTGTCACGCAGTTCGACATGAACGGCCTCGACAAGCTGCAACTCCTCAAGATGGACTTCCTGGGCCTCACCACGCTCACCCTCATCCAGGATGCGCTGCGGCTCATCCAGAAATGGCACGGCGTGCTGCTGGTGCCGGAAGATCTGCCGCTCGACGACAAGGCCACCTACGAAATCTTCTCCAAGGGTTTCACCAGCGGCGTGTTTCAGTTTGAATCCGCCGGTATGCGCGATATCCTGCGGCGCTATCAACCCAGCCGCCTCGAAGATCTCACAGCTCTCAACGCGCTCTACCGCCCGGGCCCCATTCAGGGCGGAATGGTGGACGACTTCATCGAACGCAAGTGGGGGCGCCGCGCCGTGCAGTACGACCTGCCGGAGTTGCAAGAGCTTCTGCAAGAGACCTACGGCGTCATCGTCTACCAGGAACAGGTGATGCAGATCTCCAACCGCCTGGCCGGCTACTCACTGGGCGAAGCCGACGTGCTGCGCCGCGCCATGGGAAAGAAGAATGCCGATGAGATGGCCAGGCAGCGCGCACACTTCATCCAGGGCGCGACCGCGCGCGGCTTTCCACAGAAAAGGGTCGAGAAGATCTTCGACCTCATGGAGCAATTCGCCGGCTACGGTTTCAACAAGTCGCATGCCACCGCCTACGCCTACCTGGCCTTTGTCACCGCGTATCTCAAAGCGCACTATCCGATCCACTTCATGGCGGCGCTGCTCACCTCCGAAACCGGCAACACCGCCAAGGTGGTGAAGTACATCAACGAATGCCGCGAAATGGGCATTACCATCCTGCCGCCCGACGTCAACCACAGCGACTGGAGTTTCACGCCCGATGGCCAGGCCATCCGCTTCGGCCTGGGCGCCGTCAAGAACCTGGGCCAATCGGCCGTCGAGGCCATTGCCCGCGCCCGCGAGGAAGTGAAAAGCTTCCGCTCGCTCGACCAGTTCTGCGAGAAGGTCGATATGGGCGCGGTGAACCGGCGCATGATCGAAAGCCTGATTCGCTCCGGCGCCATGGATTCGCTCGCCGGCACGCGCAGCCAGAAAATCGCCGCGCTCGATAGCGCCATGGAATCCGGCCAGCGCGCCTGGCGCGATCGCGAAAGCGGCCAGGGCGGCCTCTTCGGCGAAGTGATGGAAGATCACCCGGACGCGCCGCTACCCAACGTGCTCGACTTCACCGACAAGGAAAAACTCGGCGGCGAAAAAGAGATGCTGGGCTTCTGGGTGACCGGCCATCCGCTCGACCGCTATGAAGATAAGATCTCCGAGCTCTCCACCCACGACACTTCCACCCTCGAAGGGCTGAACAAAGGAGCGGAAGTGAAGCTCTGCGGCGTGTTGACCGGCATCACGCGCAAGCGCAACCGCGAAGGCAAGCCGTGGGCCACCATGATGCTGGAGGACCGCAGCGGCTCGGTGGAAGCTCTGGTCTTCGCCGCCAGCTATGAACGCCTGGCGCCAGAAGTGATGGAAGACCAGGCGGTGCTGGTCACCGCGCTGGCGCTGCCGGAGGAAAACGGCCCGCCCAAACTTTCGGTGCAGAACATCGTCCCGCTCGACAATGCCCGCGTGGATTTCGCCGCGGTGATCTCGATTCGCGTCTGGTTGGGCCGCGACGGCGGGATAGACCGCGCCAAAGCCCTCGAAGAGTTATTCCAGCGCAAGCCCGGCGATACCCAGGTGCGTCTTCGCCTGGAAGCCCCGCGGGATTTCTCGGTGTTGTTGGACATCCCCGCGAAAGTGCGGCCGGACAAGGAATTTCGCGCCCAGGTGGAAGCCATCTGCGGCGCGGAATCAATCGACAGAGTAGCGGGGTAGAGTAGCGCGGCGCAAATGTCTCCGGACATCGTGCAAAAGGGGTGCAAAGCGGTTTTACAGTTTTCCCCTCAACGTGTACCATTCCGGGCATGGTGCAGTTGGGCCGGAGTCATGAATTCAAGCTTCCCAACTTGAGGAACGCCGCTCGCAGCCGCGCGTCTTTCTGCATCCTGCGCAGGTGACGTGATTCCAGGCCGCGCGCTTTGGCGGGTGGCAAAACCCCGCGCTGCAGTCTCTGCGCCAGCGTGCGGATGTGGAAATCGTCCCAGTCGCCGCTTTCCGTGCCGGGCGTTTCGTAGAGCAGGTAGCTTTCCGCCAGGCGCTCCAGAGTGCGGCGCGAGCTGTGATAGCCGGGTGTTTGGCTCATGCGGCGCTCTTCGCGCTCCACCAGCCGCGCCACTTCCGGATTGGTGGCGCGAAAGCCCAGCTTGCGGTAAAACCAGAAGGCGCCGGAATCCACCGCCTCGGGATTCTGCTGGCCAATCTGATAGGGATCCACTGAAAAGCAGGTAACACCCAGCACCTGCCGGAACAGCCGCAGCAGGCGCGCGTAAATCCACGCCGATTCTCCCTCGCGGAACGTGTAATACAAGTTAAAGCCCACCTCCGCACGCTCGAACAGCGAGAGCAACTCGACATATCCGGCCGGCACTCCGTTCTTGAAAAACATGCCGCCGTGATAGGCGCGCAACGGCAGACGCCATTCCGGCGGCACGCCGCAGAAATAGACATCCACGCCGCGGCCGGCGGCGGCGTGGAAGACTCCTGCCTCTTCCGGATGGCTGAAGCCGTAGAGCTCGCGGTATCGCGTCGCGGAGGTATCGAGAATGACATCAAGGATGCGGCGCGCTTCCGGCCGCCCGAGTCGCCGGACGGGAAGCGCGGCGGCATTCAGTTCCCGAGCCAGAGAAATATCGCCGCGGCGCAACAGCGGTTCACGATGGAGATACAGGCTCCGCACGGGCAGCCGAAGGCGCGAACGCGCCGCGCGTGACGCGCGCATGCGCCAGGTGAGCGGCGCCTGCATGGATTCGAACAATTCGGCCCGACCGCGATCGCCGGCCTCGCAGGCGGCCAGCCGTTCCAGCAGCCACGCGAGGTCGCTCGAGCCGCGGTCGTGCGCTTGCGCGATCCATTGCTGAAACGGAACATGCGCTTCCACTGGGAAATCTTCATCGATCATCGGCAGAAAGCGCCGGATCACGTTGCCCATGCGGTCGAGTTCGTCGTAGCGGTCCCAGGCGATCTCAATCGCGCGCGGATATCGGGCCGCCAGGCGCCGCGCTACCTCGTAGCTGAAGACCGCCGTCAGCGACGTGCCCGCGATCCCCGACACTTCCGGTTCCTCGAACGGCTCCAGGTCATCGCCAATGCGGTCCGCGAAGGAGAAGAGGATCTCGTCCGCCAACCGCGCTACCTCGGCGCTGCGGGGGTATGCGCGCAAAAAGAGCAGAGTTTCGTGCAGACGGATTACATCGGCGGCATCGCGAAACCGCTTCCTGGATACCGTGGCCAGCAAGCGCTCGAGAGGACCGCTATCCCCGGCGCCAAAACGGCTCTTCCATTGGTCCAGGCGCTCCAGCAAATCCCGTGGCATTCTACTGAGCTTAGCGCAACAGGTTTGGCCAGCTTTCCACTGCCTAACACAACAGCTTTGATCAGCCTTCCACTTTGCCAACTACGATGATGGCGATTGGCAGGCTTCCCGCTTTGGCTTTCAACACCCAATCGCTGTCGCCTTCTTTGGAGACTGCCGGAAGAACGCCCCCGGCAGGCGCTTCGAGTGAGAGCACGGCGGGGTGCGGAACGCCGACGCCCTTGACGCTGGCATCCACCAGCGCATCAAAACCGGGTGTGGTGTTGGGGTCGGCATCGGCCGAAAGAGGCGTGAGTACGGCGAAATCACGTTGCGGCGCCACACCCTGGTGTGAGCCATCCACGGGATAGGTGCTGTAGCGCAGCGTGTAGAGGCCGGCTTTCACGGTCTGGCCCCGGCGGTCATAGCCGTCGGCCGGAAAACGCAGGATGCCAAGAAGCGTACCCTGCGCTATCGGCAGCACAATAGTATCGTCGGGGGATTTCGCGCCGGTGGGAATTGATTTGCGAAACCAGATTTCGCACCAGGTTCCAGCCGGCCCAATCACGCGGTATCCACTGGTGTCGATGACCGCGGCATACGCGGCGGGCAAACCGGGCGCGGCGGTCGAGATGGTTTCCAATTTGTAATCCTGTGCACGCGCGGCGGCGGCAAAGAACAGGGCAGAGAAGATAACGAAGAGAGGCTTCATGATGACGCTCGGGAGGAAGGAGAAATTTGGAGCGGGAGACCGGATTCGAACCGGCGACATCGACCTTGGCAAGGTCGCACTCTACCAACTGAGTTACTCCCGCTCGATGGAAACATTCATTTTCGCCTAAGAACAAAGCCGGTGTCAAACGTTGTGGTGAAGTCATTGATTGTAAATCATTTATAAACTTGTGGGAAACGTATTTCGGTGTGGTAGACTACTTTTCGTCGGTTGGACGGCAGTTTCCGCCGGCAGGATACGGGCAGGGTGAATCCCGTCGGCAATTCTTTCTAGACAAAGCATACAGCCGGTTTCCCGCTGTTGTGGAAAACACTGTGGAAATCAAGCGTATGTGGTGTGTAAAAATCAATGAATCTTTGGGATCAAATACGGAATTTCCTACAGTTAAAGATCAGCGCGGAGAACTACAACAATTGGCTGAAAGGCACTGCATTCGCCGGCCTGGACGGCACTACACTCTTCGTTACCGTTCCGGATCGCGAAACGCGAGCATGGCTGGAGCGCGAGTTTCCGGTAATAGTGCATAGTGCTATCCAAGAACTTGCCTTACCGGTGAAGCACGTCACCTATGAGGCCGAAGCCGCTCGCGGCCCAATGAACCAGGCTGTGGCCACTGTAGAGAACAACGACCTGGAATCGGCTGCCGCTTCTTTGAACCCCAAGTTTACCTTCGATACTTTCGTGGTGGGTGCGTGCAACCAGTTCGCGCACGCCGCTGCCCGCTCCGTGGCTATGAATCCATCGCGCGCCTACAATCCGTTATTCCTGTACGGCGGCGTGGGTATGGGAAAGACGCACCTCATGCACGCCATTGGGCGTGAGTTGATGGACAAACACGCTGCCATGCGCATTATCTATACGTCGAGTGAGCGCTTCATGAATGAGATGATCGCCTGCATCCGCACCGACCGTATGGAGCAGTTTCACCAGCGCTATCGTGAAGCCGACGTGCTGCTGGTGGACGACATCCAGATCCTCGGCACCAAAGAGCGCACGCAAGAGGAGTTCTTTCACACCTTCAACGAGCTGCATGATCATCAGAAGCAAATCGTAATCTCGAGCGATTCACCGCCGAAGGAGATTCCTGGTTTAGTCGAGCGCCTGCGGTCGCGGTTCGAATGGGGGTTGATCGCTGACATCCAGGCTCCCGATCTCGAAACTAAGATGGCCATCCTCGACAAAAAGGCTGAGGCTGAAAATATTCATTTGCCGGATGATGTGCGCTCCTTCATGGCCTCCAAGACCAAATCCAATGTTCGCGAATTGGAAGGAGCGCTTATTAAATTGATGGCGTACTCCTCGCTCACGGGGACTCCTATCAATCTACACATGGCTCAGCAAGTCTTAAAGCACCTGGTTCATGTTCAGGATCGCCGAGTGACCATGGATTCTATTCAAAAGGTGGTTGCCGAGCAGTTTCAGCTTAAGCCCTCACAGCTCAAGGAGAAGAGCAACACCAAAAAAATTGTCTACCCTCGGCAAGTGGCGATGTATCTGGTAAAAGAGCTGACCAGCGCCTCGTTACCCGAAATCGGCAGAGCCTTTGGAGGGAAGCATCACACTACCGTCATCCACTCTGTAAACAAAATCGAGAAAGAACGTCATATTGATCCCGAATTGAACAGGATACTACACAGGCTAATGGACTCATTACAATGAACTTCTTGGAATTATCCACAGGTGGGCCTAGATCAGCTTGATGGGAAGTGTGCAAAATCGTGTTGGAGAACCACTTTTGGAACTGTTTCCAACCTTTGGGATCACAACTTCCAGTAGCCAAAAGTACTTGAATTTAGTATAATTTAGAGTGCTATGAACAGTTTGCACAGGCCCTATGAATGCGGTTCTAATAGTGGTATTTCAAGACAGTCTTCAATCGTATAGGAGCTGAGCCGTATGGAGTTTACCGTCAGCAAAGCCGATCTAGTGCGGGAACTAAGCTTGTCGCAGGGCGTGGTGGAGAAAAAGACCACCATCCCAATTCTCTCGAATGTTCTATTGGAAACTTCCGGCGATCGCATTGTACTCACCGCTACCGATCTCGAACTGGGGATCCGTTGTTCCTGCCCGGCTCGCGTGAAGAAGGAAGGCGCCGGTACTGTTCCGGCGCGTAAACTACTCGATTTTGTGAGACTGTTGCCGGAAGGCGACATCACCATGAAGTTTCTAGATAATCACTGGGCTAGCATCACATGTGGCCGGTCAAAGACCCGTATAGCTGGGATGTCGCGGGAAAGCTTCCCAGAACTTCCACAGATGCCGGCTAAAATTGCGGATATTCCAGTGAAGACGCTTTCCTCGCTGATAGCGCGGACCCAATTTGCGATCTCGATGGAGGAATCGCGATTCACGCTGAATGGCGCACTACTGATTATCCGGCCAGAAGGCCTGATCATGGTTGCCACGGATGGCCACCGTTTGGCTTTTGTTCAAGCCGGCCCAGCCGAGAGCGGCCAGATCAGTCAGAATTACCGTGCGCTCGTACCACGGAAGGCTATGGGTGAGCTGGTGAAATTAGCCGATTCAGAAGGTTCGGATGCAGTTGCGACGTTTGCCGGCGACGACAATCATCTTTTCTTCCAGGTAGCCCATCGATTGCTGATTACGCGTAAGCTGACCGGCAATTTCCCGGACTACGAACGAGTGCTCCCAAAGGATCACACGCTGACGGCACGTCTGCAGCGAGAGGAAATTCGCGCAGCCATCGAGCGCGTGGCGCAATTCGCGGATGAACGGTCACGCGCCATCCGGGTGCAATTTGCGACCAATGAGGTACGCATTTTCTCCTCATCGGTGGAAATGGGCGAAAGCGAAGAGAGCGTCAACAGCGAGTATCAGGGACCGGACTTGGAGATTGGCTTTAATGCCCAGTACCTGCTCGATTTCCTGCGTGTGATCGCACAGGATCAGGTGACCTTCGAATTAAAAGATCAGAAAAGCGCCGGCGAGCTCAGGCCGGCGGGTGAAGGTCTGACCGATCAGTATCGGTATGTAGTGATGCCGATGCGGATCTGAGCCAATCTACAGGATTCCAAAGCAAGCAAAATATGGCAAATGACGGCGGCGCGGTACAGAGCGACATTTACGATTCCACAAGCATCAAAGTGCTCGAGGGTCTTGAGGCGGTGCGTCTGCGCCCCGCCATGTACATTGGCTCGACGGGTGAAATGGGTCTGCATCACCTGGTTTATGAAGTGGTTGATAATTCCGTCGACGAAGCTCTGGCAGGCTACGCTACCGAAGTTAATGTAACGATTCACGACGACAATTCCGTAACCGTCATCGATAACGGCCGCGGCATCCCGGTGGACATGCATGAAGAGGAAGGCGTCTCCGCCGCGCAAGTGGTTATGACCATGTTGCATGCCGGCGGCAAGTTCGACTCCAAGAGCTACAAAGTCTCTGGCGGACTTCACGGCGTGGGTGTGAGCTGCGTCAACGCGCTCTCGGAACACCTGGAATTGGAAATCTGGCGCGATGGCTACACCTGGCAACAGGAGTATGCCTGCGGGATTCCCAAAGCGCCGCTGGCCAAAGCCGGCAAGGTTTCGCGCAAGACCGGCACCCGCGTCACGTTCAAACCGGACAGCACCATCATGCAGGTGCTGACGTTCAACTTCGACACACTGGCGCAGCGTCTGCGCGAACTGGCCTTCCTCAACAAGGGTCTCAGAATCACTCTCACGGATGAACGCACGGATCCGGAAAAGCAGCAGGAATTCTGCTACTCGGGCGGGATTGCCGAGTTCATCAAACACCTCAACCGCGGCAAAGCGGTGCTGCATGACAAACCCATCCATTTCGAAGCTGATCGCGAACTGCCCAACGCGGCCGGCACGCTCACCATGGAAGTCGCCTTGCAGTACAACGATGGCTACTCGGAGAACGTCTTCAGCTTCGCGAACAACATTAACACCGTGGATGGCGGCACGCACTTGACGGGCTTCCGCACCGCGCTCACCCGCACCATTAACAAGTTCGGGCAGGACCAGGGCCTGTTCAAGGATGTCAAAGAGAACCTGACAGGTGACGATGTGCGCGAAGGTCTGACCGCGGTGGTCAGCGTGAAGGTGCCGCAGCCGCAGTTCGAAGGGCAGACCAAGGGCAAGCTGAATAGCGACATCGCCGGCTTCATGACGCAGTTCGTCAACGAAAAACTGGAAGAGTATTTCGACAAGAATTCGACGGTGGGCCGCAAGATCGTCGGTAAGGCCATCGAGGCGGCGCGCGCGCGGGAAGCGGCGCGGCATGCGCGCGACCTGACGCGGCGCAAGGGAGCTCTGGAATCGGGCGGTATGCCCCACAAGCTGGCCGATTGCCAGGAGAAAGATCCGGAGCGTTGCGAGTTGTTCCTGGTGGAGGGCGAATCGGCCGGAGGAACCGCCAAGCAGGGCCGCGACCGGAGGTTCCAGGCAATCCTGCCGCTCAAGGGAAAAATCCTCAACGTGGAGAAGGCGCGTTACGACAAGATGCTCGGCCACGAAGAAATCCGCGCCATGATCACGGCGCTCGGGACCGGCATCGGCAAGGACGATTTCGACGCCGCGCGCATCCGTTACGGCAAGATCATCATCATGACGGATGCCGACGTGGACGGCTCGCACATCCGTACCCTGCTGCTCACGTTCTTTTTCCGCCACATGAACGAGCTGATTCTGCGCGGACACGTGTATATCGCGCAACCGCCGCTGTATCGCATCAAGAAGGGCAAGAGCGAGAAGTATATCAAGGACGAGAAGGAATTCACGCGCGAGATCATGCGGCGCGCCACGGAGAATTTGCGCCTTGAGATCCACTCCAATGGAGCATTGCCTAAAGTCGTGCTGGAAGGCACGGAGTTGCGCGCCTACCTGCTGAATCTTGACGAGTATGAACAGATGTTCCACAAGGTGGAGCGGCGCTTGCGCGATCCGCGGGTGGTCGAAGCACTCGCCAATATCGACCTGCAGGTGGATCACAAAGCCGATTTCCAGGAGGAAGCCAATCTCCAGCCGATTTTGGAAGCACTGCAGAAACTCGGCCTGAATCCGGAGATGCGGCGCGATGAAGAGCATTCTTCCTACGGCGTGACGTTCCACGATTCCACCAACGCCGAACGCACGGTCGGTCTGGCGCTGGCCGCGCAGCCCGAGTTTCGCCGGTTCCGCACGCTGGCCCGCACCATCGGCAAGTACAACCAACCGCCCTTCATGGTGGTGAAGAATGAGCACCGCGAGTCACTGCCGAATTGGGGCGAACTGCTGAATTACGTGAAGGCCGAAGGGAAGAAGGACGCGTCGGTGCAGCGCTACAAAGGGCTCGGTGAGATGAACGCCGAGCAACTGGCGGAGACCACTATGAACCCGGAGAAGCGCTCGCTGCTGCAGGTGCGGCTGGAAGACGCGGTGGAAAGCGAAGAGATCTTCTCGACGCTGATGGGCGAGGATGTGGAGAGCCGCAGGAAGTTCATCGAGGATAACGCGCTGGATGTGAAGAATCTGGACGTGTAGGTCTTACGCCCCGTTCCGGCGCACTCATTACATATGGCTCGCGCCGTAACTCACCCTTACGGCAGGTTTGGCGAGTTCACTTCGCTGCTGCGGGAGCTGAACGGTTCTCGAGTTCGTTGTTTACCCGCGCCGCCGCGGCCTTCAAATCCGTGATGTGCGCGGCGGTGCAGGGAATCGTTCCAGCCGCGGTTTCGCACATCAAGGAGCCATCCTTCGCGAGCGAGATGCTCTTGACGCTCCTGGGGTCCGGGCCGGACTTTACGGTCTTCATGCCGGGCAGGGCCGCGTTGAGCTGCGTTACTTGATCCTTGGTGCAGGCTTTATCCGCGACGATGCAGTGCGTCTTCCCGTCCGGACCTTGACTGATCACGACATTGTTCTTAATGTTGCTCCGGCTGCTGTTGACCACGTTGGATGCCTGCCCCATCGCCGTCAGAACCGCAACACCAAAAAACGTCAGGGCAAATGCCAAAGTTCTCATTGAGGGTCCCCTTCCTAATCGGCCCTCATCATAGGCGCAATCCAAACCCAAGTCAAATAAACAGGCTCCCGGCCTTGCGCACGTCTTCCAGGACCCGCTCCATGTCGCTCCTGGTGGTGCGGTAGTTCACCACGCAACCGCGCAGGGCAAAATGGCCGTGGATCTTGGCATTTGATAAGTACGTGCCGCCTTGGCGTTGCAACTCCACTAGCAGACGCTCGTTCAAGGCATCGAGATCGCCGGTGAAGTTCCTCGGCCTGTAGCGGAAACAGAAAACCGAGAGGCCCACGGGCGCCAGCATTTCAAAATCGTCGCTGACGTTCACCAGGCCTTGGAAATATTCCGCACAGGTGATGTTCGCTTCGACGGCCTGGCTGAGCCGCTCCGCGCCGGCGTACTTAATCAGAAGCCAGAGATCCAGGGCGCGGAACGGACGCGTAAGTTCGGGGCCGTAATCCCAAAACGCGAAGGCCTCGTCACGTTCCAGACCGATCACACGGGCGTATTCGGCGCCGTGCTGGAAGGCGGCGCGCGCGGCGGCGGGATCTTTGTAGAGCACGCAGCCGCAGCCCACCGGAAGGTAGAGCCACTTGTGCGGATCGAGGGTGACGGAATCGGCTTCGGCGATGTGCTCGAAGAGATGGCGGGCGGAGGGCGCGAGCGCGGCGAAGCCTCCATAAGCGGCATCGACGTGCAGCCAGAGGTTGTGGCGGCGGGCGGCATCGGCGATCGCGCCCAGAGGATCGAACGCTCCGGTAGCGGTGGTTCCAGCGCTGGCCACCACGCAGAAGGGTAGATGGCCGGCGGCGAGATCGGCCGCCACGAGGCGCTCAAGGTCCGCGGTATCCATGCGCAATTGGCCGTCAGTCTTCACGGAGCGGACGTTTGATTCGCCGATGCCGAGCATACCGGCGGCTTTGGCGATGGAAAAGTGGGCTTCTTCGGAAACGTAGAGGCACATGCGGCGGCCGGCGGCGGCCATGCCTTCGCGCACCACGTTGACGGGCGCCTTGCGGCTGCGGGCGGCGGCCAGGGCCGCGAAGTTGGCCATGGATCCGCCGCTGGTGAGCAAGCCGGCCGCCCCGGCCGGATAGTGGAGCATTTGTTTCAGCCAATCGATGGTCAAATGTTCCAGGTCCGTGCCGGTGGGCGCCGACCGCCAGCAGGTAGCGTTGATGTTGAGAGCGGCGGCCAACATACTCCCGATGGCCGTGATGGCGGTCCCGGGCGATGAGACGTAGCCAAAGAACCGCGGGTGCGCGTTGTGGCGGGCAAATTCCGAAATCACGTCGCGGAGCGTGCGGAGGAGTTCTTCGAAATCGGCTCCGTCGGACGGCAGGCGCTCGTCGATTTTTTGGCGGATCGCTTGGGAGGTTGTGGGGACCAGGACCGGGCGCTCACTGAGAGATTCATAATAGGCGGCCAGAAAATCGACCGCCTGGCCGGCAATACGCCGGAATTCCTCCGCGGGGATGGCTAGTTTATCGGTCATTGGATGGAGTTCAGCAGGTCGATGAAAAAAACGTAGCCGCCGACTCACGCAGATCAGCGCAGGTTGAAAACAAAAAGAATATCCGCGTTGATCTGCGTCCATCGGCGGCTGAACTTTTCCTTTTCAGCATTCCGTTAGGGTAACAACATTTCCCATACACGCTTTGGACTGTGGCGCAGTTGTATCTAGTGGAAAGGATGAACGCTCTGGCACTCGTGGCGATGGCCGCTCCGGTGGAAAGGCCCGACGGCGGGGCACGCGCGATCGCCGCGGCAAGAGCGGGCGATCTGGCGGCCTTCGAGAGCCTGATGCGCCAGCATGAGCGCCTGGTGCTGGTGACGGCGGTGCGGCTGCTGGGCAAACTCGAAGATGCGCAGGACGCGTCGCAGGAAGTTTTCCTGCGGCTGTACCGCAACCTGGGGAAGATCGACGGGCCGCAGAATTTGCCGGGGTGGCTGTACCGCGTCACGGTGAATGTGTGCCACGACATGACGCGCAGGCGGCCGGCTGCGGTCCCGGTGGAGGAACTGCCAGAATTGGCGGCCACCGGCGCCGACCCGCAACAGAGCGCCACCCAGGCGGAGCGCCGGCGCGCCTTGCTGATGAGCCTGCGCTTCCTCTCCGAAAAGGAGCGGGCGGCAATCGTGCTGCGAGACTTGGAAGGACTTTCCACGGAGGAAACGGCGCGGGCGCTGGGTTCTAGCCAAGCCACCGTGCGGTCGCAGATTTCGAAGGCGCGCATCAAAGTGCGCGCGTTTATGGAGCGCTATTTCCGGAGCCATTTATGAACTGCCAGGAATGGGAAGAACGAATCGCGCTTTATGCGGCGGGCGATGCCGCGGCCGGTGAGGTCGCGGACATTGAGCGGCACATCGCCGGCTGCGCGGCCTGCCAGGTGTTTTGGAGCGACCTGAAGCAAAACCTGGAATGGCTGCGGGAAGCGCACCAGGAACCAGTCGCGCCGGCGCATTACGCGGCGGTGCGGGCGCGCGTCGTGGCGCAACTGGAGAAAGAGCACGTGCCGCGGTGGAAGCAGGTTTGGGTGTACGGGTTGGGCATTGCAGCGGTTGCGGTGGTGGTGATGATGGCGACGATGGCGCGGTGGCACGCGGAGGGCCCGCGGGTGGCGATGGTGGCGCCGGCGACGGTTGTTGAGAAAGCGGCGGATGCCGGCCAGAGGGCCGGCGGTAGACCGGTGGGTCTGCCCGACCGAGAGGTTGGCAGGCGGAAGCGCCTCCCCCACGGACAGCCGGAGACGCTGCTGGTGAAGCTGGAGACGGACAACCCGGATGTGGTGATTTATTGGATCGCGGAGAGAAAAGGAGAATGAAATGAAACGAATGATATTGGCGCTGGCACTGATCGCAATGCCCGCCCTGGCGCAGGTGGGACAAGACCCCACGGAGAAGATTCAGAAACTGGTCACGCTCAGGTATGCGGACCCGCAGTCCGTTGTTAACCTGCTTCATAACTTTGGGGTGGATTTGCAGGTTGATAACCGCATGAAGGTGATTGCCCTGAGTGGGCCGCGGAATCGCGTGACTACGGCCGAGGATGCCATCAAGCAATTGGATGTGCCTTCCGCCGGTCAGAAAGACATCGACCTGACGGTTTATTTCGTGGTGGCGAGCGACTTGTCGAACGTCACCGGCAGTCCCATTCCCAAGGAGCTCGACAGTACGGTGGCGACACTCAAGGGCACATTTCCATTCAAGAACTACGTGATGCTGGATGTGCTGTCGCTGCGCACGCGTTCGGGGGTGAACGCCGACGCGAGCGGGCAGTTGTCGGGCGGCCGGATCACTTCTTTTCGCGTCCGGTCAGCCAGCCTGGATGGCGACGGCGGGATGATCCGGCTGGATAACCTGAAGGCCGGATTGCGAGTGCCCATTGGCACCGCCGAGAAAACGCAGTACATCGATACGGGCATCGCAACCGATGTGGTGGACGTGAAGGAAGGGCAAAAGCTGGTGGTGGGCCGGAGCAGCCTGAATGGGCCCGATACGGCCCTGTTTCTGGTGTTGATTGCGAAAGTCGCGCAATAAGCGGGGAAGTTGGCGGGTGAAAAGCGCCTCGTATCGCGTATAGGACACCGGCGGCAAGACCGCCGGCGCTACCAGGTTCTACTTAATGCGCTCGTCTCTTTCGATTTTGCCGTCGCGGATGTGAATCACCCGGTGGGCGTGGAGCGCGATGTCGTTTTCGTGCGTCACCAGGATGATGGTGTTGCCCTGTTGGTACAGGCGCTCGAAGAGGCTCATGATTTCGTTGCCGGTGGCCGTGTCCAGGTTTCCGGTAGGCTCATCCGCCAGCAGAATCGAAGGGTTGTTGACCAGTGCGCGCGCCACCGCGACGCGCTGGCGCTGGCCGCCCGAAAGCTCGTTGGGCTTGTGGTACATGCGGGCTTCGAGATCCACCTGGCGCATGGCCGCCTTGGACATCTCCAAGCGTTTCTCCGAGGGGACGCCGGAATAAATCAGCGGCAGTTCGACATTGTGCAGGGAAGTGGCGCGCGGCAGCAGGTTGAATGTCTGGAAGACAAAACCGATTTCCTTATTGCGGATGCGGGCCAGTTCATCGTCGGACATTTCGCTAACCAGGTTGCCGTTGATGTAGTACTGGCCGGAAGTAGGCGTATCCAGGCATCCAATGAGATTCATCAGAGTCGATTTCCCCGACCCGGAAGGTCCCATGATGGCGCAGTACTCGCCACGCTTGATTTCAATATCCACTCCCGAGACGGCGTGGATTTCCTGGTCGCCCATAACGTAGGTCTTCCAGAGATCGTAGGTGCGGATGACGATACCGTCCCGCTTCAGTTGTTCGCCACGCTGGATGAGTTCTTTTTTTTCGGCCACGGCTGACATGCTGATAGTTCCTGTTCCTGTCCCTAGATTGTATCGTGCTTAGCTCTTTGGCGCTGCGACCGGCTTGTTGTCAACCTTGACCTGGGCGTCGTTGGCGATAGTGCGGATGATCTGGTAGGTCCCCGTGACGATTTGTGCGCCCTCATTCAGACCGGTCAGCACCTCGATATCGGTGGCGCCGGTGATACCGGTTTCCACTTTATGGAAGGTGGCCTTGCCGCCGGCCACGACGAACACGCCCTGAACCTCTTCCTTACGGGCTTTCTCCGCGACGGGATCCACTTTGGTGGCCGCCTGTATGCCGGATGTGGAGCTTCCGGGCTTCTTCGGTTCCAGATCGCCCTTTTGGCGGACGGTGAGCGCCTGGATGGGAATGGTGAGCACGTTTTTGCGCGTGGCGGTGGTGATTTTAGCGGTGCAAGAGAGCCCGGGGCGGACTTCCTCGGGTGGGTTGTCCATGGCGATCACCACCTTGAAGTCTTTGGCTTCCTGGCTGGAGATGGCGCTTTGCGACGCCGCGACGCCGGTGGAGCGCAGGATGGCGGTGTCGCCGATTTCGGTCACATGGCCGGTGAAGGTCTTGTTAGGAATGGCGTCGATGGTGATCTCCGCCTGCTGACCAAGTTTCACGTTGACGATGTCGGTTTCGTCGACTTTCACTTCGGCGGTAATCAGGGACATATCGGCGATGGTCATGATGAGCGTGCCGGTCTGGTTTTGCAGCCCCGGAACCACCGACTCACCCTCGCGCACGGGCAGGTCCGTGACCTCGCCATCGAGCGGGGCGTAGGAATCGTACTTGCGGAGAACGTCGCTGCTGCGCGCGAGGACGGCTTTGGCCATCGCGATGCGGCGCTGCGCGGAAGTGAGTTGCGCGGCAGTCTGTTCGCGCTGGGACCGGGCCTGAACCAGGCGCGCGCGGGCTTGATCGACGGCGGCCTTCTGGGCGTTGTAAAGAGCGGTCTTGCTTTCGAAGTCCTGCCTTGGGCCGAGTTTTTCCTTGTAGAGGTCGGCGGCACGCTCGGCATCCTGCCTGGTGCGGGCGAGATCGGCTTCGGCCTCGACCACGGCTGCCTGCATGGTAGCCAGGTTGTCGTCGGCAGCTTTCAAACCGGCTTCGGAAGCATTGGAATCGGCCTCGGCGGATGCCAGACTGGCTTTTTGGGTTTCGACATCGGCAGTGGGCTGAGTGTTCTCAATTTTGGCCAGCAACTGGCCCTTGCGGACATGGTCGCCCTCACGCACCAGCAGTTCGGTGATGTCGCCCATGGCGTTGGCGCCGATGTTGATGTAATTCTTAGGTTTAATTTCGCCGGAGGCAGTGACGACGCTGGTCAGATCCTGGCGCACGACAGACCCGGTTTGCACCGTGATCACGCCGCGCTGGCTATAAACCGTGCTGGCGTAAACGCCCGCGCCAAGAACCACGAGGACGGCCAGGGTGATGATTATTTTCCACTTAGTCTTCACAGCCAGATTCTCCGTATCACCGCGATTAGACGCAAAAAACAGGGACGAAGTTCATTTCTATTCTAGCCTGAGCGGGGCGTGCCCATTTTGGAAGACGGGCGAAGGAGCAGGAAGTTAGCCGCCCGCCGGGCGGGAACGGACGCCGAAACGGGCGCCGGGACCAAATACAGGCCAGGATGCCGGTCCTACTTCAGCCAGTCCACCGAATCCGGTGGGGTATTCTCGCACTGGTTGGCTTCCGTGACGCCGCCGGAGAGCTGGGCGCAAGCGGTGGTGGCGGCGGTGCGAAGGGCTCCCTCGCGGGTTTCCGCCGACCCCGTGCGGCAATCGCGGTTGCCTTTAAAAGTGATACAGACCTGGCAGCGGAAGGGCTGTCGGTGGAGGGAAGAGAGCACCAGGTAGCCGAGCACGGCCACCGCGAACAGGATTCCCAGCAAAGTGGTCTTCTTCAAGCGGAAAAATTCCCCATTTTGCGGAATTTGGCATAACGGTGCTGCACCAGTTGATCCGGGCTGAGGTCTTGCAATTCGCTCAGGCTGCGGCGGAGTTGCTGGCGCAGGCTTTCGGCGGCCGCGTCGGGGTCTTCCTGAGCGCCGCCAGGGGGTTCCGGGACGATGCCATCGATGAGTTTCAATTCGAGCAGGTCCGGCGCCGTGAGCTTGAGGGCCGCGGCAGCCTGTTCGGCCTTGCCGGAGTCGCGATAGATGATGGCGGCGCAGCTTTCCGGCGAAATCACGCTATAGACGGCGTTTTCCATCATCAGGACGATGTTGCCGACGCCAAGAGCCAGGGCCCCGCCGCTACCTCCCTCGCCGATGCAGACGACCACCACCGGGACGCCCAAGCGGGCCATTTCCCGAAGGTTGCGAGCGATGGCCTCGGCCTGGCCGCGCTCTTCGGCATCGATGCCGGGGTAGGCGCCGGGGGTGTCCAGGAAGGTCACCACCGGGCGGTGGAACTTGTCGGCCATTTGCATCACGCGCAAGGCCTTGCGGTAGCCTTCCGGTTTGGGCATGCCGAAGTTGCGAAACAGTTTCTGTTTGGTGTCGCGGCCCTTTTGCTCGGCAACGACCATCAGGGGTTTCCCCTCGAACTGCGCCAGGCCGGCGACAATGGCGGGGTCGTCCCCGAAGCTGCGATCGCCGTGGATCTCCTGGAAATCGGTGAAGAGGCGCTGGATGTAATCGAGCGAATGAGGGCGCTTGGGGTGGCGCGCCAGTTGTACGCGCCGCCAGGCGGGATGGGTTCCCGACGGTGCCCCGGGGTTTTCTTCTGGAACCACTAATACATCTTAACAGGCATCCCCGGCTGCCCTGCCAGCCTCCCCAACCGGGCGATGCGGTACCTGGTGGGAAATCGGTGACGACGGCCATGGCTACCTCAACGGTAGCGTCCCAGGTCTTCCTTCGACATGAAAGGCGCTATGTGCCGGGTAATCCAACAAAAACAGTTTTCAGATATTAAACTCCTTTAGCTATTGAGCCTGGAACGGAACAGTGGGAGAATATCGCCGGAGGATATTCGAAATGGGAATGGCGAATGTCCAACCGAAGGAAGGGCCAAAGCCGCCGTTCGACCCCGAGATCTTCCTGGCCAAGGCCGGCGCGGGCAGGAACATCATGGACTACCGGAGGGGCCAAGTGGTGTTCTCGCAGGGTGACCCGGCGGACGCCATCTTCTACATCCAGAAAGGCAAGCTCAAGATCACCGTCGTCTCCAGGCAAGGCAAAGAGGCGGTCATCGCCATTCTAACGGCGGGCGACTTCATCGGCGAAACTTGCCTGGCCGGGCAGATCAAGCGCATGGCCACGGCCACCGCAATGACGGACTGCTCGCTCCTGCGGCTGGAGAAAGCGAGGATGATCCGGATGCTCCGGGATGAGCCGGTCTTTTCAGAGTTGTTCCTGCACTATCTGCTTTCCCGCAACATCCGCATTCAGGAGGATCTGGTAGACCAGCTCTTCAGCTCCAGTGAGAAGCGGCTGGCGCGGGCGCTTCTGCTGCTGGCGAACTTCGGGAAGGAAGGCAAACCGGAGCCGGTGATTGCCAAGATCAGCCAGGAAACATTGGCGGAGATCATCGGCACGACACGCGCAAGAGTCAACTTCTTTATGAACCGATTTCGCAAATTGGGGTTCATCGACTACAACGGCGGACTATATGTTCACAGTTCGCTGCTGAATGTTGTCCTCCACGATTAATGGAGGATCAACCGCCGGGAGATCAAGCCTCCCGGCAAATGAACGGCCGTTGATGTGCACTTTTGAACAGACGGCGGAACGATGGAGGTCTAAACTCCATCTGGGCTTGTTACAATCTCGCGACGAAGTAACGAGCAATTGAGGATAATATGACCCTGAACTCACGAACCCGCGTTCGCCACAGCGTTCGCCCGCTGAACGTGTTCAGCTTCTGCGGCGAGCCCATCGTTGCGCCGCGCGACGAGTACTACCTGCTAACCAAAAATTTGCCGCCGTGTCCGGAGTGCAAGCGCGCCCGCGCTAAAGTCGCGCTGACGCTTGGCGGAAAATATCGCAGGCTGGTGTAAGGAATTCTGCAACAGCCCCGCTCTTTCGGGAACCCCCAAGTTTGAGGTTCAACTCGCCCGGCCGGCGCCATGGCTGGTTCTGGACACTCACGGGCGGAAATCGTTACCGGGAGTTACTATAACGCCATGAGTCGCCGCATCCTTTTCATTCTCTGGTTGATCCTCGCGTCTCCGTGGGCTTTCGGGAGTTCGCTGCTGCTCGTTTCTATTGATGGCCTCCGGCCAGACTACGTTCTCCAGGCCGATGCACATGGTCTGAAGATTCCACATTTGCGCCGCATCCTGCGGGAGGGCGCGCATGCGACCGGCTCCCGCGGCGTGCTGCCCACCGTCACTTATCCGAGCCATACGACCATCGTGACGGGTGTCTGGCCGGTGAAGCATGCAATCTATACCAACACCACTTTTGATCCGCTGGGGATGAACTTCGAAGGCTGGTACTGGTATAGCGAAGACATTGCCGTACCCACCTTGTGGGAGGCCGCGGCGAACGCCGGGCTGACGGTGGGGAGCGTTTCCTGGCCGGTGAGTGTTGGCGCATTGGGAATCCGCTACAACGTTCCCGAGTACTGGCGGGCGCCGAAAGGAACGGATGACAACAAACTGCTGCGCGCGGTGAGCACGCCGGGACTGATGGCGGAGATCGCCAAAGACGCGGGGGTCTATATCGACGATTTGGACGACGCCATCCCCGCCGACCTGGCGCGCACACGGTATGCCGTCTGGATTCTACGCCACGGGAAACCGCAGTTTATGACCGTCCATCTGGCGGCGCTCGATCATCTGCAACACGCCACTGGCCCGTTCAGCGCGGAATCCAACACCTCGCTGGAACAGATCGACGAAATGCTGGGGCAATTGGAGGAAGCGGCGCACGGCGTTTCCGCGGACTACGCGGTGTGCGTGGTTTCCGATCACGGCTTTGCGCGCATCGACCACAGCCTGAACCTGATGAAAGCCTTTGCCGGCGAAGGGCTGGTCACACTGGGGCCGGGCAGCGGCTTCCGGGGAGCGCCGGTGGTGCTCGATTGGAAGGCGTTTCCGAAGGTGGATGGCGGCTCGGCGGCCATTCTGTTGAAAGATCCGAAGGACGAGGCGACCCGCGCCAAAGTGGAACAACTGCTGCGGCGGCTGGCGGCGAATCCGGCGAATGGCATCGCCGGGATCCTGGACCGGAAAGCGATTGCGGCAATGGGGGGAAATCCCGAGGCCGTATTCTGGGTGGACATGCAGGTTAACTTCTCGGTTGTGAACTCGGCGGGAGAGTTAGTAACGCCGGCGAAAGGAGGCACGCACGGCTATGCGCCGACGCATCCGGAACTGCTGGCCTCGTTTTTTATGGCGGGGCCGAAAGTAGGGAGCGGTCTCAACCTCGGTGAGATCGACATGCGCAGCATTGCTCCGACCGTGGCGGCATATTTAGGCTTCCCATTTCCGTCCGCCGACTTGAAGCCGCTGGTACTGGCCGGCAGGTTTTAGGAGGTCCGGGATTGGGTTTTTGCCCCCGTTCTTGGCGTAGAGCCGAACGCCGGGGAGAGAAGTGGTAGGGACGGGCAGATTCGAACTGCCGACCTGTCGCTTAGGAGGCGGCCGCTCTATCCATCTGAGCTACGTCCCCACTGGTAGTCTTATTGTAGCGTGGCGGGGACGCGGTCATCGGGAGCGCCCGGCGGTCAAGCCTTTGCGGCCGATGTCGCGGCGGTAGTGCATGCCGTCGAAGCGGATCGCCTTGACGGCGCCATAGGCGTGCGCGATGGCGGTCGGAAGATCGTCGCCGCCGGCAGTCACTCCCAGCACGCGGCCGCCGGATGTTTCCAGGCCCGCGGCTCCCATGCGAGTGCCGGCGTGAAAGACGGTGGCGCCGGCCGATTCGGCTGCTTCCACACCATGGATGGGCTTGCCGGTTTCATAGGGACCGGGATATCCGCCCGACGCCAGCACCACGCAGACACTGGGACCGCGCCGCCATTCCAGCTTGACACCGGCGAGCGAGCCGGTGGCGGCGGCGAGGAGAGCCGGCACGAAGTCCGAAACCATGCGATGCATCAGCGGCTGGGTTTCCGGGTCGCCCAGGCGGACGTTGAACTCGAGCACTTTGGGGCCGGCTTCGGTCATCATCATGCCGGCATAGAGAAAGCCGGTAAAGCCGGTGCGCTCGACCGTTGGGTAAATCACGCGGTCGAGGATTTCGCGCGTTTCGAGATCGGTGAGGATGGCGCCGTCACAGTACGCGCCCATGCCGCCGGTGTTGGGTCCGGTGTCGCCGTCGAAGACCGCTTTGTGATCCTGGGTGGGGGCCAGCGGCACGACATTGCGGCCGTCGCACAAAGCGATGAAGCTGACTTCGCGGCCGCGCAGAAACTCCTCGACGACCAGGCGGCCGGTGAGGGTCTGGAGGGCCGTCTCGGCCTCGGCGCGGTTGTGCGCGATGACGACGCCCTTTCCGGCGGCCAGACCGTCGGCCTTCAGGACTACCGGGAAGCCGAAACGGTCGAGAGCCTTGCGCGCTTCGGCGGCGCTATCCACGGTGACGAACCCGGCTGTGGGAATATTACTTTGTACAAAGAAGTTCTTTGCAAAAATTTTACTTCCCTCCAGCCGCGCGGCGCCGGCAAGCGGGCCGACGATCTTGCGGCCGCGCGCGCGGAACTCATCCACTACTCCGCCAACTAGGGGCGCTTCGGGCCCGACGACCGTGAGCGCGGCGTCGATCTCCTCGGCGAGGCTCAGAAACGACGCAGTGGAGGGCAGGCACGTGCCGACCCGCGCGATTCCCGGATTGCCGGGCGACGCGAAGATCTCAACGCCCTTCGACTGAGCCAACTTCCACGCCAGGGCGTGCTCGCGCCCGCCGCTTCCCAGGATCAGGATTCTCATTTCGCTACAATCATAGCAATGCAGGAGAAGTACGACGTGGTTGTGGTGGGAGCGGGTCACGCGGGATGCGAGGCGGCGCGGGCCTGCGCGCGGATGGGCGTGCGGACGGCCATGGTCACGATGAACCTGGACCTGATCGCGCAGATGTCGTGCAATCCGGCGATCGGGGGAATCGCCAAGGGCCATCTGGTACGGGAGATCGACGCGTTGGGAGGCGTGATGGGGGAAGTGGCGGATGCGGTGGGCATCCAGTTCCGCTTGCTGAACACCAGCCGCGGACCGGCGGTCTGGTCGCCGCGCGCGCAGATGGATAAGAAGATGTACCGGTCGCGCATGCGCCAGGTGCTCGAACAGGAGCCCAACCTGCACATCAAGCAGGCGGAAGTGGCGGCGCTGGCGGTGGACGGCAGGCGCGTCCATGGCGTGCACCTGCGCGATGGACGCAGCTTCGAGGCCGGCGCGGTGATTGTGACCACCGGGACATTCTTGAATGGCTTGGCGCATGTCGGCGAAATGCAGTACAGTTGCGGGCGCAACGGCGAAGCGCCGTCGCAACTGCTGGGCGCACAACTGCGCACTCTGGGACTGCAGTGGAGCCGTTTCAAGACCGGGACTCCGCCGCGGCTGGACCGCCGGACGATCGACTGGGCGCAATTCGAACCACAGCCGGGCGATGCCGATCCAACACCGTTTTCGTTTCTGACGGCGCGCATCGACCGGCCGCAGATCGAGTGCCACATCGGCTACACCACCGAGGCGACGCGCCGCATCTTGCGGGAGGCAATCCCGCGCTCGCCGCTCTATAGCGGGCAGATTGAGGGCGTGGGACCGCGGTATTGCCCGTCGATCGAGGACAAGATCGTCAAATTTCCGGATAAGCCCCGGCACCAGATTTTTCTAGAACCGGAAGGGTTCGACACCAACGAGATTTATGTAAACGGGATGTCGACCAGCATGCCGATTGACGTGCAGGCGGCCATGATGGCCTCGATTCCGGGGCTGGAACAGGCCGAGATGATCCGGCCGGGCTACGCCATTGAGTATGATGCCATCGACCCGCGGGAATTGCATCACACTCTGGAAGTGAAGTCGATTGCGGGGCTGTATCTGGCGGGGCAGATCAACGGCACGTCGGGGTATGAAGAAGCCGGCTGCCAGGGGCTGGTAGCGGGGATCAATGCTGCGTGCCGGTTAAGCGGCAAAGAGCCGGTGATCATCGGCCGAACCGAAGGCTACACCGGAATCCTGATTGACGATCTGATTACCAAGGGCGCGGATGAGCCATATCGCATGTTCACTTCGCGCGCCGAATTCCGGCTGCACCTCCGCATTGATAACGCCGATTCCCGTCTGACCCCGGTGGGCCGCCAGGCGGGACTGGTGACTGATGAGCGGTGGGAGATGCTGAACCGTAAACTCCGGCAAAAGGAGCGGCTGACGCGGGCCCTGGAGCACGGCAAGTATGGACAGTGGCTGAAGCGGCCGGAGGCGTCGATTGGGGAAATTTCGTCTTGGGTGCGCGAGGTTTTGGGCGAGGAGCCGGTGCGAGGGCTGGTCGGGACGGTTGAGACCGAGGCCAAGTATAGCGGTTACATCGCGCAGCAGGAGCGGCAGATGGAACGAATGAAGGACGCCGAGCGGCGGCCGATTCCGGCAGCGTTCGGGTTCGGCGGGATTCCGGGCCTGTCACGCGAAGTACAGGGCAAATTGGAGCGCGTGCGGCCGGAGACGTTGGGCCAGGCGGCGCGCATTCCTGGTGTGACGCCGGCGGCCATCGCCATTCTGGATGTTTACCTGAGCCTGGACCGTGTTTGCTGATTTCTCACTGTCGGCGGAGCAGGAAAGCGCACTCGAGGCGCATCTGGAAATGCTGTTGCGGTGGAACCGGAAGCTGAACCTGACGTCGATCCGCAATCGGGAAGAAGCAATCGAACGCCACTACTCGGAATCTCTGTTCCTCGGAAGGCACTTGCCGCCGGGGGCTTGGAAGATCGCGGACGTGGGTTCGGGGGCTGGTTTTCCCGGGTTTCCCGTTGCGGTGTTGCGTCCGGATTGTGAAGTGACGCTGATTGAGTCTCACCAGCGCAAAGCAGTTTTTCTACGGGAAAGCTCGCGGAAGCAGGCGAATATTCGGGTCTTGGCGAATCGGGCGGAAGAGGTGACGGAACGGTTTGACCGGGTGATTTCGCGGGCCGTCAGCTATGAAGATTTGGCTCCATACCTAAAGAAACTCGCGCCGGCTGCCGATTTATTGACTGGCGGAGAAGAGCCTCCACCAGGAATTGGGTTCGTTTGGGAGGCTGCCATCCGCCTGCCGTGGGGGAAGCAGCGGTTCTTGCGGACCGGAGTTGCGGTTTCACGTGAAACAGCGGAGTGACGGCAAGTGACTTGTATTTGGCGGGAAGCACTGGAAACCTCCTGTTCCACGTGAAACGCCAAGCATGCTAGTATGGCCGATTGAGCCGAGTATTTGCGATAACGAACCAAAAAGGCGGTGTCGGAAAGACCACTACGGCCATTAACCTGGCGGCGGCTTTAGCGGCCAACGACTTCCGGGTGCTGGTGATTGATTCAGACCCGCAAGGCAATGCCACCACAGGACTTGGCGTGAGCAAAGAGTCTGGCCGGCCGAGCCTGTACCAAGTTCTTCTGGCGGACGCGCTGGCCAAAGACGCGATTGTTGCGACTGAGTTCGAGGGGCTGTACCTGATTTCCGCGGATAAGAACCTGGTTGGCGCGAATCTGGAGTTAGTGGACTTGGCGGACCGCGAATTCCGGCTGCGCGAAAGGATAGCCGCGATTCGTGAAGACTTCAGCTATATATTGATCGATTGCCCGCCCGCGCTGGATCTGCTCACCCTTAACGCGTTGATTGCGGCCGATTCGGTGCTGGTGCCGATTCAGTGCGAATTCTTCGCCCTGGAAGGCATTTCGGAACTGATGGACACGATTGAACGAGTACAGGATGGCTTTCAGCACCCGCTGGCGGTTGAGGGAATCCTGCTGACGATGTTTGACGACCGAAACAACCTGACCCGACAGGTGGCTGCCGACCTGTCGGAGTTTTTCGGTGATTTGGTGTTCAAAACCGTGATTCCCCGAAGCATACGGCTGGCCGAAGCGCCGAGCTTCGGCAAACCTATCCTCGCGTATGACCCGCGCTCACGGGGAGCGGAAAGCTACATCAAGCTGGCGAAAGAGATTTTGGACCATGAACAAACCCGACAATCCGCGCAGGGCGCTCGGTAGAGGACTGGGGACGCTGCTGCCAACGCGGCCGCAGCCGGCTCCAGCTCCCACCGAACCGGTCTCGGGACCGGCGGCGCAGACGGTCCCTATCCACTCCATCGATCCCAACCCGATGCAACCGCGGCGGGTCTTTCAGGCGGACCGCCTGGCGGAGTTGGCGCAATCGATCCGCTCGAACGGCATCATTCAGCCGCTGGTTGTCCGCATGGTTGGAGGCCGCTACCAACTGGTCGCGGGTGAGCGGCGGTGGCGCGCGGCGAAACTGGCGGGGGTCGAGCAGGTCCCGGTCACCGTGCGGGAGATTCCAGACGAGCAGTTGCTGGAAGTCAGCCTGGTTGAGAACATCCAACGCGAGGACCTCAATCCTATTGATACAGCCCTGGCCTTATCGACGTTGTCGACTGAGTTCGCGCTTAGCCCGGAACAGATCGGCCAACGGACCGGAAAAGACCGCACGACCGTGATTAATTTCTTGCGGCTGCTGCAGCTTTCCGAAGACTTGCAGCAACTGGTGGCGGAGCGGCGGCTTTCGGCCGGACACGCGCGCTGCCTGCTCACCTTGCCGACTCTGGCGTTGCAGCGGGAAGTAGCGGAGAAAGCCGTGGCGCAAGGCTGGTCGGTGCGCCAGACGGAACGAACCACCCAGAAGATGACGGCCGGCCGCCAGCCCAAACACGTGGAAGACGTGCAGCTCGATCCCAACGTGAAGGCGGCCATCCAGGAGATGGAGCGCGTGTTGGGGACGCGCGTGCACATCACCGAGAAGCGCAAAGGCGGGAAGATCGAGATTGAATACTACTCGGCGGAAGACCTCGACCGCATCTACGAAACGATTGTGGGTGAAACCAAGTAAACCGCGGAAATCCTATTTCAGGAGCCGCAAGATGTCCGCCAGCTCTCTGCGTATTTCAGGTAACGGATCCTGTGAAAACAATTCCTGTTGAGCTTGTTTTGCGATGCGCGGCGCCTTGGGGGCGCGTGCTTCGGCCTGTAGCGATTGCCGCGCTCCTTCGATGGTGAAGCGCTGGTCGCGCAGCAGATGCTTGATGCGCAGCAACAACTCGACGTCCTTGCGGCGATACAGGCGATGGCCAGTGCCGGATTTTTTGGGAGAGAGCACCGGAAACTCGGTCTCCCAGTAACGCAGAACATAGGGTTCCACCCCCAGGAGTTCGCTCACCTCGCCGATTTTGAAATAGAGCTTATCGGGTATCTCGGGAGCACCGGTCTGCAACGCGACATCCGTCATGAGCCATTCGACATCCTAGCTCAACCCGGCGGCAAAGTCACTGGTTCCCGGTAACTATGGTGACAACGTGCCGACCGCGTGGCAGGAAAATGCAACTGGGGCCGGCCGGTTGCAGCGGTTCACTCAAGCCATCCACCTGGGTTTCGAGCGGCCTATGATCGAGAATTGCGATAGCGCGGGCGTTCGAGTGATAGGAGAATTCGATGGTGGTCGGGTTCACGGCGCGGGCGGATTCGAGGTCGGCGGTGAGGCGCAGCAAGTGTGGGCCAGGCGCCCCGGCCGCCGCTTCCAGTTTGTGGGCGCCGGCGGGGAGCCAGACTGTTTCGTCATCGGCAACCGGCCAGGGCGCGCCGTCCACCATCGCCGGTCCCTTCCAGGGCACACCGGCTCCCCGGACCGAATCGATCACCGTCGCCGGCCCCGCCTTCTCGATGCTCGTGACGGCGGTGGCGGCGGACGGCAGCAGGGTCAGATCGGGCGGAAGCAGCGAGTTTTCGAAATAGAGAGCCACGCGCTCAAAGCTGGCGGCGGCCTGGTGCACAAGCTGGAAGAGCTCGGTGCCGGTCTGCTGCTTGGTGGGATAAACGTTTTGATAGCGATCGACGATATTCAGGTCGATTGCCAGATTTTCGCGGTGGGGAGTGATCGGCTGGTAGCGTTCGGCGATGGCGGCGTAGCGTTGCGGGCCAAGGTTCCAGACCGTGGCGGGGTCCTCGATGAGGAAGGTGAAAGAATGGCTGTCGAGCAGCGGCAGGACGCGGGCGGCGTCGGCGCCAATGGCGTCACGAATGCTGGCATCGAAGCGATCGTCGACGTGGGTCAGGACCAGATCGAGGTGGGGTTTCCGGCGGCGGGCCGTCTCCAGTTCTGCGATCCACTCCTCCTGCATTTTACGAGCGAGGGAGGCGCGGAACTCGAGGAAAGCTGCGCGGGAAGCCGCGTCTTTGCGGGTGGAGAAAAGCTCCGAGGGGTCGAAGCCGCTCTGTTTCTGGAACAAGGCCCGCACATCATTGTTCATGGGGGTGAAGCGAGATGCGTTGCCCATGCCTTCGAGCGATTCGAAATACAGCTCGGCCAGGTTGACACCATCCCAATCGAAGCGGGCCGTTAATTGTTGGACACCGGCGGAAACGGCGCGGAAGCATTCGCGATTGGTGAGGTTCATCAGCTTGCGCCAGTCGAGCTGGGCATCCTGCAGGACGGCGGTTTTCTCGCGCCACTCCGGGTGATCGTTCCAGAACTTATCACTGACGTGGGGAAGTTCCAGCCAGGCGTATACCAGAATGCCTTCGCGGTGACAGGCCTCGATCAGCCTGGCGAGGTAGGCGTCCTGTTCGGCGTTGGGCTCGTAGAAGTGCCAGGCGGCGACGTGCAGGGCGGAGATGCCGCAGCGGCGCCAGCGCGCGGCGAAGTAATCCAAGTCGACGAGCGAGCGGTAGGCGGAGTCGAAAAAAGCCCAGAGGCGCGAGGAACGGAAGGGAGGGTCCATGCCGAGATCGCACAGAGCCTGGAGCAGGTAAGGGAAGCGTTCGTAGCCGTGCTCGCCGGGCGGGACGGCGATCCAGAGCACCGCCCCGGCGCCGCGGCGCATGCCCGCGGCCATGGCAGCGCCGCTCCAGCGCGCCCGCGTGAAGACTTGCACGCCCGGGGGAAGCTCGCAGACCGGGAGATCGAGGCCCTTTTCCCACACGATGGGAAGGTTGGGCCGGTGAACGTCGGTGAGGCTGGTGACGCGCACGCTGTCCGGGCCGGGTTTGAAGCCGAACATTTCAGCGAGCGACGATTGGCCTTCCAGGATCAGGATGGCGCCCTGTTCGACGCGGCTATTCCATTCCAAGGAAGCCGGCGCTCCGCTACGGGCCACGACGACGTGCGCGATGGAAGCCGGCTGCCGGATCAGGCCGATGGAAGAGAGGATCGCCGGCCAGGCGCCGGCGTTATCGGACAGCACTGCGAAGTAGGGGAGCGGCGCGCCGCTCAGAGAGGGCGCGCATAGGAGCAGGCCGCCGAAGAACATCGCGCAGCGCTTAATGAGTGCTATAGGCATACCAGAGTCCGAAGCGAAAATCGGTAAAGTTGGGCCGGCGGGGGTTGGCGGTGTTGGTGAGATAGGCGCCCCGCAGGAAGTTGAACGAAATCCACATGGAGCGGGGCAGGAAGGTCGGCGCAAAACGGACGCCGGGGCCGCTCTCGACGAAATCGGCCCAGTACTGGCGTTTGACATCGGCGGTGATATTGGCGTTCCAGTAGAGCTGGGTATCGCCGCTGAGAGCATAGCCCAGGCGGGATTGGCTGTAGAACACGAAATCGTGGTCGAAGCGGCTCACGAAGAGCGCATCCAGGCTGGTATCGGCGAACCAGCCGGCAGACTCGGGCAATTTGTGCCACTGGCCGGAGGCGCCGCCTCGGTAATCGGGGAGCATGTGGCCGGTAAGGTAGCTCATGGCCGAGCCGGCCTCAAACCAGCCGGTTAGGCCCTGCCAGGCAAGGGTGCGGACGCCTCCGCCCGCGATAAACGAACTTTGCGAAAGGTATTGCGGAACGGGGGTGCCGATGTCCTCGGTCTGGCGGGTATCGCCGATAAAGCGGATGGAAAAATACGGTTGAAGGAACCAGCCAGTGCGGAGTTCGGTCTTGACCTGGGCATAGGAGAACAGGTCGTGCCAGCGGGTGGAGAAGAGAGGATAGATCCAGACGGTGGTGCGGAACGGGCGTATGTCGCTCTGGAGGTTGTGCCATGCCTGGCTGGCCTCGGAGGCGACCTGCGGGTCCGGACTGCGGCGGGCCAGGTCGAACCAGGGAACCGCGAGGCGGTCCTGGTGCATCACGTTGTAGGCCCATCCGAGTTTGAGCATGACATCGAAATCGCCGGGATCGGCTTCGTGGGCCACCTGGAGGTATTTGAGGGCGTCCTTGAGGTAGCCGGCCTTCATGCTGCGGTCGGCCATAATCTTGGCATCGATGGAAACGGGTTGCGACGCGGGGCCCGCGGGCGTCACCTGGGGGACGCGGAGAACCGCGCGGACGCGGTTGGCAAGATCTTCATCGGGACCGGCGAGAACGCGTTGGAACAGCGGCATGGCGGCATCGCCCGCGCCGCGGCCGTAGAGCAGGAAGCCGAGTTGCGTAGCGGCCAGTATGTCGTCCGGAGCAGATTCGGTGATGATGCGGAATTGCTCTTCGGCTTCGGGCTGGCGTTCCATGCGGAGCAGCAGGTAAGCCAGCTCGCGCCGCAGTTCGATGTTGGTGGGGTCGAATTGGAGGGCGGCTTGAAACTCGGGGACGAACGGATAGCGGTCGGGGAGAAGCTCGCGTGCGAGATCGGCGGCGCGGGGCTCGCCGCCGCGCGACGCGGCCAGTAACGCGGCGGTGGCATCCTCGGTGCGGCCCATAGCCTTCCAGACGCGGCCAAGATCCACCAGCACAGATCGGCGGTCGGGGAGCAGGCGCCACGCCTTCTCGTAGTGCTCGGCGGCGAGCGGCAGTTCGTCGCGCTGTTCGGCTAGAGTCGCCAGCTCGAAGTGGGCGCTGAAATTGTCGGCGCCCATGGCAATGGCGCTTTTCCAGCGCTCGATGCCGGCCGCCAGCGGAGCGTCGATATTTTGGAAGGCCTGTTCGGCGGTCGGGTTGCCGGTCTGGCGGATACGGTCGAAAATGCGCCGCGCTTCGGCCTGGAGCTTGGTTTGGTAGGCCAGGAAGGCGAACTCCATGGCCACGTGGGCGTCGGCCGGCTCGAGCTCCATGGCTACCCGAAACTGGTCGCGGGCCAGTTCGTTTTCACCAACCTTGAGGTACGTGTAGGCCAGGTCCTTGTGGATGGAGGCGCGCTTGGGAGCGAGCTCGATGGCTTTTTGAAAGTCGGAAATGGCGGCGTCGTAGGCGTGGGCGCGGAGCTGCTCGTAGGCGCGCGCGAGGGGCTCGTAGGCCGGGTCGGGAACCTGGGCATAGGCCATCTGAGCAAGCAGCAATGCGATGAGCGCCCGCGGGATCACTGGAGTAGAGATAGTGTGAAGAAGCGGTCGGGAATCTCGAAAAAATTCGAGCCCGGAACTGCTCCCGTCGGACCTTGCTGGCACGCGCGGAAAGCTGTTCAGTTGGCGGACGGACAGGTGTAGACTAATGGACGACAGGAGGAATGTATGGACAAAGGACGTCATCCTCACGTCATCCGCACCTGGACCGTAGAACGGACCAGAATCCACTACAGGCCGCCGCAGGCGATGAAACTGCGGCCCGACCCTCGCCAGAGCTTGCGGGGACCGTCTTTGAAACCGCCGCATCCCGCGGGTCCGGCGCCCGCGCAGGACCACGAACCCTCTTCCTGATAGCGGTGCAGCCGGAGGTGGCAATGATTACGGCATCGCAACTGCGTCCCGGGACAGCGATTCGTTACCAGGGGCAAACTTACAGAGTGTCGGCCGTGGAGTATCATCCCGGGCAGGGAAGAATGGGAGGTGTGGCGCATGCGCGCCTCCAGAACTTGGATACCGGCACTTTTTGGGAGCACAGTTTCCGCGCGGAGTTGAGGTTCGAGGAAGTTCTTCTGCAGAAGCGGCCGATGGAATTCCTCTATGCCGATGCCGACCAGTGCTGCTTCATGGATCCGGAATCGTATGAGCAGACCGAGGTTCCGAGAGCGGTGGTGGGCGAGCGGGCCGTGTTTCTGGAAACCGGGACGAAGATCGGGGTCGAGTTCGTCGACAGCCGGCCAGTCAGTGTGGCGTTCCCCGATGTGCTGGAAGTCAAGATTGCCGACACTGCGCCGCCGATGCACATGCAGACGGACAGCGCCTTCAAACCGGCAAAACTGACGAACGGCATCGAGGTCATGGTGCCGCAGTTTGTGAAAAGCGGCGACTGGATCCGGCTGGATCTCGAGACGCGGAAATACATGGACCGGGCGCGCGCCAAGGGGACTTAGAATTCGTCCACCGGCCGTGCTGCCGCGTCGAACCCAACCACCCCGCCAAAGGTGCGCGACAGCACGGAACCGCGAGCATCAGCCAGCGGCCCGTCACGCAGCTTGGAGTTGGCAGGCCGCTACGCGCGCGGTTCCGTGCTGAGTGGTTGGCACGCCCGGAATCGATTGTTTTTCCGGGAAATCGCGATGCCCCTTTCATGCCCGAAACCACCCCCCGGCACCACCCCGTTGACGTGGTGTGTGATGGGGGCTATGATTGCCGGTGTATAGGATTTTCTGGTCCGAATCCTCAAGAGGGGTTGGCCATGGTAACAACCACAACGGCTGAGAAAAAACGCCTATGAACAGAGCAAAGGGCATCTGTGTGGGGACGTCGACCGTTGGCCAGCGGCTGCATGAGATCGACAAGAGGATGGGTGGCAGGCAACAGGGCGACGAGGCGGACCTGTCAGGCCCGGGTTCCATGAGCAACGCCTCGACGGTTTTAGCACTTGATCAATAGATTATTAGAAGGAGCTTACGTGAGCACATTAGCAGTAGCAACAACATACGTAGACGAAGTCTTCGCGACCGTCAAGAAGCGGAATGCAGGCGAACCGGAATTCCTGCAAGCCGTGACTGAAGTCTTCCGGTCCATTACGCCGGCGTTGGAACGGCATCCGGAATACGTCGAATCGCGCATACTCGACCGTCTGGTCGAGCCGGACCGTGTCATCACGTTCCGCGTCCCCTGGCAGGATGACAAGGGGCGGGTTCAAGTCAATCGCGGCTTCCGCATTCAGTTTTCGAGTGCGATCGGTCCATACAAGGGTGGGTTGAGATTCCATCCGACTGTTTACCTCGGCATCCTGAAGTTCCTGGCCTTCGAGCAGGTCTTCAAGAACTCGCTCACAACGCTCCCCATGGGTGGCGGCAAGGGCGGATCCGACTTCGATCCCAAGGGGAAGTCGGACGCCGAGGTCATGCGCTTCTGCCAGAGCTTCATGACTGAACTTTTCCGGTATATCGGACCGGACACGGACGTCCCGGCCGGCGATATCGGCGTGGGCGGACGCGAGATCGGGTTCCTGTTCGGCCAGTACAAGCGCCTCCAGAACGAATTCACGGGCGTGCTGACAGGCAAAGGCCTTTCCTGGGGCGGCTCGCTCATCCGGCCCGAAGCCACCGGATATGGCTGCGTCTATTTCTCCGAGCAAATGCTTAAAACGCGCGGCGAGTGCTTCAAGGGCAAGACCTGCCTGGTTTCCGGGTCGGGCAATGTGGCACAGTACACGGTGGAAAAGCTCAACCAGCTCGGCGCGAAGTGCGTCACTCTCTCCGACTCCGAAGGCACGATTTACGATGAGGCTGGAATCGACGCGGACAAGTTGGCTTGGGTCATGGATCTGAAGAACAACCGGCGCGGCCGCATCAAAGAGTATGCGAAGAAGTTCCCCAAGAGCGAGTTCCTGGCCGGTCAGAAGCCTTGGCACATACCCGCGCAGTGCGCCTTCCCGAGCGCGACTCAGAACGAAATCAATGCAGACGACGCCAAGGTGCTCGTCAAGAACGGCTGCTATCTCGTGGGCGAAGGCGCCAATATGCCGACGACCCTCGAGGGCGTGGAAGTCTTCCAGGCGGCGAAAATCCTCTTTGGCCCCGCCAAGGCGGCAAACGCCGGCGGCGTGGCCACCTCGGGCCTCGAGATGGAGCAGAACTCGATGCGTATTTCCTGGACCAGGGAAGAAGTCGATTCCAAGCTGAAGCACATCATGACTTCGATCCACGACGCGGCTTATGAAACATCCAAGGAGTACGGGGCTACGGGCGACTATGTGATGGGCGCAAACATCGCCGGTTTCTCCAAGGTGGCAAGCGCGATGCTCGCACAGGGTCTCGTTTAGGAGTAAGGTCAGCGGTTAGCTTGCAGCGTGTAGCAATCAGCCATCAGCTCCGGCTCTCCGGCTTTTCAGCGGAGGGCCGGTCGCTGGTGGCTGATTGCATTTTGTCGGCTTCCACTCCCATCGCAAGGCGCTTACGGGATCGCTGCGGGTAGCGCGGAGGAGCGTCGGGTAAACGGGGCGGTCTGGTTATCCGATGTGTTCAAATAAGGGGGAACAGAATCCATATGGCTTTTAAAGGTGTGGACTATTTTTGCGTCGACTCCTTGTTTACCGAAGAGGAGCTGATGGTGCGGCAGACGGCGAGGCGGTTCGCCGAAGAACGGATCGCGCCCCTGATTCGCGATTGTTACCGGGACGCGCGCTTTCCGGCGGAATTGATACCGGAGATGGCGGAGCTGGGATTTTTCGGCGCCAACCTGCAAGGGTACGGCTGCGCGGGGATGAGCAATGTGGAATACGGGCTCATCATGCAGGAACTGGAGCGCGTCGATTCCGGCATCCGCAGCTTTGTTTCGGTGCAGGGCGCGCTGGTGATGTACCCCATCTTCACTTATGGCTCCGAGGAACAAAAGCAGAAGTGGCTGCCGCGGTTGCAGAGCGGCAAAGCGGTGGGTTGCTTCGGGCTGACGGAGCCGGACTTCGGATCGAATCCCGGCGGGATGCGGACGCGCGCACGGCGCGACGGCGACGGCTGGGTGCTCGACGGCGAAAAAACCTGGATCACGAATGGCACGCAGGCGGACGTCGCGGTGGTGTGGGCGCGCGGCGAAGCAGGCATTCACGGGTTTCTGGTGGAGCGCGGGACGCCCGGGTTCACGGCGTCGGACATTCATGGGAAGTGGTCGATGCGGGCGTCGGTGACCTCGAGTTTGTCGCTGGCGGATTGCCGGGTGAAGGAAAGCGACCGGCTGCCGGGAGCGCGTGGACTGAAGGCGCCGCTTTCCTGCCTGACCCAGGCGCGTTACGGAATCGGTTGGGGCGTGCTCGGCGCCGCCATGGAGTGCTACGAAACCGCGCGGCAGTACTGCATACTGCGCAAACAGTTCGACGACCGGCCGATCGCTTCGCACCAACTGGTGCAGGAGAAACTGGCGTGGATGATCACCGAAATCACCAAGGGGCAGTTGCTGGCGGTGCATGCCGGGCGGCTGAAGGACCAGGGAAAGCTCGAGCCGGCGCAGGTTTCGATGCTGAAGCGGAACAATGTGGCCATGGCTTTGGATTGCGCGCGGCTCAGCCGCGACCTGCTGGGCGCCAACGGGATCACGGACGAATATCCCATCATGCGGCACCTGTGTAACCTGGAAACGGTGAAGACTTACGAAGGGACGGACCACATTCACGCCCTCATGATCGGGGAGAAAGTTACCGGAGTGGCGGCGTACAGATAGGAGCGGTTGCGGGCAAGCCAAAGCATGCCCCGCCGGACGCCGGCACGCATCACTGCGTGCGACACGAAAAATGCAGAAGTAAGGACGAGTCGAGATCGATCATGTTGCTATACGCACTGACTACCGTGGTGAGCGCCTTCCTCCTGTTCCAGGTGCAGCCGATTATTGCCAAGATCATTCTGCCGTGGTTCGGCGGGTCGGCGGCGGTGTGGACCGTCTGCCTGCTGTTTTTCCAGGTGGTGCTGCTGCTGGGATACACATACGCCCACGCGGTCGTGCGGTATTTGAAGCCGCGGGCGCAGATGGTGCTGCATGGCGGCCTGCTGGCGGTGAGCGCGGTGGCGCTGCCAATCTACCCGGCGGCGTGGCTGAAACCGTCGAGCGGGGCGGACCCGACGGCCGGGATACTGGGGCTGCTGGCGCTCACGGTGGGGTTGCCGTACTTCATGCTCTCGACCACCGGGCCGCTGCTGCAGGCGTGGTACGCGCGGCGGTACCACGGAAAGATGCCGTACCGGCTATACGCCCTATCGAATGCGGGGTCGATGTTCGCGCTGTTGAGCTACCCGGTGCTGTTCGAGCCGCAGTTCGGCACGCACCGGCAGGCCTGGATGTGGTCGTTGGCGTACGTCGCTTTCATCTTGCTGTGCGGCTTCACGGCGTTCCGGTCGGGCACGCAAGAAGTGACGGCGGGAGCGGTGTCCGAGGTGCCCGCGGCGGCGAAACCGACGCCGCGG
Source organism: Bryobacterales bacterium (assembly GCA_963842505.1). Lineage (GTDB taxonomy): Bacteria > Acidobacteriota > Terriglobia > Bryobacterales > Bryobacteraceae > PALSA-129. The sequence goes on from CAWJGZ010000003.1 coordinate 238,495, forward strand.
CAGTATGCTCTATGGCTGCTGCTGCCGGCTTGCGCGTCGGTGCTGCTGCTGGCGGTCACCAATCACATCTCGCAGAACGTGGCGGCGATTCCCCTGCTGTGGGTGCTGCCGCTGAGCCTGTACCTGTTGAGCTTCATCTTGTGCTTTGAAGGGAGCGGGTGGTACCGGCGGAATCCGTATTTGCAGTTGCTGGTGGTGGCGCTGGGCGGGATGGCGTACGGGTTGACGGTAGACACCACCGGAAATATGCCGATCTGGTGGATGCTGCTGCTTTTTGGGCTGGGGATGTTCACCTGCTGCATGGTGCTGCACGGGGAACTGGTGCGGATGAAGCCGGACCCGCAATACCTGACGCATTTCTACCTGATGATTTCGGCGGGCGGGGCGCTGGGCGGGGTTTTCGTGGGGTTGATCGCGCCGCGGGTATTCAAATCGTTCTATGAGATGCCGCTCGGGCTGGGGTTGTGCGCGGTGCTGACATTGGTGGCGCTGCGCGGCGATCCGGAAGGCGCCTGGTTCAACCGCTTGTTGCCGCCATCCCGCCTGACCGTAGCGGCGGTCGCGCTGGGGGTCCTCGGGTACATCGGGTATGACAAACAGACCCTGTTGACGCAACATCTGCCGGCGGGAGACATTGACACCTATGTGCTTCTTGGGGTTGCGGCTCTTAGCGCGCTGCTGGTGCTGGTGTTCCTCCGCGACGGACCGAGACTGCGGTGGATGCGCGATCGGGCGCAATGGGCGATGATTGCGGTGGAGATTGTCGCGCTGGTGCTGATGGGCTATCTGGGCTACCGGATTCGCCAGACGGGCAGCGGCTACCTGCTGATGGTGCGCAATTTTTACGGCGCCCTGAAGGTGGACGATACGGGACCGGCCACCGATCTGATGGCGAGGCGCCGGTTGACCCACGGGACCATCAACCACGGGGAAGAATACCTGAATATCGCCAGGCGGCGGTTGCCAACCACGTATTACGGCCCCGACACGGGGGTGGGGATCGCGATCCGGGAAAAACAGAAGCAGGGGTCGATGCGGGTGGGAGTGATCGGTCTGGGAACGGCGACCATCGCGGCCTACGGGCGGATGGGCGATTATTACCGCTATTACGAAATCAATCCGCTGGTGCCGCCCATTACCGAGGGACAGTTCTATTTCGCACCAATGTGCCCGGCGAAACTGGACATCGCCATGGGCGACGCGCGGCTGACTCTGGAAAAAGAAGCGCCGGAGAATTTCGACGTGCTGGCGGTAGACGCATTCTCGAGCGACGCGATTCCCGTGCACCTGCTCACCAAGGAAGCCATGCAGTTGTATTTCCGCCACCTCAAGGCGGATGGAATCCTGGCGGTACACGTGTCGAACCGGTATCTGGATCTGCAACCGGTGGTGGCGGGGGAAGCGCAGGTGTTGGGCAAGCTGGCGCGGGTGGTGGATACCGACGACGACGACACGCAGGACATTTTTGGGGCGACGTGGGTGCTGGTGACATCGCCGGCCACGGGATTCGACGATGTCGAGACCAGGAATTCGGCGGAAATCGAGTCCAGGAAAAAAGTGCGGTTATGGACTGACGATTACAGTAACTTGTTTCAGATTCTGAAATAGGTGATAAGATAGATCCAGCCGCGTCCCGCCAGACAATCAATTTATTGGTAAACAGAGCTTGTGGTCTGTTATCATCGAACTGCCGAGGCAAAACATGGACGCCGCATACAATTCCCTTAAGAAAACCGTTCTTTTTGTAGTCGCTACCGCGCTGCTGTTGGCGGCGCCGAGGTATGCCGCAGCTCAGGCGCAAATCGTGGTGAATCCGAGCCTGTCGAACGGCACGATTCAGATCAGCAACTCAACGTGCAACGATTTGCAGATCCTCAACCTGACCAGCACGGCCGGAGCGATCCAGATCCAGATTTCGATCACATACAGCGCCGCCGATGCGGCCGCCAACCTGAACTGGCTGTACGCAGCGGTTGGCAATTCGTCGACGTCCCCCCGTGGCGTTGGGAACAACACGATCACCGTTACGATACCGGACAGTTCGACCCCGGAGGGCCAAGTAGGCATCAACCTGGTGATCGGTCTCAACAGTCAATTCGCGAGTTCGACCGCGACCGACTCGGCTACCGTGAATCTGAACGTGAGCGACTTGTCCGGAGCGACGAGCCTGCCGATCATCGTGGACTACGCCAACAACAGCAGTTGCGGCGGCAACACGGGTGTGCTCGGCAACAACTACATCAGTATCACCCCGGGGACGCTCACCATGTCGGCGGTGCAAGGCGGTTCGCAAACGCTGCAACTTGAGATCCAGAACCTGACGGGATCGGCGCTCACGTTTTACGCCACCACTCCGGCGAGCTCTACGTGGCTGTCGACGAACGCGACAGCCAGCACCTCACTGGCGCCGGGCGGTACGGCATACATGAACGTGACGGCTGCCGCGGGCACCATGAGCGCGGGCACAATTTCGAGCCAGGTGACGGTGACCTCGTCTCAAGGAAACCCGCTGAACGTAACCGTGTCGTTCACCGTGGGTTCGAGTACGGGCACCGGCTCAGGCACCCTGCTGCTGGATGGCGGCACGGTAACCAGCAGGAGTTTCAGCTACATTGCCTCGGGCCCCAGCGCCACCGCAATTCCGAATTCGTCGTGCATTACCATCACGGAATCCAATGCGAACGTGACCGCCTATACCGACAGCTTTACCACCACCGGTGGAAACTGGCTGAACGTGAACGGCAGCTCCCTCAGCCCGGAGACCAACCAGTCGTTTGGCGGCGGCTGCCTGCTGGTGCAGCCCAACAACACGGTGAACACGCTGGCATCGGGTGTTTATACGGCTATCATTACGGTGTCGGACTCCACCGGATCCACGGCGACAGCCACAATCACGCTTTACATCAGCAGCGGGTCGGCGCAGGGAGTGACGGTATCGCCGGGCTTGCTGTTCGCCTTCCCGAGCGTCTTGACGGGCGCCACAGCGACGGAATCGCAGCAGTTTACGGTAACGGGGACCTCGCCCATCACGCTGGGAACGGCCACGGCGCAATCTTCGCCCTCGTGGTTCAGCATGAGCTCTCCATTGGGCGCCGGAACGGGAACGGAAACGTTCCAGGTGACGGCGAGCCCGATCGGGTTGCCGGCCGGAACTTACTACACCACGATCGTGCTATCGAGTTCCACCGCGGTGAACACGACGATTGTGGTCTCTTTGACGGTGAGTCAGAGTTCGGGCGGGAGTACCGGCGGCACCACGACCTCAGTGGTTGTGCCGACCTCGCTGAACTTCGCCTCGGAGACCGGCAACTATGCCTGGACGGGCGCCGGCGAAGCGCAGACCGTCACCATCACGGGCGCGTACGGAGGCGTGTGGAGCACCAGCGTGACCTATGGGACCGCTGGGGCGAACTGGCTGCGATTCGACGGCCCGACGGGGGCTGGTTCGGGAGTCTTTGGCTCCGGGCCGGCGGCTCTGCTGGTGGATATTCAGCCCTCCAACCTAGCTGCTTCGTCGACGCCTTACACGGCGGTGATTGCGGTTACGACGCCCAGCGGGACCACCAATGTGAACGTATCGTTGCTGATCACGGCGGCGGGCAACCACGTGCTGCTAGCCAGCCCGGCCTCGGCGTTATTTACTTATAGCGGCTCGACTCCATCGCCGGTGCAGGTTGTTTTCAGCGACAGCAGCCAGGGTTTTCCGGGCACCCAGGGACAATCGACTCCCGCGATTTCGGTGGCCACGCAAACCTCCTGGCTGATCGCGACCTCAGTGGCCAATACCATGACGCTCAGCGTCAACCCGGCAAGCCTGGCGACTGGCGCGTACGCCGGTTCCGTGACGGTGACGGCGGCGTATTCGAACAGCCCGCTCACGTACCCGGTGGTCTTGGTGGTGAATGGCGGGACGACCACCGGGCCATTGACCTTGAGCACGTCGGGGCTGACGTTTAACGCGGTCGCCGGAGGCAGCCTGCCGGTAGCGCAGACTCTGACGGTGACGGCGTCGAGCTCGACCAGCGCTTCGGTATCGGTAACCGAGCAGACCTGCACCAATTATACGTGGCTGACGATTTCGCCTTCGGGAGCTTTCACGGCTAGCACCTCCAACTCGGCTTTCTCGGTTTACGCCAACCAGAGCGGAATTCCGGCTGGCTCGACATGCGGCGCGACGATCACTTTCACCTCGGGATCGACTACCCAGACGGTGAGCGTGAGCATGCAGGTGGCGGCGAGCGGCACGGGCGGCAACGTGACGGCAACGCCGGCCGGCCCGCTGAACTTCAGCTACACGCAGGGCGGAGCCAATCCGGCGACCCAAACGGTAGCGATCGCGAATGCAACTTCCGGCACGTCGGCGATTTCCTTCATGGTGACCAGCTCGGCGAGCTGGCTGACGACCAATGCGGGGAGCTCTTCGGTAATTACGCCGTTCAGCTTGGTGGTAACGGCGAATCCGAGCGGATTGCAGGCGTCATCGACGGCGTACACGGCGACTTTGACGATCTCCCCGAATGGCGGAACGCCCGTGACGGTGAACGTGACCTTCGCGATTGCGGGCGTGCCGGTGATATCGGCGACGCCCACGACCATGCCATTCACTTATTTGGTGGGAAGTAACAATCCGCCGACGCAGACCGTAGCCGTTTCCGGCGGTGGAGCGGCGGCGACATTCATGGTGTCGACGAGTAGCTCGGGCTGGCTCTCGGTTTCGCCGGCCTGCACGGCTGCGGCGCCATGCACCACGCCAAACACGGGCACGTATAACCTGACGGTGACGGCCAATCCTACGGGCCTGAACGCGGGGACGACGTATAACGGCTCGATCACCATTGCGGGAACCGGGACGGCCACGGGAAGCACCATCGTCAACGTGACGTTTGCGGTCTCCGCGCCGCTGCCCACTATTACCAAGGTGACCAACGCGGCCAGCTCTGCGACGGGCCCGGTGTCGCCGGGCGAGCTCATTTCGATCTTCGCCAACACCTCTAACCCGATCGGGCCGACTCCCGCGGTTCAGCTCAGCAGCGCTAACTGCCCGAGCCCTTGCACCAATGTCTCGACGACCATGGGCGGAGTGCAGGTGGAATTTCTCCCGCAAGGGGTATTCGCGCCGCTCCTCTACGTCAGCGCCACGCAGATCAATGCGGTAGTTCCGTATGAAGTGCAGATTGCGCAGAGTGCCGGGGCCACTGTGTCGGTTGAAGTGAAGTACCTGGGCCAGGCGTCGAATGCGTTTGTGCTGCAGACGGCCACGACGGCTCCGGGGATCTTCACTGCGAATGGCTCGGGAAGCGGGCTGGGGGCCATTCTGCAATACGACGCATCCGGGAACTACCAAGGGCAGAACCTCGCCAGCAATCCGGCCAGCCCGGGGTGGGTTTTGGTCATGTATGTGACAGGCGAAGGGTCGATTCCCTCGGCGGTGACGGGAGCCGTAACTTCCAGCACTACCGTAAAGCCGCTGGTTGGGGCGCCCTCGGTGCTGATCGACGACACACCGGCGACCGTGCAGTACTATGGGGAAGCCTATGGGATTGTTTCCGGGGTGATGCAAATCAACGTGCTAGTCCCCACGGGCATCCGAACGGGCCAGGCGGTGAGCCTCTTTTACACGATTGGCGGGAATACCAGCCAGTCGGGTGTGTCGGTGCAGATTAAGTAGCGCCGGAACCGCAGACGAATCGGGCAGGCGGCACACCCGCCTGCCCCCCTCACCTGGTAGCGCCGGCGGTCTTTGCCGCCGGTGTCTTGCCCATCGCCACTCTTCGCACGCACGCTGCAAGGCCCCTTCTACCGGGTTTCCCTCAGAAAGAACCGGCAGCAAAGACCGCCGGCGCTCCAAGGCCTACACGTTTCGGGGCAGCGGCGCGTCAAAAGCTATGTGAGCCGTTTTTGCCTGATGATGGGCATGCTAGCGGTGTCGGCATACGCCGGCGATGCCAAGCTGGATGCCCTGTTGAAGAACGTCGAAGCCCGCTACAACCACGCTAGCTCTCTCCAAGTCCTTTTCCATGAAGACTATATGCCGGTCGGGCACGCCCGGAAGCAGGAGAGCGGGACGCTGCTGCTGCGCAAACCGGGGCGCATGCGGTGGGAGTATACGGTGCCCCAGGGCAAGCTGATCGTGTGCGACGGGAAAAGCATGTGGATGTACACACCGGCGGAGAACCGGGTCGATAAGATGGCCTCGCCGGCGGAATCGGGGGACATGCGCGCGCCGCTGGCCTTCCTGCTCGGTAAGTTACACTTCGAAAAGGAGTTCACCAACATCGCGGCACATCCGGAGGGGCCCGATACGCGCATCACGGCGGGACCGAAAACCGACAATTTGCCGTATTCGGCGGTGGAATTTGTGGTGACGCCGGAGGGACGCATTCGCGAGGTCAAGGCGACGGGGTTCGACCAGGCTGTCTACGATTTCACGTTCGACAAGGAAAAGCTGAATCCGCCGATAGATGGGAAGCTGTTCCATTTCGAGGCGCCCAAAGGAGCGGAAATCTTCGAGGCGGGAGGATAGCGATGGCCGAGTTCGTGCTGAAATATGCCGACGGGCGCGGGCAGGTGCACCAACAGGTGACCACGGCGGCCTCCGAAAAAGAGTTGCGCGACCGCATTTCGGCGCAGGGCTTCCTGATCTATTCCGTCAAAGCCAAGGCGGCGGCAACAGGGATTCTGGGCGGGCGGAAAAAGCTCAACCTGGAAAAATTCCTGATCTTCAACCAGCAATTCGTGACGCTGATCCGGGCGGGTCTGCCGATTCTGAAAGGGCTGGACCTGCTGGCGGACCGGCTGACGGATCCGAAGTTGGGACCTTACGTGAGGGCGGTGCGCGACGACGTGCGCAACGGAACGCTGCTCTCGGAAGCCTTCCGCGCGCAGGGAGTCTTTCCGAAAATCTACGTCACCTCGGTGATGGCGGGGGAAAAAAGCGGCAGCCTGACGGAAGTCATGGACCGGTACATTACCTATCAGAAGACCTCGCTGGCGGTGCGGAAAAAGTTGATGGTGTCGCTGATGTACCCCTGCATCCTGGTGGTGCTGGTGGTGCTGCTGATGGTGTTTCTGGTGACGTTCGTGGTGCCGAAGTTCGCCACGTTGTATGACAGTTTCCACGCGGACCTGCCGGCGCCGACGCGGATTCTGATTGCCCTGGGGCGCACGGCGCAGGGGTACAGCGTGGGGTTTGCGGCGGTACTGCTGGCCGCGATTGCGGGGTTCCGGTGGTGGTCGCGAAGGGAATCGGCGCGGACTGTCCTCGACCGGTTCAAGTTGAAGATACCGGCCGTGGGCGACATCTGGCTGAAATACCAGGTGGCGCAATTGTCGCGCATCCTCGGCACGCTGCTGACGGGGGGCATTCCGCTGGTGCAAGCCATGGAGACGGCGGTGGAATCGCTGAATGCTCCGCTGCTGCAGCGGGCGGTGGAGACGGCCGGCAAGAGCGTGCGTGAAGGGCAGCCGCTGTCGGCGTCGCTGAAGGCGTCGAACCTGTTTCCCGGCCTGGCGATCGATATGATCGAGGTGGGTGAATCCACCGGTGCGCTGCCGCAGATGCTGAACAGCGTGGCGGAATTTTTCGAAGATGATGTGAGCACCGGGATGCAGGCCATGATGTCGCTGATCGAGCCGGCGATCATGCTGGTCATGGGGACGTTTGTGGCATTCGTGCTGGTGTCGCTGTATCTGCCGATCTTTTCGCTGGCGGACACCATCCGGTGAGGGAGTAGCGTATGGCAACGACGAACAAAGTGGGACCGGGGCCCGACACGTCGGTGGAAGTGGAACAAGCCAAGAGCATGGCCGCGCGCTACCGCTGCGAGTTCGTGGATCTGCAGGTCACCTCGATCGATCACGACCTGTTCCGGTCGATTCCGGTGGACTTGATGTTCCGCTACAACTTCGTGCCGATGCACGCGGAGAACGGCACGCTGGAAATCGCGCTCTCCGATCCGCGTAACTTGACGCTGATCGACGAGCTGACCATCCTGCTGAACAAGCAACTGCGGGTGAAGGTGGCGACCCTCTCGCAGATTTCCGAATTGTTGAAGAAGACCGAGCAATCGCAGCGCGTGCTCGAAGAAGTCACGGAAGGATTCGCGCTGGACGTGGTGGTGGAAGACGGCGACTCGGACGAGACGCTGTCCATCGACAAGCTGACGGCCACGGACAGCGACATCGCGCCGGTGATCAAGCTGGTCGACACGACCATCTTCAACGCGCTGGAGCGGCGGGCGAGCGATATTCACATCGAATCGCGGGACCAGGAAGTGGCCATCAAGTACCGCATCGACGGAGTGCTGCATTACGCCATGCCGCCCATCGCCAAGGACTGGCAATCGACCATCATTTCGCGCATCAAGGTGATGAGCGAGCTGGACATCGCCGAAAAGCGGGTGCCGCAGGACGGGCGCTTCCGCGTGCGGTACAAGAACCGGCTGATTGATTTCCGTGTGTCGATCATGCCCACGATTCACGGCGAGGACGCGGTGTTGCGTGTGCTCGATAAGGAATCGATGAGCGAGAAGTTCGCCAAGCTGTCGCTGGACGTGGTGGGGTTTGGCGAAAACGACCTGATCAAATTCCGGCGCTACATTCAGGAGCCTTACGGCATGGTGCTGGTGACCGGGCCGACCGGGTCGGGGAAGACCACGACGCTCTATGCGGCGCTGAGCGAGATCAAGAACGACGAAGACAAGATCATCACCATCGAAGACCCGGTGGAGTACCAGGTGAAGGGCATCACGCAGATTCCGGTGAATGAGAAGAAGGGGCTGACGTTCGCGCGCGGGCTGCGGTCGATACTGCGTCACGACCCGGACAAGATCATGGTGGGCGAGATTCGCGACCAGGAGACCGCGCAGATCGCCATCAATTCGGCGCTCACCGGCCACCTGGTGTTCACCACCGTGCACGCCAACAACGTGCTGGACGTGCTGGGCCGCTTCCTCAACATGGGAGTGGAGCCGTACAACTTTGTCTCGGCGCTCAACTGCATTCTGGCGCAGCGCCTGGTGCGCGTGATCTGCGAGCACTGCAAGCACCAGGTGCAATACCCGGACGCGGTGCTGGCGGACAGCGGCTTGAACCCGGAGGAGTGGCGGGAGGTTCCGATGATGGAAGGCGCCGGGTGTTTCGACTGCGGCGGGACGGGTTTCCGCGGACGGTCGGCCATCCACGAGTTGCTGGATTTGTCGGAGCGCATCCGGGAAATGATTTTGAACCGGCGGTCGACTTCGGAGATCAAGCGCGCGGCGCGGGAAGACGGCATGACGTTCCTGCGCGATTCGGCGGTGGAGAAATTGCGGCGGGGAATCACCACGCTGCGGGAAATCAACAAGGTGACGTTCATTGAGGCATAAAAGTATGGAATTCAACGCGGAGACGCCGGGACGCGGAGTTTTGAGAACACATTTAGCTGTTGTGGGCGAGGCGGCTATCGTTGGGTCAAGTCTCATTTCCTTGTTTTTCTCCGCGCCTCTGCGTCTCTGCGGTGAAATGATTTTGAGGAACCGGTGAAATCGTGCTAGGTGTTTTCCAATCGATCCTGCGGGACCCGCCGCCGGGGATGGCGTTCGAGATTTCTGAGCGGGGAATTGCGGCGGCGCGCATCGGAGCCAGGGTGGAGATGGAGTTCCAGCCGCTGCGGCCGGGGGTGCTGTCGATTTCGCCGGTGCGGGAAAACGTTCTGGAGGAACAGGAATTTCTGGCGGCGGTGAAGCAGGCAGCGGCCACCCAGGCGTCCTGGAAGCGAAAAGGGGCGGCCCTGATCCTGCCGGATTACAGCGCGCGCATTACGGTTCTGGATTTCGACCAGTTTCCGTCGGACGCCAAGGAACAACTGGCGCTGATCCGGTTCCGGCTGAAGCGCAGTGTGCCGTTCGACGTGGATACGGCGGCCATCAGCTACGCGGCGCAGGCCGCCGCCAGGAATACCGACGTGGTGGTGGCAATGACGCCGCCCGAAATCGTGGCGCACTACGAGGCTCCGTTTCGCGCGGCGGGAATGAATCCGGGCCTGGTGATGATGTCGTCGCTGGCGGCGCTGGAGCTGGCGCCGGAAAACGGGTTGAACGTGTTCGCGAAACTGGCGGGACGGGTGCTCACGGTGCTGGTGCGCAACAAGAGCGTGCTGAAGATGGCGCGCTGCGTGGAGCTGCCGTCGGCCAATTTGGAAGATGTGGCGGCGGTGCTGGCGCCGACCTTTGTCTACGTGGAAGACAACCTGGGCGGACGCGCGGATAAGCTGACGCTCTGCGGCTTCGGCGCGGGAACGGACGAAGCACAGCGGCGCTTTACGGAGGAACTGGGCGTGGAAGTGGAACCGCTGCGGTCGCCGCTGGGAACGCCCGGAGAGGGAGACGCGGGACTGCTGGGGTACTTGCGGTCCGTGTCGAAGGACCATTGAGATGAAGATACCAATCAACCTGGCGAGCAACCCGTTCCGGCGCGACCGGGCGATGGTGGTGGCCTCCCTGGCGGTGAGCGCGCTGCTGGTCGTGACGCTCGGGCTGCTGGGGAACCTAACCCTGCAGGATAACCGGCAAATTGCCGATGTACGCCATGAAGTGGCGAGCCTGCACCGCCAGATCAACGACCTGAACGCGCAACAGGCCAAGCTGGATGCGGTGGTCAGGAAGCCGGAGAATGCTTCGGTGCTGGAGCGCAGCGTGTTTATCAATACGCTGCTGCGGCGCAAGGGAATCAGTTGGAACCAGATCTTCACCGACCTGGAGAAGACCATTCCCTACAACGTGAAGATTGTGCGCGTGCATCCGACCATCGATTCGCAGGGCCGGGTGATGCTGGATATGGTGGTAGCCGCAGCATCGCCGGTTGAAGTGATCCAGATGTTCAAAGCGTTCGGGGCATCGCCGCTGTTCGGCGTGGTGGAAGACAAGAGCAGCGCGCCGCCGACGCAGGCGGAACCGCTTTTCCGCGAGACCTTACTGGTGCCGTATGCTCAAAAACTTTAAGCTGGCGGAAAAGCTGGATTGGAAACACGTGCGGTTCAAAGATCCGCGCGTGCTGATGCGCGCGCTGATCGGCGTGCTGCTGGCGGCCAACCTGGCGATGGCGGTGGTGGCCTTCAAGCCGTTTGGCGGATCGGCGGACGACCTGCGGCGCGAGCAGCAGACGCTGAGCGCGCAGTTGCGCGCGCTGCAACTGAAACTCGAGGCCAGCAAGAGCCTGGTGGCGAAGGTGGAGATTGCGCGCACCGAGGGCGACGAATTTCTGAGCAGGTACGTGATTCCGGCGCGCAGCATGGCGGAGACCACGCTGTCGGAAATGTACAAGGCGGCTACCGAAGCGGGCATCCGCGCCCTGCCTTCGGTGACGTCGACCGATCCCATCGAGGGCAGCGACACTCTCGAAATGGTGACCATCACGCAGGGTTTTGAAGGCACCTATGCGGCGCTCACCAAGCTGGTGAACCTGCTCGAAAAATCGCCGCGGTTCCTGATCCTGGACAGCATGCAGCTCAACGCCACGCAGGCGCAGCAGAACGCCATGCAGGCCGGGCCGCAGGTGATCAACGTGACGTTGAAAGTGCTGACCTTCGCGCGCGACGAATCGGGGGCGGGGTTGTGAAGATCGGCGCCGAGAACAGAAAGAAGGTATGGGCGCTGGTGGTGCTGGGAGGGATCGCGGCGTACCTGATGTATACGAACCTTCTGTCCGGCCCCCCCGTGGCGCCGGCGCCCTCCGTAAAAACGCAGACGGCGGACGCGATTCCGGAGGCGATCGCGCTGCCCGACGCCCAGGCAACGCCGCAGCGGCCGGCGGTGCGCGGGCAGGTGCAGGAATTCCGTCCGGTGTTGCGCCCCAAAAAGAAGGAGGACCAGATCATCGATATCCGGACGGTGGATCCTACCATCCGGCTGGATCTGCTGGCGAAAGTTCAAGGAGTGCCGCAGGCTGGAGGCGAACGCGATCTGTTTCAGATTTTGAAAGTTCCGCCGGTGCATGAATCGGCGCAGCTCAAAGGCGAAGAGCCGCACGTGTGGAGGATCTTCGGCCCGTCGGCGCCGCGGCCGCCAGCGCCGGCGCCAGCCGACCCGAGTACATTGCCGCCGCCTCCGATTCCGCTCAAGTATTACGGTTTCTGCACGGAGCACAATAATGGGAAGAAGACCGCCTATTTTCTGGATAACGACGAGATTATCCAGGCGACCGAAGGAGCTACGCTGAAGGGACGCTACAAGGTGGTGCGTATCGGGAAAGAGCTGGTGGTGATGGAAGACGTGCAGTCCAAGCGGCAACAGGATTTGCCGCTGGAGCCGGAGATGGGGGCATGAAGATGAAACGGCGGCGGGAATCGGGCTTTGCGCTGCTGATGGTGTTTCTGATGGCGGCGTGCGTCGCCATCATGCTGTACATGGAAATGCCGCGGGTGGCGTTCGAAGCCGAGCGGCAGAAGGAGCTGTTGCTGATCGACCGCGGCAACCAGTTCAAGCGGGCCATCCAGGTCTTTGTAAACGACAAGACGAACAATCCGACGCACAATTATCCGGCGTCCATCGACCAGCTCGAAAACTTCAACAACCATCGCTACCTGAGGCGCAAGTATGTGGACCCGATGACCGGGAAAGACGAATGGCGATTGATCCACACCAGTGGCGTTCCCGGGATGTTTCCCGATTCGGTGGCGCAGAAGCAGAATCAGAATCAAAACGCCAAGAACTCGGGTTCGGCGGGTAGCGACTACATCAAGGTGTTGCAGAGTTTCGATGCGGTTTCGAACCAGCAGCAACAGGGTGGCGCCAGCGCGGCCATGCGGCGTCGTCCCAGCGATTCGGCGGGGGCGGACAGCGGCGCGCAAACGCCGGGAGGCTCGCAGGGAAGCAGCGGAGACGCGGGCGGCGGGGTAAATTCAGGATCGACGGGCTCAATGGGACTGCCGGGCGGCGGCGCGGGAAGCACTGGGCCGGGCGCCACCGGGGGACAGACCCAGCCCTGCACGGCATACATCGGCGGATGTGCGTCCACTACCGGCACGCAAGCGGGAGGCATGCCGGGGCAGCCGGGAGCGCCGCCAACCGGCGTGCCGCCCGGGTTTCCGGGCGCGCCACCGGGTGGAATTCCGGCTCTACCGCCGGGTGGATTACCGGGCGCGCCGCCGGGACTGAGCGGGCAGCAATCGAGCATGCAGACGAATCCCGCGGCGCAGGCCGCGGCGGCGGGGATGATCCAGGGCATTCTGACGCAACCGCGTCCCGGCGGAATGCCGGCGAATAATCCGGGGACCATCGTGGGCGGCGGCATCGCGGGGGTGGCCAGCAAGTTCGAAGCGGAAGGCATCATGGTGATCAACGACCGCACGGCCATCAACGAGTGGGAGTACATTTTCGACATCACCAAGTACCGGGCGCCGACCAACCCGCTGAGCGGCGGGCCCGGAACGCCGGCGAATGCCAGCCAGACCGGCGCCGCGAGCACCACGGGCAGCGGACCGGGCAGCGCGGCGCCAAGCAGCAGTGGCCCGGGCACGGGCGGCCACAGTCAGTAGCGGCTGCTTTGGTGCTTCGGCCAGTCATGAGGCCGGCCTTATCTGGCGCGGCGCCGGCGCTCGGAGGCGCGCACCTGTTCTTCGTTCATGCCGAAATAGTGGGCCACTTCATGCCAGACGGTGTCTTCCACCATGCGGCGCAAAGCGGCGGGGCTGCGCGCCAGGCGCTCGTGAGGCCCCTGAAAAATGGTGATGCGGTCGGGCATGGAGAACGGCTCGAAGACGCTGCGGGTAGTGAGCGGGCGGCCTTCATAGAGCCCCAGCAGGGTGCTGCCGCGGCCGCCGCGGATGCGGCCGAGTTGCGCGGCGGAAGGCTCCGCTTCCACCAGCAGCGCGACGTTCTTCAGACGCTTGCGGAAGCGCCCGGGAATGCGGGCGTAGGCGGCGGCCACCAGGCGGTCGAATTCGTCGGGGCTCATGGCTCTTGTTATTCTAGATCTTGGGCGACAATCAACCGAAGCGCGTGGTGGTAGCGATTGACGGGCCGGCGGGAGCCGGGAAGAGCACCATCGCGCGGCGCCTGGCACAACGCCTCGGCTTTACATATATCGACACCGGCGCGATGTATCGCGCGGTGGCGCTCTGGGCTGTGCGCCAGGGGGTGCGCTTCGACGACCTGCACCGCATGGAACAACTGGCCCTGGCGGCCGCCATCGAACTGGCGCCGGGCCGCATCCATTTGAATGGCGAGGACGTTAGCCAGGCCATCCGCACGCCGGAGGTTTCGAGCGGGGCGTCGCGGATTGCGGTGATCCCCGGCGTGCGGCGGGCGATGGTGGGCAAGCAGCGCGAGATCGGCGAGCGTTCGAGCGTCGTGATGGAGGGGCGCGATATCGGCACCGTGGTGTTCCCGAACGCCGCGGTGAAGATCTACCTGGATGCCGGCATCGAAGAGCGCGTTCGCCGCCGCCTGGAAGAAGAGCGGGCCAAGGGAAGCACGGTGGATGTGGACGCTCTGGCGGAGCAGATGAAGGAGCGCGACCGCCGCGACAGCACGCGGGCCGATGCGCCACTGGCGCAAGCGCCCGACGCCACGTATCTGGATTCGACCGGTCTGAGCCTGGATGAGGTCGAAGAGTCCATCCTGAAAATGGTGCGGGCGCGAGTGACCAACGGGAAGGAATATCACAGCAACAAATGAGGAAGACAGGAGTCAGGAGCCAGAAGTCAGAAGTCAGAAGAAAGCCGGCCGCCCCGGGATTCTGACTCCTGTCTTCTGACTTCTATCTTCTGAAAGAGGCACGATTCTTTGAAAAACTTGCTGGTAATGAAATTCGGCGGGACGAGCATGGGCTCGGCCGAACGCATGAAGGTTGCGGCGAGCCTGGTGGCCGGGGAACAGAAGAAGCGGCCGGTGGTGATGGTGGTGTCGGCGATGTCGAAGATCACGGACCTCCTGCTGGACACCATGCGCCAGGCGGAAGCGGGGCACCGCGCAGCCGCGGACGCGAGCCTGGCGTTGCTGCGCCAGCGGCACGAGGAGACTTGCCGGGAGTTGCTGCCGGCGGAGAAGCAGGCGGCGGTGGCCGCGCGGATCGGCGAGTTAATCGGAGAATTCGAGCGGATCGTGAACGGCATGACAATGCTGGGGGCTCGGCCGCCGCGCTCGGTGGATGAGGCCGTGGTCACCGGGGAATTGCTCTCGGCTACGTTGATGGCGGCGTACCTTTCGGGCGCCGGCGCGCCCGCGGAAGCGGTGAATGCGTGCGAAGCCGTGGTGACGGACGCGATGTTCGGGAACGCATCGCCGTTGATGGATGCCACCACCGTGAAAGCGCGCGCGCGGCTGCTGCCGCTGCTCGAGCGCGGGACGCTGCCGGTGGTGACGGGCTTCAACGGCGCCACGGCCGACGGTCGGCCGACCACGCTGGGCCGGGGCGGATCGGATTTCTCGGCGTCCATTCTGGCGGCGGCGCTGGACGCCGCGGAGTTGTGGATCTGGACCGACGTGGATGGCATCATGAGCGCCGACCCGCGGTTGGTCCCGGACGCGCAGGTCTTACCGCAAATCACCTACGCGGAGGCGGCCGAGTTGGCCTATAACGGGGCCAAGGTTCTGCACCCCAGGACGCTGGCGCCGCTGGCGGAAAAAAAGATCCCGGTGTGGAGCAAGAACAGCTTTGCGCCGGAGAAGCCGGGGACAATGATTGCGCCTTCGGTTTCCGAACCACCCAATGGCGCGCGGGCGGTGGCGTCCATGGGGAAGGTGGCCCTGGTATCGCTGGAACCGGGCAGCCCGGAATTGAACGGCGTCCGGGTGATGGCGCGGGCGCTGGACGCCGTAGCGCGGGCCAACGTGGAAGTGCTGCTGCTTTCCAGTTCGAGTTACCGGCAGAATTTTTGCTTCCTGGTGCGCGAGGAAGAACTGGGACGTACGCTGGAAGCATTGGAAGCGGCTCTGGCGCTGGAGTTCGCGCACCACTACCTGGAACCCGTGAAGGTGGACCGGGACGTCGGGTTGCTGGCGGCGGTGGGCGAAGGAATGCAAGGAAAGGCGGGATTGGCGGGCCGCATCTTCACGGCGATTTCGAGAGTGCATGTGAACGTAATCGCCATCGCGCAAGGATCGAGCGAAATGACCATCGCGGTGGTGGTGCGGCGGGACGGCCTGGAAAAGGCCGTTCGCGCGGTGCACGCCGAATGCGGTTTGGGAAACCGGCCGCCAGTGCCGGTGTTTCCCTTTTTGCCGAAGAAGCGAGGCCCGCGGGGCGGCGGGCGCGCGCCGTTGGCCGGCGCCTGACGCACAGCGCGGCGGAGCGGCCAACAAAATGTGCGGCGCCGCCCGCGCCCAGGCCGGGCTGCACCCGGCTTCGGCCGGCCAGAACGCCGGTCCCGTGGATCAAGCGGCCTGCGGCGGCTTTCGCTATACTGGTAATTCCCCTTTGAAGACAGGAGTTTCGGGCATCCATGTTTGATCTGTTTAGCCTTGGCAATCGAGAAAAACTCAAAAAGTTTGGCATGGCAGCACTCCTGCTGTTAGTGTCAGCGTCCATGTTGCTGTACCTGGTGCCCAATTACGACCGGAATTCCGGCGCGGGTGATGTGGTAGTGGCCCAAGTCGGCAAGGAAATGGTCACCGAAACCGAGGTGCGGCACACCATTCAAAACCTGACGAAGGGCCGCCAGCTTCCGCCGGAAGTGCTGCCGAACTACGTGCCGGAAATGATCAACGAGATCATCATCGAGCATGCCATGGCTTACGAGGCCGACCGGCTGGGCCTGCAAGTCACGGACCAGGATGTGGCGGCCGCGCTTCGCGAGCAGTACGCCGGCCTGTTTCCGGACGGCAAGTTCGTCGGCAAGGATGTCTACGCGGCCATGCTGGCGCAGCAGGGCGTGACGATCGAGAAGTTCGAGAGCGATATGAAGCGCGACATGCTGATCGCGCGGCTGCGGCAAGTGGCGCTGGAGGGGACCATTGTGACGCCCCTCGAGATCGAAAACGAATACCACAAGAAGAACGAATTATTGAAGATTCAGTTCGTGAAAATGGCGCCAGACAAGTACAAGAAGGAAGCGGAGCCCACCGAGGAACAGGTGGCCTCGTATTATAAGGCGGATATGGCGCGCTTCACCATTCCGGCGAAGAAGAACCTGGTAATCCTGGTGGCGGACCAGACCAAGATCGAGGCGGGCCTGAATCCGTCAGACGCCGATTTGATGGCGGCGTACAACCAGAACCTCAACAACTTCCGCATGCCGGAACGGGTGCAGGCGCGGCACATCCTGTTGATGACCCAAGGAAAGCCCGCATCGGACGAGCCGAAAATCAAGGCCAAGGCCGAGGACATTCTAAAGCAGCTTCGGGCCGGCGCGGATTTCGCCGAAATGGCGAAGAAGAATTCCGAAGACACCGGTTCCGCCGTGAAGGGCGGGGACCTGGGCTGGGTGACGCGGGGACAGATGGTGCCGGAATTCGAGAAGGCTACCTTCTCGCTCAAACCCGGCGTGATCAGCGACCTGGTGAAAACGCAGTACGGTTTCCACATCATCCAGGTCCAGGCGCACGATAGCGCGCGGGTGAAGCCGTTCGCCGAAGTGAAGGACGATTTGAGCAAGCAGTGGAAGCAACTGCGGGCCAGCGAGAAAATGCAGCAGATTTCCGACACCGCCCAAGCCGTTTTACAGAAGGACCCGGCGCATCCCGAGAAAGTGGCGGCGGATTTGGGAATGCAGTTCATTCGCGCCGACGGCGCGGAACCAGGCAAGCCGCTGCCGGAAGTCGGGAGCAATTCCGACTTTGACCAATCGATTGCCGCTTTGAAGCAGGGCGAGGTTTCGCAAGTGGTGGCCCTGGGGGCCAGCAAACTGGCGCTGGCAGAAGTCACGGACGTCATTGCCGCGCGCCAAGCTACGTTGGAAGAGGTCAAGGGCCAGATCCGGCAATTCCTGAGCGGCCAGACTCTCACCAACCTGATGCAGAAGCGCTCCAAGGAACTGGTGGACGCCGCCAAGGCCAGCGGCGATCTGGTCAAGGCCGCCAAGGCTATGGGTCTGGAAGTCAAGACTCCCGATCCCTTCAAGCGCCAGGCTACAATCGATGGATTCGGATCGGCCACCTACATCGATGACGCGTTCCCGAAGCCTGACGGGACCATTATGAATCCGATCCCCATGCCGGATGCCACCATGATCGTGAAGGTGATCGCGCACCTCCCGGTGGACATGGGCCAACTGGCGGAACAGCGCGACAAGATTCGCGAAGATCTCAAGGTGCAAAAGGCGCGCATCCGGGGCAACCTGTTCCAGGATGGCTTGGTGGAAGAACTGGTGCGGCAAGGAAAGCTGAAACTGCATCAGGATGTCATCAATCGGATCATCAGCAGCTTCCGCGGCTAGTGAATGATCCATGCCATTCTTGATTTTCTCCGGTCGCTGACAAACCCGGACCGGTTGATTCACCTGCTGGCGACGCTGTTGACCGGCTGGCTCGGTTATGCCGTGTTGTTCGGCATCGTGTTTTCCGAGACGGGGCTGCTGGTGGGACTTTTTCTGCCCGGAGATTCCCTGCTGTTCACGGTGGGCGTGGTGGCGGGCGCGGGCAAGTTGAACATCGTCCTGGTGAACGCTGTGCTGATGATGGCGGCGATGGTGGGAGATTCGACGGGATACCTGCTGGGCCGGCAGACCGGTCCGCGCATTTTCAGCCGCCCGGATTCGCGCTTCTTCAAGCAGGAGTATGTCACGCGCACCAAGGCGTTCTACGAGAAGTACGGCGGCAAGACCATCATGTTCGCGCGGTTCGTGCCGATCATCCGAACGTTCGCGACCTTCGTGGCGGGCGTGGGGCAAATGCCCTACCTGCGATTCCTGCCTTTCAGCGTGTGCGGCGGCATGGGGTGGGTATTGCTGATGACCACGCTGGGATACGGACTCGGCAACGTGAAATTCGTGCACGAGCACTTCGACGCGGTGATTCTGGCGATCATTGCCATCTCGCTGGCGCCGACCGTGATCCATGCCCTCAGGGAACGGCGGAAAGCCGTTTAGACGTGCCTGCCGACCAGGCCGGCGGCGAACAGACGGTCATCCACGCGCCCGAGGCGCGCGGCCAGGCGCGCGGGAAGCACCGGTATATGCCTGATCTCGCACAGGTATTCGGGGACTTGCCACACGTCCTCTTCCGCCGTCATCCAGTGAATGGAATCGAAGCGCCGCAGGTTGACCGGACGGGAATAATTTCTGAGCGTTTTTTCCTGGCGCAGATTGAAGTAGTGCTCGAAGTACGACATCACCAGCTCGCGTAGCGTGCGGTATACCGGCTCGCGGTAGCGGAGTCCCGCGAAATTGGATTTCGCCAAAGCGCCCCAATGGCCGAAGCGGCGGAAGACGGCGAGCACGTGATCGTCGTCGCGGACGGCTTCGAGGTCGAGCAACAGAGGTGGGTCGCCCAGCATGCGCAGAGCGGCGGCGGCGAACAAGGCGCCCTCCATGCAGTGGGCGGTGCGGTTCCTGAGGACGCCGCGCGGCGAGCGGCAGGTGGGGCCGTGCGTTTCCTTGTTGTAGCCGAGGTCGTCCAGGAATCGCTGGATTTTCTCGGGAGACCGAAGGCGGCGGAAGACTGCGCGTTCGCCGGCGGTGAATGCGAGATGGGGCATTGCGTATCAGAGTACCGTAAAACCGGGGGTCGGCGAACTATACTGGGTAGCTGGTCATCCTTATGCCATTTCTGCTTCCGATTCTGCTGTTCGCCGCCGCAGCCAATCCGTACGATATCGTGATTCGCAATGGGCGCATCATCGACGGCACAGGTTCGCCGTGGTACGCCGCCGATGTAGGCATCCGGGCCGGCAAGATCGCCGCGGTGGGGCATTTGGTTGACCAGCCGGCGCGCCGCATCATCGACGCGCGCGGCATGGTGGTGGCGCCTGGATTTATCGACATGCTGGGGCAGTCGGAGACCACCATCCTGGTGAACCCGCACTTGCCCTCAAAGATCTACCAGGGCATCACCACGGAGGTCACCGGGGAAGGCGGGTCGATTGCGCCACTCAACGACGCAGTCATCAAGCTGGACCATGCCACCTGGGAACACTACGGCATCCAGCCCACCTGGCGGACGTTCGGCGAATACTTCGCGCGCCTGCGGAAGCAGGGGATGGGAATCAACCTGGCGAGCTACGTGGGAGCCACCCAAGTGCGGCGCGTGGTGGTGGGCGAAGACAACCGCGCGCCCACGGCGGCGGAACTGGAGCGCATGAAGGGGCTGGTGAGGGACGCCATGCGCGATGGCGCGGTGGGGCTTTCGACATCGCTGCAATACGCGCCGGCGCCGTACGCCACCACGGAGGAACTGATCGCGCTGGCGGCTGAGGCGGGCAAGTTCGGCGGCATTTACGCTTCGCACATCCGCGATGAGGGGAACGGCATTATGGGAGCGCTGGATGAGGCCTTCCGCATCGGCTGGGAAGCCAGGATTCCAGTGGAGATCTGGCACCTCAAGGCGGCCGGCAAACCGAACTGGGGACGCATGCCGGAGATTGTGGCGCACATCGAAGCCGCGCGGCAATCCGGAGTGGATGTGGCCGCGGACACGTATGCCTACACGGCCGCGTTCAATTCCTTTTCGGCCGTCATTCCGCCCTGGGCCCACGATGGCGGCGACAAGAAGCTGATCGAACGTCTCAAGGATCCGGCGCAGCGCGCGCGCATCCGCAAAGACATCGAGACGCCGGGCGGCGATTGGAACAACGAATGGCAGCAGGTGGCCGGACCGGAATCGTTCATTGTGGGGGCGGTGCAGAATCCGAAGCTGCTGCCGCTACAGGGGAAGACTATCGCGGAGATCGCCAAACTGTGGAACAAGGATCCCATCGACACGGTTTTCGATCTGCTGATCGAGGATGAAGCCTTCACCGAGGTGGCGTTTTTCGTGATGTCGGAGCCGGACGTGGCGCTGGCCTTGCAGCAGCCCTGGGTATCCGTCTGCAATGATTCACAGGGGACGGCGGTGGACGGGCTGCTGGGCAAGGAGCATCCGCATCCGCGCGCCTATGGCGCCTTTCCACACATTCTGCGCCAGTACGTGCGGGAAGAAAAGAAGCTGACACTGGAAGAGGCCATCCGGAAATTCACGGCCCTGCCGGCTGGACGGATGCGGTTTGCCGACCGGGGCGTGTTGAAGGCTGGAATGTGGGCCGATGTGGTGGTGTTCGACCCGGAAACCATACGCGATGTGGCGACGTTTGAGAATCCGAATCAGCTTTCCGAGGGAATGCAGTTCGTGCTGGTGAATGGAGTGCCGGTGATCGATGGTGGGAAGATGACGAACGCGCTGCCGGGACGGGTGTTGACGCGCTAGGCAGCTAAACTTGGAAAGCATGATTACGGAACCAGTAGCGATTCTGATAGCCGGCATTGTGTTTCTGGCAACCCTTATTCGTTCGGCGTTTGGGTTTGGCGAGGCATTAGTGGCCGTGCCACTGCTCGCGCTCATAGTGCCCGTTGGAGTAGCGGCGCCGGTTGCCGTGCTGGTTTCGATAACCGTGGCGTTGATTGTGGTGGTGCAGGACTGGCGGAAGGTCCAACTCCGCACTGCGGGAAGGCTGGTGCTCCCGACCATGTTCGGCATCCCTCTGGGTCTGATGCTCCTTAAGGACGTAGCCGAACCTGTTGTCAAAGGGGTTTTGGCCGCCGTCATTATCGCCTTCTCCGCACATTCATTGCTCAGCCGCAATCACCGTGAGCTGAAGAACGACAAGTTTGCGTGGCTGTTCGGATTCAGCGCGGGGGTGTTGGGCGGCGCATACGGCATGAATGGTCCTCCCCTGGTGATTTATGGTTCACTCCGCAGGTGGCCGCCGCAACAATTCCGGGCGACCTTGCAGGGATATTTTCTTCCGGCCAGCCTCGCGGGCTTGTGGGGTTACTGGCTTGTCGGCCTGTGGACTCCGGCAGTCAACCGGCTCTACCTGCTGTCATTGCCCTTTGTTATCTTGGCAACGTTCTTGGGGCGGGCGATCAACCGTCGCATGGGCGCTGACCAGTTCCTCCTCTATGTTCATGGCGGGCTCATTCTCATCGGAATGGTCTTACTGTTCCAAGCCGTGGCATGAATTCGGGGACGGGGAGCCGTGAAACAATCGTTGCCATCGCCGGGTTGACAGACCAAAAGCCTCTGTCCCACATTGATGCGCTGCAGCTTGCTTTATTTTATTGTGGGTAGGCGCTTTCGCCTGCCAACCGATTTTTTCAGAGACAAAAACCGTGACAAGCGCGAAATGACCGCTCTCATGCGCGTTTGCGGGTTTCGGCTCGCGCTGCAATCGCGACAAGCGCCCGAAGTGCATCATTGACCGACTTCGAATCTGGAAATGCATCGGCCAATTCCGGATCAAGGAGCACTACATTGGTTCCCCGGCGGTACCTGTCCACGTACTTTCCCCGAACGCCAGCGGAAAAATCGTACTCCGCTCTCATCTCGCGGGGGCGGCGCTTAGTTGGAGGTTTCTTCATAATTGCGTCTTTCATGCTTTGTTGCCGGACGAGCGCTGATCAGACGGATTCGCTCTCCTCTAACAGTATGAACCACAATCATCAGACTTCGCTGGCTGGATATTCCAATGATTACGAAGCGCTCTTCGTCGATGGTGTGGTCTGGGTCTGGGATCGTAATCGAAAGCGGGTCATCGAAAACGGTGCATGCCTCCGCAAATCCGACACCGTGCTTCCGGAGATTCACCGCGTCCTTTCTCCGGTCCCACTCAAAAGCGATTCCACACATCTCCTGTCGAGTTTAGCGAATCGGGACGGCGCCCTGGAGGATGCGGTGGGTCGAAGCAACAGGCCAGGGGGCCTGTCCTACCGGCTAGCGGCAGTTTCGGATAGCCCGTTCAAACCCCACTAGCGAGCGCTCGATCAAATCGATCGGCACGGTCAGGGAGAGACGCATGTGGCCGCCGCGGCCGAAACCGGCGCCGGGGACGGCCAGAATGCCTTCGGCTTGCAGCAGACCGATGAAAGCGATGTCGTCGGGTATGGGCGTCTTGGGGAATACGTAGAAGGTGCCTTGCGGGCGCGGAGCGTCGTAGCCCATGGAGGTCAAGGCGTCGCACAGGAGATCGCGACGGGCCTGGTACAGGGCCACGTCGATAGCGGCGTCGGGGGCTTGGGCTACCACCAATTGCCAGATGGCGGGCGCGTTGATGTACCCCAGGATACGGTTCGCGAAGATGCAGGCGTTGCGCAACTGCGCGGCTTCCGGCAGGTGTGGCGGGATGGCCACGTAACCGATGCGCTCACCGGCAATCGCCATGGCCTTGGACCAACTCCACGCCAGCACGGAGCGGCGCAGGATCCGCAGCGTTTCCGGGGGTGTGAGGCCGTCGAAAGTCAGCGAGCGGTACGGTTCATCGCTGATGACCAACACGGGCTCCGGAATGATGCGGTCGAGCGCGCGCAGCACGTCGGCGCTGTAAACCACGCCAGTGGGGTTGTTGGGCGAATTCAGAATCAGCGCCTTGGTGCGCGGCGTGATGGCCGCCGCGACGCGGGCGATATCGGGTTGGAAGTCGGCGCCGGTTTCCACGGGCACTACCTGGCCGCCATGGTTTTCAATATAGAAGCGATACTCCGGGAAGTAGGGGTTGAGGACGATGACTTCGTCGCCGGGGTCGAGAACGGCCTTGAGGATGGTGTTGATGGCGCCGGCGGCGCCTGAGGTCATGAGGATGTCGTCGAGCGTAAAGGGAAGGCCGGTGCGTTCGGCCAGGCGGCTTGCGATAGCGGCGCGAACGGCGGGGAAACCGGCGTTGGGCATATAGCCGTGGCTATGCGGGCGGTTTTCGGCGACTATCTGCCGCAGGGCTTCGATGACCGCGGCGGGCGGCTCCACGTCGGGGTTGCCCAGCGAAAAATCGAAAACGTTATCGGCGCCGCGTTCCTTGCGAAGCTGGATGCCGATTTCGAACATGCGGCGAATCCAGGAAGTTCGCTCCATCTGCTCGGCGATGGAGCGCGAGACGCTCATGGTTTGCGTGATCATACGCGCGCACTCCTTCCCACAGCGAAGGCTTCAAGGTTGGCAGCGCGCAGCTTTTCCGGAAACTGCGCGCGGATGGCGGCGTGCCAGTGATCCACCGGGATCGCGAGCGCCGCGCTGAGAGCGCCCAGCAGAGCCACGTTGAGGCTCCGCTTGCTGTGCAGGGCATCTTCCGGAATGATGCCGGGCGAGATCAAGGTCCCGCCGGGACCAAGTTGCCAGCGGTTCACTTCCACCTGGTCCGCGGACAGCACGATCAGAAAATCGGCTTCGCCCGGCGGCACCATGGGGCTGAATACGCGCGGACCGAAGCGAACATCGCTCGATACCGAGCCGCCGCGCTGGCTCATGCCGTGAACCTCGCTCTTCTTGACGTCCAGACCGGTGCGCACCGCGGCGTCGGCCACGATGTCGGAGGCCTTGAGCGCCCCTTGGCCGCCCAGGCCCGCCACCACGACGTTGATTACTCTATCCAACGCAGGCCTCCCGGAGGGCGGCTTCGTACGACTTGATCTTCCTGGTGGCGAGCAGGCAATCGCGCCGCGCCACGATCAGCGATAGCTCGCCGGACGCCAGGGCATCGGCCACGAGTTGCTGGAAGGCGGCGGGATCGCGGGTGGGATCGAGCACGCGGATATTGTGGATGCCGAGCGCGCGTACGAGGTCCTCGATGACTACTTTGCCGGCGCGATGGTGATCGAGCGAGCGGCCGGTCGCGGGATGCTCCTGCATACCGGTCATGGCGGTGGTGCCGTTATCGAGAATGATTACCAGGTGGCCGGTGGCCGGCGGGTTATAGACCATCTCGACCAGCCCGGTGATGCCGCTGTGGATGAAGGTGCTGTCGCCGATCACGCTGACGACGCGCCGTGCCTGCTCGGGCGGAAGCATGTGGCGCATGCCCAGACCGATGCCGATGCTGGCGCCCATGCAGATGCTGGTATCGATCGCGTTGAAGGGCGGCAGCACGCCGAGGGTGTAGCAACCGATGTCGCCGGCCACGATGCAGTCCAGATTGCGCAAGGCGGTGAAGACCGTGCGGTGCGGGCAACCGGGGCACAGCTCGGGCGCCTTGCCGGACGGCGGCGCGGCTTCCGGTGTGACATCGTTAGCCAGGATGCGGCGCACGCGCCCGACGTTCAATTCGCCGAAGCGGTACATCGCGGGGGCGCTTTCGACGGCAATGCCGGCCGCGCGCAGGGATTCGACCAGGTACGGGTCGCCCTCCTCGATCACCAGCAGGCGCTCGACGGTTGCGGCGAACTGGCGCACCGTCCGGACGGGCAGCGGGTACGTCATGCCGAGCTTGAGAACCGCGGCTTGCGGGGCGGCTTCGCGAACGTGCATGTATGAGATGCCGGAGGTAATGATGCCGAGTTTGCCGTCGCCGCGGGAGATCTGGTTGGGACCCTCGCTTTCATTCCACGAGGTCAAATCTTCCAGCTTGCGCCGTAGCCGGCGGTGTGCCGGCCGGGCATAAGCCGGAATCATCACGCGCGCGGCGGCATCACGTTCGAAAAACGGCTCCGCCGCGGGTTGCGCGAACCTGCGGTGGGCATCCACCAGAGTTTTTGAATGGCAGACGCGCGTGGTCATCCGCAGAAGGACGGGGATTTTCCAGTGGGACGACAGGTCTAGACCCAGACCCGCGAAATCGTAGGCTTCCTGGGAATCCGATGGCTCGAGCATGGGAATACCGGCCGCCAGGGCGTAGCGCCGGTTGTCCTGTTCGTTCTGGCTGGAGGCCATCCCAGGGTCGTCGGCCGAGACGATCAGCAGGGCCCCGGGGACGCCGGTGTAAGCCGCCGTGAAGAACGGATCGGCGGCCACGTTGAGGCCTACATGTTTCATGGTGACGAGCGCGCGTGCGCCCGTAAATGCCACTCCGATAGCCACTTCCATGGCCACCTTCTCATTGGGCGCCCACTGTGCGCGGCTACCCAACGTGGCGAAATGCTCCAGAATCTCAGTCGAAGGCGTGCCCGGATAGCCGGTTCCCAGCGCAATCCCGGCGTCGCGCGCCGCCAAGGCCACGGCTTCATCCCCGCTCAAGAGCAGCCGTTCCGGTGTTTTCATCATCAGGTTCCGGCCCAAAGCGATTATAACGCGACACCACTTTCAGGTGGGAAACTCCTCTACCCCCGGAGCCGGCAGGCACGAGTTCGTGCGCCCCATTCCCCGCGAAACGTCTGTGCAAAACGCCAAAGAAATTTAAAGAGCTTATGCAGGCTGCCAGCTATAATCAGATGAATTCCATGACAACCTCACTTTCTTCGCGGCCGGCCAGGTCGAACGTGCGCTGGCTGATCTGCGGGCTCTTGTTCTTTGCCACTGTGATTGCCTACATGGATCGCGGAATCCTGAGCTTCCTGGAAAAGGACCTGGAAGGGGTCATCGGTTTCACGACCGTGCAATACAGCTTTATGACGGGGTCGTTTCAGGCGGCTTATGCGGCGGCGTTTCTGGCGGCCGGGTGGCTGGCCGACAAATTGGGAACGCGGAAGGCCTTTACCATCGCCATTATCATGTGGAGTTTTGCCGCGATGGCGCCAGGCGCGGCCACTTCGGTTCCCACCTTTGCGGCGGCCATGTTTTTTCTGGGAATCGGCGAGGCGGCGAATTTCCCCGTCTGCATCAAAACTGTTGCCGAGTGGTTTCCGGTAAAGGAACGCGCGCTGGCTACCGGTATTTTCAACTCCGGGGCTAACATCGGCAACCTTCTGGTGCCGCTGGCTGTGCCGTTCCTGGCGGGTCACTTCACCTGGAGGGGCGCCTTCTTTATTGGGGGCGCGTCTGGTCTGGTCTGGCTGGTGTTCTGGTTGTGGATCTATGCCAAGCCGGAAGAGCATAAGCGAGTTTCGGTCCGCGAGTTGGGGCATATTCAATCCGATCCCCCGCAGAGAATCCGCAGCATCCCGTGGGCGCGGCTGATCGACAAGAAAGAGACGTGGGCATTCGCGATCGGCAAGATGCTCACGGATCCGGTCTGGTGGTTCTGGCTTTTCTGGCTGCCGGGGTATCTGCAACGGACGTTCCATCTGACACTGGGCCGGTCGAGCGCGCCGATCATAGTGGTATACGCCTGCTGCACGGTGGGCAGCGTGGCGGGCGGATGGCTTTCCGGGGCGATGATAGGGCGCGGCAAGAGCGTCAATGTTGCTCGCAAGACGGCCATGCTGATTTGCGCACTGTGTGTGCTGCCGGTGCTGTACGCCCCATACTCGAAGAACCTGTGGGTAGTGGTGGGGCTGCTGGGCCTGGCTACCGCGGCGCACCAGGGCTTTTCGGCGAACATCTTTACGCTGGCTTCGGATCTGTTTCCACAAACCGCGGTGGGGAGCGTGACCGGAATCGGCGGTCTGGCGGGGGCGGTGGCTGGCGCCGTGACGCAGTTGTCAATTGGCAGAATCGTGCAGTTCAGCTATTTGCCGTGCTTCCTCTACGCCGGTTCGGCTTACCTGCTGGCGGTGGGCGTCGTGCATTTATTGTCGCCGCGGTTACGCCCGGCTGATTTAGACTGAGTAGGTGCTGCAAGACATCCGCCCGGCCAGCGACCGATCGCTTCTGGTCTCCTTCGGCGAAGAGATTTCCATGGAGTCTTACGGCGCGGTCATGCGGCTCACGCGAGCGCTTGAGGGCGTCCGCGGCATCATGAATCTTCACCCCGCGTACGCTTCCGTGCTGGTGGATTTCGATCCCCGGCTGCGCACCCATGAGCAAATTGAGGCCCTGGTGCGCGAGCGCCTCGGCATGCCGGATTCGGGCCGCGCGGAAGAGTCGCGCACCATCGAAATCCCGGTGCGGTATGGCGGCGAGTTCGGTCCGGATCTGGAAGATGTCGCGCGCCACGCGGGCCTGGCGGCGGAGCGCGTGGTAGAGCTTTTCGGCGCGGCGGAATATCTGGTTTTCTTCGTGGGCTTCTCGACGTGCTTTCCGTATTTGGGCGGGCTTCCATCGGAGCTGGCCACGCCGCGCCTGGCGGCGCCCCGCAGACACGTGCCGGCAGGCAGCGTGGGGATTGCCGGCGCGCAGGCGGGCGTATACCCGCTGGCATCGCCGGGCGGCTGGCGTCTGTTGGGCCGCACTTCTCTGCGTCTCTTCGACCCGCAGGGCTCGCCACCGCCCCTGCTGCGCATGGGCGACCAGGTGCGCTTCGTTGCGGAGCCCTTGGCAGGGCGGAAAGGGCGCCGCGCGTGAGTTCGATTCGGGTCGTGTCTCCGGGCTTTCTCACCACTGTCCAGGATCTGGGCCGGTTCGGTTGGGCGCCCTTTGGCGTGTCGGCCTCCGGCGCCGCCGACGCCTTGGCATTGCGCGCGGGCAACCTGTTGGTGGGCAACGCCGAGAATGCCGCCGCGCTGGAGATGACCCTGACGGGAGGCGAATTCGAGTTCGAGCAAACCGCGACCATCGCGCTGACTGGCTCGGATTTTTCGACGGATTTGCCGCTGTGGACCGCCGTGGAAGTGAAGGCCGGCCAGACGGTGCGGTGTGGCCCGTCGCGCTCCGGCGCCCGCTGCTACCTGTGCGTCAGAGGCTCGATCGGTGTGGCTAAGGTGATGGGCAGCGCTTCCACTCACCTGATGACGGGCGTGGGCGGCCGGGCGCTTCGCCAGGGAGACGTGCTTCCGGTCGGCAACCAAGCCGTGCGCCGGCCGCGCCCGGGGAGCGCGATTCCGCCATTCCCGGCGGCCGGACCGCTGCGCGTCACCGATGGCCCGCAGGCCGCCTGGTTCGCCGGCGAGCTATACGCGGCGGAATACACCATTTCCGAGGAATCCAATCGCATGGGGCTGCGCCTGCGCGGCGCCGCGATTCCCAGCCCGGCGGGCCATATGCTCACTGAAGGAGTGCCGCTCGGCGCCGTGCAGGTGCCGCCCGACGGGCAGCCCATCATCCTGTTCGTCGATCACCAGACAACCGGCGGATACCCCAAACCGGCCAATGTGATCTCGGCCGACTTCTGGCGCGTCGGCCAGCTCCGCCCGCGCGACCAGACGCGCTTCGAACGCGTTACCATGGAACGCGCGCTGGAATTGATGCAGGAGCAGGAAAAGTGGCTGCATGGGATATGAGAATTCACCGCGGAGACGCAGAGAAGACAAAAGAGAGATGGTGCGCGCTTATTTCCCAACGCCGTCAGCCCGTGACTCCGCTATGAATCCTCATTTCTCTTGTCTCTTCTCCGCCCTTTTCTCCGCGTCTCCGCGCCTCCGCGTTGAAATATTTTTCGAAAGGCTCCCTTATGAACATAGATCTCAATTGCGACATGGGCGAGTTGGAAGACTCCGCCCATGAAGCCGCCCTGATGGAGCACATCACATCGGCCAACATCGCCTGCGGCGGCCACGCCGGGGACGAAGCCACCATGGAGCGGACGGTGCGGCTGGCGCTCGAGCGCAAGGTCCGTATCGGCGCGCATCCCGGTTACCCCGACCGCGCCAATTTCGGACGCGTCGAAATGGCCATGACGGCGGCGGAAATCGAGCGCACGGTCTGGGAGCAGATCGAGAGGCTGGATGCCGTGGTGCGCCGGCTCGGCGGCGCCATCGTCCACGTGAAACCGCACGGCGCGCTGTATAACGTGGCGGTGCGCAATCCGGAAGTGGCGCGGGCGATCGGTCTTGGCGTGGCCCGCTGGAACCGCGGCGTTCCGGTGTTTGGCCTGGCCGGTTCCCCTATGCTGGATGTGTGGCGCGGCATGGGTTTGGCGGCGGCCGGCGAGGGCTTCGCCGACCGCCGTTATGAGCCGGATGGCTCACTGCGCTCGCGCAAGTTTGCGGATGCGTTGATCACCGATCCGCAGGCGGCGGCGGCGCAAGCCGTGCGCTTGGCGCGCAGCGGCGCCGTCGAAACCATCTGTGTGCACGGCGACACTCCCGGCGCCGTGGAGATCCTGAAAGCATGCCGGGAAGCGCTACGATACCAATGATGAAGCTGCTCCTGCTTCTGGCCGCCGCTGCGCCACTGTTTGGCCAGGCGTGTTCCTATTCCTATGCGCCCGTGCCGGTTCAGCCCATCAGCATCACGGCCGACGCGTCCACCAACTCCATCACCATCACCGCACCCGCCGGTTGCACCTGGAGCTACGCCACGGACGCCGCCTGGATCACGTTGCCGGCCACCAGCACGCAGGGCGCGGGCAACGGCACATTCGCCTGGGTGGCAGCCCAGAATCCCTATGTTTCGTCGCGCACGGGCCACATCGTCGTATCGAACCCGGCCTTTGGCGGCACCACGTTTACGGTGATCCAAAGCGCGGCCAGTTGCGCGGTGACGGTCGCGCCGGCGTCGGGAACGGCCGCTGTGTCGGGCGTTACGGGCACGTTTCAGGTGCAGACGAATTGTGTCTGGGCGGCCTACTCGAACAGCAGTTGGATCACCCTGACCGCTCCGGCGAGCGGTACTTTGAACGGCGCGGTGAACTACACGGCCGCGGCCAATGCCTGCGTGGACCAGCGTTCCGGCAGCGCAATCGTGTACGCCGGCAGCACCAGCGGGCCCTCCGCGACATTCTCGCTGGTGGAAGACGGGTCGCCCAGCAACCTGACGATCGCACCGACCGGCCTCGCGGCGGTGCCGTCGGCCGGCGCCGACGGCCGGATCACCGTCACGACCGACGCGTCTTGCAATTGGTCTGCGTATAGCGACGTGAGTTGGATCAGCATCAACGGGGCCAGTTCCGGCGCCGGTCCGGGCAGCTTCGCGTACCACATCATTGCCAATACCAGCGTTGCGCGCACCGGCAACATCCACATCGGGCCGCTGCTGTTCACCGTCGCGCAGCAGGCAGCGCCGGGGCCGGCGGTGCAGTTGAACGCGGTCTTGAACGGCGGGAGCTACGCGCAAGGGGCAGTTTCGCCCGGAGAGGTGGTAGCGGTGTTCGGCGTCAACATCGGTCCGCTCGCGGGCGTGTCGGCTCCGGCGGGATCATTCCCCGCGACGCTCGGCAACGTGCAATTGCTGTTCGGTAATGTGCCCGCCCCGCTGCTTTACGTCTCCGCGACGCAGGTGAACGCGGTGGTGCCTTATGCCGTGACGGGTTCGACGCAGGCGCAGGTGCAATACCAGGGCACGTCTTCCAACACCCTGACGCTGGCCGTGCAGGCGGCTACGCCGGGGCTGCTGACGCTGGACCGCTCTGGCATCGGACCGGGCGCAATCCTCAACCAGGACTATTCCGTAAATACGGCGGCCAATCCCGCCGCGCGCGGCTCGGCAATCATGATCTATTGCGTCGGCGGCGGCGTAACGAATCCTGCCAGCACGGATGGCGCCATCATCGCGGCGCCGCTGCCCCCGGCGCTGCCGCCGGTTCTGACGCAAGCGGTTTCCGTCACGATCGGGAACATCAACGCGAATGTTCTGTACAGCGGTGCGGTGGCCGGCTCCATTGCGGGCCTGACGCAGATTAATGCCGTGATTCCGAACGGCGTAACCCCCGGAGCGCACGTGCCGTTGGCGATCAGCATCGGGGGGTGGCAGAGCCAGACCGGCGTGACGGTGGCTGTCCAGTAGCCGCGGCGCTCTCTTGTAAAGCAGATAAAAGAATCTTATACTACAGACAGCCCAGTCCACGATAGGACCGAGTGGTTGATCGCCCCTTGTGTTCGGCTGAAAAGGAGGCATGACCATGGGGTTGCGAATTGTTGTTGTTTTTTTTCTCGTGGCGCCCTTGCTTTTGGGGCTGACAGCCTCTTCGGGCCAGACGGCCCAGGCGGAGCCCGAGCCGCGCTACGATGCGACCACAACGGTTGACACCATGACGGTTGTCGCCGACCTGCGCGAGGTTCCCCGCGGGAACCCGCTGAATGGAACTCATCTGATGGTCCGGCTGGAATCGGCCAAGGAGAATTCCGAAGTCATCGATGTGTACCTTGGCCCCGCTAACTACCTGAAGGATTTTGAAGTCACCTTTGCCAAAGGTGACCGGGTCCAGGTCACCGGTTCGAAAGTGAAGTACGGAGGCGCCCCGCTCATTCTGGCGCGCCAGGTGCGGCGCGATTCGACGACCATTTATCTCCGTGACGAGCATGGCACGCCGTACTGGCGCGGGAGAACCTGATCGCGGGTAGGCCACAGACCCGCATTTCTCACCAGCGGCCCAACGAAGTGGCGCAGTAACCACAGGTGCCCGAAGCGTGCAGTCATGAGTCACTGCCCCGCCCCGCATGACAAAGATAGCCGCAACCACTGCGAGATAGCGTCAAGCGGCGACGCTAGTGTCTGTCAGTACCGGCACATAGTAGACACCTGTGGCGAACAAACTAACCTCGCTGCGGCGGATCGTCACTTGATGGTCAGGGAGTAATTCCCAGCGGTCTTGGACCGGGGCCAAACCTGGATGTAATAGGTCTTGCCGGGCTCGACTTTCATGGAGAAGTGGAGATTCGAGCCAGGGACGCTGAGTGTGGGGCCAAAGCCATTATTGGCCATTTCGGGCGTGAAAGTAGTAAGGGCGGGGACCAGGGTCTTGGAGCGGTTCTGAATCGTAATGGTGACGGCGCCGCTTTCGGAGCCGCGGAAGGAGTAATAATCGGTGTCGTCGCCGTCCATGATATTGGCTTCGACGGTTTGACCGAGGTCAATTCTGGTGGCACTGAGGATGTCGTCGTTGGGCTCGAAAGCGTCAAAGGCTTTCATGGGAGAGACAGTGAGAGAGTAGGCGCCGGCGGTAGTATTGATGCCTTCGACGCGGAGAAGGAGAGTGGTATTGGGAGGCGGCGCGATGACTTCGCGGAGAGAAGCTCCGGGGTCCTGGGATTCCTTGGACCAGTCCAGAGGACGGCCGTCGGCATCGTAGATGCGGAGGCGTGGAGCCAGGGTCTGGGAGCGGTTGGCCAGCTCGACGAGCAGAAGATCGCGGGGCGCTGGCGGAGAAGTAACGCGGAAGTAATCGACATCATCAATGTCGGAAGCGATCTCGGCATCGACGGATTTTCCTAGGGAGATGACGTTGGCGATGCGGTCCGTGCTGTTCGGTTCTACTTCGCGGGTGACCGGATCGGCGGAATTGCCGAGCTTGAAGCGCGCCAGGTTCTGACGGACAGGAGGATACTCGGAATCGCGGGCGAGAGCGTCACGGAAAGCGCCGACCGCCTTGGCGCCGTCGTCGAGCTTGACGTAGAGGACGCCGAGGTCGTTATAGACGACCGGTAACTGGGCGGACTTGGCGACGGTTTCGAGGAGGATGGTGGAGGAAGAATACTCGCCCTGGTTCATGAGATCGGAGGCGCGGTCGAAATCCTGCTCGATAATCGGATCGCTGAGCGGCTTGCCTTGAAAGCGCAGGAACTCCTGGCGCAGCACATCCGTGTTGCCGATGTACCCTGGCAGGGGCAGGTGACGCGGCGACTGCCGGCTGGTCCACCAGGAGGAGATCCATGGAGTGGAAAAGGCGGCGGCGATGAGAGGGAAAAGCCACCAGAAGCGCATCATCCATGGCGATTTTCTGCGGTGACGCCGGCGGGACGCTTTGTCCTCGGACGTCGGCTTGCTGTCGGTCGGAAGCACGGTTTGTTCGGGTGGTAGAGGATCGCTTTGCTACAATCCTAATTCTATGCGCTTTGCGCGCGGCCGCGTCGCGAAAAAAGGGGTGAAGCTGGCCGCGTTAGCATGCGGGCTGGCGCTGCTGGCCTTTCCGCAAAAGAAGAAGGACGAAACTCAGACCCTGCAACTGCCCAGGGACCTCCCCACGGCGCTGGAAGGCGATCCGCGAAAGTTTACGTTCCACGTGACGCCGCTCTCCGCTAACGGCCTGCTGACGAAACAGGTGCGCGATGCACTCAGCGCCCTGATCCGCGAAGCCAAGGGCGATTCCATTCTGAAAATCCGGGCTTATGTGGCGGGTTCGGGCGACGCGCGGCGTGTGCGCGACCTGGTGAGCGAATTCTTCACTGACCGAAAGCAGGCGTTGCCCGTGCTCAGCCTGGTGCAGGCGGGAGGGTTGCCGCTGGAAGGGGCGCAAGTGGTGTTGGAAGGAATCGCCGCGGGCAAGAAGGAGATGAACCGCCACGGGTTGGCGTTGATTTCGGCGCAATCGGCGTGGTCGGAGAATCCGCTGGACGCACCGGGGCCGCTGGCGGTGAAGTCGCTCGCTGCGCTGCGAACCGCGGTGAGTGCGGCGGGTTCGGAGCCCGCGGACGTGCTGCGGGTGACGTGTTTTCTGAGCTCGCTGGAGGGCCTCGATGCGACGCGGAAGCTGGTCGTGGAGGAGTTTCCGGACGCGGCGGCGAACTTCGTGCAGACGCAGCGGGCGCCGGCCAGGGCGCTGGCGGCCTGCGAAGCGGTGGCGCGCTTGCGCCGGGAGGTGGGTGCGCCGCTCGCGGTCTTGAACCCGGAGGGCCTGTCGCGGGAGGCCGGACAATCGCAGGTGGCGTTGGTGGGCGCGCCGAAGGTGGTGCTGACGGGCTCGCAGGTGTCGTTTGGATTCCGGGAAGAGGACGCACGGCTGGCGTTCCAGCGGCTGGAGAAATCGCTGCAGCAGGCCGGAGCATCCACGCGGGGGGTGGCGTTCGTGGAGTACTATGCGTTGTCATCGGGCATAGCGGATCAGGTGCGAAAGGTGCGGAGCGAATTCTTCGACGCCTCGCGGCCGCCGGCGGGATCGCTCGAGCCGGTGGAGGGTTTGCCTTCGATGGACGCCGGTTTCGCGATGGATGTAGTAGCGGTCAAGTAGGGGCGGGATGGCGGCCGGCCGATCGCGGTAGAATAAGGAACAACGCCGTGACTACCATTTTGCGCGCTTCCACCGTTGCCTGCGCCGCAGGACTTTTGCTATCGATGGCTGGCTCTCCGCAACAGGGGCAGCAGAGCCAACCGCCGGCGCAACCGCAGGCGCAGCAGCAGACCACTGTGCCCACCATCCGGGCGACCGTGACGGAAGTTATCCTGCCGGTGACCGTGACCGACGACAAAGGGCGTTTTATCGACAACCTGGAACAGAAAGACTTTCGGATCCTGGACGAGGGCCGGGTGCAGAAGATCAAGTTCTTCAGCCACGACCCAAGGCAACCCACCGTGATCGGCTTCTTGGTGGACATGAGCAACAACAGCACCATTCACTGGCAGAATTACAAAGACGCGGTGAAGGAAATGGTGTGGGGGTTGCTGCCCAACGACAAGAATTATACCGGTTACCTGATTTCCTACTCCAGCACGGCCGAGTTGTTAGTGAACACCACTTGGGATCCGGACAAGCTCACGACGCAAGTGGACCGCATGAAACCGGGCGGTGGAGCGGCGTTGTTCGATGCCATCAAGCGGGCGTGCACGGACCGGACGTTGATTCCCGGCGAGCCGTACAGGCCGCGGCGCATCATCGTGGTGTTCGGGAACGGGCACGACAGCGCGAGCGAGTATACGATTGACCAGGTGATCGAGCTGGCGCAGAGGGAAATGGTCACCATTTACGCGGTCAGCACGGCGGCATACGGGATGGACGATCCGGATCGGGACCAGTTGGAAAAGCTGGTCGCGTCAACAGGCGGACGGCCATTTTATCCGCTGGATAACCCGTATTCCGAAGTATCTGGGTATCTTTCTCAGCCGTCCGACGAAGGCAATTACGCTTTGCATGTCGGGACCGGTGGGTATGCGGCCGCCATCAATTCGGCAATCTATAAGGCGGTAGGCTCGCTTGAGGGTGAGGTCACAACGCAGTACATTTTGCGGTACTCGCCGGAATTTGATGCCATATCGGCGAATAAAGACAAGCACCGGATCAAGGTAGAGATTCCGTCGCTGCCGCCTGGATCTTATAAAGTGCTCACGCGGCAGGATTATTATCCCAACCGCATCGCGCAGTAAACTTTTCGAAAGCTCACATTGAGAGGCAAGCAGATGGCTGCGGGACCACTGCCCTGCGCGGCCGCGAGTCCAGGCCTGCGCCTAGCCCGCTTTTCTCACCAGGTTTCGTCGCGAGGCGCGTCAGAAGGCTGCGGATACGAGGCGCGCGCCGCTCAGCGCGCGCAGGCATACTTGAACAGTATGTCGAGCACGCTGAGCAAGCGCAACGAAGTAGACGCGGCCTGATCACGCGTCGCAGCAGAAAGCTGGTGAGAAATGCGGGCTAGCCGGCGTGGTCGATGGGATCGGCATGCGGGACGGCGCGTTGGTGGGCGGCTTCGGTGAGGTAGATAAGGGCTTGCCGGGCGAGTTCGGCGACGCTGGGATCGGGATGCCGGAGTAGGGCCAGAAGCATGCGGAGCCAGCGAAGCTCGCGGGGGTCGATACCGATGACCGCGACCGGTTTGGGCATAAAATCCTTTTGCTTAACTCTTCGGCGGGGATGCCGGATTCGTGATTTATAACTTTTCGCGTAGTGGGCCGATAAGGAAGGTGCGGAGAAGGCGGTCACGGCAAACAAGATGCTAGCCGGGTCCGGGTTTTCTCCCGAGGAGCTGTTATGGATTTTACCGCTCTGAACCGCACTTCACAGGACTTGCCATCGGTAGCTACGCCCGTTCCGGTGGAAAAAGCGGCGGAGAACCGGGAAGTGATTCAAGCCGTCAAGGCGCTGAACGGCACCGAAATGTTCGGGCAGGATAACGATCTGGTGTTTCAGAGAGACCCGCAGACCAGGCGCATGGTGATCAAAGTGGTCAATCGTAAGACCAAGGATGTGGTCTCGCAGATTCCGCCGGAATACGTATTGCAACTGGCCGAGGATCTGAAGACTGGCAACCGCTGAGGCGTAACGAACCTGCCGGTTCTGCCGATGAGAGGGAGTGGGGAGAACGAAAATGTGGCAGAACGCGCACGACGCATATCTGGAAAGCCGGGTGCTCTCGGCCGATCCGCTGGAACTGGTGCGTCTGCTGTACGAGGCGGAGATCGATGCGGTGCGGGAGGCGCGGCGGCATCTGGCGGCGGGAGAGATCGCCGCGCGCTCGCGTTCGATCACCAAGGCATTCGGCATTCTGCAGGAACTGGTCGCGGCGCTCGACCACGAGCGGGGCGGCGAGATCAGCAAGCGGCTGGCGCAACTGTACGATTACATGCAACGGAGGCTGCTGGAGGCGAATTTCCGGCAGACCGATGAGCCTTTGGCCGAGGTGTTGGGGCTGCTGGCCACGCTGGCGGAAGCTTGGCAGGGAGTGACGCGGCAAACTCAACCGGCGCCGCCGCCCGAAAATCCGTGGGCCCCGGGGCCACCGGTGGAGACGGCCTCGGCATACGCGTCGTCGGCCTGGAGCTTCTAGCCCGCTAGTCCATAGCTGGCCGGCCCACTACTTGGCCGGCGGCGGTTGAGACGGATTGCTCTTGCGTTCGAGGCCTTCGGCGATCATCTTGGCGAGGCCCAAGCCGCCATTCTTAGCCATCACGGCGGCCAACTGCTGCTCGGCGTAATCACCCAGGCTGTCGCTGGATGAATCGCCGCCCGAACCAAGCCAGCCGCTTCCGCTTTCGTGCGCGGAATGCAGAATCTGCGCCAGCAGAAGAGCTTCGAATTGCTGCGCCGCGTCCTTGATTTTGGCGGGGCTGTCGGACGAGGACGCCGCCGGTGTGCGCGAAAGCGCCTGCGAGGCCGCCATCTGTCCTAACGAATTCGCTGCGTTGACGGAGCCCATCAGATCACCTCGATTTCAGCTTCGAGCGCGCCGGCCGAGCGCAGGCTCTGCAGAATGGCAATGATGTCGCGCGGGGTGGAACCGATGGCGGCAAGCGCACGGCACAGCTCCTCGACGGTGGCGCCTTGCTTCAGCACGATGCTGCGCGCCTTTTCCTCCCTGGCGGCGACGGCGGTCTGCGGAACCACCTCGGTCGATCCCTGCGAGAGCGGGGTGGGCTGCGACACTTCCAGGGCGGTTTGAATTTCCACGTTGAGATTGCCGTGCAGAATGGCCACCGGGGAGACGCGCACGTCCTTTCCCAGCACGATGGTGCCGGTGCGCTCGTTGATAACCACGCGCGCGGGCCGGTCGGCCTCCACCGTGAGATTCTCGAGTTCGGAGAGGAATTCGGTGGTGCGGGACGCAAAGGGGGCTGGAATCGATACACTCACCAGGCCGGAATTTTCGGCGTGCGCGGCCGGAGCGTCCTTGGCCCCGAACTTCTGATTGATGGCCGCGACGATTCGGGTCGAAGTGGTGGAATCGGACTGGCGCAATTGCAGACGCACGGTGGATTTGGGAGCGACCGAAGGAGCCGGCCGCTCCACGGTGGCGCCGTTGGGCGCGCGTCCCACCGTGGGATGGTTGACGCTCTGGCTCGACCCGCCGCGGCCCGCAACGAACCCGCCGGTCACCACCGGACCCTGCGCCACGGCGTAGACTTGTCCATCGGCGCCCCGCAGGGAGGTCAGAATCAGGATGCCGCCTTGCAGGGTGGATGCGTCTCCAATGGCCGCCACCGTGGTGTCGATGTGCTGGCCGGGCTGGGCAAAGGCCGGAAGCGTCGCGGTGACCATGACGGCCGCGGTGTTCTTCACGCGGATGGTGGTGGGAGAAACCGCGACGCCCATGCGTTCCAGGAGGTTGGTGAGGCTCTGATTGGAGAAGACGGTCTGCTGGGTGTCCCCTTTGCCGGCCAACCCGACCACCAGGCCGTAACCGACCAACTGGTTTTCGCGGACGCCTTCGACATCGACGAGGTCTTTCAAACGCGCCGCCCCGAGCGGCGAGGCCGCCAGCAAGCAGGCCATGGAGAGAGCCAGGAACGAGGGTTTCATTTTCAGAAAGGCAGCAGCCCGAGCAGCAGGCGGTAGAGAAAGAAGGGACGTTTGATGGCGTCACCCACCACGCCCTTGCCGTTGACGCGGACTTCCAACTCGCCCAGCCGGTTCGACTGGACGCTGTTGGTGGGATCGATATCGGAGGGGCGGACCACCCCGCGCACACTGATAATCTGCCGTTCGGAATTGATCTGAATGTCCTTGGTGGCCTCCACCATCAGGCCGCCGTTGGGCAACACATGAATGACGCGGGCGGTCAGAGTGGTGGTCAGGGTGGTGGTGCGGCTGGTGGTTCCCTGGCCGTTGAGCTGGGTGCTGCCGGCAATGTTCGCGAGATTGGCCAGCGCGCCCGCGGCTTTGGTGACGCCCGCCAGGGCGGCGATGCTGTTCTGGGTGCTCGAAGCCCGCGACGTTTTGGTATTGCCGGTGCTGACGGCGGAAGCCTGCTCGGCCACCACCACGGTGAGCACGTCGTCCACCTGACTGGCGCGCACGTCGCGGGCAGGGTCGGCCAGGCCTGAGCCGGCCAGCCAGATGGCCCCGGGGGTGGTCGAGGCTGATGCGGCGGAGCGGCGGGCTTCGGCCTCGGCCACATAGCGGTCGAGCGGCGTGGGCGGGGTGGGAGCGGCTGTGCCTTTCTTCTTGGTGGCCGCGACGGCCGGGTGGGCGCACGCCGCGAGCGCCAGTGAGACTGCCAGAATGCGAAGCCGTTTCATGGAATCACCATAGGGATCGAACTGTCTACCGAAACGCGGCCTTTGCCTTCGACCCGCGCCCGGAAGCGCCGGTTGGAAGCCGGATTGGAAACCGGGATGGTATCGCCGCGCGAACCGGAAGCTTCGGCGCGCGCTTCCAGCGAAAGCCGTGCGCCGCCATCGCGGACTTCAACGTGAACGGTCTCTCCGCGGACCACGTCGGGAGGAACTTGGAGATCGGCGCCGCGAATGGCGGAGCCGGCCTGAATGGCCACCCGTGGCCACTTGCCGGCCACCTCTTCGATGGACTTCGGAAAAACGCTGCCGGAAAAGGATTCCTCGCGTGTTTCAACTCGCAGTTGAGTGGGGTCGATGGGCCGGCTGGGGGCGAGGTCGGCGGCCGCGACCACCCGCTCGACCGGGATCGAGAGTTTGACGCGGGCCCAGACCGCGAAGCGGCGATTGGCCCCGTAGCGGACGGTGCCGATCCAGAGAGTTTCCCGAGGGGCGCGGCGCAGAGAGGACGCCGGAAAGGCCAGATCGCCCGCGGGCACCGGCTGGCGGCTGTAGTCCTCGATTTCGATGGTAGCTTGCGGCAGTTCCCTCCGCATGGCGGCCAGAAACAGGGCGGGATCGGGCGGCGAGACCGGGCGGACCACACAGATTTCCGAGGCGGGCGCGGCCGGCAAGTTAAAGCGCGCGGCCAGGCGGCGCAACTCCGGCAGCCGGAAGATGCGTTCCACTCCGGGCGCCGGGGCCAGCGCGACGGCGAGATCCGGCGCGGCCGGTACCAGGCCCGGAAAGGCCCCGGCCAGATCGCGGATCAGGATCTGATCCGCACCGGGACTGACGGCCAGGCAGGCCGGGACGGCGAATGCGGCGAGTGGGATCATCGCTGGAGATTGTTGACCTGTTGATACATGTCGTCGGCGGCGGAAACCACTTTGGAATTGGCTTCGTAGCTGCGCTGCGCCTGGATCAGGTTAATGAACTCGTCGACGATGGAAACGTTGGATTGCTCCGTGTATCCCTGCAACAGGGATCCCATGCCTTCGGAGCCGCCGGGCACGCCCACGGTGGGGTCGCCGGAGGCGTCGGTGGGCAAGTAGAGGCCGTTGCCCAGGCTGTTGAGGCCGGCGG
Source organism: Bryobacterales bacterium (assembly GCA_963842505.1). GTDB lineage: Bacteria > Acidobacteriota > Terriglobia > Bryobacterales > Bryobacteraceae > PALSA-129. Next base: position 278,994 of record CAWJGZ010000003.1, read on the forward strand.
GATTCTGGAAGCTGGCGAGCTGAATCTGCCCGGCCTGCTGGGAAGCGATCTGGTTGGGGAGAGTGTAGGAGACGGTGCCATCGGGGGCGATCGTAATGGCTTGGGCGTCCGGCGGAATGGTGATTTGCGGCTGCACGGCGTTGCCGTTGGCGTCGACGATGTTGCCGTTCTTGTCGAGCTGGAATTCGCCGGCGCGGGTATAAGCAAGGTTGCCGGTGGGCTGCTGCACCTGGAAAAAACCGTTGCCCTGAATCACCAGGTCCAGCGGATTGCTGGTTTGTGTGTAAGCTCCCTGGGTGAAGATGATCTCGTTTGAAGTGGCGCGCGTGCCGAGGCCGATTTGCAGTCCGGCCGGCACGATGGTCTGCTGTCCGGACGCGGTGCCGGGCTGCAATACGCTCTGGTACATCAAGTCCTGAAACTGCGCGCGGCGCATCTTGTAGCCCACGGTGTTGGCATTGGCCAGATTGTTGGCGATGTTATCGATGTTGGTTTCCTGCGCCTTCATGCCGCTGGCGGCGCTGTAAAGTGCTCTGGTCATCGAATCTCCTCTCAGGAACCTACCCGGGCGACCTGCTCGATCGCCTGTTTGCCCATGTCGTTGCCGATTTGGGCGGCTTTTTGCAGCATTTCGAACTGGCGCATGACGCCCACGACGCTAATGGCCGCCTGGGCGGAGCCGGCATTGGAATCTTCGAGCCTCCCCTGCTCCACGGAGAAGCCCGTGGCCGCCGCGGGCTTTTGGCCGGGATCGACAGCCCGGAAATAACTGGAGCCCTGCTTGAGAAGGCCTTGCGAGCCGGGAAAATCGGCCACCGAGAGCTGCCCCACGGTCTGGCCGCCTTGCTGAACCGTGCCGTCGCTTGAGATGTCAATGGGAAGCGAGGCTTTGAGAGTCATGGCGCCCGCGCCGGTCCGCACGGGGTAGCCTTCGGCGGTGACGAGTTTGCCTGTGGAGTCCAGACGAAAGTTGCCGTTGCGCGTATAGAGCGTCCCGTTGGGGCCATCGACACTGAAGAAGCCCCTGCCTGACAGAGCCAGATCGAGAGAGCTTCCGGTGGGGCGAAGCGTGCCCTGGGTAAGGTCGATCCAGGGGCTTTCGACGAGCGGCATGGTCGTGGAGGAGCCGGCTTCCTGAGCTTCCGGGGAGGCGTAGAGAGTGTAGAACTCGCGGTCGGCCTTGTATCCGCTGGTGGAGGCGTTGGCGGCATTGTTGGCCAGCAGGTCGAGCGATTCCATGCGGGCACGGAGGCCACTGGCTGCGACAGCCATCAGAGGATCCATAGCGGGGAGCAGAGTGCAAGCTGGGGGCCAAGCATGGGGAAAGAGGTAAATCTTTCAAAATGCGCGCATGGCGGCCGATGAGCAGCAACGGGGAAGTGTCGAAGCGCGGCAATTCCTTGCCGCGGACAGGCCGCGTGGCAATCTCTTGCCGCGCTCGCGTGCACTAACCAGTTGAAGAATGTGCACGCACCGTTTGGACGCCGATCTGCAATGGAGACGGTGTGCAGCCTGTTGCTTCACCAGCGTTCCTCACCACCGCCCCGGCGTCGGCGCTGCCTTTCGCGAGCAAAGCGCCCGACGAATCTTCCGGCCTCTGGCGTAAGGCGGCGGGCGGCGCAACCGTGGCCGGACCGGCGGCACAGGTTGCCACGCCGGCCGCAAAACGGGCGCCGTTCACCACGCTGCTGGACAGCCTGGTAAGCGCGGCCGACACAAGCGCCACGGGCGACACTGCGGCAGTCAAGAAAGAAGATGGAACGTGGGTGGCCTTCTGGATGGCCGTGGTGTCAACTACTCCGCAAGTGAGCCATCCGGCGAAACCGGTTGACAGCGCCGCGGAGACCGGGGATGAGGCCCCGACCAACGATAGCCTGGCTTCCGAGTCAGCGGCGACGCCGGAGACGTCTGGCGATGCGGCTGCCATAGAGAACGCTGCGGCGGATGCGAAGCCCGCCGTGGGAGCGGCCGGCTGGCCGCCGGAGACGGCGTGTCAGACTGTCGTGGGCGCAGAAGCAAATCTCCCGCAGACGGCTGGCGCTCGACAGGCTGTGGTTAGTACCCAGAGTGGCAACCAGGCCACAACAGAGCAGGCGACCGCTGCTGCGCCGGACTCAGGGGGAGGCGCGCGGGACATCCGCCGCCCGCTGACGATTGCGGCTCCGACGGGAGCCGGGCTGAGCGTGCCCTCCGTCGCGGAGGGGTTGCGCGAGGGCTCCAAGACGCCCGATCAGATACCTGGCGGATCGGCGGCGAAGTCGCAGCGGGCGGAAGATGTCGCGCGGGCGGGCACGGAGATAGAGCCCGCGCAGCCAGCCAGTGCTGGCTCCGTGGCCCGGGCCAGGCGGAGCGCCAAGCAGGCGCCGGCGCCGGGCAAGGAGATTCCGCAAGGGGCGGCGGAACAGCAAGCAGTGGCAAACAGCTCCGATGGCTGGCAGGCTCTTTCCGCCGCATCGATGGTCCCGCCACAGACGCAGCTCGCCGCCGCGCTACCGGCAGCCGGGCAACCACCCGTAAAAGCGGCGCTTCGTACAGAACAAGGTGCAACCGGGAAGAACGGGGCGCCGGGCGCGGAGACTCTGACCGGCCCGCCACTCGCGGCGCCGGCGGCGGAGCAGGCTGTGGCAGTCAGCCGGCCGGATGCGCGGACGGCTCAAAGCGTGGGGGATCCGGAAATGGTTGCGGCTGCCGGGGAAGCCGCCGCCAACTCCACGCCTGCGGCCTCGGAACTGCCGGACGACGCAGCCGGGAGCAGCGCGGCTCGGCCGATGAAGTTGGCCTTCGCCGTGCGGCTCCGCCCGGTGGAGGCGGCGCCGGAAGAGCCCGGTGGTGAACCCGCGAATGGAGCGGGCGAGTCGGTCAAAACGGCGCCGGTTTCCGATGCGGTCGCGGCTGCGGGTGAGACGACGCCCGGCGGGCAGGAAAATTCGCGCGATGCTTCAACCGCTTCGGCCAGGCAGACGAATGTTGATCGAGAGCCGGTTCGCAAACCGGAAGTCTCCACCGCCGCCGAGCCCGAGCCTGCGGTTATGGCGCATCCGGCAACCACGTCCCAACCGCTGGCGGCAAGCGGCGCACAGCCGCGCGAAAGCGCTCCGGCTTCCCCACCCCCGGCGGTGGCCGCCGCACCGGCGGCCGCCGCTCCCGAATCACCCAAGCCGGCGGCCGCGCGCGATATCAAGTTGGAATTGCAGGGCCAGGGAGACCAGCGCGTGGAAGTGCGGGTTTCGGAGCGGGCGGGCGCTATGCGCGTCGAGGTGCGCACTCCGGACAGCGGGCTGGCCGGAGACCTGCGCCAAGATCTGCCGGCGCTGGCCGCCAGGCTGGAACAGACCGGATTCCGCGCCGACACATGGCATTCGGCGGGCGCGGCCGAACGCCAGCGGACCGCGGAAGCGGCGCCCGGCTCGGCGTCGCAGAATTCCGAGCGCCAGCCCGGACAGAACGGCGGCCAGAGGCAGCGCGACCCGCAGCAGCAACCGAAACCCAGGACTCCGGAAAACCAGGCCCCATCGCAGAACGCGGGAAAGGACTTCGCATGGCTTTTCTCAACCATTCAATAGACTGCGCCGCAACCGTGGCGCCAGGAGGCAAATCAGTATGACGACGATCTTACCGGTGGCAGCGGCATCCAACGCCGCATCGGCCAGCCAGAGTTCCACTTCCACTTCCACTTCCACGGACAGTTCGGCCGCGACAACCGCGAGTCAGACCCAGAACATGTTTCTGCAGCTTCTGGTGGCGCAACTCCAGAATCAAGACCCGACCGACCCGACCGACAGCACGACGTTCGTGACGCAGTTGGCGCAAATGCAGCAACTGCAGCAATCCCTAACCTCCGGAGAGGATATTACGGCCATCCGCCAGGATCTGGATCAACTGGTGGCCGGCCAGACCACCACCAGCAGCGGCAGCTAAGGCTTCGTCAATCTAACGGGAGAATCTCATGTTTACATCGTTTTCAACCGCACTATCGGCTCTCGACGCGACTTCCACCGCCATCGACGTTGTGGGCAACAATCTGGCAAACATGGACACGCCAGGGTTCAAGACCAGCGAGGTCTGTTTCCAAGATCTGGTGACGGAGTCGCTGGGCGCCGGCCTGGGCACCACGCAGGTAGGATTCGGGACCGGGACGCCATTCACGGTAAGGGAATTCTCGCAGGGCGCGATCCAGTCGAGCAGTGGAGTGCTGGATGCGGCGATTCAAGGAGAGGGCTTCTTCGTGGTCCAAGACTCCTCCGGGAACAAGTACTACACGCGCGCCGGCAATTTCGAGACGGATAAGAGCGGCAACCTGGAGACTGACACTGGCAACACGGTGCAGGGCTGGACCGCCATCGATCCGACCACCGGGCAAGTGAACACTAATGGCCCGATCGGCAACATCGTGGTGCCGGTAGGGTCGCTGAAAGCCCCCACGCCCACGTCAGCGTTCACCGTCGACATGAACCTGAACTCGGCGGCGACGGCGGACTCGACGTCCGATTTTTCCGTGCCGGTCACCATCTACGACAGTCTGGGCACCTCCCATGTGCTGACGCTCAGCTTTGAAAACACCGGGGCCAATACGTGGAGTTACGCGGTCTCGATTCCAGGGGCGGATCTGGTGGATCCGACCGGGTCGACGCTCACCACCGGAACCCTGCAATTCGACACCAGCGGGAATCTCATTAGCCCAGCCGACGGAAGCCCGATCACGTTCACGATGCCGGCGCTGGCGGACGGCGCGGCTTCGGGCTCCACGATTACCTGGAATCCATACAACAGCAACGGATCGGGCGAGATCACCCAATTCGGGCAACCGTCGGCCTCATCGGCGAGTTCGCAGAACGGCGCGGCGGCGGCGGAATTGGTGAACGTCGGGCTGGCCAACGGCGGGGCCATCGTGGCGCAGTATTCGGACGGCACACAGGCCACCGTGGGCCAGGTGGCGTTGGCTTCGATCCGCAATCCCAACACGCTGGTCGCCACGGGCGGCAACAGCTTCCAGCTCAGCGAGTTGACCGCCACGCCATCCATCGGCACGCCGGGAACGGGCGGCCGCGGAACCATACAAGGTGGCTCGGTGGAAGCCTCCACCGTGGATATCGCGACCGAGTTCACGAACCTGATTGTCTACCAGCGGGCGTATGAAGCCAATGGCAAGGTGGTGACCACGGCCGATCAATTGAGCCAGACCACCATCAATTTGATCACGGCCTAATCGAATTCGACGATCTGCCGATGAATCCTCAGGAAGAGATAGCGCCACTGGGGGATGTCCCGGTGGAGATCGAAGTCGAACTCGACCGGCGGGTGATGACCACCCGCGAAGTGCTGCGCCTGGAAGAGGGCAGCGTAATCGAGACCACGCGCTCGGCCGGCGAAAACATCGACATCTACATCGGTGGCGTGTTGTGCGGGTCGGGCGAAATGGTGGTGATCGAAAACAAGCTGGGGGTCCGGATCACCGACTTCCGGGAAAACTGAGGACGGACCGGTATGGAATGGATCGGGCAGATGGGAGCGGTGGGTTTGGTGCTGGCGCTGCTGGCCGCCACGTTGTGGTGGTTGCGCCGGCGCGGTATCGCCGGGATTCTGCCGCCGCGAAGAGCGGCGGGACGACGCATGGAGTGTCTGGAACGGTTGCCGCTGGGGCCGCAACACACGCTGCATCTGGTGCGGTTGGGCGGCCGGACAATGCTGGTGGCGGCGTCGCCGGCCGGGTGCGCGCTGGTAGAGAGCTTCCCGAACCGGGAGATTGACGGCGCGCGCGAGGCCGCGCGGTGAGACTGGTTTCCGTGATGGCGCTGGCATCGGTGACAGCGCCGCTGGCGAGGGCCGCGGCCGAACCCTTCTCCCTACTCGGCATATCGGCCGGAAAAGACTCTTCGGGTCTGAGCGTGCCCATGCAGGTCGTGATTCTGCTCACCCTGCTCACGCTCTTGCCTGCCGCCGTGATGGCCATGACGCCCTTCCTGCGCATCACCGTGGTGTTGCACTTTCTGCGGCAGGCGCTGGGGACGCAATCCACGCCCTCGAATCAGGTGCTGCTCGGCCTGGCCCTGTTTCTGACGATCGTGATCATGCAGCCGGTGGCGGCCGACATGTACCACCAGGGTTGGGAGCCCATGGAAGCCGGCAAGATGACTCCGCAGCAGGCCATGGACGCCGCTTCCAAGCCGTTGCGCACGTTCTTGGTGCGGTTCGCGCGCGAGAAGGACATCCGGTTGTTCCTCGAAATCGCGCGTGAGCCGGCGCCGCGCACGCCGGCCGATCTGGATCTCAAAGTCCTGATCCCGGCCTACATTCTCTCCGAATTGAAAACCGGTTTCCAGATAGGCGCCGTGCTGTTCCTGCCGTTCCTGGTGATCGACCTGGTGGTGGCATCGGTGACGCTCTCGGTGGGCATGGTGCAACTGCCTCCGGTGATGATCTCGGCGCCCTTCAAGATCATGCTGTTCGTCCTGGTGGACGGGTGGAATCTGGTGGTCGGTTCGCTGATGAAGAGTTTCTACTCATGACCCCCCAAGCGGTTGTTCAGATCGTCCGTGAATGTCTCATGACGACGTTCTGGCTGGCGGCGCCGCTGCTGGCGATCGGATTCTTCGCCGGCATCGCCATCAGCCTGGTGCAGATCGCAACCTCGATGCAGGACAGCGCCTTCAGCACCATCCCGCGGCTGATCGCCTTTCTGCTGGGACTGCTGCTCATGATGCCATGGATGCTGCAGAAGATCTGTGCCTATACGGCGGCGCTGCTGGGAGACCTGGGCCGGTATGCCCACTGAGCTGGTGCTTTCGGCGGGCGCGCTGTACGGCTTCCTGCTGGTGCTGGCCCGGGTGGGAGGAGCGCTCACCTTCGTGCCGCTGCCGGGGGTGAAGGGCGTGCCTGAATCGGTGCGCGCGGCGCTGGCATTGGGATTCACGCTGGCGCTTCAGGCGCGCTGGCCGGTGGTGGAAGCCGGCCGGCTCACGGCCATGCAGATGATCGCTTGGGCGGCGTCGGAGGCCGTGGTGGGGATCTCGATCGGCGTGACGGTGGCGATTGTGCTCGAAGCCTTTACGCTGGCGGCGCAGGTGCTGGGGCTGCAGGCCGGTTACGCTTACGCCTCGACCATCGATCCGAACACGGAAGCCGATTCCGGCATCCTGCTGGTGTTCGCGCAACTGGCGGCCGGCTTGTTGTTTTTCGCGCTCGGCCTGGACCGGGAGATCCTTCGTCTTTTCGCGCAGAGCCTGGACCGGATTCCGGCCGGAGCTTACGTTTTTGGCGTGCCGGCCGGTGAGGCGCTGATCCGGCTGGCTTCCGGCATGTTCTCCGTCGGGGTGCGCCTGGCGCTGCCGGTGGTGGCGCTGCTGGTGCTGGTGGATTTCGCGCTGGCCCTGCTCGGTCGGCTGAACCAGCAACTGCAACTGCTCTCGCTGGCGTTTCCGGCGAAAATATTGACAGCGCTGGTGGTGTTGAGCTGGGTGACGTTGCTGTTCCCCCGCATTATGATGCAGTTCGGCGGCCAGGCCTGGTCGGTGGCGCGGCGGATGTTGGGGCTATGAGGCGGGATGGCCGACCGATCCTCGAAGACCGAGCAACCAACCCAGCGGCGTCTGGAAAAGGCGCGCGAAGAAGGCCAGTTTCCAGCCGCGCGGGAATTCGTCGGAGCGCTGCAGTTCATGGTGTTCCTGGGGCTGCTGGGCATGGGCGGAGGCCGCTGGTGGGCCCAGTTCCGCGAGACCACGCGCTGGCTGTTCACGCGCGCCTTTGCCGGCGGCTTTGGGGCGGCCGATCTGACGCACATCGCCTGGAGGCTCTTCTGGCAGCACTTTTTGCCGCTGGCGCTGGGCGGCATGGCGGTGGCATTCGCGACCCTCACGTTCCGTCTGATCACCACGCGCTTCGGTCTCAGCCTGAAGAAACTGACGCCCGACCCGGCGCGGCTGAATCCGCTTTCCAAGTTGCGCGAGTTGCCCCGCCAAAACCTTCCGTCCCTGTTCCAGGCGGTGATTCTGCTGCCGCTCTTCCTGTGGGCGGTCTACACCATGGCGCGCCACAAGCTGGAGGAGATCCTGGCTCTGCCGCTCGGGAGTGTGGACAGCGGCTCGCGATTTGTGGGCGGCTCTCTAATCGAACTCTTCTGGAAAGCGGCCGGGCTGTTCCTGGTATTTGGCGCGGTGGACCTGGCCCGGCAGATGCACCGCTACAAGCAAGACCTGCGCATGAGCAAGCAGGACATCAAGGAAGAAATGAAGGATCTGGAAGGCAACCCGCAAATGAAGGCGCGGATTCGCCGGCTGCAGCGCGAGCGGCTGCGGCGCCAGATGATGAAAGAGGTTCCCAAAGCCACCGCGGTGGTGGTGAATCCGACGCACTTCGCGGTGGCCATCCGTTACCAGGTGGAGAGCATGGCGGCGCCGGTGGTGGTGGCCAAGGGCAAGAACTATCTGGCGCTGCGGATCCGCCAGAAGGCCGTGGAAAACCAGGTGCCGATCATCGAAAATCCGCCTCTCGCGCAAGCGCTCTACAAGTCGGTGGAAGTGGGGCAGGAGATCCCGCCGCATTTGTACCGCGCGGTGGCGGAGATTCTGGCGTACATCTTCAAACTCATGAACGGGAGGCTCCCCAGCTAGCGCCGTTGCAACGCCTTTCGCCCGCGCACTACACCCGCGCTTGGCGGAGCCGCGGCAAGCATCGTCTGTTGCGAAGGCTCACGGTGCGGCTCAGATCGCTTGATTCCGAACAGGTTGGAACGGTACTAGACTCATGACACCCGCGAAAATCATGGCGGCGCCGGCTGGTTTGAAGGCAGGGGGATCTCCAGCGTGGACGCGCGGTCTGGCGCTCGAAGAGTTCCGCCAGTTGGCGATGCCGCTGGCGGTGCTGGGGATCGTGGTCGCGCTGATCACGCCGCTGCCCGCCTTCGTGCTGGATCTGCTGATCGTCACCGATCTGCTGATGTCGATCACCGTCATGATGGTCTCGCTCTACCTGGTGCGGCCGGTCGAATTCACGTCCTTCCCGAGCACGTTGCTACTGCTGACATTATTCCGCCTGGCGCTGAACATCTCGTCTTCGCGGTTGATCCTGCTGAACGGGAACACCGGGACCACCGCCGCGGGTAAGGTGATCGGCGCATTCGGCAGTTTCGTGGTGGGCGGCAATTACATCATCGGCGCGGTGATTTTCCTGGTCTTGATCGCCATCCAGTACGTGGTGATCAACCACGGCGCGGTGCGCATTTCGGAGGTCACGGCGCGCTTCACCCTGGACGCCTTGCCGGGCAAGCAGATGTCCATCGACTCGGATCTGAACAGCGGGCTGATCGACGAAACCGAGGCCAAGAGGCGGCGCAAGCAACTGGCCACCGAAGCCGAGTTTTACGGCGCCATGGATGGGGCCTCGCGCTTCACGCAGCGCGACGCGGTGGCCAGCATCCTGATTACCGGCATCAACATCGTGGCGGGGTTCCTGATTGGGGTGCTGCAGCACGGTATGGATTTCAGCAAGGCGCTCGAAACCTACACCGTGTTGACCATCGGCGACGGCCTGGTGACGGTGATTCCCGCGCTGATGATTTCCATTTCGGGAGGCTTGATCGTCACGCGCGCCAGTTCCGAGGCGCGACTGGGCGCCGAATTCCAAAAGCAGATCTTCAACAACTCGCGGCCGCTGATGCTGGCGGGGGGTGTGCTGCTGGCGTTCACGTTGCTGCCCGGGATGCCGAAACTGCCATTCTTGCTGCTGGGAACGGCGGCGAGCGCGGCCGGTTGGCGGCTGCGGCGGAAAGAGGCTAGGGAGAAGACCGCGCCGCCGGAGCAGAAGCCGGCCTCGGCCAAAGACAATGTGGAGGCGCTGTTGCGCGTGGAACCCTTGGCCATCGAAGTGGGGCTGGGACTGGTGGGGCTGGTCGAGGGCGCGCAGGATTCGGCGCTGCTGCGGCGGATTTCGACCATCCGGCGCCAGTTGGCCACCGAACTCGGATACCTGCTGCCGCCGGTGCGGGTGACCGACAATCTTTCCCTGCGCAGCCGCGAGTATCTGATCGCCCTGAAGGGCGTGGAGATCTCGCGATACGAGCTCCCGCAGGGTTGCGAACTGGCCATTCCCACCGGGCGCGGACAGACGCCGCTCGAAGGACAAGCCACGCGGGAACCGGCCTTTGGGATGAGCGCGCTATGGATTCCCGCCGAAAGGGCGGAGCGGGCGCGCAATTCCGGCTACACGGTAGTGGATCCGGTGAGTGTGCTGGGCACGCATCTTTCCGAGGCCATCCGCCGCCACGCGCACGAATTATTCTCGCGCCAGGACGCCAAACGGCTGCTTGACCGGGTGGCCGTGGAACATCCCAAGGTAGTGGAAGACCTGGTCCCCAAGCTGCTGCCGCTGGCGGCGGTGCAGAGGGTGTTGCAGAACCTGTTGCGGGAACGGGTCTCCATCCGCGACGCGGTCTCGATTCTGGAGGCGCTCGGCGAAGCGGCCGTCGCCACGCGCAATCCTATGCTGCTTACCGAATACGTGCGGCAGACCTTGCGGCGCGCGTTAGTGAAGCCGTATCTCGGCCGTACCGGGGAACTGGCGGCGTGGTTTGTGGATCCCGCGATCGAGCAGACCGTGGAGGCCGCCGTGGAACACGGCGAGCAGAACAGCCATCTGACGCTCTCGCCGCAGGCTATTCGCGACATCGTCAACCGTGTGGCGGCGCGCGTGGGATCGCCGGAAACTCCCGTGGTGGCCATCACTTCCGCGGGCGCCCGCTGCTTCCTGCGGCAGATCACCGAAGCCAGCATTCCTAACCTTTACTTCATTGCCCATAACGAAGTGCCGCCGGGCCTGCGGGTGCAGTCTTTAGGGAATCTCTCGTGAGGCGGGACCTACAGGAATGGGGCGCGCCCGACGATAGATCCCACGAGGCCGGACAGGGCCCGGCGCGATCGCCGCTAAGCGGCTCGAATGGAACCCGGAGCGATGAGAATCAAGAGCTATTACGCTAACTCGGTGGAAGATGGCATGGCTATGGCGCGGGCGGAACTTGGGCCGGACGCCATGCTGGTCAACAGCCGCCGGACATCGCCGGAAGCGCGGAACCTGGGCGAGTACGAAGTGGTCATCGTGACTGACCTGGCGGCCGCGGCGGAGGTTGCCTCGCTGCCAGCCGCGCTGCCCCCTTCCGGCGGGCCGGCCCGGCGGCCGGCGGGCGGTCAATTGGCAGTCGAAGTTGCCCAATTGAAGAGGGAACTGGAGGAAATGCGGCGTGCGCTGACGCGCACGGCCTTCGTTGCCTCGCAATGGCGGGCCTCGCCGGACGCCTCGGACGCATACGCCGCCCTGGCGGCCAGCGAACTGGCGCCGGATCTGGCGCGCGAGATCGTCAGCGCCGCCGAAGCCAGACTTGCGCCGCCGCCCAATGCCAAGGCGCCAAGGCCCGAACGAATCGATGGCGCGCCGCTCCAGCGCGCGGTGGCGGAAGAGTTGGAGTCGCGTATCCGCGTCGAGCCGTTGCTCGGGCGGAGTGAAGCCCAGTCGCGCATTGTGGCGCTGGTCGGCCCGCCCGGTGGGGGAAAGACCAGCACGCTGGTCAAGCTGGCGGTGAATTACGGACTGGCCGGCCGGCGGCCGGTGCTGCTCCTATCGGCGGATACCTACCGCGTGGCGGCGGCCGAACAGTTGCGGAGCTTCGCCACCATTCTGGGCGTCGGTTTTCAGGTGGTGGAAACAGTCGTCGCACTAGCCCAGGCGATCGAAGAAAACCGTGGCAAAGAGCTGATCCTTATCGATACGCCGGGGCTGGCAACCGGCGATGTGGCCGATTTCGGCGCCTTGGCGCAGTTTCTCTCCACGCGCAGCGATATCGATACGCAAATGGTCGTATCGTCCTCGATGAAATCCGCCGATCTATCCCGGGTGGTGGATTCGTTCGAAGCGTTCCGGCCCCAGCGTCTGATATTCACCAAGCTGGATGAAACCGGCTCGTTCGGTCCGATCTTCAACGAGTCCGTGCGAACCGGCAAACCGCTGTCCTTCTTTGCGACGGGCCAGCGCATACCGGAGGATCTGGAGGCTGCCAGCCGCGGTCGGCTCGCGGAGTTGATCCTGGGCGGGCAAGGCGGCCGGGTGCAGTCGGCGGCTTAGGAGTGAAGTTCAAGGCGAAGGTGTATGCAGTTGTATGCAGTTTCTGAGGCGATCAGTGACGACGAGCGGGAACGGCTCATTTTGCAGCACCTGCCACAGGTGCGGTTGATTGCGCGCCGGATCCAGGAGCGGTTGCCCGAGAACATCAGTCTGGAAGATCTCATTTCGACCGGCGTAATTGGGTTGATAGCGGCGATCGATAACTTCGATCCGAGCCAGAACGTCAAGTTGAAGACCTACGCCGAATACAAAATCCGCGGAGCGATCCTCGACAGCCTGCGCGGTCTGGATTGGGCGCCGCGGCAAAAGCGCCGCCAAGCCAAGCGGATCGAAGCGGCGATTTCGACAGCCGAGCAGCGCCTGAAGCGGGCTCCCGACGAACAGGAGATCGCCGGAGAATTGGAGATCTCGCTGGACGAATACCACGAGTGGCTGGTGGAGATTCGCGGCCTGAATATCGCCAGCCTCGAATACACCACCGGCGAGCAGGGCAAGGACCTGCTGCACTACCTCCCGGACAACGACGACAACCTTCCTTCCAGGGTGCTGGAAAAATCGGAGCTGGAGCGGCTCCTGGCGGAAGGGATTGAAGGCATTCCCAAGATGGAACGCACGGTTCTCAGTCTGTACTACCGGGAAGAATTGACCTTGCGGGAGATCGCCCAAGTGGTCAACCTGCACGAGTCCCGTATTTCGCAGTTGAAATCGCAGGCTGTTCTGCGGTTGCGGAGTCACATGGCAAAACGGTGGCCGGCGTCGCGAGGCGTGGTGACGGTATGAGCCAGGAGGACCTCTTCAGCGCGGACAACGTCAAACAGCTCCTGGACCGATGGACCGAGAGTCTGGCACAGGTCATCGAATCCATGACCGATCAGCGGCCGGAAGTAAAGTGGCAGGCCGCCCGGGGGACCGCCTCCGAGTTGGGACGCGGCCAGGAGTATCTGTGGTGGGAGCAGCCCTTCCAGGCGGCGCCGCAAGTCTTCGCGTGGGTGGCTGCGCCGCGCGCCACCTGGGAGCAGGCTGGAGCTCTCACCCTCAAGGCCGCCGGCCTGGAGACGGTTGAGACCACCGAAGCAAAGAACACGTGGGTGGAGATCCTGGGACAATCGCTGGCCGTGATGGCGCGGTCGATCGGCTCGCTGTTGGGGCGCGAGGTGACCACGGAAGCCGGCACGGAGCGGAGTCCGGATCCGCCGCTGCTCGAGTGGGCGGCGGTTACGATTACCTTTGGCGGGACGCCCGAGGGCGCCCCCTCCAGTGAGCCACCCTTGCTGATGGGGCTCAGCCCCCAACTGGTCGCATTGGTGACTGCTCCGCCGTCCAGCGGCGCGGAAGCGAGTGATCAGACTGCTATTGCGCAGGAAGCCGGAGCCGCCGCCGGCAGATCGACTCCCGTCTCGCGGACCATGGAGCTCCTGCTGGACGTCGATCTGCCGGTCAGTATTTCATTCGGCAAAGCCAAAGTTCCCCTGAAAGATGTGCTCAAGCTGACCACCGGATCGATCGTGGAACTGGACCGCAGCATCGACGAGATGGTCGAAGTGCTGGTGAACCATTGCCTGATCGCGCGCGGAGAGGTGGTGGTGGTGGAGGGCAACTACGGCGTGCGGATTCAGGAAATCGCCAGCCGGCAAGATCGCCTGCGGAGCTTGCGATGAACGAAGCCGCGGCTTTCATCGGGACCGTTCCCCTGATTGCGGGTATCTCGGCGGTGTTTGCCGTGGCGGCCCTGGCGACGAGCCTGTTTGCGGTGTGGCAGGCGCGGGTCATGGTCCATGCTGCGGAAAACCGCGTGAAGGCCGCCGGAGAGCGCTCCGAAGCCGCACTGCGCAACTGGCGGGAGACCCTCGACAGCCTCGCCGCCGAGGTTCGCGACCTGCCGCACGAGAGCTTTCCGGCCGCAACTTCCGCTCCGCCCAAATCCGGGTTGAATATGGGGAAGCGCAGCCAAGTGTTGCGTATGCACCGGAAGGGTGACGCCCCGGAGCAGATCGCCATTGCGCTGGGGGTTCCGTTACAGGAAGTGGACCTCCTCCTCAAAGTCCAACGCATCGTGCTTCGTAATCTCTGAGGGCGCGGCGAGAATGAGCCACCTTGCACAGTGTGCACCTGTCGCACTGCCTTCCTGTGACCCCAAGCGCTTTGACCCCCCTTGCACGCGGAGGCGGTTTTCGCCATAATACGGCCAGATCCACCCAAGATTTTGGTATGGTTTCTCACCGACAGGAGATCTGCCGTGCGAAGCAGTTTGGTAGCTGCCCTGGTTTCGTGTGTTGATAGACCTTTGAAGACTCGCGCCCGCCGTTTCCTGCTCGGCTTGTCGTCGGACGAACTGCAGTTCATAGCCGGATTTCTGGGGTGCTGCGTCCTGGAAATGTCCGAGAACGCCGGCAGTTCCCGTGCCCAACTGGCCGGGCGCATTGCGGAGCACCAACAGGCCCATACCTCCCGCTGCTCCTGGGACCAGGAGCACAAGATGATCCTGCTGCTCGAATACCTGGGCCGCAGTACGGCCGCGCCGGCTACTGCACGATCCCGCCGCCGGCCGGCGGTTCCAGCTTGATTTCCCCGAAGGCCGTCTCGTACTGCGTGACGTTCTCGCGCAGGACGTTATACAAGGCTTTGGCCTGTTGCGGGCTGAGGTAAACCCCCTGGAAGTTCTGGATGGCGACGTTTTCAGGCGTCGACTGGCTCACCCGGCCGAAGGATAAAAAGAAATCCCACAGGCTGACCCGCACTTGTACGCTGTTGGCGTAGCCTTCACGGTACTCCGGTCCCTGTATGAGTTGGATCTTGGGTGCTGGTGGCTGCGTCATATGCCTTTCAGCGTAGCACCGCGCCAGAGAAATTTAATATTCTTTACGATTTTCAGTAAAACCATCGTCCCGGTTCCCGCGTCGGATGGATTGAGGCGACTCAGATGAAACCATTTGTCGAAATCCACACACAGGGCTTGGCTCATTGCCCGATCTGTACTCACACCGTGCCCGCCGAAATCGACTTGAGGGGAAAGTACCCGCGCGTGACATCGGGCCAGAAGTGCCCACGCTGCCGTTCGGCGCTGGATGTGGCCGCCGTCGTGCAAATACCGGAAGCTGCTTAGCTGAGGTGCCCCGAAACGACGGTCCGGGAAGGGTGTCGGGTTGGCCGGCCCCCTTTGATTTGAGTCAACTGCATCGGGCTTACCGTTTGCCCGGCTTACCAATCGAACACAGCGGATCTCCCAGCACGATTCCCTGCCAGCTCAGAAACGGCAGCGCCAGGTAGTAGCTCTCCGCCAGGGTTCGGCCTTCATAGTACGCCGGTAACAAGTGGTCCGGGCGGACGCAGCCCACCAGGTAGGGCTCGTACACATTGCCGGATACCCCGGTGGCGCCCTCGTGGATCAGATCGGCCGCCATACCCTGTGGCGAGCCTGCCCACAAGTGCGCGCGGTCCTGCCACGTGCTGTAGAACCAGTCGTCCGGCGGCTGCTTCATGGTGCGGCCATTGGTGGAAACGAACTCAGTCGCAATTGCGCCCGGCAGCCATTGAAAACCCAGCCAGCGCCGCTTGCGATTCCCGTCGTTCGATCCCCACGACGCATAGCCGATCACCTCCTTCTGGCCGTACAGCACCTTTTTGGACTCGTCCAGAATTACGCGGCTGGCGGGAAGAAAAATCGCCGCGTTGCGCAGCCAGTCATCACCCTCGTCATCCGAGCCTGAGCGCAGATCGATGACGAACTTGCCGCGATTCGACGCCTGGAGCGACCGGTCGATCATACCTTTCACGTCGTCGAAGCTGTAAGCGGCCAGCCGGGTCACCAAATAAATAGGAAACTGCGGGTGGCGGAACGGCACGTCGCGCTTTCCGAAGAGCGGATTCGGCACCGCGCCCCTGCGCTGGTACTTCACGCCTTTGAGTTTGGCGTAAAGCAGCGCCAACTCTGAATCCACGGACCCCTGCTCGGCCTCGTTGATCTTTCCCCCCGAACCTACGATCTTGAGCGGTACTCCCAGCGTCGTGGCAAGGTAGAGCACGCTCTCCACCAACCCGGCCTTCTTCAGGCAAGCGCCCACCGGAGCTTCGATCTGCTCCACGTAGGTCCGCCACTCGATCTCTTCCTGGGGACTGGTATCCAGGCTGCAAACGTTTCGGGCGGGAATGGCGCGTTTCAGCCGGTAATACTCGCCGATCTGAACCGATACCGGATCTTTCCGGTTCACCACCAGCAAGACGCTCGCACCGGTTTGGGCGCGCAGGCAGGATAGGCAACCCAGCAGCAGCATCAGTCGCGGCACTGCTCCCATCTTACGCCGGGCCGCTCTTCTTGTAATCCCCGCGGCTGAAGCGCTTCTCCAGCCAGCAATAGAGCGCGATGAACAGATAGCGGCTGCCCATTTCCCGGATCCTGAGTTTTGAGATGCCGCTGCGGCGGTTGCGCCAGGTGATGGGCATCACGGTCCAGGAGTAGCCGCGCACGATGATTTTGAGCGGCAGTTCCACGGTGAGGTTGAAATGCGGCGAGAGAAACGGCCGGCAACCATCCAGCGCGCGCCGCCGGTAGGCTTTGAAGGCGTTGGTGAAATCGTTTAGCGGCGCGTGAAAGATGATCCGCAGAAACAGATTGGCCATGCGGTTGAGCAGCAGTTTGTGCGGCGGGTAGTCGATGACGCCGCCGCCCCGGACGAACCGGGAGCCGAACACCGCGTCCCATCCCTGGTTGAGCAATTCCCAGTAGCGCACCACGTCGCGGCAGTCGTCGGATTCATCGGCCATCATGACCACCACGGCGTCGCCGCGGCTATGATCGATCCCGCAGGTCACGGCGCGGCCGAAGCCGTGCTCGCCGAGATTCTGAACCGGCCGCAGGGAGGGAACGTGCGTCGCCAGTTGCTGGAGAACCGCCCAAGTGGAGTCGGTGCTACCGTCGTCCACCGGAACGATTTCATGCTCCACCTGGTGCAGCCGCAGTTCAACGTAGAGGTGCTCCACGGTGGACGCGATGGCGCCTTCCTCATTGCGGCAGGGAATGACAATAGACAGGAGCTGGATCGGATCCTGGCCGGCCAGGTCCGGCCGCTCCTTCACATTCCGCTCCGTTCGAGCCAGTCGGGATGGGCTTCGGCGTGCACCGCAATCTCTTCCAGCACGGTCAGCAGCGGCGTATCCGGCTGCCAGCCGAAGTGGCGCTCCACGCAGGTGTTGTCCATCACCACCCAGGGAAGATCGTAAGCCCGCTCGCGCGGATCGGCCTCCACCGGGTGCGCGCCGAACCGGGCATCGCACCAGGCCGTCAATTGCGCCAGAGACATGGCGTTTTGCGGTCCGCCTCCGGCGGTATAGATACGCTGGCCGCCGGTGCGTGCCTGGCGCATCTGTACATCCAGCAGGGCGGCCAGATCGCGCGGGTGCAGGGCGTCCCGCACCTGCTTGCCGGAGCCGTTGAATCCCAGGTACCGCATGGGCCTGCGCCGCAGGTGGGCGTTGATCCAATAGGCGAAAATTCCCTGCTCCGGTGTGCCGAATTGTCCCGGCCCGGCTAGCACGCCACACCGGTTGACCCACACCGGGAAACCGAAGGCTTCGCCGTATTCGAGCGCCACCGCTTCCGACGCCAGCTTGGTGCTGCCGTAAAGCGAAACTGGGGCTCTGGTCGAAAAATCCACGCCAATCCCGAGCTCGGAAACACCCACCGGCAGATCCCCGGCGCTATCCAGTTGGAACGAGTCCTTGCCGTCCTTGAGCGGCAGTGCCGCCAGCGCCGCGATGGAGTAGACCCGGCTGCTGCTGAGCAGCAACAGCCCGGCATTGTGGGTCTTGCAGTACTCCAGTACATTCACCAGGCTGGCCAGGTTGTGCTCGAATAGTTGCCGGCTGCTGAAACCGCTCTGCAGGCCGGCCAGCACGCTGGGGTTGGCGGCGGCATCAATGACCCAATCCGCGGCCGGCAGGGCTTCCACGTCGCTGGCCGCGCGGATATCGCCCTGGATGAACTTCACGCCCAGTTGGCGCAACCGCACACGGTTGGTTTCCGAGCCGGGCCGGTGCAGATTGTCGATGCCGGAGATGGTCAGACCCTCGCGCCGCTCCAGCAGGGCGCGGGCAATTGCGCTTCCCGCGAATCCGCAGACCCCGGTGATCAGGATTCTCATCGGATTCCTTTGTGCGCCAGGCGTTCCGTCCAGGCGCCGGTAATTTCTTCAAAAATTGTGTCCAGGGGCCGCGTAATGTCCCAGGCTGGATAGTGCGCTTTCATTTTGCGCAAGTCGCTGTAATAGCAGATATGGTCGCCCACGCGGTTCTCTTCCACATAGCGCCACTTCATCGGCCGTCCCGACACCGCTTCGGCCTTAGCAAAGGCCTCCAGAATGGAACAACTGTTGCCCTTTCCACCTCCCAGGTTATACACCTGGGCCACGCGCGGCGCCTTCCAGAATTCGAACATGAACCGCGCCACATCCTCGGA
Organism: Bryobacterales bacterium; assembly: GCA_963842505.1. Classification (GTDB taxonomy): domain Bacteria; phylum Acidobacteriota; class Terriglobia; order Bryobacterales; family Bryobacteraceae; genus PALSA-129. Next base: position 297,550 of record CAWJGZ010000003.1, read on the forward strand.
ATGAATGTTGTCGCGCACCTGCTTGCCTTTGTAGCCGTACACCTTGTATTCGCGCCCTTCCAGGTTGCACTTAATCAAATAGCTAAGAAAGCCGTGTAATTCCACGCCGGAGTGGTTGGGGCCGGTCAGGCAGCCGCCGCGCAGGCAGCACGTGGGGATGTTGAAGTAAAGCCCATACTCCTGCACCATAATGTCGCCGGCTACTTTTGAGGCGCCAAACAGCGAGTGCTTGGATTGGTCAATCGAAAACTCCTCCGGGATCCCATTCTCAAATGCCTTATCGGCGTAATCCCAGCGCGTCTCCAGCTCAACTAATGGAATAGTATTAGGGCGATCGCCGTACACCTTATTAGTAGACATGTGGATGAACGGGGATTCGGGGCACGAACGCCGCGCAGCTTCCAGCAGATGCAGCGTACCCAGCGCGTTCACTTCAAAATCCAGGAATGGAATGGCCGCGGCCTTATCGTGCGAGGGCTGGGCCGCGGTGTGGATAATCAGGTTGGGCCGCAACTCTTCCACCAGCGCGAGCACGGCTGCGCGGTCGCGGATATCGATCGCTTCATGCCGGTAGCCAGGGATTTCGCGGCGCAGCCGGTCGAGCACCCAACTGGTATCGCCTTCGGGACCGAAAAAAACGGCGCGATGGTTATCGTCAATGCCGACGACGCGGAATCCCTGGCGGGAGAAGAAGACCGAAACCTCGGACCCGATCAGGCCGCAAGAGCCGGTTACGAGAATCGTTGGGGAAGACATGGAAATCAAATTATATTCGGTATCACGGTGGCGCATCCCGCTGAGGCGCCTCGCGACCCATCCTGGCGCTAGCCCGCATTTCTCACCAGCTTTCTGCTGCGGCGCGTGATCAGGCCGCGTCTACTTCGTTGCGCTTGCTCAGCGTGCTCGACATACCGTTCAAGTATGCCTGCGCGCGCTGAACGGCGCGCGCCTCGTATCCGCAGCCTTCTGACGCGCCTCGCGACGAAACCTGGTGAGAAAAGCGGGCTAGTCAACCTGGAGTTTCATGCGGCTGCGCCGGGCGAATCGACAGAGCGCCCGCGGGCCGGGAGGGCGTGCATATCAGCGATCCCGGCCTCGCAGGATAGCAACCGCGGCCACAGGCAGGGTCGCGCTAATCCGCTTCCACTCCTTCGCGGCCGGCCAAGTTGGCGGCCAGGAAGTGGCGATTCATCAGGGCGATGTTTTCCAGCTTAATGCCTTTCGGGCACACGGCTTCGCACTCGCCCATGTTGGTGCAGCTTCCGAAGGCTTCCTGGTTGGCTTGCTCCACCATGGCGGTGACCCGCCGCTCACGCTCGGGCTGGCCCTGCGGCAGCAGACCCAGGTGCGCAATCTTCGCCGAGAGGAACAACGACGCCGACGCGTTGGGACACATGGCGACGCACGCACCGCACCCGATGCAGGCCGCGGCATCCATGGAACGCTCGGCGTTGTCCTTGGGAACCAGCACGGCGTTGCCATCGGGCGCGCTGCCGGTGGCCACCGAAATGAAGCCGCCGGCGGCGATGATGCGGTCGAACGCGCCGCGATCCACCACCAGGTCCTTGATCACCGGGAAAGCCTTGGCCCGCCACGGCTCCAGGTACAATTCGTCGCCATCCTTGAAAAAACGCATGTGGAGCTGGCACAAAGTGGTCTCGGGCAGCGGACCGTGCGCCACGCCGTTCACCATGCAGCCGCACATGCCGCAGATGCCCTCGCGGCAATCGTGGTCGAAGGCCACCGGCTCTTCGCCCTTGGCGATGAGATCCTCGTTCAGGACGTCCAGCATCTCCAGGAACGACATGTGCTCGTTCACATTCGGCACTTCGTAACGGACCATGCGGCCCTTGTCGCTCGGGTTGCGTTGCCGCCAGATATGGAGTGTGATTCGCATTACTTGTAGCTCCGTTGCGCGGGATGCACGTATTCAAAAGTAAGCGGCTCTTTGTGCAGCACGGGCGGGCTGCCCACGCCGCGGAACTCCCAGGCGGCGGCGTAGGAATAGTGTTCGTCGTCGCGGGCGGCTTCCCCTTCGGGCGTCTGATATTCCTCGCGGAAGTGGCCACCGCAGGATTCATTGCGCTCCAGCGCGTCAAGGCATATCAGTTCGGCCAACTCGAAGAAATCCGCCACGCGGCCGGCTTTTTCGAGGGACTGGTTGAGATCTTCGCCCGATCCCAGCACCCTGACGTCTTTCCAGAAGCGCTCGCGCATTTCAGGAATTTGCGAGAGCGCGTGTTTCAATCCCTGGGCGGTGCGGCCCATCCCGCAATCCTCCCACAGGAGCTTGCCTAATTCGCGGTGGCAGACATCCACCGAGCGCGTGCCCTTGGCACCGAGCAAGCGCGCGGTAATGTCGGCAACTTCCTGCTCGGCCTGGCGCACGGCGGGGTGCGAGGCATCGACTTTGGGAAACTGATTGGACGCCAGGTAATCGCCAATGGTATTGGGCAGGACGAAGTAGCCGTCGGCCAGACCCTGCATCAGAGCGCTGGCGCCCAAACGGTTGGCCCCGTGATCGGAGAAATTGGCTTCGCCGATCACGTACAAGCCCGGAATATTGGACATCAGGTTGTAGTCCACCCACAACCCGCCCATGGTGTAGTGGCTCGCCGGGAAGATGCGCATGGGCGACTCGTAAGGATTCTCGCCGGTGATCCGGTTGTACATGTCGATCAGGTTGCCGTAGCGCTCCTTGATGACGTTCTTGCCCAGGCGCGCGATGGAATCGCGGAGATCGAGATACACGGCCAGGCCAGTCTCGCCCACGCCGCGGCCCTCATCGCACACCGCTTTGGCGTTGCGGGAGGCCACGTCGCGCGGCACCAGGTTGCCGAAGCTGGGGTACTTGCGCTCCAGAAAATAGTCGCGCTCGGCTTCCGGAATCTGGCTGGCGGGGCGCGTGTCGCCCTTCTTGACAGGCACCCATATACGGCCGTCATTGCGCAGCGATTCGCTCATCAGGGTGAGCTTCGATTGATACTCGCCGGACACCGGAATGCAGGTAGGATGAATCTGCGTGAAGCACGGGTTGGCGAACAGCGCGCCGCGCTTGTAGGCCCGCCAGATGGCGGTGGCGTTGCAGCCTTTGGCGTTGGTGGAAAGATAAAAGACGTTGCCGTATCCGCCGGTGCCCAGCACCACGGCGTCGGCGATGTGGGATTCCACCTTGCCGGTGAACAGGTCGCGGGTAACGATTCCACGGGCCTGGCCGCCGATGACGATCAGATCGAGCATTTCGGTGCGGGGGTGCATCTTCACCGTGCCGGCGCCGATCTGCCGCTCCAGGGCCTGGTAGGCTCCCAGCAGCAATTGCTGGCCGGTTTGCCCCCGGGCGTAAAACGTGCGCGAAACCTGCGCCCCGCCGAACGATCGATTGTCCAGATAGCCGGAATACTCGCGCGCAAACGGCACGCCCTGCGCCACGCACTGATCGATGATGTTGAGGCTGAGGGCGGCCAGCCGGTATACGTTGGATTCGCGCGCGCGGAAGTCCCCGCCCTTTACGGTGTCGTAGAAGAGGCGGTAGACGCTGTCGCCGTCATTGTGATAATTCTTGGCGGCATTGATCCCGCCCTGGGCGGCAATGCTATGCGCGCGGCGCGGCGAATCCTGGAAGCAAAAGCAATCGACGTTATAGCCCAGCTCCCCCAGGGTGGCCGCCGCGGATCCGCCTGCCAGGCCGGTTCCCACCACGATCACCGTGTACTTGCGCTTATTGGCCGGATTCACCAGCTTGAGATTGAAACGATGCCGTTCCCATCGCGTCTCGATCGGCCCCGTGGGGCACTTCGAATCCAGTTCCATGCGGTGTCCTTTACTTACCCGTCAACCAGCCGGCCATCACGGCAATCGGAATCGAGCAGTTGCCGATGGCGATCAGGATGGCCACCAGGGCCGATGCCGTCTTAAGTTTGCGCGTGTACCGCGGATGGCTGATGCCCAGCGATTGGCACATGCTCCAAATGCCGTGGTACAGGTGCATGCACAGCAGGATCATGGCGAAAATATAAAACGCCGATATGCCGTAGTTCTGGAACCCCGCGATTACATTGGCGCGCACGTCGGGCTGATTCGGCGCGATCTCCGGGGCAAGCGGCACTACCGCCCCCACGGTCAGATGCAGCACGTGGTAAATGACGAAGGCGGCGAGAATTGGCCCGCTCCACACCATGGTACGGGCGGCATAGGAAGCCGGCACATCATCCTTCTTCACATACCCGATGGGCCGCGCGGCGCGGTTCTGAAAGAACAGTTGCGTCGCGGCCGTAATATGGAGAATCACCGCCAGCAGCAGCACCGTGCGCGCGCCCCACAGCAGACCGGCGTTGGCCGGATTGTGCAGGAACGCCGCGTAGGTATTGATCTGGTTGGCATTCGAAGAATAAATCTGGAGATTGCCCAGCATGTGGGCCAGGACGTACCCGACCAGCATGAACCCCGTGATGGCCATCACGGCTTTCTTGCCGATGGGCGCTTCGTAAAAGCGCGCGACCCGGCCGACCGGGTTCAGTACAGCAGCACTCATGTCGGAAGTTCCTAGTTCGGGCGAATAGGCATTCGCCAGCGTTGCGGGACACAGCACCCAGTAAACAGAATACAACAGGTCCGAAACCGTTTCATTGCACTTTGGCCTGGCGCGTCACCGGCGGCTGCTTGCCGAAATGAATCGCAGCCAGGCGCTGGTGAGCGGCCTGGGCCGCTTCCACCAGCGCGCGATAGGGGCGGTCGGTGACATCCAGGAACCCGATATTGTAGTTTTCGCCGTCAGACCGGCCGGTAGAGGGTTCATCGACCCACTCGAACCAATGCGCCCCCACAATCGACGGATCGTGGAACGCATTCTCGACATAATAGCGATACGCCACGCCGCGTTCTTCCTGGCTGCTGGTCTGCTTGAGTCCTGGAGGCATACCGCGGCCCGGCGTGCCGAAGTGGAATTCACCGATCAGTACGGGGCGATCAATGAGATCCCGCACCTTGTCGATTTCGTGCTGGTTGACGGCGTAGGCGTAGTTGTTGAGGCTGTAGACGTCGAACAACCGGGAGGCGCGCACGATCTCGGCGGGCGTAGTGGAGCCGAATCGCAACCCCAGGTTCAAGTGGTTGGGATCGTGCTTGCGGATGGCCGCGCTCACGGCTTCGACGAACTTTTCATAAGTGCGGTACATAAAGGCGCGGCGCCGGTCCGGCGTGTCACCATCCGCGAGAAACGCTTGCAGGGCGCGGCGCAAGGCGCTGTCACGGCCCGCGAGAATGGCATCCACGGCTACGGCTTCCCGTCCCGGCCAGGGCGGCTCATTCCCCACGAAGTAGCCCAGCAGGTAAGGATCGTCCTTGCGGGAATCGCACTGCTGGGCCGCCGCACGGTCGATGGTCTGGGCGAAATCGGACGCGTACACGTCGGCAATGCCCATCGGCCCGTTTTCGATGCCCCATCCGCGCGTGGTCACCACGTAGGGCGTGCGGTGCGCCCCGGCCAGCCGCTGGTCGCTCCAATTGCCGATGGTGTTAAAGCCCCAGGCCGCCATGCGCCGCAGCGTGACATCCACCCAAGCGGCGCTCCAATCCGGACCGTAGCGCCGGAACAGGTTCCAGGTATAGAACGACGCCCCGAAGCGGCCGCCGCGAGATGACGCCACTTCGGGCGGAGGCAGCCTGGCAAACAGTTCCGTACGGCCCTCGACCGGGGTGGCCGCGGCGGAGCCAATGGAATCGGCGCCTACCGAGAGAAAGAGGTGGCCTTCCGGGTCCACGAACCACCAGACGCCGCCGATCTTTTCCACGCGGAAGAAGCTTGTGGCTTTCACCTGAGTGTCCGGGTAGCCGCCATAACGGGAGTAGTGGAAATCCGCCGTGGCAAGGGCTTTTTCCTCGGCTGCCCAGGCCGTCTTCAACTGATCCAGGCTGGCGGCTTTGCCGGGCCAGCCGTCGTGGATCCATTGACCGAACTCATCCACCAGCGGCCCTGGTTCGAGCAGCGCATCGCCCGGATCTACTTTGGACAGGCGCACGGAGCGGATCTCGAGCACGGGCGCGCCCACGGGAGTGTTCAGCGCGAAACCCAAATCGCGCACCGCAGTGAGCGGCCCGGGTGAGCCCTCGAGGTTGATCCACATCATGGGCCGCGACTTGTTGTAGACCGATGCCAGGTCGTTTCCCTGGCTGGGTGGTTGCGTCAGGAATAGCAGCGGTACGACCCCGCGGACCCACGAGCCAGCCAGCGGCGAGAGGCGGACGGAACGCACGCCTTGCGCATCGTGGACGCGCAGCTCAAAGCGCTGAGGGGACGAAAGCCGCAACTCCAGCACCAGGAACTGATAGGGACTCCAGTCGGCCGGCAGGTCCGCAGCCCAGTCCTTAAGGAGCCACGATTGTTCGGCGCCGGCGCCTTCGAAGACCAGCCGGCGGGCTTCCGCATGCGCACGCGCCGGCAGAAGTGCGCACAACAGCACGAGCGCAGCGGCCCTGATTGCCTGGCGGGTGAGTCCGCATCCGCCGTGTTGGAAGTGTCCGAAAATGGGACTAGGTTCGTTTGGCACGGCGGGGTTGCGGCTGGATGGACGCAGCGAGTGGTTTCCGTTGGCCTGCGAAGCCGGAATTCGAGCAGGCGGCGATGGCATTGTATGTCCTCCCATTCCAGGCTAGCAGTAAGAGGAGAGCGGAATTGGGTAAGGAGTTGATTCTACTGAGTAAAATCGTTGTGAGTTCGGGATCTTGGTGAAATGCGCGAGGAATGCTACATCGTCATGCGTGGCGCGTTCTGAATGGGCGCTTATTTCGCAATCTCGAAGTCAATCCACTCCGTTATAGGCGTGGATTTTGGTGCCGGCACCCTAGCCTGAAAACCGAGCAGATATTGCCCAGGCTCCAGAGAGGAGTCCAGTTTGTACCATCCCTCGACTGTCTCGCCGGTTTGCACTTGGCGCGGTTCGCTGGCGAAAACGTCTTTGCCCTCATGCGCCACCTTGATCAGCAGGCCGACGGCTTCCGCTGGCTTCCTGGGGCCGCGCACCACGCGAAACAGGTACTTCACCGTCTCCCCCGCGTGAAACTGCCGCACCGCGGGATCGCCGGCCGTAAGAAGGCGGTAGGCGGCTCCGGGCGCGGGCAGCGCCTTTTCGCCCGCTCCGCCCCACAGTGTAATCCCCGTCAGCGCGAAGTCTTCTTTCTTCAGATTCGGGACATCGATGATCTGGCTGGCTGAGCCGATTACGGTTTGATTGGGAGTCGTGCTGTCACGCTGCACCAACCCCTGCTGACCGACGGCAGCGCCGTCACCGGTAGAGAGGTTCCGCACGGCTACTCGCATCTGATATGGACCCGGCGCCGCGATTGGGTCGCGGACCGTCACCACCAGTCCCTGGTTCATGACACTCTCCAAAGCCTTGCCACAGAGCCGGACCACCGGACGATGGCTTTCGATCTTCTCGATGGGCTCCTTGGAAAGGTCAAGCGGCATGGGGGTGCTGAGAAACTCGAGGTCTATCAGCTTGCAATCCATTTGGTCCGGCGCGTCATGGAATGCCACGCCCTTTGGCAGGATGTGGAGCAGCGAATCGATATATGCGCCAGCCGTGTCGTCATACCCTACGGAAGCAGTCAGGCGCACATCGATGCCGCCACTCCTAAAAGGAGAGAAGAGCGCCCGTCGCACCTGGCTCGCCGCAGAATAGGCCTCCTTCTGGACGCTGCCAGGCCACGAGAAGAAGCCGTCGCGCGTGCGGACGGCCGCGCCCTTGCGGTCGCGCAGGCGGATCCGAATGGGATGGTACTGCATGGTCTCGTGTGGCCTGTGCGCGAACGCGTCCGGCCCTGGATACCAGCCGATCAGGTAGTACCCTTCGGAATCATCGGCCGCAGCCTTCACCTCGCCGAAAATATTGTTGTTGTCATGCAGAAAACGCCCTGCGGTCATGTTGGCTAAGTTGGCCAACATTCCCTGGCTTCTGAGATACGCCGAAATTCGGTGAACGCCCGCTGCTGGGTCCGGAAACCCTAAATTCGGGTCCTCCAGGGGCATGTCGAAGCCGGCGGAAGCGTCGTCACCCAGATGAGTCGTGGCTGCGGCGGCCAACGTCGGGAGGCCGCGTGCGTCGATGGTCTCAATGGTAACCGACGAACGGTTGGCATAGTCCGCGATCGACCGCGCGAAACTGTAATTGCTGCTCGGGAAGCCAGGGCTGATGAGCAGGACCGATTTCCTACCGGGAAAACTTGCCATTGCCTGAACGGCTGCGCGGAGTGCGTATGGCAGCGGTGACGCAAGAGTGCCTCCGGCGAGGGGTGGCCGCCAAATCATGTGTTCGATCATCCCGTGCAGCCATTGCCGGTCAAACGTAAAGACCTGCGAAGCGCCAGAGCCGGATCGGGTCCGCACGACGGCGGCCATGTCGCCGGCTTTCATGCCCTCATCCACAAACCGCAGCAACGCCTTTTGCACATGCCTGAAGTCTTCAAACGCCATATTGGCGTCGTCGAGCATCAGTACGAAGGTGCGACGCAGCTCATCTCGGGTTAACGGGAGGCCGGCCACGGGCGGCGTATCCGAAACAGCGTCATGCGGGCGGGCGTCGGAGTAAGAAAAATGGATGATCTTCTGCGGCTTGCCATCCTGGAGGACCTCAAAATCTCCGGCTTGAAGCCCGGACACGCGGACGCCGTGGGAATCCGTCACTACGACATCGACCTGGACCAAATCGACATCAAACCGCAGCACCAGGCCGGGGTTGGCGGATGGCCCGGAGGCTGTCGGCTGTGGGCCTGCGAGTGCGAGTGCGAGCGCGAGGAAGCATGCACAGATTCGCATAGCATCACCTTACGAAAAGGATAACGTGAAATGGTCTCGGCGAAAAAGGGACGGACGCATTTCGGGGAAAACAGGGACAGCCTGGACTCACAGGCCGGGAATTCCGCGAGCACCGGCCCGCGGACGAAGGCAGGCTTTCGCGAAGCCTTGGGGCGGCACTTACAGAATGCGTTAACCTGGATAGTCAAGAAAGGCTGACATGCCAACCAAACTCACCCCCGAAATCATCACCGCCGCCATCGAAGGCTTCGAGCAGCAGAAGCGGCGGATCGACTCACAGATCGACGAACTTCGAGCCGTGCTAACTGGTGGCCCCGCCAAACCCGCAGCGACGCCGGAACCGCCGAAGCGCAAAGGGCGGAAGCTAAGCGCCGCTGGCAGGAAAGCGATTGCTGAAGCGCAGCGAAAGAGATGGGCAGCGCCCAAGAAGCCATTAGCTCCGGAAGCGCCTGCAAAGCCCAAGCGGAGGCTGTCGGCGGCCGGCAGAAAAGCGATCATCGCCGCCACGAAGAAACGCTGGGCGCTGAAAAGGGCGGAAGCGGCGAAGGCATAATCGCCGGTCGCAAAGAAGTCCGCACCCGCTAGGAAAGCTGTTACGAAGAAAGCGACGGTGAAGAAGTTGGCGGCGGAGAAGACGGCCCTGGCTCCGGCTGCAACGCAACTTGCCGGTTAGTAAGCGAACTGCGACCTGACACGGCGTTAAGGCGTTGTACCCGCAGTGTAGCCCACTTCAGATGATTTCGCCGGCAGGTATGATATACATCAGAGCATAAGTAAAGGGACATAACGGTCAACAAAAAAAAGGCAAGTAAGGATGAATCAGATCCGGGCAAAGAGCCTCTTTGGGGAGCGCATCATGAAACGAATCACACGACGCACTTTTTCCGTTGCGGCAAGCGCCGGCCTGCTCTCGCCGCTCATTCCGAATCTGCAAGGCGCGACACGCATTCCACGGCGTGCATTTGGCAAGACCGGCATCGAGGTTCCGATAGTCGCCCTGGGCGGCGGCGGACGCTTTTTTGAGGCCGTCCCGAATGATGAAGCAGGTGGCGAACTCGTGCGACAGGTGATCGACCACGGGATCGAATATATCGAGACGGCCGGGAACTATGGGCCGCCCGGTGACACCAACCGCAGCGAACGGCGCATCGGTTTGGCCATGAAGACGCACCGCGGGAAGGTTTTTCTCGAAACCAAAATCGACGCGCGCGATTACGACGGCGCGATGCGCGAGATGGAGAACAGCCTGAAGCAGTTCCAGACCGATCATATTGACTTCCTGCTGCATCACGCGTTCTTCCGCAAAGAGGAAGTGGACCAGGCGCTGGCATCGAATGGCGCGGAAAAGGCCATCCGCAAAATGATCGATCAGAAGGCGGTCCGGTTTCGGGGTTTCTCCTGCCACAGCCCTGAGTTGGCGCTGCAAACCATTCCACGGATTCAGCCGGATGGGGTCCAGTTTCCGATCAATGCCACCCGAGTGCCGGATTTTGAAGCGGAAGTATTGGCATTCTGCGAGTCTCGCGGAATCGCGGTGAACGCGATGAAGACCTGCGGGCACGGATTCTTCACCAAAGCCGCGCTCATGCCAGGCTTCGATTCGCGAGGCCTCACAGACCAACATCCCGAGGAACACATGTTTGCCCCGCCGGCCGAAGTATTCGAGCGGCCGGGACTTCCGACTCCGACGGAGTTCATGCGGTACGCGCTATCGCTGCCGCTTACCACCGTGGTGGCCGGCATCGAATCCATGGAAACGATGGAGAGCGTGCTGCGGGGTGTAGCGGGTTTCAAGGCGCTTTCGGCGGCCGAGATGAAATCGATTCACGAGCGTTCGCAGCCGTTTGCAGATACGGGTTATTGGATTCCCCGGCAGGTGCGCCCGGTCTGACACGGAGACCGATTCCCAATCGGCGTGCAGGTTCTTCGCGATTCTCCAGGTGCTCCAGAAGAGAGTCGGCGTGAAGTTGACCGTGAAAGCCGCGTAGGATCAACTCGCTTCCATCTGGTGGTGGGCTGTTCCAGGAAGGCCGGTACAGGCGGGGGGCAAAGGCACCGGCGGCGAGACCGCCGGCGCTACCAGTGTCGAGAAGAGTCTATGTCTCGATACGGCACGCACGAGTACGTGTGCCACGCGCTTGGGCCTCGCGTGGGAAATGCAGCATGGGGCCAGGGTCGAGCTAGCCTACAGTCTGACGATTTTCGAGGAATCAACACCTTTTAGCGCGCTGCGCGTGTCGACGATTAACGCGGCCTGTTCCACCATGCGGCGATAGTCGAAGGCCGAGTGGTCGGTCACGATCACCACGCAATCCGCGGCAGAGATGGATTCTTCGGGCTGCGATTTCAGGTCAAGGCCGCCCAGGCGCAGCGCAGGCCACGACTTGCCCTGCCTGCTGAGGGCGACGTTCGATACCCGCCCTTTCACCCTCCGAATCGCCCAGTGGACTTCCCGCATTCGCTTGCTCCGCCTAAATGCGGCTACAATCCAATCAGCATTGAAGCATAGCGTTCGTCGGTTCCGGTCGTCGCGCTGGATTCTTGCGGTCTTTCTCGGAACCATGTGTATCGTCGGCGGCACCCTGACCTGGTTGTGCTGGCGGTTGCTGGATCAGGACCGGCAGCTCGAATCGCAGCGCACGCGAGAGCGGCTGGAGCAGGCCGCCGACCGCACCGCGGCCGCGCTGGCGTCGAGTATCGAAGGCCTGGACGCGTGGTTGCCGCTGACCGCCGACGCCAACACGAAATCTCCTCCCCCCGGCTTGGTCTTGCTCCTCAAGAATGAAACCAGCACAGCTGTGTGGCCAGCCGGCAGCCTGGCGTATCTGCCTCCGCCTACACACCGCCAGGAGAAACACTTCGCCGATGCCTTCGCGGCCGGCGAACACCTGGAGTTCCAAGAACACGACTTCGCCGGCGCAGCCGATCGTTTCCGCCTACTGGCGGGGTCGCGCGACGCCGCCGTTCGCGCCGACGCGTTGCTGCGGCTGGGGCGGAACCTGCGCAAGCTGAACCGCTACGGCGAGACGCTTGGCGTCTACACTCAGCTCGCGACTTTGAAGAACGTTTGGATCGAGGGAGTGCCCGTCGAGTTGATAGCGCTCGGTGCACGATGCAGCGTTCTCGAAGTCATGGGCCGCCGGGCCGAACTCCAACAACAAGCCCTCCTGATCGACGCCGGCCTGCGAACCGCCCGCTGGCGTTTGACGGGGGGCGCCTGGGAGTTCTATCGCTTGGAAACCAGCCGGTGGGTCGCCACCGCGGTGCTGACCGCGAGGGAACGGCAGGCGCTGGCGATTTCGCGTGCCGCCGAGTGGATAGATCAACGTTGGCCGCCGCCTCTAGAGCCTGTAGGCCGTCACGTGGTGAATGCCCCGGAGGGCCCGGTGCTGGTCTCCTGGTCTGCCGATACGTCCAGGCTCGCGGCTGTGCACGTACCGCCCGACCGCTTTCAGACGATTTGGAAGAGTGCCCAGGCGGATCCCGGCGCCAGCGCCGCGCTGATCGATGCGAACGGGAACGTGCTGGTGGGTTCGGTGTCGGCCTCGGGTTTGCGATCCGTGCGCAGCCCGGCCGTAGCGGGCATGGCGGCGGCCCTGCAGCTCACGCTGCGCGATCCGGCTGCGGGCCTCGCCGCCGCCGCCATGCGGAGGCGGTTTCTCGTGGCGGGTTTCACCCTCCTGGCGTTGGTTCTGGCTGGCGGCTCCTATTTCATGACGCGCTACATGGCCCGCGAGAGTGCTGTAGCCAGGATGCAGGCGGAGTTCGTCTCCACGGTATCGCATGAGTTTCGCACTCCCCTCACATCCATACGCCAGCTCTCGGAAATGCTAGCGCGCGATCGGATCGCCGCCGAAGACGGGCGGCATCAAGCGTACAATCTCCTGATCCAGGCCAGTGAACGATTGCAAAGGCTGGTCGAATCCCTGCTCGATTTCGGACGCATGGAAGCCGCCACGTTCCGCTACCGTTTCGACGAGCTGGACGTGCGGGCATTGGTTGACGAGATCGTAAGCGCGTTTCGCCTCCAGGCCGCCCAGGAGCATGAGGTCCTGCTCGATCAGGCCGCGGAAGTCCCGGCCATTCGCGGAGACCGCGAAGCCCTGGGGATCGCCCTCTGGAATCTGCTCGATAATGCGGTGAAGTATTCTCCCGGCCGCGGGACAGTTTGGGTGAACACGAAACCGAAAGCCGGCGGTGTCACCATCGCGGTGCGAGACGAGGGGCCGGGAATCGAGCGCGAGGAACAGGAACGCATCTTCGACAAATTCGCACGCGGGTCGGCGGCGCGGAACTCCAACATCAAGGGCACGGGAATCGGACTCAGCATGGCCCGGCACATCGCCTGCGCGCATGGCGGCGAAATCCGCCTGGCGAGCCAACCGGGGCGCGGCAGCACGTTCACTCTGTTTCTTCCCGTAGAAAGACAGGCATGAAACGTATCTTCGTGGTGGAAGACGATCCCGGAATTGCATTCGGTCTCAAGGTGGATTTCCAGGCAGAGGGTTACGAAGTGGCCATCGAAGGCGATGGCAAAGCGGCATTCGAACGAGCGCGCCTGGAAAGCTTCGATTTGATCCTGCTCGATGTGATGCTGCCGGGCAAGGACGGCTTCGAGATCTGCCGAAACCTGCGCCGCGAGGGATGCAAGACACCCATCATTCTACTCACAGCGAAGTCGCAGGAAGCCGAGAAAGTGATGGGACTCGAATGGGGAGCGGACGATTACGTCACCAAGCCTTTCAGCCCCTCCGAGCTGCGCGCCCGCGTCAATGCCGTGCTGCGCCGGGTGCAGCCGAGCCGCCCCGCCTTGTTCGCTTTCGGTGAAGCGGAGGTGGATTTCGAACGGTGCGAGCTGCGGATCGCGGGCAAAGCGGTAGAACTGACCGCGTTGGAATTCAAGCTTTTGACCGCCTTCGTGGAGCATCCCGGCAAGCTCCTGAGCCGCGAAAGACTGCTCGATCTCGTCTGGGGGAACGGCCCGGCGGTGACGAACCGCGTCGTCGATAACCACATCCTGTCACTGCGGAAGAAGATCGAGCCATCGCCCGCCAACCCGCGATTCCTGCTGAGCGTGCGCGGGCTCGGCTATCGCTTCGAAGTGTGAATCAAACCGAATCCTGACAATACCGCGGATCAAATCAAGATATTACAGTCTTAATCTACGACTATGAGGCGCGCGCGTTTGCGCATTCTCGCCGGCATCGTGTGCGCAGTCACTTGCGCCATCGCTGTACAAAGCGACGAAGCGACATTCCAGGCGGGGATCCAAAAGGAAGTGGTCGACGGCGATTTGGCAGGCGCCATCAAGTTCTACGAAGCTGCCGCCAAAAGCACGAACCGGCCGCTCGCCGTGAAGGCTCTGCTGCGAATGGCGCAGTGCTATGAGAAGACCAGCGATCCCCGCGCGCTACAGATTTATGAGCGGATCGCCCGGGAGTTCTCCGATCAAAAAGCGGCGGCGCAGCAAGCCTTCGCGCGGCTCGCGCTGCTAACGCCGGTTGCGAAGAGCGGCGCCGTGGTTGGCTGGTACAACGGCGATTGGCAATCGGGGCTGCCGGGTCTTGCCAACTGGTTCGTCTCGCCTGCCGAATCCGCGCGAGTGTACGACGATTTTGTCGTGCCCGAGGGCGGCTGGACCGTTGCCGCGGTGTTCTCGAACAATCGCATGGACTTCTCCGGCGTGACGTATGCCGCGTGGGAGATCCGCGCGGAAATGGCGCCGGGTCGCGGCGGCAGAAAGGTAGCCGCCGGATTGAGCCCCGCCACACAGACGGTGATTCCCGGCACCGGCCCCTTCGAGCACGATCCCCTAGTCGGGTATCGCATCCAGGTGGATGGCTTGCACCTGCGCCTGGCGCCGGGCCGTTACTGGCTGAGCGTGGCTCCCGTCGGGATGGGAAACTCCTGGATCAGTGCGACGCTGGGCAGAAACGCCGTCGGCGAGCCGCCGGGCAACGATGGCCGGGCGCTCTTTTCCGGACACACAGTCAGCGGATTTGTAGCGGCCGAACGGGTTGGGCGCGCCGGAGCGAACGGTGTCAGTAAGGACTTTTCGTTGGGTGTAGTGATCTTGAAGGACAAATAGTTGGCGAAGGAAAACTCGAACATGTTCACGCGAATTGTTTGTTGCGGGCTGTTGTTGGCGCTTTCGAACTCCGTATCACAAGCGCAGGGAACGGCTACCGTGGGCTGGTACAACGGCGATCGCCAGATGGGAATCCCCGGCGTACAGAACTGGTATATTTCATCAACCCAGCTTGCGCGCACCTATGACGATTTCATAGTTCCCGACGGCGGCTGGATAGTATCCGGAGTCTTTTCGAACAACACATTCTACAATGCGCCCACTGTGACCCAGGCCGCCTGGGAGATCCGAAGCATTATGGCTTCCGCATCCGCGGGCACGCTGGTCGCTTCGGGAGTGAATGCGGCCCACGTAACTTACAACCCCGTATTAGACGTATATCGAGTCGAGGTGGATGGGTTAGCCGTGACGTTGGCTCCGGGTTACTACTTGGTGAATGTCGCTCCGGTCGGACCGGGCGCCGGACAATCGTATGTCGCGGCCACACTCGGTGTGAATGCCGTGGGCAAGCCGCCTGGCAACGACGGCGGCGCGCTGTTCTGCTCGTCGGCGAACAATATGAGTTTCATAACCACTTCTTCGGCCGGTCAAGCCGGAACAAGCGCCGATTATTCGCAAGGCGTCTTGATCTCGGGTTCCGCCGGCATCAGCGGCGAGCCGACGTTGCTTTCCACGTCCGACCAATGGCGCGCGGATGTCACCTCTCTGGTTCAGCAAATGACCGAATTCCATTCGCTGCCGTTTCCGGGCATCAGCCTGACTGATTTCAACGCGAAGGCTACCGATCTTTATAACCAGATCCCCAGCCTCTCCGATGCCGGGATTCGGACGAATCTTGAGGAACTGGTGGCGTCGATCGAAGACGCGCACACGGATATCGAATGGCCGTACCCCAGTCCTTTCCATCAATTGCCACTCTCTTTCTACTGGTTTGACGACGGTATGTATATAACCTCGGCCTCGGCCGCGTATCAGAATCTTTTGGGCGGGAAGCTTGTATTTGTCGGCCAGACGGGCATTGACGACGCGACCAGCATCCTTACCGCGTTGGTGCCGCATGACAACGAGCAGTGGGTCAAGCACCGGATTCCGCTGCAGGAACTGACGAACGCGGATTACCTGTTCGGAACGGGAATAGCGACGAGCACGGACAGCGTACCGCTCCAAGTGAGTCTTCCGGCGGGCAGCGTTGTCTCCGCCGATATCCAGACCTAAACCAACTCCGCACTGCCGCAGCAGATCCAAGTCTTCCAGGGCACTCCGCCTCTCTACATGCAGAATCCGAATTGGAACTACTGGGCCACCATCATCGACGGCGGCGCCACTCTCTACTTCCAGTACAACAGTTGCATGGAAGATACCAAGCAGCCTTCCTCGGCGTTCTTCCAGCAACTCGATCAGTTGATGGCGCAGGACTCGGTCCAGCGCATCGTCTTGGACATGCGCAACAACAGCGGCGGGTACACTTCCATACTGAGCCCGTGGATTGCCGAGATCCAGGCCAGCCGCTTCAACGCGCCGGGTCGACTGTACGTCATCATCGGACGTGCGACCTTTTCCGCCGCGATGGAGGCCACCAACCACCTCCACGACACCACCGCCGCCGTCTTCGTCGGCGAGCCAACCGGCGCGAAGCCGCAGTTCGAATTGCGGGAAGGGGACTTCGGCCTGCCTTACTTCGGACTTCGAGTGAGTTACTCGAACGGCGTGGAGGGCGCCACCGATTTGGATTCGACTCTCATTCCGGATATCCCCGCAGGATTGACGTTCCAGCAGTATATGAATGGCATCGATCCGGCCCTGAATGCGATTCTGAGCATCCCGCCGCCGCAGCCGGCCGGCTCGTGTGCGGTCGCTCTCAATCCGGGTGTGTTGACCGTTCCCGCCGGGGGAGGGACTTACAGCGTGGCCGTTCAGACAGGCGCCTCCTGCCCGTGGTCGATCTCGAACCGTCCGGCGTGGGTCACGGTCTCCGGGACCGGTTCTGGAACCGGTCCGGGCACTCTCGCGCTGACCGTGGCCGCGAACTCCGCGGGCCAGCAGGGCGCGGTTCTCTCGATCGGCAGCGCGGAATTGCCGGTCGCACAAGAAGGTCCGGCTTCCTGCGGCTATACGCTGATCGCCAGCGGCCAAGCATTCACCGCGGCGGGAGGCAACGGCTCGGTCAATG
Source organism: Bryobacterales bacterium (assembly GCA_963842505.1). Lineage (GTDB taxonomy): Bacteria > Acidobacteriota > Terriglobia > Bryobacterales > Bryobacteraceae > PALSA-129. The sequence continues at coordinate 314,620 of CAWJGZ010000003.1, forward strand.
TGACTGCCGCGAGCGGATGCCCATGGGTGGTTCTAAACCCGCTGAGCTGGGCCACGGTTGCGGGCGGTCCATCCGGAACGGGGTCCGGCGCTCTTTCGTTCACGGTGGCGGCCAATTCCGGGGCGACTCGGTGGGGCACGCTGTACATCGCCGGGCTTCCATTCACAATCCAGGAGGATGGCGTGCTGGCCAACGGCACGAGCCTGGCGGGGTCGATCGCACAGATCGCATCGGGGGGAGGATGGGACACCTCGCTCACGCTGGTGAATCTGGGCGCGACGGCCGGCCAGGCAAAGTTGAACTTCTTCGGCGACGACGGCAGCCAGCCTTTGCTTCCGTTCACCGTGCCGCAGCAGCCACTGCTCGGAACGATGCTTCGGGCGATCTTCGATGAGACTCTTGCCGGGGGCGCCACACTCGTGGTTGATACCACCGGGCCGGCATCGCTGGCAACCGCAACCGGCTCGGCGCAGTTGCTGACGAACGGCGATATCGGCGGCTTCGCCATCTTTACCAACACGCCCACGGGTCAGGCGGCGGTCGTTCCGCTCGAAACACGCGACGCGAGCTCGTACCTGCTCTCGTTCGATAACACGGGCACGGTTTCGACGGGCGTGGCGCTGGCCAATCTCGCGGCGGCTGCGGCGAAAGTGAATGTCGTGATCCGCAACGATGCCGGCGCGCAGATCGGCACCGGGTCCGTAACGCTTGCGGCGCAGGGCCACAGTTCGTTCATGCTGGCGGATGCCACTTCCGGATTCCCGGCCACCGCGGACGTGCGCGGCACGGTTGAATTCGATGCGCCCCCGGGAGGCAGGATCAGCCTCGTGGGCCTGCGCGCCAACGCCATCCCCGGCAATTCCGGATCGGCGCTGACTTCGCTGCCGGCGCTGGCCGGTGCGGGGGGAGGCGGCGCCATCGCGCATATCGCCTCCGGAGGCGGCTGGCAGACGACCTTTACCCTGGTCAACACCGGTTTCGAGGCTACGGCCAACTTGAGTTTCTTCGGAGACGACGGTGCCCCGATCTCCTTGCCGCTGAGTTTCCCACAGACCAATACGACATCGACGGCGAACAACGTGAGCCAGAGCATCCCGGCCGGCGGCTCGCTCATCGTAGTGGTGCGAGATTCGGGCAGCGCGGCCGCAACTACCGGATCGGCTCTGATCACCACATCCGGCAGCGTGGGCGGCTTCGCGATCTTCCGCTACAACCCCACGGGGCAGGAGGCGGTGGTGCCGCTGCAGTCGGCCAACGCGCCGGCCTACGTTCTGGCGTTCGACAACACTGGCAGCCTCTCCACGGGCCTGGCCATCGCCAACATAGCCACGCAGGCGGCGACGGTGAACGTCATCATTCGGGACGACAACGGCGCGCAGGCCGGCACAGGATCGATCGCGCTACCCGCCCAGGGCCACAAGTCGTTCATGTTGACCGACACCTCTTCGGGCGGCTGGGCGGTGACGGCGGGCATGCGCGGAACCATCGAGTTCGACACTCCCGCCGGCGGGTGGATCGCACCGTTGGGCCTCCGCGCCGCCACGATCCCCAGCGGTTACACGATCACGACCATTCCGGTGATGGTGCGATAGGAGCGCAGGGATCATTCGCAGTACTGAGCCGATTGAGGAGCGTCTACGCGAACCACAACTACGAAAGCTCGCCAAGGAATGCTGCCATTATAGCCTGCGCAATTAGGCAGGCCTTCTAGCTAACCCACTGACCAGTTCAGAAGCCGGAGCGCGGAGATCAGGCCGAGATCGGTGCTGCGATCGGCGTCAGTGTGAAAGACTTTCTGCCGGTAGTTGCCGCGCCGGGTAATGTGATGGGGCAGTCCGGGAGCGACGACCCGAGCGAATCTGGACATGACATGTTTTGTCCAGACGGGGCAAAGCGGGTACAGCTATCCAATTCCAAAGGCGGGAATTGGTAGCAGTCCCCGTTTTGCGGCGGCGCACTACCGTCACCTTTTTACCTCAGTGCAAAGGCACCGGCGGCGAGACCGCCGGCGCTACCGGTGTCGAGAAGAGTCTATGTCTCGATACGGCACGCACGAGTACGTGTGCCAACCTGCTTGGGCCATGCGCGAGAAATGCAGCATTGGACCAGGGTCGAGCTGGCCTACAGTCTGACGATTTTCGGGGAATCGACGCCCTTCAGAGCGTTGCGCGTGTCCACAATCAAGGCGGCCCGTTCCACCATGCGGCGATAGTCGAAGGCCGAGTGGTCGGTCACAATCACCACGCAATCCGCGGCAGAGATGGATTCTTCGGGCTGCGATTTCAGGTCCAGCCCGTCCAGGCGCAGCGCCGGCACGTACGGGTCGGTATACGCGATCCGGCCGCCACGACGCTTCAACAGGAGCATCACATCCAGCGCGGGAGATTCGCGCAGATCGTCGATATCCCGTTTGTAAGCCACACCCATGACGTGGATGCGCGACCCCATGACGGGCTTTCCGGCGTGGTTGAGAGCCTGTTGCACCTTGTCGGCCACAAACTGCGGCATGTAGCCGTTGATGTGCCCGGCCAGCTCAATAAAGCGCGCCTCGATGCCGGCCTGCTTGGTTTTCCAGGAGAGATAAAACGGATCCACCGGGATGCAGTGGCCGCCCAAACCCGGCCCGGGGTAGAACGGCATAAAGCCAAAAGGCTTGGTGGCGGCCGCATCGATCACTTCCCAGACATCGATACCCATGCGGTCGCACATCAGGGCCATTTCATTCGCCAGCCCGATATTGATCATGCGGAAGGTGTTCTCTAGCAACTTCACCATCTCCGCGACCTGCGTGGAACTGACCGGCACCACGCGGTCGAGCGCCTGCGAATAAAACAGCCGCCCCATATTCGTGCAGGACGCCGTACAGCCGCCCACTACTTTGGGAATATTGGCGGTCTGGTACAAGGGATTGCCGGGATCCACCCGCTCGGGAGAAAAACAGAGGAAGAAATCACGGCCCACCTTGAGACCCGATTTCTCAAGCATGGGCAGAACCAGCTCGTCGGTGGTGCCGGGATAAGTGGTGGATTCCAGAATCACCAGCATGCCGGGGTGAAGGTGGCGCGCGACCTCCTGGCACGAGGAGACGATGAAACTCATGTCCGGATCTTTGGTCTTGCGGAGCGGCGTGGGGACGCAGATGTTGATGGTGTCGAGCTCGCGCACGGCGGAAAAATCGGTGGTAGCGCGCAGCATTCCGGCATTCACCAGCGGCCCCAACTGGGCGCTCGGGATGTCGCCGACGTAGGAATCCCCGGCGTTGACGCGGCGCACCTTCTCCGCGCTGATATCGATGCCGGTGACTGTAAAGCCCGCCCGCGCGAACTCGACGGCTAAGGGAAGACCGACGTATCCCAGACCCACCACGCCTACGCGCGCACTGTGGGAACGGATCTTTTCTTCCAGCAGCGCGGCGGTATCCACGGGAGCTACTTCAGACTCAGACATAAACCGCCATTTTCTCACAACCAAGTAAACCCGTGGCCACCAGCGCACCACGATTTTCTCTGGCGCGCCGGCCGGTAAATGAGGATCTCCGTGCGCCTTTCCTTTCGCTGGTATACTGATATTTCTTTGAGAAGAAGGCATGGGTGCGGGCGTTGCTGTGTGCGGCGGCCGTTCCCATCGCCATAGTGGCCAACGCGGACCGGTTGAGTATTACGGGCTTGTCTTGGACTATCTGACGATGAGGAGGGTGGCGGCATGATCTTACAGGGGAAATACGCCCGGTTGTTGACGATCGTGCTGGTGGTGCAAGGCGGCGCATACTACGAGATACGGTCGCGGTCGGAGGTGACGCCGCCAGCGGCCCCATTAGCGTTGTTTCCGGCTCAATTGGGCGGCTGGCAACTGGCAAAGGAATACACGATCGAGCCGGAAGTGCAGAACGTGTTGCGAGCGGACGACATGTTGAGCCGCGATTATGTGAACCTTCCCGCGGCAGCCGACGCTTCCCTGCTGATCGCGTACTTCAAGACGCAGCGGTATGGCCAGGCGCCGCACTCGCCGAGGAATTGCCTGCCGGGGGCCGGCTGGGAGCCGACCGAAAGCGGGACGATGCAGATCGCGGTTCCGGAGCGGCGGGACCCGATTGTGGTCAACCGGTACGTTGTGGCGCGCGGGGAGGACAAGGTCCTGGCGATTTACTGGTACGAGGGCCGGCACCGGGTGATTGCCAGCGAGTATTGGGCGAAGTTCTGGCTGGTGATGGACGCGATCCGTTACCGCCGCAGCGACACATCTCTGGTGAGAGTGATGGTGCCAGTGCGCGACAACGACACCGATAGGGCAACGAAGACGGGAGTCGCGTTCGTACAGTCGCTATTCCCAGCGTTGTTGAGGCAGTTGCCGAATTAGCTTCGGTGCGCCACGAAGGGCGTCACCAGCAAATTCCCTGATATTGGCAGGGCAGGCTCTCCGGATGCGGTATTCTCACCAGGTCCAGCAGAATCTGGCCGGGACGAAGGGAAGACCGCAGGCAATCCATGATGATTGAGCTATTGATCCCCAATACGACCAGTTCAGCCGATTGCACCACGTCCGCGCAGTTCTCGTTGAGCAGGGCGCCGAGATGCGGGATGGTGCGCTGAATGTAGTCCCGGTTGGCGCCGATCAGCGCGGCCACGCTGACGTGCCGGTCGTAAATGGCCAACTCCAGTCCTTTGCCGATGAGTTGTTCGGCCAGCAAGACGAGCGGGCTTTCCCGGAGATCGTCGGTACCGGTCTTGAAACTCAACCCGATCATTCCGATCTTACGTTTTTGGCTGGCGAGAATCTTGTCGATGGCATGCTGGACATGCACGTGATTCGAAGGCAGGAGCGCGGCGAGGAGAGGAAGCTCGGCGTCTCGCATTTTCGCCATGTGAAGCGTGGCGCGGAGGTCTTTGGGCAGGCACGAGCCACCGAAAGCAAAGCCCGGCCGCAGATACGCCGGAGAGATGTTCAGTTGTGTATCGCGGCAGACCAGGGCCATGACTTCCAGCGGGTCGCAGCCCAAAGCTTCGCAGAGGCGGCCGATCTCGTTGGCGAAGGTGATTTTGAGAGCGTGGAAATCGTTGCAGCAATACTTCACCATTTCCGCCGTGCGCGTGGACGTCACGATAAAGTCGCACGGCAGGTGGCCAAACAGCTCGCGTATCTTGCCGGCAGCGCGGGGGGAAGCGGTCCCGACAACCGTAAAAGGGGGGCCTTCGAAATCGCGGATGGAACTGCCTTCACGAGTGAACTCCGGCTGGAAACAGACGTCGAAATCGACCCCATGTTTTTTCCCGGAATATTGCTCCAGCATCGGGAGCAAGATCTTTTCCACGGTACCGGGCACCAGAGTCGAACGATAGACGAAGAGGTGGTATCCCTGCTTTTCGGCTAGGGCCGCGCCCAGTTGCTCGGTCAGGGACAGGACCGCACTTTGATTCTGGCTGCCATTCGGGGCGGCCGGGGTAGCGACACAGATCATGGAAATCTCGGTTTCGAGGACCGCCTGGCGCGTGTCTTGTGTGACCGTGGCCTGTCCGCTAGAGACGGCCTTCGCGACCAGTTCGCCAAGCCCTTCTTCAATAACAGGCGACTTACCCGACAAAATGATCTGGATCTTGCCCGGGTCGATTTCGACGCCGACGACGGAGTGGCCATCACGGGCAAGGCACGCGAACGACACAGTTCCCACGTATCCCAGTCCGAAGATGCTGATTTTCAAGAAAGTTCCCTCTGCTTCCAGCACTGCTCGAGAGAATGATCGACGATCTCATTCCCCCCAATACCTGAATAGTTTAGTTTCCCAGAAGCCACGAAGACCAGTCAAATATAAGTGAATTCGACCAGCGGTACGGGAGCACACATTCGGGAAGACCAGGAAAACAGGGCAGAGCAGTTCCCGCGGCAGGAGGAAAGAATGGTAGGCGGAGCAGGAATTGAACCGTGCAACCTCCTCTGTGTTGAATAGAGGCGCTCTACCGTTGAGCTATCCGCCTTCAATGTCAATTGACTAAGAGCGAGCCTGGACAAGGACCCGGCTAAACGCCGATTTTTCTAATATATCAGGTCCTTTCCCGGGATGCGAGTAAGGGAATAGGGGCGGGTGCGCGCCACGTCGCCATTTCCCAGAGAAACAAGTGATTCCGGGCGTACCAACGACTCAGCACGGAGCCGCGAGCGTTGGCGAGCGTTCAGTTCCAGGGTGCGTGGCGGCCGCTCGTTAACACTCGCGGTTCTGTGCCCGGGGGAGTACGAAAGATACTGGTAGGTAAATATAGCTATTGCAATGTAATACAGATGGTGGGAAAAAGAGGGGATGCCGGTGGGGATATATTTGAGCCGATACGTTCTGGTATTATCCAAGAGGTGCGAATCGGGCTAGTGGCAGTGCGCGCATACAAATGAGAATTTTATTCGTGTGCCACCGGTTCCCGTTTCCACCGAACCGCGGCGGTAAGATAAGACCCTTTAACATCATCCGGCATCTCAACACGAATCACGAGGTGACGGTTGCCTCCATGGTGCGTTCCGAGAAGGAGTCGGAGCAAGGAGCCGGCCTGGCCGACTACTGCTGCCGGATGGTGATGGCGCGAGTGAACGAAGGCATTCAGTCCATCCGCACGGTGGGACGCCTGTTCACGAGCAGTCCTTCTTCGATGGGGTATTTTCATTCCTCCTATCTCGCGAAGCGCATCGAGCGACTGCTTCAGGAGACCAGCTACGATTTGATTCTTGTGCATTGCTCGTCGGCAGCGCCATACGTAGCCAAGGCGCGGAATATCCCCAAGATCCTGGATTTCGGCGATATGGATTCCCAGAAGTGGATGCAACTGGCGCAGTTTCGCTCGTTTCCCGTGAAGCTGGGCTATTTGCTGGAGGGGCGGAAGCTGATGGCCTGGGAAATGCGTCTGGCCCGTCAGTTCACCTTCTGTACGACCACCACGCGCGTCGAGGAGGCCACGCTGGACAGCTATCAGACAGGGGCTCGAACCGATTGCGTACCCAACGGAGTGGACGCCGAGTATTTCGCTCCGACGGACGAGCCGTATGACGACCACACGATCTCGTTTGTCGGCCGGATGGACTACTACCCGAACCGCCAATGCATGGTGAGGTTCTGCAATTCGGTCTGGCCGCTACTCCGCGAACGCATCCCTGGAATCAAGCTGGTGATCATCGGTGCGGAACCGGCGCCGGAGATTCGCAGGCTGGCCCGATTGCCCGGCGTCACGGTAACCGGTTCGGTTCCGGATGTCAGGCCCCTGGCGCGGCGGTCGGCGGCTATGGTTGCGCCGCTGGAGATCGCGCGGGGAACGCAGAACAAGATTCTGGAATCTCTCGCCATGGGAGTGCCGGTAGTTTGCAGCAGACTGGCTTTACAAGGAGTGAATGCGCACGAAGGGGAAGACATCTTAGTGGCCGAGACGCCACAGGAGCATGTCGCGGCGCTGACGATGCTTTTGTCCAACCGCGAGCGCCGGGCCGCACTGGCGGCCGCCGGCCGGGCCCAGGTACTGGAGTGCCACAACTGGGCCGCATCGATGCGGCGCATGGACCAGGTGATTGAACGCTGCCTGGCCCTGCAACCGCCAGTTGGCCGTTCAACCGAGCGTGATATGCGATAATCTACCACGTTGGCGAAACGGGACGTTCTATACCTTTCTCATTGCTGCCCCACGCTACCCGATAAGGGCGAGCGGATCCGCTCATTTCACGAGGTCAAATATCTCGCACAGCGCTACCGGCTGCATGTGGTGTGCATGGCGCACGACCGGCGCGCGTTAGAGCAAGTGCCCGAAATGCGATTGGAATGCGCCTCGTTTTCGGCGCACCGGTTTTCCGCCAAAATCCAAATGGGACGAGCGGCGCTTCGATACCTGGGGGGGGCATCCCTCACCGAGGAGTATTATCGGACCCACCGGGTAAAGGAAGCCATACGGTTTCTCCACAAGGAAGTGCGGTTGGCTGCGACGGTGGTGTTTTCCTCGGCGATGGCCCAGTACGCGCCTCCCGACATCCCGATTCTGCTGGATATGGTGGATGTGGATTCGGAAAAGTGGTTTCAATACAGCCGGACACGCCTTCCGAGCTTTTTCTATCGCGCGGAAGGAACGCGCCTGCGGGAAGTGGAACAAACGTTCTCCCATCTGGCCAAATGCGTGATTCTGACGACCGAGCAGGAAGCCAGCATCCTGCGGCGATACACGCCGGATTCACAGAAGATTCGCGCGATCGAGAATGGCGTCGACTCGGATTTCTTTGATCCGCATCGGCTTCCCAAGGATGCGGAACTGGCGGAACGACGGTACATCGTGCTAGTCGGCGCCATGGACTATTACCCCAACTCCGAAGGCGCAGCCTGGTTTGCCAGAGAGGTATTCCCTCGCTTGAGGGAGCGGTGCAAGGACATCGAATTCCTCATCGTAGGGCACCAACCGCGACATTTTGTGCGGAAGCTTGCCTCAATTCCGGGTATTACAGTCACCGGGTATGTGCCGGACGTGAGGCCGTACATCGGCCATTCCCTGGCGGTGGTGGCGCCACTTCGCATTGCCCGGGGCATTCAGAACAAGGTTCTGGAAGCCCTGGCGATGGGCAAGGAGGTGGTTGCATCCGAGGAACTCGGCAGGACCTTTGGGAAATCCGTTCCGAAGGGCTTATCGGTCTGCGGCACGGTGGGAGAATACGTGGACACCATCCTGCGAATCGTCAACTCCGGCAGCCGTGAACCCGACTTCGAAATCCGGCAAGACACCATAGACCACTTCTCATGGGACAAGAAACTGGCGTGCCTGGATGAAGAACTTCAGGCTATTGTCGGCTGATGGCAAGTTACGGATGGTTTAGAACCGCGGGCGAGCAGGCAAAATCCATGATCGCCTCCACCACGGTTTCTTGTTCTTGTGGAGTCAGTTCCGGAAAAACGGGAAGGCTGATCACTTCGTCCGCCAGGGCCTCCACCACGGGCAGAGGGGCGTAGGGTCCAAACTGCCGAAAGCACTCCTGCCGATGGAGGGGAAGCGGATAGTAGATGGCCGAGGCAATCTCGCGCTCGGCCAGAAACTGGCATAGCGCGTCGCGCGGGGAGTTCGCCGCAGGTCCGCAGTTCCCGATCCATTCAGGCCCCGGCCGGACGCGAAGCGTGTACTGGTTCGCGATGTGTGTGCAGCCGGGATGAGTCACCGGGGGCACGAATTCCACGTATTTATTGCCGGGGCGATTGGCGAGAAGCCTGGTGTATTCGCGAGCATGGCTCTGGCGGGCCGCGGTGTATTCCGCGAGGCGCGGGAGCTTGACATTGAGAAATGCCGCCTGCACAGCATCCAGGCGAAAGTTCCCACCCACAATGCGGTGATAGTACCGCTCCTGCGCGCCATGATTCCGCAGCAACCGGGCCTTTGCCGCCAACTCTGCATCGTTGGTCACCAGAAGCCCCGCGTCCCCAAGCGCCGCCAGATTCTTCGAAGGATAGAAACTGATGGTCCCAAATTCTCCCATGGAACCCACGGGCCGCCCTTTATAGGTGGCGCCGAAGGATTGGGCCGCGTCTTCGATCACCGCCAGGCGGTGGTTGCGGGCGATAGCGAGTATCGGATCCATATCGGCCGCCTGGCCGAACAGGTGGACCGGAATCACAGCCTTGGTGCGCGCGGTAATCAGAGGCTCAAGACCAGCCGGGTCGAGGTTGAAGCAATCGGGGCATGAATCCGCGAAGACGGGCTTTGCCCCAACGCGGGCGATGCAGCCGGCCGTCGCGAAGAAGGTGAATGCGGGGCAGATTACTTCGTCTCCCGGCCCGATACCGAGCGCCATGAGCGCCACCAGAATGGCATCGGTACCGGAAGAAATCCCAATGCCGAATTGCGCTCCGGCCAGCGCCGCCGCCGCAGTCTCAAAGCGCGTTACCTCCGGGCCCAGAATGTACTGCCCGGAGTGCAATACACGGCGGAGGGACTCCAGGAGCTCGCCTTCCAAAGGGAGATTCTGCCGATTGACATCCAGCAAGGGGACTTTCATGCTATCCACATCATAACAATCGAGCGTAGCCGGCGCCGCGATTCGGCCGGTGCGAAGGTATGCTGGAGGCCGGCACTCAGTGGGACACAGCAACTCGCGCGAGAATCGACCTTCACTTCCGGCCCCCTTTCCGACACTACAGTGCTCCGCGAGCGCGAATGACGGATCTCAGAAGGCACTTAACTGCTTCTTGTCTTTCCCCGCAGCTCCTCTTCGCAGACATTCATTGCAATAACAGCTACTTAGGGCCATATCGCTTTTATTTGAAAGTGCAGTCACCAAAAACCAGATTTTTATTTGCCGTGTTTTCATGGAGATGGCAAAGCCCCTGGATCTTGACAGAAACACCGCGATGATACCCTGAAGCTGGATAGGGAAGTTCACAACGGCCCACGGTCACGGCGGGCCGATTCTATTTCACGAACTACTCGGCGGCCTCGCGGAAACGCGAGGCCGTTTTCATTTGGGAAACAGGACGAATATGACTCAGACCGAAGAAACACCCATGACCGGGACGGCAGAGCGCCCGCGTATGTCGATCACACATACAATCCGTCCGATACCCAGGTTGCGGAAGGACAACGAATGAGACGTGATTTATTGATTGCCGTCACCTTGTTCGCGGGGATAGTCAATGCTCCGGGACAAACGCTTGTGGACCTGCGAACCCAGACCAAGAACGTGGACTTCTCGAGCGCACTTAGCACGAAACCTTTCCGGGCTGGCGCGAGCCTACCTTTAACGTGCAACGTGGGAGAGGCTTTCCTGAACCTGGGCGCGCTGCCTGGCCAGAACCTCTACATCTGCACCGTGGCCAACACGTGGACCGTGCAGGCACCGGCGGCTCTTCCGAGTTTGTCCGGTAACGCCGGCAAACTGTTGTCGAACGACGGCACCAATCTCCAATGGCGAGGGCTCGGCGGCGATCTGTCCGGCACTCCCGACGCCGCCGTGGTGAAGCAAATTCAAGGGCGGTTGGTCAATCCCTTGGCGCCGCTGCAAGGCCAACTCCTGCGCTGGGATGGGGTGGGAAACCAGTGGAGCCCATCTACCGAGACGGTCAGTTCGATATTCGGCCGCACGGGGTCGGTAGCGGCGCAAGCCGGCGACTACACATTCCCGCAGATTGGCGGCACGCTGTCGCTGGCGCAAGGCGGAACCGGCGCCACCAGTGCGGCCGGGGCACTGGCCAGCATAGGCGCCGCGCCCGTGGTACACACTCATGTCCTTACGGATCTTGTCGGGATCACAGGCAAACAAGGGACCACAGGGACCTTCCAGATGTTCGGCGGCGGCACGGTCAACACGAATGACTGCGCCAGGTTCGATGCCAACGGCAACCTGATTTCGGCGGGAATGCCGTGCGGCCCGACGCCCAATTACGGACAATCCTTCACTTCCGCAACCTCAGTGACGTTGACGCACAACCTGAATTCATCCGACCTGCTGGTGCAATGCTATGACACGAGCCAAACGGCGATCGGGTTCAACAGCTTTACCGCCAGCACCACCAACAGCGCCACCGTGACCTTCGTCAATCCCCAATCGGGACGCTGCGTGGTCAGCGCCAGTTCCGGGTCCAGCAGCGGCGGCGGTACCGTCACCAACCTGTCAGGCGCCCTGACGGCGGATCAACCAGTCTTCGGCAATTCCGGGGCCGACCTGAAAGTAGGCACGAAGACCGGGACTGGCGACCAGGTAGTAGTAAGTCAATCGCCAGTTATCACTTCACCCTACATCGCAGACTTTACGAACATGCCACACAGCCACAGCGCCGCCTCAACGGGCGGGCAGTTGGGAATCGCGGCGATTCAGGCCGCCGCGCTTAGCGGGAACGGGACCATGCTTGCCACAACAAGCGGCACGCTGACCTCTGGAGATTGTGCGCGCATTGACGCCTATGGCAACTTCATCGACGCCGGCGCGCCGTGCGGAGCCGGTAGCGGTTCGGTCGTAACGGGGCTCGGTCTGGCGGGCGCAGGGACAACGGCGAGTCCCTTGATGGTGGACACGACCGCGGTTCCGACCCGATTGTCGGGAACGAATAGTCTGACGTGGGCCTCGTTCGTCCAATCAACCTGCCAGGAGTTGACCATCACGCTGACGGGAGCGGTGACGGGGGATGAAGTTATGCTCGGGCCACCACCGACTATAGACCAAGGATTCCAATGGGGCGCATATGTGAGCAGCGCGAACACAGTGACAGTTCGAATGTGCAAGATCACGAGTGGAAGCGCTACTCCAGTATCGAACGGCTTGTCGTGGCGAGCGACGATCATCAAGGCTTTATAGGAGATCGAACATGAAATATCAACTGAGTATCCTTTTCCTGGCGCTGCTACCCGGCGTGCTCAACGGGCAAGTTCATACCAACGGAAGCCAGGTAATCGACGGAACGGTAAACACTTGCATTGACGCGGGCACCTCCGGCGCCTATGCCTGCAACCTTACACCTGCTATCAGCGGCTATGTGGCTGGGGCACACTACTGCTTCAAGGCCAACACTACTAACACGGGCGCAGCCAGTCTCAACCTGAACGGTCTCGGCGCGAAGACGATCAAGAAAGTAGAGGGCGGAATCACTACCGATCTGGCTGCCAACGACATCTGGGCCGGCCAGCGGGTCTGTGCAGTCTATGATGGCACGAACCTGCAGATGACCTCGCAGCTTGGCAACGCGCCGAGCGGTAGTGGAGCCCTGACGATGTCGACTGGTGCCGGCTCCCCAGGCTCAGCCTGCACTGCGCCATCGAGCAGTTATTTGGTAGCGTACACCGATACGACCAACCAGGACATCTGGATCTGTCTGGCAACGAATACCTGGAAAAAGGTTCTCAGCACAACCAACACGGGAACCTTTGTTCAGACTGGAGCCACGGGAGCGTCTCCGGGCGCACCCGGCGCCGGAACTCTCAGTTGCTACTACGACTCCACAAAGAACAATCAGATCTGCCTGGACTCCTCCGGCGACGCCTACACAATGGTAAAGGACGGCGTGGACCTCACCGCCAACGCCGGGAAGGTGACAGGGCTCAACGGCGTGCCGTTCTGTACGGGATTCGCACCAACAAGCGGGCAGGCTGTCGAGTATACAACCAGCAGCAGCCCAAATCCGTGTTACACGGCGGCCACACCAAGCGGGAGCGGAAGCGGCCTGAGCGATCCGGGCGCAAACTCAATTCCTTACCGGAACGCACTGAATACGACCGCTCCCGCGACATCCCACAACCTCTCGGCGCTGTTTAGCTGTACAGGATCCGGCACTGGAACGGCACAGAGCTGCACGACCTCGCCAGTATTCACTCCAGCGGCCGGCGACTCGGTGATAGCGACAACCGGCACCACCAACACAGGCGATATCACTCTCAACGTCAACTCCAGTTCGGCCGCACATGTGCGGAAATGGCAAGGATCGAGCACGCTAGCCTCGGCCGACTGGGTGGCAGGCATCCCAGTCCTATTAACCTATGACGGAACGTACTGGGAAATCGGCGGAAACGTAGGCAATGCTCCCGGAGGCAGCGGTTCTGGAACGGTAAACAACGCTGCCCAGTACGATTTCCCATACTACTCGGGATCCGGCTCAGCTAATACTCTGAGCGGCGCCGCGGTTAATGGATTGATCCAGGCTTCAAGTTCAGGCGCTCCAGGGGCCGCCACGTCTCACAATGTCGCTGCGCCACTTCTCTGCCTAGACTCCTCAGGCTCAGGAACAACTCAATCCTGCGCGACGAGTCCGACCTTCCCTCCCGCGGCCGGGGACATGATTATCTATGAGACCACCACGACCAACACCGGGGACCTGACAGTCACTGTTAACTCTTCTTCAGCCGCGCACGTCAGGAAATGGCAAGGATCAGCGGTGCTAGCAAGCGGTGATCTGGTGGGCGGCGTTTACACGCCCATGACCTATGACGGAACGTACTGGGAGCTCGGCGCAAACATCGGCAACGCGCCCAGTGGAGGCGGGGGCTGTACATTTCTCTCCAATTCCGGAGACTACCTGACCCCAGGTATCATGGGGGCGACCAGCGCATACCCATCCTCCAACAATGACGTACAGGCATTCTCCCCAGCGGCAGCCAATTACCTAGCCACTTATAAAGTCTATATTCCGTGTGCGTGGACTCCGAACGCTATCTCCATTGACGTCATGACAGCGGGTAGCAGCACGTGCAAGTACAGCGCCGGCGTCTACAACGCTTCGGGGACGCTGGTCGTCTCGACGGGCGTCATGACCAACACTACCACGGTGGCGTGCAACTCCACGGGCGTCAAGATGTTCACGTCGTCAACAAATCCGGCGGCTAGCGGGTTGGGCACCCAATATCCGGCTGGTTACTACCGGATTGCCACAACGGGCAACGAGACCACAGGCACGCTTCTGGCATCTTATGTGGAAACTCCAGCAAGTAATACGATAAACGGCGGAGGGGCGATCCAGATTGGGTACGCTACCGGCACCTCCAACGGGGTATTACCTTCCACGTTGCCATCCCTCACGTCTGGCGGCCTGGATCTTCCATTTATTGTGTTGGTGCATTAGAAAGGTATAACAATGAAGACGCTCATTCTTTCTGTTATCGCCGCTACTTGCGTCGCGGCCCTAATTTTTGCCGAGCAGGTCGTAGTCTCGGGTAGGACATCTGTGGCGGGGCAGGTACGCTTGGGAAGCAGCGCCATGACGGTTGTGGTGATCTCCGACGAGCATATGGAATTCAACCCGTATGAATCCGTTGCGGATGTGCCGCTGAACTATGCAAAGACGAGCCCTAGCGATCTGGTGAACCGGGTAAGGGCCGAAAACCCAGACGTCCTCATCGTCAATGGCGACCTCGGCCACAACTCGCTCCCGGCTGAGTACAACGGATTCTTCGTACAGAGTGCCACGGCGGTGACAACAACCGGGACTGCCACGGTGGTCACCACGAATCCAAGCCCGTCATACTCGGAATACGGCATGAAGCCGCATGCCAGCAACTATCTGGTGGGATCATCTGATGCGCCCACAACCTTGCTTTATAACACGTCCTGGGTCGCCGTCTACGACGATGCGACGGGGAAGAACTTTGAAATCGTCCAGGTGTCCTCCGTCTCGGGGACGCAGTTGACCGCAACTTTCACCAAGACGCACCCTGTCGGGTTCCTTATGCGATGCCATGCGATGAGCGAATACTGGGACTATATGCTCCAAGGCAAGGTGATCATGAGCGACGGGAATCACGATGTGAACTGCTCCATCGCCGAGGCTTCGTCTAACGTGTTTGTGTCGAATGGCTGCTCGAACGATCCCAACGGCCCACAGAGTGTTTTGACCTATCTCCAGTTAGGGTTTCAGAACTCAAGTGCCCTTCCATTCAGCGGGTACAGTTCAACGATACCAGTTGGTTCCTATTACTCCAAGGTCGTTTCGCCTCTGCTCGGGGTGATAGCCATCGACTCGATGGCTGGTCAGACTTCGAACGGTGGCCTCTGGGGCAGCACGGGATGGGGAGGGACCAATTATGGCCAGCCGCAGGAACTCGCGCTGCGGTGCGCGTTAAGTGGGGGCACCGGGGCTGGATGCGGCGGCTCTGGCGCGCTGGCCGCTACATGGATCGTGACAACCCAGCACTACATGCCTGCGAACTCCTGTAGTGTCGGCGGCATCGCACCGTGGGCCATGAACTCAGCCGTCGATATGTCGCTCGCCGGGCACACGCATTTAGCGCAGTACATTGTTTCCCCACGATGCGGTGGATCTGGCTGCACCAACGTGACTGGCCCTGGAGGGACAACCTCGATCCCGGTGCTCGACGTGAGTTCCTACACGTACATGACGAACGATCCGATGAACGAGTGCAGCCCTCTGTCTACATACTGCCCGGGATGCACGCGCCCGGTGCTAAACAGCGCCAGTCTGAACACCACAGGCGACAAACTTGGCATTCCATTCCGGTCCTACGTCAAAATGATCCTGACGCCGCATACCCTGACCTGGAGCATGATCGACAACAACGGGAAGCTGGTCTGTGACTACGTGAACACGGGGACTTGCGCGGCCGGCGTGCTGACGAAGTGAGGTAAGAACATGAAAACAGTCCTATTATTGTTAGCTTTCTTCGCACCGGCCTGGGCGCTATCGAACGCCGTCACCATCCAGGAGAAGTCGGGTTCGACTCAGACCAACCGGGTCCTGACCGTGCCGCGGTATTTCGCGCAGGGCGAGATCTGCCAATATCCGCAGCCGTACACGGGCGGCAACCCGGTGACGTATTGGCAGACGGATGTCAAGACCCGCTGGCCCGCGGACTCAAACTGCGCTGGCGGATATGCGAAGTTCGCGGAGATCACTATCGAGATCACGCTGGCAGGCAGCAGCAACACGGCGGTGGAGTTTCGCAACTCGGCGTCTTCGTCTTCGGGCGGCTCCGGCCTCAGCCAAAGCGGAATGCTCAGCTTCAACACCGGCAGCGGAGCGGGATCGTGGGGCGCGGGGTTCTCGGCCACCACGGGAGGCGTTACGATGACGTGCCGCGTGGGCAGCACGATCCCGTGCGGCGCGCGGGACATGATCACGGCGGGCATGTACAAGGTTCTGGAAAGTGGGCCGCTACGGACGAGCGTTCTGGTGAGGGAAGGGACGGACGATCAGAATGGAGATGTCACGAGGCACACGAGCGTCGGGTGGCAATGCACGGCGAACTGCACCGCGCCTTACAGTTCCGCGGCCTGGGCGAACAATTCCACGTACTACTCAATTCGCCCATCGTACGTGATCACCTTCTACACGTCTCCCACGGGTGGTGTGGCGAACAACCACGTGGAAACGGACTACCTTCTCGACAATGGCTGGATGGACCGGGCCCAGGACCAGCTTGTCGGCGGCATCGAACTGGACACTGGCGCGTCGGAGAGCACCTCCTGTTACAGCGCGCCAGCGGTCTTCGTAATGCCATTCCGCAGCCGGATGTTCGAGACCTGCTGGCAACCATCGACGCCTGGCTCGATCAACATCGACTTCAACCGGGCCTACGTGACCTACTCGAAGGTCTTGCCGTCCTACGGCTTGAACTGGACCATCGGGCCGGACTCGATCAACCTGGAGATCGGCACCGGACCTGGAACCTCTTGTCCCGCGCAAAGTGGGACATGCTCTTTCCTTAGTTCCGATCAGGGCGCGACCACGAACACGAGCATTTCCCCGCACATGGGATGGGGGCAAGACCCATGCCTGGGGTGTGCGGCGGACGGGGGCATTCCAACGCTGGCTTTGTTCGCACGGTGGGAGGCCAAGTACGTGGTGTCAGGGTACAACTCAGGGCTTGTGCAGGTGGTGCTCGGCAACGCCAAAGCCTGGATGCACGCGCCTTTGTTCGGACTGGAGTCGAATGCCAGCGCCCTGTACCTCACCGGAAACCCCACTTTGGCTTTCGGGAGGTTCATCAGCCTGGACACCAGGCCGACATACGCCACGGGTGCGGGTAGCAGCACCACGACCACGGATGCGCCGCATTCCCCGGCAGGGAATGTGGTATGCGAAAACGTCCAACTCGGCTGCCCATCGCCCGCCACGGCCTGCTCAGCCCCGGCGTGCATGGTAACTTGCGCGTATCCTTCCAGCGCAACCATACATTGGTGCAGCGTCTACAACCAGACGAACACCGTCAACCAGTGGGCGCAGGACTGGGCGCACGCCCGTCAGCCGTTTCTGGTTTCGTATCTGTTCACCGGCAAGTACGTGTACCTCGAAGGCGCGCAGGCACTGGCGGCTTGGGATATCCTGGCGTCTCAGGTCGATACGTCCCCACCATCGACGCCGTATGTTCGCTGGGGCACCCACGGTCTGATCTTTGACCCATTCAACACGGTTCGCGGGCAGGCGTGGGCCATGCGGAATGTGGGCGCGGCGGCGCTGATCAGCCCGGACGGAAGTGTGGAGCAGGCGTACCTGTTGACCATCATGAACCACAACATGGAAGCCTACGAGGGAGAGTACAACATCACAAACGGATGGTTCCCTCCGGCCAATCCATCCTGCACCGGCTTCAACAAAGCTACCGAGACCGTGATTTGGCGCATGGCGCGGTGCTTCTACGAGAGTGGGTGGAGCAACCCGCTGAACACATCGGTGCAGCACGGCGCGGGCGGAGTAAACCTGTGCGAAGGCTGCAACGGCGCCTATGAGAACGACGGGGTGTCTCCCTGGATGGAACAATACTGGGTGGCGACGCTGGCCTGGTTGCGGGATGCCGGATTCAAAGCCGATTATGTTCACAACGCCGCAGCCGGGCGAACGATGTCGATGTTCGCGGACTCGACATACTATGCCGGGACGTCCGCCGGACCAGCGGGCGCCATCGAATACCGGACGCCGGCCATGTCTCCGGCCGCCAGCGGCACCAGGAACGGATACCTCCAGACCTGGACGGCGGTAAAGGCCGCTCATATCGAGAATACAGTTCTCGGATTGCCGCTGAGTTCCTCCGCCACAACGATGATCGTCCCGGATTGGGGCGGCACGGCGACAGGAGGCGGAGATAACGTGTATGACGCTCAGATCAAGTACAACACCTATTACAAGGTGGACAACGAGATCATCTACCTGAATGGCGGATCGCTCATCACCACCATGCAGAAGAACATCTCAGCGGTCAACACCTCAACGAGTCAGGTAACCGCTACAGGCCACGGCCTGACGGACGGCCAGCAAATCATGGTGTACGGAAATCCGATTGACAGCGGCATGGTAGGCAACCCGCTCTGTGGAGCGTTCCCCGGAGGTCTCAACAATGAGTGCCGCTTCTATGTCCACGTGATCGATGCGAACACGCTTCAGTTTTACAATGACGCCGGACTGACCCGTCTGGTGACGCTCACGGGTGGAAGTTCCGGACTTACCATCTACTATGGGTCCTGGGCGATTTCGAGGGGAGCGCTAGGCACAACGGCCGCTGCCCACTTACAGGGCGCCACGGTGCTCTACCTGCCCATGATTGTTCCGCCTGGCCGGGTATCCACCCCCGACGCGCATGGTTTCTTTTACACCACGGCGATCGCCACAGCGCTGGATCACGATCTCACCGTCACGGACGCCGGGACCGGCAAGCCGATCACCGCACGGCGGGCCTGGGACATCGTGAATCAGATCGTGTACAACCAGGGGATCGCGGGCAACAACGTGCCGAGTTGCGCCGGTATCGGGTTAACGGTCACCAACTGCGATGATCCCCGGTGGGGTATCCTGCCCCGTCCGTTGATACGGAACGTGAGGATCGTTTACGGAAGCGGAACCGCCAGTCTGTTCTATACCGCCCCCGACGGGAACGGGTGCAAAGTGGGCGTGAACACGACCGGCTTTCCGAGCACCGACGATTCGGGTGATTCGGTTGACGGGCTCACAATTCTGCCAAGGGTGTTTGTCCAGACGGGTCTGGTGAGTGGCACCGCGTATTCCTACCGGATCACCTGCGGCCCGTCCGGAGGGTCGGCGCGCGTGTCGGGCGTATTTACGATGCAGTAGATCCGGCCGGCGGGCCATGCAACACGCGGAAGCCGGCTGCGGCCAGAATTGGCCGCAGCACTCTTGCTGTGCCGGAAGCGCATGGTCTAAACTGAAGTGCTACGGCTTTCCGAAGTAGCTCGACTCCCTTCATGCCGGTACCCAAGCTTCTTCTGATCAGCTACCAGTTCCCCCCGGCCGGCGGTGTTCCCGTCCAGAGGATCTTGAGCCTGGCCCGATACTTCCCAAAATATGGCCACGAAGTACACGTGCTGTGTTGCCGCAACCCCGGCATCCCAACCATGGATCCGGGCCTGCTCCAGAGGGTTCCTCCGCAAGTGCGAGTCTGGCGGACATGGAGTCCGGAACCGCCATACGCCCTCCGCAAGAAAATCTGGAGTCTCATCACACGGCCAAAGTCATCGCCAGGCACAACCGGGACGGCGCCGCCAACCAAGCCCGCCGCAGGCCGAGGCGCGAGTCTCGGCGACCTTTTGCGGCGGATCTTCTTCCCCGATCCGGAGGTGGTGTGGGCGCCTTTCGCGCTGCGCACGGCGCGGAAGATCATCCGCTGGTATGGCATTGAAGGCGTGGTTGTATCGGCGCCGCCATTCTCGGCCTATCAAATCGGCACTCGCCTGAAAAAGGAGTTCCCTCATATCAAACTGATCGCCGACTGCCGAGACGACTGGCTGGGCTACTACGTGCAAGAATACGACTTTTATAAAAGCGAAACTCTGCGCAGCCGGGCCGCCGCACTGGAGCGCGAGTTGGTGGAATCCTCCAGCCTGGTGGTGTGCGTCACCCGCACCATCGCCGGCGAGATGCGGGCCCGCTATCCGGAACTGCCGGATGCGCGCTTCGCCCACGTTCCCAACGGCTACGACCCGGAAGCGTTGGCCGGCTTTCGGCCGCGTCCACATGGAACCGCGAAAATCGTGGTCACGTATACCGGCACGCTTCACAAATCGAGTTCCGCCCGCTATTACCTGGACGCGCTGGACGCTCTTCCGGAGGAGTTCCGCGCGCGCTTCGAAACGCGCTTTATTGGACGGATTCCGGAGGAAGAAGCACAGCACCTCCGCAATCGTAAAACCGCCATCCGGCAATTCGGTTTTCTGCCGCAAGCCGAGGCCTTCCGATGGATCGAGGAGACGGACTATCTGCTGGTGACGATGATGCACCTGGGAAGCATGACAGGGAAGGTCTTCGAATACCTGGCGACCGGCAAGCCCATTCTCGCCATTGGACCGCACGGAAGCGAAATCGAGCGAGTGATTCAAGAGACCGGCGCCGGATGGTGCGCCGCTCCCTCGGAACCGGACGAAGTGCGGGCCATGCTGCAACGCGCCGCCGAAGCGGGTGGCTCCGCGGGCGCGGCCTTCCAGCCGAATTGGGAGGCCATCCGGCGCTTTGATCGTTCCCGGATCGCCGGCGAGTATAGCCGCCTGATCCAGGCGGCGGTTTCCTGACTATGCCCTTGCGTGTCCGCCCCTTGTCCCCCGAAGACCATCCAGCGTGGGACCGTTTTGTCTTGCAGCATCCGCAGGGAACTCCCTTCCATCTGATCGCGTGGAAACAGAGCATCGAAAAAACTTTCGGCTACCGCCCTTTTTACATGGTGGCTGAGGCAGGCCAGGAGATGGAAGCCATCCTGCCGGTCTTTTTCGTGCACAACCTGCTGATGGGGAAAGTGCTGATTTCGATTCCATTTGCCGTGTACGGCGGGATTCTGAGCCACTCGGCGGAGGCGCGGCAGGCCCTGTTGGACGAGGCGCGGAAGCTGGGGGAACGGCTGGGAGTGAATTTCATCGAACTGCGCAACGCCTACCAGGAACAGTGCGCCGGGTTGGCCAACGTCGCCAGGTACGTGACCTTCACCCAGCAAATCGGTCCGGATGCCGACGCCATTCTGGAGTCGATCCCCCGCAAGACACGGTACATGGTTCGTAAGGCGCTGAAGCACCCTTACACAGTGCGGCAGACCCGCGACCCGCGGATTTTTGAAGAGCTCTACTCGCGAAATCTGCGCCGCCTGGGAACCCCCAGTTTTCCGCGGCGTCACTTTTCCACGCTGCTTTCCGCATTCGGGGACAAGGCCGACATCCGCGAGGTGGCATTAGACGGGAAGGTGGTAGCGGCGGTATTCTCGTTCTATTTTTGCGACCAAGTACTGCCCTATTACGGCGCGGCGGACCCGGCATTCAACGAAGCCGCGCCGAGCAACTTCATGTACTACGACCTGATGCGTTGGGCTGGCGGGCGCGGATACAAACTGTTCGATTTCGGCCGCAGCAAGAAAGAGAGCGGGTCCTTCGACTTCAAGGCGCACTGGGGCATGCAGAGCCGCGACCTGCCATACGAGATTGTTCTGGTGCGGCAAAAAGAGCTGCCCAACTTCAGCCCCGCCAATCCGCGCTATCAGCGGGCCATTAAGCTGTGGCAACGGGTTCCGCTCCCGATCACCCGGGCGCTGGGTCCTTTGTTGATCAAGCTGGTTCCGTAGCGTACCGTTTTAAAAAAATGCCGAGATCGTGAAGACCGCTCCCTCACGGTCGCGGCTCGGATCGGAGCGGTTCGGATCAGGGCGACGCGCCTCAAGCTGGTTGGGCGCGATACCACTCGACAAACTTGCGGATGCCGTCCGCAAAAGGCGTCGACGGAGAATAGTTCAGCATGCGCCGTGTCTTGGACATGTCGGCGTAAGTGATGGGGACATCGCCGGGCTGATCGGGCTCATGGCGAATGATAGCCTTCTTGCCCACCGCGTCTTCAATCGTCTCCACCATCTGGTTCAACGTGATCGGATGCGAGTTGCCCAGATTGAAAATTTCGTAGCCGCCTTCGAAGTGCAGCGCGGCATAGATGCCCTGCACGGTATCGTCCACGAAGGTGTAGTCACGGCCGCTCAATCCGTCGCCGAAGACGGTGATCGGCTGTCCACGGCCGATCATCGCGGTGAATTTGCGGATTGCGAGGTCGGGCCGCTGGCGCGGCCCGTAGACTGTGAACAAGCGAAGGCAGACTACCGGCATCGAGTACAAATGAAAGTACGTATACGCCATTTTCTCAGCGGCGATCTTGGTGGCGGCGTAGGGAGAGATGGGCAGGTTCGACTGATCGTCTTCGCTGAAAGGCACGCGGTTAGCGATTCCGTAAATTGAACTGGAGGACGCGAACACGAACTTCTTTACGCCAGAATGGCGGCTGGCCTCCAGCAGGCAGGTGGTTCCATAGACGTTCACGCGCTCATAGAGCAGCGGCTGCTCGAGCGAGGGCCGTACGCCCGCGCGGGCCGCCAGGTGGATGACCGCTTCCGGCCGCACCGATTGGAAAATCCCGCTCACCCGAGCGAAATCGCAGATATCCACCTTATGGAAATCGAAAGCGCCGACCTTTTCCATGGAGGCGAGATTCTCGCGCTTCAGGCTGGGCGAGTAGAAATCGTTCAACTCATCCAGGATAGTGAGCGAATGGCCCTGGCGCAGGAGGAACTCACACAGGTTCGAGCCGATGAATCCCGCGCCTCCGGTGATCAAGAGTTTCATGCAGTGTCCATTCCGTATTGTCGCAATTCAAGAGCGGGCCGGCCAGAGCGAGCGGATAAGGCCGCCGTATTTTCTCGTCAGGATTGGCCGTTCAAAGCGGCGGATGGCGGTCCAATCCGGGGAGAACGGCGAAGCGGCGGGGTCTTCCGCGGCAGCGCGCCGCAACATGGTTTGAATGGCCGCCTGGTCGTTGAAATCCACGCACCAGCCGGTGCGGGTGGTTTCGAGAATTCGCCGGACTTCTCCCTGACTGCGCGAGAGCGCCAAAACAGGCCTTCCCATAGCCAGATATTCGAAGAGCTTGCCGGGGAGGCTGATATCGTTGGTCATGGTCAGCAGCAGGTAATCGGTCTCCGCCACGTGCGCTAGAGCCTGTTTCTGAGCCAGAAAGCCCAGGATCTTTATTTCGCTCTTCCGGTTCTGGAGAATTTCCCGCTGGTCTTCGGAGATCCGGCCGATAAAGCGCGTTTCGAAACGCGAGCGGATCTCCACCGGCAAAGCGTCCAAGGCATCCAGGTAGTATTGCGGCGAGGCGGTTTTGTATACCGTGCCTACGTGCGTCACGATCACCTTGTCATCGCCGTGGCGGCGGGGCGGAAATGGGCTGACGACTTCGGGATCGTAGCCGTTGTGGACGCAGGCGAATTTGGCGCCGGGCTGTTCCGGGTAGCGATTGCGAATTTCCTGAAGCGAAGACTCGGTGACGGCAACCACCAGGTCGGATTGCTCCACGGTCTCCCGTTCGATCTCCTCGGCGCGCCGGCGAGTGTGCGGACTGTTCTGAAAATCGAAATCCTTCAGATAGAACGTGAGCCACTCATCGCGGAAATCGGCAATCAGTTTGAGGTGGGGGAATTCCCGCTTCAGTTTCGTGCCGGCGACGAAGGCCGAAAATGGCGGCGCGGTGATGAGGACGGCATCGATGGCGTAGCGGCGCACGATCTTGCGAGCCTGCCGGACCGCGAACGGCACCCACAGAATCTCCGGCTCGGGGCAGAAGATACGCCGCGCCAAGCGGCTGAATAGCGCCTTCCATCCGCTCCGGCCGCCTTCCCTTCCAGGCTTGGCCGAAGCACTGGAAGCGGCCTTGCCCGGCCGCGACATAAATTTCCAGATGCGCTGGCGGAGGTGAAAGGGAATCTCCGGAGTGAAGGCGTCGTGAACCCGCACCGAAGGCGGGATCTGCTGCAACAGTGCAGGATCGTCCGCCGGGGAAGCGGCATTCCGGGCTTTGAGGATGTGCACCTCAAAGCCGTTTGCCGGCAGGAATTTCGCCAGACTCAAGGCGCGTTGAACGGCAATGCCGCCGTTCGGCGGGAACAAGTACGAGACGATCAGCAACCTCGGTTTGTGATCCGTCCGCATAGCCGGCTATCCCGGGAATTTCTCGTCGATGACGTCCAGTATCCGGACGGCGGCATTTCCGTCCCAGAGTTCCGGACCGGCATCGGCGGCGGGCATCGGCTGTTGCAGAGTTTCCAAGGCCGCCCGGAGAATCGCGCCGGGGTCGTCCCCCACCAGACGATTGGTGCCCTTTTCAATGGTGATCGGGCGCTCCGTATTGCGGCGCATGGTGAGGCATGGGACGCGCAGCAGGGTGCTCTCTTCCTGAATTCCGCCCGAATCCGTCAGAATCAGGCGCGCTTCGCCCATCAGGCCCAGGAAGTCCAAGTAGCCCATGGGCGGCACCAGGAGAATCCCTTTTCGGGGGAAGCCGATCGACTCCATGCGTAGCTGTGTGCGAGGGTGGACGGGAAAGACCACCGGCAACTGCCGCGCGAGCTGCGCCAGAACTTCCAACAGGCTTGCAAGTTTCGTCCCGTCATCCACATTGGACGGACGGTGTAGCGTCACCACCGCGTAGGAACGAGGCTCGAGCCCGAACCGCCCCCAAGCGCGGGTCTGCGCCGCGCGGCCGCGGAATCGCAGGAGGGTGTCGATCATGACGTTGCCCACCAGAAAGATCCTGCCGGCCGGGACCCCTTCGGCGAGCAGGTTCGTCACGCCGCTGGGCTCAGTGGCGAAGAGATAATCCGAGAGTGCGTCGGTGACTAGCCGATTGATTTCTTCGGGCATGGCGCGATCGAAACTGCGCAGTCCCGCTTCAATGTGGGCCACCGGGATCCCGGCCTTGGCCGCCACCAGGGCAGCCGCCATGGTGGAATTCACATCTCCCACCACCAGCAGGAGATCGGGCCGGTTTTCGATCAGTTCCGGCTCCAGCCGCTGCATGATGGCAGCGGTTTGAGCGGTATGCGAACCGCCTCCCACGCCGAGGTTGATATCCGGAGATGGGATGGAGAGCTCCTGGAAGAAGCTGTCGGACATGTCGGACGAATAGTGCTGGCCGGTGTGAATGAGCCGAAGGCGGAATCGCGGCCGCCGCGCGGCTTCCGTGAGAATCGGCCCGATTTTCATGAAATTGGGCCGCGCTCCAACCACGGCGGAAATCTGGATACTCATTAGAATTTGGCGGTAGTCCTTTGCGACAGCGCCGTAGCGAGTCAGCTTCTGACGGCTTCAGGAAAAACAGTCCATTCGAAGTATACGAATTCGGCTCCGGCTGAAGCAACCGGACCATGGCTGTGCGAGATAAAAGTGGATGGCATCGCGATTTCCCAGAGAAACAAAGCGATTCTGAGCGTGCCAACTACTCTGGGCACGGAACCGCGAGCGTGAGCGGGCGGCCAGCTTTAGACTGCGTGGAGGGCCGCCCCCTGACGGTCGCGGTTCGGTGCCGGCGCACCTCCAGAGCATCCTCGGGCGGAGCCAATCTCCCAGCCGGCCCGGAAAGGGCGATGGAGAATCGCATGGATGGTATCCTTACTCTCAGAAAGTCTGATGAGTTCACAGGCATCCCCGGTCGGGCACCCGGTCCATTACGTTCTCTCAGTGGACGTGGAAGATTACTTCCAGGTGGAGGCATTCGCGAAGCAGATATCCCGGTCGGATTGGGACCGGTATCCGTGCCGCGTGGTGGCAAACACCCATCGCCTTTTGGATCTGTTTGACGAATTCGGAGCCAAGGCGACGTACTTCATGCTGGGCTGGGTGGCGAACAAATTTCCCGGCCTGGCGCGGGAGATCCACGAGCGGGGACATGAGGTGGCCTGTCACGGTTTCTGGCACCGGCCGGTCTATTCGATGACGCCGGAGACGTTTCGCGAAGACCTTCGGCAGGCGTGCGATGCCATCGGACAGGCCTGCGGAGCGCGGGTGGTGGGATACCGGGCGCCGAGCTGGTCAATAGTGAAAAGCTCTCTTTGGGCGCTGGATATTCTGGCGGAAGAGGGCTTCGTGTATGATTCCAGCATCTTTCCGATCCGGCACGATCTGTACGGGGTTCCCGATGCGAAACGCTTCCCTTACCGTATCAACGGGGCGAAGGGCGGCGGGCTGACGGAGTTTCCTCCGGCGACGGTACGGATCTGCGGCACAAACTTTCCCTCGGCCGGCGGCGGGTATCTGCGGATTCTGCCCATGTGGTACACCGAATGGGCCATGCGGCGGATGGCGCGGGAAGACGGCCAGGCGGTGGTGGTGTATTTGCACCCCTGGGAGGTGGACCCGGAACAGCCGCGGATCAAGGCGCCCTGGAAATCGCGCTTCCGGCACTATACGAACCTGGCCAGCGTGGAACCGAAGCTCCGGCGGATGCTGCGGACGCGGCGGTTTCAGCCATTCCGCGAACTGGTGGCAGTCTGCGCGCCGGAAAAGTGCGGGGGTGCATGATCGTTTAGATCATGCGGAAATCGTTTTCGCCGGCCGGCAACCGCTCTCTTACGTTCGCGGCTCTGATTTGTCGATGGTGCGGTGCGGGAAGACGGCGGCTTCCGGATTGTGCGTGACCATGAGGATGGGACGGCAAGCGCTCTCTTACGTTCGCGGCTCTGATTTCTCGAGGATGCGGCCGTCGCGCATGTGAATGGTCCGGTGCGCGAAGACGGCGGCTTCCGGATTGTGCGTGATCATGAGGATGGTCTGGCCCAGGCGCTTGTTGAGATCGCACAGCACTTCCAAAACAGCCTTGGAATTCTCGGTGTCGAGATTGCCGGTGGGCTCGTCGGCCAGCAGAATGGCCGGGTGATTCACAATGGCGCGGGCGATGGCAATGCGCTGCTGCTCGCCGCCGGAGAGCGCGTTGGGCTTGTGGTCGAGGCGGTGGTCGATGCCGAGAACGCGCAGCAATTCCTGAAACTCCGGATCCAGCCCGGCGTGATTGCCGGCGATGTAGCGCGCCACGGCGATGTTGTCGCGGGCGGTGAGGTTCGGCAGGAGATTGAATTTCTGGAAGACGAAGCCGACGGTGCGTTTGCGCAGGCTGGTGCGTCCGGCGTCGGTGAGGGAGGCCAGATCGTGGCCGGCTACCCGCACATGGCCGGACGTGGGCGGCGTGAGGCCGCCGATGATGTGGAAGAGAGTGGACTTGCCGGAGCCGGAGGGACCGACAATGGCGAGGAAGCTGCCGGGTGTGACACTGAGATCCACGCCGCGCAGGGCCGGCACGTCGACCTTGCCGACCTTGTAGGTCTTGCGCAGGTCGCGGGTTTCGATGATGAACTCGCTACTCATAAGCCAGGGCCTCGATGGGGTCGTGGCGGGCGGCGCTGAGGCCGGGATAGAGCGAGCCGAGGCCGGTGCCGGCGAGCGTGATGACCAGGGCGATAGGCCACCATGAGTAAACAATGATCATGGGAATGGAAGCAGGGACGAGGGCGCCGATGACCCAGCAGGCGCCGTAGCTCATGAGGATTCCGAGAACGGTTCCGAACAGGCCAAGCGTGAGCGCTTCGATGACGACGATCCGGAGAATGAAACTGTTGGAGCCTCCGAGCGACTTGAGGATGCCGATTTCGCGGGTGCGCTGCAGGACGGCCATGTACATGGAAAGACAGACAACGGCGAAACCGATCAACACGCCGATACCGATCACGACGTAGGTGAAGATGCGGACCTGTTCGATATTGTTGACGCTGAACATGGAAGTGAACGCCTCCATGGTGTCGATGCTGAAATCGGTCCAATTCTCATCCTGGCGGAGTTGTTCGACGATGTGGTCGGCGAGGGCCGGGTTGTCGAGTTTGACGTAGATGACGGTGACCTTGCCGCTGGCGCTATCGAGGAACTGCAATCTCTTTTTATCCACGACAATGCGGGCCAGTTTGCCACCCTGAATGATGCCGGAGACGCGCCAGGGGCGGCCCATGATCGTAAGGGTGCTGCCCAATTGGGCGTGGCGCTGGGCGGCGTAGTACTTGTCGATCAGGACGTCATCGGGACCGCGTAACGGGCCGCCCGACAGGTAGGTGAAGCCGCCGCTCATGCGGTTGAATTCCCCCAAGTCGACACCCATGACGTTGAGCGGCAACTCGACGGGATGGACAACCACGCCGAGGGCCATTTTGACGTGCGGATATTGTTCGATCAGCCCGATGTATTTCTCATTGATGGTGGTGCCGCTGAAGCTGATGGCCGCTTTAGAGGTGCTGGCGCCGCGCATAATGATATCGGCGCCAACGCCGCGTGCGCGGGTTTGCGCGTCCTCGGAAAGGCCGTGGCTCAAACCGACCAGGCTGAGGACCAGGGTGACGGGAACGCCGATGAGCAGGACGCTGAGCAGCGAGCGCATCGGCTTGTGTTTGAGGTTCTCCCAAACGAGGCGGGTGGTCAAGGTCTCGATCCCTTCTTGGGAGGCGCGGCGGGCGCGGCCGGAGCCGCCGGCGGCTGGCCGACTACCTGCAGCGTGGTTCCTTCGGGCTGATCGAGGGCAAACTGATCGTCGGGCACACCTTTGTTGATATCCATTTTCACCAGATCGATAACCACGGCATATTCGTCGCGGGGACGGTTGATTTCGATGTGTTTCGGGAAGGGCACGTTGTCATAAGGATGCCATTGCGAATAGCGGGCGTCGGTAAGGATGTTGCCATTGTCGTCGAAGATCATCTGGCGCGCCATTTGGAGGCCGATGCGGTCGAACCAGATCGTGCGGCTGAGCCGCAATTCGCCGCCCGGTAATTCGCGAATCTCATGCAGGATGTAGTAGGCGTTGTCCTCATCGGTGAAGTTTTCGATCATGACGTGGAAGGTTTTCAGATCGATGGGGCGCACCATGAGGGCATCCAGGAAATGCTGCGGGCGGAGGTTCTCCAGGTTGTTGGACGAGGGCTTCTCGATTTCGTTGCGGCCGACGATGAAGCGGTTCTTGGAAGGAACGTAGAGCTTGAAAGTAGCCCCATCGGAAACCATGTCGAAGGCCTGGCTGCGCACCACCGGAAGCAGGCCGATGAGGCGGATGTTGGCGGGTCTTCGGAAACGGATGTAGGCGCGGACGTCTTTATACTCGGTGATGCGGTTCTTCTCGGCGCTGCCCAGGGCGGGCACCATGTCGACGGTGGCGCTGAAATCCTGAATGGAGTCGTATTGACGTTGGACGGCTTCGAGAAGCGATTTGAAGTTGGCGATTTTGAGCGAGGGGGTGGTGCCGGCGGCGCGCGGGATGAGGCGGCGGCGCGCCAGACAAGAAGAAAGACCGAGCGGAAGGGCGCAACAGAGCAGGAGTATAGCCAGCGTTTGGCGCCGAAGGGGCATCAATTCATTG
This sequence comes from Bryobacterales bacterium, assembly GCA_963842505.1. Taxonomy (GTDB): domain Bacteria; phylum Acidobacteriota; class Terriglobia; order Bryobacterales; family Bryobacteraceae; genus PALSA-129. The sequence continues at coordinate 344,240 of CAWJGZ010000003.1, forward strand.
TAGACAGCCCGCAAAGTGGCCTGTCAATTCATTCCATACGCGCCCGTATGATATAGTGAAAGGACCTACCGGCGGATGCGAGGTAAGGGCCTGTGGCGCAGTTGGGAGCGCGCTTCCATGGCATGGAAGAGGTCGTGAGTTCGAATCTCACCAGGTCCACCAAACTAAACCCCAACAACTCAAAAACATACACGGACGCTGTGCTTCCGTAGCGTGGAAGGACACGTCCTCTGGAGTCCACCGTGGAGTCCAGATATGCCACTTCCGGTCTGATTCTCGGTTTTTGGCTGCGGGATAGTGGACTCCAAATCGTCACCGCGATCTGCATCGTGTTCACATGCGCTTGGGACTGTGGGGACAATGGGGATAGTTGCTGCCGTTGGCGTCGTCGTCGTCGTCCAGGACGAAGAACGGATTTCCCATATACAACGGTCCGTCCCCCCAAACCCGGTTTTTTCTAATTAGGCCCTATTAAGCGCGGCACTATGTCCTTGCAATCGCGGGTCATAGCGGCACCTCGAACGCCAGAGTACGCAATTAGGGCCTACTTAATTTCCGGGTGCAGTTTGGCGCGCTGGATCCGCACCCACTCTGCCCGGGTGGCATCCTGCTTTACGCTGGGGTGGCCTGCGTCAATCGGCGGCATTCCCAGTGCCGACCGGACGTAGTTCGTCATCGTGAGCTTTGCGCACCGCGCCTTTTCCTCCAGGATCAACTGTTCATCAGGCTTCACGCAGAAACGAATACGAGTCTCCCGCTTGGCCTTCTTCTTCGCCTGATACTCCCGGAAGCGCGCTAACGCCGCGCGACCGTAGATCACTTCATGCTCGCCGGTTGGTCTTTCATCGTTGTGCTTGCTCATTGGTAATCTCCTTAAACCCGAGGTCCGGCACTGGGCCGCCACCTTGCGTTGACCGCGCGCCGGCGCGTGGCGCTCACCTGCGCCGGCGACTTTCGCTCGTACGTCCGCTGGTGGTACTCGGCGTTATACTCCTTGCGCGCCTCCGCGCGGCAGGCGGCGCACCACTTATGCCCGTTGCCACGGTGCCGGCCGCAGCGGGCGCAGGGCCGCGAGGGCGGTGACGCCGGGCCGTCGTGCCCCAGGATGGCCGTCAGTTCGGCCATCCGATTGTCGATATACTCGCCGCTGAGGATCGCGCCCATCACCGCTCCGGTGTGCGCCGAAAATCAGTCCCCCGGCTGGGCCAGCGCGCCTGGACTCTGGATCTGCTCCGGGCTCGTGCCGTCAATGGTAGCGAGCGCGGTTTCGAGAGCCTGGAGTTCGCAGTCCATCTGCTTTTGGATGGCGCGCAGGGATTCCAATTGCTTCTCCAACTCGGGGATTTGCTCGGCGATGGCTTCCTGCCGGCGCTTGAGCGAGGCGATAGCAGCTACGAGGTGTTGCTTGGGTGTCAACGGGTCGGTGGCCGGTGTGCCAGCATCCGGCGCCACAGCCGGCGCCGGATCGCAGAGCACCTTGGTTACCGCTGGTTGCTCCTCGCGCGCTTCTTCCAGGTCGGGCCGGTACGCCTTCCCCGGGTGATGGTGTCGTATGTGGGTAGCCCGCTCCTGGGTGCGGCGAAAACGCTCGTCGCAATAGAAGCAGGCGACCGGAAGCTGGCGCGCGGAGGCCGTGCGCCGTGTCGCTTTGGGTGGTGTTCTCATCTGGAGTTTCCTTTCGTTTGAGATTTCAAGTTGCTATCGTTCATCAAGCAGTTCGACTCGGGACACCACGTTCCACGCGTTCATGGATGCGAGGAACAGGGGCACGAGGTCCTCCGTGGATTTCTCCTTCTTGGCGATCCGCGCGAGCGCCACCCGGTACTCGGGCGCGGGCGCGCGCAACCCATGCTCCCATTCGGAGATCATCGCCACGGTGGGTTCCTGCATGGAGCGTCCGCATCTCCCATGCCGGCCGATCTGGTGCGCAAGATCCTCTTGGCCCCAGTTGTGTTTGCGCCGCAACTCCGTTATGGCTTTCCCAATGGAGCGGTGCATGGCCTCGGTTGTCTTTTTCACGCGTCAACACGACCTCGTTTCTACGTGTGTTGTTGCTCCTGGAACTGGATTGGGCCCGTTCGTCCCGCGATTTGAAGCGGTTCAGTGGCTGGCTGACCCTAGAAGTCTCGGCATACCGCGCGCCGTTTCATGCTCTGGTTCTTACCTCGCTTGTGTGGCCGTTCAACTCGGCCTTCTTCCAAATGCTTTGCTTTCTGCCGAAATGCTCTTCTGCTTTGATCAATTCGCCACGCTCGTGGAGCGTCACCATTGCCTGCGCGATGGACTGCCGGACCCGCAAACGCTCTTTGCCTTCTATCTCTCTGCCGCCCGTCATCAGGGCCAGGATGTCGTTGACCGTGAACGTGCCGTCGAACGTCTGGGTTGCCGCAAAGACCAACTGCCTGGTGACCTGCACGCGCTCCGTGATGGCTTGCGGCGGCTCCGGTACGGATGCTGACCGTGGTTCTGGCGCCGGCGGCTCAAGGGCCGGCAGCACGCCGCGCAACGACTCCTCTATGGCTGGGTCCTCCGCAAACGGGAGGACCGCCTTGAGCACCTGCACCCTGCGCTCGACGCCCTGTGCTTCTGCCAGGAGTTTCTCCTGCGCCGCTTCCTCTCTGGCGATCGCCGCCTCGATCCGTTCCTTCAGCGACTCCTTCTTGGGCGGCTCCCATATCTCCGGCGCTGGTGCCGATGGCCGGGGCAGAGGCGCCGCCGCGACCCTCTCTTGCATTGGCATGTCTGGTTCTCCTTTCGCCTTCGGCGCTTCGTGGACGACCCCGAGCGCGCGTCGAAGTTCACACAGATTGTTCTTCGCGGCCCGTGCCGGGTCGCTCGATGTCTTGGCCGCCACGAAGGTCTGGCCGTTCGGTAGCCGGTACACCAAGTGCTTGTTCTGTCGCACCAGCACCGCGCCGCTCTCGTTCAAGAGGCGGCTTACTTCCACCGCAGCGTCCATATAGACTCCACTCCTCGACACCTCGGAAAGACCACGCTTAAGTGATGCATGGATCTCCCTTCAACACCGTCAGCTTCTGGCCTTGCAGATCGAGCCAGCCTTCCGGATTGTGCACGGCGAAGAAGCACACGTCGCGACCGCCGTACTTGTGGCCAATCAGCAGGATCAGATCGACGCGCATCTCACGCAGGACGTTCTTGGCTTCCGCCGATAACGACCCCGGCCCAAGGTCCGGCATCTCGTCTATCGTTGCGGCCTCCAGCACCTCGCCAAGCACCCGGCCAGGCGGTCCATCCACGAGCACCAGATCGCCCACCGAAAACGGCTTCAGTTCAACCATGCGTCGTCCTTTCCGTGCCGTTGCATCTCGATAGCGGCGGCCGCCAGCAGCGCGGGCATTGCATCCTGAAGCCGGTCTTCGGCGTCCTTCAGTGCGCGGCGGAATCTCTTGTGCTGGACGGTATTCAGCGCCAGCAGCACGGCGTTCGCGAACAGCAGGCCAATGGTCACCGCCAGGCGTGCGGGCGGCGGCGTGACGAATCCAAGTGCGAAGCCGCCTGCAATCCCCGTCGCAACAGCGATCCCCCGGTTCCTCATAGGCCCACGCTTCTTGTCGCCATCACTCTCTCCCGTACTCGATCCAATATTCGAAGGCCGCCATCGCCGCCTGGCGCAACGTCATGCCTGGCGGGTCGTGCTCTGTGCCGCCGTAACAGGAGCACTTGCCTTGCTGGTGCGCGAGCGATCCGACCGCCAGCCGGATGTGACATTCGAAGTGGTAGGGGGTTCTCGCCGCCCTCCGTGTTCGGAACCGTGCAACCACGGTCCGCTGCTGTGATCGGCTCCTGGCAGAACCCGCACGGAACGCCGACCGGCGTTTCGGTTGCACACCCCTTCGGATTTATCATCGTGATGCCAAACCACTTCATTTCAGTTCCTTATGGCGTTTCCGCGCGCGCTCGATCCACCTCCGTTTGGCCTCCTCGATCGAGATCCCGAACTCCCGCGAATAGCGCAAGATCTTCTGGCATTCGGTTTTCTTCCTAAATCCCGCGCAGACGTACTGTTTGCCCGTGCCGGGCTTAATGCAGATAACCGCGTGGCACACCTCGCAACGGGTTTCCGATTGGGCCGGGGCGCTCGCCTTGATTTCCAGAGGGCTGTCGTTGCATATATAGACCGCCGCGGCGCGCACATGCACGCTCACCTGCATCCCCTTGCGGGCGGCCGCGGCGTAGATCGATTTCTCTACGAACTTCGGGACCCTTCCCGGATGGAATGGGAGTTTTAGCATCTTCTTAGGGGACAAGAGTTTTAGATATCCCAATGTTCTGTTCCAATAGCCCTTCGAGAATCGCGGTGGGTCCTCGGGGGCGAGTTCAGATCGGTCGACAATGATCCATTCCGGGTCTGCGTGACGACTTTCTGGACGTCTCACGCGGTATTGCGAAAGTGACCATCAGCGTCCGGATTCCTGCCCCCTACGTGAACCGTGGCATTCGCGACCTCCATCACCTGTTAATCCCGATTCCCCAGAAGCCGCAAGCGAGTTTGTGCCCGAGATCCATTTCTTATTCGGCAACCCGGATGGCCGCCATCCTCGATGGCTGCGGAAGTTCTTCTGCTTCAGCAGGTTGTGGGCCGAGGAGGGAGCGCTCAAAAAACTTCGTCGTACTCGGTTGCAGGTATGCAAACCGAGTACGCGATTTGCGGCAAACAACAGTTTTGGATCTGCACCCAGAGAACCGACATGCCATGCAGGAATTCCGTGGTGCGAGGAGGTTGAGTGGCTGACGTGGAACAGTTTCCCTGTGGACCCGCCAAATCAACATGCGGGGTACTGCACGCACCCGAAACCAATAACACATCGATTCGAGCGCCGAGTTGCCGGGATTACGACTGCGACGCCGGATTAATCTCTTCGGCGCTTCCGAAAGTGTTGCGAAAGGCCGGCGAGGAGCTGATCCAGCGTCAAATCAAAAGCCTCACAGATGCGCAATAGCGTGAAGACGGTCATCGGACGCCCGGCCTCGATCATCTGCCAGTGGCGCAAGCTGAAACCACGGGAGATCATGTCCTCCTGGGTCAGTTTGCTATCCGTTCTGTAGGACCGAATCCGCTGACCTAATGCGCGGAAGAAGCGCGCATAATTGGCCGGCAGTTCTCTGCTGGCACCCACACTTCCAGCGTCCGTTCCCAACGAGCAAAACACCACGAGCAAAACTGCGTATTGTGCAACAGGGCGGATCATGTGGTCCCATGTCCGCGAAGGACGCCGCGCCGTTTGAGGAGCACATCTGCTGGTGTGCGAGGAATGCCGGGAGCGGCTGGCGGTTGGGAGGAGTACGCCCGGGCGATGCGGGGGGCGCTCGCAAGAGGTCACGTAACGAGTTACCTCTGGCAATCAGGATTTCCAGGGCGTATTATCCTTGGTGTGCGTCGGCTTCTCAGTATTCTCGCGATCCTGGCCGCGCTGGCCGCCACTTCGGTGACGGCCCGCAGTGGCAGCCGTTCAGCGCGCTCCTCGTCACATTCCACGGCGGCCCGTGGTGGTTCCAGCACGCGCCGATCGCACAAGTGCATCAGTTGCGCGCGTGACTCGCGCGGCCGGATTAAAAGGAATCCGAAGGCGGTCCAGTCCTTCAGGAGGAAAAATCCGTGCCCGGCGACGGGGAAGACCAGAGGGGCATGCCCAGGCTACCAGGTGGACCACCGCTCCCCGTTGAGTAAGGGCGGCGCAGACGATCCTTCCAACATGCAGTGGCTCACGACGCAGCAGCACAAGGAGAAGACCGCTCGCGAGGAGAAGTAGCCCTTCCTGGATCACATAGCCGGCCGGTACAGGAGCGGATTGAACTCCGCGCACCCGCGGCGTCCAGCGCGACGATCTCACCGTCCAGGATCGCGTCGCGCCTGCCAACGGCGGCGGCACTCGAAGCCAATTCCGCGGCCCGTAGATCAAGCGCCCGCGCTCTCGGCGCGGGTTATGTATTGTTTCCGGAGGTGATCGAGTTGCTGCAATTTCCCATGCTCGTCGCAATACTGCCAGAATTGCCAGCCGTTCGTTTGCGGATACGGGCGGTCCGGTGGGGCGCCAACGACCGACCTGCGGGCCATACCAGCAGAGGTCGATAATGAATCGTATACCCCTTCGCCGAAAACAACCTTGCCGCGCCTGTCAATTACCGCGGTAAGGTGGACGCCCTTGTAGTCTCGCTCCACATCGAGTGGAGGCTTGATCAGCCCGGCTCCAATCAGGCTCTCCAGCGTGGCGTCGGCCATGGCCTTCATCGTTTTCCACGCTTTCTTGCCGGCTTCCTGGCGAGTGGTGGGCGGTTCCGGTTTCCCCTTGATGGGCGGCGCCGGCTGTTCGAGAACCTTCGGTATCGGGAAATCGATGGTAATTTTCGCGCGCTTCAGAGAAGCTCGCGCTTCCGAATGTGTGACGCCATTCGCCTTCTTGCAGATAGCCCGAATCAGTGGCGCGTCATCCTCACCGAGCAGGCCCTCGAACGCAAGCCTGACCTTGCGGTCGATGAAGTGGGCCTTCCACATTTCATCGAGCAGGCTGCCACGTATCTTGTCCTTCGACAATGAGTTGAGGGTGTCGATCAAGAACTTGGTGTCGCTTTCGGAGATGCTCACTTTGCGGAACAGCTTTTCGTCGGCGTCCACCTCCGCGAGAGAGTTGTAAATCCGATATTCATCCCCATTCGTTAGCACGCACCATTTGACCCCTACCGCATTCGCGTAGGCCAAGTTCTGAAGAATCCACCTCCTGTCGCCGAGGTCCTTCTCCAGCGACTTCGCCTCGATCAGCAGACACTCCGTGCGGTTCAGGAAGAGCGCATAATCCACGGGGTTGTCCTGCGGTTTGCGCCGGTACTCCCGGCGGACCTCATCGATCTCCTGGAGGTCCCATCCCATGGCGGATAGGAGCGGATCGATCAGCGCCGCTTTCGTGTTCTGCTCGCCTATGAGTTCCTTTCGGTCGCGGACCTGCTGAATCCGCTTCCGGATTATCTCCACAGCAGCCGTCACCTTCGCGGTAGTTGGTTCCATCTGCGACCTCCCGTCTGATTGGCTTCTTGAGATTCGCTTCGAAACGGGCAGGCGAAAGAGGAGATCCGCGTCCCGCTGACCGAATACCCCGAGACTGCTTATTGTATGACTGTTGAATACCCCGACGTGCTGGATGTATGGCGCTCGTCCATCCAATGTCGAGGCGTTGGCGCCGAACGGCTCGATTGAACGCCGGCGGCCCCCCGTGAGCGATTCAGAGGTCCACCTGTGGATTGGAGATTGCTAGGCGGGCAGGCTGCGAACTAAGGGCCCGGCAAATACGATCGACTGCCGATAATGGCGACGGCCAGAGTTCATGTTCCCAAACTCGGATGACTTGCCACCCCGCCCTTCTGAGCTTCCGATTCACGACTACATCGCGCCTTCGGTTCCGGTCGATCTTGCCTCGCCAGTACGCACGATTCGTTATGACGTTCCCCTTTCCGCACTCGGGGCAGCCGTGCCAGAAACACCCGTCAGTGAAGACAACCAAACGTTCGCACACGAAAACGAAATCGGGATTCCCGGCCAACCCGGTCGAGCGCACCGTCCAACCGCTGACCCCGTACCGGACCAGAGCGTATCGTAAACGCAATTCTGTTGATCGATTCGCCCGGCCACGAATTGCAGCCATCCTGCGGGACTGCTGTGCGGGGACGGCGATAAATCGTCCGTCTGGCAGGAGATCGCGTAAGGCGCGTTCCACTGAACTGATTATAGGACGCGAGAATGGCGTCGGCCGCCGGCCCTTTCGAGGTCAATCGCAATCAACGTAGTTGCAGTTCCGGAAGTGCCGCTCGAACTTGAAGGCGAGAAAAGCGAACCTTCCCCAGCGCCCGTACCTCTTTTCAATAGCTCGCTGGATCATCTTCGGATTCGTTCTCGGCGGGAAGCCCAAATATGCGCAGACCTCGCTGTCGCACGGGACGAAATCATAGCGGCTTAGAAGCATCGCAATGTGGTTCGCTCCGTACGGGCCTATGCCTCTGATCTCCATGATCCTACTGTGCAATTCTTGGGTATCGTTGATTCGAGTCCACTCGTCGAGGGGCACTCTTCCGTCGAGGACCGAGGCAGCAAATTCCCGCAAGTACGATGACCTGTAACCCAGACCAGAACGGCTCAGCTTCGCCGGAGTTGCACCTGCGACCGCCTCGACACTAGGAAACGTATACACGGGCGTGCCGCTCGACGGATCACGCCAAGGCTTACCCAAAGCGTTACAGAGCATCGCGACCATGCGCTTCGTGTTCCGCCAGTGGCAGTTGGTTGTGCAGAGCGTCTTTACGACATCCTCGAAGATGGTGGCCGACCTCAAAAGTACTCCAGCTCGCGACTGCGCGCATAGACGCAGGATCGGATCAGTTCTGCAAAGCTGCCAGAACTCGGTCAAGTCCTCACCCGCACGGAACATCCACTTCACCCGATTTCGGATGAATGTCCGATCCGCACTCGACGTGCTGCCGTCCCCCAGAACGTTCACCGAAACCGTTGAGCCACCAGGATGCCAGCTCATCCGAACCTTGGCAGCACCGCTATCTGGAAGGTCGGCCACCCAATCGAGGGTGTTCGCCTCCAGGGCAAACGGCGCCAGCAAGGGCCATCCGTGCGCCCGAACGGCCAGATCAGGAGAATGGCCCAAGCGAATCAAGGCGGACCCAGTACGCATGTGACTCATCGTCCGTAGACTCAAAATCCGCAATCGCCGATTATAAACGAGATGGTCGGCGATTTCAAACTCCTCGTTCGTTTTGGGGAGCGGCTCCGAGACTTGCGCCAGGCATTAGGCCTCTCCCAGGAGGCTTTTGCAGAACGTTGCGGCCTCGACAGGACCTACATCAGCGGGATAGAGCGGGGAAAGCGGAACGTCAGCTTGCAAAATCTTCAGCTGATCGCCAAGGCGCTAAAAACGTCTCTTTCCCGCCTGTTCGATGGGCTCTGAAATGGCGGGCTCGAGCGTTCGACAGCCGCCAAGACGAATTCACGTCGCCGAAATCTCACGAAAAACCAGGTTGGAGCGATGGCGAGAAAAGCAGAGTACGGCCGCGGACACAAGGCGTTCTTAGAATACGTCCATTTTATCGTCGAACACCCGAACTACGCCGGGATGCCAGATGTCTTCATGGATAACGGCGACATCCAGTGGGAGGCTCCCTCAAACAGACAAGGAGGCAAATTCAAAGACACACATCACCGGCGGCGAGACTGGTGGCGGGCCAAAGCAGTTGAGGTTGGAATTGATCCCGCGTCACCCCATTGGATCAGCAAAACAGCCAAATTCATCCATCCGACGAAGAAGAAGCCGTGCAAGAACTGTGGGCGGTTGATGGACATCCGATATACCTATCCTTCAGCCGTATTACTGAGGCGGCTTTCCAGGCTGCCGTATATTGACGAGAGTTTTCCACTGGATCCGCTTGAGCACATTCTCGACTTGGTGACACGCCTAACTGAGCAGTTTGGCGATCGAGTATTTGAATCCTTACCGGCACTCCTGGCTTCTTCGAGTATTGAGGTGCCGGCGTTGCGTCCCAAACTTACCGATTGGCTCACCTGGATTGAGGGCGAGTACATAGAGAGTGAGCCGTCCACACTCAGCCCGGGCGCAATGTCAAACGCGCCGGACCGACTAGACGGATTTCATTCCTTCAATCTCTGTTGCAGGAGCAAAAGCGATCCGGGGAGAAGCAAGGAGAATCTACAATCGTACACGACCGACCGAAGAGTCTTCGAGTACTGGGTAGAGGGGGACTGGGTGGCCGCCGACAGGCTTATGGGGGCCGTTCGGTCGGACGAAATCATGAAGATGGAAAGATGCCTGAACGATCATTCCGGGCCGTGTTCGGCAGATCATATCGGGCCCATCTCACTCGGGTTCATGCATCGGCCGCAGTTCCAACTCCTCTGCAAGAACTGCAACAGCGCAAAAAACAACAGGATGTCCTTCAGGGATGTCGGTCACCTCGTCCGAGTTGGTGAGAGGGGAGAGGAGGTCGCTTCATGGTATTGCCGTTCACTTTGGGAGCGGTGCAAGCACAGTGTCCGTGACGATGAGACAGCCCTGCGCCTGAGTAAGCTCTTGCGCGATAACCGCCATACTTTTATGCGCCTACTGGAGCGAATCGCGGATGCGGGACATTTCGTTTTTCTGACTACTTTCCTCAGCCTAAAATACGCCCACAAGAACGTGGACTTTGTGAACCTCGGTGTGGAGGATCACATCACGCGCTTCGACAAACTGGTCTATACCGATCGGACAACGAAATACGCCGTCGAGCAGCAGGCGCGGCGCTTGCGTGTTGCATTTGCCGCCCTGCGTGAGTACGTACAGAAGGAAACCCGAAACGCATTCGTCATCTCAACGGCCGGAACGGAGCAACTGATTCGGGACGCGCTATGCGAGTTGAATGCGTCGCCGGCTGCGGTCAAGCGTCTCGACCAAGAATTAGAGGCGGTGTTGTCGGAGGAGGTGCCCTCTGAAGAGAAACTGCGGTCACTCGCGAAGAAGATCGAGCCGATCGGCAACGGGCCGGTGCAGTTCTCCAGGGCTCGCCGGAAGCTCCAACAGACCATGGATCTCGTCGCCGCGGAACTCGCGGGTCTGTGGGAAGACGAACGATACGTGAGGGCACCGCTTGAGGAGTTTTGAGCCCGTCGGATCGGGTGGCGAACGGTCTACCGAACTTCTGCTCGGAGGCCGTCAAGGTAGTCTCGCGCGGATATCCTGCCTCTCATTAGCTCCTGGTACGGATGCATCGGCTCGGACACATAGTCATACGTGGAACCGTCCTCGCCGGGCGCTAGCGGCGGTAGGTCAGAAAGCGCCTCTGAGACGGTGACGGCCGGTGGGAGGGTGCCGAATAACGTCTGCTCATCACCCAGTTGGGTTACTGGTGGAGGCGGGGCGAGCCGCTCGAACCCAGTTCCCATGAGAATGACGCGCGTCCTTCGCTGGGGTACCCCGTACTCCTCCGCGCGGACCTTCCACCCGGAGACATATTTCGCTTCCGTTAGTAACTCGCTTCGTACCATCTGGAAAACGCGTCCGCCTTCCATGTTCAACAGGCCGGTAACGTTCTCGAACACAAACCCGTCCGGTCTGATGGTCTGAAGGACTTTCTTGTACTGCTTGAATAGCCAGTTGCGGTCATCGTCCATTGTTCGGTGGTTGCCAGCAGTCGAGAAGCCTTGGCAAGGCGGACCGCCCAGAACGAACAGCGGAACGGATTCGTCTCGTCGATCGCAAATCATGGAGATAAGGGAATTGAACACATCCTCCTCGCGAATATCGCCGCAGATTGCGTATTGGTCGATGTTGGCCCTGTAGGTGGCAAGGAACGATTCTTCTATGTCGTTCGCTACAACCGGCTTCCAACCCGCCCAGACGAAGCCCAGCGCGAGCCCACCAGCTCCGCTAAAAAGATCGACAAACTGACCGGGCTTTGGCAACAAAAGCGCGATCTGATAAGCGAGCAGGGGAGGTACCGCGTTTCCAATCTGCTGATTGACTGAGCCCCGGTTCCCGAGAAACACAAAGGAATCGGGGAAAGACTGAAGGCGGGCGGCCTCTCGCTGCGATATGACGCGGTGCTGACCGCCCGCATAATCGTAGTGAAGGTGGCAGCCATTTCCGGGCCGGGAAAAGTACGTGTTGATGGTGTATGAAGGTGCTTGGGGGTGAAGTCGCCCGTAATATGTAGATCGGCTCCCTTCACCAGCCGCGTAACTAATCCGAATTTGTCTCAGTCTCTGCGACGGTACGGTTTCAGGAATGTCCTTCCAGTTCCCTCCCGGTGGTACTGCCCGGGCTACCATCAGGTCGAGCTTGCTCAAATTCGCTGAATAGTGGTTCGGAATAGTTGATTTCCAAAGCTGGTCACTCGTTTCCTCAGAAGTACCCGAAGACCAGCTCCATTCAGGGCTCTCCAGCAATTGAGCTATTTCGTCGCGCTCAAGCTTCACAAAGGAGGTCAGCAGCTCCCCGAAGTCAGTGCGGTTCAACCCATACATCCGCGCTGCGGCAACCTCCACCGCAACCAACGCCTCAGGATCGTCCGATAGGCAGCGATCCACCAACTCAACTATGTGGCGGACCTGCGCACTGGAACTCAGCGTGGGTATGCGGACCTGCCGTACTGAGCCGAGGGAAATATGGCCGGTCGCCAAGTAGCTCCGGATTTGAGCTTCGAATACAAAGGAGTTCACGATTGCGAGTAGCGCTTTCAACTTAATCAGATCATCATCCCGAAAATATGCCACATTCAGGGAGTTGCCCGTTACCCGTCCAGGAGGGATGATCGTTGCGTGCATCCTGCGCTTCTGATTCGGCCTCGCTACGTCACGCCAAACCAGCCTGTAGTGATCTGCCGACTCTGGAACGCGTGGTCCGTCAGCACGGACGAACTTGTCTGGATGTTCCGCCAAGCCGAACCTCCTGACCATTCGTCCTTTCACGAAGAGGTAATCTCCGGTGCCTGAGAGGAATTTCTGATAGTCTGTTTCGTCGAGCTCCCGCCCGGCCCAAAGGTCTTCCCCCCCGTCGCCTTCGAGGTCAACGAACTTCGACAGGTCCTGCCACTTTGCCTGAAAGCGGATCAAGTCAAGGCCAAACTGGAGCGGAACGACCCAATTCTCGTCCGCCAAACTGCGCCACTCCTCGGGTGTGAGAGCCATGGATCGTCGCGTGAGATCTTTTCCGTAAGTCCAGAGGACTGGCGCCGTTCCATTTTGTTCCGAATGCGAAGCGACAATCGTGATGCTCGGCTGATCGACTTTATCGAAGAGCCTTGCCTCAGCCGCATAGAAGGCAATGTCAGATATGCCGTGCTCGGAAAAAACCCACCTTCGGAGATTTACAAACATCTGGTCGCCTAGCAGGGAAGCGGGTGAAACGATTCCGGCTACACCACCGCAGGCGAGTAGACGCAAACACAATTCGGTGCCGCAGCGGGCGAGATTTGTTCCCCACCCCGAGAACCTCTTCAACGGTGCTGACAACGGATAAAGTGACCGCAATAGAGAGTCGTGTTGTTTCAGCAGGGCGATGTAGTCTTCAGTACCTGCAGGTGAGAGGGCACCCAGCTCTCTGCGATCTGGTTTGAGCACTTCCCACGGAGGGTTGGTTACACATATGTCGAATCGCCCGAACTGCTCTGGTGCTCGCGTAAAGGTATCACCTGATGAGGCCTGAACCTCGACGTTCAATTTGAGTTGGCTGGCGGCGGCCAGGACCCGTTTCTCGGCCTTTCGAACAGCATCCCGATCACAGTCCCAGAGGGTTATTTGCCAACTGCTCTTCGCCAACGGCTGTGCTGTGGCTACCGCCTCAAGGAGCAGCACGATCAACCGGCCGTCTCCACAGAATGGTTCGACAACCTTAATCAGATCATTGGAGGAGGCCCAGTTCCGCAGTAGAGCTTCCACCAGGTGTCTACCGATCACTTCGTGGGTGTAAAACCGCCCCGTCGCTCTCGTCAGCAGATCCTTCGATCCGGCGAGGGCTTCAATGCCCGCCACCGTCTTGAGCCGATCAACGTGATCCATGCGTTTACGTTTCTACCTTGGCTGAATCTGATTCAGCAAGTTCTCGAGTTCAGTACGGCGATACATCCGGTAGCCATTGATCGGATGTCTGGACGCCTTGAGTTTGTCGCCACGATCCCAATTCCGAAGCGTGGATCGAGAAACCCCGAGGAGCGTTGCCGCTTGTCCCACAGTGAGGTACCGTTCAGATCGTCGATTCTCTTTCGGCTGCTGCATTGTCAAACCTTATCAAAGCATACCAACTCCAAACCATTTTAGCCCAAATTTGTGTCGTTTTCGCTCCTGGAGATTTGGGAGAGCTGCGCAGGGTTCGGATCAGCATCCGACACGCGCTCATCCATGTTTTCGCCGTGCCACCATTCTACGCCGCCGCTCCCTTGCTCTTGATCTCGACCACCTTACCTGCGCGCTTCTGCTGGACGTGGCGCGTCAACTCCTCCTGCCGGTCGAGGGATACCAGCGTGTACTCCTGGGTGGTGCGGAGATCGGAGTGGCCGGCGATGATGCTGGCCTCCAGACTGCTGCCCACCTCCTGCCGCCACGTGATGTTGGCGCGCCGCAGGGAGTGCGGCCCGAAGCCGGGAAAGTCGAGGCCAGGGTCCTTCGGATCATCGGTCTGCTTGCAGGCCCGCGCCGCGCGCTTGAGGGCCTGCCGCACGCCGGAGTCCCATCGCGGCTGCTTCGGGTCCTCGCCAGGGAAGACCCAATCGTTCGGTCCCTTGCTGGGGAGCTTTGCGATCCATTCCTTGTACTTTGGCGTCAGCGTCCCGAGGGCCAGGATTCGATTACTCTTAGGCGTCTTGGGCACGTCGATGTCTCCACGCCAGTTGCGCTGAGCGATCCGGATGGTGCCTCTTTCCAGGTCAACGTGCTTAACCATCAGGCCGGTGACTTCAGCGATGCGCGTCCCGGTGTCGAGGCATGTTTCGCAGATCAGGAGGGTGCTCTCTTCGTCGATGTGCGCCAGCACCTCGGCCGTCTGGTCGCTGGTGAGGATGCGCTTCTCGCGGACTTCCGTCTTCTTGGGCAGCTTCACGCGCCGCATCGGATTGGCGAAGGTGGCGGGGAGGATTTCCCACTCAATGGCCCTGGTGATAACGCCGCTCATAATGCCGCGCAGGTCCGACATCATGTGCCAGGACTTCGCCTCCTCCTGGAGCCAGTCCTGGACGACCTTGGCACGGAGATCATCGAGCCGCGCGTCCTTCCACCGGGGCAGGATGTGGATATCCATCGCGCTGGCGTACTTCTCGCGCGTCGGCTTGGCCAGCAGGAATTTGCCCGCCGCCACCTTCTCCACGTAGTCCTTGCGCCACAACTCGGCCAGCTTGCCGAAGGTGATCCGACCGGGGTTGGGTTTCTCCGGCTCGCTCGGCGGCGGCGCTCCTTCCTGGCTCGGGGGCGCGGGGGCGGGCGTGGCGCTCTTGCCTGCCAGAAAGTCGTCGCGCATCTGACATGCCGTTTTGTGGCTGATCGGATTCGCCTTGTCCCGGCTGGGGCCGATCTTGTGGAACCGCCGGAAGGTCTTCACCGAGCCATCCGGCTGAATCACGTCTTCCCGATAGCGGAAGACCCAATAATAGCTGCCGCGATCCTTGCGCTCATGAACATCTGGATGCTGTACTCGCTGCTTCAACCCTGTGCCTCCTGTCAACAGCCCCAGGAGGTTACCTTCATACGGATTCATCTATCAAGGTCCATGTTTTCAAAGATTTATGCGCGCCAGCGCGCCTACAACGGAATGGCCATATTGCTGGCGCGACCGCAGATGTAGAGCTGCTCCCGCGCTCTTGTGACGCCTACGTAGAACTGGCGCACCACCGAGTCGCGCGAGGCCCCGCCACGGGCATACTGCGCGTCGCCCGCCTGGCTGAGATCCGGGAACAGATAGACCACGTCGGCCTGGCCGCCCTTGACCGAGTGAATCGTGCCGACGATGACCTGCGGCGCATCGAGCAACGCCGTCGGCCCACCCCGGAGCGTCACTTCCACCGGGAACTCGACGCGCTTGCGGGCGTCCTCAGTGAGGTGCGCTTGCCACCACTTGAGCAGCGCGACGGAGCCTGCGTCCCAGGCGGCCATCATCGAATCGAGCGCCTCCGGCTCAAACAGATCCGACAACTGCTCCATGGCGACCGGACGCGCCGCGTCTCCGGCCCGGAGCTTAGCTTTGATGCCGTGGCGCAGGACGCCCTTGGCCTGCATCAGTTCGGCCCACAGCGCCAAGTCGCCATGGGTCCACGGGCGGTGCTCGTCGCCGTATTCGGGGTGCCCGATGAGCAGCGACAGGATGCGGTTGGGCGTCGAGGATCGCTGCGACAGGCGCAGCGGGTTCCAGAAGCCGTTGGATCGCCGGTACGGATTGTGGAACGGGATGCCTGCCTTCCGGAGAACCGCCACAAGTGAGTGCAGCATGTAGGAGCACGAGACCAGGAACATGACCGTCTGGCCGCGCTCAATGTGCCGGATGGCGGTCTTCAGGATCTCGTAGTCGGTCCGCTGGTAGGTATCGACCTTGCTCAAATGGTCGAGCGCGCCGTCCTCCGCGCGCGGCAGGTACTCCTTCGATTGGCGCACCTTGACTGTGTGTATCAGGCTCTCGGCAAACTGATGGATAGCGCGCGGCACGCGATACGATTGCTTCAGAACGATCTTGTGGTCGTCGGGAATGTCGGGTTTGAGAAACGCCTCGGGCGTCGCGCCCGAGAATGCATAGATGGTCTGGTCGTCGTCGCCGGCCACGATGAAATAGCTGGCGCGCTCGCCCCACTTGCGGACGAGCGACAACTGCATCCGGTTGAGATCCTGCGCTTCGTCGGCGAAGATGACGGCGGGGTTGTTGGGCGCCAGGGCCACGTCGCGGTATGCAGGTCTCAATCAGGTCGGTAAAGTCGAGCAGCCCGTTTTCCCGCTTGTACTCCGTCCACAGTTTCTCGAAGTGCAGCAGCGTCGCCGGCCAGGCCCAGCGCGGCAGCATCAGCCCGCGGAACCGGCTCAGCCTTTGCAACTCGTAATCCCCTGCGTTCGTCCGGTCCTCCAGCTTCTCGATGGCCTGCTCCCCATCAATGCGGCTCTGCCTGTCCTGCTTCGTGATCGGAAGGTGCTCGTATGTCTTGTTCCACTCGTCCACGTT
Source organism: Bryobacterales bacterium (assembly GCA_963842505.1). Lineage (GTDB taxonomy): Bacteria > Acidobacteriota > Terriglobia > Bryobacterales > Bryobacteraceae > PALSA-129. Next base: position 360,937 of record CAWJGZ010000003.1, read on the forward strand.
GGCCTCTGCGATCTCCGGCCCGCCGAGCGCGTGCCAGCAGTGGGAGTGGAGCGTGCCGATGCGATTCGGCGCGATGGGCAAGTCGCGCCCGGCCAGTTCCGCGGCGGCGGCGCGCGAGAAGGATGTGACCAGCACCGCCTCGGGCCCGAAGCGATCCACCGCGCGACTGATCTGACGGCTCAAGTTGGTTGTTTTGCCACACCCGGGCGGGCCATAGATCCTGTACTCCGACGTAACCTCATGGTCCTGCCGACCGATTTCCTCGAGCGTGCCGGTGGTGTGCTGCTCAGTTGACGGCGACATGGATTGCCTCCTCGTGCCGGATTTCCTTGGGATCGAATTCGGGATAGGGCAGCGCGCGGCGGATCTGGTCGTACTTGCGGCCCCGTACGCGATATTCCGTGGCGCCAACGGCGACCAGCATGGATGCCACCTTGGGAGTTGAGAGCTTCTGGCACGTGGTCTTGATGAGATATGCCTGAAAGTCGAGCGTCGAAACCGCGATCCTCCCATCTTCGAGAATGACGGGCTTGCGCTGATCCTGGACGCGCTGCTCCTCGATGCACGCGATGAAGTCCGTCTCCCGGAGGTAGTTCACGATATGCAGGCGCGCGCCGCGTACCAGATCCTCCTCGTCGGTCGGCTCCTCGATGTAGCAGGCGTCCAGCATCCGGTCCGACAATTCGCCCCAAGCGGCGGGCTTAAAGTGCGGGATGCGCTTGTTGGTGGCGTCGCCGATCTCCTGGTAGATGACCTGCTGGTTGGTGAACTTGCCGAACCCGGCGATCTCGATAACGGTCTGGTCTGCGAGGACAATCTGGTAGGTAGGCTCCTTGCCCTTGATCTTGCGGAACTTGACGATGGGCGTCCGAAGCACGGCGGCGATATCGGCGCACAGCTTGTCTTTCTCCTCCGGGGTCAACTCCCTGGCCGCATTGGTCGCCTTGGGCGTCTCCGGCGCAACAGGCGCGCCCTGTGGCGCAGCCATGCCTGCCGTGGGCGGCGCGGCCACCGGCCCGTCGCTATAGGCGGTTTCGCCCACGGGCGGTTGTGCGAGGGGGACGGCTGCGGCAATGGCCGCGTCCAGGTTATCGATTGCGCCCGCGCCGCCGCCGGTCTGACGCATCGCCTTTGCGATGGTCCGCTCGAAGTAATCCAGGCGCGTCCGCTGGCTCCTGGCGTACTGGCTGCGGTGATGGACGATCAGTGTGACGATGTCCTGTTCCGGGAGGCACGCCTCCACACCGAAGCACGCCAGAGCCAAATCGTAGCCGCTCTGGCTCTGGTCCTTCAGATCGTGGCGCTGGCGCAGCCACGTGTTCCGGAAACGCATATCTTCGCGCATCCAGCCGTCGAGGCGGTCCTGCGAGATCCGGGCCGAAAGGTCCACGACCAGCGGCTTGTTGTCGAACTGCCGCTTCCAATCCCCCGGCAACGCGACCTGCTCCCTGGTTGTGGTGTCCACAATATCCGGGCCGAGGAACTCCTCGAAATCGGAGAGGTTGTACCGATTGTCGGTCACGGAGAGGAGCACGACGTCCTTCGGATTTGCCGGGTCCTTGAGATTCCGCGTGCCGGGAATCCGCAGGATGCGCGCGAGGTCCGCGAGCCTGTCGTATGCCCAGCCGTGCGCGGCGGCATTGCGCTCCAGCATCTTGTGCCACCGCGTCAGAAGCCGCGCCGCCGCGTCGCGCTCCTGGTCGCTGTCAAAGATCAGCGGTTCCTTGAACAGCCACCACGGATGGACGCCGTTGCCCGTCGAGACCAGGACCGAGGGCGGCAGGCCGGCCGGCAGGATCTTCATCGCTTCCGGAATGGTCGCCGGCAGCGCCTTCTTGTGCGCCTCGGACAACAGATCCAGGTCGGTGCCGATGCCAGAGAGGCCGGTGATCTCCTCCGACTTGCAGCGCCGCGCCGGGCCGTACTGGTCCTTGGAACAGCCCACGCCGACGTACACATCCTTCTGCTGGCCGATGGTGGCGGCGAACTCGGCGGCCTTATCGATATCCAGGAACCAGTGGGAGCGCTTGTCCGGAAGGGTCCACAGCAGGATGTACTGGTCCTCGGGCTTGGCGCCCCAGAGGAGTTGCAGGAATTCCTGGGGCGTCATGCGGTCAGCTCCGAGAAGCGGTCGAGGAAGTGGTCCTCCGCGATCTTGGGCAGCCACGGCTCGATCCGCAGGCTCGGCACCGGGACCGTGCCGCACTCCTCCGTGATCCAGTCCAGGTCGTTCATCGTGGTCACGTCGCGGAACTCGGTCGCCAGAAGCGCCTTATCGGCGATCATCAGGGAGCGCGGCATCTCCGGTTTGAGGCAGTAACGCTCGCAGATGGTGGCCATCAGCCGGGCCTCGGCGATGCGGTACGTGGTCATTTCGGGATCGCGCTTGATCGGCGCGGGCAAGTCGCACAGGTACGCCTCGCTGGCATCATGCAGGAGGCCCCAGAGGGCGTCGTTCTGAGGCACCAGTTTGCTGACGAGGACTGAATGCTGCGCCACGGAATAGAACGCCGTGGTGTGGCCCAGGAACCGGCAGAGTTGGGAGAGCGACCGCGCGATATCGAAGATGCTGATCTCCTCGGTGTTCGGGTTCAGCGGATGTACGTGCCGCCCGGTATGGGTCCGAAAATAGTCCGTCATTACCAAAGCCCTTCCTGAACCTGTGAATTCTGCGGACGCAAGTCCGCGGCGGGTGCCGCTTCCTTCCTGGGTTCTGATTTCGTTTCCTCGGGCTGCTTCTCCTCGACGATGAGCGGCGCGGTCGCCAGCCACTTGTCCCACGCGACCCAGCGCTGGCCATTCCAGACGGTGATGGTGGCGTCATCCATGGGCGCGTCCGCGGGGATCTGCTCCAGGAGCGTGGCCTGGCGCTCCTTGGCCTGCTCGCGTTCCTCGCGGAACTTGCGCAGCGCCTCGCGACCGTAAATCACGCCGCCTCCCGCAGGATGCGATCCACTTGGTCGATCCGGGTACCGATCCACCGCATTACCGGCACCGCCATCGAGTTGCCGATCGCTTTGTAGCGCGGGCCATCCGGCGTCGCGCCCAACCGCCGCGCCGCCTCGACCTGGATACCCAAATACGCAGCCACCTCCTCGATTTCATCGGCGCGGATCTTCTGGGCATAGGTCGGCACCAGCGTCCAATCATCGGGGAAGCCCTGCAACCGCTCGCACTCGCGCGGGGTCAACCGGCGCACCGCGACCCACGACGCCAACAAGGGCGCCCCGTCGCCACGGCCAGTGGTCCCCGAGCACGCCTTGAGGGGCGGCGCGACCACGTCCGGGGCGCCGCGCCCGTTGCGCGCGTACCGTGCCTCGAAAATCATGGGGGTCGTGTTCCCGCCATCCGTGGACAAGATCGGCGGCGCAATCTCGCGCGGCACGAAGCCATCCTGTCCGCAGCCACGGAAGGCGACCGCTACCTGCCCGCCGGCATTCGGGTGCGACCCGCCGTGCCCCATTGCCCGGAGCGTGGGCGCAACGTCCTCGTGGGCGTCCGCGCCGTAGTCCTTGCACCAGAACGCGACGGCGAGATTGTGGTACTCGCTACCGGAAGGGCCGCTGCCGCGTTTCGCCCATTTGGCGCTTACGGCGTGGCCAACAACGGCGGCGGGCAGGATGTGCCCGGCTTGAGCCTGCTTTGGATCGCCGCCACACGTTCCAAGGCCGTTCGCAGTAAGGGGGGCAACGACCTCCTCCTTTTTGCGGCGCGGCGCAAGATCCCGGCGCAAGCTGTTGCGCTCAAAAAGTACCGCACAGGCAGCCTGCCACCCTCCAAGATGTCCAACAACGAAGATGCGACGACGGCGCTGGGGCACTCCGAAGAACTGAGCGTCCAAAACCCGGTACGCAACCCCGTACCCGCGTTCAACCAGCGACCCGAGGATGGCTCCAAACGTCCTCCCGTCGTCCAGCGACAGAACACCAGGGACGTTTTCCCAGACGACCCAGCGCGGTCGCAGGCGCTTAACCAATCCGAGAAACTCCAGCGTGAGGTTGCCACGCGGGTCATCCAGACCGAGTCGATGGCCGGCGACGGAGAACGCCTGGCAGGGGGTTCCTCCGACGAGAAGATCAATGGAAGTTGCTCCGATGCGCCGGAGCCAGTGGCCCCGGATCGACGTGAAGTCGCCAAGATTACGAACCTCCGGAAAACGGTGCGCGAGCACGGCCCGCGCGAACGGATCGATCTCCGCGAACCATGCGGCGTGCCACCCGAGAGGCTGCCACGCGACGGTGGCGGCTTCAATGCCGGAGCAGACGGAGCCGTAAATCACGCGGCCTCCTGCTCGAAGTGGCGATGACCGCACCTGGGGCACCGGGCGGGTGGTTCGTAGCCGCGCCAAGTGTAGTTGCGGCAGCCGCCGCACAACCAGATCGACTCCGGCTTCAGGATGCCCAGGATCGCCATCGCCTCGTCCACGCTCCTGGCGACTCCCGTCATGGCGCTCGCCAGCTTCCACTCCAGGAGCCGTTCGCACTGGAGCTTGGTCAACTGCGACTTGGAGTCGAAGGGCCGCTTTACCTCGATCTCGAAGTGTTTGCCGCGATAACTGCCGTAAAGATCCGGATCGCCGGCCACGCCCATCACCGTGCCGTGGCGCTTGCGGACCACCAGGCCGGGCACCTTCTTAAGCGCCGCCATGATCCGCGACACGATGGCCTTCTCCAACACCGACTGCCGCCTCACGCCCGCACCTCCTCAAGCTGATGTTCCGGCGGCTCAGGCGTGGTGTCGGCCACCGGCCCGAACTGCACAGGCGACTCCCGGCGCGCGCCGCACTTCAAGCAAGTCTGCACATCGACACAGCGCTTGCCCTGGAACTCCGGGCAACGGCGGGGAAAGCCCCAGGAATGGCTGCACGAGAAGAGGGCCATAGCTACAGGCTCTCCGGCACATAGATCCGCGCGCACTTCCCGTCGCCGTCGCAGACGATCTCGGGCGTTGTTTCGCTGTCCATCTCGCGCCCGATGTCGGCATAGCTCACCAGCAGGCCGGCACCGCTGCGGCGCGCGAGCGCGGCCAAACATGCGCGCACCACCCTCTGTTCGTAGTCCTGGATCATTGCTATTTGCCCTCCTGCTTGCGGTACACCGTGGCCTCGCGCCCGCGCCCCTGCTTCACGATCTCCAGGTCGCCCGCCCTGGCCATCGAGGTGAGAGCCAGACTGATGCTGGCCTTGCGCTGCTTTTCGAACTCCGGGTGCCGGAGCTTCGGCGTCGAGGGCATGTGCTCGATGCTCTTGACGAAGACCTCGTGGACGGTGAACGTCACGTTCGCCGGCATCGCGGCCACGTACTCGCGGACGCGCTGCATCCCCACGTAATGCTTCTCGCCCGCCTCGCCCTTGTTGCCGTTGGGCACGGCGACGCCGTTCTGGACCGCCATGCCAACGACCACGTCGCGCATCAACTCCTGCGTCGCCGGGTCTTCGAGCATGTAGTACATCTGCTCCAGCTTGCCGATCTTCTGCTCTTCGGCCTCGGCCTGGTGCAGATAGACATCGCGCTGCTCCTGCGTTTCGGAGATGCGTTCGAGGATGTTTTCGAGAACGTCCATGGGTGCTCTCCTATGCCGCTTTCAACTCACGCAGTTCGAACAGACCATCGAGTTCCGGGTGCTCTTCCATGAGCTTCCGCGCGTACCGGCTCAAATAGTGGTCGTTAATCTTGAAGTCCTCGCCCATGTCCTTCTCGATCTGGAAATGCCACCGGACGCGCTCGCAAAGCGGCCGGATGCCGTACCGCCTATATCCCTTCCGCTTCACCTCGAAAGCGAAAGCGACCAGATAGGCATACACTTCCGGATGCGAGGCGTGGAACATCTCGAACCGCTCCTGGATCGTCTGGTGCGGGTTCATCGGTCGCCTCCTACCGATCCTTCCCGCCCAGGAGAACCTGGACCGCCCGCCCCACGCCGTGCGCCAGCAGGAAGCTGGCGGCGTCGTCGAGGATCTGCTGGTACACCAGCACCGACTCCGGAACCTTTTCCGGCCCGCCCGCCTCCATGACCGCCACGCGGATCGCGTCCCTCTGCATACGCAGGCGGCAGGCATCGAGAGGAGTCAGCGTCAGGCGAACGTCGCGCTTGATGCACCACTCGCTCGCCATATCAAGCTCGTGGTCGAACTCCTTGACGAGTTGCTCGCCGGTCTTCTCATGGGACCGCCCGTCCCCGTTCGTCTTGGGCTGCTTGTTGATGGTGGTTTTGCTTTTCGTCGTCATGATCGTTTGTCCCTTTCTGAGAATCTGGCGGGCGCCGGGTCGGTCGCCGGTCGTTTGAGAAGGCGGCTCCTGACTCCGCGCTTCCCCGCCGTAGTTCCTACTCGCCGATGCTGCCGGCGAGAAGCGGCAGCGCCGTCTCGGTCGCGATCCGCTGGCTGATTTCCTTCAGCGCGTGCTCGATGAAGCGGTGAGGACGAACGACCTCGTACCAGAACGCGACCTTGCCCTCCTGGAGCCGCCAGCGCAGCCGCACGTCGATGCGGTACGCCGGGCCGTTCACGTGGATCGGGATGCCAAGGACGAACTTCTCGGGGATCTCGATAGTGCCCTTCTGCGCGGCTCCGCGCACCACCTCGTCGTACTGGAACTGGATCTGGCCGTTGGCCAGGCGCACGCCGGAGGCGAACTCGACGGACTTCTTGGCCTCGAACGTGAGCGCCACCTGGAGCAAGTCGGCGCTGTTCGGTTCCACAACGTCAGGCAGATTCTCCTCGAGGAAGCGGGCAAACTCGACCTGCGTCATCTGCTTCCGGTCTGCATCCATCCACGTCTGGAACTCGACGCTCCGGCGAGGCTTGAAGACCGCGCTGTGGTCGCACCACGAGGGCTTGTCGATCTCGTGGTAATCGAACGCCGCCGTAAACGTCTCCTCGTTCACGTCGAAGAAGATCAGCGTGGCGCCCGTCATGAATTCCTTCACGTATCCGATGAAGGAATCGGCGTCGTAGAGGATGACCTCCTGCCTGATCCGCAGCGGGTGCGGCAGGAAGGACTCCAGGGACTTGACCTCATAGTCCTTGGGCACGACGGTGAACACGCCGGGCTGGCCGCCCTGCGGATCGGGAACGTCTATCGGGATGCGCGGTTCGCCGAGGGCCGCGCCAGCGGCAATGGCCGCCTGCACATCGCCGATCTCGGCGGGACCATGGGCTTCGGTGTACTGGTAATCATGTGCCATTTATATGGCCTCCTCTTTGTTGTTGGTTTCGGTTCCGGGCTCGACATCCAGCTCATACTGCGACCGGCAAAGGGCCTTAAACTGGTCGGCGTTGAGGCGAACGGTGGCAAGCCGGCCGGCGTCATCGTTCTGCTGGATGGCGACCACCACCTCGCAGCGCTCCGGCGTCTCACGCACGGTGACGTAGTTCCCATCGACGCCCCGGATGGTGATGCCCTTGGTAAGATAAGCAGGTCCAGGCACTTTCAGATAACCTCCTTAAATTCGTTGGGCTGCTCGATCTCGACTACGCGCAGCGGGAGCTGCTGCTGGCGCGGGTCGTTGCGGACGAGGCGGTTGTCTTCGGTCAGATAGAAGACCGTCATGCCGCGCTCCGGTTCGGGCAGTTTGGTTTTGGTTCGCGACTCGATCATCACGACGTTCGTGATGCCCTTGGATGCGGGCTTCACCGTGACCGTGAAAATGATCGAACCCGCTTTGCCGGACTCTCGCACGGCGGCGAGGACCTTAGCCAGCGCGGCGGACAGCTCTGCGACCGCCGCGCCGTTGTTGAGTTGAAGGATCGTTTCCGGAAACATTGGCTCCCCTATTTCGCGTCCTGGGTCACGCGATCCGCGAACGTCTGCGCGAACGCGCGCATCTCCTCGGCGCGGGCGACCTCATCCGGCGACAGCTTGCGGACGAACCTCATCACCGCCTTGCCGTACGCCTTTCCCTGCTGGCTCTGCGCCTTTTCCAACTCGATCCGCAGGATGCAGTGGTGGTACTGGACCCGCTGCGTCACGAGCTTGAGGAAGAACTGGCGGATGGCCTTGAGGCTGGTCGGCGGGATCGACACCACCTCCGGCAGCATCGACGTGCCACGGAGCATGAACAACTGCTTCGATTGCTTGCACGCCTGGCCGGCACCGCCGTCCGGATCGGAGTCGTAGGCCGCCAGCGGGCACTTGATGCAGTCGCCGCCCGGCTTGCCCACGCCGGTAATGCCATCGCGCGACGAGCAGTCGGGCGGGACGTTGCCAGCGTCCTTGGACTGGTAATACGTCCGGTTGTCGCGGACGTGAACGATCACGCCCTCGATGGCCGGAGCCGTGGTGTCGCCTTCCAGATCGGGAATGAGCCAGAGGGCGGTTCCGGAGGCCACTTTGATGCGGGGCAGATCGAACTCCGTGATGCTGCCACTCGCGCAGTTGACGGCGAACGCCGCCATGACCTCCTTGCGTTCTTCTTCGGGCATCGTGAGCGCCAGAGGCGCACCGATGCTTTTGACGAGTTCCTGGGACATGGTTCTCCTTACGCTTTCCTCGTGCTGCTGAGTTTGTGAATCAACGAAAGTTTGAGCGCGCCCTGGAGCGGCGCCGGAAGCGCCGCGCGCAGATCGTCCTCGGTGACAACCCGCCGCTCTCTGCCGGCGGCCTGGCGCAGTTCTTTCCAGATTTCCCGCACAAAGCTGGTGAGCGAGTTGGTGTTGTAATTCTCCGCGACGTACTGGCCCAACTCCGATTGCTTGAGAGCGTCCACGACCTCCTCGCGGTCGTTGAGCGGGCTGGCGTATACGTCCGGATAGATCGAAAGCGTGCGCCTGGCGCCGTCCACCTCGACGGTCATCGCGGGCACTCCCGCCTCGATGAACATGGGGATGATGATCTCCTCCAGTTCGTCGAGCTTCTGCTTGGTCGCCTTGAGAGCGGCGTCCAGTTCCTTCTTGCGGTTCTCAAGGGACACAAATTCCCTGAGCGGTTCCAGATTCATTACCTGTTCTCCGTTTCCTGACTAGTTCTTGATTTCCGCGAGGATCGACTCCACGATGTCCGCGCGCTTTTCGAGGGCGCGCATGATCTTCACGTCCACCGTGCTCCTCGCGACGAGGTGGATGTGCGTGACCGGCTTGTTTTGTCCGGGCCGGTGTGTGCGGGCCTTCGCCTGGTTGTACTTCTCCAAGCGGAAGCCGATCGAATAGAAGATCGAGTACCGGGCGCGCGTGAGATCCACGCCCTCGCCGCCGGCGTCGATCTGGACTGCGAGCACCTGCGCCTCGCCATTCTGCCAGCGTTTCAGTTCGTCGCGGCGGCCGGACAGCTCCAGCGTGGAGTAGCCGTTGGCCTCGCACGCCTTGTGCACGGCGTCCAGATCGGCGTGGAACCGGCAGAAGACTACGACCGGCTCATCCTGCCCAATGTCCTCCAGCGTGTCGGCCAGGAGCTTCAGCTTGCTCGAATCGACGCGATGCGTGCTCCCGTCGTCGGTGGGCACGCAGCCACCAGTCACTTGCTGGAGCCGCAGCAGCTTCACCATCGCGTTGGCCGCCGTAACCGTGCCGTCTTTCACGCGCGCCACGAAGTCCTCGTCGAGGTCCTTGTAGATCCGCGCGGCCTCGCCGGTCAGAGCGCAGTGGTACGTCACCTCGGTAGCGGGTGGCAGGTCCAGCACCTCGGGACCGACGCGGAATGTGATCCGGCTCATGAGCGCTTCCAGTTCGTCGAGGTGCTGGAATCCGGTGATCTGCTTCCGCTGGTAGCCGCCCATGACGGCGTATTTCTGCCGAAACGCCGAGAAGGAAGGTCCGAGGATCGTAATATCCAGAAACCGGAAGACCGCATAGATATCCATCGGGCCGTGCGGCAACGGAGTTCCTGTGAGCGCGATTCGATGGCTGGCCCGGAGGCGCAGCCGTTTGAATTCCATCGATGCCTTGCCGCTCGGCGTCTTCAGCCTGTGGGCCTCGTCCGCGAAGATGGCATCCCAGTTGACCTTTTCCGCCCAGGACGCGAACGGTTCGCGCCAGGAGGAGTCATAGTTGACCACGCAGATGAACGGCACATTCATCGCGGCTGCCAATTTCAATTTCTCGGCTGCCAACTCCTGCTTCTGCGCGACCGATCCGGCGTCCTCGTCGAGCGCCACGATCACAACCGGCACGCCGACGTGCCGTTCGAACTGCGTGACCCAGACCTGGACCACGCGCAACGGACACGCGATCAGGACGCGCCGGGCCGCAAGGGCGAGGATGAGCATACAGGCCACGAGGCTCTTGCCACAGTTGTGAACGATGATGCCGTTCGCGACGAAGTTGTGGCCCGGACCGGCCATCTTCACGTCGTAGACATCGGTCTCGCCATCGGGCATGACCGAGACGACGGTATCGGGCTTCGGCACGAACTGGACGCTGCCGCCATCAAGATGAATGTACCCGCCATGCTTACCGTGGTGCGCGTAGTGCTCGGCCGCCGACAGAACCTCTAAATTCTCCGGGCGGTTATCGTGCCGGATGTGGTTTTTGTGGTGCACGTGCTCGAATACCGTGATCGCCCGGCCCAGCACGCGCTCCATCACGACGATGTGCTCATAAACTTGTCCCGCCGCGTTGGCTCGCGGATGCCCCTCCATCCCGTACAACCGAACGTATCCATCCTTGTCGAGGCACTTCCCTTTGACCCGCCGCAGCTTCCCGATGCAACTGCGGCAGATCCCAACGTACTTGGCATACCGATACGTCGTGACGCGATGAGTACCGCCACAGGATTTGCAGGCCGGAGTGCCATTGGTCAGCACCCGGTCACCGGCGCTCAACCGTGCGGCGGCGATCCAGCGCCCGCCCGGAGACGCAAGTTCATGATCCGGCGTGACCCGTAGAGACTTCCCCGACGCGAGCGTCACCCGCACGACCGGCCTGACACCCCGCGCGACGACATCCTGCACGTCGTTCAGGTGTAATTCGCCATCGATCATGGAGCGTGTCCGCGTCACATACGGCTTCCACCGCCGCTTGTTAGATTCACCGCCATGAAATGTCCGGTGGAACTCGCGGAGGGTGATGCGGCGTCCTGCTCCGCGCCGATTGATCGTGACTTCAGCGTCGCCCTCGATGCAGCCCATGCCCATTGCCAGGAGAATGCCGCGCAGCCCGGCGGTGAAATGGTCGATACAGAACTTGAACGCTGCCTTCTGATGCCGCCACGGCATCGTGAGCATTCCCTTCGGCAGCACGATCTCCGGTTCCGGCAGGACCACGGGCGCCGGAGCGAGAGCGCCCGTGGCTGTGAATGGCCCGGCTTGGGGAGCGGGCTCTGCGCCGGAAATCAGAGTGTCGAACTCGGGAGTCGTTCGGACCCCACGAAGGCGTTCGCGCAGCAGATGGGCGTACTCCGTCGTGGCCGGGAACATATAGCCCCGGTCCTTGCTGCTGTACCGCCCGCCGAGGCGAACGCAGATCAGCATGTCGGCGAAGGTCGGCGAAACGATGATGCTGCCGGAATCGACGTTCACGAGCGTGCTGTTCACGCAGTACGCTCCTTGATCCGGAGGCGGCGCATGGCTTCCTTCATCACAGGCGCCAGGCGCGCGGAGACGATCTTGCCGTCGCAGAACTTGTATGCCGTGGTGAGCGAGCACGCGCGCCCGCCGAACTCCGGCAGCGCACTCAGCGCCACCATCGTTTGCGGCAGACCCTTGTGGTCCCGGTTCTTGCGTTCGGGCACACGTTTCCTGAACGTCGTTTTCGGCATAGTGATCTCGTCGTCGTGCAGAGACACTTCGGGCGTACACGTTCAGTTGCAGGATTGGAGCGGTGCAAATCGCCGTGAGACTGTCAATCTGGCGGCATCGCTTGCTCCGTGGGAAACGCCCCGAAGCGCGGCTTGTCTCTAACTACAAATCGAAAGTAATCCGAAGTCGAAGCGCGGTCAAGATGCGCGGGATCTGCTACTTCCCGCGATTTGACGCAGAACATTGATTCCACACGAAATATAGTTGGGGTTTTTCTGATTTTGTAGTTTGAAACTCGGGCAGTTACTTTTTGGAGCAAATTTGGCGGGATTAGTGAACTAACTGAGAGGGAAGAACTTACTGGGCAAACGGCGCGGCACGTAAGGTGGGTGGACAAGGGCAGGCAGCCAAGCCAGGGGTTCAACTTGGCGGCCTGCCGCGGAGAGGTTACTGCGGGGCGTCCGCTATGGTGCTCGGCGGGCAGTGGGAATGCTGCCGTTCACAACGCTGGTCCAGATGATCGATCCGTGCGCTGAGTGTCGCGATTTCGCGCCCGATGCCGGAGCGGATCTCGAAGATGAGTTTCTCGCTGACGTACTTGCCGTTGATGGCATTTAGCACCTCGTCTTTCCACATCGCGAACTCCTTCACCAGCGATGCTTTCAGCGTGGCCGCGTTGGCCTCCAACTTCGCCTGCACGGCGGCCAGGCGCAGGCCGACATAGACGTTGATCGCCACGGACGCGATCCCGACCAGCGAGATGATGACGGTGATCTGTTGCGGGGTCACTTGATGTTGTCCTCCGGAGCGCTCTTTCGCCCGATCATGCTGCGGCCCAGCACGCCGAGCGCGAACGGAATCAGGTCCTCGCCCTTGGGCACCTTGAGCAGGTATAACCCCGCGCCAAGGACGATCAGGATGAGGCAGACCACGACGTGACCTGCCTCGCGTTCCAGAAGCTCGGCGCGGATCGACATGGGCCTATACCTTCAGACCCGCCGACTGGAGGTCTGCCTTGAAATCGGTGATCAGCGCCTTCACCGCCGCGGCGACCTCGGCGTCGAGCGTGACGTTCACGCCGTTGGCGAGCGCCGCCGCATCGGCTTTGCTCACCGCCGCCGCCACGTCGCCGAGGACGCCGAACGCCACGCGCTCGACTGCCACCGCCGTCTGCGCGCCCGCGCCGGGGATCAACGACGTGACCCCTTCGACGATGGCCTCGTCCTTCTGGGTCGCCGGGAGGACCTTTTCAACGGCCTGAAGGCCGGCGTGAATCTTCTGAATGGCAAAGGCAAACGCGTGCCCCACCGTTTTGAACGTAATCATGCTGTTCTCGCTTTTCTGCCCGGAGATCGCCGGGCGCGATTGGAATGCCTACGGGCGCGAGGAGACGAACTGCGCACCCTTGACCGTGAGATTGGTCGCGGGGTTCACGTTGCGGTAAATCACGACCCCGTTCAGACCGTAGCCGAGCAGTCGGTCGTACCAGCGCGGCTTCGTAAGCTGATTGACGTTGGCGGTGATCCCGCCCACGTTCACGCCGATGCCCTGCCACGTGGTGATCGCGGTCGGCAGTGCGGTCCTCACATCCGCCGACATCTGGCCAAAGTTGAGCGCCGCGCGCTCAATGCCCTTCGAAGCACCGACATATCTATTGAAAAGGCAATCGGCGTTGTACTCGCAATCGAGCCAGAGCGGTGCGGCGTCGTCCACCTGCTTCGAGATGCTGGCGGCGTGATCGAGTGTCGGCTTGAGATCGTCCCGCAACTCCTCCACCTTGTCGAGCGCGGTATCGAGGCGCACCAGGGAGTCGCCAACGCGCCGGTCGGCCGTGGTCCGGATCTGCGCCATCTCACCCATCACGTCCGTCCGCAGATCCGCGACCCCCCGCTCCGTGCGGCCCAGGAGGTCCTTGCGCGCCGCCTCGATCTGGCCGGTAAGGTCACCACGCGCGGCGGCCACCTGGGCGACCAGGGCCGACCGCGTGGCCTGTATCTCCGCAGAAACGGCCCCCGGCAACGCACGGCTGGCCCCCGTTGCGGCGTGCAGCAGGAGGATAGCCTGTACTGCCACTCCGGTCAGGGCGGCCAACAGGGCACAACACAACGCCGCCTTCAACCTAAGCAACATGGCTGGTTTCCTGGCGCGCGGCGGCAATGGCCTGCGCCACATTGGTCTGGTCCGCGATGAGGGACACCAGGGCAGCGTACTGCGGGTCGGTGGCATACGTTCCAGCTACCGCAGCAATCAGAGCGTGCAGATCGCGCGTGGTCTGGTACTTCGCCCAAGCGGCCTTGTAGGGCCCGCCCTGCGTGATCAGCCACGCATAGTCCTGGCAGGAGTCGGCCAGGGAGGGGTAGTCGGCGAACTCCAGATCCATCATCTTGGACTCGCCGTGCAATACCTCGCGTGTCGCGACTGTGCAGCACATCGCGTGGCGCGCGGCTTTCTTAATTCCAAAATAGTTGGCGTGGCCAGCAGGCTTGGCGCCCCACTGAGACTCGACTGCCCACTGCGCAATCAGCAACTGCGCCGGGCAGCCGGTCTGCACTTCGAGCGCAACGGCAATGTGCGCGACTTCCTGAAGCCGCGATTCGCGGTCCATAAGCACCTCGTTTGGTTGTGGATCAGAGGAACGACGGAGCGGGCGGTTGCTTGGGCAACGGCAGCGGCCACCCATACAAGCACAGGTGGTCGTAAGCCCAGAATTTGATCAACGGCACGAAGGTACGCGCGGCGGCCTGAAACTCGCGCGCCCAGGGCCAACCGGCGTTGTACCAGCCCTCCAGATACCGGCAATGCGCACGGTCCCAGGAGAGAACGGTGAACGGGTATCCCGCGCACGCCTGCGCCTCGTCGAGATTGTGGTTCACACCGCCGTACTGAAAGCCCTCGCACAGGAACGTGTCGAAGCCGGAGCCCGCGCGCACCTGCCAGGCAGGAGGCAGATTCACGTAATGCAGCAGCTTGCAGTTCGCCGGATCGTTTACATCCAGCGGCCAGAGCAGTTCGAACACGGCCGCCGGCACCTGCGCCAGCACTGCCGCTTGAACCGCCGCCACGTAGTTGCCCAACCGCGCCCGCAGGAAGTTTGCGTCCGCGTACCCGTTGATGCTCGGGTCGTCGTTGGCAGTGCGGAACGTGGCCAACGCACGGTCGAGGGCGGCCTGCGCCGCCGCCGTGGTGTCGCCATCGTAGAAGGCCATGCCGCTCGCGCCGACGATGTACCACCACAGCACCTCGCCGAACTGGAGGCGAGGCGTGAGACCAGCCGCCGCCATCAACCCGGCCATCTCCCCGTAGACGGAGGCCATGTAGTTCTGGACCGGCGTGCCGAACGCCGACATCGAGCTATTCAGCCCGCCGAAGCCGGTGGCGGTCGTGGCGGGAGTGCCATCCTGGTATCGCTGAATCCACACCGCGCCGCCCGAAGGATTGTCGGGCGGGTTGACCAACTCCTGTGAGAACGATACGGTGACGCCGATTCCGGCCGCCCTGAGCGCCGCGAAGTAATCCGCGTGCCAGTCGCGGACCGCGCGGTTGAGGGGCTGAGTGGCTGTGGGATCGATGGTCCAGGTCGGCGCCACGCTGTTCGTGTTGAGATCGTTCGACGTGGTGAACGTCTGGCCGCTCACCACATAGGTCGTGCCGTTCGAGACAGTGATCGTGCCGGCCGCGGAATTGGTCTGCGTGATGAGGCTGTACGTCCAGTTGCTCCCGGTGGACCGGCACGTGATCGTGAGCGTCGCGCCGCTGGCCTTGGCCCACACGCCGACCAGCGTCGCGTTGATGAAGAAGGCCATGTGCTGCGCGATGGTCGCCGGCGTGTCGGCGGCAAAGACAGTCTTGCCGATGGCGGTGCCGCCAGTGATCGTGCCGTTCGAGTACGTCCCGCCGACGTTGATCCAGACGACCTCCTGCGCCGCCCAGGAGCCGCCGAACGTGATCGTCGCACTCGGATAGTTGCCGCCCGATGCCGTGCGCTGATTCCACCAGAACACGCCGCAGTAATGATCGATCTCGCCCACCAGACCGAGTTTCTGGAGGTTCCAGATCAACCGTTGCGGCGAGAGCTTATACGTGTTGTCGGTATCGAAGTCGGTGGCCAGGCCGACATCAGTGCGCGTCTCCGGTGCATCGGGCACGTCCGAGAGCACGGCGCACTCCAGGAAATCAAAGTAGAAGTACCAGCCACAGCTATTGGCGTTCTTGTTGGCCGTAAGCGTGAGAACCGCCGTGTGGTGGCCAGGAGCGACGTTGGCGAAGAGGCGCCGCCGCGCCAGCATGCCGGAGCCGTAGCAGTCGAGCGTGACCGGCGCGCCGCCGTCGAGCGTGGCCGAGATGATGCCGCAGTTCGTATCGAGCCATGTGCCCACGTAAATGTCGTGCGTGGACTGGCAATGCGTCTCGATGGTGAGGGCGCGCGTCTCGTACTGGCTGTAAGCCGACCGAATCGCGCGGCCCATGCTCCAATAGGCAGCGACCTTTGGATCGACGAGCGACGGGTCCTCCCAATACCCCGTTCGCGTCACCCACGGGTCGTCTTCCTCCAGACGGAGGGAACCAGGCCCGGCGACCTTCAGCGGGCGCACGCCGTCCGGATCGGTGACCGTCCAGTTCGTGACGTTGACGCTCCATTCGGTCGGCTTATAGGCGCCGCTATTGGCCAGCGCGGGCGCGAACGTAAGCCAGACCTTGGTGACATCCGTCCAGCCCAGCTTCCCGAAGTCGATCGTGATGTGCCACTTCACGTTGTCCGACGAGCCGCCGGCAAGTTGGAGCGTGCTCGGCGAAAAGTACAGGTTCGTGCTGCTGTGCAGTTCATAGAGCGTGACCACATTTCCGTCCGCGCCTGGCGCGGCGGTGATCGTGATCTGATTGCCGTTGGCGACCGCCGAGAGCGCCACCGGCCCGTGCTGCGTCCAGTCCGTCTGGTTGATCTGCGTGGCGAGGTTCGAGGTCACGTCCGACGCGGAGAACGCCACAAGCGTGGCCGGATTGGAACCGTCCGAACTGGATACCTGGATCGGACCCTGCACGCCAGCCCGAAGGGTGATCGTAATGTCGTTGCCCTGGGCCCCGCCCGCCGTGGCCGTGCAATTCTGGTCGTTGGCTGCGATCTGCGCCGCGATGTTGCTGGCGATCTGTGCCGACGAAAGCGCGCCCTGGTCGCAGGCGTAGACGGCACTCTCGATGGTCACGGAGTGGACGTAATCGCTCAACGTCGCCGAGGCCGAGCCATCCGAACTCGATACCTGGATGGGTCCGGCCACGCCACTGCGCAACGACACGACGACGCCGTTGCCCGACGCGCCGCCCGTGGTGGCCGTGCAGTTGGGGTCGTTGGCCGCGATCTGGCTGGCGAGGTTTGCAGCGATCTGCGCCGACGAGAGAGCACCCTGAGCGCAGGAGTAAGTGGCAGTGCCGACCTTGACCCAGTGAACGTAGTCGCCAATCGTCGCCGGGCCGGAGCCGTCGGAACTCGATACTTGGATCGGCCCGGAGACGCCAGTTTTGAGGCTGATCGTAATGTCGTTCGCGTTTCCGTCCGCGCCCGCTGTCGCCGTGCAGTTCGGGTTTGCGGCGTTGATCTGCCCGGCGAGCGCTTGCGCGATCTGCGCGCTGTTCATACCGTTCTCGGCGGCCTGATAGCGGGCGCCGCCGATCTGGACCCAATGCACATACATGTTCAAAGTGGCGGGCGCAGACCCATCCGAACTCGACACGTTCATCGTGATGGACTGGAGCGTCTTCAGGATGATCGTGATCGCGTTGCCGTAGGCGCCGCCCACCGTCGCGCCGCAGAACGGATCGGAAGCATTGATCTGACTCGCGATGGCTTGGGCAACCTGGGCGCTATTCAGCCCGTCTTCCACCACCGAATAGGTGTGGTCCCATCCGTTTCCCTGAACCCTTACCCAGTGGGAGTAGGCGCTGTTCCCCTGCCACCACAACGCCTGCACACAGGACTCGTGGTCGCCCTGCCACCACATCGACTGGGCGCAGGACGTGGTGACGCTCTGCCACCACATATCCTGCTCGCAGGAGTTGCTCGCGGACTGCCAGAAGATCGACTGAATGCAGGAGCCGCCCGCGCCGGGGGAGGCGATGTAATCGAACGCGAGGTTCTGATACCAGAGCGTCACCTCGTCGCCGGCCTGTGGCGTGCCCACGTTGAGCGTGAACGTGCCCGAAGCGCCGGTGCGGCCGGAAGGCCCGGTCGCCAGATCGAGAAGCGAATACTGGAGCAGGTTTCCGTTCTCGTCGTAGGCGTTGAGGTACGCCCAGTCGATCCACGGCCAGCGCCGGGACTCGAACGCCTGGATGCCCTGGAACTCGATATCGAAATCGAGCTTGAGACCAGTTACGTTGCCGTCCGGCAGGTAGGAGAATCGCGGGTGCCCGAAGGGATCGTCCTTCTGGAACAGCAACAGCACCGCGAAATCGCCCTGGTCGCGGAACACGCCGGACACGTTGAATCCGGTATCCGACGCGCCCCAGAGTGCAGCCGCCGCGCCGAAGGAGTCGAAGCCCTGGAGGTGCATGGTGCGGTGAGGCTGGAATTTGTAGATCGGGTCCATCGCTGCGGAAGAGGGAGAGGTCTGGTGCGGCTTCAATTACGAGAGTTCAGTTGCACGCGTCAGCGACTTTTCGTCCGGGTGGAAGCGGTGGCCTGTCGGAAGGCCGCTTATAAGGACTGGCGTCTCAGACTGGCCATGCGCGTGAGAGATCTACCGAGCTGGCGGCTGAATATGTATACAGGCAAACTTTACAGATTACCTGTAGATATGAGATATTGATCTGGTGAGCATTCGAAAGTCTTCTACTCAGACCGGGCTCGCTTCGGTGCTTGCTGCCGAGATCCGTACGGTTGGCGGCAAGCTCAAGCGGCGTTTACGCGAGCATGGGGGGCGCGACGACCTGACGCCGTCACAGGTCTCTGTCCTTCTTCGACTCGAAAAGGATGGCTCGGCTACGGTTTCAAGTCTGGCGCGAGCGGAAGGCATTCGTCCGCAATCCATGAGCGCTGTGGTGACGCCGCTGCAGGAAGCGGGCCTGGTCAGTGGTTCTCCTGACCCGAGCGACGGGCGGCAAACTCTGATGTCTCTCACCCCCAAATGCCTGAAGAGGCTTCAGGAGGGCAGGGCCGCGAGACAGGACTGGCTCACCGCGACCATCTCGCAGAAGCTCTCTGCTCACGAGCAGGAGAAGCTTCAGGCGGCACTCGAACTCCTTACGCGGCTTGTTGAGGATTGAACCCACTGCGTCCCGCTTCTTACCCATGTCAACTTTTCATCCGACGAGAAGAACCCCATGCCGCTTACTATTCTTGACCCCAACACCGCGTTGATCGTCATTGACCTGCAGAAAGGCATCGTCAAGGGGAATTTCATTTGTCCCATCGGCGACATCATCGACCGGACGCGGGCGTTGATCGATGTCTTCCGTGCAAAGAACCTACCAGTCGTGCTGGTCAATGTGGCGGGACGGCCGCCGGGCCGGACGGAGCAGGGCCCGCGCAGCAACACATCGTTTGCCGAGGGATGGACCGAATTCCTGCCACAACTGGATCAGCAACCGGGCGATATTGTCGTCACCAAGCGAAGCTGGGGCGTATTCGCAACAACGGATCTGGAACGCCAACTCAAGGCGCGAGGCGCTACCCAGGTGGTTGTGACTGGAGTGGCGACATCCGGTGGCGTTGAGGCAACCGCCCGCCAGGCCTACGAGCAGGGGTTCAATGTGACCCTCGCACTCGATGCAATGACCGATATCCGCGAGGAGGCGCACGAGTACAGCATCAGAAACGTCTTCCCTCGTCTTGGTGAGACAGGGTCTACACAGGAAATCATTTCACTGCTGGAAAGAAGGAACTCTGCATCATGAATTGGCTTTCGCTTGTGTCGTACTTCTTTGGGGGCGTTTTTGCGGTAAACGCCATCCCTCACTTTGTCGCCGGCACGATGGGACGCCCTTTTCAAAGTCCCTTTGCCAAACCGCCCGGCCAAGGGATCTCCTCCGCAACGGTCAACGTTGTTTGGGGATTCTTCAACGCGGTGGTTGGGTATCTGCTCGTCGCGCACGTCGGTGCTTTCCATCCGCGCACGATAAGCCACATCCTTGCGTTCGGCCTGGGCGCGCTGCTCATCAGCATCTTTTCGGCGCGTCACTTCGGCCAGTTCCATGGGGGAAACATGCAGTCGCGCCCATGAAGGATCAAGTGGCCGACACCTTTCGCTCCCTGAGAAGCTTCAACTTCCGCTTGTGGACGGCCGGCGCTCTGGTGTCTAACGTCGGTACCTGGATGCAGCGCGTCGCTCAGGACTGGCTCGTGCTGACGCAACTGACCCATCAAGATGCGTCAGCGCTGGGTATTGTGATGGGCCTCCAGTTTGCCCCGCAACTTCTGCTCCTCCCCTGGACGGGATCGGCTGCGGATCGCCTGAATCAGCGCAAGCTCCTGATGCTCACCCAGGCAACGATGGGCGTGCTTGCGCTCATCCTGGGAGTTCTCACGATCGCAGGAGTCGCCCGGCTCTGGCACGTGTATGTGTTTGCCTTCCTGTCTGGTTCTGCCGCTGCGCTGGATGCTCCGGTGAGACAGACCTTCGTGGCAGAGATGGTGGGCGATGCGGATCTCCCCAATGCCGTGGCACTGAACTCAACCTCGTTTAATGCTGCGCATCTGATTGGTCCCGCCGTTGCCGGTTTGCTGATCGCAAACGTTGGCATCGGATGGGCCTTTCTTCTGAACGGGCTCTCATTCGCGGCGGTTGTGATCTCGATGTCTTTCTTCCGTCTCTCGGAACTGCGTCCAAGCGTCAGAGCGCATCGCACTACCTCTGGATTTCTAGAAGGGTTTCGCTGCGTGTGGAGAAGACCGGACCTCAGGGCGATCCTGGTCATGTTGTTTCTGATCGGCACCTTTGGACTGAACTTTCCGATCTTCATCTCTACGATGGCCGTGAATGTCTTCCACTCCGACGCACGTGCTTTCGGCCTGCTCTCCTCCATCATGGCCGTGGGCTCACTCTCGGGAGCGTTGTTTGCTGCTGGCCGAAAGAAACCAGGCCTAGCGTCTCTGTCGATGGGAGCCGGTGTTTTAGGGCTGGGCTTTACGCTGGCCGCACTCGCGCCTGGATACTGGTGGTTTGCGGCAGCTCTCGCGGTCAGCGGCGCGGCTGCCCTGACCCTCACCAACGGCACGAACAGCATCATGCAGCTCTCGACAGAACCATCCATGCGGGGCAGGGTGATGGCCCTCCGGGTCGGCATCGCACTGGGGGGAACGACGATCGGCGCTCCGATCGTTGGCTGGGTCGCCAACCACTTCGGCCCTCGCTGGGCGCTCGGTATGGGCGCTGGGGCGGGTTTCGCCGCCGCCTTGGTCGCAGTCTACGTTCTAGCCCGCCGAAAAGAGCCACTGCTCGCCCAGTAATTAGTCCTGTGAAGTCGGCTTCTCAACTCCGATGCTCGTGGGCCTTCCACATGGCCGCAAAACGCGCAAACGGTGCTTTTGCCGGCCGCCGGCCCAAATCACGAGTACACGAACACCGTGAGATCGGTGCCGGGATACGTGGTGCCAACGGAGGTGATCGCAAGGCGCACGTTCGTGTTGGCCGGGATCGGCGTCAACGCGTCGATCTGCTCCGACGTCGCCACGACCGACGTGGTGCCCGCCGCGATGGTCAGCGTGATCCACGGGGTGCTGCTCGTGCCCACATAGATCGAGAACATCAGATCCGCCCCCACCGGAGCGGACTTCACGTATGCCTTGACCGCGCCAGCGGTGAAGTCGTTGTTCAGGTAGAACGCGGGCGCGGCATCGGACTGGATGCCCAGCACGCCACTCACCGGCAGCGTAAAGCCAGCCAGGCCGGTGCCCTCGGCGCCGTAAATCCAGTCCTCGCGGATCGGCACGTCGCCGTCAGGGGACTCGTTGCCGTTCGAATCGACGGTGAAGCCCGCAATTACCAGCGCCTGGTCGATGAAGTTGTCCGTGGGAACGTTTAGCACGACCGCGTGTGACGGATCGGCGTTCTCGATTGTGGTCGAGTCGGCCACGTAATCCCATGCCGGTGCCTCCACGATCCAGATGGACGTCGTGTCCAGCGTTAACGGCAGGTCCCAGGACAACTGCGTGGCGGTGTTGCCGGTGATCTTGCGCAACTGGCCGCGCCCGGTGCCGGCGATGACGCGCAGGATGTTTCCGACTTCCGCGCCGGGCGTCATGCCGTTCGCGTAAATCATGTTCTGGCACCCGGAGTCGGTGATCTGCGTTAGCGTGCTGGTGTTGGCGGCGTCGGCCTTGAACCGGATGACGATGGTGTCGTTCTGCTGAACCGACAACTCCTCGTGGCCAGCCGTCATCGGGAACGGCGAGACAGTAAGCGTGCCGGTGGTCTTATCGTATGCGGTGATCGTGAAGCTCACGAACGGCGTGCTGCTCTCCGGCCGCCCGATGACCGAGACGATGCGCCCAACCGGGCTGAAGCTGCTCGTAGACGTGATCAATTCGCCGCAGACAATGGTGGTGGCCGTGACGCTATCCACGTTGACGCCCACGATGCCGCTGTGGATGGCGTGCTTCGCCTTGATCCGGATCTTCGAGACGTAAGGCGAGGGCATCGCCCAGGTGGACCGCGCCAGAGGCCCGTTGATCGTGATCGACCCCGGCGTGTAGGTGTTGTTCGCGCCAGCGGTCAATGCGCCGGTCTGCTGTTCGCAGATCAGGTCGTCCTGGGTCGAGATGAACACCGCGAAACTCGCCAGGCCAGCCACCGCAGGCCACGTGACATTCGAGAGCGTGATCTGGTTGGTGTTTGTGCCGGCCGGCGTCTGGACAATCGCAATCAACGAGGGTGCGGAGGGCAGGCCATTCGAGTCGATGGCGCACAGGGCCACCCGGAAGGTCGCGCCACCGGAAAGCGCGCCGCCCGTGGTGCTCTGCGAGATGGTCCCGATGCTTGGCCCGCCGACACCGGGACTGAAGTGGTTCACGGGCAGCTTGCCGGTGATCGCGAGCGACGCGAGCGAACTGCCGTCCGCGAGGGTCGTGTATGTCTGGTCCGAGTCGAAGTTCCACTCGCCGGGAAACAGCGCATCGTTGCCCGACGCCTGAACCTGATACGGTGCCCACACCGGCCCCAGCGGGATCGCATAGAACATGCCCGGTAACGGCGCGGGCAGCACGTCGGTGGGCTTCGGCCCGACCGTCAGGTCGTACATCGAGGGCGTCACCGTTTTGGCCGTGATCTCGATGGACCAGTCCTTCTTCAAGCGCCAGGATTGGATGCGGAAGTTGCCGGTGCCGCCCGGCACGTCGGGATGCGTCATTGACACGACCTGCCCAATCTCTGTGTTGAGCGCAAGAATCGTCGTTTGCCAATAGGCGTTCCGCGCGTTGCGCCACTCGGTCGCGTTAATGCCGCCCAACTCCTCGCGTGTGCGAACCACCGCCAGGCGCAATGCCTGCGACAGCGTGGCGCAGCCGACCGAGTGCTGGCGCGCGGTCAACGGCGCACCGGCGCGGCCATAGTAGGCGGCGTGGTCCTTGTCCTGGTACTCGGCGGTGTTGGCCTGATACTGGTACGCCTGGTCGGCGAAGTCAATGATCAGGTGCTCGAACGCCGCCTCGACCGGCTCCAAGCGGAGCGACTGGAAGAGGATGTTCCCCAGCGTGAAGGCATCCGTGGCCGAAGCGTTGATCCGGCACCCGAGCTTCAGCTTGCCGAACTCGAAGGTAAAGTATCCGAGGCCGCACGCCAGAATCTCCACCAGCCAGTCGCGGAACGGTTTCTGCTGCGCCAGCACGCCCTGGAACCGCCACTGCTTCTCCAGCCCGGTGCCGATGACCGGGGTCACGTAATCGTCAGCGATCTCAGCGGTCCCGCTGCCGTCGCCCACGTAGAGAGAGGACAGGAGAAAGTTCGAGAGTTGCGTCGCCGAGTCCGCGCCGAACAGTCCGATGGCGCGCAGGAAGCTGTTGACCGCGATCCAGAACGGGTTCGTCAGGCCGCTGACCAGCGTGCGATTGCCATTCTGATCCCACGTATAGCCCGCGAGGCCCTGCGAGATCGGCACCTGCATCTGGTGCTGGTCCGTCGTGGTCGGCTGGATGCCCGACTGGTCGGTGCGCCGGATCTCGACGAACGCCGTGCCGGCGGCCATCTCCGGCCCCCACACTTGCGGCGTGCCCTGGCCGAGCGAGAAGAAATCGTGGTTCAGATCGCACGGGTCGTTGCCCGTCACTTCGCGCAGGCCCATCGTGGGCTGGTCCTTCACGACGTTCAGGCTGCCATCGACCTGGAAGCCCTGCGGCGGCTGTCCGTCGAGCATCGGCGCGATGATGTAACGGTACCCATCGGCGTTCGTGTAAACCAGCATCCCTTCGTAGGAGCAAATGGGGCCGGCGCCGACGATGCCGAGGGCATCGTAGAAATCCGATTCGTCGCGGCCCGCGGCGATCATGCAATTGACCCAGAACGCCTTACCCGGATCGCCGTCGTCGTTGCACCAGATTTCCTGGAGCGCGTTGCCCCAGATGGTGTCGGAAATGATCGACGTCGCGGTGACCGTGCTGCGCCCGATGCCCCACAGGCCGGTCGAGTTGTCCTTGATGACGACGCCCTGCGGTTCGGCGGGGTGGCCGCCGAAGTACTTCGTCATGCCGTGCGCCTGGCAGCCGTTGGCCGAATCGAAGTAATAGTCGCAGGAGGACGGGTCGCCGCCGCTGCCGTGCGCAGCGAAAGGGCAGTTCACGCCGTCGCCGAACGTCTTCCAGCACTGGCGCGAGATCGCGCGCACCGGGTACGACTGCGTGATCTGGTACAGGCCGTCGGAGCACCGCACGGCGAACTGCGGACTGCCGTCCGTGGTGTAATTGACGACGAAGCCCTTCCAGAGTTGCAGCAGGATGCCGGTGTTCACGTGATACAGGCAAAGGTCGATCTGCGCGTATTTGAGATCGGTATCGTTGGCGAGCGCGGTCATCACGCGGTCGGCATTGCCGAACGTGAACTGGACGTTATCGGCGGTCCCCTTGATGTCCTGCGAGATGATCGTGTCCGACCCCGGTTCGCCGAGGCCCAGGACGCGCGGCAGATAGAGTTGACCGCCGACCGTGCACCGGCGATCCGAGAGGTAGATATCGGGCACTACCGCCTCGCGCACGCGGATGTGGATCAGCGGGATGATCTGCTGCACCTGCGAGAGCAACGCGCTCTGGAGCGCCGAAGAGGGGAACCGGGTACACGTGCTGCTGACCGGATACGTCGGCCCGGTGCCCGGCACCTCGATAAAGTTGAAGCCGACTTGGCAGGCGTTCGCGAGGTACTGGATCGAGAGCGGGGCGTATTCCCACGTCACCGTGGTCGGCGTCATCGTCTCGGTCGCGGCGCGCGGATTGCTCGTCTGCACCGGGTTGGGCACGTTGTACGTGAACGACTGCCACGCGCCCTGCAATCCCTCCCAAAATGAGACGAGCGAATTGCGGTCGCGCTTCGAGAGATGCTGGCGGCGAAACGCAAACTTGCGCGGGCCGAGGCCCACCGCGAACCGTTGCTCTGCCTTGGCATCCAACTCGCCGAAGCGATGCACCACGACGGGGCGGTCCTGGGTGAATCCATAGCCGAAGTCGCTCGTCAACGGGAACGTCAGGCCCGAAGATACGAGCGACGGTACGGTGATGCGGCCAATAGTGTCAGGCATCGATCAGGCGACCTCGATCAGTTCGAGATTCTGCACGTCGGTTCGCGCCAGGCCGGTGGTCTGCTGCCAGTTGCTACGGAACACCACCGTGTACCGGCCCGTGATGGAGTTGCCGGAGGCGTCGTACGCCCCTTCGATCAGGTTGTAGAACACGAACGGCACGACGCCGCCCTGCTGCTGGTCCCAAAACGTCTTGAGCGCGATGGCCTTCGTCGCGGTCAACCGCTGCGAGAGCTTGAACGTGCGCCGGGATGTTCGGGCCAGTTGCGAGCGCTCCGTCGTGCCGTCGTGATACTGCGCTTGTAGTTGGGCGTACTCGCGCGATTCGGAGAATGCGGTGCAGAGGGCATACGGCATGACGCCACTCGGGACCGCGTTTTGGACGTTACCGGGCATGTCGAAATACCTTGCGCGCTACAGGGACCGGAGGAATGTCTGGTCCTGAGAGGACCGCCATGACCCAAGAACAGGAACTCATCAAGACCTGCCAACGCATCGTACGGTTGGCAAACGCACTGGGTGCCGCCGTCGAGGAACTAGGCAGCGCCCTAACGCGATGGAACGCGCCGACTGAGGATCAGCAGGAGCAGATCGAAGTGGAGCGCATTCACTAAGAGACGACCAAGCCGGGCTGTTGCATCATGGCCGAGTTCTGCAGCCGCCCGTTGCTGGACGCGCCCGCGCTCGACCACTGCGCCTGCACAAATTCCGGCGTCACCACCTGGCCCGCGACGAACTGCGCCGCGCCCTGGCCGGAGACATTCACCTGGAGAGACATAGGAGCGCCGCCCGGCGTCGGGTACGTCCCGGTAGGATAACCGCCCAGTACCGGCAGGTTGCTCTGGAACGTGTACGGCATGCCGTTCACGTAGGTCGCCTGCTGGTAGAGCCGCCCGCCCGTCTCCGCGAGGCTGGCCGACTGCGGCGTGGTCGCCGAGAGAGGCATCTTCTGGCCGGTTGCCTCGGAGTACAGCATCAGCATCTTCCGCACGTCCGGATCGCGCACAGCGATGCTCACATGCCCGGCGTACTTCTGCTGCGCAAGGCTGACGATCTGCTTGGCCATGGAGTTATCGATGTTGATGCGGTAAATTTGCTTGACGAGCCGCTTCGCCTCGTTCTCGGGCGATTCGACGCCGAACAGCTTCTCGAACATCGAGACTTCGAAGCCGAACGAGGCGCCAGCCGCCGCGCCGAGAGGCCCACCGATCTGGTCGCCAATCAACGCGCCGCCCGCCGCGCTCTCCATGGAGCCAGTCCAGGTGCCACGCCGATCCCCAGTCAGTCCGCTCATAGCCAGCGAGAGGCCAGCCATACCCGCTGCCGGGGACGTGGCCACTCCCTGGACGCCGCCCGCGATGTACCCGCCCTTGGTGCTCGGGTAAGCGTCCCAGGCGTCCTGGTTCCAGACCGCTCCCTTGAGGTTGGAGAGCGCCTTGGTGAATCCGCCCTTGGTGAACAGGCCGAGTTTGCCGGTACCGCTCGACCCGCTGCCTCCCGAGACCATATTCTCGATGCGGCCCAGTTCGCTCTGCGGCAAGCCGGTCTTGGACCATGCCCACGGCGCGGGCGTGTAACCTCCGGCCGCAGAGGAAGCAACGGGCGCACCGCCCCACATTGCGGGCGCGGACGCCGCCGCCGACGATGTCGCCACATCGGTGGTGCTGGTGCCGCCGCCGAAGAAGATCGACGGAATGCTAAACGAACCAAGGCCCGGAATCGCGAGCGGGTACGACGCCATGCGCCCGCTGAACATGGACGAGATCAGCCAGCGGAACATACTGGCGTTCCCGTTCATCGCGCCAGTCAGGTTGTCGATGCTGCGCTTGAGCGTGTCGGCCTGCGGAACGACTGCTTCACCCTGGTGGACGACCGCCAGGCCGGTGCTGCTCACGGTGCCGCCATTATCGTAAGACGGCAGCCTGCCGCCGACCCACCCGCGATCCGCCAACGCCTTCTTGAGGTCGATGCTATCGAAGGAACGGCCGGGGAAGCGCTCCTTGAGCCAGTGAGAGACGCTGCTGGAGTCCTTCCCAATGCGCTTGCCTGCTTCGATAAGACTCAGCGTCTCATCGCCGAACCGGACCTTTGCTCCCTGGCCCGGCGCGACGCCCTTAAGCGTCTTCCAATTCAGGCCAGCAAGGCGCGGGTACTGCGCGTCGAGTTCCAGGCTGGCCGCATGGGTCGTCTCCGGCACGTCCACCGAGGGCCCGATGTAGCGGCCGCTCGGGTCCATCTCCGGATCACGCAGCGCCATTAGGATGCGCCGCGTCTCCCCGCTTTTGGTGCCGCCCTTGCGGCCAGCAGCCACCTTCTGCTCGTAGGTCATCCCCCAATCGTCGCGCCCACCCTCCCTGTAGTACCAATCCGTCTCCGGATCGCTAACGCCCCGCCCCGCCTTCGGCTTGGCCATGTACTCCAGGTCGCGCGGCCCGCGCACGGAAGCCGAGCGCGGCAGCAGGTTCTCGAACAGGTCCATGATGTGGCCTTCGAGCCGCGCCGATTGGCTCCTCGTGAGAGGACGGAACCGGCGAATGGCATCCGTGCCATAGGCGGCCGCAAACTCCGCGAAGCCCTCTCCGGACTGGTCGCCGAGATCCAGGATCGTGCCGTCCTTGGCCAGCCACGCTTGCCCACGATGCATCAGGTCATAGTTGCGGCCCGCCGTGGGCCATCCCTTTGCCGCCATCAACTGGTGGTGCTCGGGCAGCAGATCCGTCTCCGCAGACCACCGGGCGATCCTGCTGGTCAGGATCTCGCCGGTTTTCGGATTCACCACCCACCGGGCCGAGTAGTACGGCTCCATGTCGCCGGGAGGAGCAACGACGCCCATCAGGACACCGTCATACCTCGGGGGCGTGGCCGCAGCAACGGTGCCAGTCAGGAGCGCCATGAGGGTGTCGCCGACGCTGATTCCCGCCGGCCCGGCGAGCGCGCCGAGGCCAGCCGGGAGCGCGATATCCATCAGTCCCAAGGTCGCCTTCCCCAGCGCGTCGGTCGTCTCCGGACCATAGTGACCCACGAGATTGACGCTGGGCGGGAGGCCCATGTTTTGCAGCCTCTTGAGCGGTATGACCAACTCCGGCCCGGCCTCGCCAACAATGGTCGGGCCGTTGGCAACGCCGCCATCGGCGAACTTGGGGAGGCCCGAGCGCATCGCGGAGGCGGGAGCCGAGAACGTGGGCAGCGGGATGCCGGAGATTCCAGGGATGCTCGGCGCGGCAAACATCGGCATACCGATGCCCATGAACCCGGCCAGCACGGCGGTGAGCATGGCGATCGCCGCCGAGTTCTGCGCGGTCGCGGCGGTATTGAGGTCGGTCGAAACCTTCGCCGGGTCCTTGCCGCCGAGCATGCCTTTGAACATTCCGCCGATGCCACCCAGGAGCGGTTGCACAGCGGTCGCAACCATGCCGCCGAAAGCTTCGGTCACCGGCTTCAGGAGCGCCTCGCGGATCGTGCTGCCCAGTTGCTTGGCGAAGTCCTGGGGTTTGGTCAGCAGCGTGTGGAAGAGGCTCGACGCCTCCTTCTGGATCGTGTCGAACTCGCGCTGTGCCTCCTCTGCGGCCCGTGCGGACGCCTGCGCGCGCTTCTCCTCCAATTCATCCCGTGCCGCCGCGAGGTCGGTGAAGAGTTGCTTCTGCGCCTCGGCGGCCATCACCATGCGCTTCGCGCCGTCGTCCTCGCGCCGGATGCGATCTACCTCGATCTGCGCGACCTTGGTCGCGAGGTCCACGCGGATCTGGTACGCGTCCTCGGGAGTCGCTGCCTCCTTCACCTGCGCGTTCGCGTGATGCCGCAGTGCCTCCTTCTGCGCCTGCACATCGATATCCTGGATGCGTTCCTGCGCTTTGAACACGTCCTCCCACTCCTTCAACTGCTCCTTGGTGGGCAGGAACAACTCCAGGAACTTCTTCTGCTGATCGGCCCGGCGCTTCTGGTCGTACTCCTCGAACTTCTCCCAGGAATCCTTCAGGATCTTCGACGCCTGCTCGTCTGCGGACTTGCGGATGGCCGCGATCTCGGCCTCGCTCCCCTTGACCTTGGCGGCCTGCTGCAATAGGAGGTCGCGCTGGTAGTAAATCTTGCCGATGGCGTCGAGTTCGGCCTCATCGCCCTTTTTGATGAACGACTGGCTCTCCGTCAGGAACCTCTTGCGCTCCGACTCGGCGTCGAGGGATGCCTTGGCGCGCGCCTCGCGGCCCTCCGCGTCGCGGAGCTTCTTGTTCAGGTCGGACGCCTCCGTTCTTGTTAGCGGGTGCTCGGGCTCGAACAACTGCTTCCGATAGTTCTCAACGTCCTTCTTGGCCTGCTGGAACGCCTCCTCGATGCCGTCGTGCGTCCCGAAGTACCGGGAACGGAGGCGGTCGATGTACGACTGGCCCTCCTTGAGATCCTTGCGGCGCGTGGCCTTCTCCGCTTCGTCCAAGGTCTGCTGGAAGCTCTCGATCTGCTTCTGGATATCGGCAGCCTTGGCCATGCGGTTCTGCTCGTCCTCGGTGGGCGCGATGTACGCCATCCAGCCGAGGTTGCCAACAAGGCCCTGCTGTTGCTGGCGCAACTCCGCGATGCGGGCTTCGATGGCGGGCTTGTCCTGCATGAATCCCGGCGCCATCTGGTCCATTTGCTGCTGGAGGCTGCGGTGCGCGCTCCTGGAGCCATGCGCGCCGATGCCTCCGGCCGCCGCGATCTGGCGCGCGTCGTCCTCCTCCTGGCGCTCGCGCATGTCATCGCCATAGGTGGACACGTTGTCGAGGAACCACTTCACGCCCGCGCCGATCCAGTTGATCGAGATCGTGAGCGTGGTGACGAGGCCCTCCTTGAACTTGCGCATCAGCGCGTCCCACTTGGTCTGCAACTCCGCGACCTCGTGCTGGTATTCGGTGAACCGGCGCACGTCGTCTTCGGTCGGGCCGAATCCCTGTGCCTTGGCCTCGCGCAGGTTCTCGTTCAACTCCGTGAGGAACGGGATGGCCTCGACGCCCACCCGCTTGAACAGGTCCATGGCGACGGCGTCGCGCTGGACGCCCTCGGGGAGTTTGTTCAGAGCGTCGGAAACCTCGCTCAAGATGAGCGACGTGGGCTTCATCTCGCCCGAGGCGGTACGGAGGTCGATGCCCAACCGCAGCATGGTGGCGCGCGCCTTCTCGCCCTCACGCGAGGTATCGTCGGCGGCCTGCGAGAGCCCACGCATGAGGCGCTCGACGATGGTCACGTCCTGGCCGACAGCCTTGGCAGCGAATTCAAACTGTCCGACCTCTTTGGCTGCCAGGCCGGTGCGCAACTCCACGTCACGGATGCGCGTGCCGTACTCACCGAGGCTCTTGGCGGCCTCCCACCCGGCGACAGCAATCGCGGTGAGGGCCCCAACCCCGGCACCAAGCGCCGCGCCCATGGTGCCGACCTTTTCGAGCAGGCCCGCCGCCGCCTCCTGGGCACCGTTGAGCGGGTCGCGGATCATCTGCTCGATCTGCTTGCCGAACGCCTGCGCGCCGCCGCCGTCCCGTTTCTGCTCGACCGCGATCATCTTCTCGTAGGCGGTGCGGACGCGGTTGACCATGCCTTCCTCATCGCCGAGCTTCTTGATCAGGCGGTCGCGTTCCGCGACGAGCTTGTCCACGCCGGTCTTCCCGTACGCAGCAGCCTGCTTCTCGATGGACTGCGTCAACCGCTCCATCGAACTGCGGGACTTGTCGTTGACCTTGATAAGCAGGTCGGCCATGCGCTCCAAGGACTTCTGCATCCGGTCGCCTGCGCCGACGATGCCCTTCTCCCATCCCTCCACGTCCTTGTTCGCCTGGACGATGGCCTGGTGGACGCTGCGAGGATCGACTTCAAGGACGACGGATTCCTGGTCCATCTATGCCGCCTTCCTGACCTGGATGACCCGCGACTGGCTAAGCACAGCCCGGATGATGGCCGCCAACGCCTGGCGGTCTTTGGGCGAAATACCGAACGCCCGCTCGCGAATGTTGTTCACGTGCGCGATCAGATCAGCGTTCGGGTCGATGAAGCCGATCACGGCGCGGTTCTCGCTTACCTGCTTCACCTTGAGAGAGCGCAGCGTGCGCCCCGTCCACAGCCAATCGCGGAACGGTTGCAGACCCCGCGCCGCCTTGTAATCGGGATAGCCCTTGTGGCCGTCCCGCCCCGGCTTCAGGGGCTTGGCGGGCTGATCGTTGATGTTCAGCCCTTTGTGGAGGCGGTCCTTGATGGAATCCACAACGACGTTGCCGATGGTCAGCATGTCCTCGGACGTGAACGGCCCGAGGACAAACCGGGCGCGAGTGATTTTGGCCTGGAATGGCATCTCAACCCACGCGGACGCGACTGATTGGAACGACCAACTGCCGCTTCTGCGGCGGCACGATGGCGGTCTTCAACTGGATGTTCTGAATCCCGGCGACGACGAGGTGGAGCAGGCTGCCACACGCGGGACAGGCGACCTGCTTGGGGTGCTCGATTACGATGGCGGTGCTGCCGATTCCAGACGAGAACCGGATCTGCGGATCGAGTTCCATCTCGACCGGCGTGCCGCACATAGCGCAAGGTGGTGTCGGATTATTCATTGATCGCTCTTGGCTGTTGGATCGGGTTGTTGTGGGCGAGTTCGCGCTGGTACTTCTCGCGTTCTTCCTTGAGGATCTGGAGGCCGCGCACCTCCTCTGCGGTTACGTCGCTCCAAGGAACGCTGAAGTGGGCCGCATCGAACTCCAGTTCGAGGACCCGCTCGAAAAGGCGACCGGCGACCGAGTGCGAACGCACGTGCTCCAGGTCGTCCAGACGGCAATGCGAGCAGCGATTGATGGTGTACTGCCAGGAGCCGCAGTGCGGGCAGGCGCCAGGCGCGTTGGTGTCTCCAACCGTGCGCTGGTGCCCGCACTTGCCGCAGGCCACGTCGTTGGCATCGGGGCAACCGGGCGGGCCGACCGCGCCGCCGTCGCACAGATCCTCGGAATGGATGGACCGATAGACGAGCAGCCGGAGAGGGACCGGATGCGGCCACTCATCCGGCCCTAAGAGTTTGGGTCGAGCGTCGGGTCCATGTCGTCGATGGCCTGAACCAACTCGACGGCGACCGCGGATTTGTGGTTCGGCGGCACGTCGGCGATCTTGGTGCCATCGGCGTACCCTTCGGCCTTGTTCACCGCCGAGTCGTACAGATCGACGGCAGGCTCCGTGCGGTAACGCAACTCCTCCTGGCCATGCGGGAGGTCGGTCGCAGACACGACGGTGCGCCGGTACAGCGTCACGTCCCGCTGCGTCGGGATCTTCATCGTGTGGGTGGTGTCGCCGAACGGCGTCTTGAGCGTGATGCGGTACTCGTCGCCAACGCGCTCACAGTCGGTCACCTCGCAGTACGTGAGCTTCGAGATCGCGTTGCTCGCCTCGAACTCGTCGAACTCCGGGCCGTCCTTGTCCAACCGGATCTGGCTGAACAAGACGAGATCGGCCTTCGGATTCGAGACAAACTCCGTCTGCGACTTCCGCCGGCCGATGGTGCGTCGGATGGACTTTTGCTGGGCCAGGCGGCCCAGCATCTCGTCGTTGGTGGGGAGACGAACGCGGGCCGCCTTGGGGGGATTGGGCACGCGGATAGTGATGCCCTCGTCGGGGATGCTGCCGTACATAGCTACTCCTGGGAGTGGATTTTTACTGCGCGATGGTGCCGATGCCGCACTTGGTCGTCACCGAGATGACAGTGTTCTGCGTCGTGTTGTACTGCGGCGCGCCGGTGACGGTCACGGCCACGATGCCGTCCGCTTCGGCGTTCTCAACGACCTGGAAGGCCATCTGCGGGAACGAGAACGACACCGAGTTATTGGCATCGTGCTGCACCGAGAGCGTCGCCGTGCCAGTGGTCTGGGCCACCAGCGTGTTGTACTCGGTCGAGCCCGAGAGCAGGCGAGCGGTGAACTGGAACGTCGGCACGCGGGCGCCGATTTCCATGCGGCCACGCACCTGAAGGCCGTTCTGCAAGCCGGAGCCGGGATAGAAGCCCGCGTTGAGCAGCAGGTTGTTCTTCCATCCAATGCTGCCGGAGAGAATGCGCTTGGTCGCGACATAATCCACGCCGTTGACGGACAGCGACATGGACGCCGCCAGCATGTTGTTCTCGGTCGTGAGCGCCGGGACCGTGATGCCCGAGGGCGTCGTGAGCAGGCCGGTACCGACCCAGTTGACCGTCATCTTCGAGGACGCGCGGCCAGGCCCGTAGTTGAACTGGTACGTGAAGTCCTCGACGGCGCAGCCGACGTACAGGTTATCGACCGCCTTGCCGCCGCCCTCGGCCACCTGCTCGACCAGCGAGAAATACGGCAGTTCGAGCGTGGTGCCGGGATCGATCGGCACGATGGTATAGGTGAACGGCGCGGACGAGCCGGTCACGCTTGCGTTGCCGAGGCCATAGGCGCAGGCCCAGGTGACGAACTCCGCGCTGGCATACTTCTCCAGGCGGTTGGCCACGTCGTAATGCGACGGGAATGTCTGCGTGATGAACTCGTGACCCTTGCCGATTTCGGCCGCATCGTTCTCGAACATCGGCTTGGGCGTCGTCAGCGTCGTGTCGAGCTTCTTGAAGCGCAGGAACGTAGCGCCGGCCGTCGAAATGCCGGTCTGTTTGTTCTGGCCGAGGCCAAGGATAAGCTGTTGAACTCTTGCGGGCATGGTTTACTCCTTCACCTGCTGGTAGCCGAGGCCCATAAGAGGAATCATGGCTTCGGGGACGGCATCGACGGTCTTGATGTCGCCGGTGTGGGGGTGGCGCAACCGGGTCTTGCCGGGCGCGGGCGCGGCGGCGGGCGCGGCGGGCTGCACCTCCAACTTATCGATGGCCGCCGCCACGTCGGCCATCTCCTGCTTGAGATCGGTCATTCGTTATCTCCTATTTCCGGAATCACAAAGGTGCCCACGAAGCGGTCCTGAAGGTCTTCATCGAGCGCGTGGGCCACGCTCGGCGTGTCCATGATGTCGAGGCCCGGATAGAGGTTCATGTATCGGATGCCCACCGCGCTGCCGGTGGGAGGCTGGTTGCAGAGTGTCCACCAGAGATCCTCGTAACCCACGGGCTCGCTCAGACCGGCTGCATTCCCCATGCGAAAGTACACGTTGAAACGGTGCTTCCAGATGGTCTGGCCGTCGAAGTTGCCGCCCTGCGTGCCTTCCCAGGCGACCAGCAGCGAGGGCGCCGGCATCTTGTAAATCACCTGAGCGAGCCGGTACTCGACGCCCAGGCGGTAATGGAAGCCACTGATCCGGCAGGTGGGCGCGCCGGCCGGATCGAGCACCGTCGTCGCGGCAGCCAGATCCGGAATCGATTGGAGGACGCCCACGATGCCATCCACCATGGGAGCGGGGTTGAGCATTAGGTGGTCCTGAGCTTCAATACAGCGCCGCCCTGCGTATCGGCCTCAACCTCCATCACGTTGTAGACAATGCCGTTGATCGTGATGGTGTCGCCGTGCTGCGGGAGCGGGTTGAGGTTGGCGAAACGAACGAACAGCCGGACGACGGACGTGCCCTGAACGCTGCCGGGCACGTAATCCTCGGCCATCGCCGGAGTCTGGATGATCCCGGTGATCTGCTGCGGGCCGGAACCATCCTGGGGAGTGAAAGTGACCGGCGTGCCGAAGGCGGCCAGGCACGCCGTATCCATCGCGCTGACGAGATCGGAGAAGGCCATGGCTATTGTGCCGGAGTGATGTACAACGTGCCAGCGCCCGTCGTCTGAAGCACGGCGATCTTGTCGCTCTGCGCGAGCACGAAGTACTCCGGCATCTTCGCCGGCAGAAACATGCTGGAAGCCGTCGCCGTGGGATTCGACCCGTTGGCGACATAGCAGTCCACTGTGCTGACCAGGCGAACCACGTCCGCGCCAATCGGCGCAGCCATGGCCGCCGAGGACGACCCGATGGCAAGGGTCTGAGTCGCACCGGGATTGATGGCCGGGAACGACGCGCGATTCAGGCCGGCGGTCTTCATGGCCTATCCCAGCGTCGCGACCGGATACCAGACGGTCACGATGGGCGAGCCATTGCCCGCCGCGAACGCCGACGTCGCATTGGTAATGTCCAGCCCGAGGTTGACCTCGCTCTGGAGATCTACTGCACCCGAGACGTTCGGCCCGAGGTACTGGAGGTCGTCCGCGGCGGCGGTAAGGACCGCAGCAGCGACGGTGCCAGTGTGCGGAGTCACCGCCGTCCCGTGGTACACAAACGAGACGGCACCGCCGCCCGTGAACTGGGTCGCGCCGTGCTTGAACTGGAACAGGATCGCGTCGATGATGAGCACCTTCCCCGCGCCAGGCGCCGGGAGGATGGTCTGCGGCGTGGTCTTCATCGCGATCAATTGCGCCGCCGTGAGGGTGACCTGCTTCACCTGCTGGACGAGCGGGTTCAACGCCGAACTTCCGACGTTGCTCAACGCGCTGCCGTCGCCCTGGAACTGCGGCGCGTTGATCGGCGTTTTATGGATTTCGATGGCCATTCTTCCTCTCCTTTGCGGCCTTGGCATAGGGCGGTGCCTTCCCGTCCGAGGACGGCGGCACGTGGCCCGCCTGTTTGAGCGAGTGTTCCAGTTCGGGCCAAGGACCGATCCGGCGCTGCTCGTACATCTGGCGAGCGCGCATCATCTGGAACTTGTTGGTCGGGTCCGGGGCGGGATACTCGTCGCCAAGTGTCGGCGGCGTAAACCCGCCCGCAACCGGGCGCAGGACATACAACGGCGGGACGCCGGTTCTGATCAACTGCGCCCAATGCGGTCTGCGGTAGAACATGGCTACACCGCCGCAATCACGTTGTTGAAGAAGAAGCCGCAGTCCGGAGAGACGACCCGCATGTCGAAGGCGGCGTCGATCTCCACGCGGTCGCTGGCGAGGTGTTCCATGCGGAACGACTTGATCCGCAGGCCTGCGCCACCCGTGCTGCCGATCAGGCCAGTCCAGTTGAACGTGTAACCGGCGCTCGGGGTCATCAGACCTGCGTTGCGGGGCCGGTAGAACAGCCCGGCGCTCAGGCCGCCGATGAAGGTGTTGGTCTCCGACTCGCCCATGTTGGCGAGATTCGTGAAGTTGGTCGTCGGCGCGCTCTCCGGCGAGGCGTTGTACACCGCGTCCATGACCAGGACCTCTTCGAGTTCGAGGATCTCGGCGATGATGCGGCGAGTCGCCATGGCCGGATTCGGGGCCGTCTGACCGTACTTGGTGCGGTCGATGAAGTCGGGGTGATCGACGAGTTTGTCGAACACCGGGCGCGAGAACACGCCGATGTTGGGCGTGAAGCCGGCCGAGTTGAGCCGCGCCAGGGTCTTCGCGTGGCGGATATCCGTGATCGGGGTGCTGGTCACGCTGTCCCAGTACACGACCGAGCAGTTGTTGCTGAACGCGGTCGCGGCAGCAGCGCCAGCCGCCAGGCCGGTCCAGACGCCAGTGGCGAAGTACTTCGACGCCCACTGGTTCTCACGGCGGATCAACGCCTTGCTCGTGAGGAAGATCGTCGCATCGCGGTCGGGCGAAAGCGGCGAGTCGCTGTTGGCGCGGATCTGGTCGTCCACGTCCTTGTGGAGCGCCCAGACGTCGCAGTTGTACGTCCCGGTCGCGTTCAGGTTGTAACCGGAACCGGCAGACTCGCTCGCGAGCGCGCGCTTCTGCATCTCGTCGCGGTTGAAGTCGGCGCGGTTGTAGGTCCAATAGAGGTCGCTCTTGTTCTCCACCGGGATCGCGGGGAACGCACGGTCGGCGACGAACTCGACGCCGGCCGCCTCCTGGCTGTAAGCCACGGAGATGTTCGTCAGCGGGCGGTTCACGTGAACATCGCCCAGAGTCGGTTGAGGCATTCAGATTCTCCTTATGCTCTGAAACATAAACGCCGCCCGGTTGCCCGGACGGCGCGGTGCTGCTGATTTGGGCGATGCCCTAAATCTTGTACGGCCCGGTGATCAGGACGGGGATGAGCACGCCCGCGCCACTGGCCGCCGCCAACGCGAACCCGTTGACGAAGTTGCCTGCCGTGGCAGTGATTCCCTGCCCGCTGGCGTTCGACATGATCTGGTCACCCTCGTTGACGGCGGCACCGGCCACGACCTTGCTGATCATGCCGACCACCGCGACCTCGCTCTCGACGCCCGCCGCGTTCGGTTTGTCCTGAATCACGCCGACCGCCGACACGCCGGCGCCCGCGATGGCGATGCCGGTCGAAGTCATGACGGCGAACAGGAACTGCGGATTGACGGTTCCACCGGAGGTCAGATCTGCGTTTGCCGGCAGACCAACGGGTCTCAACATCTGCTCGTAAGCCATTCGTCTTCTCCCTTCGTTGAGCGGTGCCTACCGCGCCAGGCGGATGCCCGCCGCTTCGAGCGTCCCAATCAGCCCCTTGGCGTTGTGCTGCGCCCGAAAGGCCGCATACGCCTCGGGATGTTCTTCCAACATCGCGGCATACGCCCGCTCCTTCGTCACCTTCGTGGTGACGCCGTTGACGTACATCGCCTGCGTTGCCTGCCCGCGATTCTGGCGAGCGAAGGACGTGGCCTGCGCCTCCAACTCCGCGACACCACCGGAACCCGCGTTCGGGTTCACGTGCGAACTGATCATGTGACTCTCGCTTTCCGCGACGCGGGCCGCAGTCAACGCTTCGCTGACCTCCGCGACGCTCAGGTACTCGCCCTTCGGGTTCTTCTTCATGAGGAACTCGGCGGCCTGCTCGGGCTTGCCGGCCATCTTGCACAGCGCGGCGATGGCCTGGATGTCGGACTCGGCGCGCATGGCCTTGAGCGGTTCGCCAGGCGTCAGAGTAACGGCAGCAGCCTTCTTGCCCTCCTCCTTCTCCTTGGTCTTGCCCTTTTTGCCATCGGCTCCGTCCTGCTCCTCGTCGCCTTCGTCCTTTTCCTTGTCCTTCTTGCCCTTGTTGTCACACTCCTGCGTGTCCTCGGGCTTCTTGCCTTTCTTCTCTTCCGGCTCGCCGTCCTTCTTCGCGGCAGCGGCCTCGGTATCGATTTGAGCCATTGCTGTACCTCCTTGGATTGGAATTGCGGCGGCTGCCGCTTGTGAATTGAAAAACTGCGCCGTGCCTTTGCCGGCCCGGTTGACCTGCGACGAACCGCCGATCACCTCGCGCAGCGCATTCATGGCATCGTCAAACGTGCCGACTTTGTCGGCCAGCAGTGGAATGGCGTTATCCGCCCACAGCACCGCCGCCTGCGTCGCGACGATCTCCTTCTTGCTGGCCTTGCGGTTCCGCGCCACGGTTTCGGTGAAGATCCCGTACTCGCGGTCCACCTCGTCCTGGATATCGCCGAAGGCCTGTTCCGAGAGCGGTTCGTGCGGATTGCCGTCTACCTTGCGGTCGCCCGCAAATACGTAGGTGTACTTGACGCCCAGTTCCTTGTCGAAGCCCGACTGGTCCAGGTGCAGCGCATACACGCCGATGGAACCAACCGCGCCCGTCCGGTTCAGATAAATCACGCTCGCGGAACTCGCGATGGCATACGCCGCCGACAAGGCAATGTCGTTCGCCACGGCCCAGACCGGCTTCTGCTTCCGCACCGAGAAGATGTAGTCGGCCAGATCGAAACACCCTGCCGTCTCACCGCCCGGCGAGTCGATATCCAGGAGGATCGCGGACACGCCCGCGTCCGCAACCGCGTCTGCCATTTGACGCTGGATCTGCTCGTAGGAACTGCTCCCGCTCCACGCGGACATGAACGACTCCTTCTTGAGCAGCGTGCCTTGCACCGGGATGACCGCGATCCCGTCGATCACCGAATAGTCCCGCTCGTCGCCAGCATCGGTGTACCGGGACATCAGGGTGACCGTGGCGTCCATGGGAACGCGAGGAGCCAGCATCGCATCCGGAGAAATTCCCAAGCGCGGTCCGATGGCCTTGATGATCACCTCCAGCTTGGGAGGGTGGATCATCAGCGGGGCGTTCAGAAACCGCGAGGCAACGTGAGCGAGGTGCTTCACTGGACCTCCACTTTCTCTGCTCCAGCATCTTTCTCGATCTCGTTCTCCGTCAGGCCGGCGTTGCGGCCCGTGAGCACCTTCCTGCCATCCGAGTCGTAAGAGAGATCGAGCCGGTCGGCGCGGTCGTTGTCGTCCTTCTGCTGCTGGTCGATCACCGTCGCGTCGTAGCCCTGCGCCGCGCACTCAATCGAGCGCGTGGACAGGCCGTCGCGGATGGCGCGCTCGGCGGCTTTCATGTCCTTCTCGGGATCAACCCAGGGCCAGCCGGGCGTGACCCACTGCGCCGCCTCGAAAGGCTCCGGGTCCTTGTCATAGGCGTTGAGCAATTCGACGCCGAACACCATGGCGAGCATGGCCTCGCGCAGCCACCTCCGATAGATCGGGTGGCAAACCTGGAAAATGAAGACCGCGTGCTGAAACTGCTCGCACTTGCGCCGGAACTCAAGGAGCCCCGCGCGGATCGACGAATAGTTGATCCCCGAGAGGTCGCCCGAGATCTGGTATTCGGCGAGGCCGGCGCCGGTCGCGAACGCCTGGAGACAGGAGCGGACGAAGCTCTTGTAATCCTGCGTCTCGGGGACCTGCGCGAACTGGACCTCTTCGCCGAACCCCAGGTTGATGAACGTGTTCGGTTCGAGCTTCGTAATCTGCGTGCCCGGCTCGGCCGGTGCCTGCGCCACGGTCTCGTCCGGCACCATGACCGGGTTGTCCTGGCTCACCTGCTTGATGAAGCCGGTGATCATCGCGGCGGCCTTCTTGCGCGCGATCTCGGCGTCCGTGTACTGCTCCAGTTCGTAGAGCTTCGCCAGCACCGAGGTCAGCCACGGCTGCCCGCGGAACTGGCCGGCGCGGATAGGCTTGTACACGTGCAGGACGTCGGCCGCTGGCACGCGCTCCACGTGAAGCGCCTCCATGGGGAAGAACATCGTCTCGCCGGGATGCGCCTGCCAGAAGTGGTAGGCGGCGCGGCGGCCATCCGGACGGAACTCGACGCCGCAACGGACGCGGTTCTGCGGAGGCACGTCCGAGGTGGGCTGGTTGCGCCACAACGGCAACTGCTCGGCCTCGATCAACTGCAATTGGAGCGGGACAGCGAGCCCCTCCTTGGGAGAGCGCGGCCGGAAGCGGACGAACACCTCGCCAGCTTCCATGCACTCGCGCGCCAGGATCATCTGCTGGCCGTAGAAGTCGGTCTGGCCGGAGGCCGGGTTCTTCGGGTCGTATTCCACGTCCGACTCGCGAATCCACCGCTCCCACTTGTGCCGGATCAACTCCCGCACCGTTTCGTCCGGATGCTGCGGGATCAATCGAATGCCGCGCCCGATGGCGTTCGCCACATAGGATTCGATGGCGCCCACCGCCCACGCGCTGTTGCGCACCGCGTCGCGGTTCCGCGTGAGCAGTTCCAGCCCATGCGAGAACAGGAGCGTATTGATGCCGAGATAACTCGGGTTCCACCCGAACCCGCGCCGGCCCTTGCCCGCAGCATCGAACGGGAATGTCCCCATCGCCTGCCGCTTGGGAGGTGCGATCAGTTGTGCCGCACGCCGCACCAGATTCATTTCGTTTCACGCTCCACGGAGACGAGCATCCCCAGCCACACCGCGACCCCGCCGCCGACAAGCGGCCCCAGTGGCCGGTAGATCATCCAGCACCCGCACACGAACGATGCCAGACCGCTGAAGAACAGGAACTTCTCCATGACCGCCGGAGTCTGCT
Organism: Bryobacterales bacterium; assembly: GCA_963842505.1. GTDB lineage: Bacteria > Acidobacteriota > Terriglobia > Bryobacterales > Bryobacteraceae > PALSA-129. Next base: position 401,996 of record CAWJGZ010000003.1, read on the forward strand.
TGCGGCAGGCCGCCGCGAACGAGGCGGCACGGCGCCGGAAGGCGTTGGCGGTGCGAACGTGCATCCGGCTGCGCTGCTTATGGGCGGCCACGACCGACTGGTCGAGGATGGCGAACGGACTCGGATCGTGCATCAGTACCCCCACCCGCTGGTCGTGTAAACACGGACTTGGCGCACCGGCTGCTGGCCGCCAGCCTGCGCGATATCGTTTTCCATCAAGTGGCACAGCTTGATAAAGTCATCCACGCTTTGCAGATCGAAGTCGCGATCCTGGAACCGGACTCGGCGCGCGCCCTGCTTGTACAGGGTCTTCAGCGTATCGAGATCGCTCTGGATGAACATCTCAAACCTCCAGTCGGAAGCGCACTTGGTTGCGCGGTCGCGCGGGCATCACACGCCGGGGCAACGCCTGCTGCAGGGGCGCGGGCAACGCCGGAGTTACCTTGCGTTCCCATTCGGCCCAGTGCTTTTCCTGGAACCTGTCGATGCCGACGCGCGCCGCCGCCGCACGCGCGTACACCCGGCAGTCGAGCGCCTCGTTGCGCTCCCGCATCTTCTGCCACTCGACCCGCTTGTAGCCCTTGACGAGCTTCGTGACGAGCTGCTCGGCGGTGAGCTGCTTGAAATACTCCTCGCTGTATCGGGGGAAGTGGCAATAGCCCGGAGGGAACGGAACGCCCTGCTCCAACTCCTCGTCCGTGAGGCCGTCTAGCCGGAGCCAGCGGTACAACTCCTCCTTGGCCATGCCGGAGTTGACCGGCCAAACGCGCACGCCCCGCTTGATCTTGCCGCCCAGCGGGCCAACCTCGATGGGCGACGGTGCGCCCAGGATCGCGCCGGATCGCTGGTCGCCTTTGATCACGACGACCCGACCGCCCTGCCGCCGCGCCCACTCGTACACCTCCGTGGTCGCGTACCCGGAGTCCACCGCGAGTTGCAGAATCGGCATCTGAACGCCGGAGACGGACGGGTACGTCTCGTTGAGCAACTCGGTCAGCTTGTCCCATACCGCTTGGCGCGAGGTGTCGCCTTCGAAGACGCGGTAATCGATCGACCACGACTCCTTCCCGCGCCCCCACGCGACGATCTCGACCTCGATGCGGTCCTTCTGGACATCCGCGCCTGCCGTGAGGAAAATGCCGCCGCGCGGCACGGTGCTGATTCTGTACTGCTCGCGCCGCTCATACAGGCGCTTCCAGTCCGGAGCCTCGCCGAGAAGCGTCCACGTCTCCCCCATCACTGTGTTTACGAAGACCTGGAGGAGCGCCGAATTCTTCTGCGCCTGTTCGAACTGCTTCGCGGCATCGCCCCACGAGAACCATCCCACCGGCGAGTACAGGCTCGACAGATGGAACCCAGCGGTCTTGCCGTCCCACGTCGAGGACGGGTTGGGACGCCACTGGCCCTGCGCGAGCATCCATTGCTTCTGGTAGTTGTGGATCTCCTGCCCGCAGTGGTGGCAGGCGTAAACCGCCTTGTCGGGTTGGCCCTTGGGCCACCGCAATTGCGAGAATCGCAGGACCTGGAACTCCCGGCACGTCGGGCACGGGACGTAATACTGCCGCCGGTCGCTCTCCTCGTATGCCGCCTCGATCCGGCTCATGCCGGTGATCTTGGGCGTCGAAACGAGGAACACCTTGCGCCGCGCAAACGTCCTCGTGCGCGCCATCGCGAGGTTGACCGGGTCGCCTTCGCCCTCCACATCGCCGGGATAGCCGTCCACCTCGTCGAGGAACAGATACCGCGCCGCCATCGAGCGGAGGCCGACCGCGCTATTCGCGCCGGTCATCACCAGCACGCCGCCCGGAAACTCCTTCGAAAGAACAGTGTTGCTGGAATCGCGCGACCGGGGATCGCTGACCAGCTTGCTCAGAACGCCCGATTCCTCGATCAGCGGATCGACGCGCTGCTTTGAGTTGCGCTTGGCCATCTCGACGGTCGGTTGCACCGCCATCATCGGGCCTGGCGCCTGGTGGATTACGTATCCGATCCAGTTGTTGCCACACTCCGTCCCGCCGATCTGCGCGCCCTTCATGAAGATCACGCGTTCCATCGGCGACGTGGGCGAGAGGCAGTCCATGATCTCGCGCAGGTACGGCGTGCGGTCGGTGCGCCACCGGCCCGGCTCCGAGGACGCCCGTTGCGAGAGCATCCTGTACTGGTCGGCCCACTGCGAGATGGTGAGGAGCGGGTCCGGGCGCGCGCCAGAGCGCGCAGCCGCCCCGACGACCTCATTCGCCGATAGGGGAGTCTGAAAACTCATTGAGCGCCTTGCGGATCTCCGTGGCCAGGATCTCGTAGCACTTGGCCGCATCGCTTTCGGCGGCCAGCATCGCCGCCACGCGGTCGGAGATATTCAACATGCCGTCGCGGTACTGGCGAAACTGGTTGAACGTCGCGATCTGGACCTCGTCCTTCGAGATCAGGCTGCCGACCTTCTCCTCGTACTCCAGCTTCGAGAGTCGCGCCTGGTAATGTTCACGGACGGCGCGCGCCTTCGTGTACTGCGCCGCGCCGAACGCATCATCATCGTCCTGCCGCCTCTTGGTGCTGCCCTTGGGCCGGACCTCGGTGTTCTCCCGCCACTCGCGGTCGGCGATATCGGAGTCAATCCGGCCATCCGGCAACGTCGAGACGCGGCCGGAGTTGATCGCCTTCTGAACCGTGGAGAGGCCCGTGCCGCGATGCCTGGCGTACTCTCGCAGACCTAAAATGGCCATCCGAACTTTCCTGAACTATCGCCTTCCAATTCGGGCGCGTGGAAGGTATGAATCATCATGCGCGGACGAGAACCCGCCAGAAAGGACAAGCAGACAACCATGAAGACCGTAGAAACCAGCACCAGCACCGAAGCCGCCGCCGTTGCGGAACAGGGCGCGCCGGTTGCGCCTGGAAAGGCCGCCTCGACCAAGGCCACCGCCGCCACCAAGAACGCGCCCAAAGCCAAGAAGGGCGCGAAGGAAACCAAAACTGCCACGAAGAAGTCCGCTACCAAGCCCACCGCCAGGAACGCCCCCAAAGCAAAGGCAACCGCAATACCTCGCGAGTTCAGCAAGAAGGCTATCGTCCTGGGCCTCCTGGGCCGCAAGGACGGCGCGACCCTGGCCGAGATCGCCAAGGCCACGGACTGGCGGAACCATTATGCCGACGTCCAGATTATGCCGACCTGTGTTGGTAACCCGGCCTGTGGGGCGGTGATCGCTGCGATGGAGTCGGCATAATCAGAGAGCCTCCAGGAAGGCGAGCAGTTTGTCGGTCGGTCGGAAACGGCCGGGTTTTGTTTCTATCGGAGCTGTCTTGTCCAGAGCGCGTTCCTTAATCTCCAGATCCGCGTGCAGGTAGATTTGGGTCGTCTCGATCTGTTCGTGGCCGAGCCAGAGTGCGATCACCGAGGTGTCGATGCCGGCGCGCAGCAATCGCATGGCGGCTGAATGCCGCAATACATGCATGGTCACCGATTTTTGTGCCAGCGACGGACAAACGTCGGTGGCTTTCCCAACGTATTTGGCAAGCCTGTGCTCGAGAGCGTCCCGGCTGAGTCTTCTTCCAGTCTGAGTGGTGAACAGCGGGGCTTCTGGCTGACCGGCCCGCTCGGCCAGCCAGGAACGCAGGACGGCGACTGTGCCCGAGGTGAGCGGCGTGATCCGTTGCTTTCGTCCCTTCCCGTTGCAACTCACATGCGCGCCGGATCCGAGATGGACATCGGCGCAGCACAGGCCGGTCAGTTCAGACACCCGAAGACCGGTCTGGACAGCGAGGCTGAACAGTGCGGTGTCGCGCCGCCCGGCCCACTTCGACCGATCGGGCGCGGCGAGCAAGGCGTTGATTTCCGCCTCGGTCAGGAAAGTCACGAGCCGTCGCTCGAAGCGCTTTGGTGGAATGGCAAGAACGCGCTCGATGGCAGAAGCATGCTCTGGATGCCGAAGCGCCGCGTATCGAAACAGGGAACGGATGGCAGCAAGCCGCGCATTGCGGGTGCGCACGCTGTTCTTTCTCTGCTGTTCCAAGTCGTTGAGGAAGGCGCCGACCAGCGAAGCATCAAGATCGTCGATATCCAGCTTGCTTGGGGCATTGCCTTTCCTGTCTGATGCGAAGACCAGCAATAGCCGCAGGGTATCCCGATATGCACAGAGCGTGTTCGGGCTGACCTGACGCTGACGGACGAGGCGATCAGTGAAGAACGCCTGCAAAGTCGTGGCAAGTGCGGTCATGCGTCACCTCCAAGGTGGCGCTCAAGCCGATCGCCGGCCAGCCCCAGCAATTCCGGTGCGGCCGACAGATACCAGTAGGTATTGGCAGGGTCGACATGACCGAGATAGGTTGACAAGATCGCCATGCGGGTCCCGGGTTCGCCTGCCTTGTAGCCATCGATGATGGTATTGACGGCGAAGCCATGCCGGAGATCATGGATCCTCGGCCTGCATGCGGCCGAACGTGGTGAGATACTGCAATGGCGTAGCAGTTTCCGGAATGTCGGCAGCACGTTCTTGTAGCGGAGCCGCCTGCCTGCCGAACACGACAGCAATGCCGACGTGCCCGCCTGATGAGGACGATCATCGCGGCGCAAGTAGTTCTGCAGGGCCGTGACCACGGTTGGGTGCAACGGCAATTCGCGGGACTTGCCGAATTTGCCGTTGCGGATCGTGAGCAGGCCATTGATCGCGTCGAAGTCATCGATGTCGAGGCCGATCGCCTCTCCGACACGCATTCCGGTTGCCGTCAGCACGCCAATCAGTGTCCGATACGTTGCCTGCAAGTGGGACCCGCGCACGATCGCTGTCGCCGACATCAGGTTCGAGATTTCGTGTGGCGAGTAGAGGTACGGTGTTGCTCTGCGCGCTCGACCTGGCAGGATACCCATTGACGGCACCTGGGTGGCAGGGTCGATCCCATGGAGGTGTCGGGCGAAGATGCGAACTTCGGCAAGTCGTCTGGAAGTCCAACTCGCGTCGGCGCCTGCGGGGAGAGTTGCCCAGGCCAGCGCCGTTTCGGTTGTCAGACATTTTTCGCCGCGATCTTCGACGAAGGAAACGAACTGACCGAGAAGTCTCTCTGTTTTGTCAAGCTTGTAACCAAGGGCGCGGCGCATGGCCAGATACTCTGTGAGAGCTTGGCGAATGGCGCTCATTGGACGTCTCCCGGCCATGGGCGCGCAATCATGCGCAAGCCGTTACGGTCGACCTTCGCATAGATCGCTGTTGTCTCGGTACGAACGTGACGCAAGAGTTGACCGATTTCCGGTAATGAGGCACCGGTACGTAAAAGTTGCGTAGCTGCGGTATGGCGCAGGCGATGCGCGTGGACGCGCCCGAGATCGGCCCTCCGCGCAGCATCCGCCACGATCGTGCTCACGCGAGTCGCGGTGAGATGGTGATAAGGAGCGACGCACCTTACGAATACGGCCCGGCCCAGTGCGTTCATGGGGCGGGCCTGTTTCAGGTATTCGACCAGCCTGGAACCGACGTCCTGCGGCAAGGGAATGCGTTCTATACAGTTTCCCTTGCCGCGCACTACGATCGTGCCCGCTCGCCACTCGATATCGTCCAGCATGAGCTTTGCGACCTCGCCGCGTCGTAGTCCCAGCCGGACCAGCAGGGTCAGAATGGCAAGGTCCCGACAGCCGACGGGGGTATTCGCATGGCATGACGCAAGTAGGCGCTGAACCTGATCGGGCTCAAGTCCCTTGGGCAAACCCACCAATCGGCGACGGGCAACCGATGGCACGGCGCAGACGAGCGATCTTTCCGTGATGCCTTCAAGATGAAGAAAGCCAAGGAACGACCGAAGCGCCGTGACTGTCAACTTCGCCGTGCTGCTGTTTTCGCGAGGACACCGCGCCACCACAAACGAGATGATATCGGCCGGGCGCAGGTTACCAAGCTCCAGGGCATCTGCAGAATTCCTGCTATCCAGAAATGGGCGCAGACGATCGATATACCGCTCGACCGTAGTGGCTATCAAGGAACGCTCCATGGTCAAAAAGCGCCGGTACCGGTCCAGAATTACGCTTGAAGGGCCTTCGCGCACAGGCGCCTCAAGGGGAGGAGCTAGCTTCAGTCGATGGAGATAATCAAGGATCGGACGCAGGGTCCTGTGCGTCTTGTGTCTAGCGAAGCCTGCCGATCTGCGGTCGCGTAAGAAACGATCCGCCAGTCGGAATGACAGATCGCCCGCGGTTAATTCCTGAGTTTGCAGCCAATCGCTCAGATCGGCAAACAGTCTCTTCTTTCTGTGAACGGTACTTGGTGGGTATCCTTGCTGCAACAGTTCGCCTTCAAAGTCCTGCAAAAGGGCATCGCGTGAGCATACGGCCGGTGCTTCGATGGGTTTGACCAACATGAAAACTCCTCTTCTAGATTTGAAAGAGGAAACCGTAGCATGTGGTCAAACGTCACTGATTATGCCGACTTCATCGCCGCAATCCCCGCCCCACAGGCCGGGTTACCAACACCGGTCGGCATAATCTGGACGTCGGCATAATGGGCCTTATGCCGATGTCGGCATAAGCCGCACAGCATCCGGGGTTTTATCTCCGGAACGATCACCAAGAAGATGGGCCTCAAGGTCGAGAGCACCAAGGACGACGCGGGCCAGCGGACGTACCGGATCGCCGACTAAGGAGCCACGCCATGAAGCGACCGCGCACCCACAACGGATTTGCGATCCCGCTCCAGCCCGACACCCAACTGGGCCTCGCGGTGCTGGTCACCGAGGACGAGGAGGGCCACTACGAGCCGGTCGCCGTCGCCTCGACCATCAACGAGGCCAAAGAACTCGCCACCAGCGACCTGCGTGGCCGGATGCGCCAACTGGAGCGCGGCGGCGATCCGGGCCTGTGCCCCTACGAGTACAAGGTGTGGGCCCAGGGCATCGACGGCGATTACCTCGTAGCAACCACCTTCCTGGCCACCAGCCTGTAACACGGCGCGCGTGGCCGCCCCCAGCACGATGCTGGGGGCTTTTTTAATTCGACTGGCTCACAGGGTGAGCCTGCTCACCTCCGGCTGCTACTTCATCGAACGCGCGCCCGGATTCGTCGTGGCGCGAAACGCCACCCGTAAACGCCTGCCAGCGTCGCACGATCACGTCGCAGTACTTCGGGTCCAACTCAATCACGCGCGCCTGCCGCCCGGTCTTCTCGCACGCGATCACCGTGGTCCCGCTGCCGGCGAACGGATCAAGGATCGTATCCCGGCTCTTGCTGTTGTTCCGGATCGCGCGCTCCACCAACTCCACGGGCTTCATTGTCGGATGCTCGCGGTTCGCGGCGGGCCGGCTGATCTGCCATGCGTCTCCCTGGTTCCGGTCACCGCACCAGAAGTGCTTGTTGCCCTCGCGCCAGCCATACAGGATCGGCTCGTACTGGCGGCGGTAGTCGCCCCAGCCCAAGGTGAAGTGGTTCTTCACCCAGATGATGAACGTGGACCAGTGGCCACCGGCCTCGGTGAACGCCTGGTGCAGTGTGTGCAACTCCGAGGACGACATGCAGATGTACACCGCGCCCTTGCACACGGACAGCATGTTGGCCGAGGCGTCGCGCAGGAACTCGTAGAACTTGCCGCCCAGCTTGTCGTTCTGAATCTTCAACTTGTCCTTGGTGCGGCCCTCGTAATCGATGTTGTACGGCGGGTCGGTGAAGACCATATCGGCCAAACCGCCCGCCATGACCTTCTCCACGTCCGCCAGCACCGTGGCGTCGCCGCACAGCAGCCGGTGATTGCCCATCACCCAGACGTCCCCGGGCACCGTGACGGCCTTCTCCTGCGGCTCGGGCGCCGCGTCCTCATCCGTCAGGCCGGCGTTCGTGTCCTCCGGATCGCGGAGGTACTCCTCCAACTCCTCATCGGTGAAGCCCACGATACCGAGGTCGAAGGCTTCCTCTTTGAGCGTCTGCAACTCGACGCGCAGCATCTCCTCGTCCCACCCCGCGTTGAGCGCCAGCTTGTTGTCGGCCAGCACCAGCGCGCGCCGCTGCGTCTCGTTAAGGTGGTCGAGGACAATCACCGGCACCTCGGTCATGCCGAGCTTGCGGGCCGCCAACAGGCGCGCGTGGCCGGCGATGATCGTGTTGTCCGCGCCGACCAGGAGCGGGTTCGTCCAACCGAATTCGATGATGCTGGCGGCCACCTGCGCGACTTGCTCGTCGCTGTGCGTGCGCGCGTTCCTGGCGTATGGCAGGAGCTTGTCGATCGGCCACAGTTGGACCAGCAAGTTGCGGAGGCGATCCGCGATATTGGAAGGCATCTATGCGATCTTTCGCTTCGGGCCGTAATGCGGGTTCGGCCCGTGGTGTTTGATGGCGCGCGAGTCCTGCGCCTTGGGATTCATGGCCTGATCCGCCGGCACGCCGCGCGCCTCGGCGACCGCCGCGAACGTCTCCTTCGTCTCCGCGAGGATCGCCGTCTCGCCGGTGAGATTCATCATGCGCCGCACGATCACGTCGCAGTACGCGGGGCTGATCTCGCAGCCGTACCCGGCCCGGTCCAGCACATGCGCCGCCGCGATGGTGGTGCCGCTGCCGAGGAACGGGTCAAAGATCACGTCGCCCTCGTCGCTGAACGCCAGCAGAAAGAACTCGATCAACGCACGCGGGAACGGTGCGGAGTGCGATCCCTGGCTGCTCTCGGTCTTGACCTCGATCACGTTGCTCGGCCGGGCGATGCCGCCATGGCGACCCTCGCGGTCATCGAAGTTCTGCCGACAGGTCTGCCAGGCGTCGTGATTCTTACCGCCATCGGCCGCGGCGCCGCGCGGCCCGGTGCCCAGCAAGCCGCTACCGGACGTGGATTTCGGGTTGTTGGGCGAGTAATCGAAGCAATCGTCCGACCAATGGCCCACCCGTCTCGGGCGGAACTTGATCGTGCAGTTCAAGCAGAAATGAAACACCGGCTCCCAGGCGTTCTTGAAGCGATTGCCCCAGCCGCCAGGCACGCCGTCGTCGGTCTTGCGCCAGCAGAACTCATCGACGAAGCGCCAGCCCCATTGCTCCACGTGCGCGATGGTCAGCTTCTTCACGTAGAGGCTGCGCTGGCCACCGTCGGCGTTCTCCTTGATGTTCAGGAGGTACGAGCCATCAGGCGCCAGGATCGCGGCCACGTTCGCCGCCACGTCGGCGTACCAGGCGACGTACTGGTCCGGGGGCACCGGCTTGAATCCGCTCGTCGAGTCGTACTCGCGCTGTGTGGCGTACGGCGGCGACGTGATGCAGACGTTGGCACGCGCGCCGTCGAGGACTTTCTGGACCGTGCCGAGGTTCCGGGAGTCGCCGCAGATCAATCGGTGCCGGCCAATCAGCCAGACATCGCCAGGCCGGGTGACCGGGTTGACCGGCTGGGCCGGAATCTCTTCCTCTGGCTCCTCGGTTCCCGGCGATTCCTCACCGCCGGCCAGCAGTTCCTCCAACTCCTCGTCGGAGAAACCGACCAGCCCCAGATCCACGCCCTCGGCTTCAAGATCGCGCAACTCGGCGGCCAGCGTCGCCTCGTCCCACCCGGCGTTGCTCGCCAGCTTATTGTCCGCAATGACGTATGCACGCCGCTGGGTTTCGGAGAGGTGATCCAGCACGACCACCGGAACCTCGCCCAACCCCAGCTTGCGCGCGGCCAGCAGCCGCCCATGGCCGGCAATGATCCCGGAGTCGGAGGCCACGAGGATCGGAGCATTAAAGCCAAACTCGACAATCGACGCCGCGATCTGCGCCACCTGCTCCGGCGAGTGCGTCCGCGCGTTCTTCGCGTAGGGGACCAGCCGGTCAGTCGGCCAAATCTCAATGCGTTGCGCCATCGCGGGCGTAATCGAACTACTCATTGGTGGTTGCGGGGCGGGACAGTCCGGTACATCGCATCGAAATCGAATGGCCCGCTCATTCCTCTACCTCGGCGTCGTCGAACAGCACCGGCACACGGCGCGGTGCGTTCGGATCGCGCCAGTGGTCGGCGGCGGGCCGGTACATGAACCGGGGCGAGCGCGCATCGAACACCGCCTCCCACGCGACGATCTTGAGGGACCAGGCGTCCCGGATCGCCTGCACCTTCGGATTCGGGTGCGGATCGGGCGGCGGCGGGCCGAGCACCGGCATTACCATTCCCGGCATCAGGACGCCGTCCTGCATGATCACCCGGCAACTCCCGCAGTCCTCGACCACCATGACCGCCTCTTTAGGCTTGAAACACTAGCGAAATCGGGCTACAGTCCAACGCGCCGGCCGGCGCCGGCCGAGACAGTACCTATCGATGCATTGAGCGGGTGGTGCGTCGATTGCATGGCAAGGTCGTCGGCATCCCCGCGCGCACCACAGTCGAGGCAGGCGTACCGCTCGCCCGCATCGTGGTAGCCCGTCTCCCAGCAGACGCCGTAATCATAGGGCGTGACGCGGATGTTGCCACTGCCGCATTCCGGACACACCGCTATGCCGCCTGCACCAGGCAGTCCAGCAGCACGCCGATGAAGATCGGCCGCAGGTTGGCTGGCGCGAGATGATACTCGTGATTTTGATCGTTGCGAGCAACGTGGCCCACCAACGGGCGCAACGCCCACGGCTGGTGGCCGTCGTCGAGCGGTTGTTCCCACGAGTACGCGCGGCCCATGTGATCGCGAAGCGTGGTGGGCTTGGGATCGCCAGGACGGCGATGCATCACAACGCGGCGGATCGCGCCCTTGTGGACGCCGCCTTTTTGGCGCACCAGTTGGGCGACGCCATTGGACTCCAGCTTAAGCGCGTACCTCTCGGGGATGTAGCCTTGAAACTCCTGCTCGTAGGAGTACAGCGGCACGGTCATTCGGATCTCTGTGGTGTTGGGGTGGGTGAGCGTCCCGGCGATCGACACGCCTACTGAAGCTCTGTGCGGGGATTGTTTTGATTCGTGGTGCCCCGGCACCACGCGCTGCTTACCGCCAGCCACAATGTCGCATCAAACATAATCGACTGCAAGCGTTTTATTTGCTTTGGAATCAATGGCGCGCGGGCAGGTCCAGTGAATCGCGACGCAAGACGCCGCCCGCGCGAATCTGAAGACACCGATAGGCTGCCAGCCGTCAAGTGGTGCTTGCCTACCCGTCAACGTGACACAATGGCCGATATGGCTTTTGCAGATCCCAAACTGGTCAATTTCAGCCTTCGCGGAAGGCGGATCGACGATCTGCGTGCACTCGCTGCCCAATACCTTCCCGGTTCGGACACTGAGATCGCTGGAATGACCAAGGCCGACCTCATCAGTCAGCTCTCTGAAGCTGCGGGCAACAGCAGGGAACTCTCGAAGGATCTTCGCAAAGGGTCGATCAGCCTCAAGCCAAGTTTCTATTTGATGCGATTCTCCGATGAACCAAAGGTTAATCTCACGGCGGCAAAGAATCAGCTCAGCCGATACCTTCAGCAACACTCGGTTGGTCTGACCAATCTGAAAGTGCAACTGGTGGACGAGATCAGAGACGGCCTGTTCCAGGTCCTGTTTACCTGGGAGTCACCCTTCAACTACTGGGCACCCACGTTCGAACTGGCGCAGGTCGACCAACTGCAATTCGGCTTCAGCGTTCTTGACTACTCCGTCCGCAAGGGGATTGTTTGCTGCCACACGCAGAAGGAGCGAGATCAGCTTTCGAAGGTGCTATCGGGCAGTTTTGCCGTGCGCTTTTCCAGTCTCGTTTTGACAAAGCCCCTCCTTGAACAAATAGGGAGTTTTGACTTCGTCAAGAGGGCCCTTTATGTGATCGGGAAGGCGGATGCAACCACACCCGGCAACATCATGTACGCCGACGATAATCTGGCGGCCCGCAGCCTTGCACGCGACGAGGAAGATAATCCAAGGAGCCAACGTGCGCAGTCCTTCTACAGACTTGCCATTACGGACCCTCTCGTCGAAGAAGGGGTCGGGGCGACATCAGACAGCGGCAAGCTATGGATTCCGAAAAGCGGGAGTTGCGGAGGATCTATGAGAGCCTGAATCCGGCAGCTTTGTACCGACGGATCACCGCATTGCGCGAGCAACTGGAAGAGGCCAGCGCCGGCAAGTTGGAAGGATATGGCAAGCCGTCATACCGGGGTCTGGCGATCCGCATCAGCAAGCGCCGCAACCCAGTGGCGGCCACCGCGTGAACCGCGAGGTGCCAACGGGGCTGCGCCCCGAAAACCTTCCCCTGAAAGAAAGGCACGGGGGCATCGTAGCCCTCCCTTTGGTCGGGACCGGGATATACACGTTGTTCGGGTGCTCATCGCGCCCTTGGGTTACATTTTCATTTGGCTGAACCGAGACCGGTTTGGGTTACATCGTTAAATGGCTTGACAGGTTTCCTCCTGTAGGCCGTTTTCGCCCCCGCAAGGCGCAGTTATCGCCCTGCCGGAACAATCCAAGACCGGGAGTATTGTCCTTCCAGCGGGTTCCACAAACCCCCCACCGACCCTCACCTCCTGACAGCCTGATTTCGCTGCACCCACCGCCCCGTCTAGCCCGTCGGCACCGGCAGGGCGGCGATCCTTCCTACTATCGTCCCGAAGTTCGGCCACGCACGACATTCTTTCTCGCCACGGCTCAAGGTCGTGGTCGAGGAGTAGAATCCGGATGGTTTCCCTTCCCACACGTGGAACCAGTCGCCGTTTCAAGGCCTCCTAGGCCATCAGTCGCACGGTCCAGCGGGCGCGGCCTCTGGGAGGGTCACTGCACACCATGGCGATGATCCGCTGCTTCTGGCTGTCGTCTCTAGAACAGACGCAGCGCCGGGGCGCTGCTTGTCGTACAGCGCCGGTTCGAGGCCGCCCCCTTGGTAGCGATGGCCGACCTTTCGAATGGCCTGCGGCGTGAGGGGGACCACGCCGGAAATGCGCGGCGCACTGACGCCTTTGGCCAACTGCAGGAGCGCCACGGCGCGCAGGACGACACGGACCTGCTGAACACCGCCGCTCAGCAGCTTATTCAGCTCGTTTTGGTCCTTCTGTTTGACTTCGATACTCAGGGGTGGACGTCCCATGCCCCAAGTATGCGCGAAACATTTCTAATTGGAATTGTCTTATAGGGCTTTTTCAGGCGGTCAAAGACCTAGCAGATTGCGGAAAAAGCGTTCTGGAGTACCAAGAGTGGCTCAAATCTGCCGATGCCCGAACCTGGAATCAATAACTTGCGGGTGTGAGTAAGTGTCATTGCGACCCACTAAAGGAGCTTTTCCGCAACCTGCTAGGCGCCCCCGGAGCAGGAAGAGCAGCTCATTCAGGTTCTCAGTCAGGCGGCTTCGAGAGCCGCTCGCTCGATCGCGTCGCGCTTCCTGCTGTCTTGCTACCTTTCGATTCTCGTGTTAAGTGTAGAAACGCACAGGAGCCGCCATGCCGAGATCCGCTAGATTTTCTTCACTCGCTCTTTCGCTCTACGCGTTGTTTACTACTGCATCGATGGCGCAGGATCCCCGTCCGATGACGCTTGTCGATGTGATGAACGTTCCGCAAGTCAGCGATCCTCAACTCTCCCCTAATGGACGCGAGATTCTTTTCGTTCGATCAGATCCCAACTGGAAAGCCAACCGGCGCATCAGCCATATTTGGAAGGTAAACTCCGATGGGTCGGGTGCGGTCCAGATGACCAGCGGAACCGACGGCGAGAACAGCCCGCGCTGGTCTCCCGACGGTAGGACGATCGCCTTCATCGCCAAGCGGGGAACCGAGCCCGAAGCGGTCGGCCAGATCTTCCTCATCTCGAATGCCGGCGGCGAGGCTCGCGGGCTGACGTCGCATGCCACGGCGGTTTCGGACATCACTTGGTCGCCTGATGGCGGGATGATTTACTTCCGCGCCGCCGATCCCAAATCCGACGAACTGAAAACGCGCGGGAAAGTGAAAGACGACGTCTTCATGTTCGACGAAGACTACCAGCAGCAGCATCTCTGGAGTATTTCCGTCTCGTCTAAGACGGAGCGCCGCATTACGCAGGGAGACTATTCGATAGTCGCATACAATTTATCAGACGATGGAAGGAAAATCGCCTTTCATCGCGCGCCGTCGCCCCTGCTCGAAGACTCGGATCAGAGCGAGGTGTGGGTGATGGACTCGAGCGGCATCGGCCCGAAGCAGATCACGCACAATCACGTTCAGGAGTCGGGGGCGACGCTTTCGCCGGACAATTCACAAGTTCTTTTTCTCTCTCAAGCCAACCGGAAGTTCGAGACCTACTACAACCGTAAGATCTTCATCGCGCCCGCGGCAGGCGGCGACGCGCGAGTATTGATGCCGGATCTGCCGTATGAAGTCGCCAAGGCGTCCTGGTCGAAGGACGGGAAAGCCATTTTCTTTCTCGCCAATATGGGTGTCCATACGGAGTTATTCAAGGTCGGCCTGATGAATCCGAAGCCGGAACAGCTCACTAACGGGAAACACACGCTGGACGGCTGGACAATGTCCACGGCTGCGAATGAGCAGATCTATACGTCGAGCGAAATGATGAACCCGGGAGAAGTGTGGATTTTAAGCGTTGATGGCGGATCCGCGCCGAAAAAGGTCACCTCGGTGTACGATTATCTGTCGCGCGAGTTCAAGCTGCCGCGGCAGGCGCGCGTGGAATGGAAGGGCGCCGACGGAACCACGGTGGAGGGCTTGCTCTATTATCCGCTGGATTACCAGGAAGGCCAGCGTTATCCGCTGGCCGTACAGACGCATGGCGGCCCCCAGGCATCCGACAAGTACGGCTTCGGTGGCGCTCAGAATTTCGTGCCGGTGCTCGCGGCCAAAGGCTACGCGGTCTTGCAGCCGAACTACCGGGGCAGCACCGGGTACGGCGATGAGTTCCTGCGCGATATGGTCGGGCATTACTTTCAAAACGCCCATCTCGACGTGCTGGCGGGCGTCGATTACCTGATCGGCCGCGGCATCGCCGATCCCGACCGCATGGTCGCGATGGGCTGGAGTGGCGGCGGGCACATGACCAACAAGATCATCACGACCACAGGCCGCTTTAAAGCGGCCTCCTCGGGCGCGGGCGCGGCGAACTGGATTTCGATGTACGCGCAGAGCGACGTACGAACCTACCGCACACCTTGGTTCGGCGGAACGCCGTGGCAGAAAAACGCGCCACTCAGTGCCTATTGGGACAATTCGCCGCTGAAGGACATCTCCAACGTGACGACGCCGACCATTTTTCTGGTCGGCCAGAACGACGTTCGCGTACCCGAGCCGCAGTCTGTGGAAATGTATCGCGCGTTGAAAAGCAATGGGGTTCCAACCCATCTTTACGTCGCTCCACGCGAGCCGCACGGCTGGGCGGAACTGCGCCATGTTTTTTACAAGATGAACGTGGAGCTAGATTGGTTCGAGCGTTACGCCACGAAGCGTCCCTACACTTGGGAGAAAGCGCCCGTAGAGAACGACGAAGGCGGTACGCGGAACTGACAATCTCGAACTTGTCGTCCTTATTCAAGGACATTTCAGACCTGTCAAATAACGGGGATGCGAGACGGCGGCAACGAAGACTCTCGGCGATTTGAGCCGCAGTGACTGCTGCTGCGACCGGTTGCGTCGCCTAAGCCCGTCAGCGGAGACTCCTGACTCTGCGTGAACCCGCCATTTGCGACAAGGATGCGAGCCGAGTCGAGTCGGCGTTAAACAACGGGCAGAGAAGATCCAAACAAAAAGAAGAAGGGGCTCACCATACTCTTCAAACAGCGTTAAGTCTGCAGGTGAATCGTCGGCCAAACCAGGGCCGCGCAGAGATTCTCCCGGCAATGCGACGTACGGTTCTGCGGAAGGTTAGGGATGGTTTCGAGGGTGAAGTCAATATCTGCGATCAGGTCGCGCACGAAGGACTCCTACTTCCGTGCCCCGTATCACCGCAAAGCGCGGACACGCGGTAAAAACCGTGCGCGTCAGGAAAGGCTGGGCAATCACGTTACCCTGGAACCTGCTCGGCCCGCTGCGTGACGGTCACTTTCAGGGGAGCGGTAGCTATTTTCTCTTCAACGCAGATTTCAGACACCGGGCCGTGGGATTAATGTGCGCAGACGGTTTACGTCCCTGGCTGGTCCTTCCACCACCACGGCTCAGCAAGCTTCTTTTCTACGGGCCACACTTGGTTTAGCGTGTCCGCCTCCCACATATCACCGCCCTTCATGACGAAGCGAATGGTGTTTGTGTTACGGATGTTTTCAAGCGGGTCTCTGTTCAACACCAGCACGTCGGCGAGTTTGCCGGGTTCGATCGAACCCAGATCCTGATCGTACCCGATCGCTTGAGCTCCGTAGAGCGTCGCCGAGCGAAGCACTTCGTGATTCGACAAACCGCCGGACTTCAGCGCCCACATTTCCCAGTGGCATTGGATCCCCTGGAGTTGCCCGTGGCCTCCGATGCAGACGCGTCCACCGGCTCGCACGATCTTCGCGGCCTGCGCGGCGAGCTTCGGGAAGACCTGTTCTTCCTCGGAAAACCACGGACGCCGCTTGGCGCGTTCGTCCAGGATGTCGTGCGGGATAAAGCGGCGGAGCTTCGGGTCGTCGTGCACCGTCGTCGTTTCGTAGAAATAATTCTCGGCCCATGGGCCGCCGTAGGCCACGAGGAGCGTGGGCGTGTATGAAATTCCCGATCGGGCGAAGATTTCAACCACGTCCTTGTAGAGAGGCACAATCGGTAGCGAGTGCTCGTTCCCGGAGAATCCGTCGAGCACGTGGGTCAAGTCTAGCTTGAAATCGAGGCCGCCCTCGGTGGTCGGCATAATGCCGTTTTCCTTGCAGGCCATCACCATCCACTCGCGCTGCTGGCGATTTCCAACCATGTACGACTTGACGGTATTGGTGCGATAGTATTTCTTGTACCGTGCGACGACGTTGCGTGCGTCGTCCAGGCTCTGAAAATCGGTGGACGAGAAGATCCCGGGACCGGTATTGAACGCCCGAGGCCCGAGCATTTCGCCCATGTCGATCAGATCCTGGTAGGCGAAAACATCATTGGTCGAAGTCTGCGGATCGCGTCCACTGGTGACACCGTAGGCGAGATTTGCCATGAACACCCAGCTTTGGAGATCGAGTTCACCGCGTGGGACTTCGATCCAGTGCGCGTGCGCGTCAACAATGCCGGGCATGATCGTCGCGCCCTTCACATCCATGATGCGCGCGCCTGCGGGTACGGGCACGCTCCCGCGCTTGCCGACGGCCGCAATCCGATTTTCGGTGACCACCAGGTCTCCGTCGGGGATCACCTGATCGCCTTTCATCGTGATGATTTTGGCCCCGCGCAGCACAATGGATCCGGCGGGCTTGCGCCGCGGCTGCTCGATGCCAACCTCGATTTCTTCAGCAAGCAACTTCCTTGGCGCCGGCTTCGCTTCTTCATCCTTCTTTTCGGCGTCCGCGCCCTTGGTACTCGGTGGATCGTAGGTGATGGTCGACAACGCCTGGCGGAAGAAGCTCGATCCGAGCGCCCAAGTCATGGTCTTGCCGTCATCGGCCCATTGGAAATCGTCTGCGCCGATGTCGGTCAGCTTTTTCACTGGAACCGAAGGTGTGTCCACGTTGATGGTGGGTGCCTCTCCTGCGGCTGGGGGCATCGCGATCAGGAAAAGCTGTGCATTGAGTTTGGCCAGCGCGTGTTTGCCGTCCGGCGAGATGCGGACTTCAGATGCGGGCGCAGGTTGCGGGCCGCGGTCTTTTCCTTCCACTTTGATGATCGTGCGCCGGTCCGTGCCGTCCCAACGGAACGATTGCAGGCCCTGATTCGAATAAACGTAGATTCGTTCCGCGTCATGGGTGAAGTGCGGCTGGCCGGTGCCGCGGGCTGGAACGATCAGCGTCGCGTCGCCGCCTTCCGAGGGAATCCAGATCACGTCCATGCCGATGCCGGACTGCACGAACGCGTTCGTCCCGTGCAGGCGAGCCTGCCGGGCTTGCCGGAGCGCGACAATCCGTTTCGAGTCGGGCGACCACGCCGGATCGCGATAAAACGCCGGGATGCGTGTCAGTTTCACCGGAGAGCCTGAACCGTCCGCCCGCAGCTTCCAAATATCGCCGCCATCGTCGGCCCAGGTCACGTAGGCGATCCACTGCCCGTCGGGCGACCAAGCCGGCTGAAATTCCCGGGCGTTCGAAGAAGTGATCCGAGCCGCTTTGCCGCCAGGTGTGTCTATCTTATATAGGTGTGTGAGCGAGGAAAAAACAAGCTGCTTGCCATCCGGCGATTCACTCGGCGTCTGTATCAGACGCGCTTTTACCGGACCTTCGTCGACGCGAGAGGCGAATTTCAACTCGGGGCCGAGGTCTTGCGATACCTTAGCCGTGAACGGGATATCGGACGCCTCGCCGGTGGAAATTTGCACCCGATGGATTGTTCCACCGTACGAGATGATAATGTCGTGCGAATCCGGTGTAAACGCGAAACCTGGGAGCACATCGAGGGTCGCACCGGATTCCTGATCGTCTCGCTGCACCGGATACTTTAGCCACTTCTCTTCCCCGGTGGCGAGGTCGCGCACGCGCAGGCCGGTCTCAGCGTCCTGACGCGTCCCGAACACGAGCTTCAATCCATCAGGCGAAATCACCGGGCGGAAGGCCGACCCGGGCGCGCTGGTGATCACGTCCTCGTCGCCTGTGTTGCGGTCGCGGCGCACGATCTGCCAAATCGGGAACCTCGTGTTATATGTAAAACTCCCGGTGCGACGGGCGTAATAGAAATACTTCCCGTCGGCGGACGCGACCACGCCCAGGTCGCGCAACTGCTGCTCCGCCGGTGTATTCGCACTCGGCGACGATTTGGTCACTTGTACGCCAGAGCCGCCCTGAACGTGATACATCCAGATCTCCTGCAGTCCGTTGTTCGGCTTGCGGGACACGAGCACGTAATCGCCGTCTGCGGTCCAAGACGGAGACTCGAAAAAGCCCTGCGGATCCTTACTCAACTGCTTTGGGTCGTTGCCGTCAAGATTGCAGATCCAAAGATTTTCCGAACCGTCGCGGTCGCTGATGAATGCGATCCGCTTGCCATCGGGTGAAACCGACGGTTGCGAGTCGAACGCCATTCCAGTTGTAACCGGCGTTGCTTCACCGCCTGTGACCGGCAGCGAATAGAGATCGCCCAACAAATCGAAGATGATCGTCTTGCCGTCCGGAGTGAGGGTGAGCGATAGCCAGGTCGCCTCATTCGTTGTAAACTCTATTTTCCGTTCGGCTTTCAGTGGAAGGCCAGGTTTTTTGAAAGGCGCTTTCTGGTTCTGTGCGAGCAGTGGTACAGCGAGCAGACAAAGCAGCAACTTACGAGACATGGTCGGATTGTAACACAGTCTCCTGATTCAGGGACTTCAAGGTTCGCTATCGCTATTGTCGCAATCACGTCCAACTTGTGGACTTACTCTTCCTCAAGGATGAAAAACCAGCGAGTACCGGCCTTGAAGTACTTGCGTTTTTCTTCCTGCCTCGTCCGGGGAATTGGGCAACTGGCGGCTCAGCGCGGCGGCGGAGAAAAAGCGGTGAAGCTTACGGCAGGTGGCGTCGAGAGAATGCTCGTGTCCCACTGCACCAGCCCGCCACAGCGGTTCCGCCGCGCCCGCCGTTGGTGTACCTCCACCACCCGCCGACAGCCGGCTCTCCACAATCCCGCCGCAACCATCCAGCGGCGCAGCGTCTCCTTGCTCACCATCATCTGGCGCTGATTGTGTAGGTCCTCTGCCGCCAACGTCGACCCGAACCCCTGACACACCGGCTCGGAAAGGAGCGGATCGGTCGCTGCTCCATCTCGGTCGGCAGTCTCCGATTGGACGCCCACCCACGCAGCTCATGGATTACTACCCCATCCCCTTTCCGGCGCAGCTTGCGCAGGAGTCGCCGCATTTGCCGCGCCGTGACGCCGATCTCCTTGGTGGCCTGTTTCTGGGTGATCAGTCTCTTCTTGGCCTTCTTCAATGCCTCCAGCCGGTCTCGCTCGGCCTGGGTCGTCAGCAGTTGTCCTTCGTCCACCCTCCAGGCT
This sequence comes from Bryobacterales bacterium, assembly GCA_963842505.1. Classification (GTDB taxonomy): domain Bacteria; phylum Acidobacteriota; class Terriglobia; order Bryobacterales; family Bryobacteraceae; genus PALSA-129. Next base: position 421,911 of record CAWJGZ010000003.1, read on the forward strand.
GGCCCCTGTCAATAGGGCATTTCTACTTGGCACAATCAGGAGATTCTCACGTGGCGCCGACACCTGCAAAAAAGCCTTGACAATTGCATCGCCATCGAGCTACACTAACTAGGTTTCGGAGTTTCGGGTCCGATAGGATGATTTCCGGACCATTCATAAGAGCGTTAGTCTCTTGTAAGACAGTTCGTTCCTTGCTACTTTTGCCAACGCCAAGTTGGTATCTACCCCCCCCCACGACGGGGATGCTAAGCAAGTCCGAAAGGGTGATTTCGGGCCACTTACAGTAGCGTTAGTCTCTTATAAGACAGTTAGTTTTGGCTGACCTTGCCAAGCGCAGGTTGGTGTCTAACTTCACGACGGGGTGTTACATAAGAATGACAGCCTTAATTGCCACAGGTCGAAAGATTTTAGTCGCAACTTTGCTCGCGTACTTTGGCGGACTTCTATTTGCCCAGACCGCCGGCCGGATTTCGGGACAGATTCTGGATCCGTCGCAAGCTTCCATTTCTGGGGCGAGAATAGCCGCCGAGAACAGGGCCACGGGCGCGCGGCGCTACGTAGAAAGTGACAAGCAGGGCCGCTACGTTTTCGACGATCTGCCCGTCGGGACGTACAACGTCTCTGTAGAAGCAAAAGGTTTTCAGTCGCAGATACGCTCGGATCTGGAACTGAATGTCGCGAGCACGTTGGTCGTCCAGTTCACTCTCTCCATCGGTCAGGTGAGCGAAGCTGTGGAGGTCCAGGCGCACACCGAGGTGGTTGATCCCAATGCCGCGAACGGCCAGTTGATGGAGAACAAGAGTGTTGTGGACTTGCCGATCAATGGGCGCGATTACGCGCGGTTCGCGCTGCTTACGCCGGGCGCCGTGGCGGCGTCTAACTTCATCGCCGACACAACCTTCAATGGCATGATGGGGATACACAATCAGTTTTCGATTGACGGAATCGATGCGTCGCGCGTCGACGAGCCGTACATGGCCAACGGCTTCGAGCGCGGAGCACGGCTGCTCACCGGGAGCCTGGATACGGTCGCTGAATTCAGGGTGCAGACGAGCAACTACAACGCTGAGTACGGCCGCGCCGCAGGCTCCGATGTGCGCATCGTCACCAAGAGCGGCGGGAATCAACTCCACGGTACTGCCTTTGATTTTCTGCGCAACGACTTCTTCGACGCGCGGAATTTCTTCAACGCAAAGCCGAACCCTATGCCCGAATTCCGCTACAACAATTTCGGCGGCAACTTGAGCGGACCAATCGTTAGGGATAAGACCTTTTATTTCGCTAATTACGAAGGATCGCGTCAGCTTATCGGAATCATCGGCTCGGGCACGGTTCCGAGCGCGTTAATGCGCAGTGAGACTTTGAGTACGTCGCCGCAACTCGCGCCGCTCCTGAACATGTTTCCGATCGGACAGACGGTGTCGTCAAACTCGCTAGTGTCCAACTACACTACGAGTGGCATTTCCAACATCCGCGAGGACACGGGCAGCATTAAAATCGACCATAACTTCACGTCCAAGGATCACGTGTTTCTCCGCTTCAACTTGAACGACTCCTATGTACACGGACCGCTGTTCGGCGTGACGACGTCGAAGCTCGGCCTCGACGACTATCAGGCCGTGCCCGTCACGACCACGAACGCGGCGTTTCACTACGATAGGGTCATCGGCTCCCACTTGGTGAACGAGTTTCTGGCGGGCGTGCAGCGCTGGGGAAGCCAGATTAACTCCGAAGAGCCTCTGCCGTCGGTGAGCATCACCGGCTTGACGGCAGCTCCCGGCAACGGGGGTTATTCGCGGACGAACAGCACCATGTATGAATACGGCGATACGGCCAGTTGGGCCCACGGCGCGCATACGATCAAGTTCGGTGTGACGGCCTGGAAGAGCGAGGTCAACTCCCTCACCCATTCATCCTATAGCTTGACCTACACATCGCTTCAAAACTTCATCAATGACAGCCTCTATCAAGCCACTTTCACTGGCGGCAACACGGGGAGCGGAATCCGGCAGCTCTGGGTCGGCTCCTTTGTTCAGGACACTTGGCAGGCGCGACCCGGCCTGACGTTCGACATTGGCCTGCGCTACGACATTGGCGTACCCAACCACGACGTACAAGGCAAGACGCAACCCTTCGATTTGGCGACGATGACGCTTGGTCCTCCGGGCCAGCAGTGGTTCCCGATGAACAAGGGGGACTTCGCTCCGCGCTTCGGGGTTGCCTTGCAAGTGACTCCAACCACGGTGGTTCGCGCCGGCTACGGGATCTACTATCAGCAGTACCCACCGGGTCTGGGCAGCGTCATCATTTCGAACACCATTCCGGGGAATTTTACGATCCTGCAGCAAAATGTCCCTACGCTGACCTACCCCGTGACACCGTTTCTTTCTGAGGGCACCGCGCCTCCGCCCGCTTACGGCGCATTCAATCAACATCATCCGGACTGGTACTCACAGCAGTGGAGCCTTACCATCAAGCAGGCGCTGCCGACGCACCTGGCGCTCACCGTGGCCTACGTCGGCAATCACGCCCTCAATTTGCGCGACCAGCGGCTCCTGAATTTGTTCGATCCGACATTGGGCGCCCGTCCCTATCCGCAGTATGGAAATATCACGGTCGAAAATGACGACGCCGAAAGTGTTTATGATGGGCTGCAAGTCACCTTGAGCCGCCGTTTCTCGAGCGGGGTCGTCTTCAGTTTTAACTACACCTACAGCAAGGAAATCGATGACGTCCAGGATTACGATTTGTATTCCACTTTGCCGCAGAACCAGAACTGCCAGTCTTGCGAGCGTGGGACCGGCACCAACGACATCCGTCACAACGCGAGCTTTACCGTCCTCTATAACCTCCCCATGGGCAAAGGTCACAGGTTATTTGGGAATTCGACCGGGTTCGCCGGCACGATGGCGAGCGGGTGGCAGGTTAACTCGCTGGGGCTGATCCGTAGCGGTCTCGCCGATCTGCCTCTCATCGGAGTCAATACCTATGGCAATGGCAATACGACGAACCAGCGGCCAAACGTCGTAGCAGGGGTCAGTACGACACCGGCGAGCCAGAGCGTCACGGATTTCTGGAATCCTGCTGCGTTCTCGATCCCGGCATCCGGAACATTCGGCAACGCCGGCCGCGGTACCCTGTACGGACCATCGGCTTGGGACGCTGACTTCTCGTTGATAAAGGATTCGGCAATCAACGAGCGAATGCGGCTGGAGTTTCGAGCAGAGACTTTCAACCTATTCAACCACCCGACCTTCGCTTTACCTTATAACGTCGTTGGCACATCAAGCTTCGGGCACATCCTGGGTACGTTCGGGGCCACGTTAGGTTTCGGAACCTCGCGCCAGATCCAGTTGGCGCTGAAGCTGAAGTTCTAAGCCAGCGCCGGCCCAAGCTGTCAGTGCGCCTAGAAACGGGTTGCAGAAGGTGAGAGATGTTGATAAGAGACTTGTCTCGGCAATCGAGGCCGAGTTTCATACGGCTACGGTCTGCCCGCGTCATGAAGCAGTTTGGGCTCATTTTGATTTCCGCGGCGCTCGGCGGCGCACAAACTCTCGGAATTGAGCATTACGCCAGCATCGCTCGCGTGACCGATCCGCACATGGCGCCGGACGGACGCAGTGCCGTTTTGGTGGTCAGTCGGCCCAATTATCAGGACAACACATGGGATTCGGAGTTGGTGCGCGTCGATCTTTCGACGCATCGCGCCAGGGAGCTCACCCACCAGCGCAAAACCGCACGTTTTCCGCGATGGTCGCCATCCGGAGACAGGCTTGCGTTTCTTGCGGACTCCGCCGGCCAGCCCCAGATTTTCGTCCTTGAAAACGATGGCGGCGAAGCGAACCAGATCACTCACGCGCCCACCGGAATTCTAGCCTTTGCCTGGAAACCGGATGGCTCTGCATTCGCCTACCTGTCTCGTGACGAAGCTCCGAAACGCGAAAAATACGACGACTCCTTTGAAGTGGAGGCGAACGATTACCTGATGCAGGCCGACACCCAGCCGGAGCACCTGTGGACGATTGCGTCGGCGGGCGGCGAGGCGCGGCGGCTCACGTCGGGGCACTGGTCGGTCTCCGGCAACAGCCTCGCGTGGACGCCGGCTGGCGACCGGATCGCGTTTGTATCGCAACCTTCTTCCGGCACGCGCGACTCAGATAAGCGCTCGGTCGAGGTGATCGGCGCCGGTGGCGGCGCGCCCGTTCACGTCGCGGGCATTGACGGACGCCGCTGTAACCAGCCGTTGTTCTCCCCCGATGGACACTGGCTCGGGGTGGTTTGTCCGGTGGACGGGCATGTGAAGAATCAGACCGAATTGCTGATCCTGCCCGCCGTTGGCGGCGAGTTCATGCGCGTCTCCGCGCCGATAGATCGTAATTTTTCGCGCATTTTCTGGACGGCGGACTCCAAGACTCTGATCGGCAGCGCCCCTGACGGAACGTTTAACGGATTGTGGACAATTCCCGTCCACGGCACTGCGGAACGATGGAAGCTCGGCAAAGTTTGTGTTTCGGGTCAAGGCGAACTTGATGTCGCGCGTGACGGACGGATCGTGATGATCGGTACCGAACCGCAGCGCCCTTCAGAGCTTTATCTGCTGAACGGTCCGCAGGCCGGCACCGTCCGCCTGACCGATTTTAATGCGAAAGTGGCCGCGTTGAAGCTGGGGCAAATGGAGTCGCTTTTCTGGAAGAGTGACGATGGTCTTCCGCTGTCGGGTGTGCTCACGTTCCCGCCCGGTTTCGACCCCGCTAAGAAGTACCCTTTATTGCTGAACATTCATGGCGGACCGTGGGGTTCTTCTCGCGAGACCTTTTCCGAGCGTTCGCAACTGTTCGCCGGGCGCGGCTGGATCGTCTTCGAACCCAATTATCGCGGAAGTGACAATGAGGGAAACACCTTGTTCTCAGCTGTATATCGCGATCACGGTGCGGGGCCAGGACGGGACGTGATGGCCGGTCTGTCGGAGCTGAAAAAGCGACCCTACATCGATGCAACTCGGATCGGAGTGTCGGGATGGTCCTACGGCGGATACATGACGACTTGGCTGATCGGTCACTACCAGGGCTGGAAGGCTGCCATGGCGGGCGCGGCGGTGATCGATCTGGTGGATGACTACAATCTGAACGACCTGCGCCTCTTCACCCGGGCCTTCTCAGACTCGCTCACCGGTCCGAAGGACCTGGAACTGATGAAAGAGCAATCGCCGCTGACTTACGTCGATCAGATGAAGACACCGCTGCTGATGATCTCGGATACCGGAGATATGCGCGTCCCGGTGACGCAGTCCTACAAGCTTTTTCACGCGCTGAGTGAGCGGGGCCAGGAGGTTAGGATGTTTCTTTATCCGGTGCCCGGCCATTTTCCGGCAGATCCTTATCGAATCCGCGACATCGATCGGCGTTGGATGGAATGGTTTATCGATCGGCTCAAATAGGGATCCTGGTTCCCATGTCAAGGGCGGGGGCGAGCACAATATGTGAATCGTCATGGAAGATCGAGACGGCCTAACCCTGAAATCCGAAGTTGAGACCATTTTGAGAATTATCCGGTTTCCTTTGAGCCGCTTACGCTGTGAAAATCCAACTTCGTCGCAGTTGGATTTCCCCGGCCCATTCCGTTGAAAGCAAGGGCGTTAATTGTCCAACTTCGGATTTCAGGCTAACCGCACCTGCTTCCAGTTGACGCTCTGCAGGCCTTTTTCCTTGCTTGATGTTCCCGGTCCTTCGTTACTCCGATATCCTAACATCGAAGAAGGCCTAAAAATGCCAACCAATACCATCGCGAAGCCGCAGGAAGTCTATCAGATCAAAGTCACTTTACTCGGCACGAACCCGCCGATCTGGCGGCGACTGCTGGCTCCCGCAGACCTGACGCTGGAGCAGTTGCATCGTGTTCTGCAACTGGCCATGGGTTGGGAAGACTGCCATATGCACGAGTTTCGTATCGGACAGCAGAGGTTCGGAACACCCGATCCGATGGAGACGATCTTTGGTGGATCGCGCACCGCCAGCGAGCGGAGTGCGCAGTTGTTCAGCGTGCTGGGCAAGGTCGGGGCAAAGGCGGTGTATACCTACGACTTCGGCGACAGTTGGGAGCACAGGATCGTGGTTGAGAAACGACTGCCGCCCGAACCTAGACGCGATTATCCAGCATGCTTCGCTGGCGAACGACACGGACCGCCTGAAGACTGTGGCGGTGTGCCGGGTTTTTACAACCTCTTGGAAGCCATCAGCGATCCGCGGCACGACCAACACGAGGAACTGCGGGACTGGCTGGGAGACGATTTCAACCCAGAGTCTTTCTCGGTCGATGAGGTCAACCGACGGCTGGCACCCTTGCGGTGGCGCCGGAAGAAGGCTACCGCTGTGAAGGGTGTTCGAGCCTACTGAGTCCCGCATAATATAGAGTCATTCTGGCCACAGAGAAGCCTGCTTCCAAAACGCAGTGATGAGACGAGGCCGGCGACGCATACGGCGCAGCGCGCGGCGGGCCGCTTCACTGAGTTGCCAGTAGTCCTTCGGACAGACGTCCGGCAACTCGTGCCGTTTCCAGTACGCCCAGATGTACTCGACCGGGTTCAGTTCCGGTGCATACGGCGGAACGTATTCCACATGAATGCGCCGTTGCAGGCTGTCGATGTAATCCCGCACCATCGCACTGCGGTGTGCCGACAAGCGATCCCAAACCAGCGTCAGGGGGCGCCGGATGTGGTGCACTAGGTCTATGACCGCTCGAGAGCCTTCCTCTTGTAGCCGAACTTGCGACGGGCGGCCCGTGGGTCGAACTTCCAGTTGATTTTAATGCGGTCGCGGTTCATGCGGCGACTCCATGCCCGGCTCTCATGGCGTAGCGCCTTGAGATCCGGGATTGTTCGGGTACCGAGGCATTGGGCAGCCCTCCGGGCTACCCGGCGCTGCCGACTCCAGTGCTTTGGCCACCCCGAAATCCAACACTTTCACCGTACCCTCGGTCGTGAGCTTGATGTTGGCTGGCTTCAGGTCGCGATGCAGAATGCGCTTTTCGTGCGCCGCATCCAGCGCTTCGGCAATCTGGCGCGCGATGTCCAGCGCTTCTGTCAGCGGAACGGGACCTTTCGCCATGCGCTCAGCCAGCGTCGGCCCTTCGATCAACTCCATCACCAGGTAGTTGGGGCCAGCATTATGCAGCGCACAGATGTGAGGATGGTGGAGCGACGCTAGCGCGCGCGCTTCGTGTTGGAAGCGGGCTAACCACTCGGGCTGGTGCGCGTACTCGGCCGGCAGCATCTTGAGGCCGAGTGACAACCAAGTGACGACGTCGCGGGTTCGTAGCGCGTTCTGGAGCATCCTGGCGATACCAGGTGCACGTACTTGCTATCACTTGCGCCGTACTGCAGCCAACTGCACTGGCGGTTAACGGGTTCGATTCCCGTTAGCGCTACCACAAACAAAAGACTTACGCGTTTCAAGGTGCCACCAGGTGCCACGCGCAACGCGCCAGAGAGTTTCGGCAGGATGGCCAGTTTCCGAGCCGATCAGTTGGCCAAGTGGGCAGGAATCTATGCTCTGCAACTGCTGTCCGAAGTCGCGCGCAACGGTGACGGTCGCCACAACCTGCGGCTGATCGCGCTGTTCGTGGTGATCATTTGCGTCGCTCCGGCGTGGGCGGCGGAGAGAGCGCGCTGGTTCTGTGGGGTGGACTGCCGGCATTTCAAAGCGGTGGTGACCTTGCTAGCCTCTGTTCGTAATTAATCTGATCAGCCGTGCACGGTCGCGGCCCGGAGTTCTCGTCTGACTGCTGCCGCCACATCGAAGTACTGCCGGGCTCGCGCTTGGATCACGTCATAACGTCTTGCTGCAACGGTCGCTCGATCGATTAACTCCGATCCCACGGCTACGGCGCACGCTCCCGCCTTCAGAAACTCGGGGGTGGTCTCCAGGTTCACACCACCGACTGCAACCATCTTGACCTGGGGGAAGGGCGCCTTCAGAGCCTTGATATACTTTGGGCCCCCGACGGCGCCACACGGGAAAATCTTGATCGCGTCCGCGCCAGCTTCCCAAGCAGTGAGCACTTCCGTGGGCGTGAGCGCTCCGGGGAAGATGACCCTGGAATAGCGGTTTGCAATCTCTATCGTGGCAAGCTTCAAACTCGGCGCCACCAGGAACTGAGCGCCCGCTAACATGCAGGCGCGGGCCGTTTCGGGGTCAAGCACGGTCCCCGCCCCAAGCACCATCTCATCACCAAACTGGTCCGCAAGTTTCTCCAGCACTGAAAGTGCTCCAGGCACCGTCATGGTGATTTCAACCGCACGGATGCCGCCGTCATAGACTGCTCGCATGGCGTGAATCGCACCCTCAGCGTCGGGTACCCGTGCAATGGCAACGACGCCAATCTCGATGATCGACTGCAGAATTTCCTCTCGCTGCATGGCGCTTACATTATAACCGTTGACAAAGGCGCAGTTCAAGTATAAAATCTGAAATATAAAATTTAAAATTGATTATATGTCTCGACCCAATGCTTCCATCAGCCCGCTCAAACATGAGAGTGTGGCCGATAAGGTCTTCAAAATCCTTCGCGAGAACATATTGACGGAGGTGTTCCCCCCCGGAACCCGGCTACACTTGCACGATCTGGCCGCCAAGCTTGGTGTCAGCATTACACCGGTGAATGACGCGGTGAACCGGCTAGCGTTCGAGGGATTAGTCGAGATCCGCTCCCGCGGCGGAAAATTTGTCTCATCCGTTTCCCTTCAGGCCGTCGCCGAAACGTTCGAACTTCGCGCCGCTTTGGAATGCCTGGCCGCTGAAAAGATGATTCCGCAGTTGACACCCGACCTGGTCGAGCGTTTCCGGGAATTGACAAAGGCCCTAGAGAAGCCGGTGACGTCAGCGCGAGAGCGGACGTGGCATGAACAGAAGAATAGCGAACTACACCAACTCATCATCCAATCGGCCGGTAGCGGCAAGCTGAATGAGATGTATCAGACCCTGAATACGCACATCACAATTGCCCGGGTTCATTGCGGCGGTCAAAACTGGTCGCATCGTCTGGCGGATGAAGTTGACGAACACCGCGCCATCCTGCAAGCCATTGAACAACGCGACTCATCGGCATTGGTGAGGCTTCTTCGTCAGCACATCGATCGTGCAAAGGCTAACTTGCTGGCGGACCTTGAAAGTGCAGACCGGTCAGCGCAAGGAGCGTCGAAATAGGCCATGAAGATTCAGCAGGTGAGGGCAATTCCCGTTAAGATCCCGCGCGACCTCGGCGCCGACACCGGTACCGCGGGTAGCCCCGCAAGATTGGTTGGGACGCAGGTATATCGCCGTGCCGAGCACTACAGCACCGTCTATTCCAGCAGCATGGAAACCACGCTGGTTGAGGTTACGACCGATTCGGGACTGACCGGATTTGGCGAGGCGCAATCACCGGTTGCACCTGAAGTGTCCGCCACCATCATTGAAACTCTGTTGGGTCCCATGATCACCGGAGAGGACGCGCTCGCGCCAGAGCGTCTCTGGGACCTGATGTACTCTGCAATGCGGGTCAGAGGACACAGCGGCGGGTTCTATCTGGACGCGATTGCCGGCATCGATATCGCGATTTGGGATCTTTGCGGAAAGGCGTTCCATCAGCCCGTTTACAGGCTGCTTGGCGGACCCTGTCGAACCGCGGTGCCGTATTACGTTTCCGGTCTCGCCGGTGCAACCAGGGAAGACCGGGTGGGATATGCAGTTCGTTTGATTGAGCAGGGAGCAACGGCGTTCAAATTGTTTCTGGATGCCTCCATACCGGAGTGCCTGTCGGTGATTGACGGAATCCGGCAATCAGCCGCGGCTGTTCCAGCCTTGTATGTAGATGCTCTCTGGCGACTCCAGGTTCCGGAAGGGTTGCGATTCGCACAGGAGCTTGCGGCGCGCGGCGTAGAATGGCTCGAGGCCCCGCTTGTCCCGGAAGATGTTGCCGGGCACGCGCGATTGGCACGCTCGGCCGGAATCGCCATCGCGATTGGCGAATCCTACCGGACGCGATTCGAACTGCTGCCGTTCTTTGAACAGCGTGCGTTGCACGTCGTGCAGCCGGACCTCGGCCGCACCGGTATTACAGAGGCGCGGCGGATTGCGTCCGTTGCAGGTGCTTTTCAGGTGTCCGTGGCGCCGCACGTGAGTATCGGCCTTGGTCCCCAGATCGGCGCTGCCCTTCATTTCGCCGCAGCGTGTCCGAACCTGCGAATCCTCGAGTGCAACCCTAAAGTGTACGAAGCGGCAAACCGATTCCTGCGTGAGCCGCTACCGCTTACGCCAGGCACGCTGGCGCCGCCGGAGAGGCCCGGATTAGGAGTCCAGCCCAATCTGGATGCTCTCAAACCATTTATTGTCAAGAAAGGAGCAGTACTTTGACAACATTCTCCGGAGTTTTTCCGATCGCCATTACGCCGTTTCACGATGATGGATCCATCGATGTCGAATCGCAGCGCAAGTTAATTCATTATCTCCTTGACGCGGGGGCGGACGGGATCGGGTTATTCGCCAACGCCAGCGAAGGCTATACGCTTGCGAATGAAGAGCGGTCTCAGTTACTCAAAGTCATTCTCGAAGAAGTAGAAGGACGGGTGCCGGTGATTGTCAGCACCGGCCAAACGGGAACGGATGTCGCGGTCGAGGCCAGTCGCGCTGCCGAGGCTGCCGGTGCAGACGCATTGATGGTGATGCCGCCCTACTATCTTCGTCCTGATGCGCAAGGCACATTTCACTATTACCGTTCGATTTCGGATGCGGTCCGGATTCCGATCATGGTCCAAGATGCGCCCCTAATGACTCAGGTTTCGATGAGCGCCGCTCTGCTGGCCCGTATGGGCAAGGAACTCGAACACGTCCGGTACGTCAAAGTGGAAGCGCCTCCGACCACCCTCAAGATTACAGAAGTCGCGAATCATGCCAAAGGATCCCTGACTTTGTTTGGGGGCCTGAACGGCAATTTTCTGATCGAAGAAGTGGGCCGTGGATCTCGAGGGACCATGCCCGGAAGCGACCTGATTCCCGAGTTCGTTCGCATTTGGAAGTTGTGCGCTTCGGCGCGATGGGAAGATGCTTGGGCGGAATTCACACGGATCCTGCCGTCCGTTCGGTTTGGACTGCAGCCAGGGCTTGGCGTCTCCGCCATGAAGCACAATCTGAAGGCCCTAGGCGTCATCTCCTCTACGCGGGTTCGGCACCCAACCCGTGAACTGGATGAGACTGGCATTCAAGAATTGGCGCAGTTACGGCGCATGCTGGCGAACAAGGATCTACAGCCGGTGGGCCCCGGCCGGGATCGCGCCTCTGGGAACTGAGTGCGATAGTCTGCCAAAATGCTCTCTGGATTCAAGCTCAAGAACTTGCGCTGGCTGATCGCAGGCCTCCTGTTCCTGAACACAGTCAACAACTATATTAATCGGCAGGCTCTGTCGATTATCGTGCCGCGGCTCACAAGAGAGCTTGGGATTACGAACGTCCAGTATGGATATATCACCCAGGCCTTCCTTATCGCTTACACGGCGATGTACTTCATTTCCGGGTTGCTGATCGATCGGTGGGGCGTGAAGCTCGTGAACGGAATCGCCACGGCCTGGTGGGCGCTGGCAGCTCTGTTGCACGCTACTGTACGATCGGCGGTCGGCCTCGGGTGTTTTCAGTTTCTGCTCGGCGCCGGCGAATCCCCCAACTTCATCGCGGCGCAAAAAGTGAGTGGTGAATGGTACTCCGCCAAGGAACGCGGCACCGTCAATGGGCTGGTGCAGGCTGGCGCCGTGACGGGCGCGATCATCACGCCACCAATGATTGTCCTGCTCATGACGTACATTGGATGGCGCGCGGCCTTCCTCGTGACGGGATCTCTCGGCATTCTATGGGTAATCGCATGGTGGGCTCTCTATTCCGCGCCTGAAACCCATCCGCTCATCACGCCGGAAGAGCTAGCGATCATTCGCAACGAGTCATCCGCATCCCCGCGGCCAACCGTAAAGTCGGTTCGCTGGGTTGACCTTCTCCGAATGCGGGAGACCTGGGGATTGCTGGTCGCGCGCATTTTTTCCGACCCGGTTTGGTGGTTTTATGTATTTTGGCTTCCTAAGTACCTGACAGATGCGCGCGGATTCAGCTTACGGCTCATTGCACTGATTGCGTGGGTGCCGTACTTATTCTCGGACACGGGAGCGCTAATTGGCGGATTCCTTTCCGGCTGCTTGGTTGCTCGGGGGTGGAGAGTGGTTCGGGCACGGAAGGCGGTCATGTTCTGCTCGATGCTGTTGATGCCTCTTGGCGCCATCATCGCCTTCACGCCGTCGGCGACGCTGGCCGTCGCGACGATCTGCCTCGTGCTCTTCGCGCACATGAGTTGGAAAACGAATCTGGCGACGTTAAATGTCGATTTGTATCCCAAGCAGATCCTCGCGTCCGCAGCGGGGTTAGTCGCTATGGGCAGCAGCGCCGGTGGTGCGGTGTTCACCATGATTGCCGGCTACCTGATTCACGGGCAGTCCTACACAGCCGTTTTTCTGATTATGGCAGTACTTCATCCCATTGCATATCTAATCGTTCATTGGACGATTCGCGATCGCGCCGCCGATCAAGGCCCCGTGATCAGGGACACCACGACCGTGGCTGGCCGGCACAATGGAACATAAGAAAATCAATGGGCATCACACAGCGTAGCCGCGAAGCGGGAGTTTTGAGGAAGGAGCATATGGTCGTTACCTTCGGTGAAATCATGCTTAGGTTGGCAGCGCCGGGTTTTGAGCGCCTGCTTCAGTCGCCGCAACTGGTGGCCACGTTCGCGGGGGGAGAAGCGAACGTCGCCGTGGCGCTGGCCACGTTTGGAGATGCAGCGCGTTATGTCACCGTGCTGCCGGGTGGACACCCCGTTGCTGAAGCCGCGATCGGCGAATTGCGACGGCACGGGGTGGATACAGGCCGGATTGTTCGGGGCAAGGGGCGGATGGGCCTGTTCTATTTGGAGGCAGGCGCCAATCAGCGGCCCTCGAGGGTGGTTTACGATCGCTCGGACACTGCGATCGCGCTGGCCAAACGCGGTGATGTCGATTGGGACACCGCGCTCCAGGGAGCGGCATGGTTTCACGTCACTGGCATCACGCCGGCCCTGAGCGCCAGTGCCGCTGACCTGACGCTCGAAGGCGTGCAAACCGCAAAGGCACGGGGCCTGACCGTGTCGTGCGACCTTAACTACCGAAAGAATCTGTGGAAGTGGGGTAAGCAAGCCTCCGAGGTCATGCACCAACTCTTCCAGCACGTCGACGTCGGCGTCGGCAATGAGGAAGACTGCCAAACTGCCCTCGGCCTTGCCGCCGACGTGAATGTCCACGGCGGAAGTCTCGATGCCGCGGCCTATCGCGAATTGACCGACAGAGTATTGGCCGCGTATGCCAACCTAAGGATGATGGCGATCACGCTCCGCGAATCGAAGAGTGCGTCGGCAAACGGGTGGTCAGCTTGCCTAAACACGCGCGACGCGTTCTTCGTAAGCCGCCATTATGACATTACCCACATCGTCGACCGCGTGGGCGGTGGCGACGCATTCGCCGGCGGCCTGATCTACGGGCTGCGGAAGTTGGAGAGCCCGCAGAGCGCGCTTGAATTTGCAGTTGCGGCTTCCTGTCTGAAGCATTCGATTCCCGGCGACTTTTGCCGGTTTAGCGCGGCGGAAGTGATGGCTCTGGTGGGTGGCAGCGGATCGGGCAGGGTCCAGCGCTAAGACACGCTCACGCCAGCAGCGCCGGTTCCAGTGTCAGATTGCTTCGGGGCGGATCCTGATTCCTAACCCCGGCTCAACCGGAGCGTAGAGGTAGCCATTTTCGAGACGCAGTGGTTTGTCTGCGAGTGGATCACCCAAGGGATTGTTGCCACACCAGTATTCGCCAATCATCGTGTTGGGCATCGCCACCGCCAAGTGAGCAGACGCGATGAAATGGATCGACGATCCAATGCTGACATGGGGGGCGAACGCAACTCCGAACGTGTCGGCCAGTTCGGCGATTCTACGGCATTCCGTTATGCCGCCGGCGCGGCAAACATCGGGCTGCACAATGCCCAACGCGCCGCGAGTGAGAAAATCCTTCACTTGATAGCGGTTGGCGAGCGAGTCCAGTGCCAATGGGATGTCCAACTCTCCCGCCAGGCGCGCGTACCCGTCGAGAAACTCCGGCGGGATTGGCATCTCGAAGAATCCGTAGTTCAGATCCTGCAAAACACGGCCTATGCGGAGAGCTTGTCCCACGTCGTAGACACCCGCAGCATCTGCAAACAGAAGGAAGTGATCGCCGAGCGTCTCACGAATCACGCGAACACTTTTCAGATCGCCTTCGATGCCTTGTCCCAACGCAACCTTCAGCCCGGTAAAACCTCGCGCCGCAAATGCACGCGCAGTGTTCGCGAGCACTTCCCACTCCTCCGCAGGCACGTCCAACGGCAGGGCCGGAATGCCGGACGCGTACACTCGATACGGGTTGCGAAAACAACCCCCCAGCAATGTGTGCACAGGAACGCCTGCTGACTGGGCCGCGAGATCCCACAATGCGATATCGATACCGGATATGGCTTCAAGATAAAACCCGGTGTCGTGGCCCCGGACTCGCATTCCGGCGTACATTCGTTCCCATAACAGCGTCACCTCACGAGGATCGGACCCCAACACCATGGGTGCAAGCAACTGATCGATGATGGTTTTCACCACTTCGGGTGCAACCGGTGCCTTGGCTTCTCCCCAGCCGATTCGCCCGTCGTCGGTAGTGGCGCGGACCAGCGTGGTGTCAATTGTGTTCGAGTATACGTACTTGCGCCGGTGAGGCGAAGGGTAATGGGAAGAGAGTTCCGGGGCCCTCGCTTGGGCCGGACCTCCCCAGGTTCGTTTGCCCCAGTACGCGGGCCCTGCTTCTGGCGCCTTGCGTACGGCGAAAGCTTCGAGCTTAATAATTTTCAAAGAGACTGTGCCTCCTGAGCCAGCATCTGCAGTAATACGCCTTGTCCCCACGGGTAGACGCCGAACGGCCGCGTCGCATAATTGCGCAAATCACCAATTGGAGTTGCTTCGCTCACCAATTGCAGTTCGCCCTGATGATTGATGAGCGGCAGTACAGCGTTGCGCGCCTGCTGTTGGCACGCGCAGAACTCTTCGCGACACAACACTCCGCTGCTAAATGCGTGCTCGAACGCATACGCCACGGCGACGGCCAATGTGGATTCCTCGTACGTGCTTGGTTCCGTAACGACGGTGTGCCACAGGCCGGTTGCGGACTGGTACCGCTGCAGACCGCGCGCCAGGCTTTGTGTGATCTCCCGAAACCTCGAGGTATCCCGACTTGCCTTGTCTAGCGTCGGAATCGTCTCCACCAAGCCGAGAAGTGCCCAGCCATTACCTCGGGCCCATGGCTGTCCATTTCGGCCCGCATTCATTTCATAGCCGTGCCAGAACAGACCATTACTGGGCTCCTGGAGCAGGCGCGCATACCCCAGCAGCATTTGCTCGGCTTCCTCGATCCAGCGGATGTCCCGGGTGAGAACGCCGAATCGTGCAAGAAACGCTGGATCGACGTGCAGGCAATCGACCCAGATCTGCCGGCTCCAGCCGGAGAAGTCGGGCCTGTGCAGGCGGCAACCTGCAGCACCTTCAGGAAAGCGCAGGCATAGCTGCGCGAGTGCCCCAGCGGCCTCAAAGTAATCGGTATCGCCGGTGAGATCGTAGACTTCCAACAGCTCGAATCCGGGCGCGGCATGATCTTCATACGTGAGATTCGCCGTGCGGCGCGTCCAACTCCGAATCACTCCTTCGACAAAGCCAAGGAACTCCCTATCCTGCAATACCTTGAACGCCGCCAACAGTCCGCGCAATGCGATTGATTCACCGAAGCCCCAAAGGCGGAAATCCCAGCGCGCCGTCCTGCGTGCGGCAGTACGGAGCAAATCGCGGATCGCCGAATTCGCAGTCGAGTTTGCCACTGTCCTGTGCTCCCAGGCCTTGAACCCTATTGACAGGCTATCAAATCTATGATCTCATATAGGAGATATCAGTTCAATGGCTATCTTTGAGCCTCAAAAAATCAGGCGGGAGAGGACGAGCGATGCCGTCCTACACACCCTACGAGACAGTATTGTGACGGGCGTGTTCCTGCCGGGCGAACGATTGAACACAGCAGAGGTAGCACGTAAGCTCGGCCTCAGCACGGCGCCGGTACGCGACGCACTGAACCGCCTGGAAGCGGAAGGCCTCATCGAGATTCGTCCTCGAAGCGGCACTTTCGTTTCCGAACTCAGTCCCGTGGATGTCAGAGAAACGTTCGAAATCCGGGCCGCTCTCGAATGCCTCGCGCTGGAGTTGGGAGCTGCCAGTCTGAATGGCGACCACATTGCGGAATTCCATGATCTGTTGCGAAAAATGAACGATCCCGACACGAGCGAGAGTCTTCATGAACAGTTAAATCGGGAGTTTCATGGTCTCATCGTGGAAATGTCGGGCAATCGAAGGTTGATCCAAATGTACCGGCGCGTGGGTGCGCATATCACGATCGCACGAATCCACCACCGGCGGAGTGGGTGGAAGAATCGTGTGACCGATGAGCAGAAAGAGCACCACGAGATTGTGCGTGCGATTGAAGAAAGCGATATTGTCCGAGCCAGGGCGGCACTCAAGGCCCACATCCTCGCAGCTGCGGATCGCTTGTCGAGCGATCTGGCTCACGGCGCAACGAAGGCAGGAGAGGCGAAGGCGCCAGTACCTTAGAATCACGTCAGCAACCCTTCTTGTTAGCGGTTATGCAGAGAATCTGTGCGGTCCAGAGTTCCGTGTCAGCCGCAGCACCCGCTGTAGAGTATGCGGCTGGGATCCGTAGCACTACACAATCTGTGATTACAGGAGGCAGAATGTCCCCTTTCGTTACCCAGAAGATCCGGCCCCGACTTGTCGCGATCATATCTTTACTGTTCTTGAGCGCCGCTGTTCCAGTCTATAGCCAGACCGCCGGCATTGTCGGGAATGTGCACGATAGTTCCGAAGCCGTTGTCGCCGGCGCCAATGTCACGGCAACTCAACAGGAGACCGGGCTGCAACGAACGGCCCAGACTAATAGCCAGGGCGATTATGTGTTATCAAATCTCCCCGTGGGGACCTACTCGGTTTCCGCCTCGGCGACCGGTTTCTCCATATCGACCCAAAAGAACATCGTGCTTGAAGTGGGTAAAGTGCTGACCGTGAATGTTACGCTTCAGGTGGGTCAGATTACCCAGGAGGTTGAAGTGACCGCCACTCCTCCCCAGCTCGAATCGCGTCAGGCGGCGCTTTCCAATATCGTTAGCACGAAGGATGTGCAGGAGCTTCCACTGAACGGACGAAATCCGCTCCAGCTATCGCTTCTCCTGCCTGGCGTTGAGCCGGCCGTGAACACGGTGTATCAGACGTCGAACACATTGCCGCAGCAACAGTTTGTCTCCGTCAGCGGCGGACGCGCTAACACGATCCTCTACCTGCTGGATGGCGGCGTGAATCAAGATATCTATACAAATGTCGCCAATATCTATCCGAATCCGGATGCGCTCCAGGAATTCAGTATCATCACCAACAACTTTTCCGCGGAATATGGCGGCCGACTAGGCGGAGTGATGAATGCCGTCACTCGCTCCGGCACCAACCAGTTGCATGGAACTGTATTCGAATATGTCCGCAACGACTTTTTCAATGCGACGAATTTTTTCACTCCGGGCAAGTCCGATGGACTGAAGCGAAATCAGTACGGGTTCACCGTTGGCGGTCCGATCAAGAAGGACAAGCTGTTCTTCTTCGGCTCGTGGCAAGGAACCGAACTGCGCCAGGCGCCGGCTGCACTTCAGGCGGTCGTGCCGACTGCGGCCGAACTGACGGGAAATTTTGCGGGTTTGGCGAACAGTAAGGGCCAGGCGATTCAATTGGTCGACCCCACGACCAAGGTTCCCTATCCAAACAACTACATTAACCCAACGATCTTTGATCCAGTCGTCGTGAAACTCATGAAGTATATCCCTGTCTCAACCAGCGCGACCGGGTCAATTACGGTTCCGCAGATCAACGCTAACGATGACAATCAATTCACTGTAAAGACCGATTATCTGCCCGGCGCAAATGACCATGTCTCAGTGCGTTGGATCCATGACCAATATCACGTCGTGAATGCAGTCGATCCAACCGACATTCTCGGCGCACAGCGCCTGCCAGATTTCCATACCGAAAATACCGTGGCTTCCTGGACCCACACATTTTCCCCGAGCGTCTTGTTGACTGCGGGGGGTACATATAACCGCATTCAATCGGGCCTCAGCTATGGATATCCGACGACGTTGGCGGACCTTGGTTCGGCGATTACGAATTTATCGGTGAACAACGACATCTACATGGCCGCTTCCGGATACTTCACAATTCCGACTATAGCCGGCGGCCACCTGGCGCGCAACGATTTCCAATATCAAGGTGCGCTGAGCTGGGTGCATGGTAGACATGAGCTGAAAATGGGAGTTAATTTCATCCGCCAGCAACTGAACCAGCCGAGCGCCGCGTACGAGTCCGATGGATATTTTACATTCTCAAGCGCCTTCACGGGCAGCAATCTGGCTGACTTCATGCTAGGGAGGGCTGCAACTTACATTCAGGCAACGCCCCAGGCTGAAGCGCTGCGGACAACGCTTCCGGATTCCTACATCGTGGATAACTATAAGGTGACCTCCAAACTTACCCTGAATTTGGGGCTACGTTGGGACCCCTTCCTGCCATGGATTGATTCCCGAAATAACGAGGTGGCACAGTTCATTCCGGGAGAGCAGTCGACGGTGGCCCCCGGTCTGCCACCAGGTCTCGTCGTCTACGGCGACCGCGGAGTTCCGAGGGCCGGCTATAACGGGAAGGCGGCTGAGTTTGATCCGCGGATTGGATTTGCCTACCAGCTCGACAGTAAGACCGTCATCCGTGCCGGCGCGGGCATTTACCGTGATTACCCGGCCGCGGAAGTGAACAACCGAATCACGCTTGGGCCGCCCTTCGACGTCCAGATTAACATTCAGAACCCACCCAGCGTCGCGAATCCCTTCCCGGCGACAGAGCCGAACCCGTACCCGATTTCGAGTCCTCCCCCGAAGAACTATACGTTCCCCCGGCCAGTGTTGGGTGTTGTCTATGATCCGGACTTTACGAATGCCTACTCCTTTCAGGAGAACCTGACCGTTGAGCATCAGCTCTCAACCAACATGCTGGTGCGACTTTCGTACATGGGATCGGAAGTCCATAAGCTCATGGCGAATGAGGAGATCAATCCGGCAACATTCGTAGCGGGGCAGTCGACGATTTCAAATATCGACCAGCATCGGCCTTACTATCCGCTCGGATTCACATCCATCACTCAGTTCCAGTCAAATAGCGTCTCCAACTATGACGCTGGCGCGCTGACCTTCGAGAAGAGATTGAGCCACGGTCTGAGTATGCTGGCGAGCTACACATTCTCGAAATCTACTGATATGGCTTCCGCCGTAGCGAGCGGTGGCGTTTATGGTATCTATACGGATCCCGCGAACGGCTATTACGATCATGGGTTATCTGATTTCAACCGTACGCATCGTTTCGTTGCATCGTTAGTCTACGACACGCCGGGATTCGGGACGAATCGGCTGCTTCATCATCTGGCGGGGAACTGGGAACTGAACTCGATTATTACGGGGGAATCAGGGATGCCCGTCAATGTGACCGATGGAATCAATGAGTCGCTGAGCGGCGTATCGGGCACAGCGCCCGACCGCCCGAACATTGTCGGCAACCCAAGCGGTACGTGGTCATCACGGGCGGCTGAGGTCGGGCAATACTTCAATACTTCGGCCTTTCAGCTCAACGCGCTAGGTACGTACGGCACGGCTTCGCGGAACGATCTGGTCACCGGCCCCGGACTATTCGATGTCGATTACGCCATGGTCAAAACGTTCCCAATCCGGGAGTCGCTGCGCCTGCAATTCCGCGCAGAGGCGTTTAACCTGTTTAACAAGGTCAACTTCGACAACCCGGTCTCGACACTGAATTCGCCGCTGTTTGGCCACCTAACAACAGCCGAGCCAGGGCGCGTGTTGCAGTTTGCATTGCGCCTGACATTTTAAAACGCGGAGTTGAGATCCGCGGGGATGGTCTTAAGGTATTGGACACTCCACAATTCACGGTTTCCGGCCTGACGCGCGCTGCTCCGAATTCTGGGGGACTTTTCCGCCTGCCCGGTTCGAAGCATCCGATCTGGCCGAAAGCGCACAGGATCGTGGGAGGTGAACAGAGATGTCAGAGACTACTCGCAGATGTTTTACGAAGGGGCTGGCTGCGCTAGGCGCAGCACCCCTCCGAGCGGCTGGTCCCGCACCGGCTTCGGATACGGACTCCCTCCCTATTCATGAACTGAATCTTCCTCCGGATGTCTTCGCCGATCTGGAAAGCTTCGCGGAGCCGGTGCTGGCCCAGGCACGCTACCTCAGAGAATTGCCTTTGCAAGGTGTTGACCTTGGCTTCGTTTTTGTACCCAAGTGATCCGCGAAGGGGTGCTTCATGGAAGATCTTTGTTATCTAACGATTGCGGAAGCTGCAACCTTGATCCATAGCGGGGAACTTTCACCGGTCGCGTTGACTAAGGCGTACCTCGACCGAATTGCCAAGGTCGACCCGCTCTTGCACAGTTTCATAACGATTTCGGCGGACGTCGCAATGCGACAGGCCGAGGAAGCGGCTCAAGAGATAGCAGGGGGGAAAATCAGAAGCCCCCTCCACGGCATACCAGTTACTTATAAGGACTACATTGCCACCGCGGGCATTCGGACTACTGCGGCATCCAGAGTTTACGAAAACTGGATACCGGACAAGGACGCAAATGTCGTCGCGCGGCTGCGCAAGGCAGGCGCCATAACGTTGGGCAAGGTGCATCTTAGCGAGTTTGCTTTCTCCGGTGGGTTCACGGAGGCGGATTTTATGAAACCGGCGCGCAACCCTTGGAATACAAAATATTACCCCGGTGGCTCCAGCAGTGGGTCCGCCGTGAGTACTGCCGCCGGCCTCGCCATGGGATCAGTGGGCGGGGACGGCGGTGGGTCTATACGCATTCCGTCGGCGTATTGTGGTGTAACGGGGATGAAACCCACCTACGGCCGAGTTGGCCGGAGTGGCGAAATACCTTCCAGCTATTCGATGGGCCACCTTGGTCCAATCACGCGAACGGTGGAAGATTGCGCGATCATGCTCGAACTTCTTGCCGGGTACGACCCTGGAGACAAGTCTAGCGCCAACGCTGAAGTGCCTCCCTATCGGCGCCTGCTACAACGTCAACTGCGCGGCTTACGTGTTGGCATCAGTCCTGCCTACATGGATGCAGTCGGGAACGAAGAAGACATCATGTCGGCTTTTGAAGGGGCCGTGCGCGTCTTTCGCTCGTTTGGTTGCACGATGCGCGAAGTCGTCATTCCTTACCTGAACTACTCGAGCGCTGCAGGCTACAACTGCATATTGAGGGTCGAGGCATTTCGTTCGCACTTTGAAGGTCTTCGCGACAAGCGAGCCCTTTATGGCCGCGGCGCTTTTCGCAACATCGCCAGGGGTGGGTTCTTATCGACGGTCGACTACCTCCGAGGGCAGCAAGCTCGCACCCTGATTTCCGACGAACTGGCTAGGACATTTGAAAGCATCGACCTGCTTTTGACGCCTACCACGCCAACCAGCCCGTCAGGCGGCGCATATCGAAGCGAGGGCACAGACCCGAAGGTCAACGTGAAATCTCTTACGCATGAGGCGGCCTATACGGTTGCCTTCAACTTAACAGGCAGCCCCGTTGTATCAATCCCATGTGGTTTCAATTCCACCGGGTTGCCCATCGGTCTTCAGGTGATTGGCCGCGCGTTTGAAGAACCACTTGTCCTGGCCGCCGCGCATCAGTATCAACTGGCCACTGACTGGCACCACCGCAGGCCCCCTCTGCCTTCATAATCCACAACAGGCGAGCCGGGGTGTGTGTGGCGTTCGTATTGGGCATGGCATTTTAGGAGGAACTTATGTTGCGAAGATCCTTGCTTGGCGCGTGCCGCCTAGCAGCGGTCGGGGCCCTGCTGACCGTCGCCGCCGAGGCACAGAACGCCCCCCTGCAGGCTTTTCTGGACAAGCTGTCCTTTCGTGGGATTGGCCCGGCCGTCATGGGTGGCCGCATAACGCAATTCGCGGTGAATCCGCGAGACAAACGCGTCTTCTACGTCGCAACCGCATCGAGCGGCATCTTCAAGACGACCGACGCCGGCACCACATTCGCACCCATCTTCGATCACGAAGGAGTGGCCGCCATCGGCGCGATGGCGCTGGCGCCGTCAGATCCCGAGCAGGTATGGGTCGGCACCGGTGAGGCGAACCTGCGTGGGTCGAACATCCACGGACGCGGTGTTTTCAAATCGCTCAACGGCGGAAAGACCTGGACCTTCGTTGGCCTCGGCGACAGCTTCGATATCGGTCGAATCGCGATTGATCCGGGCAATCCGAACGTCGTGTACGTGGCCGCGATCGGCCACATCTGGGGACCGAATGAAGAACGCGGCCTGTTTAAGACCACCGACGGCGGCGCTACCTGGAAGCGAATTCTCTATGGCGATAACCTGACCGGCGTGTTCGACGTCGCGATGGATCCGCAAGACCCGCGAACTCTGTTCGCGACGGCTTCTTCCGTGGTCGGATTCCGCACGCATCGCGACGCGGGAGAAGATCAAGGGCCACAGGTGTTTAGCCAGGACAAGCAGGCCGGCGCCCCAGGTCAAATCGTGTCGAACCAGGGGGGTATCTACCGATCACGCGACGCCGGCGCTACCTGGACCCGCCTCTCGAATGGCCTGCCCTCCTCTCCGGCGGGCCGCATCAGTATCGACATTGCGCTAAGAAATCCGAAGATTGTCGTGGCGTTGTTGAGCGGCAAGACCGTCGGCGGCGTCTACCATTCCGAGGACGGAGGCGATAGCTGGACGAGGACTTCCAGTTCGCCGAACGGCACCGTTTACATCAACGAAATCCGCCTTGATCCGAACAATGCGCAACGTATCTGGATCTCCGGAGCTGACCCGCTGTTTTATTCGGAAGATGGCGGCAAGACGTTCTGCGCCTCGGAGGATGGCAAGGGCCCTTCCTATTGCAGTCATTGGCTGGAGCGCATCCACTTTGACGATCACGCGATCTGGATTGATCCCGACGATTCCGACCACATGATGACGGGCACGGATGGCGGCATCTATATCTCTCACAATCGCGGCGGCACGTGGGAGTTCAACAACACGCTTCCGCTAGGGCAGTTCTACCAGATAGGTTTTGACTTCCAGGACCCGTATTGGGTTTACGGCGGAAAACAAGACACAGGGACGTGGGGCGGTCCGAGCCGCACTACCCATACGGCCGGCATTGCGAATGAGGACTGGCAAGGGATCCTGGTGGGCGATGGTTACTACACGGCTGTCGACCCGACCGATCCGAATATTATCTACGCCGAATACCAGGGCGGCCGCTTATTCCGCATCGACAAGCGGACCGGTGAGCGGCGCGACATTCGTCCGGTTCCACCGCCGGGTAGACCAGACTATCGCGTAGCCGGCGAGAATCATCCGTTCCTGATGTCCTCACACGATCCGAAGGTGGTTTACTTCGGCGGCAACCACTTCTTCGCGTCGCGCGATCGCGGCGAGACTTGGGCGGTCAGCGCGGATCTGACGAAAGGCACCGGCGTGATCACGTCCATCGCGGAATCCCCGCTGAATCCGCGCGTCCTGTGGGCCGCAACCAGCGACGGCAATCTGCAAGTGAGCAAAGACAGCGGCGCCACCTGGACGGACGTAAGCGCGAACGTTCCGAATGCACCGAAAGGGAGTCTCAAGGCCCGCGTGATTGCGTCGCGTACCGGCGAAGGCTGCGCCTACATCGCCTGGGATGCATATGAAGAGGATGACTCTGCACCGTATCTGTTCGCTACCTCCGATTTCGGCCGGTCCTGGAAACGGTTGGGGCATGGCCTGCCTAACGACGGTCCAATCCAGGTGATTCACGAACATCCGCGGAACGCGTCGGTGCTGTTTGCGGGAACACTTTTCGGTCTCTACGTCTCGATCGATCGCGGAGAGAATTGGCTGCCGCTGCGGCAAGGCCTGCCGCCCTCACCTGTCTACGACCTAGCGATTCATCCGCGCGAGAATGATCTCATTGTCGGCACGCACGGGCGCGGCATCTACATCCTGGATGATTTGGGACCGCTGGAACAGCTTACGGCCGCCGCACTACAGTCCCCGCTTCAACTGTTCCAGCCTCGCACTGCGACCATGTACCGGATGTTCAACGACAAGACGAACATGGGCGTCGGGCATCGTTATTTCCTGGCGGCGAATCCGCCTTATGGAGCATCCATCGCTTTCCACACAGCCGCAAATCCAGCGGCAAGTGCGTCCGCAAGACTGACCGTGCTCGCGCCGGACGGCAAGCTGGTACGCGAGTGGACGGTCCCGGTTGAGCAAGGTCTCAATCTGACTCGCTGGGACCTGCATTACGGTACACCGTTCACAGCGCCCGCAGGTTTGCGCGAAGATCCTCCCGGACAGCCGGGCGGGCCTCGCATGCGAGCGCTGGCCCTGTCGCAAGGCCCTTTAGTGATGCCTGGTGCATACCGTCTGCGAATCGACTTCGACGGTCATCAGGCCGAAACCTCGCTCACGGTGAAAGAGGATCCACGCATTCAGGCAAGCCCGTTGGAACTGTCGCAGCACCGCCAAGCCTGGCACCGGCTCGCGACAATGTGGGCGCAGGGGAACGCTACGCTCCAAACTGCGCGTAAGCTGAGATCGCAACTGAAGGACGGCGGCACGAGCGCCACCCGCACACGCCTGGAACAGGTTGAACTGGAGTTAGCTTCCACGTACCATTACGATCAGATCTACGCCGGCTTCATTGATCCGGGCACGGGGCTGGGTGGTGCGCTGGTGAACCGTATCGGACAGATGTTACTCAGTGTCAGTATGTATACAGCCGCTCCAACGCCATCGCAGCAAGCGCTTATCGACAGTTGGGATGCGAGGCTTGACCAGGTTACGGCCGAGGTGTCGCGCCTGGAGCGCGAAATCGTGCCGGCGCAACCCGCAAGGCCACAGTGATTCGGAGCGCGTTTAGAATCTCGAACCTGCGGTGGGTGATCGCCGTGTCGCTGTTCCTGAACAGAATCAACATTGCCATCATCCAGCTGACGTGAGAGCCTCCAATCACAAGCGGAACCTTTTCGCGACGTAGAGCGAGGCGATGTCAGCAGCCCGGCAGAACCGGTTGGTATGGAGGCCAACCAGTGCGGCCACTAACTGCTGGCGTGCCGATCCCACAGGTGGGGGCGCCCGCAGATCGGCAAGAGGGCCATCTGCCCCGGCAAAGTCCCGTCCAGAAGGCCGGAGCGCGGCCCGACAGACCCCCGACAGACCACGCGGGCCGCCCGTAGCGCCCTGAACGCGCTGGTGGCGAACTGAACTGGACTGAAAACGCAACTACTTAGACCCAACTGAACCGAACTGAACTGAAAAGTAGCGGGTTCGATTCCCGTTAGCGCTACCAGAAACAAAAGACTTACGGGCCGCAGGGCAGCACGCGGCAGCACGCGCACGGAACCAGAGAAAAAACGCCGCCTTGCCGGCCCCATTTATTGGAAGCGTTGGCGTCGATTGTCGCAAAGCTGGGCCTGTAGTCCCACGGGTTACACCAGGACGGTAAGGGCTCCGGACTCCGAAGGAACTGACCGCCTCCACGTTTTTGTCGTGCCGAGTCTCGCCCGCTCTTGCAAATTTTCCGAAAAGTCCTACATCTGCCCCCATCTGCCACCATCTGGGAGCCGAATTCGCTTACATATGGCCGGCGAGTCTCTTTCACCGCATGCCTGTTCCACCGGCTGGGAGGAGCCAATCCGTCTGTTTGCGAGGGCGTCGCTGCGCCAAGTAATGTCCGATAATCCGTTCTAAGCCGGCCAATCTTCGAGTCTGATGGCCTCGGAGCGCACCGAGAATGCCATCATTCTTTTTTCGTTCGAATTTGGTCTTACTG
This sequence comes from Bryobacterales bacterium, assembly GCA_963842505.1. Lineage (GTDB taxonomy): Bacteria > Acidobacteriota > Terriglobia > Bryobacterales > Bryobacteraceae > PALSA-129. Next base: position 448,011 of record CAWJGZ010000003.1, read on the forward strand.
CAGCGATCTGGCCGCTTGTTGAGCAACACTGACGGGCGCTTGGCGTTTGCCTTGCATTCGGACACGTATGGTGCGATAAAGAGTCATTGGCGAGCCGCCGAAACCCACCCACGACGTGACACCCATACCGGCAGAGATTGGCCGGTTAATCACAAATAACGCACGAGTACCGTCCAGGCCGCGGCTGGCCGGGCGATTGCTCACCCCGTGAACATGAGCGCGAGATTGCGAAGTCTCTTCTTGATTGCCGCCGGTGCGTTCACCTGCTCTATTTCCTTTGGACAATCGCTCGCGATTGGAGCTATCGGCGGCATGCGGGCCACCAACGATTTGACCGGTGAGGCAGCCACGAGTGTGTCAGGGCGCTACGTGCTTGGCCCTGAATTGGACATCGGTTTGCCATTCGGCCTGGGATTTGAGGTTGACGCACTGTATCGGCGCCAAGGCTATCAGGCGTCAAGTTTTTACAGCGGCCAGTTCGACGAGCACGCAAACTCTTGGGAGTTCCCAATTCTGCTCAAATATAAACTCCCGTTTCCCCTCATCAGGCCATTGTTAGAAGCCGGATATGCCCCGCGCGTCATAAATGGAACCGTCCACTTCTACACCAATGGTTCGACCGACGGCACGGATTACCCCACAAGCCAAGGCATCGTCGTGGGGGGCGGCGTGCAGTTCGGAATCGGCCGCCTGCGCCTCGCAGCGGCGGTCCGCTACACTCACTGGAACAACACGCCAGTCGTCGTGGCCTTGGGTAACGGCCCGCAGTCTCAATCCACACAAAACCAGGCGGACATCCTGCTCGGCATCTCCTGGAAGCTGCATTAGTGCTCCAGCGCCGTTCTTCCGCAACCTGCTGCGATATTCACTGATAACGTTGCCCAAACCGCGAATCGCGACTGGTCAGCGTGGCGCTCTGGGAGTCCGCCAAGCTCATTCTACGATAGGCCTGTTTCTCCGCTCTTGGCCTGTGCGCTAGCGATGCCGACTGAAGGCAGCACAGCCCTTAGTCAGGGCATGACGTGCCGCTGCCCACCTCGGCCTGAGATTTGCGGAACCAAGAGGTACTAAGCCAATGCCATGCTGCTGTCGGTTGGAAGGCGCTAGACTGAATAGGACGGTGCTGATTGACGGCGCTTCGGTCCCGTCTTCCGTCGCGGCGTAGCCGGGCTCACCCGCATAATCGCAGGAAGGAGCGGTGATCAGTGAGGCGATCCGCCTACGTGAAGCGACGAACAATGCCAAGTGTTGTTCTGTCGATTCTCGTTCCGTTGGTGGCAGTGGAAGCGTGGGCGGAACAATATCTCATCACCACGGTCGCCGGTGGAGGACTGCCACCGACGCCGGTGCGCGCCGTGGATGTGTCCCTGGGGCTGTTCACGTGGGCAGTGACGGTAGATACCTCCGGGAACCTGTACTTCACCGCGAATAACTGCGTGTTTAGGATGGATCGATTGGGAGTCCTTACGCGTGTGGCTGGCGCATCACCGGAGCACGGCTTTTCGGGGGATGGCGGCCAAGCGACAAGCGCGTTGCTCAACATGCCCGAAGGGGTCGCGGTTGATTCCGCGGGGAACGTCTATATCGCGGACACTGGAAATGCACGGATTCGAAAGGTAACACCGGACGGCATGATCGCCACTATAGCCGGCGGCGGCTCCAACCCTCTTGGCGACGGGGGACCAGCCACGGGCACATCGCTCAACTATCCTGGCGGCGTTGCAGTGGATGTAGCCGCCAATCTTTACATCGCGGATGTCTATAACAATCGGGTGCGCAAGGTAACGCCGGACGGGACAATCGCCACGGTGGCGGGAAATGGGATTGGCGCCTACTCAGGCGATGGAGGGCCAGCTACAATGGCATCCCTCTATGCGCCGGAAGATGTCGCCGTAGACAAAGCTGGCAACCTATACATCGCCGACGCGGGAAACAACCGGGTTCGCAAAGTGGCGACTGACGGAACAATCGTCACTGTCGCAGGCAATGGCGACAGCGGGTCTTCGGGCGACGGCGGGCCGGCAACCGGTGCAGCGGTCGAACCACACGGCGTGGCGCTCGATCCCGCAGGGAACCTCTACATTGCGGATTTGGCCAACTGCCGCATTCGGGAGGTAGGAATCGGCGGGACGATGACCACCATAGCCGGCACAGGTACACCGGGTTATTCAGGCGATGGAGGTCCCGCAACCAGTGCTGCAATCACCTTTCCGGCGGGCGTGGCGGTGGATCGAGCTGGCAACGTTTACATAACCGATTTCGGCAACGAGCGGGTCCGCAAAGTTACCGCAAACGGAACGATTGTTACGGTAGCGGGCAATGGCACCTTCGGCGGTTCCGCTGGAGACGGCGGAGCGGCTGTTAATGCAGAGTTCGACTACCCTCGGGGCGTAGCCGTTGATACCGCAGGGAACCTCTTCTTTGCTGACGAGGAAAACAACCGAATTCGCGAAATGGCGACGGATGGGACGATAGCGACGGTTGCCGGGAGCGGCAGCCAAGGCTATTCGGGCGATGGTGGTCTGGCTATAGCGGCGGCACTCTATGATCCCAGCGGTGTGGCCGTGGATGCCGAGAACAACATTTACATCGCCGATGATGGGAACGGTCGAATTCGTAAAATTATTCCGAACGGACAGATCACAACGGTAGCCGGAACCGGTAGTTTTGGCTTTGGTGGTGATGGAGGTCCTGCCACAAAGGCAACATTTTCGGGACCGATTGCCGTGGCAGTCGATCTCGCCGGCAATCTCTACATCGCTGACGCAGGGAACGGCAGGATTCGTAGGGTCGCGCTCGACGGCACGATCACCACGGTGGCTGGAACCGGCGCTGATAGTGGCGATTTGGGCGACGGCGGCCTGGCGATCAATGCCAGACTCAGTGCTCCTAATGGAGTGGCGGTGGATCCCGCAGGCAACCTCTACATTGCGGATACCGGCGATTCTCGGATTCGGCGCGTAGCTACGGATGGAACCATCACTACCGTCGCCGGAAATGGCGTCACTTTTGCCTATAGCGGAGATGGAGGTCTAGCAATCAACGCGTCAATTACCTACCCCTTTGGTGTAGCTGTAGACGCCGCCGCTAATATATACTTCCCGGACATCTTCTGGGTACGTAAGGTCGATGCAAACGGAATAATCACCACGCTAGGTCTTTGACCGCGTGAAGGATTTCCTTTTGTAGCCAAACTTGCGGCGGGCAGCTTGGCGATCAAACTTCCAGGCGATTTTGACGCGATCACGATTCGTCCGCCGATTCCATGCCTTCGCTTCCCGACGCAAGATCTTCAAATCGGGGATTCTCCGGCTCCCCAAACATTGCCGGGTGAAGATCCCGATTTCGATCTCGGCCTGATTGAGCCAGCTTCCGTGAGTTGGCGTGTGATGGACCGTGAATCGGCTCCAAACTTCGGCGGCCATTGCAGCGCCGTAAACATCGCTCAGGGACTTCCGGCAATGGATATTGAGGTTGTCCATCACCAGGTGAATCGTCTTTGCTCTCGGGTATTCCAGCGCCAAGGTGACGACAACCTGAGCGAACTCAAAGGCCGAACGGTTGGGTGTCGCAAAGGTGAAATGCCTCCCCGCTTTCGGCTCTACGGCGCAGAAAACGTTGGCCGTCCCGCAACGCTCATATTCGTTATCCCGCCGTGTCTCCCGTCCCGGCGCCGCCGGCCGAGTTGGCCGCACGTCGGCGTGCAAGGTGATCGGCTTCTCGTCTAAGCAGATCACCGGTTGTCGGGCGTCATAAGGCCGCTCGTATACCTCCAACACGTCTTCCATCTTGGCGATATAGTCGTCATCGAGATCGGCCACCACCCACATTTTTTTCCCGCCACGGTTTCAGATCGTGGCTCAGCAGGAGAATCCGGATAGTTTCCCTTCCTACTCGCGGAACCAGCTTGCGTTTGACGGCTTCCTCGGCGACCAGGCGTACCGTCCAACGCGCGCGGCCTTCTGGCGGGCTGCTGCATACCATTGCAATCAAACGTTGTTTCTGGCTATCGTCCAGCACTTCCGCGGCTCCGGGCCGCTGTTTCTCATAGAGAGCCCGATCCAAACCGCCCTGCTGATAACGGTGGCCGACATTTCGAATCCCTTGTGGTGTCAATGGAATAATGCGGGCGATTCGCGGCGCACTTACGCCTTTTGCCAACTGCAAAAGCGCCAGGGCACGTAACACGACCCGGACCTGTTGGACTCCGCCGCTCACCAGCTTTTGGAGTTCCTTCTGATCCTTGGCAGACACTTGGATACACAGGGCTGGACGAGCCATACCCTAAGTATGCACCAAAACATTTTCGATTGGAATTGTTTTATTACAAAATCTTCAAGCGGTCAGAGACCTAGCCGGTGGAGGAGCAAGCTACTCAGGCGACGGTGGGCCGGCTATCAACGCAGAGCTATGGGAGCCCTTCGGTGTCGCGGTTGACACGGCCGGCGATGTTTATGTCGCGGATGCGGCCACCGATTCCGTTCGACTCCTGGTGCCGGAAAGCGCGCACGCCGCACTCAGCATTGACATAACTCACCAGGGGAGCTTCAAAGCGGGACAGGCTGAGGCCGTTTACTCCATCATGGTTACCAACCTGCTCGATGCCGGCCCAACCAACGGCGCCACTACGGTGAGAGAAATCGTTCCGGAGGGACTCTCGCTACGTACAATCGGGGGCACGGGCTGGAATTGCGGGCTGGAAACCTGTACGCGTAACGACGCGCTGCCCGGAGGCGCGAGCTATCCGCCTATCACCGTAATGGTCGGCATTGACCCAAGGGCCTCGTGCCAGGTCCTGAACCAAGCTACTGTTTTCGGAGGGGGATCAGTTGCGGCCGGTGGCGGCGATCTGACGAATGTAACATTATCGGGCGAGTTGGGCCGAGCGCCATACACGGGCTGCTATTCCGCTTCGCAGGGAGAACTCCTGGAATACAAATAGCGTCATAGGTGTGCGCGGCTTGCGCCTCGTACACGCCACTTGGCCGTGAAGTGGACTCTGGAAACTTGCCCCAAAGAGGACATCGCTCGACAGGGCCACTGGCCCGCCTGACCTTGCCGCGCGGGATGGCCGATATCCCCACATAACGCCCCGCATGCTTCGAGCGATGCTCGCGCCAGATTCCGCGTCCATTCCACGGGTTGACGACTACATCCAGGTGGATAGCTTTCCGGCTTGCCGACCATCTGGACACAATTGCGCGAGGCGGCGGGTGGTCGTTCCGAACGTGGTGCTAATCAGGGAAATCGCGTCTCATGATTCGCCACCAATCTGTCACCCACTGCCCTGGTCGTCTCAAAACCCCGCGAGCGCAACGTCGGGACTGTTCGACGTGGGAAGAGTAACAGGGCGGCCACTCGATGAGGATACTCAATACGGCATCCGCCAGTTTTCTGCTCGCAGCAGCAAGCAAAAGCATAAGTCTTGACAAAATGCCACATTAGATATAATCTAAATCCTTCATGGACGCCGAGGCGATCAAACGGTCCCTGGGAGGCAGCGGGTTGCGGTGCACTCCGCAGCGCTACGCCGTGATGGCATTCTTGATGGAGCACAACAGTCATCCCACGGCTGCGGAAATCTTCGAAGCCGTGAATCGCGCGGATCCGCGCTCTTCAAGGGCCACGACTTATAACAATCTGCGGGACTTGGTGCAGGCGGGTTTGGTGCGTGAAGTGGCCGTTGAGGGCCGCGCCGCGCGATTCGATGCGAAAGGCATGCGGCATCACCATTTCATCTGCGACCGCTGCGGCAATGTTGAGGACATGGAGTGGTTCGACTTGCCCAAGCCTGCCTCGGGCTCCCTCGGCAAGCGGATTCTTCGCGAATGTGAACTCATTTTCCGGGGGCTTTGCACGAAGTGCGCTCCGCGGCGCGCTTCCCGAGAAGTGTCGTAGGCCGTGTGGATACCGGCAAGCGTGGCCACGCCGATGGCGCGAATGGGAACGCTAGGATGGGTTCGTAGTTCGCCGCAGTTTTCTTAATTCAAAGGAGGATGTACACATGTCAACCGAAGCGAAGTGTCCGTTCAGACACACCCAAGCTGGGGCCCCGACGAATGCGAACTGGTGGCCGAATCAGCTAAACCTGAAGATCCTGCACCAGCAGTCCCCCCTGTCCGATCCTATGGACAAGGAGTTCAATTATGCTGAAGAATTCAAGAGCCTCGACCTGGATGCCGTGATCAAGGACCTCCATGCCTTGATGACGACGTCGCAGGACTGGTGGCCCGCCGACTATGGCCACTATGGGGGGCTCTTCATCCGTATGGCGTGGCACAGCGCCGGCACGTACCGCATCGGCGACGGCCGCGGCGGCGCGGGTTCCGGAGCACAGCGTTTCGCGCCCCTCAACAGCTGGCCGGACAACGTGAACCTCGATAAGGCGCGGCGGTTACTCTGGCCGATCAAGCAGAAGTATGGCCGGAAACTCTCCTGGGCCGACCTCCTGATTCTGGCCGGCAACGTCGCCTTGGAGTCGATGGGCTTCAAGACCTTCGGTTTTGGCGGCGGGCGCGAGGACGTCTGGGAGCCCGACGACATTTTCTGGGGGCCTGAGGGCACGTGGCTGGGGGACCAGCGCTACACCGGAGACCGTCAGCTCGACAATCCTCTCGGCGCTGTTCAGATGGGCCTGATTTACGTTAATCCGGAAGGACCCAATGGAAAGCCCGATCCAGTCGCTGCGGCACGCGATATCCGGGAGACGTTCGCCCGCATGGCGATGAATGACGAGGAGACCGTTGCGCTCATTGCCGGCGGGCACACATTCGGAAAGACCCACGGCGCTGCCGACCCGAGCAAGTATGTCGGCCCCGAACCCGAGGGCGCCAGCATCGAGGAGCAAGGCCTCGGCTGGAAAAACACCTTTGGCAGCGGCAAAGGCGTTCATACGATCAGCAGCGGGTTGGAGGGCGCCTGGACCACCACCCCAACGAAGTGGAGCAACAACTACCTGGAGAACCTGTTCGGCTTTGAGTGGGAGCTCACGAAGAGCCCCGCCGGCGCGAACCAGTGGACTCCCAAGGGCGGGGCTGGAGCAGGCACCGTTCCTGATGCCCACGATCCGTCGAAGCGGCACGCCCCGTTCATGCTCAGCACGGACCTCTCCCTGAGGATGGACCCGATATATGAGCCGATCGCGAGGCGCTTCCTCAAGAATCCGCAGGAGTTCGCAGACGCGTTCGCCAAGGCATGGTACAAGCTGACGCACCGCGACATGGGACCTCTCTCGCGCTACCTTGGCCCGCTGGTTCCTGCCGAGCCCCAGCTATGGCAAGACCCCATTCCCGCAGTGGATCACAAATTGATCGGGAAACAGGACATTGTTGCCCTGAAGGCCAAGATCCTCGCATCCGGACTTTCCATCTCACAACTGGTCATGACGGCTTGGGCGTCGGCGGCAACGTTCCGCGGCAGCGACAAGCGCGGCGGGGCTAACGGGGCGCGCATTCGCCTCGCGCCACAGAAGGATTGGGAAGTGAATCAACCAGCCGAATTGGCGAAGGTTCTTAAGAAGCTGGCAGCGATCCAGAAGGATTTCAACAGCGCGCAGTCCGGTGGCAAGAAGGTCTCACTTGCTGACCTGATCGTTCTGGGCGGCTGCGCAGCCGTCGAGGCATCTGCGAAGAAGGCCGGCCACGATGTGAAGGTTCCCTTCTCGCCGGGGCGCATGGACGCGTCGCAGAAGCAGACCGATGTGCACTCCTTCGCCGTACTGCAGCCGGCCGCAGACGGGTTCCGCAACTACCAACGGAAGGGAGACCAAAGACCGGCGGAGGAACTGCTGGTGGATCGGTCGCAGTTGCTCACGCTGACGGCCCCCGAGATGACGGTTCTCGTCGGCGGCATGCGCGCTCTGAATGCTAACTTCGGGCAGTCCAAACACGGCGTCTTCACCAACCGGCCCGAGACGCTGACGAATGATTTCTTCGTCAACCTGCTCGACATGGGTACGAAGTGGGAGGCCTCCTCTACCGACGGCGTATTTGAGGGGCGCGATCGCGCGACGGGCAAACTCAAGTGGACTGGCACCCGTGTCGACCTTGTCTTCGGTTCGAACTCCCAGCTCCGAGCAATCGCGGAAGTCTATGCATGTGACGACTCGAAGGAGGCGTTTGTGAAGGACTTCGTGGCTGCGTGGAACAAGGTGATGAACCTTGATCGCTACGACCTTGCCTGAGCTCGGCGGAAAAGAGAGCTGTCAACTTGGTACTAACCCCGTTCCTGTTGTTTGGATCGGCAAAACGGAGGGGCGCTTTTCTTGGCTCGCGCGGGCCGGATCGCGTCCCGCTGGATTCCTTATCTGGGAAGTTGCCCGCGCGTCCGGTCGGTTCAAGGACGCACTCGGAAACGGTCCGGCGGGCCGGTCTTGCGCCGTGGCAAGCTGCCGATAACGCGCCATAACGCACCGCGAGGAACGGCCCACCCGCACCAGGAACGCAATCCATTTCTACGGTTTGGGGACAAACCAGCCAAGTGGCTTCGCAGAGGTTGAAGTCTTCAAGGTACGAGTCGAAAACGCCCGCCTGGTGCCGGGACAGAATTTCGGGACACCGCCGACAGCAGGGTCAGCTCTGCCATGACCGGCTTTCGGTCCCTATTTTTTGGGACTGGCTTTTGAGACGCTGGAAGCTTTAATTTCAGGGCTCGAGGGGTTTGTCCCGAAACTTACCCATTTTCAGACGCGTCCCGTCAGGCGATAACTATAAGGGCGCGAAGTAGCCGGTTCGGGCGCGCACGATGGCTCCGGGGTGTTGGGCCGCTGCCTCGCCAGTCAGTTCTACCTTCACTGTGCGCGCTTCACCCGGCCTGCACGGCGGCAGTGCGTAATAGAGGCTGTAGCGCAGACGAAGGCGGTTCAGCATCTCCCGCACCCCCTCCGCCGCGTCCCGCGTGTTTAGCATGTCTCCGCCTGTCTTGATTGCGAAGTCACGAATGCCCCTGTACCAGAAAGCCAAGGGCCCGATCCTGCGCCCTCGGCTCACGATTACTCCGAGTACGATGGCGTCCGCCTCCTGAAGATCGCGCAGCGCGGAGGGCCGCACGCTGGTGCCCTGATCGTCTGTAATGACCACGATCGCCCGGCGGCGGTTGGAGCCCTGCCGGTTCAGAGAATGCTGCTTCAGAAACTGGCGGGCGGCAGCCCCAACAGCAGACTGAATCGGGCTGCAACAGCGGTTTTTGCGCTGGAGCACCTTGCCAGAGATGGCCCGCTCGGCGACGGCAAAATCTTCGGTGAAATCCTCGACGAGATCTGTGGTTCGATCGAACGCCATGACGGCCACCCGATCGCCGGGCCGCAGTTCGCCCATTGCCATATGGGCCGCTTCGGCTACACGCGCCACCACGGGGCGCATGCTGTGGCTGGTATCGAAGAGCAGGATCACATCGAGCGGCTGCTCGTCGTGAGCGAAGTAGAGGATGCTCTGGTCGAATCCGTTGTCGGTGATGCGAAAGCTGTCGCGGCGCAGGTCGATCACCGGGCCGGTCTCGGTGCGGACCTCGGCGTCGACCCGCACAAGCGCGACGTTGCTACGAAAGGTGGCCTGATCCTGAAGCAGCAGCGTGACTAAGAGCACACAAAAGGGCATCGGCGTTCGATCTCACGTCAACTTTACCAGTGCGCCGGGCTCGCGGGTGTGGCCCCGCTTGCTCAGGAGACGACGCGACGTCTGTCTCACAAAAGACCCTTTTGTGGAACACAAACGAAGGTCTGTTGCGGCCGCCAGCAGTCCCGATCGAGAGGTTCAGCGGCCGCTCACAATGACCCACCCAAAAACGCCGATGACGAACAGGGCCGCAAATAGGATAGAGCGAGGCCCGGCTTCAATGCAGGCCTTCCATTTAGCCTTGAACACCAGCATTGACAAACCCAACGCAGCGAGAAGGTGTGGCACTCCCAAATGGCCCTACATGGTCACAATGATACCGCCGCGCGAATCCTGAAGCATGAATTTCTGAAGAGCGGCTGCTGTCGCATAAGAGACCCCTTTCGGGACGGACTACTCGCACTTGGTCGTGTAACGCTAGGACCTTATCGGAAGTGCCCCGATGTGAGAGGCCGAGCGGGGCGCGTGAGTAGGGCCGGGGCGCTTTCGATAAGGGCGTTAGAAGGAAGCCGCTGGCGCGGCGGGAGCGGGAGGCCGCAAGCTATGGGTTTTGAATGCTGGTGGGACCGTGGAAGGCTGGGTAGTAGGATCGGTTTGAGCAGGCGGACGAGGCAAATCCGATGGGAAGCAGAGCGGGCATGACGCGATGAGGGGTTCACCAGACGGTTGGAACGGCGGCTTTTCGGCGGTGAGGCACACGTAGGGTGCGCACGCCGAAGCGCGCGGGTTTTGCGCCAAATGGAATGCCGCGTTACGAGCTGTCAAGGATGCAGACCCGGTGCGATTGCTCGCGGAGGATCTGCTTGGCGGTTAGCCGCTCCGCAACACGCATTGCGCTACCGCAGGCCGGACACCGCCAGACAGCGGCCTCACTGCCGTTGGACACAGCAGGCGGGGGTGCGACCGCCAGCAACGTCCGGCAAAGCGGCAGCAACTCCCTGCGCCGGCGGTTCGCTAACCAGCCGAAATAGCGAATGCGCGGGAGGCCCTTGGGCAGAACATGCTGCAAGAACCGGCGCAGGAACTCTTCCATCGTCAGAGTCATGGCACGGCACTTGCTGTGATGCGCGTAGTCCTTCCAACGAAAGGTGACGTGATCGCCGTCCACCGACAGAAGCCGATGATTGGAGATCGCCACTCGATGGGTGTAGCGGGCCAGGTACTGAAGCACGTGGTCCGGCCCGCCAAAGGGGGCCTTGGCGTAGACGACCCAGTCCTCACGGAACAGAGTGCGCAAGAAGGCCGCGAACGCCTTCTCGTTCGCCAGGGGCTGCAACTCGCCGTGAAAGGCCAGTCGTTTGCTGTGAAACGCTTGCCGTAGTCCGGCGACGAACTTCCCGCGAAAGACGCGGCTGAGCACTCTCACCGGTAAAAAGAAGTGGGGCGGCGAGCGGATCCACCGGGAGTGATCAAGCGACAGTCCGCCGCCTGGTACGACACAGTGGATGTGCGGATGGCGCTGTAGAGTCTGTCCCCACGTATGCAGAATGCTGAGGAAGCCGATCTCCGCCCCGAGGCGCGCCGGATCGGCTGCAACTTCCAGCAGCGTCGCAGCACTGCCATCGAACAACAGGCCGAAGAGGAGCTTCTTGTTTTGCCATATCAACGGCACCAGCGCATGCGGCAGGCTGAAAACCAGGTGGAAGTAGCATACCGGCAACAGTTCCCGTCGCCGGGCGCACAACCACTTCTCCCGTGCGTTGGTCTGGCACTTCGGGCAGTGGCGGTTTCGGCAGGAGTTGTAAGAGATGGCCTGATGCCCGCAGCGAACGCATTGATCACGGTGCCCACCCAGCGCGGCCGTGCGGCAGCGCTCGATCGCCCGAAGCACTTGGAGCTGTGCCCACGTCAGCGAACCGTGATAGCGTTCGATGAATCTGTCTCCCGCCCTGCGGATGATATCGGCCACCTCCCAGGGTGGCCGTGTCATGCCTGATAGCTGTCCGGCCGCTTGCGCGAGAAGCTCTGGCTACCAAGCGTGATCTGATCGAGTGGGTTCGGTGCGGCATGCAGGTGACGCTGCGACAAGTGGAGATATCGAGTGGTATGTTCCAAGTGTGCGTGGCCCATCAAAAGCTGAATCGTCCGCAAGTCAGTTCCGGATTCCATCAGGGTTGTGGCGAAGCTGTGGCGGAGGGTGTGCGCGCCAATCCTTTTCTTGATTCCGGCGCGTTTCGCGGCTTCGCTGCAGATGTTCCAGATTGTATGATCTGAAAGCGGCTGCTCTACCCCACGATGCCCTGCAGTGCTGGGAAATAGATAGACTTTGGGACGCTTCCACCGAAAATACTCCCGCAAGGCGTCCAGCAGCTTGGATGTCATCGGCACGTCGCGGTCCCGCGAACCCTTGCCCTGGTGGATATGGATCACCATGCGCTCGCTATCAATATCGGTGACCTTGAGGAGCGAGGCTTCGGTTCGGCGTATGCCGGTCGCGTAAAGCACCATCAGGATGGTGCGGTGTAGCAGGTTTGGCGCCGCCTCGATCATCCGCGTCACCTCTTCGGGACTCAGCACGACGGGCAGCTTCCGAGGGATCTTGGGAAAGATCAGATCGTCGTAGGCGATATCACGCCGCTTCAAGACCTTCTTGAAGAGAAAACGCAGGGCAGACATGCGCCCCTCGACGGTGCCTGGAGCAAGTTTCTTCTCTTTGAGCAGGTAGAGTTCGAACTGGCGTATCTCGTCGCCTCCCAACTGCTCCGGAGATTTGTGGAAGTACTCCGCAAACTGCTTGATCGCATGGATGTAGCCACGAGTGGTGGCCGGTGAGTAATTACGACGCTGGAGCTCGTCCAGCATGCGTTGACGAAGTGGGGTCACAGAAAACTCCTTTCTGTGACAGACACTATCGCTGCTTATGCCCCGAAACACGCACGCGACTGCGTCCGCCGCGCCAGCGGCTTAGTTCTAACGCCCGAGCCGCCAGATGTGGTTCTCGTAGCCGCGGCTGGCGATATTGTGAGTTCACGCGCACGACGAATCGAGCGCCGCTCGACAATCGTCGGTAGTTCAGCCTCCGTAATCAGCTAATCCAAAATCGGCCGTTCCAAGAACGGTTTTGAGATGTCCGTGATCCGGTCGTCTGGGCGCTGCTCATGGTTGTTCTGGTCGCTGGACGGGGCAAACTCCACATCGACCTTAATGTAGCCGCACCTTCGATATACATACCGCCGCTGGGCTCGAGTGGAAATGCCACCTTCCTCCATGAACAACTTCAAGAGTTCCTTCCGAGTCGGAAGACCTCCCGCCCCTGGAGCCGGCATCAGTTCGATAGCCTTCAGTACCAGGCGACAGGTCTTTCCGTATTCGTTGAACTGTCCTCGAAGGTCTTCCTTAACGAATTCATGTTCCTCCCCCAATAGAAGCTGGTAGGCCCAAGCTGCAGACATGATCTCCGCGAAGCACGCGGATTGTTCCAACGGGAGGATGGGTGGAAGATCTTCCTCGAGGCATCGGATTCTTTTAAAGAAACTGGGTGACAACCGTGCGCAAGAGCTGTCGGGTACAATCTCCCGCGCCACATGGTTCAGGTCGTCGAGTGCGCCCCTTACCGCTGTCATAGCGAGCTCGTCAACCTCGCGCTGGATTGGTGAGCTCTCAACGATGTCTTCGTCCCCAAGGTGCGCCATCGATGTGTCCCCAATCGAGCGCGCCATTTCTTCATGAAATCTAGGAGCCAAGCCGCTTGGGCGGCCACACCGGGATCATCCCGTGTGCATGCCTGGGACTCCTCGAAGAACTTAATGATGTTGCCTGGATGGTCTTGCGCGACCATATGATCGAACACGACTGATAACCGGAATTGGACTTGGCCGTCTTCCTACCCTCTTCTATAAACAGTCTTTCGTAGTCCTCCCAATGGGCGATCATGATTTTGATCTTCTTCCGGAGCTGATCGATAAGGTCCGGTCCAAGTACGCGTATGTTTTCGTCGCCGTTTGTTTTGGCGAGATCAATTAACGGCGCTTTTTGCGATTGCAGCAGATCGATCAGCACACCGCTATTGTCGATTTCCCGCCTTGCCGCGTCCCGTATGGCCCGCCATTCGGGAATATCCGTCAACTCCTGCTGGTTTTCGACCGGACGTCGCAATTTCCACCCCTTTGCGGTATCCAGGTCGTATTGGTACTCGATCGCGTTCCGGCAGTTGTTGACAAGTGCTTGAAACACCCGCAATCGCTCATCCAATAACTCGTACCGCTGCCGGTCACCGCCCCCGCCAGTCTCCTCGATCTTGCGGACATCGCCGCGGGCTCTGTCCAACTCGGCAAGCATCCGTAAGAACAGCTTGGTCGAGAGCGCCGTGCCCCCTAGTCCCTGGTATTGATGCGTTCCCTGCAACTCGTCCAGATTGCGAGCTCGCTCCTCGGACCTCGCCTGGAACTGATACTTCCGGTAATATTGCGTCTCCTCTGGCGTCAACTCCTCAGGAAATGGCACAAAGGGCCTCGTCAGCCAGCGTTGTTGCACTGAGCCGAGATAGAACATCGTGCCCCCGAAATTGATGATTTCCGTGTCGCGTTGAATGCGATTGAGTGCCAGCCATGCGTCCAGCAGCGCCGCGGCGCTCGCTTCACCGACACGTTCGGCTGCAACTGAGCGTATTAGCTGCAACCGAGACACTTCGTCTTGGGTCGGGTTCTTTACAAACGCGTCGTAGATCCGGAAATACAAGGCACTATCGAATCGATCGCCAATCAGGTAAAACAGGCGCGGCGCGGCGCTCTTCGAAGCTTGTTCAAGCTCTTCGAGATAACGTACCGGTAGCGGGATTCCCTGGGCGGGGTAGAATGGGTAAAAGTAATCTAACAGGAAACCGACCTCTGCCTTATAGGGGGTCGCATCCGGTCCTTCCAGGTTGGCGACCGCCATTCCCGGACCGAGCCTGCCGGCGATCAATTCCGGCGCGCTCTCGCGCACCCAGTCCGCATCAATCTCGAGGCCCTTGGCGCCCGTGTCACGCGCTCCTGCCTGGAGAGCCCCGAAAAAGTCGTGGTAACGCTGGTGCATTTTCTCGTCCTGATAAAGAGAATTGCCGTTGGGACCCGGATACAGGCCTCCGCTCCAACTCACTCCTGAACCCGAGTCGTTGGTGTGCAGAGAGAGAATCTCGATTTCAGGGCATGCTGTCAGCAGTGCTCTTATCGACTCTCGATACAAGGCGAGTATTTCCGGATTGTCAATCGACGGAGCGAAGCGCGGCACGCGCGAGCGCAGCGGGTGATCCACCTGCGGCCCTCGCCACAGAGGATGTGCCTCGAATACGCGTTCCGGAAGCATTTGCGGCTCGAATGTGGTGAAGGCGGCCTTCAAGCCGAATTTGCGCAGAACGGCGCATCGCGAACGGAGAATCCCCATGACCGTATCCGCATAGTCCTGCGGAAGGTATGGTTTCAGGGCGATGGGCGTTGCGATCTTGAGCAGGCCGATATTCGACATTGCCCACGCCGGATAAGGGTCGCCGGGGGTGTCCAGTTGCCACGTGGCCCATGGCAGGTCCTCGCCGGTAAGCACAATATGGGTGGCGCCGGATTGCTTGGCTCTGCGGGCAAAGCTCTCAAAGTCGGCGAGGTCATCGGAATGGCATCCGAAAATGATTCTCTTGAAGTGCGCCAGTGGATTGGCCGCGGCGCTTGCGCGGGTCGTCCCCAGGAACACACCGAACAGCAGGCATGGAAGCGCCAGCGCGAGGGCATACGTTTTTAGTTGCGGTTGTGGCATCGTCTGGACCCGTCTCATTTTACACGTCGTTTTGCCGAATTACGGAAGGGCGGCGGGCAATGGGCTACCCTTGATTGAGGATTCCGGCGAAGGCGAACGCTGATTCCGAAGGGAACGCGAACGGCATTCCGGGCCGAAGGCGAACAGTTGTCAGGAAACGCCAATGGGCCTTGAGTGGCGAGGCGAAAAGGTGTATATGTTCCATAGCGGATATGTACTGGCAGAAATGGTCTGAGAGACTGAAGAGAGAACTGAACCTCGACACGGACCCCGTTGCTGTGACTTTCGCGGGTCCACAGACGCCAGGGAGCAGCTCTACTAAGGAAAAGGTGTCCGTGTGCCAAGCCCTGAAGAGAGCGAGCTGCGGCGAGGCTGTCGTCATCACACGGGAGACCTGCGGCTGCCCCGGCGGTCTCGTTAGTCTGGGGCTCGGCCAGACTCCCCCGCAAGGGAAAGAAAAACTGGTGGATTTCCTCATCAACAAGGAGAAGGTCTACTGCTCCCGTATTGCCCTGCATCGCAGTCAGCAGACTGTCTTGCCACCGGTGGGAGTGGGGAGTCAAGTCTTTTTCTCGCCTCTTTCCAAAGCCGATGCCTTGCCTGACGTCGTTGTGTTCATTGGGAAACCCGGCTCTCTCCACCATCTCATCACTTTCGCGGGCTACTGGGATGGCGGTTCCATGAAGGCTGAGCTATCTGGCCCTGCCTGCAGGACTGGGGTCGCATACCCGGTGGTCACAGGTGAGATAGGACTGTCGCTTTTGGATTTTGGGGCGAGACGGTTGGCTGGCTTTGCCGAGGGCCATCTTCTCGTCGCGGTCCCCATGCATCGGATGACTGGCGTCATCTCCGCCCTGGACCAAGGGGTTGAGGGCGAGCGTGAGGAAGAGCGCGAGATCATTGAGCGGGAGATCGATGAACTTGGCGGGGTAGCACCCGCCTGAAATAGTGATACACAGCGGAACGAAAGGTCTGGTCGTGGGTTTAATTCCCACCCTTACCAAGGACAGAAATGAAGCGACAGAGCGCCGAGTTCAAGGGAACTACCGAGAGTCAAATCTGCGTTGAATGCGCTCTTGCAGAGATCTGAGTTGTCTGATACCGCTTTCGCGTTGGGGTAAATTCCAGTGAAGGGCTTATCGATTTGCCTGACCGTTTCAGGTCTGCTTGCTGCCGCCGGCTGCTCGAAGGTGACACCGGCCGGCGAGGCCGCGGCTCCGCCGGTGGTCGTGGTGACGCCGGTCGAACAAAAGGACGTTCCTGTTTACGCGGAATGGATTGGCACTCTGGACGGGATGGTCAATGCGGCGATCCGCGCGGAAGTAACGGGCTATCTGCTCAGACAGGAGTACAGGGAAGGGTCGTTCGTCAGGAAGGGGCAGTTGCTTTTCGAGATCGACCCGCGGCCGTTTGAGGCGGCGCTCGCTCAAGCTCAAGGCCAGCTTGCACAGGCCAATGCACAACTGGCGCAAGCCAAGGCGCAGTTCGTGCAGTCCCAAGCGCAGTTGGCCAAAGCCGAGGCAGATCAGGTCAGGACCCAGCTCGATGTAGACCGATATACCCCGCTAGCGAAGCAACAAGCCATCACCCAGCAAGATCTCGACAACGCAGTGCAAAACAACCTGTCTGCCAAGGCCCAGGTCAGGGCGGCTGTGGCCCAAGCCGAGACGGCCAAGGCCCAGATTCAAGCAGCCAGTGCCGCGGTTGAGGCGGCCCAAGCCGCAGTCCAAACGGCCATGGTCAACCTCGGCTTCACGCGGCTTAGCGCGCCGATCGATGGCATCGCGGGGCTGGCGGAGATGCAGGTCGGCGCCCTGGTCAGCCCAGGCAGCGGACCGGTGACCACGGTTTCGACGCTCGACCCCATCAAGGTCTACTTCACCGTCAGCGAACAAGAGTATCTCAGTTTCGGGAGGTCCCCGGATGGGGCCGATCCTGAAGCCGCGATGAGACGGTTGCAACTCGAACTGATTCTAGCGGATGGGACAATCTATCCGCAGAAGGGGAAGTTCTTCTTCGCGGACCGCGAGGTAGATCCGAGGACGGGCGCGATCCGGTTGGCTGGACTGTTTCCCAACCGGGGAAACATTCTGCGGCCGGGACAGTACGGTAGGGTTCGCGCGGCGGTTCGAACGCAGAAGGGTGCCCTGCTCGTCCCGCAGCGAGCGGTGATGGAACTGCAGGGCGCTTACCAGGTCGCCGTCGTGGACAGAGACAACAAGGTCAGCATCCGGACCGTCAAAACCGGTGAGCGCGCCGGCGCCATGTGGATTGTCAATGAGGGGCTGAAGCCGGGTGAGCGGGTTATCGTCGAGGGCACCGAAAAGGTTCGCACAGGGATGCAGGTGAACCCAAAGGGGACCTAAGTCGCATGTCCAAGTTCTTCATCAACCGCCCCATCGTGGCCATGGTGATCTCCATCCTGATGGTAATCATAGGCGCGGTCACGGTTGCGTTCCTGCCCGTCGCTCAGTTCCCGAACATCGTCCCGCCGGAGGTTCAGGTATCAGCCACTTACGTGGGAGCGGACGCCCAGACGGTCGAGCAGTCGGTCGCCACCCCTATCGAGCAGCAAATGAGCGGTGTGGACAACATGAACTACATGTACTCTCTGAACGCGGCCGCCAACGGGCAGATGAGGTTGACGGTGAACTTCGATGTGAAGACGGAGCCGAACACCGACTTGATTCTCACCCAGATGCGCCAAACGCTGGCCTCCTCCCAGCTTCCGGCGGATGTGACGAACTATGGGGTCACGGTACAAAAATCGATATCGGCCCCGCTCATGATGGTCGCCCTGTACTCGCCACGCGGCACCTTCGACGCGCGGTTCCTGGCTAACTATTCTTACATCAACCTCAACGACCAGCTTTTGCGCGTGCGGGGCGTTGCCAGCGTACAGGTTTTCGGCGCGGGCCAGTATGCGATGCGGCTCTGGATCAAGCCCGACCAATTGGCCAAACTGGCAATCACGGTGCCTGATATTATCAACGCAATCCAGACGCAAAACACGGTGAACCCGGCGGGCAAGGTGGGTGGGGCGCCGGTACCGCAAGGCCAGGAATACACTTACTCCGTCCTGGTGCAAGGGCGGTTGGTTTCTCCGGAGGAATTCGGCGAGGTCGTGATCCGCGAGGCGCCGGACGGAGGAATCGTGCGGGTCAGGGACGTGGCCCGCGTCGAGCTGGGCGTTCAGGACTATACCGTGATGGGCCGTTTCAACGGAGAGCCGAGCGCGGTCATCGCGCTGTACCAGTTGCCCGGTTCCAACGCCGTCGAGGCCGCTGCCGGCGTCAGAAAGCTGATGGCTGAGGCCAAGCGGCGCTTTCCGCAAGATATCGACTACGCCGTAGCGCTGGACACTACGCAGGCGGTCACGGAAGGCATAAAGGAAATCGTACAGACCCTTGTGATCGCACTCGCGCTGGTGATCGCGGTAGTCTACATTTTCCTGCAAGGATGGCGCGCCACGCTGATCCCGCTGCTCGCCGTACCGGTCTCGCTGGTCGGCACGTTTGCGGTTTTTCCGTTATTTGGTTTCTCCATTAACACGCTCTCTCTGTTCGGCCTCGTGCTGGCGATCGGCCTGGTGGTCGACGATGCCATTATCGTGGTGGAGGCGGTGGCGCGCCACATCGACGAGGGGCTGGCTCCCAAACAGGCGGCGGTGAAAGCGATGGAAGAGATCTCCGGCCCGGTGGTGGGCATTGCGCTGGTTCTCTCCGCCGTATTCGTGCCCACGGCCTTCATACCGGGCATCACGGGCCGGCTTTACCAGCAATTTGCCGTAACCACCGCGATCTCGGTGATCCTCTCGGCGTTCAACGCTCTTAGCCTCAGCCCAGCTCTTTCCGCGCTGATGCTACGGCCCCGGAAGGAGAGTGGAGGGCCTGTGGGGTGGTTCTTCGGCTGGTTCAACCGCTTTTTTGGACGGGGCACACGCACGTATGTCAGCCTGTGCGGCGGGCTGATCCGGAAAAGCGCGATCGGGGTGGTGATGCTGGCGGCCTGCGCTGTTGCGGCTGGTTTCTTCGGCAGCAGACTGCCGACGAGCTTCTTGCCGGATGAAGACCAAGGTTACGTTTATGTCAACTTCCAGCTTCCCAAGGCGGCGTCGCTCCAGCGCACGGACGAAGTGTGCCGCAAGATCGAGAAGATCGTGGCGCAGATTCCGGGGGTCGAGTATTACACATCGGTGGCCGGCTTCAGCCTGCTCAGCGGGGTGCGAAACACGTTCGGCGGCTTCTTTTCGGTCACGTTCAAGGAATGGGCCGGGCGCACGAAGCGGCAAGAGCAGTATCACGAAATCGAACAGCGTTTGAACCGGGATCTCGCCAAGCTTCCGGACGCAACCGCCTTTACTTTCTCGCCGCCGGCGATTCCCGGTGTCGGCTCGGCGGGCGGATTCACGTTCGTTCTCGAGGACCGC
The DNA here is from genome assembly GCA_963842505.1 of Bryobacterales bacterium. Classification (GTDB taxonomy): domain Bacteria; phylum Acidobacteriota; class Terriglobia; order Bryobacterales; family Bryobacteraceae; genus PALSA-129. The sequence goes on from CAWJGZ010000003.1 coordinate 467,775, forward strand.
GCGGGCCGGGATATCGATTTCCTGGCGAACAATTTGAACACATTCATGACGGCGGCCCGCAAGCGTCCCGAGATAGCTGGCTTGAACTCGACATTCCTGGGGGGCGTGCCGCAACTGTTGGTGAGCGTCGACCGGGACAAAGTGATCAAGCAGGGCGTGGCCCTCAGCGACGTCTACAAGACGATCCAAGCTTTCATGGGCGGTCTGTTTGTCAACTACTTCAACCGCTTCGGCCGCCAGTGGCAGGTCTACATCCAGGCCGAAGGCGAGTATCGGAACCGCCCCGAAAACGTCGGCCAGTTTTACGTGCGCAACAACAACGCCGACATGGTGCCGCTCTCCTCCCTGACGAAGATCGAGCCTCGCCTCGGGCCTGAATTCACGATGCGCTATAACCTCTACCGCAGCGCGCAGATCAACGGCAGCGCCGCGCCCGGCTATAGTTCCGCACAGGCGATGGCTGCGCTCGAAGAGGTCTTTGCGCAAACCATGCCGCGCGAAATGGGCTACGACTACATGGGCATGTCGTTCCAGGAGAAGCAGGCTCAGCAAGGGGTGCCGGCCTGGGTGATCTTCGGGTTCTCGCTGCTGTTCGTGTTCCTGATTCTGGCGGCGCTGTACGAGAGTTGGTCACTGCCGTTCAGCGTGCTGCTGAGCACGCCGGTGGCCGTATTCGGCGCATTCTCGTTCCTATGGTTGCGCCGGACCGTGCTCAGCGCCGTCGCGCCGGCATACATGGTTGCGATTGAGAATGACGTGTACTCGCAGATCGGCATGGTGATGCTGATCGGCCTATCGGCTAAGAACGCGATTCTGATCGTCGAGTTCGCGAAGACCGCACATGAGAAAGGGAAGCCCCTGGTGGAGGCCGCACTGGAAGGCGCCAGGCTGCGACTCCGGCCGATTCTGATGACCTCCTTCGCGTTCATCTTCGGCTCCGTGCCCTTGTGGATGGCGTCGGGCGCCGGGTCGGTTGCGCGGCAGATCATGGGCACCACGGTCATCGGAGGCATGCTGGCCGCGAGCGCCATCGGGATCTTCTTCATCCCTGTCATCTTTTATTTGGTGGAGAGGGTCTCGGGCGCCGGAGAAGAATCCAATGTCACATAGAAGTCAATTCCTGGTTGTGTTGGCCGCGAGCTGGCTCTCTGGCTGCGTTGTGGGGCCGAACTACCACCGGCCTACGGTGCAGACGCCCGATGCGTTCCGTGGAACTACGCTGCCAGAATCCGAATCAGCGTCCCTGGCGGATCTGAAGTGGTGGGAAGTTTTTAAGGACGAAAAACTCCAGGAGCTGATTCGCGCGGCCCTGGTGGCGAACTACGATCTGCGCGACGCCGTGGTTCGCGTTGAAGGGGCGCGCGCCAACCTCGGCGTGACACGTTCGAACCAACTCCCGCAGGTTGATGCAAGTGGGGATATGGAATTCACCCGGCTGTCGCGCGAAGGCGCGACGCCGTTGCCGGCGACGTTTGTACCTTCGCAGACCCGGAATTGGGGCGAGGCGACGGTGAATCTTCTTTCGTTCGAAGTAGACATCTGGGGAAGGCTTCGGCGGGCCACGGAGGCGGCTCGCGCGAATCTGCTGAGCGCGGAAGATTACCGCAAGGCTGTGGTGGTCACGCTAGTGAGCGATGTCGCCACCGCGTACCTCCATTTGCGCGAACTGGACTACGAGTTGGAGATCTCGAAGGCGACGCTCGCCACGCGGCAGGACTCGCTGAAACTCACCATCGACCGTCAAACCGGCGGCGTGGCCACGCTGCTCGATCTGCGCCAAGCCGAGCAATTGGTGGATACGGCGGAGCAGACGATCCCAGGAGTGCAACAACAAATCGAACAGACGGAGAACCAGATCACTCTGCTGCTGGGACAGAACCCCGGCGGAACCGTCCGCGGCCAGGATTTCATGAAGCAGGAATTGCCGCCGGATGTGCCTGCCGGATTGCCGTCTGCGTTGCTTGAACGGCGGCCGGACATTCTGGCCGCGGAGCAGAACCTGGTCGCTGCCAACGCCAACATCGGCGTGGCGAAGGCGGCGTATTTCCCGCGGATTAGTCTGAGCGGATTTCTGGGCGGCCAGAGCACGGAGTTGTCGAACCTGTTCAGCGGGCCGCGCAGCGTCTGGAATTTTGCCCCGCAGATTTCGCAGCCGATTTTTACCGCGGGTCATTTGAAGTCCAACGTGAAGATCGCACAAGCAGAACGGGACGACGCGCTCATCCAGTATGAGAAGACCATTCAAACGGCGTTCACCGAAGTTTCGAACGCGTTGATCGCTCATCAACGGGTGCGCGAAAGCCGCCTCAAGCAGGAGGCGCTGGTTGCAACGCTGCAGGATCGGACGCGGCTGGCGTACGTGCGTTATCGAGGCGGGGTCGATACGCAGCTCAACGCGCTCGACGCCGATCGGGACCTGTTCCAGGCGCAGCTCAGTCTGGCGGAGATTCGTCTCAACGAGTTGTTGAGCGTGGTCCAGCTTTACAAGGCGCTTGGCGGAGGCTGGAATTAAGTGCCAGGAGAGGCTGCGACTGACCCCAGCAGTCACAATGCGCGCGAGGCACTTCGACGCGGCGGAGGATTCCTAGTTCTAAGACCCAGATCGCTGGCAATCCACTACAGCGGGTCCCAGAAAAGTGGCTTGTCGGAAACTATATGGCTGGTTCGGATTCGCGAACGCAAGCGATAATACGAAATGACGCACCGAGCGCGTGGATTTGCGGTTCGGCCGGGCGGTCGCTGGCCATTCCGCGTAAGGGTCAGATCTGCACCCGCGTGTCGAGGTGAGCCGTCCCGTCGTGTTACAGGGGATTCGCGGCCGTTCCGAGGCGTGAAATAGCTGCCGCAACGATCCTCAGCTATTCGCTCCATGGCAGGCGCCAGTCGCTCCGAACCCTCCGTGCGCCGCACCGTGAGCACCAAAAACCACGTGAGTAGGAGGACCGCAAGATCCCACGACGGCTGAGTTCACCACGCCCCCATTCGCTATGTATTCCTGATAAGCGTCGTAGTAATAGGGGAAGGGATGGTGATACTTGAGCGCGACCCATCGCCCATTCCAGCAGTACCCGCGGTTCTGAATCGCCTCCTGGCAGGCCTGCTCGTTGAAGCTTGTGGTCGCGCATGGGTCCAGGCGTGGCTGCCCGCGCGCGGCCATACTCACAGCCGCGACGACGGTTAGACTGACGCTCACCGAGCGCTTCACACCATCCTCGCGCCGATCACCCTCGGACTCGACCCCCCTCAGAATACTCCCACCGCGCCTTCACTTCCAGTCTGTCATTGCGAACGGCCTTCCTTTCAACATAGCCGGCCCGGATTCGTCCGTGAGCGGACATGGCTCACTTACCCCACGCCCCAATACCAAACCTCACCGATATCCTTAACACCCCCGCCGAGGTGGCAGTTTACAGACGGCGGACGATCCGCCCACGCTTCTTGGGAAGCGCGATACACTTCCAACATGCGAGTGAACGTTCTGGTCCTCGGCATCGCGTCATTGATTCCCTGCATGGCACAGCAACCCCGAATACCGGACATCGAGGCCCAGCGAGCAGCGATGAAGAAACTCGGATTCCTGGTTGGAAGATGGAACGGGGAGGCGCGCATCCTGCGCGGACCGGGTGAGCCGGAAGTATTGATTCAGACCGAGGAAGCCCAATACAAGCTCGACGGGCTGATCCTCTTCATCGAGGGAATCGGACGTACCAAGGCCGATTGCAAGCCGGCTCTCCAGGCCCTCGGCATCGTGTCCTACGACGATGAGAACGGAACCTATCGGATGCGGGCATTCAATGACGGTCGTTTCCTGAAGACCGAAGTGAAGTTGGCGGACGATGGCAAAGGCATCACGTGGGGTTTCTCCTCGGGACAAATCAAGACCAGCTCTTTGATGCGGATCAACGAAAAGGGCGATTGGACGGAACTCACCGAGATCAGTATCGGTGCGCAGCCCCCGAGAAAGTACATGGAACTCACCGTCAGCCCTCAGAAATAACTCCGAGCCCATTTCGCGGGAATCGCGCTCTGACCCAAATGTGGGCCAGGCGTCAAATCAGGTATTGGACACTTCCGATATCCCCAGACAACGCCCCACGAGGGGCAGGCGCGGTACACGTCCAAAGGGACGTCCATTCTGTGGCTTGCCGACGGTGTAACCCCCGCGGCAGAATTCCCGTATAGTACTGTCTATGGCCATTATCGCCGTTGCGGGACGGAAGGGCGGGCTAGGCAAATCCACCATCGTCGGCAATCTGGCGGGGGAGTTCGCCAGTATGGGGCGGAGTGTGACGGCGCTCGACGCCGATCCGCAACACAGCCTGGTGGCGTGGGCGGAGCAAGGCGACGGAATACTTTCGCGCTGCGTCGAGAAAGTCGCGGACGGCGCCGCAACCCTGCGGGGGCGCGCCCGCACAGCCGAAAAAGACGCCGATATCGTCCTCATCGACACGCCGCCGGGCATGCCCGAGACGGCATACCAGGCTGCGCTGGCGGCGGACCTTATGCTGCTGCCATGCGGACCATCGCCGCTCGACCTATTCGCGCTGAAGGAGGCCCTGTCGCTGTCTCTCAAAGCCCGCGCCGCGCGGCGTTCGAAAAAGCCGCGCATCCGCTTCGTGCCGTCCAAGGTTCTCATGAGCACCAACCTGGGCCGGGGGCTGGTATCCTCGCTCAAGGATATGGGCAAAAAGGTCTTGCCTGCCATCGGGCAGCGGGTAGTGCTGGCGGAGGCGGTGGCCCGCGGGCTCACCGTGTCGGAATACGCGCCCCAATCTCCCGCTCACGAAGAGTTCCGTGCGCTGGCCAAAGCCGTGGAGAAGATTCTGAACCGTTAAGCGGAAATCCCTAGAGGCTTCGTCCACTACTGAATCGGACGAGCGCAGCATTCCTAACGATATGGCCGCATAACGCTCTCGCACAGAGCCCGACGAGACCGGTATGCCCATTCTTCGGTAACCGGCGCATGGCCGTCACGCGTCCCCTGCAGGACCCACCGCAGGCTGATGCGCATTAATAGGTTGTCGAAATTACTTCTCGTGTGGCCGGCTGAACATCACGAAACTAGGCGCATCCGACCTCGCAACCGCCACGTCCGGCCAGCCGTCACCATTGAGATCGCCCGCCGCCATGCCGTAAATCGTTCCCTTGCCGTCCCCGAATTTCACAGGTTGATATTTTCTGCCGGTACCGTCATTGAAATACACCACGCCGGGCGCATTCACATATCCCACCAGGATTTCGGGCCTGCCGTCGCGGTTCAGATCGGCGGCAATCATCGAATACGGCAACGCCTCCGGCTCCTGAAATTTGGTGCCGCTGCTAAAGTGGCCTTTGCCGTCACCAAAGTAAACGAAGCAGCCTAACCGTTCGGGACACGCGGCGATATCCAGATGGCCGTCGCCATCGAAATCGGCAACCGCCATGGCGCGGATGGAGCCGTTGGCCGGACCCCAGGGTTCCCAGTGTTCGAAGTTGCCGTGGCCGTCATTGAAATAGACCAAACTTTGGCAGTCATCGCGGCAGGGGAAGATGATGTCATTGTTGCCAGTGCCGCGAATGTCCGCCACGGCCATCGACGCAGCGCTGGGCGAATGGGGCAGCGCATGGCAATCGAAGTGTAGTTTGCCGTCGTTCAGGCAGTAGTAACTGGTGGTCATGCGATTGGCGGCCACGATATCGGGATACCCATCGCCGTTCAGGTCGCCCACCGCGGCGTTGCGGGTAGGCCATTGAGGATCGCCGTAGGTGCCGCCAATGCGGAAGTTGCCTTTACCGTCGTTGAGCAGGACCAGCTTTGGATCGGGCGAATCGTTGCTCAGAACGATGTCCAGATGGCCGCTCTTGGTCATGTCGGCGAGGTTTCCGGAGTAACTCTTGACCGCCTTACTGGGCAGCGGCGGCCCGGGGGTAAAATGGCCTGCGCCATCGCCGAGGAAGGTCAGTGTAGTCACCTGCCAATGGCGGCCCTTGACTAGGACGATGTCGGGATGGCCGTCGCCGTTGATATCGCCGATGCTGGCGTTCGAGGATGTCTCCGACACCGTCTCAAGCGGCGTGATTTCAAACGACCGAAGTCCGCCGGTCTGAACCGGTTGCGTCTGCGGTTGCGCGCTCGGGCCAACCGTGAGTACTGCGGCGATTAGCGCCGCAACCAGGTACAGGCCCCGGAGCGTTGAGGATGTGAGGCGTCGCATAGTCCCCTCCTGGTTAAGACGATCAAAAAAGAGACGCGGTTCGAAGCCGTTTCGTGGAGGATTAGTTTATCCACGGTCGGCTAACGGTGAGCATTATAACCGACAGCCTTGAAATGCTGACCACACCCAACTCGGCGAAGCCTAGCGGAAACCAACGCTTGAGGTCTTACGGCGACGGAGGTAAGGTCCACATGGCTGATATGCGCCGTTAACGCTCCGGTGCAGCAAGAGGGGTCTTTGGGTAAGGGGCAAGATCGCTAGAGAGAGCGCGAACTCGCTCAGAGTCTGAATGATCCCCCGGTGAACCTCATCGTTCGGGCGCTGGGCATAGTTGGCACTCTAGCAGGTTGCGGAAAAAGGGTATTTCGATGCCGGAAACGGCCCAATTTGGCACTCGGTTGAACGTGGGATCAATAACTTGCGGATGTTAGTAAGTGCCATTGTGAGTGCTCCAGGGCCTTTTTCCGCAACCTGCTAGTGCAGTGCATCATAAAGAGTAACTAATAAGAACGGGCATGCGTCTCTATTAGGTCCGGTGCAGAAGCCCGGCGGCGAGATCAGCATGGCGGCCGACTTTAAGAGATTTCTGAGGGGGACGCTTGTTGCTCCGAGAGGCCCCGGCCGCCTCAACGGCCCGTCTCCCAGAGCCTGATTGGTCCCGCGTCGGATGAGATGAGGCGTCCGCCGTCGGAGGAGAAAAGAACTGAGTGGACGGCTCCCTTCGTGCCGGTGAGCACCAGCAGCGGTTCGTAGGCGTGTGCATCCCAGATGCGCACCGTCTGGTCGGCGGATCCCGAGGCGAGCCGCAATCCGTCGGTGCTGAATGCAATCGATAGAACCGAGGACTGGTGTCCCGTCATCCGGGCCATTTCCCGTCCGGATCGCACGTCCCAAACACGGATGGCGCCGTCGGCTCCGCCTGCCAGGATGTGCCTGCCATCCGGGTTGAAAGTGACAGCAGTGGCCGCTGCCGGTGCGAGCGAGAATGACCGCACCATCCGGTGGCCGCGAGCATCCCAGAGCCACACTGCGGTTCCGGAGGCGGTCGCGAGCAGGGTACCGTCGGGACTGAACCGCACGGCGTTCACCGGATCGGAGTGCGGCAGCACAGCGATTTGCCGGCCGGAAGCGACTTCCGCCAAGCGAGCAGTGGAGTCCGCCGCGGCGCTCGCCAGCAGGCTCCCATCCGGGCTGAAGGCCAGTGCCGTGATCGGGCCGGTGTGGCCGGTCAGAGTTTGCAGCAGATGGCCATTCTTGGTCCACATGCGGACCAGGTGATCGTCGAAGCCGCCGGCAATCCGCGAACCATCGCCGCTGGCCGCCACCGCGGTAATCTTCACCTGATCAATGGTCCATACGCGCGGCCACGCAAACTCCCGGTCGGGGAGAACGCTGATGAAGCTGGTGAATTCCGGGCCAGACGCAACGATGAACTCACCGGGAGGCAGCGGCGCCAGCGCCCGCACCTCCGCGCCCGTGGCGATATATGTACCCCCACGCGTCTGGGTGTCCCAGGCGCGCAATTCACCCGATTCCGCCCCGCTGTACACCAACGTGCCGTCGGGGCTGAAGGCAACCGAGTTCAGCCGTTCGTGAGTCTCGCGCCGGAGAATGGTGCAGCCGCTCGCTTCGTCGCATAGCTGCAACTCGCCGTCGCCCGAGACGAACGCGTATTGCCGCCCGAACAGAGTCGGATTGAACGCGATGGCGGTTACATCGGCCGGCGCCGGATAGCTGTGGAGAAGCTTGCCTGTGGCCGTCTCCTGGAGCCGGACTTGGCTATCCAGCGCCCCGCCGCGACCCTCACGAACCGGATACACGATCCAGCCGGCATCAGCGTTGAAATCGAAAACCCAGGCGAAGGGCGCCCCGGCAAGTGTCGCCCGCAGCGCGCCGCTAGCTGCGTCCCAGAGGCGGATCCGATTGTCGCGGGCCGCGGTACCGATCGACCTGCCGTCACGAGTGAAGTGAACGCACGTGATCCGATCGGCGTGCGCCGGAATCTGGAATTGCCGGCGGCGGGTCGAAATCTCCCAGACCTGCAGCCAGCCGTCCTCGGACCCGCCGGCCAGCCTGTCGCCCCCGGGCTCGAAGGCGGCGGAGTGGATGATCCTCGATCCCGCATCGAGCACCGCAATCATTTGGAACGGAACGAGACCGTACACATTCAGGCGGCCGTCGGCGCCCCGGCTGACGGCTCGCAAGCCGTCATCATCCAGCGCCAGAACGTCGTTCAAGCCGGCGTGGCTGGTGTGCGCGCCCTCGGCCGACCACTCCTCAACCGAAGTTTCGGAATGCCAGACCACGGTCCCGTCGCCACGGAAGGCGAAACCGGAGGCATAGGGCGAATGTGGAAAGCTGCCGCTTGCCTTGAGCGCCCGGACCGAAGGATCCGTCCGGTACATCAGGTGGCGCCACTCCCAGCCGCGCAGCGACGGAGGGCAGGACAGCAACCGGCGACGGGCGCCGGTCGGGTCGGCGGCCCGGATGTCCAATGCGGCGGCGCTGATTACCGTCGCATATTCGTGCCGCACGGCGGTGATGCGCGCCTGCTCCGCCCGCAGATAGAGCATCGTGCTCACGAACGCCGCTACTGTCAGGCACGCGACCCCGACGATGGTCGCGGCGGTGAGGGTCCAGTGCCGGCGCAGGAACTTGCGCAGGCGATAGCCGGGCCGCTGAGGTCCCGCACTGACCGGCTCGTCGTGGAGATGACAAAGCACGTCGGAGCAGAATTCCGCGACCGAGCCGTAACGGCGCGCGGGCTCCTTTTCCAGCGCTTTCAGGGTGATCCACTCCATCTCTCCGCGCAGGCGCCGGCGCAGGGTTCTTAACTCGGTCTTTCGGCGCTCGGCGATTTTTTCGGCAACGCCGCCAAGCGACGCCAGGCGCCGCGAGGGAGCGAGCGGCTCCTCCTTCCGGATCACACGGCAGATTTCGTCGAGAGGCATGTGGCGGAATTTGCCGTCTCCGAAGGGCAGGGCGCCGGTCAGCAGTTCGTAGAGCAGCATGCCGAGCGCGTACACGTCGGTGCGCGTATCCAGCCGCTCACCGCCGGCAGCCTGTTCCGGGCTCATATACTCCGGCGTGCCGACCAGGACTCCCAACTCTGTGAACAGAGTGTGTTCTCCGAGCCGCCGTTCGAGCGCACGGGCCAACCCGAAATCGATGATCTTCGGCACCGGCCGGCCGTCCGTCTCGGTGACCAACACGTTGGACGGCTTCAGGTCGCGGTGAATGATGCCCTTCTGGTGAGCGTGCTGCACACCGTGGCAGATCTGAATAAAAAGCTCCAGCCTCTGGCGGATGGTTAGCCGTTTGCGATCGCAGTATTCGGTGATGGGTACGCCGTGTACATACTCCATCACGAAATACGGCCGGCCCCGGGCGTTTGCGCCTGCCTCATAGACCCGGGCGATGTTGGGGTGCTCCATCAAAGCGAGAGCCTGACGTTCGGTGTCGAAGCGGGCGATCACCTCGCGGGTATCCATGCCCAGCTTGATAATCTTAAGCGCCACGGTGCGATGGATGGGCTCGTCCTGCTCGGCCAGGTAAACGGCTCCCATCCCACCTTCTCCGATCAGCCGGATGATGCGAAAGGGCCCGATCTGCTCTTCTGCCGCTAGAGGCTCATTCAGCGCGGCTTGGAGCAGGCAGCGAGGACAGAGGCCCTCCAGGCCTGCCGCCAGGGTGGCGTGGCATCGGAGGCACTGCGTGCCGGTCATGGTGTTCCTTGCGCCTTACTAAAGCAAAGTGCGGGCAATGTTACCCCTCATCGAGCGCGGCCAGCAGGTGGCGGATTTCGTCCTCGACCTCATCCGGGCTTGCCACGATCTCCGAGATCTCCTCGCACAGCAACTCGCGATATCGGCTGCGCAGGCGGTAAACAGCAACCCGGGCCGCACCCTCGCTCGTGTCCAACCCGGCGGCGAGCCGGGTGTAACTGCTCTCGGACGGCTCGGAATCCAGAAACGATTTCATCAACTCGAACCGCCGGGTTCGGCCGGCTGCTTCGAACTCGCTCCGCAAATACATCAGCACGCGTTGCAGCAGCGCCAGCGCCCAGCCGCGCTCGAAGAGCCTCTCGGGGGTGATCTGGTTGGAAAGCTCCGCCGCATAGCGCCCCTCAGCGGCTATAACGTCCAGGGGCACGGCCACAGCAGTGCCGCCCCGCTTGCCGGCATGGGCGCGGTCCCATTCATTGGCCAGGAAATTTCGGACCGAGGCCAGGAGAAAGGACCGAAACCGGCCCCGATCGGGACGGGCGGCCTGCACTAAGTGCGTCTCCAGCAGATGAGCGAAGAACTGCTGCGCCAGGTCCTCGGTATCCTGGCTCGTGTATCCCCGGTGTCTGATGTAGGCATACACCGGATACCAGTAGGCCTCGCAGAGCCGGGCCAGTGCGGCTTGCGCATTAGTGGAATCGCGGCCGGCTGCCAGAACGACGCTCCACGCCGTTGTGGGAAATCGACGGTCGGTCAGTTCACTTAGAGGCATGCGCCCCTGCCCGTTACCGTATAATAATACTCTAATAGTACTCTAAATCAGGTACTTCCGAGCGCAAAAGGTCGGAACATGAAGCGACTGCTGTCTGGGTTGCTGGCTCTTGTAACCGGGCTTGGAACTCAGGTCCCGACGGGGCATCGTCTGGCGTCGAACAAGCTCTGGATGCGCGATCCCCGGGCGGTGAACGCACCCTGGCGGCCGATCGGCCGCGCGCAGCGCCTGGTCGCCATGACGGCGTTGAACGGCCGGCTGTACGGGGCCTCGGTAGACTATTACATCCTCGAACGGGGGCCGTCGATTCGTGATGATCCCTGGCCGATCCTGGGCGAGGGCTGGCTGGTCTCCGCGATCGCGGGCCTGAACGGAAAGCTGTACGTCGCCAACCGGGAGGGTTTTTTTGGCATCGGCCAGCCGGTCCGCAATATACACTTCACGCGAATCGGCACCGTAAGTGGCCTGATTGCCATGGCGGCTTTGGATGGCAGCATCTATGCAGTCAACGCCGGCGGCCGGCTCCTGATTTGGGAAGACGCGGTCCACAAGCCAGTGCAGTGGGTTGACATTGGCGGCGCCGACCGGGTGACCGCCCTGGCGGCTCTGGACGGCAAGCTGTATGCGGCAACCTCCAGTAACAGGCTGCTCGTGCGGGAGGCCGCCCCTCAGGACCGGCCGTGGAAGCTGATCGGTCACGCGGAAAATGTGACCGCCATGACCGCCTTCGACGGCAAGCTGTACGCGGCGGAGTACTCGCCTTCGGAAATCGCCATCCCTCGCAACCCCACTACGTGCGAGCTTTGGGAGACGAACCAGTTGTACGCGCAAGCGCGCTCTCTGCTTCGGGCTGCCAAACAGGCCGGCAGGATCAAGGATCGCCAGGAGTGCCTCAAGCTGGCCAACGATGCGCAGGCGCTACGAACCCGGGCCGGCGGCGGCGACCTGGCCGACCTGATCAACGGCAGTTGCGCACAATGCGCCTGCGCGGCGGAGTTCTGAGCCGGGGGATCACTTCCTTTTCGCCGCCACGGCCGTCGAAAACGCTGAGTTACTTTCGGCGTTCCACTAGCAGATACGGCTCGTCGAAACCAGCGTTACATGGGGCTCTCCGTTTTGGCCGGTAACACTCGCCGCGGATTGCTTTATAGCTAAGAGAGGAAGGTCGTCTATGCGCCCGTTTCGCGCTTCGAAACCTCAGGTCGCGACTGCCATCTACGGACTGCTGTACCTGGTCTTTGTGCTTCTCGCGTGGATTCCGTCCACCAGAAGCCTGATCATCGAGAATAACCGCCCTGCTTCCATGGGGCTCGAACTCGCCCTCACCCAATTGTTGTTTGTCCTTTTTCTCCTGGGTCTTACCGCCTCGTGGCACAGCGAATTCATCGCGGGGATGATCTTCTTCTTCTGGTACGCTCTCGTCTGGTGGAACGAATGGTTTTCGATTCGCTACGGCGCTGGCGGCGGAATGGGGCCAGCCCTGGGCCTGCCCGTGTTCGTTTCCGGAATCCTGTTCGTTGTTTCCTGGTTCAAGGGGAGAGGAGAAGAAAGCTCAGGCGGTGTGCCTTAACGGGCAGGGCCTGGCGCGGAGGCTGGCCTTGGGCAGGTGTCAGCCGGCTCGCGGGATCGGCAACTGGTGGTTGGAATTAAGCCTGGAATGGCCGGGAGTCCGAATCGGGGAGCCCGGCGGAGGCACTTTATGTTTACTCGAACTCTTCGTGGCGCGGGGATGGCTCTGTTCCTTGTGTCGCTTGCATGCGCGCAGGCAGGCCCCGATGGCCACTGGGAAGGCACCATGACGGAGAAGAATCACGAGATTGGGCTGACGCTCGACCTCGCAAAGAACGCCAGGTCGGAGTGGATTGCCAGCATGGCGATTCCCTCCGAGAACGCGTTTGGCCTGCACGTGAAGGATGTCGCGGTCAACGGCAAGTCCGTCAAATTTCTGGCCGTCGAACTGATGATGTCCACCTTCGACCTCACGCTGGGACCCGACGGAAAGCTGGCCGGCAAAGTCACCACGCGGGGAGGCTTGCTGCCCGTCGAATTCAGGCGCACCGGCGAAGCGAAGGTCTACCTGCCCCCGGCCAGTCCGGCAGTATCGAAGGAACTCGAAGGAGACTGGGAAGGCACGATGCAGACACCCGGCGGCGAAATGAGCATGGCGGTCCACTTTAAGAATCAAGCTGACAAAACCGTGGCTGCGACTATTGACGTGCAGGGCTCGACGGGCCTGCCGATTAATGACGTGAAGCAGGAGGGCCAGAAGGTGGAGTTCGGCCTGAAGATTGCCCACGCGAGCTTCCAGGGAACCATGAACAAAGAAGGGACCGAAATCGTTGGACAGCTTAGCCACGAAGAAAACGGTATGCCCGTGACGCTCCGAAAGAAATAGAAAGGCGCGAGCACGCGGGTGTTCAGGAGCGTACATCCCGGTCTGGAGCTGGAAATGTCGAAAACAGTGATCGCGTTTTTGTTGGGCCTCTTCGCATTCTTCGTGGCTATGTTCGTCGGCGAAACGGCAGGTTTGGTCCCGGGGTTCGTCGCGCTGGCGGCTTATTGCTGCCTTTGCCAGTTCTTCCTGTCGCGAAAGAACGCGGACGCCTACCGGACGGATTGGCCCGTCATGTTGGTGCTGAACCTGCCCGTGCTCGTCGTAGTCTTCATCATGGTTCTGGTCGAGAAGTGGCCGGTCATCCTGTCTCAGGGCCCCGGTATTCTGCTGTCTGCCTGCGGTGGCACGTACCTGGGCGCGGTTGTGGCATCTCGAACCGCAAAACGAACGATGGCGCGGCCATAGCCGTTGCCTTGGCGCCGCCCCGGAGCGGGCGTAACATTCGCGGCGGTTTGCTTTATTAACCGTGCGGAGGCTGAAAGATGACCGCAACGGAACGGAGCCAGAAGTGCGGAGGCCCCCTCGAAGGCCGGCGCAAGTGGACGTGTGTGCGGATCCGCTGGCACAAACGTGGCCCGCCGCGAAGGGCAGTTGTCAGCAGGCACCGTGCTCCCCGAGAGATTTGCGGGGTGTTTGGCATCCACGGTTTACGGAGCGAGAAAGGAATGAAATCATGTTGAAAGCAAGGGTAATCCTGCTCATTTCGGCGCTGATTTCGCTGACTGGGTGTGGCGCCGTGGTTTCGCTGCATCCGCTGGCGATCCCGAATGGCAAGGAGACTGTGTTTGACCCTGCCCTCGTGGGGACTTGGGAGGAAGTCAAGGCCGAACCCGACGGCACGAAGGACCGATATACAATCGACCGCGCGGAGTCCGGCTACAGCGTGAAAGCAGTCCCCGAATCCAACAATGGCGTGGGGACGATGCACCTGATGAAGGTGGGGAACCGGCTTCTGCTCGATGTCCTTTGTCCCAGTGACGGACCGTTGCCTCCGGTGCATCTCTTCTACAAGCTCCGCCTGGAAAAAGACACCGCATGGGTGAGTGGAATGGACAGCTCCTGGCTCCAGGATCAGATCGAAGCTAGCGGCCTGCCTCGACATGAGGTTTTGGCCGACGACTGGAACAGGATGGTATTAACAGCGTCAAGCGCCGAACTGCGCCGGCACTTACTGCCGTACGTAAGCGACAACAAATCGTTCAGTGAAGAAACCGAGCTGCACAGAGTGAAGTAACGCCAAGTGCAGCCCCCATAACCGTCGGCTCTCGGCCGGTCAACCTGCGCCTGACGACCGCACTTGGCCCTCACCGCGGCGCCGCGAATTCGCTCCGCGCCGCACACCGGCTTGTCCTGGGCCATCGGCAATCCCCCTTCGGAATATCGCTGTTCTTAACGGTAACGATTGGCTCTCTTTTCTTTATTGCAGGACAGAGGCTCGTTTGATATGGTTACCGCAATTCGATCGCTCCTGTTTTTGCTGGCGCCCCTGATCGTGTACGCAAACGAAGCGGGCATTGTCTCCCTGCGGCCGCTGTATACGTCGGAGACCACCGTGCTCAATCCGGCGCTGACCGGCCTGTGGACCGATGCGGAGGGCGAGTTCGGGATCACTTTCCGCATCCAGCCCGACGTCGATTCGGGATATGAGGTCCTCGCGGGAGGGCAAAAGTTCCTAGCCTTCCACTTGGTGCCACTCGGCGGCGAGACCATCGCGGATATCGTCATCAACGTCTCGCAGGACCTCCTGGCTCCACTCGTGGTTCACTACTTTGCCCGTCTGCGAGTGGATGGTGATAGGCTCCAAGCCGACTTTCTAGGCGGGGAGAAACTGCTCCAGCAGATTGAGCGGACCGGATCGCCTCGCTTCGAGCGGCTCACGGAGGGAGATTGCGATGGATCCTTCTTGATTCTCCCCGCGTCCACCGCGGAATTGCGGCAGTTTGTCCTGGACTGTCTGAAGCAACCGGACGCCTTTGGTTCCTCAACCGACATGGCCGGCACATATAAGCGCGCCGGTCCGAAGAAGAGAGCCGCCGATCTGAACCAGCAGAGCTGGGAGACGGTGAGCTCGCGCGGCGCCAAGCCCGAAGCCTATACCACGGCCCTCCACCAGGCCGAGGAGGCAATCAGCCTGGTACCCGACGAGCCGGATTACTGGAGCACTCTCGGAGCGGCGCAGTATCGCGTGGGAGCGTTCACGGCGGCGCTGGCGACCCTGGCCCACGCGGCACAACTGCGGGAGTTCGCCACCATCGAAGACCTGATCTTCCGCGCCATGTCGCATCAGCAAGCGGGGCATAAGGAAGAGGCGAAAGCAGTCCTGCTGGATGAGCTTTCGAAGATTCTCGGCGATCCACGATATCTGGGCGATTTGCAGCGGTACTGCGGAGAGCAGGACAAGCAGAGCCTCCTGCGCGAAGCCGAGAATCTGATCATGCCAAAAGGAAAGTGAGGCATTTACGAAAGCGCTTATCGAGAGGTGAGGTTGGAAAGGAGAAACAGCATGATGAAGCAACTGGTAATTATCCTCATTGTGCTGGCAGGGGTGGCAGCCGTGGCGCAACCCCCGGGGCCTGCCGCGGACAGGAGGGAAGAATCCATCAGTTTCGGAAGAGAACCGCGCCGGGCTGAGTTCCCCGTGCAAATTGCCGGGTCCGCTTTCAACGAGAACCTGGCTGGAATTGCTTCTCGTGAATCTCAGTAGCCGTGAGGTGGAACAGGTGACGGTTGGCGTTCTGTTGGAAGACAAGGCGCGGCCGGCGCCTGTGACGCGGAGTGGAAAGGCGTGCATCACCAGCGTCCCGCCGGGAGGATTCCTGCTCGTCAAGCAGGCCAATACGGGCTTCGATGGCGCGGACGCCTACCTTCGCAGCAAAGAGATTAAGGTGTCAGCCGGGGTCACGCAGGTGCGCTTCGCCGGCGGGATGGAGTGGCCCTATCCGTTGGACGCCAAAGGCCGCTTCGAAGGAGAGGGAGACAAAGACATCGGAGAAAAGGTCGGAGCTCTTGTGCAGAAGGTGTTCGGCCGCCCGTAGTCAGGGGTGTTCGTCGATCCTTCTGCGGAACGAAAAGTCAGCACGTGCCGGGAGTAATTGAAAGAGGCGATCCTACGGAACGTGCATGAAATAAGGACGGAATCCATGACGATGCTGACGAGAAACGCAGCGGTATGCGGCGCGCTGGTTCTGCTTTGCGGCTGCTCCATCAAGCGGGTGGCCATCAACAAACTTGGCAACGCGCTGGCCTCCGGGGGCAGCACGTTCACCAGCGACAACGATCCTGACCTGGTCGAAGCCGCCATTCCGTTCGGACTGAAGCTTTACGAAAGCCTGCTGTCGGAATCGCCGAAGCACACCGGGCTGCTGCTGGCCGCGGCGCAAGGCTTCACCGAATTCTCCTATGCCTTCGTGGATTCGCGCATCGACGAAGCCAGGGAGCAGGATCTCGATCGCGCCAATGCTCTCCGCGACCGCGCCCGCAAGCTCTACCTGCGCGCCTACGGGTACGCCATGCGGGGACTCGAGGCCCGCTATCCCGGCTTCGCCAGGGCGCTCGACGACGATGCCGAGGCCACCCTGAAGCGGGTTCGTAAACGCGACGTGCCGCTGCTCTATTGGACCGCGGCCTCCCGCGGGCTGGCTATCTCTCTTTCCAAGACCGACCCCGCGATGATCGCCGAGTTGCCCCTGTTGGAGACCATCCTGCAGCGCGTGGCCGCGCTCGACGAGAGCTTCGACGGCGGCGCCGTGCCCGAGTTCCTCATCACCTTCGAAGCGGCGCGCACCGATATCAGCGCCGAAGCGGCGGGGAAGCTGATGCGCCGGCACTTCGAGCGCGCCATCGAGCTCTCCCATGGCAGGCGCGTCGGAACCTACGTCTCCTTCGCCGAGAATGCATGCCTGCCGGCGCAGGACGTCGCCGAATTCAAAGCGATGTTGGAAAAGGCTCTCGCCGTTGATCCGGACGCCGATCCCGATATCCGGCTGGCCAATCTGGTGGCGCAGCGCCGCGCGCGTTGGCTGCTCGAACACATTGACGCGTTGTTCCTGGCATCGGCGCCCCAAAAACCCTAAGGAGGATGCAATGTGCAAGCGGATCGTTTTTACGGCAGCGCTGTGCGGGCTCGCGCTGGTGGCACGGGCTCAGAAGATCGACATGGCCACGCTGGCGCCCGATGGCTCGACCTGGTTCAAAGTGATGGAGAACATGGCGGCGGACTGGAAGAAGATCTCCAGCGGCAAGGTCAACCTGGTCATCCATCCCGGCGGCGTGCTGGGCGACGAGCCGGAATGCGTCCGCCGGCTGGATCACCACTCGATCCAGGCCGCCGGCCTTTCCGGCGCCGGCTTGGGCGACATCGACCAGGGCGTAGCCTGCCTCCAGATACCTATGATGTTCGATTCCTACGAGGAACTCGATTACGTACGCGACCGCATCGCCCCTAAGCTCGAGCAACGGCTCCGGGATAAAGGCTACGAAGTGCTCTACTGGAGCGATGTCGGTTGGGTCCAGTTCTTCTCCACCAAGCCGGTGCGGAGGCTCGAAGATCTGCGGAAGCTGCGGCTCTGGACCTGGGCCGGCGACGCAACCGAGGTGGAGCTGTGGCAGATCAATGGTTTCCGTGTCTTCCCGATGGCCGCCACCGACATCTACATGGAACTGCAATCCCATAACCTCGACGCCGTTCCCGAGACGGCTCTCTACGCCGAAACCACCAGGCTGTACACCCTCGCGCCGAATATGTGCGACGTGAAGTGGGCGCCTCTGGTCGGCGCAACGATTGTTGCCAGGGACGTATGGGAGAAGATCCCCGCGGCGCAGCGCAGCCCCATGCTGGCGGCGGCGCGCCATTCCGGAGAGGTTTTGAAAGCGGACGTTCGCTCCCAGGACACCGGGGCCATCGCCACCATGATGGCCGGCCAGCCCGGCAAGAAATCGAACAAGCTGCAGGTCACTCACCTGGATCCCGCCGCCATGGCGGATTGGCGCAAGCAGACCGAAGCCATGTATCCCAAGATCAGGGGCAAGATGGTTCCGCCCGACCTCTTCGATGAAGTCCAGAAGCTGCGCGACCAGTATCGAGTCGAGCATCCAGCCAAACCTCCGGAGAAGGCTGACGCAAAGAGGGCCGCCTCGAGCGGCGCCCAAGGAAACGGCATCGCCAGGGCAAAGGGCAAGGGCGACAAGTGACACGCGTCTGGCGCATCCTGGGATGCGGGGAAAGGGCCGTCGCGATTCTGGCCATTTTCCTGGCGTCCTTGCTGCCCATCATCGCCATGGCCACCCGGCGGGCCGGAGTTCGTGGAATCCCCGGTTCGGTGGTTTTCGTCCAGCAGCTCACACTGTGGATCGCATTCCTGGGCGCGGCCTTGGCCGCCTCCGGGGACCGGCTGCTGGGGATGTCGGCCAACACCTTCGTGCCGCCGCGGTGGGCCGTGCCGGTGCGCGTCTTCGGCTGTGGTTTGACGGCGGCCATCTCCGCCAGCCTGTGCTGGGCGAGCTGTCGGTTTGTGGCGTCCGAGATGTCCATCGGAAAGAACCTCGCACTGGGAGTGCCCAGTTGGACCCTGGCCCTAGTGATGCCGCTCGGCTTCCTCCTCATCACGCTGCGCGCGATCCGCGGGGCCGGCGCCGCCTTTCTCCATCGCCTGGCTGCGGCTTTGTTCGTGCTGGCTCCGCTGATTCTGAACTTCGCGCCGGGGCCGGAGTGGCCGGCGGCAGTGTGGATCGGGATCATTGTCATCATCGCCGGCGCGGTGTTGGGCCTGTCCATTTTCGCCACCTTGGGAGGCATCGCGCTGCTGCTGCTATGGCATATCGGCCAGCCCGCCGTGGATGTGCCGGACAACGCGTACTCCCTGATGGTCTCGGAGGTCTTGCCGTCTCTCCCGCTGTACACACTGGCGGGCTATCTGCTGGTGGAAGGCGGCGCCAGCACGCGCCTGCTGCGCGTCTACACCGCCCTGTTTGGCTGGCTGCCGGGTGGCCTCGCCGTCACCACGGCTGTGGCCTTTGCCATTTTCACCTTCGCTGGCTCCGGAGTCACCATCGTTTCCATGGGCGGGTTGATGCTGCCCATGCTCATCAAAGCGCGTTATACGGAGCGGTCCTCGATCGGTCTGATCAATGGGTCGGGCTCTCTCGGGCTTTTGTTTCCGCCGAGCCTGCCCGTCATCCTCTACGCCGTCTACGCCAGGACGGTGCAGATCGACACGTTGTTCGTGGGTGCCTTCGTGCCCGGGCTGATGATGGTCGCGATGGTTTCGGCATGGGGCGTCTTCCACGGGGTGAGAAGCGGGGCCGTGCGTACGCGTTTCTCCTGGGCAGAGGCCCGCCAGGCTCTGTGGATCGCCAAATGGGAACTGGCGCTGCCGGTGATCGTCATCGTCGGTCTCTTCGGCGGGTTCGGCGGAACGCTGGTGGAGGCGGGCGCCATCGCCGTCGTGTATTCCTTCATCGTCGAGTGCTTCATCCTGCGCGGGTTCTCGCTGCGCCGAGATTTTCCGCGCGTCGCCGTGGAGTGCGTCACCGTGGTCGGCGGTGTGCTGTTGATTATCGGCGTGGCCAAGGGGCTTACGTATTACCTGGCCATGCAGGACGTGCCGGGCATCCTGTCCAACTGGGTCGCTACACACAACCTCTCCAAGTACCAGTTCCTGCTGCTGCTCAATATCGTTCTGCTGATCAAAGGCTCGTTCATGGACGTCTTCTCGGCGATCATCGTGATGGTGCCGCTGATCCAGCCCATCGCCGCCGGCTTCGGCATCAACCCCGTGCAGATGGGAGTAATCTTCCTAGCCAACCTGGAACTCGGATATCTTACACCTCCCATCGGCATGAACCTGTGTCTCTCCGCTTACCGTTTCAAACAGCCGATGACCGCCGTGTACCGCGCCACGCTTCCGGTTTACCTGATCCTGCTGGCGGGCGTCTTGCTCATTACGTATGTTCCCGCGCTGACCACGCTGCCGGTAGAGTGGCTGGGAATGTAAACACTGGCGAGTGGGGTTACCACGAATGAGGCGTTTGTATCCATTACTGACGTGCGCGCTGAATTGAGGCTGGGTATTAGGCGAGCTAGGTCGGGCCGGATTGCCGCAATAGTTTACTTCTCGGCGTTGGCGCTCCGCGCGTGGGGCCAAGAGCCGCCCGATCCAGCGGAGAGGTACCCTTTGGTTGAGTTCTTGTTCTGTCAACGTCAATCCCAATTTCCTTGAGTTCGGCGCCGCTTAGGGTCGTCATTCCGCCGCTAAATGAAGATTCGTGGTTTTCGCGGTCGAATCTCCGACCATTCGCTGTGCGGACTCTGATCCGCCGGCTGTCCGTGAGGTCAGTCCGCAGTCCCACGAACAGGGCGCTACACTGCTGGTGCTTTGCAGAACCAATTCTACTGCGATCC
Organism: Bryobacterales bacterium; assembly: GCA_963842505.1. Lineage (GTDB taxonomy): Bacteria > Acidobacteriota > Terriglobia > Bryobacterales > Bryobacteraceae > PALSA-129. The sequence goes on from CAWJGZ010000003.1 coordinate 488,260, forward strand.
TGCAGGCCGCACAATCCGCCCTCGCGCCACCCTCGCGACGGGGGCATCGGCCAAGGCGGCGCGGTCGATGTGCTGTCCCGAAACCAATCGGTTGAGTGGTGCACGTCCGCTTTGGCGGCGAGCAGCGCCCGCACTACCTCCAAGTGGTCATTCTGCGACGCCCCTATCGCCCCGAACACGTCACGCGGACCTCTGCCACGCAGCCGACCTAACACTTCGAAACCCATACCGCCTCAGTACCGCTTTGCTTGATGTCCTCTGACCCAATGAGGTAATGTCCACATGGCTTCCGATATGGCCCAATATCGCACGCTTATTTTGTGGCAGCGACGACCCCGCAGGAAGACAGATCCGCTCCGCTCGCGCCATTGAGCAGGCATGCAGTGAGGAGACTTGCCGGCGGGCCGGGCGGGAGAACTGAGGCTCCTGCTCTCGGGGAGCGGACAAAGAAAGGCCGCCGAGGCGGGAACCTCGGCGGCTAGAAGGAACCGAATCGGTGAGCTTCAGCCTTTCACCGAATAGCGGCGCTCCCCTTCCGCGGCCTTGGTGGAGGTGACCGTCAGCCCCATCTTCTGGCCCAGGGTGGACAGGAACCCGCGGACCGAGTGCTTCTTATGCCGATGTCGGCATAAGCCGC
>CAWJGZ010000004.1:0-1677069 GCA_963842505.1 Bryobacterales bacterium
ACCCTAAATTGGATGTCACTGATAGCATTTACAATAGCCAGTCATGCTATTGAAAATACGGGTTTAATGTCACATCTTATCTAGCCTGTATTAGCCGCCATTTGTCTTTGTTTTTTCCACCTTGTACCCAAAGTTTCCCCCAAAGTCTGGACCCTTCGTGCGTTTGTCTCTAAATCGCTGTGAGGCTGCTCGCCAAGCCGCTCTTGTCCCGCATTGTGCGCAGTAAACCTGTCTCCCTTGTGGCTCGAACCAGGCCGGACACTCTCGGCATTGCCGCAGCGTTGCTCGACCGACTCGCGCAATCAACTGCATAGTGAGGATTGCCGGCAGATTTGATCCGTGGAAGGTATCAAAATCGATTGCCCAAGTCCGCGATTTTTGATCCCAGTGCAGCCGCGGGATGACTCCAGAGACTTCGACTAACATTCTAATCAGCCCTTGAAAGGTAGTCCGCGCCAACGTGACGTGCTTCATAAAAGTCCTGGATTCGTCGAAACGTTCATCGGTCAGGCCGGAATGGGCATATTTCCAATCGTTCAGTTCGCCACAGGTGCCAATCGCTAGTGAACGGCCAAGATTGCAAAGCGAGCTGAGGCAGCCGGCGAACTTCCAGTAGCCGTCGATGGTGTCGTGGGGCCGGCATTCATGGTGGCCAGTGGTGGGTAAGCCGTGAATGCAGAGCTGTAAGAGGCCCCATCGCTTGGCGAATGCCTGCACGGATCGAGAGACGTTCGGAGACACCGCGATTGTGCAGAATTGGGAAAGCATCGATTGATTTGGGCGCCTTCGCGTCCTCTCGACTCCGTCGGGAATTAGGACTTCGTTTTCTAGATGTGAGAACTTTGGGGAAAAAACATCACCGAGTGGTTGAGAAGTTCCTAAAGGCTTCGTCATAATTAGATCATAAAACAAAAAAACGACTATTTGGAGTCTTTAACGCTATTGCAGCATACTTCTGGTCATGGAGACGAAAACAACACAAAAGCGGAACCTGACTGAAAGGCAGGCGCATGAGGAGTATGGTATTGGTCTTCGACAACTGCGCTTAATGCGGCTACGTGGGACCGGCCCCACTTTCATTAAGATCAGCGGTCAACTTGGGCGGCGCGGCGGTCGGATTGTTTATCCGGCTGTGGCAATTGAGAGCTGGCTCAAGACTTGCCCTTCCGGCGGTGCAAAGCCCGACATCGGCGGTAATCTATGATTGCCCTGTCGGCGCAGAGGCCAGGGGCGAGCTGTGAGAGGCCTGATTCCAACCCGCAGTATGCGCGGATTTCTAACCCCCTTCCATTCTCTGCAAGGGTAATAAAACTCAAGCTAGCGCGGAAGTGGGTGGAGCAGGGCCGGGCGATTTGGATTGAGGGCCTGGTCCTGAGCTTAGTCCGCGAACATCCTTCGAACATTGAGGCCGCAGAAAGGGCTGGGGCCGCGAAATCTATCACTGACGCCGGGTATGACGGCGTGCGCGCATTTACGGACTGGGAGCCCGGCCGAAGTGACAATTGCACTGTCTTGATGGCGAGGCGATTGTCTTGAACCGAATGCTGTCGTATTTCGCGAAAAAATCTGTTTTCACAGGGGCAAAAGGGGTCATTCTGGGCCTTCTTTACAGGTGACTCCTCAACCGCCGGCTTCGATGCCGGATTTCCAAGAGGCTCGCGGGGAAAACCGGAGCAGACAGAATGATCCTCCGATTGCATTGGCACTCCTGGAATTTGGATACCGTACCCGCGGGGAAGCATTCTGGCGCTGGATGGTGATCGGCTGCCCTTATTGCGGGAGGCATCATTGGCACGGCGCCGGCCCGTTGGATGGTGACCCGAGGCTATTCCTGGGACACCGAAATCAATACTGTGGTCTGGCTGGCTATCATCTGGTTGACGCTCAACCAGATCGTACGCGGGACGGGGTCGCATTCATGCGGGCTGCACTGATTGAGGCGCCGGGGATGGATACTGCAAACGTCTGCAGCGACGGTGCCGGCAGCGGCGGGAAAAACTAATGGCAGGTAGCTTTCCCGGTACACTCCTTGAAGCCGCGCTCAGTTATGGCGGGCGCGGGATTCGCGTCACTCCCCTTCATAACTTGATTGCAGGGAAGTGTAGTTGTCAGGTATTCCGCGATCGCCGGCATATGGGTCCATGTCCCAGTGCGGGGAAGCATCCGCGATTTCGCGATTTCGATAAGAAGGCTAGCTGCCACGAAGAGCGGATCCGCGCCTGGTGGAAGCAGTATCCGCAAGCCAATATCGGCATCGTCGGCGGCGCAGAATCGAAGCTCTGGGTGCTCGATAAAGATCCGCGCAATGGCGGGGAAGACGCGCGCCAGGCGCTGGTCTATCGGCACGGCCAGCTGCCTTACACCTTGACGGCGAAGACTGGCGGTGGGGGAACGCACGAATACTGGACCTGGCCTGATTTTGCCATTCCGGCCGCCCTGCAGCTCGGCGAAGAATACACGGGGCTTGATGTCATCGGTGAGGGTCACATCATTGTGGCGCCTCCATCGCGGCATCGGAGCGGCAACGAGTACGCTTGGGAGCCGGAACTCGGTCCGGATGAAATTACCCCTCAGCCGGCGCCTCCGTGGTTGCTCGACCTCATCAAAGCGCGGATCCAGCCGGTCTCGCCGCCGGCGGGCGTCCGCGGGGGCTGGCCGCCGGCGGATATCGGCCTGGTCCTGCGGGGCTGTGGATGGATGCGTCATTGCTCGGATCATGCGGCGACGTTGGGCGAGCCGGAATGGTATGCGCAACTTGGGGTTGCAGGACGCTGCACAAATGGTGAGGATCTCGCCCACGAGTTGAGCCGGCCGCATCCCGGCTATAACGCGAAGGAAACCTCAGCTAAGCTGGCTCACGCGATCCGCGATGCCGGCCCTGTCACGTGTGCCAAGGTCCGGCATTCACTCAATGGCGGGCGATTCTGCGACGCCTGTCCAAATGCCGGCGCGATCAAGTCGCCAGTACTCCTTGGGCTCCCTGGCCGGGGACTGAAGCCGGCCACGATAGGAGGCGAGAGCGCTCCTATGGGCAAGGAGGCGGTATCGGCGCCCGTCTCCGGAACTGAGCCGCGCTTTCGGCCATTAACGGAACTGGGCAACGCTGAGCGACTTATAGACAAGCATGGGACTGACCTGCTTTTTTGCCCGGACCAAAAGCAGTGGTTGATTTGGGATGGCAAGCGATTTAATCCTGATCGGACCCAAGAAATCATGGGAATGGGAAAGGGCACCGTCCGAAGTATTTATTCGGAGGCCTCAGCGATCGACGATCAGAATCGCCGCGAGGCGACCGCAAGCTGGGCGCGCCGATCAGAGAAGGCCGCGCAGTTGCGGGCGATGGTGGCTCTTGCTGAATCGGAGCCCGGCGTCCCTATTCTCGCGACTTACCTAGATTCCGATACATGGGGTCTGAACCTTTTAAATGGCACGTTGGACCTCAGGACCGGAGTGCTGCGGCCGCACCGGAGAGAGGATAGAAACACGAAGCTCGTACCGGTGGCATACAGCGAATCGGCTAAGTGTCCTCGCTGGTTGGAGTTTCTTGCAGAGATCTTTGGTCCTCATCCGGATCTGCCGGGTTTTGCCCAGCGTGCGATTGGCTATTCTCTGACGGGTTCCACTCGCGAGGAGTGCCTTTTTCTGCTTTACGGCACCGGGCGAAATGGCAAGGGCGTTTTCCTTCGGGTCGTATCTGCGCTTCTCGGCGATTATGGCACTACTGCGGATTTCAGCATGCTGGTGCAACGAAAGCAGGAAACTGGTCCGCGAGATGACATCGCAAATTTGCAGGGCAGGCGGTTTGTAAGTGCGCAGGAATCGGGCGATGGGGCGCGGTTTGCCGAGGCGACTACGAAAAATCTGACGGGCGCCGATTTGGTGAGAGCCCGACGGCTTTACGAAAACTCGATCGAGTTCCTGCCGGTTTTCAAGTTGTGGCTGGCAAGCAACTACAAGCCGACTGTGCGAGGCAGCGATCCCGCGATTTGGAGCCGTTTGAAGCTGGTGCCATTCGATGTCAGTTTTGAGGGACGCGAAGACCGCACGCTTAAGACTGGGCTACTCGATGAGCTGCCGGGAATACTGACTTGGGCAGTGGAGGGATGTCTGCGGTGGCAGGAAGACGGTCTGGCTTTTCCTGAATCGGTGGTGCGTGCGACAGCCGAATATCGACAAGACAATGATATCCTGGCGCGATTTCATAGCGACCGCTGCATAATTGCGTCAGATCTACGCGTTGCTGCGGGTGCGCTATATGCCGAATACCGGCGTTGGTGCGAGGCCGGCGGCGAGAAGTTCATTATGACTGCGACCGCGTTTGGTCGGCGGATGGGGGAAAAGAAGTTCCAAAAAGAGCACACTGATCGCGGGTCAGTTTATCTCGGCTTGGCCGTGCGTGGTACCAGCCAGGGGGTCCTGACGGATTCTGATGGGTTTGATTGAAACTTTATGCTTTTATACTCACTTTCGGAAGTTTTTAGGTTAACCCGTCAGAACCAATCAGACCACCAGCTTGCCTGACGGGTTCGGGCACCGACTGACGGGTTTTTGGGCAATTTCCTGTAACTTTCTATATGTTTTCTTATATAGGGAAGTTCCTGGAAAACGCTTCAAAACCCGTCAGGAGCGGCGAAACCCGTCAGGATTCATAAAAAGGGAGAAAACGGAAATGCCAATGAAGAAAGCATGTACGACGGCAGGCTGTCCGAATCTGACGGACACGGGCGGTAAGTGCAGTAGCTGTCGCCGGGAGACTTCTGCTGCCAGGGGAACAACCGATGAGCGGGGCTACGGCGCCGACTTTCGGCGCCTGCGAGTTCCCTGTTTTGAGCGTGATGCCTGGCGTTGCGTTGATTGCGGATTTGAGCCGGATATTGTGCGGATGTGTAGAGAAGTTGGATTGCCGATGCCGCCGGCGCAACGGATTCTGGAGGAGTTGCGGCTGAGGCTCAGGGACCGGCGTACCCACTTGAACGCTGACCATGTGATTCCTATCGATCAGGCGCCGGAATTGCGCCTGGAACTGAGTAACCTTGTCACGAGGTGCAATCGCTGCAACGTATCGCGGATGCGCAAGGGTAACCCGCACCCTGATGAACAGGGGCGACCGTAGACCCCATGGGGGGTAAAAATCCCTCAGGAGGGCCGCCTCGTGATCTTGGCCAACCGATCTGAGAGTTATTAATGGCGCAGGTGTAAATCGTAAATATGGAACAGGACACCAACACCCCGGAAGAGCTCAAGCCTAGCGGGGAAGGCGCGCGTCTCTGGCAGTGGCTAACCGAGAATGCCGATGGCGTCATGGAGAGCAGGCCCTTGGTAATCGAGCTCTGCCAAATCGCCGATCGCCTGCATGAAGTGAGGGTTAAGCTGGCGCAGCAGGGCCTGACGGTGAGCGCGGCGCGTGGCCGGATCGCCGCGAATCCGTTGCTCGGCACGGAAACCCGGCTGCTGAAGCAATACGAGAACCTCTGGCGCACAATCGGCTTGGCCGATGAGGCGGCGGAGGAGAAGCGGCCCGTTGGCCGGCCGCCGGGCACGTAACGCTATGGCGCGAGTGAGGTTGAAAACCAGGGGTGATGGCATGGCGACGCGTAACGGGGATCTGACTGATACGCAGGTCTCGGAATTGACCATCGGTCTGGGTATTGGTAGCGGACCTGGTTTCGCTAGTCCAGCCGAATATCGCGCCGCGTGGTGGGCTCACCGCGCTGAGCTGCTGGCCCGAGATCCAAATCCCTTTCGCAGGCCAGAGGGTTATTGGGATGTCGAGATTGAGATCATCACGCCGGGCTTTCCAGTAAGCCCCTATCGCAATGAGAGGGAAGCATTGCTCTGTCTGCAGCTTCCGTTGACCGAGGAAGAACAAAGGCTCCTGGCCAGGGCCGGCGAAAAAGGAGCCGATGGTGCTTTATGAGCGCGTGTCCTGACGTTTGTAAACCTGGCTGGCCGGGTGCTGTGGCGCCTGGCCGGGACTGGTCTTGTTGGGCTGTGGCTCGCAGTATCGTCCCTACTGCATTCGTCTGTAGGGAAGAAACGAGGTATTTATGAGACCGCGAGAATTCGGACCGATTCGTATCGGTGGCAAGGATCAGGAGGGACGGCAACGGACCGCGGCCCAACTGGAGGTCTCTCTGGAGGCGGTGGCCGCGATGCAGATTGACCCGGAGTTGACCGCATGTGTGGATTGGGAAGGTATCGCAGCGATCGCGGGATTCAATAGACGGGAAAGGGCAGTGTGGTTCTATTGCTGGCAACATGGGCAATCTGCGGGCATGAGTTTGGGCTTAACGATTCATCAGGAGGGAGCTGCTAACCGTGAAATTTTCCGGAAAATCCGGCGAAACTGGCCCGCGGTTCAGGGTTTGCTCGGTTGGGCGGACGATTTAGAAAAAAAACTTTGGGTCACAGGCGCAAAAACGACAATTTTGGGCCTTCCCTACAGGAGCTACATGTTGAAAAACACAATTGCATTGAACGAGAAGCTGGCCGGCGAGATTCTGAAGCTGGATCGCTTGCGAAACAGAATCCAATCGGCCGAAGGTGTGGTCCGGGAGGCTGAGGACAAGCGCGAGGATATCGAGCGAGTGTTGCAGGCCTCGCGGGTCCAGGCTGCGCTGGCCGAGCGGGAGTGGCCTGACCAGGATGCTCTGCGCAAACTGACTCCAGCGCGCGCGGTTCTAGCGGAGGCGAGAGCGGCCTGCGATGCTGCCCGGCAAGCCGGCGCCCAACAGGAGGCGATCGTTGAACGGACTCGCGGAGAGATCTTTGAATGCCGGATGGAGGCCTTCGAGCAGGAGCTTGGTCCTCGCAAGGTGAGATACCACCAGCTCCTGGCCGAGCTGGCCGAAGAGGCGGCCGGAATTCGCGGCTTGGCTATCGACCCGCGCTACGCGTTGAACGGGTACGAACTGATCGGTGCGCTCTTTCCCTACACCGCTAATTCGGAAGATTCCCTCCGGCTGGCGATTCAGGCCGGCGAAGGAATGAAGTTTTTCAATGCCGTGCTTCGCGTGTTTGATACGGGGAGGTCGCGGGAATGCGAAAGGTGAAAGCCATGACGGAACGGTTTACTCGATGGGGCCTGAGGAAGTCGGCCGAGGCGGCTACGCGTCTCCATCCTCAGGCGATATCGTTTACGGCGTCACACGCGAACATCGCGCCCAGCTTGCCAGGTCTGCAACTGCGGCGGTTCAGTGCCGCGATTGAATCCCCTTCGGCCGGCAATCCCGGAAGGATGATATCGGGCGTTGCGGTCCCGTATAATCTGAAAATCGACATGGACGCATTTCGCGAAACTTATGCGTTCGGTTGTTTTCGCGAGAGCATCGCGAGGGACGCTGTGGTGGCACTTTTCAATTCGGATCTCAGTTGCCTCCTGGGCCGAAATTCTTCCGGCAGTTTGGATCTGTGGGAAAGCGCCGGGGGGCTTAATTTCGCAATTCACGCTGCGGACACGAGCTGGGGCAATGATGTTCTCGCGCTCATTGGCCGCGGCGACATCGATGAGGCTGGCGCGAGCTTCTGGATTCAGGGCCATCACGATGAGTACGACGCCGATGGCCTGGTGCGAGTGGTGACGAAGGCACGTCTGGTGGCGGTCGGGCCGGTAACGTTTGGCTTGATGGTCGGCGCCAATATCGATGCCGCGGAGCAGGTGGCCGCGGCCAGGGCGGCCGGAGTGCGGGAAGGTCGACGTCAGGCCGCGGCAGATTTTGAAACGGGGCGCTCAGTGGGAATGCGTCAAGGTCCCGAGGCTTCAACGGCAAGGCGGCATGCCGTTCGGATGATGGCCGGGGCTGGGTTGCAAACAGCAAGGGGGTTTGAAAATTACCATGTTTAATTCGTTCGGTGAGTTTCTGATGGCAGTTCGGGCCGCGGCATTACGGCCGGATCGGTGTGACGGGCGATTGCAATCGCGCGGCGTGGGGGGAGAACTTGGCGCCTCGGAAGCGGTGCCTTCTGAAGGAGGGTTTCTGATTCAGCCCGATTTTTCGCGAAATTTGATAGAGCGGATGTACCTCACGGGCGCCTGCTTATCCCGCTGTACCGAGCTGCCCGTAAGCAACAAGAGCAATGCCATATCCTTCGTGCAGTTTTCGGAAACGGCGAGGACGGACGGTGCGCGTATGGGTGGATTTCGCTCGTACTGGGCTAATGAAGCCGACACGCTGACTGCTACGAAACCGAAGTTTTCGCGCGGTGAAATTACCGCATCCAAACTCATCGGCCTCGCGTACTGTACGGATGAGATGTTCGCGGACGTGGCGGCCTTAGAGATCTTTGTCTCGATGGGCCTAAGCCGCGAGCTTGCCTTCCGCTTGGAGGACGCCATTATAAACGGAGACGGCATGGGGAAGCCGTTGGGGATTATGAAGGCGGGCGCCATGGTGACCATGCCTAAGCAGACCGGCCAGGGCTCCGGCACGATCGTTGCGCAGAATGTCGTAGATCTATGGCGTACGATGTGGGCTCCGGAACGTCGGTTCGCGGTGTGGTTGGCTCATCCGGATGCCGAAGCGCAGTGTATTACTCTTACGGCTCCGGTGGGCACGGGAGGATCTACAATCCCGCTATACCAGGCGACGCAGGACCCGGAAAACCAGCCCTATAACCTGATCTTAGGCCGGCCGGTGATCCCGATGGAACAAACGCAGCTGCCCGGCACTCCTGGGGATTTGTCCTTCGTTTCTTGGAGTCGCTACGCATTGGCGATGCGTGAGGCCCGGTCCGATGTCTCCATGCATATTCAGTTTCTTACGGACCAGGTCGCCTTTCGTGTGGTGATGCGCGTAGGCGGTCAGCCAATTGACAGTGTGCCGATCACGCCTTTCAACGGTTCGAATCAAGTGTCGCCGTTCGTTTGCATCGGACAGAGGTAACAGGGTTTCCGGATGTTGTGGTCTCCTTCATGGTTTAGCATCCGGGGTTGGGGGGCGCGCCGGGTCTTTCATTTCGTTCCAGGCGGCCCTCCATTTTTTTGTTTGGCGTGTTGCTGGGGACACTGCATTCGTCTGTAGTGTCTTTAGCCTTCGAGAAAATCCGGCCTTTCGGGGCTTGCCCTTGAAGGGGCTGGATAGAGGGGCCGCGCAGTCGAGTTATGGGCGTCTTGACTGCGCGGCTGCCGAGTTCCTTTATAATTAACTCCGAAAGGTGTGAGGAGATGGATTCTTTACTAAGAGCGACGTTTCCTAAGGCGCTTCAGGCGCTAGTGGATGAGATCGAGTATTCTGCGGGGTGCGAAATTCAGTTCAGGAGGGTCGACGATATCGGTCGCGCGTGTGGCGACGGGCGTAAGTCTGAAATGTGCGCGCTTCTGGATCAGATAGAGGCTTCCGGAGTTGCGGCTATTCGGCTTGTGGTGCTCCATCGTGTGGACCTCGACCACGTGGATAACCGCTTCCCTGTTCCGTATGCAATGCTCTGCCATGAACTCTTGCATTTTCGCCGCTACGTAGTTGAGGGCGTGCCGGCGCTGTTGGATGAACACGACATCGAAATGATGCTGGAACATCTCGTGATAAACCGGCAACTGAGATACTACGGCTTTGACTTTCCGCTTCACTTTTCCGATCGGGCAAGCTGGGAGGATGCGGCGCAGCGCGCTAGGAGCGCAAGGGCGGGTCGGCCCCGGCCCCAATCTTCTGAGGTCGTGAAAGGGGCGATGCGTGCATATGTCAGTAGTCGGTTTCTATTGGATGATGATCCGGGGTTGAGGCAGTTAGCTGCTGAGGTCATGTCGTGGTATGGGCTGCTTGATTCCGGAGTGCGGCTAGCGGACGCCCTGATGCCATATATAGGAACGCCTGGCCTTGATCCTGTCCTGGCCAAGTGGGGGATGCTGGATGTTGTGTGTGATCAGTTCGGATTGCCTCATGGCTCCGTCAAGATGCGACGTTTTGTTGACGGGCGCCTTATCCCTTGCGGATTCATACTGCATCCGTCAACGAACTTGGAGACGATTTAGATGGCATCGGAGGAACGCGGCATACTCGGACTGGTTGAAGGGGCAGGCCTGATCGCTGCGGCCGTGGCCGTCGATATCGCCTCTGGCGGAACTGCTGGGGCAATCACTCCTCTGGTGCTGGGTGGCGTCGGCTCTATCGCGAGTGGCATCGGGTCCTTGGTCTCCGGTGATCGAGTGACTGGGAGGGCGATCACAGAGCGGAATTCGATTACTGCCTGGCGCGGCGGCTATGGCCGGACGGCGCCGGGAAACGACCTTATTTACTTGCATCAATGGGGCGCGGGCGGGCTGATGCTCGATATGGTGATGATCGTCTATGACCATCCCTGCCAGTCGATTGACGAAGTGCTCTTTGATCAGCAGAGAATCCAAATCAACACTTCCTACATCCCCACGACGGCTCTTGCCGGGTATACGATTCCTGCTCCGGCTGCGGGCTCCGGCACTTCCTTTTCGCCGAAATCTATCAAGGGCAATCCCAACTGGATTAATGCCACTTCCATCAGCGTCTCGAATGATGTCGTGACCATCGTGCTGCCGAGCGACATTCCCTACCTGACCGCGGGCGATCCGATCATCGTCCAGAACAACGGTGGGGGCTCGTATCAGGCCATTTTCCCGGTCGCACAGATCATTTCGCGTGTGCCTTCTGGTGGTACCAACATCCTCACGTTCACAATCCTCAATGGCGGCTCTATGCCGCCAAGCGTGCGCTGCAGTGCGGTATGGGCTACCTATGGGTTCAATGTCTACTTTGAGCCGATGCTCGGCGACCAACTGCTTGGCCAAACCTTCATTGGAATGCTGGCAGGAACGCCCTGGCAGGGAACGGGCAAGCTGGTTTCGCCGCTTTCGCCAGGGTATGCCGGGAACAGATACTAATTTCCCGGCGCGGAGCAATCCTTGGGTTCCCAATGCCAGTTGCATGGGTAAGACTTTGGTCTTTTTGCGGCTGCAACTCGATCCACAATTCTTTCCGTCTGGCCTTCCGTTAATTTCCTTTCGCTGCCATGGGAAGAATAACGTCTATGACCCCCGACTCGGTCCCTGCTCGGGAGTAAAGGCTGCGGGCATGTCATCGGCTGGCTCGGGTTACGCTGTCCCGGCTCTCTACGGTACGCATGACATTCTGGATCTCGTTCAGAGCGGCGCGGCAGGGGGTCAGATTGCGGTGACGGGTGTAGATGGCTCGGGGCGCATCACGTCGTTTGTGGTGTTGAACCCTGGTACGGGCTATTCCCTTGGTGCATGTACGACCATGGGCGGGAGCGGAACGGGCGCGGCCTTCACGGTTAGCGCTCTTACGGGCGGAGCTGGGCCGGTCCAGTCAATTGGTTATCCGATCCCGGCGGCCGGCACCGGTTATAGTCCCGGTGACGTCTTGACTCTGGTGCAATCTGGTGCTTCCGGCGCAACGGTAACGATCATGGCGACGGGTATTGGTGGGGCGGTACTCGACTATACGTTGAACTCGGTCGGGACGGGTTACTTCAGTGGAAACGCAATCACTACTGGCGGCCATGGAACTGGCGCCATTTTCCCGCTCGTTGCGGGGGCGAACGTCTACACCGAAAATCCGGTTCTGTGTATTGCGGACTACCTAGCGGATCTGACCTGGGGATACAAATACCAGTACGGCACGGACGTTCCCTTGGCAATGTTGCAGACCAATGCCACGGTCTGCGACACAACAGCCCCTTTAGCAGTTGGAGGCACCGAACCGTTGTACGCCTGTAATGGGCAGTTTAACAGCGATCAGAGCCGCGGCGAGGTTCTTCAGGACATGTTGACGAGCTGTGCCGGCAGAATCTCAGCCGAACCGCCTTTCACCATCCAACCAGGCTACTGGACCGGCGCTACGGTTTCCCCTACCGATTTGCAGGCCATCGCCGCCGGGCCGTATCAGTGGTACGGTCCGACCGTCCACGAGTTATTTAACTGTGTCAGGGGAATCTATATTAGTCCGAACAACAGGTGGATGCGAACCGACTATCCGCCGTACGCGCAGGACGCCGCCCATGGCTACTCTGGGCCTTCGATTTACGCTGGAGATATCAATCTGGCCCTGGATAACGGAGAGCGGCGCGTGCTGGAGTTGAACTTGCCATTCACGATTTCTTGCCGCCAGGCGCAGTACACCGCAAAGGTCAAAATGTTGCAGGGGCGCTGGGCCAATTTGGGCGTTCCGCCGAATCCGGCAGGGCCCACGCCGGGAGCCATCTGCGGGGGCTATGGTCGCTTCGCGTGCAATATGGCCGCCTTTGAATTTGGGGTCTTTGATGTTTTTAAGGCGACTGTCGGCTTCCTGGGTATCTCGGGGCAGTTCGTGGAAGTTGTGCGCACGATATTGAAGCATGAGCAGGCTTAATCACGGCAACCGGCTGCGAAACTGGAAGCGGTGACGTGATCGGCTCGCTCTTCAGCGCGGGCGTCAAGGGTTGCTTGCTGCTGGGCTGCTGAGTGCTTGCCGATGTTGTCTGTATTGGTGGTGCGGCCGTCGGAGCCCGTGCGCCTGGATGACTTTGCGGATTCCGCAAGTCGCCTCCATATTTGCACGCCATTCCCGCCAGTGTCGTGATGCACCCCCACATGTTCCGCAATCGTGGAATCGCTCATTTCCAGCAGCCTAGGGGATGTGCTAGCGCCGCTTCACAGCCCGTTGCTTATCCTCGTTGCTCCGCCGTAAGCCATTGGTTTTGTTTGCTGCAAAGGAGAACCATTGCGCATCCTTGCGGGTGCGGCGGTCCCGCCAGACGTTCCACCGTCAGTGGCCATTGCCGGGCGGCCGCCGGGCGGGAGCAAGACGACTGGGGGGGGCCTTGCGGTTGGCTACCGCGTGAACTATACTTCGGATGGAATCGGACCGGTCCGAATATAAGCTTCGTCCCGGCCCTAAACCAGCAAGCCGAGGAAACGGCATGATGGCCTACACGATTATCCGACACTTCGAAAGCTCAGCGCCACCATTTCGTTTTTGTTCGGCAGAAAAGGAAAATAATCCAAAATGCCGACAACGACCACAAATCAAACCACTATCGAAACTCCTGAATGGTTCGAAACTACTCCAGACGAAACAAACTACTGCCTTCTGATGACTGAGGGCGGCGGCGGAAATCTCCAGGAAATCGATTTAGATCGCGATGAGTTTATAGCCCTGAAAGCCGAGCTTGCCCGCAACCGAGGCATAGTATCGGAGGAAGCCCCGCAGCCGGCGGGCGCGCGTGATTATGAGCCAGGGGGGCATACCTGCAATGACATCTTGACGGCGTTGGATGCGCTGGAATCCGCCGGGGCCTGCCATATGGCGTACTGCCGGTTTTTTAAAGATGCCGAGCCGGCGGAGCTACGATGGCTTGCAGGGGTTCTCACGCTGCGAATTGAGGACCCGCGTTTGCGTCTCAGTGAATGCGCCGAGAACCACGTACGCCCTTATTTTGCGGGGCCGAAACCCACGGAAGGGACGGATGGATCGGGAGAGGGATCGAAGCCAGTATAGCTGACGGAGATGTGCCGAGGGCTAGAAATCGAGTGCGACCGGCCGTCGACGCTGATCGATGCGGCGGCCGATCGCACCTGGGCCGGCCCGATGGGAGCGTAAAATGTCACTATTCCGACCAACATATACTGATAAGGAAACCGGAGAGCGGAAGGAATCCGCCACCTGGTGGTATGAGTTCGTTTTCGGTGGCCAGCGGATTCGCCAGTCGTCGAAGACGAAGCTGAAGACGATCGCAGGCAATGCCGAGAAAGATCACCGCAGGCGCCTGGAGCGCGCGAGTGCGGGTATGCCAAGCGAAGAACCGAGCCGTCGCATCAAGACCGTTGCGGAGGTTCTAGGCGCCTACGCGGCCTCATATAAAACGAACCATCGCCGGAATTCGCTGGTGGTGGTCGAGAACCGATCTAAGCACCTGGTGCGGCTACTGGGAACCGAGCTGCTTCCGGACGTCCTGCCGGCGAAGCTGACGGAATACATGGAGACGCGGTGTAACGCGGGGGCAAGTAATCGGACTGTGAATCTTGAGCTGATGGTACTTTCGCGGGCGATCGGTTACACATGGAAGGCGCTGTGGCCAAAGCTCAAGAAACTTGAGGAAAATCACGACGTGGGCCGCGCTATCGAATTGGAGGAGGAAAAGCGAGTTGTTGCCGCGGCCGCCGGTAACAGTTCTCACCTGATCGGTCCTTATCTGGCGGTTTTGATCTGGACGGGTATGCGTGCCGATGAGGCCCGGATGCTGCGATGGTCTCAGGTCGATTTCGAAGGGCGTCAAATCACGGTTGGGAAGGCGAAGACCGAGGCGGGCAGCCGGCGGGCGATTCCAATGGCGGCGGCGCTCCAACTGGCGCTGGAGCATCACGCGGCATTCTGCGCGCGGCAGCTCGAAGTCCTCCGGCCGGAGTGGTACGTCTTTCCGAAGTCGAACCGGACCAGGCTGGTGGATCCGACGATTCCGGTGAGCTCGCTTAAGACCGCCTGGCAGACGGTGCGGGATAGTGCCGACGTTCAGTGCAGGCTTCACGATCTGCGGCACTCGTTTTGCACGAAGCTGGCGGAGGCGGGTGTCCCCGAGAGCACGATGCTTGATATGATGGGACACGTGAGCCCGGCCATGTTGCGGCGATATTCCCATATTCGAGCGAAGGCCCGTCGCGATGCGATCGCCGCAATTAGAGGGCCGGATTTCGTTTGGGGTCCCAAGAATCCCCCAAAGTCAGCGATTTTGCAGAAACGGCGAAAACCACAAGTAACTTTAGTTTCATAGAGTTTGGGCCGGTAGCTCAGGTGGTAGAGCATGTGCCTTTTAAGCACAGGGTCGCGGGTTCGAGTCCCGCCCGGCTCACCAGAATTTTGCTGGAAGCGCTGGCGCGCCACGAGCCAACGCGGTACAAGTAGTCTTGGAGGAGGATGCCATGCCCAAGTTGATTGCCTCTTCTACCGCCATTGCCTGCGTCGGCAATATCACCAAGTTCGCCGATGAGTTCGTCGGTCTGGTCAACACCGGCGACGCCAAGCTCTCCATCACCCGCGTGCAATCGCCCCCGGGATGGGCGGGCCTCGGACAATACTCCGACTATCACGAATATCGCATCGTGCTTGCCGGCCTGCTCCACGTCGACTGCCGCGATGGAGCCTTCGACGTGCGGGCCGGCCAGGGTATCGACATCAAGCCCGGCGAGTGGGTGCGCTATTCCACCCCTGAACCCGCCGGCGCCGACTACGTCACCGTCTGTGTGCCCGCCTTCTCGCGCGCCAGCGTGCACCGCGACGAGTGAGTGGCGGGCACATTGTATTTCAGGGCATCCGCGTTTCTGGCTGGTTTGGGCCGCCAAGTTCTTCTTCGAGCAATCCCATGGCTTCCAGCACGCGGTACGTGCGTGAGGCCTCTTCGGCGTCCACGCGGCTGATGGCAAAGCCGACGTGCACCATGACGTAATCGCCCACCTGAGCTTCGGGAACGAAGTTCAAGAAAACCTGGCGGGCAATGCCGCCGAACTTCACTTTGGCCACGCGGCTGCCGTCGCGCTCTTCCGCCTCGATGATTTTACCCGGCACTGCCAGACACATCACTCACCCCACCCATTATTGCCAGAGCTTGGCTGCTGCCGGGGCGCCTTTTGCGTCCGCTGGTAAAAACAATTGCGAGGGACGAGCTGGCGCACCAGGCAGCGTTCCCGGAAGTAGATTCCGCACTTGAGGCACAGTTCCTCCGGGTTCGAGGCGTGGTCCACCATGTCCGCCGACATCCGGTCCAGCAACTCGGAAGCGCGCCGCAGCTCTTCCGGCGGGAACTGGGCGAAGATGCTCTGCAGCTTGCGCTGGCGGGCGCTCTCATAAGCCGCCTGCAGCCGCCGTCCGGCCTGGGTGAGGGCGAGGTGCATGACGCGCCGGTCCTTCTGGTCCTCGCTGCGCTCCAGCAGGTCACGCCGCACCAGGCGGTCCACTGCTTTGCTGGCGGCCGCATTGCTGACCCGAAGAAACGAAGCCACATCGCCGAGCGTGTAGGAATCGGTCATGGCCACCAGCTTCATCAACTTCATTTGCGAAGCCGTGACTTGCCCGTTCGCCACTCTCTCCAGCAGCCGCTGCTCGATAATGTCAGCCACCGCGGACGCGAAAATGTGCGCGCTTCCCAGAAAATCGTCGATCTCTCTCGGGTCACAGTCGCGCGTCATGCGAATCCTTTTGCCCGGAAACATTTTCCCAAGTTAAACAACTTCCCGGGTGAAAGGCAATCTCGAACGGTCCCACCCATCCTTCATCCCCTCTCTTTGCCGCCGGCTTCGATCACCGCTTATTGGGCGTAGCCCGCCTCCAGGGCAGGTTCCATCGCCGCCGCATTAAAATACTCGCGCGCCACCCATCGGGCGGCCTCCGGCACCGCGCGCCGCACCGGTTCGGATAACCCGGGGCAGACCTCCGCGGGCAAGGGACTCGTTTGGCAGGCGAGCACTCGTACTTCCATGCCAGTCTCTTGTTGCAGTTCGCGCAGCATGTTGGATGTAGGCAACTGGTGCATGGAAAAATCGTCCAGTTTGACCACGGGGATTTCGGCCGGGTCGATTTCGAACCACTCGCCCGGCTCCCGTCCGAAATCCGCCGCATCCACAATCAGCAGCCGGCGTGGGCGCACATGGCTGAGGCAAAGCGTAAACAGCAGCTTGCGCACGCCGGTTCCAGCATCCAGGATGCAAACGCCGCCGGGCACGTCGAAGTGCGTCTGCAGGTATTCGGCCAGCGCGCAGCCGAAGCCGTCATCGCCGAAGAAAACGTTGCCGATGCCCAGAATCAGCGCCGGCTTCGAGCAATAGTCGGGAACCGCGTCTTCTTCGATAGTTGCCATGACGGCCTCCGGCGCAGCGTGGCGCTAGTTTGCGAGCGTATCGAGTAAGCTGCCCTGGGCATCGAAGATGTCCAGCTTCACCGACATCTTTCCATCCAGCCGATGCGTGGCGCAGGACAGGCACGGGTCATAGGCGCGGATCGCCATCTCGACCGTGTTCAACACGCCCTGATCGTATTTCCCGTCGTGGATCAGGCTTTTGGCGGCCTGCGTCACCGAAAGATTGATGGGGGCGTTGTTATGCGTGGTCCCGACGATCAGGTTCATGTTGGTGAGCATGCCCTCGGCGTCGGTTTCGTAATCGTGAATCAGCGTGCCGCGCGGCGCTTCCGTGCAACCCACACCGCGCGCCGCGCGCGGCGTCACCTTCACGCGGGTCTCCGGACTGGTAATGTCCGGATCGTCCAGCAGGCGGATGGCGTTCTCGGCGTTATAGAGCAGCTCGATCAGGCGGGCCCAGTGGTACAGCAGGGTGAGCTGCGCCGGGCGGCCGAACTTCTGCCGGAATTCCTCGAGCTCCGTTTGTGCCAGCGGGGTGTCGATGAAATCGCAAACGTTGATGCGAGCCAGCGTGTTGGCGCGGTACAGGCCCGGTGCGTTATCTTCCAGCGAGAAGCCGCCGCGCTTCTTGGCATACGGGAACTTCAGGTAGCTCCACGGCTCGATGTGTTCCCCGATGTACTCGGTATACCGGTCATAGGGAAAATCGTCGAAGGAGCCGTCGCTCGCCATCAGGCGCAGCTTGCCGTCATACAGATTGAGAGCGCCGTTGTCTTTGACGGTTCCGATGAACCCGCTGGTGATCACGCCCAGCGACTTCACCACGTCGAGATACTTGGGGAAGATGTTCTCTTTTGCAAAGGCGATGGAGAACTTGGCCAGTTCCAGCGCCTCGTCGGCCATCTTGCGCAACTGGTCGCGTTCATCTTTCGCCAGCGGCTTGCTGAACCCGCCGGGAACCGCGGCCTGCGGGTGGATGGCCTTGCCCGCGAGGATCTCGAGCATTTTGGCGCACATGTGCCGCACACGGACCACCTGCCGGGCCACGTCGGGCGCGGCTCCCAACACGCCGATGACGTTGCGCACCGAATAATCGGCATCCGGACCCAGCAGGAAGTCGGCGCCCGCCAGGAAATAGAAGTGCAGGATGTGTTCTTCCATATACGCGATGCTGTTGCACAGTTCGCGCAGCTTGGCCCCCGCCGGCGGCGGCTGCACCCCGAAGACGGCGTCGCAAGCCTTGGCTGCCGCCAGGTGGTGCGACCACGGGCAGACGCCGCAAATGCGCGGGGTAATGCGCGGCATGTCTTCCACAGGCCGCCCCATGCAGAAGCGCTCGAACCCGCGCAACTCGATGACATTCACACGGGCCAGGTTCACATTGCCGGTATCATCCAATTGGATGGTGATTTTGGCGTGGCCCTCAATTCGCGTCACAGGCTGAATTACTATGGTCTTTCCCATGGCTCACCTCCTGGGCGCCGGCCGTAGGCGGCCCGCACCGGAAAATCGGTTGAATGTTGCGGCCCGGTCCGGAATCTGTTTCGGATCGAGACCAATAGTAGAAAGCGCGCCCATCATGTCGACCATGGGATTGGCCTTCTCGGAGATCGGTCCGAAGCACCCTTCGCACGGCATATAAGCGCGGATGCAGCGCGGTGTGCCCTCGCTGCCGCCGCAGCCGGAGCGCGTCGCCGGACCGTTACACAGAAATCCCTGTTCCATGAAGCAGCGCATCTGGTTCAGTGGAGCGCCCGGGGTGAAGGCGACCGGCTCCAGCCGCCGCCTCAGCGTCGAGGTGGCCTTTTTCTCGCGGATCGTAGGGCATTCGTCGCACACGCTCTTGGTCGACAGCGCGAACGGGCGGCCCTCCAGCAGCGCCGTGAGCGCGCCCGCAACCATGTCCGGCGTGGTGGGGCAGCCGGGCAGGATCATATCCACCTTCACCACTTCGCTGATGGCGTATACACGATCGGTCAGAGCCGGGATATCCTCGTGAGGGAACCCGTCCCTGTCCGTGGTGACGCTCTCGCGGTAGACCTTGGTCAGCAGTTCCTCGGTGGTGTACAGGTTGGCCAGCGCGGGGATGCCGCCATAACAGGCGCAAGACCCCAGCGCGATCAGCGTTTTGCATTTCCGGCGCATCTCCTGCGCCAGCAGCTTGTGTTCTTCGGTGCGGATGCCGCCGGAAATGAGGCCTACCTCCGCCTCCGGAATTTCCATTTCCGTTTTTTCGCCGGTCTGGCCAAACAGTTTGTGGTCCATCAGCACCGGCATGTGAACAATCTGGACTTTTTCCAACAAGTCCAACAACGGTTCACCGATATCGAGGATTGTCACCTCGCATCCGCCGCAGATTGTGAACCACTCTTCGGCTAGTCGAGCTGCCATGTTATACGTCCTTTCTTACGACGCCAATTTTCCTAGTCTTCTGGTTATCGCCCCGGATCATGAATGCGCGGATTGAGCCTGCGCCCTCAATTAGGCAGGCTGTTCCACAACTACTGCCTTTACCTCTCTTCTGGTGTACGCGAAGAACTTTCCCTCTTCTTCCGCAATCTCGGTTTCGAAGCCCTCACTCCGGTAACGCGGAGACCGCCTGTTCGACAGCCTCCTTCGAGTCGTATGCCTGCCCGTCCCATAGAAATTTCCTGCCGTTCACAATTCGATAGTTCGTCATCGAGACTCCCCGGTGGCCTCCCTAAGATCTGTACGGGCTGGGACCCAGCCGCTTGATTTGCTCGGTAAACTCCGTCATCAACTTGGCGAACTGCGGCCCCTCTGATGCCGACACCCACGCCAGTTTGAATCTTTCCTCCTCAATTCCGAAATCCTGCAGCATGAGGGTGATGGCCTCCGCCCGCCTTTCGGCTTTGAGATTTCCTTCCTGATAGTGGCAATCGCCGGGATGGCATCCACACATGACAACGCCGTCCGCGCCCTTCGTCAGAGCATCGATCACCAGGTTCGGATGCACCATTCCCGAACACATCACCCTGATGATCCGCACGTTGGTCGGGTACTGGCAGCGTGATATTCCCGCCAGGTCCGCACCCGCATAGGAACACCAGTTGCAAGCCAGCGCCAGAATGACCGGCTCAAACTCCTGCTCTACCGCCAAACCCATGGTCATGCCACCTCCAGCGCGGCAGCCACTTGCGCCGCCAGTTGCTCCGGCTTGAAGCCTCTCACGACAATGCCCCCCTTGGGGCAGGTAGCCTGGCACGTGCCGCAGCCCTTACACAGGCTCTCGTTCACTTCTATGGTCTTCTTGAAGGATCCGGCTCTGATGTATTCGATCAGGGTCAGTGCCTTGTAAGGGCAGGGATCGACGCAGTAGGCGCAGCCGTCGCAGTTTTCGTCCACCACGGACGAAATCGTGCCCTCCAGTTCCACATAGTCCTTGCTCAGAATCGCGCTTGCCCTGGCCGCCGCGGCCTGGGCCTGGATGATGCTTTCCTCGATCGACTTGGCTGCGTGCGCCAGGCCGCAAACGAAAACCCCGTCGGTGGCGAAGTCCACCGGCCTGAGCTTCATGTGGGCTTCCAG
Source organism: Bryobacterales bacterium (assembly GCA_963842505.1). Taxonomy (GTDB): domain Bacteria; phylum Acidobacteriota; class Terriglobia; order Bryobacterales; family Bryobacteraceae; genus PALSA-129. The sequence goes on from CAWJGZ010000004.1 coordinate 20,362, forward strand.
GAAGAAGCCGTCCTGGTTCCGCGGAGTCTTCAGCAGTTGCGCGATCTCCTGGTTTCCATGGTCCGGCACAATGCCGGCCGAGAGCACCACCAGATCGGCCTCAATCCGGATGTCCCGTTCCAGAAGCGGCGAGTAGACGGTCACATCCAGGCGCCCGTCGTTCTTCTTGACCTCCGGCTTGCGGTCTTCTTCGTAGCGCAGGAAGACCACTCCCTGTTCCCGCGCTTTGGAATAGTAGGATTCCCGGAAACCGTAGGTGCGTATGTCCCGGTACAGGACATAGACATTTGCGTTGGGATTCTGCTGCTTGATCTTCAGGGCGTTCTTGACGGCCTCGGTGCAGCACACGCGTGAGCAGTAAGGCCTTTCCTTGTCGCGGGAACCCACACACTGGATCATGACGACGGTGCCCGAGATCCCACCCTGGTCCGGGCCGCTCAACCTGGACTCCAGATCCAATTGGGTGATCACGTCCGGACAGCCATTTCCGTACCCGTATTCCTTGGGCTGGTATTGGCCGGCGCCGGTCGCCACAATCACCACTCCATGCTCCACCGTCTCGGCGCCGTGGCCGTTGGCAATGGTGGTTTTGAAATTGCCGATGGATCCGTCGATAGCCGTGATCCGGGAGTTGGTGAATAAGTGAATATTCCCGTTGTTGCTCACTTTCCCGATCAGGTTCTGCAACTCCTCCTGCGGCTTCTCGCCGTTGAGCAGGTAGCGGATGCGCCGCAGATTTCCACCCAGCTCTTTTTCCCTTTCCACGAGGTATACGGGGACGCCCTGCGAGGCGATCTCGGTGGCGGCTACCATGCCGGCCAGCCCGCCGCCGATTACCAGGGCCGCTTTCTTGATCTGTAGCTTGCCTTTTTGCAGAGGATCCAGCAGCCGGGACTTGGCGGCCGCCATGCGGACCAGGTCCTGGGCTTTCCGGGTAGCCTTCTCGTGCTCCAGCATGTGCACCCATGAGCACTGATCGCGGATGTTGGCCATCTCGAACAGATAAGGGTTGAGCCCGGCCTCGCGGCAGGTGTTCCGGAACAGCGGCTCATGCGTTCGCGGCGAGCAGGATGCCACGATCACCCGATTCAGTCCATGCTCGTGTATCTTTTGTTTGATCCGGTCCTGGGTGTCGTTCGAACAGGTGTATAGATTGTTCTCCGCATACACCACGTTCTCCAGAGTCCGGGCATATTCCGCCACGCTGGGCACATCCACCACACCGCCGATATTGCTCCCGCAGTGGCAGACAAAAACGCCGATTCGGGGCGGCTGCCCGCTGACGTCGATCTCCGGAGGGTATTCCTTGACTGCGATCTGCGAGCCTCTAACTTCGCTCAGCAGCGCCATCACCTTGGCTGCGGCCGCGGACGCATGCATCACGGTTTCCGGAATGTCCTTGGGCTCCACGAACGGCCCGCCCACGTAGATTCCCTCCCGCAACTGCGCCGGCGCGAAAACTGAGGTTTGACAGAAGTTGAATTTGTTTAGTTCAATGCCGAATACGCCGGCCAGGCGCTTGCTGTCCCGGGGCGCCTGCATGCCAGTCGACAGGACCACCAGGTCGTATTCGCGAGTCGCCTTCCGGTCCCCTTCGGCGAGGTATTTGATAGTGAGATTTCCGGTCTCGGGTACCTGCTCTACGGATGTCGGCCTGCACCTTATATAATTGACTCCCCGGCCCTTCGCGCGCTCGTAATACCCCTCAAAGCCCTTGCCGAATGCGCGCAAGTCCATGTAGAAGATGTCGCACTCCAGGCCGTCGCCGACATGCTCCTTGGCCATCAGCGCTTCCTTGGTGGCGTACATGCAGCAGACGCTCGAGCAGTAGTCGTGCTCACAATCCCGCGAACCGACGCACTGAATAAAGGCAATCCGTTTCGGCTCCCGATGGTCGCCCGGGCGCTGGACGTGGCCGCCATAAGGTCCGGATGCGGACAAAATCCGCTCGAACTCCAACGCCGTGATGACGTTCGGGAAGCGGAGGTAGCCGTAGCGCGGTAGCGATGCCGCAGGGAAGGGCTCAAACCCCGGCGCAAGCACCACCGCGCCGACCTTTACCTCCCGGCGCTCTTCCAGCATGTCAAAACTGATCGCGCCGGCTTCGCACGCTTCGGCGCACATGCGGCAATCGGAGCAGATGCCGCAACTGAGACAGCGGCGAGCTTCCGCTATGGCCTGCTCCTCGGTGTAACCAATGTGAACCTCGTCAAAGCACTTGGCCCGCTTGACGGGATCGAGCGCCGGCACCGGAACCTGCCGCTGCGTCTGCCAACCGGCCGTATCGACCACGTACTGGGCAGGATATGGGCCTTCGAGCTCGCGTCCCGCCCGCAGGTCCTGCCCGTTGAGCCAGCGGTCGATCGAAATCGCCGCCTTCTTGCCGGCCAGCATGGCTGTCACTACGACGTCCGGACCGGTCACGCAATCGCCGCCGACGAACACGCCCGGGACGGCAGTCTCCATAGTGACGGGGTCTGCGCAAAGCGTACCCGATTTTGTCGCATCGAGACCCAGCCGTTCCCCCAGCGTCGCCACGTCCGGTGTTTGCCCGATGGAAACGATGGCTGTATCGCAAGGAAGGACAAACTCCGAGCCGGGGATCGGCTGCGGAGCCGGCCGTCCGCTGGCATCCGGCGCGCCGAGTTTCATGCGAATGCACCGCATAGCGTCCAGGCGCCCGTCTGCCGCGGTCCGGAACGAGCTGGGCGCGGCGAGGAATACCAGCTTCACTCCCTCGTGCTCCGCATCTTCGATCTCGCGCGGATTGGCCGGCATTTCTGCCCGCGTGCGCCGATAGACCAGGGTGACTTGCGCGGCTCCGCAGCGGCGTGCCGTGCGCGCCGCGTCGAGGGCGGAGTTGCCGCCGCCAATCACCAGCACACGGCGGCCGACCGGTTCCGCCCCTTCCAGGTTCACTCGCCGCAGAAACTCCAGACCGCCGATTACGCCCGGCAGGTCTTCGCCCGGCACCGAAAGCCGGCGCTCGAGGTGGGCGCCGATGGCGATGAACACCGCGGCGTATTGCCGCCGCAGCTCGTCGAAGCGGATGGCCCGGCCCACAGGCGTGTCCACGCGGATCTGGATGCCCAGGGCGCACAGCCGTTCCAACTCGGCATGCAGCACTGGCCGCGGCAGCCGGAACGAGGGAATACCCACAGCCAACATCCCGCCAGCCACCGGCAGCGCCTCGAAGACCACCGTTTGATAGCCCTTCTGGCGAAGGTGGTAGGCACAAGCCAGGCCCGCCGGCCCCGAGCCGACAATCGCAATCTGCTCCGGCCGCTCGGGCACGCTCGGCATGGGGAATTGGTAATCAGGATGCCGGTCGGTCACGAAGCGCTTCAGCGCCGGCATGTTGATCCGCTCGTCTACAGTCCGGCGCGTGCAGGCGGTGCCGCAGGGATGCGTACAGACCCGGCCGCAGATGGACGGGATGGGATTGTCCCGGAGGATCACCGCGAGCGCTTCGTCGAAACGGCCTTGCGCAACCAGCGCGACGTATCCCTGCGCACTTTGATGGATGGGGCACCCCGCTTGGCAGGGAGAGGCGCCGCGCCTGGAAATCGCAAAGACATTGGGAACCGCTTGCGGGTAGGGCCGGTGAATGGCCTTACGCTGGCCTAGGCCAAGATCGAACTCGGAGGGCAGCGTCACCGGGCAGGCATTGGTGCACAACCCGCAGCCGGTGCACCGCGTCTCGTCCACGAACCGCGGACGCCGCCGGATCGTGATCGCGAAGTTTCCGGCTTGCCCCTCGATTTGTTCCACATCGCTCAGCGTGAGAATCTCGATATCGCGATGCCTGCCGATTTCCACCAGTCGCGGCGCCATGGTGCACATGGCGCAGTCGTTGGTCGGGAACGTCTTATCGAGCTGAGCCATCACACCGCCGATGGCGGACTTGTTTTCCAGGAGATAGACCTTGATGCCTGCGTTCGCCAGGTCGAGCGCGGCCTGCATCCCCCCAATCCCACCGCCCACCACCATCGCGGCGCCAATAGCGGAGTTTTCATCCTGGGCATTCATGCTGTCTTTTCCTCCAGGGTCACTTCAGCCTCTAAAGCTCTTTCCTTCACCGCCGCAAAGTAGAGCGCCAAAGGTCGATACATCATGTGCGACGAACCTCCGAACGGAATCTCTACCAGAAGCATCGGAACCGCGATCATGAGGTGCAGGGCATAGGCATAATGAGCGCCCAGCCCCAGTCCTACATATCTAAGGACGTGGACCGCCATTCCGCTTAAAGCTGTCAGAAGCAAAAGCACCGGCAGCATCACATCACTCAACCCGGACTGCATGTAAACTGGCTTCTGTTTGCGGGCCCGTTCGATCAGAATGTTGAGCGAGCCTAAGATCAGAAAAGCGGCTGCCATGTAGCCGAGCCATCTTTGCGGGTTATAAACAGGGTATATTTTGTCGGTCTGGAACCACCTCAGAAAGAAAAATTTGATTCCGAACATGAGGCCGCACCCAAACGCGAGAAGCCAATGCATGATCCAGCGTCGCCGGTGCATGGTAGCCGGGCACTTAAGAATCTGTTTCTGCGTGGCCGTCTGCAGAAACATGGTCTTGGCTTCGGCCAAATAGAATTTCAGGGGGATGGCAGCGTTGGGACCGCGACGCATCGTGAGTGAGAACATGCGTGCCGCGTGGGAAGCAATGAAAAACACCGGTATTAAGAAAACAGCCACGGTAAAATACGTGATCCGGCCGAACATGTGCTCCAGCCCCATAGCTGTCGAGCGAAAAACTGAAATGTCCAGATGCTCGATATACAAGTGATAGAGAATGATGAGCGCCAGCACCAGGACTGCTACCGATGAGAGTGCCGCTATTTCCCACGCCGGCGACCGGCAGATTCTTCGAGACAAGCCGGTCCAGTCGTACTGCGCCGTCAGATAACGCCGCAGCGTCTTCATCGATTCGCGGGGTTTTGCCTCTCTCGGACAAGTGGCCGAACAGTCTCCGCAGTCATGACATAGCCATGGATCGAGGCTCTGGTGCACGAAGTCCTTCAATCCCAGCACCACCGATTGCATGGTTCTGCGGGGAAACGCGGCGGTATCGGTCGCCAGATCGCAATCAATTGTGCAGCCACCGCAATTGAAGCAACCACGTGCGTTGAAGGTGCCGTATTTGCGGACTTCGGATAGCAGTGATGGATCAGACGTTTCTGTCATATCAGGACCGTGCGGTGCTTAAGGCGAGCCGGTTTCCGGTCACCTAGCAGGTGATGTTTGGCTTGCTCGGAGGTGGAGTCTAAGGCTGGCGCTGGCGGAGATCCTGCCGTGCAGTGCCTGTATTGGAAGTGGACGCTGAGAGAGACGGTTCGCAGCCGGGTGAGAAAGGCATTTTCCCCGACACTGGCTGACTGCGCCATAAGCGATCGCGCCTCTCAGGTCCTATAGATCCCGTAGTGCCGGCCCACCCCGGGTTCCGGGTAACGTAGTTACCCCGGCCATAAGGTTAACCTGATTAACTATTTCATGGGTCTATCATTCTTGTCAATGGTTTTTTCAACACTTCCGCTCTTGTCGCGTGATGATAATGAGGAAAAATTCAACAAGAGGCCTTAAACTCTCATCAACTTGTGGAGTTCAGACGTCTGCCGAGCTGAATTTGACCAGTTTGCTGGCTGGAGGAACCTGTGCAAAGCGCTGGCCGGGGAAAAATATGAGACTGGTCATGGTGCTGCTTTCTTTTGCCGGCTTATTTCGGAAAAGATGGCACACCGGAAGCTTTTTCGGAAAGCGGCTTGCTTCAGTGCGCAATCAGATATATAACTCCGAAATAAGCACACGCAACTCCGAGAATCGACAGGCTGACAATCAGGGCCAGGCGCATGGAGCGTTCCAGTGCCGCCACCGTCCCTTCCTGCTGGTTGAGCCCGTTCTTACTCACCACAACTCTCATCGCACTAACCTCCAATCGGCTGCGGCAGGCCCGGCTCCATCCCTGTTATTTGCCTGCCAGTTGGTCCCCTCTGGCTTGAGCCTGCCGGGCCAGATCACCCACCTTTAAGCGGAAACCCGCTGCCCTGATCCGATACCACTCCCGTGGGTCGGGGTTCTCATCCCCGAGTTGAAACATACGCTGGACGAACGCCCGGGCACTATCCGGGTCGACCGGGTACTGCGTCACGTACTCAAGCAGTTGGTCCAGTGTGCCCAATTCCATCATCTTGGCTGTCACGATGGAGCGCACCTGGCTGTCCGCACGTTGTTCCTGCGACCCGGCGCCGGCGGGGAACACTCCGACTCCCGCTCGCATCACCAGCAGCAGTTCCTTCCCGTTCGATGCCTTCTCAGCCATTCGAAGGATCACTTTCTGCTGCGCCGGGGAGTGCGGAGCCGCCAGACTGGCAGCCACGTAAAGGTCCTTCAGGTTCTCGCCGATTTGCTGCTCCGCTTCCGGTACTGGCGCCGTGGCTTTCTTAGCAGTAGCGTTGCAGGAAGCCAGCGTCCAGGCGGCCAGCATAACCACCGGTAGACCGCGAAAACGCTTCCACATACTGGGAGCGTACATCTAAATTGGATTTCTGAACAGAATTTTTTCGCATGGTGACGTAAATTTCTACGTATCATAAGGCCAAAGGGGCCGTTATATCCGGTTTTGCCTTCTGGAGTCGGTTGGTTGTTGAAAAATACCGCACTCTGACGGCCGTTGCACGCGGACGGTCTCCCCCGCGGCGGCGGGAAGTTCAGACCACTGGAAATCCAGCAGTGGGCTACTTTGCTCAAGTCCTTCCCAAAGGTACCGACATGCGTAAGCGGCTCTTGCTTATGGTACGCTATGGCACATGGATTCCGAAGAACGGCTGTTTTGGGTTTTGCTCACGATATTCGGCGCGCTGTTCGCAACCGGCCCGTTCATTATCTTTCAATCTCTGTGGTGGGGAATGTTCTATCTTCTCACTGGACTGGTCGGTCTCATTATGCTGATAAGGGACCGTCTCCGACTCTCTAAGGAACGTGCGCAGGGAATAGTGCGGGGTGTTCATGTTAGAACATCTTTAACGTACGCGGCGGCTATTGGGATTTCCATACTTGTTGGGCAGATGGTTCATACGGTTTTTAGCCTGAAGAGCGACATCAGTATGTATCTCATGCCGCGATCTGTAACAGCGGAACAATCTGACAGGCTGAAGGAGTATTTATCAAAAAGGGCCGCCCATGCCATTTCTGTAGAAGTGGTTCCTAACGACCAAGAAGCGATGGGATACGCAGGGCAATTATTCATGGCGTTGCGTCAGACGAATTGGGATATCGATCCACCAAATCATGGTGGCCCCGCTTTTATCCATGTACCCCATTTGCCAAAGCCAAAACTCAGTGACCTTGGGAATGACGGGAAGCCCCTCTATCGTGACACTAGCGAGTACCTGCAAGCGCACGATGAATGGCTTGAATCGGAGATAGATCGTAGTGTTACGGAGCGGACATATCCTGATATTGGATTATCCATCCAAGTCGAACTGGTTGGACAACCTATTAATCCAGATCCTAAAAACCCAGCTCCCGATGAGATTTTGCGGGCCGCAATGCAATATGCGGGAATCGAAGTTGGTGGTGGTGGCACATATAACAAAGATAGATATTCAGTGTCGCTGCGTGTCGGTCATAGGCCATTACAATTAGGCATTAACTTCAGGCAGTTACTGTTTATGAAGTTAGGTAGCCGGATTAGCGAGTTTGGACAATGATCATCCTATGCTGCGATTTCGTTGCGTCTCTCTTCCGCCTCCCACACAGCGACCAGATCAGTTACGTCCCACAGCCGATCCGTTACCCCAGCCGCCATCGCCGGAGTCACTCGGAGAGTGCGATGAATTTTTAATGAAGTTATAGGCGAAGTAGCCAAGTGCCACCGCTGCCGCGTGGTTCTCGATCTTCTTGGAGAAAGCATTCGTAAGTCTGGTGAATCTCCGAACTGTCATCCGCACCGACAAGTTGTGCCTCTCCACGTAGCTTGTGTTGATGTGCTTCGGATCGGGGTTGCCAGTAACCGTATGGCTCTCGCATCCAAGGCAGACGGATGGACTGTAACGCTACTCGCCTTCCTCAGAGATGCCATAAATCTTCACCAGTTGTGCGTAGTCGATGTCGCTACCGAAGGCTCGGTCAACCGCCTTGATGTACGGCTTCAGACCATCGCTGGTGAGCTGAATGCGATTCGACAATCTGCCAGCCAGGTCCTCGATGAAGTCTCGCGCACCGGCCGGGTCGCGGCGTGCAATCAACCAACACGGCACCAGCTTGGTGTCTGCGTCGATTGCGGCCCACAGCGAGGCATCGCCCGCGCCGGGGTTCTTTTCGGCAATGTCCGCAGTCACGTTCTTCTCTTTGCAATAGCAGAACGACCAGCATTCATCGACCTGCATCCGTTCGCATTTCAGGTTGCGCATTCCGATGATGTCGATCAGTCATTCCGATCTGATGCCGATCAGAGCGGAGCGAAGCGACGCAGGGCTCTCTCAGTGTGAAACAGTGATCGACATCCGTCAAGATCTCGGGTGGTTTTCTTTGTCTTGATGCGGAGGAGTTGCATCCCTCCCGCCGGCCTGTGTTTTGGGGTGCTGACGGAAGGAGCCCGTAGGGCGACTGGAGTTCGCGCCCCAAAACGCTCCGCGACCCGCTGCCTACTCGCCATCCTTGCCGCCACGTCCGGTCCTCTTCTTCCGCATCGATTCTCCCTGGAGTTCGATCCGGTGCGCGCCATGCACCAAGCGGTCCAGAATGCTGTCGGCCACCGTGGGATCGCCGATTTGCGCATGCCACTTCGTCACCGGCAACTGACTGGTCAGCAGCGTCGACCGCGTCAGGTAGCGTTCATCGCAGATTTCCAGGAACGCCCGGCGTTCCGCCTCAGCCAGAGGCGCCATCGCCCAGTCATCGACGATCAGCACGTCCACCTGGCTCAGCCCCCGCAGCCTCTTGGCATAGCTGCCATCCGCCCGTGCCAACTCCAGTTCCCGAAACAACTGCACGGCCGTGGCGAAGTAGGCGGTGAATCCGTCGCGACAGGCTTTCTGTCCGAACGCCCGCGCCAGAAAGGTTTTCCCGATCCCGGTCGGGCCCACCAGGAAAATATGTTGGTGGCGGCGTACCCAGTCCGAGTCGTGGATCAGCGAGCGGACCACCTGTTTGTCCAGGCCCCGCGCCGCGCGGAAGTCGATGTCTTCGATACAGGCCGGACGCTGTAGACGGCCCTCTCTGAGCCGCCGCTCCAGCGCCCGGTTCTGGCGCCAGTTCCACTGCCGGTCTACCAGCATGGCGAAGCGCTCTTCGAAGCCGAGTTGCGCGCTCCCAGGATCTTCCTGCTGTTGGGTGAAGGCATCGGCCATGCCGCGCATGCGCATGGCGTACAACTTCTCGATCGTTTGTTGGTTGAGCATGGTTCTCCTTGAGCCTTACTGAATTACCGGAGGGTCGATCTCCGGTGGGGGATCAAAGTAATCGGCGCCGCGAATGTTGTCGTGGTCTACGGCAGGTTGGGCGGGCGGGTCTCCGGGTAGTGGCAGCCGGTCGAGCTGGTTCTTGAGAATCGAGTCCATGCTCTGGCAGTTGTAGGCGCGCGCCCGCAAGCAGCGCCGGGCCGCCGCTTCCATGCGCTCGGCCGGATAGGTTTTCGCCAGCCGGAGAATCCCCAGGCACGACCGATATCCCATCTCCGGATGGCGCTTCGCCGCCAGGATCTCTGCCACCAGTTGACCAGTGTGGGGGCCGATCTGCTGGGCGTCGTCGATCAGCCGCGAGGGCGTCCGCCCCACATACTTCTGGTGCGCCTTGGGCATGTGCTCGGTCAACGTAGTCGCTTTTCCTGGCACATAGGAGCGGACGTGCGAAGCCACCCGCACCCCGCGGTGGAGCACCTCCACGGTTTCCGCCGTCAGATGGACGTCCACCTCCTGATGCGCCAGCGCGTACGGCACGCTGTAGAAGTGCCGCTCCACTTCGATGTGATAGTCGATGTTGACGCGAGCGGTCTTCCATTCCCCGAACTGGAAGCGCGTGGCCGGCAACGCCTTCAGCGCCGGCCGGTCCAACTGCGCGAATAGCGTGGCGCGACTGCCCTCGCGCTTGCGGAACGGCCGCTCATTCAGCCGTACCAGCAACTCGGCAATCGCCTGGTTCACTTCCTTCAGGGAGAAGAACTTGCGCTTGCGCAAGGCCGCCACGATCCAGCGCTGGACTACCTGAACGCCCACCTCCGCCTTGGCCTTGTCCCTGGCTCGATACGGCCGCGCCGGAATGATCGCCACGCCGTAGTGCTCGCCCAAATCGCGGTACGTGGGATTCAAATCCGGCTCGTAATAGCTCGGATGCGATACGGCGGACTTCAAGTTATCCGGGACCACCACCTCCACCACCCCGCCGAAAAACTCAAAGGCCCGCATATGCGAACCGATCCAGTTCCGCAGATCCTGCCCCGTGGTGGCCTCAGCGAAGGTGTAGCTGCTTGCGCCCAGCACCGCCACGAACACGGCGGCCGGATGCACCGCGCCGCTCTCCGGGTCGTGAATCGGAATCGTGGCCCCGGCGTAGTCGACGAACATCTTCTCGCCGGCGCGGTGCTCCTGCCGCAGCACCAGGTCGAGTTTCTTCAACCATTGCCGGTAGAGATCGCAAAAGCGGCTATAGGCATAGCCGTCCGGGTTGCTCTCGCGCGCCTCCTGCCAGACCAGTTGCAGGGTCAGGTCTTTGTGGGTCTGCAGGTCCTGATGGACCTGAGCCCAATCCGGCTCCGGATGTTTCCGCCAAACGGCGGGCGCGGGCCGCTGTGGAAACAGCGTTCGTTCAATCTGCTGATCGTCCCAGTTCTCCGGCAACGGCCACTTCACGCCGGCCGCTTGCGCGGCGGACACGTACTCATGGACGGTGCTCTGGGAAATCGAACAACTGCGGGCGATCTGATGCTGGCTCAGTCCGAGGGAATGGAGCCGCAGAACTTCCTTCAACTTGCGCATGGTCAGCCTCTTCTGTGGCAACTGGGAGTCTCCACTTACCAGTGGAATCCAGCCGCCACGGCTGCCCTGCGCCTCGTTCCAATCTCATGCCGATCACCGTTCCGAACTACAACCGTAAAACCGATCGGCTTCAGTTCGGAACACTGATCGGCATCACTTCGGAATCGTGATCGACATCAGTTCGGAACGCTGATCGCCATCCCTCGGAATCCGCATTCAGGTTGCGGAATACGCGGTCCTGATAGTTCGCACAGAATCCCCACTCAACAACCAGCCGCACAATGGTCTTTTTGGCGACACCTGTCTTGCGAACGGTGGAGCGGATCGAGCAGCCTTCAATCAGGCAACCGAGGACTTTCGCGCGTTGTTCGGAAGAGAGGCGGTTCATGGTTCTATTATGCGTGAACCGCTTACGCATGTCAAGACTTTTGAGATCTTTTCACAGAAAAACTTTGGGGGGTTGGGATTGTGGAATTAATCATCGATCCAGACGTACAATCAGTGCTTGAGTTCATGGAGAGACACTTGCAAACATCTCGCCTTGTGAGTGTCGCCGATGCGCTGCCTAAATTTGCAAGGCTCCTATGGGAGCCCTACACGCCAGAGCCTTGTCGCCCAATGCTTAGGATGGAGTCGCCTAAGATGCCCCATCTGTCACAATCAAGCGCCACTGAATGCGCCCTTGCGCAGCGGTGTGCTGATGATGGTTCTGCGGTGGCAGAGGGTGCCCGATAGTGTGGACTATTTCTTTTCCGCAACCATGGCAGCGATATATTCCAGACCATTCGCCTTTAGATCCCGGTTCATGTAGCGTGTCGAATTGGGTATTCGTCTTGACTTCCAAAAATTGCGCATATTTGTACCACGCCATGATGATCTCCTTTAGGAAGCAACTCGATTTGCCCAGCGCGCCTTGGCTGCAAGGGAAGCCGCAGCGCTACGTTGCTTTCTGGTCATCCCGGCAGCCCGTGCCGCTCCACCAATCTTCCCCCCACGGCGGCCCAGTTCGGCCATGACACGGGATATTTCGGACGGCCCCGGACGGTCCTGTACTTCCGGCGGATCGGTGAGCATTTTGATTTGGTGGTGGGCAAGCTGGTTAAAATCTGGTTCAGAGTGGTTGCGTTGACGTTTCGTCGGCATACGCTTTCAGTGTCGCACGGATGCGTAAGCGGTTCAAGCTGGCGGAAATTCAAAGTAGCCCACTACTGGAAATCCAGCGGCTATGCCAGAGCTTTGAGTGAGTGGGGCCGGTCGGCGATGCTGACGACAGATTTATCGAAGACGGTCATGTCCTGGACTAGGCGGTCGAGGTCGGCGCCATCTTCGAGAGGAATCTCATGCTCGATCCAATCGGAAAGGGGAAGGTTGCGGAAGCACATGCGCTCCTGGAGGACCAGACACTTGCGATTGTGCAACAGCAGCTTGTTCTCGCGGGTGTAGTGTCTTTGCTCGACTCTCAATTCCCCTAAGAATCCTTCCAGAGCTTGGCGGTGGGCTCGCTCTTCGGCGGCGTGCACGGCGATTTCGACGGAGTCGCGGACGGCGGTTTTTTCGGCGGAAAGCGCACCTCGGGATTCGGCCAACTGTTCGCGCTGTTGCGCCAGCGCGACTTCCATGCGGGACTGCATGATGAACCACGCCAGGAGTGCGGACGCTATAGCGACGAAGCCGGGCAGAAGTATCCAGAGCATGGTTTCCATGCGGTCAATGGTATCGGGGAGACGGGATCAAACGCTAGCTATCAAAGGTAAACTGCAATGCGCTGGCTATGGTTGAGTGCCGTCGATCTTCTGTCCGGCGATGGTGTAACGAAGGACGCCCAGGCGGAAGGCAACCAGCGGGCCCAGGACGGAGCCGAGACGGGCCTGGATGCCTGCGCCGAAGCCGCGGTACTTTCCGAAGAACGTGGCGCGGCCAAGTAGGAAATCGGCGCGCTCGGCGGAGGAGTAAGCCTGGGAGCCGGCGTGGCGGGCGCGCGCGGTGGAGACGAGGAAGACCTTTTTGGAGGCCTTGTAGATTTGGGCGGCGAGGTCGGCGTCGCTGCCGAATTGTCCGTAGCGCTCATCGATCTGGCGGACGGCGCGGATGAGGCTGACGCGCATCATGAGCGCAGCGCCGCGCGGGTATTCGACGGCAAACGGGTCGTCGCCGGCGGGATCGGCGGGACGCCAGTGGCCATCGGGCGGGAACGAGCCGAGCTGCGGGGCGGGCCGGCCCTGGGCATCGACGAGCAGGGGGCAAACGGCGGCGGCCTCGTGATTGGCGTCGAGCACATCGGCGAGGCGGGCGATGGTGGGGGGATCGATTTCGGTATCGTCGTGGAGGAAAAAAACGTAGGCGGCGTCGGCCGCGCGCCAGCCGATATTGAGAGCCTTGGTGAGACCGAAGTTCTTGGGCAACGGGATAAATTGGACGGCGGGGAAGGCGGTAGCGAGCTGGGCGCTGCCGTCGGAAGAACCGTTATCGACGACGATCACCTGCAGGGTGGAACGGGCTTCGGATTGTTCCACAGAGTCCAGGCAGCGGCGCAAAAGCGCGGCGCGGTTGCGGGAGACGACCACCACGGAGACGCGCGGCGGCTGTTTTGCCTGAGGGGCAATCGGTTGAGGCGTCAAACCAATAGAATAGCGCGGGGCGTGCGGAGCGGCGGGTTGGCTCGGTGCCGTTGTTGGCGTTTGCAACGCCCTGAGCGGACGGCCGAACTACGAAATAAGCAGGCTCAGTGATTGTGTTTTTGTGGGTTCATTGGACATGGCACTCTCTGGTCGCCCTTCGGCACGGTGACAGGCACGACCACAGTCGCGTTGCCGTTCTTTACCGTGATTTTGGCCGACCCGGGGCCAACGGCTGTCACAAGCCCCTCGGCGTTTACCGTTACCACCGACACCGCGCTGGATTGATACTTGGTTAACTTGGAGATCGTAAGATCCACCTCGCCATCGCCACCAAATATACCGGTTATCCGCAAATAGCGGTTCTCACCGACATGGTGAAAGCCATCCCGTACGTTGTAAAAATCCGATAGCTCCGCCGTCAAGCGTTTCGGGCTTTCCGGCCGCTCAAGATCGAGCTTGATCGTGTCCTTCACCGCGTCTTTGTCTGTATCTGTGCTCTTAAAACCAGCCGGCGGCACACCGAGCGCACCGACCAGAAGATCTCCGGATGCAAGGTCGGTTGGCACCTCGAACACGAAGCGGTATGGCGGTCCGGAGAGAGACGCAGCCGTGCCATAGGGCAGCACTATGACCGCGCCGAAGGCAAAGGGCGTCGCATCGACCGTCACTGGCACACGCTCCCCAGGATGGACCACGGTGCCGTTTGGCGGTGAGGTGATCTTCACAAACGGTGTTTGGCCCGTGAGCGATGCACTGGAGAGATACAGAATTGCTGGGAACGCGACGACTATCGGTAGGTGGATTTTCATGACCGTGCCTCCTATCAGCGGGGTATCGGCTGCACTGGGGGCTCCTCATGAGGCACCGACACCGGGACCACCACTTTTGCGCCATTGTTCTCAACGGTAATGCTGGTAGAACCGGCCCCTGCGGCGGTCGCTCGCCCATGACTGTCGATTTTCACAATGGCCTGCGAGGCCGACGTGTACTTGGTAAGGGATGAGTGCGTCAGATCGACCTTCGATCCGTCGGCATAGGTGCCGTAGATAAGCAGGGTGCTAGACTCACCAACATGACCAAGCGTGAGAGATCCGAATTCCTCCTCCAGCCGCAGCGGAGGGTCGGACCGCTCGACATCAATGCCGATTGGGTCGGAGTCGATCGATCCATTGACTGCCAGTAGGCCAGACGCAAACATGCCGTACCTGCCCGCCACCTGAATATCCTTTGGAACCTCAAAGGTGAATCGGTAGGGCGGAGCGCTAAGCACCAGATCACCCTTTATTTTCAAGGAATCCTCGGGGAAGACTGCCACCATGCGCAAGCTCTCTGGAGGGGAAACGGTAACGATGACAGTTACGGATTCGCCGGGGTGCACCACAACGCCGTCGCGCGGCGAGGTGATGGCAATTTTCGGTTGTGTCCAGAGCGGCGCCGCCAACATTCCTACCAGAAACGCGCCGCAGCACGCCCATCTGCCCATTTCATGGCGTAATGGATTCATCGTTTGTACTCAATGCGGCTGCGAGAGCCGATAAAACCGGAAAACACCCGTCCACCATTCTCGTTTTCCGCCAGAGGCTGACCGCCACGTTCTAGATCCTCTAGTACTTTGTCGGGTATATTACGGCATTAGAATCTCAAATACAAGAAGAAAAACGGGCCTGATGAATTGGGGCCGCCCTGCACGCCGCGGCCTCATTAACCACGGCTGGGCCGACGGCATTGGGATGGGCGGCCAGGGATTCGCCCGCAGACCAGACGGCTTGCCCCACTAATGCTGGTAAACTGAATCATTCACTATGGCTATCAGCAAAGACTTGCTGGAAATTCTCGTTTGCCCGGTCTGCAAGACTGCGGTCGAACTCAAGAGCGATCAGAGCGGCTTGAAATGCGTCGAGTGCCACCGCGTTTACCCTGTCCGCGACGACATTCCGGTGATGCTGGTCGACGAAGCCAAGATCGAAGAATAGGGCGCCGTGGGGAGTATCCTGGAATGTTTGCCGCGGGGTAGCCGGGTGGCGATTATCCGGCTCCGGTCGCTGGGCGACTGCGTGCTCACCACACCCGCGCTCGACATTCTAAAACGGGCCCGGCCCGACCTGCGCGTTGCGGTAGTCGTGGAAGAACGGTTCCGCGCAATCTTCGAAGGCAATCCCGACGTGGATGAGGTCCTGTCGCCGGAGTGGGGAGAAGTGCGCGGATGGCGGTCCAGGCTGTGCCTGAACCTGCACGGCGGAATGCGCAGCGCGCGAATCACGGTGCTTTCGGGCGCGCAGTTCCGGGCGGGATTCGGGCACTTCCGCCATCAGTGGGTTTATAACGCGCGGATTCCGCGGGCGCAGGAGATCCTGGGCGTCGAGCGCACGGTCCATACGGCGGAACATTTAGCTAGTGCGATGTTTTGGCTGGGAGCGGCGCGCATGGAGATCCCAAGGGCCAAACTGGTCCTGACAGGTTCGGCCCAAAAGCCGGCGCAGCCGTTTGCGGTAATCCACGCAGTGGCGGCGGCGCCCGAAAAAACCTGGCGCGCCGATGGATTTCTGGCGGTGGCGGAACACTTGAAGCGGTCCGGGCTGGAGCCGGTATTTATTGGAGCTTCGAGCGATAACCTGGAGCCGTTTCGGGAGTATCGCAGGGTACAAGGCGCACCGCTGTCAGAGATTAAGGAACTGCTCGGCGGCGCGTCATTATTTGTCGGCAACGATTCGGGACCGGCGCACATGGCGGCGGCGTTTGGCGTGCCGGTGGTGGAGATCTTCGGGACGTCGGACGCAGCCATCTGGGGCCCGTGGCGGACGGCCGCGGAAGTGGTGACGGCGCCGGCGGGAATCGCGGGTGTGGAGACGGCGCAGGTCCTGGAAGCGCTGGCGCGGCTGGGGGTGCACGCATGAAGCAAGTCAAGCGCCTGCTCTCCTACGGACGCCGCTACTGGGCGCATTTGTCGGCCTCGGTGGTCCTGATGGCCGTAGCGGGCGCCGCGCAAGCCGCCATGCTGCTGCTGATCAAGCAGGTTTTCGACCGGCTGCTGGTGTCGCCGCCCCCGTCCGGTCCGATTCTTCTCTTGCCGAAGCCGATTCTAGGGTTCCAAATCGATTTGGCCCGGATCATTCCGCTGGAGCACCGCGGCATCCTGGTGATCGTGGCGGTGGCGATCGTGGCGGTCTTCTTCATTAAGGGCGTCTGCGATTACATCGGCAACTATCTCGTGAGCTACGCCGGATACTCGTCGGTCACCAACCTGCGCAACGCGGTATTCGAAAAAGTGTTGAAGCAGGGCGCGGAGTTTTTTGAGGCCCATTCGACCGGCCAGTTGATGTCGTCGATCATGAACGACGTGGATAAGGTGCAGGTGGCGACGTCGCAGATTCTGGCGGATTTATTGCGGCAATCGTTCGCGGCACTGGGCTCCATCTTCGTGTTGGTGATCATCGACCCGAAGCTCACCTTGATCAGCCTGGTGGTGCTGCCGGCGGTGATGCTGCCGACCACGCGCATCGGGCGGCGCATCCGGCGTATCAGCCGGAAGACGCAGGAGCGGCAGGCGGAGCTGAACCAGATTCTGCAGGAGACCCTGAGCGGCCACATGGTCGTGAAGGCGTTTGGCGCCGAGGGATACGAATCGGACCGCTTCCGCGCGGCGGCGCGGCGTCTGCTCAAGACCAACGTGCGGTACGTGTTGCAGCAAGGGCTTTCGGCCCCCATGATCGACATGCTGGCGGCGGCCACAATCGTGGGATTGCTCACCTACGTGAAGCTGCAGATGAAGGTGGGCGCGCTGACGGCGGGCGATTTCTCTACATTCGTGCTCGCGTTGATTGTGTTGTTGGAACCCGTGAAGCGCCTGGTGGGAATCCACAATATTTTCCAGCAGGCCAGGGGAGCTTCGGTCAAGATCTTCGAGTATCTGGATCGCTCCGAAGATGTGGCGGAGAAGCCGGGGGCGCCGCGGCTGACGGGTTTCGTGAACAGCGTGCGGTTTGAGAACGTCTCTTTCCATTACCCGGCCATGCCGCACGGCTTCCGGATCAGCGGGCTGGATCTGGAAGTGAAGGCCGGCGAAGTGGTGGCGCTGGTGGGCGCGAGCGGCGGTGGGAAGACCACTATCGCGAACCTGGTTCCGCGGTTTTATGACGTGACCGGCGGCGCCGTGAGGATTGACGGCCAGGACGTGCGCGATGTGAATCTGGCGTCGCTGCGGAACATCATCGGAATTGTGGCGCAGGATACCTTCCTGTTCAACGACACGGCGGCGCGGAACATTGCCTATGGGCGGCCGGAGGCACCCGCGGCGGATATCCAACGGGCGGCAGAAACGGCGCTGGCGCACGAGTTCATCATGCGGCTGCCGGAGGGGTACGATACTGCGATCGGCGACCGGGGCGCCAAGCTGAGCGGCGGGCAGCGGCAGCGGATCGCGATTGCGCGGGCGCTGCTCAAGAACGCTCCGATCCTGATTCTGGACGAGGCCACGTCGCACCTGGACACGGAGTCGGAGATGCTGGTGCAGAAAGCCCTGGCGAACCTGATGGAGCATCGGACGGTGATCGTGATTGCGCACCGGCTGTCCACCATTCGGCGCGCCAACAAGATTGTGGTGCTGGAGCGGGGGATCATTCGGGAGACGGGCACGCATGACGAACTGATGACCCTGGGAGGGATCTATCAGAGGCTCCACGAGCTACAGTTCGAGGATGCCGGAACGGTGATGGATTTGTGAGTTTGCGCAGCATGACGGGTTTTGCGCGCGTCCGGAAGGCCTTCGCGGAGGGCGAGGTGGTGGTGAGCCTGAAGAGCGTGAACCACCGCGGCCTGGATCTGCATTTTCGCATGCCGCCGGAACTGGATGCCATCGAGAACGATGTCCGCGGTGCGATCAAGAGCGGGGTAGTGCGCGGCCACGTCGAGGTCCAGGTTCTCGCTGACACGAACAGCCGGGGAGGCGGCGCGGTTAAACCGGCCGCTGCTCGATCTGTATATGACAGCCTTTCGCGAAGCGGCGAAGGCATACGGAATCGAAGGACAGACGCCCGATTTGAATGTGGCGCTGCGCATCCCGGGCATGTTGGACGCGGGTGAAGAGGCCGGAGAAATTGGGGAAGAATTAGCCAAGGCGGTTCTGGAGACCACGGCGGAAGCGGTCAAGGCGCTGAATGTCTGCCGCGAGCGCGAAGGATCGGCGACGGCCGTGGAGATGCAGCAGCGATGCGGAAACATCCGGGGCCTGGTGAGCCGCATGGACGAGATCCGCGGTGGCGCGGTGGCGGCCTTCCAGACGCGGCTGCGGGAAAAGCTGGCCGATTTGCTCCAGGGCGCGGCCCTTGAGCCGCAGCGGCTGGCGCAGGAAGCCGCGATGCTGGCGGATCGCAGCGACATCGCCGAGGAATTGATGAGGCTGCGCACGCATACCGGGCAACTGGAAGCCATGCTCGAGGGCGGCGGCGAAGTCGGGAAACGGATGGATTTCCTGTTGCAGGAAATGAACCGGGAAGCCAATACTGTGCTCTCCAAGACCGGCGGCCTGGGCGATTTGGGGTTGACGATGACGAACTTGGCGCTGGAGGCGAAGGCGGAAGTGGAAAAGATTCGGGAGCAGTCGTTGAACCTGGAATAGCCGCGAAAATATGACAACTGTTTTTATCATTTCGGCGCCATCGGGATCGGGGAAGTCCACGCTGGTTTCGCGGTTGCTGGCCGCGGTCCCGCGCTTGCTCTTTTCGGTTTCCTACACCACGCGGGCGGTGCGCGGGCACGAAGTGGATGGCGAGAGCTACCGGTTTGTGCGCCGCGAAGACTTCGAGAGAATGATCGCGGCAGACGAGTTTCTGGAATGGGCTCAAGTATTTGGGAACTATTACGGGACCCATCGGGGGGTTCTGGAGCAGGCGCAGGCGCAGGGCTGCGACCTGGTACTCGACATCGACGTACAAGGTGCGGGACAATTGAAGAGACGGATTCCAGACGCCGTAACCGTTTTTATCCTTCCGCCCTCGCGGCAAGTTTTGGAAGAGAGGCTGCGCGCCCGCGGGGAGGACCCGGACGCAGTGATTGAGCGGCGGCTCAGGGAAGCGGCCGGAGAGATCCGCAAGTATAAAGATTACGATTATGTCTTGATCAATCGGAACCTGGAGGAGTCCGACGCCGTTTTAAGCGCGATTGTGCGCGGCGAGCGGGCGCGGCGAACCAGGATCGAGGATCAGATCGGGCCCATTCTAGAGACATTTCAAGTTTGAAGAGGTAACGAGTACATGGCTGACAAGGCTCCACGCAACAACGCGCACTGCACGATTCCGGACGATCCGGAGCAGAGCACCTACCGGTTTATCATCGTAGCGGCGAAGCGCGCCAGGCAATTGCAGGCCGGCGCGCGGCCGGTGCTGCCCACATCCTCAAAGAAGTCCACTGTGATCGCAATGGAAGAAGTGCGGCGCGGGTTGGTGAAATACAGCTTGACGGGCACGGCTCCGGAACCGGTGCCAGTGGAGCCGATGGAATAACGAAATGCGGGCGCCGGGACCCGCGCGACTTGGGGCGGCCCTTTGGGCAACCCGGGATAATTCAGCATGAAGATCATTCTTGGCGTCGGAGGCGGGATCGCGGCTTATAAATCCGCGGAACTGGCGCGGATTTTGATGCAGCAGGGGCATGAGGTGCAGGCCGTAATGACCGCGGCGGCCGAGGAGTTCGTGCGGCCCCTGACGTTCGCCGCCCTCACGGGCCGCAAGGTGCTGACCAACCTTTTCGCCGTTGAAAGCGCCATCGAACACATATCCGTGGCACAGGAACATGAGTTGCTGGTGATTGCGCCGGCCACCGCGGACCTGATCGCCAAGATGGCGCACGGGCTGGCGGGCGATTTTCTGACCACGCTGTGCCTGGCATTCACCGGGCCGGTGGTGGTGGCTCCGGCGATGAATGTCAACATGTGGCAACACGCGGCCACGCAAGCCAACCTGGAGACGCTGCGCAAGCGCGGCTGCCGGATTGTGGAACCGGGCAGCGGCTACCTGGCATGCGGCATGACGGGGCCGGGACGGCTGGCGGAGCCGGAAGAAATTGTCGCGGCAATCGAGAGTGAAGCGCGCAAGCGGCGCGACCTCGAGGGCGAGACGGTGTTGATTACGGCGGGGCCGACGCAAGAACCGCTGGACCCGGTGCGCTACCTCACGAACCGGTCGAGCGGCAAGATGGGGTATGCGCTGGCGGAAGCGGCCGTGGCGCGCGGCGCGAAGGTCATTCTGATTTCGGGGCCGGTACACCTGGCGCCTCCGCGGGGCGTGGAAGTGATTGCGGTGCGCACGGCGGTGGAGATGCGGGCCAAGGTGATGGAGAACCTGGGGCCGGCGCAGATCGTGATCAAAGCGGCGGCGGTGGCGGATTTTCACCTGAGCAAAGTGCCGCAGCAGAAGGTCAAAAAAACCGCGGCGCGGATTTCGCTGGAACTGGATCCGACGCCCGACATTCTGGCGGAATTGGGGCGCAAGAAGGACGACCGGCTGCTGATCGGGTTTGCGGCGGAGACCCAGAACCTGGAGCAGGAAGCGCGCAGGAAGCTGCAATCCAAGAACTGCGACATGGTGGTGGGCAACCTGGTGGGCGGGGCCGATGTGGGGTTCGAGTCCGATCAGAACGAAGTGATCCTGGTGCTGCGCACGGGCGAAACGATTCCGCTGGCGCGGGCGTCGAAACGGGAAATCGCCGACCGGATTTTCGACCAGGTGTTGAAACTCCGTCTGGCACTGCATGCCGCCAATGAACGCTGAGATCCTGCGACAGTACCTGGAATTCTACCGGGACTTGGGCATCCAAACTTTGTACAGGCAGGCTGCGCCCGAGGGCGAACCGCTCGCCGGGGAGCTGAAGAAAAATCGGTCGGCCGGCGAAAGCGCCAGCCCCACAATAACGCCGGAGGTTCAGGAAGCGCTCCCAGACATAGCGCCGGCGGGCGATACGCTGGTCGCGATCCGGAACGATATTGGGGATTGCCAGCGGTGCCGGCTGCACGCGGGTCGCAACAAGATCGTCTTCGGAGTGGGAAACGAGCGCGCTCCGCTGGTGTTTGTAGGGGAAGGACCGGGTGCGGACGAAGACGCGCAGGGGATTCCGTTTGTGGGGCGGGCGGGGCAACTGCTGACGCAGATGATCGAGGGCACGGCCAAAAAAGAAGGCATTCCGGTGACGCGCGAAGATGTTTACATCTGCAACGTGGTGAAGTGCCGGCCGCCGGGCAACCGCACTCCGGAGCCGGACGAGATGGAGATCTGCGGCCAGTTTCTATTCCGCCAACTGATGGCCATCCGGCCGAAAGCGATTTGCGCCATGGGGGGCACGGCGGCGCGGGCGGTGACGGGCCACAAGGAAGGCGTTACGAAGATGCGCGGCAAGTGGTTCCAGTGGCGCGACATTCCGGTGATGGTGACCTATCATCCTTCTTACTTGCTGCGGCCCTACAACCAGGATGCCAAGCGCGAAGCATGGGAAGACCTCAAGAAGGTTCTGCACTTCGTCTACGACTGATCCGCCAGCGCTTGGGTGCGCGACACAAAAAGTGGATTACCCCGGCCCCCCGCCACAGAACCGCGAGCGTCAGCGAGCGGCCAGTTCCAGGCTGCGTGGCGGGCCGCTCGCCCACGCTCGCGGTTCGGTGCTGAGCAGTTGGCACGCTCAGAATCGCTTGTTTCTCTGGGAAATCGCGATGCCATCCACTCTTATGCCGCACACCCGCCAGCGGGCCAAGCCGCGGATGAGATCCGATAACGTGATAAACTACGTTTTCGCCCTTACAGAATGCTGCTTGCCAGAGAATTCGTCACATACATCTCCAAACAACTCGTCAGGAAGTTGACGCCGGGCGTTATTGAGACCCGGTTGCCGGACAGCGTGGCCGAGAAGATCAACACGGTGATCAGCGAGGAACTGGCCGTGGAAGACCGTCTGAATGACGAGGTGCGCGACTTGCTGAGCCAGTACAGCGAGTACATGCGGCGCGAAGGGGTCAGCTACCAGGAGATGTTCCGGCGGATCAAGAACACGCTGATTTCGCAGCGCAAAGTGATTCGCGCTTCGGGGCGCGATACGCACGACGCCATGAAGCTGTCGCGCGACAAAGTGACGGAAATCTCTCACAAGCTGGTGGCGATGCTGCGCAAGAGCCACGAACTTCGGCTGAAGGACAAGAATACCAACAACATCCGGTTGGAAATTGTCCGGGTGATGACGGAATTGCTGATGGCCGAGGACAAGGTGGATCAGGCGGCGCGCGCCAAGATCCGCACGCAGAAGCGCGAGATTCCCGAAGGCAGCGAAGAGTGGGACCTGCTCCACCGGCGATACTACTCGGAAGAGCTTAAGAAGCTGGGAATCGACCTGGCGAGGAGCTAAGCTCGGCGCACACTCGGTCCGATCGGAACAATCCAAATCATCGTTTGTAGCCGATCATGCGCAGGAAAGCGCGGCGCTTCTCGACGTCATCCGGTGTTTCCACACCTTTGGGCGGGAAGCCGTCGATGACTCCCAACACACCGCGGCCCAGATCGCTTTCGGCGATGACGGCTTGGGCGGGGTTGGCGGTAGCGCAAAAAATCGAGCAGACTTCCGGGACGTTCTTGATGCAGCCGAGAATGTTGATGGGATAGCCCTCGCGCATCACGACCACGAAGGTGTGGCCCGCGGCGATGGCGGAGGCGTTTTTCGCGGCCAGCGCTTTGAGGGCGTCGTCATTGCCGTCCACGCGGATCAGGCAAGGGCCGGAGGCTTCATTGAAGGCGACGCCGAATTTCATCTGTGGGACCGTGTTTACGATGGCCTCGTAAATATCTTCGACGGTCTTGATGAAATGCGTCTGGCCCAGAATCAGGTTGCCGTTTTCCGGGATTTCCAGCGGTACCAGTTTCAGTTCCATAGGAAATCACAATGGTAGCAGTTGCCGGGCGTCGTCGAGCCGCGCGGCGATGTCGAGGAGCAGTTCATCTTCATAAGGGCGGCCCATGAGTTGGACGCCGATGGGCAAGCCTTCGCGCGAGACTGCCATGGGGATGACGATGGCGGGGAGGCCGAGAACATTGGCGAGAACGGCGGGCATCAGCGCCTGGAAGAGGCCGATCTCGCGGCCGTCGATTTCCCATTTGCGCTCCCGGTGGCGGAAGGCGGTGATGCCGGCCGCCGGCATGACGATCACGGGAACCTGTTCCATCTGGCGCAGCAGAGAGGCGCGCATGTGGTCGCGCGCGGCCAGGTTGGTGAGCACCTGTTCGCCCGTCACATCCTTGCGATAAAGGGTTTCGGTAGCGGTCCAGTGGGCTTCGGACTCGCGGCCTTCGAGCAGCTTGCGGGCGGCCGGCGCGGGCCATTGGCTAAAAAGGAAGGCCCAGACGTTGGGGGCGCGTTCCAGGCCGCGCGGCTCGAAGGGCTGAATGGGGTGGCCGAGAGATTCGAGCAACCCGGCCGCGCGGCGAACCGCGGCGCGGATATCGGGGTCGATGGGGACGCCATAGAATTGCTCACAAAGGCCGATGGGAGGACTGGCGGCGGGGAAATCGCGCAGGGGAACCGGAGTGGAAAACGGGTCGGCGGAATCGAAGGCGGCAAGCGCGCGGAAAAGCAGGCGGAGATCGGCGGCGTTGCGCGCCATGGGGCCGGCGACGGTATTGAGGCCGAGGGGATAGCCCAGTGAAGGGAAGTGGCCGGTCGTAGGGATGCGGCCGGGAGTGGGCTTGAGGCCGGCAATGCCGCAAAAATGCGCCGGCATCCGAATGGAACCGCCGCCATCGCTGCCGATGCCGCCGGGGGAGCAGAAGGCCGCAATGGCGGCGGCTTCTCCGCCGGAAGAACCGCCGGGAGTGCGCCCGAGGTCGGAAGGATGGTTGGTGCGGCCGGTGATGAAGTTGTCGGTTTCGTAGCTGGCGAGCAGCTCGGGCGTGTTAGTCTTGCCGAGGAGGATGGCGCCATGGCGGCGCAGCAGCGCGACCGCGGCGGCATCGGCGGAGGCGCGATGGCCGATGCGCAGGCGGCTGCCGGCCTGGGTGGGAAGGCCCGCAACGTCGAAGCTGTCCTTGACGGTGACGGGTACGCCGTGCAGCAGGCCTAGAGGCTCGCCGCGCGCGGCGCTGCGTTCGCGGGCGCGCGCTTCTTCGAGAGCGCTTTCGGCTAACACCATGGCGAATGCGTTGATTGAAGGATTGCGGCTTTCGATCTGGCGCAGATGCGCTTCGACCAGTTCCACCGGTGAGAGCGAGCGGGTGCGCACGCGGGACGCCATTTCAATTAGGGAAAGCCGGTATGGCACGAGCACAGTGTAACAACCCGTCATAATGGATTCATGACCCCGCTGACATTTGCGGAAGCGCGCGCCAGAGTGTTGGCGGAAGTGCGCGGCGCGCGCGAGACTCCGGCCGCGGAAGAAACCGGATTGGACCGTGCGGCGGGGCGTGTGCTGGCCGAGGCAGTGGCGGCCGATCGCGATTCGCCCGCCGTGGCGCGTTCCGTGCGCGACGGCTATGCGGTGCGCGCGGCCGATTTGCCCGGCGAACTGCGGATCGTCGGCGAAGTGCGCGCGGGCGAGCGCTTCAGCAGCACGGTGGGGCCTGGACAGGCGGTCGAAATTATGACCGGCGCGCCGATTCCGGCGGGCGCGGACGCGGTCGTGATGGTGGAACATGCGCGGCGCGTGGACGGATGCGTGCGGATAGACGGTGAGGCCGAACCCGGCCAGTTCATTAACCCCAAGGGATGCGAAGCGGCGGCGGGCCAGGTAGTGCTCGGCCAAGGCAAGCGGCTGGACTATAGCGACGTGGCGATGCTGGCGGCCTTTGGGCGGTCGCGCGTGTTGGTCTACGCGCGGCCGCGTGTCGGGATCATCGCGACGGGCGACGAAATTGTGGAAGTGGAGCAGAAGCCGGAGGAGTTTCAGATACGCAATTCGAACGCCCGATCGCTCGCGGCGCAGGTGGAGCGCGCGGGCGGCGCGCCGTGGGTGTTGCCGGTGGCGCGCGACACCGTGGAGCACACGCGGGAGATCATCCGGCTCGGCCTGGAGGCCGATCTGCTGCTGCTTTCGGGCGGTGTTTCCGCGGGGAAGTACGACGTGGTGGAAGAAGTGCTGGCGGGATTGGGCGCGCGGTTTTTCTTCGACCGGGTGCTGATCCAGCCGGGGCAGCCGCTGGTATTCGGCCGCGTGGGGCGGACCTTTTTCTTCGGGCTGCCCGGCAATCCGTCTTCGACCATGGTGACGTTTGAGGTTTTCGCGCGGGCGGCGGTGGAACTGCTGGCGGGACAGGAAGAGATCGCGTTGCACATGCCGTTGGCGCGGCTGACGCGGGACTTTCGTCATCGCGCGGGACTGACTCGCTTTCTGCCGGCGCGATTGAGCGCCGATGGCGGCGAGGTGACGCCGGTGGAGTGGCACGGTTCCGGCGATGTGCCGGCGCTGACGCGCGCCAATGCTTACCTGGTGGCCGAATCCGGCCGCCCCGAGTATGCCAGCGGCGAATTGATCCGGGTGTTGACGAAATGAATAGACTTTCTCATTACGATACCGCCGGCAGCCCGCGCATGGTAGATGTTTCGGGCAAAGCCGAGACGCGGCGCGGCGCACGTGCCCATGCGTTTGTGAAGATCGCGCCGAAAGTGTTGGCGAAGTTGCCGGAGAATCCCAAGGGGAATCCGCTGGAGATCGCGCGCATCGCGGGAATCGCGGCGGCCAAGCGCACCTCGGAGCTGATTCCGTTGTGCCATCCGTTGATGCTGACGCACGCGGAGGTGGAAGTGACCGTGGAGAAAAAGGGTGTGCGGATTGTGGCCAGCGCGGCGACCACTGCTCAGACGGGCGTGGAGATGGAGGCCTTGACCGCCGCGGCGGTGGCAGCCCTGACGGTCTACGATATGGTGAAGGCGCTGGATAAGGGTATCGAGATTCAAGATCTGTACCTGCTGGAGAAGACCGGCGGGAAGAGCGGGGATTTCAAAAGGAAAGCATGATCAACGCAGCGGTTTTGACGATCAGCGATTCGGTGAGCGCGGGGACGCGGGCCGACGGGTCCGGGCCGGCGGTGCGTGAACGGCTGGAACAGTTGGGCTGGAATGTCTCAGCCATGGAAGCGATTCCCGATGAAGCTGGGGAGATCAGCCGGCGGCTGGCCACATTAGCGGATGGCGGACAGGTTTCGGCCATCTTTACGACCGGGGGGACCGGAGTGGCGATTCGGGACGTGACACCCGAAGCCACGCGAGCCGTGCTGGATCGCGAAATCCCCGGATTTGGGGAGCTTATGCGCGCCACGGGCTTGCAGTCGACGCCGCTCGCGGCGCTCTCGCGGTCGCTCGGGGGGACGCGCGGAAACGTGCTGATTGTCAACCTTCCGGGTTCGCCGAAAGGTGCGGTGCAGTCTTTAAATGCTATCGTGGAATTGGTGCCACACGTGCTTGAGCTACTCAGAGGGCAAACCGGGCACGTGCCTGCGCCGAGGGTATAAAGTGACTCGACTACTCTTGTGTGTGTCCGTGTGCGGCCTGCTGCTGGCGCAGCAGGAAAAGCAGCCACCGACGACAATTAGAACCACCGTTGAAAACGTCCTGGCGCCGGTGACAGTGTTTGACCGGAACAACAACTACGTTCACGGCCTCACTCCGGACCAGTTCCGGATCTACGACAACGGCAAGGAGCAGAACATCCATCAGGTGGAGGTGACCTACACGCCGATCTCGCTGGTGGTGGCGATCCAGGCGAATGCGCGGGCGGATAAAATTCTGCCTCAGGTCAACAAGATCGGCACCATGCTGAAGCCGATTATGCTGGGGGACCAGGGCGAAGCGGCAGTCGTGGCATTCGATTCCAGGGTCCGGACGCTGCAGGATTTCACACCGGATGCGGACAAAATCACCAAAGCGATTAAATCGATCTACGCGGGCAGCTTGTCCAGCCGGCTGGTGGACGCCGTGGAAGAGAGCGTCCGCATGTTGAAGACGCGGAACAAGGACCGGCGCCGCATCCTGCTGGTAATTGGCGAAAGCCGCGATTACGGCAGCGAGGCGCGCGGCCGCGAGACGTTGATCGAACTGCAACTGGCCAATATCACGGCGTACTGGGTGGACATGTCGCACCTGCTGGGCACGCTGACCACGCCGACGCCCGACCCGCGGCCGGATAACACTCCGCCGGCCAGCCACCCACTGCCCGGCGGCGTACCGTCCACGCCCACCACGGTGCAGCAGATGTACGGGACCAACGGATCCAGCGCGGAGTTCATACCGCTGATGGTAGAGATCTTCAAAGACGTGAAGAACATCTTCAAGACCAGCCCGGCGGTATTATTCACGCGCGGGACGGGCGGCAGCGAATTCAGTTTCTTCTCGCAGCACGGCTTGGAAGCGTCGATCCAGGAAATCAGCGACCAGTTGCACAGCCAGTACACGATTAGCTACACGCCCAACAACAAGGACGAAGGTGGTTTCCACGTGATCACGGTGCAGGTGATCGGGCACAATTTCCGGTGCGATACGCGTCCGGGATACTGGGTATCCCCGAAGCCGTAAGCTCAAAACCACCTAGTAGCGCCGGCGGTCTTGCCGCCGGTGCCTCGTGCGCGCTTCGCTCGGCCTTCGGATCAGGCAGATTCGGGCGTCATTCTCCCGAATATGGTATTTTGTGTCCTATGAAGCTCTTCAAATGGACTAAGGCCAACGCCTGTTTTGTCCCTGCAATCGATGATGAGCATCGCGCCATTTACCAGGAAGCCGGTGAACTGCAACAGTCGCTTACGGCCGCGGCTCCGGAATTTGAGATTCTCGAAATCCTCCATCGGCTCATCGCCACCACGGAAGACCATTTGCTGCACGAAGAAGGCCTCATGCGCTCGACGCGCTACGACGGCTACGATTGGCACCGGCAACAGCATGACACGCTACGCAAGCGCCTGCGCCAGTTCGTGCCGCTGGTGGAAGACGGCGACCGGCAGGCTGCCCTCGCGCTGGTCGAATTCCTTTCCAAGTGGCTGAAAGAGCACACGACCGTTGCCGACCGCATGCTGGCCGCCCACTTGCGCAACCAGGACAGGCTCCACGCGGCCTAGGGGCTGGCCTGTTCGGATGGGCCTGCGGCCCGCGCTGTTCGTGGAGCGGGCCTCCGGCCGGCAACGCCGGCTTTCCTGCCGGCGCCCCGCTTTTTCGACAATGTCCTACTCGTGATACCGTGGGGTCGATGTCTCGATTGATCGCCTTCGCGCTTGCCGCCGCCGCCGCGGCTGCACTCGCCGGATGCTCGCCATCCACGGAGAATAAGAGAGAGGACAAGTCCGCGCCTGCCGCCGCCCAGCAGGCGCCCGTGCCCGGCGTCTATCACGTCCAACTCGATACCTCCAAGGGTCTGGTCGATCTGGAGATTCATCGCGACTGGGCGCCCCGTGGCGCCGATCATTTCTATGAGCTGGTGCACTCGGGCTTTTTCGATGACGCGCGGTTCTTCCGCGTGGTGCGCGATTTCGTGGTGCAGTTCGGCATTAGCGGCGATCCGCAAACCAACCAGCTATGGGCCACCGCCATGCTGCCCGACGATCCGGTGAAAGAGCATAACGTGAAAGGCGCCCTGACCTTCGCCATGCGCGGCCCGAATACCCGCACCACGCAGTTGTTCATCAACCTGGCTGACAATCGCAAGAGCCTCGATGGCCACGGCTTCGCGCCGATCGGCAAGGTGGCCGCCGGCATGGACGTGGTGGAGAGCCTGTATTCTTTTTACGGCGACATGCCGCCCATGGGTCAGGGACCCGATCCCAACCTGATCCAGCAGCAGGGGAGCGCCTACCTGGAGAATCATTTTCCCCGTTTGGATTTCATCAAAAAGGCAGTGATTAGGTGATATAGTATGAAAGACCCTGTCCCCGATTCGAAGGGGACCAGGAAGTTACCAATACAGGGTCAAACTTGAACGACGCGGCCCGGCGGATTAACCACCCGCCGGGTTTTTTTTGTTCATTCGAGTCCGCCCTGGAGATCGCCGGGCCGCGGGGCAAGCGCCTAAGCGGTCGTCTTCTTCCCGCCGTGAATCTCCTGCAGGCTCCAGACCCGTATGGGATCACGCAGCTTCGCCGCCACGGCGTCGGCTGCCGCGCGGGCTCCGCTCATGGTGGTGATGCATGGCACACGGTACATCACCGCGCTGCGGCGGATGGCTTTCTCGTCGTGGAACGCGGGCGCGCCGGCGGTCGTGTAAATGGCCAATTGGACGGAACCGCCTTTCAGCAGATCCACCACGTTCGGCCGGCCTTCGTTCACCTTGAAAACAGTCTTGCAGGTGAGCCCGGCGTTGCGCAGCGCCGCGGCGGTGCCGCGCGTCGCCACCAAATGGAAGCCCAGTCCGGCGAACGATCTCGCGACTTTTACAGCCTCCTGCTTTTGATGATCGTTTACGCTGATGAAGACCGTGCCCTTATCCGGTAGCGGGCTGCCGGCGCTGATCTGCGCCTTCAGAAACGCTTCACCGAAATTCATGCCCACGCCCAGCACTTCGCCGGTGGAGCGCATCTCCGGACCGAGCGCCGGATCGACGCCGGGGAATTTGTTGAACGGAAATACGGGCGACTTGACGAAATCCTGCGGAACGGAAAGCTTGCCGCTTCCCAGCTTGTAATCCTTCAGTTTGCGGCCCCACATCAGGCCCACCGCGATCTTGGGAAGCGCCACGCCCGTCGCTTTGCTCACATAGGGCACCGTGCGCGAGGCGCGCGGGTTTACTTCCAGCACGTACACCACACCGTTCTGGATGGCGTACTGCACGTTCATCAGGCCCACCACGCGCAGCGCTTTGGCCAGCCGGACGGTGTAGTCTTCGATGGTTGCGATGGTTTTCTCCGGCAGCGATTGCGCCGGCAGCACGCAGGAACTGTCGCCCGAATGGACGCCGGCCTCCTCGATGTGCTCCATGATGCCGGCGATCAGCACGTCGTCGCCGTCCGCCAGTGCGTCCACGTCGATCTCGGTGGCGTCTTCCAGAAAGCGGTCGATCAGCACCGGCCGCTCCTGCGAGAACGTCACGGCCTCGCGCATGTACTGCCGCACCATTTCCTCGTCGTAGGCGATCACCATGGCGCGCCCGCCCAGCACGTAGCTGGGGCGCACCAGCACCGGGTAGCCCAGCCGCCGCGCCGCTTCGCAAGCTTCCTCCACGCTGGTCGCGGTGCCGTTCGCGGGGCAGGGAATCGCCAGCTCGTCCAGCAGTTTGCCGAAAAGTTTGCGGTCCTCGGCCAGATCGATGTCGCAAGGGTCGGTGCCGATGATCGGCACGCCCAGCCGCTTCAACGGCAGGGCCAGGTTGAGCGGCGTCTGCCCGCCGAACTGCACAATCAGCCCGTCGGGCTTCTCGGTGTCGCAGATGTTGAGCACATTTTCCAGCGTCAGCGGTTCGAAGTAGAGGCGGTCGCTGGTGTCGTAATCGGTCGAGACGGTCTCCGGGTTGCAGTTCACCATGATCGATTCGACTCCCATTTCCTGAAGCGCGAACGACGCATGGCAGCAGCAGTAATCGAACTCGATGCCCTGGCCGATGCGGTTCGGCCCGCTGCCCAAAATCATGACCTTCTTGCGGTCGCCGGGGCCGGCTTCGCAGGAGCTTTCGTAGTTGGAATAGAGATAGGGAGTGAAGCTCTCGAATTCCGCGGCGCAGGTGTCCACGCGGCTGAAGACCGCAGCCACGCCCAGTTCCTTGCGCCGCTTGCGTACCGCGATTTCGTCCGTGCCCCAGGTCTTGCCCAGCCGCGCGTCGGAGATGCCGTAGCGCTTGGCCCGGCGAAAGACTTCTTGGGAAATGTCCGGCCAGACTTCCTTGGCCAGCGCGCTTTCGAAATCCACCACCTCTTTCATCTGCGTCAGGAACCAGCGGTCGATGGAGGTCAGCTCGTGGATCTCTTCCACTTCGAAACCTTGGGCCATGGCGAAGCGGATGTAATTGAGGCGGTCGGGCGTGGGGGTGATCAATTTTTGCGGAATCAGGGCCTTGTCGAACTTCTCGGAGCCGAACGCTTTGCCGGTTTCCAGGCTGCGCATGCCCTTCCACAGGGCCTGTTTGAAAGTGCGGCCGATGGCCATCACTTCTCCCACCGACTTCATCTGCGTTCCCAGCGCCGGGTCCGCGCCCGGGAATTTTTCGAAGGCCCACTTGGGAATCTTGGCCACCACGTAGTCGATGGTCGGCTCGAAGCAGGCCGGCGTCTTGCGCGTGATGTCGTTGCGAATTTCGTCCAGGCGGTAGCCCACCGCCAGTTTTGCGGCGATCTTGGCGATAGGGAATCCGGTGGCCTTGGATGCCAGCGCCGAGCTCCGCGAAACGCGCGGGTTCATCTCGATGATCACCATCTTGCCGTTGGCCGGGTTGATGGCGAACTGCACGTTGGAGCCGCCGGTATCCACGCCGATTTCCCGCAGGCAGCGGATGGCGCCGTCGCGCATCATCTGGTATTCGCGGTCGGTCAAGGTCTGTGCCGGCGCCACCGTGATGGAATCGCCGGTGTGTACTCCCATGGGGTCGAAGTTTTCAATCGAGCAGACGATGATGCAGTTGTCCGCCAGATCGCGCATCACCTCAAGCTCGAATTCCTTCCATCCGAGCACGCTCTCTTCGATCAGAACCTCGTGAACCGGCGAGAGCGCGATGCCGCGCTCCAGGATTTCCACCAGCTCTTCCTGTTGGTAGGCGATGCCGCCGCCGGTGCCGCCGAGGGTGAAGCTGGGCCGCAGAATGCACGGATAGCCGATGCGTTCCGCGAACTCCAAACCGCCCTTCACCGTGTTCACCAGTTGCGATTGCGGCGTCTCCAGGCCGATCTTGCGCATCGCGTCTTTGAACAGCAGGCGGTCTTCGGCCTTCTTGATGGCGTCGATCTTGGCGCCGATCAACTCCACGCCGTATTTGTCCAGAATGCCGGCCTCGGCCAACTCGACGGCCAGGTTCAAACCGGTCTGCCCACCCACGGTGGAGAGCAGCGCGTCCGGCCGTTCACGCCGGATAATCTCTTCCAGGTACGGGACGGTCAGCGGTTCGATGTAGGTCCGGTCGGCGAGCTCCGGGTCGGTCATGATGGTCGCCGGGTTGGAGTTCACCAGCACCACCTGGTAACCGTCCGCGCGGAGCGCCTTGGTGGCCTGCGTCCCGGAGTAGTCGAACTCGCAGGCTTGGCCAATC
The DNA here is from genome assembly GCA_963842505.1 of Bryobacterales bacterium. GTDB lineage: Bacteria > Acidobacteriota > Terriglobia > Bryobacterales > Bryobacteraceae > PALSA-129. The sequence continues at coordinate 53,117 of CAWJGZ010000004.1, forward strand.
ACAATCGGGCCGGAGCCGATCACCAGGATGCGGTGGAGATCGTTGCGTCTGGGCATCGCTTATCTCCCACCCATCAGTTGGATGAAGTCCTCAAACAGGTAGTGCGAATCGTGCGGCCCCGGGGCCGCTTCCGGGTGGTATTGCACGCAGAACGCCGGATGGTTGCGCAGGCGGAAGCCTTCGAGGGTCTGGTCGTTGAGGTTGACGTGCGTGATTTCGACCGAGTTGGCGTCCAGCGAATCCGGATCCACCGCGAAGCCGTGGTTGTGCGAGGTGATCTCGACCTTGTGAGTCAGTTCGTTGCGCACCGGGTGGTTGGCGCCGCGATGGCCGAATTTCAGTTTGTAGGTCTTGCCGCCCGCCGCCAGACCGAGCAGTTGATGGCCCAGGCAGATGCCGAAAATGGGCTTTACGCCAATCAGCTTGCGGATGTTGCGCACCTGGGTTTCGAGCGGTTCGGGATCGCCCGGGCCGTTCGAAAGGAAAATGCCGTCAGGCTGGAGCGCGAGCACATCTTCCGCCGAAGTCAGTGCCGGAACCACCGTCACACGGCAGCCGGAGTGTACCAGGCGCCGCAAAATATTGCGCTTGATGCCGAAATCATAAGCCACCACGTGATATTTGGTTTCCTGCCGCGCTCCCACCAGTTCCGAGGGTGAGCAGGCATCCACGCCGTCGCTCCATTCGTAGCGCTGGGGCGTGGAGACGCGGCTGGCAAGATCGAGCCCGGCCATGGTGGGAATGCCGCGGGCTTTCTCCACCAGCAGTGCCGCGTCCCGCTCCATGGACGACAGCACGCCGCGCATCACGCCGCGCGTGCGCAGATGGCGGACCAGCGCGCGGGTGTCCAGATCGTCCACCACCGGAATGCCGGCGCCGCTCAGAAAGGCGTCGGCTTCCTGGTCCGACCGCCAGTTGCTCGCCACGCTCGAAAACTCGCGGACCACCAGCCCTTCGATGTAGGGCCGCGCGGCTTCGTTATCGGCCGCGGTGGTTCCATAATTGCCGATCTGCGGGTTCGTCAGGATGACGATTTGGCCGCAATAGGAAGGGTCTGTGAAAATTTCCTGGTATCCGGTGATGGCGGTGTTGAAGACCACCTCGCCCGACCGTTCCACAGGCGCACCAAAACCTCTGCCCTCGAAGACCGTACCGTCTTCCAGGGCCAGGATCGCAGAGTTCAAGTTAGGTTATTCCTCCAGGGAGTGGATAACCCTCATTCTAGCAGGAGGGGATGCGGGATTTCTGCTGCCATTCAACTATCCCCCGCCGCCTCTTGGCGCCGGCGCTGGGGGCAGTTGCTCAGGAAGCTGATCCTTGCACAACTCCAGGACCTCGATTGCGGTGAGGGAATTCTGTGCGGTCGAATTGGTGGAGGCGAACGGTGCTTCGTCGATGGGATTCAGCGCGTCGGGACCCGCCACGTGACGCGTGGCATACGGGCCGCCGGGCAAACGCCGCGGACCGCCTCCACCGCCGAGCTGGCTGATGGCGCGTGCGAGGAACGCGGGGTTTTTGGTCTTCGCATAGGCATAAGCCGCCAGCCGGCCGGCGCCGGCGTAAACGCCGTCGCTGCCTTCGGCGGACGTCGTCATGTCCCTGGCCACTACCGCTTTGGGTGCGGTGGTCAAGCGGCAGTATTGCAGAAAGGCTTTCTGCCAACCGTCGTGCTCAATAAGCTGGTTCAGCTCGAACACCACTTCAGCACCGCCCTGGATCACCTGCAGATTGTAAACGCCGAAGCCATCCGGCACTAGGGGGTAGAGCTGATTGGTTTTCGGATCGTATCCGTATAGTGTGTTCGGACCGGTCATGAAGCCATACGGCATCTTCACAATCGAATCCATCCCGGCCAGAATCTTGTCACGGTACCTGGCATCGCCGGTGCGCTCCCACTCGGTCATCCAATTGCCAACGCAGGCCAGCCAGTCCGGACCGCCTCGCATGCGGCCGGGGTAGGGAAGCGGCCCGGTGCGCGGCGAAGCCAGCCGCATGGGATCGATCTCCATCACTTTGTGGTCCACGTCCACTACCGCCCGCATGATGTCGCCGGTACGCTCGTCGGTGGTGAGGTAGTAGTAAAAGCGCCGGAAGGCCGCCTGGCTGATGCGCGCTTCTTTGGCGCCGCAGCCCCAGTGGCGCACGTTGTGGCGCGAGCCGAGTCCGGCAAACCGGCCGGAATGGTAGGTGTCCACCTCGCTGGTGTGCCGGGTCATGGCTTCCGCCATGCGGAATATATCGGCGCGGCCGGTGCGCAGAAAACTGTACCAGAGCCACATGTCGGTTCCCAGCTCGGTGTTGTCCCAGGCGTAGCCGCCGATGTCGTAGCGCCAGGTGTGGCGCGCGGAATCGTAAGCGTGCATCACATCGCCGTAGTCCCAAAAACCGTACCAGCGGCGCTGCTCCACTTCCTTGCGGTACAACTCGAGTGCGCCCGAGAGCTGGTCTTCGACGGCGCGCTTCAACGGTGTGGAACGGTCCGGCAGGCTCCATATGCCGAAAACCGCGGTCTGGTGCATGTATTCGGGGCTGCACACCAGGCGCGGCGGCTCGGCATCGGCTTGTGCCTGTTTGACGGCGATCTCGCGCGAGGGCACAGTGCCGGAAGGATAGAGCGTCAATTCGCTGGTGCGGCCGACACCGTTGGCCGTGCTGAAACCCGGTTGCGCATCTTCGTAACTGGCCTCCAGCGTGTGATTGCGCGTGTCGTAGAACCGCAGGTCCATGGCCGGGGCGTCCGGCGACCACAGCCAGACCAGCACGTCGGCGGAATCCGTGGTGGCATTCCGTACTTCCAGCGAGGCGGGGTACGACTGCCAGAAATTCTTCAGCGCGACGCCCAGGCCGCCGCTGACATCGCCCGCAAACACCAGGCCCGATGCGCGCTTGCCGGTTCCGGCAGTCACCCAGCAGCATTGCGGGTGGGTCCGTTTCTGAATGGTGAAACCGTCACAGGTGGGCTGAACCAATTTGAACGAATTCCACACGGCCCAATTGTCCAGTAGAAACTGACCCTGCTGGTTGTACCGGTCTTTGTCGGGAATGCGCTGGCCGGCGAGTTGCGCGGCGTAGAGGTCGTCGCCCGCCGCCGCGGTCAGGCGCCGGGCGCTGGTGGCCGGTTGGATAGGTTCGGCCCACAGTCCCGAGTCTTCGCCCGAGAAACGGACATGCCGGTTATGGATCTGTTCGCGCATTGGCACGGCGAAGGCCACTCCCAGGGCGCGAAGGAAATCTTTCTCCTGATCGCCGTCGAAGACAATCGAGTGGATCATCCGAACGCCCGCATCTCCGCCGTAGAAGTACAGCCGGATGGTGAACGGCAGCCATTCCCGGCTGCCCATTTCAGCCTTGTGTACGCCTTCGATACGGACCACCGCGCGCACCGGGCCGGTCTGTTCCACGGCGGTCTTTTGGATGGCGCTGGTGAAGTCCTGCAGGTGGATGACGTCTGCCGTGGACCGGTCTTCGAGCGTGCAGAGCAAGCGGCCGCGGCGCGCGACTATGCGGCCGTCCACGGTCATGGAATCGATGAACGCTTCGCCCGCGCGCGGGATGCGGCATTGCAGCTTACCGGTGTCGATATCGATGCCGGCGGCGTCTTCGCGTACCTTCACGGCCGGCGCTGCTGGAAGAGTCGCGGCGCTCCCGGAGGCCAGCCGGAGCGGCGAAGCGAGACCCGCATCCACCACCGAGGCAAAGCCGCTCCATTTCAGCGAGCCATCCGGCCAGAACGCCAACGGCCAGGATTGGAGCGGCAGCGTCTTTCCATCACTACCGGTCAGGGTGAAGCTCTGGTCCTTTTGATAAGCGCCGCGCGGCCACGGAACGCCCCAACTCACGCCGGCAGCCAGCACCGGCGGCGTCCCGCCCAGCCAGCCGACGGTGACGTCGCCGGCATTCCCGCCGAATTGGGTTTGTGCGTTCGCCGCGCGGCGTGCCGCTAGACTCAGACCGGTCAGGGCTGTGGATTCCAGGAATGTTCTTCGTCGCATGGTTTTTCCCGTGTTCGAAGAGTGTGTCATGGCGGGTGGGATTTGGCAATGGCGAAGGAGATCGGGCGAGCTGGTTTCACATCATAAAACTCGGGCTGCAAGCCGGGCTCATCATCAAGAGGCTATTGTTCAACCAGATAGGAGGATGGATGGGGCTTGCGAAGCCCGGCGGGGAGAATGCCCGGGTATCTCGCTGCAAAACTCGCGCTTGGCTGGTCTGCTGTGTCCCAAAGATACCGCCGCGCGCGGACGGTGAAGTGCGATGGTGGGAGACGTGAGACGAACTGCAAACCGGGCCAGGTCGTTGGCCCTGCTGTTGGCGGTGCCGCTGTTGGCGGACGCCGCGGGGCTCATGCACGTCAAATGGGAGGGGCTCACGGTAGTGGTCGGCAAAACGGTGTCCATCGCCATGCCGGGTGGCGCGGTCATTACCGGCAAGGCAACCGGCGTGGAATCCGACGCACTGGTAGTGGATGTCAAAAAGTCCTCGGACCGCGCGGCTTATCCAAAGGGTGTGGTACGGGTGCCCCGCGCTACGCTGCACCGCCTCGAGATGCAGACCAAAGGCAAGGTGGGCCGGATTTTGGGCACGACCTTGGGCGGAGCCGTGGGGTTTGCCGGGGGCTTCGGGGCTGCGTTCGGCATCGAAGGCGGGCTGTTCGGCAATAAGCACGACGCTGCCGCTGGTACGGCGTTATTCGGGATAACCATCGGAGGCGTCGTCGCCGGTTACTTCGTCGGAAATGCGGCCGACAAACACTGGACGGCGGTGGAGATATTGCCGTAGGAAAAACCGGCTGAAGCCGGACGCTGGCAGGCAGCCCGCCCCACTGAGGAACGGGCTGCTTGTGTCGGGTAAGAACTGGTGAGAAATGCGGGCTGTTCACTTAAGCCGGCGTCGGGGGTGGGACATCCATGATAAGGACTTGTCAAGGGAAAACGCAGCTCTCCCTGCACTTGACGGGAGGGTTTCCTGAAGCGCGACCCCCGATGGGTTGACGGTTGGTCTGATTTGTCGTTTTGGATCCGTTGGGGATTGGGCCAACGCATCAGCGTGACCAGACATCCATTTGCGGGAACAGCATAGAGCCGTCCACGAAGATTGAATCTGAGTGAAACCGGCCGGCCTCGAAACAGACGAAGTGGCACATCGGGAGGAAGACCTCTGTCGTGCAGTCCTACCTAGGCGAGGAACGGCCGGCGGATCGCTGACAAATCGGTGCGCGGAAGGACAGCTCCCGGCGTAGGAGAAGTCCCAAGGCCCCCCTTTCCCTCTTCTCAGCAGGTTTTCTTGGGAACAGGAGCCGGTGGTCAAGGGCGCGCCGTACTTTGGCGCGGCGGAGCGAACCCCGGACCACCGGCTCCTGTTCCCTATAATCGACGGTGCAGGGAAAGGGGGGCGGACCGTGAACCCCGGGTTTCGGGTTTTTAGGCCGCGGTTTCCACCTCCTGTGCTACGGTTGCCGGAGTGCGGATTTGGAACGGTTTTCCGGATTTGTCCACCGCCAGCAGATAGGCCACCAGCTTGCGTGCCACCGCCAGGGTCGCCCGATTGCGGTGGCCGCGCTGGGCTTCCCGCTCGTGGATCGCTGCCAGTTGCGGGTTCCACCGCGGTGCCAACTTTGCCGCCTCGATCAGCACCGTTTGCAAGTGAGCGTTGCGCTGCTTCGAGATCGGCCCCCGCTGTTGCTTGTCGGCCGATGAGTCCAACGCAGAAGTCAGCCCGCAATAACTCACCGCATCGCCAATCGAATGGAACCGCAGCGGGTCGCAGATTTCCAACGCCCAAGTCAGCGCCGTCACCTCGCCCACTCCGCCTATGCTCTGCAGCAGCTTCGCCCGTTTGGTCAGCAGAGGCTCTTTTTGCAGCCGCTCCAGCAGTTGCCGCTGCGTCGTCTCGAACATTTCCAGCGCACCCCGACTCAGCCGCAGCATATCCTTCACCGATCCTGGTACCTCTTCCAACTGGCCCATCAACTCGCTGAAATATTTCTTCCCGTGCAGTCGCTTCTTGCTGTACTCCGCACCCACCTCCATGAGCAGCCCGCTCATCTTGTTCTTCATGCGCACCGCCTGCGCCACCACCACGCTGCGGTAGCGCAGCATCCGCCGTAGTTCGCGGATTTCCGGCGGTGCCACGTAGCACGCTGGCAACAGATTGCAGCGCACCAGGTCCGCGATTTTCCGCGCATCCAGCTTGTCGTTCTTCTTCTTGGCCGCCCCGATGGCTTTCATCATTGCTGGGTGCCCCATCTGCAGTTCGGCCGCAAACGGCTTCAGCACATCGTAAATCCAGCCGCTGAACAGCGTGGCTTCCATCGCTCCGTGCCATGCCTCTGTGCGCTTCTGCGCCCACTCCTTCAACACCTGGCGCGTGGCCCGCAGCCTGCCCTCCTCGACGATCGCCCCGTCGGCAGTCTTCACGCAGTAGCTGACGGTTTTCTTGTGGACATCGAATCCGATATAGTGGTTGACGTTCATTGGGTTCTCCTGATTGAGGTTTCTGAGCCGGCTCTGCTAAGCCGGTCTCGGCATTGTACCCTTCAGGAGAACCCTTCTTCATCTGCGCCCTTATACATTCAAACAGACGATCGATTTTAGTCGTCTGTCAAGCGCCCTCTTCAGCTAAGCATGACAGGCCACCAAAGGCGATGGCCTGTCCCACCTAACTGAACAGTATTGGGGCTACACTGCTGCGGCCCGATAACGCCGCGCCATCTCTTCGATGGTGATCGGCTTGTAATCGCCTGCGTGGCCGGCTTGGCCGAATTGCACCATGCGCGTGGCCACCACTTTCTTCATGGCTTCGCGCGCCGGCTTCAGGTAATCGCGCGGGTCGAACTTCTCGGGCGTCTCCATCAGGACCTTGCGGATTGCGCCGGTCATCGCCAGGCGGTTGTCGGTATCGACGTTGACCTTGCGCACGCCGTTCTTGATGCCGAGCTGGATCTCTTCCACCGGTACGCCCCACGTCGGCTTCAGCTTGCCGCCGTATTGATTGATGATGTCCTGCAGCTCCTTGGGCACGCTCGAAGAACCGTGCATTACCAGGTGCACTTTAGGCAAGCGCTTGTGGATCTCAATGAGCCGACCCATCTTCAGGGTTTCGCCGGTGGGTTTGCTCGAGAATTTGTAAGCGCCGTGGCTGGTGCCGATGGCGATGGCCAAGGCGTCCAGGCCGGTGAGCTTGACGAATTCTTCGGCCTGCGCCGGATCGGTCAGGTGGCTCAGCCCGTCGAGGCCGGCGCCGTGGCCGTCTTCGATTCCACCCAGGCATCCGATTTCGCCTTCCACCGTGACGCCCTTGGCATGCGCCATTTCGACTACCTGGCGGGTGGCGTTCACGTTGTATTCGAAGCTGGAGGGCGTCTTGCCGTCCGGCATCAGCGAGCCGTCCATCATCACGCTGGTGAAGCCCATCTCGATCGCGCTCTTGCAGGTCTCGACGCTGTTGCCGTGGTCCAGGTGCAGCACCGTCGGAATCTCCGGGTAGACTTCGGTGGCCGCAATCATCAGGTGATAGAGAAAACGGTCCTGCGAGTAGGCGCGCGCTCCGCGGCTTGCCTGCACGACCACCGGCGACTTGGTTTCACGCGCCGCTTCCATGATGGCCTGAATCTGCTCCATGTTGTTGACGTTGAACGCGCCAACACCATACCCGCCCTTGGCTGCTTCATCCAGCAGTTGGCGCATCGAAACTAGTGGCATTGATGATTTCTCCTGGTTTTGAAATAGAAGCCGAAGCTCTTTAATTTCTACGCTAACATGATTCATAAGCGCCTTGCGCGCGGCCCATGATCCCTTTCCATCCGCTCTTCCGCAATCCGCATCTGCAGACCGTCGCGGCCCACTACTGGAAGCGGCCCCATACCGGCCCCGGCTACCCCGTTGCCCGCCGCCTTTTCCGCACGGAGCCGGATGTGCAGGTGGCCGTCGATTGGCAGCAGCCGGCAGGCCCGGTCGCCGGGCACGTGGTGATGGTTCACGGGCTGGAGGGTTCCTCCGCGGCCGGCTACCTGCGCAGCCTCAGCGCCGCCGTTCTGCGCGCTGGTTTCGCCGCGCACCGCTTCCACATGCGCACTTGCGGCGGCACCGAGCACCTGTGTCCCACGCTCTACCATGCCGGTCTCACCAGCGACCTGCTTTTTGTGCTGCGCCAACTCCGGGCCGAAAGCCCCGCGCCGCTCTTCCTGGTCGGCTTCTCAGTGGGCGGCAACGTGGTGATGAAACTGGCCGGCGAGCTGGCCGGCGGCGGGCCGGCGCTCATCCGCGGGGTGTGCGGTGTCTCGACACCGCTCGATTTGGCGGCTTGCGCGCGCCGCCTCGCGGAGCCCGGCAACCGCATCTACCATAAGCGCTTCGTCAACCGCATGCGCGCTCGCCTCTGCGCCACCGGCCGCTATCAGCCGCGCGACTTCGCCGGGCTCAACTCGGTCCGGCAGATCGACGATCGCATCACCGCGCCGTCCTTCGGCTTCGGCGATGCGGAAAACTACTATCGCACGCAATCGGCTCTGCGCGTTCTGGATCGAATCCGCGTGCCCGCGCTACTCATCCAGGCGCGGGACGACACCCTTGTTCCCTTCGATACTTTCTCCGTTCCGGCGCTGCGGGCAAATTCGCTGATCGAAGTGCGAGCCACCGAATCGGGCGGCCACCTGGGATTCCTTGGCCGGCGTCCGCACCGGTTATGGCTGGATGAGACGATTCTGGAGTGGATTCAGGATCACCTGTGAAGGAGCCGGACGCCCTGGTCCGCGGTTGCTGTTGCTTGGTGATTTGACTGAAGCATACATAAGAAATGGGGCGGTGCCTCCGAAAGCAAGGGCTGCGGGATCCATCCGGAAGCTCGCAGCGCAGTGCTGCCAGGGTTATGAAACTATCAGTACTTTTATAAATTCTCGGTCGGTATTTTTTGGTACTTTTGGTTGTATTTTGCCTGTCTCCTTGCATATCATTGGTATGGATCTGAATTCCGAAGGTTGAAGCCATTGCGCGAATTATCCGACCTGTTTTGAGCCGGTTGCATTGTGGAAATCCAACTTGCCCGAGGTTGGATTTCCAGCGCTTAACCCGCTGAAAGCCCGGGAGTTAGTCATCCAACTTTGAACTGCAGGATAAATCCAAGAAGATCAGCAGGGGCCGACCTGCAAATCTCGCCCGAATTATAAATTCCGGATAAGTCTTAGAGGAGATAATGTGCGCAGAGCATTCATAGTCTTTGCTGTTGTAGCCATGTTCGCCTTGGCTGCAAACGCTGGCGTCATCACCATGACTTTCGAGGGGCTGGGAAACCTCGAGACGGTTTCAAACTACTACAACGGCGGATACGGCGGAAGCGGCAGTGGGCCGGGGCCGGACTACGGCATTACCTTCGGTGCCGATTCGCTAGCCCTCATTTCCGAAGCGGATGGTGGCAGTGGCAACTTCAACGAGAGCCCGTCTGGCGATACCGTCTTGTTCTTCAACAGCGGCTCGGGGGATATTATGGACGTTGCCGCCGGCTTCGACACCGGGTTTTCGTTTTACTACACCGCACCCTTTTCCTCGGGCAGTGTTACCGTCTACTCGGGACTTGATGGCACTGGTTCGGTGCTCGCGACACTTACCCTTCCGACCACGCCTGAGGGCGGCACTGGATGCACCTACCAGTACTGTCCGTTTGTTCCGTTCGGTGTGACTTTTGATGGCACGGCGGAGTCGGTCGACTTTTCCGGAGGCGCAGACCAAATCGCATTTGACAATGTGACCCTGGGCAGTTCGACAGCGGGCGGCAGCACCGATACTCCGGAACCGGCTGCATTCAGCCTGCTCGGTCTTGGTTTGGTTTCCCTGGGATTGATTGCCCGCGGGAAGAAAGCATAAACTTCGGCAGGGCGTTCGTATTGAATGCTGGTGGACGCGCGCGGCTCGTCGAGCCGCGCGCGTCCGCATTTGTTTTGAGCTGCCGAACTCAGGCCTTCCCCAGCTATGCAGGAGGTATCGCCAGAGGAAGCGCCCGGATTAGTTCCTTCTTCGGTTCAGCTTTGAGGAAAGCGGCTATATTGAATTGTGGGAGAAACATGGCGGCGTACAGTGGCCGTCGGGCTGGCCTTCGTGCTGGCCCTCGCCGGCACTTTCGTCTTCGCCTCCAGGGCCCGCCGCGAAGTGCGGCTGATCCGCGCGGAAAATGAGCCCATCCAGTCCTGGATGTCGGTCCCATTCATCGCCCACGCCCACCACGTCCCGGCATTGGCGCTCTTTCAAGCCATTGGGGTTCATCCCCAGCAGCCGCGTGACCGGCGATCCGTTCGGCATATCGCTCACGAGTTGAACCGGCCGGTCCCTGAACTGATCGGCCAACTGCAGCGCGCCATCGACGCAGCCGCGCATCCACTTGGCGGCCCGGCGCGATGAACGACCAGCTTCTGTCGGCAGTTTCGCAGTATGGCGCCCCGGCCCTTTTCGGAATCGTGGCCATTGCGGCCATCGGCGTGCCCCTGCCCATCACGCTGCTTCTGATTGTCACGGGCTCGATGACTTCGCAGAGCGTCATGAACCTGTGGTGGGCCATCGGCTTAGCCGGCGCCGGTTCGGTCCTCGGCGATCAGGGCGGCTACGCCATCGGCCGGTGGGGAGGGCCGGCCGTCATCGCAACGCTCAGCGGCCTGTTCGGAAAGCGCGCCAACCTGGCGGCCATGGAAGCCAAGACCGACGCCTGGGGTGGTCCCGGCATCTTCGTTACGCGCTGGCTGCTGACGCCCTTGGGACCCTGGATCAATCTGGCCAGCGGCACGGCTGGTTACCCATGGCGCCGGTTCCTGTTCTGGGACATTCTGGGGGAATTCACGGGGGCGACCCTCTTTATCTCTTTGGGGCGGTTCTTCAGCGATCGCGTGATGGCCCTGTACGGCGTGCTGGGCAACCTGACTTGGGCGATGGCGGCGCTGCTCGCGTCGATCGTTCTGGGATACCAACTGCTGGCGTATCTGCGCCGGGCGCGGATTTCGTAGACCCGGCTCGGGCCGCGGCGCTATAGTAAAAGGCGCCCGATGCTGCGCGATCCCAGCCTGATCCCGCTTTCGCGACAACACCAGAGCAGCCTGGCCCTGTGCGTCCTGACGCGCCGTTCGCTGGCCGCGGATGGCTCGCCGGAAAACCTCGCCAAGCTGGCGCGGCGGGTGAGCGGCCGGTACGAACTGGAGTTGATCAACCATTTCCAAATCGAAGAACAGGTGCTCTTTCCGGCCTGCGGGCCGATGCCCCTGATCGATGAGCTGCTGGCGGAGCACCGGGCCATTGAAGCTCTGGTCGCGCAATTGCGCGCGGCGCCCTCGGTCACACTGCTGGAACAGTTTTGCGCGCTGCTCTCGAGCCATATCCGGCGCGAAGAGAACCAGCTCTTCGAGCAGGTCCAGCGCAGCCTGCCGCGCGAGCTGCTGGACCGTACCGGCGCCGAGATTGATCGCCGGGTCGTACGAATCTGCCTATAACAAGTTCCTTTTTAACAAGTTCCATTTTCACATAGCCCGTAAGGGCTAGCCGTTCCGCCCGTCCGGCTTGTTAACATAGATCAGGGGAAGCCGGCTCACGGGGAGTTTTGGCCTACGGTTGATTGTGGTCTTGTAGGGTACCGAGTCGAATGGGTGGATTGAAATTTTCTCCGGGCTAGGCCGGAGATGAGGACAGGTCCATTTATTTATGAAAATTTGCGTTCTGGGGGGAGACGGATATTGCGGTTGGGCTACTGCCTTGTATCTTTCGAGCAGGGGCCATCACGTTGCAATAGCCGACAATTTTGCGCGGCGCCAGTGGGATTACGAGCTGGGCGTTCAGACGTTGACGCCTATACAGCCGATGCCGGAAAGGCTCCGTGCCTGGAAACAACTCACCGGAGAAACCATCGAGTTCTTCTCCGGCGATATTACCGACTACGATTTTATTTCCTCGGTGGTGCAGTCGTTTGCGCCGGACGCCGTGGTGCACTTTGCGGAGCAGCGCGCCGCCCCGTATTCGATGATTGACCGCAAACATGCGGTATTCACACAGGTAAACAACGTCGTGGGAACCCTCAACCTGCTGTTCGCGCTGCGGGAGTTCCAGCCGGATTGCCACCTGGTGAAGCTCGGGACCATGGGAGAATACGGTACTCCCAATATCGATATCGAAGAAGGCTACATCACCATCAACCACAACGGCCGCAAGGACGTCCTGCCGTTCCCCAAGCAGCCTGGCTCCTTCTACCACCTCTCCAAGGTGCACGACAGCCACAACATCATGTTCGCGTGCAAAATCTGGGGCTTGCGTGCCACCGACCTCAACCAGGGTGTGGTGTACGGAACCATGACCGACGAAGTGGCGCTCGATGAAGCTCTCATCAACCGCTTCGATTACGATGAGATCTTTGGCACCGTGCTCAACCGCTTCTGCGCGCAGGCCGCCGTCGGGCACCCGCTGACGGTGTACGGCAAGGGCGGGCAAACCCGCGGATATCTGGACATTCGCGATACGGTGCGCTGCATAGAGCTCGCTTGTTTGAAACCCGCGCGGCGGGGAGAATGCCGCGTGTTCAACCAGTTTACGGAGCAGTATTCCGTGCTGGAACTGGCTCGCCTGGTGCAGGCGGCCGGCAAAAAACTGAACCTGCATGTCGAAATCGATCACTTGCCGGATCCGCGCGTGGAAGCCGAAGAACACTACTACAATGCGCGCCATTCCAAACTGGTGGAGCTTGGGCTGAAGCCTCACTTGCTCTCCGAGTCACTGCTCGATTCGCTGTTGAACATCGCCATGCGCTATCAGGAAAGCATTGACCGTTCGCTTTTCCTGCCGAAGGTGAACTGGCGCAATGCCCGCAACGAGCGGCGGCAGAAGACGGCGGCTTCAGGCGTTGGAAACTCCTCCGCTGCGCCCTCGACCTATGAAGCGCCGTTTGAAGCGAGCGCTGCTTCCGCCGCGGGCAACGGGCATTTCGAACAGGGCGACTGACTCTCGTATAGCCGCAGCCTGGTGCCCCAGGAGGGGTGTGCTGCCCCGCCACAGAACCGCGAGCGTGAGCGAGCGGCCGCCCCGCAGCCTGGATCTGCCCGCCCGCTAACGCCAGCAATTCCGTGCTGAGCACTTGTTGCACTCAGAATCGCTCGTTTTTCTGGGAAATCGCGATGTCATCCACCTTTACGCCGCACCCCCACCCACGCATCGTTCGGCGTAAGGCTCGGGGCCAAAGTGTATACTTGAGCTGAGAACTTGTTCCGCGGGCCTCGTAGTACACAACCCGCGCGCAACCGCTCGATTGTCCGGAGCGTGTTGACCCTGCCCAGGCTGCGCCGGCTGTCGCAGACCGTCTTTCTGGGACTCTTCCTGCTCCTTCTCTGCAAAACTGAATTTCACGGCTCCTTGCAGCCGGGCGGGCTGGAGTCCCGCTTGCCATACCCGGTGCGCGCCTTTCTGGAAGCCGACCCGTTAATCGCCATTGCGAATGCGCTGGCCACGCGCGCGCTCTACCGCGGATTGCTCTGGAGCCTGGCAATCCTCGTCCCGACGCTATTCCTCGGGCGATTCTTCTGCGGCTGGATCTGCCCTCTCGGGACGCTGAACCACCTGGTTGGCAATATCCGGTCGGAAAAAAAGCTGGGCCGCCAGCGCATCGCCGCCAACCGCTACAAACCCTGGCAAAGCTTCAAATACTACCTGCTCTTCGCATTGCTCTTGACGGCTTTATTGGGTGGCGCGCTGGTGGGAATCTTCGACCCGATCGCGCTGGCCGTGCGCTCGCTCGCACTCTCGATTCTGCCCGCATGGAATTATGCTCTCACCGCTCTGCTTGAGCGAAGCCCGGGTCATTCCGTGCTACTGAGCGTCCTCTCGAGCTTTAAGCAAGCGCATTTCCGCCAGGGTTTCCTGCTCGGAGTGATCTTCATCTTCATCCTGACGCTCAACTTGCGGGTCACCCGCTTTTGGTGCCGCGCGTTGTGCCCGCTCGGAGCGCTGTTGGGCCTGGTGTCGCGCTGGTCCATTCTGGGCCTCCAGAAACACCCGGCCGATTGCGAGGATTGCAACCGTTGCCTGCTGCATTGCCAGGGCGGGGACGATCCCATTCCCGGCGCGCCGTGGCGTAAAGCCGAATGCCATCTGTGCATGAACTGCGTCGCCGATTGCCCGGAGAGCGGGATCCAATTCCGCTTTTTTCCAATGGCCCCGGTCTCCAGTGCCATTGAAGGCGCGGATCTCAAACGGCGCAGAGTGCTGGCCGGGCTGGCAGCCGGCGCGGTAACGCTTCCCCTGTTGCGTGCCAATACCGGCCTGGCCGCCGAACCGCACGAGCGCTTGATCCGGCCCCCTTCTGCGTTGGATGAGAAGCAGTTCCTGGCGCGCTGCATCCGCTGCGGCGAGTGCATGAAGGTGTGCCCCAACAACGCCCTGCATCCCGCATTCGCCGAAGCGGGCTGGGAGGGCATCTGGACGCCTGTGCTGGTGCCGCGCGTCGGATATTGCGAGCCCAATTGCACGCTCTGCGGCCAGGTCTGCCCCACCGGCGCGATCTGGGCATTTACGTTAAAAGAGAAAGCCTGGGTTGGAGTGCCCTCTGGTCCCGGAGCCGGCATTCAGCCGATCCGTCTCGGCACCGCTTTCTACGACCGCGGCCGGTGTCTGCCGTGGGCTATGGCGACCGACTGCATTGTGTGCGAGGAGTGGTGCCCCACTTCGCCCAAGGCCATCTACCTGCAACCGGCCGAAGTGACCGATGCCGCCGGAAACGCCAGGCAGGTGCGGCAGCCGTACATCGATCCCGAGCGCTGTGTCGGCTGCGGCGCGTGTGAGTATGCGTGCCCGGTCCGCGACCGCCCGGCGGTTTACGTCACGAGCGCCGGTGAGAGCCGGTCGAAGACCAACCAGGTCCTGCTGAGACCCGCGGCCAAGCCGGTGTCCTTGTTCCCGGAGAGCGGCGACGCGCCGGGTTGGACGAAGGTGGGTGAAACCCGCCTGTTTGAAGCCGCCGATCTCTGGAAGTATGTCGATGGAGACGCCGAGCGCTATCTGCGCGCCGGCGTCCGCCGCACCCTCACGGCGAACTACCGTTATGCCGGCGCCGTGGAAGCCGTCGCGGACATCCACTTGATGGAGACGCCCCAGGCCGCCGCGTCGATTTTCGAATCCGAGTCATCCGCCGGCAGCCGCCCCGTGCCCCTCGGCGATGCGGGCAGGAGTTATGGTCAGAGTCTGACATTTCACCGCGCCGTTTTCTTCGTTCGTCTGGTGGCCTATCAGGATACCCCACAGACCGAGCCGGCGCTGGTGAGCTTGGGCCAAGCCATCGAGCGAAGGCTGGCGCAGTAAGGACTGAGCTCGGACACTCCCCCCAAAGGCGCCGTTGAGGCGGGTGGCGCCTCTGTGGGACCACGCCGTCGACGTGGATCGGCGCAAGAGGTCGCAAGCGCGTTTGGCGTTGCCCGTCCTTCCGTGACGGGAGTGATGGCCGAGCGACGCCTAAAGAGGTGACTATTCTCCGAGTGGCCGACCATCCGCCCGGAGCCGCCGCTAAACACTACGCCGTTTTGCAGGAGTCATCCGCGCCTCGTGCCGATGAACACGCAATCTGGGAAACTTTGCGATCCCGCAAGCCTGGTTCTCTACGGGCGATGCCAAGCCAGTTCGAGACCTCACGCGCGATCTAGAAAGGGTGAATCGCGGCGAACCTTGAGCGAACCGTTTTCTCCATTCGAATCGAAGGTTGTATAATCACACATGCAAGGAATACCCTGGAGCACAATAGCGCTCGGCTCGCTGTTGCTCATCTCGGCAAGCTCAAAAGGAGGACAGGAAGTGCAATCTCCGCAACCTGAAAAGTCGAAGCCGCCTGTCAAAATGGAGCAGCGCGGGCGCATCCTTGGAATCGGCGGTGTCTTCTTCAAATCCGCTAATCGTGATCAGATGCGCGAATGGTATTCGAAGCATCTTGGACTCGCTGACAAAGGCCAAGGCGTGATGCTTCCGTGGCGCGAACACGACGACCCGCAAAAGGAACACGTTACCGTTTGGACTGTTTTTCCCGCCTCCACTAAGTATCTCGATCCCAGCCCCGCACCGTTCATGATCAACTACATCGTGGACGATCTGGATGCTTTGCTCGACCGCTTAAGACAAGAGGGCGTAAAGATTGACGACAAACGAATGGATGAATCCTACGGTCGCTTTGCCTGGATCTATGACCTGGATGGGAATAAGATTGAGCTCTGGCAGCCGCCGTCCGCAAAGCCCTAAGGGCCTTCCACTGCACTGACTCAATCGGTTTTCTGTAGCTACGGTCCCGTAGTCGTAGAATGGCCGGAAATGCTTTGCGCCCGGTCATCTCAATATCCGCATCGGCCGATTCCGCCCGATCACCTCGAACACCAATTCAGGCACACGTCTACGATACGGCATGAGCTCTCAGGTGCGGCCCCGACTTTTATCGTGCGCTGTGAACTGCGGCGACCCATAGGGCAGAACTGTCCGGCGGGCGAAGCCTGCCAAGCCCGCAAGGGCGAAAGACCATAGCCCACGGCGCAAGCCGTGTGGAATCTGTCCTGAGTATGGGTAGCCCCGGAACGGGGCGTAAGGCTCTGCCGCCGAACGGAAATGCAGAAACTCCACGGAAAGGCCAGCAGGCCCCTTACGAGAATCCCCACACGATCGCCGGCTTGTTCGGCATCCCTCGTCGGGTGCAGAGCAAGAAACTCTGTCATCGTGAACACCGACTCGGACTTCTACCACACGCCTGCCCATCCGGGCGGCAAATTCGTATACCGCACGGAAATCATCGGGCTCCAGTTCCGGGTAGTCATCGAGGATCTGCTGCTCCGTCATGCCCGCGGCAAGCCAGCTCAACACATCCCATTCGGTGATGCGCAGCCCGCGGACGCACGGCTGGCCGGAGCGTTTGCCAGCCCGCCCCTGGTCTGCCTCTGCTCCCGGTGCTATAACAGAATCGGAATACCTGAATTAGCCGGAGCACTCCCGGGGCCAGCCTCATGCGCATCCGCCCACAACACGGCATCACTCGCAGGGGTCTTCTGCAAGCCGGTCTGGCCGGCGCCTTTGTAGCCAAAGCCATCGCCGCTGAGAAGTCCAAAGTCGTCATCGCGCGCGATCCGGCTCTGCGCGGCGCCGGAGGCTTTCCGGATTCCGGCCGTATGTTGAAATTGCTCGATCGGGCCGTGCAGTCGTTCTACGGCGGCAATTCCCCGATGGACGCCTGGAAAAAAGTGGCGCGGCCCGGCGAAGTTGTCGGCCTGAAGGTAAACTGCCTCTCCGGCAGGGGCGCGGCTACCAGCCCTGTGCTGGTGGATATCATCTGCGAGCGCTTGCAGCAAGCCGGAATCCCGCAGAAGGACATCGTCATTTGGGACCGGCTCAATTCCGACCTGGAAAGCGCCGGCTTCCGCGTGGCCGCCCGCAAAGATCGAATCCGCTGCATCGGCAACGACACCGCCGGCTACGAAACCGAACTGGTGGTCTATGGCAGCGCCGGCAGCCTGCTCGCCAATACCCTGGCTCACACCTGCGATGCCGTCATCAACTTGCCCGTGCTCAAGGACCACGGCATCGTCGGCGTGACCCTCGCGCTCAAGAACCTGTTCGGCGCGATTCACAATCCGAACAAGTATCACACGAATGCCGGCGATCCCTACGTGGCGGACGTCAATATGTTCCAGCCGATCCGGCAAAAGGTGCGGCTGACCATCTGCGACGCCCTCACCGCCCAATATGAAGGCGGACCATCCTACATGCCGCAATGGTCGTGGCCCTATAACGGCCTGATGGTGGCGCGCGACCCGGTGGCGCTGGACTACACCGGTTGGCAGATCCTCGAACGCAAGCGAGCTGAAAAGGGTATGAAACCGCTGCGGGAATTGCACCGTGAGCCGCTCTACATCGCGACCGCGGCGGATGCCCACCACCGGCTCGGCACAAACGATCCGAAGCAGATCGATGTAATGGAGGTATGACTCCATGGATCGCAGGGTCTTTCTTCAGGCGCTGGCGCTTCCGTGTCTGGCGGCGCGCGCGGCCCAGACCGATGCCCGGTTCACCATCGAGGCGCGATTCTACGAGAAGCTGCCTTACAAGAAGATCAAGTGCAAGCTCTGCCCCCGCGAGTGCGTGATCGACGACCACGAACGCGGCTATTGCGGCGTGCGCGAAAACCGCGGCGGCACGTACTACTCGCTGGTGTATGCGCGCGTCTGCGCGGCCCACGCCGATCCCATCGAAAAGAAGCCCCTGTTCCATTTCCTTCCGGGCAGCATCGCATTCTCCGTGGCTACCGCGGGCTGCAATGTCAATTGCAAAATGTGCCAGAACTGGGACATCTCTCAGGTTCGTCCGGAACAGGTAGACAGCAGTTTTCTCCCGCCGAAGGACTTGGCGGCTTTAGCCCGCCGCTATCAATGTCCCTCCATCGCTTATACCTACAGCGAGCCGATAGTCTTCTGCGAATATGTTTTGGATTCCGCGGAGGCCGGCCGCGCCGCGGGCGTGAAAAGCGTGGTCATCAGCGGCGGCTATATTCAGGAAGAGCCGCTGAAACAAATGTGCGCCCGCGTGGACGCCATCAAGATTGACCTCAAGGGCTTCTCCGAGAAGTATTACAAAGACGTCGTGAACGGCGAGCTCAAGCCAGTGCTGAACGCCCTGGTGACCATCCGCAAGTCAGGCGTCTGGAGCGAAGTGGTCTGCCTGGTGGTGCCCACCTTGAACGATTCCGATGAGGAGTTCCGCAGCCTGGCCCGCTGGTTTAGATCGGAGCTCGGCCGGGATGTCCCGCTGCACTTCTCGCGTTTCCATCCTGAGTACCTGCTGAAGAATCTTCCGCCCACACCCTTGCCGACCCTCGAACGAGCCAAGGCCATCTGCGACGCCGAGGGTCTCAATTACGTGTATATCGGTAATGTTCCCGGCCACCCGGCCGAGAATACCTGGTGCCCGAAATGCCGGCGCATGGTGGTGGAGCGCGCCGGCTTCACCGTTCGAGCGCTGCACCTCGACGGGGGCAAGTGCCACTTCTGTCAACAAGCCATTCCTGGCATTTGGAAGGGGTAACGTGCACATGAAAACTCTTTCTCTTGGCTTCATCGCACTGTCCGCGGTTGCCGGCCTGCTACTGGTGGAAGGCGCTTCGCGCGGCGGCGGACAAGCGCCCAAAATCAGGCAAACGGCGGTCGCCGGGTCGTTTTATCCCTCCGACCCTAAGGAACTCGGTGGAATGCTCGACGGCTTCCTTGCGAAGGCCGCGCCTCCGCCGCTCGAAAATGTGGTGGCGCTGGTGGCGCCGCACGCGGGCTATATCTATTCGGGCCCCGTGGCTGCGTACTCCTATGCCTTGTTGAAGGGGAAAAAATTCGATCGCGTGGTGGTCGTTGCCCCATCGCATTACGAAGCTTTCGGCTACTCGTCCGTGTATGACGGCGCTGCCTACGTGACCCCCTTCGGCCAGGTTCCCGTGGACCAGGTCTTCGCCCGGAAGCTCGCCAAAATGGGCCCCCAGATCAAGCTTTCATCCGCCGGCCATACGCCGTCCCCGGACCACCTGGAGCATTCCATCGAGGTCCAACTGCCCTTCCTGCAACGTGTGCTGGGGCAGTTCGAGCTTGTGCCGGTCATCGTGGGAGATCAAAGCTACGATGCCTGTCGCTCACTCGGCGTGGCGCTGGCCAAGCTGGTCGCGGGAACCAACACCCTGATCGTAGCCAGCTCCGACCTCTCTCACTTTCACACCTACGATCAGGCGGAGGTAGAAGACCATAAGACCCTGCAAGCCATCGCGGAGTACGATTACTTCGACCTGTCGCGCAACCTGGATCGGGTCTGGGAAGCATGTGGCGGAGGGCCGATCGTGGCCACCATGATCGCCGCCGAACGGTTGGGCGCCACCCAGGCCAAGGTGCTCCATTACGCCAATACCGGCGACGTCACCGGCGACCACAGCCGCGTAGTGGGCTACGGCGCGGTTGCCCTGGTGAAGGCCGCGGGCGCTGCCAAGACCAATGAGGCGCCGTTTTCCCTCACCGCGCCGGAAAAGGATGCGCTCCTCAAGATTGCTCGCAAGTCAGTCGAAACCACGGTCCGCGAGGGCCAGACCTACCAGTGCACGGCCGGCGGGCTGGACGCGCTCGCGCAGGAGCGCGGGGCTTTCGTTACTTTAACCGAGAAGGGACAGCTCCGTGGCTGCATCGGATATGTGGCGCCGTTCAAACCGCTGTACCTCGCCGTACGCGACGTGGCTATGCTGGCAGCCGTCAGGGACACCCGTTTTCGCCCGGTCACCGCCAGCGAACTGGGAAGCCTGCAGTATGAGATCTCCGTCTTGTCCCCGCTGCACCGTGTGATGAACATCCAGGAGATCCGCGTCGGTCAGCACGGCTTGCTGATCCACACCAGCGATCATGAAGGCTTATTGCTGCCCCAGGTGGCAACTGATGAAGGCTGGGACCGGGCCACCTTACTGGAGCAGGTTTGCTATAAGGCCGGGCTTCCGGAGCATTCATGGCAGGATCCCGACGCCGATCTCTTCCGCTTCACCGCCCTGGTGTTCGGTGAGCGCCGGCCGGTGGAGGCGCTCACTCCGCTGGATCTGTTCCGTGATCCTCGATCATGGCCAGCGCCGCCGGCGCCAGGCTCACCATCGCCGACAGCAGCGCCGTTTTAAAAAAGCCGAATACCGGAACCAGCCAGGCGCTGAACAAGACCGCGCCCAGGCATGATCCCGCCAGGTCGAGCGCGTAGAGCGTACCGGGACGATGCAAAGGTGGGGCAGGCGGTTCCAGGGGGCGCCCCGCCTGCCAAGCCGGGCGCAGCCCGGCCGCGCCGAAGAAGATTCGGCTGCCAACCGGAAACTGGTATCCGCCCAGCATGCCGGAAACCAGCGCCAGGGCGGGAAACGCAACCTGGCTGGCGGCCAGGCCCAGCGTGCTGTTCGCTCGCCCGATCCCCTCGAACAGCCCCAGCAGCACCAGCGGCGCCGTTGCGGCCAGCACTTGCGTGATCTTGAGGACGCGCATCCCGCCGCGTGGCGCCTGCCGCATCCCCAGCCAGCTCCCCAGCGCCATTCCCGCCATGAAAGCCGCAATCACCACGGCGAGTTGTTGGTACACATACCCGTACACCGCTTGGAACCCTAGCAACAGCAGCATCTCCAGCCCAATCGTCGTGAACCCCATGGCAGCCGTCGAAAAACCCGCTACGAGTTGAAGCCGCTTTCCCCGCTCAGTCAAGAAGCGCCCTCCCACCGCCAGCATCGCCAGCACCACTGCAAACGCGGCCATCATGAATCCGAAATGAACTCCGGCCATCGCGCGGAACAGCCGGCGATAGCCTTGGCTGAATTGGCTGCTCCACAACGCCACGTCGAAATAGTAAGCAATCGGCGCAAAATCGCGGTTGACCGGCGTTGCCGCATCCGGCCGGATCTGCTCTTCCAGGTCGCTCACGCGGTCCGGCGTCATGCGAAACGGGATGAAATATTCGCTCACATAGCTGGTTTCGAGATTTCGCGCATGCAGCCGCGCCAGAAGTTCGTCCGCGCCCGAAGCCAGTGTGCCCGCCTGCCGCGCCGCGAAGAAGTGTACCGTCTCACCGGGAATGGCCGTGACTTCCGGGAACACCGCCCGCAGGCTCTTGTTGATGGAGCGCAGGAATTGCCCTTGCTCCGCGCTGATGTAGTCTTCCGATGACCGCAACTGGAAGGAAACCAGACCCGTTGGTGTGAGCTTTCGCGATACTTCCCGGTAGAATTCCACCGTATAGAACCGGTTCAGTTGCGCGTTCTGCGGCTCCGGCAGATTGACAATCACGACATCGAAGGTGGACTGCGTGGTTTTCAGAAACAGCCGCCCATCCGTGACGTGCACATGCACGCGAGGGTCAGCCCGCAGCGCCAGCCACTCGTTCGGAAAGTACTCTCGCGCCAGGTCCAGAATGGCCGGGTCGAGTTCCACGTAATCCACCCGTTGGAGCGTCGGGTGCCGCAGAGCCTGGGCGATGCTTCCGTTGAGCCCGCCGCCGATCAGCAGGAGACTCCGCGGTGACGGATGCTCCAGCAAGGCGTAGTGAACGGCCTCCTCGGCGGCGGCCGGATCGGGCGCGTTGAACAGCACCACGCCGTTTTCGTAAACGCTCCGGCTTCCTTCCGTCCCCACCACGGCCAGGCTTCCGTAAACCGAGTTGCGCGTTTCCACCAGGTGCAAGCCGCGCCAGAGGTGCTTCTGGGAGATTGCTTCCAGGCTTTGCGGCCAGCCCAGAAATCCCATCACCGCGGCCACCCCGGCCAGTCCACCGATTGCCGCGTAGCGCAGCGGCCGGGCCGCGATGGCAAGACCGCATGCCGCCATCAGATTCAGCACGGCCAACACTCCGGCGATTTCCAGCGAGGTCAGATACCGGATCAGCATTAATCCCGCCACTATGCCGCCAACCGATGCCCCCACAGCCTCCCACAGGTACACCGGCCCGGTCGCCTCGCCGGCGGACGTGTTGGCCGTCTTCGCGTAAACCTGGCTGCCTGCCGTGAACAGGCCTCCCGAAAGAACGCAAAGCGGGCCAAGCGTGGAGAACGAAGTGAGCAGCATGGCGCCGGGCCCCAGAACCTCACCCGGCACCGTCTGCAGGAGTCCCTTTGCGGCGCGCACGGCCACAATCGTCCACGGCAGTGTGGCGGCGATCAACACCTGGATGCCGGCCATCACGCGGCGCGGTTGCCGCGCGCGCGCGGCAAAGTGTCCGGCCAGGCTGCTGCCCGCGGCCGTCCAGAGCAGCCAGCTTCCAAGCATCAGCCCGATCGAGCTCTCGTTGCCATAGAACACCACCATCAGTTCGCGCAGCAGCACAATCTGAGCAATGGCAGCCGTGAAGCCGATCAGGATAAGGGCCGCTCGAACTCTGAATTCGGTCTTCACACTTCCAGAATTAGACGTAAACTGGTCTTGAAGTCAAAGGCGCACCGGCCATGGATCAGGAAGCCACACCGCTGAAACGCCGCGAAGCCATGATCCGGCTGCTTCGTCTGGGTGGGCTGTCGGCCGCCGCGGCCGGGCTTGGCGTGTGGCTGAACGGGCGCGAGCAGCACCCCGCGGCGCCGGCCCTCATCACCGCGCGCAAGGGTTTTGAGGTCCCGGCGGACCCGGCTTTACCCGAAATGGTGGTCATCCAGGGCGACGACCCCGCCGGCATGGCGCGGCGCGCCATCCAGGAACTGGGGGGCATCCGTCGCTTCATCGCGCGCGGCGATGTCGTGGTCATCAAGCCCAACGTCGCCTGGGACCGCACCGCCGAACAGGCCGCCAACACCAATCCCCTGGTGGTCGCCGAAGTCGCCCGTCTTTGCCTGGAAGCCGGCGCCCGGCGCGCCATTGTGACGGATGTCAGCATCAACGACCCCCGCTCCTCGTTCGCGCGCAGCGGCATTGGCGCCGCGGCCCGCGCGGCGGGTGCGGAAGTGGTCCTCCCGGAGGACCGTCTGTTCCGGGAAGTCGATCTGCGCGGGCGCGTGCTGAACTCCTGGCCGGTGCTGGAGCCTTTTCTGAGCGCCGACAAAATAATTAACGTCCCGATTGCCAAGCACCACAGCCTCACCGGCGCCACGCTGGGTATGAAAAACTGGTATGGCATTCTGGGCGGCCCGCGGCAACAACTGCATCAGCACATTCACGAAAGCCTGGTGGACCTCGCCGATTTTATGCGTCCCACGTTGACGCTCATCGATGCCTTTCGCGTGCTCCTGAGGAACGGGCCGGGCGGAGGGAATCTCGCGGATGTAGCTTTGAAGAAGAGCTTGATTGCCGGAACGGATCCGGTGGCGCTGGACGCTTACGCCGCCAAAGCCTACTGGGACCTGGACTGGCATACGCTCCAATATTTGAAACTGGCCAGCGAGCGCCATTTGGGAACGCTGAGCTTCGAGACGGCCCGAACCCGTTTTGTGGCGCTATGAAGGCCGCTGGAGGTGTCGTGAAAGCCAAAAAATCCTTTCCTTTGTCCAAGGTCTATGGCTTGCTTGAGCCGGGGCCGGTCGTGTTGGTTACAACCATTCGCCGCGGGCGTCGGAACGTCATGACCATGTCGTGGCACACCATGATGGAGTTCGAACCGCCGCTTGTCGGTTGCGTGATCAGCAACCGGAATTACACGTATGGCGTCTTGAAGGCCACCAGGGAATGCGTCATCAACATCCCTACCGTGCAATTAGCGGAAAAGGTGGTGGGCTGCGGCAATACCTGCGGGGCCATAACCGACAAGTTCGCGGCCTTTGGTCTCACGCCGGTGCCCGCCGCGCAAGTTAAGGCGCCGCTCATTGGCGAGTGCTATGCGAATCTCGAATGCAAGGTGGTCGATACCAGGATGACAACCAAGTACTGCTTCTTTGTCCTTGAGGTAGTCAAAGCGTGGATCGACCCCAAGGTGAAACACCCGCGCACGATGCATCATCTCGGATGGGGCAGCTTCATGGTTGCTGGCAGGACCATTAAGTTGCCTTCAAAAATGAGATAGCGCGCCGCCGGGCACAGAACCGCGAGCGTCAGGGTCTGTGAAAAAATCACTGCAATCGCCGGGTTGACACTGCACAACGGCCGGTCATAAGGGTGGGACATCCATGATAAGGGCTTGTCAAGCGAAAACAGAACTTCCCCTGCACTCGGAAGAGTTCCCTGAAGCGCCGCGGTAGGTCCGACGAACTGCTGAACGATTTGCCCTTTGTGATCCGTTACGGGTTGGGCCAACGCGTCAGCGTGACCAGACATCCATTTGCGGGAACAGCACCGGGCCGTCCTCGAAGATTGAGTTTGGGTAAACCGGCCGGCCAGGAAACAGACCAAACGGCACATCGGGAGGGAGGCCCTCCTTCGTGCAGTCCCACCCACGCGAGGAACGGCCGGTGGATCGCTGGCAAATCGTAGTGGTGCTGCACACGGCTGG
The DNA here is from genome assembly GCA_963842505.1 of Bryobacterales bacterium. Taxonomy (GTDB): domain Bacteria; phylum Acidobacteriota; class Terriglobia; order Bryobacterales; family Bryobacteraceae; genus PALSA-129. Next base: position 78,037 of record CAWJGZ010000004.1, read on the forward strand.
CTGTTGTTTTCCCGCCGGAGCCGCCCGTCGCGACTGGCCCTGCGGCGGAACGGCCCGGAGCCGTCCAGGGCGCGCCGGTTTTTGGCGCGGCGCAGCGAACCCTTGACGGCGAGGACCGTTCTGGCATCAGAGATCTCGCGACGGGCGGCTTGGGCGGGAAAACAACCTTTCCCGCTGGTGAGCCTTGAGCTTTCTGTTAAGCCACCGCCTGAACCTCCGTTTCGGTCGCCGGTGCAGTGCGCACCTCGAATGGCTGGCCGGATTTGTCGACCGCCAACAGATACGCCACCAGCTTGCGCGCTACCGCCAGGGTCGCCCGGTTGCGATTCCCGCGCGCCAGTTCCCGCGCGTGTACCGCCGCTAATTGCGGATTCCACCGCGGCGCCAGTTTGGCTGCTTCGATCAACACCGTCTGCAAGTGCGCGTTGCGTTGTTTCGAGATCGGTCCTCGCTGCTGTTTGTCGGCCGAACTGACCAGCGCCGAAGTTAGTCCGCAGTAACTCACCGCGTGCGCCACCGAAGAGAACCGGTGCGGATCGCCCACCTCCAGCGCCCATGTCAGCGCCGTCACTTCGCCCACACCCCGAATGCTCTCGAGCCGCATCACTCGCTGCGCCAGCAGTCGGTCTTTGTGCAACCTCACCAGCAGTTGCCGCTGCGTCGTCTCGAACGTCTCCAGCGCCCCGCGGCTCAGCCGCAGCAAATCCTTCACCGATTCCGGCACTTCTTCCACCGTGTCCAGCAGCTCCGTGAAGTATTGCTTCCCGTGTAGTCGCTGCTTGTTGTACTCCGCGCCTACCTCCATCAACAACCCGCTCATTTTGTTCTTCAGGCGCACCGCCTGGCCGACCACCAAGTTGCGGTAGCGCAGCATCCGCCGTAGTTCGCGGATCTCCACCGGCGCCACGTAGCAAGCCGGCAGCAAGCCGCAGCGCACCATGTCGGCGATCTTCCGCGCATCCAGCTTGTCGTTCTTCTTCTTGGAAGCGGCGATGGCTTTCATCATCGCCGGGTGCCCCATCTGTAGTTCGGCCGCAAACGGTTGCAACGTGTCGTAGATCCAGCCGCTGAACAGCGTCGCTTCCATCGCTCCGTGCCACGGCTCCTGGAGTTGCCCGGCCCACTGGCGCAGCGCGTCGTGCGTCGCGCGTAGCTTGCCTTCCTCGACAATCGCCCCGGCGGCGGTCTTCACGCAGTAGCTGACAGTTTTCTTGTGGACATCGAATCCGATATAGTGGTTGACGTTCATGGGGTTCTCCTGTTTGAGGTTTCTGAGCCGGCTCTGATAAGCCGGTCTCGGCATCATACCCTTCAGGAGAACCCTTCTTCATCTGCGCCCTTATACATTCAAACAGGCCATCGTCTCTTGTGGCCTGTCAATGCATGGCCAAACCACCGCCCCGATACTCTTGAAAAATACGCCTACCACCGTTTTTTTCACAGACCCGTCAGCGAGCGGCCGCCCCGTAGCCCTGGACCCATCCACTCTTGCCCCGCACACCCGCGCGCATCCCCGCGGGACCACGCCGGGCTATAAGCTGGTCTTATGGTGGGATGCCCATGATGGCCGGCTGGCCGCTTCGAGTAATTCTTCTGCCGGGCGTTCTGTTAGCGCTGGCCGCGTCCGATAGTGTGGATGCCCGCCGGTATCCTGCTCCAAGCCCGCCGCAGCCACGCGCGACGGCAGTCATCACCATCGATTATCCGGAGCCAGGGTCGATTTTTCCGCCTGAGATCACACCCCCGGCGTTTCTGTGGCGCGATGGCGCAAAAGGCGTCGCTTTCTGGCGGATTGACGTTTCGTTCGGCGATGGCCCCGCGGCCATCCACGCAACGTCCAAGGGCGAGCGCCTGCGCATCGGGAAAATCGATACCGATTGCGTCGCCGATACCAACCAGCCGCCCAGTCTCACGCCCCCCTTGTCGGCCGCGCACGCCTGGACGCCCGATCCTGTCACGTGGCAGGCCATCAAGCGGCATTCGGTTCTCTGCCGCCGCCACCGTAACAATCACCGGATTTCGTAGTGACGCGCCGGACCAGCCCGTCTCCCGTGGCAAAGTCGCCATTTACACTTCAAAGGACCCGGTGGGCGCGCCCATCTTCTATCGCGACGTGCCGCTGATGCCCTCGGAGCTGGAAAAAGGTGTCATCAAACCTCTGGCCGCGGAGGCCGTGCCGCTAGTTGCCTGGAGGGTCCGCAGCGTGGGCGAAGCCCGCAGCCGCGTGGTGATGGAAAACTTGCCGGTGTGCGCCAATTGCCATTCGTTCTCCTCGGATGGCAAAACCATGGGAATGGATCTGGACGGCCTGCAGAGCAACCGGGGGATGTACATCCTGGCACCGGTCGCTCCCCAGATGACGATCCGCAAGCAAGACGTCGTCCAGTGGAGTTCGCCCCAAGGCAAGCTCAAGGGGAACGTCCGGGTCGGCTTCATGTCGCAGGTTTCGCCTGATGGCCGGTACGTGGTAACCACCGTCAACCCAGCCTCTATGGCTGCCGCTTCCGGCGAACCTCCCAGCAACTATTACGTGGCCAATTTCAAGGACTACCGGTTTCTTCAGGTGTTCTACCCGACGCGCGGGATTCTGGGCTGGTACAGCAGCGAAACGGGCGTGCTGCAACCGCTGCCCGGCGCCGCTGACCCGCGGTTTGTGCAAATGGGCGCTGTCTGGAGCCCCGCCGGCCAGTACCTGGTGTTTGCCCGCGCCCAAGCCACCGACCCCGATCCGCCAGGCATGCCGCTCGCCAAGTTCGCCAACGACCCGAATGAGCTGCAACTCCGCTATGACCTCTACCGCATTCCGTTCCACGACGGCCGGGGAGGCGAGCCGGAGCTGATTGCCGGTGCGTCGCGTAACGGCATGAGCAATACCTTTCCCAAGGTGTCGCCCGACGGGCGATGGATCGTATTCGTCGAATGCCGCAACGGGGAGCTCATGCGTCCCGACAGCCAGTTGTACATTGTCCCCGCCGCCGGTGGGCAGGCGCGGCGTATGCGCTGCAACACGTCCCGCATGAATTCGTGGCACAGCTTTTCGCCCAACGGCCGCTGGCTGGTTTTTTCGTCGAAGGCCAGGTCGCCCTACACCCAGATGTATCTCACGCACATCGACGCCGATGGCAACGACAGCCCGCCCATTTTGATCGACAACGCCACCGCGGCCAACCGCGCCGTGAACATTCCGGAGTTTGTGAACGTCCCGCCGGACGGCTTGCGACAAATCGGCGGCCCGGTCTTCGACTATTACCGGCTGGTCAACAGTGCGGTGTATCTGCAGAAGACCGGATCGTACCAGGCGTCCGCCGCCAAGTGGAGGCAGGTCTTGGAACTGAATCCGGATGACGAAACGGCGCACCGCAGCCTGGGTACCCTGCTGCTCATGACCGGCCACCGGGAAGAATCCGGGGCGCATTTGCAGAAAGCGTCCGAGATCAAGCTCCGCGCGGCTGTGGAGGCAGATCCCACCTCCGCGCGTGGGTTCAACGATCTGGGCGTGCTCCTGCTGCAGACGGGGCGCGTCGAAGAAGCCGTGGAGGAATTCCGGAAAGCGGCCGCCTTGAAACCGGATTTCGCCGCCGCGCGTGCCAACCTGGGCGGCGCGCTGGCTAAGCTGGGCAGGCTGGACGAGGCACTCGTTGAACTGCGCAAAGCGCTGGAGTCGGACGCCGGATATGCGCCCGCGCACTACCAAATGGGGCTGGTCTTGAGCCAGCGGGGGGATGCCGAAGGCGCCATCCGGGAATGGCGGACCGCTCTCGAACTCGACCCGAAGTACGCTGAGGCCCACGCCAGTCTGGGCGGCGCGCTTTATGCGCAAGGGCTGACCGCGGAGGCCCTGGCGCACTGGCGCGACGCGATTCAACTGCAACCGAACGACGCACCCACGCTGCGCCGGGCCGCCTGGGTACTGGCGACTTCGCCCGATGCGGCCATTCGCGACGGCGATCAGGCTCTGGCGTTCGCGATACGGGCGGTCGAGCTCTCCGGCGGCGAGGATGCGCGGACGCTGGACGTGCTAGCCGCCGCGTACGCCGAGAAGGGGCAGTTCGCCGACGCGGTACTCACGGCGCGCCGGGCTGAGGCACGCGCCGCGCAAGAGAATGATCCCGCACTGGCCGGCGCCATCCGGAGCAGGATCGCGTTGTACCAGGCCGATCAACCGTTTCGCGACCGCGATGGCTCGGCCGATCGCCAGTGATCGCCTCGCCATCTCACTTCCTGACGGTCTTCTCTAAAACGTAGTCGAAGAACCTCTCGGTAGTGCCGAATCGAGCGCTGGTTCAACGCGAGAGCATTTGCACAACCGGCCGCCATCATGTGTGGTAGCGCGCCCCGCGCAGTGGCAAGACCTCCGCTATCATGAAGGCGGTAGTGGAATACCGCCATGAAGCGTCTAGCCGTTATTCTTTTCTGCACCGCCGCTGCTTTTGGGCAGCAGTACGAAATGGGGGCTGGCATCGGGTATGGGCTCTACCGCAATGGCACCATCTTTTCGGACTCCGGAACGGCCCAAGCCGGCATTCGGAACCGTTTCGCCGCCGGCATTATGCTGGGGGATGAGTTTTCCCATTACATCTCCGCCGAGTTTAATTACCTGTATCACGACGGCCACCCATTCCTTCAGTCTGCCGGCGTGAACTCCGATATACAGGGCCAGTCCGACGCGCTGACGGTCGGCTTGCTGTTCCATTTAAAGACGCGTGAACATCGCCTGCGGCCATTTCTTGCCGGCGGCTCCGGCGCCAAGGAATATGTCATCGCCGGCCCGGAGCCGTTTCCCCAGCCCATTCCGCAAATCGCCAGCCTCACCACCAATGATGTCTGGAAAGTCGTCTTCGCCGTCGGTGGGGGCCTGAAGTTCCGTCTCATCCCGCACATGCTCCTGCGCGCGGAATTCCGGGACTATCTCACCACTTTTCCCAGACAGCAGATCGTTCCCGCTCCGCACAATACCGCACGCGGAATCTTCGAGCAGTTCACTCCTCTGTTCGGCGCCAGCTACACCTTTTGATCGGCTCTTGCGCCCATTGATTTGAGATTTGCCGAATTAGTTTGACGCTAGATCATTTGGTGGCCCCTGCTACCCACATCCATCCTGATCCTAAAGAGGTTAATATGATCGCCTTGACACCAGCCGTCAAACATGCTGACATATAGTTCGAAGTTCGTATTAAATTGCAACCTGGGAGTTGCCCGTGGCCCAATCCGTCGCCGCCACAGCCTGGACCAAGCGTCCCCTCCGCCATTTCCTAGAGGACACCCAGACTTTCGTGACGATTGCCGAGTTGGCAACTTCCCGTGGCCTGATTACCGATCACAACGGCAGTAAGATCCTGGAACTGGCGCGCTCGCTCGCCGAACATCCCCGTTTCCATGCCCTAAGCATCACCGACAATCCGGGCGGCCATGCCATGCTGAGCGCCGATACCATGGGCACCGACCTCCTGTATCGCGGCCAGGAGGTCATCATCCACCTTTCCTGCAAAGACTGGAACCGCAACGCGCTCGAGAGCCGCTGCTGGATGCTGGCCAGCGTAGGCTTTCGCAACGTCCTGGCCCTCTCGGGGGATTACCCGGTTACCGGCTACCACGGCCAGGCGTCTCCGGTTTTCGATATCGACTCGGTCGGGCTGCTGAAGCTCCTCTCTGAGATCCAGGGCGGCGGCTTTTTCCCCGGCGCCGTCGTGTCGAATTATAAGCGCCTGGAATCTGAGGTCATGCCTCAGTATTTTAAGCTCGCCAGAAAAATTCAAGCCGGCGCCCGCTTCATCATCAATCAGATCGGTTACGACGCCCGCAAAATGGACGAACTGCTCAAGTACATGGCCTTGCGCGGTCTGAACGTTCCGGTAATGGCCAATGTCTTCGTGCTCAGTGCAACCGCCGCCCGCTACTTCCATGCGGGAAAGATTCCGGGTGTCACCGTGACCGATGATCTGCTGGCCCTTGTCGAAAAGCACGCCGCCTCTCCCGACCGCGGCCGGGCTTTCTTCCTAGAGTTTGCCGCCAAGCAATGCGCCGTCGCCCGGGGACTCGGATATCGGGGCATGTACCTGGGAGGCCATCTCCGTTTCGAGGACTACGAAACCATCTTCCGCATTCTGGATGCCTTCGGACCCGGCGATTGGCGGGAGTTCGCGCGCGAGATCGGTTTTTCCCAGCCTGGCGAGTTTTACTATTTCGAGCCGGATCCCCAAACCGGCCTCTGTGCCACCCAAATCAACCGCGAGTACCTGCGGTCGAAGCAGCACCCTCCGGCCGCTCCACTTTCCTATCGGGCCAACCGGCGCATCCATCGTCTGGCATTCCAGGAAGGCAGCGCCGGCTTCCGGGCGGGCCAGGCCCTCTATCAGATCGTCGAGCGTTCCCCTAAACTGGCCCGAGCTTTGCACGGCGCCGAGCAGGCTTTCAAAACTCTCTCCTTCGACTGCCGCGATTGCGGCGATTGTTCCCTGCCGGAAACCGCCTACCTGTGTCCCGTGTCTCAGTGCGCCAAGAACCAGCGCAATGGGCCGTGCGGCGGTACGCACGATGGCCTCTGTGAAGTCGGCGACAAGGAATGCATCTGGGCGCGCGCCTACCACCGCCTCAAAGCTTACGGTGAAGAGGAGCGCATGCTCGAAGGGCCGGTGATCTACGGAAATGGCGCGCTCCGGGGAACCAGCGCCTGGGCCAACGCCTTTCTGGGCCGCGATCATCGCGGCAGGCAGTCGAGTTCATCATGAATCCCCAAGGCCTCAATCAGCCGTTCTACGTCATCGGCGAGAACATCCATACCACGCGCGTCGTCCTGCGTGCGGGAAAACTGGTGGTGACGTCCCCCAGCGGCCAGGAAGCCGTCCGCTATACCACCACCGCCGGAGAGACCCGCTATCTGCCCATTCCGGAAGAATTCAAGAGCCGCCAGGACTATCAGGAAGGGAAGGTCAAGCACGTCATGGCCGCCGTGCGCGCGGCTATGTCCGGCGCCGGGCCCATTGCCGGCGAAGCCATCACCTATCTGCGAGCCTTGGCCGAGGCGCAGGTAAGAGCAGGCGCCGATTTCCTGGATCTCAACGTCGACGAACTCTCGTGGAACCTCGATGAACAAAAGGCCGCCATGGATTGGCTGGTCCGCGCTCTGGAGCCTCTGTCGTCCGTGCCGCTATCCATCGACTCCTCCAACCAGGAAATCCTGTTAACCGGCATCCAGGCCTGCCAGGGGCGGGCCGGAAAGCCATTACTCAACTCCGCTTCTCTCGAGCGCATTGACGCGCTCGATATCGCCCGGCGTTTTGAACTCCCCGTAGTCATCACCGCCGCCGGATCGGCCGGCATGCCCAAGGACGCCGCGGAGCGCGTCGATCACGCTTCGCGGATGGTCGAAGCAGCGCTGGCCCAAGGCATCCCCCTGGAGCGCATGTATGTCGATGCGCTGGTGTTTCCCATCTCCGTCGACGGTCAGTTTGTCGTCCAATGCCTGGATGCGTTCCGGCAACTGCGCGCCAGATACGGTGAGCGCATCCATCTGACGGGTGGTCTGAGCAACGTCTCTTTTGGTATGCCCTGCCGCAAGTTGATTAACGAAGTTTTTATCACCCTGGCCGTTCGCTCGGGAGCCGACAGCGGCATTGTGGACCCGGTCACCACCAACCTGAACCGCATCTTCCTGGCTGACACTCAGTCCCGCCCGTACCAGCTCGCGTTGGATGTGTTGTTGGGCCGCGACCCCGGCTGCGTGAACTATCTCGAGGCTTACCGCGATGGGGAGCTGGAGTTGGCCGTAGTGTGACCACGATTGACGGCGGCACGGTTCAGATTTAGGGATGATTTAGGGAACGTTTTACCGGTTCCGGGAGTAAAATAAGGGCGGACAATTAGCGCGGTCCGCTCTGACGCAGGCCAGGAGGTGTGGGTATGGCTTGGCTGTCCAGAATCTTGGCGCCGGTGGCTTTCTCTCCGCGCTGCCGTGGCGCCTCTCAATACGCCGAGACACTGGCGTGTCATTTCCATTGCGAACTGATTTTGCTCCACGTAGTAGCGCCGCCCATGAACCTCTACGCGCCGCCCATGGCCATGGCCTACTCTACAGCCGTTGAGCTGACCACGGAGAGACTGGAGCAAAGGAAAACCGAACTTGCGACCTATCTGCGCGGCCAGTGTCCCGATATCCCGGTAACCCGGGAGGTGGTGGAAGGCGATCCGGCCAGGGAGATCGTCGACTATGCCCTGTCCCACAATGTGGACCTGATCGTCATGGCCACTCACGGATACCCGCCCTTCCGGCGGTTCCTTCTGGGTTCCGTGACGGCCAAGGTGCTGCACGACGCCAAGTGTACGGTGTGTACGGGTCCGCACCTGGAAAAGGCCCCCAATTACGAAAACATCGTCTTCCGCCGCGTCGTCTGCGCCATCGATCTCGCGAAAGGCAGTCGCGCGGTCCTCGAATGGGCCGGCCGCTTTGCGCGCGCATACGGCGCGGAGCTTGCCATCGTTCATGTGCTTCCCGAGTCGCTCGTCCGCTGGGGCGCGGTGTACTTCGATCCGGAATATCGCAGCCAGGCGGCCGCCGCCGCGCGAGACCAGATCGGCCGGCTCCAGGAAGAACTCCAGACGTCGGGTGAGGTATTAATCGAAATCGGAGACGCGCCGGTGGTGGTAAGTGACGTGGCTTCCCGCCGCAAGGCCGATCTCCTGGTGATTGGGCGCGGACGCGAGTCCGGGCTGCTGGGGCGGCTTCGCGCGAATGCCTATGCCATCCTGCGCGAGTCGCCATGTCCCGTAGTGACGATTTGAGGTGCAACTATGTGGGTGGTTTATTGCTTTGTGGCCTACTTGGCTCTGGCTCTGATCATCCCGGCTGGTTGGGCGCTCGTGCCCGTCTGGCTGAGAACCCGTAAGAGCAGGCACGTGTACTGCCCCGCTGCTTCGCACACCGCCATGGTGGCTCTGGACCCGTGGTATGCCGTAAGAATGCACGCGCTCGGCAATCCGGAGCTTTACGTCAAGGCTTGCTCTCAGTGGCCGCAGCGCCGCAATTGCGGCCAAGCCTGTGTGGTGCGGGTCGGCGCCGCGGTTGAGCGTTCGTCAGCGATTACAGCCGCGAGCCAATCATGAGCCCGGTGATTCCCGGCAGCCGCACGTGGCGGATCTCCCGGAATCCCGCCTCGCCCAGCCAGGTGGTGTACTCCGGCTCGCTGTAGCTGCTGCCGCCGCTTGTTCCCACCAGCATGTTGAGCGCGAACAGCGCGGCGAAGCGGGGAGCCGTTTTGTCCGCCTCCAGAATAAAGTCCTGGATGACGATGCGGCCGCCGGGCCGCAGCGCCTCGCGGCCGCGGCGCAGCAGGTCGAAATTCTCCCTTGAGCTGAGCATGTGGCAGATGGCGGATACAAAGACCAGGTCGTACCCTTCGCCCAGGCTGTCGCGGCGCAGATCCCCGGCGCGGACCTTCACGCGGTCCACCACGCCGGCCGCCTCGATATGGCGCTGCGCGATCGGCTCCACTGTCGAGAGGTCCAGGATGTCGGCTTGCAAAGCTGGGTTAGCTTGGGCGAAAGCAATCGAATAAGCACCCGACCCGCCGCCCACGTCCAGCATCCGGCGGACGTTCTCCGCGCCCACCGCGCGCACCACCAGCGGCGCCCGTTCCGAGGCGTTGCGGTGCATGGCGGCGATGAAGGCCTCCGTCCACTCCTGGCCGCGGCTGGCGATTTCGTCGCGGGCCACGGCCGTGCCGGCGCGCACGCAGTCGGTGAGCGTCGACCAGCGATGCCACAGGTGCGCGGTGTGCAGCAAGGCCGGCCGGGCGTTGTCGCGCGACCCGGCGGTGAAGTAGCGTGCGGTTTCCGGCGAGTTGTGGAAGATTCCTTCTCTCTTGACCAGCAGACGCAAGGACGCCAGCGCGTTCAGCAGCATCTCGGTCGAGCGCGGGTCGGCGTTCAGCCTGGCGGCCACTTCCACCGCGCCGGCGCCATCCCCCACGGCCGTAAACACGTCCAGTTCCAGCGCCGTGAGGACCACGCGGCTTTCCTGAAACCCGCGGATGCGCTCGTTCAGCTCGTCGGGAAGCATGCCGGCGGCTTCCCGTGCGCGCCGCGCCGCCAGCATCTTTTCGCGGTTGTTCAGGATCTCCGCCCGCACCGCCGCGGCATCCGCGCACACCAGCCGATCCACCGGTTTGCCCTCCTGGAAGTGCGATCGCACCAGCTCCGGCACGTCCGCCGCGGTCACGCCCGAGTACCAGGTGCCTTCGGGATAAACCACCAGGTTCGGCCCGTGCTCGCACAAACCCAGCGACCCGCACGCCGTCACCTGGACTGTGTCTGCCAGGCCGCGCACAGCGACTTCGCGCCGTAGCGCCTCCAGCACCTCGACCGAGCCTCTGGCCGCGCAGCATGGCACGCCTTCGGGCTTCTGTTGGTCGCAGACAAACACGTGAAATCGGAACGGATACATGGCTTTTCTCTGGTTTCACAGTAACAGGTTTACGGGGCCGGTTCTCAAGCCTGCCGGTGCCTGGAAAGAACCGAACTTCGTCGATCTTGGACTGTGTCGGCCGTCTACTTTGTAATCACGCCGCAAGCCACGCGGTCGCCCGCGTTGCCCGATGGGTCCGACTTCATGTCGTCGGCCTTGGCGTGGATCACCAGCGCCGTCCCGCCGCCGGTGAACAGCGAATGGTCGCCCGCGCCCAGGTTCACGCGCGGATCTCCCACCGTAGCCTTCGACGTGCCGTCGGCTTTCACCGTAAAGTTCGGCATGTCGCCCGCATGTGGTCCATCGGGGTTCTCCAGGCCATGGTGTTTCCCGTCCGGATTGAAGTGCCCGCCGGCCGTCGTAAACGCCGGCCCTTCGCATTTGGCCGCCTGGTGAAAATGGATGGCGTGCTCGCCCGGCGTCAGGTTCTTGAGGTTCAGCTTTATGGTCACGCCCGATCCGCCCTTGCCTTCGCTCAGAGTGGCGGATCCAACGCTCTGTCCGTTCCCGTCCTTCAATTCCACCGTGACAGGCTTTTCCGCGGCACAAGCGGCGGCGGCGCCGATGAGACCAGCAATGGCAGCAGTAACAACGTGTTTGGTCATGGTTTGCTCCTTTTGAAATAGTCTCACAAAATTTCCACCTCCCAAACCGTGGTGCTGTGCGACAAACCGCCCTTTTCCTGCTAGACTGGCAACGGGAGCACTCTTGGTAGCGTAGGGAAGGCCTGGTATATGAAAAGTCTCTTCGTCGGTAATCTCAGTTTTTCAGTCACAGAACAAGCGCTCCGTGCGCTGATGGAAACTTATGGACCCGTGGAACGAGTCAGCATCATGACTGATCGTGACACTGGTCAACCCCGGGGCTTTGCCTTCGTTGACATGACCAACGATGCGGATGCCGCCAAAGCCATCAGCGCCTTGAACGGCAAAGATCTCGAGGGCCGGACGCTCAGCGTCAACGAGGCGCGTCCCAAGACGGAGCGCCCCGGTGGTGGTGCCGGCCGCAAGCGTTGGTAGCTCTTAGGCCTTTTTGGCGGCTCGCTGCGGCTTCTCGGCTTCCGCCCGCTTCAACGCCCAGCGGCGTTTGGCGGCCTCACTGATTGCCTTCCTGCCGGCCGCGCTCAGTCTCCTGCGCTTTCGTGCTGGAGCGGCGGCCTTGACGGCAGGCTCCTGCGCGCGGCCCCCGAGCATCTGCTTCAGCTCGGCGATCCGAGCGCTTAAGTCCGCCTTCTGTTTTTCAAAACCGATCAGTGCCGCGGTGAGTAGTTCGTTGTTGAGCTTTGTAGGCATGTGAGTCCCTTCTGATTGTACCTCAGCTCCTCATCCTGAGTCCCGCCCCGTTTAGTGTTACCATCACTCTACCGACACTGATTCCTCTCAAGGACCGCCCGGATTCGAATCGGGCGTGATACCTGCGGGCAACTTGCCGGAGAGAGGAAAGCGCTGGCACCCGGTTGGCGCTTGAGACAAGGACGCGCGTGAAAATCCTGCTGTATAACCCCGATAATGGTGTCACTCGGAACTTCATGCCTCACCTTTGGATGTTCCTGTTGCAGTCACTCACGCCCAGCGAACATCAAGTAGTGCTGATTGACGGCAACGCCCAGCCCATGACCGACGCCGAAATCGTCCGCTTCGCTCTCGATCGGCACATCGGCTTGGTCGGTATCGGCGCCATGACCCGCATGATCGCCAAAGCCTACCGCGTGGCCGATGCCCTGCGCGCCGCCGGCATTCCCGTAGTTATGGGCGGACCGCATGTCACTGAGGTCCCCGATGAGGCTCTCGGCCGCCAGGGAGGCCCCCGTCATGCCGACGCCCTGGCCCTCGGGGAAGCCGATGAAACCTGGCCGCTCATCGTCCAGGATGCCGCCCGCGGCCAACTCAAGGAAGTCTACGCTCCCGTCGATGCCTTCGGTCACGATCGCAAGCCCACCTTGCAGGATTACCCGGCCATTCCTTGGGATACCCTCGATATCGGGCAGTTCAACCGCATCCCCGCCTTCTTCGCCCGTATCATGCGCCATTACGGTGTCGAGTGGGAGACGTTTCACATTATCCCCATTGAGAGCGGCCGCGGCTGTCCCTATGGCTGCGAGTTCTGTACCGTCACCGGCTTTTTCGGCGATTCCATCCGCTTCCGCACCAACCAGAGTATCGTCGATGAAATGCTCAAGCTCAAACAGCGCGCCCGCGCCACCCGCGGCAAGTTCGCCGTCTTCTTCGTTGATGACAACTTCGCCATCAACGTCAAGCGCACCAAGTCGCTGCTCAAAGACATCATCGCGGCCGGCGCCCAGCTCAACTGGGTGGCGCAAATCAGCGCCAATTTGCTGCGCGATCCGGAGCTGCTCGATTTGATCGCCGCTTCCGGCGGAAAATGGATCTTCATCGGCATGGAGTCGCTCGACGCCGCCAATCTCGCCAGCGTCAACAAGAGCTTCAACAAGCCGTCCGAGTACGCCGGCGTCCTTCAGTCGCTGGCCAGCCGCAACATCTACGCCATCACGTCGTTCATCTTCGGGCTGGATAACGATACCCCCGGCGTGGCCCGGCGCACCCTCGACCAGATGCGCCAATGGCCCCCGGTTCTGCCCGTCTTCGGACAAATCACCCCGTTTCCCGCCACTCCGTTATATAACCGCCTGCAGAACGAAGGCCGCCTGACCCGGCCCAAACACTGGCTCGAGTTTGCTCCCTTTCGCATGGCGCACACGCCGCTGAAGATGACCATCCCGGAAGTGCAGACTGAGGTCCATTACGCCTGGACCAACTCGTACAGTCCGGCCGCGACCCGCCAGGCGCTCGATTCCATCGTTCATGAACCGGCCGCCTATAAGATCAGCCATCTGGTCTCGCGCTTCTTCTTCCGTGGAATTTACTTCCCGCAAAAGGGAGTATGGAGCTGGCTAAGATTGATCGTGCAAAACCGCGCTCCGCTTTACAGTGTTGTGAAGGACTGCATCACGCACTGGCACGGCACGCGCCGTCCGTCGGAGCCCGTTTTCATCCCCGAAACACAGCCCGATTGAGCCCCTGGGCGCCGCCTTTCCAGACGCCTCCTGGAGTTTCCACATTTTCGGGTTCCGTTAAGACCACCTGGTACCGCCGGCGGTCTTGCCGCCGGTCCCGCGCCGGCGGAATGTCGCCGTTGCGGGCTCGAAGCCCGCTCCAGGCTGACGACCGTTCGAGAGGCCGCCCTCGCACTCATGCCGCCTCCTGGAGTTTCCACATTTGGCAAGCCCGAAGGGCGAAAGATGATAGCCCATGGCGCAAGCCGTGTGGATAGCGGGTTGAAGATCAAGAGCCCCGGAACGGGGCGACAGGCCCCGGCTCTCCAGCCGGCTCATCCGACCACCGCTCGGAGCAACCCCCCTGCTGCAGGATTTACGCCACCAGCGTCGCCGTCAGCGTGATATTCGTCTTATACAGCTTCGACACCGGGCATCCGCTCTTGGCCGCCTGCACCGCCGCGTCGAACGCCGCCTGGCTCGCGCCCGGGATCTTGGCCTCGAGGTCCAGATGGCTTTCCGTGACGCCGAATCCATCCGCGCCTTTTTCCAGGCTGATCGTGCAGGTCGTCTCCAGCTTTTCCGCGGTGATCCCTGCGCCCGCCAATTGCGCCGAAAGAGCCATTGTGAAACAGCCCGCATGCGCCGCCGCCAGCAGTTCCTCTGGATTGGTCCCCCTGCCATCTTCAAACCGCGTGTGGAATGAATAACTCGTGCCCGAAAGCACGCCGCTCGCGGTGGAGATAGTCCCGGTCCCGGACTTCAGATCGCCGTGCCATTGCGCCTTAGCTGTACGTTGCATCGATGGCCCTCCCGAGGCCACAAGATTGGATGCAACCGCTCTGGGAAAGGTGGCAACTTCGCCGCCAGCGCGCCCCGCTCGATCTGATGCGGCCCACACGCAGCGCCTGAACGCCGCTACGCCAGCGTATTCACCGACCCCACACGCCGCGCTTCATAGGCCGCAATGTCGGATTCGTGGCTCAGAATGTAACCCAGTTCGTCCACGCCCTCCAGCAGGCAGTGCTTGGCAAAGGCGTCCACCGGGAACTCCACCCGCCGTCCCCCCGGCGTGGTCAGCGTTTGCGCCGCCAGGTCGATCTTCACCGTCGCATCCGGATCGCTTGCCACCGCCCGAAACAGCTCGGCATGCACATCCGCCGGCACGATCAGCGGCAGCAGCGAATTCTTCAGCGAATTCTGCGTAAAGATGTCCGCGAACGAAGTGCTGATCACCGCCCGGAAGCCGTACTGTGTCAGCGCCCATGGCGCATGCTCCCGCGAACTGCCGCAACCGAAGTTGTCGCCGGCCAATAGCACCTGCGCCCCTTTCACTAGCGGCTGGTTCAGCACGAAATCCGGCTTCGGATTCCCCGCCGCATCGTAGCGCCAGTCGTTGAAAAGCTGCTTGTCCAGGCCCTGCTTGGAAGTCGTCTTCAGAAACCGCGCCGGAATAATCTGGTCGGTATCCACGTTGTTGATCGCAAGCGGCACGATCCGGCTTTCGAAATTCGTGAATGGCTTCATAACAAGGTCCTCACATCCGTCACTACTCCGGTCAAGGCGCTGGCCGCCGCCGTCAGGGGGCTCGCCAGGAACGTCCGCCCTCCCGGTCCCTGCCGTCCTTCAAAGTTGCGGTTGCTCGTCGAGACGCTGTATTGCCCCGGCCTGAGCTGATCGCCGTTCATCGCGATGCACATGGAGCAGCCCGGCTCGCGCCATTCGCACCCCGCCGCCCGGAAAATCTCCGGCAGCCCTTCCGCGATCGCCTGCCGCTTCACTTCCTGCGATCCCGGCACCACCATCACCCGCACCTTCGGACTCACCTTTCGGCCCTTCAATAACGCTGCTGCGCTCCGCAAATCCGAAATTCGCGAATTTGTGCAGCTTCCGATGAAGACCACGTCGATCGGGTGGCCCAGCAGCGGTTTTCCGCCTTCCAGACCCATGTACTTCAGCGCCTTCGCGATGGAATCGCGCGCCATCGGGTCCGCCACGTTCGCCGGGTCGGGCAGCGCCGCGCCGATCTCGATCCCCATCCCCGGATTCGTGCCGTAGGTAATCATCGGTTCCAGCCGGT
This sequence comes from Bryobacterales bacterium, assembly GCA_963842505.1. Taxonomy (GTDB): domain Bacteria; phylum Acidobacteriota; class Terriglobia; order Bryobacterales; family Bryobacteraceae; genus PALSA-129. The sequence goes on from CAWJGZ010000004.1 coordinate 93,589, forward strand.
CCGCCTCAATCGTCACGCTGCGATCGTAACTCGCTCCCTCATCCGTCGGCAGTTTCTTCCAGCGCGCCACCGCCGCGTCCCATTCCTTGCCCTTTGGAGCGTGCGGCCGCGTGCTCAGGTATTGCAGCGTGGTGTCGTCCGGCGCCATCATCCCCGCCCGCGCCCCGCCTTCAATCGACATGTTGCACACCGTCATGCGCTCGTCCATCGTCAGCGCCCGAACGCCGCTGCCGGTGTATTCGAATACGCTGCCCGTGCCGCCGCCCACCCCGATCCGCGCAATCAACGCCAGAATAATGTCCTTGGCCGAAACGCCTGCCTTCAGCCTGCCCTCTACCCGCACCTGAAAGCTTTTCGATTTCCGTTGCAGCAGGCACTGCGTCCCCAGCACGTGCTCCACCTCGCTCGTCCCGATGCCGAACGCCAGCGCGCCGAAAGCTCCGTGTGTGGCCGTGTGGCTGTCGCCGCACACCACCGTCATCCCCGGTTGCGTCAGCCCCAGTTCCGGCCCGATCACGTGCACAATTCCTTGCTGGCTGCTATGAACCCCCAGGCAGCGGATTCCGAACTCCTGGCAGTTGGCTTCCAGTTGCGCCAGTTGCTTCGCGGCAATCTCATCCACAATCGGCAGTGACCGGTCCGTCGTCGGAATGCTATGATCGGCCGTCGCGATCGTCAGGTCCGGCCGCCGCACTTTGATCCCGCGCTCGCGCAGTCCCTGAAACGCCTGTGGCGAAGTCACCTCGTGTACCAGGTGCAGGTCGATGAACAGTAGTGTCGGAGCCCCCTTCTGTTCGTGTACCACATGCGAATCCCAAACTTTTTCAATGATCGTCCGGTTCATATGACTCTTTTTCTAAGCAAAGTGGGGCAGGCGCTTCCGCCTGCCAACTCCACTCTATCTCTTAGCTTTTCTCCTCTCCGCGGTGAGTTTCTTAGCCAATCGCGGCGCACACCGCCGCGCCCACTTCTTCCGTGGTCGCCGGTTTGCCCGATGGCCGCAAGTCCGCCGTGACCCGTCCGCTCCGCAGCACGGCTTCAATCGCCCCTTCCACCGCCGCCGCTTCCTGCCGTAATCCAAAACTATACGACAGCATCGCCGCCACCGATCCAATCGCCCCCAACGGGTTGGCTTTGTTCTGTCCCGCGATGTCCGGCGCCGAACCGTGTACCGGCTCGTACAATCCCACCCACGCCCCCGATGGCCGCCGGTCGCCGATCGAAGCCGAGGGCAGCATCCCGATCGATCCCGCCAGCACCGCCCCCTCGTCGCTCAAAATATCCCCGAACATGTTCTCCGTCAGCACCACATCGAACCGCCGCGGGTTCAGGATCAACTGCATCGCGCAATTGTCCACCAGCATGTGGTCCAATTCGATCTCCGGGTACTCCGCTGACATTTCCGTCACCACCCGCCGCCAGAGTTGCGAGTTCTCGAGCACGTTTGATTTGTCCACCGACGTGACCTTCTTGCGCCGCGCCCCCGCCAGGTGGAAGGCCATGCGGGCAACGCGCTCGATCTCCGTGCGCGTGTAGGTCATGGTGTTGACCGCCCGCTCCTCCGCGCCCGCACCGGTAATGCCGCGCGGAGTTCCGTAGTAGATCCCGCCCGTCAGTTCGCGGACGATGATCATATCCGTGCCTTCCACCAGCGTGTTCTTCAGCGGTGAAGAATTGAGCAGCGGCGCATACGCCCGCACCGGCCGCAGGTTGGCGTACACCCCCAGTGCCTGGCGAATCTTGAGTAGTCCTTTTTCCGGCCGTTTCTCCGGCGGCGCATTGTCGAACTCCGGCAATCCCACCGCGCCCATCAGGGTCGCATCCGCTCCCGCTGCCAGCCGCTCGGTTTCCTCTGGGAAGGGCGTCCCGGTCTTGTGGATCGCCGCGCCGCCCAGCAACCCCTCTCGCACGTTCAGCCGGTGGCCCCATTTAGCTGCCACATGGCGCAGTACTCTCGCCGCCTCGCCTGTCACTTCCGCGCCGATTCCATCGCCCGGCAGAACCAGAATATTTAGATCCATTGTTTTACGTTATCTCGAATCCGCAAAACGAGGACTGCAACCAATTCCCGCCTTTGGAATTGGTTGCTGCCCTCGCTTTGCCCACGGCCCCCATTTTCATCGTGTGTTGTGAGCCGCGGCGGCTCAAGGGGCAGAACTGTACCGGCGGGCGAAGCCTGCCAAGCCCGCAAGGGCGAAAGCCCATAGCCCACGGCGTAAGCCGTGTGGAATCTGTCGCGAGTACGGGTAGCCCCGGAACGGGGCGTAAGGCCCTGCCGCCGGACAGATTGTCCCCGCTTTGCCCCGGGTGCTAACACTGGGTGGTCTTCTTGCCCCTCACCGCCCTAGTCCGCCGCAACCCGCATGGCCTTCTGTCCTTCCCGGATCAGCTCCGCGATTTCTTCGTTCATCAGCCCCTTCTTGCGATGGTCGGCCACCGCCGTGAAGCGATGATACAAATCGTCCAACTCGTCCCGGTTGAGTTCGAATCCCAGTTCCTTCGCCCGCTCATGGAGTGCGTGCCTTCCGCTGTGTTTGCCCAGCACCAGCCTGCCTTCCGGAACGCCCACCGAATGCGGATCGATAATCTCGTACGTCGTTTTCTCTTTCAGGTAGCCGTCCTGGTGAATGCCGGCCTCGTGCGCGAACGCATTGCACCCCACAATCGCCTTATTCGGCTGCGGCCCGAAAGTAATGATTGAGCTCAACGTCTCGCTCGCTCCAAACAGGTGCTCTGTATGAACCCCCGTGTAGTACGGATAGCTGTCCACGCGCGTCTTCAGGATCATCACGATCTCTTCCAGCGAGCAGTTCCCGGCGCGCTCCCCAATCCCGTTGATGGTGCATTCCACCTGCCGCGCCCCGGCTTCCACCGCCGCTAGCGAGTTCGCTACCGCCAAGCCTAGATCGTCGTGGCAATGCACGCTGACAATCGCGCTATCTCCCAGCACCTTCGCAATCTGCCCGATCAGCACGCCGTATTCCTTGGGCGTCGAGTAACCCACCGTGTCGGGAATATTAACCGTCTGCGCCCCGGCCGCCACTACCGCCTGGGAGATCTTCTCCAGATAGTCCGGCTCCGTGCGCGCCCCATCCTCTGCCGAAAACTCCACGTCGTCCACGTGCCGCCGCGCCAGTTCCACCGCCGCTACCGCCTCGTCCAAAACCTGCGCCTGCGATTTCTTCAGCTTGTATTTCAAATGAACCGGGCTCGTCGCGATGAACGTATGAATACGCGGCCGCTTGGCGTGCGTCAGAGACTTCGCCGCACGCTCTACGTCCAGCGTGCAGCAGCGCGCCAGCGCCGCCACTCGCGCCCCCGGAAATTCCTGGCTCACCGCATCCACTGCTTCGAAATCCCCTTCCGATGCGATCGGGAATCCCGCCTCCACAATGTCCACGCCTAGCTCCACAAGCTTGCGCGCCATTCGCAGTTTTTCCGGTACCGTCATGCTGCAGCCCGGTGATTGTTCCCCGTCCCGCAGCGTTGTGTCGAATATGTATACGCGGTCACTCATGGATATTCACCATTACCGCCATTATCCCGGCCGCCCACTCGATTTGGCAAATTTATAATATTCGCAGTGCATATTAGCGTATGTTATGATGGTCACGGCGCTTCGCGCGCATCCATGGAACTCTATTCCCTTCAAGTATTTCTGACCGTCGCCACCGAGAAGAGCTTTTCCCGCGCCGCCGAAAAACTCTTCCGCACCCAGCCCGCCGTTTCCCTCGCCCTCCAGCGCCTCGAACTCGAGCTCGGCGATAAATTAATCGATCGCTCCGGCAAAGACCTCATCCTCACCGACGCCGGCCGCGTCGTCCTCGACTACGCCCGCCGTTTTCAAAGCCTCCAGCGGGAGATCGAGAACTCGCTCGCCGAACTGCGCGACAACTCCGCCGGCTGCCTCGTCATTGGCGCCAACGAATCCACCATCCTCTATCTGCTCCGCCACATCGAGCGCTACCGCGAACTCTACCCCAAAATCAAAGTGCAGGTGCGCCGCAGTTTATCGAGCAAGATCCCCAACGAAATCCTCGACGGCAACCTCGAACTCGGCCTCGTCAGTTACGATCCCGGCGACGAGCGCATCCATTCCCGCGCCATTTACACCGATGCGCTGGCTTTCGTCGTCTCCCCCGTCCACCGTTTCGCCCAGCGCAAGACCATCTCCATCAACGAGCTCGGTCACGAAATCTTCATCGCCCACAACGTCGGTTCCCCCTACCGCGAAATCGTCTTGCGCGAATTCCAGCGCCGCAAAGTCCCCCTCCGCATGGACGTCGAGATGCCCACCATCGAGACGATCCGCAAGCTCGTCCAGAACAACGCCGGCGTGGCTTTCGTGCCGCGTATGTGTGTCGAACAGGAAATCGAGCAGGGCGTGTTATGCGAGGTGCGCGTCAAGGAGTTGCATGTCGAGCGGAAAGTTCGTCTCCTCTACCCTAGCCGCCGCGCCTTGAGCCATGCCGCCCGCGCGTTCCTGAAACTCCTCGGCTAGCGCTGGGGCTATCGCCCCTTTTCGCCGTACCGTACAGCCCGTGTCTCAGAATATAATCCAGAACCCGTTGCGGCAGTTCCATGGGCCGCTTTCCCGCGGCCAGCGCTTTGCGGACATCCGACGACGAAATCGGCAGTTCCACCGTGTCGAGGCGTTCCAGTGTCACTTCAGCCGGAATCTCGTAATCCCACCCCGGCCGGCTCACTACCAGAAACCGCACCGCGCGCGCCACGTCCCGCCATCGCCGCCAGGTCCGGATTTCCCCAAACGCGTCCGCCCCAATCAAAAAGTACAGCTCGTCTTCGGGCGCCATCCGCGCCACTTTTTCGATCGTATCGATTGAATAACTCCGCTCCGTGCCCTCTTCCAGCCGCGACACCTCGAACCCCGCTCGCCCGCCGCAGGCCAGTTCCGCCATCCGCACGCGGTCCTCGTAGGTCGCGTTTGTCGCGCCCGCTTTGTGAGGAGGATGATACGCCGGCACGAATAGCACGCGGTCCAGGCCGAAATGCCGCGCCGCCTTCCGCGCGATCGCCAGGTGCCCCGTATGAATCGGGTCGAACGTCCCGCCGAAAATCGCCAGTCGCAAAGTTTTTCCGCTGCTCGATATCTGCATCGTCGTCCGCCGTGGCGCACGCACTCGTGCGTGCCGCGTCGGCACTCCTGCCGGCGCTCGGCGGAGTGCTCGCTTCAGTTGCTGCTCCGCCGCCCTGTGGGGCGGACCCCTTGGTCCTCGGCCGGTGCCCCGGCCGGCCGGCTCGCGTCTTCTACACCCGCTCGATCTTTACGGAATTCACTACAACTTCCTTCACCGGCCGGTCCTGCGCCCCCCGCTTCACCCGCGAGATCTTCTCCACCACGTCATACCCTTCGCTCACTTCGCCGAAAACGCTGTGCTTGTTGTCCAGCCAGGGAGTCGCCGCCACTGTGATGAAAAACTGGCTTCCGTTGGTGTTCGGCCCGGCGTTGGCCATCGACAGGATGCCCGCCTTGGTGTGTTTCAGGTCCTTGTGGAACTCGTCCGCGAACTTGTATCCCGGGCCGCCGCGCCCCGTGCCTTCCGGGTCGCCTCCCTGGATCATGAAATCCGGGATCACCCGGTGGAAGATTGTGCCGTCGTAAAACGGCTTTCCGGTCTTGCTGCCTTCCGCCAGGCCGATGAAGTTCTCTACCGTCCGCGGCGTCTTATCCGCAAAAAGCTTGATCTTGAACTTGCCTTCCGTCGTATCGAATACGGCGTAAATTTCGTTTGCCATCCCTCGGATTGTAGCAAGTCACAGCGGCGTCACCCCGCACGTGCCTGGCGCGTCCTCCCGCGCGTCCAGCGGCCCTTTCGGCCCGCCTTCCCGCGCTTTGGCGCTCCATTCATCCATTACCAGTTCCACCAGCGCCGTCGCTCCCAATTGCTCGGCCGTCGGCGCCGAGTAATCCACCCCTTCCTTCCGTCCTGCGAAGTAGCGTCCCACCATTGCCTGGAAGACCCTCCGTTGCGTCTGCTCGTCCGTCACTGCCCTCCCGCGTCCGAAACCCACCACGCTCCGGTAGTTCATCGAATGGTACAGCGCGGTGCGCGAATAGACCAGCCCGTCCAGCAGCGTAACCGTTGCGCAAACCGCCGCGCCCGATGCCAGGTGCTTCATTACCCGGCTCTCCGGCGATCCATGCAGGTACATCCGGTCCGGCTTCGCCGCGTCGAAATGGTACCCCATCGGGATCACGTACGGCTGTCCATCCTCCACGAAGCCCACGTGCGCTACCAGGCCCTCCAAAAGGATTTTCGCCGCCTGTTCCGGAACGCTGCGTTCCGCGTGCTGGCGGATTTGCGAGCGATTCATCTCAACCCTCCAGCTTCCGTTATACTGCATCCGCGCCGCCGTCGATCGCGAATTCTTCCGCCGCGCAACCGCCGCTGCATCGCCGCTGCATAGCCGGGTCGCCTTGCCGGCCCTATGCTAAACTGGCCTGAAGAGGGCTGCCACTACGGCCCGGGTGCCTCTGGCGCATATCGGCGTGGGGCGCCGCCACGATTATTGACATGAATTCTGTTTCCGGAGGGTTCGGCGTGCCTCTGCAAGCTCCTGTCCCATTAACTTGGGCCGAGCATTGCGAACTGGGCCGCGAACTGCGTGCCACCAACGCGCGGCTTCAGGAACTCTGCAAGGTCGTTGTGAGTGTCTACGGCCCCAACAATCAGGCCTCCTTCACATTTCTGAAAGTCGCCGAGGATCTCAATCGCCTGTGCCAGGACCTTCAGGCGCAAGCCGCCCACGATCTCCCCGGGTTTTCCGTCGACGGCCTCTATCTGTAGACTCCAATCCCCGCCTTGCCCGCACTCTCGAAATCCTCCACCAGCACGCGCCCCCGCAAATTCAAATCCCCCCAGTTCAAAAATCTTCAACCTAAATTTCCCTTGTTTTCATCCACTTGCAGCTTTCCTCCCCCAAGTCCCCACTCACCTTCATGCTACTTTTGAATCGGATGAGGAGCTTGCGCTCGTCGCAATCTTCTCAATCCGATCTTGCTGGCCAGCAAGCGTTGCTTTTCAGGTGGTGCTGATACTTCTCGGCGGCCGTCAAGGCCTTGCGGCACTCACCGGGCCGTTTGCCCGATGGGGACCGACGGAAGAACCGTGAAATCGATTTCGCAATCCAGAAACGTACCGGCTTGATTGCCTAGATCGGAGTATGGTTTCAGAGAGCAGGCATTGAATTGGGGAACCCGGCGCCATCCAGCGTCGCTCACCCTGAAGATGCCGTTCCAATCACTGGCGGCCGCCCCGTAATTGGGTCCGAGAGAATCCGGAGACACGCCCGGCGATAAGTCCGAGAGCCCCGGCCGCCGCAACGCCCTTCTTCTTTCCCCACCCCCACGCCACAAGTGTCTTCAGCTTTCCTTTGGTGGGGCAGGCGGTGCCGCCTGCCAACCTCTCCGAGTTCTCCTGAAGCCGCCGCTTTCGCCTGCCAACCCCCCACCTCGCAACTACCTCCATTCTGACTTCTGACTCCTGACTCCTGGCTTCTCTCTCCTTCCTACCAGCCCACCGGCTTCCCCTGGTTCTGTTCGTCCAGCCATTTCTGCAGCGGAGCGAAGTAGTCCCGGATCGCCGATGCGTCCATCTGCCGGGTGCCCGCAATCTTCTCCAGCGCGTCTTGCCACGGCTGGCTCAATCCCATCTGCAACATGCCGTTCAGTTTCGCGCCCGCTTCTTTGTTGCCGTAAATCGAGCAGCGGTTGAGCGGCGTGGTGCAGCCCGCGGTCTGCGCCAGCGCGCGATGGAATTGGAATTGCAAAATGTCCGCAAGGAAATAGCGCATGTACGGCACATTCGCCGCCACATGGTACTTCGCGCCCGGGTCGAAATCCTCCTCGCTGCGCCCGGCCGGCGGCGCGATCCCCTGGTATTTCATCCGCAACTGCCACCACGTCTCGTTGTACTTCTCCGGCGGGATCTCCCCAGAGAAAACCTTCCACCGCCACTGGTCGATCACCAGCCCGAACGGCAGAAACGCGATCTTCTCCAGCGCCCTGTGCAGTAGCAGCCCGATGTCTTTCGAAGTGTCCGGCGCCTTGCCCAGCAGCCCGATCTTCACCAGGTAATCCGGCGTCACCGAAAGCGCGATGGTGTCCCCAATCGCCTCGTGGAATCCGTCGTTAGCGCTGTCCCGGAACGTCGGCGGCTGCTGGTCGTACGCCCGCTGGTAGAAGTTGTGCCCCAGCTCATGGTGGATCGTCAGAAAATCTTCGCCTGTCACCTGCACGCACATCTTCAGCCGCAGATCCGTCAATGCGTCGACATCCCACGCGCTGGCGTGGCACACCACATCCCGGTCCGCCGGCTTCAGGAACAACGACCGCTCCCAGAACGTCTGGGGCAGCGGATCGAATCCCAGCGAGACGAAGAATCCCTCGCCGTACTTCACCATCTGTTTCCAGTCTGTGTTCTTCTTTCTCAGCAAAGCCGTCAAATCGTACCCCGGGTCCGCGCTCGGCGGCTGGACCAGCGGATAGATGTTGTCCCATTCCTGCGCCCACATATTTCCCAGCAGGTACGCCGGAATCGGCCCGCTCGCCGGCGCCGCGTCGCCGTACTTCTGATGCAACCGGCTCCGCACGTATGCGTGCAGCGACACATAGAGCGGCTTCACTTGCTCCCACAGCCGGTCCAGTTCCTTGGCGAAATCGTCGGGCGCCATGTCGTATTTCGAGCGCCACATTGCGCCGTTGTCCTTGAATCCCAACTCCTGCGCGCCCTTGTTCGCCAGCGCCACGTAGCGCGTGAAATCCTTGCGCATGGGCCGCGCAATCGCGTGCCACGCCGTCCAGGCTTCCTGTAGTTGTTTGGCGTCGCGGCTCTCCGCCATAATCTTGCTCAGCGCTTCCAGGTCTTTGCAGGTCTGCGGCCCGCCCGGGCAATACTTGCCCTTCCCGTACGTGCCTTCCATCCCCGCCGTGATCCGCGTCAGCTCTTCGCTCTCCTTTGGATCGGTGGGCGTGGCGATTGTCAGCGACAGTTTCAGTAGCTTGATCTTGCGTGCCGTCACCGGGTCCAGCGTGAGCCCGTCGAACCGCGTCGACTGCTTGGCATAGCCCACCGTCGCATTGATAGCGCGCTCGTCCATGATCGCCGCCACCGCCTCGGTATCGTCGGTGATGTAGGTGTCCTTGATCCAGTCCGCCCGCTGCGCATCGTTGTTGAGCGCCAGCAGCTTCTGTTCCGCGTCGTTGATAAACGCCTTGGCCTCTTCTGGCGTTCCTCGGTGCCCCGCACACCCGCCGAGCACCAGCAGCGCGCACGGAACCAACGCAATCAGCCGGTTTTGCATGCCCCCACCATACCAGAGTGCTGCGTCTTTTTCGACCCGCTGTTTTGCCGGATGCACCTCCGGCGTGTTACGATTTGAGAGTCAGGCGTGACAATTGCGGGGACGTAGTTCAGTTTGGTTAGAACGCCGGCCTGTCACGTCGGAGGTCGCGGGTTCGAACCCCGTCGTCCCCGCCATTTAACCTCTTGTGTTTCCAACCAAAGCTCTTGTTTTCGGGCCTTCCGTGCAACCATTTTCAACCATTCTTGGGGCGGGAGCTTTCTTAATGGCGTGAATGACGTCGCCCAGCGCGTCATCCCAGACCTTCGCGGCGGCGCGGCTGTCGGCCGGAATCGCATGGGCGTATATCGCGAGCGTGGTGTTCTTGTCGGCGTGCCCGAGGCGTTCGGAGACCTCGGTGATCGGTACGCCCTCGCTCAGCAACTCGCTGGCGAACATGTGCCTGAGCGAGTGCAAGCTAACGCCCTCGAGCTGTTTATGCCAGGGTGGCTAAGGGCGGAAACCTCCCGACTGGCCGCGGTGTCTAACCTGGCGTGTTTCGAGCCGTCGCAGTCTGGCTTCTGATTTCTGCCAGCGCCCAAGCCGGTGTCATAGGACCGCTGACCGTTGACAGGCTGGCAAGCGCTCCCGTCCTTGCAGTGGGACGCGTGGAAGCCATCCACCCTGGTGCTTTCGTTCCGGCCCAGAAAGGTCGGCCCGCTTCAACGAGACATCGCATGGCGGTTTTGCATCTTTTCCGGTCCATGCCGGAGTTGAGAGAGCTCGACATCCACCTCAACTATTATTCCTCCGACGGCCCGATCATAAATGGCCACCCGATGTACCCGAACCTGGAAGTCGGAAAGAGCTACGTGTTCCCTTTGACGGCAGAAGGAAATTGGTGGAAGTTGTTGGTGGAGGAAGGGTATGGTCTGGTCGTGCCAGCCGTCGAAACGGAACCGGAAGGTCCTCCTGCTAGCTCGAAACGAGAGCTTATCTTCCGAGAGCTGATCAACACGCTGCTCCGCGGCTCGTACGCGGACCTTTACCGTTTCAGCACCTATATGCAGTTTCGGCAGGCGGCGGAGCTGAATGATGAGATCATGTCGGCACTCACTGCGGAGTTGCCTCCCGGCGCCCCCCGCTGGCTGGATCTCTCAACCGCTCTGCTGGCCACCATGGGCATTCCGAGACGGAAGCTGGACGACCTCGTGGCCGGCGAAGAAACGAAAGACCCCATCCGATTCGCTCCTGCCCTGCTGGCTGGCCGAACGCTGCGCGAGGTGCCGGAATCGCAGCGGCGGGATGGGATCATCCGCAACATGCTGCAATTCAGTGCCATCCATGAGTGGGGGACAGCCGCCACATTGGTTCCTGAGTTCAAAGATGATCTGCTCCTGCTGGAACTCTTGCCTGGCTATCTGCAGCGGGGACAGAAGGGTGCTGTTTACACGGCATGTTGGTTGGTGAATAACGGGCAGGTGGCGCTGCTGGACACGACGGTGGAGGCTGCATTAAGAGCCCTGAGCGACAAGAACGTCGATTACAGTGAGCTGAACGCCGCATGCAGGCTACTCCTCGACCACGGCACCGACCAGCAGTTCAAACAATATCTGAATATCCTCAGGAACTCCCAGTTGCACGACATTGGTCGATATCGCCAATTGTGGCAAGTAGCATGGGAAGGAAAGTCACAGCGCGTCGTGCGCATTCTTGCTATCCTCCTTGACGACGAGCGACGAGCAGCGTCAGGGGATTCAGTGCGGTACTGCGATTTCGCCGGGGCCTTGCTCCAGAAGTTCTCGCTGGAGAAATTCGGGTTCAAGGAGTGGGACAGAATGTCGCTGCCCGACCGTGACGCGGCGGTTGCGCGGGCACGCGTATGGATGAACAAAGCGAACCCGGGAACTCAGTAAAATACTCGAGAAGTCAACACTCTTGCTTCAGTCGCTCGGTGGGGGGAACAGTTCGAGATCGTCGTCAGGTGGCGTACTGTATGCACGCTGCCAGAATTGAGAGCGGGAACTCCGGGGCCATGGAGCAAGCCTTGACAGTCACTCTGCCTGACTGCGATACAATGTATCTCAGAGAGGGTGGAATCATGGCGACCACGATGGTTCACGTACGCGTGGACGAGAAAACGAAAGAGAAGGCGGCGAAGACCCTGGCCGGTATGGGCATCTCGGTTTCCGATGCGGTTCGCATGTTGCTGGTCCGCGTGGCTGCGGAGAAGGCATTGCCGTTCGAGGTGCGGGTTCCCAACGCCACCACCGTCAAGGCGATGCGCGCCGCCGACAGGAGCAAGGGCCGGCGGTCACGGTCTGCCGACGCGCTTTTCAAGGAACTGGGGATCTGATCGTTGCGGACCCCGATCAGCGGCGCCCAGTTCCGGCGCGATGTAAAGCTGGTGCAAAAGCGCGGCAAGGAAATGGCGAAATTGCGGGAGATCATCCTGCTGCTGATTGAGGGGAAGCCGCTGCCGGCCCGCTACAAGGATCACCCGCTGAGCGGCGAGTGGAGCCATCATCGCGACTGCCATATCGAACCCGACTGGCTGTTGATCTACAAGATGGACGGCGAGGACCTGTACTTGGTCCGCACCGGGACGCACTCGGATCTGTTCTGAGCGCAATTCGTGCAACCAACGTGCAACCATGCCACGAAAATGCGCCGTTATTGCGTGGACAACCGAACCAGGTGCGCACTGAAAACACAATCACTTAGCACGTGCCGCCCCTCGTCGGAACGGCGCTGTTCGGGTTCGAACCCCGTCGTCCCCGCCATTCCTTCTCCATCACTTTCCTCAACCGGACCCACCTGGCCGCCGATGACGTGACGCGCCGCGGTCCCGAACCCTGATAATGAGAATATCCACCCCGCGGCAGTGCCGGCTGCGGTGTGAGAAAGAGGACGCCAAGAAGATGCCATCAAACCCCAGGAACCCCGCCACGGAGCAACCCCTGTCGCCCGAACTCCTGCGCAAGATGAACGCCTATTGGCGGGCTGCCAACTACCTGTCCGTCGGCCAGATCTATCTCTATGACAATCCGCTATTGAAGAAGCCGCTGAAGCTGGAGCACGTCAAGCCGCGGCTGCTCGGCCATTGGGGCACCACGCCGGGCTTGAACTTCATCTATGTGCACCTCAACCGCATTATCAATAAGTATGGCTTGAACGTGATCTATGTCACCGGCCCTGGTCACGGCGGGCCTGGCTTAGTCGCCAACACCTATCTGGAGGGCGCCTATAGCGAAGTGTACCCGAACATTTCCCGGGACGAAACCGGCATGAAAGCGCTGTTCACCCAGTTTTCCTTCCCCGGCGGCATTCCCAGCCACGTCGCTCCGGAAACGCCGGGTTCCATCAACGAAGGCGGCGAACTCGGCTACTCCCTGGCTCACGCCTACGGCGCGGCGTTCGATAATCCGGACTTGCTGGTGGCTTGCGTGGTCGGCGATGGCGAATCCGAGACCGGGCCGCTGGCGGCCAGTTGGCACTCCAACAAATTTCTGAATCCGGTTCACGACGGCGCCGTGCTGCCCATCCTCCATCTCAACGGCTATAAGATAGCCGGTCCCACCGTGTTGGCGCGTATCCCGCAGCCTGAATTGGAACAACTCTTCCGCGGCTACGGCTATCACCCCTACTTCGTGGAAGGAGACGATCCCAACAAAGTCCACCAGGCGATGGCCGCAACACTCGACGCCATCGTCGCTGAAATCAGAAGCATTCAAACCGAGGCGCGCACCAAGGGATTCACGATGCGGCCCGCCTGGCCCATGATCGTCTTCCGCACTCCCAAGGGATGGACGGGGCCGAAGGTTGTCGATGGCCTGCCCATCGAAGGCACGTTTCGAGCCCACCAGGTGCCGCTTTCGGAATTGGCGGCCAGACCCAGGCACCTGAAGATTCTCGAACAGTGGATGAAGAGCTACAAGCCCGAGGAACTCTTCGACAAGAGCGGCAAACTCATTCCGGAACTGGCCGACCTCGCGCCCAAAGGGGAACGCCGCATGGGGGCCAATCCACATGCCAATGGAGGACAGCTCCTCTGCGATTTGAAGATGCCGGGATTTCGCGATTATGCCGTTGCCGTGCCCCAGCCCGGCACCGTCGTGGCGGAATCCACACGGGTGATGGGAGCCTTCCTCCGCGACGTAATGAAACTGAATTGGGAGCGCCGCAATTTCCGAGTCTTCGGCCCCGATGAGACGGCCTCCAACCGTCTGACCCACTTATTCGATATCACGGATCGCACGTCCACCGCGGAAATTCTGAAAATCGACGACCATGTGTCACCCGACGGCCGCGTAATGGAGGTGCTGAGCGAGCATTTGTGCGAAGGCTGGCTGGAAGGCTATCTGCTCACCGGCCGCCACGGCTTGTTCTCCTGTTACGAGGCCTTTATCCACATTGTGGACTCCATGTTTAACCAGCACGCTAAGTGGTTGAAAGTGACTCGTGACATTCCCTGGCGGCGGCCTATCGCCTCGTTGAACTACTTACTTACCTCGCATGTGTGGCGGCAGGACAATAACGGCTTCAGCCATCAGGACCCTGGCTTCATCGACCACGTAGTGAACAAGAAGGCCAGCATCATCCGCGTCTACTTGCCTCCCGACGCCAACACCTTACTCTCGGTGACCGACCACTGTTTGCGCAGCCGCAATTACGTCAATGTCATTGTTGCCGGCAAGCAGCCGGAACTGCAATGGCTGGACATGGATTCCGCCATTAAGCACTGCACGGCCGGGCTGGGCATCTGGGAATGGGCCAGCAACGACCAGGGCGCCGACCCGGATGTGGTGATGGCGTGCTGCGGCGACGTGCCCACGCTGGAGACTCTGGCTGCCGTCGAGATCCTGCGCCGGAACTTCCCCGACCTGAAGATCCGCGTCATCAACGTGGTGGATCTGATGACGCTCCAACCGCAAAGTGAGCATCCCCACGGCCTGAGCGACAAAGACTTCGATGTCCTCTTTACCACTGACAAACCCGTCATTTTCGCCTTTCACGGCTATCCCTGGCTGATTCACCGCCTGACCTATCGCCGCACCAATCACCAGCAGATGCACGTTCGCGGATACAAAGAAGAAGGAACCACTACCACTCCCTTTGACATGGTAGTGTTGAACGATCTCGACCGCTTCCATCTGGCCGGCGATGTCATCGATCGTGTGCCGGGTCTGGGCTCGCGAGCCGCCTATCTCAAGCAGTATCTTCGCGATAAGCTGCTGGACCACACGAGTTACATCCACACCCACGGAGAAGACATGCCGGAGATTCGCGATTGGACATGGTCGCTGGGCAAACCCGGCAAGCGGACGTGAGGCGTGCCGATCCGCCGGTCACGCATGAGCGCCGTATATTCGGCCGTAATGTTCAGTCAGGGACGCCCTGTGTCTACTCTTCCGCGTCCGACCACACCGCCAGTTCGTTCCCGCTGGGGTCCGTAAAATGAAACCTCCGCCCGCCGGGGAACGAAAAAGTATCCTTCACGATCGCTCCGCCGGCGGCCTTGACGTCTCGCTGTACCGCGGCCAAATCCCTGGCGTAAATCACCAGCAAGAGGCCGCGGCTGGGCGCCGGCACGTCCTTTGTGAAGCCTCCGGCCAGGCGGCCGTCGAAAAAGCTGGTGTAATCGGGGCCATAATCCTCAAAGGTCCATCCGAAGACGGTTCCGTAGAATTGCTTGGCGGCCTCGATCTGACTCACCGGCAGTTCAAGATAGTCGATTTGGTTTTCGTTTCTGGGTCGGCTCATGGTCTCTTGATTTTACCCCTGACGCCGGCTGTGCGACGCCGCGATGTCTTCATTCCGGCGTCTCCCGGTACTCGAAGAAATCGAAGTCCGCGGCCCTGCCGGTTCCCGCCAGGTCCTGACAGCACATCCCCACGAACGCGCCGGTGAAGTTCGGGCCGGGCGGTCCCGCCTCGTCCGAGAGGATGCTGGCATCGAATTCCCCCGCAATCCAACGCCATTGTTCCTCGCCCACCCGGTACGCAAACCGCAGCCGCTCGCGATCCACTTCCACCCGCAACCCCACCGCCGCGCCTCCGCGAATGGTCCGCGGCGCGATCGCCAGGTCCGGCTGCCCGGCGTCCGGCAGGCAACTCATCACTCCCACATGCTTCCCCAACTCACTGTCGCGCGACACGTATAGGTAATGGAACTTAACGCCGCTGTAATAGCACACCAGCCCAGCCATCTGTTGGAAGCTCTCCGGCTCAAACTCCATCACCGTCTCGGCGGCGTAGCGGTGCGATTCCTGCCGCCGCGCCACCAGCGCCTGCCGGAACAAACTGCCCAGCGATTCCCGCCCGTACAGCCGCAAGTGCCCCGGCCGCTCGGTCAAACTGAACAACTCCTCCGGCCATGGTGACCGCAGCCATTGAAAATCGGCCGCGAGCTTTTCGCTGTCGAACTCCTCGCGCGCCGGCGCCGCCGGAAAGGTGCACGCCGGCAAGCCAGGCGCATCCACTTCGGGGCAGGGAAGTCCTCGCCCGTCCGCCGTCCGCAGCCATCCATCCTCGCCCCAAGCCATCTTTTGGATGGCTGTCTCCCGGCCCAATGTGCACCGCCCGCGGGTGCTGAGCGGCCGCCCGCACAAGTGCACCAGGTAGGTCTCGCCGTGCTGCGTTTCCACCAGGTCCGCGTGCCCGGCGCGTTGCAGTCCCAACTCCGGCCGGTCGCGCGACGTCAGAATCGGCCCATCCGGGTGCACTTCATACGGTCCCCGCAGATCCCGCGATCGCGCCAGCGTCACCGCGTGTCCGTATCCCGTTCCGCCCTCCGCCGTGAGCAGATAGTACCAATCTCCGCGCTGGTATAAGTGCGGCCCTTCGGTGAATCCCAGTGCCGTGCCTTCGAAGATTATCTGTGGCTTCCCCAGCAGCCTTCGCTCCGCGGCCGAGTACTCTTGCAATCCGATCCCCGCGAACCGGTTGCGTCCCGGCCGGTGGTCCCACACCATGTTGACCAAAAATTTCCGGCCGTCCGCATGGTGGAACAACGATGGGTCGAACCCGCTCGAGTTCAGGTAAACCGGCTCCGACCATTCCCCTTCCACGCTGGCGCAAGTGACCACGTAGTTGTGCAAGTCGCGGAACATCACGCCCCGGCTGGGTCCCGCCGTCGATCGCCCGAACCGCTTCACATCGGTGTAGACCAGATAGAACAAGCCGTTGGCGTAGCTCAGGCATGGCGCCCAGATGCCGCACGAATCCGGATCGCCGAGCAGGTTCACCTGCGTCGCCCGTTCCAGCGGCCGCCTCACCAGCCGCCAGTGCGCCAGGTCCCGCGAGTGATGAAGCTCCACTCCCGGATACCACTCAAACGTGGATGTGGCGATGTAGTAATCGTCTCCCACGCGCACAATTGAGGGGTCCGGGTGGAACCCTCGCAGAATGGGGTTGCGGATTTTATCCGGCATCCTTTGGATTATGCCACCAGGCTGGCGCAGACGCCTGGAAGCCGTGCAAAATTGGTCGGCGGGCGAAAGCGCCAGCCCCAAATTTCCCTTTGCGGCAAAAGTATGGCAAGATACCTGGTACTTATGTGGAAGAAGATGCTGCTGATTTTCGGAATTGTGGTGCTGGTGGTAGTGGTTCTCGCCGGGGCCGGCGTCGCCTGGCTGTTTCTGCGCAAGCCGGCCATGGCGCCGGCCGCGGCCATCAAAGTGGCGATGACGCCGGAACGCATTGCGAGGGGAAAATATCTGTTTGTCAGCGTCGCGGATTGCGGCGGCTGCCACTCGCAACGGGATTTTTCGCGTGTGGGAGGTCCTGAAGTCGAATCGGGGCGCGGCCGCGGCAATGTGCTCTCCGATTTGGTGAAAGGGTTGCCAGGGCAGGTGGTGGCTTCCAATATCACGCCCGATTCCGAAACCGGAATCGGCGCCTGGACCGACGGCGAGAAGATCCGCGCCATCCGCGAAGGAGTCGATAAGGATGGCCGGGCGCTGTTTACGATGATGCCTTACCAGTCGTTCCGCCGCTTCAGCGACGACGACGTGCAGGCCCTCGTGGCGTTTCTCGATTCGCTTCCGCCGGTCCGCAATCCGCTGCCGCGGACCAAGCTGGTCTTCCCGGTTTCGGTGCTGATCAAGAGCGCCCCGCAACCGGCCGGCAGCGTGGCGCCGGTGGACCATGCCGACCGCAGGAAGTTTGGCGAGTACCTGGTCGCGGTGGGCGGCTGCTCCGATTGCCACACACCGGTGGACGATAAGAACAATCCGCTGCCCGGCAAGTTCCTGGCCGGCGGGATGGTGTTCGACACGCCGTTCGGCAAAGTCGTGACCGCTAACATCACGCCCGACAGCGATACCGGCATCGGCAAATGGAGCGAAGAGTTTTTCCAGAAGAAGTTTTACGACTACAAGGAGTACGCCGCCAGTGGTTCGCCGGCGTTGGCCGGGCCGCAGTCTTTCAGCCTCATGCCTTGGCTCAGCTTTTCCCAGAAAGAGCCGGAGGAGTTGAGCGCCATCTATGAATACCTGCGGACGCTGCCGGCGGTCCACAATTCCGTGGATTCTCACCCGGGCTTTCCGAAAGGGCCTGCGGTACCCTAATGAAATGACAGGACTGGCAGTGCTCGCTCTCTTCGCCGCGGAGTTGCCGAATGCCGTCGTGCTGCGGCCGGTGGCCAACATGTACTCCAAGCCGTCGGAAGATGCCGACGTGGTGTCGCAGGCCATCTACGGCGCGAATGTCACGCTGATGGAACAGCGCGAGGGTTTTGCCCACATCCGCACGGCCGACGACTACACCGGGTGGACGCCGATGGCGATGCTGCGGCCCGGACCGGCCTATGCCGCCGGCGATGCCGCGGCGGAGGTCGTCAGCCTGTTCGCGCACATCTATCGCGAGGCGGATGTCACCCGGCGCGCGCCGCTTCTCACCGTGCCGTTTGAAACCAGGCTGGAAGCCGTTTCCAAACCTTCGCCCCAGGACCGCTGGCTGCAGGTGCGCCTGCCCGACGACCGCGCCGGGTGGATTCAGACCGGAGACGTGGCTTTCCACGTGAAACCGCTCACGATTCCGGAAATGCTGGCGCTGGCCAAGCGATTTCTGGGCGCGCCTTATACCTGGGGCGGCACATCCAGCTTCGGCTACGACTGTTCCGGCTTTGCCCAAATGCTGGAGCGCCGCCGCGGCGTGTTGATGCCCCGCGACGCCCAGCCGCAGGCCGATTGGAATGGCCTGACGCCCGTCAAACGCGAAGATCTGCAACCCGGCGACCTGCTGTATTTCGGCAGTTCCGACAAACGCATCACCCACACCGGGGTCTATTTAGGTGACGGCAAGTTCATCGACGCCACCACGTTCGAAACCCCCATGGTGCGCATCGACGATCTCACTTCCCCGCACTGGTCAGGCATTTTGGTGGCCATGCGGAGGGTGAAGTAAGGGCATAACACCCGGGCGCGTGCCGCTGCGCGGCGGCCAGCATAACTGGACACTTTAGATGTCCAGGAGCTATTCTGAGACTGATGCAACGGATTAACGCAACCGCGTTTAAGCAGCAGTGTCTCAGTCTCCTGGACGCGCTCGATGCCGAGGGCCTGGTGATCACGAAGCGCGGCAAGGCGGTAGCTAAGGTGATCCCGATGGGCTCCGGCTGCGCGGCGTTAATTGGGAGCATGAAAGGAAAGCTGAAGATCAAGGGCAGAATCCTCTCCACCGGCATCCGTTGGGACGCTGAATCCCGGCGCCGCAAATGATTAACCTGGACACGCACATTCTGATCCACGCTCTGGCCGGTCAGCTTAAGCCCAAGGAGCGCCAGTTGCTGTCAGGGGATCAATGGAGTATTTCCGCGATAGTCCTTTGGGAACTCGCAAAACTGGCGCAATTGGGACGGATCCAGCTTGATATCGAGTCCGCGGACTTCGGGCGGGTGCTTTCTGGTATCCACATCTGGCCGCTGGACTTGGCAGTGTGCAGGCAGATCCGGCTGTTGGACTTCCACAGCGATCCCGCCGACGAGATCATCGCCGCGACCAGTCTGCTTCATCGTGTCCCGCTGGTTACCAGGGACAAACGAATCCGCACATCCAGAGTGGTGCCCCTGGCATAAGGCTTGGCGGCATCACCAACGCGGCGGCTAGCTCTTTACCGGCAGCGGCGCCAGATCGCGGCTGCTGATCACGCGGTCGATCATGCCGTATTGCACGGCGCCATCCGGCTCCATGATGTAGTCGCGGTCCACGTCCTTGGCCACCCGCTCCACGGGCTGGCCGGTGGCCTCGGCGAGCATGGTGTTCAGGATCTCGCGCATGCGCAGGATTTCCCGCGCATAGATATCGATATCGGCGGCCTGGCCTGCCAGACCCTGCATCGAGGGCTGGTGAATCATGATCCTCGAATTAGGCAGGCTGAAGCGTTTGCCCTTGGTCCCCTTCGCCAGCAGGACCGCTGCCATCGACGCGGCCTGCCCGACACAAATCGTGACGATATCCGGCCGGATAAAAGCCATCGTATCGAGGATCGCCAGACCCGCGGTGATCGAGCCGCCCGGCGAATTGATGTAAATGGAGATGTCTTTTTCCGGGTCCTCGGCTTCCAGGAAGAGCAGTTGGGCGATGATCAGGTTGGCGACCTGGTCGTCAATCGGAGTGCCTAGAAAAATGATGTTTTCCTTGAGGAGCCGTGAATAAATGTCGTATGCGCGTTCGCCCCGTGAGGTCTGTTCGACCACCATGGGGACTAATACTGATCCCATTGTCCCTCCGGACTATTCAGAGTGTCGAGCCTATGCCCGCTTGGCGGCAACTGAGCGCCTGGACTTGCGCTGCTTGGTCAAGGCAATCGACTTCTTTTTCTGTTCCAACGCCTTAGCCAGGTCCAGGATGGTATTCCGCCCCAGATAATCCATGATACGCGATCGCAGGTTCACCCAGCTATCGTGCATGGAGCACGGCATGTCGTCGTTGCATTCCGACAGGCCGCTGGCGCACTGTTGGTAAGGAGCCAGGCCGTCGAGCGCTTCGACGATATCCAGCAGGCGGATTTCGGATGGATCGACCCGCAGTGCGAAGCCGCCCGTCGGTCCCTTGCTGGAACGCAGCAGGCCTTTGCGGGCGAGCTGTTGGAGAATCTTCGCCAGGAAATGCGCCGGAATATCTTCTTGCTCCGCGATGTTCTTCACCATCGCGTATTTGCCTTCTTGCACCTGAGCCAGATGCACGAAAGCGCGAATCGCGTATTCGGCCGAACGGGAATAAATCATCCTATAGCCCCCAATAATTCGGAGTAAGGTTACTTCGTTATCTTAAAAGGTTCCTGACCGGCGCGCAAGCCATAGTTTTCGGTATTAATCGGTTTACCTGCCGCAGCCAAAGAGCAAATCGGATTCGGGTCGAAATATCTCCATTATTGGATCGATGACGATTCTAAATGGATTCATGCCTCCGGTTCCGGTACGGCTGGGAATATGCGTGGAAATTTACATCGTGGAATTATGCGATAACAGACGCTGGTGATGCACTTGATCAAAGGCCTATTGCCCCACTCTTCGGTGCTCGATATGGGCGCGAGCGCCGGCAGCTTCGCGGCGAACCGGGACGATTTGACGGTGGTCCGCCTGGACCTGGAGCAGCCGCATTCCATGGCCGCGGGATGGTATGTCCGGGGCGACGCGGCGCACATGCCCTTCGCGACGCATTCCTTTGACCTGATTGTGAGCAACCATAGCCTGGAGCATTTCCACGAACTGGAAGTTGCGGTGCGCGAGGCCGGGCGCGTTCTGAAGCCAGGCGGCGTACTCTACGTCGCGGTGCCGGATGCCACCACTTTGACGGACCGGATTTACCGCTGGCTGGGGCGCGGCGGCGGGCACGTGAACGCGTTTCGCCGGCCGGAGGAAGTGGTCGGGCTGGTGGAACGGATGGCCGGGGTGGAGCACCGCCGCACAAAAAAGCTGTATAGCTCGCTCTCGTTTTTAAACTCGCACAACTTCGTGACGCGCCCGCCGCGGCGGATTGCGCTGTTCGCGTTTGGCAACGAGCGCTTCCTGGCGTTTCTGAACTGGATGCTGCGGGGTTTGGACCGGCGCCTGGGGACGCGGCTCAGCCAATATGGATGGGCGTTCGAGTTCGGCGGCGCCGCGGGCGCCGCGGTTCCCCAAGAGGAGTGGGTGAACGTGTGCGTGCGGTGCGGCGCTGGACATTCGGAGGCGTACCTGCGCAGAAAAACCCGCGTGCGGAGGGTGCTGTGGTTTTGGGAACGCTACCGGTGCCCGGCGTGCCGGGGTTTCAATCTGATGTCGCCGGAAGCGCGAGGCTGAGGATCTCGCGAAGCTCATCGGGCGAAAGAACGATGGGGTTGGCTTGCATGCTGCTGGCCCGCGCGGCCTTTTCGGCCAGTGCCGGAACATCGGACGCGCCGATGCCATAGGCTGCGAGCGAGGGGATTTCCAACCGGCGGCATAGATCGGCCGTAAATGTTGCGGCGTCCGCGGCGGTCGAGTGCGGGCGGCCGGTGAGGAGCCGCGCGACCTCATCATAGCGGCGCAGGGCCGGGCTTTCGGGAGCGCGCGAGCGCAGGGCGCGGAGGTTGACAGCCATGGCGTGCGGCAGGATGGCGGCGCAGACGGCGCCATGCGGGGCGGGGAACATGCCGCCGATGGGTGCGGCGAAACCATGCACGGCGCCGAGGCCCGCGTTGGCCAGGGCCAGGCCGCCCAACAGGCTGGCCCAAGCCATGGCGCGGCGCGCTTCGGTGTCGCGGCCGTTGTCGAAAGCGCGGGGCAGGGCGGCCGCGGCCGCGCGGATTCCCTCCACGCAATAGAGATCGGTCATGGGGTTCGAGCGCCTGGAGACGTAGGGTTCGATCAATTGGGTAAGCGCATCGAGCCCGGTGGAGGCGGTGATGGCGGGCGGAAGATCATAGGCCAGTTCGGGATCGACCAGGGCGAGGCGCGGCAGCATG
This sequence comes from Bryobacterales bacterium, assembly GCA_963842505.1. Lineage (GTDB taxonomy): Bacteria > Acidobacteriota > Terriglobia > Bryobacterales > Bryobacteraceae > PALSA-129. The sequence continues at coordinate 115,821 of CAWJGZ010000004.1, forward strand.
GAAGCGCTGCGCAGACTGGCCTTGACGCGATGTTCGGGCGACGCCAGCACGGCGTTGCGGGTGACTTCCGAACCGGTGCCGGCGGTGGTCGGGACGGCGATGAAAGGGGCGGAGGGATTATCCAGCGGCAGGCCCCGGCCGATAACTTCGAGGTAATCGAGAGGGTCGCCGGTATTGGCCAGCAGCGCTGCCAGAGCCTTGCCCGCGTCAATGGAGCTGCCGCCCCCGATCGCGACCACCATATCGCAATTGTGTTCCCGCGCGAATGTCAGGCCCTGGCGAATGAGGCCGATGGTGGGTTCGCCGGGCACGGTAAACCGCGGACCCTCGAACAGCCCGGCCGAGCGCGCGGCTGACCGGCCCGTCACCAGCAGCGCGCGGCGGCCCATCGAAGCCGCGGCCGCCGCGACTTCCCGCGCGGTTCCCTCGCCGAAACGGATCCGCGAAGCGGTGGCGAAGTCGAATGGCATGCCGCTACCAGCCCTGGTCGCCGGGGAAGACGTTTTCGTACGTCACGCGCGTGCGCGGCTCGGCCATCATGTCCGTGACGGTGGCTACCCATGTGTGGTAGTGGTTGGTCTGTTTGTGCTTCACCGTGGCGTCGAGATTGCGGTAGACCTCAACCAGCACGAAGCGCGTGGGGTCGTCGGCCTGTTGGATCACGTCGAAGCGGGCGATGCCGGGCTCCTGGACGCTCAGAGCGGCGTTTTGCATAGTGGCTTTGCGGAAGGCTTCGAGATGCTCCGGCTTGACGTGGACATGCACATGGAGAATCAGCATAAGATGACTGCTATTATCTCGCACGGATTGTCCTAACGTAGATACTCCGCGATGCGCGCCATGCAGGCTTCGGGCGTCATCGCGGCGGTGTCCAGCACCAGGCCCGCGCCGCGGTAAGGATAGTCGCGAACCAGGCGGCGGACTCGCTCTTCGGTGAGATCGGGACGCGCGGGGTCGTTGAGGCCGCGCTCGCGCAGCCGGGCGGCGGCGATCGAGGGCATCACGTGGCACTCGATCCACTTGCAGTGGTTGCCGGCGATGCGGGCGAGCTCCGCGCGGTCTTCCGGATGGTCGTAAGGCGCGTCCAGCACGGCTCCCGCGCCAGCGGCCAGAAGCAGTTCAGCGGCAAAGTGCATCCCGCGATAAGCCACCTGGCGGTCGGCGCGAGTGTGGGCGGCGCCGGGCAGAAGCCGCTGGCGCGTCGCGTCCATGGAGAGATGCGGCAGGCCGCGCAGCCGCGCCACCTCCGCCGCGAGCGTGCTTTTTCCGGAGCAGGGCGGACCGGTGAAAACGATTAGCACGTGAGTCGCCTACTCAATCACCTTTTTCTTGCGGAACCAATCGATCAGCAGGTCCCGGACCATCCCGAGCTGGTGCGGGAACGCGAGGCCGGTGGTACGCAGGTTCTCCCCGGTGGATTGATTGGCCGCGGTGAAATCGGTGACAGCCAGGGTGTACTCGCGGTTCGGGTCCACTTTTCGGCCGTTGAGCACAACCGGCGGAAGGTCTTTGCCTTTGAAGGCGCCCATCACCAGCATATCGTCGAAGGGCATGATGTTCCAGACATTGCGCTCCAGCAACTGACCCTTGGGCAGGATGTCGCGAACGCCGCCGGCATTGATGAACACGAAATCGGCGCCGGTCTCTTCGCGGAGCGCGTTCTCCATCAGGGGCTTGAGTTCGCGGGGCGTGAACTCGCGCTTGGAAATCGCCAGCGGGCGGTCCACCACGGCTTTCACCTGTGTCTCCCACTTGTCCACCAGGGTGGCCACATCGGCGGCCGGCGCGGTCCTGGTGGAATCTATCGGGATGCGTCTCCATTTCCAGCCGGCCAGTTTGTGTGTCGCGGTATCGACTTTGAGATCGAGGCGGCCGAGCTCGACGCCGTAACTCTTCACGCGCACCAGCACGCGTCCATCGTGCGAACGTGCCTCCGTGAGGCCGTTGTGGAGGTGGCCGGTAACGGAAACCTGAACCTCGGGAACCGACTCCAGGATGGTCTTTTCTTCGTTGCCATTGATGTGCGCCACCAGCACGATCAGGTCGGCCTGGCCGCGCAATTCGGCGGCGCATTTCCGCACGGCTTCCACCAGCGGCGTGGTGTGCCAGTCGCCCATCGAATCGGGGCTGGTCAGGGTGTGGAGATCTTCCGTCATGCCGCCGATCACGGCCACGCGCAGCTCATTCACCTTGAGGATCACGTAGGGCTTAGGCGTGAACAGCTCGCCCTTGGCATTAACCAAGTTGGCGGTGACGATGGGGTATTTTGCGGTGTCGATGAATTTGCGAGCCTGCATCCAGCCGTAATCGAATTCGTGATTGCCGAGCGTGGCGGCGTCGTAGCCGAAGAGGTTGGCGATTTCGTAGACCGGCAGGCCGTGGAAGATGGTGGAGACTGGAGTGCCCTGCACCAGGTCGCCCGCATTGAGCAGGATGCAATCGGCGCACTGGGCGCGCTCCTGGCGGATCACCGAGGCCAGGTAGGCGAAGCCGCCCAGGTGGCTGTCACTGGGCATCAGATGGGCGTGCACGTCGTTGGTATGGAGAATGGTCAGCGACCGGATCTCCGCGGCCAGCGGGGCGCAGGCGATCAGCGCTGCGGCAAGAAAACGCCGGAGTGACATAGAGGGCCATTTTAGCGCGGCATGCCACATGCGATGATAGTCGGTTCCTCATGTCTGGCTCGAAACAGGAGTGGTTGGCGGCAGCGCGCGCCGCTATTGAGATCGAATCCGCGGCGCTGGCCCGGACGGCCGCGCGCCTCGATGGCGAGATCGTCCGCGCGGTGGATCTGATCCTGGCGCATCCCGGCAAGGTGGTGGTGACGGGCATCGGGAAATCGGGCCACATCGCGCGCAAGCTGGTTGCCACGCTTTGCAGCACGGGCACGCCGGCGGTCTATCTGCACCCGGCCGAAGCGGTCCACGGCGACCTGGGAATTTACACTCCGGGCGACCCGACGGTGCTGATTTCGAAGAACGGCAGCTCTCGCGAGCTGCTGGCATTGGTGCCGCTGCTGCGCGAATTGCGTTCGCCGCTGATCGGCATTCTGGGCAGCGCGAGTGCGCCCCTGGCCGGCCGGCTCGATGTGCTGCTGGATGCCTCGGTGGAACGCGAAGCAGACCCGCACAACCTGGTCCCCACGGCCAGCGCGGCGGCCGCACTGGCGGTGGGGCATGCGCTGGCCATCGCCCTGATGTGCGCGCGCAGTTTCACGCCCGATGACTTTGGCCGCTTCCATCCCGGCGGGCAGTTGGGCCGCAACCTGATGCTGAGCGTGAGAGAGGCCATGCACAGCGGCAATGAGGTGGCCACGGTATCGCCGGAGACTCCGTTCCAGGCAGTGATCCTCGCCATGACCGAGCGCCCCTTGGGTGGGGCCTGCGTGATCCGGGCGGATGGCGTTCTGACAGGCTTCGTCACCGATGGCGACCTGCGGCGGGTGTTGACGCGCCACGACGACATCCGCGCGCTGCGCGCCGAAGATGTGATGACGCGCAAGCCGGTGACCATCGGCCCCGATGCCACCTTGGGCGAGGCATTGGAACTGATGGAACGCCGGCCCTCGCAGATTTCGGTGCTGCCGGTCGTGGATGAGCTTGGCCGGGCGCTCGGACTGCTGCGCATCCACGACATTTATTTGGGCCATCCCGACGCGGGGCAGTAGCGGCCCGCCGAGAGTCCAGACTTCCGGCCATCCGCCAGCCCCCCAAACCCGGCGTGATATTCTCGGAGTAACGGCGAGGGGATGAATTTCCCGAAGGCATTGGCGTTGCTCGGTTGCGGTCTGACGTTGGCCGGCGTGTTGTGCGCTTTCCAGCGGCCGTTCCGCCAGTTCAACGGCGTCGAATACCGGATCGGTGAAGTTCCGCTGCCGGACGACTATCAGGAGAAAACCGAGTGGGCCTTCGCGCGCCTCATGTACCCGCCGGGCGCGGGCGGCATCAATGGCTACTATGGCCGCGACCTCGACTGGCATATCGGCGTCTCCTTGTGGACTCAGGATTTCCCGCGCGCCGACCGGCACTTCTCGCTGGCCGTGCGGCGCCTCACGCGGCTGCACGTGCGCTCGGTGGAGCAGTGCGTGAACCTGGACGAGGGCGACGCCTACGACTGGCCTTGGCTGTACGCGGTGCAAGTGGGCGAATGGGGCCTCACCCGCGACCAGACCCAGGCGCTGCGCGAATACCTGCTGCGCGGCGGATTTTTCATGGCGGACGATTTCCACGGCAAGTTCGAGTGGAACATTTTCGAGAGAGCGATCAAGCAGGTGTTCCCGGACCGTGAAATCGTGGAGCTGGCCGACGATGCCCCGATCTTCCATACGGTCTACGACCTGAGCCAGCGCGCGCAGATTCCCGGCTGGGCGTGGCGCCGCCAGGGCTACAAAACCCCGCAGTATCCCGAGGGCCAGGATGGCAAGGGCGCCCACTGGCGCGCAATCTACGACGACAAGGGCCGCGTGATGGTGGCCATTTCGTATAACTCCGACATCGGCGATGCCTGGGAGTGGGCGGACGACGCGCGCTATCCGGAGCAGTTCTCCGATCAATCGATTCGCATGGGCGTCAACTACATCATCTACTCCATGACCCACTGATTGCGCCCCTTCCGTGCGAAATGATACAGTTCACAACATGCGCAAATGGATCGTTGGTCTCGCCGCCGTTGCGGGTGTGTGCCTGTGGGCACAGATGGCCGCCCCCGAAAGAGTCGATCTGGGGGTTCTGCACCGAATCAAGACAGAGGCGTTTGCCGGCCGCTCCAGGGTGATGGATACGGCCTTCTACCTTACCGATGCCTACGGGCCGCGGCTCACCGGCTCACCCGGCGCCAAACAGGCGGGCGACTGGGCCGTCCAGACTTTGAAGGATTGGGGACTCTCCAACGTGCAGATGGAGAGCTGGAAATTCGCCGGCGCCGGATGGAGCTGCACCAGGTTCGTGGCCATGATGAAGGAGCCGGAATTCCAACCGGTCATCGGCTTTGCGCAGCCATGGAGCCTGGGCACCAACGGCGACGTCACGGGGCCGGCGATGATGGCGGTGATTTCCACCGCTGAGGAGATGGAGCAGTACAAGGGCAAGCTGAAGGGCAAGTTTCTGCTGACGGCGGCGCCGCACGCTTCCGAGATGGTGACACAGCCTTACGCCCACAGGCTGACGGATGCCGAGCTGGCGGCGGCCGAGACGTACCCCGATCCGACAGGCGGGAATCCGGCGGTGCTGCCGCTGGGCTTCCCACAGCGCGCGCCGGCTGCCGGAGCTCGCGGCGGAGCGGCCGGGCGCGGCGCGGCGGGCGCTCCGGGCGCTGCTGGCCGCGGCGCAGCGAACAGCTTCCGCGCGCAGCTCATGAAATTCTACAAGGATGAAGGCGTCCTGGGTTTGATCTCACCGGGCAACGGGCCGGATGGCGGCACGGTGGTGGGGTCGGGTAGCGCATCGACCGAAGAGAATGCCTCGATCGCGTCGGTGATTGTCACCAATGAGCACTATAACCGCATCGCGCGGCTGATCGAGCACAACATTCCCGTCACCCTGGAGTTCGACATCCAGACCAGGTTCACACCGCCGGGCGATTCGTTCAACATCACGGCGGAGATCCCCGGCGCCGATGTGAACGCCGGAAGCGTGATGCTGGGCGGACACTTCGATTCCTGGACTGGCGGCACGGGCGCCACCGACAACGCGGCCGGCGCTGCCGCGGCCATGGAAGCGATCCGCATTCTGAAAGCGCTCGATCTGAAAATGCCGCGCACCGTGCGGCTGGGGCTGTGGACCGGCGAGGAAGAAGGCACCCTGGGCTCGCGTGCGTGGGTGCAGGCCCACATCAACGGCGCCGATGGACCCAAGCCCGAACAGGCGAAAATGTCGGCATATTACAACCTGGACAACGGCAGCGGCAAGATCCGCGGCATTTACATGCAGGACAACGACGCCGTGCGGCCGATTTTCGAAGCGTGGGTAGCGCCGCTGAAAGATCTGGGCGCGGACACCCTGACCATCCGCGCAACCGGATCGACCGACCACACCAACTTCGACAACAACGGCGTTCCCGGATTCCAATTCATTCAGGACCCGCTCGAATACAGCACGCGCACGCACCATTCGAACATGGACGTCTACGACCGCCTGCAGGCCAACGACCTGGAGCAGGCGTCGGCGGTAATGGCCTGGTTCGTATATAACACCGCGACGCGGCCGGAAATGTTGCCGCGCAAACCGGCGCGCGCGGTCGGCGGCGGGGGCGGACGGGGACGCGGGAACTGATCACTTATCGGGGAGAGGAGTCCGGCACTGGTTCGCCGCTCGCCCCCGCCGAAAAGGATGACCGGTGCGGACAAGGGAACTAAAACCGGTTCCGGCCGAATTACCAATTGAAATGAAAGATCGCGCGACGTTCTCCCGGCGCAGCTTGCTTGCCGCGCTGGGGCTTTTTCCGGTGGCGCGGCTCTTGCGCGGCCGGCAGCAGACCCAGCCGGCCCAACAGCCCCCAGCCACCTTTTCCACCAATGTCAAAGTGGTCAACGTGTTCGCTACGGTGCGTGACAAGCAAGGCCACGTGGTCAACGATCTTACGCAGAACGATTTTCTGCTGGACGAAGATGGGCGCGCGCAGGTGATCCGCTATTTCTCTCGCGAGACGGATTTGCCGCTGACCCTCGGCCTGCTGGTGGATACCAGCGGCAGCCAGCGCAACGTATTGGCCGACGAGCGCCTGGCCAGCTACCATTTCCTCGATAAGATGATGCGCGAAGACAAGGACATGGCATTTGTGATCCATTTCGATTTCGAGGTGGAGCTGCTGGAAGATCTCACCTCTTCGCGGCAGACGCTGCGCAAGGCGCTCGACGAATTGGAAATCGGGACCCAGCGGCGTCAGCAGGGAAATCAGGGCGGCACCGGGAACAGTGGCGGAGGCTACCCGGGTGGCGGCGGCTATCCTCAGGGACGCGGACGCGCCGGACGCGGCGGTGGGGGCACCGATCTCTACGACGCGGTGTACCTGGGCGCCGATGAAATCATGCGCAAGCAGCACGGACGCAAGGCCATGATCATCCTTTCCGACGGCGTAGATACCGGCAGCAAGCTATCGCTTCCCGCGGCGGTGGAATCCGCACAGCGCTCCGACACTCTGGTGTACTCGATCCTCTTCGCCGATCCGAACGCCTACGGCGGCATGGGAATGCCGGGCGGATTTGGAGGGCGCCGGCGCGGCATGGGCGGCGGCATGCCGCCGGGTAGAGGCATGGGAAACACCGAGGACGGGAAGAAAGTGTTGCAGCGCATCTCAACCGAAACCGGCGGGCGGTTCTTCGAGGTCTCCAAGCGGATGCCGATCGACAAAGTCTACGAGGCCATCGAGGAAGATCTGCGCAGCCAGTACAGCATCGGTTACACGCCCGAGGGCGGCGCCAACAATAGCGAGTACCGCCGCATTCACCTCACCACCAAACAGAAGGGGCTGGCGGTGCAAACCAGGGAGGGGTATTACCCGAGCTAGTAGGACAGGCCATCGTTTTTCGTGGCCTGTCACGGCGCGTCAAAGCGCGGGCTGCCTAACAGACGACACAAACCGATCGTCTGTTCCGGTTACACACCCACGCCGCGGCGCGGGCGTTCCCGGCGGACGTAGGAGGTGTCCTGATTCGGCTCGCCGTCGCACTCGATGGCGATGGTCGTCACCGGATCGTCGGGCGCTTTCTCGGGCAGTCCGGTGAAGCGCACGCGGAAATCGTCCTGGTCGAACTTCACGTCCTTGCCGCCGGCCAGCAGCCGCGCGGATTTCACTTTGTTGCGCAAACCACCCAGCGATACCGTCGAGCCGGGCCAGAAGTGGACGTGCATGAAGAGCGTATTGCCCTGGCGCGTGAAGCCGGCGAATTCGGAAGCGTGCGGCTGGCACTTGTCCGACCGGTAGATGGTCGAACCGTTCTGTTCCATCCACTTGCCCACCGCGGTCAGGATGCGCACGGATTCTTCGGGGATGGAGCCATCGGGCTTGGGGCCGATATTGAGCAGGTAATTCCCCGTATCGTGGGAGCAAGTCACCAGGTTGCGCACGATGGTCTTGGGCGTCTTCCAATTGTCGTCGGCCTTATGATAGCCCCAACTGCCGTTCATGGTCATGCAGGATTCCCAGGCGCGCGTGGAGGCGCGGATGGTCTGTTCGGGGGTGGTGAAATCGCCGGGCAGGCCGTTGCGGTCGTTGACGATGATCTCGGGCTGCAGCTTGTAGACCATCTCGTTCATTTTTTCGGATTCCCATTCCTGGGCGTTGAGCGGCCAGTTGACGTCGTACCACAGAATATCGATCTTGCCGTAATTGGTCATGAGTTCGCGCACGTGGCCGTGGATATAGTCGACGAAACGGCGCCGCGCGGGTTCGTCGATCTTGCCGTCGGCGCTCTTGCAGCGCGCGCCATCGGGGTGGTGCCAGTCCATCAGGGAATAGTAGAAGCCCACGCGGAGACCTTCGGCGCGCGCGGCCTCGACGTATTCCTTTACCAGGTCGCGGCCGGGCCCCTGTTGGGCGGCGTTGTAGTTGGTGAGCTTGGAATCGAAGTTGCAAAAGCCCTCGTGGTGCTTGGTGGTCAGCACCATGTATTTTTGGCCGGCCTGTTTGGCCAGGCGCGCCCAATCGCGCGCGGCGTTTGGCTTGGGCTTGAAGAGCTTGGCCTGCTGTTCGTATTCCGCCACCGGAATGCCTTCCTCTTCCATCACCCATTCGTGACGGCCAAGGGTGCTGTAAAGGCCCCAGTGGATGAACATGCCGAAGCGGGCTTCGTGCCACCACTTCATGCGGGCCTCGCGGCTGGCATCGCCGGGTTGGGGCGCGGGGGACGCACCGGGTCTCGACTGCTGTTCGGCGGATGCGTCACTCGCCGCGGCCACCGCGGCGCCGGCAGCCATCCAATTGAGATAATCGCGTCTGGTCATGGGGCTACGCTCCTGTGGGAACAGGGTAGCATGCGGTTCGTTCGCCGGGGGTATGATTCAAACATGCGATATTGGCTGTTGCTGTTTTCGGTGGGGACGGCGTTCGCGCAGGGGACCGAGCCCAAGCCGAGGGCCGCGGATTACGAAGTACACGCCAGTACGCGCACCGCGGCTATCGGCGCCGAGTACATGGTGCATAGCTTTTCGCGCGGCGACAAGGCATTTCTGGCGAAGAATTACCTGGTGGTGGAAGTGGCGCTCTATCCACCCAAGGGTGAGACTTTAGAGGCGCGGAACGCCAACTTTTCGCTGCGCATCAATGGCAGGAAGGCCGTGCTGACTCCCGAAGCGGTGAGCATGGTGGCCGCCAGTTTGCAACACCCGGAATGGGAACAGCCCAGGCCCAACGCGGAAATAGACGCGGGCACGGGGAATGCCGGAGTGGCGATTGGCGGCCCGCCGCGGAATCCGCATCCATTCCCTGGAAGCAATGAGCCGGGCACCGAGCTTCCGCCGCGCGTGGAGGTGCCGAAGGACAATCCGAGCGGCGTGGAAAAGGAGCAGGTGAAGGCGGAAGTGGTAGCGGTGGAGACGGCGCTGGTGGAAGGCCCCCATCAGGCGGCGTTCAGCGGGTTCCTGTACTTTCCGTACCGCGGCAAGCCGGGTTCCGTCAAGACGCTGGAATTGTTGTACCAGGACGCCGTGCTGAAGTTGAAGTAAGAACGTTTGGTGGCCATTGCGCCGAGCGGCCTTGTGCAGTACAGTGGTGCGGGGGTGAAAGCCATCATGGCGTTTTGTACAATCTGTGGCGCTACCATGACCGGTGCGTTTTGCACCCAGTGCGGGGCGCCGGCGAGTGCCGCCCAGCCGCCAGTGACATCCACGGGAGCACCCGTGCAGCGGCGAACCAGCCCAATTGTGTGGGTGCTGGTGGTGATTCTAGGATTATTCGTCCTGTGCGGATTAGGCGCGTTCGGGGTCGGGTACCTGGTGCTGCACCGCGTGCACCAGGCCGGCGTGAGCTTCGACCGGACGGGCGGCGGCGGCTTTGCGATTACCGGGCGGGATGGCAGGATGGAATTCGGAAGCGTGGGCAAACTGCCGTCGTGGATTCCATCGTATCCGGGATCAAAGCCCGCCTTCGCCGTGCGGGCGCAGGGCTCGAACAGCTACGGAGGCGAAGGCGGCGAATTCACTTTCACCACACCGGACGCGGCGTCGCGCGTGCTGGCTTTCTACGAGGCGAAATGCAAGGACATGGCGATGAATGTCAACATCTCCACGGCTAACGACGACGGCGGCACGGTGGTTGCGGCCGATGAGGGCAACCGGCGCAGCCTGACGATTGTGGCCAGCGGCAGTTCGGGCCAGACCACGGTCATCGTGACCTACGGGTGGAAGTAGCGGGTGGGACAGACCATCGCTTCTCATGGTCTGTCATTGCCGCTTAGCCGTGGCCGAAAAACATCAGCCACCCGAGGCCGAAGAGCGCGACCAGGAAACACAGGAACGTATAGATGCCGTAATGCAGGCGGTCGCGATCCGTGTCCTTGGTCACCACGCCGAGGACCACCGAGGCAAATAGCGAGAACAGGAATGCCGCCTCGAAGTGGGAGAGGTTCATCTTGGGCATCAGTCTTTCCTCCCGACGGCGATATCGAACACGTCCACCATGGCGAGAATGTTCAGCAGTCCGGCGGTAACCAGGAACTTGGTGCCGTAATCGTTGACGGCTCCCGCCACGTCGGGTTGGCTGTAGCCCAGCCACACGGTGAGCAGATAGAGGACTCCGGAAGCCAGATCGCCGATGAAGCCGCCGGTGTTGATCAAAGTGGTGAGCAGATCGGACGACTGCGGTTCGAACATGGTGCCGCGCATCATCAGGCCGCAGACGAACATGGAACTGATGGAGGCCATCAGGAGCAGGCCGCGGCCGGTTCGTTTGAGCAACAAGTGACCACCGCCGGGAACCAGCCAACTGAGGGCCAAAGCTGGCGCCCAGACGCCGACCGGAGGCAGTGACCGCTTCTCTACTTTTTCTGTGGCCATGGGTACTTTTTGAGTTTAGCAGACCGGACGTTCCGAATCGCACACCGTTTCACCGCAGAGGCGCGGAGGCGCGGAGAAGATGCGAGAGAAACAAGAATTTCGATGAAGTCTTCGTCCCCTCAGCGGGAAAGGTTCGCGCACGGCAGGGAGATCCCCCTCACTGCTCAGTTTTCTCCGCGCCTCCGCGGTGAGCAATCAGTCTTACGGAAAGATCACGCTCACCTTCCAGGGTCGAGAATCCTGCCCCAAACGATTCGATAGGCCTCTACCCGCTCGTACAGATCCGTGCCGGCGAACACGAATACCCGCATGTTGGGACGCAGCGCATCCGCCTCCACCGAGCCTCCATCCGCCAGGTAGCTGGTGTCTTTGCGGATGAGGATGGTATGGTCGCCATCGCGCGCGCGGATTACCAGGCGCTGCGCGCTGAACTTCTCGACCAGGCCGGAAAACGTGAGATCGGGGGCCGAGAAAGTGCGGCTGGTTAGCAACGCCGGCTGGGCAAGCTGGACGGCGCGAGGCCGTTCCACCGGGACCAGCACCCGGATGGAACGGGCCAGAGGCACGAGCGACCCTTCAATTGCGCTGAAAGCAACTTCGATCTTTTCGCCCAAATTCAGCCGCGACATGCCGCTCGGCTGGCCGGCGCGATCCACCGCCGTGCGGCCGTCGAATTGAAAACGGAAGACCTGGTTATCGGCGGCGCGCAGGCTGAACTGGCCGGAGGTTGCCGGCGCGTCGCGTTCCAACAGGATGCCGGTAACGCCAGGCGGCGCCAGTTGCGCCACGCCGAGAGCCGGAAATAGCAGCAGCCGCAGCCAGAAGCCGCGCATGCCATTAGCCTACCGCAACTGGCTCTCGACTTCGCTCAGCCAATCCGGACGTTTCAGCACTTCGCGCGGTTTGCTGCCGTCGGGCGGACCGATGATGCCGTCCCGCTGCATCAGGTCGAGGATGCGGGCGGCGCGGCCGTAGCCCAGCCGCAAGTGGCGCTGGAGAGTGGAAGTGGAGGCTTTGCCCAACTGCAGGACCAGGCGCACCGCCTCTTCGTACATGGGGTCTTGGTCCACGCCGGGGGTTTCGCCTTCGGCGGCTTCGTCGTCATCGGTGGGCGGGGCGATCAGGAACGACTGGTCGTATTCCGGCGTGGCCTGTTGCTTCCAGAAATCCACCACGCGGTTAATCTCGTTTTCGCTGACGAAAGCGCCGTGAACGCGGGTCAGGCGCGAAGAGCCGGGCGGGAGGAAGAGCATATCGCCCTTGCCCAGCAGGTGCTCGGAGCCCATCACGTCGAGGATGGTGCGGGAATCCACGCGGGTGGCCACGCGGAAGCTGATGCGCGCGGGGAAGTTGGCCTTGATGAGGCCGGTGATCACATCCACCGAGGGGCGCTGCGTGGCCAGCACCAGGTGCATGCCGACAGCGCGCGCCATCTGGGCCAGGCGCGTGACGCTTTCCTCCACGTTGCGGCCTTCCAGCATCATGAGGTCGGCCAGCTCATCGATCAGCACCAGGATGTAGGGCAGGGGACGGAGATCGTCGGCGGTTTCGTCCTGGTCGGCGAAGAGACTGCGCGGCTCCTCCTGGAGCTTATGGACTTTCTTGTTGAACTGATCGATGTTGCGCACGCCGTATTCGGCCAACAGCCGCAGGCGCCGCTCCATCTCGAGCACCGCGTTCCGCAGCGCGTTGGTGGCCTTTTTCGGATCGATGATGACGGGCGTGAGAAGGTGCGGGATGCCTTCATAAAGGCCCAGTTCGAGCCGCTTGGGATCGACCATGATCATGCGGACTTCGTCCGGGGTCGATTTGTACAGAATCGACATAATCATGGAGTTGATCATGACGCTCTTGCCGGAGCCGGTTGAGCCGGCGATCAGCAGGTGCGGCATGGTATCGAGCGCGGCCATGCGAATGCGGCCGTTAATATCCTTGCCCAGGGGAATGGTCAGCCGCGAGTGGGATTGCGCGAACTCGTCGGATTCCAGCATCTGGCGCAGCGCGATAATTTCGCGGCGCTTATTGGGAACCTCGATGCCCACGGTGGGCTTGCCGGGAATGCGTTCGATGAGGATGCTTTCGGCCTGCAGGCCGAGGCAAAGATCCTCATTGAGGCTGATGATGCGGCTGTACTTGATGCCGGCCTCCGGTTTGAATTCGAAAGTGGTCACCACCGGGCCGGGGTTGATCTGCACCACGTTGCCGAGAACATTGAACTCTTCGAACTTGGACTTGATGCGGACGGCGGTGTCCTTGAGCTCCTGCTCGTCGTAGGCGCTACGGGCCGGGACCTCGTTCAGCAGATCGGTATTGGGCAAATGGAAGACGGCGTGGAAGGCCGGTTCGGGCTCGGGCTCCGCGAGCGGCACCGGCATGGGAGGCGGGACCGGAGGCAGAGCTTCCACCGGGCATATAGGAATCTCTTCGATGGGGGCGTATCCGGCGCCCACCTGCTCTCCGGCCGCGGGCGTTTCCCACGGCGGGGTATCGATTACCGCGGCGCGAGCGGGCTCCGCTTCGGGTTCGCCCGGAATCAGAGCGGCGGCGCGTTCCTTCTGTTCCTTTTTTTGTTCGCGGCGGCGGCGGTCGCGTTCGCGCGCTTTCTCCACCGCCCGAGCGTGCATGCCGGCGCGCCAGGCTTGCCACGCCGCCCGGCGCCGTGCGAACCAGGCGAGCGGCGAGGCGAACCATTGCGCGAGTTTCGACAGAGTGAAGGAGGAAACCAGGTAAATGGAAATCACCACCGTAGTGAGAGTGATCAGCAGGGCGCCGGCCAGGTTCAAAGTCTCGACCAGATAGCGGGCCAGCACCAGCCCGAAAGCGCCGCCTATGGCGACACTGCCGCCGAACATTTTCCAGGGAAAGAACGAGAGCGCGGCGCAAGCGCCCAGCGTGAGCAGAACCGAGCCGAGCATTTTCACCGCGCCGGCTTCAATCTCTTCGGAGCGGATCCAGCGCCACGCCAGCAGAAAAATCAGCAGAGGGATGAGCAGCGCCACGGCGCCAAAGGCCTGGAGCAGGACATCGGCCACGTAAGAGCCCGGATAACCAATGAGATTGAGAGGGCGCGCTCCGGCGGCGGTATTCCAGGATGGGTCCTGGGCGTGGTACGAAACCAGGCTGAGCAAAATCACCAGACCGGAAGAGAGCAAGAGGAAGCCGGTAACTTCGTTCCACCTCTTGTGTTGTGTCGGAGATAAGAGCTTCATCACGCTGGCCGGCGGATGAAAGCCAGAGCAAGCACTATTATGCCAAAAAGCAGGCGATAAATCACGAAGGGCCGCAAGCTATTGCGACGCAGATAATGCAGAAACCAGGCGATGACCGCGCAGCCGGTGACGCCGCTGACCATCACACCAATAAGAAATGGAGAATCCAGCAGCGAGTGCAACTGGTGAAGCTTGTGCATGTCCCAGAGCGCCTTGGCAACGGCGCCGGCGACGGCCGGGGCAGAGAGCAGGAACGAATAGCGGGCGGCGGCTTCGTTGGTCAGGTCGCGGAACAGACCGGTTGAGATGCTGATGCCGGAGCGCGACGTGCCCGGCACCACGGCCAGCGCCTGCCCTACACCAATGACCACGGAATCGGCCAGGTTCAAGGAAGCCAGGTCGCGCAGTTTGCGGCTGGAGTTCTCAGCGAACCACATCAGCAGGCCGATGGCAACCAGCATGGCGCCCATCACCCAGGGCGTGCGCCAGGTGGTTTCCGCCTGCTTGTTGAACAGAAAGCCGGCCACGCCCACGGGAATGGTGCCGATGGCCAGCAGCCACAGCATCATGTGATTGTGACGAAGTTCGTCATCGTGGCCGACGCGCAATCCAAAGCCTTGGCCGATGATTTGCAGCCAGTCGCGGAGAAAATAGAGCAGGACCGCGACCAGCGTACCCAGGTGCAACATGATATCGAAGTTGAGTCCTTCGGTATTCCAGCCGAGCAGCCAGGAAGTGAGATAGAGGTGAGCGGTGCTGGAAATGGGTAGGAACTCCGTCAGGCCCTGGACCACGCCGAGGACGATGACCTGCAGAAGGGGCATAAAGGCTAGCGTGAGGGATGCGGCGGAGGGATGTCAAGTGGGGCGGCGCCCGGATGCCCGGGCGGGCCTCTGTGATCCCGCCGCGGTGGCGGAAATTTCAGAGGCCCTCCTCCGTCTCGCCCGGGAGAGCGGCCCGATCAGGTGTGGTAAATCGAGTTGAAGGTGTCGACAGCCCACATGTCGGAATCTATGCCGCACTGGCCGAAGCCGATCCAGAAATAGCCTCCCAGGCCCCAGGTCGGCCCCCAACTGTTCTTGCAAAGCCAAGCCTTAGTCGTGAGGTTATACCCAATACAGCAGACGCAATGCCCGCCGGCAACGGCGCCGGAATGGTGGGTGTAGACGCCGCCGCTGTAAGCGAAGAAGTCATCGTAGACGGTGAAGCAAGTGATCAGCGGGCCTTTCGTGGCAAGGAATTGCTGCATCGCGCTTGGGGTTGTGAGGCTGGAAGTGTTTCCTACCTTGGTCAACAGGTTCTGCCAATTCGCGCACAGGTGGCACGGCTGGTCGCCAGCCGTGTATGGGAAACACGATTCCGGCGCCACGCCGGTTGTGTGCGCGTAAGCCAGCGCCGCGGTCGGCCACCAGCCGGTCGCGCAGTTGTGCTGATCGGTGGGTGTCTTGCTGCAGTAAAAGAGCTGAGCTTCGGACACGTCTTGCAGGGTGTGGCCCTTGGGCGTCCCGATGGGCGCGGCGTCGGTGATGCGCATGGCGCCGTCAATCGCGGCGGCGGTGCCAAAGGCGACGCAACAACCGCATGAGCCCTGGTCCTTGACGCCGGATATGTAGTTATGGCCGGCATGGCTTCTCCAGTCGACCGAGGCGGGGACCGCGGGAGCGGCGGGCGCCGGCGCCTTGGACATTTGCACGGCGCGAGCCTCGCGATCCGCCAGGCTCGGCTCGCCTGCCGGGGGAGCGGCGCCCAGGCGGAACCGTTGTTGGTCTGGTGTCAGATCGATCAGCGGGTTGTGCTCCGCCGTCCAGGTGGCATTTGCTTTGGTAAGCGCACTTTTGAGTGCGGCAAGATTCTGTGCATTCATATATTCCTCCTATCCGCGGGTGATTTGGACGTACTTGTTAACTAACTCGCAAAATGAATTCGCAGCGGTGAGTTACCGAGGCTTCACCCTGCCACTCCCGCCACAATTTCAGACTCAGGCGGATTTCACCCGGAACTTTTGTTCTCAGGTGAAATTCGCGCATCCCGGCCGCTCCGACTCCGCTGCCAGCCGGTGCGACCCACCGGGTCGCAAGGATCTCTATGGCTTCCGGATGAGAGACCTCCAGAGCCCAGCGATAGCCGGTGGAGGGGGTTTCCACCAGTTGCAACAACACACTTTGTCCGACTACGGCGTCCCGGGCGACACCCTGATCGGCGGCCGTCAATGTGATGGTTTCCGGCATTCCGCGTTGCCTTGCTTGTTTGCTCCAGTCGATTCTAACCCCGCCTTTGGGCGAGCAACAGAACAAGCCAAAAAGAAGGCTCGTAATGACAACCTTAACGATAGCGCCCGGCTTCCCATTCATTCCCGGCCCAATTACAGCGGGATTCAGTATACACCCGAATTCATAAAATTATTTCTTTTTAAAAATTGAATTAGTATGTTCAAGTACGCTGTCACCGCGAAGAGAGTTTTTGGGAATGTAAGAGAGGCTGCCTGTTAGCGCGGAAGGGGCGGGTAAAATGGGCCTATGGCGCTCACCTGGCTGGTAGTTGGTATCGGCGATATCTCGACCAGGCGGGTTCTGCCGGCGATTCTGGCGGAACCGCGCAGCCGGTTGTCGGGAATCGTGACGCGCAACCCCGCCAAGGCGGCGCCGTATGGGGCGCCCACTTGGGAGAACCTGGAGGTTGCCCTGGCCGCATGCCCGGCCGAAGCGGTCTACATCGCCACGCCGGTGTTTGTCCACGCCGCACAAACCATCGCCGCGCTGCGCGCCGGCCGGCACGTGTTGTGCGAGAAGCCGATGGCCATGGATTACCGGCAAGCCGTGACTATGCAGCAGGCCGCCGAAGAAGCCGGGCGCACTCTCGGCATTTCTTATTACCGGCGCATGTATCCGAAAGTGGAGCGGGCGCGCGAGTTGCTGGCGGCGGGAGCCATCGGGCGTCCGGTTTTCGCGGAGGCCACGAGTCACGATTGGTTCTATCCGGCGGGCGCGGCGCGGGAGTGGCTGCTCGACCCGGCCAAGGCCGGCGGCGGCCCGCTATACGACATCGCCTGCCATCGCATCGACCTCATGAATTACCTGTTCGGCCGGCCGGAGCGGGCCACCGGATACCGGTCCACGCTGGTGCATCCCATCGCGGTGGAAGACAATGCCACGGTGCTGACCGAGCACGCGTCGGGTGTGCGCAGCTTGGTGGATGTGCGCTGGCATTCGCGCGTGGCGCGCGACGAGTTCCGCATCCGCGGCACGGATGGCGAAATGGATCTGACACCGCTGAACTCCCCGGCGCTGGTGTATCCCGGGGGCGTCGAAGAAGTGCCGCCGGCCTCCAACCTGCATTACCCGTGCATCGAGGATTTTGTTCTGGCGGTGTTGGAAGGCCGCGCGCCGCGCTCCAGCGGGAAGACCGCGCTTGAAACCGAGTGGGTGATGGCGCGGGTGAACACGAAACTCTAGAAGCTATCGTATTTCTTAAAGTGTGCCCCCGGTGGCACGCGACCACCGGGGGCCGGAAGCCGTCTTCCAGGACTTTTCAGAAGGTAAAGCGGAGGCCGAACTCGCCCCAGAGCGATCGCGGAATCGTCGTGGCGCTCGGGTTAATGAATCCCTCCGGGTGGCCGAACGTCGACGGGCTGGCAATGTTGTTGTTGAAGTCGGCGCCGTAGTTGGCGCGGTTGGTCAGGTTGAACGCCTGCGCTACCAGTTGCAGCTTCATGCGCTCGCCGAAATTGATATTCTTGGACAGCCGCAGATCGAGCTGGAAGAATGGATCCCCGCGGAGCGGGTCGTACGCGGCAATGGTGCACGCCTGCGTAACGCCGTTCAAACCATAGAAGCAGTTCTGCGCGCCCGTGTTGTTGCCGGAGAACGCGAACCAGTTGGTGGGATTGCTGGTGGGAACCACCACGGCAGTTCCGGTGCCGCCGCCCGTATTCAGGGTATTTGAAGAGTTGGTAACAGAGTATGGGCGCGCCGAGCCGAACTGCATGATGGGAGCGAGCTGAAATCCCTTCCACAGGTCGATGATCCCGCTCACCGTGATGTGGTGGCGCTCATCGTTGGGTGATGGACCCCACGCCCAACTGGCAAACGGGTTAGTCGCAAGCATCGGATAGTTGCGGAAGGAGGTCCCGCCGCCATTGTAGGAATAAGCCCAAGCCAGCGTGTAATTCGCAACCAGTGAAACATGATGGCTCATGCGCTGGCGGAAGCTGAAATTCATGCCGTCATAATGCGAACGGCCAATCGACTGTTCGTCGCGAACGCTCGCCAGTTCCGGCTGTGTCGAGACCGCAAAATAGGGGTCCAGCGGACGAGTGCAGCACACCCCGTTCACCGGCACTTTCTGGTCGATGTTCATGGTCTTGTTCTCGTGCAAACCGAGGACGTGCGTGTATTCGGCCTCCACCACCGAGTTTGGATGCGGCGACCAGCTATAGCCAACGTTGAACTCTTCGGTGACCGGGTTGCGATAGTCGGGGTCCATCAAACGCCCCACGCTGCCCGAAGCAAGCTGTGAGGAAGGAGCGGGCATCACCGGCATGGGATCGACACCGTAGCGCCATTTCCCCAAGGCAATGCCGGTTCCCGTGACGATATCGGTGGGAGCGGACAGGCTAATGGCGGTCTGGAAAATGGTGGGGTTGCTCATCTGTTCCATGAACAGCGGGATGTTCTGGAATATGTTCCCGTAGTAGAGCCCAAAGCCGCCGCGCAGAACGTGCCTGCCCTGGCCGGTCAGATCATAGGCGAAGCCCACGCGCGGGCTGAAGTCCTTGTTGTCGTCGTGCGGCACGCGGCTGACGTACGGATTCGAGAACGGGCTATTGAGCGCCACCAGTTCCTGGTAGGTGCGGCTGTTCTTGACGTCTGACAGGCCAACCATGTCGTAGTCTTTGTCCCAGCGCAGCCCCAGGTTTAAGGTCAACCGTGTGGATACCTTCCAGTCGTCCTGGAAGAAAAGGCCGAGCTGCTTGGTTCCCACCAGGAAGTATGGATTGCCGTTGGCTTCGGTCATGCCGGTGACCGCCCCGGGGGTGGCGAATTTCTGCGGATAGGTCGCCGGGGTGTTCAGAATCACGCTCGGATCGGCCGCAAAATCGATCTCGAGAGTCGAGCTGAACTCGAAGAAGCCGCCCTGCTGCGGCGTATTAATGAAGTCCACGCCGCCTTTCAGGGTGTGCTTGCCGATAGTCTTGGAAACGTCGTCGCGGAACTGCCATTTTTTCTGCCAGGACTGCTGCGGAACGTTGGTGTTGGTGCCGAACGAAGCGTCCGGAAAGGTCACCAGCGGCGCGCTGATATTGCTGGCGATCAGGTTGTTCCAATACTGATACCCCGCCGTGAACTGGTTCACCGCGGTCGGCGAAATTAGCGAGTTCAGCGTCACGTTCGCCACAATCAGGTGGTTGGTGGTGAAATTGCCGTTGGTCAAATCGCCGGTGCCGGTCGATTGGTCGTTCAGGCTGTTGTTTGTCTGCGCGCTGTAGCTGGCATAGAGGCTGTTCTTGCTGTTGATGGTCCAGTCCACGCGGCCGTTGTAACGGGTCTCGTAGAATGGCGTTGGGATCGAGGTGGCGGGCTGGGCCGCCAGCCCGGCACTCTTGGCGAGCATCAGCTCGTTGTACGCAGTCCCGGTTTCTTCCAGGGTCTGGTTTTCGCGCTGACGCTCGATAGCGAAGAAGAAGAACAGCTTGTCTTTCTTAACCGGACCGCCAACCGAGCCGCCGAACTGCTGGCGGCTGTAGGCGGGATGCGCCAGAGTGTAGCCGCCGGTGCCATTCGGCACTTTTTCATCCGTGTCGAACGCCTGGTTGCGGAAGTAGCCGAACAGGGACCCATGATAGGTGTTGGTGCCCTGCTTGGTGATCATGTTGATGGCTGCGCCTTCCGACCGGCCGTTCTCGGCTGAGAACCGCTGCGTGCTGATTTGGAATTCCTGCACGGCTTCCAGGGGAAGCTGCATGACCGGACCGCCGACGGTGTTGTCCTTGTTATCAATGCCGTTAACGGTAACGTTGACGTTACGCCCGCCTGCTCCGTTGACCGAAAGAATGGCATAGCGGGCCTTGGTCGGGTCATACGAATCCGCCGCTTTTACGCCCGGAGCCAGATAGGCCAGATTGGCCACGTCGCGTCCCACCATCGGCAACTGTTCGACCTCGGTCGGCGTGATGTTCTGGCTGACGCTGCTCTTGCCGACGTCGACGAGCGGAGCGGCGGCCGTGATTTCCACCACTTGGGTGGTTGATCCGGGTTCCAGAGTCGCATTTACCAAGAGTGTCTGGCCGACCATCAATTCCACATTTTGCACGTGCAGGGAAAACCCCTGCTTCGATACCGTCACCGCGTAGACGCCGGCGGGAAGCAGATCGAACCGGTAGCTGCCTACGCCGTTCGTACTGGTTGCACGCTTTTCTCCGGTGGCCTTGTTGCTAACGGCCACGTCGGCGCCGACGATCACCCCCTGGGATTGGTCGATTATCGTGCCCTCAACGGTTCCGCTAGCGGTTGCCTGGCCGAACACGTTCCCCGCACCAAAACTGAGCAGGGACAACGCCATGATCGTCCAGCATGGTCCCACAGTACTTTTCTTCTTCATATCACCCAACCTCCAATTTCATGGATGCAATGTGCTGCTATGTATTACTGGCTGCCCACCCGATCCGGATCTCGATTTCAGATTTCCGGGTGGCAATAGTATAAACCAGACTGTCATCTTTTTATCCTGTAAGCTGCATTTATTTAGAAGATGTCCGCGTTTCTTAAGTGGAAAGCTGTCTTTGCCATGCAAAATGCAGACGCTGTAGTGTTGGAACAAGGAACAGCTAAGATCGGCAAAGTTCCGTGTTTTCAGCAGATTTCATGGGACGATTGGCCGGTTGTCGACGGTTGGGGCCTGATCTCGAAGGGCTGCTTCAGGGGGAAATACCGGATATGCTCATCGAGCGAGGGCAAAAGAGGCTAGTACGGTTCGTCCGAAATATCGGGGCTTTGGGGGAAGGTTCTGTCCTATGAACCGTCGCGGCTCACCACATACGATGAAAAGTGGCCGGGGGCGCCGGCGGCGGCGTGAGCAGGTTTTTGGAAAAGCCTACACCAGGCTTGTGGGCTGGCCCTACACCGGCTACTGCACGGTCCAATATCCTTCGCGTGTTTTCACGTGCAGATCAGGCCGGCCTATTACCTCAACGCGGATCTTATGGAAGAGGCCAGGCGTCGAAACCGGGGGCGGGAAGCTCAGAATGTACTGGCGGTGCACTTCGTCGCCAATTTCGTGAATGGCTTTCTCCAGTTGCCGCTTGGAGAAGGAATTGATGGCGGTGGCGCCGGTGGTGCGCGTAAGCAGATTGGCGATGTTCGGCTTGGAAAGCCGCGCCAGTTCCTTGATGCCCGCCAGCAGGTCAAACGGAATCGAGTCATCCGGAACACGCGTTTCGTCGTGTTTCTTGTCGAGACCTTTTTCTTTTTCGTCCTCGATGTCGCCGTACGTCTTGACCTTGCGGTCGGAGTACGGCGCCAGAAAAGCCGAGTAAGTGAGCCAGTAGACCGCGACATTCTGGCGCTCAATATCGCGGACCACCTCGGGAAGTTTGGCGCCGCTCGACCGGTCGCGGGTTTCTCCGATCACGCAGATGATGGGGCGGCGGCCGGGCGGGCGGTGGCTGAGCATGTCCAACGCCATGGTGATGGCATCGAGCGTCACAGCATCGTAGCCATCGGGCCGCAGCTTCTTGAAGGCGTGGATCAGGTCGTCGGGCGACTTAGTGAACTCCACGCGGCGGTGGACCGTGTCGCTAAAAGTGAGTACCGCGGTCTCGCCCTGGTCGGCCGCCAGCAACTGCGAAAAGAGGATGCCGCTCGATCCCAGCTTGTCGAGAATGGGCCCGGCATTCTTGCTGGTTTGTACCGCGACCACCAGCGAAATGGGATAGATTTCGGTATCCATCTGTGTGTGTTGCGGCACATTGTTGTCATAGAGGATCAGGTCGGAGGTACCCAGCCCATTCACGAAATTGCCTTTGGCATCGGTGATGGTGACGGGCGCAACCACCAGTTGGACAGTGCTGCGAAACTGCGGCCAGGCCGCGCAGACGCTCAGCAGGCAGAGGGCGGCGAGGCGCATCGCGGGAAGCATAGCATCTGGAGGGCCAGGGTGATGTGGATGGCATCGCGATTTCCCATCAGGACGGAACCGCGACCTTCGGCGAGCGGCCAGCTTCAGGCTGCGGGGCGGCCGCTCGCTAACACTCGCGGTTCTGTGCCGGGAGCCATGTGGACCCCGGCCGGGCGAACTAATTCCGCGGGCGGGGAAGACGCGCGATCAGGTCGCGCATCGGAATTGAAAGGATGCGGCCCTGAGGCTTTCCATTGCGCCACGCCACAGCCTTCACCACATAAACTTCTTCGGGCACCACGACGGCAACGCCAGGGTACTTCAACATGAAGGAATCGGGATTGGTGCCGTCGATGGTGTAATAAATATCCGCGCCGGTGATCTCGGAACTCATGCGCAACGTCAGCTTGCCGGCGCTGTCGCGCGCGGGACTAATGACCACGTCGTAGACCGAGCGGGCGTAGTTCACCTGGGCGTCGTCCAGGCGGTCGAATTGCGCTGCCGTGCGGCGCATGAAATCGTCCCAGTTGCGGGAGCCTTTCGGAGACCACAAAATCTCGGCCAAGGCGAACGCGCGGGGCCAGGTCATATACTCGGCGTGGCGGGCATTGGGCACCCTTTCAGTCCACAGATTGCCCTGGCCGCCCAGAATGTACCTGGGGTCGATGCCCTCCGGGACCGGCTCGAATTTGTACACGGTGCTGAGCAGCAGACGGCCGGAGGCGGCCGGTTCAAGCGCCGGGTCGCCCTGGTAGTAATCCAGATAGACGAAGCCGGTGGGCGACATGACGACCGGGTGATTCATTCTGGCGGCGGCGATTCCGCCATCCATGCCGCGCCAAGACATCACGGCGGCGTTAGGCGCCAGTCCACCCTGGAGAATTTCGTCCCAACCGATCAGCTTTTTCCCTTTGGATTCGAGAATTTTTTCGGCGCGGCGTACCAGGTAGCTCTGCAACTCCTCTTCATTAGCGAGGTGCTCTTCGGCCATGCGGCGCTGGCACTTCTCGCAGGTTTTCCAGAAGCCCTTGTAACATTCGTCGCCGCCAATATGAACATATTCGGAAGGAAAGAGCTTGGCAACTTCGGTGAAGACTTTGTCAATGAACTCGAAAGTCTTCTCATTGCCGGGACAGAATGCGTTGTCGACTTTGGTATAGAAGTCGGTGCCGGGATCCACGTGGAACGGTCCGCCGGTGCAGGAAAGCTCGGGGTAAGATGCCAGCGCGGCCAGCGAATGGCCGGGCATTTCGATCTCAGGCAGCACGGTGATGAAACGCTCTTTGGCGTAGGCCACTACTTCGCGGATGTCGTCCTGGGTGTAGAAGCCGCCGTCGGTGGCGGCTTCGCCGTCTTTCACCGGTTCGCTTTCGCCCCAGCGGCCCAGGCGCGGCGCGCGCCATGCGCCCACCTGGGTGAGCAGCGGGAGGGACTTGATTTCGATGCGCCAGCCGTTGTCGTCCACCAGGTGCCAGTGGAACAGGTTGAGCTTGGCGCGGGCCATGCGATCGATGTAGCGCTTGACGAATTCCTTGGGAAAGAAATGGCGGCTGACGTCGAGCATGAGGCCGCGCCAGGCGAAGCGCGGATAGTCCGTAATGTGGAGGCAAGGCACGCTCCAGTTGGCGTGCTGGAGCGTGGCGCTCTCGATTTCCGGCGGCAGCAACTGGAGCAGCGTCTGGACGCCGTAGAACAGGCCCGCCGCGGTGGACGCCTGGATGCGGACGCCGCGCGCGGTGACGGTGAGATCGTAGCCCTCGGGATGAAAATCGCCCTTGGCGAGTTCCAGCATGATGGCGTTCGAAAGCGCGGATGGTTTGGCGGCTTCGGAGATCTTCCACTTCCAACCTGTGGGCCCGGCCACGGCATTCGCCAGGTAAGAGGCCACCTGGCGGGCCTCCGGTTTGCCCGTTGCAACCCTGCCGGTTACAACTACGATGGACGTGCCGGGACGAAGCCGGAAAGAGCCGGACCGCGTCTGGACCGACACGGGCTGCGGGATGACCTTCAGCGCCGGGGTTTTCACCAGGGCCGCCGCGGCAGCCGCGGAGACAACCGCCGCGGCCAGGACAAGGAACCGACAAACGTTTCTGTGCATGTCTCGCTCTATTTCTTATTTAGCTCGCGGCGCTTTTTGGCCCATCCTTCCTTGACCACCTGGCGGCCGCGGCCCACGGCCAGGGAGTCGGCCGGCACTGGCTTGGTGATGACGGAGCCGGCGCCGACATAAGCGCCCTCGCCGATTTCGACGGGCGCCACCAGCGTCGAGTTACTGCCGATGAATGCGCCCTCGCCGATGGCGGTGACGTGCTTGCGGACGCCATCGTAATTGCAGGTGATGGTACCGGCGCCGATATTGGAACGCGCGCCGATCAGGGAATCGCCGAGATACGCCAGGTGGTTGGCCTTAGCGCCAGCGCCCATGTGAGTCTTCTTCAGCTCCACGAAGTTGCCAATGCGCGCGCCTTCCTCGACGTGGTTGTGCATGCGCAGACGCGCGAACGGGCCCGCGTGCACGCCGCGGCCGAGGCGCGAATCCTCCAGCAGCGTGAAGGGTGCGATCTCCACGGCTTCCCCCAGCTCGCAATCGCGCACCACGGAGCAGGCGCCGATGCGGCAGTTTTCGCCGATGCTGGTGCGGCCGAGGATCTGAGAAAAGGGTTCCACCACGGTGTCGATACCGATCGAGACATCGGCGTCGATGGAGACCGTCTCGGGCTTTTCAATGGTGACGCCGGCCAGCATCAACTCGCGCAGCTTGCGCCGGCGCAACAGCGCGTCCACTTCAGCCAGCTCGATGCGGGTATTGATGCCCAGAGCCTCGCGCGCGTCGTCGATGCGCAGCGCCTCCACGGCATGGCCCGCGCCGGTGAGGATGGCCGCCATATCAGTAAGGTAGTATTCGCCGGTCGGATTGTCGGTGCGGAGCCGGTCGACGTGCCGCCAGAACAGATCGGCGCGGAAGCAGTAGATCCCCATGTTGGCCTCGCGAATGGCGAGTTGCGCGGGGGTGGCGGCTTTCTGCTCGACGATTTCCGCCACTAGGTGGCGCGCGTCGCGAATCACGCGGCCGTAACCGGTGGGGTCGGCCATTTCCGCCGTGAGCAGGGTGGCGGCGGCGGCGCCGGAAGTTTCGGCATCGATCAGACGCTTCAGCGTTTCGGCGCGGAGCAGCGGACAATCGCCATAGAGCACCACCAGGTAGCCGCCCAGCGGTTCCAGCCGCGGGCGCCCCACCATCAGGGCGTGGCCGGTGCCTTTTTGTTCGGCCTGTTCAATAAAGCCGATGCCGGGTGTGGAAACCGCGCGGCGCACTTCGTCCGCCTGGTGTCCCACCACCACGAAAATGCGCTCCGCGGGCGCCAGTTTCAGGGCGGTTGAGACGACGTGTTCCACCAGCGGCTTGCCGCCGGCGCAATGCAGCACTTTGGCCCGGCGGGATTTCATGCGCGTGCCCAGCCCGGCGGCGAGGATCACAACAGTAAGGGGAGTGGCCATCAATACTATATTATGGCCGCACCAGTTTACGGCGTCGTCCTTCCTGCGCCAGTTTGACCGTCACGGCGGCGGTGGTCCCGGGATCGTGCCGCACTTTTTCTCCCGGCCACACCAGGTTGCCGGCCATCACCTTCACGCCCATTTCGAGAATTGCCGCGGTGTCGTTCTCCACCGGCGTGGCTTGCTCCCGCGCATAGCGCTTTCTGATGGCCGGAGGGATGGGAGCGTTGTTGATCACGGCGTAATCCAGAAACCCGGCCCGGGAGTGCTGGTGGATGGCGCGGATATGGTCGGAGGCGGTAAAGTGCGTGGTTTCGCCGGGCTGCGACATGAGGTTGACGAAGCAGGCCTTGATGGCCCGCGAACGGTGGATGGCGGCGGGAATGCCCTGGACCAGCAGATTGGGCATGATGCTGGTGAAGAGCGATCCGGGGCCCATCGTGATGACGTCGGCTTCGGCGATGGCCGCCAGCGTGGCATCCAGGGGACGCACGCGGCGCGGAATAAGCTGGACGCGTTCAATGCGATGGCGGCTGCGGCTGATGCGCGTCTCACCCACTACGCGGGCGCCGTTTGCGAGCGTGGCTTCCAGGGCCACGTTGGCCGCCGTGGCCGGATAGATGCGGCCGACGATCTTCAAGACTTCCGCGGAGGCGCGGACGGCTTCGGGAAAATCGCCCATGATGTCGGTCAGGGCGGTAAGAAACAGATTGCCGAAGCTGTGGCCCTTGAGGCCCCGCCCGGCCGAGAAGCGGTACTGAAAAAGACGGGAAAGCAGCGCCGAATCCTCGCTGAGGGCCACCATGCAGTTGCGGATATCGCCGGGCGGCAGGACGTCGAATTCGCGGCGCAGGCGGCCGGAACTGCCGCCGTCATCGGTCACGGTGACGACGGCGGTGATTTCAAGCCCGGGCACCGCCGGGTCGCCGGCCTTGGCAAAATACTTGAGACCGTGCAGCAGCGCCGAAAGTCCCGTTCCGCCGCCGATCGAAACCACCCGGAGTGGGGAAGTGTCTTCCATGGAGGAAGCGTCCCGCGGGCGCGCTCTACCAGCCTTTCTTTTCAGGGTAGATCAGGGCGTCCAGGGGCGGCTGGTTGGCCAGAGGAGCGAAATCGGCGTCCTGGCGCGCAATCAGGCGGTTGCGCGGCTCCAATTCGATGGCCCGCTTGAGGTTGTCGTGGGCTTGAGCGAAGTTGCCACCCAGGGCTTGCGCCAGCGCCAGGGCGTAGTGGATGTGGTCGGAAGCGGGGGCGATCTCCAGGGCTTTTTCCAAGTGGGTGCAGGCTTCAGCCACCTTGCGCGAATTGATCAGGGCGACGCCGTAATTGTAATAATCTTCCGCCGAGCGCAGGTTCAGGATGGTCTGCTGGAGACGCTGGTCGCACATGGCGATGTGCATGCGGGCGCGATTGGCTACGTCGCTTTCGGGGCCGGCCGCCGCCTTCACGAACAGGTCGCGAGCCTCTTTGAGCCGGCGGGCGTGGAAAAGCTTCATGGCCGCTTCAAAATCAGCGAGTTGCCTGGGCCCATCGTGCGCCGGCGCCGCCGCGGTGTGAGGCGCGGGGCTGCCCATGGGTGCGGGAGCATGGGCGGTTTTGGTTGGCTGTGGTTTCGTCATTCGCCTGTTGGTGGTCTTGGGAGCGGTCGGCGGCTTCTTCTTCTTTACGGGCATAACAGCCAGCTCAGTTTTGTTACAAAGAGCGATTAGCGTTTATACCAGAACGCGGCGCCGCCGCGCAACCGGGGCTATCCGAGCCCGGCTTCGCGCAAGAAGCGGGCCGATTCCTCCGGCGGCGTCGGATTGATATAAAACCCGGTTCCCCATTCGAAGCCCGCCACCTTGATGAGCTTGGGGATGATCTCCAGATGCCAATGATAGTGAGGCAGAGCCGCCTCCTGCACGGGCGCGGTGTGCACCACGAAATTGTAAGCGGGGCGCTCCAGCGTTTTGTCGATCTTGCGCATGGTGGAGCGCAGCACGGAGGCAAAAGCTTTCAACGTGGCGGCGTCCGCATCTTCAAAGTGCGAGGCGTGATATTTGGGAAGAATCCAGGTTTCGAAGGGGAATCGCGGCGCGTAGGGCTCGAGCACGGTGAAACGATCGGTCTCGTTTACCAGGCGCACTCCGGCCGAGCTTTCATAGCGGATGATATCGCAGAAAATGCAGCGCTCCTTCAGGTCGTAAAAGAGCTTGCAGGCGTCCACTTCCTCGAGGACGCGCTTGGGGACGACGGGCAGCGCGATCAACTGCGAATGGGGATGTTCCAGCGAAGCGCCGGCCGCCTCGCCGCGGTTCTTGAACAGCAGGATGTAGCGG
Source organism: Bryobacterales bacterium (assembly GCA_963842505.1). GTDB lineage: Bacteria > Acidobacteriota > Terriglobia > Bryobacterales > Bryobacteraceae > PALSA-129. Next base: position 143,946 of record CAWJGZ010000004.1, read on the forward strand.
AAGCGGTGGTCTCTCTTCAGATCGTTGACGCGGTCGCGGAAAGCCCAGAGGACTTCCTCGATCTGGCGTTCGGACATGTCCGCAAGGCTGGCGGCATGATCGGGAGTTTCGACGATGATCTCATGGGCTCCCACGCCGTTCATCTTGTCGTAAATGCCGTCGCCCTGGCGGTTGAGATCGCCTTCGATGCCGAGCACGGGAAACTTATTGGGCACCACCCGCACGCGCCAGCCGGGCTGGTCGCGGCCGCCGCTGGTGCGGTATGCCAGGACCTCGGGCGGAGTCTTATTTTCATTTCCGGAATCGAAGGGGCAATGGCCCTGGGTGGCGATGGGCACGGGCTGGCGGATGAAATCGGAGGGCCGCTTGGCGCGGTCGGTGGCAATAATCACCCAACGGCCGGTGATGGGATCTTTACGCAATTCAGGCAACGAGGGGAAAGCCTCCGCAATCGATGGTTCGAATCGGCAACAGACGATTATAGCGTCTACCGGAATGCGCCGCGAATCCATTCGATACCCGGCGGGTCGAGCACCACGCTGACGACATCGAAGCGCGTGCGCACCCACTCGACCCCGGCGCGGCTGGCATAATCGCCGGCGGCGGCGCGCAGGTGCTGTTCTTTGTCGGCATCCACGGCGCGGCCGGGCGCGCCGAATTCCGCGGAGTCCCGAGTCTTCACTTCGACAAACACGAGGGTTTCGCCCTGCCAGGCCACGATATCGATTTCGCCCGATCCGGAGCGCGTCCGGTAATTCCGGGCAACGATGGTGCAGCCGTGGCGGCGCAGGTGGCGGTGCGCCAGATCCTCGCCGATGCGGCCGGAATCGCCAGCCATGGCGCGGCGGCGCAGCACGCCGGCGGCGCGGTAAAGCCACCCGATCACTTGAGCACTTCGAATTCGAATGTCATGGCTTTGCCTCGCACCACGAAGCAGAGATAGTGTTCCCAAAAGCGGCGGTAGCGCGGGAAGTGGTTGACCAGAAACTCGAAACCCAGCCACCGCCAGAAGGCCAGCAGCTTGACGCGCACGGAAATCTCACGAAATCTGGCCGGGGAATAATATCCGAAGCCGGCGTGGTCTTCGCCGAAGTAGCGGAAGCTGAAGCTGTTGAGATGGCTCTTGTGGGTGGGATCGCAGAACGAGCTGAAATCGGTGTAATGCGGGGTTTCGATGCGCAGGGAACCGCCGGGGCGCAGCAGGCGGTGAAACTCCTCCATGGCGCGGATGACGTCGTTGAGGTGCTCGATCACGTGGATGCAGGTCAGGCGGTCGAAGGAGTTCGCGGCGAAGGGGTAGGGAAAGCGGTCGAGATCGGCCAGGACGTCGGCGCGGCTGGCGGGATTGCGGTCGAGCCCAATGGCTCCCGGCTGCTTATGAATCCCGCAGCCGACGTCGAGAATGCGCATGCGTCGATCGCCAGTCTCAGCTCTTAACAAACCAGAAGAATAGCACTCACTGGGCAAGTCGAGAAGAACCCGGATTCGCAGGGATTAGATTTCCGCGAGAACCGACCCGGCTATTATCACCGCAGAGGCGCTGAGACGCAGAGAAGAGTGAAGGTAAGAGACGGATCTCCATTACCGTGGTAATATGAACATATGGCGATCGCACATTCAAGGGTCACGGCGCAGGGGCAGATATCGGTGCCTGTGGACGTACGCCGAAAGCTCGGCATCGGTCCGGGCTCAGTCTTGGAATGGGAAGAGGATGGCGGCAAGGTCGTTATCAGCCGCGCATCCCGCTTCAGTTCCGAGGATATCCATCGAGCGTTGTTCGGGACCCGGACGCCGGTAGCGCGAAGCGTCAATGAATTGAGGGAAGGCATCCGGCGGTACGCCCGAAAGCGTTATGCGCGCCGTTGACACCAACGTGCTGGTGCGCCTGATCACCCGGGATGATCCCCGTCAGGCCGCCGCCGCGGAGACCTTTATCGAAAAAGGGGCATGGGTTTCGGTGCTCGCGCTGGCCGAGGCGACGTGGGTTCTGTCCAGCGTTTACGAACTGGGCCCGAAGAGCTTGGCCAGGGCGATTGAAATGTTGCTCAATCACCGGGAATTGGTGCTACAGGACGCGGAGAACCGTGGCGGGGGCGCTGGAGTTGTTCCGGGCGAAGCCGGCTCTGGGTTTTTCCGACTGCCTGATGCTTCAGCTAGCCCGGAAAGCCGGGTACCTTCCGCTTGGCACTTTCGACCGGAACCTGGCCAGGGTTGACGGGACGCAAAAGCTCTAGCCGCGCGTCAGCAAGCGGTTTTGGATACGTGAGCGAATTTCCGGGCCGGCCTGATCGAAGCCTCAAACAGCCAGTTTCAAGCACTCCTCGAGCGTGTCCACCGCGAAATCGCACTGATCGCGCGTGACCACCAGGGGCGGGCACAGGCGGATGGAGTTCTCGCCGGCGCCCAGCACCAGCAGCCCGCGTTGGAACGCCAGATCCAGCACGTGGTCGCGAATCAGCGGCGCCTTTTCGCGCGTCCGCTGGTCGCGGACCATTTCGATCCCAATCATCAACCCCAGCCCGCGCACCTGTCCCACCGTGGGGAACCGGGCCGGCCAATCGTCGATGCGGCCGCGGATGTGGGCGCCCATACGGGCGGCGTTCTCCACAATCCCTTCTTGCAGCAAGGCGATGGTGGCCAGGGCGGCGGCGCAGCACACCGGGTTGCCTCCGAAGGTGGAAGCGTGCGCGCCCGGCGGCCACGTCATCAGATCGGCGCGCGCCACCGTGGCGCCCAGGGGCATGCCGCTGGCGATTCCCTTAGCCACGGCCAGAATGTCCGGCGCCAGGTCAAAATGTTCGGACGCCCACATTTTTCCGGTGCGGCCCATGCCGGACTGGACTTCGTCGCAAACCAGCAGGATTCCATGCTGGCGGGCCACGCGGGCCAGTTCATCGAAGAATTTCCTGGGCGGCACCACGTACCCGCCTTCGCCCTGCACCGGTTCCACCACGATGGCCGCGGTTTCCTCAGGCGGCGCGATGGTTTTCAGCAGCGTCTCCTCGATGTGCTTCACGCATTCCACCGCGCAGGTTTCTTCTTCCTTTCCGAAGGGGCAGCGGTAGCAGTTGGCGTAGGGCGCGTGCACCACGCCGGGAATCAGCGGGCCGAAGCCGGCGCGCTGCACGCTCTTGCGCGCGGTGAGCGAGAGCGCGCCCATGGTGCGGCCGTGGAAAGCCCCGAAGAACGCGATGATCTTGTCGCGGCCGGTGGACCAACGCGCCAGCTTGATGCAGCCTTCAATGGCCTCGGCTCCGGAGTTGCCAAAGGACACGCGGCGCGCCCCGCCGCCCGGCGCGATCTCCGCCAGTTTCTCGGCCAGCGCGACCATTTCGTCGTAATAGAAATCCGTTCCCGACATGTGGATCAGACGGGCGGCCTGCTTCTGGATGGCTTCCACCACGCGCGGATGGCAGTGGCCGGTGGCCACCACCGCGATGCCGGCGCTGAAATCGAGGAAGCGATTGCCATCCACGTCCTGAACCACGGCGCCCGACGCGCTTTCGGCCACCAGCGGATACCCGCGCGTGTAAGACGGCGACACCGCCCCGGCATCGCGCGCGATCACGGCCTTCGCCCGCGGCCCGGGCACAGGACCAGCCAGATGGGGCAGGTCCATTCGGACCGGTTCCAAGGTCTTATTCATATAGAGACTCCTGTTGTGTGTTCTATCGGTTAAAGGGTTAAAGACCTGCGCGCCACGCGAGCCTGGCGGGCGTGCGCCGCTGGAGCGGATGAGAAGCTAATCGGAGCCGAACAGCCCGGGGCGGGATGTGGAGGGCGTGCATTCCATGGGTATATTCTAATCCCGGCGCGGGGATGGTGGGACAGGGCTTGCGGGGTGTGCAACAGAGAAGTGGATGGCATCGCGATTTCTACTCAGCACGGAAGCGAGCGCGTGAGCGAGCGGGCAGTTCCAGGCTGCGTGGCGGCCGCTCGCTAACGCTCGCGGTTCTGTGCCCGGGGGCGGATGAGCCAACGGGGAACCGACTGGCAGTATCGCTGGTAGCCGGCGCCAAACTTGCCGGCTAACGACGGCTCTTCGAGGATGACTACAAAGAGATGCATGATCAGCAGGAACGCAAGAGCAAGCAAGACGATCGATGGCGACGAAAAGGCCAATCCGGCTCCCAGTATCACGGCAGCACCGCCGATATACATGGGGTTGCGCACGTAACGGTAGGGGCCCGAGGCCACGAACTCGCGCGGCGGATCGAATGGAGCGGGAGTGCCGCGGCCTGTGGTGACGAAGGCCGCGACGCAGATGCCCGCGAGAAGCGCGCCGGCGGAGGCCAGCACGAGGCCCAGCGGGCGAAGCCAAACCGGCAACGACACGGAAAGCCGGGCGTCGAATGACCGGACCGAAATCGCGAGCCACGCCCATAGCCACACAAAGGCGGCGGCGTAGACTACGCCCCGCAGAATCGTGAAGCTTCTGGATAGAAGCGACGCCAACTTACGCCTTTCCGAACACGCGCGCGAAAATCTTGTCCGCGTTGCGGAGTTGGCGGTCCAGGGAAAAGGCTTCGGCAACCTGTTCGGGTTTGAGAATGGCGCGAATTTCCGGGTCGGCCTGGATGGCCGCGCGAAAATCGCCTTCTTCTTCCCACGCGCGCATGGCGTGCGTCTGGACAATGCGATAAGCCTGCTCGCGCAACATGCCGGCGGCCGTCAGATCGAGCAGCACCTGCCCGGAGAAAACCAGGCCGCGTGTGAGATCGAGGTTGCGGCGCATGCGCTCCGGATAGACCATCAGGGTGTCCACCAGGCGGGTGGTTTTGTCGAGCAGATAATCAGCCAGAATCGTGGAATCGGGCAGAATCACCCGTTCCACCGAAGAATGCGAAATGTCGCGTTCGTGCCAGAGAGCGATATCTTCGAAGGCCGCCTGCACATTGGCGCGAACTACCCTGGCCAGGCCGCAGATCTGCTCGCAGGTGACCGGGTTGCGTTTGTGCGGCATGGCCGAGCTGCCTTTTTGGCCGCGCGCGAAATATTCTTCCGCCTCGCGGACTTCGGTACGCTGCAGGTGCCGCACTTCGAGCGCGATCTTCTCGCACAGGGCCGCGGCCAGCGCCAGCGCCGAAACGAAGCTGGCATGGCGGTCGCGCTGGATGACCTGCGAGGTGACCAGCGCCGGCCGGAGATTCAGCCGGGCGCAAATCAGTTCCTCGACGTCCGGACCGATGTGCCCGAAGGTGCCCACGGCTCCGGAAGTTTTTCCCACGCGCAGATCTTCGGCCGCGGCGCCCACGCGCGCCAGGTCGCGGCCGGCTTCCTCGTGCCAGATCGCCAGCTTGAGGCCGAAGGTGATGGGCTCGGCATGCACGCCATGCGTCCGTCCGATCTGGACGGTATGTTGGAATTCCAGGGCGCGCCGTTTCAGCACCGCGCGCAACCCCTCCAATCCACGCAGAATTATGGCGGCAGCCTGCTGCAGTTGCAGCGCCTGGGCGGTATCCACTACATCATTCGAAGTGAGGCCGTAATGCAGCCAGCGCGAGGCCTCCGGGTGGCCCGCTTGCGCCATGCTTTCCGCCACGGCGGTGGTGAAGGCGATCACATCGTGCTTCACCTCCTTCTCAATTTCCTGTATACGGGCGACGTCAAAAGCAGCGTGCCGGCGCAACAGCCGGGCCGCTTCGGCGGGAACCACGCCCAAAGAGGCCAGCGCTTCGGAGGCCGCGAGTTCTACTTCCAGCCACTGCTGGAATTTATTCTGGTCGGTCCAGATTCGGCCCATTTCGGGCCGCGTGTATCGGGGAATCATAAGCTTAGAATTGAAAAACTGCCGACGGAGTATGCTGCGATGCGATCGAAAGCCGGGTCCGCAGGCCGCGGCCATCGAGCGCTTGCGTGGCCATCATGTTCACGATGGCCGGATGATTGTTCTGTTGGCTGAGGTGGCCCAGCACCAGTTGCGAAGTGGCGGAATCGAGATCCCGCTCCAGGTAGTCCGCCATCACCAGGTTCGAGAGATGCCCCACCCGGCTCATCACGCGCTGTTTCACGGCCCAGGGATACGGGCCCACCTTCAACATGTCCAGATCGTGGTTGGCTTCGAGCAGCAGCAGGTCGGTGCGGCGCAGGTGAAACTTGACGGACTCGGGAATGTAGCCGAGGTCGGTGGCCATGGCAATGCGTACGCCTTGGGCTTCAAACGCGAAGCCCACGGGGTCCTTGGCATCGTGCGGGATGGTGAAACTCTGGACCGCGATGTCGCCGATCTCGATCGCGGCGCCCGCCTGAAACGGCTCCAGACGCGGCGTGGTTGCGCCCCAATCGATGGCCGGCGCGGTGAGGTGGGTCATGTGGATGGCGGCGTGGATTTTCTTACTCCGCGCCAGCACCGGCAGCCCGGAAACGTGGTCGGAATGCTCATGCGTGATGAGGATGGCATCGAGGCGTGCAAAAACACGGTCGGGATCTTCGCCGATAAGAGCCAGCCGCTTGCCGAGTTCCCGCATGCTCAAGCCGGCATCCACCAGAACGCACGTATTTTCGGTGGCCAGCAAAGCGGCGTTACCGGAACTGCCGCTGGCCAGCACACAGAACTTAACGATGACAATCTCCCTTGCCTCTTCAGAATACACGAAACGGTAAGCAAGGGCTTCGCCCTTGAAATCCCTGCGGGATTTGGAAGCCAGGAGTCAGAAGTCAGGAGTCGGAATTGCAACGGCGGCGGAGTCTTCGCGTGTCAAGAGCGGAGAATGGTTGGTTCACACCAGGCGCAGTTCGGCAAAGTTGTGCTGATTTAAGGACCAACTGGTAGCGCCGGCGGTCTTGCCGCCGGCGCTCTCGTTGAAGATGGTCAAGCGCGCAGAAGACACCGGCGGCAAAGACCGCCGGCGCTACCAGTCAAATTACTGAACGTCGGTCACCTTCCCATCGGTGAAGATCACCTTCATGTTGGCGTAGAAATACGTCTTCTTGGAGCCCAGGTCGGCGATCTGTTGGGGCTGGCCCATCGCCGCCACCACCTGGTCGATGGTCATTCCCAGGCTGATGTTGACCGTGGGAGCGTTGCCGGCGGGGGCGGCCTGCTGCGCCTGGTTGAGCGCATCGTTTTCCGCCTGGCTGGACGCCTGGGCCTGTTGCGCGATCTCGTTCGATACGTTGGGATCCGGCGGGGGCGCCGCGGATGCATAGGCGGGCTGCACGGGCGGCGCCTGGGCGGCTGGCGGCGGCGCGGGAATGCCACCCTGGTGCTGCTGCAATACCCCCAGTCCCTGGTCGATGGTGCCACGCATCTGGCTCACCATGTCAGCCAGATCCGTGATCCCCACGGAAACCATGCTGCCCTTGCGGCACTCACCCCTCTTGGAGGCCAGAACCACGACGTTGGCGTCTGGCGAACCCGGCGGCGGCGGAGCCATCATCTGTAGTACGTCGCCTTCCGTGACGGGGCACTCGGCGCCGCCATTCGCCATCACATACAAGCTGCTCGAGACCACGAACACGTGCGCGGAATTGTCGGTGAGGAATGACGGAACGCCAGACGCGGCATTGGGATTCTGGGCCGCGGCCCGCTCCTCATTCAGTTGCAGGCGGACTTCGTCGGCAATCTGCTGCTTCACATCGGGCGTAAGCGGCGTGCCACCCGCCGGGTAAGGCTGAGCATTGGCGGCAGCGGCCATGCGGTCCTGATACGCCTGCTGCAAGCTCATGGCGATCACGTAGTCGGTCAGCCAAAAGGTGGCGTTGGTATAGGTGGGATAAGGCGTAAACCACCCGCCATAGAACCCGAACCACGGACTTCCCGCCCAGCCCCAGTTGTACACCACCGGAGTTGCCCAGGGGTTATAGGCCCACGCATAAAATCCGGGCGCATAGTAACGCCCCGGCACGTACAGGTTCAGTGAAATGCCCCCGAACATGTAAGGCCGGTAGACGCGCACATAAGAGGCGCCGCCCACATAATAAGTGCGCTGCACATAACTCACGTTGCCGACCACGTACGGCCGCTGGACAAAACCACTGCGGGCTCCATTGGCCACAATCATGGTATGGTCGGGCCGCTCCACCACCACGTGCCGGACACCCGAAGGCGTATGCACGATGGTCATTCCGCGCGCCTGCACCACCCGTGGCTGGCCATTGGCGCCATAGTGGACCTGCGTATTGTTGGAGCCATGGAAGTCAGCATGGCTTGGGCGGCCGGCGACGGGGCCTCCGCCCACCGGGCGACCCGTGTTCAAATTGCCACCGGATGTACCCGCCGGGCGACCCGTTGCCGGATTGCCGTAGACGGTGGCGGGCGGCCTGGCCGGTGTCTCGCCGCCCTTCACGATGGCAGGTTGATGGGCCGGCGTCTCGCCGCCCTTCACGATGGCAGATGGATGGGCGGGAGCCGCACTGGTGGGAGTCGTCGCGTTCCCCCGGTTGTTCAGCGGAGTGGCTGGCGCTTGGGACTTTTGAGCCGCCGGAGCCGGTTTCTGATCCGCTTTCTTCTGGTCGCCCTTCTTTTGGGCCGCCGGCTGGGCTTTTCTAGCTTTATCCTTTTCCTCGTTGGTCTGAGCGTAAACAGCCGCCGACGAGACTAATAACAGCCCGGCCACCGCCAGTCTGCTCCATCCCGAAAAACCCTTGCCGCGAATCCTCATGGCGCTCATTGACTCCTCCTGTACGATTTAAATAATACTTTGGGGTTCCGAACAATGCAAATTGCTTCGCACGCCAACATGCTATAACCGATCCATGCTCAAAAATCTTCTGATCTTGCTGGTAGCGTCCACAGTTTGGGGCGCCGATGCCAGGCCCAAGGTCAGAGCCATCACGGCCTTCATCGACATCGACGCCACCAACTATTCTTCCCAAATCGGCGATGCCGTCCGCTTCCTGACTAGCGCCAGAGAAGCTTACCGCGGCGCCGGTTTCGACGTGGAGACCATCCGCATCGCCACGCAACCGTTCGCTCGCTACACATCTGGGATGACGCGCGCCGACGCCGTGGCGTTTCTTCTGAAGCTCGATTCGCTCGCCGCCAAGCTGGATTTTTCCGGCAGCATCGGGCCGGCTATGCTGAACGATGCCGACGACACAGCGCCGATGGATCTGCTGGCCGAAGTTCTTCCGCGCGTCAAGTTGAATGCCAGCCTGGTGGTGGCAGCCGAAGACGGCATTCATTGGAAAGCGGTTCGCGAATCGGCGCGCTTGATCCAGGCGCTTGCGCAACACAGCCCGCACGGCCAGGCCAATTTCAATTTCGCCGCCATCGCCATGCTCAAACCCTACGGACCATTCTTTCCGGGAGCCTGGCATGCGGGCGGCGGGCGCACGTTTTCGGTCGGTCTGGAAAGCGCCAACGTGGTGGCGGACGTGTTTGCGCGGGAACGCGACCCGCGCCGCGCCGAGAAAGCACTGGCCGCCGCGCTGGCGCAACCCTTGGCCGCAGCCGAGAGCATTGCTACCGGGATCGCCCAGTCGAGTAATTGGACTTATGCGGGAATCGATCCCACGCCCGCGCCCCTGGGCGAAGTTTCCATCGGCCGCGCGATGGAGTCCTTCACTGGTGGCGCTTTCGGCTCCAGCGGCACCATGACCGCCGCCGCCATCATCACGCGCGCCGTGCAGAGCGCTCCCGTCAAGCGCGTGGGGTACTCAGGCCTGATGGTTCCGGTGCTGGAAGACGCGGTGCTGGCGCGGCGATGGGCTGAAGGCGCATACAACATCGATTCCCTGCTGGCCTACTCGGCGGTGTGCGCGGGCGGCCTGGACACTGTGCCGCTGCCCGGCGACACCGGCGAAGATCGCCTGGCGCGCATGGTGGGCGATGTGGCCACGCTGGCGTTCAAATGGAATAAACCTCTGGCCGCGCGGCTGCTTCCCGTGCCCGGGAAGAAAGCCGGCGACCGCACCGAGTTTGAAGATGCACGCATGGCCAACACCATCCTTCAGGGAGTGAAGTAGCATGGCGGCGGGCATTCGGTTGGACCTGGTGGTTTGTTGGGTGGCCTGGTTCTTTCCGTTTGTCTTCCGTGCTCCGCTTTATCAGAAGCGCGCCTCCACTACGGTCTCCGGTCCGAGTCTGACCGGGCTGTTCTTTGAGATTCTGGCCATCACCATGGCGTTTAGACTGCGACTTCCCGCCAATTCCTCACCCGGCGTGGCCCGGGTCGCGGTGGCGTGGCTTCTGGCGGCGGTTGCGATCGCGATCGCGTGGTCCTCGGTCACGCACCTGGGCAAGCAGCTCCGCATTCGCGCCGGGCTGTACGCAGACCATGAACTCGTCCGCACCGGGCCTTACGCCATCGTGCGCCACCCCATCTACGCTTCGCTGCTCCTGATGCTTGTCTCGACGCTGCTGCTCCGCACGGCGTGGCAGTGGATGCCGCTGGCGCTGGCGGTGTTCCTGCTGGGCACGGAAATCCGCGTCCGCTGCGAAGACCGTCTGCTGGCTTCGCGCTTCGCCGATCAGTTTCGCGAATACCAGCGCAGCGTGCCCGCGTACATCCCTTTTGTGCGCTGAGCCTTCAGCGCGCTGTACCATGGTTAGTGATGATTCGTCGTATTCCTATATTTGCTTTATTCTTTCTGGGCGCTTCCCTTGCTGTTGCGCAGGACGCTCCATCCAACCTCACCGAGCGCTATCGCGCGACTGCGCGCAAGCTGATCCAGGCGGCTTTGGCCGATACCGAGGGCTACGATCGTCTCGAGTATCTCTGCTACCGCATCGGCAACCGCTTGAGCGGTTCGGCGTCGCTCGAAAAGGCCATCGCGTGGTCGGTGGAGCAGATGAAGGCTGTCGGGTTGAGCAACGTGCGCGTGATCCCCACCAAGGTGCCGCACTGGGTGCGCGGCGCTGAATCCGGGCGCATCCTCGCGCCGCTCGATAGGCCACTCCACATGCTGGGGCTGGGAATGAGCGTCGGCACGCCGCCCGGCGGAATCACTGCCGAGGCGGTAGCCGTCTCCAACTTTGACGATCTGGCGAAGCTCGGGCGCGACAAGATCCAGGGCAAGATCGTGGTTTACAATTACGCCTTCGAGGGCTACGGCTCAGCCCGGGTTTACCGCCAGAGCGGCGCATCGCGGGCGGCGGCTCTGGGCGCGGTGGCCGCGCTGCTGCGCTCCGCCACGCCGCTCGCCATGCAGGCCCCGCACACCGGCGCCATGATATACGACGAGGCGCAGCCGAAGATTCCCACCGCCGCCATCTCGCCGGAAGACGCGCTCATGATCGGCCGCCTCTGTGCGGAAGGCGTACCGGTGAAGATCCACTTGGAAATGGGCGCGCAGATGCTTCCCGATGCCGATAGCGGCGACGTGATCGGCGAAATTCCGGGCACGGAACATCCCGAAGAAGTGGTCGTCATCGGCGGCCACATCGATTCCTGGGATGTTGGCCAGGGAGCGCAGGACGACGGCGCTTCCATCATGGCCTGCCTGCAGGCGATGTCGCTGATTCACAAGCTGGGCCTGCAACCGCGGCGCACCCTGCGCCTGGCATTTTGGGTGAATGAAGAGAACGGAGGACGCGGCGGCGAGGCCTACCGCGCGTTTGTGAGCGACCACCTCAAGGACCAGGTGGCGGCGCTCGAAATGGACGGCGGGGCCGAAACGCCTCGCGGTTTCGGGGCCGGCGTCGATGCCAAGTCCATGGAGATGGTGCGCCAGATTGGCGCGCTCCTCGACCCCATCGCAGCCGGCGAAATTACCGGCGGCGGCGGCGGCGAAGACATCAATCCGCTCATCCGCGATGGCGTGCCCGGCTTTTCCGAACGCGCCTCCGGTGCCCACTATTTCGACTGGCACCACTCCGAAGCCGATACATTAGACAAGGTCAATCCCGACGATTTCCGCAAGAGCGTGGCGGCCCTGGCGGTCTTCAGTTATGCGCTGGCCGACATGCCGGAGCGCGTCAGTGCCGCCGCTGGAGCGAGGCGAACCCGCTGACCGGCGCGTCTATACTAAAAGGTATAGATGACGCGAGGGCAGATCTTAGCGGGGCTGGTGGGTTGCGGACTGGTTGTATGCACCCTTTGGGCGCAGGACCCATTCCGGGAATACCCCGCCTGGGAATACAACAATTTCCCTTTGCCCAAAGACTACCTGGTTCCCGGCGAGTGGACCTTCGCGCGCCTCATGTATCCCACCACGCCGCTGAACATCGATTGGCAGGCGCGGGAGAAGCGCGGCTACGACTGGCATCAGGGAAATACCAACTGGACCATCGACTATCCCCGGTCGGACCGTCACCTGGCGATGGCCATCCGGCGGCTGACGCGCATCGCCGGCAAATCGGCCGAACAGCCGATTAATCTGGAGCAGGACGACGACGTATTCAACTACCCTTGGCTGTATGCCGTGGAGGTAGGCCACTGGGAGCTGACCGAGCAGATGGTCAAGAAGTTTCGCGAGTTCCTGGATCGCGGCGGTTTCTTCATGTGCGACGATTTCCACGGCGACGACGAGTGGAATGTTTTCATCCACTGCATGAAGCGCATCGAGCCCGATCGCAAGATCGTCGATATCCCCGACAATGACCCGATTTTTCACACCGTCTACGACCTGGATGACCGCTATCAGGTGCCGGGCATGCAGTACACGCAAACGCACAGCATCTGCGAGAAGTGTCCGACCGACTGGTTCCATGGCGCCGACGGCGGCGGCGGCTCGGGCGGCCACTTCCGCGGCATCTACGACGACAAGGGCCGGCTGATCGCCGTCATGACGCACAACAACGACCTGGGCGATTCCTGGGAGAACGCCGACGAACCCACGTATCCCGCGCGTTTTTCGGCCCTGGGCATCCGCATCGGAGTGAACTACATCGTCTACGCCATGACGCACTAACCCCGGGCTGATTGTGGCGTCAGACCTCGGGCTCCCGACTCCCATATCCCGCGGGAATATCGAGGGCGCGGTTCGCGCTTTTGCGATATCATTTTTCCTTGACTCGCAAAATCATTATCCCGTTCAGCCTGGCGTTGTTTTTCGCGCAGGCCCAGACTCCCAAATTCTCGCTCACGATCGACAGCATCATGCGTGGTCCGGGGCTGGTGGGCTACGAGCCCGCGGCCCCGCGATGGTCGCACGATAGCGCGCACGTCTACTTCCAGTGGAAACAGTACACCGACAAAGAGGCCGCGCCCATGGACACCTACACTGCCGATCGCGACGGGTCCGGCCTGCGCAAGCTCTCCGATGAGGAGATCAAGCAGTTGCCACCGGTTGGCGGCGATACCACGCGGGACAAGCGGCTCACGGTTTATGCTTCGAACGGCGATCTCTACCTGTACGACAACACCACCGGAGGGATTCAGCAGCTTACGAAAACCACCGAGAACGAGGCGAATCCGCGCTTCCTGCGCGACGGCAAACGCATCGCGTTCACGCGCGGCGGCAATCTGTACGTGATGTCGCTCGATTCCGGAATGCTGGTGCAGATGACCGACATCCGCGCCGCCGCAGCCACCACTCAGGCCGCTCCCACGGGCGGAGGCGGCGGCCGCGGGCAAGGTGGCGGCTTGGGCCAGGGCGGACGCGGACAGGGCGGGCGCGGCGCCGCGCCTCCTACCGGCGCGGCCGGGGGTAGTGGCGAGCAGGCTACCAGCGCCAGCCAGGAGTATCTCAAGAACGAGCAGAAGGAGCTGCTGGAGACCGTCCGCGATCGCGTGGCCGCCCGCGAGGAAGCCGATGCGCGCCGCAAGAAGGACGAGCCGGCGCGCAAACCCTTCACCCCCACCGGGCGCCAGACCGTCGGGCAACTGCAGCTTTCTCCCGATGAAAAAACCGTCTTCGCCACTGTCTTGGAGCCGGGCAGTCCGCGCAACACCATCGTTCCGAACTACATCACGGAAAGCGGCTACACCGAAGACATCAACGGCCGCTCCAATGTGGGCGACGGCCAGGGCGCCTCGCGGCTCGCCATGATTGACGTGGCTAGCGGCGAGGTCAAATGGGTGGATCACGGCCAGCGCCGCACGCCGCCGGCTGCCGCCGCTACGCCGCAACCCGCGCGCGAAGGCGGCCCGCCGGCGCGCACGCCCGCCCCGCAGGATCGCGACGTGCAGCTCAGTATGCCGCTTTGGTCGGACGACGGAACCAAGGCAGTGATTTCGGCGCGCGCCGCCGACAACAAGGACCGCTGGCTGCTGGCGCTCGATCCCGCGACCGGCAAGACCCGCGTGCTGGCCCACGACCACGACGACGCCTGGCTGGGCGGGCCCGCCGCCAACACCTTCGGCTGGATGAAGAACGACCGCGAAGTCTTTTTCCAGTCCGAGCGCTCCGGCTATGCGCATCTGTACGCCGTGGCTTTCGACGGCGGCGAGCCGCGCGCGCTCACTTCCGGACAATGGGAGGTCATTAACGCGCGGCAATCGCGCGATAAATCGCTCTTCTATCTCACGGCCACCAAGGATGGCCCGTTCGATCAATTTCTATACCAGATGAGCGGCGATGGCGGGCCGCTGACGCGCATCACGCAGGAGCCCGGGAAACACGTGACCACGCTTTCGCCCGACGAGCACTGGATCGCCGACATCTATTCCTATACCAACAAGCCGCCCGAGCTCTACATCCGCGAAAACGATCCCAAAGGCGCCGCCAAGAGAGTTACTACGTCGCCCTCGCCGGAATTCGCGCAGTATCCCTGGCTGGACGTGCCCATCGTCATGGTGCCCGCGCGCGACGGCGTCAAAGTGCCGGCCCGCCTGTTCCAATCCGCCAGTTTCAAGAAGGGCGGACCCGGCGTGATCTTCGTCCACGGCGCCGGCTATCTGCAAAACGTCGACCACAAGTGGTCCACCAGCTATTACCACGAGTACCTGTTCGATCACATCCTGATGGAGCGTGGATTCACCGTGATCGACGTGGACTACCGGGGATCCGCGGGCTATGGCCGCGACTGGCGCACCGCCGTCTACGAGCACATGGGCGGCAAGGACCTGGACGATATCGTGGACGCCGCCAAGTACCTGGCCGCCCAAGAGGGGGTCGATCCGAAAAAGATCGGCCTGTGGGGCGGCAGCTACGGCGGCTTTATCACTCTGATGGCGATGTTCACGCAGCCTGATGTCTTCGCCGCGGGCGCGGCTCTGCGGCCGGTCTCCGATTGGGCGCTCTACAATCACGGTTACACTTCGGAGATTCTCAATCTTCCGCAAACCGACCCCGAAGCCTACCGCAAGTCCTCGCCGATTTTCTTCGCGCAAGGATTGAAAGGCTCGCTGCTGATTTGCCACGGCATGGTGGACACCAACGTCGAGTTCGAGGATACCGTGCGGCTGGTGCAGAAACTCATCGAACTGCGCAAGGAGAACTGGAACCTGGCCGTCTATCCCGTGGAAGACCACGGTTTCCGCCAGCCCTCCAGTTGGGCCGACGAATACAAGAGAATCCTGGCGCTGTTCGAAAAAATGAAGTAAGCGGCTACGGCCAAGCGCGCTAAAGACACCGGCGGCAAAGACCGCCGGCGCTACCAGTGTTCTAGACAGGGCGGGAGGCCTGGCCTACTGGAGAATCCTTTGCGCGGCCAGCTTGCCCATGCGGATGCAATCGGGCATGCCGATACCGCTATACGCGTTGCCGGCCAGGTGCAGGCCGGGGATGGCGGCGATGCGCGCTTCCAGCTCCTCGATGCGCTGCGCGTGGCCCACGGAATACTGCGCCATGGCTCGCGGCCAGCGGGCGATGCGCGTGAATCGCGGCCGCGCGGCGATGCCGGCAATCTCCTGCAACTCCGCGGTGGCCGCTGCGATAATCGCTTCGTCCGATTCCTCCAGCACACCGGCGTCTTCCATGCCTCCCAGGAAGCAGCGCGCCACAATCTTGCCTTCGGGCACGCGATACGGAAACTTGGTGCCCACCCACGTGCAGGCCAACATCCGGCGCCGCTCTTTCCTGGGCACCAGGATGCCGAAGCCGACCGGCGGTTTAATAAAATCGGCCGCGTCAAACCCTAGCGACACGGTCATGGACGAACTGTAGGGCACCGTGCCGAGCAGCTCCGCCGCCCGGGGATCCACCGCGCTTAACAGCGCCGAGCCGCTGTGCGCTTCACAGGCCACCACCAGGTGGCCGGCTTCCAGCCAGTCGCCGTCCATCCTGACGCGGAATCCGCCGGCGGCGCGCTCCACCGTTTCGGCGCGCCCGCGCCGCACCTCGGCTTTGCCTTGAATGGCCTCCGCCGCGGCATCCACCATCTGCCCCAGCCCGCCTTTCAGGGTCTGGAACAGGGGCTGAGGCGCGGTCTTGGCGCGGTGCTGCGCGGCCCTGGCGCGTTCCGCCAGCACGCCGCGCGTCAGGCTGCCATAGCGATTGGCCAGCTCGACGAAGCGCGGCAGCACGCTCCTGACGCTCAGTTCGCCGGGGTTGCCGCCGTAAATGCCGGAAAGCAGCGGCTCGGCGAGATAATCTACGGCTTCGCGGCCGTAATGCTCTTCCACAAACTCGGCCACCGATTCGTCGCCGGGTCTTAGTTGGGGCGCGCGGAACCATTCCAGGCCCATCCGCAGCTTGGTGCCCCAACTCACCAGGCGGGTGGTAAGCAGCGGCAGAATCCTGGTGGGCACCACCATCATGAGGCCGTCGGGAAGCGGGACCAGACGCCCGTTCTTGCGCACGAAGGTCACGCGCAGATGATCGTTCGACCCGATCACCTGGCTCGAAAGCCCCAGGTCGGCGATCAATTGGAGCGCCGCCGGCTTGATGGCAAGGAAGCTGTCGGGGCCGGCTTCGAGTGTGCAGCCCTCGACGTGCTCGGTCTGGATGACGCCGCCCAGCCGGGGACGCGATTCCAGGATGGTCGATGCCGCACCGCCCTTGGCGAGATAGTATGCCGCCGAGAGGCCCGAAATGCCTCCACCGATGATGACTATGCGAGGCATCGCTTCGCCACCTCGGCCAGCGCCGCGGTGAAGGTAGCGGATCCGTTGAGCGATTCCGGCCGCTCAAGTGCGATGCCGCGTTCCCGCGCATAGCCGCGGAACAGGATGTCGATGTCGAACAGCACTTCGATGTGGTCGCAGACGAAGCCGATCGGGTCCACCACCACTTCGCGGATACCCGCGGCGGCGTAGCGATCCAGGCGGGATTCCACGGTCGGGCCCAGCCACTGGTCGTTGGTCATGCCCTGGCTTTGATACGCGAAATCCCAATCCGCCAGGCCCAACCGCGCGGCCACCGCCGCGGCAGTGGCGCGCGTTTCGCGGCAGTAAGGGTCGCCCGATGCCAGCGCCTTCTCAGGCAGGCTGTGCGCCGTGAACAGGATTTTCCTTCCCGCCGCCAGCGGCCGCAACCGCTCCGCGAAGGCTTCCACCAGCAGCGGTTCGTCGTGAAAACTTTTTGCCCAGACGATTTCCGCCGTCATGCCCAACTTCTGTTTGGCTTCTTCGGTCCGCTTGATGTAGAGCCCCACGCTGAGCTCGGAAAACTGGGGCGCCAGACAGACCGCCGCGATCCGCTGGACGTTGGCGTCACGGATTCTCTCCATGGTTTCGGCAATCAGCGGATACCAGTTGCGCATGCCGAAGAAAACGGGTATGCCGAGCAGCTTTTCCAGAGCCGCGGCCTGAGCCTCCGTCCAGGCCCGCAACGGGGAAGAGCCGCCGATGGCCGCCAACCGCCGCCGCACTTCCTCCACCACTTCAGGAGGGGTTGGACCGGGGCGCCCGCCGCGCACGAACTTCAGGTACTCTTCGACATCTTCTACCCGCTCCGGAGCGCCATGAGCGAGCAGCAGAACCGCCTGCTTCACGGCTTGAATTCCCGCACCATCTCCACTACGGCCTTCACGCTTTCCACGGGAGTCTCCGGCAGAATGCCGTGCCCCAGGTTGAAAATGTGGCCGGGCCGCGTGCCCGTGCGCTTCAGCAGCTCATGCACCTTGGTGCGCAGCTCGTTGAGCGGCGCGAACAGCGCCACCGGGTCCAGGTTCCCCTGGATGGCCGAACGGTAACTGATATCCATCCAGGCTTGGTCGATGTTGATGCGCCAGTCCACGCCCATCACATCGCCGCCCGCGGCGTGCAGTTCCTTGAAAAATCCCGAGGCGCCCGTGCCGAAATGAATCACCGGCACGCCGGTCGAGCGGATGCGCTCGATCAGGGCCCGTGAATACGGCGCCGCGTACCGCACGTAATCGTCCGAACCAAGGGTGCCCACCCAGGTATCGAACACCTGGATGGCCCGGGCGCCGGCCGTCACCTGGAGGTGTGCAAAGGGCGCCAGCACGTCCACGATCTTCCCCATCAGCCGCCGCCACAGGGTTTCGTCGCTATACATCAGCTTCTTGGTGCGGATGAAATTGCGCGAGGCGCCGCCTTCGATCATGTAACTCGCCATGGTAAAGGGCGCGCCCACAAATCCGATCACCGGGACGCGGCCCGCCAGCGAGCGCACAACGCTTTGGATGGCCTCTCCCACGTAGCCCAAGTCGTCGGTATAGGTGGTTGCAAGCGAATCCACGTCGTCGGTGGTGCGCACCGGGTTGGAAATCACCGGCCCTTCGCCGCGCTCGTACTTCAGCTTCAGGCCCATGGGCTCGACAGGCAGCAGCAAGTCCGCGAAAATGATGGCCGCGTCCACGTCCAGCATCTCCACGGGCTGCAAGGTCACAGTCGCCGCCAGGTCCGGTCGCTTACAAATCTCCAGGACTCCCAGCTTGTCGCGGATCTGGCGGTACTGCTTCAGATAGCGGCCTGCCTGCCGCATAAACCACACCGGCCGCACGTCCGTGGGCCGTCGCCGGCAGGCATCCAAAAATCGGCTTGTCATTGGAGCTGCGCGCATGGCTGATCCATCCTGTCTTTCGTCAGAAACCCCATCTCAAGTTCGCCGGATTCGGCTCTGTAGGCCGTCTGGCCCCGGCTGCCGCCGATCCGCCGGACACATTCCGGCCAAGTTGCGGCCGGAGCTGCCAACAGAAACAAAACTAGCACAAATTGTTTCGTTTTTGGGCTAATTTTCGACCCGCGCGCGAGATTTTTTCGCCCGCTTGATCAAAAAGTCGATCCGGCTCTCGACGTCCGGGGCCTTATCCTGTTCAAAATGCAGTTCCGGGACCCGCCGCAGGCTCAACCGGCCGGCCAGTTCGTGCCGTAAATAGCCTTGCGCATGGTCCAGCGCGGTCATCGATTCGTGCTGCTCCCGTTCGGTGCCCCGCGCCGCCACGCGGATATTGGCGTACCGGCCGTCCGTGCTGACATGGACAGCCGTTACTTCCACCGCCAGCAGCCGGGGGTCATCCGTCTCAAACCCGATGATTTCGGATAACTCTTCCCGGACCGCCTCGGATACCCGTAATGCGCGCCTCTCATCCATATCAAAACTAAAGCCCTTGGCAAGCCAAAGGCGTTGCAAAAAAAGCCAAATCGGTAACAGCCGCCTTCACGCCAGCCATTCCACGGTGGCTCCGGCGAGTTCCGCGCCCAACAAGGCGGCGGCTTCTTCTTCCACGCCGCGGAGCACCTTTTCCGCATGGACGCGGTCCCCCGAGACCGTCACCGCCGCTACCGCCGACCGTTGCCACAACTCCTGGTATTCGATCTCCGCCACGGCCACGTTGAATTTGTGGCGCAGCCGGTCCTTCAAGCTCTCCACCACGTGCCGCTTTTCCTTGAGCGAATGCGCGCTCTCGAGCCGCAGTTCCAGGGTCACGACGCCGATGGCAGCCATGTCTTCAGGCGGCTTCGTTGGTGACGCGCTCCGTCTTGAAGGCTTCGAGGATGTCGCCCTGCTTGATATCCCCGTAGTTCTCCAGCGTGATGCCGCATTCCATTCCGCTCTTCACCTCGCTGACGTCGTCTTTGAAGCGCCGCAGCGAACCGATTTTCCCGGTGTGGACCACCATGTTGTCGCGCAGCAGCCGCACTTCCGAATCGCGCGTGATGGCGCCATCCAGCACCAGACAGCCCGCCACGTTGCCGACTTTGGTGATGCGGAAGGTATCCCGCACTTCCGCCTTGCCGCGATAGACTTCCTTGTAGACCGGCGCCAGCAGCCCGGTCATCGCCAGCTTGATCTCGTCCGTCAGGTTGTAAATGATGGTGTGCAGACGCACGTCCACCTTTTCCTGCTCCGCCAACGCGGCGGCGTTGCGCTCCGGGCGCACGTTGAAGCCGATGATAATGGCGTTCGAGGCCGATGCCAGCAGCACGTCCGATTCGTTGATCGCGCCCACGCCCGAGTGAATCACCCGGACCTTTACCTTTTCGTTCGAAAGCTTCTGCAGGGATTCGGTCAGCACCTCGGCCGTTCCGCCCACGTCGGTCTTGATGATGATGGACAGCTCCTTGACTTCGCCGGCCTCCATCTGCAAGTGGAGTTGTTCGAGCGTCAGGCGGCTGGATTTCGCGAGGGCCTGTTCGCGCATTTTCTGATCGCGGAATCCCACGATCTGTTTGGCCTTGGCGGTGTCCGTCACCACCTGGAAATCGTCGCCCGCCTCGGGCATTGAATCCAGGCCCAGCACTTCGACCGGCGTCGATGGCTCCGCCTTGCGGATCTGCTCGCCGCGGTCGTTCTGCATGGCGCGCACCTTGCCGAATACCGCGCCGCAAATGAAGAAATCTCCCACTGCCAGGGTGCCGTTGCGCACCAGCACCGTCGCCACCGGTCCGCGCCCGCGGTCCAGTTGTGCTTCGATCACAGTGCCCATGGCGGGCCGGGCCGGGTTGGCTTTCAGGTCCTGCAATTCGGCCACCAGCAGGATCATTTCGAGCAACAGGGGTATGCCCTGCTGGGTGCGCGCCGAGACCGGCACCATGACCACGTCGCCGCCCCAGTCTTCGGCCAGCAGGCCGCGGTCGGCCAATTGCTGCTTCACGCGCTCGGGCTGGGCGTCGGGTTTGTCGATCTTGTTGATCGCCACGATGATGGGAACCTTGGCCGCCTTGGCGTGGTCGATGGCTTCCAGCGTCTGCGGCATCACGCCGTCGTCCGCCGCCACCACCAGAATCACAATGTCCGTTACTTTCGCGCCGCGAGCTCGCATGCGCGTGAAGGCCTCGTGGCCGGGTGTGTCGATGAACACGATCTTCTTGCCGTTCATCTCCACCTGGTATGCGCCAATGTGCTGCGTGATTCCGCCGGCTTCGTGCGCCGCCACATGGGCTTCGCGGATGGCGTCCAGCAGCGACGTCTTTCCATGGTCGACGTGCCCCATGATGGTCACCACCGGCGCGCGTTTCTGCAGGTCCTTGGTTTCCTCGGCTTCTTCCACGGCCTGCATGGCTTCTGTTTCGTAACTCACCGTGGCGGTGGAAGCGCCGAATTCGCGCGCCACTTCGGTTGCCAGCTTCGAATCCAGGGTCTGGTTGATGGTGGCAAAGATACTGCGGTCCATCAGCTTCTTCATGACCAGGGCGGCCTTCACGTCCAGCTTTTCACAAAGCTCCTTGACCGTGATGCCTTCCGAAATGGTGATCTCGCGACTGATGGGCGGAGGACCGGCTTCCACCTGCCGGCGCGCCGGCCGCAGCATGCGCTCCTGTTCCTGGCGTTCCCTGGGCTGCGGGCGCGAAGGACGTTTGTCGCCGGGACGTCCGCGCGGCTGTTCCATTGGAGGCGGCGCCAGACCCGGTTCCATGCGGCCTCGCGAAGTGGGATGCTGAGGCCTGGGCCCGGCTGGACGCACGCCTGGAGTGCCGGGGCGCACACCCGTTCTGGCCACCATCGGCTGGCCCGGCCGGATCGGTCCCCGATAAATTGGTTGGCCCGGTACGGGCGAGCTCGGCTGTCTGGGAATTCCGGGGCGCGGAGAAGGGGGCGGCGCGGGCATGGCAGGTCTTGGCATGCCCAGCTTGGCCACCAAGTCCGGACGCGGTGGAACCACCGGACGGGCGGCGGGCTGTCCGACTAATGTCCGCCCGGCGGTTAAAGGCATCGAACCAGCCGTTGGGGACGCCTGCGCGGATGCGGGAGCGCCCGGTCCGGGCGTTCCCGCCGCCCTCGTCCGCCCTACTATCGGTGGCCTGGCCGCCATCCCGGGCATCGCGGCGCCCGGACCGGAAACACGCGCACCTTCGGCCGGCCCGGTTGGAAATGGTTGGCGTGGTCCTGAAAGAATCTGTCCGGGCCGCGGAGTGGTGCTCGCCGGTCCTGGCAACGGTTTGGCAGCCGGCGCCGCCGGACGTCCCGGCGCTACGACTGCTGCCGGCGGCGGAGGAGCCGGCGGAGGAGCCGGCGCTACCCGCGGACCTTCCGGCCGCGCCGCCGTCGTTCGGATGCCCCCTACCGGAGGATGGATCGGCCTGCCAGGAGCCAGCGGCGGCCGAATGGGCA
The DNA here is from genome assembly GCA_963842505.1 of Bryobacterales bacterium. GTDB lineage: Bacteria > Acidobacteriota > Terriglobia > Bryobacterales > Bryobacteraceae > PALSA-129. The sequence continues at coordinate 166,173 of CAWJGZ010000004.1, forward strand.
CGGCGCTTCCCGGCGTCAACTTTGGTTCTTCGACAGCCGTTCTACCGGCCGGTTCGGCTGCCGGCTCTTCGTGCGCGGCGGTCTCAATGTGTGCGGGCGCGGCCGACGGCGCGGTCGCCTCCATGGTTTCGACGATCCCCGTGGGGGCAGCGCTTTCTTGTACCGGTTCGCCTTCGGCTCCGGCTTCCGCCGGTGTTTCGAACCCGTAGAGACGGCGCAGCTTTATCGCCACGTCTTCATCGATCGAGCTGGAGTGCGTCTTTTTTTCCGTTACGCCGAGTTCAGGCAGGCGGTCCAGGATTTCGTGAGCCTTGACTTCCAACTCCCTGGCCAGCTCATTGATGCGAATCTTCTTCATAGAGAAAGCTATCTGCTTCTACCGCTTCTTCCGCCGTACATGCGCGACTTTCCTCTTACAGGCACCGTGGCAGCCTTACTCGCCGCTTTCGGCCGGGGCGCCCTCGTCCGGTTCGGTCCCTTCCGGGCCGTGACCTTCCGACGGATTGTGAGTGGGGGGAGCCGCGTCTTCTATCGTACCAAACTGCTCCGCCGCCGCTTGGCTTTCCGCTTCCACCGCTGGAGGAGCTGTTTCTTCCGGCGCAGTCTCCGCTTGCGGAGCCGGCTCTGCTTCCACCACAGTCTCTGTTTCCACCACCGGCTCGGCTGTCGCTTCCACTGGCTCGGCTGTCGCTTCCGCCGGCCCGGTGGTCGCTTCCACCGGCTCGGCCGTTGCTTCCACCGGCTCGGCCGTTGCTTCCACCGGCTCGGCCGTCGCCTGCTCCTCGAACTGGCTATAGTAGGCGTTCACCGCTTGCTGGATGGTTTCCACGACCTGCGGGCCAACGTCCTGGATCTCTTCCAATTGCTCCGGCGTCATGCTTCCCAGTTGCTCGATGGTGCCGATACCCGTCGCCACCAGCCTTTCCACCAGCACCTCGGAAAGTCCGTATTCGATCAGCACCGATACCGGCGCGCCCGGAGCCACCAGCGCAGCCATCTGCGACTCCACTTCCTGCCGCTTCTCTTCTTCGCTCTTGATATCGATTTTCCAGTTCAGCAGCTTGGCCGCGAGGCGCACGTTCTGCCCCTTCTTGCCAATGGCGAGAGAGAGTTGAGAATCGTCCACGATCACTTCCATGTGCTTTTCCACCGGATCGAGGATCGTAATCCGGCTGACTTTCGCCGGGCTCAGCGCGTGCGTCGCAAACACCACGGGATCGTCGGAATACTCGATGATGTCGATCTTTTCGCCGCGCAGCTCGCGGATGATGGATTGCACCCGCATGCCCTTCATGCCCACGCAGGCGCCTACGCTATCCACGTCGCGGTCGCGGCTCTGCACCGCAATCTTGGTCCGCTCTCCGGCCTCGCGCGCGCAGCCCTTGATGGCTACCGTGCCGTCGTAAATCTCCGGCACTTCCTGTTCGAACAGCCGCATCACCAGCTCCGGCGCCGCGCGCGACACCAGTACGCCCGGGCCTTTGCTCGATTTATCCACCAGCTTGATCACGCAGCGCACGCGGTCGCTCACGCTGTAGCTTTCCAGGCGCGACTGTTCCTTTTTGGGCAGTTTGGCCTCGGTCTTGCCGAGGTCCAGAATGTAGTCCGGCCCTTCCACCCGCTTGATGGTGCAGTTGACCAGCTCGCCGGTGCGCCCCGAGTACTCGTTGAATACGGTTTCGCGTTCGGCTTCCCGCACCTTTTGAAAAATCACCTGCTTGGCGGTCTGGGCCGAGATCCGTCCCAGCGCGTCGGTTTTTTTCTGAAGGCGGATTTCAGAGCCGACTTCGGCATCCGGCATGATACGGCGCGCTTCCGCCAGCGTCATCTCGTGCACCGGGTCTTCCACCGTCTCCACCGCTTTTTTCACGGCATAGAGCTGGATAGCGCCGGTCTTGGGGTCCATGTCCGCGACGTAATCTTCATTCGTGCGGTAGTGCTTGCGCGCGGCAATCAGCATCGCGTCCTTCACCGCGTCCAGCACGATTTGCGGATCGATGCCTTTTTCCTTGCTCAGTATCTCGATGGATTGAAAGATCGTTTCCAAAGTGCCCTCGTTATCCCAATTGAGTTTTCTGGTTGTATTTCTCCGGCGGGTTTACCACTCGAACTTCAGAGTGGCCTTTTGAACCTGGACAAGGGGGAACCGCATGGTTTCGCCCGGCGCGGTTTCGATCAACACCTGGCCTTCTTCCAAACCGGCCAGGGTGCCGTCCCAATGGCGGCGTCCATTCACCGCCTCGCGCAGCGTCAAATTGGCCTTCTTCCCCTGGAAGCGCTGGTAATCTTGTGGTTTGAGAAGTTTCCGTTCCAATCCGGGCGAACTCACTTCGAGTGTGTACCGCCCTCCCGGCACTACATCCTCCACGTCCAGAATGGTGCCGACCTGTTGGGACACGGTTTCGCAATCGCCGTGGGTGACGCCTTCGGGCTTATCGATCGAGATGCGCACCAGGCGTTGATTGCCGCCGCCTTTGACTTCCACCTCGACCAATTCGAGCCCTTCGGCATCTGTCACGCGCTGCGCGATTTCCTCGATTTTGGCCGCCATTTGCACCGACATTCGCAATTCCCAACAAAAAAGTGGGCTTTCGCCCACTCGCAGGGTTCGACACTCAAATCATATTGTAGCGTGTTTGGGAAGGGAGGGGAAGGGAGGGGGTGCGCGAACCTGGAAGTGGAGGCAGACGGCGATGCGACCGAATGGATCTGGAACCTTGCCGGGTGATTTGCGCGGACCAGGGCCTGTTGCATTGCGAACAATCCGCCGGCTCGATGGTTTATGCACAACTTTGTCACACCCCGCCGCCGCTAAGTGCAAGGCTGCGTTGCGGCAGAAATTTGTTGAAAACCACCGGCGCGCGGTGAAATCAACTGGCGTTTGGCTCGCCGCCGCGCTACAAAAAAAGAGTCCATTAGGTGGCTGCGCGGCCGGGGTGGCAAATCTCGGGGGAGGTGGTCAACCGGTTGCGCAGACCTCCTTGAATGCCACGCCCAACAAGAGAACATTCCCACTTCGGCGTGGCGCCGCCCTCTTACGCCTTTACCCGATTTCCCGATTCTGCTATCCTCAATACGTTGAATTCATAACATTTTGCACTCCCCGGCCGACGGGCCGGGCCTGCCAGCGAGGTTCTTTATGTCGGGCCACTCCAAATGGGCCACCATTAAACACAAAAAGGCGGCACTGGACGCCAAGCGCGGAAAATCGTTCACGCGCATCATCAAGGAGATTATGATTGCCGCCCGCAGCGGCGGGGACCCCGACGGGAATCCACGGCTGCGCACGGCCATTCTGGCAGCCAAAGCCGTCAGCATGCCTTCCGACAACATCAAGAAGGCCGTCATGCGCGGGACTGGCGAACTCGAAGGCGGCCAGATCGAAGAAGTGATGTTCGAAGGCTACGGGCCAGGCGGCGCCGCGGTCCTGGTTAATGTCGCCACCGATAATCGCAATCGGACGGTGAGCGATATCCGCCATATCTTCGCGAAGAATGGCGGCAACATGGGCGAGCACGGCAGTGTCGCCTGGATGTTCGACCGCAAGAGCCAGATCTTTGTCGCTTCGGAAAAAGCCGATGAAGAAAAGCTCATGGGCATTGTTCTCGATGCCGGCGCCGACGATCTGCGCGACAACGGAGACCAATGGGCCGTGCTGTCGCCTCCGGAAGCGCACGAGGCGGTTCTTAAGGCGCTGCACGCCGCCGGCATCGCCCCCGACGAAGCCAGCATCGCCATGGTGCCCAAGAACCTGCTGCGCCTCGAAGGCAAGAACGCCAGCTCGATGCTCCGTTTGAGCGAAGCGCTGGAAGAACACGACGATGTACAAAGCGTGTTTTCCAACTTCGATATCGACGAGAAGGATCTGTTGGCGATGGCAGAGTAACGTGCGGGTGCTCGGCATCGATTGCGGGTCGGAGCGCACCGGTTATGGCGTGATCGACAGCGACGGGCGGGATCACCGCGTGGTAACCGCCGGGACGATCTGCACGAGTCCGAAATGGCCCTTTGAGCGGCGGCTGCTCGAAATTGCCACGGGGCTGCGCCGAGTGATGGACGAACATGCACCGGAATTCGCCGCGGTGGAAGAGGTTTTTCATGCGGTGAACGCCAGAACGGCGCTGAAGCTGGCGCACGTGCGCGGCGTTGCCCTGCTGACGATCGCGGAAGCAGGGTTGAAACTGGCGGAATACTCTCCGTTGGAAGTCAAAATGAGCGTGGTGGGCTACGGCCGCGCCGAAAAGTGCCAGGTGCAGATGATGGTGCAGTCCTTGCTGCGTCTGCCGGAACCGATCCAGTCGGAAGACGCCGCCGACGCCCTGGCGGTGGCCATTTGCCATGCCACTCACGAAGCTGCCAGCCGCTTGCTGGCTTGAACCGAATGTCACTGTCTATGAAGTGGTCCATGCTTTTGTGGCTCTCGGCCGCGGTGGCGGCTACGGCCGCTCCCCGGCTGTTTTACTCGCGTTCTTTTCCCGGCAGCGCGCCCGCCTATCTGGAAGTGACTCTCGAAGCCAATGGCGACGCCGCCTACCGCGAAGCCGTGGATGACGACTTGCCCGTCAAATTCCACTTGAATGAGGCCGACACCCGCGAAGTCTTCGGACTGGCCGATAAACTCGACCACTTCACGCACCCGCTGGAAGCCCCCGGGAAGGTGGCTTTCATGGGCACCAAAATTTTCCGATGGGAAGACGGCGCGGCAAAGAGCGAGGTCAAATTCAATTATTCGGAAGATCTTTCGGCCCGCGCGCTGCAGGATTGGTTCGAGCGAATGGCCGAATCGGCCGAGCATCGCCTGGACCTGGAGCGCACCGCCAAGTACGATCGCCTTGGCCTGGTGAACGCGCTGAATCTGCTGGCATCGGCCTATGAACGGAAACGCCTGGTGGCGCTGGACCAGTTCCTGCCGATGCTCGACCGCGTCGTCAAGAACGAAAACTACATGCACACGGCGCGCGCGACAGCCGCCGAACTGGCCGAGGCCTTTCGCAAAGCGCAGCCATGAATGGGCCGGCGCCGATCCTGCCGGCGGGTCCTTTTGCTATACAATATTTTGGCTGGCGCTGGAAATTCAAAAGGGAGCAGAGAGACTTACTGGGTATGTCTGACCGCGGCCTGTTGTTCCTCTTCAGTATTTTCATGATTGTGGTTTCGCTGGGCGCGGCGGTATATTTGTTCGCCACCGGCCAGGGCCTGACTATCGACGGACTGTTTATGGTGCTGGTGGCGCTGTTGACCGCCTTGGTCTTCGCGCTCTACATCATGTTCGTGATCCGCCGGGCGATGGAGGCCGCCAAGCCGCCGGCGAAGACTGTGACGCAGGCGTAGCCGCCAATCGGACCAAGAGCGCGGACGGGAAGCGTTCGCGCCACGTTTGGCGGGCCTGGGCGAACGTGCGATGAATCACCGGGGAAGCGTGACGGTAAAAGTGCTGCCCGCGCCGGGGGCCGTGGCGACAGCCACTTCGCCGTGGTGCGATTCGGCGATCCACTTGACGATGGCGAGGCCCAGGCCGAAGCCGCCATCCTGCCGCGAGCGGGCGGTGTCGGCGCGGTAAAAGCGCTCGAAAACGTGCGGTGCCGCCTCGGGAGAGATGCCCACGCCGGTGTCGGCGATGCGGATGCGGAACCGGGACTCTTCGGCTTCCAGTGCGGCGGAGACCCTGCCGCCGGGGAGCGTGTAGCGGATAGCGTTGTCGAGCAGGTTCATCACCAGGCGGCGGAGAAGCTCCTCGTCGCCGCGGAAGGGCTCGTCCCCGGCGGGGCGGCATTCGAGCGCGATGCCGCGGGCGGCGGCGAGCGACTGCGCGGAGCGGCAACATTCGGCCAGGAGATCGTTGAGGTAGAACTCTTCGGATTGCAGCTTGACGCGTCCGGCGTCGGCGCGAGCGAGGTTGAGAAGGTCATCGACGAGGCGCGACAGGCGGCGGGACTCGTCCAGGATGATGGCCAGGGATTGGCGATACTCGGCGCCGGAGCGGTCATGGGAAAGAGCCACATCGGCCTCGCCGCGAATGATGGAAAGGGGAGTGCGGAGCTCGTGGGAAGCGTCGGCGACGAAGCGGCGCATGCTTTCAAAGGAGAGATCGAGGCGCGCGAGCAGCGCATTGAAGGAGGCGGCGAGGACCGCCAACTCGTCGGCGGCGTCGCCAATATCGAGGCCGGTGTGCAGATTGCTGTGGGTGATGCGGTGGGCCTGTTCGGCGATCCAGCCGAGCGGCGCCAGTGTGCGGCTGGCCAGCCAGTAGCCGCCGAAACCGGCGAGTAAGATGACGAGGGGCAACGCCAGCAGGGTGACACGTCGGAGGACCGCGAGATCCTCTACCAGCTCGTCTCGGGACTGGAGCGCGACGACCTGGTACTCCTGGCCGCCGACTGCGGCACGGCGCACGGCGGCGCGCGCCCCGTTGTGCCCCACCTGGGGAACGGCGATGGTGAGATCGGCCGTGCGGTTGAGGGCGATGCGCGCGGCGATGAAATCGACCTGCGGCTGCGGGAGCGGAGTGCTGGCGGCCAGCACGCGGTTCCCGGAAAGGATCGCGACCAGGCTGCCGTTCAGGCGCATGCCGGAGACGGCCTCGGCGGAGGCCCTGCGGAGATTGCCCTGCATTTCGTCGAACTCATCCTGCAGCATGGCGGCGGTAGTGTTGGCTTCCACCGCGAGAGCTTCGTCGAGGCGGCGCTCCAGAGAGCGGGCGAGCACGCCGTGGAGAAACAGGCTAAAGAGAACAAACAATACCGAAAAGAACAGCAGGTACCAGAGCGTGAGACGAAAGCGGAAGCTGTTAATCATCGGCGGGTACCGGGCCGGCGCTCAGCATGTAGCCTTCCCCCCGGCGGGTGCGGATCAGCCGGCTGGCGCCGCCGGTTTCGAGGCGGGCGCGCAGGCGTTTGATGTAGACGTCGATGACGTTGGAGAAGGGGTCGAAGTTCTCATCCCAGACATGCTGGGAGATTTGCTCGCGGCCCACCACGCGACCTTCGTTGAGCACCAGAAATTCCAGCAGCGCGTACTCCTTGGCGGTGAGGCTGATGGGTTTGCCGGAGCGCGTAACGGCGTGACTGGCGGTGTTCAACACCAGATCGCCGACGCGGCAGACCTGCGCCCGCAGCACTTTGGCGCGGCGCAGCAGGGCGCGCAGGCGGGCCAGGAGTTCCTTGAAGTCGAAGGGCTTGGTGAGATAGTCGTCGGCGCCGGAGTCGAGACCGGCCACGCGGTCGTCAACCGCGTCCCGCGCCGTCAGCATCAGAACGGGGGCCGAGAAACCGGCGCCGCGCAGCTCGCGGCAGACGGCGTGGCCGTCTTTGAGGGGAAGCATGACATCGAGAATCACCAGGTCGTAGTCGTTGACGGTGGCGAGATACAGGCCCTGCTCGCCATCGCGCGCAATGTCGACGGCATAGGACTGTTCGCGCAGGCCCCGGGCGATGAATCCGGCTACTCGAGATTCATCTTCCACCAGCAGGATGCGCACGTTTCCATTGTGAAGCATCGCAGGTGAACGCACAATGAACCGCTGCGGGCGCGCGGGTTGGCACGGCCTGCCGCGCCGATTGACTTCCGATCGCGCGCGTAACTTCAGAACAGTGTTGGGCGCTCAGCAGGCGGACTGCCCGGCGAACAGGTTGAGCTGGTACACCTTCATCAGCTTCGGAAACAATTTGCGAAAAACGCGAAAGCTGGTCCGTACCGGCAATGAAAGGCGCGGCTTCAAAGGCTCCGGGACGTCCCCTAGGGCGCGGGATTCCACCAGGCGCAGTCCGATATTCCAGCCCTCAATTTCCCTCGGGTCTTCGCAGGCCCATGTGAAACGGGCATCCAGTTTCCGGCGCGCGTGGTCTTTGTTCCCGCCCTTTATGGCTCTGCGGGTGGTGGTATCGAAGGCGATGTTCACGCACGGAAAGTTCTCCGCGATCTGCGCCAGCGCCGCCTTGACCTCCTGCTCTTTCAGGTAGACGAAGACAGTTTCCGCGACAAAGAAGTAAGGTCCAGGGCTTTGGCGCACTGCGGCCATCCAGCCCGCATCGAGAACCGACGCGGCCAGAGTGGTGCGCCGCTCGGTATCTGTGAAGAATTTCCGCCGCAGTTCAACCACCTCCGGGAGATCAAGGTCAAACCAATGGAGGCGACCGTTGTCGAGCCGCTCAAAGCGTGTGTTGAGTCCGGAGCCGATCTCGACTACGGTGCCGTCCGGATGGCCGCGGAGGAATTCCTTGACCCACTCATCGAACATGGCGCTCCGTAACGTACAGCCAATGAGGCGCCACCTTTGGTTGAACCTTTGGAAATCCCAATCGATGGATTCCACCATTCCGAGGGCCATGGAATCTTCCAGGATGGGGTGCTTTCTGCGGCTTTCCACCGCGCGGGCATAGAGCGGAACCAGCAGGGTCTCCGGCACCGTGCCGAGTCGAACGGATTGTCTCGAGGCCATGTTCACCGCATCGTCAGATCAACTATAGCTTCCATCAACAGATTCCCTCACGGGCTCTCGGAGAGAGGTGCGTCCAGCCATCAACGGTGTACTCAGTTACCGCCGCCGCGACCGCCCTGCCGGATGGGCGCGGGCGGAGCTCCGGTGGTGGGAAGCGGCTTCAGTTCGCTTCCCGCGATCGACTTATTGTATGCGGCGACGTCCTTGTCTAAGAGCGTCTTATATTGAGCCTGCACGGCCTGGAGTTGTTTCTCCAAGCCCAATACCAGGCCGTAGGCGGTTTCCGTCGGCGGGTAGTCGCCGGTGCCGGCCACGTCGCCCCCGCCGCCGCCGATCTCGGCTTCCAGCCAGATGAGATTCAGATAAAGCTGGTATTGCGTGACATAATACTTGTCGTCACTGAGGGCTTCGGCCCGCGAAATCAGCTTGTACTCGACATCCTGCATTTTCTTGTCGATGTCGTTTATGGCCTTCAGCAAAGCTTCCTTGCCGGTCTGGCCTTTCAAGGTCTTGTTTTCGTCCTCCAGTTGGCGGCGCATCCACTCCAACTGGTTGGTCATATCGGAAACTGTGCTGATATCGTCGCGCACTTTGAGTTGCAGGCGCGCCGAAGCTTGTAAGTCGGCGTCGGTTCCGTGCGCGTCCGGCATCCGCACGATATCGATCGCTTGCGTATACTTCCGGCCGTCCAAGGTCATCTGCAGCGTGAATTTGCCCGGCCCCACCAGCGGCCCCGGCTCGTTCTGGTTGACTCCCCAGTGCGTAATCGCGCGGGTTTCCTGGTTCTGGAAGCGCGGCTCTTCCCAGATGTGCGGATCTTCCGGAGGAGTCGTGCGCAGCGCCACCATCCGCGGAGGGTCGTAGTGCATGTCCCAGGACGCCCGGTTCCATCCAACGGCGCCGGTCATGTTCGGCAGCTTGCGAACCACCGCGCCGCCGGCATCCAGCACTTCGAGCTCGATGGGGTTCTTGGGAACATCCTTCAGCACGAAGGTCCAATCGGCGCGCCCGCCGCGGGGTTGCCGGTAAGCCGGCCGGGGCGCCAGAAACTGCACCGCGGAAGTCACCGTCTCCGGCATTATGCCCTGTTCCAGCGGCGTTATGTCTTCCATGATGTAAAGGCCGCGGCCGTAAGTCGAGACTACCAGGTCGTGCGCCTGCTTCTGCACCACAATCCATGAGACCGGCGCCGCCGGCAGGCCGTCCTTCAACTGCTTCCAGTGGGCCCCATCGTCCATGGTGTAAAACAGCTCATGACCAGTGCCCACGAACAGCATGCCCTTCTTATTGGGATTCTCGGCGATGACCCGCGCATAAGCCAGCGGGTGTCCGGCCGGCAAGTCGCCCGTGATCTTAGTCCAGGTCTTCCCGAAATCGGCCGTCTTATAGATCCATGGGTCGCGGTTCTCCATGAGGTGAAAGTCCACCACTACGTACGCCGTGGCGGGGTCGAAATGCGAAGGCTCGATTTTTGAGATCACTCCCATCGGGCCCGGCAGGCCTTTGAGATTCGCGGTCACGTCGTGCCATCCGTCGTTGCCGCCATTGGTGGTGTACCAGATCTTGCCATCATTGGTTCCGGCCCAGATGAGGCCCTTCTGGATCTCCGACGGCGCAATCGAAAAGACCACCTCGCCATAAAACTGGCCGAGGTTATCGCCCACGATACCGCCCGAAGAAACAACGTACCGGGGATCGTTGTGCGAGAGGTCCTTGCTGATCTCCTTCCAGCTTGTTCCGCCGTTGGTCGTGCTCAGGATTACCTGGCAGCCGTAGTAAACGGTGTTGTGATCGAAGGGATCAATTACCAGCGGAGGCGTCCAGTGGCAGCGGTACTTGACTTTATCGGGCTCCGAATCGAGCGTGTGCAGCCACGGGCTCACCGACCGCGCGACCTTGGTTTTGTAATCGTAAGTGGTTACTTCGTTGCCGTAACAGGACGCCCAGATGAAATCGGTGTTAGTAAGATCCGGTACTGTGAAACCGGATTCGCATCCGCCCAGACCGTGATCCCACGCGCCCACGGTGATTCCACCGGCGCCGCCGGCGCCTCCACGGCCGCCGCCGCCACCGCGGCCACCCCGCCCGCCGGCTTGCGAGGCCTGGCCGGGCACATTCGGTCCGGCTTCCTGCACGGTGCTGAGTCCGCGCATTGTGCCGTCGTCCTGCATATTGCCGTAAATGTGGTACGGAACGTCGTTATCCACCGCGACGTGATACATTTGCCCGATCGGCAGCGTGACGCGCCCCGAGGTGGCGCCGTGGTCGGTCGTGAAAAACATCCCGCCGTCATGCGTCACCAGGATGCGGTTGGCGTTGGTGGGGTCGATCCAGATATCGTGCGTATCGCCGCCCCAAGGCCGGGTACTGAAAGTCTTGCCGCCGTCCGTGGAAACCCAGAAGCTGCTGTTGGCCACCAATACTTCGTCCGGGTTGGAGGGTGAAACGTCAATATGGATGTAATAGCCGGCGCGGCCGATCAGGGCGCGCTGCCAGCTCCCGTTAGCCCAGTTCTCGCCGCCGTCGTCGGAGCGCCAGATCGAGCCTTGGTCCGCCGTTTGGATCAGCGCGTAAATGCGCTTCGGGTTGCTGGGCGCGATGGCCACATCCACCTTGCCCACCGGAGGCTTCGGCATGCCATGGCCCTCGATGCGCTTCCACGTGGCGCCGCCGTCATGCGTGATATACACGCCGCTGCCCGGGCCGTGAGCGGTGAATTCGCTCTCCGGCGAGCCGCTGAACATCGCGTAGGTGTGCATCACCACGCGCCACGCGCCGGCCAACAGGGTCTTGGGATCACTTGCGTCCATGGTGAGGCCGGAGCAGCCCGTGTCGGCGTCCACGAACAGGGAGCGGTCCCAGGTCTTTCCGCCGTCCAGCGTGCGGAATACGCCGCGCTCCTGCTGCGGACCCGTCAGGCGTCCCGTCGCGCACACGAAAACGACGTCCGGGTTTACCGGGTTCACGATGATGCGCGCGATGCGTCCGGTCTCGCGCAGCCCCATGTTGGTCCAGGTAGCGCCGGCGTCGGTCGACTTGTAGACGCCATCGCCCATCATGTCGACATCGCGAATCGCCCAGGCTTCGCCGGTTCCGGCCCAGACGGTGTCGTGATTCGACCGCGACACCGCCAGCGCCCCAATCGCCTGCGCCGGCTGGTTGTCGAAAATCGGGACAAAGCTCTGGGCTGAGTTGGTGGACTTCCACACGCCGCCGGATGCCGCGCCGACATAGTAGGTGGTCGGATCGCCGGGAATGCCGGCGGCGGCCGAAATGCGGTTGCCGACCGCCGGGCCCATAAACTTGAAAGTCGGATTGCCGGGCGGCGGAGCAGCCGCGATCCCGCGGCCGCCGCCTTGCGCGGCTGCCGGCGTGACACTCAGAACGATACCCGCTAAACCGGCGATCAGGCTGCGCCGCCAGCGAACAGGCAGGAACACAATAGGTTGGTCCATAAGAGATTCTCGGTACTGGAAGTTTATAAGATCGGCCGCCTGCCTGCAAGCGGTTTCACGCGATTGCCCGCCGGCCCTGAAATCGAATGCACGCCAAACCGTATGCGCCGCGGCCGCGCAAGGCCTCCAGCCGCTCACACCTGGCCGGTAAACTCACTTCCGGATCGCCGGTGTTGGTAGCGTAAAGTGCGCTTCGCTCAGCCCGTGCCTGTGGTCTGCCATCAACTTCTCGATGTCGGCGGCCTCAATCGGCACGAAGGCGGACATATTCTCGTAACCCGTCTCCGTGATCAGCAGCATGTCTTCCAGCCGCAGCCCCAGGTGAAGGTCGTTGATCCGCATTTCGGGCTCGATGGTGAAAATCTCGCCTGGTTCGAGCGTCGGCGTCGGCATGGGGCGGTCGTGTACTTCCATGCCCACGGTGTGGCCCAGGCCGGCGCGAGGGCTGTTCTGCTGCCTGCGGTAGTTTTCGACGAAGGCGGTGGCTGCCGCTTTGATCTTGTCATCGGTGAATTTGTAGGAGGCCACGATCGCATCCATCTTCACCACTGCGTCCTTGATCACGGCGCTCGCCGTTACGTGCGGCTTAATGGAAGTCATCACCGCCTGGTACAGCCTCAGATAGATGTTGTAGTATTCCTTCTGCCACGGCGTGAACTTACCGTTGGCCGGAAAGACGCGCGTCACATCGGACTGGTAGTACTTATAGTCCGGCGCATAGTCCATCTGCACTAAGTCGCCATCCTCTAAGACGGCCGTGTTCTTATTATAGTGCGTATAATAAGTGTTCTTACCTGTGCCGATCAGCGCGAAATAAGCGGCGCCGAACGCCCCGTACTTCTTAAAGACGAATTCGGAATCCGCTTGTAATTCGTATTCGTGCAGCCCTGGCTTGGCATCGCGCATGGCTTCCATCAGTCCCAGGCCGGCGATGCGCGTGGCTTCGCGCATGATGGCGATCTCGCGCGTGTCTTTGATGCCGCGCATCTGGTCGAGAATCGGGTCGAGGTTTTTGATTTCCGATTTCGGAGCGGCTTCCTTCAGGTGCGCCTGAAAGGCCAGTTCGCGCGAGGTGCGGCCGTCCCAGGGATCGTTCTTGTTGGCGGTCCACAGCCGGTCCGGATCGCCGGACGAAATGCTGCCCAGCACTTCGGCGCGGAAGGGAGTATAGATGGTGCGGCCGTCGGCGGCAATGCCGTCCATCATTGCCTTGAAATCGCCGCGCGGCAGTACAGCATCGAGAACCGGTGGCTTTCGCGGCGTCGTCGCCCGGCGAGAGGCCCGGCCCGAACATGCTATCCTCGCGCTGCGCATTGCGCGGGTTCAGGAACAGCGTGCTCTTCCTGGTTTTGCCATCGATCAGCAGGATGGCGCGCGGCTCCGCCACGCCGCAGGCGTAATAGAACTGGTTGGCCTGACGAAACGGCATTTCGCCCGGAGGTTCGGTGGTGCCTTGCATGATCGCAACGCCATCGCCGATCTTTTCCATGACCCGGGCGCGGCGCGCCGCAAACTCATCCGGCGGAAAGATGTCCGTGAATACCGGCTGCGCGGCGAGCGGTGCGCACAGCGCGATCAGCAGGAGATACTTTCGCATGCGCAAATTGTATGCGCCGCATGGTCTGAACCGCAAGCTGAGCTGTGGCCGATGCCACGCGGCAACCGGGAGCTAATCGCGCGCCGGCTTGGCTTCCAGACTCTGGGCGCCCATGCCCTGCGCTCGAATCAGGCGGCGGGCGTGCTCGCGGATGTGCGACAGACGCGTCCAAAAGAGGGCGCCGGCGGTCAGGCAGATTACGCCGCCGATGGCCACGGCTCGGGGTGCGCCCAGATGATCGGCCGCAAAGCCGGCGAACAGGGAGCCAAATGGCGACAGACCCACCATCGTCATGGCATAGATTGACATCACGCGCCCGCGCAGACTGTCGGGGACCATGCTCTGGATGAGAGTGTTAATTGCGCCCATCTGGGTGATCATGGAGAAACCGACGGGCAGCAGAATGGCGAGGGAAAGCCACAGGTTCCGCGATAGGGAGAAGGCGATGAGCCAGAAGCCAAAACCGGTGCCGGCCATGGCAGCCCAGCGGCCGAGGCCCGCGAGGCGGCGCCGGCTGGCCAGGACCAGCGCCGCCGCCAGCGCCCCGACACCGGTCGACCCCATCAGCCAGCCCAAGGTTTTGGGGCCGCCGTGCAGAATGCGGTCGGCGAAGGCGGGCATGAGCACGGTGAAAGGCATGCCGGCCAGGCTGACGATGCCCAGCAGCGCCAACAAGTAATGCACGGGCGGATTCTGAATCACAAAACAGAAACCTTCGATGATGTTTTTGACCGGCGAGCCTTTCCTTGGGGCGGGGTGGAACGGCGGCACGCGCATCATCAGCAGGCCGGCGATCACGGCGATGTAGCTGGCGCCGTTGGCGAAGAAGCACCAGCCCTCGCCGATGATGGCGATCAGCAGGCCGGCGATGGCCGGACCGACGATGCGCGACGCGTTGAACATGGAAGAGTTCAGCGCGATCGCGTTCATCAGGTCGGCCTTGCCGACCATTTCCACGATAAAAGACTGCCGCGCGGGCATATCGAAGGAGTTGACTACGCCGAGCAGCGAAGAAAGGACGAAGATGTGCCAGACCTGCACGGTGTGGGTGAGGGTCAGAGCCGCGAGGACGAAGGCCAGCAGCATGGAGGCGGATTGGGTGGCAATGACTACGCGCTGGCGGTTGTAGCGATCGGCGACGATGCCGGCGATGGGGGAGAGTAGAAAAAGCGGAATCTGCCCGGTGAATCCGATGCCTCCCAACAGCACCAGCGATCCGGTGAGGCGATAGACCAGCCAAGCCTGCGCCAGGTTCTGCATCCAGGTGCCGCACAGCGAGATGAGCTGGCCGGCGAAAAAGAGCTGATAGTTGCGATATTGCAGGGCGCGGAGGGTGGCGGGGAGTTTCAACACTTCTTCCATTCTAAGCGAGGCGGGCGAAGCGAACCGCGGCAGCGGTCCGTGCTAGTGTGGTTCTACTCGAGCATGCGGGCTCCCAAGTCCAAACTGGCGGAGAAGCCGCGGGTGCGTTCCGCGCCTGTCCCTGTCCTGGCTGGCGGGCGCGCGATCTGGCTGGCCTGCACGATTCTGGCGGTGTGGGCGGCGGCGCTGGTGTACGCCCGCGACCAGGTGCCGCCGGGGCTCAACAACGACGCCGCGCAGGAAGCCTTGCGAGGAATTCGCCTGGTGGAAGAGCACCACTGGGAAGCCATCACTGCTTCGTTGGGTAACTCCGCGGAGACGCTGTACCTCTACCTGCTGGGCGCGCTGGTGCATGTGCTGGGGCCGACCACGCTGGCCTTGCAACTGGCCTGCTGGCCGTTTGCGCTGGCGACCATTTGGATGGTCTGGAAATTGACGGATCGCATCGCGGATTCGGTTCCCGCGTGGGTTCCGTTACTCACGGCGGCCGCTTCACTGTGGCTGTTCCATTATGCGCGCAGCGGGTTGCGAGCCATCACCGCTCCCTTTTTCCTGGCGGCTTTTGCGCTGCTGCTGGACCGCGTGGAGCGCCGTCCGCAAGACCGCTGGGCGGGGTGGTTGTGCGGCGCGGTGTTGGGGCTGAGCCTCTACGCGTATACCTCGGCGCGCGTGCTGCCCATTGCCTTCCTGGCCTACGCGATTTTCCGGCTGCGGCGCGCGCGCGGCGGGCGCAAGCCGCTGCTGGCGCGCTACGGCGCGATTGTGGCGGGCGCGGCGGCGATATCGATTCCCAACCTGCTGTTTTTTTTCCAACGGCCGGGGGAGTTTCTGAAGCGCGGCACCTATGTAGCGGTGGGCGGCGGAATCGATAGCGCCATTCACGTGGTATGGACGGCGCTGTTGCCGTGGTATTACCCGAACGCCTATCGCAATCTGGGATCGTTGACGTATCAATCCGACGGCGTCAGCGCGGCGCTGACGTCCGCCGGACGGAATCCGGTGCACCTGGTTCTCGCGGCGGCGATGCTGGCAGGCTTGTGGCGCGCGCGGCGATACCTCGACCGGCCGGTGGCCGCGTTTCTGCTGGCGGTGTGGATCACGGCTACGCTGCTGCTGGGGATGGCGGGGCCCAGCCTGACGCGCATGCTCATCGTCCTGCCGATTTACCTGGTTCTGGCGGCGCTCGGTTTTGACTATGCGAGGCAGGCGCTGCCGCGGCTGCGGCCGTTGGTTCCGCTGGCGATTGTGGCGCTGGCGGTGATGGAAGGCTACTCGTATTTTTCCAGCGGCGCGGAACAGGCCGAGTATTATGGCGCGGCGGCGACGCCTATGGGCCGGATGGCGGCGGCGATGGCGGCCCAAGGGCACCGCGTGCTGTGCATCGTTTCCAAAGACGCCAACGTGGTGAATTTGCTGACGCATTGGCAGGCGGAGCGGGTTGGAGTGGTGGAGTTTTACGGGCGGCCGCTCGACTCCGCGCAGCTTCCGATGCGCGAACTCCGGCCGGACGTGGCGCTGGTGGAGGAAGCGCCGGCATTCCGTCCGTTCGTGGCGCGGCTTCCGGAGCAAACCAGAACCTGCCGTGAGAAGAGGTTTTCCTGTTATAGCGTGCCGGGGATGTAGGGCTTATTCCGATAACCAGGCGGCGCCGATCTCATCCAGGATGCGGGCGGTTTCGGCGGCGGGGTCGGCGGCGCGCGTGATCTGACGGCCGATGACCAGGTAGTCGGCTCCATCGCGCATGGCCTCGGCGGGCGTGGCGACGCGCCTTTGGTCGCCCCAGGCGGCGCCGGCGGACCGGACGCCGGGCGTCACTAGAATGGGCTTCGGACCGAGCGCCCGGCGCAAGCCGGCGGCTTCCAGCGGGGAGGCGACGATGCCATCGATGCCCATCGACACGGCCTTTCGCGCGCGGCGCTCCACCAGTTCCGGAATGGTCAGGCTGGTGGGGCCTATATCTTCGAGATCTTCGGGGCCGAAGCTGGTGAGCACCGTGACACCGAGCAGTTGAAGGCCGGAGCTGCCGCGGCCTTCGACGGCGGCTCGCATCACCGAGCCCACGGCGTGCACGGTGAGGAAGCGAACGCCGGTGCGGGCCACCTGCACCACGGCGCGGCGGACGGTTTCGGGGATGTCGTAGAGCTTGAGATCGAGGAAAACTTCCTTGCCCTGGTCGATCAGCTCGCGCACGAAGGCCACGCCGGCCCCGGCGTAGAGCTCCATGCCGATCTTGTAGAAGTTCACACAGCCGCCGAGCTTGGCTACCAAGGCGCGGGCCTGGCCGGCGGATTCCAGGTCGAGAGCCACGATGATGGGGTTGCGAGTCATATAAGATGGAGCGGCTTGGCGCCCCGCGGCAGCACGCGGCCGATGCGGTAAGCGCGATCGAAGGCGCGTTCGAGCGCGGAGGCATCCGGCTCGGCGAGCGCAATCAGCAGGCCGCCGGCGGTTTGCGGATCGTAGAGGAGATTATCGATTTCCACCGGCAGTTGGCGCGAGGATTCGACGGCGCAGGAAGCAAAGTCGCGGTTATTATGGAGGCCGCCAGAGAGCGCGCCCTGGCGCGAGTACTCGATGGCGCCGGGAAGGAAGCGGATCTGGCTGGCGTCGATTTCGAGCGTGACGTGGCTGGCGAGGGCCATTTCGCGGGCGTGGCCCAGGAGGCCGAAGCCGGTGACGTCGGTGCAGCCGTGCACGTCGAAGCGCAGCATGGCTTCGCAGGCGGCGCGGTTGAGGGTAGTCATGGATTCGACGGCGGCGGCCACGTGAGCCTCCGCCGCGATGCCGCGTTTGAGGGCCGATGAGATAACACCGGTGCCGATGTGTTTGGTGAAGAGCAGGGTGTCGCCGGGGCGCGCGCCGGCATTCGTCTTGACGCGCGCGGGGTGGATGACGCCGGTGACGGCGTAGCCGAATTTGATCTCGTCGTCGGAGACGCTGTGGCCGCCCAGGATGGAGCATTCGGCCTCGCGCATTTTTTCGGCGCCGCCTTTGAGGATCTGCTCGAGCGAGGTCAGATCGCCTTTGGCGGGATAGGCCAGGATCGAGAGCGACGAGATGGGACGGCCGCCCATGGCGTAGACGTCGCTCAAGGCGTTGGTGGCGGCGATGGCGCCGAAGGTATACGGGTCGTCGACGATGGGGGTGAAGAAGTCGACGGTCTGCACCAACGCCAGTTCGGGCGTGAGTTGGTAGATGCCGGCATCGTCGGCGGTGTCGTAGCCGACCAGGACGTTGGAGTCGGCCCAGCGCGGCACTTTGGCCAGCACCTGGTCGAGGATTTTGGGACTGAGCTTGGAGGCGCAGCCTCCGGCCTTGGTGCGGGTGGTGAGGCGGTCGATGTGGTCGGTGGTTTCCATGGCTTAGACCGTTCGTTACGCTACGGGCTCCGTACCTAATATAATAGCGGGGATGCGACGCACCTCCGTTTTTTCCGTTCTTCTGTTGCTGGGCCTGGCTCTGACGCTGGTTTCCCGGGAGCCACAAACCGACCAGCGGTTGAAGAAAGCCTTCCGCGCGCCCGAACATGCCGGCTGGATCCAGGTTCATCTGGAAGGCGCGCCGGGCGAGATCGGGTTCCAGCATGGCTACCTGCTCTCCGCCGAGATTCAAGACAACTTCCGCGCCATCTCGATGGAAATGACGCACGACGAGAAAAAGGACTGGGCGTTTTTCCGCAAGGCCGCCGAGGAAATTCTCTGGCCGCACGTGGAGCAGGAGTATCGCGACGAAATGCTGGGCATCGTCGAAGGCCAGAAGGTGCGCGGCGGCAAGCTGGACATCTGGGACGTGGTGGCGATGAACGCGTGGCTCGAGCTGCCGTATTACGACAAGTGGTTGGAGAAAGGCAAGCCGGGCATCACGATTACCGGCAACGTGGCGGACCATTGCAGCGCCTTCGTGGCGACGGGTTCCTACACGCGCGACGGGCGCATCGTGATCGGGCACAACAACTGGACCAGCTACTCTTCGGGCGAGCGATGGAACATCATGTTCGATATCGCGCCGGCCGCCGGGAACCGGTTCATCATGGACGGCGAACCGGGAGTGATCCACAGCGCGGACGATTTCGGCGTGAACTCGGCCGGCATCGTGATCACGGAAACCACCATCAGCGGGTTCCAGGGATTCGACCCGCAAGCGGTTCCGGAATTCGTGCGGGCGCGCAAGGCCATGCAGTACTCCGGGTCGATCGACGACTTCGCGCGCATCATGAAGGATGGCAACAACGGCGGATACGCCAACAACTGGCTGGTGGCGGACAGCCGGACTAATGAAGTGGCGAGCCTGGAATTGGGACTGAAGAATACCGTTTTGCAGCGCACCAAGGACGGATTTTTCGTGGGCTCGAACTTCCCCAACGACCCCAAGCTGATCAAGGAAGAGACGGATTTCAACCCGAACGACAAGAGCAACAGCGAGAACGCGCGGCACGCGCGCTGGCTGACGCTGATGGAGCAGAACAAGGGCAAGATCGACGTGGCGGCGGGAGAGCGATTCCTGGCGGACCACTTCGACAGCTTCACCGGGAAGAACGAGCCGAGCGAGCGCACGCTGTGCGGACATATCGACCTTTCGCCGCGCGGCATGGGCGACTGGCAGGGGCCGTACGCTCCGGCCGGCGCGGTGCAGAACAAAGTGACGGACGCCGACGGAGCGTCCAAGATGTCTCTCATGGCGGCCTTGGGACATGCCTGCGGGCTGCACTTCAAGGCCGGCGAGTATCTGGCGAAGCACCCGGAATACGCCCGGTACAAGCCCGTCCTACGCGATATGGACGCGCGCGGCTGGGCGAAATTCAAAGCGAAGTAAAGTAAAGTCAAGCAAAGTGACCTTCGAGGCCGTCCGCAAGATCGCCCTGTCGCTGGATAGCGTGATGGAGGGCACATCGTACGGCACGCCGGCATTCTTCGTGAAGCGGGCGCTGTTCGCGCGGTGGCGGCCCGACATCGACGCACTGGTGCTGTACGTGGATTTCGAGCAGCGCGCCGCAATGATGGCGGAGGATCCGGACACCTATTTCATCACCGACCACTACCTCAATTACCCCTTGGTGCTGGTCCGGCTGGCGCGCGTGGAGCCGGACGCCATGGCGGATTTGCTGCGCATGGCATGGAAGGCGGCGGGCGCGTGCGGGGCAACCACGCGGTCCAGGCGCGCATCTACTAAAAGGAGCCCATCATGAAGCTACCGATCTGCCTTCTTCTGGCCCTCTCGGCCGCTACCGCCCAACAGCCGGCCGCCGCGCGGGCCGATACGCTGCACGAATTGAGCGCGCAACTGGAAGCGCTTTCGCACCGCGTCAGCCTGGCGGTGGTGCAGATCTTCGCGACCGGGTACGTGCTCAACGACGAACGCGAGCCCGGCTCGAACGCGGCCATTGTGACGCGCCAGCGGGCCACCGGATCGGGCGTGGTGATGTCGGCCGACGGATACATCCTGACGAATGCCCACGTGGTATCGAACGCCCGCCAGGTGCGGGTGCGGATGGCGGACGAATCGCCGGGCGGCGCGGCGGGAGGAACCAACGCCGCGATGCAGCCATCGGGCAAGATTCTGGAAGCACGCATCGTGGGGGTGGATCGCGAGACCGACCTGGCGGTCCTCAAGGTGGACCGCGCCGATCTGAATCCGCTGCCGCTGGGCGATTCCGATACGCTGCGGCAGGGCCAACTGGTGATGGCGTTCGGCAATCCGCTGGGTCTGGAGAATTCCGTCAGCATGGGCGTAGTGAGTTCGGTGGCGCGGCAGATCAAGCCCGACGACACGATGATTTATATCCAGACCGACGCGCCCATCAACCCCGGCAACAGCGGCGGCCCGCTGGTGGATGCGAATGGGAGCGTGATGGGCATCAACACGTTCATTCTTTCGCAATCGGGCGGCAGCGAAGGACTGGGCTTCGCCATTCCAAGCAACATCATCAAGAACGTCTATGCGCAGATCCGGCAGGAAGGGCACGTGCACCGCAGCGAGATCGGAGTTTTCGCCCAGACCATCACGCCGCCGATGGCGGCGGGGCTCGGGCTTCCGCAGGATTGGGGTGTGCTGCTTTCGGATGTGGCGCCAGGCGGACCGGGCGACGTGGCGGGGTTGCAGCCGGGCGATATCGTGGTGAGCCTGAACGGCAAGAACGTGGCGGATGCGCGGCAGATGGAAGTCAACTTGTACCGCTATGCAGTGGGCGCGAAGATCGACGTCCAGGTGCTGCGCAATGGCACGAAACAGACCATCCAGGTGGTGACGGTGGAGCAGCACGGCGATCCGCTGCGCTTCGCCGACCTGGCGGACCCGACCAAAAACCTGGTGAACCGGCTGGGGATTCTGGGGATCGACGTGGACCAGAACGTGGCCGCGCTTCTGCCCGATCTGCGGAAGCACTACGGCGTGGTCGTGGCGGCACGGGGCGGCGATTCGCCATACGGCGGCGAGAGTCTGCAACTGGGCGACGTGATCTATTCGGTGAACAACATGCCGGTGACCGGCGTGGCAGCACTACGGAAAGCCCTGGACGGGTTGAAGCCGGCCGATCCGCTGGTGCTGCAAGTGGAAAGGAACGGCCGGTTGATGTACGTGACGCTGGAGATTGAGTGACGTTGATGCGCTACCGGGTAGGCTCGTCGTCTGGAAGCTGTGAAGAAATCGTCCGTCAACGGGCTAGGCAGGCGGTGCCGCCTGCGATCCGCGATTTTTTCACGGCTTCCTGCCGCGCGAACTCTAGCGCCGTGCCGGCAACCGCTCTCTGACGTTCGCGGCTCGCACCGGAACACCTACTCCAGCAGGTGGCCCATCTTCTCTTTCTTGGTGCGCAGGTAGGCTTCGCGGGTGTCGAGGACGGCGGCCAGGCAAGGGACGCGTTCCACCACGGTGACGCCGGCGTTTTCCACGGCTTTCACTTTCTCCGGATTATTGGAAAGCAAGCGGATAGCCTTGAGCCCGAAGTAGCCCAGGATTTCGCCGGGGAGCGCGTAACTGCGCAGATCGGAATCGAAGCCGAGTTTCTGATTGGCTTCCACCGTGTCGGCGCCCTGGTCCTGCAGCTCGTAGGCGCGCAGCTTGTTCAGCAGCCCGATGCCGCGGCCTTCCTGGTGCTCATAGATCAAGAGGCCGCGGCCTTCGCGGGCGATCGCGGTGAGCGCGATTTCGAGTTGCGCGCGGCAATCGCAGCGCAGGCTGTGAAAGACGTCGCCGGTCAGGCACTGGGAATGGATGCGCACCAGGGGCGGAGGGCCATCGGCCAGGTTGCCCATCTGGAGCGCCACCGCCTCTTCCACGCGACCGTCGAAAGCGCCTTCGAATCCGGCGATGCGGAAGAAGCCGAACTGGGTTGGAAAATCCGCTTCGGCCACTTTTCGAAGCCGCAGCGCGGGGGTATCATTCATGCGAGCTATTGGGGACCTTGCTGCTTCCATTATAATAACTTGCGGCACTGAATGTCCGATCCGCTGCAAGGTTATCTGGTATCGCTGCTGGTGAAACTGGCGGCGATGGCCGCCATCGCAAGCGTTCTGGCGAGATCCAATTCGTTCAAAGCCATGCTGATGAGAGAAAGCCGCACGGTCCGGCAGCGGCTCTCGCTGGCGCTGTGGCTGAGCGTGGTGTTCGCCGCCAGCGTGGCTGTGCGGGTAGCCGCCAAGGACAATTATCAGGGCGCCGACCTGGGCCTCGAAGGCAGCCTGATCGCGGGCCTGCTGGGAGGGTATATCACCGGGCTGGTATCGGGCATCCTGATTTCTCTGCCGACATTTTTGCGCGGCGAGTACTTGACGTTGCCGCTTTTCGCGGCCATTGGCGTGATTGGCGGGCTATTGCGCGATCTGGCTCCCAGCCCAGAAGAAGTCTGGCGATTTTCGCCGTTCTTCGATCTCAGCATCTACCGCTTCTTCAAGGAAAAACGCAACCACTGGGTAACCGGCTTCCAACTGATCTTTTTCGCCGCCATTCTGTGCTCCGAAGGATTGCGGCAGATGCTGGGCGTCCAGTGGAGGGACAAGGTATTCCGCATGGCGCCGCCAGGGTCGGACCCATGGGCCACCGCCGCGCTCTACGGCACCACGTTGTTCGCCGTGGCCATCCCGCTCAAGATCTGGAACAACACGCGCAACGAAAAAAAGCTGGAGGAACAGGCGCGGCTGCTGGTGGAAGCGCGGCTGGCCGCGCTCACCAGCCAGATCAACCCGCACTTCCTTTTCAACACGCTGAATTCGGTCTCTTCGTTGATCCGCACCAATCCCAACCAGGCGCGCGTGATGGTGGTGAAACTTTCCAAGGTGCTGCGCCGGCTGCTGCGCAAGCACGAACATTTCAGCGCGTTGCGCGACGAGCTGAACTTCATTGAAGACTACCTGTCCATCGAAATGATACGCTTTGGAGACAAGCTCCACTTTGAGGCGGATGTGGCGGGCGACACCTTGGATATGCTGGTGCCCAGCATGCTGCTGCAACCCCTGGTGGAAAACTGTATCAAGCACGGGCTGAGCAGCAAGGTGGGCGGCGGCACCATCCGCATCCGCACCGAGCGCAGCGAAACCAAGCTGCACCTGCTGGTGGAGGATGACGGCATCGGGATTCCGGAGGAGAAACTGGCTACCCTGCTGGAACGGGGCATCGGAGTGAGCAACGTGAACGAGCGGCTGAAAGTGCTGTTCGGCAACGAGTATCGCATGTGGATCGAAAGCCAGCCGGGAAAAGGGACGCGCGTACAAATCGAAATGCCGGAGCTGCAAACCAACCTGGCGGCGGCTTCATAAAATACAAAATCTCGCGGGGCGAGGAGACGACTTGGAGAGAGAAGAATCCGTGAGCGTTTGGCCGCTGAACGCGTTACCGGCCACGCTGGCCGGCCGCACGAGGCGCGTCTACGACCGCATGGCGGCGGTTTACCCGGTATCGACCATGCTGTTCCATTCGCGCGCGCACCGCTGCGCGCTGGAGGCCTCCGGAATCGCCGACGGCATGCGCGTGCTCGAAGTGGCCACCGGCAGCGGCGAAATGTTTCGCCGGCTGGTGAAAGCCAACTCCAGCGGCGCCACCATCGGGGTGGACCTTTCGCCCAACATGGCGGCGCGCGCGCAACGGGTCGCGCGGCGCAAGTTCCCGCAAGCCTGCGCGCATTGCCAGGCGGTGGACGCGCGCCACATGCCGTTCCGCGGCGAAGCCTTCGACGCGGTGTTCTGCTGCTACATGCTGGAATTGCTGTCTATCGAAGATATCGGGCGGGCGTTGCGCGAGTTCCGGCGCGTGCTGCGGCCGCAAGGGCGCCTGACGCTGGTGCTGATTGGCCAGAAGACGGCGCTGTTCAACGCGGTGTACAAAATGGGAAGCCGCGTGGCTCCGGCGTTCTGGGGCCGGCAGGTGGAGCGGAGCGTTCCGGAGCTGATCGAATCGGCGCGCTTTCAGATTCTGGACGACCGAAGGGTGCGGCAGACGTTTTATCCGTCGCGCGTGCTGGTGGCGGGGCGGTAAACACCCGAGCTCGCGCAAGAACACCGGCGGCAAGACCGCCGGCGCCACCAGGCGCGGTTACTGCTTCGTGAAGATGTAGGTGGAACTCGATCCGGGCGGCGAGACGCGGGTCACTTCCAGGCTGAGGGTCTTGCCATTCTCGGAGAGCACCAGGCGCGTTTTGGTGACGACATCGCGGTTGTGGTGCATCTCCATCATCACCAGGGCCGGCCCGTTGTACCAAAAGGAGACTTCTCCCTCCTTGAGCTTGCACCCGCGGCCGTCCACGCCGCAGGCAATCTCCACGGTCTTTTCTTTGGCGCCGGATTCGGAAATCTTGATGCCATCCTGGGTTTGCTGGATCAGCAGGGTTTCGAACTTGAGTCTGCCTTCATGGGGAGAACTGAGCTGCCACGTTCCGTTCAGTTCGGGCCGGTCCTGGGCGAAGGCGGTGCATGCGGCAATAGCCATCAGCAAGAACAAAGGTCGCATGTCGGGCTCCGTTTCAGGATCTATTGTATCGCGGCAGCCACGGGGGCGTATACGGCAAATTCCTTACGGCGGGGAGGCGAACCGCGGGACCGCGAGTTGACACTGCTGCGAATACGAGGCTGTTTGGCGCCGCCCGCGAACCGGGCCGGTTATTCGGCCTTCGAATAGTAATACGTGTACTTGCTGTACAATTCGGAGGCGCGGGCGCCGTTGGCCACGATTCCGAGAACGTTGTTCTCGCACAGCGACTGCATGGCGCGCGTGACGTTATCGAAAGTGGTGGAACCGATTTTAACCACCAGTATGGCGCCATCGGCGAGCGTGGCCAGCAGGTTGGCGTCGGCTGAAAACAGCAGCGGAGGGGTATCGAAAATCGCCCAGTTGAAACTGCGCGGCAGTTCTTCAAACAGCGATTTCACCTGGCGCAGATTCAGCAGTTCGAGCGGATTCTTGACCGGAGATCCGGCCGGCAGCAGGTAGAGATTCATGCCTTCGATGCGGCGCAGGGCCTGCGTGAAGGTGCATCGGCCCGTCAGATAATCGGAGAGGCCGGGCGCGCGGTCGATTTGAAACAGATTGTGGATGATGGGGCGGCGGAGATCGAAATCGCCCAGCAGAACCGAGCTTTCGGCCAGGTTGGCTTCCGCCAGAGCCAGGTTGACCGCGGTGAAGGTCTTGCCTTCGGCGGGCGAAGGGCTGGTCACGACCACCGAGTGCAAGGGCTGCAGGTTCTGCAGGTGATTCAGGCGCGTGCGCAGCGTGCGGAATTCTTCCCCCGGGGTTTCATGGGAGTTGTTGAGATCCAGCAGGTGCGATTCGGGCGCCGGTTGGTAGGGAACCGCCGCGACGTCCTGCAGCAGCCCGGGATGGATATTGAGGCGCACACCGGGCGCCGCTCCGGCGTTCACGGGCAGGTACTCCAGGGCGGGCGCCGGACTGGCCGGCTCCGGTTGTTCACCCGCGGGAGTTGCGCTCTGCTCGGCTCTCCGTAATGCATCGTGTACTCGGCTCATTTGATCTCCGCTGACGCTTTCGATTTAGCTGGGGCCGGACCGGCCGGACACATAGTAATACGCCGCGCCACTCATCAGAATCGATCCGATGACGATGGCGCTCGACCAGGCCAGCCAGGCCAGCCGGCGTTTGCGGCGCACCAGCAGCGCATTTTCCAACAGCGGCACGCTGCTCAGAACCGGCAGATTGGTGTAAGCCCGCACGTCCTTCAAATTCTTCAGAGATGTGTCTTTCAATTCCTTGGCCCCGGCCATCGCGAAGCCCGCCAGCAAGCCCAGAAAAGTGCCGATCCCGATGATCGCCCAGCGGTTGGGCTCCGCGGGTGTCTCGGGCAAGTCGGCCGATTCCAGCAACTCCAAGACCTCCCCGGCATGGTGCTCTTCCAGGTTCTCGGAGGTCTCCGACTGGTCCCGCCTCTTGCTCTTGGAGTTGTAGTCATCGTTGGCCAAATTGAATTCGCCCAGCAGCTCGCTGTAGCGCTGCGTCAGAGCCGGGCTGGCCGCCACCTTGGCTTGCAGGTTCTGGAGTCCAGTTTGCAGTTGGCCCATGCGCTTGGTTTCGCGCTCGAGTTCCGACTGCAGGTTGGCAATGTTGCCGGTCACGGTTTTCTCGCTCACTTGCAACTCCTGGAGGTGCTGGACGGCAACCGGATTCTGAACGGTTCTGACTGTAACGCCTGCCGGGTTCTGCGATGCCAGGTCGCTCTTTTCGAGCTCCGCCCGCTGTTCTTCGAGCCCCTTGACATATTGTTTGAACGACTTGAGTTCGGGATAGTCGTCCTTGTATTTGCCTTGCAGAGCCCTCAGTTGCTGATTCGCTTCGTTAATCGTCTTATCCAGATTTACGATCCGGTCATTCCGCAGGGCCACGTTGGGAGTGGTTTGAGTCTGGTCAATGCTGGCGGCCGCGGCGGCCTCCTGAAGCTTCACATTCTGGAGCTGAATTTCCTGCGCCGCCTTCTGTTCCTGGGTGCGGCCGATCGTGTCCTCGAGGGCGTGGATATCCTGCTCTTTGCTGTTTAACATGCCCATGTTCTGCACGGAGTCCTGGGGCAGTTCGCCCGGATGTTCAGCGGCGAACTGCGAGAGCTGCTGCTGGGCGGCGTCCACCCGGTCCTTGGCTTTTTTCAACTCGTCGGTGAGAAAGTTAGAGATGGTGCTGGCCTGGGTGCGCTGGAGAGCGAAGTTATACTCCTCAAACTTGCCGGTGATCTCGCGCACTACCTGTTGCGCCTTGAAGCGGTCGGAATAGCTGAAAGTAATTACGAAAGCCTGGGCCCCGCGCGTGCTGGTCGCGCCGGGCGCATCGTAGGCGTGGATACGGATGTCCTTGACGCGCATGTTTTCGGCCACTTCATCCAGCGTGAGGTGGGCGCGGTCTTTCTTGTACAAATCCAAAGCTGGTTCCTGGATGATGGCCATTAGAGAGGTGCGGCCCAGGATCTGCACCTCCATCTGTTCGAGCCGCTGCGCCATCGAGATCGCGCCGACGTTTTCAGCGAGATTGGCGGGAACCGCCGGCGGGATGATCCGCATGACGGCGCGGGATACGTACGTGTCGGGCCAGCAAAAGGCTACCACCACCGCAATCACCAGGCCGGCGAAGGCGGGGCCAATTACCCAGGAGCGGTAGCGGCGTAGCATGTCGATATAGTCCTCGACATCCGGCTGCCGGCGCGTCACGGTCACATAATTCTGTGGAGATGCCATAAGACGTCCTAATCTGCTGTTGTTCCCCTCGAATCCCGCATTCCAGCTCACCCTCTCACTTGACGATTACGTGATCTTTGTCTTTCAAGAGGATGTTCTTCTCCGGATGCTTGCCGTTGATGAGATCGTTGTAACTGACCGTTACGATGATTGCGCCGTCCCGTTGAACCTTGATGTGTTTCTTATCGGCGAAATCCTTGAAACCGCCGCGCGCGGAGATGGCTTCGAACAGATGCAGCGGCAGCATGTAAGGCATTTCACCCGGCTGGGAGATGCCTTCGCCGTCGAAATAGATTTTCTTGCTCTTGACCGCCTCCACTTGCACGGCCGTGTGGGCCACCTGAAGGTACTTGAGAGCGGCGTCGTTAATGGCGGCTTCCAATTGGACGGGTGTCAGACCGGCGGCCCGGATGGGACCCAGCAGGGGAATCGAAATGGTGCCGTCGGACAGCACATTATAATTGCCGCCGAAGCGGCCGTCTTCCCATATCCTAACCGTGAGAACGTCCTCGGGGCCAATCACATAGGCATCGCCGACGGGAGCCCCGGAGGGCTTCTTGCCGGAGGCTTCGGCCATGGCCGCCGGATTGGGCGCGTCCACCGGCATCACCGGCGAGAGGCTGACGGGCTTCGGCTCCTGGGCGGGCTTCGCGGGCACTTGCTCTTCAGCCTTGGCGGGAGCGGTCTTTTCCTGCGCTGGTGGAATTGCGTCGGGCGCCGGCCTGCTCCACGCTGGCACAACCGCCAATACTGCGGCCAATAATGCCGTTCTCATCGCATACCTCTGAGATCCCTATCGAACATGGCAACCGCTTCCCACCGTGGATGGGTCCTCCGGCGGCGCTCTCCTCAGAATTCTCTTCACTAGTGTACAGCATTTGTTGCTGAATTCGAATGGTTCCAGGACTACTAAGGCGAGTACTGAGTTTAACCTGGGGCAATTTCCAAAAAACCCAAGCAGACGACGGTGCCCGTTTAGTCCACATGCTGTGCAGGCTATGATACACGTCCGCATAGTGGCTTTCTCCCAAAAACCGGATTGGAAGCCCTCACATGTTTGTAAGTGATAGATAATCCTGCTATTCTTGATACGGTTTGGTGAATTTGAGTCGGCATCAAACGTGCTCCGAAATGACGGTTTGGTAGGCCGGCCGGGCGTTCACGGCAGCAAATATGTTCCAGGAACTTAAATTCCAACTGTCAACTGCCATATTGACGATTCTTACACTGGCTGCCGGTGTTGCCGCAATCGTCAATTTTGGACAGTACGAGTATTTTCGCTTACCCGACGACGGAGTCATCTGGGTGGATCGCGCCGGCCAAGTGGAAGCCCTTTACGTGGCGCCGAATGGTCCGGCCGCCAACTGGATTCACCCGGGGGACCGGTTGAAATCCATTGGCCGCGAGCCGGCCAACCGGCCGGAGAGCATCGGCCAGCCGGAAGCCATGGCGCCGCGGCAAGCTCCCGCGCCGGTGGAGATCCGCGAGGCTCTGGACGTGCCCAAAGTGCTGGTGGCGATCAAATCCTGGAATCGCGCCAAGTACATTCTGGCTCGTGGCACGGTGCAAGTGGAGCCCACCCTGATTGTGGGGGAAGTGCCCAAGAATCCCGCCGTGATCTACCAGTACCCGGTGGGCATCGCCTTCCTGCTGATCGGGCTTTTCGTTTATTTCCGGCGCGGCAGCGCGCCGAAGGCGCGGCATTTTTATGTGTTCTGTCTGGCGTCGTTCATCAGCCTCACGTTTCATTACACGGGCCACCTGGATGCCTTCGATAGTCTCATTCTGATTGGCAATGTGGCGGCCAGCCTGATAGCCCCCACGCTCTTCCTGCACTTCTGCCTGACGTTCCCCGAGCCTCGCAAGTGGTTCCAGAAGCCGGCGCGAGTGGCCCTGCTCTATGTGCCCGCGTTGCTGCTGATTACGTTCTACCTGGGGGTGGCCACCGGCGCCATCCGGACCGCCATCCCGCCGTCGGAAATGCGCTGGCATCTGGACCGGCTCTTCCTGGTGGTGCAAGCGGCGCTTTACATCGCGGGCGGCTTCGCGCTTACCTCCGAATATCGCAGGACCGAGGACACCATCGTCCGCCAGCAACTGAAGTGGCTGCGCAACGGCGCATTCCTGGGCATGGGGCCCTACGCCGCAGTGTACATTCTGCCGTATGCCATGGGCGCCATTCCCAACCACTATCAGAACTGGGCGGTGCTCTCCATGGTGCTGGTTCCACTGACGCTGGCCTATGCCATTGTGCGTTACCGGCTGATGGACGTCGACATTCTCTTTCGCCGCGGCTACGCTTATACGCTGGCCACGGTCTGCGTGCTGGCGGCGTTTTACGGCATCACCTTTTTCCTGGGAAGCCTGTTCCTGAAGAGCGGCAAGCAGCCCCGCACCGCGCCATCCATCCTGGTGATGCTGATTGCGGCTTTCCTGTTCCAACCCATCCGCAACTGGATACAGGAACGCCTGGACAAACATTTTTACCGCGACCGCTACGACTACCGCCGCACGCTGGTCGAGTTCGCGCGCGAGTTGGGCGCGCAGATGGATCTGGAAACCATGCTGGCGTCGGTGGGCGACCGCCTGCTGAAGACGCTGTCCATCCGGCAACTGGGCTTTTTCCTTGCCGGGGAAAGCGCCGAGGGCCCCAAATTCCGCCTGGAGACCGTGATGGGTTCGAACCCGCGTCAGGCCGGCCGGTGGGGAGACGACCTGGACCTCAGCTTTCTGGATTGGAAGCTTCCGGAATCCTACCTGTTCTTCGAGCGGACGCGGCACCAACTGGATGCGGTGTCGCGGTCGTGGCCGGCGTCGGTGCGGCGGACCATCGCCGAGCTGGATTTCACCTACTACCTGCCGTGCAAAGTGCGCGGCCGAACCATCGCCTACATGGGGGTCAGCCGCACCACGGATGGCGAATTCCTTTCCAGCGTGGACGTGGAGTTGCTGCTCACGCTGACCGGCTACGTGGCTATCGCCATAGAGAACGCCTCGCTCTACCAATCGCTGCAGCGGAAAGTGGAGGAATACGAGCGGCTAAAGGAATTCAGCGAAAACATCGTGGAATCGATCAACGTGGGAATTCTGGCGGCCGACCTGGAAGACCGGGTGGAAAGCTGGAATTCGCAGATTGAGCAACTGAGCGGAATCACGCGCGAGCATGCCCTGGGGAAGAGGCTCTCGGAGCTGTTTCCGGCGGAGCTTTCCGACCAGTTCGACCGCGTGCGCGGGCAAACCGGAATCCACAATATTTACAAGTTCGTGCTGAAGCCGGCGGTTAACGGAGACAGCGCCGGCAACGGGAACGGCAACGGGGTGCCGGCGCGGTTCCGCGAAGCCACTTTGAACGTGGCCATCGCTCCGCTGGTCTCGCGCGAGCAGGAACAGATCGGCCGGCTGATCATTTTCGACGACGTCACGGACCGCGCCGAGCTGGAGCAGCGGCTGGTGCAGGCCGACAAGTTGTCGAGCATCGGCCTGCTGGCGGCGGGCGTGGCTCACGAGGTGAACACGCCGCTGGCGGTGATCTCCACCTACGCGCAGATGCTGGCCAAGCAGGTGGCGGGGGACTCGCAGAAGACCGTAATTCTGGACAAGATCGCCAAGCAAACTTTCCGCGCCAGCGAGATTGTGAATTCGCTGCTGAACTTTTCGCGCACGTCGAGCACATCTTTCGGCGACGTGAGCCTCAACAAGGTGATTCTGGAGACGCTTTCGCTGCTCGACCACCAGCTTCAGAAGGCCGGCATCCAGGTGAAGACCGAGATGGCGCCGAACCTGCCGGCGGTGCACGGCAATACCGGCAAGCTGCAGCAGGTGTTCCTCAACCTCTTCCTGAACGCGCGCGACGCCATGACGGCCGGCGGCACGCTCGAAGTGCGCACCTGGTCGGAAGGCCTGGGCGTGAAGGCGGAGGTGGCCGATTCAGGCCCGGGGATTGCGCCCGAAAACCTGCATCGGATCTACGATCCCTTCTTTACCACCAAGGCGGCGCGCAAAGGCACGGGGCTGGGCCTTTCGGTGACTTACGGTATCATTCAAGAGCATGGCGGCTCGATTGAAGTTGCCAACCGGCCGAGCGGCGGCGCGCGCTTCCGCCTGGAATTGCCGGTAGCGCGAGCCGCGGCAAGGACCCCAGTGAATGCCGCTTGAAATGACCGCTCCGTTACCCACTGCGCAAGATTCCAAAGGCAATATTCTGGTAGTGGACGACGAGGCCGACATCCGCGAAGGCCTCGAGGATCTGCTCACATCAGAAGGCTACGTGGTGGATCTGGCGCAGAACGGCGCCGAGGGCCTCCACAAAATGGAGACCCGCGGCTACGACCTGGTGCTGCTCGATCTGATGATGCCGGACCGTTCCGGGATGGAGGTCTTGCAGGAAGTGCGCGAGCGCGACCGCGAGACCCCCATCTTCCTGATCACGGCTTATGGCTCGGTGGATGCCGCGGTGCAGGCGCTCAAGCTGGGCGCCAACGATTATTTTTCGAAGCCCTGGGACAACGACAAGCTGGTCATCGAAATCGAGCGCATGATCGTGCGGCGGCGCCTCGAATACGAGAACACTTACCTCAAGCGGGCGTTTAGACAGCGCTACAGCTTCCCCAACATCATCGGCAAGAGCGATCGCATGGTGCGGATGCTCGACCTGGTGGCTCAGGTGGCCAGCAGCCGGTCCACCATCCTGATCACCGGCGAAACCGGCACGGGCAAGGAATTGGTGGCCAAAGCCATCCACGCCAACTCTCCGCGGGCGGACAAAATGTTCGTGGCGGTCAACAGCGGATCGCTGCCGGCGGAGCTGCTGGAATCGACGCTGTTCGGGCACACCAAGGGCGCCTTCACCAGCGCCGTGCAAAGCAAGAAAGGCTACTTCGAAGTGGCCGACGGTGGGACCATTTTCTTCGACGAGATCGGCACCATCGGACCGGAGACCCAGATCAAGCTGCTGCGTGTTTTCGAAGACCGCGAGTTCACGCCGCTCGGATCGACCGATCCGATCAAGGTGGACGTGCGCATTCTGGCGGCCACCAACGCCGACCTTCACGAACTGGTGCGGACGGGCCGCTTCCGCGAAGATCTCTACTACCGTCTGAACGTGATCCAGATCGGGCTGCCGGCGCTGCGCGAGCGCAAAGAAGACATCCCGGCGCTGGTCGATCATTTCTTCACCCAATACTGTCGCGACAACGGAAAATTTCTGGATTCGGCTGGAAAATCGACGCTGCATTTTGCCGCCGACGCCATGCAGGTGCTGATGGAGCACAACTGGCCGGGCAACGTGCGCGAGCTCGAAAACGTGGTGGAGCGCGCGGTGGTGCTAGCCTCGGCCACGGAAGTGCCGCTGGATGTTCTACCGGAGGCGCTGCTGGCGGCCAACGGCGTGCGGGTGCAGCGTGGCGAGGGCGCCGCGCTGGCCGCCAACGCTTCGCTTTTCGAGATTGTCAACGACTACGAACGGCGCGTCATCCTGGAGCGGCTCGAACAGTGCAACTGGAGCCAGACCGAAGCCGCCGAAAGCCTGAGTGTTCCGCTCAGCACGTTGAACCAGAAGATCAAGCGCCTGGATATCAAGATCCGCAAGAAATCCGATGGCTAGGTGGAACAGACGATCGGTTCTTGTCGTCTGTTGGACGGCGTGTTTGGCAACACGTTGACAGGCCACGAAAGACGATGGCCTGTTTGAATGTATAAGGGCGCAGATGAAGAAGGGTTCTCCTGAAGGGTATGATGCCGAGAACCGGCTTATCAGAGCCGGCTCAGAAACCTCAAACAGGAGAACCCCATGAACGTCAACCACTATATCGGATTCGATGTCCACAAGAAAACTGTCAGCTACTGCGTGAAGACCGCCGCCGGGGCGATTGTCGAGGAAGGCAAGCTACGCGCGACGCACGACGCGCTGCGCCAGTGGGCCGGGCAACTCCAGGAGCCGTGGCACGGAGCGATGGAAGCGACGCTGTTCAGCGGCTGGATCTACGACACGTTGCAACCGTTTGCGGCCGAACTACAGATGGGGCACCCGGCGATGATGAAAGCCATCGCCGCTTCCAAGAAGAAGAACGACAAGCTGGATGCGCGGAAGATCGCCGACATGGTGCGCTGCGGCTTGCTGCCGGCTTGCTACGTGGCGCCGGTGGAGATCCGCGAACTACGGCGGATGCTGCGCTACCGCAACTTGGTGGTCGGCCAGGCGGTGCGCCTGAAGAACAAAATGAGCGGGTTGTTGATGGAGGTAGGCGCGGAGTACAACAAGCAGCGACTACACGGGAAGCAATACTTCACGGAGCTGCTGGACACGGTGGAAGAAGTGCCGGAATCGGTGAAGGATTTGCTGCGGCTGAGCCGCGGGGCGCTGGAGACGTTCGAGACGACGCAGCGGCAACTGCTGGTGAGGTTGCACAAAGACCGACTGCTGGCGCAGCGAGTGATGCGGCTCGAGAGCATTCGGGGTGTGGGCGAAGTGACGGCGCTGACATGGGCGCTGGAGGTGGGCGATCCGCACCGGTTCTCTTCGGTGGCGCACGCGGTGAGTTACTGCGGACTAACTTCGGCGCTGGTCAGTTCGGCCGACAAACAGCAGCGAGGACCGATCTCGAAACAACGCAACGCGCACTTGCAGACGGTGTTGATCGAAGCAGCCAAACTGGCGCCGCGGTGGAATCCGCAATTAGCGGCGGTACACGCGCGGGAACTGGCGCGCGGGAATCGCAACCGGGCGACCCTGGCGGTAGCGCGCAAGCTGGTGGCGTATCTGTTGGCGGTCGACAAATCCGGCCAGCCATTCGAGGTGCGCACTGCACCGGCGACCGAAACGGAGGTTCAGGCGGTGGCTTAACAGAAAGCTCAAGGCTCACCAGCGGGAAAGGTTGTTTTCCCGCCCAAGCCGCCCGTCGCGAGATCTCTGATGCCAGAACGGTCCTCGCCGTCAAGGGTTCGCTGCGCCGCGCCAAAAACCGGCGCGCCCTGGACGGCTCCGGGCCGTTCCGCCGCAGGGCCAGTCGCGACGGGCGGCTCCGGCGGGAAAACAACAGCCAGCCGTGTGCAGCACCACTACGATTTGCCAGCGATCCACCGGCCGTTCCTCGCGTGGGTGGGACTGCACGAAGGAGGGCCTCCCTCCCGATGTGCCGTTTGGTCTGTTTCCTGGCCGGCCGGTTTACCCAAACTCAATCTTCGAGGACGGCCCGGTGCTGTTCCCGCAAATGGATGTCTGGTCACGCTGACGCGTTGGCCCAACCCGTAACGGATCACAAAGGGCAAATCGTTCAGCAGTTCGTCGGACCTACCGCGGCGCTTCAGGGAACTCTTCCGAGTGCAGGGGAAGTTCTGTTTTCGCTTGACAAGCCCTTATCATGGATGTCCCACCCAATCACCGGTTTGCCTCCGGCGTGCGAACGGTGTATATCATTATAAAGCTGGAGGAGCCATCATGGACGGAGATACCAAGCCTTGCCCGGTCTGCGGAGAGACCATTAAAGCCGTAGCGCTCAAGTGCCGTTTCTGCAATACGGACCTCTCGGCCTTCGCCGCCACCAAAGAGGCCGAAACCGAGAAGGACTTGTTTGCCGGCCACCCGGCCGTGATTTACAGCATCGGCCAGATCACGCCATTCCTGGTGGTGTTGGCTGTTGCCATTGCGGCTGCCTATTTCCAGAGCGAGATCGGCATCGGGTATGTGTTCCTCGGCTTCGTGGTCGTGTGCGGCATCATCTGCCTGCGGTTCTACACGAAGAGCCGCGCCATCCACTTCGAGATCACCACGCAGCGGATCAAACTGGAACGGGGCCTGCTCTCCAAGGTTCAGGAAAGCCTGGAGTTGTTCCGCATCGACCATTTCGAGCTGCGCAAACCGCTCGGTATGCGGCTGCTGGGCCAGGCCGAGCTGCACCTCTTCTCCACGGATGCGGAACTCGAGAACTTCTACATATATGGCATTCCCAACCTGGCCCCACTGGCCGACACGTTGCGCGACTGCCAGCTTCGCGAACGCACGCGGCGCGGTTTGACCACGTTTGTGAAAGCGTAGCTGCAACGCTGACTTTTGTGAGCCGGCGCCTGGATCAATTATTCCCGTGCGGCAGCGGGAAGAGCCGCTTTGACGAAGGTAATCACCGCTCCGTCGGAATCTGCCACGGTCAGTAAGATAGGGTTGTTGGCGGGGGTGGCCTTGGCGGCTAAACCTAGGCTCGCCAGAATCCCGGCGGTGTGTTTGAGGTCGGCGACGCCGAACCGGATGCCCGATTTGACCTCCGGACCGGCGGCCGCGATATCCACTTCCTGACCGGAATCGCCGGGCATGCGCAGGCGGGCGGAAATGCCATGGTCGATTCCCGTGAAGCCCATTTCGGTGAAGCCCAGCTTCTCCACGTAGAATTTCCGCACGGCCGCGGCATCGCCGGCCGGCGCGGTGGCGCCCACCATGAGTTGCGCCACGCGTTTGGCTCCCAGGTGCTTGCCGCGGTCCTCGAAGTGTCGCGAACCGGGCATATACTGCGTGTACTCGATGGTTTGGCCCTCGGGATCTTTCATGGTCATCAGCAGGTTGCCGGCTCCGGCTTTGCGCACCTCCGAAACCGTGAGCCCGCGCCTGACGTACTCCGCGTGCAGGGCCTCCAGGTCGTTCGATTCGTAGCAGACGTGCATCAGCCCGATGGGCTGCGACGCGTCGGTTCGCGGGTACAGTTCGATGAATTGATGGTCGTTGACCTTGAGGAAGGCTTCGGTGGTCCGGTCCCCCTGCTTCATCTCAAAGAACTGGTCGAACCCCAGTTTGTTATAGAAGGCGCGCGCGGCTTCCAGGTCGGCGACCCGGAAGGCCACGTGAGCGATCCCGTTCTGGTTCGCTGGCTGCGCCCAACCGGGCGAAGCGCACAAAAAGCCAATCAGTAATGACGTCAATCTCATGTGCTGGATGTCCGGATCGGTTTCATCATAGCGCCATTATCCCGGCTCTCAGGTTTCGACCTTGTTTTTTCCTCCGCGCCTCAGCGCCTCCGCGTTGAATCTGTAGCTTCCTCTTTGGTCCCGATCTCGCCGCTTTACATCACCGGCCCGATGCGCCAGGGCACGAATTCCCGGTGGCCCATCTGTTCGGCGCTGGTGCGCCGCCCGGAAGCTACCTCCAGCAGCAGGTCGAAGATCTCGCGGCCCACGGCTGGCGCGGTGGCTTCGCCATCGGCGATGCGTCCGGCGTTCACATCCATGTTGTCGCGCATGCGGCGGAAGGTGCCGCTGTTGGTCGAGATCTTGATCACCGGAATAGTGGGGAAGCCGATGGCGCTGCCGCGCCCGGTGGTGAAGGCGATCAGGTTGCAGCCGCCCGCGGCCAGGCCGGCCAGCGATACCGGGTCATACCCTGGTGTGTTCATGAAAACGAAGCCCGGTTCGGTCACCGCTTCGGCGTACTGGTAAACATCCATCAGCGGCGAAGTGCCGCCTTTGGCCACCGCGCCCAGCGATTTTTCCAGAATGTTGCTCAACCCGCCGGCTTTGTTTCCGGGCGTGGGATTGTCGTCGAAACTGCCTTCGAAGCGGCTCAAGTATCGCTTGTAATCGCGGATCGTATCTAACAGTTTTTGCGCCACTTCGCGGTTTCGCGCACGCTTCACCAGCAAATGCTCGGCGCCGAAAATCTCAGGCGTCTCGGCCAGCACCGCCGTGCCGCCGATCTCCGCCAGCAGGTCCGAACAATAACCCAGC
This sequence comes from Bryobacterales bacterium, assembly GCA_963842505.1. Lineage (GTDB taxonomy): Bacteria > Acidobacteriota > Terriglobia > Bryobacterales > Bryobacteraceae > PALSA-129. The sequence continues at coordinate 203,388 of CAWJGZ010000004.1, forward strand.
GCGGGATTGGCCGTGATGCCGGAAAAAGAGTCCGAGCCGCCGCAGTTCAGCCCCAAGATGATCTTCGAGGCCGGCGCTTCGGTGCGGCGTTCCTCGGCCGCCCGTTGCAGGAATCGCCCGATTTCGCGCCGCGCCGCTTCCACGGCGCTGCGCGTGCCGCCGCTCGATTGCAGCGTCAGGCCGGCCAGCCGCCCGGCCGCGGGCGCTTGCGATCCCAGGTAGTAGTCAATCTGGTTGACCTCGCATCCCAGGCCCAGCACCACCGCGGCCGACACATTGGGATGCGCCAACACGCCGCTCAGCGTGCGGCGGAGTTGATCGACGTCCGGCCCGAACGCGTGGCCGCATCCTTCGCCGTGCGGGAAAGCCACCACCCCATCCACGTTGGGAGGCAGCGTTTCCGCTTGGTAGCTTTGTGCGATCAACTCGGCGGTGTGGGCCGCGCAGTTGCTGGCCGCCACCACCGCGACATAATTGCGTGTTCCCACGCGGCCGTCCGCGCGCACGTATCCCAGAAAAGTGGGAGCATCCTTGCGGACGGGCGGCGCGATATCGCCGGAGGGAAACTCATAAGCGGGATGCAGATCCTCGAAGGCCAGGTTGTGGGTGTGGACGTGCCGGCCGGGTTCGATGGCGGTCCGGGCGCGGCCGATCGCTTGCCCGTAGCGCTCCACCATCTCTCCGGGTGCGATTGCGCGCAAGGCCACTTTGTGTCCCGGCGGAATCGCGTCGGCGGTCACCAGCCGCACGCCACCCACCAGCAGTTCCGTACCGGCGGGGATGGCCACGCGCGCGATCGCGACATTATCGGATGGGTGCAGATGGATGACCGAGTTCTCGGCCGACGGTAGTTGTGTAATATCAAGCAGCATCACGTCCACCATGTCATCAGATCGCAGTCCTGGGACGCAAACCCGGCGGATTGGCAGCGCGCCTGGGCGGGTTCATTTTTTCGCGCTACTTCCACCGCGGTGTGCCCCATTGCCGCACCCTGCCGGGATCGCCGCCGTTTAGCGGCGGGAACGCGGCATGCGCGCCTCTATAATAGGAGAAATGGCCAGGAAAATTCCACGCGCGCTGTGGCTGACCGGTTCAGCCGCGAGGCCGTCTTGGGGGCGAAAACCGCAGCCCCTCTGGACCAACCGGACCAATTGGAATCCGATCAACCGGCCAAATGGAAACATGATAGACTGAAATTGCATTGATTGGGTCGCTTGCGGCTCCGTCCGGTTTTAAGCCCGGGAATCGATGCCGTCGTGGTGAACGACGAAATCTCAATTTGTCAGATTGGAGAACAAAGGTCATGCCTTCTTCGCCCCCTGGTCGATACCAAGCCCAGCCACCCCTTTCGTCGGCATCCGCCGAGCAAACGCTTCCGCCCCCGCCGGGGCCTGTGTCCGCTAAACAAACAGCGCCACCCTTGAGCCGATACCAGGTTCAGCCGCCCGTACAAACGCCTCCGCCCCCGCCGGGGCCTGTATGCGCTAGCGAACCGGTGCAGCGCCCGTCAGCACCCCCTAAACAGGCGCCAAGACTTGCGCCCGCCGAACGGGCACAAAACTCCTACCGGCAACTTTCTCTTGCCGCGGTGGACCTCAATAGCGCCTCCGATGAACTGGGCCAGGTGATCGGCGTACTAGATGCCGCGCTAAAGAAACTGAACCTGGGCATATCCGCATGGGTAGAAATAAGCGGTAATGACGCCTTGTCAGACGGGGGAACCCACTGGTGGAGTCGAGAAATCGGTTACGGAAAAATCGGCGAAAAATGGGGTGTCGCGCTGAGAACACGATCAGGCCACTACGACCACCCGGACGATGATTCCGAGCAGTACTGGCTGTTTAACGAGGCTCCCCGTTGGATGCGCATTGAAGCCGTGGGAAGAATTCCCGACGTCCTCGATCAGTTAGTCAAACAGACCGAGGAAACAACCAAGACCCTCAAAACGAAGACCGCGCAAGCTTACGAACTCGCCCAAGCCATCTACGACCTGTCGGAAGAACCAGCGTCTGGAGAGCAGAAGTGACAGCGGGAGGGTTGCCATGCGCGAACTGCTTAAGAATGTTCCCGATATTATAAACTGTGTTTTCGATATCTTGGAATTGGTAGTTGTGCGCCTGACGCTGTTGGGGCTGGCTGCCTTTGGTGCGTACGCCCTTCTCCGCAACCATGGGCTTTGACGCCCGCGCAACTACACTCGATAGTTTTTGGCTGGAATTAGCAGACGGCTACGAGGCGGAAATAGGCCCGAGGCGCGCCATGCCCTGGTTGCCGCCTTCACCGGCGGCTGCTTGTCCTCGTTGGTTCGGTTTCCGTCTGGAGAATAATTGGAGGATTGGCGCTAAAACTGCACGAAACGGCGCCCCTCAGCGCCATCCTGTCGCAATAAAATCAATGCGTTCCATCCAGATGGCATAATAGGAAAAATGGCCAGGAAAATTCCGCGCGCGCTGTGGCTGCTGCTGCCCCTGGCATATTTTCTCTTTTTTTTTGACATGGCGCGAGTCGGGCTGATCGGGCCCGACGAGCCGCGCTACGCCTCCATCGCGCGGTCCATGGCAGCTTCCGGCGATTGGGTGACGCCCCGCCTGAACGGCCAGCCGTGGTTCGAAAAACCGGCCCTGCTTTACTGGATGGAAGGCGCCGCGTTTCGCGCCGGGCTCGGCCCCGAGGTGGCGCCGCGGCTTCCGGTGGCGCTGCTCGGCTGCGCATTCCTGGCCTTCTATTGGTGGATCCTGAACCGCGAGTTCGGACGCGCGCCGGCCGGTTTTGCCACGGTGATTCTGGGCACGTCGGCCGGATGGATTGTGTGCTCGCAAGTGGGCGTTCCGGATCTGCCGCTCACCGCCGCCTATTCGGCCGCCATGCTGCTGGCCCTCCCGTGGGCCACGCGGCGCGATCCCAAGCTGCTGCCGGCGGCCACCGTGTGCCTGGCGTTGGCGGTGCTCGCCAAAGGCCTGGTTCCGCTAGTGCTGGTCACGCCGCTTCTCTACCCGTGGGGCCGTCCCGCGCGCACCGCCTGGCGCGACAGCCTGGTCTGGCTGCGGCCTCGCGTACTCTTGCCGTTCCTGGTGGTAGTGCTGCCTTGGTACGTCCTGTGCACGCTGCGCAACGGCATGCCGTTTCTCAAAGACTTCTTCTGGAAGCACCACGTCGAGCGCTTTGTATCCGTGGCGGCGCTACAGCACGGACAGCCCTTCTGGTTCTACCTGCCGATCGTGCTCGCGGCGCTGCTGCCGTGGACTCCGCTCGCGATACTGGCTCTGCGCCGCGCCTTCCTGCGCGATCCGCGCCGCTTGTTTCTGCTTTGCTGGTTCTTGCTGGTGCTGGTCTTTTTTTCGGCGTCGGTCAACAAACTGCCGGCCTATATTCTTCCGCTGCTGCCGGCCGCCGCCGCTCTGTTGGGTTTGGCCCTGGCCGAAGCCGGCGACGCCGCGCCATATCTGGCAGGTTGCGCCGCCTTGCTGGTAACGTCCGGCATCGCCGCTCCCATGCTGCCTTCGGCGATCCTCTCGGGCATTTCGCGCGCCACGCTGCCGCCGTTCCGCTGGTTCTGGCTGCTTCCACTGGCGCTGGCCGCGGCCGTGTGGATGCTGGACCGCCGCGGCCGCCGCATGGCCGCCGTGCTCTCCATCGCCGCCGGCGCCGCGGCCGGAACCGTCTACCTGAAACAGGCGGCCGCGCCCGATCTGGACCGCATTGCGTCGGCCCGAGGGCTGTGGCGGCAAATCGCTCCCCGCGCCACCGCCATCTGCATCGACTGGCTTCCGCGCGGCACCCAATACTCGCTCGACTATTATTCGGTCGTCCCGCTGCCCGATTGCGAGCACCACCCCAAGCCCATCGAGCTGCTCCAGCTTCAGGGCCAGCCGCCGCGCCTCATGCCGCCCGCTCACCACGCGGCTCAGGTGGGCCAATGATCCAAAGGTTGACCCCCGTGCCCGCGGCATTGTACTCTCACGTATCCGGAATGACATCATGATTCTGCCTCACGACCCCACCACTTTGATGTGTTTGATGATTCTCAGCCTGGTCTGTCTGGGCTCCTGGGCCAACTTTTACAAACTGGCCGGCAAGTGGCGTTTCGAGCTTTTCTGTTTCGATTTCGCGCTCGGCTTGCTGGCGGTGGCCGTGATTCTAGCCCTTACGGCAGGCAGCCTGGGCTTTGACGGTTTCAATTTCCGCGACGACCTGATGAACGCCAGCAAGCGGTCATGGCTGTTCGGATTTCTGGGCGCGGTGATTTTCAATTTCGGCAACATGCTGCTGATTGCGTCTTTCTCGGTGGCGGGGTTGGCGCTGGCATTCCCGGTTGGCTTCGGCGTCGCCTTCATCGTCGGGTCGGCCCTGGGCTACGCTACGGGGCCCGGCGTCAGCCCGGCATTCCTGTTGGGTGGTTGCGGCCTGCTGGCGCTGGCGGTCATCCTGAATTGCGCGGCTTACTCGCGCCTGGGCGTTTTGAAACACGAGAACCAGGCGCGCGCCGGAACCGCCAGGAGCACGCGGCGCCCTTCCGCCTTGCAGGGAATCGTCCTGGCGATAGTCGGCGGCGTCGTGCTGGGATGTTTTTCGCCGCTGCTCGGAAAAGCGCAGAACCCGGACACCGGCCTGGGCCCCTACTCGCTGATGGTGATCTTCGCACTGGCCGTGGGGTTTTCGACCTTTGTGTGCAACCTGTTCTTCATGAACCTGCCGATCGAAGGCGAACCGCTGGAATACAGCGACTACTTTCACGGCTCCATTCGGCAGCACCTGATGGGCGCAATCGGCGGCGGGCTGTGGGCCATCGGAGCCACGGCCGCTCTGGTGGCGGCCACACCCAAAGGCGATACCCATCTGCCGCAAATGACCGTCGACCTGCTGTCTAAAGCGGCTCCGCTCGTGGCCACGCTCTTCGGCCTGCTGGTCTGGAGAGAATACAAGGGTGGCGACCTGCGGGTGAAGCTCTCCACGGTTCTGATGGCGCTGGTTTTTGCGGGCGGCGTGGCCGCCATCTCTCTGGCGTCGTTTTACACACGCACGTAATCAGGCGGGTGCTTCCATCCCCAACTTGACAAACCACGGCGTGGCCGGGCGAATCGCCTGGTTCACCGCGTTGATGTTGCGCACACCCTCGCGCTGGAGCCACTCTTCGAGTCCCCTGGCGCCCTGTTTGGCGTACACTGGAATGCCTTCTTTCCAGGTGGCGCGGCCGCACAGCACGCCCGAGAAATCCGTGCCGGCCTCCCCGGCCATTTTCAGCGATTCGGTGAATTGGGCGTTGCTCACGCCGGCGCTCAGATAGATAAACGGCCGCGAGGCCATCGCCGCCGCCTCGCGGAAATGCCCCAGCGCTTCCTCGCGGGTGTAGGCCTTCTGTCCCCCGTAAACGCTCGATTTTTCCACGAACTCGGCGTTCACCGGCACTTCCACCTTCAACACGTCCACGCGGTACTGCGGCTTGGAGAATTCCTCCATGCTCTTCTTGACCACCGAGGGCTTGATTTTGGCGTACTCCAGCCCCTTCTCGTCGCCGCCCTTGGGATCGTAGCCCACGAATTCCAGGAAGAAAGGAATTTCCCAGGTCTCGCATTCCGCGCCGATGCGTTCCACAAAAGCATGCTTGATGTCGTTGATGGAGGCCTCTTCATAAGGCGTGTAGTAGATGAGAATTTTGACCGCGTCGGCGCCCCAATCGACGATGCGCTTGGCGGAGACGTGCGGCAACAGATCGGGAAGCCGCCCGGGCCGCGTGTTGTCGTAGCCGCTCAACTCATAAGCCAGAAGCAGCCCGGCGTTGGAACTGCGCGCGTGGCTGGCTTCCAAGCCGAATTCCGGGTCGAGCAGAATGGCGCTTGCGTGCGGAGTCAGGACTTTCGTCACCACCGTCTTGAATTCGCTCATCATGGCGGGAGTGATCTCTTTGACACTCACGCCGCGCGCCGCGGCCAGCGATTTTTGCAAGCTGCCGCGTTGATCCATGGCCGCCGCCGCAATGATGCCCCGTTCATTGGCCAGCGCTTTCATGCGCTTCAATTTGCCCTCGGAAGGTTTCATGGCAACATTATGGCATGAGACAATGAGGGCCATGCGTGTTCCCGGCCGGCCATGACAGCTCCGTACACCGCCCAAAAGTCCATGGTGGACGGCATCGAGGTGATCGAACTGGCCGATGCCGCGCACTCCCTCGCCATCTCGATCGCGCCCGCCATTGGCAACATGGCGTACCAGTTCAAGAGCGCCGGCGAGAACCTTCTGTGGTTTCCCTACAGCGGGCCGGGCCAGCTCCAGCTCGAGCCTCTGCTGTGCGGCATCCCGTTTCTGGCGCCGTGGGCCAACCGCATCGATAGCGACGCCTATTGGGCCAACGGCCGCCGCTACCTGCTCAACCCGGAGCTGGACAACCTGCGCCGCGACAGCCACCAGAAACCGATTCACGGCCTGCTCAACTTTTCTACCGATTGGCGCCTGGTTGCATCGGGGTGCGATGCCCACGGCGCCTGGGCCTCGAGCCGCTTGGAATTCGCCACGCACCCGGCGATGATGGCGCAGTTTCCCTTCGCCCACACCATCACCATGACGCACCGGCTGGCGGACGCCGGGTTGGAAGTGGAGACCTGCCTCGAAAACCATTCGGCCGAGCCGATGCCCGTGGCCGTCGGCTACCACCCCTATTTCCGCCTGCCCGGCGTGCCGCGCGACGAATGGCGCGTCCACCTGGCCGCGCGCGACCACCTCGCTCTGAACGGCCTGCTGATTCCCACCGGCGAGCGCCGCCCGGCGGCCGGCGATTTCGCCGACCCGCATCCGCTCGCCGCCGGGCCGCTCGACGACGTCTTCAGCAACCTGGTCCGCGATCCCGATGGCCGCGCCCGCTTTTGGGTGGAAGCGCGCGGGCGGCGTCTCACCGTCGCGTATGGCCCAAAGTACACTGTCGCCGTGGTCTTCGCGCCGGCGGGGCGCGACTTCATCTGCTTTGAGCCCATGGCTGCCATTACCAACGCCTTCAACCTGGCGCACGCCGGCCGATTCGCGGAGTTGCAGCACATCCCGCCCGGCGCCCAGTGGCGCGAAAGCTTCTGGGTGAAGTTCGAACAGGACCACTAACTTCTTCAACGCGGAGGCGCGGAGACACGGAGAGGAATAGAGGAATTGGCGTGCGCTCCTCCACTACTCCGGAGGCGCCGGGTCGTGACCACTTCGTTTCTATTGCTGTTTTCTCTGTGTCTCCGCGCCTCCGCGTTGAAGAAACCCTACCGGAAATTTTCCACAATCACCAGATTGGTCTGGCTTTGGTCCACGCGGGAATACAGGATGCTCTTGCCGTCGGGCGAAACCGAGAATGCCGGCGACCCATTGTAGTTCGAATTCCGGATCTGGAATACCGTTTGGCTGCGCTTGGCGGCGAAATCGAAAAACGAAACTGCCATGCCGCGGGCAGCGCGGTCCAACTCCAGGTAGTAAACGCCGTCACGGGCCGTTTGAATGGTGGTCGACCACCCGAAGTCGTGCTCGGGAATGATGGCTTCTTCCTCTTCACCGCCTGCCACCGGGATGCGCCAGATGCTGCGGCGATTCCGGAAGTAGACGTACTTGCCGTCGGCGGATTCCACCGGCTGCGCGGCCCCGGGCTGCCGTGAAAGCTGCACCGGGCTGCCGCCGTTGAGCGAGGCTTTCCAGATCTGGGCGCGCGACTGGAAGTAAATGGTCTTGCCGTCGTGCGAAAAGGAGCCATTCAGCGCGTCGATCTGCACGTTGGTGGGTTTGCCGCCGGCCACCGCCGGCACGGTGTAAAGCTCCATCCCGCGATCGCCTGAGGAATCGAAGATCAGCAGTTTGCCGTCCGGCGACCAGCGCACGCGCGCCAGGTCCGGCCCGTTGAGATGCGTCACCTGCACGCGATTGTCGCCATCGGCGTCGCAGAGCCAGATTTCGTCATGGCCGGTCTGGCCGGAAATGTCGGCGATTTTTTTGCCGTCGGGCGAATAGCGCGGGCAGGATTCGCTGCCGGAGGAGCGAATCACCGGGTGGCCTTCGCCGGCGCTGTCGCGATTGTCCAATGCCCCGCGCCAGATGGAGGAAACCGTGGGACTCACGGTATACACCAGGCGATTGCCCGCGGGCGCGGCTGTAACATAGGACGCCTGGCGGCCCGCGATGATCAGGTCGCGGGGGCTGCCGCCATACGCCGGCACGCGCCAGATCCTCCAGCCGCCGGCGCGGTCGCCGGTGTACATCAGGTCCGGGCCGTCGCGCGTCCAGGTGATGCCGCGAATGGCGTGGTCGTCGAAGGTGAGCCGGCGCGGATTGGCGCCAGTGAGGTCGCAGAGAAAAATATCGGCGCCGCCGGAGACCGTGCCGCGCACGAAGGCGATGGTGTTGCCGTCGGGCGATACCGCGGGCGTCGAATCGCCCTCCGCGCCCGCGGGCGGATGGGTGATGGGATGGATGGCGCCGCTGTCGAGAGACAGGATGGCGAGCGAAGCCGGCTGCTTTTCGGCGGTTTGGACCACCACCAGCGAGCGGCCGTCGCGCGTCCACGAAACCGCCGGGAATGGCTGTGTCTCATCGCCGGGAGCGGCGCAACCCGGGAATTTGCGTTCGTCGGAGGGCGATGCGACCGGGATCACCACGCATTCCACGCCCTGCTCTTCTACGCGCACAAAGGCGATGCGGGCGCCGTCGGGCGACCAGGCCGGGCTGATGTCGTTACCCGCCGAGTGTGTCAACTGTCGCGGCTCGCCCTTCGGAATGTCGCGCACCATCACATGAAAGACATCGTCTTTCGAGGACGTGCCTCGCGCGCTGTAGGCCAGCCGCGCGCCATCCGGCGAAAAAACCGGATACGCCTTGGCGCCGGGCTCATTCGAGATCTCAACGGATTTGGGAACGGCCGCGGGTCCGGTGGCCAGCCGCCCCAACAGCGTAACCACCGCGCCTACCGAGCAGAGGCACAGCGCCAGAAGAACCGCCGGTCGGCGGAAGAAAGTGCCGGATGGCATAAGCTGCATTATCTCAACACCAGGACGTACAAACCGGGCGAAATGTTCCGTCGCCATTTGCGCCACCCACGCCACTTCTGCGACACTGGCCTTTTCATGACATCGAAGCCGCTATGGGCGCTCCTGGTCTGTTTGTCTCCGGCACTGGCGCAGAATAGTAGCCTGCCCGGCAGGGAAACGCTGTACTACAACATCGAATGGCGTTTGATTACGGCCGGAAAAGCCAAGCTTCAATGGCTTTCTGTTCCCAACAGGGGCTGGCAGATGAACCTGCATTTGGAATCCGCCGGGCTGGTTTCCAAGCTCTACAGGGTGGAAGACGATTACAGCGCCAATTTCAACCAGGCCGTTTGCGCTCAAGCGTCGCAACTGAGCACGCACGAAGGCAGCCGCGACCGCGAAACCAGAATCACCTTCGACTACGCCGGCCATAAGGCCGACTACCTGGAGCGGGACCGCGCCAGGAACACCGTGTTTCTGGCGCGCGAAATCGAGATTCCGGCCTGCACCCACGACGTCGCCGGCGGGCTCTACTTCCTGCGGACGTTGAATCTGGAGCCCGGACAAAGCGTCCAGATCCCGGTGACCGACGGCAAAAAAAGCGTGATAGCCAAAGTGGAAGCCCAGCAACGCGAAGACGTCAAGACCCCCGAAGGCGTTTTCAAGACGATTCGCTATGAGGCTTACCTGTTTAATAACGTGCTCTATCGCCGCTCCGCGCACCTTTATGTCTGGCTGACCGACGACCGCCGCAAGCTGCCCGTGCAGATCCGCGTGCGCCTGCAATTCGCCATCGGTTCCATCACGTTGCAACTGGAAAAACACGAGTAAGCACGGTCCGGCCCCCGTACTGAGTGGTCCATACGCCAGGAATCCCTTGTTTCTCTGGGAAACCAGCAATGCCATACTAGGGAAAGTTTTCGGAAGGTGCTTATGAATCGCCTCAGCAGAAGGACCGTGCTCCGTTGTGCCGCATGGGCCGTCGCTCCGGCCGTGTTGCGAGGCCGGTTTCGGCTCTTTGCGCAGTCCAACACGGAGCACTCGGCGCGCGCCATCCAATTGATTGCGGAAACCACCGTAGTGGACCTCCTCAACCAGTTCCGGTTCGCCGACTACTCGCAGAGACCCCCGAAGAGCGAGCTCTGGCTGAACAAGCCAGGGAGCTTTACGGCGGCCGATGCCGCCCCCTATCAAACCTCCGGGATCAACGTGTTCGCGCTGGGCGCCGGGGCCGCGGATTACCAGGACGGTCTGCGGTTCTTTGCCAAATGGAACGGGTTCCTGGCCGCGTACAGCGACTGGCTGCTGCGTATCGACAATGCCGCCGATTTCGCCCGCGTGCGCAACCAGCGGAAGACCGGCATCATGCTGACCTTGCAGGATTCCACTCACTTCCGGAGTCCCGACGATGTCGACGAGTTCTTCGCTCTGGGCCAGCGCATCTCACAACTGACTTACAACTTCAACAACCGCATTGGCAGCGGCTTTCTGGAGCAGCGCGATGGCGGTCTCTCGGTCTTCGGGCTCTCCATCATGAAACGGATGGAGAGGACCGGCATGGCGGTGGATCTATCCCACTGCGCGGACCAGACAACCCTGGACGCTCTCGATGCCGCGGCCAAGCCGGTGCTGTTCACCCACGCCACCTGCCGCTCGCTGATCCAGGGGCACATGCGCGCCAAAAGCGATGAGGCTATCCGCAAGCTGGCCAAGACCGGCGGCATCATGGGTATCGATTTCATCCGGTTTATGGTCCGGGACCGCGAGCCGGTGAACACGGCGGACGTGCTGGATCACTTTGACTACGTTCGAAAGCTGGTAGGAGTGGAACACCTGGCGGTGGGCAGCGACCTGGACCTGCTGGGGAATGGCAATCCGGTTGGCGGCGGCTTTCGGCCCGAGAGCCAGCCCAACTTCGAGAGCTATCGATACCACGTGGACAGGCCGGAGCATGTGGCCACGACCGGTCTGGACCATCCCAAGCGGATGTTCGATCTAACCGAGGGCTTGATCGCCAGGGGCTATAGCGACGCCGATATCAAGATGATCCTCGGTGGGAATGCGGTGCGCGTGCTGAGCCAAATCTGGTCTCCGCCGGACCGCGCCGCGTGATGGGAGCGCCGGGCGGCGCCTCCAGCCTGCGGCCTTACTCGCCCTTGAACTCCCACACGTCCGTATTGGTACGGACCACCATGCGTCCGCCGGCCAGCGGTTTTCCGGCTGTGGGGAAGAAAATCGCACCGTCGGTGGAATTGCCGGCCTCCATCTTGGTTTGCACCATCGCCAGCGCGCTGGCTACCGCCGCGGCTTTGGTCTTTGACCCGGAGTACGCAATCGCCGCCTGGCGCCGCTCTTCGTATCCGTGCGTGGACTTCACGCTCGGGTTGCCTAAAATACCGGCCTCGTAGGTAGTCACCAGTTTTGCCATGTCGCTGCCGTTGGCCTTCTTGAGCAGCATTTCAATCACCGCGCGGGCGGGGACCGCGCGCACCTCGGTGCCGTCGCTGCGCACAAACGTGAAGTCTTCCGGCCGGATCACGTAGGGCCCGGGCGATCCGTTGGAAACCGCCACCTGCACGATCGCGTACTCGTGCAGCATGGCGGGCAGGTGCGCGAACATGATGGTCACTCCCGAGCGCGTGAGAGCCTGATATTTCAGACCATTGGATTCCACTTCGATGACTTGGCAATAGGCGCAGTTATATAGCAGCATGAGCCCCAGACCGCAGGCCCCGAGGAGGCGGTTCATGAGACTATATTACGATACGGCATGCTGCCGGACACCAGTGGGGGGGGAGAGGAATGCTGACTGAACAAACGAATCTAGGGCCGGGCCGTCATGGCCTGGAGGAACACGGAATCCGCAACATCAACGCGGCGCATTGGAATCTGGGGGCGGCCCAACTGATGGAGCAGGCCATCCAGCGGCGCGAGGGAAGCCTCGCCGACGGGGGGCCTCTGGTGGTGCGCACCGGCCAGTTCACCGGCAGATCTCCCAAGGACAAATTCATTGTCCGCGACGAAGTCACCGACGCGCACGTGCATTGGGGAGCTGTCAACCAGCCCATGTCGGAAGCTCATTTCGACCGCCTCTTTCACAAGATGCAGTCGTTCTGGCAGGGCCATGAAGTTTTCGTCCAGGATTGCTTCGTGGGCGCCGATCCCGAGTACGCGCTGCCCCTCCGCGTCATCAGCCAGTACGCCTGGCACGCCCTCTTTGCGCGCCAGCTTTTCATCCGGCCCGATTCCCGGCCGGCCGCCGAACACCATCCCGAGTTCACCATCCTCTTCGCGCCCGACTTTCAGGCCAACCCGTCTGAAGACGGAACCAATTCCGAGAACTGCATCGTCATCAACTTCAAGAAGCGCCTGGTGCTGATTTGCGGCACGCAATACGCCGGCGAAATGAAAAAATCGGCCTTCACCATCATGAATTACCTGCTGCCGGACCGCGGTGTGTTTCCCATGCACTGTTCCGCCAACACCGGTCCGTCCGGCGACGCCGCGCTTTTCTTTGGCCTTTCCGGCACCGGCAAGACCACCCTTTCGGCCGATCCTCACCGCCGCCTGATCGGCGACGACGAGCATGGCTGGAGCGACAGCGGAGTTTTCAATTTCGAAGGCGGCTGTTATGCCAAGTGCATCCGTCTTTCCCGGGAGCAGGAACCGCAGATCTGGAACGCCATCCGTTTCGGGACCGTGCTCGAAAACGTCGTCATGGACGCCGACACCCGATTGCTCGATTTCAACTCCGAGGAGATCACCGAAAACACCCGCGCCGCCTACCCGCTCGACTTCATCGGGAACGCTGTGATCCCCAGCGTGGGAAACCACCCGGGCAACGTAATTTTTCTGACGGCCGATGCTTTCGGGGTTCTGCCGCCCATCTCGCGCCTCACGCCGGAACAGGCCATGTACCATTTCCTAAGCGGCTACACCGCCAAGGTGGCGGGAACCGAACGCGGTCTCGGCAAGGAGCCGCAAGCCACGTTCAGCGCCTGCTTCGGCGCCCCGTTCCTGCCGCGCCCGGCGGCCGCCTATGCTTCGCTGCTGGGTGAAAAACTACGGCGCTACGGATCGGCCTGCTGGCTGGTGAACACTGGCTGGGCCGGTGGTCCCTTCGGCGTGGGCGAGCGCATGAAACTCGGCTATACGCGCGCCATGCTCAACGCCGCGCTCTCCGGCGATCTGAACCACGTTCCCATGACGCCGCACCCGGTGTTCAAGGTAGCCGTTCCGGCGGCTTGCCCTGGGGTGCCGTCTACTTTTCTCGACGCCCGCAGCATGTGGCACGACAAGGCGGCTTACGACAAGGCGGCTCACGACCTGAGCCGGCGCTTTAACAATAACTTCGAGAAGTTCACCGCGGTCAACCAGGAAATCGCGTCGGCCGCTCCCGCAGGAGGGTAACGCGCCGCGCCTGGCCGGCGTCATCGAGTTATGCGGTTCCGGCTCATTGCCGTCTGTCTGCTGGCCTGCTTCGCAGCCGCCGCGCAGGGTGGCTCTTCGGTCGCCGCCGTGGTGGAAAGCGTCCGGGAAGGCCTTCGGCTGAATCATAAGGACAGCCAGATTGCCAAGGCGCTGCGCAAATTCAAGCTCGCCGAACGCCTGGACGACCGCACCATCGAGACTCTCGAAAGCGAGGGCGCCGGACCCGACACCATGGCCCAGTTGGAGGCGATGCGCGACGCTTCGGCCTACCTGCCCGTGCCGCGGGCGCCGGCCATCGAGTCGCCGCCCGCGCCGCCGGCCGGCGAACAGGAGCGTATTTGGGCGGCCGCCCGGGAGAAGTCTCTCAGTTACACTGAGTCGCTGCCGGATTTCATCTGCACCGAATCGGTCAAGCGCTACAAAGACCCCGAGGGCAGGGAACAGTGGCATTTGGCCGACACGCTCGTGCTGAAACTCACTTACTTCGAGCGCAAGGAAGCCTATCAACTCATCAGCATCAACAATCATCCTACGCATCTCGCTTATGAGCAGACCGGCGGCGCTATCACCGAAGGCGAGTTCGGCAGCCTGCTGGGCTCCATCTTCGCCGCGTCGTCCCGCACCGAGTACCGTTGGGATCACTGGACCACTTTGCGCCAGCGTCCCACGCACGTCTACCGCTTCCGCATCGCTGTCGAGAACTCCGCCTACCAGTTGTCGTTCGGCACCAATGACGGATACTTCGAACACGCCACCCTGGGCCAGCACGGCTACGTTTACGTGGACAGCGAAACCAACGCCGTGGTGCGTATTGCCGCCGAAGCCGAGAGCCTGCCGCGCGATTTCCCCGTGAAACTCGCGGCCTCTTTGTTGGATTACGGCTTCGCGGACGTCGGCGGCCATTCCTATCTGCTGCCGCTGCGCTCGGTGACGCGCCTGGACGCCTTCCCGCTCCAGCATCGCAACGAAGTGCAATTCCTGGACTACCGCAAGTTCTCCTCCGACGCCACCGTCACATTTGGCGACGCTGTGCCGCCCGTGAAGAAGTAAGGCTGTTGCTCAGTCCGGATGGTAGCCTTCGCCCCTTCTTGACTTCCCCCCCGATTCGGTGTGATGATTCGGCCTGTGAACCGAAACTTTTTTCTCACTCTTACTCTAGCCCTGGGCGCCGCGGCCTTGCCCGGATTGGCCCAGACGCGCGTCATAACGGCCGACGATTACGCGCGCGCCGAAAAATTCCTGGGAGGCGGCATGGGCGGGCTGCTCTACCGCTCCGGCGTGCGGCCCGTGTGGCTGGCCGACGAGCGCTTCTGGTATCGCAATACTACCGCCGAGGGCAGCGAGTTCGTGCTGGTGGATCCGGCCAAGGGAACTCGCGAATTGGCCTTCGACCATGCCAGGCTGGCCGCCGCGCTTTCCAGCGCTTCGAGCGCGAAATATGACGGCGCCCATCTGCCGTTCCAAACTTTCACCTTTTCCACCGATTTCCTCTCGATCTCGTTCACGGCCGGCGACAAATCCTGGAAGTGCGACCGCCAGGGCGCGGCCTGCGCCATCGATCCCAATGCGGCGCCGGCGGCGCCCGCGGGTGGGGCTCGTGGCGGCAGAGGTGGACGCGGTGGCGGCGGTGGACGGGGCGGCGCGGGCGCCGGCGCGGTTTCGCCCGACGGCAAAAGCAGCGTCTTGATCCGCGACAACAATTTGTGGCTGCATGACATCGCCGGCAACAAAGATACCCAGCTTACCTTCGATGGCGAGAAGGATTTCGGATACGCCACCGACAACGCCGGCTGGTCGTCCACCAACAACGCCGTGGTTCTCTGGTCGCCCGATTCCAAGAAGATCGCCACCTTCCAGCAGGATCAGCGCGGAGTGGGCGAAATGTACCTGGTCAACACCACCGTGGGCCATCCCACGCTACAGGCCTGGAAATACCCGCTGCCCGGAGACAAGGTGGTCACTACCATCCAGCGCGTGGTCATCGATGTGACCGGACCCAAGGTCGTGCGCCTGCAGATGCCGCCTGATCAGCACCGCTCGACGCTCTGCGACGACATCAAGTGCCCCAGCGGAATCGACGTCCAGTGGAACTCGGACGCCACCCAATTGATGTTCGTTTCCACCTCCCGCGATCACAAAGTGGAGCAGCTCAGGATCGCCGATGCCGCGACCGGCGCGGTTCGCGATGTGTTGGAGGAAAAGACCGCGACGTTTTATGAATCCGGCAACGGCCGCATGAATTGGCACTATCTGCCGGCCACCAACGAATTCATCTGGTTCAGCGAGCAATCCAATTGGGGACAGCTCTATCTCTACGATCTGACCACCGGCAAGTTGAAGAACCAGATCACCACGGGCGACGGCAACGTCACCCAGATCAGCCGGCTGGATGAGAAAAACCGCGTGATCTATTTCCTGGGCGTGGGCAAGGAGAAAGGCCGCGATCCCTACTTCACGCACCTATACAGCGTCGGCTTCGACGGCAATAACCAGAAGCTGTTAACGCCCGACGACGGCAATCACTCCGTCGAGTGGTCGCCCGGTTTCAAGTACTTCGTGGATACCTATTCAAAGCCGGACGTGCCGCCGGTCTCTGCGCTGCGCGACGCGGGCGGCAAACTCTTGGCGCCGCTCGAAAAGGCCGATATCTCGAAGCTGTTGGAGTCCGGCTGGAAGCCGCCGCAGCCCATCACCATGAAAGCGCGCGACGGCGTGACCGATATCTACGGCCTGATGTTCAAACCCACCAACCTGGACCCGACGAAAAAGTACGCCATCATCAACCACATTTATCCCGGACCGCAGACGGGCAGCGTGGGGAGCCGCAGCTTTTCGGTGGCGCGCGGCGATTGCCAGGCTCTCGCGGAGCTGGGCTTCATCGTGGTCGAGATCGACGGCATGGGCACGCCGTGGCGCTCCAAGAAGTTTCACGAGGCTTACTTCGGCGACATGGGCGACAACACCCTGCCCGACCAGGTGGCCGGCATGAAGGAGCTGGCGAGCCGGTATCCCTGGATCGACATCGATAAGGTCGGGATCTACGGTCATTCGGGCGGCGGCTACGCAACCGCCGGAGCGATGTTCCACTACCCGGATTTCTTCAAAGTGGGCATTTCCGAATCCGGCAACCACGACAACCGCGAATACGAAGACGATTGGGCGGAGAAGTGGATGGGTCTCGACGAAACCAAGATCGGTACCGACAGCCCCTACGACAAACAAGCCAACCAGAATTTCGCCAAGAACCTGAAGGGCCATTTGCTGCTGGCGCACGGCACCATGGACAACAACGTGCCTCCGTACAACACGCTGCTGGTGGTGAGTGAGCTGATCAAGGCGAACAAGGATTTCGACCTGATTCTCTTTCCCAACCGTCCTCACGGTTACGGACCGGATTCGAACTACATGACGCGGCGGCGCTGGGATTACTTTGTGCGCTACCTGATCGGCGCCGAGCCACCCAAGGAGTTTGAAATGCGTCCCGCGACCGGTGGTCCGCCCACCGGCGGCGGAGAATAAACTCCGCAAAACGGCGCCCCCCGGAACAGAACCGCGAGCGTGAGCGAGCGGCCGCCACGTAGCCTGAAGCTGACGCTCGCGATTCGGTGCGGAGTAATCGGCACGCTCAGAATCGCTCGTTTTTCTGAGAAATCGCGCCATTCACCTTTATGCTGCACTACCCTCATGACGGGGCTGTTCCCGGTTTCCGAATAAAATAGAAAAATGCTCATCAGTTTGCTGGTGGTGGAAGCTTGAGGGTAAAGCGCATTTCCATCCGCCAAGGCGGGCGAGGGATCCGCCTGCTTGCCGTCACTCTCCTCGCTGCCATTTCGGCCCACGCTCAGTGGCATCCTATCGGTCCCTTCGGAGGAGCGGCGGAAGTAGTGCGCGCCGATCCCAATCACCCCGGCGCCGTGCTGGCCGCCACCCGCGATGGCTTGCTGTACCGCTCCACTGATAGCGGTGCGTCCTGGTCGCACCTGGCTTTTCCGGCGGAGTTATCGGGAACGCTGCACGTTCTGGAGATCGATCGCCGCCGCCCCGGAGTCTGGTACGTAGGCATCGAAAGCGACATCGCCTGGAATTCCGGCCTGTATCGCACGGTCGATGGCGGGGCGTCCTGGACTCTGCTGGCAGGTCTCAAGGGGAAGGCCATCTGGTCGCTGGCTATCTGGGACATCAGCTCGCAAGTGATGGCCGCGGGCGCCGCCGACGGCATCTTCCTCAGCCGCGACGGCGGCGAAACCTGGCGCCGCATCTCTCCCGAAGAGAATGCCGAATTGCGCCCGGTGGTCGCCTTGGCCTTTGATCCGCTGCACAGCGAGGTCCTCTACGCCGGCACCACGCACCTGCCGTGGCGCACCATCGATGGCGGCGCCACCTGGCAATCCATCCACGATGGAATGCTGGATGATTCCGACGTCTTCAGCATCTCCGTCAACCCCTCGCGCCCGCCCATCGTGTACGCCAGCGCCTGTAGCGGCGCCTATCGCAGCATCACGGCCGGAAAGCAATGGACCCGCCTCGCCACTCCCGCGGGCGCTTTCCGCACCTATCTCGTGACGCTTGACCCGCGCCGGCCCGATACGGTTTTTGCGGCTACCAGCGTGGGACTGCTGAAATCCTCGAACGTCGGCGCCGCCTTCCACAAGGTATCCGATGCCAGTGTGAAATCCATCGCCTTCGACCCTGCGCGTCCCGGCTCGATGTATTTCGCCTCCAGCAACGCGGGACTGTTGGTTTCGACCGACGGCGGCGAGACCGTCCGCCAGAGCAACCGTGGCTTTTCCAATCGCACCGTAACGGGCATCTCCGGAGCCGGCGGGCTGCTCTACGTCAGCACGGCCTACGATACCGGCGCCGGCGGCCTGTATGTCAGCACCGATCTTGGCGGGCATCTCCTCCCGGCCGGCGGCGCCGGTCTGACGGGTCACCAGAATCTGCTGCTGACCGCGGCCATGCCCGGCCGGCCGCGGGTAGTTTTCGCCGCCGCCTATCGGGGCCTCTGGAAGTCGTCCGATTCCGGCCGCTCCTGGGCCGAAGTGGCCGCGCCCGGTAACGGCAGCGTCACGGCCCTCGCGACGGTTGCGGGGAAACCGGACAGCCTGCTGGCGGGAACCAATTCCGGCCTGTTCCTCAGCTTGGACGATGGCGCCACCTGGACCCCAGCGATCGCTAAGGAAACCGCCACCCGGGTCCGCGTGCTCCAGGCATCCCCCGGTACCGGGGTGGCTGTTGTGACCGATGCCGGCGCCTTCGCCAGTTTCGATGCCGGACGTAGCTGGACCGCCTGCGGCACGCCCGCACCGGGAATCCAATGGTACAGCCTGGCCGTGCGGAATGCCGTCGCGCCCATGGTGCTGGCCGCTACATCCCATGGGCTGTTCCGTTCCACGGATGGCTGCCGCACCTGGAATTTGATGGCCACGGGCGGCCTGGATGCCGGAACCGTCAGCGCCGTCGTCGCTCATCCCCAAAACGCCGCGGAATTTTTCGCGGTGCAAGGGGGCGCCGTGTGGCGATCCGTCGATGGCGGACTGATTTGGCGGCCCTTGAACGACGCCGGGCGGGACGGTTCCTATCCCACCGCCTTGCTCATTTTGCCGGCTGCCCCGGACCGCCTGTTCGCCTGGTTCCCCCGGCGCGGTGTTTTGTTTACTGCATTCGGCCAATAACAGGGTTAAAATAGTAGCGCTTGGGGGAAACTACAGTGGCCAGATTAAAAACACGACGACTTCTACTACTTCCAGTGCCGATTCTGGCACTCGCGCTTGCTTTTCCAGCCATGTCGCAGACCAACACCGCGACGACTCCACCGGCAGGCGATTACTATTCGCAGTACGATTTCAGCATCTTTGGCGGCGCTCAAATCTTTCAGCTTTATCAGGGCGGCGACGCCAGGGTTTACCAATTCGATAAGGGCCCGATCTTCGGCGTGCGTGTTACCGAGGATCTCTGGAAATACTTCGGGCTCGAAGAAGGATTCTCCTTCGCCTCGAACAGTCTGGAATTGCAGCCGTACGGGACCACTACTTGGGTGAAGGCGAGTGAGCACAACTTCCAGGTTAATGGCAATGGCCTGCTCTACTTCACTAAGCGGGAATCGAAGTTCAGGCCCTTCGCCACGCTGGGCGCAGCCATGGTAGTCTTCGATCCGCTGGGCAATTCGGTGAGCACCCCGCAGTTCCCGACTCCTTACAATCTGAAAACCAAGTGGGGCCCCGGGCTTTCCTACGGCTTGGGGATGAAGTTCAATGCTTCGCGCAAGGTCGGATTCCGGCTGGATGCCCGCGGATTGTACGCTGAGCGGCCCAGTTTCGCTTTGCCCAGCGTTCCGGCCGGTCTCGGTGGCCTGTACAGCAACCGCGCGCACAATGCCAGCGCGCTGCAACTCGAAGCCGGCATCGTTTTCCGCTGGGGCTTCAAGTCGAATTTCGTTCCGCCTCCGCCGCCTCCGCCGCCTCCACCGCCGCCCCCGGCCGTGGTGGTCCGCGTTGCTCCCATCCAGGGCGCGCATGATGTGTGCCCCGGTGAGACCGTCGCTCTCACGGCTTCGGCGAGCGGCTGGCCTTCCGGTCAGACGCCTCAATATCAGTGGCTCGTGAACGGTCGGGAGGCCCCGGGCGCCACGGGTTCGAGTTTTAGCCTGCCCACGCAGGGTGTCTCGGGCGCGCAGAACGTCACGGTTCGCGTGAGCGTCGCGGGCGTCGCCGATGGCAAGGGCGGTCTCACCACCGCGTCCAACACCTCTGACGCAGCCATCGTGAACATCCGCCAGTATCGCCCGCCGACCGTGAACTTAAGCGTCTCCCCGTCGACCATTGCGTACGGCGGCAGAGTCCGCGTATCGGCCACCGCCGACACTTCGCAGTGCGGCATCAGCAGCACCATCCAGTACTCGGCCAGTGAAGGCGCGATCGCGAACGGCAGCTTCGATTCGAGCGGCGTGCGCTTCGATATGAGCAATCGTTCGAAGTTGCAGACCAGAGTGGTGACCCTCACCGCTACCGCAACCGACCAGAAGGGTGGAACCGGTTCGGCCAATGCCAGCGTCACGGTAACGTTGCAGCCGGTCGCGCGGCGGCTGGATGATATCGTCTACCCGTTAAACAGCGCCCGCGTGAACAATTGCGCCAAGCGCCTGCTGCTGGAGCAACTGACACCCATGCTGCGCGACGACCCCAACGCCAAAGTGGTCCTCATCGGACATCGCGATGTCCATGAGAAGGGTAAAGCAGCGTCCAAACTGGATACCGAGCGCGTATTGAACGCCGCTGCCGTGCTGAGCGCCGGAACCGGCATCTGCCCGCAACTGGAACTCAGCCGTATCAGCATGGCCGCCGTGGGCACGGATCAAGCGTCGCCCAGCAAGGCGTCATTCTGCGGCACGTCCACCAATGTGAAGGAAAAGGGCGGTCAGGCCGTGAAGGAGAGCGACAAGAACGCTCCGTTCCGCCGCGTCGAAATCTGGTTCGTGCCAGGCGGCGCGGACATGCCTCCCGGCATTCCGGCCACCCAAAGCCTGCCCGAGTCCGACGTGAAGAAACTCGGCTGCCCGAAGTAAAACGCTTAGGGGTGGAGGCGCGCCAGCGTCTCCACCTCACCCGTCTGCGAATCGGCAAGGCCTGATTCCACGCGCACGACGTAAGCCGACTTGTACGCTTTGTCGATGCTTCGCACTTTCTTGGCCAGCATTTCCGCGTTCGCTTCGGTGGCTGCCTCGCCAACCACCACCGAGTAAAGGTCCGCTGCACCACGTACTGGCGCCATCCGCGCCGCGCCACATTTCTGTTGCATCAAGGCCAAGGCACGTCTGGCATTCGCCGGGTCGCGGAACGTTCCTGCCTGCACCGCGAACAGCAACGGCCCGGGGACCGTAGACGGCAGGACTTCGACGGCCACTGGCACGACGCCCGGGTGCGTCATGCCGAGGCCGCGCGCCGCCGCGTAGGAGAGATCAATAATGCGGCTGCCGACGAAAGGTCCGCGATCGTTGATCCGCACAACCACACTTTGGCCGGAATCGAGGCGCCGCACACGAACTTTGGTGCCGAAGGCCAGCGTGCGATGGGCTGCCGTTAGCTCCTCCTGGTGGTAGACCTCACCACTGGCGGCCCTTTGGCCTTCGAATGGACCGCCATACCAACTGGCGATGCCTTGCTCCGTGGCGGATGGCTGCGCCTGAGCTTGAGCCAACAGGGCGAGGCTCGCAGTCAAGGCAGCGAGCACATGGATAGAGTAGTGGCGTGGAAACATGGGCCTTTGACAGTTTGAGGGCCGCACCGCCGCCGGTCTAGGATCTCGATAGATAGCGCCGGTTGCCCGACGGGGGATAAGGTTAGGCAAGGATGAGGCCGTAGACGGGCCGAAATTGTGGATCACGGCTGGCGCCTGTTGAGCACCAGGCGCACTGGGCGATTGCGCAGAAACAGGGAGCCATCAAGGGATTCGCCGCTGGTTTCCAAAGGCATGGTGAATCGGTCGCCCCAGACCTTCTTCGATGCTCCAACCACGTTAGAGAGCTTGCCGGTGATCCGGTATGGCGAGTTCATGTGGAGCAGCCGCCCGAACCAGCTCCGGCCGCGGGTAATGCGGCCAGCGGTGACCGCGGCGTCACCGACTGTGCCGGTCACCGATCCATCAGAGTGGATGATGAACTCGACGGCGATGGAATTGGCGGCCGGATCGGCCGGTATGCGGCTTGAAGTGCCGCACCATGCGCCCAGGAGGTTGCGATCGGGGTGAAGCGTGGGGGTCATCAGGGGCGGCTGGCCGAACATTTCGTTGGCGCTGAGCAGCAGAAACACGGCCAGTGCGGCCACCAGAGAGATTACCACTGCGCGCGGCAGGCGCCAGGGGGCAAGCCCGGCGGGAGCGCCCACTCTCAGCCTTCCCCAACTGGCGAGGTGTACCGCGCCGGCAAGGGCCGGGACACATAGAGCCCACATGCGGAGATGGCTCGCATCGATGGCGGCCAGTAAGGCGAAGCCGGCGACCGTGATCAGGCCGCCCAAGCCTTCCCATTTCCAGGCAATCACCAGGCCCAGGAACAGGGCGGCGATGCACAAAAACTCAAGGCGCTCGGTGGAGGTGAGGCGGAAGAGATCCGGAGGTCCCTCGCCGAAGAAGAAGGCCAGGAAAAGCAGGAACAGCAGTGTCCCGGCGATGCGGGCCGTCCAGCGCCCGGCGACGGCAACCCGCCAGGAGACAGTTTGCAAGGCGCTCATGCCACAAGTCTAGCGAGATTCGGAGGCGAGAATATCTTCGGGAATCTTCCGGAAGTTCTCCCGTGGAGCACGCTTTAGAGTTTGCCGAAAAAGTCCGCGAAAGGCATTTTGCGCCACGTCGGCCGCCATTCACAACTGCTATCGGTCAGCCGCGGGCGAGCGGATTCGGCGTCGGCTCGCCGATCTTCGTCAGAACGCTGCGATCGGTGTGATGGAACGGCTCCGATTGGCCGCGCACCATCAGAATCGTGTCCTCATCGTACGCCCACGTGCCGTCGGGGTTGATTTCCACCTTGATGCGATATTCGACGGTCTTGAACGCGTACTCGAGAAACGAATTCGAGCAGATGCCGTTGGTCGTTGCCCCGCGCGTCGCGACAAGCTCGAAGCTGGTGGCGTCCTTGGCCGCATGCCCGAAGGCCATGGCCGTCTGCCCGCGCGGGATGGTGAGCGTCTGAATCAGGTTGCCGGTCGCCGGCTCCCATAGCCAATATCCCACTTGATCGTGGTAGGTTCTCGATCTCACCCGGCTTGACGATGCGTGTGTGGTAGCGCAGCCCGTACAAGAGTTGCGGCCCGTTGGTTTGCGGATCGATGGGTTGCAGTTCGATGTGCTCGACGAACTCCTGCCGCTCCGGCGCCGCCGGCTTCGGGTTGACGTCCAGGCTGCGGTTTCCCTCCCAGATGCCGGCCATGCCGGTCAGCGGGCCCAGATTGCGCAGCGTGTGGACATCAATGTCAGATGGCTCTGTGTAGATATCGTCGGGATGGGTTGCCACTCGTTTGCTCCAGGTCCCGGTAGACGATCTCCGGGTTTCATCGGCGGCTGGCAGATTACTGCGACTTGCCGGTGGTGGCTTTGGCCGCGTCTTCCAGCGAGTTGGCGATATGGGCGCCGGCCGGGACTAAGCTGTCATCGTGTTTCCACTCCAGGCCGGAGCCGCCGCCCTGCTTGAGAATGCCCAGCTCGCCCAACGCGCGCAGGGAACCGCCCAGCGGAAAGACGCGGGAGACAAACATGTTCGCAACCGGAATGCCGCGCCACGTGGCGCCGCTGTCCTCACTCAAGAGAAGCTGATCGTCGCCGGCTATCCAGAGACGATTCGCATGATCCGTTGCCACGGAAGTCAGCCAGGATTGGGTCGGGCTCTTCTGCGCCACCCAGGTCGTGCCGCCATCGCTCGAATGCAGAAGCTGGCCGGCGAAACCCACCGCCCAGCCGTTCTTGAGATCGTTGAAATGGACCGCCGCCAGCGACCAGGAAGCAGCGTCGGTCTTGATGGTCTCCCAGTTCTTGCCGCCATCGGCGGTTCGCAGGATGGTGCCGGACCAGCCCACCGCCCAGCCATGATCTGGGTCCAGAAAGAAGATGCTCTCCAGCGCCATGGTGGTTCCGGCCTTCTGTTTGGCCCAGGTAGCGCCTCCATCGGAGGAATAAAGAATCGTGCCATCGAAGCCGCCCACCCACGCGCGGTTGCCGAGCGTGAAAACGGTGAGCACGTGTTCGGTGGATCCGGTATTGCGCACCTGCCAGGTCTTGCCGCCGTCCGCGGTGGCCAGCAGAGTGCCGCCCTCGCCAGCCACAAATCCGTGGTTCGCGTCGCTGAATGAAATGGCGTGCAGGGTCACGGTGGCGCCGGTATCGCGGGCGGTCCAGGTGGCGCCGGCATCGGTGGTGGCATAGACCAGCCCCTGCTCGCAGAGCAGGAATGCGCTTGAAGCGGTGGGCGCCGAAGCATCGCGCAGGTAGCAATGCTCCTTATCCGAGGCGGCGGCCAGCAGCGGCAGTAGCAGAAACGCGCTGGCTCCCATCAGTCTTGCGACAGATTTACAATTCAGCATGATTGCTCCTTATTATTGAGGCCACGCGGGTACGTCGCGCGGGGCCTCGGACACCCTGTTGACAGAGTAACGTCGCGCGACGTTCGGATGCAACCGGATTATTCGATAGCGCGGATCTTGTCAAATGGGAAAAATGGGGCCTGAACTTCCGGCGCGATCCGCCGATGTATCGCATGAAGTAGCAATCCGCGTGCGCCGGAGGCCATCAGTTGGACGCGCAGTCGAAGACTTTGCAGGAACTGATCAGCGGGCTGCATGCCATGGTGGACGGGTAGGCGCGAGCACGGTGAGCACGCGCGACGAAGTAGAACGCGTCGCGCGAGGTTGGCTGTATGCACTGATCCGCTATGGTATCGCGCACCGCCATTTGAGAGAATCAAAGACCGGGAGAGAATCTTTGTTGAGGTACGATTCAGGGTCAGAACGTAGGGCGACTGAAATGGGGCACGAACAAGGCGGCCTGACGCTCCAGGACACAGACGCCATTCGACTGAAGGTGAATGGTGCCCTGGAGCCAGATCGGAAGATCGCCCTCGGTCAGTTCATGACGCCATCGGTCATCGCGGACTTCATGGCGAGCCTGTTTTCTCCCTCCATCTCACCCGCTTGCCTCATGGACGCTGGAGCAGGGATTGGATCGCTCACCATTGCCGCCGCTCGGAGGCTTGCCAACCTCGAGTCGGTGGATGCGTGGGAGATTGATCCGCTAATGTTGGGGCACCTTGAGGTGAACCTCAAGAACCTCGGCGTCAAGCACAGGGTGGTCGCCGCAGACTTCATCGAGTCGGCTGTCAGGCAGGTTGCTCGATCCAGTTGTGGACGATATACCCACGCGATCTTGAATCCCCCATACAAAAAACTCAATAGCACATCCCTGCATCGGACGCTGCTCCGAAAGGTCGGAATTGAGACAGTCAACCTCTATACCGCCTTCGTTGCGCTATGCGTTTTGCTGATGCAAGATCAAGGGCAGGTTGTTGCGATCATCCCCCGTTCGTTCTGCAACGGTCCGTACTACAGGCCGTTCCGGGAACTTCTCCTAAACACGTGCTCTCTCGAACGGATTCACGTCTTCGAGGCTAGGAACCGAGCATTCAAAGACGACGACGTTCTGCAAGAAAACGTCATCATCAAGCTCGTCAAGGGAAAGAAGCAGGGTGACATCGTTGTTTCCACTTCGCACGACCAGCAGCTGACGGACTACTCAGAGCGCACATGGCCGTTCGGGGAGATTGTAAAACCAGCCGACCTGGAGTCCTTCATCCACGTTCCAACGGAAGAACATGACAAGCGTGAGGAAACCAGCCTATTTCAACATTCGCTAGAGGAGATCGGGCTTGATGTCAGCACCGGGCCAGTCGTTGACTTCCGTTTGAAGGACTACTGGCTTGAAAATCCAGCTCCCGGTTCAATCCCGCTGCTATACCCGCATCACTTCTCCAGTGGGAAGTTGCAATATCCGAAGCGGCACAAGAAACCGAACGCCCTGCGGAACGGCGAAGAAGTTCAGAAGTGGTTGATGCCGAACGACTGCTACGTCATCGTAAAACGTTTCTCGTCCAAGGAAGAAAGGCGCAGAGTCGTTGCTTACGTGGTCAGCCCCGAGGACATCAAATGCAGCCAGGTTGGCTTCGAGAACCACTGGAATGTATTTCACCACCACAGGCGAGGCATCGACCCGGCGTTGGCCCGAGGCCTGGCCTGTTTTCTCAACTCGACGGTTCTAGACAAACACTTCCGAGTCTTTTCAGGCCACACGCAGGTCAACGCCACGGACCTGAAAAACATGAAGTACCCAGACACGGAGTCTTTGAAGGCTTTGGGCGAGGGCTTTCGCGGCGACATGACGCAAGCTGAGATAGACAGCCTCGTCAGGCAAACCAATGAGCAAAGAAACTAGGCTGAAGGAAGCTCGGGCAATCCTCGTGGATTTGGGGCTTCCGAAAGCCCAACAGAACGAGAGGACAGCCCTCTGCCTCTTGGCGCTCCTTGATCTCACTTCTGGCACGAAGTGGGGCCGCGCCAAATCCCCGACGATTGGAATCACTCCCATCATGGATTGGGCAAGGAAGCACTACGGCAAAGACTACGCTCCGAACACCAGGGAGACGGTGCGCCGCCAATCCATGCACCAGTTCGTTCAGGCTGGCATCTGTCTGTACAATCCAGACAAGCCAGACCGTCCCGTCAACAGTCCTCACGCCGTGTATCAGATAGCACCGGAACTCTTGGGTGTTCTTCGAGCGTACACGACGGCCCGTTATAAAACGAAGCTGGCGGCTTTCCTCTCGGTACGGAAGACGTTGGCAGAGATGTATGCGAAGCGGCGAGAGATGGCGATGATTCCGGTGAAGGTCAAAGAGGGAACTGAAATCGTACTGTCTGCTGGCGAGCACTCCGCGCTCATTAAGCAAGTCGTCGAAGAGTTCTCACCGAGATTCGTGGCTGGCGGCCGGCTACTGTACGTCGGAGACACCGGAGACAAGTACGGCTATTTCGACGCGGATGTGCTAAGACAGCTCTGCGTCGTGTTGGACAGTCATGGCAAACTGCCGGATGTCGTGATCTACTCGGAAGAAAAAAACTGGCTCTTCCTCATTGAATCAGTCACCAGCCACGGCCCTGTTGACTCAAAGCGGCACACGGAGCTTGAGCGGCTTTTCGCCGATTGCTCCGCCGGACTCGTGTACGTTTCTGCTTTCCCGAACCGGAAGGTATTCCTGAAGTACGTTGAGGCAATCGCTTGGGAAACGGAAGTGTGGATCGCCGATGCCCCGAGCCATATGGTTCACTTCAACGGCGCGAAATTCTTCGGCCCCTACAAGTCGGGAACAGGCTCTTGACCGCCCGGCCGCATCATCCCCATCCCACACTTCTTGCCACCCGCGCCGCGCCCTACTGGTCCCTCAGAGCGGCCGAGGGATCCACGCTGGTGGCGCGCCGGGCCGGGAGCCAACAGGCCAGCAACGCCACCAGCGTCAGGATTGCCGGTACCAGCACAAATGTGATGGCATCGCCCGAGCCGGCGGTGAACAACATGCTCTTCACCGCCCGCGAAGCTACCAGAGCAATGCCTGTCCCTGCCACCACCCCGATCGCGACCAGCCGGATGCCTTCCCGAATCAGCATCAGTTGCACATCCCTGGCCGTCGCTCCCAGGGCCATGCGGATGCCGAACTCGCGCACCCGTTGGGCCACCGAATACGCCACCACTCCATAGATTCCTATGCTCGCCAGCACCAGCGCCAGGATTCCAAACAGACTCAATAACGCCGCGGACAGCCGCTGCGCCCACACCGACTGCTGGATGGTGGAGTGGACCGACTCCGATTGCAGTAACAGATTCCGGTCGAGACTCTGCACCTGCCGCCGCACCGCTCCCAGCACCGCGTCGGGATCGCCTGCCGTCCGGAAGTAAACCACCGCGGTGGGGAAGTAGTGTTGCACCATCGAGAGGTACACAAACGGTTGCGCCTTTTCGCCCAGCGACTGGTAGTTGGCGTTGGCCGCCACGCCAATCACTTCGGCCGGCTGGCTGTCGCCAAAGAACCGCACGCGTTTGCCGACGGGGTCTTCGCCCGGCCAGTAGAAATTGGCGGCGGCTTCATTGACAATCACCACGTTCGGTCCCGTGGGGCCGTCCTGAAGATTGAAATCGCGGCCGCGGAGCAGGGAAGTCCCCACGCTCTGAAAGTAGCCGGGCCAGGTGAAGCCGGCCAGAATGATGCGGCCGGCGCCGGGTTCCTGGCCATCCAGTTCCATGGTGCGGGAAAGCGAAACGTGGAACGGCCAGTCTTTCGCCAGCGTCGCGCTCACCACGCCGGGCACGGCGGCTGCGCGTTCCAATGCGCGCTGCTCGAAATCCCGCCCGCGCGCTTCGTTGTAGCCTTGGTCAGCCACGTTGAAAACCACGATTCCCAGGTGCGCCGCGTCGAATCCGGGCTCGATGCGCCCCGCGTTGCGCAGGCTGCGCACGAACAGTCCGGCCCCCACCAGCGCCACCAGCGAGAACGCCACCTGCCCCATGACCAGCAGCGAGCGTGCGCTCCACGGACCGCCCGGAGAAACTACCTTGCCGGTTCGTTCTTTGAGATCGCTGGCCAGGTCGCTGCGGGTGGCGCGCAAGGCCGGCAGCAGCCCGAACAGTACGCCCGTCAACACCGAAACCGTTAGCGTGTAAGCCAGCACGGTGCGGTCCAGCGCCAGATCCACAGCCGCGAAACGTAACATGGGCGGCCGCAGCGACCACAGCACTTCGAGCCCCCATACCGCCAGCAGCAGTCCCGCTGCGCCCCCTACCACCGCCAGTAAGAGGCTCTCGGTGAGCAGTTGGCGGATCAGCCTGAGCCGGCTTGCGCCCAGCGCCAGGCGCACGGTGATTTCCTTGCTCCGCACAGCCGCCCGCGACAGCAGAAGGCTGGCCACGTTCCCGCACGCAATAACGGCCACGATGCCGGATACGATCAGCAGCAACAGGCTGGCGTCGTTGATCTGGCGCCGGTTCGACGGCGGGATGGCCGCGTCGGTCACCGATGTGAGGGAAGCGCGGCGGCCCTGGTTGTCTTTTGGAAAGCGCTGCGCCAGGTCCTGCGCGATACTGGCCAGATCGCCTTTGGCCTGCGCCATGCCAACCCCGGGCTTCAGCCTCCCGACCATCGAGAACAACAGAGCTCGCCGCTGATTCACCAGGCTTGGCGCCGGGAACACCTGCGGGTACATCATTAACGGCACCCAGATTTCGGTGGCCGTCAAGGTGTCGATGCCCTCGAAGCCTCTGGGCGCCACGCCCACGATGGAATAGGCCCGGCCGTTCAGTCCCACGGTGCGCGAGATGACGTTCGGATCGCCGCCGTATTCGCGCTGCCAGAACCGGTAACTGATGACCGCCACCGGGTAGGCGCCTGGGCTGGCGTCTTCTTCCGGCAAAAAGCCCCGTCCCACCGCCGGTGTTACGCCCAAGGTGGAAAAATAATTTGCCGTGGCCATTTGCCCCATTACCAGGCGGGGCTCCGCGCCACCGGTCAGGTTAAGTGCCACGCCGGTATAGAGCATCAGGGAAGAGAGGGTTTGGTTGTGGCTGCGATACTCCTGATAATTCGGAAAGGAACAGCCCCAGTTGCCGGGAGTACGCGCGTCCAGGGTGTAGACTTCCACCAGGCGGGCCGGGTCGGCCACCGGCAAGGACCGCATCAGGACGGCGTGAACCAGGGTGAAGATCGTGGTGTTTGCGCCGATTCCCAACGCCAGAGAGAACACCGCGACGGCCGTAAAGCCGGGATTTTTCGCCAGCGCCCTCAGGCCGCGGCGCAGGTCTTCGAGGAACCCATTCATCCGTTACAGTAGTAAGCAGTATAGTACATGACAACCACCCCGGTAACCGCTCTCTTTGGCTCTGGCTTCACGGTCGCGGTCTCGATGGCCCTCGGTTTCTTGCTTCTGGGGTGCTTGCGGCTGGAGTTTCACCGGATCGAAGCCGCGCTATTCGCCTTCGTTTCCGGGTCGGCGTGTCTGAGTCTGGTGGTGTTTTGCCTGTGCCTGGTGCACCAGGCGCGGCCGCTGGTAATCGCCCTGCTGGGAGCGGCGGCCATCGGCTGCGCCATCTGGCAGGCCCGCGCACAGCCGGAGCGTGCGGCTCTTCCGGAGATGCCGGCGATGTGGCGCGCACTGTTCGGCGCCGTCTTTCTGGCATTCTTCGTCTGTTACTTGATTAATGGCTTGGCGCCGGAGGTTAGCCCGGACGGCAGCGGTTATCATCTGGGCAACGTCGCGCGGTACGCACGCAACGCCGGCTTCGCCTGGGATTTCCACAGCATCTACGCCTCCCTCTCGCAAGGGATGGAGATGCTGTTTCTGGTGGCCTTCAGTTTCGGAAAACATTCCGCCGCCGCGCTGGTCCAGGTAGCTTTCCAGGCTGCATTGCCGCTATTGATGGTTTGTTATGGCCGCCGATTTGGCTTCCCACGCGCGGCTGCCTTCGCCGCCATCCTGACTTTTGCCTGCCCGGTTATAGGGATCACCGGATCTTCAGCGTATATCGATGGTAGCGTTGCAACCTTACTTTTTGCAGTATTCTATTCGCTTCAAGTGTGGCATGAGAAAAATGATGTTAAATTGTTGTTTTTTATAGGATTATTAGCTGGCTTCTGCTATGCATTGAAATATACGGCCGGAATCGTGGTACCTTTCGCGATGGGGTTTGTCTGCTGGCGCCGGGCATGGCGACGGATGCCCATACTTTTACTGGGTGCGGCCATCCTCATCACTCCGTGGGTATTACGCAACTGGCTCTGGCTGGGCAATCCGGCTGCCCCGTTTCTAAACCATTGGTTTCCCAATCCTTACTGGACGGATAGTATGGAGAGCAACTATCTATCAGGGCTAGCCCACTATCCTAATGTGAAGTCCTACTTTGATATTCCGTTGCAACTCACAGTAATTGGCGGTCTTGTTCCTGGGTTTCTCGGTCCTGTCTTCCTTTTGGCGCCGATTTCGCTGCTGGCCCTGCGCCACCCTCAAGGCCGCCGCCTGTTGCTGGCTGGCGCCGTCTTCGCGATCCCGGCACTGTTCAATACCGAGGTCCGTTTCCTGATTCCGGCGGTTCCATTTTTCGCATTGGCGATGGGCTTGGCTTTAGCCAATTCCTGGGGAGTTCTGCCGGTGCTCGCGGTTTTCCACGCCGTAATTTCCTGGCCAGCCGTCCTCAACGTCTACTGCGATCCGAACGCCTGGCGCATCCGCGGCCTGCCGATTCGCGCTGCGCTGCGCCTGGAACCGGAATCTGCTTATATCGCGGCCCACATTGAGGACTATGCGCTCAAGCCGGCCGTCGAGCGAGCTGTGCCGCCGGGGGAACGAATCTTCTCGTTTGCCGGACGCCCCGCCGCGTATATTGACCGCGACATCATTGTTGGATACGAATCTTCGCTCGGCGATCGCGTGAGCCGACTGCTTGAGCGGCACGCCACCGCGGAAGTCAAGGCACTGGGGATTCGGTATTTGTGGATCAATCACTCCGACGCTCTGGCGGCCGATATGCAAGGGAATATGAAGTCTTGGGGCATCAGTCAGTTGGCGGTGGCAAATGGAAGCACTTTCTACCAGATCGACTAACTACCGAGCCGCGAACGTAAGAGAGCGGTTTCCGGAGATTCTGAGACCGCCTTTATGAGCCGGGGTAGCAAACTGGCGCTAGCCGTTCTGGTGGCCGTGTTCGCGGGCCAAGCCTGGGTGGCCGCCGTCCGGCCGATCACTCCCGCCGAAGCCCTGACCTACGACAGGTTTGTGCGTCCGCCAATCCGCCAAGCTCTCCATCAGCCCAGCCGCAACCCGGACGTTCTCTATTCCTTGCTGGAAAAGAGGAGCGTCGGGCTGTTCCGCGTGTCCGAGTTTTCCCTCCGGCTGCCGGCGATGCTAGCCGGTGGATTGTATCTGTGGGCCATCTGGCGCCTGTGCCGGCGCGGCTTGCTGGCGGCGCCTCTGGCCATCGCGCCCTTGGCTTGGCAGTGCTTTTCCACCGCCAACGGTCTCGGTTTAGCGGTGGCGCTGGCGGCTTGGGCGCTCGAAGCCGTTCCGAAGAAGCTCAACTGGGCGGGCGTTTGTTTGGGACTGGCAGTGGCGGCGCACCTGTCCTTCGCCATCCCGGCGGCGATCATCGCGGCGGTCATTGTGTGGCGGAATTTGCGTTGGGATCTGGCGGTGGAAGGCTTCCTGGTTCCGGCTCTGGTGGCATCCTTTATGTTCCTGGTGCTCCCCTTGAGCCTTGCTCCAGACACGCCCTCGGTGCCGCCCGAGCTGACCTCGGCCGAGGTCAACGGAGTTCGCGCGGCGGTTGAAGTGCTGCGCCGGAAGTGCGGAACCGAGCCAATTCGCGTGGGTGTGAACATCTCCGTGGCTCCCGTGCTGAGTTTCTACCGGTCGCGGTTTCGGCTGGCGAGTTGGCAGCTTTCCGGCGCCTCCGCCGACTACTATGTGCTGCCGGAATCCGGCGCCGCGCTGGCCGGTCATGGCCAACTGAAGGTGCTGCATCGGGATGGCGGCGTCGTGCTGGCGCAGGTTTGCCATGAATGAGGGGCTGCTTCCCGTGTAATCCATTCATGAATCCAGACGGCAAGGTGCCCGGCTGCGAAGCATCGCTCTATCCCGAAGAAGCCGCCTGAAGGCGGCAGCGGGGAAAATTGCTCACTCCACAGGGCGTCATGTTATTGTGACCGTCAGGACTGCACAATGAACTGGACACGCAGGGATCTTCTCAAGAGCACTCTGGCGGCGTCGGCGGTGGCCGCGGGGCAATCCAACGCCAGTGCGCAAGAGCAGGCTGCCGCCGCGCAGCGTGCCGACGCGCAACCTGTCAACCCACAATCCGCCGCCGCTCCGGCCGCCGGACGCGAGCGGTTGTTACTCGATTTCGGCTGGCGGTTCCATTTGGGCCACGCCAACGATCCAGCTCAGGATTTCTATTACGGCGCGGGCGGAGAGACGTTTGCGAAGTCCGGGAGCGTCATTCAGGCGCCGCGCGGCACGCCGGATATTTCACGCCCCAATTTCGATGACAGCGCCTGGCAAAAGGCCGATCTCCCGCACGACTGGGCCATCGAGTTGCCGTTCGAAAACGACCCCTCGCTCACGGCTCACGGCAGCCACCCGCTGGGCCGCAAGTATCCAGCCACTTCCATCGGCTGGTATCGCCGGGTCTTCGATGTGCCGGCCGCCGATCTGGGCCGCCGCCTCGCGCTGGAATTCGACGGGGTCTATCGCGATTCCATCGTCATCCTCAACGGCCACTACATGGGCAAGAATTTCAGCGGCTACGCTCCGTTCCGCTACGACATCACGGATCACGTGAATTACGGCGGGCGGAACGTGTTGCTGGTGCGCGTCGACGCCACGCTGGGCGACGGCTGGTTCTATGAGGGAGCGGGCATTTATCGCCACGTCTGGCTAACCAAGACCAGCCCGGTGCATGTGGCGCACTGGGGCACTTTCGTGCGCGCGGAAGTGCGGCCGTCGGCGCCAGCCATCGTTCGCATCTCGACCGAGGTCACTAACGAAACCGGCGGCACGCGCAACTGCCGGGTGGTGTCCCGCGTTCTCGACCCGGCTGGAAAGGTGGTCGCTACCATCGCGGCCCCGCCGGTGGCCGTCCCTGCGTGGAGCTGGCACATCTTCGAGCAACGCACCGATGTCGCCTCGCCGGCGCTGTGGTCCATCGAGCGGCCCAATCTCTACCGTCTGGAAACCAGGGTGGAAGCCGGCGGAGCGGAGGTGGACGCCTACAGCACTCCGTTCGGTATTCGTTCGGTTCGCTTCGACGCCAACAACGGCTTCTTTCTCAATGAGAAACCGGTAAAAATTAAAGGAACGTGTAATCACCAGGACCACGCCGGAGTCGGTGCCGCGCTGCCCGACCGCATCCAGTCCTATCGGATTGAGCGGCTGAAGGAAATGGGCTCGAACGCCTACCGCACGTCGCACAATCCGCCGACGCCGGAACTGGTGGATGCCTGCGACCGGCTGGGTATGATGATGATGTGCGAGACGCGCCTGATGGATTCCACGCCGGAGGGATTGAGCCAGCTTGAACGCATGATCCGCTGCCACCGCAACCACCCCTCCATCGTGATCTGGTCGCTGGGCAATGAAGAGCCGGAACAGGGCACCGAGCGCGGAGCGCGCATCGAAACCACCATGAAGCGGCTGGTCAACAGCCTGGACGACTCGCGGCCATGCACCCAGGCGATGAACGGCGGTTATGGCGGAAAGGGCGCATCCAACGTGGTCGATGTTCAAGGCTTTAATTACAATGAGCCGCGTATCGATCAGTTTCATAAGGACTACCCTAACTTGCCGATGGTCGGTTCAGAGACCGCGTCGACGGTTTCCACACGCGGTATCTACGCCAACGATAAAGATAAAGGATACGTGCAGGCCTACGATACGGAGAAACCACGCTGGGCAGCTACCGCCGAAACCTGGTGGAAGTTCTACGACGCGCGTCCGTTCCTGGCGGGTGGCTTCGCATGGACGGGACTTGATTACCGCGGCGAGCCCACACCCTACGGGTGGCCCTGCATCAACTCCCATTTCGGCATTATGGATATGTGCGGCTTCCCCAAGGACAACTTTTACTATTACCAGGCGTGGTGGGGATCGAAGCCGGTGCTGCATCTGTTCCCGCACTGGAACTGGCCCGGCAAGGAGGGCCAGGAGATTGAAGTCTGGGTCCATTCCAATACCGAGCGTGTGGAGTTGTTTCTCAATGGCAAGAGCTTGGGTGTACAGGATGTAGTTCGCGACACGCATCTGGTGTGGAAGGTGAAATATGAGCCTGGCGTAATTAAAGCCAAGGGCTTTAGCGGTGGCAAGCAGGTGGTTTCCGACAAGCGCGAGACGGCTGGCGCCGCAGCCCGGCTGGTGCTTCACCCGGACCGCGGCCAGATTTCGGCGGATGGCGAGGACGTGTCCATGGTGACGGTTGAGATTGTGGATGCGCAAGGGCGTCCGGTTCCTACTGCCGGGAACGAAGTGACCTTCCAGGTGGCTGGCAAGGGCAAACTGCTGGGGGTGGGCAATGGCGACCCAAGCTGCCACGAACCTGATAAGAGTGACAAGCGCAGCGCATTTAATGGACTGGCGATGGCGATTGTGCAGGCCGCGAAAGAAAGCGGCGAAATTCACGTAACGGCCAGCTCGGCAGGCCTGGAGCCGGCGACCACTACCATCAGCGTCGCGCCAGCGGCCTTGCGGCCCGCAGTGCCATAGAGTGGCGGCGGAATTTCGCCGATGTGATTATCGGACCCGACACGGGTGTGCGACAAAAAAGTGGATAAGCGGGCCCTCAATACAGAACCGCGAGCGTGAGCGAGCGGCCGCCATGCAGCCTGGATCTGGCCGCTCACTAAAGTTCGCGGTTCTATGCCGGGTAGTTGGCGCGCTCAGAACCGCTTGCTACTCTGGGAAATCGCGACGCTATCCACCTTTATGTCGCACACCCACCCGATATTCTCCGGCCGCCGATTGTGGTACAAAAGAAGTAGGGGTGATGAGGAATTATCCTACATTACCTAGTTGCAGAATACGATGAAAGCGCTTGCGTGGCTGTTCTCGCTCACTCTGCTTGCTCCGGCCGGTAAAGTAATCACCTTCGATACTTTCCCGCTGGGCAAGACGCCGCCTGGTTGGACGGTCTCAATGACCAACACAGGCACCGCGCCGCGCTGGGAAATCATCAAGGATCGAACCGCAGCCACACAGCCTTACGTGCTGGCGCAGATTTCGACTGACAGCAATAGTGCGCGCTCTCCGCTGGCGATTTTCAATGGTGCCAACCTGCGCGATGCCGATGTGAGCGTGCGCATCAAACCTGTCTCCGGCCGCGAAGGACAGGCGGGTGGGGTGGTCTGGCGATATCGCGACGCCAACAACTACTACCTGGCGCGAGCCAATGCGCTCGAAAACGACGTCGCGGTTTACAAAGTGGAAAACGGGCGCCGCATGCTCTTGATGGCGGTCGTCAAGCACCCCATTGCGGCAAATGCCTGGTGCCTCTTGAAGGTGTCGGCTCGTGGCAACAGATTCCAGGTATTCCTTGACCACCGGCGAATCCTGGAAGGCCAGGATGCCACGTTTAGCGGCCCGGGCAAAGTCGGCTTGTGGACGCTGGCCGATTCCGTCACCTACTTCGACGACTTCCGCATCTACCCGAAATAGTCCGTAAAGCAATACAACCTACGTTTGTGCTACCGCTTCCGGCGCTATCTTGTTTTCGCCTTGCAGCCACTCCTGGAAGCGTTCCAGGTAGAGGTAAATCACGGGGGTGATGTAGAGCGTCAGGAACTGGCTCACCACCAGTCCGCCAACTACGGCCAGGCCGAGCGGTTGCCGCGCGTCGGCGCCTTCACCGTAGCCTAAGGCGATGGGGAGCGTGCCGAACAACGCGGCCACCGTGGTCATCATGATCGGGCGGAAGCGCAGCATGCAGCCGTTCCAGATGGAATCGTAGGCGTTCTGGCCGCCATGCCGCGCGCTGATCGCGAAATCCACCATCATGATGGCGTTCTTCTTCACCACGCCGAACAGCATGATGATGCCCACAAAGGCGTAGAGGTCCAGCTCCTTATGAAAGATCAGCAGCGTGAGCAGCGCGCCGAAGACCGCCGAAGGCAGGCCGGAAAGAATCGTGATGGGGTGGATGAAGCTCTCGTACAGCACGCCGAGCACGATGTAGATCACCAGGATGGCCACAATCAGCAGGATCGATAGGTTCTTAAAGGAACTCTGAAACTCCCTTACCGTGCCTTGGAACTTGGTCGCAATGCTGGAGGGTATGCGCAGTTCCTCGATTGCGTTGTCCACCTGGTCGGCCGCCTGGCCCAGCGAGAAACCGGGCCGCAGGTTGAAGGAGATGGTGGTGGCGGGCAGTTGGCCGAGATGGCTGATGCTGAGCGGACCCACCTGGCGGCGCATCTTAACCATGGTGTCGAGCGGCACCAGCGAGCCGGCCGAAGAGCGCACATATAGTTTGGAAAGCGCATCCGGCGTTTTCTGGTATTGTTTCTCCACTTCCATGATGACCTGGTACTGGTCGGCCGGCGCATAAATCACCGAGACCTGGCGCGTGCCGTAGGCGCTGTAGAGAGCGTCCTGCACCTGCTCGGGTGTGACGCCCAGCGCTTCCGCGCGGTCGCGATCGATATCGACCATCACTTGCGGGCTGGCCACCTGCAGGTCATTGTCGTTGACGTCGACGAAGCCTGGGAGCTTCTGCATCTTGGCCATGAGCTGCGGGCCCCACGTGTAGATGTCTTCCAGCTTGGAACTCTGCAGCGTGAGCTGGTACAGGCTGGTGCTGAACTGGCCGCTCACGGTGATGGGCGGCGGATTCTGCAGGAAGGTGAAGACCCCGGGGACCGAAAAGAGCCTCGGTCGCAGCGATTCGATGAATTGATCGACGGAGAGCTTGCGCTGGTCGCGAGGCTTCATATTGACGAAGACAAAGGACTGGTTGCCCTGGCCCCCAAACGCTCCGACGGTTTGAGAGTTGGGGTCGGCCTGGAGGACTGCGGAAACGGAGCGGAGATGTTGCGCCATCGAGTCGAATGAAATGTCCTGCGGGCCGACGACCACGCCAAACGTGAAACCGCTGTCCTGGCTGGGAATGAAGCCCGTGGGCATGGTGAAGAAGAGATAGCCGGTGCCGATGAGCATGAGCACGGCGACCGCCAGCGTCACCAGACGGAATCGCAGGGCGATCCGGAGGGTCACTTCGTACCAGCGCGTCAGGCCGTTGAAGCCGCTTTCCAGCAAATGGTAGAACCAGCCGTGGCGGGTCTCGTGCTCCGACTTCAAAAAGCGGCTGCCCAGCATGGGCGTGAGGGTGAGCGATACGAAGCCGGAAATCAGGATGGCCACCACGATGGTGACGGAGAACTCATGCAACAGGCGGCCGACAATTCCGCCCAGGAAAAGCACGGGGATGAAGACGGCCACCAGCGAGGTCGTCATGGAAATGATGGTGAAGCCGATCTCGTGAGCCGCGGCCAGGGCCGCCAGGCGGCGCGTTTTGCCCATCTCCATGTGGCGCACGATGTTCTCGAGCATCACGATGGCGTCGTCCACCACGAAGCCCACCGAAAGTGTGAGCGCCATCAGCGAGAGATTGTTCAGGCTGTAGCCCAGCAGGTACATCACGGCAAAGGTCCCGATGATGGAGAAGGGCACGGCGGCGCCGGGAATCAGGGTGGCGGAAACGTTGCGCAGGAAGAGGAAAATCACCATCACCACGATGCAAACCGTAAGCAGCAGGGTGAACTCCACGTCGCGAATGGAGTTGCGGATGGATAGCGAAGAGTCGAACACCACATCGAGCTGCACGGAGGGCGGAATCTCGCGGCGGAATTCGGGCAGCAGTTGGCGCACGCCGGCGACTACATCCACGGTATTGGTGCCGGGCTGGCGGTTGATGGCGAGGATCACGCTGGGCTTGCCGTTCACGAGCGCAATGACCTTGTCGTTCTCCACGCTATCGATGACATTGCCCAGTTGTTCGAGCCGCACCGGCACGCCGTTGCGGTAAGCCACGATGATGGGCCGGTATTGGGAGGCGCGGTCGAGGCCGCCGCTGGATTCGATGGTGAAGGATTGTTTGTCGCCATCCAGGCGGCCGGTCGGGAGGTTGGTATTGCTGGAGGAGATGGCCTTCTGGACTTCGTCGATGCCGAGGTTGTGAGCGGCCAGTTGATCGGGATCCACCTGAACGCGGACGGCGAACTTCTGCTCGCCGTAGACCTGCACGCGGGAAACCCCGCTCACCATGGAAATGCGCTGCGCCAGCAGGAGGTCGGCGAATTCGCTCACTTTATAGGCGGGCACGGTTTCGGAAGACAGGGAAAGGTAATAAATAGGCTGGTCGGCGGGATTCACCTTCTGGTAAGTGGGCGGGCGCGGCATGGTGGTGGGGAGCAGGCCGCCGGCCGCGGAAATGGCGGCCTGGATATCCTGCGCGGCGGCGTCAATGGTGCGGCTCAAGTCGAACTGCACGGTGATTTGAGTGGAGCCGAGGGAGTTCGATGAGCTCATTTGCTGAATGCCGGCGATAGTGGAAAACTGGCGCTCCAGCGGCGTGGCCACGGTGGAGGCCATGGTCTCCGGGCTGGCTCCGGGCAACGCCGCACTCACCATGATGGTGGGATAGTCGACGCTGGGCAGTGCCGCCACCGGCAGGACGCGGAAAGCCACTACGCCAAACAGCACGATGCTGAGACAGACCAGCACCGTCATGATGGGCCGTTCGATGAAGAGCCGGGAGATGTTCATTGCGTCCCCGATCCGGCCTTGGGCGCTTCCACCGCGCGCACTCTGACGCCGGGAAAGAGCGCCATCTGGCCATCGATGACCACTGTCTCGCCCGGCGCGACGCCTTTCTCGATCACGGTCTTCTTACCGAGCGAAGTGCCAAGAGTTACAGGGCGCATATCGATCGAGTTGTCCGGCTTGACCACGAAGACCACCTGGCCCAGCCGTCCCATCTGGACGGCTTCGGGGGGAACCACGGTGGCGTTGCGGAGCGTGTCGAGCGTGAGCGCGACGCTCACGAACTGGCCCGGCCAGAGCATCGAGTCGCGATTCGCGAAGGTGGCTTTCAAGTGGATGGTGCCGGTGGTGGAATCGACCGTATTGTCGATCACCGCGAGCGAGCCCGCGGCGCTACGGCCGGAGCCATCCTGTAAAGTGGCGAGCACCGCCAGCGGGTGTCCGGCGTTCAGACGGCGGATGGCGGCGAGGTGATCCTCAGGCACGGCGAAGCTGACGAAGATCGGTTCCACCTGATGGATGACGACGAGCGGCACATCATTCTCCTTGACCAGATTGCCGGCATGCACCAGCAAGTTGCCGGTGCGGCCGGAAATGGGCGCGTGGATCTCGCAGTAACTGCGGTCCAGGTGGGCCTTGGCGACCGCGGCCTCGTCGGCGGTGAGGTTGGCGCGGGCCGTGCCGACGCTGGCCTGGCTGGCGCGTGAAGCGGCGCGATTGACGTCGAGGGTGGTGCGGGCCTGGTCGGCGGTCATTTTCGAAGCCAGTTTTTCCTGGTTCAACTGCTCCTGGCGGGTGGCGTCGGTCTCGGCGAACTTCACCTGCGCGGCGTCGCGCGCCAGGGTGGCCTCGGCCTGGGTGATCTGCGCCCGGTCGCGTTCCACGGCGGCTTCGGCCTGATGCAGCGCATCGTCGTAAGGGCGCGGATCAATCTGGAAAAGCAAGTCGCCCTGCTTGACGTTCTGTCCTTCGGTGAAACTGACTGTAAGAAGCTGGCCGGCGATCTGCGACTTCATCTGCACCACGGCGGATGCTTCCACGGTCCCCACCACGTGCAGTTCGGTGGGCACCGATTCCTCGGTGGCTTTGGCCACGGAGACCGGCATGACGGGCGGGCCGCCCGGCCCTTTTTGTTGGGCCTGGTCTTTATGGCAGCCACAAAGGGCGAAAACGCACCCCGCCAGAAATGTTAAATAGATGTTACGCAAGAAAGCTCCCTAATTTTTGAAGTGTACCAAAAGAAGGGCGGCCGGACGGGGGGGAACAGTGTAGCCGTTGCGGGGATACGGGCTTTTCAACTCTGGAGGAACGAAAGATCAAAGCGCCGGAGACGCGGATAAGGTCAGACGGTCCAGGTTTCCCAAGGAGATTTCCACCATCTCCGAATATCTGGACGGATCAAGGCCGAGGAACCGGATTTTGGGGACCGACGCAACTTCAGCAAAGACCGCACCGGTTAAATCCACCGCGAGTTCTTCCGAAGCATCGATAGAGACCACCATCCGTCTCTCATCAAAAGTCGTGATTCGGCCCCGGCGCTTGACCAATGAGGAATGGCCAGCCGAGGCAAATTCAAGTGATACCAGCGCGGAGGCATTCTTCCAGGCTTGGATAAGCGCACGGCCATCTTTCTCGAGGGCTGAGCTCATAGCGCTCTCTTAACTCTGGCGATACCGTGATTCTAGAGGCGGAAGATCGCGAACGCAAGGCGCCGGCGCTCGACATGGGACGCGCGGATGCTCGTCTGGCCGTACTCGAAGGGCGGGGTGATATCCTCAGGTAGGCACTCGAGGCATGACTCTCCGCGCGATCGGCTGTTTGGGACTGAGCGCCGCGCTTATGGGCGCGCTCTATGCGCAGCGGCCGTTCCGCGAGTTTCCAGGCGTGGAGTACCGGCTCGGCAGCATCCCTTTGCCGCCGGACTGGCAGGAGAAGACCGAGTGGACTTTCGCGCGGCTGATGTACCCGCAGGCGCCTGGGGGGCGTTATGGCGGCGGGTACGGCCGGGGATTTGGCAGCCGCGGCATCTGGACGGAAGGCAATTCCATCTGGACCCAGGACTATCCGCGCGCGGACCGGCACTTCGTGCAAGCACTGCGGCGGCTGACGCGGATCAGCGTGCGGTCGGTGGAAGAGCCTATCAACCTGGACGAAGGCGACGCCTACGATTGGCCGTGGCTCTACGCGGTGCAGCCGGGCCACTGGCAGTTGACGGACGCGCAAGCCAGGGCCATGCGGGAATATCTGCTGCGCGGCGGCTTCTTCATGGCCGACGATTTCTGGGGACCGGGCGATTGGGAAGTGTTCATGGCGAGCATGCACAAGGTCTTTCCGGACCGCGAAGCGGTGGATCTTGAAAACGACAACGCCATTTTCCACATGGTCTACGATTTGAACGAGCGGTACCAGGTGGCCAGCATGGGCTCCGTCAATGCGGGCCGGAGCTGGAAGTGCCAGAACTGCCCCGACAAATGGCGGGGCATCTTCGACGACCGCGGCCGTTTGATGGTGGCGATCACGTTTCAATCCGACGTCGGGGATTCCTGGGAGTGGGCCGACGAGCCGAATTATCCGGCGCACTACGCGGCGCTGGGAATCCGCATCGGCGTGAACTACGTGGTTTACGCCATGACGCACTGAAGATGCCCCCAAATATCCCTCTTGACAATCGTCGTGATAACGGATATAGTGAAATCGTGAGTTCCAAACTAGCCGAGGAGATTAGCCAGACAAAGCCCTTCGCCTTGCTGGAGGAAGAGGCCGCGCTCAACCTGGTGCGCACGCACGAATTCCTGCAGCAGCGCCAGGCCGACTTTTTCAAGCAGTTCCAGCTTACGCCGACGCAGTACAACATCCTGCGGATTTTGCGCGGGGCGGGGAAGGCCGGCGTGACGTGCTCGCAGGCCGCCGAGCGCATGGTGGCGGCCGATCCGGACATCACGCGCCTGCTCGACCGGCTGGAGGCACGGCAACTCATCGAGCGGCAGCGCGGCAGCCGGGACCGGCGCGTGGTCATCAGCCGGATCAGCGCGCAGGGAAGCGCCCTGCTGAAGGAGATCGACCGGCCGCTGGCGGAGTTCCACAAAAGGCAGTTGGGCCACATTGGCAACGAGCGGCTGGCGCAGTTGATTGAGATTCTGGAATCGATTCGCGAGACCTAAGCATCTGTTTTTTTGGATGTAGTGATCGTGATAACGACGAGTGTTAAAACGAGTGAAAGGAAGATGGCAATGGCACAAGTGACTTATCAGATTGATTCCGCGCATTCGGCGGCGCATTTCAGCGTCCGGCACATGATGGTCTCGAACGTGCGCGGCGAGTTTACCAAGCTTTCCGGAACGCTGGCATACGACGCCTCGAACCCGGCCAATTCCAGCCTGGAGGCGCGCGTGGAAGTGGCCTCCATCGACACACGCGAGGCGCAGCGCGACACGCACCTGAAGAGTCCGGATTTCTTCGACGTTGAAAAGTACCCGGAACTGACCTTCCGCAGCAAGCAGGTCACCAGGCACGGCGACGGCTGGCAGTTGAAGGGCGATTTGACCATTCATGGCGTGACGCGCGAGGTGACGTTCGCGGTGGATGGACCCACGCCGGAGGTCAAAGATCCGTGGGGAGGCTACCGGATCGGGGCGACCGCCGAGACGAAAATCAATCGGAAGGATTTCGGCCTTATGTGGAACGTAGCGCTCGAAGCGGGCGGAATGCTGGTGGGAGAGGAAGTCAAGATCTCGATCGAATTTGAAGCCGTGCGGCAGGCCTAAGACCACGGCGCGCCGCGCGCACCAAATGAGATCCAGCCGCTCCGGCGCCCGAACGAGCACAGCGAGCCCACGCGGCCGGCTCCCGGATTCTGGGATCCAGGAGCCGGTCGAATTAGCAAACGTCAGGGCTTGGGAGGCCGCTCTCGATCAGAACGAGATCCTGGCGCTGAACTGCAATTTGCGCGGCTGATTCGCCATGGATGTGAAAATGCCAAACGTGGCGGAATCAATACCCAATCCCGGAGCGGCGAAATGGACCGCGTTGTTGATATTAAACGCGTCCGCCTGCAGTGCCAGCCTGACCTTTTCGCGGAACACGATCTCTCTGCGGACACTGATGTCCACATCCGCATTGTGAGGAGCAAACAGTCCGAGCGGGGCCGAGCGCGCAATGTCGCCCGCGGTGTAAGCCGGCGCGTCGACGAAGGCTGCCTTATTGAGGTAGGCGGTCGTGGTGATATTTCCAGTCCCAGGCGTGCCATTCTGCCACACGCTTCCGGAGAAGCTGGTGTTGTAGTTTGGATAGCAGGACGCGTCGATAATGCCGCCCCCGGTGCATGTGCCGGTGATCGACATAGGCGCCCCGCCGGTATACGTGAAGATTCCGGAAAACTGCCA
This sequence comes from Bryobacterales bacterium, assembly GCA_963842505.1. Lineage (GTDB taxonomy): Bacteria > Acidobacteriota > Terriglobia > Bryobacterales > Bryobacteraceae > PALSA-129. Next base: position 247,059 of record CAWJGZ010000004.1, read on the forward strand.
GTGGCTGATCAGTGCGCTCAGCGGCCGGGAATCGCTGTTCAGCTTGTGGCCGGCGCCGAAGGGCAACTGATAGAGGAATGTGGCGGCAACCACGGTCGGGTGATCGATGGTGCCCGGTGCTTTTTCGAGGAAGTCCTTGGTGGGATCGCGCACCCCGACCAGATCGTCCAGCTCCTTGCTGTAGGTGTAATTGAGCATGAACGTCACGTCGTGCGCTAACCGTTGGTTGAGCGAGATCTGGAGCGAGTTAAAGGTGGAGTTTCCCACATCCAGCCACGGATCGGAGATGCTGCCATATTGCGGGAAGGGCTTCAGTGCTTGGGCGACCGTTCCCGAGAAGTTGGCGAACGGAGTGTTGAAACTGGGGAACATGGCCTGAACCGTTGCCAGAGAGGTCGCGTTCAGAGTTGAACTCAAGGTGCCTTGCAGTGGAAGATACTTGATCGGAATCTGGTTGGTCATGGGCCCCGCGACAGCGGCGCCAGGCAGCCAGTGACCCGCGCTGGCGCTATAGGCCACGCTCAACATCAGGTTTCGGGTCAACGAGTGCTGAACGTTGAAACTCCAATCCTCGTAATAGGGAGCCTTTCCGCCGAAACTGGGATCGCCGTACGTCATCCCAATGGCCGTGCCGGGGCCGGCCCACGGCGCCCCAGCCGCCAACGCAGCCGCCGCGGTGATATAGCCAATACCATAGCTGGGGTTGATGTACGGCGGGGGAAGCGTGATACCCGGGACGCCGCTATCCCAAATGTATGCCGGCTGTCCGGTGACAGTCGAGGACTGGGCGTTGGTGCCGTTAAAACCAACCTGGCTCAGCCCCTGGCGTCCGTTGGTGCGCCCACCCACGCCACCGGCGTGTGCATAAAATATGCTGTAGCTCGCCCGAATGACGGTCTTGTCGCCGATACGGTAGGCGAGCCCGAGGCGCGGCCCGGGGTTGACGTTGTGCTGCTGGACCGGAGTGGAGCAATGGCAACTGTCGGCGCCGTTGCCGGCAAACTGCAGTGCTCCCGGGATGCCCCCCGCTACCGGGTTGGCCACATTTGGATTGATGAAGGACATCCGGTTGACCGTTTCCGTGAACGGACTCCAGATGTCCCAGCGGAGGCCCAGGTTCAAGGTCAGACGCTGCGAGACTTTGAAATCGTCCTGCACATACGCTGCGTAGGTCTTGTAACGCCCGCCGGTTTCGTTGACCGAATCCTGCGTGTTGCTGCTGCCGTCCACCATTCCCAACAGATAGCTCGCGTACGAGAGACCAGTGGTGCCGCTCAGCGCTCCGTTGACAAACTGGGCCGTCTCATTGTTGCTGAACGAGAAGGAGGAGTACAAAGCAAAAGTCTCGTTGTCCTGAAGCGTCTGCCACTGGAAACCGAACGTAAGGTTGTGCTTTCCCTTGATCCACAGAAAGTTATCCTGCGCGTCGATTGTGTTCTGCGCTTCGTTGTACACATGAGAGTTGGTTCCATCCCAGCTCACGGGAGCGTTATTGCCGCTAAAGCTGATGTCCGGGAACGCCGTGCTGGCGAATCCGGCCGGCAGACCGGTAAGACCCGCTTTTCCGGGGTAGCCGCCATTGGCGGTGGGGTCCGTCAACGGGATCCACATACGGCTCAAAGATACGCTGGCCTGGTTGACGAGCGTCGGGCTGATCACGTAAGAATCGTGAATCTGGGCCGTGGTCGCGTACTCAATCACGCTTCTTCCGTCGGTATAAGGTGTGGGCAGGGTCGACGTGGAGACCGGTGTCAGGCTGCCGACGGTCGGCTCGTCATACTTGCCCGTGGAAAACAGGGCGAAGACGCGGTGCTTGTCCGAAATGTTGTAGTCCAACTTGTCCGTAGTGCTGTCGTTATTGACTTTGGCCGGCAACATGGCGAGGTAATTGTTCGTAATATTGCCGTTGGTGGGGCCCGGAAGATAGGACTGAAACGACTGCGCAACCTTGGACATGCGGCTCGCCGGGATGGCGTTGTTGGGGAAGGGCGTGCGCGCCGCGGTGCCGGTCGCGCTGGTGGGATCGTAGATCACCTGCGGGAACGCGCTGAAGTCGCCTGTCCGCTCGGCCGCCGTCGGTATGCTCTGGTAGCCGACAGGGCTTGTGGCCGAATCGAAACGGTATCCATCGTAGTTACCGAAGAAAAAGAGCTTGTTCTTCTTGATAGGGCCGCCAATAGTGGCCCCGAATTCGTTTTGATGGTCGACCGGCAAGACCGCCGCGAAGAAGCCCCGGGCGTCGAAGTCGGTATTCCGGAAGTATTCGTAAACGCCGCCGTGGAACTGGTTGGTCCCCGACTTGAGCACGTAATTCTCCACGCCCTGCCCTTCGTACATGGCCTTGGCCCCGGCCGTTTCTACCTGAAACTGGTCCACCGCCTCCACCGAAATACCGAACGCCAGATTGCGCGTGTCGGCCTCGGTGCCGGCGCTCGTCAAGGGCAGACCCTCGATGTAGACCTCGTTCTGATAGGTCTGGCCGCCGTTGAAAGAGCCGGTGGATGGGCCGGCCGCCTGGGTGCTGTAGTTGTCGACGCCGATGGCGAGGCCGGCGAATGACGACGGATCGCGGGGAGACCCTAACGCATTCATGGCCAGCGGAAGGGAATCGTAGACCTGATTCTCCACCGAGGAACCGAGCGCCACATCGTCCGTCTTCAGGATGGTTGGCCGCTCTGAAACCGTGATCGATTGGTTGGCCGTACCGATATCCAATTTGGGATTCACCGCAACGTTGGCCAGCGCATCCACAATCACATGCGGTTGAGTAAGAGTTTGAAAACCGGTAGCTTTGACCGTGACGGTGTATTCACCGGCGGGAAGCAGAGGGAGCACAAAAACACCGGCATCCGAGGTTTTGCGCGCGGTTTCAACTCCGGTCGCCACGTTGATTGCGGTGACCGAAGCGCCTATGACTACGGCGCCGGATGGATCGGTGACGGTGCCCTGAATAGTGCCGGTGCCGCCGACCTGCGCAATCGCAGGTGCGACACCCATGAGCACTGCCCAAAGGAAGTACTTCACTTTCATCATTGATATCCTCCCGAAGCTGAGACTCTACTGACCACTGCGGAGCCTACCACCAGCTTGACTTTGTCACAAAGGAAATCGGACTTCGCGTGCCTGTTTTGGCCTTTAAAACAGGGAAATCCGTCTGGCTGGCTGCTAATATTCTGATTTTAGGAGTGATAAATCGTCTTGGCGGGAATGTTACGGATTTTCAACCGGGAGTTAGCCGTTCCCCGGTGCGGAACATGGGCTACCTTCCGGCGTCAATGATTCGAGGTTCAAACAAACTATCCAAACCCGCGTGTCGCTGCTGCGAGGAACGGCACCAGCGGCAGAGCATCTCACTTCGCGGTCCCAGGCAAGGTCAAGCGTGCACGCAGGGGGGCTTCAGTTCGCCGGCCCGCCCACGGCCAGATCCGCGTCCTGGATCTTGTAGGTAGCTTTCAGATTGGCAATCGCATTTCCCAGCAGATCTTCCGGTCCGGCGTACCCGCCCAGCATGGAATTCAGCTTGTCGATTCCCGCCGGATACGTGTCGCCCGCATATGCCCGGCTCTGCTCAAACTCGAGGAAGTTCGCGGCGGCATCCTGCAGGGCCGCCCGCACGTTCTGCAGCATCGCCTGCCGTTTCTGAATCTGGCTGAGCAGCGTTGCGCGAATCATCTGTATGTTCTCTTTTTGCAACGGCTGGTCGTATAACGACTGGCGCAATTGGCCGAGCTGCGTGCTGACCAGGCTTGCCGATTGAGCCAGCTCCTTCGCCGAATCGGCGTTCCCCGATAAGTCTTTGCCATGCCCGGAGCCAGCCGCAACGATGCTCTCGCACCAACTGCGCGTGCTCCCCAGCAGGTCCTTTTCCAGGGCGTTGGTGGCTGCAAAATCGGCCTGCTTCTGCTTCAGTACTTTGCAGAACGTCACGGCCTCTTTGCGCTCCGCCCTTCCGCACCCGGTCCACACCAGTGCCGCCGCCAAGATGCAGCAATAGCGGATTTTCATGCCAATCACCTCGTATATTTTGAAACCGCCCTCAGTATAGGTCCTTTCACCAGAGGTGTCTATCGGAGCCCGATCCGCATGGTTCCCAGGCCAAGAATTGCATCGCCTTCGGCCTCCAGTAGGCGTACAATGCGATCAGCGGAGGTGGTTATGCCGCTTCTCGACAAGCTGCGTGATTTTCTGGACGCTCATCAGGCCGAATTCACGCTAACCGTCCATCCCGACGCCTTTACGGCCCGCGAGGTTGCAGCAGCGGAGCATCTGCCGGCGCGGGAACTTGCCAAGACTATTGTGGTCGCCAGCGACGATCGATTCTTTATGCTGGTGATTCCCGCCAATAGGCTCATCGATTTTCACGAAGTCCGCACCGCCCTGGGATTGACCCACGCCCGCATGGCTACCGAACATGAACTCGGGCGGCTCTTCCCGGATTGCGAACTGGGCGCTATGGCGCCCCTGGGCTGTCTCTACGGCTTGCCGGTCTATCTCGACAGCACCCTGACCAGCCAGGAGCACATCGCTTTCAATGCCGGGACCCACCGCGAGGTGATTCATATGCGGACGGCCGAGTATCGTAGACTCGCCCAGCCCGCCGTGGCCTCGCTCATCCAAACAGAGGTTGCACACGGCTGGTGACTTGTATCGCCCGGATTGTAAAAACGGAGGTGATTTCTGTGGAAATAAAAGCGAACACAAATGTAATTCCGCTGGAAGAGCGGATCCGCATGAGAGCCTACCAACTCTACGTCGACCGGGGAAATGAGTCCGGATCGGAAATGGATGATTGGCTGCAGGCCGAAGAAGAAATCGCGGCCGCCGAGGAAGACTGGAGGGAACGAGGTTAAGGCCGGTACGCGCGAGGATTAGGGCGAGGGCGGCCGGCGACACACGCATCTCTCCACGGTGAGACTAGCCACCCCCATTTCATGTCGTAGAGCGACAGCCGGGTCGACCCGCAACGCGCGGGCGGTTGGCGCTACGGTTGCCAGACCCGCCACCAGCGAAAGCACGCAGGCCACGGCAACGAAGGTCATCGGATCGGTCGCACGTACCTCCGGCGCCAGGAACATCGAGAGGGGACGAACCGCGAACACGGCTGCCGCGAGACCAAGTCCCATGCCGGCAGCCACCAGTCTGAGGCTCTGGCCGGTGACCATCGCGAAAATATTTCCTGGCGTGGCGCCCAGTGCCACACGAATGCCGATCTCGCGAATCCGCTGTTGGATGGCATAGAGTAAGACTCCGCACAGTCCAATGGAAGCGAGCATCAAGCCGAACAGAGCCATCGACCCCAGGATCGCGGCCCCTACTCGGCTCGGTAGCAGCGCTCCCGTGAAAATCTCACCCATGGCGTGGGTTTCCACGGCAGACTCCGGATCCAGGTCTCCGAGCGTCTCATCCACTTTGTGGGCCATGGTCTCCGGCGCGCCCCTGGTGCGCACGAAGAAGTGCGCAAACGTGGCGTACCTCTGTTGGGAAAAGGGCGCATACAGCGCCATGGCGTTCTCTTCTCCCAGGGTAACGTACTTGCTGTTGCGCGCTATGCCCACGACCCTGGCATCGCGATTGTCGGGAAATCGAAGGACGTGACCCACAGGGTTGGCGCTTCCGAACAAGCGGCGCGCCATGTTCTCATTAAGAATCACGACTTCGGGGGCCCCGGGACGATCCGAATCGAGGAAAGCGCGGCCTTGCTGAATGGGTATCCCCATCGTCCGGAAGTAATCCGGCCCCACGGAGTTGGAGTTGTACTCGACGCGCACCGTGCGGCTGCCCGCGTCCGGCCGAAGCAGGCCGCCGGGCCGGCTGAAAGCCAGGAACGGGTCCAGGGGCATGGCATTCGCCGGCGAGGCCGCTTCAACGCCCGCGAGCGCGCGCAGGCGCTCGAGCCCGGCATCCACCAGGGCCGCGAATTGTTGCGGCGTGTACGAGTTCCGTGCGGTCTGAAGCATGGCTACCACGGTATGGGTGGTGTCGAACCCCGCGTTGAACGACGTGGCGGATATCAGATTGCGGAGGAACAGCAGACCCGCGCTGAGCAGTATGATGGATACCGCCAGTTGCCCGATCACCAGTGCGTTCCGCAGCGTGCTTCCCGCCGGTCCGGTTTGCCGGTCCCCCTCTTTGAGCGCGCCTCCGATTGCCGCGCGCGTGCCCTTGAGTGCCGGCGCAAGCCCGGTGGCGAAAGTCACTACAAAGGCGATTCCCACCGAGTAAGCCAGCAGCAAGCGGTCCGGTTGGATCAACAGCTCGATGGGCAGAGGCGTGGGGATGTGCAAACTGCTCAGCAGCCTGGTGAGCCAAAGGTTGAGCAGCAAGCCGGCAGCCGTTCCCAGCAACGCCAGCAGCAGGCTCTCCGCAAGCAATTGCCGTATCAACCGGCCGCGGCTGCCGCCGAGCGACATCCGGATGGCGAACTCCCGCGAACGGGTGAAGGCCCGCGCCAGCAGCAGGCTGGAGATGTTAGCGCAGGCGATCAGCATCACAATCCCCGTTACGATTACCAGCATGGCAAAGAACGCCACCAGCGGCATCGCCAATTGGCCCTCCTCTTGAAGGCGCTCGACTCCGCCGGCCGCGGAAAACCTGATTTCTTGCGCCCATTTGCGATTGGCATCCGGGTACATGCGATCCAGTTCGCGGCAGACCGGCTTCAGGCGGGTATAGGCGGCCTGGCGCGTCATTCCCCGCGGCAGCCGCGCATAAAGCATGACCTCGATGGGGTCCTTGGTCAGGTACAGGTCAGGCGTGAAACCAAAACCGGCCAGCATGCGGTGGTCACGAGGCAAAACTCCGACCACGGTGTACGGCTTGCCATCCAGCACGAGCATGCGTCCAAGTACATTCGGATCGCCGCCCAGGCGCTTTTTCCAGAACCCGTAGGTCGCCACTGCCACATCGGATTCGCCGCGCTCGATGGGGCGGCCCATGGCGAGCGGGATTCCCACCACCTGGAAAAAATTGTCGGTAACGTGAGTTCCAGCCAGGCGATAAGTGCGGTTGCCGTCGCGCCAGTTCACCACCATCTGGATGTTCATGCCGGCGAGCCCATCAAATTCGTGCGCCTGCTCCAGGAAGCGATACTGGGACATCGGGAACCAACTGTTGCCGCTCACGGAAATCTGCACCAGCGATTGCGGATCGCGGCAGGATGGTTCGCTGAAGAGTGCTTCCCGCGCGACGCTGAATATGGTTGTGTTGGCGCCGATTCCCAGAGCCAGCGAGCCAACCGCCGCGATCGTCAAGGTAAGATTCCGCCGCAATGACCGCGCCGCATAGCGGAGATCGGCAGCCAGGTCCTCCAGCCAGCGCACTTGCCACGCGGAGCGCGTTTCTTCGCTGGTGCGCAGCGTGGAACCGAACTCACGCCGCGCCCGGAGCCGGGCATCCGCGGGGGACACGCCGGCCAGTTCCAACTCATCCGCCCGGGCCTGGATGTAAAGCTGAATTTCTTCCTGGAGTTCCCGGTCGAACCGCGAACGGCGGAATAGATAGGTAAGACGGTTGCCGATTTCGTTCCAGAACGCCATGGGCATTCCCTTCAGGCGGTGCGCATCACAAGCTGGATGGCGCGCACCAGGCGATCAAATTCGCCTGCCTCCCGGTCGAGCTGTTTAAGGCCCTGGGGTGTCAGCCGATAGAAGCGAGCCTTGCGGCGGTTTTCGGAAACGCCCCACTCGGACGTTAGCCAGCCCTTAACCAGCATGCGGTTGAGTGCCGGATACAATGAGCCGTCTTCAATCTGGAGACTTTCGCCGGAAACTTCCTTAATTCGCTTGACGATGGCATATCCGTGAAGCGGGCCGCGGCTCAACGTTCGCAAAATAAGCAGATACAGCGTGCCGGGGAGCAGTTCCGGGATGGAATTCGATCCCATATTCCCCTGTCCAGGCTAGGTATAAATCAGACGGCAACGAATGTCAAGGATTTTCGTGCTTGATGTCCGAAAGACACACGGTTTCAAGACGATTGCCGCGTGACATTTCGCTTGTCTCGTAAGAACAAATCGAGTATAGTCATCTCCGATAGTATTGGGTGAGTCGTTTTGAAAGGGGTGAGAGAATGCCGCGCCGTACCTTTGTCTTCTTCGTTGCTACGCTTGCCTCCACGTTGTGGTTGCAGGCTCAAGTCACATCACGTTTGAGCGGATCGATCGTCGATCCGTCAAGCTCTGCCGTGCCATCCGCCACAGTCGACCTTCTACTGCCGGGCGGCACGAAACCGATCATGACCACGATCAGCACCACGGACGGGCTGTTCGCGTTCACCGGCGTGCCTGCCGGCACCTATGACGTCGCCATCACCATGAAGGGTTTCCGGAAGTACACGGAACACGGGGTCGTGCTTGCCGCCGGAACGGAAGTGGCCCTGCCGGTGATCCGGCTGGAAATCGGCAGCACCGGCGAGGTCGTCGAGGTCACCGAAACCAAGCAGGAAGTGCAGACCACCAACGCCGAAATCGCCACCAGCGTCACCCGCAGCCAGGTGAAAGACCTGCCCATCATCAACCGCAGCCCGCAAGGCTTCGTCGATACGCAGCCAGGCGTGAGTATGGCCCGCGGCGGCGATAGCATCATCAATGGTCAGAGGACCAGCTTCACCAACGTCACCCTCGATGGCATCAATATCCAGGACAATTACATCCGCACCAACGCCGTGGACTTTTCGCCTAACCTGCTCCTGCTCGACCAGGTTTCCGAGTTCACCATCTCTACTTCCAACACCAACCCCGCGTTTGGATCAGGCTCGTCGCAGGTGACTTTCGTTACGCCCTCAGGCACCGATCAGTTCCATGGGACCTTGTTCTGGTCTAACCGCAATAGCGCCTTGGGCGCCAACTCCTGGTTCAACAATCAGGCGGCAGCCGCCAAGCCGTTCCTGAATCAAAACCAGATGGGCGGCTCCATCGGCGGCCCCATTCGGAAAGACAAGCTGTTCTTCTATTTCAACTATGAAGCCTTCCGCCTGAAACAGCAGACACCGGAAACCCGCACCATTCTCACGTCGGACGCCGCGCAAGGCATTTTCACCTGGTTGGTGGGCGGCGTGCCGCAAAAGGCCAACCTGCTCACGATAACCGGCCAGAAGATCGATCCCACCGTCGCGGCGCTGCTCAAGCAGATCCCCGGCCCGTCCCAAATTAATAACTATACGGTGGGCGACAGCACCGCGGCGCTGCTGAAAAACACCGCCGGTTACCTGTTCAACCAGCGGAGCAACCGCACCCGCAACAACGTTACGGGGAAGATCGACTACGTGATGTCGTCCAAGAGCACGATCTCCGGCACCTACGCATGGAATGGCGATTTGTTGGACCGTCCCGACGTACAATCCGTGGGTTACACGTTAGTGCCTCCGGTCAACAACAACGACAAGGTGAACTTCCTCTCCGTCGGCTGGCGCTACAATCCCAAGCCGACTCTCACCAACGAAGTGCGCTTCGGGTTCAACCTGGCTCCGGCGCTCTTCCTGACCAGCCAGGATTTCGGAAACGCCATTATCGGCGGCACCATATTTAGCACTCCGGTGGCCACGTTCCGCGGCCAGGGCCGTTACACCAATACCTACAACTTCGCCGACAATGCCAGTTGGGAGCATGGCAGCCATAACATCCTGTTTGGCTTCCAGATGCAGAAGGACTACACCGAACCGTACAACGACGCCGGCATTACCCCCACTTACAACGTAGGGATCAGTTCCGTCAACACTTTTGGCCTGACCACCGCCCAGTTGCCAGGCGCCAGCACCACCGATATCACTACCGCCAATAGCCTGTTGTCCACCATGGCGGGCTTCCTCACCAGCTATACCCAGACGTTCAATGTCAAAACGCAGACATCGGGCTACGTTTCGAACTATACGCAGGACCGCCACTGGACATTCAGCGACTACTCCGGCTACGTGCAGGACAATTGGAAAGCCACGCGGCAACTCACGCTGAATCTCGGGCTGCGCTACGAGTATTATTCCCCGGTTAAGGAACAGAATGGTCTGGTATTGTTGCCGCAGCTCATCAATAACAATCCCATTACCACGCTGCTCTCCAACGCCACGCTCAACTTCGCGTCGGGTTCTCTGTACAACCCGGATAAGAAGGATTTCGCTCCCAACGTCGGGCTTGCATGGTCCCCCTGGGGAGGCGGGAAGACGGCCATACGGGCTGGGTATAGCGTTAACTTCGTGAATGACGAATACCTGGTAGCGCTCACCGGTAACGCCAACACCAACGCCGGGCTTTCGCAGACCGTGACCAATCCTACCGCGCTCAGCAGTCTGATCGGCGCCGGCCTGCCCCCTATCGCCACCCCGGCGTTCGTGGTTCCGCGCGCCTTCCTGGATAACTACAACCTGAGCACCACCACCAGCTTCGGCATGGCGGACCCCAGCCTTCGTTCGCCCTACGTGCAACAGTGGAACATCGGCATCCAGCGCGAGCTCACCGGCTTCATCCTGGAGGCCCGCTACATCGGTGACCACGGCACCAAGTTGCTCCGGGCGCTCGACTATAACCAGATCAACATCAACGCCGGCGGATTCCTGGCCGATTTCCTGCGCGCCCAACAGAACGGCAACCTGGCTTTAGCCGCCACCGGCTCATTTGTCCCGACCTACAATGCTGCCATCCCCGGCAGCCAGCCGTTGACCGTCTTTCCGCTCATGCCCAGTGGCGGGAGCCTTACCAACTCCACCAACATCAACTACATCCGAACGGGCGCGGTGGCCGACATGGCTTACAACTACCAGTCCACGAAGGCCAACGGACCCATCAATTTCTTCCCCAACCCGTACGCGGCCAGCTTGCGCATGATGACCAACTACAGCAACTCCACCTACAACGGCCTACAGATCGAAGCGCGCAGCCGCAATTACCACGGGCTTTACTTCCAGGGTAGCTATACGTACTCCAAGGTGCTCAGCGATGCCGTGAGCGGGTCCGATAACAACAATCAGGGCCGCTACGAGGCCATGATGGACAACAACAATCCCAAACTGTCAAGGGCGCGCGCTCTCTTCGACATCCCCAACGTGTTCAAGTTCAACTTCTTGTACAACCTGCCCATGGGCACGGGACATGCGTTCCACGTCGGACCGCTCGACCGCTTCGTGCTCTCCGGTTGGAATATCTCGGGAATTTACGACCGCCAGTCCGGCTACCCGTACTCCCTCTGTTCCGGCCTGGGTACCTTCAATCGCAACAACAATTTGCCCACTAATGTCTGCAACACGGTGAACACCACGCTCACCGCGCCACAACTGGAGAACATCATGCAATTCCGCATGTCCGGCAATGGACCTTACCAGGTGGCTGCCTCGGCCCTCAACGCCAATGGCCAGGCCGCCGTGGCTGGCTCCGCGCCGTTCAGCGGCCAGATCGTCACGATTCCTCCGGCTGGGACCATCGGGCAACTGCAGCAACGCATTTTCACCGGCCCCTGGGACACTACCTTTGATTTTGCGGTGTTTAAGGAGACCAGGATTACCGAGCGCCAGAAGATTGTGCTGCGCCTCGACTCCACTAACTTCTTCAACCACCCCGCGTTCACGTTCAGCGACGCGACCGTGACCTCGGCCACTTTCGGCAAGATCGGCAGCACCTTCGCCGCCGCAAGGCGTACGCAGTTCACATTGACATACCAATTCTAGAGAGTGCCCGAAGCGGCGGCCGGGAATCGATGGATTTCCGGCCGCCCTCCGGAGAAACCTCCTCTGGAACCCTCTTTGGTTGGCCGCCGCGGCTGCCCGCTTCGTGCCGCTCGCGAATCCGGGCTTGAGCGCGGGACTGAGTTTTTCTAGCGGGTCCTTGTTTTGGCTCCCGCGCGAGTGCCGGGTGGCAGGATCCAGAAGGGTTCCAACCCCCCAGAGCAGTTGCACTATTCTTTACCATGGGTTATCATTTAAGAGTTTCGCGAGAACAAGCTCTGCTCCTGTGCTACCACCCGTGTGTTGGCGGGTCCGGCCGGGGGTGAGGCCCCGAGGTTCAACCGGTCTTGCACTGAATTGGACATGGGCCTGTCTTAAAGCAGGTAATCCTCGCAGTTGTAGTTTGGACAAATTTGCTGGAATCCGCTGGCGGTTTCCGGCTGGCGAGTGGGTTGCTCCACTTTTGATTTTCTAGGCAAAAAGGAAGATTCGTGCCGACGTTTAACCAACTTGTGCGTAATGGGCGGAAGCCGCCACGGTGGAAGACATCGAGCCCGGCTTTGAATAGCTGCCCGCAGAAGCGCGGGGTTTGCACGCGCGTGTACACTTCCACCCCGAAGAAGCCGAATTCGGCGCTGCGCAAAGTGGCGCGCGTGCGGCTGACCAATGGGATCGAAGTGACGACATATATCCCGGGCGTAGGCCACAATCTGCAGGAGCACTCAATTGTGCTGATCCGCGGGGGCCGCGTGAAAGACCTGCCGGGCGTGCGCTATCACGTGATTCGCGGCGCGCTGGATACCGCCGGCGTGGCGGATCGCAAACAAGGCCGATCGAAATACGGGGCCAAGAGGCCCAAATAGGTAAGGTATGCCACGCAGAAGAAGAGCCGTAATTCGTGAAGTGCTGCCGGATCCGGTCTACAACTCCACGCTCGTCGAGAAGTTTGTGAACTCGATGATGTGGGACGGGAAGAAGAACACGGCCCAGGGCATTTTCTATGAAGCCATGGACAAGATCCGCGAGCGCACCAGCGACGATCCGCTGAAAGCTTTCAAGAAGGCCGTGGAGAACGCCAAGCCGCTGCTGGAAGTGAAGACCCGCCGCGTGGGCGGCGCCAACTACCAGGTGCCAATCGAAGTGCCGCAGAACCGGCGCACCTCGCTGGCCATGCGCTGGATTATCACCAATGCGCGCACGCGCCCCGAAAAGGGCATGGCGGAAAAGTTGGCCAATGAGTTGAACGACGCCGCCAATTTGCGCGGCGGCGCCATCAAGAAGAGAGACGACGTCCACCGCATGGCGGAAGCCAATAAGGCCTTCGCGCACTACCGGTGGTAAAGGAAAGAAAAAAGGAATTTAGGTTTTAACGCGTTTATGGCTAGAACGGTCCCACTCGATCAGATGAGGAATATCGGCATCGCCGCGCATATCGATGCTGGTAAGACCACTACGACCGAGCGCATCCTTTATTACACGGGACGTACCCATAAACTGGGCGAGGTCCATGAGGGCACCGCCACCATGGACTGGATGGAGCAGGAGCAGGAACGAGGGATAACAATCACGTCGGCCGCCACCACCTGCTATTGGCGCGACATTCAGATCAACATCATCGATACCCCCGGCCACGTGGATTTCACCGCCGAAGTGGAACGCAGTCTGCGCGTGCTGGATGGCGCGGTGGCGGTGTTCGACGCCGTTGCCGGTGTGCAGCCGCAGTCCGAAACGGTCTGGCGCCAGGGCGATAAGTACAACGTCCCGCGCATCTGCTTCATCAATAAAATGGACCGCGTGGGCGCGGATTTCTACCGTTCGGTCGACAGTATCGTCGAGCGGTTGAAGTGCCGGCCGGTGGCGATTCAGATTCCCATCGGTGCGGAAGAGAAGTTTGCGGGCGTAGTCGACCTGGTCGAAATGAAGGCCATCGTCTGGCGCGATGAAACCCTGGGCTCGGAGTATGACGCCGGCGAGATTCCTGAAGAGCTGGTCGGAAAGGCCAAGGAATATCGCGAGAAGATGATCGAGGCCATCGCCGAATTCGACAACGGCCACCTGTTCGAAAAGTTCATCAACGGCGAAGCCATCTCCAACGAGGAAATCCGCGCCGGCATCCGCAAAGCCACAGTCGCGCTCAAGATTTTCCCGGTGATCTGCGGCTCGGCTTTCAAGAACAAAGGTGTCCAGACCATGCTCGATGCGGTCGTGGATTATCTCCCCTCGCCGCTGGACGTTCCTCCGGTGGAAGGCGTGGATGTGGACGATCCGGAAAAGATCCTGGTTCGCCATGCCTCCGACTCCGAACCGTTTGCCGCCCTGGTCTTCAAGATCATGACCGATCCGTACGTGGGGCAGCTTGCGTTCTTCCGCGTCTATTCCGGCACGCTGAAGTCGGGCGATTCGGTCTACAACGTGGCCAAGCGGCGCAAGGAGCGCATCGGCCGCCTGCTGCGCATGCATGCCAACAAGCGCGAAGATATCCAGGAGATTCTGGCCGGCGACATCTGCGCCGCGGTGGGTCTGAGGACGGTCTCGACCGGAGATACGATTTGCGACGACCAGCGGCCGATCGTGCTCGAATCGATCGACTTCCCCACGCCGGTCATCCAGCTTGCCGTGGAACCGAAGACCAAGGCCGACCAGGAAAAGTTGGGCATGGCCATCCAGAAGCTGGCCCAGGAAGATCCCACTTTTAGAGTGAGTACCGATCCCGATACCGGGCAGACCATTCTTTCGGGAATGGGCGAACTGCACCTGGAAATCATCGTGGACCGCATGATGCGCGAATTCGGCGTGGGCGCGAACGTCGGCAAACCGCAGGTGGCGTATCGCGAGACCATCCGCAAGAGCGCGGAAGCCGAGGGACGCCACGTCAAGCAGACCGGCGGCCACGGCCAATACGGCCACGTGAAGATCCGCATCGAGCCTCTGCCGGGCGGCGGTTTCGAGTTTGTCGACGAAATCACCGGCGGGCGCGTTCCGAAGGAATATATCAAACCCACCGAGACCGGCATCAAGGAAACGCTGGAAGCCGGAATTCTGGCCGGGTTCCCCATGTCGGACATCAAGGTAACGCTCTACGACGGCAGTTACCACGAAGTGGACTCGTCGGAAATGGCGTTTAAAGTGGCCGGTTCTCTGGCGATCAAGGCAGCCGTCCGCAAAGCCAATCCGGTGCTGTTGGAGCCGATCATGGCGGTGGAAGTAGTGGTGCCGGAAGAATATAACGGCACGGTGATGGGCGATTTGAACTCGCGGCGCGGCCATATCGAAGGCATGCACGCGCGCGGGACCACCCAGATTATTAAGGCGGCGGTGCCGCTGTCGGAGATGTTCGGATACGCCACCGACGTGCGCTCACGCACCCAGGGGCGCGGCAGTTTCACCATGCATTTTGGCAAGTATGCGGAAGTTCCCGGCTCGTTGGCCGAGGAAATTGTCAGCAAGGTTCAGGGCAAGACAACGAAATAAGGAGATTATTTTTCTCATGGCAAAGGAAAAATTTGATCGCAGCAAGCCGCACGTGAATATCGGGACGATCGGGCACATCGATCACGGCAAGACCACCCTGACGGCGGCGATCACCAAGGTGCTGGGCAAGAACAATCCGAAGGTCAAGTTCCGCAGCTTCGATTCCATCGATAACGCGCCGGAAGAAAAAGCCCGCGGCATCACCATCGCGGTGGCGCACATCGAGTACGAGACGGCCAAGCGGCACTACGCCCACGTGGATTGCCCGGGCCACGCCGACTACATCAAGAACATGATCACCGGCGCGGCGCAGATGGATGGGGCGATTGTGGTGGTGGCGGCCACCGACGGGCCCATGCCGCAAACCCGCGAGCACATACTGCTGGCGCGGCAGGTCGGGGTGCCGTACATCGTGGTGGCCATGAACAAAGTGGACATGGTGGACGACCCGGAGCTGTTGGACCTGGTGGAACTGGAAGTGCGCGAGTTGTTGAAGGGTTACGGGTTCCCGGGCGACGATCTGCCGGTGATCCGGGTATCGGCGCTGGGTGCGTTGAACGGCGAGCCGCAGTGGGAGAAGGGCATCCTGGAGCTGATGGACGCGGTGGACAGCTACATTCCGCTGCCGGAGCGGGTGATGGACAAGCCGTTCATCATGCCGATTGAGGACATTTTCTCGATTCAGGGACGCGGGACGGTGGTAACGGGCCGCGTCGAGCGAGGGATCTGCAAGCTGGGCGAGGAAATGGAGATTGTGGGATTCCGGCCCACGCGCAAGACGGTGGTGACGGGCGTGGAAATGTTCAAGAAGTTATTGGACGAAGGGCGCGCGGGAGACAACGTGGGGCTACTGCTGCGCGGCGTGGAAAAGGACGAAGTGGAGCGGGGGCAGGTGATCGCGAAGCCGGGATCGATCACGCCGCACACCACGTTCAAGGGGCAGGTCTACGTGCTGAGCAAGGAAGAAGGGGGGCGGCACACGCCGTTCTTCAAGGGATACCGGCCGCAGTTCTACTTCCGGACGACGGACGTGACGGGTGTGGCGGAATTGCCGGAAGGCACGGAGATGGTGATGCCCGGGGACAACGTGAACATGCAGGTGGAGTTGATCACGCCGGTGGCCATGGACAAGGGATTACGCTTCGCAATCCGCGAAGGCGGCCGCACGGTGGGCGCCGGCACGGTGACCGAGATCATAAAGTAGGTAAACGATGGCTTTGAGAGAACGAATTCGCATCCGTCTGAAGGCATACGATCACCGCGTGCTGGATCAGTCGACGACGGAAATCGTGGACACCGCGAAAAGGACCGGGGCAACCGTGGCCGGTCCGATTCCCTTGCCCACCTCGAGGAGCATCACGACAGTCTTGCGCTCCCCTCACGTGGATAAGAAATCCCGGGAGCAATTTGAAATTCGGACGCACAAGCGGCTTCTGGACATTCTGGAGCCGACCCAGCAGACGGTCGACGCATTAATGAAGCTCGATCTGCCGGCGGGAGTGGACGTGGAGATTAAGGCGTTCGGGAAATGAAGATCTTAACGCGGAGGGGCGGACACGCGGGGAAAACGGAATGGATGTTTCTCCGCCGCCGCGCGCCTCGGCGCTAAAAAGGATTTGAATAATGAGTCCAGGAATCCTTGGCAAAAAGATAGGTATGACGCAGATGTTCCGGCCGGACGGACAGGCCGTGCCGGTCACGCTGCTGAAGACGGGTCCCTGCATGGTGGTGCAGCGCAAGACGCCCACCACCGACGGCTATAACGCGGTGCAGTTGGGCCTGCTCGAATTCGTGAAGCCGCAGCGCATCAACAAGCCTGAAACCGGTCATCTCAAAAAGGCCGGCGTGGAGGGCGCCAGGTTCGTGCGCGAATTTACGCTTCGCCCGGGCGATGATGATCTCAAGGCCGGCGACCAGGTGCTGGTGGAGCAGTTCAAGCCGAAGGACAAAGTGGATGTGATCGGCGTCAGTAAGGGCCGCGGGTTTGCCGGGGTGGTGAAACGCCACCATTTCCGCGGCGGCGAAGGCTCCCACGGATCCATGTTTCACCGCGCGCCCGGTTCCATCGGCGCTTCCAGCTTCCCCTCGCGCGTGTTTCCCGGCACGCGTATGGGCGGGCAGTTGGGCAACGGCCGCGTGACCGTACGTAACCTCGAAGTGGTGGATGTGGATGTCGAGGACAATGTGCTGGTGGTGAAGGGCGCCGTGCCCGGACCCAACGGGGGCTACGTGCTGGTGCGGAGGTCCAAGAGGTAACTGCCATGCCAACCCTCGATGTAGTGGATTTGAATAACGAAAAAGTCGGCCAGGTGGAATTGGCCGACGAGGTTTTCGGGGCGGAAGTTAACGACGACCTGCTCTATGAAGCCGTGCGCCAATACCAGGCGGGACAGCGCGCGGGCACGCATAAGACCAAGGTGCGCAGCGAAGTCGCCGGCTCCGGCAAGAAATTGTGGAAGCAGAAGGGCACCGGCCGGGCGCGCAGCGGCTCGGTCCGCTCCCCGGTGTGGCGCCATGGCGGCACGGTCTTCGGTCCGGTGCCGCGCGACTACGGCTACAGACTGCCTAAAAAGATGCTGGTGGGCGCGTTGCGCTCGGCCCTCTCCGCCAAGTTGCGGGACGGCGAGTTGAAAGTGGTGCAGGCCTTCCAGTTCGCGGAACACAAGACCAAGGCCGCCGCGGCCGCGCTGGCCAAGCTCGAAACCGGCCGGACGGTCCTGGTGGTGGATAACGGCGACAATCCCAACCTGGAACTGGGCGTGCGCAACCTCAAGGGCGTCACGCTGCTGGCCACCCGCGAAGTCAATCCTTACCACTTGCTGGGGCACCAGAGCGTGCTGCTGTCTGAAGCGGCTGCCCGCAAGTTCTCGGAGGCACTCGCGAAATGAAAACGTATCAAGTGATTCGCCGCCCGCTCGTGACCGAGAAGGGTGTGGACCAGAAAGACACTTACCGCACGCTGTGTTTCGAAGTGGCGCTCGACGCCAACAAAACGCAGGTCAAGAGTGCGGTCGAGAAATTGTTCAAGGTAAAGGTGGCGGAGGTTCGCACTGCCACGTTCGACGGAAAGCTGCGGCGGCGCGGCCGCTTCGCGGGCTACCGTTCGGAATGGAAGAAAGCCTACGTCAAGCTGAAGGCGGGCGAGAAGGTGCCCGATTTCGCCGAGGTTTAGGGAGGAAGCTGCCATATGCCGATCAAAACTTATAGACCCGTCACACCGAGCCGGCGCTTCCAGACGGTAACCTCGCGCGACGATATCACCAAGCAGACGCCCGAAAAATCGCTGGTCGAACCCAAGAAGCGCACGGGCGGCCGCAACAGCACGGGCCGCGTGACTTCGCGATTCATCGGCGGCGGCGCCAAGCAAGCCTACCGCGTGGTGGATTTCAAGCGCGATAAAGCAGGTGTCCCCTGCGTGGTGGCGGCGGTGGAATACGATCCCAACCGTTCGGCGCGTCTGGCGTTGCTGAATTACGCCGACGGCGAAAAGCGCTACATTCTGCATCCGCACGGGTTGAAGGTGGGGCAGAAGCTGATGTCCGGCCCGGAAGCCGACATCCTCGTGGGCAACGCCCTGCCGATAAAGAATATGCCGGCCGGCACCATCGTTCACAACATTGAACTGCATCCCGGCAAGGGCGGGCAGATGGCGCGCTCAGCCGGTTCGCAGGCGCAATTGATTTCGAAGGAAGGCGGCACGGCGCTGTTGAAGATGCCGTCGGGCGAAATCCGCCGCGTGCCGCTCGAATGCATGGCCACCGTCGGCCAGGTGGGCAACCTGGATCACGAAAACGTTTCGCTCGGCAAAGCCGGACGCAAGCGTTGGCTGGGCAAGATGCCCCACAACCGCGGCGTTTCGATGAACCCGGTGGATCACCCGCTGGGCGGCGGCGAGGGCAAAACCTCCGGCGGCCGTCACCCGGTGACTCCCTGGGGCCAGCCCACTCGCGGTTTCAAAACGCGCAATAACAAGCGTACCGACAAGTGGATTGTCACGCACAAGAGTAAAAAGAGGTAGGCGCATATGGGTCGATCTGTCAAAAAAGGACCGTTTACCGACACGCACCTGGAAGCCAAGCTGGCGGTGCTTTCGACCACCAGCGAGAAGAAAGTGGTTCGCACGTGGTCGCGGCGCTCCACCATCCTTCCGGAGTTCGTCGGTCACACCGTGGCGGTTCACAACGGCAAGAAGTTCATTCCGGTGTACATCACCGAGAACATGGTGGGACACAAGCTGGGCGAGTTTTCGCCCACCCGGGTGTTCAAAGGCCATTCGGTAAAAGCGGCCACGGAGAAGACGGCCAAGCCGGCATAACGAGGCAAGCATGGAACCTAACACGCAGATCAAAGCGGAAGCCAGATACATCCGGGTCTCGCCGCAGAAAGCGCGCCTGGTGGTGGATATGATCCGCGGCAAGCAGGCGGGCGCGGCCATCACCACGCTGCGCACGGTCAACAAGCGCATCGCGCCCACGGTGGAAAAAGTGCTGCAGTCGGCCATCGCCAACGCGCAGAATCGCAATGAAGACCTGGACGTCGACAAATTGTTCGTCACCGAAGCGTACGTCCACGACGGCCCGCGCATGAAGCGGGTGCGGCCGGCGCCCATGGGCCGCGCCTACCGGTACCAGCGCCGTATGTCGCATATCGTCATCAAGGTGACGGAGAAGGAAGCATAGATGGGACAGAAAGTTCATCCGTACGGATTCCGGCTGGGCTTCAACAAGCCCTGGCGGTCGCGCTGGTTCGCCAATCAGGGCTACGCCAAGCTGCTGCAGGAAGATCTGGAACTCAAGGACAATCTGCGCGACCGGCTAAAGTCGGCCGGTGTCAGCTCCATCGAAGTGGACCGCGCCGGCAACAAGCTGCGGGTTACCATTCGCACGTCCCGGCCGGGCATCATCATCGGCCGCAAGGGCGCCGAAATCGAAAAGCTGAAGCTGGATATGGCGCGCAAGACCAAGCGCGAAGTCTTCATCGACATCCAGGAAGTGCACAAGCCGGAGCTCGACGCGCAACTGGTTTCCGAATCCATCGGGCTGCAGCTTGAAAAACGCGTGGCGTTCCGCCGCGCCATGCGCAAGGCCGTCGATTCGGCGCTGCGTTTCGGCTGCAAGGGAATTAAAGTGCGCGTGTCGGGCCGCTTGAACGGCGCGGAAATCGCGCGCAGCGAGTGGTATCTGCAGGGCCAGCTCCCCCTGCATACTCTGCGCGCCGACATCGACTACGGCTTTGCCGAAGCCCACACCACCTACGGTGTCATCGGCATCAAGACTTGGATTTATAAGGGCGAGATCTTGGATCTCACCAAGCGCCGCGGCGGGCTGCCAGAGCCCGAGCCGAGGCGCGAACCCCGCGAGCGGCGCGACCGCGGAGACCGGGGAGATCGTGGTGGACGTGGACGCGCCCCTTATGAGCGGCATGCGCCTCCGGTGGCCGCCGCGGCTCCGGCGCCGGAAGCAGCCGGCCCGGCCGTGCAAGTGCCGCCGGCCGATCTGCCGCGTCCGGCGATTCGTCCCGCGACGCCTATTCTGCCGCCGCTGATGGCGCCGCAACAGCCGTCCTGGAAGCAGGAAGCGCGGTCGGAATCGCAAACCGAAACGGCGCAGGAAGCGCGGCCGGAATCGCAAACCGAAACGGTGCAGGAAACCGAGACCAAGCCCGGCCCCGAGGCCGCGCCGTCCGACACTCCCGCCGAGAAGCAATAGGAGATTGAGGGTAAACCGCCATGATGATGCCAAAGAAGGTGAAGTACCGGAAGCAGCAACGCGGGCGCATGGCCGGCAAGGCATGGCGCGGATCGTCGATTTCTTTCGGCGAATTCGGCCTGAAAGCCATGGAATGCGGCTGGGTGACCGACCGGCAGATTGAAGCCGCGCGCGTCGCCATGACCCGCTCCATCAAGCGCGGCGGCAAAGTATGGATTCGGCTGTTCCCCGATAAGCCCATTACCAAGAAGCCCGCCGAAACCCGTATGGGTAAAGGCAAGGGCGCGCCCGAACAATGGGTAGCGGTGATTCGGCCGGGAAAAGTTCTGTTCGAGATGGAAGGCGTGGATCGTGCCACCGCCGGCGCCGCGATGCGCCTGGCGGCCCACAAGCTGGCCATCCGGACCAAGTTCATCAGCCGGCAAGACGCGGAGTACTAATTATGAAAGCGCAGAAAGTTCGCGATCTCGACGACAACGCATTGCGTCAGCAGCTTCATGAAATGGACGAGCAGCTCTTTCGTCTCAGTTTTCAGATGTCCATGGGACAGATGGAAGGCCTCAAGAAGGCTCGCGGCCTGAAAAAAGACCGTGCCCGCTTCCAAACCATCCTGCGCGAGAGGGAACTCGCGGCGGAGAACAAATAACATGGCCGAGACGCAGATCGCCAAGGGATTCAAAAACGAAAAGGTGGGCGAGGTGGTTTCCACCAAGATGCAGAAAACCATCGTGGTGGAAGTCAGCCGCCGCGTGCCGCACCCGCTCTACAAGCGCATCATTGGCAAACGCAAGAAATTTTACGCCCACGACGAAGAGGGCCGCGCCTGCACGGGCGACATCGTGCGCATCATCGAATGCCGGCCGTTGAGCAAGTTGAAACGGTGGCGGCTGGCGGATGTGATCCGGCGCGCGCCCCAGGTGGCCGTGCAACCGTCGGAACTGGATGTGAAGGTTTAGAGGAGAAATGACTGGAGTCAGACCTCGGAACTCAGAATGCGGTGGCTGCGCGGCTTTTATTCTGAATTCTGTTTTCTGACTTCCGACTACTGGAGTCCTTATGATTGGAATGCGAACAATTCTCGAGGTGGCCGATAACTCCGGCGCGCGGAGGCTCTCGTGCATTCTGCCGCGCGGCGGCGACCTCGGACTGCGGGCCGGTTTGGGCGACGTGATTACCGCGGCCGTGAAGGAAGCGGCGCCCGATTCGGCTATCAAGAAGGGCAAAGTGGTGCGCTGCGTGGTGGTCCGCATGCGCAAGGAAACCCGGCGCAAGGATGGCACTTACATCCGTTTCGATTCGAATGCCGCGGTATTGATCAACGAGGTGGGCGAGCCGGTGGGCACGCGCGTCTTCGGGCCGGTGGCCCGCGAGCTGCGCGACAAGAAATTCATGAAGATCGTCTCGCTGGCGCCCGAGGTAATCTGATGGCTATCGCAAAAAGAAAGCCGGCTGAGCCGGTTCGCATCGATCTGCGGAAGGAAGACACCGTCAAGGTGATCTCGGGCCGCGACAAGGGCAAGAGCGGCCGCGTGCTGCGCGTGGACCGCGGAACGGGCAAGATCCTGGTGGAGCACGTGATGATGATCAAACGGCACACCCGGCCGAATCCCTCCAAGCAGATTAAGGGCGGCATTGCGGAGCGCGAAAGCGCCTTCCCGGCCTCCAACGTCTTGATCGTGTGCCCCGGCTGCAACAAGGCCGTGCGCATCGCCCACCACGTGGACCATGTCGCGGGCGGCAAGACGCGCCGCATGAGAATCTGCCGCAAGTGCGGCCAGACGCTCGACAGGAAGTGAGGATTTCATGGCAGCACGCTTGAAAGAGATCTATCAGAAAAAAGTCGTCGGGGTCCTGACCAAGGAGTTCGGCTACAAAAACGAGATGGCCGTTCCCAAGATCGAAAAGATCTCCATCAACATCGGCTTGGGCGAAGCCACCCAGAACGCCAAGCTGATGGACGGCGCGGTGAACGAACTCAACGCGATCGCCGGCCAGAAAGCGGTGATCACCAAGGCCACCAAGTCGATCGCCCAGTTCAAACTGCGCGAAGGTCAGTCGATTGGCTGCATGGTGACGCTGCGCGGCGACCGCATGTACGAATTCTTCGACCGGCTGGTGAATGTGGCCCTGCCGCGCGTGCGCGATTTCCGCGGCGTCTCCACCAAGAGCTTCGATGGCCGGGGCAATTACACCCTGGGCGTGAAGGACCAGTTGATCTTCCCCGAGATCGATTACGCCAAGGTGGAAAAGACCAAGGGAATGAACATTTCGATTACCACCACGGCCCGCACGGATGCCGAGGGCTTGGCGCTGTTGCGGCACATGGGGATGCCCTTCCGCCAATAAGGAGAACCAGGAGACCATGGCCACTACCGCGAAAATCGCCAAAGATCTGAAGTTGGAAAAAGCCCGGCGGGCGAAAACGCCCAAGCTGGGAGTCCGCCACCGCAACCGCTGCTGGCGGTGCGGCCGGCCGCGCGCCTATTTGCGCAAATTTGGCGTCTGCCGTCTCTGTTTCCGCCAGCTCGCCCTGAACGGCGAGATCCCCGGCGTGATGAAGGCTAGCTGGTAGAGCGGGGAGTAGGAGAATTATGATAAGCGATCCCATTGCCGACATGCTGACTCGCGTACGGAACGCGATCCAGGCCCGCCATCCCAAAGTGGACGTGCCGGCTTCCAAGCTGAAATCCGAAATCGCGCGCATCCTGAAAGAAGAAGGCTACATCGCCAACTTCAAGGTGGCGGAAGAAGGCCCCAAGCGCACCATCAAGATCTACCTGAAGTACGGTCCCGGCAATTCGCCGGTGATCTCGGCGATCGAACGCGTCTCGCGTCCGGGCTGCCGGGTGTACGTAAGCCAGACCGGTATCCCGCGGGTGCTGGGCGGCATGGGAATCAACATCCTTACCACCCCGCGCGGCGTGATGACCGGGCGGGACGCGCACAAGGAGCACCTCGGCGGCGAAATCCTCTGCCGGGTGTGGTAGCGAGGTATTGACACATGTCTAGAATTGGCAGAAAACCGATCCCGCTGCCCTCGGGCGTCAAAGTCGCGATCGGCGAACAACTCGAAGTCACCGGGCCTAAAGGCAAGCTGACGGTGCCGATCCCTGTCGGCATCACCATAGAGCAGGCCGCCGGCAAGCTTGAAATCAAGCGCGCTTCCGACGAGCATGCGGCGCTCCACGGCCTCACCCGGGCGCTGGCGGCCAACGCCGTGCAAGGCGTGTCCACCGGTTTCGTGCGGGAACTGGATATCGTCGGCATCGGCTATCGCGCCGACGTCAAGGGCCAGATCGCCACTTTTACGCTGGGTTACTCCCATCCTATCGAGGTTCTTCTGCCTCCGGGCATCGACCTCAAGATAGATAAACAGACGCACCTGGTGCTGAGCGGCTACGACCGGCAGTTGCTGGGCCAGGTGGCGGCCAACATCCGCGCTCTCCGCAAGCCGGATCCTTACAAGAACAAGGGTATCCGTTACACTGGCGAGGCGCTGCGCAAGAAGGTCGGCAAGACCGGGGCGAGTGCAAAATGATTCATAAAATTGAAAAGAAGGAAATCCGCAGTCGTATCCACCAACGCATCCGGCGCAAGCTGGCCGGCACCGCCGAGCGGCCGCGACTGGCCGTGTTCCGCAGCGTGGCGCACATTTACGCGCAGGTCATCGACGACGCGGCCGGCGCTACGCTGGTCTCGGCCTCCTCGGTCGACAAGGAGGGCCGCATCAAAGGCGGCAACTTGGCGGCCGCTACAACCATCGGCAAACTGGTGGCGGAGCGCGCCAAGGCCAAGGGCATTCAACGTGTGGTTTTCGACCGCGGCGGGTATCAGTATCACGGCCGTGTCAAGGCCCTGGCCGACGCGGCGCGCGCGGCAGGACTGGAGTTCTAATGCATACGTCAGCGAAACGCATCGATCCGGCGGCCCTCAACCTGAAAGAACAGGTGGTGGCCATCAACCGCGTTACCAAGGTGGTCAAGGGCGGTAAGAACCTCAGCTTTTCGGCGCTGGTGGTGATTGGCGATCCCTCGGCCAAAGTGGTGGGTTACGGAGTAGGGAAGGCCAAGGAAGTTCCCTCTGCCATCCGCAAGGGCATCGAGGCGGCCAAGAAGGCGCTGCGCCACGTGAACGTGCTGGAGACCACCATCGCCCACCAGGTGCTGGGTCAATTCTCCAGTTCGCAGGTGCTGCTCAAGCCGGCTCCGGCCGGGACCGGCGTGATCGCCGGCGGCGCCGTCCGCGCCGTGATCACAGCCTGTGGCATCCCCAACGTCCTCACCAAGTCGATCGGCCGCCGCAATCCGCACAACGTGGTCAAGGCGACCATCGTGGCCCTGGAATCCTTGCGCGATCGCCAAGCCGTAGCCGATATGCGCGGCCTGGCAGTGGAGAAACTCTAATGGCCGGCACTATCAAAATCAAACTCGTGCGCAGCCCCATCTGCACTCCCGACAAGCAGAGGCGGGTGGTCAAGGGGTTGGGTCTGCGGAAAGTCAACCAGATTGTGGTGCGGCCGGATTCCGCGGTCTTTCGCGGCATGGTGAAGAAAGTTCCGCATCTGCTGGAAGTGGTGGAGTAAGCACATGAACCTGAGTAATCTGAAACCTCCCGCCGGGCAAAAGAAGGGCCGCAAGCGCATCGGCCGCGGCATGGGTTCGGGCCGCGGGAAGACTTCGACGCGCGGCCACAAGGGCCAGCGCGCCGGAACCGGATTTGGCCAGAAGCGCGGTTTTGAAGGCGGCCAGATGCCGCTGCACCGCCGCCTGCCCAAGCGCGGATTTACCAACATTTTCAAGAAGAAGTTCGCCATCGTCAATTTGGGAAGGCTGGAGAAACTGGAAGGCGATACCTTCAATCCCGACCGGCTGAAGGAACTCGGCCTCATCCACGACGTGGGTGAAGGGCTCCGCGTGCTCGGCACCGGCCAGTTGACGCGCAAAATTACGGTGGAGGCCCACCATTTCTCAAAGTCGGCTCTGGAGAAGATACAGAAGGCTGGCGGAACGGCGCAGGTGATCGGCGGGGCCACCGAGTAAGCGCCGGGAATCGAAGGCAACCATGAGGTTTTTAGAAGCGTTCGCGAACATTTTCCGCGTCCCCGATCTTCGCAAGCGGCTGCTGTTCACTCTAGGCCTGCTGGCCGTATATCGCTTGGGCGGACATATCCCGGCGCCGGGCATCAATACCGCCCGGTGGGCCGAGTTCATGAATTCCTCGAACGGCTCGTTATTCAGCTTCTTCGACATGTTTGCGGGCGGCAACATCCGCCGCTTCACGGTTTTCGCCCTGGGGATCATGCCGTACATTACGGCATCCATCATTTTGCAGTTGTTGACGGTGGTGGTTCCGACACTCGAAAAGCTGCAAAAAGAAGGCGAGCTCGGCCGCCGCAAGATCACCCAATGGACGCGCTACCTGACCATCGTCCTTTCGGTTATCCAGTCGGCCACCATCGCCGCGGGCCTCGAAACCCAGCAGGGCATCGTGATCAACCCCGGGACGGGTTTCGTGCTGCTGACCATCATTTCTCTGACCACCGGAACCGCCTTCATCATGTGGCTGGGTGAACAGATCAGCGAGCGCGGCGTCGGCAATGGCATGTCGCTCATCATCTTCACCGGCATCGTGGTGGGGCTGCCGCACGCCATCCAGAACATTTATCAGAACACCTTCGTTACCCACGAGTGGAACCCCTTGGAGCTGATCGCCATCATCGCCCTGATGATCCTGGTGGTTGGTTTCATCGTGTTGGTGGAACGCGGCGAGCGCCGCATCCCGGTGCAGTACGCCAAACGCGTAGTGGGCCGGCGCGTGATGGGCGGCCAGTCCACCCACATGCCGCTCAAGGTCAACGCCGGCGGCGTGATCCCGGTAATTTTCGCTTCGTCCATCCTGGCCTTCCCCATGACTTTGATGCAGGCCAGTTTCGTCAAGAATACCGCCTGGCTGAGCGCCATGCTGCGCAGCATCCTGCCCGGCGAGCCGCTCTATTACGTTCTGTTCACATTGGGAATCATTTTCTTCTGTTTCTTCTACGTCTCGATTATTTTCAATCCCAACGAAGCGGCCGACAACATGCGCAAGTACGGCGGCTTCGTTCCCGGTATCCGTCCGGGCCGGAATACAGCCGATTACATGAACGCCATCCTGACCAAGATTACGGTGGTGGGCGGCGTTTATCTGTCGATTTTGTGCCTGATTCCGGGCGTGATGATGTCGGGCATTAAGCTCCAGCACCTGCCGCTCGTCGGCAATTGGGTCGACGCCCACGCGCCTCGGTTCCTGCTGGAAGGCTTGAACGTGCAATTTTATTTTGGGGGCACGTCGTTATTAATCGTGGTGGGAGTCGCCATGGACACGATCAACCAGATTGAGGCGCAGTTGATTATGCGCCATTACGACGGCTTCACTCCGAGGTCGGGCCGGATTCGCGGCCGCCGGAGTACATTCTAGGATTTGTGAAGGCCATCGTCCTGTTTGGCTCGCCTGGATCCGGAAAAGGCACCCAGGCCAAGTTGCTGGCCGAGCGTCTGGGTGTCCCCCACGTCTCCACTGGAGACATGCTGCGGGGGCGCGTCCAGCGGGAGGCCGGGATGGCTGCCCAAGTGGCCGCCACCATGCAGGCGGGGGCCTTGGTGCCGGACCGGGTTGTTGATGAGATGGTAGAGCAGCGGCTCAGGCAGGCTGACGCCGCCCAGGGTTTTGTGTTGGACGGGTATCCGCGCACGCGGGCGCAGGCTGAACGTTTCTGCGCCTGGCTGGATGGGCGCGGCATCCGCGAGGTGGTGATTCATCTCGCGGTTGATTACAATATAATTATCGCCCGTTTGACCGGACGCCGCGAGTGCCCTCGCTGCGGGACCTTGTACAACGTCGCTTTCCATCCACCTAAAGTGGATGGACTGTGCGACTTGGATGGCGAGCGATTGGTGGTCCGGGACGACGACCGCGAGCCCGTGATTCGGGAGCGGTTGGATGCGTATGAGCGGCAGACCCGCCCTGTGCTGGAGTATCTCCGCGCGGCGGGACGGCCGGTGGTTGAGGTGGATGCCAGTAACGATCCGCCGGACCTGGTGAATCGGAAGATTGCCCAGGCGATAGGAGAAGATGATTGTTCGCAAAACCGCCGCTGAGTTGGAAAAGATGCGGCGCAGCGGTCTGCTGGTTTGGCAGATCTTGCAGAAGATGCAGGAAATTGCGGTCGAAGGCGTGACTACGATGGACCTCGAAGTAGCCGCGGCCAAGATGATGGCCGATGCCGGAGCTATCCCTGCTTTCAAGGGTGTTCCGGGCGCTGGCGGGCCTTTTAAATTTGTGTTGTGTACCTCGGTGAATAGCGAAATCGTCCACGGGATGCCGAATGCCAAGCGCGTCCTCAAGAAAGGCGATATCGTTTCCATCGATACCGGGGTCAAGTTGGACGGCTATTATGGTGATTCCGCCGTTACCGTTCCGATCGGTGAAGTTAGTGAGGAAACCAGGCGTCTTCTCCAGGTGACCCAGAAATCCCTGGAAATGGCCATTGATCGGGTGCGGCCCGGCAACCGGCTTTTTGATGTTTGTGAGACCGTGGAGCAGCACGTGAAGGCCAATGGCTTTTCGGTGGTCCGCGACTATGTGGGCCATGGCATCGGCACCCAGCTTCACGAGGAGCCGCAGGTCCCGAATTATGTGGATCGCAGGAATGAGAACCCGCGGTTGAAGGAAGGCATGGTGCTGGCGGTGGAACCGATGGTCAACGCCGGCCGGCCGGAAGTGGTGGTGCTGAAGGACAAGTGGACCGCCGTAGCCAAGGACGGTTCCAACAGCGCCCATTTTGAGCACTGCATCGCGGTGACCGGTAACGGCCCGTGGGTTTTGACAAGGCCGTGAAGGTAGTGGCCGTGGTGGTGGAAGAGCGGCCCAGCGCGGTGTACCAGGTGGTGCTGCCGGAGCAGCAAAAGGTTTTAGCGCACCTGGTGGGAACGGTGCAACGGAATTTTGTAAGATTGGTCCCGGGCGATCGCGTGGAGGTGGAATTAAGCCCTCACGACCCGACCCGCGGAAGGATTACGAGAAAGCTAACCGAGCCGCGGCCGTAAGAGAGCGGAGAAAGCGAACCGAACCGCGACCGTAAGGGAGCGGAGAAAGCGAACCGAGCCGCGAACGTAAGAGAGCGGTGCCGATTATATGAAAGTGCGAGCGTCCGTCAAGAAAATTTGCGACAAGTGCAAGGTGATCCATCGCCAAGGCGTGGTGCGGGTCATTTGCGTAAACCCGAAACATAAACAGAGACAGGGGTAACGAGAAAAACATATGGCACGTTTAGCCGGTGTGGATCTGCCGCCAGGAAAAAGGGCTGAGATCGGGCTCACTTATATCTACGGCATTGGCCGTACCCGCTCCAAGTCCCTGCTGTACCGGGCGGGCATCGATTTTGATAAGAAGGTTCGCGACCTGACGGAAGACGAAATCAACCGCGTCCGTACCATCCTCGAAGAAGAAGGCGCCGTGGAAGGCGACCTGCGCAAGGAAATCTCGATGAACATCAAGCGTCACATCGAGATGGGCTCCTACCGCGGCCTGCGGCACCGCCGTGGACTGCCCGTCCGCGGCCAGCGTACCCATACCAACGCCCGCACGCGCAAAGGACCGCGCCGCGGAACCGTTGCCAACAAGAAAAAGGCCGCGTCCAAGACTTAAGACAAGATACCGTATATGGCGAAAGCACCAGCAAAAACCGGAAAGAAGAAGAGCTTCAAGAAAAAGGAAAAGCGCATTGTCCATACGGGCATTGTGCACGTCCAGGCCACCTTCAATAACACCATCGTCACCATCGCCGATCAGGAAGGCAATACCATCTCCTGGTCCAGCGCCGGTTCGCTGGGTTTTCGCGGGTCGCGTAAGGGCACTCCCTTCGCCGCTCAGCAGGCGGCTCTCACCGCCGCCAATAAAGCCGGCGAAAGCGGGCTGCGGGTGGTGGAAGTGCGGGTCAGCGGTCCGGGTTCCGGACGCGAATCCGCGATCCGCGCGCTTTCCACGGCCGGAATTGAAGTCCGCGCCATCAAGGACGTCACGCCGATTCCGCACAACGGCTGCCGTCCGCCGAAGAAACGAAGGGTATAATGCTCCGGGGACTGACATCACTGTCCCAAGGCGCCGCATGTGCGCCGCGTGGACAGTGTTGTCTGTCCCCGGGACAGAATTGATGTTCGTAGCGAGTAGTAAGCAGCAAGTAGCGAGTAGCAAGCGGGAAGAAGGCCTGCCATTGGCTGTAAACCGCACCTGAACGAAAGGTAAGGAGAAGAACTTGGCAAGATATATCGGTCCCGTTTGCCGGCAATGCCGGCGCGAGGGCATGAAACTATTTCTCAAAGGCGAACGCTGCCACACGGAAAAGTGCGCCATCGAAAAGCGCAACTTTATCCCCGGCCAGCATGGCAAGGAACGCGCCAAGAAGATTGTGGGCTATGGCCTGCAGCTTCGCGAAAAGCAGAAGGCCCGGCGGGTGTACGGCGTTCTGGAACGTCAGTTCCGCAGCACCTTCGAAAAGGCCGCCCTGGCCAAGGGCATCACCGGCGACAACCTGATGTCCGCCCTGGAGCGCCGCCTCGACAGCGTCATCTACCGCATGGGCTTTGGCACCAGCCGCGCCCAGGCCCGCCAGATTGTCCGCCACGGCCACATCGACGTCAACGGCCGCAAGTGTAATATCCCTTCGGCCTCGGTCAAGGTGGGCGATATCGTCTCGGTCCGTGAGCGCAGCCAGAAGCATCCCACTATCCTGGCCGCCCGCGATGCCACCGCGCACGCGCCCGCACCCAGTTGGATCGACGTTGACCGCGAAGGGCTCAAGGGCCGCATCATCGCCCTGCCGCAGCGGAGTGAGTTGGTGCAGATCCAGTTGAATGAGCAGCTCATTGTGGAGTTGTACTCGAAGTAATGAATCGAAGTAAGGAGTCGGAAGTCAGGAGTCAGAATTCAGCTCGCGATTCTGGCTTCTAACTTCTGGCTCCCGGCTTCCCAGCGAGGATGATTTATGTTCAAAGGCTTTCAGAAACCCAAAAGACTGGTCGCCAATACTGAAACTCTCACCGAGCGGTATGGCATGTTTACAGCGCAGCCTTTTCAACGCGGCTTCGGCACCACCATCGGCAACAGCCTGCGCCGAGTACTGCTGAGCTCCATCGAAGGTGCGGCCATTACGGCTGTCCGCATCGAGGGTGTTGAACATGAGTTCAGCCCCATTCCCGGCGTGGTCGAAGACGCCACCGACATTATTCTCAACCTGAAGCAGATCCCCTTCAAGATCACCGGCGATGGCGTCAAGACCGTGCGCCTGGAGCTGGATCACCCCGGCGAGGTGCGCAGCGGCCAGATCCAAACCGATGCCGACGTGGAAGTGCTGGACCGCGATGTGCACCTGGCCACGGTCAGCGAAGGCGGCAAGCTTTCCATCGAAATGCGCCTCAAGAGCGGCCGCGGGTACGTCAGCGCCGACAAGAATTTCGATGAGGACCTGGCTCTCGGTTACATTCCGATCGACTCGGTGCATTCGCCCGTCCGCAAGGTCAACTTCTCGGTAGAGGCCGCGCGCCTCGGCCAGATGACCGATTACGACAAGCTCACCATCGAAGTCTGGACCAACGGCGCGGTTTCCCCGCAGGACGCCATCGGCTACGCCGCCAAGCTTCTCAAAGACCACATGTCCATCTTCATCAACTTCGAAGAAGTGCCGGAGCAGACCGAAGAGATCTCCGAGCGCGGTGGCGAGAAGATGAACGAAGTACTGAACCGCTCCGTGGAGGAGCTGGAATTGAGCGTTCGCTCCTACAATTGCCTGAAGAACGCCAATATCCAGACCATAGGCGAGCTGGTGCAGAAGACCGAAGCCGAAATGTTGCGCACCAAGAACTTTGGCCGCAAGTCGCTCAACGAAATCAAGGAAATTTTGGCCAACATGGGACTGGCGCTGGGTATGCGCATCGACCAGCATGGCCGGCTGGTAGCGCCGCCGCCTTCTTCCCTCCCGCCGGATTACGGCCCGGAAGGCGAAGGTGGGCAGGAGGAGGTCGGAGAGTAATTCATGAGACACAAGGTAGCCGGATTCAAACTCAAGCGGCCGGTGGATAGCCGCAACGCGCTGTTGCGCAATCTCACCACCAGCGTGATTGATAAGGAGCGCATCATCACCACCGTTCCCAAGGCCAAGGCCGTTCGCCCGCTGGTGGAGAAGATGATCACGCTAGCCAAGACGGATACGCTGCACTCGCGGCGCCAGGCGGCCGGCTGGTTGCGCACGCCGGCTTCGGTGAAGAAGCTGTTCGATACGCTGGGCACCCGTTTCGGCCAGCGCACCGGCGGCTACACGCGCATCACCCGTCTAGGTCCGCGCAAAGGCGATGGTGCCGAGCAGGCCATGTTGGAGCTGGTGGGTTCCGAGCTGGTCAAACGCGCGGCTGATCGCGCCAAGCGCAAGGAAGAACGGCTTAAAGCCGCGCGCGAAGGCCGCGAGCAAGAGGAAGAAACGAAACCGGAATAGCCGGTTCGGTTTTTTCGAAGGCCGCGGACGCCGCAAGGTGTCCGCGGCTTTTGTTTTTTTGTCGCGGAGGTGGGCTAATTCCTGGACGCTGCGAAGTGGTAGGTGTACCTCCACAGGTGCTGTCCCCCCAGGGACAGGCCGGGTGCCGGGAACGCCGGGATCTCCGATGGGTCTGGCGTGACCTGCACGACCAGATCGAACGGCGCAGCCGTGCCGCAGCCACCTCCATTCTCCGGGGGCTCGAATAGGGGGAATCGTTAGAGTGCCGTCGGATACCCGGGCCTCCCAGGATGTATAGAGTTGTCGAACTCCCTGATACATCACTTGGCTCATTATGACCCAGGCGTTGGGATCCCCGCCGGTCCAATTGACGGTCACGGACTGGTTGCAGGGGAACAGGATTCCCGAGAGGTTCGTCTCGATCTGGATGGGCGGGCCGATCTGCACGCTGGATTGAAAGCCGCCTACATCTACGCCGCCGCTGGCCGCGACCGTGAAGTTGCCAGCCTGGATGGCCCCGGTGGGAAGCGTCGCCTGATAGACGCTCAGGCCGCCTACCTGCCCCTGCAGCAACGGCGCAATGACGCTCAGGCCGCTGACCAGCCCTTGTTGCAGCGGTGCGGTGGTCGCCGTAACTGGCGGCAGGCTTGGCCCTTGGACGGTCACTGTCCCGGCTCCGAGACTCCTATACCCGGGAACCGGGCACACAGCACCAAACACGATCAAGGACCAGGGATTAGCGCCATCGGAAAAGACGGGAGCCGGCGGCGGCTGTTTGCCCGGCGAGGCCTGTAACGACACGGTCACGGTGTCGGTTCTCGGTGACGACATTGGCCGCCGTCGTGCTCACCGTGCGCTCCCACATTATCTGGCCGTATCCGGCCTCCGGCGGATCCACGCACGGGCCGCCGCCATTGTGGATGGCGACTGTGACCGGCTGTGAGATGGTGCCGTCACCTAACTGGAGGGGAACGGCGCAACCCTCCCGCACGGTCGCCGGGACCAGAACGTTGAACTGGTCCACGCCGATCAGGCCCGGCGCGCGGCCGCTCCACGCTGCCGGTGCGCCTGTCGGTGAATCATCAAATAACGCGCCAGCACTCTGTTGGGCGACTGTCAAGGGGCTCAACGGCGTTGGAGAACCAATCTGCGTGTAGTTGTTTCCATTGCCGTAGAAATAGACCTGGCCGGCGCCGGTCCCGTAGACCGAAAGGTACTCGCCCGGCGAAATGCTGTCGCTGCGCGAGTTGAGAGACACGGTGCCGTCGGAATGCGCGTTGAGGATGGCGCCTCTTCCGCAGCCACTGCCATCCAGGGTGAAGATGCCCAAGGACACCTCCGCTATCGACGAGTTTGGGGTGACCGCGTATGGGTCGCTCACGCCGGTGGTGGTGGTAACCACGACATCGTAGTTGAGCCAAGGGTATTCGGGCACCTGAAAGTTGATCTGGGTGGGAGAGACGTAGAAGAGCGGGGCCGCTTGCCCATAGATGGTGACCGAGGTCCCGCCGAGGATTGTCGGAAGGGTCGGCGTGGTCGCCTGCAACGTGGAGGCTGCGAGGTTGGTGCCGAAAATCGAAACGATGGACCCCTCGGCGGGTTCAATACTACCCGGCGAACCGCTTGCCGGCAGGTAGCTCGCGGCATTCGTTACACTGGAAATCACCGGCTTCTGCCCCCACGCCGCAAGCGACGTCAGGGCCAAACTAAGGATGATGCGTCTCCCGCACACCGACGAATACGCCTCCATAACTAAGACCCCAAAGTCCGATTTTCAACTACAGCCAGCGGTATGTTTTCCAAGCCCGCTTTGGAAACCGGAGACCGGTAAACCGGAAACGTTGAAAATTCCTCAGCCCTCGTGAGGCCGTGGTTTGCGGATTCGGGCGATACGCGAATCGCGATGCCGCCGCCGTCGGCAGCGGCGATCAGGTGGAAAGCGCGAAGGCCGCGATCTGCTGCATCAGTTCGGCCCGCGCCCGCAGGTTGGCGGCCTGCCCGGGCGTGTCCGCAATGGCGTCCCAAACACTGGCGCAGCTCTCGGGTTTGCTCATTTTCCACCTCTTGACAGTTGCGCGAGGCGTCTCTTGGCGGTGTCGATATCCTTCTTCGGAATGGGTGATAAGGGTGATACTCCTCCCGCCAAGCGCGAACTGGGTCATCCTCGGGAACGCATCTCGCAGCATTGCCAAATATCGGTACCGCCGGCATAGCCTTTTTGCGACCGGCTGGCGCTGGGACCCTTCTGGCAACGCACGCCGCCGGTGGACGGATGGCACGCCGAGCGTAGCGGGAGCTTCCAAAAGCAGGTTGATAGGGTAATCATGCACCGTGCCCGAGGACTACTTACTTCGCTCATCATAGTAACGTATGTGTTACCATCGTGAGAGGTGGAAATCGAGATTCAGGAGTTCCTGGATGCCTCCGGACGGTCGGTGTTTGCGCGCTGGTTCGACGGCTTGAATGCGGTTGCGGCGGCGCGGGTGGCCGTTGCCTTGATACGGTTGGGCCAGGGGAACTTCTCGAATGTCGAAGGCGTCGGCGCTGGCGTCTGTGAGCTGAAGATGGACTTCGGTCCCGGGTATCGGGTCTACTTCGGCAAGGACGGAGAGCGGCTCGTGATCCTGCTGGGTGGGAGTGCAAAGAAGCGGCAGGAGGCCGCGATTGCCGCCGCGAAAGCGGCGTGGGTCGGGTACAAGCGACGCAAGGGCGGGAAGGAGCAGGGCCAATGGCACTGACAACATCGTTTCGGAATACCGTTTACAATCGCGCGCAGCAGGATGGCGCATTCCGCAAGGCGCTGCTCACTGAGGCGGTGAATGCCTATCTTGATGGTGATGAGGCAACGGGGAAAACCGTCTTGCGCGACGTCATCAACGCGACCATCGGCTTCGAGGAGTTAGCCGCCGACCTTCAGAAACCCAGCAAGAGCTTGCATCGCATGCTGGGTCCGAATGGCAACCCGAATACGGTCAACTTCTTCGCGATTCTCCAGGTGCTGCAAAAGAGAGTCGGCGTGAAGCTGACCGTGAAAGCTGCGTAGGATTAGCTCGCTCCCATCTGGCGGGGGGCTGCTCCAGGAAGGCCGCGATCAATGCCCGCGGGTAGTACCGGTTGAGAATCCCCCAGCCCTCGTGAGGCCGATGGTTTACAGATTCGGCTGGGGGATGGTACATTGCCCATTTCGGTGCCCACTTCCATTTCCATTTCGGGAAGAAGCTACGCAACTCCCAACCCCCGCGACCGATTGGTTGGGGGTTGCGTAGCCCGGAAGCCGTGAAATAATCAAACATTTCTCTTGAATTTTGTTTCAAGGTCCGTAGACTGGATTCGTGACCAACGACGCTACGCCCCGCTACGAACCGATTGATCGCCAGCAGGTGGTTTTGGAACCGCTGGACGTCGAGCAACTCATCCCCGAGGACCATCCCGCGCGGAACGTCTGGACGATTCTCGGCCGACTGGATCTGAGCCGCTTCTCCGGCCCGGTGAAGGCGGTGGAGGGACATGCCGGCCGCAATCTGTGGGAGCCGCGGCTGCTGATCGCCATTTGGGTCTATGCCTATTCGCGAGGCATTTCCTCAGCGCGTGAGATTGAACGGCAGTGTGCATTCGAACCGGCGCTGCGGTGGCTCACCGGGCTGAAAGTGGTGAACCATCACACGCTGTCGGACTTCCGGGTGCAGCACGGCGAAGCTCTGCAGAACCTGTTTATCCAGGTGCTGGGAGTGCTGATGATGGAGAAGCTGATCACCCTGGAGCGGGTGACGGTGGACGGAACCAAAGTGCGGGCGGCGGTGAACAAGAAAACGTTTTCGCGAGCCCACAAAATCCGCGAGCACCTGAAAGCGGCACGGCAGCAAGTCGAAACCTTGCAGCAGCAAGAAGCCGAGCAGGAAAAGCGGACGCGGCAGGCCGCGGCGCGGCGGCGTGCGGCGCGCGAGCGGGTGGAACGGCTGGAGGAAGCGCTGGTGGAGGTCGAACGTCTCCAGGCGGAGAAGAAGTGGGAGAAGGAAAAGGCGTGCCAGGCGTCAACCAGCGACGCGGATGCGCAGTTCATGCGGACTTCCGATCATGGTCTGGCGCCGTCCTACAACGTGCAACTGGCCACCGATGCAACCCACAAGCTGATCGTGGACGTGGAGGTGAGCAAGCAGCCTTCGGACTCGCTCCAGCTGCTGCCCGCCTTGGAGCGGGTGCGCGAGCGCCTGGGGAGCTATCCGCAGCAGGTGGTGGCCGACGGCGACTACACCACGCGGGAGGCCGTCGTGGGAGCGAGCGAGCGCGACGTGGACTACTACGGGAGTTGGGGGAATCCGGGAGGCGCGCAGATCGGACACGGCATCCATCCGGACTACCGCCCGAGCGCATTTCAATATGACGAGCAGCGCGACGAGATGATCTGCCCGGAAGGCCGCCGGCTCAGAGCCGTGAGCACACAAAGAAGAGCCGGTGGGCTGCAGATCAAAATCTATGGAGCGGATCGCGACGAGTGCCGGCGCTGCCCGAAACGGCAGTTTTGCACGCCGCAGAACGCGATGCCAAAACACGGGCGGACGGTAAGCCTGAGAATTGAACCGGATGCGCTCAGGCGCTATCACGCCAAGATGGAGACGGCGAGCGCGAAAGCCATCTACAAACAGCGTGCGCCGGTCGCGGAGTTTCCCAACGCATGGCTCAAGGACAAATTGAAATGGGTCAGATTACGTTGCCGCGGGGCCGTCAAAGTGCGGGCGGAAGCACTCTGGGCGTGTCTGACCTACAATCTGCAGCGATACTTCAAACTCACCAGGCTGCAAACGACATGAGAAAAGGGAATACCGAGTGAACCGCTCGGGCACCAACTCACCTGCGATCGGAGAGCCAGCCGATTTGTGGCGATGTCTCGACAACCGCTCCGACGATTTCAAATGCATCGGAGCGCGCGAAAACCGATTGTTTCACGGCTTCCAGGCCACGAAATCCCCCCGAAATCCCCCGTCCCCGAAATCCCCAAGCAAACCCGAGCGTGATAGGCTGCATCGCGAAATCACAAAGCAGGGATTCACTGTGGAAGAAATAGTGGGTGTATTGGAGTCACTTTTCGGCTGTCTAGCCGCTGGTAAATAAAAATGATTGAATCCAACCAACAAGCTAAGACATACAAGCATCTTGAGATGCTTCTAGGCCTAAAGCTATCACTTGCCCGTTACGCCGGAGACGTCCGTTTGTTTCACTTCGGAAAGCTCTCGGGCTCGCCTGAACCCTGTGGCCAGTACGCTATCCACCTCCAGTGCCCGTGGCGTCTGGAAGGTTCCGAAGGCATTTTGACTGGCCTCCAGGATTGGTACACTCCTGCAGAGTTGGATGCCGCAGTTGATGACGAATGGAAACCTGAAAATGGCGGGAGTCTCCAAGAGGCTATCTTACGTAGACTAATGAATGATACTCCGGGTTCTTCTCGCTCAATTGAAAACAGGACGGATCACCTAACTGTTACCGGCATCCTGACAGATCGTTTTGGTGGGTTTTGCCTGGACCTATCCGGAGGTTTTCATCTATCGGTCTTTCCTACTAGGAGCCGAGGTGAGCAATGGCGTCTGCTGGAGCCCGACACCGACTCGGAGCACTTCGTCGTCGAATGACACCCGTCCGGACTCGACCAGCGTGTGGTGCAGCCAGTTCAGCTACGACAATTCGTGTTTTAGGGACATGCTACGAAACCCCCAACCGCAAAATTCTCCGAACC
Source organism: Bryobacterales bacterium (assembly GCA_963842505.1). Classification (GTDB taxonomy): domain Bacteria; phylum Acidobacteriota; class Terriglobia; order Bryobacterales; family Bryobacteraceae; genus PALSA-129. The sequence continues at coordinate 285,136 of CAWJGZ010000004.1, forward strand.
GCCCTGCGTTCCCGTCGGCGGGGTCGATGTGGGGCGAGGCGTGCAGGTACGACGGGTTCCGCAACCTGACGGGGAAGTCCGTGATGCAGGCGCCGGCGCTGGGGGCGTGTCGGTTTCCCTTATCCTGTCCAAGTGCAAAGGATCGTGGTCTGTCCCGCTCTGCTTACGTCTTGAACTCGATCCCCTGCGCCAGGGGCAATTGCGCCGACCAGTTGATGGTGTTGGTCTGCCGGCGCATGTAAGCCTTCCACGATTCGCTGCCGGACTCGCGTCCGCCGCCGGTGTCCTTCTCGCCGCCGAAGGCGCCGCCGATCTCCGCTCCGCTGGTGCCGATGTTGACGTTGGCAATCCCGCAGTCGCTGCCCCGGTGGCTCAGGAAGGTTTCCGCCGCCAGCAGGTTGGTGGTGAACATAGCCGACGAGAGGCCTTGCGGCACATCGTTGTGCCAGTGAATCGCCTCGTCCAGGTTTTCGAATTCCACCAAATAAAGAATCGGCGCAAAGATTTCTTCTTTCAGAATCGGCATGTCCGGCCGCGCGCGAACCAGCGTAGGCCGCACGTAACAGCCCGCGATGGCTTCGCCGCCGTACAGGATTTCGCCGCCCTGTTCGCGGATGCGCCGGATTCCGTCCATCATATCCGTCACCGCCTGGCGGTTCACCAGCGGCCCCATCAGGGTTCCTTCGTCCAGCGGGTCGCCGATCTTGACCTGCCGGTAGGCGTCCACCAGCGCCGCGGTCATCCGCCCGGCGATGCCGCGCTGCAGGAACAGCCGGCGCGTGGTGGTGCAGCGCTGCCCCGCCGTGCCCACCGCGCCGAACAGCACTGCGCGCAGCAGCAGATCGAGGTTGGCGTCGTCCATCGCAATGATGCCGTTGTTGCCGCCCAGCTCGAGGATGCTCCGGCCCATCCGTCCCGCTACCGCCTGCGCCACGTGCCGGCCCACCTCGGTCGACCCGGTGAAACTCACCAGGGGAATGCGCGCGTCGTGGATCAGGCTTTCGCCAATCGGACGGCTCTTCCCGATCACCAGGTTGAAGATGCCCTTGAGGCCGTGCCGGTCGAGCACCCGGTTGCAGATCTTCTGCACCGCGATGGCCGCCAGCGGCGTCTGCGACGACGGCCGCCAGAGCACGCAATCCCCGCACACCGCCGCGATCATGGCGTTCCATGACCACACTGCCACGGGAAAGTTGAAGGCGCTGATCACCCCCACGATCCCCAGCGGGTGCCACTGCTCGTACATGCGGTGCCCGGGCCGTTCGCTGTGCATGGTCAGCCCGTAGAGTTGCCGCGAAAGCCCCACCGCGAAATCGGCGACGTCGATCATCTCCTGCACTTCGCCCCGGCCTTCCGCCAGGATCTTGCCCATTTCAAGCGACACCAGAGCGCCCAAATCCGCCTTGCAGGCGCGCAGTTCGTTGCCGATCTCGCGCACGATTTCGCCGCGCTTGGGCGCGGGCATCATGCGCCACTCCAGGAACGCTTCGCCGGCGCGCCGCACCACGGATTCGTAATCCTCCGGGCCGGCCAGTTGGATCTTCGCCAAGCTCTCGCCAGTTGCCGGGCTGAAGGACTCCAGTTCGCCGCCGCCGGGGTTGGCGATCCAGTCGCCATGGCAGGCGCCCGAATTGACCGGCTCGATGTGCAGCCTTTCCAAAATCAGGGGGATGGAGTAAGTCGCTGTTGGCACGCTACTATCTTATCGATTCTCGAGCTGGAAGGCTCACGATTTCCCAGAGAAGCAAGCGATTTCGAGTGTGCCAACTACTCATCTCACAGAACCGCGAGCGTGAGCGAGCGGCCGGATCGAGGCTGCGTGGTGGCCGCTCGCTGACGCTCACGGTTCTGTACTACTACGTCTTTGTTTCTTTGCGGGCCGCGAAGATTTTTTTGCGGCCAAGTCCGTAGGACGAAAGAGAATAGCCCAGTGCGCCAGCACTGGGAACCCCGCGCAAGACCATTAGCCCCGGAACGGGGCGTAAGAATCCGGGCCCGCTCGCACCTTTCGCCCCTTGGGCTCTTTTAGAGGTACGCTGGTTGCGGCTTGCCGCGCTGTGCCGGAGGCCGCGTTAATCCGCTTTTGTGTCGTGCATCCGCGGCGCGGCCCCCGTTCAAGCGGAGTTACTAGGCCACCGCCTGCTGTTTCGTTCGATGCGATAGAGGGTGAGCGGCGTGCCGGGTTCGAGAACCGTTCCGGTCCGCGCCACGATGTCTTCGACAGCTAACTTGCTGGGAGTCTCCCGTAACACTGCAAATCCCCGTCGGCGGTTCGTGTCCTCGACAGCGGCACTCACCCCCATTGCCTCGGTTGCCGGGTCTGAGGTCCGGCGTGTATGGGTTTACACTAACCTACCCCTGTTCGGGGCGGAAGTATATCTTTCGTACAATTTCCGCTTACAGTTGGTCCTCGTATTGCTCAAACGCCACGCGTACGAGCTGTCCCCTGGTCCGCACGCCGGTCTTCTTGAAAAGGCTCTGCAAGATCGCCTTGACGTAGCTCTCGGAGATTTGCAGCCGCCAGGCGATTTCCTTGTTGGAGAGCCCTTCCAGCACGAAGTGCAGCACCTTGCGCTGGCGATCGTTGAACAGCGGCGCCACGGCCGCGCCGCCGTTCGCGGTTTCGGCTTCCATGTGGGTGAGAGAAGCGTCCAGCCAGGTGCCGCCGGCCATCACCGTGTGGATGCTCGCGGTGAGATCGCTGAGCGGCGCCTCCTTGAGGAAGATGCCGGAGACTCCCTGGCGGATCAGCCTTCGGGCTTCCGTGTCGCTCACCCAAGCCGTCACCACCAGCACCCTGCCTTCGAACCCGGCCTGGCGAGCCGCCGGCAGAAACTGCGAAGCGCGCTCGCTGCCGAGGTCGTGATCCAGCAGCACCAGATCGAAGGTCTGCCGCGCCAGCATCACCAGCGCTTCCCGGATGCTTCCACAATGCTCCACTTCGAGGTCCGGTTCCAGGCCCAGCACCCGCGCCACGCTCTCGCGAAACAGCGAGTGATCGTCCACCAGCAAAGCCCGAATCAGTTGTGTGTCCTGTCCCATCGATCTTCAACTCAATTTTCCGCCGGCCAGAGCTCCACCGTGAAGCAACTGCCGGAATCTTCGCGCTCGTAGCGCAAGCCGCCTCCGTGCGACCGCAGAATCGCGCGCGAAATGTACAGACCCAGCCCGGCCGACTGCGCCCCGCGCTGGAAGGGTTTGAACAACTCCTCGGGACTCTCCACGCCGGGCCCGCTGTCGCGGAACCGCACCACCACCAGATCGCGCTCCACGTTAGCGGAAACACGCATCTCGCGCCGCGGGCAATTCCGGAGCGCGCGCACGCTGTTTCGCGCCAGGTTGAGAAACGCCTGCAACAGCCCGTGATGGTCGGCCTGCACCAGGGGCAACCCCGGCGCTGTCTCCCACGTCACCGTGATGCCGGCTTCCCGCAGCGAAGGCTCGATCACGATGCGTGTCTCATCCAGCACCGTACCGAGGTCCGCCACCTCAGCCTCGCGGCTGGAGGCCATCCGCAACCCCGAGGAGGCGATCTTCTCCAGCCCCTGAAGCAGGCTGCCCAGCGCCTGGTAGCGTTCGTCGCGCTTCGTTTCGGCGCCGATTGGCAGGGTCGCATAGGCCGATACGGCCGCCGATGCCAGGTTGCGGATTTCGTGGGAGATGGCGCCAATCAGCACGCGCGAGGTGGCCATCATGGAATCGAGTCCCGCACCTTCGCGGTCGCGCAGGTTCTCGGACGCGTCCCAGACCACCGCCGCCAATCCTGGGCCCTCCGACGTGCGGTAAGTGGACAGCCACACATGGGCCAGGAAAACCTCTCCGCCGCGCCGCTGTCCCTTGCATTCCACGTTGGTGCGGATGTTGTTGCCGCTGTGCTGGCTGTGCAACATGCGCGGCAGAAGCGGCAGGTAGGCTTCCATATCCTCGCCTTGCAGTGGCGCGCCGTCGAACCCGAGCAACTGGCGGGCCGATTCGTTGGCCAGCACTACGCGCCCCGCCGCATCGAGCGTGAGGATAGCGAGCGGGCTGGTCTCGATCAGCATGTGCACCTGCAACTCGGTTTCCTGCTGGCGAAGCATCTGCCGCTCGCGTTCCGCCAGATGTTCCATCAGCAACCGCCGCCGCTGGTTTAGCTCCCTGACGAAGAATCCGGTCATGGCGAAGCCGCACGCCGCCACCAGGAAGCGGCTATACGAACCGGCAGCCCAGTTCGATGGGTTCGGAACCATGGGCGGCGGCGTACCCGCTGTCCCGGCGAATTGCAAGGGGTCGAACGCTTCCCGCAGGTACCCGCACAGCACCGCCATGCTGAGAATCTGGTACCCGTTCAGCGCCGGCGCCGCCAGCAGGACCGGAATCAGGTACATGAATCCCACTGACGTGTTGGGCAGATTCCAGTCGGCCCAGGCGATCAGCACGACCATCAGCCCGCCGATCGCGCAGACTATCGCCCGGTGCGATTCCGCGTACACCAGGTAGCTGTCGAGACGGATCATTCGCCGCAAGAGCCTCAGGACTACCATCGTAGCGTGACGGTCTGGTTCCAGGTTGCTATCTTTGGGACTGTGCATAATCCGTCGATGACGCTTCCATTCGGAGCTTTGGGTTCACCGCGGAGACGCGGAGACGCAGAGAAAACTGAGAAATAAAACGAGTTCCCATGAGGGCTATGCCGCTTCAGAGAAGCTTGCCTGCAAGATGAGTTCATGGGCCCCCGTGGAACAGCGCTCCAGTTTCTCAGTTTTCTCCGCGCCTCTGCGTCTCTGCGGTGAGGATCGCCTTTGATGCTCGTCGAATCAGCGTTACCATACTGCTTCGCTGAACGTCTCAAGAGATAGCGATGCGTTTGTTCTTTCTTCTTCTGCTGGGTCTGGCGCCGCGCGTCCCAGCCGCCCCACCGGGGTATTTCACTCCCGCTCATCGCATCGTTGGAATCGGAGCGGACCGCGACGATCTATCCGCTGAAGAAATCGACGCGCGCACGGCGCGCATGATCGAATCGCAGACTTTCGTCATCATGCGCGAGCCCGAAGCTCTGCCGGGCGCGCGCCGCATCACGTCCGATCCCAAGCTGCGGGCGCTGTTCCGCTCCGCGGCGGCGCGCAGCGGACTCCCTGTGTCGCTGCTCGAAGCCGTGGCTTATCTCGAAAGCTGGGGCGACCCGAAGGCCGAGAGCCCTTCCGGCCCCAAGGGCATCATGCAGATTTCGGAGGGCACCGCGCGCTCCATGGGACTCAAAGTCGTTCATGTGACGCGTTACCACGTGACGCGCGAAAAAGTCGCCGTCCCCACCAAGAGCCACACTCCCAAATTCAAGACGGTCACGCACCGCGAGCCGTATACCGTGACCGTCCGCGACGACCGCCTGTCGCCCGGCCGCGCCATTCCGGCCGCGGCCATGTACCTGGCCGGCATGGAGCAGAAGTTCGGCGGCCGCGATTGGGCCATCTTCGCCTACCATTGCGGGCAGGGATGCGTCGGCGAGATGCTGGAATTGACGCGCCGCGCGCACGGCATTTCCAAAGACCAGGTCACGGTTCCCCGCATGTTTTTTTCTTCCAGCCCGGCCTGGAATCGCGAACTGTACCAGGCGGTGAGCCAGCAGATGCAGCGGGATTATTCGCCGACGTATTACTTCCGCATCCGGCGCGCCGAGCAGTTGCTGGATCTCTACCGCCGCGATCCAGCCGCCTTCACCGCGTTGCATCGCGAGTACAAGAGCGAGCTCGCGGCCGGCCCGCGCGCGCCGAACCGGCTTGCCGTGTGGCTGCGCCGCAACGACCTGGTCTTCCGTACGGACGATGACATCCGCTCAGCCGCTACGCTGGCGCCGGCCTTCAACCGGCCGGAGTTCTTCGGCTATTCCTTGCAACTCGATCGCGGTTCGCCCACGGCCGCGCCCGCGGCTCTCGGGACGCTGGCTTATGTGGCTTTTGAAACGCGCCGCCTTTATGACAGCCTGCGCCCCAAGCCTCAGCCGTTCGAGCCGTTGCCGGTGACGTCGCTGGTGGAAGCCGAAGATGCGCTACCGTCCTCGCGGCGAGAAGCTCTGGCGCACGCCTCCGGGCAGGTTTTCGACATCGATTATTCCGGCCTGCCGCCGGGCGAACTGGAGTGCCTGCGCTTTGTGTTGGATGACCTGGGTTGGGACGGCTACGTGGGTTTCGTCGAGGAGGGCAGCGCCAACCTGCATATCGGCTGTGCGCCTTCCTCGCGCGCCTTCTTCACCAGCGTCTATCAGGATGCTGTGGAAGCGCGCTATAGGTAGGCCCGTCCGGCCGTTCAGTGAATGATGTGCGCGGCCGCGAAGGCGCCGATGTACGCCACCGCGGTCATATAAGCGAATTGCGCGGCCGGCCATTTCCATCCGCCGGTTTCGCGGCGCACTACGGCAATGGTTGAAATACACTGCATGGCGAAGGCGAAGAAGACCAGCAGGGCCACGGCGCCGCCGGGCGTCAGGTCGTGATGCAGCGCGGCCGCCAGGCTCTGCTTGTCGGATTCCGGATCCATGCCGTAGATCGTGCCCAGCGTGGCGATGATGGTTTCGCGCGCGGCCACCGCGGTAATCAGACCGATCCCGATCTTCCAATTGAAACCGAGCGGCTTGATGATGGGTTCGATGGTGCGGCCCGCCACGCCCGCCAGACTCTCCTCGATTTTCGGCGGATGACCGTTGCTGTAGGGCACATTTTCCATCACCCAGAGGATCACCGTGACCAGCAGGATGATGGTGCCCGCGCGGTACAGGAACACCTTGGAGCGATCCAGCAGCCGCAGCCCAATCGATCGGAAGGTTGGCCAGCGATAGGACGGCATCTCCAGCAGAAACGGCGTGTGCCCGCTTTTCAATATGGAGGATTTCAAAACCCGCGCGGTAAAGACCGCCATGGCGAAGCCCAAAATGTAGAGACTCAGGATGGCTGCCGCGCCCTCGGAGAGAAATGGCCCCAGCAGCGGCTTCTTGGGAATGAAGGCCGCCACAATCAGAATGTAGACCGGCAGGCGCGCCGAACAGGTCATGAAGGGGGCAACCAAAATGGTGGCCATGCGGTCGCGCTTGTTTTCGATGGTGCGCGTCGACAAGATTGCGGGCACCGCGCAGGCGTAGGCCGAAAGCAGCGGGATGAAGGATTTGCCTTGCAATCCGACTTTCGCCATGGTGCGGTCGGCGATCAGGGCGGCGCGCGCCAGGTAGCCCGAGTCCTCCAGAATGCCGATGAACAGAAACAGCACAAGCACTTGCGGGAGAAAGGCAATCACCGAGCCCACGCCCGACCAGACGCCTTTCAGGAGCAGGGACCGGAAGAGCGAATCGGGCAGGACAGTTGCAATCCATTTGCCGGAGCCCTGCAGCAGCCAGTCGATGGCGTCCTTGCTGGGGGCGGCAATTCCGAAGATGGTCTGGAAGATTCCGATCACCACCACCAGAAAGATCAGCGGCCCCCAAACGGGATGCAGGAACACGGCGTCCAGGCGGCGCGTCCATTTGGGTGGAATCGGCGGACGGTAGGCGGCCTGTTTGCCTACTTGCCCGGCCCACGCGCGGCACTTCGGCACGTCCTGCAGCACGGGCAATTGTATGGGCTCCGGCTTGGGCATGGCGCCGGCCAGAAAGTCGAAGACCTGTTCGATTCCCGTGCCCTGCCGCGCGGCAATCAGGGCGACGGGCGCACCCAACTCCGCCGACAGTTTTTTCAGATCGACGCGGCCGCCGCGGCTGGCGAGATCGTCGGCCATATTCAGGATGACCAGCGTCGGCAGGCCGAGCGCCAGAATGGGTGCGGCCAGCATCAGGTTGCGTGACAGGATGGTGGAATCCAAAACCAGGAGCACGGCTTCCGGCCTGGCGGTATCTTCGCGGCGGCCCGTCAGGACGTCGAAGGCCACCTGTTCATCTTCGGAGCGCGGAGACAGGCTGTAGACGCCGGGTAAGTCAATCAGTTCCACCTGGCGGCCATCCGGCAGAGTCGCAACGCCGGTGTGTTGCTCCACGGTGACGCCGGGGAAATTGGCCACTTTCTGTCGAAGGCCGGTGAGGCGGTTGAAGAGGGTGGTTTTGCCTGAGTTCGGCGGTCCGATTACCGCGACTGTCTTGGGCGCCGTCTGTGGCTCCGGAAACGGGACCGTGGCCATCGGCGTCCCGCAACTTTGGCAGTCGCTGCAACTGCTCATTACGCCTTCGTTATCTGGACTGGCTTGGCAACTTTCTTCTCGCGCCGCACTTTGAGACGCCGCGCGGTTTCCCGCCGCAGCGCCACTTCCGACCCGTCCACCTGGAACACCCGCGGATCGCCACCCGGAGCGCAAAGCCCCGCGGTAATTCGTGTGCCCGGCAGAAAACCCAGTTCCATCAGCCGGCGCGCTTCTTCACGCGGCAAATCGATACCATCGAGGATCGCTGCATCGCCGCGGTGAAGATCCACCAGACTTCCCTGACTCGCGTCCGGAGCCGTGTAGTTGCCAATCAGTTGCATCTCCATTCCAGTATCCCGAAGTCCGAAATGCTTGTCAAGGGCCGGTCGTTTTTTCCCGCGTTTTTTGGCTGCCAACGGTATCCCAGGGGCCTCCAAGTGAGACAAAATAAAGAATAGCAGAATGCCCAGTGAGTTCACCATCAGGCGCTTCCGCCTGTCCGATATGGATAGAATCCTCGAAATCGAGCGTACTATCTTTCCCCGCGATGCCTATGATCGCAATCTGTTTGCAGAGTATTTTCACACCTGCGGGGAGCTGTTTCTCGTACTGGTCAGGTGCGGGAACATTTGCGGGTATATGCTTACCTGCATTCGTCCGCGACCGGAAATCGTCTCCATAGCGGTTCAACCGGCTGAGCGGCGCAAAGGTGCGGCGTCCCTGTTGTTGAAATCCACAATCCGGCGGTTGCGGCTGCGCTGGATAGACCGCCTGAACCTGATGGTTCGCGTCAGGAACCGCGCTGCACGGAGCTTCTACGCAAAGTATGGGTTTCTGAAAATCCGCGTGGTCCGGCACTACTACGAGGACGGCGCGGACGGCTTCCTGATGTCGAAAAATCTGTAAACCTCAGGAAACGTTTAGAGCGCGCCGCTACGTCCAACCAACATGCCCCAACATGTCAGTGTGTTTTCGATGAGCCGCCGGACCATGTTGGCACTGGCCGGCGCAGCCATAGCTCCGTGGGACCTTCTGGAAGCCTCCACATCCGGGGATTTCTGGAACAAAAAGGACCCGGCCAAATGGAGCCAGGACGAAATCGACCGGCTGACGACGAAATCGCCCTGGGCGAAGGAAGTGACGGCGCAGTACGCGCCCGGTGCCAACAACGGCGGCAACGGTTCGCCGAACGGTAACCCCAGCGGGGGTGGCTACCCCGGGGGAGGCGGCTATCCGGGCGGCGGAATGCCGCGCATCGGGATCGGTGGGATTGGAATGGGAGGACCGCGCCGTGGCATGGGTGGCGGGCGCGGCGGTCAAGGCCGGGGGAGCAATCTCTCGACTTACAAGGGCACGGTCCGATGGGAGAGCGCCCAACCAATTCTAGACGCGCTGAAGACGCCGCTGCCCGACGCGTTTGCCAACCACTACGTCATCAGTGTGATCGATTTTCCGCTGCTTACCGACCGGCGGCGCCAGGATACGGACCAGGATTCCGGTTCCGGTTCAAGCGCCGGTTCCGCGAACTCGCAGCAGCAGGACGAAAAGCAGTTGCTGGACGATCTCAAGCAATTCACGTCGCTGCAGCCCAAAGATAAGGATCGCGCGCAGCCGGGAATTGTCCAACGCCAGAATGCCTCGGCCAACATTTTCTTGTTTGGCTTCAAGAAGGATTTCTTCGATTTCGGCAAGAACGACCACGAAGTGGATTTTTCCACGCGCTTGGGCCGCCTGCTGATCAGAGCCAAATTCGACCCGCGCGACATGATGTACCACAAGAAACTGGCGGTGTAGGGCGAGCGCCGACAGGAATGTCGGCGTTGCGGGCTGGAAAGCCCGCTCCACGAGGATGAGGATTTGGTAATTCTGCCACTTTCGCCGCGTGCGTTGCGTTCTTGCCGGCGCGAATCCTAACTGCCGTCCACCCTTCTCGCGATCACCAAATCCGGCGCCTTAGCCGGGTCTTCCCACTGAGCCATCGGATCGGGATTATTCCCCCACATCACATCCGGCGCTTTCAGCCCCACCAGCACCCAATGATATCTTCCCGCCTCTCGTGAAAAAACCGGCCAATGCACATATCTCACCGACTTCCTCAGGACCAAGAACCTCGGCGCCGTCTTAGCGTCGTCTTCCACGCGGAACGCCGCAATGCCTCCGCGGATCGGGTTCGGAAGGTAATAGACGAGCGGCAGGTCTTCATAATTGATCAGGATCTCGTCGGATGGCGCGGCGTTGCGTTTCAACCATTCCGCCACCAGCCGGTTCGGGTCAGGCTGATGCCCAAACACCTCGGCGCATAACACGGGCAGTTCCCCACGCAGTAACGGGCTGCTGACGTACCAATCCGGCGGCGGCACAACGGCGTGCAACGGAAGGCTGGCCCACGGCGTCAGTGCCAGCGCCGCCGCTCCCAGCGCCGCCAGTCTGACTTCCCGTCCCGCGGCCCTCACGATCCCCCAGGCTGCCACCAGGGCTGCGGCCGGCGCTGCGATAATGGCGTATCGCAAGAAGGCCTGGGGCGCCGCGGTGGGAACCCACAGCGCCAGCGCCGGCAGCGCGCCCCATGCCACTGCAACCAGGTGCCGTTCGGCCTCCGGCAGTTTCTTCCAGCGCAGCGCCAGCAAAACACCTGCCGCCAGCACCACCAGCGCCGGCGCCACGTATTCATTCATGTTGAACAGACCGTCCGTGAAGCGATCGCTCCAATCGCCCGCCTGCACTGACAGCCGTCTCCACAACTGGTAGTAAAAGGCAAACGGCGCGATCGCCGCCGCCAGCGCCGCGCCCACCGCCGCGGTGCGCCGCCAATCCTGCCACCGCGCCAGAAAAGCATCCAGGAACAGTACTCCAAGAACCGGCCAGACCGTACCGTAATCCACTTGAAACCAGCACCACGCCGCGGCCACAAACGCAGCCGCCCCGAAACGCCCGCCGGACTGCCAGCGCGCGTAGCCGGAAAGCGTCAGCACCAGGAACAAACTCGATAGCGAATAGTAGCGGCACTGCCGCGCGTGCAAGATCCAGTAGGCGTTGAAGACCAGCAGCAGCGCCGCCATTGCCGCTATCGGCAGACTTCCGCAATACTTGCGCACCAGCCGGTAGAGCAGCATCACCGTCGCAAAACCGGCCAGCGCGAACGGCAGCCGCGCCCCCAAGGTCGTCTTGCCCAGTATTGCGATGCCCGCCGCAGCCGTCACAAACTGTCCCCACGGCTGCCACTTCCAGGTGGTATCGGACTTGTAATCCCCGCGCTGGATGTAATATTCCACCGCCTGACGCGGGTTTCCGGTGCGCTGATCGATAGTCGCCGCGTCTTCCGCCGCGAAGTGGTCGATGGTCACCAGGTTGACGCCATCGTAAGCCAGGGGCCGGCCGGATTTGAGCATGCGCGCCGCCAGCACGGCGGTAGCGGCTTCATCCTGCCAGAGATATTTTTCCGTGAGTCCCCAAAACATCAGCAGGGCCGCCAGCACAGCGATGATCGCGGGCGTCAGTCTCTCCCATCGGTTGCGGTCGGCAGGCGTCATAGGTTTCCACGTGGAGGATAGCACACGAGGAAAAGCGGGAACCGAACCCGCTTCCCGTGGCTTCGCCGGTGCGTCTGCGTCCGCCCTGTTGGGAGTGTCCGAAAATGGGACTAGGTTCGTTTGGCATGGCGGGGTTGCTCCCTGGATGGAACAAGTGGGCGCGCTTCGCCCGGCTGCGAAACCGGAATGCAGCGCGGCGGCGGAAGCGGACACAAGAAACACCAAACGAACCCAATTTGGCACTCAACATTCAGATTTCAAAGAACATCTGGTTTCCGAAACGAACCCGATTTCAGGCCAAGGAAGTCGCAAATGGCGGTCCGCGGCGGCGGGATTTCGGCTGGCGGCGCGGGATTTGCAAGGACAATGCCGTGACCGGCGCTCGGGTTCGCCAACCCGGTTTCATTGTGACAGACGATCACCAAATTTCCGGGGCGCGGGACTTTGGGATGCATGCTAAGCCGGACGAACGAAAGGGGATACAGATATTAGGACGTTCTGTGATGGGAGCGGCGGGCTTGGTTGGTTCGCGAGGCGGTGCTTCCGCGCTTCCGATTCGGAGTTTCGAGCCTGGATTAAAAAGGGGGGATTGGGTACCGGTTTTGGCTTGCACACTTTCTGGCGAGTCATCCGGTCAGCTTCTGTAAAGGGGTAATTGGTCCCACCTGCTGTCCCTGGTTTTGCCTGGTTTGTCGTGACGGACTTAGGCGACCTACCTGCTGCGAATACCAAGTGTGGAAGGGATCGGAGCCTTGGATCAACCCCAGCGGAAAGGCCTGTGAATAGGTATATGCGGATAATCATACCTTAAATATATTGAATCTCATAGAACCTATGAGCCGACGCTCTGCGGGTTGCGGAGGGCACCAGTTAAAAATTAATTTTGGTTAATTTTCTTGACAGTAATGTCGATATACAGATATTAATACCTGAAAGTTGGAATATACAGAACGGTTGGAGGTACTATGAGCCGACGGCTTTTTTGCGGCCTTCTGGTGTTGACCACCGTCGTGTGCGCGCAGCGCCGTGTTGATCCAAGGAACATTTACCATCGCGTGATCACCGTCGTTCCTTATGTGGGCCAAGGGAGTGTCGCCGATCCGAAGAGGCCGCAATATGCGCCTTTGCCAGCGGCGGTAACCGGTTCTCTGCAAGGGGCCGGGCCGGTCGCCACCGGGCCAACAGCAGCCCCGGCGACGCCCGCCATCATCGGCTACATGCACATACCGAGCGACGACGGGAAATTCGCGCTGGTCGAGTACGTCGCGCGCGACATGGCGGCGTTTCAAACCATCATGAGCGACACGTCGCTCACCGTCTTCGTGAAGGGCAGGGATTCCAAGGCCACCATAGAGGCTGCGTTGCAGAAGTATAAGAAGAACTTCAGCCTTGACAGCTTCGGGGTGGTGATCCCATGAGAGCACGCACGTTCGGTATGGCGTTCGTGCTGGCGGGCGCCGCTTGGGCAAGCTATCAGTTCTACTACACGGATAGTCTCACCACGATCAACACGACCAATTGGACGGCGAACGGTTCCGTGATGGCCACGAGTAACGGCTTGACGAGCTCCACAGCAAGCAGCGGCAACGTGATTTCGAGCGTAGGGGCGCCGAATGGGAACGACTACGACGTCCGCATGACGGTCACTCTGGCAAATCCCGCCCAGTGCAATGGCCAGTACACGGTCTATGCGCGGGCGGCGTCGAACGGCAGTATCTACTACGCACTAACGACGACGGTCGGAGGGACCACGCTGGCGAAGAACACCAGCAGCGGGTACACCCTCTTGGCGTGGCTACCGTCAAGCTGTGCGAACGGCATGGTATTGCGAATCCTGATGCAAGGCAGCAGGATTACGGCGTGGGCCAATTCGTCAACACCGTTTACGACAACGGACAGCGATCTTCCGAGCGGCCAGCCAGGGGTCGGGATAGGGTACACGTCGACGGATACCATTTCGAACGTGTCGTTAGGGCCGATCGATTATGTGGCGCCGCCGCCGATCACCCAGGGGTCGATAACCTCCGTGGCCTCCCTGCACCAGGTGGATTTACAGTGGCCAGTGGGATCGGACGATAGCAACGGGGTTGGTCTTGGAGGTTACACCATCAGCCGGAGTGGCGTCTTACTGGGAACGACGCCGGTGCCGCCTGCGGGACAGAATCCCGTTTTTTGCGACGACACGGTCTTACCGGGGAGCCAGGTGACGTACTCGTTGCAGGCGTACGACCAGGACTGGAACTATTCCACCCCGACCACCTATTCGGTGACGGTGCCGACCTCGCCGGGGGATGAAAGCCGGATAGGCGTGCGGCCGGACGGGGCGTACTGGGGCGGAGCGGGTGAGCAGATCGATCTGCAATCGGGCAACCTGAACTTCTCGATTCCCCTGTTCAAGGCCTTAGGGCGCGGCGGGTGGGGCGTGACCTTCGCGTTGAGCTATAACTCGCAGATGTGGCGGAACGCGAACGGTTCGATCTGGCTGTCGGGTGAAGACTTGGGCGAAGGCGTGGGATGGAAGCTCCAAGCGGGGTCCATTCTGCCGGTGTGGTTCAACGGATCGATCGACCACTATGTCTATTCGGACTCGACCGGTGCGACCTACCGGCTGGACCAGAACAACGGTGGGGTGTGGACATCGCTCGACTCGACGTACGTTGCTTTCAACGCAAACAACGACTACCTGTATTTTCCGGATGGCAGCTTCTGGCTTATGAATGTAACGTCTGTCTCGTCAGAGCAGGACGCGGGAACGTTATATCCATCGCTCATGGAGGACACCAACGGGAACCAGATTCTGGTGGAATACGCTGCCGCCGCGGGCTATGGTTGGTACAGCTTCAACACGAGTTCGCGAATCTATACCGTCACCGATGCGCGGTTCTCCCCGGCCTACGTAGCCAACTATAACAGCGATTGGCCTCCGCACATCACCGGTCTCGGAAATAACGTTGGCACGAGTGAGAATTACACATTCGCCAGAACGACATCGCAGCTCTTGGATCCGTTTCGGTATTCGTCGTTTGGCTCCGCCACGATGCTGCAATCCGCAACTGTCGTTGGGTTGGGTATTGCGCACCAGTTCCTGTACGACAGTTCGGGTGAACTGACGCAAGTGACCACGCCGCTCGGCGGGATTATGCAATGGGCGTACCGAACGTATACCTACAGCACCAGCGGGCGAAGCTACCGCGAGGTGCAAACGCGCTATCTGCAGCTTTCGAGCGGGGGAACGCAATATCAGTGGAATGTAGGGATGGACAACGGGGCGGTCTGGCACGGCTCAACCACATTGACGGACTCGGGCGCGAACACGCAGAAAGTTTGGACGTTCAGCACGAATGGCAATTCCTTTCCTGGCCTGGCGACGGCCTACGAAGAGCACGCCAGCTCCGGCACAGTGCTGCTGCACAAGGACTACACGTGGATTACCGACAACTCGGGCGGGCCGCAGATCTGGCGGCCCTACGTGAGCACAGTGGTGAACAAGCTGAACCCCAACACCAGCTCGGAGGCTGACACCAAGACAGTGCAGACCCTGGACACGCATGGCAACCTCACGCAGTCGCAGGCCTTCGACTATGGAAATTTGAACACGCCATCACGGACGTACAACTACTACTATCTGACCGGGAGCAACTACACGTCACGGAACATCTACAACCGGCTGACGTCGGCGACAGTAACGCCGGCTGGCGGAAGCACCATCACCGTGGTGACCAACTCTTACGACGGTTATCCTCTCCAGGCAACGCAGGCGATGACATTGCACGACCTGAACTACGGCACCAACTTCGTGTATCGGGGCAACATGGTCGAGACCATCGGGCTGACCAGCAGTGATTGGAGAATCCTCAATTACGACTCAGCAGGGGTCTTGGTCCAGACCACGGATCCACTGAACCATACGGTGAGCGTAACAACCGATTCCACAACCAATTTTTCGCTGCCGACCACGGTGACTCCCAACGGGAACACGGATTTGCAGACGAGCATGACGTACGCCAGTTCGTTCGCCGTGACCTCGCTCACGGGGCCGAACGGCGCGGCCGGCACGACCACCTACGATAGCTATGGGCGGCCCTCGCAGACGACGATTCCCGACGGGGCAGCGACCACGTACACGTACAACTACAATCCCACGTACCAGGTGGCGACGCTGGACGGGCGGTGGAAGAAGACCACGCTGGACGGGTTCGGGCGGACGATCCAGGTGGACTTGGGGTCCGGCACGGTTTCGGACGCGAACACGGTTTCGCGGGTGGTGACGCAATACGCGCCGTGCGCGTGCTCGCCGCTGCTGAAGGTGTGGCGAGTATCGCAGCCGTATAATCCCAATTCGGGCAGCCCGGTATGGACCACGTACACCTACGATGGCTCGGGGCGGGTGTTGACGGTGACGGCACCGGACGGGGCCAGCACCACCACCACCAGCTATGCGGGCAACAGCACCACGGTGACGGACGCGGCTGGGAAATGGAAGACGAAGACCCTGGACGCGTTTGGCAACCTGACGCTGGTAACGGAACCGAATCCGGCGGGTGGATCCAACTGGACGACGAGCTATCAGTACAACGCCCTGAGCCAGCTCACGCAAGTATCGATGACGCGGCCGCAAGGGACGCAGACGCGGACGTTCGTGTATACGGGCGCCGACATGACCAGCGCGACCAATCCGGAGAATGGCACCGTGACGTACACCTACGACGCGGTGCATCACGTGACCAGCCGGACCGACGCCAAAGGGCAGGTCACGCAGTACACCTACGACAGCTATGGGCGGGCGACGGAGGCGCAATACTACCCCAGCCAAGGCTACGAGGACGTGACCCAGCGGGTGAATTACACCTACGACCAGGGCACGAACGGGATGGGGCGGCTCACCGGGGTACAGTTTGGCGGGAACGACTGGAATCCCACCACCTACAGTTACAGCTACAGCTATGACCAGGCGGGGCGGGTGCTGAGCCAGGGGATGAATCTGGGGACGCCCGGGAACTACTGCCAGACGCTGACGGCCACGTACCAGTGGGACAATGAAGGCAGGATGACGCAGATTGTGTACCCGGTGTGCCAGCATGGGTACGGGCCTCCGCCGGGCGCTTGGACCTTCGCCATGCAGTACGACACCATGGGGCGGCAGAACGGGATGACGGAGGACCTGGGCGATGGGCCACAGCCGGTGGCCTCGGCGGGATATGGGCCGGCGGGCGAGTTGCTGAATCTCTCGTACTTCGGCGTGAATGAGACGCGGACGTACAACAGCCTGTTGCAGTTGACGCGCATGACGGCCAACCCCGGCGGAGGGGCGAACGTGATGGACATGCAGTACAACTACTCGGCCACGCAGAACAACGGACGCATCACCAGTTCGAACGACTACGTGACCGGCGAGAACGTTTCTTACACCTACGATGCGGTGAACCGGCTGACGGGGGCGTCGGCGGGGTCGATGTGGGGCGAGACGTACAGCTACGACGGGTTCGGGAACCTGACGGGAAAGAACGTGACGCAGCCGCCGGCGCCGACGCTGGGGGTGTCGTATGACGCCAACAATCACCAGGTTGGGCTGACGTATGATGCTAACGGGAACCAGTCCATGGACGCGCAGGGCGCCACGTATTATCAGTGGAACGTGGAGAACCGGCTGGCGCAGGCGTGGCAGTGGGGCGGATTGGAGGCGTCGACGTGGTACTCCTACGATCCGTGGGGCAGGCGGGTGATGAAGGACGTGAATCTGGACCCGGGGGACAATGGGTACATGGGCGGGGCGTGGGAGTTTTACTTTTACGGGATCACGGGCCAGAAGCTGGCCACGGTGAGTTGCAGCTACTTCGGCGGCCAGGCGAATTGCCACATGAGTGTGAGCAATATCAACGTGTACTTCGGTGGGAAGCTGGTGGCGAAGGAGATTGGGAACGCGGTGGTGACGGACCGGCTGGGGAGCGTGCGGGCGCGGAACTCATCCGGCTCGTGGACGCAGATGTCGTACTTTCCGTACGGGGAAGAGCGGACGGTGACGCCGGACGGGCTGGAGAAGTTCGGGACGTACTACCGGGATGGGCCGGGGCAGGATTACGCGGAGCAGCGATACTATGCTCCAGGCGTGGGCCGTTTCTTTACGCCGGACCCGATGAAGGGCGGCAAGGCGGCTCGTCCTAGCAGTTGGAACAAGTATCTGTATGTGCATGGTGATCCGGTGAACTTCCGAGATCCAGGCGGGCTCAACGAAGCGTCGCCGGACGACGGCTGCGGGGACGAGGAAGACGATATGCCCTGCTTTTCAGTTACCGGGTACGGAGACGGAGATGATGGCGGCGGAGGCGGTGGAGGGGGATATTACGACCCCTGTGATTACGACCCGGAAGGCTGCATCGTCGATGACCCGACGCCCGTTCCGGATCCGCAGAAGAACCCGAAAAAAGGGAAAGGAGGAAAGAAGAGGCCGCAGCCGAATCCGTGCAACAACACGACTGCTGTCAACTTTGACAAGGCATACCTCGGGGACGCGCAGGCCCTAGCCGCCAAGCTCAATGTCGATCCTCTGTGGATCTTAGCGGTGGGAGCGACCGAAAGTACCTACGGCACGTCAGATATTGCACAGCGCGAGAACAATTTCTTTGGAATTCACTGGGGCTCGGTCGCAGCGGCGAACGGGGCCACTCAGTCAACCACGAACCCGATCGTTGCGAGTTGGGACTGGGGCACTGACGGCTTCATGGGGTCAGGGAACGCCATGGTGGCACTCGCAATTAAAGACGGGGCGGCCGGCGTCACGAACGCCTTGCAGTTTTTCACCGACATCCATAAGCAGTTTGGCGTACCAAACGCCAGCTACGCTTCCGATATGGTCAAGGTCGTCGCAACGGTAGCAGCGAGGGTCAAATGCCCATAATCAGTGTGCGGCTGCACGTGCTTACCGCACTTGCGGTGATGTTGAGCGCTCCCACTGTGGCCCCCGCTCGCTCGCGTGACCTCAGTGTGGAGGAGGCGCGTCGCTTGGCGATCCAGGCCCTGCAACCCACTGAAAGGGCTGCGCCCGGTCTGGACGTCGAACTCGCCCAAAGCAGCCATATTGAAGGCTTCTACAGGTTTGAGATTACGTGGAATAATCCGAATCCGGGAAGCGTGGTTATTGGGTCCTTTGCCGTCAACAGAGCTACTGGCGACGTCTGGGAACTTGTTCTCTGTAGGCGAAGGAGATCGGGAGAACTGAATCGCCTACAACAAGAGCTTCGCAAGGCTATTGGTCTCGACTCTAAAGAGCTTCACGAATTAAGGGACAAGGCGCCCTGTGAGCCATAGAGGAGACCTTGCCGGCGCGCCGCATTTCGCGCACGGCCAATTAGCCTCCATTCCGCCAAGCTCGCATCTGGCAGGCGTGGGAGCAGAACTGGCGATCGCTACGTCCGACGCTCCGGGGAAACCAACGGCCGCAACCAGGAGCCGGACAGCGGGCGGCGCTCATCATGCCGGCGATCTCCCCGGCGAGCTGCTGCCAGATGGCGTCGATGAGTCTTGCGGGCCGGTGGCGGATCGTGAACTGAGACTGCCCTTCGTCGGGCGGAGCGACCAGTTCTAATCGGCCGCCGGCCATCTTTTCCGTTACTCGCTTGGCCAGATGTTCCCGCGCCAGGCCGAATAGGTCTTTCCCTTTGGCCGCCTGGTGTTGCGGCAAGATCCGGCGCAGCGCAGCCCCGTCCTCTCCGGCAACCGCATCCCACAACGCTGTAGCATTCCGCAACGCCCGAATCTCGCGGTGCCAAACTTCCACCGGCTCCGGCGGCAGGACCTTGCCCGTGGCCGTCAGTAATCCGTACAAGCTGGCCAGCTTGACGATGTGATCGTGG
The DNA here is from genome assembly GCA_963842505.1 of Bryobacterales bacterium. Lineage (GTDB taxonomy): Bacteria > Acidobacteriota > Terriglobia > Bryobacterales > Bryobacteraceae > PALSA-129. The sequence continues at coordinate 304,652 of CAWJGZ010000004.1, forward strand.
GGGCATTCGGCCAGGACGCGGTGGAGGCACGGCTGCTCGGCCAAGGGGTGGGCGGCGGCCAGATCGTCCTGCGCCCAGGGATTACGGGGACATGACACGAAACTCCCAAACTCGTGAACGAATCGCGCCAGTACAACAGCCTGCTCCAGGTGACGAACGTGACGGCGCAGAGCGCGTACCCGTTTCAGGCGCTGCTCAACATGCAGTACAACTACTCGGCCACGCAGAATAACGGACGCATCACCAGTTCGAACGACTACGTGACCGGCGAAAACGTTTCCTACACCTACGATGCGGTGAACCGGCTGACGGGGGCGTCGGCGGGGTCGATGTGGGGCGAGACGTACAGCTATGACGGGTTCGGGAACCTGACGGGAAAGAACGTGACGCAGGCGCCGACGCTGGGGCTGTCGTATGACGCCAACAATCAACAGGTTGGGTTGACGTATGATGCCAACGGGAACCAGTCGATGGACGCGCAGGGCGCCACGTACTATAACTGGAACGGGGAGAACCGGCTAGCGCAAGCGTGGCAGTGGGGCGGATTGGAGGCGTCGACGTGGTACTCCTATGATCCGTGGGGCAGGCGGGTGATGAAGGACGTGAATCTGGACCCGGGGGACAATGGGTACATGGGCGGGGCGTGGGAGTTTTACTTTTACGGGATCACGGGGCAGAAGCTGGCCACGGTGAGTTGCGGCTACTTCGGCGGCCAGGCGAATTGCTACATGCGCCCATACAACGTGTACTTCGGGGGGAAACTGGTGATGACAACGGATATGGGCGCGGTGGTGACGGACCGGCTGGGGAGCGTGCGGAATTCGGGTGGAGTAAGTTATTCGTACTTTCCGTACGGGGAAGAGCGGACGGTGACGCCGGACGACACGGAGAAGTTCGGGACGTACTACAGCGATGGGCCGGGGCAGGATTACGCGGAGCAGAGATACTACAATTCGGGGACGGGAAGGTTCTGGAACGTGGATCCGGGCGGGGCGGGGACCGATCCGCCCGACCCGACCAGTTGGAACAGATACAGTTATGTTCGGGGCGATCCCGTTAACCGAGGCGATTTCACCGGGCTGTGTGATGTGCTGCTGGCCGGCATCACGATGAATCCGGGCGGCGATGGCGCGTTTGACCAGTTTGGGGCAAGAATGATGACGGGCTTTGGTTACAGCGGCACTAATTGGCTGACGGGCTCGGTCAGTGTGATTGCGCAGGCCGCTGGCGCGAACGCGGCGACACAGGTTGCATACCAGGCGATAATGGCCGCGGCTCAAGACCCTGGACCCATCAACATTTTCGCCTTTAGCGGAGGAGCCCAGGCGTTTGCTGCCGCGCTTCTCCTGCTGCCACAGGACGTCGCAGAGAGGCTCAACAACGTGACGTACCTGTCTCCAGGTTCGTTCGGAGGCCAGTTGCCTTCAGGCTCCGGAACCACGACTGTAATATCTGGTGGCAGCCCCATTGATGTCTTTGTCGGAGGCAATCTACCTTATGGCGCCAACTGGGTCGACTCGCATTGTGGCCACCGGGCTAGTTGTATTATCGAGAAGAACCTTCAGTTGCTTCAAAGTCTGTCGGGAACTCCTTGCTCTAATCCCCAGGTACTGACGCGGAGCATTGTTGCGGCGACACCCGGAGGTGCGGGAGACGGCGGCGGTGGCGGGGTGGCCCCACCGGATTACAGCGACATCCAGGGGTATCTGGATTACCTTTGGCTCAACTCCGCCGGCGCGGGACAAGGTGTCCAGACTAAAGTTACATCGTCGATCACGTACGGGCAGATAATCAATTGATCGGAAGGATCGGCCGAATGTTCGGATCGGATATTTCGCGGCCCAGTGCGATAGGGTCGTACATTGGGCAGTTGCTTGCGGTGGCTCCGGCAGTGGCTATCCTCGCGTTGCCCGTTTTCTGGGTGTATGATCGGCTTACTCGCTTGCTTGCGGGCGCGAAGTCGGGCGACATGTGGGACGCCGGCGGCGTGATGATACTGCCTGTCCTTGGGCTCGCGCTCGGTTTTTGGTTGGGGAGGCGATTTCCATGGATGGTTGATATGGGAACCTGGGTCTGGGTACTTCCGGCGGTGGTATTCTCTATCAGCCTTGCCCAGGACTGGTCCAATTTCGCGCAGCATGGCGAGGCGCTCTGGATTTATTTTCGGTCGCTGGGAGACGACGAGGGACTCAACCGCGCCCTGCTTACGGATCCGGCGCTGGCGGCGCTGGGGTACTCGCTAGGGATGTTATTGGCGAGGCGCTACGTGCGGGCCGGAGAAGGCAGGGAGAAAAACGGCCCAGGGAAAACGGGGTAGCTTGACGGAAACGCGGGGGAAACCCGGGAGTGGTCAATTACCCCCCTTCCGGAGCGCGTCAAAGGCGCGGTTGCCGTGGTAGACGCCGGCGGGGGAGTTGCTGAATCTCTCGTACTACGGTGTGAACGAGACGCGGCAGTACAACAGCCTGTTGCAGTTGACGCGCATGACGGCCAACCCGGGCGGCGGGGCGAACCTGATGGACATGCAATACAACTACTCGGCGACGCAGAACAACGGACGCATCACCAGTTCGAACGACTACGTGACCGGCGAGAACGTTTCTTACACCTACGATGCGGTGAACCGGCTGACGGGGGCGTCGGCGGGGTCGATGTGGGGCGAGACGTACAGCTACGACGGGTTCGGGAACCTGACGGGAAAGAACGTGACGCAGCCGCCGGCGCCGACGCTGGGGGTGTCGTATGACGCCAACAATCACCAGGTTGGGCTGACGTATGATGCTAACGGGAACCAGTCCATGGACGCGCAGGGCGCCACGTATTATCAGTGGAACGTGGAGAACCGGCTGGCGCTGGCGTGGCAGTGGGGCGGATTGGAGGCGTCGACGTGGTACTCCTATGATCCGTGGGGCAGGCGGGTGATGAAGGACGTGAATCTGGACCCGGGGGACAATGGGTACATGGGCGGGGCGTGGGAGTTTTACTTTTACGGGATCACGGGGCAGAAGCTGGCCACGGTGAGTTGCGGCTACTTCGGCGGCCAGGCGAATTGCTACATGCGCCCATACAACGTGTACTTCGGGGGGAAACTGGTGATGACAACGGATATGGGCGCGGTGGTGACGGACCGGCTGGGGAGCGTGCGGAATTCGGGTGGAGTAAGTTATTCGTACTTTCCGTACGGGGAAGAGCGGACGGTGACGCCGGACGACACGGAGAAGTTCGGGACGTACTACAGCGATGGGCCGGGGCAGGATTACGCGGAGCAGAGATACTACAATTCGGGGACGGGAAGGTTCTGGAACGTGGATCCGGGCGGGATCAAGACCGCGGATCCGTCGACTCCGATCAGCCTTAACCGGTACGCCTATGTGAATGGCGACCCAGTGAACTTCAATGATCGCCACGGACTGTATGCTGAGGGCCCCACTGCTGGATGGTGCATTGAGCATCCTGACGACCCTGCGTGCTACGCACCATGCGGCACGGGTGGCCTGCCGTCGCAGTTCGCTCACGCAATGTTGTATGCGCCGGATCCTGGCTGCGGACCGGTTGTCCTGCCGGTAGGCGGTGGTGGTGGTGGTGGTGGCGGGGGAGGCGGCGGAGGGAGCAACTCGCAACCGATTGAGTGTGAGGCGACCTTGTACTACCGCCCCGTTCAGGATTCGACAGCGCAAGAGGTGAATGCGACGCATGCATATTGGGAGGTCGAGGAGTTCGACCCAAATACGGACACCGCAGTGCTCGACGAGATGATCTCGGGCGGCCCTCACGTAGTATCCAAGCGCGGCACCCTCAAGCACGGGCCATCGACGGTAACCTACTTGAACGTTTGGGTGCATTCTCCCGAGGGTGCGGATTCGCCCGGGAACGGCACTGAATGGTGGAGCAGTGCATTATCGTCGATTAGTTGTGCTGGAGTTGCTTCAATGCTCGTTGCAGCGAGCTCTTGGCAGCAGGACACTCTCGTATACAACGCTGTCTTCGGTCCGAACAGCAATACGGTAGCTTACTTAATGGGCCAAGCCGGCGGCTTCAATCCGCCACGAACGCCTGGCTCTTGGGGCTGGTAACCCTGAGGGTCTGGATTGAACAAACCGGAACCATCTGTGATCGTAGACTGGCGGGTGCTAGAGGCCTTATGAGGAAACGGCTGGTGTTCGGAATGAGATCGATCCCAAGCCGAGTAACCTGGGCGAAGGATCGCATCCCGGGCGATCATGGCGGAGGGGCGGTTGACTGCCGCGGGAGATCGGGAACGACCCTACGAGCGATCATCGATCATGGCAACCCCAGACCAGAGCCTCGTCCTAGGGCGTCGGGCGGAATCACCCGGGCGCGCCATGGGGACAGGCCTCGAGATACCACGAGGATCTCGGGTCCACGCTGGATGAGCAGGACCTTAGGGCTGCTGCAGATCATCCTCTGCATCGGAACGGACTTTGGCCCGACGGGCTGTGCCCTCCCTGTTTCACGCGCCCCAGCGATCTCAAGGTACCAGGCTGCGGCATGTGTTCCCCTGTCGTCGAACCCAACAGTCGTCCCACGCACACGCGAATGGGACAGCGAGATTCCGCTTCCTGAGGGCCTGAAGGTGGTCATCCACGGAGCCCAACTTCCCGGGGGCAGGATTACGGCGTTCTACCCAGCCACTGGCCGCGAGTTGGTAGTCGCTGATGCGGGTGACTACGTCTACCCTTCTGATGTTCGGATAGACACCCACAATGGCATCCTCTATGTCAAGGCGCACGGGCTCGCCGGTGGAATTTCTGAGCAAACATGGCTGTTCGAGTATGACCTACGCCGACAGTACCTGCTGTCGCGTCTTGAGGTAAAGAACGGCACATTATCATCCGAATGCCCCAGCCGGTAAGCTGTCGAGGGAAAGAAGGGACCGTCCCTGATTTCTTTGTCTCACCTTGGGGGCGCACTCCATGCTGTCCCTGCTTTTGTGACGGCCTGTTATAATCGGCCGTTGGTAATGGAGAAACCAACCGGCACGAACTATGGCGGATCGAGTAATCGCGTGGCGTGAGTTCTGGCTCACCAGTGCGCTGATCCTTCTGTTGCTGCTGGTCTTTTACGTTCTTCCGCCGCCGCCGCGCCTCGACTTGAGCGAGGGTTCGCTCGACCAGTCCTGGCAGGCCACCTTGGTGGACCAGTTCCTGCGCCACGCGCAGTGCGGCACCGACCTGGTTTTTACCTATGGCCCCTGGGGCTTTCTGGCCGAGCCCCGCGGCAATCCCGCCATCTACCCGTGGCTCGCGTTCGGTCGCCTGGTGCTGGCGCTCGGCGTGAGCGCCGGCGCGGCCTTTCTTGCCTTGCTGCGCATCCGCCGCTGCTCCTGGCGCTGTCTCTGGCTACTCTGGCTGCTGGCGTTGGCCTCTCCGTGGATTGCGGCGCCGTTCCTGCTCTACATGGTCGTTTTCGAAACCGACGGGTTGACAGACGAAAGCGTCTCTCCCCAAGCGCGGCTTCTGAGCATCGCCATGCTGGTCCCCGCCTGCGGTCTCGGCGCGCATGTCAAGCTGGTAGCGCTGCCGCTGGTGGCGGCGCTGGGCCTTTTAATCCTTCTCGATGAGCTTCTTTCCGCGCGCCGCATCCCGTACATCTCCGCCAGCCTGGCCGCCTGCTATGCGGCATTTTATTTCGCCGCCGGGCAGCACGCGGCTTCTTTCGTGCCGTTTCTGCGCGGCGCTTTCGCCACCATGTCCGGTTACGGCGCGGGAATGGCGTTCGAGGGTCCGGCCCCCCAGGTGGTTGCCGGAGCGCTGTTCTGCCTGCTGGTGCTGCTGGCTTACTTCGTCGCCATGCGCCGCCGCGGCTGGATCGCGCTGGCGGGCGCAGCCTGGGTCAGCGCGTATTTCTTCATGGCGTTCAAGCAGGCTTTCGTCAGGCAGGACGGCGGCCACATCTGGGCGGGCATCCTGATGTTCGCGGTCCCCGCATCGCTGATCGTGATGCTCTTCGCCGGACATCTATGGTCCCGCGCGCTGGTGCTTGTGGCGGCCGCCGCCACCGTCTTCTTCGCGTGGACCACCGTGCCTGCCGGTGATCTCCATCGTTACCTGGCGTCGAGAGCCAGAGCCATCCAACAGCTTCCGCGCGCCTTCCAGTCGAGCGCCGCACTGCAGCGCGACTGGCGCCAAGACCTCGCGGACTGGCGCCAAGCTTACCCCATCGCTCCGCTCACCGGCACCGCCGACATCCTGCCGATTGACATCCTCACGCTGATGGCGAATTCCGCCGACTACCGCCCGCGGCCGGTCATCCAAAGCTATGCCGCCGTCAACCCATACCTGGCACGGTTGAATGCCAATTTCCTGGCCGGTCCGCGCGCGCCCGATTTCGTATTGCTCAACGCCGATGCAATGGACGGCCGGTATCCCAGCTCGGAAGATAATCTGGCGTGGCTGGAACTCCTGGCGCGCTACCAGCCCGCCGGTTTTTCGGGCGAGTACCTGGCTCTGAGCAAAGTGCCCAGGCCCGCGCCGCTCCACCCCGCGAAATTCCTGGAACGCACCGTCACCTGGGATCGGGAGATCCAGCTCGACTCCCCATCCGCCGGCCCCGTCTGGGCGGAGATCGATCTCCAGGTTCGGCCGCTCGGCCGTCTGATCGACTTTTTCTTCCGTCCGCCCGAAATCGATCTCAACGTGCAAGCCGGCGGCGCATGGAACACCTACGTGTTGCTGGTTCCCCTGGCGCGTTCAGGCTTCCTAATCTCGCCGGTGGTCGAAAATCCCGCGGCCTTCGCGCTACTCTTTCGCGCGGACCAAAGCCATCTTCTGGCGCCCGATGTCTCCCGTATTTCCGTCAGCACCGGCTCAGGCGGCAAATGGTTTTACCGCCCGCAAATCGCGATCCGCTTGTATCGCCTTTCCATACCGCCTCGTCCCTTGCCGGAAATGTTCGATGACGACAAATGGCGGCTGGCCGGCGGCATGCACTCGGCCGAAATCTCGCCGGCCTGGGAGCAACGTCCGAGTTGGAGCGTAGCCTACTGCAATCCGCGCTTGCAGGCGAATGCTCCGGCGGCCGGGAGCTTGCCTTACGATGGCACCGCGGCGTCTCTCGATGTGGCCTTCGGTCTCCTCAACCAATGCTACGACCTGGAATCCCCGCAGTCGCGCGTGGAATTCCGCGTGAGCTACCGCTCGAGCGCCGGCTCTATCGACCGCATGTTGCTCCGCCGCACTTTGCAGGCGCGCGGTTTCCAGGACGTCACCGCGGCCGAAATCCTACCGCTTCCCAAAGGGATGCCGGGGAGCCTGCAGTTTGCCACCACGCCGCTCGCGGGGGACTGCCGGTTGGGAGCTTACTGGTCTCGTGTGAAACTGCGGTGACGGGATCCTTGCGCCGGTAGACCGCCAGGAAATAGGAAGACTGCGGCTGATAAGCGTCCACCGCGCCCGCCCAGCGGTACTCCGTGCGGTCTTCGGAAATGATGTCGGCGATCGCTACCAAATGGTAGTGCCGCGCCCCGTAGGCATACCACCAATCGAAGATCCGCGTTGACGATTGCTGGTCCTGCAGCCAGGACGCGTTGCCGGAAACCTGCACCACATATTGCGGAGCGCTCGCCTCCACTTCTCCGATCAGTTCGTTTTGCATCCGCAGCGCGTAGGGCTGCGTTTCCATCAGCCCGTACATGTAGATGTACGAGGTGGCCGAATGGCGCCGCGCGTAGAAGTAGATCTCCGGCTCCGACCCCAACACCGCGATGCGCGCATTTTTCTCCGAGTGCGCCCGGATGTAATCGGCCACCGGAATGGCTTCGGGAAACGGATTGCGCCCGTAGAGTTCGCGGCAAGCCTCCACCGGACTGAGGCGAAACAGGAAATCGCGCTGCAAAATCAGCGACAAGACGAGCGCCGCGCCAAACACCCAGTACATCGCGCGACGATTCACCGCGGCTCCGGCCAGCAGCGCGGCTGCCGGCAGCAGCAGCACGAAATAATGTTCGCGGAAAAACAGCCCCGGACAAACCGCCAGAAACGAGAACAGCAGGAACGCCGTCGCAAAGGCCGCGGCGCCCCGCTTTTCCCGCTGCCGCCACGCCAGCACCAGCCCTGCCGCCGCCAGCAGCCACAGCGCGGCGTTCTGCTTCAGGATGGGCACAAAGCTCGCCGTGAATGCCCCAATGCCTTCGTCCAGGGAACTTTCGCCGGCATACTGGCGGGCGTAGGTGAAGGTCCAGAACCAGAACTTGGCGAAGACGCCCGCCCGCCATAGCCACAAGCAGGTGAGCGCGAAGGGCGCCGCCGCGCCGAGCAGAAAGGCTCCCAGTTTGACGGCCAGGCCGCGGCCTTCGCGCCAGCACCGGGCCGTCACATACACCGCGCCGAAAACTCCGAACAAGGCGCCCTGCTGCTTCATCACCAGGGCCAGCCCGAACAGCAGGCCGCTCCACCACAGCGCCGATGGCCGCCACGAATCGGCCGGACGCGCCAGCAGCAGCGCGCCACCCAGCGCCGGAAGCACCACGAAGTGCGTAGCGTGCGCTTCGGTGCCCAGCACCCCGGACCCGATCGAGAGCAGCGCGTAAGCCGCGCAGGCCGCCACCCCCGAGGCCATTCCGAAAAGCCGCTTGCCCAGCAGATAGACCAGCAGGATGGCCGCGCAGTTCACCAGCAGCAATCCCCAGTGAATTCCGGCGATGCTCTGGCCGAAGACCGCCATCAGCAGGGCATACGCCGCATACGTCCCCGGCAGCTTCATATTGCAGGCCAATTGATAGGGTGGAATCCCTTCGAGCATCAACTGCCCGGCGTAGGCGTATTCGCCTTCGTCCCGTTCCAGCGGCATGTCCAGCAGGCGCCAGCGGAGCAGCCCGACCGCCAGCATCACCAACAGCACCACCACCCAGGGTCGCAGCTTCATAGACATTGCGCCGCGCTTTGTGGGGCAGGATGGCATCCTGCGCGCCGGTTGGCAACCGGCGCCGGGCGGCCATTTGCAGCCGTCATCTCCATCAGGCTTCCGCCGCCCTTCTTCCAATCAATTCAAACCCCCCGGGGGAATGCCTCATTCTCCGTTTCCCTCGTTTACCACCAGCCGGAAGACGTCTGGCCGCGAGTAGTGTCCCGCCACGTCCAGATCGAACTTTCCTTCGGCCGTCTCGCCGGCATCGAGCTCCGCTGTCAGAGTGCATTCCTCGTCGTACGAAGGCCCCGCCAACACATTGCCCAACGGTCCTACAATCACGCTGCCGCCGCGGATCGTCTCCCGCGGCCCCGCGCCGTCCGGCCGGCTATACTGGCACGCCGAGAGCACGAAGCAACGGCCTTCGATCGCGATGTGCCGCATGCTCGCCTGCCAGGTTTCCCGGTCGTCCACGGTCGGCGCGCAATAAAACTGGATGCCCTTGGCATACATCGCCGCGCGCAGCAGCGGCATGTAGTTCTCCCAGCAGATCACCGCGCCGATTTTGCCGAAACCGGTTTCGATCACCGGCATGGTAGCGCCGTCGCCGAAGCCCCAGATCAGCCGTTCCATGGCCGTGGGCATCAATTTGCGGTGCTTGCCCGCGAGCCGGCCGTCGGGCGCGAAGAACAGTACGGTGCAATACAGAGTGCCGCCATCGCGTTCGATGGCGCCCATCACCAGCCAGACGCCGTGCGCGCGCGCCGCCTCGCCCAGCCTCGCCGTGCCCTCGCCCGGCACGTCCAGTGCGTTTTCAAAGTACCGGCGGAACAGCTTGCGGCCTTCCGGTGTGCGCGTACCCACCAGCGTTCCGAAATCGGCTCCCTTCGGATACCCGCCCACAAAGGCTTCCGGAAAGACGACCAGTTTCGCCCCGCCTTCCGCCGCCTCCGCCGTCAGCCGCTCCGCTTTGGCCAGCGTCCGCTCGCTGTCGAAAAGAATCGAACCCGCCTGCACCACCGCTACGCGGACGCTAGCCCGCATGCTGTTCACTTAAGCTGGCGTCGGGGGTGGGACAGACGATCGGTTTTAGTCGTCTGTCAAGCGCCCGTGCTTCAGCTAACCATGACAGGGTCGAAAAAGCGGGGCGCCGGCTGGAAAGCCGGCGTTGCGGGCCGGAGGCCCGCTCCACGAGCAGCGAGGCTCGGCGCACTCTTTCATGAAATTTCGCAGGCCGACGGCCCTCTGCAACAGGCCACGAAAGGCGATGGCCTTTCCCACTTAACTGAACAGTGTTGACACTAGCCCCCATTTCTCACCAGCTTTCTGCTGCGGTGCGTGATCAGGCCGCGGCTACTTCGTTGCGCTTGCTCAGCGTGCTCGACATACTGTTCCAGTATGCCTGCGCGCGCTGAGCGGCGCGCGCCTCGTATCCGCAGCCTTCTGACGCGCCTCGCGACGAAACCTGGTGAGAAAAGCGGGCTAGACATAGCTGCTTCATTTCCCCTTGATCGCAAAATCCCAAACCTGCATGTTCACCTTGCCATCCGTGAACTCCACCACCGCGTATTCGCCCGGCTCCAACTTCTCCTGGGGCCAGATCTTGTAGAGGCCCTCGGCCATTTCCCGCCGCAGAATGTCCACCATGGTGCGCTCTTCGTCCACCAAGTCTTTGACCACCGCGTTGTAGGTGAGGTTCTCGACGATGCGCACACCGCCCTTGGTGGTCAGTTTGGCGATACCGAAATCTTCAGGTTCCGAGAGCTGGATGTAAAATTCCTGCTCCGGGTTGGTAAAGACGTTCAGCGAGTGCGAGCCGTTCAACTCCAGCGTCCCTTTGCCGCTGAAAAACGGCCCCACCATCTTCTGCAGCACGACGCGGCCTTTGCTGGTATGCACCGCGACTTCACCGGCCTTGAGGACCTTGGTGGTGTTGTTTTCCACCCAGTAGACGCCCGGATCCTGCGGAATTCGGGCCACTTCGACTCGCGCAGCCCGCTCCGCGGCCTCTTCCTCGGCGCTGGCCTTGGCCTCCTTATCCACGGCGGCCTGCCGTTCGGCGGCTTCGGTTTCGGTCCGTTTCAGGTCCACCAGGTCGAGCGGGATCTCTTCCCAGTCGCTGCGCTCCACGCTGTAATAGCGCACCCGGTCGGCCTGCACCTGGTATTCGCGCACCAGATGATACGTGCCATCCTTCAAATACAACCGGATATTTGCCGCCCACGCCACCAGTGCCAGCGCGGCTAGCGTCAACCAGAGCTTGCGCATACCCCTACTGCTACTCTACCGTAAGTCGGGATCCCGACCCGTTGCCAAAGGCACCGGCGGCAAGACCGCCGGCGCTACCAGGGCGTCCTTACTTCTGTTGCCAAAGGCACCGGCGGCAAGACCGCCGGCGCTACCAGGGCGTCCTTACTTCCGTTGCCAAAGGCACCGGCGGCAAGACCGCCGGCGCTACCAGGGCGTCCTTACTTCTGTTGCCAAAGGCACCGGCGGCAAGACCGCCGGCGCTACCAGAGCGTCCTTACTTCTGTTGCCAAAGGCACCGGCGGCAAAGACCGCCGGCGCTACCAGGGCGCTTTCAGTGAAAAGTCGCAGCTAACGACTCTCCCACTCGGCCGTCCTTTTGTTAATGCCCGCACATTTTCCGAACCGCAGCCGCGGTTGTTGCGTATGGGGGAAGAGATGAACCCTTGGCCCCCCATGCGGCGGGATCCCTTTTGCCGCCATAATAGAACATTGAGGTTCGTTCCGTTTATGTCTTCTACCAGACCCTTTCTCGCGCTAGCGCTTTGCCTTGCCATCGCCGTGCCGGTCTTCGCCCAGACTCAAGGGCTGACCCAGGAGACGGGCCACGGCTTCATCTATGACCTGACCAGGAACTTCCGCGTCCGCGACGTCAGCCACGTCAGCTTTGAGGATTCCTTGCGCATCGACAAGCTCATGCGCGCTGGCAACATCTATCTGTCCCTCCGCGACGCCATTGCCCTGGCCCTGGAGAACAATCTCGACATCGAGAGTTCGCGCTACGCTCCCAAGCTGGCCCTGGCCGATCTGCAACGCGCCAGCGCCGGCCAGTTGTTGCGTAACGTCTCCACCAGCATTTCTTCCGGACCCTCTTCAGCCAGCCTGAATGTTCTGGCGGGGGCCACTGCCGTGAACAGCGGCAGCGGTGGCGGCACCGGAAGCAACACCAACAACGGCGTCCTCAGCGGACTGAGCGTGCAGTTGGCGGGATCGGCTATTCCCAACGTCGACCCCATCCTCTATGTCTCAGGAGGATTCTCCCACCAGACGCAAATTCTCACTTCCACCACCTTCACCGGAACCTCCTCGCTGGTCGATTCCTATAAGAATCTGGTCTATGGCGTGCAGGAGTCGTATTGGACCGGCACCACCGCCGCGGTCGGTTTCAGCAGCGTGTTCAATTACAACCAGAATGCCACCACCGCGCTGTTCAATCCCTACGACAGCGGCAGCCTTTCGCTCAGCATCACCCAGAACCTGCTCAACGGCTTCGGTCTGGCCGTTAACAAGCGGTCCTATCACAAGGCCCAGAACAACCTCAAGGCCAACGATCTGACGTTTAAGCAGCAGGTTATCTCCACCGTCGCCGGCGTGGTCAGTCTTTATTGGGACCTGGTCACCTTCGATGACGAACTCAAAATCAAGCAGCAGACCCTGGACCTCGATACCAGACTTTACGAAGACAATAAGCGCCGCGCCGACCTGGGCGCCATCGCTGAAATCGACATCATCCAGGCCGAGGCCGACATGAAGGCCGCGCAACAGGATGTGATCGCACAGGAATCGCAGGTGCTCCAGCAGGAGATGATCCTGAAAAACTACGTCACCCGCAGCGGTCTGGATAACCCCCTAGTGGCCGTGGCCCGCATCGTTCCCACCGACCACATCGAGGTGCCCGCTCAAGAACCCCTGATCCCCATCCAGGAACTCGTGCAGAACGCTCTGGCCAGCCGCCCGGAAATCGAGCAGAACCAGATCACCCTGGAAAATGCCCGCCTCGACCTGCTGGGCGTCAAGAACAATCTGCTGCCGACCCTTTCGGCCAACGTCACCATGACCAACGCCGGACAGGGCGGCGCCATCAGCACGGTTCCGCAGCCCTATGTCCTCCCGAATGGCAGCATCGGGTACAAGCAGCTCGGGCCCGCCGACGTCAACCAGTTCCTGATCGGCGGCTACGGCACCGTGCTCAGCCAGATTTTCTCGCGCAACTTCCCGAACTATAGCGCGCAGCTCACGCTGACCGTTCCCATCCGCAACCGCGCCAGCCAAGCCGACCTAGTTACCAATGAGCTGAGCTACCGCCAGGCCGAAATTCAGGATCACCAGCTCCACAACAGCATCAAGCTGAATGTGATGAATTCCTGGACCGCCCTGCGCAACGCCCGCGCGGCCTGGGAAACCAGCGTGGTCGCCCGCAAGCTGTACGACCAGACCCTGGCCGGAATGCGCCGCAAGTATGAGCTCGGCACCGCGACCATTCTGGACGTCGTGATTGCCCAGCGCGATTCCACGGCCCGGCAACTGGCCGAAGCCGACGCGCTGAACCAATACCAGCGCGCCCGCACCAACCTCGACCAGACCCTCGGCAAGACCCTGGACGATTACAACGTGAGCCTGGAGGAAGCCAAGCGCGGAGTAGTGGGACGCGAGCCCGACCTGATCCCGCCGGCCGGCGGCAGCCGCTAAGCGCCGCGCGGCGACCCGGCGCTGCTCTTCAGCAGGCGCATCGCGGGCTGGCCGCATGCTTGCTGAGATCCGCACCGCGGGCGAACCCCTACGTGCGTTCGGCCCTTTGCGGGTTCACCGAGCGCGCGATGGCCGGCAACTCCGGCGAGTCCACTTGCAACGCGTAGTCCTTCAGGCCGGCTTTCAACAGTTCGAAGGCGGTCTGCGGATCGTCGGCAAACTGGAACAGATCCAGATCTTCGGGCGAGATCATTCCGTGCTTTACCAGCGCGTCGAAGTTGATAATCTCCTCCCAGTATTTCTTGCCATAGACCACCACGGTGATCTTCTTGGCCAGCTTCTGGGTCTGGGTCAGCGTCATGATTTCCATCATCTCGTCCATCGTGCCGAAGCCGCCCGGGAAGACCACCAACGCTTTAGACAGGTAGGCGAACCAGAACTTCCGCATGAAGAAGTAGTGGAACTCGAAGCTCAGCTCGGGCGTGATGTAGGGGTTCGGAAACTGCTCGAAGGGCAGCCCGATGTTCAGCCCCACGGTCTTGCCGCCGGCTTCGCTGGCGCCGCGGTTGGCCGCTTCCATAATGCCCGGGCCTCCGCCGGAGCAGACCACGAACCGGTTGTTGGCGTTGGTGAACTGGTCGGCCCATTGGGTGAGCAGTCTTGCCAGCGTGCGGGCATCCTCATAGTACCGGGCCATCGGCCCATCTTCGCGGATGCGCGCCGACCCGAAGAACACTACCGTGTCGCGGATCTTCTCGCGGCGGAAATGGGCGAGCGGCTCCAGAAATTCGGAGAGAATGCGCAGGGCGCGCGCATCCGGCCCATTCAGAAACTGCTCGTTCATGTAAGCAACCGGGCGGCGGTTGTCGTGGGGTGGGTTTTGGTTGGTCATCGCTTCTCTAGTTCATCGACTTTCTTTTTCAATTCCCTTAGAGTCTTGAGCATTTCCGGCAACCGCGGGAAGGCCGTGACGGCCCGCAGCCACTCCGACGCCCCGAATGCAGGCGATCCGGAAATGCGCGCGCCGGCCTCCACATCGCCGCCAATGCCGCTTTGCGCATATACCGTGGCGCCCTCGTGCACGGTGAGGTGTCCCGACGAGCCCACCTGTCCGGCCAGGAGCACATTGCGCTCCAGTTCCGTGCTGCCGGCCAGGCCGGTTTGCGCGCAGATGATGTTGTCTTCGCCCACCACGCAGGCATGGCCCACCTGCACCAGGTTGTCGATTTTGGCGCCGCGCTTAATGCGGGTCTCGCCGACCGTGGCGCGGTCCACCGCGGTCAGGCTCTGGATCTCCACATCGTCTTCGACTACGGTCACGCCCGATTGTACGATTTTGCAATGCGAGCCGTCGGCGCGCTTGGCAAAGCCGAAGCCGTCGCCGCCCACCACCACGCCATTTTGCAGAATCACGCGGTTGCCGATGCGGCAGAACTCCCGTACCACCGAGCCCGAATGCGCCAGAAAATCGTCGCCGATTTCAGCGCCTTCATAGATCACCACGTGCGGATGCAATACCGCGTTGCGCCCCAGTTTGACGCGTTCCCCCACTACCGCGAACGGCCCGATGGAGCAGTTTTCCCCGACCACCGCGCTGGCTGCCACCGCTGCCAGCGGGTGAACGCCAGCGGCCGGCCGGGGCGGTTGATAGAACAGCGCCAGGGCCCGCGCGAAATCGAGATAAGGGTTGGTCGAAACCAGAAACGTGATCTCCACTCCCGGGATCTCGCCCGATACCAAAATGGCGCCGGCCCGCGTATGTTTGACTTTCGGCCCGTATTTGGGATTCGCCAGAAACGTGAGGTGTCCGGGCCCGGCATGTTCCATTCCGGCCACGCCGGTGATCTCCAGGTCCGGGTTGCCCGCCACGCGGCATCCCAATTGGTCGGCAATCTCGCGAAGTTTCATAACCGACTTCCAGCGTACCGCAGGTGGGATGGGGTATCGGCTTTGGCGGCAGGTCAGGGTTAGCCCGGCCAACGACGCAACCTATCCGTGGGCCGGGCTGGCGACAAGGTCGAAAAAGCGGGGCGCCGGCTGGAAAGCCGGCGTTGCGGGCCGGAGGCCCGCTCCACGAACAGCGAGGGTCCCCGCAGGCCGGCCTGGACAGACGACAAAAACCGATCGTCTGTTCCACTTTGATTGAAACGCTTAGGCGGCTTTTACGTTCTAATAAAACATGCGCTTGCGGTGTGGGTTGCTGCTGTCCGTTTGGCTTTCAGCCGTTTCCCTGTTGGCCCAATCCTCCGGGCGGGTGGCCGGAACGGTGGTCGATTCCTCCGGCGCAGTGGTGCCCGACGCTCAGGTGGATCTGTACATGGCCGGAGGCAAAAAGCCCCTGCTCTCTACGAAGACCGCGACCAACGGCGCATACAACTTCCTGGCCGTCCGGCCGGCCGATTACGACCTCACGGTGGAAGCCAAGGGGTTTGTCACGTTCACGCTCCGCGGGCTCACTATCGACGCCGCTCGCGAGACTTCCGTGCCCCAGGTGAAGCTGCAACTAGCTTCAGTGGCGGAGACCGTGGAAGTCACCGGCGACGCCCAGGGCGTAGAGGTCAACAACGCCGAGATCTCCGACACCATCACCGTCGATCAGATCAAGAACCTGCCCATTTTCGATCGCGATCCGCTCGGCCTGATTCAACTCGAGCCCGGCGTGGTGGCGAACGGCAACTCCTACACTGTGATCAACGGGCTGCGCACTTCGTATTCGGATGTCACTTTAGACGGCGTCAACATTCAGGACAATTACATTCGCGACAACGCGCTCGATTACACCCCTAACAAGCTGCTATTGGGCCAGGTGAGGCAGATGACGCTGGTTGGCTCGAACGGCAATTCAGCGGCTTCCGGCGGAGCCACGCAAACCGCCTTCTCCACGCCATCGGGCACCAACGTCCTGCACGGCGAAGCGCTCTGGTACAACCGTAATAACTTTTTCTCGGCCAATGACTGGTTTAACAACCAGGCTGGCGTCGGCCTGCCCCGCCTGAATCAGAATCAGTTCGGTTTCACCGCGGGCGGACCCATCGTGCAAGATAAGCTCTTCTTCTATTTCAACTACGAAGGCTTACGCACACACTCGCAGACACCGGTCGACAACACGATTCTGACTGCCAGCGCGGCGGCCGGCATCTTCACTTACCGGGACAGCTCCGGCAATCTCCAACATGTGAATGTGCTGGCTTTGCGCGGCCTCACGGGCGTCGATCCCACCATGGCGAAGCTGCTGGCGCGGGTTCCGTCTCCCAGCCTGATTAACAATGAGCTGGTGGGCGACGGCCTGAACACCGCCGGATACCGTTTCAATATGCGGGATAATGGCACCCGCGACAACTTCACCGGCAAGATCGATTACAGCATCGACACGCGTCACCAGGTGAGCGTCAGCTATCTTTGGAACCGCTTCAATTCCGACCGGCCCGACGTTGAGAACGATTACTCCGCCATTCCTAAAGCCACTAACCCCACGCATTCCAATTTTCTGGCCGCCTCCTGGCGCGCTACGCCCACTTCCCACATCACCAACGAGCTTCTGTTCGGCTTCAACTTCACTTACGGCTACTTCTTCGACAACCAGTCGTACCCGGGTAATTACTACTTGACGGGGATGCTGTTTTCCGATCCCATCAACGAGTTCCAGCCGCAGGGGCGCGATACCAACACGGTGACGCTGGCCGATAATGCCGGCTGGCAACACGGCCGCCACAATGTGCAGTTCGGTTTCCAGGGGCAGGATATCCGGGTCCATTCTTACGACGCCTCCGGCGTGATCCCCAGTTATTCACTTGCCATGGGCTCCGGGCAGCCGGCTCTCAAGACCAGCGAACTGCCCGGCGTGACCACTAACGACTACTACACGGCGAATGCATTGCTGGCTACTCTCGGCGGGTACATAGACGGGTACGCCCAGACGCTCAACGTCACCAGCCGCAGTTCCGGCTACGTGCCAGGCGCGCCCTTCGTGCGAGATTTCATTCTGAACGACTACGCCACCTATGCGCAGGACAACTGGAAGGTATCGGCGCGGCTCAGCCTGACGCTGGGGCTGCGCTGGGAATTCCCGGGAGTTGCCGACGAGGCTAATTCGCTCGAGCTACTGCCCGTGATGACGGGTTCGGCGGTGCAGACGCTGCTTTCAAACGCTACCCTGAACTTTGCCGGCGGCTCCGCCGGGAGACCCTGGTACAAACGCCAGTGGAAGGATTTCGCGCCCAACTTCGGCCTGGCATGGGACGTCTTCGGCAACGGCAAGACCGCGGTGCGCGGCGGCTACAGCATCAGCTACGTCAACGATCAGGAAATCGTAGCTCCCGAAAACATGCTGGAAGCCAACGCCGGGTTACAGGGATTCGCCAGCGCCACGGGATTGAGTAATACCGTAGCGGGCGGCGTGCCAACGATCCAGCTTCCCACTTACCAGGTGCCCATTACGGTGGCGGAGAACTACGCCACCAACCCGTTTAACGTGGTCGCCACCATCGATCCCAATCTGCACCGCCCCTACGTGCAGCAATACTCCTTCGGCGTGCAGCAGGAATTGCTGCACACGGTGTTCGAAGCCCGTTATGTGGGAAATCACGTGGTGGGCGCCTACCGCGCCTTCGATTTCAACCAGGTACAGATTAACAGCAACGGCTTTCTGGCGGACTTCTTGCGCGCGCAGAGCAATGGATTCCTGGCGCTGACCAAAAACGGTGTCTTCAATCCGGCTTACAGCCCGCTGGTTTCCGGCAGTCAGCCTCTTACGGTATTGACTAAGTTCGCGGCCCGCGGCGATTTGAGCGATCCCAACGTAGTAAGTCTCATTGAAACCGGCCAGGCCGGCGAGTTAGCCAGTTATTACCAGACCAATGGCCTCAACCCCACCAACGCCGTGCCTTTGTTGCAGAATCCGTATGCGCTGGGGGCCGACATGCTGACCAATTATTCGAGCTCCAGTTACAATTCGCTTCAGATCGCCGTTCGTCACCGGGTCCATACCGGCCTGACCTTTGAGGCCAATTACACGTTTTCCAAAGTGCTCAGCGATGGCGATGGCGACTTACAGACGCGCTTCCAGGCTTTCCTCGATCTCAACAATCCCAAGCTGGAACGGTCCCGCGCCAACTTCGATCTGAACCACATGATCAAGGCGGATGGCTTTTACGAACTGCCCTTCGGCGGCAACCATGTGCTGCACTACCATCGGTTGGATCGGGTGATGGGCGGATGGATTCTCGGCGCGACATGGGTGTGGCAATCGGGCGCGCCGTTCTCCGTTCTTTCGAGCTATGGGACTTTGAATCGCGCCGCCCGCTCGTACTACAACACCGCCGACACCAGTTTGAGCGGAGCGGCGCTTTTCAATATTGTGAAATTCCAGATGACCGGCAACGGCCCCGTCGTGGTGGCGCCATCCGCCATCAATCCCGCCGACCATAGCGGCGTCTCCGCGCCGGGTGTCGCGAGCTTCCCAGGCGAGGTCTTCTCCAATCCCGACGCCGGCACGCTGGGCGTATTGCAGCGCCGCGAGTTCTCCGGGCCATGGACCTTCGATATCGACACGAGTCTCTCCAAGACCGTCAAGTTCGGGGAGCGGCAGTCCATCCAGTTGCGCATGGACGCCTTCAACGTCCTCAACCACGCCACGTTCTGGGTAGGCGACCAGAATATCAACTCGACCACGTTCGGCGTGATCTCCTCGATGTTCTATTCCCCACGCATCATGCAATTCGGTCTACACTACCGTTTCTAGATAGTTGAGGATTACGATTTGGCCGCCGATGAACGCCGATAAACGCGGATGGAAATGAAATTGCTTATCAGCGTGCATCGGTGTTTATTGGCGGCTGAAAGGGGCTTTTGGGCGGGGCGCTAATGGAACTTCTTGACCGGCTCTCTTCCGCGCGCGTGTACGATTTGGCGCAGCCATATTTCGTCGGGATGCCGCACTATCCCACGCATCCGCCATTCCTCTTCAGCCTGGTGAAGCAGCACGGCGAGTACAACGGCCCGGCGGGGAACAGCTCGGCTTGCGATGCGATGGCGCTGGGCAGTCACGTCGGCACGCACATCGATGCGCTGTGCCATTTTTCCCACGGCGGCAAGTTGTATGGGGGCGGGGAAGCCGCGGGGTTGCAATCGTATGCGGGCGGGCTGCGGCAGCACTCCATCGACACCGTTCCGCCCATCCTGCGGCGCGGCGTGCTGCTGGATATCGCACGCCAGACGGGCGTCGACGCCCTGCCGGTGGATTTCACAATCACTCCCGGTCGGCTGGCGGATGCCCAACGCGCCGCCGGCGTCGAGATTCGCCCGGGCGACGTGGTGTTGCTGCGCACAGGCTGGGCGCGGTACTGGAACGACGCCGCGCGCTTCGTCTCGCAGGCCAGCGGCCCCGGTCCGGCGCTCGACGGCGCGCAATGGCTGAGCGCCCGCGGCGTCTACGCGGCGGGCTCCGACACCGTGGGCTTCGAGAAACTGCCGGACGCCAACATGCCGGTCCACGTCCACTTGTTAGTCGAGAGCGGGATTCATATCATCGAGTGCCTGAACCTGGAGGAACTGGCGGGCGCGGGCGTCGCCGAATTTCTTTTCGTGGCGCTGCCGCTCAAACTCCGCGGCGCCACCGCGTCTCCCATAAGGCCCGTCGCCATAGTGGGTTGACGGGCTCGAGAAGCGGAGCGCCGGCTGGAAAGCCGGCGTTGCGGGCCGGAGGCCCGCTCCACGAACGGCGAGGCTCCGAGCGCTTTCTCGTGAAATTTAGCCGGCCATGGTGCGGCACAATGGATCTGTGCACCTCTTGGGATGGCTGGCGGTTTTTTGGGCGGGGGGCGGGAGCGTCACGTATTCGCACGATGTGGCGGCCATCCTTTATCGCCATTGCGCTTCTTGCCACAGGACGAACGGGGTCGCGCCGTTCAGTCTGCTCAGCTACCAGGACACGGCCAAACGGGCCGCATTGATTGCCACCGTCACGCACAATCGCTCCATGCCGCCGTGGCTTCCGGTTGCGCCGCGCTTCAAAGACGAACGGCGTCTGAGCGATTCCGAGATCGCCGTTCTGAGGCGCTGGGCAGCCGAGGGTGCACCGGAAGGCGACCCCGCGGCCACGCCCGCGCCGCCCCAGTTTCCGGAAGGCTGGCAATTCGGCGCGCCCGATCTCGAAACCCAGATGGCCACTGCCTACGATGTGCCGGCCGACGGGCCCGACCAGTACCGCTGCTTCGCGCTGCCGGCAAAAATTCCGCGCGACCGCTGGGTCCGCGCCGTCGATATTCGGCCCGACGACCGGCGCGTGGTGCACCACGCGCTGCTGTTTCAGGACATCACCGGTTCGGCTCGCCAGCGCGACACCGGTTCCGGCTACGAGTGCTTCGGCACGCCGGGCTTTCTGCCGGCGCGCGGCCTGGCCGGCTGGACGCCCGGTTCGCTGCCGTTCCGCGCGCCCGACGACATCCCCATCCTGCTCCACGCCGGCGCCGACCTGGTGCTGCAGGTCCACTACCATCCCGCCGGCAAGCCGGAGACGGACCGGACGGCCGTGGCGCTCTACTTCACCGACCGCAAGCCGCAGCGCCAGGCCCTGGACATTCCGCTCGGCTCCAGCCGCATCGACATTCCGCCCGGCGACCGTACATATAAGGTTACCGACCACTTCACCATTCCGGTGGCCGTCGACGCCATCGGGATCAACCCGCACGCTCACTACATTTGCAAAGACATGCTGGGTTACGCGGTGCTGCCCAACGGCACGCGCCGCACGCTGCTTCATATTCCCGACTGGAATTTTTCCTGGCAGCAGGAGTATCTCTATACGGCGCCGGTGCGCCTGCCCGCCGGGACCGACGTAGTGATGGAATTCACCTACGATAATTCCGACGGCAATCCGCGCAACCCAAATCATCCGCCCAAGCGCGTGCTTTGGGGACCGTCCACTACCGACGAAATGGCTGGTCTGCACATCGCCGTGGTCCCGGTGCACGCGGAGGATGAGGACGATCTGGCCAGTGCGCTCTGGGGCAAGATGATCCGCGCGACGGGCGGGGGAGGGTTACGGAAGTAAGGCGCTACCACATCGGATTGATGATGCGGTCTTCGCCGGCTTCCACTCTTAGCGCACTTATGCATTTGGTCGCAGGATGAAATGCGTCTGTCCCCGATCTTCCCCGTCGAAAACGTAAAGCTGGTAGTTCACCAGCGCTAACCCTTGAATTCATAAAGCCGACGCCGCCAACGCAAGAGCGGCGTAAGCTACGTTGGCGAGCGACGGCGCTACTTTGGCGGGGAATTTGAAGAAGGGGTCGTCGCTGAGCCATTCGCCGTTGATCCATTCGCCGCAGCTGCACATTGCGCTCCGTACATTCGGGCTTGTGTGAAGATTACGTTAGCTGCTGGAGCTATCGGAGGTGTCCCCGTGCCCAGCGCAAACGTTTGCAACTTCGCGAGTGTCGAGTTGACCGCCGCAAGTCCCGTCTGATCACCGGTAGCGTTTGCATTGATTGTGGCGCCAACTGCCCCGAGTGCGGTTGTCCCGCCCAATGTGCTGAATATCTTTGCGTTGGCTATTGTTGTTGAAGCGCCGACACCTGTAAAAGCTGCGGAAGCAAGAGTAATCGCTAAACTGACCACCTGCCACCGTGTCGTGCTCTTCTTAAAAAATTTGGCGCTTGCCTCGCATTCCCCGCTGGCTGCGAATATCGCAGCGTTCGCGCATGCATTAGTGATCGTCTCGGTGCCACAAGCGGCCAAAAGGCTGCTCCAAACCTGGTCGTTGTTGGCACTAAAGTCTCCCTTTGTTTTTTCAGGCCGCGTCCGCTTCAACGCTTGCGCCAGCGAGGCGAGTGCCACGGCCTGAGCGTTCTGCGCTTCTTGCGCAAATGCGTCGTTAGAGAATCCCGCTAACAGTGCCGGTATCAGCACTAATGCCGTAGAACTGTGTCCCCTTTTCATCCCTTTTCATCGCCTTTCACCCCTCTTGTAGAACGGCAGAAAACCAGGAAACAATATGTCGGGAGCGGCGTGCCGTTCCAACAGACGACACCGCCTGTGCTTGCCGCTGCTGCCACACCGCCTGGACTGCATGGGCTGCTGGCCATTGGAACGTGGGCTGGATTTCAAAATCGACCATAGAATTGCGAGTAGGATATCACTTACAAGTGGTTTGTCAAGCAGATAATTCTGGACGTAGCGAAAGGTCGGCTGTTACTAAGTCCCGTGTTGATATATTGCACAGACTGTCATATTTTGCACGGCACTGTGACATGATGGAGGATTAACTTAGTCCGAAAAGGCCTAATTCACCACGTCAGATTGATGATGCGATCTTCGCCGGCTTTTACCTTCACGCGCACTTGCAGGTTTTTCTGCGCGGGGTCGTAGTACCAGGAGCCATTGACGAGAGTTTGCGGCGAAGACGCCTGTTGGTAAGTGCGATCTTCGAAACCAACGGCGGCGGGCTTGTCGACGTGATGAACTACCCACTGATAGTCGCGATCCTTCTTCGATTCGATCTCTAGGCGCATGGCGTCGGCGGCGGGCGCGGCGTGAATTTGCGTGTACTCGCCGGTTTCGGCCTCCAGCAGAAAGAATTCGCTGCCCAGCTTCGGAAAATAATGGAGGGCCATGCCGCCGGGTGAATCGAGCGGAACAATCGTGCCGTTGCGCGCGAAGACTGGCAGCACGGTGGTTTCCACGGCGACGGTTTGGCGGCCCTGCGAGACCTGGTTGGTCTCCAGGTTGGTCCAGATGCCCTGCGGCAAATAGACCTGGCGCTTGCCGCCGGGCTGGTAGACGGGCGCAATCAGCATTTCATCGCCGAGCATGAACTCGTCGGCATGGCGCGCACATTCCGGGTCGTCGGGAAACTCAAAGGGCAGGGGATGCCAGGTGGGATGGCCGTGGTCGCGCACTTCGATATCGTAAATGTCGAAAAAGCTGCTCAGTTGTTTGCGGAAGCCGCTCAGCCCTAATGTGCCGGGCGTCACTTGGCGCACCAGCGACCCGATTTGCCGCGCGCGCTGCTGGAGTTCGGCAGACGCATCGGCGTAAGCGGTGAGGTCGAAGGTGGGATCGAAATCGGCGGACATGGCGCCCTGGACCAGGCGCAAGAGGGAATCGCGCAAAGTCGCCCAGGTACCGGGGCTCGCGGCGGAGGCCGGCCAATCCACCGCCGCGCCGCGGTTGCTGTTGTGCTCCTCGAAAATCTGCTTGGGCTTGGGGCCGTAATAAAAGAAATAATCCACGCGCGGGGCCTCGACCTGGAAGCGGTCGGGAGCTGTGAAATCGAAATGGTAAGAGCCGCCGCCGGGGTGATACTCACCATATCCGGCGGTCGAAATCAGGAATGGGACATCAGCCGTGACGGCGCGGCCACGCAGGTCGAAGACGGCGTCGGCACGCGGGCCGAGACCATAGAAGCGAACTCCCGCGGGGGCCTGGCGCTGCCAGACGAATTGGCCGGCTTGCTCGCGCGGCTCGGAAAGATCGGCCATCAGAGCGTCGCCGTCCAACTCTTTCACGCGAACCAGCAGGCCGTGCTTATCGATAATGACCTCGAGCAGGGACGAGCAGATGCGCAGCGCGCCGGGGGTATCGTCCAAACTGATGGCAACCGGCTCGGGAGTGGCGGATGGCACTGCGGGCAAAGGACCGTCCAGCGTGCGCCGGAAACGAAACGTCCGGGCGCTCGACCACACGACTTCGGCACTGCCCCGGTCGAGCACCATCTCGACGCGGTTGCCGTGCGGCGCGAAGGAAAGCAAGGTCGCCACGGCTGCCAGTGCCTGCGCGGGCATATTAGAGGAAGACCATGCCGCGCTGGATTTCGCCGGTGACCAGCGCCTCGTTTTCGGCGATGAACATATTGATCTCAGAGCGCACGCCGAACTCCGGCAGGTAGATGCCCGGCTCGATGGAGAAGCAGGTGAACGGGCTGACGCGCCGCTCGTCGTGGTTCTCAAAATTATCCATGTTGGCGCCGTTGCCGTGCACTTCGACGCCGATGGAATGGCCGGTGCGGTGGGTGAAATAGTCGCCGAAGCCGGCCTTCACGATAACCGCGCGGCAGGCATCGTCCACCTGGTAGCCGCAGAGCGGCTGGCCCGCGGAGACGGCGCTCTGCACGCAACTGATGGCGGCATCGCGAGCGTTCTTGACGGTTTCAAACACGGTGCGCACGCGCTCCGGCGGATTCTCGCCGCAGTAAGCGGTCCAGGTGACGTCGTAGTACACCGCGCCCGGTTGATCGAGCTTGGCCCAATGATCGATCAGCAGCCAATCGCCGCGCTGGATAGGAGAAGTGACCTCTTCGGTCGGTTCGTAGTGCGGATTGGAGGCGTGGGCATTCACGCCCACGATGGGGCCGTGATCGGTGACCAGACCGTACTTAATGTAACCCTCCTGGAAAAAATTCTTGACGTCCACTTCGCGGATGGGCACGCCGTTCGACAGGCGTTCGTGGATCATGGCGAAGGCTTCGTTGCGGATGCGGTCCACGCGGCGGCCGGCTTCGAAATGCATGTCGCGGGCTTCGGGAGTCCAGCGGGCTTCGAAGGCCTGGATCAGTTCGGCGGAAGTGACCACTTCGACGCCCAGGCTGCGGATGAGATCGATGGTGCCGCCATCCACCATGGAGACGTAAGGAATGGCGCACAGGGGAGAAAACTGCATGGCGACGCGCTTCATGCCGGCGGTGAGCTTGCCGAGCGCGGCCACCTGTTCGGTCCAACTGGAGTAGGGGATGCGCGTGCCGGGAAGCGTGCCGAGGGAATTGCGCTCGATGCGGTGCTCCATGCCGACGGGCTCGCCTTGCGCCGGGATCATGTAATACCAGCGCCGCGTGGGGATGGCGGCGGGAAGGCCCAAAACCCGATAAGCCAGGGGGTCACGGAAGTGGTGATCGAAGAACAACCACCCGTCGAGATTCTGCTTTTTGATTTCCTGCTGAATTTTTTGAAGATTCATGGCGTGCAATAACAGTCTAGCAGCAAGGACTGGGCCTTGATGTGCCTTCGGGATATGGGAGTCAGAAATTGGAAGTTAAGAAGTCAGAATGGCAGGCGGGCACCGCCTGCCCCACCGAGTACTGAAAGGCACTGGTGGCGCGAGAGCGGTTATGGGCCGGTTGATGGTCCACGTGACGCGCGGCTACGAATCGGCAGCCCTGTGCGGGGCGGCGGGCTGAGGCCTGGCGGCTTTGGCGAAGCGGCAGGCGGGCTGTTCATCCCCGAGCTGGAGCACGCGCTTAGGGTGATCAACCTGAAAAGTCCGCCCAACAGGCTCATTGCTGGTGCTTTATGGTCTTTCGGGTAGCCGGTTCGAGCACGCGTGGCTCCGTCTTTGCGGGCTGAAAGCTATCGGTGTGAAGTTGCTGCGTCTTTGGAGCGCAGCCGTCAGCTTCGAAGTCGAGGAACATCAAGCGATCCGCTCCTTGCCGAGGGGCGAACTCAACGTGCCGAAGGCCGGTCGGTTGAGCCTTCTTGCCTTTGGCTGCGGCTGCAGGATCGTCGCATTCCATGCTGTCGGGGAAAGGAGAAACCGACGCGGTAGTGGCGCCCTTCTCATCGATCGTGATGAGCACGACAGAACGTTTCCCTTGATTGACGTCGGCGAATACCAGGGATCTGCTGTCCGCCGCCCAAAAAAAAGTCGACAAATGGTGGTGTTGCTGGTCCTCGGGCGCACCGATGTTGTCGGCTAACTCATTCTTCCAACCGAGCGGATAGATTGCGGTTCCGACTTCATCCGTCTCACCGAGACTTACCCCTGGGGATCTGTTCTGCGCGGGGCTCCGGGACAAATCGTAGCGGAGGTACTCGTCCGAAGCCGGTAGATCTGTCTGGCGGGGAAAAAATTTCCGAAAAACGATCCAGTTCTGATCGGGCGATAGAAGCGGGTCATAACCCCATACCGTGTCTAGTAGCGACGGTTTGCCAGGATGAACAATACTGAACGTATTGCCGGTCATCAGATTTCCGAAAACCACAAGCCGGCCGTCGGGAAGAGGACAAACTTCCCTTACCTCATACGGGCCTAAGATTCGGACGCCCGGTCCACCGTTCCGGAAAAAGACATCCACCTGGAGGCGCTGAGGATCCGCAATCGCCGAGATCTCTGGCGGCAAAGAGACTGCGCCGTTTGGAGCGCCACACAGTTCCGGATGTAATTGGGGCAACTGGCAAAGCGCCGGACCCGAAGACGAAACAGCAAGCATGACAAAGAGCGAAGTAGTGTTCATAATCACCTCAACCTTATCGCCGTGCGATTTCCATAGTCGGAGCCAACGGCGCACGTCTGGCGCGAGCCATTGTACATGTCGATGTGGGCAACGGTATTTCCGCAGCCCCCTTGTGAACCAAAGCTGCCGGGACCGCAGCCGGAACACAGATCCTGGACAGACCGCGGGCCCAGCGAATCGTTCGCGTCATTCTGGTCAATCACGAGGATCTGATCCCCGAAGGAAAACGGGAAAGCCGGCACCTTAGGGTTGTTCTGATCGGGTTGGACCGCGACGCTGCCGGCCGGCTGGTTGTTCTTGTTAAGCGGGCTCGGAGTCGTCGTGGCATCGGAGAGCGCCGAGTTGTTTGCCCCAGTGATGTACTGAATAGGGTTGCCCCCGGTATCGACTGCGAAAAATGTATTCCCCTTGACTGCGCCAGGTGGAAGTTGAGCGCAGATCTTATTGGCTCCTGCGTTGTACGACTTCACGACCGTGTTGGTTCCAATAACACCCGTGCCATTTGTGGTCACCTGGCTCATAAATGTCGAGCCGAGCGTGGTGTTGTTTGTATAGTAACAATAATTCGCATCCATGCCGTTGAAAATATAGGCCGTCTGCTGGTTGGCACTGCAAGTTGAGTCTTGTGCGTAGGGCGTGTTGTATTGAGAAAAGCGGGTCAGTCCGTTCACGTAGAAGGTGACCGGGACGGTGACGGCGGTGTCGTCCCAGGTGGCCGTAACGTTCCCATACTGGCCGACGGCCAGCGTTGTGCGCTGTAGGCTGTCAGCAGGAGCGGTACCGCCGCTACCCGTAAACGAGGCGCCGGCCGATGCGTTCGGGTGGGTCGCCAGTGTTGTGGAATTGCCGGATGCATCGACCATCACTATCGACAAATTGCCGGCTTTATTTTGGCCGCTCAGGGTTGTGCTAACTTGATCTTTTGACAGATCGACCAGGACGTCGATCCCCGGTGGAACGGATCTACCGGTCCAGGCTTGAAGGGGTGCCGGCGTAGCCTGAGATCGCGGCTCTGTCAGTCCAGGCGGCACCGGTGGGTAAACCCGATTGTAATTCGATGCCACGGCCGTTTGGCAGGAAACCTGAACGTTGACACTGATCGAGGTGGGTTCTTCGTAGATATAGCCGTCGCAGGTTACGCTCGGCGGGTTTGGTCCCGAGATCGTGCTTAGGGTCGCGGTGCCAGATGGAGTAATAGCGCCGCTGACGCTGTATTGGAGGTTTGCATTGCAGGATATGGCGATGTTTAGGGATCCGGTGACGATGCCGCCAGATTGGCTGAGCGTCCATACTGCGGAGGGGGACGCGAAATTGGGGTCGGTCCATGTACCGGATATATCACTGCAGTTTGTGGCCGAGTTTGAAACCGGTGTTGGCAACTGGGGCGCCGGAGGATCATCTGGGGGCGCCTGCGGCACGGGCGGGGACGAGACGGGAACCGTTTGCGCAACCAGTGCCACATTTCCCACCTGTACCCAAGGGCCGTAGTTTCCGGAGATATCGTAGACCTGGGTGATCACGGAATAAGCATTTGGTGATGCCTGGAAAAACGTGAAGGGTATCGTGACCAAGGCGGAGGACGAATATTGCACCGTGGCTGGCGACACCGAGCAAAAGGCGTCGCTCATCGTACCCGGGGGCGGGGGCGTGCCGTCGTAGAGGTCAACCGAGTTGGGTCCCCACGACAAGTAGCAGTGCGCCCCTAAACTGGAGTCCAGCAGCATATCCTGTCCCCAGGCAATCTCGCTCGAACCGAGGGGATCGCTGTACGTGAAGGCGAACGATTGAGGAGTTCCTGTTGAAAGCGTGACGGTGCTGGTGCCGACGACGGTGCCGTTGATACTTAGCGCGTTCGCGGGGACCTGTGGGAGGGAATAGTTGGGCGCTGAACTGGCCGAGCCAAGCGAGATGACCTGGTCGGTCGTCAGGTTGACGAAGAACCGGGGATTGGCCGTGTATTGCCCGGGTTGCGTCACGTCCGGCACATACCAGAGCCAGACGTTCAGGGTGAAGTCATACAGATACGGGAACAGGGACGGGCTGGTGAAAAAATAATGCGTGCTGGTATAGTCATAAAAGTAGACGCAGCCGACGCAGGTTGAAGAATTGCCATCGAACACGTACTCCCAGCCGAGGTCTAAATGGTCCATCCAACCAGCGCTGGTGTAGGTGTAGTAGCCGAACGGTACCTGGCCGGAAGACTGGTTGAAAGACAGCCAATACCAACAGCTGCCCACGCTCTGTTCGCCAGTGAAGAAGGCTTGTGGCGGAACCACGCATTGCGCCTGCGCCTTCGCCGAGGGCAAGCCGGCCAATAGACCGAGGAGAAGCATGCCTCCCAGGCGGGCAAGTATGCCGCCAAATCCTTTGTGTTGGGTCATCATCGCTGGAATCCTCCTTGCCCTACGGCTTAATTCCCGCGACGGCGAACGAGAACGTCGCCGCGCTGGCTCCGACCGGAATTGTCACGGCCTGCCCGGCACTTGGTGCTGCC
Source organism: Bryobacterales bacterium (assembly GCA_963842505.1). Lineage (GTDB taxonomy): Bacteria > Acidobacteriota > Terriglobia > Bryobacterales > Bryobacteraceae > PALSA-129. The sequence goes on from CAWJGZ010000004.1 coordinate 333,949, forward strand.
CCACCGGCATTGGTGTTAATCGCCAGGTTGGGACTAAACGTTTGAAGCGTCATGGGAGCGCCGTACGGGACCGTGATGGCATAGTCCCGGCTGGTGGTGGTATGGGCCACAATCACAGCTTCATAGCGGAACCCTTTCGCGGTTACCATCTGGACGCGGATGTCCGATTGGACCGGGGCGGTTACGGGCGCCAGCAGTTGCAGCGGGTCACTGACGTGGATGGGGACCACGGCGCCGTGAGTCATGACGATGGCTACGCCGTCGGTGGTCTTATTCGCCGTAACCGCAAACCTCGGGGCAGAGGCGGCCCAGTGACACGGATCCAATAGTCCCTGCGTGGGTGCTTGCGCGCAGGCTATGTAGGCGCCCACCGGAACGAAGGCCACGAACGCGCCAGTACTATCGGTGTTGGCGCTGGCCATCAACTGGCCGGTGATGGTGGGGGGCGCACTGACGCGCGCGGTGGCCGCGGGCAGAGCGGCGGCGACGAATACGCGGGCACCCGCGACCGGGTTGCCGGCGTCGTCGTGCACGACTCCCCGCACGGCGCCAAAGGCTGAAGTTTGTTGTTGAGCCAGGGCGGCGGAGAAGCCGCCTAACAGGAGAAAGAGCAGTAACGCTACTAAGTACCGAAGTGTCATAGATCACACCCTCGCAGGATGGACCGGCGCACCTGACGGCTTTGCGGTCCGAGAGGTGTGATGGTTTCACCTCTAGTTATCAGAGGTATTAGGACCTTTAGATCTCTTAGTACGACGGTGCGAGTATGCTGCCCCCCCCGCAGCAAAGTCAAGAAAAAAATCAAGAGGTGAACACCTGAGATCGAAAGCAGTAGGAACGGCAGAACTTAGCTAAGTCAGACGGGGACGCGCCGCGCGTGATAGATTGTTTCCGGTATGTCTTACCCGGCAATTGTTCTTGCTCTCGCGGTTTCTGGCGTGGCTGCGGTGGCGCCAATTGGCGCAGCGCCAGCGGCGGGATTCCTGGTGGTCGCCAATAAAGGCGATCATACGGTCGGCTTAATCGCCGGACGGGCGCACGATCTATGTTCCGATCTACGGAAACTCGGGAGTTGGAAAGCCGGGCACGGATCGACAGGTCATGGTGGCGATCGACGCGGCCACCCGCAAGATCACCGGCAGGCTCGATTTCGGCAAAGGCGTGCGGCCGCATTGCGCGCAGTTCGACGGCAAGCGGGTGGCCTATGTCTCCTGCGACGCGAGCGGGGAGGTGGCGGCGATCAACCCATCCACGTGCAAGGTGGAGCGGCTGATGGATGCCGGGAAGCCGGTGGACGGACTGGCGTGGGTGGCGGGAAGATAGAAGGATGGGAGCGAGCGAGAACCCGTGGCGGGAAACCGTGGGCACGCCGATCGCGGCGGAAGAAGCCTGGCTGAAGTTTGAAAATTGGAAAACGGCGGGGAAGGAAATCGGCGTGCTTTTCTGCGGAAGGTCGGGGACGGCGGCCATTTCGGGGCTGATGACGATCCACTCGGCGCGCAACGGGTTGGTGCAGTTGAAGGGCGACGGAGCGGGAGCGTCGTTCAATCTCAAGCAGGCCAAGTTTACTTACGGGCCGATACAGGTATTCCCGCGCTGGCCGGCGCCGCCACCGGTGGAAGTGATGGCTCTCGAGGCGTACCTGATGACCGGCGACTGGCTAGTGCTGGCGGAAGGCGTGATACCGCGCGAGCTTTCGCCACTTACGCTGCCGATGTAAGTGGGAGGCAGGTGGTATTGGCGCGGTGGGAAGCCGGCTGGAAGCCGGCCGCGGGCAAAATTGCCGCCCCACGAAGCGCCGACAGGAATGTCGGCGTTGCGGGCTGGAAAGCCCGCTCCACGATGATAAAGAGGATGAGAATGATTTCTAAGAGACTCGGCGGGGTGTGGGCGCCCGCGATTACACCGTTCCGGAAGGATCTGTCCGCAGACCCCGATCGCTTTGCGCGTTATGCCACGTGGCTGCTGGAGAACGACTGTTCGGGACTGGCGGTGTTTGGGACTAACAGCGAGGCTAACTCGCTTTCCGTCGAAGAGCGGATGACGCTGCTGGAATACCTGGTGGCACACGGAGTGCCGGCCGGCAGGCTGATGCCCGGCACGGGCTGCTGCGCGCTCACGGATTCGGTGCGGCTGACGGCGCACGCGGTGGGATTGGACTGCGCCGGGGTGTTGATGCTGCCGCCTTTCTATTACAAGGGCGTGTCCGACGAGGGATTATTCCGCAATTTTTCCGAAGTGATCGAGCGGGTGGGCGACGCGCGGCTGCGGCTGTATCTGTATCATATTCCGCCGCTGTCGCAAGTCGGGATTTCAATTCCGCTGATCGAACGCCTGCTGAAACGATATCCGCAAACGGTGGCGGGAATCAAAGACAGCTCGGGAGACTGGAACAATACCAAGGCGGTGCTGGATGCGTTCGCCAGTACGGGCTTCGAGGTGTTTGCGGGAAGTGAAGTGTTCCTACTCCCCAACCTGCGGCACGGCGGGGTGGGGTGCATCAGTGCCATGGCCAACGTGAACGCGGCGGCGATCCATCAGGTGTTCGAAAACTGGCGAGGGGCGGATGCCGACGGCTTGCAGGAAAGAATCACGGCGACGCGGGCGGTGGTGCAGAAGTATCCGATGATTCCGGCGCTGAAGGCGATTGTGGCGCGAGGGTTAGCGGACCCGGAGTGGACTACGGTGCGGCCGCCTTTGGTGGAACTGAGCGCCGGGCAGCGGGAGTCGCTCGGGGCGGAGCTGGATGCGAACGGCTTCCGGCTGGCTGGCGTGACCGCGCCGTAGGGCTGAGGAAATCGGCGTCGATCGGCGTTCACCGGCTTGGGGCAAGCCGCCGGCAAGAATGCCGGCGTTGCAGGCTGGAAAACCTGTTCCACGGGGCTAGTTTTCAGTTGGAGTCTTTTCTACGTGGTCGATGACTAACTGCTCAGTCACGGCTCTGCGCTGTTCCAGCTTGAGGCCGAGAGCCTGTACCGCGGCAAAGATCGACGAGGCGCCGCTGGGGTCGGATGCGGCGACACCCGGCGTACCCGCACCGGGTATCGGCGGGACGGCCATACCTTGGGATCGCGCCATGGCCAACAGATCCGCCAGCGAGAAGTCAATGGATACCTGGTAGTAACCCTTGAGGTCGGTCATGTCCACAACCTGACGCCCGCCTCCGCCGGTCAATTGCGAGAACTGCGTCAGCATGTCGGCGAAACCGGACATTTGGAGTTGGGTGGCTTCCAGGTGCATCGACATGGTAGCGGGGTCCATTTTGTAGTGCATGGAGCCCTTGGTTCCCATATTCGCGGAGACTTCGCCCTGCTTGCCGACGGTCATGCGAACCGGGCCGTCGGGACCTTCGGTGCTCATTTCGCCGGGCTTGAGGGGTACATTTTCGTCAATGGCCGCGGGCACCGTGGCGGACTCCTGCATCTTAGGTCCTCCCTTGGCAACAATCAGGGCAAGCACCGGGTTCTCCTTCTTATCGTGATGCACGACCAGCTTGAAGCGATCTTCCAGCAGGGCCTGCAGCATCCTGGGAGCGTCGGCCTTGGCAGCTCCTTCGGGCATCTTGGCGACGATGTCGAATCGGGTGTTGGCGATCCAATCCGGGCCGGTGATCTGATAAGGCTTCACCTTGTACGCCATGACGATGAGTTCCTTGAGCGCCATGTAGGTATATTCGGCTCTGGCCGCGTCGACATGCGCGCCGATTTTGGGCATCTCGCCGTTCTGGATTGACTGCGCCATTTTCATCATGTCGATGGGGGCAGCCGGTTTGACGGACGCCACTTCGAACGTGGGGGCAGTCTGGGCGAGCGCGGCAATAGCCGTCAACGCCAGGCCGACGGTGGACCTCAGCAGATTGTTTCGCATCTTACCTTACACTTTGACCCAGTTCGTGCCGCGAAGCAATGGCCGGCCCTTGACACACGAATCGGTTCGTAGTAAATGTTTCGTAGGATGTCTCTAAGAGTGAACGAACCGCCGCGGAGGATGGGATGGCTGCCGGGAGGCTGGAAGCGGATCGCGGTGGCGATCGCGGGGTGTTGTCTGGCATTCGGCCAGACGGTGTGGAAGTTTGAAGTCGCGTCGGTGAAACCTGCTGCGGGCGGCAGGGGCGGGCCATCGTCGGCCATCGACCCGGGGCTGATCAGCTTCCGGAACACCAACCTCAGGAATCTGCTCATGCGCGCGTACGGGCTGCGGAATTATCAGATCCAGGGACCGGGATGGATCGATTCGGAGCGGTACGACGTGGCCGCCAAGGTGCCCAAAGGCGCGCCGCCGGAACAGGCGCCGGCCATGTTGCGGGATCTCCTGGTGGAGCGATTCCAAATGGTCACGAGGCGGGAGACGAGGGAAGAGAATGTGTACGTTCTGACGGTGGGCAAGGGTGGGCCGAAGCTGACGAAGTCCGAGGCAGAAATGCGGCCCGGGCCGGACTCAGCGCCGAATCTGCTGGCCAACCAGATTGAGTTGAACGCAGGACGGCTCTCGGTTCCGGGTGTGACCATGGCGCACTTTGCGAACACGCTGGCGGGATTGGTGGGCCACCCGGTGCTGGATGAGACGGGGATCGAAGGCGTGTTCGACATTCAATTGAATGTCCAGATGAGCGAGATCAGCTCGATGCGCGGGGCCGGGGCGACGGATGCGCCCTCGCAAGCAAGCGAGCCGACGAACACGCTGGCGGCGGCCCTCAAAGAGCTGGGACTGAATTGGGGGACGAGGAAAGCGCCGGTCGAGCATCTGGTGGTGCAAAGCGCGGTGAAAGCGCCGGTGGGGAATTAGCGAATTTTCCTTCGGAAAAGCGGCTGCGGCCAGGATTGGCGCCCCACAGAGCAGCACAGCCGCAACCAATGTGAGATGCAGTCCCGCGAAAACATGGGATGGCACACGATGTGCACGACCTCTGGGGCTGAGATTAGCCTTTCGCCCCGTTCCGGGGCTTTTAACCTCTAATCCGCTATCCACACGGCTCACGCCGTGGGCTATGATCTTTCGCCCTTCGGGCTAAGCTGAGCACAGCGTTCCATTGATACCCGTTGTGGATCGCGAGGGCCGCTCCCTGGCGGTCGCGGTTGTGTTCGGAGGCGCGCGCAAGTGGGCGTTCTGCAAATCCGTGAGCGAAGTTCTGATCACGCCGTGGGCTATGATCTTTCGAACTTTGGGCTAAGCGGAGCACAGCGTTCCATTGATACCCGTTGTGGATCGCGAGGGCCGCTCCCTGGCGGTCGCGGTTCTGTTTGGAGGCGCGTGCAAGTGGGCGTTCTGCAAATCCGTGCGCGAAGTTCTGATCACGCCGTGGGCTATGATCTTTCGCCGTTCGGGCTAAGCTGAGCACAGCGTTCCATTGATACCCGTTGTGGATCGCGAGGGCCGCTCCCTGGCGGTCGCGGTTCTGTTCGGAGGCGCGCGCAAGTGGGCGTTCTGCAAATACGTGCGCGAAGTTCTGGTCACGCCGTGGACTATGATCTTTCGCCCTTCGGGCTTGGCAAATGTGGAGACTCCCGACGCTGACATTCTGCCGGCGCAACACCGGCGGCAAAGACCGCCGGCGGTACCAGAACGTCTTCACCGGGGTTGAGAACCCAGAAGCTCCAGGCGCCGGCATGAGTGCCGACGCGGCACGCACGAGTGCGTGCGGCACGGGGCAACGGGGTTATCATGGGCGCTGTGCCGATGCCGCGGTTGTTTCTGATTGACTCTTTCGGATTTATCTTCCGGGCGTACCATGCCCGCGCCCGCAGCGGAGCGCCGCCCATGCGGACCTCGACCGGTCTGGCCACCGAAGCGGTCTTCATCTTCAACAACATGTTGCGTAAGCTGGCCAAGCAGTATGAACCGGGCTACATGGCGGCGGTGTTCGAAAGCGAAGAGCCGACCCTGAGATTGCAGGAATTCGCGGAATACAAGGCCAATCGCGTGGAGACGCCGCCCGACCTGCTGGAACAGATTCCGGCGGTGCGGCGGTTGCTGGACGCCATGCGCATTCCAGTGGTGGAATCGGCCGGATATGAGGCGGACGACGTGATCGGCACGCTGGCGCGGCGCGCGGAAAAGAGCGGCTGCGAGGTGGTGATCGTCTCCAGCGACAAGGACATGATGCAGCTCGTGACGGAGCACGTGTCCATGTTGAACCCGGCCAAGGACGACGAATGGTACGACCCGGCCAAGGTGAAGGAATTCCTGGGAGTGCGGCCGGACCAGGTGACGGACCTGCTGGCGCTCAAGGGCGACGCGGTGGATAACATTCCGGGCGCGCCGGGAATCGGCGATAAGGGCGCCAAGGATTTGATCGAGCGTTTCGGGTCGGTGGAAGCGGCCATGGAACATGCCGGCGAAGTGGAGCGAAAGTCTTACCGCGAAAGCTTGCAAAACCACGTCGAGCAGATCCGCATGAGCAAGCGCCTGGCGACCATTTCGACGGACGTGCCGGTCGAGTTTTCGTTGCAGGCGCTGAAAACGCAGGTGCCCGATGAGGCAATGCTCAGGACAGTGTTTCAGGAGATGGAGTTCCACAGCCTGCTGAAAGAGCTGGGGCCGAGCGAGGACACGCGGGCGCGCGACTACCGCGTGGTGGAGTCGGTGGAAGAACTGAAGGCCTGGCTGGCGGAGGCCAAGGGCGCGCCGGTGGCGGTCGCGATTTTGCGATCGGCGGAAGGGGAATTGGCGCTGGATACGGTGGGCCTGGCGTGGCGCGTGGGGGAAGCGCGCGCGGTGAACGCGGAGCGCCTGGTGGAATTGAAGCCGTGGCTGGAGGACGCGGGCGCGCCGAAGATCGCCTGCGACGTCAAGGCGGCGCTGCTGGAACTGGGCCGGCTGGGAATCGCGGGCCGCGGCTTCGAGCACGACGTGATGCTGTACGCTTTCCTGCTGGACGCCGATCCGGCGGCTGTCACGCTGGAAGCGCAGGCCGAGCGGCGTCTGGATTTGAAGCTGGGAGCGTCGCCGGAACAGCACGCCGATATCAGCCTGGAACTCTGGCAACAACTGGCGCCGGCCATCGAATCGCGCGGGCTGGGAGATCTCTACCGCAACATCGAACTGCCGCTGGCAGGGGTGCTGGCGCGGATGGAATCGACCGGCATTCGCATCGATCCCGTCGAGCTGAAGCGCCTGTCGGGGCTGATGGAGGGCGAGATCGCGCGGCTGACCGCGAGCATTCATGCTCTGGCGAACCACGTCTTCAATATCAGCTCGCCGCAGCAACTGGCCGAAGTGCTGTTCGACGATCTGAAGCTCCGGGCGCCGGTGCGGTATGGCAAGGGCAAGCAGCGATCCACGGCGGCGGAGATTCTGGAAGAGCTGGCGCCGGACCACGAGATTGTGCGGATGGTGCTCGAATACCGCCAGCTCACCAAACTCAAGGGCACGTATGTGGACGCGCTGCCGCTGCTGATCGACGCGCGCACCGGCCGGCTGCACACCAGCTTCAACCAGGCGGGCGCGGCCACGGGGCGGCTGTCGTCCTCCAACCCGAACCTGCAAAACATTCCCATCCGCACGGCGCTGGGGCGCGAGATCCGCGCGGCCTTCGTGCCCAGGGAGGGATGGAAACTGCTGGTGGCGGATTACTCGCAGATCGAGCTGCGGCTGCTGGCGCACATGTCGGACGACCCGCTGCTGTTGGAAGCGTTCCGCAACGGCGAGGACATTCACCGGCGCACGGCGTCGGAAGTGCTGGGCGTGCCGCCCATGCTGGTGACGCCGGAAGCGCGGCGCGACGCCAAGGCGGTGAATTTCGGAATTGTTTACGGCATCAGCGCGTATGGGCTGGCGGCGCAGTTGGGAATCGGGCGCGGCGAGGCGGAGAAATACATCAAGAACTACTTTGCGCGCTACGCGGGCGTGCGCCGCTTCATCGATGAGACCATCGCGGAAGTGCGGCGGACGGGAGTGGCGCGAACGCTTTTCGGGCGCGAGCGGCCGATTCCCGATATCAACGCACGCAACCCCAACGCGCGCGGTTTCGCGGAGCGGGTGGCGGTGAACTCACCGCTGCAAGGAACGGCCGCCGACATGATCAAGCTGGCGATGGTGCACATCGAGCGAGCGCTGGAAGCTCAAGCGAGGCGCAGCGCCATGCTGTTGCAGGTTCACGACGAGCTGGTGTTCGAGTGCCCGCCGGAAGAAGTGGAAGCAGTCGCGGCGCTGGCTCAACGAGAAATGGAAAGCGTTTGCGAGTTGAAAGTTCCGCTGGTGGTGGATGTGGGGGTGGGAGACAACTGGTGCGACGCGAAGTAACGGATCGAGGCCGATGTAGCGCACGCAGTATGCGTGACGCGGCGAGAGCCGTCTCGACAAGCGTCGACAAATGCCGGCGTACACCGGCGGCAAGACCGCCGGCGGTACCAGTTCCTTTCGCCCCGTTCCGGGGCTTGTAATATTTAACCCGCTATCCACACGGCTCACGCCGTGGGCTATCACCTTTCGCCCTTCGGGCTTGGCAAATAACGGATCGAGGCCGATGTAGCACACGCGGTATGCGTGACGCGGCGAGAGCCGTCTCGACAAGCGTCGACAAATGCCGGCGTACACCGGCGGCAAGACCGCCGGCGGTACCAGTTCCTTTCGCCCCGTTCCGGGGCTTGTAATATTTAACCCGCTGTCCACACGGCTCACGCCGTGGGCTATCACCTTTCGCCCTTCGGGCTTGGCAAATAACGGATCGAGGCCGATGTAGCACACGCAGTATGCGTGACGCGGCGAGAGCCGTCTCGACAAGCGTTGACAAATGCCGGCGTACACCGGCGGCAAGACCGCCGGCGGTACCAGTTCCTTTCGCCCCGTTCCGGGGCTTGTAATATTTAACCCGCTGTCCACACGGCTCACGCCGTGGGCTATCACCTTTCGCCCTTCGGGCTTGGCAAGTAACGGATCGAGGCCGATGTAGCACACGCAGTATGCGTGACGCGGCGAGAGCCGTCTCGACAAGCGTTGACAAATGCCGGCGTACACCGGCGGCAAGACCGCCGGCGGTACCAGTTCCTTTCGCCCCGTTCCGGGGCTTGTAATATTTAACCCGCTGTCCACACGGCTCACGCCGTGGGCTATCACCTTTCGCCCTTCGGGCTTGGCAAATAACGGATCGAGGCCGATGTAGCACACGCAGTATGCGTGACGCGGCGAGAGCCGTCTCGACAAGCGTCGACAAATGCCGGCGTGCACCGGCGGCAAGATTGCCGGCGGTACCAGTTCCTTTCGCCCCGTTCCGGGGCTTGTAATATTTAACCCGCTGTCCACATGGCTCACGCCGTGGGCTATCATCTTTCGCCCTTCGGGCTTGGCAAATGTGGAAACTCCGGGCGCCGGCCTGAGTGCCTGCGCGGCACGCACGAGTGCGTGCGCCACAAATGCGGGGCTAGCGGCGGAGATAGGCGTCGTCGCCGGCGATCCAATCTTCGCGGCGGGGGGTGAAGATGTCCATCGCCGCGCTGTCTTCGAGCGCCACCACGGCGTGAGGCACGTTGGGCGGGATCACCAGCGATTCGCCGGCGCGAACCACCTGGCGGCGGCCATTGATCGACAATTCGAGCGCACCGCGCTCTACCGTGCAGATCTGCTCATTGACGTGGGCGTGCTCGGGGACGGCCGCGCTCTTTTTTAATTCCAGGCGGGCGATGGTCATCTGGCCGCTGTGGATCACGCGCCGGGTGGTGAGCGGATTCAACTGCTCGACCGGCAGCCGGCTCCAATCGTAAAGTTGCATGTAAAGGTATTCTAGCCGGTTTAGCCGGGCCGCCGGAGCGGTATTGTATGATGAGAAGTTATGAAGGGTGTTGTGCTCGCGGGCGGGTCGGGGAGCAGACTGTATCCGCTGACCAAGATCACCAATAAACATCTGCTGCCGATTTACGACCGTCCCATGATTTATTTCCCGATCCAGACGCTGGTGGATGCGGGGATTCACGACATTATGGTCGTCACGGGAGGACGTAACTCAGGCGATTTCTTGCGATTGCTGGCGAACGGCAAGGAATTCGGGTTGAAGCACTTCCATTACACCTACCAGGAAGGCGAGGGCGGGATCGCCGACGCCTTGGCGCTGGCGGAACATTTCGCCGACGGGCAGAAGATCTGCGTGATCCTGGGCGACAACATCATCCAAGGCGGTGTGAAGAGCGCGGTGGAGCAATTTGACGCGCAGGAAAAGGGCGCCCACATCCTGCTCAAGGAGGTAACCGACGCGGGGCGCTTCGGCGTGGCCGAAGTGGATGGCGGCAAAGTGGTGGGGATCGAAGAAAAGCCCAACCATCCGAAATCCAACTATGCGGTGACGGGCATCTATATGTACGACGCCACGGTGTTCGAGAAGATCCGGACGCTGGTGCCTTCACGGCGCGGCGAACTGGAAATCACGGACGTCAACAACGCTTACATCCGCGAAGGAACCATGACGCACTCTTTGCTGCACGGCTGGTGGACGGATGCGGGGACGTTCGATTCGCTGCTGAGGGCTGCGAACCTGGTGGCGCAATCGGTGGCGCGGCGCCAGGCGGAAGCGGCTAAAACGGCGGATGCCGCGGAAGGAGCGGTTCGGGCCTGATGGCGGAATCGATCACGGCTTCGCGCCGGCTGGCATCCACACCCGACCTGCAACTGGGTGTACCGGAATGCGCCCGGGGTATCGGCGCGGTGATCCTCAAGCCGGATTCGCCGGAGCTGATCGACGGCGTGCGGATCCAACCGTTTTCGCTTTACCCGGACGACCGGGGATACTTCCTGGAAGTGCAGCGCATGGGGCAGGGACTGGCGGCGGCGTTTGCGGCAGCCACCACGCAGGTTGCCGCGGCCATGAATTTCGCGGGCACCATCAAGGCGTTTCACTTTCATCTGCATCAGAGCGATTTATGGACGCCGGCGAAAGGCATGCTGCAGGTGGCCCTGGTGGATCTGCGGCTGGCGTCGCCTACCTTTGGAAAGCGCAACACGATGTACGTGGGCGCGCTGCGACCGTGGCAGGTGCTGATCCCGCGGGGCGTGGCGCACGGCTACAAAGTGATCGGAAGCGAGGACGCGATGTTGGTTTACCTGACCGACCAGTTCTACAATCCCGCGGACGAAGGGCGCCTGCCGTATAACGACCCGTCCATCAATTACGATTGGGAGACGCAGCGGAAGTAGCCGCGGCCCTTCGATAAAGGCTGACCATTTGTGAAGATTCTGGTAACGGGCGGCGCCGGGTTCATCGGATCGGCATTCGTCCGCATGGCGATCGCGGAGACGGATCTCGGCGTAGTCAACCTGGACAAGCTGACCTACGCGGGCAACCTGGAAAACCTGGAGCCGGTGGAGCGGAGCGGGCGGTACCGGTTCGTCCACGGGGACATCTGCGACCGGGCACTGGTGGACCGGCTGATGGAGGAAGAGAAGCCCGAAGCGATTGTGCATTTCGCCGCGGAATCGCACGTGGACCGCAGCATCCTCTCGCCCGAACCGGTGATCCGCACGAATCTCAACGGCACTTTTACGCTGTTGGAAAGCGCGCGCAAGCACAAAGTGGGACGCTTCGTGCACATCTCCACCGACGAAGTCTATGGCAGCCTGAGAGCGCCGCTCGAAGCCACGGAGGAGTTTCCGCTGAACCCCAGCAGCCCGTATTCGGCTTCCAAGGCCGGAAGCGACCTGCTGGCGCGGTCGTATTTCGTGACGTTCAAGACGCCGGTGGTGATCACGCGAGCCTCCAATAACTATGGGCCGTACCATTTTCCGGAGAAGCTGATTCCGCTGATGATCACCAACGCGTTTGACGGCCGTCCGCTGCCGGTTTACGGCGACGGGCAGCAGGTGCGCGACTGGCTGTACGTGGACGACCACTGCCGGGGGATTCTGGCGGTGTTGCGAAAAGGGCGGGAAGGCGAGATCTACAATATTGGCGGCAACCGCTCGCTGCCGAACCTGGATGTGGTGCGAAAGGTTCTGGCGGCGACCGGCCAGCCAGAAAGCCTGATTCAATACGTGACCGACCGGCCGGGGCACGACCGGCGCTACGCGTTATCGAGCGAGAAAGTGATGCGCGAGACGGGATGGGCGCCGGCCATGGATTTCGAAACCGGCCTCGAGCGGACCATCGCGTGGTATCGCGCAAACGGCGATTGGGTGGCGCGAGTGCGGAGCGGCGCGTACCGCGAATATTACGAAAAAAATTACGGGAGCAGGGAGACGGTGGGGTAGAGTGCAGCACTGAAAAATGCGGGCTAGCCTCAATACTCTTTGCTTGAGCCGGCCTCAAGGGCGGGACAGACGATCGGTTCTTGTCGTTTGCCGGGCACCCGTGCTTCAGCCAAGCATGACAGGCCACAATAGGCGATGGCCCGTCCCACTTAACTGAACAGAATTCCATGCGCGTGGCGATTGAAGCGTCGTCGTTGGGCCTGACCAGCGGAGGGCTGGCCCGATACACGGGCGAACTGAGCCTGGCGCTGGCGCGTGGCTTCCCGGACGATGAGTTCTATTTGGTCTCGGACCAACCGTTCCACATGCCGGAAGGCGGCCCGCCGAATCTGCGGCGCGGCGGCGGCCCGCGGAACGCCATGGAGCGGCGCTGGTGGATCTGGGGCCTGGTGCGCGAAATGAACCGCCTGGGGGCGGACCTGGTGCATGGCCCGGACTTCGCGGTGCCTTACATTCCGCGGCGCCCGAGCGTCCTCACCATTCATGACCTTTCGCCTTGGATGCAGCCGCGCTGGCATCACGCGGCGCAACGCGTGCGGCGGCGCACGCCGGTATTGCTGGAGTTGGGGATTGCCACCATGATCGTGACGCCGGGCGAAGGAGTGCGCAAGGAAGCCATCGAGCGGTTCCACTTGCGGCCGGACCGCGTGGTGGCGGTGCCGGAAGCCGCCGCGCCTTGGCTGCGGCCGGTCGAAACCGCCGGCGGGCCGCCGTATTTCCTGTTCGTGGGGACCCTGGAACCACGCAAGAATCTGGAGACGCTGGTGGAGGCGTGGCGCGTGGTGCGGCGGCGCCACCCGATCGACCTGGTGCTGGCCGGCAGGCGGCGCAAGGATGCGCCGGAGTTTGCCGGCGAGCCGGGGCTGCGCCTGGCCGGCGAAGTTCCGGACGCCCAACTGGCGGGGTTGTATTCGGGAGCGCTGGCATTTGTTTTCCCGTCGCTCTACGAGGGTTTCGGGCTGCCTGTGATCGAGGCCATGCAGTGCGGCGCGGGAGTAATCGCTTCGCGCGCGGTGGCGGAGGCGGCGGGCGACGCGGCGGTTTACGCCGATGGTGTGGAGGAACTGGCGCGCGCCATGTGCGAGGCGGCGGAGCGGCCCGAGTGGCGCGCGGAGCGGCGGCGGCTTTCGCTTGAACGCGCGCGCGAGTTCACCTGGGAACGCACAGCCCGGCGGACGCGCGAGGTTTACGAAGAAGCGCGGAGGCGTTTTGGCAACTGATGCGTTGGTGCTGGCTCCCGAGGCTCCTTACCCGCTGACGGGCGGAGGGGCGCTGCGCACGGCTTCGTTGGTGCATTACCTGGGGCAGCGCGGCGCAGTGGACCTGATCGTGTTCCGCCAACCGGGAGCGCCGGACCCAGCGAAAGCATTTCCGGCCGGCCTGGTGCGGCGAGTCATGGTGATCGACTTGCCGGCGCATTCCCGCAGCGGAGCGGCGCGAGCGGCCAGGAACGCGAGCCGCGTGGCGCGCCAGGTGCCCCCGCTGGTGGACCGCTTCGCCGGTTTCGAAGGCCAAGTTCGGGAAGCCATGGGCGGCGCGCGGTACGAAATTGGAGTGGTGGAACACTTCTGGTGCGCGCCGTATGGGGCAGTGTTGGCGGAGGGCTGCGCGCGGATGGTGCTGGATCTTCACAACATCGAATCCGTGCTGCACGAACGGTGCGCGGCGGTGGAAAGCGGCGTGGCGGGATTCGCCCACCGGATCTTCGCCGAGACGTCGCGGGAATTGGAGCGGCGCTGGCTGCCGCGGTTTTCCATAGTGCTGGCGACTTCGCAGAGTGATGCCGAACGCGTGCGGGCGATCGCGCCGGGGGCGTGCGTGGCAGTGTATCCGAACGCCCTTCCGGCGGTCGAGCTGCCGGCGCGGGCGGATGAGGAAGCGATCGCCTTCTCGGGCAATCTGGAGTACCACCCCAACCAGGGCGCGGTGCAGTTTTTCCGGCAGGAAGTCTGGCCGCGGTTGCGGGAGCAGTGGCCGCGGCTGGTGTGGAGGCTGATCGGGAAAAATCCGCATGCAGTGAGGCAATGGATTTCGAGCGACCCGCGAATCGAAGCCACGGGCCCGGTTGAGGACGCGGTGAAGGAACTGGCGCGGTGCCGCGTGGCAGTGGTGCCGCTGCTGGCGGCGAGCGGCACGCGGCTGAAGATCCTGGAAGCATGGGCGGCGGGGCTGCCGGTGGTCTCGACCGCTGTCGGGGCCGAAGGTCTGCCTGGGCGCGACGGTGAGAACCTGCTGTTGGCGGAAGGCGGCGCGGCGTTCGCGTCGGCGGTGTCCCGGCTGTTGAGTTCTTCGACGCTTAGGAGGGAATTGGGCAGCGCGGGCCGGCTCTTGCTGGAACGGGAATTCACATGGGAAAAAGCATGGGAGAAATTAGATTTTTTGATGCCTCGGATGGCATGACGGTCCGCTATACTGGTACGATTCATGCGCATCGGGGTTGATGCACACGCCATCGGGCGGCACCTGACGGGGAATGAAGTTTACGTTCGTAGCCTTTTGAACGCCTTCGCCGCACAAGATCGCAACTGCGAGATTGTGGCCTACGTGTCGGCGCGGGAATCCCGGGCGAGCATTCCCGCCGGCATCCGCACGCGCCGGGTGGCGTTGAACCCGTTTGCGCGGCTGGGTTACGACCTCTCGATGAAGCTGCGGCAAGACCGGCCGGACCTGCTGCACGTGCAGTACACGGCGCCGGTGGGGTGTCCCGTGCCAGTGGTGGTGACGGTGCACGACGTGAGTTTCCTGGAGCACCCGGAATACTTCACGCGAGGGCGGGCGTGGCAGTTGAAAATGACGGTGGGGCGGACGGTGCGGCGGGCGGCCCGGATCCTGACGGGGACGGAAGTGGCGCGGGCATCGATTCTGAAGGTGTACGGGGACCTGGAAGAAGACAAGGTGGTGGTGGTGCCGTACGCGGCGGCATCGGAATTCCGGCCGGTATCGCGGGAAGCGGCGGCGCGGGCGGTGGAAGAGCGGCACGGGCTGGGGGGGCCGTTCATTCTGTCGGTGGGAGACATCCAACCGCGGAAGAATCAGATTGGGCTGATCCAGGCATTTGCGAAGCTGGTGAAGGGGTATCCGCAGTTGAAGCACCAGTTGGTGCTGGTGGGGAAGCCGACGTGGTTTGCAGCGAAGGTGGCAGAAGCGGCGCGGGAATCGGGGGTAGGGGAGCGGATCCGGTTTTTAGGTTTTGTGCAGGACGCGGAGTTGTTGCCTTTGTACAACGCGTGCGACGTGTTTGTGTTTCCGAGTTTTTACGAAGGGTTTGGGCTGCCGGTATTGGAAGCGATGGCCTGCGGGCGGGCGGTAGTCTGTTCGGAGGCGTCGGCGCTGCCGGAGGTAGTGGACGGAGCGGCGCTGCTGTTCGACCCGTACGGGGTGGAAGAGATGGTGCGAGCGATCGCGGACATTCTGGTGGACGGGGAATTACGGGGGCGGATGGAGCGGTTAGGGTTGCAGCGGGCGGCGCAGTTCAGTTGGCAGAAGACGGCGAGCCGGACGCTGGAAGTATTCCACGAAGTCATGGAGCAGGTGCGGCCGTTACGGCAGGGCGCGGCGATACCGAGCATCGCCCATCGGTAGACCGGCTCCCAACCTGCTATACTAGAAGCTCCGGAAGTTGATCGGCAACCCCTTCTCCCCTCTCTTTGGTAGTCGGCTCGCGATTTTCCTCCCTCAAAAGCTAAATGAAAACTTTTTCTGAATTCCCTCTCTCTGCTCTATTGAAGAGCAACCTCGGTAGGCAAGGCTTTACCGAACCCACCCCCGTCCAAGCACAGGCCATCGAACCGGCGCTCGACGGGAAAGACCTGGTCGCCACCGCGCAGACCGGCACCGGCAAGACGCTGGCATTTGTCTTACCCGTGATTCAGCGGCTCGGTTTGGAAGCCGCGGGCAAGGGCGCCCGCGCCATGATCCTGACTCCCACGCGGGAGCTGGCCATGCAGATCGACGAAGTATTCTCGAAGATGTCGGTAGGCACCGGGATTCACACCGCCGTAGTTGTGGGCGGCGTCAACGAAAGCACGCAATTGTCCGCCATCCGCCGCGGGGCGCAGGTGATAATCGCCACGCCCGGCCGGCTGCAGGACTTCATGGGCCGCCAACTCGTGGATCTCCGTGACGTCCGTATGCTGGTGCTGGATGAGGCCGACCGCATGCTCGACATGGGTTTCCTGCCGTCGGTACGACAAATTATGGCGGCGCTACCGGCCGGCCACCAGACGCTGTTGTTCTCGGCGACCATCGAAAAGTCGGTCAAACACCTGGTTGAGACGCGGTTGCCCAAAGCCGTTCGCATCGAATGCGGTTCGACCACCAAGCCCATCGAGCTGGTGGATTTGCAGCTCTACGAAGTGGAACAGGACTGCAAACTGGGCCTGCTGCAGAACATGCTCCGCGAGTATGACGGATCTTTCCTGGTGTTTGCGCGGACCAAGCGCGGCGCGGATCGGCTGTCGAAGAAACTCTCGCGCGAAGGTGTGAAATGCGCGGCCATTCACGGCGACCGCAGCCAGAACCAACGCAACATGGCGCTGCGCGGTTTCCAGGAGGGACGGTACCGGGTGCTGGTGGCAACCGATGTGGCGGCCCGCGGCATCGACGTGGAAGGAATCTCGCAGGTGGTGAATTACGATTTGCCGCAAGCGCCGGAGGACTTCATTCATCGCGTGGGCCGCACCGGGCGTGCCGGCGCGCGCGGGACGGCTTCGACCTTTGCGACGCGCGGGGAGCGTTCGGATATCGCTCACATCGAACGGACGCTGGCCACGCGGCTGGTGCGGCAGCAGGTGCCGGCCGGTATTCAGCGCGAGGTGAAGGGAACGGCTCCCGTGATTGTGATGCCGATTTCGAGGCCCAAGCCGCAGATGCGGGTGAGGAGTTTTGCGCCGCGAGGGAAGGCTCGAAGAAGGTTCGCGGTCTAGGAGCGTCCAGACAAAAGTGGCATTCGGCGCCGACAGAATGCCGGCGTTGCGGGCCACAGGCCCGCGCCACGAGGCTGAGGAGTGGGGCGGGCCTCCGCCTGCCCCACCGGCGGGTTGACTAAACTAAGGTGACGTCTTCAGCTTGCAGACCTTTGGGCCCGCGCTTGACGACGAACGACACGCGAGCGCCTTCATCCAGGGAGCGGTAGCCGCTCGCCGAGATCGCGGAAAAATGGACGAAAACATCTTCGCCACTCTCACGCTGAATAAAGCCGAATCCTTTTCCGGCGTTGAACCACTTGACCGTACCTGTTTCCTTCATTGACTTCACTTCTCCTTGGCAACAACTTCGAAGCCGGCGTATCGGTGAGGATGGGATCCGACCTGGAAACTCGCAAGCGCTTTCCACACACAGGAAGACCTGTGGGATGTTGAAGACCAGTCCGATTCTAGCATTCCGGCAGCCGGCTCTGGGGCCGCGATACCCAGATGTTCGGTTTCGCGCGGTGCGTTGCGCTTTCCGGTGTGCGGCGTGCTGTATGGGGGCCTTGAGGATCGCAGCGCCACAGCCAGATGATTGTTGCAAAAGGAGCTTACATGCAGCATCGTGTGCAAAGAGATGTATTTTCGACACAGCCGAGAGTCATAATGGTCCGCTATACTAGGTGTGATTGATGCGCTTCGCTGTTGATGCACACGCCATCGGGCGGCACCTGACGGGGAATGAAGTTTACGTTCGCAGCCTTTTGAATGCCTTCGCCGCACAAGATCGCAACTGCGAGATTGTGGCCTACGTGTCGGCGCGGGAATCCCGGGCGAGCATCCCCGCCGGCATTCGCACGCGCCGGGTGGCGTTGAATCCGTTTGCGCGGCTGGGTTACGACCTCTCGATGAAGCTGCGGCAAGACCGGCCGGACCTGCTGCACGTGCAGTATACGGCGCCGGTGGTGTGTCCCGTGCCGGTGGTGGTGACGGTGCATGATGTCAGTTTTCTGGAGCACCCGGAGTACTTCACGCGAGGGCGCGCGTGGCAGTTGAAAGTGACGGTGGGGCGGACGGTGCGGCGGGCGGCTCGGATCCTGACGGGGACGGAAGTGGCGCGGGCATCGATTCTGAAGGTGTACGGGGACCTGGAAGAAGACAAGGTGGTGGTGGTGCCGTATGCGGCGGCATCGGAATTCCGGCCGATATCGCGGGAATCGGCGGCGCGGGCGGTGGAAGAGCGGCACGGGCTGGGGGGGCCGTTCATTCTGTCGGTGGGAGACATCCAGCCGCGGAAGAATCAGATTGGGTTGATCCAGGCATTTGCGAAGCTGGTGAAGGGGTATCCGCAGTTGAAGCACCAGTTGGTGCTGGTGGGGAAGCCGACGTGGTTTGCGGCGAAGGTGGCAGAAGCGGCGCGGGAATCTGGGGTAGGGGAGCGAATCCGGTTTTTAGGTTTTGTGCAGGACGCGGAATTGTTGCCTTTGTACAACGCATGCGACGTGTTTGTGTTTCCGAGTTTTTACGAAGGGTTTGGGCTGCCGGTGTTGGAAGCGATGGCCTGCGGGCGGGCGGTAGTGTGTTCGGAGGCGTCGGCGCTGCCGGAGGTAGTGGACGGAGCGGCGCTGCTGTTCGATCCGTACGGGGTGGAAGAGATGGTGCGAGCGATCGCGGACATTCTGGTGGACGGGGAATTACGGGGGCGGATGGAGCGGTTAGGGTTGCAGCGGGCGGCGCAGTTCAGTTGGCAGAAGACGGCGAGCCGGACGCTGGAAGTATTTCACGAAGTCATGGAGCAGGCGCGGCCGCTACGCCAGGGCGCGGCGATACCGAGCATAATTCACCGATGAAGCACACCCCTGGTTTCTTCCTCCTGATGGCGGCGGCGCTGGCGGCAGCGGCTCCGGCGGCGGCGCAGACGGGCTTTCCGTTCCAGGATGAAGGGCTTCACTATACGGTCAACTGGCCGAGCGGTCTGAGCCTGGGCGACGCGACGCTCTCGGCCCACCGCACCGCCAACGGCTGGGATTTCGAAATAGGATTGGATGCGGCCGTCCCGGGATTCGCTATCAAGGATAAATTCCAATCTTCGGCGACGGCGGCGCTCTGTTCCACCGAACTCAGGCGCGATATCAGCCAGGGCGGCAAGAAGGTGAAGGAAAAGACCACATTCGACCAGGAGAAAGGCACGGCCCACCGGGCGACCGAATATCCGGCCGATGGCGGAAAGAGCGACTTCAATATCTCCCCCTGCGGGCGCGATGCCATCGCCTATGTGTACTTCGGCCGCAAGGAACTGGGACAAGGCAGGGTGCCTCCGGCGCAGCAGATCTACCTCGGCTCGGCGTATTCGGCGCGCATGGAATATGCGGGCGCGCAGACCATCACGGTGGGAGATAAAAAGGAAATCACGGACCACCTGATGGTTTCGGTGAAGGGGCCAAAATCCGATTTCACTGTAGAGGTCTTCTACGCGCGCGACGCGGCGCGCACGCCGCTCCTCATCAAGATTCCGCAGGCCGCGGGAACCTTGTCGATGGAGTTGGTGCGCTGAAATGCGCGCAGCCTTTTTCTCACCGCTGCCGCCGGCGCGCAGCGGGATTGCAGACTATTCCGAAGCGCTGATCGAACAACTGCGCCCCTTAATGGAGCTGGAAGTATTTGCGGGGGCGGATGATGCGTCGCGGTTTGACCCTTCGCGGTTCGACATCGCCGTCTACCAGGTGGGCAACAACCAGTATCACGATTTCGTGTACGAGACCGCTCTGCGGCATCCGGGCGTGGTAGTGATGCACGAATCGAATCTGCACCACTTGATTTCGGACCTCACTATCCGGCGCAACGATTGGGACGGGTACGTGCGCGAGTGCGAATACAACGGCGGGGCCGCGGCGCGCGCCTATGCCGAGCGGGTGCGCAAACTGGAAGTCGGCCCGGATTACGAGGGCTTGCCGATGACGCGGCGGCTGCTACAGAGCGCGCGCGCCGCGGTGGTGCACAGCCGGTACATGGAACGGGAAGTGCGGGCGGCGGGGTTTACCGGGCCGATAGCGGTGATTCCTCACGGCGCCTGGATTCCCGAGGCCGATCGCAACGTCTGGCGGCAAAAACTCGGGCTCGATGAAATCACGCCACTGATCGGGATTTTTGGATATCTGAAACCGTACAAGCGCATCGCCGAATCGCTGCGCGCGTTCCGGCGGCTGGTGCGCCTGGCGCCGCAGGCGCGGATGATTCTAGTGGGCGAGCCGCATCCGGAGTTTCCGCTGGCGGCCATGATTCGCGGCATGGGACTCTCGGCCCAAGTGCGGGTGCTGGGGTTCGTGCCGATTGAGGATTTCGCCGGCTATCTGGGGGCCTGCGACATTGTGCTCAACCTGCGGTATCCCACGGTGGGAGAGAGTTCCGGCACGCTGCTGCGATCGCTCGGCCTGGGCAAGGCGGTGATGGTTTCCGAGGTGGGGTCGTTCCAGGAGTTCCCGGAGGACGTGTGCCTCAAGGTTCCCGTGGGGGCGGGCGAGGAAGACCTGATCTTCGAGTACATGAACCTGCTGGTGTCGCGTCCGGAAGTGGCGCAGGCGTTGGGCGCGAATGCCCGCGATTACGTGGCGCGGGAATGCAACTGGGGCGCGGCGGCGCGGCAGTACGCGGCATTTCTGGAAGCCGTGGTGGAAGGTAAGGAATATCGCGGCGCCGATCACCGGCCGGCGCCCGAGGCAGCGGCGCCGGTTGCGGAGTTGCCAGAAGTGGAGCAGTATCTGCGCGGCTGGGCGGTGGATGAAGCATCGCGCGACTATCTGGACACGCACCGCTCACGGCTGGTGAGAACGCTCGAGATCACGCCGCCGGGCGGGCCTGGGGATCGCGTCCTGGAAATGGGCGCGTACCTTCAGGTGACGCCGGCGCTACGTGACAAGCTCGGCTACGGCGAAGTACGCGGTTGCTATTACGGTCCGGCGGGACGCATTGACCATCGCACCGTGGTTTCCGCGGAGGGTGGGACCTTCACCTGCGAGATCGACCACTTCGACGCCGAAAAAGACCGCTTTCCTTATCCCGACGAGCATTTCTCCACGGTGTTGTGCTGCGAGCTGATCGAACACCTGTTCGAAGATCCGATGCACATGATGTCGGAGATCAACCGGATTCTGAAGCCGGGCGGGCACCTGGTGCTGACCACTCCCAACGTGGCGGCGCTGCGCGGCATCTCCGCCATTCTGCTGGGCTATCATCCGGGATTCTTCCACGCGTACATCAAGCCAGCCGGGGATTCGGGCGAAGTGGATGCGCGGCATAACCGCGAGTACACGCCGCGCGAAATCCACCGCCTGCTGGATACGTCAGGGTTCGCGGTGGCGCGTCTCGAGACGGGCGAATTCCGCGATCTGCCGCATCCGGAATTCGGCTGGGTAAAACACCTGTTGCGCCGCTATCGCCTGGAGACGAATCTGCGCGGCGACGGCATCTACGCTCTGGGACAGAAGACCGGGCCGGTGAAGGAACGCTACCCCGGATGGCTGTATTCATGAGCGTAGCCTGGCTCAATCCGCGGGCGGCGATCGATGCCGGAACGCGCACGGTGCGCGCCGAATTCGAGATCCAAAACCTGACGGAAGAGACGTGGCGGGCCGGCGGCGGATTTGGCATTGGCTACCACCTGTTCGACCGGGCCAGCGGGACGCTGATTGTAGATGGCGCGCGCACGCGGCTGGAGCGCGACGTGGAGCCCGGCGGCAAGGCGCACGTGCGGATGGAGTTCGAACTGCCCGCGGAAGACGGCGAGTATCAGACGGTGATCTCGCCCATGCGCGAAGACGTCTGCTGGTACTATGAGCGCGGCTGGCCGTTCCTGCTGGTGGAAACAACCGCCAAGCGTGGCGCCGTGGCGCTCCAACGGACGCGCGTCACGGAGAAAGAGGCGTTGCGCCGGGAGCGCGAACTGCGCGCGGTGGGCCACGCTTTCCTCTACCCGGTGCTGACCATCTGGCGCAATCGCGCGCTGATCCGGGTAATGGCGAAGCGCGACATCATGGCGCGGTACAAGGGATCCTTCGGCGGCGCGTTCTGGACCATCATCAACCCGCTGCTGTTGATGCTGACGTATTTCTTCGTCTTCGGGTACCTGCTGGGCGATCCGCACCGCAGCGGCGGGACGTTCGCGCTCTACTTTCTGGCCGGCATGCTGCCGTGGCTGCCCTTCAGCGAAGCAGCCGGACGGTCTCCGGGTGTTATCCTGGAAAATCGCAATTTAATTAAGAAGCTGGTGTTCCCGGTGGACACGCTGCCGGTAAACCTGGTGGCGTCAGGGCTGGTTACGGAGCTGTTTGCGGTGGCGCTTTATTGCGCCTTCCTGTTGGCGTTCCGGCACAGTATTCCCCTGGCGGTAGTGTGGCTGCCCGTGCTGCTGATCCCGCAGATCCTGTTTACCGCCGGCGTGAGCTGGTTCCTGGCGGGCTTGGGCGCTTATGTAAAGGACCTGGGGCAGGTGATTGGGTTCGTGCTGACGATCTGGTTCTTCATGACGCCGATTTGTTATCCGGAGAAGGACATGCTGGCCAAAGCTCCCATACTGGCGAAGAACCCGATGTATGTGCTGGTAAGAGGGTATCGCTCGATTTTCCTGGATCATCAACACCCGGCATTCAGCCCGTTATGGAAGTTTTCGCTGCTGGCCGCGGTGGTCTTCGTGCTTGGCCACGCGTGGTTTTATAAACTGAGAAAGTCCTTCGCGGACATGATCTGAAGGTTGCCGGCAAATTGCTTCATAAAATCACCCTCGCACTGGTTGCTTTTGGACCACTAGGCATCTTCCTAATCGGCGTGATCGATTCGCTGGGAATTCCGCTGCCGGCTGCGACGGACTACTGGATGCTGGCGGTAGCGGTAGACGCACCGCGGCTGGCCTATTTCACCGCGCTAATGGCGGTGGCGGGCTCCTCAATCGGCAGCGTCGCGCTGTTCCTGGCGGCGCGCCACGGGCGGCGGCTGTTCAGTAAAGGCGAGCCGCTCTCGGCCAGGGGACAGAAGTTCCAGAAGTGGTTCAACCGCTACGGGTTACTGACGGTTTTCGTGCCGGCGGTGACGCCCATCGTACCGCTGCCTTTGAAGGTGTTCGTACTCTCGGCGGGCGCCTTGCACACGCGGACCAGCCGGTTTCTGGTGGTGCTACTGGCGGCGCGCATGATCCGCTATTTCGGCGAAGCCTACCTGGGCGTACAGTTAGGGAAAGATGTGGGACCGTTTCTGCACCGCAACTCCTGGCCGCTGGGCGGGGCCGTGCTGGTGATGGCGCTGGGCCTCTACTGGTTGATCCGCCTGAGTGAGCGCCGGCGCGAATTGGAAATGTAAGGCATGCCCAAACGCATCGCAATCGTGGAGGACGAGGCGGAACTGGCATCGCTCATCGACTACAATCTCACGCGGCACGGCTATGAGACGCAGGTGCTCAACGGCTCGAAGGGGACCCTGAAGGCGCTGGAGCAACACAAGCCGGACCTGGTAGTGCTAGACGTGATGCTGCCCGATACGGACGGTTTCGAATTGTGCCGGCAGATCCGCCAATCGGCGGTGCTATCGCGGACGCCGGTGGTGTTTCTGACGGCGCGGTCGGACGAGGTGGACCGCGTGCTGGGGCTCGAGATCGGCGGCGACGATTACATGACCAAGCCGTTCAGCCCGCGCGAGCTGATTGCGCGCGTGAAGGCGCACTTGCGGCGGGGGGAAATGGACGTGGAGCCGGCAGCCGTGGAGATTGGGCCTTTTCGGCTGGACCGCACGGGGCGGCGCGTGTTTCTGGCGGGACGCGAGCTAGAGCTGACATCGACCGAATTCAACCTGCTGGAATTCTTTGTAACGCACCCGGGCCGGGCTTACAGCCGCAACCAGTTGCTGGAATCGGTATGGGGCGAGATGCGCAACGTCACACCGCGCACCGTGGACGTGCACGTGCGGCGGTTGCGCGAGCAGATTGAAGAGCAGCCCGACAGCCCGCGCTATCTCACCACAGTGCGCGGCTTCGGCTATCGCTTCGAGGAGCCGGCGTGACTGGCAAGATTTTTCTCAAGCTGATCGCCGGCGTGTTTTGCCTGCTGCTGGTGGCGCTGGTGGTGGTGGATACGTTCGCCACCAGCGTCGCCAAGAACGCGTACCTCGAAGACCTGAAGCGGCAACTGGCGGACGAATGCCGGCTGCTGGCACTGATACACCCGGACCCGGCGGCGATGGACGCGGCCGAGGTACGCCGGCTGGCGGCGGCAGTGGGCGGCCGCATCACCATCGTGCGCTCCGACGGCAAGGTGCTGGCGGATTCCGAGGCCAATGCCGACACCATGGAGAACCACCGCGCGAGGAAGGAACTGATGGAGGCACTGGGCGGCCGGGCCGGCTCGGCGCGGAGACGCAGCGCCACGGTAGGAACGGAATTCCTTTACGTGGCCGCGCCGATGCCGGGCGGCGCGGTACGCATCGCCATGCCAACCGCACAGATCGACCGGCAGGTGAGCGAGATTCGCGCGAAAATTCTGGCGGGGACGGCGCTGGCGTTCCTGCCGGCGATCGCGATTGCGGCCTGGCTGGCGCGGCTGATTTCGCGGCGCTTCGCGGCGGTGATGGCACACGCCGGCGAACTGGCGCGCGGCAACTTCCGGGCGCGCCTGGCGCAGCAGGGCTCGAGCGAGTTCGGACAGCTCTCGACCACGCTCAATCAAACCGCCGAAGCGCTAGAGAAAACCATGGCCCAGCTTCAGCACGAGCATGCCGAGCTCGAAAAGCTGGAGCGCGTACGCAAGGATTTCGTCATTAACGTCTCGCATGAGCTACGGACGCCGCTGGCTTCCATTCAGGGCTACACCGAGACTTTAATAGACGGAGCGATCGAAGACCCGGAATACAACATGCGGTTTCTGGGCATCATTCGCCACAATGCCGAACGGCTGGCGCGGCTGACGGAAGACCTGCTGACGCTTTCGCGCGTGGAGCAAAAGCGCCAGAAGTTTGAGTTCGGACCGTTCGCGGTGAACGGCCTGCTGAAGGAAGCCATCGAGCTGATGCGGCCCATGGCGGAGAAGAACCAGATCCGCCTGGAGATGGAACCCGGGCCGCAGGATGTTTTGGCGTGGTGCGACCGCGAGGCGGTATCGCAGATTCTGAGCAACCTGCTGGACAACGCCATCAAGTACACACCCGCGGGCGGGCGCATCAGCGTCGGGGCGCGGCCGGCCGGGGGGTACGTGGAGGTGCATGTGCGCGATACCGGCATCGGCATCCCGGAGGGCGAGTTGCCGCGGCTGTTCGAGCGCTTTTACCGGGTGGACAAGGCGCGCTCGCGCGAGCTGGGGGGCACCGGCCTGGGGCTTTCGATCGTCAAACACCTGGTGGCGGCGCACAACGGAGTGACGCGCGTCGAAAGCCGGTCTGGCGAAGGTTCGACATTCTATTTCACACTGCCGATGGAAGAATCTGCACTCCAGCCGAAAGAGCTTAATCCAGAATTCACCTCCTCTTAACGAGTTTGTAACCGAGGCGCTGATAGGTTGAGAACAGGAACCTGTGCCAACGGACTCGTTATGAAAAAAATTCTTCTGATCGAAGACGACACGGACTTATTCTCGCTGTTGAAGTACAACCTGGAAAAAGAAGGCTTCTCGCTGAGCGGATTGCAGACCGGCAAAGGGGCCATCGAACTGTGCCGGCAGGTGCGGCCGGACCTGATCCTGCTGGACATCATGCTGCCGGATTCGGATGGACTGGACATCTGCAAAGGCATCCGCAAGACGCCGGAGCTGGCCGCCATCCCGATCATTTTCCTGACCGCGCGCGCTTCGGAGACCGATCGCATCGTGGGGCTGGAGCTGGGCGCCAACGATTACGTGGTGAAGCCGTTCTTCGTGCGGGAGCTGATTGCGCGCATCAAACTACAGTTCCGCAGCCAATCGGCGCCGCCGCGCGTGCTGGAGGCGGGCGGATTGGAGCTCGATCCGACCAGCCGGCAGGTGCGTTTGCAGGGCGCTCCGCTGGCGCTGACGGCGACCGAGTTCCGCCTGCTGGAGTTCATGATGAGCCGGCCGGGCGTGGTTTTCAGCCGCGAGCAACTGCTGAATTCAGTATGGGGGCAGGACCGGGCGATTACCGACCGGGCGGTGGATGTGTACGTATTGCGGCTGCGGCAAAAGGTGGAACAGGATCCGGCGAACCCCATCATGATCCATTCGGTGCGCGGTTTCGGGTATACGTTCGAGCCGCGGCGCGCGATGGCGGGATCGGCGTAGGATTGACGGGGTAGTGGGACAGGCGATCGGTTTCGTCGTCTGTTAGGATGGGCGTACTTTAGCGGGGAAATGGCAGGGTCGAAAAAGCGGGGCGCCGGCTGGAAAGCCGGCGTTGCGGGCCGGAGGCCCGCTCCACGAGCAGCGAGGCTCGGCGCATTCTTTCATGAAATTTCGCGCTTCCTGCGCTTATTGTATTTCTTGTCCACCGCCGACCACACGCCATAAGGCAAGGCTGGCCACATTTCAGAGGGTCTGACAGGCGCGGCGCAGGCGGTCCAGAACGCCGGACCACTCGGGCAGATCGGGCGGTTGCTCCACGGCGATCCAATCGAGATGCTCCGCGTCCAGGCGATGGAGCGTTTGGTAAAGCTCGGCGGCGTAGGCGAGCGGATCGGCGGGCATTTCGTGTCCGAGGCGGAGGCGTGTGCCACGTCCCAAGGGCTGAGGCTGGCCGGGAGCCAACAGGAAGAGCGGCGTCTTGGGCCGGTAATGACGCAAGTGCATGCCGGGCGATGGGTGCGGGCCGGAAACGGGGCCGGCGCCGGCGATCCGGATTGGGCCGATCAGGGCTTCGAGGTCGCCGATGGGAATCACGCCGGGACGCAGCATGACGGGATCACCGGCCAGTGAGAGCACCGTGGATTCGATTCCGACGCGCGCGGGGCCTCCATCCAGGAGGTAGTCGGCGAGCGTTTCCGGCACGTGCGCGGCGGCAGTGGGGGACAGTTCCGTAAAGCGGTTGGCGCTGGGCGCGGCGATGGGGACGCCGGCGGCGCGGATGAGCGCGAGCGCCAGCGGATGCGCGGGCATGCGCAGCCCTACGGTGGCGAGACCGGCGGTCACAATATCGGGGATGCTGGCTTGCTTGGGGAGCACCAGGGTGAGCGGACCGGGCCAGTAGTGCTGCGCGAGCGCGTCGGCGGACGGCGGCCACTGGGATGCGAACATGCGCGCCATGGCGATGGAATCCACGTGGACAATCAAGGGGCTGGTGCGCGGGCGGCCTTTGGCGGTGAAGATGCGCGCGACGGCTTCGGCATCAAGAGCGTTGGCGCCCAGGCCATAGACGGTCTCGGTGGGGAAGGCCACCAGGCGGCCGGCACGGATCAACGCGGCTGCGCGTTCCACGCTCACTCCGGCAACTCGTCCTTGTCGTCGCCGGCAACCTTGCCGGTCTTCCGCCAAACCAGGTAGGCGTGAATGAGCGGGTCGAGGTCGCCTTCGAGCACGCGGTCCACGTCGCCGAGCGAGAGCTTGCTGCGCAAGTCTTTGACCAGGCGGTAGGGCGCCAGCACGTAGTTGCGAATCTGGCTGCCGAAGTTGATTTCGAGCTTCGAATCCTCGGTCTTGCGGCTCTCCTCGCGTTTCTTTTCGAGCTCGCGCTCGTAGAGGCGCGCGCGGAGCTGCTTCATGGCGGTCTCGCGGTTTTTGTGCTGCGAGCGCTCGTTCTGGCACTGCACCACGATGCCGGAAGGGAAGTGCGTGATGCGCACCGCCGAATCGGTCATATTGACGTGCTGGCCGCCGGCGCCGGAGGAGCGGAAGGTATCGATGCGGATATCGTCCAGCTTGATGTCGATCTTGATTTCGTCATCCACCTGGGGGTAGACGAAGACCGAAGCGAACGAGGTGTGGCGGCGGGCGTTGGCGTCAAACGGAGAGATGCGCACCAAACGGTGCACGCCGATTTCGGATTGCAGCAAGCCGTAGGCGTTCTCGCCGTTGATCTCAAAGGTAACGGATTTGATGCCGGCGCCTTCGCCCTCCAGGCGATCGGTGACCACCGTCTGGAAGCCATCGTGCTCGGCCCAGCGCAGGTACATGCGGAGGAGCATCTCGGCCCAGTCCTGGCTTTCCGTGCCGCCGGCGCCGGGATGGATGGTCATGATAGCGTTGCGGCCGTCGTTCTCGCCGGAGAGCAGCATGGTGGTTTCGAGATGTTCGAGCAATTCGCCGTAAGCCTTGAGATCGCGTTCGATATCGGGCAGCACGTTTTCGCCTTCGCGCGCCAGCTCGAACATGGTGTCGAGATCGTCGGTGAGGGTGCGGATGCGCTCATCGTTGCCGATAGCTTGTTCCAGACGCTTGCGCTGCTGCATCACCTTTTGGCTTTTCTCGGGCTGGCTCCAGAAATCGGGGGCGGAGATTTGCTCTTCGGATTGCGCTAGCTTCTGTTTCTGAGTGGGGGCGTCAAAGATACCTCCGCACGGCCAGGGCCTGATCGTGGAGAGGCTGATACGCGCGTTCTAACTCTTCGAATGTCATGGGGGTTCAATCCAATTTTAACAAATAGCCGGCCTTGCCGACATTGCGGCCGCGCGTGCGGCCGATTTCGGCGGTGGCGCCTTCGGCCTCATGGATGTGGCCACAGAAGAAATACTCGGGCTGGTGCTTTTGGATGAATTCGAGAACCGAACGCGAGCCGGCGTGCTGGCCCGGGCGGACCTGGTCGAGCGCCGTGCCGTAAGGCGGCGTGTGGCAGACCAGGACCAGCGGCGAGAGCGGAGCGAAGGGCTGCAGGTGTTCGGCGAGTTGAGGCTCGCTGTATTCGCTGGGAGTGTTGAAAGGCGTGGGGTTGGAATAGCCGAGTCCGGCGACGTGCCAGCGTCCGAGCTGTAGATGGCCTTCGTGGAAATAATTGAGGCCGCGGAGCGCGCACATTTCCACGATTTTGCCGGCCGATTCATGATTGCCGGGCAGCACGTAGACCTTGCCGCCGCGGCGTTCCAGAATCTGGCCGTAGCGGTCGATGCCTTTGTTCCAGGTACACTGATCGCCGACTGCGATGTAGAGATCGGCTTCGATGGCGAGGAGTTCTTCGAGGCGCTTCCAATCGTTGTGAATGTCGGAAAAAAGGAGGAGTTTCATAGCTGGGCGTACTGCTCGATGGCTGCTTGCTATTCTAACTCTTTGGTCTTCTGGTACTGGTTCTTCGCCGGGCCGGCGCTGCTGCTGGCAATTCTCTCGCTGCGCGGCGAGCGCAAGCGAGCGGATTACGTAGCACGGCGGCTTTCCGAAACATGTGAGGAGTGGCCGCCGGCCAGCGTGATCGTGCCGGTGAAGGGCGAAGACGAGGGGCTGCGCGAAAACCTGGCGGCGCTCGAATCGCTCGATTATCCGGATTACGCGCTGCTGGTGGTGGCGCATACGGCGGCCGACATCCCGCCGGGAGTGCTGCCGCACAAGTGCAGAGTGGTGCTGGCGCACGGCGAAGATCCGGACACGGGCGAAAAGGTGCAAAACCTGGCGGCGGCGGTGCGGGCAACCAGCAAGCGGACCGAAATCCTGGCGTTCGCGGATTCCGATGGGCGCGTGACGCGCGGATGGCTGCGCGCGCTGGCGGCGCCGCTCAAGGAGAAAGGCGTGGGCGCGTCCACCGGTTACCGCTGGTTCACGCCCGTGCCGCCGACGTTCTGGAGCCTGATGCGCGGCGTCTGGGACGCGGTGGCCGGCGGACGGCTCGGGCCCGGCGACAACCGGTTCGTGTGGGGCGGCGCCATGGCCATCCGCAAAGAAGTCTTCTACGACGCGCGCGTGCCGGACTATTGGAAGGACACCGTGAGCGACGATTATGCGCTGAGCGCGGCGGTGCGAGCGGCCGGCCTGACGATTGCGTATGCTCCCGGCGCCCTGGCGCCCTGCTACGAGCACATTACCATGCGCCGGTTTTTCGCATGGATTCGCCGGCAAATGACGGTCACGCGCGTTTACAATGCGCGGCTGTGGTGGCCGGCGCTGATCGCGCACGTTTTCTATTGCGGCGGCATGGCGGCGTCGGCGATTGCCTCGATTCGCGGAAGCCGGCTGGCGGAGTGGGCGCTCATCGCGCAGCTTTCACCCGGAATGTTAAAGGGGCTGAACCGGGTGACGCTGGCCAAGGCCGCGCTGCCGGAATGCGAAGCGTGGTTCAAAAGGCATCAGTGGGTGCACGCCATCTGGACGCCGCTCGGAACCTGGGTTTGGCTGGTGGCGCTGGTATCTTCGGCATTCGGGAACAGCATCGAATGGCGCGGAAGGCGGTATAAGCTGCGGCGCCCGGCTACTCGTTAAAGGCCATGCCGGCGAAACTGACGACGCTCTGTTCGTCGATGTTCCATTGCTCGTAACGCAACAGCCGGCCGCGGGCTTTAGGCGCAATTTTCAGGAAGGTGTAAAAGGGCGACGAGCCGCACCACTTGAGGTCGTCGTGATTCTGCTGCACCAGGTCCCAGAACGCGGCGGCGTCGGCAGCATTGATGCATTCGATGCGGCGGGCATCGCGCGCGCCCACTTCGGTCATCAGGCCCTGGTTGGCGGCGGCTTCAAACAGGTCCTGGTAGCGCGCGCCCATGTGGGCCATATCGACGCCCAGCACGAAGAAGAGGCGGTCGCCTTCACGTTCGCGCAATTCGGCGAGAGCATCGACGAAGCGCTTCACTTCGTCGGAATCCTCGGGCATGCCGCCCTGGTAGATGCTGCGCGCATAGGAGCCGCACAGGATCGGCAGAATGCGGACCTCGGGTCCCAGGATGTGCTGCAGGAAGATGGTCTGGAATTCGACGGTGTGTTCGAAGGAGTGGCAGTAATCCTCCATTTCCACGGCGTTGCCGCCGCGCCGGGCCAGCCAATCGACCAGGCTCGTATCGGTTTGGCAGTCGCCCAGCGGCGTGCGGAAGGGCTTGCGCGTGAGGCCGAATTTATCGGGCTGGCCGTAGTGTGAAGTGGCCAGGATGACGAAAGTGCGGTCGCGGTGTTCGGGCCGCAGCATGCGGTACGCGGACTGGTAGCATTGCCAGCCGCCTTCCGGGCTGACGTGCGGGGCGGCGATGGCGAAGAGCGAGCCGCCGGCGCCGTCGGTGGCCGCGGGGGCTTCGGCCGTCATGTATTCCCGCATGGTTTCGCGCAACTCAGCCGGATCGGCGGGATAAGCGGCGCCGGCGTGAGCGGGTTCGCGGACCGGGCTTGCGGCGAAGGCCTGGCGCTTCCCGTCACGCATCCGCTCGAAGTTTTCGTCCTCCAGGAAGCCGGCGGTGCTGAGAGTTTCGACGAGGTTCCGTAGAATCTGTTCCACTTCCAGGCTGTTGGTCAGGCGCACCAGCAGGGCGCGCAGATCGAGCTCGGTCTGAACGCCGTCGAAGCAGCGGACACATTCCACCAGCACGGGAGGAACGATCAGCATGGCGTCGGAGAACTTGTAGGGATCGCGCATGAACAGGCCGGGATTCTCCGGGGAGGGAGACGGCATGAAATCGAGGGTCAGGCGCAGACGGGGCAGTGGCTGAGACAAGTCTTATCGTAGCTCAGCTTCCCATGGCGCGGTACTTGCGAAGTAATTCATAGAGGACGACGCCGCCGGCGGTCGCCACGTTGAGCGAATGTTTCAGGCCGAGCATGGGGATGCGCACGTGGGTGTCCGAGAGCGCGGATATTTCGGGACGAATACCTTCGACTTCGTGGCCGAAGATGACGCAAACGGGGAAGCGCGGCGTCCAATCGAACAGATCGACGGCGTGCATGGAAGTTTCCACGGCGGCGATTTCGTAGCCGCGCTCGCGGAGACCGAGGAGCAGGGGAAGCGGTTCCCAGCAGTGTTCCCAGGCCACGGTTTCTTCGGCGCCGAGGGCGGTCTTGGAGATGGCGCGCTTGGGCGGCCGCCCGGTGATGCCGCACAGGTAGAGCTTCTCGACGGAGACGGCGTCGGCGGTTCGGAAAAACGCGCCGACGTTGTAGAGGCTGCGCACGTTGTCGAGCAGCACGGCCGCGGGCAGGCGCGCGATCAGCTCGTAGCGTGCGCCCGCGGCGGTTGCCTGGAATGGGATGCGATCCATGATGATAAACTAATATGTTTCGCGGCCATGTTGTCGATTGTCATCCCGATTCATAACGAAGAGCACTCCATTCTGCCTCTCTACGACCGGCTGAGCGTGGTGCTGGAGAAGGTGCAGCGTCCCTACGAAATCCTCTTCGTGGACGACGCTTCGAACGATCGCAGTTTCGAGCTGCTGTCGAACCTGGTGGAGACCGACGGCCATCTGAAAGTGATCCGGCTGCGGCGCAATTTCGGGCAAACGGCGGCGCTTTCGGCGGGATTTCACGAAGCCAAGGGCGACATCATTGTGGCCATGGATGGCGACCTGCAACATGCGCCCGAGGACATTCCGGCGCTGCTGCAGAAGATCGACGAGGGCTTCGATATCGCCAGCGGCTGGCGCAACCACCGCGTGGACAACGCCATCATGCGCAAGATTCCTTCGCGCATCGCGAACTGGCTGATGGCCAAAGCATCCGGCGTGGATTTGCGGGATTTCGGTACCACCTTCAAGGCTTACAGGGCCGAGGTGCTGAAGGACGTCAACCTGTACGGCGAGCTGCATCGCTTCATCCCGGCGCTGGCCAGTTTCTATGGCGCGCGGATAGCCGAAGTGCCGATTAGCAACACCGTCCGGGCAGCCGGCGATTCGCACTATGGGATCGGGCGGACGTTCCGCGTGATGTTCGATATTCTCACGATCAAGTTTCTGCTCAAGTACTTCACGCGGCCGATGCATTTCTTCGGGCTGCTGGGCCTGGCGGGCACGGTCTCGGGCGGCGGCATCATGGTGTGGCTGGCCGTGGAGAAGTTGCTCTGGTGGCGGCAGGACATCGTAGCCGAGCACGGTCCCATCATGGTGGCGGGCGTGCTGCTGCTGCTGGCCGGCCTGATGATGTTTTCCACCGGGCTGATGGGCGAGATGATGATGCGGACGTACTTTGAGAGCCAGGACCGGCGCATTTACGCGGTGCGCGAGATCCTGACCCGGAAGCCGCGCGGCGTCCCCGGCGGCACGCACTAAGGCGCATTTCTCAAACGGAGCCCGATGTGGCGCACGCACTCGTGCGCGCCATGTCGAGACGCGTCCCGATGCCCTACTCGGCGACTGGCTGATTTGTGAGCAGCATTTTTCCGCCGCTGGCGGCTACTACGAAGAGCGCGTTCTTGCCCACCAGGCTTTCAAACCGGGGCTGCTCGGTGGTCATCGCGACAACGTAATAGCGCCGCGGGCCGAGCCACAGGGCTTTCCACTGGGGATCGTCGAGAAAGACGTCCGGCGCGCCGGGCGCGTATGATCCGTATACCAGGTTGTTGAACCGCCCATTAAGCAGCCACGCGGTGCGGTTGGTGTAGAAGAAGATCGAGGAAAACGTGTAGTAATGATGATCCACGACCAATTGGCCGCGCGGCGATCGCAGCAACGCTTCGGCCAAGGGGCGCGACGAAAGATAGGGATCGAACGTCACCATGGCCAGACGGGCGGCATGGAAAAACAGAACCATCATCAGGGCGGCAGCCAGAAAGGCGCGCTGGCCCACGGCCCGCAGACTGCCAAGGGCGCCGATGAGAAAAGCCGCGGCGGCCACGGCGAGCGGAAGCCGCAGGTAGGCGAAAGACTCGAGCGTCAAGTCTTCCATGTGGCCGAGCGATAGGGTATAGGCGCTGGGATGCTGCGACAGCGCCTGGGAAATATCGCCGGGGTTGGGGACATTGCGCACTGCCACCAGAATCAAGATAGCCGCGATGGCTGCGCAAGCGGTGACAGCCGCCAGGACGCGGGTGCCGCGCCGCACCCAATCGCCACCCGCCGCCATGGCTGAGCCGAGCAGCAAGGCCAGCGCGGGGTAGCACGGCATGGAGTAATACTCCTGAGTGGTGGAGAAGGTAAAGAAGACCAGCAGAAAGCCGGTCCAGCACAGCGCCAGCAAACGTGTCCGGCCGGCGCGGTCGCGGGGCTTGAAACTGAGCCGCGCGACCGCCGGGAAATAGACGCTCCATGGAAACAGCCAGATGAGGTGGAAGAGCCAGAAGTAAAGGCGCGGGACGGTGTTGTAGTCGCGCGGATAGCGCAGGTTCAAAAAGCGCAGCACCTGCTCGTTCATGAAGTAGAACCAGAGAAAGCCATGGTATTCGCCGGGAACGCTGCGGAACGTCAGGTCGAAATACGGAGGATTGCGCAAAGCCGCCAGCACGTGCCAGGGGGCGGCGATCAGCAGCATAATGGCGAGGCCGCTCCAGGGGCGCAGCCGTCTCCACACTTGCGCCGAAAACAACTGGCGCGTGAGCAGGAGATAAACCAGGGCCGCGCCGGCGGGAAAAAGCAGCGCGACCGCGCTCTTGAGAAGCAGGCCCACTCCGAGGCTGGCTGCCAATACGAACGCCCAGAAGCGCGGATGCGGCTCCTGTTCGTCCAGAACGCGCAGGAAAGCCCACATGGCGAGCGCGATGGTCAAGGTCAGCATCACGTCGGGGATCAGAATGCGCGTGAACAGGAAGAGCCCAATGCACGTGGATATGCACAAACCCGCATAAAAGCCGGCGCGCTTGCCAAACGCCCACATGCCGAAGGCCGCGGTGAGCCACGCGAGGGCCACGCACGACAGCGCCACCGGAATGCGGGCAGCCCAGTCGAATGCGCCGAAGATCTTGTAAGCGATAGCGATCAGCCAATAGATCAGCGGCGATTTTTCAAGATAGATGATGCCGTCGATGCGCGCCGTGACCCAATCGCCCGAGCTCAGCATGTTGCGCGCGATCTGCGCCTGCACGGCGTCCACATCGTCCATTAGCGAAGGGGGAGAAAGGATGCAGCCCAGATAAACGGCCGCGGCAAAAAGCACAACGGTCAGGTAGAGGTAAAGATGCTTGCGGGGACTTGGGGGTCCGGATCGAAAACCTGTGGCGTCTGAATTCTCCATCGTTTCATCCACAATAACAGCAACATCAGCCCCCAAAGATGATATCCGAGATTGGCGCGCCGCTCCAGGTGCCGCCGGACGAAGCTTTCGAGCGCGTCCTGCCGGAACAACCCGACTGCCGAGCGGTTTGCCGAAACCGTGTCCAGCAGCAGGCTGCGCAAGGGGCCGCGCAGCCATTCATGGGCCGGGAAATCGAATCCGACCTTCTTGCGCCGCAACGTGGACGGGGGCAGCTTTTGCTTCATCATCTCTCGCAGCACAATCTTCTGCCTTTTGCCTTGAACCTTGAGATGGGCGGGCAGGGAATTGGCGAATTCCACGATACGGTGGTCAAGGTAGGGCGGCCGGACTTCAATGGAGTGCGCCATGCTCATGCGGTCCACTTTGGCCAGAATATCGTCGGGAAGATACCAGCGCTGGTCAAAGCGCAAGTAGGCATCCAGGCCGTCGCCCCCGGGCGATAGCTCACGCAGCATTTCGGCCAGCGCGGCGGGCAACGGCATGTTCACCAGGGTGGACTTTTCCGCATCGGAGAAAGTGCCGTTCCAGTAGACATGCGCCCGGCCGGCGGGCATCAGGCAGCCCTCCGCAAAGCGCTTGAGCATGTACTCGAAACCGATTTTTTCGTCGGAAACCGGCCAGCGCCGCGCGGCTCCGCGCACTGCCCGCAAGAGCCAGGCAGGCAGGCGGCGCATACGCCGCGCAAGCTGGTTGGCGCGATAGGTCAGGTATCCGCCGAATAGCTCGTCGGCGCCTTCGCCGCTCAGCGCCACGGTCACTTTGCTGCGGGTCATCCGCGAAAGGAACCACACGGGCAAGGCACCGCCATCCGCATTGGGCTCGTCGAAATAGTAGGCAAACTGCTCAATGGCATCGGCCAGCCCGCTGTCGGGGTTGACGTCAAACTCTTCGTGATCGGTTCCGTAGCGGGCGGTCAGATGGCGGATGTGCGCGGTTTCGTCGAAACTCCGGCCGGTGAAGGAAATCGAAAGCGTCTTCAGCCGCGAAGTGGATGCGGCCGCGGCGTAATGCAGGATGGTGGAGGAATCCAGGCCGCCGCTGAGCCAGATTCCCAGCGGCACGTCGGACACCAGGTGCTCGCGGACGGACTGCCGGAGCAGCGAATCGAGCGCGCTGGTGGCTGATTCCATGTCCCAATGCGGGTCGGTCCGGCTGGGTAGTTGCCAGAATGCCTCCGAGCGCGCCTGGCCGCCCTGCCACTCCAGCCAACAGCCCGGGCGTAGCTTCTCGATGCCTTCCACCATGGTGTAGGGAGCCGGCACATAGTTCAGGGAAAGGTAGCAATCGAGCGCGGCCGGATTTAAATTGCGTTCCACCTCCGGATGCACGAAGATGGTCTTGATCTCGGATCCGAAGTAGAGATCGCGGCCGCAGTGCGCCACATACAACGGCTTGATGCCCATGCGGTCGCGCGCCAGCACCAGGCGGCCGCGCGATTCGGTCCACAAGGCGATGGCGAACATGCCGCGCAGGCGCGCGAAGGCATCGAGGTCCCATTCGAGAAACGCGGCCAAAATCACTTCGGTATCGCTATGCGAGCGGAAGCGGCGGCCGCGCTGTTCCAGCTCGCGCCGAAGCTCCGCGTGGTTGTAGATCTCGCCGTTGAAGACGATCACGGTATCGCCGTCTTCGGAAATGATGGGCTGGTCGCCGGATTCCAGGTCGATGATCTTCAGGCGCGTAGCTGCCAGCGATACGGTGTCGGATTCGAAATAACCTTGCTGGTCCGGACCGCGGTGCAGAATGGTGGCCGCGGCGTCCCGGATGCGTGCCGGGCCGGGACGAGAACTATGATGGGTAAAGCCAGCGATTCCACACAAAACACTACCCCTGGGTGCTCCGCGAAATGGCGCAACGCGCGGTGAACGAGCCGAGCAAACTCCACTGTATCAAAAGGCTTTGCACCCAGCGGGCTAGTCAATAAGGGCTATGAAGTTTCTGTACCCTTCCGGAGCGAAGAAGCGTCAAACTGAAGATTGCTGTTCGGAGGCCAACCATGTCGCTAAGAGTCGGCGCCTTCCTGTTTCTGGGAGTGGCGGCGATCCCCTTTATTTATTACGGCATCGCCGTGGTTAGCTGCTGGCGGTTTTTCCGGCGTCCGCGGCGCAAAGAGGCTGGCGGGTTCACTCCGCCGGTTAGCAACTTGAAGCCCATCCGCGGGCTCGATCCGGAGGCCTATGAGAACTTCGCCAGCTTCTGCCGGCAGGACTATCCGGATTATGAAATCCTCTTTTGTGTGGGCGACCGCGAAGACCCCGTGCTGCCGGTGATCGACAGGCTGATGGCGGAATTCCCGGAGCGGCGTATCCGCGTGCTATTCGGTTCGGGGCGCGACGCAGCCAACGACAAGGTGGCGAAATTAGCGCGCCTGGTGAGCGAGGCGGAGCACGAGCACGTGGTGATCAGCGACAGCGACGTGCGGGTGCGGCCGGACTATTTGCGGTCGGTCATCGAGCCGCTGGCCGATCCGAAAATCGGCGCGGTCACCTGTTTCTATCTTCCGATTGAGGAACGGAGCTTCGTGGATCGGCTGCAATCGGTCGGCATGATGTCCGATTTCTACGCCGGCCTGGTGGTGGCGTGGCAACTGGATGGCGTCAAGTTCGCACTGGGACCGACGATCGCGACCACCCGGGAGCGGCTGGCGGCCTTCGGCGGCTATGAATCTATCGAGAACCAGCCCGGCGACGATCTGCTGGTTGGCAGGATGATCGCGGACCAGGGCTATGAAGTGGAACTTTCCCGGTATTCGGTGGACACGGTGGCCGACTACGGTTCCATTCGCGAATTGATTCAAAAGCGGCTGCGCTGGATTGTGGTGATGCGGCACATGCGGCCCTGGGGCCACTTGGGGCTGGTTTTCACCTTTGGGCTGCCCTGGGCGCTGGCGGCCGTGGCAGTTCACCCGACGATTGCCACCGCGGCCGTCTATTTGGGAGGCTACTTCGCGACGCGCTGCGCGATCACCGCGATGATCGCGATCTGGGGCTTGAAGCAGGGCTCCTATTGGCGCAGAATGGGCCTCATCCCACTGTGGGACGCAGTGGCTTTTCTGGTCTGGGTAGCGAGTTTCGTACGGCGCAGCATCCGCTGGCGCGGCAGCGATTATTACATTCGCGGCGGCACGCTGGTGCCTGTCGGAGAAAAGTAAGCCAGGCCATTATCATCCCAGCGCCAGGAGACCGCAGAGGACCAATAGGGCGCCGGCCGCGCGGCGCGCGCCGATTTGTTCCTTGAGCAGAACCTTCGCCAGCACGGTTTCCAGAATGAAACTGGCCGCCGACACGGGTACGGCAAAGCTGAGCGGCGCCGATTGCACCAGCGCCATGAACGCGAAAAACGAGAAGGCCAGACACACGATGGAGAGCAGCAGATAGCGGCGCTCCACAATCATCCGCAGGAGGCGCGCCACGCCGCGCGCTCCCACGGATTGCGCTCCCGCCCGCTTCATTTCGTAACTCTGCAACAGGTCGCTCAGGGCGGTTGCCACCACCATCACAGTCACCAGAACCCAGGTCATTTGGATCCCTCGATCTTGCCGGCGGCTGGCGGCGTGGTACTCTGCGGCGTCGCGCTCACCAGTGCGGTGCCGGCGAAAATCAGTGTGACGGCCAGCCATCGCCGCGGGCTCACCACTTCATGAAGAAAAAATTTTCCCAGCAGCGCCGCCAGCACGTATCCGACGGCCGTCATGGGCAAGACGAAACTGAGATCGGCCACGCTCAACAGGGCCAGCCGCACCAGCAGCGCCAGGATCAGCATCACGATTCCGAGGGCGATAGCGGGATCCAGCATGGAGCGGAGATACACCAGCGGATTGCCGGCCAGCGTCTCCGGGAAGTGTTTGGTGCCCCACGCCAGGCCCAAATTTCCGAAGGCGCGTAACGCGAGAAAGGTCAACAGCAAGAAATAGGTGCGGATGGTCCGGGTGGAAAGCGGCACAAATCACAGGGTACCCCAACCGGCATGGACGGCGCTGGCGGCCAAATAGCCTAACACATACCGGGGCAGGGAAGTACGCGCCGTAGGATGATGCGGAACGGTCCCCCGGGCGAAGGGCGGAGTTTCTCGCGCGGAATACGTTCCCGACTGCCGTGCTACACTCGCCGGATATGAAGATGCTCGCACTGGGGTTGCTGGTCGTGGCCGGCGCCTTCGCACAGAAGATCGATATCGAATCCGATCAAGCGGCGGACTTTTCCCGGTTTCATACGTTCGCCATCCGTGAAGGCCGGCTGAACGCCAAGAACGCGGCCCTCAACAGCGACCTGGTCAGAAAACGCATCAACGCCGATATTCAGAAGGCGCTTGAGGCTAAAGGCCTGACCATGGTGGCTTCCGGGCCGGCGGAACTCAATGTGCGGTACACGCTGGGGGCCGCGCAAAGAACGGAAGTGGATGCGTATCCGGCTGGCTGGCGCGGCTGGGGCACGCGCGTGGTGCGGGTTCCCTACACCGAAGGAACGCTGGTGCTCGATCTGCGCGATCCATCGACGAAGTCGCTGGTATGGCGGGCGATTGTGCGGCAAGACAAGAGCGACGCCTTCAAGGTGGAAGGCAAGCTCGACGACATGGTTCGCAAGGCGTTCGAAAAATATCCGCCCAAAGCGAAATGAGATCGCCCGTCAGCGGGCCTGGCAGGCGGCACCGCCTGCCCCACCACTTGGGCGGTGTTCAGGGTAGCGCGAGCAAGCGCGCCACTACCGCAGCGGGTAGCCGTGGATCAAGCGAAAGGTGCGAGTCCAACGGGTCTTGGTGGCGAAGTGCGTCACCACGTCGACGATATGGTCGAAGCCGATGTTGCCGTTGGTGAGATCCTGCGTGGGGGCGTCGTACGACCAGTAGATGATGAGGGGGGTGCCGACAATATTCTCGCGCGGAACGAAGCCCCAGTAGCGGCTGTCGGCGGAATCGTCGCGGTTGTCGCCCATGGCGAAAATGAAGCCTTCGGGCACTACCAGCTCGCCATCCGCCACGTGGTTTTCCAGCATGTCGAGCGCCTGCACGGGCAACTGCACGTTAGGGGCGGCCGGAAAGTTGTCGCGATAAGAATCCACATAGCTGGTTGAGTGGAGCACGTATGGCTCGTTTGCCGGGTGGCCGTTGAGCCACAGTTGCTTATTGACCAGCTTGATGCGGTCGCCGGGAAGCCCGATGGCGCGCTTGACGTAATCGTCCTGGATGTGGAGCGGGTAACGAAACACGATGATGTCGCCGCGGCGCACGTTGCGATAGGGCAGCACCTTTCCGGCAACGGCGCCAAAGGGGGCATAGGTGAGCTTATCCACCAGCACATGGTCGCCGATCAGCAGCGTGCCCACCATGGAAGCGCTGGGAATGACGAAGGCCTGCACCAGGGTGGTGGTGGCGAACAGCAGCAGGACGATAGTGACGGTCCATTCGGCGACAAATCCGCGGTGCGCCTCGCGGGAAACTTCCTTGTAGCGGCCCCAGAGGCCGCGCAAACCACTTGTTTGCTTTTCTTCTTCCACAGCAGCCATTGTAGCGGATGATGGCGGGGTCATGACGCGGGCGCCCGGCTGGCGCTTCGGTGAGTCGCGGCTGGAAGGCGCGTTTGCCGCTTCCCACGCTATACTCAAGGTTTCCCGTGTTCCATTTCATCCAAGAGAAGGTTTCCAGCGCATTCCATGCGCATATTCAGATACGCTACGGCATCGACTTGCCGGTCGCGATCGAACAGCCGCGGCAGAGCGACCTGGGCGATATGGCCGTGCCCGCAGCTTTTCAGCTCGCCAAGCAATTGCGGCAGGCGCCGCGCAAAATTGCCGCGGAGTTGGTGCAGGACATCGGCTCCATCCCCGGCGTCGCCGCCATGGAAGTGGCGGGCAACGGGTATATCAATATCCGTGTGGACCGCGCGGCCTACGCGGCGGCGCTGCTCTCCGGCAAGCTGGATGCGCAGCCCGGCGCCGGCGAAAAGATTATCGTCGAGCACACCAACATCAATCCCAACAAGGCGGCGCACATCGGCCATCTGCGCAACGCCGCGCTGGGCGATACTTTCGTCCGCATGCTGCGCGCCCGCGGCCATCGCGTGGAAGTGCAGAACTACATCGACAATACCGGCGTGCAGGTGGCCGACGTGGTGGTGGGGTTCCACTACCTGCAACAGAAAACGCCAGCCGATGTGCGCGCCATGCTGGCCGACCCGGCGGTGCGCTTCGACTACTATTGCTGGGACCTCTACGCGCACACCTCCAGCTATTACAAAGACCATCCCGAGGCCATGGAGTGGCGCAAGGCCACCCTGCACGCGATCGAAGCCGGCTCGGGCGAGTTGGCCGAGTTGGCCCACCTGGTGTCCGATGCCATTGTGAAAGCGCACCTCGCCACCATGCTGCGGCTTGACGTGGAGTACGATGTGCTGCCACGCGAGAGCGAAATTCTGCACCTGGATTTCTGGGCCGCCGCGTTTGAGCTGCTCCAGGAGCGCAAAGCCATTTATTTCGAAAACCAAGGCAAGCACGCCGGCTGTTGGGTGATGCCGGGTCTTTCCGAAGACGGCAAAGTCATCGTTCGTTCCGACGGCACGGTGGTTTACACCGGCAAGGACATCGCCTATCAGCTCTGGAAGTTCGGTCTGCTGGGCAAGGATTTCTATTACAAGTCGTTTCACACTTACGCCGATGGCCGCGTGCTATGGGTCACCACCGATGAGCCCGTCGAATCCGGCCAGCAATTCGGACACGGCGCGCGAGTCTACAATGTGATCGACACGCGGCAGTCCTATTTGCAGGACGTGGTGGTCGCCGGACTGCGCGGGCTGGGCTACGGCCAGCAGGCAGACCGTTCGGTGCACTTCAATTACGAGATGGTGGCGCTTTCGCCGCGGTGCTGCGCCGATCTGAACATTCCCCTTACGGAGGAGGACAAGAAGCGCCCCTACGTGGAAGTGTCCGGCCGCAAGGGCCTGGGGGTGAAGGCCGACGACCTGATCGACAAACTGGTGGAAAAAGCCCTCGGCGAAGTAGTTTCGCGCCACGCCGAGAACAGCCAGGAAGACAACCGCCGCGTGGCCACGCAGATCGCCATCGCCGCGCTGCGTTATTTTCTGCTGAAGTTCACACGCAACACGGTGATCGCTTTCGATCTGCAGGAGGCGCTCAGTTTTGAAGGCGAGACGGGTCCTTACGTGCAGTATTCGGCCGTGCGCGCGCGCAATATTCTGCGCAAGTTCGCAGAGCGCGGCGAGGCCATTCCCGATTTTCAGGCGGAGCTCAGCGCGGAAGCGATGGGCAGGCAGTTGCAGTTTGAGGATTTCTGGCAAATGCTGCTGGCCGCGTCGAAGGCTGATGCCGCCGTGGAGAGCGCCGTAGAGGCTGGCGAGCCGGCGCACGTGGCGCGCTACGCCTTCCAGTTGGCGCAAGCGTTCAGCAACTTCTATCAGAAGTACACCATCATTCACGAAGAAAACCGCGAGAAAAAGGTGTTCCTGTTGTGGATGACGGATTTCTTCCGCCGCCAACTGGAGCGGACGGCGGGACTGTTAGGGATTGCGATTCCCGAGTATATGTGAGCGAGCCGGCGGCCGGCGCTGCGAGCGGGGCCGCGGCGTGTTCCGGATCTGGCCGGCTTTCCCGGCGTCGATAAACAGTTGCTTGCGACGCAGCCGACGGCATCTGAAATTTGATATGTTATCTGTGCATGGCGTGTTTCGACACCAGCAGCGAAGCGCCGCAAGCTCTGCTGCCCGTCCCGAGGCGGCAAGGCCGATGGCGCGGCGTGGCGCTCCGGCTAATGAAGGTGGTGTTGGAGCGATGTCCGGCGCGCGAGCGCTACCTGGTTGACAAGCTGTCGTTCGCCGCGGTGATGGCGGGAATGGCGCCAGCCGCGGGCTTGCTGCGCCTCGCGGTGTTGGGCCGCGGTTTCCGCCGGCTGACAGTGTAGTGTGCGAAATTGTACCTTGAGAGGGAGCGGCATGAAGAAGATTGACATTCCAAGCAATCTCACAACGCTGGCCTATAACAGCATCCGGGAATACATTCTACAAGGCAGGCTCGACGATACGTCCCGGTTGACTGAGGACTTCCTGTCCAACCAGCTCGGCATCAGCAAGTCTCCGGTCCGCGAAGCGCTGAACCGCCTGGAAGCAGAGGGCCTGATTCGCATCGAGCCGCGCAAAGGCGCCTACCTGAGAAAACTCTCCACGGTGGAGATCAACGAGCTCTACGACACCCGCGAGGCGTTGGAAGCGCACGTGGTGCGCACCGCCAATGTCACGCCCGCGCTACTGTTGGATCTCCGCCAGAGCCTCAAGCGGCAGCGTACGGCGCTCAAGGCCAACGACAAGCCGCACTATATTCAGGAGGACGTGCGCTTCCACTCGCTGCTGGCGCAGGCCAGCGGCAACACGTATCTCTGCACCGTGCTGGGCAACATCCAGAACCAGATCTGGCTGTCGCGCCGCAGCACCTACGACCTTTCCAGCACCACTGCTCCGGACTTCCACGACGCCATCGTGAAGGCTCTCGAGCACGGCTCCGGCGAGGCCGCCGAACATGCCATGCGCGAGCACATCCGCACGGTGCGCCAGCGCCTGCTTCGGTTCCTGGAAGACCAGCAGCCGGTGGGCGCCTCTGAGTGATCGCGCGGCAGCCGCCGTTTGCCAGAACGCAAAGGGAAGCCAGGCAAAGTTCGATTCGCCCATGAAGCAGGGGAGGCTGGCGGCGTGGCGCTTATCATCGACGCCGAACGCGCACTGATCACTCCCGCCGCCGCTCGCGACAATCGAGGCCGCACTCAAAAAAGGCGGGGAATACCGATTGACGGCCCGCGAATTCTGAGATATCATATACTACTCAACTAGACAAGCTGCGCCGCGGGTTGCCACACCGGCTTGGGCGATTGCAATACCGCCTATTTTTCATGGAGACAGGCATGGACATTCACTTTGTGGTGCACGACGAGAACGATTCGGTAGGGGTTGTCGTCGTTGAAGGCGTGAAGGCCGGTGACCGGCTCACCGGATGGATTATGGATCAGGACCGGATCATCAGTCACCAGGCGATCAGCGAGATTCCCATCGGACACAAGCTGGCCATTAAAGCGCTGGCGAAAGGCGACACGGTCATCAAGTACGGCGTGGATATCGGCCGCGTGGTGGCGCCCATCGCGGCCGGCGAGCATGTGCACGTGCATAACCTGAAGACCAAGCGTTGGTAGATCCGAGGAGAGCAAAACGTGGCTATCGATTTGAGTAAGAAAACTTTTTGGGGTTACCGCCGGGAAAACGGGCGCGCCGGTGTGCGCAACCACGTCATCATCCTGCCGGTGGACGATCTGTCCAACGCCGCCTGCGAGTCCGTGGCCAACAACATTAAGGGCGCGCTGGCGCTGCCGCATCCGTATGGACGGCTGCAGTTCGGCGCGGATCTGGACCTGCATTTCCGCACCCTGATCGGCACGGGGTCGAACCCCAATGTGGCGGCGGTGGTGGTGATCGGGATTGAAGACGGCTGGGCGCAAAAGGTGGCGGATGGCATCGCCGCCACGGGCAAGCCGGTGGCCTATTTTGGCATCGAACGGCACGGCGACATCGATACCGTGGCGCGCGCCTCGCGGGTGGCCAAGGAATTCGTGCAGGCAGCCTCGGGGTTGCGGCGGGTGGAGTGCCCGCTGAAAGATCTGTGGGTATCCACCAAGTGCGGCGAATCGGACACCACGTCGGGCTGCGCGGGCAATCCGAGCGTGGGCAATGCCTTCGACAAGCTGTACGAACAAGGGGTGACGCTGGTCTTCGGCGAGACCACGGAAATCACCGGTGGCGAGTCGCTGGTGGCGAAGCGCTGCCGGACTCCCCAGATCGCCGAG
Organism: Bryobacterales bacterium; assembly: GCA_963842505.1. Classification (GTDB taxonomy): domain Bacteria; phylum Acidobacteriota; class Terriglobia; order Bryobacterales; family Bryobacteraceae; genus PALSA-129. The sequence continues at coordinate 378,854 of CAWJGZ010000004.1, forward strand.
CAGTTCATGGCGATGTTCAACCGCTACCAGGACCTGATCAACAAGCACAAGACCAACGATCTTTCGGATTCGCAGCCCACCAAGGGCAACATTGCGGGCGGCCTGACGACCATCGAGGAGAAGGCACTGGGCAACATCCAGAAGATCGGCAAGAAGTGCCTGGTGGATGGGGTACTCGACAAGGCCGAAGCACCCAAGGGACCGGGGCTGTGGTTCATGGATTCTTCCTCGGCGGCGGCTGAAATGGTGACGCTGGTGGCGGCGGCGGGCTACGTGGTGCACTTCTTCCCCACGGGGCAGTGCAACGTGATCGGCAATCCGATTCTGCCGGTGATCAAGATCAGCGGCAACCCGCGCACGATCCGCACCATGAAAGAGCATATCGACGTGGATGTGAGCGGTGTGCTGCGGCGGGAAATCGACATGGACCAGGCAGGCGACAAGGTGCTGGAGTGCATGTTCGCGACCGCCAACGGCCGTCTTACGAATGCCGAAGTGCTGGGGCATCGCGAGTTCGTGCTGACGCGCCTCTACGAAAGCGCCTGATAGCGCTGGCGTGACGGAGTTGCCGGTTTCCGGTTCCAGCCAAGTTTGTACAATCGCTTCTTTGCAGCGGCGAACTTTGCCCAAAGCTGAAAAAACCGGTTGGCAGGCGGAAATGCCTACCCCGTAAAAAGTTGGCTCAGGGCATCAATGTGGAACAGGCGCTTTCGCCTGGCGCTTTTGCCTGTCAAGCCGGCGATTGCCACGATGTCACACGGCCAGCCAGTATCCGCCGAGCTTGAGTCTCAACTGAGCACTTCGGCACCGGCCGCCCGCGGCGCGGGTAAATCAAGCGGCGCTTCCCGAACCGAGAGCGCAATCTTGTAGAGCACCGTCAGGATGAGCGAGCCGGCAGCCCAGATCCCGAGTGCGATGAGAACTTCCGGCAGGGATGGGGCGTACTCCGTGACGGCGCCCAGCGGCGATGGCACGAAGGCGGCGACAATCAGGCCGATGCCTTTATCGATCCAGAGCGAGAGAAACACCATGCCGCAGGCCACTGCCAGCCATTTCTCGTTGTGGCGATACCGCGGCGTGAGCAGCAAGACCAGCGAGGCGGCAGCCAGGATCATGGAGGTCCACATCCACGGCGCCAGCGCGGCGTGGCCATCCAGTCCCATGAACATGTAGCGCAGCGATTCGGTGTGTTCGGGTATCTGGCTGTAGAATGCCGTGAAGAACTCCATCAGGACGAAGAACATGCTGATCACCATCGCGTAGGTGACGATGATCGCGAGTTTTTGAATGGCCTCGCGGCCGGCCGAAAACCGGGTGAGCCTGGCAAGCACCAGGCACAGCAAGATCAGCAGCGCCGGGCCGGAAGCGAAGGCCGACGCCAGAAAACGCGGCGCCAGGATGGCGGTGAGCCACAGCGAGCGGCCCGGCAGGCCGCTGTACAGGAAAGCCGTGACCGTGTGGATGCTCACCGCCCAGGGGATCGAGAGGATGACGACCGGCTTGATCCAGCGCGGCGGGGCCACGCCTTCGCGTTCCGAGCGCAGCGATACCAGCGCGATCACCGCGTTCAACGCCAGATAGCCGGAGAGCGAGATCATGTCCCAGAACATCATGGAGTGGGGCGTGGGGTTGAGCAAGACGTTGAGCACGCGCGTCGGCTGTCCCATGTCCACGAAGATGAACAGCATGCACATGATGACCGCCGCGATGGCCAGGAATTCTCCGAGTATGGTGATCCGCCCGAAAGCCTTGAAATTGTGAAGGTAGTAGGGAAGCACCACCATAACGGCGGACGCCGCCACGCCCACCAGGAACGTAAACTGCGCGATATACAGCCCCCACGTCACATCCCGGCTGAGGCCGGTGATCACCAAGCCGACTTGCAATTGACGGAGGTAGCAGCCCAACCCGATCCCCAGGACGATCGCCAGCGCGCCAATCCAGAGCCAGTACCTTCGGCTGCCCACAACTGCCTTTTCAAACATGAACATGGCGGTTCCTTACGTGAGATAGAAGACGTCCGGGCCCGTCCCCAGTTCAGGCCTGCGCCGCATGTGCTGCCGCGTAGCCAGCAGTTCGCGAATCGGGGAATGCGGATCGGCCAGATTGCCGAAGACCAGCGCCTTTTCGGGGCACGCCTCCACGCACGCCGGCGGGCGCCCCGCCGCCACACGCTCGCTGCAGAAGGTGCATTTTTCCACTACGCCCTTGGTGCGCGTCGGAAATTCCGGATTGGGATTGTGGATGTACGGTCGCGGGTCCATCCAGTTAAAGCTTCGGGAACCATACGGGCACGCGGCCATGCAGTAGCGGCAGCCGATGCAGCGATGCCAGTCCATCGCCACGATGCCGTCTTCCCGTTTAAAAGTAGCCTGCACCGGACAGACCCGCACGCAAGGGGGATTCTCGCAATGATTGCAGAGCATCATGGCCGGCGCCGCGCGCAGGGGAGAGTATTTATCCACTTGGCCGGGGAAAGCATGCTCGAAGGATTCCTTCCAGATCCATCGGACCTGGTGCGCGCGGTCTGGAATGGACGGCACATTGTGCTCCTGGTGGCAAGCCGCCATGCACTTGGTGCAGTTCTCCTGCTTGAGGCACTTGGCCGCGTCGATGGCCATGCCCCAGCGCGTGCCGCTGACGGCGCTCATGGCTTTGCGCGCCGTGGCGGCCAGAAATGCCAGACCGCTGATGCGCAGGAAGGCTTGCCTGGTGATGGTCATCTTGCGCTCCTTAGCGCCGGCTTGGAATCCAGATGGCAATTCCAGCACGGCGGCGAAACCGCCGCGTAGGTATGGCAGCGGTCGCAGAAATCGGCCTTGGAACCGTGACATTGTTCCAGGCACGTGGGAGTCAGGCTCATTTTGTAGTGCTTGCCATCGGCTGCCGTGAAGTCGCTTGCGCCGTCGCGCACCACGCCCTCGCGCCAGTCGTCCAGAAGGTTCATATGGGAGGTGCGCATGAACTCCAGCGGAGCCACGCACTGCTTTTCGCTCGCCGGCAGCCGGATATCCGGGCCCTTGGGGGTGACGCGCGCGGAGAGGTTGTGCCAGGCCGGGAAGGTGGCCAAGCCCAGGAAAATTGCCAGGCCGCAATAAATCACGCCGCGATCATGCATGGGCTGCCTCCGTTTGTCCCAGCGGCTCGCCGCGCAGGTCGGTGGTGCGCTCCTTTTCGCCGTGCATCACCAGAGCATTGCCCAACAGTTCGTGAACGCCGGCCACGTCCACGCCCGGCACCCAATATTCAAGCAACGGCGGCAGCGTCGCCTTGTCGATGGCGCAGATGCACGCCAGGAGGTTCACGCCATACTTGTCCCGCACGTACTTGACGGCATTGGCCCGCGGCAGGCCGCCGCGCATGCGCATCTCGAAATTCTCATCGGTGCCCAGCCCCGAGCCGCTGCCGCAGCAGAAGGTCTGTTCGCGAATGGTGTTTTCGGGCATTTCGTGAAACTGGTTGCAGACGTGGCGCAGAATGTAGCGCGGCTCTTCCAGCAGCCCCATGGCCCGCGCCGGGTTGCAGGAATCGTGGAAGGTCACGTTCCAGCGGTCGTTGCGCGAGGGGTCCAGACGCAGCTTCCCGTTATGAATCAGATCCGCCGTGAACTCGCAGATGTGGACCATCTTGGTGGAGCGGGTATTCTCAAATCGCGTGCCGGTTACCGGCGACCGCGGTTCCTCCAGAAAATCGGCCGGCCCGTTCATGGTGTCCATGTACTGATGCAGCACCCGCCACATGTGGCCGCATTCGCCGCCGAGGATCCACTTCACCCCCAGACGTTTGGCTTCGGCGTAGATTTTCGCGTTCAGCCGCTTGATCATCTCGTGGGAGTTGAATAGCCCGAAATTGCCGCCCTCCGAGGCGTAGGCGCTGAAGGTGTAGTCCAGGCCAATTTCGTGGAAGAGCGCCAGGTAGCCCAGAAAGGTGTAATAGTGCGGCGTCCCGAAATAGTCCGCCGAGGGCGCCACGAAGAGGATTTCGGCTCCCTTGCGATTGATCGAGGCGTTGACCCGCACCCCGGTCAGCTCCTCCAGTTCGTCCACCGCGAAATCGAGGCTGTCCTTAAAGCCATGTGGCTGGATGCCGAGATGATTGCCCGTGCGGAAACAATTGGCGGCGGGTTCCAGGACCCAGTTGATGTTACAGCCCACCAGGTTGAGCAATTCGCGGACGATCATAGTGATCTCCGCGGTGTCGATTCCATACGGGCAGAAAACCGAACAGCGGCGGCACTCGGTGCACTGGTAAAAGTAGTAGAACCACTCCTTGATTACATCTTCGGTAAGGTCGCGCGCGCCGGCCAGACTGCCCAACAGGCGGCCGCTAGCGGTGAAGTAGCGCCGGTATACCGAGCGCACCAGTTCGGCGCGCAACACCGGCATGTTTTTCGGATCGCCCGACCCGAGGTAGAAATGGCACTTGTCGGCGCATGCGCCGCAGCGCACGCAGATATCCATGAACAGGCGGAACGAGCGAAATTTCTTCAACCGCTCTTCCATGCCCTTGAGGATGATTTGTTTCCAGTCCGGCGGCAGCTTCCAGTCCGCGTCAAACGGCTGCCATTCGCGCGGATTGGGCAGGCCCAGGTAAGTGAGATTCCTGGCAAGCGCGCTGTGGCAATAAGTGCCCTTGCGGAACTCCACCTTGGTGTCCATCCAATCCGTGTGCGGGGGTTGGTACTGGATTTGTACAAGCTCTTCCGGTTTCGGGTTGGACATGGATCAGTGCCTTTCGACCGGCAAACCGGCCGCCTCGATCTTCTCCCGGAACTCGTCTTCCCACTCTTCGTAGGTGTGGACCTTGACCGGATAGTTCCACGGGTTTACGTGCCGTTTCATGCGGTTGTTATTAGCCAGGTTGCGCGTCGGGCTGAGAAAGACGCCGCCCAGGTGCACCAGCTTGCTGAACGGCAGGTAGGCGAAGAGCGTGCTGACCAACGCCAGGTGCACGAAAAACCAGCCGCTCAGGTTCTTTGGCAGGGCGGGGGAGAAGACCGTCAAAGAAAGCGCCAGTTGCTTGACAGCCACGGCATCCACCCGGCCGAAATAACGCATCCAAACGCCTGAGACGCCGATTCCCAGCAGCAGAAACAACGCGAAGTAGTCGGTGAACAGCGAGATGTAGCGGAGTTGGGGTTCGCGCAGACGCCGCAGCAGCAGGTAAAGCAACGCCGCCAGCAGGACTATGTCGGTAGCGTAAACCACCGGCATGCCGATATCGAAAAAGCCATCGACACTCCCCAGCCACAAGGCCAGCTTGGGCACCGGTTCCACCACGAACCGCAAATGGCGGAGCAGCACGACGAGCAGCGACCAATGGAACGCCAGCGCGCCCAGCCAGAGCCACTTGGCCTCGCCGTAGATCAGCCTGGGGCCGTCGCGCAGCCGCGAACGCGTGTTGCGGAAAAGGCTGCGAAACAGCAGCACCTCAAGACCCATCCGCGCGACCACGCCGGCTGTCGAATACGGGCTTTCCAGCCAGCCGGCCTTGATCCACGGCAGCGACTTCTGCTGGCCGCAAACCGTGGGAATGCGAAACGGCACCGGCGAAAGCGACCAGCGGATTACCCGGCAGCTTACTCCGGCCAGCAAAATTGCCAGCGCGCCGTAGGGAACCACGATGGCGATGAACCATCTGAGCCCGTCCACCCGGCTCGCCACGCCCGCGAGCAGCGCAATCGCGGTCACGGCCATCAACGCGCCCAAGGCCTTTCTCAAATGCCACCTCGCTCATCCCAACCCGGCGCTTTGGACGACGCCAGTCTGCGTTCCATAACAAAGACACGGCGGCGGGCCTCGTTGGCTCTCGCCTGGTAGGTTCGCTCCCGGTACTTCACGTACAGGTCGAACGCCAGCAGCGCCAGCTCGTCGATGCGGGCGTCCAGCGATTCTTTCTCCGCCGCGCTCACCCGGCCGCGCAGGATATCCTTGAGTTGGAAGAGAAACTCCAACGCCCGGCTGGGTTCCAGACCCTGAATCGCCCGAATTTGCATCAGGGAATCAAGCGCCTCGCTGACGCGGCTCTTGTCCATCCCCAGCAGCAGCTCGTCAAGCAGCGTGTCGAGCGCCCGTCGAATTGTACTGCCCGCCGGATTGCGGAACGCGTCGCGCTCCGCCGCCAGGAACTCCACGCTCTGACTTGGGTACGCCAGCAGCGCGCGCCGCAACCAGAGTTCGGCGATGTCCGCTTTGTTTTGCACCGCCACCGGTCGCCTCCCGTCTACACGCAGCCGGTGGGTTTGGGAAGTCCGGCCAGCTTGCAGGCGCCCTTGGCTGGACCGGACGGGAACAACTGATAGATTACGTTCAGCTTGAATCCCGTCTCTTTGCAGACCTTCCGGATCATGGGAGCGATGCCGAACTGAAGGTAGTAGTTTCTCAGATAGTTAATGACCTTCCAGTGGTCCTCGGTGAGCTCCGTCACTCCTTCGGTAGTCGCGAAATCGCGGGCGACATCCTGGTCCCAGATGCCCGGATTCTCCAGGAAACCGTCTTCGTCTACAACGTATGTCTTCCCGTTAACTTCAAATGTCGGCACTATCTAAACCTCCAGAATCGTTAATTCATCTCGATATAACCGCAGGGGCAGGCATCGGCGCATTTCTTGCAGCCGTTGCACAGCTCCAGCTTGACTTTGTAATGCTCTCCCTTGGGTAACTTCGCGAAACAGTTATTGGTGCAGTACATCCAGCAGGTTTCGCAATCCATGCACATGCCGCAAGACATGCACCGCTTGGTCTCTTCGAGCGCGTCCGCTTCCGCCAGCCCGGCTTGGATCTCGGTTTGGGCCGAACGTTCGGCCACGGGAACTTCGGAACGCTCGTGGCGTTCAGCGGCCTTATACCAGTCGAGTTTCACGCGGTCCGCGCTAATCGGAGGCGCGGGAACCGGTTTATCGATCGTCTTGCCGTGGACCCACGCATCGATGGCTTCAGCCGCGAAACGGCCTTGCGCGATGGCGATAGTTACCAGCCCCAGTTCTACTCCGTCGCCGCCCGCGAAGACACCCTCCATGCCAGGAACGGCGGCGTTCTCCGTGGCAATCCATTTTGCTCCCCCAGGCGTCACGCCGAGCCCGTCCAGCCCCGGTTGCTGGCTGACCGCGGCAACAATCGTCGTGGCCTCCAGGTCGAATTCGGACCCGGCGACCGGCACCGGCCTCGGACGGCCGGAAGCGTCCGGCGCTCCCAGTTCCATGCGAGTGCATCGCAGTCCCACGGCTACGCCGTTTTTCCGCAGAACCTCTACTGGCGCTGCCAGGAAGCGGATATCGATGCCCTCTTCCAGCGCGCCGTCCACTTCCGGTTTAATGGCGGGCATCTCGGAACGGGAACGGCGGTACAGCAGGGTGACGTCCGCCCCCAGGCGTTTACTGACGCGGGCGGAATCGATAGCCGTATCACCGCCGCCGATCACCAGCACCTTCCCGCCCACATGAACTTCCTTGCCGCTGTTGACGCGGTTCAGAAACTGCGTTCCGGTGTAAACGTTCGGCGCGTCCTCCCCGGGAATTCCCAGGGCAATCCCGCGGTGCGCCCCGATGCCTACAAACACCGCCTTGTACTCGCCGCGCAACTGCTCGAGCGATACGTTCGATCCGATCGCCGCATTGCAGTGCAGCGAGACGCCCAGATCCAGAATGCGTTGAATCTCGGCGTCCAGAACGTTACGCGGCAGGCGATACTCGGGGATGCCGTAGCGCAGCATTCCGCCCGGCCGGCTGAACGCTTCGAAAATTGTGACTGGATAGCCGCGGCGGGCGAGTTGGTAGGCACACGAAAGCCCAGCCGGCCCCGCGCCGACCACGGCGATGCTTTCGGGACGTTTCTCGCTGGTGAGCCGGGAAAGTTTCAGCTCATGGGCGATTCCGAAATCGCCGATGAACCGTTCGAGTGCGTTGATGGCCACCGCGCCATCCTTCTGACGCCGGTTGCAGGCGTCCTCGCAAGGGTGGGGGCATACCCGTCCGCATACCGCGGGAAAAGGATTGCGGTCCGTGATGATGCCCCACGCCTTGGCATAGGCTTCCTCGTTGGAGCGGCCGTACGCTTCGGCTTGCGCGATGGTAGTGAGCCAGGCCCGGATGTCGGCTCCGCTGGGGCAGCCGCCGCGGCAAGGCGGCGCCTTTTCGATGTACCTGGGCCGCAGCGGGCTGATTTCCCCGCCGGTTGTAGCGGCTGCCTTGATTACCGGTTTTTTGACATTTTTGAAAAGAGCCATGGCTTGTCCCCTACGCGTACGGATAAATGTGGCGTTTGAAATCCTGGAGTTGTCCCAGAAGCCGGTCGTGCTTCCGTTCGTCCTCTATCAGGTAAGTCAGTAGATGCCGCTGCACGAACAGACGGCAGTTTTTTAAAGCCTGCTCCGCCAGCCCGATGGTCTGCTTCTCCATGTCGGCGTGCTTCTCAATCATGTCCCAGATTTCACCCAGTTCCTCGGGAGTCAGCGTGAAAGCCTGGCGCTCGATGCTATCCAGCAGCACCTGCTGCACGCGGTAGTGCATTTGAGAGTCCTGGCGGATGATTTCCATCAGCAGGCGGATCAACGGATTTTGGGTTTTGGCGATGACCTCCGTGGTGTGAGAAATGGTGGCCGTTTCAATGGCCTGCCAGTTCTCCAGCACGGAGGTCAATTCTTCGGGGTTCGAAGCTGTCTGGATGGACATCGCGATTTCTCTTGTTAGAACCTCAGGTGCGTCGACCGTGCATAGGTCAGGCCCGCATTCTTGAAATCGTCGATGTGGTAACGGGTGAACTCGATTCCGGTCAACTGGAAGAATTTCGGCCAGCCGATGCGTTCGATCCACTCGCCCAGGCGCTCGAATTTTTGCGCGTGGGCCGCGTAGACGTCCACGATATTCACCACCGCGTTCACCACTTCGGGCCAGCGCGGAGGGTTATTGGGTAGGAAGGGAATCGCCAGCTTGGTGAATTTCGGCGTGGTCCGCGCATTGCTGACTTTGCCGCCCACCCAGATCGAGATTCCGTCGTTCTCCGGATCGTTCAGCGGCATCGCCGGGCAGACCGTGTAACAATTGCCGCAGTACATGCACTGCTCTTCGATGACTTCCACGGACGCCTTGCCCTCCACGGTGGCCGGCCGGATCGCGCCCGTCGGGCACGAAGCAATCAGCGTCGGCACCTCGCATACCTTGGGTAGAATGTCGTGGCGCACCTTGGGCGGTTTCCGGTGTATGCCCAGTACGGCGATGTCCGAGCAATGCACCGCTCCGCACATGTTCAGGCAGCAGGCCACCGCGATCCGCAGCTTGGCCGGCAGGTTCTCCTCGACAAAGTGCGGATAGAGCGCGTCCATCATGCACTTCACCAGACCCGAAGCGTCGGTGGCGGAAGAATGGCAGTGCACCCAACCCTGCGTGTGAACGATATTGCTGATGCTGTTGTTGGTGCCGCCTACCGGGTAACCCGCCTTGTGCAGGTCCTGTTTCAGCGGCTCGATATTGGCAAAATCGGAAAGGAGGAACTCCACGTTGTTACGGCTGGTAAAGCGCAGAAAGCCCCCGCAGTACTTGTCCGCCAGATCCGCGAACAGCCGGATGGTATGCACGCTGAGCAGGCGCGGCGATCCCGCCCGAACGGTATAGAGCTTCTCGCCGGACTCAGCCACGTGGCAGAGCACTCCGGCAGCCAGGGTCTCGTGGTACTTCCAGTGTCCGTAGTTCCTCTTGACGATGGGCGGCAGAAACTTCTCGTAATTCGGCGGTCCGATGTCCGTAATTCGTTTTGGTCTGGGTGTTTTTGTCGGTGTCATTCGCTCGCCTCTTGTTTCTTGCCTTGAAAGTAGATGTAGGGATTGTCGCGTGGAGCCGTGACCATCTCGGGCACCGGATCCAGACCGATGCCGTCCAGGAAATTGGCCATGCCGACCCGCTGGATCAGTTCGCCGATTCTCTCGCGGTTCTTGCCGTACTCGTCCCAGAACTCCCACACGCGCTTGATGAGCTCTTGCAGCGTCTCGAATAATTCCGCCTCGGGAATAAAGGGAACCAGCACGGACGACAACAGCGCCCCTTGCACAATGGGAGCCTTGGAACCCATCAAAATAGCGGCGCCGCGTTCTTTACCCGGCCGCAGAGCCTTGGGCATTGCATTGATGCAGTGCATGCAGCGCACGCACTCGTGGTTTTCGATGGCCAGTTTCTTGCCATCCCAGCTCATGCAATGGCTGGGGCAGCGGTCGCAGACGTCCTTCTGGATATCGAGTAGTCCCGACGCTGCATATTCGGCCACCGCGGCATCGTCCTGCTGAATCTCGTCCTTCCACATCCCGAGGATCGAGAGATCCGCCCGGGCAGCCGACGCCACGCAGTCGTTCGGGCAGCCGGCGCACTTGATCTTGAACTTGTATGGGAACGGCGGGCGGTGCAACTCGTCCTGATAAAGCTGCGTGAAGTCGTTGCAGAGCTTCATGGTGTCGTAACAGGCCCACTCGCAGCGCGCCGGTCCCACGCAGCAGGAAGGCGTCCGCAAGCACGATCCCGAGCCGCCCAGGTCAAAACCGGCCGCCGTGAGCTCCGCGAAAGCCGGCTCCAACTCGTCCGTCTTGGTGCCCAGGAAAACGATGTCCCCGGTGGAACCGTGCATATTGGTCAGCCCGGAGCCGTGTCTCTCCCAAATGTCGCAGAGGGTTCGCAGCGCGTCGCTGGTATAGAACCAGCCGGAGGGCTGGTTGACGCGCATGGTGTGGAAGTGCGCCACTTTCGGGAACTGTTCGGGGATGTCGCTGTAGCGGCCGATCACTCCGCCCCCGTAACCGAGAACTCCCACAATGCCGCCGTGCTTCCAGTGACCTCTCTTCTCCTTGTAGGAGAGTTCGAGTTGCCCCAGCAGGTCGTCGCACATCGGGCTGACGTCGCTGGTCTTCCTGATCTCTTTCACGAAGCTTGGCCAGGGACCTTTTTCCAGCTCGTCCAGCAACGGCGTTGCCGGTTTTCCGTTTTCGTTCGCCATGCCTGTTTCTCCTTGTTACTTCAAAACGCTACTCAGATTCCAAAGCACTTCTATTCTTTTCACCGCGGCGATGCAGATTTCCGAGCGGCCTCTCAAACAGGTGCGCCCACTTACCAAATGAAACTTCCCCTACCAAAATCGGCACATGCGGCACGCTCACGGGCGATTGCGGCAGATCCCGCAGCCCTGTTCCCAAGAGAACCGGGCGCAGGTTGGATTCCTCCGCCGCCATCTTGAGAATCACGATGGTGGGTTTCCTTCCTCAGGACCCTTGTTCTGCCGGGTGGTTTGCGCTTGATTCTTGTGTCCCTGATAAAAACAATTGCGGTGACCGTATTCGCCAAACCTGCAACGGTCACGGACGTAGATCTCACACTGCATGCAAATGGCATTCGGATTCGCACTGCCGCTGACGATGGCGCCCGCCAGGCGGTCCAGGACTTCGGCTGTCTTTTGCAATTCCTCCGGGGCGAACTGCCGAAAGGCCATTTTGGCCCGCTTGTCCCGCGCCCTCTGGTAGGCATCCATCAGTTTGCGGCTGGTATCCGTAAGGCCCAGCCGGATCAAGCGGCGGTCTTCCTGTGGCGCCGCCCGGCGAAGCAGCCGGCGGCGAACCAGCTTATCCACGGTCCTGCTCACGGCCCCACAAGTTACTCCCAGGAAAGCCGCGGCATCGCCGATATTCAATACATCCGTGTGGGCAACCAAATACAGAAGCTTGAACTGCGAAAACGTCAGCTTGTCTCCAGATACCTCGCGGAGCACCGTCCGCTCGATCACCTCGCGCACGGACCAGGCCAGTACGCGTGCGCTGCTCAGAAACTCGTTGCTGAGCTCCGCCGTGATCGTCCCCACCACCGCGTTCCTTTCGCCTGGTTGCATTAGCTGTTCACTCTGTAGCGAAATCCTTGACCTAATCTAATTTAAACCTCGTCAACGATTCGGAGCAAGACCATCGCTGTTATTCAGATCAAAAACTCTGAAATGGCGGCGGCATAGCCATTTCTGGCTACCTTGGGCCGCGCCGCGGATTAAAATCCATCAACCAGAGGCTCGCTTCGTCGAGCTCCTCGTCATCTCACCTGCCAAGCGCCGCCGCGGATGAAGAAAGTCCGGATCGGGGCGCCGGGAAACCCATATTTTGCCGTTTTTTGTTCATTGCATCGTCAAAATTGGGGCAAAATTCTACATTGCGCAGGCCTTCACGAGCTGGGTGCCCCCAGGAATCGGTTCGTTGTGCAGGACTCGCCAGCCCAACGACCGCAACTCAGTCTCCAACCGTGAAATGGACCAATTCCGGCTGCCCCCGCGCATGACGTGCCGGCCGAGCGCGAACAGCAAAACCTCCTGCGGGGGAAGCGTACCTGAATCCACAAACGCATCGTGCAGGATCAGAAGGCCGCCGGGCTTCACGACGCGCGAAGCACTTTCCAGAGCCGGCGCCAACTGCTCCCGGTCGCAGCCCGCCAGCAACCCGGAAAACAGCACCGCGCCGTAAGACCGGCCGCCGTTGCCGATGGTCTTTGCGGGATCGCCCTTTCCGCCCGCCTCGAAGGGATTGCGGAACTCGAACGCCACTTTCGGCCAGCGCTGGGCAGCCAGTTCGCGGTAGAAGCTTCCGCCCCATCCGATCAGCAAAGCGGGGCTATACGGCGCAAGGTCTAGTTTGTCCAGCACCAGCGGGGCCGCGTACCGCGCCAGACACTCGCAGGACTGACGGTGCAGGTCCTCGATTTCCGCGTGCGGGCCATCTTCCCGCCCGTTGAGCAGATAGCGGCCGACGGCGGTCAACGGCGCCAGGTGCGCCGCCTGATACAGCAGCGCCGGCTTCAGCGTTTGCGGAGCGTTATCCAGCAAGTAGCGGGATGCCAGTTCCAGGTTGCGATATCCATTCGGGCCACCTTCCAGCAACCCCATCGAAACCAGGCACTCCAACACTTCCGCCAGGCCGCTCCGGTTCAGTCCCAATGCGCGGGCCAGGTCCGATGCCGTGCGCCACTGCTCCAGCCTGTCGAACAGGGAGGTGGAGAGCGCGAAGCGGAGGACTTGACTGCCCATGCCGGCCGTGGCGATCCGCAGTAGTTGATCGGGAGCGGGTGCAGGTTCGAAAGGTGCGGAGTTGTCGGGCCGCCGGCACAGATCGCGCTGGGAGTGTTTCAACTTCTCCCGCAACCGCACCACGTCGCCGATTACCAGCGTGGCCGGCGGGTCGATGCCCGCCCGCTCGACCTCCCCGGCAATCGAAGCCAGGGTCCCCGTAACGACTTTCTCGCCGTGCCAGAAGGCCATCTGAATCATGGCCGCCGGGGTCTCCGGATCGCGCCCGTGCGCCATCAGTTCCTGGGCTACCCGTCCCACCGTCCGCACCGCCATCAAAAACACCAGTGTATCGATGCCCGCCAGCGCGTTCCAGTTCAGCCGGCTTTGCTCGCGGTTGGCTTCGTGGCCGGTAACGATGGCCACCGCCGAAGCCCAATCCCGGTGTGTCACGGCGATTCCGGCGCTGGCCGGAGCCGCCAGCGCCGACGACACGCCAGGCACTACTTCAAATGGAATTCCTTGCTCCGCCAGTAACTCGGCCTCTTCGCCGCCCCGCCCGAACAGAAATGGGTCGCCACCCTTGAGGCGCACCACGGTCTTGCCCTCGCGCGCCTTGCGCACCAGCACTTCGAATATTTCTTCCTGGCGCGTCTCGTGGATTCCGACTGATTTGCCCAGGTAGATCCGCTCGGCCGAGGGCTTCGCCAGGGCCAGAATTTCTTCCTGAATCAAACGGTCGTAGATGATAACGTCACCGGCTTCCAGGAGTCTTACAGCCTTGACAGTCAATAACTCCGGGTGGCCCGGGCCGGCGCCCACTAAGTATACTTTTCCCGGCGGCACGAATTCTTCCGCAGATCCTCTCTTGTGCTTCTATCGGTACTACATCAAATGATAACACGAGGCTGAAGTCTGAAATTGGTCCGCGAGGACGCAGACAGGGGGGCAGGGAGCCTCCACAATTACGATTTCCAGGGGTTCGTTCCGCAGCGGTAAGATGCTCGCCGCATGTCTCTCCCACGCCTTGGGCTATCGCCCGATCGATCGCGACGTCATCATGGAACGCGCAGAAACCGCCCGCGCTCGTGGAGCGCATTCAATACACGAAATATCTATACCTCGTGTTGATCCAGGCCGCGCCCTGGCGCTTCAAGCGGTTGGCGCGACGTCGATCACGGGCTTCTCGGCCGGCAGATGGCGCACATCCGCGCCGGTGTAAATCTGCCGCGGCCGCGCGATCTTCAGTTCGGGGTCGCGCATCATTTCGTCCCAGTGGGCCAGCCACCCCACCGTCCGCGGAATCGCGAACAGCACCGTGAACATATCCGGCTTGAAACCCATCGCCTGGTAAATGATGCCGGAGTAGAAGTCCACATTCGGGTATAGCTTCCGTTTTATAAAGTACTCGTCCTCCAGAGCGATCTTCTCCAGTTCCAGCGCAATATCCAGTTTAGGATTGCGCCCCGTCACCTGGAATACCTGCTCGGCGGTCCACTTGATGATGCGGGCGCGCGGATCGTAGTTCTTGTACACGCGATGGCCGAAGCCCATCAGCTTGAGCTTGCCGGCCTTCACCTGCTCGATATACTCGTGGATGCGATCCTTGGTGCCGATCTGGTCCAGCATGCGCAGCACCTGCTCGTTGGCGCCGCCATGCAACGGGCCAGACAGCGCCGTTGCCGCCGCTGCCGTCGCGAGGTACGGATCGGCCTGCGAACTGCCCACCGCCCGCATGGTGCTCGTGCTGCAGTTCTGCTCGTGATCCGCATGCAGAATAAACAGGACCGAGAGCGCCCGCGCCAGCACCGGATTGGCCAGGTACTTCGGCTCCAGCATCTTCCAAAGCATGTTCATGAAATTGGCCGAATATCCCAAATCGTTGTCGGGATACACGTAGGGAAGGCCCAGGCTGTGGCGATAGGTGTAAGCCGCGATGGTCGGCACCTTGGCGATCAAGCGGACAATCTGGCGCCGGCGATTCTCCGCGTCGAGCACATTTCTAGCCTCCGGATAAACCGTGGAAAGCGCCGCCACGGTGCTCACCAGCATGCCCATGGGATGCGCATTGTAACGGAAACCTTCGAGGAATTTCTTGGTGGTCTCCTGCAGCATGGTGTGGCGCTTGACCAGGGCTACCCATTCCTCGTGTTCGCTTGGGCTGGGCAGTTCTCCATTGAGCAGCAGGTAGGCAACCTCCAGAAACGTGCACTTCTCAGCCAGCTCCTCAATCGGATAGCCGCGGTACCGCAGGATGCCGCGGTCGCCATCGATATACGTGATACTGCTTCGGCAGGACGCGGTGTTCATAAAGGCGGGGTCATAGGTCATGAGCCCGAAATCGTCCGCGTTCTCCTTGAGTTGTCGAAGATCCATCGCCCGGATGGTACCTTGATCAATGGGAATGGTATAGACCTTGTCCGTACGGCCATCGGTTAAGGTCACGGTTTGGTTCTGCATGATTGTCACCTTTTCGATTCCAACTTGTCGCACTCGCGGCGCGCGATGGGAATTGCATCATTCATGCCGTCGCTCGAATCAAACACGATACGAGCCGAAACCAGATCGAAGCTGACTTTCCAGATATCGGATAAGCAGGGCCCCGCTGGCGCCCCCGTCAGGCAAAAAACAACAATCCCCCAGAGTACGCACCAGCGCAGCATGACTCGGAATCGCTCTCGATCCCCACAAATGAGGGTACCTTCCGCGTCGGGAGAATGCAATACCCCGGGCAGAGTAAATTCAACGGGTAAATCGTAGTAACTAGCCGCAGCCTAGATGAAATTGATTTGGAAGCGGAGTACGAGGGCTTTCTCGGCGGGCCGGTTTATGCCCGCCGCAATCGTGGCGCCGCCTCCGAAGCCGGTGTGTCCATAGTCGCATGAGATCCGGACCAGCCGATTCAGATACCAGTTTATGCCGCCCACCCACTCGTGGGCGGTTCGCGGCGTTGCCGTGGCGGAAGCGAATCCGTAGTTATAGATGCCTTCCTCGGCGCTGAAGTCTCCTGTCCGCAACGCCAGTTCGACCGCTCCCCAGCCGTGATTGCGCGGATCGAAATTCCTCTTCGGCGTGGGGCTCGCATAGCTCTTGCGCTCGCCCGTCAAAATGAAGGTGGCCTCCACTTGCCAGGCGCGGAAGGCGATGTCCCGCCGAAGCGTTCCCTTCTGCAAACCATCCTCCGTGAGGCCATATTCCGATAACAGGCCGAATGGCCCCAGGTAATAATAGGCTCCCGGCGCCAGACGGGTGCGGTGGCCGTCTTCGGTCACCCCCGAAGCGAAGGTAAAGAAGGTGTTCTGGCCGAAGGTCTTATAAGCCGGCAGCGCTTCACCGTCCACGTTGCCGGACGAAGCGCCGATGCCGAATCCAAGCTGGCTGACCTCGCTGTTTACCGGGGTCAAATCCAAGCGGGCCGCATAGTCCCGGTGATCGCTCGCGGCGCTATCGCTGAGGCCGTTATCCGGAACTCCGTTGAACACAGCCACTGCATAGCTAACGTGGCGATTCACGAGGTCACCGGAAAGCTGATAGCCAATGTCGCGGCTGGGAACCAGCAGGGAGGGGAAACTGCGCTCCACGAAGCTGGTGTCGTCATCCGATTGCAAACGTTCCAATCCGATCGGCGGCTTGAATTTACCAACCCGCAGTTTGGCAAACTGAAAGTACTTCAGTTCCATGTAGGCGTCGTAAATGACGGTCGCCCCCTGGCCGAAGTCAGGCCGGAAGAGGTAGTCCACGTATTGGAAAACCGTTCCGGAGAAAGTCGGGCGGATGCGCCGGAGCACGAGGGTGTCGGCCAGAGTGGTTTGCGCCTCACCGATGAAGGAGCGGTTATCGACTTGCAAATCCGCGCCGATCTTGAGCAGGAAGTTGCGATCGGCGGATTTGATCGTGAATCCGGTGAGGTCGGCGGTGACCGTTGTGGCGTTCCCATCTGTCCCGGTGAGCTCGTCAACTCGCTTTTCGAGTTCCTGAATTCTCTGGTCGGTGGTTTGCGGCTCGGTAGCCTGCGCCGCGGGTGGCGCCGGAGTTTGGCCGTCGTCGGATGTGGATGTCGCGGCCGGCGCCGGATTTTGGGCGCCAGTAACGGCTTGAACCGGATCGGTGGAAGCAATCGCCAGCCCAGTCCAAACGGTGAGGACGATTAAGAGAAAAACCCATTGGATGGCACTACGAAGTGTGTTCATTTTATGATTTCGCGGGAGGGCCGGCGGGCCAAGATCGTGGCGCCCATGACAAAGCGCGCGACGGCCCGAACGCTATGAAGCTTCCATCCTGGAAGCCCATGAGATGCGCTGCCGGGCGGTGTGCTCGCGGCAGGTTCGGCCGCCTGCCTGGTCCAGTCCCATTGGTAACCAGAATGTTTATCGGTAATGGAGAGTCAACTCTAACGCTATGCGATATTACTTCAAGTAAAAAGGTCTTTTTATCTTAAACCATTTGTGAACTCGATAGAGGAACGCGTCGCGGTTGTGCACGTCGAGATTGTGGATGGCAGCCGCGTCGAAATGGACGTCTCTCCGATTACCACGAAACCTTCGTACTTGACCGCGCGCGCGCCACCAATTAGCATTGAATTGAGATAGTTTTATCTGAAATGGGAGGGTTTCATGCCCGTAACAACCGAAGCTCTGGCAGACGAGATGTATGCGATGGTATCGCAGTATGCCGGCAAGAGAAATCTGAAAGCCGGCGACTTGACCAAGGAGATGATCGCCCGGCATGGCGAATCCGAGTGCAGCAAGGACGACTGCAAACACGCCATTCGCATCCTGATGGACTCGGGGCGCTGTGTCTACAGCTACCTGGGAGGCTCGTATATTACATTGCCACCTAAAGAGGGAACTCTTCCGGGAGCGTGAATGGGCGTGGAAAGTGCCGCAACCATGGCCGATTTGCCGCGCCTGGTAGTTGCCGGCCTTTCCGGAGAGTCGGGCAAGACTCTGGTTTCACTTGCGCTATTGCTCGAGGCCGGCCGGAGGGGCATTCCCGTCCGGGCGTTCAAGAAAGGGCCGGACTACATCGACTCGGCCTGGCTCGGATGGGCTTCCCACATGCCGGCCAGGAACCTGGATACCTACCTGATGGGCTTTGAGCGGGTCCGCGATTCCTTCGCGAGCCACGCTATCGCCGGCGGGTTCAACCTGGTCGAAGGCAACCGTGGTCTGTACGACGGCGCGGATGCCCGCGGGACGCATAGCACGGCGGAACTGGCCAAGGCTCTGCGCGCGCCGGTGGTCCTGGTAGTCAACGCCACCAAGGTGACGCGCACGACGGCTGCATTGGTGCTGGGGTGTCAGCGGCTGGACCCCGATGTTCGGATCGCCGGTGTGATCGTCAATCGGGTGAGCGGATCCCGACACGAACGTATTGTGCGGGAAGCCATCGAATCGGCTTGCCAGGTTCCGGTCCTGGGAGTGATTCCCCGCGTGAAAGACGATGTGCTGCTTCCGGCGCGGCACCTGGGCTTGATCACGCCCGGCGAGCACCCGCATTGCGAGCTCCTGGCTCAACACTTGCTGAACCTTGTGGAGGGCCGCCTGGATTTCGATCGGCTGCTGGAAATCTCGCGCCAGGCTTTGCCCGTCGCCATGCCAGCCGCTTCCGTCCCGGTTTTGCCTGCCGGCAACAGGATCACTGTCGGCTATCTGAACGACTCGGCGTTTAGCTTTTACTACCCGGAGAACCTCGAAGCTCTTCGCGCCGCGGGCGCCGACCTGGTTTCGATTTCCAGCCTTGCCGCCACTTCACTTCCGCCCGGCCTGGATGCACTCTACATCGGCGGCGGATTTCCAGAGACGCACGCGCGGGTGTTGTCGGCAAACGCGGGTTTTCTGGCTTCCATCCACGAGGCCGCCGGCAGAGGCTTGCCCATCTACGCCGAGTGCGGAGGCCTGATGTATCTCTCACGCGCCGTAACATGGCAGGGACAGCGATTCCCCATGGCGGACGTCCTGCCTCTCGAAATCGATGTGAGCGACCGTCCCCAAGGGCACGGCTACGTCGAGCTGCTGGTGGACCGGCCAAACCCGTTTTTCCCGGTGGGCGCCAGCCTGCGGGGGCATGAGTTTCATTATTCGAAGATCCGGTCCGAAGGCAAACCGCTAACCACCGCCTGCGCGGTGCTTCGCGGGACCGGCTGTGGGGACGGCCGTGATGCGGTTGTGACCGGCAACATCTGGGCGTCTTACACTCACCTGCACGCCGTGGCCACTCCGGATTGGGCTCACGCGATGATGCGGGCAGCCCGTTCCGCCGCGGTGACGGGCTAGCCAACACTGTTCAGTTAAGTGGGACATGCCATCGCGCTTCGTGGTCCGTCATGCTTAGCTGAAGCACGGGCGCTTGACAGACGACTAAAACCGATCGTCTGTCCCACCCCCGACGCCGGCTTAAGTGAACAGCATTGGGGCTAGCGCCGTTCAGGCCTTGGCAGCCGTCTCCGCTTCGAGCGGCTCCACGGGAGTCCGGTTGATGATAGCTAGAACCTCATCCGCGTCGAATGGTAGCTGGATCGTGGCGTAGACTGCGTCGTGGCGAATGCGCAATCCCATCGGCGCGTTGCGGATCGCCACCAGAATTCGCGTTCCCATGGTTCTGGGATCGGCGGCAATCGCATCGAGCAGCGCCAGGCCGAGGCGCTCCAGAATGACCTCGTCGAATATCACGAATGCCGGGCGAAATACCGTGATGATCGCCGACGCATCGTAGCCGCGGCGCGCGAAACGAAAGGCCAGGGATGCACTCTCCCGTTTTGCCAGATTCCTGATCAGGCTCTCATCGCGGGTGATGACCAGCACGTTGGTCGGCAGGCCGTGCACCCGCCGGTAATAGGGGCATTCCTGGCAGATCCCGCTGCAGAACCGCTTGGCGTGCCCGGCCGCCTTCATGGCGCCGACCATGCGAAAACAATAGGACGCGCGAACCTTGTAGACCACACAATCCTGGCAGTTCGCGCCGGGACCGTTGTTCATGTACTCCCAGCAACGCATAGGGCGGGAACAAAGCGCAGTCTCTTGCTTTAGGCTCTCGGTCGCACCATTCTGGGAAAGCACCAAGGACAAGTCGTGCTCTTCGACGCGATAATGGCCTCCCGCCGTGCGACAGGCGGGAAGCACGCCTTTCTTGATCCACTTGAGCACTGTATCCGGCTTGACAGAGCACAGCCGAGCTGCCTTGCCGGTCGTCAACAATGCACTTGACATGGAAGGTCAGCACCCATCTACTGCTTATATTATCTACATGCACGTGCGGAGTCAACGAGCATCAGACCTGGTTTTCTGGATTCTTCCGTTGGCCCTGAGGACCCGCGGAAGTTTCTGAGTTTACCTTATGTTATCAGTGTAACTTCAACATTAATGCGGACTTAAACAACAGCCAGAAGTCAAGAAATCCGATGACAAATCTCTATTCTGGGTCTATCATTAAATTTATTAACATCTTAAACTCCGATAATTAGACTTGGCAAAAGGTTGTTGGGAACAACAGACTATCGATGAGTCATCTGATCCTTCCGCATGGCAGCGATGAGCTGCGGCCCTTGCTTCCGGTGGACGAAGTCCGGCAAGCCGAGATCCGCAAGGCCGAGCATCTGAATAGGCCGCCGATGACCAGCCGCGGAACCGGCAACCTTACCAAGGTCGAAGTTAAATTGGACGGGGCTGCCACTGGCAGTTCTTGTAAGCTTTAAAGCGAGTTGCCTTTATGGGTGCTATTGTTCTGTACTTCCTCTTGTATGCCGGCGGGATCGTGTTTCTGGTTGGCTGTGTGGTTCGGGCAGTCGGTTATGCCCGGCAGCCGCTGCATCTTCGATGGGAGATTTACCCGGTTCCGCATGGCCCATCCGGCGAGCTGAAAATCATGGTCCCTGAAATTCTGTTCTTGAAGGGCCTGTGGGAATTCAACCGGCCGATGTGGTGCGTTTCCTATCCGTTCCACTTCGGCCTTTATCTGTTGACCGCCGGGTTGGCGCTTCTAGGCTGCGCCGCCGTGGCGCCTGCCGCGCTGTTCGCGCCGTTGCACACGGCCTGCGTGATCTCCGCAACCGCGGGTGCTTTGCTGGCGCTGGCCGGATCTCTGGGTTTGCTAATCAGGCGCCTGGCCGTCCGTGAACTCAGGCAATACTCGAGCCCAGGCGATTTCATGAATCTATTATTCTTCGCCGCGACCTTGGCCTTATTACTTGCCGGGCAGTGGTTGCGGCCCGCCGGTTCCGCCGGCGCATTGACAATCCTGCGCGGCGCGGCGACCTTCGATACCACCGTGAAGCTGCCTGGCGTCCTGACAGCCGGCTTGGCCGCCGGCGTGGTGCTTTTGGCGTATATCCCCATGACCCACATGGCGCACTTTATTGCCAAGTACTTCACTTACCATCGAGTGCGCTGGGACGAGCGCGCCAACGTTCGAGGCGGCAGCATCGAAAAGCGCATGGCCGAATACCTGATGTACCGGCCGAACTGGTCGGCGCCCCATATCGGCGCCGGCGGCCGTACCTGGGCGGAGATTGCCACGTCGAATCCAACGAAAGGCGTGGCCAAGTGACCCCTCCCGTGAAAATTTCCGACATGTCCCGGCTGGACCGGGATCCGCTGATTCACATCGACAATACGGACCTCATGCCGCTTCCGGCGCCGCTCGACGACCCGGCTAAAGACCCCGCCATTCGCCCCCTTTTGGCGCAAACCCGCGAGCGCTACGAATGCGGGCTCGACGACACGTGCGCTTTGAGTTTCCCGCAGCCGAAAAGTCCGCAGGAGGAGCGCGAACTGGTTGGCAAATTCCTGGCGGGTCTGGACAAGCTTTTCTCGCGCGAAAACAACTGGACGTTCCTACAGCCGCTAGTGCTGACCATGGAACACTGCGCCCACTGTCAGACCTGCTCGGAGGCGTGTCACGTTTTTATCGCCAGCGGCCGCAATGAGTTGTACCGGCCCACGTTTCGCACCGAAATTCTGCGCCGCCTGTACTTCAAGTACGTGCGGGGCGGGGGCCTGCTATCCGCCTGGCAGCATGGCGAGATCGAGCTGAACTGGCCGCTGGTGGCGCGGCTGGCGGAACTGTCGTACCGCTGTAACCTGTGCCGGAGATGCGCCCAGACCTGCCCCATCGGCGCGGACAACGGCCTGGTGGCCCACGAACTTCGCAAGCTCTTCAGCCAGGAGATGGGGATCGCGGCCAAAGAAATCCACGATAACGGCTCGATGCTTCAGTTGAAGGTCGGTTCCTCCACCGGCATGAATTCCGAAGCGGTCAAGGACAACATCGCCTTCATCGACGAAGAGATGAGCGAAAAGACCGGCATCAAGGTGAAGACGCCGTGGGACGTGGAAGGCGCCGACGTCCTGCTGATCCATAACGCTGGGGAAATTATGGCGTGGCCGGAGAATCCGGGAGCGTTCGCGGTGATCCTCAACGCCGCCGGCATTTCCTGGACCATGTCGTCGGAACTGGCGGGCTACGATTCCATCAACTACGGTCTGTGGTACGACGACGCGCAATTTGCGCGCGTGGCTCTTAAGCATGTCGAGGCCGCCCGCAAACTCAAGGTCAAACGGATTGTGCTGGGCGAGTGCGGTCACGCGCACAAAGCCCTGGCGGTGATCGCCGACCGCCTGCTTGGCGGAGAGATGAATGTTCCACGGCAGAGCTTTCTGCCGATGATGCGCGACATCGTGGCCAGCGGATGCCTCGATCTGGATCCCGCACGCAACAATTTCCCGGTGACGTTGCACGATCCCTGTAACATGGTGCGTCTCATGGGAGTGGTCGAGCCGCAGCGTGAAATTCTGCGGGCGATCTGTCCGCAGTTCCGCGAGATGACACCCCACGGCACGGACAACTATTGCTGCGGCGGCGGAAGCGGGTTCGCCATCATGAGCGGCCACAACTTTCCGGACTGGCGGTTTCACGTGGCGGGCCGCAAAAAACTCGAGCAGGTGCTGAATGCGTTTCAGGACTGCCTCGACCCGTCCATCCCCAAATACCTCTGCGCCCCTTGCAGCAACTGCAAGGGCCAGTTCCGCGACATGCTGGCGTACTACGGGTTGTGGGAGAACAACCGAATCCTGTACGGAGGCTTGGTGGAGCTCATCGTGAACGCCATGAAGGCAGTGAAACCAGGATTCATCGAGTGGGAGTGGCGCTGATGCCCGGCGCGGCTCTGGAAGAAGCGGAAAGAGCTTGCGCCAACGGCGATTGTGAAACGGCTATCAACTTGTTTGAAAGGGCAGTGGGGACCGAGCCTTACAATCTCAGGCTGCACTACCGGCTGGGGTCATGCTATGGGGGCGCCTGCCGGACTCACGCTCTGGTTCATCCCGATATGGCGATTGCGTACCTGCGGCAAGCGCTTCGCCTGATGGGCGCCGGTTCCGGGAGTATGCGCGCGGCGGTGGTGGACCAGCTTGGGAACGCATTGTGCCGGAGCGGGAGCATCCCCAGGGCGGCAGCCTTGCGGATGGCCATCGAGTGCCATATTGAGGCGACGGAGATTTATCAGTCGCTCCAGATGACCGACGATTGGGGCCGGACGCAGTTTAACCTGGGCAATTCCTATTGCGAACTTTCGGAGATCAGCGGCGAGGACCACTGGCGGGAAGCCGTCTCCCGCTACGAGGAATCTCTGTCGGCGCGAACCCGTAAAAAGGACCCGGAACGGCATGCCGCGGTGCTGGAAAATCTCGGGAGCGCTTATCGCCGGCTTGCGGACAGCCTGGGCGGCAATGTCAAGAAAAGTATCAAGTGCTACCAACGGGCATTGAGGATCTACGCTCCCGCCACGCATCCCGATAAGAGTGCGGCGCTCGAAAACAATCTCGGCAATGCCTACTTGTCGTTGCTGGAAGCGGACCAGAAGACCAGGGTTCGCAATGCGCGGCGCGCCTTGCGTCACTTCGATCGCGCGCTCCGCGTCCAAGGCCGGGACCGATGCAGCCGAGCCTACGGCATTACGCAGTACAACCGCGCCCAGGCCCACTACCGCCTGGCGCTTACATTGCCGGATGGCGACCCGAAGGTCGCGGTCACGTGTCTGGAGGAGGCGTTTGCTGCCTTCCAGTCCTGCGGGGAAGACGGCTACACCGAGCTAATTCGCGCGCAGTTGGAACGGATGCGCCGGCAGTAGCACCCGGAACAGCGTGAGACTGGAAAAAGACCCCGGCGCGCTGTGCTGGTCCTTGCGGCGCCGGACTGGCTTTTTGCCTTGGTTTCGCCGGTTAGTTCGTGCGGGCGAAGCGACGGCGGCCACCGATCATCGCCGCTCCGAGGAAAGCAACTACCACCATGAACGAAGGCTCCGGGACGGCACTAAACTCAAAATCCGGCCCAAAATAGGAAGGATCCGTGCCCCCGGCTCCGTTCGTCGGGTCAGTCAGCGATCCTCCAGCCGCAAACTCGCTCGACAGAAAGCTGATCTCGGGGGCTGTTGCGAAATCTGTTGCGTCACCGGGGAAGAGGTTGTTGTCTGCCCCATCCAGCCACAACGCGCCGATGTAGTACGTGTCCTCGGCAGTCAAACCGACAGACGTGATTCCAACCATGCGGAATTGGTCGTCGAGCGGATCCACTGTCCCAGCAGAAACCGTCACGGAAGCCAGCAGAGTTCCGGTGCTGTCCCAGATTCCAACATCATGGCTCTCAGCCAGTCCGTCCTGGCTGTCATCGAATACGCCCAAGGCCGTGACATCAATACTGGAGTTCACCGTGAAGCTCCAGCCCAGCGTGAAAGGACCGTTGCCCAAGCTCTCCCCGGTTAGATTGCTGAGTGTGGCGCCTAGCGTGCCGGCGTGAGCGATCAGCGCGGGCGCAAACAGCAGCGCACATGCTGTCAAGAAGCGAAATCGAAATGCTTTTTTCATATTCCCCCCCCAAAAAACTGTTAGTGCCTGTATATACCGGATCTCGACTAAAATTTCGCCAAGTATAACGCGCTTTTCTTGGGCCCGCAAGGCTGTTTGGTACTATTACCCTCAAATAGTACCCGGTGTGGATGGTGGGCCCGTGCAGACTCGAACTGCAGACCTCTACCGTGTCAAGGTAGCGCTCTAACCAGCTGAGCTACGGGCCCTTTCAGGTTGGAAAACCAAGTATACCATCGCGACGCGCCGCTCCGAAACTACGCACTGTAGAGCGCTGCTGGCAATTTTGCGGATCCGGTTCCGGTCAACACCGATGTCATGGCGATCGAGCGCCTCGAGCGGCCCGCCGGCAACTAGCCGAGCGCCGCCTGCGCCTCCGCCACCGTCGCCGAGACCGTCAGCACGGCCGTCATCTGTGTCAGCTTGAGCATTTCGAGCACCCGCCCGGCGCCCGTCACCACCACCAGCTTCCCGCCCGATTCCTTGGTCTTGCCGCTCGCCAGCGCCAGCAGGCCGATACCCGCGCTGTCGATGTACTCCACCTGGCTCAGGTCGAAAATCACTTTGCGCGCGCCCTTCCTGGCCAGATCGTCCACGATGGTTTCGATACGCTGGCTTTCGCGGCCCATCGCCAATTTGCCCGACATCGATACCAGCGTGATATCCCCGTCCAGTTGACGTTCTTCAATTTGCAGCACCATATGAGTTGTGGTCCAGCATACCGCGTCCCCTACGGTTCCACAACTGAGAGGATCGTCAGCGGCGCATTTCCTTCCAGCCGGTTATTCACAAACAGAAACAAGAATTGTTTCTGCTCGCGCGCCCGCCCAATCAGCACCCGCATGGATTCCCGCGCTTCCGGGTTCGGGTCCTGAATGTGGGTGTACGGCTCAAACAGTCCCACCGCATCCGCGTACACCCGCCCGCGCCGTAACAGGGCCCGGCACACCAGGAAATCGGCCGTCGCCGAATCGGGCATAGCCAGTTGGTGGCGCAGCTCCGGCATCTTCGACCAGGCGTTGTAAACGTGCGCCACACCATGGCTGCGCAGGCAGGAGAAGTAATCTTTCTCCAGGAATTCCGGATTGCGGATCTCGATGGCGTAACGGAATTCCCGCGGCAGCGCGCTCAGGAACGGGTCCAGGCGGTCCAGAAACTCCGGCAGCTCCGCGAAGCTCCGCCGTCCGAACGCGCCGAATTCGAAAATCAGCAGCGCGGTTTTTTCGCGATACCGTTCGAGCGGCCGCAGAAACATCTCCCGCAGCATCGATGCGTCCAGAAAAGCCTCGTTCTCCTTGCCGGCCTGTTGTCCGTAACGCGGGTGCTTCGGAAACACTTTACAGGTGATTTGTTCCGGCACTTTGAAGGCGAAGCGGAACCCCTCCGGCACCTGCGAAAACAGGCGCTTCCAGAATTCTTCGCCGGGAAACTGGTAAAACGCGAAATCGCCGCAGACCGCCGGGAAAGTTTCGGCGTATTCGCGCAGGCACTCCTGCTCGAACAGCTTGCGCGAAAAGCGGCCGCGCGTGCAGTACCGCTCCCGCGTGTACACCTGCCCAAGCCACCCTTCGTACTTCCAGGAGCTGCCGCCGATATAGATGTTCTGGCGCGCCAAGCCGCTCAGCCGCGCCGCCAGCGCGTCGCGGTCGAAGCCCCCGAAATCGTCGAAAAGCGGGCCTACCACGCTTGTGCAAACCGGTAGTAGAACGGGTCGGCGCCCCCCTCGATGGTCCCACTCGGGTAGAACCGGATCATCACCGGCGCCGATCCGCTATCCGTGCGCGGGCGGATTTCCACCAAATGCCCGCGCCGTTTCAATTCGGCCACTACGGCGGCCGGAATGCGCTCGTCTATCAACAGGCTGCCCGGCTTCATGTTGTGATTGTCGAAGCTCTCCACCAGGTGCTCGGATTGAAAGCGGGGCCGCTCCACCGCCGCCTGCGCGTTCAGACCGAACTCCACGGCATTGAACAGCGCCTGCAGCAGCGCCTGGTCCTGCTGGTCGCCGCCCGGCGTGGAAAGGGTCAGCAGGTTCTTGCCCGGGCCCACCACGATGGTGGGGCTCAGCGTCACCCTCGGCCGCTTACCGGGCGCCAGCTCATTGGGATGCCCGGGAACCAGCAGAAAACTCTGCGCCCGCTGCGTCAGCGGGATGCCCGTGTCTCCCGCGATATAGGAAGGCATCCACGCTCCCGAGGGCGTAATCGAAATCGCCACGCCGCTCTGGTCGATGGCGTCCACGCACGTGGTGTCGTTGGCCTTGAGCTTCGGGTCCATCTGGTAGCGCGCAATGTGCGAGAGCGAGGGATGCTGCGGCGGATGGTCGCCGATCTTGCCCGGCCGGAATTCGAGCGAGGCATTCTCCCCAATCAGTTTGCGCCGTTCCGCTCCATATTCCTTGGAGAGCAGCGTTTCCATCGGAATGCGACTGAACTTCGGGTCGCCGTAGTACGTGTCCCGGTCCGCGTACGCCAGTTTCAGCGCCTCCACCAGGGTGTGAATGTAATCGGCCGAATTCATCTGCATGGCGGCAATGTCGAAGCCTTCCAGAATATTCAGCGCTTCAATTATCGAAGGGCCCTGGCTCCAGAATCCCGGCTTGTAAACCGTGTAACCGTGGAACGTGGTGGAGACTGCGTCTTCCGGCTCCACGTGGAACGCCGCCATGTCCTCGTATCGCAGCAGCCCGCCGTTGGCCTTCGAAAAGGCGTCGATGCGCCGCGCGATATCCCCGCGGTAAAAATAATCCCTCACCGCGTCCATGGCCTGGGCGCGCGTGGCCCCCGCCGCCAGCGCCTTTTTCTCCACGTCCGCCATGTTGCGCAGCGTCCGCGCCAGGTCGGGCTGCCGCAGAATTTCTCCGGCCTTCGGGTAAGTCCCGTTCGCGAGATAGACCCGTTTGGAGGCCGGCCACTGCGCCAGGTACGGCTGGTAGCCCGCCAGCGACCACTCCCGCATCTCATCGATCGGAAAGCCGTCCGCCAGTTCGATGGCCGGCAGCACCGCTTCCGCGAACGACTTCGTGCCGTACTCCTTCAGCGTCACGAGCGCCGCGTCCACCATTCCCGGAACCAGCGTGGCAAGAATGCCCGCCGTCGGCACCCAGTCCTTCAATCCGTTCGGTCCCGGCCGGTTCTCTGATCTCCAGGGCGCTGAGCACATGATTGCGATAGAAATCGGCCGTTCCGAGGCCGGGCATGGTGCCCACGCCCGCGATGGCGTGGACCTTGCCGTCCTTTGTGCGCACGAGAATCGGCGCTTCGCCGCCCAGCCCGAAGTGCGAAAACTCAGCCACCGAGGCCGCCAGCATGGTCGCGATTCCCGCGTCCACCGCATTGCCGCCGCTGTAGTACATCCGCATGCCGGCCTCGGTGGAGCTTTCGCTGCCGCCCACCACCGCGCCATGCGTGCCGCGCGCCGCGAACTTGATGGGCCGCACCGCCTGGCCCCATCCGCACACCGCCGCCATTACCATCAAGACAGCCACTTTGGTTTTCATGCAGTCCCATTGTATGGCGTTTCAGGCCGCCGCCGGATTGCTATAATCGCTTCAACGTGCCTGAGAGGGAAACCAAGAGGGAACCGCCCCAATCCGCCGGTCAGCCCCGGCCCAACGAGCGAAATGAGCCGATGCTCTGGTGCCCCGTCTGTTCCACCCGCCTCACTTCGCGCAAGTGCAAGCTACTGTGCCATAAGTGCGGCTATACCATGAGTTGCGCCGACTATTATTGATCTCTATATGTCCGATCTTGCTGCTTTGCTTGAACGTTACCGCCGCGGCGCCGAGTTGCTGGCCATGGTGCTCACCGGCGTGTCCGGCGAGGAAGAGGATTTCGCGATTGCTCCCGGCAAGTGGAACGTCCGGCAGATTGTCGCCCACCTCGCCGATGCCGAACTCGTCGGTGCCCACCGCTTCCGCCAGGTGATCGCCGAAGACAACCCCACCATCATCGCCTACGATCAGGACGCCTGGACGCGCAACCTGGATTACGCCCGCCGCAAACCCAAGCACTCGCTCGAAACCTTCCGCCGCATCCGCGCCGAAAACTACGACTTGTTGAAGGACCAGCCGCCCGCCGTCTTTGAGCGCACCGGCAGGCACACCGAAAACGGCGTGATGACGCTTCTCCAGATGCTGGAAGGCTACGCCGGGCACGCCGAATCGCATGCCCGGCAGTTGCGGGAAATCCGCGAAGCCTACAAACAGGTTAAGGGCAAGAAATAGAAATCCCCGGCGCCTACTTCCATTCCCACATCTTGGTGTGGGTGTTGCCCTGCGGATCGACCTCGAATTCGAATATGCCCGCGACGCTATTCAGCCGCGCCCACTTGGCGTAGGCCGTGCTGTAATACACCGCTCCGCGATAACTGACCGCGCCCGTCGGCAG
Source organism: Bryobacterales bacterium (assembly GCA_963842505.1). Lineage (GTDB taxonomy): Bacteria > Acidobacteriota > Terriglobia > Bryobacterales > Bryobacteraceae > PALSA-129. The sequence continues at coordinate 408,109 of CAWJGZ010000004.1, forward strand.
GATTTTACCCACGCCGCCGCCTTTCCACGTGGCCACGCCGCCATCCGCCGTGAGCACCACCCCTTGCCCCTCGCCGTACAGACTGCCGTCAGACCGCGGGTGGGAGCAGTAAGTCCCCACCTCGTGGGTATCGACGCCCAGAAGTTTTCCGGTGCTTTCAAATGACACCTCGATCGAGAATGCGCCACCTTCCGCGGATACTACTTTTCGATAGCCGCGCTTTCCGTGGCCTTCTCCGACTTGTTCACCCAGCATAGTTTTTCTCCTTGTGCATGTATTGAGATTTCCGCGAGCCAAGGCGGCTTCGCGGCTCAAGGCAGTATACAGGATTTCCCCGGCAGGCGACGGAGAATGGCGCTATTCTGCCCGCAGGGCAGTCATCGGATCGATTCGGGCGGCGCGCCAGGCGGGCAGAAAAGCCGCGGCCATGGCGACGGCCACCAGAATCAGGAACGCCCCGCTGAACGTCGCCACATCCAGACGCTGCACTCCATACAACAACGATTCGACCCACCGCGTGGCAACCCAACTTGCAACCAATCCAACCACCATTCCGGCCGCCACGGGCCGCAGCACCTGGCGAAGAACCAGCGTCAAAACCTGGCTTCTTCCGGCGCCGAGGGCTATGCGCAGTCCGATCTCTCCCGTCCGGCGGGCCGTCGAGTAGGCCGTGACGCCGTGCAGGCCGATGGCCGCCAGCAACAGGGCAGAGCCCGCGAACAGCGTCAACAAAGTTGCGAACAGACGCTCCTGGTGGAGACTTTCCTCGATCAGGCGGGTCTGCGTCTTGACGTCCGTCATGACAACATCCGGGGCGATGGCGGAGATTGCGCGCCGGACTGGGCCAACCATCGCCAGCGGATCTCCCGTCGTCCTCACCGCGAAAGCCCTCATCGTGAACGGATACGAGTTTTCGAAGAGAACAAACACCGTCGGCTCGATAGCCCTGCGGAGGTCATTGAACTTGGCATCGCGGGCGACACCAACCACTTCCACGTCAAAAACCTTGTCGCCCCCACCGTGCCGCCGGATAATCCGTCCGACGGCAGGCCCGTCACCGCACAACTGCCGGGCTGCCGACTGGTTCAGGATTACCACGGGCCGCGCCGACCCGGCATCGTGTGCCGAAAAGGCCCGGCCCGCAACAATCGGCATGCGCATGGTTGTGAAGAACTCCGGGTTGACGGTGTTCATCAAGACCCCCAACGGCTGCCAGCCGGTCTCCGACGGAAGAGAGCTCCGTGCTGTTGTTCCAGCCGCCGATGAGAGGATGCGACATGGCCGCCACCGAGCGAACGCCCGGTGTTGCGGCGATCGATTGCAGAATCGAATCGTATATGGGGCCAGCCTGTTCGGCTTTGAAGCCACGCTGCCCGAAATCGAGGCGGAACAGTAGAAGGTGGTCGCGCGCAAAGCCGCCGTCCAGGCTGTAAAGATTCCCCAGCGTGCGCAGGAAAAGCCCGGAGCCGGCCAGCAATACCAGCGAGAGCGCGGCCTGGCCGGCGATCAGCAGCTTGCCGAGGCCGAGCGCGCGGCGCCGCGTGGCGCCGCGCGAGGTGTCCTTGAGATTCGGTGCGATATCGACTCGGGTCGCCCGCAACGCCGGGGCCAGCCCAAACAGCACCCCTGTCAGCACCGTAGCCAGCAAGGTGAACCCGAGGATGCGCAGGTCCGGAGAAAGATCCAGCCAAACGGTGTCAAAGCGAGGGCCGGCGGTCAGTAAACCGGCAACCAGAGGCGCGCCCCACGCGGCGAAGAGCACCCCCGCGGCGGCTCCCAGCGCCGATAACAACAGGCTTTCGATGAGGAGTTGCCGGATAATCCGTCCCCGGCTCGCGCCGAGCGAAAGCCGCACCGCCATTTCTCTCTGCCGCGCCGCCGATCGCGCCAGTTGGAGCGTGGCCATGTTCACGCAAGCCAGCAGGAGCACCACGCCCACCACCACCAACAGGATCAGGAGCGGTCGCCGCACCGTGGCGCGAAGATCATCCAATCCCTTTTCGCCGGGCGTCAGAAAGATTCGCGGGTTTTTGGCTTCCTGCAACGCGGGCACTCCGGACGCCGCCAGCGCGCCTCGAAAAACCGCGGTCAAGCGGGCACTGGCAAGCTCCATCGTCACTCCCGGTTTCCGCCTGGCCATGATCTGAGCCCACCAGTAGTCGGGCGCGGTTTTCGGTTTTCCGGGGGCGCGGAACTCGTCTGGCGCGATCGTCTCCAGGGCGCTCAAGGTCGCGAAAATGTCCGCGGGGCCGTCGAATCCGGCGTTCGCTATGCCGTGGAACGGGGCTTTGGTGACGCCCACCACCGTCATCGGGGCTCCGTTCAGCCTGAGCACCTTACCCAATATCGAGGCGTCCCCGTTCAGTGTGCCTTCCCAAAAGCCCTGCGTGATCACGATGGCGCTGCCGCCGGGTTGATCGTCGGCGTCAAGCAATCCGCGCCCGAGAGCCATGGACACACCGAGGCCTTCGAAAAAGTTGCCCGAAACCAGGGTTACGCGTGCTGGCCGGCTGGCGCCGCCTTCGCTCACGCCCGTTTTGTAGAGGCTGTAGAAGCCGAACACCTCCAGGGCATCGGAGGCTCCGGCGCGGAACTCGCGGATTGCCGCGAGCGGGAAAGTGTTGTAAGACCGCCTTCCGGTTACTTTGTCTGTTCGGTCGTTGGAGTTTCTCACCCGCACGCCTTTGATGGCGGAATCGGTCGACGAGTTCACAAACACAAGCTGCCGCGGATCGCGCACGGGCAAGGCCCGTAACAGGACGGCGTTGACCACGGTGAAGATCGCCGTGTTGGCGCCGATGCCGAGCGCCAGTGAAAGGATCGCGACCAGCGCGAACCCCGGATTGTTGCGCAGCACGCGCAGTGCATAGCGCAGGTCGTGGCCCAACCTCTCCAGCGGTCCCCAGCCCCACAGATCCCTGCTGGTTTCCTTGAGCAGCATGGCATTCCCGAACTGCCGACTTGCCGCATGGCGCGCTTCTCGGGCGTCCATGCCGTTCTCACGGTTCTCTTCCGCTTGCATTTCCACGTGAGACTGCATCTCTTCGGCGAGCTCGCGATCCAAACGGTCGCGCTGGAAGAGAACCGCCAGGCTGCGGCGAATTTGGCCGAACCAAGCCATCGCCACTCCTCTTCTTATGCGGGTTGGATTACCCGCTCGATTGCCTCCGACACCCGCCGGTAGCCGGAAATCTCAGCGGTAAGCTGCTTTCGTCCTTCCGGCGTCAAGCGATAGATTCTGTTCCGGCGTTTGGGCCCGGCCTGCACCCACTCGGCGGTCACCCAGCCTTTCAGCAAAATCCGTTGCAGCGCCGGGTAGAGAGAGCCTTCCTCAACCCGCAGCACGTCCTCGGATGTCTGCTGGATGGATTTCGCGATTCCATACCCATGGGTCGGACCGAGCCGCTTCAGAGTCTTGAGAATCAACATCTCGAGAGTGCCGGGCGGAATCTCGCTTTTCAGCTTTTGATTGTCAGATATCATAGCCTGTCTATGCATAGGCTATCCCTGGATGTTGCATTTGTCAATGCCGAAAAACTCCGCGCTGCTGCGGCTTCCCCGCGCCGCGTTACACTGGGTTTTCTATGCCCCAAAAATATGCTCCTCTGCAGGCGCCGCGCCGCCTGCTTTTCGGCCCTGGCCCCAGCATGGTAGCCCCTCGCGTCTACCAGGCCATGGCGCAGAACGTGGTCGGCCACCTCGATCCGTTCTTCTTTGAAGTCGCCGATCAGGTCCGCACGCTGCTCGGCTATGCGTTCTCCACCGGCAATACTTTTACCATCGCCGTCTCCGGCACCGGCAGCGCCGGCATGGAGACCGCGGTTGCGAATTTCGCCGAACCCGGCCGCAAGTTTGCGCTTCTCTCCAACGGCTTCTTCGCCGATCGTATCGGCGAGATGGCGCGCCGCCAGGGCGCCACGGTGGTGCGCCTGGCCAAAGATTGGGGCGAACCATTCGACGCCCAGGAAGTCCGCGATTTCATCCGCCGCGAGCAGCCCCACATGGTGGGTTTCGTGCAAGCCGAAACTTCCACCGGCATGTTCAATCAGGCCAAGCCCATCTGCGAAGCGGCCCACGAAACCGGCGCGCTCACCATGGCCGATTGCGTGACTTCGCTCGGCGGCATGCCCGTCCTGGTGGACGATAACGGCATTGATATCGCCTATAGCTGCACCCAGAAAGGTCTCGGCTGCCCTCCCGGCCTCGCGCCCATTACCGTCGGCCCGCGCGCGCTGGAGCGTCTCAAAGCCCGCACCGCGCCCGTGCAGTCCTGGTATCTCGACCTCGAATTGCTGGACACGTATTATTCCGGCCACCGGTATCACCACACGGCTTCCGCCACGCTCTTCTACGCCTTGCGCGAGGGGCTTGCGATGGTTGCCGAAGAGGGGCTGGAGAATCGCTGGGAGCGGCACCGCCGCAACCATCTGGCTTTCGTCGCGGGCATCGAAGCCATGGGACTGAGCATGCACATCAAGGACCCAGCCGACCGCCTGTGGACTCTGAACACCCCGCGCGTCCCCGCAGGCGTGGACGACGCACAAGTGCGCCAGTATCTCCTCAGCCAGTACGGCATGGAGATTGCCGGCGGCTTCGGCCCGTTGGCCGGCAAAGTTTTCCGCATCGGAACCATGGGCTACGGCTCGACGCGCGAGAACGTGCTGATCATTCTCGAAGCGCTGGAAGCCGCTCTGAAGCAGCAAGGCTACCGCATCGCCGGCGACGCGCGGGCGGCGGCGGAAAAATCACTGGCTGGGTGAACTTGGTTAAGTGTCAGCGGCGGTTACGACTGATGTGACGGGCGTGTCAGGGGAGTGATGGTGGAAACGCGCGGGAAGGCTCCGTCCGTCCCGGTTTATTCAGTTGGAGTATAGTGAGGGCATGAGCACGCCACCGTCTACAGCTCCAGAAGCCGAGCAACGGCCGACTGCGAAGCTGGCCGTCGCTTGGCCGGACTACTTGGCTTCCTACGAAGCCTTGGAGCAGCACTTCCGCGCACAACTTGAAGGGCTCACAAATACGGAAAAGGGTAGCAGGTTCGCGACGTTTGTCCAAAGGCTAGTGCCTCAGACTGAGCGAGGCTCAAGATACGGCGTTCCGGAACTCAACCCCAAGCGCTCGGACGACCGCGGAGTCGATCTGACCGCGAAGGGTAAAGATGGCACTTCGCTGCTTCACATTCAAGCAAAGCTCTGGATTGATACAGCCGACGCCATCGATTCAATACTGAGCAAATTCAAAGACTTCTTGTCCACCTACCACCTTGGCGATGGTGATCAGGCTCTGCTACGTTTTGAGGAAGTCCCTGTCAGTTTTCAAGTTGTGACTTTGTCGTCACTGAACCGAATTCTGGAGAGATATAAGGGCAAGCAATACGCATCCAAGGAGTTCTTTGAAGCTCTCGTCGGCGAGCAGCGCTTGAACTTCACTGATGGACCGGAGGTCTTCAAGTTACTCAGGAACTCGTATTTGAAGTTGGGAGAAATTCCCAGAGAACTTCGCGTCACCTTGGTGAGGGCTCCCACCCAGATCGGCAACGTCTACCTTGGCGCAATATCAAGCGATGAGCTGAAGCGCTTGTACGAGGAGTTTGGCGATGCGCTCTTCTTCGAAAATATCCGAGATTTTCTGGACACCTCAAAATCCACAGAAAGAAGTGGACGGACGACACCCAATCAAGAAATCACTCGAACTATCATCAACGAGCCCGAAGTCATGCTGGCTAGGAACAATGGTATCGTGTTTCGGGCCGACGCCATCTCCAGGACCGACTCCGATGAGTCGCTCTTGCTCACGAGGGGTAGCATAGTCAACGGCTGCCAGACAACAATGTGCATTGTCAACAGCGCCACGCGGACATGTCACGTTCCCGTGAAGTTCGTTGAGACCTCAAATTCTTGGGATATCGCCAAGGCCGCCAACTATCAGAACTCCGTTGCTGATATCGATTTGGAATTGGCTCGGCATTTGCGCCCCCAGATTGTCAAGCGTGCGGGGAATATTGCTGGCATACAGATCCTCGACGGCAAAGAATCTGCATTCCAGATTATCGACGCGATCTATAACCGAAGAGTCGCATACGCGGAGACACGTCTCTTCTACCTCGGCCTGTTCAGCAGGCAACCGAACAACCTCTTTGCCGCGAACTACACCGAAATCGTTCGAGAGGTGATGAGCTGTCTCTACGAGGATGATTTCTACGGTCGTCAGATATTCGAGACGCTGTTCGCCTTGCAGAACGCTTGCCAGACCGCCCTCACCGAAGCGCACAAGGTCTTTACAAATCCTACGTATGCGGCGATGTTCGAGCGCTTTTACAGAGATGACAGCCCCTCTTATCGGTGCTTCGTTGGTATTTTAGCGCTTTGTGGAGCAGTCGGGGTGAATGTTGCTGAACGCCTGCCCGACCCTGCGGCGGAAACTGGACGAATGCGAAAATTTCTTTCTGAGGCCGGGCGTATCTTCCAGGAGAGTCCTGAGCGCTTTTCGCGGTATTACTTGCTAGCTGCGAAAACGTGGATGGGCCTCATGATGGATGCGGGCGGTGATGAAGGTGAAATTCGGCAGTTCATGAATCTGCAAAGCCGGAGCGCTAATTTCTGGCAGATGTATAAAAAACTTTGCCTTGAAGCTGATCTGGATCAGCAACTCACCAAGTAGGAGTTTCTCCTGGACGCCCGCATTCGTTGGCTACGGGCGGTCGGTTTCAGGGACCTCGATCATGAATCGCGCAGGTGACGAGTCCAAGCGAGTTTGGGTTAAGAGAACTCAGTGACAGAGTCGAAAAACGACCCTAAGCCCTTGAAGAAACGCGAGCCTGAAAAAGCGAAGATCTGGCGAAGCCCGGCGGATGGCTCACCCAGTTTTTCATGAGATTTCGCGGACCGCAGGCCCATCCCATCAGGCTACGCAATTTCGAAACCCCTCAATTCCGTGTTGCCCCTTCCCCTGTGGTCAAACGGATGAACCTCAGACAGGAAGCCGACGTCGCCGGATTCTTTCACGATCAACCACGACAACCGACCCAGGTAATTCTGCGTGCTCCACCGACATCAGAACGCGCCGCACACAATCCTGGCTTTCGGCTTCGCTGTAGTTCCCGCCTCGCAGTGGGATCAGCCCCGGTCCAGTCGAGCCTAACTCGGCCAGAAGTCTCGGGGAGTCCAGATCCGCCGTGATGACGACACGGCCACTGCGGGCCGCAGACTGAAGAATCTCCGAGTCCGGGCTCCGGTGCATAGAGAGTTCACTTGCATGGACGGCGTCATGGCCTTCGGCTCGCAGCCACCGTGCCAAGCCCGGTGACAGGGGCATATCGACCAGGAACTTCACCGGCTCAGCTCAATTGTCTCGTCTTCCGACAGGCACGCCGCATAGTGTAGAGCCTCGTCGATATCGGCCTCCTCCAGGTAGGGATAGGCGCGCAAAATAGACTCCCTGGTCTCCCGGGCCGCCAGCAGACCGAGCAGCCGCGACACCGGGAAGCGGAGATTGCGTATGCAAGGCTTACCAGTAGCCACGCTAGGGTTAACCGTGATTCGCTCGAACCGCATGGAAAACGTCCTTCCTGATGATACCAACGACATCACCCCCTTGAAGTCCCCGTCACACCGCCTGGCCACAAACGCGCCTGCGGTCAATCCGCCGCGTGGACTGCGGCCAACGATTCCACCACCACCCGGGCTCCCGTTCGCCCGCAACTGCATGGCCCTGCGTCCGCCAAACCCGCCGGCAACGCGCATTCCGCTACAACGTGCAAGCCGTCCTGCGCCTCGCATTCATAGCCCACCACGCGACCGCGCCGATCAAGCAACATCCCATACACCGGCGCCCGGAACATCTCCCACAATGCGTCGCGCTCTCCTTCGCTCAGGAACGGCCGGCCGCTGTAATGCAGCACGAATACCGCGCGCCGCGCCCGCGCTCCCGCGGACCACGCGCGCACCAAGTCGTCAAATGAGCCCGCCAGCGCGGCGTGCTCGCCCTTGGCCGTGGCTGCCCGCGCGGCCGCGAGATCCGGATACAGTGGATGCCGCGGCACCCGATGGGCCTTCCGAATCCGTAATCGCATAGCGTCACGGTGGTAGTGTCGCGAGCGCCCGAATTCTCTCAGGATTCTACGGAGAGCACCGGAAAAATTACCGGCTGGCGGGCGGGATGATGCCGTTCATCCGCGCGTAGACCACGGCTTGGCCATAGTGGTCGAAACTGTGCCACGTGAGAATGCCGGCAAAACTGCCACGCGCCATCTGGCCTTGTCCGAAGGGACTCTTCAACATGTCCAGTTGGTTCTTGGAGGTGATAGATAGCGTGGCCTTGTGCGCGTAGGCGAAGGCATCCTTCAGAAAGTTCACCACCTGGTCCTTGGTCTTGATGGAATCGGGACCGTTTTCGCCGGAGCCGAGATCGACGGGCGCCTTTTCTTCCAGGGCGCCTGCCGAAACCATATATAGAACCGCGGCCACGTGCTTGCACTGTTGGGCAAAGGTGCGGACGCCCTTGAATTCGCCGGCGGTTGGTGCGAAGTCAAATTTGTCGGCCGGCATGGCTTCAGCCAACGGCACGAACTCGCGCTCGATGCCGGACAACTGGCCGTCATAGAGACTGGCCACGGTCATTGGATCGGCGGCAAAGGCGGCGGGCGCGGCTAATAGCGTGGACCCGAGCAGAACTGCGAAGATTCGATTCATTTTGTGAAATTTATCCCCCTCGTGCGGACAGTATAACAGAGGAGGAGGAGTTTTCCCCGTCCCTGTTCCTTTTCGGGTGTGCGACATAAGAGTGCATGGCATCGCGATTTCCTCGAAAGACAAGCGATTCTGAGCGTACCAACTACTCGGCACAGCGCGGCAAGCCGCAACCAGCGTACTTCTAAAAGAGCCCAAAGGGCGAAAGATGACAGCTCAGGGCGCGATGCCTGGGTCCAGGTCGCCAATTGACCAGCCCCGGAACGGGGCGAAAGGAGCGAGCGGGCCCGGATTCTTACGCCCCGTTCCGGCGCTAATGGTCGTGCGCGGGGTTCCCAGTGCTGGCGCACTGGGCTATTCTCTTTCGTCCTACGGACTTGGGCCGCGGAAAAATCTTCGCGGCCCGCAAAGAAACAAAAACGTAGTAGTACAGAACCGCGAGTGTGAGGGTCTGTGAAAAAATAAGCAATTTATGCAGGGTCCATTTTCGGAGGGGGATGAAAACATCCGCCGAGCCTTCGGCGCTCGATCCTAGAGCCTCTAATCGCGAAATTTTCTCTGCAAAAGTCGCGCCAATTTTGATTCTGCTTAAATCACTTATTTTTTCACAGTCCCGTCAGCGAGCGGCCAGCTCCAGGCTGCGTGGCGGCCGCTCGTTAACCCTCGCGGTTCTGTGCCCGGGCCGCGTTTGTCCACTTTACGGAATGGCCCAAGGCCGGCGCGAACGAGCGCTAAGATGAAACGGTGTCTAAACGGGCAGCCAGACGGCAGAAAGCAAGGAAGAGTTCAATCGCCTCTCCGGGAGCGTTGACCGAGCGAAAAGGCGAGGGGATGATGACCACGCAAGCGTGGGCCATTATCGGGGGAAGCGCTCTGCTCTCCATCCTTCCCTTATTTGCTTACTGGCGCCAGTTCAGCAAGCTGTTTTTCTTTCACGACGACTTCCTGTTGCTCCACGAACTCAGCGGTTCCACGTTGTTTCGATGGGTCGTGCATCCCTTTGTCGGCGAAAGCATTGTGCCACTTTTCAAATTCCTGTGGATCGCCGCCGTATGGTCATTCGGCGGCAGCTACATGGCGCTGGTGGTGTTGCAGTGGCTTACCCATCTGTCGATCTGCCTGGTGTTCGGGTGGTTGTTGATTCGATTGCGCGTGCCGGCCGTGGCGGCAGGATTCGCCGTCCTGACGTTCGGTCTGCCCTCGTCCAATATTGAAACGCTGGCGTGGTCGATGCAGTGGGGCTCGCAACTGGGCATATTGTTCTTTCTGCTGGCATGGCTTGCGCTGCTGAGCATCCTGGCACGCCAGACCGCCGTTGGCTGGTATGTGTGGTACGTGTTTTGCATTTTCGCCAGCGCGCTGTGTTCTTCGCGCGGCATTGTTTGCGGCATGCTGTTGGGGTTGTTTATAGCGCTGGCTGGAGAGGGTGTCCGGAGAATCCGGCTTTGCGCAATTTCTCTGGCACCCACGGCGATTTTGATCCTGGCGACATGGATGTTCGTTCCTCCTTTCAAGGAAACCCAGGTTGGGCACTTCACATACAGCCTGAATTACCTGCTACTGAATCCGCTTTTCTCGCTAGTCCCGATCGGCAAGGATCCCATGGACGTGAGTCTGATCGTCTTCTTCGGCGCCATCAAGCTATTCGTGATCGGGTGGGCTTTTTACAAATCCGGCCGCCGTCTTTATCCAGTTTTCGCCACGCTGGTCGCTTTCGATCTGGCCACCGCGGCCGCGCTTGGGTACGCCAGGACCTGGACCGGCCTTTCCACCACGGTCAGTTCCCGGTACCAATACATCTCGCTGCTAGTCTTCGGCCCGATGGCCGGCATCATTATTGCGGGCTGGAGAAGGGGACTGAAGATTATCGTATTGGTTGTATGGATTGGGCTGCTGGCGTATCGTTGGGGGCCTACGGCCGACTATTGGGCCGCCTGGCGGGGAACGGGCGTTCGCGAAGCCCTGGCCCACAACCCGCCGGATCGGCCGTTCGATCCTTCGAAGCTTTCCACTGCCGAGGGGCGCAAATTGATAGAACAGTTTCGGTTACACTAACCCGTATTTCCCGGCGCGCGGCCCCCAGCCCGGAGTATACTTTTTTTATGGCATTGATTTTGACGTCCGAACAGAAGGCCGATTTCGCCAGGCGCGGCGTCTCCCGCCGCAGCTTTCATCAAATTGCAGCGATGCTCGCCGCCGGCAGCGCTTTCCCGCTCTTCACCGAGCGCGCCCTTGCGCAGCGCGCCACCGATCGCGAGCTCCCGCCCGGAACCGTCAAAATCGACGCTAACGAAAACCCCTGGGGACCCATTCCCGAAGCCGCCGAGGCCATGCGCGCCATCGTCAAGGACGGCGGTCGCTATCTCGACGAACTCACTCCCAAGATGGCCCACACCATCGCCGCCATGGAGAACCTCGACCCGGCTTCGGTGCATGTCTATCCCGGTTCGAGCGACCCTCTCTATCGATCTGTTCTGGCCTTCTGCGGCAAGGAGCGGCCGTATGTGGTGGCCGACCCCACTTTCGAAATCGGCGCACACGCCGCCCACATCGTCGATGCGCCCGTCATTAATGTGCCGCTGGTGAAGGGGACCTTCGCGCACGACGTCAAAGCCATGGCTGCCGCCCACCCCACGCCCGGCATCATCTACGTCTGCAATCCCAACAATCCCACCGGCACGGTGACTTCCAAAGCGGACATCGAATGGCTGATCAACAATAAGCCCAAAGACGCGGTGGTGCTGCTGGACGAAGCCTATATCCATTTCTCGTCCAGCGCCGTCATGAGCTCCTACCTGGTGGCTGCCGGCAAAGACGTGATTGTGCTGCGCACGTTTTCGAAAATTTATGGAATGGCCGGCCTGCGGGCCGGAGCGGCCATGGCCCGGCCCGACCTGTTGCGCAAAATCAATCAATTCACTTCCGGATTTATGCCCGTTACGGCGACCACCGGCGCCATCGTCAGCCTCAATTCCAAGACCGTGGTTCCGGAGCGGCGCAAGATTGTGCACGATATCCGCGAGGAAACGCTGGCCTTTCTGGCATCGCACAAGATCGAAACCATCCCGTCGGAAGCCAACATGTTCATGATGAACGTGAAGCGGCCGGGGCGCGAATTTGCCGCCGCCATGCTGAATGAGAGGGTAGCTATCGGCCGTACCTGGCCGGTGATGCCTACGTGGGTGCGCGTCACTGTCGGGACGGCTGCCGAGATGGAACGCTTCCGGGCCGCCTGCCTCAAGTGTTACACGGCTTGAACCCGGGAAACGATCGCCGCAAGCGAACTTAGCCGGCATTTACTCTCTTTTACAAAGCAGCCTAAACCGGACTGTCCTCCCATGCGTAAGTACAGGCAGGAGGACAGAGGGATGAAATCCGGAATATGGGAACGGACACTCATGGCCGCGGCGCTGCTGCTATGCGCCGGAGCGGCTGGCGCGGCCGATCGGCCGGCCGCCGGCGTACCCACAAACGATAACGAGCTCGCCGCCAAAGTCCGGCATGAGATTCTAACGTATCCCCGGTACAGCATTTGGGACGATGTTACTTTCCGCGTTACCGACGGCACTGTCGAGCTGAACGGCGACGTGAGTCAGCCTTATAAGAAATCCGATATCGAGAAGATAATCCGCAACCTGCCGGGTGTCACTAACGTCAAGAATTGTATCGCGGTGCTGCCGTTATCGCCGCAGGACGACCGCCTGCGCGTGCAGGTGGCGCGTGCAATATACGGCAACGCTAATTTCACACGGTACGCCGTCGAGCCGCTGCCGCCCATCCATATCATCGTAGAGAACGGCCGCGTGCGGCTGGAAGGCGTGGTAGCCAGCAAGTTCGACAAGGATCTCGCCGGCGTGCGAGCCGGCAGCGCCGGGCTGAGCTTCGGCCCGGTCGTCAACAACCTCCAAGTAGAGCAGTCGCCCGCCAAGAAGACTTAACCCGCCAGACTCCTCCCAACTCTGGGCGGCCGGGGTAACACCCGGCCGCCCACGCCTTTTTTGTCCCGCTGCTACAATCCAACTGGAATGGAAATTTTCCTGGGAGTAGATGGCGGGCAATCCGGCACAACGGCAATAATCGGTGACGAGCAAGGCCGCATTCTGGGCCGCGGCGAAGGTGGACCGTGCAACCATGCGTCCGCCACCGAGGGCCGCGCCAAGCTTGAACATGCCGTCGCCGAGAGCCTGGGAGCTGCGTGCCGCGAGGCCGGCCTGGACGCTGCTACCGTCAGCTTCCGCGCCGCCTGTTTCGGCATGAGCGGTGGGCCCGACGACAAGGAAGCCATTCTGGCGGGGATGCTGCAAACCGGCCGGTTGCTGGTAACGCACGACGCCGCGACGGCGCTGGCGGGAGCTACCGCCAAAGGGCAGGGAATTGTGGTGATCGCCGGCACCGGCTCCATTGGCTTCGGCCGCAACGCCGCCGGACGCACCGCGCGGGCCGGCGGCTGGGGCTACGTTTTCGGTGACGAAGCCGGGGCATTCGACATCGTCCGTCAGGCCACCCGCGCCGCGCTGCGCATGGAAGAAGGCTGGGGCCCTCCGACGTCGTTGCGCGATGCGCTGCTTGAAGCCACCGGGGCCAAGAGCGCTAACCAGGTGTTACACGATTTCTACAGTCCCGCGTGGCCGCGCTCGTGCGTCGCCACGCTCGCTCCGCTGGTGGACGCCGCCGCGGTGAACGGTGACGGCGTGGCGCTCCAAATCCTCGATCGCGCGGCCCAGGATCTGGCATTGCTGGCCGCCGCCGTGCGCGGCCAACTCTGGGCGCCTGGCGCCGAAGCAGAGGTCGCGTATGTCGGCGGTGTGTTTCAAAGCGGCCGCTTGCGGGAGCGCTTTCGGATGCTGGTGGAATTTGAGCTGGGGAACCGCTGTCACCCTCCGGTCCACGGCCCGGCCGAGGGCGCGCTGCTGGAGGCCTATCGAATCGAGGGACTGAATCCGGCGCTGGTGGTTCCCAGAAGCCCGTAGGCATGACTTCTGATAACGTATATTATGTAAACTTTCTTGTACGGCTCTATCCCCTGCCAAAAAAACGGCCCGGCCACCCGCTGAATGGGGACCGGGCCTAAGGGAAGAAACTGACTACTTTCCACGAAGGAAACTTGTTACCGGCGGCCGCCTCCACCGCTATGGCCGCCGCTGTTCGAAGCCGGCGCGGAACGCGGAGCGCTATAACTGGGGCTCGACTGCTGCTGGCGCGGCGCGCTGTAGTTCGGGGTTGACCCCTGGCCGGGCCGATTGTTCTGACTCGGCGGATTGTACGGCTGCCGCGTGGGCGTGCCCGACCCGGGCGCGCCGAAAGAGTTCCAACCATTAGTCCGCTGAGTCTGGTTGGTGGCAGCCCGCTGAGCTGGTTGGCTGGAAGCAGGCTCGCCGAACCGCCGGAAGCCATCGGTGCGGGCCGCGGGCGCCTGATTCCCGCCGGAGGTCTGCGCCGGACGCGAATTCTGGGCTGCCCCGGCGTTCACGCCAGACTCGCCAAACCGGTGAAATCCCGTTTGATTCTGCGGGGCGCCGGCAGCAGGGCGGCTGGCAGTTCCCTGCCCGACCGATCTGCCAGTTTGCGCCATGGTCTGCTGCCCGCGCGAGAAGAATCGCGCGTTATCGCTCGAATGCGCAATGTTAGCCGGCGGCCGGTCCGAAAACCGGCGGCTGGCGGTGCTGGGGCCAACCGGCATTTGCCCGCGGATCGATCCAGCCACGCCCACTTGCGCTCCGGATACGCGCTGGACGCCGCTGAACCTCCCGTTGCGGAAGTCCTCCGCGCTGACCGCCGAAATGCCATTGGCCACGCGGGCATTTCTATAAGCACTGGTTACATTTACATTGCTAAAGTTAATGCCTCGGTTGAAGCTTCCGACGCCGTTGAGGCCGCGGCCCCACCAGGGATGGAAGGCTTCGAACGGCGCCAGCGGCACCCATCCGATATTCCCGAACCCAAATCCGACGCCAAAGCCCACTCCGCGGCCAAATCCGAAGAATCCAACCAGCGCCGGCGACCAATAGGCGCGCACGCCGAACGCACCGGGGTACCACATCCAACCACCGTAGCCGGCATCAAAGAACCAGCGCCCGTAGTGATACGGCGCCCAGCCCCAGGGGTCGTAGCTCACCCAAACCCATCCATACCAGTCTTCCCAAACCCAGCGGCCATAGCGGTAAGGCGACCAGCCGGCCGCCACCACCGTGGGACGCCACACATAGCCATACGGCGGCACATTGGCCCACGTGCCGGAATTGTCCAGATCCTCCGTGCCATAGACGCCCTGCGGAACATACTGGGCGCTGGTGGATTGCAGCAAAGCGCGATCCCGGGTGTCATTCCAGCGGTCCCAATCGTCGTAAGAGAGCGCGGTCACCATCTGAAATTCCGGGTCGGAGGCATTACCGCGGACCATCATGGTTTGTCCGTTATAAACCCATTGCGAACCGCGCGGCGTGAAGACTTCCACGTCGCCGGCGCGCGCTGTAATTTCGCTTTCACCGGCGTCGTTGACGCTGATGCGGTAACTGCCCTCGCGCGACGGCCGCACCGAAACGCTGGGCGTGTCCAATTCGACGCTGGCCGTGGAGGCATGCAAAACGCGGTAGGTGACCGTGCCTTTGGCGATTTCCAGATGATAAATGCCGGACTCCAGTTGGGCCAGCCGCACTTCGGCGTTGCCACCGATGCGCAGCACATTGGAAGAGTCGAACTCCACTTCCGCGCGGGAATTGGCGCCGGTCGAGATGCGATCGTCGGTCAGCAGCGGAGCGTTGATCACGCCCGCCACCCACTCGCCCGAATCGCCGCGCCGCACCGAGACGTCCCCATTGATCAAACTGATGCGAGCTACGCCGCGCTTCAAATCGTCGGGATCCTGGGCGCGTGCCGGCGTCGCCCAGCCGGCCATCCAGACCACTGCGCCCGTTAAGACCAAGAGCCGGAGATGAGAGATGCGTTTCATGGCAAAGCCTCAGTACACCGCTCCTATGGCACGGCGCGGGCCAAACCGAAACTCTTTTAGAATGAGTATATTTTCTGAGCCGACCGAGCTGTTCAGGTGGCCGAAAACCACCACCCCTGGCTGTGTTCCATCATAGCTCTAGGGGGCTAGATTGGATGTCCCTCAACAACAATCAGCCCTAGGTCGGATCGGCTCCTTGTTCGCGCGCTCAATGACCAGGGTTTTTTGCATCTGCTTTCCCGCCTCCAGCTTCAGGCCAAGTTTTTTCACAACGGAAAATGCTATGTTCGGATCGGCGCCCCATGATCCGGTTATCTCCTGGCTCCAGTCTTCATCGAACTTGTAGCGCCCAGTGATCCCGGTCTTATCAAATACCTGAGTGCGCGTGAGCAGAGATAGAAAAACCGCCAAGTCAGTTAGGGATGCCGATTTCCTCTTGAAGACGCCCACTTGATGGAACACTGTGTCGGTTTCGGCTTCGGTCGACGGAATCAATTTCAGGTCGCCGCTTCCCCGCAACAGGTTAAGGATGGACTTTTCCCTGTCCACCAGTTTCCAATGAAGCCCGAGGCGTTCGACCAGTGCGGTTCGAAGCATCGCTCTCGCCGTCTCTTCGGTGGTCCCAACTGGTGCTATCGCCTCTATCCGATAGAACTCACTATCCATCCAAGCTAGCGGTTCGCAGTAGTAGGGCTTCAGAAGAGGAGAAAATGCGTATCGCAAGATCCTGTCCAGTGAGGCTTCGCCCGAAAGTTTCACGCCTGTGTACTTCAGAGGACGGCTCTCTCTGCCGCCCTTGACTTGGTGTTTCCCCCCGCCCAAGTCTATGTCAACAGAACCGTCCCACACGTTCCCAGCGTGTTTGAGCGAAACGACGTCAAACGCCGGCTCAGCAGAGGCCGCCGTCTGTGTTTGGGCGGTGCTATGCGCCGCAAGAATAACCAGCCACAAAGAAAGGATGGCTACTCGGCATGATGCGCGCGCTATGTGGATTTCGTTCGTTTCCATTTCCGCCCTCTGTTTCACTGCTGCCCATGTGGCGGCGGGTCATTTCCGACAGATTGATTTGTCGTCAGCGGCCCTCCGCTCCCTTACGGTCGCGGCTCAATGCTGAGGCGTGTGTGCCCGCTGGCCGGGCTTCCGGCTGGTCCGTGGTTACAGCGCCCTAACTGGCTCGGGCGGCGCGCACGGCAGCACCGCTAACAGCACCAGCAGTCTTCTGAGCCGCTGCCAGCGCCGGCCGCAGCTTTTCGATTGCCGCCTCGGCGGTGATGCCGTACTTAGCGCGCAGCGGCTCGATCTTACCGTGCTCGATGAATTGATCGGGCCAGCCGATCCGCACTACCGGCGTCGTCAGGCCTAAGTGACTCAACTCTTCTAACACAGCGCTGCCGAAACCGCCGCGCAGGACATGGTCTTCGATTTGCCAGACTGTATCATCGGTCTTGTTTGCCGCCTGCCGCGTCTCCAGTCGCCAGCGCGCTTTTCGCGCCTTCGCTCAGTTGCCGGATCAACGTGCGAATCTGCTCCGGAGCCACTACCTGCGTCTTCTGGCCGTTGATAAACGCCGTCGGCGTGGCGTTGATGCCGTTTTGCTGCGCGAAAGCGACCTCCTGATCCACCTGGGCAGCGGTCTTCCGTTCCATCACACACACCGCGAATTTGCCTTGATCGAAACCCGTAAGTTTCTTGGTCACCTCGGCCAGTTTGCCCAGCAGGTTGTCGCGGTTGAGGTCCTTCTGCTGCTCGAACATGAAATCGTGCAGCGCCCAGAAGTAGCTGTTCCCTTGTTGCTGCGCGCAAGCCGCGGCCTCCGCCGCCGGCCGCGCCCACGGATGCATAGGCAATGGAAAATTATGGAACACCAGCCGCACCTTATCCGCCTCCGACGGCAGAACCTCCTTCATCAAGGCGGCGAATCGCACGCAGTATGGGCACTGGAAATCCGAGAACACGGCGATGGTGACCGGAGCGTCCTGCTTGCCCAGTACCGGCAGATTACCGCGCGTCAGGCTGGCCGCAAGAGCCTCAGCCTTTTGCCGCTCCTCGACGGCCGGGTCGACCGTGGAATCGAGCAGCTCTCTCGTGAGAAAGCGCAGATCGGGAGAAGCAGACAACTCAAGCCTAAAGAACGATGGCCCGCCAACCGACTGGAACAGCATCTTCCGATAGCACGTGTCACCGACAAACGAGACGTCGCCAATCTCCACTTTCGTCGAAGCGGGCGTCTTGTATTTCTTCTGCACGTAGTCGATCAGCTTGGCGCGGTCGGCGTCCTGAAGCGGGGGACATTGGGCCTTGGCGGTCACGCCGCAAGCACACAATAAGACGAGTGAGGACAGCACCATCGTTACTATTCGCTTGGCTTGCATGATTAACCTCGCAATTAAAACGCGGGCTGTCGCATCATCAAGGTGAGGACAGCCCGCCGGAGAGAGCCGCCATTTCTCGGTCATCAGAATCACGTCGGAGGCCCATTGGCCCTGGCCGACACCAACCCTGGCCGCGCGAACGACCACTACCGCCCCGACGGCGCGGACGCTACTTCAGCAGCACATCATAGAACCCCTGGCTCTCTTGGGAGCTGCGGACCAAGATTCCGCGGTACCGGAATTGGTTGCCGTACACGTCGGTCCATTTAGCCAGGTTGTACTGCAGGGAGATCCTCGCGATCCCCGCCTGGGGCAGTGTGAGAAGCTCACCAGGCTCGGAAATTCCGTCATGGTTTTTGTCCACCCATACGCGGAGCTTAGAGTAGATCGCGTCGGAGGCATCGATCCAGCCGTCCCCGTTGCCGCCGTTTTCCGGAAGGTCGTAAACCGCCAGAGCCAGGAATCCGTTACCCCTTCCGCCGCCGGGGGGCGTGGGCTGAGGCGTGACGTTGCCAAACAACTCAGTGCCGTTGTCGATCGTTCCATTTCCATTCCGGTCGAGCGCGAGGAAGCCAGTCTGCGAACCGGCCGCCGACCACGACATCTGGACCGGCTTTCCCGTGGCGAAGAAGTCAAACTGCACACCGTTGGCTACGCTGGTCAACTCGTACCCCAGCCCGCTAAGGTCGATCATGATCGGGTCATCGTCGCCTCCGCAGGTTCCGGCTACGCATTCCCCGTCATTACAGTCGGAACCGCTGGAGCACGCACAGCCCTCCGAGCCGTCGCAGCCGTCATCGCCGCCGCCATACATCTGCAGGCATGTCAATTGTGCGCCCGATAGCCACTGAGCATTAGTAGCGTAAGCACTTGCGTGGCCTTGGGCTACCTGCGCGTCTGCTTCATTTTGGGTACTGTTACAGGTCTGTACCGCGGAATCGTAGGCAGGTTGGCAGAACGTTGCGTTGTATATCGCTTCGCAAGTCGGATTGCGCATTCCGATGATGTCGATCAGTCATTCCGATCTCATGCCGATCAGATCGGAGCGAAGCGACGCCGGGCTATCTCAGTGTGAAACAGTGATCGGCATGCGTCAAGAGTTTTGCTGGTTTTCTTTGTCCTGATGCATGAGAAGTTCCTTTCTTGCGGTTGCCCGTGTTTTTGGGCGCTGACGGAAGGAGCCCGTAGGGCGACTGGAGTTAGCGCCCAAAAACATTTCGCCAACTGCCACCTACTCGCCCTCTTTGGCACCGCGACCGCCCTTCTTCTTCCGCATCGATTCTCCCTGTAATTCGATCCGGTGCGCGGCATGCACCAGCCGGTCCAAGATGCTGTCCGCCACCGTGGGATCGCCGATCTGCGCATGCCACTTGGCCACCGGCAACTGGCTCGTCAGCAGTGTTGACCTGGTCAGGTATCGCTCGTCGCAGATCTCCAGAAACGCCCGCCGTTCGGCGTCAGCCAACGGCGCCATCGCCCAGTCGTCGACGATCAGCGCATCCACCTGCCCCAGCGCCCGCAGCCTCTTGGCGTAGCTGCCATCGGCACGAGCAAGCTCGAGGTCCCGGAACAACTGCGCCGCCGTGGCGAAGTAGGCCGTGAAGCCATCGCGGCAGGCCTTCTGTCCGAACGCCCGCGCGAGAAACGTTTTCCCGATCCCGGTCGGACCCACCAGAAAAATGTGTTGGTGGCGGCGGACCCAGTCCGAGTCGTGGATCAGCGCTCGGACCACCTGCTTGTCCAGACCCCGCGTCGCACGGAAATCGATGTCTTCGATGCAGTCGGGACCTTGCAGACGGCCATCTCGGAGCCGCCGCTCCAGAGCCCGGCCCTGCCGCCAGTTCCACTGGCGGTCCACCAGCAGCGCAAAGCGTTCCTCGAAGCTGAGTTGGTTGGTTTGGGGATCTTCCTGTTGTTGGGTGAAGGCGTCGGCCATGCCGCGCATGCGCATGGCGTACAACTTCTCGATGGTTTGTTGGTTGAGCATAGTTCTCCTTGTGGACTTACTGAATCACCGGAGGGTCGGCCTCCGGCGGGGAATCGAAGTAATCGGCGCCGCGGATGTTGTCATGGTCCCCCGTCGGCTGCGCTGGTGGATCGCCGGGTAACGGCAGCCGGTCGAGCTGGTTCTTGAGGATCGAGTCCAGGCTCTGGAAGTTGTAGGCGCGAGCCCGCAGCGCCCGCCGGGCGGCCGCTTCCATGCGCTCGGCCGGGTAGGTTTTCCCCAGCCGCAGAATCCCCAGGCACGAACGATATCCCATCTCCGGATGGCGCTTGGCCGCCAGGATCGCTTCCACCAGCTGACCGGTGTGGGGTCCGATCTGCTGGGCATCTTCCATCAGCCGCGATGGCGTGCGCCCCACATACTTCTGGTGCGACTTAGGCATGTGATCGGTCAGCGTCGTCGCTTTCCCCGGCTCGTAGGAGCGGACATGCGACGCTACCCGCACCCCGCGGTGGAGAACTTCCAGGGTCTCCGCCGTCAGGTGGACGTCCACCTCCTGGTGCACCAGCGCGTACGGCACGCTGTAGTAGTGCCGCTCCACTTCGATGTGATAGTCGATGTTGACGCCCGCCCTCTTCCATTGACCGAACTGGTAGCGCGTGGCCGGCAACGGCTTCAGCGCCGGCTGATCCAGTTGCGCGAACAGGCTGGCGCGGCTGCCCGCGCGTTTGCGGAACGCCCGCTGGTTGAGCCGTGTGAGCAACTCGGCGATCGCCTGGTTGACCTCATCCAAGGAGAAGAACTTATGCTTGCGTAACGCGGCTATGATCCAGCGCTGGACCACCTGAACGCCCACCTCCGCTTTGGCCTTGTCCCTGGCCCGATACGGCCGCGCCGGAATAATGGCGACGCCATAGTGCTCGCCCAGGTCGCGATAGGTGGGATTCAGATCCGGCTCGTAATAGCTCGGATGCGATACGGCGGACTTCAAGTTATCCGGGACCACCACCTCCACTACGCCCCCCAAAAACTCGAAGGCCCGCGTATGCGACCCGATCCAGTTGCGCAGATCCTGTCCGCTCGTGGCCTCGGCGAAGGTGTAGCTGCTGGCGCCCAGCACGGCCACGAATACGGCCGCCGGGTGAACGGCACCGCTCTGCGGGTCGTGAACCGGAATCGTGGCCCCGGCGTAATCGACGAACATCTTCTCCCCGGCACGGTGCTCCTGCCGCAGCACCAGGTCGAGTTTCTTCAGCCACCGCCGGTAGAGATCGCAGAAGCGGCTATAGCCATAGCCCTCCGGGTCGCTCGCGCGCGCCTCCTGCCAGACCAGTTGCAGGGTCAGGTCTTTGTGGGTCTGCAGGTCCTGATGGACCTGAGCCCAATCCGGTTCCGGATGTTTCCGCCAAACGGCGGGAGCGGGCCGCTGCGGAAACAGCGCCCGCTCGATCTGCTGGTCCCCCCAGTTCTCAGGCACCGGCCAGTTCAAGCCCGCCGCTTGGGCGGCGGACACGTACTCATGGACGGTGCTCTGGGAAATCGAACAACTGCGGGCGATCTGATGCTGGCTCAGTCCGAGGGAATGGAGCCGCAGAACTTCCTTCAACTTGCGCATGGTCAGCCTCTTCTGTGGCAACTGGGAGTCTCCACTTACCAGTGGAGTCCAATCGCCACGGCTGCCCTACGCCGCCATTCCAATCCGATGCCGATCAGTGTTTCGAACTACAACCGTAAAACTGATCGGCTTCAGTTCGGAACACTGATCGGCATCACTTCGGAATCGTGATCGACATCAGTTCGGAACGCTGATCGCCATCCCTCGGAATCCGCAGTCGGATCGCCGGAACAGACCACCGTTCCGAACACCTCACATGCTACGTAATTAACCCCAGCCGTCTGCTTGCAGGTGTTGCAGTCGGCCTGATCTTGATTGAAGCCGTAGGTCTGGATCGTGTCGGCTTGGTCGTCCAAGGCTTGAAAAAGCGCAAATGCATTATTAAGGAAGGGACGCAAATATCTGTTGTACGGCTAATAGAACAACAGCGATCCAAAGTTCGGTATCCCACCGGCCCGTACCTCGGCCGCCCAGGAGGTAAGCCTTCCCCGTTCGTTCGTCCAGAACCGCCTGCATTCATCGAAGAACTCCAGAACGCTTTCCCGCTCGGACCGTAACAGGAGTTCCCGGGCCAAAGACATGTTTGGACCCTCAGTGTCGAGATTGGGCCCACCAAATGTCTTGCCGGCTAGTAACAGATGCTTCTTGGCAGCTTCGATGTCGCCGCGTAATATGGCTATCCTGCCCAAAACCAGGTGGCCATAGAACTCGGCGTGGCCGGCCTCGCTGATGGGGTCGCCGTTTTGCAGAACGTGATCCCGCTGGTGGTTTCGGCCGCCAAGATCAATGGCTTCCAAAGCAAGCTGTTCCGCCCTGTCCAGGGCACCGGCTTCTAAGGCCGCCTTAGCAGCCCATGGGAGGCGGTAGAGGCGCTCGACCGTCATGGTGGACCTCGCCAAGGCCGCTTCGCGTTCGCGCAACAGGTCCTCCGGTGTGCGGTGCTGAAGCTCGATGGCCTCAGAATAGGTCGGGTTCCCTCGCACTGCATCTTCGGTGGTCTGCCGTCCGATCCGGTCCGTGTCTATCTGTGATAGCAAAAGGACGGGCGCCACCATCGCCAGGACCAATATGTTCTTGATCATGAATTTCTAAACCCTTTCGGGGACCCAACAAGCTGGCTCTGATGGCCGCTGTTGAGCCTCATCCTCTCGAAGTTCGAATGATGCCGATATCAACCCTATCATCGACTCAGTACGAATTCCTTGCAAGTACCAAAATGTTTGCAATTTGTGCTATTCCTTTGCATTTTGTGCCATCTAACGTCGGACGCTGCCTTAGGGCTGACCACGAGCCTATCGCCGGCTCCTGCGAAATTCGCTGGGCGTCACACCGAACCATTCGCGAAAAACGCGCGCAAAGACGTCCGCACGTGGGAAACCAATTCGCGCAGCCACTTCCTTCAACAGCAAGGCCCGCTCTCTAACGAGCAGATCGCCCGCCAACTCCATCCGCATCCTCAGAAGCATCCTCCCAGCACGCGAGCCGGTTTCAGCCCGGAACAGCCGCGAGAATCCTGAACGGGAGAGACCGACTTGGCTTGCGATGTCTGCGACCGTCAGCGAACTGCGATGCAAATTCTCCTCCATGAAGAGCAGTGCCCCGCTGACCCTGGGATTGGGGACGCGGGGGGCGTCTTCCTCGCGTAGGGAACTGTCAGGGGGCGAACCCATCGACTTTTCCTCATGGCCTGACGGCCGGTCATAGCTCGAGCGTAAAGCGCGGAGGGCATTCGCCAGGGCCACTACCGTGACCAGCCCGAACCTTTACTGTGCCGTCCCGAAAGGGCGGCGATTGATATCGAGAAATTTTCTGGCGGCCTCCGACGAGCCTGGATGCCAATCTTCCAAGCATCTGCCTCGCGTACCATAAGTCCTGATACCATGGATTGTGATAAAACACAATAGAAAAGGAGATTAATATCCTCCGACCAAAATGGGACGCTTTTGATCCGATTTCAGATCCAGGTAAGTTCCGCTCTTGGCCGGACTGCCAGTTACGGTCCGTGATTACAGCGTCTTAGCGGACTCGGGCGGCGCGTACGGCGGAATCGGCAGCGGCGCCAGCAGCCTTCTGCGCCGCCGCCAGCACCGGCCTTAGCTTCTCGATTGCCGCCTCGGCGGTGATACCGTACTTAGCACGCAGCGGCTCGATCTTACCGTGCTCGATGAATTGATCGGGCCAGCCGATCCGCACCACCGGCGTCGTCAGGCCCAAGTTACTCAGCTCCTCTAACACAGCGCTGCCGAAACCGCCGCGCAGGACATGGTCTTCGAGAGTCAGCACCACATCCACGCTCCGCGCGAAGAATTCCAGCATTTCCACGTCGATGGGCTTAGTAAAACGCGCGTTGACTACCGCCGCGGAGATGCCCTCGCTCCACAACTTTTGCGCGATCTCTTCGGCCATGGGGACCAGAGCGCCCAACGCGAAGATGGCCACGCGGTCGTTGTCACTGTTCTGGATCAACTCGGCTTTGCCGATCGGAATCAGGCTCGGAACATCCTTGACGGGCGTGCCCGGACCTACGCCGCGCGGGTAACGAATCGCAATCGGACCGTCCCAATGCATGGCCGTGAAGAGCATATCGGCCATTTCGTCCTCGTCCTTGGGCGCCATGTGCACCATGTTCGGGATACCGCGCAGATAGCTGATGTCGAACAGGCCGTGGTGCGTGGGACCGTCGTCGGCCGACAGGCCGCCGCGATCCAGGCAGAAAACCACCGGCAGGTTTTGCAGGCAGACATCGTGAACAATCGGGTCGAAGGCGCGCTGCAGAAAGGTGGAGTAAATCGCGCAGAAAGGTTTGAAACCTTTGGCCGCCAGCCCGGCGGCAAATAAGACCGCGTGCTCCTCGGCGATGCCGACATCGAAATACTTGCCGGGATGGTGCGCTTGAAAGCGGTCGAGACCGGTGCCATTGGGCATGGCGGCCGTAATTGCCACCACTTTGTCGTTATAGTCAGCCAACTTCACCATGGTATCGGCGAAGACTTCCGAGTAAGTCCGCCGGCTGAGCGGCTTGGTTTCACCTGTCTCCGGATCGTACGGGCCCAGGCCGTGAAACTTTTTCTGCTTCTGCAGGGCGGGCTCGAAGCCTTTGCCTTTCTGAGTCAGCACGTGCAACAAAACCGGGCGGTCCTGCTTCTTGAGAAACTCCAGCGTCTTGATCAGCGTGGAAATGTCATGACCGCCGATGGGACCATAATATTTGAGCCCCAGCTCTTCAAAGAGCACACTGGGCCACAGCATGCTCTTAGCCGCTTCTTCGGCTTTGCGCGCCATTTTGAGAGCGGCCTGGCCGCCTACCATCTCGACAAACTTACCGGCGCGGTCGTGCAGATAGTCGTACCTCGGGCTGGTGACGATGCGGTGCAGATAAGTGGCGATGGCGCCCACGTTCTTGTCGATGGACCACTCGTTATCGTTCAGCACCACGATCATGCGTCGCGTGTGGTGGGCGATGTTATTGAGCGCTTCGTAAGTAATGCCGCAGGTGAAAGCCGCGTCGCCGGCCACAGCGACCACGTGTTCCTTGCCGCCCGTTTTGTCGCGCGCCACGGCGATTCCCAGCGCGGCCGAAAGCGCCGTGCCGGCGTGTCCCGCGCCGTAGCAATCGTGCGGGCTCTCGGTGCGCAGCATGAAGCCGTTGAGGCCGCCGGGCGTGCGGATGGTGGAGAAGCGCTCCCGCCGGCCGGTAAGCAGCTTGTGAATATAAGCCTGGTGGCTGACGTCGAAAAGGATGCTGTCGGCGGGCGTGGAGAAGACGTAGTGCAGGGCGATGGACAGTTCCACCACGCCCAGGTTCGGACCGAGATGCCCGCCGTTGGCGGAGAGCACCGTAATCAACTCTTCGCGGATTTCATCCGCCAGTTGTTCCAGCTCCGGAATCGAGAGTTGTTTGACGTCGTCGGGCGAATCGATCAAATCGAGTACACGTGGCATAGTTTCAGAACTGAGCGCGGCTAGCCCGGAGACCGAAGCGCATGATGTGATTCTCTCACGAGATGCAGCCGCTCGGGGCGGCGGCTTCCGACGCGTGGTACGAACTCCTGACCAGCGGGCCGGCTTCCACGTGCGCGAAGCCCATTTCCAGCCCGGCGCGGCGTAACTCGGCAAACTCTTCCGGTGGAACGTAGCGCACCACCGGCAGATGCCTGGGCGATGGGCGCAGATACTGGCCCAGAGTCAGGATATCCACCTGGTGCGCCCGCAAATTTCGCATCACCGCCAGTGTTTCATCGGTCCGCTCGCCCAAGCCCAGCATCAACCCGGATTTCGTGGGCGTGGCGGGGCGCATTTGCTTCGCGGCGGCCAGCACCTCCAGCGAACGCTCGTAGCGCGCGCCGAGCCGCACCTGCCGGTATAGCCGCGGCACCGTCTCGGTGTTGTGATTGAAGACGTCGGGCGCCGCATCCATCACCGTGGCGACGGCTGCCAGGTTTCCCTGAAAGTCGGGCACCAGAACCTCCACCCCGCATCCCGGCACGCGCGCGCGGATGGCCCGGATCACCAAGGCGAAGAGTTCGGCGCCGCCGTCTTCGCGGTCGTCGCGGTTCACGCTGGTTATCACGGCGAACTTCAGCCCCATAGCTTCCACGGCTTCCGCCACGCGGTTAGGTTCGTCGTAATCCACCGGCAGGGGCGCGCCTTTTTGCACCGCGCAAAAACCGCAGCGCCGCGTGCACACATTGCCCAGGATCATGAAGGTCGCGGCGCGCTGGTTCCAGCATTCGCCCACGTTGGGGCAGGCCGCGCTTTCGCAGACCGTGTGCAAGCGCAGGCGGTTGATGAGACCTTTCAGCTCGTGGTAATTCTCGCCGGCCGGCGCGGGGGCGCGCAGCCAGCGGGGCCGTTCCAACTGGGGGGCTATCGAAACCAGCATCCTATCGTCTATTGTAGCGAGCCTCGGCTTTCTTGCGGTCACGATTCGACGACCCCCAACCAGAACTGCCACCGCGAGGGAGCTGAGGCCGCCCGCACGGCGTTGATTCCGTAGCGGTTGGGGACTGCCGGAAACTTTCCCCGGAAGGTTGGTGTCTATATCTTTGCAAGACCGCTTTATTCCTGCTAGGTTGGAGTCAGGTTGAAAGTGAGGCTGGCGGTGGCCACTTCGATCCTGGACTTACGGTCGGAACGGGCGCCTGAGGGCGCCGCGGCGGATGATCTCCGTCTTGTGGAAGGTCTGCGCACGGGCGCGGATTGGGCCTATGAGGCGCTGACTCGTCTCTTTCAGCAACCCGTATACGCGCTGGCAATGCGCCTGCTCGACGATCCATCGGAATCGAACGACGTGGTTCAGGAAGTCTTCCTGAAAGTATTTCGCAATATTGGAAGTTTTCATGGAAAGAGTACCTTGCGGACCTGGATTTACCGCATTACGGTAAACGAGGCACACAATGCGCGGCGCTGGTTCTTCCGCCACCGCAGGCGCGAGGTAGAACTGGACTCGGATCCGCAAGAATCGCGTAACTGGAAGGAGATCATACCGGATAATGGCCGTACGCCCTATGACGTTGTGCTGGATTCGGAACAGCGCGCGGCCATTGAGGCGGCTTTAGGAAGAATCAACCCGATCTTCCGTGAGGCTGTGGTGCTTCGAGACATCACAGACCTGAGTTATGAAGAGATCGCCGCTGTCCTGGCGGTATCTCTGGGGACTGTAAAATCTCGAATCCTGCGGGGCCGCGAAGCCCTGCGGGAAGAGCTCGCGGGAAGCCTGAAGCCGAGGCCCGCCCTGCGACTGATGCCGGAAACGGCAGAAAAGATGTTATGAGCTGTGAGAACGTGCAAAAGCGGATTTCCCTACTCCTCGACCGCAAATTACCAGCCGAAGAACGGGAGAATGTGTTGGCACACATCGAAGCGTGCCGCGCGTGCGGAACACGTTTCGACATGATGCAAGGCCAAGTTGCCATGACGCGCGGACTGGGACAGCCGGCTATCCCGGCGCAGCTCGCGGCGCAGTTAAGCGTTCTGGCGTCTCATGAGCGCCAACGCGCGCTCGCCCGCGTCAGTCTGTCAGCCCGTTTGCGGCGGTCGGCCTCGCGCATCGACCTGGCATTCGACAACCTGATGCGGCCCGTGGCGCTGCCATTTACCGGCGGCGTGATTTCCACGCTGCTGATCTTTACCCTGCTGGTCCCCAGCCTGAGTTTCTCCCACGATATTCGCGGTCAGGAGTTTTATACCGCGCCGGCCGGCAAGATGGTAACCAACCCCTGGGACCAGGTAGCCGACGCCGATGAAGACTTCCCAATCATCGAAGCGCCCACCACTGCTCCGTCGGATTACTACAACGTGGTCGACATGACCATTGATCAGACCGGGCGCGTGGTCGATTGGTCGATCGTGCACGGCGAACTGACTCCCGACATGAAAAGCATCATCATGTTGGGACGATTCCAACCGGCCACGCAATTCGGCGTGCCGACGCAAGGGACCATCCGCGTGGTGCAATCCTGCGCCAGCGCCACGGTGCGCGGCTAGCGGCGCCGCGTGTCGCGACAAAAACTCGGACAGCATTTTCTGATTAAAGGCTCGGTCCTCGAGCGCATCGCCGCGGCTGCCTGTCCCGCGCCGGTCGAACTGATGATTGAGATTGGTCCCGGACGCGGCGCTCTCACGGGACGGCTGCTGAAGCGCGCGGCGCGCGTGGTGGCCATCGAAGTGGACCCTAGCCTGGTGGATCACTTGCGCCGCAAGTTTGCCGCCGAGCCGCGTCTGGAAGTAGTGCACGCGGATGTGCTCGAAACCGACCTGGCGCAGTGGGGCCCCGCGCCCATCGCCGGCAATCTGCCTTACTACATTGCGTCTCCCATCCTGGAACAGGTTGCGCGCCTGAGCATGCCCCGCGCCGTGTTTCTGATTCAGAAAGAAGTGGCCGAACGCCTGGTGGCGCTGCCCGGCACGCGCGCCTACGGGTTCCTCACGGTGCAGATAGCGCTCTTCGCCGCGGCCCGCCTGCTCTTCCAAGTGAAGCCCTCCGCGTTTCATCCGCCGCCCAAGGTGGATTCCGCCGTGGTGCTGCTCGAGCCCCGGCCCGCTACGCCGACCGGCACAGACGGCTTCCTGCGCTTTGCCGCTCTGTGCTTCGCCCACAAGCGCAAGACCATCCGCAATAACCTGGCGGGCGTCTACGGGAAAGAGGTGGTGGACGCCTGGCCCGAAGCCGGATTGCGGGCGGAGCAGATTCCGCTGGAGGGCCTGCTGGAGATGTACCGGCGCGTAACGAAGTAGTCCGTGGTGACGCGGGGATGGGAAAGATTCGAACTACCAGCGTTCCAGAATCCCCGCCGCCCCTTGCCCGCCGCCCACGCACATTGTGACCATGCCGTAGCGCGCCTGGCGCCGCTCCAGTTCGCGCAGCAGCGTGGCCGTGAGCCTGGCGCCGGTCGCGCCCAGAGGATGGCCCAGCGCCACCGCCCCGCCGTTCGGGTTAATGCGGCCGGGATCCAGATGCGCCAGCCGGATCACGGCCAGCGCCTGCACCGCGAAGGCTTCGTTGAGTTCGATGATGCCGATATCGTCCAGCTTCAGACCGGCCATCGCCAGCGCCTTGGGAATTGCCACCACGGGACCGATCCCCATGATTTCCGGCGGCACGCCCGCTACGGCGAAACTCACGAACCGCGCCTTGGGCGTGAGGCCGAGTTGCCGCGCGCGGGTTTCCGACATCACCAGCGCGGCGGCCGCGCCATCGCTCGCTTGCGAAGAGTTGCCCGCCGTCACCGTGCCCCTGGCGTGGAACACCGGCGGCAATTTCTCCAGCGCTTCCAGGGTGGTATCGGCGCGCGGGCCTTCGTCTTCTTCGAGCGCCACGTTGGCGGCTTCCACGGGCACGATTTCATCCACGAAGCGGCCGGCATCGCGCGCCTCGACGGCCTTCCGGTGGCTGCCCAGCGCGAACAAGTCGGCCTCTTCGCGGGGGATGCCGTAGCGCCGCTGCACGCGCTCCGCGGTAAGCCCCATGGTGAGGTAATAATCCGGCCGGTGATCCACAAACCAGGGGTTGGGCGCAGGCTTCAGACCGCCCCGCGGCGTCATGCTCATGTTCTCGCTGCCGCCGGCGATCACCGTGTGCGCGGCGCCCGCGCGAATGCGCTCCGCGGCCATCGCAATGGCTTGCAGGCCGGAGCTGCAGAAGCGATTGATGGTCATGCCGGGCACGCTATCCGGAAGTCCGGCGCGCAGCAGGGCTCCGCGCGCCATGTTGTATCCGGCTTCGCCCTCCGGCATGGCGCAACCCAGAATCACGTCTTCCACCTCTTCCCTGGCCTGCGGATAGCGCGCCAACAACCCCTGGATCGCCACCGCCGCCAGATCGTCCGGGCGCGTGTGGCGCAGCGCCCCGTGCGGGGCCTTCCCCACGGGAGTGCGCAGACAATCCACAATCACGGCTTCTTGCATGGCAGTCTAATTCCTCAGCGGCTTTCCGGTCTGGAGCATGGTTTGAATCCGCTCCTGGGTTTTGGGTTGGCCGAGCAGGCTCAAAAAGGCTTCGCGTTCCAGATCGAGCAGATACTGCTCGCTCACCGTCTGGCCCGCCGCCACGCGGCCGCCACACAACACGTGCGCCAGTTTCCCGCCGATCGCCGCATCATATTCGCTGATATAGCCGCCTTCCCGCGCCAGGTGGATTGCCATCTTCAGAGTTGCGAATCCGGCTTCGCCTTCCACCGCGATATCCTGCCGCGGCACACCGGGTGCGTATCCCGCCGCCAGCGCTACAGCCGCAGCCTTGGCATCCGCCACCAGCCGCTCCGGATTCATGGTAATCCCATCCCGCGCGCCGAGCAGCCCCAGCTCGCGGGCGTGCGCCGCGCTGCCCGAAACTTCGGCGGAGCCGATCAAATCGAAGGCCGCCTTGGCATTGCCGAGCCGCAGCAACATTTCCTTGCAGCCGCCCGCGGCCGGGATCAGCCCTACCCCGGTTTCCACCAGTCCCATGGATGTCTCGGCCGACGCCTGCGCTCGGGCAGCGTGCAGCACCATCTCGCAGCCGCCGCCCAGCGTCATGCCAAACGGCGCGGCCACCACCGGCACGGGCGCGTATTTGAGGGCCATATTGGCCTGCTGGAAGCGCCGAATCGCCTCGTCCAGGTCCTGCCACCGGCCTTCCTGCGCCGCCGCCAGCAGCGTAGCCAGGTCGGCGCCGGCGCTGAAGTGCTCGCCCTGGTTGGCAATCACCAGCGCCATAAAGCCGCGCCCTGTCTCACTCAGGGCCGCACCCGCCATGGCCAGCGCGTCGTCCGCCAGCGTGTTCATCTTGCTATGGAATTCCAGGCAGAGCACGCCATCGCCCAGGTCCACCAGCGACGCGCCCGGGTTGCTCTTCACCACCCCGCGCGCGCGTTTGATGTCGCTTAACACCAGCATGCCGATCCGCGGTTCCAGGTCCTGCCAGGCGCCCGCCTGAAGATCGAACCAGCGCGTGCGCGGCTGGCCTTCACGGTCGGCGGTGTCATAGAAGCTCCGCGCACCGCTAGCCAGCATGCGCTCCACGTTCGGCGGCACGGCGCAATTTTCGCGGCGCATGCGCTCCACGGTCTCTTCCACGCCCAGCGCGTCCCAGAACTCGAACGGCCCCAGCGGAAAAGCAAAGCCCCAGCGCATCGCGCGGTCAATCTCTACAATGCGGTCGGAGATTTCGGGCACCATCTGGGCCGAATAGGTAAACAAATCGCGGAACAGCGGCCACAGAAACCGGCCCGCGCGATCGCCGCCGGCCGTCAGCGCGCGCAGGCGGTCCGGCAGATTGGTCACGCCGCGTACCGCGTCCGCCGCGGCGAAATGCGGCTTGTCCGCCGGATGGTACTCCAGCGTCTTACGGTCGATGGCGTGAATTTCCTTGTCCACGCCTTTACCGGCGCGCTTGTAAAAACCCTGGCCGCGTTTTTCCCCCAGCCAGCCGCGCTCGATCATGCGCAACATGAATTCCGGAACCGCGTAGCGCTCGTGCGCCGGATCGTTGGGCGCCAGGTCGTACAGGTTGCGCAGCACGTGCGCCCACACGTCCAGGCCTATGATATCCACCAGGCGAAAACTGGCCGAGCGCGGCAGCCCGATCAGCGGCCCCGTCAGCAAGTCCACTTCCTCCACCGTATAATCCCCCTCCACGGCCAGTTTGTGGACGGTCGCGCCGAAGAAACCGCCGATGCGGTTGGCGATGAAGTTGGGTGTGTCCTTGCAAGGCACCACGCCTTTGCCCAGGTGCAGGTCGCAGAAGGTGGCAACCCACGCAAGCACTTCGGCGGCCGTGTCCGGGCCCGGAATCATCTCCACCAGGTGCAGATAGCGCGGCGGGTTGAAGAAATGCGTGCCCAGAAAATGACGCCGCAGTTCGTGCGGGAAACTCTCCGCGATGCTGGCGAGTGGTATCCCGCTGGTGTTGGTGGAAAGAATCGTGCCGGGCGTGCGGACCTGCGCCACGCGCTCGAACAGGCGGCGCTTGATCTCGAGGTTTTCGGAAACCGCTTCCACAATCCAATCGCACTGGCGCAACCGGCCCAGATCGTCCTCAAAGTTGCCGGGCGCAATCAGCCGCATGGCTGCTTCCGTGAAGAATGCCACGGGCTTCTGTTTAGCGGCGTTCTCGATGCCCGCGAGCGCGGCGGCATTACGCTTGGGCTGACCGGCAATCACGATATCGAGCAAGTCCACCGGGAACCCGGCGTTGGCAAAATGGGCTGCGATCCGAGAGCCCATGGTTCCGGCTCCCAAAACCGCGACACGGCGAAGTGGTCTCATCAACAGTTAGTGTAACCGCGCCCGCGGTGTCTGAGAAGTCGAGCCGGCCGTGCCACGTTATGATTGAAGCTTGGGACCTTCCGCAACGCCCCGCCGCAAATTCCCTTCCTGGGCGCCCCAGGCCGCCGGCTATTGCCTGTCGCTCGGATGCCTCGCCTGGGTGCTTCACGGCTACCCGCTTGCCGATCTCATCCCCAATATTCGCTCGCTCGACTGGCGATGGGTATCCCTCGCCGTTCTCATCGATCTCTCCGTCTACCTGTCGCACGCCTGGCGTTGGAATACCCTGCTCAGCCCGATCGTTCGCCTGCGGCTGTGGCGCACCGTGCAGGCTATCTACATTGGGCTGTTCGCCAACGAAGTGCTACCCTTGCGCGCGGGTGAGCTCATCCGCTGTTACCTGCTGGCCCATTGGAACGATTTGCGGCTTTCGCTGGGTTTCGCTTCCGCCGCCGTCGAGCGCCTGATCGATGGCGTCTGGATATTGATCGCCTTCCTGATCACCGCCAGCCTGGTGAAAGGCATCCCCGAAGATCTAGTCATCCTGGTCCAGGTTCTGGGCCTGCTCGTGCTCACGGGAGCCGGCACGCTGTTGTGGATCATGGTGCGCAAGCAGCAGGCCCACGCGGTGGTGCGCGAGAGCCGCTGGTCATCCACCCTCCGTCACGTGGTGGAAGGCCTGCACCTCATGGGTAACTTGCGTACGCTCGGCCGCACCAGCGCCATCAGCCTGCTCTACCTGCTGCTGCAATTTCTCACGGTGTATGCCCTAATGAGGGCCGACCACCTGGATCTTTCGTTCTGGGCAGCGGCCGCCGTGTTGACTATCGTGCGCCTGGCGACCGTGGTTCCCAATGCGCCCGGCAATGTAGGGCTGGTCAATGCCGCTTGCGTGATGGCGCTGCGCCTCTTCGACATGGAGAAGAACGACGCCACCGCATTTTCGATCATCCTGTTCGGCGCACTGACTTTGCCGCTGCTGATTGGCGGAGCCATAGCTACGGCGCTCACCGGCTCCAATATCGGCGAACTGCGCAACCGCGCCAAACGTGGCCTGGCGTCGGCGCACCGCGCCGGCAATGCCTAGCCCGGGCAGGCGGCCACTGCCCGCGTGCGCGATTCGGCGATTCGGAGCCGCGAACGTAAGAGAGCGGTTGCCGCCACAAGATTAAAGTTCGTGAGACCCGAACGCCGGCATGGCATCGCCCTACTCCCTGACAACACACTCTGTATGGCCGCCGAAACGTGTCGTGGTCTCCATAGACCGTAGCAGACGAAGGTGATCCGGTAAATCACGGGCCGGCCTCGGTTCTACCGCTCTCTTACGTTCGCGGCTCTGCTCCGCAGCCTCGCGACGAAACCTGGTGCGAAAAGCGGGCTAGAATCAGACTTGTTATAATCAGGCCATGCTCACGCCGACCGAAAAAATATGGCATAACGGCCGCCTCATCCCCTGGCAGGACGCCACCGTTCACGTTCTCTCCCATGTGGTGAGTTACGGCAGTTCGGTATTCGAAGGAATCCGCTGTTACTCCACGGGCGTCGGGCCGGCAGTTTTCCGCCTTCCCGAACACGTCCGCCGCATGCTCGATTCGGCCAAGATCTACCGCCTGGCAATCCCTTATACCGCTGAGCAATTGGGCGACGCCATGCTCGAAGTGATTCGCGCCAACAAAATGGAGGCGTGTTACTTGAAGCCCATCGCTATGCGCGGATACGGCGACGTTGGCGTGAATGGCGCGAAAAACCCCATCGAGGTCTACATAGCCTGCTGGGAGTGGGGCCAGTACCTGGGCAAAGAGGCGCTCGAACAGGGCGTGGACGTATGCGTTTCCAGTTGGAACCGCATGGCGCCCAACACCCTGCCGGCCATGGCCAAAGCCGGCGCCAATTACATGAACTCGCAGCTCATCAAAATGGAAGCCGTGACCAACGGCTACGCGGAAGGCATCGCGCTCGATACCGCCGGCTACGTCAGCGAAGGCTCGGGCGAGAACATCTTCGTAGTGCGCGACGGCAAGATCCACACTCCGCCCCTGGCCGCCTCGGTGCTGCCGGGCATTACGCGCGACAGCATCCTGACGCTGGCGCGCGACAACGGCATTCCGGTGATTGAAACTCTCATCCCGCGCGAGATGCTGTACATCGCGGATGAAGTCTTTTTCTCCGGCACCGCCGCCGAAATCACCCCCATCCGCTCCATCGACCGCATCGTCATCGGCAAGGGCCATCGCGGCCCCATCACCGAGCAGTTGCAGAGCGAATACTTCGGCGTGATCAACGGCTCGCGTCCCGATCGTTACGGCTGGTTGAGCCCGGTCTATGCCGCCGCCGCGGTGAAGTAGCCGGCGGCTAAGGCTTTTTCCGAAACAGCAGCAGATCCAGGCTGAATGTCACCCGCATGGCTTCGGCCGGTTTTGATCGCATCGGCCGATAAATGGAATACAGCACATCTTGAACAGCGGCAGCGTCAAGGTCTGCCGCCGTAGTGACGCGCCGCTGATCTTCCAGCTTGAAACCGCCGGCGAATGCTTCGACGGTTCGGGCTACGCGGTCGCGGCCGGCGCCGCGCAACTCCACCAGGTCTTCGGGCGCAGCCAGGGCGACCAGGAGACGGCCATCGTCGCGCAGCACACGGCGGAATTCAGCCGCATTCATCCGCGCCGTGATCGACATCACGATCGAGAAAGAGCGGTCGGCGTACGGCAGGAAGCGGTCGGCATTGGCCACCGTCCACTCGCATTCGGGGTAGCGGCGCGCGGCCGCATCCACGGCTGGAACCGAGATGTCGACGCCATGCGCGGCGAAGCCGGTCTGGCGGGCCAGCGTACCCAGGTAAAAACCTTCGCCGCAGCCGGCATCCAAGACCACGTCGCGCGGCGATGCGGCCACCGTCTGCGCGATGGCGTGCAGCAACGGCCCGGTTACGCCGCTGTCGTGCAACCGGCGCCGCCCGGCGATGGCGGCCGCGATGTCGCCCGGCCGTTTGGATCGCCGGTCCTGCGGCTGGAGAAGGTTGATGTATCCGCTGCGCGCCACGTCGAACGAATGACCGCGCGGGCAGAACAGGCGCCGCGACTCGCGCTGTAGTGGCATGTGGCACTCGCGGACCGGGCAAACGAGCATGAGTCGAGTGTAGACCACGGGCGGGGGTGGGATGGAAGATCGGTTTTTGTCGTCCGTCATGCTTCAGCTCATCGCTTTGAACCTGGCCAGGGCGGTGCGGGCGCGTCCCTACTGGCTGCTCGCCACCGGCAACCCGCCGCCGCTGCGTTCCAGCGCATTTCCGGGCGTGCCGCAATTGACAAATATCCAGCCCGTATTGCCCGTCACGTCCGGCATCCTGATATCCACCTGGTAAATGCCGATCATTCCCGGCGCCAGCCCGGCGAATTCTACTTGCAGCGGTTGCCCATCCATGCTGTAGCCGATATGGCACTCCAAAGGACCCGCCAGCCAGAACAGACGATCCAGCGGAGCCGGTATTCCCGTCGTCATCGCCGGCGTCACCGCGCCCAGCCCCACCGCATAGGCGTGGATCGACTCTCCAGGCTGAGCGGGCGAGCTCGATGCGACCAGGCTACTGAAATCCTGGTGGGCGGCAATCAGCATAGCGGAATCGAAGAAGTACGGATCGCGCTGCACTACCGGAACCGTGACCGCCGGACAGCCTGCAAATAGCGACGAGTTCTCAAGTCCCACCGAAACCGTCGTCCCCGTCGCCATTTCAAACGGAACTTGAAACCAGATTTCGTCCGGAGAAATACTCAGCAGCGGCAAAGGTGCGCCACCCGCCAGTACCCGGACGCCCGCCAACTCAGTAGGCAGGGGCACTGGCGCAACCTGCGTGGAATTCGCCATCCCGCTGCCGCGAATGGGCAGAATCGATCCCGGAATCAGAGCGAGAAAGCCCGCGGTGCAAACCGGTGTCTGTCCAATCAACTCCTGCACCGCCCCGGTGTGGCTATCGATCGCCACCACGCGGCTGCCCGTCACCGCGAACACCGTTCCGCCCCCGCCCGCGATCACCGCCTCATCCACCGCCAGCGGCAAACTTGTCAGCGGCGCGTTTCCGGTTCCATCCGGGTGCGTCGTGAGTACTTGCGCTACCTGCCCGATGCCCGGCACATTCACGTAGGCAACCAGTGTTCCGTCGTTGCTGATGGATGCATCGAACCCCGTGGCCGAACTCGCCAGCAGCACATCCCGCCCGCTGCTCAACTGCAACGCGCGCAGGTGCATGGTCCCCAGCGTTTGAACCGTCTGGTAAACCACCCACGTCCCGGCATCGTTGATGATTGCCGTAGCGGGCTGTTCGGATGTGGTGAGGCTCTGCGCGCCTTGCGGGCTCCACAGGGTCAGCGCTCCGGTTTGCAAATCGAAGCCCAAGACGCGCCCGTCGCTGGTCACCACCTGCCGTCCGTTCGCCGGCCGCACCGGCGGCTGGACAGTAGTCCCGGTTTGCAGATCGTGCAGTTCCACGACGTTGCTGCCCGCCGGGTAACTGGACGCAGGGAATAGCAGCGCGTTGTACACAAACCTGCCGTTGCGGCTGATCTGCGCCTCGCCTGTCAGCGGCGTCCCGTAGGCCTTGCCGCCCACTGTCAGCGGAGAATCGCTGATGGTCGGATGGGCGATGCAGGAACTTCCGCCTACGCACTGCTGGTATTCGGTGTACGAAAACACATTGCCATCGCCGCTGACCTGGGCATTGCCCTGATAGAGGTCGAGACTCCCGCCGCTCGAAGGCGGCGGAACCGTAATCCGTTCGATCACTCCCGCCTGAATCCGGTAAATTGCGGTGGTTGCCGGCAGGTTCTGGGACTGTTCGGACGTTAGCCGCATGGTCGTCACGAAGTAGAGTTGAGAACCATCATCGGTCGGGGCCAGCCCCGAGAACTGCGCCGGCGCGCTTCCAGCGAGCAACAGCAAGAGTGCTGGCGCCCACAATCCGGAATGCAGCCGCCGATCCTTCAAACTGGTTTCACCCGCCAGAACCGACATCAGAGTATAAGCTCCCTTTATCAGAAAGCCTGCAAATCCCCTGCCATTCCCGGCCGGCGACTAGCTCTCCATTCTTGAACGGATTTTTCGGTCTCTCGCACCGGCCGATGTGTCCAAGTGACCCTGCCCCGCGGCACTCTGACAGAAATTTAGATTTAGGTCAGAGCGAAACGTCTTCCCACGCGCGCAGCCACACGAACCGGACGCACTCGACGGAAGCCGAGATGAATCAGAGAGCGTTGAATTCTGGCCAAGAGGGATCTGCCCGACGAGGGACGAAGAAGACAGCGGACCCGAGTGGTTTTCGTTTCGTCCGCTCAGCCCGCCTTCTTCTTCGACTCCGATCGGTTCCCTCTTTCTTCGTCGAGTGCCCTCCCGAGTAGCGTCTTGATCACCGCCTGCCGGCTGATATTGAGGCGGGCCGCCCGGCCATCCAGTTCCCGAAGCATCCCTTCAGTCAAGTCCACGTTGACCCGCCGGACCGGCCTCACCACCGTGAACTGATTCGTGAAGTAAGCGGAAACATCTTCGCCCCGCGAAGCCCTGTCCGCGATTTGGTCGGCCGTAGGTGCCTTCCTAAGCGTTTTCGGCATAGCTTTGTTCCTCGTTTCGAGTCGCTTTCCAAGCCGTCACCAGATGGTAATATTCTCCCTCCGGGTCGTGCCGGATCTCGAAGATGACCGCGCAGAGCCGGTCGCCGCACCATCCGATCGCGCGAAACTGTTCCGGATCATCGCACCGACGGTCAACTAGGTAAACCTGGTCAAAGATCTCCCGCGCCTCTTTCAGGCTGACGCCGTGCTTTCGTTTGACGTCGCGGTCTTTCTTCCGGTCGAAGGCGAAACGCATCTTCGTATATAACAGTTATATCATCGGCGGCTGCGTTCCCCAAAGCACGCGGCGCGGTGTCCTCGCTTGGCACTTTCGGGGCGCCTGGTTTTCTTACCGCCGCACGGAGCACGTAGCCGTGGCTCCTTGCTTCGGATCGCTCTCCGATTGCGCTTTCAGCGTCACCGTACGGGGCGCGCCGGTCACATAGACTGGAATGACCTGCGTCTGCCCGGCCTTCACGGCGGCGAGCGCATTCGCGAGTTGCGCGGTCGCCCCAGCGGGACCTTGCGCGGTGGCTGACAGCCGATAGATGTCAGTGGAATCGGGCGCGCCGGTGTTCGCCAAAGTGAAGGCGCACTTGGCTCCAGGGGTCAGCGAAACACCGCGCGTTTGCGCGCCTGCGCCATCCAGCGAGCGGACTCCAATGGTGTAAGAGAGCACGCCGGCGGCATCCTTATGTAAGTCGACAATGTAGAAGTGCAGGCGGTTGGGGGTATCTTCCCATTCGAACTGGCTGCCGGAGCTCAGACCGGCATGGAACAGGGCGTCGTTCAACTGGCGGTAGTCGGCCACGGTGCGCATGACGGGCTCGCCATGAGGGCGCTTGAAATCGACCATCTTAATGTCCTCGGGATGCGCGTCGATGACGTACGTGAAGGGGTGGAAGCCGCGGCCGCGCTGCTCCTTGTCGAGGTTCTTGGAAATGAGGACACCGTTATCGGGCGTGAAGGAATCGTAGCCGATGCGTTGCACCACTTCGACGGAATAGAAATTGTAGAGCGTGTCTCCGGACGAAACCGGATTCGTAGCGTAGTCTTGTGGCGGGGTATGGTCGCCGGGAGCGGGGCCATCCAGGCGGACGGTG
The DNA here is from genome assembly GCA_963842505.1 of Bryobacterales bacterium. Lineage (GTDB taxonomy): Bacteria > Acidobacteriota > Terriglobia > Bryobacterales > Bryobacteraceae > PALSA-129. Next base: position 447,123 of record CAWJGZ010000004.1, read on the forward strand.
ATGCCGGAGACCTGGCCGGCAGCGGGATCTGCGGCGCGCGCGACCACCGTGCCGACGGCCAGGCCGCTCGCGGTGAGTTCGCTTCGGGTGAGCGCGAGAACCGCGTCATCGCGGAGGAATTTGAAGAGGATCTTGCTGCGGAGCATCAGGCCGGCGGGCATGGATGCGCCTTCGGCGGCGGGCACCACCCAGCGGCGGTGCGGGCCTCCGGGGCCGTTGAAAGACCCGCGGTCCATGATGTCCCACGGGCCGGAGCCGGCGCGCGGGAAAGGCGCTTCGTAAGGATTATTGTTGTTGTCGCCGACGGAGAAGGCAAAGTGCACAATCTCATGCGTGAGGGTGCCGGAGCTCTCGCCCTGGCGCACGGAAGAGAGGCCCCACTGCTGCGCGCCGGCTTTCCAACTGGTCCAGGGCTCATAGCGCGTGACCACCCAGCGGGGGCCGTTAGGATCGGGGCTACCCCATTCGGCGGGGATGTCTTCTTTGGTTTGAAATTTCATTTCGCCGAATTCCTGCCATACGCTGGTTTCGTCATAGCCGGCGTAGATGCGGATGACGATGTCGTACTTGGATTTGATATTGGCCCCGGCATCGGCGGCCCAGAGAGCATCGGCATCGGGCTCCAGGCGGCCATTGGCCGGTGATCCGGCGGGCGCGGCGCTCTGCTGCCCCCACTCGTTGAGGCCGTATTGGTAGAGATTCTTGGGCATGCGATAGGGGCCGAATGCGTCGAGCTTGGCGATGCCGATCTGGCCGCGGGACTGCTCCATCCAATAGCCGTTGATGGTGTGCCCGTGGTTGACGGCGGAGGGCGTGTTATAGAAATCGGCGTAGAACTGGGCCACCTTTTCGCGCGCTACCGGGTCGATTTGCGGGTTGCCGAAGAGGTCGGAGTGTTTGGGAAGCGTGATGACGAAAGGCTGGTCGGGGAAGTCGACGGCCACCAACGCGACCTTAAACTGCTTGCGGGTGGGGACGAGCTTGGGGTCGGTCCAATCGGCGCCCGGGATGGGGTGATAGTCGGCCCAGGTCATGGTGTCCTGATCTTGAAATTTTTGGGGATCGATGGGAGGTGGTGGAGCGGTTTGAGCCAGGGCAGCGCCGGCGGAGAGAGTGAGTAGGACGATGAGGCTTCGCATAGACAACGTCATGGTAACTCGCGCCGTAAGCGCTTACAAGCCTTTGGGATCACGGCGATATCGTGCATACTGGATAGAACATGAAGCGGGCTGGATGGCTGGCGCTGGCGCTGGCAACGGGCCTGGCCGTAACGCTGTGGGCTCAGCCGACAGTGTTCCGGACGGGAGTGTCGCTGGTGCGCGTGGATGCCCAGGTGACGGACGGAACCAAGAGCATCGACCACCTCCAAAAAGAGGATTTTCTGGTGAAGGACAACGGGGTGGAACAGCCGATTTTGTACTGCTCGCAGGAAGATCAGGCGATGGACATTCTGCTGCTGTTCGACAGCAGCGGCAGCATGGCGCCGGCCATCCGGCGGATAGCGGCGTCGGCGCACACGGCGCTCACCGAACTGCACGAGGGGGATCGCGTCGCGGTGGCCAATTTCAACACAGATGCCTGGCTGATCGGCGGGTTCGACAAGGACCTGAGCGAAGTGGAGACCACCGTGGAGCGTGTGGTGGACTTGCGCTACGGCGGGGGAACGCACATTCTTTCGTCGGTCTACAATGCCGCAACTTTCTTTGTGAAGAGCGCCGACCCGCACCGGCGCCACGCCATCCTGATCTTCACGGACGATGACGGGCAGCCGTCCATGAGCGAGCGGCGCGTGGTGAATCATCTGTGGGAGAGCGACATCATGCTGTGCGGGCTGATCATCGAGACGCCGGATTCGCAGCGGCATATATTTTCGGGATCGCCCATGGGAAGCGAGGACATGCTGGGAGTGGCGGCGAAAACCGGCGGCGACACGGTCAATGCGGACGATCCCGGCCACGCCTTCCGCGAGATGCTGCATCGCATGCGGATGCGGTACAGCATTTACTATCAGATGCCAGCGGGCAGGGCGGGGGCGTCACGTGAAGTGCTGCTGCAGTTGAGCGCGCGCGCCAAGGCCAGGTACCCGAACGGGCAGGTGCTGGCGCGCAAGGGGTATCGAATTCCGAAAGTGACGGTGGACGCGCGGTAAGAGCCGTTGCCTCCATGCCACAATAAATGAGGATGACGAATTTCGATGTGGTGGGCGTCGGACTGAATGCCACCGACACCCTTTTGATTGTGCCGCACTTCCCGGCTTACGCCGGAAAAGCGCCGTACGAACGCGAGTTTGTGAGCACTGGCGGGCAGGTAGCCAGCGCCATGGTGGCGTGCTCGCGGCTGGGGTTGCGGACGCGCTACATCGGGGTGATCGGCGACGATGAACGCGGGCGCATCCAGTGGGAGAGCTTGCAGGGCACGGGCGTCGATCTGGAGTATGTGGATCTGCGCAAAGGCTGCCCCAATCAGTCGGCGTACATCATTATCGACCGGTCTACCGGGGAACGCACGATTCTATGGAAGCACGACGAGTGCCTGGCCATCGATCCGGCATCCATCGATGAGAAGCGGCTTGGAGGCGCGCGCTTGCTGCTGATCGACGGCCACGATACGAAGGCGGTGGCGCGGGCGGCGGAGATTGCCCGGCAGTGTGGGATTCCGGTGGTGGTAGACGTGGACACTATCTACCACGGATTCGAGCGCGTGTTGCCAAATGTGGATTACCTGGTGGCAAGCGCCGAATTTCCGAAGGGCTGGACCGGACTGGCGGACCCCTTCGACGCGTTGGAGGCGCTGCAGAAGGAATATGGAATGAAGGTGGCGGCCATGACGTTGGGGGCGCACGGCTCGCTGGCGCGGTTCGAGGGACGGTTTTATTACGCGCCGGCCTACGTGGTGAATTGCGTGGACACCACGGGCGCGGGGGACGTGTTTCACGGGGCGTTTTGCTATGCTGTTTTGCAGGGTATGCCGATGCTGGAAACATTGGAGTTTTCCAACGCCATGGCGGCGCTCAACTGCACGGCGTATGGCGCCCGCGGCGGAATCAGCGGCCTGGAAGCCATCCGTGGGCTGATGAAACGCGCCGAAAGGCGGCGCCACCCCGAGATCGGGCCGCGCGCCGATGGTTTCGCCGCTAAGTAAATGTTCCCCATTCCCATCAAAGTCACGCAGCCGAGCTACTCGCGGCCGGTGGTCACAATACTACTGATCGTGGCCAACATCCTGATCTTTCTGCATGAGTTCTGGCTGCAGATTTCGGCGCCGTATTTGTTCCACCATTTCCTGGCGCTGTACAGCCTGCGGCCAGCCCATTTCCATTGGGAGAACGTGCTTACCTCCATGTTTCTGCACGCCGGTTGGATTCACGTGCTGGGGAACATGCTGTTCCTGTGGGTCTTCGGCGACAATGTGGAAGACATTCTGGGGCACGGAAAGTTCCTGCTCTTTTACCTGCTGTGCGGGACCGTCGCGGCCGTCTCGCAGTTCGTGATCGACCCATCCTCAACGGTGCCGATTGTGGGCGCCAGCGGAGCCATAGCCGGCGTGATGGGCGCGTACCTGGTGAAATTTCCCCATTCCGACGTGAAGCTGGTGGCGTGGTTCATTTTGATCTTCACCTTCGAGCTGCCGGCCTGGTTGATGCTGATTTACTGGTTCGGGGTTCAATTATTGGGCGGAGTGGAGAGCGCGCCGGGCGCGGCGACGGGCGGCACGGCATTTTTCGCGCACGTGGGCGGTTTCATCGCGGGGATTGTGCTGGTGAACACCTTGGGCACACGCCAGCGATACTGGCGGCGGCGCGATCTTTCCTGGTAAATGAAACCACGGCTCACTTTGTATACGCGCGCCGGCTGCCACCTGTGCGAGGAGGCCAAGCGGACCGTCGCGGCGGTGCGCGGGCACGCCGATTTCGATTATGAAGAAGTGGACATCGATGGCGATGACGTCGATGCGGAATTGCGGCGCAGGTATAACGACGAGGTGCCGGTGATCGCCATCAACGGTGTAAAGGCCTTCAAATACCGCGTGGAGGCGAAAGAACTGCTAAAGAAACTGGAGGCGCGAGATCGATAGCCATGGTGAAAAGCGTAGACATGTTGGCCATCGCGGCGCATCCCGATGACGTCGAGCAGACCTGCGGCGGAACGCTGATCCGCGCGGCGGAGGCGGGATATCACACGGGCGTGCTGGATCTGACGGCGGGCGATATGGGGACGCGCGGCACGCCTGAGCTGCGCATCGAAGAATCGGAGACTTCGGCGAGACACATGCTGCTGGCATGGCGTGGCAACCTGCGTTTTCCAGACGCGCGCCTCGAAAACACGCTGGCGGCGCGGATGACCCTGGCGGTGAAGATCCGCGAGTTGAAGCCGCGGGTGGTGATTTTGCCCTATTGGACGGGGCGGCATCCGGACCACTACCGCTGCGCCGAGATGGGCTACGAAGCCTGCTTCCTGGCGGGACTGAAGAAGCTGGACGAGTATTCGGAGCCGCACCGTCCGCAGAAGATTCTCTATGCAAGCCTTTACGCCGATGTGAAGCCGTCGTTCGTTGTAGACATCAGCGCGCAGTTCGAGCGGCGCATGACGGCGCTGCTGAGCTACGCATCGCAGTACGGCAACACGGCCAGTGGCGGCGACCTTTTTCCGCAGGAAGGCGAAATCCGGGAACGGCTGGCGGCCATCGCGCGGTTTTACGGCAACCAGATCGGCGTGAAGTACGGCGAGCCGTTCGTGGTGAAAGAAGCCATCGAAATTGAAGATGTAGTGGCGATGAAGGGACGGTCGATTTGACGCATCCCCTCACTTGCGGGCATGTAGACAATTCCCACAAAAGAGCCGAAAATGTCTGAATATACCTCAACTTTTTCGGGTTATACTGTGATTTGCAGGACAGCCATATGAAAAAATACGGCAAGTTTGCAGCACTCATCGTCGTAGTGGTGGGCACTTTGGTCTGGCTGGCCGTCACCGGCGGCAAGGACTCCAGGACCTACTACAAGACCGTCGCCGAAGTCTGCCAGGGCCGTGACCAGGTCCTCGGCAAACGAATCCGGGTCGGCGGCAACGTCGAAGATGGCTCCATCCAGCGAGTCGGCAATGCCACCCAATTCGTGCTGGTCTACGATAACCAGAAGCTCAAGGTCATCTACACCGGCTCCGAACCGCTGCCCGACACCTTCAAGCCCGGCGCCGACGCTCTCGCCGATGGCAAACTCTATCAGGATCAGGTCTTCCGCGCTTCCAAGGTTCAGGCCAAATGCGCGTCGAAGTATGAGTCCAAACCGAGCCTGGCTCCCGGTCAGGCCGCTCCCAACATCAATACCGGCAAGAGCTAAATTAGAGAGGGGATATGGAAAACCTGGGTTCGCTGGCCATCCTGCTGGGCTTGTGCGTGGCCGTGTACGCCACCTGTGCGTGCGTCGTCGGGCGCCTCAAACGCAAACCGTTCTTGATCGTTAGCGGCCAACGCGCGGTCTACGCCATTTGGCTGCTCATCACTCTCGCCTCCGGAATCCTGGTCTATTCCCTCCTGACCGGAGACTTCCGTTTCTCTTACGTCGCCGAGCACTCCAACCGCGCCATGCCTATCCTTTATAAGTTCGCGGCATGGTGGGGTGGCCAGGAAGGCTCGCTTCTATTCTGGAGTTTCCTGCTCTCCACGTATGCCGCCGTGGTGGTTTTCACCAATCGCCGCAAGCACCGCGACATGATGCCCTGGGTGATCGGCATCCTCACCACCATCCAGGCATTCTTCCTGATTCTCAACAACTTCGTCGCCAATCCCTTCCGCATGTTGGCGGTCGATAAGCTCATTACCCCCGTCGCCGACGGCAATGGCCTCAGTCCCCTTCTGCAATATCCCGCCATGGCTATTCATCCACCCATGCTTTACCTGGGCTACGTTGGATTCTCGGTGCCTTTCGCCTTCGCCATCGGCTCTCTCATCACCCGCCAACCCGGCGATTCCTGGATCTTCACTACCCGCCGCTGGACCCTGGTCACCTGGCTGTTTCAATCCACCGGCGTCATGCTGGGGATGGCATGGGCATACCATGTGCTCGGCTGGGGCGGATACTGGGGATGGGATCCGGTGGAGAACGCTTCCCTGCTCCCCTGGCTTTCCGGCACGGCCTTCCTGCACTCCGTCATGATGCAGGAAAAGAAGGGCATGATGAAGGTCTGGAACATCGTGCTGGTCTCCGCCACTTTCTTCCTCTGCATCCTCGGCACCTTCCTGACCCGCTCCGGCATCGTGCAATCCGTGCACGCCTTCGCCCGCTCCGAAATCGGAAAATACTTCGTCACCTTCATAGCCATCGGCATCGCCGCCACCGTCTATCTCATCCTCGACCGCCTGGAATACCTCAAGAGCGAATCGCAGCTCGAAAGCGTCATTTCCCGCGAGTCCAGCTTCCTCTTCAACAACCTCATCCTGCTGGCAAGCTGTTTCGCGGTTCTTTGGGGCACGCTTTTCCCGGTCATTTCCGAGGCCGTCAGCGGCGACAAAATCTCGCTCGACCCCGATTGGTATAACCGCCTCATGGTCCCCATCGGCCTCTTTCTGCTTTTCCTCACCGGCGTCGGCCCGCTCTTCGCCTGGCGCAAGACTTCCACCGATAGCCTCCGCCGTAACTTCCAGATTCCGGGCGTCGCCTCGCTGGTGCTGGTGGTTGTGCTGTTTGCCCTGGGCATGCGCGATCATCCCTACGCGCTCGTCTCCTTCGGCTTCTGCCTCTTCGTCGCCCTCACCGTCATCATCGAGTTTTATAAAGGCGCGCGTTCCATCGCCCTCAAGAATTCCATGAACCGGTTGCGCGCCATGGTCGAGTTGACCCACCGCAACACCCGCCGCTACGGCGGATACCTGGTCCACATGGGCATCGTCCTCATGTTCATCGGATTCACCGGCCAAGCTTTCCAGCAGCGCGACACCAAAGAACTGAACCTCGGCGACACGATGCAGCTAGGCGCCTACCAATTGAAAATGGTGGATCTCAAACAGGGAGAGACTCCGGTCTACGAGTGGCATCGCGCCACTATGCAAATCTCCAAGAATGGCGATGTGCTGGGCACACTCGAACCCGAAAAGCGGTTCTACATCGCCAGCAAGCAGGGGACATCCGAAGTCGGCGTCCGCGTGCGGCCCAATGAAGACCTGTACCTGAATTTCGGCGGCATGTCGGACGATAACCAGCGCGCCATCATTCAGGCGTATGTTAACCCGCTGGTATCGTGGATCTGGATCGGCGGCCTGGTGCTCATCGGCGGCACCTTCGTCTGTTTGGTCCCCAGCAAGATCAAAATGCAATATGCCCGCACCGAAATCGTGGGCATGGTCACCTCTCATGCGACGCTTCAAAAATAGCTTCGATGTGCGGTGGACCCGCCACCTCCGGCTCATCTTCGCCGCGCTTGCCCTGGCGGTTCTGTCGCTGGCTCAGACAGCCTCCGAAAAACCCTCGATGGATGTCCGCCGCGTCGGCATGCGCCTGCAGTGCCAATGCGGCTGCAAGGACTCCGTCGCCACCTGCAGCATGCTCGAGTGCGGCTTCTCCAAGCCGGCCAAGGAAAAAATCGCCCGCATGCAGGCCCTGGGCATGACCGATCAGCAGATCATCGACGACTTTGTCCGCGAATACGGCCCCGGCATCTACCTGTCGCCGCCCAGCGCCTTCGGCTGGATCGTCCCCTACGCTTCGGTCGCCTTCGGCCTCGTGGTCATCTGGTTGTTCCTTAAGAAATACCGCAAGCCCAAACCCCTGGCCGAAATCGGGCCGCTTGAGCTGGACGATCCGGAGCTCACAAAGTATAAGGACCAGATCGAAAAGGATCTCGCCAACCTCGAATGATCATCGCCATCACGTGCGCCGTTGCGATCGTCGTCATCGTGTTCGTCCTGGGCGTCAGACCCAAGGACATTCCCCCGCCCGAGCCGGTCTCGCCGTTCCTGCACCTCGACGAGCGTAAGGCCGCGATCTACGAGAACCTCCGCGACCTGCAGTTCGAATACCGCGTCGGCAAACTCTCCGACGACGATTACCAGGCCACCAAGAAAGATCTGCAAAAAGAGCTCGCCAAAGTCCTGGCCGAAGTCGACAAAATGAAAAGCGGCGCCGCGCCAGCGCCGCCGGCAGCCGCCGCGCCCGCTCCCAAACCCGATGGCTTCACGTGTCCCCACTGCTCCGCCAAATTCGACAAGCCCTTAAAATTCTGCGGCGAATGCGGCAAGCCCATGCAGGTGGTGTCCCAATGACCACACGGTTTCTTCATCGTCCTCGTGGAGCGGGCTTTCCAGCCCGCAACGCCGACATTCCTGTCGGCGCAGCAAAATTATTAGTGCTCTTTCTTATTTCCCTCCCCGCTTTTTCCGCCATCACCGGAACCGTCATCAACCGCACCACCGGCCAGCCCCAATCCGGCGCCACCGTTGGCTTCAACCGCCTCGGCCAGAACGGCATCGAGCTAATCGACCAGGCCAAGTCCGACGCCCAGGGCAAGTTCTCCATCAACCAGACTCCCCAAGGTCCGTGTCTCCTGCGCACCGCCTTTGACGGCGTCACTTACAACCACATGCTGCCGCCCGGTTCGCCATCCACCGATCTCACCATCGAGGTCTTCAACGCCTCCACTCAGCCCGGCGCCGCCAAAGTCTCCAAGCACATGCTGCTGTTTGAACCCTCCGGCGGCCAGATGACGGTCAACGAGACTTTCCTTTTCAATAACGACAGCAAGACCGCCTGGTACGACGCCTCGAACGGCACCCTTCACTTCTTCATGCCGGCCGCGGCCGGCGGGAAAGCCACTGTCCAGGGCACCGCCCCCGAGGGCATGCCCATCGGCGCCGCGGTTGCTCCCACCGCAACCGCCAACGTTTTCAAAATCGATTTTCCCGTCAAGCCCGGCGAAACCCGTTTCGATATCGTTTACACCGTCCCCTACACCGAAGGCGCCGACTACGAGGGCAAAGTCGTCACCAAGGACGAGAATACTTATCTGATCGCCCCCAACGGCGTCATGCTGGATGCCGCAGGCCTCAACGATCTCGGCGTCGAGCCACGCTCCCAGGCCCATATTTACGGCCTCGCAGCCACCTCGTACAAGATCAAGCTCACCGGTACGCCGATCGTCGCCGCCAGCGCCGACGAAGGCGCGGGCGATCAACAAGACAGCGGCCCACAGATTGAACAGATCATGCCGCGCCTATACAGCAAGGCCGTTCCCATCGTCTTGTTGGCCCTCGGCATTCTCGCCGTCGGCTTTGCCCTGCTGTATCGCTCGAAAACCACCGCCGGCCAGGAGACCAATGAGCGCGGTCGAGGTTGAGGGCATCTGGAAGTTTTACGGCGACTACCCTGCCCTGCGCGACATTCGGCTGGAAGCCGCGCCGGGATCCTGCCTCGCCCTGATCGGCCGCAACGGCGCCGGGAAAACCACGCTGCTCCGCATCGTCGCCGGTTTCTCCAAAGCCCAGCGCGGCAAGATCAAGATCCATGGCAAAGACCCGCGCGACACCGAAACCCGGCGCCAGTTGGGCTTCCTGGGCCACGGCATCGCCGTCTACGATGAGCTTTCCGCCCTCGAGAATCTGACCCTTTACGGCAGGCTCTACTCGCTCGCCGACCCGCGCAAATCGGCCTTCGAGTGGCTCGAGCGCACCGGCCTCGAACGCGTCCGCAACGGCCTCGTGCGCGAGTTCTCCCGCGGCATGCGCCAGCGCCTGGCCGTCGCCCGCGCTTTTTTGCATGACCCCAGCGTGCTGCTGCTCGATGAGCCATTCACCGCGCTCGATGACCGCGCCATCGCCGTCCTCCAGCGTCTCTTGCGCGAAGCTCTCGCCGCCGGCAAGACCATCATCATGTCCACCCACCAGTTGCGGGAAGCCCTCGAGCTTGCCACCGACGTCGCGCTGCTCAACCGCGGCCAACTGGCGTTTCACGGCCAGTGTTCGCCCGAAATGGTCGCGGACCCCGGCTACATCTACGCGCGGTACGGCGAGGCTTGATGCACTTCTTCCGCCAGGTTGCCGTCGTCGCCTTCAAGGATCTGCAGGCCGAGTTCCGCACCAAGGAAGCCATCAACGCTTCCCTGGCTTTCTCTATCGTCATCCTGCTGCTCTTCAGCTTCGCTTTCGATCCCTCCGAAGACACCATGCGCGAAATCTCGGGCGGCCTGCTCTGGATCGTCTTCGCCTTCGCCGGCACTTTGATGCTTAACCGCAGCTTCGCGCGCGAGTTGCCTAACGATTGTCTGGACGCCTTGATCGCCGCGCCTCTTCCCGCCTCCGCGCTGTTCCTCGGCAAGTGCCTCGCCAACTACGTCCTGGTGTTGGCCGTCGAGCTGGTCTCGCTTCCGGTCTTCGGCATCTTTTATAACGTGCATTGGGCCAGGCAATTCCCCGAGCTTCTATTGGTGCTTCTGCTGGGCACATGGGCGCTCACCGTAATCGGCACCATCTTCAGCGCCCTCACCGTTAATATCAAACTGCGCGAAGTGATGCTCCCCATGCTCACTTACCCCATCCTCATCCCCGCCCTGATGTCGGCTATGCAGTTGACCACCGCCCTGGTCGGCGGTACGGCCATCGACTCCGACACCATCGATTCGCTCAAGATGCTGATCGGTTTCGACATTGTCTTCACGGCCGTCTCGCTGGCGCTGGTGGAGACCGTTCTGGTGGGTTGATGGAGAACGCGCTCTTCGCTTTCTTCGGTTCCGGCGCGCCGGTCGCCATGGCTGCCGCGGTGGTGGCGCTGGCCGCGAGCCTGGTCTTCCTGCGCACCCGCAATTTCCTTTACGATGCGCTGGCGCTGGCCGCCACCGAAACCGGCTTCGTCTTGCTGGCCGCGGCCCTCGCGGCCGGTGTGCTCTGGAGCCGCACCGCCGCCGGCATCTGGTGGAAGTGGGACACGCGCCTCACCGCCGCGCTGGCGTGCGGCCTGGTCTACGCCGCCTACCTGATGCTGTGCCGCGCCATCGAAGAGCCCACCGAGCGCGCCACTTCGGCAGCAGTGGTCTCCGTCTTCGCGTTCCTCGATGCGCCGCTGGCCTTCGTCTCGATCGCCTGGTGGCGCGCCCGCCGCACGCTTCCGCCCGAAGGCAGTCCCCCGCCCGGATGGGGCACCCTGGCGAGTGGCGACGCGCTGGCCATGCTGCTCGTCGGCGCCGTCTTCACCGTCGTCCTTCTACGCCGCGAAGAGCGCCGCCGCGCGCGGGACGCCCAGCGTCGCGCCGCCCTGACGCTGTAAGCCCGGCCCCGTATTCCGTCAGCCTCTTTAAAATTCGCCGGGGCGTACGATCAGCATGGGTACGTGCAGGTTGTGACGCACGGGATTGATGGTATTACCGAAAATCAGGTCTTTCAAGCCGCCGTGGCCGTGAGCGCCCATGATGACCAGGTCGGGATGGATCTCGCGCGCGTAGCGGACGATCTCCTTCCTGGGTGATGGCGAGTGGCTGACGGCGGTTTCAACCGTGACGCCCTGATCGCGCAGGGATTGCGCGATGCGCTCCAGGTATTGCTCGCCGGCTTCGACTTCGGCCGTGGATGAGTCCCTGCCGTAGACTTGGCTGGTGACGCCTTCTTCCACGTGCAAGAGAAAGATGCGCCCCCCGTGCAGGCGGGCCATGGCGGCGGCGTGGCTCACGGCCAGGCGATCGAGCGCGGTGTGGTCGAGCGGAACCAGGATGCGCTGATAAACCAGGGGGGCGGCCTCGGCGCCGGCGGTCTCGGGAAGCACCACAGGCGCGCGCCCGGCGAGGCGCCGCCGCCCGACGTAGGGTTCCAGTCCCACCCATAGCAATAGTAGCAAAACCCCCGCGGCTGCCGGGACGGTGACGATCCAGATGACGATTTGCCAAGGCCCGGATGCGCTGAGCCAGCCCTGAACCGCCAGAAAGGCCAGCCAGAAATTGAGCCCGATGATCACCGCGGCGGTGATCCAGGAAAGCCAGCGGACCCACTGGCGGTTGGCGAAGGCGCCCATGCGGGCGCGGTCGCTGGTGAAGTGGATCAGCGGCACTACCGCAAAGGGCAACTGCATGCTAATGATTACCTGGCTGAGCAGCAGCAGCGCCAGGGTGGAATTGTCGCCTAGAAAGTAAATCACCAGCGCCGCCGGAGTGATGGCCACCGAGCGGGTGATCATGCGGCGCATCCAGGGCCTCATGCGGAAGTTGAGGAAACCCTCCATAACGATCTGACCCGCAAGGGTTCCGGTCAACGTGGAGGATTGGCCCGAACAGAGCAGCGCGACGGCGAACATGACACCCGCGAGGCTGGTGCCCAGCAACGGCACGAGGAGTTGGTGGGCCTGCTGGATCTCCGTGACGATGATGCCGTGCTTGAAGAACACGGCCGCGGCCAGCACCAGGATGGCGCAATTGACGAACATGGCGCCGTTGAGCGCCACCACCAGGTCGATGAAGTTGTAGCGGCAGGCGATCCGCTTGGCCGGTTCGTCGTGCCCGATGGTGCGCGTCTGCACCAGGGCCGAGTGCAGATAAAGGTTATGAGGCATGACGGTGGCCCCCAGGATGCCGATGGCAAGGTAGAGGCTGTCGCGGTTGAGGCGCGGCGCCAGGCCGCTGAACATTTCCGATACCACCGGTTTGGCCCATAGCACTTCAATACAAAATGCCGCCGCAATCACGGTGATGAGCGCAAAGATGAAGGCTTCGATGGTGCGGATGCCGAAACTCTGGAAGAGCAGCAGCAGCAGTGTATCGGCGCCCGTGAGCAGGACGCCGGCGAGAAGTGGAATGTGAAACAGCATCTGGAGCGCGATGGCCGCGCCCAGGACTTCGGCCAGGTCGCAGGCGGCGATGGCGATTTCACACAGGCCCCACAGCGCCAGATTGACGGGGCGCGGATAAGTTTCGCGGCAGGCCTGTGCCAGGTCGCGGCCGGAGACGATGCCGAGGCGGGCGCTCAGCGTCTGGAGCAGCACGGCCATGGCGTTTGACATGACCAGCACCCAGAGCAGGCGGTATCCGAAACGCGCGCCGCCTTCGAGGTCGGTGGCCCAGTTGCCGGGATCCATGTAGCCGACGCTCACCAGGTAAGCCGGCCCGGCAAAAGCGAACATGCGGCGCCAGAAAGAGAGTTGAGAAGTTCCAACGCTGGAGTGAACCTCGGCGAGCGACCGCGAATCGGGCCGGAACTGTCCAGTAGCTGCCATGGAAACTTAACTTATAGTCAAACAAGATGGTCCGGTGAAGTCAACCAGTGTGCCGCCGCGATACTCCTGGGCCTGTAAGGGGTGGCGCCCGATGGGACCGGCCTCCTGGTCGGCAAGGGGGGCAGGCGCTTCCGCCGGCCATGTCCGGTGCGGCAGCACTGCGAATCGCCAATTTGAAAAGAAATCTTCACGCTCGGTGGAACTTTCCGCCCTCTGGGCGCAATCCTCTATAGGCGGTGTAATAAACCGCCTCCAATTCGATGGAGGTAAGTTGATGAAACGAAGCGTGATTCTTGTTGGGCTGTGCGCTGCTGCCAGCCTTCTTGCCCAAGGTCCACCCGCCGGCCGGGGTGCCCGTGGCTTTGGTGGCCCCGGTGGGCCGGAATTTGGCATGCCCGGCATGGGCCGCACCATCACGGGCGCACCGTACTCCGGCGTGGAGGTCAGAGATACCCAGCAGGTCCTGCCCAATGGTAATGTGATCACCAACCACTCCCAGTCCAACGTGGCTCGCGACAGTTCGGGCCGGACGCGCGTGGAAACGACCCTCCCGGCTCACGGTCCAGCCGGTTCCGGGGCAACCCCTACCACCATCGTCAACATCCACGACCCGGTGGCCGGCGTGATGCGGACTCTCAATCCCCAGAACAAGACGTCGCGTGAAGTGTCTATCCATCCCGGCCCCGGCCGCGGCGCCAACGGCAATCCCGCTGGCCGTCCGCAGGGCCGTGCAGCCGGCAATAGCACCAGCGCTGCCACTCGTACGCCCCGCACCGATCCCAACACCGTCACTGAGAATCTCGGCATGCAGACCGTCAACGGTGTGCAGGCCACCGGGACCCGTGTCACGCGCACCATCCCTGCCGGCCAGATCGGCAACGCGCAGCCCATCCAGATCGTTCATGAAACCTGGCTTTCGGCTGACCTGAAGGTCCCCGTGATGGTGAAGATCAGCGATCCACGCAGCGGCACCACCGTCACGCAGTTGACCAACGTCACCCGTGCCGAGCCCGACCCGGCGCTTTTCCAGACCCCCTCCGACTACACCGTCACCAAGGGCGGTCGTGGGCCCGGCGGCATGCGTGGAGGCTCTGGCGCCGGCGGCCAGATTCGGTAACTCTTCAAACTGACAGCGGCTTCTCTCCTTTTTCAACCCTCATGCCGCGGCGCTTCCCCAAGCCGCCGCGGCATTTTTCTGCCCCGCAAGTTCGCCAAACACCGTTTTTCAAATCCTGGTAACGCCCCAAACGTCCGCGGCCATCCTTACACCCGCGCTACCCGATCCATCGCCAAAAATTCCTGGATGTGCGGGTGCTCCGACTTCTCCAGCTCATCCACGGGCCCGAAGTAAATCACGCTGCCCTCATACAGAAACACTACGCGGTCCGCCACCTTGTACATCAGGTCCAGATCGTGCGTGACCACCACCGACGTCAGTTTCAGTTGCCGCTTCAACCGCAACATCAGGTCGCTCAGATGGTCCGACATAATCGGGTCCACCATGGTGGTCGGCTCGTCGTAGAGAACGCATTGCGGTTGTGCCGCCAACGCCCGCGCAATTGCCACCGCACGCTTATATCCCGTGGATAAGTCGGAAGGGTAGGCGTCCTTGGCCTCAGGGATGTCCACCATCTGCAGCAACCCGTCCACTACGTCTTCTTTGTTCTGCGCGTCGTAATCCTGCCGCAGCTCGAGTGAGAACAACACGTTCTCCCCTACCGTCATCGAATCGAACAGCGCCCCGGATTGGAACACCATGGTCACTTTCTTGCGGATACGCCGCATCTCGGCTTCCGGGAAATTCGTTACGTCCTCATGCGCCACGATCACGCGGCCCGAGTCCGGCCGCAGGAATCCCATGATGTGCGCCAGCGTCACCGACTTTCCCACGCCGCTCCGCCCGATGATGGCCACCGTCTCACCCGGATTTACATAAAAATTGACATCGACTAAAACCGGCTTGTCGAACGTCTTATAGACATGCCGGAACTCGATGTAGTGCGGATAGGAATCATCCGGCATCATATCTTGCCCAGTCTCCAGGAGTATTAACGTTTTGAAAATGCGCCAGTTCCGACACGGGAAGAGCTATCGTGCGCACTTCTTCCAGGGCCGTTGTCATCTGCCGCACGCCGCGCCGGAAGGCCCGTTGCAGCCCCGGCCGCGCGCTTTTGTGATAGACCGCACACAGTGGCTCGATGTTTCCGCCGGGCCCCACCGGCGCCAGCACCTGGCAGTCCCGTGCTTCCGCGGCTTCCATCAACCCGCCCAGGAAATCGCCGGTCAACTCCGGCATGTCACAAGCAACAATCAGGTTCCATTCAGCACTCGAATTGTGCAGAGCGGTCAGAACGCCGCCCAACGGTCCTTTACTCGGATACAGATCGGGAATGACCTCGAAACCCAAACCGTGATATCGACCCGTGTCGCCGACCAGCAGCGGGCGTCCCACGCTCTGGCTTACAGCCAACGCCACTGTTTCAACCAGCGTGGCCCCGCGGTACCGCAGCAACGCCTTATCGCGGCCCATGCGGCGACTTCCGCCCCCCACCAGCACGTACCCCGCCCGGCTGCTCACAGCAAAATGATACCATCGCTCTTAGGGGGCCGGTCCGTGTCAGATCCCTTGGAAAAACCGAGGGAATGCCTTATACTAAGGAGCAAAACATTTTGACGCGTTTATGTTTTAGACTGGGACTGGGCGCGATTTTGGCGGCGACTCTCTTATCGGCCGCCGGTCCGTCCGACCGGCCGCAGCAAATTACGCGGGTGGTTCGGGCCGATTTGCGCACTGGCAAGCTTGTGAGAAGCGTGATTGTCACTTCCAAACCGGTTGCGTACCTGGCCGTTGCGGCCGGCATCGACCCGGCGCGCGACGCTTCCGCCTCCGCTCCTACTCCAGCCCTCGCCTCTTCTTTCAATGACGCCGTCGAGCGCATCGCCGCCCAGGAATCGATCCCCGCGCTGCTGATCCACTCCGTGATCAAAGTGGAGAGCAATTACAATCCTTCGGCGGTTTCTCCCAAGGGCGCTTTGGGCCTGATGCAACTGATGCCCGAGACGGCCCGCCGCTTCGGCGTGGCCGATGTGTTCAACGCCGTCGATAACATGCAGGGTGGCGCCAGATACCTGCACTACCTGCTCGAACTTTATAACGGCGATTACACTCTGGCGCTGGCCGCTTACAATGCCGGCGAAGCCGCCGTCGAGAAATATGGCAGCGTGCCGCCCTTCCCGGAAACACGAAACTACGTGGATCAGGTGCGGCGCACGATCGAGTTGTCGCGCCCGGCGCAAAAGGCGCCCGCGGCCGCTCCCCAACCGGCGCAGCCCGCCGAGCCCGCACCCGTCGCGCTGCCCCACATCCAGGAGATCGCCGGCGCCGACGGCATCGTCCGGTACGTCACTCGATAAACTTATGAAGCTGATCGCGGCGCTCACGGTTCCGGTTTCGCTGCTCCTCGCGCAAAACCCGGCCCCCGCGCCGCTCTCAGTTGTCGCTGTCCGCCATTTCATCCTTCATGACGCTACTCGCGTGGCCATCGAAGTCAGCGGCAGTTTTGCGTCCCGCAGCGACCGTCTCCACAACCCGGAGCGGGTGTATTACGACATTCTCAACTCCGTCCCGCGCATTAAAGGCCGGCGCTTGTACTCCGAGGTGGTGGATGACAAAATGCTCCTGCGCATCCGCGTTGCCGAAACCAGCAAAGGCGTGACCCGCGTGGTGCTCGATCTGGGCGACAATGTCGAATCCACCTCTTCCACTCTTACCAATCCCAACCGTCTGATGGTGGAGTTGCGCCAAGCGTCCGGTTCCGTCCCGGCGTCTAAACCCACATCCGCCCCGACCAGACCGTTCGTCCCCACCCAGACACCTGCCCCGGTTTCGCCGCCACCGCTCGCCTCGGCTCCGCCGATTGCCATCCAGCCCGCGCCGTCCACCGCCAAACCGGCTATCGCGCTGGTGCCCGCCACGCCCAGGCCTACACCGCCCGCTTCCACCGGGACCACTGACGCGACACCGGTTGTCATGCCGCCGGATACTGCGCCGCCTGCTGCTACCACTTCCGCTGCCAAGCCGCCCGCTATCAAGCCCCATGTCCCGGCTGCGCCACCCACCGCGCCGGCCGCGCCAGAGGAAATCGCCAGCGCCGCGCGCCGCACCAGCTCCGGGCAGAACTCTCTCATCCGCGCCCTCGGCCTCAAAATCAACCGCGTAGTCATCGATCCCGGCCACGGCGGCCACGATAACGGCACCGAAGGCCCCAAGGGCCTCCTGGAAAAGGACCTCGTGCTGGACGTCGCCCAGCGCCTCGGCAAGCTCATCGAAGATCGCATGGCTGCTGAAGTTATCTACACCCGCACGGATGACACCTTCATCCCGCTCGAAGGCCGCACCGCTCTTGCCAATGAGAAGAAGGCTGATCTGTTTCTCTCCATCCACGCCAACTCATCGTCCATCCCTAAAATCGCCGGCGTCGAAACCTTCTACCTCAACATCAACGGCTCGCGCGACGCCCTCGACCTGGCCGCTCGCGAAAACGCCAGCGCCCAAAAGTCCATTTTTGAGCTCCAGGACATCATCAAGAAAATCACGCTTAACGACAAGTCCGAAGAATCTCTCGAATTCGCCAAGCGCATCCAGGCCGCGCTTTTCTCGTTCTCCGCCAAAAATGCCCCGGCGGCTAAGGACCGCGGGGTCAAGAGCGCCCCCTTCGTCGTCCTGATCGGCGCCAACATGCCCTCCGTTCTGGCCGAAATCGGCTTCCTCAGCAACCCCCGCGAAGAGGCTCTTCTCAAGAAATCCGACTACCGCGACAAACTCGCCGATGCCCTTTACAAAGGCATCCAGCGCTACGCCACTGGCCTCAGCCACTTCCAGGTGGCGGCACGTCCGTGAAAGTCCTGGCTTTCCGCCACGCTCCCTTTGAAGGCGCCGGCCTGATCGCTCCCTCGCTCGAGGAACGCGGCATTTCCCTCGATTACGCCGACCTCTACCGTCCCGCCGCGCCCGCGCCCTCCATCGCTTGCTACGACGGCCTGATCTTCCTCGGCGGCCCCATGTCCGCCAACCAGCCTCTACCGTTCCTCGATCTCGAGCGCCAACTTATCTCCCAGGCCATCGCCGCCCGCCAGCCGATGCTCGGCATCTGCCTCGGATCGCAACTCATCGCCCGCGCTCTGGGCACCGATGTCCACCGCAACCCCGTGAAGGAAATCGGATGGTTCGACGTCCGCTTCACTCAGGCCGCCTCGACCGACCCACTTTTCTCCTCCCTGAACGCGCCCGAATCCATCTTCCATTGGCACTCCGATACCTGGGACTTGCCACCTGGCGCCGCCCTGCTTGCCTCCTCCGACGCCTGTCCGAGCCAAGCCTTCCGCGCCGGCCGGCTGACCTACGGCTTCCAGTTCCACCTGGAAGTCACCCCCGCCATGATCGCGGATTGGCAGCTTCAGGACGAAAACTGCGGCGATGTCCGCGAACTGGCCGCTCCCCTCGACCCGCACCACAACGCGCCTCGCCTCGCTGAGCTGTCCAAACTCATATTCGGCAGATGGACCGGCCTGCTTTAGCCTCTTGGGACCAGACAATTATGTGGAGCGCACCGGCACTATGCGCAATGCGGACCAACGGCCCGCGGACACTCCGAAATCGCTTCCCCCCATTTCACCCCCCTTACCATCCCCATTAGGGGGATTGTATCGGCACGCGCTTGACGGGACAATTGCAGGCAGCACCCACGGTTTTAGAAAGCGAGATTGCAAATTCTCCCATGTGCCGGCAAATCTCGACAGTGGTGTTGATTTCGGAGGATCCTTTTGTCGCGGCTTTTGTTCGAGCCCTCTTGCACCGTCACGGCTATGAAGTTGTAATCGCCGCCGCGGAGCGCGGGCTCAAACTGATCGAAACCGGCGAATTACAAGCGGATCTGGTCATCACCAACACGCCCCAGGTATTCCTGCCTGTCGCCGGCAGGATTCACCTGCTCTATCTGGCAGCCATGCCGGTTCCGTCCCTGATTGCGGGCTTCCCATCGGCTCGCGCGCTGCGCAAGCCCTTTTCCAACGGTGAACTGCTGGAAGCCGTGCAGATCCTGACCGTAGTAACGTAGAGCCAATGGGCTTTTATCTCTGGTTGCAAGGCGACCTCGCGTGGGCGCAAGGCGCTTACGAATATCGCCCCATGGGCGCGGCCGTGATTTCCGCCTCCGACCTGTTCCGCCTCCGCGATTTCTCGCCGCGCCGTGTAGCGCGGCCGCCATCCTGGGCCCGCCAATACGCTTCGCTCGGCCATCTCAATGCGCAACTCCAGGAACTCCGAACTGTTGCTGTGGAGCGGCCAGTTTCTGCGCGGTCGCCCTTGCGGCTGCGGAACGCGGCTACTTCACCGGCATGATCAGCGACCCAACCCTGCCTGCCACGTGGTCGCAGACCGCCGCTCGCAGCTCGGCTACATCTCCGGTCGGCTCCAACGTCTTCGTCACCGAAAGGCCCTGCTGCATGACCGTGTCGTACTGCGCTTGATTCAGCTTGAGGGACACGGCCTGGCGAATCGTGCCCCGATCCTTGCCGTCCGCCGAACGCGGTGTGAGGATGAATTCAAACTCGCCGGTCCACTGGCCGCCGTTCTGTTGCAGCACGAGGTCGCGCCCAGAAATAATCAGCGTCGTGCGGATGCAACCCGGCTTGGGTTGATCCACCTTCTCGAATGCCGCCATCAGGCCAATGCCACTCGCTTCCAGCGGGCTGAGGAGCGCCTGCTTGATGGCCTCCGTGCGCTGCGCATCGCTGATCTTGGGCAGGGGAATCGCCACGTAGCCCTTGCGGGAATGCACTTCGACGTCCTTGCGGTTCACCTGGACCTTCAGGTCATGGAACCGCGAGTCCAGCATCTTGGAATCCGGGTAGTAGCCGAGAGTGTAGCTGACTTCGGCATCGTCGATAGCCGAGCGGATCGCTCTTTGAATGTCATTGGTGCTTTCGAAAGCCCGCCCGCCGCTATCTTCCGCCAGTATCTGTAAGGGGTTAAGCCCCGGCGTTGTCGTCGGAACGGTGTTGCTCGCAGTAGAACTCCCGCGGCTGCGGGAGTTGCTCGTGGCCGTTGGGGAATTAGGCGAGCCCACCAAACCGCGCGAGTCCGCCGCGTACATTGCGATGTTGGCCAGGTTTAAGGCCTGCATGGCCGGCTGAAAGGCGTGCTGGAACACCTGGCGGTCGACCTGCGTCGGGTCGCCAGTGGCGTGGTTGATGCCGCCGCCATTGGTTCTCCTGGACCGCGGTGTTCTGCCATCCGGGAGGGCCCCCTGCCCCGTAATGATCAACCTCCACGGGAAACAGGCCCGCCACCCAGACCAGGTTCTTGCGGCCGGGCAGGCGGCCAATGTGCTCGGCGATGGTTACCAGCGCGCCGACCGTGTTGTGCAACCGGGTCTCGACAGCCAGGCCGTTTGCCACGCTGCTCTCCGCCAGCCACCGCTCCAGTTCGCCGCTCTCTGCGTCGTAGCGGTTGCTGGCGTCGTTCAAAACGTGGAGACTCGTGCCCAGCACGTAGACCGCTACGTGTTCCTCCGGCTTGATCTCGCTCAGGGCGCGCAGGGACTGGTCGCGCATATACGCCTGCAGTTGAGGCGGCGTGTCAAGGGCGTCCAGCAGAATCACGGTCGTGCCGCCGCTCTTACCCGCCAGGTCCGCACGGTTGACGAAGACGTTGGGCGCCAGGGCCGGCTTGGGCGGCGCGTGAAGATTGCTCAGCAGGAAGGAGGCGATTTTTTGCTCCTTGCCCTTGTCGAACAGCGTGAAGTCGCTTTGTGTGAGGTCGGTGACGGGGCCGTTCTTATCGCGAACCACCACGTCGATCTCCACCAGGCGCGCATCGGCTCGATTCACCGGCTGCGCCGGTGCCGGCGTCTGCGCGAACAGCGTGAGCGCGACGGCGGACGTAAAGAAAAGTTTCCTATTCACTCTGATACCCGCTGAATTGTAGCGCGATATTAGGTTCCGAATAACCGTAGCCAGCCACGCCCGGCAGCCTTCTATGTAATTAGTCTTATGCTGACCTTTGTCAACTGATCCGCTCCATAAGTGGAGTGCTAGACTCGATCTGCCAAAGACTATGCGATACCTGCGACTAATCTGGACGCTCATCACGGGCGCTTTCGGCAACCAGAAATCGCTCGCCACGTTGCGCCACGGCATGGCCACGCTGAGCGCCATCGATGCCGAGATGGGACCGTATCGCCGCGGCGATTACCAGGCGGCGCTCGAAGCCGCGGAAGGTTTTCGACAGGATGGCGAGGTGACTGCGTCTTACTGCTTTTACCGCGGGGCCTGCCTGGCGCACCTGGGCCGCCTGCCGGAGGCGGAGGTCTGGCTGCGCCGCAACATTGAAATGCGAAACGAAGACGAGAAGCGCCACCTGGCGATTGGCTGCACTACGCTCGGGCATCTGATGCTGCAAGCGGACCGGTACGAAGAAGCTATCGAGTGTTTTGAGACCAGCCTGCGCCATTTCCCCGGGCGCAGTTCGGGCTATCGCAGTATGGCGGAAGCCTATCTGCTCCGCGGCGGCGATCCGTCCGAAGCCTTGCGTTGGACCAGGCTCGCGATCGATCAAGCCAAAGGCGATCAAGAGATATCGCCCGCACTGCGTAAGATGAACCTGGGCGAGAGCCTCGCCACCATGGCTTGGGCCACCGCGGCAGCCACGCATCAGGCGCCGGAAGTGGCACGGCTGGTAGCCGAAGCGGTGTCGAGCGTCGGCACCGGCAGCGTCGCATCGACGGCCCAGGTACACTACCATGCGGGCCGCGCCTATGAAGAGTTAGGCGATCCGGCGCATAGCGCGCAACACTATCGGGAAGCCGGCCGGTTGGATCTGCAAGGCGAGTGGGGCCGTGCAGCCAGGGTGGCTCTGTCACACGCCGTCGCCTCGTAGCTCCGAACCCTCGCTTCGCTCGCCGTTCCATCCGATTCCATTACCGCCCGGGGGCAGCCGCCCGTTACAATCTCCCCATGCCCAAAGTCCGAGCGCTCCGCTGGTTCATGATCTCGCTCATTATGCTCGGCTCAATCGTCAATTACCTTGCCCGCAGCACTCTCGCGGTGGCCGCCCCCACTCTGCTCCACGATCTCCACATCACCACCAGACAGTATTCCTGGATTGTCGGCACTTTCCAGGGCGCCATCATGGCGCAACCCATCTGCGGCTATGTCCTCGACGTGCTCGGCCTCAAATTCGGACTTGCGATTTTCGTCGCCGCGTGGGCCCTCACCAATATGGCCCACAGTTTCGCCAACTCCTGGCAGGCCCTTGCCGGTCTGCGCGGCCTGATGGGCTTCAGTGAAGGCTCCGCCAACCCCGCCGGCATGAAGGCCGTCGCCGAATGGTTCCCCGCCAAAGAACGCGGACTGGCCGGAGGCGTCTACAACATCGGCGCTTCCTTCGGCTCCATGCTCGCCCCGCCCCTGGTAGTCTGGGCCATCCTCCGTTACAACTGGCGAGCCGCGTTCGTCATCACCGGCGCGCTCGGCATCGTCTGGGTGCTGCTTTGGCTGATCTTCTACGAATCGCCCGGCCGCCACCGCGCGCTCTCCGAAGAAGAGCGCAGCTACATCCAATCCGGCCAAGAGAAGCGCCTGCAAGGCGATGGCAGCCGCCCGTCGATCATGGCGATCCTCCGCCAACGTAACTTCTGGGGCATCGCGCTGCCACGCTTTCTTGCCGACCCTACCTGGGGCACGCTCACCTTCTGGCTCCCGCTTTACCTCACTTCGGTGCGGCACATGAACATCCAGCAGATCGCCCTTTTCGCCTGGATGCCGTTCCTGGCCGCCGATGCCGGCTGCCTGTTCGGAGGTTTCGTCAGCATGACCTTGCAGAAATTCGCGGCTATGAATCTGATCGACGCCCGCCGCGCCACTTTCACTCTCGGCGCATGCCTGATGCTGGGCGTGGCTTTCGCCGGTGTCGTCCAGAGCCCCTATGCCGCGGTCGCGCTGCTCAGCCTTGCCGGCTTCGCCCACCAGACTCTATCCGTCACCGTCATCACCATGTCGTCCGATCTGTTCAAAAAGAACGAAGTCGCCACCGTCGCGGGAATGGCCGGGACCTTCGGCAACGCCGGTCTGCTGATCTTTTCGCTTGCCATTGGCGGCCTGGTGGCCACCATCGGCTACACCCCGTTTTTCATCTGCCTGGCCATCTTCGACCTGATTGGAGCGGCGCTTCTCTGGGTGCTGGTCAGTGTTCCGAGCCAGACGAACGCAGTTACCGAGCCGGTTGCCTGACAGAGTCGAAAAAGCGGGGCGCCGGCTGGAAAGCCGGCGTTGCGGGCCGGAGGCCCGCTCCACGAACAGCTTCGAGTTCTACTTTGCCGCCGACTCCAATGCTACCGTTGCTCCCTGAATCGCTTCGCCGGCGTTTTCCAGGACCTTCCCTACTTTCCCGATTTCATCATCCGCCAGCTTCCAGTCCTTCTGCTCGATGCTCTCCCGCACCGCCGGCAGCGTTTTCACACCGTAGCCCGTATAGAATCCCGGAGCATAAATCTGGTGCTTGAACCAGGGCCGGTTGGGCAGCCCTTCATTGAGTGTCAATGCGCGCTCCACGGCTACCAGTTTGTCGTTGGCGTCTTTCAAAGCCGCGCGCGCCAGCGCCGCGCCACCGTTCTCCATGGCGCTCGCAAGCGCCTTGTCGTATTGCTCGGTAGTGCGCTGCAACGCCGCCAGGCCATTGTCCAGCGGCGCGAAATTCAGGAACGGCGGCACGGCTTCTTTCGCCGGCGCCAGCATGGGAACGCGCGGGTCCATCACCGCGACGAATACGCCTTCGTCAATCTGCCGGTTGCGCTCGATGATCTGGTCGCGCCTCTCCAGCGCCAGGCGCTTCACTTCGTCGATATACCGCCGCACCGTGTCCGTGAAGTCGTCGAAATCGTAGGGCAGCAGCTCGGCATCCGCGAGGCGCATCACAGCCGTTCCGGCGGTCTGCGCCAGCGCCCGCCCATACACGAAGTTGGTGTCCGCGAAATGTGTGTACCAGTAGAAATCGTCGTAGACCGAATGGTAAATGCCGCCCTGGTCCTCACCGCCGAATCCCAAGTTCATGGAGGCCACGCCCAGGAAATCCAGGAACGCGGTGTAGTCCGATCCCGAGCCCAGCGCGCCAATCCGCAGATCCGCCCGGCTGCGCGCTTCCGCGCGGTCCTGCTGCGTCGCCGCGCCGCCGCGCCCGCCGCCCTGGTTGGCGATCTCGCGGAACTGCATGCGCTTCCACACGGTCAGCTTGCTCTCCGGGTCGTCGATATCCTTCGCCACGGCGTTCATGAATTTCTCCAGCGTGTGCGAACCTTCCACCTGCAAATAGCCGCGCGAGTTGGTGTCCGAATTGATGTAGACCGCCGCGTTGCGCTTGAGCTCTTCCGCGTGCGTCTCGGCCCATTCGGTGGATCCCAGCAACCCTTCCTCTTCGCCGTCCCACGCGCACAGGATGATCGTGCGCTTCGGCTTCCATCCCTGCTTCAGCAGCGCTCCCAGGCCGCGCGCTTCTTCCAGCAGCGAGCTGGTGCCCGACACCGGATCTTCCGCCCCGTTCACCCAGCCATCGTGATGATTGCCGCGAATGACCCATTCATCCGGATAGCTGGCTCCGGGAATCCGCGCCACGACATCGTAAATCGTCTTCGTATCCCAGTTGAATTTGGCTTTCAGATGCACTTTGGCCGGCCCCGGCCCGACACGGTAGGTGATCGGTAACGACCCGCGCCAGGCCACCGGCGCCATGGGTCCTTTCATGGCCGCGAGCAGCGGCTGCGCATCACCGTAGGAAATTGGAAGCACCGGAATTTTAGTCAGCGTCACGGCATCGCTGATGGCCAGCCGTTTGGCGTCCTTGGTGGCGCCCACTCCGGGCGTCAGCGGATCGCCAGGGTACACCGGCATATCCATCACGCTGCCGCGCTGAACGCCATCTTTCGGCCGGAACGGACCCTCGGGAAAGACATCGCCCATGAAGTAGCCGTCCTCGTGCGGGTCCGAATAAATCAGGCACCCGATAGCGCCGTGTTCCGCCGCCACTTTCGGCTTGATCCCGCGCCATGACCCGCCGTAACGCGTGATCACGATGGCCCCCTTCACCGAGACGCCCAACCGATCGAGCATATCGTAATCTTCCGGAACGCCGAAGTTGGCGTAGACCAGCGGCGCGGTTACATCGCCGTCGATTGAGTACGCGTTGTACGACGGCAACTGTTCGTCGTGCTGCCCGGACGTTGGGTCTTCCGCCACTGTCGGCTCTTGCAGTTTGGCCGTGAACTTGACCGGCTCTACCAGTTCGAGCGCCCGTTCTTTCGGCGTCGGAAACAGCACATCGAAAGTCTCGATCCTGGCGTCGAGTCCAAACTCCTTGAACTTGCCGAGGATCCATTCCGCGTTGTCCTTATCGTAAGCCGACCCTACATGATGCGGCCGTGCCGAAAGACGCTGCATATAGGCGCGGAGATTGGCCGGATCCGGCACTCCGCGGAACTTGGCTTCCCAATCGCGCTCCGTGCGCGCCGCTTGGGTGGAATAGCCGCGCAACGGCCCGGAATCCGCCGGAAATGCCACCGGCGCCGCCAGCCAGAAGCTGAGCAAATAAATAATGCAAGATCTCAAGGGTCTCATGGAAGTGATGACCATTCTAACCCACTGCGCCGGCAGGATAGAACATCGTTTTCCGTGCGTGTGGCAGGGGACGATCAGCCCCCAAGGCGGCATTTCATACTAACGAATTAGTATATACAATTCCGGCGTGGATCGTGCTATTGTTTGCGGCTGATGACTGTGCGGTCCATGCTGGCGATCGGGTTTGTGTGCGCGCTAGGACTCTCCTTCAACCTTTATATGGCGGCTTCCAACGGCAGCGGTTGGGGCGTCGATTTCAACCAGTTCTATTCGGCCAGCAAACTGGCCGGCACCGGACGGCTCTACAACTGGGACGCGCTGCGCAAGATCGAGGCCGAGCGCGGCCAGGAAGTGCCCACCGGGCGGCTGCCGGTGGAGTTGTACGGAGTAAAGTTAGTGGGCTGGATGCCGTATCGCGCGGCGCAGGTGGTGTGGCTGGCTGGGAGCGTGGTGGCGCTGGTGCTCTTCGCCATGCGATGGCCGGGCGCGAACCGCACGCTGATGGCGGCGGCGCTGGCATGGTCGATGCCGGTGGCGCTGCTGCTGGTGTATGGGCAGGACACGCCCTTCTGGCTGCTGTGGGTGGCGCTTGGGTTGCTATTGCTGGAACGCGGCCGGCCGCGCCTGGCCGGTGTGGTATTCGCACTGTGCATCTGCAAGTATCACCTCTCGTATGGACTTCCCATTCTGCTGCTGGCGCAGAAGCGCTGGAACGCGCTGGTCTCGGCTTGCGCGGCCGGCGCGGTGCTGGTGGCGGCCTGTTTTGCGCTCGAAGGCTGGACGTGGCCGGCGCAATACGTGGCGCAGTTTCCGATGTTCTCGCCCGCCGCGTTCCGCATGCCCAACCTGCACGGCATCGCCTGGTGGTTTCCTTGGCCGGTAGCGGTCGAAACTGTGCTCTCGATCGGCGTGGTGGCGCTGTTGTGGATGGTCTGCCGGCGCACGCCAAACCTGGGAGTGGCCGGCGCTGCCGCGGCGGCCGCGGGCCTGCTGCTGGGAGGGCACGGCTATGCGAACGATTGCGCGCTGGTGGCGCCGATGCTGGTCTTCACCATCCAGCGGGACGCGGCGCCGCGGTGGCTGAAGCTCTGGGCAGTGCTACTGCTGACACCCGCGATCGCGCTGCTGCTGGCCACCGGCAAGCCGTTGGTGGGACAGATTCTGGTGGTGGGTTTTGTGGTAACCGCGTTGGCGACGGAGTTGACGCTGCGGGAGGTTGGGACTTCAGCGGCGCAACCAGGCAGGTTTCGCCCAGCTGCACCGATTGGCAATTAGTTACAATGGGCAAGTAGCCGCAAGCGCCTTGGGACACCCTGTCCCAACCCCGTGTCCGAGAAACACAGCCGGACCCCGTAATGGAATGGTAACTCAATTGAAATCAATGAGTTCAACTGGTATGACAAGTGCTTTTCCCAGTTCTGTGAAGCGGGCTGTTCTATCTGCGCTACTGGTGACGTGCACCCTGGCGCCACTGCCTTCCGCCACCCTGGAACGCCTTTCGCTGAACGACATGATCCTGGCCTCGACTGCCATAGTCCGGGCCCGGGTTACCGGTTCCTACGCGGCGTTCTCCGGCCCCATCATCTACACCCACTACCAGGTCCGCGTGAGCGAGACGCTCAAGGGCCTGAGCGCGGCCACGGCCGAATTCGTGGTGCAGGGGGGTGTCGCGAACAACCTGCGGCAGACTTTTTCCGGCGTTCCGCAATTCAGCGTGGGCGACGAATACGTTTTCTTCCTGTGGACCGGCAGGTCCGGCCTCACCCAGATCGTGGGTCTCACCCAGGGCCTGTTTTCGGTGGCCCAGGATGGCTCCGCCGACCCTGCCACCACGCGCAGCACGAGCCATGAAGTGATGCTCGAACGCGGCACCGGCAAGCAGGTGAAGGATCAAACTCTGGTGATGACCATGAGCCAGTTGCGTGCCCAAATCGCCGCGACCATGGCCAGCAAAGGGGCGAACTGAGGTGATGAACCGCCGCGCCATTCTCCGCTTGCTCACCATTGCGGCGGCGGTGTTCCTGCTGGTGGCGCCGTCCCAAGCTTATTACCACTACGTCCACTTCCTGACTGGCAAGGCGCCTTACATCCCGGTGCCGGAAGCCTTCGATCTGACCAAACTGCAAAACAGCACGATCACCTTCTTCGCCAGCAGCGACGGCCCGTCCGCCTATGGGCTCAACGATTCCTGGGGATCGGTTTTGAGCGAGGTCAAACAGGCGGCGGCGGCCTGGAATTCGGTCGCCAGCTCCAGTCTACGAGTGACTTTCGGCGGCGTCGAAACCTACTCCGCCACACCGGCCTCCACCACGCCCGGCGGCGATGTGATCTTCTCGGATCTGCCGCCCGGCCTGCTCGGTTTGGGTACACCGGTGATGTCCACCACCGCCAGTGTTCAGACGGGGGCAAACGGGCAGTTCTTCCCGATTTCCCGCGGATTGGTGATCCTCACCAACAACACCACCAGCCAGAGCGATTATGGCCCAGGTCCCAGTTATCTCGAAGAGTATTACACCACCGCGGTTCACGAGTTCGGCCACGCGCTGGGCTTGCAGCACACCTGGACGGCCGCAGCTATGTCGCAGGACGTCATCCGCAATACTTCGCGCTCCCGCCCGGTGGACGCCGACGACATCGCGGCGATCTCCGAGCTTTACGGCAACGTCAATTGGACCAATAACTTCGGTTCGATTTCCGGACGTGTTACTTTAGGCAGTTCAGACGGTGCGGCGGTTAATCTGGCGTCCGTGGTGGCCATCCCGGCCATCGGGCCGGCCGTCAGTGCGCTCACCAACCCGGACGGCACTTACACCATCAACGGGCTGCCGCCCAATCAATACCAGTTGTACGTGCACCCGCTGCCGCCGGATGCCGTACCGTCGAACGGAACAGGCCTCACTCTACCGGTGGATTCAAACGGCGTGGCATCTTTCCCGCGCAGCGGTTATTTCCAGACGGTCTTTTATCCAGGCACCACCGATCCTCGACAAGCCACCACCTTCACGGTAGCCGCGGGCCAGTCCCTGACCGATGAGAATTTTGCCGTGGCGGCGAGGACTTCGGTTCCGATCTATGACTTGGTGACCTATTGTTTCCTCGTACCCGTCACCTACTACGCGACATCGCCGTTCTGGATGACCCCGGCCTTCGTCAGTGCGAGCCAGCCGTCTCTACGGGTCTGGGTGCAGCCAAACTACGGCTCGTTGTCCTCCGAACTGCTGACGCCCGCCGATCCGTTGGTCGCCACCGTTCTGGGAGGCGATCTCGGGAACCCGGCCATGCAGTTGTACCCCACTTGTAACAGCTCAGCCACCTGTAACCCCGCTGTATATGACCCCTACCTGGTGATGGATTTCCCGAACCCCAACAACGGCGCCATCACAGGTCCGCGCCACCTGGTGCTGACGTTCGGCTCCGGCGCATCCTCCGATATGTACGTGCTGCCGGACGCATTCGTGGTGGTTGCAAAGCAGCCGCCGGCGATCACTTCGGTAGCCCTCAACGTCAATGGTAATCTGACCATCGGCGGCAGCGGCCTGAGCGCCGATTCGCGCATCTTCTTCGACGGGCTGGAAGCCTCCGTACTGTCGCCGTTCACTCCCACCGATCCCATTAGCGGCTTCATCACGGTTGCGCTGCCCGATGGCGCCAGCAGCCAGAACTCGACTATCACGGCGTTTGAAGCCGACGGCCAGAACTCCATGTTCCTGCAATCCGGCAACCCGGTGGTGTACTCCTATCCGGCGTCCAACGCGCCGCAGATTTCGAGCGTCAGCCTGACAGCCCTGGCGGCGGGAGCGAATCCGGACGGCACGGCTTCCAAGATCGACATCACCGCTACCAACACCAATTTCATCAGTGGCCAGGTGACCTTGGGATTCGGGACGAACGACATCTCAGTGCGGCGCGTGTGGGTTCTCAGCCCCACGCACCTGGTGGCCGACATCGTGGTGGCCAACAATGCCACGCCAGGGCCGGCCTCGGTGAATGTGATTTCGGGATTCCAGGTGCTGCCGCCGGTGGCCTTCCAGATCCTGCCGGCCAGCGGCGCGTTGCCCACCCTGGCGCTGCCGGTCTATAACGCGGTCACTTACGCCACCACGCTGCACGCGGGCGATTATGCCACGATCTTCGGTTCGGCGCTGGCGCTCGGGTCCGGCACGCCTGGGTCCGCAACCGTGGTGACTCTGAACGGAGCGGCGGTCCCGGTAGTGTATGCCTCCGCGACTCAGGTCAACTTCGTCATACCAGCCGGTTTTGCCACCGGGCCGGCGACGCTGGTGGTGAGTAACGGATTGGGCTCGACGGCGCCCGTTCTGGTCCAGATCGATGGACCGCAGCCGGTCATCGCCGCCGGCACCGTGGCCAACGCCGCGGGCGTGGCGCTCGACACCGACACGGCCGCGAACCCCGGCGATATCCTGAGCGTCGAAGTCACCAACGTAGATCCGTCGGTAATCAGCGCGCTCAACCGCGTCCAGGTGAGAATCTCAGGCGTGCCAATGACGGTGTTGAGCGTCACGCAAATCGCCGCCGCGTCCGCGGGCCAGCCGGCATCCACGGCTGTCCTGCAGGTTCAATTTGCCGATGCGCAATCGTTCGGCAGCAGCCAGGTGCCGCTGGTGGTTTCAGTGGACGGTTCCGCCAGCGCGGCCGTGACCATCACCGCGCGATAAGCGCGCAGTGCGCACACGCCGGCCCCCGTAGATCCCAAAAAGAGGAAACAGTTGCGGACTAGCTCCGCCGCCGGAGCCGGAGCAAACCGAGCGCGGCCAAGCCAGCCCCAAGCATGGCGATGGTTCCCGGTTCCGGGGTCTGAACGTCGCCCAAAATGTCCAGCGTGCTGCCTGTATCGCCGCGGAGGATGTCGCCAAGAGTCGGGGCCTGGAAAGTTCCGGTGCTGGCGCCCGTATAATAGTCGGTTCCCCCGAAGGTGTAGGTTACCGTCGCGCCGGCCATTTGGCCCGACAAAACCGTTTGCGCCGCCAGCAGTGCGACGTTGTTGGCTGCTGTAATGGTGGCATTCGCCGCATTGCAGGCGACTAGAGCCAGCAACTTCAGCCCCGTGCAATTGCGCAAGGGAGTCAACGTGGGATCGGGGTGATCGACATCGGCCTGGAAAGAGAAGGTGTCTCCCGGCGCGAAGTCGGTGAAGTTGAAAGTCACAACTTGTCCACCGTCGAGAGCGGTGCCCAGGGCCGAATTGGGAAAGGGCGCCGAATAGTAAGTGGAGCCGACGGTTATGTCAGCGAGGCCGGTGGTCGCGTCGGTGCCCGCAAAGCAGCAGACGTTCTCAGATGCCAGCGACCCGAAGCCGCCCGCAGCCGTGTCAAAGTACAGGTCCGCGGGGTCGAGGTCGATAGTGATCGACTCAAGGTACAGACCAGGCGCGCCGGATACATATTGAAAGCTCCAGTCTCCAAGCAGGCCGCCGTTGAAGGAGGCGGAGGCTTCGACGGAGACGGTGCCCGCCGACAGGAGGGAAGCCGAGAAGCAAAGACCGGTGAGGAGTAGGACAAGTGTACTATTTCGCATGAATCGCTCCAAAAAAAAGATCCCAGAAAAGCAAAAAGTACTGGGTCTGAAGTAAACGCTATTTAGTGTAACCAATCATACGCTGGCGCCACAAGCGATTGCCCGCATATTGGTACTAGTGGTTTGGTTTTGTAGGTACTAGTACTATTAAAACAGAGTCTGACGTTCCAGCCGCAGCCGCCGGCGCGCTGCGACCGAACCGGGCTGGTTTCGGGTTGCGGACCGGGAGGTCTGCCGCACACAATAGGCAGGAGGAGATCAACACCGTGACGAAGACTCTCATGGCAGCTCTTGCTCTGTCAGCAGCATGGGCCTCGCAGGGCCAGGACATCACCGGCGATTGGCAGGGAACGCTGCAGGCCGGCGGCACCGAGCTGCACCTGCTGGTGCATATATCCAGAACCTCCGCCGGCGCGCTCAAAGCCACGCTCGACAGCCTTGATCAATCCGCTAACGGAATTCCGATCTCTTCGATCACACTCAACGGCTCAAAGCTGACTTTCGCCAGCGAAGTAGTGCACGGCTCTTATGAAGGAACGGTCAACGGTGACGCTACCGCCATTCAAGGCACGTGGACGCAAGGCGCGTCTCTCGCGCTCAACCTGACGCGCGCGGTGAAGCCTTCCGACATCGATGGAACCTGGCAGGGCGTGCTCGATGCGGGCGGTATAAAACTCAGAACGGTTCTACATCTGACCAGCACGAAGGACGGTCTGGCCGCTACCATGGACAGCCCCGACCAGAACGCGAGCGGTCTGCCGGTTTCGATGGTGAAGCGCGAGGGCTCCGCGATCACTCTGGAGATGAAAGCCTTGGACGCCAAGTTCGATGGCGTCATATCGAAAGATCTTTCCACCATCGAGGGCACTTTTTCGCAACGCGGCGCCTCTCTGCCGCTAATTCTGAAGCGCGGCACGGCAGCCGCGTTTGCTCCGCCGCGCCGCCCGCAGAACCCCGTCAAGCCATATCCATATCGCGAAGAAGATGTTACCTACGAGAACCCGGCGGCCGGCATTCGGCTGGCGGGGACGCTGACAATTCCGCAGGGCAAAGGGCCGTTTCCAGCGGTTGCGCTGATTACCGGATCGGGGCCGCAGGATCGCGACGAAGCCCTCATGGGCCATAAGCCGTTTCTGGTGCTGGCCGATTCACTGACGCGCCGTGGCATTGCGGTGCTGCGCACGGACGACCGCGGAACGGCGAAATCCGGCGGAGTCTTTGCCACGGCCACCACGGCCGATTTCGCCACCGATACCGAAGCCGCAATCGCATATCTGAAGACGCGGCCGGAGGTGGACACCCACAAGATCGGTCTGATCGGCCACAGCGAGGGCGGCGTGATCGCTCCTATGGTGGCGGCGCGGAATCAGGATGTGGCGTTCATCGTGATGATGGCCGGCTCCGGGGTTCCCGGCGACCAGATCATCGTGGCGCAAGTGGTGGCAGGCAACGAAGCCGCCGGCATGAGTCACGACCAGGCGGAGCGGGCCGGCCAGATGCAGCGTAAGATCCTGGACCTGGTGGAGCAGGAAAAAGACGGAACCGTGCTAAAGCAAAAGCTGCGCGACCTGCTGGGCCCAGGCTTGCCGGATGCACAATTTGAGACGGCTTATCGCCAGCTCACGTCGGTGTGGTATCGCTACTTCCTGACTTATGATCCCGCGCCCGCGCTGCGCAAACTGACCTGTCCGGTGCTGGCGATCAACGGGTCCAAGGACACGCAAGTGCCGCCGCGGCAGAACCTGCCGGCCATCCGCAAGGCGCTCGAAGAAGGCGGAAACCAGCACTTTGAAGCGGTCGAACTGCCCGGACTGAACCATCTGTTCCAGACTGCCAAGACCGGGGCGGTGAGCGAATACGCGGAAATCGAGGAGACGATCTCGCCGGTTGCTCTGGAGAAAATCGGAAGCTGGGTCTTGGAGCAAGGGCCGCGCCGTTGATATCCGTGTGAAATATGGGAGTCAGTGCGGAGTGAGAAGTTAGAGGTAACAGTCAGAATCAAAGACAGTGGCGGCGTGAGAAACGGAAGCGCCTCAGTCAGGTCCGGTCAACCGGCTTTTGCGCGCCAGGCGCAGAACCTGGGTGATGGCCAGCATGGACGTCAGGACATGTCGCTCGCCGGCGGCGCCAAGTTGCGGCGTGGAGGCGGCGGCTGCAAGCGCAAACCGCGGACCGGACCAGGCCAGCCAGCGGACCAACAGCAAGGACCGCACCGAAGTCTGGGCCAACACCCCGAGACCGAAGGCGTGATTGACGGCAGCCAGCAGAAGAGGGCCATGATAGCGGGCCGCGGCCAGTGTCCAGACAGCCGGAACAATGGCAATCGCCACGGTTGCAAGGAATAGCATCCGGCACAGCGTGCGGATTCCCGGGTGGCGCCGGCAGAGACTTTTCTCCAGCGCTACGAAAACCAGGAACCACACCAGCCAGGTGAGGAATTCGATCACCACCGAGGCCGGGAGACAAAGAGCCACCATGCCTACTCGATGGCGGGTCCGAAGTAACCTTGCGCCAAGGCGGGTTCGGCTTCGAGTGCTTTGGCCCAGCAGGTTCGAGCTTCCTCGCCCTTGCCGGTGGTCTCCAGAATGCGCCCCATATTGAGCAAAGCTTCGGGCATGCCGGGTTGTTGCGCCAGCGCGTCGCGGTAGAGCCGCACGGCCTTTTCGAGCTGGCCGGCTTTCTCGTACATCAGGCCGGCGTTGTAAAGCACTTCGGGGGAGCGCTCGCCCAGATCGATCAGGCGAACATGAAACTCCAGAGCGGAATCGAAATCGGAGGATTGAATCGCCAAAGCCGCCAGGCCGCGCAGCGCGTCGACGGACTTCGGATCGTTTTCGAGCATCTTGTCGTAGAGGCGTTCGGCTTGGTCGCGCTCGCCCAAACCGCTATAGGCGAGGGCCAGGTTGGCGTGCGCTTCAGGCCAGTTGGGGCGGTGCTTCAAGCAGCCCTCAAAAGCTTCGGCGGCGCTGCGATAATCTTCCCTCTGCAGGCGCAGATAGCCCAGGCGGAAGCGAGCCTCTTCTTCCTTGGGCGCGCGTTCCAGGATCTGCTTGTAATAGCGTTCGGCGTCATCGGTCTTGCCGGTGCGCTCGAGCAGCAGGGCCAGGTTCCAGATAGGAGCAAGCCCATCCGGGTTGGCCTGGATGGCGCGATCGTACGACTGGCGGGCGCCATCGATGTCGCCCAGTTGCTCCCGGACAATGCCGATATTGGTCTGCGTTTCGCAGGATTGCGGACGCAGCTTGAGAGCCTCTTCATAGGCTTCGGCGGCCTGTTCCCAGCGGCCGGACTTCTGGTGCGCCAGACCCAGGTTAAACCAGCCTTCAAAGTGGCCGGGCACGGCGGCAGTGAGCAAAGTGCAGAATTTCGCGGTGAGGGCGTGTTCGCCGGCCGCACAGGACCAGGCAGAGAGGCCTTCCAGAGCCACGATGGATTCGGGCCGCAGTTCAAGCAGCCGCTCCGAGTATTCCCGCACCATGTCGAAATCCTCTTTCGACATGCCGATCAGGACCAGGTTGGCGAGGGACTCTTCGGAGTCGGGATTCTGTTCCAGGATGCGCTGGTAAATGGCTGAAGCTTCGTCGGGGTGGCCGAGGGATTGCAACGCCGCGGCCTTGCCGAACAGAGCGTCTTCGTGAGCGGGTGCCAGTTCCAGGCAATGCTCGAAGGCGAACAGAGCGCTCTTGGGATCTTCCAGCCGGAGTTGTGTGGCGCCCAACCCGAGGTAGGCGTCGAGGTGCGAGGAATCGAGCGTACACGCCTTGTGGAAGGCCTGCGCGGCCTCGTCCCAGGCGCTGATGCGCTCCAGGCAGACCGCGAAGTTGAACCATCCTTTGGCGAATTGAGGCTTGAGCTGGGTGAGTGTGCGGTAGCTCTTGGAGGCTTCCTGGTAGTCGCCCAATTCAAACTGAATGTGGCCCATCGCGCGGTAGATTTCCGGCGATGCCTCATTCGAGGCGAACGCGCGCTGCAACTGCTTGAGAGCGTCCTCGCGCTTACCGGCCAAGTGCAAACTCACTGCACGAGCCAGGAATCCGGATGCCGGACCTGCATTGGCGCCCGCCAAACCGGGCTTGTCGCCACCTTCCAGATGTGCTGGCCGGAGGGGTTGAACTTTGGGGGATCTGATGGCGCTGGTACTCATTGTTTCCGATTCTCCTTTGTGGGGATTCCCGCGGGTGTTAGTCTTACCCAGTAAAGCCGCGCCCGGTCTTCGGGTGTGCCTACAAAACCGATACCGCCGACTGGAAACCGTGCGTCGCTCCAGGTGTCGACGGCCTGACCGTCCAGATAGAGGGTGAAATCGCCGCCGCGAACACGCAGGCGCACGGTGAGGGCAGTCTTGCCGCCGGGCGACGGCTTGGCCGCCGATGGCGGACGAATAGGCAGAGTGACCGACGGCGAGGCGGCGCCGCCCGCTACCACCCAGCGGCTGAACGTGAATCCTCCGCCTGGCGCCACGGCGATGCTGCCCTGGAAGTATTCGTTGAAATCGTGTGCGCGGTAAACCCAGTTGACGCTGTGATGGTCGATGCGCGTCAGGAACTCGAGATCGTAATCGTCCAGTTCGATAGACGGTCCGAAGAGCGCCAGCGAACCGGTGCGCACGCCGGCAATATCGAGTTTCCAGTCTTCCACGCCGCCCAGCCAGTTGGCAAAGCCGTTACCAAAATGCTCCTCGATGGGAGCGGCCTGCGCCGGTGCGATGGCCGCGGTCTTCTGGCGCGGCGTCTCGGGAGCGCCGAAGGGCACGCCGCCCATCAGCGTGCCGTGCAGAGCGCGCGGCGTGTACTCAAACAAATTGTCCTGCGGTTCGAAGGCCACCAGCGTGAAACGCTGCGCCGATTGCATGCCGGCGGCGACGGGCCGGGAAGCGACCAGCGATGCCGGGGCGCGGTTGAAGCCGGCGCCGTCTTCGAGCGGGCGTAACCCAAGCGGCAGAGGATCACCGGTCTGCCATCGCAAAGTAGCACAGCGCACCACGCATTCGGCATTGCGCAAATCGCACGCGGACGGGACCGCGCCCGGCCAGAGAAATGCCGCCGTGCCTGTTCCCATGACGCGAGGCCGGTAGACCATTTCGTATTTCATGATTTGCCTGCCTGCGTGGCGCGTTCTGGCTTGGATGTTGTGCGACAGCGGAGTGACTCCGTGGGGCCGTTGGGAAAAGGACATGGCCACGGGATCGGGCTTCGCCAATGCAATGGCCGGCCGCACGGGATCGGGAAGGCGGAAACCGGCGGACGCCGACACGCGCAGTTCCCTTCCCTTCACCGGATGGTTCCGCAAAACATACGTTCGTTGAGAAGATTTGAGGGAGTGTGCGCCAACCGGTGCAATGGAATGCCGCTTGTGATTCTCGGGCCCAATGTGTACCCGCAATGGCGGATGCCGCAAGATACCGTACTCTCGCGGAACGGCGGCGAGCTTGCGAGGGCGGTCGCACGCGATCGCTTTACGGGATTGCGGGATCTCGACCGAAACCTTGTAGCCGCGGCGGGGCGGCGGGATCGCGCCGCGGCCACCGTGCATGGCAAGCAGCAAGGAGCGCGGTTGTGCAGCCAAGGCGACCTTAACAGAACCTAACGGCGCGGTTTTTTCGCTGCGATCGGGAACACGCGGCACGAACAAACCCGCGGGCGTCGGCTTGAATCCATCCATCGATGGATTTTGGGACTCGATGCGGGCCGGTGGGTAACTGCGCGGAGCCGCATTGTAATCGGCCAGCAGCAGGTCCGTGGAAATCTGTTTGGCATTTTCGCGCCGGCGCATCAGGCTGGCGACTTTGTCCGCCTCCATGAGCCGGTCCATCCCCAAGCGGAGACGATATTGATTGCGGTGCTCGCGAGAACAGAAATCACCGCCGGAGCCGACCGCAAAACGGCTGAGCGGTTTGCCACATAATTGGCAAATTCTCGCGTTCATTGTCGATCATTATGGCACAATACTTCCGAAATTCTACCATAAATGGTGAGAGTAACCGAATGATATCTAATGTTAACCCTTGTTGTTTCCTAATGGTACTGGAAATAATATAGCAAAAAAGGTACGTTAAAAAACAGGAAATCCTAGTAGAATTAAGAACCGGAGAATCTCATGACTGAGTCTACCGCTCGCGCAGAACGCCTCGACGTACCCTCGTCGGGAGGGGCGTCGTATATTTGGCAGGTTGCCCAGAAACCAATTGTGGTCCGGCTGCCTTTGGCGCTGGTTGACCGCCTGGAACAACAGACCGTGGAATCATTCCGGTCGCTGACATCGCGCGGCTCGGAGATTGGCGGCCTGCTGTTGGGCGGCTTCGCGCAGGGAAATCCGGCAACGGTGAGTGTCGAAGACTTTGAATTGGTTCAGTGCGACTATAGCCGAGGCCCGCTGTACCGGCTGTCCGACGCGGACATGAGCCGCTTTGACAGAGCCATCGAGCAGCACGCCTCGGGCGCCGGGCTGCGGGTGGCGGGATTCTTCCGCAGTCACACGCGCAAGGGACTGTCGCTGGACGCCGAAGACCTGGCCTTCTTCGAACCGCGCTTCCACGATCCGCATCATATTATCTTGCTGGTGCGTCCGTTTGCCACCAAAGCCTGCACCGCTGGGATCTTCATTCAAGAGAACGGCCGGATTTCGGGAGATGCCAGCCTGCTGGAATTCCCGTTCCGCTCCTCGGAACTGGGCGGCGGGTCGCACAGGCTGAGCATGGATGCGGCGCCTTCCGCCGCGTCTCAATTGCCAGCCGCCGAGCCGCCGGTTGCCGCCAAGCCGCCGGTCCGGGCACAGATCGTTCCGATTGCACCGCGGCGTGAGATGCCAGCGCCGGAACCGGAAGTGAAGCTGGCTCAACCGAATCCGCCCGCGCCGCAACCAGCACCGGCTGCGCCAGCGGCCAAGATTGCTCCGCCTGCACCGCCTGCCCCACCGGCGGCCAGGGTCTCCCCAGCTCCTTCGCCGGCTCCTAAAGTGACCCCGGCGCCGCCCGCGCCAGCCGCGAAGATTGCTCCGCCCGCGCCGAAAGTAGCACCCGCTCCGCAACCTCCGTCCGCCAAGGTGACACCGGCGCCGGCAGCCCCGGCAGCCAAGATCGCTCCGGCGGCTCCCGCAGCCAAGGTAGCGCCGGCCGAGCCGCCCAAAACGAAAGAAGAAGCAAAAGCCAAGGAGAACGTGGTTGCGCCGCCAGCGCCGGCTCCGAAGGTTCAGGAAGTCCCGGCGTTCGCTTCGGTAGCGGCGCCGCCCGCGGCCAACAAGAACAAGAAGCTGCGGCTGTTGGTCGCCGCCGCTCTGGGCATGCTTGTCCTGGTAGGCGGATTCCTATTCGTCTATCCGGCTTTGCTGCATCGGAACGCCACCACCCAGACCGTCGCGCAGCAGGATTCCTCGCCGCTCGGTCTGCGCATCGAAAAGACCACCGGCGGACTGCTGCTCACCTGGAACAACAACTCGCCGGTGATCCAGCACGCGTCCAAGGTGGTTCTCGCGATCACCGATGGCGAGCGTCATGAGAACATCGAAATGGATCCCAACCAGGTTCGCACCGGCAGCATCGTGTACCCTCCGATTTCGGGAGACGTGAGCTTCCAGATGGAAGTGACCGATGCTAACCAATCCAGAACCACCAGCGAATCGCTGCGCGTGCACGATCCGCGGCCCTCACCCTTGGCAACCTCGCCGACGCCGGCCGTTCAGGGACCTCAACTCGGACCCAAGCAGAACACCCCCGGCAAGAGTCCGAACGCCGACGGCACAGACGTGACATCGGCCGACTCGACTGCAAAACCGCCCGAAGACCAACCAGTGGCGCACAACCCGGCACCGGTGAAGCAGTTTGATAGGGAAAGCCTGGCGCAGCGGCTACGGCCAGCCGCGCCGGCGGAATTGTCCGACGCTCCCGCCGAAGTGCGGGCAAATGCCTCAGCTCCGGGTAATCTGGGCGCGATCATGTCAGGAGCGGCTGCTGCCCCGACGGCCCCGGCCAGGTCCGGGTCGGCCAGACCCGTGGAGACTTCCACTTCGGCCCCTACCGGCACTACCGGTGGCCAGATCATCCCGGCTGAACCGATCTACAAGAAGGCTCCTGAGTATCCCAAGGTGGCGCGCCAGATCGGCGCCAGCGGCGTGGTGGAAGTCGAAGCCACCATTGGCACCGACGGCAGGGTGAAGAACGCCAAGGTCACCAGGGGCAATCCGATGCTTCAGAAAGCCGCGATCGATGCAGTGCTGGAGTGGAAGTACAAGCCGGCGGTGCTGAACGGCAAGCCGGTGGAATCACCGGTCCAGATCAAGCTGAACTTCACGCCAGAGCGCTAGAAAACGACCGGCCAGTACACAGCCTCGCGTGTCACGCCGGCGTCTTTGCCGCGCGACCCATTCTTTCGGGGCAAATTCTTTTTTCCCAGAGAAACAAGCAGTTTTGCGCCAACCGGCCGGCTGTCAGGCGGGAAGGCGCAAGCGGGCAATACACCCGGGAGCGTCCAGGCGGTTTTCCAGGGTGAGGGCGCCGCCATGGCTCTCGGCAATCTGCCGGCTGAGAACCAGTCCGATGCCCGAACCCCCCGGCTTGGTGGTGAAGAATGGGACGAACAGGTTGGCGGTGCTGGAAAGGCCCGGTCCCTCGTCCTTTACCCAAATCTCCAGCATGGCGCCGTCACGGCGCCATCCGGTCCAGACTCGGCCGCTGGTGGTAAGAGATGCATCGGCAGCATTCCGCATGATATTGATCAGCACCTGCTCCAACTGATCGGGATCGCCCCGCACGGTAACCGATGGACCCGGCTCGATTAAGACCCCGAGCCGCGTCTCCAGACTGGCGGCGCGCTGCACGGCTTCGGCCACCACCAACGGCTGCAACTGCGGCCGCGGCAGCTTCGCCAGGCGGGCATAAGCTCCGAGAAAGCGGCTTAGACTCTCCGAACGGGCGGTGATGACGTGCAGGCCGTGGCGCATGTCGTCGCGCCAATCGCCGGGCAGATCTTCGCGCGCGAGGATGCTTTCCAGGCTGCCGGCAATCGACTTGATGGGCGTGAGCGAATTGTTGAGCTCGTGGCCCAGCACGCGCACCAGGCGCTGCCAGGCTTGCAGTTCCTGCTCGCTGAGGGCCTGGGTAAGATCGGAGATCACCACCAGCTCAAGCGGCAGTCCGCGCTCGCGGACGCGCGTGCGGCGCACTCCAAAGCGCCCGGCGCCGCCGGGAAACGAGGCTTGCAAAGTGGCCTGCTCCGGGCAGGCCAGGCAGTTATCCAGGTTCAGTGCCTCAGCCGTCTGGCCCAGCAGTCCTTCGGGCAAGGCAGCCATCAGGCGCTCGGCCGCGCGATTCACCAGGCGGAGGCGATGGTGTTCGTCGAAGGCGAAGATGGCGACGTCGATTTCGCGCATCACGGTGCGCAGAAGAGTGGTGGCCTCCAGGGCGCCGAGGCGCTGCTCGCGCAGCGTGCTGCCGAGCGTGTTCACCTCGCGCATGACGTCGCCCAAGGCATCGTCCGGACAGGGAGAACGGCCACGCACGGAAAAATCGCCCTCGCGCAAGGCGCCCAGAAGGTTTGAGAGGGTCTGCAGGGGAAAGACCACGCGCTCGCGCACGGCGAAGGCAAAGCCCAGCCAAGCGCACACAATCAGGGTGGTGAAGGTTAGCTCGTATGGCACCCGGTAACCGCCGGTCCACAGCATATAGAGAGCGATGGTGGAACCGGGCAGGCCGGCCAGGAAGGCCAGCAAAACGATGTGTCCCTCATGGCTGATACGCGCCGGTTTGGACGATTGCGACATGGGGCGTCGTCACAATCCGTAGCGTTGCAGACGCCGGTAGAGGGCGCTGCGGCTCAGGCCCAGCGCGCTGGCGGCGTGGCTGACGTTACCGTTGAAGCGCGCCAGCGCTTTGCGAATCAGCAGCGCTTCCACGTCTTCCAGACTCATCTCTTCGAGACGCGGCGGGCCTTCACGGCCCGCGCGCAGACCGAGATCGGCG
The DNA here is from genome assembly GCA_963842505.1 of Bryobacterales bacterium. Classification (GTDB taxonomy): domain Bacteria; phylum Acidobacteriota; class Terriglobia; order Bryobacterales; family Bryobacteraceae; genus PALSA-129. Next base: position 488,456 of record CAWJGZ010000004.1, read on the forward strand.
GCGCGGATGGTGTCGCCCTGCGCCATCAGCACGGCGCGCTCCACGGCGTGGTCGAGCTCGCGCACATTGCCCGGCCAGGCGTGCGCCAGCAGCGCCTTGATGGCGCTCTCATCGAAGGCGCCGAGCGGTTTGCGGTAGTGCTCGGCGTGCTGGTGCAGAAAGTGCGCGGCCAGCAGCGGAATATCTTCGCGGCGGTCGCGCAGCGGGGGAAGGTGCAGCTCGATGGTATTGAGCCGGAACAGCAGGTCCTGGCGGAAGCGGCCTTCGGCCACCTGGGCGGCCAGATCGGCATTGGTGGCGGAGAAGACGCGCACATCCACGCGGCGCGTCTTGGAGGAACCGACCCGTTCGAATTCCCCGGTTTCGAGCGTGCGCAGCAGCTTGGATTGCAGGCTTTGCGAAATGTTGGCGATTTCGTCCAGGAACAGAGTTCCGCCATCGGCCATTTCGAAGCGGCCCACGCGATCCGCTTTGGCGTCGGTGAAAGCTCCCTTCACGTGGCCGAATAGTTCGCTTTCGAAGACGCCTTCGGCCAGCCCGCCGGTATTGACCGTGACCAGCGGCCGGGTGGCGCGCAGTGAAACCGAATGCAGGGTTTGCGCCACCAGTCCCTTTCCGGTTCCGTTCTCGCCGGTGATGAGGACGTTGGCGTCCGACGGACCGACCCGCGAGATCACGTCGAGAACCGGGCGCATGGCGGCCGAGTGCGCGATCAACTGCGGAAAGCGCTCGGCGCGCAGGGCGCGGTTTTCGGCTTCCAGCCGCTGGCCCTTGCGAAGCGCGCGGCCCAGCTCAATTTGGGTCTTGAGGATGGCGGAAAGCCGGGTGTTGTCCCAAGGTTTCTGGATGAAGTCGCGGGCGCCGCGCCGCATCGCCTCAACCGCAAGGTCGACCGAACCCCAGGCCGTCATCACGATCACGGGCAGCGTGGAATCGAGGCTCTGAATACGGTTGAGCAGGTCGAGACCCTCCTGGCCGGAGGTGGTGTCGCGGGTGTAATTGAGGTCCATGACGACAGCGTCGAAGTCGCGGGATTCAACGGCTTCGACAACGGCGGCGGGGGATGTGGCGGCTTCGGCCTGATAGCCTTCGCCCTTGACCAGGAAGCGCAGGGCCTCAAGCACATCGGTCTGGTCGTCCGCGATAAGGATGCAAGGCGTGCGCGAATCGAATGATTTCATCGGCGTCTAGGTGAACCGCAATCTCAAGTGTAGGGCAGTTGCCGGGCCGATGGTATTTCAGTGTGGCAAAAGAAGTTAAGCGGCGAAGGGGCGAGGCGGAGTGTCCGGAATTGGGATTTGCCGGCCGCTCACTTCTTCTCCATCCAACTCGCCCAGTATTCCTTCCATTCCACTTTCTCGCCCGCGGGCAGCACGTGGATGGGGTTCAGGCCGTCCAGCATCACGGCGTATTCGTCGGTGTGCGTCTTGCTTTTCTGGTTGGCCAGCGCTTTGGGGTGCGGGCCATGATGAATGCCGCGCGGATGCAGCGTGGCGTAGCCGGGCTTGATGTTGTCTTTGCTGAAGAAATCGCCGTCGTGGTAGAAAAGGAACTCGTCGTAGTCGGTGTTGCGGTGGAAAAACGGGACGCGCAGCGCGGCTTCGTCCTGCTCCAACGGGCGCGGAAGGAAACTGCACACCACCGCGCCTTCGGTGACGAAAGTGCTATGCGCGCTGGGCGGCAGGTGCGCGCGGTGGCTCATAATCGGGCGGATATCGCGCATGTTGAGCTTCCACGCGGTCAGGTCGCCCTTCCAGCCCACCACATCGATGGGATTGAACGGGTAGAAAACTTTCGAGATCTCGTCATCCACCTTGATGCGAACTTCCCACTCGCGATAGTCGTCGAGGTGCGGAGCCGGCTCGGGCACGGTGACGACACCGGGATCGTACAGCGCATGCTGGCCAATCAGCCCCTTATCCGGCGGCTCGAATTCCGTGCGCGATTGGATAATCAGGAAAAAATTGTCCTGCGTCTCCGGCATGATCCGGTAGGTTACGGCGCGCGGCAGCACTAGGTAATCGCCCGGTTCGAAGGTCAGGGGTCCGAAATCGGTTTCCACGGCGCCCTTGCCGCGGTGGACGAAGATGAGTTCGTCGCCATCGGCGTTGCGGTAATAGAAGGGCATGGGCTGGGAGCGGCGCGAAACATAGAGCGTGACGTCGTGATTGCCCAGGAACGCTACGGGCGCGCCCGCGGGATCGTGAGCATCGGTGGGCGCAAGTTGATTGAGGTCGAACAGGTGCGGACGCAGTTTGCCTTCGAAGCGGGTCCAGCCGGTGGGCGCGTGCGCATGATAGAGATGCGCGCTCTTGCCGTAAAAACCCTTGCGGCCGTGCTCTTCCTCGAACGTTCCCTCCGGAATTCCGACGTGCGCCTGCGGCGCGAACTTGCCCCTCTTGAGTGGATACATGCCCCCTCCTTCTAAACAGGATACGCGGAACCACGCGCCGGTGGGGAACCTTCAGGCTAGCGGCGTGCGGAGCGTGCCGATGTGTTCGATTTCCAGTTCCACCACGTCGCCGCGACGCACCGGAAGCCGCAACGCCAGGGGGAAGGCGATGATATCGCCCGGCAGAACGATGTCGCTCGCGGACAAGTTCTCGATGGCGTTTTCGAACTGGGGACGGAGCTTGCCGGTATGCGCCTGCCCGAGCAACTCGCCATTGACACGAACCCGTACCGCCAGGTTGTAGGCATTGCCAATCTCGTCGGGCGTCACCAGGCACGGACCTTGGGCTGAGAGGCGCGCGCCGAAATCGTTGACGGCGGTGAAACCGGCGATATACTCGCGGGCTTCCATGGCGTTGATGTCTATGCCCTGTTTGCCAATCACGGCGGCGAGTTTCGCTTCCATCTCGGGCTCCGCCTGGCAATGGATTTCCACGCCGGTGCCCACGCGCGCCGGATTGGGCACGGGGGCGCAGAGGCGCACTTCATTCGGCTGGTACACCAGCGTCTCGTCGTTGGGACCGCGCGGCGGATTATCGCCCTTCCACCAGCCAAACGGTTGCGGGCCGGATTCTCGGAAAAGCTCATCGGTGGAGTTGATTGCGCGCAGGCCGGCGCGCAGATACTCAAGCATGCTGGAAGGCGCCAGCGCGTTGGCCAAGCGCTGCGGCTCGGGCTCGCCCTGTTGCGAAAGGTACCATGCGGTCGCGAAATTCACGTCGATGATACGGTCTTCGTTCCACACACCGACGCGGCTGTGCCGGCCGACAGGCGTCGACACTTCGAAGGTGCAGAGCTTCATTGGTTCTATCAAGGGTACCGCGAAGAGCGGCCCGCCGGGGAAGTATTAAGGAGTTACAGGGCCTCTTTCTTCACTTCCCGCAACCCGTCACGCTCACCGGCCATTCACGGCCGGATCGGGTATGTTCGTCGCCGGCGTGGCGGATCGGAGCTATTCGTATACGCTCCTCGATTCTTCCGCCGCCGGCAAGTGATCGGTCGGGCGCGCCCACCATGCATAGAAAGTCGGCAGCAGGAAGGTGCTCATGACCAGATCGACGATCAGGCCGCCGACGATGACGATAGCAAACGGCCGTTGCGAATCGGACCCGATCTCATGCGACAGGGCGGCGGGCAACAGGCCCAGCGTGGCCACCAGCATAGTCATCATGATCGGCCGTAGCCTTCGGACAGCGCCTTCAATGGCGGCGTTTTCAATCGTGAGTCCCCGCGCCCGCAATTGGTTGATGTACTCCACCATGATTACGCCGGTCTGCACCGAAGCGCCGAACAGGGCAAGGAATCCCACGCCTGACGAGACGCTGAAGTGCGTGTTCGTAATATAGAGCGCCAAAAGTCCTCCCACGCGCGCCACGGCCACGTTGACCAGGTGCAGGCATGCCCATTTGGCGGAACCGAAGGCGCCGTAGATAATCATGAAGATGAAGAAGACCGTCAAGGGGACGATAATTAATAGCCGCGCCTCGGATCTTTTCTGACTCTCGTATTCGCCCTCCCAGTTGATGTGGTAGCCGCGCGGCAGTTGCACTTGTGTGCTGACCTTCTTGATCGCCTCCTCCACAGCACCGCCTAAGTCACGCCCACGCACGCTGTATTTGATTGCAATGTACCGTTCGTTTCCTTCCCGGTAGATCTCCGAAGCGCCGTCCTGCTCTTGGATCTTCGAAAGCTGGGCGAGCGAGACTCGTTCACCGGTGGGCGCCAGCAGGCGAATGCTTTCAATCATTTCCCTTTTGTCGCGGTACTGCGGCAGATAGCGCATTACCAGGTCATACCGTGCCTCACCCTGCAGCACTTGAGTGAGGGCGTTGCCGCCCACCGCGGTCTGGATGGCGTCCTGTACGTCCGCTACGTTGATCTGATACCGCGCCGCCTGCTGGCGATCGACAGTCACGTTCAGGTTCGGCTGGCCGAGCAAGCGAAAGACTCCGAGGTCCTCGATTCCCTTGACCCCGCGCATGATGCTAACGATCTGGTCGGCCTTGTCTTCGAGAATTCGCAGGTCGTCCCCGTAGAGTTTAGTGGCAAGCTGTCCCTTCACTCCGCTAACCGCTTCTTCCATGTTGTCCGCGATGGGTTGGGAAAAGTTCCAGATGACTCCCGGAATTCTTTCCAGCTCCCGATTCATAGCGGAAATAACTTCCTCCTTATTCTTGTGAAATCCGGGACGCCACTGTGCCTTCGGTTTCAGGCCGACGAAATACTCGGTATTAAAGAAGCCGGTGGTGTCGGTTCCATCATCCGGGCGCCCCGCCTGGCTGGTGCATTCGGTCGCCTCGGGGAACGAGCAGAGCAGGAGCCGGGCTTGGTTTGTCAAACGGACACTTTCAGTGGGGCCGGTGCTCGGCGCCAGAGTGCCGCGCACCCAGAGCGAGCCCTCGTCCAGATGGGGTAGAAACTCCGATCCAATCCTTTCGCCCCGCAACAGCCAGAGGCTGCAACACACCGCGGCCAGGGAGACCGCAACCATCACCCAACGGTGACGTATGGTCCAGGTAACGGCATGCCGGTATAGTCCGGTGACCCAGACCAGCAGCGGATTCTGCCATTCGGGCGTCTCCCTGCGATACAGAAAACTCGCCAGGACCGGAGCGATGGTCATCGAGAATATCACCGCACCCAGCAGGGCGAAAGCCACTGTCCAGGCCATCGGGCGGAAGAGCCTGCCTTCCACCCGCTGCAGCGTGAAGATAGGCAGATACGCGGTAATGATAATCGTAATCGCGTAAAACACCGGTCTCTGCACTTCGTGAGCGGCGGCCCGAATGCGGTCCGGTATGGACTTCGACGCCTGCTCTCGGTGGCCCAGATGGCGGACGATGTTTTCGACCATCACCACCGCCCCGTCCACGACCATTCCAAAGTCCAGGGCGCCAAGCGAAAGAAGATTGGCCGGGATGTGGCGAACATCCAGCAGAATGGAAGCGAACAATAACGAGAACGGGATTGTGGCCGCTACAATTAGAGCGCCCCTGACGTTCCCAAGAAAGAGGATGAGAACGATCGTAACAAGAATGAAACCTTCCCCAAGATTATGCAGCACTGTGTGGGTTGTGTACTGCACTAACTCGCTGCGGTCGATGAACGGAACGATCGTTACGCCGCGAGGCAGAATATGGTCGTTCAACTCCTTCACCTTGGCGTGCAGTCCTTCCAGCGCCGATTCCGCATCCGCGCCTTTCCGCATCGGCACCCAGGCGGAAACCGCGTCGTCGTTGTCCACGATCTGTCCGTCTTCGCGGCGAATCGCGCGGGCAAACTGGCCGCGCCGGATCTTGGGGCCCTGCGCAATGGTAGCGATATCCCTCATGTGAAGCGGCGTCCCGTTCTTAGTCAGGATCACCGTGTTACTGATATCGCGTACGTTGCCCACCAGCCCCACTTCCCGCACGTTGATCTGCTGCAGCCCGGCTTCGATGAAGCTGCCGCCTGCATTGACGTTGTTGTTGGAAAGCTGTTGCTCCACCTGCGAAAGGCTGAGGCCGTATGAAATAAGCTTGTTCGGGTCGATGCGCACCTGATACTCGCGAGTAGGTCCACCGAAACTGGCAACATCGACGATATTCGGCACCGCCTTCAGGTTTTTCTCCACCACCCAGTCTTCCATGGACTTCAGTTCCATCACGTCATAAGCCGGATTCGTGTTGTGCAAGGTGAAGAAGTAGATCTGGCCGGCGGGACTCCAATCCGTGCCCATCTGGGGCACAACGCCGTTCGGCAGAGTGGCTTGCGACATACGTTCCAAGACCCGCTCGCGATTCTGGAAATTATCCGAATCATCGCTGAAGATCAATTTGATGTCGGACAACCCGAAAAGCGAAAACGAGCGCAGATGTGTCACTTCAGGGATGCCATTCATGACAATCTCAAGCGGAATCGTGACCTGTTGTTCGATTTGTTCCGCCGAGATCCCTGGCCATTGCGTGATGATCTCGACGTAGTTGTCCGCCACGTCCGGATACGCGTCAACAGGAAGCGCGTGGAAAGCCACGACGCCGCTCGCGATCAGCAGAACGCCGAACGCCAACACGAAAAGGCGCTTGTTCAGGGCAAAATCGACTACCCGGCGAATCATCTATTGCTCCACGGTGTTCTGGAATACCAGCGCATTCGCAATCACTTGTGCGCCCGGCCGGATGCCCGATATGACTTCCTGCATGTTCTCGGGAAGCATGTTCCCGGCGTCCACTTCCACGCGCCGGAACCGCCCGTTGTCGGCTGGCGTATAGACCCAGTCGCGGTCGTGTAAATGCAGAATCGCGGTGGCCGGCACGGTCGCGTGCTTCTCCGCTCTTTCGCCATGGAAAGTCGCCGTGACAAACATCCCAAGGCGCATCAGGCCGGGATTCTCCACTTCCAGGCGGACCTTGGCCGTGCGGATATTGGGGTCGATCATTGGCAGAATGTTGCTGATCCGCCCCCTCAGGACCCGATTCGGATAGGCCGCCAGATGGATGTCCGCGTACTCGTCGATGTGGACCTGCGCCATGTCGTTTTCGTACACGTCGCAAATGATCCAGACGCGGGATACGTCCGAGATCGTGAACGGATTCGGTGGAGTCAGGGCCTGTACGCCCGATGAGTTCGTGATTTGCTGGTCGGTAATCACGCCTGCAACCGGCGCGTAGACAGGGACGATTCCCGTCGGATGGTCGGGGTTCGATCCGAGAAGCTGCAAATGCTCGGTGGTGGTCTCGAGATCGACCCTGGCATTGTCCTCCGCATTTTGGGCGACTTCCAGGGCGCTCTTCGGGACCGCGCCGTTGTCGTATAGGAGCTTCGCACGATCCAGTTGGATCTTGGTGAGTTGCTCGTTCTTGACGGCCTTGCGGTAATCGGAGAACGCCCCCGCGATGTCCGTGCTTCTGACCTTGAACAGAATCTGGCCTTTCTTCACCTCATCGCCCAGCCGCGCATCGATTTCCACAACGCGGCCCGAAGCCAGCGAAGCCACCGGGACCTGTCGCGACACATCGGGACTGACCACGCCGGTGACATTTAGCTCCGGCGTGGCGATGTGCTCGCCGGCCGTGGCCAGAGGAAAACGCTCCGGATGATCCATCTTGAAATTGCTGCCATCCAGGTCGGCCACCACCGTGCCAGGGATCGGACCAGTGCCGGATGGTGCGCTTTGCTGGGCAGTAACCTTACCTTCGCACCCGGTGAAAAGCAGATTCAACACCAGGCACAAACTTGCTGCAACGAAGAATGAGCGGTTCATTGTAATACCTCCCGGCCGGCTGCCAGGTTCATTTGCGCGGCCGCCGTTAAATAGGAAGCAATCAGGTTTAAGTAAGCCAATCGAGTGTCCCGGTATGCTTTTTCCGAATCCAGGTAATCGAGCAGCGACGCACCGCCATTCTGATAGGAAAACGAGACCTTATCGCGGGTGTCGATGGCTAGCTTTAGATACTTTGCCTTGTAAGGGCGGAGGAGATTGATGGCGCTGACTAATGTCACATAGGCGGAGTCCACGTCGCTGAACACCTGCGCCCGGGCGGCGTCGCGCAAACGCTCGTTCCGCCCGATGTCGATCTGGGTCCTGATCTTTTCGCCCTGGTTCCGATCGAAGATCCGCAGCGGAATCGTGACGCTGAAACCCATGTAGGCGGGGATTGGCGGGTTGCGCGCAAAATCCACGCTAAACGCCGGATCGGTCGAGCCGTTGGCTACGGCAAGCCGATGGTTGACCTGCGCCAACTCCACGTTCTGCACGGCCGCCTTCAAATCCGGCCGCGCCGCGAGCGCGGCATTTCGGAATTCTTCCTGCGCCATTAACTGCTCGCTGAAGTCGTACGGCCCGGTGATGTCGAACTGCTCGATCGGCGTCCGATCGTCCAGGAGCGTCAGGAGTTGAATCTTGGCGGTCCGAAGATTCACTATGGCCATTTCATAGTCGGATTCGAACTGGACGCGCTGCAGCTCCAGCCGATCCAGATCGATTTGGGCCAGGTCGCCCGCTTGGAAACGAGTACGGTTGACGGTGAGTTCCCGATCCCAGTAGTCCAGGTTTTCCTTCGCATTCTGCAAGACCGCCTTAGCTTGCAACGCTTGGATAAACGCATTTCGAAGGGTGAACGTCAGGGTCCGCGCCTGGTCCAGATAAGAGGAGTCAGTGATATCCGTGGTCTTCTTCGCGCTTTCCAGGCGCAACTCACGCTTATGTTCGCGCTCGTGCAAGTAACTGAGCGACCCGAACGGAAGCGCATTGGTCAGCGGCCGGTAGACTTGGGTCCCAGCCGGCGAAGCAATAGTCGCGAATGGATTGATCTGGTCTAGGGTTCCCGTCAGGCTCGGATTGGGCCGCAGATAAGCGGTGATCTCGGCCGCTCGGGATTCGTCGATGTTCGCCCGAGCGGCCTTTAAGGTCGGGTTCGCAGCCTCGAACCTGTCCTTTATCTGTTGCCAGGTGAAGGTGGTCTGGCCAAAGGCTGCCGCGTGCAGGAATGCAACCAGAACCGCGCCGCGGGTTGGCCGCGGCAGATACCGCGCAGAATTTTCGCCGGTGATCGTTGGTGATGTCTTCATAGAGATGCGGGGGACGGCAAGATAGCGAAGCGCAGGGCGCTCTACTCTGTTCTTATCGCGGTCCGTCGAGAGGCGCCACTCATCTTCCGTTCAATACCGCTCGTCTTTCGATAATCGTTCAGCCTGATATTTGCCTTGTGTCAATCTTTCGATCGGACAATCAGTCTTCGTGGCAAAAGACCGTATCTTTTGGCTGGAGGTCTTGGCAGAGTTACCGATTCGCCATAATCTGAATGCAACACGAAGAAGTCCGGTTGGAGGAGGCTGCGTGAACGAACAAACCCGGGAGAACCGTATCCGGTTGCTCTTGTTGGACCATCAAGCCCTGTTTCGATCAAGCCTGGCTCGTTTTCTGGCGTCGGAGCCCGGTCTGGAAGTGGTGGCGGAGTGCGGCAATTCCGCCGACGCGGCCGAAATCCTGAGCGCTGCACAAGTGGATGTCGTTCTGTTGAGTCTCGAACACGCCATGGATGGCGCGGATGGGTTCATGTCTACCGTCCGCCAAAAAGGTTGCCAAGGCCGGTTCTTGATCGTGGCGGAAACGGTTGACGCCAGGAGCTCGGCTTTCGCCATCAAACTGGGCGCGGCAGGCATTTTTCTGAAGTCCGAGGCTCCTGCTCGCCTGATTGAGGCCATCAGGCTTGTAGCGAATGGCGCGGTCTGGCTCGATCAGAGGATCATTCGCGTGCTGGCCGATCAGTCGGTCGATCGTCTTTCGCACCAGTACGAGGAGAAATTCGCAAATGGCCTGAGCGATCGGGAGCAAAGAGTGCTTCTGGGCATCCTGGGGGGCCTCACGAATAAGCAGATCGGGGAGAATCTCAAGCTTTCAGAAGGCTCCGTCAAGGCGTCGGTGCAGCAGTTGTTTTACAGAACCGGCGTGCGAACACGGAGTCAGCTTGTCCGGGCGGCTCTCGAAGGCTCGCTGGAGAGTGCCAAAGAGCTGACGCGTCGAACACGAACTCGCACCATAGCCATGACTCCTTCGAATACCGGAGAGCAGCGTCCTCCAGTCCCGAACAGACTCCCACCGCTCCGCCAACCGAATGGTTGATTTTCTGAGTCACGGTGAGACCTTTATAGTATGGTTCGATACTGTTCGAGCGCCACCCGCACGAGCTGACTGCGAGTGCGTACGCCGGTTTTGGCGAATAGCTGCTGAATCGTGTTCTTGACGGCGCTTTCCGAGATTTCCATTCGGCCTGCGATTTCCTTATTGGCCAAGCCTTGTACCAACAACCGCAGGACTTCCGTCTCTCTATTATTCAATGCGGATCGTTCGCGTTGCTCCGGAAAACTCGAGCTGACGCCCAGCGCACCCCCCGGCGCGCCCAGCAGGTCCTCTTCGCTGACGTCCGCAATGATTGCGGCAAGCTTGGGAGTCGGCCCCTCCTTGTATGTGGAGAACCAAACGTCGGCGGTGAACGTCTGGCCGTTGCCCCGGTGACCTTGGCATTGCATCGATGCCCGGAACTGCGGAGCTTCTTCCCACCGCAGCGCATGGTGCAATTCCGGAAGGAACGCAGCGATTGGATTGCCAATCAAGTGGCCGTCTCGCGGAGCCATCAACTCAACGGCGGCCTGGTTGGCCAGTTCTATGAAGCCCCGTTCGTCGACGGTCACGATGGCCGCGGGACTGGTCTCCACCAGCGCTTTCAACCTGGCTTGGGACTCCAGGCTCATGCGGCGGTTTCGGATCAATTCCCCAACGAACAGCCCGCATCCGGCCAGGGCCAGAGTCTCAAAAGTCAGGCGCACGAACGACGGATCGAGCGAGCTAAACACCTCGGCCAGCGCGGCGCAACCGGCGCCGAGTAAGGCAACCATCCATCGCGGCAGGAACGCCGCCGCAAACATGATGGGAAACAGGTAGAGAAAACCCAGTGACACGTATGGCTTTGTCCACCAGTCGAGGACGGCGATCACCAGAATAATTGTGCCGCTAATCGTCAGGACTGGAACTCGGTTCCGGTCCTGCCACAAGCGTTCAATGGGCAGCATGATCTTGGCAGAACCTCAATTGTCCCGCACTTCCGGCGCCTTTGGTGTGAATCAAAGGATTGACTCCAATGATTCCATTCGCAAGCCGGCAGGCCATCTGAATCAGCCTGCTGTATAAGATGAAGGGACTTGTCTCCATCCAATCAAAAGATTAGCCGTGCGATTGCAGCCTGAATTCACTGGATCTTCGCGCGCGCCAGGGACAGGCGGGTAGAGCAAGGCCGGCCGGGCTGACCGGACAGGTGTCCTTACAGATTCCCCCGCAACTCCTGCTCTCTCTCGATGGCTTCGAATAGGGCTTTGAAATTGCCTTTGCCGAAACTCCGGCTGCCTTTGCGCTGAATCACTTCGTAAAACAACGTCGGGCGGTCTTCCACGGGGCGCGTGAAGATCTGCAGCATGTAGCCTTCGTCGTCGCGGTCCACCAAAATGCCAAGCTTGCGGAGCGCGTCCAGCGGCTCGTCGATGGGGCCGATGCGCGCCAGCAGGCCGTCGTAATATGCGCCCGGCACCCGCAGGAACTGCACTCCCTGGCGCTCCAGTGTGCTCACCGTCTCGATGATGTCATTGGTCGCCATGGCGATGTGCTGCACGCCGGGGCCGCGGTAGAACTGCAGGTATTCTTCGATCTGCGACTTGCGTTTTCCCTCGGCCGGCTCGTTGATGGGGAACTTCACGCGTCCGTTGCCATTCGACATCACTTTGGACATCAGCGCCGAGTATTCCGTGGAGATGTCCTTGTCGTCGAAATGCTTGTACATGCGGAAGCCCATCACGTCGCGGTAGAAATCCACCCAGCGGTTCATTTCGCCCCAGCCCACGTTGCCCACCATGTGGTCGATGTGCAGCAATCCGGCGGGCCGCGCCACGGGATCTTCGGCGAGCGCCGCCTCGAAACCCGGCAGGAACGCCCCGTTGTATTGGCGGCGTTCGACAAACGTGTGGATGGTGTCGCCATAGGTGGCGATGGAGGCGACGCGCGCTTCGCCCTGCGCGTCGCGCAAGGTTTCGGGATCGCGCACGCTGCGGGCGCCGCGCGCAGTGGTGGCCCGCCACGCAGCCTCCGCATCGTCCACCCAGAGCGCGATATCGCGCACGCCGTCGCCGTGCAGCCGGATGTGATCGGCTATGGGATGCTCGGGCTCGAGCGGCGTGGTCAAAACCAGGCGGATCTTGCCTTGCGCCAGGACGTAGGAAGCGCGGTCCCGCGTGCCGGTCTCCGGACCGCGGTAGGCGGCCAGGCGAAAGCCCAGCGCAGAGCGATAGAAATATGCCGCCTGGCGTGCGTTCCCCACGTAAAATTCCACGTAATCCGTGCCGTTGAGCGGAAGGAAATCCTTGTCAACCGGCGCCGTGTGCTCCAATGTTTGCGGCATCGCTCCCCCTGAATGCACTACTCTTCCTGAATGAATCGAGGGCGAGGCGGTTATCCTCGTCCGTACCGGTGGAGATCCGCAGGCAGTTCGACAGGCCGAAGGCCTTGAGCGGACGCACCACCACCCCTTGAGACAGCAATTCCTCGAAAATTCGCAAGGCTTCCTGCTCCGAAGCAAGCACCACCATCAGAAAATTGGCTTCCGACGGCACTACCGTGAACCCCATATCCGCCAGACCTGCCGCCAGTAGCCGCAAGCCCCGTGCGTTCAGCTCCAGCGAACGGTGCAGGAATTCCTTGTCGGCCAGCGCCGCCACTCCCGCCGCCTGCGCCGGCGTGGAAGGCTCAAACGGCAACTTCACCTTGAGCAGGTTGCGGATAAGTTCTTCGTGCGCAAACCCGTACCCGATGCGCGCCCCCGCCAGGCCATACGCCTTCGAAAACGTGCGCAGTGTAATCACGTTGTCGTAGCGGTAGTGCATGGAATCGGGGTAGCGCGGATTGTCCATGGCGTATTCGAAATAGGCTTCGTCCAGGATGATCAGCACGCGCTCCGGAACATGTTTGTAGAACTCATCGAACTGGTGCTTCGTGAAGATGGTGCCGGTCGGGTTGTTGGGATTCGCCAGGTAGATGATCTTGGTGTTTTCATTGATGGCGGCGGCTAGCGCGGGCAGGTCGTAGTGCCAGTCGCGGTAGGGAACCGTGCGGTACTTGACGCCGCGCGAACGGGCCAGCACCTGGAAGCCGATGAAGGCGGCTTCGGTGGTGAGCACTTCGTCCTCGTCGCACAGGAAAGCGCGGATGATGTTGGACATGATGCCTTCCGATCCGCTGCCGGCGATCACGTTTTCCACCTTAAGATCGAACTGCTGCGCCAGGACTTCTCGCAGATCAAGCCCGCCATTGGGGTAAAGATTAAGCCCGGCCAGAGTGCCGCGAATAGCCTCGATGGCTTTGGGCGACGCTCCCAGCGGGTTCTCGTTGGACGCCAGCTTGGCGATGCGCTCAAGCCCGTATTGCTTGCGAACGGACTCGATGGTGCGCCCGGCTTCGTAGGGCCGCAAGGATTCGATGTACGGAGGTACGAGTGGCACCAGTTCCAGTGTAACGCGCCGGCCTTAGTGGAACAGACGATCGGTTTGCGCCGTATGTTGGCTGCCGTACTTTTACCAGCACTCACAGGCCGCGCAAAGCGATGGCCCGTCCCACTCCCGGCCGGCATTACTTCACGCGAATCAGTTTTCCCTGTTGCCACGTGAAGACTGCGTCGGCGGCGGCGATTTCCCCCGCGGGCAGAGGTGTTTTCTGGTTAAGACGCACCCGCGTCCGGCGATCTCCGAACCAGAGCTCGGCGATCATCGCCATATCGAAGCTGTTGAATGGATCTTCCAGAAAAACCACTTTGGAGCCTGGGCGGACTTGCGGGTTCACGGCGCGAAATTGCGCAATCACGGCCGCTGTCAGCGGGGCGATGGTAAGGTTCCCGGGTTCGATTTCGGTCTTCTTGTAGGACCAACTGGCGAGCGCCATGACGACCATGACGGCGGTCGCTACCACGGTGCGGACACGCCCAGGCTGCATCCCGCGAAACGTTGGTTCGGCGGCGGCCACGCGTGTCAGCGCGGGCAACCAGGATTCAAACAGAGCTCCCACCAGCACCGCCCAGCCGGCCAGCGATACGTACAGGCAAGCCTGGTCGCGGCCGATCAGGAAGGCAATCGGCAGGGGCGTCAGCACGATGTACCACCAGCAGAAGCGGAGCAGTTGGTTCTTGCGGCGCCACGCCAAGTAAGTCACAGCCGCCCAGACGATCAGGGTCGCCGTCCAGCCAAAGCGCGGCAGGTGGTAGAAGATGTCGCCGATATACCGCTCCTGGAAATCCAGGAACCGGTCCCACGAAATCACCGGCGCGTAAGAGGGGTCTTTCATCAGCCCGTACTGGCCGAACCGCTTTCCGTAAATGAAGACCAGGTCCAGTATGCCGACCCAAAAGATCATGCGGCCCGGGCCGCGCAGCCATTGGACGAATTTCCTCCACTGAAGACCCGGCGCGCCGCAACAAAGCCATTCATAGGCCAGCAGAACGGCGGGCATGGTGACTCCCATCTCCTTGGAGTTCAGCGTGCACAGGTAGAGTATCAGGAAGACCGCCGTCTGGCCGACGCTCAGTAGGCGTCCGGAGGAGCGTATCCGAACATAGTAAGCCAGCGTAGCGAAGAAAAAGATCCCGCAGAGCACGTCAAACACGAAGACGCTGTTGTAATAGAGGTTATTCAAGCCGCCGTGATAACAGGCGATCAGCGCCACCATAGCGCACGCCACCTGGCCCGAACCGAGCGCCCGGGAAAGCCGGTACATCAGGTACGCGCCAACCAGCAGCAGCACCAGGAGCACGGCGTGATAACCCGCGGGATTCAGGCCAAACACCTGATAAAGCGGCATGAAAAACAGGCCGCCCACGGGCCGGAAGTAACCGCGCCAGATCATGAATTGCGATTCCAGCAAGCGCCAGGGCGAAGGGCTCCAGTAAGTCCAGATTGCCAGCATTTCGTCGTCGGAAAACTGGGCCTTCAGAGTGTCCCAGGAAACCAGGAAAAAGTAAGCGGCGAAAAGCAGCGCACAGGCCGGCTTTCGCCAGTGGCCGGATGGCGCCGGCGCGTGCGTGGTTTCGGGAGATGGCGTCAAGCGGGTATCCTAACAGTCATCAGGGATGCGCACAGGGCTGCGCCTCCAAATCGGGACGAATCGCCACGGCGGCGTCCGTGAACTTGTCGTGATAGACCACCTTCAAGCCTTCGCGCTTCATGAATCCCTGGTCCCACGGATAGAAGATCACATAGGCCTGGTAGGCGGCCGGATATTGATTGATTTCGTGTGGCGCCGGGCCGATCTGGTTAAGGGTCTCGTGGCCGGATAACTCGCGATAAATATTGATTGCCGCCACGTACCGCCAGTTTACCGATACATCTTTGAGGCCATAAGTGCGGTTGTAATAGGCCAGAACGGAATAGACTCTCTTCATATCGGCGTCGTACTTCCATTCCTTGAAGTAAGTCAGACGCAGACAACCGATGGAGTAACAGGCGATGAGAACCAGTACGCCGGTCAAGGCGCGGGCCGTGATCCGGCCCTGGAGAGAATAGAGCGGGATGGCGGTTGCCACGCCGGCCATGAGGAATACGAATAGCGCGATGTAGAGGCCGGTGCGGTCGAGCGGCAGCAGGATTCCGTCGAACCAGAACAGAAGCTGATGACAGGCCAGCGTGATGACGAGCGCGGCAACGGCAATGAGGCCCGGCGCCGCTCCGCGAAGCGTCTTGCGAGCGCGATAGAGCAGCACGGCGCGCCAAAGAAAGAGAGCGCCCAGCAGCGGATAGAGGAACGTGCCGAAGTGCACGAAATAATGGTGCAGGCGCGGGTTTAGCAGATAGGGATTGGGCTGGTACAGAGAGGCTTCGAGCAGGCTGCGGCCGGTCTCGAGCAGCGACTGCGCCCCCCAGGTGAATTGGCCTTTGGGCCATCCCAGCACGGTCGGCCCGACGAAGAAGTATCCCACCGCCAGTCCCGGCAGCACGAACGCAGCCAGAGTTTTCAGGCGGCTAGCAGCCGGCTCGCGCCATGCGTCGCACCCTATCCAGACGAGGATGAGAAGCCCGGTCGCGAGGTCCGCGACGGCGAACGAAAAATTCGCGGAAACCGAAAGCGCCATGCTGGCGGAAATCAGAGCCGCGGCCCGATACCGGGATCCGCCCCGCTGCTTGTGCCACATGGCCAGCGTGATGGCGCACGTCAGGAAGGCCAGCGCCAGGCTGTATCCGCGCGCCGCCACCAGGTAATCCATGACAAACGGGCTGGCCACCAGGCACACCAGCAGCGACCATTGCAGCAGCAGTTTCGGCGTGATCAGCCGTACTAGAAAGTAGGCCGCGGTGATGTAGATAGCGGCGCCCATCAGCGCCGGCAGCCGGATGGTCAAGTGCGATGCGCCAAAAACCGTTACGAAAAGGCGCATCAGAAGCGAATTGAGGACGTGATTGTTCGACGATGCCTCCCATCCGGACGGGGCGGCCCGCATGACCCAGGCGAGGAACGTATCGGACTCGTCAATCGTCAGGGATTGAATGCAGGCGCGGGCCACAATCCACAGAAACGCGCAGGCGCCCGTCGTAACCAGGAGGAGAGAGTGTTTATGGCCGGTGTGATCAGTGGACACAAGAGTACGCGAACCGAAATTGTATCATCTGGAGACGCTGGCGCCCGCGCTGAGAATGGCGGGTGCCGGAGCGATCGTAAATACGGTTTCACCGCGGAGACGCGGAGACGCAGAGAAACCTGAGCAATCGGGAAGTATGTTCGAGCCTTCTCTGCGACTGATACGCACTCCTCGGCATACTCGTTCCTCTCTCGTTTTCTCTGCGTCTCCGCGTCTCCGCGGTACACTCACAGCCCCGCGTTAAGCGATAACCGCTAGAGGGTGCTGCTAAAATGAAGAGAAAATGATCCAAACTTTGTTTGGCTCCGCCGAGCCAGAGCCATCCCTGCTGGAAAAACTGAAGAGCGGTGTGCAAAAGACGCGCGCCGGCTTGGTAAACGCGCTGGAAGATGCGCTGCAAGGCGGGAAAGAGATTGATGCCGAACTGCTCGATGAACTGGAGTCCACGCTGATCTCCGCCGACATCGGCGTGCCCACCACCGAGGAAATTCTGGAGCGCATCCGGCAGCGCGTGGAACGCCACCAACTCGCCGACGCGGCCGAATTGAAAGGCCTGATTCGGGAACAACTGCTGGAAATCCTGGCCGCCAGCGAGCGCGCGCCGGCGCATGTCGCCGAGCCGCCCGCGGTGATCCTGATGGTGGGTGTGAACGGATCGGGCAAGACCACCACCATCGGGAAGCTGGCGCAACGGTTCAGGAACGAGCACCGCTCCGTATTGTTGTGCGCCGCCAACACGTTTCGCGCGGCAGCCATCGACCAATTGGAAGTTTGGGCCGAACGCAGCGGGGCGCAACTGGTCCGGCAAAAACCGGGCAGCGACCCGAGCGCCGTGGTGTTCGACGCCGTGCAGGCCGCCAAGGCGCGCAAAGTCGATTGCGTGATCGTCGACACCGCCGGCCGGTTGCAGACCAAAGAGAACCTGATGGCCGAGTTGCACAAGATGACCCGCACGGCGCGCAAGGTGATTCCGGATGCTCCGCACGAAGTGCTGCTGGTGCTGGACGCCACCACCGGGCAGAATGGGCTGGAACAGGCGCGCAAGTTTACGGAGACTTCGGGGGTGACGGGAATCGTGCTTACAAAACTGGACGGCACGGCTAAGGGCGGAATCGTGGTGGCGATCGCGCGCGAGCTCAACCTGCCCATCCGGTATGTGGGAGTCGGCGAAAAAGTGGACGACTTGCTGCCCTTCGACTCGGAAAAATTCATCGCATCGTTGTTTGAAAAATGAAGCCTGAAAAATGAAGCCTGAAAAATGAAGGCCGACAACGTGCGCCTCAAACCATGAATTCCCCGTTCATGCGCGAAGCCTTGGACCTGGCCCGGCGCGGCAGGGCGTTGGCCAGCCCCAACCCCATGGTGGGCGCGGTGTTGGTCCGCGATGGCGAAGTGGTGGGCCGCGGGTTTCACACCTACGCCGGCGTCCAGCACGCCGAGGCCATCGCGCTGGCTCAGGCCGGCGAGCGAGCGCGCGGCGCCACGCTGTTCCTGAACCTGGAACCGTGCTCGCACCAGGGCCGCACGCCGCCCTGCGCCGACGCGCTCATCCGCGCGGGCGTGGCGAAAGTGGTCGCCCCGCTCGAAGATCCCAATCCGTTGGTGGCGGGCCAGGGCTTTCAAGAACTGCGCGAGCACGGCGTCGAAGTCGAGTTGGCCGCCGAGTTCGCCGCGGAGGCTTCCAAGCTGAATGAGCCGTTTCTGCACTTCATGCGCACCGGCCGGCCCCTGGTCACGCTCAAAGCCGCCATCACGCTGGACGGAAAGATTTCGGCGCCCGATGACAACCAGGGCTGGATCACCACCGAGCGGGCACGCGCTCACGTTCAGGAACTGCGCCACGATCACGACGCCATCCTCACCGGCATTGGTACGCTGCTGGCCGATGATTGCTTGCTTACCGATCGCACCGGGCTGGCGCGCTCCCGCCCGCTGCTGCGCATGGTCATGGATTCCCAGTTGCGCCTGCCGCTCGATTCGCGCATGGCCCGCGGCGCCGCCGGCGATCTGGTGGTGTTAACCACTTCGGCTTCCTCCGCTGGCCGCCGCAAGCTGCTGGAAGACCGCGGCATCGAAGTGCTGGTCTGCGACGGCCCCGGCGGGCGCGTCGATTTCCGCGGCGCCGTGGAATGGCTGGGCCGCCGGCGGTACCTGTCGCTGATGATCGAGGCCGGCAGCAAGATCAACTGGAGCGCGCTCGAATCGGGCTCCGTGGACCGCGTCTTTTTTTATTACGGCCCCAAGATTCTAGGCGGCCTGGAAGCTCTGCCGCTGGCCGGCGGAATCGGCAAGCGCCGGCTCAGCGACGCCATTGACGTTCATCAAATCACTATTCATCCCATCCCGCCGGATGAATTTGCCGTGGAAGGATACATCCATGTTCACCGGGATCATTGAAGAACTGGGCACGCTCGAATCGGTCCAGACCCGCACTGCCGGCGCGCGGCTGAAGGTGGGCTGCTCCACCGTGCGCCAGGATATGACCGAGGGCGCCAGCATTGCCGTTAACGGCGTATGCCTCACGGCCGTGGATCTGGAACGGGACTGCTTCAGCGCCGACGTCGCGCCGGAGACCCTGCGACGCACCAACCTCGGCGGCCTGCGGGCCGGCTCGCGCGTGAATCTGGAACGTCCGATTTCCCCGAGCGGCCGCTTGAGCGGCCACATCGTGCAGGGGCACGTGGATGGCACCGGCGAGTTCCTGGCCCTGGAGTCGCTCGGCGACCAGAACTGGTGGCTGCGCATCCGCGTCCCCGCGGAACTGGACGCATTCCTGGTCTACAAAGGCTCTATCGCCATCGATGGCATCAGCCTGACCATCGCTTCGCTCGAATCCGATGTGCTTTCGGTGACGATTATCCCGCACACGTTCCGGAACACCAGTCTGGGCGGCTATCGCGCCGGGGCGCGCGTCAACCTGGAGTGCGATATTCTGGCCAAATACGTAGAGAAGCTACTGCGCAAGCTGGATGTGAAGTCGCCGCTCACGGTCGAGAAACTGCGCGAAAACGGGTACTGAGCCATCAATGGGCGCGGATGGACGCCCCTAGACGAAATTCTTCTCCATCCGGGCTATCGGCGGGGTTCTACGTCTTCAGCTCCGCCACAATTTCCGCGGCGATTTCGCGGGCCTTTTCCAGTTCGCCGGGGGCCAGGCTGATGGCGCCCACGCGCGCATGACCGCCGCCGCCGTAGCGTTCGCAGATGGTCGCCAGGTTGTGCGTGGGCGCTTGCGGCGCCCAGGGGTTCGAACCCACCGAAATCTTCGTGCGGAAGCTGGAAGGACTGACCGACACGGTGTATAGCGAGGTGGGAAACAGGTAGTAGGGAATAAACTTGTTGTAGCCCTCCACGTCGTAGCCCGCCAAATCGAAGAAGACCACCCCGTCGTCCTGCCGCGCGCGCCCTTGAATGATGTCCTTGATTTCCAGGTGGCGGCGGAAGAGCGGATGGTAGAGCGCCTGGATTTCCGGCTCCGCGATAATCTCCTCAAGCTGCAAATGCTGCATCCAGCCGATGACCTTGTGCACGATGCCGGAGCCTTTGGCGGCTTCGATCACCAGCGTCAGCTTCATGGCCGGCGCGCCCAGTTCGACGGCCGTCCGGGCGTCGGGATATTGCGCGCCGTCGATAATCAGCGACCACTTCACCAGCTCGTCGAGATCCGGCGCCCGGAACCCCCAGCGCTCGCGCGCCACCGTGTTGATGAACGAGGTGCAGGATTTGTAAGCTGGGTCGTACAACTTACGGCCGCTGGTGTCGCGGCGGAAGTGCTCGGCGTCTTCGGCCGTCAGGAATGCGCTCTGATGATGGTCGAACCACCACGTCAGCCGCGGATTGTTCGAATACTTGAAATCCACGATGGCGTTCTCGTCCCCGTCGAACAGCGCCGGGTCGAACAACTGGGAAGCCTTGTGGGCCATCCCCGTATATCGGAACTCCGCGCCCGGGTGTACTGCTCCCGCGATGAAGCGGCTGAAGTAGGCAGCGGAGGCTGCCCCGTCAAAACAATGGTCGTGGTACAACACTCGTTCCAACATTTAGATAGGAGGAAAACTTTTCAGCTTGCCTGAACTGCGAGCAAAATGCAAGTCTCCCGCGGTTGAAGTTTTCGCCGGGGCTGCCCCAGTCTGTTACATTTGATGAAACCCTATGCGTACTATCCCCGGCTGGGACCAATATTATCTGGAGATTTGCAAGGTGGTTGCGGCGCGCAGCAAGGACCCCAACACGCAGATCGGCTGTGTGATCGTCGGGCCCAACCACGAAATCCGCTCCACCGGCTACAACTCGTTTCCCCGCGGCATCCGCGATGACGTGCCGGAACGGTTAGTGAGGCCCGCCAAGTATCTCTGGATCGAGCACGCCGAACGCAACGCCATCTGCAATGCGGCGCGCGCGGGAACCGCCACCGAAGGCTGCACCATCTACGTCGAAATCATGCCCTGCATGGATTGCGCGCGCGCCGTGGTGCAGGCTGGCATCGTCCAGGTAATTGTCTCCGCCAGCCGCATGCGGGAATACTCCAGCGAATATTACAACGAGCATTTCGGCATGGTCGAAGTGCTGTTCCGGGAGGCCGGCGTAGTGGTGCGGCAGGTCTAGCGGATTTCGCCCTGGCCCGCCGGAGTGGTGGGATCCGAAGCGCTATTCTTGTCCTCGGCCGCCGGGGAGAGATAAGTATAGAAGCGATGCTGGCAGCTTCGGCAGCGATGCGGTGTGCGGTGGAACGCCAGCATCAGGGAATCCCAAGCTCCCCGTTGATGGGACCGGCGCACATCTCGGCCGCCGCAACGCGGGCAACGAAGGATGTTGTCAGCCGCTTTCACCGCTCAGTTTCCTTCAGCCGATCATAACATCTTATGCGGCAAAATCAGCGCCCGTCAATGCCGCCAGGAAATCCCGCCGGACAAGCCGCGGATAACGGCCCGACGGCACACCTGGTACTTTAATTCAGCAGCGCCGCGAGATCGCCCGGTTCGCCGAACTTCAGCCCCGTCAGCGTCGGGGCATTCGCCCGGAGCAGTCCGGTAAGCACTCCGCCGGCCCCTATTTCAATGCACCGCTTCACGCCCTGAGCCGCCAGGTACTGGATGGTCTCGGCCCAGCGTACGGGATTTGGCACCTGTTGGTACAGGCCCGTTCGCGCTTCTTCGCAGGTGCGGATCGCGGCCGCCCGCCAGTTGTTTACCAGCGGACACTCCAGATCCCGGAATTCGGCGGCATTCAGATCGGCCAGAAGGCGTTCCTGCGCCGGCTTCATAAGCGCGCAGTGGAATGGCGCGCTCACCGGCAACGGAACCGCGCGGCGCGCCCCGGCGGCTTTAGCCAGTTCCATGGCGCGGCCAACCGCGGCGGCATGGCCGGCGATCACGACCTGCTCCGGCGAGTTCAGGTTCGCCGCGCTGACGATTTCCCCCTGTGCAGCTTCCGCCAGTATGGAATCCAGCTTGCCGGCCGGCAGCTTCAAAATGGCCGCCATCGCGCCCACGCCGGCGGGGACGGCGTCTTGCATGTAGCGCCCGCGATTGCGGACCAGCCGGACCGCATCGGCAAAACGCAGGCTTCCCGCCGCCACCAGGGCCGAATACTCGCCCAGGCTGTGGCCCGCCACGAAGTCCGGTGTGAGGCCGTTCTCGCGCAGCACCGCGTGCGCGGCGATGGAAACCGTCAGCAAGGCCGGCTGCGTGTTCTCGGTGAGCTTGAGTTGTTCTTCGGGCCCTTCGAAGCACAGGCGGGAGAGGGCAAAGCCGAGAGCGTCATCGGCCTCCTCAAAGATGCGGCGCGCGGCGGCGTGCGTATCGGCCAGAGCCTTTCCCATTCCTGCGAATTGGGATCCCTGACCCGGGAATAGAAATGCAGTTTTAGGTGTCAAAGAGGAATTATAACGGCTGGCGCGGCTACCTCGGCGACGGAAAGCTCCGCGCAGGGGTAACCTGCGCTTGAGCCGTTGCGCCGGAAAGATGTACAATCACCATGCTCCCATTCAACTTAAGAGGACCTATGCGTCGAATCGTCATCAGTTGTTCGCTTGCGGCCGTGCTCGCGGTTGCCGTGCTGTCCAGCGTGCAGGCCCAGCAGTCTGCGTCACAGGCAAAGGCTAAGCCGGGGAAGTCCGGCGCGGCCAAAGCGGCCGCGCCCAGTTATGGAAACGCGGATGCCATCACCGAGGACGAGTTGAAGGTATACGATTACTTCCTCGCCTCCGACCAATTGGAAGGCCGCTATTTCCCGTCGCGCGGGTATGACACCGCCGCGCTCTACGTGGCCAGCCACCTGGCTGAATGGGGCCTCAAGCCCGGCGGCTCGACCACCGGCACCAATGGCCCTCTACAGCCTTATTTCATGCCCATTGAGATGGCCGCCAAGACGCTCGTGCCCGAGGAAAGCAAGGCATCCCTTACGGCGCCGGCAGCCGTCGGCGGACGCGGCGGATTTGGCGGCGGTGCGCCAGGTGGAGGAGCGCGTGGTGGACAAGGCGGCAACGCAGCGGCCGCGCCCACGACTACCAATTTCGAATATGGCAAGGAATGGACCGTGGGTGGCGGCGGAGGCGGTGGACGCGGCGGAGCTGCCGTGGAGCTTCTCGACGTTTCGGCCAATCTGGTTTTTGCCGGCAATGGCTACGTCATCAACAAGACCAACGTTAATCCATACCAAGGCATTGATGTGCGCGGCAAGATCATCGTGGTTGCCGGCCTTCCGCCGGAGCTCGCGGCACAGCAGGGCGGCGCTGGCGGACGCGGACGCGGTGGCAGAGGCGGCGCGGATACTCCGGCCGCTGGAGCGGCAGCCGCCGGCGCCGGTGCGCAACCTCCCGATGCCTCCGCCCAACCCGCCGCGGCTGGCCGCGGTGGACGCGGCGGTGCAGCCGCCAATCCCCTGGGCGAAGCCTGCACGGACTTTTTGACTCCCGAACAATACGGCGCCAAGAACGGCGCTCTGGCCGTGGTGACGGTGGCCAACTTTACCCAGCTCGCCACCATGAGTAATCCCGGCGGCGGCGCCGGCCGTGGCGGCCGCGGTGGCGCCGCGCTCAATGGCCCTCCCTTCTCGCCCGTCAAGTTCCAGCAGACGCCGGCTTGCCCCGCCGTGCCTTCCGTGACCGCCGGCTTGGAACTCACCAACGCACTCTTCCAGGGTGAGCGCGTGAACGGCTCGCAGGTTTTCTACGATACCGGCTCCAACACTAAGCTGGATTCGTTCGCTCTCAATGCCGCCAAAAAGCTCAACCTCCATGTCGCCATCCACACCGAACTGGGCCACGCCGAAAACGTTATCGGCATCCTCGAAGGCAGCGACCCCGTACTCAAGAACGAATTCGTGGTGATGAGCGTGCACCTCGATCACATTGGCCTCAGCGCGCCGCAACCCGACGGCCACACTGTCAACAACGGCGCCGATGACGACGGTTCCGGTTCCACCGGCCTGCTCGGCGTGGCCCACGCCTACGCCGAGGGAGCGGCCAAGGGCATGCGGCCCAAACGCTCCATCATTTTCCTGTGGAATGGCGGCGAAGAACGAGGTCTGTGGGGATCGCAGTATTTCACCCAGTTTCCGCCCATCGACCTTAGCAAGGTGGTCGCGGATCTCAACATGGACATGATCGGACGCACCAAGAATCCGAATTCCGTGGACACCAACGCGCAGCACTTCCTGGTGGATCCAGGCGAGGTGTTGGTGGTCGGGCCCAACATCTCGAGCGATGACCTGGAAAAGACCATTGAAGACACCAATGCCAACTGTCAGAAGCTCAAGATCAATCACTTCTACGATGTGACCGCCCCGGATGCCGCCCACGACAACCTCGGGCCGGCGCCCAACGGCCAGCGCATCTTCTACCGCAGCGATCATTACAATTTCGCCAAGATGGGAATCCCCATCGCGTTCTTCACCATCGGCTTGCACGTCGATTATCACCGCCCCACCGACACGCCGGAAAAGATCGACTACAAAGAAATCCAGTTGATTTCGAAGACCGTGGCAGCCGTCGGCTGGCAGCTCGCCAACGATCCCGGCCGTCCCAAGCTGAAGGCCAACCTTCCGGATCAGTTGATCAAAGATATGGACGCGGCGAAGAAAGCCGGCTGGGGCAAGATCACGCCGGTGCTGCCGCCGCTCCCCGGCGAGCCCTACTAAATAGTCCTCGGCCGGACACACACCGCTTTGCGCCAGCCAAACCCGCCGCCGCGCGATACACTGTCAGTCTATGGAAACTGCCGTCAGCAACCTGGAGCCGAAGTCCCTCTGGAAGCACTTCGAGGCTCTCTCCGCCATTCCCCGGGGTTCCGGCAACGAAGCCGCGGCCCGCAACTACGTCGTCGGCGTGGCCACCCGCCTGGGCTTGGACGCTACCGTTGACGCCGTCGGCAACGTGGTCGTCCGCAAGCCCGCCGCTCCCGGCCGCGAAAAGGCCGTCATGGCCGCGCTGCAGGGCCATCTGGACATGGTCTGCGAACAGAATGAAGGTGGCGCCCACAACTTCGACGCCGACCCCATCCGCCTGGTCCGCGACGGCGATTGGCTGACTGCTGCTGGCACCACCCTCGGAGCCGATGATGGCGTTGGTGTGGCCTCCGCTCTGGCCGTCATGGAAAGCCGTGATATCGCGCACGGGCCGCTCGAGTTTGTCTTCACCATCGACGAAGAAAACGGGCTCACCGGCGCTTCCGATTTCCCTGCCGGCGTGCTGCATGCGAAATATTTTCTGAACCTCGATGGCGAAGAAGAAGGCACCCTCTGCATCGGCTGTGCCGGCGGCGTCAACACCGTGGCGCGGCGCAAGATTACGCGCCGCCCAGCCGGAGCGGGCGATTCCTGCCGCATCCGCATCTCCGGCCTGGCCGGTGGACATTCCGGGATCGACATCCACAAGGGCAGGGGCAATGCGCTGCGCATCCTCGGCTGCGTGCTCCAAACCGCCCTCGAGCGCCTGCCCATCGAGGTGGCCGCGATCAAGGGCGGAAGCAAGCACAACGCCATCCCGCGTGAAGCCGCGGCAATCGTAGTCCTGGACGCCGCCCACGAGCCTGAGCTGCGCGCCCTGCTCGGCGGCATGGAGGCTGACTTCCGCTCCGAGCTCGGCGCCTTCGATCCCGGCCTCAAAATCGTACTCGAAAGCGTCGCACGGCCGGCCCAGGTTCTGGCTGCGGTCGACGCCGCCGCGGTCGCCGGCCTGCTGGCCAGTCTTCCCCACGGGGTGCTTGCCATGAGCCCCGATGTCCCCGGCCTGGTGCAGACCTCTACCAACCTCGCCATCGCTTCCACCCACGAAGACTGCGTGGAGATCGAAACCAGCCAGCGCAGCTCCATTGAAACCAGCAAACGGGCTGCTGCCCGCATGGTATCTACGGTTTTCCGCATGGCCGGTTTTGAACCGGTCACGGCCGGCGGCTATCCCGGTTGGAAGCCCGAGCCATCGAGCGACATCGTGCGCGCCTGCAAAGCCGCGCATCAGGAGATCCTCGGCTCCACGCCGGAACTGGTTGCCATGCACGCCGGCCTGGAATGCGGCGTGATTGGCGAAAAGCATCCCGGCATGCAGATGATTTCCTTCGGCCCACAAATCGAGAGCCCGCACAGCCCCAGCGAGCGCCTCAAAATCTCTTCGGTGGAACCGTTCTGGAAATTCCTGACGGGCTTGCTAGAGCGGATCTAGTTGACCGTGTATCGGGCCTTCAGCCCAAACGGCGCAATCTCGATATCAAACTCGCTGCCGTCCGTGCGGACCATCCGATACGTGCCGTGCATCATCCCAATGGGGGTCTTCAGCGGGCACCACGACGAGTACTTGAATGACTCGCCCGGCTCCAGAATGGGCTGCTCGCCCACCACTCCGGGGCCTTTCACTTCTTCGGTGTGGTCGAGCGAATCCGTGATGATCCAGTGGCGGCTCAGGAGTTGAACCCTCTCGGCGCCCAGGTTCGTAATGCGGACCGTATACTCAAACATCCACTCGTCCTGAAGCGGTTGCGACTGTTCGGGCGAATACCTCGCCAGCACCTCCACGCGGATATGGTCGGTGACGGCTTCGGATGTGGGGCCAAGATCCGGATGCAGACCTGACATATTTCGCTTGCCTATATTATCAATTGCGGGGCGGCCAATCCGGGCCGCGGCCGGCTGCCGGCTTTCTTCCTAATGTACCGTCCGCGTCTTGCGATTCATGTAATCCATCAGCAGATACTGGCCCAAGGTGTACGGCGTCGTGAAATAGGCCTTGCCGCGGCACATCTCAGTAACCTTTTGGACGAAATTCACCAGCCCGTAGTCGCTGGCCAGCATGAACGTGTTGATCGGGATGCCCCGCTTCTTGCAGCGGCTCACTTCCTCCAGCGTGCGGCTGATCACCAGCGGGTCCAGGCCGAAGGCATTCTTGTACAAGCGCCCGTCGTCGAGCGTCAGGCAGCTCGGCTTGCCGTCGGTGATCATGACGATCTGCCGCATGTCCTTGCGCTCCTGCGCCAGCAGTTTCTGCGCCAGGATCAAGCCGTCGCGCGTATTGGTGTAATACGGGCCCACCTGCACCCGCGCCAGTTGGCTGATGGCCAGTTCCTCCGCCGTATCGTGGAACAGCACACAGCGCAGGCTGTCGCCGGGATACTGCGTGCGGATCAGGTGCGCCAAAGCCATGGCGACTTTCTTCGCCGGCGTGAACCGGTCCTCGCCGTAAAGAATCATGCTGTGGCTGCAGTCCAGCATCAGGACCGTGGCGCAGGAGCTCTGATACTCGCATTGGTGTACGTGCAGGTCGCCGTACTCCATATTCAGCGGCACCTGCGCGCCTTCGCGCCGGATGGCCGAAAACAGCGTCTCGCTGACGTCCAGGTTTAAGGTATCGCCGAATTCGTACTGCCGCGAGCTACCGTTGGCTTCGATGCCGGTCGCCAGGTCGCGCGTATCGTGCCGGCCGAAGCTCGATCGGCCCAGCGACCCCAGCAGGTCCTTCAGCGTCTTGAATCCCAGAAAGTCGAGCGATTTATCGGTCACCTCGAAGCGCACTTTGCTCTCCCGCCCGTCGCCCATGCCGCCGGTTCCGGTCCGCGGTTGGTTCTGCTCCTCGACCGTGATCTGCCCCTCGTCGATCATTTTCTGCGCCAGGCGGTCCACAAGCTGTTCGAGTTGCTCCGGACTCATCTGGCGGAGCTGCTCCATCATTTGTTCAAGCGTCTCTTCATCGAACAGCTTGCCCTGTTCCAGGGCCTGTTGGATAGCCTTCTTGAGGTCGTCCAGGCTGCGGCTGTTCCATTCGCCGTAGGGATTGAATTGCGCTTCGAAGCCGCTCGCCAGCAGGAAATCGGAGAGCGCGTGGAGCAATTGTTCCGCGTCGATTCCCAGATCCTCCCCGGTATATTTCGAATAGCGAATCCACTTCATAGCGCCTTCCGACTTCTGTCTCCTGACTTCTGATTCCCATATCCCGCAGGGATATCCCTGTCAAGCCATTTAACGATGTAACCCAAACCGGTCTCGGTTCAGCCAAATGAAAATGTAACCCAAGGGCGCGATGAGCACCCGAACAACGTGTATATCCCGGTCCCGACCAAAGGGAGGGCTACGATGCCCCCGTGCCTTTCTTTCAGGGGAAGGTTTTCGGGGCGCAGCCCCGTTGGCACCTCGCGGTTCACGCGGTGGCCGCCACTGGGTTGCGGCGCTTGCTGATGCGGATCGCCAGACCCCGGTATGACGGCTTGCCATATCCTTCCAACTTGCCGGCGCTGGCCTCTTCCAGTTGCTCGCGCAATGCGGTGATCCGTCGGTACAAAGCTGCCGGATTCAGGCTCTCATAGATCCTCCGCAACTCCCGCTTCATCTTGCCGGCGAGTTGGCTCGATTCCATCAATCGTTGGTAGGGCGTCGCCGGCTTGTCGTACTTCCGCTTGATCCGCCCCTCCACACGTTCCTTGCTCTTCAGCCGGATCGTGGGCAGACAGAAGTTCTTGTACAATCGCAGCTCCGCGTAGATCTCATTCAACAGCCGCAATTCCCGGGTCGTGTCGAAGCGCCGGTACCCCACCACCTTGCGCACGTGCGTCCAGTTCTTCTGCTCTACCCAGGCGTTGTCGTTCTTCTTGTACGGCCGGGACCGCGACAGCCGGATCTTCTCCTGCTGCGTCCAGTCCCACAGCAGATCATTCACCAGGGCCGAATCGTTGTCCGGATGTAGTTCCCGAATTGGAAACGGCACCCGATCCCGGATTTGGCTCAGCCCCTGCTTGGCCGCCTGCTGCGACCGGACGGCGATCGCCTGGCCTTCCCACCAGTTGGTGGCGATGTCCACGGCCGAGATCGTATGAATGTAGTCCCCGCCCGTCGAGCGTCCGCAGTGCGCCACGAAGTCCACCTGCACATTGCCAATCTCGCTGGTGTCCCACTCCGCTGCCACCTTCACCGGCACCTTCTGATAGATCAGCCGCTGTACGTTGGGGTTGCGGTTGCGCCGCAAATGCCGGATGCGCTTCTCCCGCCCCAGCACGCGGTCAATCGTCCTGGCCGAGATCTCCTGCAACTGCCCGGCCACCGCGTTGCTGCAACGCAGTTCCCCGAGTTTCCGCAACCGGTCCAGTTCGCTTCTCAGCACCGCCGTCATCCGCTCTCCGCACGGCTGTTCGAAGATGTCCCACACCTCCACCAGTGCCGTCACCACCGCCGCCCCATACTCTGCTCGCCGCTGGCGCCGCTTCCGCGGCCCTGGCTGACGCGGGTGGTTCAACACCCGGATCAAGTACTTCCGGTTTAGCCCGGTACGTTTCTCAGCTTCATCGAGCAACCGGCTCCGGCCCTTCTCGTCGGCTCGGTGGTACTCCTTGCCGAGCTCCTCCAAATACTGTCTGCGCGCGTTCATGTCCACCTTTCATGGGTGCCATGTTTCGCACCCTTTCGGGTTACATTTTCATTTGGCGCATCCGAGTCCTCCCTGGTGACATTTTAGGCGACTCAATTCGGATATCGCGGGCGCCAGCCGCGCGTTAGTTATACTGCCGGCGGAAATTCGGCCGTTCCGGTTTGGCTTCTTCGCGCGGCGCTTCGCGCTTCTTTTCCTCGGCGCCAAAGCCGCGCTCCTCGTTGCGGCTGATGCGCCGGTGAGCGTGCAGGCCCTCCAGAATGAATTCGGCGGCGGCGGCGCGCATGGCGTCCGGCTCGTTGGCGCCCAAACCCAGTGCCGCGGTCTTCTCCATCAGCCCCTGGATTCCGGAGAGTTGCCGCACCATACTGGCCGAATCCATCGTCTCGTCAAGTTTCAGCGAGCCCCCCAGATCGAACCATTGCACCACCTGCCCCAGGTTCACGCCCTCGAAATAGCGATTGAAGATGCGGCCCACGGCCAGCCGGATCAATTCCCGCGCCACCGCTTCCCCGCCCTTGAGTTCGCCCTCGTATTCCAGTTCCAGCTTGCCGGTGATGGAAGGCAGCGCGGAATATAAATCCACGATTCGCGGCACCGCCGTGTCCTCCTTGGTCTTGAGGGCCCGCCGCTCGGCGTTCGACACGGCGTTTTCCAGCGCAGAAATTGGCAGCCGTTGCGATACTCCCGATCGCTTGTCGATGCGCTTGTCCTCTCGCGCCAGGAACGCCAGTTGCTCCACCACCTGCTTGAAGTAATCCGCGACGCGCACTTCCACCGGCGAGGGCCGCTCTACCCAGGCCTCTTGTTCCGTGATGGCGATGCCCTGTTCGAGCGCCGCCGGATAGTGCGTGCGGATCTCGCTCCCGATACGGTCCTTGAGCGGCGTGATGATCTTGCCGCGCGCGGTGTAGTCTTCCGGGTTGGCGGTAAACACCAGCATCAGGTCGAGCGGCAGCCGCACCGGGTAGCCTTTGATCTGCACGTCGCCCTCCTGCATGATGTTGAACAGCCCCACCTGGATCTTCCCGGCCAGGTCCGGCAATTCGTTGATGGCGAAAATGCCGCGGTTGGCGCGCGGCAACAGCCCGTAGTGCACGGTCAGCTCGTCGGAGATGTCCTGCCCGCGGCGCGCCGCTTTGATGGGGTCGATATCGCCGATCATGTCGGCGATGGTCACATCCGGCGTGGCCAGCTTTTCCACGTAGCGGTGCTCGCGGTCCAGCCAGGCAATGGGCGCGTCGGCGCCGGCGTCCTCCAGCAGATGGCGGCAGCGCCGGCAAATCGGCCGGTAGGGATTATCGTGGATCTCGCAGCCTTCCAGATACGGCGTAGTTTCGTCCAGCAGCGTGGTGAGCAGGCGGATCAGGCGGGTCTTGGCCTGGCCGCGCAGGCCCAGGAGGATAAAATGATGCCGCGAGAGCACCGCATTCACCACCTGCGGCACAACCGTCTCTTCATAGCCCAAAATGCCGGGAAAGAGGCTTTCGCCGCGCTGGATCTTGCAAATCAGATTCTGCCGCAGTTCATCCTTGACGGTGCGGCTACCCAGTTTGGCCTCCGAAAAGGAACTCTTGCGCAGCAGGCCCAGGGTGCGGGGTAATTCCAAGGTCGATCGAGACAAGCATCCCCCCTCTGTTGGCGATTGTACCAGAGGATTCATCTCCCGACACGCGCGTATTTCCGCCGGCCGCCACAGCATCCGTGCGAGTCACTGTGTCTCCGCCGTGATCAGGCATTTTTCCCCCGGATTCGGTGTCTAATAGAGACATGAAGTATTTGCTCTGCGCCCTTCTGCTGCCGGGATTGTCCGTGGCCGCCATTTTGCCCGATTCCATCGGTGCTTACCAGCGCGGCCCTGTCTCTCAGCCCACGCTCGACAACCGCCCCCTTTGGGACGAGTGCGGCCTGAAGAACTCGGAATCGGCGGCGTATCAGAATGGCAAGGCCAGGTTCCTTGCCACCGCCTGGCAGTTCGCGGACACAACCGGCGCGCTGGCCGCCTTCGATTGGCAGCGTCCGCCCGATGCCACGCCCTCCAGCGCGTCGAAACTGGCCACCGAAACCGCCGCCGGCCTGCTCCTCGTCCATGGCAACTACCTGTTCTCTTTCTCTGGCTACAAACCCACCATGCCGGAACTCGATGCCCTGGCCTCCGCGCTCCTCAACGTCGACAACACCGTGCTTCCCTCGCTGCCTGGATACCTGCCTTCCGAGGGCCTCGTGGCCAACAGCCAGCGCTATATCCTCGGACCCGCCGGCCTGCAGAAATTCGCTCCCGCCATTCCCCCTTCGGTAGCCGCTTTCCACCTCGGCGCGGAGGCTCAGTTGGCCGTTTTCCACAACCCCAAGGGCAATTTGTCTATGGCGATTTTCGACTATCCCACCCCCCAGATGGCCATCCAACAGGTCGCCGATTTCGAAAAAGTGCCCGGTGCTGTGGCAAAACGCAGCGGCCCCCTGGTGGCCGTGGTTTTATCGCCCCCAGACCCGGATTTTGCCGAGCGCCTTCTCTCGCAAGTCCGCTATCAGGCTGAAGTGACCCGCGACGAATACGTTCCCACGCGCCGCGACAACATCGGCGATCTGGTCATCAATGCCTTTACTCTCATTGGGATACTGCTGGCCTTCTCGGTCGTCTCGGGGCTTGCGTTTGGGGGTGTGCGGGCCTTTTTAGGGCGCATGCGGCACGGTCAGGACCCCGACGTCATGATCTCCTTACATTTGGAATAGCCCGAGCCCGCTACATAAGCTTCCGTTTTTGTTTGCCTTAGACCGAAATCCTCAGGCTAAAAAGGGGTCTTTTTGCCCCTGCGGCTGTTTCAGTGGAAACCCGCCCCGCCCGCAAGTCACCCTGTACGAGATGGTTACAGGGAAGAATTTTGCTCCGGTTTTTCCCTTGACTGGAGAGCCGTTAGGAAATAAGATCCAACTACAAAGTTTTGACGGTTGCGATTCCGTCGAAGCTGATTCTCCCATCGAACATCACCCTGATAGAACAGGGGAAAATGCTCACCCTTCGGGGTGAGCATTTGTATTTAGTGCAAACATTAGGTTTAGGCTGGTCTGCCGACCCCGGCCCGCTTTTCCGGTGGCGCTTGCGGTCGCCGCAAGTCCCTCAAAGCCCCCAGCGGCCCTGATTTCGCGCGCAAGAGCCCTTCCACACGCTATCCTGGATAGTAAACCAAATGACTGACCAGAAGTTGCAAGTGATACCCCTGGGCGGTTTGGGCGAGTTCGGCATGAACATGACCGCCATCCGCTACGGCAACGACATGATTGTCGTCGATTCCGGCATGATGTTCCCAGAACCCGAACTCCTCGGCGTCGATCTCGTCATGCCCGACCTTACTTTCCTCAAGGAAAACCAGCCACAGGTCCGCGCCCTCATCCTCACCCACGGCCACGAGGACCACATCGGCGCCGTGCCTTATTTCCTCTCCGATTTTGACGTCCCCGTCTACGGCACCGCCTTCACCATTGCGCTTATTGAGCGGCGCCTCGAAGAACACGATCTGGATCACGAGCCGCGATTCATGACCGTCAAGCCCAAGCAGATCGTCGAAATCGGCCCCTTCAAGATCGAATTCATCCACGTGACGCATTCCATTGTCAGCGCCGTGGCTATCGCCATTACCACCCCGCTCGGCGTCATCATCCATACCGGCGATTTCAAGGTCGATCCCACTCCCACCGACAACGAGCTCTTCGATCTCCACACCCTCGCCGATTACGGCAAGCGTGGCGTGCTGCTGCTGCTCTCCGATTCCACCAACTCCGACCGGCCCGGCTATACCGAATCCGAGCGCGCCGTGCGCCCGCGCATGGAAGAGATCTTCAACCGCGCCGCGCGCCGCGTGGTGGTCTCCTGCTTCAGTTCCTCCATCCATCGCATTCAACTCGTGCTCGATCTGGCCGAAGAATATGGCCGCAGTGTGGCCGTAATTGGCCGCAGCATGGTTTCCGTCACTGAGATCGCTCATTCCCTCGGCCTCCTCAGCATTCCCGACGGCATTCTCTTGCGCCCGCAGGACGCCATGAGCCTGCCGCCCGATAAAGTCGCCTTCCTCATCTCCGGCACGCAGGGCGAACCCATGTCCGCGCTTTCCCGGCTGGCCGTCGATAACCACAAATACGTCTCGGTCGAGCAGGGCGACACCGTGGTGCTCAGTTCGCGCATCATTCCCGGCAATGAAAAAGCCATCTTCCGCATGATCGACCACATGGCCCGCCGCGGCGCCGACGTCCTGTACGGCAGCATGAACCCGCCCCTCCACGTCTCCGGCCACGCCAGCGTAGAGGAGATGAAGCTCGTCCTGAATCTCGTCCGCCCGCGCTACTTCATGCCCATTCACGGCGAGTTCCGTCAGCTTTCCAAACACGCTCGCCTGGCCGAGCACCTCCGCTTCGCCGGCCTCGAAGATAGCTTCATCATGGAATCGGGCGAGGTCCTCGAAATCGATCACCACGGCGCGCGCAAAACCGCCAAAGTGCAGGTGGGCCGTGTCTGCATCGATTCCGGCTCGGTCGACGACGTCGTGCAGGAAGTCGTCATTCGCGACCGCCGTCATCTCTCCGAAGATGGCATCGTGCTGCCCATCATCGCCATCAATCGTCTTTCCGGCCGCGTCGAAAACCTGCCGGAGATGGTCAGCCGCGGCTTCGCCGTTGCCGAAGACGTCCCCGGATTTCTCGAACAGGCCCGCCAGGTGGTTGCCAAGACACTCGAGGGATCCAACCAGGAGGAAAAAGCCGATTGGGGCGTCATGAAGGAGAAAATCCGCGCCGATCTGAAACGCTACATCGTGAAGGAGACCTCGCGCCGTCCCCTCATCATGCCCGTCATCCTGGAAGTATAGGCCGCAAAGCGGGGACTGCAAAACGGGGGTTGCAACCAATTCCCGCCTTTGGAATTGGTAGCTGTCTTCGCTTTGCCCATCGGAGTGAACATTGTCAGAAACTAGCAACACCACACCCGTAGACGAGCGCTACCTCACTGACGCATCCGGCTTCCGCGGCCATGCCGACCGCGTCTTCCTTCCCGAGGACCATGCCGCCGTCGTCGAAGTTCTGCGCGCAGCCCCGGTCCGCGCCATCCCCGTGACCGTGGCCGGCGCCTCTACTGGCGTCACCGGCGGCTCGGTGCCGCTCGGCGGTTGGGTTCTCTCGCTCGAAAAACTCACTCGTCTCGAAATCCATCCCGGCTACGCCATCGCCGGCGCGGGCGTCCCGCTCGCCGATTTACAAGCCGCCGCCGCGCGCTCGAACCAGTTCTATCCGCCCGATCCCACCGAAACTTCCGCTTCGATCGGCGGAAATATTTCCACCAACGCCAGCGGCTCCCGCAGTTTCAAATATGGCGCCACCCGCCGCTGGATCGAGCGCTTGCGCGTCGTCCTGGCCGATGGCCGTTCGCTCGACATCGCTCGCGGCGATTCCATCGATTTCGACCCCGGCGTCATCCCGCTTCCCAACGTCACCAAGGACACCGCCGGCTACCTCCTGCGCCCCGGCATGGACTGGATCGACCTTTTCTGCGGTTCCGAAGGCACTCTGGGCGTGATCACCGAAGCCCGCCTGCGTTTGCTCCCCGCGCCCCGCGCCGTCTTGGCCGGCGTCGTTTTTTTCGCAGCCGATGATGCCGCCCTCGATGCCGTGGACGCCTGGCGCTCCACGCCCATTCGTATGCTCGAGTATCTCGATGTCCGCTCGCTCGACTTATTGCGCCCGCGCTTCCCGGATATTCCCGCCGCCGCGCGCGCCGCTATCATCTTCGATCAGGAACTGTCCTCCGAAGACGATCCCGAAGTCGACCATTGGCTCGACCGCATCGAAACCGCCCACGCCCTGACGGAAGAGTCCTGGTTCGCGACCGCCCCGCGCGACCGCGAGCGTTTCCGCCTGTTCCGTCACGCGCTCCCCGAACTGGTCAACGACATCGTCCGCCGCGCCGGCGCCCTCAAAATGCACACCGACTACGCTGTTCCGCTCGCGCGCAACCGTGAAATGCTGGCGTATTACCGCACCCGCCTCGAACAGGAATTTCCCGGCCGCTACGAAATTCACGGCCACATTGGCGACGCCCACGTGCACGTCAATCTACTTTCCGACCCCGCCGATCCCGCTTCCGCCAACGCTGTCCTGCTGGAATTCGCGCGTCACGCCGTCTCCCTCGGCGGCACCGTCTCCGCGGAGCACGGCCTGGGCAAGCGCAAGGCCCACCTGCTCTCTCTGCAATACACACCCCGGCAAATCGCCCTCATGCGCGCCGTAAAGCATCGTCTCGATCCCCAAAATATCCTGGGCCGCGGCACGCTTCTACCCTAAGGGACGGAGTGGTCTGTTGGAGCGGGCCTTCGGCCCGCAACGCCGGCTTTCCAGCCGGCGCCCCGCTTTGTCGACCCCGTCAGCAAATAGCAATATCCTGGAGCAGCGGATCTTGCCGTCGGGGATGGGAAATCAAGCCCCTGATCTCGGTTTCCAATTCGCGGAGCGCGATTTCTTCCGCTGCTTCCATCCATGTCTACTTCAAGAAGCTGGAGCCGATCAGACCCAAGAGCTCGCGGGCGTTGACCACCCGGGTGGCCTTCCATCGCTTCGGGAAGTGTCGCTTGTTGCCGGTCACAAGGAAGTCGGCGCCAGCCGTTTCAGCGCATTCCAAGAAGCGGTTGTCGGCGGCGTCGCTGGAGACCGAGAGGGTACGTGTCGGCGTCACGACGAGGATGACGCGGCGGAGTCGGGCAAGAAAATGGGCAACTTCCTTCGGGACAAATTTCAGGCGAGGATAAAGCAGCACCCGCTGGTATTCGTCAAGGATCGCCTCGGAAACACAAATCTCGATCTTGCGGTTTAGCGCCAAGGCAACCACCAGAGCTTCAAGGCCCTCGTCGTTGAGGTTGGCGGACACCATTACATTGGTGTCCAGGACCAGGCGAATCATCTGGAACGGCGCTTAACTGGTAACGGCCTCTGCTCTGTCCGAACCGCGGCCACAATCCGGTTTATCTGACCGGGGGTGAGCTTGCTACTGCCCGTGCGTTTGGCTGTCGCCTGCATGGCCCGTAATTCTTCGGGTGCCGGGGCAAAGGTGTTCATGTAGTCCTTCATGCTCAGGATAACGACGCTGGGCTCACCGCGCCGGCCTACTACAAACCGCTCGTTCTTCTGGGTGGCCCTTTTCATGATCTGCCCGAACTGGGTGCGGGCGGTCAGGGCCGATACAACGTTGGTCATAGATGCCGGTGATTGCCTAATGTCTCCAAGAATGCACTCGAACTGATTAATTAGTTCAGCTTCAGTTTAGCAGACTTGCGCGCGTCACTTTTCCGACCTCGCGTTACGCGCGCTTGCCCGCCGCACTCTCTGCGTCTGTAAGCCTCTTGTTGAGCCCCGTGCGGAGATTGATGCCGAATTGCACATAGGCCTTCAGGCCGCATAGCGTGTAGGTCCACCCGGCGTTCTGGCCCAGGGCTAGTTTGACGCCTTCTTCGGTCAAGGGAAACGTCGATTCTGTGATCGTAACCACCGTGGCGTCTGGACCATCCGGCGCGAATTTGATGATTGTGCGAATCCGCGGCCCTAGCGCGCTTGATTCCAAGACGATCTTACGATTGTCCTCGACCTCCAGCACGTCGATTGACACCTTGGCGCCCACATCGCCGAATTCCCACTCCACCCTGCCTACCTGAATGGGGCCGCTGGCGCCCGAGATGAAGTAGTTGGACATCTTATTCGGGTCGACAACCGCATCGAACACCTCATTCACAGGTTTCAGAATGCGCTCTCGCACGTTCACGTCAAAATTCATTTTTGCTTTCCTCCTTGTCAACGTCCTGGCCCACAGCTCACTCCAGCTTGAAGCGCACATCCGCCGGCATCCCGGGCTTCACGGCGGGAAGGGTGCACTCGAAATCCACCAGCACTTCGCCGCCGTTGATGGCCTTCACCGTGCCGGTAATGCCCGCGCTCTGCAAATCGGGGATCAGGACCAGCGCCTGTTGGCCGGGACGCAGGCGGGTCAAAACGGACGGCGGCGGTTCGAGCACCACTTCCAGGGCGAACATGTCGGTCGCGATTTCGAACAAGTCTCCCGCCGCGGGCTTACCCGGCTCTCCGTTGCGCGCCACCACCAGCCCGTCCGCCGGCGACCGCACCTCGGCCGATTGCATGTTGTTCTGCGCTGCCTCCACGTCCCGGTTGCGTTCGGCGAGGTTCTTCCGCGCGGCGCTCAGGCTGTTTTGCAGGGCGCTGAGCTGTTCGGAAGAAGCGCGCGCCGCTTTGTCCATGATTTCCGAATCCTGGCGGGCGTTCTCAAAATCGCGCTGCGCCTTGTCATAAGCCTGGCGCGAGCTGGCGCCGGCGCGGAAGAGTGTTTGCTGGCGATCCCAAACCTGCTGCTCGCGGTCGAGGGCCATAGCTGAGCGCTCGCGGTCGGCGTCGGCGCGGGACCATTCCATACGCGCCGCGGCCACGGCGGATTCGGCGTGCGTCACCTGGTCCTGCGCGGCGCTCATCGCGGCCTCCGCCGCGCCGCGAGCCAGCTCCAGTCCGGATGCGCCGATGCGCGCCAGCGCCTGGCCTTCGAAGACTTCCTGCCCCACGTCCACCAGGAAGGCATCCAGATTGCCATCCATCGCGGGCTTCACCGGCACGATGTGCTGCGGGCGGATCGTGCCGGCGATGGTCGCTTCGCCGTTCGTCTGGAGCAGCGCCGCGCCACTCTTACGGACCGGCGCGGCCGGGGCGCGGCGATGGAGCCAGATAGCGCCGCCCGCCACGCCCAACGCGATGCTCGCCAGTGCCGCCAGCAGCCACTTGCCGGACAGCCCCATGGGCTTCTTAACGGTTGTATTGCGGTGTGATGCCACGCAGGTTGTTCCACACGCCGTCGCAGGCCGCCACCACATCGGCCGGCAGAGGCCCTTTGCCGAATGCTTCCAGGTTCTGCTCGAGTTGCTCCATGGTGGAAGCGCCCAGAATGACGCAATCGGCCGCGGCGTGATACAGCACCCAGTTGAGCGAAAGGTCGATCAGGCTTCGGCCGGCTCCTTCCGCAATGGCCTTCAAGCGGTCCACCGCGTAGAAGTAGCCGGGATGCCAGTAGCGGTCGAGGTAGAGTTGGTTGGCGTCGAAACGCGTGCCGGGAATCGGCCGCTCCTGATGGTGCTTGCCGGTGAGCAGCCCGCCGGCCAGCGGATTGTAGACCACCGTGGCCACCTCAAACCGCTTGCACATGGCCAGATATTCCTGCTCGATGCCGCGCGCCAGCAGGTTGTACATAGGTTGCGAAACGTGCGGGGCCTGGTATCCCCTGCGCTGGCAAATCCAGTGCATCTCCACTACCTGCCAGGCGGCGTAATTGGAAACCGCCAGGTAGCGTACTTTGCCGGCGCGCACCAGCCGGTCCATGGTTTCGAGCGTTTCTTCGATGGGCGCATTCCAATCGGGCGCGTGCAGGTAATAGAGGTCCAGGTAATCGGTTTGCAAGCGGCTCAAACTTAGGTCGATCGCCTTGAGAATGGCGGCGCGCGAGAGGCCTTCGTCATCGGGGAGGTCGCCCATCTTGAATTTGACTTTGCTGGCCAGCACCACTTTGTCGCGCCGGCCCTTCAGTGCGTTGCCCAGGATGGTTTCCGCCTCGCCCACGGAGTACATGTTGGCGGTGTCGAAAAAGTTGATCCCGTGGTCGATGCACCGGTCCACCAGCAGGGTGGAAAGAGCCTGATCGGACTGCTTGCCAAAGGTCATGGTGCCGTAACAGGCGCGTGAAACGGTTAAGTCTGTATGAGGAAGGGTTCGCGTCTCCATGGCCTCATAGTATCGTAAAGCGGCGAGTTGGAACCGCAAAACACCCGCAAGCTGGGAAAAAATCGGTTGGCTGGGAAGAGCAATTCGCCGGTGACGATGTGCCGGATCCTGGTAGCGCCGGCGGTCTTGCCACCGGTGCCTGTCAACCCGGCGATTGCAACGATTCTTTTTCAGCTTCTGCCGCTAGCGCAACGCCGCCGTCGGCGCCTGCGCCAGCGGGTTCGGCAAATGGCGCTCGGCGTAATACCCCGGATGCACGCGCTCCACAATCTGAGCCACCGGCCTCTCCAGAATCCGGAAATACGGCTGCGGGTACAGGCCAATCCAGAAAGCCCACGCCACCAGCGGCGCAAACACCGCGATCTCACGCCAGGAGAGATCTTTCATCAGGCTGTTCTTTTCTTTCACGTCGCCGAGCATGGTCCGCTGGAAAAGCCACAGCAGGTAGGTTGCACCCAGCGCCATGCCCACGGCGCCCCAGAAGGCCCAATTGATCGACACCTGGTATGCGCCCTGCAAAATCGTGATTTCACCGATGAAGCCATTGAGCGGCGGCATCCCCATGGAACTCAGCGCCGCGATGCCGAACACCAGCGTGAAGATCGGCATGATCTTCAACAGGCCGCCATATTCCGAGATCTCGCGCGTGTGGCGGCGTTCGTATACGATGCCCACCACCAGGAAGAGCATGCCGGTGGAGATTCCATGGTTGATCTGCTGGATGATGGAACCGGAAATCCCGGCGGGGTTGAGCGCGAAAATGCCAAGTGTGCAGAAACCCAGGTGGCTCACCGAAGAATAGGCCACCAGTTTCTTCCAGTCCTTCTGCATCAGAGAAGCCAGCGCGCCATAGATGATCCCTATGATGGAAAGCAGCGAGACGATCGTGACGATGGTGGGATTCTTGGCGGCATCCGGCAGTAACGGCACCGAGAAACGCAGAAATCCGTATGTCCCCATTTTCAGCAGAACGCTGGCCAGAATCACTGAGCCCGCCGTGGGCGCCTCCACGTGCGCGTCCGGCAGCCAGGTGTGGAACGGGAACATCGGCACCTTGACGGCGAAGCCCAGGAAGAAGGCCCAGAAGACCCACCATTGCACGGTGGGCGAAAGCTGCGTATGCATCAAGTCGGCAATTTCAAAGGTGGCAACCTGGGACTGGGAATAGTGCATGAAGTACAGAGTCAGGATGCCGAGCATCATCAGCACGCTGCCCGCCAGGGTGAAAATCATGAACTTGATGGCGGCGTAGCTGCGGCGCGGGCCGCCCCAGATGGCGATGATGAAGTACATCGGCACCAGCACGGTTTCCCAGAACACGAAAAACAGCAGGCAGTCGAGCGACATGAAAACGCCCAACATGGCCGTCTGCAGCAACAGGAAAAAGCTGTAGTATTCCTTGAGCCGCGTGTTGATGGCGGTCCAGCTCGAAAGAATGCTGATGAACCCGAGCACTGTGGTCAGCATCACCAGCAGCAGCCCGAGGCCGTCGATTCCCAGGTGGTAATGGGCGCCGATGGTGGGAATCCAGTCGGCTTGTTCGACGAATTGATAATCCCTGGTGTGGTCGAAATTAAAAACCAGCGGCAGCGAAACCAGGAATCCGATAAAGGATGCGATGTTAGCCCACCACTTGATGGCGCGCGCATTCGACGAGGGAATGCACAAGAGAATCGCCATGCCCGCTAGGGGCGCAAAGAGGACGATCGAAAGGATATGGTCCATAACGCTGCTTTGGATTAGCCCCTCATATTATCACCACTGCGGCCGGTTCCACCGCCCAACGCTCCGTGCCGGCGTCTGGTTGCCGCCGGTCGTGGTTACCTGGCGGCGGTGGGCGCGTGCGCCAATCGCAGCGATTCCGCGACGCTCCGGGCAACGTCCATGGTGGAGGCGCTGCCGCCCAGATCGTAGGTACGGACCGCACCCCGTTGCACTACGTCGGCCACGGCCCGCTCGATATTGCTCGCGATCTCCCGTTCGCCCAACCACTCCACCATCATCTTGGCGGCGAGTATGGTTGCCAGCGGGTTCACCTTGTTCTGCCCGGCATATTTGGGAGCGGAGCCATGGGACGGCTCGAAGACCGCATAGTTCTCGCCAATATTGCCGCTGTAACCGAATCCCATGCCACCGATCAGTTGCGAGCACAGGTCCGACAAAATGTCGCCGAACAGGTTGGTGGTGACGATCACGTCATAGTTCAGCGGATTCTTCAGCAGCCACATGCACATGGCATCGATATTGGCGGTATCGAATTCAATATTCGGGTAGCGTGCCGCCACCTCGCGGGCAGCATCCAGAAACACGCCGCAGGTGGCGCGAAGGACGTTCGCCTTGTGAACCGCGGTCACCTTGCGGCGCCCGTTTTTCACCGCGTACTGGAATGCCGCTTCCACGATGCGCCGCGATGCGTGGCGCGTAATGCTGCGGATGGAAATGGCCGCATCGGGCGGGAGCGCCTGCATGGCCGGTACGGCCAGGAATGCCTCCGGTATTTTGGGAAACTCGACGCCGATGTACATTCCTTCGCTGTTTTCCCGAAAGATCACCAGGTCGATATGCTCGCGGTAGTTCAGTGGATTCCCAGCGAACGCGCGGCACGGCCGGAGACAGATGTAGAGATCGAGCAATTGCCGCAAGCGGACGATGGGGCTGCGGTAGGTCAGTCCTCGCGTCTGAAGCTCCGGCGCGAGCTCCCGGACGGCTTCCGCGGCCGGCTTCGAGGTAATCGCCCCGAAGAATGCGCAATCGGTATTGCGCAGCAGTTCGAGCGTGCGGGCTGGCAGCGCCTCGCCCTCCGTGCGCCAGAACTCCCAACCAATATCGCCATGGAGGTAGTCGGCCTGGAAGCCCGCGGCATCCAGGACCAGGCGGGCGGCGTCGCAGACTTCCGGGCCAATGCCATCGCCCGGCAGCCAGGCTACACGGTATTTAGACACGAATTCCTCCTTTGCTGTTGGTACTTGGCCTTCAGATAGGGGACAAGTCCGCCGGCCGCCAGCAACTCGGTCGCGCGCGGGTCCAGCGTGGCGCATGTCAAGATGCGGTCTTGCGTCAGGTTATGAATCTTGCCCGCGACGAGGTCGATTTCCAGTTCGTCGCCGGCGGAATAAGCAGCGGCAGCTTCCGGCGATACCACTGTGGCCAGTCCCAGGTTGATGGCGTTACGAAAGAAGATCCGCGCGAAGGAGGCTGCGATCACTGCGGCGCAACCCGCGAACTTCAAGGCGGCAGCGGCCTGTTCACGGCTGGAACCGCAACCGAAGTTCTTGCCGGCCACGATGAAGTCGCCCGCTTGCAGCCCTGCACGAATCTCCGGGTAAGCCAGCTCAAACAGATGTTCGGCGGTCTTCTCGCGATCCGTGATGTTGAGGTATCGGCCCGGATAGATGATGTCGGT
Source organism: Bryobacterales bacterium (assembly GCA_963842505.1). Taxonomy (GTDB): domain Bacteria; phylum Acidobacteriota; class Terriglobia; order Bryobacterales; family Bryobacteraceae; genus PALSA-129. The sequence continues at coordinate 531,102 of CAWJGZ010000004.1, forward strand.
ATCGATGTTGTCCGCCAGCACCGCCCGGACGCGGCCCCGCAGCTTCAAATTTCCATTAGGCATGGTTGGCCCTCCTTCACGATGGATTCGGGATGCGCGAGCTTTCCTGCAATGGCCGAAGCGGCTACCACCGCCGGGCTGGCCAGATAGACGAACGAGTCCTTGCTGCCCATACGGCCGTGGAAATTGCGGTTGGTGGAAGAAACGCACGTTTCACCGGCTGCCAGAATGCCCTGATGCACCCCGACACAGGGACCGCAGCCGGGTGGATTGAGCATGGCTCCGGCCGCCACCAGGGTCTCCAGGTAGCCCAGCCGCATGGCCTCGCGATACACCCGCTGCGAGGCGGGGATGACGATGAGCCGCGTGCGCGGGTGGACAACCCGCCCGGCAACAATGCGCGCCGCCACTTCCAGATCCTCCAGGCGGCCGTTGGTGCAGGAGCCGAGGACGGCCTGGTGCACCGGCACGTCGCCGAGGGCGGAAAGCGGCTGAACGTGGTCCACCGCATGAGGGCAGGCGATTTGTGGCTCGCGCAGCTCTTCGCCAACGTCCAGGCGAATGACGCGCTCGTAGCTGGCGTCCGGGTCCGGTGCAATCATGTCCAGCTTTTCGGGGACGCGTGGGCGCAGATAATCCAGCAGGATTTCATCCACCGGGGTAAACGCGACCTTGGCGCCCATCTCCATGGCGAGGTTGCAGAGCACCATGCGGGAAGCTACGCTCATGCGGCGGATGGCCGGGCCATCAAACTCCACGGCTCGATAGTCCGCGCCGGCTGCGCCCAGTTTGCCGATGAGATGGAGAATAAGATCCTTGGCGGAAATCCAGGGCCGGAATTCGCCCTCCACTTCGATCCGCAGAGTGGACGGAACCTTGAACCACAGCGTGCCCTCCGTCCAAACGCCGGCCATTTCGGTGGCGCCGATGCCGGTGGCGAAGGCGCCAAATGCCCCATGAGTGGTGGTATGGGAATCGGTGCCGGCAATCACCATTCCGGGCCGCACATGGCCTTCTTCCGGCAGTACCTGGTGACAGATGCCGCCGCGCCCGACATCGTAGAAGTGCTCGATCGCTTGCGCCTCGACGAACTCGCGCACGGCTTTATGTGTCGTAGCGGTTTTCTCCGATTCGGCGGGCACGCGGTGGTCGAAGATGATGACGATCTTGGACGGGTCCCACACGCGCTCCACGCCGATTTCCAGAAAGCTCTTGCGGACCAAATCGGCATTTTCGTGGCTCATGGCAAGGTCCACGCGCGCAATCACGACTTGGTCCGGAAATACACGCTCGCGCCCCGAAGCGCGGGCCAAAATCTTTTCAGCCAATGTCATACCCACGGCAGTTCCTCCTCAATTACCGGCCCGTTGCGGCCGGCGATGGCAGGTATTCGTGCTCCATGGCCCGGTATTCCGGGAGGCCGACGAAAGCCGTGTAATCCCGGAAGCCCGTGAGCCAGTGTGTTTCACCGGCCAAAATGCCGCTGGGGGAAGCGCGCAGCGCGGTGAAGAAGTCCGTCAAGGCTTTGTGCATGACGAAAATGGATGCGACTGGAATGCTGACGCGGGCCACCCCCAATGCCGCCAGTTCCGGAATGGAGACCAGCTCGGTTTTCACGCCGGTGACGCCATCCATCAGGTTCACCGAAACCAGGCCATGGATCTCGCGCACCGCGCGCTCGATGTCGGCACGCGTGCCGATGCCATCCAGGAACACCAGGTCGGCGCCCGAGTCCAGGTAAAGGTTGGCGCGCAAAATGGCTTCCCGGAGTCCATGGACGCTGTAGGAATCGGTACGCGCATTAATCACAATGTCCTGGCCGAGGCGCCGGCGCACATCGACCATGGCTCTGACCTTGCCCGCCATTTCGTCGGCGGGGATCACCTGCTTGCCTTCCATGTGCCCGCAGCGCTTGGGGAAGATCTGATCTTCGATGTTGACTCCCGCCACCCCCATCCCGATGAGGCGTTCCGTGATGGAGGCGGCGTTCAGTGCGTTTCCACCGCCGGTGTCGATGTCGGCCATCACCGGTATCGACACTGCCCGCGTGATATACCCGGTGATGTCGAGTATGTCTTTCATTTCGACCAGACCGACATCCGGTTTGCCGAGCAGGCTCCCGGCTACGCCGAAGCCGCTGATCTGAACAGCTTCGAACCCGCAACTTTCGATGATTTTGGCGCTCAGTGCATCGTGGCAGCCCGGCACCACCAGGGCCTTCCTACGTTGCAATGCGGCGCGTAGAACGGAGGCTCGATCGCTCACCGCTGGCTTCTCCTTGGCAGCCTATTTACCTATAGCAAATTTCGGATGTCAATACCTTCTATAGCCGCCCGCTCAAGGACAGCGAGCTGTGCAGCAGCCGTTTTCGCCGGCCAGCCGGCTTTTTCACGGCTACCCGGGACGTTTCTCCGAATGCTGGTAGAATGGAGCCGCTTCCAGAAGAACCATGAGACTGCTCGTGACACTGGTCGCGCTGGTATCGGCGGCGCTGTTTCTGCTGGCATTGGCCGCGCCCGGCGGGACCGCCGCAACTGCGTTCGCCGCCGGCGAGCCGGGCGTCAGGGTGTGGGAGGAAAACGTCGTCATACCCACCTACCTGGCCGGCGATCCGGAACCCAACCCGATGTTCTTCTTCGGCCGGAGTTCCCAGGGAGCGCTTGCGCCCGTCTACCCTTACCCGATGTATGACACCCTCACCGGCAACAAGGTGGACAAGACTTACAAGATGGTGCGCCTGGAAAACCAGTACATCCGGATCGGCATTCTGCCGGAGGTTGGCGGCCGCATTTTCGAAGGGGTCGATAAGACCAACAACTACAACTTCATCTACCGCCAGCACCTCATCAAGCCGGCGCTCATTGGCCTCATCGGCGCGTGGATTTCCGGCGGCGTGGAGTGGAACATCCCGCACCACCATCGCGCCTCCACCTTCATCCCCGTGCAGTACCGGGTCGAGGAGAATGCCGACGGCAGCAAGACCGTTTGGGTGGGCGAACTGGAATTGCGCGAGCGCATGCGTTGGGCGGTGGGCTACACCCTCCGGCCCGGCAAATCGTATCTGGAAGCATCGGTACGCATTCTCAACCGCACGCCCGTGGAGCACACCATGCTGTGCTTTGCGAACCTGGCGGTGCATGCCAACGACAACTACCAGGTGATCTTTCCGCCCGCCACGCAGTACGGGGTCTTTCACGCCAAGCGCGTCTTTACCAAGTGGCCCATTTCCGATTCCATCTACAACGGCGCCGACTTCACCCGCGGCGTCGACATCAGTTGGTACAAGAATCACATCTCGTCCAACTCGGTCTTCGCCTGGAACTATCAGGACGATTTCTTCGCCGGCTACGACCATGGCAAGCAGGCTGGAACCATGAGCGTGGCCGACCATAACGTGGCGCCCGGCAAGAAATTCTGGACTTGGGGCAACGGTCCGAGCGGCAAGTCCTGGGACAAGACGCTGACCGACGACGACGGCCCGTACATGGAACTGATGACGGGAGCCTACTCCGACAACCAGCCGGACTATAGCTGGCTGCAACCCTACGAGGCGCGCCGCTTCACCGTGAATTGGTACCCGTTCCGCGGCATCGGTGGCGTCAAAAAAGCCAATCTCGACGCCGCGGTGAACCTGGACGTCAGCGGCGCGACCGCCAAAATCGGCTTCTGCGTTACCGCCGCGCATCCAGCCGCGGTCGAGATGCTCAAAGCCGGAGAGCGGATTCTGTTGCGGGAAAGCGTCGCTATCGATCCGGGCCGGCCCTATACCAGGAAGGTCGCACTCCCTGCCGGCATCGACGAACACGATCTGACGGCCTCGCTTTCCGACGGCGGCCAGGACCTGGTTTCTTATTCGCCCATCCGCCTCAAGCCCGAGCCGATGCCCCAGCCGGTGAACGCCCCGCCGGCGCCCGCGGACGTCAAGACCAACGAAGAGCTGTACCTGATCGGTCTGCGCGCCGACCAGTTCCACGATCCGGGTATCGATCCGGCGCCTTACTGGCAGGAAGCTCTGCGCCGTGACCCCGGCGACGCTCGCGTCAATACCGTTCTGGGGATTGCGGCTTACAAGAAGGCCCGCTACGGCCAGGCGGAGCAGTTCCTGCGCAAGGCTCTGGAGCGCTTGACCGACCGGTACACCGAGCCGAAAGATGGCGAGCCCATTTACTACCTGGGCGCCGCGTTGCAGGCCCAGGGCCGATTCGACGAAGCCTATACGCAGTTCTACAAGGCCGTGTGGAGCGAAGCCTGGAAAGCCGCGGGATACTATTCGTTGGCGGAAATCGCCGCCGGGCGGGGCGACATGACGGCCGCGCTCGACTTTGTGGACCGCTCGATCGACTCGGACGCCCTCAACATCCGCGCTCAGAATTTGAAGGCTGCCGTGCTGCGCCACCTGGGCCGCTCCCGCGAGGCGCTACAGGTGCTGGATGCCGCGGCGCACTAGGCTGATCCCCTGGATGTGCGTTCCATGGCCGAGCGCTGGCTGGCATCCAAGGACCCCGCGGCGGCCAAGGCCCTGGCTGCAACCATGAATGCCCACCCCGCCACGGCTCAGGAAACGGCGGCTGAGTTTCTCGACGCGGGCCTTTGGCAGGACGGCATCGACACGCTGCTGCAGATGACCGCCGCGGTGCCCGACAAGTCCAGAATTCATCCCATGGTCTACTACTACCTGGGCTACCTGGCCGGGAAACTCGGGCAAGTTGAAAAAGCGTCCGAGTATTGCCGATTGGCCGCCGCGATGCCCGTGGATTACGTCTTTCCGTTCCAGAACGAGGCCATTGCCGTGCTCCGCCAGGCCATCCGGACCAATCCCCGCGACGCTCATGCGCCTTACTATCTCGGCAATCTGCTCTATGACTGGCAGCCCGAAGAGGCTGCCAAACAATGGGAGGCATCTGAGGCGCTCGAACCCGGATTCGCCATTGTGCACCGCAATCTGGCGACGGCATACCTGCATCAACAGGCGGGCGGCGATCTCGATAAGGCAATTACCGAACTCGATCGGGCGGTTGCGCAGGACCGCAAGTACGCGCTGCACTTCACCGAATTGGACCAGCTCTACGAACAAGCCGGCACGCCCATCGAGCAGCGGCTGGCGCTCTTCGAGCGGAACCAGGCGACCGTGGAGCGCCGCGACGATTCCCAGAACCGCGCCATCGGCCTGAAAGTGGCCGCCGGCAAGTACGATGACGCCATCGCCATGATGACCGGGCGGCGGTTCGCCGTCGCCGAAGGAGCCAACCTGAACGTGGCCGGGCACTGGGAGGACGCTCACATTCTTCGCGCCCGGCGGAACCTCGCGGCGGGGCGCCGCCAGGAAGCGTTGGCCGATCTGCGGGCCGCCGTCACGATTCCCTCGAATCTTCCAAACGGGTCCGGACTGGCCAGCCGGAGCGCCGAGATTGATTACTGGACCGGAGTGGCGTATGAAGGGTCGGGCGACCACGCCAAAGCCGCTGAATCCTGGAACCAGGGGAGCGCGCCCGCGGCATCCGGAGGCCGCCGTGGCGGCGCGGCAGGTGGGTCAGCCGGCGCCCAGTCCTACTACCAGGGACTGTGTCTCGAGAAGCTCGGCCGGACCAGCCAGGCGCAAACGCTGTTCTGCAACCTGGTGGATTCCGGACATAGGCTGCTGCGGCAGCCGGACGCCGGCGGCGGCTCCGCAGCCCCGCAGTCGCCGCGCGCCAGGCTGGCCAACGCTCATTACCTCACCGGACTGGGCTATCTCGGCCTCCATGACCTGGAGAAAGCCAGGGCCGAGCTGAGCCAGGCCGTGCAAGCCAGTCCCGACCTGCTGGGCGCGAAAACCGCCTTGGACGCAATGCAATAACTCGCGCTGTAACGGCTCGTTTCTCCGCTACGGCTTCTGCGCGGGCTTGAAGACCCGGCCGTCCTTAAGAACCTCGACCACTTTCCGCACGTTGCGCACGTCCGCTGTCGGGTCCGCGCTCAACACCACCAGGTCCGCGGCCATGGCCGGGGCAATCGTCCCTCGCTCGGCTGCCTGCCCCACCGCCATGGCGCTCACCTGGGTGGCCGCCTGGATGGCCGTCTCCGGCGTGAAGCCGCACTGCTCCACCAGCAGGACCATCTCATCGGCCACGGCCGCGCCAGCGTCCTGCCTGGCGGAGGCCAGCCCCTGGCTGTCGGTTCCGGCATCCACCAGCACGCCGGCATTGTGCGCCGCGCGTGTCACGGCGTAGATCCAGGGCAGAACGCCCTTCCCCACGGCGTCGGGTGAGCGCTCCGTTTGTTGCTGGAACACCCGCAGCGTGGCATCGAGGATCGTGCCGTGCTCTTTCATCTGCTCGAGGAGCGCCACGATCTTCGGGTCGTCCGGCCGGATGTGCGTGAAGTCGCCGAAGGCCCGCGAGCGGTAATCCTCCGGAACGTGCGGCGCGGCCTCCCACACCAGGTAGGCGGTGTGCGAGAGCGTGGTGGCGCCCGCCGCTACCGCGTCGCTGGGTTTCGCCGGAAACAGCGTGGCATGAGGCCACACCAACAGGCCTTGGCGTCGCGCCTCCGCCGCAATTTCCTTCACCAGCGCGGGCTGCAGGTTGGCGTACAGCTTCACACCGGTAGCGCCTGTGCCTTTGGCCTCCGCCACCGCCACGCGGAGATCCGTGGTTTCGTCCACCGCCCGCATCCAAGGCGCGGCGCCTAGCATCATGCCGCGCGATGCATCCGGCACGCGCGCGTCTTCATGAAAGAACGTCGGCCCGGCCATCAGCGCACTGTAGTAAATGTCCGGCCAGCCCGGCGCATCCAGGCGCGCTTCCCGCGCCAGGTAGGCCAGGATTCGCGCGTCGCCCGCCATGTCGCGCAGCCCGGTGACGCCAGAAAGCAGCAGCCGGCCCAGCAGGTCGCGGTATTGCGCAATGTCCCCGTTGCTGCCCTGGATGTGTACGTGCGCGTCGATCAGCCCCGGGATGATCCACTTCCCCGTCAGATCCTCAACGCGCGCGCCGTCCGGTACCGGCCGGCTGCCCGCCGGATAGACCGCCACGATCCGGCCGCCCCGGATCAGTACCACGGAGTCGGCCATGGAAGCCGCTCCCGTACCGTCGATTACGGTGGCGTGCGTCAACGCCACTGTTTCCGCTGCCTGTTGCGCCCGTGCCGTCGCCACACCCGCCAGCACGGCCAGGCAGGCCGCCAGCACGGCCCTGCCGGGTTTCCGTCGCGCGCAGGCCAGGCGAAGTGGCCGGGAAAGAGGAACTCGATCGTCAGTAAGCCATTGATTCCACATAAGTCATTGATCCCACGGTGGGCCCGAATTGCAGCATACCGCATAAATGCCGTGTTGGAAGTCTGCTTGCTCTACCTGGGGAGGTAACGCATTGGATGCCCTGAAATCAGTGTAATTGTTGCATCCTGGTGGATCGGCCGGCCTCAAGCGTGGGACCAAACGATACGGGTGGTGGATGCTATGCCTGTTACTCGCGGGTGACACGGTCGTGGGCGCGGCCGGTAATCTACGCAGCGCCGCAACGCGGTTGTGGGCGATTCAATGAGGGAGGCTCAAGATGGCGAAGCGTTCTTTTCCAATAGACGGTCGGAAGCTGCTGGATCTCCGCAAGTCTAAGGGATGGTCACGCGAGAAGCTGGCTGAAATAGCGGATTGTGATCCCGCAACCGTCAAAAAAGCGGAGGGCGGCGGGGCAATAGATCATGAAATCAGGCGGCGGTTTGCCAATGCCGTTGGCGTTGAACCTCAAGAATTGATGGCCCGTACATGCCAGCAGCGATCGGCGCCGGACGGCGCCACGGCGTAATCCATCGTCCAAATAACTCGGGCGTCGGACCCTTCGCCGTGCTCTCCGGCCAGGTAGAGCCGGTCACGCCAAGACCCCGAAGCACGTTAGCCGGTTCCCCGCTGCTTCTGCTCCAGCGTGCGCCGCAGGATCGGCAAGACGGCCAGGTCTTTTTCGCCGGCAAGTTCTTCCTTTAGCGCGATAATGGTTGCCAGATTCAGTACACGCACGCGCACTCCCCCACCTGTTTCCATCTCGATGGTGCGCGGCAACAGATCTTCATAACCCAGTCCGCGGCCGATTGTTCCCAACACATCGAGGGGGCCGCAACTGGTAATCAGATTGTGATGGCCGGATGAAGTGAGATGGCCGGCGTCAGGCTTGAGCCGGCGCTCGGGCTGCATGCGATAAATGGCATCGATGGAATCGAGCACGCGCACCAGTCTGGCTACATTCTCCTCATCGCGCGCGGGAACGATGTCGAGGTCGAACGTACTAACCGGAGCTCCATTTAAAACAGCTGCCAGCCCTCCAACCACGGCAAACTCCACGCCACCTTCGCGGAGGGCGCGCAACACCGCCAAAAAATCACTGTCCGGCATTTAATTTTCGGATCGCAAGGATCGCATTCACCTGGCGCTGCAAGACCTGCAGGCGCTCCGTCGGCGTCAGCGACAGCATCCAGCGGATCAGCGTCAGGTCGACGCCATCTTCGCTCAAATCGGTCTGAGGTTGCGGATCGGGTTCCGTCACATGATCCCCCTAACAGTCTACGCCGGGAACCGCACCAGCCCTAATCCGGTAGCGAGAACAAATAAGTGGTCAGGTTCTCCATGTCCTTCGGGGAAAGCGCGTAGGCAGGCATGAGCGAGCCCGGCGAAAGTTCCTGAGGCTTGGCAAAGTGCGCCTCCACCCAGCTCAGGCTGTGCCGTCTGGAGAGCCCATTCAGCGCCGGTCCCATTTTCATCCCCATGCCGTTGACTATATGGCAGGCGCCGCAGTGATTGGCCTGATAGACCAGCGCACCCGCCGTGGCGAAGTCCGGCGCATTGCTCAGGGCCGTGGCATTGTTGGGGTTGAGCTTCAATAGAAACGCGGCCAGTGAATTCAACTGCGCATCGCTCAACTGAATCGGCGGCATGGAACTGCCCGGCATCATGGCGGAAGGCCGCTTGAAATGTTGGATCATCCAGGCCGCGTCTTTGTGTATGGAAGTCTGCGTCAGATCGGGACCCACTTTAGCGCCGCCTTCGCCCACGGCGTGACAGATCGCGCAGTTCTCCTGCCGGAAGTAAGCTACCCCCGCCATCTCTTCGGGCGAAAGCTGCATCCAGTCGGTGGGCGCGGAGTAATCGATCTGGGCCAGCGGCTGGGGTTTGGGAGTGCCGGCCACCGCCGCCGCGGTCAACCCGCCCCACCCGATCGCCGCCAGCACCACAACGCCGATCGCGGACGTGCGCCGCGTCACTTCGACCACCCGGCCGCGATCGACAAACGGCGCCAGAATCAGCGCCAGCACAGCCGCGCCCGGCAGGACCACGCTGCTCACAATCTCCAGCGGGCCGTTGAACAGCTTCAAGGTCTGGAACAGGAACAGGAAATACCATTCCGGACGTGGGATGTAAGTGGTGTCGGTGGGGTCGGCCAATTGCTCGAGCGGCACCCGCACGGCGATCGCCATCAGGAACAGAATGGCGAAGACCACAAAAATCGCCACCGTGTCTTTGAAAAGTTGCCGCGGGAAAAACTGCTGCCTGGGCAGAGCCTCGTCACCCGGCGATGGCGCCACTCCGTGCTTGCGCACCAGGTAGACATGCACCGCGATCAGCAAAAGAGTAGCCGGCGGCAGCAGCAGCACGTGCAGCCCGTAGAAGCGCGCGAACGTCACCACTCCGATTCCGCCGCTTCCGCCCAGCAGCCGCGTCAGGTACGGCCCCAGCACGGGCGCCTGCCCCGCTATCTGCGTGGCAACCACCGTCCCCCAGTAGGCGCGATTGTCCCACGGCAGCAGGTATCCGGTCAGGCCGTACGCCAGCGTGAGCAGCAGCAGCGCCACACCCACCATCCAGGTGGCTTCCCGCGGTTTCTTATACGCGCCGTAGAGGAACGTCTGCGTCATGTGCAGCACAACCACCACGATCATCATGCTGGCGCCCCAATGATGCAGCCCGCGGATAAGCCGCCCGCCCGTAACCTCCGTCAGGATGTAACGCAGGCTGTTATAGGCTTCGCCGGGCGTGGGTGCGTAGTTGAAGGCCAACAGGGCGCCGGTGAACGCCTGAGTCAGAAACAGGAATACCGCGACGCTGCCGAGTACCTGGTGCCAGCCGCTCGACGCCGGTATTTCCTCGTAAAGGAACTGTCGCACCGCCGTCTGCACGCCCGTGCGATGGTCCAGCCATTCCGTCAGTGCAGCCCAGCGCCGCTTCATGCTTTCTTCTCCGGCGTCTGGAGCGGCCCCAACCATAGCTTCTTCCCGTCGATCTTGGTGGCGTACCGGTCCAGCGGGCGCGGCGCCGGCCCCGACACCACCTGCCCGTCAATCGAAAACAGCGAGGTGTGGCAAGGGCAGAGAAATTCGCTCTTGCTTTCGTCCCAATGGTAGGCGCATCCCAGGTGCGTGCACTGCGGCCCGAATGCCACCAGGCTGTTATCCGCGTGTTTCAGCACCCAGGCCGTGCTTTTTTCGCTGGTGACTTTCCAGCCGTCCACGCGGTTCCGGCGAAACGTGATTTCCACCGGCACATCCGCGGTCAATCGCGTGATGTCCGTTGCTTCCACCCATTCGTCGCTCTTGCGCAGCTTGGGAGGCAGCAGCAGATAAGCCAGTGCCGGAACACCCAGGGCCGCCATGATGGCGGCGCCCATGCCATAGATGGCGCCGATGTAAAAGCCGCGGCGCGTGAAACCTTCATTGAGCGGGCCAGGGGACTTGGGCGATGGCATTTCATCCATCGTATACCGGGAAGCCTCGGCTTACGCTACGAATGTATGAAGTTTGCAGATTCCGCGGCCGGTGATACCAGGGCTGCCTTCAGTAGTGAAGACCACCTGGTACCGCCGGCGGTCTTGCCGCCGGTGTTTGCCAGACGAGAGCGCATGCATCAGACAGAAGCCTTCGTCTGTTGGAGCGTGCCCGTGGCCCGCTAAATTTCATGAAAAAGTATTCGGAGCCGCGCTGTTCGTGGAGCGGGCCTCCGGCCTGGCCTTCGGCCCGCAACGCCGGCTTTCCAGCCGGCGCGAGAGCGTCAATCCGGCGCGCTACTTCATGACCGGGTCTTGCATGGTAGCCGCTTCCGGACCGTAATGCTCGTGCACCGCCATGCTCTGGTCCGAAAAAAACGTCCGGCTGCCGCTGGTCCCATACGGCTCCGGTATGGCGGAGATGGTGTATCCGCCCTGCAATCCAGCCACCACGAACTTGTAGCCTTGCTTGAGGCCGGCCGCCAGCGTGGCATCGATCAAATCGGCCGCCCCGATGTTGGCATTCCCGCTCGTCGGCGGTCCCAATTCCGTCAACGAAGTCGCGTACCGTCCAAACTGCGAGTAGTATTGCACCTGCGCTGTGTGGATGGTCCGAATCGCCGCGATCGCCGCGGTTTCCTGCGCGTACATGCGAGCGCGCGTCATTTTGGGAAGCGCAAAAGTGATGATGATCAGAATGATCGCGATGACGATCAGCAATTCAATCAGGGAAAAGCCTCGGCGCCTTCTCAGATCAAGCATGTGAACACCTTCTCTATAGTATGACGCCCAATAGCGCCGCGGCGTGGAATAATCCCGGTGGATTCTGTGCGGCAGGATGGTATCCGGCTGGCAATCCCCACAATCCGGCGCCCGAAGGCGCTACTGCGCCGCTTGAGATTTCACCAGCTCGTCAATCGCCCGCAAGCGGCCCCATAAGCCGGCCAGCAGGCTCAGATGCAAGGCGTTGGGTCCGTCGGAAAGCGCCCGCTCCGGTTGGTCGTGAACTTCCACGAAAACTCCGTCCACACCGGCGGCCACCGCCGCTCGCGCCAGCGGTTCGATGAACTCCGGCTGCCCGCCCGAGGCGTGACCCTCGCCGCCCGGCAACTGCACCGAATGGGTCGCGTCGAAAATCACCGGCCAGCCGGTGTCGCGCATCACCTTCAGGCCGCGCATATCCACCACTAGGTTGTTGTATCCGAACGACGAGCCGCGTTCCGTCAGCACCACCTTCCGGTTGCCCGTTGAGGTTACCTTCTCCGCCGCGCGGTGGATATCGTGCGGCGCCACGAATTGCCCCTTCTTGATGTTCACGATCCGCCCGGTCCGCCCCGCCGCTACCAGCAGGTCGGTCTGGCGGCATAGAAATGCCGGAATCTGCAGGATATCGGCTACTTCCGCGGCCGGCTCGGCCTGCGCCGGCTCATGGATGTCGGTAAGGATCGAATAGCCTTCAGCCTTCAACCCCGCCAGGATGCGCAGGCCCTCGCGCAGTCCCGGACCTCGATAGGCGTCCCCGCTCGTGCGGTTGGCCTTGTCGAAGGACGCCTTGAAGACAAACTCTCCCACCGCCTCGCGAATCCCCCGCGCCATGCGGTGGACGTGCTCTTCGCTCTCGATGACGCACGGTCCGGCAATTAATACCAGCGGCCTGCCGTGCCCGAACCGCTCGAACTCAATCACCACTCGAGTAGCTTACCTCCGACTGGTCCTCCGCATGAGGCTCCGCCAGCGGCGCCAGCCTTCGCCGCCGGTTCGCATACGCCGCGCCGATGAACGCCTTGAACAACGGATGCGGCTCCATGGGCTTCGACTTGAACTCGGGATGGAACTGGCAACCCAGGAACCACGGATGGTCCGCAATTTCGCAGATCTCCACGTACGTGCCGTCCGGCGTCTCCCCCGTAATCCGCAGCCCCGCCGCTCTCAGACGGTCCTCGTACTCGCGATTGAACTCATAGCGATGCCGGTGCCGCTCCTGGATCTCGCGCGCGCCATACGCCTTGTATGCGAAGCTCCCTTCGCTCAGGCGGCACGGCCAGCTTCCCAGCCGCATGGTGCCGCCGAGGTCGTCGACGCCTTTCAATTCGCGCAGCTTGAAAATCACGCGGTGCGGCGTGCCCGAATTGAACTCCGTGGAATCCGCGTCCTCCAGCCCGCAAACGTTTCTCGCATATTCAATCACCAGGGTTTGCATTCCCAGACAGATCCCGAAGTAGGGCACTTTCCGCTCGCGCGCGAAGCGGATGGAGTTCAACATCCCATCGATGCCGCGCTTCCCGAAGCCGCCCGGCACCAGGATGCCGTCGAAGCCCTCCAACTGTCGGTCCCACTGGTCGCCCACCACGCCTTCCGCCTCGATCCAGTCGATATTGACTTTCAACTCGTGGGCCAGCCCGCCGTGCAGCAGCGCTTCCTTCAGGCTCTTATAAGAATCCTCGTACTCGACATACTTCCCCACCAGGCCGATGTTAACCTCGTCCTTGGGGTTGGCCAGGCGCTCCAGCATGGCGTTCCACCGGCTCAGATCGCGCGCCGGCGCGTCCAGCCGCAGCAGCCGCAGCACAATCTCGTCCACGCTTTCGGCGGCCAGCATCACCGGCACCTGGTAGACCGATTTCACGTCCCGCTCCGTGATCACCGCTTCCACGTCCACGTCGCAAAACAGCGCGATCTTTTCCTTCATCTCCTGCGAGATAAACCGCTCCGAACGGCAAATCAGAATGTCCGGTTGAATGCCGATGGCGCGCAGTTCCTTCACGCTGTGCTGCGTGGGCTTGGTCTTGAGTTCCTGCGCCGCCGCGATCCACGGCACCAGCGTGACGTGCACGAAAATGCAATTCCCGCGGCCCTGCTCGTGCCGCATCTGGCGGATGGCTTCCAGAAACGGCAGCGATTCAATGTCGCCCACCGTGCCGCCGATCTCCGCGATCACCACGTCCACATCCGACGCCACCTTCTTCAGGGCGGCTTTGATTTCGTTGGTGACGTGTGGAATCACCTGCACGGTCTTGCCCAGGTAGTCGCCGCGCCGCTCGCGCGCGATGATCTGCTCGTAAATCCGCCCGCTGGTCAGATTGTTGGCCTGCGTCAGCCGCGCGTGCGTGAAGCGTTCGTAGTGCCCGAGATCCAGATCCGTCTCGGCGCCATCGTCGGTGACGAAAACCTCGCCGTGCTGGAAGGGGCTCAAGGTGCCCGGATCCACGTTAAGGTAAGGGTCGAACTTCTGGCAGGTCACTTTCAGGCCGCGGCTTTCCAGCAGGCATCCGATCGAAGCCGCGGCAATGCCCTTCCCCAGTGAAGAGACCACGCCGCCCGTCACAAATATAAACTTCGCCATTACATTTTCACCCCTAGCGTCATCGAAGCAGCGAACAGCGCCGCGGCCCGTTCCAGGTCCGCCGGCGTGTCCACGCCTATGGAATCGTAGTCCGTCTCCACCACCCGTATGGAGAACCCATTCTCGATCGCCCGCAACTGCTCCAGTTTTTCGGCCAGCTCCAATGGCCCCACTGGTAATTCCGAATACCGCAACAAAAATTCCCGCCGGTAGACGTACAGCCCGATGTGTTTGAAACGCGGCGGCATGGCCGCGGTCGAATCCTTGACGAATGGGATGGCCGACCGCGAAAAGTAAATCGCATCCCCGTTCCGGTCGGTCACCACCTTCACTACATTCGGATCGTCGATCTCCCGCGGGTTCTCGATCCGCTTCATCAAAGTCCCCATCACGATCTCCGCATCTTGCGCCAGAGGCAGAATCGCCGCGTCGATGGCCGCTGGATCGATCAGCGGCTCGTCGCCCTGAATGTTAACGACAATCTCGGCGTTCTCCGACGCCGCTGCCTCCGCCACCCGGTCCGTCCCGGAGATGTGGTCGCTTCGCGTCATCCGTACCGCCGCGCCGAAACCCCGGGCGGTTTCATACACCCGCGCGTCGTCCGTCGCGATGATCGTTTTTGTGAGATAACGGGACTGGCAGGCGCGCTCCCAGACGTGCTGGAGCATCGGTTTGGAGGCTAGCGGGGCGAGAACTTTGCCGGGAAAACGAGAGGAAGAAATTCGTGCGGGAATTACTCCCAGAATTTTACGCGGCACAAAGGATGATACCACAAAACCCCTATGCTAAACTTGGACCAAGAAAGGCTGGCACGACGTGATGCTGCCGTCCCGGCATAAGTGGTTTCTGGTCAGCGCCATCTGTGTGGCCGGAGTTCTTTGGGCTGAAAGCCAGGGGGGAAGCGATCGCCAGGTTGCCATCACCCCGCGCCCCAAGCCCGCGGCCAAAGACGAGGCCCTGCCCAAAAGCAACATCCGCTCGGATGTCAACTTGGTCCTCATTCCCGTCACCGTTACCGATCCCTTGAACCGCTTTGTCACCGGCCTCGAAAAGGACAACTTCAAGGTCTTTGAGGACAAGAAACCGCAGGTCATCTCGCATTTTTCCAGCGAAGACGCACCCCTTTCCATTGGCATTTTGTTCGATTGTTCCGGCAGCATGGGCCAGAAGCTCGCCAAGTCCCGCGAAGCCGTCGCCCAGTTTCTGAAAACCGCCAATCCCGAAGACGAGTTTTTCCTGGTGCAGTTCCACGATACGGCCGATCTGGTGCAGCCCTTCACCAACAACACCGGGGAAATCCAGAGCCGCCTCAGCTTCATCCAGTCCAAAGGCACGACCGCCCTGCTGGATGCCGTCTACCTGGGCCTGCACGAAATGAAGAAGTCCAAGAACGGACGTAAGGCGATGCTGATCATCTCCGACGGCGGCGACAACAGCAGCCGCTACACCGAAGCCGAACTGCGTAACTTAGTGAAGGAAGCCGACGTCCAAATCTATGCCATTGGAATCTACGAACCCATCGGTTCGCGCAGCCGGACCCCTGAGGAGAGCAATGGGCCCGCCCTGCTGAGCGAGATCGCCGACCAGACCGGCGGACGCCAGTACCAGGTCGAAAACACCAATGAGCTGCCGGATATCGCCGCCAAAATCGGAGTGGAGTTGCGGAATCAATACGTCCTTGGCTATTCCTCGTCCAACCAGGAGCGCGACGGAAAATACCGCCATGTGGAAGTCAAGCTGGTGCAGCCGCCCAGGATGCCGCTGCTGCGGGCTTTCTGGAGGATGGGCTACCATGCGCCGGATAAATAGCGGATTCGCCGCCGCTCTGGCCGGCGCCGTTCTGCTCGCCGGCTGGACGCTCCATGCACAACAGACGAATCCGCCGCGGGACGAATCCTTCGTGTTCCGCTCCGACACCCGCGTGGTGATTTGCAATACCACGGTCTTCGACAAGAGCGGCCACCTGGTGACGGACCTCCCGCGCGACGCCTTCGCCGTCACCGAAAACGGCGTCCCGCAGCGCATATCGAGCTTCCAGCGCGAAGACGTCCCCGTTTCGCTCGGCCTGATTATCGATAACAGTGGCAGCATGCGAACCAAACGCGCGGGTGTGGAGGCTGCTTCTCTCGCCCTGGTGAGAGATTCCAACCCGCAGGATGAAGTCTTCGTGGTCAACTTCAACGACGAAGCGTTCCTGGACCTCCCCAACCGCAAGAACTTCACCAACGACATCCGCGAGATGGAAGAAGCCCTCACGCGCATCGATTCCCGTGGCGGCACGGCCATGCGCGACGCCATCGGCTGGTCCATCGATCATCTCAACGAGAAGGCCCACAACGATAAGAAAGTTCTGGTGGCGGTTACCGACGGGGTCGATAACGAATCCCTCATCACCCAGGAGAAACTGGTCAAGGTCGCGCAGCAGAGCGGAGTCCTGATCTATGCCGTCGGCTTGCTGGAAGACGAAGACCGCGGTGACGCTTCCAAGGCGCGCCATGAGCTGACCGCTCTGGCCGAAGCCACCGGCGGCGAAATTTATTTCCCCAGGGAAGTGTCCGATGTCGATCGCATCGCTCACCTGGTGGCCCACGATATTCGCAGCCAGTACACAATCCAGTACACCCCCTCGAACGCCGCCATGGACGGCACGTTCCGCCAGATCAAGATCGCCGTCAATACGCCCGGCCATCTTACCGCCCGCACGCGCAACGGCTACTATGCGACTCCCGATCAGGGTATCAAGCCCGGAAAGCTGAACACGTTCCGGTGAGGCGGGTGACCATGTCTCGGTTCCGGTTCCGGATCTTCCTTCTCTTGGCCGTGGTGATCTGCGCGCTCGCCTCCGCGCAACAGGGTCCCACCGTTTTCCGCGCCGATACGCGCCTGGTGGTTTGCCACACCACCGTGGTCGACGCCAAGACCGGCCACCTGGTTACCGACCTGCCGCAGAGCGCGTTCACCGTTTTTGAAAACGACATCAAGCAGGACATCAAGGTTTTCAAGCGCGAGGACATCCCCGTCTCCATGGGCCTGGTGATCGATAACAGCGGCAGCATGCGCCCCAAGCGCTCCTCCGTGGAATCCGCCGCCCTGGCTTTGGTGAAGGACTCCAACCCCGAAGACGAAGTCTTCATCGTCAACTTCAACGACACCGCGTACATCGACAATCCCCACGGCAAGGCCTTCACCAGCGATATCGAAGAGATGAAGGAAGCCCTCACGCGCATCGATGCCCGCGGCGGCACCGCCATGCGCGACGCCGTCCAGGAATCCATCGACCACATGCAGAAGGCCCATAAAGACAAGAAGGTCCTGGTCCTCATCACCGACGGCGTCGATAACTCCAGCGACGAGGTGAACAACAGTCTGGAGAACGTGGTGCGCTCCGCCCGCCAGAGCGGCGTGGTGATTTATTGCGTGGGCCTGCTCAACGAAGAGATCAAGCGCGATGCCGCGCGCGCCCGCCGCGAGCTCAATGCCCTGGCCGAAGCCAGCGGAGGCGAAACCTACTATCCCAAAGACGTCTCGGAGGTCGATCGGATCGCCCACCAGGTGGCCCGCGACATCCGCAACCAGTACACCATCGAGTACACTCCCTCCAACACCGCCATGGATGGCACTTTCCGCAAAATTCGCGTGGCGGTCGCCGCGCCTGGCCACCTCACGCCCCGCACGCGCACCGGTTATTACGCCACGCCGGACCAGGCCCAGCCTCAGCCCCCGAAGACTGGAGGCGCGTCCCATTTGCGTCCATAATAGAAATATCGATGTCCAGCATGCTGTGGCGCCTGCTCCCGCTGGCCGGTGTTCTGTCGCTAAGCGCCGGTTCCCAAGAAAATCTCGGCACTGTATTTCACTCCGATACCCGGGTAGTGGTCTGCCATACCACCGTAACGGATAAATCCGGACACTTCGTCACAGACCTCGCGCAAAGCGCATTTTCGGTTTTTGAAGACGGCGTACGCCAGCAGATCCGGGTCTTCAAGCGCGAAGACCTGCCCGTGTCGCTCGGCCTCATCATCGATAACAGCGGCAGCATGCGCGCCAAGCGCGCCTCGGTGGAAGCCGCCGCGCTGGCGCTGGTGAAGGATTCCAATCCCCAGGACGAAGTCTTCATCGTCAACTTCAACGACGCCGCCTACCTTGACAACCCTCACGGCAAAACCTTCACCAGCGACATCGAAGAGATGAAACAGGCGCTCACGCGCATCGATTCCCGCGGGGGCACCGCCATGCGCGACGCCGTCCAGATGTCCCTCGACTATCTCCTGGCCAACGCCCACAAAGACAAGAAGGTTCTGGTGATGGTGACCGACGGAGTCGAAAATTCCAGTACCATCAGCCGGTCCCTGGAAGAGTTGGTCCGCAACGCCCGCCAGAGCGGCGCGGTAATCTATTGCGTCGGCCTGCTCGCCGAGGAGGACAGGCGCGAAGCGGCCGCGGCCAGACGGCAATTGGACGCGCTCGCCGAGGCCACCGGCGGCGAGACCTATTACCCCAAGGATGTCTCTGAAGTGGATCGCATCGCGCACCAGGTGGCGCGCGATATTCGCAGCCAGTACACCATTGTGTACTCCCCATCCAACGCCAATATGGATGGCACCTACCGCCGCATCAAAGTCGCGGTTCACGCGGCCGGCGGTCCCACCCCCCGCACCCGCACCGGCTATTTCGCCTCTCCCGACAAGGCCAACTAATGCTGCGCGTCCTGTGGCGTCTCACCCGCGGCTACCGCTTGCGCCCCTGGACGAGTCCCTATCTCCGCTGGCGCATCGAAACCTACTCCGGGCTGGATGCCCGGGCCATCGGTTTCTTCGCTTTCTGGCGGTTCGCCTGGCGGGAACGCCGCAATCTGTTCCGCTATCTCCGCTGGGCCGCACGCATGAGCGCAAGCCTGCCGAGCCCGAAGGGCGAAAGATGATAGCCCACGGCGCAAGCCGTGTGGAATCTGTCGCGAGTACGAGTAGCCCCGGAATGGGGCGTAAGGCTCTGCCGTCGGGCAAAACTGGAGAAACTCCACGGACACGCCAGGACTATCCTCGCAAAAAAAAGCCCGCCGGTCCAGAATGTGGACCGGCGGTGCTTTTAACCTTCCAAATTGTGACCGAAGTAATGACTACTTGGTCGCGGCGTCTGCGCTCTTCTTGGCTGTGCTCTTCTTGGAGGCTTTCTTGTGCTTCGCAGTGCTCTTCTGAGTGGTGCCCTGAGCGGCGGCGGCCGGTGCGCTCGCAGGGGCCGGGGCCGGAGCCGGAGCAGCCTGCCCGAACGTCATAGATACGGTAGCAACCGCTAACGCGATCGCGAGTAATGTGCTTTTCATTTTCTCTCTTCCTGCGGGCTCTGCCCGCCTACAGTTCCATACTGCGCCCCAACGCCCGGAAACACGATAGCCTGTGCAGGCTATGGCGGCTGACCAATTCGGGTCTATTAAGGTTAATGTTTATTAGTGTTACCCCATAGCCCGCTTGTGGGATGGCCCCCGCCGCCAGACCGCGCGATACTGTAATCGCGATGCTCCCGCGCCAGATCACCCATCAGAATATTTACCGGCTGCTGATTGCCGGGTTCAGCCTGGTCATTCTGATGCTGCTGGCCGCCGCCATCGTGGGCCTGCGGAACATCCAATCCATCCAGCAGAGCGCCTCCAACCTGGTCCGCGAACAGGACACCACCAGGCACCTCGTCGATGAGCTCCGCTCGCGCGAGGAATCCCTCGCCGAAGTCTTCTCCATCCTCGCCCGCGACCCCGATTCGGTGGATTCCGAAGCCATCCTGATCCAGCTCGCCAACGCCGACCGCGACATCGACCGCATCTCCGCCGAAGGCGCTCACACTCCCCAAAGCACCCTGTGGGCCAGCCTTCGCGAAACCTCCGCCGCTTTCTCCGGCGAAGCCCGCCGCATCCTCTCCGACAAGAACCCCACATCCTTCGCTTCCCTGGACCTTTTCCGCGATCACGAAGCTTTCACCGCCGTCGTCGCCCGCCTGATCGAGTCCGATTACCGCAACGTCTCGGCCGCCCAGGCGCAGATCGGTCACCGCTCCGCGCGCCTGCTGGAGACCTCCGCTCTGTTCGCTTCCGGCGGCGTGTTGCTGGCCCTCATCTTCGCCGCCTTGACCGTTTTCATAACCTCCCAACTCGTCCGCCGCATTGAGTGGCAGGCCGCCGAACTGAGTCGCGTCTCCTGGCACATGCTGGAAGATCAGGAGGCCGCCGCGCGCCGCTTCTCCCACGAGCTCCATGACGAGTTGGGCCAGTCCCTCACCGCCGTCAAGACCAATCTGGCCGCGCTGCGCGCCGGCGCCGACGCCGCCCGCCTCGACGATTGCCTCCACCTGGTCGACGAATCCATCGGCAACGTCCGCCAGATGTCCCAGCTCCTCCGCCCGACCATCCTCGACGATTTCGGCCTCGATGCCGGGCTGCGCTGGCTCTGCGAAGGTTTCGCCGCGCGCACCGGCATCGAAGTCAATTGCGTCTCCACCTTTACCGGCCGCCTTCCCGACGAAACCGAAACCCATCTCTTCCGCATCGCGCAGGAAGCCCTCACCAACATCGCCCGCCATTCCGGCGCCCACCATGTCGAAGTCCGTCTGGCCTCTTCCAACCACCACATCCGCCTCACCCTTCAGGATGACGGCCGGGGGCTGCCGCAAGCCCCTTCCCCGGCGTCTCCTCCCGCGAATCGCAAACCCGGCCCGCTGGGCCTGATCGGAATGCGCGCCCGCGCCCGCAGCGCCGGTGGCGACGTCACGATTCGCTCCCGCCCCGACCACGGTGTTCTAATTGATGTGCAGGTCCCTCTGCCCGATGAAACGGATTCGCATCCTGCTAGCTGACGATCACGCCGTGGTCCGCCACGGATTCAAGATGATCCTCGGCACCCAGTCCGACATGGAGGTCGTCGGTGAAGCCGGCAACGGCCGGGAAGCTGTCGATCTGGCCGCGGAACTGCGTCCCGATGTCGTCGTCATGGATGTCGCCATGCCGGAACTCAACGGCATTGAAGCCACGCGGCGCCTGACCGCCGCCGATCCGCATGCGCGTGTGCTGGCTCTCAGCATGCACAAGGATTCCGTCTATGTCCGTGAGATCCTGCGTGCCGGCGCCCGCGGTTACCTGCTCAAGGATTCCGGCCCCGCCGACCTGGTGGCCGCCGTCCGCGCCATCGCCTCCGGAGAAGGCTACCTGAGCCCCGCCGTCTCCGACGCCGTCCTCGACGACTACCGCAAGCACGTTACCGATCCCATCGATCTGCTGAGCAGCCGCGAGCGCGAAGTCCTCCAGATGCTGGCCGAAGGCAAGACCAACAAAGAGATCGCGGCGGTCCTCAACCTGAGTGTCTACACGGTGGACGCCCACCGCGGCCGCATCATGGAAAAACTGAACCTGCACAGCATTAACGAACTGGTGCGATTTGCGGTCAGAAACGGCCTGGTGGATTAACGCCAATCCTGTTCCTGTGAGTTGTGGGACAGGCCATCGCCTTTCGTGGCCTGTCGGCTCCCCCACGAGTGCGAACTATGATGCCCCGCTCCAGTCGCTGCCGCTGGGTTCAGAGTGGTATAACAGTTATGTCAGATGCGCTTTAGCTTCGATCCTCGAAAGAGCCGGAGCCTCAGGAGGAATCCCCGGCGTGGCATAGGGTTCGAGGAGGCGCGGGAGCTGTTCTCCCAGCCCTATTGGCTCGATCAGCGATCCGACGTTCCGGAGCAGTTTCTGGCCGTCGGATGGGTGGGTGACAGGCTGTATTCTGTCATCTTTGAAGTCAGGGAAGACGAAGAGGGCGAGATCCTGCACCTCGTCACCTTGTGGAGGTCGACAAAGGAGGAGATTCGATTGTATGAAGAAAACTCGTAAGTCCGCCAAACCGGTTTCCGCCGATGCAATTGCGCGGCTGGCCGATCAAGGCAAGGATGTTTCCCGTTTCTTCAAGGGCCAAGGCCGCATGGTTCAGCCGATTCAGCGCGTTAATGTGGACGTCACTGCGAGCATGCTGGAGGAACTGGATGAGGCGGCTCGGGACCTCAACGTGAGCCGCCAGGCGGTCATCAAGACGCTGGTACGACAGGCTCTCGATCAACACTATCTGGCACGACGCGCAAGGCAACCGCAGCCGGCGTCCTGACCGTGCTCGGCACGAAAAGCGCGCAACCTCGCCCCGGCTTTTGGCTATCATATCAGCAGGTCTCTCCATGAAGCATGTCTTACGGCGCCATGCGCTCTTCTTGTGGTTGGCGGTCGCCGTTGCCTTCGGACTGCCGCAGGCCGTGGGGCCGCGGCCCGGGCTGGAGCCCGATACCCAGGATCACGATGTCAAGCTGCCCAATGGCAAATCGCAACGCGACGCAATCCTCAAAGCGGAGCATGAGGATAATCTCAAGGATGCGGCCCGCCTGGTGGAAATGTCACGGGATCTTAAGGCCGATCTCGAAAGAAGCGACCCCTTCGTTCTTTCCATGGGCACACTCAAGAAAACGGATGATATCGAAAAACTGGTCAAGAAGATCCGTTCTCGTCTGCGGCATTAGCCTGCTGGCTTGCGCGCTGGCGCCCGCCCAGACGCCTGCCCCGGCAAAGACGCCGGCTATCGCGTTGATCGATGCCGCCGACGCCGCCCAGTGGCAGACCTTGACGACCGGTGCAGGCTGGCAATTGATCGTCGCGGCCGGTGCAGCCGGTGCGGATATGGACGCCCGCGCCAAGGCGCTGGCCGCCGCCGTCGCCGAGGCCGTGAAGAACGGCTCCGTCGACCCCGCCCGCGTCTATCTGGCCGGCCGCAATGAAGCCGCCGCCGCCGTCTTCTACTTCATCGCCCGCATTCCCGACCGCTGGGCCGCGGGAGTGGCGCTGGGCGGATCGCCCAAAGCCGCGCTTGAAAGCAACCGCATCTTCTCCGCCAACTTCACCGATGCGCCCGTCCTCTGGGCCTCCAGCGGTCCCGACGACGAAGCGCTCGCCCAGAAACTGAAAACCGCCGGCCTCAACCTGGAGTGGCGCTCCGCCACCGCTCTCACCAATGGCGCCATCCTCCAGTGGCTCGCCCCTCACACCCGCGACGAATTTCCGCTGGACATCGACTGTGAGACCAACTCGCCTGCTTTCGCCAGTTGTTACTGGATTCAGATGACCAAGTTCGACGCCAGCGAGCGCAACGATGTGCTCCCGCTTTCCATCGTAGCCGGCGAATCCGCGGCCGCGCTCGATCTGGGCGGCTTCGGCTACCATGCCGCCGACCCCGGTCCCGGCGTGCCGGTCGTCTTTCTACCTCAAAAATACGCGGGGCCGCTGCGCATCGGCGACCGCATCGTGGCGCTCGACGGCAAGCCCATCGAAAACCCGCATCAGTACCTGGAGATGCTCGCCCGATTCACGGAAACCAAGCCCGCCGTGGTGATGGTGGAACGCGGCAAAGAGCGTTTCCGCATCGAAACCCGCGTGGTGGTGCCGCGCCACGATCCGGTGGTGACCGCGCGCGTGCAGGCGCACTACCTTCCCGAATACCGCCAGATCGAAATCATCAGCCGCGCGGTGACGGAGATGCGCGTCACTCTTCCGCGGGATTGGGTGCCCGGTGACCTGTTCTGGAACGGCCTTTCGCTCCAGGGCATCAAATCCGCCGGCTGTTATCTGCTCAAACTG
The DNA here is from genome assembly GCA_963842505.1 of Bryobacterales bacterium. Taxonomy (GTDB): domain Bacteria; phylum Acidobacteriota; class Terriglobia; order Bryobacterales; family Bryobacteraceae; genus PALSA-129. The sequence continues at coordinate 554,812 of CAWJGZ010000004.1, forward strand.
GACAAGGAACTATTGCATGCCGGCCCCTGCCAGTAAGCCGCGCCGGCTCACTGCGCGCGAAGCCTCGCGCCGCCTGATTCGCGCGCCTAAAAGCGTGCAGCGCGACGCCGCCATCCGCCGCATTATCCGCCAGATTCCCAAAGGCAAGGTCGCCACATATTCCCAGGTAGCGGCCGCCGCCGGCTACCCGCTGTATCACCGCCAGGTGGCCCAGTTGTTGCGCGGAGCCGGCAATTCCCTGCCCTGGCAGCGCGTCGTGGGCGTCGGCGGCGAAATCAAGCTCAAGTACGAAGCCGGCCTCGAACAGCGCACCCGCCTCGTAATGGAAGGCGTGCGCTTCCGTGGCAAGCGCATCGACATGGCCGAGCACCAACACCGTTTCCGCCCCTGGGAGTTCGATTAACTCTATGAAACCCCGCTTCCTCAAGGCCATGGGCACTTTTGCCGTTCTCGCCATACTGGCCACGTTCACCCTGGACGGTTTGATCCGTGCCGCAGTCTTGATCTTCCTGGCCGGGCTGGCCGTCAAGACCTATATCGCTTACAAGGCCGGCTGGTAGATCCTGCTGCAAAATCCGGAGAAGGCATCTTGCAACGATTCGGCCTTTCTCCGCGAACTCAGCTTCCTCCGCGCTGCACCACCGGAGGGGCGCGAATCCCTGCATTCTCCTCACTCCCTGCTTTGGTTCTTTTTCTTGCCTTTTTCTCCGCGCCTCCGCGCCTCAGCGGTGAGTTCTTTTCCTGGCCAAGCTGCTGGCAGCCCCTTCCATTCCTCTTTGAACCAACCCCGCGTTCCATTCTGAAACACGTTCCATCTTGAAACACCCGCAAGGTTTCACAGCCTACTGATAATAAGACCTTTATACCTCATTGGTACTTGGCACTAAGGTTGCACCCTTAAGGTTGTTCGGGCGGTTGAACCGAGTCCGGATAGAAATCCAGAACAAAGGACGAAAACCATGCAGGTGCCGAGTGTGTCTCTACGCCGGAAAGCGAAGATTTCCCTGGAAGTGCGCGATCGCATCGTGATCGAGCACCTGCCACTGGTCAAGGCCATCGCCATTCGAGTCCATGAGAATCTTCCCGTGCACGTAGATTTGGACGATCTCATCCACGCCGGTGTTCTGGGCCTGTTCGACGCCGTCGCCAAGTTTGACTCGGCCAAGAACGTGGTGTTCCACAGCTACGCCAAGCACCGCATCAAGGGCGCCATCCTCGACAGCCTGCGCCAGCTCGATTGGGCGTCGCGCGATCTCCGCAAGCGTCAGAAGCAGGTGGATGCCATCGCCCACCGTCTCTCCGTCCGGTTGGGGCGCAATCCGTCCGAATCCGAGGTCGCCGAGGAGCTCGGCGTCACCATGGACCGCTGGCGCCACATGCTGCTGGAGCTCCGCAACGTGGGTCTGGTTTCCTCCACGTTGCATCCCGATCAGGAGCGCGACCGCGTGATGGAGTTCCCCGCCACTCCGGAATTTCAGCCCGACCGCATGTGCGAACACCGCCAGTTGCAGTCCACCCTGGCGCGCGCCATCGGCACTTTGCCGGAACGCTACCAGAAAGTCGTGTTCCTTTACTACACCAACGAAATGACCATGAAAGAAATCGGCGATCTGTTGGGCGTCAATGAAAGCCGCATTTCGCAGATCCACAAAACCGCGCTAAAGAAGATGGCGGTTGTCCTGCAATCCGAGGGCATCCACTCGTCCGAGGCCATTTGCGGCTGACGCTGAGCCGTCTTACGGGCCTTCGGTCCCTCGCCTCACGAAGCCGCTTCACGCGCCACACCAACAAGCTGGCGGGAAATGCGGGTGAAGTCCTCTTGATTCCGCCTTGCGATACCATACATCTCATGCTGCGTTCCACGCTGTTGCTGTGCGCCTTGGCCGCCCTGTCCGCCGCTCAAGAACCCATCGCGCCCCATTCCGCCATTGAGCCTCCCACCGCCAAAGACGCGGCCTCACTTACCGCCAGCACCAAGGCTTCACCGCCCGATCTCCTCACCACCGGTGAAAAGACCGGCTGGACCCTGACCGCCCCGTATGCCGAAGCCGTTGACATTTCCCACCGGCTGGAGAAGGCTTCACCACTGGTCAAGGTGCTGAATATCGGCACCACCCCCGAAGGGCGCACCATGATCGCCCTGGTGGTTTCCAAAGATAGAGCCTTCACCCCCGAAGCCGCCGCCAAGACCAATAAAGCCGTCATCATGATCCAGAGCGGCATCCACTCAGGCGAAATCGAGGGCAAGGACACCGTCCTCATGCTGGTCCGCGATATGACGGTCACGAAGAAACTGGCCCCCTGGCTGGACAAGGCGATCTTCGTGATCATCCCCGTCTTCAACGTCGACGGCCACGAATATTTCAGCCCCTATCATCGCCCGCAGCAAAACGGCCCGCGCGATACCGGCCTGCGCGCCACCGCTCAGCGCCTCAACCTGAATCGCGATTACATCAAGGCCGACACTCCCGAAATGCGCGCCTGGCTGCACGTTTTCACTGCCTGGAATCCCGATTTCCTGATCGATAACCACGTCACCGACGGCTCCGACATGCAATACGACGTCACCTGGGACATGGCCCGCAATCAAGACATCGCCGAACCGGCCGGCGCCTGGGTGCGTGACAAATTCGTTCCGGAGCTCGACAAACGCATGGCCGCCGACGGCCACCTGGTGGCTCCCTATGGCGCCTTGCGCAATGTCAACGGCCAGCGCGAGTTCTTCATGGAGGTTTTCAGCCCACGCTACTCGCACCTCTACGCCGCGGTTCAGAATCGCCCCTCGCTGCTGGTGGAAACCCACAGCCTCAAGGCCGCCCGCACCCGCGCCTGGGCCAATTACGACATTATGCGCCACTCCATCGACATCATCGTGGCTGATCCGGAAGCGCTCCGCGCCGCCGTCCGCCAGGCCGATAAAGAGATGGCCGCGCACGCCGGCGACCGCTCCGCCGCGCCGGTCTATCTGGCCGGCCGCGTCAGCAATGAAAAGAGCCGCCCGCTGGTCTACCACGCGCTCAAGCAGGGCCAGGTTCAAAGCGAAGTCACCGGCGCCATGACCAATCGCTATCTGGCCGAGCCAGACGATTTCCAGACCGTCATTCACGACCAGATCGACACCACGTTAGAAATGCAGATGCCCCTCGGCTACCTGATCCCTTCGGCCTGGAAGGAGATTGCCGATATCCTGGCGCTGCACGGCGTCGAAATGGAACGTACCGCCAAGCCCCTCACCCAGGGCTTTGAAACATATCGCTTTTCCAACATCGTGTGGGCGACTTCTCCCAACGAAGGCCACATCGGTCTGAACAGCTTCGACGCCCGCCTGGTGAAAGAAAGAATCACGATTCCCGCCGGCTCCTATTGGGTTCCCATGAAGCAGCGCCGCGCCCGCCTGATTCTTTCCACGCTCGAACCGCAAGCGCCCGATTCCTTCGCGCGCTGGGGCCTGATGTACCAGGTCTTTGAGGGCGCTGGCGGTGGTGGCCGTGGTGGTGCTGGCGCGGGTGGCCGTGGCGCTGGCGGTGGTGGCCGCGGCGGAGCTTCTGGCGCGGGCGCCGCGGCGCCGCCGGTGGGCGAATACCTTTCCGAGCCCATCGCACGCAAGACCATGGCTGACAATCCCGATCTGGCCAGGGAATTCGAAGCCAAGGTGGCTGCCGATCCGGCTTTTGCGGCCGACCGCAATGCCCGCCTCGCATGGTGGTATCAGCATTCCAAGTACGAGCCCGAAGACAGCGGCCGTTACCCCATCGTCCGCGTCTGGGAGAAGAACTGGTAGCGCCGCCGACACATCATTAGCCGCCGGCGAGCACGAATTCACGCAGAAATTCTTCTCAACCCGCGTTTATCGGCGGCTTAATATGCTTCTTCAGAGCCGCTCCATAACGTCTGTTCCACCGCACAGCCCGGTCCGCATTTCCTCCGCGCCTCTGCGCCTCCGCGTTGAAATCGCAGCTCTTTCTTGCTTCGCGTAAACCCGGTCCCCGCGCTTTCCGTCTACACTTCACAGATGGAGCCGGTTTTGACAACCCGGTGGATTCCAAACGCCGTGGACCAAACGCCAGAGCTCGAGGACTTCGACGCCGTTGTGCGTCTCTACTGGCCCAGAATCTTCCGCTTCGCCCTGGCATCTCTGCGTGATCGGGATGCCGCCGAATCCCTGGCGCAGGATTGTTTCCTCAAAGCCTATCGCGCGCGTCGGGGGTTTCGTGGCGAGGCCAGCCTCAACACCTGGCTCATGCAGATTGCCGTGAATCTGGTACGTGATTCCCTTCGCAATCGCCGGCTCCGCTTTTGGAATCGTACGCGCGCCGCGTCGCCGGATTTCGACCTTGTCAGCCAGTCGCTGGCCGATCGCGGTTCGTCGCCCGAACGCGCCGCTCTCGCCAAAGAGCGCGTCGCCGCCGTATGGAGCGCCGTGGAGACTCTGTCGGCGCGCCAGCGCACGGTCTTCCTGCTGCGCTTTGTGGAGGACCTGGATTTGCTTGAAATCGCCGCGGTCACCGGCCTACGGGAAGGAACCGTGAAAGTGCACCTGTTTCGCGCGCTGGAAGCGCTGCGGAAACTCATGGGAGAAGACCAATGAACGAACATCTCTCGCCGGAAGATATTTCCCGCTGGTTTGCCGGCGAGCGCAGCTCCGGACTGGAGCGCCACATCGCCGAGTGCGAAGAATGCGGCGCGCGGCTCCGCCGCATGGAAAGTACGCTGACGGAGTTCCGCGGCTCCGTCCACGATTGGACCGCCGCCCAGTCCGCTTCAGCCCCGCAGCCCGCCTGGCTGCCGCCCGTCCGCCGCATGGCCCAGCGCTGGGTGCTGGCCGCGGCCTCTTTGTTGATCCTGGTGTCGGCATCGGCTTACTGGCATTCCCGCCAGCAGGCTCGCCTCGCCGAGATGGCCCGCGCCGATGCACTCCTCGATCAGGTGGATACCGAAATCTCCCGCGCGGTTCCTCCAACCATGGAGCCGCTAGTCAATCTTGTAACCTGGGGCTCCGGCCCCACAGACCAAAGCCAAGACAAGGAAACACGATGAACCCAAGAACAATCAAGCTTATTTTCCCCATACTCGTCGCCGGCGCCGCTGCCTGGGCGCAGACTCAGCCCCCTGCCGGTCAAAACCAGAACCCTCCGCCTCCGCCCCAGCAGGGCGATAACGGGGCGGCGCCGCAGCCCGGCCGCGGTTTCGGTCCCGCTCCCAATCAACAGGGCCGTCTGGGCATGCCGCCGGCGCTCCGCGCCAACCGGCCGCCGCTCGAGCGTTCCCTGCCCCAGGGCCGCTGGTGGAACAACCCGGACGTGGTCCAGAAGCTCAGCCTCACCTCCGACCAGCAGAAGAAGATGGATGAAATCTTCCAGCAGAATCGCCTGCACCTGGTCGACCTCAACGCCACTCTGCAAAAGGAAGAAATCACCATGGAGCCGATGATGGGCGCCGACATGCCCGACGAAGCCAAAGTCCTGGCTCAGATCGACAAGGTGGCGCAAGCCCGCGCCGAGCTCGAAAAAGCCAATGCCCGTTTCCTCCTCGGCATCCGCCGCGTCCTCACGCCGGAGCAGTGGAAGAAGCTACAGGCCGAAACGGCGCGCCGGAATGGCGGCCGGGGACCCGGCCAAGGTGGTCCGGGGCGCCCATCTTCGCCCCCTCCCACCCGTAAGGGCGGCTAACGGTCTGTACCCGTCGTTGCCCTTACCCTCCCGCACCAGTGCGCGGCCTAAGGAACCGCCTGAGCCGCGCCACCAGTTCGGGAGGATTGAAGGGCTTGATCAGATAGTCGTCGGCGCCAAGCATGAAGCCGCGGGTGATATCGGCTTCCTGCTGCCGCGCGGTGAGCAGTAGAACGCGCACCGGGATGGATTCGACGCGAGCCGTCGCGAGCACTTCGTAACCGTCCATGCCGGGCATGTTGACATCAAGGACGGCGGCGCAGGGGCGATAATCGCGCAGAATCTGCATGGCTTCCGGTCCGGTGGCCGCCAGGCGGCACTTGATGCCGGCGTTCTCCAGGGCGCTCCGCACGATCAGCCGGACAGTCAGATCGTCGTCGGCCACCAGCACTTCCTGGTTAGTCCTGCCATTGTGGTTGGACTCGCTGACCGCGACTTGTGAGACGCCGTCGGGGATGGCTGCCGCCACTGCCGGAGCAGCTTCCTTGCGCGAAAGCGCGAAGGCCATGCGCATCAGCGCTTCCTCGGGCTGCCACCCATCGATGAGAAGCTCGCAGGCACGCAGTTGGACGGAGTGATCCAGCGCCAGGATCTGGTCGCGGATCCCTGCCAGGAGCAAGGGCGGGTTGGAGAAGGCTCGGGGGCCCTCGGCGAGTAAAAAGGTGCCCCGGGTTGCCGGGGTAACTTCCACCAGGACCATATTGCAGTCGTTAATAGGGTCGGCATCGCGGGAGGTAATGTGATCGAAATAGCGCGGCTTGGCGCTGGCGCGTTCCAGGGCGACGCAAAGACGTTCGGCGTCGTCGGCCGAGAAGCCTACCAGCGCCACGCGCTTCCCTTTGAGGACAGCGACGATGGGATCCGGCACCTGGCCGGTCACCGACTCGGGCGCCTCAATCAGACCGATCGTGAGGTTGGATAGCGCTTCGTCCAGCAAGGCGCGATCGGGGTTGGCCGCGCTCAGGTGCCGTTCCACCTGGCTTACCAGACTGGCGATGGCTTGGTAGTCCAGAATGGCGGCGGCGGCGGCCCATTCGCGGCAGGTAGCAAGGGCGCGCGGCACGTCGAGCGAGCGAGTGAGGGATTCCGCCATGAGACGGACTTGGAGGGCTGTGTCCTCCAAAAATCGCCGCCGTAAGGACTCCATCTCGACTCCCGTCAAGGACAAACCGCCAGGCAGGTGTTGCGGCTGCGGACTGGCCTCGATAGCGACGGGCAGCGCGGGGGATTCGACTGGCACGGGCAGCGCCGGAGGTTCCGCACGGGCTGGTGGCGAGGGGGGTTCCACGCGCAAGGGCGGCGCCGCTGATCGGCGGTCCAGATACTCGCGAACTCGGTCCGCCAGCGTGCCGGTCTCGATGGGCTTGGTGATATAACCTTGGCATCCGGCCTGGAAGGCCTTCTCGTCGTCTCCCTTCATGGCGCAGGCGGTCAGGGCAACCACCACGATGTTGCGCGTGCGATCGTCCTGCTTGATGCGCCGGGTCAACTCCAGGCCGTCCATGCCGGGGAGCTGAATATCGACCAGCATCAGATCCGGATGGAAGCTTTTCAGCAGATCGAGGGCCTGCTCGGCATCCACCGCGGAATGGACGTCGTACCCCTCTTTACGGAGAAGGATTCCCGTCAGCTTCAGGTTGACTGGAGCGTCATCGACTACCAGGATGGCCTCATTCGGCATACGGAAGACGGTCTCCGTTTTCAAGCTCGCATTGGCGGGCTCCGGCGCTGAAGATCCCGGACCATTTCAAGAAGACACTTGGATCGGGTGACACCGTCACGAAGCGGCGAGGTTGGGCAACAACTTGGCCCTCGGTTTCCGGCTTGCATCCCATGATTCTGTTCGCGCCTACAGCATAAACTCTAGGGGGGTGTGTAACAATACCGCGTTAAGTTAACAGGGGGTTAACTTCAGAGGATATGAACGTACATGGGGTGGTGATTCCCGGCGATTTAGGTAGAATAGTACTTTATCCTCGCCATGCCTAAATCCATAGAAGAGTTGAAGATCACCGCCAGGCGGATCCGGCGGGAGATTATTGAGATGATTGGCGCCGCCAAGTCCGGCCACCCGGGCGGTTCGCTCTCGGCCGTCGAGATCGTCGTGGAACTCTATTTCAACCGAATGCGCATCGATCCGAAGAATCCCAAATGGGCGGATCGCGACCGCTTCATTCTCTCCAAGGGACACGCCGCGCCGGTGCTCTATTGCGCCATGGCGGAAGCAGGGTATGCCGATACGCCGCTCGATCGGCTGAACACTCTGCGCAAGCTCGGCTCGGTGTACCAGGGCCACCCGGACATGCGGTTCATACCCTCCCTGGAAGCTTCCACCGGGTCGCTGGGCGAAGGTCTGTCGTTGGCGCTGGGCATGGGACTGGCGGCGCGCCTCGACGGCCGCGCCAGCCGCACCTACGTCATGCTGGGCGACGGCGAGAGCCAGGAAGGACAGGTCTGGGAAGCCGCCATGGCCGGAGCGTTCCACAAACTCGACAATGTGGTGGCGATCGTCGACTACAACGGCATTCAGCTCGACGGCTTCGTGCGCGACATTATGGAGATCGCGCCGCTGGCTGAGAAATGGCGGGCTTTCGGGTGGCACGCCATCGAGATTGACGGCCACGACTTCTCAGCCATCCAGAAGGCCTTTGACGAAGCCCAAGTCACCAAGGGAAAGCCCACCTGCATTGTGGCGCACACCATCAAAGGCAAAGGCGTTTCTTTTATGGAGAACAATCCCAAGTTCCACGGCACTGCGCCCACGGCCGATGAAGTCAAACTGGCGCTCCAGGAGCTGCAATAAAATGGCCGCGAAAACCAGGTTCGAGATTAAGCTGGGCCCCGCCACGCGCGAGGCCTTCGGCCGCGTGTTGGTGGAGTTGGGTCGCGAAAACAAGGATGTTGTGGTGTGCGATGCCGACCTTTCCAAGTCCACCATGACGGTCTATTTCGCCAAGGAGTTTCCGGAGCGGTTCGTTTCCCTGGGAATCGCCGAGGCCAATATGATCGCGGTGGGCGCGGGGCTGGCGCTGGCGGGCAAGATCCCGTTCGTTTCCAGTTTTTCGGCCTTCGCCGTCAACAAAGGCTTCGAACAACTGCGCGTCTGCGCGGCCTATCCGTTTGTGAATCTCAAAGTGGTCGGGACGCACAGCGGGATTTCGATCGGCGAAGACGGCCCTTCGCAGATGAGCGTCGAGGAAATCGGCCTGGCCTGTTCCCTGCCCGGGTTCGTGGTGATTGCGCCGGCCGACGAAGCGTCCACCAAGGCACTCGTGCGCGCGGCGGCGGCCCACGTAGGACCGGTATTCATCCGCACCGGGCGGCCCAAGGCGCCCACGGTGTATGGCGGCGATCAAACGTTCGAGATCGGCAAGGCCATCGAGCTGGCGGACGGACGCGATGTGACCATCATCGCCAACGGGTTGCTGGTGGCGCAGGCCCTTCTGGCGGCGGATATGCTCGAAAGCGAGGGCTTTTCGGCGCGCGTGGTGGATATGCACACGGTCAAGCCGCTCGACCGCGAGACCATCGCGCGGGCGGCGGCGGAAACGCGGGCCATCGTGGTGGCTGAGGAGCACCTGGTGGATGGCGGCCTGGGCGTTCGCGTCGCGCAGGTGGTGGCGGAAACCAAGCCGTGCCCGATGGAGTTCGTGGGCATCCGGAACACGTATGCCGAGTCGGGCCAAGCCGACGAGCTGATGGACAAGTACGGCCTGACGGCGCGTGATGTGGCGGCGGCGGCACGCCGCGCAGTGACGCGCAAAAGCTAGTGCGGCTCCATGCCCGACACCTCGTGCCTCGCCGAAGCGTTTCTGCAACAAAGTCCGGCGTGTTCCTGGATCGTCACCGCGGAATGCCGGTTCCAGCGCGTCTACGGCGATTCGATTCCGGTCTTCGGCAGGCCCGCGGCTGAACTGGAGGACCGGTGGTTGGCCGAAGTGCTGGGCGCTGAATTGGCGCCCCTGTGGTGCGACCGCATGGCGCGGGCGCTGGCCGGAGAGACGCTGTTGTTGCGCGAGCGGCGCGGAAATGCGGCCTGGCACATCACGGTCTTTCCGATTCGCCGCGAAGGCGCGCCGGTGCTGGCGGGCGGCATGTCGAGCGAAGTCACTCGCTGGAACAAAGCCGAACAGGAGTTGCGCACCACGGTGCTGAGCGCGCTGCGGGCGCAGGAATTCGAGCGCAGTATGTTTGCGAAATTCCTCCACGACTCGGTGGGCCAGAACCTCACCGGTCTGGGGCTGCAACTGGACCTGGCGCGCATGGACTTGGAGCAGATTTCGCCGGAAACCTGCCGCCGCATCGCCGAGATCCAGAAGGGAATCGAACCGATTATGGAGCAGGTGCGCGAGTACACCTACGAGCTCAACCCTTCGGCCGTGGAGCGCGCCGGGCTGCGCTCGGCCCTGGACCGCCTGGCCATCCGGGTCCGCGGGCGTTTCACAGGCGCCCTGCGCGTGAACGTGGACCCGTCCTTGAAGATCGATCCGAAAATTGCCTCGGCGCTTTACCACATTGCGCACGAGGCCGTCGAGAACGCCGTACAACATGCTCGTTGCTCTTCGATTGAAATCGCGGTAAAGTTCACACGTACCGGTCTCATCATGGACGTTCGGGACAACGGGCACGGATTCGATCCGGCGGATGTGCTTGAAGGGAGCAGAGGGCTGGGATTGCTCACCATGGAACACTTTGCGGCGCAGGCGGGTTTGGATCTGTCGATTACCAGTAGTCGAGGAGCGGGTACCACCATTCAGGCAACCGCACTTGGGGACGAGTAAGGGGAAAATATGCCGTTCGACATTGTTCTTGTCGATGACCACAAATTGGTACGCGACGGTATCAAGGGCATTTTGGAACGCGGCACGGAGTTCCATGTGGTAGGCGAGGCTGAAAACGGCGCCGACGCCGTTCAGCTTTGCAGGAAAACGGTTCCGGACCTGGTCCTGATGGATATCGGACTGCCCGGCATGAACGGCATCGAAGCCACCACCGAACTGCTGCGGCACTGCCCGGCAGTGAAGGTGGTGATCCTCTCGATGTACGACGATGAGAACTCCGTGGTGAGCGCCATCCGCTCCGGAGCGCGGGGCTTCGTGCTGAAGAAGGCCTCGTCGGCCGAGATGCTGGACGCCTTGCGGACCGTGGCGCGCGGCGGTTCGTACTTGAGCTCGCAGGTGTCCGACCGCCTGCTGGCGCGCATCCAGCGCGGGGATCTGGACACCCACGAACGCAGCCCCCTGGAATCGCTCTCGCCGCGCGAGTTGCAGGTGCTGCGGCTGGTGGCCGAGGGCAAAACCAGCAAGGACATCGCCGTGCTCCTGGACTTGGGGCTGCAAACCATCCGCAGTTACCGCAAAACGATGATGAAGAAACTCGGGGTGAACAACGTGGCGGGCTTGACGCAACTGGCGCTCGCCGCGGGTATCACCCACTGGAACAAGCCGGATGCAGACACCGTGGAGTGATTTGGAGGTCGCCGACGCGCACACGCATTTTTTCTCGCGCCGTTTTTTCGAAGCGTTGGGGAGCGAAACCGGGCAGGATGCCGCCGCCGTGGCCGCTGCCCTGGGATGGGAATTGCCTCCCGAAGATCCAACTGGGTTGGCCCGCCGCTGGGCCGCAGAGCTGGATGCCCAGGGCGTGGCGCGCGCCGCGCTGATTGCCAGCATTCCAGGCGACGAAGCCTCGGTGCTGGCCGCTAAAGCGGCCTTCCCGGACCGCTTTTACGCTTACGCCATGGTGAACCCCCTGCGCGAAGGGACCAGAATCGAACGCGGCACCAACGCCATCTGCCTGTTCCCGGCGATGCACGGATATTCGGTGCGGGATCCGTGCGTGGATCCCTTTCTGGAACAGGCCGAGGCGCAGCATTGCGCGGTGTTCGTTCACTGCGGCGTGCTGACCGTGGGGGTGCGCAAGAAGCTGGGGCTTCCCTGCCGTTTCGACATGCGGTTTTCCAATCCGCTCGATTTGCAGGCCGTGGCGCAGCGGCGCCCCGCCCTGCGATTCATTGTTCCGCACTTCGGCGCCGGCTATTTTCGCGAAGCGCTGATGCTGGCCGATCTCTGCCCCAACGTTTACCTGGACACTTCCAGCAGCAATTCCTGGATGCGCTACGAAGGTCTGAATCTGGTCACCGTGTTTCAGCGGGCGCTGGAGGTGGCCGGGCCGCGCCGCCTGCTGTTCGGTTCGGACTCGTCCTTCTTTCCACGCGGCTGGATCGACGCGGTGTTCCATGAGGAGGCGCGGGTGCTATCGAAACTGGGAGTCGGGGTGGATGACGCACGCCTGATCATGGGCGAGAACCTGGCGCGGGTGCTGGAGGCCGCGTAAAACAGCCCTCCTCGCCTTCACCCGCGAAATCTGCTTGTGGAGCGGGCCTCCGGCCCGCAACGCCGGCTTTCCATCCGGCGCCCCGCTTCACCGCGCCAGTTCTCCCACTTTTTTCAACTCCAGCACCAGGTCGCCTTCTTCATCCACCGAAAAGGCCGGGTCGAACTTCCGTCCCCACACAATCTCCTCGTGCCGGTACGAATGCCGTGAGAGCACCGTCTGGTTGAACGTGTCGTCGTATCCCTTGATCAGGATCAGCACTTCCGCCTGCATCCGCTCCAGGTCTTCCGGCGTACTGCCCCATAGTGGGCTCTCGCGGTCGATCGGGTGCACTACCGTCCACGTCAGCGGCAGGAACAGCACTTTCTCGCGTTCCAGCGTCAGCAGCTTGTACGTGCGTTGCGCCTTGCCGCCCGCCTGATCCACCGTCATCATCATGACCTTGGCCTCGAGTTCCATCAGCGAATTGGCGCGCCGGTTCACCACACGGAATTGCAGGCTCGTACCGTCCTGGTAAGGCGCCACCACCATGCTCTCGCTGTAGCCGATCTTCGCCGATGGCCGCGACACGCGTCCGAACAGCAGCCCCGTCGCAACGGCGAAACCCAGCACGCCGGCAAGCGCCTCGAACGCCGCCACCACGTTCCCCGCCATCCCGCGCGGCCAGATGTTGCCATACCCCACCGTGCTCAGCGTATGGGCGCTGAAGAAAAAGTCGTTCAGCAAGCGGCCCCACGCCGTCGGCGCATCGGCGCCCGAAAGCTGATCCGGCCCCAGTGCGTAATAAACCATCGCGAACAGGCAGTTGCTCACCAGGTACCCCATAAACAACGCGCCCAGAAAACGCGGCCAGCTCAGGTTGATGAGGTGCAGGTAAGGGTGAAAATCGCGCCACGTGGTGCCGCGGCGGTGTACGTTGAACCGGCCATCTTTATTGATGATCCGCCGCAGCGGCGCAATCACCTGCGTGGTCAGCCCCGGGTCGTAACTGGCATTCTCCATAATGTATCCGATCTTACGCGATGCCCGCGGGATTCGCGTTATCATGATCGCAGTGTCCGGTTCCCCCCACCAGCGTCTCTCGGCCCTCAGCGCCGCCTTGCTGCATCTCCATAAGTCGCTCCTCGATTCCGAACGCGCCGTTTACGAACGCGACATCGCCCGTATCGCCTCCACTGGCCAGTATCTCCAGCTCGTGCTCGCCGACCCGTGGTTCGCCTGGCTGCGTGAGATCTCTCAATTCATCGTGCTGGTTGACGAGGCTCGCGACGCCGATGATCCCCCGCTCACCGCGGCGGATGCCGCTCGTCTCATCGGCGAAGCTCGCGCGCTTCTCTCGCCCTCCGAAAACGGCGGTGGTTTTCACCGCCGCTACTACGAGGTTCTGCAGCGTGATCCGGCCGCCGTCATCGCCCATGGCAAGATGATGCAGGTGCTGGCCCAGCTCGAAGCCTGACTCCGCCGCTTCTTTCTTCCCCCCATTCGTCAACCCGGCGATCTCAGCGATCCTGCTGATTGCCCCGTTTCATGAATGCACCCTCGAATTTCCGCGAAGACCACTCCCAAGTAGCGTTGGTTCAGTAGTCACCCGCAGGTCAGGCGGCGTTTCGTGGCAACACTTCCCTTTCGATCTGCGGCCGGATGTACTGGGCGGCGATCTCCAGGTCGTAGGCGTTCTGAAGGTTCAGCCAGTACTGCGGCGAGGTGCCGAAATACCGGGCCAGGCGCATCGCGGTGTCCACAGTGATGGCCCGCTTGCCGTTGACGATGGCGCTGATCCGGTTCATCGGGACCCTCAGCGCGCGCCCGAGTTCGTTCAGGCTGACACCAATCTCATCGAGTTCATCCCGGAGTAACTCGCCCGGGTGGATAGGCGGGAGTTTTCTACGCTGTGCCATGGTCTTCCTTTCTCAGTGGTAATCCACTATCTCAACTTCGTGCGCGTTGCCATCACGCCACGTGAAGCAGATCCGCCAGCGGTCATTGATCCGAATGCTGTGCTGGCCGGCCCGTTCCCTATTCAGCCCCTCCAGCCGGTTGCCCCGAATGGCCCCCAGATCCGTGAGACTCGTGGCTGCGTCCAGCCAGCGTAGTCGCTTGCGCACCTGCTCTTCGATCCCGCGAAACTTCCGGCTGCCAAATCCCTCGTGGATCGCCTTAGTTTCGGGACATCGGAACGAGCGAATCATACAACGTTAAACATACTATGCTTCGCGTACTGGGTCAACCGGGATGAAGCGCGCGATTCCGCCGCCGAAGTAGGCTGGCGCCGCATGGGAGCATCGCAGGGCACGTCTCGCGCGCCATGCTCTCGCGCTACTCCAACGTGCAGATGGAAGCGAAGCGGCGCGCCCACGACGTGATCGCCGCCCGCCAGCGCGTGGCCGATGAGGAACGCCGGGAGGAAGCAGAGCGGCAGCAGGCCGCGATAGTTTCCCAGGTGGCTGTAGTTCAATACGCCCCGAGCCAGACTTAGCCATGGGACAATGCTGTGATGGGGACTTCACGGGACTTAACGTCGTTTGGGGTGCAACCGGTGCCCCGTGTGTGCGGGCACCCCTGCGCATCGGTCACCTGCTCTCTCCACCGCAAGCCCGTTCCCCCAAGCCCGAGGTGGACAGGCGGAGTCATTTGTCGGAAGGCGCCAATGGCAGACACAGTTTGAGATTTGTCCTCGTCAAAAATCGACTTCTTCAGAGGGAAGTTGCGAGAGAACGCCTTGCAGGTCGCTGACGCTTGATCCGCATTGAACTAGACACCCGCGACTATGAACGCTCCAGATCGGGTGCTCATCACTTTCACGCACACGAACTTCAATTCCCGGATGTTCCTCGTGGCGAAAGACCGACCCGTCGGGTAGCTCGTAACTCTCCCAACCATCGCCGTCGAGATCGTCGATCACACGGTAATAGTATGGGAGACCTGTGTAGTCGATTGGCTCGTCGGTTTCGTCAAAAGGCGACACTACGATTACCGCAGAGTCCAATAATACACCCGTCGGGCCGCATCACAGGCGCGTGCCTACCGTGCTCGTCCGCAATCTGCTTGGCTGAGTTCGCCGCTAGGCCGCACATCGCCACCGCGACGCCCTCGCAGGGCCGACCAGCCACTCGCGATCTAACGCGGCCGGCCGTCTCGCCTTCCTCCCGCTCGGGGCCGAGTCGGTACCCTGCTCAAGCGTTTTTCGAAGCTCAAGGCAATTCGAGTTTGGGGTTGCGTAAGCCCGCGGCCGAAATGACCCGGCAGTCCGCCATGCGCGAAAGTCGCGGAGGTATGATGGCCTTACGGCCCAAGACATGCTGGCGGCGCTAACAGAATTCTATCGGCAGATGGGGATCTATTCGTGCGAGTTCCACTGCAAGCACTTCGACTCGTGTAAAAAGGCGGCCGAGAAGGCGATTTGCCGCGAGAAACAGAAGTGGGAAGAAAGAAGGGAAGCGCTCCGCAAGGCGGAGGAAGCCTCGGACGACGAGCGGGAGAAGCTCGCTGAGGAGAAGAAGACGCTGTCGCGCCACGGCCGATTCACTCAGGTCGGTTCCACTTATGTAGGAACTGAGTATGACAAATCAGGCTGTCGCCTTTTGTTCCTCTCGCTCGACCCTGGAAGTGACGACCCCTCCGACGATGCATTGCCAGACAAATTCCCCGGCCTCAGGGACAGTCAGGACGATCCGTGTAGGCGGACGCCCGAAGGAATGAGAGAGGGCGTCATCAAGGGTTTGAAGCCGAATGGCGTGAAAAGAAAGTGGGTTCACTGGTACGGCACCCACTACCTTGCAGCGCGTATCCTTCAAAAAGCCGCCAACTATCCCGCGAATGAAACATCCGGAAGGGTTTGCAAAGTGCTGGACGGTAAGGCGGATCGGAAGGAAAAGGAGAAGAAACTTCCATGCGTCACGCCCTATTTCGCCCACGCGAACGTGGTCAAGTGCTCGATCGGCAGGCTAGGAAATCTTCAGGCGCCGGATCAGATGTACGAGAATTGCCACGAGTATCTGAAGGGAGAACTTCCGTTATTGAGAACCCGATATCATCGTGACCCAGGGGAAAAAGGCCGCGGAGGCGCTCGTCAAACTCTACCCTCCCGTCCGCCGCGTTGCTGGCTCCAACGACCGGCTTCAGTACCTCACCCTCCGGGAGTCGGAGGACGTTCTTTGGATTCCGACCTATCACCCACGGTACGGGCGCTTTTGGACCGAGGGCAGGAGCAAGGACGGCGTGCGCTGGGGAGTGTATGCCGACGACGCGGAAAAGTTCATGGTTGGGAAGCGCAAACGCCGGTTAGCTTAAGGCGGACTGTTTGCCGTAGGACTTTAGGGCATTGGCAAGAATCAAGCGTAGATGCTGGCGCAATTCTGCCGGTCTGACCACCTCTGCGGCGTCGCCCCAACTCAGAATCCAGCGCGCGATCTCAAACTCGCCGCCGGCGCGGAACGTCAGCTCAACTCCGCCGTCGGGTAGGTCGCGGATGTGCTGCGTCGGATGCCAGACGCGCCCGCGAACGTATGGCGCTTGATCCGCTCCGAAGCGAATTACGACATTCATTGGCTTCTCCCAGACGACGCCGAACGACTCGGTTTGATAGCGTTCGGCGTCAAAGTCGCGATCGATCTCGAACTCGTCGCCGGTGACGCGTAGGGCGCGAAAGCGGTCGATAGCGAGCGTCGTGAGAGATTCGTGAGGAGGCACTTTGCCAACGCAGTACAGTCCGCCAGCGACGCTCAGCAGCCGGTATGGGTTAAAGGGGTATTGTCTCGGAGCGGCGCTTGCCGGCGACTGGTACTCCACCACGCACCTTCTCCGGCGCACAATCGCTTCGACCAGCCGCAAGATTGTCTCGCGGTGCGGCACGTAGTCTTTCATGCCCCAGTCGCCTTCCGTCAGGACCTGATCGATCCCAGCCGCTACCATCGCGTCGCCGCCGCTGACCATAGCGCGCAACTTTGGTGCTGCCGATGCGAGCCCGGCCTGGAATGGCGTCTTCGTCCCGGCTTGCTTTGCGACCCACAGGAGGGCTTCGATCTCGGAATCCGATAGTCGCAGATTAGGGGAACGCCGGCGCGCCTCAGGCAGGATTCGTGGGTGACTCAGCCGGCCGGAGTCATCGCCCACGATTGGATACCCGGCATCTTCGAGCGCGCGGAGGTCACGATAGATCGTCTCCCGTCGAGTGCCAAACCGCGCCGCCAATTGCCTGACCGTGGTCCGGCTTCCCTCAAGTAGGGCGCCAAGGATTCCGAGTATACGAACGACCTGCCGATCACGCCGGCTTGACGGTTTTAGCGCCACTCTTTGAGTATAGGCAGGGATCTGCACGACTGTGGCGTTAGATCGCACAGCACCTGTTTAGTCTCGAATCAGGAGGACAATGAATCGAAGAATTGAACTTGCACTGACATCACCGGCTGTCGCGATGGATGCGTCTCTTGAGCCGTATCGGGCCTGGATCGAATCCGTGGTGGGATGCCCTAAGGAAGAAACCCTGACCCTCGAACTCACCTTTCCGTTCAGCCACCTCGTAGTTGAGGAACTGTTGGCCGGCGTCAGATTGGACCGGCGTTGTCTCGGGGCGGCCGACGCGTTGCGTCCGCTGGTTCGGCGATGGAAGACGCCACCGGGGTGTAGCCCGCGGCTGGAGCTCCATGCTTCGCGCGACCGCCAGGCGGGGATAACCGAGCGGAAGCTCGCCTGGGACCCGCACTGGAAGGAAACCCCCATTGCGGTCTGGCTCGACGGCGCAGATCACGCCATTGTGAGCGCTGACATTCCCTACGTGTCGTACATAGAAAAGGGAGCACTTAGCTGGAGACAGTGGGTCATCGTGAACCGGCGGGAGGCAGCCATTTGCCTAAACCTGTTACGACAAATCGAGCCGCCGCGCGTGATTACGGTCATAGGCGGCCGCGACATACCACTTCCAAATAACGGCTACAACTGGGATTCGGTGCTGCTCGACCCTTCGCTGGCGCAATTGGTGCGCGATGACTTTGAGACATTCTGGCAGAGTGAGCCGTGGTTCGTTGCGCAAGGGCTCCCGTATCGTCGGGGCTTTCTTCTCTACGGCCCGCCGGGCAACGGCAAGACCTCAGTGGCCCGGATCATGGCGTGCCATCCTTTGGTCTCTTCGTTCAGCATCGATTTCTCCGCCCAAGGGTTGCCCAATGAGGCCCTGTCAGACCTGTTTCAAGCGGCCGAGGACAAGGCACCGGCGGTAATTATCCTGGAGGACCTCGACCGCGTCTTCGGCGCCAGCGAGACGCCGGCAAAGTGTTCCAGCATCACTCTTCCGCACCTGCTGAACTGCTTGGATGGGCTGGGAATGCAGAACGGCATTGTCGTTGTGGCGACCGCCAACGATCCCACGACCCTTGATCCAGATATCTTAATGCGGCCCGGCCGTTTCGACCGCATCGCGGCACTTCGTTCGCCATCATTCGATTTACGGGCCGCGTATCTCCGCCGCCTAACTCAAAAAGCGCTTGACGATGAGAGCATCAGGGCCACGGCTCGGGCCGGAGAGCGACTCTCCTTTGCGCAGTTGCGAGAAGCATACATTTTGGCGGGACAGCAGTCATTTCGCCGAGGCGTAACGGTAAGTTGCCCAGAGATCATTGCCGCGATTCGCACTGTCCGCAGCGAAGCCACGAGCGCCGCTTCACATCCTGACGGAAGGTTAGTCGGCTTTGGACCTGCCGGCGGAGCCGATGAGGGCTCGCCGGTGTGCCGAAGCGGTTGAACTTGCTTCGGCCAGTGTCAAGACAAAAGTCGGGCCAGTCCGACGGCCCCCTTTTGCGGTTTCGAGCCACCATTGTCGGGGTGCCATATGTTCCTCGCTATTCTGTTCATGTTCTTGGTTCCGATCGCGGTCGTCTCCGCGCTGGCCACGGTGGCGGAGGAGATCCTCCACCCTTCTTTGTTATGGAAGGTCGTGACGCCGCTGTTCTTGGGCTTCCTGATCATGACCGAAGTTCTTGAGTATACTCATCTGGACAACAATAAGTATGCGTTTGGCATGACTGTGCTTGGTATTGTGATTCTGTTTGTGATCCAGTTCTGGCGATTGATCCCATTCTTGTTCTTCTTGGTGGCTTCGGCCTTAGTGCTGTACATTGCGACGGCGTTTGTAGCGGCGATCTTCGCGATTGATATATCTGGACCTGGGGACTCTTGCGGCAATCATGCGGCGATGAATGATCAACTTGATAACATCATAATCACTATTTCGGCAGCCCTGAGTGCCGTGGCGACCCTCGTGCTCAATGTTACGGTTTACAGGAAGTCGGTGCAGGCCAAACTTTTCCACTAGCAAATGCCCTGGAAGTTCGCTTGGGAAAGTTTGGCGCCTCGCCAGGTTTGGAGAAGAGCTCTTGGTAAACGCCGTTCACTGAATCAGACGTCCTCGACGCGTGTGTAATGCACCGCAACCGACTTCCGTTTGGAGCCGGTGAAAGCCTCCGAGGGGCACCCCCAGAGTACCCCCAATTAACGCGATAATCGGTCTTATCCCACGTCTAAGTTTCGTATTTACAACGCGAGGCGGTTACAAGCGGGTTTCCTGTCAACCCGGTGACTTCAGCGATCTTGCCGATTGCCCCGCCGTGCCCCCAGCCCCAGCAGCCAGAACAACCCCAGCCCCAATACCGCTCCCGGCGCCAGGTAAATCGGCCACGGCCCCAGCGCGTCGAGCGGTGACGCATTCGCCGGTTTGCGGCACAGGTACATGAAATTGGTGCCGCATGCCGCGTTCACCGCGCCAACCGCCGCCGCATATCCCAGCAGCATTCCATAGGCCCGCCACATCGCACCCGCGCGCAGCCTGGCCTCGCCGCCGAACGCCAGCACCGCCGCTCCCGTTACAATCCCGCCGTGCGCCGCAAAAAAGTAGATGGCCGGATACGACGGCCACGGCGACCACAGATCCGGCGTCGCCAGCGCCATCCCTGCCCCCGCCATCCCCGCGAAATACGCGAACTCCACCAGCGGCGCGCGTAACGTCAGGCAACCCAGCACCGTAGCCCACAGCGTGACGTCGCACAGTTGCAGCGGCAGATTGGCCAGATGGATGCCTTCATGTCCGTACCGGAATCCCCACCAGGCCAATTCGTTCAGCGCCAGGCCCCATCCCACCCCCAGCCGGATTGGCCGTCTTGCCGCTGGCCGCCGCCGGCATAGTTCGGCCAGCGCCACCGCCGCCATCGCAATTGCCGCCAGCAGCGCCAAGTGTACAGGCCCGAATAAACTCACAGGCTGATTCTATCGCGCGATAATGCTCTTGGATGCCAATCGAACTGGCCGCCGCGGCAACCTTGGCCCTCTGGCTCTATTTGCTCTTCTTCCGCGGCGCATTCTGGCGCGAATTCCTCAACCGCGATGCCCCCCTGCAAGACCCGCTCCGCCATCCGCCGCGCGGCCTGCCCCGCATCGTCGCCGTCATCCCCGCGCGCAATGAAGCCGCAACCATCGCCCGCGCCGTGGCTTCGCTCGCCACGCAGCATTACCCCGAGGTCTTCCACATCATCGTCGTCGATGACGACAGCACCGACGGCACCGCCGCCACCGCGCGCTCCGCCGCCACTCCCGATGTGCTTACGGTAGTCCACGCCGCTCCGCTCCCCGCCGGCTGGACCGGCAAGCTATGGGCGCTCTCGGAAGGCATCCGGCGCGCCGCCCATTTTCATCCCGACTACCTGCTGCTCACCGATGCCGATATCGTCCATCCGGCCGGCGCCCTCGAGGACCTCGCGGCGCGCGCCGCCGAAGGCCCCTACGATCTGGTCTCTTTCATGCCCACGCTCGAGTGCCATTCTCCCGCCGAGTGCGCCCTGGTCCCCGCCTTCGTGTTCTTTTTCTTCCTGCTCTATCCACCCGCCTGGATTCGCAACCCGCGCCGCTCCGCCGCCGGCGCCGCCGGCGGTTGCCTGTTGGTTCGCCAGGCCGCGCTCTCGAAGATTGGCGGCATCGAAGCCATCCGCGGCTCGCTCATCGATGATTGCGCTCTGGCGCGCGCCATCAAGCGCAGCGGCGGCCGCATCTGGCTCGGCCTCAACCCCTCCACCATCAGCATTCGCGCTTACCGCACCTTCCGCTCGGTCGGCCGCATGATCTCCCGATCCGCCTTCACGCAACTCCACCATTCCGCGCTGCTGCTGTTCGCCACCATCATCGGTCTCATAGCCGCCTATCTTCTGCCGCCCCTTCTCGCCGTCGCCACCCCCCAACCCGCCGCCGGAATGGCCGCCACCGCGTGGCTGCTGATGGCCGTCGCTTACTTCCCCGCCCTGCGTTTCTACAACCGTGGCTGGTTCGCCGCGCCGCTCCTGCCCCTGGTGGCGCTCTTTTATCTCGGTGCAACCATCCATTCCGCCATTTCTTACTGGCTCGGCTCCGGCGGAAGCTGGAAAGGCCGCATCCAGGATAAGACTGCCTGAACTATGACTTGCAAACTTTACCACCCCCGGTTACGTCTAATCCCCCGGCGGCGTCTCATGTGTAAATGGAGATCGAATATGCGCAATTTGGCCGTATTTCTGGCCGTTTCGTTCGCGCTCGGTGCGCAAATTGTCGGTGGGATCATTGGGCAGCCTGTGCAGTCGTCCCGCGCAATGCCCCCGCCATCGCCTCCCCAGGATCTCTGCACCATTGAAGGCCAGGTCTTTGACGCCTCCACCGGTGAGCCTCTGCGCAAAGCCAGCATCTCCATGAACGGCGTCCATTCCTATGGCGCTACTTCCGATGCCGCCGGCAAATTCTCGATCTCCGGCATAGAGCCCGGCCCGTACCGTGTCAACGCCTCGCACACTGGCTTCCTCAACATGCAATACAACGCCCGGCGGCCGGATGGTCCCGGCACTCAGCTCTCGCTCGCCAGAGCCCAGAAAATGACCGGCGTGGTCTTCCGCCTCACGCCCCACGGCGTGATCACCGGCCGCATCCTCGACGAAGACGGCGATCCCTTGCAAAACGTCCAAATCCAGCTTCTGCGCATGGTCTATACCCGCGGCCGCAAACAGCTCCAGCAATACAATGGCGGCAATACCAACGACCTCGGCGAGTACCGCATCTCCGGAATTCAGCCTGGCAAGTACTACTTCTGCGCCACCTACCGCGGCCGGCTCAACATGGTCGTGATGGATGGAGATTTCAGAGTTGCCGGCGGTCCGTTGCGCCCCCAGGAAGACTACGCTCCCACTTTCTACCCGGGCGTCACCGATATCGTCGCCGCCGTCCCCATGGAAATGAAGCCCGGCCAGCAGCTCCAGGGCATCAACCTCAAGCTCACCAAGATCACCACCTTCAGCGTCAAGGGCACGGTGATCAATACCACCGCGCCCGCGCCGGCCTCAGACCCGCTTTCCGGCCGTGCCGCTCCCGTGCGTATGAATAATGTAAACATTCAATTAGAGCCCCGTAATTCACTCAATCCGCAAGGCATGTCTCAAGGAGCCGGCCTCCGCCCGGATGGCACTTTCGAATTCCCCAGCGTTGCGCCGGGCACTTACAACCTCGTCGCCATATCCATCAATGGCAATCTCCGTCACGCCGCGGTACTGCCCATTGACGTTGGCAGCGCCAATCTCGAAGGCGTCACCCTCACCATCAATCCTGGCGTCACCGTCTCCGGCCACATCCGCGTGGATGGCGATACCACCGATCCCACTTCCGGTTTCATGGTCCGTCTCAGCCCCTGGGCGCCCGGTTTCAACGTCGGTCCTCCGCAGCCTGCCAGAGCCGACGCCTCCAACAATTTCAGTTTCGATGACGTCAACCCGGAGCGCTTTGAGGTTAGCGTCACACCCTTGGCCGGCTCCCTCTACCTCAAGTCCATTCGCGCCGGCGATGCCGACGTGCTCGACACCGGCCTCGATCTCACCGGCGGCGGCAGCGCATCGCTCGACATCGTCATCGGCGTCAACGCCCCGCAGATCACCGGCGCCGTTCAGGACCCCGCTACCCAACAACCTGCGCTGGCCGCCACCGTCGTGCTCATCCCCCAGGAAAAGGAACGCCGCGAAACCAACCTGTACTACCGCACCGCCTCGACCGACCAAAGCGGCAATTTCACTTTCCCCCGCGTAAACCCGGGCGAGTACAAGATCTACGCTTGGGACGAGGTCGAGAACGGCGCCTGGTTCGATCCCGATTTCCTCAAGCCAGTCGAGAGCAAGGGAACACCGGTCTCGGTGCGCGAGGGCAACCCGGTCAGCGTGCAGCTCACCCTGATTCCCTCCGCCTCCGGAAACTGAGCTTGCACGCGCCGCCACCTCCACGGGTTACTTGTTTCTTCCGTTTGTTTTCTCCGCATCTCCGCTGCTTTTGTGGGGCAGGCGCTTTCGCCTGCCAAAGACCGTACCCCTGCCGCTTGCCTTCTCCGCGTCACCGCGCCTCCGCGGTTCAATCCTCCGGTCGTTTGACTACGTCTCCGCTGCTCTGAGGTCCGCATTGGCTCCGTGTTACCTCCCAACAGACTAGAATCTAATTTGGTCCTGGTTCAGAACGTCTCCAAGCTGTACCGCCTCTATCGGCGCCCGGCCGACCGGTTGCGAGAAATGCTGCCCCGCGCGCACCCTCGCTATGCCGAGTTTTGGGCGCTCCGCGAGATCAGCTTCCACGTGGAAAAAGGCGAGATGCTTGGCGTGGTCGGCCCGAACGGCTGCGGCAAAAGCACCCTGCTCCAGATCGTCTGCGGAATCTTGCAGCCCACCACCGGCCGCGTCGTCACCCACGGCCGCATCGCCGCTCTGCTCGAACTCGGCGCCGGCTTCAACCCCGAATTCAGCGGCCGCGAAAACGTCTATATCAACGGCGAGATCCTCGGCCTCAGCCACGCCGAAATCGACAAGGCCATGCCTTCCATCGAAGCCTTCGCCGAAATCGGTGAATTCATCGACCGCCCGGTCAAGGAATACTCCAGCGGCATGTACGTCCGCCTGGCATTTTCCACCGCCATCCACGTGGACCCCGACATCCTCATCGTCGATGAGGCCCTCGCTGTGGGCGACGCCGTCTTCGCCAACCGCTGCGTGCGCAAATTCCAGGAGCTGCGCGAGCGCAAAATCACCGTTCTGTTCGTTTCCCACGATCTCGGCCTGGTGAAACAACTCTCCGACCGCGCCATCCTCCTGTTGGGCGGCCGCATTGCCGCCGAGGGCTCGCCCAACGACGTCATCAACCGTTATATCGGCCTGGTGCTCGAAAAACAGGAGCCGCATGACAAGAAGGAGGACCGCATCCGTTCCAGCTTCCGTCACGGCGATGGATCGAGCGAGATTCTGGATGTTCGCCTGCTCAACGCGTGTGGCGCCTCCGTGGCCTCCGTCTCGAGCGGCGAACCCATCACCGTGCGTGTGCGCTCGCGCTTTCACCGCCCCATGTCGGACCCCATGGTGGGCATCCTCATCCGCACCCGCATCGGCATGGACGTCTATGGCACCAACACGCGCCTGGAGCAGGTGGCGCTCGGCAATTTCCAGGATGGCGATGAGCTGGAAGTCGATTTCGCCATCGAGTGCTGGCTGACGCCGCAGCAGTACACGCTCACCGTGGCCACGCAAAATCCCGATGGATCCAGCCACGACTGGCTCGACGACGCCATCGCCTTTGAAGTCGTGGATACGCGCGTCGCCGCCGGCGTGGCGAACCTCAGGGCGAAAGTGGAATGGCGCGTCTCACGGTAAAAGTGCATCCGCGCGCCCGTCGCACCGCCCTGGCGGGCCGCCTGGGCGATGCCTGGAAGCTGGCGCTGGCCGCGCCCCCGGTGGACGGCAAAGCCAACGAAGAATGCGTCCGCTTCTTCGCGGAGCTGGCCGGCGTGCCGAAATCCCGTGTGCGCATTGTCACCGGTTCCTCCGGCCGCATGAAAGTGTTGGAAGTCGAAGGCGTCTCGCAGGAAGAGTTGGAGAAGCTACTGCTCCAGCCTTAGCAAACCCGCCCCCTCGCCGTGTGGAGCGGGCTTTCCAGCCCAATGTCATTTAGTTTTGTGGATCTGAAACATTTCGCATAGGTTATGTTTTAATTGTGCACCTGTGAAGTGGCACCCGTCCTCGATCTGTATGGTCGATGGGTGGTCTCCAGCGGTGTTCTGGATCAGATTCGGACCGAAGTAGGCTTGCGGAGCCGAAGGGGCATCTATTCGCTGGCGGTGGTTCTCTGGCTGATGATCTGGCAGCGCCTCCAGCCGCATAGCACGATGAGTCAGGCGGTACGGCAACTGGTGCAGGGCAACGGGCGGTCCCTTTTGCCGGATTGTAGGCGCGTTCGGGAGAACCGGATCTCGCAGGCTGCGGGAGGCTATTGCCAAGGGATCCAGAAAATGCCCAAACTGGTACCACAGCTTGTGACCCGCGATGTGGTGGCTCGGTTAAGCGAACAACTCCACCAGCCGTGGCCGGGGTTAGCCGGACCGGTTTATGTGCTGGATGGCTCCACCCTGCAGTTGGAGCACACGCGCAAATTGATCCGGGCGTATCCGTTAGGGAAGAATCAACATGGTCCAGGGCATTGGCCGATCCTGCGGATCGTAGTGATGCACGATGTCAGCAGCGGTATGGCGCTCTATCCCCAGTGGGGTCCTGTGCATGGGGAGCAGGCGGTCAGTGAGCAGGGGTTGGCGGCTCAAGCTTTCGATCAACTGCCACCCGCTTCGGTGGTGATCGCGGATCGGAACTTCGGCGTATTCTCGATGGCTTGGGAGGCGGGACAGCGGCAATGTAGCGTGATTGTCCGGCTCACCAAAGTACGCGCCGAGAAGCTTTTTGGGGGGCCCGTCGCTCGGACTGGGGATTACCCGGTGAGTTGGCGGTCCAGTCGCTGGGACCAGCCGCAAGTCACAGCGTGGCCGATGGGGGCAGCCCTGCAAGGGCGTTTCATCGCTGCCCGGGTAGGCCGCGGGAAGTCCAAGCAGTGGTTGTATCTGTTTACCACGGTAGCCTTGCCGGTGGCGGAGGTGGTAGCGATTTACGGCCAACGCTGGACGATTGAGACGGATCTCCGCTCCCTCAAGCAGACGGTGCACCTGCAACAACTCCAGTCGCGTAGCGTGGACGGAATCGAGAAGGAACTGCTGACGGCGATCTGCGCTTACAACTTCGTCAGGGCGGTGATGTGCATCGCGGCACGGAGGGCAGGAATCGCGCCGCGGCGGCTCAGCTTCACGCAAGTGCTGGATGTGGTCAACTGTGCCTGGCCGAGACTGATCTCGGCCGAAACCAAGCAAGCCCATGACGCGGAATTCGAGAAGGTTCTAGACTGGGCTGCGGCGTGCAAGCTGCCATGTCGCCGCAAACGGCGCAGATATCCCAGGGAAGTCTGGGGTCACGGCTATCACTTTCCAGCTAGGAAAACTAAATGACATTGGGCTTTCCAGCCCGCAACGCCGACATTCCTGTCGGCGCTCCCATTACAGCAGCGCACTCTCTCCGACGGTTACAAAAATTTCAGTTGCCCCCCTGCCGCACGCCCTCGTGCCGCCGCCTCACGTCACCGGCCCGGGGTTAAACGGCGCTAGTCCATTTGCCAGGCCCCAGTGCTCGGCCCACGTCTTCTTGCGCCCGCTGGCCGTCTCCAGAATGAATCGGAAAATTTCCCAGCCCACCTCCTCGACGGTGGCGTGCCCCGTGGCAATGCGCCCCGCGTCGATATCGATCAGGTCGTGCCATTTCTCCGCCAGCGCCGTTCGCGAGGAGACCTTGACCACAGGAACCATCGCCAACCCGTATGGGCTGCCTTCTCCCGTCGTGAAGACATGCACGTTCATCGAAGCAAGCTGCTGCGTGCCGCAAATGAAGTCGCTCGCCGGCGTGGCTGCGAACACCAACCCGCGGGTCGAAATTTTTTCTCCGTGCGTGGCCACCCCCCGCAGCGCCGTGCTGCCCGCCTTGGCCACGCTTCCCAGCGCCTTTTCCACAATATTGGCCAGCCCGCCGCGCTTGTTGCCCGGAGTGGTATTGGCGCTGCGGTCCGCCATGCCGCGCGCCAGGTATTCGTCGTACCACCGCATTTCGCGGATCAGCGCCCGGCCGATCTCCGGAGTCTCCGCGCGCGGCGTCAGCAAATGAACCGCGTCGCGCACTTCCGTGATTTCCGAAAAAGCCACCGTAGCCCCCGCCCGCACCAGCAGATCGGCCGCATATCCCACCGCCGGGTTGCAGGTCACCCCTGAAAAGGCGTCGCTGCCGCCGCATTGCAACCCCACCACCAGTTCCGACGCCGGCACGCGCTCGCGCCGCCGCCGGCCCAATTCCGCCAGCCGTTTCTCCGCCGCCCGCAGGATCGCCGCCACCATCTCCGCGAAACCGCGCTCATCCTGAAGGCGAATCACGTTTCGCTCCCCCAGCACGGGCAGCTCGTTCGCGAACAGCCGCGCCGGTTGCAGTTTCTCGCAGCCCAGGCTGACAATCAGCGGATCGCCGCCCAGGTTCGCGTGCAGCGAGATGTGCTTCAAGGTGCGCATGGGAATGGCCGCGCCGGGTGCATCGATGGCCACTCCGCAGCCACAAGCGTGCGTCACCGCCACCACGTCGTCGACGTTGGGGAAGTGCGGCAGCAACTCCGCCTTGATCCGCCGCGCGGCATACTCCACCGTCGGAGCCACGCACTGCACGGTGGTCGCAATTCCCAGAATGTTCCGCGTTCCCGCGCTGCCGTACGCATTCCGGTAGCCATCGAAGGTGTAGCCTTCGAGCGGAACCGGCCGCGGCGGCACGGCGGTAGAGAGCGCTAGCTCATCGAGCGGCGGCGGCGCCGGCATGCGGATCATCTCTTCGCGCACCCAGGCGCCCGCCGGAATGGCCCGCTCCGCGAAGCCAATCGTGTGGCCATACCTCAACACCGGTTCGTCCGTCTCCAAAGCCCGCAGCGCGACCTTGTGTCCTTGCGGAATCCCCTCGCGCGCCGTGAGTCCCCCGGGCAAAGCCTGCCCCCTGGCTGCCCCTTCCGGTTCCACGATGATCCCGACGTTATCGCGCTCATGCACCCGGATGTACATAACTCGATTATGGCCGAACCGCCGAGCGAAGCGAAATCCGCCGCGCGAATCGCCTCATTTGCGACACAATCGCACCGCAAAGTGTTGCATTTTCGCAACACTGTAACCACATCAAGTCTTTCGGCATCAAATATTTGCAGAGGAGCGGGCCACTCCCTGGTGAGATGCTACAATGCCCCTGAATAGCCGTGCGATTTGAAACCACTTTACAACGATCGGTCGAAACCAGCGGGGTAGGACTTCATAGCGGCGTGCCGGTTCGGATCCGTCTGCTCCCGGCCCCTGTTTCCACCGGAATTGTTTTCGTGCGGGCCGACCTGGAACGTTTCCCCATTCCCGCCAGTTGGCGCCACGTCGCCCGCGTCAGTTATGCCACCAGTCTGATGCGCCAGGGCGTCCTGATTTCCACTACCGAGCACCTCCTCAGCGTGCTCTATTCGATGGGCATCGACAACGCCTATATCGAAATCGACAACCTGGAAGTGCCCATCCTCGACGGCAGCGGCCTGCCGTTTGTTCGTTTGATCGAACAGGCCGGCACCCGCCAGTATCGCCGCAAGCGCCGCTACCTCCGCATCCGGCGGCCCATTACCGTCGAAGACAAGGGCAGGCGCATCTCCATCCTGCCCGCCGAAAGCTTCCGCCTCACCTGCGACACCGACTACCCGCCGCCGGTCGGCCGCCAATCCCTGGAACTCGACGTGACCCCCAAAACCTATGCCGCCGAAATCGCCTTCGCCCGCACCTTCGGCTGGCAGTCCGATATCGACCAGATGAGCAACATGGGGCTGATTCGCGGCGCTTCCCTGGAGAACGCCATCTGTTTCACCCCCTCCGGCGTCCTCAACCCCGGCGGTCTCCGCGCACCCGATGAGTGCTGCCGCCACAAGGCCCTCGACCTCATTGGCGATCTGGCCCTGCTCGGCCGCCCGTTGCTGGGCCACGTCATCGCCGAACGCGCCGGCCACGCCATGCATGCTGCCCTGGTGGCGCGCATCATGCAAGACCCTTCGTTTTACGAAATCCTCACGTTTGACCAACTGGCCTCGCGCGTTACGCAGGCGCTGATCGCCTGACCGGCGTACTTTTTCCGGCCCTTCCCCCAATTTCCGCTGCAACCGGCCGCGCGCGGCACACCCAGAATCGCCTGTTCCTCCGGGAAATCGCGATGCCATCGACTCTTGTGTCGCACATCCGCTGCAACCTTTTTCCTTCCCTCCGTGTTCTAATAATCGATAGCTTGGGATTCCCGCGTCGTCCCGAACCAGGAGAAATGTCATGAAAAGTACAGGTTTGTGCAGTCTGACGCTGGCTGGCTTCTTTGCCTTCGCGGCGCAATCCATAGCGCAGAATGCCATTATCGTTGAGCCGGTGGTATCCTCCGCCGTCACCACCGGCATGGTGGGGATCACCGTGAATCAGACCGCCCGGCTCAGCGTTCTGAATCTGAATTCCACGTCGGCCAAGACGAATAATTGCACCGTCGAGCTGCAATTCTTCGACGGGCAGCACAATTCGTTGAAGCAGGCTACCGTCCCCAATTTCGCGCCGCAGACCGCCACCTCCCTCGATCTGACGCGCGCCGAGATTACCACCCAAACCGGCAACCGCGCGGAAATCCACGGTGTGGTGACCGTCAATCCGCCTTCCGCATCCGTCGCCACCCCGGCCGCTCCGGGCTATTGCACGGTTTTCACGACGCTTGAGATCTTCGACCAGACTACCGGCTCCACAATCGTGCTCACCAGCGACACGCGCGCGATCAACAACGGCGCGGTGGTGATCCCGTTGACGGCCCTAACCGCAAACCAGTGAACCGGCACAGGGCCGGAACGGGCAATGGCGGGTCCTGTGTTTAATTCCCGGATGGCTTGACGGCCCTGTCGATTACGATAATCTCCGTGGGCGCCTTGCGCAATTCGAGCTTGAGACCGAGCTGGCGTTCGAGCAGCGCTGGCCACGCGTCCTCCCCGCTGATGTCCACAGTGATGTCGTAAGTCCCGGAGAGCCCTGTCTGATCTAGCACGGGAGGGATATCGCGCAGGTCGCTGGTGACGTGGGTAACCCGGTCGATCATCAGGTTCATGCGGATGACGCCGGCGAAAGTCTTGATGGTATGCCGGGAATGCACTTGATTGAGCACGTGTTTAGCGGGCGGCGCGGGCGGATCGTCTTCGTTCACCGGATGGAACTGCGGGCCGAATTTGGGACCGCCCGCAGCTACTGTCAGCACGTTTAAGGGGAGTATCTTCGTTTCGCGGTGGAACGTCAACTGAAAGCGATCGGCGAGCAGCGCACGCAACATCGGCATCATCTGGTCGGCGGTTGACGGATTCGCGGGATGCGCATCCACGTCATAGCGGTCGGTTCTCCGCCCAACCAGGTCCTCCCGCAAGCTGGAAATCCTCCACGTCGTAGGCGTACCTGATGAGGCCGTTGAGCGTGCTGCGCCGCGTGGAAAAGAGCATCGGATCTACCGTCGCGGTCTTGAAATACGGGCTCCCGATCACGCGAGCGGAATCAACTGGTCCGCCTGGGGGTGGCGAAGGCTTGATCGAGACAATCTCGAAGGCCGGCGGCTTGTCAATCGTGGCCTGCTGGGCGAAGGCAGCAGTTGTCATTGCCGCGGCCAGCCATCCGTAGAGCGCGTAGCGGTTCGGTTGCACGGCCTCACTCCTCCCGTTTCAGTGCAAATAACAGTTTATGACGTCGTTTCCTGCCAGATCGTGGAGTCGGCCCTCGTTTCACCTCCGGTAGGAAGTCGATGACCTTTGCCTGGCCCAGTCATCCCGAGGCTTGCGCCCTTTCGCCAGGTAAGGGCCGGCGCCCACGGCCCCATTTTCCTCATGTGCTGTGAGCCGCTGTGGCTCATCGGACAGGCCTGTCCTACTGCACCGTGAAGTTGAACTTGCCTTCGTAGGTCTGCTTGCCCACGGCGTCTTTCACCGCGACCGCCATGGTGTAAGTGCCCGGCTGGAAGTTCTTTTGCAGTGAGATGCCGAATTCCCCGTCGATATAAGGCTTCGGATAGAACGATTCGCTCTGCTCCACGGCCGGCTCCGGCTGCGTCCAGATCGCCTTGCCGCTCGCCAGCACCAGCGACGCCACGTAGCTAACATCGATCTTGTTCCCCTCGCCGTACTTGAAGCCCACCATGTCGAATCTCATCCACATGTTGTCGCCGGGGTGGTACACCGGCCGCGCCATCGGCCGCTCTTCCTCGTCGGTGTGATACCACTGAAAATTGCGCACCGTCAGCGTGGGGCTCGCCGGCACATCCTTGGCACGCACCTGGAACGGCGCCGCCAGTTCCGCCGAAGTCTTGGCCAGCACATCTTCCACTTTCACCAGCACCTTGTACGCGCCGCCCCGCAGAATCGGCGGAAGGTCCACCTGGGTTTCGATCTTCGGCAGCCAGTCCTTGTCCTGGGGTCCCACTTCCTCTTGCATCTCGTTCTGGTAAATCTCGCTCAACGCCACGCCCTTGGGATCGAAGGCCTGCACCGAGTATTTCAGATGGATCTCTTCTTTCGGCGATTTCGTGAAGCCGGCGATGCGGCAACTGAAAAACAGGGTCTCGCCGGGAGCATGCTGAAAATCGCCCGGCAGCGCTTCGCCGCCTTCCATTTGGGCAATCACCGCTTGCACCACGCCGAGCGGTTCAGCCGCGGGCGCCAGCGCCGGCAGCAAGGCAAGAAGAACCAGAGAACGCATCGGACCTCCTGGTACGATTCTAGCGCGCGTCCCACAAATCGTAACCGCTGCGCCAGCCCACCCTGGCCGACGCCTCCGCTGAAGACTCACTCGTATTGCAGTGCCACTACAGGATCCAGCTTTGCCGCCTTCATGGCCGGCCAGGTGCCGAAAAAGAGGCCGACGCCTACGCTGACGGCGACCCCCAGGACCGCCGCCCAGAGCGGCACCGAGGTCGGCAGGCTCGGAAAGACCAGACGGAAGCCCAGGGAAACCAGCCACCCCAGCGTCATTCCCAAAAGTCCGCCGAGACCGGTGAGCACCACCGCCTCCGTAAGGAACTGCACCACGATGTCGATCCGCCGCGCGCCCACCGCCTTGCGGATGCCGATTTCGCGCGTCCGCTCCGTGACCGATACCAGCATGATGTTCATCACCCCGATACCTCCCACCAGCAGGCCGATCGAGCTCAGCGCCACCATCACCAACGCCACCGTAGACGTGATGCGGTGGAAATCATCCAGCATCTGGCCTCCGGTGGAGAGCCAGAAATCGTCCGGCTTGCTGGCCGGCGTCTTGCGCAATTGACGGAGCGCCGACTGCGCCTCATCCAGGGCGCTCTCCACCATGCCTTTCCGCGCCATAATCACGAACATGATTTCATCGGCGGTCGGAAAGATCTTATGCATGGTGAAAAACGGCAGCAGCACGCGGCGGTCTTCCTGGCCCGGAAATCCGACTACGTTGCCGATCACCCCCACCACCTCGAGTTGATGCCCGTCTACCTCGATCCACTTGCCCACCGGATCGCCGCCTTGGAACAGTGCTTTGTAAACATGTTCTCCGATCACCACCACGGGCTGATGATGCCGGTTCTCCTCGTCGGTGAAGAAGCGGCCCCAGAGCACTTTCTGCGCGCCGCCCTGGGCGTAGCCTTCCTCCGTGCCCGCCAGTTCGATGTTGTAGATGTCGCGGGCTCCGTTCTTCCCGCGGTCCACCCATCCTCCCTGCCCGAACGTATTCGGGCTGAACAGATACGGAGAGACGTGTTCCACCGCGGGGCACCGCTCCGCCAGAGCCTGCCCCATTTCCCAGGTATACTTCTTACGCTTCAATTCCTCGGCCTTGAGCGCCCCGCGGAATCCCAGGTTGAACTGGAATGAGAAGATGGTCTCTGGCCCGAAGGCGGTGGCCATGTCGGTGATGGCGCCGTTCACCCCGGTGATGATGGAGCCAACCGCGATCACCGCGCCCGTGCCGATGATGACGCCCAGCACCGTCAGCAGGCTGCGCGCCTTGTGCTCCCGCACCGTGCTCAGGGCCATGGCGGCGGAAGAGCGGAATTCGAACAGCGTCATCGTTCCCACCTCAGCGCATGAATGGGATCGAGCCGCGCCGCCCGCTTTGCCGGATACACGCCAAAGAACAGGCCGACCAGCCCGGTCACTGCTACCGACACCACAACGGCTGAGGGCGGCACCACCATGGGCATCGAAGTGCCGGCGCGCACCACCATTGTCAGCAGCCACGCCAGCAGCACTCCGCACAGACCGCCGCTGGCCGAGAGCAGCGAAGACTCGATCAGGAACTGCCGCAAAATGTCCTGCTGCCGCGCGCCCACGGCCTTGCGGATGCCGATCTCGTACGTACGCTCCGTCACCACCGCCAGCATGATGTTCATGATCACCACGCCGCCCACCACCATGAAGACTGAGACGATCCCCACCGCCATCGTCGCGAGCACCTTCGTGAGCCGGTCCCATAACTCCACCAGCGACCCCGATGCCAGCAACCCGAAATTGTCTTCCTGATTCGGGCGCAGGTGCCGGCTCGACCGCATCAGCACCCGCACTTCGTCCTGCGCGTCGATGAGACGCTCATGATCAAG
The DNA here is from genome assembly GCA_963842505.1 of Bryobacterales bacterium. GTDB lineage: Bacteria > Acidobacteriota > Terriglobia > Bryobacterales > Bryobacteraceae > PALSA-129. Next base: position 588,380 of record CAWJGZ010000004.1, read on the forward strand.
CGCCAGCCCGTTAAACGTAAGATCGGGATGCGCGCCATATATCTTGAAGTAGGTGCCGATCGGAATCATCACAAAGTTGTCGCGCGAGAAGCCGAAAACCGATCCCCGCTTGGCGGCCGTGCCAATCACCTCGAAAGGCACGCCATCCAGGTTGATGGTCTTGCCGATCGGGTCGCGGTCCTGAAAAAAACGGGCGCGCACGTCCTCGCCGATGAAAGCCACCGCCGTATGCCGCTGGTCGTCAATATCCAGAATGAACCGGCCGGACGCCATGGTGATATCGGAAATCACCGCGACGTTGGCCGTGACGCCGTCCAGATCCACCGCCTCCAGGTCTTGCTCCCGGTAACGCACCGTGACTGAGCGGCTTGCCTCCATGCCGAATTCGCGGACCAGCGTGAGGTGGCTCTTCACGTAATGGAACTCCGCTGCCGTCAGCTTCGGATTGCGGCGATCCAGTTCAATCATCTTCTTCGGATCGAAATCGCCCAGCAGGGGAATACGCTGCACCTGAAAGCCATCCGTGCCCATGTCCGAAACCTGTTCCGCGACATATACATCCATGCCGTGTACGATGGACATCACCACGATCAGGGTAGCGGTGGCGAGAATCACACCCAGAAGCGTGAGGAAGCTCCGGAGCTTGCTGGATAGGATTGAGCGCACCGCGACGGAAAATGCCTCGCGATACGAAGCCAGCGCATGCATCGGCCTCCCCCTTCAGTTGGATACCATCTGGCGCGCGGCGCGGCAAGCCGGCTGTCGCGCTCCTTATCGCAAATAGTAACCGGTGTACGAGCCTTCCGTGGCCGCCACGGTCTCCGGCGTCCCTGCCACTACCACCCTCCCGCCGCCCGCTCCGCCTTCCGGGCCCAGGTCGATCACCCAGTCGGCCGCGCGGATCACATCCAGGTTGTGTTCGATAATCACCAGGCTGCCGCCGTTTTCAATCAGCCGCTCGAATGAAGCCAGCAGTTTCGCGATATCGTCGAAATGCAGCCCGGTCGTCGGTTCGTCGCAGATGAACAGCGTGCCCGCGCAGGTCGCCGCCGCCAGGTGCGACGCCAGCTTCACGCGCTGCGCTTCGCCGCCCGAAAGCGTGGTGGCCGATTGGCCCAGCCGCAGGTATCCCAGCCCCACATCGTCCAGCACTTTCAGCCGCGCTACCAGTCGCGCGCTGCCATGGAAAAACTCCATCGCCTCCCGGACCGTCAGTTGCAGCACTTCGTGGATGTTCAGCCCGTTGTACTTCACTTCCAGCACGCCGCTCTTGTACCGCGTGCCCTTGCATTCCTCGCACACCAGTTCCACGTCCGCCAGAAACTGCATCTCCACCGTCACCGTTCCATCGCCCTGGCAGGCTTCGCACCGCCCGCCCGGAATATTGAACGAGAAGTGCCCGGCCGTGTAGCCGCGCTTCACCGCTTCGCGCGTGGAGGCAAACAGCGACCGGACATGGTCGAACGCTTTGATATACGTGACCGGGTTCGAGCGCGGCGTCCTCCCGATCGGCGATTGGTCCACCATCACCGTCTCCGCGATCCGCTCCGCCCCTTCCAGCTTGCGGCACACCATCGGCTGCGACGGCGATTCCATCCCTTCGCCCGCCCCGCCATCCGCCGCTTCCGGCCTGGTCTCCCGCAACTTGCTCAGCCCTTCCAGCGTCCGGTAGAGCACGTCGTTCACCAGCGTCGATTTTCCCGATCCCGATACCCCCGTGACCACTACCATCATTCCCAGCGGAATCTCGACGTCGATGTTCTTCAGGTTGTGCGCCCGCGCTCCCAGAATTTTCAGCGTGCGCCGCGGGTTGATCGCCCGCCGCGGCCGCTCCGCCGAAACCTTCAGTTCCCCGCGCAAATAGCGGGCCGTCAGCGACCCCGCGCCGTTCCCCATCAGCTTCTGGAGCGTCCCTTCGAACACGATATTCCCGCCGTGCTCGCCGGCGCCCGGTCCCAGGTCCACAATGTGGTTCGCCGCGCGCATCAATTCCGCGTCGTGCTCCACTACTATGATGGTGTTCCCCAACTCGCGCAGTTCCTCCAGGATGCGGATTAGCCGGCCGGTGTCGCGCGTGTGCAGCCCGATGGACGGCTCGTCCAGCACGTAGCACGCGCCCACCAGGCGCGATCCCAGGCACGTCGCCAGTTGGATGCGCTGCGCTTCCCCGCCCGATAGCGTCGAAGCCAGCCGGTCCAGCGTCAGGTAATCCAGCCCCACGTCCACCAGAAATTTCAGCCGCTGCCGGATTTCCACCAGGATCTTGTCCGCGATGGCCGTCTCTTCCGGGCTCAGCGCCAGCCCGTCGAAAAAGTCCCGCGCTTCGGCGATGTTCATGCGCGACACGTCCGCCAGGGTGCGTCCGCCCACGCGCACGTAGAGCGCTTCCTTGCGCAGCCGCGCGCCCTTGCACTCCGGACACTGCGCATAGCCGCGGTAGCGGCTCAGAAACACGCGCACGTGCAGCTTATATTTCTTGACTTCCAGGTAATCGAAAAAACGGCGGATAAAATCATCCAGCCGCCCGCGCTCTTCCGCCGTGAACTCGCAGATGGGCGCGTCAAACCGCGCGTTCTTGTCGTGCTTCTTGAAATTGCCCAGCCAGGAGCGGTATTTCGGCTTGGTCCAGGGATCCACGGCGCCTTCCGCCAGCGTCTTGGTGACGTCCGGAATCACCCGGTTCATGTCGAAATCGATGGTGTTGCCGAACCCCTGGCACCGCGGACATGCCCCCGTGGGCGAGTTGAAGCTGAACAGAGTGGGCTCCGGCTCCGCGAACTCCATGCCGCAGGTCTTACACTGGAACCGCTCGTTGAACCGCAGTGGCTGCCCGCCGGCGGGGCTCTCGAAAATCACTTCGCCCGCTTCGCGGTAGCAGATTTCGATCGTGTCCACCAGCCGTTGGTGCAGACCCGGACCCATCGCGATGCGGTCCACCAGCATAAACACCGGCTTCGAAAAATCGATGTCCAGCAGCGATTCGGGCGTCGAAAATTCAAAAAGCCGCCCTGCCTGAAACAGCCGGCTGAATCCTTTCTTGCGCAGCTCGAACAGGTGATCGCGCAGCGCCTGCGTGCTGGAGTGCGGCCCGCAGGGAAACAGCGCGTACCACCGCGACCCTTCTGGCAGCTCGCTCAACCGCGCGGCTACTTCGTCCACCGTATCCTTGCGCACGCGCGTCCCGCAGTTCGGGCAAAACGTCTGCCCCACCCGCGCGAACAGCAGGCGCAGAAAATCGTAGCATTCGGTCGATGTGGCCACCGTCGAGCGCGGATTGCGGCTGGTATTCTTTTGCCGGATGGCCACCGCCGGCGCGATGCCGTCAATCTCGTCCACCTCCGGTTTTTCCATGCGCTCCAGAAACTGCCGCGCATAGGCCGAAAGCGATTCCACGTACCGCCGCTGCCCCTCCGCGTAGATGGTGTCGAATGCCAGCGACGATTTGCCCGACCCCGACACGCCCGTCACCACCGTCAACTGGTTGTGGGGAATCGAAAGCGAAATGTTCTTGAGGTTATGGACCCGCGCCCCGTGGATCTTTATATAATCCTGCGCGGGCGGTTCGCGTCTCAAGTGCACACCCGTCCGCGGCCTTCCCGTGCCGTACGCAATTGCTTCACTCCTCTCATTTTATATGGCTCGTCAACCGCGCTATCTGTTCCCTTTGGTTCCACCGGCCATTCCTACCCCTCCGTGGTATCCTGTCCAAATACGAGGGCTGCTCGGAATGCATCCGCACTTGGAATTCCCCGCCATCCTGGGTTTGTTTGTAACTCTCCGCCCCTATCACTGCGTCTGTCCTCTTATTGACAACATTCCGGATCGTGGCCTCAATGTTTGAGATCCTCTTCAAATACCCGGTCGGCATTTTTCACAAGGGCAAATTCGTCTTCCTGACCCCCTGGCCGCTCTGGCTGCTTCTTATCGCCATCCTGGCCGCTGCCGCGCTGCTGTTCTGGCACGTCCGGCGGAATCACGGCATGCTCAGCGGTTTGCGCCCCATCGTCATCTGGTTGCTCGAAACCGGCATGGTCGCGCTCATCCTGTTCCTGCTCTGGCACCCCGCGCTCAGCGTCGCCACGCTCCGCGCCCAGCAGAATGTGGTCGCCGTCCTGGTGGACGATTCGCGCTCCATGTCGATTGACGATGCCTCCGGCACGCGCGAAGCCGCCGCCAGAGCCGCGCTCAACGGCGGCCTGCTCAAGTCCCTCGCCGAACGCTTCCAGGTCCGCCTCTACCAGTTCGGCAAAGAGCCCGAGCGCATCCCCAATACCGACCATCTCACTCCCGCCGCGCCCGCTTCCCGCATCGGCGATACCCTCGAACGCGTGCTGGCCGAATCCTCTTCCCTGCCCTTGGGCGCCATCGTCCTGCTTTCCGACGGAGCCGATAACTCCGGCGGCATCGACCTTGCCACCATCGCCGCCATCCGCCGCCAGCGCATTCCGGTTCACACCATCGGCTTCGGCAAAGAGCATCCCGGCCGCGACCTCGAAATCACCGACGCCGTGGTGCCCGCCCGCGCGCTCCCCAAATCCCGCCTGGCCGCCTACGTCACCTTCCAGAGTTACGGCCTCAGCGGCGGCAAGACCAGGCTCACAGTCAAAGATAGCGGCAAGGTGCTGGCCTCCCAGGAAGTCACTCTCAAATCCGACGGCCAGCCGCAGACCGAAACCATCGCCTTCAACATCGGCGAGGCCGGTCCCAAGTCGCTCGAGATTTCCGCCCAACCCCTCCCCGGCGAAGAGAACCAGCTCAACAACACCGTCACCCGCCTGGTGGACGTCGAGGGCAAAAAGCCGCGCATCCTTTATTTTGAAGGCGAGCCGCGCTGGGAGTACAAATTCATCCGCCGCGCCTTCGACGATTTCGACGACATCGAAATCGCCAGCATGGTGCGCACCACCCAGAACAACATCCTGCACCAGTTTCCGGCCGGTATGAATGAGCACGAGCTCGAAGATTTCCCGGCCAAGCCCGAAGAGCTTTTCCCCTTTCAGGGACTGATCATCGGCAGCGTGGAAGCCAACTACTTCACTCCCACCCAGCAGCAGTTGATTCGCGATTTCGTCGATCGCCGCGGCGGCGGCCTGCTCTTCCTGGCCGGCCGCGCCACGCTCTCCGACGGCGGCTATCCCAGCTCGCCCCTTGTCGATCTCGTTCCCACCCGCCTGCCCGCCCACAACGGAACTTTCCACCGCGTCTTCACCAGCGTCGAACTCTCGCCGCAAGGCGCGCGGAACACCATCTGCCGCCTGGATGACGACCCGGCCAGGAACGTCGCCCGCTGGAAAGCCATTCCGCAGGTTGCCGACTATCAGGAGGTGGGCGAGCCCAAGCCCGGCGCCACCACCCTGCTCTACTCCTTGCCTTCCGGCAAAGCCAGGCAGCCGCTCCTGATCACCGAAAACTACGGCCGCGGACGCACCGCCCTGTTCGCCACCCAGGGAAGCTGGCGCTGGAAAATGTGGGAAGACCATACCAGCAAGACCCACGCCACTTTCTGGCAGCAGATGTTCCGCTACCTGGTGAACGAAACGCCCGGCCAGGTGGTTTCCACCACGCCCAAACAGGTTCTCGCCGATGATACCCGCGTCCCACTGCGCGTCGAAGTTCGCGATAAGCAATACCAGCCGGTCTCCAACGCCAAAGTGCAGGCCCGTTTCATCAGCCCCGACGGCTCGACGGCCACTCTCGAACTCAGCCCGCAACCCCTTGAGGAGGGCGTCTACAGCGGCGAGTGGACCGCCGAAAAGCCTGGATCCTATGTCGCCGAAATCATCGCCGGCCGCGAGCAGGAAGAACTCGGCCACGACATGTTGACCTTCCGCCGCGAAGACGGCGTGGCTGAAAATTTCCATACCTCGCAGAACCGCGAGTTGCTCGAAAAGCTTTCCGAGCAGACCGGCGGCCGGTACTATAAGCCCTCCGAAGCGTCCAAGCTGGCGAACGAAATCTCGTACTCCGAAGCGGGCATCACCACCCGTGAAACCCGAGACCTTTGGGATATGCCCGTGCTCTTTCTGCTGGTCCTGGCCATCCGCGCCTCCGAATGGCTGCTGCGCCGCCGCTGGGGGGTAGTATGACCTTACATGCGTGGCGCAGGCGGTGCCGCCTGCGCTCTGCATCTTTGATACAGCTTCTTGCCCTGCTGTTGCTCGCCGCCGTCGCGGCTCCCGCCGCCACTTTCTACGTCACCATCTCCGGCTTGGGCGGCGAGCCCGATTACGATCAGCGCTTCAAAATGTGGGCCCAGGATATCGATTCCAGCCTCAAAAAAGCCGGCACGCCCGATCCCGACATTCTCACCCTCATCGCTCCCACGCGCGAGCAGATCCGCGCGCACTTCGCCTCGCTCGCCTCCACCGTCAAAGCCACCGATAATCTCGTGGTGGTCCTGATCGGCCACGGCACCTTCGACGGCGTCGATTACAAGTTCAACGTTCCCGGTCCCGATCTCACCGCCGCCGAGTTGGCCGCTCTGCTCGATCGCGTCCCCTCCGCGCGCCAGTTGGTCGTCGTCGCCACCAGTTGCTCCGGCGGCTCGATCGAGTTCCTGCGCAAGCCCAACCGCATCGTCATCGCCGCCACCAAGGCCGGAACCGAGAAGAACGCCACCATCTTCGCCCGCTATTGGGCCGAAGCCCTGCGCGAGCCTTCCGCCGACGTCGATAAGAACGAATCCATCTCCGCCCTGGAAGCTTTCCGCTACGCCCAACGCAAGACCAAAGAGTTCTTCGATACCCAGAAGCGTCTCGCCACCGAGCACAGCGTCTTCGAGGACACCGGCAAGGGTGCCGGCGTCGCGGCCGTTTCCGCTCCCGATTCCGCCACCGACAGCAACGCCGCCGAGGGCCGCCTGGCCGCGTCTTTCACCGTAGTGCGGTTGGGCGCCAATGCCGCCGCCAGCAAGGACCCCGCCAAGAAAGCTCTCCTCGAAAAGAAGGAAGACCTCGAACAGGCCATCGACCAGTTGAAGTACGAAAAGGCCAGCATGAACGCGGATGACTATAAGAAGCAGCTCACCCGCCTGCTCCTCGAGCTAGCCAAAACCCAGGAGGAGATCGACAAGTGAAACTCCTCGCGCGGCTGGGCCTGCTCGCGCTGGTCATCCACCTGGCGGTTTCCGCACAAACTCTCCAACAGGCGGAAGCTCTCTGGCGCGCCCGCGATTTCGTCTCCGCCAACAACGCCTTTAGAGACCTGGTCGCCCAACACCCCGACCGCCTGGAATACAAGGTCCTATGGGGCCGCATGTTCATGGATCACGGCGACCGCGACGACCTGGGCAATGCCTCCGACTTGTTCAAGGAAGTCCTCAAGGTCGACCAGAGCAACCCCGGCGCTCTGCTCGGTCTCGCTCTGCTGGCCGCCGACGCATACGATGGCGGCGCCGAAAAACTGGCCCGCGCGGCCATCCAAGCCGATCCCAAGCTGCTCGAAGCCCAGGAGCTTCTCGCCCGCCTCGCGCTCGAAGATAACGACGATACCAAAGCCGCCGCCGAAGCCCGCAAAGCTCTCGCCATCGATCCGAACGCCGTAGTCGGCAAGGCCATCCTCGCTTCCATCGACTGGCTGAACGGCAAGACCGAAACTTCCTGGGATCCTCACTCGGCCCTTGGCTATTTCACCGCCGCCCACTTCTTCATGCTCAACCGGCGCTATGACGAGGCCATTCAGTATTACCGCAAAGCCGTCGATCTCGATCCCGAACTTTGGAAAGCCCGCTCTGAGCTGGGCATCAACCTCATGCGCCTCGGCCAAAACGACGAGGCCATGCGCCAGCTCGCCGATTGCTTCCGTCACGGCCAGCAGGACAGCGCCACCAAGAACACGTTGATGCTGCTCGATTCGTACGTCAACTTCGTTTCCACCAGGTCCAACCTCACCGTCCTCAAACTCAATAAGAATGAAGCCGGACTTCTGCGTCCGTATTTCCAGGCGGAAATCGACCGCGTCATCGCCGCTTACGAGAAGAAATACAAGATCAAGCTCGACCGCCCCGTGCAGGTGGAGGCCTATCCCGACCACGCGGATTTCGCCGTTCGCACTCTTGGCATGCCCGGCTTGGGCGCTCTCGGTGTCACTTTCACTTCGCGCACTTATGGCTCAACCATCGCCATGGACAGCCCCTCCGGCCGCAAGCCCGGCGAATTCCACTGGGATTCCACGCTCTGGCACGAAATGAGCCACGTTTTTACGCTCACCATGACCAATTCCATGGTGCCGCGCTGGTTCACCGAGGGCATCGCGGTGCATGAAGAAACCGCCGCCAACCCCGAATGGGGCGACCGCATCACGCCCGAAATCCTGATGGCCATCAAGCAGCGTCAGTTGCTTCCCATCGCCGATCTCGACCGCGGCTTTGTTCATCCCGTGAACGACATCCAGGTCATCGTCAGCTATTACCAGGCCGGACGCATCTGCGATTACATCACCGAAAAGTGGGGATGGGATGCCATTCTCGCCATGCTCCGCGATTTCGCCTCGCCAACCGACACCGCCGCCGTCATCCGCAAGGAGTTGAAAATCGAGCCCGCCGATTTCGACAACCGCATCCGCACCGTCATCGAGGACGAAAACAAAAACACCATCGACCACTTCGACCAATGGCGCGCCAACCTCAAGCAGATCGCCGCCGCTGATAAGGACAAGGACTACGACACGGTCATCAGGCTGGGCCCCGCCACGCGCGATTTCTACCCCGCTTATGTCGAGAACGGCAACGCCTACGAATTCCTCGCCGGCGCTTACCGCGCCAGGAACGATCAGCCCGCGGCCATCGCCGAACTCGAACGCTACATGAAAATCGGCGGCCGCAATCCCGATACCCTCAACCAGCTCGCTACCCTGCTCACCGCCGCCGGCAATCGCCAGGAAGCCGCTGCCTCGCTCAACCGCATCAATTACATCTACCCCATGGACAACCAGCTTCACTTCAAGCTCGGAGCGCTTTGGTTCGAACTCGGCAATGCCCCCGGCGCCATCCGCGAGTACCAGGCCATCGTCGGCCACAATCCCGCCGATCCCGCCCAGGCCCACTACGACCTGGCCCGCGCCTATCACCTCAATCATCAGGACGATCTCGCGAAAGACGAATTGCTCTCTTCGCTCGAAGCGGCGCCCGGTTTCCGCGCTGCGCAAAAATTGCTGCTCGAACTGAGCGGCGGTGAAAATGAAACCGCCGCGCCACCTCTCAAGAAAAGAGAATAGGTACCCATGTCATCCACCGTGTCGCAGTTGGAACCCGAAGTCCTCAAAAACCGCATCGCCCGCTTCCGCCAGGTGCAAGGCGAAATGGTCGCTCAGGTGCGCCGCGTCATTGTCGGCCAGCAGGAGGTCCTCGAACAGGTCATGATCGCTCTGTTCGTCGGCGGCCACTGCCTCATTACCGGCCTGCCCGGCACCGCCAAGACCCTCCTCGTGCGCACTATGGCCCAGACCCTCGGCCTGGTCTTCAAACGCATCCAGTTCACGCCTGACCTGATGCCCAGCGACATCACCGGCACCGATATCATCGAAGAGGATCCCGCCAACGGCCGCCGCACCTGGACCTTCGTGCCCGGCCCCATTTTCGCCAACATTCTCCTCGCCGACGAAATCAACCGCACGCCTCCCAAGACCCAGAGCGCCCTGCTCGAAGCCATGCAGGAACGCGCCTGCACTGTCCGCGGCAACAATTATGTCCTGCCCGCGCCGTTCTTCGTCCTCGCAACCCAGAACCCCATCGAGCTCGAAGGCACTTACCCGCTCCCCGAAGCCCAGCTCGACCGCTTCCTGTTCAATACCGTGCTCGATTACCTCAACGCCGACGAAGAGTTGAAAGTGGTCGATCTCACCACCGTCACCTCCATTCCGCAGGCCGACCCCGTCACCGACGCGCAGGAAATCATCGATTTCCAGCAGCTCGTCCGCATGGTTCCCATCGGCGAAAGTGTCGCCCGTCACGCCGTCGAACTGGTGCGCATCTCCCGCAGTAGTGACGAAGACGCCCCCGACTTCGTCAAAAAGTATGTGAACTATGGCGCCAGCGTCCGGGCCGCCCAATTCCTGGTGCTGGCCGCTAAGGCCAAAGCCCTCATGAAGGGCCGCTATCATGTCACCTACGAAGACATTCGGTCGCTCTACATTCCCGTGCTGCGCCATCGCATCCTGCTCAATTTCCATGCCGAATCGGATCGCTTGAAACAGGACGATATCCTCAAGCGCATCCTCGAGTGGAAAGCCGCTCCCGGCCAATAAGGGTCGCTCTCATGCTCCAGCGCTTCCTCGATCCCGCCACTTTAGCCTCCATCTCGGGGCTCGACCTGGTCGCCAAGACGGTCGTCGATGGCTTCGTCGCGGGTCTCCACCGCTCGCCCGACTTCGGCTTCTCCCAGGAGTTCGCCGAGTACCGCGCTTACTCCCAGGGCGACGATTTGCGCCACGTCGATTGGAATGTTTTCGCCCGCACCGACAAGTGCTTCCTCAAAAAGTACCGCGGCGAAACCAACACCCAGTTGCTCATCCTGCTGGATACCTCAGCCTCCATGGGCTACGGCTCGCACGCCGTTCACAAGCTGGATTACGCCCGCTTCGTGGCTGCTTCCCTCTGTTACATGGCCAACGTGCAGCGCGATGCCGCCGGCCTCATCGTCTTCGATGAGGACGTCAAGAACTACGTTGCTCCTTCCACCCGCCAGGGCCAGCTCTTCCGCCTGCTCCACGCCATCGAAAAGGTCGAGCCCGGCACCCATACCGATTTCGCCAAGCCCTTCGTTCACTTTCAGACCTTTCTTCACCGCCGCGGCATTGTGATCGTCCTCTCCGATTTCTATGAAGACCCCGTCACCATCGTCAAGACCGTCGAGCCCCTCCGCTTCCGCGGCAATGAGGTCATCCTTTTCCACGTGCTCGATCCCCAGGAGATCAAACCCAGGTTCCGCGAGCCCGTCATGCTGGTGGACATGGAAGACACCCACACCTCTCTCGAAGTCTCGCCCGAGTACGCCCGTGATGAGTATCGCCGGAAGATCGATTCTCACATCGAAGCCCTCAGTACCGCCGCGCGCGGCGCCGGTCTCGATTATTTCCTCATGAACACCGAACGCCCTCTCGATGAAGGTCTGCGCGAATATCTCTCCGTGCGCAAAGGGAGACTCTAGTATGCCGTCCGTTCCCGACCCCCGTGGGACAGGCCATCGTCTTTTGTGGCCTGTCATCCCCCCGCCAGGCACAGCCACTTTCCAACGCGCCCCTGGTAGCGCCGGCGGTCTTGCCGCCGGTGCCTTTTACATGCTCGACCAGCGCCGCTCTTCCAGGCGACCGCAAAGGCCGGCGCTACAAACCAAGCAGGAGACATCCCTCTAAATGGGTTTCCTCACTCCATGGTTTCTGGCCGGCGCCGCCGCGGTGGGCCTTCCCGTCTGGCTGCACCTGCTCCGCAAACACAAAACCACGCCGCTGCCTTTCAGCTCCCTGATGTTCTTTGAGAAGCGCACCCAAAGCTCCATCAAGCACCGCCGCCTGCGCTATCTTTTCTTATTCGCCCTGCGCACCGCGCTGGTCCTCCTGCTGGTTCTGGCCTTCGCCCACCCCTTCGTGCGCCAAGCCATCCCGCCCCGTTCGCGCTCCAACGAGATCACCGTCGTGGCCATCGATCATTCGCTCAGCATGAGCGCCACCAGCCGCCTCGATCAGGCCAAGCAGGAAGCCAAGTCTCTCATCGGCGGCCTTCACCCCGGCGAACGCGCCCAGGTGCTGGCCTTCGGCGCCCGCGTCCAGGTGATGAGCGAAGTCACTGACGACCACCCCTCTCTCAACGCCGCCATTGACGCTATCGAACCCTCCGATGAACGCACCGCCTTCGCCGAACTGGCCCGCACCGCCCGCTCCATTTCCCAATCGCTCCACCTGCCCCTCACCGTGCATCTCTTCTCCGACATGCAGCAGTCCGGCATGCCCGCCAATTTCAACGATCTCCGCCTCAACGCCAGCGTGCGGCTGGAGCCCCACCGTATCGGCAAACCCGATACCCCCAATTTCGCCGTCGAAAACGTGGTGGCCCCGCGCCGCGTCTTCGACAGCCGCAAAAACCGCGTGCTGGCCACCGTCGCCGGCTTCAACACCCGCAAGGACATCCGCAACGTCTCGCTCATTTTGAATGGCCGCGCCGTCGAAACCAAATCCGTCGAGGTCCCCGCCGCCGGCCGCGCCACAGTCGAGTTCAATTCGCTCGAAGTTCCCTACGGCCTCAACAGGGGCGAAGTCAAAATCGATTCCGCTGACTCGCTCCCCGCCGACGACGATTTCTATTTCTCCATCGAGCGCGCCGACCCCCGCCACATCCTCTTTGTTCATGAGCCCGACACCAATGGCGGCATGCTTTACTTCAAGACCGCCCTCGAAGCCGCCGGCCAGGCCGCTTTCGAAATCGATCCCGCCATCCCGGACCAATCCGCCAATCTCAATCCTTCGCATTACGCCTTCGTGCTGCTTTCCGACGTCGGCTCCATTCCGGCCTCTTTCGAAAACCAGTTGCGCGATTACGTCCGTGGCGGCGGCTCCGTCTTTGTGGCCCTCGGTCGCCGCGCCGTGGCCCGCGGCAAGGTCCCGGTCTCCGGCGAATCCATCGAAGGCACTCGCTATTCCGGCCGCGAAGACGAAATGTTCCAGTCCGCCGCCTGGCTCGACACGTCGCATCCCTCCATCCTCAAGGACGACCGCTGGGACGACGTGAAGTTTTACCAGGCCATCATGGTCGCTCCCGGCGACGCCCGCATCGTCGCCCGCCTCACCGATCAGACTCCCCTGCTGCTCGATCGCCAAATCGGCGAAGGCCACGTCCTGATCTTCGCTTCCACCCTCGATAACATCAGCAACGATTTTCCGCTGCACGCCTCTTTCGTCCCCTTCGTCGATCAGTCCGCCCGTTACCTGGCCCGCATCGATTCCGGGCCCCCCAGCGTGCTGGTCGATTCCTTCGCCGAACTCCGGGAATCGCGCGAAAAGGGCGCCGCCGTCGACGTGGTCGATCCTAAAGGCGAACGCGCCCTTTCCCTCGACGAAGCCACCAAGGCCCAGAACATCCAGTTCACCATGGCCGGCTTCTACGATATCCGCCGGCCCAACGGCCGTAATGAGCTGGTGGCCGTGAATGCGGACCGCCATGAGTCCGATCTCACCCCCGCTGCGCCGGACACCCTCGCTTTGTGGCAGAATACAGCCAACGGTACTGTGGAAGCTGGAGGGTCCGTCGTTGGCGAACAAAAGCCCCTTTCCCTCTGGTGGTACGTCATGCTGTTGGTGTTGGCAGTAACGGTGGCCGAGTCGCTGCTGGGGAATCAACATCTCTCTGTCGATAAAGAGGCCGCATGAAATCTTTGGATCGGCTGTCTGAATATTTGCGCGCCGTGGAGCGGCGCATGCGTTTGCTGGCATTCACCCGCGGAGCCGCCCTCACGGCCCTGGCCGCGTTGGCGCTCACCGTGCTGGTGGTTTTGATGGCCAACCAGTTTTCGTTCTCCAACGGCAGCGTACTGGGTGCGCGCATCCTGCTCTTCCTTGGCCTCGCGCTGGCGCTCGCCGCCGCGCTCATCGTCCCAGTCATCCGACTCAACCGCCGCCGCGCCGCCCGCGCCGCCGAAGCCCGCTATCCCCAATTTGAAGAGCGCCTGCTCACTTTTACTGAGCGCGTGGAGCAGAATCCCACCGATCCATTCCTGGAACTGCTCGCCGACGATACTCTCGCCGTCGCCAGTCAGGCCGCGCCGCGCCATGTCGCCCGTGGTTCCTGGATCTTCAGCTTTTCTTCCGCCGCCGTCGTCATCCTCGCCGTCCTCGTCTGGCTCGGCGCTTCCGGCCCGGGTTTCCTGGGCTACGGCACTTCGCTCCTCTGGGGTGGTCTGCCCAAGGGCACCCTGAAGCCGTATTATTCCATCCAGGTCGATCCCGGCAACCGCACCGTTCGCAAACGCGCCGACCAGTTGATCTCAGCCACCCTCGGCGGCTTCACCGCTCCCAGGGTCCGCTTCTTTGCCAGGTACGCGAGCGCCTCCCAGTGGGAGCAGGCCGAGATGCGCACCGCCCCCGGCGGTTCGTCTTACCAGTTCCTGATTGCCGGCGTTCCTGAGACACTCGAGTATTACGTCGAGGCCGGCGGCGTCAAGTCGCCCACTTACAAGCTCAATGTGGTCGACTTACCCAATGTCAAGAACATCAAGGTCACTTATCACTTCCCCGCCTGGGCGCAAATGAAGGATCAGGTCGAAGATCCCGGCGGCGATCTCCGCGCCGTCGAAGGCGCCACCGCCGAAGTCGCCATTCAAACCGATCGGCCCCTCTCGAACGGCGCCATTTTGCTCGATGACGGCGCCAAAATACCGCTGCGCAAGAGCGGCAACGGCACGCTCGCCGCCACCGTCCCCATTGATAAGGATGGCCTCTACCACGTGGCCGCCGTCGAAGGCGGCGAAGACGTCCGCCTCAGCGAAGATTATTTCATCGAGGCTCAGAAAGATCAGCCGCCCGAAGTGCGCATTACCCGGCCCGGCCACGATTTCAAAGCCAGCCCCATCGAGGAAGTCACTGTCGCCATCGACGCCAAGGACGATTTCGCTCTCAAATCCGTCGAGCTTCATTACTCCGTCAATGGCGCTCCGGAAAAAACCGTTCCCCTGCTTCCCAGTGTGAATGCCAAGGCTTCTTCCAGTTCCACCGTTCTCTCGCTAGAGGATTTCAAAGTTGAGCCCGGCGACATTGTCAGTCTCTACGCCACCGCCAGGGACGCTCGCAAGACCACGACGACCGACATGTTCTTCATCGAAGCCCAGCCCTTCGAGCGCAACTACACCCAGTCGCAGGAAGACGGCGGTGGTGGTGGCGGCGGGGGCGGCGACGACGCTAACCAGCAAAATCAGATCTCCCAGCGCCAGAAAGAAATCATTACCGCCACCTGGAACCAGTTGAAAGGCCGCGGCGCACGCGGCACCGACGCCGAAAACGCCGCCTTCCTGGCTTCCGTGCAGTCCAAGTTGCGCGAACAGGCCGATTCGCTCGCCAATCGCATGAAGAGCCGCCAGCTCGAAGAGGCCGGGGAGTCCTTCAAGAGCTTCGTCGACGATATGGAAAAGGCCGGCGCGGCCATGGGTCCGGCCGCCGATAAACTCAAGGTCGCTAAGTGGCAGGATGCCGTCGCGCCGGAACAGGAAGCCCTCCGCTATCTGCTCCGCGCCGAAGCCACTTTCCGTGATATCCAGGTCGCCTTCGGCCAGCGCGGCGGAGGCGGCGGTGGCGGCGGTGGTGGTGCCGGCAACGGCGCCGCCCGCGATTTGCAGGGCCTCTTCGATCTCGAGCTCGATACCGAAAAAAACCAATACGAAAGCGCGCGCCAGAGCCAGAGCCAGAGCGCCGATCAGCAGCAGAAGGATATCGACGACGCCCTTGAGAAACTCAAGCAGCTCGCCAAGCGCCAGCAGGAGCTCGCCGAACAACAACGCCAGGGCCAGCAGCAGACTGCCCAGCAGCGGTGGGAGCAGGAAATGCTGCGCCGTGAAGCCGAGCAGCTTCGCGAGAAGTTGCAGCAGGCCACCAGCTTGAGCCGCAACGGTTCGCCGCAGCAGAGCCAGCAGGGCCAACAAGGACAACAGGGACAATCAGGGCAGTCCGGTCAATCGGGCCAATCGGCTCAATCGGGCCAAATGGGTCAATCGGACCAGTCGGGTCAATCCGGCCAGCCGGGCCAGACGGGCCGTCAGCAGTCCGGCCAGCAAGGCCAACAGCAGCAGCGCGGTCAGATGAATCCCCAGGGACAAATGGGCGCCCTTCGCGGCGCCGATCAGCAACGCCTCCAGGACACCCTCAACAATCTGCAGCAGGCTCTTCAGGACATGAGCCACGCCGCGTCCTCCCAGCAGGCCGGCACACCTCAAGCCCAAGCCGACGCCCGCCGCGCGGCCGATCGCCTCAATCAGGCCACTCAGTCGCTCTCCGGTATCCGCGCCGGTCAATCCAAGAATCAGATCGAAGATCTCGCCCGCCAGGCCGACGACCTCGCCAAAAAACAGCAGGATTTTGAGGGCCAGATGCGCCGCGCCTTCGGGCCGCAAGCCAAGGATCTCTCCCGCGAGCAGGCCGCCCAACTGGCTTCCCAAAAGGACGCGGAGGTCAACGACCTCAAAAAGCTCGCTTCCGGCATGCAAACCGCCGCCCGCGACCTCCAGGCCACCGAACGCGCCGCCTCCGTCAAAATGCGCGAAGCCCTCAGCGGCATCCAGCAATCCGACATGGAGCGCGACATGCAGCGCAATGCCGATTACATCCGGCGCGGCCTCGGCGAATACGCCGTCATGTCGGAATCCAATTTCACGCAGGGCCTCGCCGAAGTCCGCGACCAGTTAAAGCAGGTCCAGCAGGCTTTGGGCTCCGCCGGCGCCGATTCCCAAAACGCCCAGCAGGATCGGGCCGCTCAGCAGGGCTTAGCCAACCTGGAAGGTCTCCGCCGGATGTTGCAGCAGCAGTCCGCCGGCCGCGGCCAGGCTCAGCAGGGGCAACAGGGTCAGCAGGGCCAAGGCCAGCAAGGGCAGCAGGCTCAAGGCCAGGGCCAGCAGGCTCAGGGTCAAGGCCAAGGGCAGAGTCAGCAAGCTGGCGGCCAGCAGGGCGGCCAGCGCGGTGGCAACCTCGGGCCCAACGGCGGCGGCTACAATGGCGGCGCCTATAACGGCGGCTACGGCGGCAACTATGGTGGCCCCGGTGTCGTCAATCCGCAAGGCCGCCTCGGCGACCTCCAGGTTCCCGACTATCAGAACCAATATCGCAACACCCTGCAGAGCCTGCAGCAGCTTCAGCAGCAGTATCGCAATGACCCGGCCACGGCGCACGACATCGCACAGCTCATTCAGCAGCTCCGCCAGCTCGACCCCTACACCTACGCCAACGACCCGATGCTCTCGCAACGCATCCAGGCCGCCATTCTGCCCGCCGCCGAGCAGGTGGAAATGGAACTGCGCCGCAAAGTAGAGGAAACTGGCGGCTCGGTCCGCAGCCCCGGCACCGAAAAGGTCCCGCCCGGCTACAGCGGCGCCACTGCCGAGTACTTCAAGAAGCTCAGCAAAGACAAGTAGCTTCAAATCTCCCTGGCAGGCCTGGTGGGGCTGGTGGGGCAGGCGGTGCCGCCTGCCCGCCCCCCGTTGATGGGCGAATTCTCCCCAAACCCCCGATCTTTCTTGCATCCTACCCGCATTCTCCCCAATCTCTATAGAAAATAGTACATACGATTCCCATCGATTAAGGGGTAATTATGGCAAGCGCTCCTCTGGAGATTCAGTCCAACCAGCAACACCTTGAGATTCAATATGATCGCATCGTCCGCGAAGAGATCGAAACCTTCCGCGTCCGCGCCGCCCAATTCCTCGCCAGCCAGATCACCGAGGACGACTTCCGCCCCTTCCGCCTCAAACACGGCATCTACGGCCAGCGCCAGGCCGGCGTCCAGATGGTCCGCTGCAAGATCCCCGGCGGCCTGCTCACCGCCCCCCAGGTGGACCAGCTCGCCCGCATCGCCGACGAATTCGCCGGCGGCAAAGCTCACCTCACCACCCGCCAGAATATCCAATACCACTTCATCCCGCTGGCCCGCGTGGCCGGCCTCATGCACCTGCTGGCCGACGTCGGCATGACCAATCGCGAAGCCTGCTACAACACCGTCCGCAACGTCACCGCCTGCCCCTGGTCCGGCATCGCCCGCGATGAACTCTTCGACGTCCGGCCCTACGCCCAGCGTCTGGCCTTCGCCTTTCTCCGCAAGGACCTCACCGGCAACCTCCCGCGCAAATTCAAAATCGCCTTCGATGGTTGCGGCAGCCGCGATTGCATGGCCGGCGCCGTCAACGATATCGGTCTTCACGCCGTCCTTCGCGGCAACCGCCGCGGCTTCCGCATGTCCGTCGGCGGCGGCCTCGGTCCGCTTCCCACCGAAGCGCACTTGCTCGACGATTTCGTCCCCGAAGAGCGCCTGCTCCAAAAGTGCGAAGCCCTGGTCCGCGTCTTCAACCAATACGGCAATCGCAAAAACAAGAACATGGCGCGCCTCAAATTTTTGGTGCGCGAGCGCGGCTTCGACTGGCTCAAAGCGCAAATCGAGCGCGAGTTCGCCGGCATCCTCGCGTCCGGCGGCGGCATCCCTTGGCCCGAAATTGTCCCCGAGGGCTTCGGCGGCTACCAATCCTCGCCGCCGCCGCTCGGCGATGGCGCGCTGCTTCCCGTCATCGGCGCGCCGGTGGGGCAGGCGGTGCCGCCTGCCCAGCCCGGAGCGACCGCCGGCGCCTGGCTCGCATCCAACGTCGCTCTGCAGAAGCAAACCGGCTACGCCGCCGTCACCGTCAAGGTCCCCCAGGGCAACCTCACCGGTCGCCAGTTGCGCGCCCTGGCCCGCATCGCCTCCACCGCCGGCGATGGCCTCCTGCGCGTCACCATCGAACAGAATCTCCTGCTCGCCTTCATCCCGCTGGCGCGTCTCCCGCGCGTCCACGCCGCCCTGGAAGAAGCCGGCATGGCCGAACCCGGCGCGCGCCAGATCGACGACGTGGTCACTTGCCCCGGCGCCTATTCCTGCAATCTCGGCCTCACCAAAACCATGGAACTAGGCGCCGCTCTCGCCGAAACCGTCCGCCGGTACGATGATCCGCGAGTGCGCCGCCTCACCATCAAAGCCAGCGGCTGCCCCAATTCCTGCGGCCATCACTGGATCGCCGATTTCGGTTTCTACGGCAACGCCCGCAAGATCGGCGGCCGCGAGTTGCCCTACTACCAGATGCTCCTCGGCGGCGGCTATGATCGCGAAGGCGTCATGCGCTTCGGTCTGGCCATCCAATCCATTCCCGCGCGTCTCGCGCCCGAAGCCGTCTCCCGCGTGCTTGACCACTTCATCTCGCACCGCCGCGCCGGCGAAACCTTCCGCGACTACGTCATCCGCCACAAAGTGGAAACCTTCCGCTCGCTCACCGCCGACCTGGCCCAACCCGCCGACCTCTTCCCCGAGATCTACCAGGATTGGGGCGACAACGAGGTCTTCTCGCTCAACCTGGGCCGCGGCGAATGCGCCGCGTAGGGTGGCATAGACTCCAGGCATGAGCCGGGTTGAGGAGATTGAGGCTGCAATCGACGGCCTGACCCCGGCCCGGCTGAAATCGCCTGAAGGCTGTCAACCGGGTTTCATTTACTGATCGACGACAGGCGTCCAGCCGCCGAGGACGAATGCCGGATCACTGTAGTTGGCGATGGTCTGGGCATCCCGTGGCTCGGTCAGTTGTTTGGAGACGGGGTGCCGCTCCGTGACGTCGATGGGATGGCCGTCGGCATCGGTGCTGTGGAACTCCCAGAAGTGAATGTGCGAGGTATCGTCGTCGATGGGTCCCCAGCCGGCTGCTGGAATGCCTTTGAGGCGGCAGTTGATGAGCACGGCCTCGGCGTAGGGGTAGTTGAGGCCGTGATTGTTGGGCAGGCGCGCGAGCACGTTGGAAGGGCGGACAGGCGCCGGGGGCCGGTTCAACGGCAGCGGGCGGTCGATGGTGGTGAAGGTGCAGTCGACGAAGACATTGCCGTGGTTCGCTTCGGTGTTGCGAATCCACATGAAGGGCCCTACGGACTGGATCTCGCAGTGGCGGAAGAAGGCGGGGCCGACGCCCAGGATGGTGTCGCCGTCGCCGGTGATCGTGCTGTCGGTGAGATAAACGGAGCCGCGCAGATTGAGCGCATCGCCCGAGCCTTTGATATTCATGTGGCTGACTATGTTCTTCGAGCCGGAGATGAGCAGAGCCTCTGCCTGGCCGAAAAAGTAATTGTTCAAACTGAAGTTGATGAACTCGATGCCGGTTGAATCGTATACGGAGAAGGCGCAGCGGCGGTTCGGCCCCGGCTGCGGCGGATTGAACCCGCTGTTGTTGCCGTAGCCGACCTGAACCTTATCGCGATCCTCGCCGCGGAAGGTCAGATTGGCCTTGTTGCGGAAGAAGACGATCTCCTCGTAGGCGCCGTTCTTGATGAAGATCGTCACCCGCTTTGATGGATTGTCGGGAACGAAATCGGCGGCGCCCTGGACTGTGTTGAAATCGCCGCTGCCATCGGCTGCGACGACCACGCGAGTTGTATCGGCGCTTGGCGGAGCCCGCTTGGTGGTGAAGCACCACGCATGGTCCGTGGTGAAACCCGCGAAGGCGCCGGTGGCAAGAGTGAAAACGCCTGAATCGATCTGCACGATGTATTGATGGCTGTACCGCAAGACGTGATTGTGGGGGTAAATCGTGGCCACGTTGCCATGGATGATGACTGGGTAGAAGTGAAAGTCAGCCAGACCGCCGATGGTAGTGAGTTGGTAATTGTGCAGATCGGCGGGCGTCGTTCTCACGGCCGGCGTTGTCGTGGTGGGCGAAGTGGGGATGGCGGGGTCCAGAACAATCACGCTTGCCGACGGCGCGGCGAGCCGCCGGGAGGGGTCGGGACCGGCGGGGATACTGAGATCGAGTGTGTCAACCAGGTGGTGGCCGGCTGCATCGTAGATGCGAATCTGGCCGGACTTGCCAAGAGCGGGAGGGCTGGAGAAGGTCAGGACCAGATGCGTGTCGGGATTGACCCGGGTGGCATGATTCGCGGGGAAACACGTCAAGGCGACCTCCGCGCGCGCGGCAATTGATAGGACCAGGGCAGCAAGCACGCAAAACGGCCGGGTCGCAGAGCGACGTCTCATGGTCAATGCTCCTGAACCGGAATTCCCATCTTAGACTTCCAGGTCCCCTTCAGCTTAGACCAAACCGCTATCCTTTGGCCCTGCAAGTGGCACTTTTCCTCCGGGAGCCGTCTTCGCCCCCGCAAGGCGGAGTTGTCGCCCTCAGGCCACCTCCGGAGGTGACTCGCGATCCCTGGGAATCGATCTTCAGCGAAGCTTTGAACGAGAGCTGGGATGGTTGATTTTATTTCTCACCCATTGGGTGTTGACCTCCGGAGCGCCGTCATCGTGTTGTGGGCAGCCGAAGAAAGATGGAGCCTCGGAGAACAAGAGCCGACTTCCCGGTAGTAATCCAGCGAACTTCCCCGAAGGCCGTTTGGGGTCAGTTTCCGAGTGACGGACGATCCACTGGGAATCCGGCAGACCACATCCGCGAATAGGGCGTTAGCGTCAACTTGCGCCCCGCTAATAGCAGTCGCCGCACAGAGAGACTTCGCCGCGAACTGCCCTTTCTGCTGCCCAAGCGTCACCCGGCGCCAGCGTCGGCGATTACGGCCGGCACAGTCACCGCGGAAGAAGCGCGAGGGGCAATAGAGTTGAGATCCGTCGTTGCGGCCATTCCCAAATGCAATTAAAACGGAACGTCGTCGTCAACGAGGGACGGTGCGGCAGGCAAAGCACCAGCCGGAAGCGGGAGATTCGTCGCAACATACAAATTCAGAATGTCGTCCCGGTCCATGAACATGATCTGACTGCGTTTCGTCGCATCGAGTTTCCCGCCAAGCCAGTTCTTGGCGGCCTTCGTGATCTCGCCGCCAGCGACGATGAAGGCATGATCGACGAGAACCCGCTTGCTGGTTTCCGGGTCGAAGACTTCATGGCCGAGCATCATTAGGACCTGGTTATGGATTTCCGCGATGTTCCGATTACTACCTTTGGGATCACCAGCCGCGTCGAGCTTGTCCTTCTTTGCCTGCAGGCCAAAGTACAAAACATGCTGCGTCGGCAGAACGTATTTCATCCAGACGTCCTTGCCGTATTCGAGCGCCTTGTCCTTATGGCCGCCGGCCGTGATGCGATGAAAACCAAGCTGGCGAAATAGCGGGAGCAGTACCTCCTCGATCAACTCGTCTTCCGAACAACGGTCAAGATATTTGGTCAGATCATCGCGTTTCTTCAGCTCGGCCGCCGAAAACGGGCGATGCGGGTTCGGACCTGGCACTGCGATTGTGTTCGTCGCAACATGGCGCAGGTAGCAGAGCCTGTCTTCGCCATAGAACGCCTCAAAACCTTCCCGGGCGAGGGCCACGTTGAGCGCGGCTAATGCCTTCTCCCGCCCGCGATCGCCATCCATAGCGTCCCCCTGATCCATCAAAACCCGGATCACGCGGGCGAAAGTTTCCGGCGGTACGTTTACGCTTGGCTGCGGCTCCTGAAGAATTGCTTCCAAAACCCCAGACACCCAAGAACCCCGCGTCGAGCCGTCGTGAACATAGTCCGTCTCGCAATCGGCGAAGAAGCGCGTAATGACGCTGCTGCTGCGATATGGGAAAAGCGGCTCTTTCCCGGTTTCCGTGTTGCCACAGATCATGTCGGCGATAGCCCAAACCGTGCGCTGTTTGAATTTCATCTGGAACTGCCCCGTGGATGCTTTCTGTTGAGATAGGTCGTCAGCGCGGCGGCGATGCCGACGATGAATTCCGCTTCCTCGCGCGGCGGCTCGACGCCTTCCTTGCCG
Organism: Bryobacterales bacterium; assembly: GCA_963842505.1. Taxonomy (GTDB): domain Bacteria; phylum Acidobacteriota; class Terriglobia; order Bryobacterales; family Bryobacteraceae; genus PALSA-129. The sequence continues at coordinate 610,816 of CAWJGZ010000004.1, forward strand.
TGCCGCGCGCCTTCCTCTGACGCATAGCCCCACAGCGAGCCGAACGCCGTCTTCATGGCCCCCGGAAACAGGTCAGGGCACCTCTTGACGTATTCGCCGAAGGTCATGCCTTTGCCGGTGATGTCGTGCAGGATGCACTCCATCGCGCCCGTAGCGTGGCTGATCGCGCCGCTGAAATCCGGCTTCGGACGCAGGGAGAGGTTCCGGATGGCATTTTCGATCCGTTCGCCGGCCGTGCTGCGCCCCGCGGCCTTAAGCTCGGTTTCCGCCGTCTGCACTATGCTCTCGAAGGCGTCGTCCCCGCGCGCGATAATCTCGCCGCCCGCCATCTGCCAGCCGATGCCGGCATATACGAAATACTCATTAAGCTTCTCCTGGAACGGATGCGCCTGCGGCTCTTCGTCAGGCGAACTCAGTTCCGTGTTGTGAAAATACATCTGATCGAAAATGTCCTCCAGCAGATCGTAGAGCCGGAACCATTCGCACGCCAGCAGGACGCGCTTAATATCGGTGAAATCGGGATGGTCTTCCTCATGCGTGATGATCATCGGACCATCGCGCTTTGGAATGGCGTCGAGGCCGTACGGATTGAAAATCCGGTTTATTGTCTCGCGCAAGACCCCCCGCGATGCACTGCGCCGTATGATATCGATGATCGGCTGCCGGAGTTCGTCCGAAAGCTCGTCGCGATAGATGATCTCTTTTGGACGGACATAGCCTTGTCGCTTTGAAAACGGCTCGTTAGCCATGGAATCGACGCTGAACCTGGTCGTTGGAATGACGTAACATTACGTCCTTTATATTACGTCACTCGGTGGCCCGAACAAGCGATTATAGGTGGTCCAACGATGCGGTCGCGGATCTCGGCGAAAATGTCCGTGTGAACTCCACGGCCGGGATCGCCACCGATAATGCACCGACCGGATCAGCCGGTTCTTACCTCGCCGCGCAGCGCAGTCATACCGGGGATTTCGGCGAAATGTCAGAGATGACGAACCTTAAAACCTTCGTCACCTCGCTTGCCGTTGCATATCGCGGCTGAAGCCGCCCGTACGGCCCAAATGCGTGGTCACAGCAATATGGGATCTGGGCGCCATAGGAAGCTTCTGACATTCACGCGATGATGTTCAACACCCGTTCGGCGATGGTGTCAGCGACGCGCTTGAAAATCCAGGCCTACCACATATGCCGGAATTTTAGTTAGCGGGCTGCGCCGGCCGGGAAAACCCTTCTCGTTTTCTATCCACTGCGCACCTCGGATGTTGACTGGGCCATCCAGCCCTGACCATCGGGACCGGTCGATCCTGCCTTGGTCGCCTGGCGTAAAAACGATTCCGAGCGTATCACGCGCTACTCGGACATTGGTCGATTCGGGCGCCACGGGCCATATGCCCCGATGGGGGAAGTTTGCGTCTTGGACCGTAATCTCATTGCCAGCCGAGGGCCTATGGTGACGGTAAACGGCCCTTAACTTTCAAAACGCTTTCTACGGTGGCTCGGTCATCATAGAGATCTTCGAGGATGCGCTGCGAGTACTTGTGGGCATCGTCGAACTCCTCTTGCTTAACCTCCCGCCAGTCCTCGTGTAATACGTCATTGCCCAAAACCCGGATATTATCGTGAGCACGTTGCTTCCGAGCCTGAGTGATGACGGCATCGTCAGCCGCTGCCTCTATCCGGTGGACCAACTTGCTCGTCCTCCGTTTGGTCCCATTCTTATCTACGATCTCGACCTCGTCGTAGCCATTTCTAGAAAGCGTCTTTTCGAGTACGGAGCGTAAGAGTGCAGAACCGCTTCGATACGCACCGTGCGCGGCATCCAATTCGGCCTCGCGGAATTCCTTCACGATATCGTCCGGCACCGTGGGCGGGAGTCGGGCCTTCTGAATCGCCCGAGGAAGAAAGGACTCCAGCACGGCGGTTTGCGAGTTGCCCATGTCATGAATCTTGGCCACGCCTCCGGTGCTGCAATTGGCACAACGGAAAAACTGCCACATAATGCGGGAGTAGGGCTTTCCCTGGTACTCGTGCGGACCGTCAATGATCACCGCTCCCAGCGCGGTGTTGCTGTGTCCCTTGGTGTCGAAGCTCGTTATTGCGCCGTCGCAACCGGGACAAGGGGCCAGTACATTATTCTCTTTCCAGTTGTAACGAGGCGTCTGCATCAGATGGGAGTATACCATCGGTCCGCTTGGGCAACGCGGTCGACCTGCTGGGCCCGAAGTCCGGTTGCGGGAAGTCCGGCCGGATTAGGAACGGGAAACGCGCTTGCGACCGTCTATGCCGTTCCATCCCGTCCATCTGCCGCCACGGTGCAGCGACCCAACCCGGAAAGCCCTTCCCGAAGCCTCCGCCCATCACCGAACCGTCCCCCGCCCCGCCTGTGCTATCGTGCGGTAGATGCGTGTTCTCATCAGTGTTACCGATAAAACCGGAGTCATCGAATTTGCCCGCGCGCTCACCGCGCTCGGCGCGGAGCTAATCTCCACCGGCGGCACCGCGCGCCTCTTGCGCGACGCCGGCCTGCCCGTCCGCGACGTCTCCGAAGTCACCGGTTTCCCCGAAATGCTCGACGGCCGTCTCAAGACCCTCCATCCCAAGATTCACGGCGGCATCCTCGCCGTCCGCTCCAACCCCGATCACGCCCTCTCGCTCGCCCAGCACTCCATCACCCCCATCGATATGGTCGTCGTCAACCTCTACCGCTTCGCCGACGCCGCCGCCAAACCCGGCGCCACCATCGAAGAACTCATCGAAAATATCGATATCGGCGGTCCCGCCATGATCCGCTCCGCCGCCAAGAATTACGCGGGCGTCGCGGTCGTCGTCTCGCCCGTCGACTACCCCGCTATCGCCGAGGAACTCCGCTCGTCCGCCGGCAAGCTCTCGCCCGAAACCCGCTGGCGTCTCGCCAAGAAAGCCTTCCGCACCACTGCCGATTACGACGCCGCCATCAGCGCCCGTCTCGAACAAATCGACACGCCCGGCCCGCTGCCCGCCGAACTCAACCTCCGCGCGCCCAAGCTCAGGGACCTTCGCTACGGCGAGAACCCGCATCAATCCGCCGCGCTCTATGGCGCCCCCGGCGCTGGACTCGCCGGCGCCGCCCAGCTCCACGGCAAGCAGCTCTCTTACAACAATCTGGTCGATCTCGACGCCGCCTTCCAACTCGTCCATGAATTTGACTCCCCAGCCGTCGCCATCGTCAAGCACACCAACCCGTGCGGCTGCGCCGAGCAGCCCTCGCTCGCCGAAGCCTGGCGCAAAGCCCTCGAATGCGACCCCGTCTCGGCCTTCGGCGGCGTGATCGGCGTCAACCGCGCCATCGATGCCGAGGCCGCCCGCGAAATCGCCAAAATCTTCGTGGAGGCCATCGCCGCGCCCGGCTATTCACCCGAAGCCCTCGAAATCCTGAGCGTCAAAAAGAACCTGCGCCTCATGCAGGTCTCGCTGGCCGCCGGCCCTCTGGTTGTGAAATCCATTTCCGGCGGCTACCTCGCCCAGACTGCCGACACCGCCCGCCTCAGTCGCGCCTCCACCGTCGTGAAGTCGAAGCGCCTTCCCGGCGAAGTGGAATGGGCCGCCATGGAATTCGGGTGGAAGGTGGCCAAACACGTGAAGTCCAACGCCATTGTCTACGCGCGCCCCGGCCAGGTAGCCGCGGTCGGCGCGGGTCAGATGAGCCGCGTCGATTCGGTGCGCATCGGCGCCATGAAAGCCCTGCTCCCGCTCGCCGGCACCGCCATCGCTTCCGACGCCTTCTTTCCCTTTTCCGACGGCGTCGAAGAGGGCGTCAAAAATGGCGCCACCGCCTTCATTCAGCCCGGCGGTTCGGTGCGCGACGAGGAGGTCATCGCCGCCGCCGACCGCCTCGGCGCGGCCATGGTCTTTACCGGCATCCGCCACTTCCGCCACTAGTGGCGGCGGCAAACTGTCCGCGACTGGGCCTGGGCGCTACATCATTACACCGCTGATCGCGATCGCCGTCCCGATCACGCCCGCCAGTACTCCCATCACCGGAAACATCTTCTTCCGCGCAATGAAGTACAGCGAGCTCAGCACCAGGCCGATTTCGAGCAGCCCTTCGCCCAAGTCGTAGCGTAGCGCCCGGTGCTCGTCGCCTTCCGCCGCTTCGTCGGATGCCTTGGCCTTTTCCTGCTGCTCGTCCTTCTGCGCTTCGTACTTCTTGCGCTCTTCCTCGAAGCGCCCGCGCGCCTTCTCCGCCGCGTCGCCCTTGGCGTCCACTACCGCCAGCAGGTCCTCGCCAATTTCCACCGTGTGGAGCTTGATGCTGTTGGCCTGGTAGTACGACCACTCGTCGTTCGCCGTCGACTTGTGCATGATGGCCGCCGTGTGCGTACGGTGCGCCTCAATCGTCACCACCGCCAGCAGCACCGCCAGCACCGCCGCCAAAACCCCCACCGTCTTGCCGGTCGGGTCCGATTCATGTCCTTCGTGATGGATCTCCAGTTCAGCCATAGGTTCCCGTATTATAAATGGTGACCAGTGCCCTCCGATGAAGATTTTATGCGCGAAGCCCTCCGTCTGGCTCGCCATGCCGCGCTCTCCGGCGAAGTCCCCGTCGGCGCCGTGCTGGTCGCCTCCACCGGCGAAATCACCGGACGCGGCAGTAACTCGCCCGTCTCCTGTCACGACCCCACCGCCCACGCCGAGATCCTGGCCCTCCGCCAGGCCGCCGCTGCCGCCCGCAATTACCGCCTGGAAGGCGCCACGCTCTACTGCACGCTGGAGCCCTGCGTGATGTGTGCCGGCGCGCTGGTGGCCGCGCGCGTCGCCCGCCTGGTTTTCGGCGCCCGCGACCTGCGCTTCGGCGGCGTCCGCAGCAAGTTCCAAGCCGCCGATTCCTCGCTCCTCAACCACCAGGTACAAATCGAAGAAGGCCTGCTGGCCGTCGAGTGCGTCACCCTGCTGCGCGATTTCTTCGAACCACGCCGCTAATTTGCTTTCCTTGCTGGCGGGAAATTGGCATAATGATCACGAAGCACTCGTATGGGGAAGAGAGCTTGGTCACCTGGATCGACCGCCTATCCAGCCGTGCTGGTTGTCGAAGATCAGGCGCCGGTTCGCCGTCTCATCGTCAAGTTTCTCGCCCGCCATGGCATCCAGGCTTTCGATGCAGCCAACGCCCGTGAAGCGCTATCGGTAGTCCGCCAACGCGACGGCAGGATCGATTTGGCCATCATCGACATGGTCATGCCCGGCGAAAGTGGCCTCGACCTGGCTACCGTTCTCATCCGCGAATACCCCAGTATCAGGATCCTCTACATTTCCGGGTTCGTGGAAAGTGTCGCCATGGATGTCATTGCCCGCCGGTCGCCCCAGGCCGTGCTTTCCAAGCCCTTCACCGAGCAGGCGCTCCTCGAGCGCGTGCACGAATTTCTGGAAAGGCCCCCCGAGAGCGCATCCTCGGGCGGCTGAGCTTTTCAGCATCCCCGGCATACCCGCCTGGCATCTGTAACGGATAGACTATTGTTACCGGAGGCGCTTATGTCCATTCGACCCGTAAAACGTCTCGCCAAGGCCAAGCCAACCCTCGAAGGCGCCGGTGTGCATCTCCGCCGCGCATTCGGCTTTGGCTCGACCGCCGAATTCGATCCTTTCCTGCTCCTCGATGACTTCCGCAATGACGTTCCGGAGGATTATCTGGCCGGCTTCCCCTGGCACCCTCACCGCGGCATCGAGACCATCACCTACGTGCTTGCCGGTACCGTGGAGCACGGTGACAGCATGGGCAACCACGGCGCCATCGCCGCCGGCGACGTCCAGTGGATGACCGCCGGCAGCGGCATCATCCACCAGGAGATGCCCAAGGGCGACCAATCCGGCCGCATGCACGGTTTCCAGTTGTGGGCCAACCTTCCCGCCGCGCTCAAAATGACGCCGCCTCGCTACCAGGAGATAAAATCTCCCGACATTCCGGAGGTTCAGGACGACGACGGCACCCTGGTCCGTATCGTCTGCGGAACCTTTTGGGGCAAATCCGGCCCCGTGGATGGCATCGCCGCCGACCCCATGTACCTCGACGTGACGGTCCCCGCGGGCCGCCGCAAGACCCTCCCCATCGAAACCACCCGCCATGCCTTTGCCTACGTCTTCTCCGGCAGCGGCAAGTTCTGCAACGCCTCCGGACCGCTGGCGGTCCCCACTGAAAGCGTCGGTTGGGCCGACACCACCCCGCCCGCCGCGGCCGACAACCGTTCGCTGGTGGTCTTTGACCGCGGCGACGAAGTGGCCGTTCAAGCCGGTCAGGATGGCATCCGTTTCCTGCTCTGCTCCGGCCGGCCGCTCCAGGAGCCGGTAGCCTGGTACGGCCCGATTGTGATGAACACGCAGGAGCAGCTTCGCGAAGCGTTCAAAGAGCTGGACGAGGGCACTTTCCTGAAGGCCGCCAGGAAAACGTAGCGTAAATTCTGCCTCGTCGGAGAAATCTGTGGGTCACTCACACGTTCGAACGGCGGCCCGAAAGCTCAACTCACGAAGACGGCGAACCCGATGCCGGACGGCGCGGCTTCAGCTTTTGCCGTTCGTAGTCTTTGGAATCGGGTTGCTCTCCCCAGACCGAATCTGATCGCGAGTCTGGAGACCCGCGTCACTCTGACTGTCCGCACTCCCCTGTCGTTAACAAGTCAAGTTGTCCGGTTTTAATAATTAGTGATCTGTCCGCTTTGTGAAACAAAGCGATGCGGCCTTTAGGCCGCCGCCTTGTGGCTTTTGGGTTTGGCCTTTGCTTTGGTTTTGCTCAAAACAGAAGCCGTAGTCGGCGCGGTGGGAAAGGGGGAATCCCGCGTCTGTTGCGGGATTTCCAAGGGAGTGTGGAAGTCGGTGGAAACCTGCTTTTGGTTTTCGCCGGCTTCCATGCTCCCGCCTTTTCCACGGCGCTCTTTGGGTGTCGCGCTGACCAGCTTTTCTCCCGTGGGGCTATAGCGGCCCACTACGTGAGGGCCGTAGCGGATCGAGACGGTTCCATCCAGGTGTTCGTGGATCGTTACCGTGCTTCCCGCCAGGCTGTTGCGGAATCGTGTTTTGTTGATCTGCCACCACCGGTCTCTGACTGCCACGGTGTTGTCCTTTTCCACCACGCGCTCAGTTTGCACCGTGAAGATCCAGTTCAGGTCGGTCCGGCTGGTGCGCCGAAACGCCGTGCCTTTCTCCGCCGCCGGCACTTGGAACTTGCTGTTAAACTCCCCGATGTACCGTTCCCGCAGAAAGGCATTGGCACCCTCCGCGGTGCTGATCCCTGCCAGCCGGAGTTCCTGCGGCAAGCGCCCTTGCCAAGTCCCAAAACTGCGTTCCGACCGTCCTCGCGCCTGCGGCGAATAAGCCGCGATCATCTGCACTCCCAACTCCTTCATCGCCCGCCCAACCTGCGTCAGACGGTGCTTATCCACCTTTTCCCCTTCCTTCACCGTGACGAAAAAGTGACTCCCCCGGTCGCTGTACAAGGCGCAGAACAGGCCCTGCTTTTCGATCACCTCGCGCAAGCCGGCCATCACTGTCCGCGTCGATTCCTCCTCCACCAACTGCGCGTAGTAGATCTCACTGGTGGCGTCGTCCAGAATCACGATCAGGTCATACCAGCGATCATCGTTCAGCCAGCGATGCTTGCTGCCGTCGATGTGCAGCAGCATCCCAGGCAGCGGCCGTCGCGGCCGCCTCCGCCGGTGCGGCCCCCGCTTGTGCCGTTTGGCCACTAAGCCGGCTCCTTGCAGCGCTTTCTGTACCCAGGTGTAGCTCAACTGGATCGCGTGTTCCGCCTGCAGCTTTTCGTGGAAGTGCCGGATGTTCAGGTCGTAGTAGGTTTCTTTGTAGAGCCCGAGCACCTGCTCTACGGTTGCCAGAGGAATGCGCTGCGCGCTCGGCTTCCCCCTGCGCCGGTCGGCCAAGCCGGTATAGCCATCCCTCTCCAGTCGCCCCCGCCACCGGCGCATGGTCCGATCCGTCACCCCGATGATTTCTGCTGCCGCCCACCAAGTGATCTTCTTCGCCATTGCCTTCAACAACACGTCTTGAACTTTCATCATCCGCTCCAACTCGGCAGCGGAGTACTGCTGGGTTTCGTCCACCACCCAGCATCACCCGCCCCGGCTCAAGCGGACAGATCACGTGTGAACTCGACCGGACAACTCACATACTAGCGACAGACTGTCCGCACTCCCCTTGCCAAACTAGGAGAGTTCGACTATACTCCTAGTTAAACTAGGAGGAAACGATCGTGGGTAAAACCGCCGAGCTTCTGCCGGGTACTCTCGACATGCTGATTCTGAAGGCAGTATCATTGAAACCGCTGCATGGATACGGCGTATTGCAGCGCATCCGGCAGATTTCAGGCGATGCGCTAGAGATTCCCCAAGGGTCCTTGTATCCGGCGCTTTACCGGTTAGAGCACCAGGAACTGATCGCCGCCGAATGGGGTGTAAGCGAGAATAATCGCCGGGCGAAGTATTACACGTTAACCGTCGCCGGACGGCGTCGCCTGCGGCAGGAGACGGCCGGCTGGAATCGGCTGGCGTCGGCGATTACCGCGGCCTTGAGCACTACGCCGGAGGAGGTGTGACGTGCTGAGACACCTTCGCTCTCTTTCGCGCGTGATCAAGTCCCGGCATGATTTCGAACAGGGAATGACCGAGGAGCTGCGGTTTCACATCGAGCAATACACGGACGACCTGGTGCGCTCGGGAATGCCTTCGCGAGAAGCGGCCCGGCGGGCTCGAATCGAGTTCGGCAGCCTGAACAGTGCACAGGAAGAGTGTCGCGAAGCACGCGGGCTCCGCCCATTCGACGAGCTGGTCAGGCAACTGCGTCACGCTGCCCGATTGCTGCGCAAGACACCCGGATTTACAGCAACCGCCCTCGTGACCCTCGCCGTCTGCCTCGGCGCGAACCTGACGATCTTCGCGGTGGTCGACTCCATCCTGCTCCGCCCCCTGCCGTTTCCCGAGGCCGGTCGGCTCGTCACCGTCTTTAATACATATCCCAAAGCCGGCGTCGATCGTGACGGTTCCTCGACAGCCAACTACTACGAACGCCGTGGCCGGATTCCCACCTTCGCCGGAGTCGCCATCTATTCTTACGGCACGGCGGTCGTCGGCGAGGCCGGCTCAACGGAACACGAGCAGATCGCGCGAGTGTCCCCGGACTTTTTCGCGACGCTTGGGACGGGTCCGTCAATGGGGCGCAGTTTCACGGAAGAGGAAACCTCGCTTCAAACCGACAGGGTCGTGATTCTCACCGATACCTACTGGCGGCAGCATTTCGATGCCGACCCCCATGTAATTGGCAGGCAGCTTCGCGTGAACGGACTCAGCAACACGGTGGTCGGTGTCCTGCCGCCCGGTTTCCGCTTCCTCTCATCCGAGGCGCGTCTGTACTTTCCTTTCTCGTCGGGTCCTGAAGATCGTGGTTCCGGGCAGCGGCACTCGGGCGGGAATTCCAAGCATATGATTGCCCGCCTCAAACCAGGCGCGACCCTGGCACAGGCGCAGGCCCAGATCGACGCGCAGAATGGCACGCTGGAAGCGGACGATCCCCAGGCCAAAATGATGGCCGATGCCGGCTTTCGTTCCGTGGTGGCGCCCCTTCACGCGGACCACGTTCGAACCATCCGCCCCGCCCTGTTGTGGATGCAGGCGGGCGCCTTCGCCCTGTTGCTGATCGGCGCGGTCAACCTGACGAACCTGCTTTTGATCCGGGCGAGTAGTCGTTCGAAGGAAATCGCTGTCCGGCGGGCGTTGGGTGCGAGTCGGTTGCACGTGGTAAGCGAGGCGATTGTCGAGACCACTTTGCTCACGTTGGCTGGAGGCCTGCTCGGGCTCGCCGCCGGGGCCGGTGGAATCCGCGTGCTGAGTGTATTGGCTGTCGATCGTTTACCTTTAGGGAGTCACATAGCTATCGACTATCGGTTGGCGTGCATCGCGGTTCTCGGGGCCGCCGTCATGGGACTCGCGCTCGCGGTGCCCATAGCGTGGTTCAACTTGCGAGGCCATCTGAGAAGCGCGATCCAATCGGAGACCCGCGGCGGAACCGCCAGCCGCGCCGCTCAAAGCCTACGCCACGGCTTTATCGTGGCGCAGATCGCCTTGGCAACGGTTCTGTTGAGCGGGGCGGGTCTGCTGGGCCTCAGTCTGGAGCGGGCCGTGGCGATCTCTCCGGGCTTTCGGCCGGACCATGTTCTGTCAGGACAAATCTCGGTGCCGTGGATTAGATATCCGGACTGGTCGGCTCGCCTGGCATTTAACGAGAGGCTGTTGAAAGACATCGTGCGCCAGCCGGGAGTTTTGGCCGCCGGAGTGGTCAACAATGTGCCCTTGAGCGGTAACAGCGGAAAAAGCGCCGCCACGGTAGTGGGCCACGTTCGTCTGCCGGGCGAATCGGCTCGGGGACATTACTCTTATGGAGTCGATGGCGACTACTTCGCCGCGATGGGCTTCTCCCTGCGGGAAGGACGCTTCCTCACGGCGGACGATTCGCGCCGGTCAACGCGGGTCTGCGTCGTGGACGAGGACTTCGCGCGCTACTACTGGCCGCACACCAGCGCTCTTGGCCAACACCTTTTCGAGGGCAGCGAAGCGACAACCGATGCCCAATCGTTCACCGTGGTCGGTGTGGTCGGCGCTGTGAAACAAGCGGGACTAACTGACCAGACGGCCCAAGGAGCGGTCTACTATCCTTACGCCTTAAGACGGGACGGCCGCCTTTTCATTGTCGCCCGCACCAGTCTTCGACCGGAATCGCTCGGTCCGGCACTGCAAAAAGTTGTTCGGCAAATCGACCCCGAGGTGCCGGTGAACGACCTCCGGTCGATGGATACTCGTATTGCCGACAGCCTCGTGGCGCAACGCTCACCGGCATTGCTTGCGGGCATTTTTTCGGTGATCGCTGTACTCCTTGTCGGGGTCGGCACCTACGGTGTCTTAAGCTACGCCGTGGCGCAGCGACGCCGCGAGATTGGTTTGCGAATGGCATTGGGGGCGCGGCCGGGCCAGATACGCAGCCAGTTTCTCGCTCTCGCCCTACGTCTGCTGGTAGCCGGCACGATGCTCGGCGCCATTGGAGCGTGGCTGACCGGCCGAGCGATGCAGACGCTACTTTTTCAGGTGCCGCCTCTTCACGTTGCGACCCTTGCCGCGGCCGCCGGCATCATCGGCGCAGTATCCCTAGTCGCCTGTCTGCTGCCATCTCAGCGCGCCACCCGGATCTCCCCCATGGAGGCCCTAGCCGACTTGTAGTGAATCGGCTTAGCCCCAAGGCTAAAGTCACCATGAGAAAATCCTGCGGCTTTCGCACCTACCGGGCACTCGAACTGGCCCTCTATCACTCACTTGGCAAGCTGCCAGAGCCGGAATCAACCCACGATTTCTTCTGAGGAGTCTAAATTTTATATTGCCGCGCGTTTTGCGCCGCATTGCGCTGGAAATTCCCGTCGCACGAAAACCCGATCCTGTCTCAACAGGATTGGAACAGCGCCGTCCGCGTGATATTTCTACCAGTGGAGGCCGTAACACGCAGGATCGACTTTTTTTGTGCCCGCCGCGTATCAATATAGTGAACCGAATTGTGATGGCGCTGTTGCTGGCTGCGCCCCTGGCGCTTGCGGAATTGCCCGCCACGGTGCCCGCCACGCCAGCCTCTCCCGCCACGCCCCCCACGCCCGCCGGCTGCGCCGGAAGCTCCACCCTGGGAACCTTCCAGCTCACCGTGCGCCCTTTTTCTAAGGGCTCGCCGCTGCCCTTGAAGTCCGCCGCTGCCATTCCGGCGGGCGCCCGTCTCATTTGGGACCCCGTCCATCTCCCTCGTCCGGCCGCCAATGACGCCGAGGTCACCGCCGTCATCGTGCCGGTAGCCTCCGACGGCATTCTCATCACCCTCGAACCGCGCAAAGCCGGAAATCGCACCGAGTGGCAACTCCTCCAGCGCCCCCAGGTCATCGCCCTCGTCTATGGTCCGCACGGCCTCAGTGAGGGCAAGATCAAATCCCTGGTCACTCGCAACCAGGACCTGCTCCGGCAACTGGCGGACTATGCCGAGCAGAGTTCCCAGGTCGAATCGCTCGTCCAGCAGCTAGCCGACGCCGAACAATCCGGCGCCAGCAGCGACTCCGTGCTGAAGGGAGTTTCCTCCGAGTATGGCGTCAACCCGCAAAAGCTCAACACCAGCGCCAATTCCAACCAGCAGGCCGCGGTGCTGCTCAAAGCGCTGATTCCGGCATCCAACGCCTACGACCCGCTCGGCACCCAAAGCGCTCAGGCGCAGCAATCCGGCGGTCTGGCGGCGTCCGTGGCCGGCATGTTCTTCGGCAACCCTGTCGGCCTTGCGTCGGGCGGCGCGGCGCTCCTGCAGAATCTCAAAACCGCCATCTTCCCCAACACGGAATTCCGCTCCGCCTTCGCGCAAGTCGCCGCCAAAGACAGCCTGGCGCTCTGTACCAAGAACTCTGCCGCCAAAGCCAAAACCCGCACCGCCTATCTCTGGGCCTATCGCGTGCCGCAACTCGCCAAGCCTGAGTTGTCTCTCACCGGCCCGGCGAGCGTGCCGCTCGGTTCCAAGTCCACCGTCGAGCTGAAGCTCGGCAAGGGCGCAACCGCCAAGGAACTGCCGGGCGCGCGTGACTGGCGCTTGACGCCCGCCGCCGGCGGCGCATCCATCCCCGTCGACGTGAAGCCCACTGCCACTGGCGCTTTGGAAATCGATCTCTCCAAAACCAAGGCCTCGGCCGGCGATTATCAACTCGCCGCCACCTGGGATTGGGATCCCTTGCCCGTCGCTGGAACCTTGCATCTCTGTCCCTATGGTGATTTCGCCAAAGTCACGCTCGCCTCGGGCGCGCGCGACAAACTCATCGAGGGCGGCGGCAGTGTCGCCGTCGAGTTATCCGGTACCGATTTCGAGTTTCTCGAAAAGGCCGCCATCGAATCCACCGCTCGCGGCGCCAAGCCGGAAGATGTGACATTCACTCTGCCCAAGGGCAAGCGCGCCGGCCCGCAGAATTCCGTCACCCTGGACATCGAAACCGCCAAGCAAGGTCCCTACCAACTGTTGCTCACGCAATCCGACGGCGTCGCTCACAAACTCCCGGTCACCATCCTGCCCTCCAATCCCAAAATCTCCAATCTGCCCATCCGTCTCAACCTGGGCGAAACCCGCGAGCCCATTCGCCTCCTGGGCAGCGGCTTGGAACGCATCGAAGCCGTTTCCGCCGATGTGGGCGATATCGCCGGCGCGCCCGATTCCGAAGCTTGGTCCGGCGAAGTTCGCCTGAAAGCCGGGCTCGCGAAAGGCCAGAGTTTCGCCCTCGTGCTGAAAGTCAAGGGCCTAGAGAATCCCGTCACCGTGCCGCATGCCATCGAGATCGTCGGGCCCCGCCCCAAAATCCGCTCGGTGCAAAAATCTCTCGCCGGCGTTCTGGGAATCGAACTCGGCGCCGATGAGTTGCCTGCCGGCGCCGCCGCCGGCCTGGCGCTGGCGGTAGATCATCTGCACGATTCCACCCTGCCGCGCCTCCAACTCGGTTGCGAATCCGGCGAGTTGCGCAAGCCGCTCACGCTTACCGCCGGCGAACCCTCCGAGGGCGCCAGCCTGACCTCCGCCGGACCCGGCGCTCTCTATCTTTCCGTCGATCCCGGCGCGGTCGGTTATGCCGGTTGCCGCCTCTCGGCTACTGTAAGCATCGATCCCGAAGGCCGTTCCGATCCCTTCATCCTGGGCCGCGTGGTTCGCGTTCCCCGTCTCGACAGGTTCACGCTCACCGCGGAACAGATCGGTGATTCAAGCTATGCCGGCATCCTCGAAGGCCGCGATCTCGACGTGATCGAAAAAGTCGGTTGGGACGCCGCGCATGGCGTCCCGGTCGACGCCATTCCGGCGCCGCTGCCCGCCGATCCCGCGCGCCAGACCCTGCGTCTGGTCCTGCCCTGGCCCGCGCCTGCTCCGCACGCCCCTTTATATATCTGGCTCCGTGGCGAGTCCCAAGGCCGCAAAACCGCCGTCACCTATTAACCCCGTCGTAAAGCGGGAACCGCAAAACGGGGACTGCAACCAATTCCCGCCCTTGGATTTGGTTCCTGTACCCGCCCTGCGCCCTCAGTTCAAAAATCTTCGATCCAAATTTTCCTTGTTTTCATCCACTTGCAGCTTTCCTCCCCCAAGTTCCCACTAACCCTCATGCTACTTTTGAATCGGATGAGGACCTTGCGCTCGCCGCAATCTTCCCAATCCAATCTTGCTGGCCAGCAAGCGTTGCTTTTCAGGTGGTGCTGATACTTCTCGGCGGCCGTCAAGGCCTTGCGGCACTCACCGGGCCGTTTGCCCGATGGGGACCGACGGAAGAACCGTGAAATCGATTTCGCAATCCAGAAACGTACCGGCTTGATTGCCTAGATCGGAGTATGGTTTCAGAGAGCTTGCATTGAATTGGGGCACCCGGCGCCATCCAGCGTCGCTCACCCTGAAGATGCCGTTCCAATCACTGGCGGCCGCCCCGTAATTGGGTCCGAGAGAATCCGGAGACACGCCCGGCGATAAGTCCGAGAGCCCCGGCCGCCGCAACGCCCTTCTTCTTTCCCCACCCCCACGCCACAAGTGTCTTCAGCCTTCCTTTGGTGGCGCAGACGCTTCCGCCTGCCAACCTCCCACTCCCAAATCGGTATCACCCGCTTCGCCCTGGTTGCATTGTCTTCTGATCCAAATACCTCTTATACTGGCTGTGTTATCCATTGGTTCGTTACGGGAGGATTCTCTTCGATGGTATGGCATTCGGACAAGCTCCGTGTCGAGCAGCAACCTGCACGCACCGGAATGGCCCTTTTCCTGCGCGTTTTTTCTACCGTCCTGGTATCTTTACTGTTCTCGGTCCCGCTATTGGCGCAAGGCCAGCAACCGACCGGTGAGGCAAATCTCAAACTGCCGGATCTCGGCACTGTCAACTTCCTCGGCAACATCCCGGGCAGCACTCTGCTCATGGCGGGCATGGTCATCTGCGTTCTCGGCATGATCTTTGGCCTCATCATTTTTCACCGCCTCAAGAATATGGCCGTCCACACCTCCATGCGCGATGTTTCGGAGCTGATCTACGAGACGTGCAAGACCTACCTGGCTACCCAGTTCAAGTTCCTGGTGTTGCTGGAATGCCTCATCGCGGTCATCATCGTTTTCTATTTCGGTTTCCTGCTGCAGATGGCGGCCTATAAGGTAGTCATCATCCTGCTGTTCAGCGTGGTCGGCATCTCCGGCAGTTTCTCGGTGGCGGCCTTCGGCATGCGCGTCAACACTTTCGCCAACTCGCGCACCGCCTTCGCTTCGCTCCGCGGCAAAGCCTTCCCCTGCTTTGAGATTCCCCTGCAAGCCGGCATGAGCATCGGCATGCTGCTGGTTTCGGTTGAGCTGATCATCATGCTCTGCATCCTGCTCTTCATTCCGGGCTCGCTCGCCGGCTCCTGCTTCATCGGCTTCGCCATCGGCGAATCCCTCGGCGCCGCTGCCTTGCGCGTGGCCGGCGGCATCTTTACCAAGATTGCCGACATCGGCTCCGACCTCATGAAGATCGTCTTCAAGATCAAGGAAGACGACGTCCGCAACCCCGGCGTCATTGCCGATTGCACCGGCGACAATGCCGGCGATTCCGTCGGCCCTTCCGCCGATGGCTTCGAAACCTACGGCGTCACCGGCGTCGCGCTCATCACCTTCATCATCCTGGCCGTGGCCGATCCCAAGGTGCAGGTCCAGCTCCTCGTCTGGATCTTCACCATGCGCGTCATGATGGTGATCTCTTCCGGCATCGGCTATTTCGTCAACGGCCTCATCGCCAAGGTCCGTTTCGGCCATGCCCCCAAGTTCAACTTTGAAGCGCCGCTCACCTCGCTCGTTTGGCTCACCTCCATCCTGTCCATCGTTCTCACGTACATAATCAGCATGTTCATGATTCCCTCGCTCGGCGGCGATCAGTCCATGTGGTGGAAGCTCGCCACCGTCATCAGTTGCGGCACCCTCGCCGGCGCCCTCATCCCTGAGTTCGTCAAAGTCTTCACCTCCACCAATTCGCGCCATGTGCGTGAGATCGTCACCAGCTCGCGCGAAGGCGGCGCGTCGCTCAACATCCTCTCCGGCTTCGTGGCCGGCAACTTCAGCGCTTACTGGCTGGGCTTTACCATGCTGGCCCTCATGAGCATCGGCTATTACATGAGCACCATGTTCCTTCCGGGCCTCATGCTCGCTCCGGCGGTCTTCGCCTTCGGCCTGGTGGCCTTCGGCTTCCTCGGCATGGGACCGGTCACCATCGCCGTCGATAGCTACGGTCCCGTCACCGATAACGCCCAATCCGTTTACGAGCTCTCCACCATCGAGACTCTGCCCGATATCAAGCAGGACATCCAGAAGAACTTCGGCTTCGTCGCGGATTTTGAAAAGGCCAAGGAAAACCTGGAAGAGAACGACGGAGCCGGCAACACCTTCAAGGCCACCTCCAAACCCGTGCTCATCGGCACCGCCGTGGTCGGCGCCACCACCATGATCTTCTCCATGATCGTGCTGCTCACCGACAAGCTGACCGCCAACTTGGACAAGCTCTCGCTGCTGCACGCCCCGTTCCTGCTGGGCATCATCGCCGGCGGCGCGGTGATCTACTGGTTCACCGGCGCCAGCGCCCAGGCCGTCACCACCGGCGCTTACCGCGCCGTCGAGTTCATCAAGCGGAACATCAAGCTGGAAAGCGCCGAAAAGGCTTCCGTGGCCGATTCCAAGCGGGTGGTGGCCATCTGCACACAGTACGCGCAGAAGGGCATGTTGAACATCTTCCTGGTGGTCTTCTTCGCCACGCTCGCGTTCGCATTCCTCGAACCCTACTTCTTCATCGGCTACCTGATCTCCATCGCTCTGTTCGGTTTGTACCAGGCCCTCTTCATGGCCAACGCCGGCGGCGCCTGGGATAACGCCAAGAAGGTTGTCGAAACCGAGCTCCGCGCCAAAGGCACCCCGCTGCATGATGCCACGGTGGTCGGCGATACGGTGGGCGATCCCTTCAAGGACACCTGCTCGGTGGCTCTCAACCCCATCATCAAGTTCACCACGCTATTCGGACTGCTGGCTGTATCGCTGGCCGTGGACCTGACCCGCAAGCAAGGTGCGGCCCTCACCACCACGCTCGCCGCCGTGTTCTTCGTGATCTCCGCCTGCTTCGTGTACCGCAGCTTCTATGGCATGCGGATTGAATCGGGGAAAGAGTAGAAACGCAGGAGTCAGAAATCAGAGGTCAGAATGAAGGAACGCGCTTCGCTCGGATTCTGGCTTCCGCAACTTCTGACTCCTGACTCCAGCACCGTCAAGATCCTCAAGTGGCAACTGCGCGAGGCCTGCTGGGCCGGACACAGCCGGCGCGTGCAAGAGTGATTGACACTGTTCCTTGCGTTTGGATAGACTCCTTGATGCTCAACCAAAGGAGAAACCACCAATGCTGAAATTCGTGTTGCTGACCGGATGCGTAGGAATGCTGGCCATGACCCTGGCTTGCTCCAAGGATACGAGCGCGGCTGATATGCAGGCGATCAAAAACAAGGAAGTTGCCTGGAATAAGGACATCGCCACCAAGGACCCGGCCAAGTTCGTCCAGTACTATGCCGACGATGCGACGGTCCTGCTCCCCAATGAGCCCATCATCAAGGGGATCTCCGACATCAAGTCGGTATTGACCACCATGCTGCAGGACAAGAACTTCGCGCTGACGTTCCAGAGCGACAAGCTGGAGGTTTCCGGCGATCTTGGTTACTCGCAAGGCGCCTACAGCATGACGATCTCCGACTCAAAAACGGGGAATCCAGCCACCGATAAGGGCAAGTACCTGACCGTGTGGAAGAAGCAGGCCGACGGCAATTGGAAAGCCATTGAAGACATGAACAACAGCGACCTGCCGGCCGGCGGCAACTGAGCGTTCTGCTATACGAGCGAACTATAACGGTGCGGGAGGGGCACGATGCAAAAGCTAAAACTGGGGATGTGGATTACCATAGCTGCGTGGGCGGCGCATCTTGGGGCGCCGCGGCTGAATGCGCAGTATGCCAGCCCGCCCAATGCCTATTCGGCGACCGTGATCAATTCCATGTTCGGCGGACCGGTAACTTTGCAGATCCACCGCGACGGGAATCGAGCGGTAGTGGACCACATCACGCCCGCGCCGGCTGGGGGCAAGGAGTCGCGTAGCCGCTCGTATTACGATTTGCAATCGCACAAGAACGTCAGTTGGAGCCTCGGCGAAGACGTAAGTGGATGCGGCAGCGGCACGTTTTCGGGAAGCTGGGGCGATCCGTTTGAGGACTCGGCGGACACCACCAAGGAAATTGCCGACAAGCACCTGACGCCAACCGGCGCTGAAACGGTGAACGGGTTCGCAACCAAGATTATGGAATTCAGCGAACCCGGTCCGATCAAAGTCAAAGCCTGGGTGGATGATCAGTACGGGCTGGTGGTCAAGCTGCAAATGACGGGAGCGGACGGAAAGACGCAGACGCTTCTCGAAGTCACGAAGCTCAGCGTGGCGCCGCCGGCCGCTTCCGTTTTCACCATTCCGGTGGCCTGCGCCGGCGCGTTGAGCGCGCCAACCGAAGCGGAGCGCCTGGCGACGGTGACGGGCGACAAGGCGGAGAACTTTGCCAATGCCATCATGGGGCCGGGATCCAAAGCGTCGTGCTCGGTGGCATTGCGGATTGTGAAGGCGGGCTCGATGGAGCCGGTCACCAGCGGCATCCAGGTTGCGGTGGATCGTAGCGTGGACTTGCAACACCCGGCCAGCTACCAGACGGGCATATCCAAAGAAGGCCACTACACTTATTCGGGACGCGGCATCCAGGACCTGACGGCACAGATGCGCAACGGGGTTTTGCGAATGGACAACGTGCCGGCGCAAATGCAAGTGGACGTTGCCTTCGGCAATGGCGGCGACGCCTCGGCGTTGATTTACCGGCAGTGCGTGGCGCCGGTCACGGTGCTCATGCTGGTAGTGAAGAATCCGCGGAACCTCTCCGATGGGCCGGCCGACTGGCTGTGGGTGAAATCCGGGAAATACGCAACCGTGCCCGGCGGCAATTAGGCGGCAATTCCGGCGGATCAATCCACCCGCTTAATCCTCAGCGCCGTTACCTGCCGGACCCACCTGCCGGCTCGTTTCTCGCCAGGCGCCACTAATTGAAATGGGCCATCCTTGTCGGAGAGCGGCTTGCCATCGCGCTTCGTCGCCACATACACGGATTTGTCCATGAAGGCCGAATCCAGTTCCGCCCAGGCGTACACTGCCCGGTAGCCGTCCCTGGCTTCCACCAGCAGGTAGTACGACGCGGCCGTGCTATGGAATTTCTCGCCGGTTGGCATCGCCACCTTGGCCAGCACGTCCGCCAGCAGCACGCCTTCAAACGTGGCCGGGGCTCCGTGATCGATAATCCTCACGGTTTGTTGCGGCAGCTTGGAGAGGTCCGAAGCCGAAAGCGTAACGCTCTTACCGTCGACTCCCTGGACTACCAACGTCGCGGGAACCTGACACAGCGCCACGGAAGCCAGAAGGCCGAAGACGCAGCCCATCTTCATAAAGTTCATATCCACCGATTGTCAGATAACTCGCGCTGGGGCGCAAGCAGGTCGGGTGCGATGACTGCCCGGGCCGGCGAATCTTGACCTATACTTGTCGCCATGATAGTCCTGCTGCTGCTTCTATTCATTCCCGCGGGTCTCTTATCGGCGCAGAGCCTGACGCTCGAAGCGCTGGTGACGCCCTCCACCATCGTGGTTCACGACGAGAAGCCGGTTCCGTTTGCGTTGTACGGTTTGGTCGAATTCAAAACCTTACAGGAACTGTTCTCTTACATCGACGCGCAGGCCGGCCGTTGGCAGTTTCCCGGCCAGCGGGCGCGCGCTGAATTTGCCCAGGGCCTGCTCCAGCGGGGCGTCGAAAGCCGCGTAATATCCATGCTGGACGAAAAGCCGCTGGAAGCGATTCTGACTCACACCCGCGAGGAACTGGACGCTGCCATCAACCGCCTTCCCACTCCCGTATTCGAGGGCCGCAACTGGCGGCTCGACGCGCCCGCCTATCGCGAGGCGTTCGACCGCGTGCGGGACCGGTGGAGCAAAGGTATGAACTGCTGGAGCGCGTCTCCGTCGATCGCCGGCCGGGTATTGTCGAACTGGTACCTGATCGAAGAAGGGATAGACTTCGACGGCGCGACCTACGATTCGCTCGAACACTTATGGCAGGCAATTAAGTACCACCCCGGCGTGACCACCGCCGACCTGATGGGTCTTCTCGATCGGTTGAATGCCGTTGACTGGGAATCCTGGTTCTATCGTCTGGACCACGATCAGAAGATTTACCTCGAACACGCCTACATGATCGAGTTCCTGCGCGCGAATCTCACTTCGTCCAAGAGGGCGTGGTTCCGCGAGCAATTGGCCGCGCAGCCTCCGCGGGCCAAGCCTCGCGAATTGCAGCAGCGCACGCCGGGCAGCCTTCGCTTTACATCCTTGCAGGAAAAAGTCCTCTGGGGCGATCTGGCCGACGTTTTTCATCTTCTGGTATACCTCGCTCCGATAGCCCCGGTAAGTGATGCTTCCCTGGTCGCGGCCCTGCAAGCGCGGCACTTCGACGGCATTTATCTCAGTAACCGGAAGCTCGGTTTTGTCAGCCCGGAATTCCAGGCGCTGATGCTTGACTTATGGAAGGTGAAGTATCTCAAGATGAAGCGGTTCAACGAGGTGATACGCTCGATTCCCCGCGAAGTGAAGATCGAGCATTACCTGAACGACGGCGATTCGCCGGATATCCCCATTCCCGTGTATATTGGCTTCCTGAACCAGATTCGCGACATGGCGTGGGCCGCGGCACAGTGATTGGGTGTATGCTGATTTTCGTCTGAGATGTCAAAACGAAAATGGTGGATGCAACCGCGCCAGTTCTGGCAGTCCCTGATCGCCGTGCTGGCGGGGAATGCGATTTACTTCAGCGTGATGCGGTACCTGCCGCCGCGCGCGCAACACGGACTCTACCAGATCGATTGGGGACTGGCTGTGGACTTCTGGATCTGCCTGGCGTGTTACGGATTGATGCGGCTGATTCGCTGAGGCGCTCAGAACCCGATGCTGGCCCCGCCATCCACCGGCAGCACTACGCCGTTCACGAATCCGCCCGCGCGCGAGCAGAGGTACACCGCGGCGTTCCCTATATCCTCGGGCGCGCCAAAACGCGCCATGGGGGTTCGCGCCAGAATCCTTGCCGCGCGCGGCGCATCGCCGTCCAGCGCCTGGTGCAACATGGGCGTCTCGATCCAGCCGGGAGCCACCGCATTCACGCGGATGTTATGCGCGCCGAGTTCGCAGGCCAGCGATCTTACCATTCCGGCGAAGGCCGACTTGGCGGCCGAATAGGCGACCACATTGGGCATGCCGATGAATGAAGTCATGGAAGCCATGAACAGAATGGCGCCGCCGCGCCGTTCCATCATGGCGGGCAGCACGGCGCGTGTGACGGAAAGCGATCCCAGGACATGCGTGTCGAGCACCGATTGGAATTCCTCCACCGATGTATGCAGCACGTCCTTCTTCAAGTGAATGCCCGCGTTGTTTACCAGGATGCTGACCGGCGCATGCCGCTCCTCGATTTTCCGGATGAGCGCGCCCGCTCCCTCTTTCGCAGTGACATCGTGAACCATCGGCACCGCGCCCGGCCCCAGCGCGCCGGCGGCTTCGCGCAGGACGGATTCGCGTCTTCCGGTGATCACGACGCGGGCTCCCGCCTGAACAAATGCCGAGGCAATCGCAAACCCCAGGCCGGTCCCGCCGCCCGTGATGAGCGCCACTTCTCCAACAAGCGAAAAGGCGTCAAGCATGGCAGCCTGCCTCAAGAGACGGGGTGTCCTGATGTTTATACATGGTACTCGCGCAGTTGGCGCGCCAATACTGGCGGCTCGTAGTCGTAGGGGAGTTGGCTGCAAATCGAGGCATAGCTCATCCCGAGAAAACCCATTTTCGCTCATTGCATCAGCCAGCGCTTCACCTTCCATGATTCTCGATTCCGGCCGTGGGCGCCTTCCGTCCTTGCCCAGGCGGTCAGGAGTCATCGTGAGTTGACCATGTGCTAGATTGAGCGTAACGATATGGGACTCCGCTTCCAGCGCCGCATCAAGCTCCTTCCGGGGGTTCGGATCAACCTCTCAAAATCCGGCGTAGGCTTTTCGATAGGCGGCCGCGGCGCACATATCGGAATCGACTCGCGCGGCCGCCGGTACACTTCTCTAGGTTTGCCAGGGACGGGTGTCTCCTGGCGCGAATACCAGCACAAGCCGGCCGAGCGGCGGTGCGACCTCTGCGCACCGGGTCACGCGCACATTCATCCGGCGATGGCGATCGTACTGTTCCTGGTGTGCGCCGTCATCGTGCTGCTCCTGCTGGCCCGGTAGATTTGCTGGCGGCGGCCGCGGCAGCCTGACAAAATGACGCGGATGAAATGACTGGAACCTAAGTCATCAGCCGACAGGCAGTAGGACAATGCTATCCACAGTTAACTATTGCCTAGTTGCGCCGCGAAGCTCGCAGTCACGAGTACTTAGTACCCTGTTCGCGTCGGCCGGTTTTGTACCACCTGGGTAGTACATGTCTATCGCCTGATTCGGATTCTTCTTAGAATTGTGAGCGTGAAAACAAGTCGCTTCACTTTTGTTCTTGTCTTGGCGCTTGTCTTTGTGGGCGTCACTCCCGCACTGGCAGGAACGGTGTGGGTAATACCACCGGAAGCGCCGGCGTACCTTATCAATCCCAGCGCTGCTGGTATAGATGTCCTTGAAGCGTTCATCGAAACACCATCAGGGGTGACGTTTGACGCTCTGGGATTCGCCAACTTAGACTCCGGGTGGAAGGCCACTATTGTGAACCCAACCTATGCTGCAGAGTATGGGCCGCTTTCTAATTACCTTACAGAGGATCTGGATATCAAAGGCGGCAATCCACTTACTGTGGATGTGTACGGATTCACGGGATGTGTCAGTCAATTCAGTGCTACGCCGCCTGTTCTTGCCTGTCCGGTTAGCGACCTGACCGACGCCTATCAAGTCACGTTCAATAATGGCGGCTATGTCGGGTGGACAGCTTTGACCGCCGCCGACTTGGCATTCGAAAACAGCGCAGATCCCATCGACACACCTGAACCGGCGTCTACGATGTTGATTGGCTTTGGCTTGATTGGTCTCGCTTTGCGACGCTACCACAAACGGTAACTCGGCAATTGACTGGCAGGCGAAAGCGCCCGCCCCACAATAACGCTATCAGGTGAGGCCTGGCGTTTTGTACGTGCGCTCCCGTCGTTCAGATCGCCCGTCTTCTTGTGGTGCGGATGAAAGGACTTGAACCTTCAATCCCTCGCGGGAACTGGAACTTAAATCCAGTTCTCTTAACTTAACATATTTATTGGCGAGATGAATGGTAGAATCGGCAAACGGGGCTGTGGCGAATTGGCAGACGCACCAGATTTAGGTTCTGGCGGTTAACAGCCGTAAGGGTTCAAGTCCCTTCAGCCCCACCACACTGTAATCACCGTCCTCACCAAGGCGGCGGTCCAGCTTGGGCCACTGAAGGCGCACACAGGCCCCACAATCGTTCCGCACCGGCCCGGTGGCATGGACTTCATCCCCGGCGAAGGCAACCGACCCCGCGGCGCCCCTACTGCCTTGTACATTCACCTGATCTTCCCCGCCGCCGCTCCAAAGCAAGCCCCTTGCGTTTGGCGCATCACCCAATTAAACTTCGGGATGTTACGGTCTGAAATTGTCGCAGATCAGCTTTGGGATGATAACGATGGTGGTATCCAAAGAAACGAAGCACACCACACTGGCTTTCGCCATGTCGGTTGTGCTGGCGACGGCTACGGGGTTTGCTCAAACCACGCAAAGTCTCACCTTTGCTGCGATACGAGGTCAGTTTTCGGCGGCGCAAAGCGTACAGATAACGATGACACCCAATTGTGCATCATGCACAATCCTAATAAACCAAGTGCCAAGTTGGTTGATGATTAGCCCCGTTTCTCCTATGGGGTCTACGACGATTTCAATAATCGCCAACGCAAACAACTTGACTCCAGGATCGTATTCGGCTTCTGTCACTCTAAACATGGGAGGTAATCCCAACATTACCGTCACCCCTTCAATTCTCAATGTCACGCTTGTCGTCACATCATCAAACGTGCCGGTCTGTTCGCAACAAGCTCTGTCTACTGTTTCGGCTGGTAGCTATGCGCCTTCAGTCGCTCCGGGCTCGCTTGTGAGCATGTTTGGAATTAACATCGCTTCGGGCGTGTACACTGCGTCAGATGAATCACCAGCCGTATTGCCCACCACCTTAGGCGGCGTAAGCGCCACCATCACGGATGCTTCGGGAAGCACGCTGCCAATCTCGCTGCTTGCGGTTACTACAGGACAAGTAAACGCATTATTGCCGTCTGGTTCGCAAAGTGGGACTGGAACCGTCAATCTAACCACAAGCAGCGGCGGAAAGATCTGTGGAACTACCACGTTAAACGCTGTGGGGCCGTCATTGTTCACGGCAGACCAATCAGGCGGCTGGCTTGCGGCTGCACAGGTTGTGATTGTTCACTCTGATGGTAGCCAGACGTTTATGAATTCCGTTGCACAGTATTCCAGCACTCTTGAATGGAACGGCACTACCTGGAGTAACTGGATACCTTTTCCAATCAATCTTGGATCAAGCACTGACGTTGCGGTACTGGAATTATTTGGGACAGGCATTCGTGGAGTTAATTCGTATATTGGCGGCGGATCTCCCTTCGCTACATTGGGCGACGTGGTGAGCGTGGGAGACGGTTGGACGGTCTTATACGCTGGACCGCAAGGGGCGGGTGAATCCGGTTCCTTCTATGGACTGGATCAGATTAACGTTGTACTGCCACACTCTTTGGCTGGATCAGGAATGACATCTGTGAATGTCAGTGTCGTCAGCTATTGCGCTGGCTGTGGACTGTTTCCTTGGGAACTGCTGTCGGCTAACACCGTCAAAATCGATATTCAGTGACAACCAAAGGGTAACTTGAAGATGGCAACACGCCGTGTATTCAGAACGAGAGCCAAATGTCCTGGCATCGCCACCGATCTTGGACCAACAGCTAACCAACGTCGAATGATCGGCCGAATCGTCAGGCTTGAGAGGTCGTCAAGTGCCGAAGTCAACGTAAACCTGGATGGTGCTGTCGTCGGCCAACTTGATGCAGCGGTCGGAAATCAGGTGGCCTCAGCTATTGATCGTGGTCAGTCGTTCACAGCGATTATTGAGAAAGCCCACCCGATTTATAACGATCAGTTTAAGCAGAACGGCGCACAGATTGACATCAAAGTGGAGTATCTGCTGGAAAAGGGCCAGCCAGCTATTGAAACGGCAAAGTGCTGGCGTTTGGTTGAGTCCCCGCACGAGTGTCCACCTGCGGCACAGTCGTTTTTCACCAAAGTTGCTGGAGTGACCTATGAGGGACGCCAGCGGGTTGTTGCACGTTGTTCCGAAGGAAAACCCCTCATATTGGTTCGTGACCCCTACAATCCCCACGACAAGGGTGCCATCAAAGTGATGCGCTTGAATGGAGACCAACTAGGATTTGTTCCTGCCCATGTCTCTCGTGGTGATGATCCGAGTGGTCTTGCGGTTCGCATGGATCGGGGTGACACGTATCACTGCCGGATTAGTGGTCTCACCGGGGGTGGCGACCTTAGTTTGGGCGTGAACATAGAAATAACGGACAGGGAGTTTGCCAGTATCTTTTCTGGTAAGCCGCATTTGGGGATCGGTAATGTGTCACCCGTAGCGCCAAGACCGCCCCAGGCGAACGTAGTCCCTTTAGTTTGGTGGCTGGTCGCAGATGTAGCCGTGCTCCTGTTAGTCGTAGCCATCGTTGCACACAGTTAGCCTTCACGATCCACCAATGTGCAATTCAAATATCTAACCGATACCACATCCCGAAAGAAGCTACTCAACCTGGTCAAAGGCCGGATACGGCAGTCGTCAAGGCAAGGACTTGATGGGTGGGCGCATGATCCAGACTGCATCGAAATGCAGCTTTGCGCCAAGGAACTGACCGAACGCCAACAGAAACCTGCCGTGTCGGTAGTGACAAAGACGAACTCGCAGACCCCAATAGATGCAGAGCAACAACAGCTAACCAAATGGCATCAGGAATTATTTTAGCCGAGGCCCCACGAACCAGGGTCCGATACAGTTTTTATTAGGTTAACGCTTATTCGGCACACGCCGTGGGCTATTGTCTTTCGCCCTTGCGGGCTTGGCAGGCTACGCCCGCCGGGACAGTTGGGGTTGAGGACAAGCTGACACGTCCAACCTCTCTCCTGGCACGCTCAAAGGCGACCCGGTTAAGGAGTTCTTATAAACCTGCTGTTAGGTGAGCCAAAGCGGGGCGCCGGCTGCAAAGCCGGCGTTGCGGGCCGGAGGCCCGCTCCACGAACAGCGAGGTCCCGGCGCTTTGTATGGGCGGTTCTGTCGTTCGGGTGCGTCCGTTTTCCTGTGGTGCGGATGAAAGGACTTGAACCTTCACTCCCTCGCGGGAACTGGAACCTAAATCCAGCGCGTCTGCCAATTTCGCCACATCCGCAACGCGACTGAATGAATTATAACGCGGGCGTGATGGGGTGCGAATTGCAGGGAGTGGATCTCCGGGGGCAAAGCGGGTACAGCTATCCAATTTCAAAGGCGGGAATTGGATAGCAGTCCCCGTTTTGCGGTCTCGTTTTGCGGCGCACTACGCCAGTTCGCTAGACCAATCCCAGGAAGTTTGGGGCGTAGCCGGGGAAGACGCCGTTTAAAGTCGGGTTGCCCATATGGCGGGCGACCAACTCGCCCAGGACGTCGCGGAAATCGGTGGTGAGCGCCAGGTCGCGAGACTCGTAGAGTTGCTCCCTTTCGAGACCGGGCCACTGGCCGTAGACCTTGCCGCCTTTGACGGCGCCGCCCAGCACAAACATATTGTTGGCGTGGCCGTGGTCGGTGCCGCGATTGCCGTTTTCATGCGCGGTGCGGCCGAATTCCGACATGGTGACCAGCGCCACGTCGTTCATCCGGTCGCCCATGTCGGCCCAGAACGCGGCCAGCGCCTGGCCGTACTGGCGCAAGAGATTGGCGAGTTGGCCTTCGGAGGATTTCTGGCCGACTTCGTTGACGTGGTGGTCCCAGCCGTTGATGTCGGCAAAAGCCATCTCCATGCCGACATCGGCCTTGATCAATTGCGCGATCTGCTTCAGGCTGTTGCCCAGCGGCGTGTTGGGATATTGCGCGCCGGCGGCCGGAGTGTAGGCCTGCCGCTGGATGGATTGCAGCATGTTCATGGCTTCGAAAGTCTCGCGGCCGGTGGCCTGGATGATGGGATCTTTGGCGGCCTCGTACATCTTTTCGAATTCCCTGGCGGCCTCGGGATTGCTTACCTGGAAACCGCCGATGGTTTGCAGGGCAATGGCCGGAGACGGGCCGCGCATGGCGCGCGGCAACAGCGGACCCAAGGCCACGGCGCGCACCGGCGAAGGCTTGCCTTGGGGAATGGGGAGCGCGCGGTTCATCCATCCGCTGATGGTCGATTTCAGGCCGGGCGTGCCGGATTCCATGTAGTCCTGCGCGTCGAAGTGGGATCGCGTAGGATCGGGCGAGCCGACGGCATCGACCACCGCCAGATGGCCCTGGTCAAAGAGCGTCTTGAGAGGCGCGAGCGCGGGATGGAAGCCGAAGAAGCCGTCGAGATCGATGGCGGCATCGTCGCGCTTATCGGCGGCGGCAGTGGGGCGCGGAATGGAAATAGTGGGGCGCAGCGCGTAGTAGGCTTTTTCAGCGTGGGGCACGACGACGTTGAGGCCGTCGGCGGCGCCGCGCTGGAAGATGGCGACGAGGATTTTCCGGCGCGGCGAGGGAGCGTCCTTGGCATAGAGGGCGCGCTGCAACCAGAGTGGCACGGCGCCGGCTCCTACCATCGCCAGCGCCGAATTACGAAGAAAGATACGACGATTGAGCATAAACATTCCCCCCACGGAACTCACTGGCCCGGCTACTTCTTCTGAAATTCCGGCGAACCCAGGGCGATGCCCTCTGAGTTATCCGGTTTGGGCACCATGACGCCGGGAACCTTGTTAGACGCCAGTTGCAGCGCAAAATTCATGCGCGCCATCAATCCCGCCGAGTTCATCCATTCACTGCCGGTGTTGGAGTAACCGGTGGGTTCCTGTTTGCGGTAGAGCGGCTCGCCCAACTGGGCCACCTGGTTGACGAGCCCGGTGGCGAAATCGACGTCGCCACTCGAAGCGCGCACGGCGCTCACCACCATCTCAAGCGGCGACTTCATTTTGGAGCGGAAAGCGCCTTCAGACCAGAATTCCCTGGAATTGATCATAGTCTGCAAGACGGCGCGGATGTCGCCATCGGACTTGAGGAACGTCTGGGCCATGCGCTCGACCAGGGCGGGCGGCGGAACGTCGGCCACAAAGCGCTGGGCCAGTTTCCTGGAAATGAAGTGCGCGGTGGAAGGATGGCGGGCCACGATATCGAGCACCTTTTCGCCATCCTCGATGCCGCCGCCGGCCGGGATTTTCACGCCCAGCACGGTTTTTTCCCCGCGATCGTGCAGGCGCGGGGTGAACAAGAAACCACCCCCAAGCTGCGGCCGATCGATGCTCCAACCGGTGAAGCAGCGGGCCACTTCGGTGACGTCTTTCTGCGAATAGCCGCCGTCCACGCCCAGGGTGTGGAGTTCCAGCAACTCGCGGCCGTAATTTTCATTGAGGCCGCGGCGCTGGCCGTTGGGGCCGCGCGGCAGAGGCAGGTTGGGCGCCACGGACTGCCAGTTGTCGAGGAAAAACAGCATGGCGGGACTCTTGGCGGTGGCTTCCAGCAGGTCGCGGAATTTGCCCAGCACGTGCGGGCGGATGGCCGACTGATCGTATTCGGTGATGAGGTAGTGGTCGGCGCCCTTATCCAGGAAGACGTTGAAGTGATTGAACCAGAAATCGGCCAGCACCTCGTCCAATTGGCGGCTGCTGTAAACGGCGCGGAGGATCTTGCTTTCCGTGAGGTCGCGCGCCACTACCTGAGCGGGGCCGGCGGACATTTCGATTTTGCGGCGCACGTCCGGCGGCGCGGCGGCAAACAAGGCCTGGCGAATGCCCGCGGGGAGCGCGGCAATCACGCCGTCCTGCTTGTCCGCGGGCAGCGACTGGAACAGCGCCAGGCGGTCTTGCGGCGCGCCGGTGCGGAGCACGCGGATCTGCGGAGGCGTCAGGAGATCGGTGAGCGGCTGGGCGGTGGGCGCGCCGGGCGGGACCGCTTGACCGCCGGCAGCCTGGCGCTGTTCGTCGCGGGCCACGAGGCGCTGAATCATCATGCGGCGATCGGGGTCGGTGGGAAAGGGAACCTGGCCGGCGACCATCTGGCGAACGATCTGCGGCGCCGGATAGTTGCGCACCAGTTCATCGCTAGGCATGGCGAGAGTGTCGAAAGGCTTGAGCTTTTCGACCAACACCGGGCTTTCGGGAATGCGCTCGGGATGGAGTTGCAGGTCGATCCATTTCTTGATCCCGATTTTGCGGACCTCGTCGGCATCGCCCGGGCGCGCGCCGAAGGTGAGGCGGTTCAGGGCCTGCACGACCCGATCGTTCCTGGGGATCTGTCTGGAGAAATTGGCGGAGACGGCGGCGGCCTTCCCGGCGTAGACCGCGATTCCAGTGAAGGCGGACAGACACACCACACAGGCCGCTCTCCCCAGTGCATGACGACGCATCGCTTACCCTCTGGACTATTAAACCGCACTTTGCGGAATAAGTTGCGGCGGGGTAGACGGGGGTGCGCGTGGCGGCCGCTCGCTCACGCTGGCGGTTCTGTTCCGGGGGCCACGTTTAGCCACTCTTGTGTCGCGCACCCGTGTTGCGGTGAGTGCCGGGTGTAGAGTGGAAGAAATGGCAATTTCCGAAACCGCAACACTGGGTGGCGGCTGCTTCTGGTGCATGGAAGCCGTCTACAACGAAATGCAGGGGGTACTGGCGGTGGAATCCGGATATATGGGCGGCCACCTGGCGAACCCCGATTACCAAGCCGTCTGCACGGGCGCCACGGGACACGTGGAGGTGGTGCGGGTAACGTTCGACCCGGCGGTGACGACGTATCGCGAGATTCTGGAAGTTTTCTTCGCCATGCACGACCCGACATCGCGCGACCGGCAGGGCAACGACACCGGGCCGCAATATCGCTCCGTGATTTTTTTCCACAACGAGGCGCAGCGCCAGACCGCCGAACAGATGATCGCGGAGATCGACCACCGGGGCCTGTTTTCCCGGCCGATTGTGACCGATCTGCGGGAGGCCACGGAGTTCTACCGGGCGGAGGACTACCACCAGGAATATTTCCGCAACAATCCGCAGCAGCCGTACTGCGCCTTTGTGGTATCGCCAAAGCTGAAGAAGTTCCGCGAGAAATTCGCGGCCAAGCTGCGCAAGCCTTAGACCAATGCCATGCCGCAGGCCCGCGTAGCGTTTCAATATCCCAGCTTCCGCTACTTCATGATCGCGCGGTTTCTGACCACGGCTGCGTCGGAAATGCAATCGGTGGCGGTGGCCTGGCAGGTCTATAGCCTGACCAACCGGCCGTTCGATCTGGGGCTGGTGGGGCTGGCACAGTTTCTGCCGGGGATGCTGCTGTTTTTGGTGGCTGGCCACATGGCCGACCGGGTGGCGCGCAAGCGCATCCTGCAAACGTGTTTCCTGGCCTTCTCCCTATGCTCGGGGTTGCTGGTGGCGCTGACGCTGCGCGGGCTGACCACGGTCTGGCCGATCTACGCGGCGCTTTTGATGAATGGAGCGGTGCGCGCGTTCAACATGCCGACGGGGCAGGCCTACCTGCCGCAACTGGTGGCCGCGGAGCATTTCCCCAACGCGGTGGCGTGGTCCTCGTCCATTTTTCAGGCCGCGCTAATTAGCGGCCCGATGGCCGGCGGGTTGCTCTATAGCTTGACGGGAACTCCGATTCCGGTTTATGTGGGAGCGGGGATGGCCTATCTCACGAGCCTGTTGCTGATTGCCAAGACGCGGGTGAAGGCGCCGCCGCGGCCGCGCGGCGCGGCGTCGATTGGCGCGGTGCTGGGCGGCCTGCGGTACATCTGGCGCGACAAGCTGATTCTGGGGGCCATCTCTCTGGACCTGTTCGCGGTGCTGCTGGGTGGCGCGATAGCGCTGCTGCCGATTTACGCGAAAGAGATCCTCTCGATCGGGGCCACCGGGCTGGGCATCCTAAGAGCCGCTCCGGGCGCCGGCGCCATCCTCATGGCGATCCTGGTGGCCCACCGGCCGATCAGCCGGCGCGCGGGGGCGGCCATGCTCGGGTGCGTGCTGGGCTTCGGCATCTGCACGGTGGTCTTCGGACTCTCGCGGAACCTGGCGGTGTCGCTGGCGGCGCTGGCGGCATTGGGCGCGCTGGATATGGTCAGCGTGATCGTCCGGCACACCGTTATCCAGCTCGGCACGCCGGATGAGATGCGCGGCCGCGTGAGCGCGGTGAATATGATTTTCATCGGGGCGTCGAATGAAGTGGGACAGTTCGAGTCGGGCCTGACGGCACAGTGGTTCGGCACGGTGCCGGCGGTGGTTTACGGGGGAATTGGCACGATGGTGGTGGTGGGCTTGTGGGCCTGGATGTTCCCGGCGTTACGGAAAGTGGACCGGCTTACCGGGTGGTCCGGCGATAGCGCTCGCCGCCACTCAGACCGCCCAGATCGATCACCACTGCGGCAATCAGAAAGAGCAAATTGATGCCCTCGGTTCCGCGGTGCGAATTCATGAGCCAGGCGTAGACAATGGTG
Source organism: Bryobacterales bacterium (assembly GCA_963842505.1). Taxonomy (GTDB): domain Bacteria; phylum Acidobacteriota; class Terriglobia; order Bryobacterales; family Bryobacteraceae; genus PALSA-129. Next base: position 642,695 of record CAWJGZ010000004.1, read on the forward strand.
GTGAGCGGCAAGAAGCAGAAACCGAGCACGGGGATCAGCAGCCCGTGGTAGGCCCGGCCCAGATAGTTGGAGAAGAAAAACATCAGGACCAGGACGGCACGAGGGAAAGCCATAACGAAAACAAATAGCAGACAGGGCATTGGCCGCATTGTCGCAGAAATTGGAGCATGGTTGCGGTTGGCGAGCAGGCACCCGTAGAATCAGATGGTCGAATGAGCACGGAAATGCGCACCGTTCTGATCGTGGAAGACGACCCGCAGATCCTGCGGCTGGTGGAAAAGATGGTGCGGCCGCACGGCGTGAACATTCTGCTGGCTCCGCGGCCCTCCGAAGCCCTGCGTATCTGCGAACAGCAGCCGGTGCACCTGATGATTTCCGACGTGATGATGCCCGAGATGGACGGCAACAAGCTGGCGGAGCGTGTTCTCAAACTGCAGCCGGGGGTCCAGGTGCTGTTGATTTCCGGTCATGACAAGAGTTCGCGCACTCCCAAATCGCCGCGCGTGCACTTTCTGCGCAAGCCGTTTTTTCCCTCCGCGCTGATTGAAGCGCTCAAGGAATTGCTGCCCGAACCGTGAGGAGGTTTATGCGCGCCGCGGCCCGAAGCGCCGGCGAGAATGAGGCTGCTCAAAGAAAGTCAGAGAGAGCATTTTGAGCCGCCGATCAACGCGGATGAACTCAGATAAACCAATCCTTTTCAATTCGCGTTTATCGGCGTTTATCGGCGGCCTGTGTTGATTTGGCTTTTTTCCGCAGGCTCAAGAATGCCGGCGTTCCTGCCCAATCAGTTCTTCTTGACCACCGGCGCGCCGGTTTTCGGGAGGCCCGGCACGCTGAGCTGCAAGTCGCAGCCGCAGTCTTCGCCAGCGTTCTTGGCGATCTTCTGGTATTCGATTTCGTTGTCGATGGTGGCCTTCAGGTCGGGCCACGTCATGGAATTCTGAATCCGCCGCCCATTGATGAACAGAGTGGGAGTGCCTTCGATCTGCAAGGTCCGGCCTTCTTCCATTTCGGCATCGACTTCCTTTCCGGTAGCCTTCGTGTCCATGCACTGGCCGAGCTGCAGGGAATCGATATCCTTGCGATCCTTGGCCCAGATGGTGACGATCTCTTTCAGATTTTCGGGAGTGATGGAATCCTGGTGTCCGAAAACCCAATCGTGATAATCCCAAAACGAGCCCGGATCCTGGCGGAAGACGCAGCGGCCGCCGATGGCCGCGGCCTTAGCCCAGGGATGCAACTGCTCGATGGGGAAGTCGATGAAATAGAGGCGCACCTGGGTGGGATAACTGGCGATCAGATTCTGCCGCAGCATCTGCGCTTCGACTTTGCAATGGGGACACGCGAAATCGCTGAAGATCACCAGCACGGCGGTGGCTCCAGGCGTGCCGAGACTGGGCTGGAATTGCGTCTTGAGGCGGTCGAGATCCTTCTTGAAAGGGTTGAGATTAATGTCGTAAATGTTGCCCTGAAAGATCTTGCCGTCTTTCGACACGTAGATGGTAATATCCTGCGAGGCCTGTCCCTGGGTGATCTTGACCATGACTTCCTGGAAGCCGGTCAAGTCCGGCGCAGGCTTGGGGTCGCTCACGGTGACGCCCATGACGGACGGCAGCACCCACAAGTGCCGCACATAGGTCTCGATTTCCGCCTTATTGAAAACCCATTTCTTTTCGGTTTGGGCGGCGCCCGCCGCAACCAGCACAAACACGGCCGCAATGGTGGCAAACAGCGATCTGCACATGATGTTTATTGTAGACGAAGAGGCCGGGGGCACAGCGCGGCAAGCCGCAACCAGCGTACTTCCAAAAGAGCCCAAAGGGCGAAAGATGACAGCCCAGGGCGCGAAGCCCTGGGTCCAGGTCGCCAATTGACCAGCCCCGGAACGGGGCGAAAGGTGCGAGCGGGCCCGGATTCTTACGCCCCGTTCCGGGGCTAATGGTCTTGCGCGGGGTTCCCAGTGCTGGCGCACTGGGCTATTCTCTTTCGTCCTACGGACTTGGGCCGCGGAAAAATCTTCGCGGCCCGCAAAGAAACAAAGACGTACTAGTACAGAACCGTGAGCGTCAGCGAGCGGCCGCCACGCAGCCTCGAACTGGCCGCCCGCTAACGCTCGCGGTTCTGTGCCCGGAAATTCGTAACTTTTTCCGCCGTGGGCAGTATAATGATCGATGGCCGCACTACTGCAAGATTTCCTGTATTCCCTCCGCACGCTACGCAAGTCGCCGGTATTTCTGGCCGTTGCCGTGCTTTCGCTAGGCCTGGGGATTGGCGCCAACACAGCAATTTTTACGCTTGTCAACCAGCTCATTTTGCAGCCGCTTCCGGTGAGAGATCCACAGCAGCTTGTCATGCTGGCCGGACGCGGCAGACATTACGGCGGCAACAACGGGATGGACAGACTTTCCTACCCGATGTATCAGGAGATCCGCGACAAGAACCAGGTATTCAGCGGGATGTTCTGCACGTACCCGGCTACCGTGAGTGCGACGTTCCAAGGCGGCACGGAGCTGATCGGGGCCGATTTTGTTTCGGGCAACTACTTCCCGGTGCTGGGCATCGGCGCGGCGGCGGGCCGCGTGTTCAACGCTTCCGACGATCTGATGCAGGGCGGCCATCCGCTGGCCGTGCTCAGTTACGGATATTGGCGCGGGCGTTTCGGCGCGGACCCGGGCATTGTGGGAAAGCAGATGGTGGTGAACGGCCGGGCGCTGACGATTATCGGCGTGAGCCGGGCGGGATTCGACGGAGTGGAGCCGGGCCGCGCGCCGCAGATTCGCATCCCGATGACCATGAAAGACGACCTGCCACGCTCGGATTTCGGCCGCTTGAATAACGACCGCTTCCGCTGGGTAGAGGTCTTCGGCCGCCTCAGGCCGGGGATGACGATGAAGAAGGCGCAGGCGGGCTTGCAGCCGTTGTTCCACCAGATCCTGAACCTCGAAGTGACCGAGAAGCCCTTCGCGAAGACCTCGCCATTCGTCAAGCAGGAGTTCCTGAAGATGTGGATGGAGGTGATGCCCGGATCGAAAGGCCGCTCGAACCTGCGCAGGACGTACTCGAAGCCGCTTTTCGCCCTGATGGGCATCGTCGGGCTGGTGCTGCTGATCGCCTGCTCGAACCTGGCGAATCTGCTGATCGCGCGCGCTTCGGCGCGGCAGAAGGAGATCGCGGTTCGCCTGGCGTTGGGCGCGGGGCGCGGCAGACTCATTCGCCAACTGCTGGTGGAAAGCCTGGTGCTCGCGGCGGTGGGCGGCGCTCTGGGCGTTGGCCTGGCGGTGATGATCGACCGGGCGTTAATCAATTTTCTGCCATCGGGGCACACGCCGCTATCACTTTCCAGCACGCCGGATTGGACCGTGCTGGGCTTTACCTTCACAGTCGCGCTGCTGGCGGGAGTTCTTTTCGGATTGGTTCCGGCGTGGCAATCCACGCGGCCGCAACTGGCGAATACCTTGAAAGACCAGGCGGGCGCGGTGATTCGCGGCGGCGCCGCCGGGTTGCGCAAGGGCCTGGTGGTGGCGCAGGTTTCGCTGTCCCTGCTGTTGCTGATCGGCGCCGGCTTGTTCCTGCAGAGCTTGCGCAACCTGAAGACGCTGAACCCCGGCTTCGAGACCAGGAATCTGGCGGCCTTCGATGTCGACCCCACCATGAGCCGCTACGACCCCGCGTGGACTACGGACTACTATCGCCGCCTGCGCGAACGGTTGAGCACGCTCGCCGGCGTGGAATCCCAGAGTATCGTGGTAATCCCGGTACTGGAAGACAACGAGTGGGATCAGTGGGTCACCATCGAAGGTTACTCGGCCAGGCAGGATGAACGGCCCGATCCGCACATGCAGTTTTGCAGTCCCGGGTACTTCAAGACGCTGAAGATTCCGGTGCTGCTGGGCCGCGACTTCGACGACCGCGACGTGGCGGGCGCGCCCAAAGTGGGGATCGTGAACCAAAAATTCGTGCAGCGATATTTTGCGGGCGCCGATCCGCTGGGGCGCCATGTCGGCATGGGAATCGACCCCGGAACGAAAACGGACATCCAGATTGTGGGCGTGGTGGGAGACACAAAATACGAAAGCATGCGCGACGACACTCCCTACGAACTCTACATTCCCAACGACCAGAAGAACTTTGCGGAAGGAGGCACGGTCTACCTGCGCACCCGGGGCGACCCAACCGGGTTGTTCAGCACTCTGCGCACGGCCGTGCGAGCCGTTGACGCCAACGTGCCGATGTACGACATTCGCACCTTGGAGAACCAGATGGAGATATCGCTGCTCACCGAGCGGCTGCTGGCCGCACTTTCGAGCGTTTTCGGCTGTCTGGCCACGCTGCTGGCTGCCCTAGGCCTCTATGGCGTGATGGCCTTTATGGTGGCGCGCCGCACGCGGGAGATCGGCATTCGCATGGCGCTGGGCGCGGGGCAAGGCACGGTGGTGTGGATGGTTCTGCGCGAAACGCTGACGCTGGCGGGAATCGGAGTGGCCCTGGGACTGGCCGGCGCCTACGGGATCACGCGACTCATTCAAGCTCAGTTATTCGGTGTTGCGCCCACCGACTTACTCACCATGGCCGCCGCTTCGCTGGGAATCGCGGCGGTGACCGCGCTGGCAGGCTACATCCCGGCGCGGCGAGCTACGGGGATCGATCCGATGAGCGCGCTGCGGTGGGAATAGGGCATGCGGCGCCTTGCTCAACGGAGCCGCGGTTTCGCGCCAGGTTGCAACTGCGGCAATGCCGCAGTACAATTCTGATATGCGCCGCTTGTTCCTGCTCCCCCGCTATCAACGTGATGCGGCAAAGCTGCTCGACCCCAAGGAACAGGACGAAATGGAACGCCACATTGCCGACGACCCGGAGCGCCACCCTCGCGTTCCGGGTGGCAGTGGTATGCGGAAGGCGCGGTGGGCGCGTCCCGGAAGTGGAAAACGCGGTGGCGTGCGGGTGATTTACTACTTCAACGCTCCGGACGCAGTATACTTCATCGCCGTGTATGCCAAGAACCAGAAGGAGAATCTCAGTGACGCCGAAAAACAAGCCCTTGCGAAAATCCTCCGGCCGATCAAACAACAAGAGCACTAAGCTCGGCCGTGTGCTGGTTGCGTCGGCCAAACAGATCGCACGACACATCAGGGGTGAAATCCAACTTCCCATGAAGGTGGTGCGCGTGGTGCCCGACGTAGACGTTCGTGCCATCCGTGAAGAGCAGGGCCTAACGCGCGAGCAATTTGCGGAACGCTACGGGCTACAGGTGCGGGCGATTCAGGAATGGGAGCAAGGGAGACGCAAACCCGAACCGGCAGTGCGCGCTTATATGCTCGTCATCAAGAACCAACCCGCCGCGGTGCGGAGAGCCCTGACGGCAGCGTAGCCCGGCCCTGACCCGGGCTACTTCTTTCTCGCCGGCGGAGGCTGGGTGGACGGCTTCTTTAAGGCCCTCCTGAGTTCGTTGGCCATGTTTTCGAGGTCGGCGCGCGGGGCGTCATAAAGAGGGTTGGGCGGGTCCAGAATCTTCATGGCCCGCTCATAGAGCGGCAGGGCTTCGGCCAGTTTGCCCTTGCGGCATACATGCCATTTCGTATTAATTTATTAGCGTTGTCAAGCCGGGTAGTGGCGGGAAGTTCGGGAACCAATTGGCCGCGGCCGCGGAATCAATATATCCTGGAGTCTGCATGAAAATCCCCGCCGTGCTTTTGGTATGCGCTCTCGCTCTGCCCGTTCTGGGCGACGAGGGCATGTGGCTGTTCAACGAGTTTCCTAAGGACGCGGTCAAGAAGGCCTACAACTTCGAAGTGACGGACGCGTTTCTGGATAACTTGCGGCTGGCCACGCTGCGCATCGGCGGATCGTCCGGCTCATTCGTGTCGGCGGGCGGGTTGGTGCTGACAAACCGCGAGACGGTGGCGAACTGCATAGCCAAGCTGAGCATGCCCGATCACGATTATGTCAAGGACGGGTTTTACGCGGCACGGGTTTCGGACGAGCGCGCTTGCGCGGGATTGGAAGCCAGCGTCCTGGTGGGGCTGGAAGACGTCACCAGCCAGATCAAAGAGCCGGTGAAGGAAGCGCCCAAGAACGCCAAGGCCGCAGCCGTGGCGGAGAAGGCCGCCGAAACGCTGGCCAAGCGCAACGCAGCGATTGCGCGGGTGGAAAAGGCCTGCGCGGAAAAGACCGGGAACGTCTGCACGGTGGTGGCGCTCTCTTCGGGCGAACGGTACCATCTTTACCGCTACAAGAACTATACCGATCTGCGGCTGGTGTTCGCACCGGAAGCCGCGATGGCCTTTTTCGGCGGCGACAAGGCCACCTTCACCTATCAGCGGTATGAGCTGGACATGGCTTTTCTGCGGGCCTATGAGAACGGCAAGCCGGCGGTCACCCCGCACTTCCTGAAATGGAGCGCCGAGGGCGTCAAGGATACCGACATGCTCTTCGTGGTTGGGAACCCCGCGGCCACCTCGCGCCTGGATACCAGCGCGCAACTGACATTCTACCGGGACACGGAAATGCCGCTCGCGGCCCAGCGGCTGGCGGCGCGCATCGACATGCTGACCAATTTCACACCGAAGACCGATGAGAGCCGGCGGGTGGCGGAAGCGGCGCTGTCGCGCCTGGGGCTAAGTTACAAATCGACCGCCGGTCTGCTGATCGGCCTGCGCGATGAGCGCCTGTTGATCCGCAAAGTGAATTTCGAGAAGCGCCTGCGCAACGCGGTGGAACACGATCCCAAACTGGGAACCGACGCCGGCAAGGTGTGGGACGATGTGGCCGCCGCTTACAAGGCGTGGACGCCGTTCGAGAAGCCTTACCAGATTCTGGAAGAGCCGGCGGCCGAAGGATCGACACTTTTCCGCATGGCGCGGCAGGTGCTGCGGTTGAGCGAAGAGCGCGCCAAACCGAACGAGCAACGCCTGCCGGAATACCGCGACTCGGCGCTGGCTTCGCTCGAACCGGCGCTTTACTCGCCCGCGCCCATCGACGACGCACTGGAGACCGCGCTGCTCACGCAGTATCTGGAAGAACTCAAAGCGCTCGGCGAAAAGGAAGTTCCGCTCAAAGCCATTCTGGGCGGCAAGACGCCGGCGCAAATGGCCGCGGAATTCGTGAGCACGAGCAAGCTGAAAGACGCGGCGGAGCGAAAGCGGCTGGCAGCCGACAAGGCAGCCGCGGCGCAATCCGAAGACGGCATGCTGCGGCTGGTCCGCGCGCTGGATGAGCCGGCCCGCAAGCTGCTCAAGAAACACCAGGAGACCATCGAGGCGCTGGCGGCTTCGGCGGCGGAGAAGATTGCGCAATACCGCTTCCGCATCTGGGGCCCGGCGGATTACCCGGACGCCACGTCCACGCCGCGTGTGACCTTCGGTTCGGTGAAGGCCTATCACGACCGCACGGAAGCGGCGGTGGTCTTCGCCACCACCTTCGGCGGCCTCTTTCACCTGGCGGGACCGAAGGATCCCTTCAAACTGCCACAGCGGTGGGTCGATGCCAAGGCACAGCTCGACCTGATCGCGCCCTTCGATTTCGTGAGCACCTGCGACACTTCCGCAGGCAGCTCCGGCAGCCCCACGGTGAACCGGAAAGGCGAACTGGTGGGCATGGTTTTCGACGCCAACCTGGAAGCCCTGCCTTCCACCTATATGTATACCGACGACCTGGCGCGCGCCGTGCACGTGGCGACGCAGGGCATGGCCGAGGCGCTGGATACGGTGTACAAAGCCACAGATCTGCTCAAGGAGCTGGGCGCCCCAGAGCGCAAGAAGAGCGGAACCGAGTAAACTCCGGGTGCTAAGGTTCGCGGCCGTTCCGCCGATTTGGAACTATGCGCCTATGCCGAACATGGGGTAGTATTTCTCGGGCAGTTGGGCGCGGTGCATTTCCCGGTTCACGAAGACATGCCGGGTGTGGCCGGTAGCCAGCAGACTGCCGTCTTCAGCCAGCCGCATTTCATAGTGAAAGAGCACGATGCGGGTGCTAGCCTCTTCGATCCAACTCTTGATGATGACCTCATCGTCGAAATGGGCGGGTGAGCGGTAGCGGCAATCGGCCTCCGCCACGGCGAGAAAGATCCCGTCTTCGCGTTCCATGTCGCGGTAGTTGAAGCCGCAGGCTTTGCACAACTCGACGCGGCCCACTTCCATCCAGACCAGGTAGTTGGCGTAATAGACCACACCCATCTGGTCGGTTTCGGCATAGCGCACGCGGATACGGGTTTCGGCGGTTGGTTTCATGGCAGAGTGCAATTGTAACGAAGATCGAGCCGGCATTCCCAGTTCCGGGGCCGGCGCAGCCGGGACCAAACGGGAGACTGCTTGTTCACCGCCGAGGCGCGGAGACACGGAGAAGGACAAAGACAGGGACGAGGTTAAGGTCTAAGGGCGCGCCGGGATTGGAGATTACGCCACCGGGGGCGGCGAGGGTCCCGGTAAGTCAGGAGTTCGAGTTACTTTCGGAGTGCAAACGGCGGGCATCCTGGCGGATTCGGCTTTGGGCGGTTGGGTTCTATTGCAGATTGCAATTGTAACGCGAAAAAAGCCGATATTTGCGTCTCTTGGGCCTTTTGCCTGCGGCGCCTTACATCAGAAAAACTCAACGATCAGTTTAGAAAAACGAACTTGTTTCCGATATAAGGGTCCGTATAATTGCATCAACAGCTTCTGAGTCTTTGGCCGGCGCCCGAGCGCGCCGTGAAGGAGAAAACTATGTCGTTTTTGTGGACCCGCAGCGGTCGCTGGAACCGCGCCGCGGTTCTTTTTTGCGCTCTCGCGCTGGTTGTCCTGTTGAGCCCGCGAGCAATGGCACAGGCAGTTGCCGTGGTCGAAGTGGACGGTCACGTCACCGACCCGACGGGCCAAGCCATCGTCGGCGCCCAAGTCAAAATCACCGAGACGGGCAAACACGAGGTGCATACGTCCGTCACGGACAACACAGGCCGCTTTGCTTTACAGGAATTGCCGCCAGGCGCGTACCGGCTGGACGTTTCGTTTGCCGGTTTCAAGACCTATGTGCAAACCGGAATCGTCCTGCAGGTTGGCAGCAACCCCGGAATTAATGTCAGGATGCAGATCGGCGCGGTGACCGACAGTGTCGAGGTGGTCAGTAACGCCGGCATGGTGGAAACCAGGGATAGCGCCATCGCCCAGGTGATTGACACCCAAAGACTGCTCGATCTGCCGTTCAACGGCCGCAACCTGACATCGGTGCTGTCGGATGGTGGCGGGGCCACGTCCACCATGACGCTGAACGGCGGCGATCTGACCGGCAGCAAGAACATCCAGGGCACCGCCGGCGGTTCCGGCCAGTTTTCGGTGGCCGGCAGCCAGGCCAACGGCATCAATTTCCTTTTGGACGGCGGCGACAACAACGACGCCTTCAGCAATGTCAACCTGCCGATTCCGTTCCCGGATGCCGTCCAGGAACTCAACGTGCAGACCAGCGCCCTGCCGCCGCAATACGGATTGCACCCCGGCGGCACGGTCAACGTCGTGACCAAGTCCGGCGCCAACGCTTTCCACGGCGATCTATTCGAGTTCTTCCGCAACGGCGACCTCAATGGCCGGCCGAAGGGCGACGCTTATGGATCGCAGCCGCCGCGCGACTCGATCAAGCGCAACCAGTTCGGCGGCACCGCGGGCGGCAGGATCATCAAGGACAAGCTGTTCTTCTTCGGCGGGTATCAAGGCACCCGCCAGCGCAGCGACCCGACCCAGAACACGGCATACACCCCCACGGCTGCGGCGCTCAACGGCGATTTCAGCGTGCTCGACGGCGCCAAATCCAACGGCGGTTGCCTGGCTACGGCACGCACTTTGAAAAACCCGAGCGGTACTCCCTATCCCAACAACCAGATCCCGGTTTCCACGTTTGACCCCGCTGGGCTGAAACTGGCGTCCACCTATCTCCCGCTCTCCCCCAATCCTTGCGGGCTGTACACCTTTGGCTATCCGGCCAACAACCCGGACGATCAGTGGATCGGGCGCGTGGACTACATCGTCAGTCCCAAGCAAACTTTTTACGGCCGCTACTTTATTTACGACTACCTGGCGGAGGTGATCTTCGACGGTCATAACGCTCTGACCACCGGCGCCCCGGGTAACCAGGATCGCTCGCAAACCATGACGATTGGCGATACGTACTCCATTAGCCCCACGGCGGTCAACGCTCTCCACATGACCTTCGACCGGCGCCGGGACAACCGCGGCGACGCGCCCAATCTGTTCAGCCCCGTCTCTCTCGGCGTCAACATGTATAACGCCGTTCCGAACTACACGCAGCTCAGCGTCAGCAGTTATTCGGGCAGCGGCTTCAACATCGGCTGCGGCACCTGCGCTCTCGCCAACTTCGACATCAACACGTATCAGTTGGCCGACGATTTCACCCTCATCCGCGGCAAGCACCAGATCATGATCGGTTTCGACGGCCGCAAAGACCAGTTCAACTCCTACAACAATCAGCAGTCCAACGGCCAGTTCACCTTCAATGGCGGGATCAGCGGCGACGGTCTGGCGGACCTGCTGATCGGCCGGTTCGACGGCAGCCCCGGCCTGACCGATGGAAACGTGATTTCCGACTACCTGCGCCAGACGGTCATCGCCGCTTACGTGCAGGACTCTTTTCACGTCTCGCCGCGGTTCTCCATCAATTACGGCGTCCGCTGGGAACCGTCCGTGCCGTCCTACGATAAATACGGGCGGGGCAACCAATTCAGTTGGCCGCTGTTCCTACAGAATTGGCACAGCTCCGAATATCCCACCGCTCCGGCGGGCCTGATCTTCTCCAAGGACTCTCAGGATTGCTGCGGGGACGCTTTCACGGCTTCGCACTGGGCCACCTTCTCGCCCAGGCTCGGCATGGTATGGGATCCCAAAGGCGACGCCAAGCAGACCATTCGTGTTTCCATCGCCATGATGCACGACACCACCGAGCTGTTCTACCCCGAGCGCTGGACCACCAACGCCCCTTACGTCTCTTCGACGCAAATAACCACCGGAGTGTTCTCCAATCCGTGGGCCAGCGTCGCGGGCGGCAACCCGTTCCCCGGGAACACGGTCTTCCCAGCCACGGCAGGCGTCTACGTCAGCGTGCCGCCCAACCTGAAAGTGCAGTACATGATCAATTACAACATCAGTTACCAGCGCGAACTCAAGAAAGACTGGCTGGTTACGGTCAACTACCTGGGCAGCCTCACGCGCCACATCTGGGGGTCGACGGATGCCAACTATGAAATGTACACCGGCTCCACGGCGACCTCCACGGCAGCCAATGCCAACCAGCGCCGCCTCACCTATCTGGTGAACCCCGTCACCGGTGCGGCTTACGGCGACATCCAACAGAGCGATGACGGCGGCAATGCCGAGTACAACGGCCTGCTGGCCTCACTTAACAAGCGCTTTTCGCACAATTTCACCATCCTGAGCAACTACACCTACAGCCACTGCGTCAGCTCCTGGGATTTCGCCGGAGAACTGGCGGGCGTAATTTACCAGAATCCGCTCAACCGGGCCACCGGCGAACGCGGTAATTGCGGGTTCGACCACCGCCAGGTCTTCAACACCTCGATTGTAGTCACCAGCCCCGGGCTAGGGACCGGCGCGCTCAAAGCCATCACTGCCGACTGGTCGCTGGCGCCGGCAGGCAGCCTGTTCACCGGCAACCCCATCCAGCTCACCGATGGCGGCAAGGACATTTCGCTCAGCGGCCAGGGCCTCGACAGACCCAACGTGGTTCTGCCGGACCAGGTCTACGGATCTCCGAAGTCGCTCAGCGGATGGTTTAACCCGTTGGCCTTCGCAGTCCAGCCGGCTGGTACCTTTGGCAACCTCGGACGGAATGCGATCTATGGCCCCGGCCAGATCAACTGGGATATGTCCCTCATCCGCCACTTCCGGTTTAGGGAGCGGTGGAGGCTGGACTTCCGCGCCGAGTTCTTCAACATCATGAACCACGCCAACTGGAACAACCCGACCACCAGCAACACAAGCTCTACGTTTGGCGAGATCACGGGATTCGGTGGACCGCGCAATATCCAATTTTCGACGAAGCTTTTCTTCTAGTTCCTACCCAGTACTTCCCCAACGGGGGCCAGGCGAACCCTGGCCCCCGTTTCTTTTGCCGGATCGTCCCTGCAACCCCGAGCCGCCCGCAACCGTCTGTTAGACTGAAAGTTACAACCCCACAATGCATGTGCGCGTGCTGTTTTTCGGGATGCTCCGGGAACTGGCGGGCGGCCCGTCCGACGAGGCCGATTTTCCGCCGGGAGCCGATCTGCGCTCGGTTTTCGAACGCTACGCCAGCCGTTACCCCCGCATGCGGGAATTGGCAGGCAACATCGTAATCGCCCGGAATCAGGAGTTTGCGGAGATTTCCACGCGCCTTGCCGACGGTGACGAAGTGGCCTTCCTGCCGCCGGTCTCGGGCGGCACAAACGCGTCCGCCCAAATTACCAAAGCCGGCCATTACTTCGCTTTGACGCGCCAGCCTATCGACACCCGAGCGCTAGAGGCCGGTTTGCTCACGGGCGCCGAAGGAGCGGTGGTGACCTTCGAAGGCACGGCCCGCAACCACACCGGCGACCGCGCCACGCTGTGCCTCGACTACGAATGCTATGAACCGATGGCTCTCAAAACGATGGCGCAGATCGGACTCGATCTGGCCGCGTCGCGCGAGATCGAACGCATCGCCATGGTACACCGCCTCGGCCGCATGCTCATCGGCGATACCAGCGTGGCCATCCTGGTGACTGCCGCGCACCGCCGCCCGGCATTCGAGACGGCGCTCGAAGCCATCGACCAGCTCAAGAAGCGCGTCCCCATCTGGAAGAAGGAGCACTTTCTCGACGGCGCAGTCTGGGTGGAAGGAGAGTGGGACCAAAATGTTCCAGTGGCCGGCTAGACACATTGGCGCGGCGATTCTGTGCTCAGCACGGAACCGCGAGCGTTGGCGGCCGGGGCCGGGCCGCGCGGCGGGCCGCTCGCTCACGCTCGCGGTCCTGTGCGCGGCGGCGCTCAGCGGCCAGACGACGGTCTTCAAGACCAAGGTGCAACTGGTCCATGTAATCGCCACGGTGAAGAACCCGGACGGCGAACCGGTGGGCGCGCTGGAGAAAGCCGACTTCACCATCTCCGACAACGGCGTGCGCCAGGAAATCGCTTTCTTCCAGCGCACCACCGAGCAGCCGCTCTCCATCGTGCTGCTGATCGATACCAGCGGCTCCACTGCCAAGGATTTGAAGTACGAGACAGATTCCGCCGCTAAGTTCCTTCACGCTCTGCTGGCGGAGGGCAACCCGCAGGATGCCGTGGCGCTCTACAGCTTCAATTACGAAGTGCGCGAGGAGCATAGCTTCACGCGCAATTACACGGCGCTCGAAAACCGTCTGAAGCTGCTGCACGGGGAAGCCGGCACTTCGCTCTATGACGCCATTCACCTGGCCGCGCGCGCGCTGGAACCGCGCGAAGGCCGCAAGGTTATCGTAGTGATCACCGACGGCGGCAACACCACCAGCAGCGTGGATATCCAGACCGCGTTGAAGGAAGCGCAATTTGCCGACGCGGTGATCTATCCGGTGGTGGTGATGCCGATTACCAACGAGGCGGGCCGCAATACCGGCGGCGAGCATTCCCTGATCTTCATGGCGCAGCGCACCGGCGGGCGGACGTTTTTCCCCGACGCCGGCAAACTCGACAAGGCCTTCGCCGACATTATCACCGAACTGCGCACGCAGTACCTTCTCAGCTTTTATCCACAGGGCGTGCCGCTCACCAAAGACCCGTATCACAAACTCCAGGTGGCCACCACCTCGCCCGATTTGCGTGTCTCCGCCCGCGACGGCTATTATGGGGATGCGGAAGGCGCCGGATCGGCCGACGCACGAACTACCGTGAATCCCAACGGAAGGAAGAAGCGGTCCCAGCAGTGAGTACATCACAACAGGGTGCAAAATCCGGGCGCGCTCCGGAACATACGTTTGAAGAAGCCAGATACCTCAAACAGTTGATTGAGAACGCCACGCCTATCCGCGTGAAGATGGAGGATGGCGAGGAAGTGACTGGCACAATCGAGTATTACGACAAGTCTTTCATCCGCCTCACCCGCAAAGGCGAGCCCAATCTTTTCATCTTCAAACACGACATCAAGTACATCCAGGAAGAGGATTAGCCAGGCGAGCGCATGGATCACCTGGAAACCGCCGTTGAAATCGCGCGAGAAGCCGGCGCGCTGATCGCCAACTATTACGAACGGCGCGTGGCCTACGAAGCCAAAGGCGAGTTCGACCTGGTGACGGAAGCCGACCGGGCGTCGGAAAAGCTGGTGGTGGAACGGCTGCGCTCGCATTTTCCGGCCCACGCGATCGTGGCCGAAGAAGGCGGGGGCCACCAGAGCTCATCCGACTACCGCTGGTTCGTCGATCCGCTGGACGGCACCACCAATTTCGCGCACAAATTTCCGATGTTCTGCGTATCGATGGGGCTGGAACGGGCGGGCGAAGCCATTGCGGGCGTGATCTACGACCCGATGCACCAGGAGTTGTTCACCGCCGAACGCGGCTCCGGGGCGTTCCTCAACAGCCATCGCATTCGCGTGTCCGAGACCAAACGCCTGGCCGATAGTCTTTCCTCCACCGGTTTTCCCAGCCGCAAACGGCATCACAATGTCAACATCCATTTCTATTACCAGTTGGCCATGGCGTCGCACGGCGTGCGGAGAACGGGATCGGCGGCGCTGGACCTGGCGTACGTTTCCTGCGGCCGCCTGGACTTTTTCTGGGAATTCGGCTTGAAACCGTGGGACATGTCCGCCGGCACGCTACTGACCTCGGAAGCCGGCGGCCGCGTCAGCGACATGACCGGCGCGCCCTTCAATGTGACCGCTTCCGACCATGTGCTGGCCGATAATGGCGTATTGCACGACGAGGTCCTGGCGGCGTTCGCCGAAATCTTCCAGGGCCATCAACGGATTCCACTACCGCCGCTGCCGAGCGCTCGCTGAGGAAGTCGCGCCGAGATCGCAGGGTCGACAGGCGAAAGCGCCTGTCCCACATCGGTGCGCGTAAAATGGAAGTACGCCCCGGCATGAGTATCCATCCTTCCCCAGTTGACCCTGCCAGCCGTCACACCGATTCGGCAGGCTTTCTCGCGCATCACCGCCGCTGGCTCTGGGTCTTGGCCGCCATTCCCGCGATCGCCGCGCTCACGGCCGCCGGTTTGAAGTGGCACGCAAGCACAGCCAGCGCCCGCATACGGTCCATCGCGGTCCTTCCCTTCCTCGATTTGACCCACGCGGGCGGCCAGGATTGGTTGGGCGACGGCCTCACCGACGAAATCACCGACGGCCTGGCGCGCGTTCCCGGCTTGCACGTGGCGGCCCAGGCTTCGGCTTTCGAGTTCAAGAACCAAGCCCGCGATCTCCACCGCATCGGCGAACAATTGGGCGTCGCCGCGGTGCTTGAAGGCAGCATTCAAAAAAGCGGCGGCCATCTCCGCATCACCGCTCAACTCCACCGCACCGATGACGGATACGAGCTTTGGTCGGTCACCATAGACCGCGCAGCCGATGACGCGTTTTCGCTTCAGCGGGAAATGGTCCGCGCCCTCGCGCAGAGAATCCGCGCCGCCGTCAAGCCGCGTGCGGCGCCGCGCCGGCCTTTACCCCAGGCTTACGACGCTTACCTGGAAGGCCGCGCTTTATTCGGCCGCGCCGACGGTGCTTCAGTTACCAAGGCCTCCGAACGCTTCGCAGAAGCCGCGCGTCTGGATTCGGATTTCGCGCTGGCGTGGGCCTGGCAATCGATCGCCGACGCGTACCGCGTGGATGACGGCCTGGTTCGCTCCAATGAGGCCATGCCCGCGGCGCGCGATGCCGCCGAACGCGCCGCCGCCCTGGATGCCGATTCCGGAGAGGCGCACCTCGCATTGGGAATCGTGAAGCTGCAGTACGACTGGGATTGGAACGCCGCCAAGCAGGAATTCGACCGCGCCCTTCAGCTCAGCGCGGGGCCCGGCCTGGCGCAGCACTGGCTGGCGCACTGGTATGAAACCCAGGGGCGGCTCGGCGAGGCCCTGTCGCAAATGCAAAGCGCTCTCACGCTCGATCCTCTATCGCCCGAAATGCTCCGCGATGCAGTGAACGAGCACTTGGCGTCCACCAACCCGGCGGGCGCGCTGCCATTTGCGCGGAAGGCCGCGGATCTTTTCCCCCACGATCCGCAGGCCAAAAGCAGCTTGATTGGCGCGCTGCTCTATGCGGGTCAGACGGAAAAAGCACGGCAGTTGACCGGGGAGCTTGGCGCCACACTGCAGGCGGCGCTCTGGTCCGCCATGGGAGGCGAACCTGGCGAGGCCCGCGGTCTGCTCGATCAGGGAGACGCTCTGCACGAGGAACAACACGTGCCCGCCGCGGCGTTAGCCGATCTGGCCGCGGCAGCGGAAGATTGGAATCGCCTGTTTTATTGGCTCAATATCGCGTACGACGAGCGAAGCGCCCATTTGCCCTATGCGCGCCTGAATCCGCGGATTCCAGCGGCAGATCCGCGCTTTGCGGACCTTCTGAGCAGAATGAACCTGCCGCCGGCGCATTAAGTGGGAGCGCAGGCGGCACCGCCTGCGCCACCAAGACAATCCTGTGTTTGCGGCGGTGGGGCCCTGCCGAGGCTCTTACTACGGTTGAGGCCCGCCCGGAGCGGGAGCCGGCGCCACGGTTTCGGGTGTCGTCTTGCCGCGGTGGCAGGTGTAGCAGGTCACATATACCTTGCCTTCGGCTGAGGGAAACTTGGCGTTGATGTCATGCGCCAGGGCGATCATCGAGCGCGCCTGTATTTTTTTTGGATTGTCGTCGCTGGCGAAGTCGCCGCGGACGTGGCAGAATTGGCAATTTTGTCCGAGCGCCCGGGCGAACTGTTGCATGATGCCAGCTTGCAACTGTTCGGGCGTCAGAATTTTCAGGTTCTTCGGCGGCCCGCCGCCTTTCTTTTGTGGCGGGGGCGCGTCCTGGGCGCAGAGCGGAATCAGAACTAACAGCATCGTGGCTAGAAATCGCATGGGAACCAGCATACCCTATTCCCTTCCCTGGCTGGAAATGCCTTCCGGGCGCCACGCGGCCTGGGGCTGGCCGCTCGCTGACGCTCACGGTTCTGTGCCGCGTGAATCCGCACGCCTGTTACCATATTGGTGACTCCCAATCCATGGTTGATCTCCGCGTGAAAGCTTATGGCACGGCGGCGGCGGTACTCGCGCTGGACCGTTTCACCAAGTGGTGGATCGAGCGCCACGTCACGTTCCTCGACACGTACCGCATTATTCCGGGCTTCTTCGACATCATCCATTCGGAGAACCGCGGCGTAGCCTTCGGGTTGTTCAATGACTCGACTTCCGAATGGCGCACCACGCTGCTGATCCTGGGCGCGCTGGCGGCAGTGGTAACGGTGAGCGCGCTGTTGTGGAGGCCGGACCGTCTGGACACGGCTTCGCGCTGGGGCTTCGCGCTGGTGCTGGGCGGAGCGGCAGGCAATCTGGTCGACCGCATTCTCTGGGGACGCGTGACGGACTTCCTGCTGTTCTACGCGGGCCAGTATCAATGGCCGGCGTTTAACGTGGCGGATTCGGCGGTGGTGATTGGATGCGGGCTGCTGGTGATCGATCTCATCCGGCCCAAACGACGGACGGCCAATGTATCCTGAACTGTTCCATCTCTCGTTCCTGCACACCTACGGCGTTTTGGTGGCGCTGGCATTTCTGGCGGGCCTGTGGATCGCGGCGCGGCTAGGCAAACGCGAAGGCCTGAACTCCGACAGCCTCACGAACCTGGTGGTCTACTGCGCGCTGGCGGCCATCGGCGGCGCCAAGCTCATGATGTTCGTGGTGGACCCGCGGTACCGCCAGAATCCGGCGGAAATTTTCACCGTGGACACGCTGCGCGCCGCCGGAGTGTTCTACGGCGGGCTGATCGCCGCGCTAGCCGTGGCTGTCTGGTACATGCGCAAAACCGAGCTGCCGGCGTGGCGGACAGCGGATGCCTGCGCGCCGGGAATCGCGCTGGGGCACGGCATCGGACGGCTTGGCTGTTTTTCGGCGGGCTGCTGCTGGGGCGTGGAATGCCACCTGCCGTGGGCGGTCACATTCCGCAGCCCGGCGGCGGCGGAAATCGTGGGAGTGCCGCTCAACGTTCCGCTCCATCCCACACAGCTTTACGAAGCCTTTGCGGAGTTCGCGATTTTCGCCGTGCTCTACTGGCGCATCGGCAAAGCGCATCGCCGCGGCACCATCATCATGCTGTATCTGCTGCTGTACGGCGCGGTGCGGTTCGTGGTGGAGTTCTTCCGCTACCACGAGCAGGGGAACCTGTGGGGCACACCGCTCGATACGTCGCAGTGGATCTCGCTGGGTTTGTGCACCGCCGCAGCCGCGTGGCTGCTGAAGCGGCGCGGCACGCCAACGGCATAGCCATCGCCGAGCCATTCCACATCCAAGATAACGTTTCCCCATCGCTGGTACCGCCGGCACTTTCACGGCGATTCAGTACGTCTGAAGTACGAAACGCCCATTTTCCCGCCGGACTTTCAGGGCATCATGACACCAAGGAAACAAGCACTGGGACATGTTGCAAATTAACAAAATTGCGGGAGATCCAGCAGGGCCGCTGGCCATTGCCGCGGTGCTGGATGCGGGAACGTGGTTGTGGGCGAGGCTGGATAACGACCAACTGGAAGCGTGGCTCGGCGACTACCTCTGGTTATCGGAGTTCGGCGAGGATGCGCACCGCGCCAGTTGCGCACGCACACGCGACGAACTGGTGGTGGAATGCGCTCTGCGCGACCGGCACGATCTGATCCGCCGGGCCTGGGCGCGGCTGGCGAGAAGTTCGCGGGGGTGGCGATAATGCCTGGAGCACCTATCCTGGTCGTGGACGATTCATCGGTCAACCTCAAGCTCATGCGGCTGCTCTTGACCTATGAAGGGTTCGAGGTCCGCACCTCGGAGCGGGCCGAAACAGCTCTTCAACTATTGGACAGCTTCCGGCCGGCGCTGGTGCTGACGGACATTCAAATGCCCGGCATGGACGGCCTGGAGATGACCCGGAGGATCAAGGGGGATCGCAGAACCAGCGGCATCAAGGTTGCCGTGCTGACAGCCTCGACATCCAGGCTCGACAACCGGCTTGCCATCGAAGCCGGCTGCGAGGGCTACATCACCAAGCCGGTGGACACGGCCACGTTGGCGTCGCGGGTACGGGAACTGCTGGGTGAGAAATCACCCGCGCGCCCCGCGGTGCAGGCGGCAGCACACGCGTTGAAATTGCCGGCGCCGGACGCTGGAAGCTTGCGGCGGCGTTTTCTACGGGAAGGCGTGGACCGCAGCCGCGAGTTTCTGGAAAGGCTGGATACCTGCCTGGATCCGGTGCGCATGTCCGGCCAACTGCACGAGTGGGCCGGCAGCGGCGGGACCCTGGGATTTCCGACGATCACAAAACTGGCACGAGACTGCGAAGGACTGCTGGCGGAATCCCCCCTGCGGGACGCGGCGCTGCGCGAGCGCCTCAGCGACTTGTACATGGCTTTCAGCGAACTGATCGAGAATGAGGAGACGCCGGAACCGGATTACGTGCGGCAGGCGCTCGAAGGGAAGCGCATTGCGCTGGTGGGCTTGCCGGCGGAGCGGTGCGACGCGATCTGCGCGGCGCTGGGCCGCGTGCAGGCCCGGCCGCTGCTGTTTTCCAGCAGCGACGGACTGGAATCGCAATCCATCCGGGAGTGCGACCTGACGATCCTGCACGTCGAACCCGGCATGGACGCGGAGCGGCTGAGCGCAGCGGCGGCGGGCGCCGGAGCGGGCAAGCTGTTGCTGGCCGGGGAGCGGGCCGATTTGATGAACCTGGCGCCCGACATGCGATCGGCGGCGGTGGAATACCTGGCTGGCACGTGGGAGCCCGAGGAAGTTCTGATGCGGCTGGCGCTGGCAAGTTCGCGCACCCCGGCGGCCGCGGCGCCACCCAAGCAAGTGGCTCCGCCGGCTCCGAAGGCCGAGCCGCGCAATGGGGTGGTTGCCCCGAGCGTGCTGCTGGCGGACGACGATCCGATTATTCTGGCGCTGCTGCGCACCATCCTGCGCAACTACGGCATGCAGGTTCAGACGGCCGACAACGGCCACGATGCGCTGCGCATAATCCGCGAGAGCAGGCCGCATGTGGCCGTGCTGGACGTGAATATGCCGCAAGCCGACGGCTACGAAGTGCTGACCGCGATCCGCGCGGAGAACCTGCCGACGCTGGTGGTAATGCTTTCGGCGCGGCACCAGGAGCCCGACATCCTTAGAGGATTTCAGTTGGGCGCCGACGATTACCTGATCAAGCCATTCAATCCGCTGGAACTGGTGGCGCGCGTGAAGAGGCTGCTACGCCAAGGAGTACACGCATGAAGAGAACCGAACGGCAATACCATCGCGAACACGTTAATTTCCAGGTGACGCTGTATTGGGAAGACGCGTCGGGGAAAGTCTCCACGCTGCGGCTGCGGGCGCACGACATTTCCGAAGCCGGCATGTGCCTGGAATGCCCGGCGGCCATCGCACCCGGAATACACGTCTACATGCACGTGGCGCGATACGCCTTCCCGCTGGAAGCGGTGGTGCGTTACTCGGTGGCGCGTGACACGGTATACCGCACCGGCGTGGAATTTTCGGAATCGACAAAACAAATGACCCGGAGCGCGGCGCCCCAAACCGACTACTACGAAGCCTTGCAACTCAGTCCGAAGGCCGACATTGAAACCATCCACCGCGTGTACCGGATCATGGCTACGCGTTTCCATCCGGACAATCCGGAGAGCGGCGATCAGGAACGCTTCCTGTTGCTCTCGGAAGCCTACCGCGTGCTCAGCAACCCGGAGACGCGCGCACGCTACGACAGTGCGCGCCAAACCGAGACACCGCGTCCGCTGCCCATGTTCCAGGCGCGTGCTTTTGTGGACGAGAAGCAAGGCGAAGCAAACCGGCGGCTGGGCGTGCTGTGCGTGTTGTATGCCCAGCGGCGGCGCAACTCCGAGCATCCCAACGTATCGCTCTTGGAACTGGAAGAGCTGATGGCGATTCCGCGCGAGTACCTGGAATTCACGCTCTGGTATCTGAAGGAAAAGAAGTACGTGCAGATGAACCAGGGGGCCGACTTCAGCCTGACGGCGTGCGGCGTGGACTTCGTGGAAGAACACACTCCGGCGCACGCCATGATGCGCAAGCTGCTGCAGGATGCGGGCGGCACGCGCACCGCCGACACCGAGCCGGCGCGCGGAAATCACGCCGACCTGGCACAGGTGCAGTAGCAGACGGCCGAGTGCGCGACACAGAAGTGGATAAACGCGGCCCCGGCACGGACCCGTGAGCGTTAGGGTCTGTGAAAAGATCGGTTGGCAGGCGCTTTCGCCGGCGAAAGCGCCTGCCCCACCAACGTCCTCACCGTTTTTCCGGCCAGCCAGGCGTCCACCGGATCACATTGCCCGTCAGGCTGGCGGCGAAGACATCGCCCAGAGGGGAAATCGTGAGCCAGTGGCCGGGGCTCTCCATCGAACCTAGAATCTTGCCGGTGGCGAGATCGATCCGCATGATCCGCCCGGACAGCCATTCATACGCCGCGCCCTCGGTGGCGTCACGGAAAGCCAGCACCCAGGCTTCGTCCTGGGGCGTGATGAACATGCTCAACGCGCAGCCCAGGTGGGTCCACTGGCGCAGGAACTTCCCCGAGGCGTCGAAGATCTGGATGCGATTGTTATCGCGGTCGCACACATAGACGGCGCCGGCCGAATCCACCGCGACCGAATGGGGGGTGCTGAACTCGCCTGGACCCGCGCCGTGCCTGCCCCAGGCCATCAGGTACTTGCCGCCGTTCGAAAACTTCACCACGCGCGAATTTCCATAGCCATCGGAGACGTAAAAATCACCATTCTTGGCAAATGCGATGTCGGTGGGCTTGTTGAAAGTCTTGTCGTCCGCGCCGGACTTGCCTTTGACTCCCAGCGTCAGGAGTAGCTCGCCCTGTTTGGTGAACTTCATGACCTGGTGATCGGAGCTATCGGTGATCCAGACATTATCGGCGCTGTCGATGCGCAGGCCGTGAGGAGTTCCGAACATGTCTTTACCCCAGGAGCGCAGGTATTTGCCCTTAGGGTCGAAAACCAGCAGCGGGTCGGCGGTTTTGCCGCGCTGGAAGGCATACAGGTTGCCGGCGGAATCCGCCGCCACGGCCGACACTCGGCCGAGCGTCCAGCCTTGCGGCATGCTTTCCGGCTCCAGGCCGAACCGGGGGGTGGCGCGATACCGCAACAACCCTCCTTCATGCGGGTACCACCCTTGCTGGGCAAACGCCGCAAAGGCGAAGAGCGGAACGATCCATATCGGCGCCTTATTCATTTTTCATCCTGAGTCAAGAATATCGTGAACTCCGGATCTCTGACGGGTAAGGCTGCCATTACAGCCGATTGGGTGAAATTCCCCAACACTCTCACGCCATCTGCGACGCCTGCGTAAAATTTCGACATTGATAGTGCGCCACTTAGCCCATTTCGCTGCCTTCTCCGCGTTTGGCCCCCGAAGTGCGGCAACTTCCTCGCTATGTGCTTAGCCGTTCCGGGTAAGGTCATCGAAGCTACGGACATGGGCTTCACACGCGTCGCCAAGGTCCAGTTTGGCGGCGTCACGCGCGAGGTCTCGCTCGACTTTGTCCCCGAAACGCAAGTCGGCGACTACGTCCTGGTGCATGTGGGCTTCGCCATCAGCCGCGTGTCTCCCGAGGAAGCCGAGCGAACCTACGAATTGCTGCGCCAAATTCAGGAAGCAGACGAGAGCGCACCCAAGGAACCGCTGTGAAGTATCTGGACGAGTACCGCGACGCCGATATCACGCGCGCCCTGGCGGCACGGATACGCGCCCGGGTCACGCGGCCCTGCGTGCTGATGGAAATCTGCGGCGGGCAGACTCACACGCTGATGCGCTACGGCCTGCCGGATCTGCTACCGCCGGAAATCGAGTTGGTACACGGTCCGGGGTGTCCGGTGTGCGTCGCGCCGCTCGAAATCGTCGACCGCGCCATTGAAATCGCTTCGCGTCCCGGGGTGATTTTCGTCTCTTACGGCGACATGCTGCGCGTGCCCGGATCGCACTCCGATCTGTTCCGGGTCCGCGCGGCCGGCGGCGACGTCCGCATGGCCTATTCGCCGCTCGAAGCCATCAAGCTTGCGCAGGAATACCCCACGCGCCAGGTGGTCTTCTTCGGAATCGGCTTCGAAACCACGGCGCCCGCCAATGCCATGGCGGTGTGGCACGCCCGCCGTCTGGGCCTGACCAATTTCTCGATGCTGGTGTCGCACGTGCTGGTGCCGCCGGCAGTGAGGCTGATTTTGGGCTCGCCTGCGAATCGCGTGCAAGGCTTCATTGCTCCCGGCCACGTCTGCACCATCATGGGCCACCGGGAATACCAAGCGCTCAGCGCAGACTTCCACGTGCCCATCGTGATCGGCGGCTTCGAGCCGGTGGATCTGCTAGAATCGATCGCCATGCTGGTGGACCAATTGGAGGATGGGCGCGCGCAGCTTGAGAATCAATACTCGCGCTCCGTCACGCCCGAAGGAAATGTGCCCGCGCAGAAGCTGATGGAAGAGGTGTTCGAGGTCACCGACCGGCAATGGCGCGGCATCGGGATGATTCGCGCCAGCGGTCATCGCCTCCGCGAGGAGTACGCGGCCTTCGATGCCGAACGCCTCTTCGGCGCGCAGAAAATCCAAGTGGAAGAGCCCGCCGAGTGCATCAGCGCGCTGGTGCTGCAAGGTCTGAAGAAGCCGGTCGATTGCCCGGCTTTCGGCACGCGATGCACGCCCGAACAGCCGCTGGGCGCCTCCATGGTTTCGAGCGAAGGGGCTTGCGCTGCTTACTACGCCTACCGACGCCACACGGAGCCAGAGGCGGCCCGATGAACGCCTTCGTCTGCCCGGCACCGATTACCGACCATGATAAGGTGCTGCTAGGACACGGCAGCGGCGGAAAACTGAGCGCCGCGCTGCTCCAACAGATCTTTTTGCCGGCCTTCGGCAACCCGCTGCTCTCCCGCCTGGAAGACCAGGCGGTGCTCCGGGTCGAAAGCGGGCGCCTGGCGTTCACTACCGATTCTTTCGTGGTCAAGCCGCTGTTTTTCCCCGGCGGCGACATCGGTTCGCTCGCCGTACACGGCACGGTCAACGACCTGGCCATGGGCGGCGCCCAGCCGCTAGCGCTCAGCGCGGCCTTCATCCTGGAAGAAGGTTTCCCCCTGGCCGATCTCCGGCGGGTGGCCGCTTCCATGGCGCAAGCCGCGGAAAAAGTCGGAGTGCCCATCGTAACCGGCGACACCAAAGTGGTGGAGCGGGGCTGCGGAGACGGCGTCTTCATCAATACCACCGGCCTCGGCGTGGTCGCGGACGGCGTCGATCTTTCGGCCGCCAACGCGCGGCCGGGCGATTGCGTAATCCTCAGCGGAGCGCTTGGCGACCACGGCATCACCATCCTCACCGCGCGCCAGGGCCTCGAACTCGAAGGCGCCATCCAGAGCGATTCCGCGCCGCTCCACACGCTGGCCGCTGCGATACTGGCCGCGGCCCGCGATGTGCGCGCGATGCGCGACCCCACGCGCGGCGGCCTGGCCAGCACGCTGAATGAAATCGCGGGGCAATCGCACGCCGGCATCGCCATACGCGAAACGGCGCTCCCCATACACGAGGGCGTGCGCGGAGCCTGCGAAGTTCTGGGCCTGGACCCGCTGTATGTAGCCAACGAGGGAAAGCTGGTCGCCATTGTGCCAGCGGCGTCGGCCGAAGCCGTGCTTGCCGCCATGCGCCGGCATCCGCTGGGCGCCGAGGCCGCCATCATCGGCGAAGTGGTCGAGCGCCACCCCGGGCTGGTGACCATGCACACGCCTTTTGGCACCACCCGCATCGTCGATATGCTGGCCGGCGACCAACTGCCAAGGATCTGCTGATATGCACGAAGTCGGAATCGCCAACGGAATTCTCGATGCCGTGCGGAAAGAAACCGAGGCGCGCAAGCCCGCCCGCGCCGTCAAAGTAGGCGTCCGGATTGGAGAAATGGCGGGAATCGATCCGCAGTCTCTGACCTTCTGCTTCGAAGTGCTGGTCAAAGGCAGCGATCTGGAGCCGCTCGATCTGGCTATCGAACCGGGCGTCACCGATGAATTGGAATTCGCTTACCTGGAGTTGGAAGTCCCATGACACGCGTACCCATGGAAGGCAAAGTTCTTAATGAGAATGACCGCGTCGCCGCCGAACTGCGCGCCGAATTTGCGCGCCACGTCGTCTTCGTGGTGAACCTGATCAGTTCGCCGGGATCCGGCAAGACTTCGCTGCTCGAACGCACCCTGGAATCCTACGACCCCGGCCGGCGCGTGGCCGTGCTGACCGGCGACATCCAGACCGATGCCGACGCCGCGCGCCTGGCGCGCTATGGTTTCCCCGTGCGCCAGATCACCACCGCCGGCGCCTGCCACCT
Organism: Bryobacterales bacterium; assembly: GCA_963842505.1. Taxonomy (GTDB): domain Bacteria; phylum Acidobacteriota; class Terriglobia; order Bryobacterales; family Bryobacteraceae; genus PALSA-129. The sequence goes on from CAWJGZ010000004.1 coordinate 668,203, forward strand.
GGACGCCCGCATGATCCGGCGCGCGCTGGAGGGCTGGGACCTGGCGCAGATCGATCTCCTGTTCATTGAAAACGTAGGCAACCTGGTCTGCCCCACCAGTTACGATCTGGGCGAGGCCTGCAAGATCGTGCTGCTGAGTGTACCGGAAGGCGAAGAGAAGCCGCTTAAATACCCAGGCATTTTCTTCAAAGCGGAACTGATGCTGCTGACTAAGATCGACCTGCTGCCGTACGTGCCATTTAGCGTCGACGTGGCGGAGGCCAACGCGCGCACCATCCACCCGGAGATCCAGAGCGCACGGCTCTCATGCACCACCAAGGAAGGCCTCGACGAGTGGTTGCGATGGATCGATGCCCGCGCCCTTAGCGGAACGAAGGCTGCGCCTGGGGCGCCGCAACTGGTGCGGTAACGGGCCTGCCGAGGCGCATTTCGTTCCAGTCGTAGGAGAATTCCTGGCCACAATCCAGGCAGGCGACATAAGTTCCCTTGCGCGTCACGCCGAAAGCCGCGGGCCCAAAACTCCCGTGCCGGGGCGTAAACGGGAAACTCAGGTGCTGATGGGAACATCCAAACAGGGAATCCGCCAACCACCGAATCATAGTCTGCTCCCTCCTTCTGGATTAGATTCAGCGACTCGATCAACGGTTTCAGTTCGAGGAAGTGCCGGTACTACATGGTTGTACGGGGAGATCCACTTAGCGCGGCAATTGTGACGCGATCGACTCGGCGATCAGCCGCCCGTGCAGCCTTCCGTTTTCGATGAAGATCTCATTGGTGTGCATGCCGGCCACAATCACGCCGGCCAGGTAGACGCCGGGGCATTCGCTCTCCAGCGTTTCGGGATTGGTGCGCGGGCGCTGTGTCTCGGGCTCGATTGTGATGCCTACGGAGTTCAGGAATGCCAGATCGGGCCGGTAGCCGATGAGCGCGAATACGAAGTCGTTCTTGAGCGTAACTTCGCCTTGCGCCGTCTGAATTCGAATCGAATCCTGCCGGATTTCGGCTACATGCGAATGAAAGTAAGCCGCAATCTCGCCGTCCTTGATGCGGTTCTCGATGTTCGGGCGGATCCAATACTTCACGCGGTCCGAAATCCCCGGGCCGCGATGGATGAGTGTGACGCGAGCGCCCGTCCACCACAACTCCAGGGCCGCAATGGCCGCCGAATTCTTCGCCCCGATCACGGCTACATCCTGGTTGTAGTACGGATGTGCTTCCTTGTAGTAATGCAGCACCTTGTCGAGTTCTTCGCCCGGAACGTTCAGCAGATTCGGGACATCGTAATAGCCGGTTGCCAGCACCAGCTTGCGCGCCTGGTACATGTGCGCGCAGCCCATCCGGTCCGTCGAGAAGGCCTGGAAGGCATTGTCGGCGCCCGCGATGCGTTCCACGCGCTCATACTGCCGGATATCCAGCTTGTAATGCTCCGCCACGCGGCGATAATACTTCAGCGCCTCGGTGCGGTTGGGCTTTTCGTTCAGACTGGTCATCGGAATGCCGCCGATTTCCAGCAGTTCCGGCGTCGTGAAGAAAGTCATGTGGGTGGGATAGTTGTAGAGCGAGTTGACGACGCAACCCTTCTCCAACAACACCGTCTTCACCCCGCGCCGATTGAGTTCGATGCCGCAGGCAAGGCCCGTAGGCCCGGCGCCGACGACGATGGCATCGCAGGATTCGGTCATTTTACGCCTCGCGGAGGACTCCGCTCCCTGACGGTCGCGGCTCGGTGAGCAGCAGTAACCCGTACAGAGCCGCGACCGTAAGAGAGCGGTGCTTCCTCACAGCTTGCTTTCGATGTCGCGTTGCGCCGCTGCCAGCGCCGCATCCAGCGGGCCGGCATCCTTGCCGCCGCCTTCGGCCATATCGGGACGGCCGCCGCCCTTGCCGCCGGTGGCCGCCGCCACGGCGCGCACCAGCTTGCCGGCCTGCACCTTGCCCGTCAGGTCTTTCGTCACGGCCGCCACAATCGCCACGCCGTCATCGCCGGCCGAGGCCAGCACCACCACGGCGCTTTTCCACTTATTGCGTAGCGAATCCGCCAGCGAACGCATCTGCTGCCGGTCCATGCCGTCCACCCGCGCCGCCAGCACGCGCACATCCTTCACCGCGTGGGCCTGCGCCTCCAGGCTCCCGGAGGCCGCTTGGGCGACTTTCTCCTTCAACTGCTCCACCTGCTTGGCGAGACCGCGCTCCGCCGCCAGCAGTTTCTCCACGTGTTCGACAAGATCCGGCTCGGACGCCCGCAGCAGTTCGGTCATGCGCCTCAGGGCGCCGCTCGATTCCTGGTATTGCTTCAGCGCGGCTTCGCCGGTGATGGCTTCAATCCGGCGCACGCCCGCCGAAATACTGCCTTCGTACACGATCTTGCACACGCCGATATCGCCGGTGCGTCTCACGTGCGTGCCGCCGCATAGTTCGCGGCTGAAGCCGGGCACCGACACCACGCGCACCTGCTCGCCGTATTTTTCGCCGAACAGCGCCATGGCGCCGGTAGCGATGGCTTTCTCCAGCGGCAAGACCTCCGTCTCCACGGCGGTGTTGCGCAGAATCTGCTCATTCATGAGCCGCTCCACTTCTTCCAATTCGGCGCGGTCCATGGCCGCATAATGCGTGAAATCGAAGCGCAATCGGCCCGGCTCGACCACGCTGCCCGCCTGCTTGACGTGCGTCCCCAGCACCTGCCGCAGCGAGGCGTGCAGCAAGTGGGTAGCAGTATGATTGCGCCGCGTCGAATCGCGCAGCGGCGCGGCCACTTCGCCGCGCAGCAGGTCGCCCACGCGCAGCTTGGCTGCCGTCACCACGCGGTGCACGGTCAGTCCCGGCACGCCCGGAAAAGCGCTCTCCACATCCGCCACTTTTTCGCCCTGCGCCGAGTACAGCTCACCGCGGTCGCCCACTTGTCCGCCGGATTCCGCGTAGAACGGGGTCTGGTCGAACACCACCTCGGCATGCGCGCCGGCGGCAACCTCGTCGACCAGCTCTTTGTCCACCAGCAACCCGGCCACGCGCGAAGTCGCTTCCATCTCGGTGTATCCCAGAAACTTCGTGCGCCCTTGCTCGAGCAGCTTCTGATAGGCCGGCGCCACCGCACCTTTTTCCGCGCCTTTCCAACTCGCGCGGGCACGCTCGCGCTGCTGCTGCATCTCGCGCTCGAAGCCTTCGCGGTCAATTGCCAGGCCGCGTTCGCGAGCCATGTCTTCCTGTTCGTCAAGCGCCAGCCCGAAGGTGTCGTACAGCTTGAATGAGACCGCGCCGGCGATGGTGTGGTCCGTAGCGGCAGCCGCGGCGTGGTTGAATTCCTTTTCCGCCGTCAGGAATGTGGTGGCGTAGCGATGCTCTTCGTCCTTCACGACGCGCGCCACGCGCTGCACGCTGTCCATCATCTCCGGGTAGGGTCCCTTCATCAGCTCGGCGACAAATCCCGTCAGCTTGTAGAGGAAGGGTTCTTCCATCCCCACCATTCGAATGTTGCGCATGGCGCGCCGCATGATTTTGCGCAGCACGTAACCGCGGCCATCGTTGGCCGGGAGAACGCCATCATGAATCAGGAACGCGGCCGCGCGCGCGTGGTCCGCCGCAATCCGCAGCGCCGTATCGACGCGCGCATCCGATCCCGCCGAGAGTCCGCACACATCGGCCGCGGCAAGAATGATCGGCCGGATCAGGTCCGTATCGTAATTGGAAATCTTGCCTTGCAACACGGCGGCAATGCGCTCGAGACCCATGCCGGTATCGATGGACGGACGCGGCAGCGGCGTCAGTTTGCCGGCGGCGTCGCGGTCGAACTGCATGAACACCAGGTTCCAGATTTCGACAAAGCGGCCGCCCGCATCGCTCGGAAAGGCTTCGCCCTCGCGGCCCGGTTCGGCCGCTTCCACGCCCAGATCGTAATGGATCTCCGAACACGGCCCGCACGGACCGGTCTCGCCCATCTGCCAGAAATTGTCCTTCTCGTCGAGCCGGAAGATGCGGCTCTTGGGGACACCCGCCACTTTCTGCCACAGCGCCTCGGCTTCGTCGTCCTCACGAAACACCGTAACGTAGAGTTTGTCTTTGGGCAGGCCGTAGTCCTTGGTGATGAGGTCCCAGGCGAACTCGATGGCGTCGGCCTTGAAGTAGTCGCCAAACGAGAAGTTGCCGAGCATTTCGAAGAACGTGTGGTGGCGCCGGGTATAGCCGACGTTTTCCAGGTCGTTGTGCTTTCCGCCGGCCCGCACGCATTTCTGGGAGCTGGCGGCGCGCGAATAATCGCGCTTCTCCAGTCCGAGAAACGTGTCTTTGAACTGGTTCATTCCCGCGTTGGTAAACAGCAGCGTCGGGTCGTTGGCCGGAACCAATGAAGAGCTGCGAACCACCCGATGGCCGCGGGCGGCAAAGAAGTCGAGAAAGCGCTGTCTGATTTCGTGACCTGTCACGGAGTTTCCTTATGGATGTGGACTAAATTCAATTATAGGGGAGAAGATTCCCAACCCTGCAAGATGCAGGTCCCCCATCAGCGTCGCGGCCGGGGTAGCCGCGGGTTACTGAGGTTGCCGGCGGGTGCGTCTAAGTCCGGCCATTGCGATCCCCGGGCAGGCCAAAAGCGACCGCAATAGCCTCATCGGCTTGCCGCATGATTGCCGGGCCGGCCTCACCTAGTTTCCTGATCAGCCGCGAGCGATCCACCGCGCGAATCTGGTTGAAGACGGCCACTGAGGCGACCGCCAAACCGGTAGACGCACCGGCCGGCAAGAGCACATGTACAGGCGATAGCGGCAGGCGCACCGTTGAAGTGATCGGCGCCACCATGGTGATGCCGCTGTACTGATTGGAGGTGTCGTTTTGGATGACCAGCGCCGGCCTGGTCTTCCGGATCTCGTGCCCTACGGTCGGGTCGAGCGCCGCGAGGTAGATTTCGCCTCTTTGCGGCCACGAGCGGGCAGCGGCTTTTCGGGGTGGTCGAGTTGTTGCCATTGTTCCTGATCCACGGCAAACCAGTCCTTAGCGATCTCCTGGTCGAGGTCACGGTCGCGAAGAGCGGCTTGCTTCAGCCGGGCCCGCAAGGCCTCCGGCCCGGCCGTGGCGATGTAATGCTCCACAGAGCGCTGGATGAAGCGGCTGCGCTGGCCCGGCCGGGCCAGTCGATCGAGAGCATGGATCGTGGCGTCCGGCAAGATCACATTGATGCGTATTGCCATTTTGAGATTCCAGTACTTCCAAACACATTATATACACATCGAGTGTGTATATGGCTCGGACCCGGAAAAAGCGCCAGCCTACTTATGCTTGGTGATTTCGACTTTCGGGATGCCTAGGTGACCGCCGAGCGAGGCGAGGGAATCGAGATCGACGGGACCGACGATGTTGACGATGGTCAGTTCTTTGGGGCTGGAGACCAGGATGGCGACGCCGTCGATCTTTTTATTCTCGCTGCGCACGTAGATTTCGGCGTTTTCGCCTTCCTGACCGCTCTTGACACCGACGATGCGGGACCACTCCGCGCCGCGAAGCTGCTGGCGGACGCCTTCCAGGTCGGCGGGCGACCAGGCGCCGGCATTCTTGAATTCAAAGGTGCGGATGTAGATGCCATCAAGGGAAGCGATCATCTTCTTCACCTTGGATTCGTCGGCGTCTTTGGAGCTGAGGAAACGGGCGGCGAACTGGAGGGTGGCGCCGTTGAGAGAGAGGTCGACGGAATCGGAGGCTTTGGCGGCGAGGTAATCGAGATTGAATTTCAACTGCTGGGCCGGGAGCAGAGCGGCGGCCACGACGGCCAGAACAAGCGTGCGGAGGGCGGTCATCGCGTGGCCTCCTGGATGTGGGCCTGGATATGGTTGACTTTGACGGCGGCGATGCGGAAGGCAAGCATGACCTGTTCCTTGGCGACGAGGCCCTGGTGCTCGCGATAAGCGGCGGCGCCTCCCGTGATGATGACGACAGCGGCGGCGGCGGCCAGCCAGCGGCCGTGATGCCAGCCGGAGGACCGGGCGCGACGGTCAACGTCACGGAGGACACGGCGGGCGAAATCGGGCGGAGGGTCCTTGCGGGCCAGCGTGTTTTTGAGTTCCTGTTCTAACCAGTCCATTTTTTTACTCCTACGCCGCGGCGCGCGAGTTTTTCCCGCAGCAGGGCCAGCGAGCGTTGTAAATGACTCTTGACAGTCGAGACGGGCATGTCCAGAATCCGGGCGATGTCGGCGGGGTCGAGGTCTTCCTGATAGCGGAGGATTATGACCATGCGCGGCGATTCCGGAAGCGAGGCAACCAGGCGTTGCAGGGTTTCGGCAAGCAGGGGGTCGCCAGCGGGGGCAATGGCGGCGGGTTCGGCCACGTCGGCGAGAGAGACCTGGGGACGGCGACTGCGGCGGCGGGATTCATCGATGGAGCGCTGGACGGCCACTTTACGAAGCCAGTGGGTGGCGTGCTCGGGGGACTCGATGGCGGCGAGGTTGCGATGGAGGGAGAAGAAAACATCCTGAGCGACCTCGTCGGCGAGCGAGCGGTCGTGGAGGAAATGCCAGCAGACACTAAAAACCATGGCCTGATGGCGCTCGACGAGGCTGGGAAAATCGAGAGCGTTCTGCGGCGCGTTTTCCAAAACAGTCACGGACGGAAGTTGAGAGAAGCCTTCACGCGTTATATTAACGAATACGGCGCAGAGTGGCGGCGAGGAGGCAGATTTGACGAGGAGGGAACAGAAGTGATTTTCGAGCAATTCTACCTGGGGTGTCTGGCGCATGCATCCTATCTGATTGGTTCCGAGGGAGTTGCGGCGGTGGTGGACCCGCAGCGGGACGTCGACATATATCTGGATGCCGCGGCGCGGCTGGGAGTGAAGATCGAGCATGTGATCGAGACACACCTGCACGCGGATTTTGTGTCGGGGCACGGGGAGCTGGCAGCGCGGACCGGGGCGACGATTTACCTGGGGAAAGGGTCGGGGGCGACGTTCCCGCACCGCGCGGTGGGGGACGGAGATGCCATCGAAATGGGGAAATGCCGGCTGGAGTTCCTGCAAACGCCCGGGCACACGATGGAAAGCATCAGCGCGGTGGTGAAAGACCGGGAGCGGGGCGATGCGCCGTACGCGGTGCTGACGGGGGACACGTTGTTCATAGGCGACGTGGGGCGGCCGGACCTTTCGGACACCAAGACGCCGGCGGAACTGGCGCGGATGCTCTATCACAGCCTGCGGCGGAAATTGCTGACGCTGCCGGACGAGGTACTGGTGTACCCGGCGCACGGTGCGGGTTCGATGTGCGGACGGAACATCGGGAAGGAGCGGAGCTCCACGATCGGGCGGGAGCGACGCACGAACTACGCGTTGCAGCCGATGGGGGAAGAACAATTCGTGGCGACGATGACGGAGGATCTGCCGCCGCGGCCGGAATACTTCGGACAGGACGTGGCGATGAACCGGCGCGGGGCGCCGGCGCTGGAGAGCCTGCCGGCGCTGCGGGCGCTGCCGGCCACGGAGGTGCGGAAGCTGCACGAGGAGGGCGTGACGTTGCTGGATACCCGGCCGGCGGCGGAGTATTTGTCGGGACACGCGCTCGGGTCAATTCATATCGGGCTGGGAGGGCAATTCGCGGCGTGGGCGGGGGTGGTGATCGGGCTGGAGCAGGATGTGATTCTGGTGTCGGAAAACAGGCAGACTGCGGAAGAGGCGCGAATGCGTCTGGCGCGGGTGGGCATCGAGCGGGTGGCGGGAATACTCGAAGGCGGCGTGGCGGGTTGGGCGCGCGCGGGTCTGGAGCTTGGGATGATCGATCAGATTACCGTTCACGAACTGAAAGAGCAGAGAGGCGAACTGTTGGTGGTGGACGTGCGAGGGCCGCGGGAGTGGTCGAGCGGGCACATTCCGGGAGCGCTGTTGCAACCGTTGGACAAACTGAAGATCGGGATGGAGGAGCTGGACCGCCGGCGCGCGATGGCCTTGCATTGCAAAGGCGGCTACAGAAGCGCGATCGCCTGCAGCTTGTTGGAGGCGGCAGGGTTCGAGCAGCCGATCAACGTGATAGGCGGTTACGACGCGTGGGTGGCAGCGGGGTTCGAGACGGAATGAGGGCGCATTAGTCCTGCGTGCGGCTGCGGGCACGATTGCCCGCTCCATGGAGGCTACTTGTTGCCCTCTTTGGGGACGCTGCGGTGGGTGAGGGTCTCGATGGACCAGAGCGCGGGGATGGCGCGGAGATTCACGCCGCGGGTCATGGAGCTGGTGCTCGAAAGCAGATCGGTGAGCGGGTCGGATGCTCCGCGTGTACCGGTTTCGGTGCGGACACCCTCGAAATTGAAGACCTCGGGATTGTCGATGGTATTGTCACTGGTGAGCAGGAAATACGTATCCACGCCGAAAGGCGCGGCGATGCCGAAATCGGCGGCAGGCGCATCGCCGGTGAGCGGGATGAGGGGCTGGAAGTTGGGTTTCTCGCCCACCTGGGTGTAAGGGATGCGGTTGTTTTCGTTGCCGCGGTTGGGCGGAGGAAAGACGCGCGTGCTATCGCCGAAGTGATCGATCACGAAGACATAGACCCAGCGCGGCGCCAGGGATTCCGGGGCGGCCAGGGCGGCTTGGTCGGCGCGCAGGTAGAGCTTGTACTGCTCGCCCTCTTTGAAATCGCCGGAATCCTTGAAGTCACCGAGCTTGCCTTCGATTACCTGCCGGAAGGCCAGATGGTAAGGAAAATTCTCCTGGGACGGCGGCGATTGCAATGTGAGCCACGCGCGGATGCGAGCGAGCAGCATGGCCTTGTTGGTGAGCTCCGCGCCGGCGGCCCGGACACCTTCGGAGTCTGGCGGAAGTTTGACCCAATCGCTGCGAATGGGCAGCGGAAGATATCCGGAAGCGTGGTTGGTTTGGGCGGCGGCGTCGCGGACGCTGGCCTCGGTGGTATCGGGGAGTAACCAGGCATAGACTGGGCCGGTATCGGCGATCTTTCCCCAAAACCAATACTGCGCGCCGGCGGGCGCGGCGGTGATTTCCACGGCGGAATGCTCGGGATCGCCCAAGGGAATCGCGGGTACAAGGCCGACGGTGGGAGGCAACCGCACCAGCAAGCGGGCTTTGGGCGGGAGCAAGCGTTTGACGTCGGCGGCCGAAGGGTCGGCGCCGAGAGTTGCAGGCTTGGCCGCGGCGGGATTGGTTTCGAGGATCCAGGCCGAACCGTTCCAACTGACCACGTGGGTGGGAATGCCGGCGGTGGGGTCGTCGAGCCAGTCGATGGTGGAATCGCCCCGGAGCTTTCCGAATTCAGCGACGGCGCGCGCCACCGCAACTTCGGGGGCCGGTTTGGGAATCGAAACGCGCAGGCCGGCTTTGGCCGGGACCACCCAGCGATCCAGCGCGAGGACGTCTCCCGGCTTGACGGCGCCCTGGCCGACAACGCGGGCTATGGAACCACTGAGGCCCTCGGAGGAAGCGATTTCCACCGTGACGGTGGGCTGGCTGACGGTCTTGAGGCGGCACTTGGGGAAAAGCCCGATGGCTGTGCCGCCGCGCAGATGGATGTCGGCGCCTTTGACGGAATCGACCACCACGGTGAGACCTCCGCCGGCGGCCGGGGGCTGGCCGAAGACGGTCTTCGAAAAGCGCGAGGGACCTCCCATGGCGGGCTGCTGGAGGGCGCCATTCGAGCCGAGCGCGGCCATGGTGCGGGCGAAAATGCGGTCCACCGGTTCAGAGGCGTAGCGCAGGGACTGGGCGAATGCCCAGGTGAATGCGCCGTGGGGGCCGTCTTCGGTCTGGACCTCGCGGGCTTCCTGGTTGGACTGGGCGGCGGCCATCGTGAGCACGCCAAGCCTTTCGGGATCGATGGGCTGGCCGGTGGCGGGATCGAGGTCGGCGGGATCGTTGGCGACAGGCTCATGGAGGGTAACGCCGGGAGTGCCGGCGCGGATGCCGCTATTGGTGCGGGATTTGCCGCCAGAGTTCCAGGCGCCGCGGGCCAGGGAGCCGCTGTGACAGCTATCGGCGATGAAGGTGACGATGACGCCCTTGCGGGCCGCGGCGAAGAGGATGCGCGAGATTTCCTTGTCCCGGATGTCGGGCACGTTGCGCCAGTTGTCGGCGGGAACCAGGGTTTGATCCTGCTGTTGCTGTTTGGTGCTGGCTAGGTTCTTGATGTGGTTGCCGTGACCGGAATAGTAGAAGAGGCGAAAGTCGCCGGGTTGGGCGTCGTCAACCAGATTCTTTTGCAAGGCCTGGAGGATGGCCTCAGCGGTGGCGTCCTGATCGGTAAGGACCACAAAATCCTGGAAGCCGAGGCCCTGGAGGACAGCCTGCATGAGGTGGATATCGTTGACGGCGCCGTCCAGGTTGTCGAAGCGCCAGTACCTAGCGTCGCCCTCCACGGCGGGGCGCTTGACCGTGGGCGGCTTCAAATCACGCAGAAGTTGGGCCTGAGTAGCGGGATCGGGGTTGTAATTATCGATGCCAACCAGAATGGCGCGGCGCGACTCTCCATGCAGGGCTAAACCGAAGGCCGCCAGGGCAACTGCCAGAAACGCGGCGCGGTCCCGGTCCGTATGGAGTGGGAGGGACACGAATGATATGATATCTCAGTCGTCAGGAGGAGGTGCGGGATGAAGACGAACCGCAGGGGATTCCTTTTGGGGACTCCGCTGGCCGCTTTTGGACTGGCAGGGTTCGACGAAGAAGCGTTTGCACAAGCTTCCGATGCCGCCGCGCCGCCGGCGGATGTGGTGGATTTTTGGGTCAGAGACATGGGGGTTCCGGCTCACATGGTGCTGGGCGGACAAACCACCAGAGGGCGCGCCCCGGCCGGACCGGAGACCTCCAACCTGGCACGCGAGCCGCTTTTCATACATTACGATCCGGATGAGGGATCGTTAATGACTGCGGACCAAATCCCCGCCGCGAAGATGCACCCGTTCACCGACGCCAAGGTGGATTTTCAATTGGTGCGGATGCGGCTCAACCCCACCGACCACCATCAATTCGAGAACTTCACTTCCGGCGCAATCTATCTGGACTTCCAGCAGGGGCAGCCGCAATCGGTTTTCGGCGAAATGGTGTCAATGGCGACGACCACCTTCAGCGCGATCTTTCCGGGGCTGAAGAGCGGAGGGAGCGGAGCGGGCGGAGCGAAGAGCGGAGGAAAGAGTGGGTCTGGCAGCTCGGCGAGCGGGGCTTCGAAAGGCAAAGCGGCCGCTCCGGCGGCCAGCGCGGCGCCGGGCGGTGGCGCAGCGCCGGCGTCCACCGTACAGTTACAGGCGGCCAAGCAGGCGCAGTCGATTGTGCTGACGGGCGGCCTGGGTAAGACGTCGTTCGCCTGTTTCGCCAAGGACCCGCGCAAGACGCTGTTTGGTTCTTTTGTGGATGTGATGTCGAAAGTGGTCAATTCGCCGCTGGTGTCGTACTTGCCGCTCCTGTCCCTGCCGGTGGTAGGGAGCACGGCATTGGCGGGCATCAAAGGCCTGGTGGGAAGCCTGCAAGGCCAGGGCGGGCAGCAGCACTGGATTCTGCAGAGCCCGCCCACCGACGTGGCAGCCACGGTGGACGGCTCCAAGGCTTCTCCGGAGGCTTTGCGGCTGCGCACGGGGAGCTACATTGTAATTCCGAAAGAGCACTCGGCCGCGATGAAGGACCAACTCGGCAAGCTGAAAATCCTGGACGGCTTTCTGGTGCCGAAAGAAGCGGGGGCTTTGGACGTGTTCGACGCGGCTCCGGAAACGGCGCAGTTGGTGAGCTACATTTCCTTGCAGGTGACGGTGGCGAACTCGAAGTCCACGGCCAAGCCGGCGGCTGGGTGAGAGTGTCGAAGAAGCGGGGCGCCGGCTGGAAAGCCGGCGTTGCGGGCCGGAGGCCTGGCCGGAGGCCCGCTCCACAAGCAGGCGAGTGCGCGATAGCCGGGCATGATGTCATGATGAGGGAATGCCGCTGTTGCCGGTAAGCCGCCGGGTGTTTCTTCTCGCCGCGGGCGCCGCCGGAATCGGCTTCGCCAAAACCAGCCTCGCGCCGGCGCGCGAACTGGTCCGCCGCGGCGCGCTGGGCCGTATCGTCTTCTGCCGCGCATTCCAGGGCGATGGCCGGGATTCGCTCGGCGCGCTTCAGTTCCTTTTGGACGCGCCTCCGCCGCTTTCGCGGACCGAACACGGCGCCGGCTGCGTCACCCTGCGCTACCCTGGCTTTATCGCGTCCTATGAACGGCGCCGCGAGCCCCAGCACTATGGCATAGTGATTTGCGGGAGCCGCGCCACCTTGGCAGTAAGGCCGGAGGGCTGGCGCGTGTTCTCGACCTAGCCGCGGCCGCGAAGATGAAAAAGAGCCTTTAGTCAGGAGCCGTAAATGGATATCGAGTGGGTTCGCCGCTACTGCATGAAGCTGCCCCACACCACCGAGAAAGTGCAGTGGGGCGCCGATCTCGTTTTCAAAATCGGCGGCAAGATGTACGCCGTGGTGGTGCTGGAGCCCGCGCCCGTCTGCATGTCGTTCAAGTGCGCGGTGGAGGATTTCGCGGAGTTGACCGAGCGCCCCGGCGTGATCCCCGCACCCTACATGGCACGGGCGCAGTGGGTAGCGCTCGAAAGCCAGGACGCCCTGCCGGCCGCGGAGATCAAGAGCCTCCTCAAAAAATCGTATGAGCTCGTTCTAGCCAAGCTTCCCAAAAAGACGCAGCTCGCGCTGAAGTCTTCCGCCCCGCGATGACGTGGGCGGTACAGACGATCGTTTTGCTCTAAGCGAGACAGACCACAAAAGGCGATGGTCTGTCCCACAGGCACTCCAAATTTACTGGTCGGCGTCGCCGCCGCGGCCCGCGCGGGACGGATCTACCGGCGCTCGCGACACCAGGCGCGCGTTCTGCGTATAGCTCTGGCCGCCCACTTTGAGAGTGAAGGTATACTCGCCGGCCTCAACCGCGCCGGCTCGGCCGTTCAGCGGCCACACCACTTGGTTCATTCCCGCGCGGGCCGGCGGCATCAGGATGCAAACCGCCTTTCCGCCGGCGTCCGCGATGGTGAGCGAGGGCCTGATGCCATCGCCGGCATCGGCGACGCATTGCGCGCCGCCGAATCCGCCGCGTCCTCCGCCGCGCCCGCCCTGCGGCGCGGCATTCGCGCTCCCCGCGTCAACTGCGGCGGTCTTCAGATAATATGCGATCACCATCCCGTTTGGTTCGTTAGGCGTTGAAGGGTAGCGGTCGCCCAGCAGGCGGTAATTGCCCCAGGCTCCATCATGACGTTCCGCAAAGGAACGAATCGGCAGCAGCGCGGCCTCGCTCGAAAGAAAATTGCCGCCCATGCCGCGCAGCGGCACGATGTTGGTCACCCAAACGCCGCGGCCGTAGGTTCCCACGACGAGATCGCCCTCGCGCGGGTGGACCAGCAGGTCGGTGACCGGCGCGGGCGCCATGTTGGACTTGAAGGATACCCAATTCGCGCCGCGGTCGAACGAGACGTAGACACCGGAACTGGCGCCCAGAAACAGCAGATCCGGCTTCACCGTGTCTTCCACAATGGCGGCGGCTTCAGCGACGTCCGGCAAACCGTTGGTCAGCTTGGTCCAGGTGGCGCCGAAATCGGTGGTGCGCAGGACGTATGGCTTGAAATCGTCCTGGCGGCGGCGCGATTTGGTGATGTAGGCCGTTCCCGCCTCGAAACGCGACGCATAGACGCGCGTCACCCAGGCATCTTCGGGGCCACCGGCGGCAGCCACTTTAGCGGTAACGTCGCTCCAATGCGCGCCGCCATCGCGCGTCACCTGCACCTTGCCGTCATCCGTGCCGGCCCAGATCACGCCTCCCTGCGCCGGGGATTCGTCAATCGTGACGATAGTGCAGTGCTGGATGGAAGTATCGCGCGTGTTGATCTTCTCGGGATTGTTCGTGGTGAGATCGGGGCTGATGACTTCCCAGTGGTCGCCGCGGTCCTTTGAGCGCAGCAGAAACTGCGAGCCGTAATAGATGGTGTTGTGATCCTGCGGCGAGATACGCACCGGCGACGTCCAGTTGAAACGGTAGAGGATGTCATTGGGGCCGTTCGCGCCGCGGCCGCCCAGCCGGCCCACGTTGGTGAAAGGATGCGGCGCGTTGGGCTTGGTGGGATCGATGATGGTGCGGGTACGCAGTTGCATGTCGACGCGGCCCAGACTGCCGAGTTCCTGGTTGTTATACAACCAGCGCCCGGTGGGATCGGGCTGGTTGTACATACCGTCGCCGATGCCGGTCGTGACCCAATCGTCGATGTTCACCGAGCCCGACCATCCGTCCACCGGACCTTTCCAGTTTTCGTGATCCTGCAAGCCTTCGTAGATGTTGTAGGGCTGGTCCATATCGACGCCGATGGCATAGACTTCGCCGAGCTTGAGGTTGGCGAAATGGTCGGTGGTGCGGCCGCCGTCGTAAGTAACCGAAACGCCGCCATCGGAAGTGGCGACCATGTGATTGGAATCTTCGGCGTCGATCCACAGACTCCGGAAATCGCCGAAGGTGGTCTGGAAGGGCAGACGGCCGCGGCCTCCACCACCACTACCGAGCCCAACCCAGGTCTTTCCGCCGTCGGCGGACTCGATCATGCTGGAGCCGGTGATGAAGACATGGTCGGGGTTGTTGGGATCGACACGAAGCTGGTTGAACGAGTAGCCGGCTTTGCGGCTGACGTCATCGGCCTGCGCACTGACTTTCTGCCAGGTGCGGCCGGCGTCGCCGGTGCGATAGACTTCGCCGCCGACTTTTTCTTCGGCGCCGCCACGGCCGCGCGGCGGGCCAGTGTACGGGTTGAAGTTATCGACCACGGCGTACAGCACCTCGGGGTGCGTGCGGCAGATATCGATCCCGATGCGCCCCAGAGTTCCTTTGGGAATGCCGTTCTCCAGCTTTTCCCAGTTCTTTCCGCCGTCGATGGTCTTGTAGATGCCGCTGCCGGGTCCGCCATCCTGGATCTTCCAGGGGTAGCGCATAGCGTCGTACATGGCCGCGTAGAGCACCTTGGGGTCCCGGCGATCGATCACCAGGTCGACCGCGCCGGTGGTCGGGCTCACGAACAACTGCCGCACCCAGGTGCGGCCGCCATCCACCGATTGGAATACGCCGCGCTCCTGGTTGGGCGAGTATTCGCGGCCGAGCGCGGCCACCCACACGATATCCGGGCTCGACGGATGAATCACGATGCGCGCGATATGCTGCGAATCCATGAGCCCCATGTTCTTCCAGGTAGTTCCGCCGTCGGTCGACTTATACACGCCGTCGCCGAAGTAAGCGCTGCGAGTCAGTGAGTTATCGCCTGTGCCGGCCCAGACTATATTGGCGTCCGAGGGCGCCACCGCAACCGCGCCGACGGAAGCGATGCCAACGCTATCCGTGACCGGCTCCCAGGTTGTGCCGTTATTGGTGGTGCGCCACACGCCGCCGGTGCGCGCGCCCGCAAACATCACGCGCTGATGCGCCTTGGCAGGCGTCTCCGGAACCGCCAGCGCCGCAACCCAAGCGCCCGTGCGGTATGGACCCAGATTGCGATAAGTGAAGGCCTTGAGAAGATCGGTGTAGGACGGATCCGCTGCAACCGCCGCGCAGGCAAGCGCTAGCAACACGGCTGGTAAGACACAGACTTTCTTCATACGATATCTCCCACTTACGTCTTTCGCATTAGAAACGAATCTCCAGGGGGTGGCCATCGAAAACGGCGGATTTGGCGGCGCCGCGCATGGTTACGCGGATGTCGCGGCGCGCGGGAGGGAGCATCTTAGAACCGGCGGCCAAGCGCAGACTAAGTGACTGATGCGCGTCGTTCCAGGCCATCTGGATACCCATCCACTCGCCTTTGCGGTAATTGAAGGACGCTCCGTCGTCTTCATAGAGCAGGAAGCTGCCGTCGGCGCCGGGGTAAACGGAAATATCGAGCGGGGCTTCCACTTTCTCGGCGGTGTACTGCTTCACCGGACCCGTGGGAATGATGGCGCCGGCGCGCACATAGAGCGGGATGGTGGCCAGGTCGACCGGACGCGTGACTTCCCTGCCCCCGTCCTGGCGCTCGTTGGTCCAGAAATCGTACCACGCGCCGCGCGGCAGATAGAGCGTGCGCGACGTCGCGCTTTTTTCCACCACCGGTGCAACCAGGATATCCCGCCCCCATAAGTATTGGTCGCCACGCGCCACGGCAGCGGGGTCATCGGGATAGTGCAACCAGAGCGAACGCATGACGGGCAAGCCGGTCCGGGTGGTTTCGCGGACGGCGCTGTAGAGATACGGCATCATGCGATAGCGCAGTTCCAGATATTGCTTGCAGATGGGCTCGACGGCGGCGTTGTGATATTCAGCCTCGGGAATAGTGAAGCGGGTTTCGTTGGCCACGTCGCCGGTGGGCGCGCCCTGATTCCAACCCCAAGGAAGGCGCAGCGTCCAGACGCGGCCGTGACTGCGAAACAGCGTGCAGAAAGCGCCGAACTGGAACCAGCGGACGTACAACTCGCCGCTCAATTGCGCAGTGGGAACGAAGCCGCCGATGTCGGTGCCCCAATACGGAATGCCGGTGAGCGAAGTGTTGATGCCGATGGGCACCTGGTTGCGCAGCGTTTCCCAGAGCGAGCTGACGTCGCCCGTCCACAGAAACGAAGCGTAGCGCTGCATGCCGGCCGCGCCGTTGCGATGGAGCGCATAAGGGCGCTCATTGGGACGATCGATCTGCGGCGCTTCCCAGTACATGCGGTTGCGGACCAGGCGCGAAGGCAGGTTGAGAGCGTCGCCCTCATCCGGCCACCAGCCATCGACGCCGGTCGCGAGCTCCGGCCGGTGCATGTCCCAATAGCAACTGGGCTGCAGCTCGGCGCGCACCTTCGGATCGCAGGCGTCCTTGGCCGCGCCGTGCATTTCGCGAATGCCGGTGGGATAGGCGACGTGCAGGACCACCTTGAAATGGTCCTGGTGGAGTTGGCCGAAGATAGCTTGGGGATCGGGAAAAACTTTCCGGTTGAACCCGAACTCGCCGTTGTTGGTATTCCAGCCGGAGGGGCAGAAGCCAGTGCCCAGATAGATCATGGCATCGCAGGGCAGCTTCTTTTCGCGGAAAGTTTTGGCCTCCTGTAGAATCTCGTCGCGGCTGGCGAGCGTGCGGTGCGACTGCTGGTAGCCGAAAGTCCAGAGCGCGGGAAGCTCGGGGCGGCCGGTAAGCCGCGCCCACTCGGCCATGATGACGGCGGGCTCGCGCGAAACCACGAAGAATAGATCGAGGGGCAAAGAGAAAGTCGAAATATCGGCGGGCAGTTGCGGCGGCGGAGCGCCGCGGCCGCCACCAGGAAGGAACGCCGGCGCGGGCTGGAACTTGCTCTCGGCGCCGATGAAATCAAACCGGCCGAAAGGCTGGTGAATATACATGGCCCAGCCGCCGGCGCCGATAAGCCAGGGAACCGGCACGCGGCTGCCGAAAGTGCGCAGGTTATAGCCGCCCGAACCGCTGGCCATGCGGTCGGGATTGCCGCGGCGATCGAACTGCGGCCCGCCTTCGCCCAGGCCCAGAATCGGCGAGCTGCCGCTTTCAAAAGCAACCACGGCGGTTTGCGGATCGATGCGAATGTGCTGGATCTTTTCGCCTTTGGAGGTTTCGATGGCGAATGCCAGCGGGTCCGGTGTGAACTGAATCCGCAGATCGCCGAGCTTCACGGTCCGCGCGCGCGCCACGCCGTGGAACCTGGCCGCCGGCGCTCCGAAAGACGTCTGAAGCAGCGTGCCGTCATCGGGAATCTCGCCCGGTTTTCCATCCACCAGGGGCGCGACCGTCAAGCGGAAGGTGTGAGCGCTGAGGGAAGTGATCGCCAGCTCGACCTCCTTGCCCGCCACGCGGAGACCGCTTTCGGCAGCGTGCGCGGCAGCGCCGGTGACCAGAGCGGCGCCGGCGGCGCCCAGACTTTGGACCATCCGCCGCCGGGAGAGAAAGGATTCGTTGGGCATTTTAGCCATTGATTGCCTGTTCATTATGACACGTCCAGCCGCCCGTGTAAGCGGTATCAGAGCAACCGGCGCGAGTGCGCGGTATGATGCAGTCTATGACGTGGAAATGGACCCTGGTGGTGCTGGCGGCGCCGCTCTTCGGACAGACAGTGGAGATCCGCGTCGACGCGGGCGTGAAGCAGGGCGCGTTCCGGCCAATCTATTCTTACTTCGGTTACGACGAGCCGAATTACACTTACAGCGTGAATGGCAAGAAGCTCATCGGCGAACTGACCGAATTGAGCCCGGTGCGCCCGACGATTCGCACGCACCATTTGCTGATCACCGGCGACGGCGCGCCGGCCATGAAGTGGGGCTCGACCAACGCATATACCGAAGATGCGGCGGGCAAGGCGGTTTACGACTGGACGATCATCGACCGCATCTTCGACGCTTATATGCAAAACCACGTGCGGCCCTTCGTCGAAATCGGCTTCATGCCGGAGGCGCTGTCGTCGAAGCCCGAGCCATACGCCCGCAACTGGCCCAACACGCCCGAAGGCCGCGGCTGGGCGCAACCGCCCAAAGACTATGACAAGTGGGCCGAGCTGATTCGCCAGTGGGTGCTGCACGCGGCGGCACGATATGGGAAGGCGGAAGTGGAAACGTGGCAATGGGAGTTGTGGAACGAGCCGGATATTTTCTATTGGCGCGGCACGCCCGAAGAGTACGACAAGTTGTACGATTACACAGCCGACGCCATCAAACGCGCGCTGCCCAATGCGAAAGTGGGCGGACCGGCCACCACGGGGCCCGGTTCCACCCGGTCTTCCGAGTATCTTCGCCAGTTCCTGGAGCACTGTGCGCGGGGAGTTAACGCGGTGACGGGCAAGCCAGGCGCGCCGCTCGACTTCATCAGCTACCATGCCAAGGGCGCGCCACGGGTGATCGAGGGCCATGTGCGCATGGGGATCCGGAACAACCTCGGCAACGTGCAAAACGGCTTCGAGATTATCAACCAGTTTCCACAGTTCACGCGGCTGCCGATCGTGCTGAGCGAGTCCGATCCGGAAGGTTGCGCGGCCTGTCCGCTGGCCGGCCACCCCGAAGTGGGTTACCGCAACACCACCCTCTACCCCAGCTACACGGCGGTGATGCTGAACAATATTCTTAAATTGGCCGACCGGCACCAATCGAACATCGAGGGCATGCTGACGTGGGCCTTCGAGTTTGAGAACAAGCAGTACTTCGAGGGATTGCGCACGCTGGCGACCAACGGCATCGACAAGCCCATCCTGAACTTCTTTCGCATGGCCGGGCTGATGAGCGGCGAGCGCGTGCAGTTGACCAGCAGCGGCTCGGTGGGCCTCGACGGCATTCTGCAATCGGGTGTGCAAGCGGCGCCGGATATCGACGGCATGGCCACCCGCGCCGACCGCGAAATAGCGGTGATGGTGTGGAATTATCACGACGACGATGTAGCCGCGCCCGCCGCAACGGTTCAGTTGACGCTGGCGGGCTTGCCGGCGGGAGCGGCGCGCGTGCTGGTGGAACACTACCGCATCGACGCCGATCACAGCAATGCTTACACCGCCTGGCAGCAGATGGGATCGCCGCAGCAGCCCACGGCGGAGCAGTACGCCAGGCTGCAAGCCGCCGGCCAATTGCAATTGCTGGGGTCGCCCGAGTGGATGGACGCGCAGGACGGCAAGCTGGATCTGCGCTTTAAGCTGCCGCGGCAGGGCGTATCGCTGGTGAAGGCGAGCTGGTAATTACCCGACCTGCCTCACTTCTTCTGCGAGGCTTCGATCGCCTGTCCCAGATCCCAGATGATGTCTTCCAGGTCTTCGATTCCTACGGAAATCCGGACGAGGTCTTTGGTCACCCCCGCTTCCAGTTGCTGTTCATCGGACAACTGCTGGTGCGTGGT
Source organism: Bryobacterales bacterium (assembly GCA_963842505.1). GTDB lineage: Bacteria > Acidobacteriota > Terriglobia > Bryobacterales > Bryobacteraceae > PALSA-129. The sequence continues at coordinate 687,990 of CAWJGZ010000004.1, forward strand.
GGACGCGGGATGAATGATCAGGCTCTTGGCATCGCCCAGGTTGGCGAGGTGCGAGAAAAGCTGCACCGAATCGATCAGCTTGCGTCCGGCTTCGAGTCCTCCCTTGATGCCGAAGGTGAGGATCGCCCCTTGTCCCTTCGGCAGGTATTTCTGCGCCAGCGCGTAATACGGGCTCGACTTCAATCCAGGATATTTCACCCACGCGACCGCCGGCTGCTTGCCGAGCCACTCGGCCACCGCCAGCGCGTTGCGGCTGTGCTGCTCCATGCGGGGTTTCAACGTCTCCACGCCCTGGATGAACAGGAACGAATTGAAGGGGCTGAGGCACGGCCCGAAATCGCGCAGCCCTTCCACGCGCACTTTGACGATGTACGCCAGGTTGCCGAACGTCTCGCTGAAAACCATGCCGTGATATCCCGGGCTGGGCTGGGTGATGCCTGGAAACTTCTCGCCCCACGGGAACTTGCCGGAGTCGATGATGATGCCGCCAATCGACGTGCCGTGGCCGCCCAGAAACTTGGTGGCCGAGTGCACCACGATATCGGCGCCGTGCTCGATGGGCCGGCAGAGGTAGGGCGACGCCATGGTGTTATCGATGACCAGCGGCACACCGGCTTCATGTGCGATGGCCGCCACCTTTTCGATATCCAGCACGTTCATGCGCGGATTGGCGATGGTCTCGCCATAAACGGCGCGCGTCTTGGGCGTAATGGCCTTGCGGAAATTTTCGGGATCGTCCGGCTCGACGAATTTCACGTTGATGCCAAGCCGCCGGAAGCTGACGTCGAACTGCGTGTACGTGCCGCCGTAGAGCGTGCTGGACGCGACGATCTCTTCGCCTTGCCCCACCAGGCTGTTGAGGGCCAGAAACTGCGCCGCCTGACCGCTGGCTGTGGCCAGACCCCCGACGCCCCCTTCGAGCGACGCCACGCGCTGCTCGAAAACATCCGTAGTGGGATTCATGATGCGGCTGTAAATATTCCCGGGCTGCTGCAGTCCGAAGAGGGCCGCGGCGTGGGCGGAGTTTTCGAAAACGAACGAGCTGCTCTGGTAAATCGGGACGGCGCGCGCCAGGCTGGCCTTGTCAGGAGTGTGGCCAGCGTGCAGGCACCGGGTAGCAAAGCCCATCTGGTGGGCGGGAACAGGTTTTTCATCCATAGACTTTCAGGATACTATTTCAGCATCGGGCGTTTGCAATCGAACGCACGATCGATGATTTTCAGGAATTTAATCAATTAGGTTTCGGTTTCAAACAACGAATTCGGGAGTTCCGACTGCCGAACGATGCTCCGCAGAGTCCCACGCCGGACCGGGTCGTGAAGCGGAACCGGAACGGTTATCGTCGTGGTACCCAAAATGCTTTTGCATGATTCGATGGCTGCCGTGCTGGCGGACTGCGGCGAATCCGTGCAGTTCCAGAATTCGACAAATCTCCGAGCCCGAAAGAACCCGGAGCTTACCCAACCGGCACCTCAACCTGAGTCACGAAAACTTCGTTGTGAGAGCGCCGGGCAACTTCGGAAGGGGCGGCAGTTTCGAAGAACAGTGTGAGCGCCTCGATGAGGTTAACTCGCGCTTCTTCAATCGACGCACCCTCGCTCGCAATATCGAGTTCCGGGCAAAAGGCCACAAAACCGTCGTCCTCACGTTCGATAATCGCGGTCAAGCGCTGCGCCAGCTTCATGATCCGAGTCTACGCCAGTTCAAGCGGACGCATCGGGGGCTAAGATACACTAGCCTGAGATTCCGGATATGTTGATCGCCATTACCCGCGCCGTCAGCCCGGCCATCAACCGCTGTGAACTGGGATTCATCGAACGCCAGGAAATCTCGCTCGCCAAGGCCGGGGAACAGCACCGGCTCTACGAAGCATGCCTCGCCGAGTTGGGCGCCACGGTGGTCTCACTGGCGGCCGAACCGGATTACCCGGATTCGGTCTTCGTGGAAGATCCAGCGGTGGTGGTGGATGAGGTGGCCGTGATGACGCGCATGGGCGCGGCTTCGCGGCGCGGCGAATCGGAATCGCTCGAGCGCACGCTCAAGCGCTACCGCCCGCTGCGCCATTTGCGCGAGCCGGCAACGCTTGAAGGCGGCGACGTCATGCGCATCGGACGCAGGCTTTTTGTGGGGGCCTCGCATCGCTCCAATCGCGCCGGAATCGAGCAACTCGCCGCCGGGCTCGCGCCCTTCGGATACACCGTGGTTGCGGTGGAAGTGCGCGGCGCCTTGCACCTGAAGACGGCCTGCTGCTACGTGGGCGATGGCGCGATTCTGGCCAATCGCAAGTGGCTTGATACGGAGCCGCTGCGGGACTTCCGCATCGTGGACATCGCTCCGGACGAGCCGCGCGCCGCCAACGTGCTTGCGATCGGAGGTTCCGTCATTGTGCCGCAATGCTTCCCGCGGACCGCGGAGATTCTCGCGCTCCTGGGGCGAAAAGTGCGGCCGGTGGACGTTTCCGAATTGATGAAGGCGGAGGCCGGAGTCACCTGCTCCAGCCTGGTCTTCGACTATTGATATACGCCGGCTTTTTTGAAATCGCCGGCCTTGACGTAAATCAATCCGGCCGCGCTGATGGCTTTGCCAAGCGCCGCCGACACCTGGTCCAGCGTCAGGGCGGCGACTTTGTTTTCCAAATCCTGGTCGAACTGCATGGTCCGCCCCCAGCGCGCCCGCGATGCCAACAGCCGGGTAAGCGATCCGTCCTGCGAACGGCCCACGATTTCTTCCTCGGCCCACGCCTTCTTGGCCGCCGCCAGTTCATCCGACGTGAAGCCGCCCTTGATGGTGAGAGCCAGTTCGTCCATGAAGCTGGCTTCCACCTTGGGCGCATTCTCCGGATTGCTGATGGCGAAGGCGAAGAAGGTGGCGCCATCGTCCTTGGTGGGCACATTGATCTGCGACGCCACTCCGTAGCTCAGACCTTCCTTGTGGCGGATGCGCGTCACCAGGCGGGCCGAGAACGTCCCGCCCAGTATGTAGTTGGCCATCATCGTCGCGGGATAATCCGGGTCCTCATCGGACATCTTGAACATCTGCCCGGCCACCGAAAGCGCATTCTGCTTGTCGGGAGTTTCTATCTTGACGTTGGCGGGTTCGATCTTCCGGTAGGGCGAAAGGACTCGAGCATACGGAGCCGCGGCTTTCCAGGTCCCGAAGAGATCCTCGCCGAGTTTCTGAATTCCGTCCTTGTCGAACTGGCCCACCACGGTGAACTCGCCCTCGGATGGCCCGTAGAACTGCTGGTAAAACTTCTTGGCCTCGTCGAGCGTCACCTTCTTCAGGTCTTCAATCTGCTCGTCCACGGTTCCCACGTAGCGCACGTCGCCGCGCGGGTAGATGCTGTTGATGCGCCGCTGCAATCCTTGGACCGCCAGCACTTGCGGCTCGCTGCGGCCTTCCTCGATACTGGCGATCAACTGTTGCCGCACCTGCTCGAACTCGGCTTCCGGGAACGACGGTTCGCGCAGGATCTCGGCCGCCAGTTTGAGCGCGCCCGGCAGGTTGGCTTCTACGGTCTGAATATCCGCCGACGCGTTGTTGATGCCGCCCGACACGTGGATCTGCGCTTTCAGCTTGTCCATTTCATCCTGGATCTGCTGCCGCGACTTGTTCCTGGTGCCGCGCATCAGAACCGCGCCGACGAGTTGCGCCGCGGCCTGTTTGCCGAACAGCGATTTCTCGTCGCCGAACCGCACTACCAGGCTGGCCACCACCGTGCCGCCCCGGTTCTTCTTGGGCAGCAGCGTGACCTTCAGGCCGTTGGCCATTTTGCCGCGCGTCACGCGGCTATCGATGCTGGCATTGGAAGGGTCGAAAACTTCGCCCTGCACCACGGCCTCGCCGCCCTTGAAGTCCTTGAAGGTCGCAGCCAGTTCCGGCGTGGCTGGAATTTCGGAGCGATCCGGCGCCTTGGTGGGAACAAACTCACCCAGCGTGCGGTTGGATTCCTTCAGATAGGCCTTGGCCACGCGCAGGACATCTTCAGGCGTGATCTGCCTGATGCGGTCCCGCTCCAGGAACATCATGCGCCAATCGCCCTGCGCCGCGTATTCGGTAAGCATCAGCGCCACATACTGCGAATTGGCCATGGCCAGTTCGATGTTCTTCAGGAGCCGCGTCTTCACGCGGTCCACTTCTTCCTTGGAAGGCGGTTCCTTGACGAACCCTTCGACGGTGTCGAGCAGGATTTTGCGCGCCTCGTCGATGGATTGGCCGGGCTGCAATTGCACGGTAGCCATCAGGAAGCCCGGGTCGTGCTGTTCGGCTGAGCCCATGTTCGCCTGCACGGCCTTCTTGTTATCGACCAGGGCCTTGTAGAGCCTTCCCGACGGAGTGTCGCCCAGCACGCCGGCCAGCACCTGCACGGCTGCGTCATCCGGGTGAGTGGCCGCCGGCGTATGGTACAACGCCATGATGTACTGCGTGTCGCCCACGCGGCGCAGCGTCACGGAACGCTCTCCGTCCTGCACCGGCTCCACAGTGTAAGGCGCTTCCAGCTTGCGTTCCGGCCGCGGGATCTTGCCGAAATCTTCGACGATCCAGGCGAGGGCCTTGGCTTCGTCGAACTTCCCGGCCACCAGCAGCAGCGCGTTGTCCGGCTGATAGTATTTCTTGTAGAAAGCCGCCAGATTTTCGATCGGCACCTTTTCGATGTCGGACTTGCTCCCGATCACCGGATGCCCGTAGGCGTGCCAGATATAGGCGCTTTCGATCACCCGCTCGGACAGAATGTTGCCCGGGTCGTTCTCACCCATCTCGAATTCGTTGCGCACCACCGTCATTTCCTTGTCCAGCAGCGGCTTCTCGATGCGCGTGTTGATCATCCGGTCGGCTTCCAGTTCCAGCGCCCACTTCAAATTCTCATCGGTGGCGTTGAGCGTCTCGAAGTAGTTGGTGCGGTCGTAGTCGGTGGTGCCGTTCATCTGCGCGCCATGGTCGGTCAGCTCTTTCTTGATGTTTTCGCGCGTCTTGGTCTGGATGAAATTCATGTGCTCCAGAAGGTGCGCCATGCCGGTTTCGCCATACCCTTCGAAGCGCGATCCCACCAGGTAGGTGATGTTGACGGTTACCTTGGGCTGCGAGGCATCCGGGAACAAAAGGAAGTGCAAGCCGTTCGGCAGGGAGTATTCGGCCAGCCCTTCCACCCTGGTGACCAGTTGAACGCCTTGCGGCAAGGATTGCGAGTAAGCCGCGGCTGCCAATAGCAGCAGGGCAATCAAACCTGTAGATTTAAATCGAGCGTGACGAAACATAAGAAACCTCTCAGTCAGTTTGCCGGATTATAACAGGACGAAGGAGCAGGCAGGAGGTCACGACAGAGCCGGCGCCGCGCCCAAAACGAAAAGGGCGCATCCCCCGCTGGTGGGGAAGCGCCCGGAAACTCACCGGTCCGCGGTTGGCTTAAACCTGGAAGGAGCTGCCGCAGCCGCACGTGGACTTCACCTGGGGGTTGTTGAACTTGAAGCCGGAACCCTCCAGGGTTTCCACGAAGTCAACTTCCGCGCCGTCCAGGTAAAGCAGGCTTGCCTGGTCGATGAAGACCTTTAAGTCGCCGAAGTTGTATGTCTTATCCAGCATATTCGGGGTGTTTTCGAAGGCCATGGAATAGCTGAACCCGGAACAGCCGCCGCCCACGACCGCGATGCGCAGTCCTGCCGGGGCCGGTTCCTGCGATGACATGATCTCCCTGACCTTACTGACCGCTTTTTCCGTCATTTGCACCATGCGTCTTAAACTCCTCAAAACCAAGTCTGTGCTCGATCCCATTATACAAACAGGACCGAATAACTCTACAGCCAGTCAGTTGGATGCCCCGGGCGGCCTGCCGGTCGCGAAAAAACCGATTTGAACGGCGGAGGTGCCTTCCGGGCTGCCTTCTGGCAGAATGGTAAACGAAAGACAGAGCAGGTGGCTGAAACCCGGACTCGGCGGGGGACGTCCCAAACGGTGTATGGCAACACTGACTGGGGCTCTCACGCTCCCGGGGTTCGGTAGCGAAGTTGCGGCGAAATTCAGAGTGGACTACCAGAACACCTCGGAAGGCGCCTTGGTCGCGAGAGCCCAGGCGGGCGACGAAGCTGCATTCCGCGAAATCGTGGAACACTATCAATCCAAGGTATTTGCCATAATCCACGGCATCGTCCGCCAGCGCAACGACGTGGAAGATATTGCACAGCAAGTGTTTGCGAAGGTCTTCCTGTCTCTGCGCAGCTTCGATTTCCGCAGTTCCCTGATCACCTGGATCTATAAAATCACGGTTAACGAGTGCTTCGATTACCTCCGCAAGCGGAAAGTGCGCAAGCTGGTTTACGAAAGCGACCTCAGTGAGGACGAGGTCCGGCGCGTGGAAAACACCGAGCCGACGATCAACCGCCAAGTTTCCGCGGATACCGATCTGGCGCGCCGCGATTACGTTGAAAAGCTCCTGAGCCGGGTTTCGGAAGAGGATCGTATACTATTGATTTTAAAAGAAGTTGAGGGCTTTTCCGTAGAGGAACTGGCGGAAAAGACGGGGATGAACGAGAACACCATCAAGGTAAAGTTGTTTCGGGCGCGGCAACGGCTGGTGAAAGCGTCCCAGCGGCTGGATCGCGCTCCCGGTTTTGTGGCCGGATGACACGGGCGCCGGCCGGGTTTGCCCGTGTCCGACTGAATTTGTGGTTCCCAAAGCGGGCGTCAGACTCGCAACGGGAAGGTTTCTGGTGTGGTGGTAATTGCAGTATTAAGGGAAGAAGCTTATGCACGCTGTAATGATGGAAAATCTTGAGGAGTTCCTTTCCGGATCGCTCGGTCCGGCGGCTCTTCGGGAAGTCGAGACGCACCTGGCAACCTGTTCCGCTTGCCGGGAAGAGATCCGCGCCATGCAGGATCTATCCGGGATGTTGGTTTCGCTGCGGGCGGACGACGTTATCGAGCCCGCTCCGGGGTTCTACTCCCGCGTGGTCGAGCAGGTGAACCGAAGCAAGCCCGCACCCTGGTTTGCGGGACTGTTGGGTCTCGACATGGTCTTCGGCCGCCGATTGGTGTTCGCATCGCTGGTTTTGATGGCGGTGATGGGCAGCTACCTGGTGACCCACGAGGCCGGCGTTCAGGTTGGCCCCTCGCCGGAAGCCATCCTGGCGCAGCAAAACGCGCCGGCGTTTGAAACGGCGCGCGCCGAAGACAACATGCTGGTAACCTTGACGGCCTATGAGCAGTAATCCCGGCATTCTCGAGCGGCCGGCCTTCGGACGGGCGTGGAACCCCCGGCTCTTGGCTGGTGTTAGCCTGGCGCTGGTGTTCCTGTGCGGCGCCCTGGCTGGCGCCCTCATCATGGATTTCGGCGTTCATAACCGCCTGCGCCCGCCCACTTTTGAAACTGTGCAAGGCCAGGCCTTTTACTTTGACCGCCTGCAAAAAGAACTCGATCTCACGCCGGCGCAATCGGAGCAGGTCAAGTCCATCCTCAACGATTTCTGGCAGTATTACCGCACGGTGCTGAGCGAAGGCCGCGGCCGCATCGAGCAAGTGCTCACTCCGGAACAGCGCCAGAAATTCGCCCGCCTGCTGCAGGAACAAAAGCGTTAACCCCGCCGGGTACCGGTCCCGGTACCTTGCCACGCCGCCGAGAGGTTGACACAGCTGCCTGCCGCGAGGACAATCATATGAGTCATGTTGCATCATTTTCATCACACTCTTGCCCTGGCGGCTCTCACCTGCATGCTTACCGGCTGCACGCCCAGAGCGCCTAAGGTTCTGACTTACGAAATGGGACAGCGGGTGAGTGTCGGGCACTTGGTTTACACGGTCTTCGAGACCCAATGGCTCACGAGGCTTGGCAGCGGCGCCGATGTGCGTATCCCCGAGCACCGCTTCTTCGTAGTTCGCTTGAGCGCGGTCAACGGCGGCAGCGAGCAGATGACGATTCCCAACCTGACCATCGAAGACGACCAGGGCAACTCCTACGATGAGCTCTCGAACGGCGAAGGTGTAATCCAGTGGATCGGCTATTTGCGCCAGGCCAAGCCGGCCGAATCCCTGGATGGCAATATCGTTTTCGACGTGGCGCCGCGCCATTACAAACTGCGCGTCCTGGATGAGAACGGCGACCACGCGGCGCTGGTCGATATTCCGCTAAATTTCAACGCCGAGTCGCCCGAAGCGCCCCTGCCCGTCCCGTCCAAGCAGGACGCCACTTCGCCCCTGACCTCACCGGCAAAGAAGTGAGAATTCGCGCCTGAGCAAGAGGCGGACATTGGCACTAGCCCCAATACTGTTCAGTTAAGTGGGACATCCATGATAAGGGCTTGTCAAGTGCAAACAGAACTTTCCCTGCACTTGGAAGAGAATCCTGAAGCACCACAGTCCATCCTGCGAATTGCCCGGCGATCTTCGGTTGGCGATCCGTTGCGAGTTGGGCCAACGCAGCAGCGTGACCAGACATCCATTTGCGGGAACAGCTCGGGGCCGTCCTCGATGATTGAGTTTGGGTGAACCGGCCGGCCCAGAAACAGACCCTAGGCCACATGGGGAGGGAAGCCCTCCTTGGTGCAGTCCCACTTACGCCGGGAACGGCCGGTGGATCGCTGACCCATGGTGGTTTTCTTAAGCCGCCTTCTCGACCTCCACTTTGGCCCCCGATGGAGCGTGGGGCTGGAACGGCTGGCCGGACTTGTCGACCGCCAACAGATACGCCACCAGCTTCCGCGCCACCGCCAGGGTGGCCCGGTTGCGATTCCCGCGCTCCACTTCCCGCGCGTGTACCGCCGCCAATTGCGGGTTCCACCGCGGCGCCACCTTCGCCGCTTCGACCAGCACCGTCTGCAGATGCGCGTTGCGCTGTTTCGAGATCGGTGCCCGCTGCTGGTGGTCGGCCGAGGCCACCTGTGCCGAGGTCAGCCCGCAGTAGCTCACCGCCTTCGCCACCGAGGAGAAGCGGTGCGGGTTGCCCACTTCCAGAATCCACGTCAGCGCCGTCACCGGCCCCACCCCGCGAATGCTGCCCAGCATCCTCACCCGCTTGCTCAGCAGTGGATCTTTTTGCAGCCTGGCCAGTAACTGCCGCTGCGTGGCTTCGAACATCTCCATCGCCCCGCGGCTCAGCCGCAGCAGCTCCTTCACCGATTCCGGCACCTCTTCCAGGCGGTCCAGCAGTTCCGTGAAGTAGGACTTGCCGTGCAGCCGCTGCTTGTTGTACTCCGCTCCCGTTTCCATCAGCAGGCCGCTCATCTTGTTCTGCAGGCGCACCGACTGCGCCACCACCAGGTTGCGGTAGCGCAGCAACCGCCGCAACTCGCGGATTTCCACCGGCGCCACGTAGCACGCCGGCAGTAAGTTGCACCGCACCAGGTCGGCGATCTTCCGCGCGTCCAGCCGGTCGTTCTTCTTCTTGGAGGCGCCGATGGCCTTCATCATCGCCGGGTGTCCCATCTGCAGCTCCGCCGCAAAGGGCTTCCACGTGTCGTAGATCCAGCCGCTGAACAGCGTCGCTTCCATCGCGCCCTGCCACGGCTCCTGGCGTCGCTGGGCCCACTGGCGCAGCGTGTCGTGCGTGGCTCGCAACTTGCCCTCCTCGACAATCTGCCCGTCGGAGGTCTTCACGCAGTAGCTGATGGTTTTCTTGTGGACATCGAATCCGATATAGTGGTTGACGTTCATGGGGTTCTCCTGTTTGAGGTTTCCGAGCCGGCTGTTCCGAGCCGGTCTCGGCATTGTACCCTTCAGGAGAACCCTTCGCCATCGCAGCCCTTATACATTCAAACAGGCCATCGCCTTTCGTGGCCTGTCATGCTTAGCTGAAGAGGGCGCTTGACAGACGACTGAAACCGATCGTCTGTCCCACCCCCGACGCCGGCTTAAGTGAACAGCATAGGCACTAGCCCGCATTTCTCACCAGCTTTCTGCTGCGGCGCGTGATCAGGCCGCGTCTACTTCGTTGCGCTTGCTCAGCGTGCTCGACATACTGTTCAAATGTACCTGCGCGCGCTGAGCGGCGCACGCCTCGTATCCACAGCCTTCTGACGCGCCTCGCGACGAAACCTGGTGAGAAAAGCGGGCTAGAATCGAAGTAGTATGCTGGTTGCTGCGGCCTGTCTCTTGCTCCTGCAAACCCCCGATTTCAGCGCCGAAGGCCTGAAGGCTCTGGAAGGCGGCAAGTACGACGCCGCGGCCGATGCCTTCAGCAAAGCCGTTGCGGCCGATCCGGCCGATTACTTCGCCCATTTCAACCTGGGCATAGCCTACAGCATGCTGCACCGCGATGCCGAAGGCCTGGCTGAATACCGCAAGACTTTGGAACTCAAGCCGGGGCTGTTCGAAGCCGAACTCAACGCCGGCATCCTGCTGATGCGCCAGAAGAATCCGGGCGAAGCCCTGCCGCTCTTCGAGGACGCGGTTTCACAGAAGCCGGCCGAATTCCGCCCGCGCTATTACCTGGCCGAAGCCCAACTACAGACCGGCGCGCTTGACAAGGCCGCCGAAAACTACCGTCTGGCGGTGGCGGCGGACCCCAAATCCGCCGCCGCGGAATTGGGATGGGCGCACGCACTGGCGCAGCAGGGGAACCTGGCCGATGCCGCCACCCATTTCCGGCAGGCCGTTCAGCTCGATCCCCGCTATCACGATTCGCTGCTCGAACTGGCGCAACTCTACGAAGAAGGCCACCAACCGTCGGCCGCCATCGCCATCTTCCGCGAGTTCGCGGACAACCCCGCCGTGCAGAAACACCTGGGCGAGTTGCTGGTGGCCAACCAGCAGTACGCCGACGCCATACCGCAACTCGAGCGGCAGTACCAAAAGATCCCCACCGCCGAAAACCGGGTGGTTCTGGCGGTGGCTTACCTGTACACCGGACAATTCGACAAGGCGATGCCGCTGCTCGAAAAAGCCGCCGCCGAAGAACCCTCCAATTACGACGTACACATGATTTACGCGCGCGCCCTGCGCGACCAGAAGCAGTACGCCGCCGCCGCGGCCCAGTTCAACCAGGCCGCGCGGATCAAACCGGATGAAGCCAAGACCTGGACCGAGTTGGGCGGAATGCTCTATCTGGCCCACGACTTCCAGCATTCCCTGGAGGCCTTCGACCGCGCCCACCAGTTGGGCGACGAGACTCCCGGAACGTGGTTCCTGCGCGCGCTCATGCTGGACAATTTGAAACAGTTGAAGCCGGCGCTGGAAGCCTACCAGCGGTTTCTCGCGCTGAGCAGCGGCAAGAGCCCCGACCAGGAATTCCAGGCGCGCCAAAGGGTACGATTACTACAGAGAGAGCTGGAGAGGAAGTGATGCGGATTGGTTTCCTGCCGGCGACACTGGCGTTGCTCCTGGCCGCGGGCGGCCTTGTGCGCGCGGACCTCAAGCGGGCCATGGCCGAACCCAACCTGGAAAAGCGCTCCGGGCTGGCGCTGGAGAACGCCGCCGCGGCGCTCAAAGCGGCCCGCGAGGCATACGACAAGAACGATTCCGACCTCACCGCCAAGTACACCGCCGAAATCCAGGAGTCGGTCGACCTGGCCTACGATTCCCTGGTGCAAAGCGGCAAGAACCCACGCAACAGTTCCTGGTGCAAGAAGGCCGAAATCTCGACCCGCGATCTCTCGCGCCGGCTCGAATCGTTCCAGGAGCAGATGAGCTACAGCGACCGCCCGATGCTCGATGCGGTCAAGGCCGAGGTCCAGAAGGTGCATGACGATCTTCTGATGGGCGTAATGGAAGGCCGGAGGAAGAAAAAATGAAGCTTCTGATGGTGTGCCTGATGCTGGCCGCGCCGGTCGCGGCGCAACGCGACTGCCTCAACAGCGGCGAAGTGGAACAGATCCGCAGCGCCCAGGAACCCAACCTGCGCCTCAAGCTCTATGCCGATTTCTCCAAGGCGCGCATCGATCTGGTCAAGAACCTCCTCGGCAAGGACAAGCCCGGCCGTTCCGCCATGATCCACGACGTGCTGGAGGAATACTGCAAGATCCTGGACGCCATCGATACGGTGGCCGACGACGCCATCGCCCGTCACGTCGACGTGCAGGCAGGCCTCGGCGCGGTAGCGGCCATCGAAAGGGATATGCTGCCGCTGCTCCGGAGATTTCAAGACAGCCAGCCGAAAGATCTGGACCGCTACGATTTCGTCCTGCAACAGGCCATCGAAACCACAACCGACAGCCTGGACGCCGCCCAGGAAGACCTGGGCAAGCGCACCGAAGAGGTAAAGTCGCGGGTAGATCAGGAAAAGCGGGAGCGCATGGAATCCATGAGTCCGGTGGAGCGGGAGGCCAAGCAGGCGGCCGACCAGAAGGCCGAGGAGAAACAAGCCGCGGACGAGCAAAAGCAGAAAAAGGCCCCGACGCTCTACCGCCCTGGCGAGAAGAAGGACACCGGCGGCGGCAAGCAGTAGCGAAACTGTCTATTTACCGGCTAGGCGCCGAGGCTGGAAGAAAATGGACACTTGGCCCACCTCCCGGTGAACCATCTATAATAGGTTTTTTCATCCAAGAGAAACTCACTGTCCTAAGGGAGCAATCATGTCTGCGAAACGAATCGGGATTCTGACAGGCGGCGGTGACGTTCCGGGCCTCAACTCCGTCATCAAATCGGTGGTCTACCGGGGAAGCGAGATGGGCTGCGATGTGATCGGCATTCGCCGCGGCTGGGAAGGCCTGACGCACGTCGACCTGCGCGAGCCGGCCAGCCGCGCGCGCTACCTGCTGCCGTTGAGCCGCGAAAACACGCGCACCATCGACCGCACCGGTGGCACGTACTTGCACAGTTCGAGGACCAATCCGTCGAAGATGAAGAAACTGCCCCCGGTGCTCGAAGGCCAGTCGTTCCCACAGAAGGAATCGACCAAGAAAGGCGTGACGTCGATGACCTACGACATCACCAAGGCGGTGCTGGCGAACATCGCGACGCTGAACCTGGATTATTTGATCGCCATCGGCGGCGATGACACGCTCAGCTACGCGGCGGAACTGGACAGCCAGGGTTTCAAAGTGGTGGCGGTTCCCAAGACCATGGACAACGACGTTCAGAATACCGAGTACTGCATCGGTTTTTCGACCGCTATCACGCGAGCCATGGACGCCATCGAGCGCCAGCGGACCACCGTCGGATCGCACGAACGCATCGGACTGTTCCGCGTCTTCGGCCGCGACGCCGGCCACACGGCGCTCTACACCGCCTATGTGACGTCGCTGCGGTGCTGCATTCCGGAATACAAGGTGAACCTGCCCAAGCTGATCGACCTGCTGGTCACCGACAAGAAGAACAACCCCAGCAACTATTCGCTGGCGGTGCTTTCGGAGGGCGCCGAGTGGGAAGGCTACACCGTGAAGGAGTACGGCGAGCCGGACGCGTTCGGGCATCGCAAGAAGATGAGCGTGGCGGAAGACCTCAGCAATGAGATCAAAGCCGCCACCGGCGACGAGACCATCGTGAGCGACCTGACCTACGATTTGCGCTCCGGCAGCGCCGATTTTGTGGACCGGATGGTGGCATCCACCTTCGCCGGCATGGCCATGGACACCGTCATGGAAGGCAAGCACGGTTCTCATGTGCGCCATCCACGACGGCTGCTACTCCATGGTGCCGATTCCGGATCCCAAGCTCGGGCCGCGCCGCGTGGAAGTCGCCACCATGTACAACACCGAACGGTACCGCCCCACGTACACGCAAAAGCTGGGGCTGCCGATCTTTCTTACGCGGACCTAGAATTTGGACTGGAGACGGCTTTTCGGCAATCCGGAACGCGCGCAACTCACCGCGGAGCTGCGCGCGCGCATCCAATCTTCTTTCGACCAGGCGGCCGGCGACGAGGAGCATTTTCCTTCCACCATCGATCCGCGCATTTACCACGTCAAACTGATTCGCGAACACCTGGGAGCCATGGCCGGCAAGCGCGTGCTCGACGTGGGATGCGGTAAGGGCCGCTTTGCGCGCGTTTTCCGCGAGCAGGAACCGGGATCCGAACTGTGGGGCCTGGACATATCCGAAGCCATGCTGCGGTACGTGCCCCCAGGCATCCACACGCGGGCCGGGTCGATGACCGAGCTGCCCTTCGAGGACGCGTTCTTCGATGGCGCTTACGCCACCGAGTCGCTCGAGCACGCCGTGGAAATCGGGAAGGCCGTGAGCGAGATCTGCCGCGTGGTGAAGCCGGGCGGCCGCATCGCGATCATCGATAAGAACGCCGAACAGTGGGGCAAGTTGAAAACCCCCGAGTGGGAGAGATGGTTCACGCGCCGCGAGCTGGAACGCTTGCTGCGGCGCGACTGCCGCAAGGTTTCGAGCCGTCTGATTTCCTATTGGGAAGACGTCGAGCCCGACGGCCTGTTCGTGGCGTGGCTGGCGGAGAAGTAGTCTCTGTAGCGCACATACTCCCGCGTGCCGCGCCGGCTCGTGCCGGCGCTCCCTATCCCCTGCCGTGCTCCATGCGCCTGCCGGGGCTATACTGTTCGTTCTATGATTCGCCATCTGCTGATTCTGACCCTGGCTGCGCTGCCGCTGGCCGCGCAGGGATCCGCCGATCTCGATCGGAGGCTTTCCGATAAGATTGCAGCCACGCTCAAAGAGAGCACGGCGCCCAGTGCATCCGTCGCGGTGGTGCTGGATGGCAAGCTGGTGTTCGCCAAGGCATTTGGCAAGGCCAGCCTCAATCCGGACCGCCCGGCCACCACGGAAACCCGCTATGCGGTAGGTTCCATCAGCAAGCAGTTCACCGCCGCGGCCCTGCTGATGTTGCAGGAACAGGGGAAGATCTCGCTCGACGACAAGGTGTCGCGCTTCTTTCCGAATTTGACGCGCTCCGATGAAGTCACCATCCGGGAATTGCTCTCGCACACTTCCGGGTACGAAGATTATGCCCCGCAGGACTATTTAATTCCCGATTGGACCAAGCCGACCACCCCGATGGCGGTGGTGGAGGGTTGGGCGCGAAAGCCGCTGAACTTCGAGCCGGGCACCAAGTGGCAGTACAGCAACACCAATTACGTGCTGGCGGGTGAGATCTTCGAAAAGGCCTCGGGGCAGCCTCTGCTGGCATTTCTGAAGGAAAAGATTTTCCAGCCGCTGGGGATGGGGTCGGCGGCCGATTGGGGAATCGCCATGCCCACCGACGCCGCGGCGTACACGCGGTTCGCCGGCGGTCCGCCGCGTCCCGTGGGACGGGAAGCCGTGGGATGGTATTTCGCCGCGGGTGAGCTTTCCATGACGCCCACGGATCTCTCCAAGTGGGACATATCGTTCCTGAACAAGCAACTCCTCTCGGCGCGCTCCTATGAAGAGTTCACGCGCGAAGTGCGGCTCAAGAACGGCGACACGACGCATTATGCGCTGGGCCTCGATATCGGAGAGTCCAATCACATTCCGACCATCTCGCACAGCGGAGAAGTTTCCGGGTTCCTGGCTTCGAACACACTGTACCCGACGCGCAATGCCGCCATCGTGGTGCTGACGAATGAGGACGGCGTGAGCCTGATCGGCCCGGTGACCACGCAGGTGGCCACCATTCTGTTTGTGGAAGAGCAGCCGGCCGCCGTGGCAAAGGACACGCAGCAGGTGCGAGCGATCCTGGAAGGATTGCGGCGCGCCAAAATCGACCGCGCGCTGTTCACTTCGAATGCCAACGGTTATTTTTCCGCGCAGGCGCTGGACGACATTAAGAAATCGTTGGGCGAGATTGGAAAACTGGAATCGGTCACGCGCACCAGCGAAACCTCGCGCGGCGGTATGACCCACCGCAACTACCGGGCGGTATTCCAGAAGAAGACCGTCACGCTCAACATTTACGTGATGCCGGACGGCAAGTTCGAGCAGTTCATGGTAGTGGAGTAGTGTGGAGCGGCCAATCCCGGCCGCAACCGCCTGCAGGCGGCTCTCTCCCGCTGTATGCGTGTTACTCTCGGGCAGACTGGTTTCCGTTCGCGTCCCGCGTTTGTGTCGGGGTATAAAACGAAGCAGCCGCCCCGACGTGTAGGGTAGCGCCACACTACAATGGGATTCTCTATGCAATTCCAAGAAGTAGTGGAGGCGGAAGGCCACCTGATCGATTCCCACATCATGGAGAATATCTTCGACCAGGTGGTGGAATATCACTGCCGGTTCGAAGTGCAGGAATTCCGCGTTGGACGCATCAACAGCGAAGCGTCATATTTGCGGATGAAGGTGGACGCGCCGGATTCGCTCACGCTGAAGCGAATGCTGGAGAGCCTTCTGGAACTGGGTTGCGCGCCCGTGGATACCGGCGATGCCACGTTCGCCACGGTGGAGCGGGACTGCTGCGCGCCGGAGGATTTCTATTCCACCACCAACCATCGGACCCAGGTGAGAGTGGATGGGAAGTGGATCGAAGCCGAAAACCAGCGCATGGACGCCATGATGGTCGTGCGCGACGGCCACGTCCGCTGCCGGCGGCTGCGCGATCTGCGGCAGGGCGACCGCATCGTGGTGGGACTGCGCGGCATCCGCGTGGTTCCGGAATCCAAGGAACGCGACCGGCTGGCTTTCGCCTTCATGGCGAACGGCATCTCCTCGGAGCGGCAGGTGGAGACGGCCGTGCGGAAGACGGCCGCGCTGGTGGGGCAGGCGCGGGAACAGAAACTGCGCGTAGTGGTGGTGGCCGGGCCGGTGGTGGTTCACACCGGCGGCGTAGCCGGCCTGGCAGCGCTGATTCGCGGAGGCTTCGTGCAGGCGCTGCTGAGCGGCAACGCGCTGGGCGTTCACGACGTGGAGGCCGCGCTGTTCGGCACCTCGCTGGGTGTGCGCCTGGAGGATGGGCGGCAGGAAAAGCACGGCCATCGGAACCACATGCGCGCCATCAACGCTATCTATCATGCGGGGACGGTGGAGAAGGCCGTGCAAAGCGGCCGGCTGCAAGAGGGCATCCTCTACGAGTGCGTCCGCGCGCATGTGCCGTTCGTGCTGGCGGGAAGCTTGCGCGACGATGGGCCGCTGCCCGACACCATCACAGACATGAACGCGGCGCAGGACGCCTACGCGGAGCAACTCAAGGGCGCCGGCTTGGTGATTTGTCTGGGCTCGATGCTGCACTCCATCGCCACCGGCAATATGCTGCCGAGTTGGGTGAAAATCGTTTGTGTGGATATCAACCCGGCCGTCGCCACCAAGGTGAGCGACCGCGGCACCGGCCAAGCTGTCGGCGTCGTGGCCGACGTGGGACTGTTCCTGGGTTTATTGTCGAAGAGCTTGGAATTTCAACGCGGAGGCGCGGAGACGCGGAGCTGAATGCTTGAGATTGCCGAGAAAACCAAGACGACTGAGTTTCAAGCAGCCGACAACCAATCCGGCAAGCCGGTCGGACTGCTGGTCAATTTCAATGTCCCGGTCCTCAAGAAGGGCCTGAAGGGAATTGTCAACCACTACGCTGAACCGGAGCCAAGAACATCGCCTCAGTCTCTCTCACCTTCTCCGCGTCTCGGCGTCTCCGCGGTGAATCAATGAAAATGAAACGAGCTTACACCGACGAACATGCGCGGGCGGGCGTACATGCCGCGCTGCCTGAAATTGAAACCTGGCCCAACCAGTATGAAGATTACGAGATCGAAATCGTGATGCCGGAGTTTACTTCGGTTTGCCCCAAGACCTCGCTGCCGGACTTCGGAAAGATCGTGCTGCGCTATGTGCCCGCCGCGCGCTGCCTGGAACTCAAATCCTACAAGATGTACCTGAACGCGTATCGCGAGCTCGGCATCTTCCAGGAGAACGTGGTGAACCGGATACTGCAAGATGTGGTGAAAGCGGCGAATCCCAAGATGGCTACGGTGGTGGGAGAATTTGCGCCGCGCGGCGGCCTGACGAGCGTCGTGACCGCGACCTGGAGCCAAAAACGTGGAAAGCGCTGAGCTGATCGCGATTTTGCGGGAAGTCCGCGAACGGGTGCGCGCGCGCAATCCGCAGGCAGCGGCGGGCGTCGAGATCGCGCTGCCCGACCTGATGCCGCTGATGCACGCGCGCGATGCGGCCATGGGAAAAGTGGCGGCCATCGGCACCGTGAACCCGCGCGCGGGCGGCATCGTAAACGGCGTGGTGCAGATGTGGAAGCGGCTGCTGGCGCGCGTGCTGGACTGGCACGTGCGGGAGCAGGTGGAATTCAATCGCAACGTGGTAGCCAGCACCGACGCCGTGATGGAAGCCCTGCGGGAATCCAACCGGGCGCTCTCCGAGATGGGCGCACAACTGGCTCAGCAGGAAAAAATCGGCGATGAGATGAAGGACATGCGCGACCACTGGGCCGCGTGGCGCGTCGAATGGGAGCACAAGCTGCAGGAGAACGAAGTCCAGTTCCTGCGCAGTGTGGCCGATTTGCAGGGAGCCTTCCAGCATCAAGTCACGTTGATCGAAGCCAGCCATCGCGATTTGATTCGCGGCCAGAATACGGAATTTCACGCGGCGCTGGAACGGCACGGCTTCGATATCCAGACGCGTCTGTGGGCCGATCTCGAAAAACTACGCGGCGAGTTGGAGCGGACGATTCACAGCGAGTTGCGTTTGATCAGACAACGGGCACAGATAGGGGCTGCGGCCGCCGCACTGCCCGCTGAATCTTCGGCCCGGGATCGCGGCGGTGAAAACCAGGAACATATCCCGCTCGATTATTCGAAGTTCGCGGAGCGTTTCCGCGGGTCCGAGGAGTATGTCAAGAGCGGGCAGCGATTCTATCTACCCTACTTCGAGGGCTGCCGCAATGTGCTCGATATCGGCTGCGGGCGCGGTGAATTTCTGGAAATGATGCGCGACGCGGCGATCCCGGCGCGCGGCATCGACATCGGCGCGGAATCCGTGGCTGGCTGCCGGCTCAAGGGCCTGGCCGCCGAAATCGCCGATGTCTTCCCGTATCTCGCATCGCTCGAGGAGGGCGCGCTGGACGGCATCTTCTGTTCGCAGGTGGTGGAACACCTGCCGCCGGAGCGGCTACCGGAGCTGATCCGGCTGTGCGCGGAGCGCCTGGAGCGCGGCGGCGTAATCGCCATCGAAACGCCCAATCCGGAATGCCTGGCGATCTTCGGCACCCATTTTTATCTGGACCCGACGCACACCCGGCCCGTGCCGCATCCGCTGCTGATGTTTTACCTGGAAGAGTACGGCGTGGGGCAGATGGAATTGCGCCGGCTGTCTCCGGCGATGGAGACGATGCCGGCGCTCGGCTCACTGCCAGAGGATTTTCGCGGCGCCTTTTTCGGCTCCCTGGATTATGCCGTCATAGGCCGGAAACTGTAGATCGAACCAATCGTCCTGGTCCCACAGGCCGCCACGGACGTTGATCACGTTGTCGACCATCACGTTAAGCGTCATCTCCTTCTTGTTGCGAACCACCGTGACGGCGAAGGTCCGCTTGGAGCCGGCGGACCGCAGCGCGCGCGTGATTTCAGAGGGGGTGGAGACCACCGTATCGTCGATCTTGGTGAGAACATCGCCGGCCTTGAGCCCGGCCTTTTCCGCGGGCGAACCCTTCACGACCGAGCGGATCAGAATTCCGTTCTTGACGCCGAAGAACTCCGCCAATTGCTCCTCCTGCCCCAGCGGCTCTCCGAAGATGCCGATGGTGCGGTTCTGCGAGAAGGTACGGAACTCGGGAATTTCGATGGACGGCGCCATGGACATCAGTGGCGGATTGAGCTTGAAGGGGAAGTTGTTCGCTCCATTGGGGACCACGATGGTTTCGCCGTTTGAGCGCGAAGTCTTATGGGATCCGACCGTGGCGGTCACCGTCTGCGCGGCGCCGTTGCGCCAGATGCCGATCTTGACTTCGCGGTTAATGGGAGTCTCCGATACCAGCCGCCGCAGTTGTTCCCAACCCTCGACATGCTGGCCGTTGTATTCCAGCACCACGTCGCCTTCTTTGAGGCCGGCCTTGGCCGCGCCGCTATCCGGATCGACGCTGGTGATTTCAACGCCGCGTTCTTCCTTGAGCTTGAGGGCCTTGGCGCGATCCGAAGTAATATCGAGGGCATTGATTCCCAGGTAGGGAGTCGATGCCGACGTGATCATCTGGACGGCGCGGCCTCGCGGCACGGCTGGCGGCGCGGTTTGCGCGGTGGCGGCGGGCCCTATCAGGCCGGCCGCGAGGCAGATGCTTGCGATATGCAAAATCAGTTTCATGAAAACAAATCCCTCTATTGACGTTTGAGGAAGATAGTGCCGGCAGACGCCGATATCTGCAACAGCGGACCACCTCCGTTGACTTGCCCCTGAGCCACCAGATGCGTCCCCATGGACCGCGGCTGGATTTCGCGAAATTCCGATACGATCCGCCGCATAGTGTCGGCCATCTGGTTCTCGGCACGAATCGTCACACCGATATTAGACGGAATGACCACGGTGATGTCACCATTGCCGGTCGCCAGGAGCGATTCCGCCAGCCGGCTGCCATCCAGCTTGGCCAGAATGTTTCCCATGGACGTGAGCACGTTCATCGGCCCAACGATGTTGGCTAACTGAATGTTGCCGCCGTTCGACGACTCGCAGCGGATGCCGGCTGCGGCGCCGACGTGCACGGCCCCGGCCACATTGTGAACCGTGACCACGCCGCCGGCGCGATCTATGATGATGGGCCCGCCGCCGTTCACAGCCGTTACCGGCCCGCCGGCATAGTGGACATGTACCGTGCCGCCGCCGGTCTCCACGTGCGCGAGGCCATTCACCTGTTGCGCTTCGATGTCTCCGCCATTGGTCTGGAAGACTGCGTCGCGGCCCACCAGTTGAGAGCGGATGGCTCCGGCGACGGTGGTGCAATGCAACGAGCCGTCCACGCGCCCGGCTTGTATATCACCGCCGCCGGTCCAGAGACCGCAATCGCCATGAATGCGATCGACCTTGATCTGGTTCGCGCCCGTATCGACGTGCAGCGGCCCATTCACTTCGGTCACTTCCACCTGCCCGTCGGAGCTCGAGACATAGGCTTCGAGCAGCCGCGGCGCGTGCATGACGACGCTCGAGGTGGCATAGCCGCCGGGCGTGGTCACCACCAACCACTCGCCCTGACTTTCAGCGCGCACTTGGAGTTTTTCCAGCAGCACGCGCGCTGCTGCCTGGCTCCGCGCCCGCACGCCTACCTTTACCGTGAAGACAAATTGCGCCGGCGAAGAGTTGCCCTCAAGCGACACTGGCCCATGCGAGTTGATCCGCACGCGCGGCTTAACTGGCGCCGTGTCATTATATGTGCGCACCCACTGATCGCCTTCGTGCGTCAGCCACGACTGGGCGAAAGCGGCCAGCGGCAGCACGGCAATGAGCAGCGCGTTAGAAAGTCCCAATCGACGCATTCCAGTCCTTTAGCACCTTGGAAGCCTTTTGGCGCACACCACTGTTCTCTTCATGCTGCAACATGCTCTGTAGCAGGCCCACCGTCGAATCGTCGCGGCGGGTGACCATCAGGTCGATCGCCTGAATCTTCACGGCGGGGTTGGGATCGGACAGCAGCACCTGGGAGAGAGTCTTGCTGACACGCGGATCGCCGGCCAGCGGCTTCAACGCGCGCAGGGCCTCCAGCCGAACGCCATCATTGGGATCGGCCAGCGCGTTGAGCAGAGAGTCGAGCGCCTGGGGAGAACCGGCGGGGTTCTTAAGCAACCCCACCGCTTCCACACGCACAGCGGCGTTTTCGCCGCGAGAACCGGCCAGGATGAACTTTTGAATGTCGGGATCTTCAAGGCGGCCGGTAATTTCCCGGCGCCGGGTTTCGTCGACGGTAATCCGCACGCGGCCGCCTTCCGAATCGACGGAGCGCACGGTGGAGAGAGTGTTATCGGAGGGCGCAAGCGACATGCTGCCGAAACTGGTGGAGGAAAACGGAATCAGCGAGCCGGAAAAACGAGCCGCGAAGAAGCCGATGGCGATCAGCGCCAGAGCACCCACAGGCTGCCGCATCTTGCCGAATCCAGCGAAGGAGAGATTGAGGGCTTCCAGGAACAGGGTCCACGGCCCTTTGGCCGCTTTCTTGACGACGGGGGCGCCGCCTGCAATGGCGGCCATCAGATCGGCGCGGCAATCTTCCAGCAGCAGAGCGGGCGGTTCCATGCGACGGCGGTCGAGGGCCGCCGCCAGCACGCGCTGGCGCTCCATCTCCGCGGTGCAGGCCGCGCATTCGTGCAGGTGCTGGTCGACGAGATCTTCCTCTTCGGCCGTCAAATCGCCATAGTAATAAAGCGGAATCAGTTTCGTTACCGAATCGCAAGTCATACAAAGTCTCCCAAAACGCCGCGCATTTTCTGGGTGGCGCGGAACAGGCAGTTCTTGGCGGCTTCTTCGGTGGTACCCAAGACTTCCCCGATGTTTCGCAAACGCAATCCCTGGTAATGGCGCAATTCAAAAACCATGCGCTCCCGGGGAGTGAGTCCGCCGAGCGCCCCGTCGATGCGCTGTTTCAGCTCGCGGTTCCACATCGCGCGCTCCGGATCGGCCGCGGCGGCGTCCTCCTCGTAGGTATCCATCCGGTCGATCGGCCCGTCGGAGGTTTCCAGCACGGCGGGCTCCTCTTTGCGGATTTTTCTTTTCCTCAACAAATCCAGACAGATGTTCGTCACAATCCGGTAGAGCCAGGTATGGAAGCTGCAATCGAACCGGAACGCGTGCAAGTTGCGGTAAACCCGCAGAAACGCCTCTTGATAAACGTCGCGGGCGTCTTCCGGGGAGCGCAACAGGTTCATGGCCAGGCGAAGCACACTTTGGTCGTACGTGCGCACCAGTTGCTCAAAGGCTTCCTGGTCGCCGCTCTGCGCCGCCCGAATTAACGCATCGACATGCGGACTCAATCGGGCGCCCACCGTTCCGGCTGCATCCTCGGCCATAAGCTGCGTCAGCAGACCGCTTTATCGAACTCCCATATCATCCAAATCTTCTATGGAATTGGACGTACCTGTGGCGAAAATGTCACGGTGGGCCGGAAAGCCCGCCTGATGACTCCAACGCATTGATTCTGCTGTTGTTCCGAGTATCAGTGTAGCGTGGACCGGATGGAAAGGGAAAGTGTGCGCTGCAATGGCGGTCTCCGGAACATGCACGCGCCACGAACGCGATCTTCGCAGCGATCAAGGTGACTGGTCACAATTCCGGCGCGACGTGGCGCAGGTTTGGGGGTTCGCACCCAGGGTTTGCGGTAAAAGGCGCAACGTTTCAGAGGTAATGCCTAGAAAAACCGCTAATTAATTCAGATAATTGTTGAATTTTACTATATTCGGATGTGGAAATCTGCGTGCATGGGTGGCCGTCGAATCCCGTGGAATCCTGGAGGATAGACCCTGTGGATAACGAAACTCTGACGATTACCGACAATCGGACCAGGCAGACATATACCATACCGATCTCCCATGGCACCATCCGCGCCATGGACCTGCGCCAGATCAAGACGGGCACCGGCGATTTCGGCCTGATGACCTATGATCCGGCCTTCATGAATACCGCCTCCTGCCAGAGCGCGGTCACGTATCTGGACGGCGACAAGGGAATCCTGCGTTACCGGGGGTATCCGATCGAGCAACTGGCTGAAGACTGCACGTTCCTGGAGGTGGCCTACCTGCTCCTCAACGGCGAATTGCCCACCCAGGAAGAGCTTGACAACTGGAACCATGAGGTGATGAGCCACGCTATGATCCATGAAAACCTCAAGACGTTCATGGACGGCTTTCACCACGACGCCCACCCGATGGGCGTGCTGATGGGTTCGGTGGCGGCGCTCTCCACGTTTTACCCGGACGCCCGCAACGTCAGCGACGCCCAGTGCCGCCGCAGGCAAGTGGTCCGCCTGATCGGCAAGATGCCCACGCTGGCGGCATACGCTTACCGCCATCGGCTGGGGCTGCCCTACATTTATCCGGATCCGGAGCTCTGCTACACCAAGAACTACATGAACATGCTGTGGAAGCGCACCGAGCCCAAATACGTCGCCAACCCGGTGCTGGCCCGGGCGTTGGAAGTCCTGTTCATCCTGCATGCCGACCACGAGCAGAATTGCAGCACCAGCGTGATGCGCGCGGTGGGCAGCTCGCAGGCCGACCCCTACGCCACCACCGCCGCGGCCATCGCCGCGTTGTGGGGACCTCTGCACGGCGGCGCCAACGAAGAAGTGCTGCGAATGCTCGATGAGATTGGCTCCAACGACCACATCCCGGCCTTCATCGATCAAGTGAAGGAAGGCAAGCGCAAGCTCATGGGCTTCGGCCACCGGGTGTACAAGAATTACGATCCACGCGCGCGCATCATCAAGCGGGTGGCCGAAGAGGTCTTCCAGGTGACCGGGCGCAATCCCAAGATCGATATCGCGCTCGAGCTGGAACGCATCGCGCTCTCCGACGATTACTTCATCCAGCGCAAGCTATACCCCAACGTCGACTTCTATTCCGGCATCATTTACCAGGCCATGGGCTTCACGCCCGCCCAGTTCACAGTGCTGTTCGGCATTCCACGAACGGTAGGCTGGCTGGCGCAGTGGCAGGAGATGATGGGGGATTCGGACCGGAAGATCGCTCGCCCGCGCCAGATTTACATCGGCGAAGAAGCGCGCGATTTCGTACCCATGACCCAGCGGGGCATGCGCCAGATGGCTGCGGTGTAGGAGTCTTGTAGCACCGGCGCTACAAGTGGCAGCGGTTCTATCTTCCGCCGCCGCGGTCGCTTGACGGCGGCACCATGTTCTTCAAACGGAGGTAGACCGCAATATAGCCGTACTCTTCTTCGCTGTGCGCCACATCCACGATGAGAGTGCCGAGTTTGGAACGCTGGCCCACCATCTCAGTGGCATTGGCATCGGTGATGCTGTCCCAAGCCTTATCGCATTCGGCGTAGGATGCGGCGAGCGCCGCTACCAGCTCGGCCTTGGTCTTCTTGCTGGCGGCGTCTCCCTGCTTGCGCGGACCGGTGACGGAACTGCAAAAGCCGGTTTGATGGTCGGCCACGTGGGCTACCATTTCAGCAAATGAACGAATTTCCGGGACCGGTTTGAAGCTGTAATTCTCTTCCGGCATGGATGCCGCGACCTGGAGCCAGAAGCCTTTGTATTGGTTGTAGGCCCGTTTCATTTCGCCGATCAACGGGTTGGTGGTTTGCGCCTGTAGCCCGGCGGCGCCGGCCAGGGACGCGGCCACAATCAGCAGAGCAGTACGGTTCATATACGATCTCCTTTTCGGTGTGAGGCTATTTTATCGCGCTTTTCTCACGCGTGTCTCAATGGAGTGGACCGGGCGCCGGCCAGACCGTTTGCCGAAGAATTCCATCAGCGTGACGCCAGCCATTCCCTGAGCAGCCGGTAGGTGAAGCCCCAAAGCGGTACGCCCTTTAAATCCATGGCCGGGAACTGGCGGTCGGGGGGCATGCCCGGCACGGATTTGAGCGAGTGGCGCGCGGGGTCCTGCAGCATGCTTACCGGCACCCACAAGGCTTCAACGGCTTCGCGCGGATCGAGCACCGTGGGCAGTGGTTCGGCCACCGGGAAAACGAATGGTGCAACCGTCAGATAGGGTCCGGCGGCGCGGCCGGCAGTAGTGGGCGCGAGGGCCGCTTCCAGACTTTGCCGGGGGAGCCGGATGCCGCACTCCTCGTCGAGCTCGCGCAGCGCCGTCTGTAGCAGGTCGGGATCCTGGGGGTCGCGGTGTCCACCGGGAAAGGACCAATGGCCCGACCAGGGATCGTCCGGCCGTTCCGCGCGCCGGATGAGCAGGATGGATTCTTCGGGAGAGAGCGCGTGCACAATGGCAACTGCCGCTTCCGTTTCCAGGGTCATGGTTTCTTTAACAACTCCAAGACCGCGGAGGTGGTAGCGACGATGCCGGCGCGCAGGGCCGGCTCCACTTGCGGATAAAATACGCTGGAATGCAACGAAGGCAGCGGATTTCCGGTGCGGCGGCTGTCTTCGATCTGTTGCGCGGAGACGGCGCCCAACTGGAAGATCACGCTGGGAATCTGGTGGCCCGAAAGACCGAACAATCCGAAGTCTTCGCTCACCATCATGGGCTTCGACTCGGTCACATTGGCCGCGCCCAGCGAGGCTTGGAACGCGCCGCGCAACCGCTCGGCCAGCTTGGGATCGTTGTAAGTGGGTGGAACGGCCTCGGTCTCACTCACCTTCACAAGGGGCGCGCGGTCATCCGGCACGCCGGCGGCCAGCGCCACACCCTGCGCGATCCGTTTGATGGAGGATAGAATATGCTCGCGCACGTCCTCACTGAAGGCGCGGGTGGTGAGTTGCAGCACGACGTCGTCCGGAATGATGTTGCCCTTGGTCCCGCCATGGATGGAGCCGACCGTCACTACCGCCGGATCGAGCGGAAGCGTCTGGCGGCTGACGATGGTTTGCAGCTCCATGATGAATTCGGCGGCCATCACGACCGGGTCTTTCGTCAATTCGGGATGGGCGCCGTGACCGCCCTGCCCGCGCAGGGTGACTTCGACGGCAGTCGACCCGGCATAGATCGGACCACCCAGGACGCCAACCTTGCCGGCCTCGATGGTGGGCTCATCGTGTAACGCGATGACGAAATCCGGTTTCGGAAAGCGCGAGTAGAAGCCGTCGTTGAGCATGGCGCGCGCGCCATCCACGGTTTCCTCGGAAGGCTGGCCGATCATCACCAGGGTGCCGCTCCAACGGTCCTTCAGTTTGGCCAGGGTGCGCGCGGTTCCCAGCAGTGAAGTCATGTGGAGGTCGTGGCCGCAGGCGTGCATGACGCCGACCTCCTGGCCGGCGGCGTTGTGCGAGCGGACGCGGCTGGCGAAGGGCAAGCCGGTTTTCTCTTCCACCGGAAGCGCGTCGAGTTCCGTTCGGACCAGCACCACGGGGCCTGCGCCGTTCTTCAGCACCGCCGCGATTCCGAATGCCGCGGCGCCATCGGCGTACTTGCCCAGGTGCTCGGTTACCGTGTAGCCAGCCTTGCGAAGCTCACCCGCCAGCAGCGCCGAGGTGCGCTCCTCATGATGCGAGAGCTCGGGATGCGCGTGCAGGTCCTGATAGACCGCGATGAGCGAGGGCAGCTCCTGATCGGCCAGCGGGCGAAGATCGTCCGCCGGCGGCGGCGAGGCCAGCACAAGCGCGGGCAGCAATAGTAATCCAAAAAGCTTCATATTTCCGATCGTACTCTCCTGCACGCAACCGCGGATATCCCGGTTCCGGATTGGCTAGAGCCGCGGGGGAGTACGCGGGGCATTGTTCCTACGAGGATGGTTCATTTGACGCGGTGCAATTCCGACTGATTGGCGAAGGACCGGCTGTCCGCCGCCAACGGCAAAAAGTATTTTCGCAGATCCCCCTGGGGCGATGTGATCACAACCTTGCCTTTCACGTCGGTTTCCGTCAATTCTTCACTGCGGAGTTCCTTGGACGCGGCCACCTGCTGCTTTAGCCACGGTGTATCCATCTCCGACAACATCAGGACATCTTTCTCCAGCGTGAGTCCAAAATAGACATGCGCCGGCAGGGCGGGGTCGCCCAAGTCGTCGCGCACGTCCAGCAGGTACCGGTCCGGCAGTTTAAAGATGTGAAAGAGCACCGACTTCTCGACGCCATCGTCGGTAGTGGAGGCCTTGTAGCCGTTCTGCCCATCGCGCGTCACCACGTACACCTGGCCGCCGGCGCTCTCGGGTTTGTCGTCGGGAGAGATTTCCCGCCACGAGCCGACCAGCGCCGGGTCGAAGAATGCGTCCTTGTCGGAGTCCGTCACCAAGGGGTGCAGAGAGACCACACCGGCGCATGCGGTGAGCAGTTGCAGTGCGGCGGCCAGGACACCGATGGAAATCTTTCGCATGATTCTCTCCCTTTGCGGTCAATATATAGCAGACGGTCAATTTGTAACCGGGCCGAAAACGGTGTACACCTTAATTATGACGTCATTGTTCCGCATCAGTATCGGTCTTTTCTTCCTCGCCGCCGTAGCGATCGGCCAGCCTATGATTGTCAAGACTTCGACACTCATAGATGGCAAGGGGCACGTCCTCACAAATAAAGAAATCGTTATCGAGGGTGGGCGCATCACGGGCATTGCCGACGCGACCCACCGCCCGACGCTGGACCTCAGCGGTTACACCGTGATGCCCGGTTGGATCGACACGCACGTTCACATCACCTGGTATTTCAACAAGGCCGGGCGGCTTGAATCCGGCCCCACCCGCACGTCAACGGCGCAGGAGGGCTACTGGGCGGCGGTGGCTAATGCCACTGCCACGCTGATGGGCGGATTCACCACTGTGCAAAGCGTGGGGGCGCCGCTCGACGGACCGATCCGGGACCTCACGGCTTCCGGAGCGCTGGCCGGCCCCCGCATCCTGACTTCTTTAGTGCAGATCAGCGAGCGCAGCGGCACACCGGAGCAGATCCGCGCCATTGTGCAAAAAGAGAAGAAGGACGGCGCCGACCTGGTCAAACTGTTCGCCACCGCCAGCATTCGCGACGGCGGAAAGATGACGGCCACGGTGGAGCAGATCAACGCGGCCTGCGGCGAAGCCAAGGCGCAGGGCTTGCGAACGATTGTCCATGCACACGCCACCGAAGGCGCGCGGGCGTCGATTCTGGCGGGTTGCACATCCATCGAACACGGCACGTTCGTGGATGACGCTACTCTCCGCCTGATGGCCGAACGCGGCGTTTATTTCGATCCCAATTTTCTGGTGCTGCACAACTACCTCGACAACAAGCCGAAGTTTCTGGGCATCGGCAATTACACCGAGGAGGGTTTCGCCGCCATGGAAAAGGCCCTGCCGCTAGTGGCTGACGTTTACAAGCGGGCGCGCAAGGCCCACGTCAAGATCGTCCTGGGCACAGACGCAGTGGCCGGCGCGCACGGCCACAACGCCGAAGAGTTCATCTATCGTGTCAAGGACGGCGGCGATTCGCCCATGGACGCGCTGATGACAGGGACCTCGGTGGCCGCCGAATCCCTGGGCATGGCCGATAAGATCGGCTCGATCGCGGAAGGTCTGGAAGCCGACTTGGTGGCCGTCCAAGGCAACCCGCTGGAAGACATCACGGCCGTGCGTCACGTGGTCTTCGTCATGAAGCACGGGCGCGTTTATCGCAGCCCGGGCAACTAACGGGCTGCCTGTTATCCACCAAGTATCCATGGCCGAAAGCCTGACGCTATTGCTCCGCCTGTTCTACCGGCCAGTCTCTGCCATGAGCGCAATTCTGGACCGCGGCAGCTTGCTGATCGCGAGCTTGTGCGTGCTGGCGGTGTCGCTGCCGCTGGCAGGTTCCAACCCCTGGCTGCGGTTTCCGATCTATGCGCCGCTGCTGGTGCTGGCAGTTGCCTACATTCCCGGAGTGCTGCTGCTGTCGGCCCTCTTCGGCCGCTTCGGGGGGTTCAGCGCTTCGTTCCATCGCGATTATTCTCCGCTGCTGACCTGCGGCGCGATGGCGCTGGCGGCAGCCTGCCTGCCGCTGCTGGTGGCCGCCTGGACCGCGCCCCTGCCGGTCTTCCAGATCATCGCGGCGCTCTGCGGTTTGTATTTTGGAGTGCTGATATTCTTCGCCGTGCGCACGGTGTTCGGCGCGGGCAACGGCGCGGCCGCAGGGGTGGTCTGTTTTTCCTGGATTCCACTGGCGGCGGCCACCTTCTTGTGGGTGCCAGTGCTCTTCCTGATGCGATGGCTCGCGTCGCCGTTTTTTATCTTCTTTGCCTGGTATTTTCTTGGCGGCGAGTTTTCGAATCTGGGCGCCGGCATGCGCAATCGCCAGCATTTCCGGCGCATGCTGGATGCCGCCGCCATCAATCCGCATGACGGCGAGGCGCAATACCAACTGGGCCTGATCTATCAACAGCGGCGCAACTCGACCGACGCCATCCGGCATTTTCAGGCTGCCGTGAAGATCGATCCGAACGAAACCGACGCGCACTTCCAGTTGGGCCGCATCGCCCGGCAGCAGGGCCGCATAGCCGACGCGCTGGCATCCTTCGAGACCGTGCTGGCGCAGGACCCGAAGCACAACCTGAGCGAGATTCTCCGCGAGACCGGCGCCGCGTGTCTGGAGGCCGGCCGCAGCGAGGACGGTCTTCGCTACCTGGAAGTTTACGTGGAGCGCCGTCCCTACGATGCGGAAGGCTTGTATTACTTCGGCCAGGCCCTGGAAGCGGCCAACCGGCCCGCGGAGGCGCGCGAGGCTTACGCCCGCGCGGTGGAAGCCGCACGGACCGCGCCGCGCTTCCGGCGCCCTTTTACGGCGCGCTGGAGCCGGCTGGCGCAAAAGCAGGAACGCAAACTGCCGTCGAAGTGAATTATTGGTTCACGACCTCCGAGCCAAAATGAATGCTGGAATCGACGGCATAAGCTTTCAGGTTGGCGCCCTGCGGTTTCAGCATTTGCAGCACGATGGCCGCGCCACGGGTCCGCAGAGAAAAATGCGAGCTGCCCTCTCGCTCCACCGGGAATTGCCGGGCGCTGAACGGCGGGATCTGCACGGAGAAGGACGCCGTGCAAACCGGCGTCAATTCGCCGCCCGTCCGGCCGTCCGGCACCGAGTAGAAAGCCGCGGCCGAGTAACACAGCGAGGCCGTGGCGGGCTGCGCGGAAGTGTTCACCAACGCCAGCAAATCGCCCGGCAGTTCAGACACATCACCCTCGAACCACGGGTTGCGCATGGGAAAAGCCGCCTCGCGCGCCACGGTGCGCAGTTGGTTGCCCGTGACACACTCAGTGGAGCCGCTTACCGTCACCACCGGAGAGAATGGCGCGGCGGCGAGCTGTTCCCGCACTCGCACCCAGGCCCCCGTGGTTTCCTCGGGCAGTTCCAGGAGGTAAGTTCCCTGCTCGCGCGGCGCCAACTCCACGGCGATTGCGGTTTGGCCCTTCAGCGCCACCAGCGCCCCGTTTTCGCCATAGGCTTCCACCGCCAGAGTGACCGGCCGCTCGCCCAGATTCCGTAGTTGGATTGCCGACGTGCACGCCTTGCCCGCCGCCAAAGCCGGAAGCACTCGATCGATGGTCCGCTGCTGGGCGCATGCCGGCAGCGCGGCCAGCAACAGCAGAACCGATTTCATTCTCCGCACGTCCATATTCCGAGGAGCGCTCTGAATACTATCGGACGCCTTCGCTCTAAGCTTGAGCGCCGAATTCCGGCCGGGTGCGCGACACAGAAGTTGGCAAACGGCCTCCTGCACAGAACCGCAAGCGTTAGCGCGCGGCCGCCACGCAGCCTGGAGATGGCCGCTCGCTGACGCTCGCGGTTCTGTACTGAGTAGTTGGTACGCTCAGAATCGCTTGTGCCGCGCACCCGCCGGCGGGCACGGCAGCCGCTTCGTGATACTCCTATAAGCATCGTGTCCTTTTCTAAAAAACTTGTTCTACTAGCGGTGGCCGCGCCGTTGTTCGCGGCTGCCATCGACTACGCCGCCGAAGGTAAACTTTGGTGGTCCCACGTGCAATTTCTGGCCGACGACAAACTGCAGGGCCGCGACATCGGCACCGACGGCTTCGAGCAAGCCGCCAAATATGTAATCGGCCAGTTCCAGCAACTCGGCCTGAAGCCGGCCGGCGACGCCGGTTACCGCCAGGCAGTGAAGTTCGAATCGCGCCAACTGATCCAGGATCAATGCAGCCTGGCGCTCATTAAGGATGGCGCGCTGGAGCCGTTGGCTCTGGGCACGGACGCCTCGCTGAATGCGCGTGGCGACCTGGCGCAGAAAGTGCAAGCGCCCATGGTCTTCGTAGGCTACGGCCTGGTGATCCCGGAGGCTCATTGGAACGACCTCGAAGGCATGGACCTCAAGGGTAAGATCGCGGTCTACGTCAATGCACCCGGGCCGGCCGATGCACCCGCCGCCGTCAAATCGCACCTCACCTCAGCCGTCGAGCGTTGGAACTTGCTGCACAAAGCCGGCGCCGTGGGCATCGCCACCATCGCCGCCGGACGCGGCGCAGCGGGAGGCACGGGCCGTGGAACGGCGGCCGCCGCCACGCTGCCCGATGCCGGCAATTCCGCCGCTGCGCCGGGCGGACGTGGAGGCCGCGGCGCTACGCCACCCTCCGTCAGCCTGGCCGATCCTGCTCTTTCCGAAACCGCCGGCATGGCTGTATCGGTTTCGATTACGCCGCAAGGCGGCGAGAAATTTTTCGCGGGGAGCGGCCACACATTCGCCGAGATCCAACAACTGGCGCGCGAGAATAAACCGCTGCCGCGTTTTCCTCTAGCCGTTCAGTTGCGTTCCCAGGTAGCGCTCAAACAGGAGACGCTGGAATCGCCCAACCTCGCAGCCGTGTTCCCCGGCTCGGGAAATCTGCAGGATGAGTACGTAATTTTTTCGGCGCACCTGGACCACGTCGGGGTGGGCCGCCCGGTCAACGGAGACAGCATTTACAACGGCGCCATGGATAACGCTTCGGGCGTCGCCACCGTGATTGAGGTGGCGCGCCTCTTGAAGGAATCCAAGGCGAAGACCAACCGCTCCATCATTTTTCTGACCGTGACCGCCGAAGAGAAAGGCGAACTCGGTTCGCGCTATTTCGCCGCGCATCCCACCGTGCCTTTTAAACAGATTGTGGCCGACATCAACCTGGATATGTTCCTGCCGCTCTATCCTCTGAAGGTGATCGAGGTGCAGGGCCTGATGGAATCCACCCTGGGAGACGCCGTCAAGGCCGCCGCCGAGGCCGATGGCGTGGCTGTGCAGGCCGACCAGGAGCCCGAACAGAACCGTTTCATCCGCAGCGACCAGTACAGCTTCATTCGCCGGGGCATCCCCGCGCTGGCATTCAAGTTCGGCTACGAGAAAGGCTCGGCCGACGAAACCACGCGTCAGAACTGGGTCCGCGACCACTACCACAAGCCCTCCGACGATCTCAGCCAGCCGGTCGATCGCGAAGCCGCCGCGCGTTTCAATCGCATCATGCTCCGGTTGCTGGAGAAAGTGGCCGACGATCCGGCGCGACCGGCGTGGCGCCAAGACAGTTTTTCCCGACGCTTCGCCACGGCGGACCGCTAGGCGACATGACCGCCCGAGCGTAGGTCGCTTCATCTTAGGATATTTGGGAAAATACATCCTGTTAGGTGATAGTGGATGATCGTGGCGGCAAAACGATCGATGCCGCAGTTCGCGGGATTGGTGTGCGAGATTTCGTTCAGGAGGTATTCCATTGAATCGAAGAATGGTTATCGTCATCGCGGCCGGACTGATCCTTGGATCCCCCGCGGTATGTCAGACCCAACCGGACAAGAAACCTGAGCCGGCCGCTGTTCAGCCCGGCAACGAACTGGCCAACGCTCTGGCCCAGCGTTTGAGCAACGATCTTCACGTGAAGACGATCGTTGGCGAGCCCATAAAAGTCGGCTCGGTCACTTTGATACCGATCATGACGATCGATGTCAGTTTCGGAGGTCTCGGCCTGGCTGCTCCGGGGAATCCGGCGGCTAAGGCGCCGCAGAACCCGCCGCTGGGGGCCGATGGGTTTTTCATGAGCGGCGAAGCCCGGCCCCTGGGATTTGTCGCGGTGAGCAAGAAAGGGACCCGCTTCATTAGCATCGCGGGCGCCCCCAAGACGCCAGCCAAGTGAGGCAACCGAGATGAAAGCGATGCAAAATACTGTTTTCCTGGCAGCTTCCCTTCTTCTCTGGGGGTCGCTCGCAAAAGCCCAGGCTCCCTTGGCCCAGCCGTTGGCGGAATTCGACAAGCTGGTTTCACAACTGAAAGTCAGCAGCGTGGTCGGAGATCCCATTCGCACCGGCGATACCGCGGTGATTCCCTTTGCCAAGGTCAAATTCGCGCTTGGCGGTGGCCAGGTGATGATTGGTTTTGGCGGCGGCATGGAAGCGAAGACCATTCCGCTTGGAATCCTGATTGTCGAGGGCGATGACGTCCGCGCCGAAATATTCCCCGAACAAGAAGAAAAAGCAACGGTACCGGAGAGCTTGATGCAGGCCATCCGGGACCGGAAGGTGGTGTTCATGGTGAACGGTCTGAACGTCGGGAACACCTCTGGAACAGTACAGGACATGGCGCCCCTGCTCTCGGCGATGATGGGACAAACCACGGTCATGGTTAACGGCCTGAACCTGGGGAACCTGAACACGCCGGCTTCGGCCCGGACTGGCTCCGGCGCCGCTGCGGACAGCGCCATCGCGGAATTGCAAGCGGCCATCGCTAAGAAGCCATCGGCCGAGGCCTATTACCATCTCGGCGAAGCCTTGAAGGCCAAGGGAGAGAACGACAAGGCCGCGGCAGCTTACAAAAAGGCGCTCGAACTACAGCCGAATTATCCGGAGGCGTCGAAAGCTCTGGCGGCTATAAAGTAGACCCCGCCCAGGGATGGACCGTCACCGCGACGAATTCCGCAACCTGCTACAGTAGTGCGCCATGGGCCGCTGGTTGCTCATACCGGCACTGTTGCCGCTGGCTCTCTCCGCGCAGTACACGCTCTACACCTGCGGGGCGAGTTCCAAGGACTACGTGGTTGGCGCCAAACTGCCGGCCAGCGGCATCTTCGTCAAATCCGCCGGCGGTGAATGGCGGCACGCCGGTTTCAATCATCCCTCCGTCACCGCATTCGATTACGATCCGCGCGAACCCGGGGTGGTTTACGCGGCTGCCGGCAATGGCCTGCTGCGCATTATCGACGGCGGCGAGCGCTGGAAAATCCTCACCGGCAGCGACGTTACGGAACTGCTGGATGTGGCCGTGGACCGCAACGCTCCCGGCACAATCTATTTCGGCCACACTCACGGCATTCAAGTCAGCCAGGATGGCGGCGCCACGTGGCACGACGCCGCTTCCGGGCTGCGGCGCAAATACACGGCGGCTCTGCGGGTGGATTCACGCCACGCCGGATTTCTGCTCGCCGGCACCGAGGAGGGCATCTTCCGCAGTGAAGACGGCGGAAAATCCTGGCGCCTGGCGGGCGCCGCCGGCTTCCAGGTTCTGCACATCGAACAATCGCCCCACGATGCCTGCTACTGGCTGGCCTCCACCGAAGGCGGCGGCCTGTTTCACTCCACCGATTGCGGCGTCAGCTTCGAGAGCAACGGCAACCTGGGGGTGGGCCGCAATCTGTACGACATCGCCTTCGATCCGCAATCCCCAAATCGCATCGCCGTGGCAGGCTGGGGAGTCGGCGTGGCAATCACCGAGGACCGCGGCAAGACCTGGCAACTCCGCAACGCCGGACTTCCGGCAACCGACATCTGGAGTGTGGCCTTCGATCCCGCCCAGCCTGGCCGCATCTACACCGGCGTGCACGAAGACGCTGTTTATGTCTCGACGGACAACGGCCGCACCTGGTCGAAAGACGGCCTGGCGGGCAGCTCCATCTTCAGGATGAAATTCATCCCGAAGGCGCCGCGCCAATGACGCGTCTCACCTGGCTGTGCCTGTTGCTGCCGCTGGCGCTCGACGCGCAGGCTCCGCCCTTCGAGCAGCGCGTCCGATCCGTGGTGGAGGCCTACGCGCACCCCGCCGGTTCCGGCCCACTGGGCTATGCCAACATCGCGGCCAAGCTGTGGCTGCGCGAAGACCCGGCCTTGTGCTCGCGCCGCCTGGAAGAACTGCTCGCCGTGCCCACCGGCGACATGTTTTGGATGTATCCCGTCACCGCCATCGCCTATCTGGACCGCGGCCAGCTCACCGATTCCGCGCGCCGCGCGCTGCGCGATTCGTTCCGCACTTACATGCCATACCGCGGCGACACCGAGAATCACTGGGTGATGTATTACACTTCGCTCTACCTGATGGCGCAGCTTTGGCCCGATCAGGATGGCGATCGATGGTACACCGGCAAATCCTCCGCCGAGAACATGCGCGAGGCCGCCGGCTGGCTGGAATCCTGGGTGCATCTCACCACCACGCGCGGGCAGGGCGAGTACGACAGCCCCAACTATATGGGCCTGTACTTCCTGTCGATGTCTTATCTTTCCGCCTGGGCGCGCGATCCCTCCATGAAGCAACGCGCCACCATGATGCTGGACTATCTCACGGCCGATTACGCCGCCGAGGAAGTGGACGGCGTCTACGTTGGCGCGCATTCCCGCGTCTACGATCGCGAAGTGCTCGAAAAGTGGAACGTGGCCTCGAGCGATTTTGGATGGGTGCTCTTCGGTTCTCGGCCATCCGCTCTCACCGCCCTCCAATCCGATCCTCTTTTACGCGGTGGCGAGCGCCTACCAGCCGCCGGAAATCCTGCGGCGTATCGCCACCGACCGTTCGCAGCCTTACACGGAGTACGAACGCAAGCGCACTCGCAACCGCTGGCGGTTTTTCGACGAGTTGCACGGCCCGGTGTATAAGACCACTTACGTGCGCCGCGAATATGCCGTCAGTTCCGATCAGGGTGGCACCCTGCAGCCTATTCAGGAGCACTCCTGGGATGTCACCTGGTCCGTTCCGGATGCGCGCGGCGTAGAGAACACGCTGTTCACGCTCAACCCGCATTCGTCCTTGCATGAACTGGAAACCTACTTTACGTTTCCCGCCGATATTGGGATCTCCGGCGTGGTCAGTTCCAAGAAGAGCTACGATTCCCCCGACAAGTTTGTCGGCGGATCTCCCTACGAGAAAATTTTGCAGGACCAGGACACCATCGTGGCGCTGTACGAGATCGCGCCGGGCGCCCGTTTCCCGCACATCAACGGCTTCTTTTCGAAGGACTTGGCGGAAGTGATCGAAGATCCCTCCGGCTGGATTTTCGCTCGCGGCGGCGACGCCCTGATTGCCTGCCGCCCTCTACAGCCATACACTTGGAAGCCCATCGACGGCGGTGGCCGCCGCCTTTTCAGCCCCTACCTGAAAAACGGAATGGTGGTGCAGGTGGCCGCCCGCGGCGAGTTCGCCGGCATGCCAGCGTTCCGCCGCGCCATCCTGGCGCTGCCATTCGAATTCTCGCTTGACCCCACGCCGTCTGTTCGCTTCCACTCCTTGCGCGGCCGAACCCTGGAGTTCACCTATGGCGAGGTTCCGCGCGTGAATGGCGTTCCGCTCGACTACCCTAGCTGGCCGCTATTCGGCAGCCCATTCCTGGAAGCCCCGGTGGACTCCGAGATGCTCATTCTGAAGTACGGCGCAATGCGCCGCACGCTGGACTTCCGGCGGCTCACCGTCACTGACACATGGTAGAGCCGCCAAGCTGACACTTTTATTACATTTCAGGCCTTTTGAAACCTGTTACAGTTGTAGTGGCCGTTCATCGGATCGTATCACCCTCCTTCGATCTGCCCTACAATTCAATGCATACCATTCACCCTAAGGGTGTCCGGGCGCGCGTGCTTTTGTCGTCCGTGTTCGGCCCATACGCGCAGGACGATGAATTCGGCAGCCGCGCCATCAATCCGATGGAGCTTTATCACAACCAGGTGACGCGAGTGCAGGGATCGTTCTCGGTGCGGCGGTTTCACCGCTCGTGGGGCATCCTCATGATTCAGGAGAATATTTCGGCGCCCTGCACGGTGCTGGACTTTCCCACGCGCGAAGTCTTCGCCCGCGAACTGGCGGCCAACCATTACGATATCGTGGGTGTTTCGTCGATCATCGTGAACGTCGGCAAGGCGCGCGAAATGTGCCGCATGGTCCGCGAACTCTCGCCACACTCCACCATCGTGGTGGGTGGGCACGTGGCGGCGATTCCCGGCATCGAGCACATCCTGGACGCGGAATACATCGTCAAAGGAGACGGCATTGAGTGGATGCGCCGGTACCTGGGCGAAGACACCGATGCTCCCATTCGCCATCCGGCCCTTTCTTCCGGCTTCGACCTCCGCGTGATGGGTGTGAAGATTCCCGATAAGGTGGACACTTCCGCCACCATCATCGCCTCCATGGGTTGTCCGATGGGATGCAATTTCTGCACCACGTCGTCTTTCTTCGGAGGCAAGGGGAAAATGCTCAATCTCTACTCCACGGGCGAGGAACTGTTCCGGCTGATGGAGGAAGCGGAAGCTACCCGCAACGTGAAATCGTTCTTCATCATGGACGAGAACTTCCTGCTCCAGCGGCAGCGCGCCATGGACCTGCTTGCGTGCATGAAGGCCGCCGGCAAGAGCTGGGCGTTCAATATTTTTTCCTCGGCCAACGCCATCCGCAAGTACAGCTATGAGGAACTGGTGGATCTGGGCGTCGCTTCCATCTGGCTGGGACTTGAATCGGCGCAGTCGGGCTACGCCAAACTGGAGGGCGCCGACACCCTGCAACTGACTCGCGAGTTGCGCGAGCACGGCATTGTTCTTCTAGGCTCGACCATCCTGGGGCTGGAACACCACACGCCGGAAAATATCGGCGTTGAGATCGAGCACGCCGTCGCGCACCAGACCGACCTGCACCAGTTCATGTTGTACACGCCGGTTCCGGGGACGCCGTTGTATCAGGAGATGGCCGAGCAGGGCAGGCTGCTGGATGATGTCGATCTGGCCGACATCCACGGGCAGGATCGCTTCAATTTCCAGCACGCGGCCATTTCACGCGAGCAGTCCAAGCAGTTTCTGGAATCGGCCTTCCGCTGGGACTACGAGCGCAACGGCCCGAGTCTCTACCGGATTTGCCGCACCACCTTCCAGGGCTGGATGCGCTACAAAGACCATCCGGACCCGCGCGTGCGCGAGCGCTTTCATCGCGAAACCAGGACGCTGCGGCACGCTTATACCGCGGTCCTCTGGGCCATGGAGCACCGCCTCACGAACGCAAACCGCTCGATGGCGCCGCAGATCCGGGCGCTGCGCAAAGAGATGGAGCACGAGTTCGGATTCGGCGCTGTAGCTACAAGCTGGGTCCTCGGCCCGGTGCTCTGGTGGACCAGCCTCCTGGAGGACTGGCGCCTGGCCCGGGGAGAGCGACACGAACCGCCGACCATCATCGGGCGGCGGAACTGGGCGGAAGCATAGGCTGCTCTACCGCGCCGGCCGGCTATGGTTCAGGCACAAGTCCAACAGGTCTGAGACATTCGCCTCTCCGACGCACATCACCGTGTCCGCGGCTCCCCAGTAGATCTTCACGGTTCCATCCGGTTCGGGAACCGCGCCGCACGTGAACACAACGTTGTGAACATAGCCAGTCATCTCCCAAGGATCTACCGGCTGCAAAATCCAGGAATCGCTCACACCGATGACTCTCGCCGGGTTCCGCAGATCATGGAGAGCAACGCCCAGACGATAAATGGCGCCGTCCATGGTCCGGAAGACGCCGTGGTAAATCGAAAGCCAGCCTCGTTCCGTTTTGAAAGGCGGCGCACCCGGACCGATCTTCATCTCGTCCCAGTGATATGGCTCCGGCTTGATGAGAAGCTCGGATCTTCCCCAGAAGCATAGATCCGGAGAATAGGAAATCCAGATGGACCACGGCGTGATCTCCGAGTGAGGGCGATCGAGGCGAGCGTAGAGTCCGTCGAACTTTTCCGGAAAGAGAACCACGTTCCGATGGTCGGCCTGGGTGATGAGCGAAACCTTTTCAACCTGCGTAAAGTCCTTGGTCTTAGCCAGCGCAATCCGCACGCCGCTCCGCGAGTACGCGCTGTAAGTAATGAAATAGTCGTCTCCCAGACGAGTTACTCGCGGATCCTCCACGCCGAATTCTTCATATACCGCGAATGGGCCGTCGCGCTCAGGGACCAGAAAAGGCTGCGGGTCGGCTTCGAACCGGAAACCGTCGTGGCTGCGGGCCAGACCGATAATCGACCGTCCGGTGCGAAGATGTGACCGGAATAGCATGATGTAAACGCCCGCGTGCTTCACCACAGCCGCATTGTGAACCGTCTCTACCGCGTACGGAATCTGGTCCTTCGTGAGGATCGGGTTGTGTGCGTATCGTCTGACAATATCCCGCCTCATGCCATTTTCCTCGCTTCCCTCTCAAGAACCACCGAGTACACCCGTTCGTATTGTTCCACCATGGTAGCCACGGAAAAGTGCTGCTCGACTCGCTGCCGGCAAGCGCTGCGTTCAATTTGCGGAATCCGTTCCAGGCACCGCGAAGCTTCCTGGACGTTGCCAACAAGAAAACCGGTCACACCGTCTCTGATCACCTCGCGGCAAGATCCCAGGTCCATTGCGATCACGGGCACTCCGGCTGCGTTGGCTTCGGCCAGCACCAATCCGAACCGTTCCGGGATTGTGTTCAGATGCAGCAGCGCGTACGCGCGTGCGAACAGCTCGTTTTTTCCGGCGACGTCGACAGGCCCGATGAACCGTATCTTGACGCCATCGAGATGGGGCTTAACCTGCTCCTCAAAATAGGCCTGATCCTGAAAAATGCCCGCGATGATAAGCCGCCGGCCGCTCCGAAGCGCCACTTCAATGGCCAGATGGACGCCCTTGTCGGGGTGAATCCGGCCGAGGAATATCAGGTCGTCGCCGCCCTTTTGCTGAAAGGGATACAGCGACAGGTCGATTCCGTTGTACACGGTTGCAACGTAGTTCAATCCCGGCATCCGGTCCGAGTTACTGATTGAGACAAAGTAGCCATCGGCATACTTACGGTATACCGGCAAGATCTTAGGCGATGAAAAGCCGTGAATGGTAGTGAGCAGCGGTGTCTTTACCAGGCGGCTGTATGCCAAAGCCATGAAATCGTAGTGGCTGTGGATGAGGTCGAACTCCGCGGCGTGTTCGAAGACTTCCGGGATGTGAAGATACTCGGCCACTTTCGGGTCGATGGAGTGGTCTTCTTCATATCCGTGCTCCACAACGGCGTGCAAGCGGGCGGAAGTAATAGAGTCGGCGGTGGCAAACAGAGTCACGTCCCAGCCGCGGGCAACCAGCCCTTCGGCAATGTTGCCGGCTACGGTTTCCCAGGCGCCATACTGCCGCGGAGGCGTTCGCCACGCCACCGGCGCCAGGATAGCCACTCTTCTTCCAGTCTTCATGGTATAGGCTTGCGCCACCCTCTCTAACGCATGGCGCCCAGCACCTCGTCTAGCGCCACGGTCGCGAAGCTGGTGGCATGGTCGGCATAGGCATAGGGAATGATCAGTTGGCCGCGATGGACCAGAGCGCCGCAAGTATATATGACATTGGGCACATACCCTTGAC
Organism: Bryobacterales bacterium; assembly: GCA_963842505.1. Classification (GTDB taxonomy): domain Bacteria; phylum Acidobacteriota; class Terriglobia; order Bryobacterales; family Bryobacteraceae; genus PALSA-129. The sequence continues at coordinate 728,884 of CAWJGZ010000004.1, forward strand.
GTTCGTCCTCCACGGGCTGGAGTAAGGGATCGCGTAGGCGCCCGATCACCTTGGTAGGATCGTCCTTATCGAGGAGAAACGCGCCGATGGCATACTGTCGCATGGGCCCTACGCCGTGGCTCAGGACCAGCCAGCCGGCGTCCGTCTCAATGGGCGATCCGCAGTTTCCGATCTGGACTATCTCCCATGGGAAAACCGGCGCCAGTATCAGCTTGGGCTCATACCAGAAGTGCACATTATCGGAAAAGACCACGTATAGGTTCTCATTGTCCTGCCGGGAGAGCATGGCATATAGGCCGTTGATCTTACGAGGGAAGATAGCCATGCCCTTGTTCCGCGCAGCCGGACCGTTCAGAGTGATAAACCGAAAGCCAAGGAAGTCGGAGGTTTCCATCAGTCCCGGCATCACCGCCCTGCCGTCATAAGCGGTGAACGTGGCATAGTATACGAACGCGCCGTCATCATTCTGGAAGCGCACGAAGCGGGCGTCTTCTACGCCGTTTCGCTGCGAAGGAGACAAGGGGAAGATAATGCGCTCGGAGAGTTCCTGTTCGGGCCTGAACTGGACTTCGTAGTTCGACTCTGCCAGTGCCCGCATGGCCCTGGCTGCATCCCGGCGGTCCTCTTCCCCGCCCGGCTCACAGAGCTGTTTCAATTCCGCGCTTACCTGGCGGCGAAGCTCTTTCAGGTTGAACGACTGCTCAAGCCTTTCAATGGTACGACGCGTGAATTCACTGTTCAGTCTGAGTTCGAAGAGCTTCCGCTCAAAAAGCACCCGGTCGTAGAGCGGGTTGGGAATTTTGCGCGGCTCGCTGAGAAAGCCGGATGCCGCGAGGACCTCGATCCGGCCATCGGGGTGGATCATCCCCGTGCGAAAAGTGACCGAGGAGACGTGTCCTTCACCGGTGGCTCGCAGGCTGAGGACGAACCGCAGCCCATTGAGTGGCACTCCTGATTGGTCCGGGTGCGGCACGATCGACGGATTGAATAACGCGGCCGATTCGAGTGAGAACTCAGAGGCGAAGTAGGAGCCGATCAGCAGCTTTCTCGGCTCGGACAGCTTGCCGTTTAATGACAACAGTTTCTGGACCTGTTCGAATCGTTCGAGAAAGAAGTCGGCGATCTTCGGATGGCGCGTCGAAAATTCAGTCAACACTTGCTTCAGCAGAGTGAGAACCCGGCTTTCGGGCAGCGCAAGAATGCGCGCGACAATCCTCTCGATGCGCCGTGTGTCGCCGGGGTTAAACGGGCGCAAAAGAACGCGGGACTGGTCTGGACGCAAGTCTATGGTGGTCCGTGTCATGTGAATCGATTCTAGGCGCATGCAATTTGTTCGTCTAAGAGAAACACAGTGCAGACCAACATTAGGCCTCGATGAGAATCGGCGCCCTGAAGCTGGTGACAATGTTCTGCGTCAGCCGCAGCTCGGCAAGCGATAACAGGAACGCCAACGTTGATTCCGCCCCTTGGTTGCGGTTGACCCGGTCCACGTGCAGCCCGTCGAGACAACCGCCGGTCCTGGCCGAGTACAGTTCCAATCCGAGATCGTTCCAGCCGAGGAACCAGTCAAACGCACGCCGGGCCTGTTCGTACCACCAGGAGTCCGACGTGGACCGATAGGCTTCCAGACACGCCGACATCATGGCCTGCGCTTCCACCGGCTGTTGATCGAAGTTGGCGCGCGTACCGCCGCGCCGGAAGAACCCGTTGCTGCCGATAGGCCGAAAGTGCCCGTTTTCGGAGGTTTGCATCTGCACCAGCCACCGAAGCGTCTCAATACCTCGGTCCAACACCGCCTTTTGGCCTGTAGCGCGGCCGCTCAGAATCAGGGCGTGTGGGAGTTTCGCATTATCGTAACTCAGTTCCTGTTCAAACCACGGCCAATCCGGCGTGGCCGTTCGATCGTACAAGTCCATTAAGCGGGCGATGAGCGTCTCGCGGGTCTGAATCACGAAGCTGTCGCCGCTCAACCGGCGCAAATACTCGTGGATACCAATCAAGCTGAACGCCCAGGCCCGCGGCGATGAAAACTGCGCCACCGCCGGCAGGGCCTTCACGAAGAGCTGGCTGGCCATCGCCTGGAAATTGCTGTAGGGGGAAGCTCCAACCCCTACGCCGAGGGCCCAAAGCGCCCTGGCGTGACAGTCCTCCGACCCTTGCTTATCGAGCCAGTGTCGATCGAAGCCTAGAAGGTTGTGGAAACGCCCTGTCAGGGGATCGAACGCATGGTATAAGAAGGCAGCGTAGATGGTGGCAAGTGAGAGTATACGTTCCGGGTCTTCTCCCAGCTCTTCCAGCAGCACCGCCAGGATAAACGCGCGCGCGTTATCGTCCGTGCAGTACCCTTCGGAAAAGTTTGGCACGCTGAACACAGCGTGTTGAAATACACCCGTCGAATCCGTCATGCGCGACAGATGGTCCAGCTTCATCTCGGGTACTTCACGCGCCTTCTGGTCCAGCGTTTTCGTGGAAAGAGACTTCCGCAGGGTCGACAAAGCCTGGAGCCGCGAAAGTTCGAAGGAACGCATGTACAACCGCGCCACATTGCTCCAGACCATCTCCCGGCCCAGCTTGTAAGCGCCCTTCCGCATGGCGTTCCGGCGGACATCGTCGCGCAGCAACGCGCTTACTTTTGTCGCAATGGCCTCGGCGTTCCCAAACGGAACCAGCACCCCGCGTCCGTCCGCCAGCAGTTCGGCGGCGTGCCAGTACGGAGTCGACACAACCGGTTTGCCGGATCCGAAGGTGTAGGCGAGTGTGCCCGACGTACTCTGGGCTTCATTGAGATAGGGCGTGATGTAGACGTCCGCCGCACCGATGAAGTCCTCCAGAGTTTCGAGCGGCACGAAGCTGTTGTAGAAGATGACATTCTTCTCCACTTTATTTCTGGCCGCCAGGATCTCGAGACTGACCCGGTACGCTTCGCCCCGTTCCCGCAGTTCGTTCGGATGTGTGGCTCCCACCACCATGTACACCACGTTCGGGAATTCCGCCACGATCCGCGGCAGCGCGTTCAGCACGTACTCGATGCCCTTATTGGGGGAGAGTAACCCAAATGTGAATAGCACGGTCCGCCCAGCTACGCCGAATTCCTCTTTAAGATCGTTCGGATCCACAAACGGTATGTCTGGAATGCCGTGCTGGATCAGGTCGATCTTGGTGGGGGGCACGTGGTAAACATCCTGCAACATCTGCCGTCCTCGGGCTGACATCACCACCAGGCGGGTGGAAAGCGCAATCAGCTCCTGCATCACCAATCGCTGGTCGATCCTCGGTTCGCTTAGGACGGTGTGGAGCGTGACCACCACGGGCATCCGTAGCTCGCGCAAGAGGGCCAGGATGTGGCTGCCGGCCGGACCGCCAAATATTCCGAACTCGTGCTGGAGGCACACCACATCCACGTCGCTGGTGTTCAGGAAGTCCGCCGCGCGCAAATACGATGACAGGTCCTGTTCTTCAATTTCGAAACGGACTACATCCGGATACGCATAGCCCTCCTTGATGTCGTTCATGGAAACCGAAAAGCACTCACTGGATGGGTGCTCGGCTGCCACGGCGGTAAGGAGGTCGGACGTAAACGTGGCAATACCGCACTTGCGCGGCACATAGTTGCCGAGAAACGCGATCCTTCCAACTTTAGAACCTTCGATCACGGTTGTCCCCTTGTCATTAAAAGGCAATTCTGTACTTAGTTAGTTCTTAGCGCCTGGCGGAATGGAAAATGCCATCCACTCCACAGGGTGCGCTCGAATGTTATCGCCCGGTTCGCGTATGTCGGCCCATTTAGGGTCGCTTCTCAGATTGAGGAACGTGCCGAGAGTGCCTTGATAGGAACCCTTCGCCAGACATACTTGATCGCCCCTATGGAATGGACATGGCGCCAAAAGGGTGGCAGGATACACCTCTGAATCTTTTCGCATGTTTCCTCCTCTTCTGGCAAAGGCCATCCGGGGCGGACGGTGAGTTGGCCGGAGAACAGCTTGGCCGCACGGCTCATGGTGGGGAATGCCGTATACTAGTATAGCAGGTCAGGCGGAGTGAAGATGGAGCGAAGGTGCTTTCAGACGACGCTCTTTGCCTGGATCATAAGCCGGCCGGGGGCGCAACCGACGAAGTAAAACGGACAACAGGCGACCAAGACAGGGATACGGATGAATAAGAGACTACTAAAGCGGCACCAGCGCCAGGTTTCACGCGCAAAAGCACGAGTCAGGCTGTCCGAGCCCGACGTGAGGACACCGGAGCAGGTCAAGGCGGCACGGGAGGCGAGCCGCCCGGCGGGCCTGCGGCGCAACGACCCCCACGCATACTACCCTACGCCGTCAACTCGAGATCACGCCGTCCCTGCCTCGGACAGCACGCCGAAAGACGACGTTGTAGAGCCATGACCCGCGTCGCAGCACGGCTGTCCTCCACAAGCTGTCCCCATTGCAGATCCATCGAGTTTAGAAGAGTGGGCGTCCGAAACGCTATCGAGAGATCGGTCCACTGGCTGCTTCAGCCCTATCGGTGCTCTCTTTGCGGTCACCACTTCTTTCTGTTCCGATGGCAAGCTCCGATCGCGGGCATGGCGTAACCGCGGGGCTTCGCCGGCGGGCGGAAAGGATCCACTTGGATCGTCGGCCAGGCTGGTCTGCTCCGTGGTCACACTCTGCCGCGAAAGCGGTCGATCTTACGCCGATCGCGTTTCGACGGCCTGCCTTCCCGAAACGTTTCGAAATGCCCCATCGTTTTGCGCTCCTGCGCCAACTGTAGCCGCAACTCCCGGCTCGTCTCGGTCTCCCGGTAGAGGGTCTGCGCAAGCGCCGCCGGGCCGCGCATTTCACTGAGGGCCAGGACCTCTACTTGAAAGTCGCCGCTGTCGTTCTTCACCTGCAACAGGTCGCCGAGCCGGACCTCGCGGGAAGCCTTGACGGGTTGTCCCTTGAACGCAATTCTGCCGATTTCACATGCCCGCGCAGCGAGCGAGCGCGTCTTGAAGAATCGGGCGGCCCAGAGCCACTTGTCCATTCTCATGCGGGTCATCATCCCATGCATCAACCAAAGCGCCCATACTATCAGCGTGGAATAGGCCGCCGCGAGGTAATAGCCTCTTCTGCGGCGATACCTCCTGCCCGAGCCCGGCGCTACCGCTTGCCGCCGATGGACAGAATCAAATTGAGCACCAGCGCCAGCAGCGTGCCGAGAGCGATGCCGGCGATGTTCACGCCGAGCACGGTCAGGCCTGTTACACCCAGGCCGGTGGCGGCAATCAGCGAGGCGCCGGCAACCACCAAGTTGCGATGATCGGAGAAATCCACGTTGGCTTGCATCCAAATGCGCACCCCCATGACCGCGATCAGCCCGTAGAGGATCAAGGTGACGCCGCCCAGCACCGGGTTGGGGATGGACTGGATGAGGGCGCCGAATTTGGGGCACAGGCCGAGCAGAATAGCGATGGAGGCGGCCATCACGAAGTTGCTGGTGCTGAAAACGCGGGTGATGGCCATCACGCCCATGTTCTCGGCGTAGGTGGTTTGCGGAGTGCCGCCGCCCAGCGCGGAGACCATGGTGGCTACGGCGTCGCCGAGATAGGCGCGGCCGAGGTACGGGTTGAGGTCCCGGCCCATGTAACCGGAGATGGCGGCGATGTGGCCTTTGTTCTCGGCCACCAGGACCACGAAGATGGGGGCGATGGCCAGCAGCGCCTTAAAGCTGAACGCGGGCGTTTGGAATGGCGGCAGACCAAGCCACGCGGCGCTCTGGATGCGCATGATGGCGTTCGAATCGACCACGCCGCCCAGCAGCGAGAGAACGTAGCCGGCAATCACGCCGATCAGGATGGGCAGCAGGCGCAGGAAACCTTTTAAGTGGATGGCTACCAGGGCAGCGGTGAGGAACGTGGCGGCGGCAATTGCGAGGCGTATGGCGTCGGCGGATGTGGCGATGGTCATGCGCTGGTTGGTGGCGTTAGTGACGGCGGACGATGCCAGGTTCAGGCCGATCAGCGCCACCACGGAACCGGTGACCACGGGCGGCATCAGGCGGTCGATCCAACCGGAACCCCAGCGAATGGTGACCAGCGCGGCGATGCCGTAGAGAGCAGCGGCGCCCGAGATGCCGCAGAGAGCGTAGGGGATTCTGGAGGCATCGCCACCGGTGACGGCCAGCACCGGGCCGATGAAGGCGAAGCTCGATCCCAAATAACTGGGGACCTTGAAGCCGGTGATCAGGATAAAAATCAGCGTTCCAATGCCGGAGAAGAACAGCGCCACCTGGGGATTGAAGCCCATCAGGATGGGCGCCAGCACGGTAGCGCCGAACATGGCGACCACATGCTGCATGCCCAGCGGAACCAGGCGCACCAGCGGGATTCGGTCTTCCGGATAAAGGATCATGCCAGCACAATCTTCTCGGCGGTCAGCGGCATGGAATGAAGCCGCACGCCGACGGCGTCATCGATGGCGTTGGCGACCATGGCTGCCGCGGGAATCATGGTATGCTCACCCATGCCGCGCGCGCCAAAGGGACCGTCCGGCTGGGGGGTTTCAATGATGATGGGGATCACCTCGGCGGGGATGTCGAGCGCGGTGGGGATCTTGTAGTCGGAAAAATTGGCGTTCAGCAGGCGGCCTTTCTCGTCGAAACGCATATCTTCGTAAAGCGCGGTGGCGAGACCTTGCAGCAGGCCGCCCGAGATCTGCCCGTTGATGAGGTCTGGATTGATGGCCTTGCCGACATCCACGGCGATGGCGGCTTTGAGAACCGTGGTCTTGCCGGTTTCCCGGTCGATTTCGAGGACGATGCCGCCGGCGCCGGTGGTGTAGTGCACATTGGGATGGCCGCCCTGGCCGGTTTCGGGGTCGCTTACGGCCGAGGAAAACTCGGGCATGAACATACCGCGGCCCATGATGGGACCGCCCTTGAAAGTGTGGTCCGGCGCCTGAATTCCGGAGATTACGAAGTCGCGGAGAGGCAATTCCCAGCCTTGGCGAAAACGGCTCTTGACCTTTTCGTCTTCCAGATAGAGGGAGTCTTTATCGATACCGCAGGCGCGCTCCACCAGGGCGAAGATCTGCTCGCGTGCATCCGTGGCGGCACTCTTGACGGCATTGCCGCAGCCCCACGTGACGTGCGAAGCGACGGTCTGCCACTCGTAGGGGTTGCGATCGGTATCGGGGGTCTCGACGCGGATCTTGGAGACGGGCACGGTGAGAATCTCGGAAGCGATCTGCGCCATGGCGGTGAGAAGCCCCTGTCCGATTTCCATTCCTGAGATCAGGATGTTGAGGCTGGCGTCTTCATTGAACTTCAGAAACGCCGAAGACGCGGCGTTGGGCGGCATGGCGGGCGCCTTCCAGAAGAGAACCAAGCTCTTGCCAATGGCTTTGCGCGGATCTTCAGAGTGTTCGCGCGTGCCCCAACCGATGGCCGCGGCGGTGCGGTCAATGGCCTCCTTGAGACCGTTGGGATTCATGCGCGCGCCATAGGCCAGGGTGTCGCCTTCGCGGATGGCATTCTTGCGGCGGAAGACAACCGGGTCCATGTTTATGGCTTGGGCGGCGCGGGTGATGTGCGATTCCAGCCCGAAGAAGAACTCCGAATAACCGAACCCGCGGTAAGGTCCGCCGGGTGGAAGGTTGGTGTAGCAGCAGACCGAATCGATGGAGACATTGTCGATGCGATATGGGCCGGTGGCGGAAAGGCCCACAGCATTCACCACGTTGGCGCCGTATTCCACGTAAGCGCCGGCGTCCCAGTACAGCTTGTGTTCGAGCGCCGTGATGGAGCCGTCGCGCTTGACGCCGAGTTTTACTTTGGCCACCACGCCCTGGCGCTGGTAGGTGTTGTAGAATTCCTGGGCGCGCGACCACATCACCTTCACGGGCTGGCCCTTGACGGCGGTGGCGAGCGCGGCGGCCAGGATTTCGCATGAGACGCCGGCTTTTCCTCCGAAACCGCCGCCCACATAGGGCGTGACCACGCGCACATCTTTGTGCGAGAGGCCCAGCGGGGCCAGCGCCTGGGCGAACAGGTTGCGCTGGGTGAAGGGAGACTGCGACGCGGACCACACGGTGAGGCGGCCGGCGGCGTCGAAGAGGCCAGTCATAGAATGCGGTTCGATGGCGCAGTGCGCGTAGCGCGGCACGCGGTAGGTGTCTTCGAGGATGAGATCGGCCTCGCGGAACCCGTCAGCCATGGAGCCTTTGCGGATCTTGCGCCAGTGGGCGATGTTGGTTTCGGCGCGCGGGTAGAACCAGGGGACGTGCGGGTAAGCCCCCAGATCGGGATGCAGAAGCGCCGCGTCCGGCTGGATGGCCTCAACCGGGTCGAGAACGATGGGCAGCAACTCGTATTCCACCCGGACCAGGGCAGCGGCGCGGGCGGCGGTTCTTGGATCGCAGGCGATCACGGCGGCTACTTGTTCCCCTACGAAGCGGACGCGGTCCTGCGCGAAGATGTGGCGATCCTGCATGTAGAGGCCGAAGCGGTAAGGGAAGTCCTTAGCGGTGACGACGCGGACCACGCCGGGCAATTTTTCGGCGGCGCGGGTGTCGATACTCAGGATGCGCGCGTGGGCGTGCGGACTTTCGACGATGCAGGCGTGGAGCAGGCCGGGGCCGAATTCCAGATCGTCGGCGAAACGCGCGGCGCCGGTGACTTTTTCCCAGCCGTCGATGCGTTGGACGGAATGGCCGACAACTTTGGTGTCGAGCGATTCGTCGGCCAGGGGTTCGAACTCAATCATGCACGGCTCCCTTCGGCGCGGACGCCATGCAGGCGGCTTCGATGCCTTCGATGATGGGGGTGTAGCCGGTGCATCGGCAGAGGTTGCCGGCAATGGCCTCCTGGATCTCCTGGCGCGTGGGGTGCGGGTTGGCGCGAAGCAGTTCGGTGGCCGAAAGGATCACGCCGGGAGCGCAGAACCCGCATTGGAACGAATTGTGCTTTGTGAGCTCATGCAGCAAGGGGCCGGGATCTTGCGAGATTCCCTCCAGGGTAACGACGTCGCAGCCGTCGGCCTCGGCAGCCAGTACCAGACAACTGCGCACCGTCCGGCCATCCAGGAAAACGGTGCAGGTGCCGCAATCGCCGCGGTCGCAACCGGTCTTGGGGCTCTTGACGCCGAGCCGGTCGCGCAGCACTTCGAGCAGCGTATCGGCTGCCTGCACCTCCAGCTCGCGATCGACGCCGTTCAGCCGGAAGCGGATGGGAACTTTCCTCATATGACGCTCTCCCCTAACGCGGGGCCCGCGCCGGCCATGCGCTCGACGGCGGCGCGGAGGCCGCGTTCGAGCATGACCTTGGCCATGTGCATGCGATATTCCTTGGAGGCCCGGATGTCGGTGATGGGGTGGATCTCTTGTGGAACCAGATCCTGCGCCTGGTGGATCAGGTCTTCGGAAAGGTCGTGGCCGTTGAGCAGGCGTTCGATGCTGGCGGCGCGGGCCGGCACGGGCGAGACCGCGCAGAACGCGATGCGGTATTCGCAGCCCTCGAGCGCCAGCACGCCGACGCCGACCTGCGCCAGGTCCTCGCCGCGGTAACGGCCGAGCTTGACATAGCACGCGCCGTTCTTGCGATCGGGCAGCGGGACGCGCACGCCGGACACGATTTCGCCGGCGCGGATGGCGGTCTGTTTGGCGTCCAGGAACCAGCGCGACATAGGGATCTGCCGCTGGGCCCCCGGGCCTTCCACCACCACGCTGGCCTCATATGCCAACAAGGCGGGTGCGCTATCGAGACTGGGAACGCCGGAGCAGATGTTGCCCACCAGGGTGGCGCGGTTGCGCACTCCCACGGAGGCCACTGCGCGGGAACACTCCCACAGCAACGGAAGCCGGTCGCGGACCGCGGCGGATTCCAGCAGCTCAGTGAACGTAACGCAGGCGCCCACCAGCAGGCTGCCGGCACTCACTTCCAGGCTGTGCAGCTCGCCAATCCCCTTGACGTCCACTACCGCGGCCGGCGCGCGCAAGCCTTCCTTCATCCAAACCAGGAGGTCGGTGCCTCCGGCCAGCACCGACGCATTCTTCCCGTTGAGCGAAAGAATCTCGATGGCTTCGAGCAGCGATTTCGGCTTGTGGTACTCGAACTCGCACGTAATCGGCATCAGGCCTCCTGACTAGGGGCGGAATCCACTCCCTTATGGTCGTGGCTCGGTCGGCTTCCAGGCTGCAATCCGGCACATGGAAGATTCCAGTTCAATGCCTTTGAGCGGAAAGGCGCCGATCCAGCAGCGCTGGTTGCTGAGCGCTTCGATTTCGCCGCCCAGGTTTTCGGCGTGCACGATCCTCTTGGGGAACAACTTGATGTGCATCACCTGGTAATAGGTTTCCAGGGGGAACATTTCGTCCCAGTGCTGGCCAGTGCTTTCAAAGAGCTTGCGGTCGGCTTCGGCGAAAAGCTTGGGATGCCAGTCGCGGATGATGGTGTTCATGGGATGGTCGGCGCTGCCGCAATCCAGGCCGATCCACTTGAATTTCATCTCTTCGCACCATTTGTGAAAATCGGGACCGGGGCCCGGATGCTTGCAGAAGTAGCGCAGCTCGTCGCATTCGGGCTGGTCCCAGGCGTAGCGGTGGTAGCCGGTATTGATGATGAGGATGTCGCCGGGGTGGATGTCGGCCTTGCGCATGAGCATTTCGGACGAGTACAGATCGTAATCGTTGAGTTCCCCGGAGAGATCGACCACCACGCCGGGGCCGACCCATTCCTCCAGGGGCACGTTGCCGATGGAGCGGCCGCAGGAGTGGAAGTGAATCTCGCCATCCATGTGCGTGCCCACGTGGTTGCTGGTCTGGATGATCTGGCCGTTGGCGCCCTGGCCCATGTGCGCTCCGGCGATGCGCTTGAAGTATTGCACCGAGAGCGGCATGTAGCTGGGCCACGGCGGGGTGTGCACGCTGAGGCGCTGCGTCAGGTCATAGAGGCGGATTTTGGACATGTAGTCCAGGAAGTCGGCGGTTTTCGAGTCGGTGGTCATGGGGTCTCCTGTGTCGAATCGGGATTCACCACGCGGGCCAGGCCGAGCATGGCGTCTTCAAAGGGCTTCAATGGTGCGGCGACGATCCCGGCGCCCACCTGGCCAATGCCGGGTTGCTTGTGCGCGACGCCCGTGTCAATCACGGGCAGGATATTGCGCTCGATCACTTTGCGGACATCGATGCCGGTGGGAGTGCCCCGGAAGTCGAGGGCGGGAATCTGGTAGACATTGTTCTCGGTACTGGTGATCTCGTACATTTGTCGCGTGTAGCGCAGGGCGTCGGAAGCCGCGCCGCCTACGAACTGCACGATGGCGGGCGCGGCGGCAATAGCAAATCCTCCCAGGCCATTAGTTTCAATGATGGCGCTGTCGCCGATGTCGGGGTTGGCGTCTTCCTTGGTAAACCCTGGGAAGTAGAGCGCATCGGGCACCGGCGCGGGTCCGGTGAACCAGGCATTGCCGGTACCGGCGAGTTGGATTCCGAAGTCGGTTCCATTGCGCGCCATGGCGGTCACGATGCTGCTGCCCGGATTGCCGCGCGCGGCGTCAAGCGTGGCTTTGCAAGCGGCCATGGACAGATTGAGAAAGAAGTGATCGTTGCCGTTGAGGAATTCAAGGACCTGCGCTGCCTGCTCGGAATCGGGCTCGGTGCGGACCACCGCGGGGGCGAGTTGGCGGAAGAGCAGCGAGGTGGCGGCGCGGTTGCGATTGTGGACCTCGTCGCCCATGTGGAGCGCCTGCGCGATGATGTTCTTGAGATCGATCCTGCCGAGCCTTCGGATGGCGCGGGCGAGCACGGGATAGAACTTCTCTTCCATCCAACGAAGCCGGGCGGTGATCTCCGGCCCGTAGGCCCCGTAGCGCAACACCTTGCCCAGGCCTTCGTTGATGGTGGCGTAGGCATAGTTGCCGCTCGCCTCGTTCGAAACGATGAAGACGGGCATGGAGGGCGAGATGATGCCCGCCATGGGACCTACGGCCTGGTGCTCGTGACACGGTGAAAAGCGAATGCCGCCCGACGCGGCCAGCGCTTCAGCCTCCTGGGGGGTTGCGGCCATGCGTTCATAGAGCAAAGCGCCGATCACGCCGCCGCGCATGGGGCCGCACATTCGGTCCCAGGCGATGGGCGGGCCGGCGTGGAGGATGGTGTTGGCCTCCATCCCCGGCACGGCTTCGATGGCTTTGGCCATCCCCACCAGGACCGGCTTGCCAGCGAGGATGGCCTGGATCGCTTTTTCATTGGCGCGCTCGATCGCGCCGGCGGCAGCCGTGAGCAAGGCGAGAGCTTGCGCATCCACTTCAACGGGCGGGCGCCAATCCACCTCGACGGCGCGCACTCCGCAGCGGTCCAGGCTCTGTTTGAACATGGGGAGGCCGATATTGACGACACGCAGTTCGGCCTGAAACAGGTCTCGAATGGCCATCAGCGGCCTCCTAGAATGCCGGCGATCTGCGCCGCGAATTCAGCGGCGGCCGCGTTGCTGGGGAAAACGCGGACGCCGGCCGTTCGGAGCGCCGATTCGACGCGCCTGCGGTCCTGCGGGTCCTGCGGCGTCCCGGTGACGGAACAGACGAAGGTCACCCGTCCGGGGGCGGCGGCGATCACCGGCACGAGTTCGCCCGCCGGATCGGGATTAGCCCCGTAGCCCAGAACGACATCGAGTAGGATCACGGCAGTCTCGGGATCGTTGGCTTCCTCGAGGATGCGGCGGTTGCGCAGGGAGTAATCGATCATGGGGTGCGGCCGGCCGACGGTGAACGCGTCTTCACCGAGATCGATCAGCGTGTGCGCCTGGCTCTTCCACACGTCGGCCAGCAGCGCGAAGGGCGCCAGCGGTGCATTGGAGTAAACGTGGCCGATAGCGCGGGCGCGGAAGATGAGTTGGGCTTCCGCGCAAAACGTTCCGCCGCTGAACAGGCCGCGAATGTACTTCCGCGGGGCGGTGAACCTGGCGGCTTCACGCGCGGCTGCGTCCTGAATCTCCGGCTGGCGGGCTTCGAGGAACTTGCGGGCGGCTTCGGCGTGGCGGCACTTGGAGAGCGCGGCAGCCATGAGCGCGGCTTCTTCGAGGGTCGCGGCGGGGATCATTCCGTATTGCCGCACCATGGCTTCGCCGCCTCCCAAAAAGACGGCGATGACAGGCTTCCCGATCCCGGCGACGGCCTCCCCGATGCGGCGCAGGACGGTTTCGTGGGGAGGCTTGGAGATGAGCACGACGATGCGCGTGGCGGGATCGTCGCGCAGGGCGGCGAGAGCTTCCAGAAACATGATCCCGCCGACCTCCTGTTGGACGTCGCGGCCGCCGGTGCCGATGGCCTGCGAGACTCCGGCGCCTTCGTTGGAGAGGATCGTGCTGACCTCCTGCAATCCCGTTCCCGAGGCGGCCACGATGCCGATATCGCCGCGATTCACGGCATTAGCGAAGGCTAACGGGACGCCGTTGAGGATGGCGGTGCCGCAGTCGGGACCCATCAGCAGCAGGCCCTTCTCGCGCGCCAGCCGCTTGAGCGCGATTTCGGAGGCTACACAGACGTTGTCGGAAAAAAGCATCACGTGCAGGCCCGATTCCAGGGCTTGTCGCGCCTGTTCGGCGGCGTAGCGGCCGGCGATGGAGATGAGCGCCACGTTGGCGCCGGGTAGGGCGCGGACAGCCGATTCGATGCTCGCGGACAGGTGCTGTTCGCCGGCTTTGCGGCGGGTGCGAGCTTGTTGCAGGCGGGCGGCGGCGGCTTCAAGCGCGGCCGCCGCGGCTTCGGCCGTTTCCGCTTTCACGGCGAGGATCAGGTCGGTGTCGCCGGTGGCTTCGAATTGTTCGGTCCAGAGGCCGGCTGAGCGGAGGAGGGCCTTATTCTCACGCGTAGCCATGACAACGGCGGCATCGGCGACGTGTTCGAGGGCAAGCAGGTCGCGGCCCACCATCATGAGCGTGACCGAGTCGAAGTACAGGCCGGTCCGAATCTGGCCTTGGACGGTCATGAGGGAACTCCTGGGGAAGCTGAGTGAGCCAGGAAGCTATAGAGTCCCGCGGCGAGATCGGCGCCGGAACTTGCGCCTACCGCCGACAGGCGAGCTGTATGCCGCGCGACATCGGCTTCCGTGCCGGCGAAGAGGGCGTGAATCAAGGATTGCGCGGGCTCGATGCAGCAGCCGTCGGCGGCGCAGCGCAGCAGGGACTCGGAAAAAGCGTTGGAGCTTCGCGCGGCCTGGTACACGCGGCGGCGCTCCAGCCAGGGCAGGCCAACGGCGTACATTCCCAACAGGAGGCCGGCCAGGAAATCGTCGCCGCTAGGTGTCAGCCCGAACCCCAGGCCGGCAATCGCGCGAGCGCCTGACTCCAGGTCTCCGCCCAGCAAAAGGCCGATTCCGTAACGCAAACGGCTGGCCAGCGCCTCTTCGAATGCCGGGCCGGCGGCGGACCAGAAGATCATGCTCCTGGCGGGCGCGGACTCGAGAAGCGCCGCTCCCAGGGCGTCGAGGTTGCGATGGAGACCGGCTGGACGGGAACCTCCCACATGCAGGCGGGAGTGGTAACGTTGGCGAATCTCCATCGCGGCGCCGCCGAGGATCACGCGATCCGGCCAGACCTCCAGCCGGCCGGCGGCGTTGAAGTCGCATCCGCGCACAACGATATGGACGGGCCCGGCGCCTTTGCTCTGCTCAACCACAACGGCGAGATTGGAACCTTCGTCCTGAACGAACGCAGCCGCTCCGTGGAAGCGGGAGAACACATGGTAGCTCCCGCTCTCGATTCGGTCACCGATATCCAGCAGTTCGATCACCGGTGTCACTCCTGTCAGAAGGTTACGCCAAGGTCCGGGCCGGTTCTTCCTCTTCTTCCAGCGTTTCCGGCATGATCAGGGTCTGGTTGGCGCGCAGCAGTTCGGCTGAAACCGGCCGCACCAGGCGAGTCTGGATCTGCTGCTCCAGATAGTTCTTCACCGTGGTGGCCCAATACTCGCGGGTCACATAGAAGACCTTTGCGCCGCCTAACTCGTGCTGCCGATCGGGCCAGGGATAGGAAGGCTGCGCCATGCCGATGCCCCAGCGCTTCAGGCCGTTGTAACTCTCGTAGGTGGCCCAGAATTCCTTCTGCTTGAGGGTCTCGAAGCAGTAGTCGCACTTGGCGTAATACATGATGGCGCCGGCGCGCAGTCCTCTCCGGAACGCCATGCTATGCAAGCTGATATTGATATCCTCATTCATCAACCGGCCGTTGCAGAACGCCACGGCATGGCCGTCAATGAGGCCGATGAGCTGATAAGGGTCCTTGAGGCGATTACGCACCCACCCGAGAACCTCGGCGTAGACACGGGCGCCGACAATGTCGTAAAAATCGTGGTCCACATCCATCAGCTTCTTGATATAGGCAAGGAATGCGGGAGTCTCTTCCTTTTCAAGCGGGCGGATCAGCATCATCTGGCCGCTTTTTACCTGAACCATGGCGGGTTCAAACGGGGGGATGGGCATCGAGGGCCCCGAGAGCAGCGGCTCCAGTTCCTCAACAGTAAAGCTCACCACCTGTTGAGTCACCTTTTCGGGCGGCGCTTTCTTCATGGCTTCCACCTCTGACTTGGATGTAACACGATTGCCATATCCGGCGGAAGGACATGGGCGTCCGAAATTATGGATTCGGCCGGCGGCGCCAGCTCTGGGACGTTAGTTGAACCTACTGTTTGTTATTCCTCCCACCGAATCCAGGGCATTTCGTATGGTAAGAGAGCGTCTTCGTGGAACGGCACTACGCGGATCGCAAAGCCGCTGCTCCCGCTCTGCCCGCACTCCACCTCTCCTTCGTAGAGGTGATCGGTTCCCGAAGATTGACGCAGCGACAGATCCACCTGCGCGCCCTTGCCGATCTGACCATCGGCGGCCAGCGGGCCATAGTAGGCCTGCACACGCACGTCGCCGGGAGAGAGGCTGCCCAATGAGACCCGCGCCGAGACCTTCACCTTTGAGCCCACCAGGTACTCGCGGCTGCCCCCGTTCATATCTACCTGGATGACGTGCACCTCGGATGCATGATCGTGTAGTCGTTTCCGCCAGTCTATCAGGGACTGCACCCGGCTCCTGTCGCCGGCCAGGCGGATGAGCCGGTTGGCAGCCGGGAGATAGAAGCGCTCGGCGTATTCGGCGACCATCCGGTTAGTGCTGAAGACCGGCGAAAGCCTCTTCATCGACGCCTTCATTTTGGCCAGCCAGCCGCGCGGTATGCCCGCGGCGTCGCGATCGTAGAAGAGCGGCACGACATCGTTTTCCAGAATGTGGTAGAGCGCCTCCGATTCCACCTGGTCCTGGTATTCCTGGTTGTCGTACTCCTCGCCGTTGCCGATCGCCCAGCCGACTTCCCGGTCGTAGGCCTCGTCCCACCATCCGTCCAGGATCGACAGGTTCAGCCCGCCGTTGGCCAGCAGTTTCATGCCGCTGGTGCCGCTGGCTTCGTTGGGCCGCCGCGGCGTATTCAACCACACGTCCGCGCCCTGCACCAGGTACCGCGCCACCGAAATGTCGTAGTCTTCCAGAAACACCACACTGCGCCTGACCTGCGGGTCCCGCGCGAATCGGATGATTTGCCGGATCAGTTCCTTGCCCTCCGTATCATGGGGGTGCGCCTTGCCGGCGAGGAGGATCTGCACGGGCCTTTCCGAGCCGCTGAGAATGCGCTTCAGCCGGTCCATATCGCGCAGCAGCAGAGTAGCCCGCTTGTAGGTGGCGAAGCGGCGCGCGAACCCAATGGTCAGAGCGTCGGGGGAGAGTACGCCGCCGGCAACCGCGATCTCCGCGTCGGTGCCGCCTCTCTGCTTCACCTGGGAGACCAGCCGCGAGCGGGCGTAGCTGACCAGGCGCTCCCGGCGGATCTGGTGTACCCGCCACAATTCCTGATCCGGAATGCGGTCTACGCGCTGCCAGAGAGCGGTATCGGCGGGTTTCTCGCCCCATTGCGGTCCAAGGTAGCGGTTGAGCAGGGCGCTCATCTCCATCGAGGTCCAGGAGCGTGTGTGGACCCCGTTGGTTACGGAGCCGATCGGCACCTCGTCCAAAGGATAACCGGGCCACATGGGTTGCGCCATCTTGCGCGTCACCAACCCGTGCAGTTTGGCGACTCCGTTGGTGTACGAGCTGTGACGCGACGCCAGGTACGCCATGTTGAACGGCTCCCCGGAATCCGAAGGAACCTGTCTTCCGTAAGCCAGAAACTGTTCGACATTAAGGCCGAGGCTCTTTGCGTACTCGCGAAAGTACTTGTCCACCAGCCCCGCGTCGAAGCGGTCGAAGCCCGCCGCCACCGGAGTGTGCGTCGTGAACAGACTGCCCGCCGCGGCCACCTGGCGTGCCTCGTGGTAGGAGAAGCCAAGCTCCTCCATAATCATCCGGGTTCGTTCCGGCCCCAAAAACGCCGAGTGTCCTTCATTCATGTGGCACACGGTTGGCTTAATACCCAGCGCTTGAAGCGCCCGCATGCCGCCGATGCCAAGAACCATCTCCTGCTGGATGCGCAACTCGCGGTCGCCTCCGTACAGCGCTCCGGTCACCTGCCGGTCGTCGGCCGTGTTCTCCGCGACGTTGGTATCAAGAAGATACAGCGGCACACGGCCCACCTGGACTTTCCAGATCTGCGCTTCGAGGCGCCGTCCCGGCAAGTCGATGTGCACCCTGAGCGGCTTCCCCGGGCCATCCTCCACCGGCTGGATGGGCAGGTTGTGGAAGTCGTTAATGGGATAGGTTTCCTGCTGCCATCCATCGGCATTGAGGTATTGATGAAAGTAGCCGCCCTGGTAGAGCAGGCCGATGCCAACCAGGGGCAGGCCGAGGTCGCTGGCCGATTTGAGATGATCCCCGGCCAGGATGCCCAGGCCCCCGGCGTAATTCGGGATGCACTCCGTCAGTCCGAACTCCGCCGAAAAATAGGCGATGCGGATTCCCATAGCTTCCGGGTGCGCCGTGGCGAACCAGCCGGCGCCGCTCAGGTACTCGTCCAGATTGGCGGACGCCAGGTCCATTTGCGCGAGAAAAGCCTCATCGCCGCAGAGTTCGTCGAGCCGCCTCTGGTCGATGCGGCCGAGAATCAGGCGCGGGTTGTGCCCGGTCGCTTCCCACAGGTCGGAATCCAGCGTGCGGAAAAGTTCAATGGTCGGGTGGTGCCAGGACCATCGCAGGTTCAGGGACAGCTTGTTCAGGCACTGCAGGCGGGCCGGCAGGCGGGGCACAACATGATAAGCGTGAACTCGCGGCATCGTGGAGACCTCTACGTTCCTCTCCAGTTTATCGGCTGTTGGCATCAATTAGGTTAGGCCAGTCCGGTTAAAGCGAACCCGATCCCGGTGCGATTCCGCATTGCGCATTGCCGCTTGCGGCGCACTCGCTTAAAATCTGATCCAGGATGATAGCCCGTAGGAATCTGGTGGCGATCGCTGTGCTGTCCAGCGCCGTGATGGAGGTGCTGGACACTTCCGTTGTCAATGTCAGCCTGCCCCATATTGCGGGGAACCTTTCGGCCACCACGGATGAAGCCACCTGGGTGCTTACCTCCTACCTGGTAGCCAATGCCATCATTCTGCCGATGAGCGGCTGGCTGGCAAACTACTTCGGCCGCAAACGCATGCTGCTGACGGTGGTGACGGGCTTCACCGTGTCGAGCCTCTTGTGCGGACTCGCGCCGAGCCTGCCGATGCTGATTTTCTTTCGCGTGTTGCAAGGCGTCACCGGCGGAGGGCTCCAACCGCTCTCCCAGGCGGTGCTGCTGGAGGAGTTCCCTCCTCGTGACCGCGGCAAAGCCATGGCGCTGTTTGGGCTGGGGATCGTGGCCGCTCCCATACTCGGCCCCACGCTGGGCGGGTGGATCACCGACACTTACACCTGGCGCTGGGTCTTCTACATCAACCTGCCGGTGGGGATCACCAGTTTGATCATGATCTCGCTGTTCGTCACCGATCCGCCCTACCTCAAACGCGGCTCGCTGCGTGCGGACTTCTGGGGATTCGGCATGCTGGCCGTGGGCATGGGCGCGCTGCAGATCATGTTGGACAAAGGCCAGGAAGACGACTGGTTCGGCTCGCGCTTCATTATCACGCTGGCCGTCACCGCCGGTGTTTTCCTAATCGGCTTCATCATCCGGGAGTTATTGATCGACCAGCCCATCGTTCACCTCGGCCTGCTGAAATACAGGAGCTTCGCGGCCGGCATCTTCCTGGTTGCGGTGCTCGGCTTTGTGCTCTACAGCAGCCTGGTTCTCTTGCCGCTTTTCATGCAGACCCTGCTCGGTTGGACCTCTGCCACGGCGGGCCTTTGGACCAGCCCGCGCGGGATCGGCACGGCGCTGTGCATGCCGCTGGTGGGCTACCTGCTTGGCAAGGGCTGGGATGGGCGCTGGCTGCTGACATTCGGTTTCGCCGTCGGCGGCCTTTCCCTCTTAGGCTTCTCCCACATGAACCTGCAGTCCGGAACCTGGGACATCCTGGTGTGGCAGATCAGCCAGGGTCTCGGCATGTCGTTCATCTTCGTCCCGCTCACCACTCTGACGATGGACCCGATCCCCAAACGCGAGAACCGGCTATGCCACCGCTCTCTACAGCGTCACGCGGAACATCGGCTCCAGCGTCGGCATCTCGTTCGTCACGACATGGCTCGCGCGCCGCGCCCAGTTCAGCCAGTCCCTGCTGGTTGCCCATGTGTCGCCCTACGATCCGGCCGCCCAACAGATGCTGAGCCAGGCCCAGGCGATGCTGATGCGCCATGGCGCCGATCCCGTGACCGCGAGCCGCCAAGCCATGGCGATGCTCTACGGCGTGGTGCAACGCCAGGCATCGGTGCTGAGCTTCCTGACGGTGTTTCGGTTGATAGGCCTCGCATTCCTGGTCATGATCCCGCTGATCCTGATCCTCCGAAAGCCAAAGCACCTCAGAGACGCAATGACCGTAATACCCCCGTCAAGGGAAGAGCGCTGATTCGTATGAAAAGACCTTAAATAGTTTTGCGTGTTATAGTGTCGCATGAGAAGGAGCCTTGAACTTATGCGGCGCGCGGTACCGATTCTCACTGGCGTGGTCCTGTGCGCTCTTGGCTTGAGTCTGGCCGCTTGCCACCATGCCAGTGATGGCGATCTGGAGACGTTGGAATACGCCAAGAGCACCATCAGCCTGGATGGCCCGGCGAGTGCGCGGATCACCGGCGGCAACGCCGTTGAAGTGGTAGGGCCGGCGACTAACCACGACAAGTTCCAGCACGACGTCTATTTCACGGCGACGCTTTGGGATGCCGGCGGCAACGCCGTGGGAACGGCCACCGGCAAGCTGGAAGATTGGCCGGCAGGCCATCGCGGCCTTTACGTCCTTGAAGGCACGGTGAAGACTGCCAACTGGGCGCGCGTGACAGTGGTCGTCTCCAACGTGATGGAACATGTGAGGGGCCAAGCGGAGGAGTAGGCCGGATGCGTGCGCCAGGACCAAGCGGAGTCATCAAGACCGGAGCTGTGGCCGTGGCTTTGCTGTACGTCGTTCTGGTGCGATCCGCGGCAGCCGAGGGCAACTACCTCCTGACGGCGGAGATCCCGGCGACGATCCGCAAAGGTGTGCCCGCCACTTTGGTCCTCCATGTCCACGGCGGGGCGGAGCCGGTGGATCTCCTGGTCCCATGCCTGGCCACTGCGCCACTCTTCATCAGCATGGAGGATGCCCTGGACACCACTCCCGCTAACGGGATCGATCTCGGGGTTGGCCCCGAGTCCAGCCTCCAGCCGGCTTGCATCACGTCCATCGCAGGCGTCTCGAGCGGGCCCGGCGTCTATGTTTTTACGTGGGAGCCGGACACAGCCGGCCGGGTGAACCTGAAGTTCACTGCCGGCGCCAGCGCCCTGACCGTGCCCGCCGACGTGGACAGCGCGCCACCTAGTCCCCTGATCCTTGCCATCTTCGTCGTCTTCGTCGCGCTTGTCTTGAGCGCGGCGGCATATGTGCGCCACCGGTGGCCGGAAGCGGCGGCCCCATGAATCTGTTGAATATTTCGTGGATCAGGGCCACGCTGCGCAGCCGGTTCTATCCCGCGGCCTTTCAATGGATCACGGCAGCAGTGTTTCTTCTGGTTCTGGTGATGGCGCTCTTCGCAACCAGCAACGCCGGCCAGAATTTCGGGATGGCATTGGCCTGGACCGTCTGGTGGCCGCTGCTGCCGCTCTCTTTCATTTTCCTCGGACGCTTCTGGTGCGCCGTCTGCCCCCTGGCTTGGCTTTCCGATCGGGTCCAGCGCGCACTGGGAGTGCGGCTCTCCGTTCCGCGCGTCCTGGTGCGGTACGGTCCGTGGATCATAGCCGCGCTGTTCATAGTGATCACCTACCTCGACCTGACGTGGGAATTCGACGGCGACGGGCGTAAGACTGGCTATCTACTGCTGGCGCTGCTCGCCGTGGTGATCTTCTTCGGCGCGTTTTTTGAGCGGCGGACGTTTTGCCGCTACGCTTGCTTCATTGGGGCATTCGCCTCCAATTACAGCCGGGCCGGCGTGCTGGAACTCCGAGCCGACCTGGACCGCTGCCGTCATTGCCGGACCTCGGAGTGCCGCCACGGAACGGCCTCCACACCGGGGTGCCCGGTTTTCCTTTTCGCTCCGGCCGTTGAGGATTCCGGTACGTGCCATCTTTGCGGGAACTGCGTAAAGAACTGCCCGCACGATGCGATTCGCATTTCGGCCCGCCCTCCAACGGCGGAATTGTGGAGCGTGCGCCAGCCAAGGCTGCCCGATGTGGTCCTGGTAACGATCGTAATGGGCATGGTCCTCATCGAGCACGCCGCGGCGCTTAGTTCGTGGAATCCGCTGGTGGAGCAGACCGGCACGCTGCTGCGCCTGGAACCC
Organism: Bryobacterales bacterium; assembly: GCA_963842505.1. GTDB lineage: Bacteria > Acidobacteriota > Terriglobia > Bryobacterales > Bryobacteraceae > PALSA-129. The sequence continues at coordinate 750,693 of CAWJGZ010000004.1, forward strand.
CATGCGTGGGATCCGCTGATCAACGGATTTCTACTCACGGTGTTTATGCTGGCGCCGCTGGCGGGTTTAGCGGTTGCCGGCTTCCTCTCGGCGGCGCTGGACCGCACGCTAAGCCTGGCGATGGCATTCCAGAACTCCCTGGCCTTCGGTTATGCCATGATCCCGCTGACCCTGGCCAGCCACGTCGCACTCGGTCTCCATCGCTTGCTGGGATGGTCCCGGAGCATTCCCTTCGCCTTCCTGGCCATGATCGGCCGGTTCCCCGCGGGGACCGGCCCGGCCTGGCTGTCCACCCCGGCGGTTTCCCGGATTGAAATGGTGGTGTTGGCCTTGGGAATTGCCGGCTCCTGGTATTGCGCCTGGCGCATCGCTAAGAGCCACGCGCTCCGGAAGCCATGGGCCGCCTGGCTGCCGCACGCCTTTCTGCTTCTGGGCCTGCTGGCTGCCAACCTTTGTGCCATGAGCGAACTGTAAGGGCTTCGTACCTCACCGGGGTGTCGAGCCTCGATTCGGCACGCACGAGGGTTTTCCTTGCCCGGCCGCCAGGCAAGGATTGGAATAAAAACAAAGGACTTGCGCACAGGTGCGGGCTGTGTTTCGAGGGCACGGGCGCCACCTTAAAGATCGGGCGCGGAGGGCTTTCCAGGCCCCCCTCTCCAGCTACGAAGGCTGGTAGTAGATCTTCAGAACTCCTACAATCGTCTCTGATCTGAGGCGCCAGGACGAAGACTGCAAGCGAGATCTCGCTTCGCACCCCAGTGGGAGACATAGGCATGAAAAAGGCAATTGCAATCATAGCTGGATTGTGTTTGATGGTGCCCGGAATCGTCTGCGCTCAATCCGGCAAATCGACTTCGGCAGCCAAGTATGTAACTGGCACGATCCGCTCGTCTGACGGGTCCACAACCCTCGTCGTAAGCAGCGAAACCAACGGGAAGCGGGAAGTAACTACTTTCGTTTTGAACGCCAGCACGGAGAAAACTGGCGAGCTGACGAGAGGGGCCGACGTGACCGTTCAATACCGGGTTGACGGCGACCGGAACATCGCGACTTTCGTGCAGGCGCAACCGGCGGTTCTGGAGACGCTCGAATACGCCAAGAGCATGATTAGCCTGGATGGTGAGGCTAAAGCGCATGTCACCACGGGCAACAACGTTACCGTTGACGGTAGCGCCACCAACCACGACAAGTTCCAACACGACGTGTTCCTAACGGCCACGCTTTCCGATGCCAGTGGCAAATCCGTGGGCACTGCAACGGGCAGGCTTGAGGATTTGCCTGCCGGCCAACACGACAATTACCAGCTCGTCGGCACCGTCACATCGCCAAACTGGGCGCACGTGAGCGTGGTCATCTCGAACGTTACGGAACACGTGCAGAGAGCAAAATAACCGGGTGCCATGGGCTGTCACCGCGGCCCGTTCAGGCGGCGGCGTACCGGCCAGATCCGGTTTTCCGATGTCAACTGATCCATTGTGGTGAGGAATCCAAAATGAAAATCTTGGTTAGAATGTGCCGCTTTCCTCTCTGGATTGTGGCAGTGTTGTCCTGGCTTGCAACAGCGCAGGTCGATCGGTCTTCCCTGGGAGGCACCGTGACCGATCCCAGCGGCGGCCGAATTCCGGGAGCGACGGTGACAGCCATCCAACCCGCGACTGGCCTGGAACGTAAAGCCGTAACGTCTTCCCATGGAACCTACGTGCTCGATAGCTTGCCGATCGGGCGGTACACCGTGACTTTCAGCAAGCCTGGATTCTCCCAGGTCCGGTTCGAGCAGGTGGAGCAAGGGGTGGGCGAAGCGCGCGTGCTCAACGCGCAGTTGCGTGTCGCCGCGATTGCGGAAACGACAACCATCTCCGCGCCGCTGGTACATCTGGAGACAACCAGCGCCGTGGTTGGCGCGCCGGTCGAGCAGGCGGAACTGAAGGAACTCCCTCTGAACGGGCGAAACTGGACCTGCCTGACGGCGCTTGCGCCGGGCGCCATCGACAACGGCGCGTGCGATCAGCGCACCATTCGCTTCGCCGGCCACGGCATGGGCGACACTGATTTTCTGTTCGACGGCCTGGACGCTTCGGGTGTCTACAACCAGCAGCAGAAAGAATATGTGCGGCTGCAAATCCCGCTCGATTCGATCGCCGAGTTCCAGGTGCAGTCTCAGAATTTTGGCGCCGACGTGGGGATGTCCGCTGGCGGCCAACTTTCGGCTGCATCGCTTTCGGGCACCAATAGTCTGCATGGCGGCGTGTTCGACTATTTCCGCAACGATGTTTTTGACTCCCGGTCGCCGTTTGACGGGTCGTCGCCGGCTCCATTCCTGCTGAACCAGTTCGGCGCCAATCTGGGCGGCGCGATCGTGTCCAATAAAACGTTCTTCTACGCCAACTACGAGGGATTGCGGCAGCACCTGGGGCAGGTCCAAATCGGCCTGGTGCCGAGCCCTTCGTATACCGCCCAAGTCGAAGCTCAATCGCCCGCGCTGACGCCGATCCTTTCGGCTTATCCCCAAGGCACCTCGCCCACATCGAATTCCCAGGTATGGAACTACGTTGCCGGAGCCAACCAGGTCGACAACGAAAATTCCGGAATGATCCGCATCGATCAGCGTTTCACCGACCGCACCACGGCGTTTGTCCGCTACAGCGCGGATGAAGCGGTATACAGCATCCCGACCGGTGCGCTGAATGCACTGTCGAACACCGATGCGAAATTGAAGAACGGCATCGTGGAACTGCTGCACGTGTTTTCGCCTACGCTCGTCGACGAAGCGAAGTTTGGCGTTAATCAAACCATTTCCCACACGGCGAATATTTCCGGGGTCCCCTTCAGCGTGAGCGTTTCGAATTTGAGCTCCTTGACCGGGGCCTCAACCACGGATGTGGCTGGAACGACGTTCTCCTACGTCGACGACCTGTCCTGGATTAAGGGGCGGCACGCTCTCAAATTCGGCGTCGAGATCCGCCGCATCAACATGAACTCGGGCAACTCGGCGAGCGGAACACTGACTTATCTGTCGCTGAGCAACCTCCTCGGCAACCTCATGGACAGCGCCAGCTACACATCGATGTTGCCGCTCAAGCGTCTGCGAAAAACGCAGGACTTCGCATACGCCACGGACCAATATAAGATCACGCCGAACCTGACGGTCAACATGGGCCTCCGCTATTCCTTCTTAAACATGTTTCACGAAACCAACAACCTGGCGGTGCCGTTCGATTTCGCCACCTGCGGAGGTTACTGCCCCACCGGCAGTCCTTTTACTTACCCGCGGCGCCTCGATTTCGATCCGCGCGTCAGCATCGCGTGGGCTCACCAGAAGACCGTGCTGCGCGTCGGCGCCGGCATTTATCACACTGACGGGGAGGAGGACGACGAGAACTGGCCGATCTCCAACAGCATCCTGGCATACAGCCTGTCCTCAGTCACCTCGACCGGGCTGCGTTATCCGATCGATCCGTTTCTTCAGAGCACGACTGGCACCATTTCGCCGCGCGATTTGGACCGGCACCGCAAGGACATGTATGTCGCCGCCTGGACCGCATCGGTGCAGCAAAGCCTTCCAGGAAATATCGTCGGCACGGCTTCCTATTTGGGCAACAAAGGCACCAACGTCCTGACAACTTCGTACGTCAACACGGTCAACCCGTTGACCGGCGTGCAGCCATACCCTCAGTTCGGAGTAGTCTCCTGGCGCGGCGACGACAGCAACAGCAACTTTCACGCGTTTCAGATGAACGTGCGGCGGGCCTTTCAGAGAGGGTGGTTGCTGGCGGCAAATTATATGTGGTCGCATTCGATCAATGACGACGGCATCGGCGGCGCCGAATCGGACAAGCCGCAAAACGTCTTTTGCCGCTCCTGCCAGAGGGCCAGCAGCGACGATGACGTGCGCCAGACGTTCAACCTCTCCGCGGTTTATGAACTTCCGTTCGGGGCCGGCAAGCGGCTCGCGGCGCAGCCGGGCATCGGGCGGGCCATCTTCGGCGGCTGGCATTTGAGCGGAATCGCGACGGCCCGTACGGGGCTGCCGGTGAACGTGGTCATCACCCGCTCGAACTCCGTGCTTCCCGATCGGTACAGCGTGTCGAGCGTCGAACGGCCGGATCTGGTTTCGGGCGTTTCGTTGATCCCGGCGGCGGGACAAACCCCGAACAACTGGATCAATGCGGCGGCCTTCACCACTCCCGCTTCAGGAACCTATGGCGACGCGGGCCGCAATCTGGCGCGCGCACCGGGCTTATGGCAGACGGATCTGGCGATGGCCAAGAAGGTTGCGGTGAGCGAAAGGCTCGCCATGGAATTCCGTGCGGACGCGTTCAATGTGTTCAATCGGGCCCAGTTTGGCAGCCCGTCGGCGAATCTCTCGTCGCCGCTCAGCTTTGGCGTGATTACCACGCTGGTGAATTCGAGTGCGACGGGCAGCGGAACGCCCCGGCAGTTCCAACTCGCGTTGCGGCTCTCGTTCTGATACGGGGCGATCTGTCAGCCTGACGGTTGTTGATGGTTTGGGCCGGCTCTTGGACCTAAAGTCCAGGAACCGGCCCTTTTGTTTTGGAAGGAGAGTGCGTGGGAGCGCTATGACGGTGTTTTGAAGTTAGAAAGGCTCGTACCACGTGCCCAGCCAGTACATCATCGCGCGCCCGATCGCCGTTCCCAACATCACCGCCGCCAGCATCGCACCCGCGAAAGGCGTAATTTCCGCTCCCTCTTCCGGCCAGAGCCGGACAGCGACCGCGGCCGGAAGCACGCTCACCAAGGCCAGGTAGCATCCCAGCCATAAGGAGTTCCTGGACGTCAACATTTGCAACAAGCCCGCGAGCCGCGCGGCGGTAAACGCGTCGTACCCCCGCCGCGACAGATTCGCCACCATCCATAACGCGGCAATCAGCAGCAGCAGGCTCCCCGCCAAGGTTGCGCCCAAAAACAGACGCAACAACCCGGTGTTTCCCCGCCACGAAATCAGCGCCGCGGGGGCCAGCCCGCCCAGCAAAACCGCCGTACCCAGAAACGACGCCGGAACCCATCCGGAATTCCACGCCGGTTGTGTGGGAACCGTGTAGAGCGCCGCTCCCGCCATCACCGCCGCGATGCCCGCCACGCTGCTGGCCGCGCCCAACACTAATCGGCCCTCCGTTCTCCCCATCCACCAGAACCCGCTGTACGCCAGCGCCAGCAGCGCGAACACCGCCGTCAGAATCACCTCCAGGCTAAGCCGCGATTGCCCCAGGTTCACCACGGATCTCCACGCCATCAGCGGATGTCCCAGGTGGGCTATGGAGAGCAGGATCCCCAGCGCGGCCGCCGGAAAAATCGCCAGCGCCAGCGGACGCATCAGGACCGCATCCGCCGGGCGGGCCTTGCTCTCGAACACCGTTGCCGCCAGCGTCAGCCCGCAGGCAAGCTGCGTCGCCAAAGTGAACAGGATGAGCGGCCATTCCTTCATGCCTGGGCCTCTTTCCGTACGCGATAACGGATGGAGGGCCTGGTCAGCTCCGGCGAGGGCAAGTCCCGCAGCGCGATGGTAGCGCCGCGCCGCGCCGCGATCTCCCTCAGCGGTCCCACCTCGATGGCGCGCATGGGACACGCCGCCACGCACACCGGCGTGGCTTCGCCCAGGCACAGATTGCATTTCCGCACGCGGCCTTCGCGCGCGTCGTATTGCGGCGCTCCATACGGACACAGCCACGTGCAATAGCGGCACCCGATGCACTTTCCGGGATCGTGTACCACGATGCCATCCGTGGCCCGCTTGCTATACGCTCCCGCCGGACAGCCATTCACGCAGGCCGGATCCTCGCAGTGATTGCACGACATGGACAGGTTGTAGGCGAACACCGCCGGGAATTCCCCGCCCTCGAAGCTGCGCACCTTACGAATTCTGCGACCCACGGCCGCATCGTTGAAATCCTTGCAGGCGATCTCGCAGGTCTTGCAATTGATGCACTTGGTGGCGTCGATGAAGAACCCGATTTGCGTGCGCGCGGCGGCCATGATTTCCTAAACTTTCCTCACTTCCACCAGAATCGTATGCTGCGCATTGCCGTGCGCCAGCGGCGTGGCCCGCTGGCTGGTCAATACATTGACGCATCCCCGCCGGCAGACGCCATCCTTACCGGGCGTGTACCAAGCTCCTTGCGGAATGGCCACCACGCCCGGGCGAATGCGCCGGGTTACGCGCGCCCGGATCAGCAGCGCGCCCCGATCGTTGAACACGTTCACCCGGTCGCCGTTCGCAATGCCGCGCGCCGCCGCGTCCGGCGGGCTGATCCACATCTGCTGCGGATCGGCCTCTTCCATCCACGGATCTTCGTCCCACGTGGAGTGCGTCCGCCGCTTGTAGTGCGGCCCGATGCACTGCAGCGGATACCGCAGCGCCAACTCGTCCTGCGGTCCTTCCCACGCCGGAATGTAGTGCGGCACGCCGGGAACGCCGGCCCGGTTCATCTCGTAGAGTGTTTGGGAAAAGATCTCCACCTTTCCCGACGGCGTCGGAAACGGATGCCCCGCGGGATCGTTGATTTCTTTTTCAAACGCCACGTACTCTTCGGGATCCTTGCGGTAAAAGCCCCGCTCGCGCAGTTCCTCATAGGAAGGAAACTCGGGGTCGCGCTGCCGCGCCTCGCCGACAATCTGCTCGAGCCACTGCTCCTCGGTTTTGCCCTCGGTAAACGCTTCCCCGATCCCCAACCGCTCCGCCACGCGGCTCAACCACCAGTAATCGTGTTTGCACTCGAACGGCGGCTCCGCCACTTTGTTGCCAAAAATGATGTACCGCTCGCCCGACCACGGCACGCCGATGTCCGCCCGCTCCAGCGAATTGTCGGCCGGCAGCAGGATGTCGGCGAACCGCGCGCTGGGCGTCAGAAAGTGGTCTGACACCACGATGAACTCCACCAGCCCTTCATCCCGCAGAATCCGCACCGTGCGGTTGACGTCCGCGTGCTGATTCACCAAAGTGTTGCTGGCGAGGTTGAAAATGAACTTGATGTTGCTCGGCAGCGGCCCATTCTCTACGCCATCCTCGGCGGTCATTTCGGTGCCGCGGACAATGGCGTCGGTCCACAGAAACACGGGAATCCTGGTCTTGACGGGGTTGGTTCCGGTGGGCAGGCCGCCGATAGGGATCTCCAGCCCCGTGCCCCCTTCGCCGCCGCCCCAACCGCCGCCAAGCACGCCCAGGTTGCCGGTCATGCACGCCAGCGCGATCCCTGCCCGCACCGATTCTTCGCCGTGCGCGTGGCGCTGCGGCCCCAGCCCCTGCAATAACTGCGCCGGATGAAGTGTGCCGTAGGCGCGCGCCAGGTTGCGAATCGCGTGCGCTTCAATTCCCGTGATCTCCGCGGCCCACTCCGGAGTTTTCTCGATGCCGTCGGAACGCCCCAGCACGTAGCTCTCGAACGAGTGCCCGGCCGGCACACCCGCGGGCATGTGCTGTTCGTAGAAGCCAATGCAATACTTGTCCAGAAACTCCCGGTTGTACAGCTTCTCCGTGATCAGCACGTGGGCCATGGCCACGAACAGCGCCGCATCGGTAGTGGGTTTGAGTGGCAGCCACTCGTCGGCAAACGTGGCCGCCGTCTCGGTAAGCCGCGGGTCGATCGCCACCACTCGGGCGCCCGCTTCCCTGGCGCGTGCCAGGTAATAGTTCGAATTGGTCTCGAAGATGGTTTCCGCCGGATTAAACCCGTTGAGGATGATGAGTTTCGAATGCGCCAGCGTCTGGTACGAGTTGGTGTCGCGATACCCCGTCACAAAGGGCGCCACATAACTCAGGCACGCGGAGCTGTAGCTGTTGTACCGCGCCAGATACCCGCCCATCAGGTTCATCAGCCGCTCCGCCGCGGCGTGCCCGCTGATGGCGCCGCAATCGCCGGTTCCGTACTGGATGTATACCGAAGCCGGGCCGTGGCGCTCCACCACGCGTTTCAGATTCGCCGCGATGGACTCCGCCGCCTCGTCCCATGAAATGCGCTGGAATTTGCCTTCGCCGCGCTGCCCCACGCGCTTCATGGGGTACCGCAGGCGAGTTGGATTGCGCAGACGGCTGCGCAGCGCGCGGCCTTTCAGACAAGCCCGCAACTGGGGCCGGCCGTCGGTGTCGGGTGAATCGTCGGTGCTGATCCGGGTGATGACGCCATCCTGAATGTGAGCCTTCAGGTGGCAGCGTCCTCCACAGTTGTGGTTGCAGGCCACCGCGACAATCCTGGTGCCGCTGCCTGCGGCCGTTCCTGCCGGCGGCCAATGGCCCAGTATCTCGCCCGCCGCCATCCCCGCGCCCGCCGCACCCGAAAGTTTCAAAAAGAGCCGGCGGTCCACCAGGGCGCGATGCTGCTTATTCGTGTTCATCCGCGGCCCACACCACGTTTATCAGATTTCAGACTCCCGTTCACCTATAATTAGAGCATGCCGGTTGCAGACAACCTGGCCGCGCTGCCACGCGAACGCATGGTGGCGGACCAGATTGAGAGTTCTGGAATCCGCAACCCGGACGTATTGCGGGTGATGCGCGCCACTCCGCGCCACCTGTTCGTCCCCGCCAATGTGAAATCCAAAGCGTACGAGGATCGCCCCCTTCCCATCGGTTACGGAGCTACCATTTCCCAGCCGTATATAGTGGCCCTCATGACCGAACTTGTCGCGCCGGCCAAGCACCACCGGATCCTGGAGATTGGCGCCGGCTCGGGGTATCAGGCGGCGATACTCGGCCAACTGGCGGCCGAGGTCTACTCGGTTGAGATTTCGCCGGAGCTGGCTCGATCCGCGGCTAACACGCTTCGCGAACTGGGATACACCAACATCACCGTGCGGCAGGGTGACGGCTACCAGGGCTGGCCGGAACGGGCGCCTTTCGACGGCATTGTGGTGACGGCAGCGCCGCTGGAAATTCCCTTGGCGCTGATCGCTCAATTGTCCGAAGGGGGCCGCTTGGTGGTTCCCGTCGGGTCGATGTGGGATCAGGATCTGGTCGTAATCGAGAAGCAGCCTGGCGGAGCCATCGAGCAGCGATCGGTATGCGCGGTGAGCTTCGTGCCAATGCAGCCGGCGCGGCCGGCTCATGATTCTTGAGTTGTAGCTTGTGCTGTGCGCCAACCTGCAAACCGCCAGCCTACAATGGTCATCATGATCGCTTCCATAAACCCCGCCACCGGCCAAAGGGTGCGCACCTTCGATCCTCTGACCGATGCGGAGCTTGAAGAGAAACTGGCGCGTGCCGATGCCGCCTTCCAGCTCTTCCGGCGCACTGGCGCCGGCAGCCGCGCCCCGTACCTCCGTACCGCCGCGGACATCCTGGAACAGGAGCAGGACCGGCTCGGCCGCGTCATGACGGCCGAAATGGGTAAGCCGATCGCGGCGGCGCGCGCCGAAGCCGCCAAGTGCGCGCTGGCCTGCCGCTATTATGCCGAACACGGCCAGCAGTTGCTTGCCGGCGACACAATCACCGGTGGAGACGCGGTCAGTTCTTTGCGTTATCAGCCCATCGGCCCGCTGCTTGCCGTGATGCCCTGGAACTTTCCCTTCTGGCAGGTCTTCCGCTTCGCCGCTCCGGCGCTGATGGCGGGCAACGTCGGCCTCTTGAAACACGCTTCCAACGTGCCCCAGTGCGCCATCGAGATCGAGCGGATTATCCGCCGCGCCGGCTTCCCCGAGGACGTGTTTCAAACTTTGTTGATCGGCTCCGCGCAGGTGGCGCGCATCATTGAAGATCCGCGCGTCAAAGCCGTCTCACTCACCGGCAGCGAGCCGGCCGGCTCCCAGGTGGCCGCGTTGGCGGGCCGCCAGATCAAGAAAACCGTGCTCGAATTGGGCGGCAGCGACCCCTTCATCGTGATGCCCTCGGCCGATCTCGACCGCGCTGTCCGAACCGCCGTCGATGCCCGCATCATCAACAATGGACAATCCTGCATCGCCGCCAAGCGGTTCATCGTCGACGCCCGCATCTACGCCGAGTTCGAGCGCCGTTTCGTCCAAGGCATGCAGGCCGTGCGCGTGGGCGACCCCATGGACGAAGCCACCCAATTGGGTCCTCTCGCCACGCCCGCTATCCTCGAAAGCCTCGACCAGCAGGTGCGGCGCTCGGTCGAAATGGGCGCGCGCGTCCTGACCGGCGGCCGGCGCCTTGATGGCCCAGGCAACTACTATGCTCCCACCGTGCTTGCCGATGTCCCGCGCCATTCCCCCGCCTACACGGAAGAACTTTTCGGACCCGTGGCCGTCCTGTTTCGCGCCAGGGATATCGACGATGCCATCCGCATCGCCAACGATACCGAATTCGGTCTGGGCGCCAGCGTCTGGACCGCCGACGCCGCCGAGCAGGCCCGCTTCATCGACCAGATCGAAACCGGCATGGTTTTCGTCAACAGCATGGTGGCCTCCGATCCGGCTCTGCCTTTCGGCGGCGTGAAGCGATCGGGGTACGGTCGCGAACTGAGTTCTTTCGGTCTGCGTGAGTTTGTCAACATTAAGACCGTGCGCGTGACGCAGTGATTACTCTTAGTCCCGACAGGGGGCAGCCTTTCACACCAACTGGTAGCGCCGGCGGTCTTGCCGCCGGTGTAACGCCACAACTTCGCGCCTGCGAAAGGGTTTGACTCCATAGACAGTATGAGGGTCTTTCCCGTCCGGCTTGCGCTTGCATTGGTTGCCGCCGGCTTGAGCGCGTGGGCGCAGGTTTCCGCCACCATCGACATCGACACCACCCACAGCACGCAGCTTAATGCCAATTTCAGCGGGTTCAACGACGAGGTGGTTTTTCCAGCCGAGTTCTTCGATTACCGGCTGAACGACCTGGCCGCGCAACTTACTCCGGGTTGGGTAAGGTATCCGAGCGGCAGTTTCAGCGACGCTTTCAACTGGCGGACCGGTCTCATGGTGCCCTCCTGGGCGGCGCAATTTCAAGGCACGAATATCGCCACGCTGCTCACCGAGGCGGTTCCATGGGTGAACGGAAAAGGCGGCGGCTCATTTGTGGATGGCGCTAACCGAGCGAACTTTCTGGGCGCGAAACTGATTGTGTGCGTCAACGGTTTCACCGACACGGCCCAATCGGCCGGGCAGATGGCAGCCTTCGCCAAAACCAATCACATTCCGGTCGCGGTATGGGAGCTTTCCAACGAACCTTACCTCTACAACGGCTTTTTTTCTTCGGGCGCCGATTACGTCACCAAGATGAAGCCTTATCGCGACGCCATCAAAGCGGCTGATCCCAGCGCCGTGGTAGCGATCTTCTTTATGGATGCCGGCGATACCAGTTCCAATCCGGCCTGGAACCAGTCGATTATCGGCTACGGGAGCCCATACTGGGACGCGGTCACTTATCATCACTATCCTCCGCAGAGCAGCGGCGCCTTCAGCCAGTGGATGGCGGACGAAAACGCCGTGCTGGCAGCCAAGACTTCGGCGTATGTCACCGGCTATCTCCAGCCGCTGAATCCGCCCGGAACAAAGTTCCTGATCTCGGAGTTTCTTCCCTCCAATGACGGTTTGGGCACCGGCACTTCGTTGACCGACGGCACGCTGTATGGCGCCATCTATGCGGCCGAGTACGTGATGCGAATGTCGGGCGTGCCATCCATGCTCTACGTGGGCATGCACGCGCTCACGGGCACCACCGGCGTCTACGCGGCCAATACGCATTACATCGACGTACAAAACGCTTACAACGCGGGCGCCACCATCGACACCCTCACCCTGAACTTCGGCTTTTTCACCACGGCGCAGCCGCAGGGGCTGGCCGTGCTCAACGGCGTTCTGCGCAACGCCACGCTGGTGGACGCGACAACCGTCACCGGCGGGGCCACCGTCGCCGCTACCGGGCTGGGGCAGATTCCGGCGCTCTACGCGCAGGCTTACACCAGCGCCACCGGGCAGCTGAGCGTGGTGATCACCAACAAAGGGGCGGCCGCTCACCAGGTGACCATCCGCGTAAACGGAACGCAGATTTCGGCAACGCTCCCGGTCCAACTCATCGCCGGTTCCGATCCGGCTGCCATGAACACGGCGTCGGACCCCACGGCTGTTTCGGTCAATTCACTAACCTCGCCAAACCCGGTGAGCGTGCCGGCTTACAGCGTGGTACGAGTGGATTTGAATTCTCCGGCGGCGGCGTCGGTGGTCAGCAGCGCAAGTTATGCCGCGGGTCCGGTGGCGCCGCAGGAAATCGTGTCACTTTTCGGACCGGGTATAGACCAGGCTGCGTACACCGGATCGCTGCCTCTTGGCACCGTCCTGGGCGGAGTTTCGGTGCAGATCGCGGACAGCGGCGGCAACACCCAGTTTGCGCCGCTCCTCGCGGTCGCGTCCACGCAGGCAAACATTCTGATCCCGCCGGGTCTCGCGCCCGGTCCGGCGACCGTCACAGTCCTGCATGGCTCAACGCCGGTGGTGACCGGTTCCATGACCATTGCCTCCTCCGCGCCGGGGCTCTACAGCATGAACCAGGACGGAGCGGGAGTAGCGGCGGCCGACGCTTTTCTGGTTACCGCAACCTACCAGACGGTGAACCAGACTGTGTTCACTTGCAATCCGCCCGCGGTGCGCAGTTGCCTGGCCGCACCGCTGAGCCTGGGCGGCGCAACCGACACACTCTACGTGGAGCTTTATGGCACCGGCATCCGCGGGGCCGCTTCCGTCCAATGTTTCGTCGGCGGGCAGAGCGTGCCGGTTCTCTACGCCGGTCCGGTGGCAGCCGATCCCGGTCTCGATCAAATCGACGTCTCGATTCCCAAGAGCCTGGCAGGCTCCGGCGATGTACGTGTGTATGTGCTCGCGGACGGTGTGGCCTCCAACGTGGTCGGCCTGAACATCCAGTGATGTTTGTGGATGGCTTGGCGCGAGTCGGCCGGCGATCAGACGCGGCGTACATAGGACATTTCTTTTTTGCCTGGACAATCACGAATGTGGGAATGGTGCGGAAGCGCCAGCGCTGGTAGAATGGAAGAGGAACGAGCGGGAGTAACTCAGTGGTAGAGTCTCAGCCTTCCAAGCTGTTGGTCGCCGGTTCGATCCCGGTCTCCCGCTCCATCTCTTCAGCCGGCGTAGCTCAGTTGGTAGAGCATCTGATTTGTAATCAGAGGGTCGGGGGTTCAAGCCCCTCCGCCGGCTCCATGTATCACTGAAAATAAAACACTTGTACGGTGGGACGCCTTTGTAGCGCAGAGTTGTGAGCCTACTGGCGGGTCTATCGGCCAGGGGAGCCACGGGATCGCTGCACTAAGGAAAGGCAGAGCCACGACCACCCGGGTGCGGCACAGCTCGTTGCGCGCGCCGCGGCCGCAAGGGTTACTGGACGCGCTCGGGTGCGCTCTGCGCGGACGGGTCGCGGGGCGAATGTGCCGTTGTCCGTGATGCGAGAGCCATGTCCGACCCGTCACATCGTGAAGACCACGCTGGTCGCCAGGTTCACGAAGTAGCGGGGATTAGTGGTGTAGTGGCCCGCATTCTTGGTGTCGGGAAAGTAATAAATCCACGCATTCAGCGTGAAGTCGTACAGGTACGGAAACAGGCTGGCGTTGGTGTAGAACCAGTGCCCGCTGGTGTAGTCCCACAGGTAGACTCCGTTGCCGGATGACACGGGGTCGACATACTCATAGCCCATGTCGAAGTGGTCGATAAACCCGCCTCCGGTGTACGCGTAGTAGCCGAACAGGTTGCCATCCGGGAACTGCAGATAGTAGACGCCGCTGCCTAACGCGACTTCACCTGCAAAAAACGCCGGGTGGCCAGTAACGGCGGTGAAATTCGCGCTCACCGTCTCGGGGGCAACCATGGTCACGGTGGTCGAGGCGCTGCCGGCACTAGCCACCGGGCCGGTCCAACTCGTGAAGGAGTAACCGCTGTTGGCGGTCGCCGTGACGGGCACCACCGAACCAGAGTCGTAGAAGCCTCCGCTGGCCGGAGTGAACGTGCCGCCCGCCGCCGGTGAAGCCGATAGGGCCAACTGATACTGAGTCTTGAAGCTGGCGGTGTAGGTGGCCGCAGTACCGGTCACGGTGATGATATGGGAGGCGGCGCCACCATCGCTCCAGGAGATGAACACGTACTCGGTACCGGGCGACCCCGCTTGCGTCGTCACTACCGCCAGGGTGTGCGGGCCGGGCGAGAGGTTGAGAGTTTGAGGCGCGGTATAAACCGTGCCATCCAGGCTGAATTGCAGCCCCGGCTGGCTGGTTTGAATGGTGATTCCCGCCACAGCGGAAAAGCTGGCGGTGACGGTATGGGGGGCACTCATGGTCACGCTGGTCGAAGCGCTGCCGGCGCTGGCCACGGCGCCGAACCAACTGGTGAAGGAGTAACCGCTGTTGGCGGTCGCCGTGACGGGCACCACCGAACCGGAGTCGTAGAAGCCTCCGCTGGCCGGCGTGAACGTGCCGCCCGCCGGCGGCGAAGCCGATAGGGCCAACTGATACTGAGTTTTAAAGATGGCCGTGTAGGTGACTGACGCACCGCCCACGGTGATGGTATGCGACGCGGCGCCGCCATCACTCCAGGACGTAAACACGTACTGCGTGCCGGCCGCCCCGGCCTGCGTCGTCACTACCGCCAGGGTGTGCGGGCCGGGCGCCATGCTGAGAGTTTGGGGCGCGGTATAAACCGTGACATCCAGGGTGAACTGCAGCCCCGGCGGGCTGGTTTGGATGGTGATCGTCAACAAGGAGAAGTTGGCCGTGACAGTCTCGGGGGCAACCATGGTCACGGTGGTCGAAGCGCTGCTGGCGCTGGCCACGGCGCCGGTCCAATTCGTGAAGGAGTAACCGAAGTTGGCGGTCGCCGTGATGGGCACCACCGAGCCGGAGTCGTAGAAGCCTCCGCTGGCCGGCGTGAACGTGCCGCCCGCCGCCGGTGAAACCGATAGGCCCAACTGATACTGAGTTTTAAAGCTGGCCGTGTAGGTGGCTGCTGTGCCACTCACCGTGATGGTATGGGACGCGGCGCCGCCATCGCTCCAGGAGATGAACACGTACTGCGTGCCGGCCGAACCCGCCTGGGTCGCCACTACGGCCAGGGTGTGCGGGCCGGGCGCCAGGTTGAGAGTTTGAGGCGCGGTATAAACCGTGCCATCCAGGCTGAATTGCAACCCCGGCGGGCTGGTCTGGATGGTAATTGGCGTCAACGGGGAGAAGTTGGCCGTGACGGACTCGGGGGCGCTCATGGTCACGGTGGTCGAAGCGCTGCCGGCACTGGCCACCGGGCCGGTCCAACTCGTGAAGGAGTAACCGCTGTTGGCGGTCGCCGTGACGGGCACCACCGAACCAGAGTCGTAGAAGCCTCCGCTGGCCGGAGTGAACGTGCCACCCGCCGGCGGTGAAGCCGATAGGGCCAATTGATACTGAGTCTTAAAGCTGGCCGTGTAGGTGGCTGGCGCGCCGCTCACAGTGATGGTATGCGACGCGGCGCCGCCATCGCTCCACGAGGTGAACACGTACTCGGTACCGGGTGACCCCGCCTGCGTCGTCACTACCGCCAAGGTGTGCGGGCCCGACGACAGGCTGAGAACTTGAGGCGCGGTATAAACCGTGCCATCCAGGCTGAACTGCAACCCTACCGGGCTGGTTTGGATGGTGATCCCCGCCAGCGAGGAAAAGTTGGCCGTGACGGACTCGGGGGCACTCATGGTCACGGTAGTCGAAGCGCTGCCGGCATTGGCCACCGGGCCGGTCCAACTCGTGAAGGTGTAACCGCTGTTGGCGGTCGCCGTGATGGGGACTACCGAGCCGGAGTCGTAGAAGCCTCCGCTGGCCGGTGTGAACGTGCCGCCCACCGCCGGTGAAGCCGATAGGCCCAACTGATACTGAGTCTTAAAGCTGGCCGTGTAGGTGGCTGACGTGCCGCTCACGGTGATGGTATGCGACGCGGCACCGCCATCGCTCCAGGAGGTGAACACGTACTGCGTGCCGGCCGCCCCGGCCTGCGTCGTCGCTACCGCAATGGTGTGCGACCCCTGCGACAAGTTCAGGGTCTGCGGCGCCGTCTGCGCAGTCCCGCCATCGATGCTGAACTGCAAGCCTTCGGGATCGGTTTGGATCGTGATTGGGGTGGTAGTGGCGATAATGGTCGTCGAATCAGACGCGGTCGCAGTTGTCGACCCTCCACCCGAGACACTCACCTCGTTCACCTGCGGCGAACTGGCATTGGCGGCCACGTTCACCAACACGGTGATGGCGGGATAGCTTGTTCCCCCCGCCAGAGAGTCACTGCGGCTGCAAGTAGCCCCGCCGCAACTCCATCCGGCCCCTGACATCGAAGCCAGGGTCAAGCCTGAAGGCGGGGTCTCTTCCACTGTCACCGTGCCGCTGGTAGCAGCCGCCCCGGCCTGGTTCGATACCGTTACCGTGTATGCCGCATTGGTCTCACCCTGGGTAAAATCGCCGCTGTGGGTCTTGGTGATGCTTAGCGCTGGCGCCGCGGGTGCTACATAATTGACGGAGAAACTTGTCCCATCCGATGAGAGCGCTGTGGGAACGGCTTCGGTCGCACCGCTGCCGCTGACCATTGTGATGGCGGACACGTTCGTGCCGAACGATCCGATGGGGCCAGCGGTCCCGCTCACGGTTGCGTAACACGTGCCCGCCACACCGCTTTGGTCATAGCCGAAAAGGACGGAGCCGAAATTGGCAAGCGGCAAAATTCCAGAAGAGCTCGAGGGCGCCTCGGCTATCCATTCAGCCGACGACCGCAGTGCGCTGCTGACCGTGTGCGAAATACTGAACGTCTTTCCGGTGGAAACGACGGTTATAGACGCAGTGAATTGTCCGCTGCCGGTGTACTTGACCTCGGCTGAGATAACGTCGCCGGGGCTGATTGTCAAGCTGCCAATGACAAACGACGGACTCGGGTAAAACTCGTACCAGACGTAATAAGTCGGCGTGCCGCTTGAGCAATCCGAATCTGTTCCGATCTGCTCGACAGTGCTTGAGGTGAAGCCGTCGATGCCAACCCAGAATGCGGCATATCCGGTAAGTGGTCCGGATGTGCAGTTGGCGACCGGGACTATCCAGGAGCCAGTGACATCCGTAACGGAACCCGACGCGCCGGTTACAGCGTAACCGCTCCAGTTTTCGGAATCCACCGTGCCATCGTCGTGGCGCGCGCGAATCCTGGCCGGTATGTGTTGATGCTGGGATTTCGACTGAAAAACGAACGAGCGTTGAGTGGGCGTTGCCAGCGGACTAACCGGAGGGTTTTGCGCGTCCACCAACCCAGCCAAGGCGATAACCAGTGCTGCTAGTTTCATCAGGACTCCGCCAAGCCAGGAATTCCCTTTTGCCCCGGAGCATCTTTGGGTTCCCCGCTTCCGGTTAGTATACATCCAACCGACGTTTCTTGATCCGACGAGTTGCATTCCCGGGGTTGAATTATTTCTCCGGGAGCTGTCTTCGCCCCCGCAAGGCGGGGTTGTCACACTAACCTTAGATATGGCCCCTGCCAACTCTGCCAGGTTCCGGCACTGTCTCAGCGCACCATCGTTCCAAGATGCATCAGATAGTGTTCGACAATCGGCCCGAGTGATAGGGCCGGAAAGAAGGTCAAGGCTGTCATGAGTACGATCGTGCCGAGGAGTAAGGCTGCAAACGGCGAACCATGCGTCGGCATGGTTCCGCCGGTGACTGCCAGACGTTTTTTAAACGCCGGCTCCAACCTTGAGTCGCGCAAACCGCGAGGCAAAATGGGGAAGTCGGGATAAAGCTAAACAAACGCCGGCGTCTGATACGAAAAACTGTGCAGATTCGGGAAGACGTAGTCCAGATCCGCTTGCGCCGACACGCCGAACCATTTCGCCAGTGCGCCGTCATATTGGTCTTCGGAGGTGCTCGGGACCCACGTGCCACGGGTCGTGGAATCATCCGAGCCGGCTAGCGCGAGGTTGGGGAACGTGCCGTACAGGTTGCCGCCGTTCACGGCGCCGCCCATAACCAGGGCGTGGCTGCCCCATCCGTGGTCGGTGCCGGCGTTGCCGTTGGGCTGGAAGGTGCGGCCGAAGTCGGACTCGGTAAATGTGGTCACGTTGTTCTGCACGCCGAGCAGGCCCATGGCCTGGTCGAAGGCCGCCAGCGCGTTGGCGAGGTTGGTATAGAGGGTCACCTGCTGCGCCAGTTGGTTGGAGTGCGTGTCGTAGCCGCCCTGGCTGCAGAAGAAGATCTGGCGAGTGGCGCCGAGCGAGGCGCGCACCTGGATGAGCTTGGCCACCTGCGCCAATTGAGTGCCGATATCGGTGTTCGCAAACGTGACGCCCAGGCTGCTGCTGCCGGCCACCGCGGCATTCACGGCCTGAGCCACGGCGATGGCATCTTTCAGCGAATTCTGTGCCGCTTGAATGAGGGTCACTCCGCTCGAAAGGCTGAGCATGTTCTGCAAGGCGGTGGATCCTGCATCGGTGGCGGGCGCCGTGAGTCCGAAATTGCTGGTGTTCACGGTGGAGGGCTGGGTGGTCTCGCCGATCAACTGAAGCGCGTTGCCGCTGATGCTGATCGAGGGTGGCACCGTGCCGGAAACGCCAGCCACCTTGTCGGCCAACCGGCCCGCCCAACCGGTGGTCGCGCCGCCCTGCGGCACGGCGTTCTGCCATTCGTTCTGCTGGTCGGAATGCGAATAGAGATTCACCGGCAGCGGCACGGAGGTGAGCTGCGGCAGGCCATTCGAAGCATGCGGCACGCGTTGCACCAGCGTGCCCACGTTGGCCACCAGTGCCAGGCGCTTGGAAGTGTTGTACAGCGCGGCGATGGGCGCGAAACTGGGGTGCAGACCATAGTCGGCATTAGTGGCCGGGTCATGGATGGTCAGCAGCGAAGCCTGCGGGAGGGCCAGGTTCTGGCGGATCTTCTGGTAGTTGGCGTACGTCGCGGCGTCGTTGGGGACCAGCATATTGTTGGCATCGTTGCCGCCGAACAGGAAGATGCACACCATAGCCTTGTAATTGCCGGACGATTGCGCCCGCGCGGTCATCAGGCCGGCCTGTCCAAAGGCCGCGGCCGCGCCGATGGTGGAAAGCGTGCGGCAGCCGAGCCGAAGAAAGTCGCGACGCGATCGAAACTGGTGGAATGTCATAGCTGTTGTTCTCCCCCTTACCGTTCGATTTCGTATTGCGGCGCGGCCGCCGCGGCATAGAGCGCGCTGCGGACGCGCGATGCCAGGCTGGTGGACGCACTGGCGGCGGTGGTCAAAAGGGCGCGCACATTGGCATCCATTTCGCCGCGGAAAAGCGCCTGGTTGAGGGCCTCCACCAGGTCGGGCGGATTGTTGGCGAGATCCAGGAAGTTGGCGAGGCTCACAGTGATGCCGCTGGAGATGCCGTTGGTCGCAACCAGATAGGCGAAGTTGGCGCGCGCCAGGGCGGTGGCGGCGTTCATCGCCTGGAATTCGGGCGCCACCACCGGCTGCGCGACACCGGGAACGCTAACGGCATAGAAGGGCGAGAAGTAGCTAAACACGCTGGAGGGCGTGAGCGCGGTCTGGCCCATGAGGGTGGCCTGGTTGGTAAGGGCATCGGCAGCGGTGACCGTGGCATTGAGCGCGCGCAACAGGCCGGTGGCATAGAGGATCGGTTCCGCCAGCTTGCCGGTGCCTTCGCTCTGCGCCTCGGCATCGGTGAGCAGGGCGGTAATCACGGTCTGCAGGTTGCCCTGCGAAGACTGAAATGCGCTCGCCACCCGGCCCACATAAGCCGGCGAAGGGTTACTCATCACGAAGCGCTGGATCAGCCGGTAGGAGACGAACGGAGCCACGTTGGATTGCTGGCAGATACAAGCGATCGCCGCGCTCAGGTCGCTCTCCGCCGTCCCGCCGGCGGGGATGTTGCACGGCACGGGCAGGTTGATGGTCTTTTGAGTCGTATCGTGATAATTCTCGAACGCCACCATCGGCGCGAAATAGTACGGCATGTTGGTCCAGAGCGAGGCGAAACCGGGTGTCTCGCCGTAGGTCCAACCGGTCATAACCTTGGCCATCGTCGAGACGTCGGTCTGGCTGTATTCGGGAACCGTGGCGCCGCCGGTCGTTATGGGATTGCCCTGGGAATCCAACTGCACCAGACCTAACGAGAAGAGCTGCATCATCTCGCGAGCGTAGTTCTCATTAGCCGCGGTGCCCGTAGCGGGGTTGGCCTTGGCGTTGTTCACCATGTCGAGGAAGTAGCCCATGGAAGGATCCAAGGTGATAGCGGCCAGCAGGTCTTGGTACGTGCCAAAGGCGTAGTTAGCCATGAGCCGCTGATACCCCACCATTTGCTCGAACGCGGTGTTTTTGACGGCGGATGCTACCAGAATCTGTGCCAGGGCGAACGACGCGCGCTGGCGAAGTTGATCGCTGCCGTTAATAGCGATGTTGAAGAAGGCGGTCTGGAGGCGGGCCACGCCTTCGGTGGTGGTGTCGGGATCGGGCCACGCGCTGGCGGGCATGGCAAACTGCGCGGCCAGCCAGGCGTTCATCCCCATGGTCTGGAGGTCCACGACGCTTTGCGGGGTGGGTCCCCAGGTGATCATTTCGAGGAAGCGGACCGCGTTAGCGTACGGCATATTCTCAACCGCCAGGCGGACGGGCACCGCGATTGGGCTTGAGGTGGCCGTGCCGGGGTTCGGATTGGTGACCTTCACCGCCGCCAGACGCCCGGCCGGCATCGCCACCGTGCCGGTGAACGTGAGCTTTGTATCGGATACGAAAGTGGTGGACACCGGGGCGCCCGCAAAATAGATGGTGGCTCCATTCGCAAACCCGGTTCCGCTAACCGTGATGGTCACATTGCCGGGATTCACCGGGTTGGGAGTCACCGACGTGACAACCGGCAGGGGATTCTGGAGATTCACGGTCACGCTGGCCTGGGCCGTGGAGTCGAAGTGACTGACCGCAGTCACAAGTACCGCCGCGGGATTTGGCAGATCGGCGGGCGCGGTGTAGACGCCGGCGGCCGAGATCGTCCCGACGCTGGGGTTGCCTCCGGCTTGTCCGTTGACCTGCCAGATCACCGTCTGGTCGTTCGTGTTAGCGACCGTGGCTGTGAGAGACAGGGTAGTGCCGCAACGGATGGTGCGGCCATTGGGCGCGAGGGTCACGACGACGGGCGGAGCCGCCGAGTTCCCGACCGGAATGTCGATCCCAGCCTGGGAACTCACACCGGCGATGGTTGCCAGAATCGGCTGATCGCCAGCCACCAGTAGTGGGACGATCGCGTTGATCTGGTACTCCCCGGGGGCCACGATGCCGGCGAACTGCACTGTCGCAGGCACGCCGCCGATCGTCACCAACAGTTGGCTGACGTTCGACAGAAGTGCGGGGCTGGCGACCAGTTGGCCAGCCGGCACGGCGGGCGTCGTGGGGCCGAAGCCCGTGGCATAGATCTGAAGAATTTCGCCGGACTGGGCTGGCCGCGACGTTACCGCGCTGCCGAAATATCCGGCCGGCGCCACGTAGACGCCATCGGTATTATGCCGCGCAGAGGCATATTTCCCCTGAAAAGTGAAGAATGCCGGCGAGTAGCTTTGCAGTGTTGCGGTGTAGGTAGCGGCGCCGAGAGAGTTGTTGACCTGCACCTGCACCGGCCCGATAGCGGTGTCCGTGGGCGCCTGAACGTTCAGTTGTCCCGGGCTGACGTAGGAAATCGCGGCCTTCTTGCCGTCGATCTGGACGCTCACGTTATCGAGCGTGGTCGGAAGGTTGTTGCCGGAGAAGTCGGACGCCTGCCAGGGCCGCGTGGTTGCGGACAGACCGGCGCCATAGATCGACACCCACGAGCCACTTTCGATGGTTGGCGCGCCGCTGGCGCTGTTCGAGATACCGGTAATTACCGGTCCAGTGGGGGTCTGGCCGAACAGGATGAACCCAACTGGCAGGAAGAGCAATCCACACAAACAGGATCGTTTCATCGCACCTCCGTGGATGCAAACCCGGATTTGGCATGCAGGTTACGGCCATTATAAGTCCGGCATGCGAATCAAACCGTATTTAACAGTACTAACTAGATCCAATAATCTTATTATCCTGAGTGCGTGCGCCACATCGCCGAATTGCTATGGGAAATCCACGCGAACGCCAGACAGCGGCGAGAGCCAAGGCGGCAGGTACTCACGGCCGCGGCCCGGTGTCAAGCCATCAGTCAAAACAGATCGGCCAGGAGTTCGGCGGTATGGCGGACCTGAACGGGAGTTCGCCCGGAGGGGATCGCTTTGTCGATCCCGCCGCGGATCTGCATGGCGCAGCCGGGACAGTCCATGGCGGCAATGGCAGCGCCGGTTTTTTCGATGTTGGCGAGCTTGCGTTGCAGAATGGACGCGGAGATTTCGGGAAGCTTTAGCGAGTAGGAACCACCCATGCCGCAGCACATGTCGGATTCAAACATCTCGACCAATTCGTAGCCGGCTTGCCGGAGCAGATCGCGCGGGGCTTGCCACACCTTGAGCGTCTTCCTCAAGTGGCAGGAATCATGATAGGTGATTCTGGCGAGATGCCGGCCCTCGGGAATCGCAAGGCGGCCTTCACCGACCAGTTTCTTCACCAGGGTTGAAAAATCGACGACCTTGGCGGCGAGCTCGGCGGCGCGGGGCAGGCTGGCCGTCATGCCGAGGCTTTCGAAAGTCTTCGAGAAATCGCGCTGCAACGCCACGGTGCAGGTGGGGCAGGCGGAAACTACATAGCGGACATCGTCCTGGAGCAGGGCGTCGATGTTGGCGGCAGCATTGCCGGCGGCCACTTCATAGGCTCCGCTGAAACGGGCAGGCGCGCCGCAACAGGTTTGCCCCTCCGGAAAAATCACCTGGATGCCGGCCTTATTCAACACCTTGACAACGGCTTCACCGGTTTCGGGATAGGCGAAATCGATGAGGCAGCCGGCGTAAAGGGCGGCCCGCTCCTGGCATTCGGGCTGCTGGATTTTGCGGAAGCGGTCGCGGAAGGGCTCAGCGGCGATGGCGGGAAGGCTGCGGAACTCGCACAGGTCCGAGAGGAACATGGGCAGATGGCGAATGAAGCCATCCCTGGCAAAGGGCCTCTGCACGGAAGAGGCGGCGCGCAGCAGGGAGTGGAACAGGCGGCGGTTGTTGACAATGGAAAAGGCGGCTTTCTCCTTGAGGGATTGCCCCTGTTGCCGCACCAGACGGCGGCGGAGTTCCAGGATCATGTCCGGGATGGGCACCTTGCCGGGACAGACATCGACACAGTTTCCGCACTGGATGCACAGGCCCTGGATATCTTCGGACTCTTTCAGCTTGTCAAACCAGGCGGTGAGGATGGTCCCGATGCCGCCGGTATAGACCTTGCCGAAGACGTGGCCGCCCACCAGACGAAAGACCGGGCAAACGTTGAGACAGGAAGCGCAGCGGATACACTGCAAGGCTTCCTTGAACATGGGATCGGCCGACATGCCGGTGCGATGGTTGTCCATCAGGACGATGTGGAGATCCTTCAAACTGCCATCGGTATTGGGCGAAGGGCCGGTGATGATGGAGACGTAGCTGGTGAGCAACTGGGCGGTGGCGCTGCGGGGCAAGGCGGTGAGAATGGGAATAATGTCGCTGAAGGAAGCCACCAGCTTTTCGACGCCCACGATGACGACGTGGGTTTTGGGCAGCGTAGTGACCAGTCGGGCGTTGCCTTCGTTGGTGATGATGACGATGCTGCCGGTTTCGGCCACGGCGATGTTCGCGCCGGAGATGCCCATTTCGGCATCCAGGAATTTGGCGCGCAGCTCCTTGCGCGCGAGCCTGACGAGGGCCGGAATATCGGCGGCGAGACGCTGGTTAACCTCTTTGCCGAAGACTTCGGCGACCTGCTCCTTGGTCATGTGGATGGCGGGCATGACCATGTGGGAGGGCCGTTCGCCGGCGAGTTGGACGATCCATTCGCCGAGGTCGGTTTCGCTGGCGGAGATGCCCGCGGCTTCCAGATGGTGATTGAGATGAATCTCCTCGGAGGCCATGGACTTGGACTTGACGACGCTGCGGACGCCGTTGGCCTTGGCGAGGTCGAGGATGTACTGGTTGACGGCGGCGGGGTCCGCGGTGCGGAAGACCTTGGCGCCGCGGGCCTGGGCATTCCGCGTGAAGATTTCCGCGAGTTCGTCCAGATGCGAGGCGGCGTAGGATTTCACTTCCGCGATGCGGCCGCGGAGTTCCTCGAAATCGATGCCTTCGTAAGCCTTGGCGCGGCTGATGCGGTAGGCTTCGGAGAATTTGCCGAGGGCGCCGGTGAGGTTGGGGTTATTGACCGCCGAGTGAATGGCAGCCTTGAAAGCGGCGCTCATCGGTTGCTCCCTAATTCATCCACAAAAACGATGACCAGCCGGGACGGGCCGTGAACACCGATGGTGAGTACACGTTCGATATCGGCGGTGCGGCTGGGGCCGGTGATCATGGAGATGTAGCCGCTCTGGCTGGGGTGGATGCGGGCGAGCACGGACGGCATGCCGGGCTCGATGGCACCGGTGGGGACGACCGCGATGTGGATGACGGGAAGCGACGGAGACCAGGCGCCGCTCGACGGGCGCGGCGTCGGTAACCAGCGTGCCGGTATCGGCGATGGCCCATTCAAGCTGGCTGACGCCGATTTTGGACGATTCGGCGGCCTCGCGGGTGACGTTGAAGGTGAGGCCGGGAGTTTGTTCGGCAAGGCCGCGCCAATCGACGCCATCGAGAAGCGACCCGCGGACCCAGACGGCGCGCGCCCCGGGGGCATCGGCTACGTTTTCGTCCCGCAGAAAACCAAGGATGAAGTCGCGGGCCTGGTTGTTGGTGGAGAAGCGGTGGACTTCCGCGCTGGCGGCCTCGGCGCGGGCTTTGAAAGTATCAAAGAGTGGAGACACCGCTATCCTCACGTGCTCACTTTGTCACCAGCGGAATCATCCACGGGAATACATAAGCCATCAGAAACACCACCACACCCACGAGGGTAGCAAGAACGATGCTGTGCAGGAAGACGTAGCGCAGGATGCTTCCTTCGTTGCCCTGCTGGCCGGTGGCCACACCGGCAACCACGATGCTCTGGGCGTCGATCATTTTGCCCATGACGCCGCCAGCGCTGTTGGCCGCGGCGGCGAGCACGGGCGACACACCGACTTGCCGGGCGGTAATCTGCTGCAGACCGCCGAACAGGACGTTGGAAGAAGTATCGCTGCCGGTCAGGGCCACACCGAGCCAGCCAAGCAGCGGAGAGAAGAACGGGAAGAGTACGCCGGTGGAGGCAAAGGCGAGGCCCATGGTAGCGTCGATGCCGGCATAGCGGGTGGTGAAGCCGAGCGCGAGCATGGCGCCGATGGTGAGCAGCGACGTTCGGATCCGCATGAGAGTTCCAGCGAAAACCTCGAGGAGTTTGAACGGGGTGAAGCCTAATAACAATCCACTGATGCCGCCGGCCAGCAGGAGGCTGGTGCCAGTGGCCGAGGCCCAGTTGAAAACAAAGACGGCCGGTTCGGCGGCTGCCTTGGCTACCACCGGCGGCGTGCGAGTGACTGCTTTATGCAGGCCGGGGACAGTGATACTGACGGAGGAAATGCCGCGGAGGAAGTTGGGATGGCCGGCCGATCCACCGTCCAGAAAGGTTTTTACCGGCGTAAGTCCCCAGGCGAAGACCAATACAGAGAGCAGAATCCAAGGCATCCAGGCCTTGAGCTTGCGGCCGCCGGTATGGATGCGGCGGTTGGCATGTTCGGTGGCGCGCGCGGCGGCGTCTTCATGCTCGAAGGACCAAATGGTGGCCGGCTGCCAGAACTTGAGCAGTACGATGAGCGCGAGTATGGAAACGATGGAGGCGCCGATAGCCGCAAGCGAGGCGCCGATGAAGTTGCTGATCACGAACTGAGCCGCTCCGAAGCTGATGCCGACCGTGAGGCAGGCCGGCCAGACTTCCATCATTTGTTTGCGCCCGCACATGGTCCAGACCACCCAGAAAGGAACGAGGACGCAGAACAGCACCAGGATGCGGCCCACCGTGGCGCTCAGCAGATCCAAGGGTATGCCGGTGACGGTGGCGAGGGTAATGACGGGAATGCCCAAGGCTCCGAAGGCCACCGGGGCGGTGTTGGCAACGAGGGCCAGGCCGGCGGCCTGGAGCGGACGGAAGCCGAGTCCGATGAGCATGGCGGCGCAAATGGCGACGGGGGTTCCGAAACCGGCGGCGCCTTCAATGAAAGCGCCAAAGCAGAAGGCGATGAGGAGCACTTGCAAGCGGCGGTCGCTGCCGACGCCGGCGATGGTGTCTTTGACGACCTCGAAATCGCCGGACTTGACGGTTACGTCATACACAAAGATGGCGCCCAGGACGATCCAGCCAATGGGAAAAAGACCGTAGGCAGCTCCCATGAGGGCGGCGGACCCGGCGAGTCGAGCCGGCATGCCGAAGACCAGGATGGCGACAGCCAGCGAGGCAGCCAATCCGGACAAGGCAGCCCAGTGAGCTCTTGCGTGGCCGAATGCAAGAAGCCCGAGCAGTACGACCACTGGAAGGGCTGCCACCAGAGCGGACAACACGAGGCTGCCAGCCACTGGCGTATAAATTTGAGTCCAAGTAAGCATGTAAGACCGTAAACTCCTAACGACACTCCAAGGTAATCATGGGAGCCGCTCGCGCGTCTTAATTCATCACTCTTGGCGGGCCGCGGACCCCTGGGCACTCCCTGGAAGCCCGGTTTCGGGCAGGAACGCGATGCCCCGCGCCTCCGGGCCCAGCGCGATCACCAGCGCCCCGATCAGCAGCAGGCCGGCCGCCAGATACCCCATGGACTGCGAGTAACTGAAGTGCTGCGCCAGCACTGCTTCGACATAGCCTACGGTGGAAGCGATCAGCACACCCAGTTGATAGGCAAAGCCTGGGAAGAACCCCCGTAGTTGGCCGGGCGAGAGCTCGTTCAGATGCGCCGGGATCACGCCCCAAGCGCCTTGCACCATGAACTGCATCAGGAAAGCGCCCAGCAGGATCATCACCGCCGTCGAGCCCAGCACCCACAGCGGAATGGCGAGCACCGCCAGCAATACGGCCGTGACCATCGAGCGCTTCCGCCCGAAGCGGTCCGAGTAGAGGCCAAAGGACAGGCCGCCGGCAATCGCCCCGACCATTGAGACGATGGTGATGATCGAGGTCGCGTGCACGCTGAAGTGCCGCTGCAGGCGCAGGAACGTCGGGTACATGTCCTGGGTGCCATGGGAGATGAAGTTCATCATGGCCATCAGCGCGATCAGGTAGAGGAACAGCTTCCGGTTGGCGAAGATCGCCCTCTTGTAGGTGGCCCAGTCGGTCCGTGACTGCTCCCACGCCTTGGTCTCCTTGACCCTCACGATCACGAACAGCGATAACAGGCCGGACAAGCCGCCCACGAAAAACATCATGCGCCAGCCGACGTAGGGGTAGATCAAAGCGTAGGCGATCGCTGCCAGAAGATAGCCAACCGCGTAGCCCTGCTGTAACATCCCCGAGAGCACGCCGCGCCACTTTGCCGGCACCGACTCCATGGCCAGCGAAGCCCCTACGCCCCACTCGCCCCCCATCCCCACGCCGTAGAGCAGGCGCAGAGCCAGGAAGACGCTGTAAGTCGGCGCAAAGCCCGACAGTACCTCGACCACCGAATAAAACAGGACATTCCAGATCAGTAGCTTGCGCCGGCCGTAGCGATCGGCGAGCAGCCCGAAAACGAACGCTCCCACCGGACGCGTCGCCAGGCTGGCCGTGATGGTGAGCGCGATGGCCGGCACCGAGCGGCCGAAATCATGCGCCACCGGCAACAGCACAAACACCAAAATGAAGAAATCGAAGGCGTCCAGGGTCCAACCCAGGAACCCGGCGAGCACGGCATTGCGCTGGTTGGCGCGGTCCTCAGCAGAGGTGAAGGTGTTCATGCGCGAAACAATCCTGTCTCCGGGCGCGGCATGGTTGCCGAATGGGCTCAAGTGCCGCTACCTGGCCGCCACTAGACGGCCGGAGCCGGTGCCCTTGCGCTCCACTTGTGCGATTTGGCCGGCCAATCTCAGTGAATCAAGCTTTTCGATTTGACCGGCGCCCGGCATCATGATCACATACTCGGGAAAGAACTTGAAATTCCGCGAACCGAGATCACCCTCAAAGGCGGGATCGGACGGCGGGGTCACGGTAATACGCTGAGAAACCTCTCAGGTACAACACGGATACTACCATGCGGCGCCGGCCGGGGGCATTTGGGATTCCGGCTACTTTTCCTTGCGAATCTGCTGGCTCAAATACCGCTCGTAGCCAATTTCCTTGATCTGGTGGAGTTGGGCCTCCAACCAATCAGCGTGGCCCTCTTCGTCTTTCAGTAAGCGCTCAAAAAGGTCGCGCGACGCGTTGTCCCCCTCGTCCAGGGTGATCTGGATGGATTTGTTGTACATGGCGACGGCGCCGATTTCCAGTTTGAGGTCGCTCTCGATCTGCTCCTTCACGTTCGTGCCGACCGTGAGGGGCGACAGTTCGGTTAATACCGGCGCGCCATCCAGGAAGAGGATGCGCTCGATGAGGGCCTCGGCATGTTTCATCTCGTCGATGGACTGCTTCTTGATGAAGCTACCGAGCTTGTCGTACTTCCAGTTCTCGCACATTTCCGCGTGGAGGAAGTACTGGCTGATGGCCGTCAATTCTTCTTTCAAGGCGGCGTTGAGTCTGGCAATTACTTTCGGATTACCCTTCATAATGCCTGAATTATACTTGGTGGCATTGACCTGGGCAAGCGCGGGACCGTGAATTACCATCGGTTCTAAAACGCGAAGCGCATGCCCAGTTGGACGAGGCGGGGTGGGGCGGCGGCCACCACCTGACCGAAGCCGGAGCTGGTGATGTTACCGTCGACAGCCGCCGCGCCATAGAACTGGGCGTGGTTGAAGACATTGAATGCCTCGATGCGCAACTCCAGCAAGCGGCGTTCGCCAAGATTCCAGTTCTTATGGAGAGCCAGATCGACATTAGCCATGCCCGGCCCGTAGAAGAACCGGCGGGCCGCGGTCCCTCGACTGCCCAGCGAGGGAAGGCTGAACAAGGCCGTGTTGAAAGCCATCCGGCCGTTTCGGGGGTTGGTGTTCACCATGAGGGGGCCGGAGCCGACGTCCGGCGTGTCGACGCCATTGTTGTTGATGCCATTCGGGATGGTGCCCAGTAGCGAAGTGTCGTTGTTGTTCACCAGCGTTACAGGCAAGCCGGTGCTGTAGCGCGCGATGCCGGAAATGCTCAGGCCTAACGGCATCCTCCAGTTCCAGCTCGCCACGAAGTTATGTCTCATGTCGAAAGCGGAAAGAGCCTTACTCAGGCTGGGATTGATGGGGTTCACGGGGTCGGACAGGCTGGAGGACTGGTCCAGGGACTTGCCATACGTATACGCCGCGAGTAATTCCATCCGGCCGGTGGTGTGGCGCAGGGTGGCTTCGAGCGAGTTGTAGTTCGAGTTGCCAATGGTTTTCTGATACGTGACGGCGGCGAACTGGGGAGAAAAAGCCGTTCTGGTTCCTTCGACAATGGCTCCCGCGGCGGTGGTATAAACTCCGCTTTCGCCGAAGGGTCCACAAGTAGCGGCGCCGGGCGCCACTTCCTTGGGCTGGCTCAAACTGAGACACAGCGCGGGATTGCCGGGATTGGCTGAGATCAGCACCAGGAGGCGATGAGCCTGCGAACCGGAGTAGCGCACGGCGGCCACGGTTCCGCGGGCCACTTCGCGCTCCACCGACAGCATGTAGCTTTCGCTATACGGCGTAACGTTTTGATGGAAAAAGGATGGGACGCCGGTGATGGGCAGGTATTGCGACCAATCGACGGAAGTGGCGGGGTTTTGAACGGAGGCGCCATAGGCAGGGATGGGCTCGGGGAATCGCTGGCCGATGTTCGTGCCATCGGAGGCGGTGATAAAGGGATTCGAGAACAGCGGGGGCGCGACGCTGTCATAGTCGTAGCCATAAGGCGGATTGGCGCTCATAATGCCCGCCGAAAGACCTTCGAAGGCGGTATAGAAGAGGCCATAACCGGCGCGCGCGACGGTATTACCACGGGACCAGGCGAGGCCGATTCGAGGGGCGAAATTGGTGTAGCCGGCAGGCGCGAGGGTGGCGGGTATCCCCGGATCGCCGGGAAAAACCAGGCCGGTAGGAGCGCCGGGATAGACGACGGACTGCTGGCCGGGCACCAGCGTCTGCAACTGGTTGTACTTTTCGCGCCAGGGCGGCAGGAGGTCCCAGCGCAACCCGTAGTCGAGGGTGAGGCTGGGGCGAAGGCACCAACTATCCTGAGCGAATAAGCCGGCGTAGCGGTTGCGGAGATAGAACGGGCGGGAATCGCCTTGGGCGTAACTGCTGGGCGCGCCGAGCAGGAAATCGGCGAAGTCGGAGCCGGTTTCAGTTCCCTGGAATAGAAACGACCCGTTGTAAGTGGCATCGGGATTTATGTTGACCTGATCCAGATGCACGCTGGCGCCGAACTTGAGCAGGTGGCGGCCGGCGGCTTTGGAAAACTGGTCGGACCATTGATACGTATTGTTGGCTTGGGTGACGCCGGTGGTGTCGACGCCGATGGTGAAGTCGTTGAAAGACACATTTTCGATGCCTTCGATTTGGGGCGCGAGCGGAACGATGCCGGTGAAGCCCTGAGACGCCAGGGTGGGACCGACACCGCCGGCGGGCTGACCGATGCGGTTGGCGTCGCGAAGATATCCCAGGTGGAGTTCGTTGACGGCGCTCGAGCCAAAAATGCTGGTCAGGGCGATGCTAGCCAGTTGCGCGCGCCCGGCGGAAGTGGCGTTGAAGCCGGGAACGCTGGCGCCGCCTTGTCCGGTGGGATAGGGATCGTTCAGCCAATAATCGTCGGCGAAATAATAAGCGGAGAACGCGCCCCAGCGCGTATTGGCATCCAGCCGCAGGGCGGCTTTGTCGTCACGCAGGGCTTGAGCGTAAGCTGAAGTCTCAAAGCCGGCGGGACCGGCGTTGGGCTGTGGAATATAAGGGAGTAGGGCCTTGGCGGGGGCCGACCAGGCGCGTTGCGGAATGATTGCCTGGGGGAAAACACAGTCGCTCGCATTGGAGCAACCATCGAAATAATAGCGCTCACCCGGGTTCACGCCGTAGCCGAGTT
Source organism: Bryobacterales bacterium (assembly GCA_963842505.1). Lineage (GTDB taxonomy): Bacteria > Acidobacteriota > Terriglobia > Bryobacterales > Bryobacteraceae > PALSA-129. The sequence continues at coordinate 781,722 of CAWJGZ010000004.1, forward strand.
TCTGAGACAGCAAGTTGGCCCAATAGGAGCCGCCGACGGTTCCGGTAAGGGAGTTGCCGATATCGGAGAAGTCACCGGCGCGATTGGCCGCGGAAGGCACCGGGATGAGACCGGTATCGACGCCCTGGCGGGTGCGGGCGCCCTGATAATCAGCGAAGAAGAAAACTTTGTCTTTGCGCACGGGCCCGCCGATGGTCGCGCCGAATTGATTGCGGTGAAAACCGGCGCGCTGGGATGCCAGGAAGTTGCGGGCGTCGAGCGAGGTGCTGCGCAGAAACTCGAAGAAGCTGCCCGTGAAATCATCGGCGCCGGACTTGGTGGAAACCAGCACCTGGCCGCCGCTGAAGTTGCCATACTGCGCATCGAAGCTAGAGGTAAGCACGCGCATCTCGGAGATGGAATCGAGGTTCGGCACGATGGCCGCGCCCATATTGAAATCCTCCTGCGCGGCGCTGCCGTTGATGTAGAAGCCGTTGCCGGTCTCGCGCTGTCCGTTAACGGACAGGTTGCCGGGATTGAGGTCGCCGGAAGGGGGCGCGCTGGTGCAACCCGACATGACGACGGCGTTCGGCTGCCGGGAACTGAGCGGCGCGACACCCGGAGCGAGCGCCAGTAGATCGGTATAGCTACGGCTGTTGAGCGGTATGGCAGCGGCTTTGGCATTGCTGACCGGCTCACCCACCTGCATATCAGTTGCATCCACCTGGGAAGCCGAGGCGGCGACTTCGACAGCCTCGCTGTGGGCGGCGAGGGAAAGCGCGATATCGAGACGCGACGGGGAACCGGCGGTTATGGAGACACCATTGCGATGGTAGGGGCGAAAGCCGGCCGCAACGGCTTCGATTTCGTAATCGCCGGCGGGCAGGTTGGCGACGGTGTAACGGCCTTGGTCATCCGTAACCGCGCGCCATGGGCTGGCGACGCCTGAGCGGCGGGCCAATACTTCGACGCCGGGGACGGCCGAGCCGGCGGGATCGACGACGGCGCCTTCGATATATCCATCCGTTCCAGCCGCCCAGGCCAGCCCAACCGCCATCGCCAGCAGCGGGACACACGGGTAGTTACAGGTCACTTTCATGATGGGTCTCACTTTGAAGGTATTAAGAACTAATTTACTGAAATCATAGTGTACTGCAACTCAGTTGCAAAAAGCAAGAGGCCACACGAGGGCGAAGCAACCAGCCGCCGGGTGCGGCATCGCCAGAACGTTCAGGTGGAACCGGGGACGGATTAGTCTGTCCCCTGGCGTTATTGGCGCGTGGAAACGTCCTGGGTGGTGGGGAGCTGGGAGAGGTTCCAGCCGCCGCCCAAGGCCTGGATGAGCTGCACCGTGGCGGTCATGCGGCGGGTCAGGAGGTCGACGGCGGACTTTTCGTCCTGCACGGCGATGGTCTGGGTGGTAATGACTTGCAAGTAGTTGACGATGCCGCCCTTGTATTGGTCGGTGGAAACCGTCAGAGAACGCTGGGCGGATTTGACGGCCTGGTCAAGTACGCCGGCTTCGGATTCCAGAATCCGCAGGGCCGCCAGGTTGTCTTCCACCTGCTGGAACGCGGTGAGCACGGTCTGGCGATAGTTGGCGGCGGTGGCGTCGTACTGGGCCTCGGCCGATTGGACTTGCGCGCGGCGCTTGCCGGCATCGAAGAGGGTCTGGGCGAGTGTCGGGCCAATCGACCAGAAGCGGCTGGGCAAGGTGAGCCAGTTGATGAGGCTGGTAGTTTGCAGTCCACCGGTTACAGCCAGGCTGAGTGTGGGGTAGAAAGCGGCCTTGGCGATGCCGATTTGTTCGTTGGCGGATGCGACCTGGCGCTCGGACTCGGCAATATCGGGGCGCCGTTCCAATAAAACGGACGGGACGGCCATAGGGATGGGCGGCGGCGCGGCTGTCAGGGTCATGGGAGGAATGGTGAGTTCGGCGGGAGGTTTGCCAATCAGGATAGCGATGGCGTGTTCGAATTGCGCGCGGGCCACTCCCAGGTCGGCCAATTGCGCCTGGGTGGTGTAGAGCTGAGTCTCGGCCTGGGCAACGTCGCTATCGGAAGCAACGCCGCCCTGGAAACGGTTCCTGGTGAGCGTCAGGTATTCCTTATAAGAGCCGGCGGTCTGATTGAGCAGTTGGATGTCGCCGTCCAGGCCGTGGAGTTGAAAATAGTCGGACGCCAATTCGGTCTGATAGAGCAGGCGGGCGTTTTCCAACAGGGCGCCGGAGGCTTGCGCGAGTGCGGCGCTGGAGGCCACCGTGCGATGGATGCTGCCCCAGAAGTCGGCGGTATAGGAAGCTTCCACGGGGAGAGTATAGGTGCCAACGGGTCCCGATGATGGCTCGCGTCTGACACGCGCGGAGCTGTCCGACCCGATCACGGAGGGCGAGCTGGTGACGGTGGGAGAGAGAGCCGAGCGGGCGGCGAGCACGGCGGTTTTGGCGGCGCGGAATTGCGCCTCGGCGGCCAGAAGATTCTGGTTGGAAAGGTTGACCTGTTCTTCGAGCGAGTTGAGCGCCGGGTCGTTGAATATTTCCCACCACTTTCCGCGGAGCGTGCCATCGGCGGGCTGGGCGTTCTTCCAGCCTTCGGGCGGCGCTTCCTTGAAGGCCGCGGGGACAGCCGCGGCGGGCTTCTGATAAGGCGGCAGCTTGAGACAGGCCTCGGAGAAGAACGAGGCAAAGAGCACTGCGACGGAGAACGAGGGAAGCAGAAAATTTCGCTGAATCATGGGCGTCAGACCTCGGAGCCAAGCGGCCCGACATGGCTGGGATCGATACCGCGAATGCGATACCACCATTGCTGGAGGCGGTCGAAGTAGAGGTAGACCACCGGGGTGGTGAAGAGAGTCAAGCACTGGCTGACAAGCAGGCCGCCGATAATGGTGATGCCCAGTGGGCGGCGCAACTCGGAGCCGGTTCCCCTGCCGAGAGCCAGCGGCAGGGCGCCCAGCATGGCTGCCATGGTGGTCATCATGATGGGCCGGAAGCGCAGCAGGCTGGCTTCGTAAATGGCATCGCGCGGGGTTTTGTGCTCCCGGCGCTCGGCGGCAATCGCGAAATCCACCATCAGGATGCCGTTCTTCTTCACCAAACCGATTAAGAGAATGATGCCGATGACGGCGATGACGCTGAGATCGGTCCTGGTGAGCAGGAGCGCCAGCAGAGCGCCTACGCCGGCCGACGGCAGGGTGGAAAGAATGGTGACGGGGTGAATATAGCTTTCATAGAGGATGCCGAGGACGAGATAGACGGTGATGAGCGCGGAAAGGATCAGGATGTTCTCGTTGCGGAGCGAATCCAGATAGGCTGCGGCAGTACCGGCATAGGTGGTCTGGACGGTGGGCGGCAGGCCGACCTTCCGGGCGGCATCGGAAATAGCCTCTATGGCGTCGCTCAGCGCGATGCCTGGCTGGAGGTTGAACGAAGTGGTGACGGCCGGGAAAAGGCCCTGATGGTTGACGGAAAGCGGCGCTATGGCCGGTCCGAAATGCGCAAAGGCGCTAAGCGGGACCTGCTGGCCGGCGGGGGCCTGGACCCAGAGCTGGTTCAGAATCTCGGGATCCTGCCAGTACCTGGGAGCGACTTCCATGACGACATGGTACTGATTGAGGGTCTTGAACATGGTGGAGACCTGGCGCTGGCCAAAGGCGTCGTAGAGGGTATCGTCGATCAGTTGCGGGGCAATACCGAAACGCGCGGCGGTGGAGCGATCGTACTGAACCAGGCTTTGCAGGCCGCGATTCTGTTGGTCGCTGCTGACGTCGGCGACCAGGTGGATGGCGCGCAACTGCTGGAGCATGCGAGGGCCGTATAAAGTGAGGTCGTCGAGGTTATCGCCGCGCATGGTGAATTGCCACTGGGCGTTGGATTGCCGGCCGCCGACGCGGATATCCTGGGCGGCCTGGAGATACAGGTTTGCGCCGGACACACGGGCGAGTTTGGGGCGGAGGCGGGCGATGATCAGGTCGGCGCTGATGTTGCGCTCCTTGAGCGGCTTGAGGGAGACGAACATGCGGGCGGTGTTGGTGGCGCCGCCGCCGGTGAATCCGTTGACGGTGTCCACCGCGGGGTCGGCGGCCACAATGTTGACCATTTGCAGGAGGATCTTGTCCATGGCCTGAAAGGAAGTGTCCTGGTCGGCTTGAATGGAGCCGTTCAGGCGCCCGTTGTCCTGCTGCGGAAAAAAGCCCTTGGGCACATGAGTGAAGAGATAGACGTTGAGGCCGATGGTGGCTAGCAGGGTCATCAGGGTGAGGGCCGAATGGCGCAGGACCAGCGAGAGCGTCTTGCCATAAAACCCCACCACGGAGTTGAAGCCGCGCTCGGTGAATCTGTAAAGCCAGCCGTGGGATTCTTGGCCCTTCAGCAGGTGGGCGCACATCATGGGAGTAGCGGTAAGGGAGATCACCATGGAAACGCCGATGGCGACGGAGAGCGTGACGGCGAATTCGCGGAAGAGGCGGCCCACGATGCCGCCCATCAAGAGCAAGGGAATGAAGACCGCGACCAGCGAAATGCTCATGGTCACGACGGTGGCGCCGATTTCCTCAGCCCCTTTCAGGGCCGCGGCGAATGGATTCATGCCCTGCTCGAGATAGCGGGTGATATTCTCGATGACCACGATGGCGTCGTCCACCACGAAGCCGGTCGAAATGGTGAGGGCCATCAACGACAGGTTGTCGAGGCTGTAGTTGAGCAGGTACATGACGCCGAAGGTGCCCAGCAGGGAGACGGGGACGGCGACGCTGGGAATGAAGGTGGCGCGGCCGCTTCGCAGGAAAATGAAGACCACCAGGATCACCAGGCCGATGGAGATGAGCAGAGTCCGTTCGACGTCGTGGACGGAGGCGCGAATGGTAACCGTCTGGTCCATGGCGATCTGGACGTGAATGGAGGCGGGGATAGCGGCTTCGAGTTGCGGCAGGGCGGCGCGGAGGCGATCGACGGTGTCGATGATATTCGCGTTGGGCTGGCGAGAGACGATTATGAGGACCGAGGGCTTGCCATTGGCGTAGCCGGCGTTGCGCAAATCTTCGACGGCATCGACGGCCTGGCCGATATTGGAGACGCGGACGGGCAGGCCGTGGTTGTAGCCAACGATGAGGGGGGCATACTCGACGGCTCGAAACATCTGATCGTTGGCGCCCACTTCCCAAATGCGATAGGCGTCGGCAAAATGGCCTTTGGGGGTGTTGGCATTGGACGTGGAGAGGACCGTGCGGACCTGTTCGAGGCCGATTCCATACTTATTCAGGGCGTAGGGGTTGAGTTCGACGCGCACGCTGGGCAGGGCGCTGCCGCCGACGCTGACCTGTCCGACGCCCTGCACCTGGGCAATCTTCTGAGCCATGATGGTGGAGGCCGCGTCATACATCTGGCCCTTGCTCAGCACGTCGGAAGTGAGAGCCAGCATGAAGATGGGCGAATCGGCGGGATTCACCTTGCGGTAATTGGGATTGCTGGGGAGATTGGTGGGCAGATAGCCGCGGGCGGCGGCGATGGCGGCCTGCACATCGCGGGCGGCGGCGTCGATGTTGCGGTTCAGATCGAACTGCAAGGTGATGCTGCAGGAGCCGAGCGTGCTGGAGGATGTCATCTCAGTGACGGCGGCAATGCGGCCGAACTGGCGTTCGAGGGGGGTGGCGACGGAAGAGGCCATGGTCTCCGGACTGGCGCCGGGCAGCGAGGCATTTACCGAGATGGTGGGGAAGTCCACTTGCGGCAGGGGCGATACCGGGAGGATACGGAAGGCCACCGCGCCGGCCAGGCCGATGGCCACGACGAGCAACGTGGTGGCGACCGGTTTGTGGATGAAGGGAGACGACAGGCTCATGGCTCACTCCGCCGGAAGAGGCTCCATGGCGTTGGCGGAGCGGTGGGAAACGCGCCGGGCCAGCCGATCGAAGAACAGGTAGATGACGGGGGTGGTATAGAGCGTAAGCAACTGGCTGATACACAGACCGCCGATGATGGTGATGCCGAGCGGCTTGCGCAACTCCGAACCTGTGCCGCTACCGAAAGCCAAGGGAACGGCGCCCAGCAAGGCCGCCATGGTGGTCATCATGATGGGCCGGAAGCGCAGCAGACAGGCCTGATAAATGGCCTCACCCGGCGGGCGGCCTTCCTTGCGTTCGGCGTCAAGCGCGAAATCGATCATCATGATCGCGTTCTTCCCCACAATGCCGATCAGGAGCACCATGCCGATGAGAGCGATCACGCTGAAATCGTAATGGCAGATGTTGAGAGCGAGCAGCGCGCCGACACCGGCCGAAGGCAGGGTGGAGAGAATGGTGACCGGATGGATGTAGCTCTCATACAGCACACCCAGAACGATGTAGACGGTGACGAGGGCCGCCAGAATCAGTATGGGCTCATCGGCCAGGGAGGCCTGGAAAGCCTGCGCGGAGCCTTGAAACGCGGCTTGCACGCCGAGCGGCATGCCGATATCTTTTTTGGCCTGGTTGACTGCCTTCACCGCATCCCCCAGCGAAGCGCTGGGGGCGAGATTGAAGGAGAAGGTAATCACGGGAAACTGGCCCTGGTGGTTGACGGTGATGGGGACGGCGATGTTCTCGGTGTGGCTGAAGGCGCCGAGCGGGACCTGGCTGGTGGGCGCGAAGACCGCGGAAGAAGCGATGGTAGTGCCGCCGAATGCGGCGCTGGAGGCAGTGGACGCGGTGGTGGGCGGGGCGGAAGTGGCAGCGCTTTGCCCGGCTCTGGCGGTGGCAATGGATGACGAGCCGCCGGAAACCATACCCAGCGCAGTGCCCGCCGATCCGGCGCCGGTGCGGATGTAGAGATTGCGCAGGTCGATGGGGTTTTGCTGGAACGAGGGTTTGACTTCCAGCACGACGTGGTACTGGTTGAGCTGGGTAAACATGGTGGAGACCTCGCGCTGGCCGTAGGCGTCGTACAGCGTCTGATCGACGGTGGAGGTGGTGATGCCGAGGCGCGCGGCGGTGTCGCGGTCAAATACCAGGCGGGTGCGAAGACCCTGGACCTGCTGATCGGTGGCGACGTCGCGCAGTTCGGACGATTGCTGCAGGCGGGCGAGGAATTTGGGGGCGTAGCTGTTCAACTCGTCGGCGTTGGGATCCTCGAGGGTGTATTGAAACTGCGTGCGGCTGACGCGATCTTCCACCGTGAGGTCCTGGACGGGCTGCATGAAGAGGGTGATGCCGGCCACCTCGTTGAGCTGCGGCTGCAGGCGGCGAATGATGTCGCTAGCGTTGATTTTGCGGTCGTCGAGGGGCTTCAGATTGATGAGGATGCGTCCGCTGTTGAGCGTGGTGTTGGTGCCGTCGATGCCGATGAAGGAGGAAAGACTGTCCACCGCGGGATCGGTGAGGATGATCTTGGTAACTTGCTGCTGCAACCTGGACATCTCCTGGAAGGAAGCCGTCTGGGAGGCTTCCGAGACGCCCTGAATGACGCCGGTGTCCTGGATGGGGAAGAAGCCCTTGGGAATCCTTTCGAACATGTAGATGGTGAGGGCCAGGGTGCCCACGGCCACCAGCAGCGTGGAGGTCCGCCAGCGGAGCACGAACTGTAACGTCCTGCCGTAGAAGGCGATGACAGCCTCAAAGGCGCGCTCGGAGGCGCGGTACAAACGGCCCTGGCTGGCTTCGGGGGTGTGCTTGAGCAACTTCGAGCACATCATGGGAGTTAGGGTCAGCGAGACGATGGCCGAGACCAGGATGGTGACGCTCAAGGTGACGGCAAATTCCCGGAACAGGCGGCCGACGATATCGCCCATGAAGAGCAGCGGAATCAGCACGGCGATCAGCGAAATGGTCAGCGCAACGATGGTGAAGCCAATCTGCTCGGCGCCGCGCAGGGCGGCCCGCATCGCCGGTTCACCGGCTTCAATGTAGCGGACGATGTTTTCGATCATGACGATGGCGTCGTCCACCACGAAGCCCGTCGAAATAGTGAGCGCCATCAGGGTGAGATTGTTGAGGCTGTATCCGAGCAGATACATGACGCCAAACGTGCCCACCAGGGACAGAGGCACGGCGGCGGCGGGGATCACGGTGGCGGACAGATTGCGCAGGAACAGGAACATGACCATCACCACCAGGGCTACCGTGAGCAGCAACTCGAACTGCACGTCGGTCACGGAGGCGCGGATGGTGGTGGTGCGGTCGGTGAGAATGCGCACCGTGACGGATGCAGGCAGGGTGTTAGTAAGTTGCGGCAGCAGCAATTTGATACGGTCGACCACCGAGATGATGTTGGCGCCGGGCTGCCGCTGGATGTTCATAATGACGGCTGGAGTCTCGTTCATCCAGGCGGCCTGGCGGATGTTCTCGGCATTGTCGACCACGCTGGCGACGTCTGTCAGCTTGACGGGCGCGCCGTTGCGGTAGGCGATGACCAGGGGAATGTAGTCGGCCGAAGAGAGCAACTGATCGTTGGCGCCGATCTGGTAGGACTGGTGAGCGCCATCGAAGTTTCCCTTGGCCTGGTTGACGTTGGCGGCGACCAAGGCGGTGCGAAGGTCCTCGAGGTTCAAGCCGTAAGAGGCCAGGGCGGTGGGGTTCGCCTGGATGCGCACAGCGGGCTTTTGGCCGCCACTGATGCTGACCAGTCCGACGCCCGGCAGTTGCGAGATCTTGGGCGCGAGGCGCGTGTCGGCCAGATCCTCCACCTTGGAAAGAGGCATGTCTTCGGAGGTAAGCGCCAGCGTCAGGATGGGAGTGTCGGCGGGGTTGGTCTTGGCGTAGATTGGTGGAATGGGAAGGTCGGCCGGCAGAAACGTGCCGGATGCGTTGATGGACTGCTGCACTTCCTGCTCGGCGACGTCGATGTTGAGGCTGAGGTTGAATTGCAAAGTGATGACGGAGCTGCCATCGGAACTGGTGGAGGTCATCTGCTGCAGGCCGGGCACCTGGCCGAACTGGCGTTCGAGCGGCGCCGTGACGGAAGAAGCCATCACGTCGGGGCTGGCGCCGGGATAGAACGTGATTACCTGGATGATGGGGTAATCGACTTCCGGCAAGGCGGAAACCGGCAGCTGCAAGTAGCCCACCGCGCCAGCCAGCAGAATACCGACCATCAGCAAGGAAGTCGCGACCGGCCGTAGAATGAACGTCCGGGACGGACTCACTTCTTCTTCCCTCCGGATCTGGCGGCGGGTTGGCCAGATGTGGCGGCGGGTTGCTCATCGGCGATCTGGGCGCGGACCTGCGCGCCTTCGACCAGCCGGTCCACACCCGTCATGACGACGACCTCTCCGGGTGCGATGCCCGAAGTGATTTCCGTTGCGTCGCCCTGCGTGACACCCTCGGTGATGGAACGGTCGGTCACGGTGGAATCGTCTTTCACTACCCAAACGTATTCGGTAGTGCTGGTTCGCTGGATGGCCGCGGTTGGGATGAGGGTGACGCCGGACTTCTCTTCCACCAGCAGATGCACGTTGACGAACTGGTTGGGGAAGAGCGAGTTGTCCTTGTTGTCAAAAGTGGCACGCAGGCGCAGGGTACCGGTGGACGGATCGATCTGGTTGTCGACGCTGGTGAGGGTTCCGGTGGCGAGCTTCTGGTGATCGGCGCGGTCATAGGCATCCGTGCGGAGGTGCTGGCCGGCGTTGAGCTTACGAAGAACCACGGGCAGTTGATCCTCGGCGAGCGGGAACAGCGCGCTGATGGGTTGAATCTGGGTAATGACCAGCAAGCCATTGGTGTCGGAGGCATGGACGATGTTGCCGGGATCCACCAGACGCAACCCGATGCGGCCGGTGATCGGCGAGGTGATCTTGCAGTAATTCAGATTCACTTTGTCCATGTCAATTACGCCCTGGTCGGTTCTCACGGCGCCCTCAGCCTGATGCACTGTGGCGATCTGGGTGGCGTAGATCTGTTCCTGAATGGCGTTTTGCTTGAGCAGTTTGTCGTAGCGGTCCAGATCGACGCGGGCATTGTCCAGCATGGCCTGGTCCTTGATCAACTGGCCCTCGGCCTGCTCCAACGCGGCTTGATACGGGCGGGGATCGAGCTCCAGCAGCAAGTCGCCTTCATGGACCAAGTCGCCTTCCTTGTAATGGATGGCCATCAACTGGCCATCCACGCGGCTCTTCACTGTAACGGTATAGATAGGGGTGACGGAGCCATAGCCGGGATAGTAGACGCCGATACTCCCCTTGTAAGCGCGCGCAGCCACCACGGGGGTAGCGCCTCCGCCCTTTTTTTGGCTCTTGGCAGGCACGGCAACCGAGCCGGCGGAGGCACTGTTGCCCCGCTGCCAAAAGACGAAGGCAGCCGCCGCCACAGCGAGCAAAATAATCAGCACAACTCTTTTCCCCCAGCGGGCGTGGGGCTTGGGTGTTTGCGGCGCTTCAGCGGTCGGGGTTGGGGCGCCGGGACGATTTACTGTTTCAGACGACATAGGTGCTACTAAATAAATGGTACTAAATCCGATGGTTTTAGCGCCCCCTCCCGTTGCTACGCAGGAGTGTGGGAGGTAGCTAAACTCAGAGAGTGTTCTATACGGTTAGCTGGCGCGTTCTACGACCATTTTACCTCCCGGACGGTGGCCAAATGGGGCAAATCTCGGTCGAATGGTGGAGGCTCTTTGGAGCTATTGCGCTAGACCGGACAAAAACAAAGAGCACCATCCGGAACCCCTGGGCAAGGGTCGGATGGTGGTCTTCGCAGTCCGGCGGCAGGAGGTGAATGGGTGGTCAGCGTTGCGCGAGCTTGCGCCGGATAAGTAGCGCCAGGCCGGAGCTGAACAGTAGAAGCGAGCCGGGCTCGGGAGCGTTCGAAAGGTTAAAGTTATCCATGAAGCCGTCGTCGTTTTCGTTCGGCGGCCCACCGAAACCGTCAAAGATGCTATCGGAGTACGCAGACACGGTCGCTCCGTTGCAGGGTCCGGAATTATTACCGCAGAAAGGCGCGCCAGACTGCACCAGAGACCCATTCAGATAGAAGCTGTACGTCTGCGAAGTCATGTTGAACAGAAAATTGAAATTGTTCCAGACGTTCAGGGCGATGGTGCCGACCTGTGGGAAGTCGCCGGTGATGAGGATGACATCGTCGGTGGCGGGGAAGGTGGCATCGGGATAGAGGTCAACGCCGCCAATGAACCCAGTCAAGCCCGCGCCCGTTGCTGCAAACTGCCACCCACCCTCGGTGGAACTGCTGGAGATATAAATCTCAGCCGAAAGATCGATTAGTGGGCCGCTGGGCGAATCGGTGTGGTAGGGGCCGGACTGGCCATCGCTGCCGGGGCCATTCACAAAGACCGCCTGGGAACCGGAATAAGCAAAAAAACTTTCCACCGTGGTGATGGTGGAACCAAATACCGACCAGCCATCCTGCCCGGCCAGATTGCCGGTAGAGAAGGGGGGATTTTCAAATCCGGTAGCGTAGACCGTTCCGGCATGCGCTGCCGGGACGGGAATCAAAGCCAGCAAGGCCAGTCCAAAAGCCCAGCGGGCCATTTTCCCGAGCGGGGCGGTAAGGGAAAGCATCCAGTTCTCCTCCGTTTGAGGGAGTATACCAAGGCTTTTATGAGGATGCCAGTCCACCGAATTGAGTCGCCTAAAATGTCACCAGGAAGGACTCGGATGCGCCAAATGAAAATGTAACCCGAAAGGGTGCGAAACATGGCACCCATGAAAGGTGGACATGAACGCGCGCAGACAGTATTTGGAGGAGCTCGGCAAGGAGTACCACCGAGCCGACGAGAAGGGCCGGAGCCGGTTGCTCGATGAAGCTGAGAAACGTACCGGGCTAAACCGGAAGTACTTGATCCGGGTGTTGAACCACCCGCGTCAGCCAGGGCCGCGGAAGCGGCGCCAGCGGCGAGCAGAGTATGGGGCGGCGGTGGTGACGGCACTGGTGGAGGTGTGGGACATCTTCGAACAGCCGTGCGGAGAGCGGATGACGGCGGTGCTGAGAAGCGAACTGGACCGGTTGCGGAAACTCGGGGAACTGCGTTGCAGCAACGCGGTGGCCGGGCAGTTGCAGGAGATCTCGGCCAGGACGATTGACCGCGTGCTGGGGCGGGAGAAGCGCATCCGGCATTTGCGGCGCAACCGCAACCCCAACGTACAGCGGCTGATCTATCAGAAGGTGCCGGTGAAGGTGGCAGCGGAGTGGGACACCAGCGAGATTGGCAATGTGCAGGTGGACTTCGTGGCGCACTGCGGACGCTCGACGGGCGGGGACTACATTCATACGATCTCGGCCGTGGACATCGCCACCAACTGGTGGGAAGGCCAGGCGATCGCCGTCCGGTCGCAGCAGGCGGCCAAGCAGGGGCTGAGCCAAATCCGGGATCGGGTGCCGTTTCCAATTCGGGAACTACATCCGGACAACGATTCGGCCCTGGTGAATGATCTGCTGTGGGACTGGACGCAGCAGGAGAAGATCCGGCTGTCGCGGTCCCGGCCGTACAAGAAGAACGACAACGCCTGGGTAGAGCAGAAGAACTGGACGCACGTGCGCAAGGTGGTGGGGTACCGGCGCTTCGACACGACCCGGGAATTGCGGCTGTTGAATGAGATCTACGCGGAGCTGCGATTGTACAAGAACTTCTGTCTGCCCACGATCCGGCTGAAGAGCAAGGAACGTGTGGAGGGGCGGATCAAGCGGAAGTACGACAAGCCGGCGACGCCCTACCAACGATTGATGGAATCGAGCCAACTCGCCGGCAAGATGAAGCGGGAGTTGCGGAGGATCTATGAGAGCCTGAATCCGGCAGCTTTGTACCGACGGATCACCGCATTGCGCGAGCAACTGGAAGAGGCCAGCGCCGGCAAGTTGGAAGGATATGGCAAGCCGTCATACCGGGGTCTGGCGATCCGCATCAGCAAGCGCCGCAACCCAGTGGCGGCCACCGCGTGAACCGCGAGGTGCCAACGGGGCTGCGCCCCGAAAACCTTCCCCTGAAAGAAAGGCACGGGGGCATCGTAGCCCTCCCTTTGGTCGGGACCGGGATATACACGTTGTTCGGGTGCTCATCGCGCCCTTGGGTTACATTTTCATTTGGCTGAACCGAGACCGGTTTGGGTTACATCGTTAAATGGCTTGACAGGGTCCAAAAACTCCGAATTAGTACTATATTGACCCCAAAAGATCTATTTTGGACAGCCTGCGGGCAGCCTACTTGGCCGGCATCAGCCCCAGACCGGGAGTCGATGAAACTTCCACCCTGAACAGATCCACGACTCCCGAGCTGGCCACTACCGCGCTGATGGGGATTGGTTTGGCGCTCTTGCCTCTGGCTTTCCGCCGTTTCAAGAGTCAGTCGGTCTGACCGCGCCTCACTTTGAATCGGCCGGCTCTCTAAGGCTGAACTTCGACGGGCTGGGAAGACGCAGTCAGCTTGCCCGTGAGTGGTTCTTCCACGACGGTGCGCAGGCGGTACCTGCCGGGCAAGGCCGGCAGAGTCAAATTGGCATTCAGACCGTTGGCCAGCCGGTTGAAGGTCTCCTCTTTCAGGGCGAATGACGCATCGGTTTCCGCGCCCACCACGAATGCGTTATTTTCGTCGAAGAGTGCGGCAACGAAGACCAGTTGCAGGTTGCGCACGCCGGCGGCATAGGTGAATCGCAGGTGCGGCACATCCAAGTGCAGCACGACGCGCATTCCGGACTTGTCCGCGGGCGTCACCGCGGACGCGCCGGCCGCTTGCACCGGCAGGTCATCGAGAGCGGTTTCGGATAGAATTTCCTTGTCGATGCGGCGCTCCGGAGCGGGAGGCTGGGAACGGCTGGACGCGGCGAAATAGCCGGGACGGGCCTGAACCTGGTAATGACCTGGGGTTTTCAGCCGCACTTTCAGGGCGTGGTATTTGTTGTTGAGATCTTCCGCGGGCGAAAAGCCCAGGATGTAAGAGAATTCGGGGACCAGGCCGAGCTCGCGGAATCCCAGATCGATATCGTTATTGTTGTGAAAAAACAGGCCCCCGGTCGCCGTGGAGAGAACCGCCATGGTGTCGTTGCTGCTCCATTCCGGGAACGTGCCCAACATCTGGCGGTATTGGAGTGAGCGCACAGTGGTCACCACCGAGGGAAGAGGCGGACCGCTGCTGTCTTCCGTGTAGAGCCCTTTGGTATCGAGCGCGTTAAGGACTACGTCGGCGTGCAAGGCCCGCGGAATGAGGGCGTCGAGTTCCTGCTCCAGGGTGCGGGTCAGAAAGCCCGAGGAGGCGTATATCAGAGCTCGCCTGCCGGGCATTTTGGCCATGAAATCCACAATGGTAGAGAGGGCGCTCAAGCTGAAAAGAGAGTCGGCGCGGACCTCTTCCCAAAGGTTGCGGGCCAGCATAGCTACCGCGGTCGGGCAATTTGGATCGCGCAAGTAGCAGAATCCGCAGCTCTGGGCTTCTTCAACCTTGATCTGCAGCAGCGTGGGGTCCTGATGATCGGTGATGATAAATGCTTCGTAGGGGGTGATACTGGGGCAAACAGGCAGGACGGGCCGGCGATTCCGGAAGCTTAGTTGGTCGATGGCATCACTCAACTTGGCGACGTCAGTGGTGAATGGCAGGACGAGCCCCCGGGAAATGAAAAAGATTCCCACGCGGTCGTCGGCTTGCAGGCCTTGTTTCAAGAAGCGACGGGCGGCCGCCTGGACGGAGGACAGGTCGGCCACGGGCATGTGGAGGTCGTCGAAGACCAAGCCGAGGTAGCGCGGCGGCCTTTGCATCGCAAGTGGTGCGGGAGGCTGCGTCGCGGAGGAAGCGCTTGCCGGCTTAGGCTCAGCGGGGGCTGCCGGGACGGTGCGGTTCTCGGCTGAGAACGCGGTGATGTCGCGATGCTCGCCCGCATCTTCGATTCCGAAACTGTCCCGGGTGAGTCCACCGACGGAGTGGCCCAGGGCATCGCGGACCACGACGCCGACCTCGACCAGCCGCGTCTCCACGGTGAGCGTCGGACGCAAGGGCGGCCAATAAACCTTGGTGCGGAGCTGCAACTCCTCCGGCGGGACGCCCTGCCGCGCGAGAAGCATCGCGGCAAATGCCGCCAGACAGGAAATGCGCTTGAGGGGCCTCAATACCGAGCCGGGGTTGCCGTTTGGCTTCATGGCTGCGTCCTTCGCGGATTCAGTTTACTATATTAAGTCCTTTTACTATCTTTATCGACGGTTACAACAGCTTAGGCTGCCCGGGGTGTTTCGCGCAACCGGTCCAAGCACGCGTGGATCTCTCCCACTTCTAGTTTCAGTTCCACTGAGTTTGGTCTCTTTGTGTGCGACCCCGGACTGCCTCGCCTCGCGGTGCTATTTTGCTGCCGTCAGGCCTAACCCGGGAGTCTTGGGAAGAATGAGCTTGCCTTTTTCCACCCGCACGCCGTGGAAAGGATCATTCGAGATCAGCAGATTGCCGTCGAGATCGGCGTAATCGACCAGCGGGGAAAGGTGCGCGGCGGCGGTCACCGAAACGGAACTCGACACCATGCAGCCGAGCATGGTCTTCATGCCGAGGGCCTTGGCGATCTGGATCATGCGGCAGGCTTCCAACATGCCACCGCTCTTATCGAGCTTGACGTTGACGCCGTCGAAGGCGTCGCGCAGCTTGGGGATGTCGCTCGCGCGCTGGCAGGCTTCGTCGGCGATCACGGGGATGTGCACGCGGCTGCGCACCCAGCGGGTTTCCTCGATCATTTCTGCGGGCATGGGCTGCTCGATGAACTCGACGCCCATTTTTTCGAGCCAGTTGATCTTCCGGACGGCTTCTTCCTTATCGGTCCAGCCCTCATTGGCATCCACGCGCAGCGGTTTTTTGGTGACGCTGCGCACGGCTTCGATGGTGGGCTCGTCGGTGGAGAGCCCAACCTTCACTTTGAGGATGGGAAAATCTTCGGCCTCGCGGGTCTTCTGTTTGGTAATTTCCGGCGTGTCTATTCCGATGGAGAATGTGGTCAGCGGAGTATCGGCGGGGTCGAGGCCGAAATAGGTATAGAGCGGGATGTTAAGCTTCTGGCCGACCCAGTCCATCAGGGCAATATCGATAGCGGCCTTGCCCGCCCATTCGCCCGGCACACGCTGGAAGACCTTCGCCATGATCTTGGAGAACTGCATGGGGTCGGAGGAAAGCAGGAGGTCGCGGACGCTCTCGGCGGCTTTCTGCGCGCCGGTTGCGTCTTCGTGGTAGCGAACGATGGGCGCGCCTTCGCCGTGCCCGGTGATGCCATCGCGGGTGTAGGCGGTGTGCAGCGTATCCCGATACTGGCTGGACGACATCGTGGTGGTCCAGGTGTGTTGCAGGTTCAGCCGCACAATCCTGGTTGTGAAGGCGGGCGCCGCCGCCCCACCAGCCACGTTCATTCCACTCATCGCGCTCATGGCCGCTCCGGCGGCCAGGAAGTCCCGTCGCTTCATGATGTCATTCTCCCCGCAATTCGATTCGGATCAGACCCAAGCATAACGCCGCGCGTGCCGGCGTGGAAGAAGCGCGGCGCCGCTTCCGGATAGCGGCTTTAGCGACTTGGAAACTTATGGCTGGGCGGTCCTCTTCGTTGCCAGGTCGGTGAGACCTTCGCGGAATTCGGGGAAGCTGGCGAGCAGTTTGGAAAAGTCGCCTTTGGCCACGGCCAGCAGGTCGGTTGGCTCAGCAGCCCTTACGGTGGCGGTGCGGGCGGCCGTGGACATCAGGGCCATTTCACCGAAGTATTCTCCGGCGGCCAGATGCGCCACCAGAGCGCCGTCGCGGAGCACGTCCACCGATCCTTTGCGGATCACATACAGACGGTCGCCGGCGTCGCCCTGTTCAAAAATCAATTCACCGGGTTCAAAGTGCTCGGCGGTGATATTGTCAGAGGCCTGGATGCGCAACTGCACCAACTCGGCGCCGAAGACCAGGCCGGCGAGCCAGTCCAGCCCGACGCGGATTTTACGCTCCAGGCCGGGCATTTTCATCCAATAGACCGTTCGCCACAGGAACCAGGCGGGCAGGCCCGACATGCGGATGCCCAGCACCTCGGCAACCGCCGAGTGGTGGCCGAGCGATCCCAGTTTTCCCAGTCCTCCGAAAGCGAAGGGCTTCTGTTGGCCGCCGCGCAGCGCGGCCGCGATGTTTCCGGCCACGGTGCGCGCTTCCCGCACGGCGTGCTGCGCGGTGGGCTGCGCGGCCGAGCCATCGGGCATGCGGATGGAAGCGCAATCTCCCACCACCCACACGCAGCCGGGGCGGCCTTCGAGTTCCAGAAACGGGTTCGCCAGCAGCTTGCCCTTCTCTTTCTTACAGTCGAGCGAGGCGACCAGCGGCACGGGCCCCGACGGAACGGTGGATACCACGGTGCGCGTGTGAATGGTCTCGCCGGTATTGAGGACGGCGGAATCCTGCGTGGCGCGGATGACCCGGGCTTTCAGTTTCAACTCAACGCCGCGGCGGGTGAGGATGCGCTGCGCGTACTCGGCGAGGCCCGGCGACATCTCCGGCAGAATCTTCTCGCCGGAATGAACCAGCACGCAGCGGATTTCGCCCGGCGGAATGTTTCGGAAGTGGCGCGCGGCGCGGCGCAGAAAGTCGTTCAGTTCGGCGATGACTTCGACACCGGAAAAGCCGCCGCCAGTGATCACGAAGGTGAGCAGGTGGTGGCGAAACTCCGGGTCGGCCTCGTTGTCGGCCTCTTCGAGCGCCAGCAGCACGCGGTTGCGCAGACGCAGCGCGTCGCCCAGAGTGCGGAAGGGAATGGCGTGCTCGGCCATGCCCGGCATGCCGGAAAGATCCGTGACCGTGCCGGGCGCCAGCACCAGGCAATCGTAGGGCAGCTCGATGGAACGGGGCCGCACCGCCGGAGCCAAGGTCACAATCTGGCGCTCGAGGTCGATGCTTTCGATTTCACGAGTGTAAAGCCTGGTCCGCGGGCACAGCCGGCGGATGGGAGAGACGGTATCGACCAGCCCGATGGAACCGGAAATCACTTCCGGCAGGAGCGGTTGGAAGACGAAATAATTCTCGCGGTTGACCAGAGAGACTTCGGCTTCCCCGTGGCGCAGAATTTTTTCCAGGTGGCGGGCCGCATAGACGCCGGCAAACCCGCCGCCAACAACGACGATTTTCTTGCGAGTCACGCGGCTACATCGCTTTCTCGAAACCTAAACGCCAGCCCAGCTTCTCCGGGTCGAACCAGGATATCTCAACCCCGAACCAAGTGGTGCGGGACTGCGCATGATAGCGTTCGGGCCGCGCGGCGGCCAGGACAAAGGCACAGGGAGATTCGCCAAACCGTGCCAGCCGCAGGTACAGCCAGGAATCGGAATCGAGCGGCTGGGCCAGCACCACGGGGGCGCCCGCGAAAGCGGCCAGGTGCGCGCCAAAGCCGGGGTCGGTTTGGCGGACGGGTTCTGGCAAAGCATAGGCACGGCGATAGCGCGCAATGGCGGTGTCCAAATCACGCACGGCAATCACTACGCGGGAGACGCCGCGGAAATCCCCGCCGGCCGGCTTGCCTTGAGGAAATGCGCGCAGATCGCGCGGCGTGAGGTCATGGATCAGAAACGGAAAGAACGCCCCGCGCACACCATCGCCGACATCGGAAGTCTCCCAATCGAGCCGCACACCGTCGGGGCGCTGGCGGCCGCTTGCCACGGGCTCGGAAACCGGAATGCCGGCGCCTTTCAATCGCCGGATCTCAGCGGGCAGGTCATTTTCGCGGAGGGCCCAGGCACAGGGGCCGGCATCGCCCTTCAGGAACCGGGCCCAGACGTGCTGCCCGGCCAGGCGCGGGTCGGCATTCCGCCGCAGGGCCATCAACTCCAGGTAGGCGCCGTCGGGCAGGCTCGCCAGGGCCATCTCAGTGGTGCTGTTGAGATGCGCACCGCCGTACACGCTGGGAATGCCGATGGCAGCCAGGCCGGCTTGCAGCTTGCGGATGTCGCTTCCGGCGACGGTCACATGGTCAATCCGAAAATCGGAGGCCGGGAGAATCATGGCTGAGAGCACTACCGCGACAGCAGCCCGCATGGAGCGATTGTAAAGCTTCGGGCGCCTGTCAGGAAACTGCCGGCGCCGCGCGGCGTTTCCGCAGCCACCAGACGAAACGGTACAGCAGCAGCAAACCGACCAGCGACCCATAAAGCACCGGCAGGCGGATATCCGACTTCACCAGCCAGTAGTAGTGCACCACCGCGGCCGCCGCGGTGAGATAGACGAGGCGGTGCAGCGCCTGCCAGCGGCGGCCTCCCAGGCGCCGCACCCAGCCGGCGGTAGAGGTGATGGCGAGGGGCAGCATCCCGAGGAATGCCGTCAGGCCCGCAATGATGAAGCGGCGTTTGGCAAAATCGGCGAGGATCTCGTGCATGTCGAAAAACTTGTCCAGCCCGAACCAGGTGGCAAAATGCAGACACCCGTAGAAGAAGGCAAACAGGCCGATCATGCGGCGGAACCGGATGAGGCCGGGCAAGTGCAGGATGCGCCGCAAAGGCGTCACGGCCAAGGTCGCGACGATCATGCGAATAGTCCAATCGCCCGTGAAGTGCGTGATGTACTCGATGGGGTTGGGCGTGAGGTCGCTGTTCCCTGCCCTCCACGCCAGCCAGCCGGCGGGAGACAGACACAGCAGGAAGAGCACCAACTTGGCCCAGCGGCGTTGTAGCATGCTTTAGAAGTTTTTCTTCAAATCCATGCCGCTGTAAAGCGACGCCACCTGATCGCCATAACCGTTGAACATCAGGGTGGGCCGGCGGCGCAGTTCGCCGAGACGGCGCTCGCTCGCCTGGCTCCAGCGCGGGTGATCGACGTGGGGATTCACGTTGGAGTAAAAGCCGTATTCCTGGGGCTGCATCGAGTTCCAGGTATTGGGCGGCATCTTTTCGACCAGCCGGATCTTCACGATGGACTTGATGCTCTTAAAGCCGTATTTCCAGGGCAGAACCATGCGGACGGGCGCGCCATCCTGCGGTGGCAGTGCGTCGGCGTACATTCCGACGCACAACAGCGCCAGCGGGTGCATGGCCTCGTCCAGCCGCAGCCCTTCGACATACGGAAAATCGATGCCGGCATGTTGCGCCTGGGGCATTTCACTGAGGTTGAAATAGCTTTGAAACGCCACGAAGCGAGCCTTGGAAGTTGGCTGCACCTGGTTGAGCAGAGCGCTCAGCGAATAACCGACCCAGGGCACGACGATCGACCAGGCCTCCACACACCGGTGGCGATAGATGCGCTCTTCGAGCGGCGCGAGTTTGAGAATCTCATCGATCGAGAACTTGCGCGGCCTGGCGACTTCGCCTTCCACCGAGACCGTCCATGGGTAGGTTTTGAAGTTTTTGGCAAGGTGGGAGGGATCGTCCTTGGCGGTGCCAAACTCGTAAAAATTGTTGTAGTGGGTCACGTCGGTAAAGGAGTTTTCCTTTTCCGTGGTGCTGAACGGGCTTTTGGCAAGGGTGGGAAATTTGCCGGCAGCGCGGGCACGCCCCGAAGGCGAATACAGTTCGCGGACGCCTAGAAATGCGGCAGGCACGGCGGCCAGGAACTTGCGCCGGCCGAGGTAGACGGCTTTGGGAGTGACCTCTGAATAGCGGATTTCCCCAGACTTTTTGATCAGCATCTCTTTGTATCTACTATATCTCCAGATGCAACCCGGCCATGCCGGGACGCAGTTTTTTACAATTCCAGAGGACGCGCTTACCCCCACCGGCGCCTGGCTCCCCCGGTAGGTTTCCCGATCGGGGTCAGACAATTTGACATAGTACTAACAGAACTCTACAATGTACTCTAGCGGAAAAGGTATGTCCGAAAACACCGCGGTTAAGAGTGAACCCATGTCTCCTTTGGGGCTTCCATCAAAATCGAAGATCCGGATCGTGGTAGCGGACGACCATCCCATCTTTAGGGACGGCCTCTGCAAGCTGCTCGCGCTCGAAGAAGATTTCGAAGTCGTGGCGCAGGCACAGGATGGCCGGCAAGTGCTGGATGTGCTGCAACAGTATGAGCCCGACATTCTTCTGCTGGACCTCAAGATGCCCGGACTGGACGGTCTTTCCACATTGCAGCGACTCCAGGTGGCGAAGAACAAGACTCGCGTCATTGTCCTCACCGCATCGGACGACAAGAACGAATTTGTCCAGGCGATGAAGCTGGGGACTTCCGGAATCGTCCTCAAGCAGACTGCCACGGACATGTTGATCAAGAGCATTCGCAAGGTCCACGCGGGAGAGATCTGGTTGGATTCGCACACCACCGCGGCAGTGATTCGCCAGTTCGTGGCGGCGGACGATACACCGCCCGCTTCGGCGCAACCGGCTCCTCGCGATCGCGAACGCTCGCCGCTGAGCCAGCGCGAGCGCGAAATTGTGGCGCTGGTCGCCCAGGGTTTCAAGAACAAAGAGATGGCCGAGAAGATGTTCATCAGCGAGCAGACGGTGAAAAACCACCTGCATAACATCTTCGATAAGCTCGGCGTCTCCGATCGTCTGGAACTGGCGCTATACGCCATCCACAACAACCTGCACAACGGCCGGTCATAAGGGTAGGACATCCATGATAAGGGCTTGTCAAGCGAAAACAGAACTTCCCCTGCACTCGGAAGAGTTCCCTGAAGCGCCGCGGTAGGTCCGACGAACTGCTGAACGATTTGCCCTTTGTGATCCGTTACGGGTTGGGCCAACGCGTCAGCGTGACCAGACATCCATTTGCGGGAACAGCACCGGGCCGTCCTCGAAGATTGAGTTTGGGTAAACCGGCCGGCCAGGAAACAGACCAAACGGCACATCGGGAGGGAGGCCCTCCTTCGTGCAGTCCCACCCACGCGAGGAACGGCCGGTGGATCGCTGGCAAATCGTAGTGGTGCTGCACACGGCTGGCTGTTGTTTTCCCGCCGGAGCCGCCCGTCGCGACTGGCCCTGCGGCGGAACGGCCCGGAGCCGTCCAGGGCGCGCCGGTTTTTGGCGCGGCGCAGCGAACCCTTGACGGCGAGGACCGTTCTGGCATCAGAGATCTCGCGACGGGCGGCTTGGGCGGGAAAACAACCTTTCCCGCTGGTGAGCCTTGAGCTTTCTGTTAAGCCACCGCCTGAACCTCCGTTTCGGTCGCCGGTGCAGTGCGCACCTCGAATGGCTGGCCGGATTTGTCGACCGCCAACAGATACGCCACCAGCTTGCGCGCTACCGCCAGGGTCGCCCGGTTGCGATTCCCGCGCGCCAGTTCCCGCGCGTGTACCGCCGCTAATTGCGGATTCCACCGCGGCGCCAGTTTGGCTGCTTCGATCAACACCGTCTGCAAGTGCGCGTTGCGTTGTTTCGAGATCGGTCCTCGCTGCTGTTTGTCGGCCGAACTGACCAGCGCCGAAGTTAGTCCGCAGTAACTCACCGCGTGCGCCACCGAAGAGAACCGGTGCGGATCGCCCACCTCCAGCGCCCATGTCAGCGCCGTCACTTCGCCCACACCCCGAATGCTCTCGAGCCGCATCACTCGCTGCGCCAGCAGTCGGTCTTTGTGCAACCTCACCAGCAGTTGCCGCTGCGTCGTCTCGAACGTCTCCAGCGCCCCGCGGCTCAGCCGCAGCAAATCCTTCACCGATTCCGGCACTTCTTCCACCGTGTCCAGCAGCTCCGTGAAGTATTGCTTCCCGTGTAGTCGCTGCTTGTTGTACTCCGCGCCTACCTCCATCAACAACCCGCTCATTTTGTTCTTCAGGCGCACCGCCTGGCCGACCACCAAGTTGCGGTAGCGCAGCATCCGCCGTAGTTCGCGGATCTCCACCGGCGCCACGTAGCAAGCCGGCAGCAAGCCGCAGCGCACCATGTCGGCGATCTTCCGCGCATCCAGCTTGTCGTTCTTCTTCTTGGAAGCGGCGATGGCTTTCATCATCGCCGGGTGCCCCATCTGTAGTTCGGCCGCAAACGGTTGCAACGTGTCGTAGATCCAGCCGCTGAACAGCGTCGCTTCCATCGCTCCGTGCCACGGCTCCTGGAGTTGCCCGGCCCACTGGCGCAGCGCGTCGTGCGTCGCGCGTAGCTTGCCTTCCTCGACAATCGCCCCGGCGGCGGTCTTCACGCAGTAGCTGACAGTTTTCTTGTGGACATCGAATCCGATATAGTGGTTGACGTTCATGGGGTTCTCCTGTTTGAGGTTTCTGAGCCGGCTCTGATAAGCCGGTCTCGGCATCATACCCTTCAGGAGAACCCTTCTTCATCTGCGCCCTTATACATTCAAACAGGCCATCGTCTTCCGTGGCCTGTCGATGTGTGGCTAAACTAGCGCACCAACAGACGACAAAAACCGATCGTCTGTTCCACCACCACACCAACCTACACAACGGCCGATCGTAAGGGTAGGACAGGCCATCGTCTTTCGTGGCCTGTCGATGTGCGGCTGAACCAGCGCGCCGAGAGACGACCAAAACCGATCGTCTGTTCCACCAACTGACTAGCCGCCCTCGGCTGCGTCACCCTTGGGTCCACCGTATTCCTTCAACTTGTTGTGCAGGGTTTTCAGGCTGATGGCCAGAATCTCCGCGGCGCGCGTCTTGTTGTTGTGGGTATGTTCGAGGGTTCGCAGAATCAAGCCTTTTTCCGCCTCTTCAACCGTGGTGCCGACGGCAAAGCGGACCGCGTCGGCGTCGTCCGCAACCGCCGCCGCGGAAGTTGCCGGGATAGCGGCGCCCCGCAGAAAGGCCGGCAGGTGCTTGCGCTCAATCGCGCCTTCGCCCGCCAGAATCACGGCGCGCTCAATGACATTGCGGAGTTCGCGCACGTTGCCGGGCCAGTTGTACGCTTCCAGCACTTCCCGCACGTCGGGCGCAATCTCCACCACCCGGCACTCATGTTTCCGATTCATTTCCGCGAGCAGCGCCTCCGCCAGCGCCGGGATGTCCGACCGGCGATCCCGCAACGGAGGCATGTGTACCTGAAAAACATTGAGGCGATAATACAGATCTTCGCGCAGATGGCCGTCGCGGACGGCCTCTTCGGGCACCTTGTTGGTGGCGGCCAGCACGCGCACATCCACCTGGAATTCGGTCTTGCCGCCCAGCCGCCGCACCTTCGAATCCTCCAGAATGCGCAGCAGCTTGGCCTGTGTGGCTACGGGCATCTCACCGATTTCGTCCAGCAGCAGCGTGCCATGCTGCGCTACTTCGAAGCAGCCGGCGCGGCGTTCGGACGCTCCCGTGAATGCGCCCTTCTCATGTCCGAAGAGCTCGCTCTCAATCAGGGTTTCCGGGAGGGCCGCGCAGTTGATGGCAATAAACGGCCCCTGCCGCCGCGGACTGAGCGCATGCAGAGTGCGTGCCACCAGTTCCTTGCCGGTTCCACTCTCGCCGGTAATCAGGACACAGGCCTTGCTCGGGCCGGCCTGCTGCAAGAGCGCAAAAATCTCCTGCATTTGGGGCGAGGTCCCCACCAACTCGCCGAGCGAACCTTTGTAGCCGAGCTGCCGCTCCAGGTTGCGCTTGTCCGCCAACAAGCCGGCGTGGCTGCCGGCGCGCGAGATCAGGACCTTTAACACGGAAGCCTGGCAGGGCTTATCGAGGAACCAGTAAGCACCCAATTCGTGGACCGTCTGGACGGCCTTTTCGATGCTTCCGAAGGCCGTGAACACGATAGTTGGCGGCATCGCTCCGGTTTCGCGCAGCCGTTCCAGCAGGCCGAAACCATCCAATCCGGGCATGTTCAGATCGGTGAGGATGACATCGGCCGGAAACTCGGCGAGCTTCTCCAGGGCTTCGTTGCCGTCGGCGGCGGTCTCCGGGGTCATACCCCACTCCGCAACCATGGCGGCCAGCCCGTTGCGCTGGTTGGCCTCATCGTCTACGATCAAAACTTTCACCTTTGGCGGGTCCTTCCCTGGGGGATTCATATTCATTCTACGCCGCGCGCGTTTTAGGGGAGAAAGAGCTGGAAAGCGCGAGAAATCTCCCGTTCTGCTGTTTTCTCTGTGGCTCCGCGCCTCCGCGGTGAAGATTGAATTTACGAGAGGATCAAGAAATACACCACGGCATCAGCCGCTGCCGGGAAAATGATAGGATGAAAACGAATCCAGCTCCGTGCCGGCCTGTGGCGCGGGTGTCGCACGAGGGAGAATCTTGTTCATCCTGGTCAGCCAGGCACGGCGCCGCTTCTTACACAATGAACTGATGGCGCAGGGCGCCAACGCCGCGAGCGCCGCCCTGTTGGCTTTCATTCTGCTGCTGCTGGTGGGAACGCAAATCCTGGACTGGCGTTGGATCGTGCTGATCACCGTTCTGGCCGCGGCGGCCGGCCTCTACCGCGCACGCAAACGCCTGCCTTCACCTTATGCCGCAGCCCAGGCAGTGGACCGGCGGCTCGGCCTTGCCGACACGATTTCGACGGCGCTCTACTTCAGCCGGAAGCCGGCGCCAGCGGGCTCATCGCCGGAGACTCGCGCCTTGCAGATGGAGCAGGCCGGCAGCCTGGCCGAATCGGCGGACGTGCGCGCGGCCGTCCCGTACCGCATGCCGCGCGCGGCGTACCTGGCAGGCGCGTTGATGGTCATCGCCGGAAGCCTCTTCGCATTGCGTTACGGGCTGAGCCGCCATCTGGATCTCCAGCCCACGCTGGCCAGCCTGCTGCCGTATCAGTTGCCGTGGCGCGAACGCACGGAACTGGCCAAAAATATGCGGCGTCTGCCGCAGCTTGCGGAACAGCAGGACGATATCGGCGCGACGGTCGCCGACCCGGACCAGGACCCGGCGGGCGATCCCGATCCGACCGCCAACGACAATGCCGACGGTACGGCCGGCCCGAGTGCGGAGAAATCGGCGGCATCCAAGGGACAAGCCAAACCAGGGGAAAAAGGCGGCCAGGCCGGCGACGCGGATCAGGAAGCGCAGGCTGAGCGGGCCAACGATCCGCAGGGCAGCGAGAACGCCGGCCGGCAGGGGAACAACAAGCAAGATGCCAACAAGCAGTCCGCCAGCAAACAGGAACAGGGCAACAACAGCGAGAGCGGCAGCTTGATGAACAAGGTGAAGGATCTATTCCAAAACCTGCTCTCCAGCGTCAAACCGCCGCAGACCAACCCCAGCGACCAGCAACAGAACTCCGACCCGAACAACCAGCAGGGCAAAGGGCAGCAGAACGCCGGCAAGCAGGACGGCAAGAACGGCCAGCAACAGAACAACGGCAATCCCGGCGACTCCCAAGAGGGGCAGAGCGGCCAGCAGGCCAAGAGCCCGCAGGACCCGCAAGGCAAAGGAAACGGCAAGAGCGATTCGCAACAAGCCAGCAAACAGCCGGGCAGCGGTATCGGCAATCAGAACGGCGATAAGACCATCAAGCAGGCGGAAGATCTGGCCGCCATGGGCAAGATCACCGAACTATTCGGCAAGCGCTCCGCCAACATCACCGGCGAGGCCACCGTGGAAGTGATGGCCACCAGCCAGCAGTTGCGCACGCCTTACGCGCCGCGCGGCGCGGAGCACTCGCAAAGCGGCGCCGAAATCAGCCGCGACGAAATCCCCGTGGCGCTTGAGCCCTACGTACAGCAGTATTTCGAGCAGGTGCGCAAACAAGCCACATCGCGCGCGGCGGCGAAGAAGCAGTAGGCAGGCGGTTTACCAGGGCGCCGAGCGGCGACAAGAATGTCGCCGTTGCGGGCTGGAAAGCCCGCTCCACGTTGCCGGCCGGTTCCTTATTCCCAGACGCGCTTGGGCACTCCGCGGTCGCGATCCTTGAGACGGTCGTAGAGATAGAACTTCGACACGGTGCCCAGGGCCTGGTTGTAATAAGCTACCTGCCCGAGGGCCTCTTTCAGGTCTTCCTCAAAGTCGTGGAGCGCCTTCAAATCGTCAGCCAGGGCAGGGCGGTTTTTTCCCGAAGGCGTCTGGAAGAATTTTTGAAAACCGCCATCCACCAGCGCGCCGATCTCGCCGCCCATCGCCATGCCGGCGACGCCGGCAGCGACGGTACTGTTCTCCTCCTTCAAGTCAACCGCGCAACTTCCCCGGCTGGCGCGCACGGCGCCGCCGGCTTGCGGAGTTGTCGTGAAACCGGCTTTCCGAAGCGACTCCATGCGGTCGGCGGACGTCGGGTTCTTCGGTGGCTCCCTGCGAAAGAACATACGTTTCATTATAGCGGGGCGTCCGCGATCACCGTGCAATAGACGCGGAGTTTAACTTCGCTTCCAGACCATCTCTCCGCCGACCACCGTCGCCACCGGGCCGCCGCGGAAGGTCTTGCCGTCAAACGGCGAGTTCCGGCTGCGCGAGGGCGATTGGTTCACGTCGTAAGTCCAGCTCAGTTCCGTGCTGAAGATGGTGACGTCTCCGGCCGCACCGGTGGCCAATGTGCCGCGGCCCAGGCGCATTACGGACTCCGGGCCGGTGGTGAACAATTCCACCAGGCGGTTCAAAGTGATCTTGCCCGTATGCACCAATTCCTGGAGCGACAGCGCGATGGCGGTCTCCAATCCGATGATGCCGAATGGACATCGTTCGAACTCCTGCATCTTCTCGCTTCCGGCGTGCGGCGCGTGATCGGTGGCGATGGCGCTTACCGCGCCGGCGGCGATGGCTTCCACTATTGCGGCGCGATCGCGAACCGACCGCAGCGGCGGCTTCATTTTGTAATTGCTGTCGTAGGGCGCCATATCCTGATCCGCCAGCGCGAAGTGGTGCGGAGTGGCTTCGCAGGATACCGGGAGGCCTTGCTTGCGCGCGTAATCCACCATGCTCACGGCGTTGCGCGTGGAAACATGCGCGACGTGGTAACGCGCGCCGGTTAATTCGGCCAGCAGCAGATCGCGCGCTACCATCACGTCTTCGGCCGCCGCCGGAATGCCGCGCAATCCCCAACGCACGGAGCTGACGCCTTCGTGCATGTCGCCGCCCCCGCTGAGGTTCAAATCCTCGCAATGCTGGATGATGGGCAGATCGTAGGACTTCGCAAACTCCATGGCCCGCCGCATGACGCGCGCGTTCATCACCGGCAACCCGTCGTCGGAAATCGCCACCGCGCCGGCTTCCTTCATGGCGCCGATGGCCGCCAGCTCTTCGCCCGCGCTGCCCTTGGTGACGGCGCCGATGGGAAACACATTGACCACCGCCTTGCGCCGCGCGCGCTCCACAATGTAGCTGGTCACGGTGGCGCTATCGTTCACCGGCTTGGTATTGGGCATGCAACACACCGAGGTGAAACCGCCGGCGGCGGCCGCGCGCGACCCGCTCTCGATGGTCTCGACATACTCGAAGCCCGGTTCCCGCAGGTGCACGTGCATATCGATGAAGCCCGGGGCCACAATCATGCCGGTGGCGTCGAAGACCTCGGCCTTGGGCGACGACAGGTTGGGCGCCACGCCCGCCACGCGCCCATCCACAATCAACACGTCCGCCACCCGGTCCGTTTGGGACGCCGGGTCGATCACGCGCCCGTTCTTGATAACGATCGACATGGCTTATCCGATCACCCTTTCGAGCACCGCCATCCGCACCGCGATGCCGTTCTCCACCTGGTTGAGAATCACCGAGCGCTGGAAATCAGCCACCTCCGACGACAACTCGCGACCGCGGTTGATGGGGCCGGGGTGCATCACGATGGCGTCCGGCCTGGCGAGATCCAGGTGTTCCAGCCGCAACCCGTAAAACCGGAAGTACTCGCTGGCGGGAAACGCCGCCTCGTGCTGCCGCTCCAGTTGCACGCGCAGCATCATGATCACATCGGAATCGCTAATGGCTTCGCGGATATCGGTAGTGAGGCGAACTCCCGGCGCCAGTTGCGCCAGCTCCGCCGGCAGCAGCGACGCTGGCCCGCACAGCACAATCTCAACCCCGAACTTCGCCAGCAGGTGCACGTTGGAGCGCGCCACGCGGCTGTGCGCAATATCGCCGATAATCGCCACCCGCAGGCCTTCCAGGCTGGGGCGCCGGTCCAGAATGGTGCGCGCGTCCAGCAGCGCCTGGGTGGGATGCTCATGCGTCCCATCGCCGGCATTGATAATCGGGGTAGGCAGGTGCCTGGCCAGAAAATGCGGCGCGCCGGACGCGGCATGACGCATCACAATGGCATCCGGCCGCATGGCGGCCAGCGTGTTCAGCGTATCCACCAGGGATTCGCCTTTCGAGACGCTGGAGCCCGAAGCCGTAATCGATACCGCGTCGGCGCCCAGCCGCTTGGCGGCGATCTCAAAACTGGTGCGCGTGCGCGTGGATGCCTCGTAAAACAGGTTTACAATCATCTTGCCGCGAAGCGTATCCAGCTTCTTCCTGGTTTGGCTTTGTATCGGCTGAAAATCCTTGGCGCGCGCCAAAATGGCTTCAATTTCGGCTCGGTCCAGTTCCTCGATCCCCAGCAATCCGGCAGACATAGTTGGTTACTCGCTTCTTTCCACCAGCAGAACTTTCTCCAGCCCGTCGATCTCCTGGAACTTCACTTCGATGATCTCCCGGTCGGTGGTCTGGACGTTTCGCCCTACGAACCTGGCTTCGATCGGCAACTCCCGATGGCCGCGGTCGATCAGCACCAGCAGTTGCACGCGCGCGGGCCGTCCGTGGTCGAACAGAGCGTCGAGGGCCGCGCGGACCGTGCGGCCGGTGTAAAGCACGTCGTCCGTCAGGATAATGTCCTTGCCTTCCACATTGAAGGCGATCTCGGTGGAATTGACCACCGGCTTGATATCGACGGTGCTCAGGTCGTCACGGTAGAGGTTGATATCCAGAATCCCCACGGGGACTTTGCGCTTCTCCAGGGCCTCGATCTTGGCCGCCAGCCGTTGTGCCAGCGGAACGCCGCGCCGGCGAATTCCGACGAACGCCAGCAGATCCAGGTCCTTGGTCTTTTCGAGCACCTCGTGCGCCAGGCGCACCAGCGTCCGGTCGATTTCCGAAGCGCTCATCAGTTGGGCTTTTTCGCGCATGAAGGACATAAGGCTCCGAATGACAGAGTATCATGATGAAGCTGCGTCTCACCGGCGAACCCGGGCCTGGACATGCGATCAATTGGTCTTGCGCGGAACATCCCGCAACCTCCGTTTCGCGCGCGCCGTCTGTTTGATAATAGAACCAATGACTAGCGACGCGGTTTGCCCCAAATGCGAGGGCACCGGCTTCATCATCATCGAGCGCGGCGGCATTTCCGGGGCGGAACCCTGCGATTGCCGCGCGCAAGGGCGCGCCGCGCGCCTGCAAGACCGGTCGCAGATTCCCGCCCTCTACCAGAACGCTTCGTTCGACAACTTCGTGGTTCCCGGCGTGGAAAACCCCAGCGCCCGCAGGGAGCTGACCACCGTTCTGCTGGCGGTGAAGAACTTCGTGCGCGATTTCAAGGACGAAAAGCGGCCCGGGCTTCTGCTGATCGGCAATACCGGCACGGGCAAGACGCACCTGGCTGTGGCGGCGCTTCGCCAAATCATCGAGAAGGGATTCGAAGGACTGTTTTACAACTACCAGAACCTGCTCAACAGCATCAAAGCCGGCTACGACCCCAGTTCCAATTCCTCCAATCGCGAAGCGTATCAGAGCGCGCTTGATGCCGAGGTGCTGCTGCTGGACGATCTGGGCGCGCATCGGGCCACCGATTGGGTGGAGGACACGGTCAACTCCATCATCACCTACCGCTGCGACAACCGGAAGCCGCTGCTGGCCACTACCAACATGCCGGATCCGGACGCCGGCAGCGTGGTGGCTCAGAGGTCAGGGCTGGATAAGCCTGAATACCGGCGCACGCTGGCCGAACAGATTGGGGGGCGCGCGCGCTCGCGACTTTTCGAAATGTGCACAGTGATCCGCATGCCGCTGGTGGAGGACTACCGCATCCGGAAGGGCAAGCAGTTTTGAGACGCCTCGCCGCGTTGCTGCTGGCCGGCGCGGCGGCGCTGGCCTCGCCACCGCCTACGCCCCCGCACGAATATCTCCAGGCGGTGGAATTCCCCTACTATTCGTACCCGCGTGCGCTGTGGGAGCGCGAACTGGTCTGGCTCAAGAATATCGGCGTGCGCACGGTGGAATTCTCAATCCCTTGGAACTGGCACCAACTCCAGCCCGGCGATTTTGATTTCACCGGCCGCACCAGTCCGCGGCGCGACCTGGTTGGACTCATTCGCATCCTGCGCAGGCTGGATCTCCAGGCCTGGGTTCGTCCCCTGCCCCCCATCGCCAGCTGGCCGTCGAACGGCACTCCCAGCGGCGCCGACGCCCGCTCGCAGCGGGCCTGGCTGCACGAACTGGACTTGCTGCTGGCCACCCAAACCGCCAGGCACGGCGGCCCCATCGCCTGGGTGGAAGGCCGCGCACTTTCGATCGACGCCGCTGCGCCGCCCGCGCCGGTAACGGTGGTTTCAGCTCTCGATCCCGCAGCCCTCGCGCGCAGCCGCCAAGCGTTCGCCACGGGTTCGCCGGGCGCGCTCCTGTGGACCGATGTCGAAGATACGCTGCCCCCCGCGGGCTGGTCCACGACTTTCGGTGTGCTCCACAAGGGCGCCGTGGGCTTGAGCGGCGACGAGCGGCCCGCCGCCGTTGCGCTGCGCCGCCACACCGCCCTGCTCCGCAACTGGGCGGAGCTTCATTACGCATTGCGTCCGGCGGCCCTGCCCAAACCGCCGGCCGGCAAACTGCCGGAAGGGGTCAGCATGACGGAACTGGTTTCACCAGCGGCTTCCGCCATCAGCATCTCGAACCGCGGCAAGCAGCCGTTCCACGATGAGATCCATGTCTTCGAGCCGGAATCCAAGCGCACCCTGGTGATACCGGATGTAACCGTGCTGGCCGGCGAATCGCTCTGGCTGCCGCTCGACGTCTCCATCGGCCCCAGCGGATTGTGCCATGAGTGCTCCAACTTCTCCGGCGCGGAGCACATCGTCTACGCCACGGCTGAACTGCTCTCGGTGGAATTTGAAAACGGCATCCTGGCCATGGAATTCGCGGCGCCCGAGGCTGCCGAAGTGGTGATGCAACTGGCGCGGAAGCCGGTGGGACCGTACCTCGCTGCGGGCCGGCTGATGGAATTCGAGTGGGACGACAAGGCTTTGCGGGCGCGCCTCGCCATACCCGCCAACACGGCGCCGGGCAACCGCGTGCGCATCGGCATCGGCATCGAAGAGCCGGAAACCTCCGCATTCTTCAACGAAGCGCGGCGCCTCATTGTCGGCCAGAAAAACCTGGTTTCCACGTCGTATTCCTCGGGCGAGGTAGCCGCGCGCTCGCGCCTCCGCCTGCCCGAAGGCTACACCGCGGCGCCCACGGTGAAATCGCCCGACGAAATCGATTACGAAGTCTCCGTACCAGCCGACGCGTTGCACGGCGATTATGCGGCGCTGGCCCTGGAGGCCGATGGCATGCCGCTCGGCCGCGCCCGTCTGCAACTTTTCCGCCCGGTCTCCATCCGGCTCATGGAAGCCATGCAGATCCACTGGGGCAGCGGAGACCGAGCTGCCTTCCGATCCACCCACCGCGCCCATCGAGCCTAAGGCCGGCACGGATCTGGAACTTTCCATCCGCAATAACTGGCCGTCCATCCAGACTTATTCTCTGGAAGCCTCCGGGGATGGACTGGAGTTCTTCCCGCCCAAGACCGAAGTGGTGGTGGGCGCGACCGAGGAACGCCGCCTGCCGCTGCGCATCTTCGCCAAGGAAGGCATCGAAGGACTGCGCGCGTGGAACCTCAAGGTCACCGGCGCGGCCAGGCTGGACCTGCCCATGCGCGTGGTGCTGATTCCGCGCGGCCAGACGGTGGCCTGGTCCGCCGATCTGGATGGCGACGGCTCTCCCGAGTGGGTGCTGGAAACGCAAAAAGTGCGCGCCGTTTTCTCCGCCCAGGACGGCGGGCGCTGGATGGAATTCAACTGGAAGGACACCAACCTCAACTACCTGCCGGAGCAAGGCGCATTTGCGGCGCGCGGCCCGGTGGAAGTGCACGCCGCCGGCGACACGCTGGAGTTCGCCGGCCCAGGCTGGAAGCGCACAGTGCGTCTGAGCGGCTCGACGCTCACATTTGAGCAGACCACGCCGCTACCGCCCGACGGTCTCACACCGGACCGGCGCGGGAACATCGATTTCAAGATCGCGCACCCCACGCCGGGGCAGGCGCTGTACTCACTCGAAAGCCATCACAATTAGCCCAGGGCTGACCCAGGCCTGGGGCCAATATGGCCGCCCTTTCTCAATGCCTCACTTGACCTCGATAGTCTGCGCGGAGCTCGCCATACGCCCTTCGACCGATTCCTGAACGACTCCGCGCAATCGGTACACTCCGGGAGGCGCTTCGAGGTTGAGTACGCCGTTGATGCCGGTTCCGGACAAACGCGCATACGTGGCATCGGTAAGGGCGAAATCCATAGTGCCCTCCTTGGCCGCGACGAGGTTTCCTTTCGCGTCCAGAAGGGCCGCTACCAGTTCCAGTTGCTCCACCCGCCGATCACCGTTTTTGGGGAACGGCAATTTCCCGATGTCGACGTGGATCTGAACCCTGAGCGTCACCATCCCCTTTGCGTGCCCGGCTGGCTGGTAGGTGAGCGTAGCCGGCAACTCCTGTAACGTCGAGTCGCCCATCACCTCGTGATCCAGCTTCTGCCGCCGATGCGTGGAGTCGGGCGTCTCCTTCGGGAGCGCGAAATAGCCCGGACGCGCTTGGATGACGTACGGGTTGGACCCAATCAGCCGCACTTTCAGTCTGCGATAACTTCCGTCGGCGGCGATCTCATCGGGGTGGAAACCGAGCACGTAACTCACGTCCGGGATGGAGCCCAATTGGCGAAATCCAAACGCCAGATCGTTATTGTTCCGGAAGAACAATCCTCCGGTGCTCTGCGCGAAATAGGCCATGGCGTCGGTGGCAGTCGCGAGGCGGCTGCCCAACGAACCAACTTCGAACTGGTAAGTAGACGTAGGCAGCGCCATCTCCTCCAGAGGCTCGCTCAAGGGTCTCACCGGAGCCTCGGTGTAAAGCCCTTTGGCGTCCAGAGCATTGATCACGATGCCGGCGTGCAGAGCCTGGTTGATCAACCGGTCGCGTTGGCGTTCCAGGGTTCCCGAAATGAAGCCGGAGGAGGCCAGCAGGAGTAAACGACGGCCCTGCATGTTCGCCAGAGCGCTCACTGCGCCCCCGATGGCGTCGAGAGTCGCTTGCGATACGACCCTAGCCTGGGCCCACGTTTGCTCGGCCTGCCCCTTGATCATTTGAACCCATGGATCTTCACCCGGCTTGCGGCTTTGGGTGTAGGCTGAGGTCACGTCATCAGGTCTATTGCTGCACACCTTGGCCTCATCCGTGGCGGCATGGAGGGCGGCCGGATCCAACAAGACGGCAATCAGGTAGGCCTGGTAAGGAGTGATACGCGGGCAAACCGTCTGGCCGGCCTCTGAAAGCCTGGGGTGTGGCTTCAGCTTGTCGATCGCCGCCATCAGCGCCGGTTTCCCGGTCGTGAAGTCGAGCACGTTCCCCGAGGAAGCAAACATGGCAACCCGGTCGCCGGCATCCAGACCTTCGTTGACAAATCGGCGCGCCGCGGTTTGAGCATGTTGCAGGTCGACGCCGTTGGTGTTTAAGTCGTCAAAAAAAAGGGCGATGAAGCGGGGCGGCCGCGCGGCCATGGACGGCGATTGCGGGGTAATTGCAGGAGCGCGAGTTCCGGTGAGCGGAGACGCGGCGACACCCGCGCCGCTTTCCACCGCGAAGTATGTGATCTCCCGCGGCGCCCCCTGATCAAGCAACTGAAAATCCTTTTGCCCCAGGCCGGGAATCGCGTGTCCGTTATGGCCACGCACGACGGTTCCAACCTCCACGAGGTCGCTCTCAGCCCGCAAAGTGAGTGACCCAGGAGCGTAAGGCTTGGCGCTGACGCGCACCTCCGGGGGAAGCCGGCTCTCTTGCGCGTGGATCGCAATCGCGCAGGCAAAGCCGACGACGAGCGCTACCGTTCGACGGGCGGTGAAAACGAAGTCCATCAGGTGGACCCGCCTCCGATATTGTATCAGTCGTACCCTTTTCGTCATTACCTGACGACAACGAACCTGCCGTCGCGGTAATCGATTACGTGTTCCGCGCGAGAGAGATCCTGTGGCGTATGGCGGGCCACAGCCTCCTGCCAAATGGTGATGGAGCGGTCATGGAAAAACAACTGGGCGATGTGGG
Organism: Bryobacterales bacterium; assembly: GCA_963842505.1. Classification (GTDB taxonomy): domain Bacteria; phylum Acidobacteriota; class Terriglobia; order Bryobacterales; family Bryobacteraceae; genus PALSA-129. Next base: position 816,678 of record CAWJGZ010000004.1, read on the forward strand.
CCATATCAAAAGTGCGTAGCGGATCGTCCAGGAATGCCACCACGGTGTGCGGACGCGGGTGTATGGGCAGCGCTTCCAGTTGCCGGATGACGGGGGCGATGTCCGCACCCATATCGGCCAGCGCGTGATTGGTGTACCCATTGCGGTACGGCAGATTTTGGCGCCACCAGAAGAACACCGCGGCCGCCACCAGCATCACGATGGCGAGCCGGCTCGCCAGGCGGCGCCAAGGCAGGACCGTCTGCAGAAGGGCGGCAATTCCGTTGGCCGAGCCAGCTAGAATCAGCGCCGTGAAAATGGCCCATCCAACCAGTGGAATATACAGGCATGGACCGGAGCGATCCTCCAGAAATTCCACAGGCAGCGGGCCAACCACCATCACAATCCAGCAGAACCGAAGAACCGGAAGACGGCTGAACCACGCCAGGCCAGTGATTGCTATCCACATCGCAACCATGCGCTTTGTGGAAAGGTTATTGAGAAAGAGGAGGTCACCAAAGGCACTTCGCTGTGAATGAAGCAGCCGGTGGAGAGAAAATTCCAGGCCGTATGCCGGCTGTCTGGCTAAGGCTTCCGATGCAAAGAGAATCCCGTAAACGCTGAGAAGCGCGAGCCCCGCGGCCAGCAGCGGCGCCCGTGCCGGACCACCCAGCCAACGGAGAAGATCCCGCGGCTTCCACCGCGTGGGCGGGTGATAGATCCACTCATAGGCGAGCAGCACAACCGGCAGAGTTACAGCCATTTCTTTGGAATTGAGGGCGCATAATGCGAGGAGCAGAAAGGCCGCTGTCTCAATGGCGCGGAGCGGGCGGCCCTGGCCGCGAATGCGAATGTAATAGACAGTTGCGGCGAGATAGAAGAAGCAACATAAGATGTCGTAGATGAAGCCGGTATCGTAGTACAGCGCCGGCATACCGCCGTGATAACACATCACCAGGGCTGCCAGCCCGGCCGGCAGTTCAGCGCAACCCAACAATCGTGCGACGCGGTAAGTCAGATAGACATTGGCGGCGACGATCAGCAAAGCGAAGAAATGAAAGAGAAAGGGATGCAGCCCGGCCAGGCTGAAGATAGCCATATAAAAGCAGCCTCCCATGGGACGGTAGTAACCGCTCCAGGGGGCCATTTGGATGAGAGCCAGCTTCAGGGGCGAAAGTTTGAAATAGTAGTCCATGTTCATCATGTCGTCGCCAGAGAAACGGGCGCCGAAGATGTGCCACACGAAGTACAAATAGTAGACCAGCAGAAAAGCCACGGACGCGGGTTTGCGCAGGCGGTTCCAGGCCGGAGCGCGTGCTTCGAGCGGCGTCTCAGGCCGTATTAGGGAGCGCATGCACACATTCTAGATCGAAGCGAGGCGGACACAGCCCGGGCACCGTACCGCGCCGCCGCCGTTCGCCGGTAAGCTCCGCGCGTTCGCCGAAAAGGGCGGGATTCAGGCGGAAAGCGCGGTTAGGCTCAGAGCATGGAAAACAATAATCCTCGTCAAAACGGCGACCCCGACAACCGGCGCATGCTGGTGGGTATCCACATGGGATCGTCGCACCTCACCGGCGGGCTGATCCTGGTTGCGATCGGGGTGCTGTTCCTGCTCGGAAATTTGAACATCGTGCACTCGAGCTACTGGATCTCGTACTGGCCGGTCATCCTGATTGTCATCGGATTGGTGCAACTGGTGGATTCGACATCCTCCAGCGGACGGGTCGGCGGCGGAGTGATGCTGGTGGTGGGCGGGCTGTTTCTGGCCGACAACCTGGGGTACCTCAGCTTTCCCATCTGGAATCTCTGGCCGCTGATTCTGATTGGCGTAGGTCTCGATGATGCTGTGGAACCGCGCCGGATTTGTGGCCGGCACACGAACCAGGGATAGAAGAGACAGGTGCTGGAACTGGCAGGACGAGAGCGCCGGCTTTACCAGCACCAGCGGCTATGTGCACGAGTTCGCCATCTTTGGAGGCTCCAAACGCACGGTGGTAGCGCAGGATTTCCGTGGCGGCAAGGTCGCCGTAATCTTCGGCGGCGTCACGCTCGATCTGACCGGCGCCGCCATGGCGGAAGACGTCGCGGTGCTGCATGTTTCGGCGCTCTACGGCGGCGTGTCCATCAAGATTCCAACCACCTGGAACGCGGAGGTTCACGGCGCCGGCATCTTCGGCGGATTCGGCGACCACTCCGTTCATCCGCCTGCCATGCCCGGAATGAAGCGGCTGATCGTGAGGGGCGGGGCGGTCTTCGGCGGCGTGGGGATCAAGAACTGAGGCGTCATGCATCCGCTTCTGGAATCGCCTCGGCGCATTCTGCTTTACCTGGCGGCGTGGCTGCCCATTCTGGGGTTGCTCACGTACGTGATGTGGGCTTCGGGAAAGATGACGTGGACCGACGGCGCCGCCGTCCTGACGCCGGCCTGCGCGGTCTACGCCTTCGCGTGCCTGTCGCCGTGGTATCTGTGCGCCACCCAGCCGCTGCGGTTCGCCAACTGGCAGGGACTGCTGGCCACTTTCGGCGCGGCAGCGCTGGTATGCAGCCTGGTGCTGGTGGGCGGCGCCTGGATGACGGCGTCGGCGCTGGTGCAGTTGAAAGTGCTGCCGGGCCTGGAGCAGCGCCTCGCAGGCCACCTCGGGCTTTTGCTCGGAATGGGCGTGCTGCTGTATCTGCTGTCTTCCGGTTTGCACTACGCCGCGCTGGCGATGATGGAGTCTCGGGATGCCGAACGCCGCGCCGCCGAAGCCCGGACTTTGGCGCGTGAAGCCGAACTGGCCGCACTGCGCACCCAGCTCAACCCGCACTTTTTATTTAACAGCCTGCACTCGATTTCCACGCTGGCCACCCAGGATGGCGCACGGGCACGCACGATGTGCATCCGGCTGGCCGATTTTCTGCGCACCAGCCTGGGATTGGGGAACCGCGACAGTATCACGCTGGACGAAGAACTGGCGCTGGCGAAATCCTACCTGGAAGTGGAGCAAGTGCGCTTCGGCGACCGGCTGCGCGTGGTGGAAGAGATCGAAGCGGGATGCCGCGAGTGCGCGGTGCCGGCGCTGCTGCTGCAACCCTTGGTGGAGAACGCCGTGAAGCACGGAATCGCCGGACTGGTGGAAGGCGGATCGATTCGCCTGGCGGTGGAGCGCTCCGGCGAAGCCGTCGCGATTACCGTGGAGAATGGCTTCGACGCGGAAATGCCCCCGCCGCGCAGCCTGGGGATGGGGCTCACGCATGTGCGGCGGCGTCTCGCAGTCCGCTACGGCGAAGCGGCCAGCTTCGACGCGCGGGCCTACGGGGGACTCTTCAGGGTGGTGTTGCGGCTTCCCTGCGAATCGCCCATGGCTTCCAGCAGCCTGACGTAGCCGGAGCGGCTGATGGGCAAACGGGCGCCATCGGCGAGAATCGCGATGCGGCTCTCTTTGCCATAGGGTTCTATGCGCACAATCCGTTCCAGGTTGACGATGGCGGAACGATGGATGCGCACGAAGCGCCCCGGATCGAGCGAACCCTCGAGCGCCGCAATGGGCTGCTGCTTGAGATAACTCTTGCCGCCGCTGTGGAGCGCCACGTAGTCGTCCTGCGCTTCCACGTAGTCCAGCTTTTCGATGGGGATGATATGGACCCGCGGACCGTCCTTGACGACAATGCGCGGCGGAAACTGGCCTGGGATCCGCGCGGCCTGCGCCAGACCGGTGGGCAGGCGGCTTTCTCCCAAGCGCGACTTGGCTCGGCCGAGAGCCACTTCGAAGCGCTCCGCGCTGAAAGGCTTGAGCAGGTAGTCGACGGCGTGAGCGTCAAAAGCCCGCATGGCATACTGGTCGTAGGCGGTCACAAAGATGACTGCCGGACCCGGCTCGATCAGCTCCAAGACCTCGAAACCATTCAACTTAGGCATCTGGACATCCAGCAAGAGAATGTCCGGACGGGTCTCCCCTATGGCTTTGACCGCCTCAAACCCGTTGGAGCATTCGGCCGCAATCTCCACTTCCGGGTGCGGGCGGAGCATTTCCCGGAGGAACAGGCGCGCCAATTCCTCGTCATCTACGATTACAGCTCGTAAGGTGCTTGCCATCAATGAATTAACCCTGGTTTCCGGGCCCCGGGCAGCCAATCGATAGCCCTAAAGATTTGTCGCCGACATAATTAATGTACACCGGGCGGTAACATTAGCGTCCTCCCAAACCGCCATTTGTGGGAGAATAAATAAACCTTAATCATATTGAGCCACCCGCGCAGGGAGGCAGGAAAGGCGTGTTTGTGAGCTATCAAGCCGAAACGCCGTTTGACAACATTGAAGGCTCGAGCGAGTATGTAGCGTTGCTTGCCGAAGCCCTCGATGAAGCCCGGCGTGACGTGGAGGCGGAAATCGCAGCAGCCGACCGCGCCGGCGCCGACCGGCGCAAGAAAGCGCTGCTGCTGGTTGCCTTCAATCTCGCCAAACTCAACCTCCATATCACCTCCAGCCGGCGCATCCTCAACGACCTTCGCAGTTTGAGGCGTTTGCTGCTGGCGGAGCGCAGTTTGCCCGTGCAGGAATTGCCATCGCAGGAAGAGAATCGGGTTGCCGCAGCAGGCGGCACAGCGTAGCACGAGGGGTTTGAAGAATTCGGGGTACCAGCCGTGGCAAAAGTGCCACTGAGTAGAGGTGTACTATTGTCTATTAGGCATTCGCGCGCACTTCTTTTTCCAATTGCATAATTCAACGCCAAGTGTCCGTTTTTACAGCGGTTTTCTCTTGACAGAAATGTTCTGCAAGCCTTAGAATTCTAGAGTTGTTGCATTACCATGCAATAACACCTGAATACGGTGGTTGGTGGGGGACCCCGGATGACTTTTCAGATCGGCGATAAAGTGGTCTATCCTAACCAGGGAGTCGGGACCATAGAAAATATCAGCAGCCGTCCCTTCGGGTCGGCCTTCGAGCGATTCTATCTTCTGCGTTTGGGGTGCAACAGCATGACCGTGATGGTGCCCCTTTCCAACGCCGCCAATATCGGCCTAAGAAGAGTGACCAAGGACCGCGAGATTGCACGGGTGCTTTCCTATCTTTCCAACGGCTGGTGCGAGATCAAGGTGGATTGGAAAGTGCGCTTCAAAGAGAATTCCGAACGCATGCAGAGCGGACACTTGTTGCAGGCGGCGGAGGTACTCAAGAGCCTCTTGCAGCTCCATGGGGACAAGCCGCTCTCTTTCCGGGAAAAGAAGATGCTAGAACGCGCGCGGCACATGCTGGTGTCGGAAATCTCGATCTCGCGGTCGGTTCTCGGAGTTGCAAGCTAGCAGCGTGCTGCAGCGCGCGCTGGCCAAAGCCGGACTAAAGCTGCCCGCCAATCCGTAAAAATCTGTCGCGGCAAGCCGCAGCTAGTGGTATTATGCCTCCCTGATGGGACGCGCGTGGTCCGGGTGAAAGAGAAACCAAACCTGGGCTGGGGAAGCGACGTATCCATCAACGAAAGGCCACCATGTTCTGCCACCATTGCGGTACTCAAGTCGCCGACGATGTCCAATTCTGCCCCAAGTGCGGCCAGTCAGTTGCGGAATCGCCACTAGCCGCGGGCGGAAAGCCGTCCACGCCGTTTGTGCCTCGCGCCGGGATCAAGGCCGAAGGAGGCCGGTGGATCAGCGAGGGATTCGATCTGGTCAAGAAGGACCTGGGCAACTACATCCTGATCGCGCTGATTTTTCTCCTGCTCAACGGCGTGCCGCTGATTCAGGGCGCGCTGATTGCGGGCTTCCACATTTTCACTATGAAGAAGCTGATGGGCCGCAAGGCGGAGTTCGGCGACCTGTTCAAGGGCTTCAACTTCTTTGTGCCGACGCTGGTCGCGTCGCTGCTGATCTCGATCTTCACCCTCGCGGGCACGCTGCTGTGCATCATCCCGGGACTGGTGGTCGCGGCCATGTACAAGTTCACCTATCTGTTCATCGTGGATAAGCGGATGGACTTTTGGCCCGCCATGCAGGCCAGCCACGCGGTGGTGAAGAACGATTACTTCGGCTTCACGATGTTTCTGATACTGGCATTCCTGGTGAACGTGCTGGGATTCATCTGCTGCCTGGTGGGACTCCTGGTGACTATTCCGCTAACATTCGCGGCTATCACGATTGCCTATAAGGAACTGGTCGGGTTTGAGCCGAACACCGTGGATGCACTTTAGACTATGGCCTCGCGAGCGTGGCTGCGCATGGCCGGCGCGGCGGCCGTGCTGGCCGTGCTGGTCGCGGTTTCGCTACCGGCGGATCCCAAATTCCGGCTGTGCCCGTTTCACTGGCTGACGGGGCGCCCGTGCCCGCTCTGCGGCCTCACGCGCGGCCTGTTCGCGCTGGCCAAAGGCCATTGGAGCGCGGCAATTCATTTCAATGCGCTGACGCCGCTGGCCTGCGTGATGATCTTCTCGCTGTTCTGGGACCGCCCGTGGCGCGCGCGCCTGTGGACATTCGGGATTGTGGCATTCGCGGTCTACGGCATTTGCCGGGCGGCAATGGCGTAGGCGCCGAAGGCCAGGAGTTCATGGTGAGTGGTCCGGCGCTTAGCAAGGAGATGCACCCCGCCTCGGAATCGGGCACGGTTGCGGCTGTGCCGGATTACTTAGCGGCCGATGAGGCGCTGGCAGTCGCCGAGGTTGGATTGCAGATCTTTGAGGGCGGATAAGAGATCGGTTGGAAGCGAGGCGGTGGAACCTTCGCTGGGAGTCATGCCGAGCATGATGGAGACTAATTTGTCAACGCGCGTCGACGAACGGAAGAGATCTTCGACGGCGGGCTGCCATGCGGAGTGCGGAGCGGCGTGAACCAAGGCCGCCGTGCCGCCCAAAGAGGAAAGTGTCGGAAGGAGAAGGCTTTCAAGAATACTTACCTTTTGGGCCAGCACGGCGGCGTGCTCACGGGACAAAGTCGTTAACAGCTCGCGATCCTTCGCATTGAGTTGCGATTCGGTCCCGGCGGGGAACTTCTGCGCCAGGCTGTGGAGGGCATAGACGCGCTTCATGGCGTCTTCGTCGGAATCGAGGATTTGGGCGCTGAAGCGTTCGAATTCGGCATGGCCGCCGAGCTGCTGTTCCACGCGGGACTGGATGACGGGACGCGGAGTCGCGGTGCCACCGGCCGAAGAGAGCGCGGCCTGCGGCGGAATGGCGGCCGGCTGAAGCGAATCGAACTGCACCTCGACCAGCGGCATATTGGCTAGGGCGGTCTGGATCTTCTGCTGGCGGTTGGGCAACAGGCCAGCCCGGCCAGTGACCAGGACCTTACCGCCGGAGAGCGAAACATCAATGGGATCACCCAGGTCGGCCTCAACCCCGTGCAGGGCAGACAGCACTTGCAATTCGTCGGAGATCGAGGCCGATGGCCCGGGTGCTAATGCGGCCGGCCGGCTTGGTGGTACGGCGGCGCGCACCGGAACCTCGACTCTAGGCGCGACGGTGAGACCGCCGCTTTCGGTCGTTGATTCCGCTATCTCGGTCAATTCCACCCACTGGTTATCGCGAAACTCGATGCGCTCATCGATCGGCATCATATCGGACGCCTCAAAGGTGATGGCAGCTTCGGCGATTTCGCCTTCACGAGCGACGGTTCGGATGCGGTAGCCGGCGGCTACCGTGGAGACTTCGTCGGTGGTATGAACTTGTTGTTCGCGCCACTGCTCAAAAGAGCGGGCGCTCAGAGGATCGTTCCAATCGTAATGGGCTTGGTTGAAAAGGACTCCGAGGTTGGCGAGGGCTTCCATCGGAGCGCCCGCGGCCGCCGAAGTGAGAGGCGCCTGCGGCCCGATCACGCGAGTGAAATCCAGTTTGCCCGTGCGCACGCGGATGCGATGGACCGGGCGAGGTTTAGCCTCGGCAACCGCCATAGCGCGCTTCAATAATGTTGCCGCTTGTACGGACGGAGTCTGGCGAAGCTGGTAGAAGACCCCTATTACTACCAGCATCGCCAACACCGCTGCCGTCGCCCAACGTGGTGCACCCGCATGCACCAAGGGCCGCGCTAGCCGTACAAGGAGAGGCTCATGGGCTAGAGATTCATCAATTCGTGAAAAATCGGGGTACAAATCGCGCCATTCGGCGGGCGGAGCGGGCATCGCCGCCAGTACGTCCTGGCGGTAGTGCGCGCAATCCGCGACCGTGCTTTGGAGCGCTTCGAATTCGGCGCGGCACTGAGAACAGGATTCCAGATGGCTGGCCACTTTCCCGGCTTGGCGGGCTGGCAGATCGTCATCCAGGTAGCGGACGAGCGAGATTTCTTCGGGATGCCGCATCCGGAAGCTACTCATCGCGCACCTTCTTCAGCCGTGCCAGGGCACGGCGCAGGAACTCGCCCACGGCGGAGGCGCTGATGCCCAGGGTGGAAGCAATTTCGGGATACCGCAGGCCTTCTAACCGCAAGAAAAGGCAGCGCTTCTGCTGTTCAGAGAGCCCCTCCACGGCGCTATGGAAGCGGAGCATGCGCTCGCGCTCCAGCAGGTCGCGCTCGGGATTCAAAGTGGGACGCGTGAGGCGGATTCCGACTTCCGGGGCGAAAGCTTCTTCGGAAGCTTGACGGGCACGGACCTTGAGGCCCACATTATGGGCCACGCGGAAGACCCAGCCGCGGAGATTTTCGATCTTTTCGCCTTTTTTGAGGGTAGTGTAAAGACGCAGGAAGACTTCCTGGACGGATTCCTGGGCTTTCGGCGGCTGAACGCCGAGCGTCAGGAGGTAGCGGTATAAGTCATCCCGAGTATCTGCAAACAACTGAGCCACCTGGTCTTGCAACTCCGAACCGGATTGCGGCCGCCGAAGGAATCCCACTGGCCCTTCACCTACCGTATCCGAGGACATTGTAGCGAGCCATCTCAAAGACCCTCGAGGAGGCCATTTCCACTACACCAATCAAAAAAATATATTTCTTCAAAATACCCGGTTTCTCGCCACTCCAGTGTAGTTGAAGCGGGTCTTTCGCCGGTCTTAGCCATAACGACCTTGAAAATTCAGCCTCACGCCCAGGTAAGCGTGGCGATTGTCACCTATAACAGCGAGCGTTATATACGTCGCTGCCTGGAAGCGGTACTCGAACAGACCGGAGTGGTACTCGACGTTGTAGTGGTGGATAACGCCTCAACGGACGCGACGCGAGTGATTCTGCGGCGCTACCGCGGGCGCATCCGGACCATCTACAACGACCACAACGCGGGATTCGCGGCGGGCCAGAACCAGGCGATGCGGGCCAACCGGGCGGATTGGGTACTGACCCTGAACCCTGACGTGCTGCTGCTGCCGGACTTCATACGGACGCTGGTGGAAGCCGGCGAAGCGGACGGTTCGGCCGGGTCGGTGTGCGGCAAGCTGATGTCCATCGGGCCGGGATTCAAGCCGCTGGCGGAGCGGCGGATCGATTCGGCGGGAATTTTCTTCACCCCAGCCATGCGGCATTTCGACCGGGGATGGCACGAGCTGGATTGCGCGCAATACGACACCATGGAGTACGTGTTCGGAGCCAGCGCGGCGGCAGCCCTCTACCGGCGGGAGATGATCGAGGACGTGGCCGTGGACGGGAACTTTTTCGATCCCGGATTCTTCTGCTACCGGGAAGACGCGGACGTGGCGTGGCGGGCGCTGCTGCAAGGGTGGCGCTGCCTGTATCAACCGGCGGCCGAATCGTATCACGTGCGCCGCGTGACGCCGGGCAGCCGGCGCGCCGTGCCGGCGGCCATCAACATGCACTCGGTGAAGAACCGCTTCCTGATGCGAATCAAGAACTCGACGGCGGGCCTATACCGGCGGTTCTGGCTGCCCATGACGCTTCGTGACGTGATGGTGATTGGCGGCGCGGTGTTGAGCGAGCCGGGTTCGCTGGCGGCCTTCTGGCACCTGGCAAAGTGCGCGCCCAGAGCGCTGCGGGAGCGGCGGGAGATCATGAGCCGGCGCCGCGTGGACGACCAGTCGCTGGTGGAGTGGTTCAGCTTTGAGCCGGTGGCCCAAGCGGTCGGCGAAATGACGCCGGCCACGCGCTGGACGGACGCGGAACCGCGCTACGTGGCGGCGGAACGCACCGCTTGATAAGGCCGGCTGTTACCATGGAGACACCGTTATGAATTATCAGTGGCTCCACATGCGCATTACCGAAGAGCGCGAGCGGCGGCAAAGGGAAGCCACCATGCTGGAGAGGCTGCCACAAGCGCAAGAGGAAGTGCGGGACGCGATGAAGGCATGCGTCGAACAGTACACGCAGGTCTTTGGACCGGAGACGGCCGAATTGCTGGTGACGGGGCAGAGGCTGCGGCTGATCGTCAGGGAAGAAGAGAACGGGCGATGGGAGCAGCGCTCGAAGGTGGACGTGACAGCGGCGCCCGCGCTGCCGGGCTTCCGTATCGAGCGCGGCGGCGAGGTGCTGGAAATCGTGGTGGGTATTCTGCCGGGAGAGAAGCTGTTCTATCGCGACGGGGACCAATACCTCACCATGGAAGAACTGACGCGGCGGATTCTGGACAAGGCGCTGTTTCCGAAGCTGAAGGAATGAGCGGCTCAGTTCACCTGAAATGCGATCTCGCTGTTTTTCGTTTCGCCGGTGGTTAAGTCCTTCACGGCGACGACCAGCCGATAGCTCCCCGCCGCCAGCGCCACGAACTTGGTAAAGACCCGTTGGCCGGAGGCGTTCACGGACGTCTCGCCGGTCCCCTCGAAGGTCCCCACTACTTGCCTGGCCGGCGCCGGTGTGGTCACTTCTCCGGAAACGTGGAACGAGTGCGTCGAGGGATCGAGCTGCACCATCACCACGCTCCAGCCCGCGGCGCCTGGCTCGGCTGCGCTGCCGATGACGATGGAAACGCGCGGGTCCTGGCCTGCCTGGAGCACCTTAGCAGTGCGGGCTGGGTTCGCGGGATTGGGCTGGCCGCCGGGCGGCTGAGCCACATGGACGTACCGCAGGGCGTCCTTTTCCGATGGGTCCGTGGTCATGTGAAATTCGCCCGTCATGGTGGGGTCCACGAACTCGATGATGACATTGTTGCCGATGCCTTCGATGTAGCGGTAGCGCCATTGCTGGAAGGGGAAAGTGGACGTGGTGCCGCCGCCTTCCGCGGCTGGACGCTTGTAGGAACCGCCGGAGGAGTGGTCTTCGATTTCGTCGGGCGGCCCGTAGGTGATGTAGATGCGGCCGCGGTCGGTCTTCCAACCGGGGATGCGCGACGCGAAATGCTCGTTGGCATACGCGATGCGGCGGTAATGCTCCTCGCGGAATTCGTTCTCGACGGTGTCCGGAGTGGGATCGCGGTGTTTCCAGAACTGCTCGATGAAGTGCTCGCGCTCTTCGTCCGTCTGGAGACGTCGGAAGGCGGCGCGTTCTTCGTCCGTGATGATGTAGACGACATCTTCGTTCAACCATTTCTGGTACGGCGTGATGAGATCTTTGCGCGAAGCCTCTTGCCGGGCGGTATCTGATTTGACGTCCTGTCTGGCGTCTTGATTGAGCCACCGGCGGAACGCCGTATCAGGGCCGGCCGTCTGGCCCTCCTGAAGAGCGCCGGGCAGAGGGATCGACTGAGGCTCGATCATTTGGGACTGCAGCAGGCGCGCTTGCAGGGCGACGGCCGGGATCGCGTGGCGTGCGAGCGGCTTGCCCGGCCAGGCGGCCAGCGCGGCGGCGAAAGCGACCAGCAACAGAGCGGCGGCGAAGACCGGACTGGCGGATGGCTGCGCGGGTTGTGGTGCGGTGAGCAGGCGGCGGATGCGCTTCATGAGATTTCCTCCCGTGGCGGCCATAGCGGCTTCGAGAGACAGCGCGCGGCGGTGCTCGAGCGCGGCCAAAGTGGCGGCGTAGACGCGGGCGTCCCCGGTGATTTCAACCACGACATCGTCACAGCAGTTTTCGCGTTCCTCGCGCGCCACGCGCGAGGCCCACCAAACGGCCGGGTGGTAGAACAAGAGGCCTTCGACAAAGCCCTGCAGCAGATTGACCAGATAATCGTGACGGCGGATGTGAGAGAGCTCATGGATGAGGATGCACTCAATTTGACCGGCGGGCAGATTGGCAAGGCAGCCAAGCGGCATGAGAATCACGGGGCGCAGGTAGCCGACCAGAACGGGAGCGTCGGTGAGGCAGGATTCGAGCAAACGCACGGGGCGCGAGAGGCGCATGCGATCGCGGAGTGATGTGAGCCGGTGCTGCCAAGCCGGCGGCGGGGCGCAGATTCCGCGCGAGCCCAGGCGGCGGGCAGAAAACCATGCGACCATCCCGCGCGCATAGAAGAACGCGACGCCGAGGAACCAGCAGAGCGCGAGCCATGGGAGGAAGTCGCGGAAGTCCGGGCCGGCGGACGGGGGCGCGGCCTGAAGCGAGGGCAACGCGGAGAATTGTCTCAGGGCGTTCGGCAGGCGCACGGCGGTCGATGTCTCTATCTTGTGGCTTGGTAGCGAAACCAGCAGCGTAACGGCAAAAGCCACAGGCATGGCGAACAACAAGAGGCAAGCGGCGGCGTAGCGGGCGCGGGCGCGTGATGGGCCCAGCAGGAACAGCGCGGCGGCCAAGACCACGGCCAGTGCGGCGCCTTCCCAGAGAAAATGAATCAGCGCCCAGCCCACGGCTTGCGCGACGGGCGTGTGAACCCAGAGAGCGAGTGCATTCATAACGTCCCCTTTTCGTACTCTTCGAGGAAACGGCGCAGCTCGGCGAGCTCTTCGCGCGAGGCGCGGCGGGAGGAAAGAGCGCCCAGCAGGAGGCTCTTAGCGGAGCCGCCGAAGGCGCGCCGCAGCAGGTCGCCGGCAAGTTGGCGCTGGGTCCATTCCGCCGGCCGGCTGGCGGAATAGATGTGGGCGCGCTGCTTTTCGTCGCGCCGCACCAGCCCCTTTTCGGCCATGATCTGGAGGAGCTTGAGAACCGTGGTGTACTGCGTCGGTTTACGGCCGACGATGGCTTCGTGGACGGCGCGCACGGTGGAAGCCCCGCGGCTCCAGAGAACGGTGAGGATCTCGAGTTCAGCGTCGGTGGGGCGAGGCGGATCGGACGGTTTGGCTGACATCTACGAAGACTGTACTACGAAAGATGTCGTTGAGTCAAGAAAAAACTGATGCGCCCGCTCCGTCCAATCTGTAACCCGCCGGCTTCAGCGGCTCCGCGTCAACCTTGACTTGTCTTTACTATGTCTTTACTATGTAAATAATAGAATTCGATTGGGACGTCGACAACCTGCAGCACATTGCAAGACATGGCATCAGTGCGAAAGAAGCCGAGGAGGCGGTCCTGATCGAACCGTTGGAGGCCGATGTTCAACCGCACGAAAGCGAAGAGCGGGTGCTCTTTTTTGGCGCACCAAATCAGGGCGCCTGCTCACCATTCTATATACCGAGCGGCGCGGCAAGATCCGAGTCGTTACGGCCTACGAGATGACCAAAGGACAGCGGCAGATATACTTCGAGGGAAAATGACTATGCCCAGAAAGCCAATCGCAATTCCGAAGTTCCGCACCGAAGCTGAAGAGGCCGGGTGGTGGGACAGCCATCCCGGGGCGGCTACGGAGATCATGGAACGCGCGCTGAAGTCCGGCAAGGCGAGGCGGGCTATACCGCTGAAAACCGTTACCATGCGGCTCCCGGTGCCTGATATTAAGACGGCGCAGGATCTGGCGCACGAGAAAGGGCTTCCGTATCAGACCTACATAAAGATGCTTTTGCACGAGGCTCTTAAGAAGGAACGTTCCGCGTAGTCGACTCGTCCCGAGTTCCCGCGCTTACCTGAAGACTGGCGGGTTCACTACTCGACAATGTCTTTGCGCTTGACAGTGGGACGGGCGGCGGGATCGGTGTCAGGCAGTTTGTCGTCGCCGGAACGGATCAGGTGGGGGCGGTTCTCGGGGTTAGGCTGGCGGCGATTTTCCAGCGTGATGAGGCGGTCGCGCATGTCACGGTATTCGGAGGTAGTCACAACGTAGTCGGGCTTCGAGGGGAGAATCCGCTGGATTTCCTTTTCGGTGCGGTCGATGCGGTCGGAATCCATCGGGTGAGTGGCCAGAACCTTGGCGACGGCGCCGGGCTTGGTTTTCTGCATGGATTCGAGTTTCTCAAAGATGCTGACTGCGCCGGTGGGATCGTAGCCGGCGGCGTACATGTACTGGACGCCAAGGTAGTCGGCTTCCGTCTCATCATGACGGCTGAAGCCGCGGGAGGCGATGGGGATAGCCGCGTCGACTGCCTGACGGGCGCCGTAACCGGCCCAACCGCCAAGAAGGACACCGGGGATTATTCCGGCAATCCCGGCGATTTGCGACTTGGTAGCCTGGCAGGTCATGTGGCGCGCGGCCACATGGGCGATTTCGTGCGCCAGAGCGCCCGCGAATTCATCCTCTTCGGAAGCCACTTTGATGAGACCGGTGTTGACGAAAACGTAGCCGCCGGGAAGCGCGAAGGCATTGGCCTCGTCACTGTCGATGACCTGAAAGGTGAAGGGCACCTTGGCGTCGGAGTTGCGCGCGAGGTTTTGCCCGGTGCGGTTCACGTATTCGGAGATGATGGGATCATCGAGAATCTTGGACTGCTTGGTGACCTCCCGCGCCAATTGCTGGCCGAGGGCCATTTCCTTCTGGATGGAGTACAGGTTGAGGCAGTTGCCGACGTTGCGGGCGCCGATTTGCGACGGATCGTCCTTGGGGTTTTTCTGATCGGCGGCAAGCGAGGTCAATGCCAGCGCCAGAGTGAGCGCGGCGGCAGACAACAATTTCACGGATGCCTCCTGGGTCCCATTTCACTTATTGTACGGGATTGTAAGAGAATCGGAATTGTCATGGATCGTCAATTTTCAGGGGCAGAGCCCTTGTGGAGCCGGTATGCCGGGCAGTTCCCCGTGCGCAACCGGCTGATTTATCTAAACCATGCGGCCGTCGCGCCGCTTTCCAAGGCGGCCGCGGAGGCCATGAAGAGTCTGGCGGACGATTGTTCACAGTGCGGCAGCCTGCATTACCAGGACTGGCTCGCAGTATATGAAGGGTTGCGGGTGGCGGTGGCGCGTCTGATTGGGGCGGAGCGCTCGGAGATCGCGCTGGTCAAAAACACGTCGGAAGGGATTGCCACCGTGGCGATGGGACTGGACTGGAAGCCGGGAGACCGGATGGTGGGCTTCCGCGAGGAATTCCCGGCCAACTACTACCCCTGGAAGCGGTTGGAAGAAAAAGGAATTGCAGTAACATGGCTGTCGGTGCAGGATCCGCTCGAGCGCATCGAGCAGGCCTGCCGGGGTGCGCGCCTGCTGTCCATCAGCTTTGTGCAATTCCTGTCGGGGTACCGCGCACCCATTCAAGCGATTGGAGAGATTTGCCATCGTAACCACTGTATTTATTTGGTAGATGCAATTCAGGCGCTGGGCGCTTTTCCGGTGGATGTGCGGAGCTGCCATATCGACGCGCTGGCGGCCGACGGCCACAAGTGGCTACTGGGGCCGGAGGGATGCGGCATCTTATACATAAGTCAGGAACTTCAGGACCGCGTGGAGCCGGTGGAATTCGGCTGGACCAACGTCGCGGGATACGACGATTACGCATCGCGCGATATGACGCTAAGGCAGGATGCCGGGCGATTTGAGTGCGGCACTCTAAATACTATTGGCTGTTATGGTTTAAAGGCTGCAATTGAGCTGTTACTTGAAGTCGAACTGGGAAAAATCGCTCCGGTTGTCCAGAATCTGGGGGACCGGATCTACGAGGGCGTGGTAAGCAAGGGATACGAGGTACTGGGTACGCGAACACCGGAAACCGGAGCTGGGATCGTGAGTTTCCGGAAGCCGGGGATAGAGGCCGTAGAGGTGGTCAACAAGCTGCGCACAGCCGGAATTGCGGCATCGCCGCGGGCGGGGTGGGTGCGGACTTCACCTCACTTTTATATCAGCCCGGCGGATATCGACCAGATGCTTGCGGAACTATAAATAAGCAGAAAGCAAGATCACGCCGCAGCGAGCTTTTAGGCCGAATATAGATCGCCCGCCAGATACTTGAGACCGCTATCAACGGCTACAGTGACCACCGTCGATTCGGGCCTGAGCTCGCCCGCAAGCTGTACGGCGGCGGCCACATTCATTCCCGTGGACGTGCCCGCGAAGACACCTTCTTCGCGGGCCAGGCGGCGGGCCATGGCGCGCGCGGCGCTCTCTTCAACGGTGCGGATTTCGTCATAATCGCCGGGCTTGACGTGGGGCGGCCAGTAGCCTACGCCGATCCCTTCCACGCGGTGTGCCCCGCCCTTGCCGGTGGTGAGGACCGGGGACGCGGCGGGCTCCAGAGCCACAATCCGGGCCTTCGATTGGGCAGCCTTCAGCGCGCGAGACACGCCGACCAACATTCCCGCCGTCCCCACCGCGCCGCAGAACGCCGTGACCGCGCAGCCCAACTGGACCAGCAGTTCCTCGCCGATCGCTGCGTAGCCGGCGAAGGCATCGTGGTTATGGCGTCGAGCACCGAGGTGACGGCGGAACGAATTTGCATGGCAGAAACTATTGTCCCGCGAATATCGCGAGCGGCCTGCGGGCGGCGATCTATCTGGCCCGCCCCACCACCGGGCGAGGAATTGTAAGTAGAGGACAAGCTCCGCTCCTGTGCATCTCTGCTAAAATCGCATCGCGTATCTAATCGTATGACACCGTCTCGTCATGTGGTATTAGTTCTGGCCCTGGTCCCGCTGGCCTTCCGCGCTCTCGCGCAAACTCCGCCCAAAGGCCGCAGCGACCCATCATTTACGCAACCCTCGCTCGCCGACGGCGTCGACTATGTGGTCCCCACCGAGGCCGAAATCAAAGCCACTCTCGACCGCGTCTTCGGCTACATCGTTCGCTCCACCGCCTACCGCATCATCGATACGCAAACCGGCCAGCCCGTCACCGATTTCAGCCATCCTATCAAGACCGCTGGCGTAGACAACCGCACCGGGCAGTTCAACGATTGGGACTATCCCGTGGGCGTGATCCTGGCCGGCCTGCTGAATGTGAGCGACGTCACCGGCGACCCGCGCTATTCCGATTACACGCTGAAGAATTTCGATTTCATTTTCGACCACCTGGATTACTTCCGGAGGCAGGCCGCCCAGTTCGGCGCTCAATCCTACGGCTACCGCCGGCTGCTGGAAATGCGCGCCCTGGACGATTGCGGCGCCATCGGGGCGGCCCTGATCAAGGCCTACGCCAGGAAACCGGACCAGCGCTACCGCTCGACCATCGACGTGGTCGCCGATTACATCGCTCATAAGCAGATGCGCCTGCCCGATGGCACGCTGGCCCGCCCGCGGCCGCAACCGGTGTCTGTGTGGGCGGACGATGCCTATATGTCCGTCCCATTCCTGGCGCAGATGGGCAAACTCACGGGAGACCGCGCGTGGTACGACGATGCCGCGCGCCAGGTCATCGGCATGTCCCAGCGCCTCCAGGATCCCCGCACCGGCCTCTACGGCCACGCCTGGTACGAAAACACCGCATCCTACGATCCCCGCTTCTACTGGGGCCGCGGCGGCGGATGGGTGCTCATGGCTACCGCCGAGCTGCTGTCCGTAATGCCTGAGGACCATCCCAGCCGCGCCCAGGTTCTCGATATCTTCCGCTCCGCCGCGCGGGGCGTTGTCGCAGTGCAGAGCTCAACCGGTATGTGGCACCAGTTACTGGAAAAGACCGATAGCTATCTCGAGTCTTCCGCCACGGCTATGTTCACCTTTGCCATCGCGCGCGGCGTCAACCGCGGCTGGCTCACGCCGGTCTACGCTCCGGTGGCTCAGGCCGGCTGGCAGGCCCTGGCCACCCGCGTGCGCCCCGATGGCCGCGTAGCGGGCATTTGCGTCAGCACTACCGCCGCTTACGACGCCGTGTATTATTACAACCGGCCCACCGACCTCGACGCCATGCAGGGCTACGGTCCGGTCTTAATGGCCGGCGCCGAAGTCATCACGATGCTCCGTTCCTTCGACATCGAACATAATCTCAACACGTTCCATTACCGCGTCAAGAAAAAGTAACTTGGCGGGAGAACAAACATGCGTAGGCACCTTTTCGGATTGATCATATCGCTGGCGTCCAGCCTGGCCGCCGCGCCGGGCGTTGCGGTCACGGTTCGTAACCCCATCGATCTCGCGCGCCCCGCCGAAACCATCGTCCTGCGGGTCGCCGAGCTCCACGACCTGCTCACCTTCAAGGACGCACGCGAAATCCACGTTCGCGCCGAAGGCTCCGATAAGGATCTGATCATCCAGGCTGTCGATACCGATGGTGACGGAAAATTCGAGGAATTCCTCTTTCAGGCCGATTTCGCGCCGCGCCAGACCCGCGTCTTCCTGCTCACCGCCGGCGACCGCCAGATCGCCCGCGTTGAAGACTACAAGACTTACGGCCGCTTCGTCAGGGAGCGCCTGGACGATTTCGCCTGGGAGAACGACCGCATCGCCCACCGCATGTATGGCAAGGCGCTCGAAACCTGGACTCAGGAGCCGCTCACTTCCAGTTCAGTGGATGTCTGGACCAAGCGCGTCCCCAAACTGGTCATCAACGACTGGTACATGATGGACGATTACCACAAGGAGCACGGACAGGGCGGCGATTTCTATCCAGCCGGCAAGACCCGGGGCGATGGCGGCACGGGAATCTGGGCCGGTGGCAAGCTCTATCCCTCCGCAAATTTCCGCGATTCCAAAGTGTATGCCGTGGGCCCCATTCGCGTCCTGTTCGAACTCACCTACGAAGCTTGGTCCGCGGGGGGCGTGCGCGTGTCCGAAAAGAAACGGATTTCACTCGATGCCGGTTCTAACCTGGACCGCTTTGAATCCCGCTATACCATCGACGGAAGCGCCGCCAATCTGATGCACGCCTGCGGCATCCGTAAACTGCAGGGAACCGCCGTGCAGTCCGACAAGGAGCATGGCTGGATGCGCACCTGGGAAGATGTGAAAGAGGGCCCCAGCCAGTTAGGCCAGGCCGTTCTCGCCGACCCGGCAGCCATCGCGAGCTTCACCGAGGACGATCTCAATTACCTCATGCTTACCAGGATTGAGCCCGGCCGTCCTTGTATGACTTATGCCGGTTTCGCTTCCACGCTGGGCGCTGATTTTCATACCCACGCGGAGTGGGATCGCTATGTGGCCGATACCGCCGCCCGCTTGCGAACCCCCGTCGAGGTCAAACTCGAAAAACGGTAGCCCTGGCGATTGACTTAGTTGGCCACCAGCGTCTTCTTGCGGCGCGCCGCCCAATACTTTCTCATACGCTCCGATACTTCGCGTCGCTCCTCAGGGCCCATCGATTTCCGGCCTCGATTGGACTTCTTGTGGGGAGGCACTCCTGCCGCCGAACCCTGCTGCAACGCCTCGAGAGACGTGATCACGTGCTCCAGCCGTTCCCGCTGAGTATAGAGGTCTTTCAGAACTTTCCTTAAGTCAATTGGCATCGGCTTATTCAGTCCACAGCACGAAGTGGCTCTCGATGGAGCCAAGACTGATTGTATTGTAAGGTGCTAGCTATATGAAAAGAAATGCTATAAATGATCCGAACGTACTATGCGCTGGTCTAATACGTCGATCAGTCAGGACCGTACCGGTACGGAAGGAATATTACTGATTTCTGGGGAAACTCTTGTAAGCTATGCCAGTTCTGCTCTCCCCCTTCGATTCCGCACCGCCAACACTCCGGTATTGGACTATAGGTCCTGGTTGGTACCAATCCAACGTTTAAGATGGGAATTTCCTATCGCCGCTGGCGATGTTTTATCGAATCTCCCCTCCGCAACTCAAGTTTTGCCGGTAAGGCCACGGAGCGCGAGCCCTCGCGGAGGCCGGCGCTCCGCCCGAATCCTCGATGGAAGCCTGCCCTCGCCCTAAAACCTCCACTAAGATTCCTTGCACGTTCTCACTACGGCAATGATAGACTGTTACCGATGAAATCAGATCGTTCCTTTCTAGAAGCTGCCTTGTTGGGTTATCAGGCAAAGGTCGCCGAGATACAACAAGCCATGCTAAGTATTCGTGCACTGCTGGGTCAGGCGCCAGCCGCTGCTGAGCCTTCCGCTAAGCCGGCCAAGCGGAAAATGTCGGCTGCGGGCCGTCGCAGAATTGCAGCCGCTCAGAAAAAGCGCTGGGCTGAATATAACAAGCGGAAAGCAGCCGGCTAATGAACCTGAGGCGGCGCGCCCGGACTACTGGCGCGCCTTAGAGGACCAGTGCGTTGCAGCATCTTAAAAGTAAGATAGCTCTGCGCGCGATACTGGGGCCGCATACCGAACAGCACGACGGGGCCGCTTCCCATGGGCGCATTGACTACAGCTGCGCGGCCAGAAATGATTTTTCACCCACCAGCCAACCCGACACCAAGACGCCCGATTCAACATAGCGCGCCACCACTGGTAATTGCGTATGCCAGTCCGCCCGCCTGAATTTCCGCATCTCGCAGCCCGGTGTAAGCAAACCTGAACTGCTCCAGCAGCCAGCGCGTCCAGCCTTCGTCCCTGTTGACCTGCCACGGGTGGTAGAGTCCCACCCGCGGCTGCTTCAATTCCTTCCATCCGGCGCGCCGTTGCAGCGAAAAATCGCCTCTTGCCTGATCGCGCCACACTGCGGCGCCGCTCTTCCAGGCGTGCGTCACAGCCCTCCACGAATCCATATCGGCCGCCGCCAGCACCGGGCCATCAGCAGCGGAAGAGTGTTGGCCGTCGCGTCGTACGGTTTTTTCGGGGACCGCCGGGGTACAGCCGGTCTTCCTCGGAACAGAACCGAGAGCGTTAGCGAGCAGCCGCCACGCAGCCTGGAGCTGGCTGCTCGCTAACGCTCGCTGTTCCGTGCTGAATAGTTGGCACGCTCAGGATCGTTTGTTTCTCTGGGAAATCGCGATGCTATCCAGTTTTATGTCGCACACCACTCGGAGCCTGACCTCCAATCCACCATTGCGGGTAGTGTTATAATCACTCATTATGTCGATTCCTTAGTTCACTTTTCTGTTCTCCGGGGGCCTCTGCTCCCACCGCGTTTCCAAGCTGCTTTCCGCTCCCTGAGCGAGCCTTTTCGGGCAGCACAAACCATTGAATTTAAAAGGATATTAGAACATGAGAAGACTATTGTCCGGAGGCTTGGTGATGTTTGGTATGGTGTCCCTGCCGGTGGTTTTATCGCCGCAGCCGGCGCACCGAGCCCCTGCCCCGGATTATCGCCTTGATTCCCGTTACGCCGCGCTACGCCTGTTCTTCGGCAAGAGCAATTGCCCCGCTGGGCGCTACGTCTACGAGTTCCTCGATGTAGCCGATACCTATACCCTGGACTGGCGCCTGCTTCCCAGCATCTCCTATGTGGAATCCACCGGCGGGAAGGCCGGGCGGAATAACAATATCCTGGGCTGGGACTCCGGGCGCGCGCAGTTCCCCACCCCCGCCGCCGCCATCTACACCGTGGGCTATCACCTGGCCCGCTCGCTGCTC
The DNA here is from genome assembly GCA_963842505.1 of Bryobacterales bacterium. Lineage (GTDB taxonomy): Bacteria > Acidobacteriota > Terriglobia > Bryobacterales > Bryobacteraceae > PALSA-129. Next base: position 838,048 of record CAWJGZ010000004.1, read on the forward strand.
TACCGCGACAAGAGCCTGGACAAGATTTTAGCCACGTACAATCCCGACGCCGCCTATGGCCGGAAGGTCAAATCCGTAATGCGTCTGATCGCGCCGATTCAGTGATCTCCTGAACCCGGCTTAGTGTTCCAGGTGTTGCATCAGCAGGTACAACCCGCCGAACAACGCCACCGAAACCGCTGCCACCACCGCCCATCGAAAGAGTCGCTCAAATCGGCTGGCCGGTGGTCCCTCATCCTGGCGAATGTGATCTCCAAGGGTCTCGAACATGCAAACCTCCTAAAAGGCCGGTATAAAGCCGGAACGGCCGGCGCCGGAAAGCCCCTGATCCTATTCAGATCTAGCAGTCTGATTGTATCCGAGATTTGCCCCCACGCCAAGAGAAAGCTGCGGCTGGGGCCTGGGGGTACCGTTGACAACCTCCAGCGACTCGGCGTATATTTGCTAACATACTGATCTTTCAGGTGTTGCTGGTGATCGGCGCATGCTGTGGAATGGAACGCTCGGCGTAAGCGAAGCGCGGGTACCAGTCGGCGCTGACAGCCCGCCAGGGGAATTCTCGCTATGCAGTCACAGGCGGACCAGTAATCGGCGGAGGCGTAATGGCCGTAGACCTTAACCACGGGAACAACGGACAAATCGAGGATACCGGACCCGACAGCTACGAGAATCTTCTCGACGATTACAGCCACTTCGCACCACCCGCCGCCGACGAAGTCCTGCAAGGCACGGTACTCAGTATTACCGCCAAGGACGTGATCATCGATTTCGGATATAAGTCCGAAGGCATCGTACCGATCGAACAGTTCCGCAATCCCGAGGGCACCGTTACCGTGCAGCGCGGCGACCCCGTCGACGTCATGATCGATCACGGCGGCGAGCAGCCCGAAGGATACGTTCTTCTTTCGCACACTCGCGCGGCGCGCCTGCGTATTTGGGAGAATCTCGAAAAGGCCTACCAGGAACAATTAGTGGTTTCCGGCCGGGTGCTCGGCCGCGTCAAAGGCGGGCTCGCCGTGGATGTCGGCATCAAGGCCTTTATGCCTGGATCCCAGGCCGATCCGCGTCCCGTCCACAACCTGGATTCGCTGGTTGGGCAGGACATCCCGGTCAAGATTATCAAGCTCAACCGCCGCCGCGGCAATGTGGTAGTCTCCCGCAAGGCCGCCGTGGAGGAAGAGATCAACGTCCGTAAGAGCGCTACTCTCGAACATCTAGTCGAGGGCTCGGTGGTTACCGGCGTGGTGAAGAATCTCACCGAATACGGCGCCTTCATCGATCTCGGCGGCATCGACGGTTTACTGCACGTCACGGACATCTCCTATGGACGCGTGACCCATCCCTCCGAACTGCTGCACGTGGGCGATCAGGTGACCGTCAAGATCCTTAAGTTCGACCGCGCCAAGGAACGCGTCTCGCTCGGCATGAAACAGCTTGAGCCCGATCCCTGGGAAACCGTGGCGCTGCGCTTTCCCGTGAACAGCCGCGTCATCGGGCGGGTCGTCAATGTCACGGATTACGGCGCCTTCGTCGAACTCGAGCCGGGCGTCGAAGGCCTGATTCACATCAGCGAGATGACCTGGTCGCGCCGCATGAAACATCCTTCGAAGGTGGTCAAGCCCGGCGACCAGGTGGAGGCCGTGATCCTCGAGGTGCATTCTCGCGACCGCCGCATTTCGCTCGGCCTCAAACAACTCGAGCCTAACCCCTGGAGCACCATCGACACGCGCTACAGCGTCGGTTCGGTGGTCGAGGGCCGCGTCCGCAATATGACCGATTTCGGCGCCTTCATCGAAATCGAAGAAGGCATCGACGGCCTGGTGCACGTTTCCGATCTTTCCTGGACCAAGCGCGTCAAGCATCCTTCCGAGGTCCTGAAGAAGGGACAAGTGGTGCAGGCCGTCATTCTGAATATCGATTCCGCGTCCCATCGGCTTTCCCTCGGCATCAAGCAGCTTCAGCCCGACGCCTGGGAGACGTTTTTCCAGAACCATCAGGTGGGCGATACCGTTCATGGCCGCATTTGCCGCCTGGCCAGTTTTGGCCCCTTTGTGGAGCTGGCCGAAGGCGTCGAGGGCCTCTGCCACTTTTCGGAGATACCGGGCTACGCGGGCCGCCGCGGCCACGAAGAGCCGCCCGTTTCCCTTAACCAGGAGTTCGATTTTAAGATCGTCAAGATGAGCGAGGCCGAGAAAAAGATCGGCCTCAGCCTCCGCGCCGTGTCGGACGACGAAGAGAAAAACCGCCTGGAAGACTACCAGCGCCAGGCCGCCGCCGCCACCACCACCATCGAGGAAGTGATGAGCCTCAAAGATCGCACCCTCGAATAGCTTGCAAATTTGTTGTAATCAAGAGATACTGCGGTTTCGTAAGAGTTTGCCTCCCCGAGGAGAATGCGATGACTAAGGCTGATCTGATTGAAGAAGTCTCCAGAGTGGTGGAGATGACCCGGAAAGAATCGGAGGTCATCGTCGAGGCCATTTTCGACAGCATCGTCCGCTCTTTGCGCGGCGGTGACAAGATCGAGATTCGCGGTTTCGGCAGCTTCCGCACCCGCCAGCGCCAGCCGCGTGTCGGTCGCAACCCGAAAACCGGCGCGCGCGTCGAAGTTCCCGCCAAGAAGATCCCGTATTTCAAGCCCAGCAAGGAATTGAAAGACGTGGTCAACAACTCGGTCACGCCCGCCCCTCAGGTGGTGCTGACGCCGCCCGGCGAGACTCCCACCCCGTAGTCGTTTCCCCGGTTACGGCATGGATTATCTCTGGACTCCCTGGCGCTATCAGTACGTGACCACGGCCGGGAATGCGGGCGATTGCGTTTTCTGCGGCGCCGCCAAGGCGGACAATGACAAGACTTGGCTGGTGGCTCACCGCGGCGCGCACAATCTGATCATCCTCAACCGCTTCCCCTATACCAGCGGCCACGTAATGGTGGTCCCCTATCTCCATGTCCCATCCCTGGAAGACCTGCCTGACGAAACTATGGTGGAAATGATCCGCCTGGCCCGCCAGTGCGTGACACATCTGAGCGCCATCTACCAGCCTGACGGGTTGAATCTCGGCATGAACCTGGGAAAAAGTGCCGGGGCCGGCATTGCCGGTCACGTTCACCTTCACGTGCTGCCGCGCTGGACCGGCGACACCAACTTCATGACCGTGGTCGGCGAAACCCGCGTCGTCCCCGAGGACCTGGAAGCCACCTGGCAGAAGCTGCGCACCCACTTTGCGAGCCAACAAAACCTGTAATCCGCCAAAATCAATTATTTACTAACGAGGCTGGTCATCTCCGCGCCGCTCCTGCTATACTTTTCACACATTGGAGGGCTAAAGGATGCGTAACGGAGTGCTATTCCTCTGGGTGCTGTTTCTTTCGGGGCTGGCTGCACAAACCGGCGGCCTGGGTCCTAAACTGCTCGCGGCGATTCGTAAGGGCAACGTTGCCGCCGTCCACGAACTGCTGCGCGACAACGGCGATCCTAATTTCCACGACGAAACCGGCGCGTCGGCGCTCATGTACGCCGCGGCTTTCTCATCGCCCGAATGCATGCGGCTGCTCATCACCAAGGGCGCCAACGTGGACGGCGTGAACCAGGTTCATGCCACCGCCCTCATGTGGGCCAGTTCCGATCCTGAAAAGGTTAAGCTGCTGCTCTCCAACAACGCCGACGTCAACATCCGCACGGACGACGGCCAGAGCGCCCTGCTGCTGGCCGCCCTCCGCCCCGGCAATATCGAAGCCGTCCGCCTGCTCTTATCCCACGGCGCCGATCCCAAAGCCGTCGATAAACAAGGCGTCGGACTGCTGCGGATCGCCTACGATGCGGGAGACGCCGCCCTGCAGCAAGCCGCCCGCGCCGCCGGCCTGGAATGCACCCGCCTGGAACAACTGGGCGACGACGCGCTGCTCACCGCGCTGGGTTCCGGCGACAAGGATCTCATCACCACCGTTTTCCGCCTCGGCATCAGCCCCGACGCACTCACCAAAATCCAAGCCACCCGCTTCCCGGCGATGGGCCTTCTGGCTTTTGAAAGCGCGACTCCACCCATCCAGCTTCTGCTCGAACACGGCGCCAATCCCAACCTGAACGGCGATCGCGGCATTACGCCCCTCATGATGGCCGCCGCCGCCGAAACGCCCGATCTGGAACTCGTCCGCCTGCTGGTTCAAGAAGGCGCCGACATCAACGCGCGCGACGTCAGAGGCCGTACCGTGCTCGATTGGGCCCTCACGCAAGGAGAAACCGAAGTCTCGAAATTCTTGCGGAGTGCCGGCGCCAAATCCACCCCGCTCCCGCCGCCACCCGCGCCGGTGGCTCAGCCACGCACCGCGCGCGCCGCCCTGGAAGTGCTGCTGCCGCGCCTGCAGCCCATCAGCAAGTCGTTTTTCGGCCGCTTCGGCTGCATCTCCTGCCACGCCCAGTCGCTACCCGCCATCGCCGTGGCCCACGCCCGCGCCCAGGGCGTCAGCATCGACGCCGAACTGGCGACGCATCCGGATAAGGCCACCATGGCGATGTGGACGCCGCTTCGCGAAAGCCTGATGCAAGGCCACTGCGATGTGGTGCCGGGCTTCGTCGCCAACGTTTCCTACGGCCTCTTCAGCCTGGCGGACGAGGGATTTCAGCCCAACCGCAACACCGACGCCGCGGCCCTGTGCCTGGCTCATTGGCAAAACGGCGATGGCTCCTGGAACCAGGAAGACTTCCGCCCGCCGCTAGGCAGCAGCACCATCAAGTTCACTGCGCTGGTGGTTCGAGGTCTCAGCGTTTACCTGCCCCCGGGCCGCCGGGACGAGCTGAAATCGCGTCTGGAGCGCGCCCGTGAATTTTTCCGCAAAGCGCAACCCAAAGATACCCAGGACCTGGCATTCCTGCTGCTTGGAATGTACTGGACCGGCATGACGCAGGAAATCCCGCCCGTCCGCGAACGCTTGCTCGCCCTCCAGCGTGAGGACGGCGGCTGGGCCCAACTGCCCAGCATGGCCCCGGACGCTTACGCCACAGGCCACGCCTTGCATGCCCTGCACACCGCCGGCGGCCTGTCCGTCGCCGATGCGGCCTATCGGAAAGGCACACAATACCTGCTGCGCACGCAGCTCGAAGACGGCTCCTGGTTCGTGCGTTCCCGCGCCTTCGGCTTCCAACCCTACTTCGACGCCGGTTTCCCGCATGGCCCCGATCAGTTTATTTCCGCCGCCGCCAGTTCCTGGGCCGCCATCGCGCTGGCCGATTCGCTCGAGCCCCCGAAACGCGCCGCGCGGTAGACCGGCCTGAGGGGAGACCGTGGAACGAGCCGGGTCTCTTATTGCGCCAGTTCCTTGCACATACCCGGCATGCCGCGCGCGAACAGGCTGCCCGCCGCCACTCGCATGCCGAGGTCGTTCAAATCCAGCCGGCCGAGCGCGTCGGCGGCGCCACCCGCACAGGCCTTCTGGATGCGGTCGCGAATCGTCGCCATGGTTGTGACCCACTTCACCAGGTCGGCCCGCTTGGCCACCGCTCCGTGGCCCGGAATCACGGTGTCGAAATCATACTGTTGCAGCACCTTCTGGACCGTCCCCGACCATTCCTTGATGCTGCCGCCATTGTCCGTATCGCAGAACGGCGCGCCGCTCGAAACGAACAGGTCGCCCGTATGCAGCGCCTTCTGCGACGGGAAGTAGATCACCGCATCGCCATTGGTGTGGCCGCGCCCCAGGTGCCGCGCCACCACTTCCTGGCCTCCCAAGAAAACCTGCGATTCGTCGGTGAACGTGATGCGCGGCAGCCCCGGCATTTTGTTCGTCACCATATTGGCGCGCGCGTTTTTCTGAATAATGATCTCCGCTTTGGCCGCCAGCATGGCTTCGTTGCCGCCGGTGTGGTCCGGGTGCTGATGCGTGTTCAGCACATACCGGATGGGCTTGTCGGTGACGCTCTTGATCCTGGCCACAATCTGCGGCGCATCCGCTGCAAATTTATCGTCCACCACGATGACGCCTTCGCTGGTGGGCATAAAAGCCACGTTGCCGCCATCCCCGATAATCACGTAAAGGTTTTCGCCGACCTTGTCCATGGTCAGCGGCTGCGGCTGGTTCTGCGCCCACGCGAGCCACAGGCCCGCCACACCGGCCGCCGCCAGGGTTACACGGATTACGACATCTTTGCGCATAGGCTTGCCTAGTGATGAATATATACCCGCCGGGCGCTCACCGCATGGCCCACCCCGGGTGCGCGTCACAAAAGTGGATAAACCCCCCGGAACAGAACCGCGAGCGTGAGCGAGCGGCCATCTCCAGGCTGCATGCCGGCCGCTCGCTCACGCTCGCGGTTCTGTACTACTACCTTCTTGTTTCTTGGCGGGCCGCGAAGATTTTTCCGCGGCCCAAGTCCGTAGGACGAAAGAGAATAGCCCAGTGCGCCAGCACTGGGAACCCCGCGCAAGACCATTAGCCCCGGAACGGGGCGTAAGGATCCGGGCCCGCTCGCTCCTTTCGCCCCGTTCCGGGGCTGGTCAATTGGCGACCTGGACCCAGGGCTCGCGCCCGGGGCGTGAGCCCTGAGCTGTCATCTTTCGCCCTTTGGGCTCTTTTAGAGGTACGCTGGTTGCGGCTTGCCGCGCTGTGCTGAGTAGTTGGCGGGCTTATAATATTAAGGCTCGACACACTCCCCGAGGACCGCTCATGCACCGCGAACTCCTGATCCAGTGCCCCGACGGCCAGATGAAAACCGTCCCGCTCACCGGTGAGCGCCTTTCCTTTGGCCGCTCCAGCGCCGCCGAATTGTCGTTTCCCGAAGATGCTGGGCTCTCCCGCCAGCATTTCGCCTTCGAACTGCAGGGCGAAGATTGGACCATCAAGGACCTGGGCAGCAAGAACGGCACTTTCGTCAATAATATTCCGCTCAAGGCTCAGCTCATTCTCAAGCCCGGCGACCGCATCACCGCCGGCCACCTCGTCATCGTCTTCAGCCCGGAAGCCGAAAACGCGGCGCCCGGCGTGGTGGTTTTCGAAGGCGACGACAGCAAGGCGGCCTCCACTTCCACCGTCGTCACCAGCCTTGAAGGCGCGCTTTCCGCCAACCAGACCATCCAGATGGATCGCGGCACAGGCCCGCGGGCTTCCGCCCCCATGCAGGCGCTCATCCGCGCCGGCCAGGAACTTTCCGAGAATCGCCCGCTGGCCGAACTCTTCCCCGTCATCCTCGACCTCGCCATCCAGGCGGTCAACGCGCAGCGCGGCGTGGTCCTGGTTCTCGAAAACGATGTGCTGGTCCCCAAGGCGCACCAGGGCGACGGTTTCCGCATCTCCAGCGGCGTGCGCGACCGCGTCCTGCGCGACAAAACTTCCATCCTGGTTCGCGACGCGCAGCTCGACGACGCTTTCAAGGGCCGCATGAGCATCGTCGAGCAGAAGGTCCACACCATGATGGCCGTGCCGCTCCAGACCAAGGAACGCATCATCGGCCTGATCTACGTCGATTCTCCATTCGTGCTTCGCGAATTCACCAGGGACGATCTGAACCTCCTCTCGGTCATGGCGCACATCGCCGCCATCCGCGTCGAAAACGTCCGCCTCGCCGAAATCGAGCAGACCGAACGCATCATGCAGCGCGACCTCTCACAGGCCGCCGAGATCCAGCGTCGCATGCTCCCCGCCGAGGCGCCTAAAATGGCAGGCGCCGATCTCGCGGGCTTCAACGCCGCCTGCCGCACCGTGGGCGGCGACTACTACGATTTCTTCCCCTACCCCGATGGCCGCGTCGCCCTGGCGCTCGGCGATGTCTCCGGCAAAGGCATGCCGGCGTCCCTGATGATGATGGCGCTGCATGCCCGCGTGCAGGTGCTGGCGGAAGATCCCGGCAATATGGCGGCCTTCATGACGCGCCTCAACAAGGCCACTTGCGCGCAGTGCCCGAGCAACCGCTTCATCACTTTCTTTTTCTGTGTCCTCGATACCGCGACCGGCGAACTGACCTTCGCCAATGCCGGCCACAACCCGCCCATCCTGATGCGCGCCTCGGGCGAAGCTCAGTTGCTCGAAGGCGGCGGTCCGGTTCTCGGCATACTTCCCATCGCTCCCTATGCCGAGCAGCGCGCGCACCTGGATCACGGCGACATGCTGGTGCTCTACAGCGATGGCGTCACCGAAGCGAACAACGCCGCCTACGAGGAATACGGCGAAGCCCGGTTCATCGAAGTGCTGAAGCGCCACCGCGAAGCCCCGGCAACCGCGATAGTGGACGCCGTCACGCGCGACCTCGACGAGTTCGCCGCCGGCGCCCCGCAGGCAGACGACATCACGCTGGTGGTAGCCAAGCGCGTGTAGGCGCACTTGTTTGAGCCGCCGAACAACACGGATGAAGGCGCAAACCAAATTCTCTTCGATCAGCGTTCATCCGAGTTTATCTACGGTTAAGTTTTTTTCCGAAGCTCACCCTTCCACCGTTGGCAGCAGCCGCGGCGGCTTCCTGGCCTTGCTGGCCTGCTCAAAGGCGTACGCCAGGCGGATGAGTGCCGCCTCGCTCCAGGCGGCGCCGAAGAACGAAATCCCCACCGGCAGTCCATGCACGAACCCGGCCGGCACGGTGATGTGCGGATACCCCGCTACTGCCGCGGGCGAGGAGCAGCCTCCGGTGTCGTGATCTCCGGTTACCGGGTCGATGAGCCACGCCGGCCCCGCCGTCGGCGCCACAATCGCATCCACGCTGTGCGCGCGGATCACTTCGTCGATCCCTTCCGAGCGCGCCAGCCGATGGTTCGTGGCCAGCGCCTTGCGATACGCCAAGTCCGCCAGCGGCCCGCGCTTCTGCGATTCCTCAAAGACTTCCTGTTCAAACCACGGCATTTCCTCGGCGCGGTGCTCCTGGTTGAACGCAATCAGTTTCTCCAGCGTCAGGCCCGTGCCGCGCGTCTGCAAATAGGCGTTTAGGTCGTTCTTGAACTCGTATTGCAAGACGATATTCTCGGCCGCGTCGTACTTGCCATGCGACGGCAGATCGGCCGGGTCCACCATCTCCGCCCCTAGCCGCTTCATCTCCGCCAGGCAATTCTCCATCAGCCGCGTCACATCCGGCGAGATATCGAAGAATTTGCGCGCCACGCCCAGCCGCGCGCCGCGCAGTCCGCCGGCATCTAGAAACTTCGTGTAGTCCGGCGCCGCGTGCGGGCCCTCCGCCATCGCGCCCAGCAGAATCGCCGCATCTCGCACGCTGCGCGCCATGGGGCCGGCCGTGTCCTGGCTGTGCGAAATCGGAATGATCCCCCGGCCGCTCACCAATCCCACCGTCGGCTTAATCCCCACGATCCCGTTCATGGACGAGGGGCAGACCACCGACCCATCCGTCTCCGTGCCCACCGCTACCATGCACAGGTTCGCCGCTACCGCCGCGCCTGAGCCTGAACTCGACCCGCAGGGGTTGCGGTCGAGAGCATAAGGATTCCGCGTCTGCCCGCCGCGCCCGCTCCATCCGCTCACCGAATGCGGCGACCGGAAATTCGCCCACTCGCTCAAATTGGTCTTCCCCAGAATCACCGCGCCCGCCGCGCGCAACCGCTCCACCACCCCCGCATCGCGCGGCCGCGCCGCCCCCACCAGCCCCAGCGATCCCGCCGTGGTTTGCATCCGGTCCGCCGTGTCGATGTTGTCTTTGATCAGCACCGGCACTCCGTGCATCGGTCCGCGCCGCGGCGTATGGTCCAGTTGCTCCGCCAGCGCCAGCGCGTCCGGGTTGAGTTCGATCACCGACCGCAGCCTGCCGTCCACTTCGCGGATGCGTCCCAAATAGAACTCAGTGGCCTCTCGCGCCGAAATCCGCTCCAGATCGGCGATGGTAGCCTCTTCGTCGAGTGCCGCCTGCCGCTCCGCGCCGGCCCACATCCGGCCGGCCGCCAACGCGCCCGCTGCCGTCTTCAGAAAACTCCGCCGTTCGATCATGCGCCCGTACCTCTTGCGTTCGATTCTATCCGCTGGCACGCTCGTCTACACGGGGATCGTGCTCACCGGCCTTGCGCCGGTCAGCCTGTCCGATTGTGCACAACTCGCTCGAAACCCGTAAGAAATGAATTGGAATTCGGCTATTGACTTCGACCTCGCCCTGTTCCCATACTCAATCAGCGAGTGGAGGCAGCTATGGCGCCAGCAAAGCCAGCCGAAACGGCAGTCAAGTACGATCCCAGGAAGTTTCCCGGTTACAAGTCCACCGAAGAGCAAGTCGATGTTCGCGGCACCCTCGCCCAACGCATCGACAAGAAAGGAACCAAAATCGAGGACGAAGCCGGAACCGGCAAAATCGATTCCGATGGCGGATAGTTCCTAGCGGTATATCAGGTACTGCTCGCGCAACCTCACAAAACCCGCCACCGCGTCCTGAAAGCTCTGCTGAATGGCGCGCGGGTCTTCGCCGGCTTCGATCCGCTTCACCACGTCCGCGCTGCCTATGAGACGCTTCGCCGGCGTCCAGTCGATCTTGCCGGGGTATAGCTTCTGAATCGCTCCCGCGATTTCCAGACCCAGCCGCGTGGCATCCAGAAGCTCGCGATTCGTGATCTCAAACCGCACGCCTTCAATCCGCGTGCCTTTGAAGTTCGATTCCGCCGGCGTAAAACTGGTCGCATACACCCGCACGCCCGGAATCTGCCGCTGGTTCAGATAAGCCGCCAGTTCCCGTCCGCCCATGAAATCCGCTCCGATCTGTTCGAAGGGCGCATCCGTTCCGCGCCCCACCGAAAAGTTCCTGGCGGACTCCATCAGGCACAAACCCGGATACAGCATCGCCGCGTTCAGGCTGCGCAGATTGGGCGACGGGTTCACCCACGGCGCCCCCGTCGCATCCAGCCAGTCGCCGCGATGCCAGTCCTCCATGCCCACCACTGTGAGCGCCGCGCCGATTTTGTTCTCCGCGTTGAACAGCTTCGCCAGTTCGCCCATGGTCATGCCGTGCCGCACCGGCATGCCCGCCCAATAGCCGACGAACGAAGTGGCCCCCGCGTCCAACAGCGGCCCTTCCACGCGCACTCCAGTGATCGGATTCGGCCGGTCCAGCACGTAATACGGAATCCCCGCCTTGGCCGCCGCTTCCATCCCGTATGCCATGGTGGTTTCGTAGGTATAGAAGCGCACGCCCACATCCTGGATGTCGAAGACCAGCGCGTCAATGCCCTTGAGCATCTCCGGCGTCGGCCGCAGCGTGCTTCCGTACAAGCTGAAAACCGGGATACCGGCGTCCGTGGTGTCCTGGATTCCCGGCCGGTCTTCCCGTCCCGCAATGCCGTGCTCCGGCGAAAACAGCGCCGCCACCGTGATCCCCGCCCGCCGCATCAGGTCCACGTTGCGCCTTCCCGCGCGGTCCAGTCCGGTCTGATTCGTAATCAGCCCCACCCGCTTTCCAGCCAGCGGCGCGAACTTCTGCTCCACCAGCACGTCGAGCCCGGTCTTGGTCGATCCGTTGCGTCCCACTTCGCGCCGTGCGCCCGCGCCGCTCAGCGTCTCGTTGTATCCGGTTAGCGTCACGCCCTGCACTTTGATTCCCACCGCGGCCGCCGCGATGGTGGCCACCTTCGCCCGCAACGGCACCAGCGACGGCCGCGCATCCGGATGCACGCTGTTCGCCAGCAGAATCACATAAGTCCTGGTCGATGGGTCAATCCAGATCGACGTTCCGGTAAAGCCGGTGTGCCCGTAGGACCCGATGGGAAACAGCTCTCCGCGATTGCTGGAATACGGCGAATCGATATCCCAGCCCAGCCCGCGTAGAATCGGCTGATCCGGCGGCGTCTGCGGTTCCGTGAATTTCTCCACGGTCAGCGGATTGAAGAGCCGGACGCCGTCCAGTTCGCCCCCGTTCAACATCATTTGCGCGAACCGCGCCAGGTCGTCGGCCGTGGAGAATAGCCCGGCGTGTCCCGCGATCCCGCCCATGTAGCGCGCCGTGGGGTCATGCACCACGCCCCGCAGCGGATCGCTGGTCTTATCCGGCCTTTCGGTGGGCGCGATGCGCGGGATCCACGCCGCCGGCGGTAAAAACATGGTTTCCTTCATCCCGATCGGCAGAAAAATATTTTGCCGCGAGTATTCCGCCAGCGTCTGCCCGCTCAAACGATGCACCAACTCGCCCAGCAGGATGAAATTGATATCGCTGTACACATGCTGCACACCAGGCGGCCCGGTGGGCTTGCCAGTGTAGGCCAGCCGCAAGCCGGTTTCGTTGCCCTTCCATTCCGGCTTCAACGGTACGTCCGGCGGCAGGCCCGAAAAGTGCGTAAAGAGATTCCGCAGGGTGATGTCGCTCTTGCCGCCCTGAAACTCCGGGATGTAGTCGGTCACCTTGTCGTTCAGCCGGAACCGCCCCTGCTCGAACAGTTTCATGAGGGACGATGTGGTGGCAATCACCTTGGTCAGCGACGCCAGGTCGAAGATGGTATCCACGGTCATGGCTTCCGCTTGCGGCGCCAGCGCCCGCTGTCCGTAGGCTTTGCGGTAAACCACCTTGCCGTCGTGACCCACAATCAACACCGCGCCCGGTAGCTGATTCCGCTGGATGGCTTCCTGGATCGCCTGATCCACGGCTTGGGCGCCGGCAAAACTCTGCGCCGAAAGAGTGGCCGCGGTAAGAACCGAGCACCAAAATAGCTTCATAGCTTCTATACATACCGCAACCGGCCCGCCGGGTCCACGCGCGGCGCACTTACGCCGCCACTGCGCCCGGTTGCTCCCGCACCGCCTCCACCAACTCCCCGATCACGCGCTCGACCGCTTCCTCATCCTCGCGCCGCGCCAGGCGCCCCTCCGCATCAAAGGCTTCCATCGCGCGCGCCACCGTTACTTGCGACGGCGCTACTTTCACGCCGATCATTTCCAGCAGCTCGCGCAAATGACGCAACCCTCGCTGCCCGCCGCCCGGGCCGGGCGAACCGGCGAGCAACGCCGCGCTCTTTCCGCGGAACGCCGCGAGCGGCGGCTCGCCGGCCTCCGGACGCGAAATCCAATCGATCGCATTCTTGAGCAGCGCCGGAAACGAGCCGTTGTATTCCGGCGACGCAATCGCCAGCCCGTCCTGCCCCCGCACCAGTTCCTTGAAGGCCTTGGCGCCGGCCGGCATTCCCTGCGCTGCTTCCAGATCGCCGTCGTAGAGCGGCATCGGGTAGTCCCGCAAGTCCGCGACCGTCACCTCCGCCCCCACGCGCCGCAACTCCGCCGCCGCCTCGATCGCCAGTTTCCGATGCAACGAATCGTTCCGCGTGCTTCCCGCAAAAACCAGGATCTTCGTCTTTTCCATACCCGCCTCCAGAATTCTTGGTGTCACGATTATTGGATGCAACGACTATTAAAAAGTATTCAGCCGGGCTGCGGGAGTGGCTCGCGTGGTGTGTCAGGGGAATGCGGCGGGGCTGCGGCTATTTGAGGTAGGCGCGCAGAGCGGCGACCAGATCGTCCGCCGCCTCGGTTTGTTCGTCGGTTGCGCTGCCACCGGCGGGAAGAATGTGGAATCGAATATGGCCTTCGATCACCTCGGCCATCAACGCATCCATGGCGCCCCGGCAAGCGGAAATATTGTGAAGCACTTCGGAACACTCACCTTCCTGATCCAAGGTCCTCTCGATTGCCGCGACCTGGCCCATGATTCGCCGGACTCGGTTCAGCAGCCGCTTCTTCTCTTCCAAGGTGTGTGCCATAAAGATTACGATACCCCCAACACAAGAAAATATCTAAAAAGAGACTTTACAAATATACCCCGGCTGGTATACCCTATGGTTGAGAGACAATCCCTCAAGAATCCCAGAGAAAGGAGGCCCATTAGTGTCTGACGGCGGTGGCACTCAGTTGCGCGAACAGGAAGTCAATACCGAGTCAGCGGAGCCTCCGTCTCTGACGGGCTTCTGCTCCCTGATTCGATAACATTCGCTATTCGCGCTTCCTCGACGCCTTTCTAACGTTTGTCCGCCCGCAACCGCTGTGCCCGGATTAGCCGGCCTGCCGGTGCGGGAAGCCTGTGCGCGCGTCACAACTCTGCCTGCGCGGGCGGGACAACCGCGGACCGCCTCACGACCGGGAGAATTCCATGACAACCATGAATCATCCGGCCCGGCACGAGGTCGCAACCGAGACCGAGCGGGAGCCCATCCGCGTCTCCAACAAGTGGGCCGCGCACGCTCTCACATTCCTGATGGTCTCCGGCCCCGGCCTGATCGTCATGGAGGCCGATAACGACGCCGGCGCGGTTTCCACCTATGTGCAGGCCGGCGCTCAATACGGAACGCATCTCCTGTGGCTGCTGCTCCTGCTCTTGCCGATCTGCTATTTCATCCAGGAAATGGTGGTGCGCCTGGGAGTCGCGACCGGACAAGGCCACGCCGCTATGATCTACCGGCGCTTCGGGAAGTGGTGGGGGCGGTTTTCGCTCGCCGACCTGCTCTTGGTCAACTTCCTCACGCTGGTGACGGAGTTCGCCGCCATCGCTCTGGCTTTGGACAAGATGGGCGTCAACCCGGTGGTTGGCGTGCCCGTAGCGGCGGTCGCGCTCACGGCGCTGGTTCTGACTGGCAGTTATCGGCGCTGGGAACGAATGGTCGTAATTCTGTGCCTGCTTGACCTGACCTGGTTCGCAATTGCCTTCGCGGTACACCCGGCTGCTGGAGACGTGTTGCGGCACACCGTCGTGCCTTCGCTTCCCCCGGGCGGTCTGACGGGCGGCTGGCTGTTCCTGGTAATCGCCATCGTTGGGACAACCATCGCTCCCTGGCAATTGTTCTTTCAGCAAAGCTGCGTTGCCGACAAGCGGCTTCGCTTCTCGGACCTGAGGTGGGCGCGGCTCGATACTCTGGTCGGGGCGGTCTTCACTATTTTGGTCGCCGGCTGCATGATGCTGGCTGGCAACGCCGCCTTCGTCCGGCACTGGGACTTCGCCGATCCGGCGCAAATGGCTGTTCAGTTGGGAACCGTCATCGGACCGTTTGTCAAGCACGCGATCCTGCTGCTGATGATTAACGCCGCGGTTCTCGGCACGACTACAATTTCTCTGTCGAGCGCCTGGGCCTACGGCGAAGTGCGCGGCTGGCCGCATAGCTTGCAGAAGCCCATCCGGGAGGCGCCGGCATTCTACGCCGCCTATGCCTTGTGCGTGTTTGCCGCCGCCGGCATCGTCCTCATTCCGCGGGCGCCGTTGCAACTCATCATTCTGAGCGTCCAGGTGCTCGCGGGCTTGATGCTGCCCTCGGCGATCATTTTTCTGCAGTTGCTGCTGAACGACAAAGAGGTCCTGGGTGACCGCTTCGCAAACCAGCCATGGAACAACCTTGTCAACTGGATCATCGTAATTCTGCTGTTTGTTTTGTCGCTGCTTCTGGCGGCGCAGGTAGCGGTACCTCAACTGTTTCCAAATTCATAAAAGGAGAACGAAATGACACTGACCGTGGAACTCAACGACGCAACCCAAAAAGAACTGAACCACGAGCAACGGCCTTACTTCACGATCGTGCATCCGTTGGATGACGTACCGGAGGAGAAGGTGGACACGGAACATCTCGGCCCCATGCGGATGACCAGGACCGTCCGAGTCTGTCTTTTGGCGCTGCGCGGCTATCTGTTGCTCGTGTGCGGTCTGCTCGGTTTTCGCGTCCTGCAGCTTGCGGGCCTAATGCGCCGGTGAGCCGGCTTTCCAAACAACCATTAACTGAAGTACCCTCGCAGGTGTACCGGAGAGGCGTGCGCAAACAACCGAGAGAGAAAAGATGATCAAAGGAAGAACAGTGTTACTGGTAACCGTGGCCCTTACGCCGCTAGTGGTGGCAACCGCGCAGCCCGGTATCAGTGACAAAGGGCAGGACCCCGCCTCCGGGACGGCAACCTCGGCCAACAGCGCGCCTCCTGGTTCAGAACCGGGTTCGGAGAGCTGGAACCTCTTCTACCAAGCCACTTCCATCGGCCAGTATCACGGCAGTTTTCCGTCCCCCTATTCCAGCCCGTTCAGTCTGCAAGGGCACCCCGAAGCCGAAGCCTCCCTAACCACCACTCTGTTCTTCGGCCTGCGCCTGGCGCCCAATACGTTGTTCTATTTCGACCCCGAAATCGCCGGCGGCCGCGGCTTCAGCGGCACCAACGGCCTGGCCAATTTCCCCAACGGCGAAATGCCCCGCGTCGCCACTGCCACTCCCAAACCTTACATCGCGCGGCTCTACGTCACCCAGGATTTCGGTTTCGGCAACCAACGCGAAGCCACTGAAAGCGATGAGAACCAACTCGCCGGCAGCCGTCCCATGACGCGCTACTCCATCACCGTCGGCCGCTTCACCGTCACCGATTTCTTCGACAACAACCAATACTCCCACGACCCTCGCACCCAGTTCATGGGCTGGGGCGTCATGTACAACGGCGCGTGGGATTATCCCGCCGATACCCGCGGCTACACCTGGGGCTGGGTCCACGAGTTCCACACGCGTAACTGGTCAGTGCGTTACGCCAGCGCCGCCATGCCGCGCCTCGCCAACGGCCTGCGCTTCGACCGCCAACTCTTTCGCGACCGCTCCGACATGTTCGAAGGCGAGCTCCACGGCACGTTCCGCAAACATGAGGGCGCCGTCCGCCTGCTCTCTTACTTCAACCACTTCGACGGTGGCACTTACGCCGACGCCATTCGCCGCGCCCAACTCACCGGCACGCAGCCCGACATCACCGCCACCCACAAGCCCGGCACTCTCAAATACGGATTCGGCATCAGCGCCGATCAGGAGCTCGCCAAAGACTTCGGCATCTTCGGCCGCCTCGGCTGGAACGACGGCAAAACCGAAAGCTTCGCCTTCACCGCCATCGACCGCCTCGCCACCATCGGTGTTTCCCTCAAAGGCTCCCGCTGGCATCGCCCTGAAGATACCCTGGCCACTGAATTCACCATCAGCGGCCTCTCCGCCGTGCATGCGCAATATCTCGCGCTCGGCGGCTATGACTTCTTAATCGGCGACGGCGCCCTACGCTACGGACCCGAAGCCATTTGGGAAACCTACTACTCCGTGCGCGTGATTCCTCAGCTCTTCGCCACCTTCGGCCTGGACCACGCCGATAACCCCGCCTACAATCGCGATCGCGGCCCGGTCTGGGTCGGCACCTTCCGTCTACACTTGGAATTCGGAAAAAAATGAAGTTTCCCGCCGCACTTCTGGCTGTCGCTACCGCGCTCGCCGCCGCGCCGCTTCCCCGCCCCTACACCGTCGAGCACTATGACGTCCACCTCACGCCCGATCTTGCCGCCCAACGCATCGCCGGTGAAGTCACCATGCGGCTGCGCAGCCAGATCGACCGCTTGGACGCCGTCGAGCTGGATACCGGCTCGCTCGAAATCTCCAGCGTCCTGGAAAATCAGCGCACACCGTATTTTGAGCACAGCGGCGGTCACATCATCATCGATCTCGCCACGCCCGCCCACAAACAGGAAGTCCGCACCCTGACCATCCGCTACATCGCCCGCGCCGCCAAAGGGCTGGTCTTCTACCCCGATCAGATCTACACTTCTTTTTTCACTCACGATTGGCTTCCCTCGAGCGACCGTCCCGACGACCGCGCCACGCTTCGACTCGTCATCGACCCTCCGCCCCGCGCCAAAGTCGCCGCCAGCGGCCGCTTCGATGGCGCCGCATGGCTGGTCGAATCCCCCACCCCGCCGTTCCTGTTTGCCTTCGCGGTCGGCGATTTCGCCGAATCCACTACTCAGGCCGATGGCGTCACCCTTCGCACGCTCGGCAAGGCCAATGTCGCCGGTCCCACCGCCGACGTGCTGCGTTTTTTCGCGGAGCACACCGGCCACACTTACCCTGGCGCCTCTTACACGCAGGTCTTCACTCACGGCAAGGTGGAACAGGAAGCCGCCGGCCTCACTCTGCTGCCCGAATCTTACGCCGAAACCCTCGCTGCCCATCCCGAGGATCTCTGGCTGCTCGCGCATGAGCTGGCGCACCAGTGGTATGCCGTCGCCATTCAGTGCAAAGACTGGACCGATTTCTGGCTGAACGAAGGCCTCGCGACCTTCATGGCCGACGCTTACTTGGAACACCGCTACGGCAAGGCGCGCTACGAGCAGGAGATCGAGCGTTCGCACGCTCTCTACGAGGCCCAGGTCGTCAAAGGCAAGGATCGCCCGCTATCCTACACCGATTGGCAAACCTCCGACCAGGTGGGCGGCGACATACCCTATCACAAAGGCGCCTGGTTCCTCGCCGAACTGCGCCGCCAGCTCACCGACCCGGTCTTCTGGCAGGGCATCCGCCTCTATACGAAAGACAATTGGAACAAGCCTGTCACCAGTGACGATTTCGAACGGTCGATGGACACCGCCGCCCACAAGGATCTCTCGAAGCTCTTCGCGCGCTGGGTTTTCTAAAGCCAGATAAGCCACCCTCCTGCCGAAAGCGAATTCCCTCCTGTATATACAGATTTCGTATATACTAGTAGCTTGCTGGATAGGCTCAGAGGATTCGAGTGGGACGTATACAACATCTACCATGTCGCGCTTCACGACGTGACACCGGCGGAAGTCGAGGAGGCCACCGCACAGCGGCATTTGATTATTCCGGCGGCTCCCAAGAACAGAGAGAAACGATGGAAGCTATTCGGAAAGACGGCCGGTGGGCGCTATCTCGTCGTGGTGTTCACTATCCGGCTCAACAAGATGCGGACCGTGACTGCTTATACGATGAACCGAACTGAAAGGAAACTCTATGCCCCGCAAATCGACGCCTGAGGTTGGATCGGAATTCAAAGAGGCCGCCTGGTACACGACCGCCGAGGGGCGCCGGCAAACTCGCCGCGAATTTGAACACGCCCTCAGAAGCGGAACGGCATTTCGCTCCGCGGGATCGAAGATTCCTCGCACCGATGCCCAGGTGCTTGTTGAACTCATGGAAATGGCGAAAGCTCATGCAACTCGCGCCATTTCCATTCGGCTGCCCGTTGCCGATATCGAGCGCGCTCAAAAGATCGCGGCAAGACGCGGCGTCGGCTACCAGACCGTGCTGAAACAGGCCATTCGGGCTGGACTGAAAAGAGCCGGGTAGCCGGCGCCGGCGCGTTACGCTTCCACCTTCGCCTTCCCGAACACTTTCCCCAACACCCTAACCGCCTGGTCGATCTCCTTCTCGGATACGTTGTACGGAGGCAGAAACCGCAGCACCTTATCGTGTGTGCAGTTGATCAGCAGGCCTTCCGCCAGGGCATCGAGGACAATTTGCTTGCCGGGCATGGCCAGTTCCACTCCCAGCATCAACCCGAACCCGCGCACTTCTTTCACGAACCCGTGCTTGCGCGCCAGATCGTTGAGCTTCACCTGGAAGTATCCGCCCACTTCCCTGATGTGCGGCAGCAGACCGTCCAGGATATCCAGGAATTCCAACGCGACCCGGCATGCCAGCGGTCCGCCGCCAAACGTCGACCCGTGCATACCCGGCTTGATGGCCGCGGCTGCTTTGGCATTCGCCAGAATGAAGCCCAGCGGAATCCCGCAGGCTATCGGTTTGGCGGCCACCACCACGTCCGGCAGCACCGCCGGGGTGGTGCGCTGGTACGCGAAATAAGTTCCCGGACGGCCCACCCCGCACTGCGTTTCATCGGCAATCAGTAGCGCGTCGTAGCGGTCCGCCAATTCGCGAGCCTTGGCCGCGAACTCCTGCGTCAGCGGATAGATCCCGCCTTCTCCTTGAATCGTTTCCAGAATGATTCCGGCCGTCCGCTCGCTGAACGCCGCCTCCAGCGCCGCCGCGTCGTTAAGCGGCACGAATTTGACGCCCGGCACCAACGGCTCGAAATCCTGCCGGTATTTCGCCTGCCCGGTCACCGAGAGCGCTCCCAGCGACCGCCCATGGAACGAATTGTCGAGCGAAATGATCTCGAACTTCTCCGGCGCAATCGCGCGCCCGTGGGAGTGCGCCATCTTCAGCGCGCCTTCCACGGCTTCCGTTCCTGTGTTGGCGAAGAACACCCGTTCGAGTCCGCTCGCCGCCGCCAGCCGCTTCGCCAGCGGCCCCTGATACGGGTGATAGTAGAGGTTCGACGTGTGCATCAGCAGCCCCGCCTGCTCGCGAATCACCTTCACAATCCGTGGATGTGCGTGCCCCAGCGCATTTACCCCAATCCCGGTGATGAAATCCAGGTACCGGCGCCCTTCCAGGTCATAGACGTAGCTGCCCTTGCCCCGTGCCAACGCCAGCGGATACCGCGCATAAGTCTGCAACAGGTGGTCCCGTTCCAGGTCCATGATCGCCTGGCCCGCGCCACCCCCTACCGGTGGAAGATTACTAGACATTTCTTCATCATAACCCACCGCCGCCGTTTCTTCACATAAGCCGTTCGCTTTCAACTGCCTACAGACGTTATCCACTCGACCCAGCAATTGCCCCATTCAACCCCGCTCGATGCCGTACAACCAATAATTTCAACGTTTTAATGCCAATCCGTACCGCCCCGGAAAGGTCTTTCCCTATACTTTGGAATAGCGCACCGTCTTTCCGCTGTCGGACGTGCGGGTGTTTTGTTTCGATTTTTGGGTAATTCAGGGAGGGTTCAACCAGATGCACAAGCCTATCAAATACGCGGAGAAAGCTCTGACCTACGCCGCCGGCGCCGCCTGGGTAGTCTTCGACAAGCTCAATTCCATTGGCCGCAATCCGGGTTTTATTCCGAACTGGTCCGATAAGCCCCTGCTCAAGTCCTGGGAGAAAACCAAACCTCCGCTGGGCTGGCCGCGCTCTACGGACTCTCTCTGCCCGCGTTGCGTCCCCGAAATCCGCCAGCAGATCCTCGACGGCAAGACGCCCCTCGAAGTCCTCTACACCGACAAGCCAGGCGAAATCAAAGCCCAGGTGATCGAGCGCGACGGCAAAATCCTGATGGTCAAGGATTGCCCCATCCACGGCCACTTCGAAGATGTCATGGCAATCGACACCGCCTTTTTCAAGCACCTCGAAGAAGTCTTCCCCGGTCGCGACATCCGCGCCCACAACGACTCCAAGCTGCACAAACACGGTTCCTCGACCATCACCCACGGCCGCGGTTCGGTGCTTACGGTCGACCTCACCAACCGCTGCAACATGATGTGCGATCCCTGCTTCATGGACGCCAACCAGGTCGGCTTCGTCCACGAGTTGACCTGGGAAGACATCAAAACGCTGCTCGATAACGCCATCACCATTAAGCCCAAGCGTCAGATGTCGGTGCAGTTCTCCGGCGGCGAGCCGACCATCTCTCCATACTTCCTGGATGCCGTCCGCTACGCGCGTGAAGTCGGTTACACCTCCGTGCAAGCAGCTACCAACGGCATCGAATTCGCCAAGGATCCCGAATTTTGCCGCAAGGCCGCCGAAGCCGGACTGCGCTATGCCTACTTGCAGTTCGACGGCATCGGCAACGCCGCCAACTCCCACCGCAAGGTCGGCAATCTGTTCGACGTCAAACTGCGCGCCATCGAGAACCTGTACTCGAACGGCGTCGACATCATCCCCGTCATCACCATCATCAACGGCATCAATAACGAGCAGGTGGGCCGCATCATCCAATTCGCTCTCGATAACCCCAAAAAAATTCCGTTCCTCTCCTACCAGCCGGTTTCCTTCACCGGCCGCGATGAAGCCGTCACCGACGAACGCCGCACCGCCCAGCGCTACACCCTCTCGCACCTGGCGCACGACGTCAAAAACCAGACCGGCCTCGGCGAACCGGCCCGCGACTGGTTCCCCATCTCCTTCATGTCCACGTTTTCGGACTGGAGCGACCTGGTACATGGCCCCCAGCATGAGTGGGGCCAGTTGAGCTGCGGTTGCCATCCCAATTGCGGCGTCGGCATGGCCGTCATGGTCGACAAGGAAACCAGGGAAGCCCGCCCCGTCACCTCTTTCTGGAACGCCGATCAACTCGCCAAAGACGTTGCCCGCATCAACGACGCGGCCAGAGGGAAATGGCTTTCGATCATTGGCATGGTCCTCGCGGCAACGCGTAACTACGATCCGTTTCAAGCACCTACGCACTTCAAGTTAAGCGATTTGATGAAGAAGCTCGACAAGACCTTCGGCGCTACCGGCAAAAATTACGGCAATGTCGGCAAAGACCGCACCATGAGCGACATCGAAAAGCGCCGCCGCGACCGCTGGAACTTCCTCTTCATCGCCGGCATGTGGTTCCAGGATCTCTTCAATTACGATTTCCGCCGCACCGAGCAGTGCATCATCCCCTACGCCACCCAGGAGGGCGAAATTTCCTTCTGCGCCTACAATACCGGCGTCGGCTGGCGCAACATCATTGAAAAGATGCACATGACCGCGACCCTTACCAAATGGTACGAGGAGCACGGCCGTCACGAGATTTTTGCCGGCGGCAAATCCGTCCAGTTGAAGAGCAAAGATCACTCCCTGGTCCTGCGCGAAGAGATTGTCACCAACGAAGTCCAGCACGATCTCGACCGTCTGGGCATCGCCAAGAATGCCGGCGAAGAGAAGAGCCGCGCTCGCGACGCCAAACTCAAAGAGCAGCAGGAAAACCAGCGCATGATGAAGCTCTACCGCGAGCACGTGCTCAAAGAGCAGCCCGGTCC
The DNA here is from genome assembly GCA_963842505.1 of Bryobacterales bacterium. Lineage (GTDB taxonomy): Bacteria > Acidobacteriota > Terriglobia > Bryobacterales > Bryobacteraceae > PALSA-129. The sequence continues at coordinate 860,588 of CAWJGZ010000004.1, forward strand.
GGACCTGGTCCAAATCGGCTCCCTTCAGCCAGCGCCCAAGCCCGTCGAACAACGCGAAGAAGTCGGCTCCTTCGGCGACTGAGTTTTTTCTTCCGACTCCACTGCCTGACAACCGGCCTGCTGGCCCCGCCGTTCCATTCTCCGCCGGTGCGATGATAGATCTCATGGTCCCAGGCGCTCCCGCGGCGGCACGCTGGTTGCGGGCCGCGCCGCGCCTCGATTGGCCCCTGTCAGTCGTCGAGCGCATGGCCCGCGCGGCCTTTCCGCGCCATCGCGTGCTGGAATACCAGCCGCTCGCGAACGGTCTCCGCAACGTCAATATTCGCCTGACGCTGGAGTCGCTAGCTGAACCGCGGCTCCTGCGCATCTACCAGCACGATCCGTCGCTGTGCCAAAAAGAAGTGGACCTGATGCAACTGGTGCGTTCCACGGTTCCGGTGCCCGAAGTGATCCACGCCTCGCCGCTGGGTTTGGAGGAACTGCCGCCTTTCGCTCTGCTGCAATTCGTGGAAGGCGTCAGCCCGCTCGATCTGAAGCGGCGCGGCGACCTGGTAGCTTTCTCTCAAGCCGCTTTTTCGGCGGGCGAAACCCTGGCGGCCATCGGACGCTTCGGCTTTCCGAGAGCCGGCTGGCTCGGCCCCGGACCCGCGGTTACAGCGCCGCTCCTCGCTGGCGCCGACCCGATGCCCCGCTTCGTCGATCTCTGTCTTGCCGCGCCCCCTCTCGAGCGGCGCGTCCCGGCGGAGTTGCGCGATCGGATCCACAAACTGATCTGGCAATGGGCTCCACGCCTGGCCTCGCTCGACGCCGACCCCCGCCTGGTCCATGGCGATTTCAACCGCCGCAACCTCATCGCGCGCCAGGTCGCCGGCCGATGGGTGGTGGTTGCCGTGCTCGATTGGGAATTTGCAATCGCCAGTTCGCCGCTTACCGACATCGAAAACTTCCTGCGTTACGAGTTGGCGTCACATCCGCTTGCCGAGCCGCATTTTTCCACAGGATACATTCAGGCCGGCGGAGTGCTGCCCGAGAATTGGCGCCGCCTCGGCCGCTTGATCGGGCTTACGGCAATCTGCGAAAGCCTGACGCACCAGGAATTACCCGCTGACATCGCCACGGAACTGGTGGCGCTGGTGCGAGCCACGGTAGAGCCTGATTCGGCAACCTGATGCTCTCACGATCGATCCGGCAACTCGGCGCTCAAGCCTTGCTTCAGCCGCTTCCCGCCAGCCCTCGCCACCAGCTCACAGCGCTTCTCCCTCGGCCGATTGCAAAATCAGTCCGATCGCTTCGGTGAGACGCGCCCAATCGGCGGTCTCGCTTTTGAGTTGCGCGCGGCCCTTGGATGTCAGACGGTAAAACTTGGCTTCCCGGCCGGTATCGGATGCCTTCCACTCGGCGCTGAGCAAACCCCGGTTCTCCATCCGATGCAGTGCCGGGTACAGCGAGCCCTGTTGCACCGTCAAAACCTCGCGCGAGATTTGCTGGATTCTCTGGGCAATCGCGTAGCCGTGAATGGGCCCAAGATTGACCACTTTCAAGATCAGGAGATCGAGAGTGCCTTGGGGAAGATCGGGTTTGGTCGGCGGCACCTGGGTACCTCGTGCTCCTACATATACCGCAGAATATGTAGAAGCGCAAGGTATGTGTCCGTTTTGGCCCGTTCGTGTGTCATCTACCCACGGCCGGTGGCTTCTGCACCATGGAAAGCAGTAAGCAAAACGCCACTAGAACCGCTAGTCCCGCTGCGACCATCATTTGGATTCCCTCTTCTGGCATATCGGCAGAGCAATCGAGTGGCCGTAGGGTACTCAGCGAGAATATCTTTGGGCACGGGAGGCAAATTCCTAATCCAGGCAACATCTTGGGGGCCGTTTAGCGGTGCAAGGCGATACCGCCGGGCTTCCGCCAGACTGAAAAAGTGTATACGAAGTTGCTTGACAGCCAGCCACGGCGTGCCCAGACTATCCACCCACCGTCGCTATTCCGGCGGCTTACAGGCCCCGATTTTTACCGCAAAGGCGGCGCGAGAGATCCAACGGTCTCCCAAGCGGCGCTCCAGGGCAAAAGACTGCGTGGCGCCGTCCGCCCGCACTCGCCACTCCCCAGGCGCCGTAGATGCCAGTTTAAGATGCAGCGGTTTGGCGCTCTCCTCTTTGATCTGCCACGTTTCGCCGCCGTCGGGTGACTCGAAGAGTACGTAACGGCCGGCGAGGTCTCCCTGCCCGCGGTCGACCACCACCCCGCCGGTGGTCTTGGACCCGAAATGAAACTCCAGAATCGAGCCAAAACGATTCTCGGCGCTTTCGCTGAGGATGTCTTGCTGGCGCCAAGTCTTGCCGCCGTCGGTGGTAAACAGCACAAAGGGATCCTCCGGCAGAGGAAAAAGTTGTTGACCGGCGGCCCACCCGGCTTCAGTATCTGCGAACTGAAGATGGTCGAGACTGGCGCCGCGAATCCGCGGATGGATCTCTCTCCACGTCCGGCCCGCATCATCGCTGCCCAGCAGCACCGAGTACAGAGTCACCGCGACGGAATGAATGTTACCGGTTGCGAAAAACTTATCGCCCGCCGACGCCGCGGCGGTCAGTTCCAGAAAAATTGGGCAGGGCGAATCCTCTAGGCAGCTCAGGCCCGCCCACTGCACGTCATCCGGTGTGCAGACGAAAGGCAGCACCATCGGTTTGCCTGAGTTCTGGAGAACCACCGGCTCTGTAGCCGCCGCCAGGTTGCCCGCCGGGATGGGCGGCTGATCTTGAGCCCAGGCGCAAGCCCCGGCCATCGCAAGAGTGAAACAGGCCAGCCGCAACTTCATGCCTCCCAAATTGTACCGTGAGACAATATGGCCCTAAAGGGCTAATTGTTTATGGCTATATTGTTTAAGTTAGAATTTGTCCGAAACTTGTAACTCGCACAGGGGTTCAGTCGTCTAGTAGGTAAATCCCCGTTACGACAGCGGGCGCACTCACCCCTATCACCCAAACCGCGCCCGCTTTTATTTTTTTGTCCGGCCAATCCTGGGCGCTGTCGCGGTTCCCCTCACTCGTCGAACCATCCTTCAAACAGCGATGTACTTAAATAGCGCTCGGCGGCATCGGGCAGAATTGTCACCATGGTTTTGCCCGCGAATTCGGGCAACTTGCCCAACCGAACCGCTACGGCAACCGCCGCCCCACAGGAAATGCCCGCCAGAATGCCTTCTTCTTTTGCCAGGCGCCGCGCCATTTCGATGGACTCCTCGTTGGTCGCCAGTTCCACGCGATCCAGCAGGGAAAGATCGAGTGTATCGGGAATGAATCCGGCGCCCAAGCCCTGAATCTTATGCGGCCCCGGCTTCAGCGGTTGGCCCGCCAGGCGCTGGGTGATGACCGGGCTGGCGGAAGGCTCCACGCCCACCGAAAGAACCTGCTTGCCTTTCTCATTCTTGATGTAACGCGAAATCCCTGAAATGGTCCCGCCGGTTCCGATGCCTGGAGACCAGCACGTCGATCGCTCCGCCGGTATCTTCCCAGATCTCGGGTCCGGTAGTCCGGAAATGGATCTCCGGATTAGCGGGGTTCTTGAACTGCTGCAACAGTACGAAGCGCCCGGGATCGGACGCCACCATTTCTTCAGCCCGCGCGATGGAGCCGGCCATGCCCAGCGATCCCTCGGTGAGAATCAGGCTGGCCCCCAGCGCCTTGAGCACCTTGCGGCGCTCCACCGACATGGTTTCCGGCATGGTCAGGGTAATAGGGTATCCGCGCGCCGCGGCCACGAACGCCAAGGCGATTCCCGTGTTCCCGCTGGTCGGCTCGATGAGCGCTTTGCCCGGTTTCAGGATGCCGCGCTTCTCCGCGTCCCAGACCATCGACGCGCCAATCCGGCACTTCACCGAGTACGCCGGGTTGCGGCCTTCGATCTTGGCCAGCACCGTGGCCTTGCCGCCATCGGTCACTCGATTGAGGCGGACCAGCGGCGTCGAGCCGATGCTAAAGGAATTGTCTTCGAAGATCCTCACCTCATATCTCCCAGTTCAAGACGTACTTGTTTTGTTTCTCGGCCCAGCCGCGCTGCAGATCGGCGAAGGTGGTTCGGTCCACGATCTCCGCCACGGCGTGGTCCACCTGTAGCCACAGATCGGAGAATGGCGTCTCCGCTTTGCGGCCGGGACGCGTTTTGCCCTGGTGCGGCCCCTCCACGAAACGCGCGACCTCTCCCACCGTGATGGAATCGGCGGGCCGCGCCAGCAGGTAGCCGCCCTCGGCGCCACGCCGCGATTCCACAAACCCGCCCTGCTTCAGGCCGGCCAGAATCAACTCCAGGAATTTCTGCGGAATTCGTTGTCGGCGAGCGATTTCGGCAATCCGCACCGGTTCGCCAGGGCGTTGCGCGGCCAAGTCGAAAATCGCCTGCAAGGCGTATTCAGCTTTGACGGAAATGTTCATCTAGCCTGTGAGGGGTCAATCCCCATTGTCCCAGTAGAGATTGTAGGACCAGGGGACCCGAAGGCGCAAATGGCGGGGCAGGACAAGCCTTCCGGCTTGTCCTGCCCCGCCGCCGCTAGAAGTTGAATCGAACCGAGAGATCAATGCGGCGGTTGTTGGCGTTCGAGCCGCCACCTCCGAAACCGCCGGCTCCGCCGCCCGGCCCGCCGCCGCCGAAACCGGTGTTCACGCTGGTCGGCTGGCCGAACTGCGTAGAGGTGAGAACGCCCTCGTATCCGCCTGGGTTGAGGTGGTTCAGCATGTTGGTGAAGTTCGCACCAATGGTGACAGTGTAGCGGCGATCCGAAGAGCCGCCCATGCCACCGCCGCGGCCGCCGCCCGGGCTCATGCGCATACCGCCGCCACCGCCGCGGCCGCCGCCGCCACCTGGGCCGCCGAATCCACCTCCGCCACGGCCTCCGCCGCCTCCCGGTGATGGGGCCGCTGCCGCGGCCGCGGCGCTCTTCTTGGCGCCCAATCCGAACACCCTGTAAATGCGCATGTTCACCGACACCAGTCCGGCCATGGTCAGGTAATTCCGCGGCACCAGATTCGCGGGAATCGCCGTGCCGCTCAAGAGACCCGTGTAATTGGTGCTGAAGTTGCCAAGCGGCGTGCAAACCACGCCGTTCACGCCGCAAGTGCTGCCGGCAGGCGCAATCAGCGCGCGAGCCGAGTAACTATTATCGCCATAGATGTCCTGGCCCACCGTCACATCGTAGGGTGCGCCGGAGCGCGCCACAATGGTGGGGGCGATGACAATCTTGCCAGGCGCCTGGATGGACCCGATCACCGTGAAGTTGGACCGCCGGTTTAGGCTCGAAGTTCCCCAATCCTGCAGGAAATTGTATGGATTGGTAGGCGTGGAAGGCAGATCGTTGGCATGCGTATATTGATAGTTGCCTTGCAGAGAGACGTTACGGCTGAATCGCGTGTTGAAGTTGACCATCAGGATATTCTGCTTCAGAAGGCCGCCCGATTCGTATTCCAGGATGTCGCCGGCGCTATATCCATACGGAAACACACCGTTGGTCGGACCAGGAGCCGATAAGTAGTGGTAAGTTCCCGGATACGGGGTATTGATGGGCACGGTCTGCGCCAGGTGATTGGAGCGGTTGTTGGTATAAGTGACCGCAACCGTGGTGCTGTGCGGTAACTGCCGCTCCACGCCGATGGCGCTCTGGATGCTGTAATCCGAGCGCAACTTGGGGTCAACTTTGTAGGTCTCGTTGGTGCCCGGATTAAGCGACGACAGGCTCGGAATGTTGGGATAAAACGTCGGGTTGGTCACCGTATAGTCCAACTGGTTGGTGCCGTTGTTGAGGAAGGCGCTTTCGAACGGACCGAAACCGATACGGTCGTAAAAGATGCCGGCGCCGCCGCGAATCACAGTCTTCTGCGGACCCTTCTTGGCGGAGCCGGGAGCCCAGGCGAGCCCCACGCGCGGTGCAAAATCGCGATGGTCGCTCACCAGGTTCTGCACTTCGTACCGCGCTCCCAGGCTCACGGTCACGTTCGGGCGCACTTTCCAATCGTCCTGAATGAACGGCGCGCCGTCATACCGCACCAGGCTGACGTAAGCCAGGCCAGCCTGCAGGTTGAACTTACTGGGTCCGCCGCCCAGCCCCTGAATTTGCGTTTCGGTAAACCCGGCCTGCAACAACTGCAAGTTGCGAATATACTGCTGCAACGCGGTGAGTTCCGTCACCACCGGATTCCCGCTCGAATCGTATTCAATCTGGTTGGAGGAATTCAGCACCGGCGCATTGCCGCCAGTGAAGCTGAACGATCCGTTGAAACCTTGGGGGTTGGCGTTCTGGTCGCTATCGCGGCGCACGCGCGCGCCGAAATGAAGCGCGTGCGCGCCTTCCTGCACCATGCTGGTGTTGGTCAACTCGAAGTGCTTGCCGAGATCGTACTTGTTGCCAATCCCGTTGCCGCCCGTGCTGAATTCGTTGGCAACGCTGATCGAGGGAACCAGGTTACCTGGCGTCTGGCTCCAGTTGCGGGTGAATTGGAAACGCGTCTCATTCACGTACTTGCTGCTGAGAATCGAAGTTTCCGTGACCATCAGGTTCTGCGCGTCGCCGCTGCTGCTATAAGCGACGTCGTTGGGGAAGCCCGCCACGGAATAACCCGGCGGCAGAACGTTGCGTCCGTATCCCTGGTTGTCGCGTTCGTTCAACCGTTCCTCAAACCGCACCGTGAGCGTGTGCTTCTCGCTTAACGCATAGTCGATGCGCGGCGTGATGGTGGTCATGTAATTCGGTGTGACGATCGAGTTGGTGAGGTGCGCGACGTTGAACGTGCCGGGATCCACATAGAAGGAGTTGGTAATGGCGTTGTCCTGGATGTCGCGCCTCTGGAAATCCATATTGAAAGAGGTCTTGTGGTTGATGGGGCCGCCCACGTTGCCGCCGACGTTGCGGTTGGAGAAATCCGGCTTGTTGCTGGCAAACGGGTTGCGCGAATCGAGCGCCGCTTCCGTATCGTTGTAGTACAGCGTGCCGCGATACTTGTCTGTGCCCGGCCGGGTGAGGATTTCGATGCGGCCGAATCCCAGCCTGTCGTACTCGGCCGAAAAAGGATTCTGATTGATGCGAATCTCGCGAATGGATTCCTTGGAAGGCAGTTGGCCGCCCGTGAAGCCGTCGATGTAGATGGCCCCGCCGCTGGGGCCGGCGCCCGGGCCGGCCAGCGCCTCCAGCGCATCGGCCAGATCGTCCGGATCGTCCGGCAGTGCCATCAGATCCTGGCCCTTGATCACCAGTGCGGTCGCGTTGTTGTCGGGTTCCACACTGATGTTGGGACCCACCTCGCCCTTAACGGTGATCTCCTGTTTCTCGGTGGTCACCGAAAGTTGCACCGGCAGTTGCACGGTCGCCCCGGCGCTCACCGTAATCGCTTTGTTGAACGGGGAGAAGCCGGGGTAAGTCACGCTTACCGTGTAATCGCCCGGCTGGACGCCGGAGAATGTGTAGGTGCCATCGGACTGCGATTGTGCCGCGCGCTTTCCGGCCGTGTTCGAAATCGTTAGCGTGGCCGCTGGAATAACCGCGCCCGAATCGTCGGTCAGAACGCCTTTGACTGTTCCGGTGGATGGCTGGGCCGCCGCAAGTGATGCGATCCATGCAATTGCTAAAAACAAAAAAATCGACCTGCGCAATTTGTTCATACTCCCTCAGTCCTGCCTTGATCGAAATCCCGAAGCTCTATCTAAGGACTCTCGCGGCCGCCGTTTAGTTACCCTCGCCGCCGCCACCGCCGCTTAGCCATCCGCTCATCATGTCGCGCGTGGCGCTGGGCGCTGCGGTCAGAAGCGGCTCGACTCCCGCCAACAGCATGATCACGGTAACGCGCGAGGGGTCGCTCCCCATTGTGGTAGAGACCATTATGGCGTCGCCGGCTTTCAGTCCGGAGAGCGGCATGGCCGGCAGACGGTCGAGCATCTGTGCCACATCCCCGCCTCCACCGCGTCCTCCGCGTCCGGGCCCGCCGCTGCCGGCTCCCGCACCCCCCTGATCCTGGGACCGCCCGACGCCGTAACGCCGGGCCAGCGAGACTGCCATCTGAGGATCCAGCTTCTTCATGGTGGAATCCGGGTCCACCCGGATGGTCAGCGGCTGCGGCTTCTTAACCGCCAGGTCCTTCACCTGCATTTCTCCCTTTTCCGCATTGATCGAAATGATTGTCGCCGCCAGTTGGCGGAACGCCCCGGCGTAAATGGATTCGGCCGTCGTGGCTGTGCCGTCCTCGTTCTTGTTCCCCAGCACGTGAGCCTGGTCGCCCACCTTGATCTCCGCAAATGAACTGACCTTGGCATCGGCCGGTTTGGCGGAATCTAGCGAATAACGGTGGTACTCGGTCTTATCCGAAGCCTTCACTGTGACGGTCTTCGATCCCACTTTTAAGGTGATGGTCTTAGCGGCAGGGTCCGTCGCGGTCACGATGCCAACCGTGCCGCGCTTGCGCCAATCCGCCAGTTCCTGTTTGGCGATCTCAGCCAGGTCGGCCACCGTCCGGACCACCAGCGATGTGGCCTGCACGGCTTTTTCGTCGGCAGCGCCCTTATAGTAGGCCACCACGCGGTCTCCGGCGGCCAGTTCGCCAACCGTCATTTTGGTTCCTTTTTGCACGTCCGTCACACCGGCCGGCATGTGCAGAATCACCGTCTTATCCGTGGTGGTGACAGTAATGCTGTCGCCATTGTCGGCCTTCAGCACAAACCGACTCGCTTGAGCGGCGACAGTTGTGACCGTCCCCGCCACTTGTGTTCGCGCGGGAGCGGTCCCCTGGGCCGCCCGAGCCGGGACGGAGCACTCAACCCAAAGCAAAGAAAGAACTAAAAACATTACCCTCATCAGTCAGTCCTCTTACCTTGTATCCGTAGATATCAGCAGAGGCGCGGTGCCACCGCAGGTTGTTACGCGGCCGAGATCAGAACGACGCGTGTAAATATTTGAAAACAAGATGTTTACAATATAGCTAAAAAGAGCTATATTAATATGGCCCTAAAGGGCTATTTGGAAAGAGGAGGGAAAAGACTCGACTCACAAAGGACTTGGAATCAACGGAGAGACATAAGGAGGGACTGGTCTGCCGCGCAGGCTGCCTCGCACTGCGCGGCTTCCCAGCAAATTCGGCTCGTGGAAGCCGCGTTACTTCTTCGCAGTGTCCTTCTTGGGCGGCTTGGTGGTCTTCGCCTTTGCGGTGCTCTTGGCCTTCGTCTTGGGCGCATCCTGCGCGTACAGGGAAACGGCACCGAAAGCGAGGGCGGTACCGAGCATCAGCGTCATCAGTTTCTTCATTTGGCGGTTCTCCTTTGGATTGCGATCGTTCACAACGGTCGTCTGGCTAATCATAACGAACGGCACATGAAGGATCTCTTAACCTGTTATTAAAATCATTTCATCTAATAGTCCGTCGACATGCCGGTCACAACTACTTGCACATTTCTTTGATGCACGGAATTACTCGTGTTTTGAATAAATTACGGGTTCCAGGTGCGCGCCGGCCGGGCGCTTCCGGAAAACCCCGCTGGTACATTAAAAGCGGATGAAGAAGCCTGATATTGCTAAACGGATGGCGCGCCGGGCCGGCCTCAGCCAAGCCGAGGCAGCCGATGAACTGGATCGTGTAGTCCGCCAGATCCTCTCCGACCTGCGTGCCGGAAAAGATGCCGCCCTGCCAGGCCTGGGCAGGTTCACGCACGGTCCCGATGGGCGCCTAGCGTTTCGACGGGACGAAGGCGGCTCCCGTGGATGAGTATTCCGCTCTGGAACAACTGGCGCAGGTCGTAATTCGGGGGTTGGCAGCCGGTAATGTGGTGGAAATCGACGGATTGGGTTCGTTTCTACCGGATCCTGTCACCGGCTTCCGCTTTGAGCCCCGCCGGCTTCCCCAGGTATTCATCGCTTACGTGAAAGAGGATGCGGAGCCTGCCGGGCGGCTCTTTGACGCCTTGGAAGCCGGCGGCTTCAGCCCTTGGATGGACGTGCGCAAGCTGTTGCCTGGGCAAAACTGGCCGCGGGCCATCGAAGCCGCCATCGAGGCATCGGATTTCTTTGTGGCCTGCTATTCCGCGAACTCCGTCCGCAAGAAGGGCGGATTCCAGGCCGAGATTCGATACGCATTGGACTGTGCCCGCCAGATTCCCCTGGATGAGATTTTCATCGTGCCGGTTCGCCTCGACCGCTGCCCCGTGCCGCGTTCCATCCAGCGTGAGTTCCAGTATGTCGACCTGTTCCCCGACTGGAGCCGTGGCATGCGGCGTTTGGCCTCCACGATGCGCCTCGCCATGGCGCGCCGCGCGGCCTTGGGCTTGCAAGTATAGACACCTGCCGGCTGGCCTCCTTGCCACTTTGGCCAGTCCTGGCTCTGTTTCGGATTTTCTCCGGGTCCAGCCCGCTAGAATAGAATCATGCGTTTTTCGGACTCCGTGTTCGCATCGCGTTTCCAGATCACCCGGAAGGACCTTGAGAGTTACCTGGCTGAGGCGCTTTCCCAGGGGGGCGATTACGCGGACCTCTACTTCGAATACCTGCTCACCAGTTCCATCGGCCTCGATGAGTCCATGGTGAAAGCCGCCTCCCAAGGCGTCTCCATGGGCGTGGGTATCCGCGTGATTTCGGGCGAGCGAACCGGCTACGCCTACAGTGACAACCTCACTCCGGAACGCGTCAGGAAAGCCGCCAAAGTGGCTGCCTGCATCGCCTCCGGGCCTAGCCGGACAGATCAATTCGATCTCCGCGAGGGCGTCTCACATAATCTCTACCCGGTGCTGGTGGCGCCCACGGAGACGGCCTTCGCGGAACGCGTGGAACTGGTGAAGCGCGCCGACCGCGCGGCCCGCGCATACGACTCGCGCATCTTCCAGGTGCAAGCCGCCTACGCCGACAATCTCCGGCAGGTGATGGTGGCGACCAGCGATGGGGTGCTTACGCTCGACCGTCAACCCATGGCGCGTCTAAGCGTTTCCGCGCTGGCGCGGGAGAACAGCGGCACACCGCAGCGCGGCCATGCGGGCGGCGGCGGGCGCGTCGAATTGGATTACTTTCTGAAAGAGAAGACCCCCGAGCACTTCGCGGAGGAAGCCGCGCGCGAAGCCGTCGCCATGCTGGCCGCCGTCGAAGCGCCGGCCGGCGAAATGACTGTGGTGCTCGGTCCCGGCTGGCCAGGCATTCTGCTGCACGAAGCGGTGGGCCATGGCCTGGAGGCCGATTTCAACCGCAAGGGCGTCTCAGCCTTCAGCGGGCGGATTGGGCAAAAAGTAGCCAGCGAACTCTGCACGGTGATCGACGACGGCACCATGACCAGCCGCCGCGGCTCACTCAACGTGGACGACGAAGGTCACCCCACGCAGCGCAATGTGCTGATCGAAAACGGAGTGTTGCGCGGCTATCTGCAAGACAAGCTCTCGAGCACTTTACTGCGCACCGAATCGACCGGTAGCGGGCGGCGCGAAAGCTACGCCCATATCCCCATGCCGCGCATGACCAACACTTTCATGCTGGCCGGCCAGAGCCAGCCCGAAGACATCATCCGCTCCGTGCCGCGCGGCCTGTATTGCGCCAATTTCGGCGGTGGCCAGGTGGATATCACCAGCGGCAATTTTGTGTTTTCGGCTTCGGAGAGTTACCTGATCGAAGATGGCAAGCTGACGCGGCCGGTGCGCAACGCCACGCTGATTGGCAACGGGCCCGAGGCGCTCAAATACGTCAGCATGGTGGGCAACGATCTGCGCCTGGACGAAGGCGTCGGCATGTGCGGCAAGGAAGGCCAAAGCGTGCCGGTGGGCGTGGGCATCCCGACCATCAAGATCGATAAGATGACCGTTGGAGGCACGGCCTAAGCGATCAGTCCGGCAACTCGCCGAGCAGACGAAGGCAGTGAGCCAACAGGTCCGGAACGTCCTTCTCAGCCATCTGCCGGAGAAGTTCAGGTTTCAAATACTCGTACGCATGCATCACGATGTTGCGGGCGCCGATGATGCCTGACCATGGAATCTCCGGGTGTGCTCGGTGAAAGCCTCGTCCAGCCTGCGGGCGGCTTCGCCGATGATCGTGATGTTCCGGCACACCGCATCCATGATGAGAGGATTTGAGGGCCAGCCGCCTCCGCCAGTCCCAATGTACTCGGCGATGCGCCGGCTACAATCCCGGATGTGCATCAGGTAGACGTTGGGATCCTTGGCCGGCATGGAGCTACAGTGGCACAGCCTCGTTGAGAACCCTGCGCCGAATATAGGGATGGATGGAATCTGACTCGACCAGATCCACATTGACGCCGAGCAGGACCTGTAGGTCCGAGAGAAGCCCGCCGAGATCGAGCAATCCCCGATCTCTTTCCAAATCTACCAGGAAATCGACATCGCTCTCCGGCCTGTTTTCGCCGGTAGCCACGGAACCAAATACACGAACGTTCCGGCAGCCATGAATAGCCGCGAGGCGCAGGATATCAGCCTTCTTTTCCTGCCGCAATGTGTCCAGCGTGACCATGTCGCTAGTATGTGAGTTGTCCGGTCGAGTTCACACGTGATCTGTCCGCTTGAGCCGGGGCGGGTGATGCTGGGTGGTGGACGAAACCCAGCAGTACTCCGCTGCCGAGTTGGAGCGGATGATGAAAGTTCAAGACGTGTTGTTGAAGGCAATGGCGAAGAAGATCACTTGGTGGGCGGCGGCAGAAATCATCGGGGTGACGGATCGGACCATGCGCCGGTGGCGGGGGCGACTGGAGAGGGATGGCTATACCGGCTTGGCCGACCGGCGCAGGGGGAAGCCGAGCGCGCAGCGTATTCCTCTGGCAACCGTAGAGAAGGTGCTGGGGCTCTACAAAGAAACCTACTACGACCTGAACATCCGGCACTTCCACGAAAAGCTGCAGGCGGAACACGCGATCCAGTTGAGCTACACCTGGGTACAGAAAGCGCTGCAAGGAGCCGGCTTGGTGGCCAAACGGCACAAGCGGGGGCCGCACCGGCGGAGGCGGCCGCGACGGCCGTTGCCTGGGATGCTGCTGCACATCGACGGCAGCAAGCATCGCTGGCTGAACGACGATCGCTGGTATGACCTGATCGTGATTCTGGACGACGCCACCAGTGAGATCTACTACGCGCAGTTGGTGGAGGAGGAATCGACGCGGACGGTGATGGCCGGCTTGCGCGAGGTGATCGAAAAGCAGGGCCTGTTCTGCGCCTTGTACAGCGACCGGGGGAGTCACTTTTTCGTCACGGTGAAGGAAGGGGAAAAGGTGGATAAGCACCGTCTGACACAGGTTGGGCGGGCGATGAAGGAGTTGGGAGTGCAGATGATCGCGGCCTATTCGCCGCAGGCGCGGGGGCGGTCGGAGCGCAGTTTTGGGACTTGGCAAGGGCGCTTGCCGCAGGAACTCCGACTGGCAGGGATCACCACCGCAGAGGGCGCCAATGTTTTTCTGCGGGAACGGTACATCGGGGAGTTTAACGGCAAGTTCCAAGTGCCGGCGGCGGAGAAAGGCACGGCGTTTCGGCGCACCAGCCGGACCGACCTGAACTGGATCTTCACGGTGCAAACTGAGCGCGTGGTGGAAAAGGACAACACCGTGGCAGTCAGAGACCGGTGGTGGCAGATCAACAAAACACGATTCCGCAACAGCCTGGCGGGAAGCACGGTAACGATCCACGAACACCTGGATGGAACCGTTTCGATCCGCTACGGCCCTCACGTAGTGGGCCGCTATAGCCCCACGGGAGAAAAGCTGGTCAGCGCAACACCCAAAAGAGCGCCGTGGAAAAGGCGGGAGTGTGGAAGCCGGCGAAAACCAAAAGCAGGTTTCCACCGGCTTCCACACTCCCTTGGAAATCCCGCAACAGACGCGGGATTCCCCCTTTCCCACCGCGCCGACTACGGCTTCTGTTTTGAGCAAAACCAAAGCAAAGGCCAAACCCAAAAGCCACAAGGCGGCGGCCTAAAGGCCGCATCGCTTTGTTTCACAAAGCGGACAGATCACTAATTATTAAAACCGGACAACTTGACTTGTTAACGACATGTGTCCAGCGTGACCATCGTCTTCATTTTTCATTGTCCTTCAATGTGCGGCTCTGATGGTAGCCTGAAATCATGGATATTACCGCCGGAGCCGCTGCTTGACGGACAATCACCTGCTGGATCTCGCGCGCGACGTGGTCAAGCACGCTCAAACGGCCGGCGCGTCCGACGCCGAATGCACCATCGGCGAGGGCGAAGAGTTCACGGCCACCGTGCGCATGCGCGAGCTCGAAAACCTGAAGGAGGCCGGCTCCTCGGCTGCCGGACTGCGCATCCTCATTGGCAAGAAAACCGGGTCGTCTTACACCTCGGATCTAACGCCGGAAGGTGTCGACCTGCTGGTCCGCTCGGCCATCGAACTGGCCGCCCTCACCACCGAAGACCCGCACGCCGGTTTGCCGGAGCCCGAAGAGCTCGGCAGCTACGCGGGCGATCTGGAACTGTATTCCGAGGATGTCGAGAGCCTCGAGACGGCGCGCAAAGTGGAGTTGGCCCGCCGCGCCGAAGAGGCCGCGCTTTCCGCCGACCCGCGCATCGCCAATTCCGAAGGCGCTTCCTTCGACTCCTACCTCAGCCGCCATATTTTCGCCAACTCGCGCGGTTTCGCCGGCCAATACCGCAGCAGCTATTGTTCCATCGCGACGGCCCCGGTGGCCCGCGACGGCGAGAGCATGGAGCGCGATTCCTGGGACACTAGCTCACGCCGCTTCGGTGCGCTCGATTCGCCCGAAGAAGTGGGCCGCATAGCGGCCGCGCGCGCTCTGCGGCGGCTTAACCCACGCAAGGTCGAGACCCAGAAAGTCCCCGTGGTCTTCGAACCGCGGACCGCCGGCAGCCTGCTCGACCACATCTGCGACGCCGTCCACGGCATGGCGATTTATCGCCACGAATCGTTCCTCGCCGGCAAGTTGGGAGAGAAAGTGGCCAGCGAAAACCTGACGATCGTGGACGACGCCACCATGCCGGGCCTCTTCGGCAGCTCGCCTTTTGACGACGAAGGTGTGCCCTCGCGCCGCACCATGGTGATTGAGCGCGGGGTGCTCAAGAGTTACCTGCTGAACACCTACGCCGCGCGCAAGCTGGGGATGAAGACCACGGGCAACGCCTCGCGCGGCCTGGCTGGAAACGCCGGCATCGGGCACGGCAACTTTTTCGCGGAAAAAGGCGTCCAAACACCCGAGCAGATCATCGCGGGGATTTCCAACGGGTTTTACGTGACTGAGCTGATCGGTTTCGGCGTCAACATCGTCACTGGCGACTACTCGCGCGGCGCCGCCGGAATGTGGATCCGCAACGGCGAACTGGCTTACGCCGTTTCCGAAGTCACCATTGCCGGCAACCTGCGGGACATGCTGCTCGGTATCGATGCGATTGGCTCCGACCTGGAGTTTCGCAACTCCATCTCCGCGCCTACAATCAAGATGGGAGAAATGACCGTTGGCGGAAAGTAAAGCAGCCAAGCAAATCAAGAAACCGCTGGCCATACCGCCGGTGATCCTGGTCATCGTTCTGGTGGCCGTGGTTGGTCTGGCAGGCTTCTGGTATCTGGATAAAGCATCCCGGCAGCCTCCCCCGGGGCCACCCCCGCTCACCGGGCCGGCCAGGGAATATGTCAGGTTTCTCAAGTTCGTGGCCGCCGACGGGCAGACCGCCGAATCCCCCGTGATGGAGGCCCATGAAAGTTACCTGAAGCAATCGGTGGTGGAGATTACGGGCAACCTCCTGAACGCCGGCGACCGCGTGCTCAACTCGGTCGAGATCAATTGCATTTTTTACGATCCTTACGGCCAAGTGATTCTGCGGGAACGCGTTCCGGTGATCACCAGGAAGATGGGCGGAGTGGCGCCGCGCGAGTTCAGGCCGTTCCGGCTGGCCTTCGACAGCGTGCCCGACAGTTGGAACCAGATGATGCCGCAGATGGTGATTGCCGGCATCGACTTCCGTTAGCCCCGGACACTCCCCCTTCCACACCGAGCCGCCTCCACACCGAGCCGCGACCGTCAGGGAGCGGAGGTCCGGCGCAGCGGCGCCGCACCAGTCAAGCAATGGCCGGCCTATTGCTTCTGCTTCTTCAGCGTCATCTCACCGCCCAAGTCCACCCCCCTCCACACCGAGCCGCGACCGTCAGGGAGCGGAGGTCCGGCCCAGCGACACCGCACCAGTCAAGCAATGGCCGGCCTATTGCTTCTGCTTCTTCAGCGTCATCTCACCGCCCAAGTCCACCCCCCTCCACACCGAGCCGCGACCGTCAGGGAGCGGGGGTCCGGCGCAGCGGCGCCGCACCAGTCAAGCAATGGCCGGCCTATTGCTTCTGCTTCTTCGCCGTCATCTCACCGCCCAAGTCCACCCCCCTTCAACACCGAGCCGCGACCGTCAGGGAGCGGAGGTCCGACCCAGCGGCGCCGCACCAGTCAAGTAATGGCCGGCCTATTGCTTCTGCTTCTTCAGGGTCATCTCACCGCTCAAGTCCACCCCCTTCCACACCGAGCCGCGACCGTCAGGGAGCGGAGGTCCGGCCCAGCGACACCGCACCAGTCAAGCAATGGCCGGCTATTGCTTCTGCTTCTTCAGGGTCATCTCACCGCCCAGGTCCATTCCGGCGTCGTTGGTGGTGGTGAGTACGATCTCGTCGCCTTTGATGGTCCCCGTGCTCGTGAACTTCACCACGCCGCTACCCATGTCCACCTGCATGAAGAAGGTGATCTTGTCGCCTTCCACCTTGCCTCCCTGAATTTCGATGGGATCGGTGGGCCCGGTCACGGTTCCAGTCAACTTCTGCCCGTCCTGCTTGAAGGTGTAGGTGAGCGCGAAGTCGCCATTAGCCCCGGAAGCGGTGCCCGTCCAGACACCGGTGACATCGGCCCCCCAGGCGGCCACCCCCGCCAGGACCAGGAGAATGGCGCAAGTCAAGAGAGTACGTTTTTGCATGGAATGATTGTACCCTTCGATATCCTGGTACGCTAGTCTGGAGTGATGAAGAAAGGCTTGGTCAGCGTCTGGCGTCGCTTCGGGCTGGTCGAGAAAGCCTTTCTTGTCGTGCTGGCAGCATGGCTGGCGCTGTATTTTTCCGGCATCTCATCCCTGGCGCAATCGCTGGTGGGGCTGGCCGCTTTCTTTTTCGGCCTGGCGGTGGTGTTTCGGTTGGCCCGCCGCGGCATGCGCAAGGCCATCTGGCGGCTCCGCAACCGGCTCATAGCGGCCTACTTGTTCATCGCGGTGGTTCCCATCGTCCTGATCCTGACGCTGGTGGGTTTCGCGGGATGGGCGGTGATCGGCCAGATGGCGGTCTACCTGGTCAACACGGAACTGACGCATCGCGAGCAGGCTCTCTTGTACCAGGCGGAGGCGACGGCGAGGTTTCCCTCGCGAGATCCGTCCAATTCGATGAACCGCTTCGCTGTCCAGACGCGCCGGTCTTTTCCCAGTTTCGAGATGTTGGTCACCGGTGAGCACGAGTTACGATTCCCCCCCGAGACGACCATGCAACACCCGCCTTCCGGGTGGCGGCAAGCCTCCGGTTTGATCCTCAAGCGGGAAGGAAAGGGCCAGCGGCTGTACGCCTGGGCGCATGTCCCGGCGAACGGCGAGGAAGTCACGGTGCTGGCGCCCATCACGCAGGATCTGCTCAGCAGCCTCGTGAGCGGACTCGGCGACGTCAATTATGTGCCGCTCCACGAATCCAGCCTGGTGGTGGTGCCAGGGCAGACGCACCAATCGCACATCCCCTCGGCGCGGAATACCCTGGACTTTCCGCTCACCGGTTTCTACCCCATTGAGATCCCCACCTGGGAATCCCCGAATGCCAAGCGGGAACTCGTGCTCACAGTCAGCACGCGCATTTCTGCGGTCCTCGGCACGGTCTTCCAGAAGCTCGATTGGGCGGAGATGGCGTTGACCGGCTTCATCGTGGTGGGAATTCTCTTTTTCATCGTGGAAATGGCTTCGCTGGTCGCGGGAATTCAACTCAGCCGCTCCATCACCGGAGCGGTGCACGAACTTTACGAGGGCACGCAGCACGTCAAGGATGGCGATTTTTCGTATCGCATCCCGGTGAAGGGGAACGACCAGCTTGCCGAACTCGGCAGCTCCTTCAATACCATGACGGAGAACCTGGGGCGCCTGATTATCGTGGCCAAGGAAAAGGAGCGCCTGGAATCGGAGCTGGCTATCGCCCGCGAAGTGCAGAACCAACTCTTCCCCAAGGACGTCCCTTTCACCAAGACGCTGGAGCTGAAGGGCGTCTGCCATCCCGCGCGCATGGTTTCCGGCGACTACTACGACTTCATGGCGCTGCCCAACGACTCGCTGGCCTTTGCCATCGGCGACGTGGCCGGCAAGGGAATCTCGGCAGCGCTCCTCATGGCCACCATTCAATCCACCATGCGCACCCAACTTTCGGGGTCAAACGGAAGCTGGCAACACCACTCCCCGGCGTACATGGTGGCCAATCTCAATCGCCTGCTCTACGCCACCACCGCGCCCGAAAAATACGCCACGTTCTACTTCGCGATGTACGACGAGCCGCAGCACACTCTGACCTACACCAACGCCGGCCATCTCTCGCCGATGCTGCTGCGCGACGGCAGCGTGAGCCTGCTGGAACCCACCGGCACGGTGGTGGGGGCTTTCGCTGCGGCGAAGTATGAAGAAAAGATCATCAGCCTGGAGCACGGCGACATGCTGGTGGCATACACGGACGGCATCGTGGAGCCCGAAAATGCCTATGGAGAGATGTTCAGTGAAGAGCGTCTCCAGGATCTGCTCACCAAATATGCGCGGACGGATTCGTCGGAGATCATCGCGCGCGTCATGGAAGCCGTGGTCCAGTGGACCGGCGAGGGAGAATTGCAGGACGATATGACAATGGTGGTGGCGCGCCGCATATGAAAGTTCTCACTACAGCCGAGATGCGCGAAGTGGACCGCCGGACGGCGGAAACCGGCATTCCCGGCATCGTTTTAATGGAAAACGCCGCCCACCGCGTGGTGGAGTTCCTGGCCGAGCGTTTCGCGCCGCTTTCCGCGCAGCGCGTGGCGATTCTGTGCGGCAAAGGCAACAACGGCGGGGATGGCCTGGCGATCGCCCGCCAGATCTTCACGCGTTTCCATCCGCGAGCTCTGCACGTTGTGCTGCTGGCCGCGCCCGGGGAATTGAAGGGAGACGCCGCCACCAATTTCCGGATGCTGGAAACCTGCGGCTGCCCCTTCGAGACTGAGGTTTCCGGGGAGGCGCGCACCGCTACGCTGGTGGTGGACGCGCTGCTCGGAACAGGCATCGCGGGTTCGGCCGCCGGCCGCATGCTGGAGGCCATCCGCGAAATCAACAGCGGCTTCCCGTTGGCGAAGGTCGTGGCCGTCGATATCCCCTCCGGCATGGCCTCCGATTCTGGCGAGCCCGTGGGCGAATTTGCCCGCGCCGATGCCACCGTCACGTTTACCGCGCCCAAGCTGGCGCACGTTCTGCCGCCGAACTGCAACCACGTGGGCGAACTGCGGGTGGGCGCGATCGGCAGCCCGCCATCGTTATATGAAAACGTCTGGCTGGCACTGGTGGAACCATCGATGTTTAGCGGCCTGCTGGCTCCGCGCCCGCGCGGCGGCCACAAGGGAACGTTCGGCCACGTGCTGGTGGTAGCCGGCTCGCGCGGCAAAACCGGCGCCGCGGCCATGACCGGCCTGGCCGCGCTGCGCTCCGGCGCCGGACTCGTCACGGTGGCATCGGCATCGAGCGCCATCGCCGAAATCTCTTCCCACGCGCCCGAATTGATGACCGAGCCACTGGCCGAAACCTCGATTGGCACGATCGCTCTCAACGCGCTCCTGGAGCCGCTGGCCGAAGGAAAAACGGTGATTGCGATGGGACCGGGCCTGGGCCGTCACCCGGACATCGACATGCTGGTGGCCTCCGCCGCCGACCGCTTCCCGCAACCCATGGTGCTGGACGCGGATGCCCTGACAAGCCAGATCTCCGCCGGCGGCGGCGGCCGCGAGAGCCGCATCCGCGTGCTGACTCCCCATCCGGGTGAAATGGCGCGGATCACCGGCCATTCCACCGCGGCGATTCAGAAGGACCGCGTAGGCGCCGCGCGCGCTTTCGCCATGGCGCGCGCCGTCACCCTGCTGCTCAAAGGCGAGCGCAGCATTATCGCCTTCCCGGATGGCGGAGTTTGGATCAACCCCACGGGCACGCCGGCCATGGGCAGCGGCGGCACCGGCGATATTCTAACCGGCATGATCGCGGGCTTCCTGGCGCAATTCCCGGATCGCCCCAAGCAAGCTGTGGCCGCCGCTGTTTACCTGCATGGCCTCGCCGGGGAATTGGGCGCCCGCGCGCTGGGCGAGAAGTCTCTCATCGCGACGGATCTGCTGAAATACCTGCCCGGCGCTGTGAAGATGGCAGCCGCGTCAGCCGGACCGGTGGAGGCGTGTGGCAACGTACCGCACCCGCTCTGAGGCGGAAACCATCGCTCTGGGACAGTGGCTTGCGCGCGAGTTGCCGGTCCAGGGCGTGGTGCTGCTGATCGGCAATCTGGGAGCCGGCAAGACCACCCTCGCCAAGGGTATCGTCAGCGGCCTGGGCGCCGCGCCGGCCGACGAAGTTTCCAGTCCGACCTTCACCCTGATCCACGATTACGGCCAGGGCCGCGTTTACCACGTGGACCTTTACCGTCTGAACGAGCCAAGGGAGCTGGAGACGCTGGGGCTGGACGAGCTGTTCGACAGCGGCGCGCCGGTCCTGATCGAGTGGGGCGAGCGCTTCCCCGCCCTGGTGCCCGAGCGGCGTATTGAGATCCATATCCGCCCGAACGGCGCGGACGAACGAGAAATCCAAATCGAGCACCTCACATGAGCAAACAACCTTGGGCCCTCATTCTGGGCGCCAGCAGCGGATTCGGCGAGGCTACGGCGCTCGAACTATCCCGCGCCGGCATGAACATTTTCGGCGTCCACCTGGACCGCCGCGACAAGCTCGGACGCATCGTTGAACTGCAGCAGAAGATCCACGAGTTCGGCCGTGAATCCGAGTTCTTCAACATTAACGCGGCGCTGGACGATAAACGCCGGGAGGTCATGGAGCGGATCGCCAGGCGCATGGCCGAGCCGCCCGGCGGCACCATGCGCGTGCTGCTGCACTCGCTGGCCTTCGGGGCGCTCAAACCGCTGGCGGGCGCCGAGGAAGTGGCCTCCCGCCACCAGCTTGAACTCACCGCCGACGTGATGGGCCACTCGTTGGTTTACTGGGTGCAGGACTGCCTGACCGCCGGCCTCTTCGACCGCGGCGCGCGCATCTTCGCCATGACCAGCGTGGGCGGCACGCGCGTGATTCCCCAGTACGGACCCGTGAGCGCGGCCAAGGCCCTCATCGAATCGCACATTCGCCAACTGGCTGTCGAACTTGCCCCGGCCGGCATTACCGCCAACGCCATCCTCGCGGGAGTGACCGATTCCAATGCGCTGCGCCAGATCCCGGGCTACGAGAAGATCATGGAAATCGCCCGCCTGCGCAATCCGCATCATCGCCTCACGCAGCCGGAAGACGTGGCACGTACCATCGCCGCCCTGTGCCACCCCGCCACCTACTGGCTCACCGGCAACACCCTGCGGGTGGACGGCGGTGAAAGCATCGCGGGATAAGCGGAGGAGTATCGAAAGTCAGAGAGAGCATTTTGAGCCGCCGATCAACGCCGATGAATTGAGATAAACCAATTCTTTTCAATCCGTGTTTATCGGCGTTTATCGGCGGCCTGTAATGCTTTGGCGTTCTTCAGCAAGCTCTATTCCTGCCGGTAATGGTTGTTCTTCGAAAACACAAACGCCACAAACCCCGCCAGAATCAAAAACGGCGGCGCGCCCAGGATCAGGATGCCCCAGTTCAGCACATGCGAACGGGCTTCACTCTGCGCGTGGGCAGTGCGGTAACACATCACGCACTGCGGCCGCACGGGCAAGCTCAGAGCCAGGAACAGAGCCGGAACTAACCATAGCCGTTTCATAATCCGGGCCTCATGTGCGGAATGCGCGTGGCGTCGCCGAGAAAAATCAGCATCAGGATGATGCAGAAAATCAGCATCGGGAAGAGCGTCAGGAACAGGCTCAGCTTCTCGAATTTCAAGTGCATGAAGAAAGCGATGATCAGCGCCGCCTTGATGATCGACAGGCCCAGCAGCGCCGTCAGCATGATCAGCGTCGGCACCTGCTCATAGGCCAGCAGGACTTCGACGCCGGTCATCGCCAGTAAGGCGATCCAGACCTTGGCAAATGTGCCGGTGGTCCCGCCAACGTGAATTTCTTCGATGGGTTCGCTCATGATTCGCTCCTATCCGACTCTGGCCGACATGAGGTAGACCAGCGGGAAAATAAACATCCACACCAGGTCAACGAAGTGCCAGTACAGGCCGCTGACTTCCACGTCCTCCGCTTTGAACTTGCCCCGCCCCACACCCGTCGCGATGACCGTCAGGTAAATCAACCCGCAGATCACGTGCGTCATGTGCAGGCCGGTCAGCGCAAAAAAGGTGCCGCCAAACAGCGGCACGCCCCAGGGATTCTTGAAAGGCGTCACGCCCTCCACGTTGATCAGCTTCAGCCACTCGCTCAAATGCAGCACCACAAACGCCGCGCCGCCAACCATGGTCGCCAGGATCCAGCGCACCGTGGCCTTGCGATTGCCGTGGGTCATGGCATGCACCGCCATCACCATGGTGAGACTGCTCGATAGAAGGCAAAACGTCATCACCGTGGAAAAGATGACAGCCGGTGAAAAATCGAATGGCTTGGGCCAGTCCGGATTGGTGACGCGGCTGTATGTGTAGGCGAACAGCATGGCGGAAAACGTCAGCGAATCCGAGACAATGAACAGCCACATCCCGAACTTCTTCGTGTTGGTCGCGTAGGGCGACCTTCCGCCTTCCCACAGCGATGGCGCGACGCTGGCTTGCGACGACATCCCTTACCCCCAAACGTAGAATAGGACCATCAGGTATAACCACAGGCCATCCAGGAAATGCCAGAAGATGGCGGTCACGTCGATGGCGGTGCGTTTGGCCGGACCCAGCCGCAGCCGCAGCGCCTGCACATCCACGTACAGCAGCGCCGCCACTCCGCCGATCAGGTGGAAGGCGTGCGCCGCCGTGAAAACATAAAAAAACGAACTGGCCGGATTGCTGGAGATATAAACGCCGGCCTGCTTGAGTTGATACCAAGCGGCCGCCTGGCCGGCGAGAAAGAGAACGCCCAGCGCGGTGGCGGCGCTCCAATAGAAATTGAACTTGCTCCGGTCACCGGCCTTCAGCGCGCGCCGCGAGAGATCCAGCACAAAGCTGGATGCCAGCAGGATGGCGGTATTGAGGAAAAGGATCGGCGGATAATGCACGCTGACCCAATCGTCCATATCCGACAGGCCGCGCCGCACCACGAAGGCGCTGGTGAAGGCCGCGAAGGCCATGACGCTGGCCGCCAGTAGGACGAACAGGCCGGTAAAGGAAGCAGCCCGGCTGGCGCCGCGCCCGGCGCCGCCGCTGCCGTCTCCGCCGCCCCATCCGGTATCGATGGGAGGCGGCGGGCCGTGTAAAATGTCCTGAGTCAAAGAAGTTGGCATAGCCATATAGATGCGCTAATCCCCCGAAGCGACCGGCAAAGGTTCCGTCTGCATGACGAAATCCCTGGGAGCGCCCGGCACGCTGTACTCATAGGCGCCGTGAAGCACCACCGGGAGAGTTCCGCCAAAGTTGTCGTGCGGCGGGGGCGAAGGGACGGTCCATTCCAGCGTGGTGCAGTTCCACGGATTGACAGCGGCCTTCGGGCCCTTCATCCAGCTCCACACCAGGTTGACCAGGAAAATCAGTTGCACGGCGGCCGTGAAATAAGCCGCGTAGGTCATGAACTGATGCACCGGAATCAGTTTTGCCAGGTATTCCACGTTGCTGAAATCGGCGTAGCGCCGCGGGTTGCCGGCGATTCCCACCAGATGCATGGGCGTGAAGATGCAGTACACGCCAATGAAGGTCAGGTAGAAATGCAGCTTGCCCAGGGTCTCATTCATCATCCGGCCGAACATTTTGGGAAACCAGAAAAACGTGCCGGCGAACATTCCGAAAATGGCCGCCACGCCCATGATCATGTGGAAGTGTCCCACCACGAAATAGGTGTCGTGGAAGTACAGGTCAAGCGCCGGCTGTCCCAGGAAAATGCCGCTGACACCGCCCGTCACGAACAGGGAAACAAACCCCAGCGCGAACAGCATGGCGGTGGTGAAGCGAATCTTGCCGCCCCACAGTGTCCCGATCCAATTGAAGGTCTTGATGGCGGACGGCACGCCAATGCACATGGTCAATGTGGCGAAGGCCATGGCCGAATACGGGTTCATTCCGCTCATGAACATGTGGTGGCCCCATACCATAAAGCCCAGAAAGCCGATGCTCAGGATGGCGTAGACCATGGCCTTATAGCCGAAGACCGGTTTGCGGGAAAACGTCGCGAGCAACTGCGAAGCCAAACCCATGCCGGGCAGGATCGCGATGTAGACCTCGGGGTGGCCGAAGAACCAGAACAGGTGCTGCCAGAGTAGCGGAGAACCGCCTTTGTGGTTGGCGATGATGTGGTCGTTGATCAACATGCCGGCGGGAAGAAAGAAACTGGTGCCGGCCTGGCGATCCAGAAGCAGCAGGACGCCGGCGGCCAGCAGCACGGCGAAGCCCAGCAGTCCCAGAATGGCAGTCACCAGC
Source organism: Bryobacterales bacterium (assembly GCA_963842505.1). GTDB lineage: Bacteria > Acidobacteriota > Terriglobia > Bryobacterales > Bryobacteraceae > PALSA-129. The sequence continues at coordinate 885,301 of CAWJGZ010000004.1, forward strand.
CAGGTCCAGCAGGTAAGCGGCATGCGCATCAGGCTCATGCCCTGGCAACGCAGGTCGACGGTGGTGGCGATAAAGTTGATGGCGCCCATCAGCGAGGCGCCGCAGAAAATCGCGATGCTCGCGATCCACAACGTCTGGCCCAGCCCTTCGCCCGGACCAGTCAACGGGCCTGCGGCGCTGAGGGGCGGATACGCCGTCCAACCAGCCAACGGAGCGCCGCCTTGCACGAAGAAGGCCGACACCATCACCACCAACGCCAGAAACGTGGTCCAGAACGACATCATATTAAGAACCGGAAAGGCCATGTCCTCGGCGCCGATCTGGATGGGCAGAAAGTAATTGCCGAACCCGCTCTGCGGCACCGTGGTCAGCACGAAGAACACCATGATGGTGCCGTGCATGGTCATCAGTGAGAGATACAGTTCTGGCGTCATCACGCCGCCCGCGGCCGCGGTAGGCCATAGCTTGCCGAGCCACGCCACCGATACATTCGGGTTCACCATGTGGAACCGCATCAGCAGCGACAAGCTGATTCCTATCAGCACCGAAAACAGCCCCAGCAGGTAATACTGGATGCCGATTACTTTGTGGTCCAGGCTGAAAACGTATTTCCGAATGAAACTTTGGGGCGCGTGGTGCGCCGCATGGGCTGGAGAAGACATAGATTACCTCGGGGAATCGGTCCTGACCGGCATTACTTGTTGGCCGCCTGTTGCTGTTTCCACTGTTCGAAATCCGCCTCGCTCATCACCTGCATGGTGGTGCGCATCTGATAATGGCCCAGCCCGCACAGTTCCGAGCAAGGCACCTCATAGATGCCGATCTTGTCGGCCTGGAAGTGAATGGGAATCTCCATGCCTGGCACAATGTCCTGTTTCATGCGGAGTTCCGGAACAAAGAAGTTATGGATGACATCGCGGGAATGCAGAATCAACTTGATGTGCTTGCCGATGGGTACTTTCAGCGAGCCGGTCATGATGTCGTCTTTGCCCGCCGGATCCTTGGGGTCAAGCCCGAATGGGTCGCCGTTGGCGTCGTTGACCAGGTGCAGGTCGGTGTGGCCGAACTTTCCATCCGGGCCCGGATAGCGGAAGCTCCAGGTGAACTGTTTGGCCATGACCTCGATGGGAATGGCGTCGGGTGGAGCCTCGTCGAAATGCACGCCCGCCCAGATCTTGGTTCCCATCACCACCAGGCCCAGAAACAGAATGGCGGTGGCGCTGGTCCAAAGCGTCTCCAGCGCATTATTCCCGTGGAAGTGTGAAGCCTTTTCGCCATCGTTGCGGAACTTCATAATCACCCAGCCCAACGCGAGCTGCGCCAGCGTGAAGACGATCCCCACCACGATCAGGGTGCGCAGGAACTGCGCATCGTAATCCATTCCGTGCTGATTGATCGGAGGCGGAAACCACCATATCTTGGCGGCAAAAATATAGACGATCCCAACCGTCAGGACCCAAATAATGGGTGCAAGCAGCATCCCGGAAACCCTCCACAAACCCAGCCCTCTTCAACTCTGAGGTGGAGCAACATTATCACAGCCGGTGCGGGAGGCGCAACTCGTTTTCTGATCTCCCTGGGGGATCTGACTTCCTCCTGCCGGTCAGGACCGGCGACCCGACTTTTAGACATGTTTGGATCGATTCCGTGCCGCCGTCACCTCCGGCGGATCTCGTGTTTAGGGTCAATGACACGGGAAGAGCGCACGCATCGCTCAATTCTCCGAGGGACGCTCCACGTGGTCGATGACCAGCGCCTCAACCGGTCCCCTGGTCGCTTCCAATCTCAAGCCGAGCTGCTGCAAAATCGCCGCAAAAAGGTCGGGCTTGGTGGAATCATCGGTGCCCTTTCCTAACGCCCCGCCGAATACGATTAAGAGCGAATACCCGATCGGCGGAAGCGGCGGACGGTGGAGTATGTGAATCCTAGTAAGGGACGTACGTTTTCGGGCGGGGCCGGTTGAAAGCTTGTGAGTATCTGTGAGTCAGCGTGGAAATCCTGGCGCAGCGGTTCATTCCGCGCCGCTTGAACCTTACGGCGAACTTATTGTTTAGAGCCAGTAGGTAATTGGAAGAAGGACCAGCCGCCGTGGCTGTTCTTGTAGAAAGTGAAGAAGCCCTCGATCTCTCGGGTGGTGGCGCGGTTTCCCAAGGTCAGCGTTTGACTGTAGTCGGCTTTGACCGGATAGACCATGGTGTCTGGCGGTATCCCGTAATCCGAGGTTTCTTTGCTGGTCACTTTGCGCGGGGAGTTAACCTTCACGGCATGCAACTCCAACTTGATTTGGGAGCTGGACGATGAAGCTTTGGCGAAGTTTTTGGTCAGCATGTCTTTGACCACTTGGTCGGTCAGTTTGTCGCCGGCCTCAAAAGCACCGCACGGGGCAAAGATTACCAGCGCGAAAAACACGCACATCCACTCCAAGAGTCTGTTCATGAATTCTCCTTGATTAGCTGAACCTGGAATTTCCGTTTTGGACTTCCAGGTCCAACTGAGTATAAACCCAGCCGCCACCCTTTGGTCCTGCGAGTTGGCATTTTTCCCTCCGGGAGCCGCCTTCGCCCCCGCAGGGCGGGTTTGTTGCCCTGCCGGAAAACCCAAAATCGCGAAATCCCATCTTTTCAGTGCATTCCACAAACACCTCTCCGGCCCTCACCTCCCTGGTCGCCTAATTCTGCTCCGCCCATCGCCTCCATCTACCCCGTCGCCACTGCCAGCGCATCGATCCGCCGTACCATGCTCCCAAACAGTCGCCTGGTCAGATGGCTCTCGGCCAACAGCAGCCAGTAATGCCGGGCGTGCTTGACGAATCGGCCCGGCCGTTGATTAACTCCGCAGTATTCCAGCGAATGTTATTAATATTCGCAATGAACCGACAGAAAGATGACAAAGACAGCGCTTGCTTCACAGGCAGAGCGGTGTATACTCATGTCACCCCCTACCAAAACTGGGATTCTGATTTGTGAAGTACGACTAAGTACGACTTCTCTTGGAGAGAGAAAAACCATGTTCAACAGGAAAACCTTGTTCGTCCCGGCAGCGTTAATTCTCGCTGCCTTTCTGGGTGTGTCTGCCGCAAATGCGCAGAGCTCGGCATGCCCGTACACTAATGCAAGCCTTCAGGGCAACTATTCGGTTATTGGCAACTATGGCTCTAACGTAGCCATGTCGCTCGGGGTAAGGTCTTACGACGGAAACGGCAATCTGACGGGAACCTCCGTCGTTAACGAGCCGACGGCTGGATCGACAACTGGGGCGCGAACTATCGTAACCGTCGTGAACACGGGAACGTACACTGTGAATTGCAACGGCACCGGCACGATCAACCGCACGGCGACGGCCTCGAATGGCGCGGTGGTGCCCGCCATAGATGACTTCGTCATCACCGCGGCCGTACGGTCTTTAGGTGGCCAAGGCAACCTGCTGATCGCCACCTCCATTGCAGACGCCCAGGAAATCCCCAGCGGTATCGTCGCGGGCGGCCTCTTTCTGACCCGCGTTCACACCCGGCTGTCAGATGCCCTGACACTTTGGAAGTGAATGGACCCATCTACGCGCACCTGGCGCGCCTTGGCTACCTGAATCAACAACAAATCTCGGGAAATTCGGTGTGATGGAAATCCGGTGGCAGGCTACGAAACTCAGGTGTTTGGCGTCCCTAATCACTCAGAGTTGGAACCAGCTCATGGAATGGCTAAAACGGATCGAAACGCTGCGGGGATGCGTCCAGGGAAGCCCAGGATGCGGCCTAAAGCCTTGAATCGGTGACCTGTCCTATATCCCAGCGTTGTATGGAACCTAAACACCAACGGGCCTGAGCGAACGATGGAGCACGGTGCTAAGCTTTGCTCAATGAACTGTTTAAGCATTTCAGGTCGTTTGGTATGTTTATGCTTGCTCTTGCTTGCCTCCGCAACTGTAGGGCAATCTCAGAATATGTCTGGCACATGGCAGATCAATGCTCAGTCCACCGCTTTCTCCATTCAAGCATCAGCAATCGGACAAATCACCCAAACTGGCAATGCCATATATGCGGTACTCAACTTGACCGGCTCACCATGCGCAACAGTCGGAGTCGGTAACGGGACCTTAAATGGAACTACCCTCAACCTGGAGCTGACAGAGGCAAATCTGTCGCTCAATTACGAGATGGTTCAATTCAACGGCACGGTGAGTGCTGATGGAAATTCCGCTACTGGCACCTATTCCACACCGTTGACGGGCTGCACAAATGGCGACCGAGGGACCTGGTCTGGAACCCGCACAGGGGGCATACTGACTGCTGTCACTAATGCCGCGAGTGGCTCAGTCACGGCGATCGCACCAGGCTCCATCATTTCAATTTACGGTATGGCCCTCGCTACTTCGAATGGAGCGGCGGCGAGCGTTCCCCTTCCGACCCTTTATGAGAACCACGGGTTTATATTAGTTGACAGCCAAGGCCAAGACACCGCACTACCCCTGTACTACTGGAGCTCATCCCAAGTGAATGCACAGATTCCCAGCACCGTTAACGTCGGTGCTGGCGGCCTCGCTCAGGCTACGTGCACTTCGTATAACGCTGATGGTTCCTGCTCTGCCTCCGGTCAGGTAACACAATTTTTTAGCCTGCTACCTCAGGCAGCCGGAATTTTCCAAAATCCAGTACTTGATTGCTTAGCAAGTGTTCAGCCCTACAATCCAGCGAATTGCGCAAGCTCTTCGTTCCTGGTACGCGGCATCGTGACGGACCCCAGTGGCAATCTCATAAACTCTGCCAACCCGGCGCATTCTGGCCAAGCGCTAACCCTCTGGTTGACGGGCTTGGGAGCTGCCGCGAAAAACCCAACAACGGGCTATACGGAAAGCGTGCTCCAGCCTGAACTGTGGTTGCTCAACAGCCCGATAAATAAGGGCGCTACGGTCATTCCAAACATACTTGCTTCGCAAGAAACGACGGTACTGTTCGCAGGCCCTTCTAATGCTTATGGCCTTGACCAGATCAATTTCACATTTGACCTCAGCAGCTTGCGCAGCGGGAAATTCTGCGGACAGGCCCTTGCCGATGATTTGGCACTTGCAGTTCGGCTGGCTGCCAGTCCCGCAGGCACTGGCTACTCAAACATGGTCCGCTTGCCGATAGTTGTTCAGAGTGGCGAGTTTCCGTGTTTGTAGATCATCGCCTATACGCAACTGATTCGGCGTCCTTCAAAAGCCGCTGTATTGTCATGACGGATACGCCCGTCTGGTTGGCAATCTCGCGCAAAGTGAAACCGCGCTCCCGTAAGCCCAGCACGCGCTCGGGGCGCACCGCAGCCTTTGGCCGTCCCAGTACCTTGCCTTGAGCCTTCGCGCGACTCAGACCCGCCAGCACGCGCTCGGACAGCCTAACGCGCTCCTGTTTGGCGATGGCTGCGAGAATCGCCAGGACAGCGTCGCGGAACGGGCCTATCGACCTCAAGTACTCCTCTCGGTAGCTGAACCAGTCCACGCCATGAGTCGTGAGCGCCTTCAGGTGTTGAAGGGTTTCGAGGACGCCCTCACGAGAGAAGCGGTCGAGCGACCAAAACAAAACCATATCGAACTCCTTACGGGATGCTGCCTCAATCATCTTACGGAACGCAGGCCGTTCTGCCGTCTTGGCAGACGCCTTGTCCACGTACTCGTCCGCCAGCGCCCACCCGTCGCTGGCCTTGCGTTCAACGAACGCCCGAAGTTCCCTGAGCTGGTTTTCGTAATCTTGGCCCTTGTCCTTCGTGCTGACCCTTGCGTACAGCACGACCCTTAATGCGGGTGCATTCTTTTTCATGGTTCAGATTGTAACATAAAGGACTGTTTTTGATACATTTATTTTGCGCCTCAAAGCACCTTTGTTTAGCGCACCGCCTCGCACGCTTCAGGTGGGGGTTTTTGGTACAGGTATCGACGGGCCGGTGACCGGGCATTTCGCAACCTATCTCCAAGTGTGGGCGTGAGCGTTGTTTCAAAGGAGTACCCGGCGTTGGAGGCGTAGTCGAACCTGGCCCCGACGAAGTGATGATGGCAGGGGTTGCGGAGTCGGGGCGAATCGGCGCACGGTGCGCGGAAGTTTTTGCGCCGTCAAAATGACGTTGGCGACGCGCGACAATTCCAGGTTTGGGGCGCGGCGCAGGATGCCGATTCCCGACGTTCCCAGCCCCGCCACGCCTTCGCTACTCAATGGTCCGAGGACAAGGCCGACTCGGTGCGGAAGTAGGGCAGCTTCGTTCTTGTATTCGTCTGCACAACTGTGCAGAGGAGCAGAAACGACAGAGTAGTCTTCGCAATAGAGCAGGGTCACCGCGTGGACATAACCGCGTTGAAACATCGCTCAGCGTTGCCAGGGACTGCGGCGAAGGGCGATCCACCGGCCAATACTGCCGTTTCTCGGCGCGCCCCACGGCCCCACTGTGGGCGCGGTCTAAAGGTGCTGCGACCCAATAAACACGCTGCTTCCATCGCTTCACGTGCCTCCGACAACCGGGACTCCGAGACGGAAAATTCGTACTTCCGGGGCAGAAATCGGAACAGTGTGCGACCATCGGCTAATGGAACGCCTCAATATCGCTCGGTGTCGAGAGTTGATTGCACGTCCTGGCGGTGAGCCACTCGGCGACGAAGAAATCATGCAATTGCGGGATATGCTCTATTCCCTGGCTGACGTGATCGCAGACGCCTTTGTTGACCTGGAGAGCATCGACCAGAGCACTTTTGAGCCACGCGGAGACGCGGTTGACATGCTTCAAGAACAAACGGCAGAATACATTAGGCAGAGGACCGAGGAAGGGGCGACCCAGTGAAACCGCATTTCCCCGGTCTGCGCTCAGATCGGCTGGCAAGGGGTAGACGGGCAGGGCCGAAGACAGGGGCCGTGGTCTACTGCCGCGTGAGCACAAAGGAGCAAGAGAGCAACCTCAGTCTGCCCGTGCAGGAGAAGACGTGCCGGGACTATTGTGTTGAGAAGGGATGGGAGGTCCTGCGTGTTTTCAAGGACGCCGAATCGGCTAAGACCACTAACCGGACGCAGTTTCTGGAGATGCTCAAGTACTGCACTGAGAATCACAAGACGATAGCTGCTGTCGTGTTCTATGATGCGTCTCGGTTCTCCCGAGAGACGGAGGATTATTACCAAGTTAAGGGCTATTTGAAGTCAAAGGGGATCGATACGCGGTCGGCAACTCAGGGTTTCGACGGCTCGCCGTCAGGCGAGTTCATGGAAACGGTACTCGCGGGGTGGGCTACGTACGACAACAGGATAAGAGCAGACAAAACGACTAGGGGCATGAAAGCCGCGCAGGAACAGGGACGTTGGGTTCACCGAGCGCCCATCGGATACTGCAACGTGCCGAACGCGCGGAGGGATCAGCCAAACCTAGTTCAAGACAGCGCGCGCGCGCCTCTGATCAGAAAGGCATTCGAGCTTTACGCAGCCGGCACCGAGTCCATGGTCCACATACTTGAGGGTGTGACGAGCTTGGGGCTAAGGACGGCTTCTGGTAACACGGTCAGTACACAGGAGTTCGATAAGATTTTACGGAACCCGATCTACGCTGGCTGGATTGTCTCAGAAGCATGGGGCGTCAAAGCGCGGGGAATGTGGGAACCGATTATTTCTGAGGACGTTTTCGAGCGTGCTCAGGCCCGGTTCAGCGGAAACGGGACTAGCCGCCAAACCAGATCCCGAGAGAATCCCGACTTTCCGCTTACAGTCTTCGTGCGGTGTGGGGTTTGCGGAAAGGGTTTAGCGGGGAGCACTTCCAGAGGGAACGGCGGCCGATACGCGTACTACTCCTGCCGTACACCCGAGTGCAGGGCAGTGAAGTTTAAGCGTGATGAACTCCACCAGACGTTCATACAATTTCTGTATTCCCTCTTCCCGGAGGAAGGCTTCATGCCGCTGTTCCACGCGATTGTCGCGGACGTGTGGAAACAAAAACAGGCCGATCATGAGCAGCAAGCAACTCTAGTGCAGAACAGAATCTCAGCCATAGACGCGCGAAAACAGAAACTGATCGATGCTGTGGTCGAGAAGCTGATCGCCAAGGATGTGTACGACAGCCAAATGGAAATAGTTGGAACCGAGCTTGCCGCCGCGCAATCCCAGCTCTCCGAGACAGTAATTGACGCACAGAAACTCGAATGCCTGCTAGAGTTTGCGGACTGGTTGCTTGAGCGGGTGGCGGGGGTCTGGAACAGTGCGAGCCCCGAGAACAAGAGGCGCATTCAGGCCGCCCTATTCCAGGGTGGCTTGACCATCACGAAAGAGGGGTTTGGAACCACCCCACTATCGATATTCTTCAAGCACTTCCAGGAGATCGAGGTCGAGGAATCAGGTATGGCGTCCCCAGGGGGATTCGAACCCCCGTTACCGCCGTGAAAGGGCGATGTCCTAGGCCGGGCTAGACGATAGGGACTTTCTGCTCTAGGAAAGGTGAACTCTTCTACTGTAGCTAGCCCGGGGCCTCACCGTCAACTTTGCAGCATGCCGAAAGACCAATTTGAGCCGCCGAATAGCGCAGATAAGTTATTTCTTTTCGATCGGCGTCCATCTGCGTTCATCGGCGGCTAAACCCTTCTTCATCAACTTCAGGCCCGCACCGCTTCGCCCGCCATCTCGCGCGCTGCCAGAATTGCTTCAGACATGCAAAATGCGGCACAGGAGAGACTCCTCAGAAGCTGCTTTCGCGCTCTCGCACCCGGGCCATATCCGGGGCGGTTTCGGTGGCGCGCCGCGCTACCGCCGCTTCTACCGCCGCGCTCAGCGCCAACAGGCTGGTCTGGAAGGCGGTCTCATCGGCCGCCGGGACGGTTTTGGCAATCTGGTCGCTCGAGCCGTTCGTTTCATTCATCAATCACACCATCTCCGCGCCGTTGGGGCCGCGGAGTCCTCAAGGCACCAGCCGGTTCAAGCTGTTCAGCTCCTGAGCCGAGAGTACCTTGTCAATATTCGGCAGAATTTTGACCTTCCTTCAGAACGCGGATGCCGATCTCTTTGCTGGCCGAATGAAAGGCCAGGTACTTGCCAGCGCGCACATCGGTTTGCGCGGCCGCCGGTTCATTTGCGGTTGACAGGCCAATTGGCATACGTCGTCTCCATTCCGATGACTTCAAACGTCCAGAGCGCAGGATTGCGTGCCGCCAGTGTGCAGCATCACGTGAGAGGAGCGGCCGCTCGGCGTGAGACAGATTCTGACCTGCAGAATCTCGTCCCCCCAGTGGAACTTCACGACAGTCCATTCGTTGCTGCCGGCGCTCTTGGTCTTGAAGTTTCGCCCGAAGACCACCGTGGGAATGCTCAGCCCCAGCGGACCCAGGTGCGCTTCCATATCGTTTTTCACGCTCCCGATAATCATGTTGGTCAACTCGGCGACCGCGTCCAGCACTTCCTCGTTGACGGCCGTGGCTTCGCACATCAGCATGGCGGAGCAGATGCGGCACGCCAGCACCGGGGAACAGCTCACGCTCCCGGTTCCGGCCCATTCGCCCGCCAGGCCGATGAACGACACGACGCCATCGTTGGCTTCCTGCGTGCCATCCTCGGCCGCGACCTCGCCGCGCGCGATTTCGACGCCCAGCATGGTCGAAAAAACCTGGGCCGTGGCTTGGCTCAGCGACTCAATCAACATCGCTTGCAGGTTCATAACGGCGCCGCCGGCGCCAGAATTCCCGCCAGCTTCTCCTTGATTTGATCGGCCGTGAAAGGCTTTCGCACGTAACCGGCCGCCCCCAGTCTGACCGCTTCGCCCACCTTGGTTTCGCCGCCTTCGGTGGTGATCATAACGACCGGCACCTGGCGCCACTCGGCGGATGCCTTGACCGATGCCAGAAATTGCAACCCATCCATCGTGGGCATATTGATATCGGTGAGAACCAGGTCCACCTTGTGAGCGTTCATGACCGCCAGGGCTTCCTGTCCATTACCCGCTTCGTGGATGGTGCGAATTGCCATGCCGGTTTGGCGAAGCACCCGCTGCAGGATCTTGCGGATGGCTGCAGAGTCGTCCACTACTAAGACGTCGGATTCCATTCGGCTCGTTTGGCTCCTTACACTGTTATTCATCGGAACAAACGCCCGCTTTCATTAGGGAAAGAGCAGAGATTCCGCCGGGAAAACCGCCCGTAGCCCTGCCTCGCCGGAATTCATGCCCGGGGCTAAAGTTCGCCGCAAGAAAGCCGATATGTGCCCCAGGAGCGTGGAATGTGAACCGCGAGCTGTCGCAGCAGGAGATCGATGCGGTCTTCTCCAATATCACCGAGCACAAGCGCGATTCCCCGGCCGTCCGCTTCGACTTCCGCCGCCCCGACCGCATTCCCAAATCCCAGGTCCGCGCCATCCACCTGCTCCATGACACCTTCGTCCGCAACCTGGTCTCCAGCCTCTCCGCCTACCTTCGCTCCTATCTGACCGTCAACCTGGTCAGCGTCGAACAACTTTCTTACGGAGAATTCCTCGACGGCCTCCCTTCGCCCACCTGCATCGTCTCGCTCGGCCTCAGCCCTTACGATGGCAACGCGGTCCTCGAACTGAACCCCTCGCTGGTCTTTCCCATCCTCGAAATGCTCCTGGGCGGCACCGGCAAGACCTCTACCACCATCCAGCGCGAAATCACCGAAATTGAACAGAAACTCCTCGACGGCCTCTTTCGCATCATCCTGCATGACCTGCGGGAAGCCTGGAAGGGCGTCACCGCCGTCGATTTCACCATCGAATCCATGGAAACCGAGCCGCAGTTACTGCACCTGCTGGCTCCCAATGAAGCGGTGGTAGCGGTGGGCGTGGAAGTCCGCATTGGAGAGACCGTCGGCATGATGAATATCGCCATGCCGTCCATCGTCATCAAAATGATGCGGCAGAAATTCGACCAGCAGTGGTCCGTTCGCAAGACTCGCGCCAGCGTTGTCGAGCAGCTTCGCGTCCTCTCGGTGCTGCGGGAAGCCTGCCTTACCCTGGAGGCGCGCCTGGAAGGCCCCACGCTGGCGGTTCGCGACCTGCTCGAATTGACCGAAGGCCACCTGCTCACCTTCGACTATCCGGTAGAGCGCTCGGTGGAATTACTGGTCAACGATACTCACCGGTTTTCCGCGCAGATCGTGGGAGCCGGACGCAAGCGGGCCTGCCTGGTCGATAAGATCCGTCCTATCCCGGCTCAGGGCAAGACCAGTGAGGAGGTTCCCGCGGAATCGCCGCCCGATTTGGAAGGGTAGAGCTGCCGCAAGGCGTGCAGAAACGCGCGGCCCCGCCGCCGGCCGTTGTTGCGGTCCAGTTCGAAGTGCTGTAGGAACACCAGCACGCCCAGCACCGCCGAATCGCGCGTGCGCGACATCCCCAGTCGCTCGGTCTCCTCGCTCCGAAACTTCTCCGCCGCATCCAGAATAACTCGCGCCAGCCCGGCCGCCAGCGGATTCTCGGGAAGGCTCTCGTAATAAAGGCCGCTTTCGCGCGTCCGGTACGTGCGAATCGCCGCTGTTAGCGCTTCCCGCGCATCGAAGTCCACCGCCAAAGGCGATGCCTCCGCGGCCGCTGCCAGCGCGTCCGCCAGGTGGAGCACCAGTTCCTCGTTCTCCGCCACCAATTCCTCGGTCACGCGGATATCCTGGTTGGGAATTGCCGCGGCATCCAGTGGAACGGGCCGCTCGTGCTTGCGCGCCTCCAGCAGGAACTCGCAGTCCGGCGGGCAGTCCACCGTCATCTCGCGCTCGGTTCCGCAGCACATCGTGCAAATCTCGCCCCGGACTCCGGGACAATAGCGCCGCGGCCGGCGCGTCTCGCACAAAGCGCAGGCCATTCCCTTAGTATAGAGGTTGGACACTCTTCAATCGATGAGCCGTACCGATCTCTTCTTCAAAGTCGAAGTGGAACACGACCCCTCCGAAAACCCCGAGCGCATCGGCGACGAAATCCGCCGCCACGTGCTGAGACTTTACGGGGTGCGGGAAGTCGAGCTCTCCAATTTCACCACCCAGCCGGAGTGACCGGGAGCGGCAGCGGGCCAGTTTGTGTGACCGGGCGCGGCGTTCGCTATTACACGCCAATGTCTTCGTTCCAGAGGCGCGGATTCGCCTGGATGAAGTCCGTCATCAACTGAATGCATTCCTCGTCCTGCACTGCTTCAACCTGAACGCCATTGGCGCGCAGGTATTCTTCGGCGCCGAGGAAGGTGCGGTTTTCGCCCGCCACCACCCGGCTGATTTTGTAAAGCAGGATAGCGCCGCTGCACATGGGGCACGGAGAGAGCGTAGTGTATAGCGTACAGTCCCGATAGATCCTGGCGGGCAGACGCCCGGCATTGCGGAGGCAGTTCATTTCGCCATGGTCGATGGGACTGCCGGTCTGCACGCGGCGGTTGTGGCCGCGGCCGATGATGCGTCCTTCGTGCACCAGAACAGAGCCGATGGGAATACCACCTTCCGCGAGGCTCTCGCGGGCTTGCTCGATGGCGGCCTGCAAAAACGGGTCTCGTGGCACGGGATTGGTCTACTGGCCTGCACCACCGCCGGTCGGCGGACGCTGCGGCTGCGGTGGGTTGGCATCGATGAGGCGCGTGGGCGCCATTTCGTAGGCGGAGACCAGACTCGGGTTGCCATCTTTGTCGATGGCGCGGACGCCAATCACGATGTCGTCGATCGAAAGATCGGGGATCGTGTACTCGGTCACGTTGCCCACGTAAATTTCCTTTTGCCAGACTGGCGACGTAGTGTCGCGGATCAGGATGGAGTAGCCGGCCAGATCGGGCTCGGGGTCAGGCATGGCCCAGCGCATGACAGCGTCGTAGCCGTTGCCGCGGCTGAGGCCGGGTCCACGCCCGCCGCGGCCGCCGCGGCCGGCGCCGGCTGGGGGTCCCGCTGGAGGATTGGCGCCGCCCGCTGCTGAGGTTGCGGCGGTGTCGGTCGCAGCGGAGCGGCCGCCCCGGCCGGTTGCGTCGCCGGCGCCGCCTGCCGCATCGCCACGTGCGCCGCCGCGCGCTCCGCCAAAGCCGCTTTCGCCTCCACCGGCCGGCCGGGTAATCGCCACCACGGGAGGCTTGGGAGCAAGCGCCAGGGTCGCCAGGACGGCGGCATTCATCTTGGCCGCGCGCGTGGTGTAGGGCACGGAGGCATTCGCGAAAGTATCGGTAGCGGTGTGCTGATTGGCGAAGTTTTCACTCGGGGTGGTCAGCCGCACGGCGGCGAAGCCTTGAGCCACGAACGAACTGTGGTCGCCGCCGCGGCCGAAACGGTCGTGGCGGAAAATCAGGTCGACGGTCATGGAAGGCATATAGCGCTCGGCGATTTCCTTGGTGTAGCGGGCCAGCGAGCGGCTGGAAGAATCGTCGGGGCCTTCGGAGAAAACACGCAGGTGATTGTTGGCGGAGCGCCCGTTGCCGGAGATGTCGCTGCCGATGATGTCGTTGTTGAGCACGGCCTCGATCTGCATCTTGTCTTCCTTGGCTTTGGCGGCGTAGGCGCGGCTGCCGTTGAGGCCGATCTCTTCGGCGGCGAAAGCCACGAAGACGACGCTCTTATCGAACTGATACTGGCTCATCACGCGCGCCAGCTCCATGGTGGCGGCCGTGCCGGAGCCGTCGTCGGCCACTCCGGGAGCGAGCGGGTCAGCATCGGCGGCGGAAGCCGGACCGGCATCGTCGGTGCTCACAGGTTGGTTCGCGGTGCGGCGCAGGGCGATCGAATCGTAGTGGCCGGAGATGATCACGTAGCGGTCTTTATCGATAGTCCCCGGGAGCACCGCCACAATGTTGTTGAGCTCGGTTTCGGTGGGAACGCGCTGGCTTTTGGGCACCGTGAATTTCTGCAAGCTGACTTCCAGGCGCGGGCTGTAGCTTTTGAACTCACTCAAGATCCAGTTCTGAGCGCCGCCGATTCCGTGCGCCGGGTTGTCCTTCTCGGAGCCCACGTAGCGCGTGCCGAAGCTCTCGAGCTTTTTCATGATGGCGCCGATGCGCTCCTCGGAAACCTCGTCGACAATCTTCTTGACGGTGGGGTTGAGCTGTGCGGCGGAGGGCTGCGCGAGCCCTTCCACACCGCAATAAAGAACCGCGAGCAACATCAGGCGTAGGCCGGCACGGGACATTACGATTACTTCCTCCACGAAAAATTGCACGTCTAGTGTATCACCGGATCGCCGGCCGGGCCGCGTGGATACGATGCGTTACCATTACGAGTTGCGGAGGCGCAATGAAGGTCACGTTTTGGGGTGCGGCGGGCGGCGTCACGGGCTCCATGCACCTGGTGGAAACGGGCGGACGGCGGCTGCTGCTGGATTGCGGGCTCAATCAGGGGCGGCGCAAGGAAGCCGAAGCGAAGAACCGCCACCTGCCGTTTGCCGGCTCTACGATCGACGCGGTGGTGCTTTCGCACGCGCATATCGACCATAGCGGCAACCTGCCGACGCTGGTGAAAAGCGGTTTCGCCGGGCCGGTCTACACGACGGCGGCGACGGTCGACTTGTGCAAGTGGATGTTGCGCGACACCGCGCACATCCATGAGAAGGACGCGGAGTTCTTCAATAAGCGGCACGAGCACCGCAAGAAACTGGGGCTCGCCGACGGTCCCGTGGTGCCGCTCTACACCATGGAGGACGCCGAGCGGACGCTGCCCTTGCTTCACCCCGTGGCATACCACTCCCCGCAGAATCTGGCGCCGGAAGTGATCTACGTGCCGTACGACGCCGGCCACATTCTGGGATCTTCCTGCGTGGTGCTGCACGAACAGGGGAACGGCCGAGAGGTAAGGCTGGCGTTTTCAGGCGACGTAGGGCGTCCCAACTTGCCGATCATCCGGGACCCGGAGCCCATGCCGCCAGCCGATTACCTGATCATGGAGAGTACCTACGGCGGCCGCCTCCATAAGAGCACCAGCCACGTTGTCAACAAACTGCGCGACGTGGTGATCCGCACGGCGAAGCGCGGCGGCCGCATCATCGTGCCGGCGTTCGCGGTGGGGCGCACCCAGCAACTGGTGCTGCTGCTCCACGAACTGGCGAACGCCAGGGAGATTCCGAGTATCCCGATCTTCGTCGACAGTCCGCTGGCGCTAAACGTCACGCAGGTTCACCGCGACCACCCGGAGTGCTTCGACGAGGAGACGCGCGACTTCCTGAATCACGGCGAGGATCCCTTCGGCTTCGGACGTTTGCAATATGTCCGCGACGCCGAGGATTCGAAAAAGCTCAACGACCTGCACGGTCCGTTCGTGGTGATCTCGGCCTCGGGGATGTGCGAACAGGGCCGGATTCTCCACCACTTGCGCAACAATATCGAAGATCCGCGAAACACGGTGCTGATCACCGGGTTTCAGGCGCAGGACACCCTGGGTCGGAAATTAGTGGAAAAGTGGCCGGAAGTTGCTATCTTTGGTGAACCACTGCGGGTGCGCGCGGAGATTTCGAGCCTGGACGAATTGAGCGGCCATGCCGACCAACATGAGTTGTTGCAGTGGATTGAACCGCTCGCGCCTTCCTTGCGGAAAGTGTTTCTGGTGCACGGCGAGCCGCAACAATCCGAGGTCTTGGCGAAGTTGCTGCACGCCACCTACGGGCTGGAGGTGGTGGTTCCATCACCCGGACAAAGTTTCGAACTGAAATAGGCGAAACCAAAACTGTCCGGCTTTCCATCTATACTGAAGAGTACAAGGAGTCTAAGGAACGTGAGCCCCACACACTACGAAAAAGATCGTTCGGGCCTGATGACGGCGCTGGTGGCCGGCGCGATTATCGCCCTGCTGGCCGCGGTCATCTATTTGTTTGTGCAGGTCGATCACCTGCAGACGGACCTGGCCAAAGTGCAAGACAAAGTGATGGCCGCGATGACCAACGAGAAGGATGCGTCCACCGAGAGACTGTCATCCCAACAGAAGCGCATCGAAGCGCTGAAGGAAGATCTGGAAGCCACGCGCACCCAGAACGCGGCGCAGGCCAAGAACCTGTCGGCCCAGGCGCAAAAGGAAGCCTCGGCGCACGCGGATGCGCTGGCGCGCCAGCTTGCGGAAGAAGAAGCCAAAATGAAGGCGCAGGTGGCGGCGCAGCAGTCCCAGATCGGCGACGTGCAGCAGGCCGCTACCGCCGCTAATGCGAAGATTGCCGATGTATCGACCGATGTCGGCGGCGTGAAAACGCATTTGAGCGCCACCGATGCCGAGCTCCAGAAGACCATCTCCGAGCTGAAGTCCGCGCGCGGCGATCTGGGTGTGCAGAGCGGCTTGATCGCCACCAACGCCACCGAGTTGGCGGCGTTGAGGCTGAAGGGTGAGCGCAACTACACCGACATCAGGCTCACCAAGAAGGACAAGGCCAAGCGCTTCGCCGACATCACCCTGACGCTGAAGGCCGTCGACGCCAAGAAGAACAAGTTCACGGTGAATGTGATGGCCGACGACAAGCTGGTGGAAAAGAAAGACAAAAGCTTGAACGAGCCGGTGCAATTCTACACCGCCAAGGGCGGCCATACGCCGTACGAAATAGTCGTCAACCAGATAGGGAAAGACCAAATCGTCGGCTATCTGGCGACGCCTAAAGACTCCTCAAGCCGATAAGGCGGGGCTCGGAGAGCTGCCTCCGCGCGGGTCGCCCGGCCGGGATTCCGCATCGAGTTTCTCCACCAGGCGGTCCACGTGAACGCAGTAGATAGCCGGTTTGCCGTCGCGGTCGCTCTGGAAGTAAATACGCTGGGCGTCGGGTGAAAAGCGCGGCGCGCTGCTTTCCGGGTGGCTGGCCTTGTGTTCGCAGAGCGTCAATTCCCGCTGCGTGATGCGCAGCAGGAGCAGGATGGTCGGCGAGGCGGCGTTGCGGCTGGCGCCCACAAACACCGAGGTATTGCGATTAAATCCGAAGTTCGCGTACTGGCTGGTCTTGGCCACAAGCTGGTCGGAGGCGGCGTCGGGGGCGCACTCGCGGATGGCGGTCAACTGCTTGGAATCCTCCGGAAAACTCAGGTAGAGGACGGTCTTGCCATCGGGCGCCCAGTCGGCCGGGCCCACGCGGCCGGCGGCGAGTTTGAGCACGCGCCTCTGCGTGCCGTCGGAATTCACCAGCCAGAGAGCCTCGTCACCTTGCCGGAAGAGGATCTGGGCGCGCATGGGCCGCGCGATGGGGTGGCTGATGGCGAAGGGCGACTCGACTACGGTGCGGGCGGCGCCTTGCGCCAGCGAGACCATGCGAAGGCGCGAGCCATCGGCCTGGCGTTCGGCGAAGCTGGCGTGAGTGCCGTCGGGGCCGACGCTCAAGCCCGCGGTGCGTTCCCAACCATTGGGGATCTTGTAGAGTTCGCGCGGCCGGCCGCCCAGGGCCGAGTGGAATAGTGACCGGCCGGCGAAAAAGCAGAAGGAGCGGTTGTCCGGAGTCAGGGTGAGAGAGCTGCCGTCCAGGTCCTCGACGGTGGTGAGTTCCGTGGTTTCGCCCGATTTGAGATCGAGGCGAAAGGCCTGCGGCGAGCCGCCGCGATCGCAACAGAAGAGCATCGACGCGTTATTGTGCGCGATATCGCGGTTGTAGGCGGCGGGCAGCGTGCTGGAATAGGAGGGATCGGTAAGACGGTAGACATCCAGCTCAGTGGTGGGATCGGAATACCGTTTGACGGCGGAGGGAAAACTGGTGCCGCTTCTTTCCTGGGAGAGCAGACGGGCGGCCAAGGCCGAAAACAGGAACCCTCTGCGCGAACAGCCGCGCGCCAAACCAGCCATATTAGGATGGTATCAACGGTGGCGGCGCGTGAGCGCACCCGGCAGGGGAAGCTGCCGGCCCCATGGCTCGCCATGATCCGCTAAGAGGCGGCTGGCCAGTCCGTCTTCTTTGCATACAAGCTAAAATAGTATTTGCGGACTTCCCACCGTACCGAGACCATAAATGATTGTTGATACCATCCTGGCGAAAGTCTTCGGCACCAAAACTGAGCGCGAGATCAAAGAGATGCAGCCCACCGTGGCGGCCATCAACGATCTCGAGCCGGCCATGCGCCAATTGTCGGATATCGACCTCGCCGCCAAAACCATCGAGTTCAAAGAGCGGCTGGCGCAGGGCGCGCCGCTGGACGATTTGTTGATTGAGTCCTTCGCGGTTGTGCGCGAAGCCGGCCGGCGTGTGCTGAACATGCGGCATTTCGACGTGCAGTTGATCGGCGGCATGGTGCTGCACAGAGGCAAGATCGCCGAAATGAAAACCGGCGAAGGCAAAACGCTGGTGGCCACGCTGCCGTGCTACTTGAACGCGCTCGAAGGCAAGGGCGTTCACGTGGTGACAGTGAACGATTACCTGGCCAAGCGCGACTCCGAATGGATGGGGCGGCTGCACAAGTTCCTGGGCCTGAGCGTGGGCGTGATCGTGCACGATCTGGACGACGCCGAGCGCAAGGCCGCCTATGGGTCGGATATCACCTACGGGACGAACAACGAATTCGGTTTCGACTATTTGCGCGACAACATGAAGTTCCGTATCTCGGACTGCGTGCAGCGCGAGTATCGCTACGCCATCGTGGACGAAGTGGATTCGATCCTGATCGACGAGGCGCGGACCCCGCTGATCATTTCGGGTCCGAGCGAGGAATCCACGGATAAGTATTACAAGATCAACCGCATCATCCCGAAGCTGGTGCGCGGCGAAGTGATCGAAGGCAAGGAGCCGGGCGAAAAGTACACCACCGGCGATTACACCATCGACGAAAAGCACAAGACAGCGGCGCTCACCGAGGAAGGCGTTTTCAAGGTGGAAAAGCTGCTGGGCCTGGGCAATCTGTACGATGCGAACAACATCGAAATCAACCACCACGTGCAGCAGGCGCTGCGCGCCCACGTGCTGTATATGCGCGATCGCGAATATGTGGTGAAGGACGGCGACGAAGGTCCGGAAGTGATCATCGTGGACGAGTTCACCGGGCGCCTGATGCCGGGGCGGCGCTGGTCCGACGGCCTGCACCAGGCGGTGGAAGCCAAGGAAGGCGTGAAGATCCAGCGCGAGAACCAGACGCTGGCGACTATCACCTTCCAGAATTATTTCCGCATGTACAAGAAGCTGGCGGGGATGACCGGCACGGCGGAGACGGAAGCGGCGGAATTCCAGAAGACCTACAACATCGACGTCACGGTGATTCCCACCAACCGGCCGCTGATCCGCAGAGAGTACCAGGACGTGGTCTACCGCACGGAGGAAGAGAAGTTCCGCAACGCGGCGAAAGCCATCAAGGAACTCAACTCCAAGGGACAGCCTGTGCTGGTGGGCACCATCTCGGTGGAGAAATCCGAGAAGCTGTCGGGCATTCTGAAAAAGATGGGCGTGCGCCACGAAGTGCTGAACGCCAAGAACCACGAACGTGAAGCCAGCATCGTGGCGCAGGCCGGGCGCAAGGGCACGGTGACGGTTTCGACCAACATGGCCGGCCGCGGCACCGACATCCTGCTGGGCGGCAATCCGGAGTTCATGACCAAGGATGCCTGCCTGAAAGAGAAGGTGGCGGAGCGGCTGTCGGAGAGCGAAGCGCAGTACGTGGCCGACGAGCATTTTTATTACTTCACCCACCTGGACCAGTTCTACCGCGTGCGGCGCGACAAGTGGGACGAGATCTTTGCGCGCTTCAAGCAGCAAACCGACCTCGAGCATGACCAAGTTGTGGCTCTCGGCGGGCTGCACATTGCGGCTACCGAGCGCCACGAGTCGCGGCGCATCGACAACCAGCTTCGCGGGCGCGCTGGCCGCCAGGGCGACCCCGGCAGCTCGAAGTTTTTCCTCTCTCTGCAGGACGACCTGCTGCGGATTTTCGGCGGCGAGCGGATGCAGAACCTGATGCTGCGGCTGGGCATGGAAGAGGATGTGCCGATCGAGAGCCGGCTCATCACCAAGCGCATCGCCAAGGCGCAGGAAGCCGTCGAAATGCAGAATTTCGAGGCCCGCAAACACCTCCTGGAATACGACGATGTGATGGACAAGCAGCGCAAAGCCGTCTACGGAATGCGGCGCCAGTTGCTGGAGGGCATCGACCAGAAGGAACGCGTAATGGAGATGGTCCAGGGCATTGTCGATGAATTCATCGACAGGCGCTGCCCCAACGAGAAACACCCCGATACCTGGGACCTGGTCACGCTGCGCAACGACATTTTGAGCGCCTTCGGAGCCAAAATCGACCTGGCGGAGCTGGGCGATAAAACGACCACCGAGATGTCCGACGCGGTACTCGAAAGGCTGAAGCAGAGATACCAGGAAAAAGAAGACATGGTGGGCGCCGATGTGATGCGGCAGACCGAGCGCATCGTGATGCTGCAGGTGATCGACAACCAGTGGAAGGACCACCTGCTCACCATGGACGAGCTGAAGCAGGGAATCGGCAACCGCGCGTACGGGCAAAAGGACCCGCTGGTCGAGTACAAGAAGGAATCGTTCGACCTGTTCACGGCGATGATGGACAGGATCGAAGACGAGGCCGTGCGGTACCTCTACTTCCTGCAGGTGTCCACCAGTTCCGGGCCGATTCTGCCGTTCCCGGAAGAAGAAGAAGAAGACGACGGCTCGGGCAACGGCGGCCCGGCCGCCGCGGCGGAAGCCGTGGCCGAAGAACAGCGGCGCGCGGCCAAGGCGCAGATGGAAGATTTCACACGCAACATCGAGCGCAAAAAGGACAAGGAACTGGCGGCGTTGCAGTTGGGTGGCGACGATTCCACCGGTTCGAGAACCGTGGTCGTGGGGCAGAAGGTGGGACGCAACGATCCCTGCCCGTGCGGCAGCGGGAAGAAGTACAAGAGGTGCCACGGGGCCGGGTAATACCGGAAATCCCTTGTGGACGTCCTAGTCATTGACTATCGGGAGATAGTCCCGGCCCAGAGTAACCAGTACCGGCCCGGGATTAACGGTACCCGGTTTTCACTAATTCCCTAACAAAAGACCTATTTATGTTTATTTAAAACTCGGCAAAACTATCACTGTCTGCAATTCCTCTAGGCGGATAGAGCAATGCAAAAATGGTTCTTATTTCTTGCGCTCGCTGTAGCGTTGGTCTTGACGGCGGGGGTTGTGCCCGCCAAGGCCGATGGGCTAGTTACTCTCAATCCTGCGTTTTGGGCAGTCAGCAGCACGGATGCTGACGGCAATTACTTTACCGATTTGCCTGTGACGATGGTGAACAGTGTGTTAGTGGGCGCCATCCCTACCGATGGTAGCCAATCATCTCCGGATGATGAGGTGGACAACTACATTCGCACCATGTCTTCCCTGTCCGGTGCGGCCGCGGCATACGGCGGCGCCCTGCTGGGGGACCTGAGCAGCGTGACCGGCATGAGCTTCACGTTCAGCCTCAACAACAGCACCCTGCCCGCGGGCGCTCAGTTCACCGCGTCCGAACTTGTCGGAGAAACCTATACCGGAGAAACCGGCAGCAACGCGGGCCTCCGCATCGTGTTTATGGGTGGCTATCTGGCTGATGGCACGCCTAATGAATGGTGGTCCAACCCGGCCGCTGTCTCCGTAACGTCGATGGATAACGGCCAGCATGTGACGTTAACGGTGTCCTTCGACCCATCCCAGTGGAGCAACTATTATGGCCATGTGGGCAACGCCAGCCCGGAATATACAACGGAGTTTGAGGACGCACTCTCCGGCGTGACTCGCCTGGGTTTGTCATTCGGCAGTGGCTACTTCTTCTCCGACGGTTTCGGCTTCAATACCGGCGGTACGGCGTCAATCCAGATCGATTCGATCGACGTCACCGGCGGCACGCCGGAACCCGCCACATGCTGTCTGCTGGGCGCCGGGTTACTCGGTCTGGGCGTGCTGCTGCGGAGACGGAAGTCCCATTAAGCGGCGGCCGGAAAGATTGCAACCAGCGGGTCTCCGCAGGTTTCCTTGGGAACTCCTGCCTCTATTTTTCTAAGGCGACGCGCGGTATTCATAAATCGTCCAGGAAGATGCGAGCCCGCCTTGGGAGCTGAATGACTTCACTTTGTGCCACCAGAGAGGGTACTGCTGCAGCATCTCCTTCAACGTGGCGCCGTGCTGATTGAGCGTCACCTCCGGGCGCTCGTTCCACATGATAAGACTGACGGGGTGCTGTCGAAAATACTCCATCATTTCCCCTGAAGTGGCGAAGGCGAACGAATAAAACGCGAACCAATCGCCGCGGGCCAGTATCTTGCTCGGGCGCAACAAATAATGGTCAGGCCGATGGCGGCTTTGCGCAACGAACTCGGCAATCACAGGCCCTTCGAGGGTTGGGGGCACGACCACGCACTGGGCTGCCCGCGCGGGGTCCTTCGCTATGAATGCGACAGCGTTCCTAATGTGATCTTGAGGCATCCGCGCGAAGGAACCGAATTGCGAAACCACAAATACTGCTGTCAGGATGGCGGCACATCCTGAGATGACGCTAACCTGGCGTCCGCCGTGTGATATCCATGTCAGCGCCTCCGACCAACCGGCGAAGGACGCCACTAGAACGGCGGCGGCCGGCACCAGCAGGTACCGCGGCTCGACACCGACAGGAGACGAGATCAGAAACGCCAGGTGCCCGCCACCGAGAAGAATCAACACGACGAAATCCTCTCGCCAAGCCCTCGGCCGCACCAGCAGCGCGATCAAACCCAGGACTACCAAGACCATCAGGACGGGCGAAAAGATCTCGAAAGTCGCTAGCACGAATGATGCCGCGTGCTTCACTGTCAATGCCACCCGCTCGGCCGGAAGGCCGTAAAGGGCCAGGTTTCTGGTCCACATAGCCCATGGCCCGACTATCAGCGCAACCACAAAAGGCTGCACGAGAAAGCTCGGCTTCCTCAACAGTTCGAGTCGCCGGAGCAGAAGAATCGCCAGAACGGGCAATGCAAGGGTGTAGGCGGCGCTGTACTTCGAGAGGATGGCGCACGCGCAGGCGACCCCATAGATGATCCCGTTCAAAAAAACTGGCTGTTTGAGATAGCGAAGAAGGCAAACGGCCGCGGCGATGCAGAAAAATGCGGTCATGTTGTCCACCATCACCGCGCACATCGACTGTCGAACTGCCGGAAGACTCAAATACAGAGCGCCGGCGCAAAGACCTGCCACCATGCCCGCCCGCCGCCGCACCCATCGGCACACCAGCCAGCCAGTAGCAGCCGCGAAAACCGCTGGGATGAGCAGGGCTTGCAACCTCCCGACACCCGCTACCAGCAGCCACAGTCCTGCCACAATGCTGAACAACGGCGGCCAATATCCAACCGCGAAAAAGGGATAGTGATCGTAGTAGTTCCGCGCGAAAGCCAGCGGAGCGGACCATTGATGCGAGACCAGCCAGTCTCTCACCATCACGGCTCCCACAAAGTGCGCCGGCTCGTCCGGATATGCCACGAAGCCGGCGGACCACGCGCCGGAGAGACCTTGTATCAGCAGGCAAAACGTGAAGCCCGCGGCAGCCGTACAGGCTGAAAATAGCCACGATGTCCCGGAGGGCGCTGTCAGCCGTTTCAAAAATCCCGGCGTCGCACCTGCCAGATAACGAACGAATTGGTATGGAACGCTCTCTGTCGATCCAATTAATAGAGCGCGCCATGTGCGCCGCGGAGGCACGCTGCCTGAGCTGACGATTGAGACTCCGGTGGATTCGCTGTTTCCGCCTGTCACTCGGGTCCGCCCTTTTCCTGGTTACAGTCCAGCTAGGTATTGGCTTCCCAGGAGATCGAACCTGTCCGTCTTGCGGGCGATAATGTGGTCTATTGCCATGATGGCGGTCGGCAATGTGACCAGGTTATTCCTCACTGCCGACGTAACAGAGCACCGAACCTTCAAGCCGGGATATGAAGAGATAATAAAAGAGCATTGTACAAGACCTTTGGTCCTTCGGCGCATCCGATTCGAAAAACAGAACCGCGAGCGTGAGCGAGCGGCCGCCACGCAGCCTGGGGCTGGCCGCTGGCCAACGCTCGCGGTTCTGTACTACGTTTTTGTTTCTTTGCGGGCCGCGAAGATTTTTCCGCGGCCCAAGTCCGTAGGACGAAAGAGAATAGCCCAGTGCGCCAGCACTTGGGAACCCCGCGCAAGACCATTAGCCCCGGAACGGGGCGTAAGAATCCGGGCCCGCTCGCACCTTTCGCCTCGTTCCGGGGCTGGTCAATTGGCGCCCTGGGCTGCCATCTTGCGCCCTTTGGGCTCTCTTAGAAGTACGCTGGTTGCGGCTTGCCGCGCCGCGCTGAGCCCCGGAGGTTGCAACCTGAATTCAGAAGTTTGGTTACTCCCGGAATGCACCGGGACGGCTCACAATCCGGCGCTCCAATCGTCTCAGAACGCGCGGGGACGCCAGTGGCAACCCAACCACTCCCACACCTGTACTAGTCCGTAACTGCCCACTAGCAGTAAGAATGGCTCGACCGGAAAATGGTAACGTTCCGTAACAAACATCAAATAGTAAGGGATAGGGTAGAACAAGAGTACTGCCACCAACAGCCCGGCAGGCTTGCGGTTGCGCCACGCCGCGATGCACCCCAAGGCGAAGAACGGCAGCGGGAGGAGCCACGAAAGCCGTTTCAAGGAGGATAGTTGAAACCGCAATTTCAGATTGCCCGGCCATTCTGTTCCCTGCCCCAGCCACCAGTGCCGTATCCTCAGCAACGTAAGGGCGGCGAACCGGTCCGGATGGTTCCGGACGAACTCCATCCCGAGGCGAGTGCAGTAACGGTCGTAACCGAGTTCTCCCAGTTCGTGGAATAACCGGCCTTCCTGCGCCGAATTGCTGGGGTAAATGGTCACGTCCGCCTCGCCGGTTCCCAGCCGCCAGGCGCCATCGCTGTTCCCTTGCCGGAAATTCAAGCCGGCCGTGGTGCGCGGCGTGAAGGATCCCACCTCAAGGGCGTTGCGGATCATCCAGGGTACACAGACCAGCAAGCACGAACCAGTCAGAATCGCGATCTCCCGGTAGCCCCTTGACCCTTGATTTCGTAATCGTTGCCATAGGATCAGGGCGACTGCGGGATAGAAAGAAAGCGGCGCTGGGTTGATGAGTGCGACGAGTCCCATGAGCAGTCCGGTGCCGGCGAATTGTGCGGTGCCGGGGTGCTTCGGCAGGCCGTACAGCCAGGTCATCAGGGCAACCACGGCCAGCCCCAGCAATGTGGTGTCCCAGATGGTGTTGACAGCATGCCAGACCGATGGAGGGTAGAGAGCCAGACAGGCGGCGGCCACCAGTCCCGCCGTCCGGCCGAACAACCGTTCTCCAAGCCGGTAGAGAGCGATACAGGTCAGCGCCGAGAAGATGCAGTTGAGCAGGTAAGCCGCCACGGCGGATTGCGTCGTGTAGACCCCAAATATGCGGAAAATCCCGGACAGCACCAATGGATACCCGAGAGGCAGAACCGCAGTGGGACCGCTCGGCTCGGGCAGCGGGGAGCTGAATCCTTGCCCGGTTGCTAGGGAACGGGCGATGCGGCCAGCCTCAAAAGCGAAATTCCAGTGGTCCCTTTCGCTTGGAATTTCGTAGCTCCGGCACAGGATCATCACTGCGATCCTGATGGCCAGCCCCAACAAAACGATGCCCCCGAGAGCGGTGAAGGACCTCCTCGAACTCAATCTGTTTCAATAACCTCGCCTTCTGCGATGACTGAACTGCAAGACCGTCGCATTGTACCGTACCGGTTTCTCAATGCACAATGCGGTATTGAAGAACGCCTCCCACGCTGATTCCGCCCGTGTCAAAATGGACTCCAGGCGGCGCTGCGGAACGCGCAGTGCCGGAGCGTGCTTTACTGTGGGGCCGGCGCTTTCGCCTGCCAACCGGTTTTTCACAGCTCCTGCCAGGAGGGTGCCTTGGTATCGCTGCGGACAGGATTCCTGCTTGGTGCGTGGGCGGCACTGGCGTCGGCGCAAACTCAGACAACGCCGCCGCCGGCCTTCGAAGTGGCGTCGATCAGGCCGGCTGAGCCGCTCAGCGCGGAGAGAATGATGGCCGGCCAGCAGCACATCAGCGTCAACGTGGACGCCGCGCGCGTGGATTTCTCGGATGTCTCGCTGGCCGAGCTGATTCGCGCCGCTTACCGCGTGAAGCTCTACCAGATCTCCGGACCGGACTGGATGACCACATCCAGGTTCGACGTGGTGGCCAAGCTGCCCGAAGGCGCCAAATCCGACCAGGTGCCCGAGATGCTGCAAACGCTGCTCGCGGAGCGATTCCACTTGGTGCTGCGCAACTCCAGCAAGGAAGTGCCCGTGTACGCTTTGGTGATTGGCAAGGATGGATTGAAGATGAAGGAGTCGGCGCCGGATGAGGCCATTGATGCCACTGGTACAGCGGCCGGCGGTCTGCCCGCTGGGGGCGCCGGCGGCCAGTCCGGATACCATATAGCTCCCATGAGCGCCAGTGGTCCCAACGGGTCATCGACCATGTCCGCGGGGCCGAACGGGCTGCACCTAAGTCTGAAGAACATGACAATCGCCAGTATGCTCGACTGGCTGTCGCGATTCACGGACCGTCCGGTGGTGGACCAGACGGGACTGACCGGACGATACGATCTGGCGCTGGACGTCTCGCGCGACGAGATGCTCAACGCGGCGCGCGCCGCGGGCATGGTGGTCGACGCAGGCCGGCGTGTACCGGAAGGGGCCACAGACCCCGGTGGCGACTCGGTATTCGGCTCGGTACAGAAAGTCGGTCTCAAGCTGGAGCCGCGCCGGCTGCCGCTAACCCTCCTGGTGGTGGACCACCTGGATAGAACACCAACCGAAAATTAGACGAAGGCGCAGCAGGCAAACCAGCACACCGTAGAGCAGGATTCCCAGCGGCACGCACACCAGAAACCAGCCGGTGATGGCTTCGAGCACCGCCGCGCTCAGCTTCCACACGGCCGGAGCCGCGGCCGGCCAGGGGACTATGCGCGAGCCCAGCCGCGCGAACGGCGCCAGCAGCGCGATCTGCAGCGGCGCCGTGAGTTGATTCACCAGTTGCAGCGCCGGCCAGTTCAGCCGCAGCAGCAACGCCGCCAGGGTGCAGAACAGCGTAGGACAACCGTAGACCGGAAACGTGCCGAGCACGAAACCGATCGCCACGATCAAAGCCGCGGCATCGGGCGAGAGGCCGTCGAGCGCCCTGACGAATCGAAATGCCGCCAGCCGAAGCGCGGTTTTCACTGCAGCGCCTCGGCGCGGCGCGAGAGCAGCAGGCGAAGGGCCTGCCGCATTTGCGCGGACGCCAGCAACTGCACCATCCCGGTGGCCGGTCTCAGAATCCACGGCATGCCGTCGCCCCAGATCGCTGAGAGCGGCCGCGCGACGCCATCGCCGCCGCGGTAGAAGACCCGGTCGGTCCAGCGCTCGCGGCCGGGATACTCGGGATACGGGCGGAGAATATCCCAGGCGGTCGCGAGCACGCGGAGGGTCATGGGTTCGCGGTAGTGCGGCAGGAAAAGAACCGAGCTGTGCCCGGCGCGAACTTCCGCGACGAACTCGGCGAAGGAGTGCGCATTGCTGAGGTTGAGACAGGCGGCGGGCTCGCCCGCGTGCCGGTCCCCTCCCGAAATGACGGACCGCGAGTAAGCGCGCGCCAGTTCGGCTACGGCCGCATTTTCATGCCACCGGCGCGTGCCATTCAGTTCGAAGGCGTGCAGCCAGGGGAGGCATTCGCGCAGCACGCGGCGGAGCGCCCGGGCGTGATCGGCTTCTTCGACGCCCTCTTCCAGCCAGTACGGATGGTTGAGAACGATGAGGACATCGGGAATGGCGGCGAGCGCGCCAAGGATTTCAGGCAGCCGGCCTGCACTGGGCGCGGCAGTGTAAGCGGCCATGGTGGAGAGCCAGGTGCGGGCCGCGCCGGGAGGCAGGTTATGGATCCCCAAATGCAGGATGGAGTGTTCGTACGGAACCGTCCATTCCACCGATACCGGAACTTCGCGGCAGCGCTCCGTCACCTGGAGCGCCATGCCGGCTTCGATGTTGTCATGGTCGGTGAGAGAGACCAGCGGGCCCAGGCCCAGCCCGGCGATTTGATCGCGTTCCAGCCGCAGCGCGGAGGATGGCGTGAGCGGCGGCGTCCACCAGGCGCGCGCGAAATCGACCGGCTGCGGGCCGCGCTGATAGTGGCGGACAATCTGCGAGATTCCCGGAACCAGATGCAGGTAGCGAGGCAGGAACGACAGACATTCTTCGGAGTACATGGTGTGGCCATGCAAGCAGACGCCGGTCGAAAACGGCAGCGCAACTCGCGGATTTTGCCAGAAAAACGATGGGCAAGTCTTCATGCATCTCTCCGCCTCCAGCATGGCCGGGAGACGGTTACAATTCGTTTGCAGATTGATAGTGTTTTGGAAAACATTTTGACTAAGATCTGTTTTAAGTCGCGTGACTACACTAAGATCATGAATTCAATCAAAGATAAGGTCGCAATTGTGACCGGCGGTACACGCGGCATCGGGCGCGCCATCGCCGAACGGCTGCTGAGGGAAGGCGCGACAGTGGCCCTTTGCGGGCGGCGCCAGG
Organism: Bryobacterales bacterium; assembly: GCA_963842505.1. Lineage (GTDB taxonomy): Bacteria > Acidobacteriota > Terriglobia > Bryobacterales > Bryobacteraceae > PALSA-129. The sequence goes on from CAWJGZ010000004.1 coordinate 913,697, forward strand.
ATTCGGTAGACGCCGCCGTCGCCGCCATGAAGCCTCTGGGGCGGGTCTTCGGACAGGCTGCGGACGTCACCCAGGTGGCGCAGGTCAGCCGGTTCTTCCAGGCGGTCGAGCGCGAATTCGGCGGTCTGGACATTCTGGTGAACAATGCCGGCGAAGGAGTGTTCCGCAAAGTGGGCGAGATGACGCCGGAGGAGTGGCGCCGCAACATCGACCTCAACTTGAACGGCGCTTTCTACTGCTCGCGGGAAGCCCTGGCGCAGTTCGCGAAGCGCGGCGGCGGGTTCATCGTCAACATCTCCAGCCTGGCCGGGAAGAACCCCTTCAGCGGCGGCGCCGGATATAATGCCTCGAAGTTCGGGCTCAACGGTCTCAGCGAAGCGATGATGCTCGACCATCGCTATGAACATGTGCGGGTCAGCTATATTATGCCGGGGAGCGTGGACACGGAATTCGGCGGGCAGCCCGCCAAACGCGCGGGCGACACCAGTTGGATGATCGCGCCGGAGGACGTCGCTGAGGTAGTAGCCCTGGTCCTGCGCATGCCGGCGCGCACCATGGTCAGCCGCGTGGAGATGCGGCCTTCCGAGCCGCGCAAGCCAGGGTAGCCTTTTACACTAATTTACGCATCGCGGCCGTACTCCAGGCGTTCTCCCTGACATCTAAAACAGTGAGAGGGTTTGGAGGGTATATGGGGCTGATCAATCGGATGTTGGACCCGGCGCGAACCGGCAGCGAAGCCGAGGGGCTCGAGTCGGACCTGCGCCGGCGGGTGGTGGGGCAAGACGAAGCAATCCGCCAGATCATCGACGTATACCAAACCTTCCTGGCGGGAATGTCCGGCGCCGGGCGGCCCGTCGGGAGCATGCTGTTCCTGGGACCCACGGGCTCCGGCAAGACGCGCCTGGTGGAAGCGGTGGCGGAGAGCCTGGTAGGTGACGCGCGCGCCGTGGTCAAGATCGATTGCGCGGAGTTCCAGCACAGTCACGAAATCGCCAAGCTGATCGGCTCGCCTCCCGGATATCTGGGCCATCGCGAAACGCACCCGCTGCTTAGCCAGGAGGCGCTCGACCAATACCAGACCGACAAGGTGAAGCTCAGTTTCGTGCTGTTCGACGAAATCGAGAAGGCCAGCGACTCGCTGTGGAACCTGTTGCTGGGCGTGCTGGACAAGGCCACGCTTACGCTGGGGGACAACCACCGCGTGGATTTTTCGCGAGCGTTGATTTTTATGACCAGCAACCTCGGCGCCCCGGAGATGAACGCGCTGCTGCGGCCCAACCTGGGATTTGCGGCCGGCGACGCCCAGCAGCGGCGGGCCAACGGCATGGTGGACGCCGAGTTGAACGTCAAGATGGCCTCGGCCGGCATGGAAGCCGCGCGCCGCAAGTTCACGCCGGAGTTCCTGAACCGTATCGACAAGGTGGTGGTCTTCCGGCCGCTGGGTCCCGCGGAATTGCGCAAGGTTCTGGGGATGGAACTGAACCTGGTGCAGCAGCGCATCTTCAGCACCGCCGCCGGCCCGCCATTCGTCTTCTCCGCCACGGATGCCGCCAAGGACTACCTCATGCGCGAAGGCACCGACCTGAAGTATGGCGCGCGTCACCTGAAGCGTGCCGTCGACCGCAACCTGGTCCATCCGCTGTCGAGCCTGATGGCTACCGGGCAGGTGCGCGGCGGCGACCTGGTTCGCGTGGATTGCGACGCGTCCAGCTCGCACCTGACATTTATGAAGGAGGCTGAGGATGTCCCCATTCGCGCGATGCTTCAGATGGTGGATGGCTCCATCACTCCGCCCCCGTTGATCGCGGCCGCCAGCGCGGCAGCGGAACCGAAGATGGTTACGAATGCCAAGTCATCGAGATGACAGGTCTGCGCCGTGGGACAAACGATCGCCTTATGTCGTCTGTCAGGCAGCCGCAGCTCAGCGAAGCCTGACAGACCACCCAACCCGATGGTCTGTCCCACCGGTTGGACTCAGCCACGCGGCTGCATCCAGGGGCGCAATCCCCAGTACCACGGGGCTGACTTCGTCGCTTGCGCTGAAGACCGGATGCTGCTTCCATCCGTTGGCCTCGGCTTCCCGGGTCACCTGCGCCGTGATCCAGGGATAGATCTTGTCAAGCGGCGCGTCTTTCTGCTGTTTGAGGCCTTGTAACAGATAGTAAGTGAAAAGACCGTGGGAATACTTCGGTAACTCGTAGGAGCTTTCTTCCGTGCGGCTGGCCGCCAGGATCACGCGGCCGGTGCCTTCCTTGATGTGGTCCAATGTCTGCGGAGATATGGATTGCGGAACGGTCACCGTCTGCGCCAGGGCGCCCTGGCTGTGGCAGGTATCCAGGATCACAGCCACTTTTAGCGCTTTGATACGCGTGCGGACGACCGTCGTGATCTCGACCATCGGAATGGCGGTGGAGTACAGGCCGTCCAGTGAGTCGACGTCGGTGTCGTAGGCCACCACGTAACTGGCGCCGGCGGCGTCCTGCTCCCGTGCCGTGCCGTGAGTGGCGATGTAGATCACCGCCATATCATCTTCCGTGGAGCTGCGCGCCAGCCAGTTGAGGCCCGCGCGAATGTTGACCGCGGTAGCCTCCGAATCGGCAATCAGGCGCACGTGGTCGGCGCGGAACCGGCCATAAGTGGGATCGCGCAGTAGCTCGGCCACCGATTGGGCATCGTTGCGCGTGTATTTCAGATTGAGGCGCGGGTTATGGAATTGGCCCACGCCCACCACCAGCGCCCACTTGTGCGAAACCGCGGGCTGATGGAAGTCGCGGGTGGGGTGCGCGGCAGGAGTCGCGGCCGGGTTATCGTGCGCCACAACTGCGACGCCGCGCGCCGGAGTCGAGAGCGTGAAGGGGTCTTCGGCGTTCCTGAGGGCCGGCGCATTGCGTTCCCGCGCTTTTCCCAGGGAGTATTGCGGATTACTGGTGCCGAGTTTGCTCTCAAACAGCCACCGGTAATACCAGGCGTCGCCATTCTCGTCGCAGGCTTCTTCCGCCTGCTTGAGTAACAACAGGCCGTTCGCCAGATCGTCCCGGGTGGGCGAAGCGGAAACCAGTTCCAGCGCCCGCACCACCAGATCCTGGGAAACGGCGCACCCCTGCTGCGCGTGGCCCGCGGCCGCCAGCGCCAGCGCCAACAGTGCGGCCCACAGTCTCAATTGCTTTTCCCTTTCTTCGGCGGCGTCTTGCCGGCGGGAGTGCTCGGTGGCGCGGCCAGTTGCTTATAGTGCTCCAGCGCGATTTCGATGCGGTTCACCGGCTCGATGAAGTACTTCTCACGGGGATTGGCTTCACCCGCCTTGCGGTATTGCATGACGGCCTGCTCGAAGTACCGTTTGGCGGCGGCGGGGCTGTCGGCTTTGTAACCGAGGGCTTCGTCTCCTACACCAATGTTATAAAGGCGATAAGCATCGTCGTCTAAGTGGGCAAGTGGCGGCATGGTTTCCAAATCCTCGACGAACTTGGTCCATTGTCCGGCGTCGGCGTAGCGGTTATTTTGATCGAGCGCGCCGCGCGCCAAGGCGATTGTGACACGCTCGTTGGTGTTCACCAGCCGGGCTGCCACGTGCTGCGCCGCGCGGTCGACCAGAATCCCGATGAGGTCCTCCATGGTCTTCGGCTCGTCTTCGCCCTCGTCATTGGTGTGTTTGGCGCCCGGGTGAGGGATCTTGCCGAGGATCTTCTTGGTTTCGAATATCGCGCCGGTCACCTGGTTGAACTCGTGTTGGTACTTGACGTCGATGGGCTCGGCATCCACGAACTTACCTCCGCGAGTCCTGGCCTGATAGGTCACCTGCAGGTGCCCGTTCACCTTCGTGCCCGAGAGTTGCTCCTTTTTCTTCCCGCCGGGCAGCGTATCGTGTACCGGCGTAGCTATCGCGCTGCAGATCAGAACCTTGAGGACGATCACCGTATCCGGCTTGTCGGGATTGATCTCGAGTTGACTGTCGAAGCGGATCAGGCTGGTTTCAACCAATGACTGCAATCTGTCGGCAGCCAGCTTTTGGCACTGGTCCTGAGGCTTTTCCGCGCTGGCCTTGACGTCGAACGCGTTGCCCGGCAGTTTTACGGCGGCAGGCAGCTTCCGCTCCAGAACGATGGTTTTTTTTAGCGTTCCGAAACCTTGGCCGGGCAGTAAAGCCGGGCACAAAACAGTCAAGCTGGCGAGCAGCAACTTGCTCATTCCCAAGCCCTCGATACCGGGTAATCATAGCACGCTCGTACTCCGGGCCACAGTGCTTTGGTACAATTCGGCTGCCAGTGAAACTTCCGGAAGAGAAACAGGACCCGCGGCTGATGCGACGGATGTTTTCGACCATCGCACCCCGCTATGACTTCATCACGCGCATGTTCTCCTATGGCATGGACGGGCGTTGGAAAAAGATGGGCGTGGCGCGTGCGCGGCTGCCGCGGAAACCGGTGATCCTCGACCTGGCATCGGGCACCGGCGATTTTTCGGCCCTGGTGGCTGAGCAATATCCAGGCGCGCGGACGGTGGCTGCCGATCTCACCGAGCGTATGCTGCGGCTCGCCCGCGCGCGCGGCGTGGAACGCGCCGTTTGCGCCGATGCCGGCCGCCTTCCTTTTGCGGATGGCGCTTTCGACTGTGTGTTCGTGGGCTATGGGCTCCGCAATTTTCCGGACCTCGAACTGGCGGTTCGAGAGATTCAGCGGGTGACGCGGCGCGCCGGGTTGCTGGTCAGCCTGGACTTTTTTCTGCCCGCCAACCCGGTGTTCCGGCGGCTATACCTGAGCTATCTTTTTGCGCAAGGCGTATTCTGGGGCCTGCTGCTGCACGGCCGGCCGCGCGTTTATACTTACATCCCCGATTCGCTGCGCAGCTTCGTATCGATCGACGAGTTTTCGTCGCTGCTGCGCCGCGCGGGTTACGGCCAGATAGCGGCGCGCCGCTACATCCTGGGCGGCATCGGGCTGCATTGGGCAGCCAAGGATTAGAAGCATGAAGGAACGGCTGGGCGTTTCGGACTATCGTTTCATCGCCATCTGCGTCGCGTTGCTGGCGGGGGCTACGTGGTATTCCGCGCGCAATTTCTATCGCGCGTTTCCCGAAGCCTCTATCGATTTTCGGGTGAGCCGTGAAGACGGCCGGCAATTGGCCGAACGCTTCCTTGCCGGACAGGGTTATCGCACCGGAGGCTATCGCGAGGCCTCCAGTTTCACCTTCGACGACGACGCCAAGACCTTCCTCGAACGCGAAGCCGGGCTGGAACAAGCCAACCGGTTGATGAGCACGCGCCTGCACATGTGGCGCTGGTCGTACCGCTGGTTCCGGCCGCAGCAGAAAGAGGAATTTCGCGCCGATATCACGGCCGGCGGCGCCTTCGCCGGCTTCGACCACGAACTGGCGGAAGATGCTGCGCGCCCCGATGCGACCGACGCCCAGGCGCGCTCCCTGGCGGAAGACTTTCTGCGCACCCGTGCCAAGACGGACCCGGCGTCGCTCGATTTCGTCGAGATCTCGACGGTCAAGCGGCCTAAGCGAACCGACCGGGTGTTCACTTGGAAGGAGCGCGATTTCAACTTGCACGATTCCACCCTGCGGCGCGAAGTCACGGTGGAGGGCAACGAGGTCGGCGGGTATCGCGAATACCTCAAAATTCCCGAGCAGTGGACGCGGGACTATGAACGGCTGCGCTCCAAGAACAATATGGCGCAGACCATCGATACCGCGGTGATGGTGGTGTTGCTGCTGGGCCTGGCGGCGGTAATCGTGATGCGGGTGCGGCGCCAGGACGTGCGCTGGCGCAGCGCGGCGTTGATCGGCATGACGGGAATGGCGCTTTCGTTCCTCTCCACGCTGAATGAATTCCCGCTGAACGAATTCGGCTACCCCACCACCGATGCGTATGGCAGCTTCGTCGCCACGCAGTTGCTGCAAGCGATGCTGAGCGCGCTGGCGCTGGGCGGACTGCTGTTCGTGATCGCGGCGGGCGCGGAGACGGTCTATCGCCAGGCGTATCCGCAACAGATTTCGCTGGGCAACCTGTTCCGCCCGCGCGGGCTGCGCACCAAGCGCTTCTTCCTGGGCGCGATTCTGGGAATCACCCTTACGGGCATCTTCATCGCATACCAGACGGTGTTCTACATCACGGCGTCGAAGCATGGCGCGTGGTCGCCGGCGGACGTGCCTTACAGCGATCTGCTCAATACGAAATTCCCCTGGCTGTTTGTGCTGTTCGGGGGCTTCTTCCCGGCCGTCTCCGAAGAATTCGTCTTTCGCATGTTCGCGATTCCGTTCCTGCGCAAGCTGACGCGGTGGCTGCCGGCGGCCGTCGTGCTGGCCGGTTTCATCTGGGGGTTTGGGCACACCGGTTATCCGAACCAGCCGTTCTTCATCCGCGGCCTGGAAGTGGGAATCGGCGGCGTGGCGCTGGGCATCATCATGCTGCGCTTTGGCATTCTGCCGACGCTGGTCTGGCATTACTCGGTGGACGCGATGTACAGCGCCATGCTGCTGCTGCGCTCGCACAGCCTGTACTTCCGCTTGTCGGGCGCCGCCAGCGCGGGGATCATCGTGCTGCCCGTCGCCGTAGCGCTGGTGGCGTACTGGATGCGCGGCGGATTCCAGCCGCCGGCCGGGCTGCGGAATGCGGATGAGCCCCTGGCCGTCGAGCCGCCGGAAGCCTTGCCTGCGGCTGTGGAAGAGAGTGCGGCATACCAACCGCTGAGCGGCCGCCTGCGCGTGTGGGCGGTGGTGCTGTTGGTTGCGGGAGTGGCGGCGCTGTTCATCCCGTCCGGCCGCATCGGCGAATCTCCGCGCTTCAAGCTCACACCGAAGCAGGCGGAAGCGTCCGCCTCCGCGTTCGTGCGCTCGCAGGGATTTGACCCGGGCGCATTCCGTCAAGTCACGTGGCCAGCCACGTTTTGGACCGGCGACGAGAGCCTGGCTGGAAAATATTTTCTGGAGCGGATGCCGGAGGGCGCGGCCACCAGACTTTTCGAACAATACCGCCCGGTGCAGGCTTGGAACACCCGCTATTTCAAATCGCTCGACAAGGAAGAATTCCTGGTCACGGTGCATCCCGAAACCGGCAAGGTGCTGCTCTACCACCACGAGATTCCGGAAGACCGCCCGGGGGCCGACGTCTCCGACGAAGCCGCCCGCCAGCTCTCGGCCGCGTTCGCCGCGGCGCAGGGGCTGGACGTATCGGCGATGGAGTTGAAAGAGAACACCTCCGAACAGCGCAAAGCGCGGCGCGATCACACGCTGGTATGGGAGGCACGGCCCGGTGACCCGCGCAACGTCGGCGAAGTGCGCTACCGCGTGTCGGTCGAGGTGAATGGCGACCGCGTGGCCATGCTATCGGCGTACTGGAAGATCCCGGAGAGTTTTGAGCGCAGCCGCGAGCAGCAGAATTTCATTTCCATCGCGGTGCTGGCGCTCAAAATCGGCGTGATTGCGGGCGCCATCGTGTTTGCCCTGTGGATGTTGGTCCGCAATGTTCGCCAGGGCCTGGTGGCTTGGCGCCGCGTCCTCCTGCTGGCCGTTCTTCCGACAGTCGGAATTGCCGTGGCGGCGGCGCTCTCGCTTCCGGTCGCCATCAGCCGGCAATACCAGACCAGCATGCCGTTTGAAACCTGGCGGGCGATCATAGTGGCGGGTCTGGCGATGACCCTGGCATTCGGCTACGTGATGTATGGCGCCGCGGGTGCGCTGGTAACGTCGTTCTATCCGCAGTGCCTCGAGGCCTTCGGCGCGGCGCGGCGGCGCCTGCTGGGCGTGGACGCGTTGGCGGCGCTGGCGGCCTCGGCCGGATTGTTTGGGCTCAGCCGCGGCGTAGAAGTGGCGCTCACCAGCCGATTCCACGCGCAGGCCCTTTTGCAGATGAGTCCGCCTGCCCTGATCGGCGATCCGGCGCCGGCCCTGGAGGTTGTGGCGGGCACATTGGGATCATTCTTCATCAATGCCGCGGTCATTGTGATCGCCGCGCTCCTGGTGGGAATGCTGCGCAAGTGGTGGATGCTTGCCGCGCTAATGGCGATGGCCGCCGCGGCAGCCCTTTCGAACGAGATTCGCACGCCCGCTGAACTGGCGCTGCAATATGGCCCGGCCGTGCTGATGGTGGCGTGCGCGGCGGTGTTCTGCCGCTGGTTCGGGCGTAAGAACTTTCTGGCCTACGCCTTGGTGTTTTTCGTGATGGCGTTGCGCTCCGCGTTGCTGGAACTGTCCGGCAGCGGAAATGCCGGACTGCGGATGCAGGGGTGGATCGTGGCAGCCGTGGCCGTGCTCGGCATCGCGTGGGCGGTCTTGCCGGCGTGGCGGAAAGCCGGATGAGCCGTTTCACGCAAGACCTCCGGTACGCCGTTCGCATCCTGGCCAAAAGCCCGGGGTTCGCCGTGGTTGCCGTTTTCACGCTGGCGGTGGGGATCGGCGCGAACACCGCAATTTTCAGCGTGACGAATGCGCTGCTGCTGCGGCCTCTGCCCTTTGCCCACGCCGATCGGCTGGTGCTGATTTCCGCTAGCCGCAAAGCCGGCCGGGCCGAGCGCGGGCAGCTCTCCTGGCCGCGCTTCACTGCAATCGAGGAGAGCCAGCGATCCTTCCGCGCGGTGGCGGCTTTCACTCAGGAGACATTCAACCTGACCGGCAACGGAGACCCGGTACAGATCGCGGCGGCGCGGGCCTCGTGGAATTTCTTCGACGTGTTGGGCGTCAGGCCGGCGGCGGGCCGCTGGTTCCGCGCGGATGAGGACCTGCCGGCGGGCGATCCGGTGATCGTCATCAGCCACGGCCTGTGGACGCGGCGCTTCGCGCGCTCGCCCAATGTCATCGGACAGCACGTGATTCTCGATGCGCGGGACTACACCATTGTCGGTGTGACGCCGGCCGCATTCCGTTTCAGCCCGCTGGGCCCGGGCGTAGACATCTTTGCGCCGCGGGTGTTCGATCTGAATCTGATTACGCCGGCGCAGGCGCAGGCCGGCACGGGTTTTCTCACCTTGATCGCGCGCCTTCAGGATGGCGTGGAAATCCCGCGGGCGCAGGCGGAGATGGACCGGCTGGCGGCGCAGTACCGGGCCGGGCACGCGAAGTTTCCGGATGCGGATCCCAACCTCGTGGTGCTGGTGGCGGACCTGCGGAGCGAGATGGTCTCCGGCCTGCGCGCGGCGGTGCTGATCCTTTTCGGCGCGGTGGGGCTGGTGCTGCTGATCGCGTGCGCCAACGTGTCGAGCCTGTTGCTTTCGCGCGCGGTGGGCCGGCAGCGGGAGATCGCCGTGCGGCTGGCCGTGGGCGCCTCGCGCGCCGTGCTGGTGCGCCAGTTTTGTACAGAGAGCTTGCTGCTGGCGCTGGCGGGCGGCGCTGTAGGCGCCTGCCTCAGCTTGTGGGGCACGCGCGTGCTGGGTGGCATGGCGCAAGAGAGCCTGGCCCGGGCCGGCGAAATTCGCGCCGATGGCACGGTGCTGGCATTCACGGCGGCTGTCTCCGTCCTGACGGGGCTGGTGTTCGGCTTGGCGCCCGCGCTGGCGGTCTCGCATCCCGATTTGAATGCGGTGCTGCGGTCGGAAAGCCGCGGATCGACGGCTGGCCGGCGCCGCAACCGGTTCCGCAACCTGCTGGTGGTCTCGCAAGTGGCGCTCTCGACGGTCCTGTTAGTCGGCGCGGGGTTGCTGATGCGGAGCTTTCTCGAACTGCGCGGCGCCAGCGCCGGTCTGGACACCGGCCGCCTGCTCACCATGAACATTACTCTGCCGCCGGCGCGCTACGCGAAAGGCACGCCGATGATCGCATTTTATGAGCAATTGCTGCGCCAGGTGCGAAGCGTACGCGGGGTGCGTGCCGCCACGGTCTCTTCGGCGCTGCCGTTTAACCCCACCCGGCAGTCGCCGGCGCTGCCGGAAGGCCAGCCGCTGGTGCCTCTGGCGGAGCGGCCGTTGTTCAACATTCAGACTTTCGAGCCGGGATATGTGGAGACGATGCGCGTGCCGCTGCTTGCCGGCCGCGAATTCAGCCAGCGCGACGACGCCCAGGTGCCTAAGGTGGTAATGGTGAACCAGACCCTGGCTCGGCGGTTCTGGCCGCGCGAAAACCCTATCGGCAAACACATCCTCTTGGGCCGGGCCACCACGCCAGCCGAGGTTATTGGAGTGCTGGGCGATGTGCGCAATGCCAGCCTGGCGGCGGACGTCAGCCCCGAAATCTATCTGCCGTTTCCGCAACTGCCGTGGGCATCCATGAACCTGGTGGTGCGGACAGTCGGTGATCCGCACGCGCTCGTCTCGGCGGTGCGCGGACGGGTTCTGGCAATAGACCGGGACCAGCCGGTGACGGCGGTCGCGACCATGGAAGAAGTGATGGAACAGGCCGCCGCGCAGCCGCGCTTCACGGCATGGCTGCTGAGCGCCCTGGCGGCCATCGCGCTGCTGCTGGCGGTGGTGGGAATCTATGGCGCCATCGCTTACTCGGTGGCGGAGCGGACGAAGGAAATGGGAGTCCGCATGGCGCTCGGCGCCGGCCGTACGGACATTTTGCGGCTGGTGCTGCGGCAGGGGCTGCTGCTGGCATTGAGCGGGACCGCGGTTGGACTGGCGGCGTCGTTGGGGCTGACGCGCCTGCTCCAAAGCCAGCTCTATCGCGTGAGCGCCACCGATCCTTTTATATTCGCGGGCTGCGCGGTGGTGTTCGCGGCGGTGGCGGCTCTGGCGAGTTACCTGCCGGCGCGCCGGGCCATGCGCGCGGACCCCATGGCGGCGCTGCGCTGGGAGTAAAACAACATGCAGGTGATATCCTGCTAGACTGGTGAATATGGAACAATTCACCTTGCGGGTCGATACTCAGGGTAGAATCCTATTGCCCTCTTGCTGGCGCAAACAGCGACAGGTCAAGGCATCCACTGTGCTGTGTGTCACTGTCAATGAGGAGGGTGGCCTGGTGATCGAAACGCGTGAGCAAGGCCTGCGCCGCGCCCGGGCGCTGGTGCGGCAGTATATCCCGGAAGGGGTCCGGCTTTCCGAGGAGATCATGGCGGACCATCGGGCGGAGGCAGCCCGTGAGCGGCAAGGGTAGGCCGGTATTCGACGCGTCCGCCGTCCTGGCCTTGATGCAGGACGAGACTGGCGCCGCGCGGCTGGATCGCCTTAGGAGCGATGCGATGGTTAGTGCGGTCACGGTGGCGGAGGTCCTGGCCAAGCTGGTCAGCAAAGGAATGCCGCGGAAGGCGGCCACAGCGGCTCTCGACGCCCTTCATCTGGAAGTCGTAGCCTTCGAGCCGGCGGAGGCGGTCCTCTCGGCGGCGTACGTTGCCAAGGACGTGTCGTTGGGCGACCGCTGTTTCCTTTCCTGTGCCCGCAGGAATGGCGTCGGCTGGACGGCGGATCACGATCTGGCCCAGATCGGGAGCAGCTTGCTGCCGCCTCTCAAGGTGTTTCGATAGCTTCAATGCGGCACGTGGCGCAGGCGGTGCCGCCTGCGATTCTTATCCGCTGCACAGCCCTGCTAAAATTGGAATTTCCCTTTGGAGGAGAATTGATGGCTGTAAGAGACCGCCGGCCAACGGTGGTGGTGGACGTCGGCGGTGTCAAGGTCGGCGGCAAGCATCCGATCGTGGTGCAGTCGATGACCAACACCGACACGGCCGACGTAGCTTCCACGGTAAACCAGGCAATCGCGCTGGCGCGCGCCGGCTCCGAGCTGGTGCGCGTGACGGTGAACACCGAGCAGGCCGCCGCGGCGGTGCCGAAAATTGTCGCCACAATGGAGAAGTTCGGCGTCCGCGTGCCCATCGTCGGCGATTTTCATTACAACGGCCACATCCTTCTCAAGAAATATCCGGAGTGCGCGCGAGCCCTGGCGAAGTACCGCATCAACCCCGGCAACTCCGATATCGGCAGGAAGAACGACGACAATTTCCATACGATGATTGATGTCGCCATCGAGAATAACAAGCCGGTGCGCATCGGAGTGAACTGGGGCTCGCTTGATGCGGCGCTGCTGACGCGGATGATGGACGAGAATTCCCTGCTGCCGGAGCCCAAGGGCGCGAGAGAAGTGACGCTCGATGCCATGGTGGCGAGCGCCGTTCAATCGGCCCAGGCGGCCGAACGGCACGGCCTGCCGCACAACCGCATCATCCTTAGCGCCAAGGTGAGCGGTGTGCAGGATTTGATCGACGTGTATCGCGCGCTGGCCGCCGCGTGCGACTATCCGCTGCACCTCGGGCTGACGGAAGCGGGCCTGGGCAGCAAGGGAATTGTGGCGACCACGGCGGCCCTGGCGCCGGTGCTGCTGGATGGCATCGGCGACACCATCCGCACTTCGCTGACTCCCATGCCCAACGGCGACCGCACCGAAGAGGTGATTGTCTCGCAGCAGATTCTGCAATCGCTGGGCATCCGCAGTTTTACTCCGCAGGTTACGGCCTGCCCCGGGTGCGGCCGCACCACCAGCACCTTCTTCCAGGAAATGGCCGACCAGATCCAAACCTATCTGCGCGACCAGATGCCCAAGTGGAAGGCCGGACACCCCGGCGTGGAGACGATGAAAGTTGCCGTGATGGGCTGCGTGGTAAATGGCCCCGGCGAATCCAAGCACTCCAACATCGGCATTTCCCTGCCCGGCACGTTCGAGGAGCCCAAGGCGCCGGTGTACGTGGATGGCCGCCTGATGGTCACCTTGAAAGGCGACCGCATCGTCGCGGAATTCATCGATATCCTGAACGACTACGTGAACTCGCATTACGCGATGTGACCAATGGCCAGGCGATTCACTCTCGCGGAAGCACAGAGCCTCATCCCGGAGGTCAGCCGCCTGCTGCGCGAGGCGGTGTCGCTCAAAGGCGCATACCAGGACGCCGAGCAGGCCATCCAGACCGGGATGCAGCGTATCACCATGATGGGCGGCATGAGCGTCGATCGCAACCAGGCGATTGATACGCGGAAGCGGCGGGATGCCTCGGCCGCCAGCCTGCGCAGCGCTATCGAGCAGGTGCAGGCCTTGGGCTGCGTAGTGAAGGATCTGGACATCGGGCTGATCGACTTTCCGACGGAGTTTCGCGGCGAGGAAGTTTACCTGTGCTGGAAGCTGGGCGAGGGAGAGATCGAGTTCTGGCACGGAGTGGAAGAGGGATTTCGTGGCCGCAAAGCCATCGACCAGGACTTTCGCGACCACCATCGCGGCGACCCCGCGCAGTGAAGCCCGCCCCATGGCACACGGTGTGAACGAGACCGAAATCAAGCTGGCCGTAGAGAGCGCGCAGGCGGCGCGGCGCCTGTTGCGGGCGGCCGGTTTTACGATCTCGCGGCGCCGGGTTTTCGAAAGCAACGTCATTTTCGACACGCCCAGGCTGACTCTGCGTAAAGCCGCCGCGCTGCTGCGGGTACGGAAGGCGGGCAGCATCTCGACCATCACGTACAAGGGCCGGCCGGCCGTGGCCAGATACAAGAGCAGGGAGGAACTGGAGACGGAAATCGCGGATGGCGCAACCATCAGCGCCATCATCGAGCGGCTGGGTTTCAGTCCCGTGTTCCGCTACGAGAAGTACCGCACGGAGTACCGCCGGAGCCGCGGCGCGGGCATCGCCATGCTGGACGAAACGCCCGTGGGAGTGTACCTGGAGCTGGAAGGTCCGCCGCGGTGGATTGACCGCACCGCCCGGCAACTGGGATTCGCAGAGCGCGATTACATTCTGTGCAGCTACGCGCAATTGTACCTGGAATGGTGCCGGCGCCGGCGCGTGAAGCCGGCCGGCATGGTGTTCGGGCGGACGGGGCCCGCCTGAATCCGCTTCACGCCTTCGACACCAGGTACACCGCCACTTCCGCCAGCAGATTCGGCATCCATGTCACTCTGTGCCGTCCCGCCAGGAAGTAACGGCGCTCCACGCGGAAGCCTTCGGCCGCGGCCAGGTTTTCGAAATCCTGCACGGTGAGGAAATGGATATTGGGCGAGTCGTACCACTCGTAGGGAAACAGGCTGGTGCGCGGAGCGCGGCCGCTGGCCAGCATGGAAAGCCGCACCCTCCAATGGCCGAAGTTGGGGAAAGCTACGATGCCGCGCAGGCCCACGCGCAACATTTCGCGCAGCACTTCGCGGGGATGACGGGTCTCTTGCAGCGTCTGGCTGAGAATTACGTAATCGAAGGCCCGGTCGGGAAAATCGGCCAGGCCCGCATCGATATCGCTCTGAAATACCGAGACGCCGCGCGCAATGGCGCGTTGCACTTTGGCGCCGAAGATTTCGACGCCGCGCGCATCCACATTCTTGTTGTGCGCCAGCCAGTCGAGCAGCTCGCCTTCGCCGCAGCCGAGGTCCAGCACGCGTGTGTTCGGTTCCACGATCTGGCCGATGATGGCGTAGTCGCTGCGCCCTAGAAGTTCGGGAACGAAGGCCCGCTTGCGAGGCTGCGCGCTCATGCCAGCTTCTCGAAGGTGCTGGCCAAAAAGCCGCGCACCAGAGAGGATTGCTCCGCGACATCCACCAGGAAGGAATCGTGGCCGTAGCTGGATTGCAACTCGACGTAAGCGACGTCGCAATTGCGCGCGTGCAGGGCCCGCACGATTTCCTGCGACTGGTAGCTGGGGTACAGCCAGTCGGAGCTGAAGCTGATCACCAGGAAACGCGCCTGCGCCGGTTGCAGCGCGACGGCGAGCGATGCCTGCCCGCCCGTAAGATCGAAATAATCCATAGCCTTCGAAATATAGAGATAAGAGTTGGCGTCGAAGCGGCCGACGAACTGCGTGCCGCGATAGCGCAAGTAGTTCTCGACTTCGAAATCGACTTCGAAATCGAATCCGAAGGCCTCCTTGCCGCGCAGCCGGCGGCCGAACTTTTCGCGCATGGAGCGGTCGCTCATGTAAGTGATGTGCCCTACCATGCGCGCCACGGCCAGGCCGCCCGCCGGCAGTTCCTTGCCGTAATAATCGCCGCCGTTCCAGTTGGGGTCGGCCATGATGGACTGCCGGCCCACTTCGTTGAAGGCGATTTGTTGGGCGCTGTGGCGTGCGGTGGTGGCAATGGGGATGGCGGAGACCACGCGATCCGGGTACGCCACCGCCCATTCGAGCGCCTGCATGCCGCCCATCGATCCGCCGCTCACCGCCAGCAGCCGCGGGATACCGAGCCAATCGATCAGCATGCACTGCAACCGGACGATGTCGCCGACGGTGATTACCGGAAAGGTCAGGCCGTACGGGCCGCCGGTTTCGGGGTTGATGGATGCCGGGCCGGTGGTCCCACGGCAGCCGCCCAGCACGTTGGAACAGATGACGAAGTAACGATCCGTATCGAAAGCCTTGCCGGGGCCGATCATGTTGTCCCACCAGCCGGGCTTGCCGTCTTCCGCGCCGGGTCCGGCGGCGTGCGCGTCGCCGGAAAAGGCGTGCAGCACCAGAATGGCGTTCGATTTGGCGGCATTCAGTTCTCCGTAGGCTTCGTAAGCGATCTCGACGGGGCTGAGAGTGGCGCCGCTATCGAGGTGCAGGGAATCGAAGCGGACAGTATCGGCTGTGACGATCATGCGGGGAGATTTCCATGATAACAGTAGCGGCTGTGCTCGGGCAGGATTGCCCTGGCCTTTAGAGCAACTCTTCCATAGCGAATGACTGCGCGGGCTGTCGTTAACAAGTCAAGTTGTCCGGTTTTAATAATTAGTGATCTGTCCGCTTTGTGAAACAAAGCGATGCGGCCTTTAGGCCGCCGCCTTGTGGCTTTTGGGTTTGGCCTTTGCTTTGGTTTTGCTCAAAACAGAAGCCGTAGTCGGCGCGGTGGGAAAGGGGGAATCCCGCGTCTGTTGCGGGATTTCCAAGGGAGTGTGGAAGCCGGTGGAAACCTGCTTTTGGTTTTCGCCGGCTTCCATGCTCCCGCCTTTTCCACGGCGCTCTTTGGGTGTCGCGCTGACCAGCTTTTCTCCCGTGGGGCTATAGCGGCCCACTACGTGAGGGCCGTAGCGGATCGAGACGGTTCCATCCAGGTGTTCGTGGATCGTTACCGTGCTTCCCGCCAGGCTGTTGCGGAATCGTGTTTTGTTGATCTGCCACCACCGGTCTCTGACTGCCACGGTGTTGTCCTTTTCCACCACGCGCTCAGTTTGCACCGTGAAGATCCAGTTCAGGTCGGTCCGGCTGGTGCGCCGAAACGCCGTGCCTTTCTCCGCCGCCGGCACTTGGAACTTGCCGTTAAACTCCCCGATGTACCGTTCCCGCAGAAAGGCATTGGCGCCCTCCGCGGTGCTGATCCCTGCCAGCCGGAGTTCCTGCGGCAAGCGCCCTTGCCAAGTCCCAAAACTGCGCTCCGACCGCCCTCGCGCCTGCGGCGAATAGGCCGCGATCATCTGCACTCCCAACTCCTTCATCGCCCGTCCAACCTGCGTCAGACGGTGCTTATCCACCTTTTCCCCTTCCTTCACCGTGACGAAAAAGTGACTCCCCCGGTCGCTGTACAAGGCGCAGAACAGGCCCTGCTTTTCGATTACCTCGCGCAAGCCGGCCATCACCGTCCGCGTCGATTCCTCCTCCACTAACTGCGCGTAGTAGATCTCACTGGTGGCGTCGTCCAGAATCACGATCAGGTCATACCAGCGATCATCGTTCAGCCAGCGATGCTTGCTGCCGTCGATGTGCAGCAGCATCCCAGGCAACGGCCGTCGCGGCCGCCTCCGCCGGTGCGGCCCCCGCTTGTGCCGTTTGGCCACCAAGCCGGCTCCTTGCAGCGCTTTCTGTACCCAGGTGTAGCTCAACTGGATCGCGTGTTCCGCCTGCAGCTTTTCGTGGAAGTGCCGGATGTTCAGGTCGTAGTAGGTTTCTTTGTAGAGCCCCAGCACCTTCTCTACGGTTGCCAGAGGAATACGCTGCGCGCTCGGCTTCCCCCTGCGCCGGTCGGCCAAGCCGGTATAGCCATCCCTCTCCAGTCGCCCCCGCCACCGGCGCATGGTCCGATCCGTCACCCCGATGATTTCTGCTGCCGCCCACCAAGTGATCTTCTTCGCCATTGCCTTCAACAACACGTCTTGAACTTTCATCATCCGCTCCAACTCGGCAGCGGAGTACTGCTGGGTTTCGTCCACCACCCAGCATCACCCGCCCCGGCTCAAGCGGACAGATCACGTGTGAACTCGACCGGACAACTCACATACTAGCGACAGCGAATGACTGCGCGGGCTTGAATGCAGCCGATCCGTGGACTATCCTGAGGGGTCTCCGAGGTGAGAAATGTACAAACTGGCCATCATTCTGACGGTACTAACCATGAGCGCTTCCGGGGCAGTGAAAATCGAAAAGACCAGCTACCAAGGTTGGCCTAATTGTTACCGCATCTCGAACGGAGTTGTCGAGGCGATTGTCACGGGCGACGTCGGTCCCCGCGTCATCCGGTACGGGTTCGTGGGGGGCCAGAACCTGTTCAAGGAGTTCATAGAGCAGCTCGGCAAATCGGGCGAGCCGCAGTGGCAGGCGCGCGGCGGCCATCGCGTTTGGATCGCGCCCGAAGATCCGGTGAAGAGCTATGCGCCGGACAACGCGCCGGTGCACATCGAGGTGCGCGGCGACACCATCGTGATGATTGAGCCGGTGGAACCTTTGACGAGCCTGGAAAAACTGATCACGCTGCGCATGGAGGCTGCCGGGACCGGCGTGGAAGTGATCCACCAGATCCACAACGCCGGAAAACAGCCGTATGAATTTGCGATATGGGCGCTGACCATGATGGCGCCAGGCGGTACCGCGATTCACGGCTTCCCGCCGCGCGGCCACCACCCCCACGATCTGCAGCCCACCAATCCCCTCACCATGTGGCCCTACACGAACCTGGCCGACAGCCGCCTGAAACTGCTGCAAAAATACCTGGTGCTGCGGCAGGACCCCAAGAGTACGGGCGACGCCGAAAAGCTGGGCAGCTATGGCCGCGACGTCTGGGGCGCCTACCTGCTCAATGGCGACCTGTTTGTCAAGCAGACGCACACCGACGTGGCGCCGGCGGCGTATCCCGATTTCGGGTGCAATTTCGAAACCTATACCGACGCCGATTTTCTGGAACTGGAAACGCTTGGGCCGCTGCGCAAAGTGGCGCCGGGCCAGATGACCTCGCACACCGAGCACTGGAGCTTGCACAAGAACGTCCGCATTCAGAAATGGGAAGACGCGGAGCTGGACCGGGTGCTGCTCCCGCTGGTGACACGTCAACAGTAGGACAGCCGATCGCTTTTCGTCGTCTGTCCCAGAGGGCCGCTAGCCCGCGAAGCTGCCTTGTGGAGCGGGCCTCCGGCCCGCAACGCCGGCTTTCCAGCCGGCGCCCCGCGATGGCCGGTCCCACTAATCCAAATCGATATCCCGTTTGGGCGGCTCTAGGTCGGGATTCTCCTTGGCGCGCTTGAAGAGCTCGTCGAATTTTTTTTCAAGCACCTTGCCGTGCGATTTCTCGGCTTCGAAGCTCTTCTGGAAAAGCTGTTCGCGCCGCGCGCCTTCCCCCTTCAGCTTCGTCACTTCCGCCGCCAGATCCTCGATGGGAAGCGGCTTCACGGGCACCGTGTGCGCAATCACGGCGCGCGTCTCCGGGTCGATCTTGAGCACCGCCTCGCAGCACGGGCATTCCACTTCGAACATCGCTTTGGCCATAGATCTATCGTAAACGAGATGGAGCCTGCACCAGAAATACCATTGCAGGCCCGGGAAGAGACGGTTGTGAGGTTATCGGCGGGAATTAGAGGGTTTCAGTGAGAGGTGACTCGAAAGGCAGGAATCGACAGAGAGGATCAACCGTCTCTCCAAGGGCCCATTGGTAAGCAGTCACGGCAGTGGAGCAGCAATTCCCGCGCCAAACCCTAATCAGCCTGGAATCAAGCGGCCGGAGGGCTGGCGTGTGCGGTCCCGCACGAAAAATTGACGCGTGTGTGTCAAGATTCTGCCCCGGAACTGTGTCCAGATGGCCTACCGGCGCTTGCCGGGGGTTACGCGGCCTGATCACGCGCCACAGCAGAAAGCTGGTGAGAAATGCGGGTTAAGCTCGATGGTATAGTAAGCCTTTGACACCGCAAGCTGAGTCCGTTCTGGAGTTGTTTCGATCCACGGGTGCATACTTGGAGGGCCATTTCCGTCTCACCAGTGGTCTGCACAGTCCCGCTTACCTGCAATGCGCCCTGGTCCTCCAGCACCCGCCGGCGGCTGAAAAACTGGCCGCCATGCTGGCAGCGGAAATCCGCCGGCTGACTCCGGCTCGTATCGAACTGGTGGTCGCGCCGGCGCTCGGCGGCTTGATCATCGGACACGAAGTGGCGCGCGTGCTGGGCACGCGGTTCCTCTTCACGGAGCGCGATGCGGCCACTTCCAGGATGGCGTTGCGGCGCGGTTTCACGGTGGGACGCGGCGAAACCGCGGTGGTGATCGAGGATGTGATTACCACCGGGGGCAGCACGAACGACGTCATCGAGTTGTTGCGCGCGGGCGACGCGAACGTGGTGGCGGCCGGCTCCATCATCGACCGCAGCGGCGGCCGCGCCGATGTGGGCGTTCCGCGCGCCGCATTGGCCACCTTGCAGGTGGCGGCGCATTATCCCGAGGAATGTCCGCTGTGCCAGCGCGGCATTCCCGTGGTAAAACCGGGCTCGCGTCCAACCTGATGCGCCGCATCTGCATCCATCTGGCCTACGACGGCGCCGCGTTTCACGGTTGGCAGGTGCAACCCGGTCTCCCGACCATCCAGGGCGCGCTCGAAGAAATTCTTTCCGCAATCGAAGGCGGTCCGGTACACGTTGCCGGGTCGGGCCGCACCGATGCCGGTGTGCATGCCCTCTGTCAGGTGGCGGCCTTCAGCATCGAGAACCCTATTCCAGCGGCCAACCTGCGCCGCGCCGTCAACCGCCTCCTGCCGCCCGCCATCCGGGTGCTATCGGCGGAGGAGGTGGCTGCCGATTTTCATCCGCGATTCCAAGCCAAGGCCAAGACTTACGAGTATCGCATTTGCCGTGCCGAGGTGTGCAGCCCGTTTGAGTGGCCGTTCGTGCATCATTATCCGTATCCCTTGGACTACGAGCGCATGTCGCGTCTCGCGCGCGCCTTCGAAGGCGAGCACGATTTCACCGCTTTCGCGGCCTCCGACGAGCGCGATGCCGAGGGGCGCTCCAAGGTGCGGACAATCTTCTCGTCGGTGCTGGAGCCCGCCCCGGGGCGCCTGGTGTATCGCATCCGCGGCAGCGGATTCCTGAAGCACATGGTGCGCAATATCGTCGGTACGCTAATCGAAGCCGGCAAGGGGAACATCCAGGACGTTACGGTGCTGCCCGCCGTGACCGGTCCCACTGCGCCGGCCAAAGGTCTCTTCCTGGTGAGCGTGGAATACGGCTCGGATCTTCACAGCCGCACCGGCTTGTCGTAGCCGGTCATTTCCAGGTATCCCACTCCGGTGGCTGAGCCGGTGTAAGTCACGGCGCCTTCCCAGTAAGTGGGACCGGTGTCATCCTCCGAAACCAGCTCCTGGTCGGGGATGGCGGCCGCGCATTCGAGTTGCAGCTTCTGCGACGGAACGGAGAGGCGCCACCGCACGGGATAGCGCGCGCCGGTCTTGGGGCTGGTCCAGGATTCGAGCGGCCGCAGCTCAAAATCGCTGCGCTTGAGGTGCGTCGAGCGGCCGTCGCGCGCAATGTAGGTGCCGGAAGAAAATGGGTCGATGCCGCCATCCTTGCGGCGCAGATCGAAGAGCATCAGCGAGGCGCCCCCATCCAGTTGCACGCTGAACCAGTCCCAACCCTGCTGGTTCGCGTCGAGTTGCTGGGTGAACCATTCGTGATCCATCCAGGCTGTGCCGTTCACCTCCGCGCCGTCGAGCGTCCCCTCCACCGCCAGGCGCGGGAAAGAAACGTAATACGACGCCTTGCCCGCTCCTTCGGCTTTTTGGCTCACGCCATTCTCGCCGTGGATGATGGGCGGAGTTTCGGGCTGGAGGCGCAGTGTGAAGCGCAGCCCCTCAGCCACCGCGGAGAGCCTCTGCCGGCCGGTGGCCTTGTCCCACCGCGATTCCCAGTTGCCGTTCCAGATGCGGCCCTCGTCGAAGCTGGCGCCGGCGATCCCGGGACCGGCGCGGTTCAGACGTTTGAAGTAGCGGAACCGCTTGCCATCGATATCGGTGAGCGCCAGGTGCGCCAGGTAGAGATCGTCTACGCGCCAGGCCGAAGGGTTGTCGCGCGGCGCGTCGTCTCTCCCCTGGCGGAAGAAGACCAGCTCGAATCCATAGCGATGGCCGTCGCGCGCTCGCAGGTTGCCGGTGTAATACCACCATTCGGTTTGGAACTCGGCATGGGCGAAATAGTCCCGCGGGAACTGGTAGTGGTATCCGGGCACAGCCAGGCGATAATCGGCGAACGCGAAGAGCAGCAGCAACGCGAGCGGCATTCACTATCGATGGTACCGGATAAAGTAGGACAGGCCATCGCTTTTCGTGGCCTGTCGAAGTGCGCCGTCGCCCCGCGAAACTTCATGAAAGAGTGCGCCAATCCTCGCTGTTCGTGGAGCGGGCCTCCGGCCCGCAACGCCGGCTTTCCAGCCGGCGCCCCTGTCATGGCGCGGCTGCCTGCCAGGCCACCAAACCCTATACCCTTCCAGTACTTACCGCTTCCAGGCTTTCACGTGCAGGCCGGCGGGAACCTTGGCGGCGGCCAGGTCCAGGTCGTCTTTGGTGATGGGAACTTCCACCAGCGTCTCTTTTTCCGCCTTGTCGTTCGAGACGAAGCGGATGCGCAGCACGGGAGGAAGCGGCGGCGTCTCCCGTAGCGTCAGCGTCCGCCGCGTGTCAGAGTATGATCGAAGCTCCCTGGCCCGGTTGACATCGTCGGCGGTGATCATCGCCTCGCGGATCACTTCTTCTGTGGAAGCGTAGACCACCACCGCGATCACGTGCGGCTCGTTCAACCGCGCGTCGGTGGCGTCATCCGGCGGCACATCCAGCGCGCCGTAGCGCGAGATGAAGAACTCACGGGAAATCGAGAAATTCACGGGCGGCACGTACGTGTCGAAGAGGTGGCGGCCCGTTCCCAACTGGTGAATGGACCACCACTCCACCTCCTCGGTGCCACGCGAAAACTGCCAGAGCGCGTTCTCCAGCGTGTGCGCCTCCAGGCCGGTCTGCGTCACGCTGTACAGCGGCTTCGATTGGAGATCCGAACCCATCGCCCAGGCTTCGACGGTGACCGTGGCATCCGAGCCGATATCGCCGAGCACCTGTGTCTCCTTGGCGGTCATGCGCAGCACCAGGCGCTCGTTCTTGGGACGGCCGGGGATGTCCGTTCCAGTCACCTGCCATGCGACGTTGGTGGTTTCGACGATCTCCTCATCTTTGTCCACGCGATAAACGATGCTGGAGGTGCCCTGCGCCTGAAAAGGCTTCTTGGCGGCCTGCGCGTCAACCCGGACGGGGGCGCCAGCCCCCACCACAATCATCATCATCCAAGCCACCCAGATCGCCCGTGCCATGCTTCTAACGATACCGCGGAAACCGGCCCGGGTCTGGGCCGCTTTCGGGCGCAAACAAAGGAGTTAGTTTCCAAACCGGCCCGGATGGGGCCGAAATGGCGGCGCGGTGGTCCCACCTTCGTAACCTTTTGCGGTTTCGCCGGTATCCTTATACGTAAAATCAATCAGCGGATTCAAGTGGAAGACGAACAGATCATGCTGGAAGTCCGGGCCGGAGACGTCTCCAGGTTGGAGACACTCTTTGAACGCTATCATCGCCCGCTGTTCCAGTTTTTCCTCCACCTCACCGCGCAGCCGAGCATGTCCGAGGATCTCGTGCAGGAAGTTTTTTTTCGGATTTTGAAATATCGGCGCTCGTACCAACCGGCGGCTTCGTTCCGGAACTGGATGTACCAGGTGGCGCGCAACGTCCATCACGATCACGCCGGGCGGCACGCGGCGGAGGTTCTCGCTGGGAGACGAGGTTTTGGAGTTTCGCGGTCCTGAAGCGCCGCCCGACCGGCAGGCGCAAACCCGCCAGGAGGCCGTGCTACTGCGGCGCGCCTTGGCCGCCATGCCGCCTGACAAACGAGAGGTGCTGGTGATGAGCCGCTTCCTCGACCTGAAGTATGAAGAAATCGCCGCCATTCTCAAGTGCGAAGTGGGAACGGTGAAGGTCCGCGTCTATCGGGCGCTGCGCGATCTGGGCGACCGGTTCTTCGCTTTGACTGGAGAGCGTGCGTCATGAATTGCGATAAGTTCCGCGAGCAGATTCCCGAGTGCCTGGCCGGCCGGTTGGACGCGGCCGCGCGGGAAAGGCTGATTGCCCACATAGATATGTGCGCGGCTTGCCGTTCGGATCTGGCCGAACTGGGTGTGGTGTGGCGCGGCCTTGCATCCTTGCCCGTGGCGGAGCCGGACCCCGGCATGCGCTCGCGTTTCCTCGAAGTGCTGCAAGCTTACCAGGCAGGCATGGAGCAGGCTCGCGGAGCGCCCGCCGCGTCCGTGCGCGGCGGCTGGTTCGCGGCCGGATGGTGGCCCGCTCGCGCAGCCTGGCAAGCCGCCTTGTCGCTCGCGCTGGTGGCCGCGGGCGCCGTGGGCGCGCATATCCTCGCACCGCCGCCCGCGCCCGGTCCGGAACTGGCTCAACTTCAGGCCCAGGTGGAAAACCTGCGCCAAATGGTGGCTCTCTCGATGTTGCAGGACCAATCGCCCAGCTCGCGCATTCGCGGCGTGGGTTATAGCGTGCAGGTGGCCCGGCCGGATCGCGAAATGGAACAGGCCCTGCTGTACACGCTGAATCACGACGCCAACGTCAACGTGCGCCTTTCGGCCGCCGATGCGCTGGAAAAACTCGCGTCCAATCCGAAAATTCGCCGCGCCCTGGTGGACGCTCTGCCGCTGCAGGATTCGCCGCTGGTAGAGATCGCGCTGATGGATATTTTCGTCGAAAACCACGATCTCACCGCCATCCCTGCCATGCGTAAACTGGCCCTGGACGCGCGCACCGACGATTCGGCCCGCCAGCGCGCCCTGGCCGGCATGCAAAAACTGGAGGAATACAAGTGAAACTCATCGCGCTTGCCGCTGTTTTCGTTCCCCTTCTGGCCGCCCAACATCGTCAGAGCGACTGGACGTTCGAAAACCGCGAAACCATCAACCGCACCTTCAAAGTGGCTGCCGGGGACAACGTCTCGAAGCTGCTGGTGGACAATGTCAACGGCTCCATCCACGTGACCGGCGGCGCCGGCTCCGAGATCCAGGTGAAGGTGGAAAAACACATCCGCGCCGAATCGCAGAGCGATCTGGACCGGGCCAAGCAGGATGTCACGGTGGACATGTCGCAGGACGGCAACTCGGTCAAGCTCTATGAAAATGGCCCGTTTCGCACGCGCGACGGCGTCAACTGGAGCAGCGACCGCTTCCGCTACTCGGTAACTTTCGACTACGACATCCAGGCGCCGAGCGGGGCGCAACTGGAGCTTAAGGAGTTGAACGGCGCGATCGAAGTGAAGAATTCGAGCGGCAATTTCAAGGTCAACACGCTCAACGGCAAAATCGACATGCAGGAAATTGGAGGCTCGGGTTCGGTCAAGAGCCTGAACGGCGCGGTGAAGGTGGCGTTCGTGCGCAACCCCGCGGCCGAGTCTTCTTTCAACACCTTGAACGGGGCGATCGACATTTATTTCCAGCCCTCGCTCAATGCCGACATCGCCTTCAAGACTCTGCACGGCGGCGTTTATTCGGATTTTGACGTGACCACGGTGCCCACGGTTATCAAAGGCGAGAGCAGCGGCGCCAGATTCGTCTACCGCACCGGCGGCGACATGAAAGTTCGCGCGGGCAAAGGCGGCCCGGCGCTTTCGTTCCGGACTTTGAACGGCGCCATCCGCCTGCATTCGAAAGCAGCTTAAGGGACTCAGGAAAAGGGACACGGAAATGAAAGCGACTCTGGCCTCGACCGGCCTTCTCATGCTTTTTTGCGCGCTTGCCGGTGCGCAGGATACGACGGGTGATCGTGTGGTGGTGCCTGCCCGCAACACCTCGCATCCGCGCGTGATCAACTGCAACGTTCTGAACGGCAACATCACCATCAGGACGCACAGCCGGACGGACGTGATTGTCGAAGAGCCATCCGGCGTGCGAGCCGGCGGCGCCAGCGCCACACACGACGGCATGAAGCGCATCGACCTTCCCATGCGGGGCCTGGAAGTGGTGGAAGACGACAACGTGATTACGGTGCACAACCGCCTCAATGGCCACCGCAACCTGCTGATCACCGTGCCCGCCGACACTTCACTCCACCTTAAGAGCCTGAACGGCAACCTGAATGTGGATGGCGTGCATGGCGAGGTGTCCGCGCATACCCAGCAAGGCCACATCACGCTGGAGCACATCTCCGGCACGGTGACGGCCGATTCGCTCAACGGGGCAATCCACGTCGAGATGGATGCGGTGGATGCGGCCAAGCCCATGGCCTTCTCCACGCTCAACGCGCCCATCGAAGTCACCTTTCCGCCGGATCTCAAGGCCGATTTGGCGGTCAAGACGATGCGCGGCCAGGTCTACTCCGATTTCGACGTTACGCTGGGCGCCAGGCATCCGATCACCGAGAAAAGCGACTCTTCGGATATGCGCTTTATGATCCGCATCGACCGCAATATCACCGGCACCATCAACGGCGGCGGCGCGCAGCTCACTTTCCGCACGTTGAACGGCGCGGTCTATATCCGGAAGAAGAAGTAGGCGCGCGGCCCTGATCGGAGCCGCGACCGTGAGGGAGCGGTTTTTCACCCGTACCAACTCTTGCGGTCGACGACCTGCTGATTACAAGGGGCTTTCTCCAGGCCGCGAGTTGGTTGAGACAGCCTACTGCTTTTCGAAGACGTAAGTCTGATCGGTGGTTTTGCCTTTGGCGGCGCTCTGGCGGAACTTGGTGAGGGTCTTGCCGTCATGAGAGAGCACCCAGGATTCCCTGGCGGCGCTCAAGACTTTGGCGGTATCCCTTTTGCTTTCCTTGTCGACGATCTCGATGATGAAAGTGGCGCCCTCCCAAAAGGTGCGGGTGTAGTGGTAGTGGGGAAAGCTCTTGTCGACGGCCAATTTGCCGTTGGCGATGAACGTGCCGTCTATGGGGGCGAACGGGGGAGCGGGATCGGCCTTGGTGGAGACGGTAATCGTGTCGCCCTTCTGGTGGATCTCGCAAATGTAGACGCGATCGGGCGTGCCGTCCTTGGTGCTCTTATCGTTGTTGAGTTTCCAGGTGCCGGAGAAATCCGGCCTGATACCGGCCGCGCCGGCGAGTGTGCAAAGCAAGCCACCCAGAAGAATCCATCTCGACATTTTCAATTCGCGGTCCTCAACTTCCCGTTCGACGGTGAACTGCCATGGGAGGTCTTATTTTAGCGCCGATGGTCTCTCACGGAAAATGGGCGACAGCCGAGCGGCCTCTCGCAACAAACCGCACAGCCGCACAGGCGCTCACGCTCCCCAGCCGGGGCTGCCCTCATCCACTTCATCGCGCCGCAACGGTAACCCGCGCCCGCAGGTTTGCCACGCCTGCCGTATAGCGGTCGTCGGCCACCGCGAAAGACACGGCATCTTCCAGCCAATCGTGCCAGAGGCCATCGGGATCGTGTGAGGCCACTGTCAGAGTATAGTCCTCGGGGCAGAGTTCGCAGCGGAAGGCAAAGCTGATTTCGCGCACATCGCCGGCGGCGCAGGGCCCCAGCTTCAACTTCTCCAGCTCGGTATTAGTGCCGTAGACATTCAGGCCGATGCGCGTGCGAATCATAATGCCGATCACCGGATCTTCCACCGCCTGGCGATAGCGCACCTGCACTTTCACCACGGCCAGTTCGCCGCTGCGCCAGACCAGCGTAGCGTGGCCGTTCTCGCCGATGGTCTCGACGCTTAAAATTTCGGCGCGCCCATCGCCGCGGCGCCAGCTCGGTTTGAGCGGCATCGGCGCCGTTTCCGCCCAGGCTCGCAGCCGCTGCGCCGTGTGCCGGCGGTAGGCCGTCAGCACTTCTCCCGGATCGCCCCGGCCCGCCAGTTTGCCCTCGTGCAGCCACCAGATTTCGTCGCACAGCCGGCGCAGCAAGTCCTCTTCGTGCGAAGCCAGCAGAGTGGTGGTGCCGGCTCTCCGCAGGCCATCCAGCGCCATCGCGGCCTGTTCGCGCGCCAGCGCATCCTGGCGGGCCAACGTATGGTCCATCAGCAGCACCGGCACGGGCGAAAGATCCAGCGCTGCATCGGGGCCCAGCCGGCGGACGGCGCCGGAACGCTCCACCAAGCCGGAGACGGCGGCTTCCTCTCCGGCCGCCAGGCTGAGCAGGCGTTCCATCCCACAGCCCTTTTCTCCCACGATGCCCACCACCACGCCATCCGGCGCGGCGGCGTCGAAACTCTGCAACGGACCACTGGTCACATGTCGAAATGCGACAGCCATACCCGTTAGAATAACAACTGCACGATGGACGATCCTCGAGTTCTCCAACGCATGCGCGACGATTGGAACAACCGCGCCGGCGAAGATGCCAATTATTATGTCGCCTTTGGGCGGCGCGGCCAGAATGAAGATGAGTTCTTTGCCACCGCTCTGCCGGTGGTAGGCCGCCTGGAGCGCGACCTCCCTCGCCTTCCCGGCCGCGATGCCGCGCTCGAAATCGGCTGCGGGCCGGGCCGCCTCATGCGCCCGCTCAGCCGTCACTTCAAGGTGATTCACGGCGTGGACATCTCCGACGCCATGATCGCTCTGGCGCGCCAACGCCTGCGCCACACGCCCAACGCCTTTCCGCACCACAGCTCCGGCTCCGATCTCTCGCTCTTCCCCGGTGAAGAGTTCGATTTCGTGTACTCCTACGCCGTCTTCCAGCACATTCCCAGCCGCGAGGTGGTCTTTCAATACATGCACGAGGCCCGCCGCGTGCTGAAGCCCCGCGGAATCCTGCGCTGCCAGATCAACGGGCTGCCGCCCACGGCCAAACAGTACGACACCTGGAGCGGGGTCCGCATCACGCCCCGGGAGGTCTCGCAATTCGCGTTGGAGAACGATTTCCAGTTGCTGGCGCTCGAAATGATCGACACGCAGTACATGTGGGTCACGTTTCGCAAGCGCCCGGCTGGATGGATTCGATCGCTCGCCGGACGGCGCGTTGAAAGCGCCGCGGCCATTCGCAACATCAGCAATGCCCCCACCAGCGAAGCCGTGACGCCGTCGTCCGGCCCCCTGGCCGCGCTCTCACTCTGGATCGAAAACCTGCCGGATGAATGCGACCTCAACCACATGACCGTTACCGTGGACGGACTCCCCGGCCGCCCCGATTACATCGGGGTGCCGGGCAACGGTAGCGCGCAGCAGGTGAACGTCTGGCTCCCCGAAGGCGTCCGTGCCGGCATCGTGCCGGTGGACGTCAAGTGGCTGGGGCAAACCATCTGCCCCACCGCCTTCGTGCGCATAATCCCGCCCGGCCCTTCCGTGCCGCGCCTCACCAGCATCACGGACGGCGTGAACCTGTTGCTCGACCACCGGACGGCTTCCGGGTTGGTGAAGGTGACGCTGGTCGAAGTGGCCGACCCGGATGCTTTCCACGCCACCCTGGACGGCCGGGACGTGCTGGAAACCGATTCCTTCTGCATCGACCCCGTCCGTCGCTGCTTCGAATTCAACTTCCGGCTGCCCTCCGTCGTTGCCCCAGGCCCGCACGAATTGCGCGTCGCGCTGGGCAAGCGTGCGTTTCAGCCCACTACTATCGAGGTGGTGTGAGGCTCCTGCTTCCACTGGCAATCCTGGCGGTGGCTTTCGTCTTGCTGCTGCCTGCGCCGGGGCCGCGCGTCATCGCACTTCCGCCCGGCAACATTGAGCTCCACCATGAGTGGACCGTTGCGGACGGCGTGGAAGTGCGCGGAGCCGCTGCCGGCACGGTCCTGCACGCCGCCGCCGATTTTGACGGCCGTGCCCTGCTGGTAATCCGCGGCGCCGGCGTGACGCTGCGCGGCTTCACCATCGACGGCAACCGCGACGCGCTCGAGCGCCGCACCGGTCTGCCGCCTTCCGATAAGCCTTTCTCGCAGTTCACGCGCTTGAACGGCGTGCTGGCTGCCGGCGTTTCCGGCCTGCGCATTGAGAACGTCGAGTTCCGGAATATCGCCGGCTTCGCCGTGCTGGTAAGCCGTGCGCGCAATGTCCACATCGACCAGGTCTCGGTCGCCGCCAGCGGATCGCGCAACCTCCTCGGCCGCAATAACTCCACCGGTGGAATTCTGCTGGAAGAGGGCGCCAGCGGGTTCCAGGTTACTCGCAGCCTCTTCCGCGACATCCGCGGCAACGGCGTTTGGACCCATTCGCTCTTCACTTCGCCGCGCAATCGGGACGGTTGGATCGCGTTCAACCAGTTCAGTAATGTGGCGCGCGACGCCATTCAGGTGGGCCACGCCACCCGCGTGCGCGTCGAAGACAACCAGGGCGCCCGCATTGGCTACCCGGCCGACGAGGTCGATATCGAAAGCCAGGCCTACCCGGTAGCCATCGACACGGCCGGCGATGTCGATCATACCTCATACGCTCGCAACCGCTTCACCGAGATCGACGGCAAGTGCATCGACCTCGACGGCTTTCATGACGGCGACGTTCTGGAAAACGCCTGCATCAACACTCCGGATGCCCGCCTGTACCCTTATGGCAATATCGGGATTCTATTCAACGATAGCAACCCCCGCACGCGCTCCAACAATATCCGCGTGATCGGCAATTTGCTCGATGGCGTGAAGTTCGCCGGCATTTTTCTTTTCGGCGCTGGCCATACCATCACACACAACCGTCTGCTGAACGTGAACCTGGCGCATTGCAATGAGGAAGCCGCCGAGTTCGGTTGTTACTATCCGCCAGGCGAGCCCGAGGCGCTCGAAACCGGCATCTACCTGGGCCGCGGGATTCTGTGGCCGGAGCCCGCGCGCGGGAATCTGATCGAAGACAATGAAATCGCCGGATACCAGATGCGGACCCGGTGTATCGGTTTTGCGCCCGGCGTGCAAGCTTCTGCAAATACCATCGTCAACAACCGTTGCCGGTAAGCTGCCGCCCGCAGTCTGCTCCCGCTTGCGGGCGCCAAGACGGTCGTGCGCCGGCTAATCCGAGATCAGCCTGATCTCGCCAATCCCGCCTTCCACATCCACGTGGATGCGAACCTTGGCGTTGTCATAGGCGTCATTCACCCAGTGGTCGCCCTGACGGCGCAGACCTTCCGTGTGAATCTCGCCGATCCCGCCGCGGCCGGAGGCATATACGCCCACATCGCGCGCCAGATAAATGGTCGCTTCCCCAACGCCGCCGCGTATGCGGACATCGTAGTCCTGCTTCGGCTTCCCGCGCAGGTCCATGTGCAGTTCGCCGACCCCCATCTGCACTTCGACGCGGCGCAGGTCCAGGGATCCCAGATCCATCTGCGATTCACCGGCGCCGAGGTTTGCAATCAACTCGACGGGCACGTCGTTGGCCAGTTGCAGGTCCCAGCGGTAGGTGGTGTCGCCAATGCTCGAGTGATTTCCGCCGGGCTGTTCGATCGTGAGATCGCCGCTCCCTGCCGTGCCGTGGTAGCGCACCTCCGGCTTCCAGGCGTCCACGTTGTAGGTGAAATCGGCATGCGCCAGTTTCGCCGCTCCGCCACGGACTTTCAGCTCTCCCGAGCCCATCCGCAGTTCCACGCGCAGCCGCTCCACGCCCTCGCGGTCGAACTCGCGGAACTCGTGTCGCATCGGACCGGTATTCACCTGAATCACACACCCGCTCAGACACAACGCTCCGGCGGCCACAACCAAATATCTGGAGTCCATGGGACCTCCTTCAGTCCAGCCATACGGTGATGGCGGCGCAAATGTTCCTTTCCGGACGAAAAGAGTAGCTCTTATGAGCCATATAAGTCGAAGAAACCGGCCAGCGGAAGCTGCCGTCTCCCCCACAGCGTGAGTCTGCGTCTGTTGGCTGCTCTGATCCTCGGCGCTGTCGCTGCCGGATCGGCGCAAGTATTGGATTCCGCGGCGGAGACGCCGGCCATTGCGCCGTCTCCTCTACCTGCGCCTCCTGTCTCCCCTGCCACCAGCCCGCTGAACCTGGATCGCATACTCGGAGTGATGCCGGATTACCAGACAGTCCGCGACACCACCCACTATGTAGCGCCCCTGACTCCGAGCGAAAAGTGGCTCCTGGCGGAAGAGGAAACGGTGGATCCTTTCAACATCGCCAGCGCGGCCATGACGGCGGCCTTTGCCCAGGGGGGCAACCAGACGCCCAAATATGGCGAAGGTTGGCCGGCCTACGGTAAGCGATTCGGCGCGGCCATTGCCGATGGGGCCACGCAGAATTACTTCAGCGCGGGCGTCATGGCCAATTTGCTGCACCAGGACCCGCGTTATTTCCGCCTGGGACCGCAAGCGAAGTTCTTGCCGCGCATCTTCTATTCCATCACCCGCTTAGTCGTGGCGCGCCAGGATTCCGGCAAGGCCGCCTTCAACGCGTCGAACATTGTCGGCACGATGATGGGGATCGCGGCGTCGAATGCCTACTATCCCGCCGCGAGCGTTCGCGGCTCGGTGATGCTCGGCCGTATCAACACCAGCATGTTCGGCGGCTTGGTCGGCAACCTGATGTCGGAATTCTGGCCCGACGTGCAGGAAAAGTTTTTCCGAAGAAAGAAGTAAGCAGGACTCCTGACTCCCGCTCACTTCCCAATGCAAAAAGTGGAAAAGATGCGATTGAGAATATCGTCGGCTGTGGTGGCCCCGGTGATGGCGTCGATGGGCCGCAGCGCGGCGTAAAGATCCAGCAGCAGCATCTCGTGCGGAATGGCCGCTTCCACGGCGCCGCGCGCTTTCTCCAGGTACGCCGTCGATTCGCGCAACAACTGCTCGTGCCGCAGGCTGGTGATGAAGCCGGTCTCCTGCTCGAATGCGCCCTTCGGAGCGATCGATTCCAGAATCAGCTCGCGCAGGCGCGGGATACCTTCGCCGGTCAGCGCGGAGACCGCCACGCACGCGGGAATGCCCGCGCCGCCCAGGTCGCCCAGATCGCACTTGTTGCCGGCTACCAGGTGGCGGCCTTGCGCTTGGGCGTGGGCCATCAGCGCTTCGTCCTGCGCATCCAGCGGACGCGAAATGTCGAGCACCACCAGCACCAGGTCCGCATCGGCCATAGCCTGGTAGCTGCGTTCGATTCCCAGGCTCTCCACCACCTCCGCGCTGTCGCGAATGCCGGCTGTGTCGACCAGTCTCACCGGGATCCCGGCGATGGAAGCAGTCTCCGAAACCAGGTCGCGGGTGGTGCCGGGGATATCCGTGACAATGGCGCGGTCCTGCTCCAGCAGTCGGTTAAACAAGCTGCTCTTGCCGACGTTGGGACGGCCAACAATCGCCAGCGTCAACCCCGACCGGACCACCGCGCCATATTGAAAGCTCTCGGCAAGGCGGACAATGCCCTCTTGAATCGGCGCCAGGCGGCGTAGGATTTCGGCGGGCGGCGCCACGCTGACGTCGTCTTCGGCGAAATCGATGCCAGCTTCGAGCAGCGCAATCAGTTCCAGAAACTGCTCCTTCAGCGGGGCGATGCGCCGCGAAACCGATCCGCTGGCCTGCTGCGCGGCGATGCGCGCCTGGTAGAGCGTGGTGGCTTCGATGAGGTCGCGCACGGCTTCGGCCTGGGCCAGGTCGATGCGGCCGTGCAAGAAAGCCCGCAGCGTGAATTCGCCCGGCTCGGCCAGGCGCGCGCCCGCTGCCAGCGCGCGTTCCACCGCGTGCCGCAAGACTACCGGCGATCCGTGGCAGGAGATTTCGACCAGGTCCTCCGCCGTGTAGGAACGCGGAGCTTCGAAAAACGTGGCGACCACTTGGTCCACCGTGTGGCCCTGCGCATCGATCAGTTCGCCCAATTGCGCGCGCCAAGGCCGAAGTTCGACAGGGCCGCGTAAAATCTCGCCGGTGATCCGGCGCGCGTCCTTGCCCGAAACCCGCACGACTCCCAAGCCTCCCCGGCCGGGAGGAGTCGAAATCGCGACGATGGTGTCGTTAACTTGCAAGAAGCAGATCCGCGCAAGCGGAGTCGCCGCGGCTATGGCCGGTGGCGTGGAGGACGTCCGCCCCGCTCGCGGCCGCCCCGCTCGCGTCCACCGCGCGGGGGACCTCCGCGATCGCCGCGAGGTGGACCGGAATGGCGCGGCGCGGGAACATACGGCGCCTCCGGCAAGCTGGCCATGCCGGCCGGATAAACCACCACCTGCCTCTGCGGTCCGGACCCGGCGCTTTCGCTGCGCACGGCAGTCTCGCCCCGCAATGCCAGGTGAATCACGCGCCGCTCCCGGCTGTTCATGGGATTGAATCGGAAAGGCGCGCCGGTGCGCTTCACTTTTTCGGCCGCGGTCAGCGCGCTGAGCCGCAGTTCCTCGATGCGCAGCAGGCGGTAATCGTTGGCGTCGAAGGAAATGCGCGAGTGGTCCTCGGAAGGTATGCGCAGCATTTCCATGGTGACGTGCTCGAGCGCCAGCAGCAGCTCGGCGCGATTGGCCAGGATCAGGTCGACGTCTGGCCCGGTGAACTTCACCGCCACGTCGGGTGTTTCGAAATCGTCCCCCGACGATTCCACGTCCTCGATCTTGTAGTTGGCTTTAAAGCCGGCGTTCTGTAAAGTAAGCCGCAAAAAATCGTCGATGCGGGAACCAATGGAAGCTACGGAATACTTTCGCTCAGTCACTAGCTATTTCCTGCCGTTCTTTTTCTTGGGTGGCTCCACGCTGCGCGCCGCCTCTTGCGCGGTTTCGGTGTGATTAAAGAACCACTGCTGCCCCACGCTCACCAGATTGCTGGTCAAGTAGTATAACACCAGGCCGCTGGGGAAAAAGTAGAACATGTAGCCGAAAATCAGCGGCATGAACATCATCATCTTTTGTTGATTCGGATCGCCGCTGGGCTGCGGCGTCATCTTCTGCATCACGAACTGGCTGATGATCATAGCGACCGGCAGAATTCGGATGGCCAGGTGCTCCGGCTGCGAAAGATCGGTCACCCACAACCACGTCGCGCCGCGCATTTCCACCGACACCGTCAAGACCTTATAAAACGCGAAGAAGAACGGAATCTGCAACAGCATGGGGATGCAGCTCCCCATGGGGTTGACTCCGTATTTCTTGTATAACTCCATCACTTCCTGGTTCTGGTCGCCCTTGCGCGGATCGGTCAGCTTGATGCTCTTGTACTTGGCGTTGATGGCGTCGATCTGCGGTTTCAGGGCCTGCATCTTCCGCATCGACTTCATGTTGGAAAGCTTCACCGGGAACAGCATGAAGTTGATCACGATGGTCACCACCACGATCGCCCACCCGAAATTGTGAACAATGTGATCGTTGGACCAGTTGACGATCAGGAACAGCGGCTTGGCCAGAATCGACAACCAGCCGAAGTTGATCACCTGCTCCAGCTTTGGGTTCACGCGCTTCAGCAGGTCGAAATCCTTCGGGCCCACGAACATCGCGAAATGGTTTACGCTGCCGGCGGAAACCGCGGCCCCGATGTAAGTCACCGGCTTTCCGGTAGCCTGCGCGATCACCGTGTCCGCGAACGTCACCTGTTGCACGTTGGCGTCGCCTTCCGGCAGCACGACCGCTGTAAAGTAGGCATCCTCCACGCCGGCGAACGAGAAGCGCCCGCTATCCGTCACGGGACCGTTCTTGGCGTAGCCGGCGGTACGCTCCATCAGTTTATTGTTGGCAAGGTCGAAGTACAGCGTCTTCTCGGCGGTGGCGGGCGTGGATACCGTCAGGTCGCCGAAGCCGCAGCGCCACTCGAGCAGGTGCGCAACCGGCTTGCCGTCGGTAGTGAGTTCCGAACTGATCTGCGCCAGGTAGCTGTCTTTCTGGAATCGGAAAGTCTTGCGGGCGGCGTTGTGGCCGTCGGAAAACTCGTAAGTCACTCCCAGTCCATCCGCATCCGGAGTTTGCGTGTAATAGGACCAGTTCAGCTTCTTGTCCAACGCCTTGTCGTCGGGCAGGTAGATGGAAAAAGGAAAAGGATCGTCGACCACGGCGTTGGGATTCACCAGATCGAGCGGTTTGCCTCCGGCCGTGTATTTCTTGAGGACCCAGCTCCGCACGACGCCGCCCTGGTTGCTGAAAGTCACGTGGAAAAGATCGGTATCGATCGAGAACGTGGGCTCGACCTTGACCGGAGTCGCCGGAGCCGTGGGAGCGCGCTCGGCTTCGTTCACTACTTGCGCGGGCGGCGCAGTTTCAGCGGGCGCCGCGGACGGGGTGCTCTGCGCTGTCTGAGCAGTGGACTTCTTCGCGGTCGTGGTGGCGGAAGGAAAAAAGTAGGGCGTCAGGAACATCACCGCGCCCATCAGCAGAAACGCCAGCAGAAGCCGCGTTTCCATCGACAGCTCTTTGGGCCCTTGCCCGCCGCCCTTCGTACCGCCGTTTCCTATATCGGCCATTTACACCATTCCTGACAATTCCGTTGGGGGCTTGCCGTCACGGCACGGGGTCGAAGCCACCGTGGTAAAACGGCCGGCAGCGCCCCAGGCGCCGCAATCCCATCCAGGTCCCCCTTCGTACCCCGTGCCGTATGATAGCTTCCCGCATGTATTCCGAACAGGTTGGACGGAAGCGGCAGGCCGACGGCAATAGGGGAGATACCCAAACTTTGTATACGCTGAGAGCCAGCGTTAAGATCCATTGCAGCGCTGAAA
Organism: Bryobacterales bacterium; assembly: GCA_963842505.1. Taxonomy (GTDB): domain Bacteria; phylum Acidobacteriota; class Terriglobia; order Bryobacterales; family Bryobacteraceae; genus PALSA-129. Next base: position 949,316 of record CAWJGZ010000004.1, read on the forward strand.
GAGACGTTCCACTTCCCGCTTCAGATCCGCCAGCGGGGCATCGAGCGCCTTGCGACGTGGATTGATAACAATTGACCACTGTGGGTTCAACCGATCGAGGTGGAAGCGCACGGCCTCTCGGACGCGCCGCTTGATGCGGTTCCGCGACACCGCCTTACCCAGCGCGCGTGGCGTTGTGAACCCGATATGCGGCCCGGACCCCTGCGGCTCGCGGAGGCAAAAGGCTGCGAACAGAGGGCCCGCAAAACGCGTGCCCTCGTCATAGATTCTTCGGAAATCTTTCGATCGCAGGAGGCGGACACGTTTCGGAAAACCAGAAATGGAGCACTACCTCTCGGAACTGACGGTGAGTTTTTTCCGGCCCCGGGCCCGCCGGCGTGCAAGCACCGCGCGACCATTCTTGGTCTCCATGCGGCTGCGAAATCCGTGCGTCTTCGCACGGTGACGATTATTCGGTTGAAAGGTACGTTTCGGCATTTTAGCTCAAGTGTTTAGTATAGATCAGGCAGGTGGGGCGCCGCAAACCGGCTGCGGCCTGTCCCTGATCCGTCCGTAGGCTAAATCGGAGTCAAGCGGGGGCAGTCAGCAGCGGGCAGCAACCGAAGGTGAAGAGTTGCACCATTTGGGTGAAGAATTGCATGGAGATGCGCGATGGGTATCCCCCGTAAGCAGAAACCGTCGCCCGCCGAAGGTGAGTTTCTGTTTCAGCTCGATCCAGAGCCCTTGGAAGAATGCGTCACCTCCTATGCCGGCATCCCTCTGTTTCTGCAAGCCGCGCGCTCGCTGGATGTTCCCGGCCGCGTGAAACAGCACCTGCAGATCAAGCAGCGGCAGCGGGGATTGGATGAGGCCGGGTATGTGGAGAGTTTCCTGGTATTGAATGCTCTGGGCGGGGATTGTCTGGAGGAGTTCGAGCGTCTGCGGGAGGACGAAGGTCTGGCAGAGATGCTGGGGCACGGCGTTCCCAGTTGCGAGGCGGCCCGCAAGTTTCTGTACCAGTTTCACGACGAATCCAAAGTGGAGCAAGCGCAGAAGGAACTGCCCGTGGGGCAGGTGAGTTATATCGCCGAGGAGAGTGCGCCCCTGCGAGCTTTGGCGCAGGTCAACCAGGAGATGGTGCAGGAAGTCGGGCGGCGCTGCGCGGAGCAAAAGATTGCGACCGTCGATTTGGATGCCACGATCATCGAGAGTTACAAGCGGGAAGCGCAACCAACCTACCAAGGCGGTAGCGGCTATCAGCCGATGCTGGCCCTGTGGGCGGAGATGAATCTGGTGTTGGCGGACGAGTTTCGTGACGGCAACGTGCCCGCCCAGAAGGAGCCGCTGCGGGTGGCGCGGCGCGCCTTTGCCGCGCTGCCGCCGACGGTCCAGGAGTATTACTTCCGCGGGGATTCGGCCTGCTGGGAAAAGGAACTGCTGAACTGGCTGCGCGATGAGCAGCGCAGCGATGGGCCGCGAGGGCCAATTACGTTCGGCATCAGCGTGCGGATGACGCCGAATCTGAAGAAGCACATTGTGCAGTTGGGCGAGACTCTGTGGAAGCCGTATCGAGAGGATGCCGGGATGATCGGCGAATGTGCCGACGTGCTGAACTACTGGCCGGAGGAAGACGAGCGGCCGGAAGGGGCGGGGCCGCTACGGTATGTTGCGATCCGCCTGCGGAAGCGGCAAGGGGAATTGTTCGCCGACGGCAGCGAGGTGAAGTATTTCGCGGTGGGCAGCAATCGGTGGGACTGGGATGCGGTGCGCCTCTTGCAGTGGCAGCGCGAGAAGGCGGGCACCATCGAAGCACTGCACGATGTGCTGAAGAACGACTTGGCGGCGGGCGTGATGCCTTGCGGTCGTTTCGGCGCCAACGCAGCTTGGTTGCGGCTGGCGGTGATGACGCACAACGTGCTGACCGCGCTGAAACGGCTGGCGCTGCCGGAGAAATGGTTAACCGCCCGGCCGAAGCGGATGCGGTTTCAGATCTTCTGCTCGCCGGGTAAACTGGTTTCCCACGCGCGGCAGACGTGGCTGCGCGTGAGACGGCTGAGAGAGCAGTTAGCCGAGTGGATCGAAGTCTTGCGTCTGCTGCCGATCCCGCAGTGGGCATAGCATTTCTTACGGACGGATTATCGAGCGTTTTTCTGCAAGCAGCCGGGCCGGAGTGTGCGTGGAGGGCCTCGGTCCCGAACCGAATCAAGGCAGATCCGCCTCCGATGGGTGCTGGGGAACCGCCTTCCCCAACAGGAACGCCGATAACTCCTCAAAATCCGAGCGATTGCGGCCCACTGCCGGATTCCCATGTCCCTACGGACGGATTACGGGCCTGTTCCGATAGGCCGCCCGGTTTGAAACCATGCTCCAATCTGTAGTACACTCGGTATTTACTCCAGTGGTTCCGACACACTTCGTGTGTTCCGGCTCCCAAGACAGAGGTCTGTATGCACGCGATACTAGAAACCGGCGGAAAACAGTACCGGGTAGCTCCCGGTGACGTCATCCGTGTGGAAAAGATTGAAGGCGAAGTCGGCTCCGAAGTCGAACTGCCTGTAAAGGCGGCCTTTACCGACGAAGGCCAGCTCGTCACCGGCGGCACCGTCAAGGGTACCATCGTCACCGGCGGCCGCGGCGACAAGATCATCGTCTTCAAGTTCAAGCGCAAGAAGCAGTACAAGAAGACCATCGGGCACCGCCAGTCCTTCACCGATGTGAAGATCGGCGACTTCGTGGTGGAGGTTGGGTAATGGCACACAAAAAAGGATTGGGCAGTTCCAAGAACGGCCGCGACTCCAACGCGCAGCGCCTTGGCATAAAGGTCTTCGGCGGCCAGGTGGTCCCGGGCGGTTCCATCATCGTCCGCCAGCGCGGCACCAAGCTCAAACCGGGCAATAACGTCGGCTGGGGCAAGGACGACACGCTCTTCGCCAAAGTGACCGGCAAAGTGGAATTTAAGGACCGCGGCCGGCTGGGCAAGTTCGTCAGCATTCTCGAAGTAGCATAGCCCAGCTTCCAAACCGAGCCGCGACCGTAAGGGAGCGGTGGTTTTTCCAAACCGCGACTTGTCGCACGACCGTAAGGGAGCGGAAGCCCGCCAGTCCGAGCAACCCGGCCGCCGGTTGCGCACCATACCGGCGGCTTTTCTATGTTTATCGATGAAGTCAGAATTCTCGTGAAGGCCGGCGACGGCGGCAATGGCTGTCTGGCCTTCCGGCGGGAAAAGTATGTCCCGCGCGGTGGTCCCAGCGGCGGCGATGGCGGCCGTGGCGGCGACGTCGTGCTGGTTGCCGATCCGCATGAAAACACCCTTCTGAAGTACCGCTTCAACCCGGAACACAAAGCCCAGCGCGGTCGCCATGGCGAAGGCAGCAACCGCACCGGCGCCGAGGGCCATTCCGTCCAACTCGACGTACCCGTCGGCACGGTGGTCTACGACGAATCGATCGGCGACCGCCTGTGCGATCTCACCGAACCTGGCCAGACCTTCATCGTGGCGCGCGGGGGCCGCGGCGGCAAGGGCAATGCCCGCTTCGCCACCTCCACCCACCAGGCGCCCACCGAGCACACGCCGGGCATACCGGGCGAAGAGAAGCGGCTGCGCATGGAATTGAAGCTGCTGGCCGACGTCGGCCTGGTTGGTTTTCCGAACGCCGGCAAATCCACCCTGATTTCCCGCATTTCGGCCGCGCGGCCCAAGATCGCCGACTACCCCTTCACCACGCTCGAGCCCATCCTCGGTGTGGCCCAGTTTGCGGATTTCCGCAGCTTCGTGGTGGCCGATATCCCTGGCCTCATCGAAGGCGCGCACCTCGGCCACGGCCTGGGAATCCAGTTTCTCCGCCACGTTGAGCGCACCCGCCTGCTGGCTCACCTGGTGGACGTTTCCGATGCCACCGGCCGCGACCCGGTTCACGATTTCGAAACCGTGATGGAGGAACTTTCGAGCTTCAGTGCCGAACTGGCCGCCAAACTCATGATCGTGGTCGCGACCAAGATGGATGTAGCCCAGGACCCCGAGCGTGTCGCTCGTTTGCGCGACATGGCCAACAGCCGCGGCCTCGCATTCTTCGAGATTTCAGCCGTTACCGGCCAAGGCATCGACACGCTCAAACACGCCATGGCCGAACGCGTCTGGGCCCCGGCGCCGGCCGGTGGTGCTGGCAACCCTGCATAAAGTGCCTGAAGAAACCATGGATCGCCAGCCTCCGGCGAAGATGTCGCCATCCTCGTGGAGCGGGCTTTCCAGCCCGCAACGCCGACATTCTTGTCGGCGTTTCCGCCGCGCAGCGAATTCCCGTTCGGCCGCCGTGGATTTCACCTTGTGGGTGCGCGGCACAGAACCGCGAACGTCAGTGAGCGGCCCACCACACAGCCTGAAGCTGGCCGCATGTTAACGGAGCCGTGAAAAAATCCTCGCAATCACCGGCTTGACAGACAAAACCGCCCCACATTAAAGCGCTGGAGCTAGCCTTTTTGGGGGTAGGCGCTTTCGCCTGCCAACCGATTACCCCTGACGGAACAAAAGCCGCCGGATGGCGTATGTTAGTGGCTGGAGGTCCGGTAAGGCCGAATATGTTCTGCGATCGGTGTGGCACTGCGATAACTGATACCCAAGCGCATTGTTCCTCGTGTGGCAAGCCCACGAAAACGGCGCCCCCGGCGGCGGCGGCGCAGGTGCGGAGCCGGGTTGCCGGACATGTGCGGCTACTGGGCATTTTCTGGCTGGTGTATGCGGCGTTTGACATGATCGGTAGCTGGTTCCTGTCGTCGATCCTTCCACGGTTTTTTGAGTGGTCGGCCTGGGGGCCGCACTTTCCATTCTTCGTTGGTGGGATCCTTCGATTCGCCGGCTGGTTCCTGCTGGTGCGCGGCGTGGCGGGAGTCATCACCGGCTGGGGATTGCTGGATCGGCAGCCCTGGGCTCGCATTCTGGCGATTGTCCTGGGAGTGTTCACGCTCTTGCGTCCTGTCTTAGGCACGGCGCTGGGCATCTACACGCTATGGGTCCTGCTCCCGGGCGAATCGGAACGCGAGTACCGGCAGATGGCCCGGCCCGCATAAGCCTTCCCTCCGGCTGAGCGATACTGGCTTTATGCCCGATTCCGGAAGGAAAACGCCGCTTCGCGTGCGCCAGCTTCGCAAAACCTACAAAGACGTTGTGGCCGTGGACGGGCTGGACCTGGAAGTGCGCGCCGCGGAGTGCTTTGGGCTGCTCGGCCCCAATGGCGCGGGTAAGACCACCACCATCGAAATCTGCGAAGGCCTCACGGCGGCCGATTCGGGCGAAGTGGAGCTGCTGGGGATGCACTGGGAGCGCGACGCCACGCGATTGCGTCAGCGTCTCGGAATCCAGTTACAGGAGACGCAGCTTTCTGAAAAACTCACGGTCTTCGAAACGCTGCGGCTGTTCCGCAGTTTCTTCCAGCAAGGACCGGACGTCGGGGAAGTGATCGGGCTGGTGCAGCTCCAGGAAAAAGCCGATTCACGCGTGGGAAACCTCTCCGGCGGCCAGAGACAACGGCTCGCGCTGGCCTGCGCACTGGTAGGCGATCCCGATTTTCTGTTCCTGGACGAGCCCACCACGGGCCTCGACCCTCAGGCACGGCGGCAATTGTGGGAACTGATCGAGCGCTTCAAACTGGCCGGCCGCACCATTCTGCTGACCACCCACTACATGGACGAAGCCGAGCGGCTGTGCGACCGCGTGGCCATCATGGATCATGGAAAAATTTTGGCCCTCGGCACGCCGCGCGAGCTGATTGCGTCCATCGGGGCGGAACACCTGGTGGAGTTTTCCTCGGTCCGCGCTCCGGATGCCGCCAGCCTGGCGGAAATCGAGGGCATTCGCGAGGTCCATGCGGAAAACGGCGCCGTGCGAATGCAGGTCACCGAATTGCATCGCGCGGTCCCCGCGCTGCTGCGCGAAATGGCGCGCCAGGGAATTTCGCTCACCGAACTCCGTACGCACTCGGCGACCTTGGAGGACGTCTTCGTCACGCTGACGGGACGGCATCTGCGCGATGAGTAACGCCGGCAGGGTGCCGTTTTCCGAACGCCCGCTGGCGCAGTTGACCCTGGTGCGCTTCCGCGAGTTCATCCGCGAGCCGGAAGCGCTGTTCTGGGTCTTCATTTTCCCCATCCTGCTGGCGGCTGGCCTGGGAATCGCATTCCGCAACCGGCCGCCCGACGTGCTCAACATCGCGGCCACCACGCCGCAACTGGCGCGGTCGCTGGCAGGCGAAAAACTGCTTCGTGTGGAACAATTGCCCCAAGCCCAGGTGCAAGAAACCCTGCGCGCGGGCAAAATCGCCCTGGTCGCCGAGCCGGGCGCGGCCGGCGCGGTGGTCTACGCGTATGACCCCACCAATCCGGAAGGCCGCACGGCGCGCATGCTGGCCGACCGCGCCGTGGAGCGCGCCGCCGGCCGCGTCGACCCCGTGGCATCCGCGGACCGTCTGATCGAAGAGCCTGGGTCCCGTTACATCGACTTCCTTATCCCCGGGCTGCTCGGCATGAACCTGATGGGCAGCGCCATGTGGGGCCTGGGATTTGCAATTGTGGACGCGCGCCGCAAGAAGCTGATCAAGCGCATGGTGGCGACGCCCATGCCGCGGCATGACTACCTGCTCTCGTTCATCCTCTCGCGCCTGCTTCTGCTGGTGGTGGAAGTGGGCGTCCTGCTCGGATTCGGCGTGCTGGCGTTCCATGTACCGGTGCGCGGTCCGCTTATCGGCCTGGCGGCGTTGTGCGTGCTGGGGTCGTTGCTCTTCTGCTCGCTGGGATTGCTGACCGCCTCGCGCGCGCGGACCATCGAAGCGGTTTCCGGTTTGATGAACACCGTGATGATGCCGATGTGGATCTGTTCCGGCGTCTTTTTTTCGGCGCAGCGCTTTCCGGATGCCGTGCAGCCCATCATCAAAGCGCTGCCCCTGACGGCGGTGATCGACGCCCTGCGCGCCAGCATGCTGCAGGGCGCTGGCCTGGCGCAAGTGGCCCCGCAAATCGCCGTGATGGGCGCGTGGATGGTGGTCTGTTTCGGACTGGCGCTCAAAATGTTCCGCTGGAGGTAACCGGAATAGGGGAGTTGAAGCCGGAAGCTGGATTAGCCCGCTTTTCTCACCAGGTTTCGTCGCGAGGTGCGTCAGAAGGCTGTGGATACGAGGCGCGCGCCGCTCAGCGCGCGCAGGCATACTTGAACAGTATGTCGAGCACGCTGAGCAAGCGCAACGAAGTAGACGCGGCCTTATCACGCGCCGCAGCAGAAAGCTGGTGAGAAATGCGGGTTAGCTCGGCCGGCGGCGGTTACTGCTTCCGCGTGATGGCGCAGCCCAGGGCCTTGGTGCGCGCCCGCGGCACGGGTTTTCCGGCCAGGATGGCGTCGAGCGAATCCCGCAGATCGAATTCCGTGATCTGGACTCGCTGCTTGCCGTAATCTTCCAATCGGTTGTCGATGCGTCCCAGGTAGAGCAACTCGCCGCGTGGCGAGAGTACCGCCGTCTCGGGCGTGCTGACAGCTCCCGTGAAAGCGGCCAGCGATTCCTCCGGATCGAAGAGATATGGGAAGGAGTAGCCGAACTCGGCGGTGTGACGCCGCACATCGGCATCCGGCACGGTGGCATCGCCCTGCACGGCGTAGAAAGCCACCCCGCGCGGCCCATAGGCCTGCGCAATACGATTCAATTCGGGGACGTAGTTATTGCTCAGAGGGCAGTCCGTGCTGACAAAGAAAAACACGATGGCGCGCTTGCCGGCGAACTCGGCCGGTGTGTGGGTACGGCCGGCGGTATCGACCAAGGAAAATTGCGGGAAGTTGGCCGCCGCCGCGCAAGCCGCAACCAAGAACAGTAAGCCCCTCGCCAGCCCCATGCCGTAATTATAATCTCTTCGGGCAAAGATCCCGCCGCCGTCGCGCTTCCTGGCTTCTGACTCCTGACTCCCAAATCCCGAAGGGATTTCAGGGGCGCAGCCCTTGCCCTTAGTACTCCTGTCCTCTCTCAAAAGCCGTCTTCTCGTCGATATGAAACATCGAGAGAGCCTGTGATTCTGGATCGTCAGCTAGCCATTGCCGCACAACGAGTGTCGGAAGCGCAGACCCCCATGAAGGTGCTGGCGGCCGAGGATAACCCGGTCTTTCAATCGATGCTGCGGGCCATGCTCACCAGGTGGGGGTATGAGGCAGTCATCGCTCGCGATGGCAATGAAGCCCTGGAGGCATTGCAGGCTGAAAATGGTCCGCGCCTCGCGGTCCTGGACTGGATGATGCCGGGGATGGACGGCGTGGAAGTCTGCCGCCGCGTGCGCGAGGCGGCCCGCGAACCCTACGTCTACATGATCCTGCTGACGGCGCGCACCGATTCGCAGGACTTGGTGGAAGGCATGGAAGCGGGAGCGGACGATTACCTCACCAAGCCGTTTGCGACCCACGAACTGCGCGTCCGGTTGCGCGCCGGACGCCGGGTTCTCGATCTGCAGCAGCAACTCCTGGCGGCGCGGGAAGCCCTCCGCGAACAGGCCAGGCACGATTTCCTGACCGGCTTGCTCAACCACGGAGCCATTCTCGAAACACTCCACAATGAACTGGCGCGCGGCTCCCGCGAGCGCCAGCCCATCGCTCTGCTGATGGCCGATCTGGACCGTTTCAAGAGCATCAATGACACGCATGGGCACCAGGGCGGCGACGCCGTGCTTCGCGAAGCCGCGCGCCGTATGAAATCCGTCATCCGCCCTTATGACGCCTTGGGCCGCTATGGCGGCGAAGAATTTCTTCTTGTGCTGCCAGGATGCCGGGGCGCCGATGCCTTCGCCCAGGCGGAAAGAATCCGCCAAGCCGTAGCCGCCCAGCCTTTTGCCGCCGGCAACCAGGTTATACCCGTGACTTGCAGCGTCGGGGTGTCATACCGCACCCTGCCGGATATGGGTGAGGCCGACGTCTTGGTCCGCGAGGCCGACATGGCTCTCTACCACGCCAAGAATTTCGGGCGCAACCAGGTAGCCGTGGCCGAGGTTGCCCCGTAATTTGGCCGCACGTACTCTTCTCGACACTGGTAGCGCCGGCGGTCTTGCCGCCGGTGTCCTGACTGGTACCGCCGGCGGTCTTGCCGCCGGTGTCTTTTCCCCGCCGAACCGGTCTCCCAGCCGTCCAGCACCATCCCCTGCCCCACGGCCGTTTCCCTTACCGCCTCGCACCCGATCGCGACCGCACAAATTCCGCCATCGGCGCCGTGACGTAGTGCGGCGGCCTCACCAGAAACTGCGGCTTGGCATCCCACGCGCCGCGGGCAACTTCAGCCCACAAGGGCGCGTTGATGCCGTGATCGAGTAACACGAAGGCATCAGCACGATCCAGAAAACGGATGCTGGCGGGCTTGAAATCGTCGCGCGAAAAATCCAGCACCATCAGGAAAGTATCCGGCTCAACCAGTTCCACCACGCTGGTGGATTCCACAATCACGTTCTCGGATTGCTTCAGAAGCTTCCGCAAGACGCCGGCCGCGCGCGCCAACTCCCCCGCCGAAGTGCGCAGCCAGAAGGAACGCTCGGCGCCAGCGGCCAAAAACCGCCCGGAATCGCTCGGCCCAGGCTGATACTCTTCGCTCAGCGCGAACGGCTCGCCGGGCGCCGCATCGCAACCGCGGCCGCATCGCTCCCGCACACAGGCATGCTCGCCGGATTGCGTGATCTTGACGGCCGTCCAGCGGTGGCCGCGCAGTTTGCGAATCAGCCCGGCGGCCACGGAAGTCTTCCCGATTTTGCGCGAGTGGCCGCCCACCACCACCAGCATCAGGGCTTCCTTTCGAGCTCCGCCAGCCGCCGTTTCAGCTCCGCCACTTCGCGCCGCAAATCGGGCAGGCGCGCCAGGTTGGCCAGTTGTTCCAGGTGCTGCTTGAGGGGCCGCGCCGGCGTGCCCCATACGGTTTCACCGGCTCGCACCACTTTGGAAGTGAGGACGCCGCAGCCCGAGCCCAGCACGGCTCGTGTTTCGATGCGGGCCTTGTCGCCGATGCCCACCTGCCCGCCGATCACAGCGTAGTCTTCCACCACCACGCCGCCCGAAAAACCGGTCTGCGCCGCCACCACCACGTGGCGGCCGATGCGGCAGTTGTGGCCCACGTGCACCATGTTGTCGAGCTTGGTTCCCTCACCGATGGAAGTGACTCCCAGCGCCGCGCGGTCAACACAGGAATTGGCGCCGATCTCGACGTTGTCGCCAATCTCCACGCGCCCCACCTGCGGGAACTTCTGCCAGTGGTCCTGCTCCATCACGTAGCCGAAACCATCCGCGCCGATCACCGCGCCGGAATGCAGAATCGTGCGCCGGCCGATGTCCACGTTGTCGTAGATGGTGACGTGCGGGTGCAGCACGCAGCCTTCGCCCAGGTTGACCCGCTTGCCCACCACCGCGCACGCGCCGATCGACGTGGCCACGCCGATGCGCGTGCCATTCCCCACCACCGCATGCGGCCCGACATAGACCATCGCGCCGATTTCGACGTCGTCACCCACCACCGCGGTGGGGTGGATTCCGGGTTTCAATTCCGTCGTGGGGTAGAAGCGGTTCAGCGCGCGGGCCAGTGCCGTGCGCGGCTCGGCCACGCGGATTACCGTGCGGTAGCTGGGGCTGGGCCATTCCTCGGGCACCAGCAGGCAGCCCGCCGCGGAAGCCTCGGCCTGTTGCGCGGCCTTGCGGGTGCCCACAAATGCCAGGTCCCCGGCGCCGGCGGTATCGAGCGGCGCCACGCCCGTGAGTTCTTTCTCGCCGTCCCCTTCAAAAGTGGAACCTAGCCAGTCCGCCAATTCGCGCACGCGCATATCAGTAGATCCCCTTCACGGCGCCGCCATCCACGGCGATGGAAGCCCCTGTGATATAGCTGGCGCGCTCCGATGCCAGGAAGACCACCAGGTTGGCGATCTCCTCGGGCCGTCCCACCCGTTCGAGCGGTACTCCGCGAGTCCACCGGCTTTCGATCTCCGCGGGCGTGACGCCCTCCTTGGCGGCCACTGCGCCGGCAAACTCCATCAACCGCGCCGTAGCGGTGAAACCGGGGCACACATTATTCACCAGGACGTTCGACGGACCATATTCGTTGGCCAGCGTTTTCACCAGGCCGCTGACGCCCGCGCGAACGGCATTGGAAAGAATCAGCCTTTCAATCGGCTGCTTCACCGAGATGGAGGTGATGGCGATGAAGCGGCCCCAGCGTTGCCGCTGCATCACGGGCAGCGATTCTTTAGCCAGGTACACGGTGCTCATCAGGTTCAACTGGGCCGCCGCTTGCCAGTCTTCCACGGTGGTCTCGGCGAACGTTTTGGAAGGCGGCCCGCCGCAGTTGGCTACACAAATGTCCAGACGTCCTAACTCCACAAGCGTCTCGGCGACGAAGCGGCGAACTTGATCGTGTACGGTGACGTCCACAGCGCGGGCGAACACGCTGGCGCCGGTTTCGCCGCGGATTTCGGCGGCCGTCGAGTCGAGCCTCGATTGCGTCCGCGCGCAGAGCGCCAGTTTGGCGCCTTCCCGCGCCAGGCCCAGGGCCACCGCTTTGCCCATCCCTTCACTCGACGCAGCCACCAGCGCTACCCGGTCTTTGATCCCTAAATCCATCGCGCTATCTCCTCAAGTAGGCGTCGTCTTTGGCGAGCCAGTCGTGCCGGATGGGGCTGAAGATGTCGAGATCCAGCGTCTCCTCGAGCGCCACCGCGGCGTGCGGCATGTTTGCAGGGATCCGCAGGACCTGGCCTGCGGCGACCACGATTTCCTTGCCGTCAATTTGAAATTGCAGCGCGCCTTCCAGGATGTAAGTGATCTGCTCGCTCTCGTGGTGGTGTTCCGGCACCACCGCGCCCTTGGCAAGAAAGACTTGCGCCACCATCGCCTTTTCGCCGGAAATAATTTTGCGCGCGATGTCGCCGCTCAGTACTTCCTTTTCCATGGTGTCCCATGTGTAATGTTCCATTTGCTCTCCGCGTCTGCCATTGTATAACTTCGGTTTGCTTTGATGAAGGCGATCCGCGAAGCTGCCTATCGCCCCGGGTTTCAACGCCAACTCAAGACTCAACCGTTGCCGGCGATAGCCGCCACCCCCGGTGATACACTGAACAACCGGAGGTTCGGGTATGAAGTATCGGATTCCATTTGCGCTTTTCTTCGCCGCCAGCATGTTCGGCGCCTCGGGCACGGTCCATCTGCTGCAGAAACCGGCCATGAACAAGACGGAAATCGTCTTCTCGTACGCGGGCGATTTGTGGACGGTCAGCCGCCAGGGCGGCATGGCCACGCGGCTTACCGTTGGCGCCGGCCAGGAGAGCGCCGCGGCCTACTCTCCGGATGGGGAGACCATCGCGTTTTCGGGTGAGTACGACGGCAACACCGATGTCTTCACCGTGGCGGCCACGGGCGGCATTCCCAAGCGCATCACCTATCATCCCGACCCGGATACCGTAGTGGGCTGGTCCCCGGACGGCAAGCGAATCCTCTTCCGCTCCAACCGTGAAAGCTACTCGCGCTATACGCAACTCTTCACGGTTGCGCCCGAGGGCGGCCTGCCCGAAGCTCTGCCGCTGCCCATGGCCTACCGGGGCTCCTATTCGCCGGATCTGAAACGCATGGCGTACCAGCCGCTGGACGGCGGCCAGTTCGCCGCCGACGGGAATAACTTCGTCTCCTGGAAGCGCTACCGCGGCGGGCGCGCCAGCTACATTTGGATCGTGGATTTCGCGGACTTGAAAACCGAAAAGATTCCACGTACGGATTCCAACGATTTCGATCCCATGTGGATCGGCGACAAAGTCTTTTTCCTCTCCGACCGCAACGGGCCGGTGACGCTCTTCCAATACGACCCGCGCAGCAAGAAGGTGGATCAGCTTATCAAGAACGCCTGGAAGGATATCGAATACGCCACCGCCGGACCGGGCGGCATCGTTTACGAACAGTTCGGGCAAATCCATATCTACGACATTGCCGCGCGGAATGAGCACCAGGTGCCCATTGAGATGGCGGCCGACCTCACCGAAGTGCGGCCGCATTTCCAAAACGTGGCGCGCGAGATTCGTGAAGCCCGAATCTCCGCCACCGGCGTGCGCGCGGTCTTTGAGGCGCACGGCGAAATCCTCACGGCGCCTGCGGAAAAGGGCGACATCCGCAATCTCACCAACTCGCCGGGCGTCATGGAGCGATCGCCCGCCTGGTCGCCGGACGGCAAGACGGTGGCTTACTTCTCGGATGAATCGGGCGAATACGCCCTGCATCTCAAATCGCAAACCGGCGAAGGCGAGGCGCGCAAGATCGCGCTGGCCGGCCATTCAGCCTACTACTCGAATCCCAGGTGGTCGCCCGACAGCAAGCACATTGCCTTTGACGACAATCAACTCCACCTGTGGGACGTGGAGGTGGCCTCCGGCAAGCTGACCAACGTCGATACCGACTACATCAGCGAAGGCGGGATTGATTTTGCCTGGTCGGGCGATTCCAAATGGATCGCCTATTCCAAGTCGCTGCCCAACCGCCAGCACGCCATCGCTATTTATTCCTTGGACAGCGGGAAAAGCCAGCAGGTGACCGACGGCATGAGCGACTCCCGGCATCCGGCATTCGACCGCGACGGCCAGTACCTGTACTTCACGGCCAGTACCAACTTCGGCCCCACGCAAAGCGGGCTCGACATGACCAGCGACGAACACGAGGTGACCAGCAATGTATATCTGATCGTGCTTGCGAACAATGTCGCTTCGCCCCTCGAGCCGGAGAGCGATGAAGAAAAGGCCGTGGAACCGGGCGCCGCGCCGGCGGAAGGTGCAGTCGGCGGTGGTGGACGCGGCGGACGCGGTGGTGGTGGCGGCGGTGCCGCTGCTGCGGCCAATACTCCACCCAAACCGGTCCACATCGATTTCGACAAGATCCAGCAGCGGATTATCGCGCTTCCCTTGCCGGCGCGCTCCTATTCTTCGCTGACCGCCGGCCGTGCGGGCTTCCTCTACATCATGGAAGGCGCCGGGCGCGGCGCGCCGGGCGGCGGCGGGTCCACGCTCTCCCGGTATGACCTCAAAGCCCGCAAGATGGAGAAGCTTGCCGACAGCGTCGGCTCCTTCGACCTTTCAGCCAACGGCGACAAGATGCTGCTCCGCATGGGCGGCGCTGGTGGTGGACGCGGCGGCCGTGGCGGCGAGGCCGCGCCAGGCCCGCAGTACGTCATCGTTTCCGCGGCGGCGCCGGTGAAAGCCGGCGAAGGTTCGCTGCGCCTCAACGACGTGGAAGTTCACGTCGACCCCATCGCCGAGTGGAAACAGATGTATCACGAAGTGTGGCGCATCGAGCGCAGCTATTTCTACGACCCGAATCTGCACGGCGTGAACGTGGCGGATGCCGAAAAGGAGTACGAAAAGTATCTGGATTCGCTGGGCTCGCGCACCGACCTCAACTACATCATCCACGACATGATCAGCGACATGACCGTGGGACACCTGCGCGGCGGCGGTGGCAATATCCCGGCGGCGCGGGCCGTCAGCGGCGGTCTGCTGGGCGCGGATTACGAAATTGCCAATGGGCATTACCGCTTCAAACGCATCTACACCGGCGAAAGCTGGAACCCGAATCTGCAGGCGCCGCTGGCCGCTCCCGGCCTCAACGTCAACACCGGAGATTATCTGCTGGCGGTCAACGGCGAAGAACTCACCGCCAGGGACGATGTCTCGCACCTGCTTGAAAACACCGCCGGCAAGCGCGTCACGCTGCGCATCGGGGCCGATCCATCGGGCGCGGGTGCGCGCGAAATCACGGTGGTCCCCGTAGCCAATGAAACGCAGTTGCGCACGCAGGCCTGGATTGAAGGCAACCGCCGCAAGGTGGATGAATTGAGCGGCGGCAAACTGGCCTACGCGTATATGCCCGATACCGGGCAGGGCGGTCTCGCCAGTTTCACCCGCTATTATTTCGCGCAGTCCGATAAAGAGGGTGCCATCATCGACGAGCGCTTCAACAGCGGCGGCCAGGTGGCCGATTACGTGATCGACGTCTTGAGCCGCCCGCTCGAAGGCTTCTGGAGCCCCCGCTATGGGGCCATCTATCGTACACCGGCGGCTGCCATTTTCGGACCGAAGGTAATGATCATCAACGAATTCGCCGGATCGGGCGGCGATTGCATGCCATGGATGTTCCACTACAACAAAGTCGGCGCCCTGGTGGGCAAACGGACCTGGGGCGGCCTGGTCGGAGTGGGCTCGTACCCGCCGCTGATGGATGGCGGCAGCGTGACGGCGCCCAGCTTCGGCTTCTTCAATCCCGAAGGCCAGTGGGATGTGGAGAACAAGGGCGTGACGCCGGACGTGGAAGTGGATCTCGATCCCAAAGCCATGCACGATGGGCACGATCCGCAACTGGAGCGCGCGGTGGCCATCGCCATGCAGCAGATGAAGGATCATCCCGCTCCGGTGCCGCATCGCCCGGCGTTCCCGAATTACAACGGCCCGGCCGCGCCCGGAACCGCGACCAAGAGCGGTGCGGCCAATCGCTAGTCCGCTTTTCTCACCAGGTTTCGTCGCGAGGCGCGTCAGAAGGCTGCGGATACGAGGCGCGCGCCGCTCAGCGCGCGCAGGCATACTTGAACAGTATGTCGAGCACGCTGAGCAAGCGCAACCAAGTAGACGCGGCCTGATCACGCGCCGCAGCAGAAAGCTGGTGAGAAATGCGGGCTAGTCCCTCGCTCGAAAATGCCGGGAGCGCACGTCGCCGCAAAACGGGGGACTGCTACCAATTCCCGCCTTTGGAATTGGTAGCACTCCCAAAAATCTACTCACGCGATCGCCGAAGCCCACAGCCCCCGTTCTGATCGTGTGTTGTGAGCCACAGTTGCTCATAGGTCAGAACTGCCCGCACGTGAAGCCTACCAAGCCCGTGAGGGCGAAAGACCATAGCCCACGGCGTAAGCCGTGTGGAATCTGTTGCCAGTACGGGTAGCCCCGGAACGGGGCGTAAGGCTCTGCCACCAGACAGAAATGGAGAAACTCTCCCGAAAATCTGCTCACACTACCCCCGACGCCCACGGCCCCATTTTCATCGCGTGTTGTGAGCCGCAGCGGCTCATACGGCGGGATTATCCCCGCTTTGACCTTGGCGGGAACCAGCTCTGTCTGCCTACTCAAGCCTGCCTATATAGACTTCAGTTGTGTAAAGCAATGTCACCCCGCCGTCTTTTTGAAACTCATCAAACAGCCCGTCCAGTTCCCTCATTAACGCCTCGTAATTAGCCGCGCCAGGCAGTGGCGCATAGGACGAAGAGGCAAATCGTCCGCGCAGCCCTTCCCTGTCGAAATGCTGCTGGTTCGGGAATTGCGCCAGCCGCCACCCATGCTCACTAAAGAAATGGTCCAGGTCACTGGTCGCCGCGTGGCGTCGTTCCGGCCCGTAGCGGGTCACCAGATCGTCGTAACCCGCGTTGAAACCGGGCGAGCGAACGCGCTCGTTCCACACCAGCGCTACCCAGCCGCGCGGCTTGAGAATGCGCTGGAACTCGGTGCGCGCGGCGTCGGGCGAGAACCAATGAAAGGCCTGGGCCGCCGACACCAGGTCGACGCTGTCATCGGGCAGCGTGGTAGCTTCGGCTCGGCCATTCACGCTATGGAAGCGCGGCCAGGCCGCCAGCAGCCGCTCGCCCGCGGCGCGCATCCCTGCGTTCGGGTCGACACCAGTCACCTCGCAGCCGAAGTGCAGGAACAGCTCGGAGAGCAATCCCGTTCCGGAGCCGATATCGGCAACCCGGTATTGTCGAGTGAGGCCGCATTCGCGCTCCAAAAAGGCAATCACTTCCGCCGGATAGGAGGGCCGGTGGCGAGAATAGTCCTCCACGCGCGGGGAGAACCGTTCAGTGGGATCTGAGCTCATAAGCCGATACAATTAATGTTACGCCATGAAAACTGAACCTCATATTGTGGTGGTGGGCAGCGCGAATATCGATTTGATCACCTTCACCGACCAGATGCCCCGGCCTGGTGAAACCATTTTCGGGCGCGCCTTCGACCTGGGCTTCGGCGGCAAGGGCGCCAACCAGGCGGTTGCGGCGCGCCAGTGCGGCGCGCGAGTCTCGATCATCGCGCGCGTGGGCGACGACCTGTTCGGGCCGGCCACCATCCGCGACTATCAAGCCCGGGGCATCGATGCCAGCCGTGTGCTGGTGACGCCCGGAGTGTCCAGCGGCGTGGCGCCCATCTTTGTCGACAGTTCCGGCCAAAACCGTATCCTGGTGGTGAAAGGCGCCAACGACCGCCTGCTCCCCGCCGATGTCGACGCCGCCAGCGCGGTTCTGTGCGAGGCCGATTGCATCGTGATGCAACTCGAAATTCCGCTCGAGACCGTCTATTACACGCTGCGCTTCGCCCGCGCGAACGGCACTCGCACCATTCTGAACCCCGCGCCGGGGCAGCCGGTCGACCTCGGCGAACTTTCCAACGCCTCTTACGTGATCCCTAATGAAACCGAAGCCGAAGCGCTGGGCGGCGTGCCCGTGCGCAACCTGGAGGAAGCGCGCGCCTGTGCCGAAAGCCTGCTGCGGCGCGGTCTGCGCCGGGTCATCGTCACGCTGGGTGAAAACGGCTCGCTGCTGGTGGGCGCGGACGGGTCGCGCCATGTGGCGCCGTATCCCGTACAGCCCGTCGATACCACCGGCGCCGGCGACGCTTTCATCGGCAGCTTCGCCTGCTTCCTGGCGAGCGGTTACGAGGAAGCCGAAGCCATTGCGCGCGCCAATCTCTACGCGGCGCTTTCCACGCTGGCGGTGGGCACACAAAAATCCTTCGCCACCAGGGAGCGCTTCGAGCAGGAATGGGCGAAGGTGCGGTAGTGTACGATCCTCTGGCGCCTTATAACCTGGCGCCGGCCCGCTACACCTGCTACCGCGCGGCCGGGCCGGTTGCCGTCGACGGCAAGCTCGCTACGCCTTCGTGGCGCATGGCGCCGAAATCCACGCCCTTCGTCGATATCGTGACCGGTCAGCCGGCGTGGTTCGACACGCGCGTGGCTCTGCTCTGGGACGATGAGAACCTCTACTTCGGCTTCTGGATTGAAGAGACCGACGTCTGGGCCACGCTCACCCGCCGCGATTCCAAAATCTGGGAAGAGAACGACATCGAGGTCTTCATCGCCGGCAAGGACGCTTATTACGAATTCGAGATCAACGCGCTCAACACCGTCTACGAAGCCTTCTGGATTTGGAAAGATGTCTTGCAGCCCGGATCGCCGCTCTACCGGCGGCCGGAGTTCAACCCATCAACCCAGCGCACCCTTGTGCTCGGCGGTGTGGGCGGACACGTGCATCCGCGCGGTGAACGGTGGGGCTTTCTCGATTGGGATTATCCGGGCTTGCGCACGGCGGTCCATGTGGATGGCAAAGTCAACCAGCGCGCCCACCGCGATCGCGGCTGGACGGTGGAACTGGCCTTTCCCTGGCGCGGCTTGGCCGATATTGCGGACGGCCGCTCGCTGCCGCCCCAAGACGGCGACGTCTGGCGCATCGATTGCTCGCGCTTCGAGAAGATCGGAAGGAACCGCGAAGTGCTGGACCCGTGCGCAGGCTGGACGTGGAACCGGCACGGCCACTACGATTCGCACATTCCGGAAGTCTTTCCCTACGTGACTTTCTCAACATCCGAGCCGCGAACGTAAGAGAGCGGAGCCGCCCCGTCCGCCGCTCAACATCCGAGCCGCGAACGTAAGAGAGCGGAGCCGCCCCCGTCCGCCGCTCAACATCCGAGCCGCGAACGTAAGAGAGCGGAGCCGCCCCCGTCCGCCGCTCAACATCCGAGCCGCGAACGTAAGAGAGCGCAGCCGCCCCCCTCCGCCGTTCAACATCCGAGCCGCGAACGTAAGAGAGCGGAGCCACCCCCGTCCGCCGCAACCACCTCTCGCGCTCAAAACGCCAAAGTGGTCGGGGTGCCGGTCATATTCGGCACCCCCTCGGTCTGCTACCACATTTTCTGCCGAAGTCGCCAGGCCTCCTCAGCGATAAATCAAAGCGTTGAAGAGTAATTTGAAGTTCTGGTAACTCTGCCCGCGATACTGCGGCCGCATGCCAAACAGGATGGTTCGGCCCTTGCCCATCGGTACATCCAGCAGCGCCGCCTTCCCGTTCAGGTACTTCTCGCCCAGAAGCCACCCCGAGGCGAGCACCTTGTTTCCTGGATACCGCGCCACCACCACGTCGTCGGGGGCCTCCCAAGCCGGGCTGCCTTCGCTCCACAACGTGATCTCGGCCGGCATCCCATACGCCAGCGGACTCTTCGGATTCAATGAAACGTTCAACAGCGAACCCGGCGAGTAAAAGTCCTTGCTCTCCACGCCGGCCAGCACGTTGTGAGCCTTCACGCCCAAATCCTGCGTGCCGTACTCGGAGGCATGGTTCAACAGAATCAGCGTGCCGCCCTGCTCGACGAACTCCTTCAACGCCGCCGCGCCTTTTTCGCCCAGGCCGCCTACGTACTCCGGTGGCATCGAACCCGGCCGGTGCCCGTTGACAATCTGCGCGCGCGGCTGATCGGGAATAATGATCGTGTCGAAACGCTCCCTCAGGTTGCCGGCTTGCACGTCCGCGTTCACCAAAGCGGTCTGTGCGAAGCCGAAGTCATCTAACAGCCAACGGGTCCAGCCTTCGTCCATGCTGGGGTTGTAGCTTTGGTACATCCCGATGCGCGGCGCCGCGATCTCCTTGCGGCCGTTGCCGCCCGCCATATAAAAGTCCCCCGTAGCCGTGTCGCGATAAATCGGCTTGCCGGTCTTCCAAACCTTCGTGACTTCTTTCCAGGAGAACACATCCGTGGCCGCAAAACCGCCGGCCGGCTTAGGATGGTCCAGATCAAATGCGTACTGCGTCACCGGCTTCAATGTCGCGTTAAAGCTGCCTTTGACTGTCACCACGTTGACGCCCATCAACAGCGGCAGCGTCTGCGCCGTCACGTCGTAGGGCCGCTTCGGCGGACCGCCCGGATACAGCCGCAGATCCGGATAATCCTGCGTTTCCAGAAGCGTCTTCGCCCATCCTGAGAACGGCTGATGCATGCTGACGACGTAACTTCCCGCGCCGTATTGCTTTCCATCGGCGGTGAATCCCTCCGACGCGCGCTGAATCTCCACATCGCCGAACGCCAGCGTTTCCAGCATCTTCCGCGCCGCGCCAGGATCTCGCTGCGAAACCGGAACCACAAAGGCAAACGGCGTGCTCCGTTCCACGTTATCCCGGTTGATCTCGTAGAAATAATGCAGCATGTCGCTGCGCCGCGTGGCGGCCTGGTACAGCAAAGACTCCCAGGCAATCTCCTGGTAATCGATGATGTCCCGCAAACGCCACGTCCCACCCATCCACGGCGTCAGATAATTCCAACTCCGCACGCGCGGGTCGTATCCCAGCGCGTTATCGCTGATGTCCTTCTCGGTCAGCGTGATCGGCGTTGCCAGCTTCGCGCTGGCCGATTCCGACAAAATCCGCGCGCCGCCGTGATAGGCCTGATATTGCCGGCCAGGCGACCAGAAATCGTACATCGCATTAATCGCGATTCCCGTCTTGCCCGCGGCCGCCTCATCGGTGGCCATGCTGGTGCCGATCATGTTGCACAATTGCGCCAGGATCGGATCCACGTTCGGATCCACCGGGTCCATCCACGGTGGGAAGAAAATGCGCGAGGCATTGGCCCCCTGCTGGTGTACGTCGTAGACGATCTGGGGATGCCACAGATTTTCCAGCGACACCGTGTTGCGCGTCTCGGGCTGGGTGAAAATGTACCAGTCGCGGTTGTCGTCGTGCCCAACGTAATGGTGGTAGAGTTCGGGCGGATTGCTCCCGTCGAACGCCGTGCCGCGCGTCTTGCGATACCACTTGGTCACGATGTCCACGCCGTCGGGGTTCTGCGAAGGCTCCAGCAGAATGATCACGTTGTCCAGAATCGCCCTGAACTTCGGGTTGTCCTCGGTAAGCAGCCGGTAGGCGAACTCGATCGCGGTATGCGTCGAGGCCACCTCGGTCGCGTGAATCGAGCACGTGATCATGACGATGGTCTTACCTTCCTCCGCCAGGCGCGCCGCCTCGGCCGGGGTAGTCCGGCGCGGGTCCGAAAGGCGCCTCTGAATATCCAGGTAGTGATCCAGGTTCTTGATGTTCGCGGCCGAAGAAATCGTCAACGCGATTTGCGGCCGCCCTTCCACGGTCTTGCCGAGTTCTTTGTACTTGATCCGGTCGCTGGACTTTTCGAGCGCCTGGAAGTACGTAACGACTTTATCCCAATCGAGGAGTTCATTGTCGACTCCGATCTTGTGACCGAAGTGGCTCTCGGGAGTTGGAACAGCGGCCATTCCCGAAGATGCGAGCAGGAGAAATAATGGAGCCAGTTTTAACAACATAAGTGTTTGTGGTTACTCGAGTTCTCGTTCGATGACGCTTTGGTTGCATTCCGCCCCGTCGCCTGCCGGGCGGGCGCCTTTTATGGCCGGCCTCCCGGTGCTCGGTGGGGTCAAATAATTAGAGCTGTAGTGGGGATGGAAGACACCCCACTACAGCTCGTGGCTGCTAGGTCTATGTTAGAACGTAATGCGGCCTGTGAGTTGAAGCACCCTTGGGCCGCCGTTTTGGCCTCCGCTTAAACCAGAGGTTGCGCTGATTTGCCCGAACTGACCGTTGGACAGAATGCGATCGTTGCTCGTCAGGGCAAAGTTTGTGTGGTTGAGAATATTGAAGAAGTCCGCGCGGAACTCCAGATTGACGCGTTCCGTAATCGCGAATCTCTTCGACATTGTCGAATCGACGTCGACCATCCCCGGGCCATAGAAGGCGTTGCGAGGCGTCGTACCGATTTGCCCGGCGTAAGCGGCAGTAAAGCAGCTCGTGTTGAATAGGTTGTGCGGGGAACTGGTGTTGATCGCCAGCGGACCTGAGCAGGTGTAGTTGGGCCTGTCAAGCAACTGGTTGAATCCACTGTAATCGGTGCTGGTATTCGTGAGAACCGTGAACGGCCAGCCAGTGGTTAAGTTCGTGATGGCGGACAGAGACCACCCTCCAATCACGCCGTCGACAACTTTCGAGGCGTTCCCGAAGAAGTGTTGGCCTTTGCCGAAAGGCAGTTGGAAAACAAACGCGTTGATGAAGCGCTTGCGTTGATCGAATGCGCTGTTGCCTCGCTGCTTGTTCAGCGGCACATTGCTGGAAGTTGGCGACTCGTTGTCGAAGGTGGTTCCGAGGAAAGACGATGTGTCGTCAATCGAATGGCTCCAGGTAAACGAGGAGTTCATATTCACGTGGTCCGTCAAATGCACCTTGCCGGAAACCACCAGTCCCTCAAAGAAGGAACTGCCATCAAAAGTGAAGATATCCGCGTTGGACCAGCTCGTATACGGAAAGATTTGCTGGTTCGGTGCCTGCGATCCGCGAAGCGCCGGGTTATTGACAATCACCCGCGGCTGATTCGCATCCAGTGCTTCTCCCAGATGGTGGCCGGAAGTGCCAATGTAGCTGACTTCCAGTGTGCTTCCCGGTGCAATCTCGCGTTGCACGCTCATATTCCAGTTCTCGGCGTACGCCATCTTCGCATTCGTGGCTTCGCCGTAGAAACTCAGCAGGCCAGCCTGCGTTCCGCCGGCCAGCGTCGAAACCAGCGGGACATTTTGATTGAATGCCAGGTTCCACGCATAAGTCGTCGGTTGCGTGGTTCCGGCACGCTGGTTCGTTGTTAGTACCCACGGTGGATTTGTGGTTTGGTCGATCGGAACGTTGTTGAATAGATCGTCGTATCCAATTCTGAATCCGCCGCGAATTACGGTCTTTCCGTCGCCAAAGAAGCCTTTTCCCATGTGCGGCGTATAGGCGAAGCCGATCGTCGGGCCGATATTCGTATAATCGGAAGCGGTCCCGGATGAGTTCATGGTCACCGGTCCTGCCGTCCGCGTAATGGAACCCGGTCCCACCAGCGCTGGGTTAATGCCCAACACCAGGTCCGTTCCCAGTAGAACCGGACCGACACCCGGAACAAAGTTCGTTCCCTTGTCGCGCTTTTCTGTAAGCGCCGACGGCATCTCATAACGGAGTCCGATATTTACCGTAAGATTCGGTTTGATTTTGATGTCGTCCTGCGCATAGAAAGCCAGCGGATACCGGTACCAGTGTCCGAGCGTGTCGCCGGTGGTGATGGTAGAGCTGGTCAGTTGGGAAGCTCCATTGACGCAAAGCGGGCACGTGCCGGCAAATGAAGCGAAGTTGGCGAAACTCATAGCCCCGCGCGAGTTGCCGTCCAGAAATCTCCACGTTTCCTCGCGTCGTCCGTAGAATCCGAAATGGAAAGTATGGGTTTTTCCGCCAATAGCCGCGATCTTGGTCGTGTCGTCGTAAAGCTCGTAGGTGTTGGACCTGCGGCCCTGGGGCATGTTCGTGGCCGAACCGAGCACTGCGTATCCGCCACTGATCGTGATGTTCGGGATGCCGCCGTCCTGCGGATCGATGGAAGTGTTGACAACGCCCGGAACGCCAGGCAGGATTGTTGCCGCGTTAGTGGTCACATCCTGAGGTTTGAAGTCGGTTTTATTGCGCGAATATCCCACCCGGAGTTCCGAGAAGAAAGTCGCCGAGAACGTATGTACTTCGCTCGCCTGTATGTTTTGCTGCACAGGTCTGTTGGTATTGCCGCCAGTGGTGGGCAGAGCGCCGGCCGTGACGGTGGTTCCCGTGTAGTTGATGTACCGGCCGAATATCCTGTCGCTGTCGCTGATCGTGTGATCCACTCGAATGAGGTTCGTGTAGTCCTTGACCGAGGCTGGCACGTTGCCTACGTAGTTGGTGGTTCCGGCAGCCGCGCTGGGACGCGTGGGCAGCGGATAGTAAGCCAGCAGATTCAGCGCCAGCGGATCGGTAACCGTCGCGCGCTGCGCGGCAGTCGGGACAATCGCCGTTGCGGCTGTCGGGTCGATCTCGTCAAGACGCTCGAAACTATAGAAGAAAAACGTCTTGTTCTTTCGTATCGGGCCGCCGAGGGATCCGCCGAATTGATTGTAGCGAAGCTCGGCCATCGTCCCGCCCAGGGAGTTGGTGAAGTAATTCATCGCGTCGAAAGCATCATTGCGATTAAATTCGAACGCGCTGCCATGAAAGCCATTCGTGCCGCTCTTGGTCACAACGCTAACCTGGGCGCCGGACGCGCGTCCGAATGCCGCCGAGTAGGCTGTCGTGGTCACGCTGAGTTCTTGAATCGCCTCGGCGATGCGGTACGAATTGGTCGGACCATTCACGTTTGGGTCGATCGCGTTGACGCCGTCGATCTGCCAGTTCGTGGATTGCGAGCGGGTTCCCGCCGCGGCAAAAGCGCCCGCCTGCGAGCCCGGCGCCGCGAACGAAGCGCCCGGAGTCAGCGTTGCCAGATCGGTGAACTGCCGGTTGGCCAACGGGAGGCTCTTAACCATCGTGGCCGCCACGTTAGTGCCGGTGGAAGGACTCTCCGTCTGAAGCAACTCTACAGTCGAGTTGACCTCCACGGATTGCTTGACGTCGCCGACCTCCAACTTTAGGTCGACCGCTACGATTTGATCGACCAGCACGGTGATGCCCGTGACTTCAGTCGGTCGAAAACCGGGAACGTCTACGCCGATTTTGTACTCGCCCGGATTGAGATCCAGGAACTGATAGAGCCCGGTTGCATCGGAAACCGTCTTTGTCGCGACCCCGGTTCTCGCATTAGTGAGAGTCAGGTTCGCGTTCTGGACTGTCGCGCCCGAGGCGTCTCTGACATATCCTTTAATCGCGGTCGCGGCGGACCACCCTAGAGACGCCAGCAATAACCAAAGACTAGCGAAACGAATATATCTCAAAATGACAATACCCCCTTCTATAAACCTTTATCTATCTTCGACCGGCGATTGGCTGAGCCGGGATTGGCGCCTGAAGCATGAAATCGTCGGTCGATGTGCTGCTGAGCCCAAAGCGCGGCTGAATATATCTTTCGAGAAACGCAAGCTGTTTTCTCCAGGCATCCAGCCGATGTTCGCTCTGGCTGAACCCGTGTAGCTCATTGGGATACGTGAAATAGTAATAGACTTTCCCTTGCTCCTTCAGAGCCCGCGCAAACTGCACCGATTCGTACGGCGGGACCTGCGGATCGTCCTCGCCGTGCATGATTAACACCGGCGTTTTGATCTTCGCGACGCCCAGCAAACTGTTGGCCTTACGGTAGACCTCGGGCTTTTCATCGGCGGAGCCGCCCATCTTCATCATCCAGCGAATTGCGGAATTCCGATTGGTGCGCTCGTTGAAGGTGGCGCGGTCGACAACGCCGAATAGCTCGATTGCCGCGGCGAACAGGTCGGGATACTTGGTGACCGCGTAGCCCACCATGGTCCCTCCGTGGCTGCCTCCGCCGATGGCGAGCTTCCGGGAATCGGCTAGCCCCTGTTTCACCAGGTACTCCGCCCCGGCCGCCACGTCGTCCACTTCCGCGCCGCCGCTATCTTCCACGTTCAGATTACGGAATTTCTCGCCGTACCCGCTGCTGCCGCGATAGTTCGGCTTGAGCACCACGTAGCCGCTTTGCGCCAGATACTGCGCCCAGCCGTCGAACTGAAAGCCGTCCTGGGCCTCGGGCCCGCCGTGAATCCACAGCACTGCGGCATGCCGCTCGCCAGGCTTCATATTCTTGGGCTTATACAGGATCCCGGCAATCTCCAACCCATCCTTGCTGCGGAACGTGACCCGCTCCGGCATGGTCAGCGCCCCATCAAAATTCCTCGGAGTAGTGTGAGTCAGGTATTTTGGCGTTGAACCTGACGAGACTCCGGCCACCAGCAGGTCCCTGGTTTCCAGGGGCGTCATGCGATGAAAATAAATTCTGCTTCCATCCGGCGACCAGTGTGGTTGCGATTCCATCCCGGGCGTGCTGAATTTCGCCAGCGGCCGTGCCGGCGAGCCGTCCAGCGGAACGATCCAGATGCCGCTTTGCTCTAGCCCTGCGCGGGTCGACACAATGGCCAGTGATTTCCCGTCCGGCGAGAATTCCGGGCCGGTGTTTTCATGCTCGCCTTGTGTCACCGGTTTCGGCGTGCCGCCGGCTACCGGGATCAGGTATATGTGGTCCCAACCGCTATCCTGTAACACCACGGCGAGATTCCGCCCGTCCGGGGACCACTGTGCTTTAGGAATAGCCCAACCGCCTCCACGATCGGTGGGAGCGGTATACAACGTCACCGGATCCCCCGAGGCGCGACCCGACGCCGGATCGAACTTCACCACGTTCAGCTTGCCGCTGAAGTGCTCGCGCGTCCGCTCTGTGTAGGAAATCTGGCTCCCGTCGGGCGACCACGTGGGACTGTCCTCATCGGCGCTCGAATCGACAACAAAATTCTCGCTCGCGCCATTCTCGCTCACCACTACAATGCTGTTCGTGCCCTTGCGGCCGGTTCTCGAACAGAATCCAGTTGCCCTTGGGCGACCATTGTGGCTGGCGGTCTCCTGCTTGCCGCGGATCGCCTGACCCGGCTGCGGCATGCGTCAGGCGCCGGGGAACCCCGCCCGCCGTCGGCACTACCCAGATGCTCCCTTGACTCGCGTACGCGATCATCCGGCTGTCTGGCGACCAATCCAGTCCCGATTTACCGCCTGCGGTGCTGGTGAGGGTCTCCAGCCAGCCGCCTTCCGATGGCATCAGGGCAATCTGCCCATCGTGGGTCATGGCGATGGTCTTGCCGTCCGGTGAAAACACCGTTTCGCCGGCCGCGCCAGCCGAAATCAGGTCTTCCAGAGTCAGCCGGTGCGGATTTGCCTGCCCAAAAACAAGCCACGGCACAAATAGGACCGGTACGATTGCGAGCGCTCGTTGAAGGTGCATGAACTAACCTTTTTGTTTCCTAGTATATGATATCTGTGATGAGTTGTCAACGGAAATAAAAGTTTAACATCCTTTACTATTTTTTATCTCTCCGTTGCCGGCGGGCAAATGCGCGTTCATGCCGGCCGCCTTTGCCGGAACCCCTCAAACAATTTCTGTGTTCGGTCGCCTCCCTTTTCGGCCACGCCCTAAGGCCCATGAAAATTGTCCAAAACAAGCCAAACTCTTGACTTCCTGGGTGATGTGAAATACCATGTATTACCATGAAACTCAAGCTTGCCCTCGCGGCAACCCTCTTGGCCCTCTTGGCCGGAAGCATCTTCGCACAGGCGCCGGAATACGGACCAGCGAAAGGAACCCTGATCATCCAGGGCGGAGGCTCCGACGTGGGCACCGGGATCTTCGAAACTTTCATCAATAAGGCTGGTGGACTAGGCGCGAAAATCGTGGTGGTCCCCACCGCCGGCGGCAACCGGAATGCGGACGGGACTATCAAGGAGTACAAGGAAGAAGAAGTGATTGCCCCCTGGAAGAAGATGGGGCTCACGAATGTGCGGATGCTGCATACGCATGACCCCAAAGTGGCGGATACCGAGGAGTTTGCGAAGATTTTGCGCGATGCCAACGGTGTCTGGTTCGTCGGCGGACGGCAGTGGAATATCGTCGACTCCTATGCCAACACGTTGACCTACCGGGAATTTCACAAAGTACTGGAGCGCGGCGGCGTCATCGGCGGTAGTTCGGCGGGCGCATCAATTCAAGGCGACTATCTGGTGCGCGGGGCAATCGCCGGACCGGACATTGTCATGACACCGGAACCGCAGCATGAACACGGTTTCGCCTTCCTCCGCAAAAGCGCGATTGATCAGCACATCAATACGCGCAACCGCTGGGACGACATCATTCCGGTTATCAAGAAATATCCCAATCTGCTCGGCATCGGCCTGTCGGAAGGCACGGCGATCGTTGTGACTGGGGATCGGTTTGAGGTGATCGGAAAGTGGAAGGTCGCCATACACGACAATACCCACCTCTATCAGCCCTGGGAGAAGCCCTACTATATCCTTTCCCCAGGCGACGTGTACAACATGAAGACGCGCACCATCGAAAAGTACGGCACCGGATCTCCCGTTCCGCCTGCGGTCATACAGACGGCGAAGTAGACCCGTACCCCGGTAGTGCGGAGCAAGAAATTACTGGGCTTTCGCCACTTCCACCGCAAACACGTACGTCGGACCAAACATGTTCGAGCGGAAGATCACCCACTTCTGGTCCGGCGTGAAACTGACGTTGGGTTCCAGCTTGTACTGGTGCCTCGACATGTTTACCAGCCGCTCGGCGTGCAGCACTCCAGAGCTGATGAAATCCTTGTCGGCGACGCCGCGGTTGGGGAACAACTGTGGCCGGAACAGGTAGATCCATTCGCCGTCGGGCGCTTTAGCCACCTGGCCTGGGTCGCCGCCGTCGCCGCAAAACAGCGTGCCGTCGCGCGTCACATTGAAATGGATCGACCACTCGTTGCGTTGCAGGTGATACCAGGTTCGCGCCTTGCTTTCCACGTTGTAACCGGCCAGCCAGAAATCCTCGCCGCGCGGCGTCTGCAGATCGTACCAGATGGTCTTGCCGTCGTTGCTCCAGAATTCGTGGCCGAAGATCTCCATCGCCATGGTGCGCGTATGGATCTTGGTGATCTCCGCTGTGTCCGTGCGAATGGTCCAGATGCGGTCCACCTTGTGCCACGGCCCTTCATGGCAAAACATCAACAGGCTGGGATCGGTGGGCGAAAACAGCAGATGATTCAGCCAGTCGGTGGCGCGGTGAATCACCTTCACTTCGCCGGTCCTGGTGCTGATGGTGAACATCGCCATGGGCAGGTGCGCGGCTAGACGGTCTTCCATCATCTGGCCTTTATTGGCGGGCTGGATCAGTCCGATGCTCTGCGGTTCCTGCGGCCGGTTGGGGTTGTAGTCGGCGCCGTCGCTCTCGATATACGTCCCCGCCAGCAAGGTCTCATCGGCGTTCACGGTTGACACCCCGGCGGAGTTCCGCGCCGGCAGCTTGGCAATTTCGCGGGTGGCCCCGCTATCGGCATCCGTCGACCAGACGGCGCCCTCTTTCGTGTAGTACACGTTCTGCGTCTTGCGCCCGGCCACAATCACCCGGACCCGGCCGGTCACCACTTCTTTTGTGGCATGTGTGGCTAAATCCAACGTCGAGATCCCTTGGGGAGTGGTATAGATCAGCTTGCGGCCGTCGGCCGTATAGCCGTCCTGGTTGAAGTACAGGCTGGCGCTGCCGGGCTCGTCGGTCAACCGGACCACGCGGTGGCCAGTGTCGGGATCGACCCACGTCTTGGGTGGAGCGGATCCGATTTGTAAGTAAAGACACAGTATTGCAGAGAGGTAGACAGCGATGCGGTACATGCTTCATGGTGCGGGGTTTACGCCACGAAGTCCACTCCAATCCTGTAACCATGCGCGGTTCCACAGGCGCAAACGCCCAAACCCACGCAATTGGCGCTAAACAATTGATTATAAATGAAGAATAGCCGTTTCCAAGCTGCGCGGCCAGCCCTCGCGCGTGGGCCGCTGTTCTACTCCACAAAACGGAACGCTATTTCTTGCGGCGTTTGGAAAAGGCTTTCTCCAGATCCACCACGCGCATTTCCTGTATGCTGACGCGCGGAATGTGAAGACGCCAGCGCCCGGGCTGGACCTCCGCGTCCTGGTTAAATTCCATCCCGATGACTACCGCCTCGTCATTTTCGCCTAGCAGAAAACCAACTTCGTGCAGTTCCACCAGCGTCGCGTGGGGAGGGTTGGACCCAGCCGCGGAGGCTTCTTCGGAAACGGCGTCTTTCCAGCGGATGTATGCAAGCTTCACGGGGTCAAGGTACCATTCTACAGGGCCTTCTGCAAGGCGAGGGTCCCGAATTGATACGATTCATGAAGCCTAGGAGCCCGTACTTGCGATTCTCACACCTGATTTTGGCCGCCGCGCTGGCCGCCCCGCTCGTCGCGCAACCCAAGCCGCGGTACGAAGTTTACGCCATCCGATACGCCACCATCGCCGATTTTGCGGTGTCCAGCCTGGTCGCCGGCGCCGACCGGAGCCGCAAGATGGACATCGCCATGATGGTGTGGCTGGTGCGCGGCAACGGCCGCAACATCCTGGTGGATTCCGGATTCTACCGCGACCAATTCATCAAGCAGTGGCGCCCCAAGGATTTCGTCAAACCATCCGAGGCCATCGCGCCCTTGGGTCTGAAGCCCGAAGACATCACCGACGTGGTCATCACTCACATGCACTGGGACCACGCCGATGGCATGGATCTTTTTCCCAAGGCCCGCATCTGGCTTCAGAAAGATGAGCTGGAATATTACGCCGGCAGCGCGTGGCAATCGGGCGACACTCACGGCGGGATCGATCCCGACGACATCCTCGCGGCCGTTAAGCTGAATACCCAGGGCCGCGTCGCCTTGGTGAACGGCGATGCCCAGGAAATCCTCCCCGGCATTACTTGTTATTTGGGCGGCAAGCACACCTATGCGTCGCAGTATCTCGGCGTCAACACGGCCGCCGGTATCGTGGTGCTGGCCAGCGACAACATGTATCTCTACGAGAACCTGGACAAGCACGTGCCGATCGCCCAAACCCTCGACCCCGAATCGAACCTCCGGGCGCAGGACCGCATGAGGCAACTGGCCGCCGATCCGAAGCTGATCATCCCCGGCCATGATCCCGCCGTGATGACCCGCTTTCCGAATCCCATGCCAGGCATAGCGAAAATCCAGTGAGGGGCTGCCGGTCGATTGAGGGTTGCGTAGGCCCCCCATTCCCGTATTTCGGCGATTCCGACTACAATACCCGTGTACGATATGTTACATCTCGATACCGGCAATACAGGATTCATGATTCTGTGCTCCAGCCTGGTCATGCTTATGACACCGGGACTGGCCTTCTTTTATGGGGGCCTGGTGGGGCGCAAGAATGTGCTGGCGATCATGATCCAGAGCTTCGTGTCCATGGGATGGACCACCGTGCTCTGGTGGCTCTGCGGCTTCTCCATGTGCTTCAGCGGGGACCTGAAATCCGGCACGGATTATGCCGGAATCATCGGCAATTTTCATTGGGCGTTTCTGAGAGGAATCACTCTATCGACGCCTTCGCCGAACGATACCATTCCCCTGATCGTGTTCTGCGCCTACCAGATGATGTTCGCCATCATCACTCCGGCGCTGATCACGGGCGCGTTTGCAAACCGAGTGACCTTCAAGGCGTATACGCTGTTTCTGACGGCGTGGCTGATGTGCGTCTATTTTCCGTTCGTCCACATGGTGTGGGGCGGCGGGCTGCTGGCATCCTGGGGCGTGAAGGACTTCGCCGGCGGCATTGTGGTGCACAATATCGCGGGCATGGCGGCGTTGGCCTCGGTGCTCTACGTGGGCAGGCGGCGGGTGGCCGATAAGGGCCCGCACAGCATCCCGCTGGTGGCGCTGGGCACGGGGCTGCTGTGGTTCGGATGGTACGGGTTCAACGCCGGCAGCGAATTTCGCGTGGATTCGATCACCGCCGTGGCGTTTCTGAATACCGATATCGCGGCGTC
Source organism: Bryobacterales bacterium (assembly GCA_963842505.1). Lineage (GTDB taxonomy): Bacteria > Acidobacteriota > Terriglobia > Bryobacterales > Bryobacteraceae > PALSA-129. The sequence continues at coordinate 980,733 of CAWJGZ010000004.1, forward strand.
TTTCGGCGCCATCGCCTGGCTGGTAGTGGAGTGGTTCAACAGCCGTAAGCCGCATTTCCTGGGCCTGTTGACCGGAGCGGTGGCGGCGCTGGCCACCATCACGCCGGCGGCCGGTTACGTTTCGCCGGCCATCGCCGTGTTGATCGGCACGGTAGCAGGCATCGTCTGTTACTACGCCGTGGCGCTAAAGAACCACCTGAAGTGGGACGACGCACTGGATGTCTGGGGCGTGCATGGCGTGGGTGGACTGCTGGGCATTCTCATGCTGGGCATTTTCGCCTCCACCGCGTGGAACCCGGCATCGTCGGGTGGAGTCGACGGGTTGCTGCGCGGAAATCCCACTTTCTTCGCCGTCCAGTTCATCGCGGTGCTGATCTCTTCGTCATGGGCATTTCTCTTCACGCTGTTCATGCTCTGGCTGATTGACCGGATCACGCCGGTGAAGGTCGCCGAGACCACTGAGGAAGCCGGTCTGGACGAAGTACTGCACGGCGAGAAAGCTTACACCATAGAAGCTTAGGATTCCCATGGTTCGGCGGGCCCTGCTGGCGGGGCTTGTTGCGGCGGCCATCCTGCGCGCGCAAGCCCCGCCCTCCGACGACTCGGAGAAAAAGTGGTACCAGACAGTCACGCTCAATGGCTTTCTGTCGGGAAGTTACAACTGGAATTTCAACCAGCCCGCCGACCGCACCAACGCGTTCCACGTCTTCGATTTCGCCGGCAACCGCTGGAAACTGGATGTAGCCGAAGCGGTTGTCCAGAAAGCCGCTTCCAGGAAAAGCGATTGGGGTTTCCGCGTGGATCTTGAGGCGGGCCAATCCATCCCCCAGGTGGAAGCCGCCTATGGCATGTTCCGCGATCCGGATTCGGCCAAGGGCGGCCCTTTCGATATCCAGCAGGCGTTTGTCAGTTACATCGCGCCCATCGGGAACGGGCTGCGCTTCGACGCCGGCAAGTACGTCACGCACATGGGTTATGAGGTCGTCGACGGGTATGACGGATGGAATGACAACGCCACCCGCTCGTTTCTGTTCGGCTATGCCATTCCCTTTACCCAGACCGGCCTTCGGGTGAGCTATCCGTTCAGCGACAAGCTGTCGGCGCAGTTGCATTTCATTAACGGCTGGGATGAAGTGACCAGCAACAACCACGGAAAGACCGCGGGCTTCCAGGTCGCTTACACGCCGGCGCCTGCTGTGACCCTTACCGCAAGCGGAATTTATGGCCCCGAACAAAAGGAAGACGACCATGACTATCGGCAGGTATGGGAACTGATGGCGGCTTGGAAAGCCTCCAGCCGTGTCAGCCTTGGTCTCGACGCCCTCTACGGCCACGAAGCGGCCGCGGTGGAACGATGCGAGGGGCGCGAGCAAGGCAGTTGGCCCGGTGCCGCGGCATACCTGCACACTGCCATCGCCAGGAAGTTTTCCCTCAACCTGCGCGGCGAGATTTTCTCCGACCGTAGCGGCGCGCGAACCGGCGTGGGCCAGACTCTCAAAGAAGTGACCGCGACACCCGAGTGGCGCATCGACAAGCACGTGATTCTGCGCGGTGATGTGCGCATCGACCGGTCTGACACCCGGGTGTTCCAGAAAGCCAACGGCTACGCGCGCCAGCAACTCACGGCGCTGATCAACCTGTTGCTGGTCGAGTGACGCGCCTTGCCCTGGAGCTTACTTCTTGTGGGACAGGCGCTTTCGCCTGCCAAGCGCCGCATCCATGCCGGCGCCTGCTCACCGAATTCCTGTGGAGCAGGGCTTTCAGACGGTACTGGTTTCTCCCGTTTGTTTTCTCCGCGTTTCCGCGCCTCCGCGGTTCAATTTTCCGGTCGTTTGGCAGCGGTCCCGCTGCTCACTGGTAGTGAATCGTGATCTTCGTCCCTTTCACCGCGTCGGAATCGAAAACCTGCTTGTCAGCCTTGATGATGGTGACGTGCGCGATCTTGGCGTTAGCGTTGTTATGCGCCAGCACGTTGCCGTTGGATCCCTGGTGGAACGCGCTGAACGGCCTCATCATGAGCCCCTTGCCGTCGGTGCCGGTGTTAAGAACGATGTGGCCGCCGGCGTAGGTGACGTCCACTTTGAAGGATTCGCCCGCAAACGTGATGGTTTGATTCTTGCCGCCCACCGTGAGCTCAACCTTGGTGACCGACTTGGTGGTGTGCGGATGGGCCTTGATGTCGCCCGTGCCCGTGTACTGGGACCACGGAACCGCGGAGTGAATGTTCAGCGAGCCATCCGAAATCACAATGGGTGTGTCGCCGCTGAAAGCCCAACCCAATACGGATAGGGCGAATGCCGCCGCCAGGAGTGCGGCCACTGTTCCGGCCAGGCGCAGTATCTGCTGAATTCGCATTTTCACAAGCTCCTCTTCCTCAATGTTTCGAAATCGTGCTTCGTGTCATTTCCCGGCCGCAAGCCGCTCCAACTGGCCGCGGTCAAACTGGATATCGGGACGCGCCGAGTATCCCAGGTAGCTCCCAGAGTCCCACTTCTGCCTGAGAGCCGCAAGTAGTTCCAGCGCGCGTCCCGCATCCGCGCGCGCATCCCCCGCGTCCTTCAGCGCAGCCTCGGCCCGCGCCGCCGCCAGCAGTGACCGCCATTCGGCTTCCTGGTTGCCAACACGCGCAAACCATTGCTGCGCGGCCCGCGCGCTTTCGAGCGCCCTGCGGGCGTCCCCCGCCGCCAGTAGCGCCTGGGCCTGCCCCAACGCCGTGTCGGCGATCAGCCACGCCGAACCCGACTTGGCAGCCAGGGACGCCGCTTCCGCCGTCGAGGCAGCCGCTTCGCGCCCCGCACCCATGGCAATCTGCGCCAGGCCCACCACGGTCTTCACGCCGGCCGCCACGTCCGCGCTGAGGCCGGTTTCGAGCAGCACGCGCCGCCCCGCTTCCATCGCCGCGGGAAACTGGCGCTGGCTCAGCGCCATGGCGGCTTGGATCTGGCCGGCCAGCGCCAGCGCCCCTCGCGACGCACTGGAGCCGGCTTGCGCCAGCAACTGCCGCGCTTCCGCGTACCGGCCCAATCGCCAGCTCACATTGGCGGCGTTCAACAAATCGTACTGCATATTGAGCGGATCGCCGGCCTGGCGCGCCGTCTCGCCGGCTTCCTGGTAGCGCGTCAGCGCTTCCGGCCATCGTCCCTGCGCCTCGAGCACCGTCCCGCTTCCCTGCTGCGCCAGGGCAATTTGCGTCGGGTCGCCCAACTTGCGTCCAATTTCCAGTTGCTGGTCGAAGGAATTGAGCGCCGCGGCAAAATCGCCCTTCTGCCGCTGCGCGCGCGCCACCAGAATCAATGCCTGCGCGGTCTCCTTCTGATATCCGCCCCGCCGGTAGAAAGCCAGCGCCTGCTCCACGTTGTGCAGCCCGTCCTCGGATTGGCCGTAGAACATCTCCAGGCTGCCCAACGAAAATAGCGCGCGCGCCTCATTGCGTTCGGACCGGTAGCGCCGCGCGTAATCCAGGCTCTGCGCGAAGTATTTTTTGGCGTTTTCCGCATCGCCTTTCAGAAAGTAGGCGTTGCCCAGATCCACCAGCCCGCGCGTGGACAGGCCCTCCATGCCATTGGCGCGCGCCAACTCGATGGCTTCCGTGGCGTCGGTCTGTGCTTCGGCGAAGTGGCTCATGCGGTGTTCCGCGGCGCTCAGCGCCAGCAACACCAGGATCTGCTGTGCCTGGCTGCCGATCTGCCGCGAGAGGTCCAGCGCCTGCTCCAGCGAGGCGCGTGCTTCCGCGGTTTTTCCCAGCCGGTTGGCCAGCACGGCCCGCTGGTAGAGCACCTCGGAGACGCCTTCGAAATTGGAAAGGCTGTGGTAGATGGGCTCGGCCTTGGCGAAGGCTTCGACGGCTTTGGCCTGATCCATCTGGCGCCCGTACAGAATCCCGAGGCGCAGCCACGCCGCCGGATTCTGCGATTGCCGCCCGGCCGCTTCCCGATAGGAGTCCATCGCATCCTTGAGTTTTTCGTCCTTTTCGTAGGCGCGGCCCAGGTCCAGGTAAGCATCCGCCTTGCCGGAATCCGCGGTGCGCCCCACAATCTCACGATAGCGAGCCGCCGCGCCCGCGAAGTCGCCCGTCAGCGTCATCTGTAGCGCCTGCAAATACGCTTCCTCCAGGCGCGTGAGCCGCGGATGCGAGCCGGGTGGCGACGCGCGCAACATTTCCTCCCTGGCTTTATCGGCGAAGTCGAGTTCCAGCCATGCCTCTGCCAGGCGCGCGTGCGCCAGCGTGAATCGCGGGTCGCGGTTCACGGCCTGCTCCAGCGCCTTGCTGGCTTTGTAATAGGTTCCGTCGCGCAGCGCCGTGACGCCTTCCTGGTACCAGCGCTGGGTTTCCGGCTGGGCCTGGTACGATCGGGTGGGCCACAGCCAAAATCCCGCCAGGATCGCCGCAGCCACCAGCGCCATCACCACCATCCTGGTAGCGTGCGAGCGCCGCAGCGGCCCGGCCAGCGTGCGCAGACTTCCGAGCGCCACGCTCAGGTGCCCCATGTGCACGCTTGGCGGCAACGCCAGCAGTTCCGTCTCCGCCGTGTCGCGTTGCACGAGGGCAGCTCGCTCCGCCCGCAGATCGCCGATCATCTCGTCGGCCGATTGATACCGCGCTTCCGGAGTCTTCGCCAGCGCTTTCAAGGCAACCCGATCCAACGACGCCGGAATCCGCGGGTTGAGCTGCGAAGGCGGCGGCGGTTCCACGTGCAGCACCGCCGCCAGAGTGTCCACCGCATTCGTCCCCGAAAAAGGCGGCCGCCCGGTCAGACACTCGTAGAATACCGTCCCCAAGGAAAACAGATCGCTGCGGGGGGCCAGCGGCGCTTCTCTGGCCTGCTCCGGGGACATGTACGAAGGCGTGCCGAGCACCGTGCCGGCGGCCGTTTCCGCCGTCACCCGCTCCGTCGGCGTAGTGTCGGACCGGGCGGCTTCCACGAACTGTTTGGCCAGCCCGAAATCCAGCACCTTAACTTGTCCGCGCTCGTTGATGACGATGTTGCTCGGCTTGATATCGCGGTGCACAATCCCGTGCCGGTGCGCCTCCGCCAGCGCTTCCGCCACTTCTTCGACGATGCGCAGCGCCTGCGCCACCGACATCCCGCCGCGGTGCAGAAGCCGCGAGAGATCCTCGCCGGTGACTAGCTCCATCACGATAAACGGCTGTCCGGCGGCAGTTTCGCCATAGTCGTAAATGCGGGCGATGTGCGGATGATTCAGCGCGGAAGCCGCGCGCGCCTCGCGCAGAAAGCGGGCGCGATATTGCTCGTCCTCCGGCGCCGCCGTGGAAAATTTGATGGCCACCTGGCGGCCCAGGTGGGTATCCTCCGCCAGATACACCACGCCCATGCCGCCCCGGCCCAGTTTGCTGACGATGCGGTAATGGGAAACGGTCTCGCCGACCATGCGGTTCCCTCATTCTCCACTAACCCGGCCGGCAACACAAGGTCCATGATCCTTCCTTTGGCTGCCTTCACCGCGGCGAAAAATCCCGCGCCTTCGCATTTACAATGGTCCTATGAAAACTTTTGCCGTCGTGCTTGCCGCGGCCGCCGCACTCATGGCCGGATCCAGTGCCAACACCAACGGGAACACCTATGGGAAACCGGCTGCGCCGGTGCTGATCGAGATATTCAGCGATTTCCAGTGCCCCGCCTGCAAGACGCTTCACGACGATACATTTCAGTTGATCATGCGCGATTACGTGGTGCCTGGAAAAGTTTACATCATCTACCGCTATTTTCCGCTGGCGATGCACCCCTTCGGCCGTCCCTGCGCCGAGTTCGCCTGTGCCGCGTCGCGGATTGGCCGCTATCAAAAGGTGGCGGACGCCCTCTTCGCCCAACAGATGAATATTGCCATGTCCGGCAAAGTGGAGGAAGTCGTCAATAGCGTCCTTACGCCCACCGAAGCAAGAAAGGTGAAGGCGCTTCGGCTTGATCCGGGGGTGCAGCGCGAGATCCAGACCGATATCGACGAGGGCAAGATCGTGCCGGTTACCGGCACTCCCACCCTTTGGATCACTCATGGCGGAAAAAGCCAGGTGGTTTCCTTTCCCATCAATTACTCGCTGCTGAAGTCCTATCTGGATGCCCTGCTGGCAAACAAGTAGGTGCATATACAATAGGGATATGAAGCTCTACACGATTGCGCTGGTGGCACTGCTGCCCTGCCTGGCGGCCACTCCGGATGTCGACAAAGGCAAAGCGATGGGGCTGCCAACCGCGCCCATCCGCATGGAGATTTTCAGCGACTTCACCTGCCCCCACTGCCGCGTGCAGCATGAAGAGACCCTGCCGCTGCTGATGAAGGAATTCGTGGTCCCCGGCAAACTGTACATTATCGACCGCGCTTTTCCCCTCACCGGTCCCGGACACCAGTATTCGCGCGAAGCGTTCACCTACGCGGTAGCCGCGGCGCGCATCGGCAAGTATCAGGAGGTCGCTCAAGCGCTGTATGCCAATCAGCAAGTCTGGGCGCTGGCCGGCAACGTATGGGACTGCGTTTCCGCCGTGCTCAAGAATCCGGCCGACCAGAAAAAGGTCAAGGAACTTTCCAAGGACCCGGGCGTGCTTGCCGAGATCGAAGCCGAGTATCAGGAAGGTGTGCAGGCCGGAGTCAATCAGACGCCCACCATGATTGTGACGGTCGGCGGCAAGCGCTATCCGCTGCCGACCGCGCCGAACTATGAACTCCTGAGGTCGATGCTCAATGGATTCTTACCAAAAAAATAGAGTCGTGCGGGCTATTCTGCTGGTTCTTCGGGTCGCGCTCGGCGCCATCTTCGTCTACGGTGGCTACGTCAAGCTGCAAGCCCCCTGGGCGCTCTACGGGATGGCCATCGATTCGTACCACCTGGTGCCGCTTCGCTACATCGAGCTGCTGGCGCGCACCATTCCCTGGTATGAAGTGGTTGTCGGCTTGTTGCTGATCTTCGGCCGCTTCCTGCGCATCTCAACGGCCGCGGTTTCGCTCACCCTGGCGATTTTTTTCGCCGCCATGTTGCATGCCTTCCTCAACCACCAGGAAATCAATTGCGGTTGCTTCGGCCCGGGCGAACCGATTTCCAAGTGGACGCTGCTGCGCGACGGTTCGATGCTGGCCGGCTCGCTGCTGCTGACGTGGATGGCTCTCCGCCGCCCGCGCCGGATGGCGTAATGGCCGATTCGGAAATCTCCGCCCGCGAACTCGCCTATCACGAAAAACTGTATTCCGGCTTCGCGCAAGCGCATTTTGCGCGGCCCGCGGTGCGCGCTCTGCGGCGCCACATGGTGGCTCGCATCCGCTCGCTCACCGGCGTTGGCTCGGGCTCGCGCGTGCTGAGTCTGGGCTGCGGCATCGGCGACACGGAACTCCTGCTGGCGCCGCACGTCGGAGAGATTGTGGGCGCCGACCTATCGCCCGCGGCCATCCGCCAAGCCAACGCCGACGCCGCCCGCGCCGGCATCGCCAACGCCCGCTTCGAACTGGGCAGCGACGCTCCCGGCCGGTATGACGCCGTCATCGCCATTTTTTTCTTGCACCATTTACCGGATGCCGCGCTGGCCGCGCTGCCCGGACGGCTTCACGGGCGCCTCACTCCCGGCGGGGTCTTCTACTCGCTCGACCCCAGCAACCACCGCCTCTCTGGAACCATCGGCCGCCTGCTGGTTCCCGGCCTCATGAAGAAATATCAGACGCCCGACGAGCGCGAGATCGATCCCGAAGCCACGCGCGATCTTTTCGGCGCCGGATTCGACACCCGCATTGAGATGTATGATTTCGGATCGTCGCCGCTGGCCGGCCTGTTTCCCGGCTGGGCCGCCGGGTACCGCGCGGCGCGGGCCTTGGATAATTGGCTGCTGCGCCTGGCGCCCCTGCGCGCCCGCGGCAGCAACTTCGAGATCATCGCCCGCGCCCGCCCGTAATCTCTTCCACCGTGGCGAGCCGCCCGCCGCGGGCCACAATCTCCTCGATGGCGCGCCGTGAACCCTCCGGCGTCAGCGCTCTGATGGCGTCGGTCACCAAGTCCACCGCCTGGCCGCGCCGCAGCAGTCCGCGCGCCGCGGAAAGGACGCAGATCTCCGTCACCACTCCATAGAGCACGCAGCGGCCGGCTTTGAGGCTGTCCAGCACGCGCGTGAGATTGGGCGCCTGGAAGACATCCACCGTCTGCTTCTCCACGACGATCTGCCGCGCGCCTTCAATCTCAATGGCGCACGCGCGATTGGGAACGATGACCCGCCGCTCGAGCAGGGTGGACTCGGCCTTGTGCTGGCCGGTGGTTCCGGCGACGCAGTGGTGAGGCCAAAGAGCGAACTCGGAGTCGTTCTCGGTGTGCGCGTCGGCAGTCGAGATCACCGGTATGCCCTGCCCCGCGGCGAAACGGTTCAGCCGCGCGATCGAGCCGAGGATCCGTTCGGCTCCCGGCACGTAAAGCGCGCCCGAAGGAAACAGGAAATCCAGTTGCGAATCGACGTCGATGAATACCGTCGTCATCCGAGCAGATTGTGGCGGGTGCGCTCGATCAGCTCGCGCAGTTCGCGGCTGAAAATCACCGGCCACGGCTCCCCTGTTTCCAATTGTCGCAAAGCCGGCGGCATCTTCGACAGGCATTCCGCCGCGCGCTGCCGCGCCTGGACGATGGTGGGAAGCGGTTCCACCAAGCGCCCATTCAGGATCACCGGCCGCAATAGCGCTTCGCCCTTGCCGCACTCACCGGAGCGCGCAATCACGTCGCGCGCCGCATCGCGGAATAGCTGCTTGGCGCCGGGATAGGACGGCTTATCCTCGCTGTATTTCGCCGTATAACGGTGGATGCCGGAGATCTCCAGCTCCACCATTTTATAGATCGCGCTCAAATTGGGAGCATCCCCGGAAGTGGCCAGTTGGGTGCCCACGCCAAAGGAGTCAATCGGCGCGCCGGCCTTCACCAGTTCGCGAATGCGATACTCGTCCAGATCGCCGCTGGCCATAATGGCGACTTGACGCAGGCCGCCCGCGTCGAGGATCTGGCGCACCTCTTGGGAAAGCGCCAGAAAATCTCCGCTATCGAGGCGCACACCGGCCAGCGGGCGGCCGCCTTGCACCGCGAGGCGCGCGCCCGCCAGCGGCTCGTAGGTATCGATCAACTGCACGGCGCCGTCGCCCAGCAGCCGCTGCAACTGGCGGAAGGCCTCTTTTTCGCCGCAGAACGACATCACCCAGGAATGGCCGGCGGTGCCCATCACGGGAATGCCGAATCGATAGCCGGCCAAGGTGTTGCTGGTGCCGCCACAGCCGCCGATGTAGGCCGCCCGCGCGCCCAGCACGCCCGCCTCGGGAGTGTGCGCGCGCCGCGTGCCGAACTCGACCACATCGCGGCCGGCCGCGGCCTCCACCGTGCGCGCGGCCTTAGTCGCGATCATCGACTGGAAGGCGATCATCGAAAGCACGTAGGTTTCCGGAATCTGCGCTTCGGCGAGGGGAGCGCGGATGGTCAGGAACGGTTCGTCCGGAAACAGCGGGGTGCCCTCGGGCACGGCAAACAGGTCACCCGTGAAACGGAAATTGCGGAGATAGTCGAAAAAGGCATCGGACGCCAGGTGGAACTGCGGGAGGCCGCGCAAATAAGCGATTTCATCCGCCGTGAAGCTGAGGTTCAGCAGGTATTCCACTACCTGCGCGAGCCCCACCGCCAGCATGAAGTTGCGTTGCCGAGGCAGACGCCGGAGGGTCAATTCGAAGGTGGCTTTCTCAGCGGACTTGCCGGCCTCAAAGTAACCGGCGGCCATGGTGAGCTCGTAGAAGTCGGTGAGAAGACCGTTCATGCTGGTGTCTTAGCCCGCATCAGAATTCCAGAGTTTGGCAGGCGGAAGCGCCTGCCCCACAAGGCTGGAAAGCCTGCTCCACTTACTTCTTCTTGGCCGGTTCGGGCACGGCTTCCTTCACATCGGACGCCGCTTTGAGCAGATCGTCCACCACCTTCCCGTCTAGTTGATAGATGCTCGGCTCGCCTTCGCGTTGCGCGAAATATTCGGTTCCCTGCTTGCGGATGGTGGCTTTTTCCACGCGCTTGCCGCCGTTCGAAGTCACGGTGGCCTCGAAAATCACATCGCCCGCGCCCTTATCCGAGAACTTGTTCGCGGCCACATCGCGCAGTCTGTCCACCAGGTTCTGCACGCTGGAATTGTCCATGGTTTTCGCGCCGGCCATCCACTTGTCGCCGCTCTTCGTGTAAGTGACACTCTTGAGCTCCACCTTGGTGGGGTCGCTAAAACCGAAATCGAAAAGCTTCTTATTGCGGAAATCGTCGAGGCCTTTGTCGGTTGCGTCGCCGATATCGGCCGGGATTTTGAACACGCCTTGCACCACGGAACTTTTGGCGTAGTAGTTCTTGTCTTTGTCCTTGCGCACGTCGAGCGTCTGATCGCCGGAGTTATCCGACAATACGGCCGTCGCCACTTTCGTGCCGGAGGCGAATGCGGTGGCCGCCTTCTTAGCGTCTTCGTCAGAGACCGTGGGGTCCATGCGCGCGTCGCGCAGCTTGGAAATCAGCGCTTCCACTTGCGAACTGTCCGCCCGCAGCGGCCGCGGCTTGAGTATTTGCCACTCATTCTGCCCGTTCTTGCCGAACTCGATAGCGCTTCCCTTGGCCGTTAACTGCACGCGCGTCAATTTGTCGGAATCGAAGGTCAAGAGCCGCTTGTCGCGCAGATCGTTGACGGTCTTATCGAGGCTGGTCTTCACAAAACTGGCCACCGTGAACACGCGCGGGTCGGCGGGCAGTTTGGCATAGGCGCCCGAATTGGTGGGCGTGGAATCGCCGATCAGCACTTCGTTGGTCTTGCCGTCTTTCCTAACGATGGCGATATCGAGCGTGGGAATGCTGAGGCCGTATGGCGCGAGGTCCGTGGCATTGGGCTCTATGGTCTTGTCGGCAACGAGCGCACCCAGGGTGGAAACAATGGAACCCACGGCATCCTGGTCGGCGGCCAACGGTTTGGGTTCGACCAGCCGCCAGTTGCCGTTCTCGCGCTTCAAATCCTGCACTTCGCCGGTGAGTTTCTTGATGCGGATTTCCTGAAACTGATCGTCGGGAATCGTCAACAGCTTGGTGGTGGCGTCGGCGGCGGACTTGGCCGCGGTGGCAGCCTGCTTCTTATTCGACCACCAGATCAGGCCACCCAGCACCGCCAGAGCGGCCACGGCAACCAGCAGTCCTTTAGGCCGCATGCGCTACCTCCGCTTCCACCAAGTGGCCATACCAAAGGCGACCACCCCGAGGGGAAAGATCAGGAAGCTCAACCAGAAGATGGTGGACAGCCTCTGCGTGGTGAGCGTCAGCGGCCGGTCTTCAGGCTCGCTGGGACGAATCGAGATGAGGTCTTCGTCGGAAGACAGCCAGTTGATCATATTGCCCAGCAGGTCCCGGTTGCCCAGCGAACGCGAACCCAGGACACTGTTTTGCGCCCACAGCGAAGTGCCCACCACGATGAACCGGCCAGCCGTCGGGCCGTTGTATGTGCCGGCCGCGCCCAGAGTCAGCGGGCCTTTCCTGCCTTTTTTCGGGTCGATGGCTCCGCCCGGTCCGATGCCGGTGACAGCCACGCTATCCTCGGTGCTTCCGAAGAGTTTCGAGACGGTGGTCTTATCGCCCGACTTGGTATCGAGGGACCGCACCAAGGGATAAGCCGTGGGTATGCGGGTGAGCGGCGCGGTGATGGGATGCGATTCGTAAGAGAGCAGCACCGGCACCTCCGGCGGCAGCCCAAATAGCTGGCCCATGCCGCTCAGATCCAGCACCAGGTCCTTGTTCACGGTGACGCCCCAATCGGCCAGGATTTTGGTCAAGGCGGGGTTCTCCGCGGCGGCCTCGCTCCGTCCCAGGCGGAGCACATTGTCCAGCATGATCAGCTCGCGCCCGCCGCTTTCTTCGTAACTCTTCAAGGCGTTCACGGCCGCATCGGTATAGTCCAACTGCGGGCCGCCGACGATCAGAACGGTGCAGTCCTTGGGCACTTCAGTGGCTCCCGCGGCAGGCGCCTGGCCCACCGCTACCGGCTTGCTGGCGTCTGGCGCCGCCGCCTTGAAATCCACCGTGCGGACCTTGTAGTTATCGCGCTCCAGTAACTGCTTCAAGAACGAGTAGCCGCCGGCATCCTGGTTGTCGATGCTGTGCTCGCCCGCCGCGTTCAGCACGCAGACGTTGCGCTCGCCCGATTTGAGCGACCGGATGATAGCACCGGTGATTTCTTCCTCGGAAAGGCTCTTGGCGGCTTCGGTGCGCACGCCGCTCGAGATCAGGACCGGCGAATCCGGACGGTATCCGGCGGCCTTGGCGACGGCTGGTTTCCGCTCGGGGTCCACGTAGACGGCCTTGAACCTGGGGGACAGGGCCGAGTAGCGGTCCAGCAGGTCGCGCGCGCTCGGAAACGACCCGAGTTCGCCGAAGTAAGTCGCGGTGACATCGCGCTTCAACCCGCGAACCACCTTCAGAGTCTGATCGGACAGGCTGAACTGCTTGTTGGCGGTGGAATCGTACGACTTGTCGTAGCGGTTCGCCAGAAAATTCACCGCCGCCAGCACCGCCAGGATCACCACAATGTAAGTGCCGGCGTAGCTCCAATACCTAGTTTGTCTTGCTTTCAGCCACTTGGCATTCATATTAGGCCCTCCACCGCAGCGATTCCATGGATCGCGAGGTTAGAAACAAGGGGAAGAAAATCATGGATAAATAGAAGACCACGTCCTTACTGTCGAGCACCCCTTTACTGAAATTCTCCATGTGGGTGACGATCGAAAGGTAGTTGATGACCTGGGAGAACGCGGTACTTTCAAAGGCCGTAAACCAGCTCAGCAGCCACAGCAGCAGGCACACAAAGAAGGTCACGCCGCCCGCCACAATCTGGTTGCGCGTGGTGGTGGATACGAACGTGCCAATGGCCAACAGGCACCCGCCCTGCAGCAACAGCCCCAGGTAAGCCACCAGCACGGGCTTCAAATCGGGCTTGCCCCACATGAATAACATGGCAATGTCGAGGACCGACATCCCCAACACGCACATATACAGCAGCAGCGCGCCGCACCACTTGCCCAGAATGATTTCGATATCTTTTACGGGTGAAGTAAGCAGCAACTCGATGGTTCCGGTGCGCTTTTCCTCGGCCACCAGCCGCATGGTGATCATGGGAATCAGAAATAACGCGATAGTTCCGGCAAAGCCCAGCAGGGGCCGGATGACCTGCTCATTGACGCTCATGGGCTGTTGCTGGCCCATCATCTGAGCGCGAAATCCCAGTTGCACCATGTCTCGCGTGGCGGTGTAAAAACCAAATCCGAAGATGAGCCCGAACAGCGCCATCACGGCATAGCCGATAGGCGAAACGAAATAGCCTTTAAATTCCTTGAAACAGATGAGAAATATGTTCTTCATTTCCTGGCTCCTTGGACATCTTCCGGCGCGGCGTCCGCGGCGGCGGCTTTGTCGGTGGTGGTCAACTGCAAGAAGACATCCTCCAGGCTCAGGCCGACCGGGCGAAGTTCGCCCAGGTTCCAGCCGGAGTTCACAATTGTGCGCGCGAGTTCCGCGCGAATCTGGCGGCCTTGCAGGCTCTCCACTTCAAAACTCAGCCGGCCGCTCCTGGAATCTTTCATCACTACCCGGCTGACGCCCGAAACCACTTCCAGGCGCTGCTGCACTTCCGACGGATCCGGATGGCCGTCCGGCGACTCCACTTCGAGCGCCACGGCCTCCGATCCGCGCAGCCGGTTCGTGAGGTTGGCCACCGAATCAATGGCCACCAGCTTTCCCTGGTTGATGATAATGACCCGCTCGCAGGAATTCTCCACCTCCGGCAGAATGTGGGTGCTCAAAATGATGGTGTGATCGCCCGCCAGCGATTTCAGCAACTCGCGGATTTCGATGATCTGCTTGGGGTCGAGGCCCGAGGTCGGTTCGTCGAGGATCAGGACCTCGGGATTGTGGATGATGGCCTGCGCCAGGCCCACACGCTGCCGGTAGCCTTTCGAGAGCTTGCCGATCAGCCTGTCGCGCACATCGCCCAGTGCGCAGCGCCCCACGACAAAGTCCACGCGCTTGGCGATATCGGCAGAAGAGATGCCTTTGAGCCGCCCGACAAACTTAAGGTATTCCGACACCTCCATTTCGGGATACAGCGGCGGTGTTTCGGGCAAGTAGCCGATCCGTTTTTTGACCTCCAAGGGGTTCTCGAGCACGTCGAAGCCGGCCACCGAGGCCGTCCCCGCCGTGGGAGGCAGGAAGCAGGTGAGGACGCGCATGGTAGTGGTCTTCCCTGCCCCATTGGGGCCCAGGAACCCCACGATGGCTCCTTTTTCCACTTCGAAGGAAATGTTATCGACCGCCACAGTTCGGGCGTATCGCTTGGTCAGACCCTCGACTTTGATCATATTGTTTTGTTCCAGATCACGGCAGACACGAAAGTCGCCGCTTGGGCGAAGAATGTTTCACAAAAACCGGCTCAAACGGCCTTATTCCAGGTGAAGCTCTATGATACGGACGCGAGGTAAGGCTTGTCAAATGAGAGGGCGGCTGGGGGAGCGGCGGCGGTTCCGGGGGCCAGTTTTTTAAACGCGGAGGCGCGGAGGCGCAGAGAAGAGGCTTGGAGAAGCATAGAGGCACGTCAAGACCTGAGAGCGCAGAGGAAGCGGAGAACGCCGGCGAGTTCGGTTGCCATTCTTTTAAACGCGGAGGCGCGGAGGCGCGGAGAAAAGGCTTGGAGAAGCAAGCGGGGCAAGTCTAGACCGGAGAGCGCAGAGGAAGCGGAGAAGATCATGGTAGGGCTGGCGGGGCGGGTTGAGCCGGGCCGGGGGCAGCGGCGTCCAGGTGTCCGGAAATGGGACTAGGTTCGTTTGGTACGGCGAGGGCGCGGAGGAGCAGCAGGTTGTGGAGCGAGCGTTGGTAGACGAGGTGAAGGCGCGTTTCATAGCGATGCATCAGAGCGAGCGCGGGCGAGGCAGAAAGGCTGGCGAAGGCGGCGGCGATGGAGCCGACCGGATCAGACTCATCCTGTGTGTTGGCGGCGTCTTCCAGCATACGGGTTTCGATGGCCCAGGCGCGGCGCATGCGCCAGTAAGCGGCGACCATTTCCTCCACCATGCCAAATTCCACGCCATCAACGGGCTGGAGGCTGTTCAGGTGTTGGGACAAGAGTGCTTCGAAGGATTCGAGGGATTCCCTTTCCATGACGATGCAACGGGCGAGCAATCCGTGGCGGACGGCGTTTTGGGAAGCGCGCAGCTTCCCCTCCGGGGTGGATGGTCCGTGAGAGCGGGCTCCGTTGGCCCGCGAGGCCAAAATTCGTCTGAGTGACGATGGCATTGTTTCTCCTCCAATTCCAGGCTAGCAGCGCGAGGCAAGCAAATTCGTGCAGGCAGTTGATTCTATTGGCCGATTTTGTTGTGAACAGCTTTTTGGGCGGAGGCGCACGGGGGAATCACAAGAAAAGCAGGGGTGGCGAAAATGTTTTCTAAGGCTCACGGAATCAGACGGTTGGCAGAGAGGAAGGCGGCCGGTATCGAAGGGTCACAGGCCTGAAACCGGCTGATGGCCCTCTACACTGAATCGTGTGGGATGTGGATCAGAAGACGAGAGGCAAGCGGCCGGCGGCGCGGAGTGCGCGGACGGGGGATGTGACCTCATGGGTGAGGGAGGAATTGCAGTTTCCGGCAGATGCCTTGCAGGCGCGGGTGCTGGGAAGGGCCAGTAAGCGGGGGCTGCTGAATTGCACCAGGCAGTGGGGGAAATCCACAATCACGGCGGCGAAGGCGGTCCACCAGGCATACAGCGCGCCGGAGAGCCTGACGCTGGTGGTGAGCCCGAGCGCGCGGCAGAGCGGGGAATTTCTCAGGAAAGCGACGGGATTCGTGCGGAAGCTGGGAATCCGGACGAAGGGGGATGGCGACAACGAGATGTCACTGGAGTTGCCGAACCGGGCGCGGATTGTGGGGCTGCCGGGGAACGAGGCGACGATCCGGGGGTTCTCGGCGGTATCGCTGCTGCTGGTGGACGAGGCGGCGCGAGTGAGCGACGAGCTATACCTGGCAATTCGACCGATGCTGGCGGTGAGCGGCGGGGCATTGTGGCTGATGAGCACGCCTTACGGGAAACGGGGGTTCTTCTATGAGGCATGGGCGCACGGGGGACCGGAATGGGAACGGGTGAAGGCGCCGGCGACGGAGTGCGAGAGGATTCCGCGGGAGTTTCTGGAAGAGGAACGTCGGACGATGGGAGAGCGCTGTTTCCGCCAGGAGTATCTGTGCGAGTTCGAGGACTCCGTGAGCGGGATCTTCGACCGTGGGTTGGTGGAGGATGCGATTACGGACGACGTGGAACCGTTGTGGATCCGGTGAGGAAGGCGATGCAACGCGGAGACGCGGAGACGCGGAGGCGCGGGGAAAAGCAAAGAGAGAAAGGAAGACCGGGGAGTCAGGAGTTGGGAGCGGGCGGAACACGGAACACCTGGGGCAGACAGGTATGTCCCGGGGGAAATTGATCGGGGATAGAGAGTATGGGCCGATATTTTGTAGGAGTGGACTTTGGGCAATCGCGGGACTACACGGCGATTTCGGTGGTGGAGCGGGTGGAATTGCAGGGCGAATGGGATGCGGCCCTGTGGGCGTGGCGGAAAGAAGTGATGCTACGGCTACGATTTCTGGAGCGGGTACCACTGGGGACGCCGTATCCCGAGGTGGTGGAGCGGGTGGTGGAAGTGACGCGTTCGGCGAGCCTAGTGGACCGGTGCCACCTGGCGGTGGACGGAACTGGGGTAGGCAGACCGGTGGTGGATCTGCTACGGAAGGCGCGGCCGGGGTGCGCGTTGATGCCAGCGATCATCACGAGCGGCGGCCTGGAGACGATGGACCAGGGATATTACAAAGTGCCGAAGCGCGACTTGATCATCGGGCTGCAAATTCTGTTGCAGCGGCGGCGATTGCAGATCGCGAGGGGACTGGCGGACGGTCCGGCGCTATTGAAGGAAATGGCGGACATGCAAGTGAAGGTGTCGCTGGCGGGGAACGAGCAATACGGGGCGTGGCGGGAGGGGACGCACGACGACCTGGTATTGGCGGTGGCGCTGGCCTGCTGGAGCGCGGGGAAGATCTATCCGGGTCCGGCGCAAGGGAAAGAGCGATGGTGGAGCGGCGGGAAAGAAGATGAGGCGGCGAGGCTACCGGAGGGTTGAGGGACGCGGAGGCAGTCCCCTATGCGGCTGCGGAGCGCCGCGGCTGAATCTGTTTGAGAATCGTGGCTTCAAACTCATCTCGCGCGACTTCCATTTCATAATGGGCCTGCATATTCATCCACATTTGGACCGACGTTCCGAAGTAACGGGCCAAGCGCATGGCGGTCTCCGCGGTAATGCCGCGGGTGCCGTGGACGATCGCGGTGATGCGGTTAGGGGAGACGTGAAGCGCCTTCGCCAACTGATTCATGGTGAGGCCAAAGTCGTCCATAAATTCTTTCAGATGTTCCCCGGGATGAATGGGCGGCAGTCTCTTGGGCATGGGTCCTCCTTAGTGGTAATCCACGATTTCGACATCATAGGCACTTCCTTCGTGCCAGCGAAAGCAGACGCGATACTGATCGTTGATCCGGATGCTGTGTTGTCCGACGCGATCGCTTTTCAAGGCTTCGAGCCGGTTGCTGGGCCGGGCTAGAAGATCGCGCAACGTTGCCGCGATGTGCAGGGCATCCAACCTACGGCGCGCAGCGGATTCGATGTTTACGAAACGAGCAACCCGCTCTCTTCGGAACAGCCGTTCGGTATCGGGGCAGCGGAACGACTCGATCACGTCTTGAGTATAGCAACCGCTTTACGGAAAGCGTAAATATGACACTGGCACCTGTCATTCGCGGCTGCCTGGAGCGGGCGCCACTCGGGACGCCGTATCCCGAGGTGGTGGAGCGGGTGGTGGAAGTGACACGTTCGGCGCAAGATCTCTCCGGGTCCGGCGCAGGGCAAGGAGCGATGGTGGAGCGGCGGGAAAGAAGATGAGGCGGCGAGGCTACCGGAGGGCTGAGGGACGCGGAGGCAGGAGCAGCAGGAGGTGGGCTTGCGGCCAGCGGGCGAGTGCCGCCATTTTTGGGGAAGGGGCAGACGAGTTGCAGTTTCGCAATAATGCGAATAAACTGACAGCGAGTGCCTAAGGTCAGAGTCGTCCTCTACCGGGAGGAAGATGGATCATGCCCGTTTGTGGAGTGGTTCGACGAATTGCCTGCGAAAGTACAGGACAAGTGCTACCTCCGTTTGGAGCGGTTGCGGGAGATGGGTCACGAACCGCGGCGGCCCGAAGCCGACTTTTTGCGCAACGGGATTTACGAATTGCGAATTGGCCTGCAAGGGGTCCATTATCGGATCCTGTACTTCTTCCATGGGGTGGTGGTGGCCGTAGTCTCGCATGGCCTGGTGAAAGAGCGGGCGGTACCGCCGAAGGAAGTGATCCGAGCCATGGAGCGCAAGAAGAGGTTCGAAGCGAATCCGCCGAGGCACACGTACGAGGAGGTTTGACGTGGTCAAGAGAGCGAAACCGGCAAGCGATGCGGTAGAGATCCTTCACCGCCGGTTCTATGAAGGCAAGCCAGCCCGGCTGAAGGCCCTGGAAGAGGCGCGTGCGAATGAAGAAATCGCCCGCAAGATTCGCGAGTTGAGGGCAGCGGCGGGCCTGACGCAGACTCAGCTTGCCAAGGTGATAGGCACAACCGCATCGGTGATTTGCCGCCTTGAGGACGCGGATTACGAAGGCCACTCGCTGGCAATGCTGCGCAGGATCGCGGGCGCGTTGAACCAACGAGTGGAGATCCGTTTCGTTCCAATTCGGCGGTCGGCATAGGGCAGGGTGGGCGCGCACAATGGCGGTGGGACCCAGGACCAGGCCATCACGGAGATGACGCGGCGCGGGAGGGAGAAGTGCCCCATGAGGCCCGAAGGGTTGCGGCGTGACGAGGCTGCCAAATGCTATGGAATCACAGCGAGATCCAGAGCCTGAGCATGCGTTCCACTGCTCGGTCTTCAATTTCGCGCCGCGCCTCTTTGCGACGCTCGGCGGTCAGGCGGTCCGACCGGGCTTCGGTGGGTGGGGTGGCGCCGCAGAAGTATTCTTGCGCTTGGCGCACGGCAGCCATCCTGGATTCGAGCACGATCCGCCCGGCGCAGCCTTCCGTGCTGCTCACCGTGGCGCCGGGTTGCACGCCGAGTTTTGCACGCAGCGGAGTGGGTATGAGAACACGGCCAGCGCTATTTACTTTGCCTTTGTAGCGGGCTCCGGCTTTGCGCGCTGTTCCCATTTTGGCGCTTTCTGACATGCTACCGCGATCTGGCAAGTGGGATTAGATATGGGCAAGTGGCCCGCGCTATGGCGAGGGGTGAAGTGGATCGCCGCGTAACCGGGTGGACCATCGCGGTAGAGTCGTTAAAATCTCAAGCGCCAAGCAAGGCAAGCCTCTCCGAGTAACAGCAGGAGCGTGGAAAGACGGGAACTATGCGGAACTTGGCGTACAATGCTGCAATGGTTCATTTCGCGCACAGTCATAAAGAAAAACCTCAATCAGACTGGCATCGACTTGATAATCATCTTCATTGCACGGCGGAGCGCGCGGAGCGGTTCGCGGCGCCCTTCGCGAAGAAATGGGGCCGCTTGGCGGGTCTATGGCACGATGCGGGGAAATACCAGAAGGCGTTTCAGGACTATCTCGCCGCGACCGGCGATCACACCGGTGCGAAGGTTGACCATTCTTCGGTTGGTGCGCTGATTGCTTGGGAAAAACGGGCTGCCCCGCTAGCGTTTGTAGTGGCGGGACATCATGGAGGGCTATCCAACAAGCAGGATCTTGCCACCAGGATGAACGACAAGCGCGACCTGCTGGATGCGGCGCGTGAATCGGGGCTTCCGGCTGCGCTCGAAAACCTGAGTGCGCCTGCCGATCCAACCGGCCTTTCGGAAACGGCGCGGGCGTTGTGGATACGTTTTCTTTTTTCCGCCCTAGTCGATGCCGACTATCTTGACACCGAGTCCTTCTTCCAGGATTGCGAGCGGGACATTCCTCCGGCGGATCTTAGGGGGCTGGCTGTTCGCCTCGACGCTTATCTCGACGCGAAGGTTGCAGAGAGTGACCCCGCGCCAGTCAACCTTCTACGAAGGCGGGTCTTGGAAGACTGCCGAAAGGCGTCTTTGTCCCCGAGGGGTTTCTTTTCCCTGACAGTTCCGACTGGCGGCGGCAAGACGCTCTCCTCTCTTTCGTTTGCCTTACGCCACGCGGCGGAACACGGGCTTCGGCGGGTCATCTTCGTGGTTCCGTTCACCAGTATCATTGACCAAACGGCGAAAGCATACCGGGAGATTCTTGGCGATGAAGCGGTAGTTGAGCATCACAGCAATCTGGATCCGGACAAGGAAACGCCGATGAACCAGACCGCTTGCGAGAACTGGGACGGGGCGGTCATCGTCACTACAAGCGTGCAGTTTTTCGAGAGCCTGTATGCCAATCGGACTTCGCGGTGCCGGAAGCTGCATCGCATTGCCGACAGCGTCGTGGTGTTCGACGAGGTGCAGACTTTCGAGCCGTCGCTGCTCGAGCCGATCAAGGAGGGTTTGCGGAATCTCGTGCGGCATTTTGGTGTGTCGGCGGTCTTCTGCACAGCGACTCAACCGCCGCTTGGATTGGAGGCCCGCGAGATCGTCGGGAACGTTGCGCGCGAATTCGACATTGTGCGCGACCGCTGCCGAATTCGGATACCGTTGTCTCCGGACCCGGTGGGCTGGGAGCAACTCGCGCTTGAATTACGCGGGGAGAGACAGGCGCTTGCTATTGTGGATCGACGCGCGGATGCGGAAGAACTTGCTCGGCTGACAGGCGACTCGTGTATCCACCTTTCGGCGCGGATGTGTCCCGCTCACCGGCTTGAGACCATCGCCCGTATGAAAGAGCGCTTGCGATTGAAGCAACCGTGTCTGGTGGTTTCGACGCAATTAGTCGAAGCCGGAGTGGATATCGACTTTCCGATTGTCTATCGCGCATTCGCGGGCGCTGGTTCGATGGCGCAGGCCGCTGGACGCTGCAATCGCGAAGGATTGAACGAAGATGGAGGGGAACTGCGCGTCTTTTTTCCGCTGAAGGCGCCGCCGCGCGGAATTCTTCGCATCGGATTTGAACGCGCCCAAGGGATGTGGAAAGAAGGCATTCTCAATCTCACCGATCCGAGCACGTTCCGCGAGTATTACCAGCGCGTTTATAGTTTGGTGGAGACTGATCCTGGAGTGCTGGCTGCGGAGCGCGAACTCCGATTCAAGGATTCGGCGGAGCTTTTCAAGATGATTAACGAAGTGGGCGAACAGGTTGTGGCCCCTTTTGGCGAGGCGGCGGAGCGGCTTCGGGAAATCGGTTACACGGGAATTACGCGCGTGGCAATGCGGCGATTGCAGCCGTATCTGGTTACGCTGTATTGGCAGGAGATTGAGGCGCTGCGGCGGGCGGGCGCCATTGTGCCGATTGCAGAGGCCTGCGACGTGTGGCAGGTGCTGCCCCAGTTCAAGCACGTCTATGATGAGCGCTTCGGCTTCAGTTGGCAGGGTCCCCTGGCGGCGGACCCGGAGAGTCTTATAGTATGAATTGGGGCGTGGCCCTTCGTGTCACGTGGATTGAAACCACAAATAGCTATTTGTGGAAGTTGACATCGGCCTCCAGTTTGGTTAGGATCTAAACCAGACTGGAGGTCTGTTATGCCGAGTACAATCGGCCGCTACGAAGTCCGCATTCGCGGCCAACTTGCATGTTTTACCCGCCCGGAGTTCAAAACGGAGAGACTTTCGTACGAAGTTCTCACCCCATCCGCGGCACGGGGCGTTTTGGAAGCCATTCTTTGGAAGCCTGCCATTTGTTGGCACATCCGGCGAATTCGCCTTTTGTCGCCTGTGCAGTTTGTTCAGTTCAGGCGTAACGAAGTAAATTCTCGCGTCGCTACCCCGAAGGCTGCGGCCGCAAGCCGAACCGGCGCCGGGATTGACGACTACTTTGCGGATGAGGATCGCGCGCAGAGGAACACAGTCGCGTTACAGGACGTGGATTACGCTGTTGATGCCGAGATGGTGATGACTTCGCGGGCCGGTTCCGACGATAATCCCCGGAAGTTCGATGAGATGTTCCGTCGCCGTTTAGAACGGGGGCAGTTCCATTCGCAGCCATATCTTGGATGCCGGGAGTTTCCTGCGATTGTCGAGCCTTATAGAGGGGACCCGCCGCCGCAGGAAGAGGAATCCCGCGACCTGGGGCTCATGCTGCATGACATCCGGTATTCAGCCGCCGGCAACCAAGCGGTCTTCTTTAACGCGCGTCTGAACAAGGGCGTAATTGAAGTGCCGGAATGGAGGGTCGCATGATCCTCGCGTCGCTGAAAGATCTGGCCCAAAAGGAGGGCCTAACTAAGGATCTTGACTACGAGCCAAGGCCGGTTGCGTGGGTGGTTTCGCTGGACGCGGAGGGTCGTTGCCTGGGCCTTATCCCTACCGCGATGCCGCAGGGGCCCAAGGGAAAGCCGGTTGCCAAGACGATGCAAATTCCACGCCGCGCCGGGCGCACGTCCGGGGATCTGGCCGATTTCCTGGTCGATAAGCCAGAGTATGCGCTCGGCGTTGTGCCTGACACCGACCTCTCCGAGAAACGGATGCAGCGGCTCGAACCACGCCGCCTGCTGTTCCTCGCGGAGGTGGAAAAAGCGGCGACGGCTACGGCGAACGCCGACCTCAAAGCGGTTGTCGGATTTCTTCAATCCGATTCCGAACGCAGCAGGTGCGTCGGGATGCTTCAGCAGCAGAGTTATGCATCGAACGATCTCTTGTGTTTTGAGGTACAGGGCCGATTGGTTCACGAAGAGCCGCAAGTACGCGGCTACTTTTCGACGCAACGCGCAGCATCCGGCGGACAGAGTTTGCAATGCCTGATATGTGGCCAGTTTCGGCCACCGGTTGACAAGCATCCTAGTGTTCAAATTCGCGGAGGGTCGTCAAGCGGGGTCGCACTGGTGAGCTTCAATTCGGCGGCGTTCGAATCCTTCGGCTGGGAGCGCAGCGAAAACGCGCCGATCTGCCGAAACTGCGCCGAAGCTTACACCACCGGGATCCGCCGCCTAGTGAGTAATCGGTATCCCGATCCGCGACATCCTGGTGAATTTTTTCCCCGCCGCTCGGTGGGGCTCACGGCTGACACGGTTGCGGTGTTCTGGGCGGACGTGGAAAGCGAAAGCCTGGATTGGTTTGCCGATATGTTCGAGAAACCCGATCCGCAAGCCGTGAAATCTCTGCTCGAATCCCCCTGGAAGGGAAGGGGCACTCCCGAACTTTCAGCGCGATTCTACTGCCTCCTGATTTCCGGGGGACAGGGCAGGGCGACGATTCGTGGCATGCACACGGGCGTGCTGGGCGATGTGGAGGCCAACGTAAGGGAGTACTTTTCCGCTATGGCGCCACTCGCTGAGACTCCACTGCCTTTGTTCTTTCTGCTGCGATCTCTGGCGGTTCAAGGGAAGGCGGATAACCTACCTCCGTCGCTGGCCGGGGAGGTATTTCTGGCGATCCTTTTTGGTTTCAAATATCCGCGCTTGCTGCTCTCTTCCGCCGTCCAGCGCTGCCGGGCGGAACAGAAAGTCAGCCGCGAGCGTGCCGCGATCATTCAACTTTACTTTCGACGCAACCTACAAAGACAGGAGCTAATCATGGGACTCAATCGCGAATCCCCAGACACCGGTTACCGCCTTGGACGATTGCTTGCCGTGCTCGAACGGCTGCAGGGCCAGGCTAATAACAACCTCAACAAAACGATCGTAGACCGGTACTATGGCGCAGCCAGTACCCGGCCGGTGACGGTGTTTCCGTCCCTGATCCATCTTGCTCAGCACCATGCGGGCAAGGCCAGAAATGCAGGATTCTTTCAGAAAGAGATTGGCGAAGTACTCGACGCCGTACAGTCGTTCCCGCCACATCTTTCGCTAGAGGAGCAGGGACTTTTCGCGCTGGGTTACTACCATCAGCGCCAGGAGTATTTCAAGAAGCGCGAGGCCGCGTCGGACGAAGAGACGTCCGGTGCAGGAGAAGGAGAGTCGAACAATGAGTGAAACGAAACCGATTGAGAAGCGCTGTGAGTTTGTGTTCTTGTTTGATGTCACGCATGGCAACCCGAACGGCGACCCGGACGCGGGCAACCAACCGCGCGTCGACCCGGAAACCGGGTATGGTCTGGTGACCGACGTTTGCCTCAAGCGCAAGATCCGAAACTACGTGGCGCTGACGAAGGGTTATGCTCCGCCGTACGACATTTATGTCAAAGACCGGGGGATACTCGCCAACGAACAGAGGCGCGCCTACAAGGCGTTGGGAATCGAGGCTACGGATCGTCCCAACATGGACGCGCGGAAATGGATGTGCGAGAACTTCTATGATGTTCGAACGTTTGGCGCGGTCATGACTACCGGCAAGTCGGAGGTGGAGGAGAAGCCCGAGGATTCGCGCGGCGGTAAGGCTGGGAAGAAAGCGCAAAAACTCTGGAACTGCGGACAGGTTCGCGGGCCAGTGCAAATAGGCTTTTCCCAATCGCAGGCGCCAATTAATTCCCTTGAACACACGATCACGCGGACGGCGCTCACGAATCCGGGTGACGCGGGAGCCGGAGCCTCGGACGATGACAAGGCCGCGAGCGGCCAAATGGGGCGCAAATATACGGTGCCATACGGCTTGTATCGCGCGCACGGATTCATCTCTCCGTTTCTGGCGCGGGATACGGGCTTCGCGCAAGCGGATCTGGACCTGCTCTTTGAAGCCTTATCATCGCTATTCGAGTTCGATCGTTCGGCCGCAAGGGGCGAGATGGCGGTTCGAGGGCTTTTCGTCTTCGAGCATGATTCGGCTCTCGGGAGCGCGCCGGCGCACAAGCTGTTTGAGTTGGTCCGGATCGAGGGACTACAGACACCACGTTCGTTTTCCGATTACACGGTCACAACTCCACCGGCGGGCGATCTGCCATCGGGCGTGTCGTTCCGGCGTATTGTCTGAATCCTCAATGTACTCCGAAGACGATCTGCTTCCCATTTCCGGATTGCAGCATCTGCGGTTCTGCGAGCGGCAGTGGGGGTTGATTCATCTCGAACAGCAATGGGAGGAGAACCGGCTCACGGCGGAGGGCCGGCTCCTCCACGACCGGACTCACGAGAGCGGGACGGAGGCGCGGCCTGGGCTGGTGGCGGCGCGCGGGCTGCACCTCCGCTCGCTGCGGCTGGGATTGACCGGGCAGGCGGACGTTGTCGAGTTCCGGGTCCTGGAAGACGGCGGCGCGGGAGCCGTGCGCCTGGCGGATCGGAATGGCTGGTGGCGGCCGTTCCCCGTGGAGTATAAACGGGGGCGGCCGAAGCCAGATTCGTGCGACGAGATTCAATTGTGCGCGCAAGCGCTCTGCCTGGAAGAGATGCTTGGGGCGACGATTGAGGATGGCGCGCTGTTCTATGGAAAAGACCGGCGGAGAACGGCGGTCGCGTTCGATGGCGAATTGCGGGCGCAGACCGAAGCGCTGGCGCGGCGGATGCATGAGCTATATGCGGCGCGGGTGACGCCTCCGGCGAAGTACGCGAAGAAATGCGAGAGCTGTTCCCTCTATGACCGGTGCCTGCCGCGCATGGTATCGAAGCCGGGAGCAGTGAAACGGTACCTGGCGCGGGCGCTGCGGGACGAAGGGATGGAACCGTGAAGCAATTGCTGAACACGCTGTATGTGACCACGCAAGGCGCGTACCTGGCGCGAGACGGGGACACAGTGGCGGTGCGGGTGGAGCACGAGACGAAATTGCGGGTGCCGATCCACACGCTGAGCAGCATCGTGTGCTTTGGAAACGTGTCGTGCACACCGTTCCTGATGGGGTTGTGCGGGGAAAACGGGGTGGGGCTATCGTTTCTGAGTGAAAATGGACGCTTTTTGGCGCGGTCGCAGGGGCCGGTCTCGGGGAACGTGCTGCTGCGAAGGGAGCAGTACCGGTGGGCCGACCGGGAGGAGCGGGCGGCGGCAGTGGCGCGAGCGGTAGTGATCGGAAAGATCGCGAACTGCCGGACGGTGCTGCTGCGGGCGATGCGGGACAATGCGGAGTGCGCGGGAGCGGGCGAGCTGGAGCAGGCGGCGCGGCGGCTGGGGCGGCTGCTGGAGACGCTGGCAGGCGCGGCCGGCCTGGAGGAGATACGCGGCCACGAGGGCGATGCGGCGCGGGTCTATTTCGGCGTCTTCGATCATCTGATCACGGCCTCGAAAGAGGACTTTTTCTTTCGGGGCAGAAGCCGGCGGCCGCCGCTGGACAATATGAACGCGCTGCTCTCATTCGTATACACGCTGCTGGTGCATGACGCGGCGTCAGCGCTGGAGGCCGTGGGACTGGATCCGGCAGTGGGGTATCTGCACCGGGACCGGCCGGGGCGTCCCAGCCTGGCTCTGGACCTGATGGAGGAACTGCGGCCGGTAGTGGCGGACCGGCTGGCGCTCTCGCTGGTGAACCGGCGCCAGGTGCAGGGGAGCGGATTCCGGAAGACCGAGGGCGGCGCGGTGGCGATGGACGATGAGACGCGGAAGGAGGTGCTGGTGGCATATCAAAAGCGGAAACAGGAAGAAATTCTGCACCCGTTTCTGCAAGAGCGGGTGGCGTTTGGGCTGGCCCCTCACGTTCAGGCAATGCTGCTGGCGCGGTTTGTGCGCGGCGATCTGGACGGGTACCCGGCGTTCCTGTGGAAGTGACATAGCGGAGACGGCGCGATGATGCTGGTGGTGGTGGCGTACGACGTGAATACGGAGTCGGAGGATGGGCGCCGTCGGCTGCGGCGGGTGGCGAAAGTGTGTGAGGACGGCGGGCAGCGGGTACAGAATTCGGTGTTCGAGTGCCTGGTAGACGCGGCGAGGTGGGTGAAAATGCGGGCGAGGCTGGTTGGGGAAATCGATGAGGGCGCCGACAGTTTACGGTTCTACTTTCTAGGGGACAACTGGAAACGGCGGGTGGAACACGTAGGGGCGAAACCCTCGTACGACCCGCAGGGACCATTGGTGGTGTGAGGAGCGCGAAGGTGAAGCGGACGGTGAAAGCGCGGGATGTTCGCGGAGCAGGTATCGTGTGGTTGCGGAAAGGGTTGGCGGCGAGAACGCGGCGAACCCTGCTAGTTTGGAAGCCGACGATGGTCGGTTCGCGCAGGAGAGCCTTTAGGGGCTTGTGGATCAGTAAGATAGAGTAGAGCAGACGCGCCCCGCGCGGGGCGCGTGGATTGAAACAGGTGTCGTGGTACTCGGAACCCCAAAACTGCTCGACGCGCCCCGCGCGGGGCGCGTGGATTGAAACCCAGCGCAGGTGGCGCTCGGTGTCCTTAACCAGCGACGCGCCCCGCGCGGGGCGCGTGGATTGAAACCCTTTGAGGCTCTGGCCGTCATCTGTTTTGAAGGGACGCGCCCCGCGCGGGGCGCGTGGATTGAAACTCAACGAGAAGAAGATCAACGATCTGATCATCAGACGCGCCCCGCGCGGGGCGCGTGGATTGAAACGACGTGTTGACATCCACCCCGGTCTGGGCGATCGACGCGCCCCGCGCGGGGCGCGTGGATTGAAACAAGCGGTGCGCGAGCTTGGCGACCTGGCGCTCCGACGCGCCCCGCGCGGGGCGCGTGGATTGAAACTACCGCGAGGATCCGGGCTACCGCGACTTCCCAACGACGCGCCCCGCGCGGGGCGCGTGGATTGAAACCTGGGAAGCCGCGATCCCCAAACCGTATTTAGCCGACGCGCCCCGCGCGGGGCGCGTGGATTGAAACTGTAGAAACGCACGGTACAGATCAATTGCTGCCGCCGACGCGCCCCGCGCGGGGCGCGTGGATTGAAACATCGTGGAATAGGCCTTTGGTGATCTGTTATTCGACGCGCCCCGCGCGGGGCGCGTGGATTGAAACCGCATGGCGCCCAAGGCAGTATAGATTGCCGCCGGGACGCGCCCCGCGCGGGGCGCGTGGATTGAAACTCCCGCATCCGCTCCGTAAACTGTCCGATCACCGGACGCGCCCCGCGCGGGGCGCGTGGATTGAAACGCTTTTCTCCGGCTTGTAGCTCACTGGTTTGCCGACGCGCCCCGCGCGGGGCGCGTGGATTGAAACTTTATTTATTTTTGTCTGCCTCTCATTTTGTCCTTGACGCGCCCCGCGCGGGGCGCGTGGATTGAAACATCGTCCGCGCTCTAGGCCGGGTCGTCTTTGTGTGACGCGCCCCGCGCGGGGCGCGTGGATTGAAACGCGCAGGTTGATATCTTGGATGGCTGCGCGGCCTAGACGCGCCCCGCGCGGGGCGCGTGGATTGAAACAATCGGAGACAGAGGGGGAAGGTAGCAGAGGCGGGGACGCGCCCCGCGCGGGGCGCGTGGATTGAAACTCAGCGCCACCCGTTAGCTCATTGGCAGGCGGTTGACGCGCCCCGCGCGGGGCGCGTGGATTGAAACTATCTCATGCAGCAACGAAGGGACAACTGCAACGGACGCGCCCCGCGCGGGGCGCGTGGATTGAAACCACCAGCCGCGCCGCAAACCACCGCTGTTCCGCGACGCGCCCCGCGCGGGGCGCGTGGATTGAAACTTTCTTGGAGCCGTTTCTCGCGAGCGTCCAGATCGACGCGCCCCGCGCGGGGCGCGTGGATTGAAACGTCCAACTGAGCGGAGATGCGGTTTCGACTGCGAGACGCGCCCCGCGCGGGGCGCGTGGATTGAAACTAACGTCTTAACTGCAGGAACGATCAGCGGCACAGGACGCGCCCCGCGCGGGGCGCGTGGATTGAAACAATGGCTCTGCGGCATCTAGCACCATGGGTGTCTCGACGCGCCCCGCGCGGGGCGCGTGGATTGAAACTACGCAGCACTGAACATCATCACTGTCAGCAACGCGACGCGCCCCGCGCGGGGCGCGTGGATTGAAACATCTTACCTCAAGTTGCAGCCCCTTCCCAAGCGCCGACGCGCCCCGCGCGGGGCGCGTGGATTGAAACGTCATAGAGATCGTCGGGGCCGGATTCAATTAGGACGCGCCCCGCGCGGGGCGCGTGGATTGAAACATTCTGCCGTCCTTGATTCGGCCCCTAAATCGTGGACGCGCCCCGCGCGGGGCGCGTGGATTGAAACCGCGAGAACCACATGGGGCGGTTGTCGGTGCCAAGACGCGCCCCGCGCGGGGCGCGTGGATTGAAACAGTACCGCCCGGAAACTGTGGCATGCTGGTTTGCTGACGCGCCCCGCGCGGGGCGCGTGGATTGAAACCACGTGTCGGCCAGGATCGTATTGATAAACGCCTGACGCGCCCCGCGCGGGGCGCGTGGATTGAAACCACGTGTCGGCCAGGATCGTATTGATAAACGCCTGACGCGCCCCGCGCGGGGCGCGTGGATTGAAACTCCGATTTCGCGGCCAAGGTAAAGGCGGGGATCGACGCGCCCCGCGCGGGGCGCGTGGATTGAAACTACCTGATGGTCTTAGGGCTACGGACAACCGGCCGGACGCGCCCCGCGCGGGGCGCGTGGATTGAAACCACTGAGGATCAGGTGGAGAAGTACGGCCTCCCGGACGCGCCCCGCGCGGGGCGCGTGGATTGAAACCTGTTTGGAGTTGCCCATAAACATCGCCGCAATGACGCGCCCCGCGCGGGGCGCGTGGATTGAAACTCCGATGACAAGTTCAAACGGTGGCAGGAACTCAGACGCGCCCCGCGCGGGGCGCGTGGATTGAAACTCCGTAGCGTGCCATTGCCCGTCAAGACCTTGCGCGACGCGCCCCGCGCGGGGCGCGTGGATTGAAACGCTAACCGCAACACTTGACAGGTGTCTCTCACTATGGACGCGCCCCGCGCGGGGCGCGTGGATTGAAACGCGGTGCCGTACGCGCTGCAATTGGGCGAAGAGCGACGCGCCCCGCGCGGGGCGCGTGGATTGAAACTTTGCATCACTCTGCTCTTCACGGTTTCTTCGCGACGCGCCCCGCGCGGGGCGCGTGGATTGAAACGCAAAAACCGGATTGACTTGCCGGGATCGTGCCAGACGCGCCCCGCGCGGGGCGCGTGGATTGAAACTCCTTTCAGCCCCCTGGGCGAAGAGTGTCGCATCGACGCGCCCCGCGCGGGGCGCGTGGATTGAAACAAACGGAGCGTGATGCACCATGTGCAGCAGTACCGACGCGCCCCGCGCGGGGCGCGTGGATTGAAACCTCACCGCTTCACACCGTTCCGGAGTCGGTCTGTAGACGCGCCCCGCGCGGGGCGCGTGGATTGAAACGGACGTAAGGTGAAGACACGGGTAGTCGCCGCTGGACGCGCCCCGCGCGGGGCGCGTGGATTGAAACCTAGATCCATCCATCACGTCATAGCCTGTAAGTGACGCGCCCCGCGCGGGGCGCGTGGATTGAAACACCTGAAATTGAAGGGGCCGAAGTGATGGGGATGGGACGCGCCCCGCGCGGGGCGCGTGGATTGAAACGCCCGGTAATGGCTCAAACGCTGTTACCGGGCGGACGCGCCCCGCGCGGGGCGCGTGGATTGAAACTATATCCCCCTTACCAGCCGTGCTAACAGGCATGGACGCGCCCCGCGCGGGGCGCGTGGATTGAAACTTCCAGCCAGGGGCGCCCCTTACGTGGGTCTGCTAATGACGCGCCCCGCGCGGGGCGCGTGGATTGAAACCCCAGCTCAACGCCACGGTGCAGAAAAACCAGGACGACGCGCCCCGCGCGGGGCGCGTGGATTGAAACATCGTGCAGTGGGCCATGCGGATCAAGGAGGCGCGACGCGCCCCGCGCGGGGCGCGTGGATTGAAACGACGAGCTGAACGAGCGGCTGGTGAAGGTCTACGACGCGCCCCGCGCGGGGCGCGTGGATTGAAACGATGGGTGCGAGGTTCTAATGGGATTCATTCCGAGACGCGCCCCGCGCGGGGCGCGTGGATTGAAACGGCCAGCATGGCAGCCAGCCGACAATCTTCTTGCGACGCGCCCCGCGCGGGGCGCGTGGATTGAAACACCAATTGGGTGAGCTGGGTTTGCAGCACCGTCGGACGCGCCCCGCGCGGGGCGCGTGGATTGAAACAAACAGCACCGTCTTGCGCAAGACGATAACGGTATGACGCGCCCCGCGCGGGGCGCGTGGATTGAAACAGCAGTAAAGGCAATAGCGGAACAGTCGATAGCACGACGCGCCCCGCGCGGGGCGCGTGGATTGAAACGCGGGAAGAACGCGCACGACCTGACCCGCAGTGGGACGCGCCCCGCGCGGGGCGCGTGGATTGAAACTGCGCATTAACCGGGCGGATTGGGCTCGACGCTCGACGCGCCCCGCGCGGGGCGCGTGGATTGAAACCGAGCGGGAGCCAGACACTCGCACCTGGCACAGTGACGCGCCCCGCGCGGGGCGCGTGGATTGAAACGATTTCGCTGCCGTCCCTGACCCAGGCCGCGGTGGACGCGCCCCGCGCGGGGCGCGTGGATTGAAACGAAGTCTTCACGCCGCGCACCGCGGGAATCATCACGACGCGCCCCGCGCGGGGCGCGTGGATTGAAACGGCATCATAATTGCAACGCGCGCGATGCAATTGGACGCGCCCCGCGCGGGGCGCGTGGATTGGAACCGCACTCGCTCGATGGACCGGCGGGCGAGTCGATGACGCGCCCCGCGCGGGGCGCGTGGATTGAAACTTGGGGTTCTTCCCGGTGGGTTTGAAAATCAGCTTGACGCGCCCCGCGCGGGGCGCGTGGATTGAAACATAACCTCGTTTCTTGGCGCTACAAGAGCCTACAAGACGCGCCCCGCGCGGGGCGCGTGGATTGAAACATTTTCAAAAGGCGTAGCGCCCAACGCCCCTGCTTGACGCGCCCCGCGCGGGGCGCGTGGATTGAAACCATGCCCATCTCATCGGCTATTGCAGCGCGGCCTGACGCGCCCCGCGCGGGGCGCGTGGATTGAAACGTCGGCAGAATCTGCCGATGATCTGCCAACGTCGTGACGCGCCCCGTGCGGGGCGCGTGGATTGAAACCAGCCGCATTCGCCCGTTGTGTTTACGTCTTCAGGACGCGCCCCGCGCGGGGCGCGTGGATTGAAACAGGCCAGTCTAGCTTGAGATTAACTCTAGCTGGCGACGCGCCCCGCGGAGATCATACGAAGGTTGAAAGCCGGAACCGGCGAACCGTGCCCATCTCCTGCTGGGAAGAACCGGAGAGGCGTTCCGGCAAAGAGAGCATTTCGACGGTGGGTACGCACCCAAAAACAACGCAGCGCAGGGATCGCATGCGTGGAGATAAACCCGGTAAGAAGCGGCCTGGCAGCGTGTCCCGAAGAGTGTCGATGGTCACGCACGCACAAGACACCGGCGGCAAGACCGCCGGCGCTACCAGCGCTACCAGTTTGAAAATGTAGAAACTCCAGGCCAGGGTTGCGCCCGGCTTGGACTGGGCAGGCGAGCACCGCCTGCCCCACCTCGCGGCGAAATCGGATGATTCAATTACTGCACCGCGGCGGCCGAGGGGCCTATGTAACGGTAGTTGCCAAAGCCCAGGACGAGATAGCCGATGCCGCCCAGCAGAAACAACAGAACCACCCCAAATACCGTGCTCTGACCGAAGGCCTTCGCAAGATCTATGGCCACCAGGACGGCGGCGACGATATTGACCAGCGGAATCAGGAAGAGCACGATCCACCAGGCGGGGCGGCCGACAATCTTCAACAGGATGTACAGGTTGTAGAACGGGATCAGGATGGCCCATCCGGGCTGCCCGGCTTTGGCAAAAACCCTCCAGCAGCCGATGATGAACAGCACCATGATCAGAAACATCACGAGCATCATGGCGCCGCCCATCGCGAGAAGTCCGCCGGCTAGCCCGCATTTCTCACCAGCTTTCTGCTGCGGCGCGTGATCAGGCCGCGTCTACTTCGTTGCGCTTGCTCAGCGTGCTCGACATACTGTTCAAGTATGCCTGCGCGCGCTGAGCGGCGCGCGCCTCGTATCCGCAGCCTTCTGACGCGCCTCACGACGAAACCTGGTGAGAAAAGCGGGCTAGCGCCGTATTGGCATCGCCCTGCAAGAACAAGGCTGGAATCATCGTCATTTGAGTGTCCCCCTCTCTCCAGTCAGAATGTGCGCGGTTGGATACTGCTGACAGGCAGTATGTACCTTCTGTGCGCCGGAGACAACGGGTTTTTGAGATATTTTCGGGCGTATTCACCGCCGAGGGGTGGAGACGACGTCTACTGAAAGCGGAACGATCGCGCCAGCACCCACATCCCCGCCAGCGCGGCGACCGCAAGCACCAGGAAGTGCGGGACCACTGTAGCGGGCGAGGCCCCGAAGTTCACCAGCTTGTGCAGCGCGTCCATGGCCAGGCCGGTGGGCAGAAACAGAGCCAGCTTTTGCGCCCACAGGGGCGTAATCTCGACGGGCCACCAGCAACCGCCCAGGCCCGCCAGGAGATTGCTCAAGATCACGCCGAAGCCGATCACCTGGCCTTCCGTCCGCCCCAGGTTACCGAGCAGCATTCCCAGAGTGGCGGCCAGCGCGCCATAGGCCAGCAGAACAAGCGCCACGGCGGGCAGGTTGCTGCCCCAGCGCACGTGGAAGACCAGGCTGCCCACGGTCATGGCGAAGGCGATCTGGATGACACCCACCGCCAAGCGCGCACCCCACTTGCCGGCCACGACCGCGCCGCGCGACATGGGCGAAGACGCGAGGCGCCGCAGGATCCCCTGATGGCGTTCGATGGTCAGGCTCACCGCTCCACTGGTGAACAGCACCAGCAGTGTGAACATCACCATGGTGCCGGGGACGGATTGCTCGAACCCGCTGGGCGGATCGATGCGCCGGCCCGCCGGCTTGACTTCGAGCGTAAGCGCGCGGGGCTCATGCTCCAATGCGGCGAACCGTTCCGGGGTGGCCTCGCCGCCGCCGTCGGTGACACCCGCCGTCACCACCACCAGATCGGCCAGCACGGTGTAGACGGCGCGCGCGAGGCGTACGCGGTCGTAATCGCCGCCGATGTCCTTGCCAGTGCGGGTGAGGCGGATTTTTTGCGGGTTGCCCGCCAGCACGGCGGCGGTGAAACCGGCCGGAATTTCCAGCCGCGTGCGGAACTCTTCGAATTCCTGGCGTGACTCCGTGCGCACCACGCGGTAGTTGGCGGCCTTCAGACGGTCGATCACCTGGCCGGCCAGAAAGCCCGCATCCGACGGCACGCTCACGGCGATGGGATCTCTGGCATCGCCGCCCGCGGCGTTCTTTGCGATG
This sequence comes from Bryobacterales bacterium, assembly GCA_963842505.1. GTDB lineage: Bacteria > Acidobacteriota > Terriglobia > Bryobacterales > Bryobacteraceae > PALSA-129. The sequence goes on from CAWJGZ010000004.1 coordinate 1,015,010, forward strand.
ACGCCGATGAAGTAGAAAAAAATCACCGGCATCACGAAGGTCCAGAGGATGGTCTCGCGCCGCGTCAGCAGGTGCCGGGCGTCCATGCGGGCCAGGAATAGCGCATCTCGCAGCATCAGAGCAGAAACCCCGCGCGCAAACGGCGCAACGCCACCATGAACATCAGGGCGCTCACCACGGTCAAACCAACCACCGCTACAGCCAGCCGGCGCGCATCGATTTCACCAGCGAGAATAGCCTGGAACTGGGTGATGGCCCAACCGTTGGGCGTAAGCCGGCCGATGCGCGCCATCCAGGCGGGCATCCACTCAAATGGGAAAAAGCAGCCGCCGATCATGGCCAGCGGAAAAACGATGAGGTTGCCCATCACGCTGGCGGCGCGCGCGGTGGAGGCGGTCAGGGCCACCACCAGCATCATGAGGAACAGCGCGGAGCCGGCGAAGGTGAGCCACATTGCGGCAGCGGGCAAACTCGCGACTGGCACACCCGCAATGGCGCGCGCGGCTTCAAGGCCAACCAGGGCCACCAGCACAAACACGGTCGCCACAAAAATCAGCCGTCCCACCAGAAAGGCACCGAGCGGCGCGGGCGAGGCCGCCAGCCGGCGCAGCGTTCCCATCAGCCGCTCTTTCCAGATGTCCAGCGCCATGCTGTTGGCGATCATGAGCAGGGCCATGAAAATCATGCTGGGCAGAAAGGACGCCGCGAAACTTCCCTGCTGGCTCTCGCTCCGATCCGCCACCACCTGCGTCTCCAGATCCATCGCCAACGGACGCAGGTACCGCCGCAGGCTGGTGGCCAAGTGATTGATGGAGACGCTGACCGAGGCGATTAACTCATCGGGGGGCGCGTGTTGGGTGTCAAAGGCGCGCAGTTGGTCTCCGGCCAGGCGCTCCACATAGAAGGCGCCATCCACCATGATCGACAGGCTTTGCTGGATTATCTGCGGCAGAATCCTCTGCGCCGGGTTGGTAAAGAGCTGCAACTGGAACGGGCGGTTGCGAAGAAAGGCCTCCTGAAAGCCGGCCGGAACGATCAGCAAGGCAGAGCCATCGCCGCGATTGATGCGCGCGCGGCCGTCGGCCTGGGTGACCTTTTCCACCAGCAACATTTTGCCCAACGGGTCGCGGGTGAAGGCCCCCAGAAGCAGGTTGCTGGCCACGCTGTCGTCCTCGTCGGCCACCAGCAGGCGGCCTTGCGGCACAGCCTGGCCGCGTCCGAAGACCAGGCTCATCATGACCGCCAGAATCAGCGGGATGGCCAGCGAGGTGGCGAGCGCAAACGGATCGCGCCGCACGCGGCTCCAATCCTTGCGCACCGAGATCCAAAGGAACCGCATGGTTATTCCCGCAGCTCCTTGCCGGTCAGCTTGATGAACAGGCTTTCCAGGCTGGGCTGTGTGAGGGTGGTGTTGCGCACTTCCGAGCCCGCGGCGGCCAGCGCGGCGAAGATGGCCGGCAAGCGACGCGAAGCTTCCGGCAGCGCGAGAATCAGCAGCTCCGCATCGGCCTGCAGCACCTGGACGCCATCGATGCGCGCCAGCGCGGCCTGGGCCGCCTCCACCTGGAAACTGCCGGAAAGCCGCAGCAGATCGCGCTCCGCCAGCATGGCGCGCAACTCGGCCAGCGTGCCCGCCGCGATGATGCGGCCGTGGTCCACAATCGCCAAGCGGTCGCAGAGCGACTCGGCTTCTTCCATGTAGTGCGTGGTGTAGAGCACGCAGGCGCCGTCGCGCGCCTGCGCCCGCACCAGTTCGAGCAGGCGCACGCGGCTCTGCGGATCGACCCCCACGGTGGGCTCGTCGAGCAGCAGGACTTTGGGTTGGTGGATGATGCCGCACGCGAAGTTCAGGCGACGCTTCATGCCACCGCTGAAACGCTTGACCGGCTCGCGCGTGCGATCCTCGAGCCCGGTGAGTTCCAGCACCAGGCGTATGCGTTCACCGAGCGCCGGCTGGCGCATGCCTTGCGCGCCGCCCCAGTACGCCAGGTTTTCCAGCGCCGAGAGATCTTCGTAAAGCGATATCTCCTGCGGCACCACGCCGAGCACGCGCCGCGCCGCCGGGCCATGGCGGACAACGTCGTGGCCGTCCACCCGCACGTGCCCCGAACTGGGTGTCAGCAGCCCGGAAATGCAACTGATGGTAGTGGTTTTGCCCGCGCCGTTAGGGCCCAGCAGTCCGAAGATCTCGCCGCGGGCGGCGGTGAAGGAAACCCCATCCACGGCGGTCAAGTCCCCGAAGGACTTGCGGAGTTGCGCGACCTCAATCATGCACAAGGCTAAAGTACCATGCCCAGCACGGCGCGCGAAGCGGCTGATTCAAGCACTCCCCAAGTTTTCCCGCAAAACTCCCCTGAGGACGGTATGGGCGTCACACGCCTCTTCTGATTACCCTTTAAGAGGCTGCTGAAAAAGCCAGAGAGAGAGCCTGTTGAGCCGCCGATGAACGCCGATGAACCCAGATCAAGCACTCCTCTTCAATGTTCACATTCCCTAATGAACGTGTTGACCTTATGTTGACGCCAAATGGGCTGTTCTCCCGCGAAGAGATAGAGAAACTCAGGCAGTTCGACACCTGCACTCTCTCCAATGCCATCGAGCGACTGAATATTCGGCCGCGGAACGAAGGCTTTATCACCGGAGCAGTGACCTGCCGCTTTCCGCAACTGGCGCCAGTGATGGGATACGCGGTCACGGCCAGAATGCGGTCATCCATGCTGCCGATCACGGGCCGTTGTTATTACGAACACCCAAACTGGTGGAGATACGTGACCAGCCTGGATGGACCGCGAATCGTGGTGATCCAGGACGCCGACCACTCGCCGGGGGTTGGGGCGTTGTTCGGCGAGGCTTATGCCCGTATCTCGCGCGCGCTGGGTTGTGTGGCATGTGTGACCAACGGCGCCGTGCGGGATGTTCCGGGCATCGAAGCGCTGGGGTTCCAGTTATTCGCCGGCAGTGTTTCGGTTTCTCACGCCTACGCGCACGTGGTGGATTTCGGCGAGCCGGTGGAAATTGGAGGTTTGCGGATCTCATCCGGCGACCTTCTCCACGGCGATCTGCATGGAGTTCATGTGATTCCGGCCGGCGCCGCGGGCAAACTGGCCGCGATTGCCCAGCAAGTCCTGCAAGGCGACCGGGAGTTATTCGAGCTGACCGAAAGAAGAGACTTTTCCGTGGATATGTTGCCCGCCAAGCCGGAAGAAGCCGTGGGTGGACGGTTATGACGAAGAAGACCAGCGCCATGACCGAAGGGCCCCGCGCTCACGCCGGTTGCCGGTGGTTGGTCTTACTTGCAATTCCGGCAACGCTGCTGTGCTTGAGCGCGTGCTCCGGGTCGCAAGCAGTGAGGGCAAGCGGCGGAGACGCGCAAGAGGCGGCGATTACCGTTGGAGTGACGCCAGTCACGCGAAAGCCGGTGATGAGACAGCTCACGGTATCTTCGGAGCTTGTACCCTACCAGGAAATCGATGTCTATGCGAAGGAGTCAGGGTATGTGAAGGACCTGCTGGTGGACTACGGCTCGCGGGTCGAAAAGGGGCAGTTGATGGCCGTGCTGGAGATTCCGGAACTGGAGATGCAGTTGCAGCAGGACAAGGCCGCCATCGCGAGCGCCGCCGAGCGAGTGACTCACTCACAACGCGAGTTGGACCGGCTCGAAGCGCAGCACCAGCCGGCTCACGATTATTCCAACCGCCTCAAAGGCGTGGCAACGAAGCAGCCGGGTTTGGTGGCGCAACAGGAGCTCGACGACGCCGCAGGAAAGGACCTGGCATTAGAGGCCCAGGTAGAGGCCGGAAAGTCGGCCTATCAAACGGCAATGAGCCAGTTGGATGAGGCTAAAGCGAAGCAGCAGCGCGACAAAATCCTGTTCGACTACGCCAATATTACCGCTCCCTTCGCCGGCGTGGTGACGCAGCGGTACGCCAACCTGGGAACCCTGATGCAGGCCGGCACCAGTTCCAGCACCCAAGCCATGCCCTTGGTCCGGCTCTCCGAGGACGACTTATTTCGTCTCGTCATTCCCGTGCCGGAGTCCTATGTAAAGTACATTCGCATCGGCGAGCCTGTCCAGGTGCGCATTTCCTCCTTGGACAAGGTTGTCCCGGGCACAGTCACGCGCTTCTCCGTGGACGTCAACGCCGATACCCGAACTATGCATACCGAAGTGAATGTACCCAACCAGTCGCACCTCTTGATGCCGGGCTCTACGCCGAAGCGACTTTGACGCTGGACCGCAAGGCCGCTGCTTTGGTTCTGCCGTTTCAAGCGGTGAGTCAGACAGGCGATGAGGCCAGTATCTTTCTGGTTGATGCCAACGACATCTTGCAGCAGAGGAAAATTGTGCTCGGCTTGCGGACCGCTTCCGACGTTGAGGTCTTGAGCGGCCTGAACGAAGGCGATCGCGTGGTGGTCAGCGACCGCAGCGGTCTCAAAGCCGGCTTGCATGTGAAGCCGCAGGAAGTGGAAGTCGTGCAGTATCAGGGCGGCAATTCACCATAGGAGCGCCGCCAGAGAAAAACACCATGCCGCGTTTCTCCATTCGGTTGCTGGAACTCCATGACCGCTCCGCCGGCAGCGTGCAACAGCGGGCGGCCCTTAACACGGGAGGGCTATCCCTCCCATGCCTCGCCAGCTCCGGCACCTATTCCCTGCTGGAGCTGGCTCTTCCTCCCCGGACGACCCCTGATATCGCAGAGTGATTCCCGATGCCACGCTTCTCCATTCGAAATCCCTACTTCATCATCGTCGTCTGCCTGGCGCTGGCGGTAATCGGAATCACCAGTTTCGCTCGCATGCCGGTGGACCTGTTCCCGACCATCAATCTGCCGGAAGTTGTGGTGGCCACCTTTTATTCCGGTATGCCGCCGCAGGATATCGAAACCGACATCACCAATCCCCTCGAGCGGTTCTTCACCTTGGCTTCCGGCATCGGTCACATGGAATCGCGATCGCTGCTTGGCGTGAGCATGATCAAGGTGTACTTCCAGCCGGGAACGGACGCGGACGCCGATGTGACCGAGCTTTCGAATCTCGCCTTGGCCGATCTGAAACGCCTCCCGCCAGGCACCTTGCCACCGGTGGTCTTGAAGTTCGATGCCTCCAGTCTTCCGGTGTGTTTGGTGACCCTGAAGGGCGGAGGGCTCTCTCAGACCCAACTGCACGACGTCGGACAGTTCACGATTCGTAACCAGATCGCTGTTGTAAAAGGAGCTGAGATCCCGCCTCCGTTCGGAGGGAAGTACCGCCAGGCAATGGTCTACGTCGACCCCTACAAGCTGCTCTCAAGGCAACTGAGTCTCATGGATGTAGTGGACGCAGTGAACAAGAGCAACCTCATCCTTCCCGCCGGCGACGTGAAAATGGGGCCGTTCGACTATTACGTTTACTCCAACAGCCTGGTAAAGAAGGTTGCGGATCTGAACCAGATCCCCATCAAGACCAAGAAGCAGAGTTGGGTCTCCGTAGGTGACATCGGCGAAGCCCAGGACGCCAACCAGATCCAGTACAACATCGTTCGCGTAGACGGGCAGCGCTCCGTGTACTTGCCAATTATGAAGCAGGGCGGCGACACGAATACGATCCAGGTGGTGAACGGTATCCGCGAGATGATCGGAAAGCTGTTCGACATTCCGAAGCAACTGGAAGCCGCCGTCGTGTTCGATCAGTCTGCTTTTGTAAAGGAAGCGATATGGACGCTGGTGCACGAAGGACTAATCGGGCTGGCGCTCACCAGTTTGATGATCTTGATCTTCCTGGGAAGTCTACGCGCAACACTGGCTGTGTTTCTCTCGATCCCGCTTTCCGCAGTGGCAACGTTCGTAGTGCTCTACATGATGGGGAGCACAATCAACACCATGATACTGGGCGGACTGGCGCTGGCCTTCTCCCGTGTGATCGATAACTCGGTGATCGCGCTAGAGAACATCTACCGGCATCTGGAAACGGGGGCCGCGCCCGAAGAGGCCGCGGAACGCGGCGGCGCCGAAGTCAGCCTCGCCGTTCTCGCCGCCACGCTTACCACTGTTGTGGTCTTCTTTCCCGTTACCTTTTTGTACGGCGTCAGCAAATTCCTGTTTTCCGCATTGGCGGTGGCCGTAGCCATTTCGCTTTTTGCGTCGTATTTTGTGGCGATGACGGTGATCCCGCTGTTCTGCTCCCGCTTTCTCAAAGGCTTCCACCACTCGCCCGAGGAACAACGTAGTGGTGGCGGCCTGAATGCCCGGTTCAATCGGGCCTTTACCCGGCTGTTGGATCTTTATGAGCGTTCCGTCCGCAGCGTGCTACAGCGGCCATCCCTTACGGTAGGAGGCTTGTTGCTCCTATTTGTAGCCAGCCTCGGCATATATCCCATGCTGGGGCTGGCCTTTTTCCCCCAAACAGATGCTGGCCAGTTCACCATCAACCTGAAGGTCCCGACCGGCACACGCATTGAGGAGACCGACGACTATGTTGCCAAAGTCGAGGCTCTCGCCAGACAGGTGGTCGATAAGGCCGATATTAAAATGATCGTCTCCAATATCGGAATCGTTCCCGACTTTTCCGCCCTCTATACCACCAACGCGGGACCCTACACAGCGACCATCCAGGTGGCGTTGAACGACTCTCACCGGGTGAGCAGCTTTGAATATATGGACCGGCTGCGTAGCCAGATTGAGACTCAGTACCCGAACCTGCGCACGTTCGTCTCCAGCGGATCGATGGTCGACGCGATCCTGAATATGGGTGCCCCCGCACCCATCGATGTCCAGGTCAGCAGCCGGGACCTCGACACCACTTATAACGCCGCTATGGACCTCGCTACGCAGATTCGCAAGCTACCGGGGATCGGTCAGGTCTACGTGCCGCAGGACATGAACTATCCTGCCATTCGGCTCAAAGTGAATCGAATCCACGCGGCTGAACTCGGTCTAACCCAGAAAGAGATCGTGGATAATGTCATCACCGCCCTCAATTCGAATACCATGATCGCCCCTAACTATTGGGTAGATCACCAGACCGGTAACGATTATTTTCTGACCGTTCAGTACTACGAAAACGGCAAGCCCGCCATTCATAACTTTGTCGATTTGACGCAAATCCCGCTACGGAGCCGCACGAACAATCTCCGCCCGGCAGCACCCGGTTACGAGTTTCAGGCTCTCCAAGGCGCCCGGCCGGTAACGACCCTAGGAAACGTCGCCGACGTGGATTTCGTTCAGTCGCCCACAGAAATCGATCATTATCAAATTCAGCGCGTCGCCGACGTGTATGTCACCCCCTCGGGTGAGGACCTGGGTAAGGTTTCCGCAAGTATCAGCAAGTTGCTGGCGGCGCAGAAGTTTCCCGCCAACATCCGTATCAATCTGCGCGGCATGGTGCAGGCGATGCGCGATTCCTTTACCAGCTTCGCAGTCGGCTTGTCGTTGTCTGTGGCTCTCCTCTTTCTAATTTTGGTTGCGCAATTCCGCTCGTTCAAAGACCCATTCCTTATCATGCTAGCCATCCCTATGGGATTCATTGGCGTGATGGTGGTGCTGCCGCTCACTCATACCACTCTGAACGTGATGTCCTTGATGGGCGTCCTCATGCTGGTTGGTATCGCCGCATCTAACAGCATCCTCATCGTCGAATTTACGCATCGCCTGGAGGAACAAGGGCAATCCGTGGAGGACGCCGTGATTACGTCCTGCCGGGTTCGGCTGCGTCCGATATTGATGACCTCGCTGGCCACAATCATTGGAATGGTACCGATGGCGTTGAAACTCGGCACCGGAAGTGAGCAATATGCCCCGCTAGCCCGAGCGCTTATCGGCGGCCTGACTTCCTCAGTTCTGCTGACTGTATTCATAGTACCGGCGGCTTATTCTCTCGTTTATCGGAGGAGGACTGCTCCGGCAGAGTGAATCCCGATGCCACGCTTCTCAATTCGAAACCCCTACTTCATCATCGTCGTCTGCCTGGCGCTGGCAGTAATCGGAATCACCAGTTTCGCCCGCATGCCGGTGGACCTGTTCCCGACCATCAACATGCCGGAAGTCATCGTGGCGACATTCTATTCCGGCATGCCCCCGGAAGATATCGAAACGGATATCACCAATCCGCTGGAACGGTTTTTTACCCTCGCCTCCGGTATAGACCACATGGAGTCCCGCTCCCTGCTGGGCGTCAGCATGATCAAAGTGTATTTCCAGCCGGGGACCAGCGCGGATGCGGATGTGACGCAGTTGTCCAACCTGGCGCTGGCCGATTTGAAGCGCTTACCGCCGGGCACGCTCCCGCCGGTAGTTTTGAAGTTTGACGCTTCCAGCCTGCCAGTCTGCCTGGTTACGGTCAAAGGGGAGGGACTCAACGAAACCCAGCTTCATGACCTGGCCCAATTCCAGATCCGCAACCAGATCGCAGTGGTGAAGGGCGCGGAGATTCCGGGGGTGTTCGGCGGCAAGTATCGCCAGGCGATGATCTATGTGGACCCTTACAAGCTGTTATCGCGGCAGTTGAGCGTGATGGACGTTGTCGACGCCGTCAATGACAGCAACCTGATTCTTCCCGCCGGGGACGTGAAGATCGGATCAAATGACTACTACGTCTACTCCAATAGTTTAGTCAAAGACGTCAAAGATTTGGACGACGTGCCCTTGAAGACCGTAGGCACGCGCTGGGTATCGGTTGGGGATGTCGGAGAGTCCAAAGACGCCAACCAATTGCAGTACAACATCGTGCGCATCGACGGCCAAAAATCCGCCTACATACCCATCATGAAGCAGGGCGGCGACACGAATACCATACAGGTGGTGAATGATGTCAGGACCCTTACCAGTCATCTTTTCGATCTTCCGAAGCAGTTGAAGACCAGCATTGTCTTCGACCAGTCGGTGTTCGTCAAGCAAGCGCTAAAGACGGTGTTCCATGAAGGCATGATGGGACTCGTGCTCACCAGTCTCATGATTCTGATCTTCCTGGGGAGTATGCGGGCCACATTCGCCGTTCTCTTGTCCATCCCGATTTCCGCGATGGCGACCTTAGTGGTCCTGTACATGCTCGGCAGCACGGTGAATACGATGATTCTGGGCGGCCTGGCGCTGGCCTTCTCTCGCGTCATCGACAATTCCGTTATCTCGCTGGAAAACATCTATCGCCACCTGGAGTTAGGGGAGACCCCGGCGATCGCCGCCGAACAGGGAGGGGCGGAGGTAAATCTGGCGGTGCTGGCGGCGACCCTGGTGGATGTGGTGGATTTCTTTCCCGTTACGCTGCTGGTTGGCGTGAGTAAGTTTCTGTTTTCATCGCTGGCGCTGGCGTTCTGTTTGGCCCTGCTGGCTTCCTTCGTGGTGGCGATGACCGTGATTCCGCTCTTCTGCTCCAGATTTCTCAAGGGAGCCCCTGATGAGCACAACGCCGGCGCAAACGGGCAGAAAGCGTCGAGTGGCGGCTTCAATGCATGGTTCAACCGGATGTTCACGGTTATGTTGGACTTCTACGAGCGCTGGGTGCGGCGGGCTCTAAGACGCCCCGCCCTGACGGTTGCTCTACTTATATCCGTCTTTCTGGGAAGCCTGGCGATTTACCCATTTCTTGGACGGGCCTTCTTCCCTCAAACCGATGCGGGCCAATTCACGATGAATGTCAAAGTGCCCACCGGGAGCCGCATTGAAGTGACGGACCAATACGTAGCCAAGATAGAGGACTTGATCCGGCAAGTTGTTCCTCCCTCGGACCTCAAAATGATCGTTTCGAACATCGGCGTGGTCAACGATTTCTCTTCGCTCTATACCACTAACTCCGGACAGTATACGGCAACCATTCAGGCGGAACTGAATGAAGGCCACGCCATCGGAAGCCTTATCTACATGGACCGCGTCAAGAATCAATTGGCTGCCAAGTTCCCCGATGTGCGCGCATTTTTCCAGAGCGGCTCCATGGTGGATGCGATCCTCAATTCGGGGATGCCCGCGCCGATCGACGTCCAGGTCAACACGCACGATCTACAGACCACATATAACGTGGCGCAGGATCTGGCGCGGCGCATCCAGCAACTCCCGGGAGTCGGCGAGATCTACATTCCGCAGGATATGAATTATCCAGCCATCCGGCTGGATGTCGATCGGGTACACGCGGGCGAACTGGGGCTGTCGCAAAAGGACATCGTGGACAATGTCATTACGGCTTTGAACTCAAATACCATGATCGCTCCCAACTATTGGGTCGATTATCAGACAGGGAACGATTACTTCCTGACCGTCCAGTACGCCGAGCACGGCCGCGGCGCTATCCACAACCTGGTAGATCTCAAACAGATTCCGCTGCGCGCGCCAGGCCTGAAGGAGCCAACTACGCTCGATTCGGTAGTGAAGCTGGAGAATCTCGAGTCCCCCACGGAGATCGATCACTACCAGATTCAGCGGGTGGTGGATGTCTACGTAACGCCCTCCGGTGAGGATTTGGGCAGGCTGACCAGCGCGATCCAACAGACCATCTCGGACGCAAAGCTGCCTCCAAACATCCGCGTGAACCTGCGCGGAATGGTGGAAGGCATGAACGCATCTTTTAAGAGCTTCGCAATGGGTTTCGGCATATCGTTCATCCTGCTGTTTCTCATTCTGATCGCACAGTTCCGCTCCTTCATTGACCCGTTCCTGATCATGCTGGCAATCCCAATGGGATTTGTCGGCGTGCTGATCATTCTGCCGCTGACACACACAACGCTCAACGTAATGTCGTTGATGGGAGTGCTCATGTTAATCGGAATCGCGGATTCCAATAGCATTCTGATCGTAGATTTCGCGCACAAACTGGAAGAGCAAGGTCTGTCGGTTACCGACGCCGTGGTTACGGCCTGCAGGGTGCGCCTGCGGCCGATTCTGATGACTTCACTGGCAACCATTATCGGGATGACTCCCATGGCGATGAAGCTTGGCGAAGGGGGCGAACAGTACACGCCCATGGCGCGCGCCATCATTGGCGGGTTGACTTCCTCGGTTTTGCTGACAGTGTTTATCGTCCCCGCCGCCTACTTGCTGGTATACGGCAGGAAACGAGCCGCCACAACTTCACAATCCTGACGATTTCTTGCAGGGCTTTTATGAGACATCTCTTTGTCACAGTCTTACTCATCTTCAGCACAGGCGGCTGCGTTTTGGCGCAGGCGGGCGCTCCCGTGAAGCTGACTCTGCGGGACGCAGAGGCGCTGGCATTGAAGAACCATCCGCAAGTGCTGGCGGCACAACATGCGGCGTCCGCCATGAACCAGCGGATCGATGAAACCAGGGCCGCGTATTACCCGGCGTTGTCCGGAGATGTTACCGGCTCGCAGGCCAATCCCAGAGGGCGCATCGGCGCCGGGCTCCTCACGGACCCCAGCCTGTTCGACCGCGTCGGCCAGGGCATCACGCTCAGCCAGTTGATTACGGATTCCGGACGCACCCCTAACCTGGTGGCTACCTCGCGTCTGGAGGCCAGCGCCGCCGCGCAGACGGCCCAGGCCACTAAGTACGACGTCCTGGTGCGCGTCAACCAGGCTTACTATGGGACGCTGCGCGCCCAGGCGCTGGTGAAGGTGGCGCAGGAAACGGTCGCGGCCCGCCAGTTGGTGGTGGACCAGATTACGGCGCTTTTTGACAACAAGCTGCGCACGGCATTGGACGTCAGCTTCGCGGAGGTGAATCTGTCGCAGGCAAAGCTGCTGCTGCTGCAGGCGCAAGACCAGGTGCAGGAGGCCTTCGCGGAACTGACGCGCGCGATCGGCTCCCAGGACGCGGCTACTTATCAACTTGCCGATGAGTCCCTTCCGCCCAGTCCTCCTGCGCGCTCGGAAGATTTGGTGGCACAGGCCATCAGCAGCCGGCCGGAACTCGCCAGCCTGCAAATGAGCCGCGACGCCGCCTACCGGTTCGAGCGCGCCGAGAGGGATTTGTCTTACCCGACGGCCAGCGTGGTGGGCGTTGGGGGGTACATGCCCTACATCAACCAGATTACGCTGCCGCGTGTGATTCCACCCGAATATGAGGGAATTGCAGTGAATGTGCAAATTCCAATTTTGAATGGAGGGCTGTTCAAAGCCAGACGGCAGGAGGCACACTTCCGGGCGCTCGAAGCCGACCAGCGGCTGCGCGACGAGGCCGAAGCCGTTACGCGCGACGTGAGGACGGCGTGGGCCACCACAGCCGTCGCTTATCAGCGTCTCGATGTTACGGCAGAACTGCTGCGCGAGGCCACCCTGGCCATGAGCCTGGCGCAGGGCCGCTTCGATCTTCAACTCGCCACCATCGTGGAGCTGACGCAGGCGCAGTTGAACGTGACCGCAGCGGAGATAGAAAATCTCAATGCCAAATACGACTATCAGAGCCAGTACGCCACGCTGCAATACACCATCGGAGCCTTGCGCTAACGGGGACGTTATGGCAAGACCGCCGGTTATTTTCCATGAAGAGCAGCCATTCCGGCAAAGGTATGGCAAGATGGCGTTAGCCACGCCGCCGGGCGCGCTCCTCTTCGTCACAATCAGGCAACTGGTCTGGCATCACCCCTGGGGAAATCCGGCGGTCTCGAACGGCGAGCTGGCTTTCCTCTCGGTCCTGCTTGTACTGGTGTATGTGCGGCTCATCACGGTGCGCCTTGTCACCGACCTGCGGCCCGCGGAGATTGCGGTCGGGCTGCACGGTCTTTGGCGCAGACGGACAATTTCGCTGTCTCAAATCCGCACCGCGAGGCCAGTGGAATATGACCCCATCCGCGACTTCGGCGGCTATGGAATCCGCTCCGGTCTCCGCGGCCAGGCATATATAGCCGACGGAACCTCGGCAGTCGAGCTGGAATTGCAGGACGGGCGGAAGGTTCTCATCGGCTCTCGGGAGTCCGCCCGCCTCGCGAAACAGATCACGGCGTGCCGTCTGGGAGCATCACTATGAGTGCTGGGGATCAATAGCCGAGGCGGCGCGGAATCGCGGCCCGGCGCGAACAAGGCACCGGCGGCAAGACCGCCGGCGCTACCAGGTAGTTTTGGGGGAGATGCGGTCCAGTTCATCGTCCAAACAGCCGGGAGGCGTCACTGCGCGATAATCGAATGCATGACTGTCTCCGCCGATGTATTGCGAAGCCACCTCGACTACACGGCCTGGGCGAGCCGGCGGATCGTCGATGCCGCTGCGCTGCTTTCGGCCGAAGAACTCACGCACGATTTCAAAACCGCCGACCATAGCATCCTGGACACGCTGGTCCACGTCTTTGCGGCCGACCGGCTGTGGCTGGCGCGCTTGCAGGGCGAGCCGCACCGGTTCATCACGGAAGCGGATCGCAGCCTGTTCGCGCTGCAGAACGATTGGCCGGTGGTCATGCAGCGCTGGATGGCGTGGGCCGCCAAGCTGACCGACGAGCGGGCGCAGGCGCGGGCTGCCTATACGGACATGAAAGGCCAGCACTGTGAGCAGCCGCTTTGGCAAGTGATTTTGCACGTGGTCAACCACGGGACACACCACCGGGGCCAGGCGGCCGGATTCCTGCGGACGCTGGGGTACACGCCGCCGGCGCTGGACCTGAACGAGTACTATCGCGAGAAGGGCATTTAGCAAGTTGCCACAAGTCTCATCATGCTTGCGGCGATTTGGCTTTTCTGCGTGGAGAAAATTTTTCAACGCGGAGGCGCGGAGACGCAGAGCGGCGCCGCAACCAATAGGTGCGCTGGAACGCCGACAGGAATGTCGGCGTTGCGGGCTGGAAAGCCCGCTCCACGGCGCCTGCGCGGTGAAATCCGCTTTCCCCGGTCTTGATTGATGCCACTTCTTGCCAGTTGCACGGCGCTTTCCAAGAGCTTTGGCGCGCGCTCGCTTTTCGAGAATATCTCGCTGGGGATCTCCGAGGGCGAGCGGCTGGGGCTCATCGGTCCCAATGGAGCGGGCAAATCGACGCTGCTGCAGATTCTGGCGGGCCGGCTGGAACCCGACTCGGGATCGATCTCGCTGCGGCGCGACACGCGCATCGGCTATGTGGCGCAACAGACCGATTTCCGCGGGGACCAGAGCGCCGCCGGGATCGTCGCCGAGCGAATTGCGGGGGAACGGCTGGACGACCTGGAGCGCGCCGGCCGCATCAGCCAGACACTCGGCCGCGCCGGATTCACGGATGGCTCGGTGCGCGCCGATTCGCTTTCCGGCGGTTGGCAGCGCCGTTTGGCCATCGCTCGCGAACTGGCCTCGCAGCCCGACGTGCTGTTCCTCGACGAACCCACCAACCACCTTGACCTGGAAGGCATCTTGTGGCTGGAAGAGCTGCTGGCCGCCGCCCCGTTCGCCAGCGTGGTGATCAGCCACGACCGATATTTTCTGGACAACGTGGTGAACGACATGGCGGAAATCGACCGCGCCTATCCCGAGGGCATCTTCCGCGTGGAGGGCGGGTACAGCCAGTTCCTGGAAAAGAAGGAAGCGTTCTTACGGGCGCAATCCAGCCGGCGGGAATCGCTGGCGAACCAAGTGCGGCGCGAAGTGGAATGGCTGAAACGCGGGGCCAAGGCGCGCACCCGCAAGTCGAAAGCGCGCATCGATGAAGCCGGCCGCCTGATGCGCGATCTCTCCCATCTGGAAGCGCGGGGCGTCAAAGGCGTGGCGCAAATCGATTTCACCGGCACCGATCGCCACACCAAAAGGCTGGTTTCCGCGAAAGCCATTGGCAAGGAACTGGGCGGGCGCCGGTTGTTCGGCGATCTGAGCTTCACCCTGACGCCGGGGACGCGGCTGGGCCTGCTTGGCCGGAACGGAACCGGCAAGACCACACTGCTGCGTTTGCTGGCCGGCGAACTGGAGCCGGACGAGGGCGCAGTGAAGCGCGCGCGGGAGCTGCGGATCGTTTACTTCGACCAGGCGCGGGAACAACTCGACACGGAGCAGACGCTGCGCCAGGGACTGGGCGCGCAGGGCGATTATGTGATCTACCAGGATCGACCGATCCACGTGGCCGGCTGGGCCAAGCGATTCCTGTTTGACGCCGGGCAACTCGACCGGCCGATTTCCAGCCTCTCCGGCGGCGAGCAGGCGCGCGTGCTGATCGCCCGGCTGATGCTGCAGCCGGCCGACCTGTTGTTGCTGGACGAACCGACCAACGATCTGGACATCCCCACGCTCGAAGTGCTGGAGGAGAGCCTCATGGAGTTTCCCGGCGCGCTGGTTCTGGTGACCCACGACCGCTATCTGTTGGATCGCGTGTCGACGGTGGTGATGGGACTGGACGGACAGGGCGGAGCCGTGATCTACAGCGACTACTGGCAGTGGGAAGCGGATCAGGCGCGCGACCTGCCCAAAGCGGCGAAGGCTGCGGCGGCCGCTAAGCCGGCGCGACCGGCTTCCGCCAGGAAGAAGCTTTCCTACCTGGAAGCCCGCGAATGGGAACAGATGGAGACGCAGATTCTGCAAGCCGAAGAGGAACTCGCAGGCGTTCAAGCGGAGATGCAATCGCCGGATGTGGTTTCGGATGGCTTGCGGCTGCAGGCCTGCTACGCGAGATTGCAGTCCGCCGAAGCACGAGTGGCCGACCTATACGCGCGGTGGGCCGAACTGGAAGCCAAGCAGTAGTAGAGGCCATTCGGGGCGCGCTCCACAAAGCGGTGGGGCTAAAACAGATATGTCTAATAATAAGACAATTATGTATAATTGTCTGGAAAGGTTCTGATATGTCTATCCGTCCTGAGGATGCCCTGGAGTACCATTCCATAGCTCCTGCGGGAAAGGTTTCGGTGGTTCCGACGAAGCCTTGCCGCACGCAGCGTGATTTAAGCTTAGCCTATACTCCCGGCGTGGCTGTTCCATGCCTGGAAATCGAGCGCGACCCCAGCCTCGCGTACAAGTACACCGCCAAGGCCAACCTGGTCGGGGTGGTCAGCAACGGGACCGCAGTGCTCGGCCTCGGGAACATCGGCGCGCTGGCGGGCAAGCCGGTGATGGAAGGCAAGGGCGTACTGTTTAAACGCTTCGCGGATATCGACGTGTTCGACATTGAGCTGGACACGAAGGATGCCGAGGAGATCATTCGCACCTGCCAGATTCTGGAGCCGACTTTCGGCGGCATCAACCTGGAAGACATCAAGGCGCCGGAGTGCTTCCACATCGAAGAAGAACTCAAGAAGACCATGAAGATCCCGGTCTTCCACGACGATCAACACGGCACGGCCATTATTTCAGGCGCGGGATTGCTGAATGCGCTTGAGATCAGCGGCAAGAAGATCGGGAAAATCAAGATCGTGTTCAACGGTGCGGGAGCGGCGGGGATTTCCTGCGCCGCTCACTACGTGCGACTGGGCGCGCGGCTTGAGAACATCGTGATGTGCGACACCAAGGGCGTGATTTACGAAGGCCGCAAGGAAGGCATGAATCCCTACAAGGCGCGCTTCGCGTCCAAGACTTCCGCGCGCACGCTGGCGGAAGCGCTGGTGGGAGCGGATGTATTCTTCGGGCTTTCGAGCGCCGGGGCCTGCACGCCGGAAATGGTGAAAGGCATGGCTCCCAACCCGATCATCTTCGCGATGGCCAACCCCGATCCGGAGATCGCGTACGATGTGGCGCTGGCCGCCCGTCCCGACGCGATTATGGCTACCGGCCGCTCGGACTTTCCGAACCAGGTGAATAACGTTCTGGGCTTCCCGTTCATTTTCCGCGGCGCACTGGATGTGCGGGCCACGACGATCAACGATGAAATGAAGCTGGCGGCGACGCACGCGCTGGCCGCGCTGGCCAAGGAAGACGTCCCCGATTCGGTGCTGCGCGCGTATGGAGTGGAGAAGCTGGAGTTCGGGCGGGAGTACATTATTCCGAAACCGTTTGATC
The DNA here is from genome assembly GCA_963842505.1 of Bryobacterales bacterium. Lineage (GTDB taxonomy): Bacteria > Acidobacteriota > Terriglobia > Bryobacterales > Bryobacteraceae > PALSA-129. The sequence continues at coordinate 1,031,800 of CAWJGZ010000004.1, forward strand.
CGCGGGTGCTGATTTGGGAAGCCTCGGCAGTGGCGCAGGCCGCCATGGAGACGGGCGTGGCGCAACGGCCGGTGGAGATCAAGCAGTATCGCGAAGAGCTGGAGAAACGGCTTGGCAAGGCCCACGAAGTGATGCGGGGCATGATTCACAAGGCGCAAAAGCAGCCCAAACGCGTGGTCTTTCCGGAAGGCGAAGAGAGCAAGATCCTGCGGGCATGCCAGATCCTGCTGGATGAGAAGATCGCGACGCCCATCCTACTGGGCGACCAAGAGAAGATCCGTGCGCGAATCGATGAATTGCACCTGCATCTGGAGGGCGCCGAGATCGTGGATCCGCTGAAATTCCCGCGCCTTGGCGAATACACGGAGGAGTTTTACAGCCTGCGGCAGCGAAAGGGCATCACGCGTTCGGAAGCCACGGAGAAACTGCGGAATCACACGACATTCGGCGCAGTCATGGTGCGGTTGGGCGATGCCGATGCCCTGGTGGGCGGGATCGCGACGCACTATCCGGACACCATCCGGCCGGCGCTCGAAGTGATCGAAGTGCGGCCGGAGTTGAAGAAAGTGGCCGGCGTATACCTGCTGATTTCGGCGAAGGGCAATATGTACTTCCTGGCGGACGCGACGGTGAACATCGAGCCGACCGCGGAAGAGCTGGCGGAGATTGCCATTCAGGCGTCCGAAAAAGCCGTCCGGTTCAGCCAGGAGCCGCGCGTGGCGATGCTGTCGTTCTCGAATTTCGGGAGCACGCGGCATCCGCTGTCGGACAAGGTGCGGCGGGCGGTGGAATTGGTGCGGCAGCGGGCGCCGGGATTGATGATCGACGGCGAAATGCAGGCCGACACCGCCGTGGTGCCGCAGATTGTGGATGAAACCTACCCCTTCAGCACGCTCAAGGGCGGGGCCAACGTGCTGGTGTTCCCGAACCTGGAAGCCGGGAATATCGCGTACAAGCTGCTGCACCGCATCGGAGGCTGCGAGCTGATTGGGCCGCTGCTGACCGGATTAGCGAAGCCGGTACACGTACTGCAACGCGGGTCGGAAGTGAACGACATCGTGCACGTGGCGGCGATTGCGGTGGTGGACGCGCAGGAAGTGGGTAAGCCGTACCATACGCTGGCGGCGGCCGCCGAGCCGCGGCAGACGAAGGCAGGAGTCAGGAGTTAGAAGTTAGAAGCATGGAGCCGTCGCGGTGATGGCTCCATGCCGGCTTTCTTGATTTCTGACGTGTGATTTCCATATCCCGAAGGGATATCAAGGGCGGCGCCGGCGTAAACACCGGCGGCAAGACCGCCGGCGCTACCAGTTTTTAGTGTGCTCAGTCTTCGTTCCAGCTCTTGGTGGCGAAGAGATTCTTCATCATGCTGAAAACCACGCCGATGCCGTTCTTGTTGGCCTTTTGAGTTTCGTCGAGGCCGGCGTAGATTTTGGCAAACGAGTTGATCTCCAAGGTGCTCATCCGGGTGGACAGAGCGGCATAGGCGTTGACGCTCTGGGTGATTTCGTCGTCGCTTTTCTTGGCCTGGATGGCATCGGCGATGGCAATGCGGGCTTTGGACATTTGGTCGCGAAGGGGCGTGGCCTCCTTGGCGGCGTCATCGAGCATCGTCTTGACGGCCTTCTTCTGGTCCTTATTGAGATTGAGGGCGTTGCTGATGGTGTCGAACTTGCTGGGCGGCGCGACGGCCATTGGAGCAGCGGAAGTATCCCCGCCGCCACGGCTTCCCCGGCTGCCTTGCGCGAAGCCGAGGCTGGCCAGAGCCAGGCCGAATACCAAGAATTTCCGAAGCATGAAATCTCCTTGAAAACGATTACCTGGCGCCTCTGCCTCTACCTCTGCCGCCACCCATGCCGCGGCCACCAGCCGCAGTGTCCAGGATTCCGGCCATCAGGTCGAAGGCCTCGGGCGCGTGAGTGGTCTGGTTGGGCTTGAGAAGGGCATAAATCTTCTGGAAGGCTTTGACTTCCAGGCCGGTCATTTGGGCCTCGACGGTGGTGTAAGCTGTTGTGATCTTGGCGATGTCGTCGGCGCTTTGTCCCGAGAGGGTGGCATTGGCAAGGGCCGCGCGCCCCTGAGCCAACTGCTTGCGGACCGGGTCGGCATCCTGGTAGGAAACCTCGAGGATGCTTTCGAACTCGGCCTTTTGATCCTTGGAGAGCTTGAGTTTAGAGACGATCTGATCGGCCTTGGACTCCTTTTGCGGGCGAAAGTTGCCCACAGGGGGCATGCCGGCGTTCTGATCTCCCCTGCCGCCGCTTTGCATGCCTCCCATGTTCCCCATGTCGCCGCCACCTTGGGCAAACGCCAGAGTGGCAACCGCGGCTGCCGTTGCGAGTACTTTCAAAAACATGGAATCTCCTCTGTTTTCGCGATGCGCCGCACGGACCCGCAAAGGCAGACCCCGCGCCAGCGGACCTTCAACTCGATGTTATATTTAACCACGATTTGGCCGGGAGTGGGAGACTAAGAACGTGGAGAATGCGCTGTATTGCGGAGACAATCTGGAGGTCTTGCGGCGGCACATCCGAGCTGAGTCGGTGGACCTGGCGTATATCGATCCGCCGTTCCACTCGGGGCGGAATTATGGCGCGGCATTTCGGGACCGGTGGTGCTGGGACCAGCGCGCGGCGGAGGGGTACGGCGCCATTCTGACGGTGCCGAAGTTGGGAAGGCTGATCGATGGCTTGGCGAGCGTGGTGGGGCGTGGCAGCCTGCTGGCATACCTAATTCACACGGGCTTGCGCACGGTGGAAATGGAGCGGGTGTTGAAACCCACGGGGAGTTTGTTCGTCCACTGCGATCCGGCCGCGAGCCACTATTTAAAGCTGATGCTGGACGCGGTGTTCAGCGCGGGCGGCGGCGGATTCCGCAATGAGATCGTATGGTGCTACAGCCACGGGGGACACAGCAAGCGCTGGTTCGGGCACAAGCATGACATCATTTTTTTCTACAGCAAGTCTGCGCAATACCATTTCGACGCAAGTGCGGTGCGGGTCGCGATGCGCAGCGGGAAAGAGAGCTTCGGCGGGCGGCTGGAGACGGACGCGACGGGCCGCAAGTACCGGCTGGTGTACGGCACGCGCAACGGCAAGGGCGAGACGCGCTACTACAAGTATTACCTGGACGAAGGCAAGGCACCGGAGGACTGGTGGGTGGATATCAATTCGCTGCAGGCATCCAGCGCGGAACGCGTGGGATACCCTACGCAGAAGCCGGAGGCGCTGTTGGAGCGGATCATCCGGGCCTGCTCGCGGGAGGGCGACATGGTGCTGGACGCCTACTGTGGCAGCGGGACGACGCTGGTGGCGGCGGAGCGAAACGGGCGTAACTGGGTGGGGATAGACAGTTCACAGGAGGCGGTGGAACTGGCGCGAAGAAGGATCGAAGCAGTGGCAGGGAGAAGGTACGAGATCGTCGCTTGAAGGCCAGCGTTCTGTTGGCGGACGAAGGCGCCTGGCCTACAGAGCAGCGGGACCACAGCCAAACGACCGGAAAATTGAACCGCGGAGGCGCGGAGATGCGGAGAAAACAAACGGGAGAAACCAGTACCGTGTGAAAGCCCTGCTCCACAGGAATTCGGTGAGCGGGCGTCGGCATGGGTGCGGTCCTTGGCAGGCGAAAGCGCCGGCCTCAAAAAAATCACAAGGCCTTGCGCAACGAAGTGAGGCAGACAAGTTTGTCTGTCAACTCAGATCTTGAGCTTGTCGATTTCCGAAGCGAGCTGGAAGTCCTTTTCAGTGATGCCGCCGGCATCGTGGGTCCAGGTCTCGACATCCACGCGGCCCCAGGTGAGATGGATGTCGGGGTGATGCCCCTGGCCTTCGGCGATTGCGCCGACGCGGTTGACAAAATCGAGCGCCTGCAGGAAATTCGGAAACTTGAAGGTGCGAGCGATGTGATGCTGGCCGACCACGTTCCAGCCGGGCATTTGCGCGGCGCGCTGGCGCAGGGCGTCGGCGGAAAGAACGGCTCGGGACACTGACATGTCTAAACCCTCTTACCGGTTGTCGCACAAGCCGCAGAGGGAAGCAAATGGCGAGTGGGGCGACGGAGGTGATGTGATGTGGAGCGGGCCTTCGGTCCGCAACGCCGGCTTTGCAGCCGGCGTTGGCGCCGACAGGAATGTCGGCGTTGCAGGCTGGAAAGCCTGCTCCACGGGGTTGGTTTAGCGGTTCGAAGGCTCGAGGGGCACTACTTCAACTTTCCGCGGCTGGCCCAGAGGGGTGAAATTCGTTCCAGCCAGTTTGCCGAGCGTGACGGTGTAAACGCCGGGCTTGACCGCGGCGCCGCCGCGGCCGCCACGACCGCCGAATCCGGCGCCACCACCGCCGAATCCGCCAGCACCACGGCCACCTGCATTAGCCGGCGGATTTTCACGCAGGTCCCAGGCCACGCGGTGCAGCCCGGCGCGCGTGGAAGCGTCCATCTGACGGACCATCTTGCCGGCCGCATCGGCGATTTGCAGAACGTACTTGGGGGCGTCGGCGCCGGCGGCACCGGGCAGGTCGTCGCGCAGATAGTAGGTGAGCATCGCGCCGAACGGCGGGTTGGGCGAGGCGAGGTTGTCGCCCTGGGCACGGTAGTAGCCGATCTCATCGAACTGGCGCGCTTTCCGTCCGGGCCCGAAAAGAGCGCCTTCGGACGTCAGCGTCTCCGGAGTGATCTGGCGGAGCGCCGAGTATTCGTCGAGGATGAAGAAACCGCGTCCGAACGAAGCGGCGGCCAGATCGCTCTCGCGGCGCTGAATTTCCAGGTCGCGAATGGCGATGGTGGGCATGCCGCCCGAGATCCTGATCCAGTGCGCGCCGCCATCGATGGTGAAGTGCAGCCCGAATTCGGTTCCGAGGAAGAGCAGTTTGGGATTGATGTGGTCCTGCGCGATGGTCCAGGCAGGATCGCGATCGGGCAGGTCGCCGGCGATGGACGTCCAGGTGCGGCCGAGGTCGGTGGATTTGACGACGTAGGGTTTGAAATTGCCGCGCTGAAAATCGTTGAGGGTGACGTAGACGGTATTGACGTCGGTGGGCGACGGGTGGACGCCGGTGACGTAGGTGAGATCGGGGACGCCGGGGAACTTGTCGATTTTGCGCCAGATGGCTGCATTGTCTTCGGAAATTTGCAGCAGGCCGTCATCGGTGCCGACGAACAGCAGCCCTTCTTTGAGCGGCGATTCGGCCAGGGCCGTGCCGGTGCCGTATTCGTCGGTGAATTCGTTCTTCCAGACGGCGTCCGGGCCCCACACCTTGCCCATGACGGGGATGGTGTTGCGATCGATGTTGCGTGTGAGGTCGGGTGAAACCTCCTTCCAGGTAGCGCCGCTATCGTCGCTGCGCATCAGTTTGTTGCCGGCGATGTAGAGGCGCGTATGATTGTGCGGGCTGATGATGAAGGGAATGTCCCAGCGGGACCGCAAAGCGGGGTCGGCGATTTTGCCGGGTTGCGCGGGCGCCGGCCCGCCACGGCCGCCGCGCGCGGCTTGCGGGTTGATGCTGGCGCTGATGCCGGTTTTGAGGTCAAGGCGCACGCAGGCGATCATCTGCGAGCAGGTGTAAACGATGGAGGCGTCATCCTGGTCGGCGCGGGACTGATAGCCATCGCCGCCGCCGGTGTTCATCCAATCGGAAGTGCGAATGCCGGCGCGGTTGGAAGTGCGCGAAGGGACGCCCTGGGAGCCGTTATCCTGCGTGCCGCCGTACAAGTTATAAAACGGCAGGCCGTTGTCCACCGAGACGCGATAGAACTGCGTCACCGGAATGTTATTGAAGTGGCGCCAGGTGTGGCCGTGGTCGTAGGACTCATACAGGCCGCCATCGTTGCCTTCGATCAGGTGCAGCGGGTCGGCGGGATCGAAGACCAGGGCGTGGTTATCGGAGTGGACTCCCCAGCCGGCGCGCTGGATGGTCTTGCCGCCATCCGCAGTGACGAAAACACTGACGTCCATGCCGTAGACGCGGTCGTATTGCGAGGGATCGGCGTAGATTTCACCGTAATACTCGGGGTCCTGGACCTCGAAGAAAGCGCCCCGCGTCCAATGGGCGCCAGCGTCGTCGGACCGGTAAAAGCCGCTCATTTTGTTGGCCTTGGCGGTCATGATGAAGGCGTACACCACGTCGGGCTTCTGGGGTGAAATGGCCAGCGCGATGCGGCCCATGTCCACCGTGGGCAGGCCGTCTTTGAGCTGGGACCAGTGCGCGCCGCCGTCGGTGGTTTTGAAGATGCCGGCCTCCGGGCCACCGGACACCACTACGCTGGTATTGCGGCGGCGCTGGTAAGAGGCCGCGTAGATTACGTCGGGGTTGCGCGGATCGGTATCGATATCGGTGATGCCGGTGTTTTCGGAAATTTGCAGCAGCGGCTTCCAGGTCTGGCCGCCGTCGGTGGTCTTGTAGAGGCCGCGGTCGCCGCCGGGCGCAAAGAGCGGTCCTTGCACGGCCACCCAGATCACGCTGGGGTCACGCTTTTCGATGAGGATTTTGGCGATGTGCTCGGAATCCTTGAGCCCCATGTTCTTCCAGGTGCGGCCGGCGTCGGTGCTCTTGTAAATGCCGTCGCCGTAGCCGATGGCGCGCTGCGCCTGGTTCTCACCGGTTCCCAGCCAGACGATATCGGAATTGTTCGGATCGACCGTGACGCAGCCGAGCGAGTAGGAGCCGCCGGTATCGAAAATCGGGTTGAAGGTGATGCCGCGATTGGTGGTCTTCCAGAGGCCGCCGGAAGCCGTTGCGACGTACCAGACGTCTCGATTGTGGGGGTCGACGGCGACGTCGGCAATACGCCCGGAAGTGAACGTTCCGGAGATGTTGCGCATCTGGATTTCCTGGAACAACTCCGGGGTGAACCGCGGCGCGGAGGCCGATTGGGCGACGGCCAGCGCCACACAGGCGACGGCGGCCGGAAGAAGCAATAGAAGGGTACGTTTCATGATTACAAGGGGTATAGTATATGCAATTCCGGGCAGGCCATCAGCGCGAGTGCCCGGCTGTCAAGGGCGACTGCCCGGCGGCTGGGGTTACACAACCTGGCGCCAAACCTCGGGGGAAACGTTCCGGCCGCATAAGATGACGGCGACGGTTTTGCCGGCCCAGCGGTGGGCGTCCTGGCGGAAAGCCGCGACGGCGAGCGCGGCGGCGCCTTCGATCACCCAGTGTTCGGCTTCGAGGACCAGCCGCATGGCCGCCAAAATTTCGTCTTCCGACACTAAAATGGCGCGGTCGATGACGTTGCGGCAGAGTTCCAGGGTGACGGAATGGGGTTCGAGGCCGCCGCATGTGCTTTCGGAAAGAGTGGGTCTTTCGGGCACGTCGATCACCTGACCGGCCCGCAGGCACTGGTAGAGGACGGGAGAGTTTTCAGGCCAGCAACCGATGATTTCGGTGGCGGGGGAAACCGATTTGAGGTAGGCGCCGATGCCGGCGATGAGGCCTCCGCCGCCGACAGCCACAAAGACGGCATCGAGGCGCGGCGCCTGGCGGTGAAGTTCCACGGCGATGGCGCCCTGGCCGGCCACGACATCCAGATCGTTGTACGGAGAGATGAAGACCCGGCCGGAGGATTCCGCGGATCGGCGGGCGGCAAGTTCGGCGGCAAGCGGGTCCGAACCGGCGATTTGGATGCGCGCGCCGAACGATTCGATGCGCCGCGCCTTGGCGGGCGAGACGCTGGAGGAGACGAAGACTTCGGCGGCGATGGAACGCGCACGGGCGGCGGCTGCGACACCCAGGCCGTGGTTGCCGTTGGAAGCGGCCACCACGCCGCGGGCGGCCTGCTCCGCGCTGAGGAGCGCGATCTTATGGGAAGCGCCGCGGAACTTAAAGGAACCGGTGTGCTGGAGATGTTCGAGCTTGAGTAAGACCACGGCACCGGAGCGACCTGCCACGGCGGCGGACTCTTCCACCGGAGTCTCGCGGACCAGGGGGTGGATGCGTTCGTAAGCGGCGGCGACGCGGGCGTGCATAGAGGCCATGGTAACGCCAGTAGGGCTGCGCCCCTGGTCGGGTGCGCGACACAAGAGTGGATAAACGTAGCCCCTGGCACGGAACCGCGACCGTTGGCGAGCGGCCAGATCCAGGCTGCGTGGCGGCCGCTCGCTGACGCTCGCGGTTCTGTGCCCGGGACCGCGTTCTTGCGGGCTAAAAGATGCGATGCATGCCGCTGGTGTCGGCGGGCTCGCGCCGCACGGCCCCGCGTATCTCGCGGCGCAGCTCCAGACGATAGGCCTGAGTTTCGCGGCGAGCTTCCATACGCGCGCGTCGAACTTCCCTTCGCGCTTCCCGCCGCGAGGCGCGGGCTTCGACAACCGCACGCCGGTAGGCATGGCGGCCGGTGCGCCAGTCTTTGGAAAAGGCCGGGGCCATCAGCAATAGCGCCAGCATGGCGAGTTTCATCGAGGTCACTCCTTCGAAGAGGGATACCGGGAATTCCGATTTTGGTTACACAATTGCAGCAAGAAATTTCGTTGACAGGGCGGGGTGCAGGGATTTGGTAATTCCGCCGATGGAAGAAGAGAGAGAGATTGGAACATGAAGATCGCTGAGCATTCGGTCACTTTGACCACTCCGACGACAGTGTCGGCGCAGAGATGCAGCGCACGAACGGGATCCACAACCTCAGGAGAGACTACCAAAGCGGCGACTCCCTTTGCCACCCTGGTGAACAGCCGGTTTCCGACCGCGAGTTCCGGCGAAGGTTCGGTTGTGAGAACGCCCGCGACGTCCAGCACCACGCAGGCCAGCACAGCGACCGTGAACCCGCTAGCCGGCTGGGTAACCTGCGGGACGGCATCGGCGGCCGCGGCGAGCAACTCCGCCACGACCCCAGCGGCGGCCACAACGGCGGCGGCCACCACTGAAGCAGCGACCGTGGACCCGGTAGCGGAGGCGGCGACGGCCACAGCAGCGGCGAGCGACGCAGACACTTCGAGCGCGACGACTGTGGCGACGCCCGCGCAGCCGGGGATCGGCGCGTTGATCGACGCCATCATGGACGGCTCGTTCCAGCCCACTTATTTGACTCCGTCGCAATTGGAGGAAAATACGTCCACCGGCACGGTTTACAACTCGCCGGCGTACTACGCATCCGACGAGACGGCGCAGCAACTGGCGACGCTGCTGGGAGGCACGGTGGTGCAGGAGGTTCCGTTTCCTTCGTCCAATGCGACCACTACGGAGATCAAGGCCAATTTCATTCAGTTGCCGAGCGGCCAGACGGTGAATGCGGCGGACCTAGCGTACTATGCGAAATTCGGCAGCTACGGCGTGCAACAACTGGCCGCGGACCTGACGCAGGAAATCAATCAGGGCGGGGCCATCACCAGCTACAACCAACAGATGGTGGCCTTTCTCAGCGGGACCGGGAATTTCCCGGCCGACACGCCGACGTTTCAACCGAGCGAGATCGGCCCGGCCATCGCAGGGATGACTTATCCCTCGGGAACGCTGGCGCCGGACGGATCGGTAATTAACCCGATGGCGTCGAACGCGATCAAGACCTGATCCCTTGGTGAAGAAACCAGGGAATGGCTAGCCGCCGATTCACACCGATGAATGCGGATTGAAAGGAACTGGGCTGATCGGCGCTCATCAGGTCAATCGGCGGCTCAATATGTTTTCCGGACTTTTGCAGCAACTCCTGACCTAAGGCCATTCTCCGCCGTGATTCAGACGGACAACCGATTGGCAGGATGGGCCAGCGCTGTTAGAGTCGAGGCGTAAGAGCCATGAGCGCGGTCAAGGGGACAGCCCGGGCGTGCCGGTCGCGGCAGGGATATGTCGTAGTAACGATGCTGGTGACCTCGACGGTCCTGCTGTCTTTCCTTGGGCTGGGGATCGACGTCGGATACCAAGAATACGTCAAGACGCGGATGCAGGCAGCGGCGGATGCGGCGGCTATGGGCGGGGCGCAGGAGCTGCGGGCGAGCGGTTCGGCGAATCTTACCGCGGCGGCCAGGGGCGACGCGGCGGCCAACGGATTCACGAACGGCTCGAATGGAGTCACCGTCACCGTGAACAACCCTCCGGCGACGGGATATTCGACGGCAAATTCCAGCGCCGTGGAAGTCATCATCTCGCAGAACGTGCCCACTTTTTTCATGGAGATGGTCGGGGTCTCCTCCGGCAGGGTGCAGGCGCGCGCGGTGGCGCAATTGGGCAGCGGAACGAACTGCTTGTTCTCGCTCGATCCGGCGGCCAGCGGAGCATTCAGCGCCAGCGGCGGCGTCAATGTGCAAGTCAACTGCGGCATTACGGTGAATTCCTCGAGCTCCACGGCGATGTCCGTAAGCGGCGGCTCACAGGTGACGGCCACTTATATCGACTTAGCCGGGAAAGACAGCGTGAGCGGCGGCTCGACGGTGAGTCCGGCGCCGGTGACGGGCGTGGCGGCGGCGAGCGATCCGCTTTCGTCCCTGCCGAAGCCATCGGTAGGAGGTTGCACCCATACCAGCGAAAGCGTTTCGGGCGGAGCCACGGCGACGCTTTGGCCGGGAACCTATTGCGCGGGGATTTCGATCAGCGGCGGCGCCAAGGTGACCTTCAACCCGGGCACATACGTACTTAAAGGCGGCGGGCTATCGCTGAGCGGCGGATCCACTCTAACCGGCTCGGGTGTGACCTTCTTCAACACCGCGGCGGCGGGTTACAGCTACGGGCCAATTTCGCTGAGCGGGGGCACCACGGTAACGCTGAGCGCACCGACCAGCGGTTCGCTGGCGGGGATTCTATTCTTCCAGGACTCCAGCGTAGGGGCGGGCGCGGCGAGCACATTCTCGGGCGGAGCAAACGCCATCTTGAACGGGACACTGTATTTCCCCACCACCGGTCTGTCGTATTCGGGCGGCGCTTCGAGCGCCTACACCATCATCGTGGCGGATACCGTCAACTTCTCCGGCGGCGCCACGCTGAACAACAACTACTCGTCGCTCTCCGGCGGATCGCCGGTGAAGAGCGGCGCCACATTGAGCGAATAGCTATGGCCAGGAAACGGGGCACGGCGTTGTTGGAGTTTGCACTCATGTTGCCGGTGACGCTGGTGTTGCTGGCGGGAGTGCTGGACTACGCGCTGGTGATGCGCACAGCCATCTCGGTGGCCGATGCGGCACGAGTGGGAGCGCAATACGGCAGTCTGAGCGCGGCCAACGCGTCGAACACCGCGGGCATGCAGAACGCCGTGCTGAATGCGGCGCCGGATGTACCCGGGCTGAAGGCGACGAGTGCAAAGGTGTGCAAGTGTTCCGACGGCAGCACGACGAGCTGCGGCGGCGGCAGTTGCTCATCCGGCCCGGTGCGGGTGTACGCGCAAGTAACGGCGTCGGCCACGGCGATGCCCCTCATCAACTATCCGCTGGTACCCTTTACGGGAGCGGTCTCGACCACAGTGAGCATGAGAGCACAGTGAAACGGCGCGGCAGCACGATGGTCGAACCGGCCCTGGTCACTTCGCTGTTTCTGATTCTGGTGATGGGGATCGCGGATTTCGGCCGCATGGGGTTCGCTTTCAATTCCCTTTCTTTCGCGGCGCATCGCGCGGCGCGGTGGGCATCCGCGCGGGGAAGCGCCAGCGGGCACGCTGCCGCGGCGGCGGATGTCCAGGCGGACGCGCTAGCCAATGCCACAGCGCTCGACAACACGCAGTTATCGGTGGCGGTGACGTGGAGCCCGAACCATAATCCAGGCAGCACCGTACAAGTGCAGATGACGTACAACTTCAAGACGCTGCTGATTCCGATTTCCTCGAAAGCCTTAACGCTGAAGAGCACATCGACGCAGATCATCACCCAATAGGACCTGAACAGCTACTCCGCCGCAGTCCTTGGTGTTAACCCCAATGCGGTTCGCTTAAGCTGGCGTCGGGGGTGGGACATCCATGATAAGGGCTTGTCAAGCGAAAACAGAACTTCCCCTGCACTCGGAAGAGTTCCCTGAAGCGCCGCGGTAGGTCCGACGAACTGCTGAACGATTTGCCCTTTGTGATCCGTTACGGGTTGGGCCAACGCGTCAGCGTGACCAGACATCCATTTGCGGGAACAGCACCGGGCCGTCCTCGAAGATTGAGTTTGGGTAAACCGGCCGGCCAGGAAACAGACCAAACGGCACATCGGGAGGGAGGCCCTCCTTCGTGCAGTCCCACCCACGCGAGGAACGGCCGGTGGATCGCTGGCAAATCGTAGTGGTGCTGCACACGGCTGGCTGTTGTTTTCCCGCCGGAGCCGCCCGTCGCGACTGGCCCTGCGGCGGAACGGCCCGGAGCCGTCCAGGGCGCGCCGGTTTTTGGCGCGGCGCAGCGAACCCTTGACGGCGAGGACCGTTCTGGCATCAGAGATCTCGCGACGGGCGGCTTGGGCGGGAAAACAACCTTTCCCGCTGGTGAGCCTTGAGCTTTCTGTTAAGCCACCGCCTGAACCTCCGTTTCGGTCGCCGGTGCAGTGCGCACCTCGAATGGCTGGCCGGATTTGTCGACCGCCAACAGATACGCCACCAGCTTGCGCGCTACCGCCAGGGTCGCCCGGTTGCGATTCCCGCGCGCCAGTTCCCGCGCGTGTACCGCCGCTAATGGCGGATTCCACCGCGGCGCCAGTTTGGCTGCTTCGATCAACACCGTCTGCAAGTGCGCGTTGCGTTGTTTCGAGATCGGTCCTCGCTGCTGTTTGTCGGCCGAACTGACCAGCGCCGAAGTTAGTCCGCAGTAACTCACCGCGTGCGCCACCGAAGAGAACCGGTGCGGATCGCCCACCTCCAGCGCCCATGTCAGCGCCGTCACTTCGCCCACACCCCAAATGCTCTCGAGCCGCATCACTCGCTGCGCCAGCAGCCGGTCTTTGTGCAACCTCACCAGCAGTTGCCGCTGCGTCGTCTCGAACGTCTCCAGCGCCCCGCGGCTCAGCCGCAGCAAATCCTTCACCGATTCCGGCACTTCTTCCACCGTGTCCAGCAGCTCCGTGAAGTATGGCTTCCCGTGTAGTCGCTGCTTGTTGTACTCCGCGCCTACCTCCATCAACAACCCGCTCATTTTGTTCTTCAGGCGCACCGCCTGGCCGACCACCAGGTTGCGGTAGCGCAGCATCCGCCGTAGTTCGCGGATCTCCACCGGCGCCACGTAGCAAGCCGGCAGCAAGCCGCAGCGCACCATGTCGGCGATCTTCCGCGCATCCAGCTTGTCGTTCTTCTTCTTGGAAGCGGCGATGGCTTTCATCATCGCCGGGTGCCCCATCTGTAGTTCGGCCGCAAACGGTTGCAACGTGTCGTAGATCCAGCCGCTGAACAGCGTCGCTTCCATCGCTCCGTGCCACGGCTCCTGGAGTTGCCCGGCCCACTGGCGCAGCGCGTCGTGCGTCGCGCGTAGCTTGCCTTCCTCGACAATCGCCCCGGCGGCGGTCTTCACGCAGTAGCTGACAGTTTTCTTGTGGACATCGAATCCGATATAGTGGTTGACGTTCATGGGGTTCTCCTGTTTGAGGTTTCTGAGCCGGCTCTGATAAGCCGGTCTCGGCATCATACCCTTCAGGAGAACCCTTTTCCACCTCAGCCCTTATACATTCAAACAGACGATCGGTTTTAGTCGTCTGTCAAGCGCCCGTGCTTCAGCTAACCATGACAGGGTCGAAAAAGCGGGGCGCCGGCTGGAAAGCCGGCGTTGCGGGCCGGAGGCCCGCTCCACGAACAGCGAGGCTCGGCGCACTCTTTCATGAAATTTCGCGGGCCGACGGCCCTCTGCAACAGGCCACGAAAGGCGATGGCCTTTCCCACTTAACTGAACAGTATTGGTGTTAACCCGCATTTCTCACCAGCTTTCTGCCGCGGCGCGTGATGAGGCCGCGTCTACTTCGTTGCGATTGCTCAGCGTGCTCGACATACTGTTCCAGTATGCCTGCGCGCGCTGAGCGGCGCGCGCCTCGTATCCGCAGCCTTCTGACGCGCCTCGCGACGAAACCTGGTGAGACAAGCGGGTTAATGACCGGGAGTCGGCATGCCAAAGGCACCGGCGGCAAGACCGCCGGCGCTACCAGACGTCACGCGCGCACGAGTGCGTCCGCCACATCGTCACCATCGAGTTGCTCCGAGGAATATGATTTGAGTCCCCCTGGGCTGCGCGGCGTTCCTTGCCCCGGCAATACCAGGCCGTTGGCCTCGCGCGACGCTACGGCGGGGTGCTGCCCGGCGTGCCGATGCAGGCTACCGGCTGACCTTTCGTGATGGGCGGCGTAGAGACGACATACAGGACCACTCCGTCGATGGGCGCCCGCACCTCAGCTATCGGGTTTCCGAAAAAGCCGGTGATCAGAGCGATGAGGTCGCCAACGGCCACCGTCTGGTCGCGGTCAACCTTGGGATATACGATGCCGGTTTCGGGGCTTGTCACGATGGCCGTAGGGTCGAGCCAGATGGCGCGGGCGAGTGGGGCCGGTCCGGACTCACACATGCCGAGTTCGCGGAGAACTCCGAAAATGCCCGTGAGGATGCGATCGACGGATTCATCGTCAGTCATGCCGAGGGCACCGCTCTCGATGGTGACGGCGGGCTTGCCGCGGGTGATGGCGGTGGTGGAGCAGTAGAGCGAGCGGGCAGGATCGGTGGGACGGTTGCGGTCCACGACCACATCGTCGATTCCAAACGCCAGTACCAACCGGCCTATGGCGGCGTCGAGCTGGGGTTGGCCTGTGACGGCCTGATAGACATAGGGACGGAGCCACTCGTTGCCGTCGCCGCAGTGAAGGTCCAGCACATAGTCGGCCTTTTCGATGACCTGAGTGGTGATCGCGAAGGCGATTCGCTCGGAGACGGAGCCATCGGGGCGGCCTGGATAGGAGCGGTTGAGATTCTTGCCGTCAATGGGACTGAAGTAAACGGTGCGGCCCAGGAAAGACGGCATATTTGCCACGTGAACCATGAGGATGGAGCCGCTGATTTCAGCCGGGCGGATCAGACCGGGGAGCCTCTGGAGCGCCAGGATCGGTGGGTATTCGTAGCCGTGATTGCCCGCGATCAGCGCCAAGACCGGCCCGGGGCGGCCGCCGCGCAGGATCGAGACAGGGATGACGGCGCCGGCATCCAGGCCGGCCGGGACTTCAATGAATCGGGATTCCACACCGTTATACTGCCATATCCCCGGCCCGCCGCGTTAACCAAAGTCAATGTACGAACAGTACGTTCATTTCATTAGGACCCACCCGTTCCTTCCCGTTGGATGACTTGGCGATTGGCGATAGATCGAGTAGTCTTTATCGAGGACGCGCAAAAAAAGGTCGCCATGACACAAAATCTCCAACCTCTGACTCAACTCCTCGCGGGCAACCGCATTCCTGTTTCCGAGACGATCCGTTACGCTCTGAATATTGCAAGCGCGCTGCGGCGCATTCACACAGACGGGCGCTGCAATGGCGCCGTGACGCCCGAGTTGATTCAGGTGAGCGAGTCGAGCGCCCGGCTGCTGCCGGCCACGCCCGGCGCGCTGGAAGACCTGACGCCTTATACCGCGCCTGAAATCCTGCAAGGCGAGCCGGCTGACGCCAGAACGGATATCTTCGCCTTCGGCGCGGTGCTCTATGAGATGGCCACCGGGCGGCATGCCTTTCTGGCCGACAACCCGGAAGCGCTCGAAGAAGAGATCAAGGCCAAAGGCTTTTCACCGATCGGCCACGAAGGATTGGACCAGGTGGTGAAGCAGTGTCTGGAAAAGGATCCGGCCGCGCGCTGGCAGCGCATGCAGCAGGTGCAGATGGAGCTGAGGCTGCTGGCGATTACCGAGCGGCAGAGCGACCCGGGCGTGGTGACGCGGCGCCAGGAATTCGAGGCCGCGGTGCGTGCTGAGCTGGAGGGGCAGGCCGGCTTGCTGGCGGAATTGGAGCACGCCGCGACCGCGCGCACCAACGAACTGGCGCAAGCCGTAACCACCGCTCTCGACGATATACAGTTGCAGTTCGCCGAAGTGGAAAAAGTCCTGGAAGCATCACATCAGCGGGTGGACCACTTCGCGCAGTCGGCCGCGCACGCGGCGGAATCCACGCAACGGGAAATCGCCGCTCTACAAGTGGGGCTGGCGGGCGAAGTCCACGCCGTCGAACAGGCGGCCAAGGGCCAGGCGCACACTATCGAATCGGTCAAGGCATCGGTGGCGCGCAACGAAGATTACGTGGAGCGGGTGGTGGAAGCGTTAGAAGCGCTGCAGAACATCATTTTCAACCAATCCGAGCGGCCCGAGCACCAGCAGGAATCCGTGCCAGTGGCCATAGCCTCTTAACGCACGATCACTACCCTTTCTTGCGCCAGCGCTCTTCGATGATCTCCTGTAATTCCGCGATGCGCTGACGCAGCTTCTTTTCCTTCCGCGAAATCTGAAAGAGGTAGGCGAAGATCACCAGCCAGCCGATGCCGTAAGCGTAAAAGAGCCAGTTCAAGTTTTCCATGCGTCAGTCCCTCCTCAAATCGTCCAGCTCATGCGCGCGGCGCGTCAGGTCTTCGGCCGCGCGCTCCAGCCGGGCCACGCGGCGCCGCACCAACAGGATGCACCACCACACCATCAGCATGGTGGCCATCCCGAAAAACAGCGTAGCCGCCATGTCACCGGCCAGGCCGGAGCCTTCGCCTCCGCCGATCACCGGCGATGGGTGCTGCGTCCGGAAAATCCGGTTGGACATGTAGACCAGCGGCACATCCACCATCCCCAGGATGCAAATCACCGCGCACACCGTGGCACGCGCTTCCACCGGCGCGGCGCGGCGAATCACCAGGTAAGCCGCATAGATGAAGAGCAGCAGGAAGGCAGACGTGAGCTTGGCATCCCAGGTCCACCAGATGCCCCACACACGCCTAGCCCACATGGAGCCCATGGCGATGTTGACGATCTCAAACACCACCACGGTCTCATTAGCGGCCAGCGAGAGGTCGTCATATTTGCTGTCGCGCTTGACCAGGTACAGGATAGCGGCGACGCCGCCCACGAAGGTGGCTACGAAGGAGGCCATAGCCGCCGGCACGTGGAAGTAGAAAATCCGCTGGATGATCCCCATAGTGGCTTCGGTCGAAACCCACATGAAAATCAGGTACAACTGGGTCAGCACCATGGCAGCCGCGATGCCCAGCATCCACACGGGCACGGCGGGCCGGTCGTCTATGAGGGTCGAATCGGCGATCCCGTTACTCATCGGTCCCCTTCCTTACCGCAAAGCTTCGTTGAGCTCGCGCGCCAGCCGTACGCCAGCTTTCTCGATCTGTTGCTTCACCAGCGGTTCGGCCTTCTTTTCGTACTTGGCGTCGATGGTGATCTGGGCTCCGGCGGCCACTTTGGGCAAGCGGCCGTATACAATCTTTTGGGCGGCCTTGTGCGATTGCTCGGCCCAATCGCTCACCGATCCCTTGGCCCACGACTTTTCATGTTTAGCGGCTTCGCGGGCGTAGACGGGGTACAGCGCGTCTTCCTTCCCCATGAGTCCCAGCAATCCGCTATCCCAGACGCTGTGCAGATTCGTTGGGCGGCCGGAGAACAGCACGTGGACATCGTTGCCACCCTTATCCTTATTGTCCGAACAGTGCAAGGGCTGGTGCATGTCGCCCACAAAGTGGATCAGGAACATCAGCGCCTCCCGCCGCTCGACCCCTTGGACGGCGGGATCGCGCAGTTGCTTCTTGAATTCTTCGATCTTGGCGATGACGCAGTCGCCCTTGTCACAATCGCGCGCCATGTCGAGGTGCGGCTTGTCGATGGGAATATCGATGTAGTGCCATGGACCGCTCTCGCGGCGCTGGTTACGAACCTGGTCGGCCCAACTGGCAACCGACTGGATGGTCACGCCGGGTCCCAGGATTTCGCTCACCCTGGCTTGTACGGCGGGCGTCAATTCGTCCCAGGCGATGCGCGCCACGAGGCTGTGGCCTTCGCCTCCCCACCCGAAAGCGGACACACATCCACACAGCAGAATAACCGCGAACCTGCGCATAAGATCTGAGCGTATCACGAAGTAGAGCAGCGCCTATTCCCGGCAGATCCCGCGCCGGCTGCCGCGAATGAAAGCCACCAGGTGAAGGGTCTCGGGATTCGGAATTTCACCTTCGATGCGTGTGAGCGCTTCTTCGAGTTTGAGCCCGGAGCGGTATAAGAGCTGATAGGAGCGTTTGAGGATGCTGACGTCGGGAGCCTTGAAACCGGCGCGCTTCAGCCCCACCAGGTTGAGCCCCTTGGCGCCTATCTGGAAGCCGGCGAAAGTGAAAAACGGCGGTGCGTCCAGGTTCACGCGCGTGTTGCCGCTCACCATGGCAAGGCGTCCGATCTTCGAGAACTGATGCACCAGTACGCCGCCAGAGAGGAAGGCCTGATCTTCCACCTCCACGTAGCCGCCCAACAACACGCAACTGGCGATCACGGTCTGGTTGCCGATCCTGCAATTGTGGGCAATGTGGCCGGAGGTCATGATGAAGTTACCGTCGCCGATTTCGGTAACAGATTCCGGCGGCGTGCCGCGCGAGATGGTGAAATGTTCGCGGATCTGGTTGTGGTTGCCGATGCGCAGGTAGCTGCGCGCGCCGTTGAAGTTCTTGTCCAAGGGATCGGTCCCGAGCACGGTGCCGGCCGAGATCAGGTTATCGTGCCCGAGAGTAGTCCAGCGCTTCACATAGACATAGGGTTCCAGCAGGCAGGCGTCGCCGATGACGACGTCTTCTTCAATGACACAGAACTCGCCGATGCGGACGCCCGCACCGATGACGGCGCCGGGATGAACGCGAGCGGTCGGCGCGACTTGAGCGGAGGGATCGATGGGCATTGTTATAACAGCCGCGCGAGTACAGCGTCAAACAGCTTGGCGCAATTCGGAGCGGCTTGGCGAACAAGTTCGGGATTGATAAGCGCCAGGAGTTTTTCCGCGTGTCCGGTCTTGTGTTCGTAATAATCGCCTTTCAGGCTGTTCTTCGTGGCCGCTCGCAGGCCGGACTTCAGGTCTTTCCTGGGAATTTCCTCCACTTTGGGATTGGGTCGTAGAGCGTCCCTCTTGAAGCCTGCACCATAGAATTCGGCGAGCTTATCCTTGTCCGCGTGAAACCACGACTCCATCATCTCAACCATCCAAAAGATCGAGTTGGCGCATGAGTTTTTCCACTCCTGCTCTTTGCAGAGAGCACGTGAGAGTTGGTCACCGAAAGGCCCTTCGCTGTCTCTAAGAAGGATGTTCCAGGCGGATGGATGAGACTTGAGCGCCACACCGAAGTCGTGGCAGGCTTCCTCCCCAGACTTCGATGCCACCAGCTCAAGCTTGCATCGCCTCTGTGTCGCGCGCTCACGAAGCTCCTTAAAGAAGGCGTGAAATCCTGGCCTCAGCCGCTTGTGGCCTTCGAAATAAATTCGAATCTCAGGAGGCATCTCCTACCAACGGCCCCCGCCGATCTCGCCTTTTCGCCAAAGCTCACCCAGCGAGTAACGTTTGAGCCATTCCTTAAGGCGCGCTTTCGACAATCGCTTCATCTGTGTACCATTGTCGAAATCGCGATCGCATACGAGCACAGATTCAGGACGATCCGTGAGCGCGTCAACCAGGGCATCGGAATGGGTCGTGACGATCAATTGCGTGGATTGAGAAGCTTCGATAAGCGCTTCGGCCACCAGTTGCATGGCATCGGGGTGCAAGCCCAGTTCAGGTTCTTCAATGCACATCAGAGGCGGAAGCTTCGGATGGAACAGGGCCGCGAGTAATGCGAGGAATTTCAGGGTCCCATCCGACATGCGGATGGAGGAGAGCATTTCAGCCAGACCGGCTTCGCGCAAGAAGGTGCGCGCGAAACCGCTGCCGATGTCGATTTTGACATCCTCGAAACGATCGCAGAAACGCAAGAGGTATTTCTTAACCAGTTCATGTCGGCCTTGAAAATCCAGCTCCTGCAGTACCAATGGAAGGTTGTCGCCGCCATCCTGCAACCCGTCCTTGGCTGCTGCTGTTGAAACACCCGATCGCGCTCCGCTTCCGCGCCCGGTGCGAAATTCCCGGTAGATCCGGATCTTCTCAAAGTGGTTTCCCACATCTGTTATCGGAGTACGATCGTTTGGATTCTTGAACGTCGCAAGAACGGACTCCGTTCTCGGAATGCTTGACCCAAAGTTCTTGCGCGTAAAATACGGCCGGCGCTTGGCATTTTTCTCTTTCGGTCCGCCCCAGGCCAACTGCTCGTCATCAATGAAAAGACCAGTCGGTTCTTCGGAGATCTGCAGCCGATATTCCAGCGGGTGAATCTGTCGACCGCGCCGCAACGTCAGGTCGCATTGAATGGTTGCGGTTGGCGAAGATTCCGGATCGCCCAGCCAGAGCCACTGCCTGATGCCGCCGCCATTTAGAATTGTGGCTCCCAGGCGACCGGATACCGGCGCCGCTTGCAGCAGGCTGATTACTTCGATGAGATTGCTCTTACCCACCGCATTGGGGCCGATCAACACGTTGAGTTGCCCGAGTTCGACTGTCGCGTCGTTGAACGAGAGGATTTTCTTCAGATTCAGCCGTTTGATCAGCATGCGCGTCGCCTAAGATCTTAGCGGATTTCAAGGAGCCTTGCGAGCTCTCCACGGAGCCCGCACGCTGGCTTGCGGCGCCGCTGAGCTACAGTAAAGTCTTGCCCGTTCCTTCCATTAGCGACGGAATTGCCATCCCCGCACTGGCCACCGCGGTGGGCGTAGCCGGCGCGGCCCTGGGAGTGTGGCTCACCGGGATGCGCGAGCGCGCGCGCCTGGTGGTGCCGCTGAGCGCAGGCGTGCTGCTGGGCGTGGCGTTGTTCGGGCTGCTGCCGGAACTGGCGGAACAAAGCGGCTGGCTGGCGAGTTCCGCCTTGTTCCTGGCCGGCTATGGATTGCTGATCTCAATCAACCGGTACGCGTACCCGGTTTGCCCGACGTGCGCGCACGATCACGACCACAACGCGTGCTCCACGGAACTGCATGGATTCGCCGGTCCGCTGATCGCGGCGGCGGCGGTGCATAGCTTGCTGGACGGCTGGAGTGTGGCTACCGTGCAATCGGCCGCGCCGTTGGGGTTGCGGGTGGCCGTGCCGCTGGCGGTGGCGCTGCACAAGCTGCCCGAAGGCATGGCGCTGGGCGGAATCCTGCGCGCCGCCGTGCCGGGCCGCGGAATGGCCATGGGCTGGTGCGTGGTGGCCGAGGGATCGACGCTGGTGGGTGGCGTGGCGGGCTTGCTGGCGGCTTCCCATCTGGGCACGCGGTGGATCATGTACCCGCTGGGGCTGACGGCGGGCTGGTTGGCTTACTTGGGTTACCACGCGGTCCACGAAGAGTGGAAGCGGCGCGGCCCGGCGGCGGCGTTTTTATCGGCGGCCGCGGGCGTGGCCATCGCGGCAGTGATTCAGCGCGGCGCGGAAGCGTTGTTCCGGTAAGCCGAGCTTCGATATATCGAGCGCTGGTAAATCAAGCTAAGCGGCGTGCGGGCCACAATCCGGTATCCGGCCAGCCACGCGCGGAGCTCGGGATAAGTGCCCAGGGCCAGGCGCGGATTGGCGAGACTCAGGCTATCGACGATGAAGGCCGGATGCGTGGCGGCCAGTTCCACGCGGTTGCGCGCCGCCCAATCGGGAATCAACGAGACGGCGTCGCGCAGATGGCGATCGGCCGGCACGCCCGTCAGCGGCTGCGAATCCCAATAGCGCGAAGCCACCGGCAGGCGCGTGTAGACGAACAGGCCGGGACGGTAACCCCAGACGAACAGCGTGTCGCCGGGCTGTTTGCGGTCGTTGACCAAGGCGGCGGCGGCCTGGCTATCCCGGTCGAGCGCGATATCGGCCCAGGGCGCGGCAGGTTGGAACGCCAGCGTGAAATAGCGCGGCGCAAAGCGGACCAAAGGAACGAGCAGAGCGATAGCGGCGATCAGGGCGACGGCTTTGCTGCGGGCGATGGCGCGGGCCGAGATGAGGGCGAGCGGGGCAAGGATCAGGAGGAAGTAGCGCGGGAAGAAACGGCCACCCAGAGCGACCCCGAGAAAACCGAGCACGAGCCAAGCCGCCAGCCGGAGGCGGGCATGAGCGAGCGGAGGGACAGGGTTGAAAAAGCGGGGCACCGGCTGGAAAGCCGGCGTTGCGGGCCGACGAGCCTCGGCGACAGACGACGCAAGGCGATCGTCTGTCCCACTGAAGAACCACGCGAGCGCGCCTATGACCAGCGCGGCGTGGAAGCCCGACCAATCCAGAACGCGGCGGAGGGCGTTGAGAACCGGTTGCGGCTCGGAGGACCGGCCGACGTAAGCGAATCCCCATCGCCAGACTTGCACGAGGTAATCGGGCAGCGCGCCCGCGGCCGCCAGGATTGCGAGCCCCACCGCGTTGGGAATCGCGAATCCCGCCAGCAGCAGCGGCAGAGCGGGCCAGGCGAGCACCGCGCACACAGCCAACACGAAGACGGCCTTGGTGTGAAACAGGAAGCCGATGCCGCAACACAGGCCGGACCAGAAGGGCCGTCGCTGCCAGGCGCAGTGAACGGCGACGATATGGGGCAACAGCAACAGCAGGTCCGGCGCGGCCGGGATGATGGCGGATGGAAAATCGAAATTGAGGAAGAAGGCCATTAGGGCGGCGGCCAGAAAGGCTTCATATTGGCCCCACAGATCGCGGGCAAAGCGCCAGGCGGCGGCGCAAATAGCAAGCAGCCAGACGGCGTCGAAGAGGCGCAGCGGCCAACCCGGCAGCGCTCCCAGGGCGGCATAGAGCCAGGCGGCCAGGGGCGGCTTGTCGTACCACAGGTCGCGGTAGAGCACCTTGCCGTGAAGTGTCTGCATGGCCGCGGCCATGTGGTAATCTTCATCCGCCCACAGGATGTGCGAATGGCACAAGCGCAGCGCGAAAGTGACGGCAAACAGGGCGGCGAAGAAGAGCGCGGTGGTGCGTCGGGAGCCGGTCATGGTTGGTTCAAGGATGGCTGCTTACGCACGCGCAGGTTACAGCGGATATCGAGCGCGGGAAACACCCGGGCGGCGTCCGGCTCGATCTTGCGGCCGCCGAAGGCGATGTCGAGGGTCATAGTGTTATCAAGATAGCCTAACGCAAGTACCGCGACCTGATATAATCCGCTACCAAAGGTTCCGACTACCATGAAACGAATCCTCTTCTTTGCCGCCATATTGTGCGTTTGCGGGCTGGCGGCTGTATTCGCCCAGGCGTTGCCAGCGGGCGTCCAAAAGGGTGCCTCCATGGGAGGCATCACCGAATATGACTATCCCAATGGTCTGCGGGTCCTGCTATATCCCGATCCGGCGGAGCCCAAAATCACGGTCAACGTGACGTACCTGGTGGGCTCGCGCCACGAAGGCTACGGCGAAACCGGCATGGCGCACCTGCTGGAACACCTGGACTTCATTGAGACGACTACCGGCCGGAAAATCAAGGAAGAACTGGTGGCGCACGGGGCGAGCTGGAATGGGACGACCTCGGAAGACCGCACCAACTATTACGAGACAGTGGCCGCGAGCGATGAAAACCTCAAGTGGGCGCTGGGCCTGGAAGCCGACCGGATGGTCAACGTGAAATTCACCAAGCAGATTCTGGACACCGAGATGACGGTGGTGCGCAACGAACTGGAGCGCGGCGAGAATCAGCCCGCGTCGATTCTGCGGGAGCGAGTGGCGGCCACGGCGTACATCTGGCACAACTACGGGAAGTCCACGATCGGGTCGAAGGAAGATCTGGAGAACGTTCCGTACACGCGCCCCATGGCGTTCTACAAGAAGTATTACCAGCCGGACAATGCGGTGCTGGTGGTGACGGGACGGATCGATGAAGCGAAGGCGCTCGAATTTGTAGCTGAATCCATGGGCAACATTCCACGGCCGGCGCGGGTTCTGGACCAGACGTACACCATTGAGCCTCCGCAGGATGGCGAGCGGTTCGTGGCGCTGCGGCGTGTGGGACAAGGTCAGAACGTGGATATCGCATACCACGCGGTGTCGGCCGGACATCCGGATTCGGCGGCCCTGCAGGTGCTGGCAAGCATCATGAACGGCACTGGCGGGCGCGGCGGACGCGGCGGCGGCGGTGGCGGCCGGGGCGGACGCGGCGCCAACGATCCGAATGAAGGGCGGCTTACCAAGTTCGTGGTGGACACCGACCTGGCGCAATCGGCCAACATGGGCTTCCAGGGGCGGCACGACCCGGGCCTGGTGGAATTTTCCGCGACGCTGACCAAGGACCAATCGCCCGATGCGGCGCGCGACGCCATCTTCAAGGCGATCGACGACGTGGTGAGCAACCCGCCCACGGCGGCCGATGTGGAGCGCGTGCGATCGCAGCTTCTGCTGGGGTTGGAGAACAGCCTGTCGAATCCGCAATCGATTGCCACCGGGGCATTGAATAACGCCATCGCGCAGGGAGACTGGCGGCTCATGTTCCTGCAGCACGACCGGTTGAAGGACGTGCAGCCGGCGGATTTGGTGCGCGTGGCGAAGCTGTATTTCAAGCCCTCCAATCGCACCGTGGGCTATTACATTCCGGACATGAACCCGGACCGCACGGTGGTGCCGGCGACGCCGGACCTTAACGAGGCGATGCGAAATTACAAGAGCACGGTGAGCGTGACGCACGGCGAGAGTTTCGATCCGACCATCGCCAATATAGAGAGCCGCGCGGTGTTTTCCAAGCTGGCCAACGGAATGAAGGTGGCGGTTCTGTCCAAAAAGACCGAGAACAACGAGGTAACCGGCACAATTGAGCTGCGCTTCGGCGACGCTGTGTCGCTGGCGGGCCAGCGGGAAGCCGCGTCGTTTGCGGGCGGCATGCTGATGGCGGGCACGCGGAGCCATACCCGGCCGCAGATCACCGAGGAGATGCGCAAGCTGAATGCGCGGATCACGGTGAGCGGCGGCGGAGGCGGCGGATTTGGCGGCGGGCGCGGCGGTGGCGGGCGCGGCGGCGCGGGCGGCGGAGGCGGGATGTGGAACGCTACGGCCAGCATTACAGCCCCGGCGCAGAATTTTCCGGCGGCCATGCGGCTGGCGGTGGAGATGCTGAAGGAGCCGTTGCTCCCGCAGGAAGATTTCGACCGCGCCAAGACGCAGCGGCTGAAAGCGCTGGAAGTGGCCCCGACAGAGCCTAACCAGTTGGCGCAAGACCGGCTGAACCGGCACATGAGCCCGTTTGCCAAGGGCGATGCGCAGTATTCGCCGACGCGGGAAGAGCAAGTGCCAGAGGTCCAGAAGGTGACCATCGAAGACGTGCGGAAATTCCAGGAGCAGTTTTACGGCGCCAACTACGGCGTGTTGGCGGTGGTGGGGCCGGTGGATGCGGCGGAAATCCAAAAGGCCGCCGGTGAATTGCTGGGCACCTGGAACACTTCCAAAGCCTACAAACCGCTGGTGACGCCGTTCAAGAAAGTGGCGCCAATCAACGAGAAGATCGAGACGCCGGATAAAGCCAACGCGGAATTCATGGCCAGCGAGCGGTTCCGCATGACGCAGAACGATGCGGACTATCCCGCGATGGTGCTGGCCAGCTACATGTTCGGCGAGCCGATCACTTCGCGCATCTCCGACCGCATCCGCAACCGCGAAGGCCTGAGCTACGGCGCCAACGCGCGCATGACCATCCCGAGCGAAGGCGATGCGGCAACGCTCGCGGGCACGGTCAGCCTGAATCCCAAGGTGGGGCCGAAGGTGGAAGAATGTTTCCTCGATGAGTTGAACAAGGCGTATAAGGCCGGCTTCACAGCGGCGGAATTGGCCGAGGCGAAGAAGGCGATCCTGGATGCGCGCATGGTGGGCCGCTCCACGGATGGGGCGCTGCTGACTCTGCTGGCGTCGCATCTGCAACTCGACCGTCCGCTGAAGTGGGATGCGGACCTGGAGGCCAAGATACAGGCGCTGACTGTGGACGAGGTAAACGCGGCGTTCAAGAAGCACATCGATCCCAACGGCCTCTCGATTGTGAAGGCGGGCGATTTTAAAGCCGCGGGCGTGTTCCAGTAACGCGGCAGGCGGTGGGGCCGGCGGAAGTGCCGGCCCTAGAACTTTAGTTCCGCCAGCGTGCCGGGGCGCAGGCCGGCGCGGGCTTTAAAATCTTCGGCGTCCGCGAAGGGCTTCCGGCCGCGCTGCTCGATCCAACCGGCCACTTCGGATTCCGCGATGCCGGGCACGACCCGCAGAATGCCGGCCGGCGCGGTGTTGATGTCGAAGCGCAGCGGCGAATCCTTTCCGAGGGCCACCAGACGCACGGCGGCGCGCGGCGCCGTGCAGGCGATCTGCGGCCCCAACTGCGAGTACAGCACCTGAGGATCGGCCACCACCGCGTCGCGCCACTGCTTGCGCGCAGCCGCGATGCCGGCAATGTTCATATTCTTCTGGTCCAGAGTGAGCGTTGCCAGGTAGTGCTCCTTCCATAGCCGCGGCGCGTCAGGGTCCACGAAGACACCGTGGCTCAGGTCGTTCAGCGCGTCCGCCATAGCGGCTTTCTGCTCCGGGAATTGTTTCATGTAGGCTGTGAGGAAGCGCAGCAGCCAGGGGCTGGACGCATCCCAATCATCACCGGCAAACATCGCGTGGATGGCCATCAGCACCTGGCGCTCGCGCTCCTCGATTAGCGCATCGGCGGGGACCGAAGCGCCGCGCATCACCCACAGGAAGAAAAAGCTGGCATAGAATCCCTCCGATTGCAGAAGTTGATTAGCGCTGCGCAGGCTGGCGAAATCGCGCGCCTTTTCCATCTGCACGCGCAGGTAATCGGGTCCCTGGTATGCCGGCTCGAAGGCGAAGTTGTTGTCGCGGACGTCCAGGTAGCGGGCCACGTTCTGCGAGAAGCTGGCCAGATCGCTCGACTGGTGGAAGTATTCGGCGGTTTTGAATGGGCCGTCGCCGAAGAGCACCAGCTCGCGATGGAACCGTTGACGGGTATTCGCGTCGTGGTTGAGGTGCGCCGCCAGGGCCTCGAGGTGAATGGCGTAACCCTCGCTGAACGCGGTAGCGCGGTCGGTAAGCGCGGCGGTGGTGTGCGGGATGGCAGACAGGTTCTTGCCACCCAACAGGCGGCCCCCGGCCAGCATGGAGGTTACCACGTGGCCGGTTTCGTGCAGCAAGGTAGACTCGAAGCGATCGGGCTGGGCGTCCAGCAGAATATAGGCCTGCCGGGGGTGTTCTTCCACTTTTTCGCCATCCTGCACCTTGAAGCCGACGTCCGCGTGGTTGCCGCCGGGCACGAGCGCTACGTAGTAATCCGGCGTGTCACCGCCGGGATGCGCGATTTCGTAACCGGCGCGATACAAACGCAACGCGCGCTTAGCTGATTCGTTTTCGAGCCAGGGCCGGTACTTGGCGGGGTCGGCGGCGCGGTGATAGAGCGGCATGGCGCCGCGCACTTCGGCGCCGCTGGTATCCACCTTGCCAACCGGTTCGAGGAAAATCACGTTCGCCAGATCTTGCCCCCACGCTCCCGGAGACAGCGGGGCCAGGGCAATCGCCAATAGCAGGCGACGAATCGGGGATGATCGCATTTCACACCATGCTACGCAGAAAACTTCGCGCGAGTTCCCTAATTGGCTTATCGGGCGTCCGTGCCATACTGACATTGGAATGGCCAAAGTGCTGATCGCGGGAGGCGGGCTCGCCGGGCTCGCCGCTGCCGCCGCGCTGGGCGGCGCGGGGTTCGAAGTCGAGGTGTTTGAGGCGCGGCCGTTCCTTGGAGGCCGCGCTACCTCTTATCCGCTTCCGGCACCGGACGGCGCCGAACCCGAGGTGATCGATAACTGCCAGCACATCCTCATGCGCTGCTGCGTCAACCTGCTCGATTTCTATGGGCGCCTGGGTGTGCGGGACCGCATCCGCTTCTACCGCGAATTTTACTTCGTGGAACCGGGTGGCCGCATTTCCGTGCTGCGCCGCGGGCGACTGCCCGCGCCGTTTCATTTCACCGGATCGTTTCTGCGCATGCACTGCCTCGACCGCCGCGACAAGCTGGGAGTAGCGCGGGCCCTGATGGCGATGCGCCGCGAACGCACCCGCCGCAAGGACCTCGAGCGCATCAGCATGCTCGACTGGCTGCTGCAGAAGCGCCAGACGCCCCACGCCATCGACCGCTTCTGGCGCCAGATTCTGGTGAGCGCCATCAATGAAGACCTGGAATCCATGGCCGCCATTCACGGTTTTCAGGTCTTCGGACTGGGTTTCTTCGGGCGAGCCGATTCCTACGAAATGGGTGTGCCCTCCATTCCGCTGGCCCAGCTTTATGCCGGCGAAACCTGGAGCCGCCTGAGCAATGTGCGCTTCCATTTTCGCTCCCCGGTAGAACGCGTGGACGCCGCGGGCTTCCTGGTGGGCGGCGAGCGCCGCGTGGCCGACCACTACATTTGCGCGCTGCCTTTCGAGCGCCTGGAATCCGTCGGCCTGCCGGCCCCGCGGTTCGGCCACTCGCCCATCACGGGCGTGCATCTCTGGTTCGATCGGGAAGTCACCACGCTGCCCTACGCCACGCTGCTCGACCGCACCATGCAATGGATGTTCAATAAGAACGGCGGCAAGTATCTGCTGCTGGTGGTGAGCGCGTCGCGGGACCTAACGCCGCTTTCGCGGGAAGAGATCATCGATATCGCCATCGGCGACCTGCGCCTCTATTTTCCCCGCGTGTGCGACGCCAACCTGATCAAGGCCCACGTCATCAAGGAGCAGCGCGCCACCTTCGCGGCCGCGCCCGATACCGAGCATCTGCGGCCCACCACCGATTCCGGAATCGCCAACCTGTACCTGGCCGGCGACTGGACGCGCACCGGCTGGCCCGCCACCATGGAAGGCGCCGTGCGCAGCGGCTACCTGGCCGCCGAGTGGGTAGCCCAGGCCGCCGGCAATCCCGCCAGGTTCCTGTTACCGGATCTGGCCTAAAAGGTATTACAACTACTCAGTTTCTTCGATCGCCACCGGCAAGGCCGACACTTTTGAGGCTGCTAAACAAGTCAGGGAGCATTATGAGCCGCCGATCAACGCCGATGAACTCAGATAGACCAATTCTTTTCAATCCACATTTATCGGCGTTCGTCGGCGGCCTGTAGTGATTTGGCTTTTTTCAGCAAGCTCATTCCTGTTGGCGCGCCGTCACGCGTCGCGGTGGGCGGGTGGGTGGAGCGGGTTTTGGCGTGGATGGCACGGGCATGGGGCGGCCGGTAGAGCTGGCTCACTGCGTTGTCATCGGGCTGATCTTCTTCGTCGCTTTCGAGATACAGGTGGCAGTAGTAACTCGCCAGGCCGCAGCCGGTCAGCAGCAACAGAAGGATGCCGAACCACTTCAGCGTGCCGGCGTTCCAGGTCCGCGAGCCGGTTACGGCGGCGGCGGTGGCTTTCACCACCGCGAAAGCGGCGCCCGCGCCCAATCCCAGCTTCAGATACCAGGGCATCAGGTCCAGGTGGCTCTGGCCACCCACCTGGCTCCACAAGGTGAACACGGCGATCAACGCAATCAGGAACAGCGCGGCATACGCCAGACGGAGTATTGGCATGGTCGGCGGTGTACTTCCATCTTACGTTATCCTGAAAGAACATGGCCGAAACGGGGTCGGGGCTGCCACGCTCCGTGCAGCAATTTCAAAATGCATTCGGGCTGGCGCTGGACTCCATCCGCGCGCACAAACTGCGGAGCTTTCTCACTCTGTTGGGAGTGATTATCGGCGTGGCCAGCGTCATCATGGTGGGCGCGGCCATCGCGGGCCTTAGCGTGTACGCCGAAGAGAGCACGACCAAGGCTTTCGGCTCGGAATCCTTTTTGGTGGCGCAAATCGTCGTCACCGGGCGGCTGAGCCGGCGCGATTACTTCGACAAGATTAAGCGCAACAAACCGATCCGCACAGCCGATGCCCGCTTTGTGGAATCCATCGACGGCGACCGCGTGCTCTACAGCCCTTACCGCAGCCACTCTTCCGACGTGAAGCGCGAAAACCTTCTGTGTGAGGACACCACGGTTTTCGGCGCCTCCGCGGATCTGGCCGGCATTCGAGATATCGAAGTCGTGGATGGCCGGTTTTTCACGCCGCAGGAGGAGCGCACGCGCGCATTCGTCGCGGTGATCGGCGAAACCGTGCGCACGACGCTTTTTCCGGACCAGGCATCGCCCCTCAATCAAGTGATCCGCATCGAAGGCGTGGAATTCACGGTGATCGGAGTCCAGGAAAAGCTGGGCTCGGCCTTCGGGCGCGACCAGGACAAGTGCATCTACATCCCCATCTCGGCATTCGACAGGCTGTACGGCCCAGGCAACGGCTTCGCGCTGTTCGGACGGCCCAAGCCTGGCAGCGGATTGACCTTGCAGGACGCGCTCGATCTGACCCGCGTCTCGCTGCGCAACCGCTTCCACACGCGGCCGGGCGAGGCGGACAACTTCGACACGCTGACGCCGGACGCCATCCGCGGGTTCATCGACCAGTTGCTCAGCCTGGTGGCGGCCATCGTAGTGCCGGTGACCTGCATTTCGCTGGTGGTGGGCGGCATCGTCATCATGAACATCATGCTGGTGAGCGTGACGGAGCGGACCCGCGAGATCGGGATTCGCAAAGCCGTCGGGGCGCGCCGCGAGGACATCATGCTGCAGGTACTGATTGAGGCGGTGGTGCTGGCCTTTCTGGGAGGCGCGGCCGGCGTGGGGCTGGGCGCCATTGTCACGGCGGTACTGGGGCGCATTTTTGAGCTTTCACTGCACATCACGGCGGGCTACGTGGCGCTCGCGCTGGCAGTGTCCTCAATTGTGGGCATAGCGTCGGGCTGGTATCCGGCGTCCCGCGCCGCGAAACTCGATCCGGTGGTGGCGCTGCGTGCGGAGTAACCCATGAATATCAGCGTCACGGAGAACATGCATCTAGCGGTGTCGGCGGTGTGGACGCACCGTTTCCGCTCGCTGCTCACCATTCTCGGCATCGTCATCGGGATTACTACCGTGGTGACGGTGGCTTCGCTCCTCACGGGTCTGCGGCAGGGCGTGGTGGTGTTCTTCAAGGAACTTGGGCCCGACAATATCTTCCTGTACAAGACTTCGGGCGATCCCAGCCAGGACAGCCGGATTCCCAAGGAACGGCAACGGCGCGCCCTGAAGCCGGAGTATGCGGATCTCCTCAAGCGCGGGTGCACTTCGGTGGAGGACGTGGGGTTGGAACTGTTGCTGCCGGCGGCGGTGGATGGCAAGCCGATTACGGCGCGTGTTCCAGGATATGAATCCGACACCATCAATGTGACCGGCCGGTCGCCCGACATGCAGGACATCTCGCCGCGCGATTTCGCCGCGGGCCGGTTTTTCACCTCGGAGGAAAACCAGCGCTCGGCCCACGTTGCGGTGATTGGAGCGAGCGTAGCCGAGGCCCTGTTTCCGGACGGCCGCGGGGTGGGCCGCGCCATTATGATGGACGGCGCGGAGTACATCGTGATCGGGATCTACGAAAAGGCCAAGGGCGGATTCTTCGGCGAGAACGGAATGGATAACGCCGTCGATATTCCGCTGCAGACGGCGCGCTCGCGCTATCCGCAGATCGACCGATTCATGATTACGGCCAAGGCCAGAGCGGGCCAGCGCGACGATGCCTACCAGGAAGTGGAAGGCGTGATGCGCCGCATCCGGCGGCTGGCCACGGCCACGCCCGACGATTTTGCCATCTCGACGCCCGACCAGATCATCCAGCAGTTCGACCACATCACGGGGCTGATCGGCCTGGTGGCGATTGCGATTTCCGCTCTGGGCCTGCTGGTGGGAGGCATCGGGGTGATGAATATCATGCTGGTCAGCGTGACCGAGCGGACGCGCGAGATCGGCGTGCGCAAAGCCGTGGGCGCGCGCAAGCGCGACATCGTCGGCCAGTTCCTGGTGGAAGCCATGACGCTGACCGGAGCGGGAGGCATGCTGGGCATTGTGATCGCGGTGCTGATTACGATGCTGGTAGGCGCGCTGGTGCCCTCGCTGCCTTCGTCCGTGCCCACTTGGGCGCTGGTAACAGGGTTCACGGTATCGGTAGCCGTGGGCGTTTTCTTCGGTGTATGGCCCGCCGTGAAAGCCGCGCAGCTCGATCCGGTGGAGGCACTGAGATACGAGTAGGGCGTGACAGGCTGGCCGAGCGAGATCCCCCTACTCAAACCTCTTCTTGAATTCCTCGAACTCGTTCCGCAACGCCGCCAGATCGGCCGCCAGTTGATCGACCCTCGTGCCCCCAGGGGCAGCCTTCTCCCGTTCCACAGCTTCTTCCGCAACCACCACGTCACCCGAGAGCAAGTGCGCCCAGCGCTGCTCTTTGAACCCGGCCTGCCTCGGCAGCTTCTTCACGAATTCCATTTCCGTCAGGCGGCCGAGCGTGGATTCCACCTCATCCAGGCCGTCGAACTGGTGCAGGCGCTCGCTGCGGCCGCGGAGCTCGCCGGGGGTCTGCGGGCCGCGCAACATCAACACGCACAGAATGGCGGCTTCGCGGCGGCCCAAGTTGAACTTCTCGGTGAAGCGCTGCTCGTGCTTGGGCACACGGCTGTCACGGCCCGTGATACGGCTGGCCAGGCCTTTCAGGCGCAGGCGTTCGAGCGCATCCTCCACCGTGTCGTCGTCGTAGGCCACCACCGGGTCGCGGTTCGATTTCTGATTACAGGCGTTCACGAGGGCATTCAACGAGAGCGGGTAATACTCGGGGGTCGAGATTTCCTTTTCCAGGAGCGCGCCGAGCACGCGCGCCTCGGCGGTATCCAATTGCCAGTCCATTGTTACAGTTTACGTTGTTATCATGTACATTCCATGACGTCTTCGGAATTCGAGTCAGTGCGGCGGGCGGCGCGCGGCCATGCGGGACAGACGAGGCGCTTGATTCAGGGCGCGGCGGAAATCAACATCAAGATCCACGCCGCCGCGGAATCGCTGCTGGCGCGCCAGTCGCCCGAGGGTTTCTGGTGCGGCGAGCTGACCGCCGATACCACCCTCGAATCAGATTACATTCTTCTGCAATTGTGGCTGCACCAGCCGGATGGCACCGAGTGGAATCCGCCATCGCGGGCGCGCATCCAGAAGGCCTGCCGGTCGATTCTGGAACGGCAGTTGCCGAACGGCGGCTTCAATATTTATCATGGCGGACCGGCGGACGTCAGCGCTACCGTGAAGGCTTACTGCGCGCTGAAACTGGCCGGTTGCGATCCGCATAGCAAGCCGTTGCGCAAGGCGCGCGAGCGGGTTCTGGCGCTGGGCGGCGTGCAGGCCACGAACAGCTACGTCAAGATCAACCTCAGCCTGTTCGGCCTCTACCCGCGTCAATTCGCACCCACCGTGCCGGTGGAGATCACGCTGCTGCCAGGCAACGTGCTGTATGAAATGTCTTCGTGGACGCGATCGATTCTGATGCCGCTTTCCATTGTGCAGGCGTGCGGCGCCAACCGGCGCGCGCCCGACGGCTTCACAGTGGATGAACTGCTGCTACCCGGCGTGAGCCTCAAACTGCCCAGGAAAAACAAGTTCTCGGTGCTGTTTCACCACCTTGACCGCGTTTTCAAAGTATGGGAGAAACGAGGCTCACAGCACATCCGCGGCGCCGCCATTCGCGAGGCGGAGCGGTGGATGCTGGACCGCACGCAGTCTACTGAAGGGCTGGGCGCAATCTTCCCGGCGATGATGTACTTCATCATGGCGCTGGACGCGCTCGGCTATCCCAAAGACCACAAGGAAATGGTGGATGCGCTGCGCCATTTCGAATCCCTGCTGCTCGAAACCGGCGACCGGTTTGTTTTCCAGCCGGCGGTTTCGCCCATTTGGGACACGGCCATCAGCGCCTTCGCGCTGGGCCAAGCCGGCCGCAAGGATCATGCCAACATGCGGCGCGCGGCCGACTGGCTGATCAGCAAGGAGGTCCGGCGCAGAGGGGATTGGAGCGTGAAGCGCCCGCACACGGAGCCTTCAGGCTGGGCCTTCGAATTCGCCAACGAGTTTTATCCGGATATCGACGATACCGCCATGGTGCTGCTGGCGCTGATGCACGCCAAGGGCAGCGACCCCGCGGCGCAGGAGGCCGCGGAGCGGCGCGCCATCAACTGGTTGCTGGCCATGCAATCCTCGGACGGCGGCTGGGCGGCCTTCGACGTGGATAACAACTGGGCGGTGCTCAACCAAGTTCCCTTCGCCGACCACAACGCCATGCTCGACCCCACCTGTCCGGATATCACGGGCCGCGTGCTGGAATGCCTGTGCCGGCGCGAACTCGGGGGACACGAGGCAGTGCGGCGCGGCGTGGCGTATCTGCTGCACGCGCAGGAAAAGAATGGAAGCTGGTACGGCCGCTGGGGCGTGAATTATCTGTACGGGACTTTTTTGGCGATGCGCGGCCTGGCGGCCAGCGGCTCGCCCGGCGCGCAGGAAGCGATTGCGCGGGGAGCGGATTGGCTGAGCGCTACTCAAAACCCGGACGGCGGGTGGGGCGAATCCTGCGCCAGCTACGCGCGCAACCGCTTCATCCCCGCGCCGAGTTGCGTCTCGCAAACGGCCTGGGCAGTCCTGGGCCTGCTGGCAGCGGGCCGCAGCGGCGCCGCCGTGAACAGCGGCATCCAGTTCCTGCTGGAGCGGCAGCGGCCCGACGGCACGTGGCCGGAAGAAGCCAGCACGGGCACTGGTTTTCCGAATGTCTTCTATCTGAAGTACGGCATGTATCGCGATTATTTTCCCCTGTTGGCGCTGACCCAGTTTGCGTGAGCGGAGCAGATCGCGCTTAGCCACCGGGAGCGGATGCTAAAATGTGCGGCGATGCCTTCAGCAAAACGCGAGTCGCGGCTGCTGGGAGTGGCGGCGGGCGCCTTCATCCTGATTTTTCTGCTGCAAGCATTCCTGGAAAGCCGGCTCAAGAGCCCGGCTTCGGACGAACCTCCGCACATCGCCGCGGGCCTGTCGTATCTGGAGACTCGCACGTTTCGGGCGAACCCCCAGCATCCGCCGCTGATGAAGGAACTGGCCGCGCTGTCACTGCTGCTGGGCGGCATCCGCTGGCCGCGCAATGCCGACACCGAGCATCTGATTCACGGTGAACTGCAACCGGGAGAGCAGCCGGAATGGGCGATCGGCGACCAGCTAATCGCCGCCAACGGTCCCGACCGCGTGATGATGTGGGCGCGCGCGCCGATGCTATTGGTGGCGGCCATGCTGGCGGCATTGCTCTTCTTGTGGGGACGCCAGATTGCCGGCGGACTCGCGGCGGCCGGCGCCGTGCTGCTCTACACCATGGATCCCACCATCCTGGGCCACTCCTATCTGGTCACTACCGACATGGGCATCACCGCGTTCCTGGTGCTGTTTCTTTTTGCCCTATGGAATTATGTGCTCCATCCCGTCAGGAAGCGGCTGGCACTGTGCGGCCTGGCATTGGGAGCGCTGCTATGCACCAAGTTTTCGGCGGTGCTGCTGCTTCCCGTGATCCCGGTGCTGTTGCTGGCATCCGTGATATGGCCGCCGGAGGCCGACGTGAAAACGCGCAAGCCCGCGCCGCGCTACCGCGCCACCCCCAACGCTCCGTGCCCTTGCGGCAGCGGCAAGAAGTTCAAGGCGTGCCACGGCACAGCCGGCGCCCCCAAGCCCGCGCCGCGGATCGACCGGGATCGCCTGCGCCGGGCGGTTCCGTTCCTCTATGCTTTCGCGGCAATGTGCGTAATCGCGGTAGTCGTCATTCAGGCGCTCTACCTGTTTTCGAGCGACCCGCTCCTTTATGTCAAGGGTTTCGAGCGCGTCAATGCCGACCACATCAAGAACTACCCGATTTATTTCGCCGGCCGGATTCAAGACCGTTTCGTGAGTTATTTCGTCTTCGCCTGGTTGCTGAAGGAACCCTTAGCCACCATCATCCTGGCGGGCATCGGCCTGGTGGCGCTGGTGCGAAGCAAAAGTATTTCCATCACCGCGAAACTGTTTCTTCTGCTTCCCCCGGCGGCCATGTTTCTGGGCGCCGTGCTGCTGGCCGACGAAGTGGGGGTGCGCTACGTCATGCCCGCGTTTCCATTCGGCCATTTGCTGGGCGGCGTCGGCCTGGCAACGCTGTTTCGGAAGACGGCCGCGTGGGCGCGCGCGGCCGCCGTGGTGCTGTGCGCGTGGGTGGTGGTGGCGGCGCTGGGAGTCTATCCGGACCACCTGCCTTACTTCAACGAATCAGCCTGCCTGTTGCGCGATCCCAGCCAAATCGGACTGGATGGAGGCACACGCTGCGGACCGCTCTGGCTGGACGACAGCAATGTCGATTGGGGCCAGAGTCTGAAGCAGTTGAAGACCTGGCTGGACCGCAACGCGCCGGGCCGCGAAGTCCTGCTTTTGAACACGTTCGGCTTCCCGGCGGAAGTCTACGGCATCCCCAATCGCAAGCTCGAGCCCGACGACCTGGCGGTGGAACCGCAGCCCGCACTGTACGCCGTTACGGCGCACATGGTGGCGCGCATCCCCGCGTACCCCAGAGCCAGCGACTGGCTGCGCCGCATGCCGCCCCTGGCCATTGCGGGCCACTCGATATACATTTACGACACCACGCGCCCGGCAACGTCCCGATAGCATGAGGATTGCGCGTGAAGGTGCCATGTTGGCAGGCGAAAGCGCCGGCCCCACAAAAAGGATGGCTTAGAGCCAATACTGTTCAGTTAAGTGGGATAGGCCATCGCCTTTCGTGGCCTATCATGCTTAGCTGAAGAGGGCGTTTGACAGACGACTAAAACCGATCGTCTGTTTGAATGTATAAGGGCGCAGATGAAGAAGGGTTCTCCTGAAGGGTATGATGCCGAGACCGGCTTATCAGAGCCGGCTCAGAAACCTCAAACAGGAGAACCCCATGAACGTCAACCACTATATCGGATTCGATGTCCACAAGAAAACTGTCAGCTACTGCGTGAAGACCGCCGCCGGGGCGATTGTCGAGGAAGGCAAGCTACGCGCGACGCACGACGCGCTGCGCCAGTGGGCCGGGCAACTCCAGGAGCCGTGGCACGGAGCGATGGAAGCGACGCTGTTCAGCGGCTGGATCTACGACACGTTGCAACCGTTTGCGGCCGAACTACAGATGGGGCACCCGGCGATGATGAAAGCCATCGCCGCTTCCAAGAAGAAGAACGACAAGCTGGATGCGCGGAAGATCGCCGACATGGTGCGCTGCGGCTTGCTGCCGGCTTGCTACGTGGCGCCGGTGGAGATCCGCGAACTACGGCGGATGCTGCGCTACCGCAACTTGGTGGTCGGCCAGGCGGTGCGCCTGAAGAACAAAATGAGCGGGTTGTTGATGGAGGTAGGCGCGGAGTACAACAAGCAGCGACTACACGGGAAGCAATACTTCACGGAGCTGCTGGACACGGTGGAAGAAGTGCCGGAATCGGTGAAGGATTTGCTGCGGCTGAGCCGCGGGGCGCTGGAGACGTTCGAGACGACGCAGCGGCAACTGCTGGTGAGGTTGCACAAAGACCGACTGCTGGCGCAGCGAGTGATGCGGCTCGAGAGCATTCGGGGTGTGGGCGAAGTGACGGCGCTGACATGGGCGCTGGAGGTGGGCGATCCGCACCGGTTCTCTTCGGTGGCGCACGCGGTGAGTTACTGCGGACTAACTTCGGCGCTGGTCAGTTCGGCCGACAAACAGCAGCGAGGACCGATCTCGAAACAACGCAACGCGCACTTGCAGACGGTGTTGATCGAAGCAGCCAAACTGGCGCCGCGGTGGAATCCGCAATTAGCGGCGGTACACGCGCGGGAACTGGCGCGCGGGAATCGCAACCGGGCGACCCTGGCGGTAGCGCGCAAGCTGGTGGCGTATCTGTTGGCGGTCGACAAATCCGGCCAGCCATTCGAGGTGCGCACTGCACCGGCGACCGAAACGGAGGTTCAGGCGGTGGCTTAACAGAAAGCTCAAGGCTCACCAGCGGGAAAGGTTGTTTTCCCGCCCAAGCCGCCCGTCGCGAGATCTCTGATGCCAGAACGGTCCTCGCCGTCAAGGGTTCGCTGCGCCGCGCCAAAAACCGGCGCGCCCTGGACGGCTCCGGGCCGTTCCGCCGCAGGGCCAGTCGCGACGGGCGGCTCCGGCGGGAAAACAACAGCCAGCCGTGTGCAGCACCACTACGATTTGCCAGCGATCCACCGGCCGTTCCTCGCGTGGGTGGGACTGCACGAAGGAGGGCCTCCCTCCCGATGTGCCGTTTGGTCTGTTTCCTGGCCGGCCGGTTTACCCAAACTCAATCTTCGAGGACGGCCCGGTGCTGTTCCCGCAAATGGATGTCTGGTCACGCTGACGCGTTGGCCCAACCCGTAACGGATCACAAAGGGCAAATCGTTCAGCAGTTCGTCGGACCTACCGCGGCGCTTCAGGGAACTCTTCCGAGTGCAGGGGAAGTTCTGTTTTCGCTTGACAAGCCCTTATCATGGATGTCCCACCCCCGACGCCGGCTTAAGTGAACAGCATTGGGCTTAGAGCCGAAAAGATGGGGGATTGGTGGACGACGGGGGGCTCGAACCCCCGACCTCTGCATTGCGAACGCAGCGCTCTCCCAACTGAGCTAGTCGCCCACTGCCGTTGACAATTACAATAATAGCAAATGCGAAAAGCGGGGGTTAGGTACCATCTTCGTCAAATGCGGCGGAACTGGGATCGGCGTGCGCTGGAAAACGCCCGCCACTACGTGGCCACCGGCCGGCGGGAGTGGTCCGACGAGGAGTTTTACGAGGCTGGCGAGGCCGAACTCCGCGACCACATCTTCAACGACCTGGGCAATATTTGCCAGGGCAAAGATCCCAAGAGCATGAAGGTCCTCGAGATCGGATGCGGCGCCGGCCGGGTCACGGCTCCCCTGTCCGCTTTCTTCGGCGAAGTGCATGCCGTCGATATCAGCCGCCACATGGTCCGTCAAGCCCGGCAGGCCGTGGCCGCCTTCCCCAACGCTTTCATTTACCACAACAACGGCCGCGACCTCACCGCCATACGCCGGCATTGGTGGCACCGCTTCGGCCTCGGCCCCACCCCGCAATTCGACTTCGCCTTTTCCTGCCTGGTCTTCCAACACATCCCCAGCCTCGAAGTGATTGAGGGTTATGTGCGCGAAGTCAATCGCCTCCTCCGTCCCGGAGCCCTCTTCAAGTTTCAGGTGCAAGGTCATCCCGGAGTCGAACCGCAGCTCGATGACAGTTGGATTGGAGTGCCGTTTGACGAGGAAAGCGCCGGCGATCTAGCGCTACGCTGCGGGTTTGAGATGCGTCACCAGTATGGCGCCGGAGATCAGTATTACTGGCTGTGGTTTTTCAAAGTCAGGGATGCCGATTGATTGCCGTTATTCCCGTGCGAGTCCCGCTCCGATGGATGCTCCTCTTCTCCTCTTCGCCGGCTCGCCCAATATTTTTTCATACGCTCCGAAACCTCCGCGCGCTCGCCGTCGCCCATGGACTTGCGGCCCCGCCGCTTGCTGCCGTGGAGCATCACCTGGCCGCCTTCGGCCGCCCGCTGCAATTCTTCCAGCGAAGCAATCACACGCTCGAGCTTCTCTTTTTCCGCGTATAAGTCCTGTATAGCTTTATATAGATCCATGCAACCGTGCCGTTCCCTTCTTCATACGAAGTGGAACCAACTGATGGTACACCGGATGCGCAATCCAATTCTAGAGGTAAATGGTGATAGCAATTGCAGTACTATCTTATAGCCAAATCAAATGATAGCAGCTTATAACACCTTATTGCCGCGCATCTCAGGATCAGTGTGATCTTTATCACAAGGACGTAACTGAGCCAGATGGTTGCCGGCCGCCGGTGAACACGGAACGCCGCGGATTGAAAGGAATCGTTCTATCTGCGTTCCCCGGCGGCCCAAAATGCTTTTGGCGGACTTATTAAGCTTTCTGCCGGACCACGCGCAGTTTCCGCGGCGCTCCCAGTACTAATGCGTCAGGAATGGCCAGTGCGGTACTAGCTGGTAGCCAAATTTTGTAATAGCCACATATAGTATTCCCGCTACCACCAAGAGAACAATCAACGTGATCTTGGTCACCCGCGCCCACGGGAATTTCCGCTGTTCGCGTTTGAGCACCAGCAGGTAACCCGCGAAGATACCCACATAAAACAGCAGGCACATGGGCACCGCAAACAGGCACATGTTGAAAATGTCGGGCGTCGGCGTCACCACGGCCGCAATAAAGAAAATAAGGAGGATGGCGTAGCGGCTGTGATTCATCAGGAATTTCGGCGTGGCGATATGGAACAGGATCAGGAAAAAAATGATCACCGGGAGCTCGAAAACCAGCCCCACACCCAAAATCACGTTGACAAAGAGATCGAAATAATGGGTGACCGTGACCATGGTCACGACACCCTGTCCCTTGCCAATTCCGAGCAGAAACGTCAGGCCGTAACGGAAAGCCACGAAATAGCCGAACAAGCCGCCCATGATGAACAGGCCCCCGGCAGTGAGGACCACTGGGACCACCCAACGCCGCTCCCTGCGGTACAGACCAGGGGAGATGAAGGCCCAGATCTGGTAAATCACCCACGGAAACGCCAGAAAAACCGCGCACACCACCGGCAGCTTGAACCAGATGATGTTGAATCCCTCCATGGGGTCGATCATGGTCAGCTCAGGCGGGTATCCGTTGTTCAGGAGAGCCACGCGGGCGGGTTGCCGCACGAATTCCCATAGCGGTTCGCTAAAACACACGCTCACGATCAGGGCCACGCCGATCCCGACCAGGCACTTGATCAGACGCGAACGCAGCTCTTCCAGATGGCCCAGAAAGGTCATCCGCAGCATGCCTTCTTCTTCTTCGTCTTCCTCGTCCCGTGGCGGCCCGGGAGTCCGCGGCGGCTTGTCGCCTTTGCCAAAAAGGCTCATCAGCCGATCAATCGCCGAGTCGGATTCGGACGCACCGCCCGGGCCGGGAGCGCCCGCTCCCTTGGGATCATCAGGTGAACTCATTCGCTATGCGTTGTGTTCAGACGTTGTGGAAACAGGACCGGCAGCCGATGCGGCCTCCGCGTCCGTGTGCCCGCCAGGTTGTCCGGCGGTTTCTGTTTCGGCGCCGCGGGCGATGACGCCCTCCGGCGGATGGTCTGATTGTGACTCAGCGCCCTCAGTTGCGGATGCGCTTGTAGTGGCTGGGGTGACTTCACCGGAATCGAGGCTTGCGGTTCCATAGGATCCCTCGTACGGAGTTTCTTGCGAGGAATAGTCGTAATTGAATGTATCGTAGTGATACTGGGCGGCGATCGTCTTGATCGAATCCGTTTCCTGCTCCAGGTTTTTCATTTCCCGCTCGAACGTGGATTTCAACTCGTCCGAGGCGCGCCGGAATTCGGTAATCGCCTTGCCAACCGTGCGTCCGATTTCCGGCAACTTTTTGGGACCGAACAATACTAGAGCCAGGACTAGAATAAACATCATCTCCGGCATACCCAGCGGACCCATTGGTGTTTTTGCCTCCTCTAGCTTTCAACCCCATGATAACACCCGCCCCCACGTGGGACCGGCCTCCTGGCCGGCGAGTTGGCAAGCGGAAGCGCCGGCGAAAGCGCCTGCCCCACCAAAGCATAGTCTTCACACCTTCTACGGGTGCGTCTCGCGCAGCACTTTCTCCCTCTGTTCGGCGCGGAATTGCCTCAATTTCTCGCGCAATTCCGGCCGGCTGTTGGCCAGGATGGCCACCGCCAGCAGCGCCGCGTTGCGCGCTCCCGCCCCGCCGATTGCGAGCGTCCCCACCGGAATCCCCGCAGGCATCTGCACCGTGGAGAGCAGCGAATCCAGGCCCTTCAGCGCCGCACTCTCCAGGGGAACCCCGAGCACCGGCAGCAGCGTGTGGGCCGCGCAAACTCCCGCCAGGTGCGCCGCACCGCCGGCCGCGGCGACGATCACTTCCATGCCGCGCCCTTCGGCCCCGCTTACATACTCCGCCGTCTCAGCGGGCGTTCGATGCGCCGAAAGCACGCGGCACTCGTGCGGAACTCCGAACTTCGCCAACATTTCATCGGCCTGGCGCATCACTTCCCAGTCCGACTTGCTGCCCATAATCACCGCGACCAGCGGAACAACCGGCTCCATGGTTTATTGCCCCTGTGCCAGTGTATATCCGGCTTTGCCATCGAAATTGCGCAGCATGTGCGTCACGCCGATCTCGATTCCGGCGCCCGCGATGCGCTGCAACAGGCCGTTCACCTGCCCCATATTGGCCTCGCTTTCGGACATGTAGCGGCAGCGGAAGCTATCCGTGCAGAAGGTCCACGCATTGCCGCCCGGCCACACCTTCACGCCGCGGTTGTCGATCATTTGCAGGCTCAGCCCTTCGCCCGCCAGTTTGCCCATGGCGGCCGCCAGTTGGTTGACGTCGCGCGACGGCCAATACACGAATACA
This sequence comes from Bryobacterales bacterium, assembly GCA_963842505.1. Classification (GTDB taxonomy): domain Bacteria; phylum Acidobacteriota; class Terriglobia; order Bryobacterales; family Bryobacteraceae; genus PALSA-129. The sequence continues at coordinate 1,074,062 of CAWJGZ010000004.1, forward strand.
TCCACGCCCTTCAACTCCATCCGCACGGTGCTTGGCGCCGCCGCTACGGCTACCGGCGCAGCCGCCGCGGACCTTTTGGCGTACTTCACCGGCTTCAAGGTATTGGGTTTCTCCCCCAGCCGCTCAATCACCGCCGCCGCGAATTCCTTGGTCCCGACTTTCCGCGTGCTCACGCCTTCCGTGAAAATGTCGTAGGTATGCACGCCATCTTCGATGGTCCGCAGCCACGCGTTGTGCACCTGCTCGGCAGCGTCCGGCTGGTTGATGTGCACCAGCATCAGCACCGCGCCCAGTAGCAGCCCCGACGGGTTGGCCAGGTTCTGTCCCGCGCGCCGCGGCGCCGAGCCATGGATGGCTTCGAACATGGCGCACTGCTCTCCCACGTTGGCCGACCCCGCCAGCCCCACCGAGCCGGCGATCTGCGCCGCCACGTCCGACAGAATGTCGCCGTACAGATTTGGCATCACAATCACGTCGAATGCTTCCGGCGTGTCCGCCATCTTGGCCGCCCCAATGTCCACGATCCAGGCTTCCTTCACAATCTCCGGATACGCCGCGCCAATCTTATCAAACACCTTGTGGAACAGCCCGTCGGTCATCTTCATGATGTTGTCTTTCATGAAGCACGTGACCTTCTTGCGGTTGTGCAGCCGCGCGTATTCGAAGGCGTAGCGCACGATCTTCTCGCAGCCCGGCTGCGAAATCAGCTTGTTGCACGAGGTCACTTCCGGCGAGAGTTGGTATTCGATCCCAGCGTACAAGTCTTCCTCGTTCTCGCGCACAATCACCACGTCCATGTTGGGATGCTTGGTATCGACGAACGGGTGATACGAAACGCACGGCCGGACGTTGGCATACAGCCCCAGGGTCTTGCGGGTGGTCACGTTCAGGCTCTTGAATCCCCCGCCCTGCGGCGTGGTGATGGGAGCTTTCAGAAAGACTTTGGTTCGCAGGAGCGAGGCCCACGAGCTCGGTTCAATTCCGGCGGTGTTGCCGCTCAGATAAACCTTTTCGCCAATCTCGATGGTTTCGATATCCAGAGCCGCGCCGGAGGCTTCCAGGATCTGCAGCGTGGCGTTCATGATTTCCGGGCCAATGCCGTCTCCATAGGCGACGGTGATAGGTGTTTTGGTGGACATAGTGGAACACCCAGCATAGTTGCATTGCCCAACATCGCGCAACAAAATCTGGTGGACTTTTTCTACAGTGGCCCGGCCGGTCCTACTGTGTCAGCTCAAACTTGACCGAAATCGTGGTCAAGACCGCGACCGGCTGCCCATTTAACAGGGTAGGCTGATAAAGCCAATGCCAGACCGCGTCCATCGCGGCTTTCACCAAGCCCGGATCCACGCCGGTATTGCCGGCGGGGTCCGCCGTCAGATCCGAGATATATCCCTGTTTCGTCACCACCGCCCGCAGCACTACCGTGCCCGTAACGCCGTTGGCCTTCAGGTCTTCGGGATATAACGGCGGCACTCTGGCGATCAACCTGGCCGCCTGCACATTTCCGCCCACGCGAATCCGGCGCGGATCTTGAACCGGCGCCGCTGGTTCCGGCGTCGAAGGCCGGGCAGCGGAAACCTCCAGCAACTCCGTGAGCTGCCCGATTTGCAGCCGCGCGTTTACGGTGGCCGCCTGGTTCGCCTCCACGGTCGCCTCCGTCCTCATGACGACGAACCCCGGCGCCCGCACCTCGATTTCATATCTGCCTAGTGGAAGCGCCAAAAACCGGAACTTGCCCGCGGGGTCAGTCGTGGTGACCTCCTGGTTCGGCCCGCCCAGGTTCCTGGCTCTTACCTCGCAACCCGGCACAAACGCCGCGCTGGGGTCTTGCACGGAACCGGCCAGCGAGCCGCCGGCGGCCGGCACGGCCTGTTGGCGGGGCCCATACAGCGGAACAGACAGCAGTTGGTCCGCGCGCCATGGCGCCACGGCTTGCGCATGCCCCGTAATCACCGCCAGGGGCAATAACACCACCACGAGCGGCCCCACAATCGAGAGAGCTGCGAAGCGGTTCAGCGGCCGGCGGTCGCGCCGGCCATCCAGCAGGGATCGCACCCGGGCTTCCAAATCCGATGTCTCCGCCATGGCCATGGCGCCCACTCGCGTCCCACCCAGCGCCCGCACCATTTCGATGAGGTGCTGCGCATAGTCGTGCGCCTCCATACCGCCAAGCAGCACGGCATTGTCGCAGGCCCGTTCCCGCTCGCGGCGCAGTTGCCGCGCCGCCAACCACGCCAGGGGATGGAACCAGTACAGACAGCAAGCCGCCTGCGCAATGGTCTGAGCCAGCAAGTCGCGCCGGCGGACATGCATCAGCTCATGCAGCAGCGCGGCGCGCAGCCGCTCCACCGGCCACTGGCGCGCCGCCAGCGGCAAAACCACCAGCGGGCGCCACACGCCTAGAGTGAAAGCCGTGAGCGCCCGTGCGCTCTCCAACACTCGCACGCCGCAGCCCCCCGCGCCATCCATTAGCTCGCGGGCATAATTCGCTTGCACCGCGCGCCGCAGCATCCGCCAGGTCCGCACGCGTCCCACCAGGAACCAACCCGCCACCAGCGCGCATCCGGTCAGCCAGACCAGCAGAGCTGGATTCCAGGCCGAGGGGACGGCCACGGCACTCACCGCCTCGGTCCGCGCCACCACGGTTTCGCCTGGCGGGAGCACGCCCGAGGCCGTCTGCAAGCCCCATTTCGGCGTCATCTGGACCATTGCCGGCAGTACCAGCAACGCCGCCATCACCGCAGTCCACAAGAAATGCCGCCACGCCGCCGGCGCCTTTCGCATCACTCGATTGGCCGCAAATGCCGCCAGCAAAATGACGGTTCCTTTCCAGCAGCACTGGGCCAGCAATTCCATCCACGTCATGACATTTCCCCTTTCCGCGCATCGTCCACCAGCCGCGCGATGCGCTCCAGATCCTGATGCGACAACCGCGCGACAGAAGGATCGAGCAGCGCCGCCACAGCTTCTTCCACAGACCCTTCAAAGAACGTGGACACCATGTGCCGCAGCGCCGACCGCCGAGCCGTTTCGCGCGCCAGCGTCGACAGGTAGACATAGTGCAATGCCTCTTCTTCGTGCCGCACGTGGCCTTTCTCTTCCAATACACGCAGCTTGGCGCGTACCGCCGAATAACTCGGCCGGTCCGGCAGCGCCTGGTGGATCTCGGAAGCGCTGGCGCGGCCCCGCTGGTACAGAATGTCCATAATCTGGCGTTCCCGGCGGCTCAGATTGCGGTGTCCGTCTTTTTTCATATCTGATGCTGCAAAAACAGCAGCATGTTGCAAAAATAGCATGGCGGCGAATTCCTGTCAAGAGGTTTCCCATAAGCCGTACAATAAGAGATCATCGATGCCGCAAGCCGAATCTGGTGCGCCTGCCTTCGCGCGCTACGCCTGGGGCGTGCTCGCCTACAACCTGGCCGTGATCGTTTGGGGCGCCTACGTGCGCGCCACCGGCTCGGGAGCCGGGTGCGGCAACCACTGGCCGCTCTGCAACGGAGAGATTACGCCGCATTCCGCCGGCATCGCGACGCTCATCGAATTCACCCATCGCGCCTCCACCGGCCTGGACGTCCCGCTCATCGCAATCCTCATCTACTGGGCCTTCCGCGTTTTTCCCCGCCGGCACCCCGCGCGTCTGGCGGGCGCGCTTTGCGGCGTGTTCCTGGTTACCGAAGCACTCATCGGCGCTTTCCTGGTTAAAGGCCAGCACGTGGCCCGCAACGCGGATATTTACTCGCTCTCGACACACCTGGTCAACACGCTGACGCTGCTCGCCTGCCTCACTCTCACCGCCTGGTGGGCGTCCGGCAAGCCGCTGGTCCGCGTGCGCGGCAAGGCCGCCTGGCTGGCCGCCATCAGCCTGCTTGCGGTGATGCTGCTGGGAATCACGGGAGCCATTGCCGCTCTTGGCGATACGCTCTTCCCCGCCGCAACCCTGGCCGCCGGCATGGCTCACGATTTCGACCCCGCGGCCAGCCTCGTGCTGCGACTGCGCGGCTTGCACCCCCTGGTGGCCGCCGCCGTAGCCACCTGGCTTTCGGTATACGCCGTCGGCAGCCTGCGCATCGCCAGATATGCAGCTTTGCGCCTGGTGGCGATGGTCTGGCTGCAACTAGCCGCGGGCCTGGTCAACCTGCTGATGATGGCGCCCGTCGCTATGCAACTGCTTCACCTTTTGCTTGCCGATCTGCTCTGGATCTCGCTCGTCGTGCTTTGCGCATCCGCACCCCAGGTCAAAGTCTGGAATCAGGAGTCAGGAGCCAGGAGCCAGAAGCAAGGAAGCTAAAGTTCCGGTTCCATCCAGCCGATGGGTCTTAAAGATGAAGCAGATGAAGTCGATTTGTGTCCCGATAGCGCTGATCACCGGCATCGCTCTGGCACAGCCCGCCGCGCGGCCCAAAAGCGTCCAGCCTCCAACTGTTCAGACCGCACCCGTACAACCGAGCACTGACCGAGCTCCAGCCGTTGACAGTGCGCCGGCGGCCGCCGCGGCATCGCCCACAGCTCCCAGTTCCGCTCTCTCACTCGCCAGCCCCGGCTCTGCCGCCGAACAGATGCGTGCCGCTATTCAAAGACAGCGCGCCGCGGTGCGCCAGCAGGCTCAATCCGCCGGCGCCTGGCTGATTCCCTGGTCCGACGAACCCGGCAACTACTGGCCACCGTCTTGCGCCACTATCGCGGAGCCGATTGCGGCACCGCTCATTGAAAGCGCCGCCAACGCCAATCAAATCCAGGTCCCGCTGCTGCATGCCCTCATCGAACAGGAATCCGGTTTCCACCCCTGTGCCATCTCGTCCAAGGGTGCACAGGGCCTCACGCAACTGATGCCCGATACGGCCGCCTCTCTGGGCGTCAGGGATCCGTTCGATCCCCAGCAAAGCATCGAAGCCGGCGCCCGCTACCTCAAACAATTACTCGACAAGTACAGGGGCAACCTCAAACTCGCGCTGGGCGCCTACAACGCCGGCCCGGCTGCCGTGGACGCCGCCGGCGCCATCCCCGATATCCCTGAAACCCGCGACTACGTCGACGCCATCCTGAAGAAAATCAAGTAGCGCTCCGCCCGGCCTGCTATGCTGGCCTAGGATACGGAGTCTGCATGAGCAGAAAAGTTCTGATTGTCACCGGAGACGGCGGCGACAGCTTTGAAACTCTCTACGCTTGTCACCGCTTCCGGGAGTCGTTCTGGGAGCCCGTGATCGCGGCTCCCTCGCGCCGCCATCTCCACATGGTCATCCACGATCGTGAGGCCGGTTGGGATACATACGTCGAGCGGCTCGGCCATGAGATTGATGCCGACGTCGCCATTACCGCCGTCTCCGCCAAGGATTTCGCCGCCGTCATCATCCCCGGCGGACGCGCCCCCGAATACCTTCGCAACGACGCCAGTCTGCTCTCTTTGTTGCGCGAGTTCGCCGCCCAGGAAAAGACCATCTGCGCCATTGGCCATGGCATCCAGGTGCTGGCCGCCAGCGGTCTGCTGGACGGCCGCACGGTCACGTGCCACCCGCACATCCGCGTGGAAGTGGAGCGCTGCGGCGGCCGCTACGTCAACAAGCTGGCCATTCGCGACGGCAGAATCGTCACCGCGCAGAGCTGGAAGGGCCATCCGGAGTTTTACCGCGAGGTCTTCGCCTCCGTCGGGGCGTGAAGTGACGGTTCGGGAGCGCGGCAGAAGCGAGTACGCCCTATACAGGATCAGCGGCGACGCGCAGGGTCACCTTGGGCGGCGGTAAAATGCCGGGCGTGAACCAGAGAGCGGACTATGGCCTGGATGCGCCCCGCATCGTACGCAACAGCCTCATGTTCGGCGGAATCGGAATTTGTGCCGGTATTCTGGTGGCCCGGCGGGGAAGCCGGATGTCTGCGCTGCTGGGCACAGCAATAGCGATTGGGAGCGCTATACCCTTTTCACAAGGTGTGCTGATGCTTCATTACGCCAAAGCGGGAAAACTCCGCTGCCGGGATCGAATCCTTGACTTCATCGCGTGGAACGGACAAGAAGCCGTGCTTGACATTGGCACGGGACGTGGCCTGCTTCTGATCGGCGCGGCGAAAAGAACCCGTGGTCGCGCCGTTGGAATCGATCTCTGGAACCCGGAAGACCTGTCCGCGAATTGCCTCGAGAACGTCCTGGCCAACGCAGAAATCGAAGCAGTCAAGGACCGCATAGAGATTCGGCATGAGGATGCCCAGAAAATGGATCTGCCCGACTGCGCCTTTGACGTCGTGATTTCCAATCTCTGCCTGCACAACATCCCGACACAGGAAGGACGCGCGCGGGCGTGCCGTGAGATTGTCCGGGTACTGAAGCCCGGCGGGATAGCAGTGATCTCCGACTACACGGCAACCGAGGAATATGAGCGGACGTTTGCGACAGCAGGGTGCTACGTTGAGCCTGGGCAGCGCATCCAATTTTTCCCGCCACTCAAGGTGGTGCTGGCCCGCAAACCTTCCGCATAATTCACGGCGGGGCTCTTGCCAGTCGTAGGATCTGCCGGATGCTGACCAGAATAGCGGGTCTGAGCGGCCGCGATCAGTTCCGGCCGGATCATCGCTTGGGAATAGCTGCCACGGAACCGACCCGACTTGGTGGCGCCCGTTCTCATTGAACGATCCGAACCATCCCAGGTGGGTGTTTCCGCGTCGCCGGGAATCGCGGCCAGAGAAGCGTCGCAGGCTGTCCTTGCCACGCACCTTCAGGCCGCGTCGCGGACTTCCACGGTCATCTGCTTGCCCAGCGCCGCGAGAGCAGCTTGGGTTTTTTCTGCCTTCGAAGCATGCTTGGGATCGAGCATACGGCGGATCACTCGCTCGTGGACCCCAAGGCGGCGCGCCAGCTCGGAGTTGCTAACTTGCTGGTCACGCATCGCCACGTAGAGCGCCAGTTTCGGCGCGAGCCAGAGCGGCACTGGCACCAGGCGCTGACCACGCTTCACGGCTGAGGGCGCGGGGATCTCTTCCCGGCGGGACAACCGGATTGAGAGATCCGATCCGAGGGCATCTATGGCTTCTTCCATTGCCTCATGATGGTCTTTGCCATCGGTCGAGACCCGTGGCAGATCGACGAACTCGACCAGAATGCGGCCGTCGTTGCCGGCCGTGAATCTTGCTGGATACGTAAAGGCAGACATTGGTTCACCTCTCATAGGTCATGCGGATCGATATCCAGATCGCAGCCGATTTCTTTCTTCCGATCCTTGAGGGTGGTGAATTCTTCGCCGAGGTACAAACGACCATGGCTGCCTTTACCCTTATCGGCCACAAATTGGCAGGTGACCTTCCCGCGTCGTGCCAACCGCTGCACTCGTCGCTCGAATTCCGCACCCTTCACAGCTCCATTCTCGGACAGATGTGTCCGAACGTCAAGCGGAAGATAAGTGATGCCGACTTTGAGGCCAGGCGCCCGCTAAACCGGCAGCGGGCCTATCGGTATCGGCGATGGCCCGCGCAGCCTGCCTACCGACCGCAGCACTGCCACGCAATCAGGTCCGGCATTCCTACCTTGGCCGCGAAGTAGTTTACCTCGCTCAACCGCCGGTAAACATCGCCCGCGATGCCCGCCGCCAAGGGGCCAATGGCGGGCCGTCCTCCGGTCAGCAGAACCACAATCACCACTTGGTGGCGCCCGTTCTCATTAAACGATCCGAACCATCCGAGGTGGGTGTGGTTCTCACTGCAGGTCCCGGTCTTTCCCGCGATGTCGCCGTCTTCGCGCGCGCGGTGCGCCGTGCCAAACTCCACGGCTCCCCGCATGCCCGCTTTGACCACCGGAATCAGGCGCGAAATGTCCAAGCGCCGCTTCACGCGCGGAACGAACTGCCTCACTTCCTCCTGGTCGCGCGGGTATTGCAGGTAGTACAACGTGCCGCCGTTGGCGATGGCGCTCATCAACGCCGCCAATTGCAGCGGGGTCTGTTCCACTTCTTCGCCGAAGCTGGTCAGCATGCCCACGCCGCCATTGCGCGGGACCGTCCCCGGATAATGGCCCGGTTGCTCGCCCGGAATGCTCAACCCGGCCTTTTCCCCATACCCGTACAGGTGCGCGTAGTAGCTGACTTTTTCAAAGCCCAGCTTCTCTCCCAAGGTGGCGAAATAATAATTGTTGGAGTGCGCCAGCGCATAGGTCAGGTCCATGCGCATTCCGGGAACGCGCAATTTGGTGGCCGGCTGAATCACTTTCTCGGTCAACCCCGCGAGCGCCACCGAAACCTTGATGGTGGAGCAGGGCTGGAATCCGCTGCCCGTGGCGATCTTCTGGTTGACCATGGTCAACACGCGCCCGCTCGCCGGGTCCACCGCGACGACCGAACCGTTATACGGTCCCAGCGCTTCCACCGCCGCGCGCCGCACGCGCAAATCCTCGCCGTCCACGTGGTCGCCCGCGGTGGAATCGGCAAAAGTCGGCTCAGTCCACGGACCGCCCGCAATCACGGGCGCCTGCACCGAAGCCGGCTTCGGCTGGGCCTTAGGAATCGCCGCCCTGGCCTGCGCCGCGGTCTTCGCCAGCATGGCGCGATTCCCGGCGGGCCGGCGGACCACACGCCTCTTCTTCTGCACCGCCGCGCTCCAGCCCAGACACACCACACACGCCCAGATCAGCGCGAAACGAAACATCGGAGAAAAAGTAGTTAGGGAATGCCTGTTCATACCTAAACGATCGGCGACGGGCCGGAAGAGCGTGAGGAACTTGTGCCAGAGCTTTCGTCGTACCACCGGCCGGAGCAGCCGGTGTCTTCATTTTCCTTAACCTCCAAGGCGCACGTCAAGCTGAATTTGCCGTATTCTATACCCGAGGCGCGTATTTTGCTCCCGATTCTGCAAAAAGAAATTATCACCTGCCGCCGCTGCCCGCGTCTAACCGAATACACCGCCCGCGTGGCCCAGGTGAAGCGCCGCGCCTACCGCGACTGGGAGTATTGGGGCCGTCCCGTGCCCTCTTTTGGCGATCCGGCAGCGGCCGTTCTGATCCTCGGCCTGGCGCCCGGTGCGCACGGCTCGAACCGCACCGGGCGCATGTTCACGGGAGATAAGTCCGGCGACATCCTCTACCGCGTGCTCCACAAAGCCGGATTTGCCTCGCAGGCCGGCAGCGGTTCCCGTGACGACGGCCTAACCCTTAGCGGCGCGTATATCACGGCTGTCTGCCACTGCGCTCCGCCGGGCAACAAACCGCTGCCGGAAGAGATTCGCAATTGCCGCCCGTACTTCGAGCGGGAACTCGATTTGCTCCCTTCGCTCAAAGTGGTGGTGGCCCTGGGCAAGATAGCCTTCGACAATTATCTCGACATTCTCAAATCGCGCGGCCTCATCCGGAGCCGCGCGCCTTTCGTTTTCGGACACGACCGCCAGTTTGTCACGGGTCCCGGCATGCCAGCGCTGGTTTCTTCGTACCACCCCAGCCAGCAAAACACGTCCACCGGCAAGCTCAACGAGAAGATGCTGCTGGCGGTGTTCCGCCGCGCGCGCAGGTTAGCGCGCACGAAATCCGCATGATTTTCGGGGAGCGATGTTCGGGCTCCGACCGGTTTGGGCAAGCTAAAGACGTTGCTGAAAGTTGATGCGCGCGACCTCTGGTGGGCTGAGACCAGCCTTTCGCCCCGTTCCGGGGCTCTTCATCTCCAACCCGCTATCCACACGGCTCACGCCGTGGGCTATGATCTTTCGCCCTGCGGGCTTGGCAAATGCAACGCATGCCCGGTTTGATTCTGTCTCCCGACTCCTGTATTTCAGAATCTCTGACATTCCTACGAAAGCATGGGCGGGCATACGACGCGCGACCTCTGGTGGGCTGAGACCAGCCTTTCGCCCCGTTCCGGGGCTCTTCATCTTCAACCCGCTATCCACACGGCTCACGCCGTGGGCTATGATCTTCCGCGCTTCGGGCTTGGCAAGTGCGGAAACGTCAGTCAAGGGCAGAGGGCTTGCCCCAGCATGGCTTCGTAGGTGCGGCGGAAGAATCCGTCGGTCATCCCCGCAATATAATCGCAGGTCACGCGATGCGGAGGCTGGCTCTCGCTCTGCTCGCGATATCCCTGCGGAAAGCGCTCCGGGTGGTCGAGGAAAAACTGAAACAGTTCTTCGATCATGGCCATGGACCGGCGCCGGCCTTCCCCCAGTTCGTGCGAGGAATAGACCCTGCGGTAGAGGAATTGCTTCAGCTCGCGGCTGGTGCGGGCAGCCTCAGCCGTGAAGGCCGCCAAGCGATGGGGCACCGCGCGCACCTCATCGGCGGCGCCTGCGCCGGATTCCCGCGCGCACTCCACGGTGCCTTCAATCAGCCCCGAGACCAGGGCGTCGATCAAGTGGCGCAAGGCTTCGCAGAAACGCTCCCGCGGCGTGGCGCCGGGGAACTGCATCTCGATGGCTTCATGAATCTCGCGGTATTGCGGGACGCAGACAGCCACATCTTCGCTGGTGAGCATGCCCGCGGAAAAAGCGTCGTCCAGGTCCGCCGTGTTGTAGGCTACCTCGTCGGCCAGGTCGATGAGCTGCGCTTCGAGCGGCGGACGCAGACCGGGCAGATAGGCGTCCAGTTCAGGCTGCTCGCCCGGCTCGAAATCCCGCGAGTGCTTCACCACACCCTCGCGCACTTCAAACGTCAGGTTCAGTCCCGGGAAGCTGGCGTACCGCTGCTCGAAGCTTTCCACGATGCGGAGAGCGTGCAGGTTGTGATCGAACCGTTCGCCGAAGCGCTGCATCTGCCGATTCAGAGCCTCTTCGCCGGCGTGCGCGAAGGGTGGGTGGCCGATGTCATGGGCCAGCGCCAGCGCCTCGGTCAGGTCCTCATCCAGGCCCAGCACCCTGGCCAGCGTGCGTGCGATCTGGGCCACTTCGATGGTGTGCGTGAGGCGGTTGCGGAAATGGTCGGAGAGCTCCGGCGTGAAAACCTGCGTTTTGGCTTCCAGGCGACGGAAGGCCCGCGAATGCACCACCCGGTCGCGGTCGCGCTGAAAAGCATTGCGGTACGGGTGAGCCGGCTCCGGATACACACGCCCCCGGCTTTGTTCCACCGGGAACCGCAGGCGTGCCAGCATGACAGGTCGCGCCGGCTTATTGCGGCGGCAATTCGGCGTAGAGTTCCTGCGCCATGGATGCCGCCAGGCCCTTGCCACCCCTGATCGGAGTCAGGAGCTTGCGCGCCTCAGCCGGGTTCTTGGCCGCCAGGTGCCGCGCCAGAGTGATGGTGGCATCGTCTTGCGAGACGAAAACCGTGGGATGCGTGATCAGCTCCCGCAGAGTTTTCTCGCCCTGGTCCGCACGCCCATCGGCGTAATAGATGTCCGCCAGCGACAGCTTCGCCAGGGAGGCGTAGTTGGCACTGGCATGGTCGGCCACTTGCAAGAACAACTTCTCGGCTTCGGCCAGCTTTCCCTCGTCCGCCCGGATGGCACCCAGGTAGTAGACGGCGATGTTGCCCTCATCGCTGCCCGAGTATTTGCCGGCAAGATCGCCGAAAGCTTTGAGGGCCGCCTGGTCCTTGGCGTCCTGCGTGGGGAAACTGTGCGGGTCGCCGGCCTGCGCCACAGGCGATTCCTGGATGGCGATAGCCTGCGTGAGCGCTTCCTCACGCGCCACACGCTGGTGCCGCGAGTAGACGGTGTACCCCACGATCAGCAGCACGGCCGCGACGGCGATGGCGCCATAGCGGACGACATCCTTCTGGTGCTCTTCGAAAAAATCTACGGTCAGCCCGACTTCCTGGGCGAACTTATCGGATTTCAGCTCTTTGCGGGTGATTCTAGCCACGAAAACCTCTGGATATTATAGGAACCTATATCCTATCATGGCCTGCCGCCCTTCCGCCCGCGGTCCCGCCCTTGGGGTGCGCGACACAAAAGTGGATAAATGCAGCCGCTACGCAGCCTGGAGCTGGCCGCTCGCTGACGCTCGCGGTTCTGGGCGCGCAGATCCTGTCGTGACACGGGAGTATGCTGGTCCATGAAATGAAAGCAGCCCGCAAGCCGCGGCGATTGCCCCAAGCCTCGCAGCCGGTCCCGCCGGAAGGCTCCTCTTTCCGGGCAGCGCATCGGACCTGGCGGCGGCACGCATGGCGCATGCTGGCACTCGGGGCCCTGGTCTTTGCAACGTATTCCAATTCCTTCCAGGCAGGCCTGGTGTTCGACAGTTCCAGGGCGATTTCGCGGGATGCCCGTATCCGGGCGGTAACGCCGGAAAACGTCCGGCTCATTTTGACCGGAGCGTACAGCAGCACCAGCTCGGGCCTGTACCGCCCGCTCACCACCTTCTCCTACCTGCTGAATTACACCGTGTTCGGTAATGGAATTCACCCGGCAGGCTATCATTGGGTGAATGTGACGGTGCACACGGTAAACGTTTTGCTCGTTTACCTTCTGGGCATATTGGTGTTTGGGGCGTCCGCGCCGGCCTTTGCGATGGCAGCGCTCTGGGGGGTGCATCCGCTGCTCACGGAATCCGTCACCAATATTGTGGGCCGTGCCGATCTGCTGGCAGCCTTCGGGGTGCTGGCAGGATTGCTGTGTTACATCAGAAGTGCTTCCGCCGCCGGGCGCAACAAGCTGCTCTGGTTGGCGGCCATGGTGGCCGCCCAGACAATCGGGCTCTTCTCCAAAGAGAACGCTGCCATCCTGCCCGGCATCATGCTTCTATACGACCTGACCTGGAGGGAGCGCGCGGGGTGGGGAGAGCGCGCGAAAGCCTACGCCGCGCTGGTACTGCCGTTTGCCGTGTTCTTCTATTCGCGCGGCACATTGCAGATGCATATTTCAGCGTCCAACAGCGACAACCCTCTGTTGAGCGTGGACTTCTGGACGGCGAGGCTCACGGCCATCAAAGTAATCGGCAAGTATCTCTGGCTATTTGTCTGGCCAGGCCGCCTGTCGGCGGATTATTCCTATAATGCCGTGCCATCCTTTGGCTGGCATCCGGCGGAATGGGAGGACGCCAAGGCCCTGATTGCACTGGCGGTCTGCCTGGCCGGCGCCTTGCTCGCGGTCCGCTGGCACCGCACGCGGAAGCCGCTGTTTTTTTTCCTGGCCTTTTTTTTCGTCGCTGTGCTCCCGACATCGAACCTGGCGAATCTTATCGGGAGCATCATGGCCGAGCGGTTCGCCTACCTTCCTTCGATTGGCCTCGCCGGGTGCGTCATTGGGGCAATTTACGCACTTGGCCGGCAGGTCCCGCGGGAGCGGCATCTTGTCACACGAACCGCGGGGATCGCAATCGGTCTCTTGTGCCTCGCATGTGCCGCACGAACCTACGCTCGAAACTTCGACTGGCTTGATGAGCGCAGTCTCTGGACCAGCGCCGTGAACGTCTGTCCGGGAAGCGCTAAGGCACACTACAATCTGGGAACCGTCCTGTCGCAAGCGCCCGGGGGGTTGCCGGACGCCATCGCCCAGTTTGAAGCAGCCCTAGGGATCAATCCCGATCTTGCGGAGGCGCATGACAACCTGGGAAAGGCCCTGGCACAAGCACCCGGGCGGCTGCCGGACGCCATCGCCCAGTTTGAGGCAGCGCTGCGGATCAATCCCAATCTTGCGGAGGCGCATAACAACCTGGGAATCACTTTGGCGCAAGTGCCCGGACGGCTGCCGGACGCCATCGCCCAGTTTGAGGCAGCGCTGCGGATCAATCCCGATCTTGCGGAGGCGCATAGCAGCCTGGGAAATGCCCTATTGCAAGCACCCGGGCGGCTGCCGGACGCCATCGCCCAGTTTGAGGCAGCTCTGCGGATCAATCCCAATCTTGCGGAGGCGCATAACAACCTGGGAATCACTCTGGCTCAAGTGCCCGGACGGCTGCCGGACGCCATCGCCCAGTTTGAAGCAGCGCTGCGGATCAATCCCGATTTTGCGGAGGCGCACAGCAACCTGGGAAACGCCCTGGCGCAAGTGCCCGGACGGCTGCCGGACGCCATCGCCCAGTTTGAAGCGGCTCTGCGAATTAATCCCGGTTACGCACAAGCGCGCGCCAACTTGAGAGACGCTCTCTCGCAACTAAACGGCCGGGCGGGCCGGTCAGGCGCCAGCCGATAGCGCATTACAGCTCGCAATACCAGCGAGATGTTGCTTGACCGATCGGGCGGTCTCCCGGTTGTTCAAGGCGCCACAGGTTGCCCTCTCATGCCCAGGTTGGCCACCGCTGTACACTGGGGATTACCCGATGATGACCTGCTGCCCTCCATTCGAACGGCTGATGGACCGCGACCTGGTGCGCCACGCGCAGCCTCATCAACTCTCGAACGGCACCATCATCACCGAAATCGACACCGAGTACTTCCTGGTCTTCGGCGAGGAACGCCACCAGTATGTGGGGCTGAACTACTGCCCGTTTTGCGGCCGGGTGCTCTCGCGTGAACTCTGGAACCTGGAAAAGAAAAAGTAACATGGCCGGAAAAGGAGTGCGCATCCTCGCGATTGAATCCTCGTGCGACGAAACCGCCGCGGCGGTGGTGGAAGACGGCCAGACGGTGATCTCTTCCGTGGTTGCTTCGCAACTGATCACGCACGGCAAGTACGGCGGCGTGGTACCGGAACTGGCGTCGCGCGAGCACCTGCGGGCGATCGTACCGGTGGTCCGTGAAGCGTTGGAGGTTGCGCACAGCACGCTCGACTCGGTGGACGCGATCGCCGTAACGGTGGGGCCGGGACTGGTTGGCTCCCTGCTGGTGGGCCTCACCTACGCCAAGTCGCTGAGCTTTGCCAGCGGCAAGCCGCTGATCGCGGTGAACCACATCGAGGGTCACATCCACGCGGTGATCCTGGAAGCCAAGCGCGCCTCTACGCCGGTGGCGCTGCCGGCGCTCGCGCTGGTGGTGAGCGGCGGACACACCCATTTGTTCGAAGTCCGGGAGAACTTTGAGTACCGCCTGCTGGGCAAGACCCGCGACGACGCGGCGGGCGAAGCTTTCGACAAGGTGGCCAAGCTGCTCGGCTACGGCTATCCCGGCGGCCCCGTTATCGACAGCCTGGCGCCCCACGGCGACGCTTCGGCGGTCCACTTCACGTTCGCCAAGATGAAAGGCAACGCGCTCGATTTCAGTTTCAGCGGGCTGAAGACGGCCGTGCTGCGCTGGGTGGAAGCGCATGGGATGGAGGAGGAAATCGCCGCCCGCCGCGCGTACTTGCGCGAACATCCGCAGCCCTCCGCGGAAGAGTGGCTGGCACTCACTCCGCCGCGCACGCTCGGTCTGCTGGCATCCTTTCAACGCGCCGTGATTACGGAATTGCTGACGCGGGCGGCGAAGTCGGCCGAAGGCTTCGGCGCGCGCGCGCTGATCGTCGCCGGCGGCGTGGCTTGCAATACGGGCCTGCGAGCCGCGGCGAAACTGGCGCACCTGCCATATCCGGTCTACTTCCCCTCGCCGGGCTTGTCGACCGACAACGCCGCCATGATCGGCGCGGCGGCCTTCCCGAAACTGGCGCGGGGCGAATTCGCCCCGCTCGACATCGCCGCCCAAGCCAACCTCACGCTGGCGTGAATCGGCGGCAAGTGTCAAGGCCTGCACAGGACACCGGCCTGCACAGGACACCGGCGGCAAGACCGCCGGCGCTACCAGGTGATCCTGAATCTCCAGTGCCGGACTCTGCCCGGGGTCTCGCGAGAATCGGCGTAATTGTGGTATCTTCTGCGTTACCGCGGAGCCGGGAAACGCGCCACGATGAGGCTGTTTCAGTGAAACCGCTGCTCGCTTTCGGGCTGGCAATTCTGGCTGCTCACGCCCAACAGCCGCAGAATCCTTCGCCCATGGTGGAGCACACGCGCGCGCACTTGCGGCTGGCGGAGCAGCCGCCGCCGGCGGGACGCCGCGAGAATCTCGAGGTGGGCAGTCTGTTCCTGCCCGCCGGGCTGAAGAACGGCGCGCCCATCCTCTTCTTCTTTCACGGCGACACCTGGATTCCGGAAGTGGCGGCAGCGCGCAACAGGACGGCGGCCGTCAGCGTACAGGTGGGCAACGGCTCGGCGGTCTACGCGCGTTTGTTCGAGGACCCGCAGCGATTTCTCAAGCTGCTGGCGGAGGCCGAAACAAAAGCCGGCATGAAATTCGGGCGCGTGACAATCGGCGGCTGGAGCGCCGGATGCGGGGCGGTACGGCAGATCGTCAAGACGCCCGCGTCCTACGCCCGTGTGGATGCGGCGCTGCTGATCGACGGCATCCATACCGACTACGCCGACGGAAAGCCGGGGCCGCTCGAATCGCAACTCGATCCCGCCAATCTGGAAGTTTGGATGCCACTATTGCGGGACGCCGTAGCCGGGCGCAAACGAGTGATCATCACGCACTCCGAAATCTTTCCCGGCACGTATGCCTCCACCACGGAGACGGCCGATGCGCTCTTGAAAATGCTGGGCGTGCCGCGGCGCGCGGTGCTCAAGTGGGGGCCGATGAAGATGCAACAAGTGAGCCAAGCTTCGGTGGGAAGATTTCTGCTGCTGGGCTTCGCGGGCAACTCCGCGCCGGACCACGTGGATCAACTGCACTCACTTCCGGTTTTTCTGAAATGGCTACGCTGATGCCATACTGGAATTTCCCCCATGTTTTCCTACTCGCAGAATGATCTCTATTGCGAACAGGTCCCGCTCGCCGACCTGGCCGCGCACACCGGCACACCGGCCTACGTTTACTCCAGCCAGACCCTGCTCGACAACTACCGCGCTTACGATGACGCCTTCGGCGACACTCCGCACACGGTCT
Organism: Bryobacterales bacterium; assembly: GCA_963842505.1. Lineage (GTDB taxonomy): Bacteria > Acidobacteriota > Terriglobia > Bryobacterales > Bryobacteraceae > PALSA-129. Next base: position 1,090,748 of record CAWJGZ010000004.1, read on the forward strand.
GCTACGCGGTGAAGGCCAACTCTTCGCTGGCTGTGCTGGCGCTGCTGGCCAAGGCCGGCGCGGGTTTCGATATCGTTTCGGGCGGCGAACTTTTCCGCGTGCTCGAGGCCGGCGGCGATCCGGGCAAGGTGGTTTTTTCGGGTGTCGGCAAGACTGCGGCGGAAGTGGAGTACGCACTCGCGCACGGCATCCACAGCTTCAATTGCGAGTCCGAAGCGGAGCTGGCGCTGATCGATGCACTGGCGGGGCGGCTCGGCGTGAAGGCGAGCTTCTCGATTCGCGTGAATCCGGATGTGGACGCCGCCACGCACCCTTACATCTCCACCGGCCTCAGCCGGCACAAATTCGGCATCGCCATGGCCGACGCCGCGGCAGTGTACGAACGGGCTCACCGTTTGCCGAACCTTTCGGCGGAAGGCGTGAGCTGCCACATCGGCTCGCAGATGCTGGACCCGGCGCCGATTCTGGAGGCGGTGGATCGCGTGCTGGCGATGGTTGCGGCGCTACGCGCGCAGGGCGACCACATCCGCCACGTGGACCTGGGCGGCGGACTAGGCGTGGCTTATCAACCTGGCGAGAAGACTCCGGCGATACGCGATTTCATCGACAGCTTGCGGGCGCGGCTGCGGCAAAGCGGACTGGCGGTGATGGTGGAACCCGGCCGCTCGATCGCCGGCCCGGCGGGAATCCTGCTGACGCGCGTGCTCTACCGCAAGAAAAACGGCGCCAAGGAATTCGTGATTGTGGACGCCGCCATGAATGATCTGATCCGCCCGGCGCTCTACAGAGCGCACCACGAAGTGATTCCGGTGCGTCGCAACACGTTGCCGCCGATCACGGCCGACGTGGTGGGACCGGTGTGCGAAACCGGCGACTTTCTGGCAAGAGACCGCCGCATGGCCAACGTGATGCCCGGCGACTTTTTGGCGGTGTGTACGGCGGGGGCGTACGGGTTCGTGCAAGCCTCGAATTACAACTCGCGGCCAAGAGCGCCGGAAGTGCTGGTGGAAGGCGCAAGCTGGCGGGTGATCCGGCAGCGGGAAACATACGAAGACTTAGTAAGAGGCGAGACGCAGTAACAGCGCGGGCCGACCGCCCGGACTTATTCCAACGTTTTCAGAATCTTCTTCACTTCGTCGGCCCGGCTGGAGGTGGGGTTGAGGGCCAGAAATTGCTCGTACTGTTTCTTCGCCTCTGAGCGCTTGCCTAACTTGAGATAGGCGTCGCCTAAGTTCTCATGCGCTTCCTTGCGCTTGGGATCGATGGTCAGCGTCTTTACCAGATTGGCGACGGCATCGTCGTAGCGGCCCATCACGTAGTAGATATAACTCAGGTTGTTGAGCAGCACGGGATCGCCGGGCTTGAGCGCGACGGCGCCCTGGAATTTGGCGAGCGCCTCGTCGTACTTCTTCTGGCGGTAGAGATCGAGGCCCTGCTTGTCCAGGTCATAAGCCTGGTTGGCTTTGGTCCGGGTCTTGGGCGGCGCGGCAGGGGCGGGGCTGCCGGAGCGCGTCACTTGGGCCAGCTTGTTCGTTTCCGCCTGCACGCTCTGCTGCAGCTTGAGCAACTCGGCCTGTTTGTCGGCGATCTCCTTCTGCAAGGTGTCAAGTTCCTGGTTGAGGTGCATGGCCCGCGAATCCATTTGCGGGCTGAGCGAGGTGAGGGCTTCAGGTTGCAGTTCGAAGACGAATTCGCCGCCTTCGCTTCCCACCATGTTGCCGACCGTGGGAGTCTGCCTGGCGAATTCCGAAACGATCGGGCTGACGTAGGCTCCCAGTTCCGAGGCGGTGATGACGCCGTTGCCATCGAGATCGGCCGCGCCGTCGAGGCCTTGCAGCAACGCCCAGGTGAAAACGGAATGGCCGTTCGGCCCGTCGTCAGCCACCTGCTGATCGGCGCCGCCGGCGGTGAGAATCTGGCGCGCGGCGCGGCGCGTGACTTCGTCCAGGTAGCTTTTGTCTTTGGCGAAAGCGCCGGAGCCGCGCGAGAGAGCCAGGCCGCTGTAACACGAATCCATCACGAAATAGACGTGCTTGGCGGGGATCAGGTCGGAGGCTTCGCGGATCTGCGTCATGCTGATGGCGGTGGAGACGTAGTTCTGCTGGTCGGCATCCACCGGCACAATGAAGCCCACCTGGCGTCCGTCCTCGAAGGTGCGGGTGGCGCCGTGTCCGGCGAAGAAAAAGAGGACGCGGTCCTCGCGCTGGACCTGGTTGCCGTCGGTGAGCTGGTCGCCCAGCACTTGCATGATGCGCTGACGCGTGGCTTCGCCGTTAAGCAGCTTGCGGACGTTCTCCTTCTTGAATCCGAATTTCGCGGTGAGGGCTTCCTCGATGCCGTTGGCGTCATTCACGGCGTAGCGCAGCTTGGGCCAGTGTTCGTAGTCGTTGATGCCGATGATGACGGCCCAGCTCTGGCGGTAGTAGCTGTGTTTGGCTTCCGGCGCCGCCGGGGACGAAGGCGCGGCAATGGCCTCGGCCGAGTCGGCGGCGCGTTGCGGCTCGGCCGGCAGAGCCTCTTTCACGAATTTGCCCTTGTCCGGAGACAGGAACGTGTAGTTTTGCCGCAGCAGTTCTTCGACCACCGGCGAGAGCGCCAGCACTCCCTGCTTGTGGATGTCGTGAAACAGAATGATGCCCTTTTGTTTTTGGGTCAATTGATGCAGGACGCGCATGGCGATGGATTCCGGCACCGGGTCGGCCCAATCCTCGGAATCGATGGACCACATCACGCTCTTCATACCGTCGCTGGTCACCTCATCGAGGATTTCCTTGTTGCGGGCTCCGTAGGGGGCGCGAAAGAGGTCGGTGGGGTGGCCCATGACCGCGGTGAGCAGCAGGTTGGTGCGATCGATTTCGGACTTGCGCTGATCCTGGTCGAGCTTGGGCAGCACCGGGTGCGAGTAGCTGTGGTTGGCAATCATATGGCCGGCCTCCAGCACTTTTTTCGAGACCTCGGCGGTAGCGCCGAGCTTCACGTTGCCGGAAGCGTCGACCGTTCCGAGGTGTTCGCCCAGTTCGAAGAAGCAGGCGCGGATGCCGTACTTGCGGAGCAGCGCCAAAATCTGCTCGGTGTACTTGGGATGCGGCCCGTCGTCGAAAGTGAGAGCCACGGTTTTGACCGGAAAATCCGTGCCGAAGATCTCGGTAGAGCCACCGCGCATGGCCTGCGGCGGTTCGGGCGTGACTACGTCGCCGAACTCCGCCAGGATCTTGTCGCGGTCCTGGAGCGTCCGCAGATATGCGGTGTAGGCTTCCCATTTTTCGCGCGTGCCCGCCGCGCCGCGCGTCGCGAACTGGGAGAAGATTTTGGTGACTTCCTGGCGGTAAGCCAGTTGAATGGAGGCGATGTTATTCCACAAGTTTTTGAGCAAATCGACCGACGGATTACGGCGGGCGCCGGGCGACGCACCGGCGGCCGGAAGGCCGTCGATCAACTCTTCGACCAAGTCGGAGAAAGCCAGCTTGTCGGCATCGTGCAAGCTCGCGTCGGCGGTGAGGTAGTGAACCAGTTGGCGGACGCCATTGTCGTTCTTGCCGCCGCCTAGTTGCGCGCCGATCTCTTCGAGCGCATGCTGCTTGCGGAAGAAGAGCAGGCGGCCGGCCGCGGCGGCGCGCGCATGGGTCTGTTCGTCGAGCGCGTCGGCGCCATCCATGAGGACGATGATCTTGCGGTAATCGTCGCGCACGCCATCCAGGGAGCCTTGGAGAGCCGGGTCGGGGCGGAATGACGGCGGCAGGAAGCGCGACGGGCGGACAAAGAAAAGCAGGCAGGCTACGGCGGCCAGGGCCGCAGTCAGGATTACGATGGTCTTCCGTCTCATGGGCGATGGTGTCCGATAAGGCCGAGTCCTAATAGTTGGCAGGCGGAAGCGCCTGCCCCATTCTGCAAGAAAGCTACTATAACTCCCCTTGCCGGACGGTATTCCGCAGCGCGCCGATCTACTGATGAGCTGATCGGGCGGGCTGACTCTCCATCACAACGCGCAGAATGCGGTTAATGCGCGTCTGGTAGCCCTTGCCATGACCCTTGAGCCAATCCAGCACGTCCGCATCGAGACGAATCGTCAATTGCCTTTTTGCCGGGGGCCAAGCCGTCGTTGCCTTCTTGAGAAACGTCTTGTCGAGCGCCGGAATGTCCGAATAGTCAATATCGGCATCCCGCATACGGTCAACCCGTGCCAAGTCGCTTTTGATAGATTTTTTGTTCACGCCGGTTCCCCTTTCTCATGGAGATGATGCGCGTTCCCTCATCGCGCGGTGAATGGGCTATGACAACCAGCCGCCCAGCCAGCAAGCCCAAAGTGACAAGCCGTAGTTCCCCATAGTCGAGGCGGTCATCTTCAAATGTGACGCAAGGCCCGGAAAACACTTGCTCGGCGTCCTCGAAGCTGAGGCCATGCTTAGCGCATTTCATTTCCGACTGTAGCTCTTTTTGTAGTTACGCGTAAGCCTTGCGTTTCGCTACGCGCCCCCCGGTGCTTATAACTCCCCTTGCCGGACGGTATTCCGCAACATGCCGATGCCGTCGATGCGGATTTCGATCTCGTCGCCCGGCCAGAGCGTGAAGGTATCGGGAGGCACGATGCCGGTGCCGGTGAGCAGGAAGCAGCCGTTGGGGAAGGAATTCTCGCGGTAGAGGTAATCGACCAGTTCCGCGGGATGACGCTTCATGGCTGCGAGAGTGGTGGCGTCGGCAAAGACCGGCGCGCCATGGCGGGCAATCTCGAGCCGGATTCGGGTGGAGGGCGGCAGCGGCTCCGGCGTCACCAAAATGGCCGGACCCAGCGCGCAGGAGCGATGGTAGACCTTAGCCTGCGGCAAATAGAGCGGGTTCTCACCTTCGATATCGCGCGAGCTCATGTCGTTGCCAATGGTATAGCCGAGAATGCGGCCGGCGGGCGAGACCAGCAAAGTCAGCTCAGGCTCCGGCACATTCCACGCGGAATCGGAGCGGATGTGCACGGCTTCGCCGGGACCGGCGACACGATGCGGCGTGGCCTTGAAAAAAAGCTCGGGGCGCTGGGCCTGGTAGACGCGATCATAGAAGCTGTTTCCTCCCGTGGCTTCGGATTCGGCCATGCGGGCGGTGCGGCTGCGGTAATAGGTGACGCCAGCAGCCCAGACCTCCTGTTGCTCGATGGGCGCGAGCAACGGACCGGCACCGCTCGAGGGCGGGCCTTCCACGTGGGCCAGGTATTCGTAGAGATCCTCGCGGGTGGTGAGCCGTTGCGGCGGCAGGCCCACACGGCCACTGCTGGATTCGAGTTCCCATCCCGCGGCTGTCCTATAAATGAGCATCGAAGTTCCTTATTCCAGGCGTTTCACAATGGCGTCCACATCGAAGACGCAGCCGCCCCAGGTTCCACCGCTCGCTTCCTGCAATGCGGCCCAGAGGCGCGTGGCGGCGGGTAGCGCGGGATCGGGCGCGAGATCGGGATGGGGCTGCCGCGTAGCTAACGCGCGGCTGCCGTCCTCGGCGCTGCCATGAACGATCAGATTGACGGAGCCTTCGAGACGCGCGCGATCGATGACGATCTCGATCTGGTCGCCTTCGCGAACTTTGCCGATGGGGCCGCCGGCCAGGGCCTCGGGAGTGATGTGGCCGATACAAGCGCCGGTGGAGACGCCGCTGAAACGGGCGTCGGTGAGGACGGCGATTTCCTTGCCAAACGAGAGGTAACGGAGCGCTGCCGTGATCTCGAAGATCTCCTCCATGCCGGAGCCCATGGGGCCGCGGCCCATTAAGACGACGATGTCGCCCGGGTGAATGGCGCCGCTCTTGATGGCGGCAATGGCGGCCTTTTCGCTGACGAAGACGCGCGCGGGTCCGGTCTTGCGATAGATGCCGGCTGCGTCCACGACAGAGGGATCGATGGCCGTGCTTTTGATCACCGAGCCGCCTGGCGCGAGATTGCCGCTGGGAAACGTCACGGCGGAAGTGAGGCCGCTCGAACGGGCGCGGGCAGGGTCCATGATGACTTCGCCGGGATCGACGCCATCGCTTTCGCGCAGGACCCGGCGCAGGCTGGCGCGGCGTTCGGACTGCTCCCACCAATCGAGAAGAGAATCGAGCTTTTCGCCGGTAATGGTAAGGACATCGGTTTCGAGCAGGCCGGCGCGGCGCAGATGGAGCATGACTTCGGGCACACCGCCAGCCAGAAAGACCTGCACGGTGGGGTGCATTTTGGGACCGTTGGGAAGAGCATCGACCAAGCGGGGGACCTGGCGGTTGACGCGCTTCCAGTCATCCACAGTGGGGCGTTGAAGGCCGGCGGCGTGGGCGATGGCAGGCAGGTGGAGGATCAGGTTGGTGGATCCGCCGAAGGCCGCGTACACCACCAGGGCATTGCGCACGGAGGCGTCCGTGAGGATGTCGCGCATGGCGACCGAGCGGGCCTGGAGCGAGAGCACTGCGCGGGCGGAACGGCGAGCCATGTCTATCCAGATGGGATGGCCGGAAGGCGAGAGGGCGGAGTGGGGCAAGGACATGCCGAGGGCTTCGCCGACCACCTGGGAAGTGGCCGCGGTTCCGAGGAACTGGCAGCCTCCGCCGGGAGTGGCGCAGGCGCGGCAGAGCATTTCGGAGGCGGCTTCAAGCGAGAGTTGCCCGCGAGCGAAACGTGCGCCGGCGGACTGGATTTTGCCGGCGTCTTCGCCCTCTTCGGGCAGCAAGGAGACGCCGCCGGGAACCAGAACGCAGGGCAACGCGGGCGCACCGGCAAGGGCCATCATCATAGCGGGCAGACCCTTGTCGCAGGTGGCCACGCCGAGGACGCCACTGGCGGTGGGCAAAGAGCGGATGAGGCGGCCGAAGACGCTGGCGGCGTCGTTACGGTAGGCCAGCGAATCGAACATGCCGGTGGTGCCCTGAGTGCGGCCGTCGCAAGGGTCGGTGCAATAGGCGGCAAAGGGGGTGGCGCCGAGCGCCTTCAGTTCCTTGGCAGCGGCGTCCATGAGCAGGCCGACTTCCCAGTGGCCGGTATGATAGCCGAGCGCGACGGGAGTGCCATCGGCCGCGCGGATGCCGCCGTGGGTACTGAGGATGAGGAACTCGGGAGCGCCGAGCGCGGCGGGGTCCCAACCCATTCCGGCGTCCTGGCTCCAGCCAAACAGGTCGCCGGAAGGGCGCATGAGGAGCATCTCCGGGGTGAGGGGTAGAGAGCCGCGCGGACCGGACGCTTTGCTGCGAACCTGGTAGAGCGCAGGGTCTCCGGAATCGAGGAGCTGTGCGAGGGAGATAGCCATGATGGCGAGTCCGATTGGATTCCCATTAGAGCAGATTGCGGCGGGAGACGGAACTCGGCGGAGCCGGCGGCCGGGATGGCGAACGTCAGAGGGCGTAGCGGAGGGGGAAAGCGTCGATTGCGGCGCATCTTTCTCCAAAGAGATTAGCGATTCTTATGCCGCAGAAAACCTGCTATACTTTATGATGTCTTTGATTGTCCCGCTACAGCTTGGTTGGTATCCACTTCTGCCTTGGCTCTCGCCCGAACTCTCAAACACAAAGGAAGATTAAATGAAGAACCTCTTTGTAGGCAATCTGGATTTTGCCGCCACCGAATCGTCCATCCGTTCGCTCTTTGAGCAGTACGGGAGTGTGGATCGCGTTAACGTAGTAACCGACCGGGAAACGGGCCGAGCCCGGGGCTTCGCATTCGTCGAAATGACCGACTCCGCTGAGGCGGACAAGGCCATCGCCGGCCTGAACGGCACCGATATGAATGGCCGCGCCCTCAATGTGAACGAAGCGCGACCGAAAACCGACAGCGGCAGATCGGGCGGCGGGGGCAGGCCGGGTGGTGGTGGACGGCAACGCCGCGAGCCACGTTGGTAAACTGAAGAACTGGGAGCCGGCCGCCAAGGCCGGCTTTACCCTAAGGAGGCGAAGGCTATTCCTACTCGCTCACGTACTACATTTAAAAAACGGCAGAAGGAACTCGCGCGCGTGGAAAAGCAGCGGGACAAGGCTGCGCAGCGGATGCAGCGGAAGCTTGCCCGGGAAGCTGGAATTTCCCTGGACGGCACCGATGAATTCGGCAGTCCTCTCGAGGGCGCGGCCGCAGTCGTTGAACCCCCCGACGGCACGGACGCAAACGGCGAAACCACCAAACCAGCCGATGAAGCTACCGGCGTAAAAGAGTGACTTCGGAACCCAGACGCCCTGGGTTCCAACAGAAGGAGGCAGCGGTGGAATTGCGATATCTAGGCTTTGATCAGGCACAGAGCCGGCGGGTCTATAAGTTCGACTGCAAAACCGCGGACAAACCCACGACGCGTCTCCAAGTGAGCGTCGACATGGTGCTGTTCTTGAAACACCGCGTCGGCATTCAAGAAGGTCCGGTGCTGTGCGCCCAGAAACTGACGGCCGACTTCGAGGCGGCGCGCGCGGGCGATCACGAACTGACCAACGACGACCTGCTGGCCTACGTAGCGGAACGGACCGCGGCCGAGGTGCGGCGGGCGGAATCGCGAAGGCCGGGGCCTCACCGGCGCAAGCCGGAGGCGGGCCAGCAGTTCACTCCCTGGCGCAAGGGGTAATGCTCCGCCAAGAACGACAGGCCAGTTGGCCGGCGCCTGGGCTTTGGCCCTCGGGGCTTAGGCGCATGTGGCCAAGCCGAGATTTTTCCCGTCGAGTCTCCCCCATCCGCGTCGCAAGATGATGCAGCCTGGTTTTTTTCCCGCCTCATCGCCAATAATAAAACACCAAACCACCGCAAAGGCCAAAGCATATTCTTAGGCCAAAATGTCCAAACTCCCACGGAGTAACGGAGCCGCGGCCAAAAGATGCGCTGAAGCGCCGGCAGGAATGCCGGCGTTGCGGGCTGGAAAGCCCGCTCCACGAGGAAGCGAAGACGGAAACTCAGCACGGCCAATAGGGCCGGAGCAGTCAGGCGACAGCGGCGCCTTTGGTGGAGGCGTCGTCCGCGGCGGATGATTTGTTCCTGCTCCCCGGGGGTCTGCCGCGCCGTTTGGGAGAAGCTTCCGACATCCAGGCCGGAGGCCTGCCACGGCGTGGACCGCGGCCGGCGGCCAGGCGCTCAAGAGTAAGAATAGCCTGTTCGAGTTGTTCCTTTTCCTCTTTTAACTCGGCCAGGATTTTAGCGACATCGATCATGGGACCCTCCTCGGATCGGCCGAATACAGGCGACATGTGGCCGAGATCCTATGGAATCCACATTAATTGTGTTCCCAGTATACAACTACATCTTCCTCCCGGAGCGAGTGAAATTTCAAGGCGCTAATGTGAAATAAAGTGCTGGAAATCTGTTGATTTGTACCGGTTGTATCAGCTAGTACTTTTGAGGCTCCGAGTCATTGGAGCGGCGTTTCTTCCAATAGAAATAGAATGGCACGCCTAGAAAAATGAAGCCGATTCCCATCAGGGATTCGCGTGGGGAATCGACCAGTGTGGAGACAATCAAAGTAAAGGACACCAGTACAAAAACGATGGGTACCCAAGGATAGCCGAGGGTCCGATAGGGGCGTGGGAGGCCGGGCTGCGTTTTGCGGAGCACCAGGACCGCAGCAGCGGTCATGGCATAGAGAATCCAGCTCGAAAAAATCACATAGGTGAATAATTGTTCGAAACGGCCAGAGAGCACCAGCAGGGCGGCCCATATATTGAGCGCCCAAATGGAAACGCCTGGGGTGCGGTATTTCGCGTGGACGCGGGCGATGGGAGCGAAGAAATATCCCTGGCGGGCGGCGGCGTAAGGAACGCGGGCGCCGCTGAGAATCGAGCCGTTCAGGGCGGCGAAAATGCTGATCATGGCAGCGATGGAAACGGCGCCGGCGCCAGGCAATCCCATGACACGGTGCATCATTTCGGCGGCGACGCGGGTGCTGGAGCCGATTTCAGTGGCGGACAGCACGTGGAAATAAGCGGCGTTGGTTAATAAATAGATCACAATCACGGCGGCGGTACCGCCGATGAGGGCCAGGGGCAGGTTGCGCTGGGGGTCGTGCACTTCGGAAGAGACCATGCTGACGTTGTTCCAACCGTCGTAGGCCCACAGGGCGGCCACCAGCGCGGCGAAAAAGCCGGCAATAGTGAGCGGGGCGGCGGGTTGGGTTTCAGGCGCATGGGCCGCGCCGAAGACGAGTCCGGCGAAGATTACAAAGGCAATCAGCGCGACTTTGGTGATGGTGACGGCCACCTGCACATTGCCGCCGAGCCTGACGCCGAAATAATTAAGCCAAGCCAGCGCAAGAATCAGCGCCATGGCAAACAATTGACCGCAGCGAATTTCCAGCGGGCCGCCGTGCGGGCCGATAGGCAGCGGAATGGAATAAACAACCCGGTCGAGCGAGGGAAAGAAAGTGGTGAGGTAATAGAAAAAGCCGGTGGCTAACGTGGCGATGGAGCCGCTTTTGGCGACCCACATCTGGGTCCAGCTATAAAGAAAACCCCACATGGGGCCATAGGCTTCGCGGAGGTAGGCATATTCGCCGCCGGCCTCCGGGATGGCAGCGGCCAGTTCGGCATAGCTGAGGGCACCGGCGAGAGAGAGAAGGCCGCCGAAAATCCAGATGACGAAGACCATGGAGGGCGTGCCGACGCGCAGGATCATGGCGCGGGGAACCAGGAAGATGCCACTTCCGATGACGGTGCCGACCACGAGCGACATAGCGGACCAAGCACCGAGGTCGCGCTTCAGTTCGAGCTGTTTCATGCGGATGGATTCACCTCCCGGCGCGGTTCAAATAACGAGGCCACGAATGCCGCGGCGAAGGTCACCACGGTTCCGATAAGAACATACCAGGTAAATGCGATGGGCGTGCGGAGCACTACGTAGAGGATGGCGGAGACGCCGGCGACCACGCCGATCATGGCGGAATACTCGCCGGGTTTGCGGGTGAGCACGCCGAGCAGAAAAACGCCGAGGAGCGCGCCGGCCGGGATGGATCCGATGGTGAGACCGGCTTCCAGAACCGAATGGGAATGTCGCGCGCCGATGGCGATGGCGAGCAGGATCAGGCCCCAGACGACAGTGGAGAAGCGGGCCAGGCGAAGCGAACCGGCTTCAGATGCGCCGGGGTGGCGGCCGCGAAAGAAATCCACGACGGTGGTGGAGGCGAGCGAATTGAGGGCGGCGCTCAGGTTGGCCATGGCGGCAGCCAGGATGGCGGCAATCAGCAGACCGGCGAGGCCGGGCGGGAGAGATCTCCAGATGAAAGCCGGATAAATGCGATCGGGCTGAACCGGCGGAGGAAGGTGAAGATCGCCGTAGTGGACGTAGAGGAGCACGCCGATCAGCAGGAACAGGGTGAACTGTACGCAGATGACTACCCAACTGGACAGCAGGGCGGCGCGGCTCTGGCGCTCATTGCGGGCGCTGAGGAGGCGCTGGACCATGAGCTGGTCGGTGCCGTGGCTGGCGGTGGTGAGGAAACAGCCGCCAGCCAGGCCGGCCCAGAAAGTGTAGGTGCGGGAAAAAAACTCCATGGTGGGAGAGAAGCGGAAATCGAAGATGGCAAATTTGTGGGCGGGCGAGGCGACGGCCACCACATGAGCCCATCCACCGGGAATTTTTCCGAGAATCACAACGAAGCTGAGAACGGCGCCGATTACGTAAAGGGACATCTGCACAACGTCGGTCCAGATGACCGCCGTCATGCCGCCTTCGAAGGTGTAGAAGAGCGTAAGGACCACGATTACCACAATGGAGGCGATGTCGCCGGTGCCGAGCACAATGGAGATGACGATGGAGATGGCGAAGACGCGGACGCCTTCGGCCAGGGCTCGGGTGACCAGGAAGATGGAGGCGGTGAGTTTGCGGATGCGTTCGCCGAAGCGGCGGCGCATCAGCTCGTAGGCGGTGAACATCTCCCCGCGGAAATACTGAGGAAGGAACAGCACGGAGATCACGATGCGGGCCAGCAGGTAGCCGAGGACCACCTGGAGGAAACCGAGATTGCCATTGAAGGCGAGGGCGGGCGTGCTGATGATGGTGAGGGTGCTGGTTTCCGCGGAAACGATGGAAAGGCTGATGGCCCACCACGGGGCGGTGCGCCCACCCAGGAAATAGTCACGGAGGCTCTTCTGGCCGGTGCGGAAACGGGCGCCGAACCAGGTGATGGCGGCCAGGTAGGCGAGAATAACGACCAGGTCGAGACGGTGCATGCGAAAAGGAGACTCCAGGATAGCGTGATCTGCTATGATTTGTGATTCAGGAGTGTTTGGCCGGACGCCGGTCGGTGGCAGATCTGCTCGACTGGCGAAGGAATGTTTCGAGCCATGGCACCCGCGACATCGAACCGGAGTCTAAAGAGTTGCGCCACGATGGTCTTTCGGCTATACTCCGCAAGTGTCCCACCGGGTGCAGGTGTGCTGGAAAACGGCGGAAGTTCGGGCAATACAAAACAGTGACCCCTTGTTTTTGGGGATTCAATAGGGAATAGGTAGGAGGCTCACGTGCAGAATTACTTGAGGACCTGGAGCAGGATGGCGCCGGTGGCGGTACTGGGCGCGGCAGTCGTGTTGGTGAACGCGCATTACGCCTTTGGGGCTCCCCAGGCCGCGGCCGCGAAACAGGACGCGTCCGCGAAAAAGCAGAAGCAGGTCAAGGATAATGGCGAATACGACATCTATAACGACGTCATCAAGGACGCCAATCCCCAGGGCCCGAACTACAAGAAGCTGCTGACGGATCTGGACACCTGGGCGCAGAAATACCCGAGCTCGGATTATAAAGACGAGCGCGACGCGTACTACGTCCAGGGCTACGGCGGGACGGGGCAACCGGGGAAGGCGTTGGATGTCGTCAAGGGTTTGATTGAGGGCGACGTAGCTGGCATCAAAGGGAAGTTGACCAGCGCTCCGCTGATACTGCCGACTCTGGTGCTGGCGGTAGTTAGCGCGACGCAGATCGCCAGCGCGGGAAGCCCGACGCCTGACCAACTCGATACCGGTTCGAGGACGGCGCATGTCCTGCTGGATTACGCCAAGGAGTGGTTTGTGGCCGCCAACAAATCGCAGGGGCTGACGGACGAACAGTGGGGCCAGGGACTCAAACAGATGCAGGATACGGCCAATGGCGCGCTGTTGCAGATCGCGCTATACCCAGGGCTATCGATCCTCGGCAGGCCGGCCTCCAAGGACGCGGCGGTGTGCGCCAAGGCCGAACCAGCGTTTATTAAGGCCTTGCAGGATCGGCCGGACAGCGGGCAGATTGCGCTGCAACTGGCTAACACGCTCTTCTGCCAGCGGGCTTCTTCGGACAAGTTGCAGCAAGCGCTTTTCGAATATGCGCGGGCGGTAGTATCGCCGCAGGGACTTCCCTTCGGATTGGATGCCGCCAACCAGAAGACCTTCGACACCTTCCTGACGACGACGTATACCAGACTGCATGGTAGCGATGAAGGTCTGGCCGCGTTAAAGGACATGGCGAAGAGCTCGCCGTTGCCCCCTGCTGGCTTCAAGATCAAGACGGCCCAGGAAATCGCCATGGATGAGCAGGCGAAATTCCAGAAGTCTAATCCGCAACTGGCGATGTGGGTGGGAATCGAAGACCAACTCAGCGGCGACGGGGGCCAGGCCTATTTCGACGGCACTTTGAAAGACGCGGACGTGCATGGGGAGAACGGAGCGAAGGCGCTGAAGGGCAAGGTAGTGGGCATGCTCTTGAAGCCGGCTGACAAGCCAGCCAAGCCAACGGCGTGCAACCCGAACGAATTGCTGGTTGCCATAAACCTGCCGAACCAGACCGGGGACACCGCCAAGGTCAAGCTGCATCTGGCAACCGCGCTCAAAGGCAAGGTGGAGAACGGCACCGACGTTCAGTGGGATGGAGTTCCTTCGGCATTCCAAAAGGATCCATTCCTGCTGACCATGGATGTCGACGACAAGGCCAAGCTGGAGGTTGCGGCGACGCCCTGCCCGCCACCACCCGCCAAGAAGGGCGCTCCCGCCGCGAAGAAGAAGGGCGAAGAGTAAGGACTAACGTACGGGAGCAGGCGGCGGCCGCCTGCCCCACGTTTCGGGTGTGCTCCGCTGTTATGGCTGGGTGAGGGTGGTCTTGGAGTTTGCCAGCATCAGGCTGAACATCAAGCGCTCAAATGGATTGGCGGTGGAAGTGGCACCCTTGAGATCCTGAAAACACCGCTCGAAGTTCTGGGCTGAAGAGAGCAGCCTGCCACAGACCGGAATGCCATCGACGGCGGTGAGCATGAGGCCCACCGCCAGAATTCCTATTATCCAGCCTTTCCGTATCATCCTACTGAAACGACGACGGATGGGTGGGGAAGGTTAGCGGCATGCCTAATTTGTTTAACCGGAATTCCGAAGTTGAAACCGTTTCGCAAACTATCCGACCTGTTTTGAGCGGGTTGCAGTGTGGAAAACCGACGTCGCCGAAGTTGGGTTTCCAGCGCCTAAGCCACTGAAAGCCTGGGAGTTAATCATCCAATCGAGATTTTCAGGTTTATTCACCTGCCGATTCAATCACTTACAGGGGTGGCCGAGCGCCATCTGATACAATCAAATAAGGGAGGGGGAAACCTCCCGGTGAGATATGCCGCTTTACGAATACAAGTGCAAAGGTTGCGGGAAGAAGTTCGAGGTCCGTCAGAAGTTTGTCGATGAGCCCCTGAAGGTACACGAAGGCTGTGGCGGCGCAGTGGAACGACTGATTTCGGCGCCGACGCTTCACTTCAAGGGTACCGGCTGGTACGTGACGGACTACGGCAGGAACGGGAATTCGCCTGCGGGAAACGGGTCCAGCGGGCACTCGAGATCGGACAACGGAAGCAAAGCCGGTTCGAAGACCGAGACAAAGTCCGAAACCAAGTTTGAAGCCAAGACCGAGAGCAAGCGCGAGAACAAACTCACGCCTGTGAACCCGTAAGACCCTTGCGATTGCGGAAATAACAGGCCAGGAGGCCTGTCCTACCTACAGCAAATCGTGGCGGTTGGCTTTTTCCAAAGCCTTGACGATATCGCCGACTTCCTGGGCGCGATCCCGGCGGGCTACCAGCAAGGCATCGGAGGTGTCCACGATGATCAGGTCGTCGATTCCCAGCAGCGCGATGACCTTGCCGCGAGCGTCGACAAAATTGTTGTGCGCGTCGAGCACGAACGAATCGCGCGGCAGGACGTTGCCGTTCGCATCGCGGCCGAGCAACTCGTAGACGGCATTCCAACTTCCCACATCGTTCCATCCGAAATCGCCGGCGGCAATTCCGCGGACAATGGAAGCTTTCTCCAGCACCGCATAATCGATCGAGATGTTATCGCACAGGGGGAATGAGCGGGCCAGTTGCGAAGCAAATCGGGGAGAGGCGACCGGCGGCAGCGAGGCCAGGATGGTGGCGGTTTTGGGAAGGTAGAGGCGAAGCTGCTGGAGCAGGACGCCGGCGCGCCAGAAGAACATGCCGGAATTCCAATAGAAATTGCCAGCGGCCAGGTAGCGACGGGCCTTGGCCAGCACGGGCTTTTCGTGGAAGCGTTTGACAGCGAGCGGCGCGGTGCCGCCAGGCGCGACGCCGCGCGGGAACTCGATGTATCCGTAGCCGGTCTCAGGCCAGCGGGGCTTGATTCCGATCACCATCAGATGGCCGGCGGCGGCGCCCTTCAATCCGGCGCGCAGCACGGCGCGGTACACAGAGGGTTTGGCGATCACATGATCGGCGGGGAAGACGCCCATAACAGCGTCCGGGTCGGCCGCGTGCAGGATGTGGGCGGCCAGGCCGATGGCGGGCGCGGTATTGCGCTGGGCCGGTTCGGCGAGCACCTGGCTGGGCGGGATTTCGGGAAGCTGGCGGACGATTTCATCGCGCAGGTGGTGGTTGGTGAGGACCCAGAGGCGTTCGGGCGGGATGACGGGCGCGAGACGTTCGACGGTGGCCTGGATCAGCGAGCGCTCCCCGACTATGTTGAGGACCTGTTTGGCGGAGCGCTGGCGGCTGCGCGGCCAGAAGCGCGTGCCGCGGCCTCCGGCGAGGATCAGACCGTAGTGGTGGCGATTCATTTATTTGAGTGGATATGGGTGAATCAACTGCAACGTGCGGCGCCAGCGCGTCTTGGTGGGGAAGTGCTCCAGCACGTCGAGAACGTGCCCGGGGCTGATCGTGGAGCTGGTGAGATCTTCCGTGGAGGCGTCGTAGGACCAATAGATGATGAGCGGCTTACCGATGATGTTGGCGCGCGGCACGAAACCCCAATAGCGGCTGTCCAGGGAGGAATCGCGATTGTCGCCCATGGCGAAGTAGGAATCGGGCGGCACGACCACCTCGCCGTTCTCGACGTGGTGCTCCATCATGTCGCGGGCGTCGGTGTAGGAGTGGATGTTAGGCAGAGGAAAATCGTCGCGGTAGGGATCGAAATAATCGGTCTTGTGGTAGACGTACGGTTCGGCGACGAATGCGCCGTTCAGGTAGAGCTTCTTGTCAACGAGGCGGATGTGGTCCCCGGGAATGCCGATGCAGCGCTTCACAAAAGTCTGGCGGATATCGACCGGGTAACGGAAAACGATGATATCGCCGCGATGTAATGGGGTATAGGGCAACAGGCGACTGGAAAAGGAGCTGCCGGGAGGGGCGTAAGCCAGCTTGTCGACCAGCAAGTGGTCGCCCACCAGCAGGGTGTCCTCCATGGAGCCAGTGGGGATAACGTAGGCCTGAATCAGGGAAGTGGTGCCGAACAGCAGGAGGATGATGGTCACGGTCCACTCGGCGATGAAGCCGCGTTGAGAATGATGGCGAGGTTCGGGAGCTTCCCGCGGGGCGCTGGTTTCGGGTTGCCGATCGGGATCGCCCTGGGTCACAATGACGTTGTCTTGATCCACAGATCCTCATTTTACCGTGAATCCCTGGTATTCTGTTTTGTGGCTGCCGAGCGAAGGCAGCTTAAACGGACTTCAGGGTATCTGTGACAGGTTCGAAATCCAACATCTCATCGGATGTGGCGGCGGCGCGGCGCAAGGCGGCGATCCTGGTGGCGGCCTGCACGGTGTTCGGCGCGGCGGCGCAGATCCTGATCAAAATCGGAATGAGCCCAGGCCATTTCGTGCCCAGCCTAATAGGCCTGGCGACGGACGTGCCGCTGATTGCGGGGTACGCGCTGTATGGAGTTTTCACCTTGGCCATGGTGCTGGCGCTGCGTGAGGGCGAGTTGTCGATGCTGTATCCGATCATCGCGCTGACCTACGTGTGGGTGACGCTGGCATCCTACTGGTTGCTGCACGATACTCCGAATCTGTACAAGAACCTGGGGATTGCCACGATCGTGGTGGGCGTAGCGGTGCTGGGCAGCGGAGGGCGCAAGTGAGCCCGGTGCTGGTGAGGTCGATCCTACTGGTGTTTCTGGCGGGCGTGGTGGGTTCGTTCGGCGCGGTGTTTCTGAAGCTGGGCGCGGGGCGCCTCGACGGCGGGCTGCTCAGTTTCCTGAATGGGCGGCTGGTATTTGGCGTGGCGCTGTATCTGGGATCGTCGGTGATTTACGCGGCGGGGCTGCGAGGGGCACAGCTTTCCGTGCTGTACCCGATGGTCTCGCTGGGATACATCTGGACGGTGCTATGGGCGCGGTTGTTCTTCCGCGAAGCCTTCACCGGACGTAAGATGGCGGGGCTGGGGCTGATTCTGTTGGGCGTGGCGCTGGTGGGGCTGGGGGAAGCGGCCAACGCAGCGCGGTAGCCGTCTCACGAGCTGCGCTTGGCGGGATGGGATGGAGTTGACGACTTAAAATAAGTCGACGGAACCGTAGTTTTCCTCGAGGCGCGTGGGGGCACCTTCGTACCGGAGGTTGGGGAGCAGATGCTCGTGCTTCATGATCACGCTGTGCGGGGCCACGTGCGTGGCGGCACCGATATCCGCGCCGTAAAGCGGGACCGTGTTGGCGCCGAGGGTGGCACGACGGCGGATCACCACGCGGTCGATTTTGAGCACGCGGTCCTCGAAGGTGTGGGATTGCAGAGTGCTGCTGACGGTGGCGTCGTCTTCGATGGTGAGCATGTCGGGATCGACGACCTGGGAGAAACCGCCGCCCAGCACAACGCGCTTGCCGAGCTTGACGCCCATGGCGCGGAGATACCAGGAAAGTAGCAGCGTGCCTTCCATAGCGGCCAGAGCGCCCCGGGAATAAAGAGCCCAGGCGACGTAGAGGAAATCCCAGCGGCTGCACCAACAGGACCATAAAGGATGCTGGCCGGGACGGACGCGTCCCAACAGGCCCCACTTGAGGATGAGCACCAGAAGGCTGAGCGCGGCGCCGGCGGCGAAAGTGACCAGCGGAACGCGCCAGAACAACAGCTCTGGCCAGGGAGCGACGGGTTCCGCCACGGCTATGGCTTGCAACCAGAGCATGGCCACAACGGTGGGAGCGGCAGGCAAGGCGAAGCGCAACAATTCCCAGAAAACGCGGTTCCAGTAACGGATGAAAGATGGATCGTAAGTGAGACTCCGGTCAACACTTATGACTTCGCGTACAAGCAGCTCGAATGGCGGATGACCGAACCAGGAAGTGCCGGTGCGGACAAGCGTGTCGTCGGCAACGGTACAGACGCCGAGCAGAATGTTTTCGGGGAGCGACTGGCCGGACGGCACCACGGCGTGGTTGCCGAAGAACGTGTTCTTCGAGATGCGCGTGCGGGTGAGCGTGACGGTGCCACGGTAGAGGCGCGGGCCGGCGAGATAGATGCCGTCGGCGAAGAAACACTCCGGGCCGATGTCGACCAGTTCCGGGAGGACGTCGAGGATGGTCGAAATCTCACAGCCGGGCCCGATTTGCATGCCGGCGAGGCGCAGCCACAGGGGCCAGAAGAGCGTGCCGCTGAGCCAAACGCCAGCGGAGTAAAGGATGCCGGGCTTGAGCCAGACGCGGATATATGAGGGGCTCCAGCGGCTGATGACGCCTTCCGGCACACGCCCAAGCATTCGCATAATGAAGGCTTCGACCAGGAGCGAGAGCGGCACGGAGAGCGACGCCATGACGATCACGAGCAGAAACGGCGTGAACTCGGCGGAGGGTTGCCTCAACCAGACTATGAGGCGGTCGGCGTCGACTTGGAGGACGACTACCGCGAGGAGCGCGAGCAATTCCAGGTTCAGGATTGGCGAAGTGCCGATGGCATAGCGAGCCAGGACCATCCACAGGCCATGCCAGAACGGGGAAAGCGTGCGTTCGTGCTCGGTGACGGCAGGGACGGGCGGGGCCTGGCCGGCGGCGCGGGCGGGAATGCCGTCCCAGCGTTCGCCCGCGGGGACAGCGGCGGCCGGCGGCAGCCAGGAGAGCGCGGTGAGCCAGGCGCCGGGGCCCAGGCACGCGCCGCCGGCAACACCAGCGCGGATATCGACGGTCGAGCCGTCGCCCAGGGAAATGGGGGCGACTACGATATGGCCGGCGTCGAGTTCCACCAGACCAAGCGAGGCGTCCTGGGCAATGGTGACATCGTCTCCGATTTCGAGCAGGTCCCAACCTCCCTGGCTCATGTGGACGCCGCGATGGATGTGGACGCGCCGGCCGATGCGGGCGCCCAGCGCGCGCAGAGCGGCAAGCTGAAATTCGGTGCCCTCGATGAGCCACCAGGGAATGGCGCGCGCGACTTGCTGAACCATCCAATTGCGAACGTAGAAGCTTCCCCAAACGGGCTCCCTGAGAGGGCGGTAGGCGCCTACCAGGACACGCTTGGCGAATACGGAAGCGGCCACCGCCAAGAAGCCATAGACCACCAAGCCGGCGAAGAAGACTGCGGGCGCGAGCAGAAGCAGCGGGAAGATACCCAGGCTGCTGGCGAGGCGCGGCGCGACTTCGAAGACCACATAATAGGCGGCTGCCGCAGCCATCGCAAAGGTGAGCAGCAGCCAGACGGCTTGGACGACGGTCGAGAAAAAGGGGTGGCCACCGCGCGAAAGAGCGGCCGGCTTATCCGCGGCTGGTGTGGGCGGAGCGGCGCGCATCCGCTCAGCCAGCGCGGCCACGGTGCGGGTTCTCGTAGACGTCGCGGACGGCCACTGGAGTGGCGGGCGTGAGGCGGCGGAGCCGTGTGACGAGTTCCGCGGCGCGCAGGGAATCACCGCCGAGAGAGGCGAAAAAATCGTCGTGGATGGAAACCGCTTGCGGCAGGGCGAGGATTTCGCCAAAGGCGCGGGCCAGCAGGGTTTCCATGGAGTCCCGGGGCAGCTCGGCGGCGGATTCGGCGGCGGGTGCATCGAGATGAGGAAGCGCGGCGCGGTTGAGCTTTCCTCCCACGGTGACCGGCAGTTCGGAGAGCAGGCCAAAGCGCGCGGGCACCATATAGGAGGGGACGGCCCCGAGCAGAATGGATTTGACGGAATCAGGCGATGGAGGGGCGGCGGAATCGGAAGGGACCAGGAAGGCAACCAGCAGGGGCTGGCCACCATCGTCCTGGATTTTGCAAGCGGCGGCGTGCACACCGGGACAATCGGCCAGGTGCGCTTCGATCTCCTCCAACTCCACGCGGTAGCCGCGGATTTTGACTTGGGAATCGATGCGGCCGTGGCAATGCAGGTTGCCGTCGGAATCGCGGTGGGCCAGGTCGCCGGAGCGGTAGATGCGCCCCAGCCGGGGATGCACGGGGAACTTTTCAGCGGTAAGTTCGGGACGGTTCCAATAGCCGCGGGCCAGGGCGACGCCGCCAATGGCAAGCTCACCCCACTGGCCGTCGGAAACTTCATCGAGCGAGTCGTTGAGAATCCAGGCCTGGACGCCACGGATGGGCTTGCCGATGTGCACCGGCGAGCCGGCATGCATGGCGGCGCGCGTGGTGGTGACGGTGCATTCGGTGGGTCCCCATCCGTTGACCAGAAGTTTGCCGGGGGACCAGCGGTCGGAGATGTCCTGGGGCAGGGCCTCGCCGCCCAGATAGACGAAGGCGAGAGCGGGAAGCTGAGCCTGGGGATTCTCGCAGCCGATGGCGCGCAGCAGCGTGGGCGGCGGGCAGAAGACCGTGATGCGCTCGCGGCGCAGCCAGCCAACCAGGTCGGGGCCGAGGCGGGCGGTCTCCTCATCCATCACTACCAAGGTGGCGCCCGAGGCGAGGGCCAGCCAGATTTCTTCGACGGATGAATCGTAGGAGGAGGAGGAATTCTGGGAAACGCGCGCGTCGGGCGCGAGGTGGAATTCAGCGAGGTCGGAAGCCACCAGGTTCGCGACGCAGCGGTGCTCGATCATGACGGCCTTGGGACGGCCAGTGGTGCCGGAAGTGTAGATGGTGTAGGCGAGGCTCTCGGGCGTGAGCCAGGCGGGAGCGGGCGGAGCGCCGGCGGATGGGAGTGCGGCGGTGACGTCGAACCGGGGAGCTGCTCCGAAGTGGCCGGCCCGGGCGCGCTCGAGGCCCGCGGCGTCGGTGAGGAAGGCGACCGCGGCGGAGTCTTCGAGGATTTCGCGAATGCGGGCGTCGGGAAATGCCGGGTCGATACAGGTATAGGCAGCGCCGGCGTGGAGGACGCCGAGCTGGGCGGCGTACAGGTGGTGGGACTGGCGCGGCAACAGGATGGCGACTACGCACTCGCCGGTCACGATGGCGCCCAGCAACGCTGCGACTTGATGGGCCTCGCGAGCGAGTTCCGCATAGGTGGTGAAGCTGCGAACGGGGCGGCCGCTATCGGGCGGAACTTCGACGGCGATTCGCGCGGGCCAGCGCCGGGCGGCGTTGTCGAAGAAGTGGTGCAGCAGAACAGGGCTGTCGTGGAGCGGTGCGTCAGTCATCGAGGAGCAGCCTGCGGGGAAGGTGGTGAGGAAGGTGAACCCGAGATGTGGAGCGCACACACAAGTCGTATTGTAATCGACGCGTCGGTGCCTTTCACTATGCGCCGCCTTGTCAGGCTGCCGGTTCTGGTTTTCGGCAGTCCCGGCTGGTTCGATGTGGCGTGCCTATGCAGGCCGAGCGCCAACAAGAATGCCGGCGTTGCGGGCAAAATGCCCGCTCCACGGTGGCGACCGGCCATGAGGCTGGTCTCACTTGGCCCGTCTGTGCCGATGGCCCGAAAGGGCTAGCCAGCACCGCTCCGGGGGCGCCTCCCCGGAATTTCGAGGGTTCGATTATCATAAGAGCTAAGCGTCTGAATGTAGCGCCAAATAGCCCAAGCCGGTGTAAATCTCCATGTGGATAGTCCGATTAGCCTTACGGCGCCCCTATACCTTCGTGGTGGTAGCGATGCTCATCGCCATTCTGGGCGTCACCGCGATCATCAGCATGCCGGTGGACATCTTTCCGTACATCGATATTCCAGTTGTCAGTGTATTGTGGTCCTACACCGGACTATCGCCCGAAGAGATGGAAAAACGCATGGTAACCATCTTCGAGCGGGCCATGACCACCACGGTGAACGACATCGAGCACATCGAATCGCAATCGTATACGGGAGTGTCGGTCACGCGGGTCTACTTCCAGCCGAATGCCAAAGTGGAAGTGGCGCTTTCGCAGGTGACGGCGATCGCGCAGACGCTGCTGCGTATTTTCCCGCCCGGCACCACTCCGCCGAACATCATCAAGTACGACGCTTCGAGCGTCCCAATCCTGCAACTGGGCCTGCAGAGCGACACGTTGAGCGAGCAGGAGCTTTACGACTTCGGCCAGAACTTCATCCGCACTCCGCTGGCGACCATTCAGGGCTGCGCGGTTCCGTCCCCGTTTGGCGGCAAGACGCGGATGGTGATGGTGGATCTGAACCCCGATGCGCTGTACTCCCGCGGGCTGTCGCCCACCGACATCTCAACCGCGCTGAACAACCAGAGTCTGATTCTTCCGGCTGGCAATGCCAAGATCGGCGACAAGGACTACCAGGTCAAGGTGAATAGCAGTCCGCGGATTCTGAGCGAGATGAACGCGATGCCGATGAAGGTGGTGAACGGCGCGACGGTTTTTCTGGGAGACGTAGCGCAGGTGCGCGACGGCTATGCCGTGCAGAACAGCATCGTGCGGACCAACGGAACCCGCGGGGCGCTGCTGACGGTGATGCGGAACGGGAAGGCATCCACGCTGGCGGTAGTGAACAATGTGAAGAAGGCGCTGCCGGGGATTCTGGCGGGGCTTCCGCCGGCGCTGCGAGTACGGCAATTGTTCGACCAATCGCTGTTCGTGCGGGCGGCCATCAATGGAGTGGTGCGGGAGGCGGTTACGGCCGCGTGCCTCACGGGCCTGATGATCCTGATCTTTCTGGGAAGCTGGCGCAGCACCGTCATCGTCTGCATTTCGATTCCTCTTTCGATCCTGGTTTCGCTGATCGTGCTGAGCCTGACGGGACAGACCACCAACGTGATGACGCTGGGGGGACTGGCACTAGCGGTGGGCATTCTGGTGGACGACGCCACGGTGGAGATCGAGAACACCCACCGCAACATGGCGATGAAGAAACCTCTGGTGCGGGCCGTGCTGGACGGGGCGCAACAGATTGCCGCGCCGGCTTTCGTCTCCACGCTTTCCATCTGCATCGTATTCGTGCCGGTGCTGCTGCTGACCGGCGCCGCCCGGTATCTGTTCACGCCCATGGCAATGGCGGTGGTGTTCGCCATGATGGCCTCCTATTTCCTGTCGCGCACTTTGATTCCCACGATGGTGCACGACATGCTGCGGCCGGAACTGAAGTTGTACGCACAGGGCCAGCACGGGGAAACGGCGGGCGGCAAGGGCCCGATCTGGAAGGCGCACTATATCTTCAACCACCGCTTTGAACAGATGCGGGCATCCTACGCTGCGCTGCTCGAGTGGTCGCTGGTTCACCGCGCGCGGGTGCTGGGCGGGTTCGCTATTTTTATCGCATGTTCGATGGGGCTGACGTTCTTTATCGGGCGGGATTTTTTCCCGACGGTGGACTCCGGCCAGATGCGCCTGCATGCCCGCGCGCCCTCCGGCACGCGGATCGAACAGACCGAGCAGATTTTTGCGAGCATGGAGCGGGAAATCCGGCAGGTGATTCCAGCACGGGAGATGCGGGACATCATCGACAATATCGGGGTTCCGAACGGCATCAACCTGGCTTTCGGCGACAGCCCGACTCTGGGGCCAGGGGACGGTGACATCTTGATTGCCCTGGACCCGGAGAACCACGGCTCGACGGCCGAGTATACCGACCGGTTGCGGAGGCGCCTGCACGAAAAGTTTCCCGATGTATCGATTTTCTTTGAAGCCGCCAACATCACCAACCAGATTCTGAACTTCGGACTGCCGGCGCCGATCGACGTGCAGGTGGTGGGACGGAACACCACGGCGAATTACGCGATCGCGCAGCGGCTGGAGGCGCAGATTGCGCGCATCCCCGGCGCGGCCGACGTGCACATTCACCAGGTGGTGGACTATCCCGAAATCCGGCTGAATGTGGACCGCACCAAGGCCGGCCTGGTGGGGCTGACGCAGAAAGACGTCAGCAACAGCATGCTGATTTCGCTGGCCTCGAGCGGGCAAGTGGCGCCCACGCAGTGGTTGGACTGGAACAGCGGAGTCAGTTATTCCGTTTCGGTGCAGACGCCGCAATACAAAATGGATTCGCTTTCGGCGATTCTGCGGACGCCGATTGCGGCGGCGGGCAACTTCAACTCCACTACGGCTACGTCATCGGGGGGAACGCCGGACCCGGCCAGTGAGGGCAAGGCTCCCAACCAGTCGTCGCTGGCCTACGGCAACCCCGGGGCGGCAGCGGGCGGGCCGGAGTTGCTCTCCAACCTGGCGAACGTATCGCGCGGCGTGGCGCCGGAAATCGTGACTCACTACAACGTGCAGCCGGTGTACGACGTGTATGCCAACGTGGACCGCCGGGACTTGGGCGCGGTGGGGTCGGCCGTGGAGGGATTGGTGAAACAAGCCTCAGCCACGCTTCCGCGGGGCAGTTCGATCGATCTGCGCGGCCAGATCACCACCATGGAAACCTCCTTCCTCCGGCTGGGGCTGGGGATGATCTTCGCGGTGGTGCTGGTTTACCTGCTGATGGCGGTCAACTTTCAATCGTGGCTGGATCCGTTCATTATTCTGATGGCGCTGCCGGGCGCGATGGCGGGCATCGTGTGGATTCTCTTCCTGACCCAGACCACCTTCAGCGTGCCGTCGCTCATGGGTTCGATCATGTGCATCGGCGTGGCCACGTCCAATAGTATCCTGATGGTGGTGTTCGCCAACGACCAGCGTGAGGAAGGCCTGGACGCCCGCGCGTCGGCGCTGGCGGCGGGACGCACGCGCATCCGCCCGGTGATTATGACGGCCAGCGCCATGATCATCGGCATGCTCCCCATGGCTTTGGGCATGGGCGAAGGCGGCGAGCAGAATGCGCCTCTGGGCCGCGCGGTGATTGGGGGACTGATTCTGGCGACGATTACCACGCTGTTCGTGGTTCCACTGGTGTATAGTTTATTGCGCAAGAAAGCCCCAGTGGATCATGCGCGGAGGATTGTGGAAGAAGAACACGAGTACCTGCAAGACGAGATGATGGGCGAGGACATGGCATGAACGAGATCACGACCAACGAAGAGCGGCTGCGCTCCGAAATTGAAGATCTCAAGCGACGATTGGCCGCGACCCAGCGCGGCGGCCCGGCGGTGGAGCATAAGGGCCCGACGTTGCGCACGTTGGCGGTGCTGATTTCGCTGCTGCTGGTGCTGGTGGTGGCGGGCTACTTTTTAGGGTATCTTCCGCGGCAACAGCGGGAGATGGCGTTGGCGCAGGAGTCGAAGGCCGGTGGGGAGGCGCTGCCGGTGGTGAAGGTCGCGCCGGTAGAGCGGTCCCTGACAAAGGGCAACCTGGTGCTGGCGGGCAACATAGAGGCGGTGACGGAAGCGCCGGTGCTGGCGCGCGCCAGCGGGTACATTCTGAAGCGCTACGTGGATATCGGCGACCGCGTGCAGGAGGGCCAGGTGCTGGCGGAGATCGAGGCGCCGGAGCTGGATCAACAGATTGCGCAGGCGAAGGCCACCGCGGACCAGGCGCACAGCAACATCGAGCAGGCGCAGGCGGCGATGGCACAGGGCCGCAGCAATGAAGCGCTCGCCAAGGTAACCGCCGAGCGCCAGCAGAGGCTCCTCGATAAGGACGTGATCTCGCGGCAGGACAACGACACCGCGCAGATGCAGTATGCGGCCCAGCAGGCCAACGTACAGGCGCTCGAGAAAGCGGTGAACGCGGCGCGCGGCAGCGCGTCGGCGGCGGAAGCCAATCTGGCGCGGCTCAACGATCTGAAGAATTACCTGACGGTGCGGGCGCCGTTTGCAGGCGTGATCACGGTGCGTAACATCGACGTGGGAGCGCTGGTGAACGAAGGCAACACGCTGCTTTACCGCATCGCGCAGACCGGCCGGCTGCGCACATATCTCAACGTACCGCAGGCCGATGCCGGCAACGTGCGGGTGGGGCAGCACGCGACGCTCGAGATCGCCGGCCGCCCGGGCGTCAAGTTCCCGGGCGAAGTGACGCGCACGGCGAACTCCCTCGACCCGGCTACGCGCACGCTATTGGTGGAAGTGCAGGTGGCGAATGCGGCCGGCACGCTGATGCCGGGCATGTACGCGCAGGTGGACCTGGCGGTGCCGCGGCAGGATCCGCCGCTGTTGATTCCCGGCGACACCCTGGTGGTGCGGAGCGACGGGCCGCAAGTGGCGGTGGTGGGTCCGGACGGCGTGGTACATTTCACGCGGATTCAACTGGGCCGCGATTTCGGCGATCACCTCGAGGTGCTGGAAGGCTTGCAACTGGGGCAGCAACTGGTAGCCAACCCCAGCGATGCGGTGCGCGAAGGCGCTAAGGTCAAACCGATTCAGGCTCCCGAACCGGCGGCGGTGAAGCGCTAGCGCGATTGGTGGGAGCCGATCCAAATCTTCACCAGGAAATCAGCAATGTGCAAATCAATCCTTAGTGTTTTGCTTGCCTGCTGGCTGATCGCGGGGCCGGGCGTGGCCGCGCCCCAGGTCAGTTTCCAGAACTCGCCGCGGGCTCATGAGCTGATGCGCGCGGGCAATCTGTACCTTTCGCTGCAGGACGCACTGGCGCTGGCGATCGAGAACAACCTGGACATCGAGCTGGAGCGTTACCTGCTGCCACAGGGCGACGCCGAACTGCTGCGGGCGCAGGGAGGCGGAACGGTGCGCGGGCTCAACTTCACGATCGCGGAAGTGCCGGTGGGCGTGGGCGGGCCGTTGAGCCCGGTGGTGACCAGCGCGGCGTCGGCGGGACGCGCCACGGCCGGAACGTCGGTGGTCACCAACGCGCTGGAGTTGGGCGTGCTGGGCGAGCCGCAGGATAACTACTCGCTGCAAGGCACCATCGCGCAATCGAACGGAAGCGCCGTTCCGGTCTACGATCCGGTGGCGACGGGCCTCCTGAACTTCACCCACCAGACCACTCCAGAGACCGATTCCCAATCCTATGGGACCAACGCGCTGGTCACCAACATCACGACGGCTAACGCGGGAATCGGGCAAGGCTTTGCGAGCGGCGCGACCGCATCGGCGAGCTTTAACAATTACCATACCAACTGGAACGCGCTCACCAGCGGCCTCCAGCCGTTTTCCGGCTCGAGCCTGGGAGTCACGGTCACGCAGCCGCTGCTGCGAGGTTTCGGCGCCAGCCTGAACCGGCGCTTCATCCGCATCGCGGCCAATGAACGCAAGATTACCAGTCTGCTGTTCCAGCAGCAGCTCATCGCGACGGTTTATGGCGTCATCCGCCTGTACACGGATTTCGTGGCGCTGACCGAAGACGAGAAGGTGAAACAGGAGACCGTGACGCTGGCCGAGAAGCTGCAACGCGACACCGAGGCGCAGGTGGAAGTGGGGACGCTGGCCCGCATAGAGCTGACGCGCGCCAGGGCTCAGGTCTACTCGACGCGCCAGGACCTGATTAACGCACACGGCCTGGTGGAGGAGCAGGAGGCCATCCTCAAGACCGTGCTGACGCGGCGCGGCAACGACGATGCCGAAATCCGCGCGGCCCACATCATTCCCACCGACACTCTGAACATACCGGACCACGACGACTTGCAGCCGATGCAGGATTTGGTTGCCGCGGCGCTACAGAACCGGCCGGACGTGGGGCAGGCGCGGCTACAGATTGAGAATTCCGTGACCGGCCTGGCAGGTTCGCGCAACGCCACGCTTCCCGAAGTGGATCTTGTAGGCACGATGCAGAACAACGGGCTGGGAGGGACGTTGAATCCATTAGTGGGGTATTCCTATCCCGGTTACAACGGGGGCTACGGCAGCGCGCTCGAGCAGGTGCTGGCCCGCAACTATCCCACTTATGGCATCGGCGTGCAGGTGACGCTGCCGATCCACAACCGTATCGCCGAAGCGGATCTGGCGCGCGACGAGCTGCAGGTGAAGCAATCGCAAGTGCGGCTGGGGCAATTGCAGAACCAGGCCCGCCTGGAAGTGGAAGACGCGCTGATTGCCATGCGGCGCGCGCGGGCGTCCTACCAGGCCGCCACGGAAGCGCGCAAGCTGCAGCAGGAATCGCTCGAGGCCGAGCAGACGAAGTTTGAAGTGGGTTCTTCCACCAGCTTCTTCGTGATTCAGTACGCCAGCCTGCTGGCGCAGGCGAAATCCACCGAAGTGGCGGCGCAAAGTTCGTATGTGAAGGCCAAGGCCGCGCTGGAGCGGGCCACCGGCTCCATCCTGGACGACAACCGGATTTCATTCGACAGCGCGGTTCGAGGCAAGATGTAAGAGTGCCTCCGCCACCCTCCGCGCTCCAGCGGCTTTCGCGGCACTTCCGCCGCCGGCGCATGCAGCGCTTTGTGCGGGAGTTCTCGATCGGCCAAGAGACGCGCGTGCTGGATGTGGGCGGCACGCCGGACGATTGGCAAATGGTCCCCGTGCAGCCGCGCCTGGTCCTGTTGAACATGCCGCGGGCCCGCGCCGACCTGGCTGGCGCCGCCCAATGGGTAGCGGGAGACGGCCGTTCCCTGCCCTTTCGCGACCAGTCCTTCGACGTAGTCTTCAGCAATTCGGTGATCGAGCACGTCGGGGATGCCGCCAGCCAGCAGCGCTTCGCGAGCGAGGTAGCGCGGGTGGGGCGCGGCTTCTGGGTGCAGACGCCCAATCGGTGGTTTCCCATAGAGCAGCACCTATTGACGCCGTTCCTTCACTGGCTGCCGAAACCGTGGCAGGGCGCGGTAGCGTGGCGGGGCACGGTGTGGAGCGCCGTGGCGCGGCCGGCGGCGGACCGGCGCGACTATTATATCGAGCACTTTCTGCGGGACATCCGGCTGTTGGGGCCGAGCGAGCTACGGACGTTGTTTCCGGCGGCGCGCATCCTGCGCGAGCGGTTTCTGGGAGTTACTAAGTCGCTGATCGCAGTGGGGAAAAGAACAGATCATTGAATTCAGACTCGCAAGTGACAGGCGCGGAGCTGTGAAAGAATCGGTCGGCAGGCGAAGGCGCCCACCCCACAAAGAAGCAAGCTCCTCGGAATTCACCGCCTCCGGCTGTCTTATTTCGCCGGTGTGTCGGCCAGCATCTGCTCCACGATGTCCTTCACTTCTTTCTTGACGCGCGCGAGTTCGCCGCCGCTGCCAATGCTCGGAAAGCCCGTGTGAACGGCCTTGATGCGGCCATCGCTCCCGATGTAAATCGAAGTGGGATAGGCCCCGAGGTGTTCGACCTGAGGGACGACTTCGCCGAGGTTGCGCGGTGGAGGGCCCGCCAGCAACATGGGGTAGGCGATTCCGTACTTGCGGATGAAGGCCTTGAGTGGGGCGTAAGTAGGGTCATCGGCGTATTCGAAGCAGAATCCCACGATGCCCAGCCCCTGGGAATGATAAGTTTTGTATAGCTCCGCCAAAAAGGGCGCTTCGTCGCGGCAGTTCGGGCACCAGCTTCCGGTAATTGTCACGATATACGGCTTACCCGCGAAGTTATCTTCCGTCACGGTCTTGCCGTTGAGGTCCGGAAAGCTGAAGTGGAACTTGGCGGCGGGGTCCTTGGCGCGGGCAAACATCGCCGGATCTTCGGGAGTCAGAAGATTGCGCGCGCGCGCCGCCGCCGGGCGGTAAGCAGTCATTTTGGAGCTGCCCTGCGTGAGATCAATGGTCCCGTCGGCCAGCAACGTGCCTTCCAGCAGGACGGCGCGGTCGCCCGAAAAATGGCTGATCAGGAAATGGTTGCCGTCCACGCGGCCCACCAGCGTGCCCTCATCGCCATCCACCCTCAGGATAGTCCCCTTCAGGTCAGCCCCGGACTGTTGCAGCAGCAACTGGTTCCCCGCCGTGGCTGCTTTGGTGTGGACTTCCCATTCGCCATCGAATTTGGCAGGTGGCTGTGCCGGCGCCGGCGGCGGCTGGTAATGTTTCGCCTCAATCGCGCTGGGCCGGGACCGTTGCGATCGAAGACTCAGGTAACTTCCGGTCAAGGCGCCATCCTTCGCGGTAAGTTGCAGTTGGGTATTGAGGTAGTCCCAGCGGGCCGTCAGGGTTCCGTCTTTGATCTCGGCTGACGTGGAGCAGGCTGGCTGAGTGTCTTCGAAGAAACAGACGCGCGCGGGCGATTCGGTCACTTCCATGCGGAAAGGAACATGGGATCCGCCGGACGTTATGTTTGCATCCCACCGTCCGTCAAAATCGCCGGCCAAGGCTGCGGCCGCGGGCAGAAGTAACCAGAGGGCAAGGCTTCGCATGTGCAAATTCTATCGTGTTCGGGGCCCCCGCGCATCCGGCGCGCTAAAATGGACAGCGGTTTGCGAATTTTCGAGCTTTCCGAAATCCGGCGCGCGCTGGCTTACCCCGATGTCATCAATTGCATGCGCGACGCCCTCATCGCCCAGTCCCGCGGCGAATGCGATACTCCCATGCCGATGCACCTCGACATTGCGCCGGAACAGGCCGAAGTTCACATGAAGTCCAGCTACCGGCGCGGCGGCCGGTACTTCGCGCTGAAATTGGCATCCACTTTTCCGGGCAACGTGTCACGCGACCTACCCACGGGGAACGGCATGGTGCTGCTGGCATCGGCCGAAACCGGCGAGCCTGTGGCTATACTGGCCGATGAGGGCCACCTCACGGATTTGCGCACGGCCGCGGTGGCCGCCATGGTGACGCGGGAACTGGGGCGGCATGACGAGAGCATTGGCATCCTCGGCAGCGGCGTGCAGGCGCGCTTGCAGGCGCTGATGCAGGCGGAAGTCCTCAACCTGAAACACATCTGGATCTGGGGCCGCTCGGTGGAGCGCGCGCTCGAATGTTCGCGCGATCTCGCCATTGTCGTGCCGGGCGCGGAGGTGCGCATCGCCGGATCGCCGCGCGAAGTGGCCCAGCGCACGCGCCTCATCGTCACCACCACGTCGTCTCACCAGGCGCTGCTGGCCGCGGACGACGTGCAGGCCGGTTCGCATATCTGCGCCGTCGGCGCGGATTCCACGGGCAAGCAGGAACTCGATCCCGAAATCCTTCACCACGCCACGCTGTTGCTAGTGGATTCGCGCCGCCAGTGCGATAGCTTGGGAGAGTTGCAACATGCGCCGGGCGCGGGGGAACGAGCGGTGGAAATCGGCGCGTTCTGCGAAACCCCACCGGTATGGGACCGCGACGGCATCAGCGTCTGCGACCTGACCGGGCTCGGCGTCGAAGACTTATACATCGCCGAATACTGTTACGAGAGGCTCATGTGAAAATCGAACCGTTTGAGATGGAGCGGATGCAGTCGACGTGGGAGAACCTCGTCGAAATGGACATGAGCGAAAGCGGCGTGCGGCCGGTGACGCTGCTGGAATTGGCGGAAATGGGGCTCGACCTTAACGCCATCCTCAGCATGCCTCTGGGCTACAGCCAGTCGAACGGCACCATTCCGCTGCGCGAGGCTCTGAGCGGCCAGTATCCCGGCACGACGCCGGAGCAGATCGAAGTGACCAACGGCACCTCGGAGGCCAACTATCTGCTGGCGCTAGCGCTGCTGCGCGATGGCGATGAGGTGGCCATGGAAGTCCCCACTTACATGCAGTTCGGCGGGCTGCCCAAGAGTTGCGGCGCTCGCCTGCGCACTTTCCGGCTGCTGCTCGACCACGGTTGGGAGCCGGATTGGGACGAATTCGAACAGGCTGTCAACCAGAAGACGCGGCTAGTGTATCTCTCGAATCCCAATAACCCCACCGGCTCCGTGCTCAGCGAGGACGCCATGCGCCGCGTGGTGGCGCGCTGCGAACAAGTGGGCGCTTACCTGCTGGCGGACGAAGTCTATCTTGGCGCGGAGATTTATTGCGAGCGCACGCGCAGCTTCTGGGGCATGAGCGACCGCGTCATCGTCACCAGCGGGCTCTCGAAGGCCTACGGAATTCCGGGAGTGCGCATCGGCTGGATCGCCGGTCCGAAGGAAGTAGTGGACCAGTGCTGGAGCCAGCACGATTACATTACCATCGGGCCGAACAAGATCTCCGACGCGGTGGCACGCGTGGCCGTGCAAGCGGATAACCGCGAGAGGCTGTACGCGCGCACGCGGGCCATTCTGCAGCACAATTTACCGATCATGCGGGCGTGGGTGGAGGGGTTCGGCGGCAAGTTGGAGTTTCGCGAGCCGCGCGCGGGGGCTCTGTGTCTGGTGCGATACAACGCGCCGACGCCGAGTTACGCGCTGTGCGAGCGCGTACGCGTGAACCAGAGTGTGCTGATTGTGCCGGGCGTGCATCTGGGCCTGGAAGGGTTTGTGCGGCTGTGGTTGGCCGGCCGGCCGGAGTTTCTCAGCGAAGGGCTGCGAAGGATCGGGATCGAATTCGGAAAGGAATTCTCCGCACGCTAGCCCGCCGGGGCTGAATTCCTGACGGTGTGGGGCGTGCCTTAGCTTGTTCTGTCGTTGACCGGACACTTTCGCCTGGCAACTGCTTTGCCCGATTGTCAGGCGAAAACGCCTGACCCACTGTACACTGGAACGATGTCCCAAACGGCCGAATCCTCAACTGGCCTCAAGCCCGAGATGGGTCTGCGCGACGTTTCTCTCTTTGCCATCGCGTGCATTGTGGGCACGCGCTGGATTCCCGCGGCGGCGCATGCCGGTCCCGGTTCCGTCCTATTGTGGCTGGCCGCGGCGCTGCTGCTTGCCTTGCCGCTGGCTGTTTCCGTGGGCGCGCTGGCGGTGAAGTATCCCGGCTGCGCGGGCGGCCTGTATGTCTGGACGCGGGGCGATTTCGGCCCCTGGCACGGCTTCCTTTGTTTCTGGGTTTACTGGATAGGGATGGCCTTCTGGCTTCCCACCGCGGCGCTCTTCTATATGGGAGCCGGTTTCTATGCGCTAGGTCCGCACTATGAGCACCTTGCCGGCAATCGCGCCGCCTTGCTGGCCGCGGCGCTGGTGGCAATCTGGGTGGCGCTGATCACCAACACACTGGGCGTCCGCATTGGCAAGTGGACTCAAAACGTGGGCGCCGCGGCGACCTGGGTGCTCGGGGCCTTGCTGGTGATCCTGGCGATGCTGGTAGGGGCGAAGCACGGGACGGCTACGCACATCGACATCGTCCCCCGATGGGACTGGAGCACCGTGAGTTTCTGGTCCACGATTGCCTACGCCATGTCGGGGTTGGAGTTGGCTGGCATGATGGGAGCGGAGATTCACGATCCCTCCCGCACGCTGCGGCGCGCGGGCTGGATCGCCTCCGGCTTCGCCACGCTCTTTTACTCCGTCTCGACGGTAGCCATGCTGGTGCTCTTGCGGCCGGAGAAGATCAGCGAGTTGAACGGCCTGGCGGAAGCTGGCAAATCAGCCGGCATGGCGCTGGGTGCGTTGTGGCTGCCGCCGGTTCTGGCCGTGCTGGTGATGGTGAGCGCTATCGGGCAGATCGGCGGAATCGGCACGTCCGTTTCACGCCTTCCCTTCGCCGCCGGCGTGGACAATCTATTGCCGGAAGCCTTCGGAAAAGTGCACCCACAATGGGGCACGCCGCACATTTCGATCCTGACGTTCGGCGGCGTGGCGTCGTTTCTCCTGGTGGCATTTCAACTCGGGGACAGCCTGCGGGCGGCCTATCAGGAGTTGGTCACCTTGATGGTGATTGCCGGCTTCCTACCGTATCTGTACCTCTTCGGCAGCGCCTGGAAGTGCGGCAAGCGGCTGAGCGCGCTCTCCGGATGGGCCATCACGGTGTTGGCGATCCTGTGCTCGATCGTGCCGACGGCGGAGATCACCAACGTGTGGCTCTTCGAAGGCAAATTGACGCTGGGGACGCTGGCCGTGGTGGCATCGGCATGGCTGGTGTATCGGAAAACCACCGCGCCGCGGCCCGTCCCAGCCGGCGCCGATGTCCGATGAGCCGCGCTATTTCACCTGAATCATCTTGCGGCCTTCGAAACTATAGATATAATCCATCTTCGATAACTGTTGCCCGGTGAGTGGACCCTGGCCTCGCACGTGGACCTCTGTGCGGAGATCGTGAACCCATAGTTGACCCAGATGCCAGAAGTCAATACCGGTCAGCGGATCATTTAGAAACGCAACCCGGCTGCCAGGGCGCGGACGCTGGAATTTGGAGAATTGCTGGATCAGATCCCAAGTCTCGAAGCCCTGCGAAGCCATCGAGTTTCTCACGATGCCTACTTGCAGCCGGTGGTTCTCGCGCGCCCAGGGAACCACAATCGCCAGTATCAGCGCGGCCTCCAGGATGCAGCGTGCCAGGTGATTGAAATGTGCGTAGCGCACCATGGTGCGGCCAATCGTTTGGACAACATCCAACAGACTGACTGCCACGAAGATGGCCCAGCCGACCATCAGAAGGTACAGACAAGCCTGGGCCTTGCCCAGTAGAAACTGGATGGGTATAGGGACAACCAGAAGGAACCAAAACAGGAAACGCAAAACCGGAAGGTCGCTGCGGACCCAAGCCACCAGAGCCAGCACGATCCATATTGCCAGAATCCCCCGCCAGCTCGGGGTCCAGATCCCCGCCGAGAACAAATCCCGGAAAGCAATGCTATAAAAAACGTGGATGCGGCTAAGTGTAAATACAGGATGGTATGACTCCGCCTTAGTCATGGCATCAGGTCCGGATATCTTGCCGTAGACATCCAACAGGTCGAGCGCGGCGGCAATCCACGCTATGCGTGCCGGACCCCGGACCCACGCCCAAAGACGCTTTGCGGTCAGCGTCGTGGGTCGGTGATAGCACCACTCATAGGCCAGTACGACCAGAGGGACGGTAGCCGCCATTTCTTTGGAGTTCAGAGCGCACAGGAAGAGAGCCAGGAAGATCGCCGTCTGACCCGGGCCCAAGAGACGGTTGCGATTGCGAATGCGGAGGTAGTACGCTAACGCGGCCAGATAAAAGAAGCAGCACAACACGTCGAAGACGAAGGCGGCATTGTAGTACAGGTTTGCCAGTCCCGCGTGATAGCAGACCGCCAGCGCGGCGAGCAGCGCCGCGGCCTCACAGCACCCCAAAAGCTTGGCGAATCGATAGACCCAGTACACATTGGCCAGCAGGAGTGCGAGAAGAACCGCCTGATAAGGGACCGGATTCAAACCGGCGAAGTGGTAAATCGGAATGTAGAACAAGCCTCCCATCGGGCGGGGGTCGCCACGCCAGGGAAGAAACTGAGAGAGCAGCAACTGCCAGGCAGCGATGTTGTGATAGTGGTCTATGTTGCCCAAATCGTCAAGCGCGAAATGGACCTTGAGACTGCCCAGGTTGAAGTACAGGAAATAAGCGGCCAGGAGAATTGCGGACGCCATTCCCCCCAGCCGGTTGGTAGGTCGGGGTTCGTCGCCAGCCCTGTCGGATGCTGCGGTCATGCGAGAAATGTCCATGCTAACAAACTTTCGTACGCGAACCGGAGAATGTGAACGCGACAGAAGAGATCTCCCCTTGACAGAGGGCTATGTCAATCACAAGATCGAGGGGAAGGCATTTGTATATAGCGGGGTCGAGAAACCCCGGAACGTAGCCGTGCGGCAGATTCTTGACCTGTTCTGCGAGGGGTCGCTGGAGCAGTTGCGGTGGGCCTGGTGGAAAACGAGGTGGCGGATCGAGCGGAGCTTCAGCAGTTGGCTCGAAGGCTCGCACGGAGTCCGGCTACAAAAGAGAAGCGCCAAGAACAGACCGCCCGAAGGGCGAGGAATAGGAGAAGACGATGGCGGCGGGATCTCATATTCGCCAGCGAATCGACCGGCTTCTTCAGGAGTGGCGGCTGTGGCGTTGTGCGGAATTCCCTTCGTACGAAGACCAGGACTTGCGGACCGCGCTGATGAAAGCACTGAATGACGGGCTGCGGAAGCTCGGACTCCAGTTGGAGCATCGCAAGGGAACGGTCGAGTCCCTGGTCGTCGATTACGTGGAAAAAGCGCCGAGCGGGAATTAGCAGGGCCGAGGCTCGCCCAGCTACCTTACATTCAATGGCGCGCACCCACTGTGAGAGGCGTCGCATTGTAGAATTGGGGTGCGGAATGCGAAAGACCACTTGCAATCGCCATGAATGACGACCGGACAGCGCTTGAAAGCGAAGCGCGCCATTTCCACGCCCTGTTCTTCCGCCGTCCATTGCCCGGTCCCGTTGCGGAGCGGTACGTGGCGGCCAACTACATCTGTTTTCCCGCGCCGGATCCCAAAGCGCGCGAGATGGTGGAGACCATCGTGACGCGGCGTCTCGATGCCGAGGCCATCGAACTGGCTCTGCGCCTGCGAAAGGGCAATTGCGTGCTGGCCCGCAAGATTCAAATCCTCTTTTACCTGGTAGAGGTCCGTTCGGAATACTACGCATTCTTCGTTAATCAGGCCCCCGGCTGGTGGCGCGCCGTGATGCGGTTACTCGGAGCGGTGGTGCGCACGGGTTGGAAATGCGGGAAAGGCTTGTACCTGGTCTGGAGATACGACTTTGCATGATGCGGTAATCGTGGGCTCGGGCCCCGCCGGCGCCTTCTCGGCATTTGGGCTGCAGGGACGCAATGTGCTGATTCTGGACGTGGGCTACCGGCCTCCGAAAATTCCCGATCTGGAAGGTAATCTCTACAACCTGCGGCAGCAGCGCGAGGACCTTTTTGAAGAATTGATCGGCTCCGAATTCGAGGGGCTGCACAACATCCATCAGAGGAACATCAGCCTCAAGCTCAAGTCGCCGTACATGGCTTACATCGTGCGGAACTGGGCGAAGCTGATGCCGGTGGAATCGCGTAACTTCGAGGCCGTGGCAAGCTTCGCGCTGGGCGGGCTGGCCAATGCCTGGGGCGCGGGCGTTTTCCGTTTTACCGAGAAGGACCTTGAAGGCTTTCCCATCAGCGTCGCGGACCTTGCGCCTTTCTACGATGAAATCTCCGATCACATCGGGATCAGCGGGGCGAACGACGACCTGGAGTCCTATTTCGGCGCGGAGCCTCACTTGCTTCCGCCCATGCGCCTCACCCGGCTTGCCTCCGATATTCTGGAGCGGTTTCGCGCACACAAAGGCGGCTTCGAGCGCCAGGGGATTACTATAGGCCGGCCCCGCCTGGCGGTGCTTACCGAGCCGCACAATGGGCGGGGTGCATATCAATACAATAACCTGGAGTTTTATCGCCCGTATGACCCCGCCATTTACAACCCGGCCTTCACGATCGATGAATTAGTAGCTCGGAATCAGGTTACTCTGCGTACCGGGTATCTGGTTCATACATACGAAGAATACGAGGGCGGTGTCGAAGTCACTGCTCGAAACCTCAGTACCGGCACTTATGAAAAGTTCTCCGCCAAGAACTTGATTCTGGCGGCGGGCGCACTGGGAACCAGTAAGATCGTGCTGGAAGCCAACCGTGACTACGACAGCCATCTGCCGATTCTGGACAATCCCATGGCCTGCATTCCGCTGTTCAGGCTGAGCCGCATCGGCGCCGCCCTGGAGATCCACGACAGTGCTCTAGGCCAACTCAACCTCATCTACCAGGACGCCAATAGCCCCGACCTGCTTCAGGGGACCATTTATGGGACCACGGGACCGCTGCGCTCCGACGTGATCTTTCAATTCCCACTCAGTATCTGGGCAAACCTCACATGGGCGCGCTACCTGTCCCCGGCCATGGCGCTCCTGATGCTCTTTTATCCTGGTCCTGGCAATAAGTCCAACTACGTCCGCCTCAAGCCGGATGGCACGCTCGAAATCAACTACGAGTGGAAGAGCAACCGGTCGGCGGAGCACCGGCTGATCCGGGCATTTCGCCGAATCGGTTACCTCAGCGCCGCAGCGTTGTGCCAGTATCCCGCCATGGGCAGCAGTCTGCACTACGCCGGCACGCTTCCGATGAAGGCCGATGTGGGCCGCTATCAGACCGGCGCGGATGGACGGCTGTACGGAACCAAAGCGGTTTATATCGCCGATGGCGCTTGTTTTAGTGAACTGCCAGCCAAGAATCTGACTTTCACGATTATGGCCAACGCGCTCCGCATCGCTCGAAACGTGAGGAGTTCGCTGGAGTGAAACTATTTCTCACGGGCGTGGGCGGCTTTCTGGGATCTTATCTGGCCGCGCACTGGGCGGCGTCAGGGCATGAGGTTCACGGAGCCAGCCACTCCGGTGCTGTCATGCCCGGGTTGTGCCATGTAGTGCCCTTCACGCTCGGCGAGGCCATGAACCCGAAAGATCTGGCGGGCGTCGACGTCGTGGTGCACCTTGCTTACGACCGGAGGGCCGGCATCGACATCAACGTGGAAGGCACCAGGAAGGTGTATGCAGCCGCCAAGGCCGCCGGCGTGCCGCGCCAGATCTTTGTCAGTTCCTATTCCGCCCGACCCGAGTCCATCGCGGAGTATGGGCGATTGAAACGCCAATTGGAGACGCATTTCCTGGACCGTGCCGAGACCATCGTGCGCCCGGGTTTGGTAGTCGGCAAAGGCGGTCTCTTTCTTCGCAACATGCGCAAGATCCTCACCACTCCCGTGATGCCACTGCTGGAGGGAGGGCGCAACTTGATACCGGTGGTTGCGATCGAGGACTTCGCCGTTGCCATGACGATATTGCTCGGAGGCCGCGTGGGGGCCTACAATGTTTTCAACCCCGAGCTGGTGACTATGCGGCGGTTTATAGAAACCATCAATCGCGCAGCCGGACATCGGACTTTCTACTTCAACACTCCGCTAAGTTGGGCTACCACCCTGTTATTGCTATCTGAGAGGCTGGGGATCAGGCTACCGTTTGATTCGGACAACCTACGCGCTCTGAAGCAGAACCAGGTGTGCATTCACAAGTCGGACCTTGAATCACTAGTGCCCGGGTACCGCTCCTTCGACGAGATGATCGCGACCGCTATTCGACAGTGAAGGCATCCACATCGATAAAGACACCCGTAGATTTTGGATTGGCCCGGCCCACTACCCGGACCAGCGCCATGTGTTTACCTGCCGCGAAACAGCAGAAGCGCGTGTGCGTTTGCCACTCGATATTGGGCGAATAGAGATCGATAGTGCCTTGACTCGAGCCGTCAACGATTACTTCCGCCAAGCCGCGATTGGGCGCCTTAGTATACTCATACGTCAGCGCCGTTCCCTCAAATACGATCTGCGCCTCGCTGCCAGGGGTATCGGAATAGGTGACGGTATGGCGGTCCGGGCCGTCGAATGAGTTGCTCTTGGTCCAATCGCCGCGGAAGAGTAGCGCGGGGTCGAAATCATCGTAAAATCCTCGCGAAAGCGCCACCGCCGGGCGTTCTTGCCGCGGGCGGCAGGGAGGCTGCAGGCGCGCCAGGAACTGATCGCCCAATTCGTACTCCACCTCCGTGCAACGGTCCAACATTTCGCGCAGTGCGGCGGGCTTCACGTCGTCATCTGCGGACGGCTTGGAAGCAATGAAATACTGCACGCCCCAGCTTTGCATCAGGCGCACCATGTCGGACACGATAAGCGTGTGGCGGATGCGCATCAGCGTATCGTATTGTTGCCAGTGGTTCTCGTAGATGGTGCCATTCAGACCGGCAATCTCGCTTTCACTAGCCATTAGCACAGTGGAATTCGGATGAGCGTGATTGTAGTAAGCGATCACTTCCCGGATGGGTACGGCTTCCGCCCGGAAGCGGTCCCTTTCCGCGCGCGAAAAGGGCAGCCGAAGGCAAAAATCGCGATGGTAGTAACTCGATGAGGGCAAGAAGTAAGTATTTACCGCAATGCACGCCACAACTAATGCAATCAACCCGCGATAAAGCCAGCGCAGGTCAGCCGCCCATCCCAGCAGCGCGGCGAACGCCACCGTAAGAAGAGGCATCGCCGTATAGAGATAGCGGGCATTTGGTTGTGAGCGCATGATGAGAAATGCGGCACCCAGCGCCACTACTGCCGCGCTCACCGCGGGTCGCCTCCGCAAGAACAGAATCGCCACCACGCTAAGCGGCGCCAGTAACAAGTACTGAAAGCCGAAAGACCCGTCCTGTCCTTCGTATGTCTTACTGGAGTGGAAGGTCAGATCGAATGGCGTGTTCCAGGTCAGCGGCCTCAAGAAGCGTTGATCAACCAAGCCGGCGTTGGTTGGCAGCAATGGCGAGGGGATCTTGTCGTACAGAAATGGGAACAGCGGGTTACCGGTCTTGGAATACGCGATGACATAGGGCGGCAGCGCAACCGCGAGCAGTAACACCGCCGCCAGCGCGCCAATCAATGCAGACTTGCGACCGAGCGACTTCCGGTGGCGCGCAGCCTCCCACGCAGCGAAGGGCAGCGCCAGCGCCACGAAGGCGATAGATCCGAACTTGGTGGAGAGCGCCGTTCCACCCAACACCGCGGCCAGGTAAAGGAATCGCGTCTTTCCGGTGTCGCTGAAGCGCCAGATGGCGGCCATTAAGCCCAGAATCATGGCGGTCATCAGGTTTTCCACGAAGAGCGCGCCAGTGACCAGTTGCACCAGCGGAGTGGTGGCGAACAGCGCCATCAGAAGAAATGTGGCGCCGCGGGTCAGCCAGCGGCGCATCGCGTAGTACAGCAGAGCTTCGATCACCATTAGCATCGCAAAATCGACCAGGCGCGCGGCGTACTCGCCACCGAGGAGATAGTTGATGGTGTAAGTGAAGTCGGCGCTCATCGGCATGACCGACCACAGGAAGCGATTGGGCTGGTAAGTCATGGCATGGTTGGCAGCGATGTTGGCCGGAATCGCCAGGTGCATGGCCAGGCCATCCGCGCTGGTTTCCGGCATTAAAGCCACGAACCAGTGCGCCAGCAGGAAAAAGACCAGGATTGCGAAAGCGGCGCGCTCCCATGGGCAACGCAATTCGGCGGTGCGCAGCAGGTCGACCCAACGGGTGAGTCGTCGCCATGCGCCGCGCACATCCAGCAGGATGGGAATAGCGAGCACCGCCGCCCAAGTCGCCGCGTAATTCACCGGCAGCCGCGCCAGGAAGTACATCACGAAGATCCACACAGCTATTCCCAGCAACGTGGAGAGGAGTTGCGATTGGGTGTCGTCACCGTGTTTCCGTCCCAGCAGACGCGAACCGAGAGCGCACGAGGAGACCAGGAAGAAGGCCACTGCCACCAGAGCTTGCGGGCCCACCGATACGGCTGTCCCTACCGCGGCGAGCCCGGCGACGAGACCGGCGAAGCTCCAAGGCACCAGCAGCAGGAGGGGGACGGACACTCCCAGGTACATGCCGATGAATCGCGTGAAGCGCTTGATCCCTATGGGCAGCCAGATTTCCTGCGAGAACAGGTGGCCGGTGCGGAAACCGTAGGCTTCCATCGCCAGCACGCCAAGTGAAATCAGTACCACCACCGTTGACACCAGGCGGGCTGGAGCGGCGCTTGGCGGGTGCGGTTCGCGAGGCGCCGCCGCGGCGCCGTTGGGTTTGAAAATGAACAGGCGCTGCACCGCGAAATTGACGAAGAAGAGAACCGTCTCCACCACCAGTTTGGCGGAGACCGGGTTAATACCAAAAGCGGCGGAGAGCAACCGGATGCCGCCGTAGGACGCCGTCCCGCTGGCCAGAACCAGCAGCAGATATTTCGGCAGAACCTTCCTGTGCTGCAGATGCGTGTAAAAAACCGAGCTGCGCACCATCGAATAATTGAAGCTGACGGCGAACGCGCGGGCCAGCACCTGAGAGGCCAGGATGTGGCCGCCGTGGCGATACGCCAGGTAAAAGATCAAGTTGTCCAGCAGCGCGGTGAGCAGCGAAACCGAGCCGAACCGGACCAGGACGAAGTAGATCTTCATCGAATCTACGATGGGATTGAAGTGTGAGGATCGGTTGCCCGGTTCGTAGATGGTGCGGATGCTTTCTTCCACCACGTGGATGCCGAGCTGGTGCGCGGCAATCAACATTTCCAGTTCGAACTCGTAGCCGGTCGCTTCGATCCGCAGAGTGCGCAGCGCGAAAGACGCGGGGAGGCCGCGCAAGCCGGTCTGGGTGTCGGCCATCTTGCGCCCCATCAGGGCGTGCATAATGGCGCTGGTGAGGATGTTTCCGACGCGGCTGCGCAGCGGCACGTCTTCATGAAACGCACGACACCCTAATACCAGGCTGTTGGGATGCGCCAGCAGCGCCTCGGCGACGCGTTCAATATCGGCGGGATCGTGCTGGCCGTCGGCATCGGCGGTAACCACGCCCGCCAGATCGGGAATCGTACAGAGCGCGTGGTTGATGCCGGTCTTGAGCGCGGCGCCCTTGCCCAAGTTGGTGGCATGGCGCAGCAATTGGACGCCGGGGAGCGCGCCGGCGTCGTCGAAGATCTGCTGGAACTCCGGACCGCTGCCATCGTCTACCACCAGGATGGCGGGGAAGCGCCGCTCCGCCAGAGCGCGCACCACCTCCACCAGCGCGGCCGACGGCCGGTAAGCGGGGATCACGATTGCGAGCCGGTTAACTTGTTCAGGAACCATGTGCGGAGAACTTCAACTACAGCATGCGAGGGAAAGTAAATGCAACCGCCAAACACCGCGTGGCCATTTTCCACTATCCCGATTCCTTCGTGGCTCTGGCATACTGAAGGTCTGCCTACATGACCCCGTCCCCATCGTTGATGTCGCGCGCCGCGCTCTGGCTCACCTTCGCCGCGGCCGCGTCGGTCGTGCTTTCGATCGCCGTGTTCAACATCCTGATGGCCCTGGCCCTCGCCGCCCTGCTGTTTTCCGGCGAACCGATCCGCCTGCCGCCTATCAAGCTGCCCCTTGGCATCTTCCTGTCCCTCACCTTGGTGGCTTGGATGTTTTCCCCAGACCCTTGGATGGACGGCTTTCCCCAAATCCGAAAGTTTTGGGTCTTCTGCATCCTGCTGCTGGTGTTCTCCACCCTCCGCAGTCTATTGGTACTGCGATGGCTCTTTCTCGCGTGGGCCGGTCTGGCCTCCATCGCCGCTCTCCGGGGCTTTGTTCAGTTCTTCACAAAGGTCGAGCAGGCCCACCAAGCCGGAATTGACCTTTACCAATACTATGTTTCGGAGCGCATCACGGGTTTCACCAGCCATTGGAATACTTATGCAGCGGAAGAAATGATCGCCCTCCTGGTGCTGGCCTCCATGCTTTTTCTTGGCGTTCGCCTGCGCAAATCCTGGATTTGGAT
Organism: Bryobacterales bacterium; assembly: GCA_963842505.1. Lineage (GTDB taxonomy): Bacteria > Acidobacteriota > Terriglobia > Bryobacterales > Bryobacteraceae > PALSA-129. The sequence goes on from CAWJGZ010000004.1 coordinate 1,134,101, forward strand.
TTTGTGCGGCGTCTTGATGGCCGTGGCTTTGTACCTGGGCTGGACACGCGCGGTATGGCTGGCAACCGGCGCCGCGGGCCTCTACCTTGTCTGGTTTTGGAAGCGCTGGATGGTGGCGTCGATTCCGGTGATCGCGGCGGTGGCTTTCGTGGCGTCGCCATCCGTCATGCGGGAACGCGTCACGTCGATGCTGCACGGCCAGCAAGCTGATTCCAACGCATTTCGCATCATCGCCTGGAACGCCGGCATTCAAATGATCGAGAAGCATCCATTGCTGGGCATCGGCCCCGAAGGCCCCAAGTATCACTTCAAGGAGTACGTTCCGGCTGATGTTTGGGCCACCCGGCCATCGGGCTTCTACGAGCATCTCCACAACGTCTACTTGCAGTACGGCGCCGAACGCGGCATTCCTGCGCTGCTGGTTTTTCTCTGGTTGATGATTCGGATTGTGTTCGATTTCGCCCGTGGCCTTCGCGCACTCCCACCCGGTCCCGGCGACCGCCGCTACCTGCTGCACGCCGGTATCGCGGTCGTGATTGCCGCGATGGTCGAAGGTGTTGCGGAAGTGAACCTGGGCGATTCCGAAGTTCTCATTATGTTTCTAGTTGTGATAGCGGCCGGCTATCTGGCGTTGGAGAAAGACTTGTCTACCGCCCCATAAATCGTGCCGCGCGCTGGCTCTGTTCGAGTGGCAGTGAGTAACCGATCAGGCAGAATTGATCCAGCGCAAACAGCACCACCGATTCCAGACTCGCGCCCAGCGCCATCCGCTGCTCCTTCTGCCATGGCGTGGTGGGATCGCTGATTCCTACCAGGTGGCTGCTCTGCGAGACCGGAAACCCGAGTTGCAGGGGCAGTTGAATCGACTGCCCCGCAGCGTTCAAGTCCCGATCGCCCGTGTAAGTGAAGTTCTCTGTCTTCAGGCAGTTCAGGTTCGCTGGAGTCCAGTCGCTCTTCGGGAAGTTCACAAGCTGATTCAGCGCCGTGTTGTTGACGTCCGGCGGATACAGAACTTCGAACCGCGCATTGGCGTGTGTCTGCCGCACGAAGGCGCGAATCGTCTGCGTGAACGTGCCGATCAACCCCGGTAGAAACGCGCATTCCTGGGTCAGCGACGCCGGGGCCGCGTACTGATTCGGAATCGTCGCCATTGCCCGCCCGTATGTCGATTGAAAGGTCGACGTGGTGTACGCATCATAGAATGGCATGCCGGGCTCGGAGAACGTCGTGGCCGATGGACCCGGAAAGTACCACCACTGTACTTCGCCGAATTGCAGGTAGGGCGCCAGACCGGCGTTCGCCATCACATCCGCCATATCCGAATAGACCTGCTGCCAGAAGGCCGTACTCGCCGGACTGAAATTGGTCTGGAGTGCCGGCGTGTTCAACCATGCCGCGTCCCCGTTCGGATATCGCTGCGCGATGCCGGCCTGCGTGCTGTCGTCGCCATTCCGCAACTCCATGCTGAAGGACGCGGCCACGTCGATTCCGTACCCCTTCAACGCCTGGAAAAACGAACTGCTCCAGTCGCGCGCCGCACGGTTGATTCGCGGAACAGCGGTAAGATCAGTCAACCACATGCCGTCAATCCCGCCCGTGAGTGATCCGCTCGATTGCGCCGTCAGCGGTGTGGTGTTGCTCGAAGAATTGTTGGGCACCGCCGAAATCGCCATGCCGTTGCCCGCGCTTCCGAGGGTCCGCGACGTGATCGTCAAGGTGCTGCCCGCGGCACTCGCCCACACCCCGGTCGAGCCTGCATTGATCAGTAGCGCGAAGCACAGCGCCATGCTCGCCGCTGTATCGCCGATCAAGTTTACGTGCTCGATCGCTGTCGGCCCCAGGTAGATCGTCGTCGTCTGCCCGAACTCTGGATCACCCGCAAACGTGATCGTCCCTTTGGCGTATTGCTGCGTCGGATTGCACAATTCGTAAAACCACAAAGCCCCCGCGTAATGATTGGCCCGCCCATGGAACCCCAGTGTGTCGATCAGCCACGCCGTGCGCTCCGGCGCGAGAGCGATCGAATGGTTCGTATCCCAGTCGGTCGCGAGAGTGGTGGTCGGAATAGTGTTGAAGGTCGGCAGTGTACTCGTGGGCACCGCTAGTTCGAGGAAATCGAAATAGACATACGATCCCGCAGTTCCACAGTGCGTGATCGTGACAGTGCGTGGTACCAGCCCCGCAAATTGGCCCAGCGAGACGCGGACCAGCACGTCTTCGCCCGCCAGCGCCAGCGTTACGGTCTGAGGGACGCCGCCGTCCACTTGCACCGAAACCTGCCCGCCCGCGTCCACACGCCGCGTTCCCAGATAGAGAGTGTGGTTCGCGGCGGCCGTATAAGTGCACGTAAGCGACGCCCCCGGTGTCGTCCCGCAATGGATCGAGCCGCCCGAAAAGTTGCCACTTTCCTGGCTCCACTGACTCGGCGTCGAATATGTGACAGCAGGATCGTCGTCTTCGATCCGCCGGCTCCCCGCACCCGCTACCTGATACACAAGGTTGTTTCCAGTCACCGTCCAGTTGGTGACCACCACGGAATATTCAATTCGTTCGAAATCTTCCAGTTGCAGGTCCGCTGCCCACGTCCAGCGTATCTTTCGCACGCTGGAGGTTGGGACCGGCACTAGGGTCGCGCGGTCCGGGTCGATGTAGCCCGTGAGCGCGCTGAAATTCAGGTTCACTTGCCACTGCCGGGGCGACGCCCCGGCGCTGAATGTCGCCGATACAGGTGACCACGTCTCGGTCCCCGAGCCGTGCACCGTACCGTACACCCCGACCAAATTGGCGTTCTCGCCAACCTGCGCCGCGTAAGAGAGAGTGATCTGGGCACCCGCGGAGACCGCCGTCACGGTGCCATCGCTGAACTGATTGATGGCTCCGGCCAGCGAACTGGCTGCGCTCTCCAGTGTGTCGCCTCCCACCAGGCAGTAGTTGTAATGCTCGGCCAGCCACGCCAGTTCGATGTAATCTCCCGCTGTCGCAACGCCCTGTAGGGTGAATTGTGCCGTCGCCGCGACGTAGCCGCCCTCCGTAGCCGTCGCATAGTTCATCAGTGGCACGTCGTACAGCGTATCAGCGCCGTTCGTTTCCGTCCAGATGCGCAGATAGGGCCACTCCACCGTTGGGTAGAGCGTGGAGTCCATTGGAATGCAATTCGTGCGCGTTTCCCGGTAGCTGAGCTGAACGCCGCTCAAATCGCCATCCGGGAGATTGCGCAGGGCGGGATGCTCGAACACGTTATCGCGGTTCCATTCCACCACCGCCCAATCGAATTGCTGCCGCCAAGTACCCGACACGGTAAATCCGCTCGGGCTGGTTTGGCTGAGCGCCGCCACCGCCGTCGGCTCCTGAAAATAGCATTGTAGGTCCCGGTCGGGCCGCAGCTTGGTCAATTGATTGGCCATTAGAGTCGGATCAGCACCGTGAGATTCGCGCCCGGATTCGTCTGTCCCACCGACGCAACCGCAGCCGTCACCTGCCCACCCATGATCAGCGGAGGCAGCGTGTTGCCGTTGACGCTGCTGGAGAGCGTCGCTCCAGGCTGAAACGTCAGCGCACAGTACAAGGCGCCGTTCACGTTCACCTGCACCTGGACCACCGCGTCCGCCGCTGTTCCCAGAACCGCGTATACGTCACGCACCGCGTGCGAAGCTTCCAGCACGATCGGTGGCGCCACCGACTGTTCCACTGCCAGGTATCCATCCACCTGGATCGAGTACTGCCCGCCCGAAAGCGTGCGCAGGCCGTGATCGTCGTTGTGGGTCAGGTTGATGGCGGCTATCGTGCTGTTTCCCACATCGTTGGTCACGAACAACTCCGCACATGCCACGCGCACATCCGGCAGTGCTATCGGGTAGCTCCAGTTCCCGGAATACGGGCTGCCAAAAAAGTTCGAGGGAAATGGCGCGATCACCGTCTGGCTGGTCAGGTGGTAGACCGGCGCCGACGCCGCGTGTGTGGCCGGGGTTGTGCCGTCGATCCCCCGCGCCACGCTATACTGTGTGCCGACGTTTGCTACCGCCGTCACTCGAAGCACCTCGCCGTCGATTTGCAGAGTGCTCCCCGCGACACCGGGCCCTGCCGCCGCCAAAGTCAATGTTTGGTCGCCCGTTCCCATGGCGCTTGCCAGCAGCGTCGTGGGCGCGCCCGCCAGTTCATTCCAGTAGTCCAGAGTCAGCGTGCCCGAGGAAATCGAACTCGTGTTCGTGAGGTCAGTGAATGAAACGCCGCTTAACACGGCGGTACCGCCGGCCGCTCCCGGACCCATACCAAAGCACGGCTGCGGTGGCACCTGCGTATCTGCTCCGCCCGAGCCTCCAATCGTCCATCGCGTTACCAGGCAAAGTCCCAGTGAGCATTCGACGTTGTTGACATTGGCCGAACGCCCGATGATCTGCACGACTTCGCCCGACCGGTTGGGAATCGCGAACTGCACCGGGCTGCTTTGCGTCACCGCACCGAAATGCCACCCCGCCTCGGCAACCGTAAAGAAACTGGTCGCGTCCGGCTCGATGGTCCATGGCGGAGAAACCGTCAAACTCGTCGCGGTGTTCGCCGTTACTGTGCCCTCCTGCCCTGCGCCTGTGCCGCGGGTGATCCGCGCCGTCATCCCGACGTAACTGTTCACCGCCATTTGCAGTGTTCCGTTTGACACCGAAACAGGCGACTGCGCGGTCACCGCAATTTCCGGCTGAAGTTCCGACCGCCAGTAGAAATTGGCGTGATCGAAATTCGAGTCGGGCGGCGCTATCAATTGATCGGCCAGGCCCGTATCGGTAAACTGCGTCGCCGGCGGTTGCTTCGAGGCGATTCGGTACAACACCGCCGGCGTCGTGCCCCGGTACACGTTGAACGCCGCAGTCCCCGAAGCAAAGCTTAGGCCGCTCAGCGTCACGGAACTGCCATCGTTCACCACTGCCGCGCACACCACGAAGGAAAGTGGGCTTTCGTCCCCCGCGCTGTCCTCGCCGGAAACGGAATAGTACAGCGACTGCCCACCCTTTAGCGTCCCGCCACTGCCAACCGCCGGCGAAAGATTCAAGAGCGGCATCCCAGGTCCGGCGCCCACAGCGATGGCCGGCGGTACGAAGCTGACCGTTACGCTCGACTCTATCGTGCCATCGCTATTCGTGGTCGCCGTCTCTTCCACTCCAAACTGAATGTCACCATTGGCATCCAACACGCTGCCTACCAGGGGCCGCGGCACGGCCACTGCGGAGTTGCCGCCCTGGTTCGTGCCAGCTCCCGAGGTTACCTGCCCGTTCGTGTCGGCGTACCAGGCGTCGTCGTGGAGCTGCGCCGTGATCGTCGTTGTCCGGTAGTTGGTAGCCGGCGAAATCTTCAAAACCCGGAACGGCTGGCGGTTGAATCCTTCCTTCTGGTAGGTCACAGTGATGATATCGCCCGGACGAACACCGAAGACTTTCACGCTCGTCTGAAACTCGATGTAGGTATTTCCGTAAATCGATTTGTCGAGGTTGAATTTCAGCATCCGCGCCGCCTGATCGTACTGCGGCAGCCCCACCGCTAACAACGTCGAGGAAACCTCCTGCCCCACCAGCGCAATGTCGTCCGGATCAACCATCTCGTAGCTGTCCTGCTGGTAACCGTTGAGCGCATCCTGAAACTCCACGGTCATACGGTTCGGAGTGTCTGCGATGCTGCGCGAGGTCAGCGTCACGGTCGGTTCCCCGCTCGCCTTCCGCAGAATGCCGGAGACGCCGGTGCTGCCGTCCCCGAATTCATAGGCCGGCCAACCGCCATTGAGCGGCTCCGTGCTGTTCGACCCCACCGGCTTGGACGGCATCTGCAGCGCCACCGTGTTCTCCACGTTGAGCTGTAGCGCGCCGCCGGCTTCATAGGTCAGGTACAGCCGGGCACAATTGCGGACGCCGCGTACCAGGTCGGACGCCGTGCGCCGGTTCTGCAGCACCAGATTGCATTGAAAACGCGGCAGCGAAATCGTGTTCCCATTCGGGTCGATAACGTTGATGGCTTCATCGCAATACGCCGCCGTCTGCGCGAAGCTGGTCATGTCGATCTCGGACGCCGCCCAGCCGCTCCTTCGCAGCACATCCAGCAGAATCCACGCCGGGTTGCTGGAGAATTGGTCACTGAGATAAGTCCCGTCCGCGCCGTAGACCGGCACCAGCAGACCCTGCACCAACACTTGCACACTTGGCAGCGAGTTTCCATTATTGAGCTGGTTCGGAACCACCACCGAAAGGTAGGCCATGCTGCCGTACGGATCGCCGGCCGGATTCCCGCTAGCGTCCGTGAAGTTGGGGTCCAGGCAGCCGTCCCGTGTTCCCAGCGTCTCCACGTTATACCAGCCTGAGCCCGTCATATTCTGTCCGTTGACACCTAACGGAATCTGCACGCCGCTTACCAGCACGGTCAGCACGCTTTGCATCTGCCCGATCCCCAACAGCACCTCCATGCGGGTCAGGTTTCCGTCGTTGCGCGCAAAAACTACTTCGGGGCAATACCAGGCCGTGCCGTATACCATCGGCACATAGTCGTTGTAACGTGCTTGGTTGACCGACAAGTTCGATGGCGTCCAGTCCTTGCCATACCCGCGAACTTCAATCACGGGAGGCACGAACTCAAGGCCGCCGAATCTCGTAAACATTCCTCGCGCCTGGCAATCCGAACGCGTGTAGCCGCACGTCGTGTACGGCACGGTCCCGTTCATGGCCCCACTGCCGCCGGCGATGTCTGGCGAGTAGCCGCAGCGGTAATACATTGAGTACTTGCCATTAGCTCCGCCGTTCACAGCTTCCGTGCGTTGATCGGCAGTCGCCGGAAAGTCCCAGGGACAGCGGCACTGGATGCGCACTTCCGGCAGCACCAGTCGCTGCAGGTTCATCCGGTTGTTGGCCGTCAACCGGAAAGTCGCTTCCTGAATCTGGTCGGGCGGGTTGCAGATCCCCTGAAACACCACTTGCGCATCCGTCAGCGGAACGTTGTTGCGCAGGTCGTAGAACAGGAAGCTCACCGTAAGCGCCGCGCCCTTCCAGCCGCACGATTGCTCAATCTCCGAAAAGTGCGAATCGGCGTTTGCCAGCACAATCGAAATGCGCGGGCTGCCGTCAACCCCCTGATCGGAGGCCGTCTGGATGTCGAACGCGCTGTGCTGCAGCACGCGCGCCGCATATGCGGTCTGCCCCACGGTCACTGTATGGGTGCTCCAGCTATCGGTCTGCCCATTGGACAGCGTGCAGTCGAACACGATCAGCGGTGTGTCCACTACCGCCTGTTCTTTGAGATCAGAGATGGCTTGCATAAAGGATATTCACCGTGGCGGAATGATTGTTTACGCCCTGCGTCGTAAAGGTAAGCGCATCGTCACGCAGGCGCGCGGCCTGACAGACGCCCCCTGTCGTGCTTGCTTTGTATTTGGAAGGAGCGCTCTGTGCCTCCACCTGAAGCCCGTACACGTTGACGGCCGCCCCGGCCGGGAATTCCAACCCCAGGACGATTGATGCCACTGTGGCGTCTCCGCTTCCCGTGAAGGCGATGCGATTCCAGCCGGTCTGGACTGGCTGTGGGGAACGGTTTGCTCCGATCAACATGGTCACGGTTGTTGCCACAGCTGCTTGCACCCACGCGCTGAGACAAAACAGGTATCCTCCCGGTGCCGCCAGAGTCTGCGTGATGCTTTGCGCGCCGCTGCCTGAGTTCGTCAGCAGCCAGGCGTTGGTTCCGGCCGCCGGGTCGGCTACGCCTCCAGTCCGGGTCAGGAAGGAACCCAGGTTCCAAACGGCGTTATTCAACTGGTCGCTCCACGCGAACAGATTGCTGGCTGGATCAAGGAAGGTGAATCCGTTCAGCGTTCCTTCCGCCGTCGCGAAGAACTGCTGGAGCGTTGCCAGTTCGCCGTCGCTCAACCCGGCATACTGCAATTGCCACTCAGTTAGCACCCCGTTTGGATCGGCCAGCTTGATGACGCTTCCATCGGCCGCCGTGTTCACCACCGTGCGCTGTCGCCATCGCTTCTCAATCGGGAATTGGCTCACCGCCCCGGTTGTCAATTGTGGGTACACAAGCATGCTTCTATCCCCGGTTCTCCACCACTGTCAGCGAAGTCGTGCCGCGCATTTCCGCCTGCCAGGTGAGATCCAATTCGTCGCTCGCCAGGCTGCAATCGGGGTGTACCGTCCCATCCCACGGATCGGTAAACACGAAGCTGCCAAATTGACCCTGGTTATCGGCAAAAAATTGCGCAATCGCCGCCATTTCGCTTTCGTCCAGATCTTTGAGCTTGATGATCCAGCGATCGAGCGGCCCGGCCGAATCGCGGTACCGTTGCTCCGTGCCGTCCAGGAATCTCAGCGCCTGGTTCTGATACCGCGTCGTCTTCGACGCCGGGTACTGCGCCACGGCGTTGGTCTTGAGTTTGGGAAAAGTCGCCATATCAGAGGCTGCTCACTACGTCGTTAATCGAACTCATATTCAACATGGCGTAGCGGACCGCTTGCGCGATGTCGCTGCTGTGGTCCATGAACCATTGCGAATCCATCGCCTGCGCGTTCCCGGTGATTGGCGCCGGCGATTCCGCATCCGCCACCGTCGACGATGTAGCCGCCGCCGCTGAAGTCGGCGCCGCCGTCGACGCATCGTACACCCTAGGCATGCCCATTTGGTCGTAGTCCATTTCGCTCGTTCCGCTGCCGGTGTCCGCGCCCTCGAAGTCGATCTTGTCCGGCATGGCATATTTGGTCAGCGCGGCTGGTGCGCTGTCTCCCCCGGTGAAGAGCCCGAGCAAGCCGGTCACCAGCGGGATCAGCCCGAGCCCGCTCTCTAGCACTGTCGTGGCGATAGATAACGTCTCGCTCGCCGTGCTTTGTGGCGCGCTCGTATTGGTTTCCGCGGAGGTTTGGGGCGAGCTTCCGCCCATTTGCTCCGTTACGCTCTGCAGCGATTCCGCCAGCTCGTCGCTGGCGTTTGCGATCGGTTCCAGCACTTCCGCCTGGCTGCCGGCTGCATTCGAAAAAGCATCATAGAGCGTGTCTTGTGTTGTGCTGGCCATCTCTCATCTCCTCCGCAAGCGCCTTTTCTAAAATGACAAATGCCTCCACCTGTCGCGCGCTTAGCCCTTCCCACCCCAGAGATCGCAGGCGCCGCCGCACTAGGAACTCTTCTACCAAGCTCTGGCTCTCCGCCGTAATTGTCGACTTCGGACACGTTTCCAGCACAATGTGCTTGCGCGCCCAAACCGGCGCCGCTGGGTTTCGCTCTCCGCTGGGAAGCCATCCGCAGCGCCGCTTTCTTTCCAGGCCGGAACTCCGGCAGATGTCGCACTTCCAACCGGCCTGGTTGGATAACTGAAAATGGAAGGCGACAATCAGTTTTTTCGTTCAGCTTCGTTGAGGCCGGTTTCCGCCCTCACGGCCGCCAGCGCTTCCCGGAAGAGGTTCTCGGGGCCCGCTTCGGCCAGCAATTCCGGCGTGGCCTCGACGCCATCCAGTTGCAGCCCGGACACCGCCCGCAAGCCCCACGTGAGGTACAGTTTATCGATTTCCGCCTGCAGTAGTGCCGCGTCCATCTTCTCGCCGGGTTTCTGGCCGGCTTCCAAGAACTCCATGCGGCTTGCCAGTTCCCGAATCCGCCGCAGCAGCGCCGTGCGCCTCCCGAACGACATTCTGGCCACCGTGTAGGACACACCGCTCGCCACCCGCGATTCCACCAACGAGACGCTTTCGTAATTCATGTCACTATCCGAACGCCACAGCAATTTCGTTGTCTACGGTTCCCTGCGCGCGCGACGGCCGGAATTTCCACTGCAGCCGGTTTTTGCTGTCGTCAAACTCCGGCACCACCGGAATCATGCTCTGCAGGTAGACCCCCATGAGTTGCCCCGCTGCATCACCCAACTGGAACATCACGCTGATGGGCGATTGCTGGCGAGCCGCCTGGTAGAGCGCCGCCGTGTTGCTGTCATCCTGGCTGTAGAGTTCGAATGTGGCTGTCACCGTGCGCTGTCCCGGCGAGATAGCTTGAGGCAGGCTGGAGCCGAACTCATTCATGCGCGCATCCAGATCGTTCTTCAATACAATCGAAGCTTTGGTAACCGTGAAAAACTGCGCCGCCGAAGTGCCCAGCCACGCTTCCCCCAGGTTGCCAGGTACGATCGAGTAATCGAACGAAGCCAGCGCCGGTTCCGCCGGAAAACTCGTAAGCGCTTGCGCGACTCCCGTGCCGGATCCTACGCTGCTGCTGTCTACCACGTCCTGCGCCAGTCCCGTAAACTGGAACTCGTGGTAGTCGCCATTCACATCGATTTCCAGTTGATCCACCGCCGCCCCGCACAGCAGCCGCTGCACCGCGGTCGCCGGACTCCAGTAATCGAAGATCCCGACGCTGGGCAACTCCGTTGCGGGCACGTAGGTGATGGCCGGGGTCACTGTTGCGCCAGCCGCTGGAAGCGTGGTAAACGGCGCGTTTAGTTGCACATTCTGGGCATCGACAATCGCCGCCACGAACCGGATCTCGCCGCTGCATGTCACCGCCTGTCCCGCGCTCAGGCCGTGCGCCGCGGCGAACCCCAGCCGGCCCGTTGCTGTACTGGAAGCTACCGTGCCGCCCGCAAATAGCAGCGGTTGGCCGCCCAGCGCTGCCTGAAACAGCGGCCCGTAGCTGGGCCCACCGCCGCTGTTCTGCCAGGAGGTCAGGTAGGTTTGCAGCTCAAAATTCGTGCGTCGCCTGCCGCCTATCGGCAGGCCTGCAAACGTGCGGCTACCGGTCTTATCTTTGCGGTTGGCGACCTCGAGTTGCTGTTGAACTGTCAGCTTGACCGCCGGTATCCGATTGCCGGCCGTGATCGTTGGCACCTGTCCATACGCGCTTTCCAACGCTGTGTAGAATCGGTTCGCATTAGAGGAAATGTAGGCCATATCAGTTTTTACTCACTCCCATCTCAAAGGTGATCTTGGCTATCTGAATGAAATTCTTGCCGCCGTGTTTCACGGCTCCGAACGTTACCTGGTACTCGCCTGCATAGAAGTCGCCGTCGCCCCAATCGCCGCGATTGGCTGCCAGAATCTGCATCACCGCATCGGCATAGAGTTCCAGGTTGTCTTGCAGTCCGTCTAGCCGGTCCTGTGAATGCCGAAGTTCAATTGCCATCTGCACGGTGCCGGAAAAACTGCGAAATTTTTCCGCCAGGCTGTTGATGATCTTTTCGCAGTACACGTTCAACGATGGGTACTGCATAGTGTTGCTTTGTTCCGCCACGTCGGGCGCTACGTTTTGCGAGCGCACTTGCGCTAAGCTGATTTGGCCCGGCGCCGCCACGCTCCCCCGCGTGACCGTGGCCAGGACGGAGTTCACGGCCGTTGGGGCGGTGATCAGTTGCAGCACTTTGGCCGAAATCTCGCTTCCAATTGTCTTAGCCATCAGCCCCTCTGGATCACCCTCGGCGCCGGCCTTAGGTAACTGGGCGATTGTCCGCGTCCCGGCCCCCGGCCGCCCGTCGTCACTGTCCCCGGTTGCAGCCAGGTCTGGCCCACCGCGATCGGCGATCCGTTCTGCAACTCCAGGCCGTCCGGATCGGTCCCGACGTAGACATTCCAGCCCGTAGCGCCCCCCGGCGGCGCCACCGGTTCGACCAACAGTGTACTCTGCGAAGTAGTGATGGCTGAAGTGACGGCCGGGGCGCCTTCTTCGTTAGTGGAGTTAGTCCAGGTCATGGTGACGTAGTAAGTGTTGTCCGGCAGGTTACCGGCTGCCGCTACCACGTTGGGCACCGCCGCCCGCGGCACCGGCGTCCAGGAAATGCCGATACCGGCTGCCGCCAACTGATCGCAGGCTTGCTTGGCCTGCTCATGGAATTGATCCCGTCGGGCGGCATACCGGTCGTTCAATTGGCTGGCGAATGCGTCCGCGTACAACAGCTCCAGCGCGCGAAATGTGTGCCACATTTTCAGCGCTGGCGTTACTACCACGGTTTTGAGTGATGGCGGCGCCAGCCAGGACCACTGGTTCACAAAGGTCATTCTGTCCAGCAAAGTGATGAGTTCGAGAGCCAGTTGTTCCTGGGCCAGCGCCAGCTTCTGCGTCACGTCGATCCCCTCGACGTTTGCCACGTTCAGGAGTTGAGAGTCTTGCGCCGTCAGATCTTCGATGCTCGAAAGGGGGCCGTCTGTGAACAGAGCCATGTAAGCCGCCTAGTCCTTCCCAGGCTTGGCGCCCTTGATCCGTCTCAATTCATCGGTCGTTACGACCGCGATTTGCACCTTCTTCGCCTCGGCTGCCGCGTGGGCCAGCCGCCGTTCCTCCGCTTGCAGCCCGCGGAATTCCGTGGCTTGATCTTCCGAAGCCTCTATTGCCGTCCCCTCGACCACCATCCGGGCGGCAATTGGGGGCGTCACCTCGGTGAGCACGCCAGTCTTGCCGCCGTCTCCCGTTTCCAGGCTCATCACGATCGGGTACGGATTCTTGAACGACGCTTCCTTCTCACTGATTTTTTGGTAATACTGTCTCAGGTCCATGCTGTTCTCCTTTTGGTGTCTTCCTTTTGGGGCGGGGCCGTTCGAAGAATGCCCCGCCCCAAGCACTGCTAGGTGTTCACCTGCACGCCGGCGGCGTTGCGCAGGACGCCGCATCCGTACAGAATATCGACCGTGAATTGCTGTGCCAGTGTATTCGGCTGATAGCTCATCACCACGCGCATGCCGAAATTGCCCAACTCGGCGTACTCCGCAATCGCGCCGGTGCCCGGCAGCGGTTGTGGCAGGCGGCGGATTACCAGGCCAATCGCGTCGCGCGTGAAAGCCAAGTTGTGCGTGTTGATGTTGGGGCTGGTGCCCGTCTTCTGGACTAGTTGCGAGCGGAACACAAAAAAGTCCTTGATCTTCCCCACCGTCCCGCCGATCAGCGCCATCAAACCGGCGTCGCCAGCCGTCTGAAATTCGCTGAACCGTGGGATCTGCCGCCACGCCGAATATGCCGCCGCGTCCACCACAATGTACTTCTGCTCGGTGGGCGGAATCTTAGCCAGGAACAGGGCGGTTTCCGCCGCGTCGATGGTCGACTCGGTGATGGGCGTGGCTGCCGTGCCCACCGGGGTGTTCGCCGTAAAGCTGGCATATAGGTTCAGAAGATCGCTTTCCACCTTCTCGGCAATTGCGATCACCGCCGGCTGCATGTAGACCTTCAACAGGTCGGGTACCGCGAGTACTTTGGTCACGTCAGGAATCTGGAAAGTCGCCTCGGCGTGCGTGTTCAGCACAATTTGCGCGTTTCCCAAACTCGGATTCTGCGCCTGCACCGTCCCGCCTTGTAGAATGTTGTTGGCGACCATCGACGGCGCAATCGGCACGTTGACTGTGTCTCCGGCATTCGCCAGAACCGGCTCGTAATCGCGGTTGACCAGGTTCCCCATCACCAGGTTCGACACCAGTGCCGGCAATGCGTCCGCCGCCACCAGCTTCACAATCGCGCTGGCGACGTTGTTTGATGTAATTGCTCCCATGCTTTCTCCTTATTGATTGACTGTTTTTGCCGGCCAGTGTGCCGGTGCTGTTACATGCCCCGAAGGGACTGCGAGGCAACGCGTACGATCTCCTCACGTACACGCTGCATCTGTTCCGCGCTCATACCTGGGCGGATTTGGTCGATACTCACTGCTTCTCTGCCCACCACCGGGGCTTTGAGGGTTGCCGTCATCCCGGTTCCCCCCGCAATCCGAGCCGGCAGAAACTCCGGATTCTCGTTGACGAAGCTGGCGAGGTACTCCTTGACCGGCATTTCGCCGCTCTCGGCCCGCGCCACTAGCCGTCCGTCCTCAGTACGCACGATGCCGTCTTGCACAGCCTTGAACGCCAGATCGATCTTGGCCACGCCAAGCCGCTGCAGTTCGGCTCTGACGGATGCATTGCGCTCCGCCTCTTCCGCTGCCTGGCGGCTACGTTTGTTCTCCGCAACCAACTCATTCATCCTGCGTTCCAGCTGTTCCCGCCGCTTGCGCTCCTCCAGCAGTTCCGCTTTGTAAGCCGGTTCGCTCTTGCTCTTTTCGTCTTTGACGAATTCTTGAACCGCTTGGCGCACGATCGCTTGAATATCCGTTCCTTCCATAGGTCTCCTTATTGGTGTTCGATCTCCTCGACGATCCGATTCTTGATATCCTGCCGCTCATCGCTGAGGTATTTGAGGGCCAGCTTCTTGAAAATCTGCTTTTTTAGCGTTTCCGACCCGATTCCTAAATCCAGCAACTGCTTGGCATCGCCGAGTTCTGTGCCAAGGTCGTTGATATCGAACTCGTCCATGCCCGCCACGTCGATCGTGATGCCGTCTTGCCGCGCCGCGGCTACCGCCCACAGAATCTGGCGCAAGGTCTCCTTCACCGCGTCGCCGTACGCGCGCAGCACTTCCTGGGTAGTGCTGAAATCCAACTGCTTGCTCAACGCCGATTGACGCGCACTGCCGCCCTCGCCAGCCTGCGTCATCAAATAGCAGACGCGATAGATTTCGTCTTTTAACACGTTCAGGTTGTCCGCCGCAATTTGATAAACCTTGCCCTCCGGCTCGGTCCACCCGAAGCGATCGTTCGGTCCCATCTGGATGTAATAGGATTCGCCGACGATCTGGTTCCACTCCCGGTCGGAATAGATCACCGGCGTGGCAAAGAGCCCCATGGTGAGCGCCCATGCCAGCGCGTTGGACTTATTAAAGTGCTCCAACTGTAACAGCGCCGACTTATTCATCAGCCACAGGCCCTCCGTCACTTTCATCTGGAAGACCGGGACCCGACCGAGCGAAGCCAGCGCGTGACGACCCTGATCAATCAGTTGGATCGGGCTGCTATCGCCACCCTTGCGAAAAATCTGAAAATGTTCGCGGTCGTAGTATATCCACCGCGTCTCACTCTCCCATTTGGCGTCCGTCACCTGCGACTGCTGCAGGCACGACGTCCGAATCACAATCCATTCCAGTCCGCCCGTCTCGTTGAAATTCCAGTTGATGACTTCATCCGGCCCGTAATCCACCAGGTAAGCCCGCGATTGGCCGGAGGCGTCTTCTTCCGCGCGGGACCGCGCCGCACCTGTGGTTCTTGGAAACTCCACCACGATATAACTGGACCCGCAGACCGCCGTCTGGACGAACCTCTGCCGGAAGAACTCGGGAATGCTGGTTCCTTTGAGGTCACAGTCGTCGTAAAGCAGGTTGTAGAAATCTTTGGCTGCCGCGTCGTTGCCCCCGAGCATAAGCACCGGTTCGCATCGCATCAATGTGGCGGCGTACCAATCGATGATCGAGCCTATGTAGTTCTGGTAGAAGACCCGGCTCAACCGTTCCTGGTATATCGGACCGGGCTCCTTGTGGCGGCACATCAGGTAGTCGGAGGCGCTCAAGCGAAACTGCTCGCCGCCTGCGTAGAGGTCCTTGTACTGTTTCCACATTCGCTTGTGCGCGATGTATTCAGGATGTTCCCGGTTGATGTTCTTCATGGCTATAAAATTCGCTCCTGCCTGTACCCGATCTTTGGGCCGCCTCTGCACTCCTGCCACAGCAAATATCCCACCGCTTCCGAAGCATGCGTTCGCATGCGGTCTCGGTCCTTATCCACCTGCGTGGAACCGATCTTGTAAGACACCTGCTCAAAATCCTGAATAAGTTCCTTGCACTTCGGGGCCACCAGCATGCCAATGTTGCCAGAGGCCGACTTTAACCGGCCGTTGGTCAGAGTGATCCGGTCGCGAACGCCCGGGTTCGAGTCAGGCACCCTGTAGTTCACGTTGGTGATGCCCTTTTGCTTGAAGGATTCGCGTATCATCTGGTAGTCGCTGGTACCCGACGTCTTTAGGTTGTTGCCCGAAGCGTCCCCGTATACCGTGACACCCATTACATGCGTGGGGTAGCGTGCGGTGAACGCCTCCACCGCCTCCGGGGTAGTCGCGTGCCGCAGCACGATTTCATCCAGCACCCGGAATATCCCGCCGTTGTACTGCGCGACGATCGAAGTCATCGGGTTCACGTTAAAGTCCAGCGCCCAAAGCAGCGGCACGTTCGGGTCGACTCCCAAAGGCTGAACGTGCACCTTGCGGTCGAACGCGCCGTATACCCGGCTGCCGTCCAGGCTCAAGTACTCGCCTCTGGCTTCTTGGGCGAAGAACCGCTCGTCGTAACTCTCTTTGAGCCGCTCGTAATAGTCCGGCACTTGCGCCAGCAGGTGCTTGTTTTCGTTCGGTTTGGCTACAATGGCTACATGCCCGCTCAACTTCGTGTCGCCGATGAAGCGGCGGTAGACCCAGTCGTAGCCCTTCGGCGTCCAAACCGCGAAGCCGCACAGACGCGGCGCCTTGAGGTCCCGCAAGCGGCCTTCCATTCGTTGCCACGCTTCCTCCGGCGTGTACGTCAGCTCGTCCAAGCCAAACCACGCCAGGTTCGTGCCTCGCAGCCGCTCGTACTCCTCCATCGAACGGAATATGATTTTGGACTTGCTGTCCTTCAGTATCACTGTGCCTTCGCTCTTGTTATGCTCGAACGGAATTTCATTTTCGCCGAGTATTTCGAAGAGCGTTGCCTGCGTGGAGTCACGTAACATTCCATAAGTCGGAGCCCCCAGTAATCCCATGCGGCCCGGGTTTTGATATGCTAGTCGGATGGCCTCCTGGCACAGCGCTTGGCTCTTGCCGCTTCCCACCGGCCCAGAGAACCCTTTGAACCGGGCCGGACAGTCATGAAATAGCTTTTGCGAGGGCAATGGATAGTACTTTATTTCTCGAGTGATTCTATGTCTGGGCCGACCCACGTGACTTGCACCTCCGTATCCTGAAGTTCGTCTGTTAACTCCTTTTCGAGTTGGAGAAGCTTGAGATATTCCGCGATGGTTGGTTTAAAATCCGCCTCCTTCAGCTTTTCGTCGTAGCTGGCGATCGCCTTGTCGAGCAGTTCCGACACTCTGACGTGCTCCCGGATGGCTTCCCAGTTGCTGCATTGTTTGCAGTCTTGTTTTTGTTGCGTCTTGGATTCGGTCTTGCCCATAAAAAGTCTCTAAAAAGCAGACGGCCTCGCGTTGTGTCCCGCGAGGCCGCGTAATTCTTTACCCGACTTGAGAGTAGCATCCGCCCCGAACCGTCAAGGCCGAGTCAAGATGTTAAGTATTTGAAAATAGACCGAATATAGTAATTAGAAATTTGTGAACAGGCATTTCCCGCCCGATTCTTTTACCGCAAAGAGCCGATTCCCCGCCAGTTTGGTCAGACGCGGCACCTGCGGAGCTTCCGCAACCAGGTAGTAGCGCGCGGTGGAGGCCGACAGCCGTGCGAAGTCGTTGTCTTCGATGAATACATCCTGCGGCGCATCCTCGGTGGTGACGCTGTGTTGGATTACGGCGCGCTTCGCGGCATGGGCATTCGGACGACGCGCGGGACTATTAGCCGGCTCGATAGCGCCACGGGTATCCGCGCCGCCCAATCGTGCGGCCCGAAGACCAGGAACGAAACCGCGATCATCCAGTACTTGAGCGGCGCTTTTTCGAGATAGGCGACGCCATCCAGCCGCGCCGTCACCTAGTCGCCCGATTGCACAATGTTGCAGGCGATCTGCGCCTGCACGGCGTCCACATCATCCATCAAAGCGGATGGGCTGAAGATGCAGCCCAGAAAAACCAGGACTGCGATTGCTATGACTATTACTTGATAGCCAGCAGCCGCGCGGGTGCTGCCTGAGCTTTTCTGGCCGGTGGCTGGACTTGGACATTCCAGCGCTTCATCCAAAGGAAAAGAGTCAGCAGGCCCCATAGGTGATATCCGACATTGGTGCGCCTTTCCATATGGTCGCGAATCAGCGCATGGACTGCTTGCGAATCGAATACACCGGTGGCCTCAATTGCCTCAGGTGTAAGGGTATCCATGAGCAGAGTCCGCAGCGGGCCGCGGAACCATTCGTGCGTGGGAATGTCGAACCCCGATTTCTTGCGCTCGAGAACGAAATCCGGCAGTTTGTCCCGCATCAGCTCCTTCAGGATGAACTTCTGCTTGAAGCCTCGGATCTTCAGGTTCTGCGGTAGCGAACGCGCGAACTCCACGATGCGGTGGTCCAGAAACGGCGGACGCACTTCGAGCGAGTGGGCCATGCTCATGCGATCCGTCTTATTTAAGATGTCATCCGCCAGGTAATAAGCTTGGTCCACCTGCAAATAACGGTCGATGGTGCCGACCCGCCCAATCCCCAGGCGGTCCACCAGCATGCGCAGCCCGCTATCCATGCTGCCGGGGCGAATCTGTTTGCGCTCGGCGGCAGAAAATGTCCCGTTCCAGAAAAAATGCGCCTCGTCAGGATCGAGAAAGCTTCCATCCACCCACCGTTTCAATTTGTATTCCAGGCTGAGCTTCTCGTCCGAAACCGGCAGCCATCGGTCCATCAACCCCCGCACCAGACGCCGCAGCGGCCCAGGCGTCGCGCGGAACGGCCGCGCCAGGCGGTCCGCCATGTAAGTCAGATAGCCGCCGAACAGTTCATCCGCGCCTTCGCCCGAGAGAGCCACCGTTACCTGCTGCCGGCACATCCGCGAAAGGTACCAAACCGGCAGTGCCCCTGCATCCGCGCTGGGCTCATCCGAAAAGTACGCGAAGTCCTCGATCGCGCTTTCCACTTCCGCCGCCGGGTTGAGATCGAACTCATAGTGGTCCGTTCCGTAGACTCGCGCGATTTCACGAAAGTAGCGGCTCTCGTCGCAAGATCGCCCGGCGAACGAAACCGAAAAGGTCTTCAAACGGGCCGACGTTTGGCGCGCGGCGTAGTGCAGGATCGTCGACGAATCCAGCCCCCCCGATGCCCACACTCCCAGCGGAACGTCCGAGACTAGGTGCTGTCCAACGGCCTCGCTCAGCAGCCAGTCCAATTCTTCTTTCGCTGAGTCCATCGAACAGGCCTTCCGCGTCCCCACCGCCGGCTTGTACCACGGCTCCAGCCAGAGCTTGCCGGGGCGCCATTCCAGCAGTTCCCCCGGACGTACTTTCTTGATGCCTTCGATCAGCGTGTGGGGCCCCGGCATGTAATTGACCGAAAGATAGTTATCCAGCGCCTCCAGATCCAGCCACCGCGGGATCTCGGAATATGCCAGAATGGCTTTCAGTTCAGAGCCGAAATAGATCTCGTCGCCCTGCCGGTAATAATACAGCGGCTTGATGCCCATGCGGTCCCGCACCAGCACCAACCGTTTGCGCGATTCGCTCCACAGCGCCACCGCAAACATACCCCGCATGCGCTCGAAGCATTTCGTGTCCCATTGCAGAAAGGCGTGCAGCACGGTTTCCGTGTCGCAGCGGGAATGGAAACGATGGCCCAGCCCTTCCAGTTCCGCCCGAATGTCCAGGTGATTGTAGATCTCCCCGTTGAACGCAATCGCAGTGTCGCCGTCATCGCTCACCACGGGTTGCTGGCCGCCTTCCAGATCTATGATCTTGAGGCGAACCGCACAAAGAGTCGCCACGCTGCCTTCGTAAATCCCTTACTGGTCGGGACCCCGGTGGCACAGCGTTTCATTAATCCGGCGGGCCAGCTTCGAATCTAAACTACCATTGAGATGTGTAAATCCTGCAATACCACACATTTACGCTATAATCCCCGGTCCCTTCACCTAGGAACACAACATTATCCCTAGTGCTGCTGAATTTGTGAATGACTATAGCATAACTCACTGTAAAGAATTCCCGCTCCGGCCGTGAGTTTGGAATTACACCCGGCAAATCACCGAACCTCTGATCACACTGTGCCGCCGTCTTACGGCTCCTCCCCGCCCGAAATTGTTATCAACCATTTCGTGCCTTTCGGCGTCTAACATCCGAGAACCACTATGAAGCGTTGGATTGGCGTTTTCGCGACAGCGGTTTCGGCCATGGTTCTCATTTCCTGCGATCGCCCGGCGCCCTCGGTCCACGCAGCCACGACCCCCGCTGCAACTACCGGGGCGCCGGACGCAAATCACGAGGTTCGCGTCACCGGCGTCATCCAGGCCGTCCACGCTTCCAAAGTCCTTGTGCCTGCCATCACCGGCCAATACAACCGCATGACCCTCACCCGCATCATTGCCGGCGGATCTCACGTCTCAGCCGGCGATCCCATCGCCAGCTTCGATGCCACAGTTCAAATGGACGCTGCCCGCGATGCCCAAGCCAAGGGAGACGACCTCGGCCACCAGGCCGATCAAAAGCGTGCCCAGAACCGCGCCGACGCCGAAAAGCGCGCTACCGATTTGCAGCAGGCTGAAGCCGATCTCGCCAAGGCTCAAATCGAGTTGCGCAAGGGTCCTGTGCTCGCTGAGATCGACCGGCTCAAGAACGAGGAGAAAGCCCGCATCGCCACCCTGCACGTGGAGAGTTTAAAGAAATCCAACGCTCTCCATGATCGGGCCGATGCCGCGGCTTTGCGAATCCTCGAGTTGCAGCGCGACCGCCAGAGGGTGGCCCTGGAACGGGCCCAGACCAACGTCGGCAAGCTGGATGTGAAAGCTCCGCTCGCCGGCATGGTCGCCCTCGAGAATCTCAACCGCGGTAATTCCCTGGGCCACGCCCAGGAGGGTGATCAACTTTATCGCGGCCAGCCCCTCGTGAGCATTTTCGACCCCTCCGAGATGCGCGTCCGTTGCAGCGTGGGCGAACCCGATATTGAAGCCATCGTGCCCGGCAGTAAGGCCAAAGTCTACCTCGACGCCTATCCCGATCTGGTGCTGCCGGCCCATTTCGAATTCGCCAGTCCGGTGGCTTCCGCCGGCCTAAATAGCCCCATCAAGACGTTTACCGCGGTCTTTCGCATTGACAAGACAGACCCTCACCTGCTCCCGGATCTTTCGGCTGCCGTCGTTCTCGAACCCAAGACCGCCGCGGAGAGTTCTAAGAAATGAGCGCCATTCAGGCTCGCGGAATTCGCTTACTCTTCGTGGCGCACGCACTTATGCGTGCCGCGTCGATACTCGTGTCGACGCTTGCCGTCCGCTGCCCGGTATTTCGGCAACTCAGTCTCTTCGTTCGCTGCGGAGATTCTAGTTGCCCAGTGGAGCAGGCTTTCCAGCCTACAACGCCGGCATTCCTGTTGGCGGTTAGCGGCTGCTGCACGGCGGGGCGGAATGGTATCCTGCGCGCCGGTTGGCAACCGGCGCTGGGCGGGCATTGGCAGACGTCTTTAGGAGGGTTGTCAACGCGCTCCGGTAGAAAGCTGGCGAAGAATGAGCCCTAGCCTAAAACGCGTCCGGTTTTGGCTCACCTTGTCGCTGTCGCTCCTGGTAGTGGCCAGTGCCGCCGCCGGTATCTACCGCCTTCGCAAAGTCCATGCCGACGTCTCATTTCCCGTCGCTCAGGCGAAACACGGCGATTTCTTGGTCATCGTGCGCTGCCGCGGTGAACTCAAAGCCGCCCGCTCCATCGAAATCTATACCCCCATGGTCCCCAATCTCCGCATTGCCTGGATGGCGCCATCCGGAGAGAATGTGCAACAGGGCGACCCCATTATCCGTTTCGATTCGAGCTCTTCCCAGCAGGATTTAGCCAAAAAGGAAGCCCAGCTCAAGTCGGCCATCGCAGCCTTGGACCAATGGGTCGCTCAGGCCCGCATTACCGTCGAACAGGATAAGAGCGACCTGTCGGACGCGCAGTTCGCCGTCGAGAATGCCAAGGTACAAGCCTCCCTCCAGGACATCAAGAGCAAAATCTCCGGAGAAGAAGCCCGCATCGACCTCGGTATCGCCGAACAAAAACTGAAAGTGGCGCAAGCTACCGCCGACCTCCACGCCGTCGCCGACCGCTCCAAGCTGGCTTCCCTCACTCGCCTCCGTGACCAGGCCCAGGCCGATGTCGACATCACCAAGGCGCGCATCGCCCAAATGGAAGTGAAGGCCCCCAGCAGTGGCTTCCTCACCTTCAACCTCAATTACCAGGGATCCATCGGCGGTACCGATGCCAAACCGTACAAAGTCGGCGACACCGTTTATTCCGGAATGAACCTCGGCGAGATTCCCGACCTCTCCACCCTCCAACTCTCCGGCAGCATCGAGGAAACCGACCGCGGCCGCATCGCCCAGAACCAGGATGTCGTGGTGCGAATCGACGCCCTCCCCGAACTGTCGCTGCCCGCCAAGCTCGATATAATTTCTCCCCTGGCTGAGGTCACCATGACCGAGTGGCCGCCCACCCGCAGCTTCCGCGCCTCCGCCAGCATCACCAAGATGGATCCGCGCTTGCGCCCCGGCATGAACGGCGGCATGGATATCGTCGTAAACCGTGTGCCCAACGCCATTAGCATTCCCGCGAAAGCCCTGTTCACGCGCAACGGCAAGCCCGTTGTGTACCTCGCCGATGGCGGCTCTTACCGTCCGGTCGAAGTACAAGTGGAAGCCCGCAACCCCGACGAGGTGGCTGTCTCCGGCATCGCCCCAGGCGCGACGGTGGCGCTGGTGGATGTCAGCAAGAAGGAAGCTAAGAAATGAAATTCCGCATCTTGGCCGTCGTAGCTGTCCTGGCCGTTATCGCAATTGCGGCGTTCGGCACCAGGAAACTCGTCAAGGCGGTCACCACCCAAACCGTCGCGGATTTGCCTTCCACTAAGGTCCGCCGTGGCCGCGTCACTATTTCCGTCACGGCCCGCGGCGAACTCCAGGGAGGCAATACCGAAATGATCGTCGTGCCTCCCACCGGCGCCGATTCCACCGCCATCACGTTCCTCCGCGAACCCGGTGAGATGGTCGAAGCCGGCGACACGGTTGTCGAGTTCGATACTACACTCCAGGAATACAATCTGCGCGAGGCCGAAGCCGATCTGGCCGAAGCTGAGCAGATGGTGATTCAGGCCCAAGCCACCAGCGACGCCGGCGACGAAGAGAACCACTACGCGCTGCTCTCGGCGCAATCCGACGTCAAGCTGGCGGAGTTGGATGTGCGCTCCAACAAGATACAGGCGGCCCTCAAGGCGCGCCAGAACGATATCGCCCTGGAAGCCGCCCAAGGCCGTCTGCGCCAGGCTGAGCAGAACCTTGCCAACAAGACCGCCAACACCACCGCCGCCGTGGCCATTCAACAAGCCAATCTGGGCAAGGCCAAAGTCACCGCCGAAATGAACCGTAAGATCATCGAGGGCATGAGCGTCAAGGCCAAGACCTCCGGTTACGTCAACATTCAACCCAACACCAGTGGAAACGTGTGGTACTACAGCGGCATGACATTCCAATTGCTGCAACTCGGCGACACCGTCTATTCCGGGATGGCCGTGGCCCAGATTCCCGATATGAAAAACTGGGAGGTCAGCGCGCGCATCGGTGAGCTGGATCGCGGCCATTTGGCGGTGGGCCAGCAGGTCTCCCTGACGGTTGTGGCCCTCCCCGGCAAGTCTTTCACTGGCCGCGTCAAGACCGTGGGCGGCACTACCGGCTCCCCCTGGGACCGCCATTTCGATTGCCGCATCACCCTCGACCAGCCCGCCCCTGAAATGCGCCCCGGCATGACTTCCAACATGCTGATCACCGCCGAATCGCTCGACAGCGTCCTCTGGATTCCCTCGCAAGCGCTCTATGAAAGCGACGGCAAGACCTTTGTCTACATGCGGACACCCAAAGGCTTCATGCCGCATGACGTGACCTTGCTGAACCGCAGCGAGTCCCAGGCCGTCATCAAGGGACTCAACGAAGGCGACGTCGTAGCCATGTCCAATCCCGATCAACAGATCAAGCCCGCCGGTCAGCAAAACGGTGCCATGCAGGCGCTACCGAAATGATCTTTTCCGACGTCGGCCAGGCTATCGCCAACCTGCGGGCGCAGAAGACTCGCACCCTACTCACAGCCCTGGGCATTGTCTTCGGCGTTGGCTCCGTCATCGGCATGCTGGCCATTGGCTCCGGTGCCAGGGAGGAGTCCCTCCGCTTCATCGAACAGCTTGGCGTGCGCAACGTTCTCATCGATTCGCGGCCCACCACCAGCTATGAAGCCATGCAACAACGCCGCAAATCCTCGCCCGGTCTCTCCGATCGCGACGTCCGCATTCTCAAGGCCAACATCGAATCCCTCGAATTGCTCTCGGCGCGCCGCACCCTGCATCCCTCCCAGGTGCTTCCCAAATCGTCGCACGACGTACCGGAATTATACGGTGTCGATCCAACCTACGGACCCATCCACAGTCTCCACTTGGCCGAAGGCCAGTTCTTCACCGAAGCCGACAACCTGGCCAGCGCCACGGTCTGCGTGCTAGGTGAATCCGCCAAGGTCAATATGTTGGGCTACGCTCCCGCCGCCGGCAAATACATTAAGGTGAATGATACCTGGCTGCGGGTCGTGGGCATTCTCAACGAGCAGCTCATGGCCGGTTCCACCTCGAACGGTGGCAGCATGCAGGATATCAACAACATCATTTATATCCCGCGCAATACTTTTCAGTACCGCTTCTGGGACACCAGCTCGGACATGAAGGACGATCTGGATGGCATTGAGATCCGCTTGCGGTCCGAAGCCGATAGCATCGAAGTGGCGAAGGTAGTCACTGCGGTCTTGAACTCCACCCACCACAACATTCAGGATTTCACTGTGACCATCCCTGCCGCCTTGCTGGCGCAGCAGAAACGCACCCAGACCATTTTCACCTACGTCATGGTGGCCATCGCGGCCATTTCGCTGCTGGTAGGCGGTATTGGCATCATGAACATCGTGCTCGCCACCGTGCTTGAGCGCACCCGCGAGATCGGCATCCGCCGCTCGGTGGGCGCGCGCCGTTTCGACATCGTCCGCCAATTCCTCACCGAATCTGTGCTCATCTCCATGGGCGGCGGACTGCTGGGCATCGCCTTCGGTTTTTTCCTGGCCTGGCTCATTGCGCGCACCGCCGAGTGGAAGACCATCGTCACCACATCCTCCGTTGTGATTGCCTTCGGCGTCTCAGTCTTCGTTGGAATCGTCTTCGGAATCTACCCGGCGGTGAAGGCCTCGCGCATCAATCCGATTGACGCTCTGAGGTACGAGTAAAGCGCCGTCGAAGTCGTCCTCAAGGCCAATGTTCTTAAGTAGTTACCCCTCTGTCCTTTATGTGACTCATCAGAGCACGCCGTCCGTGGGACAGATCTACCGCCCCAGGCCTACCGCCGTGTCCAGAGCCGGTGCAAAGCCGGGCACGCCCGCAAGGGCGAAAGGCAATAGCCCACGACCCAAGCCGTCGGGAACTCTTCGTGAGTCCGTATAGCCCCGGAACGGGGCACAAGTTCCTACGCCAGTATCCCCATCTTCTTGCCCACTTTCCGAAACACTTCCAGCGCTCGGTCCAGCTCGGCCTTCGTGTGGGTGGCCGTCACGATGGTCCGCACGCGCGCTTTGTCTTTCGGCACCGTCGGGAAACCGATGCCCGTCGCCAGCACCCCTTCGGCAAAGAGTTCGCGCGAAAATTCATGTGCTGCTTTAGCTTCGCCTACAATGACGGGCGTGATGGGCGTCTCGCTGATTCCGGTATTGAATCCCGCCGACGTCAAGCCTTGCTTGAAGTATTTAGTGTTTTCCCAAAGATTTTCCATGCGTTCTGGTTCCTGATCCAGCACATCAAAAGCGGCCAGGCAGGCGGCGGCCACAGCCGGCGGGTGCGACGTGGAAAACAGGAATGGGCGCGCGCGCTGGTAGAGAAAATCGATCAAATCACGACTTCCGCAGACGTAGCCACCCAGCACGCCGATGGCTTTCGAGAGCGTGCCCACCTGCACCTGGACGCGGCCGTGGGAGACCGAAGTGATCGACGGTGCCGCGCCCGTTACGGCCCAGCACGCCGGAGGCATGGGCATCGTCCACCATCATGATGGCGCCGTGCGTTTCGGCGGCTTCCACCAGGCCGGGCAGCGCGCCGATATCGCCGTCCATGGAAAAAACGCCGTCGGTGACCAGCAGTTTGTGGCCGGGAACATTGTCGAGTTCGGCGAGGATCTTTTCCGCGGTGGCTACGTCCTTGTGCGGGAAGACGTGGATCTTGGCGCGTGAAAGGCGGCAGCCATCGATGATGCTGGCGTGATTGAGCTCGTCGGAGATGATGTGGTCGTCCGGCCCCAGGATGGCCGAGACGGTGCCGGCGTTGGCCGCGAAGCCGGATTGGAATACCACGCAAGCTTCGACATTCTTGAAGCCAGCGATGCGCTCTTCGAGTTGCATGTGAATGCGCATGGTGCCGGAGATGGTGCGGACGGCGCCGGAGCCGACGCCGAAATCCTTCACCGCCTGGATGGCGGCTTCCCGCAGCTTGGGATGGGTGGTCAGCCCTAGATAGTTATTGGAAGCGAGGTTGATGACCTGTTTGCCGTCGAAACGCGAGTCCGCCGCGCTCTCCGATTCCAGGATGCGCAGCCGCTGATAAGTGCCTTCCGCACGCCACTGTTCGAGCTGATCGTGAAGGTAAGAGAGAGGATGATTCATACGACCTTCAGTCTAACCCAAGTTGGTCGTAGAACCTTCGACTGCGGTGATTGCCGCTCTACGCTACCGCCTCCGGCTGCGCCTGCGGCGCTGGCTGCTTATGCTTGCACTCGGCGTTGGGACACTGCCACACCGGTCCGGCCTTCAGCCACTTCTCCACCATGTACGGGCTGCCGCATTCCGCGCACTTCTCCGGCACCGGCTTGCCCCACGCCACGAATTTGCAATCCGGATACCGGTTGCAACCGTAGAAGGTCTTGCCCTTCTTCGAACGGCGCTCGATGATCTCACCTTCGCTGCAATCCGGGCACTTCACCCCGATGGTTTTTTGCTTGACGTATTTGCACGTCGGATAATTGCTGCACGCGGTGAATTCGCCGAAGCGCCCGGTCTTCAACACCAGGTGGTTGCCGCACTGCGGGCACTTCTCTTCCAGCGTCACGTCGGGCTTCTTCTGCTTCCCGCCAATCTGTTTCGTGGTCTTGCAATCGGGATAACCGGAACAGGCCAGGAAGGTTCCGAAACGGCCCTTCTTCAACACCATCGGGCGCCCGCAGTTTTCGCAGTACTCCTCTTCGCCCTGCTCGGAGAGATCCACACCATCGACATCTGGCAGATCCACCGTCAACTCCCGCGTGTAAGTACACTCCGGATAGCCGGTACACGCGATGAAGCTGCCATGCTTGCCCCACTTGATCACCAGCGGCTTGCCGCACTTCTCGCAGATCAGGTCGGTGGGCTTTTCCATTCGCTTG
This sequence comes from Bryobacterales bacterium, assembly GCA_963842505.1. Taxonomy (GTDB): domain Bacteria; phylum Acidobacteriota; class Terriglobia; order Bryobacterales; family Bryobacteraceae; genus PALSA-129. The sequence goes on from CAWJGZ010000004.1 coordinate 1,161,222, forward strand.
ATGTCGGTCATGTGCGCTTCGGCGTGCTTCAGATCTTTGTCGAAGCGCTCGTAGAATTCGCCCATGGCCGTGCGCCAGTCGAGCTTCCCATCCTCGATTTCGTCCAGTTCCTCTTCCATCCGCGCCGTATAACTGACGTCGAAGATGTCGTCGAAGCTTTCCAGCAACAGGTCGGTCACCACCATCCCCAGTTCGGTGGGAATGAAGCGGCCGCCTTCTTTCTTGACGTATTCGCGCTCCTGAATTGTCGATAAGATCGAGGCATAGGTGGACGGCCGGCCCACGCCGTCCGCTTCCAGCCGCTTCACCAATGTGGCTTCGTTGTAGCGCGGCGGCGGTTCGGTGAAGTGCTGCTCCGGCTTGATCTGCTTGAACCGCAGGGTTTCGCCTTCGGTCACCAGCGGCAGCCGGTGTTTCATTTCTTCGTCTTCCTCGTCGATCTGATCCTTGCCCTCCTGGTAGACCTTGAGGTAACCGTCGAACTTCAGAACTGACCCCGTAGCGCGGAAAACATAAGCCGCGTCGTCTTTGCCCTTGGCCGCCACGTCGATAGTGGTCTGATCGTAGAGCGCCGGCATCATCTGGCTGGCTACGAAGCGGTTCCAGATGAGGCGGTATAGCTTCATCTCGTCTTCGGCCAAATACTTTTCCACCACTTCCGGAGAAAAAGCCGCCGAGGTGGGCCGGATGGCCTCATGCGCGTCCTGCGCTTCTTTTTTAGATTTGTAAATGTTGGGCGATTCCGGCACGAACGGGCTGCCGTAGCGCTCGTTAATATAATGGCGCACGTCGCGCACCGCGTCCTCCGAAACGCGCGTCGAATCCGTGCGCATGTAGGTGATCAGGCCGACCGCGCCTTCCCTGCCGATCTCGATCCCTTCGTACAGCCGCTGCGCCAGCATCATGGTGCGCTTCACACTGAAACGCAGCTTGCGCGCCGATTCCTGTTGCAGCGTAGAAGTGATGAAAGGCGCCACGGGGTTGCGCCTCTTTTCGCGCGTCCCCACCGACTTCACCACGTAATTGGCGCCATCCAGACTCGCCACAATCTGGTCGGCCGTCTCCTGGGCCCCCACTTCCGGCGTCTCGTCGTTCTTTTTGATGAGCCGTGCGGTCAGCAGCGGCGGCTTCTTGGCCGCCAGTTCCACGTCGATGGTCCAATATTCTTTCTTCTGGAACGCGCGGATTTCCCGCTCGCGCTCCACCACCAACCGCAGCGCCACGGTTTGCACCCGGCCGGCCGAAAGCCCGCGCCGCACTTTATCCCACAGCAGCGGCGAAATCTTGTAGCCCACCAGGCGGTCCAACACGCGCCGCGCCTGCTGCGCATCCACCAGGTCCACATTGACCTGCGACGGCTTGAGGAAAGCCGCCTGAACCGCCTTCTTGGTGATCTCGTTAAACATCACCCGGAAGATCTTGGGGCCATTCTTCTTCTCGCCGAGTTCCTCCTGCAGGTGGTAGCAGATGGCTTCTCCCTCGCGGTCCGGATCGGCCGCCAGGTACACTTCTTCCACCTTCCGGGCGGCTGCCTTCAGCTCGCCAATGAGCTTTTTCTTTCCTTCGATGATCTCGTAGTGCGGCGCGAACCCATGTTCGATATCCACCGCCAGATCGCGCTTGGGAAGATCCTTGATATGACCGAGCGAAGCTTTAACGATATACTGCTTGCCCAGGTATTTGTTGATGGTCTTCGCCTTTGCAGGCGACTCCACGATTACCAGAGCCTTTGCCATATTTGACTTTCGGAATGCGGCTCCCTAATGCCGCGCACAGTAAATGATTGCCTGTTACCCAGTAGACGTTACCACACTTTAATAAAGTTCTTGCCTGGCATCTGTTTCACCAAGCCCAACATTTCCAATTCAAAAAGCGTTGCGATGAGCTCGGAGGTCGACGTATCTTCCACCTTTTCAAGTAGATCGTCAAGATGTATGGAAGCGTCCACAGGAAGGACTTCGAGTACCCGCCGGGCCGTACTGCTCAACTCCGGGCCTGGCCCCGTTAATAGGGACGCCTGCTCCGCCTCTCCCGTTGCGCCTGCTTCACCCAGGATTCGCTGCCGCCCCCTATCAATTAGATGCCGGCGGGATTCAACAGGCAGCTCCGCCACCACGTCGTTCCAGTCCTGGACCAGCCGCGCGCCTTGCTTAATCAACAGGTTAGGCCCCCAACTCGACTTGCTCGTGATGTTGCCCGGCACCGCGAAAACCTCGCGCCCCTGCTCCATCGCCAGGCGCGCCGTAATCGCCGAACCGCTGTACTGTGCCCCTTCTACCACCAGAACCCCGACGCTCATTCCGGCGATAATCCGGTTGCGAATCGGGAAGTTCTGCGGGAAAGCCACTGCCCCCATTGGGAATTCGGAGATGATCAGCCCCTTCACGGTCAAGTCCGCCGCCAGCTTGCGATTCTCCGACGGATAGATCACATCGGCGCCGCAACCGAGCACCGCCACTGTATCGCCACCCATGGCCAGGGCGCCTTTGTGCGCTGCCGTATCGATCCCGCGCGCCATGCCGCTGACGATTGTGAGCCCGGCGTGGGCCAGGTCGCTGGAAAGCCGCTCCGCCACCGCCAGACCGTAGGGCGTGGGACGCCGCGTGCCCACGACCGCCAGCGAAATCGCCTCCAGCAGATCCACCCTCCCGCGCGCGAACAGCACAATCGGTGGGTCGAAAATCTCGCGCAGCCGCCGCGGATACCGCGGATCGCCCAAAGTGATGGCCATCGTGCCCGTTTCGGCCATCTTTTCCTGCTGCGCCACCGCGTCTTCGAAGGTAGTGCCGCTAGCAATGGACTGCGCCACCGACCCGCTGACACCAACCGCTTCCAGCTCCGTGCGCGATGCGCGGAAGATGGCCTGCGGGGTGCGGAAGCGATCCAGCAGTTTCCCCGATGTTCTGGCGCCGAGACCCGGCGCCAGTCTTAAAGCCAGCCAGTAGAGTTCCTCTTCCCGGCTGAGGACAGGTGATTGCATGAGGCGGTTAGGCTGACTCTACGCTAACAGCCCGCACCCGGAAGGCGCAAGTCGGGATCGTCAGGTGGCACTGAATCTTGTTAGCGCGGGCGGTGCCGCTTGCGGTCGGCGATCCTTCACACGCGCGGCTCATCCTTCGGAAACATCTCCCGCACCATCTGCAGCGCTTCCTCCGGCGTGTTTATCCGGCCTTCTAACTGCGCGTCCTCCACGGCCGCCAGCATTTTGGAGAACACCGGCCCAGGCTCGTAGCCGGCGCCGATCAAGTCCGCACCGGTCACCAGAGGATCCGGGCGTAAACGCTCTTCCGGGAATTCCTCGAGCTTGCGTTTGGCCAGCTCGTAATTCTCCAACCGGCCGCTGGCTGAGAGCGAATCCAGCCGATGCAGTTCCAGATGCTCGGCAAAATCCGGCATCCGCAGAAACCGCTTCAGCGTGCTCTCCTTCATGCGATCGACGTCCTTAAAGCGCATGTGGTTCTGGACCAGCGCCTTCACCCGCTCCATTTCATCGCGCGAGAAGCGCAGCCGTGTCAGAACGCTGTGCGCCAGGCGCACGCCTTCTTCCACATGTCCGTCGAAGCGGATGCGCTCGGCCACCCGAAACGTCGGCGGCTTACCCACATCGTGCAGCAACGCTCCCAGCGCCAGCGTCACGCTCGGCTTCTCCATCTTCTCCAGCAACAGCAGCGTGTGCGTCCAGACGTCTCCTTCAGGATGATACTCAGGCGGCTGCGCCACTCCCTTCATGGCCGCCACTTCGGGCAGGATGTCGTCCAGCAGGCCGCTTGCCTCCAGAAGTTCGAAGCCGCGCCGCGCGCCGCCTTCGGTCAGGATGCGCACCAGTTCGTCGCGCACACGCTCGGCCGCCACCGTCCGGATTAGCGCGTGGTTGCCGCCAATGGCCGCTAAGGTCGCCGGCTCAATTGTGAAGCCCAGGCTCGCGGCAAACCGCACGGCGCGCAGCAGCCGCAGGTGGTCCTCGCGAAATCGCAAGCTGGCGTCGCCGATGGCTCGCACCACGCGCCGCTCCAGGTCGGCGCGGCCGCCCACGTAGTCCAGTACTTCGCCTGTCTCCGGGTCCATCAGCAGCCCGTTGATGGTGAAGTCGCGCCGCTCGACGTCCTGGTGAGGATCGCTTTCGAATCGCACCGCCGAAGGATGCCGCCCGTCGTCGTAGTCGTGGTCGCTGCGGAACGTCGCCACCTCCACCTGCGCGAACGCGTCGCGCACCAGCACCACCCCGAACTGCACACCCACCCGGCCGGAATTGGGGAAGAGGCTCATGATGCGGTCGGGCCGCGCATCCGTAGCGATGTCGAGGTCCTTGGCGCGCCTTCCCAACAGCAGGTCGCGGACGCAGCCTCCCACTAGGTATGCCTTGTGGCCCGCCGAGCGCAGCTTCGCGATCACCGCGCCGGCCAGCGCTTGCGTTTCCATCGCCACCGTTCTGCCTCCTACCCTATGCTAATATGTGGTTGCCTAGCTATATCCTGGGGGAATTTTTAGTTGACATCCGGACAACGGCCGGCGACGGTCAAGGTGGTTGTTGCCACCACCGTCATGCTGTCCTTCATTTCTTTCTGGCGCGCCGCAGCCATCGTTCTCAGCGACCTCGCCTCGTCGGCTTACTACGCCGGTGGCATCGCCGAGCAGGCCGTCGGCAAGGCTGCTCCCTGGTTCATCCTGTCGATCATGCTGTTCTCCTACGCCGTGCGCGCCGTCTACATCGAAAGCTGTTCGATGTTCGTGCGCGGTGGCGTCTACAAAGTAGTCCACGAGGCCCTGGGCGGCACGCTGGCCAAGTTCTCCGTCTCCGCCCTGATGTTCGATTACGTGCTCACCGGTCCCATCAGTGCCGTCAGCGCAGGCCTCTACCTGGGCGGACTGATCAACGAAACCGGCGAACATCTCCACATGCCGGGGCTGCATGTCAACGGACCTTACTTCGCCGCCGCCTTCGCCGTCGTCGTCACCGTTTACTTCTGGCGCAAGAACGTCATCGGCATCCACGAATCCAGCGAGAAGGCGCTGCGCATCATGCAGATCACCACCGTGATGGTGGTCATCCTGATCGCCTGGTGCCTGGTCACCATTTTCAAGAACGGCTATAACCCCGTCCCGCTGCCCATCCCCGCCAATCTCAAGTTCAGCCCGGAAGCCCTCGGCTGGTTGCAGGGCACGGTGGGTCCGTCCATCACGGTGATCGCCGTGATGATCGGCCTCGGTCACTCCCTGCTGGCCATGAGCGGCGAAGAGTCGCTCGCCCAGGTGAACCGCGAAATCGCTCACCCCAAGCTCAAGAATCTGGAGCGCGCCGGTTTCGTCATTTTCATCTACTCGATGCTCTTCACTTCGCTGGTGTCGTTCTTCGCCGTGATGATCATTCCGGACAGCGCCCGCAAGGGCTTCCTGGACAACCTGATCGGGGGCCTCTCGATGTACTTGGCCGGCCCGGTCCTGGTGCGCCTCCTGTTTCACGGTTTCGTCGTGCTGGTGGGCACACTCATCCTGTCCGGAGCCGTCAACACTGCCATCATCGGCTCGAACGGCGTACTCAACCGCGTGGCCGAAGACGGCGTACTGCCCGACTGGTTCCGTCACCCGCACAAAAAGTTCGGCACCACTTCCCGGCTCATCAACACCATCGTCCTCCTGCAGTTGATCACCATCCTGATCAGCCGCGGAAACGTTTACATGCTCGGCGAAGCCTACGCCTTCGGCGTAGTTTGGAGTTTCGCTATGAAGGCGCTGTCGGTCCTGGTGCTGCGCTACAAGCAGCCCGGGGCCCGCGAATGGAAGGTGCCGATCAATTTCCACATCGGCAAGACCGAGATCCCGCTCGGACTCGTGATCATCACAGTGGCGCTGTTCGGACTGGCCTGCATTAACGTCCTCACCAAGAAAGTCGCCACCATTTCCGGTGTCAGCTTCACCATCGTCTTCTTTGTCATTTTCGAGCTCTCCGATATTTACAACCGCAAACGCAAAGCTGCCCATCCGCCGGAGTTCGAAAAGTTCCGCCTGGATGCGCGCACAGATCTTTCGGCCTCCGCCATCTCCGTGCGGCCCGGCAACGTTTTAGTGGCCGTGCGCAATCCCCACCGCCTGCAGCACCTGCAGCGCATCCTCAGCAAGACCGATACCCGCAAGCTGGATATCGTAGTGCTCTCCGTCCGCCAGGTCACGCAGGCCGCTTCCGGCGAACACGGGCTCGACACCGACCAGATCTTCTCCTACGACGAAACCAGTGTCTTCACCCAGGTGGTAACCCTAGCCGAAAAAGCCGGCAAACACGTCGAGCTGATGGTGGTGCCCGGCTCCGACCCGTATGAAGCCGTGGTCCAGACCGCCGCGCGGCTGAAATCCTCGCGCATTGTGATGGGGCTTTCGCCCAAGCTCACTCCTTCCGAGCAAGGCGAACTCGTGGGCCGCTATTGGGAGCACTTGCCCGAACCGCGTCCCTCTCTGTCGCTCGAAATCGTCCTCGAAAATCAAAAGAATGCTATCTTCTTCAACCTCGGCCCGCATCCTCCGCGGCTTTGGCCGGAGGACATCGAGCTGGCGCACCACCTCTGGCTGGAACTCAGCGCCATAGGCCCCGGCGCCAAACTGCACCATCGCGACATCATCGGGGTCGCGCTACGCCGCATGAGGGATGAATTTCACTCCGACCGCTCTCGGGAAGTAATCAGCGACGTACTCAGCGAAGTCTCCAACGGTCACGCCCCCGAACCCGAACTCGATTCCGAACTCGAACCCGATTCCAAAACCGAGTCTCTGGAGTGAGCTTCCCCGTGGGGCTGGCGCTTTCGCATAGCGCTTCCGCCTGCCAGCAGAGTTTGGACATTCTGGCGAAGCCATGTCAGGTGTGGCCGGCCTCCTGGCCGGTCGTGGGCCATGCGTCCCCCACCCTTACCCTAGCTTCGATGCCCCCTACCCCGCCGCCTGACAGCTCTTATATATCGCCGCCATCAGTTGCATGTCGCGCAGACCTTCCTCGCCCGCGCACTTCGGTTCCTTGTCATCGAATACGCACTCGGCCAGGTGATCCGCAAGTCGGGGAAAGTGCGCCGGATCGCGCTCCGTGCTGGCTTCGTCAATCGGCGGCTCGCCGTTCACCAGCGCCGTGAGGCGCTGTCCATCATATCCAAAGGCATTCTCCACATGAATGACTCCACGCGAGCCGAATACCCGGAAGAAGCCTGTCATATTCGCCCCATACGTCGTATTGCAACTGGCCACCGCGCCGGAGGGAAACCTCATGCTCCATGACAGATTCTCTTCCACTTCGTTGAAGCGTCCGTCATGGTCAACCACCGCCGAATAGCCCTGTACTCCCACCGGCTCCTCGCCGGTCAGGTACCGGCAGGCATTCAGCGAGTAGATGCCCACGTCCATCAGCGGGCCGCCGCCGGCCAGCTTGCGGTTGAGCCGCCATTCGCCCGCGCCGATGTTGAAGCCCAAGCCCGTGCTGATGGCCTCCACCTTCCCCAACTTGCCGCTGCGAATCAGCCCGGCCGCGCGCAAATTGATCGGTTCGAACTGGCAGCGGTAGGCGATCATGAGCTTGCGCCGGGCCGCGCGGCAGGCGTCCACCATGGCCTGTGCATCGGCCACCGAGGTGCACATGGGCTTCTCGCACAGCACGTGCTTCCCTGCTTTCGCCCCGCGGATGGTGTATTCGGCGTGCATGCTGTTGGGCAGCGCAATGTACAGCGCGTCGATCTCCGGATTGCCCGCAATCGCGTCGTAATCCTGGTAGCTGTAAATGCTCCTCGCGGGTACCCCGTACTCCGCCGCCATCCGCTCAGCCTTGTCGCGATGGCCGCTCACCAGGGCCGTCACACGCCCGTACTTCGAAAGCCGTGTCGCCGGCATGAAGTGCTGCATCGAAATCCGCCCCAGGCCCACGATACAATACCGCAGCTTTCGCCCCGGTTCCTGCGCGCCGAGCCCGGGCGCTAATCCCCAAACCCCGCCCATCGCCGCCATCCCAAAAAATCGCCGCCGCGTAAAGTCCATGCTCGTGCGCTCTCTCAGATCACAATATCGCAAACCGCGCGGCTTTGCGCCGCATGCGAAAATACCCGGCATGCGGCTCTTTGCACACTTACTGCCCGCGCTTGCCTTCTCGCTGGCCGCACGCGCCGTCAATCCGCCGGCCGCCACGCCGCCCATGGGTTGGAATAGTTGGGATTGCTATGGCACCACCGTGACCGAAGACGAAGTCCTGGCCAACGCCGCCTTCATGGCCAAGAATCTCAAGCCCTACGGCTGGCAATACATTGTCATCGACATCCAGTGGTCCGACCCCAACGCCAAGGCTCACGGCTACCGTCCCGACGCCGCGCTCGCCATGGACTCCAACGGCCGCCTCATCCCTGCCGTCAATCGCTTCCCTTCTTCCGCCGGCGGACGCGGTTTCAAACCGCTCGCTGACCGCGTCCACTCCCTCGGCCTGCGCTTCGGCATTCACATCATGCGCGGCATTCCGCGCCGCGCCGTCGCCGCCGACCTGCCCGTCGCAGGAAGCCAGGCCCACGCCGCCCAGATCGCCGACATCCACTCCCTTTGCCCTTGGAACTCCGACATGTACGGCCTCGATATGTCCCGCCCCGGCGCGCAGGATTACTACGAATCCCTTCTCCGCCTCTACGCTTCGTGGGGCGTCGACTTCATCAAGGCCGACGACACCGCGCGCCCCGTGCACCGCGAGGAAATTGCCGCGCTTCATTCCGCCATTCAAAAGACCGGACGCCCCATCGTGCTCAGCCTCTCGCCCGGCCCCGCCACCGTCAAAGCTTTGGCCTTTTTCCAGGACAACGCCAACATGTGGCGCATCGCCGACGATTTCTGGGACGACTTCCGTTCCCTCCGTCAGATGTTCCTGCTGCTCTCCGTCTGGGGCGGTGTCGGTCATGCCGGAGCCTGGCCCGACGCCGACATGCTGCCGCTCGGCCACATCGGTATCCGCGCCGAACGCGGCGACGACCGGACCTCCCGCTTCACCCACGACGAAGCCCAAACCGTCATGACCCTCTGGTCCGTCGCGCAATCGCCCCTGATGTTTGGCGGCGACCTGCCCACAACCGATGCCTTCACGCTCTCGCTCCTCACCAACCGTGAAGTTCTCGAGGTGAACCAGCACGGCGCCCATGCTGGTCCCGTCTCCGAATCCGGCGACCGCATCGTCTGGACCGCCGCCGCTCCCGATGCTCATTCGAAATATCTGGCTGTCTTCAATCTCGGCGCCAATGCAGCCGATATCCAGATTGACTGGCCCGCGCTGAAGCTACCCGAAACCTGCACCCTGCGCGACCTCTGGAAGAAAGCCGACGCCGGCAAGATCCCTACCGGATTCACGTTTCACGTTCCCGCACACGGCTCCGGCCTGTACAAACTCACACCCCAGTAACACTCTGCCGCCCAGAACCTTCCAACTTCTGGCGCCCATATCCCAAAGGGACATCAAGGGCGCAGCCCTTGTACGAAAACCACCACGGTCGGCATCGCAACTCCCGTCACCGGGTGTCCCACGGGCCGGATCTGGCCCGTGCGCGGATGCACCGTGTACACCATCAGGCTGCCAGAGCCCTGGGTCGCCACGATCATGTGAGCGCCCGTCGGATCGAGTGCGAAGTGGCGCGGCGTCTGTCCGATCAGAGGCGTGAATTCCAGCGCCGACAGCGTGTAAAGCACCGGGTCAATCACCAACAGCGCCAGGCAGTCGAAGCCCCGATTCGACGCGTACACCATAGTCCCCGCGCCATTCACCGCGATCTCCGCGGCCGTATTCGGCCCCGCATATCCCGGCGGCAGCGACGACACCGTCTGGATTTCCGAGAGCCGTCCCCCCGCCGCATCCCACAAGTAAGTCGTCACCGTGGAGGCCAGCTCGTTTACAGCGTAAAGTACTTTTCCATTGGGATGAAATGCCAGGTGCCGCACGCCCGAGCCCGGCGTCACGGCCACCGACGGCGTCTCCGCCGCTCGCAGCGCGCCCGTCTCCGCATCGAACCGGTACACAAAAATCCGATCGGCCCCCAGGTCCGCCGCCAGCACATAGCGGTTATCCGGCGAGAAGACCACCGAGTGGGCGTGCGGCCCCGCCTGCCGCTTCGGGTTGGCGCCGCTCCCGCTGTGCTGCACAAAAGCCGCCGCTTCGCCCACTCCGCCGTCCTTGCGCAGCGGCAGCACGGCCACGCTTCCGCTGTTGTAATTGGCCACTGCCAGCCAGCGCCCTTCTCGATCCAGCGCCAAGTGGCACGGCCCGTCGCCCTTCGATGACACCCGATTCACCAGCGTCAGCTTCCCCGTACTCGGGTCGATGAGGTAGGCGCTCAGCATGCCGGCGGCATCTTCGCTCACTGCGTACAGGAACCGCTGGTCCGGATGCACGGCTAGAAACGAAGGGTTCGATACCTCGGCTTCCAGGCCCAGCGCGCGCATCTTCCCCGTCCGCGTGTCGAAGTGATAGCCGTAGATGCCATGGCTCTCACCCCGTGTGTAGCCGCCCGCATACACCAGGTATTCCGCGCCGCTCGCCGCCGCGCAGCAGAACAGCGCAGCCGCCCCTACTCGCCACCACGAAAACCTCATCAAGGCTCATTACACCACGAAAGTCCCTGAAAACACTCGCAATTCCACGCTTGACAATAATTGCAAATTGCAATATATTAATTGCATATTGCGATTATTAGATTTTGTCCCCACCGGTGATTGCCGGTTGCTCCCATCGGGCGCGGCCGCGTCGGTCACCGGTTTTTTGCCCCGGCGGTTTCCATGTGGAGCAGCTTTCAGCCTGCAACGCCGGCATTCCTATCGGTGCCCAGGCTCTAAGCTTTACTTTCGGTTTGCCCCACGGTGCCCACGATGCCGCCCATTTTCATCCTGGCGGATGAGGTCTTCCTCGAACGGGACCGGCCTACATTAGCGCTACCTTAGGTGGACGCTACCACGCCACCTACAGTTTCTCGTAGCACTGCCGCCCGGCTCCGCACTCCTCGGGATCCACCATCTTGCCGTCCGGGCCGACGCACTTATAGGTATGCTGACACCATGTCGAGTAATCGGCGCTCACGTCGGATTCGGGATTGTGGCCCGCTTCGATGAACAGGCCCTTCCACCGCAAATGCGCGCACCGGTTCGTTCCGATTTTCGCGATCAGTTCCATACTTACCCCTTCGCGGCCTCGACCGCCTTGAGCAGCGCCCGCTTCACCGCCACTCTCGCCAGTGTCACTTTGTAGGCGTTCTGGCTGAGTGGCCGGGCGTCCGCCACCGCCGCCTTGCCCGCCGCCTCGGCCGTCGCCGCAGTCACTTCCTTGCCGGCCAGAGCACGCGCTGCCGCCGCCGAATCCCACGGCACAGGCGCCACGTGGCCCAGCACGATCTTCGCTGACCGCACCGTCGCCCCGTTCATCGCCAGTGCCACTGAAGCCGCCACCAGCGGCCAGTCCAGCGACGTCTTCTGCCGCACTTCGTAGGTCGCGCTCTTCACCGCCGCCTCCGGCACCACGATCTCCGTCAGGATTTCGTCCGGCCGCAGCGCGATCTCCCGCGTGTTTTCGTCTTTGGGCGTGATAAAAAACTGCGCCACCGGCACTTCCCGCGCGCCCTTCGCCGAGACCAGCTTCACCTTGGCGCCCAACGCCACCAGCGCCGGCCCCAAGCTCGACGCGCTCACGAAATACGCCGGCCCGCCACCGAAAATGGCGTGATACTTATTCTCGCCCTCCGGCACCAGCGACTTGCCGTCTTTCATCGCCAGCAGCCCGAAGCCGCCGCGGTAATACCAGCAGCGCGGCCGTTGGCACAAATCGCCTCCCACCGTGCCCATGTGGCGGATCTGCGGGCTCGGAATGCCCGCCGCCGCCTCCGTCAGCGCGCGGCAGGCCGCCAGCACCACACCGCTTTTCGCTAGCTCATCCATGGTCACCAGCGCGCCGATCCGCAGGCCCGCCGCCGTTTTCTGGATGCCTTCCAGCGCTTTAATACTCTTGATGTTCACCACCCGCTTGGGCGTGTGCAGGTTTTCCTTCATCAGGCTGATGAGGTCCGTCCCGCCCGCCAGCACATCCGCTTCGCCCCACTGCGCGGCCAGTTGGCCCACTGCTTCCTCGACCGTCGCCGGGTTGGCATACGCGAAGGATTCCATTATGCGTTCCTCCCTTCCAGCGTATTCAGTACGTGATCCGGTGTCATCGGCAGATGCGTCACGCGCACCCCGATGGCGTTGGCCACCGCGTTACCCACCGCCGCGCAGATCGGAATCGCCGGAGGCTCACCCAGCCCGATCACGCCCTTGCTGTCGTTCTCCGGCCGGATGTCCATGTGCGCCACGATGTCGCCGACGTCACCGATCCCCGCCAGCTTGTAGAACTCGAAGTTGGGGTTTAGCATATGTCCGGTCTGCTGGTCCATGATGCGTTCTTCGAAAAGCGCCGTGCTGATGCCCATGATGATCCCGCCTAATACCTGGCTTTCCGCCAGCTTCGGATTGATCACCGTGCCGCAATCCTGCACCGCCACGTAGCGGTTGATGGAGACCACGCCCGTCTCGGTGTCCACCGAAACATCCGCGATCTGCACGCCCGCCGCGCCTTCCGAGCTGAGGCCCGCTCCATCGGTGCGGCCGTTGAACGATCCCATCTCCGCAATCGACGACGCACCCAGTTTCCGGCAGGCCTCCTTCCACGTGAGGCTCTTCCCCGGCGATCCCTTGACCTGGATCCTGCCTTCCGCCGCTTCCAGTTGCTCCGGCTGCGCGCCCAGCGCCGGCGCTGCCGCTTCCAGCAACTTGGCCAGCGCGTTCACCGCCGATTTGCGCGTGGAAGTCGATACCCCGCCCACCGTGCTCGATCCGCCTGAGGCTCCGTCGCGCGGTTGATCGCTCCGCCCAATCTCCAGCTTCACCGCGCTCACCGGCAGTCCCAGGCTTTCCGCCGCAACTTGCGTGATGACGGTCCTGGTGCCCGTCCCCAGATCCTGCGTACCGATCTCCACCAGCACCGAACCGTCCGGGTGGATGGTGGTGCGGCAGTTGCTGGCATGCCCACGCCCGGGCCACGTGCCCACTGCCACGCCCAGCCCGCGCTTCACCGGCCCCGCGCCACCCTGGCCGCGCGGATGCCAGAGCTTTTTCCACTCCGCCATTTCCGCCGCTTTGCTCAATTGGAACTGGTACCGCTCCTGAAACGCCGGCTGCGCATAGTTCACGTTCTTGCGGAACAATTCAATCGGGTCCATCCCGATCTTCGCCGCGAAATCTTCGAATGCGCAGCACGTCAGGTAGGATGCCGCCTGGTTCCCCGGCGCGCGCCACGCCCGGCTCGGTCCCGCGTTGATCGAAACTCCCGTGTGCACCCGCCGGTAATTCGGAATATTGACGAAGACATACGGCTGCGGCGGCGGTCCGCCCGGTTGAAATCCGCCGCTGCCCCACGATTCCGAATCCCATCCGGTGATGGTTCCGTCCTTCTTTCCCGCAATCCGGATCTTGGCAAACGCCGACGGCCGGTTCCCCGCGATCATTTGCTCCATTTTGCGATCCAGGAACAGCCGCACGGGCCGCCCGCCTGCTTTCTGCGAAAGATTGGCCGCCACCGTGGCCCACGCATCCGGCGAGAACTTGCTCCCGAATCCGCCGCCCACATAGTCCATCTGCACCTTGATATTTGTGGCCGGAATTTTCAAGCTCGGCGCCAGTTGCGCGGCGTAGTCCGTCACATCCTGCGTCGAAACCCAAGCGCTGGCGTTTTCGCCCTGCCACTGGATCACCTGTCCGTGCGTCTCCAGGCAGCAATGCGTAATCACCGGGAATCCATAGTAACCTTCCGACGCCACTTCGGCTTGCTGAAATGCCTTGTCGACATCCCCGCCCTTCTGCTCGCTTCCCTGCCTCGCGTTCGCACCGGCCTTGCTCAGATCCTCTTCGTGCACCAGGTGCGGCATGACTTCGTAGGCCACTTTGATTTTCCGCGCCGCATCGCGCGCCTGCAGTTCCGTGACCGCTGCCACCGCCGCCACTTCCCAGCCCTGCCATTGAATCTCCGTGCCCGCCGGCGCCATCACTTGGACCGCCTTCACACCCGGCATCTTTTCGGCTTCGCTGGTATCGACGCTCGTCACCTTGGCATGCGCGTGCGGGCACGCCACGTACGCTCCGTGCAGCATGCCGTTCAGCTTCGTGTCCGACGAATACTTCGCGCGCCCGGTCGTCTTTGCCGGCCCGTCTACCCGATTGACACGCTGTCCAATCACCTTGCGCTGGCTCATCGGCGGCCAGCTATAGTCGGGAGTGTTAGCCATTTTTCCCTCTCTTGATTGCCTTGGCGGCCTGAAGCGCCGCCGCGCGCACGCCCATATACGTCCCGCAGCGGCACAGGTTGCCGCGCAGCCCGTGTTTCACATCTTCTTCCGTCGGGTTCGGATTCTCGTCCAGGAATCCCTTGCAGGCCACCACGAACCCCGAAGTGCAATACCCGCACTGTTGCGCGTCGTTCTCCACGAAGGCCTGCGATACCGGATGCATTTTCTCCGGGCTGGTCATGCCTTCGATGGTCTCGATGGATTTGCCCTGCGCATCAATCGCCAGCACCGTGCAGCTATACACCGATTTCCCGTTCATTAAGACTGTGCAAGCCCCGCACGTGGCGCGGTCGCACACCCGTTTCGCGCCCGTCAGATCCAGATACTCGCGCAGCGCGTCGATCAGCGTGACGCGCGGTTCCACGGTCAGGTTGACCGGCTTTCCATTGATATTGAGAGTGATCGGCACAGGCCCGGGCCCTGCCACCGCCGCGCCCGCCGCCGGGGCAGCCTCTGCATCTCTTTCGAGCAATCCAGTCCCCAGCACGCCGCCGATTCCCGCACCCTGCAGGAACCCGCGGCGCGAGAACCCCTTCTTAGAGCTCATGCACGCCTCCTCATATTTAGTCTTTCAGCTCTAAATATATCAAACCGTGACAGACGCAAAAGCCCTGCTCCTGGAGGAAAACTAGCTAGCTTCGGCGTGAACCTACCGCACCATCTCTCTTGCCACCGACGTCTGCATCAGCCCATCCCGGTCCCGCGCGGTGATCACAATCCGCCACGCTCCTATAAACGGCGTCCTGCCTTCATACGCTATGCGCGGAATGAGCTCTTTCTGCACCAGCCGCGTGATCATGGTCGTCGGGTCGCTGCGCACCAGGCTCGTCCGCGGGTAGGCGCCGTTGCCCGCTTCGTAAATCCCCAGCCAGCCGATGCCCGCTTGCTCCATCACGAACGGCAAGTCCACCGGCCCCTTCGCATCGACCGCCTTCACGAAGCTGAACTCGGTCAGCTCGTCCTCAATCAGCAACTCATCGAGCGCCGCGGTTGCCGGAATCAGGTAGCGGAATGCCACCCCGTCGTCCCAGATGCGGACCTCCACGTTCAGCCGCCGTCCCACCGTGCCGTTTTGCAGGTATTGGGCGCTCAGCGAATTGTAGCCCGCCCCTTGCGACCTCTTCGATGCTGTCAGCCCCACGTTTTCGCCCAGCATCGGCTCCTGATCGTGGATGTGTACCCCCAGGTAGGAAGTGTCCAGCACGCACGCGCCGTCGAGTTGCACTTGGTAAGCCAGGTGTGATAGCCGTCCCGCTGCCGGCTCCGCGACGAACAAGCGGAATTCCAGCTTGCCGTTGGGCGATTGTAGCCTCAGCTCATCCTGCGCCGGCGCGCACCGCGCCGCCAGCGCAAACAGGCACGCCGCAAATAGCCTACGCCCAGCCAAAGCCCGATCTCGACAAGGGCAACGCCCGCACCCTCTTCCCCGTGGCACTGAAAATCGCATTTGCCACCGCCGGCAGAATCGGCGGCAACGCCGGCTCGCCCAAACCGGTCGGATCGTAAGTCGTCTTCAGAAAGTGTACTTCGATCGCCGGCGGCGCTTGCGCCATCCGCACCATGCCGTGGCGATTATAATTGTTCTCCACCACGCGCCCCTTGTCGACGGTAATCTCCTGCGACATGAGTTCGCTCAAACCATCAATAATCCCGCCTTGCACGATGTTCTCGGCCGCGCCGGGATTGATGATCTGGCTCCCCACATCCGCCGCCACCCAGATCTTGTTGATCTTCACTTTATTGGCGGCGTCTACCGTAACCTCCGCCACTTCGGCGAAGTACCCCCGATGGCTGAAATGGAATGCCACCCCCATGGCGGTGCCCTTCGCGTAGGTCTTCTTGCCCCATCCCGATTTTTCCACCACCAGTTGCAGCACGCCCTTCATGCGTTCCGCGTTGACGCCCGGCATCCCCCCGCCGCGCCCGCCCTGCGCCGCGGGCTGTTGCGGCGCCGCTCCAGCCTCCAGAAGTTCCAGCCGGAATTGCACCGGATCCTTGCCGGCGGCGTGCGCCACTTCGTCGATAAACGAGTGCGTCACAAATGCAATCGCGTTGCTGCCCGGCGCGCGCAGGGCCCCGGTCCTGATGCCCAGCGGCTGCGTCGATTGGTGTAGCGCATAGTTGGGTACGAAGCGCTGCGGAAACTCGTTCGGTCCAATTGTGGCCGACGCCATCGCGCGCTCACCCTCTCCGTACGTGACGAAATGGTTCCGCCACGCCACCATTTTGCCCGACGCGTCCAGGCCGGCTTTCAGATGCTGGAATCCGCCCGGACGGTAGTAGTCGTGCGTCATGTCGTCTTCGCGCGACCACAACAGCTTCACCGGAACACCCGCCTGCTTGGCGATGTAGGCCGCTTCCACCAGGTAATCGTTGGTCAGCCGCCGGCCAAAACCACCGCCTCCGCGCGTCATGTGCAGCTTGATATCCGATTCCGCCATCCCCAGCGTCTGCGCCACCTGGCGCCGCCCGCTGCCCGGTTGCTGGCTGTTGGTCCACATCTCCATCTTGCCGTCTTGGAAGTGCGCCGTGGCCCCTTGTGGTTCAAGCGGCGCGTGGGAAATGAACGGATAGGAATACGCCGCCTCCACTACTTTTGCCGCACCCTTCAACGCCGCCTCCACGTCGCCATCCGCGCGCACCGTGCTCTGCGGCGCTTGCTTGCTCAGTTCGTCGGCCTTCTTCGCGTACTCCAGGCTGCTCTGGCTCGCGATCGTCCCTTCGTTCCACTCCACCTTCAGCGCTTTGCGCGCCGCTTGCGCGTGCCACCACGTCTCCGCCAGAATTGCGATGCCGCTCACCAGCCCCGGATCCGAAAGCAGGGTAGGCCCTTTCACTTCCGGCCGGTCCACCACGAATACCTGCTTCACGCCAGGCATTTTCCTGATCTCGTCCAGGTTGGCGCTGACCACTTTTCCCCCCACCACGCCGCACTTTTCAAATACCGCGAACAGCATACCCGGCAGCTTCATGTCGATCGTGAAGATTGGCTTGCCGGTCACGATGTCGTGCAGATCCGAAGCCGGTTGCGTGTGGCCGATGATCTTGTAATCCGCCGGATCCTTCATCGTCACAGTCGCCAGCGAAGGCGCGGGCATTCCGGCCACCTTCGAAACCAGCTCGCCGTACGCCAGCGACCGGTCCGAAGCCTTGTGCATCACCCGTCCCGATGCCGTCGTACACTCGCCCTCCGGCACGCCCCACGTCTGCGCCGCCGCCGCGACAAACAACGCCCGCCCTGCCGCGCCGACCTGGCGCATCGGCATCCAATTGTTGGGAGTAGCAGTGCTGCCCCCGGCGTTCTGTTGCGGATACTTGCTGTCGTCGAAATCCGCCTGCTCGATTTTGACGCGCTTCCAATCGACGTCCAGTTCCTCCGCGATCAGCATGGGCAGCATGGTCTTGACACCCTGGCCTAACTCGGGATTCTTGGCCACGATCGTCACCATGCCGTCCGCCGCAACTCGAATGTAGTGGTGCGGGTTGGGCGGCGATTGCGGCGCTCCGCCGCGGCCCTGCGCTAAGAGTTCGCTTCCCGTCTGCAGGCCGAGCATCACTCCGCCACCGGCCAGCGCGGTAATTTTCAGAAAGAATCGGCGTTCCATTTGCTTCTCCGGGCGCATAACTACTCCTCGTTCCGGGCCGCTACCGCGCTCCTGGTGGAAACGCTGCCCGCCAGGTCGGCCGCTTTGTGTATCGCCTGCCGGATGCGCAGATACGTTCCGCACCGGCACAGATTCCCATTCATCGCCGAATCAATTTCCTTGTCCGTGGGTTTCGGCGTCTTGGCCAGCAGTGCCGCCGCCGACATGATTTGTCCCGCCTGGCAATAGCCGCACTGCGGAACGTCGATCTCCTGCCAGGCCAGTTGGCACGGATGCGTGCCGTCCGGCGACAGTCCTTCGAGCGTCGTGATAGGTTTCGTGCCCACTGCCGAGACCGGCATCAGACAGGCTCGCACCGCGACACCGCCCAGGTGTACCGTGCAGGCGCCGCACTGGCCGATTCCGCAGCCATACTTGGTGCCGCGCAGGTCCAGCATGTCTCGCAGAACCCACAGCAGCGGCATATCGGGCGGTGCGTCCACCGTGCTGGTATGCCCGTTCACAGTCAGCTTGAAGGCCATCTTGTCCCCTCCAGATACCCGCCATTCTACACCCGCCTGAGTAGTTACTCCAATTCGAATCCTCCTCCCCTGGCGAAGATTCGTTCCCCTCATGGAGTGGGCTTTCCAGCCTGCCACGCCGGCATTCTTGTAGGCGCTTCGGGCGTAATCTCACAACCGCCGACGCGCTGTGGTGCGGTCAATTCTGGCCGCGGCCAGCTTTTCAGCCGGCCCCTTTCAAGCGACGCGCGAACTCTCGCTACTGCGCGATCACCACCCGCCCCGGTCCCACTTCGGGCACAGCTTCCGCATTCATCCGCGTGCGCGCCAGCACCGCCAGCGCTCCCAGATAGAACAACCCGCCGATGATCAGCGTCTGCATCAGCCCCAGGTAAATCGCGCAAATTAGCGCCCCCACCGACCCCAGCACGCTCGACGCCGCGTTCAACGACCACGCCCACCGCACCGCCGGTGCGTGCCATTCCTCCAGCCGCCGCAGCGCCGTGGGAAACGGCATCCCCATTGCAAACCCGAGCGGCGCCACCAGCCCCACCGTCAGCGCCATCTTAACCGCCAGCGGCAGCCACACCAGCGCTCCCAGCAGCCAGGAAACCATCACCCCTTCGAGCGCCGCCAGAATCGCCACCGATCCCAGCACCTTGACCAACCGCCCTTCGTCCCGTCCCACCAGCCGCCGGCTGGCAAAACTCCCCAGCCCGCTCGCAGTCAGCAATGAGAAGATCACCACCGTCAGCGCGTAGGTCGGGTGCCCCAGGAACAGCACGAATTTCTGTATCAGCCCCACTTCGATCAGAATGTATCCCGTGCCAATGAGCAGGAAGTACCACAGGAAGCCGCGCACTCCCGAATGCTTCGGCAGCCGCGTTCCCAGCACGAGCGGCGGCAGCACCAGGATCAGCGCTGTGGCCGCCAGGCTCACCGCCATCAGCCCGAACAGCAACGGCACGGCTTTGTTCACCGCTTTGTAATCTTCGTTCTCGCGCGACGCCGTCTGCAGATAGTGCCACAGATCGCGCGGCTGCACGGTGTAAAAGAAGAACGGCCGGTTGTCGCTCACCGGCGAAATGTCGAACCGGTAGTTCCGCTCGTACTCCTCCGGGTTGGCGCTCCGCAGCAGGTCGTGGAAGGGATTCCGCGCCTCCGATCCCGGCACGTACAACGCTTCCATCCCGGCCGCTCGAAACAGCCCGCGCGCCCGATCGATATCCCAATCGCTCAGCGGCTTCCGCGCAATCAGCACCGTGTCCGTTGCGCCCCAGCCCTGGACCGATCCCGCCCGCCCCACTATCACGTGCCGCCATGCCTCGTGCTCGCCCAAATCGCCCAGCGCCGCCATCCCCAGCGAAATCAGCCGCAGGGATTCCCGCGGCGGATCGAATCCCCACCGCGTGAAGGCCGCCACCCCATCGTCCGTCAGGTGCGAAAGATAATCGCGGAACGCGTCGCGCGTATAAAGGTTGTTCTCCGAAAGCGCAAACGCGCCCGCCGCCGTAGAGGCCCACGTGTCCACCAGCGTCGCCTGCAATACCTGGTAGTGGTCCGTGCTCCGCCGCACGAAGCTGCGGCCGTCTTCCACATGCACGTGAACGTCTGGCCGTAAATACAACCCCCGGCTCAGGTCCGCGAATTTCTGCCGCATCACGGTGCTCGCAATGATGTCGTTGATCTCGACGGCGGTGATATCCCGGCTGCCCGACGCCAGCGCCCGCGCCACGTCCCACCCGCCGCCCGGTCCAATGACCAGCGTCTTCGCCCCGGGCCGCACTACGTACGGCAGCGCCGGCCCTTGCTCCAGCAGGTAGTGCTTTTCTTCCGCCGTCAGGCGCGCATAGTCGAAATTGGCGATCGCCGTCGAAGCGTCCGCATCGATGAAAATGGTGTACCGCCCGTCTTCGTGCTTCACCGCGATCCGCGAAATCGAATTCCACTTCGACCAGATCTCGTCTTTAATCTCCTGCCCCTTAGCGTGCGTGATATCGAGGATCGGGTGCCGCTGGTTGTATCCCAACAGCGTTACCAGCCCCAGCGCCAGTGCCACGCTGCCCGCGCGCCCGGTCTTCGACGCCGCCATGCTGTGCCACACCGCCGCTGCCACCGCGAACAGAATCGCCGCCGCTACCACCGTCGATGGCCCGCCGAACTGGTTGAGCAGGGGGATCAGCACCATGCAGCCGCCCGCCGCGCCGGCCAGGTCCCAAAAGTACACGCGGTCCACGCGCTCGATGGTGTCCGAGATCGCCAGCGAGACAATCGCGCCCGAAACAAAAAACGGCAGCGCCGTCGTGAAGTAAACCAGCGCCAGGTTCCAGTTGCTGAGCGTATCCTTTTGCGCCAGGATGACCGTCACTGCCGCCAGCACCAGCAGGCTGTTCACCATGCTCAGCCGCCCCAGCTTGGTATACAGCGGCCCTTTCCACCCCGCCACTACGTACGAGAATACGCCACCCGCGCCCAGCCCGAACATGGCGATGGAAATCGCCAGAAAGGCCATGTGGTAATAGAACACCACCGAGAAGATGCGGGTGAGCGAGAGTTCCACGACGAGCGTCGCCATTGTGGTCAGAGCTACGCACAAGTAGATCTGAGGCCACTGTGTAGAGGAAGGTTTCAAGGAGGCCAACCCTCCATAGTAGTGCCTCGCGCGCCGGATGTGCTGGGGGCGCAAGAGCAGCTCAGCCAAGCCGCGGCGCTTGCAGGGCCCACGATTGAGTTTCAACCGACGCTATGCCTGGTTCTCGGACGGCAAGAAGGACACACGCCATTTTCGGTTCTGGCAAGAAATGCCCCTGTCCGCCTTTCAGGTTGCCAGACCACTATGCGCAGACCGAGGTGCCTGGCAAACAGATCAAAATCCTTGCCGTTGTGCGGCAAGACCTGCTATCTGACACGCGTCCCTACACCCACTCCAGCGCGCCCTTCTTGTACGCCCAGATGTAGCCCACGATCAAAATTGCCAGGAACACAGCCACTTCCGCCACGCCGAACCAGCCCAGCGCGCGGTAGCGGACCGCCCACGGAAACAGGAATATGGTTTCCACGTCGAAGATCACGAATAGGATGGCAATGATGTAGAATCGCACGGTGTAGCGCCCGCGCGAATCCGACGCGGCCTTGATGCCACACTCGTACGCTTCCAGTTTCGTGACGCCCGGCGCCGACGGCCGGAGCAGCTTGGCTACCATAATCGCCAGCACCGGAAACGAAACCGCCACTACCAGAAAAATGAAGATCGGCAGATACCCACTGGGCATGCGAACAATATAACACGCTGCCTTTGCGACAATAAGTATGCTGATGACCGATCCCCGCCAGGCCTACACCGCGCTACTCAAAGAACGCCGGGCCGATATCCTCTCTCGCGAGCGCCGCCACACCTTGCTCGGTTATGGCCGCCTCGCCGCTGTCGTCTGTGCCGCCGTCATCCTCTGGCTCGCCCTGGTCTCGCGCGCTCTTTCCATCGCCTGGGTGCTCGTGCCCGTCGCCGTTTTCGGCACGCTGGTCGTCATCCACGACCGCCTGCTCCGACGCCTCGACCGCGTCCGCCGCGCCGTCCGCTATTTCGAAAAGGCACTCGCCCGCCTCGATGGCGTCTGGGAAGGCACCGGCGAATCCGGCGACCGCTACCTTGATCCCCACCACCCCTACGCCCAGGACCTCGATCTCTTCGGCAAAGGCTCCCTCTTCGAATTGCTCTCCACCGCCCGCACTCACATCGGTGAAGATACCCTGGCGCGCTGGCTCCTCGCACCCGCCGATCCCGCCACCATCCGCGCCCGTCAGCAGGCCGTCGACGAACTCCGTCCCCGCCTCGACCTCCGCGAGAGCCTCGCCGTTCTCGCCGACGATGCCCGCACCGGCGTCAATCCCATCGCCCTCGCCGCCTGGGGCGAATCCCCCGTGCTGCTTCAAGGCGCCCGCTTGCGCGTCGCTCTGTGGCTTCTCACGGCGCTCGGAATTGTCGGCGCCATCGCGCTCTTCGTCTGGGTTTTCGGCGTCGCCGGCTTCTTTCGTCTCTCGAACTCCATTAACGCCATGGCGCGTGATCTTGCCCTCTTCGTTGCGCTCCTCAACAGCCTCTTCCTCTACCAGACGCGCCATGCCCGCGAAGCCGTCGTCACCGCCGTGGAAGAGGCCGCGCACGAACTCGCCTTGCTCTCCGCCGTGCTCGTGCATCTCGAAAGCCAACGCTTCCACTCGCCGATGCTCGCCGCGCTCCGCCAGTCTCTCGATACCCGGGACGCGCCGCCCTCCCGCCGCATCGCCCGCCTCGACCACCTCATGGAGCAGCTCGATTCCCGCGACCATGTCATCGTCCGCCTGCTCCAGCCATTTCTGCTGTGGACCATGCACGTCGCTCTCGGCATCGAAGATTGGCGCCGCATCTCCGGCCCGGCCGTCCGCCGCTGGCTCACCGCTACCGGCGAAATGGAAGCCCTCTGCTCGCTCGCCTCTCACGCCTTCGCGCATCCCGAAGATCCCTTCCCCGAGTTCATCCCCGCGGGCGGCGTACCCTCGCTCGATGCCGACGCCATCGCCCATCCCCTCATCCCCACGGCTCGCGCCGTTCGCAATAATCTCCACCTCGGCGCCGAACCGCAAGTCTACGTCGTCTCCGGCTCCAATATGTCCGGCAAGAGCACCCTGTTGCGCACCATCGGCGTCAACGTAGTCCTCGCCCAGGCCGGCGCGCCCGTCCGCGCCCGCAGTCTGCGCCTCTCTCCGCTCGCGCTTGGCGCGTCCATCCGCCTCATCGATTCCCTCCACGACGGCGTCTCCCGTTTTTACGCTGAGATCCTCCGTATCCGCCAGATCCTCGACACCACCGGCGGTCCGCTACCCGTGCTCTTCCTGATCGACGAGTTCCTCGGCGGCACCAACTCCCACGACCGCGCCATCGGCGCCGAAGCTCTCGTCCGCACCCTCGTCGAGCGCCGCGCTATCGGGCTCATCACTACTCACGATCTCGCCCTCGCCGCCATCACCACGCCGCTCGCCGGCCGCGCCGCCAACATTCATTTCGAAGATCAAATCGAAGACGGCAAAATACGCTTCGATTACCTTATCCGCCCTGGCGTCGTCAAGAACAGCAACGCCATCCAGCTCATGCGCTCCGTGGGGCTTGAGATTTGACCGCCGAAGACATCCGCTCGCTTGCGCGCCAGGCCGGTTTGGAGCTGGCCGGCGTGGCCGCCGCGCTTCCCTCCGGCGATTCCGCCCGCTATCACCAATGGGTCGCCTCCGGTTACGCCGGCGAGATGCATTACCTCGCCGATCATCGCGCGCAGGTCCGCGACGATCCCCGCCACCTGCTCCCGTCCGCCCGTTCCATCATCTGCGCCGGCAAGCTCTACCACACCCCCTGGCCCACCACCGCCGAGTTCGACGAGCCCGCGCGCGCCTGGATCTCCCGCTACGCCTGGGGCGCCGATTATCACCACGAACTCCGCCGCGCCCTTAAGCAGCTCGATGCATTGCTTCGCCAGGCCGCCGGACTCTTCGAATCCCGGATATGCGTCGATACCGCCCCCCTTCTCGAGCGCTCCTACGCCCGTCTCGCCTCACTCGGCTGGATCGGCAAGAACACCTGCCTTATCAACCAGCAAAGCGGCTCCTGGTTTTTCCTCGGCGAACTCCTCGTCTCCCTCGACATCGCGCCCGATTCCCCGCCCCCAGACCGCTGCGGCACCTGCCAGCGCTGTATTGACGCCTGTCCCACCGCCGCCATCCTTCCTTCCGGTATCGATTCCACCCTCTGCATCTCTTACTTCACCATCGAGCTCCGGGCAGCCATCCCCCTCCAGCACCGCGCCGCCATGGGCCCGCACGTTTTCGGCTGCGACATCTGCCAGGACGTCTGCCCATGGAACCGCCGCGCCCCCATCACTGCCGACCCCGCCCTTGTACCCCGCGAATTCGCGCCGCCCCTCGAAAAGTTGGCTGCTCTCAGCGAGCCCGAATTCCGCGCCTTGTTCCGCAGCACGCCCATCACCCGCGCCCGTTACACGGGTTTCCTGCGCAACGTCGCCGTCGCCATGGGAAACTCGCGGCTGCCTGAATTCCGTGCTCCGTTGGAAAGGCTGGCCGCCTCGGCTGATGCCGTGGTGGCATCGCACGCACGCTGGGCCCTCGACCAGTTGCCCTGACTACAAGGCCTCTCTGGACTCCGCTTCTGTTTTCCTCAGCATCTCCGCGTCGAATACTCAGATCTCGGGTTACTATGAATTAGTGCGGCCCTTTCCCATTCTTTTACTTCTAGCCGCGCTTCCTCTCGCCGCGCAGAATCTCATCGAGCAGGGCTTCGACCACTTCTATAACCTCGAATACCCCGAGGCCATCGCATGCTTCGAGCAGGCCATCGCCCAAGACCCCTCATTCCCCGACCTTCACAACCACCTCGCGCAAACCCTCGTTTTCCAGGAGATGTTCCGCGATGGCGCCCTCGAAAGCGAACTCGTCTCCGGCAACAATTCCTTCCTCCGCCGTCCCAAGCTCGAACCCTCCCCCGCCACTGAACGGCGCTTTCTCTCCGAAATCGATCGCGCCATGTCGCTGTCCCAGACCCGCCTCAGCACCAATCCCAGCGACCCCGCCGCGCTCTACTCCCTCGGCATCTCTTACGGGCTCCGTGCCGACTATTATTGGGTGGTCAAGAAAGCCTGGCACGATTCCCTGCGCGACGCCACTACCGCGCGCCGCCTCCACAACCACCTCAGCGAGATCCAGCCTCGAAACGTCGATGCGCGCCTGGTCCAGGGCCTTCACGATTACATCGTCGGCAGCCTGCCCTGGCACTACCGCATGCTCGGCTTCCTCATCGGAATCCATGGCGACAAAGAGAAGGGCATCCGCATCGTTCAGGATGTCGCGCAAAACGGCCGGCTCGACCGTATCGATGCCGAAGTCTTCTTGTGCGCGCTCTACCGCCGCGAGAATCAGCCCGCCCGCGCCATCCCCCTCGTCCAGAACCTGATCGCGCGATTCCCACGCAATTTCCTGCTCCACCTTGAGCTATCCCAGATGTACAGCATAGCCGGCGACGGCGTTCGCAGCATCGCCGCCACCGAGGAAATCGCCCGCCTCAAGACCGCCCACGCCCCCGGTTATGACCGCCTGCCGTGGGAACGAATCTACTTCCAGGAAGGAACTATCCAGTTCTGGTACCGCGATTTCGACCGCGCTCTCGAAAACCTCAAGAAGGTAGTCGCCGCACCCCAGAATGTCGATCTCAATACCGGAGCTTCCGCATGGCTCCGTATCGGCCAGATCTACGACCTCACCCGCCATCGCGCCGAGGCCCTGCAGGCCTACCAGAAAGCCATCGATCACGCCCCCCAGGCCGACGCGGCCCAGGAAGCGCACAAGTATCTCTCAGCCCCCTACCACCGGTAGCGGGTTCGTGCCTATTGACCGCTTCCGGCCGGGACCGCCGTCCCTCCCCCAGAGCCATCGTCGATCGTCAGCTTCACCGGCTGTTCGATCAACTGCGGCGGCTTGGTTGTCGTCAAAATCATCAGCGCCATCCGCCCCATTGCCGCCTTCGCCGGAATCTTGAACTTGATCTCGGTGGCCGTCTGCGACGTTACCTCCACCTGAATGTCGTTCTTCTCGTTCACGCCATCCGTCAGGTACAGCTTCGCCACATTTTCCTTTTGCAGGTTCTGACCCGTCACGGTAATCACATCCCCGCGCTTCCCGGTGGTCGGATCCACCCCAGTAATCAACGGCGACGCCGATTGGGCGTAGGACGCGACGCTCGCGGCTACGAGGCCTAAAACGACAAAAGATAGTCTCATCTGGATATCCGGTCCTTTGACCTTATGCTATGTCTATTGCGCCCCAAAGACAAGCGCTTTCCACCCTCCGGGGCCAAATTGATTCACCGCTCCGCTTCGGCTATCATTTACCCTATATGGCGGCTGTGGCTGGCTCGCCCGCACTCTTGTCTGGGAGGGAGCCGGGTTGGATTTACAAACCTTCGTGGGACTTGCCCCTGATCATTTTCAGCGCAATCCTGGTGCCCTTTCCTTTTCTGGTCGCCTGGGCTGCCCAGACCACCGGCTGGATGGGCCCCGCCCAAGCCGTTAACCTCATCAACATCAGCGTCGCTTTGCTGATCGGCGGACCGCACCTGTTCTCCACCGTCACGTACACGCTGCTCGACGGCCAGTTCCGTACGCGCCACCGCGCCTACGCCGCCATGGCCTTCGTCCTCCCGGTGGTGGTCGTTTTTCTCGGCGTGTATTACTACACCGCCCTCATCACATTCTTCTTCACCTGGGCGTCGCTCCACGTCCTGCACCAGATCATCTACCTCACTGATTGCTACCGCACCCGCGCCTCAGTGGCCGAGCAGTCATGGTCCCGCCTTCTCGATTATGGTCTCGTGCTCACCGGCCTTTATCCCGTTGGGCTCTACAAAATGTCCCTCCGCCTGTTCTACGTCGGCGGCGTGGTTCTGCCCTATCCCGATTTCCTGCGCGCCTTCCACCTCCCCGTGCTGGCCGGCGTGGTCTTTTTCACCTTTCTGTTCGCCTGGATCTCGAAGACTATCGCCGAATTCCGCCAGGGCTGCGGTAGCGTCCCCAAGACGCTGCTCATCTCGGTCACCACCGCGGTTTCCTTCTGCCTGCCCATGGGATCCAACCTTGACGTGCTCTTCCAGGGCTACAACACCTGGCACTCCTTCCAATACCTGTTCCTGTTGTGGTTGATTAACCGCCTGCGCGATCAGCGCGGCGAAATCTCAAGCCCGTTCGTGCAGCGCCTGGTGCGCGGCAAGAGCATGGTCCCTTACTATCTCTGCTTCCTGGCAGCAACCGGCGTGATCGTGCTGCTCACCATTCTGGTTCGCGCCGTCACACCGCTCAAGCCCGACCAGAGCTATTTCGTCGTCGTCCTCAGCGTTCTGCTGATGCATTACTACTTCGATCACTTCCTGTTCTCGCATCCCCGCATGATCGAGTAGGCCTGCTGCTCACGGACCACGGATTCACCGCCGAGACGCGGATGCGGTCAGAAGAGCGGAGAAAAACAAAGTCCCCATAATTTCTGTGTGTTCTCCGCGTCTCAGGCCCTCGCCTGTGAACTCAATTTTACGCCCCCTCATAATCTCGCGAGATCGATGACCAGACCGCCACTCCCGCCACCACCGCGTTCGCCACCACCACCGGGAACGCGTGGATCAGCAGTCCGTAGATCACCCACAGCAACGCCGCCACGGCCTGCGCCTTGCGCAGCATGACCGGCCTCTTGCACAAATAGGAACTCGCAAACGCCGCCGTCGCCAGCCACCCCAGCCAGTCCACTCTCATTGGATCTCCGCGTCCGCCCCCGCGTCAGCCGCGTTCCCCGCCTTCGAGATCCGCAGCGAATCCGTTCGCACCTTGTCCCACTCCTGCAGCAGAAACCCGTGCGCATCGAAGTAAGCCCGAATCTGCGCCGCGTTCCAACCTACAATCTCCTCCAGCACCGGGATCAGCACGCTCAACGCGTCCTCGCTCAGAATGGTGCGCCGCGCAATCGGCGTCAGGTACTTGTTCTCCGACACCGCGATTGTTAGCCCATCCAGCCGGTTCACGTGCAGCATCACGTGGACATCGGAGCTTCCGTCCCCCACGTACACAATCCGGTCGTGGCTGATCGGCAGCCTCTGCCGCAGTTCTTCCAGCACCACCACTTTCCCGTAACCCGCCGGTACCCGCACAATCGACTCGATTTCGCCCGTCGCCTCGTTGTAACGAAACCGAGTGCCGAAAATGTGGTCCGCTGGAAAGATTCCATCCAGCGCCGATTGAATCACTTCCTCCGGCGCCGCTGACACTACGTACAACGCAAACTGCCGTCCGTCCAGATCGCTCACCAGCGTCGATAGCGACCGGATGTTCTGTTTCAACCGGATCCTCTTCCCAGCCTCCACTAAATCGTGCTTCCGGACGCGCCGGTACTCCGGATCGTGCAGCAGTAGGTAAGACAGCTCGCCACCTTGCTGTACCAGGTGAATGTCCGATAGTCCCGCAA
Organism: Bryobacterales bacterium; assembly: GCA_963842505.1. Lineage (GTDB taxonomy): Bacteria > Acidobacteriota > Terriglobia > Bryobacterales > Bryobacteraceae > PALSA-129. The sequence goes on from CAWJGZ010000004.1 coordinate 1,189,716, forward strand.
TCTTCTCCTGAAATCCGCCGATACCCAGCATCTCGCTGAGGACAATCCCAGAATCGTTGAAGCTCAAGGTCTGATCGAAATCACTGATCAATAAGTACTGCTTGACCGTCGGGCCTGCTTCTTGTGACATGATGCGCTCCTCTTGTAACTGCTTTTTCATTTGATTGGACCGGGGTACCGGCAGACTGGGCCACACTGTGGAATTGCGGTGTTATTGATTCGATGCGCCTCGCCGGCGGCAGGTTCCGTCTGACGTATAACTGCCTTGAAAACTATTAGATAAATCCTTGACCCGCGATCCCCCGTTTGCGCTAAAATAATTCCGGAGCGTGCCTGCGATGGAGGTGCTGGTCTACCTATTTTGATCCAACATCTCAAAATAGGGGGTCCTGCTCGATTTATTCGCGCTGGTGTGCAAGCTCCTGGCGGTTCACCGCAAGGGAGAAGCCTGAAGGCGCTCGGGGGACACCCGCCCCGTTGACAAACGTGGGTCAATAACGGGGGTCGGCACGGCCAAGTGGTACGCTCCGCTTTCCTTTCTGCCCGGCTCTACTATCTACCGACGTCAGCCATTACTAACCTAAGTTATGAAACCACTCTCCCGTACTAACTTTAGCTAACGATAACCTGCCTCCAGTCGTCGGAGCGGTACTAAAAGGACCACATACTACTTGCTTCGTGTAGATAGATCGGCTTTAATTGACCATGGAGGCCCTATGCAGCAGTTCCTCTGCAAATTTTGGCTCGAAGAAGACGGTCAGGACCTGATCGAGTACTCGCTGCTCATTACCTTTATCGCCATCGCTTGCGCCGCCCTGATCGGTAGTGGCCGCCCAATGGTCAACGGCATCTGGCAGGTATCCAACAACAACCTCCAGCAGGCCAACGCCGTTTCGTCCGGCGGCTGACTTTCAGTCGGCCTTGTAGTCAGATCTTTCTCTCCGCGTTCCATAGACAATCGAGTTGTACCCGTTGCTCACCGTGCGTTTCTGAACGCCGCCCTCACAGCACGTCCGCGAACCCGCGCTTCATGTACCGGAAAAACAGTCCGCCAATCACAAACAGCGCCACCCCAAAACCCGCCGCCACCGCCAGGTCGCGTAGATCTGTCCAGCCCCACGTCGAAGTCAGCAACATCTGGCGATACCCCCGCACCAGGTAATTCATCGGATTCAGCGTCAGCAGAATCCGCGCCCGTCGCGGATACTTGCCTTCCGTAAAGAAAATTGGTGTGAGCCAGAACCAGAACTGCAAGATTACGGCCAGCACCTGTGCCGTGTCCCGCTGGAAGACGTGCAGGCTCGCGACAATCCATCCCATCCCGACCGCGAACAGCCCCAGCACGAAGACGTACACCGGCAGCAGCACCAGAAAAATACTGATTTGGTTCAGCATCACCCCTGCCGCCGCCACCATCAGGGCCACCGCCAGAAGATGGCTCACCACCGACGACAGAAATACCGACACCGGCAGAATCTCCGAGGGAAACACCGTCTTGGTGATCAGGTTCGATTGATCCAGCATCGCCGTCGCCGACCGTTGCACCGTGTCGCTGAAAAGCAGCCACGGCAGCATCCCGGCAAACAGAAACAGCGGGTAATAGTCCGTGGCTGCGCCCTCCGGCTTTTGGTGCAGCACCCCCACGAAAACGAACCACCAGCACACCAGCAGCACCAGCGGATGAATCAGCCCCCAGATCCAACCCACCGCCGAACCAACGAAGCGCTGCTGGAAATCCCGTCGCACCAGTTGCACAAGCAAACTGCGCCGTTCCACCAGATTCCGCAAAAATAAGGTCCCAGGCAACCGCATATCGTTGTTAAAATTGAACAATACCAATTTTATCAATCACTTGCAAACAAAATTTAGAGTTGACAGCGGCACCTTGATGCTGTTACAGTTTGAGATTCGCCGCTCTGTTTTGTAAGAAATAGCCCTGCCCGGGGTTGGCGTAGTAGTCCGGTCGAATGAAGACGACTATGAAGGAAGAATATTTCGTCGTCGTGCTAGCTCACTCCCTTCGGGGCCGGCTCAGACGCATTCATATTCCGCATCAGGCTGTTTACGCCATCCTAGCTCTTGCCCTGCTCGGCGGCATTTCCGTTTTCGGCTTCGTTGCCAGCTACGCCCGCATGGCCTGGAAAGTGGCAAACTACAACCACCTCCGCAAGGATGCCGACGCTCTCCGCGTCCGCTATCAGAACCTTCAGAAGGAAGTCAGCCAGACCAATCAGCAATTGGCCAGCCTGGAGATCTACGCCAACGAGGTTTCCGTGCTCTTCGGCCTAAAGCAAAAATTGCAAGGCCCCTCCGATATCGCCGCCCAAGGCAAGCTCGTCCCGTCCTACGCCGAAAGCGTCCAGGATTATGACTTTCTTCGCAGCGCTAACACCCTAGCTCTGCTTACCAGTTCTTACCGCCGCATCCATCCCCTTGGCGGCACACCCAACCTCTGGCCTATCAATGGCCGGCTGCTGAGTGGCTTCGGCCATCGCAACGATCCGTTCTCGGAAGAAGGTGAATTCCACAAAGGCGTCGATCTCGGCGCGCCTGTCGGTACTCCCGTTCACGTCACGGCCGATGGCGTGGTCCGTTTCGCCGACCGCCAGAGCGGCTATGGCCTCGTGGTTGTCGTCGACCATGGCAGCCTCGAGACTCTTTACGCCCATCTCTCCAAGATGTACGTGCACTCCGGCCAGGAAATCCGCCGCGGCGAGCTTGTAGGCGCCGTTGGCGCCACCGGGCGCGTCACTGCCCCCCACTTGCACTACGAAGTCCATCAAAACGGACGCCCCGTCAACCCCTACCAATTCCTGGCGAAGTCCAACGTCTTCCAACAGGTTCCCAAAGACTTCCTGTTCTAAAGTGGGGCGTGTTTTAGCCTGCCCAGCCAGTCCAGTCTTGCTTTTCCTCGTGCCTGGGACCCCCGTTTTCGCGGTACCCTACCTAAAGTATGCGTGCACTCATCCTGTTCGCCGCAGTGGCGGCTTGTGCCTGCGGCCCGGCTTCACAGACCGGCGTCCCCGAGTATGGCTACGACGTCGTTCACGTCTATCCCCATGACTGCGCCGCCTTCACCGAGGGCCTCTTCTATCTCGACGGCTTTCTCTACGAAGCCACCGGCCTCGCGGGGCATTCCTCCGTGCGCAAAGTGAAACTCGAAACCGGCGAGGTGGTCCAACAGCATGACCTTCCCCCCGAGTTTTTCGGCGAAGGCATCATCAAGTGGAAGGACAAACTCTACCAGCTCACTTATACGACTGAGACCGGGTTTATTTACGACTTCAACACCTTCGAAAAGAAGGGCGAGTTCCACTATCCCGGCCAAGGTTGGGCCTTCACCACCGACGGAAAGCAGATCTACATGGACGGTTCGCGTAGTGTCAATGCCGGAGCGAGTGACCCGGAAATCCGCATCTGGGATCCTGAAACTCTCAAGGAAACGGGCGTGATCAGGGTGACTGATGAGGGCCAGCCCGTCGAGAACTTGAACGAGTTGGAATGGGTCAAAGGCGAACTCTACGCCAATATCTGGATGACCAACCGCATCGCCCGCATCGATCCCAAAACCGGCAAAGTCGTCGGATGGATCGATCTCACCGGCCTGCTCGCCACCTCCGACTTCGTCGACACCGGCGATTTCAAAACCGACGTCCTCAACGGTATCGCCTACGACGCCCAACACGACCGCCTCTTCGTCACCGGCAAATGCTGGCCCAAGTTGTTCGAAATCAAGCTCACTAGAAAAACTCCGCGTTAGTTAAGTCGGTTTCGGCCGGTTCCGCGAACGAGCTTAGGCTAGCTTGCGTGCCTCGGCGAAGGGGTGCAGTTCAGTCCAAGAAACTCCGAATTCCTGGTTTGCGGCTTGCCGTCAATGTAGATAGGCCCGTGTACGCGTGCACCCTTGCGGGCGGAACTGCTCACTTCCCGGGCAACTTGGCCAACTGCTGGCGGGTCCAAAAACGATTGGGGTTGAGCTCCAGCGATTTCGTGAAGGCTTGCCGGGCTTCGGCTTCCTTGTTTTCCTTGCGGAGGCTCAGGCCCAGCCACAGATAGGCTTCGGCGTTCTTGGAATCAAGCTCGATGGCTTTACGGAAATCGTCGGAGGCTAGTTTAGGGCCGCCGCCCAGCATGGCCGGCAGGTAGTAATTGCCGACCCCTCGCGCCACATAAACCGCAGAGGATTTGGGCGCTTTCTCCACCGCCCGGTTGATGGCCTCCTTGGCCTTCGGTCCGTAGTTAAGCCCGCTGGGAAGGTCGATAATAGCCTGGCCGTAAAGCGTGCCCAGAACGCGGTAGTATTCCGCCGAATCGGGCTTGAGAGTGACGGCGCGCTCGCCGAATTTCATGCCACGCTCAGCGGCCTGCTGCCCTAGTTTGCGGTCGCGCTGCTCGATGGCGATTTCCGCCAGGTACGAGCAAGCCAGCTCAGCTCGGTACTGCGCCTCGGCGTCGTTGGGCGCCTTGGCGGCCGCGGCCGAGTATTCGTTGGCCATTTTTTCGAGCGCTGGGCGGTCCTCGGCGTCGCGCGCAGTTTCCAGAGGAGATGGGGCGACGGTCATAAAACCTGCCAATAACAGAACCCACATAATCGATATCACCTATTCAATTAAAAGCTCGGCTCTCTCATCAAAGCTCAGCCACCCGCCGCTGCACCAGGAAATAGTAGGCCCCCAGAGCCACCAGGAGCACACCATTCACGGCCAGCACCACGGGAGCTGTAAAGATAGGGACGAGCCAGCCGGCCAACAGGTTTCCCATAGGCATACCGCTGCGAAATGAGAGATTGTAGACGCTCATCACGCGGCCGCGCATCTCATTAGTAACCACAAGCTGCACCAGGGAGTTGACCATGGCAAAGACTCCCATCATGGCGGCTCCGCCCAAAAGCAGCATGGCGCAGCTCATGGCCACCGACCTGGAGAGCGCAAAGCCGGTAATAGCAAGGCCCAAACAAATCAGCATGACCAGGGCCAGCCGGCCCTTCTTCCGGACGTTGCCCAGGTACGCCACCGCCAGCGCGCCGATTACCGATCCCATCCCGGACATGGAGAGGAAGATCGCGTATGTTCCCGATCCCTGGCCGAAGACTTTGGCGGCGAAGACCGGCAGGAAGGTGCGTAGCGGCACGCCCAGCGCCGCCATGCAGCAAGCCAGCACGATCAGGCTCTCCATGGCACCCACCCGCCGCACGAATTGCAGACCCTCTTTCAGGCTGGTGAGAATGCTCTCGCCGGTCCGCTCCGGCAGAAAACGGATGGTCAGCATCAGCAGGGAGACGATGGGCGCGAGGAACGAAAGCGCGTTGAGTCCGAAGCACCAGGTATCGCCCAATGTATGCAAAGCCCAGCCGCCCAGCGCCGGCCCCACCATCACGGCCGCGTTGAACTGGATGGAATTCAGGGCAATCGCGTTGGGCATGTCTTCCTTCGGCACCAGCGTCGGGATCAGCGCCGAATAGGCCGGCCCGCCGAAGGCCTGCGCGAAGCCCACCACGAAGGAACAGGACAGCATGTGCCACACCTTCACCACGTGGAAACCCACCAGGAACGTCAGCAGCAACGCGCAGAACATCTGGACGCACTGCGAGAAAATCAGCATGTGGCGGCGTTCGAACCGGTCGGCCAGCACGCCGCCGACCAGCGAGAAAAGCACGATGGGGATCGCCTGCAGAATTGGGTCCAGGGCGAGCAAGCGGGCGTTGCCGCTGATTCTCCAGATGAGCCAGCCTTGCGCCGTCATCTGCATCCAGGTGCCGATGGCGGACGTGCAGGCGCCGATCCACATCAAGCGGAAGTCGCGATACTGGAAAGCTTTGAAAACCCTGCGAAGCACGGCGCGATTTTTGAGGCGATTGCTCCCCGGCAGTGCCACGGAGCACGAATCTGGATTGTACCAGTTTCGCCCGGTGGAATCTCTTGCTCTTGCCTAAAAATCAAATCCGTGGGGCAGGCGAAACCTTTCGCCTGCCAACTCCGCTAGGGACGGCCAGCCGGCTCGCCCGCCAGCTCCATGGTGTCCGGCGTCACACCCGCCGCGGGCAGCGTGATGGTGAACCGGGATCCCTTGCCGGGAGCGCTATCCACTTCGATCTTGCCGTGATGCGCCTTCACGATCCACGCGACGAAACTCAACCCCAGCCCCAGTCCCTGGTCCAGGTTGGGCGCTGTTCCCGAGCCCGGCACGCGATAGAAGCGGTCGAAAATGTGTGGCAGGTGTTCGGTCGAGATGCCGCGGCCCGTGTCCTCGACGGTCACCTCCGCCCGCTCCGGCTTAGAGACCACGCGCAGCCGCACCCGGCCACCTTCGGGGGTGAACTTGAGCGCGTTCGAGAGCAGGTTGGTAATCATGCGCTCGATCTGCACGCGGTCGCCTTGTACAAAGCATTCGTCGGGCAGATCAGTCTCCAGGCGGACGCCGGCGGCCTCCGCCGGAATCTGAAACTGGTCGGCTAGGTCTACCGCTACTTCGCGAAGATTCAGCCGCGATTTTTGCAGCGCCAGTTGGCCCGATTCCGCCTGCGAGAGCAGCAGCAACGCGCGCACAATCTGCGAGAGCCGGTCGATATCCTGCAGCGCGTTGAACATGGCTTCGCGGTACTGCTCGGTGGTCTTGGCCGTGAACAGCGCCACTTCGAGCTGGCCGCGAATGGCCGTGATGGGCGTGCGCAGTTCATGCGAAACGTCCGTGGAGAACTGCTTCATTTGCTGGAAGGAAGATTCCAGCCGCTCGATCATGCGGTTGAACGTGAGGATTAGGTAATCCAGTTCGTCGCCGGCCTCGCGGGTCGGAATGCGCAGGCTCAGGTTGGATCCCGAAATGCGCTGCGCGGCCTGCGCCACATCCTTCACGGGAGTGAGCGCGCGCCCGGCCATGAACCATCCCAAGATGCCGCCTAATACCAGAGCGCCCGGGACCACCCCGATGAAGATCCAGGTGAAGCCGCTCTGGATCTTGGCGTATTGCGCCAGTGGCAGCGCCAGTGAAACGTAGTAAGGATGGTGATGCCATTCATCCCAGACGATTCCAGACCGGACCAGAAATTGTCCCCCGTCGGAATCGCGCCGCGTGTCCCAAAATGGTCCGGGATTCGGGGCCGCTGGATTGGGGCTTGCTTTGGCTACACGCGCCCGAATGTTCGCCGGGGAATCAAATACATCTTTGTAAGCCTCGGAGTATGCCGGCTGGTCGTCAAAGTCGAGGATCACTTTGCCGTCGGCGGCCGCAACCAGGTAAATCTTCTTGATGTCCAGGACGGTGGTGGTTTCGTCGGGGTCCTCCTTGTCGTAATACCAGATGGCCCGCTCGTCCGGATCGGTTCCCTCCTTTTTTTCGATGCGCAGGTAGCCTTTCATGGAGTCCCAATGATCTCTGAGTTCAGCGTGCGCTTCTTCTTGCAGCGTATTGTTCAGCCGGATTCCGAACAGAAACGCCGCGCCGATCAGCAGCACCGTAAAGAACAGCGCATAGCTGGCCGTCAGCCGGAAGCGCAGCCCGCGGCTGATGCGGCGAAGGTCGCGGCGGCGGATCACGTTACACCTGCCGCTCGGAAGCCGGTTCAGCCGGCCGTTCAGCCTGTTTATCCGGCACGTCGATCATGTACCCGATGCCGCGCACCGTCTGGATCAGCTTCTGCGGGAAGCGGTCGTCGATCTTGCTGCGCAGGTGGCGGATGTAGACGTCCACGATGTTGGTGAGGCCGTCGTAATCCATGTCCCACACGTGCTCCACAATCATCGTGCGGCTGAGGGGACGGCCGCGGTTGCGCATCATGTATTCCAGGATGCCGAACTCCTTGGGCGCCAGATCGATGCCATCGGCGCCGCGCGACACTTTGCGGCGGATGCAGTCGAGCGTGAGATCGGCCACCTGCAATTTCTCCGGAGTCGGCTGGCCGCGCCGCAACAGGGCGCGCACCCGCGCCAGCAGCTCCACGAAGGCAAACGGCTTCACTAGGTAATCGTCGGCCCCCAGTTCGAGCCCCTTAACGCGATCGTCCAGGCTGCCGCGCGCGCTTAGAATCAGTACCGGCGGCCCGGCCTTACGGTTGCGGACTTTCTCGAGCACCTGCAGGCCGTCCATATCAGGCAGCATCAGATCCAGCACCACAAGGTCGTAATCCGTGGTGTGGATGTTCTGCAAGGCGTCCGTGCCGGTGGGAGCGGCATCCACGGCGTAGCCCGCTCCTTCCAGACCGCGGCACAGGAAGTCGGCGATTCGCTTCTCGTCCTCGACCACCAGGATTCTCATGCGGGTTTATTTAAACCTCAGATTGATGCGATTTTCCTTGCCGCCGTAATCCAGTTCCAGTTCCTTCATTTTCTGCTTTTCCATGGGGAAATAGAGCAAGCCGGTCAGCGGGTTCTTAATCTTCCCCTCCAGCAGAATCTTGTCGTCCAGCACCTTTTGCAGGGGATTTTCCTTCACCGTGGCGGCATTCTGAATCTTAGAGGAAGCATTGCCGTTGCTGCCGGAGCCTGTGCCGACACCACCCCCGATGCCTCCAATGGTGACGGCAGGGTGGTGCTGGTTCGCCGTGTCGTCAGTACGGCTGACGATGAGGGCTTCGCGCCCGGCAATCTGGCTGCCCACGAACGGTTTGGCTCTTTCGCCGTCTTTGTCGGTGCGCAGCACGAAATCGTCGCGGTCGATCGATATCTCTTTGCCGTACTTCGGCTCCACTTTGACTTCCGCCACGATGTAGTGCCCGCCCAGATCGTCGCCCAGCACTTCTTTGACATCCGCCGGATCGACGTAGATAGTGGTTCTCGAGGACCAAGTCCTCGTTCTCGCCGCGAGCGCTGCCCACCGTCTTCTTCTTGGCGGGAGATCCCATCAGCAGGGCTGCCAGCAAACCGAGCACCAGGAGACGAGCTGCCATCGAAGAACCTCTGGTGTGATTATACCGTCCGTCGCTTGATCCCGGCCGCCCTACCGCTGCTACAATGGCGTTTTCACCCCACCCTAGGAGCTTTACCTGACATGGACGAAAAAGAGCGCGTGCGTGCGTTGGAGACCGCCCTCAGCCAAATCGAGAAGCAGTTTGGCAAGGGCTCGATTCTGCGACTTGGGTCGAAGGACGCGATCGTACCGGTATCGGTGATTTCGAGCGGTTCGATATCCGTCGATGCCGCGTTGGGCGTGGGCGGCTTTCCCCGCGGCCGCGTCATTGAAATCTTCGGACCTGAGTCTTCCGGCAAAACCACCATCGCCCTCCAGGTAATTGCCGAAGCCCAGAAGGCTGGCGGCATCGCCGCATTCATCGACGTGGAGCACGCGCTCGACCCGACCTACGCGCGGAAACTGGGAGTCGATGTCGACAACCTGCTGGTCTCGCAGCCGGACTACGGCGAGCAGGCGCTCGAGATCACCAACACGCTGACCAACTCCGGCCAGATTGACGTGCTGGTGGTGGACTCGGTGGCGGCGCTGGTTCCCAAGGCCGAATTGGACGGCGAAATGGGCGACAGCCATATGGGCTTGCAGGCGCGCCTGATGTCCCAAGCCTTGCGCAAACTCACCGGCATTGTCTCCAAGTCGCGCACCTGCCTGATCTTCATCAACCAGATCCGCGAGAAGATCGGCGTGATGTTTGGCAACCCGGAAACCACCACTGGCGGCCGGGCGCTCAAGTTCTACGCTTCGGTGCGCGTGGACATCCGGCGCATCGCTGCCATCAAAGACGGCGACACCGTGGTGGGCAACCGCACCAAAGTCAAAGTCGTGAAGAACAAGGTCGCCTCGCCATTCCGTGAGGCCGAATTCGACATCATCTACGGCGAGGGCATTTCCAAGGAAGGCGATCTGCTGGACTTGGGGGTGGCGCAAAACCTGGTGGAGAAGAGCGGCTCGTGGTTCAGCTACAAAGGCGAACGCATCGGGCAGGGCCGCGAGAATGCCCGCCAGTTCCTCAAGGACAACCCGGATATCCGCCAGGCCCTCGACACCGAACTGCGCAAACACCTCGGGCTGGTCAAAGCGGACGTGGCGGCCGCACCTGAGACCCCGACCGCGGCGGCCAAGACCGCGCCCGCCCGCAGGTAGCCTTTCGGCGGCTCGACAGCCATGACGGAGCAGGACCGGCAGCGCGCCATTCGGCTCAAACTGGCCCGCACGGACGAGCCGTCCGCGATACCTGTCATTGCAACCGGTTTTGCGGCGCTTGATGCGGCTCTCGGCACGGGAGGATTCCCCCGTGGCCAAATGGTGGAACTGTTCGGCGCCTCATCCACCGGGAAGACTACACTGGCCCTGCAGGTGATTGCCCACGCGCAGAGCTGCGGCTTGACGGCTGCCTGGATCGACGCCGAACACGCGTTCGATCCGGCATACGCCGCCATGCTTGGGGTGGCCATTGACCGGCTGCCGGTGGCCAAGCCCGAATCGGCTGAGCAGGCCCTTGAGATGGTGCGCCAATTGGCGTCTTCGCGGGCCGTGGACATGCTCGTAGTGGATTCGGCCGCGGCGCTCATCCCCAGGCTGGAGTTGGAAACCCTGCTGGGAGAGGGCGGACAAGGCTTGCAGAGCCGCGTGCTGGCTTCGGGGCTGCGGAACCTGGCTGGGATTGTCACCAGAACCGGTGCGGTCGTCGTATTTCTCAATCAACTGCGTTCGCGCCCCGAGGCCCCGCGAGGAGAATCGGAGACTACCGCCGGCGGTCCGGCGCTCAAACTCTACGCCGCCGTCCGCATCTCGCTGGATGCGCGAGCCCCGGACCGGGTGCGCTTCCGGGTGCTGAAAAACAAGGCCGCGGCAGCCTTCGGTGAGGGGGATTTACACTACCAGCGTGGCCAAGGTTTCATGAAAAGCCCGTGAAACGGGCTTTTCAGCCGTTACCATGCAAAAAAACCGTGCAAAACCGGCCTTTTTTTAAGAAAGTCCCTTTACATCCCCACGGCCTTCCCTTATGATTGATATCGATTACGGCGCACGTTCGACCAGAACGTTGCGGCACAAAAATGTTTCGATGGAAAGTTGACGGGAGAATCAAAGGAGATTTATGGCAACTACAAGAATGACCCAAACCCAACTTGTGAAGGCGCTCGCCGGACACTGCGAAGTCAGCAACAAGGTGGCGCGTGGGTTTCTGGATGGCCTGGCAGCCATGGCCATCTCGGAAGTAAAGAAGAACGGCGTGTTCGTGGTACCCGGCATCGGGCGCCTCGTCCGCCAGGATCGCAAGGCCCGCATGGGGCGTAACCCGGCCACCGGCGAAGCCATCAAGATTCCGGCCAAGAAGGTCGTGAAGTTCCGCGTGGCCAAGGCCGCCAAGGACGCCATCGTCCCGCCCAAGAAGAAATAGTTTCGCGCGGACGCGGCTGTCCGCCGGAAACGTCAAAACCCCGCAAGGCCCTTCCGGACCTGCGGGGTTTTACTTTTTAGATGGATCTCTTGAAGCCGAGCTGGACCCAGCCCCGCTTGCGGGCTGTTCTCGAAGCCAGTTTCCTACTTCTTCTCTTCTTCGTCGCCCTTCAAGGCACTCTTGAAGTTGCGGATCCCTTCGCCTAAGCCTTTCCCGAGTTCACCGACCTTCTTGCCGCCGAACAACAGCACGGCGAGCACGCAAAGTGCAGCTACCTCAGGTCCGCCCAGACCGAAAAAACCGGCGGCTTGGATGCCAGTGGGTTCCATACGGCCTCCTTCTCACAGCCATTGTAGCGGATCGCAGGCCCGTTTGGCTCACCGGAACCACGAGCGGACATGCGCCAGATCCCGCTGCATCCCATCCGAATACGGCGCCAGCAAAATATTGATGGCGAACCACATCGTGCTGATCGACAGCAGCGCGTGGGTGACCCGGTTTTTCCCGTAGATGAACCTGATCGCGATGGCCAACAGAAAGGGCATCACTGCGGTGAGTATCCGCGCGTAGTGGCTCAAATGGTCGAGGATACTACCAAGCATGACTGGAGTGTCGAGGGTGTAGCCGCGCGGATCAAGCTATCGTCAGTTAGCGCGCCGCTGTGACCCGTACCAATTGGCACAATGCGGGATAATGAACCAGGGGCCATGGACTTCGTCGAGGAACTGAAATCGCGCGTCGACATAGTCGGCGTTATCGGCGAAAAGGTCCGGCTCCGCAAGACCGGCGCCTACCGCTATACCGGGCTCTGCCCTTTTCACCAGGAGAAAACGCCTTCCTTCTCGGTCCATGCCACCAAGCAGTTCTATTACTGCTTCGGGTGCCAGGCCAAGGGCGACGTGGTGCGCTTCGTCATGGAACTCGAAGGCCTGAGCTTTTACGAAGCGCTCAAAAGCCTGGCCGAACGCAACGGCATTCCCATGCCCAAGCGCTCGCAGTATGCCGATGAGGATTCCCGCCAGCGCGAGGCGCTCTACCAGATGCACGAACTGGCTCAGGAGAGTTTCCGCGCCGCCTTGGCTGGGCCTTCCGGTGAAATCGCGCGCGCCTACCTGGGCCGCCGCGGCGTGCGGCCCGAAACCATCGACCAGTTCGGCCTCGGCTATTCCGATCGCCATGGGCGCGCCCTCGTCCGTCTGCTGGAACAGCGCGGCTTCACCGCTGCACAGATGGAGCCCTCGGGACTGGTTCGCCGGCGCGACGACGGCAGCTTCTACGACTACTTCCGTAACCGCCTAATGTTTCCGATCCATAGCGAATCAGGCAAAATCATCGGATTCGGCGGCCGCGCGCTGGCCGGCGACGACAATCCCAAGTACCTCAATTCGCCGGAAACACCGATATATAAAAAGAGCCACGTGCTGTACAATCTCCATCGCGCCAAGGAAGCCATCCGCAAAGAAGAGCGAGCAGTGCTGGTGGAAGGCTACATGGACGCCATCGGCGTCACCGCCGCGGGCTTCCGCCCGGTCGTAGCCAGTTGTGGGACCGCGCTCACCCAGGATCAGGTACGGGCGCTCAAGCGTCACACCGACAAAATTATTGTTAATTTCGATCCCGACGCGGCCGGCGCCAAGGCCGCGGAACGGTCCATCAACCTGCTGCTGGATGAGGGCCTGCAGGTCCGCATATTGCAACTGGACACCGATCTCGATCCCGACGAGTACTGCAAGCAGCGCGGCGCGGCGGCTTACCAGAAGCAGCTTGACGGCGCGCAAGGCTATTTCTATTGGCTGGCGGACCGGGCGCGCGCCCGGTTCGATACCAAGACCACCGAAGGCGTCGTGGAGGTTCTCAAGTTTCTGCTGCCGGCGGTGCAGCGAATTCCCAACCGGCTGGAGCGCATGGCGATCGCCAACGATGTAGCCGCCTACATCGGGGTGGATCGCGGATTGGTGCTCGACAGCTTTCGCAAGATCGTCGCCGATCGCAAGGAATCGACCATCCAGCAGCCGAAGGAGACCATGCGCGTCGACGAGAAAGGGCTGCTGAGCGTGCTGCTCTCCGATGTGGAGGGCCGTGACCTGCTTCTCGCCGATCTGGAAAAGCTCGACATCCTCGACCGCCTGGCCACGCGCCGCATTTACCAGGCGGTGCTGGGCGTATATTCCAGTGACGCCGCGCTCACCTTCGACGCTGTGAGCAGCCGCCTGGAGCCGGAGGACCAGAGCGCGCTGGCGGAGGCCATTCTCTCCGAAGAAGTGGAGGGCCGCGAGATTACCCTGGAATACGGACGCCAGTGCCTGGAAAGCCTGCGCCGCTCCAGCGCCGAACTCCGCAGTTCGGAACTGGAAGCGCGCGTCAGGCAGGCGGAGCGCGATGGCGACATCAAAGAGGCTTTCAGCGCTGCGCAGAAAGACGGCATTCAGAAGCAGCGTGCGTACGTGAAGGCTCGCCTTGACCGGGCCGAGCGCGGCGGCGACGCGGTGGAGGCGGAACGCCTTAGGCAGAAGCTACAGCAAATCGACGATGCAACGGCAGTACCCTGACGCGAACCACACTTAATTCGGCGTCGCGCCGTGGTGTACAATAATTTCGATTCTTCTCGCTGGGAGTTACGGGGCTTCGGTGGCGCTTGACGACAAAGGTGATGGTCTCCAACGGCTCGTGCAAATGGGCAAGGAGAAGGGCTACGTCCTCTATGACGAGGTGAGCGAAGTTCTGCCCGGAGACCTGTCCACCGGCGCCGATCTCGACGATATCCTCGCCGGCCTGGACACCGCGGGCATAGAAATTCTCGAAGAGCCCAAGGATTTCGAAAGAAAGCTCGACGAAGGCGAAGAACTCATCGACCTCGAGCTGCAGGCCGGACTGGGCGAGAAAGTCAACGACCCCGTCCGCATGTACCTGCGCGAGATGGGCACTGTTCCACTGCTCACGCGCGAGGGTGAAGTCGAAATCGCGCGCCGCATCGAACACGGCCAGACCACCGCCCTCAAGTCTCTATCGCGGGCGCCGCTGGTGGTTCAGGAAATCATTTCCCTCGGCGATCAGATGGCGCGTGACCTCATTTCAGCGCGCGACGTGGTCCAGATTGCCGACCCCATTCTCACCGATGAACTGGTGGAGGAGAAGCGGCTGGAGTTTACCCAATCCATCGAAGACATCTCGCGCCATTACCGGAAGATCTTGCAGTGCCGCCAGAAGCTGCAGGCGGTGCCGCGCGGCATGAAGCCCAAGCAGTACCGCCGGCAGCTCTGGGAGCTCGGCCGGCTGGTGATCCGGACCTCTCGGCTCGTGCGCGCGGTGAAGTTTCAAAGCCCGGTCATCCATCACCTCATCGAACGGCTGCGAGCCGCGGTGGAAGATCTGAAGCCCCTCGAGCGCGAGGTGACGCGCATCCAGAAGAAGCTCGAGACATGGTCCGGCCGCGCCGATGGCCTCAAGGAAATCCGCAAGGAGCAGAGGGTTCACTGCCTGAAGCTCCAGCAACTGGAGGAACAGTTTGGCGGATCGGCGGCGGAATTGCGCCGCACCCTCGAAATCATCACCATGGCTCACCAGGAAGCCGAGGCCGCCAAGAAGGAACTGATCGAGGCCAACTTGCGCCTGGTGGTCAGCATTGCCAAGCGCTACACCAACCGCGGCCTGCAGTTCCTCGACCTGATTCAGGAAGGCAACATCGGCCTGATGAAGGCCGTGGACAAATTCGAATACCGTCGCGGCTACAAGTTTTCCACCTACGCCACCTGGTGGGTGCGGCAGGCCATTACGCGCGCCATCGCCGACCAGGCCCGCACCATCCGCATCCCGGTCCACATGATCGAGACCATCAACAAGCTCATCCGCACTTCGCGGCAGATGGTGCAGGAACTCGGGCGTGAACCCACCAATGAGGAACTGGCCAAGCGCTTGCAGTTGCCAGTACCCAAAGTGCGCAAGGTGCTGCGCGTGGCCCAGGAGCCGATCTCACTGGAAACACCCATCGGCGAAGAGGAAGAGTCGCATCTGGGCGATTTCATCGTCGATCACAACGGCATCTCGCCTTCCGATGCGGTCATCAATCTCAATCTGCGCGAACAGACTGCGCAGGTGCTCAAGACCCTGACGCCGCGCGAAGAGAAGATCATCAAGATGCGGTTTGGACTGGAAGATGGGAGCGAGCACACGCTCGAAGAGGTGGGGCAAAACTTCGCCGTAACGCGCGAACGCATCCGGCAAATCGAAGCCAAGGCGCTACGGAAGCTGCGGCATCCCAGCCGCAGCCACCGGTTGCGCGCTTTTCTGGAAAACGGGACTCGGGGAGGCTAGCTCACCAGCGCGGTTCGCGCCGGCCGCCGCCACCTCCGCCGCCCGGACGCCGGCCGCCGGGGCGGCCACCGCCGCCACCTCCGCCGCCGAATCCGCGATCCGGTTTGGGCCGCGCTTCGTTCACGTTCAGCGCGCGTCCCCCCATTGTGAACCCGTTAAGCGCGGTAATAGCCTGGTCCGCCTCCGCTTCGTTGTCCATTTCGACGAAGGCAAACCCGCGCGAACGGCCGGTATCGCGATCCGTCATAATGTGCGCGCTGCTTACCTGGCCGTATTGCTCGAACAGGCCGCGCACAGCCTCTTCAGTTGCCTGAAAATCGAGGTTGCCCACGAAAATCTTCTTCATTCACTCCTCCTGCTGATTGACGCCGGGCTCATCGAAGAGGAAACAAAAGCGGGGAAATGCAGCCGTCGCTCAAGAAACTCTCTACCGGATTCGCGGAAGCCATCAAACGCGCTCCAAATATACCACGCCCGGCCTGTTCGAGCAAAGTGGGTTTCCTGGGGACAATAGCCCCCAAGTTTCCGCCCGGGCTGCACGCGTTTTACCAACATCAACCCGGCAATTCCCCACCCTCCCACAGACTGGCGCGTGCAGTTGTGCAGCCCGCCAAGTCATCATCGCGTAGCTGCGCCGTTACGCCGTCAGCGCCAGTGGCGCGTCCATGGCAAAAATCCGATGCGGCAGACCGGCCCGGCGCGGTGAAAACCGTCCAGCCGGCCTTATCCAGGGGGCCTGAGATTTCCGGCAGAACCAGTTCTTCGTTGTCGGCTTCTAAGACAGAGGTACCGCTGGTCACAGGATGCCGGTCGCCCAAGTTTGCGCCGCCGCCGGCTGGAATTCATTCGAAGGACGGTTCTGCCGCAAGATTTCTTCGAGCACCGCCGGAATCTCATACACGGCGCGGTTCTGCATTCCAGCAATGCGCTCCTGATAACGCCGATAACGGTCCGGCGTTAGCAGTTCGCGAACCGCGTCGGCAATCCGCGAGAAGCTGCGGACCACCAACCCCAAGCCCTGCTCTTCAATCCAATCCGCGTTGTAACGCTCGTGCGCCAGGGTCCAGGCGTTCCGCTCCACAATCACCGGCAGCCCCATGGCAATCGCCTCGCTGATGGAACCGGGCCCCGGCTTGCCAATGAAAAAATCGGCCAGCTCCATGTAATATGCGACATCCTTGGTGAAACCCTTCACCAACAACGGGATGCGGCTGTCGAGAGAACGCAGTTGCCGCACAGCTTCTTGGTTGCGGCCGCACAGCAGGATCAATTGCACGCCGCTGCCGGCGTCGCTCAGACACTTGGCAATTCGCGCCATCTCGCGCGATCCCTCGCCGCCAAACAGCACCAGGCCGGTCGGAAGATCCGCCCGCAGTCCCAGCCGCGCGCGCTCTTCGGCGCGGTTCACCTGACGTGGCGCGTAGAATCGTGGGTTCAAGATCATGCCGGAAGTCTTGACCACGCGCGATTCCGGAAGCCCCATCGCGCGCGCCTGCGCGGCCGCTCGTCCCGAGCCGCACACGACGTGCTGGTCCAGCGGCTCAATCCAGAAGTTGGGCGGATAGTCGGCGATGTCGGTCAGGATGGTCACAAACGGCGTCCTTGGCCATGCCTGCTCCAGGGCTTCCCGCAGCGCGCGGTTGTAGTGCGGGATCAGCGAAACCACCATGTCGGGACGGTGCACGGCCCAGTGCCGCGTCAACACTTCCACTTGCGCCCGATGGCTCATGCGGATCGCCAGGTGCATCACTGGAACCATTTGTGCCGTTCCCAGCGTCCAGCCCCGCCGCAGCATGATATTGTACACGTCCTGGAATGGAATGCCGACCGATTTGCGGATGAAGTCGATGGGGTCGAGCAGGTCCTGGATGCACAGGAATTCGAGGTCCCAGGGACGCTCCTGGGCGCCAATCACTTCGGCCAATGCTTGAGCCGCCGCGCGGTGGCCACCACCGGAATCGATGGTAATGAAATCGATCTTTCGTCTCATCGAGGCGCGCGGCTCAATGCGAAGCGCGAAGCGCCCGGACCAGGTTCGAAACCGGCCAGATCACCAGCACTGCCAGCAGGCAAGCCGGAGTAATCGCGGTGTTGAGGACGGTCTGTAAGGTTTCCCGGATCTTCCGTGACACGATACACCTCCCGTACCTTCCGATTTCGATATTACCCGCCTAATGTTACTGCCCGATGAAAGTCTCGCTAAATGCTGGCGAGAGCATCGGCGTATATCCGGTATGCCCGAGCGCCGAAGAGCACGAAAACAACTTTCTGGACCTTTGTTTCAGCCAGCTCCAAGTGGGCTTTCACCGCGCCGAGCGCGATTCGGGCGGCCTCCTCCAGCGGATAGCCATACACGCCGGTGCTGATGGCAGGGAAGCTGACGGTGGCCACGCCGCGTTCTTCCGCCATGGCCAGGCAGGTGCGATAGCAGGAAGCCAGCAGCTCCGCTTCGCCATGCCGCCCATCCCGGTAGACCGGCCCGACCGCATGGAAAACATAGCGCGCCGGCAGACGTCCGGCGCCGGTGGCGACCGCGCTGCCCGTTGCGCAACGGCCGATGCGCGCGCGGATCGCCTCCAACTCGCGCATAATCTCTCCGCCACCGGCGCGATGGATGGCGCCATCCACTCCGCCGCCGCCCGCGAGCGCCGCATTGGCCGCATTCACAATCACGTCCACCGGCACGCGTGTGATGTCGCCGTCCATCAGAACCATCTGCCGGCCCGCCTTGCTCATCCACTCCATATCTATCTATTACAATCATCCTTCAGTCTCAAATACCAGTTTGAAAGGCGGGAGGCCTCATGAAGAATACGTTCGTCATCACGTTCGTCGTCGGTTTGGGCGTGATCGCCCTGGCCGTCGCCGGCATCTTGTACATGCAGCGCGGTGCGCACATGGAGCTGCCGGGCAAAATCGTGAAGATCCGCACTGTCCCGATCGACGATGAGCATTCCGTCGCCGTAGCCGACTTCCAGCTCCACAACAGCTCCGACTACCCGTTCGTGGTCCGGACCGTGTGGCTGGTTCTGGAGGACCCCGATGGCAGCCAGCATCCCGGCCTCACTTCTTCGGAGATTGATGCCCAGCGGTTCTTCGATGGCACGCCCATCCTCGGCCCGAAGTTCGCCAAGACTCTGATCACGCAGGAAACGGTTCCCGGCCGCGCTACGGAAGATCACATGGTGCTGGCTAATTTCGAGGTTCCCGAGGCCAAACTCCAAGCCCGGAAACGCTTCTTTGTGCGCATCGAAGAACTGGACGGCAAGATCTTCGAGATATCCGAAAAATGACCTTTCGTGGCGTACGTACTCGTGCGCCACCAGCGCCTGCTATCGCCGCAGCACCGCGTTGTGCGGGTCCAGCACAACTTTGGCGGGCGGCTGAGTCAGCGCCACCGTAAATGTAACCGGGTCGCTCGACGTGCGCACCCAGCGGGTAATGGCCGGCCCGTGCGCCGGTTGAATCTCCACCGGCACCAGCGCCGTGAAATCCACCACCACGTCGGTCTGCGTCACGGTTCCCACCAGCCGCACCTCCGGAGCCTTGCCCTTCACCGACCAGCTCAGTTTCAGAGTGGGGATGCCGGTTCCATAGACCCATTGCTCAAAAAAGGACGCGAGCTGCGGATCCTCTGCGTGGGCCGGCAGAAACTGGGCGGCCAGGGCGCGGAACTCTTCCGTGGTAATGTCGCGGTGGTCATACCGCTTGAGGACCTCCGCCAGCATCGCCCCAAAGCGCTCGTCGCCCATCCGGTGGCGCAGCATCTCCATGATCCACGTGCCTTTGCCATACGTGATGGTGCGGTAGGCGGAAGGCATTTGAGAATTCTCCAGGCGCAACCCAAACACGATAGGTCCCAGCGATTCCACCGTCTGGCCGCCCTGGGTTTTCTCCAGCAGGTAGTTGCGGTAGCTGTCCAGCATCACATCGGCCACGTGCTGCCCTTTGCTCTTTTCGATGTATAGCAGCGCCGAGACATTGGCCAGCGCTTCCATGAGCCAGCTATCCCGATAGAAACTGGCAGTCACCCGGTTGCCCCACCATTGATGCGCCACCTCGTGGGCCTCCAGGAGATCGTCAAAATACAGCGCCTGGGATTGTGTCAGCGTTCCGTTCCCGGTCGGCAGCGACTTAAGGTAGGACAGTGTGGAGAGGTAAATCAGCCCCGGGAAGCCCTGCCCGAAGGTTCCCGGAATGGGCGAAACCGTGATGTGTGGCAGGGCGGGCGGCCCAAACTTCGCCGCCATGAATCCGACCGCCGAAGTTATTTCGGAGGCTAGCGTCTGCAGGCGTTCGAGCGGATCGTGCGGCGGCGGCGCGACGATCGCCACCGTGGGATCTACGCGGCGAGGCTTGCCGGGCGCCGAGATCAAGGGCAACACGTCCGAGGCCTTCGGTTCCAGCGCGCGCTCCAGGGCGCGGTTGGCACAGACATCGATCACCAGGTTGGAGCTTTCCACGCGGACGTGTTCGAAATTGCCCAGGTTAAAAGCCGCGAAACGGATGGGAGCGGCGGTGCGGCGTCGCGTGACCCGCCAGTCGCCGTCGCTCGCGTCTTCCACCACGTCGCCGGCGGCCACCAGATCGAGATCCCGCGGATAGCGGAACTGGATATCGTAGTTGGCGAACTGGAAGTTGTGCATGGGATACCAGTTGCCGCGGGCCGTCACAAAGAACACCTGCGCGCCGGCGTCGACAATCACCTTGCCCGAGTGGTGAAGCTCAAACTCGTATTCGCGCCTGGCGCGCAATCGCTCCGGCGGAAAAACCAGAAACAGATCGTTGCCGCCACGCGTCAGGCTGACGCGTATGGCGTCGTGCTGCAGCACCTCGGCCGGCTTGCCATCCACGGTGACAGCGCTTACCGACATCTGGGGTGTGATCTCGAAAGTCACGGCAGCCACTCCATCGGCCGCCG
Source organism: Bryobacterales bacterium (assembly GCA_963842505.1). Lineage (GTDB taxonomy): Bacteria > Acidobacteriota > Terriglobia > Bryobacterales > Bryobacteraceae > PALSA-129. The sequence continues at coordinate 1,210,250 of CAWJGZ010000004.1, forward strand.
GTTTCACTTTGACCCGGGTGACGGCATCCACCGTCAGATCTGGATTCACCGTCGCCTGGATGCGATAGTCGCTGAGTTCGACGTCCTCGCGGCGCACCGGCGGAGACTTGCGGAACGACCGGGCTTCAAAACTGGTCCACGTATCGAAGTAGAGGCGATCATCGCGGCTGTTCACCTGGCCCGCGGTGATTTGCTCTTGCGTGAAGGGATCGAAGATCACTTCGAAATTGCCGAGCTTAGCGCTGTTGAAGAGCCCGACGAAGAGTCCCGAGCGCGCCGCCGCGCCGCCCGCCAGGTCGAGCGCCAGGCGCGTTTCAAAACTGGCGCTCAGGTTTTCGAGCGTGGGGGTCCATGCCTGGTCGAGCGCCGCCGCGGCCGCGGGATCCTTATGGCTGGCCGGGTTATTGGGAAGCTGGGAGAGCAGCGCATCGTAATCGGCGCCGGTAAAAAGAAACATGGCGGCGCGGAAATGATCGTCCAGGTTGGGAGAGTCGATGTATGCCGCTAGCGAAGTGCGCTCCGCGCGATTGGGCGCCAGCAGGATGACTTCGCCATCGCCGCCTTCCACATCGGTCGTGAAAACCGCCGCGATGCGCCGCCCTGCCACGGGTTTGGCGAAGATCAAATGGCCGTCGTTGAGATAAATCTTGAGGTCGTCCTTGACGATGCTGAAGTCACGAACCCGATAGCACTCGTCGTGGTCGAAGCTAACTTCGCGGATGCCGCGCGCTACGTCGGCACCTGTGCCTGCCGCCAGAGGGATGCAAAAAACGCACGCAACCGCCAGCGCCCACTTCATAGGTGTAATCATAGCAGTGGGAGAGACTCGATTGCGATTTGTTACATTTCAGCGTGGTGCCAACATTGAGCCCGGCGTGCTGGTGGGCGGACAGATTATCGGCTTGCGCGGCGCCGGCTTCGAGAGCTTGCTCTCGGTGATCGAAGGCGGCGCGGATGCCCTCGACCGCGTAAGCCGCTGGGTGAAGCGTCCGCTCTCGAGCGAGTTGCCCGACATGGCCGCCGTCGCGCTTCGGGCGCCGATTCTCCGGCCTCCGAAAATCATCTGCATCGGGCTCAACTACCGCGATCACGCCGCGGAAACTAAGATGCCGATTCCCGAGGTGCCGACGGTTTTTTCCAAGTACTGCACGGCCGTTACCGGCCCGGGTCAGCCCATCGTGCTGCCGAAAAACTCGGCCAAGCCGGATTACGAAGCTGAGTTCGTGGTCGTCATCGGCAAGCGCGGAAGACACGTTCGCGCCGGCGATTGGCGCGAGTTCGTGTTCGGCTACACCATAATGAACGACGTCAGCGCCCGCGATTTCCAGATGGCCACCAGCCAGTGGACCATGGGCAAGACGTTCGATACTTTCGCACCCTTCGGCCCCGCTGTCGTGACCGCCGACGAAGTGCCCGATCCCCACAACCTTGATATTTCCCTCACCCTGAACGGCAGGGTTATGCAGAATTCCAACACCGGACAATTGATTTTTCAAGTCCCGCGCCTGATCGAATTCCTTTCCAGCGTCTTCACCCTGGAGCCGGGAGACATAATCTCTACCGGCACCCCGGCAGGTGTGGGCTTCGCGCGCAAGCCGCCGGTTTGGCTTCGCGCCGGCGATGAGGTCACGATCCGCGTCGAAGGCCTCGGTCAGCTGACCAACCCGGTGGTGGCGGAAACGTAGCGTTCGCGTATCACACCCATTGGAATTCTTCGTCCTCGTGGAGCGGGCTTTCCAGCCCGCAACGCCGACATTCTTGTCGGCGCTTCAGCGCACCAACGTTGTACAGGAATTTTTTGTAAGCGCTCACAATTTTAACCTGGAGGGTGATATTGTATTCCTGGAGGCGGGTAGACGTGAGTGACCATTTGACGAACTCCAGCTTGAGCCGTCGTGAACTCTTTGGGACGGTCGGCAAGGCCATTGCAATAACGCCGCTCATTGAGAGCGCTTTCGCATCGAGTGCCGCGTTGTCCAGCGCCGGCGCCGCGCCCAGTGCATCCCTCACTGGTATTGCCGGAATCGACCGCGTGACGGTATTGGGCGGTAAAACCTATCTGCGGGGCTGGGCCGGATATGGCGACCAGCCGCAGCCGGGACGCGGCGGCCGCGGTTTCGCGCCGCCTCCTGTTGAAACCGGCCCCACGCCTACCGTGACATGGAGCAAGTACTCGGGACCCGGAGCCGTGACACTTGCCGACCCGCATGCCGCCGTCACCACCGCGACTTTCTCCGCGCCCGGCTCTTACGTGCTGCGATTCACGGCCGAGAATGCCGATTCATCGAGCTCCTCCACATTGAATGTGTCGGTTGAGCCGCCGCCTCCGGCGCAAAAGCTGGATGCGGTTTACACGAAGAATTTCAAGATCTCGAGCCCGCTTTGGAACGCCCGCGCCAAGGCCCTGATGGTGAATTGGATTCCGCATTGCATCGACCAAATCAACCGCACCGACCTGACGCAAGGCGAGGGTGGAATCGACAATTTCATTGAAGCCGGAAAGAAGTTGCGCGGTGAGCCGCACGGCTATCACAAAGGCTACGTCTTCTCCAACGCCTGGGTCCACCAGACCGTGGAGGCGATGAGTATTTCGCTGATGATCGATCCGCAGGGCGATCCGGAAATCATCGAAGCCCACAAAAAAATGCGGGCGACGCTGGAAGACTGGATTCCGAAGATCCTGGACGCCCAGGAGCCGGATGGATACCTGCAGACGGCCTTCACCATACCCGCACCGAGGCGGGGACGAGGCGCCAACGGAGGCCCGCCCGATCCCAACGCTCCCGGAGTGATTCCCGTCTTGAAGCACTGGGACCCTCCCACGCGCGGCAATCATGAAGGTTATACCGCCGGCTACTTCCTGGAATCGGCCATCAACCATTACTTGATGTCCGGCAAGAAGGATACAAGGCTTTACAACGCTGCCAAGAAGCTGGCCGATTGCTGGTATAACAACCTGGGACCCGCTCCTAAGAAGCCCTGGTATGACGGCCATCAGGAAATGGAGCAGGCGCTGGTGCGCTTCGGCCGCTTTGTGAACGACATGGAAGGCGGCGGCAAAGGCCAGAAGTATATCGAACTGGCTAAGTTCCTTCTCGACTGCCGCTATAACGCCGCGGTAACACCCGGCGACAGGCAGGAATACGACCAGAGCCATTTGCCCGTAATCCAGCAATACGAAGCCGTGGGGCATGCCGTGCGTGCCGTCTACACTTACTCCGGCATGGCGGACGTAGCGGTGGAAACGCACGATCCGGATTATCAGAGCGCCGTGAAATCGCTCTGGGATAACATCGTCAACAAGAAATACTACGTGACGGGCGGCGTGGGTAGCGGAGAAACGTCGGAAGGCTTTGGTCCGAATTACTCGCTTCGCAACGCAGCTTACTGCGAATCCTGCTCGAGTTGTGGCGAGATCTTCTTCCAGTGGAAGATGAACCTGGCCTATCACGACGCCAGGTACGCGGATCTCTACGAACAGACCATGTACAACGCGTTGTTGGGCGGAACGGATCTGGATGGCAAGCACTTCTTCTACACCAATCCGCTCGATGCCGTGGAAGAGCGAACCTTTTGGCACGTCTGCCCATGTTGTGTCGGCAACATCCCGCGCACGCTGCTCATGATGCCGACCTGGGTGTATGCCAAGAGCGCCGATGGCGTGTATGTCAACTTGTTCGTGGGCAGCACCATCACCGTCGAGAACGTCGGAGGCACGGATGTCGAGATGGTGCAGGCCACCGAGTATCCCTGGAACGGCAAGGTGGCCATCACGGTGAACCCCAAGGTCGCGAAGCGCTTCAGCGTCCGCGTCCGCGTGCCGAACCACGACGTCAGCAGCCTCTACCAGAGCACGCCGCAAGTCGGCGGCCTGACTTCACTGGTTGTCAACGGTGCGGCCGTGCCGCACACCATGGAAAAGGGCTACGCGGTGATCACGCGAACCTGGAAAGCCGGTGACAAGATCGAGGTGGTGGTGCCGTTGAAGGTCCAGCGCGTGAGAGCCAGCACGCGGATCGCGGCCGATCAGAATAAAGTGGCGCTGCGGTATGGTCCTCTGATGTACAGCATCGAGAAAGTCGATCAGGATATCACCAAGAGCCTGAAGCCGGATTCCGCTCTGGCTACCGAGTGGAAAGAGGATCTGCTGGGCGGAGTGATGGTGATCAAGGGCCAGTTCGCCGATGGCAGCCCGATGCTGGCGATCCCCAATTATGCGCGGGCCAATCGCGATCCGGAGCCTGCGCCGCTGCCGGCCGCTCCCGCTGCCGGCGGCGGCCGCGGCCGGGGCTTCCGTCCCCAACCCAACTCCGTCGTCTGGATCAGGGAAGCGTAGCCTGACCGTAAGCCCGGTACTTTAGCGATAAAGACAGTGGTAAGATGTTCCCATGAACAAATGGGACGACACCTCTTTGTCCAGACGCCGGGCCTTGGGCATCGCATCGGCCCTCGCGGCTTCCCAAGCATCGGCGCAACCGCAGACGGCGGCAGTGAACAACTCCAGCCAGGGCGCACGCATTTACAATGTGCGCGACTTCGGCGCCAGGGGTGATGGCGCCACGCTCGATACCGCATCGGTGCAGGCGGCCATCGACGCTTGTCATCGGGACCAGGGCGGCACGGTGTTGGTGCCGGCCGGCGTGTTCGTCATCGGCACCACGGAACTGAAAAGCAACGTCACGCTGCATCTGGCGGCCGGGGCGACACTGCTGGGCAGCGCCGATGGGACGCAGTATCACGCCGTGGACGCCATCCCGCTCAGCGGCGATTCCACTCTGAACGATGGCAACGTCGCGCTGATCTTCGCGGTCAAAGCGCGGAACATCACCATTGAAGGGCCTGGCACCATCGACGGCCAGGGCAAACAGTTTCTCAGCCCTGGCCGCGGAGTCGCGCCACCCGCCGGAATCAGCGGCGCCCGCAGGCCCTATCATCTCCTGTTTTACCAGTGCACCAATCTGGCGATACGCGACATTTTCCTCACGGCGAGCGCATTTCACTCCGTGCGCATCATCCAGAGCAGCTTCGTCAAGCTGGACGGCCTTCGCATCTACAACCGCGTTAACCACAACAACGACGGATTTCATTTCATCAGCAGCCAGTACGTGCACATCAGCAACTGCGACGTCCAATGCCAGGACGATGCCTGCGCGCTATTCGGCAGTTGCAAATTCGTGACGGTGACGAATTGTTCCTTCAGCACGCGCTGGTCGGTCTTCCGGTTCGGCGGGGGCGAGGCTGAAAATATCACGGTTTCTAATTGCCTGATCTACGAGACCTACGGCTGCCCCATCAAGATGCGATGTGGGCCACACTCGCGCTTTGAAAACATTTCCTTTTCCAACCTGGTCATGAAAAACGTCACCGGACCAATCTCCATCGGCCTGGGACCGCAACCGCGCCGGCCCACCGCGAATGCCGGCGAAGATGCCGTGTCCCCCGCGCAGGCCGCGCCGCCGGGCATTGTGCGCAATATTTCCTTCAGCGGCATTCAGGCCACCGTGTGCGTGCCGATGCAACTTGCCGACGTGCCGTTCACCAGCGGGTACAACCCGGGTGAAATCAAATCTTGCATTGCGCTCAATGGCGTGGACAGTTTTCTCGAAGGGATCAGTTTCAGCGACGTACATGTGACGTACCCGGGCGGCGGCACAGCCGAGGAAGCCGCGGTGCGTAACGTTCCGGAAGTGGCCGGCGAATATTACGAAACCGGGATTCTGCCCGCCTACGGCCTGTACGCGCGCAAGGTTCGCGGCCTGACTATGAACAACGTGCGATTCGAAATGGCCGCGCCGGATCTTCGTCCAGCCGTGGTGTTCGACCGCGTGCAAGATGCCGCCGTGAATGGTTTGATCGCGCAGGGCGATGCCAAGGCAGACTCGCTTCTGCGGTTCACCGGCGCGCGCGACGTTTTGTTGAGCGCCACAAGGGCTCTGATCCCGGTCGCCGTCTTCCTGCGCGTCGAGGGGGCGGACAGCCACGGCATCACAGTCGACGGCGGCGATCTATCGAAGGCCGCCAAGCCACTCGAGTTCAGCGCGGACGGTCCCCACGATTCCGTCAAGATGCGCGCGTAGGCGGCGGGAAAGATCACCGTTTTTCGCGGCCTGTTGGAGTGGGCCTGCGGCCCGCGAAATTTCATGAAAAAGTGCTCGGAGCCTCGCTGTTCGTTGAGCGGGCCGCCGGCCCGCAACGCCGGCTTTCCAGTCGGCTCCCCGTTTTTTCGTCCTTGGCAGCCTCGCTAAAACACAACTGCCGGGAAACAACAAAAACCGATCGTCCCACCGAGCAGCATGCCTATGCCGGCGCCGCGGCGTGTAGCAGGTCGAGCGCCCGCCGCAGGTGGCGCTCGCCGGTGAATTGGTTGCCTACGGCCAGGTGCAAGGTGAACTTTCCGTTGAGCACGGTGCTTGAGAGAAAAACGTCGCCGGCGGCGTTCACCTGCTCCAGAATGCGCCGGTTGTCTTCGTCGCTCCCCTTGAAGCGGAAGTTCACCACCGAGAATCGCGCGGGGGCGGCCAGTTCAAAACGGCCGCCGGCTGCTATTTCGCGCGCGAACCACTGCGCCAGGCGCACGTGTTCGCGCAGCGCCGCAATCAGCCCCTCGCGGCCGTACGAGCGCAACACGAACCACAACTTCAGGGCGCGGAAACGCCGCCCCAAGGGCACGCCGTAATCCATCAGGTTGACCGCGCGTGGGTCGGCCTGGCTCTCGAGATACGCGGGGACCAGCGAAAAGGCGCGTCGCAGAACTTCCGGACGGCGCGTGTAAAAAATGCTGCAATCCATTGGCACCAGCAGCCACTTGTGCGGATTGGTAACGAACGAATCGGCCTGGTCGCAGCCTTCGAAGGCCCAGCGGAACTCCGGCAGCAGCGCAGCCGCCCCGGCGTAGGCCGCATCCACGTGCAGCCAGATCTTGTGCCGGCGGCAGATCTCCGCGATGGCCGGTACCGGGTCCACGCTGGTAGTGGAGGTGGTGCCTACGGTGGCCGTCACGCAGCAAGGCCGAAGCCCCGCCGCCAGGTCCCGCGCGATCAGTTCCTCCAGCGCCTCCGGCCGCATGCGGAACTCGGTGTCTACCGGCACATGTCGCACATAGTCCTGCCCGATCCCCACGGCGATGGCGCCCTTCTCGATGGAAGAGTGCGATTGCTCGGAGGTGTACACCACCAGCCCATGCGCCGTTCCTCTGGTGCGCGACTCCGGGTCGGCGGCCTCGCGCGCGGCTGCGATAGCGTGCATGCTGGACGTAGACGCGGTGTCGTAGATCAATCCGAACCAGTCTTCCGGCAACCCGCTCCACTGCCGCAGCCAGTGCAGCGTAACCTGCTCCAACTCGGTCACCGCGGGCGACGTCTTCCACAACATCCCGTTGCCATTTAGTGCTGCCGTGTACAACTCGCCCAGAATTGCTTCGGGCGTGGAGGAGTTGGCAAAATACGCCAGGAAGCCCGGGTGATTCCACTGCGTGCAGGATGGAACGATGAGACGTTCGAAATCCGCGATGATCGTCGACATTGGTTCGCCGCGCTCCGGACCGTGCTGCGGCAGTGCATCCGTCAATTCCCCCGGCTTCACCGGCGGAAGCACGGGGTAGCGCTCGACGTGCTCTAAAAATTCTGCGATCCAATCGATCGCCTGGTGCCCATAACGGCGAAATTCTTCGGTTGTCATGTCAGTGAATGGTTATCGTGCCGGTGCCCGTCATCTTCGCGGCGGCATCGGCCGGTACCTTCCAGTTTCGATCAAACCGGCCTTCCGTTACAACGTGGTCCGGCGAGCCGCGAAAGAGCAGAAAATCCCCCAGCGCCGCCAGCCGCCGGTATTGCCACGGCGCTAGGGCATATCCAGCCACGGCGGAATCGTCCGCACCGGTCCACCAGGACAGGCCGGAGTTCACCAGGGCGTAATGCTTCCCTACGGGCGCGATGAACAGTAGCCCGTAATCGGCGGCATCCGGGCGCAGTTCGAGGGGCAGCGCGCTCGAGAAGCGCGCAATCACCGCGTTGCTCCAGGCGGTTCCGAACAACACCAGGTTCGAAGTCTCCAGATCCTCTGGCGTCACTTCCGTGTCGCGCTTCACCGCCAGCTTCAGCGACAGCCTTGCGCGCGTGGTGGACCACGCAGCCGCATCTTGCGCTACTTTTCGCCGCGCGTCCAACTCCTCCGCGGTGTGCGCTCCGAGTGTCCCGTAAACATAAATGTGGCGCGCCGAAACCGCGGCTGCCATTGGGCCTTCCGCGCCCGGCCGCTTTCCCACGGGCTGGTCGAGGCCGGCCCGCCATCCGTTGGCGGTTTTTGTGAAGGACACGGTTGGCGCTGGCTTCACATGCAGCAGGGCGCCATCGATGTTCACCGTGCCGGGAGCTTCGCCCAGAATACTAATACTGAAGCCATCCACGTTACTGGTTTCCACGCGCAGTTCGCCCTTCGCCACGCGCCGCGCATCGATGGCCGCCAGCACTCCGGGCGTCAATCCATCGATGCGCACCCAATAGGCCGCGCTCGATCGATAGCAGCGCGTGGCGAATCGCACCCGCTCGGGATCCGCGTTGCGGCGCAAGGTGGCAAACCAGTCCTCGACGGCGCCGCGATACGCGATGTCCCACACGTTGTGGCGCGTCATGGGATATTCGAAATACGCCACGGGCACGCCCACATCCAGCAGGCGTTTCTGCCAGAGCCGCGACTGGGCCACCGGCACAACCGGATCGCTCTCGCCATGGAACAATCGCACGGGCAAGTCCAGCAGGTTTCCCGCGAGTTCTTCAGAACCAGGAATCGTATCCGCGCACAGCGCCGCCACACCCGCCCAAACGTCCGGACGGGTCATCGCGAGCCACAACGCGCCGCCGCCGCCCATTGAGATTCCGGTGAGGTATACGCGATCATCATCCACGGGGAAGCGCCTTTTGACGTCCTCTAGCACGTCGTAGACGTCCTGTTCGGCGATGCCCTGATATCCCATGGCGCCACGCGCCAGGGGGCACGCCACAATCCAGCCCCGGGTCGCCGCGCTTTGAATCTGCGCCAGGTTCAAGCGATGATCGGAATCTTCCGAATGCAGGCTGATGACCAGCGGATAGGTTCGGCCCGGCTCGACATTCCGCGGCGCCGCAATGGCGTATGGCTGTTGCGATTGATCGACTGCGGAAAAAATCGTCAACACCTGCGCGCCGGACTGGGCAGACAGACACGGCGTCGCCAAACACAGCACCAGAGCCGCTTCAAACCGTGTATTCCGTGGCCCTCTTCCTCCCATTGTGTTTCCTGCTGGCCTGTGCCAAGCGGCGGCACGGGCGAGCGCGCCGTTCACCCCAGCTCTAACGGCGGTCTGGCTCGCGAAGCTCGCGTTCCGCCCGCAGCCAATCTTCCCACGCCGAGCCGCCGGGCCGTCCACGCGCTTCCCAATAGGAGTACGCGAGGCTGGCGATCTCCTCGTGCCCCGGCTTGCGCACCTCCTCGCCCGCCGGAGCCAGCGGTGGCGTGCGGTTGGCGTGCAATCTTCCATAACAATGGCCCATAGCCTTAAGAAAACCCACTATACATCACAGCCGGCGATCAGGCCATGCCTAACGCCCGACGAGACGTAACGGCCGCGTCCGCAACTCCGCGAGCCCGAGCCGATTCTTCGAGGTGAGTTTGCGGAATCCGCCTTGACAACCTTGACAATTTGACAATTCGCTTGACAACATCCGCCATCAGGCATAAAATCTTTCCCAATATTCATTTCTCTGTCATTTTTGTAGCAGGGGTTGGGTTCTGTCAGTTGGTTAGTTGGTTTCTTGCCTATTTCTTAGGAGGGGATACTATGAGCCTACGGCTCACTCGCTTCGGCATTTCCATGAAAGTTTCCGCGTTCCTGTGCCTCGGAATTCTGTTTCTGAGCGCCAGCGGCGCATGGGCGCAATCCAGCACGGCCGGTACTGTGACCGGCCAAGTGGTTGACGAACAGAACGCCGTCATTCCGGGCGCGGTGGTCAAAATCACGGACACCACCACGAACATTGTCCTAACATCCACAACCAACGAAGCCGGCCGCTACATCTTCAGCCAGGTGCTGCCGGGCAAGTACAACTTGGCCTTCTTAAAGGACGGCTTCACGTCGTACCGGGTAGACGGCCAGTCGGTTGACGTCGGCCAATCGCTGACCATCAATGCCACTCTCAAAGTCGGCGCTACCGCGACCACGGTCGAAGTCAGCGCCTCCGCCGGTGCCCAGTTGCAGACTATGAATGCAACGGTAGGAGCGACGCTGAGCGGAGCCTCCATCCTCAACTTGCCCAACTTCGGCCGCGACGTTTCCACGTTCGCTGTGTTGCAGCCTGGCGTCGCGCCCAACGGCGCCGTGGCCGGCGCGATGTACGACCAGAACACGTTCACCGTCGATGGCTTCAACAATTCGAACGACATGGACGGTGCGAACAATATTTACACCGCCAGCTATGCCTCCAACGGCGCACCCACTGGCACCTTGCCGACACCCGTTGAGAGCGTCGAGGAATTCAAGGTCAGCACCAGCAATCAGACCGCTGACTTCGCCAGTTCCGCTGGCAGCCAGACGGCGCTGATCACCAAGCGCGGCAGCAACCAGTTTCACGGCTCCGGATACGAGTACTACTATTCCAGCGATGTCGGCCAAGCAAACAGTTGGAAGAATAACCACACGCCGGACGTTGCGCTCGGCCTGCCCTATACGCCGGTGGATGCCACCAAGACGCACCGCAACCGTTTTGGCGGCACACTCGGCGGCCCGCTGATTCCCAAGAGCATTCTTGGCGGAAAGACGTACTTCTTCTTCAATTATGAAGGCTTCCGCTATCCGCTCAGCGCCATCTTCGAAAAAGCGGTTCCCACCGACACCATGAAAGCCGGCGTCATCTTCGTTCCAAACTCCTCCGGCACCTACCTTCCCTACAATCTAAACAACCAGGCAGTCACGGTGAATGGCGTAACCTACCAGCCCGCCATCTGTCCCGCCGGCGCTTGCGACCCGCGCGGCCTGGGTATCAATCCCATTCTTTCGAAGATCTGGACCACCCAGATGCCCAAGCCTACGGACTTTAGCGGAGCCTCCGGCGACCTCTACAATACGGCCGGCTTCCTCGGCCCAATTGCCGAGCCCCAAACTTCCAACAATTACATAGCCCGCGTTGATCATGATTTTGGCGACAAGTGGCGCTGGATGATGGAGTATCGCGATTACAAGTTAGTGAACCTGACCACCAATCAGGTGGACATCGGCGGCGTCTTGCCGGGCGCCACTTTCGGTCAGCCAACTGCTTACGCTCCCCGCCCGCAGCAACCTTCGATGTGGGGTACCGGCCTCACCACCACCATCAACCCAACCACCACCAACGACTTCCGTTTCAGCTACACCCGCAACTATTGGGCCTACGCTTCCGCGGCTGGCGCGCCCCAACTCCCCGGCCTGGGCGGCGCGGTCGAACCCGGTGGTGAATCCACAGGCGCTCTGATTCCCTACAACGTGAATTCGTAGAGCACCCGTACCCGTTTCTGGGACGGCCAATCCAAGATGATCCGCGACGATGTGACCAAGATCAAAGGCAACCACCTGTTCCAGTTCGGCGGCATGTATACGCGCGATTTCGATTACCACCAGCGCAATGATAACGGCGCCGGTATCGACACTTCCACCGTGTACCAGATCGGAAACGGCTCAGGTATCAGTTTCCCGGCCAGCTTGATTCCAGCTACGGTTCCTTCCAGCCAGACCAGCAGCTACGAGAACCTGTATGCCGAAGTGTTGGGCATCGTTAATCAACCGCAGGTGCTTTATACGCGCGCCGGCACTAACTTGGCTCTCCAGCCGCAAGGTACGCCGGCTTTCGATCAGAGCATCGTCCCTTACTACAATTTCTACTTCACGGATAGCTGGCACACCAAGTCCAACTTCACCCTCACCTACGGTCTGAGTTGGTCCCTCGAAATGCCGCCTTACGAACTGAACGGGAAACAGATCGCCCTGGTGGACCAGAGCGGCCAGCCGGTGATCACCGCCAATTATCTGGCCGACCGGAAAGCCGCGGCCCTGGCGGGCTCGACTTACACGCCCGTGCTCGGCTTTGAGCAGGTCCGTGACGTCGGCTCGAGCCTGAAGTACCCCTACAACCCGTTCTATGGCGAGTTCAGCCCGCGCATTGCTCTTGCCTGGAATCCGAAGTACAGCAACGGCATAATGGGCAAAGTGCTGGGCGACCACAAGACCGTCATTCGCGGCGGTTATGGCCGCATTTACGGCCGCCTCAACGGTGTAGACCAAGTCCTGGTCCCGCTGCTCGGCACCGGTTTGCTGCAAGCCGTTTCGTGCATCGGCGCGGCTACACCCGCCGCAGCCGCGGCCGCCGGCGGCAATTGCCTTGGACCAGGCACCGTGAATCCCAGCACCGCGTTCCGCATCGGCACGGATGGGATGAGTGCGCCGCTGCCATCGGTTTCGCCAACGCTGGCGCAGCCGTACTACCCCGGCGTGGGAACCAATGCTTCAGCCGGCGACGGTGAAGCGCTCGACCCCAATTTCCGCCCGAACCGCACCGACAACTTTACGGTAACCATCCAGCGGGAAATCAGTCCTAAGAATACCTTCGAGATCGGTTACATCGGCCGGATCATCCGCAACGAATATCAGCAGTACAATCTCGGCGCTGTGCCCTATATGGAGACGCTTGGCGGCGAGACATTCGCCAGCGCCTACGCCCAGACTTATGAGCAGTTGAGCGCGGGTGCCAACCCAGCCACCGTGGCCGTGCAGCCGTTCTTTGAGAATGCGCTGGGCGGCGCGAGTTCGAGTTACTGCAAAGGTTTCGGAAGTTGCACCGCGGCAGTGGCCTCGAACCTGAAGACCGACTTCCTGAACACCCAGGTTTACGATCTTTGGAGCGCCCTCAACCGGGCTTCCTCCTGGACCCTGGGCCGCACCATGCTGGATTCCCCGGCGAACAGCATCCAAACGTTCAACGGCCAGCCTGTGAACACCCAGTTGACGTCCATCATCATGAACGCCAGCTCCGGGTTCGGAAATTACAACGCCCTCTTCTTTACCTGGAGAATGCGCGACTACCACGGCATTACGGCTACCTCCAACTTCACCTGGAACCGCTCGCTGGGCACGGGCGTGGTAAGCCAGTCCACCAGCGAAGCTACGGTTCTCGATCAGTGGAACCTGGGAGCCCAGTATGGACCCCAGACGTTCGACATCAAGTTCATCTACAACTTCGTTGCCAACTATGCGCCCCCGGTTTTCCGCGGCCAGCATGGAATTCTGGGCCATTTGCTGGGCGGCTGGAACTTTGCGCCCATCTTCACCGCGCAGAGCGGCTCTCCGATCAGCCCATACTCGTCAGAGGGCAGTTGCACCTTCTGTCAGGCATTCGGCGAAATCAACCCCGGCTCCGGCACGGCGGGCGAAAATGCCGTGGCGGCAAGTGCGTACACCGGCGGCAACACGGTCTACTACAACGACACCACCGGGACCAGCCTTAATGGCGTCACCGCCGGAAGCAAGAATCCCACCGGCATGAACATGTTCGCCAATCCGGCCCAGGTTCTCTCCGAATTCCGGCCCTGCATTCTGGGGCTGGATACCAGTTGCGGCGGTTACGGCGGCAACCTTCGCGGTCTGAAATCATGGAACCTGGATGCCGCCGTGGTCAAAGACATCGGCCTGATCAAGGAGCAAGTAGGCGCGACCCTCTTCTTCCAGTTCACTAACGTCCTGAATCACATGCAGCCAGGTAGCCCGTCTCTGAATATTACCAGCCCGACCACGTTCGGGACCATTACCAGCGCGGGCTCGCCGCGGAACATCGAATTCGGACTGCGCATCCACTTCTAACCACCAATTGTAAACACGGGGAGGCCGGCTTGAACAGCCGGCTTCCCCGTATTTTTGTGTGCGACTTTTTTGTGTGCGACAGCCGTGAGATAATCGCCTGCATGCGCATTGCAACGATTCTCGTCGTATCGGTTGTGTCTACACTCTGCCTGTCCGCTCAGCAGAAGGGCGGTGGTCCCCAACCCGAATGGGCGCGTCAAGCCCGCCAGCTCATCACTGAAGGCAAGTATGACGATGCCCTCGCCGTCTACCAAAAGGAACTCGCCAGCACGCCCGACAGCCCCCAACTCCACAACTCCACCGGGGTCCTGCTGGACCTCATGGGCAAGGGCGCGGAAGCTCGCAAGCACTTCTCCAAAGTGATTGAACTGGCTGCCGGCAAGGACGCCAAGGTGAGCGCTTACCGCGCCATGGCTATGTCGTACGCCTTTGAAGCCGACTGCCAGAATGCTGGCAAGTACGAACAGATGGCCATCGACATTCGCGCGGCCGACAACGACTTCTACCAGCAGGGTGAAATTGCCGACGAAGCCGGGCGGGTCTGCATCGACACCGGCGATTTCGCCGCCGCCGAGAAGTGGTATAAGCTGGGGCACGACTCGGGCCTCAAAGACCCGAAGCTGGCGCCGGACATGAAGGACCTCTGGGAGTTTCGCTGGGAAAACGTGCAGGCGCGCCTGGCCGCCCGCCGCGGCAACAAGGCCGAAGCCATGAAGCACGTCGCCGCCGCCAAGGCGCTTTATGATAAGGATCCGCAGATGGGTTCCACCAGCGGGCAGGCCCAGGCGATGTTCCTGCCCTACCTGACCGGCTACGTGGCCTTCTACACCGGCGATTACAAGACTGCGGTGGAAGACTTGCAGAAGGCCAACCAGGATGCCTTCAACATGAGCCTGATCGGCCAGGCCTACGAGAAATTGGGCGATAAGGACAAGGCCATGGAGTACTTTCGCAAGGCCGCCGCTTCAACCGCCCACAATCCGCCGGCTGCGGCGGGCCGCCTGATCGCCAAGAAGAAGCTCGGATAGCGCGTGATTCGGAAGACCCCGCCAGGATGAACATGGGAGCAGTGTTTTGCGGCGACGCGTCCTGCCCCGGGGCTATTTTCCAAAAAATCAAAGCCAGTTCAGGTCGGTGTACTTCTCGCCAGTGAGATGCAGGAAGAGCGACTCCAGGGTGTGGAACTCCTGGCCGTTGTAAGTCAGTGAGCCGTCGTTGGCGAGCAGCGTCACATCGCCTTCCCAAACGAGCTTGCCGGGCTTGGTGATGATGGCGATGTCGTGGCAGATGCGCTCGACGGTTTCGAGCACGTGGGTGGTCATGAAGACGGTGCGGCCCTGGTCGGCGAAGCGGCGCAGCCATTGCTTCATGAGCGCGACACCGGCTGGGTCGATGCTCTCGAAGGGTTCGTCGAGGAACAGGACCTCGGGCGAATGGATGACGGCCGCCGCGAACGCCACGCGCTTGCGCATGCCGGTGGAGTATTCGGCGAGAGTCTTCGAGGAATCCGTGAGTTCGAGCGCTTCGAGCAGTTCAGTCACCCGCTGGCGCGTGGTGACTTCATCGAGGCCGAACATGCGGGCCACGAAGGCCAGGAACTCATGGGCATAAAGCGGATCAAAGAGGCCGAGCGTTTCCGGCATGACGCCGATCCGTTTCTTGATGGCGGCGTTCTCCGAATCGAAGACCTGCCCGAGGAGTTCGACGGTTCCGGAGGTTGGATCGAGCAGGCCGGTGAGACAGCCGATCGTGGTGCTCTTGCCGGAGCCGTTGGGCCCGAGGAATCCGAAGATGCGCCCGGGGCGCACGGAAAGCGAGAGATTCTCGACGGCGGTTATGGCGCCGTAGCGCTTCACAAGGTTGATAATCCGTATGGCGTCCATCAGCCTTTTCCTTCCAGCAGGGCCATCAGCGATTCGCGTTTGACGCGAAACAGGGCGGTGGCAAAGTGCAGCGACGTGAAGTAGAAGACCGCAGCCAGCAGGGCGGCCGGAGGCGCGGCCCACCAGTAGTCCGGGGTGAGAGCGGCGGGCCATTGTTTGGCGGCCAGTTGCGGCAGAAACAGCAAGGAGAGCATACCGCCGATGACCACGATGTTGCCGGCGAAAGAAAGGTCGTTACCGAAGCTCTGGTTGTAATTGCCGCGGCGCGGGCCGAGCAGCGAAGTCCACAGCGCGATGCCGTGAAAGAGGAACAAGCTCGAGACGCTGGCTGCCACCAGCATGGCGATAGCACGGGCGTCGAAGCCGCCGGGCATGAAGAAGCTCCAGAGAAGTGCGGCCGGCAGGATAAGCGCGGCGCTCAACATGACAAACATGTAACTGCCGGCGCGCAGGGCCGTGGCGGCGCCGGTGGGCAGCAGGAGAAAGCGGCGGAATCCGCCGCCGACGTATCCAAACTGGTTGACGGCGAACTGGACGGTGCCGACGAACCCGAGGATCAGAAAGACCGATAGGGAAATGGCGAACTTTTCCGCCGTGGCATGCACCTGCCGGCTGTAGAAGAACTGTAGGAACGCGGCCAGTGGCAGCGCCAGCGGATAGATGGTGCGGAAGCGATTGTGGCGCGAATAGAAGCGCAGCCAGTGCGCGACCAGCGGTCCGTTTTGGGTTCCGAAGATTGCGCCAATCCGATCGAAGGGGCTTTCCCAAGCGACCCTGGAGGCTTGCGCGACGCGCGCTTTGGGCGGACAACGTTCGAGCACGACGAGCGCGGCGGCGAGCGCGCCCGTCCACAGGAGGATCGCGCCCAGGCCTGACAAGGCGGCGAGGTCCGCGTGGGTCATGGCAACGGCTGCGCCGGCCGGCGGCGTGCTCTGCCACAAGCGTACGGCGACGTCCTGTATCCGCGGATTGCGGTGGATCAAGGGCGTGATCATGGCCGGCAGCAGGCCGAGAAGCATCATGGAGACGAGCATGATGGCGGAGCCGCCTTTCTTCATCATGAGGCGGTCCACCAGCATGCCGAGCACGCGCGCGGCAACGTAGTTGGAGCAGAAGAGCAGCAGTGCGGCGATCAAACCGAACCAGAAGGAACCGGCGCCAAAGAGGTAGAGACCGAGAGCGATGCCGAGGTCCAAGGCCAGGAAGAGCAGCCAGTAGGGATCGACTATGCCGATAAAGTGGCGGGTGAGCCGCCGTTCCAGCGCGCGCACGGGATAGCGCCGGAGCTCGGTTTCGGAGAAGATGGCGGTCATGCCGAAGCCCAGCACGACACTGGCGACGATGGCCTGGCCATAGATGCCTCCGAGCAGAACGCCGGCGATGCGCACGCCTTTGCCGCTGCGGATGGCGGCCATGCCGGCGCCGACGCCGCCGGCGGCGAGCATGGAGACGACCATCACGAGCAGCACGTAGCCGGCAAAGAACAAGGCGATCTTGCCATTCCGCGTACGGGTTTTGGCCCAGAGCAGGCGATACCGCAAGCGGATAAGAACTCCGATGAGTTGGAAGTTCATAGAACTGTGGTTACTTGCGCGGGCGGATCACTTCCTCATTGAGATACGGGCGGAGCGCTTCGGGAACGACCACCGAGCCGTCCTTCTGCTGGAAGTTTTCGACTATGGCCACCCAGGTGCGGCCGATGGCGAAACCGCTGCCGTTCAGCGTGTGGACGTACTCGGCCTTTTTCCCGGTGCGCATGCGGATGCCGGCGCGACGGGCTTGGAAAGCTTCGTAGTTCGAGCAGGAGGAGATTTCTTTGTAAGCATTCTGGCCGGGGAGCCAGACTTCGAGGTCGTAGGTTTTGGCGTTGGAAAAGCCAAGGTCGCCCGTCGAGAGAACCACGGTGCGGAACGGCAGGCCAAGGCGCCGGAGGATGTCTTCGGCATCGGCCGTAAGCTTTTCCAGCTCATCGTAACTCTGGTCGGGACGCGTGAACTTCACCAGTTCGACTTTCTGAAACTGGTGCTGGCGGATGATGCCGCGGACATCGCGGCCGTAAGAGCCGGCCTCGCTGCGGAAGCACGGGGTGTACGCGCAGAGCTTGATGGGCAGCGACTCGGCCTCCAGAGTTTCGTCGCGAAAGATGTTGGTCACGGGAACTTCGGCGGTGGGGATCAGCCACAGATCGTGGCCCTCGCACTTGAAGAGGTCTTCCTTGAACTTGGGCAACTGGCCAGTGCCGAAGAGGCTGGCGGAATTGACCAGGAAGGGCGGCAATACTTCGGTGTAGCCGTGGTGGCGGGTGTGGACCTCGAGCATGAAATTGATGAGAGCGCGTTCGAGCTTGGCGCCGAGGTCCCAGTAGAGAGCGAAGCGGGCGCCAGTGATTTTAGCGGCGCGTTCGAAATCCAGAATGCCGAGCTCGGGGCCAAGGTCCCAGTGGGCTTTGGGCTCGAAATCGAAAACGGGCGGCTGGCCCACGCGGCGCACCTCGACGTTGTCGTCGGCGCTTTTACCGACGGGCACGGATTCGTGCGGGACGTTAGGGATACCGGCGAGCAGTTCCTTGAAGTGCGCGTCGAGGGATTGGACCTGCTCATCGAGCGCGGCGATTTCCGCCTTCATGGCGCGCACGTGGTCCTGCTGCTCGGTGGTGTCGGCGCCCTCACGCCGCCGCTTGCCGATCTCGAGGCTTTGCTCGTTGACGCGGGCCTTCAACTGCTCGGCCTTGGTGATGCCGGCGCGGCGCTGCTGGTCGAGCTCGCGAAACTGGTCCAGGCCGGGTATGTTGCCGCGCGTGGCAAGGCGTTCGGCGATGCGTTCGAAGTTGGAGCGAAAGTAGGAGAGATCGTGCATTCTCTCCATGCTAACGCATGGGAGGAAAGGGAGCTAACCGCCTGGCTGGGCGATAGGAGAGCGGTGTCTGCCGGTTTTGTATGTCTTGTCCCATAATTCTGACAGGACTCAATTCAGGAAGTAGGTACGATACAGAGTGTCGCGCTGCTTGGGAATGAAGCCGGCATCCCGGATGATGCGGCGCAGTTCCTCTTCGCTGGCACGATAGTGCGCGCCGGCGGAGGAGACTACGTTCTCCTCGATCATGATGCTGCCGACGTCGTTGCCGCCGAATCGCAGGCCCAACTGGCAGGTTTTCAGACCCTGCGTCACCCAGGAAGACTGCACGTTTTCGAAATTATCTAGGTAAATGCGGGAAATTGCCAGGGTTTGCAGGTACTCGACGGCGGTGGCTTCCTCCTTGACGAAGTGACCGAGCGCGGTGTTTTCGCGCTGGAATGTCCACGGAATGAAGGCCGTAAAACCGCCCGTCTCTTCCTGCAGGTTGCGCACCAGCTCCAGGTGGTTCATGCGCTGCTCGATGGTTTCGCCACAGCCGAACATCATAGTCGCGGTGGTTCGCATGCCGAGTTGATGCGCGGTCCGATGCACGTCTACCCAATCCTGGGTGCTGCACTTGAGGCGGCTGATGCGATGGCGCACCGCGTCATCCAGGATTTCAGCGCCGCCGCCGGGGATGGAATCGAGGCCGGAGTCCATCAGGCGCCGGATGGTGTCGCGAAGGCTCAGGCCGCTGACCTCGGCGATATTGGCGACTTCCGGCGCGGACAGGCAGTGCAGGTGAATGCAGAAGCGTTGCTTGATGCCGCGAAAGAGATCTTCATACCACTCGATCTTGAGATCTGGGTGGAGACCGCCCTGCATCAGGACGCCCGTGCCGCCGAGGTCGATGGTCTCCTGAATTTTCTGGTAGATAACTTCCCTGGGCAGGACGTAGCCTTCGGCATGGCCCATGGGCCGGTAGAAGGCGCAGAAGGTGCAGTACTCGGTGCAGAAATTGGTGTAGTTGATATTGCGGTCGATGATGTAGGAGACGACGTTTTCGGGGTGCCACTTCCGGCGGACGGAATCGGCCTCCATACCGATGCCGATGAGGTCGTCGGAACCAAACAAGTCGAGTGCTGCCTGGCGAGTAATCATACGGTTAACCGGCGGGCTGGTTCAAAAAATAGCAGACGCGGGGCCGGGCTTCAGGCCTGTAGGGCCATCTCTGGCTTGTGGGCTTCAGCAACCAGGTAGAGCGTGAACAAAGGCTTGGGTTCGCCCCTGCCCCAGCGGTTGACCTGCCATTTGGCACGGAGGTATCGCACAGTGGGTTGATCGCCGAGGTCGAGCGCCACCTGGTAGGTGCCGCAATAGAACTTTTGCGGGAACGAAACCAGCGGTTTAGCGCCCCAGTCGGTTCCATCAGCGGATCCCCAAATGGAGACGATGAGGCTCTCCTGTTCGATGATCCGCGTGATGCCCAGGGTCAGAAGCAGCGTTCCGCCCAGTTGCTCGCCAAGGTCGATATCGGACGACGTCCCGTCCGTCCGGATCGTGGTCTCCTGCAATAAGAACTGTGGAAGCATACCTAGTCTTCCTCCCGGCTGAAGTTCCGGCTATGCACATTGGATCTTCGCTAGTTGGTGCCAAGCTAACTCTAGAGTCTCATATTTTTTGCAAAAACAGAAGCGGACCTGATGATCTCCTCCACGGGAGTGTGCATAAAAGCTCGATCTGGAAAGGGCGCCGGCGCCGATTGTGTCAATCAGGTGACACACGCAAGGCCAGGTCGCCCCATGCGCCGAAGGCGAAAACACCGTCCACGGCGTAGTGGGCGCCATCCGGCCGGAAGCAGCGGAACCCGTCTGATTCCAGGAGGGTGAGCAGGTGATCGCGGCGGCGTGCATATTGAGCGGGCAGGGCCTGACAGTAGCCTTCATCCGGGCTCAAGGCCGAGGCGCCCGACTGCTGCAAAGGCGCGGCGACAACTACCGTGAGGAACTCTCCCGGATGGCGGTAGCGGAAGACGGCGCCTTTCGAAAGCAAGGGAAAAGCCCGAAGCCGTAAAGTGGGGTAGCCGGGGAGAAGCAGAGAGGGCCCGCCGGTGTCGCCTCCAACGGGCCCTAACACATAGTAGAAAGGAACGATATAAGAAAAGTAGCATCGCAATAGCGGACCGGCAAGATGCCCTTGGTTAGTAAGGGAATGCTATCCTGGGCGCGTAGGACCAGCGGACCATGCTGAAGGTGTTGCGCCAGGCCGAAGTCTTTGTGCGAGTGGCGGCGGTCATCGCCCTGGCATATCTGCTTTACGTTTTCCTGGCCCGGCACAGCTCCGAAAGGCGTTTTTCAGGGCAGCACGCGGCGACCGGCGCCGCGCCCACGGCGTTCGACGCCACCTATGGCGGCGCCGAACTCAGGATCCTCCAGTTTTACGCTCGTGACGGTGTGCTCTACGAGGGCAAGAGCACGCTGATTTGCTACGGAGTGGTGAATGCTAAGTCGGTGGCCATAGATCCGCCGATCGAGTCCGTCTACCCCGCCCTCAGCCGCTGCGTGGAGACCACCCCAAAACGCGACACCAGGTACGTCCTGACAGCCGAAGGCCAGAATGGGAAGACGGTTTCCTCCAGCTTCACCGTGCGCGTGCAGGCCGACCCCGATTCCCTGCCCCGCGTCACCTCATTCGGCATCAACAGGCACACCGTGGAAAAGGGCCGCGACATATACGTTCTGGCGTTCGCATTCCAAAACGGGAAAGACGTGAGCATCGATCCACCGGTCTTTTCACCGATCGAGGATTCGGCTCCATTCGGCCAGTTTTTCGTAGCGCCGGACAAGACGACGACGTATACACTGACGGTGACCGGGAAGTTCGGGCACAAAGCGCAGAAGAAATTGACGGTGGAAGTGAAGGGCCAGTAGGCCAGCTTGCCGGACTGGCGGCGGCGGCGGTAGACTCCGAGTGAGATTATGCGAATCACCTGGCTTGGACACGGCTCATTCCAATTCGAACTCCCCTCGGGGCAAGTCATCCTTATGGACCCCTGGATCGAGGGCAACCCTGCCTATCCCAAACACCACCAGATCGCGCGCGTCGACACTATCTGCATCACGCACGGCCACTTCGACCACATCCACGACGCTCTGCCGCTGGCCGCGCGCTTCTCACCCGAAGTGGTGGCCATCTTCGAAACCTGCAACTGGCTCGAATCGAAGGGCGTGCAGAAGACTCGCCCGATGAACAAAGGCGGGTCGCAAACCGTCGGCGGGGTCTCCATCACAATGACTCACGCCGTGCATAGCTGCGGCATCCTGGACGATGGCAAAATCATCTACGGCGGTGAAGCTTCCGGCTACGTGCTGCGCTTCCAAGGCGGCCGCGCGCTGTACTTCGCCGGCGATACCAACGTCTTTTCCGACATGCACCTGGTGGAGCAACTCTACCACCCCGATCTGGCCTTTCTGCCGATCGGCGATCTCTACACCATGAGCCCGCGCGAAGCCGCGGTGGCCTGTAAGCTGCTGCGGCCGGCAAAAGTCATCCCCATGCACTTCGGAACCTTTCCGGCGCTGACCGGGACTCCGGCGCAGTTGGCCGCGCTGGTGGCCGATCTGCCGACTGAAGTGTGGCCGCTTCAGCCCGGCAAGACGGTCGACTGGTAACTGGGGCGGTTGAAGACCAACTGGTAGCGCCGGCGGTCTTGCCGCCGGTGCCTTATGCGCGATTGACCATCACCGCTGTTCTACCAGCATGCACGCGGCTTGCTTACTGGTTCAACCACTTGGCCACGTCGTCGATCACGTCCTGGGCCACGTGTTGGCCGGGCTTGCGCTCGTCGGCTTCGGTGCTTGGGCCTTGCCCCGCCACCAGCACGCGGTCGAGTGCCGGATAGCTTTTCAACGTGGCGCTCTTCTGTCCCGCGAGGCCGCTCTTCCACGCGTTGAAGTCTTTCGTTGTCGCCTCGAAGTCGCGCTCCCCCTGGAGGATCAGCATGGGAACGTTGACCAGCTTGGCCAGACCCGTCGGGCTGTAGCCCTGCAGATCAAGCAGGTATGGACCCGACATACCCAGCAGCGGCGCCGTGTCGACATCCCCCTGCGACAGCTTCTTGATTTTCGCGGACTGCTCGATCAGAAGCTGCATTTGCGCCCCAGTCACTTTCCGGAAGGCAGCCTCGTCAAGCGCCACGTCTTCGAGCGGCCGCGCGTTGGCGTTCACGATCACCATACCCGCCAGTTTGCCATCAGCCTCCGCGATGCGCGGCGCTACGTAACCGCCCAGTCCGTAACCCAGCAGGAAGACGCGGCCGGGTTTCACTTCCGGCTGTGAGCGCAGCAGCGCCAGCGCCAGGCCGGCATCCTCCAAAGTCTCTTTCTCGACGGTGTAATCCTTGGCCTGAGAGGCCTGCGGATACTGTTTGGTCCGCTTCTCGTAACGCAGCACCACCACGCCGCGCGACGCCAGTCCTTCCGCCAAGTCGCGGAAGACTTTCACCGCCCCGATGGATTCGTCGCGATCGCCCGGTCCGCTGCTGTGTACCAGGACCACGCCCGGGAACGGTCCCTGTCCCACCGGCGCCGTAAGCGTGCCCGGTAGTTTCCATTGACCCTCGCCAACGGTCACTTCGCGCTCCTTAAACGAGTCCGGTTTGCTGTAGGGCGGATGTAGCCACGGTGGCACGGCGGGCGAATGCAGCATCACCGCGATCGCGCCCTCTTCGGTCACCGAGAACTGGAACGTGATGGTCTGGGTCGCGAACTTTACCTGGAATGCGACAATACTGGCGGTCCCGATCTTGCGCGTCATGGGTGAGCCGACGCTCTCGACGGCGCCCCACGATTGAATCTCGACGCCCATCTTGGCCAGGGCCGCTTCGGAGTAAGCCGCCTTGGCTTGGGGCGCCAACATCGCCGCCAATTCCGAGTATTTTTGCGCCAGCAGCCGGTCCAGGGCCGCCCGTGCAATACCGCCGGCATCCGTGGGCGCGGTCTGCGCCATCAACACGCCGGCCGAAAGGAAGCACAGTACGCGTGAGAACATGATGCTTCTATAGTAACTGGTCCAACCAGGTCGGCAGCGACGGGGAGCGACGATAAAAACCGATTGTCCCACCCGGGTCCGCACTACTCCTTATTCACGGTAACGAAGTATAGATCCGTCGCTACCGCAAACTCATCCTTCTTGAGCGGCGTTTTCATGGTCTTCCATTCAGTGGTGGGCTGAATCATCTGCCAGTTGTCTTTGGCGCCGACCCGGATGGGCATGGCGAAGGCCGCCTCGTCGGCTTTCCAGCGGTAAGAAACCGTTCCCCCTGCGTCGTCGAACTTCAGTTCCAAAACCGGCAGAGCCGTGTGGCGCAGATACTGGTCGAAAATGGGCGTCAGGTTCATTCCGGTTTTTTGGTTGAAGTAGGCCACCAAATCTTCGGTCATGATGTTCTGATACTTGAAGTGTTGGAAGACATCGTGGATCAGCGCAAACCAGCGCTTATCGTCGTTCACCACGCTGCGTAGTGTGTTGAGGAAGAGCGCGCCCTTAAAGTACATGTCCTGCGGCGGCCTGCTGTTGACGCCGCGTTGCGCAATGATGGGCTGCTGGTTGCGGACCTTCGTTTTGTAGGCGTTGGTGTACTTCAGGCCATCCTCTTTGCCCCACCTGTATTCCACGTAGAGGCACTCCAGGTAAGTGGTCCAGCCTTCGTGAATCCACATGTCGGATACGTCGGCCGCGGAGACGGCGTTGCCGAACCATTCGTGGCCGCTTTCGTGGATGATGATGAAGTCGAACCGCGGGCTGATGCCGACGCCGGTCCAGTCGCGCTCCAGGTAGCCGTTGGCGAAATGGTTGCCGTAGGTGACGGCGGTCTGGTGCTCCATGCCGGAATACGGCACTTCGATCAGCTTGTAGCCGTCCTGCTTGAAGGGGTATTCACCGAAGTAGTGCTGGTAGGCTTCGAGCATACCCTTGGCTTGCGCGAACTGCGTCTTGGCTTTCTCCAGGTCTTCGGGCAGCGCGTAAAAATCGAGCGGCAGGTCGCCGAGCTTGTCGGCGAAGTGCTCGTATTTGCCGATGTTCACCGAAACATCGTAGTTGTTGATGGGGTAATGAATAGACCAGTCCCAGCGGGAGTAGCCGTCACCCAGGTCGGTCTTGCTCACGAATTTTCCGTTGGAGACATCCACCAGGTCGTTGGGGATGGAGACGCTGAGTTGCATGTTCTCCACCTCGTCGTGCCACTGGTCCTTATTGGGCCACCAGACGCTGGCGCCAATGTCCTCGCAGGCGCTGTAGATCCACGGCCGGCCGGCTGGGTCCTTGCCAAAGGTGAAGCCGCCAAACCGGGCGGTCTGCGGCGGCGTCCCGGAATAGTAGAAGTCAATTGAATAGGTGCGGCCGGTCTTGAGAGTCTCGGGAAAGTCCACGAAAACGGCGCCCAGTTCGCGTTCGTACTTGAGCGCGGTCGATCCCATCAGGATTTTGTCGACGTTCAGGTTGGCGAAGAGATCAATCTGGATGCGCGTATCGTCCTGGAGCATTTTGAAGCGGATGGTGTTCTTCCCGGCGATGACCTTCTTTTCCGGGTCGATGCGCACGTCAAGATGGTAAAAGAGTAGATCGTTGTTGGCGCGATACCGGCCGTACTCGCCGCGCAGAATATCGGCCCGCGTGGGCACGGCGCGTGGCGGCGGCGTTTGCTGGGGCGTCTGGGCGGAAATCAGGGCCGCGGAACAGAGCAGTATAGGTAGAGCGGCGCACAGGCGCCGGCGGTAAATGAGTTGAAGCACGATATTACGTTAGCGCGAATCAGACTGCCGGTTCCATTTGGGCCAGTCAGCGGAGCCGCGCGAGCGTGTTTCGCATAGCATCGAGATATTGGTCGTTGCCGGCGGTGAATTCGCCGGCCTTGGCAATGACGCGATCGTGGAGCGCGAAGAACAGTTTCACGATTTCGGGATCGCGCCAGCCACGTTCGGTTTCCTCCTGCATGATACGAAGAGCTTTGTGGGGCGAAAAGGCCGGCTTGTACGGTCGGGGATTCGTGAGGGCGTCGTAGATGTCGACGGTTTGCAGCACGCGGGCCAGCAGCGGGATCTCTTCGCCGCTCAGCCCATCGGGATAGCCGCTGCCATCCCACCGTTCATGATGGTGCCGGATGAGCGGCAGAACGGCGCTGAGCGATTTCAAATGGCGGCAGATTTCCGCGCCGCGCTCCGGATGGCTGCGCATCACAACCCATTCGAGCGCCGTCAGCTTGCCTGGCTTGAAAAGAATCGAATCGGGGATTCCCACTTTGCCTATGTCGTGCAGGTAGCCGCCGCGGTAGAGCGCCAGAAGATCCGCGCGATCGAGCCCCATGGCCGTCCCCATCGCTACGCTCATGAAGGCCAACCTCCCGCAGTGGCCCGCGGTGTGCTTGTCGCGTTGTTCCACCATTTGGCCCATGGCGAACAGGATGGCCTCGGTATCGCTGACGGCGGGTCCCTCTTCGCAGACCGCACCGAGTTCCGCAAGAGTAGCGTGGGCAGGTTGCCGGTGGCTATGCCAGCGGGCGCGAGCACCATCCGCGGCGGGAACACCGGAGACGCCGGCTTCAATTTCCATGTTCACATTCATGACGCTACTTGCCTATATCGGCTAAAACGCCAGAAGGACTAGGGCGCCAGGAAAAATAGAGAAGAACATTTCAGTTTCTGACGACCGTGACAGCCCGCCAGGAGGAGTTGTTGGCCGCATCATAGGCGCGGACCGTGACAACGTTGGTGCCGATTAGCAGCGGCACCACGGCCGACCAACTGGTGGTGCCGGTGGCCGCGCCGGCATCTCCGTTCGAGGTGGACCAGGTGACGCTGGTGACCGCGACATTGTCGCTAGCCAAACCACTGCAGGTAATGCTGCTCGACGAGAACCGATATGATGGTGGAAGCCGGCGACAGAATGGTCAGGCCGGGTGGCGTGGTATCGGTGGTCTTGGTGCCGCTGCCACCCGTTCCGGTTCCTGCTCCGCTGCCAGTTCCAGTGCCGCTGCCAGTTCCCGTCCCGGTCCCGCTGCCGGTTCCCGTGCCGCTTCCGGTCCCGGTGCTCGTCCCAGAGCCGTTTCCCGTTCCGCTGGCGGTGCCCGATGGCGGGATAACCGAGCCAGGGGTAGTCCCGTAAACGGCCTGGATGGCGGCGATATCTCCGGGGGCAAGCCCCGTGGCGAAGCTGTAATAGGGGTACATGACGTCGCCGGGCTGATCGGAGTGGCCCAGGCCGAGCGCGTGGCCCGTTTCGTGCAACGCCACCGTAAAGAGATCCACCGAGCTGCCGATGTGCCAGCTTTCAGCGTCATTGAAGTGCATGTCGCCGGCGATCGTCTCTGGGTTTGGAGGAGCGGGGAAGAACGTGTGGGCCAGAACGCTGGTGTCGTCGAACGGGTAGGCGTCGCCGTGGGCGCCGCTGGCGAACAGGATATCGATACTGCGGGTGGCCTCCGTGACCGCCGCGGGGGTGAAGGTGACATTGGTGTAGCGGGCCCATGTGGCAAAAGCGCGGGTGATTTCGCTCTCAACCTGACTCGAATCCAGCTTTTCGGTGAGCTGATCGAAGAAGTATCCGAGCGTGATGCCGCCACCCGAAGCGGAATTCCAGGTGGCCACCGGTTGCGCATACTCCGCCACCGGACCGGCTTCGGTCAGCGGGCCTGAACAGCCCAGCATGGCAGCGCCGGACTGAAGACCGGCGGCGGCCGGCAGAATGTAAGCCACATCGTCGGAAGCGGCCAGGTTGGCGATCCCGCTGACCGCACCGGCGACCAGCAGTTGCGCGGGCAGCAGATTGGAGTTTTCGATGACTGTAAACCCTTGATTCTCAAGAAATTTCCAGTCATTTGCTAGGTTCGAATCAGGTTGAAAAACCACCAGGTAAGCCCCGGCGGATTGGGTGGCTAGAACGGGGCTGATTTTTGCCTGGGGATCGAGCGGTCCGCTCCAGCTAACGTCCAGACCCACCAGATTCAAGGGAGCGGGACCGGACACCATCAGCGTGTTGTCGGGAACGTAAGCCAGGACCCGAATGCGGCGTCTGGCGAGTGTGGCGCGGACCTCGGCGTCCGGGTAGGAGTTAAACAACACGAGAAAATGGAGGACCGCCCCAGGAGCCGTCTCCCGGCGCACCGCGCTTTCAGCCGGCGCGGGACTGATGTTGCCTGTTTTCAGTCGAATGACACCCTGTGAGTAGGCCGTTTGTGCCAGCAGGATCGACACCAGGCCAGCGGTCCAGAATACTCTCATTATGTTGTGGTCTCTGCTGATTCTCATCGCACAAGTTGAGATTTATTCCGGCCTGGAGACACAAATTAGGGTATTTAGGGTATTAAGGAATGAAAATTACTTATTACGGCGCGCTGCTCTTGGTATGGGCCTGTACAGGCGGCGCCGCCGGAGCCTTCCAGCGCGCCACGTACCAGATGGCAACCGTGGCTGGCAGCGGCCAACTCGGCGATGGCGGCCCCGCTACAGCCGCGCAAATGGGCGCCATACAAGGCGTCGCGGTGGACCGCCTCGGCAACGTGTATCTCTCCGACTCGGACCACCACTCGGTCCGCAAGATCGACACCAAGGGAGTGATCACCACCATCGCCGGCACCGGCTACGCCGGATTCAGCGGAGACGGTGGCCCGGCCACCGCGGCCCAATTGGACACCCCATACGGCGTAGCCGTGGACCTTTCCGGTGCGGTCTACGTGGCCGACTACCTCAACAACCGCGTGCGCCGCATCGGGCCGGATGGCGTGATCACGACCTTCGCAGGTTGCGGCGGCAACGCGTCCTCGGGAGACGGCGGACTGGCCACCGCGGCGCAACTGCTCGCACCCCGCAACGTGGCGCTGGACGCGGCCGGCAATCTGTACATCTCCGAGTTCGGCGCCAACCGCGTGCGTAAAGTGACCCCGGACGGCAAAATCCAGACGGCTGCGGGAACCGGCATCGCAGGCAACGGCGGTGACGGCCTGCCAGCGGTGGATGCCCAACTCAACCAGCCGGCCGGATTGGCGGTGGACCGCACCGGCGCGCTGTACATTGCCGATTCCCGCAACAACCTGGTGCGCAAGGTCTTGCCAGGGGGCATCATGTCCACCGTGCTGGGCAACACGCAGAGCACCACTTTGTATACGCCGGTGGCCGTGGCAGTGGATCTGAACCAGAACCTTTTCGTGGCGGACTACACCACCACGGTGCACGAATACTCCGCCGCGGATGCGTGGTCGATCTTCGCGGGTACTGGAGATTCGGGGTTCTATGGCGATGGCGGCCCGGCCAACCAAGCCACCCTGCTCGCGATCCGCGATCTGGCAGTAGACCTGGCCGGCAACCTGTACCTCGCCGACGGACCGCGCATCAGGGAGGTCGCAAACGGCACGATCCAGACCATCGCTGGAGACGATTACCTGCACGCCATTGGAGACGGCTCGAACGCTACCGCCGCCGAACTGTTCAACCCGTCGGCGGTCTGGCTGGATCCCGCCGGAAACCTGCTGATCGCCGACACAGGCACCGACCGCGTGCGCAAAGTGAGTTCTTCGGGCATAATCACCACCCTGGCGGGAACCGGAGTGGCAGCGCCGGCCCCGGAAGGAGCCGTCGCCGCCACCGCCACGTTGTTTAGCCCGGTGGGCGTCGTGGAAGACCAGGCTGGAGATGTGCTGATCCTCGAATCGGACCGCATCCAACAGGTGGGAGCCGATGGACGAATCCACACCGTCATGGGAACCGGCTCCCACGTACAGACCATCGATGGCCTGCTGGCCACTCAGACGGCCCTGGTCTCACCGCACGGCTTGTGTACTGACCGGGCGGGCACGGTGTACGTTGCGGACGCTCATCGCATCCTGAAGTGGCCGGGTGGCGGGGTGGTCACCACAATCGCCGGTAACGGCCTTCCCGGATCGGCGGGGGACGGCGGACAAGCCATTTTGGCGCAACTCTGGTGGCCGCACGCCTGCGCCGTGGACAGCTTCGGAAACCTGTACATCGCCGATACGTACAACCATCGCATCCGCAAAGTGGACGCCGGCGGAGTGATCTCGACAGTGGCTGGGACCGGAACGGCGGGATACAGCGGGGATGAGGGCGCGGCGACATCCGCGAATCTGAACCAGCCGGCCGGCGTAGCGGTCGATGACAACGGCGACATCTTCATTTCGGACACGGCCAACAACCGCATCCGCCAGGTGACCTCCGACGGCCTCATCCACACCATCGCTGGGACAGGATCGGCCTCCTACGGCGGCGATGGCGGTGCGGCGCTGCATGCCCAGATTTATGGACCGGCAGGCATTCTGCTGGATGGCTCGGGAGATCTGTATTTCGCCGACACCAATAACAACCGCGTCCGCACGATGGTTCCCAACGGTGTGATCTCGCCGCCGCCGGTGGTGGTCTTGCCGCCGCTGGCCGTCGTTAACGCCGCCAGCCTGATTGCCGGACCGGTGGCGCCGGGCGAACTGGTGACCATTACCGGTGCGGGACTCGGGCCCCAGGCGGGCGTGGGCGGAACCTACGATTCGTCCGGCCTGCTGGCCAACCAACTGGCCGGCACGGAAGTGCGCTTCGATGGCTTGCCCGCGCCCCTGCTCTACGCCCAGGCCAGCCAGATCAACGCTCAGGTGCCATATACCGTATCCGGCAACGCCACAACCCACATGGAGGTCTTCTACCAGGCGAAATCGGTCGGGACGCTGGACCTGACCGTGACGGCCAATGCCCCAGCAGTATTTTCGACCATTGTGCAACAGGACGGAACGTACAAC
Organism: Bryobacterales bacterium; assembly: GCA_963842505.1. GTDB lineage: Bacteria > Acidobacteriota > Terriglobia > Bryobacterales > Bryobacteraceae > PALSA-129. Next base: position 1,240,623 of record CAWJGZ010000004.1, read on the forward strand.
TCCGCGACCAATCCGGCGCCCCACGGCACGTATCTGACGTTTTACGCCACGGGAGATGGAATCGAATACGGCCCGGATCTGGCGGGGTTGCCGGCGGCCGTGCCATACCCGTTTCCGGTGCTGCCGGTGACCGTCACGTTGGCGGGAATGGCCGCGCAAGTGACCTATGCCGGAAGCGCTCCGGGGCTGGTGGGGATCCTGCAGGTCAATGCCCTGGTGCCGGGAAGTTTCGTGCCCTCGGGAGCGGTGCCCTTGATACTGATGGTCGGCACGGTGCCGGCGCCGGCGGTAACCGTTTGGGTGCAATAGGCATCAATTAGACGGACTATCGCCTTCCCGGGTAGTGGCTCAGTTTGGTTTGCATGTCGATGAACAGACGATGAACAAATGAGCGCCATACTTGATAAAGCCAAGGCTGTTACGCCGAATCATCCGAAGTCAGGGGCCCTTGACGCAGAGTGTGCGATTGCATGGTTGGTCGGTGAGATCTCCATCAGTCAACTGAGTGCCGCATTGAACAAGCGCACTGGTAATTGTTACCGCTGGCTCGCTCAATCGCTGCGGGAAGGCTACCGGCGGAAGATGTTGGAAGTTAATGAACACGACGGCTGAATGACTTACCGCACAGAGACTCACATTCTACTGGAATTGTCAACAGAGGTTGAGGCTGCGTCGGAGATTCGGCAGCGCGGCAGTTTAAGCTGACCCACTGCCCAATCTGGCTGCCGCTGGACAGCCGGCAAGAGCCGATCATCCGTCCGCGGCTGTTATCCTGAGGGCTGTATGCGCCCTGTGGCTCTGACAATTGCCGGTTCCGATCCCAGTGGAGGAGCGGGGCTGCAAGCCGACCTCAAAACCTTTCATCAATTCGGGGTCTATGGCGAAGCTGTGGTCACCCTGGTGACCGTGCAGAACAGCGTACGGGTCTCGCGCGTGGAATTGATGCCGCGGGATTTGGTATTGGAACAAATCGCCGCGGTAGTGGAAGACATGCCGCCGGGTGCGGCCAAGACGGGAGCGCTGGGGTCGGCGGAACTGGTGGAAGCCGTGGCGCGGGCGGCGGCGGAGTTCCGCTTTCCGCTGGTGGTTGATCCGGTGATGGTGAGCAAGCACGGGCAGCCGCTGCTGCCGGAGACGGCCGCGCATGCTATCCGCCAGTATCTGCTGCCGCGGGCCGCGCTGGTGACGCCCAATATTCCGGAAGCCCAGGCGCTGACGGGCATTGCCATACTCACTCTGGACGATATGCGGCAGGCTGCCCGCCGGATTTGCGAGATGGGCGCTCGCGCGGTGTTGATTAAAGGCGGACACGGGTCGGGCCAGGAATCGACCGATATCCTCTTCGACGGCGCCGAATGGCGCGAATTCAAAGCGGCGCGCATCGACACGCGGCATACACATGGCACGGGCTGTACATTTTCGGCGGCCATCACCGCGGGCCTGGCGCGTGGCCAGGCCCTCGGTGAGGCGGTTGCGCGCGCCAAGCAGTTTATCCAGGAGGCCATCCGCACTAACCCCGGGTTGGGGTGCGGCGCCGGACCGGTAAATCATTTTGCGCAGGGAGGGGCCGAATGAAGTTCTCGGAGTTGTTGTTTGCGGCAATTCAGAGGTCGGAGATTCCACTCCGCTTCGAACCGGGAGCGGAAGAAGCCATGGCCAAGCCCGTCACCGAAGTGCTGGAGGCGTGGATTGCGGCTCATCAGCCCGCGGGGGACGGCTCGGAGTTCGATGCTGGCCAGCAGGTGCTTGTGGAAAAGTTGCTGGCCGAATTGAACGGCTCGGCCGACTTGCCGGAGTGAAGCCAAACGCTCCCCCCATCGAATACTGATCCGGCCAGGAGCCCATTTTGTTTGATACGATTCAGTTGAAGGCGGCAAAGTCGTAAAACGGCACGGAATATGACTAGAGTACAGATGCACTTTCGCTTGCAGAGGAAGCTGGATGACACCGCCATGGCGCGGTTGTCGGATGCCCGTTCCGTGTACGGAATTCAGCGCATGCAGGTGGGTGCGGATCTGGATCGCCTGATGGTGGAATACGACGCCACGCGCATGAAGCCCGCCGACGTAGAGGCCACGCTGGCGGAAGCCGGCATCGCAGCCGAGCGGGTGTAGGGCACCGCCCGCTACAGACTCGAGCCGGGTCCTTGACCGAGCCAGCGCAAGACGCCCTCGAATACCGATCGGAATTGGTCCGGCTTGAGCGTTCCCAGTTTTCGTACCGCTCGCACACTCGGATAGGTGGATACGCCCTGCGCGAGAAATGCGCCGGGCTTCAGGAACGGGACATGAACAGGGATCTCGAACTGCGAACCGCGCAGGCTGGTTGTATGCGGGACAATTGTGATCAACGCGCGATCCACGTCCCCAAAGGCAATGCTGATGACCAGAGCGGGACGCACCTTCTCAGCCATGCCCAGATCGAATAGCCAGACCTCACCGCGAGCTGGCGTCATTCTCATCCGCTTCGAGGCTGGTGAACAACTGATCGGCGGCGTCGGCGGCTTCCGAATCGTCAAAGGGCCCGGAATCAAATGGCACCGTACGGCGCAGGAACGCCACCGTAAAAACCCGCTTTTCCTCTTCGGGCAAGGCTTCGAAGGCTTCCAGGAGTTGGGCAGTTTGCCTGCTCATAGCCTCAGATTATCAGACTATCCGCTCTTACGCCTGGTCCCTGTTCTCAGAATTCCTTCATGAGTTGCTGCGCCGCCACCAGCAGCGGGTCCCATACGGTGGCGAAAGGCGGCGAGTAAGCCAGGTCAAGTTGCTCGAATTCGTCGACGCGCAGCCGCGATTGCAGTGCCGTTGCGATCACGTTGATGCGGCCGGCGGCATCCTGCTCGCCGATTACGGTCGCGCCAAGCAAACGGCGCGTGGCGCGGTCCGCTACCAGCTCCACGGTAGTCGGAGTTCCCTGAAAATAGTGCGGGCGCGAAAGTGCTTCGATCCGCGCGGAGACCGGCGAGAAACTCGCGGCGCGCGCTTCGCTGGCGGAAAGGCCCGTGGAGGCGAACGCCATCCCGAAAACCGAGACGATCGACGTGCCGGCGATGCCCGGGAAACGCTCGCGGCCGCCTGAGGCATTGGCGCCGGCCACCCGCCCGGTCTTGTTGGCGGTGGTGCCGAGCGGAATCCACGTAGGGCGTCCCGTGACCAGGTGATTGACTTCCGCGCAATCGCCGGCCGCAAACACGCCGCGGAGGGAAGTTTCCATGCGGTCGTCGGTGCGGATGGCCCCCGTGCGGCCGATCTCGACACCAGCCTCGGCCGCCAGTTCGACGTTGGGCTTGAAGCCGGCCGAGACGATCACCAGGTCGGCCGGAAAATCGCCCACGCGGCCGGCTTCGATGGAGCGGACTTCCACGCCGCAGCGCAACTCCACGCCGTGCCGCTCGAGTTGTCGCCGGACCAGTGCATTCCAATGGGCTTCATCGCGCAGCAGCACGTGCGGCGAGCGCTCCAGCACCGTGACGCCGACACCGTTACGCCGCAGCGCGTCGGCGGCTTCGAGTCCGATGTAGCCTCCGCCAATCACCACCGCGCGGCGCGGATGTTTCTCTTCGATGAAGGCGCGCAGGCGTGTGGCATCGTCGAGCGTATGCAGCGTGAATACCTGCGGCTGTTGGGCGCCGGCGATGGCCGACGTATCGCAGCGTGCTCCGGTCGCAATCACCAGGCGCTCGTAATGCACGCGGGCCCCCGATTCGAGCAGAACTTCGCGCCTGGGATGAGAAATGGCGACAACCCGCGAGTTCGTGCGGACGTCGATCCGGCGCTCTTTGCGGAAGTACTCCGGTGTGTAAACCACCAACTGCTCGGGCCGGCGGACGCGGCCCTCCACGAAGTACGGCAGCCCGCAGGCGCCGTAAGAGATCACCGGGCCTTTCTCCAGAACGACGATTTCGAGATGCGGGTCCGTGCGGCGGGCCCGCGCGGCGGCGCTCAGGCCGGCGGCCACGCCTCCGATGACCACCAATGGCACGGGAAGCTATTCCTCTTTTTTCTTCATGCCCTGCACAAAACTCAGGATATCGAAGGTCTTGAGCTTGCGGTCAGGGTAGAAGCTGTTCACGGCGTCCTGCTCGTCCGTGAAGATCTCGAAGACCGTAGCCAGCTTGGTCATGACCAACAGCTCGATACTGCGCCGGCTGAGGTTGAGCAGCTTGACCACCCCGGCGCTCTTGCGCAAGGTTGTCGCGCACATGACCAGCGCGCCCAGCCCGGTAGAATCGATGTAATCGACGCCGCCCAGGTTGAACACCAGGTTTTTCTTGCCGCCGGCAACCAGCGCCCCCACTTTTTCGCGCAGCGCGGTCGCTTCCGGGCCCACCGTGATGCGGCCTTTGAGATCGAGAATAGTGACGCCCTCGTGCTCCTTTTGCTGAATGTCGAGAGCCATGGTTGGAATCGGGAGATTAGACCGGCATCTTGATGCCGCACCGAATCTCCACCTCTTCTATAGCTACCATTTCTATCGCGTCCCAGGGGCAGCCGTCCAGAAAAGCGCCATCCGGACCCTTGCTGGTGCACTTCTTGCAGCCGATGCAGAGGATTGGATCGACCTCGATATGGCCGAAAGGCGGATGGTCTTCATCGGGCACCCAGTACATGCAATCCGCCACCGGGCAATAGGGCACGCAAGCCGGCGATCCGGCGCAACCCGTACAGCATTCCGTGATGACCGCAATCTCCTTAGGCCGCTTCTTGCGCGGAGTAGCAATCCCCTCGGACTTTGGCTCCATCTTGACGACGGCCATGGACATGGAAAAAGTATGACACAGCCGCGCGGGCGCTGTCATTCGGCGGCGGACTCCCGTAGGGTGATTCTGCGTGAAAGTCTCCTTTAACGCGGAGAGTAAGAGAAAACTGAAAGAAGCAAGAAAATCTCCTCAGTCCCACTCAATCTTCTCTGCGCCTCCGCTTTGAAGATGCGCTCGCGAACGGATTAGAGCCTGTGCCATCATTGATGGAACCGTGCCGGCCGCTACCGCGAGCAAGATGGAAAGTGGGCTCCGCAAGGAACTGGGCCTGGGCGACCTCGTCCTGGCGCAAATCCTGTGCGTAGTCGGTTCGGGCTGGGTGGGAATCGCCGCCAAATTGGGACGCGCACAGGTGGCCTTCTGGGTGGGCGCGATGGCCCTGTTTTACCTGCCGCTGGCGGCCGTGGTCATCCATCTCAACCGCCTCATGCCCCTTGAAGGCGGCCTGTACCAATGGGCTAAAGCCGGTTTCGGAGAACTGGCCGGCTTCCTGACCGCGTGGAACCTGTGGGTCTATGCGGTAATTGTCACCGGCGCCATCGTCTTCGTCGTCCCCACCGACCTTTCGTACATGATCGGCCCCTCGGCTGCGTGGCTGCCCGCCAGCATCCCGGCGACCCTGCTGATCACTGGCGGCGTTGTGACCGCCATCACACTGGTGGCGATTCACGGCCTCGATATCGGCAAGTGGCTGCACAATGCAGGAAGCGTGATGATCCTGACGGCCTACGCGGTTCTCTTGTCGCTGCCCCTGTGGGCGCTGTGGCGCGGATCGATTCACCACTACGATCCGATCCCTTGGCAGTGGCCCAAGCTCGACTGGTTCAGCGTGGCCGTCTTCGGCCAAATGACCGCCGGCGCCCTGAGCGGTTTCGAGTACGTAGCCATCCTGGCGGGCGAATGCCGCAACGCCGCGCGCACGGTGGGCCGGTCGGTCATGATCTCGGCGCCCATCATCGCGGTAATGTTCATTCTGGGGACCAGCGCCGTGCTGGCCTTCATCGGCAATCAACCCGTCAATGTGATCGGTCCGATTCCACAGACCTTCCGCCTCGCGTTCGGCGCGAATTCGTGGGTCGCGCCCTTCGCCATCTTCCTGCTAATCGCGCGCGCGATTGCATCGGCAAGCCTGATTTTCACGGGCTTGACGCGGTTGCCCATGACAGCCGGATGGGACCACCTCGTGCCCGTCTGGTTTGCGCGCCTGCACCCGCGCCACCGCACCCCGGTGAATTCGATTCTCTTCGTAGCCGCGGTGGTGATGGTGCTGATCCTGCTCAGCATGTTAGGAGTTCGCGAACAGGAAGCCAGCCAATTGCTCGGCAATGCTTCGATTGTTCATTACGCCATCGCTTATTGTGCGCTATTCCTGATACCGCTGGTGGGAACGTTGCGCGCAGGCACACCGGCGTGGCTCAAAGTAGCGGCGGTGTGCGGGCTGTTTTCGAGCGCAGTCTCGCTCTTGATCGCCGTTTACCCGATTGTGGACGTGGTCAGCCGCCAGTCGTACGCCGCCAAGATCACTGGCGTGGTGGTGCTGGCCAACATGGCAGGCCTGCTGATTTACCGGGCTGGCCAGCGCTTGCGGGCGTAGTGGGACAGGTCATCGGCTTCTGTGGCCTGTCTCAGTGGGCCTGCGGCCCGCGCTGTTCGTGGAGCGGGCCTTCGGCCCGCAACGCCGGCTTTCTAGCCGGCGCCCCACTTTTTCCACCCATGCCCCGCTGAAGCAGGGCCGCTTGACAACACAAACCGATCGTCCGTCCTAACCCGCGTGCGCCAGCACTTCGTGCGGCGCCGGCATGCCGCGCTGCCCGAACCGAATCACGCCATCGGAGCCAATCAAGTAAACCGTCCGCTTCACGATCAGCCCGTTGGCGTGATACAAGGCGGCCACTTTCTGCCCCTCATCCACCAGCAACGGGAAGGGGAAGTGAAATTTCTCGCGGAACTTCTCGTGCTTCCTGGCGCTTTGCGGATTCACGCCGAAGATCAAAACCCCGCGCGCCTCTGCTTCGCTCCAACCATCGCGGAACTGGCACAACTGTTTCGTGCAGCCCGGTGTGTCGTCACCGGGATAGAAGACCAGCACCACGCTGCGGCCGCGCAGCGCGGACAGCCGGACCACGTGGCCGGCTTCATCGGGAAGCGAGAAATCGGGCGCTTGCGCGCCGCTGGGAAGAGGGTCGGAAAAGAGCCAGGCAAACATCATTGCGCCGCGACAGACATTATATTGCTTAATGATACTGAGCCCGCAACGATGTCGCCGCAGCCGCGCCCCAGTTCCCCTTTACAAAACCTTAAACACGGATCTTGGCCTTGCACGTAACTAAATGAAAGTTTATTCGTCTTAGTAAGTGAGGCAAGCGGGATTGGAAAAGCCGGAAACAGCGGCTCCCAGCCAGTCCAAGCGGTCTGTCCATGACCGGCCAATGCTCATAGTCTAAGCAAAAAGAGAGGTGCTGTATATGTTCAATCGAGTTGTGTCTTTTGCCAGTCTGATGCTGGTGATTGCTTCCGTAATGTTCTTCCTGGTGGCTGCCTGGTGGGTGGCAAGCGGCAAGATCGACGTTGGCAGCGGCATTCTGGCGATGGCCTGCTGGCTGTTGAGCGCAATTGTGTTTTCGTATCGCCACGCCGATCCCGCCTGGCTCGACCCGGTCTCGATCGTGAAGTCGCGCTAAATCAAACAGCCCGTGGCGCCGGCAGTAACCGCTTGGCGGCGGCTCCCTGGCAAGGCCCTCCTGAACTCGCGTTCGGGAGGGCCTTTTACATTTGTGCCTTTAATCTCGCCCGGGCCATCGGCAGCGTCGATATTGGCGCCGCGGGCTCCTACCTCGGTCGGAATTCCAGCGTCTGCTTCGCCACTACCTTGCGATACTGCATCGGATAACTTCTCACGTTGTAGTGGTCGTTCCACTGGTCTTTGTAATGCCCGGAGAGCGGCTGCCCGGATTGCCCAATCTGGATGTTCAGCAACGACCGGTCCCAATCGGCGAGATCCGCGTTCATGCGCATGGAAGGAAACAACACGCGCGTGGCCTGCCGAACAGTAGTGTTGGAACCGCTCATCGGCGCCGGGCCGATTTCGAAAAAGTCGAGGGCCTTGCCAATCCCCGGCAGCTTCCGCAGCGCCGCGTGAATGATCGGATGATCGATCTCCACGCGCAGATAGTTGCCATAGCGCCAGCGCTGAACATCGCGGCCCTGCATGCGCTTGCCCTCGTCGAGGGCGTCCATCAGGGCGCGCAGCAGCATGACGTCATAATCCTGGAACCATCCCTCGGGCCGCTCGCGCAATAGTTTTTCGACTACCGCCGGCCCCATGTTGAACTCATAAACCTGGCCCTTGCCGGGGGCCGCGACATCGGCCACCGCCGATCGCACGTGCTGATACACCAGCGCCATCAGGAAGGGCGCGGCCAGATCTTTATCCATGCGGCCATTCCAGGCGCGCAGCAGAGCCACCGCCGGATCGAGCTCAACGTTGTGGGCGCCCCTCTTGTTGACCGCTGCCACCACCTGGGCGGCCAGGAATTTGCTGAATGACGAGTAAATGTCGCCCTGCACGCCCAGCATGTCCGCGGCGCGCCAACCGTTGTGCGCCGCCAGCAGTTCGCGGATGCGCAGCACGCGGTAAGGCGGAGCGAAATTGCCATTCACCGGATACGAATAATCGCTCGGAAAAGGATTCTGGTTGGCGCTGACGATGATCCCCGAGGCCGGGTTGAAGGCCGAGGGAAGCTGCTCGAAGGGTATGAAACCGTCCCAATCGAAATTGCCGGAGGAGCCGTCCACCGGCAGGTCGCCCGCATAGCCGCGGCGTTTGGGAAGCGTTCCCGCGGCATGGTAGCCGATGTTGCCGTCGGTGTCGGCATACACAAAGTTGGAACCGGGCCCCACCCAGCGCGAGAGTGCGTTGGTGAATTGCTGCCAGTTTTCGGCGCGGTCGATGTCGAGAATCGGAAACTGCAAGAGGCCCGGTTCAGCCGCCGTCCAGCGCAGGGCCAGATGCTCCTGGCCATCGACGATGAATAACGGGCCGTGGCGCGTTACCCAGGTGCTCACCTCGATCGGGCGCGCGCCTTTCACCTCGATGATTTCCCGCTCGCCGCGGGCCTGTTCGATCTTGTCCTGGTAGAGATAGCGGCCCGTGCGGTCGTCCAGCTTTTCGATGTAGAGGTCCTGGACGTCGAAGTGCAGGTTGGTGATTCCCCACGCAATATGCTGGTTGTGGCCCACTACCACGCCAGGCACGCCGGGGAGGGCGACGCCGTCGACATCCAGCCCGGGCGCTTGCACGTGCGCCATGTACCAAATCCCCGGCAGCGAGTATTCCAGGTGCATGTCGTTCGAAAGGAGCGGCTTGCCCGATGCTGTATGGCTGCCGGCGATGGCCCAGGCGTTCGATCCCGGCGCAGGCTCGTTGCCGGAACGCTCGGCGAACAGGAAATTCACTTTGCTTGGATCGCCATCGGTCAGCATCACGCGTTTCGCTAGTTCGTCGCGCCACATAGTGGTAAGGTCGCGGAACACGTACAGCCCCACCAGCAGAGAGTCGATCACGCTCCACGGGCGGGGCTGGTAGCCCAACAGCGTGAACTCAATCGGAAGGTTATCGCGATGCGTGGCAATGAATTCGTTGACGCCCAAGGTATAAGCGGCCAGGCCGGCGCGGTCAGTGGTCGAAAATCGCACGTAAGCGGCCTCGGCCAGCCGGCGCAGGCGTAGTCGGCGCAGGTCGCGGTCGGTCTCCAGGGCCGCCGGGCCAAGCACCTCGGCCAGCGTGCCGCTGGCATAGCGGCGCAGGCTGTCCATCTGCCAGAGGCGATCCTGCGCGGTCACATAGCCCTGCACGATCAGCGCATCCTGCTGGCTGGCCGCGCGGATGTGAGGCTCGCCCAGCGAATCGAACGACACCGAGACGGGAGCGGACACCGGCGCTTCCACGCTGCCGGAGCGTTGCGGCAGCGGGCGCCAAGCATACCAATATATAGCGCCCAACGCGGCCGCCAACACAATCACAATCAATACGTTAACGGCCTTGAGAATGCGCGCGGTGGCGGAGTGAGTCATCGATGGAAAGAAATTATCATGATAACGGGTAGCGCGTCTGCCTGCGAGGCCTTCCGTAAGCTCGCCCTCACCGCGGCGACGTGGCAAGAACTGAGGAATCGGGTAGTTTTTCCAACTCCTCCTGCGTGAGCGCCCTCCGGAGAAGGAGGCAGTTTATCAGTCTTGCGCTTACCTTCTCTGTTGTTTTCTCCGCGCCTCTGCGCCCCTGCGGTGAACCAAGGGGCCCCGGCGGATTACGCGAGGCCGTTTGGATTACAATAGTGCAACCAAAAGCGGGGGCGCCTCCGGGGATACGGATTGGAGGAGCCCCCTTGTAACGGAGTCAGTTGGTTACCTATCTAGACGATTCCCGCGCGCTTTGGTTATCCTCTCCGCTAGAATTAATGCGTACATCGTGTCCTACTCGCCGTTCCGGATACTACTGGTAGTCGTGCTGATCGTGGTGAATGGCTTCTTCGCCGGCGCGGAGGTGGCGCTACTGTCGGTCAGGCAATCGCGGCTGCGTCAAATGGCCGAAGAGGGGCAAGCCGGGGCGCAAGCTGCCCTGAACCTTCTGGCTAATCCGGGACGCCTGCTTTCCATGACGCAGGTGGGCGTCACACTGGCCAGCTTGGGGCTGGGTTGGGCCGGCCAGGATGCGCTGTATCAAATCCTGCTCGAGATCTTCCATCCGGTAACCACCCCAATCGGGATGAAGTTTCTGCATGGCGCCTGTTTTGCCTTTTCCTTCCTGGTGATCAGCTATTCCCACGTGGTGCTCGGCGAGGTAGTGCCGAAGAACCTGGCGATTGCCAAGGCGGACCGGCTGGCGGCGCTGGTGGCGCCTCCGCTGATGGTCTTCTACCGGATCTCGATTCCCTTCGTGGTGACCATCGAACGTTCCGCCGCGTTCATCCAACGGGTCCTGCGTTTGAAGCGCTCGGCGCATCCAGGCGGCCATTCGGCGGAGGAGTTGAAGCTGATTGTCAGTTCCAGCCGCGGCTTGGGGTATCTGCCCGAGGCCCAGGAAGACATGATCCACCACGTGCTCGACCTCGGCGAAGTGTCGGTTAGGGAGATCATGGTGGCGCGCAACGACATGGTGTCCATCGCTTCAGACGCCAGTCTCGACGAGGTGCTGGAAACCATGATTCGCGAACGCCATTCGCGGCTGCCGGTATACGAAGGAACACCGGAAAAAATCGTGGGGATTCTGCACTACAAAGACCTGCTGCCGGTTTGGGAAGAACGGCGGCAGGCCATCCGCACCGGCAAAGCCAGCCGCGCCTTCCGCATCGGCCGGTTGATCCGGCCCCACCTCGTGGTTCCGGAGACTAAGCCGCTCTCGCAGATGCTGGAGGAATTCCGCAAAGGCATCTCGCACATGGCTATGGTGGTGGACGAATTCGGTACCATCGTGGGCATGCTGACGGTGGAAGACGTGCTCGAACAGGTGGTGGGCCGCATCGAAGACGAGTACGATGAAAAGAACCTGCGGCGCCCCGCGGAGCGCGGCGTAGTGGAACTTGACGGCGCGACGCGCATCCGCGACCTGGAAAGCGAGTACGGAATCGAAATCCCGGCCGACGGCGGATTCGAAACGCTGGCCGGTTTTTTCCTGTTACAGCGGGGCGAAATTCCGCGGGTAGGCGATGCCGTGGAGTACCAAGGCCGGCGTTACACGGTACTGGAGATGGAACGCAACCGCTTGGCCCGCGTGCGCATAGAACGGATTCCGCTCGGCGGATTCCGGTCGGAGGTGCGGCCGTGAGGGGCTGTGAAGAAATCGTTGCAATCGCCGGGTTGCCAGACGAAAGCGTGGGTCCTTCGTTGATGCGCTGGAGCTTGCTTTTTTGTGGGGCAGGCGCTTTCGCTTGCCAACCGATTTTTTCCCAGACCCGTGAGGAAGCGCCCCTCGCCGGGTGCGAGAATGTATCCATGAAACGGGGTACCAGCCATGCTGGCAATCGATAGCCGCGCGGCGCGCGCTACATGGACGGCGGCATTGGTAGTGCTGGCCTTGTGGCTGATCTACCTGATGCGATCCACTCTGTACATCTTCATTCTGGCGGTTCTGTTCGCCTATCTCCTGGCGCCCTTGGTGAACCTGCTCGACCGCTTGCTGCCTGCCAGCTCTACGCGCACGCCGGCGTTGCTGCTGGTGTATGTTCTGCTGGTGGGACTGGTCGCGGTGGGAGCGATTGTACTGGGCACCAAGGTGGTGGAGCAGGCCACCCAACTTGCCTCCGTGTTCCCGCAAAAATTCCAGGGTTTGGTGGATTCATTCCAGGCCCGCGTGCCGGCCAGCCTGAAGAACGAGCTGGCCACGCGCTCCACCGATCTTTTCGCCGCCCTGCCACAATTCGGTTTGAAGTTTCTGAAACTGGCCAGCAACTTGATTTACCTGGTGATCATTCCGGTGCTGGCGTTTTTCTTTCTGAAAGACGGAGCGGCCATCCGCGATCACGTCCTCACCCTGGTGGAGCTGAGACCGCACCACCAACTGCTGGACGAAGTTGTGGCGGACGTGAACCTGTTGCTGGCCAACTACATGCGGGCGCTGGTGCTGCTCTCGGCGGTCGCCTTCGCCGCTTACACTGTCTTTTTCTCGCTGCTCGGGATGCCCTACGGCATTCTTCTGGCAGCCCTGGCGGCCATCCTGGAGTTCATCCCCACGCTCGGTCCGCTCGCGGCCGCGGCCGTCATCCTGTTGGTGGTAGCGGCAACCGGTGGGCACCTGCTCGCCATCGTGATCTTCCTCGTAGCCTTCCGCATGTTCCAGGATTACCTGGTGTCGCCGCACCTGATGGGGCAAGGCGTGGAACTGCATCCGCTGCTGGTGCTGTTCGGGGTTTTCGCCGGCGCGGAAGTGGCGGGCGTTCCAGGGGCATTTCTATCCGTCCCCGTGCTGGCCCTGGCCCGGGTTGTGTTTCTGCGGATGCGGCACGCCCGGGTCTCCCGGACAGCCCCGTAGGAGTCTGGTGGCGGCGGGGAGACTCGAACTCCCGACCTACGGATTATGAGACCGTCGCTCTAGCCAGCTGAGCTACACCGCCTGACCAAGCATCAGTGTAGCAAACTCGGCCCGCCGTTCTGAAACACGGGATTTACCCGATTGAATTGTGGAAAAACTTCTGGACTGAAGAGATCTGCAACGGCGACCTGCAACATTCTGCCGCGAATGTGGTTTAGAATCGGTAAGTCCTTACAAACCAATCTGTTAAGCTGGAATGCTGCCGCTTGGTTCAATTTGTTGTAAGTGCTTTTTTCATGGTACTTTAATCAACCTCCGCCAGCCGTTTCCCACAGTCTTTTCCACAGCCCTTGTGGATTCTAATGCCGGACCGCTGTACCGCTCTATGGCGGAAATTCAAGAGATCTTGTCGATCTGTTCCACCCCATGTTTTCGGGGTCCCCAAATGGTCCCCTGCGCCCTCCGCCGGCAAGCGCAGGGTGATCGTGGTGCACAACTCGGGTGTAAATAGCCTCGACAGTTCGAATTTTGCGGAGGCCGAGCTGATTCCCGGTCACCAAACACCGTGGCGGAGTCGGAACGGACGCTTCGTGATGAAGCGCAAGACGCAAAGCAAGCCGCCTACCGTCAAGCTGAAGGCGTTCCAGGTTGAGGACCGGCGCCGGATGCATGAGCCCAGTGAATCGCGGCGAGGGCCAGGCTGTCGATTGAGTCTATCAATACGACACCTAGTTCGTGGCGGCGGTGATGCGGAATAGCCAAAGGCAGTTCGGTGCAGGCTAGCATGACGGCGTCTGCTCCTTGCTGCTTCAGCATCCGGACGCATTCAGCAGCGGGATCGTAAGCCTCGGCGATTCTGTTCGCCTTCACCATCCGTATCGAGGTCATGCAACACATCTCGATAGTCTCGTCTGAGGGGACAATCCATTCATACCCGTGGGATTCCAGGTGTTGTTGGTACATCCCGAGTTTCAAAGTCGCTGCGGTGCCCATAATCCCTATCCTCCCGCGTAAAACCTGGTGGTTTCTCAGGTCGTCGATGGCAGCCTCGACGATGTGCAGAATGGGCAACTTGGTTTCGCTTGCCATCTGGTCATACCAGAGGTGGGCGGAGTTGCACGGGATCACGATTGCTTTGGCGCCGGCATTCTCCAAGTGCCTGATTCCATTGAACAGCCACGGTAACGGATCCTCGCCTCCGTATAACTTGGCGTCGGTCCGATCGGGTACGCGGGGATCACTCCACATGATCGTCGGAATGTGCTCTTGATCGCACGGGGCCTTGGTCATGGCCGTCAGCCGCTCCATGAATATGGCGCTTGCCATAGGTCCCATCCCTCCAAGCACACCAAGGAACTTCCCGCCGAATCTGTTTTCCATAGTTTGGGTCTCCTTTCCGCAGTCTATCAGTCTGCGGTGAAAGCCCCTCCGTTGCGAGCTGGTAAATTGTCGCTACAAAGTACTTTGCATAAATGAAAACCCACCGTACCGTTGAGCAGCTCCCCCACGAGGTTTGGAACTCTGATGAGGTCGATGAGGATTCGCCAACACCGCCAGCGACAGCAAGATCTCGCCGCGAGCGTTGCCCGCTGGTTCGGGTCATTCTTAGGGTTGTGGAAAAATACTGTAGTGGAATCCGCGCTTGGGCGGTCTTAGAAGGCGTGGAGAAGATTCGAATTCGATTTTCTCTGGTCCTCGGGTTTGCGGTAGCGGTCGCCGCTTTCAGCCAGACCTACACCATCACAACATTTGCCGGGGGCGGATTGCCCAATCACACTCCTGCGGCATTCGCCGGACTCGGAACGATCAGATCCATCGCAGTTGACGCGCAAGGAAATGTCTTCTTGTCCCTTCCCGACTACCACATTGTGGCGAAGTTAGACGCCGCGAGCGGGTTGTTGATCACGGTTGCGGGGAACGGTGCGGCCGGATACACCGGTGACGGCGGCCTGGCGACGAGCGCCCAGCTGTCTTACCCGACGGGACTGGCATTGGACCCGGCGGGCAGTCTCTACATCGCGGACCTATTCAATTCCGTGGTGCGAAAGGTATCGGGCGGGGTCATCACGACCGTGGCAGGCAACGGAACCCTGGGGTTCAGCGGGGACAACGGTCCGGCTACGATAGCGCAATTGAATTCTCCGGACGGCATAGCGGTCGACGCCGGGTTCAATCTGTACATCGCAGATAGTCAAAACCAGCGAATCCGCAAGGTCTCCGGCGGCGTAATTGCGACCGTGGCGGGAGACGGCGCTGTCGGCCCAGCCGCCGATGGCCCGGCAACCAGCGCCCATCTGATGCTGCCCGCGGGCGCAGCGGTGGACTCCGCCGGCAATCTGTACATAGCCGACAGTTACAATCACTGCATTCGCGAGGTCTCCGGCGGTTTGATTACGACCGTCGCGGGCACGGGACTACCCGGCTCTCTTGGCGATGGCGGTCCGGCCACCAGCGCATCATTATCTGTCCCCACGGGCGTCTTCGTGGATGCATCGGGCAATCTGTATATCGCGGACTATTTGAGCGATCGCGTACGCAAGGTGACGCAAGGCGTGATCACTACCGTGGCTGGCAATGGGGTGGCCGGGTTCAGCGGCGATGGCGGGCAGGCCACCGCAGCCGAACTGAACCACCCGTATTCCGTGGCGGCCGATGGCAGCGGAAACATCTACGTGGCGGATTGGGGAAATATGCGTGTCCGCAAAATTGCCGCCGGCGTCATCACGACGGCCGCGGGAATAGGCGGCGGTGGTTTTTCCGGGGATGGCGGCGCGGCCACCAGCGCGCAGTTGAGCAATCCTTCCGGCGTGGCGCTGGACACCAGCGGCAGCCTCTACATCGCCGACACGAACAACCACGCCGTCCGCAAGATCTCGGGCGGGACCATTATGACGGTGGCGGGGGACGGAACGGCGGGCTTCAGCGGAGATGGCGGGCCGGCGGCCGGATCGCGGTTGAACCACCCGATGGGTGTTGCGGTCGACGCGGGCGGAAATCTCTACATCGCCGACAGCGGCAACAACGTGGTGCGAAAGGTCTCGGGCGGCGTGATTACGACGGTGGCCGGCAACGGAACCGCGGGAACCACCGGAGATGGTGGTCCGGCGACCAGCGCACAGTTGGAATCGCCCAACGCGGTAGCGGTGGACAGCGCGGGCGCGCTCTACATCGCGGTGCATTATCAGTACGAAGAGCCCGGCTTGTTTGGTGCCGCGGGTCCCATCACCGTGACCGCCAGCCAGGTCCGCAAGGTGTTCAATGCGACCATCAGCACGGTGGCTTCGGTGGTTTCGAGTGGCTACTCTGGCGGCATTGGCTACATTGGCGGCATGGCGTTCGATTCCGCGGGTACGCTCTTCTATTCAGATCAGGCGACCTCGCAAGTCTACTCAATATCCAATGGCACGACGGCGGCCGTGGCGGGTACCGGGAAGACGGGATTCGGCGGCGATAACGGTGCTGGGACGAGCGCCCAGTTGTCGAACCCGAATGGGGTGTGGGTAGACGGCAGCGGCGCGCTATGGATTGCTGATACCGGCAACCAGCGGGTGCGCAAAGTTGATAACGGAGCGATCACGACAGTTGCGGGGACTGGGCCGCCTGCCCTGCAAGGCATGCCGCAATTCGGCGGCGATGGCGGGCCGGCAGCCGCCGCGCTACTGAACACGCCAATCGGCTTGGTGGTGGACGCTTCCGGCAGGGCGTACATAGCCGACAGCGGCAACAATCGCATCCGCGTGCTGATCCCCTCGGATAGCTGTGCGGGCGTGGTCACCTGGAGCGCGCTCCAGATAGGCGCAGCCGGGGGTAATCTCACCGCCAACATTGTGACGAGCGACGCCTGTGCGTGGTCGTTCGCGGGGCTGCCTTCCTGGATTACGATTGCGCCCGCGAGTTCCGGAACCGGGCCCGCCACGGTAACGCTGATCGTGGCAGCCAACGGCGGCTTGGCGCGAACCGCTACGGTTGCGGCGGCCGGACAGGATTTCACCATCAGCCAGGCGGTTGCCATGTACACGTTGTCGGGCAGGGTGACGGCTGGCGGTCAACCACTGGCAGGCGTCTTCGTCAGTATCTCCAGTGGGACAACACCCGCGCTGTTCGCACTGACTGGGACGAATGGCAACTATTCGCTCTCTTTTCCGGCCATTTTGAGCCTATATAACATCGGCGCTTCCTATGCGGGCTATAACTTCCTTACACAGTGCTACGGCGTCTTACCCTTCGGCGATCAGACTTGCGATTTCACGGGCTGGATTTTGCCAAACGTTACCGGCATAAGCGCGGGGTTTGTCAGCGCCAAGCAGCCGGCGCCAGCAGGCTATGCGCCCGGAGAGATCATCTCACTCTACGGCACCAACCTCTGTGCCGGCCAGCAAAGCGCCGCCGCGCCGCTGCCGGTGAATCTGGCAGGATGCGCCGTATGGCTGAACGGTACGCAGCTCCCGCTATACTTCGGCTCCGCCGGTCAGATCAATGCGGTCTTGCCCCAGCTTGCGAGTGCGGGCACGGCCTCTCTGAATGTGTGGCGCTACACGGACACCAGTGACACAGAATTAGCGGCGCAGACTGGGTCCTTCGCACACATCCCCGTGCAGATCGTCCCCGTCTCGATGGCCTTCGTGGAGATAGCGGACAACGGGCAGACCATTCTCGCGGTCCAGTACACCGATGGCGGCTTCGCGGGCAGTGCACGGCCGGTAACGCCTGGAGATATCGTCACCCTCTACATGACTGGCTTGGGACAGACGACGCCGTTGTTCCCCGACGGCGTGGCGCCTAATACTACGGCTGACGCGCTGGCGCCGGTTCAAGTGTCGGTGGAGGACGTTTCCGCAAAGGTCTTGTATGCCGGGGCGCAACCGCAGTACCCGGGTCTGGATGAGATTGTGCTGCAACTGCCGCAGTACACGGTGCCATCAGTCAAACAGACTGCTACCTTCGCCATTACCGCGCCTTCCGTCTCGCAAACTGTGGCGTACGAAGTGCCTTCCCGCTAGCTAGGGCCGGCTCGCGAAACGACTGCCGATGTATAATCGCCTATCCGCACGTCGAGAGCGGAAGACCTGCCATGAATTCCCGCCGTGAGTTCTTGAGCTTCCAACGGCAGTGGGCGAAATCACACGATCGTCCGTGGTTTAGCTGGCGGCGCCTGGACTGTAGTTTCCTGATGGTTTACACTGGGGTCAACGCGGCCCGATCCTCGTGCTGGGGTCGCGAGAATTACCAGTCAGGGGTTCTCCGGGGGGCATAATGTTTTCCACGAAATTGTTCCGTTGGGGTCTGTTTCTGGTTTTGCCGATGGTTGCGGCGGGTACTGTTTACCAAGCCAATCCCTCCAACTACAACGCGTTGTTAACCGTCTTGCAACCGGGTGATACCCTGGTTCTGGCCGGCGGCACGTATCCGCTCCTCTCGCCGAGCGGTTTGAACGGAACCCCATCGGCCTGGATCACAATCACCGGCCCGGCTTCCGGATCTCCCGCCATCATCGCCGGTTCGGCCTGCTGCAACACCGTGGAAATCTCCAACTGCAGTTACCTGGCTATCGAGAATCTGACTGTCAACAGCCAGAGCATTGACGGAGTCTTTGGCATTAGCGCACACAACGGCCTCAGCAACATCACGCACGATATCCTCATCCAGAACAACATTCTGATCGGCCAGGACGGCTCGCAGGAAACCGATGGCATCTCCACCAAAACACCTACCTGGAACTGGACCATCCGCAACAACACCATCACCGGCGCCGGCACCGGCCTGTATCTCGGTAACTCCGACGGCACTGACCCCTTCATCGGGGGCCTGATCGAAAACAACCTGATCCAGAACACCATCGGCTACGACATGGAGATCAAGTACCAGGTTCCCCGCCCCACCGTTATCGGCATGCCCACCGGTCCGAGCACCACGATCATTCGCAATAACGTCTTCATCAAGAACGACCAGCCCAACCCCGATGGCGACCGGCCCAACGTTCTGGTGGGCGGATTCCCCGCTTCCGGCCCCGGCTCCAACGACATGTACGAGATTTACGGCAACTTCTTCTATCACAATCCGCGCGAAAGTCTGCTGCAGGCGGATGGACAGGTGAGCATTCACGACAACGTTTTCGTGGACGGACAGTACGGGGCCGTAGGCCTCTTCGAGACGGACGCCCCACTGAACATAGCCTACGTTTACAACAACACCATCTACTCCACGCAGGCGGGGATCTATTTCGGCAGCGCCGCTACCATCGCCGACGGGGTGACTGGGAACCTGATCTTCGCGGCTACTCCCATCTTTGGCTCGAGTTTGATTGCCAATCTTTCCAATAATATCGTGGACAGTTTTGCCAACGCGCCACTTTATGTCAACGCACCATCACTTACGCTCGGATCGATGAATTTCTACCCGCTGACTGGTCAGGCCCAAGGCCCCGCGTTAAACCTCTCGCCCTTTGCGGCCGAGACGGATTATGGAATCGATTTCAACGGCACGCCCAAGAATGCGCTATTGGGAGCCATCGTATTTCGGGGGGCGTACGCGGGACAAGGCGTGAATCCCGGCTGGCAATTGCAGGACGCGATCAAACCGCTGGCAGCCGCCGGTTCCCTCACCGCGGTCACCATCCAGACCAGCCCCACAGGCCTGCAGTTCACTGTGGACGGTGGGGCTGCGCAGACCGCTCCTCAGACGCTTAATCTGTCGCAGGGAGGGCATACCATTGCGGTTGCCACCACACAGGCCGGCGGGGCAGGCACACAGTATATTTTTACTTCCTGGAGTGACGGGGGTCAGGCGGCCCACAGCATCATCGTGGGCGCGTCCCCAGCCACTTACACTGCTAGCTTCCAGACGCAGTATCAGTTGACCACGGCCGTGTCGCCGCTCAATGGCGGTGCAGTCACACCGGCCAGCGGCGCGTTCTACAACTCCGGCTCGGTAGTGCCCGTCACGGCGACCGCCAACAGCGGTTACTCCTTCACGAGTTGGACCGGCCCGGTGGCCAGTGCCGGCAGCGCTTCGACTACCGTGACCATGAGTGCCCCCCATACAGTCACCGCCAACTTTTCCTTGTTGACGGCGATTACCATCCAAACCAGCCCGGTGGGGTTGCAGTTCAGCCTGGATGGCACGGTTTATACCGCGCCTCAAACTCTCAACCTGGCGCCCGGCCCCCACACCCTTGCCGTAGCCACGACGCAGGCGGGGTCGCCCGGTACCGAGTACGTGTTCATCTCCTGGAGCGATGGCGGCGCCGCCTCCCATACCATCACCGTGAGCGGTACTGCGGCCACCTACACCGCCAGCTTTAAGACTCAGTATCAGTTGGCCCTATCGGCTTCACCGGCGGCGGGCGGCACGTTCACTCCGGCCAGCGGAGGCTTCTACGACTCCGGTTCGGTGGTGCCCATCACGGCGACCGCCAACAGCGGTTACTCCTTCACGAGTTGGACCGGCCCGGTGGCCAGTGCCGGCAGCGCCTCGACCACCGTGACCATGGTTGCCCCCGAAACGGTGACCGCGAATTTCACCGCCGTTACGGGCCACCCGGCGTTTTTTGCAGGTGAAGTCGCGTTAGGCAGCGGCGTCTACTATCTGCAATTCCCGGATGGCAACCTGTTCGGCTACTACGCGTACACCGGAGGCGGGTTTATCGACCACTTCGACATGGGCTATGAGTATGTCGACCCCGTGTCCTCCGGCAACGGAGCCTACCTGTGGGACTACGCTAGTGGGCACTGGTTCTACACCAACCCGAGTCTGTTTTCGTACCTGTACGATTTCACGCTGAATGCGTGGATTTATTACTTTCCCGACACCAAGAATGCGGGCCACTACACCACCAATCCCCGGTACTTCGCGAATCTGGCGACGGGTCAGATCTTCACCATGTAAGTGGAGCCCCGGATCCCGGCTGGCCTTCCCACCGCTTGCGTTGGGTGTCGAGGTCGACCGGCCGTGGTGATCCTCTGCGTCGTGGCCGCTCAGCCGCGCGTCAAGGTGAACAGGGTGATCTCCGGCGCGGCGCCGATGCGAATCGGAATGCCGATGGTTCCAATGCCCCGGTTCACATAAAGCTGGCTGCCTGGTTTGTGGAACAGGCCGGCCACGTACGGCGTCACCAGCCGCGCGGGAGCGATCTCCGGACTGATGAACTCGAGCGCCGCCTGGCCGCCGTGGGTGTGCCCCGCCAGGCTCAGGTCGATGCCCAGCGACGCCGCTCGTTCGAAGGTGTCGGGGTTGTGGCTCAGCAGAATGTTGACGCGGTCGCGCGCGATGAGGCTCTCGATATTGCCCAACAGGCGCCCTACAGGCGCGGACGGCCCGAAGCGGCGTTGGCTCTGGAAATCCACTCCGATCAGGTTCAGCGAATCGGCGCCCGCGCTGATCTCCACGTTGGTCCCGCGCAGAATCCGCACACCCACCTGCCGGAACAAATCGGTAATCGAATCCTCCACGCGCGTCCAGCCGTCGTGGTTGCCCAGACATCCGAACACGCCGAACGGCGCCCGCAGGCCGGAGAGCGCTTCCACTACGGGCTGCTGCGTATCGGGATCGAAAGTGACGAAGTCGCCGCTAAGAATCGTCAGGTCGGGCTTGAGCGCATTAGCGATGGCGACATACTTGCGAATCTCGCCGGAGGGCATGAACGGCCCGATGTGGATATCGGAAAGCTGGCAGATCCGAAACCCTTCGAAGGTTCGCGGCAGACGAGCGATGCGGATGGGCTGCGCGGTAGTCTCGAGGTTGAGCCGTCCGTAAAGGAAACCGTAGACGCCGCCGACGAAGGGCGCGGCCGCGGCCACATTTGCGGTACGTTCCAGGAAGCGGCGGCGTTCCGGCGATGCGAGGGAGTCACGGGTGGAATGCGCGCGCCGCCGCCGCTCCGCCATCCAGCGCGCCGTGCCCACCATCCCTTGCGGAATAGCCAACAGCGCCACCACCAGGAAAGCCACCAGCGAACCGGCCAGCCAACAGAGGAACGGCGCCGTCACCAGCGCATCCCTCAGTGTGAGGTTGACCGGGCTGGGGATTCTCCCGAACAGGGGCCAATTCCACCAAAACATGGCTGCATAGACGGCCGCGGCTGCTCCGCATACCAAAAGGCTGCGTTCCCGGTTTCGAATCAGCCGCGTGGCGAGCCGGTAACCGCGCCAGGCCCAGTAGGCCTGGCTAACAGCAAGTATGGCTAGGATAATCGTGAAGATGGACATGGGGCCGAGTGCGCTCTACTTCATCCCATTCTCGCACTCAGTGCCCGGTATCCTCCAGCGCGCGGAAAGGACGATCTGCTTTAGTTGGAGGCGCGGGTCGGAATTGAACCGACGAATAAAGGTTTTGCAGACCTTTGCCTTACCACTTGGCTACCGCGCCCCGCGGGGTTCGCTATTTGCAAAGTACCGCGCTTTTGACCGCCAAGTCAAACTCGACCGGACCCGCGGCTATGCTTCCGCCAAGCCTTGGCCGTTGCCGCGGACGTTCACCACGATGCCCACTCCGGCGCTTTCTGCTGTGCCTCTCAGCACACGCGGTTCGCCGCCAATCGTAAATCGCCTCCCGGCGATGGAATAGATAGGATCCGCCGTCAGACGCCTCCTTCAACCCTTACCCCCAGAACCGATTCACAGCGCGACCGCCGGTTCCACCACGCCGCGGCATTCGCCCAATCCGATGCGCCGCGCGCCCACCGCTTCGCACCACCCGCGCAAAATTACTTCGTCGCCGTCCTCCAAAAAACGCCTCACCTCGCCACTGGTGAGCTTGATCGGCTCCGTCCCGCGCCAGGTTGCTTCCAATAAGCACCCGCGGTTTTCCTTCAACGGCCCCGATACCGTCCCGCTGCCAATCAGGTCGCCCGGCCGCAGCGGGCAGCCGTTCGAGGCGTGGTGCGCCACCAGTTGCGCCAGCGTCCAGTACATCGACGAAAAGTTTCCGCGGCTCAAACGCATCGGTTGAGCCATGCGCGCCGTTCGCAGCCACACTTCGAGCGTGATCGACCAAGCGTCATCGCCGCCGGTGGCCAGATGCGGAAGCGGCTGCGGGTCCGATGCCGGCCGCGGTTCCGGCGCGCAGCGGAACGGCTCCAGGGCTTCCATGGTCACCACCCACGGCGAAATCGAAGTGGCGAAGCTCTTGGAAAGAAACGGCCCCAGCGGCTGGTATTCCCACGTTTGAATGTCGCGCGCCGACCAGTCGTTCAACAGGCAGACGCCGAACACATGGCCGGCCGCCTGCTCCGGCGGAATCGGCTCGCCCATGGCATTTCCCGGCCCCACCAGCGCTCCCACTTCCAGTTCGTAGTCCAGGCGCCGGCTGGCGCCGTACACCGGCGGCGACGCTGCATGGTCTACCAACTGCCCGCGCGGCCGCCGCACCGGCGTCCCGCTCAACACAATCGAGGAAGCTCTCCCGTGATACCCCACCGGCAGCCACTTGTAATTCGCCATCAGCGGATTGTCAGGCCGGAACATCGTGCCAACATTGGTCGCATGGTGGATGGACGCGTAGAAATCCGAGTAATCGCCGATCTCGCACGGCAGCAGCAATTCGGCGGCAGACATGGGCGTCAGCAGACTCTCCGCGCCCGGCTCGCGCGTCGCTAGAAACCGGCTGATGCGCCGCCGCAACTCTACGCGCTCCGCCTTGGGCTTCTCCATCACCGCCTTCATCGATTCCAGCCCGAACGCCGCCGTCGCATCCAGCACCTGTGTGCCGATCGCGACGCCCAGCCGTGGGCGGCCGCCTCTCGCATCGCGAAACATGCCGTAGGGCAGGTTCTGCACCGGGAAATCCGTCCCCGTCTCATTCGCGGATTCTACCCAGCTCCGAAGCGCCGGGTCGTGGGTTTGATCGGTCATGGCAGGAATCCCAACTCCCGCAAATCGGTCACCGACTCCTCGAACGAGCATGAGCCGAAGCTGTGCGCGAACTTACGGCGTGCCTCACGCACATGCGCGGTGGAGAGGCGCAGATCGCGCCAACCCAGCTCATCGTCCAGAAATTCGAAGGCGCCCGGGTCTTCCTCGTTCACCATAGCCAGCACTGTCTCGCGGTCCGCGCCGTGCCACGCGAATGCCGCCGCGGTGAACACGTTCAGGAACCCGTGCATCACTGCCAGCGGGCTGTCCGGCGCATACGTCAGCGGATGCAGGCCTCGAATCGGGTGATGCAGTCCCGCGGTGGCTTTGAACGGCAGATGCCGCGCTGCTGCCTGGCACAGGAAATCAGCCACCGCTTCGGATTCCGGAATGGCCTCGAGCGTCAGGCCTCCCGTCCGTATTTTTGCAAACCCATCGGTCAGTTTCTCCAAGGGAGCTTCGCAATATGTCGGCAGCGTTAATCGCCGCGGCAGTTTGGTCTCCAGCGTTTCCACCTGCCGCGGCAGCCTGCCGGGATCGCGCTCCACCAGCAGCGAAACGCGCCAGTTTTCATCCATTCTGGCCTCCGCCAGCTTCGCCGCCGGCAGCACCACCCGGTTCAGCATCCAGCGTTCCGGCGACGTCCGGTAGGCTTCGTACTTTTCCGCCACCCGTTCCAGCGGGAGCGCTGCCGGCGGATACAATCCGGCGTAATCGATCAGCCTTGAAATCAGCGCTCTCAGTGACCCGGCAACCTGCGGCATAACGAAACGGCAGTCCCTATTTTCGCGCGATCCCGGCCCGCCGTGGTATGTTTGCCGGCATGAAGTCTCTTGGGGCGGCGCCACATTTCGGGGTAGAGTTCGTCCCGATTCCCGCGGAGGCTGTCGGTCGCCCTAGCCCTGGGCTAGACCCCCGCGATTCGCCGCAGATACTCACGGCTCCGCGTGGCGCTGGCCAACGGATTGCTCCCCGCTACAGTCGGGTCGACGTCCTGCTCAAATACGGCCCATCCGTCGAAGCCGGCCGCATTCAGTTCGCGGATCACGCCCGCCAGGTCTACATTTCCCTGCCCCAGCTCGCTGAACACGCCCAGACGGATGGCGTCCAGGTAGGCGATCTTCTCGCGCCGCACGCGGTCCAGCACACTTTGGCGGATATCTTTCAAATGCAGGTGCCAGATTCGTTTTGCCTGGGATCGCGCGAACTCCACCGGGTCGCCGCCACCGTAGAGATAGTGGCCCGTATCCAGGCAAATGCCCAACAGAGCGGGGTCCGTCAATTCCAGCAATTTCGCCACTTCGCCGGGTGTTTCCACGTTAGTGCCGGCATGGTGGTGGAACACGCTGCGCACGCCGATTTCCTTCGCGCTCCTGGCAATGCGGCCGATCAGTTTGGCGGCATTCTCCCACTGCGCGGGCGTGTAGCCATCACTTTCCTCCGCGCTGCCGGCGATGGCCATCCGCTTCTCGCTCATTTCGTCGGCCAACACCAGGAACGGCGCTCCGTTGGCCGCCAGCAGGCGGGCGATTTCGAGCGCTTCCTGCATCCCTTTCGGGTGCTGCTCCGGACGGCCCAGCGGCAGGGGAACAAACGCGCCCAACAGGGCCATGTTCCGCTTTTCCAATTCCCGCCTCAGCTCTGTCGAGTCGGTGGGCAGGAACCCGTACGGCCCGAGTTCGGTGCCTGTGTAACCGGCCTGGACCATTTCGTCGAGCACTTGACTGTAGCTCTGCTTCCTGGCCCAGCCTTCCACTTCCATCACGCCCCAACTCACCGGGGCGGTCGCAACTTTTATCGGCATTGCGCTCCTTTATGGCCTGATCGCTTCCACACTCCTGGCCGGCGCCTGGATTTCGTGACGCCGCTCTTTCTTCACCTCCGCCTCGTACTCCGCGCGAGCCTGCCGGATGCTCGGGATCTCCGAGACCTCGGAAACCGGCACGTCCCACCACGACTCATATCCCGGAACGCGCATTTCCTTGTCCACTTCCACCACCACCACGCTGGTGCGGCCGTGCCCGCGCATGGCTTCCAGAGCCTGCTCCACTTCTTCCCGCGTAGTAGCGCGGACCGCGTGTGCACCCAGGCCTGCCGCGAGTTTGACGAAATCCACCGGAAGGTAGTCGCCGTCCAGTTGTCCAGTCTGCCCGGTACGGTATCGGTAGTTGGTGCCGAAACCGCCCGAACCCACGGCCCGCGACAGCCCGCCGATGCTGCTGAATCCGTGGTTGTTCAGGATCACGATGTTGAGCTTGTAGCCTTCCTGAATCGACGTGATGATCTCCGACGACATCATCAGGTACGAGCCGTCGCCCACCATCACATAGACGTCCCGCGACGGGTCGGCCATCTTGGCTCCCAATCCACCGGCGATCTCGTATCCCATGCAGGAGTTGCCGTACTCCATGTGGTAGCCGCCCGGACGCCGCGTGCGCCACAGTTTATGCAGGTCGCCGGGCAGACTGCCGGCCGCATTCACGATTACGTCGCTGGGGCGCGCGGCGCGCGCCACCGCGCCAATCACTTCGCCCTGGCTGATAGGCGGGCCGTGCCGCAGCCCAAAAATCCGGTCGGTCTCTTCTTCCCAACGGGCTTTCCACTCCGCGATGGATTGCGCGTACTGCGGCGCCGTGCGATAGCCCTCCACCGCGGTCCCCAGCCGCTCCAGACCGGCCCGCGCATCGCACACCAGCGGCAGCGCCGCGTGCTTGAAGGCATCGAATTCGGCAACGTTGATGCCAATGAAGCGGACCAGCGGATTCTGAAACGCGGTCTTCGAGGCCGTCGTGAAATCGGTCAGGCGCGTCCCAATGGTTATGACCAGGTCCGCCTCGCGCGCCGCGATATTGGCTCCCGGTGTGCCCGTGACGCCGATGGCGCCGAGATTCTGCGGGTGATCGAACGCCAAAGATCCCTTCCCCGCCTGGGTTTCTCCCACTGGTATGCCGGTCCGGGCTGCGAACCGCGCCAACGCCTCGCAAGCCTCGCTGTAGAGCACGCCGCCGCCCGCCACAATCAAAGGCCGGTGGGCCGCGCGAATCCTTTCCGCGGCTGCTGCCATCACACTGCCCTCCGGTTCGGGCCGCGCGATGTGCCAGACGCGTTTTTCAAACATCTCTTCGGGATAATCGAACACCTCGGCCTGCACGTCCTGCGGCAGCGCCAGGGTCACGGCGCCGGTCTGCGCGGGCGAGGTCAGCACGCGCATGGCTTCGGGCAGCGAGCAGATTAGTTGATCCGGCCGGTAAATGCGGTCCCAGTACCGCGAAACCGGCTTAAAAGCGTCGTTCACCGAGATGTCCTGAGTGTGCTCGGACTCCACCTGCTGTAGCACCGGCGCCACGTTGCGGCGCGCGAAAATGTCGCCGGGGAGCAGCAGTACCGGGATGCGATTCACCGTCGCTGTGGCCGCGCCGGTAATCATGTTGGTCGCGCCCGGCCCGATCGATGAAGTGCAGACAAACGTGGCCTTGCGGTTCCGCGCCTTGGCGAAACCCGTGGCGATGTGGACGGCGCCCTGCTCGTTGCGGCAGAGGTAGTACGGGAAGTCGGGGTTCTGTTGCAGCGCTTGTCCTAACCCGGCGACGATGCCATGTCCGAAGATGCCCCAGGCGCCCGCGAAAAACCGGCTTTCCGCGCCATCGCGCTCCACGTACTGATTCTTCAGGAAGCCCACCAGTGCCTGGGCCATCGTGATGTGTCGTGTGCCCATCCCTGCCTCACTTTTCCATATCCATGGTGACCAGCGGCACGCGGGGGTCCTGGTCGCGCCAGGATTGCCGCACCCATGCGTATTGGGGATCGTCGGAGGCTGCTAAAGACCGCGCCGAGCCGCCTAGCGCGTTCAGATAATACGCGTTGTAGCCATGCGCCGCCACCACCGGGTGATACCCTTCCGGAATTAAAACCATCTCGCCGTCGCGGACCGTGATGGTCTCATCGAGGCGCCGGTCCGGCGTGTAGACCTTCTGAATGGCGAATCCCTCCGGCCGGTCGATCTGGTAGTAGTAAATCTCTTCGAGATCGACTTCGGCCGGAGGGTTATGAACGTCATGCTTGTGCGGCGGATAGCTGGACCAGTTGCCGCTGGGTGTGTAAACCTCCACCACAATCAGCCGGTCGGCCGGAAAGTCCGGTTTGAAGATCCCGTTGATCTGGCGCGTAGCGTTGCCGGCTCCGCGGATTTCCACGTCCACGTCGGCGGGCCTGACCAACCGTGGTGGAAAGCTTCGCTCCGCCCGGCAATAGCAGAACGCGATGTCGCATTCGCTCTCAGTGGAGATGGTGAACTGCGTGCGGATCGGCAGGTACAGGGCGTAAGGCATACCCGCGAAAACGTTAGGCCGCCTCCCGATTTTCGTCCACGTTCCCCGCGACGATTCCACGGTGCATTGGCCTCCCAATAGCACCACACCCAGCTCACAGCCGCCGGTATCCTCTTGCACACGGTCTTGCGGTGTCAGCCGCTGAGTTCGGAAACGGAGCAATTGGAAGCCGTAACTCTCTGCCTGGCCGGAACTTGGCGGCCGAACGAGTAGCTGCATAACCCGGCTCCTTGAGGCGCCGCGCCTCCACTCGTGCCGATCGGCGTCCTTGCGTCGATGAACACGTGTGCAATCACAGTACTATCACGATCCCCAGTAGGATGTAAAGAGAATAAAATCGCAGAACCGCCGCCCCTCACGGGAGCCGGCGCCACGGGCAAGCTAAGCCCAATACTGTTCAGTTAAGTGGGAAAGGCCATCGCCTTTCGTGGCCTGTTGGAGTGGGCCTGCGGCCCGCGAAATTTCATGAAAGAGTGCGCCGAGCCTCGTTGCTCGTGGAGCGGGCCTCCGGCCCGCAACGCCGGCTTTCCAGCCGGCGCCCTGCTGTCTCGACCCTGTCATGCTTAGCTGAAGAGGGCGCTTGACAGACGACAAAAAGCGATCGTCTGTACCACCCCCGACGCCAGCTTAAGTGAACAGCATTGAAGCTAAGCCGCTCTTACTGCAGCTTGCCTCGCGCGTCCACTTTCCAGGTTTCCTCCACCTGGCCGCCGCGCACGCCGTAGACCTGCTCATGCAGATTCACGGCCACGCAAATATGGTTCGGAATCACGCGTACGCGGTCGCCCACCGCGAACTGGCGCTCCGCGCCGGTCAGGTCGATGAAGCCGTGCTCCTCGTTCATCTTGTAGAAGCGCGCCCCGGGCGCCTCCACCACGTGGCCGAACGTCACTTCCGGCGAATTCACCAGCCGGTCCGACGAGAAGGTCTTCGACCCGCCATCGATGATCATGTGCCCGGCGCGCGCCGTCGAAACTACCGTCGCCAGAATCGTGGCCGCGCAATCCTCCAGCGCGCACGCGCCGCTCTGCACGGTGTTCACGTCGTTATATATATAAGTCCCCGGCCGGATTTCGGTCAGCCCATCGATTCTGTGCGAATGGTACAGCGTCGGTGTCGATCCGCCGCTCATGATCTTCACTTCGATCGCCGCCCGCCGGAAATCGTCGCCGATCGAACGGGTCAGTGCCGCAAGCTGCTCCAGCGCGCGTTGCCCGCCTTCGTCCAGGCTCTTAATATGCCCTGGATAAAACGCCAGCCCCTCCAATGCCAGGTGTGGCAAATTGCGGATGCCTTGCGCCAGTTCGATCAGCGCGGCGCCCGGCGCCACTCCCACGCGCCCCAAGCCCGCGTCAAACTCCGCGAGCACCCCGATCTCCACCTGCGCCGCCCGCGCCGCGTCGGAAAGCTGCCGCGCCGCGAATATGCTGTCGAGCGCCACCATGACCCGCGTCCGGCGCGCCACCGCCATCAAACGTTCCAGCTTGGCGCGGCCCACGATCGGATACGCCACCAGAAGCTCGGACGGGCTGGCCTCCACCATCACCTCCGCTTCCGACACCTTGGCTACCGTCAGTCCCTCCGCGCCCGATTTCAGTTGCCGCCGCGCGATCTGCACCGATTTGTGTGTCTTGGTATGCGGCCGCAAACGCAGTCCGTGCTGTTTGGCATAGCTGGCCACGCGCGCCAGGTTGCGTTCCATGCGGTCCAGATCCACAACTAGCGCCGGCGTTTCGATTTCGGAAATTTGCATGCACTCATAGTAACAACCGAGCCCATGCTTGTTTGAGCGGTCTTTACTTCTTGCCGCCTGGCAGCGTCAGGATGACCGTGTTGCCGTCTTTGTCGAACACCATGGCCGGTGGCGCCGCCTTGGCCGGTTCTTTCACCGGGACCGCCGATGCCGCTGGCGAAACCGCGACAACCGGCGATATCGAAACCGCCGGAGCCGTCCGCGGCGCCGGCTTCGCGGCCATCGCCTGTGTCGCAGCGCCGGTCTGCATCTGCACGGCTTTCAGCACGTCCGCTTCCGGAACCACCACCGACAGTTTGATGGTGCCCTCTTCCGCATGCACGTCGAACTTCGCGCTCCCGCCGGCGGGCTGCTTGGCCTTGATCATGGCTTGCACCATCCCCGTCATGGCGACGATCTGTTCCGCGTCTTTAGCGGAACGCGCGTGAACCTCGGCCCCCAGTTCCAATCCATGGCTCACTGACATGCCAAATTGAAACCGGTCGATCGATTCCAGCCCGCTGGCTTGCGGCGTAGGCGCGACGAATCCCTCGGGCCGGTCACCCATCCCCCAAATGTCGTAGTGGCTGCGCGCCGCCGCGATTCGCTCCGCCAGCGCTCCATCGATCTGCGCCCCATTGCCCAGGTGGTCGATGGTGGCGAGCACCGTCGGCCGGTCGCCGGCCAGCGCCGTCGATCCGTTCAGCAGAGCCACCACGCCATCGGTCGGTTTGTCGCCGCCCAGTATCGGCACCCCGTGGTAGCGCTTCGCTCCAACCGCCAGCCGTGCCACGTTGAACCGGCCGCTGGCTACGATCAATGAGGGCGGATTCTGGCCTTCCCCATTGGTGGCCACCAACACTTCGTCGATATCCCGCAGCGGATCGAAGCCCGCCACCGCCGCCAGTTTGAGCCACTCCGCGGCAGCCGCCTGAGACTGCACCTGCGCTCTGGCTTGCGTCAAACCGGCCTGCGCCAGCGGGGATTGCGCGATCTTCCGTACATTGATTCCGAACACGACCTTGGTCTCAGCCGGGAAGAAATCCGTCAGGGTTGCGTCCGCGGCGGGAACCGCGCGGACTGCCGCCAGGAGGACCAGGAGGGACTGCGCGAGCTTCATGTCCTGTTATAGAAATCGGCGCTCTGAGATTCAAACTACACAACGGTTAGCAGTCGCACGCTAACCGAGGGCAATGCAGCATCCTGACCGCGCAACCCGAGCCAACACGGCTTACAATAGCCTTCGGAACATAATCTATGGAATTTCTATCCGCCAGCCTGTTGGAACTGATCATTCAGACTTCCACCAATCTTCCGCCCGATGTCCGCGCCGCCATGTCCGCGGCCGCCGCCTCCGAAACGCCCGGGACGCAGTCCTCGCAGGCGCTTGGCATCATCCTTTCGAATATCGACATGGCCAAGGAGGACGAAGGCGCCATCTGCCAGGACACCGGCATGCCCACCTTCCTCATCCACACACCCGTCGGGGTCAACCAGATCCACATTCGCAAGGCCATCCAGGAAGCCGTCGCGGAGGCCACGCGCCGCGGCAAACTGCGGCCCAATTCGGTCGATTCCATCACCGGCAAGAACAGCGGCAACAATCTGGGCGCCGAAACTCCCGTCTTCCACTTCGAACAATGGGAAGAAGACGAGATCGAAATCAAGCTCATCCTCAAGGGCGGCGGCTGCGAAAACAAGAACATCCAGTATTCCGTCCCGTGCGAGCTCGATCACCTGGGCCGCGCCGACCGTAATCTGGAAGGCGTGCGCAAGTGCCTCCTGCACGCCGTCTGGCAGGCGCAAGGCCACGGTTGCGCGCCCGGCGCCCTGGGCGTCTGCATTGGCAGCGACCGCGCCCACGGCTACGAACTCGCCAAGGCCCAGCTCTTCCGCACCCTCGATGACGTCAACCCCGACCCCACCCTCGCGAAACTCGAAGCCGGGATCGTTGCAGAGGCTAATAAGCTCGGCGTGGGCGCCATGGGATTCGGCGGTAAAGCCTCGCTGATCGGCTGCAAGATCATCGCCGCCAACCGCCTGCCCGCCAGCTTCTTTGTTTCGGTGGCGTACGATTGCTGGGCCTACCGCCGCTTGGGCGTCCGGCTCGACGCCGCAACCGGCGCCATCACCCGGTGGCTCTATCGCGACCCCGGCCGCCCCGTCGAGCGCATGACCGCGGGCGAAGGCTTCCAACTCACCGGCCACGAAGTGATGCTCCACGCGCCGCTCACCGAAGCCCAGGTGCGCGCGCTCAAAGTCGGTGACGTGGTGTTGATCTCCGGCGAAATGTTTACCGGCCGCGACAACGTGCACGCCTACCTGATGAAGAACCCGCCGCCCGTCGACCTGCACGGCGCCGTGCTCTACCATTGCGGCCCGGTCATGCTGAAGGAAGGCGAGCGCTGGACCGTGAAAGCCGCCGGTCCCACCACCAGCAGCCGCGAGGAACCCTACGAGGCCGACGTGATCCGCCGCTACGGCGTGCGCGCCGTGATCGGCAAAGGCGGCATGGGCGCGAAGACCCTGGCCGCCATGAAAGAGTATGGCGCCGTCTACCTCAACGCCATTGGAGGCGCCGCGCAGTATTACGCCCGCACGGTCGAGCGGGTATTGGCTGTGCACCTGATGGAATTCGGAATCCCGGAAGCCATGTGGCACTTGAAGGTAAATGGTTTCATCGCGATTGTGACCATGGATTCTCACGGCAACAGCCTGCACGCGACCGTCGAGAAAGCGACTGGCGAGCAACTGGAAACGTTGCGAAAGGTGTAACCGGGTTGCTACACTGAAAACTCTCCCGGCCAGGTAGCTCAGTTGGTAGAGCGCAGCCCTGAAAAGGCTGGCGTCGGCGGTTCAAGTCCGTCCCTGGCCACCATGTTTTCAGTAGTTTACAGACACTCCAAAACGCAGTTTCATTCCATTTCATTCCAAAACTTTTGGCTCGTCGGATTTGCCTCCGTGGAATGAGGCCGTGTTTTTGGGACAGTTTTTCGGCAGGGTCGGTGCTTCGGCCCTGCCATTTTTGTTTCAGCGGCAGAACCGGGCGGCAGAGGTAATCACCGTAAGCGTTGTAAGCATCGTCATCACACGCCAGCCCCTTGCAGAGTGGCCGCAGGCACGCACAGGAAGCTCTCAGTTCGCTCCGCCAGGGCCACCGGATCGCCAATCTGTGGCGCTGTGACAATCTGAGAACAACCACCAAAACGCAGCTGTGATTGATCGAGGTTATACTCGAAATGTGAAGAAGGTTTTGCTTGCGGTCACGCTGGCGGTTGGCCTGTTTGCTCAATCGTCAACACAGCCGGGTGCGGCGAAGAAGACGAAAGAATACTCCGTTACAGAAATTCGTAATCCGGCAACTGCGCTCGTGAGCTACCACGTCGCCAAACCACACACCGTCAAAGCTCACATGTTCCAATTGAAGGTATCCCCATATGCAAGCCAGCCCTTCAACAAACGGAGCAAAGGCGGCGGTATCCGATTGACGGTTAATACAACACTGGCGGGGGCCTTGGTGTACTCCAATCTTGCATGGACGAATGCGGGAATTTTGGTAGTAGTTGATGGAGAAAGACTTTTGAATTTGGGTGGTAGCGAGTGGACTTCCGGCGTCTCAGAGGAAACCGTCATCAACAATCCGGCCCTTCTTCACGCCATCGCTGGCGGCAAGGACGTTTACATTACATTGGACTTGTTTGATGATGGCACTTTCAGTTTTAAGCTCACACAACAACAGATAGATGATTGCGGGTTGATTGCGGCGAAGTACGATCAACTGTCAGGAAACTAAACCTTCAACAAGCGGACCACCATGATCGCCGATAAATGAAGGGACGTTGACATGGGCTTATGCGAATATTGCGGAACAAGCGCCGGATGGTTCAACAGTAGTCATCCTGCCTGTGTTGCGAAAGTTGAAAGCACAGCGAAGTCTGTCAATGCCTTTGTTGTCGAAACGCTCTTGGGAGGCGGCACGCTTGCCGATCTCACCTTGGGAGTCCAAAATATCCTGAGTGACAGCAACACTAAACAACAGTACGTTCATGATGCGTTAATGAACGGTTTGGATGATGGTATCAGTCAGTGTTGCAAGAAAGCGCCAATCTCGAACGATGATTACTCACGCATTAAGGCGATATGCGCTGGATTTGATGCCGAGAGCGCCGACGAAATCAAACGCAATATGTCTTTGAAACATTTCGGTAAAATTGACATGGAACTAAGCAACGTTCTATGGCAAGCGCAAAATGATTGCCTCAAACACTGGCCCGGTTCGATGTTCAATTTGCACCGAGGCGAAATTCTGTGCTACCAATGCGAAACATCTGCCGTCTTAGCCGAAGAGAAGACCGTCACGACCGGCAGAGGTTACGGCGGTATCAGCGTGCCGCTTGGTCACGGGTTCTATG
The DNA here is from genome assembly GCA_963842505.1 of Bryobacterales bacterium. Classification (GTDB taxonomy): domain Bacteria; phylum Acidobacteriota; class Terriglobia; order Bryobacterales; family Bryobacteraceae; genus PALSA-129. The sequence goes on from CAWJGZ010000004.1 coordinate 1,274,727, forward strand.
GTCACCTTGGCGAATCCAAACCACAGAGGGTCTCTGGCTTGATGCCAATTGATGCTGGGGCGCTGGCAATCACCACCGAGAACATTTATTTTGCTGGCAATCAGGCTACCGTACAGATTTCATTAAAGTATGTCGTCCGGTATCAACCCTACGTTGACGGCATCGGCGTCTCGGAGGCTCATGGAGCACCCAAAGTCTTTACCCTGTTTCAAGACTGCCAGTTTCCAGACGGACGCTTGTTGTCTGGTTGCACACGTTACGACGCTGGCTGGTTTTTGTACCCGCTCTTGACTACGCTAACGAGCCGGCTTAACCAATAATAGCGCCTCAAAACGGAACCTTGCCGCCCGCATCTGTGGGGCGAATCTTAACTATAAGATAGGGAGGGATTCGGGGACAGGCTACCGAACTCCCAATTCGAGCTGCTGGTTGGCGTTGACGACAGCTTACGGGATTTCGTGGCCTGGAAGCCGTGAAACAATCGGTTTTCGCGCGCTCCGATGCATTTGAAATCGTCGGAGCGGTTGTCGAGACATCGCCACAAATCGGCTGGCTCTCCGATCGCAGGTGAGTTGGTGCCCGAGCGGTTCACTCGGTATTCCCTTTTCTCATGTCGTTTGCAGCCTGGTGAGTTTGAAGTATCGCTGCAGATTGTAGGTCAGACACGCCCAGAGTGCTTCCGCCCGCACTTTGACGGCCCCGCGGCAACGTAATCTGACCCATTTCAATTTGTCCTTGAGCCATGCGTTGGGAAACTCCGCGACCGGCGCACGCTGTTTGTAGATGGCTTTCGCGTGCGCATTCCGATGATGTCGATCAGTCATTCCGATCTCATGCCGATCAGATCGGAGCGAAGCGACGCCGGGCTATCTCAGTGTGAAACAGTGATCGGCATGCGTCAAGAGTTTTGCTGGTTTTCTTTGTCCTGATGCATGAGAAGTTCCTTTCTTGCGGTTGCCCGTGTTTTTGGGCGCTGACGGAAGGAGCCCGTAGGGCGACTGGAGTTAGCGCCCAAAAACATTCCGCCAACTGCCACCTACTCGCCCTCTTTGGCACCGCGACCGCCCTTCTTCTTCCGCATCGATTCTCCCTGTAATTCGATCCGGTGCGCGGCATGCACCAGCCGGTCCAAGATGCTGTCCGCCACCGTGGGATCGCCGATCTGCGCATGCCACTTGGCCACCGGCAACTGGCTCGTCAGCAGTGTTGACCTGGTCAGGTATCGCTCGTCGCAGATCTCCAGAAACGCCCGCCGTTCGGCGTCAGCCAACGGCGCCATCGCCCAGTCGTCGACGATCAGCGCATCCACCTGCCCCAGCGCCCGCAGCCTCTTGGCGTAGCTGCCATCGGCACGAGCAAGCTCGAGGTCCCGGAACAACTGCGCCGCCGTGGCGAAGTAGGCGGTGAATCCGTCGCGGCAGGCCTTCTGTCCGAAGGCTCGCGCGAGAAACGTTTTCCCGATCCCGGTCGGACCCACCAGAAAAATGTGTTGGTGGCGGCGGACCCAGTCCGAGTCGTGGATCAGCGCTCGGACCACCTGCTTGTCCAGACCCCGCGTCGCACGGAAATCGATGTCTTCGATGCAGTCGGGACCTTGCAGACGGCCATCTCGGAGCCGCCGCTCCAGAGCCCGGCCCTGCCGCCAGTTCCACTGGCGGTCCACCAGCAGCGCAAAGCGTTCCTCGAAGCTGAGTTGGTTGGTTTGGGGATCTTCCTGTTGTTGGGTGAAGGCGTCGGCCATGCCGCGCATGCGCATGGCGTACAACTTCTCGATGGTTTGTTGGTTGAGCATAGTTCTCCTTGTGGACTTACTGAATCACCGGAGGGTCGGCCTCCGGCGGGGAATCGAAGTAATCGGCGCCGCGGATGTTGTCATGGTCCCCCGTCGGCTGCGCTGGTGGATCGCCGGGTAACGGCAGCCGGTCGAGCTGGTTCTTGAGGATCGAGTCCAGGCTCTGGAAGTTGTAGGCGCGAGCCCGCAGCGCCCGCCGGGCGGCCGCTTCCATGCGCTCGGCCGGGTAGGTTTTCCCCAGCCGCAGAATCCCCAGGCACGAACGATATCCCATCTCCGGATGGCGCTTGGCCGCCAGGATCGCTTCCACCAGCTGACCGGTGTGGGGTCCGATCTGCTGGGCATCTTCCATCAGCCGCGATGGCGTGCGCCCCACATACTTCTGGTGCGACTTAGGCATGTGATCGGTCAGCGTCGTCGCTTTCCCCGGCTCGTAGGAGCGGACATGCGACGCTACCCGCACCCCGCGGTGGAGAACTTCCAGGGTCTCCGCCGTCAGGTGGACGTCCACCTCCTGGTGCACCAGCGCGTACGGCACGCTGTAGTAGTGCCGCTCCACTTCGATGTGATAGTCGATGTTGACGCCCGCCCTCTTCCATTGACCGAACTGGTAGCGCGTGGCCGGCAACGGCTTCAGCGCCGGCTGATCCAGTTGCGCGAACAGGCTGGCGCGGCTGCCCGCGCGTTTGCGGAACGCCCGCTGGTTGAGCCGTGTGAGCAACTCGGCGATCGCCTGGTTGACCTCATCCAAGGAGAAGAACTTATGCTTGCGTAACGCGGCTATGATCCAGCGCTGGACCACCTGAACGCCCACCTCCGCTTTGGCCTTGTCCCTGGCCCGATACGGCCGCGCCGGAATAATGGCGACGCCATAGTGCTCGCCCAGGTCGCGATAGGTGGGATTCAGATCCGGCTCGTAATAGCTCGGATGCGATACGGCGGACTTCAAGTTATCCGGGACCACCACCTCCACTACGCCCCCCAAAAACTCGAAGGCCCGCGTATGCGACCCGATCCAGTTGCGCAGATCCTGTCCGCTCGTGGCCTCGGCGAAGGTGTAGCTGCTGGCGCCCAGCACGGCCACGAATACGGCCGCCGGGTGAACGGCACCGCTCTGCGGGTCGTGAACCGGAATCGTGGCCCCGGCGTAATCGACGAACATCTTCTCCCCGGCACGGTGCTCCTGCCGCAGCACCAGGTCGAGTTTCTTCAGCCACCGCCGGTAGAGATCGCAGAAGCGGCTATAGCCATAGCCCTCCGGGTCGCTCGCGCGCGCCTCCTGCCAGACCAGTTGCAGGGTCAGGTCTTTGTGGGTCTGCAGGTCCTGATGGACCTGAGCCCAATCCGGTTCCGGATGTTTCCGCCAAACGGCGGGAGCGGGCCGCTGCGGAAACAGCGCCCGCTCGATCTGCTGGTCCCCCCAGTTCTCAGGCACCGGCCAGTTCAAGCCCGCCGCTTGGGCGGCGGACACGTACTCATGGACGGTGCTCTGGGAAATCGAACAACTGCGGGCGATCTGATGCTGGCTCAGTCCGAGGGAATGGAGCCGCAGAACTTCCTTCAACTTGCGCATGGTCAGCCTCTTCTGTGGCAACTGGGAGTCTCCACTTACCAGTGGAGTCCAATCGCCACGGCTGCCCTACGCCGCCATTCCAATCCGATGCCGATCAGTGTTTCGAACTACAACCGTAAAACTGATCGGCTTCAGTTCGGAACACTGATCGGCATCACTTCGGAATCGTGATCGACATCAGTTCGGAACGCTGATCGCCATCCCTCGGAATCCGCATTTCGCGCTCGCCGTCTCCATCTTGGCGTGATAGCGCCTGAGCGCATCCGGTTCAATTCTCAGGCTTACCGTCCGCCCGTGTTTTGGCATCGCGTTCTGCGGCGTGCAAAACTGCCGTTTCGGGCAGCGCCGGCACTCGTCGCGATCCGCTCCATAGATTTTGATCTGCAGCCCACCGGCTCTTCTTTGTGTGCTCACGGCTCTGAGCCGGCGGCCTTCCGGGCAGATCATCTCGTCGCGCTGCTCGTCATATTGAAATGCGCTCGGGCGGTAGTCCGGATGGATGCCGTGTCCGATCTGCGCGCCTCCCGGATTCCCCCAACTCCCGTAGTAGTCCACGTCGCGCTCGCTCGCTCCCACGACGGCCTCCCGCGTGGTGTAGTCGCCGTCGGCCACCACCTGCTGCGGATAGCTCCCCAGGCGCTCGCGCACCCGCTCCAAGGCGGGCAGCAGCTGGAGCGAGTCCGAAGGCTGCTTGCTCACCTCCACGTCCACGATCAGCTTGTGGGTTGCATCGGTGGCCAGTTGCACGTTGTAGGACGGCGCCAGACCATGATCGGAAGTCCGCATGAACTGCGCATCCGCGTCGCTGGTTGACGCCTGGCACGCCTTTTCCTTCTCCCACTTCTTCTCCGCCTGGAGACGTTCGACCTCCACCAGCGCTTCCTCCAGCCGTTCCACCCGCTCGCGCGCCGCACGCCGCCGCGCCGCGGCCTGCCGCGTCCGCTTTTCCTGCTCGGCTTCTTGCTGCTGCAAGGTTTCGACTTGCTGCCGTGCCGCTTTCAGGTGCTCGCGGATTTTGTGGGCTCGCGAAAACGTTTTCTTGTTCACCGCCGCCCGCACTTTGGTTCCGTCCACCGTCACCCGCTCCAGGGTGATCAGCTTCTCCATCATCAGCACTCCCAGCACCTGGATAAACAGGTTCTGCAGAGCTTCGCCGTGCTGCACCCGGAAGTCCGACAGCGTGTGATGGTTCACCACTTTCAGCCCGGTGAGCCACCGCAGCGCCGGTTCGAATGCACACTGCCGTTCAATCTCACGCGCTGAGGAAATGCCTCGCGAATAGGCATAGACCCAAATGGCGATCAGCAGCCGCGGCTCCCACAGATTGCGGCCGGCATGTCCCTCCACCGCCTTCACCGGGCCGGAGAAGCGGCTCAGATCCAGTCGGCCGAGAATCGTCCAGACGTTCCGCGCGGGATGGTCCTCGGGGATGAGTTGCTCGACGTCCAGCGGTTCCAAAACCACCTGCTGGCGATCAATCGGTTCGTAGCGGGGCGTAGCGTCGTTGGTCACGAATCCAGTCTACGGACCTTGAAACAAAATTCAAGAGAAATGTTTGATTATTTCACGGCTTCCTGTTCCCGAAACTCACCCGAAACTCACACCTGGCCCGCGTACTCGCCAAACCGGACAAACATCGGACGGGCTACTCACCTTCCGGGTCAGGTCAACGATGCGGGCCAGCCGCATCTTTATCCGGCTCGGCCGCCAGGCAGCCTCATGGGGGACTCAGCCCTGCCCCAGCCGGTTGAACACATGCTCGATATTCGTGTTCACCGCTGCCTGCATGGCAGCCTCATCGCGGCCCGCGCGTACCAGTGCGCCGTAACCATCGGCCTGCAGCGCCTTGATCGAAACCACCGGCAGGCTCTTCTGGATCTCGCTCAGCGGCTGCCCCGCCTTCTTGCCGGCCTCCACCCTCGCCGCCAGCTCTTCAATGTAGTTGCGCTGGCTCGTCATGGTTAGCCGCCCATGCTGCACTGCGCCGTGTCCGCCGGCCACGTGATCGAAAGCCAGCTTGGCCACCGAATCGATGGTCTTCGGCCATTCCTTGGGGAAGCTGTCTCCCAGAAACGGCAGCGTGCCCAGAATCATGTCGCCGGTTGCCGCCACACGCTTCTGCGGGCAAAACACCACCACGTCTCCGGCCGTGTGGGCGCGCCCGTGAAACTCCACGTGCAGGTCGTGAGCCTTGTCTTTGATTACGTACGTCTTGCCGAAAGTGACGGTCGGCGGCACGGGAGCGAAGTTCTGCATTTCGCGCTGGAAGGCTTCCAACTGGCGGATCCGCTCGGTGATCTGAGCCTTCTGCTCCGCCGTGCCAGCCGCGCTCAACTGTTGCCGCGCTGATTCGAGCAACACCGGGACATGCGGTTGGCCGGGGAATGGATGGCCGTGCGGATCGAGCGATTCCCTCAACCGGGCCTGCGAAAATTGCGCTTGCAGTTTCTTGGTGGTGTCGCTGGCGATGATCTTGAGGTCTTTGCCGAATGCGTCGCGATAGCCCGCATTGCCCTGCGAGTGATCCCAGTGGAAATGCGTATCCACCAGGTACCGCACCGGCTTCGTCGTGATCTGTTGCTTGATCTGCGCGATCAGCCCCGCTGCCGCCGAAGGCTTCGAATGGGCATCCACCACCAACACATCGGCTGAGTTTACAAAAATGGCGGCATTGCAATTTGTCACCGCCTGCGGGCGCGCGAAAGCGAAGTAGACTCCCTCGGCTACGTTCTGAATCTCAAACAGATCGGTCGCGCCGCTGGGGGCCATGGTCTGCGCCCATGCGGCGCGGCGCCAGGCCAAATCCAGAATCGAAGCTCCCGCCATCGAACCGAGCACCATTCGTTGGAAAAGTTCGCGGCGCGAAACCGCGTGCTGGCACATCTGGAGATCCTCCTCACGGATCAGGATATAGTATAAGCTTCAAACAACAAGGGGAAGCTGCTTATGGACGCAAAATCCGCGGCGCGAGAACGTTTCGAACTGGCCCGCGACGGCCTGATCGAGCTCAGCCACCGCATCCATGCACACCCGGAGCTAGGCTTTGAGGAGGAGCGGTCCTCCGCGTGGCTCTGCGAGGCGCTCGCCGACGCCGGTTTCGCGGTGGAGAAGGGCATTTGCGATCTTCCAACGGCTTTCCGCGCCCGCTTCGGATCAGGTCCGTTGCACATCGGCATTTGCGCGGAGTACGATTGCCTGCCCGGCATTGGCCATGCTTGCGGCCACAATATTATCGCTGCCTCGGCGGTGGGCGCGGCGCTTGCCGCGGCCAAAGTGGCGGATGAGGTTGGCCTCACCGTCAGTGTGATTGGCACGCCCGCCGAGGAAGTGGGCAACGCCAGCGGCAAGATTCTGCTGCTTGAGCGCGGCGCTTTCCGTGGCATTCATGCCGCCATGATGGTGCATCCGGCGCCCTTCGACATGCTCAAGGCGAAGATCATCGCGGCTTCCATGTTCGAAGTAAACTACACGGGAAAAGAGTCCCACGCCTCGGCTTTTCCAGAGTTGGGCGTCAACGCGGCGGATGCCATCACGATCGCGCAAACGGCGCTGGGCCTGCTGCGCCAGCATATCCGCTCCACCGATCGAATCCACGGCATTGTAACCAACGGCGGCGCCGCTCCGAACGTCGTTCCGGCCCACACCTCGGCCAAATACATCATTCGTTCTGAGACGCTGCATCAACTGAGCGAATTGCGCCCCAGGGTTCATCGGTGCTTTGAGGCGGGAGCCCTTGCTACGGGCGCAAAACTCGCGATCACCGGGGGCGACAAGCCTTACGCTGAGATGCGGCACGACGACGGCATGGCGGCGTTTTACCGCCGGAACTCCGAAGCGCTGGGGCGGCCGTTCCCGGATCTTGGGGAGTGGGAAACCCGGCCCACCGGTTCCACCGATATGGGCAACGTCTCCCTGGCGATGCCGTCAATCCATCCCATGATCGGCATCAATTCTCTGCCCGCCGTCAACCATCAGCCGGAATTCACCGAGCACTGCATTACCGGGGACGCGGACAAAGCACTAAGGGACGGTGCTCTGGCCATGGCATGGACCTGCATCGACTTAGCGACAAACCATGATATTCGCGAACGTCTGATCGCTCGCCGGTGACGACGGTTGGCCTGGACCTTGGTCGCTGCGGGTAGGCTCTCTCGGCCTACGATTGGCGCTCGGCGAGGCTCTTGCCGGCGCGCGGGCTAGCCGCGGTCTGATCGCTGTGCCGTAGAGGAATCATGAGTTGATAACGGGCGTGACGGCGTTCCCCGACACGGACTAGCGCCCCTTTGCTAACCAGATCTGCAAGATCGCGCGTTGTCGTTGCCGGTGATGCACCGGTGATCGTTGCGTAATTTCCGGCGCTCAAACCGCCTTTGAAGCCTTCGGGGCCCTCGTGCAGCATGCGGAGCAGCGCCCTTTCCTGACGGCTATTGATCTGACCGCGCAGACGATCGAGTAGGCGTGTCTTGTCGATGAGAAACTCGACCCGCGCGACCGTTCGCCGCTGTGCTTCAATCGCGGTTGCTGCGAACCAGGAAAGCCACGGTGTGATCTCGTTGTCCGTGTTCGCTGCTTCGAGTGCCTCGTAATAGGCCATCCGCTTGGCAAGGATGGTCGCTGCCAGAGCGGTAAGCGTCGGTTGGCGCAGACTCTGCGCGAGCGCCTTTTCGGCAATCGCACGCGCAATCCGCCCGTTCCCGTCCTCAAAGGGATGAATAGAAACGAAGTAGAGATGTGCTACCCCCGCTCTTGTGAGGCTTGGCAGCGGGTTGTCGCCGCCGGGTGCCGTGTGGTTAAACCAATTGACGAAACCTGCCATTTCTCGCGGCATCACCGATGAAGGCGGCGCTTCAAAATGGATTCTTAACGCATTGACCGCCCCAGACACCACCTGCATTGCCTCTTCATCGGTGCGATAGCGGCCAATATCCTTAAGATCTCGCCTGCCCTGAACGAGCATGCGGTGCCATGCGAACAACGTTTCGTCTGAAAGCGGCTCGGCGAAGCGCCGATATGAATCGACCATCACTTGGGCGATTCCTTGTTCCGCCGGCCCAGCGCGCCGGTTGTCTGAGGTGAGGCCGAGTTGCTTACGAAGGGAGGACTGGACGCTCGCACGATCGAGAATCTCGCCCTCGATCTCCGAGGTCGTCAGGGCTTCTGTGCTCATTGCTTCAACCGTGAGTAGTTCGCGATCGTCTGGCCCGAGATGCTGAATCGTACCGACGAACACGCCGGCTTCCAGTAGGAACCGGCCTTCCGCCTCCTCTAGACGGGCTTTGTCCCAAGAGAAATGGGGCCAGTCCGATTTTTGCCAGTTCCAGGTCATGAGCGATAGAAACGATCCCTATCGCTCATTATAGTCAACTATTGTGAGCGATAGAGGGCTTTCTATCGCTCAGTTGCGGACTTCGAGAGATTGCGGCGTGCCAAGAACTGTCATCTCCGCCGGAACTTCAATGCTTGGAAACAGTTCCAGGCCCGTCAGCGGGATTTCTAGACTCGCGTTGTGCATTGCGATTCCGTCCCTGGCCCCCACTTCTAACCTTCCTGGTTGCATAGAGTTCTGGCCAGCGTCCAGTGCCATCGGACCCCCGAATTGCTCCTGTTGGAGTCCATTCGGAGTCCGAACTCTTCGCGGCTGCGTTCGTGGTAGCCATGGATGATCGGCGCTGGAGATGGTGCGTGCGATCATCAAGGAGTGCCGCCGGCAGGCGATCTCCAGTACATGGGCGGCCACAGGTTCAGATAGAAGGCATCATTTCGTTCAGAGGATCCCATGAAGATTCGAGCCAGTTCTTGCCATCTCCTTGTCGTGTTTACACTCCTTAATACCGGCTGCACGACAGCTCCATCAATCAGGAACACCGTTTCACAAGACGCGATGGATCGAGACCTTATCGAGGTCACGATCCCCCAGTTGGAACGTCTGTACCGCAGCCACAAGTACACGGTCACAGAAGTCGTGCGTTGGTACATAGCGCGCATTGAGAAGTACAACGGGATCTACCGTGCGGTGCAGAACCTGGACGTGCCCGGAGCTCTCGCCACCGCTGCTCGCGAAGACGCGGAAGCAAAAGCGGGTGGCAGCAGTCTGGTGCGCGGCCCAATGTGGGGCGTTCCGATCGTCACGAAGGCAAACACCAGCGTGAAGGGCTTGATCACTACGGATGGATGGAAAGGCTACACCATCCCTGGCCATGAGTTGGTCGCACCAAAGGATGCAACAATCATCGCAAAGTTGCGTGCGGCCGGAGTCGTCATCCTCGGGCAGACGAACATGCTGGATTTTGCGGCGAGCGATACCAATCGCAGCACTGCCTACGGACGCACCGGAAATGCCTATGATGTGCGCTTCAGCCCCGGTGGTTCGTCTGGAGGCACCGTCACGGCCATCACCGCAAACTTGGCATTGCTCGGCAATGGTACCGACACGGGCAACTCCATCCGGATGCCTGCGGCCACCAGCTCCGTCGTCGGTGTCTTCCCAACGCGCGGCCTGGTGAGTATCGCAGGCATCGCGCCGCTCGACTGGCTGCTCGACAATACCGGGCCAATCGCACGTGACGTGACCGATGCCGCCATTGCGCTTGGCGTCATGGCCGGAGAAGATCAGTCGGATCCCCGCACCATCGGTTCTGCTGCAAAGGCCCAGCCCGGTCCTTATACGCAATACCTGAAGGCAGATGCGCTCAAAGGAAAACGCTTCGGCGTTCCTGCCTTCATCCTTGAAGGAGCAGGCATCCCCTTTCAGGGCATTCCCGCGTCCGCGTCCGCGCATCAGGTCGAAGCAGACACGGCCGCTGCTCGCCTCCCGCTACGGCCGGAGACGCGTGAAGCCTTTATGAGAGCGCTGGAAGGGCTGCGCGCCGCTGGCGCAACCGTCATCTTCGACGATTCAATCCTCCCCGACAGCTTTGCGGTGACCGTAGCTCGTGTCGGCACCTTCCCTTACGTCCGCGAAGGAACAGAAAAGTTCCTGGCCGAGTATGGTCCGCCGCAATACCACTCGGCCAACGAGTACCGGCAGGCCGTTGGGTCTCCTTTGCCGGCCACGATCATCGGCGGCATCGATGGGACCACGCGGAAAGATCGGCCGCCGCTAGTCCAGGCCGTGTTCGAGAGCGATCCGCAAGCCGACGCCAACGTTGTTGCCCCCCGGCGAAGGGCACTCGATGCCTACAACGAAGTACTGGATCGGTTGCACCTGGACGGGCTCGTCTACCCGGCGACACAGATGCCTCCGCCCGATGAGACCATGCCGCAGGACGGGAAGATAAGTGAAGGTCCGCACAGCGTCACTGGATGGGTCAACATGATTGGTGTTCCCGCGGTGGTCGTTCCAGGCGGGTTCTATCCCGATGGTCTCCCGTTCGGCTTGGAGCTGTCAGCCCGGCCGTGGAAGGATGGCGACTTGCTTAGTTGGGCGTATGCGTATGAGCAGGCGACGCGCCACCGCAGGCCGCCCGTACTGGTCGAAAACGGTCTGCTCCCCAATGCAAGATGACCCGCATACCCGGCGTCTAAGGGGCGGCTATCCGCGAACGAAACTGGATGCAGCACGCCTGCTCGCCTGTCCTCTTACTCGGGGCTTCCACCGCTTTCGGCCATCACCTCAAACCACGGCAGCGTGAAAAAGACCGCCACAGGGCGCCGCCGTTTAGAGTTAGCATCGTGGTCTCCGGCCTGTCGCCATGCTCTACTTTATTTCCTGTTCGCTGGTTGCCATCGTCCTGGTGCCGCTGGCCGGACGCTACCTGTTCCGAAAGCGCATAGCCCGCGACGTCACCGCGCTGCTGTCCACCACGATGTCCTCGGTGGGGCCTCGACAGCTCGCGGCCCGGTGGGATTCCTTGCCGGATCCCGTGCGGCGCTATCTGCGCTTCGCGATCGCGGATGGTGCTCCGGCCACTCGCACTGTTCGCCTGGAGCACAGGGGAACCTTCCGGCCCAAGCTCGAACAACGTTGGCTGCCGATTCGCGGCGTCCAGTACTTCACAGCCGCGACGCCCGGATTCGTATGGAGCGCGAGTATCAGCCCGGCGCCGCTGGTGTGGATCGATGCTTGCGATCGGCTGCACAACCAGCGCGGCAATATGCTGGTGAAACTGGAATCGCTGTTCACGATCGCCGACGCCTGCGGCCCCGAGATGGACCAGGGCGCGAGCTTGCGCTGGCTGGCCGAGGCAATGTGGTTTCCGTATGCTTTCGTAGGCGACGGCATCTGTTGGGAGCCGGTGAGCGGCGAGGCCGCGCGAGCGACGCTGGTCCGGGAAAGCGCGCCGGTGGCCGCCCTTGTCGAGTTCGACGCGGAGGGGCGAATCGCCCGAATCCGCGGCGAACGCTATCGCGATGTTGCTGGCGGCAAGCCTGTGCTCACGCCGTGGGTGGGCCGATGCCGCGAGTACCGCGAGTTCGGCCATTTCCGTGTGCCCGCAAAAGTCGAGGCGGCGTGGGTAGTGGACGGCGTGGAGTCCGCCTATGCCCGTTTTGATGTGACCGCCATCGAGTACAACGTCGCCGCTTGACTTGCAAGTCCGACAGGCGCTCCTATGCCGGAAGCTCACTGATCATTACGGGCGCGAAGGGCGCGAGGCTGAAAGTCTGAATGCTGCTGGTCTGTTGGAGTGGGCCTGCGCCGCTGTTTCGTGGAGCGGGCCTTCGGCCCGCAACGCCGGCTTTCCAGCCGGCGCCCGCCTGTATAAAACCTCTGCTGGCAGTTGATCGGGCTCCGGCAAGGCGAGGGACTTCATTGCATCGCGCGCCGCCTGGCAGTATCCTCAACTCTTCAGATCCGGTGCCGGACACCGGTATCCGAAAGGAGACCTATGCGCAGCCTTCGACTGATTCTCCCCGCCGTCCTCCTTCTGGGGTCCGCCATGGCCCAGGAAATCACCACGCCGGAAAAGTTTTTCGGCTTCCAACTCGGCGCGGACAAAAAAATGGCCCGCTGGGACAAGATCGTCGAATACTACGGCGTTCTCGAAAAGCAAAGCGCCGGCCGAATGAAAGTCATCAATATGGGGCCTACGTCGATGGGCAACCCCTTCCTGATGGTGATCATCACATCGCCCGCCAACTTCGCGCGGCTCGATCGTTTGCGCGAAGTCAACCTCCGTATCAGCGACCCGCGCGGCCTGACTGAGGCGCAGGCCCACGCCCTCGTGGATGAGGGTAAAGCGGTCGTCGTGCAGTCCATGAGCATGCACGCTACCGAAATCGGCGGCACTCAGATGGCCCCCGAACTGGCCTACGACCTGCTGGCTCGCAAGGACGAAGAGGCCCACCGCATCCTCGACAACGTGATCTTCATCGAAGTGCCTTGCTTCAACCCGGACGGCGAAATCATGGTCACCGACTGGTACAACAAGCAGCTTGGCACGCCCTACGAGGGCAGCAATCCGCCCTGGCTCTATCAGAAGTACGCTGGCCACGACAACAACCGGGACGCCTTCCAGACCAACATACCGGACTCCCAGTACATGGCCCGCATCCTCTTCACCGAGTGGAGGCCCGAGGCCTACGTCGATCACCACGGCATGGGCGGCAACGGCGCCCGCATTTTCCTCCCGCCGTACGCCGAACCGGTGAGGCCCTACGCCGATCCGATCCTTTGGCGGGAGTTGTCCTGGTACGGCGCTCACATGGCATATAAAGAGGAAGAAGCCAATCTCTCGGGTGCCATCAACGACGCCATCTATTCCGGCTGGGGACACTTCGGCTTTCATTGGATCACACCCTTCCACAACATCGCCGGCATGCTTACGGAGTCCGCCGCCGCGCGCCTGGCCTCGCCCCAGTTCGTACATCCTGACCAGTTGCGCGGCAATACCCGCAACCTTCCCACGTATGAGCCCGAGACCATCTTCCCCAACCCCTGGCCGGGCGGATGGTGGCACTTGCGTGACATCGTCGAACGGCAGAAGGTCTCCGCCTGGGCCGTGCTGGATCTTGCCGCGCGAAACCGCGAGACCGTCCTCTGGAACGCCTATCTGAAGGGCAAGCGCCAGACCGAGCGCGGCGCCGCGGGCAAGCCGGCCGCGTACCTTATCTCCACGCTGCAACACGATCCGCTTACTTCCATCAAGCTGGTGAACAAGCTTCTCGTCCAAGGCATCGAAATCCAACGGGCTTCCAAAGCCTTTACCACCGGTAGCGGCATGACGTATCCCGCGGGATCCTTCGTCATCTCCCTGGCGCAGCCTAAAATGGGCCTCATCCGTTATCTGCTGGGCCGCACTTTTTACCCGGATAACGAGTGGACCCGGAACCGCGATGGTTCTCCTATCCACCCATACGACATGGCCACCGACACGATGTTCGAATTCATGGGAGTTCGCGTGGACCCGGTGGATGAATTGGGTGAGACCGCGCTCGAGAAGCTCTCCGGCCCTGTCGAGCCGGCCGGAAAAGTGACCCGTGGCCCAAACGGCTACTCGATGGACGGCCGCCTCAATGACAGTTTCCGCGCGTTGAATCTCCTGTTCGACAAGAACGTCGCGGTGCGCCGCGTGGACAAACCGGCCGCGGGTCTGCGCGCCGGCGATTTTGTGGTCCCCGCTGGCTCGGAGGCGGTGCTCGAAGACGTTGCCAGGCAGACCGGAGTCGATTTCACACCGCTTCGCGGCCCTGCTCCGGCCGGAGTACACGACATGAAGCGCCAGCGTGTCGCCATGTACCAGCGCTACGGAGGCGGCAACATCGATGAGGGCTGGACCCGCCTCGTGCTGGAGCAGTTCAATTTTCCCTATACCTCCATCTTCGACCCCGAAATCAAGGCGGGGAACCTGATCGACAAGTACGATGTGCTCGTGATTCCCAACGACAGCACCGCCACCATCACCGGGGAAGCGCCTGCCGGCGGAGCCGCTGCAGCGGGCCGCGGCGGCCGTGGTGGCGGGGCTGAACCTGCCGCTGCGGCGGGAGGACGGGGAGCAGGCGGCGAAGCAGGAGGCGGCGGGCGTGGCGGCAACACCCCTCCGGAATATCGCACCGGCCTCGGCGCGGAAGGAGTCGGCGCCATCCGTGACTTCGTCCAAAAAGGTGGCACCTTGATTACGTTGAACGCTGCCACGGCCTTCCCGGTGGATCGCCTCGGTATTGGTGTGCGCAACGTCCTGGCGGGCAAAACCACCAAGGAATTCTGGTGCCCCGGCTCCACGCTCAAAGTGACGTTCGACAACACCAACCCGCTCGCCTACGGAATGCCGTCCCACGGGCTCGCTCTGTATTTGGACAGCCCGGCGTTCGAAATCACCGCTCCAAACGCGGAAAACTACGACATCATTGTTCGTTACGAAGACCGCGAGCTGCTCGAAAGCGGCTGGCTGCTGGGTGAAGAGAATCTCGCACGCAAAGCCGCCGTCGTATCCGCCAAACTGGGCCAGGGCCGCGTGGTCCTCATCGGATTCCCGGCTCAACACCGCGCCCAAACGCACGCTACTTACAAGCTGTTGTTCAACGCGCTGGTCCGCTGATCGAAGATTGGCGGAAACAGATCCGATCGGCGCTGGACCAAGTCGGATTGCATTAACCTGAGAAAAGGAGCGTAGCTATGCAAAGGAAAATCCGGGCCGCGTTGGCGATTTCCGCGTCGCTGGTGATTGCCGCGGTGTTGATTACCCACTCATCTTTCGCGGCGAAAAAGACTGCCAGGCATGTGTATCCTCCCACGCCGGGCGCATGGACGGGGCACAACACGCAACTCGCGAAGTATCAACTGGAGCCCGGCTATCCAGCCTATGCAGCGCATCCCAGATATTTGGGCGAGTTGAAGGGTACCTGGAACGAAATCGGCAGGCAATATGGCGAAAGGGCCGGCGACCTGATCAAGCTGACGTTCGAAGGCTGGTATAAGGAGCTGTTTCCAGTCCAGGGCAGCAATCAGGCCATCATCGACTACGTCCACCGTGAAGAGGCCTACTATTCGGCGCTGGTCCCGGAAGCGCTCGAAATGATGAAAGGGATCGCCGAGGGCGCGAAAGATGATTTGGACTCGTCCGCATACGCGAACACCATGCCGGACTACGAGAAGATCCTGATGATCAATAGCTATTTTGGCCTTCAAGGAAAGCCTCCCGGCGTCAAGCCCGTCGCGTCGGACGGTCCCGCGTGCAGCGGCGCTGTGATCTTCGGCGCGGCCACCAGGGATCACAAAGCCATCCATGTCAGTTCTGAGGATCAACACTTTTTCCCACAGGAATACCTGGTGGCGTTCGTCGTCAATCCCAATGATCGGCGCGCGCACAGATTCACCGTAACGGACACCGCCGGTGAGATCGGTAGCGAGCACGCCCTGAATGACGCCGGCGTCACGGTGAGCGGATACGCGGGTGGAAGCGTCGGCATCGCCAGCCCGACCGCCGCCGCGCCGTTTTCCGGGTACCGGCGCGCCGGTCTCGACTGGCAGTTGGGAGATTTCTACGCTGCGGCCTTCGCGGGCACTGCCAGGCAGGCTGTCGAACTGTTGACCGTTGGGCGTCCCGAATATCGGGAGAAGAGCGGCAATAAGATCGTCATTGGAAAATGCAGACAGGGCGCCAACTGGGTGGTTTCGGACAAGAGTGAGGCGTATGTGGTCGAAAGCATCCCGGCCGATCAGAAAGGTGTGGCGCGTTACGCCGTGAGAAAACCCGGCGACATGGGTGAGACCGGTGCCAGCTATATCGTCTCCACCAACAACGTTGAAGCCAACTATAGCTGCGATGAGGCCAACGTCTGTGACCAATCGCATCCGATGAGCCAGCACGGCCACTATTCGCATGATCCGGTACAGCTCGGACTGAACGGTACGGGCACGCGCTTCTGGACATTCATGTGGCTCATCCGCGGCAACTACGGCAACATCACCCCGGAGATGGTGAAGCAGTGGCGCACCGCACATTTCGTGTACGACGCCGAGGGCTCGAGACACGACACGCTCATGGTGGACGGGAAAGAGGTCCCGCCAAGTCTGGTCCCGCGGGTCGGAACCCTCTGCGCGCACTCGAGTGGCCCCGCGGGTGTTGACACGTTCAAGGGCGTGAATACGTACGTGAGTCTGTCCACACCCGGCGACCTCACCGTTTACCGCACCGTGGGCCGTCCCTGCGAATGGACCGGGCCATGGGATGCACTCAGTCTGCTGAAGACTCCATAACCAGCCTCAGCCCCAACAAGCTAACCCGCTTTTCTCTCCAGGTTTCGTCGCGAGGCTAAGGCGGGGACGGCCCCACGCGACGCGGCGCCGGGGGAAACAGGCGATAACCGCGGTTTGGCGGGAACCACCCCTCCAATAGCTCCAGGCGCCGGCGCAGCGGCGCCACCGGCAGATAGTCCGGTCCTGTTCTAACGGTGACCTCGTGCCAGAGGCAGTGAACGTACTCGGCCACGGTCCCAGCGAAGGATGCACGGCCATAACCCGTGAGCCGCTTCACGTTCTTCGCGTGGGATCGGCTTCCGAACAGGGAACGCTTCTCCTCAAGCGCCTGCTCGTCGATCTCGCCCTCTATCCCCGTGCTGATTTCGTCGCACAGAAGTATCCAGTACGCACGGAGTTCCCCGTCCGCCAGTTTCTCCCAGAGTCCCTGCCCGAGGCACAGCAGCAACTCCATCGCGACATCATGCTCTTCGATCCCCGCTGTCGTGAGCGAGACCTCCAGCCCATCGTTGGTTACAGTCCATCGTGAGGCCACGCCGGCTGCCACTTCCGCCGGAAGCGAGATCCGGCAGAATCCCAAACGCCGCGCCATCGGGGAAGGCACGGCGCGAACGGCCGGGCGGATGAACTCGCGCACAAGCGCTGCGGGCAGGCTCGGGCCATGGACCAATGTCCACCCATGGGCAAGCCGTACCGGGTCGCGCGTCGAGGCCATGGCATTTCCTCTCAGCCGCCTCGCCTCATGTCACGGAACGATTCCAGGCTCCATTCCCCTTCAGGCGCGGATGAGCGGCGCCGGAGAATGTACACATTGCCGTCGTTCGCTCTTACCTTGAAGAAGATGTCCTTCGGCCCGAACCACTGGTCCAGCAGTTCTTCCACGCAGTAGTCCTGCCCGCCCAGCCGGAAACGAACCGGGCGCTCGTCCCCTCTGTAGCCGGAGTAGCAGACTACCTCGACCTTCATCTCGGCATCCCGCTCATCTCGCCACTTCCGTCTCGCTCGCCGCCCCTGGATGCTCTAGTCGTGCACCAGATCGGCCAGCGCACGCCGCGGCGACGACTCCGGTTCTTCCGCCGGATACCCAACCGGCAGCATGGCCACCGGCAACAGATCGTGACAGCCCAATATCCGCTCCACCGCGGCGTCGTCGAAAGCTCCCACCCAAACCGTGCCGAGCCCCAGAGCCGTGGCCGCCAGCATGGCGAACGCGCACGCGATCGTTGCGTCCTGGATTGCGTACAGCCTCGCGCCTCGTTCCTGGTACCGCGCGGCCGATCGCTCCGGGTTGGCGCAGAATACCAATACCACGGGCGCCTGGGCGAGGAAGAACTGGCCCGCCGCCCGCGCCAGCGCCGCGCGTTCCTGCTCCCGGGTGACCCGGAAAATCTCGTACCCCTGTACGTTTCCCGCCGACGGCGCCGAATTTGCCGCTGCCAGCACCTGTGCCACCTTTTCCGCTTCCACTGCCTCGGCTGCGAACGCCCGGACTGATCGCCGCCTCTTGATCACTTCGAATAGGTCCACGACGCGAATTATACCCCTTCGAAGGGCGATTCTGAGCGCACCAACTACTCGGCACAGAACCGCGAATGTTAATGAGCGGCCAGATCCAGGCTGCGTGGCGGCCGCTCACTGACGCTCGCCGGGGGCCGCACTTATCCACTCTTGTGTCGCGCACCCGCTGCAAGGTCGGGCACCTCGAACCCGTGCTGCGTGAGGGAGCGGCAACTACGCCGCGCCCTCCGGCTCACGAAGTGGGCCCGAGCGCCGCCGCGCGTCCCAGCCAGGTAAGTACCGCGCTTCACTCGTAAAACGCGTCAAAGAAAAACTTGTACGCCGCGTGTGATTGGCCGCGCCATTGCGGCTTGAAGCCCAACAGAATTACGTGGCCTTTGCCGTACTCCGCCTCGAGCGCCGCGGCTTTGCCCTCGATGGCTTCCGCACCGGCCAGGTAGCCGCTCTCGAGCGGCGACCGCTCGCGCGGATACCGCGCCAGCACCTTGCCTTTGAAATCGCTCTTCGTGTCGAAGGCCGGCCCGCGTTCGAACATCACGATCATATCGGCCGGAAGGCCGGCCGTAAGCCGGTCCTTGGTGTCTTCAATGTGAACCGTCACCAGGCACCCAGAACAGAAAAACTGCCCGCCCGCCAGCGCGTTTGTCACCGGCAGGTTGAATTGGTTGATGGCAAATAGCGACGCGTTGTTGAATGCCACCAACGTCCCGCCTGCATTCACAAAGTCGCGCAACTCCTGCGCGCCTTCCTCGCCGATGCCGCCAGCATACCGTTCCGGAATGGTGCCCGGGCGGTGGCCTTCCAGAATCGACCGCTCGCTCATATCCGGAATCACGATGGTATCGTAATGTTCGCGCAAGTGCCCGGCGCGCACATCCGCGTTATACACGCTGGTGAACGGAAACTCGTATTGCTCCAGTATCCAGCGCGTCCAACCTTCGTCGATGGATGCTACCCACGGCCGGTAAAGGCCGATGCGCAGCGCCTTCAAAGGCTTGCCGCCTTCTCTCGTCGCCCCGGCGCGCAGCCGGTTCTCGCTGAGAATCGCATCCAGCTTGGCCTTGTCAATGTCCGTTGCCGCCAGATCTTCTCCCGCCGCCGTCACGTTGCCCTTGGCTGCCAGAATCTGGTTGATGGCGCGGAAGCTCGCATTCGCCGAAAGTTGGAACGGCGCCGCCAGGCCAGTGATCTCTTTCACCGGACGGAGCGAATCACGAAACGTCTTACTAAGTGGCGTAGTGACTGCGTGAACTTCCACGCCCATCTGGTAGGGCAGCGTCCAGCCGGTCACATCGTACGGCCGCTGCGACAACGTAGGATACACCTGGGGCTCGAACAGTTCCTTCACCAGGCCGGCGAAAGGCTGATCCATCAGGATTACCCACGCATCCGGCTTCGCGGCTTGGTGCAGTTCGATGCCTTGCAGCATCAGTTTCTCCAGCAGCACCGCTGCTTCCGGGGCGTCGTGCTGTTCGCGCGGAATCTCGTACGCGAAGGGCGGCTCTTTGGTAAATCGCTCGATGGTATCGCGCGCGGCCCGGTACTTGTTGTAAGTCATCTGCGCATGGTATTTCGAACTGAGATTCAAAACCGCCATGTCGGCCTCCAGCATGTAGCGGCAGGCGTCCGCCAGTCGCCACCAGCCGCCGCGCCACGGGCTCGAATACAGCATCTCCGTTCCCAGCCCCTGCCGCGTCGCGGGAAATTCGTCCACCGTATAAAAATGCGGCGTGGCGTAACGGTAGAGCGCCGTTTCCGTGAAAAAAGAAATCGTATGCCGGAAATTGCCCACGTTATCCAGATAGCCCGGATACCAGACGTCGAAGGTCTCCTGGTGCATCGAACCCGGCAACCCGTGGTCGTCCAGGTGCTGCGCGATCGACATCCCGATCAGGCTCAACCACCGCAGCATCAGCGGGTGCATGTTGCCCGAAATCGGATCGGCGAACGGCGGCAAATAAATCCGCCCCGGAAACGGCGCGCTTTGATGCTGCGTGTAGAAGACCAGCGGTTGTGTCTCCAGCGTGGCTTTGGTCACCACCCGCGATTCCAGCATGTTCAACATGTAGCCGTCGCGGTTGTTGTCGTGTCCCACGTACTCCTGGTAGAGAAACGGCATCGGGCTCACTTCATAAGGCGTGCCCACATTCTGGCGATACCAGTTAGCGACCGCCGTCTGCCCGTCCGGGTTGATCGAAAACCATAGCTCCACAATCAGGTTCTGGCGAATCGCCTTGATCTCCGGCGTTTCGCCCGACACCAGCTCATAGCCCAATTGGATGGTGTGCTGGTGGTTGGCGACTTCATCGGCGTGCAGGCCGCCATCGATATGGATGATCGGCTTGGTGTCGCGCGCCAGCGCGCGCGCCTGTTCCTCATTGATGCCGCGCGCCACCGCCAGGCGCCGCGCGACATCCTTATAGTGGTCGAGTTGCGCTAAATTGGGCGCGTCCGAAATGAAGGCTATGAACCATTCGCGCCCCTGCGTGGTCTTGCCGACATTCACCAGCTTGATGCGGTTTGACGACTCCGCCAGTTTGCGGAAATAGCCCAGCGAGTCTTCATACGTGGCTAAATAGAAATCGTCGCCCGGCTTGTGTCCCAGCACGGATTCCGGGGTCGGCGCCGGCGTCTGCGCAACCGCCCCACCCGCAACCAACAGGGCCACTAACAGCCGCCGGCCGAAAGCCGGCAACCTTCCATTCTGACTCCTGACTTCTGACTCCTGGCTCCTGCTCCTCATGGCACCACCACCAGTCTGTATTGCTCCAACAGGTCGTCGATCCTGGATGCGCTCAAGTCCTTGGTGCGCAGGTCTGCGGCCAGCCGCTTGAGCTGCGCCGACCACGTCGCTTCTCCACGAACCACGCCCGCATCGTCCACCTGCGCCCGCAGATCGTCGAGCAGCGGGATGCGGTCGCGTTGGAACGCGTCCAGAGCGGCTTCCAACTGCTTGCCTGACTCGGCCGCCGCCGGCCCCCGCGCCGTAAAGTAGGCGCGGTTGAGATCCAGCAACCGGGTCAGCTCGGTCTTCGCCGCATCGGCTTCCCTTCTCCATGCCGACTGTTGCGGATTGCCGCCGCCCCGCCCGCCGCGGCCTCCGCCACTCGGTGATTCCGGCGCCATCGACGAGTTGAAATACAACGCATTGAACAGGAATTTGTAAGTGCCGTGCGATTGCCCGCGCCACTGGGGCCGGAAGCCCAGCAGAATCACGTGGCCGCTGCCATAGGTGGCATCAAGCGCCGCCGCCTTGCCTTCAATGACCTGCGCACCCAACAGAAAACCGCTCACCAGCGGGTTGCGGTCTTTAATATATGCGGCCAGCACCTTGCCGCGAAAAGTGGGCCGTGTGTCGAAGACTTCGTTACGCTCAAACATCACCGCCGGAGCCGCCGGCAGACCCGCCACCACCGGATGATTGGGCTCCTTGATTTCGACCCGCAACAGCGCACCCGAGCAGAAAAACTGGTTCTGCGCGAGCCCCGCCACAACGTTGGTGACCGGCAGGTTGAATTGTTCGATGGCGAAAGCCGCCGCGTTCCCCAGCGTCACCAGCGTGCCGCCGGCCGTCACAAAAGCGCGTAGTTCCTCCGCGCCCGGTTCGCCGATGCCGCCCGCAAATTGCCCCGGCACGGTTCCGGCGCGCATTCCCTCCATAATCTGGCGCGTGGCCATCTCCGCAATCACGATGCTGTCGAAGTGATCGCGCAAGTGGCCTTCCAGCACGTCGGGATTGTGCAGCACGGTGAACGGGAAATGAAACTGCTCCAGGAGCCAACGCGTCCAGCCTGCGTCGATGTTGCCGCTCCACGGTTCGTAGATCCCGATGCGCGGCTTCTTCACCGTCCACGCCTCCGGCGCTTCTTTCAACGACGTGGCGTTGACGCCGTTCTTCTTCAGAATCGCTTCCGCGTTGCCCCGGGCGTAGATGGTGCTCTCGGTTTTTGCGAAGCTGACTGTGCCGCCGGCATCGAGAATCTCATTTACCGCGCGCAGCGCCGCGTTGCTGTTATGCGAGAAGGCAAACACCGGTCCCGCGCCTTCCACTTTCCCCGGCAGCGGTTCCACCTTTTCGATTCTCCGCAGCACACGCCGCGTGGCTTCGGTCACGGGTTGCGCCACGGCCACTACTTCGACCCCCATCTGAATCGGCAGCGTCCAGCCAGTGACGTCGTAAGGCGTCTGAGCCGGTGCAGCCTGCCCGCCCGCGGCAGGAGGCGCGGCCGCTGGAGCCGCGGTCACCCCAGCGCCAGCCGGAGCTGTCGCTGCTCCGCGTCCGCCGCCGCCACGGCCGCCGCCGCCCGCCACGGTCGGCGGGGTCGCCGGAGCCGCCGCGGCAGCCGCCCCGCGGCCACCACCGGCCGCTGCCGCCGGCGCGGGCGCCGTAGTCACCGCCGCTGGCCGTGGCATGTCCGGATATTTCTGTATATCGAACAGTTCCTTCACCAGCGCCGCAAACGGCTGGTCCATCAGCACCACGTAGTCGCCTGGCTTATAAGTCGAGCCGTTGGCCGTGAACTCCTTGGTAGCCTGGTGCACTTCAATGCCGTCGATCAGCAGTTTCTCCACCAGCGTCTCGGCGGTGGGCGTGTCGCGCTGCTCGCGCGGAATAATGTAGGCAAACGGAGGATCCTTGGTGAAGCGGTCGATCACGTCGCGGCCCGCGCGATACCGGTCGTAAAGCAATTCTTCGCGATTCTTCGCAGCCGTATCCAACACCGCCATCGACGCGCCCAGTGTGTACCGCACCGCATCGCCCAGCCGCCACCAGCCGCCGTGCCACGGGCTCGAGTAATACACCTCCGTGCGCAGATCTTGTTTCTCGCGCGGAAACTCATCGGTGGTGTAAAAGTGCGGCGTGGCGTATTGGTATAGGGCGGTCTCCGTCAGGAACGAAACCGTGTTGCGAAAGTTGTTGACGTGATCGACGAAGCCGGGATACCAATCGTCGAACCGTCCGCGGTGCATGGCGCCGGGCATATCGTGCTCGTCCAACCAGGCCGCCATGGCTGTGCCGAAGAGGTTGACCCAGCGGTACATCAGCGGGTGTGGATTGAGCGAAACCGGGTCTCCGAACGGCGGAATCCAGATGCGCGCCGGAAATGGCGCAGTCTGGTGGTGGTTGTAAAACACGTTCGGGTAATATTCCAGCTCCGTCTTCGTGATCACCTGCGACTCCACCATGTTGTTCATGTACCCGTCGCGGTTGTTATCGTGCCCGATGTATTCCTGGAACAATCCGGGCAGGGAGCTCACTTCGTACGGCGTCCCCAGGTTGCTGCGATACCAGTTGGCCACCATATTCTGGCCGTCGGGATTAATTGAGAACCAGAGCAACAGGATGCAGTTGTCGAGGATCGTCGCGGTCTCGGGATCATTGGCCGTCACCAGGTTGTAGGCAAGCTGGATGGTCATCTGGGCCGGTGCAACCTCGGTGGCATGGAGCCCGCCGTCGATGTGCACAATCACCTTGTCGGTGTGGGCCAACGCGTGCGCCTGTTCCTCGGTGAGCCCCTTCACTAGGGCCAGCTTTCGCGCCGTGTCCTTATATGTATCCAGATTGGCCAGGTTCTTGGCCGAAGAAATGATGGCGATATCCCACTCGCGCCCCTGGGTAGTCTTGCCGACGCGCACCAGCTTCACCTTGTCGGTCGAGTGCGCCAGCTTCTGAAAATAGCCCAGCGCATCGTCATAAGTGGCGAGATAGAAATCGTCGCCGGGCTTGTGCCCCAGCACCGATTCCGGCGTAGGCACCTGGGCCAGCGCGGCGGAAACCGCCGCCAGCAGGAAAGCAGCAGCAACTTTCATAAGACAAGGATAGGCTATCACGGTGGCCCGGACGATCGGTCCTTGTCGTGTGTCGCCGGGCGCCGTCGCCCTGCGAACTTTCATCAAAAACTGTGGGAACCCCCAACCCCTCGTGGAGCGGGCCTCCGGCCCGCAACGCCGGCTTTCCAGCCGGCGCCCCGGGGCCAGTTCCCAACTCCCCACAGTCTTCGTCGAACCCTTCGATCGCAAACAGCCGGTACTTGCCCGGCGGCATCTTCTCCCTTTGCAACTCCCCGCCTATCGATCCATTCGGCGCACTTGTCTACAGTCTTGGTGCGCGCCAGTTGCAGTTATCGAGCCATCCATGCGATAGAATCATCTGCAATATGACGTCCCGCACCTTGTCTCTCTTCCTTCTCGCGGCCTGCCTGCTCGCCCAACCCAAGCCCACTCTCGCTCCCGCCGATTACGGCAAGTGGGAAACCCTAGGCGCCGGCACGCTCTCGCCCGACGGCAAATGGCTGGCCTACGAGATCCGCCGCACGAATGGCGATAACGAATTGCGCGTCGCTTCCACTTCGGGCGCGCCGAAAACGCACGTCCTGGCCAATTGCACCGGCGCGGCTTTCTCGTCGGATTCCCACTGCCTGGCTTGCGAAGCCGGCGTCTCCGAAGCCGAGCAGGAAAAAGCCCGTAAGGCCAGCCGAACGCTGCAAAACAAGTTGAACCTTCTCGATCTCACCAGCGGCGCCATCACCGTGGTGGACGACGTGCAAGCACTAGCCTTCGCTGGCGATGGCCCCTACATCGCTTTCCGCAAGTACAATCCAGCTCCGGCAGGCGCGGCGCGCGGTGGTGCGGCGGCCGCTCCCGCCGGCGGTGGAGGCGGCCGCGGCGGCCGCGGTGCGGCAGGCGCAGCCTCCGATACCGACCGCGACCCCACCGGTTACACGCTCATCGTCCGCAATCTCTCGAGCGGCATCGACACCACTTTTGGCAACGTCACCTCTTACTCCTGGCAGGATAAAGGCAGCAACCTCGCCATCGCCATTGGGGTAGAGGGCCGCACCGGTAACGCCATCCAGATCTTCGATCCAGCCTCGGGCTCGCTCAAGGTCCTCGACAATGGCCCCGCGCTCTTTACCGCGCTCACCTGGCGCAAGGAATCGAGCGACCTGGCCGCGCTGCGCTCCATGAAACACGATGGCTACGAAGGCGAAAGCTACACCGTGGTTGCGTGGAAGAACCTGGGCGACAAGCGTACCGTCAAAGTCGACGCTCCCAAACGCATCGTCACCGCGCGTGCGCCGCAATGGTCGGAAGATGGCTCCATCGTTTACGTTGGCGTCGCCGATTGGCCCAAGAAGATCGAAGTCAAGAAGTCCGACGACGATCCCTCCACGGTGGAAGTCTGGCACTGGCAGGACGTCAATGTCATCAGCGAGCAGAAACTCACCGCCGCCCGTGATCGCGACCGCAATGAGCCGGCCGCTTGGCACATCGCCTCCGGCAAGCTCGTCTTGCTCTCGAGCAATCTCAAAGAAGACGTCCGCCTGCCTCGCACCGGTTCGCGAGCGTTGGCCCTGGACGGCGTGCCCTACCAGAACGATGCCATGTTCGGCCGCAATTTCAGCGACGTTTACAAGGTCGATATGGAAACCGGCCAGCGCGCCCAGGTAGCCAAACACCTCATCCCGCCGGTTGAGTTCAGCGCCGGCGGCAAGTACGCCATGAACTTCCGCGAAGGCGATTTCTGGATCTACGATCTCGAATCCGGCGCCATGCGCAACGTCACCAAGGATTCCAGGATCGGCTTCACCAACAAGGAGAATGATTACCCGGTGAGCCAGAAGCCGGCCTACGGTGTGGCTGGCTGGACCAAGGACGATCACAGCGTGATCGTCTACGATTCTTACGATCTCTGGGAAATCTATCCCGATGGCTCGAAACCCAAACGCCTGACCGATGGCAGTGCCGAGGAAATTCGCCATCGCTATGTGCGTGTTTCGGGTGCGGGCGCTGGCGGGCGCGGCGGACGCGGTGGCGGCGGTGGTAACGAGCCCATCGACCTCGCCAAGCCCGTCTACCTGAGCCTGGAAGGCCGTTGGACCAAGAACACCGGTTACGCAGTGCTCCAGAACGGCAAGGTGGACCGCCGGGTTTACGAGGCCAAAGGTCTGCGCGGTCTGGAAAAAGCCAAGGACGCCGAAACCTACGTGTATCAATCGGGCGCATGGGATGCTTCACCGAATTTCTACGCCGCCGGTCCGGACCTTAAGGACGCCAAGGCTATCAGCGACACCAACCCGTTCGCTTCGAAATACGCCTGGGGACGGGCTGAACTTGTGGATTATAAAAACTCTCACGGCGACCGACTGCAGGGCGCGCTCTACTACCCGGCGAATTACGAAAAGGGCAAGCAGTACCCCATGATCGTGCAGATTTACGAAATTGAAAGCAACCAGCTTCACAACTGGACGGCGCCCTCGGAGCGAAGCACGTACAACCCGGCGGTCTGGACGCAACACGGGTACTTCGTCTTGCGGCCCGACATCGTCTTCAAGCCGCGCGATCCGGGCGTCTCCGCGCTCGATTGCGTCACTTCGGCGGTCAAGAAGGTGCTGGAGTCGGGCATGATCGATGCCAGGCATGTCGGCCTGACCGGCCATTCGTGGGGCGGGTATGAGACTACCTTCATCGTCACGCACTCGGATTTGTTCGCGGCCGGCGCGGTGGGCGGCGCCCTGACCAATCTCTCCTCCAGTGTTGGCGAGATCTACTGGAACAGCGGCGGGCCGGAGACCAACCACGTCGAGGTCGGGCAGGAGCGCATGCAGGTGCCGCTCTATGAAGACCCGGCCGCCTACATTCGCAACTCCTCCACGTTCGTCGCCAACAAGCTGGCCGCACCGCTGCTGATGGAAGTGGGCGACCACGACGGCGCATCCGACTGGCACCAGGACATCGAGTTCTACAACGCCGCGCGGCGCGCCGGCAGGCCTTGTCTGATGCTGGTATATGAAGGCGAGAACCACTCGGTGGCGCAGAAGGCCAACCAGATCGATTACCACCGGCGGATCAACGCCTGGTTCGATCACTACCTGAAAGGTGCGCCGGCCGAGGATTGGATGACGCACGGCGTGACCGTGCTGGAACGCGAGCGCGAATTGAAGCTGAGCGGAAACCCGGCCACGATCACGCCATCGACGGCGACAGGCCAGCTTTAAGATCCGCCTGGATAGTGGGGCGGATCACCTTTTCGGCTATTGCCCTGCTTGTTCTCAGAAGTTCGCTCACGTATTTGCGGAACGCCCACATACGCGCGCGCCCCCGAACAGAACCGCGACCGTCAGGGAGCGGCCTTCGCGATCCAAAAAGGGCACTGACGAAACGCTGTACTCCGCTCAGCCCGCAACTGCGAAAGACCATAGTCCACCGCGTAAGCCGTGTTGCAACCCGTCGTGAGTACGGGTAGCCCCGGAACGGGGCGCCGCGGCGGCTCATAGGGCAGGACTGTCCTAAGGACCATTCCCGGAGCCAAAGCGGTCCAATTCAAGAGCCACCGTCAGCCTTGGAGTCGGTGCCGCCTCCGGGCGTCCTCGCTCGGTGGTGCCTCAGGAATAGAATCCCGGCCACGAGCGGCGGCCCGGCCAGAACTACGGTCGTGATCACGCGGCTGGGGACAGGCAGCCCCGGTGGCCCCCAGATCCCATAAGCCACTCCTGTCAAGAACCCGGCGGCTACAAGCAGAAGGCCTCCGCTCCACTCCCAGCGCCAAGGTATCAGTCCCAGGATCACGAACAGCAGACCCACGCCAGCCCAACACGCCGCCACAAGCGCGGGCGTGCGCCACGACAACGACTCTGCAATGAAGACAAAAAGCCAGAACACCGCCCACAGCATCGCAAGCACGCGAGCAATGAACACCATCCGCACCCTCACCGCGAGCCTCCCGCCCAGAGTATGCACTCTTAGCCCTTCAGGAACAAGGGCGGCTGTTCGCTATAAAGCCCGATCGAACGGCGGGGCAAAAACAGACAATCGGCAATGTCGCTCTCAGTGATTTCAAGTCACTTTTGCCTTGACTCTCGCGTCAGGCCAATGCAGAATATCACCACAGGATGTTCAAAACAGGACCCCGGTTGAAAGGATCCATACATGCCTACATCACCACCCAAAAGCATACGGCGTCTGAAAACGCTTGACGCCGCGTCCGCTGCTAAAGTCAAGCTCGCTGCGTCCGCTGCCGACGCCGGTGCCGCGCCGGCCGGCCAGCACCCTGGAGTCGAGCGATGGCCCGTAAAAACTGGAACCGACGCGGACGTGAATAAAGTCGGGCAGAACATTGTCAAGGGCGAAAATCTCGGCGAGGGCATCGTCCCAACCTCCGTGGAGGAGATGTTGACTCTGCCGCGTGCCTCGAATATGCCGCCGGTGAAGAAGTCTTTCCCGAAAAACTCGTTCTATCAGAACCGTCGAACTGCGCCTACTGAAACGACCATCTGGAAGCTCACAGCTACCGTTGTGGAGGCTAAGCTCGAACAGGACGGCGATTACCACCTGGTTCTGCGAGGAGTCAGCGGCAAGACGATGATCGGCGAGATTCCGAATCCTGACCCGGCTTACGTCAAGAATCCAGCATGGTTGGCGGAAATCAAGAACGCCCGCGATGCCATGAATCAGAAGCTCGGCGCCCCGCTCCTGGCGAAGGATTTCAAGCCCGAGGAAATGGCGCCTCCCACCAAGGAGCGTTCCAAAAGCGCGCCAGCGGAAAGTGAGGCTGCCGAGATGACACCCGTAAACGCACGCGCCACCCTCACCGGCGTCGGGTTCTTCGACAGTGACCACAGCCAGACGGGTGTCGCTCCAAGCGCGATCGAGATCCATCCAATTTTCAGTATCGAATTCCTCTGATCAATTTCGCGGGCGCGCATTGGCTTCTGCGAATCGCTCTCAACTGGCCACAACCGGCGGATGGATGCTGGCATCGATCAATTGCCGCATGCGGCGGAAGTGTCCGCCCTTCCAGTAAGCGCGGCCGCAATCCGGGCAGCGCCGGAATTCATCATGTAGCACGACGACCTGGGCAGGCAGTTCATGGCGCACCTGGTCTTTGTCGGCCTGCGCCAGCAGCGTATTGCATCGCAGGCACCGCGAGAAGGGCTTTGCCAGGCGCCCCAAATCAAAACGCCTGACCACTTCCGCGAGTTGCTCCCGCGGTTGGGTTGCCCGGAGATAATATCCGTGCGTCACCGAGCCCCGTTTGAGGAGACCCACATCGCGGGTCAATAGAATCCGATGTTCCTTGCGCGAGACCTCCGCCAGGCACTCGTCGCTACATCGGTTCTGATACAGAGTGTCAAATCCCAACATCCGCAGATATGCGGCCAGGCGGCCGACATGCACATCGAGTACGAACCGTGCATCACGGAGCGGTTCCCGCCGCAATCGGGTCAGTCCCGCAATGTCGAGCGCCTCGAAAACCGGGTAAACACTGATCCGGTCGCCGTCTTGAACCCGGCAGGTGAAATCTACCGATTGTCCGTTGGCCAGGATGAGATCGACCTCCGTGTGAGGCACGCCAAATGACTCGATGCGGTCCTTGACGGTCGCGGCATCTAGGAAGCTATATGCGAACTCTGTGAAACGGCGCTCCGGCGCTAGAAAGTCGTTAAGTTCTGCATAGAAGCGGAAGTTCGCAACAGCCATGACATCGGCCCGAGCCCGATTGGGCAGACCGGCAAGTACCGAGTGTACACCCGGCGGCTTTCGCTCCGGCCGCGGAATCTCAATTGACCGGCGCGATAATATGGCGGAGGGCTCCTGTTATGTCTCTTCACCTATTCTCCGATTCATTTGCGGAAGGCGGATGGATTCCGGACTTGCACTCGTGCCAGGGCGCCGACCTCTCACCGTCGCTGGAATGGAGCGGTGAGCCGGAGAGCGTGCGCAGTTTCGCGCTCCTGGTCGAAGATCCGGATGCGCCTTCCGGCACGTTCTGCCACTGGCTCGTGTATGATATCCCACCCATCGTGCACAACTTGGCGCAGGGCCTCAAACCCGGCTCCGTGGGAGTGAGCGGCGCCAACGACTTCGGTCGCGCCGGTTATGGCGGCCCGTGCCCGCCCAAGGGATCGGCCCACCGGTACTATTTCCGGCTGTTTGCGCTCGACACAAACACGCTCGGTCTGCGCCCGGGAATACGACGGGGAGCACTGCTGCAGGCCATGAAGGGGCACATCCTGGCGGAAGCGCAGTGCATGGGCCGATTTCAGCGGCGCTAGGACTCACCTGGTATCCCAACCGCCGGAAAAACCAGGCGGCCCGCTCCATTGCGCCCTAAGCCAATGTCGTGTTGTGTGGCGTCATGGTGTATGCTCAACCTGAGGTCATGCCATGTTGTTCCGGAGATCATTCTGGTGCGCGGGCCTGGTGGCCGCTGTCCTTTTCGCCGCGGTCGGGACGGCCCAGCAAAACCAACCACGGCGCCCCCCTGACGTGCCCTTCGTTCCCACTACCGATGAAGCCGTGCAAGCCATGTTGAAGCTGGCGGGCGTCAAAAAGACCGACGTGGTGTATGACCTGGGCTGCGGCGATGGACGCATTGTGATTGCGGCCGCCAGGGATTTCGGGGCGCGTGGCGTCGGTATCGACATCGATCCGCAACGCATCGCCGAGGCAAAAGAGAATGCCAGGAAAGCCGGCGTCGAGAAGCTGGTGCGATTCGAAGAGAACGACCTGTTCGAGGCCGATATCCACGAGGCCACGGTGGTGACCTTGTTCCTGCTATCGAGCGTCAACCTCAAGCTTCGTCCCAAACTGCTGAAGGATTTGAAACCGGGCACGCGCATCGTCTCCAACACGTTCGACATGGGCGATTGGGCACCCGAGATAGAACTTACCGTCGGCGATCCGGAACAGGGACCATCCCTAAGTCACAGGTTGTTCTTGTGGACGGTTCCGCCCCGCCCCAAGAATTGAATATCTCCTCTCACGAAGCGTTCTTGTGGACCTTGGTGTATAATTCCGTACCGAAGGAGCCAGGCATTCCTTCGAGGGAGGTAAGCATGAGAATCAACTGGACCCGCGTGATTTTGGGCGGGCTCCTCGCCGGGCTTATCATCAACGTCTGCGATTACATCGTCAACGACCTCATGCTGGGCAGCATGTGGTCTGCCGCCATGAAAGCCCTGAACAAGTCTCCGGATATGGGAATCGGTCCCATCGCGGCCTTCTGGCTGGGTGGCTTCCTAATTGGCATTTACGCGCTATGGCTGTACGCCACCGTCCGGCCGCACTTTGGCCCGGGCCCCAAGACTGCCGTGATCGCCGGCATTGTGGTCTGGATACCGGCTTCCCTGTTGTCCATGATTGCTCCGGCAGCCATGCATTTATTCCGCTACCGTCTGATCGCCATCGGCGTAGTGCTCGGGCTTGTAGAGCTTGTGCTCGGGACCCTCGCCGGCGCCTGGCTTTACAAGGAACCGGAGGTTTCCGGCGCCGCCTCCCCTGCCGCGGCCGGCCGCTAGCCGAACCGGTCGTCCTCCACTTCCGCCTCACGAACGAGATCTTTCGCGTTTGCAGGCCCGGGGTGAATCTCGCCCCGCGCTGGCTCTGACGGCCGGGCGAAAGGTCTATTTCACCGTGGCTGGCGCAAGTGGCTGCTAGCGGATATTCGCGCTGGGCGTGGTGCCCGCGCTCGCGTTCTTCACGTATTTGTCGAACCACGTGAGCTTCTCCCACAGCACGTGCTCGATGGTCTCTTTGCCGCGATAGCCGTGGGCCTCGAACGGCAGGAATACTAGCCGCGTAATGCCGCCGTTGCCGCGTACCGCTTCATACATGCGCTCGGATTGAATCGGGAAGGTGCCGCTGTTATCGTCCGCTTCGCCATGGATGAACAGAATCGGCGCCTTGATCTTGTCGGCGTACATAAAGGGCGACATTTTCAGGTATGTCTCGGGCGCCTGCCACAGTGTCCGGCGCTCGCTCTGGAAGCCGAACGGTGTCAGCGTGCGGTTGGGCGCGCCGCTCTCGGCGATGCCTGCCCGGAAGAAATCGCAGTGTGCCAGCAGCGTGTCCGTCATGAACGCGCCGTAGCTGTGGCCGCCCACACCGATGCGCGCGCGGTCGGTCACTCCCATCTCGACCGCCTTATCGATGGCCGCCTTCGCGTCCATCACCACCTGGTCGACGAAGCCGTCGTTCACGGTGTCGGGGTCGCTGCCCACAATCGGCATCGCCGTGTTGGCCAGAACCGCGTAGCCCTCCAGCGCGAAGAACAGTTCCGAGTATCCGCGCATTTCGGTGAAGCGTTTGGTCGAGCCGCTCACCTGGCTTGCGGTGTCGGCGTCGTTGTATTCGTAGGGGTATGCCCAGATCACCGTCGGCAGCCGCGTGCCCTGTTGGTAGTTCGCCGGCAGGTACAGCGTGAACGAGAGTTCCACGCCGTCGGCCCGTTTGTATTTGACCAGCTCCTTATGGATGCCGCGAATAGAAGGCTGCGGATCCGGGAAATGCGTCACCGCCACCGGCGAGCCCTTGGGCGTGCGCACAAAATAGTTCGGCGGCTCGGTGGGGCTCTCGCGGCGCGTCAGAAACTTGCCGGCGTGGTCGTCGAGCAGCGCCACCACGGTTTCGTAATGGTCGTCGTCGCATTGAAACAGCGTTTCGGCTTTCTGGGTCGCCAGGTTGAACCGGTTCAGGAACGGATGGTCGCCGGTGGGCGAAGAACCTGGACCGGTCAGAAAAATATTGCCGCCGTCTTGCAGGATGGCCGATTCGCCGTTCGGCAAAGTCTTGCCAAGCGGCGTGCCGGGGTCGTGGTAGCGGTCCTGGTTGTTACGGCTCCAGATCAGCTTGGCGGCTTGCTCGGGCTTGTCCATATCAATTTCGAAAGTGCGCACGCGCCGCGTCCGGCGCTCCGAGTCCGATACCAGGGCGAAGCCGCCCTGGGCGCCCATCTGGATCCCGCTGAAGCGCTGTTCGGTCTTGAAAATTTCGCGCGGCTCGCCGGTGAACGGCGCCTTCAGCGACAGGATGTGGTCGCGGAAGGGCGCACTGTTCCGCAAGTCGCCGCCGTCCAGCGCTTCTACCCAAATCAGCGTGGCCGGTTCGCTCGGCCGCCACATCACGTTTCGCGGGCCGGTCATTACTCCGTTCAGTGGCACCTTGTCTTCCAGAGGAATGCTCGCCACTTTGTGCAGTACCTTGCCGGTCAGATCCCAGACTTCGATCTCCCGCGGGAACGAGCCCGCCGCGTGCAGATACGAAAACGGCTTGTGAATCGTCGTCACCAGCAGGTTCTTGCCATTCGGTGAGACCCGCGCCGAAGCGATAATCCCTGCCTTACCCAACGGCGTCAGCTTGCCGCTATCTGGATCCACCATCGTAAGCTGCGACGTGGCGTAGAAAACAAACAGATCCTCGTCGTGCGGGCTGGTCAGCATGTCTTCGAGCGTCGGAGCCGGTGCGCCGCCGCCCAAGCTTTCCTGCGCGTGCGGCCCGGTCGGTAACGGTTCGCGCGGCGCCGCCCCGCGGTTGGGCTTGACGATTTCCACCAGCAGGGTCTTGTTGTCCGGCATCCACTGCATGTCGCTCGACCCGCCGCCTCGGCCTCCGCCTCCCATCACGCCGTTCATGCGCACGCCTTCCACCTTGTGCGTTTTCCCCGTCGTGTCGCCGATCCACAGCTCGATCCCCGCCGCGGTAGTGTTGGCGAACGAGAAGTGCTTGCCGTCGCTCGACCACCGCGCGCCGCCGATCTTCGGATTGGGCGGCAGCGCCACCGCGATCTCCGTGCCCTCCGGAATCTTTCGCAGTTTCAGCGAACTTGCGAAGGTGGTGTTGTGCAGCCCGTTGGTCTTCGGGTTGATGCGCATACCCGCGATGCGCAGCATCGGTTCGGCCAGTTCCGCAATCGGCGGATAGGGCACCGGCTGAGCTTCCAGCGCGAAATCGCGCGTGGGGCTGAGTGTCACCGTGGGCGTCGTTGGCGCGTTGAGCACGTCAAGTACGGCCTTGGGCGGTTTCTGGTAAATCTCCGCGCTGAACAGCGCCAGAGCCGACAGCCCAAGCAGGGCGAGGATCTTGTAAATCGGTTTCATAAAGGACACCAGAATCTTATACCATATCGCTCGCCGATTGGCTGTCGCGCTGGACGGGCCACGCCCGGGGGTGCGCGCCCCCCGCCACAGAACCGCGAGGGTTACCGAGCGGCCAGCTCCAGCCCGCGTGGCGGCCGCTCGCTCACGCTCACGGTTCTGTACTGAAATCGCGGTGTCATCCAACCTTATGTCGCACGCCCCCCGGCCGGATCCGACTGAATTTACTGCCGCCGGCTTGCTATCATCGCAAATGCGAATGAATCCGGATTTTCTGGTCATTGGAGCCGGTGTTGCCGGATTGCGCGCGGCCATCGAGTTAGCTGAGGTGGGCCAGGTACTGGTAGTCGCCAAAGGCAACCTGTCCGAATCTTCCTCGGAATACGCACAAGGTGGCATCGCCGTCGCCCTGAACGACGACGATGAAGTCGACCTGCACGAGAAGGACACACTGTTTGCCGGCGATGGCCTCTGCGACCGCGTTGCTGTCCACACGCTAGTCGAAGAAGGCCCCGCCGCAATACGGCAGTTGATCGGCTGGGGCGCCGAATTCGATCGGGTCGGCGGCGCGCTGGCTTTCACGCGCGAAGGTGCTCACTCGCGCAACCGTATCCTTCACGCGCACGGCGATTCCACCGGACACGAAATCGCGCACACGCTTTACCGGAAGGCCGCTTCTCTTCCTAACATCGCCTTTCGCGGCTATGCCGCCACCATCGACCTGCTGGTAAGCGACGCCAGCGTTTCAGGCGCATTGCTCTATCCGGCGGGAGCCGCGGAACCCGAAGCGGTCGCCGCGCACTCCGTCCTGCTCGCCACCGGCGGCCTCGGCTGCGTCTTCAGCAACACCACCAACCCGGATGTGGCTACCGGCGACGGCGTTGCCATGGCCTATCGCGCCGGCGCCGTGATCGCGGATATCGAATTCGTGCAGTTCCACCCCACCGCCCTTTACCTGGAAGGTGCGCCGCGATTCCTGCTCTCCGAGGCCCTGCGCGGCGAAGGCGCCCAACTGCGCAACACCGCCGGCCAGCGGTTCATGCCGCGCTATCACCCTATGGCTGAGCTTGCGCCACGCGACGTCGTGGCGCGTGCCATTGCCGCCGAGATGAGCCGTACCGGCGCCTCGCACGTGCTGCTGGACCTGACGCATCGCGGCCCGGAGTTCATTCGCGCGCGCTTTCCGCGGATCTACGAAACCTGCGCCCATTACGGAGTCGACATCGGCGCCCAGCCCGCGCCGGTGGCGCCGGCCGCGCACTATGCCATGGGCGGTGTGCGAACGGACCTGGACGGGCGGACCAGCCTCCCGGGCCTGTTTGCCGCCGGCGAAGCAGCCTGCACGGGGGTCCACGGCGCCAATCGGCTGGCCAGCAATTCGCTACTGGAAGGCATTGTCTTCGGCGCGCGCGCCGGCCATGCCATGCGCGAGACGATCGCGCGCCCCGTGTCCGCCCGCGGACGTTGCGATTTCGTGGCGCCGCCCGGCGCCGCCGAAGAAGAAATCCGCCGCCTTGCCTGGGATCGCTGTGGAATTGTGCGTTCCGCCGCGGGCCTCACCGCCGCGCTCCAATGGCTCGAAAGCCGCGCCGCCAAGCCGGGCCGCTTGTCGCCCGCGGATTGCAAAACGCGCAACATCCACCAGGTGCTTACGCTGATCGCGCAGTGTGCGCTGGCTCGTGAAGAGAGCCGCGGCGCCCATTACCGCACGGACTACCCCGGAAAGCGCCCGGAATTTGCGAAGCACTCCGAAATCCGCAAGGGTCGTCCCGTGGAGTTTCGCTAACGAGGCGCCGCAACTTCGTCCGCTCAAGTCAGCCCTCCAAACCGGCGCTGTTGACTCGACACTCAAGGCGCGCTACGTTTCTAACGCATGCCAAACTCGCCACTTCTTTCCCGATACCGATCTACGCGCCGGCGCTTTCTGCTGGAAACCGGCGCCATCACGCTGGTTGCGTCCGCACCGCTTTCCGGCGCGCTTCTGCAGGAGACCGCCGGCGCCGCGCCTGGCCGCCAGGACTTGGCCCGGCGTCCGTGGCGCGCCAGTTGGATCGCCGTGCCGGACGCTCCGCCCACCGCCTACGGTGTGTACCATTTCCGCCGGACTTTTGAATTGGCGGCCAAGCCGGAGCGGTTCGTGGTCCACGTGAGCGCCGACAACCGCTATCAGTTGTTCGTCAACGGTCGCCGCGTAGCCTGGGGACCAGCACGTGGCGACCTGTTCCACTGGCGGTACGAAACGGTGGACGCGGCGCCCTACCTGGAGCCCGGCAAAAATGTCTTCGCCGCGGTGGTGTGGAACTTTGGCGAAATGGCTCCGGAAGCCCAGGTGACTTTCGAAACCGGATTCCTGGTGGATGGAGATACTCCGGCGGAGAGCGTGGTGAATACCGGCGCGAACTGGAAATGCGCGCGCGACGAATCCTATGCGCCGGCGCCAGCCCGCGAGGTGCACGCCTATTACGCGGTAGGGCCGGGCGACCGGGTGGCGGGCGCGCAGCACCCGTGGGGTTGGGAAGGCAGGGAGTTTGACGACTCGCACTGGCCCGCGGCGGCCGTGGTGAGCCCGGCGGCGGGCCGCGAAGCTCGCGATGTCCACACGCGTTGGATGCTGGTGGAGCGGTCCATTCCAGCCATGGAAGAGCGGCCGGAGCGATTGCAGAGAATCCGGCGCGTGGCGGGTATCCCACAGCCCGCGGGCTTCCCCGCCCAGCCGGCACCGTTCGAGATTCCCGCCCGGACGCACGCCACCCTGCTGCTGGACCAGACCTATCTCACCACGGCGTATCCCGAACTGACGGTGAGCGGCGGCAAGGACGCGGTGGTCACCGTGGGGTACGCGGAATCGCTCTACCTGCCGGCCGCGCCCGGAAGTCGCAGCCGGCAAAAGGGGAACCGCAACGAGATTGAGGGCAAGCAGTTCCTCGGCGCCCG
Organism: Bryobacterales bacterium; assembly: GCA_963842505.1. Classification (GTDB taxonomy): domain Bacteria; phylum Acidobacteriota; class Terriglobia; order Bryobacterales; family Bryobacteraceae; genus PALSA-129. The sequence goes on from CAWJGZ010000004.1 coordinate 1,311,554, forward strand.
GGATCAGTTCATTCCCGATGGCGGAAGCCGGCGTACCTTTCGCCCGCTGTGGTGGCGTGCCTACCGTTACCTGGAGTTGGACGTAGAGACGAAGGACCAACCGCTCACCATCGAAGACCTGCGCGCGACCTACGTGGGCTACCCCTTCGAGAGACGCGCGCAGTTCGATGGCGGCTCTCCGGAAGTCAACCGTATTCTGGACGTGGGCTGGCGCACGGCGCGCCTGTGCGCCCACGAAACCTACATGGACTGCCCGTATTACGAACAGCTCCAATATGTGGGCGACACGCGCGTGCAATGCCTGATTTCGATTTTCAATTCCGGTGACGCGCGCCTGATGCGCAATGCCATCGGCCAGATCGACGATTCGCGGCTGGGCGATGCCTGCACCATGAGCCGCTACCCGACGCGGCTGGAGCAATACATACCGGGCTTCTCGCTGTGGTGGATCGGGATGGTGCGGGATTACTGGTGGTATGTGGACGACCCCGCTTTCGTCCGCCGCATGTTACCCGGAGTGCGCGCCGTGTTGAGCTTTTTCGAAGGGTACCAGAAGAAAGACGGCTCGCTCGGCCCGCTGCCCTGGTGGCGCTACTTCGACTGGGTGCCGGGCTGGCCCTCGGGCGAGCCGCCACAGCAAGCCGATGGCTCTTCGGCGCCTCACGACCTGCTGTTGCTGCTGGCGTACCGCTGGGCAGCCGAGTTGGAAGCCGCGGTGGGGCTGCGCGGGCTATCCGAGGCTTATCAGGCGCGCGAGAAGCAGCTTCGCGAAACGGCGCAGTTGCTTTACTGGGACGCCGGCAGGAGCCTGTACGCCGATACGCCGGCCAAACACCAATTCTCGCAACACACCAATACCATGGCCGTCCTGGGAGACGTAATTACGGGCCCGCCGGCGCGCGACCTGATGCTGCGCACCCTGACGGCGCCGGGGTTGGCGCAGGCAGCGCTGTTTTTCAAGTTCTATGTGAACCTGGCGCTGCTCAAAGTGGGCGAAGGCGATAGCTACCTGGATCGGTTGGGCGACTGGCGGGACATGCTGGCTCATGGCCTGACCACGTTTGCCGAGACCATCGACCTGCCCGACAACCCGTCGCGTTCCGACTGCCATGCGTGGAGCGCCAGCCCGAATATCGAGATCTTCCGAACTCTGCTGGGGGTGGATTCGGCGGCCGCCGGCTTCACACGTGTCGTGGTGCGGCCCCACCTGAACAAGCTGAAGTTCGTTTCGGGTTCGGTGCCGCATCCCAAGGGAAAGGTGGAGGTGCGGTGGGAACCGAACGGAGCACGGATGCTCGCGAACATCACGCTCCCGCCCGACACGCCCGGCGAATTTGTTTGGCGGGGCGTGCGCCGGGAACTCGCGCCGGGGGGCAACCGGTTCTCACTACCGTGACGCGGGACCCCGCTTCGTCCGATCAGGGCACCGGCGGCGAACCGACTGTCAATTCTTCCTATGTCGCCTCTTCGCTTGGCGCTCCCGCTTCTTCACGTGTTTGGGATCGAGCTTATTGCGCTCGGTTGCCAGTATCTGTTGTCGCCGCAGCTTCTCTCTTGTTCGCCACCCTTTGTCCCGCTGGGCCATCAGCTCCCTAACCTGTCCCTCCGCTTCCCTTGCACGCTGCGCTTCCCGCCTGGCGGCCTCTTCCGCAACTGCCCTGAATCGCCCGGCGGCCTCCGCAGCGGCCCATCCCATCTGGGAAACGAAGTACGGCTTCTCCAATTCTGGAGTACGAGCGAAGCTGTCTTCGAGCTCCTGCGGACTTCTGACCCTCTCGATGGCCGCGACGTAAAGCTCCTTCTGTTGCTGGAAAGACAGCTTTGCCTGCTCGATCTGCGACCCGAAGAACCTGATGTATCGCGGCCGGTCTATGAATGCTGTTCCGGCGTGGTAGAACTCCTGCAGCATGCACTGCTGCAAGAGAGCCGCCGACGGAGCGCTGCCAGGAAGCGCCTTGACATAACGGTATACGGCCTCTGCGCTCCAGGTTGAAGTGCCTTCGGGCTCGACAACGCGATCAAGGACTCTGCTCGTGGAGACAAAGTACGCGTGTTCCGCAGGGAAGTCGGCGAGTCGTCCAGCCTTCGCTTTGACGGCACCTAGAAGCTGGGCGACCTCCGCTTCGGCTTCCACCTGAAGATCCGACTTGAAGATGCCACGCGCCTCTCTCTCGGATCGAATCTTGCCTTCCAAAGATGCGCGCTCGTCCGGCGGCGAAAGCACACTGGTGCTGATATCCGAGTTGTAGAGAACCCCGACTCCCAACGCGACCAGGTGTTTCAAGAAATTCCCAAACGTGAAGGAACCGGGGAGGACGACGGCGAGGTAGTCGTCGAAGTCGGCTACGCGCGATTCCGCTGACAATCGGATGAAGCCATCAATGAACAGATTCTGGGTGACGCTTCCCTCGACAAGAGCAGTCGCGAGAAACACGGAATTCATTGCCGCGTTGAGCGGTGTATTGGCCCGCGCCCAGGTGAGGTGCTCGAATGCCTCGCGTGCCAGTTTCTCTGTTGTGAAGAGTTGGGCGTGCAAATCCGCAAGACATCCGAACAGGTCCTTGGCATAATCATTCTGAAAACAGCCCTGGGCGAGCAACGCCAATAGGATGTTCGAATCAATCACCCAGAGGGTTTTTTTGAATATGTCCGCTCGCAAAGCCGCACAGGCCGGGTCGCAGCCGAGGAGATGATAAAGAAAGAAACCCTGCGAGACCGCCTCCAGGTACTCCTTCTGTACCGTCGTTGGATCGATGAGGAACTGGCGAGAAGCGATTGTAAAGGCTGAACGATCACCGTCCGTCGGCATGGCTGCTGCCCGAGCTGCCAGGAGCCGGCAGAGCTCGGTCAGTGTGTCCCCCTTCGTACTGGCCCTAGCGAAAATGGAGGAAGCGAGGCTGATGCCTCGCTTTCGGTACGACTCCACGAGCACCGACTCGAAGTGCGAGACTGCCGCTGCCAGGCCGGCCTCGCCAATAAGCGGCGCGTGCTCCTTCATCTTAGACCGGAAGTCGGCGTATGCCCCCTCTGCAATTCGTTGACGCTGGGCTTGCACCTCTTCCATTCGCACCGCGACTTCCCCAGACACGGCGAGACGCCCATCACGGGACACAATTGCGCCGGATGCCCGCAAATGATCGAGTACACTGGAGAGCTCTTTGGCAATCTGGGGATTCTGGGAAGCGAGGTGCTGGATGGCCGGGGACTGCAAGCACGCAGCCAAGTCCGTCGGCAGGGCCGTTGCGACGACGTAGATGAGCAATGGACCTAGGTAGTGATCAGGGTCCAGGTGGTCGTTCGAAGTGAAATGAAGTCGCCGATACAGGTAGAGAGCAGAAGCAGCGGCCGACTCGTCTGACGCGGATGTCGGTGTGCTGAGAAACGAGCGCCCGAGTTCTCTCCTAGCGATGAATCCGTCGTCCGCCGTCAGGACCGCATAGAGCTGCGCGTGGTGACCGTCGGGATTCTCGTAACCGACGACACGGACATTGTAACGCTCGAAATACTCGCGCTCGTCGGACTTCGTGCAGTCTGCCGCAAAGAGGTAGAGCGGGTGAGTGGGGTCGATCGTCTCGCGAGCGATCTTCAGGACGAGCCGCAGATCAGGGTCATAGAGGCTGTGGCCTACAACCACGAGATCAAACATCTCCACGATCTGACGGAGCTTGTCTCTGAAGTACTGTCGCGCGGAGCCGCTCTCGAATTCGTGGTAATCCCTGGAGGTGATTACCGCGTCGTCGGGGCTGTCGAGGTCCCCATGGAGCTTCACGACAAGACCAGTTGTGCCATCCCGTATCTGCTGGAAGGCCGTGACGGTGTTCCCGACCAGGCGGTAGCGGACGCCCGCTCTCGCTAGACGGTCATGCAGCTCATTGTCCCAGTTGGTGGTCAGGTAGCAGGCGAAAGGCCACCGGACCAGGAGATCGTAAAGCCGGGACCGGCCGCCGGTCGGTTGGGGGCGCAGGTGCAACCTGATTCGGTCGACGAGTTGTCTTCTGCCACCCAGGTCCTCCTCTGCCTGAGAGAACAACTCCGGATACTCGCGCTTATCGAGGTGGGCCTCATAAGACCGTCTGTCGTAGTCGGGATTACTTGCGGCGACATCACACAGGAGGAGGTTGGCAAGTTCCTTCCATGAGGGGTACCGCAGCTCCGACGAGGGGCCCGAACCCACCAGGGCGAAGCACCGCTCACTATTGATCCTCTCAACCAGCCTGGGGTCGATCACATCACGCCAGTCTATCGCTTCGGCAGGTCAAATGGGGCGGGGCAAATTCGGTGACGGCGAATTCGGCGACAGGCTACGGACATTCGGTGACAGGAAGGTGTGAAAAAATCAGCCGATTAACGCAGGATGGTTGGCGGCTCGATTTGAGCCGAAAAAAAGACGCGATCAGAGGCTCCAGGAACGATCACCAGGCATGGGTTGGACATTTTTTACCCCCGCCCAAAACGCGTCTGCAATAGTCGGCTGATTTTTTCACACGTTCCAGGCTACGAAACCCCGAACCTCCAAGAGGGCCCCACGTCGAGCAGGTGGGGTGTTGGATGCCCCTCCTGTGCTATCCTGGACTTTGAGCCGGAAACGGACAGGCAAACCGCCCATCCAAAAGGTCCTGGATGAAACGATCTATTTGAAGCGGCCCCGTCGTGGCGCAAAACTGAAAGAAGAGGTCTGGCAAACCGGGGATGGAGAGCTTGTGAGGTACAGTCTTGCATACGTCAACCCAAGCCTCTGCGGAGTGGATAACGGGCGCGTGCTCGGGTACGACAATAGCCACAGTCACCATCACAGGCATTTTATGGGAAGGCAGGAAGCGTTCGAATTCGCAGGGTATGAATCGCTGGCCGCGCGGTTCTATGAAGAAGTACAAGAGCTTTGGAGAAAAGAAAATGAAGAACGCAAAGGTCACTAAGAAAATGCCGCGACGTGTAACGGTGGCGTCTGGAAACGTCGAGGCATTTGTCGAGCGATCGCTGGAACGCGCTCGGAAATTGGATCGCGGTGAGCGGCTTCCATCCGAAATCACCGTGACGTTCGAAGATCCCACCGATCTGTTGCGCGTGCTTTCCGCCCAACGAGTGCGAGTGCTTCAAGCTGTCCGCGCGAGGATGACACCCGTCTCGGAGCTTGCTGGAACACTCAGGCGCGATCGCAAGGCAGTGCGGCGGGACGTGTCCCTTCTGGAGTCTTTTGGGCTGGTGAAGACTCGCGAAGAGCCAAATCCCGGCCACGGCCGCAGGAGAGTTGTCGAGTCTCATGCTGCGAAGTATCACCTCCTGGCGACGATCTGAAGTAGCCACCCTGCCATCGCCAGGTCCCAGGGGAGTGAATCAGACAAGAAATTCGGTGACGGGCTACGAAACACTATACGTACAAGAATCTTGATATTATACGTATATGGCAAAGCTCACCTTGAGTGTGGACAACCGCGTGGTTTTGCGGGCGAAGCAATACGCGAAACGGCGGGGCGTCTCCGTATCGGAGATGGTTGAAACCTACCTCTCCGCGGTTGCCACGCCGCCTTCATCCACCATAGGGGCCGCCCCGATTCTGCGTTCGGTCCGGGGAGTTCTCAAGAACGCGGACATCAACCAGTACCGGAAGCATCTGGCGGCGAAATATCGATGAAAAGAATCCTCTTCGATACCAATGTCGTCCTGGACGTTCTGCTTGATCGGCAACCCTATGTGGAGGCAAGCGCGGCGGCCTGGGCGTCCGTCGAGACAGGCAGCTCCGAAGGCATGCTGGCCGCTCACGCGGTGACGACAATCCATTACCTGGTCCGAAAAGAGATGGGCAATAACAAAGCCAGGCGGATCATCTTGGCGATCCTGAGAGTCTTTGGTGTAGCCGCCGTCGATGGCGCGGTCGTTCAAGAGGCGCTGCAATCGCCTCTTTCCGACTTTGAGGATGCGGTGACAGCGGCCGCGGCGCGATTCGCTGGGTGTGAGTGCATCGTCACGCGGGACCCTAAAGGGTTTCGCCGGTCTCCGGTCCGTGCGCTTACGCCGGAAGCGGTAACACCGCTCTTGGACAAGAATCTAGAGAGGTAGTTGGAAGCCGCTTTTTCCGCGGCACCGCCCACCGGTTCCTTGGGATTCTCCGTTCCCTTCCGCCCATCATCGTTTTTCACAACGTGTGGCTGGCCGTCAGAAAGCCCATCCGGGCTGCATCCGGAGGCTAAGAGCATTTCGAAATGCTGAAATCAGGTGCGTGCAGTGTACCTGGGCGCGTGAAGGGAACAGCCCGGAGCCAACACTTCGATTTGACTTAACGTTCATAATAGCGTACCTTATATGATGTAAAGTACAGAAGAGTGAGCGTAAAAATGCGCAGAAATCAGGGCTCTTCCACCGTACCCATACCGGTCCTCCGGGCACTCCGAAAGCTGGGCCACGACATCCGTGACGCCCGGCGGCGGAGACGCATCCCCGTCGCCATTCTGGCGGAGCGCGCCTCGATCAGCCGGGTGACCTTGAACAAGATCGAGAAGGGTTTCTCCGGTGTGTCCCTCGGGAATTATGCCACGGTTCTCTTTGCACTGGGAATGGCCGACCGGCTGGCCGACGTGGCCGACGCCCGGCACGATTCGGTAGGGCTTGAGCTGGAAGAGGAACGTCTTCCTGAGCGCATTCGGCTCTCCCGGCGGCCAATACCGGGCAAGCCAAACAATCCGGGTGCGGCGTGATGGACAAGGGAGTTCTTGTATACGTCGATCTGCAGGGCCCACCCCGCCTCGTGGGGCGCTTGTGGGCGCGCGTGCGCAACGGCCGGGAGAGTGCCACCTTTGAATACGACAAAGACTGGCTTGCCTATCCCGGGCGTTTTTCCCTTGAGCCAGCCCTGAAACTCGGACCGGGGCCGTTTCACGCCACATCCGAGAAGCCTCTGTTCGGCGCGATCGGCGATTCCGCCCCTGATCGATGGGGGCGGGTCCTCATGCGTCGCGCCGAGCGCCGCCGGGCAGAACGGACAGGACAGGCGCCACGCACCCTTCGGGAAGCCGATTACCTGCTTATGGTGGACGATGAGGCGCGCCAGGGCGCGCTGCGTTTTGCCGAGCGGGAAGGGGGTCCATTTCTCGCGGAAGTTGGCCCGGCCAAGATCCCGCCTCTGATCGAGCTGCCGCGACTGCTCTCCGCAACTGAGCACGTCCTGACCAACACGGATAGTGATGATGACCTGCGTTTGCTCTTGGCGCCCGGCTCCTCGCTTGGCGGCGCCCGTCCGAAAGCCTCTGTCCGCGACCGCGATGGTCATCTGTCCATCGCCAAGTTTCCGAACAAGAGCGACGAGGTCAATACCGTCCTGTGGGAGGCCGTGGCACTGACACTTGCGGCCAAGGCCGGCATAGCGGTGCCTGCGTGGCGGCTTGAGAGCGTTGCCGGCAAGCCCGTCCTCCTGCTGCGCCGTTTTGACCGGGAGCAGGGGATGCGCGTGCCGTTTCTATCGGCAATGAGCATGCTCGATGCAAAGGACAACGAAACCCGCAGCTATCTGGAATTCGTCGATGTTCTCCGCCAGCACGGTGCGGCGCCCAAGCAGGATATGCACGCCGTCTGGCGGCGCATCGTCTTCAGCATCCTGATTTCGAACACAGATGATCATTTGCGCAATCACGGCTTTCTCTGGGCCGGCCCCGCCGGATGGAGGCTGTCCCCGGCCTACGATCTCAATCCCGTGCCCACCGATATCAAACCGCGTGTGCTGGCGACGGCAATCGATCTCGACGACGGAACGGCGTCGTTGAAACTCGCGATGGAAGTCGCCCGGTATTTCGAACTCGCGCAGCAGGAGGCCTGTCACATCGCGGCCCAGGCAGGGCAGGCGGTTGGCTCATGGAAAAGGGTTGCCACAAAGATCGGTCTCACGCCGGCCGAGATTGACCGCATGGCGTCAGCGTTCGATCATGAAGATCTGAAGGCCGCTCAAACCTTGAAGAAAAGCGGTAACACCACTTTTGGACAAGGATCTCGAAAGGTAGTTGGAAGCCGCGTTCTCCACGGCCCCGCCATGAGAGAGAATAGGAATTCGGAATGAAAGGTCTGATCTGACATGAAGGTGATTGCTTTCAACGGCAGTGCGAGAAAAGGCGGCAATACGGCGATTCTGCTCCGCTACGTGCTCGGCGAATTGGAAAAAGAAGGTATCGAAACCGAACTGGTGGAACTGAGTGGATCGAAGATCCATGGGTGCCTGGCGTGCCGCCAGTGCTCGGCCCGGAAAGACGGGCGTTGCGCGCAGCGCAAGGATGTGGGGAACGCCTATATCGAAAAAATGGCGGCGGCGGACGGCATTCTCCTTGGTTCGCCGACCTACGTGGCCGACGTCTCGCCGGAGATCAAGGCGCTCATCGACCGCGCCTGCATGGTTGGAGGCGCCAATGGCGGCATGTTCCGCCGTAAGGTGGGGGCGGGAGTGATCGCGGTGCGAAGAGCCGGGGCGATGCACGCGTTCGATACCCTGAACCACTTTTTCCTGATCAGCGAGATGATCATACCGGGCTCGTCCTACTGGAACATCGGGTACGGGCGGGAACTCGGCGAGGTGGAAAAAGACGAGGAAGGCATCCGCACCATGAAAGTGCTGGGACAGAACATGGCGTGGTTGCTGAAAAGGTTAGGCTCATAAGCAGGCGGAGGTGCGCTCCTTGGAAGACCTGATTCCGCTCGGTACAACGGATATCCGCATCTCGCCCGTCGGTTTGGGGACATGGCAATGGGGCGACCGTACCATGTGGAGCTATGGCGTCACTCACACCGATCGCGACATTCACGAAGCCTTCCGGAGCAGCCTCGAGGCAGGGATCAACTTTTTCGACACCGCCGAGGTCTACGGCAAGGGGCGCTCGGAAGTTCTGCTGGGCGAGTGCTTGAGAGAGATGGCGCCGGCCGGGTCCGGTGTGCCGCTGGTGATGGCAACCAAGTTTGCGCCCTGGCCGTTGCGGCTGCGCGGGCGCGCGTTGGTCCGGGCGTTGCGCGCCAGCCTCGCGCGATTGGGGCTCCGCCGGGTGGATCTTTACCAGGTTCATTTTCCGTTCTCACTGGTTCCGGTCCCGGTATGGGCCAATGCGCTGGCGGACGCCGTGGAAGCGGGGCTCACGCGCTCGGTGGGGGTGTCGAATTACAGCGCCGCGCAGATGCGGCAGGCCCGCGAAGTTCTCTCCCGGCGCGGAATTCCGCTGGCCTCGAACCAGGTGGAGTACCATTTGCTGAACCGCAAGGTAGAGCGCAATGGCGTGCTGCAGTCCTGCCGCGAACTGGGGGTCGCGTTGATCGCATACAGTCCGCTTGCCAAGGGCCTGCTCACCGGCAAGTACACGCTGCGGAACCGCCCGCCGGGCATGCGCGGATACATGTTTCGCGGCGGAAAGCTCGGCTCCATCCAGCCCCTCCTCGGCCTGATGCGCGAAGTGGGACAGGCTCACGAAGGCAGGACGCCGGCCCAGGTGGCGCTGAACTGGCTCATCTGCAAAGGCGCGGTGCCAATACCCGGGGCAAAGAATGCGCACCAGGCGAGGGAAAACGCCGCCGCGATCGGCTGGCGGCTCGACACCGCTGAAATCGCCGCGCTCGATGAGATGAGCCGCAAAGGCAGTTAATCTTTGTTGCGTTCATCCCCGAGGATCGTAAGCAGGATTTCGCCGGTCACGGTGTTCAGGCTGTTCACGATGCGGTCGGCCTCGGTATTGACAAGCGCATAGCGTTGGACGCTTGAAGCTCCGGATTCGAGCAAGGTGTGGTAATCTCCGCGGAGATCCGGAAAATCGGACGCGGCCATCGCGGAGCCCCGAAGACCGGCGACAAGGTAATACAAGGTAAAGTCCACATCGTTCGAGAACGTCCGGAATGCCTCGCGAACCGGAACGGAACGGCTCGTCAGCAGACCGGCCTCAAGCGACATTGCGGCGTGGATGAAGCGGTGCGAGTCGGCGAGAATGCGGTCGAACGTCGCGATCCGGCCGGCGGCGTTGCCGGGCTCCCCGCGCATCCGGGCGATCGAAGCCTCCAGGTTGGAGCGCGCCACGCGCGCCGCCAGGCGTGCCCGGTCGAGCGCCGCGCCCATGGCGCCTCGCTGTTGCAGATAGCCGTCGCGAACGGCCTGAAAATATGCGCGATATGCATCGAGCATGCGGGCCAGGGCTTCCGGCACCTGCGTCCGCTCCCAGGTGGGCCAGAGACGGTAAGACAGCAATGCGATGAGACCGCCGGCCAGCGTGTTCAGCCCGCGAGGCAGAACCACCTCGGCGGGAGAGACGCCTGCCGCCGCGAACAGAAACACCACCAGCGAGGTCACGGCCACTGCGAGAATTCCGTAGTTGGCCGGTCCAAAAGCCCGCAGCAGAAAGGCAAATAGCGCGATCAACGCGATTTGCCCGCCGAGCGGCGGACTCAGCAGGTCAAACAGCGCCGTCGCCACAATCAGCCCGATGAGGGTTCCCAGAAGGCGCTGCAAGCCGCGGCTGAAAGTGGTTGTGAAGTCCGGCTTCAAAACCAGCGCCACGGTCATCGCAACCCAGTAAGGACGGGGCCAGTGCAAGCTGTGGGGGACGATTTCGGCAATAGTGATGCACACCGCCAGGCGCACCGCATGGCGGAAAGGCGCCATTTCCAGGCGGAGGCTGGCAGCCAGCGCGGACCGCCTGCTTGCTAACTGGAGCTTCCAGGGATGCGCGGCTTCGCGCCGCTCGAACTCCGCCAAGCCGCGACCGGTCGTGTGCGCCGAAAGCTCCTGCACGGTGCGAAGCTGCCCGGCCAGCGCATCCACCTGCGAGCGGGCCTCGGAGAGCATGGCCGCCCCCGTGGTGGAAGAGGCGCGGCTCGCCTGGCGCAGCTTTCCGGCGAGTTCGGCCATTTCTCGCGCCAGGCCCGGGTCTGGATTGGCGGCATCTCCCAGCCGGAGCGATTCGCCTGTCCGCTCCAACACCTGCGACGTCAGCACCGCGCAGCGATCCAAAACGCCTTTCTCCGTTTCCGTGCCGGCCTCCTGGCTCATGCGGGTGCGCAGCCGCGCAAGCGCGAGCAGCGCCAGGCGGATGCGCTCGGCTTGACTCAGCAGCACAAGGTAGCGCTCGTCCTCGATCGAAGCACGGGCGTCCAGCCCGGCCAGCGCCTGCTGCGCTTCGGTGCTTTCGCGGCTCGCCGGTGGCGCCTCGGTTGCCGGAGACGCCGCGGCGGCCGCGCGAGCTAGTTCCAGGTATAGAGCCGACAAGGCGCGGCGCTCGGGAGAGCTCCGTCGTAGAGGCCAAAGAGCCAGCGCCAGCGCCGTCTGAAAGAGACCGCCAACCAGGGCGAGCAGTCCGGAAGCCAGCGCTTGGTGCGCGGACAACGGCTGGACCGAAAACACAATCAGCGTCACCAGCGTGATCAGCCCGATGTCTGCTTCGGCGGGGCCGATCGCCACCATCATCCCCGCCCCAAAGGCGCCTACGGCCAGGATCGCCGAGCCCGCGTAGGTGCCCCCGGCAATGCCGCCCGCCAGCACAGCCAGCGAACAAAACAGGCTGGCGATGATCATGCGGCGCGCGCGGTGCGCATATGGGTCCGCCCCGTCCGCGACTGCCACGTTTAGCGCGCCGAGACCGGCCACCATGCCTGCGGTGGCTTGCCCCATCACCGCGCCGGCCACCACCGGCAGTACGGTCCCCATGGCGTTCCGGAGTCCCATCCACGGGTGCACTTTTCCGGGTTCGAAACGGATCACGGCACGCCACAGAGTTGCCCGCGAAGCAGGCGGTCCAGAGGGCATTCAATTCAGGATAATCCCGAATGGGAGCCATCGTCCCCTCAAAGTTTCGGGGCGGGATGTTCGTTTCAATGGACTGCTACGCTCCCTTTATTGACCACCTTTTTCAGTAGCCACACGCCTAGTAGGCACAGCGTTACGATGAGCGCTGTCCAAAGGAACATGTCCACGTAGGCCTTAAGGTTGGCTTGTTGGAGCAGGATGCCGTACATCATCCCGTAGGCCTCCTTGCTGGCCTGCGATCCCGCGGAATATCGGCTGAGCCCGGATACCATTCCCGCAAGCCGCTGCTGAAATACCGGATCATACGGAGTCATATGACCGACCAGATTCACCTGGTGGGTCTGAGCCATACGCGCCAGGAACGTCGTGGAGACGGATATGCCGATACTACCGCCCAAATTACGCATCAGGTTGAAGATTCCGCTGGCATTGCCGATCTTCTCCTTGGCGAGCCTTCCGACCGAGACGGTCATGAGAGGAACCAGTATAAGTGCCATGCCCAACCCTTGTAAGACGTTGGGCCATATAATGCTCCCCATCGAGACGTCCAGCGTAAGCCTTCCAAACATCCACGTCGATGCCGCCGTACACATGACGCCGAGCGACATCAGCCACCTGGCATCCACGTAGGACAACAACATGCCGACAATCGGCATTGCGACCATCGCGCCGATGCCTCGTGGCGCTGTCGCCAGGCCGGCGTCTTGAGAAGTGTAGCCGAGCAGCGTCTGCAGGAACAGGGGAACCATCGTGAGCGCACTGTACATTGCCGCCGAGATGACCGTCGTCACTAGGGTGCCAACCCAGAAGTTCCGGTCTCCGAAAAACCCGTAAGTCCACGATCGGCTCGCATGCCCTCAGTTCGCGCACGATCAGCACCATCAACGCCGTTACCGAAATCACGCTGAACCAGGTGATCCAGGTGCTCCCGAACCAATCCGCCTCTTGTCCCTTGTCCAGGACCACCTGCAGAGTCGCCAGCCAAACCGTAAGCAGCCCGAAGCCGATTCCGTCGATTGTCCCCGGCCTCGCGTTCTTGATGTATGGCGGGTCCTCAATGTACCGTGCCAACAAATATACGGCCAGTACCCCGATCGGGATGTTGATATTGAACACCCAGCGCCAGGAGTAATTGTCGGTGATCCATCCCCCCAGAAACGGACCAACGATGGGCGCGCCCACAACCCCCAGGCCGAACATCGCCATTGCCATTCCCTGTTTCTCGCGCGGGAAGCTCTCCAGAAGAATCGCCTGGGAGAGCGGCTGCATAGCCCCGCCCCCTATGCCTTGCAGGATGCGGGCTAAGATGAGCACGGGCATGGACGGGGCCATCCCGCAGAGGAACGATGCGACCGTAAAAAGCCCGGTACATGCCAGCAAGAAGCGCTTTCGGCCGAAGCGGAGGGCGAACCAACCGCTGGCGGGAAGCACAATGGCGTTCGCCACCAGGTAACTGGTCAGCACCCAGGTAGCTTCCTCGTTGGTGGCCGACAGGCTACCCGCCATGTTCGGCAGCGCCACGGAGGTGATCGTCGTGTCCAGCACCTCCATGAACACTGCCGCCATAACCGCCATGGTGATCAGCCACGGATTGAAGCTGGGACGCCATTCGGCGCCGCCGGCCCCGGCCGCTTCCTCACTCATCGGACCTTCACCTCGGGTTCCACCGACATGCCCGGCCCAATCCGGTATGCCGCCACTGGAATTTCATCCAGCACGATCTTGACCGGCACACGCTGGACCACCTTGACGTAGTTGCCCGTGGCATTCTCGGGAGGCAACAGGCTGAAGGCCGCGCCCGTCCCGCTCTGGAAGCTTTCCACGTGGCCGCGGAGACGAAGTTGCGGGAACGCATCGAGTTTCAGCGTGGCTGGCTGCCCCGGCCGCATCAACGTCAATTGAGTTTCTTTGAAGTTGGCCACCACCCAAAGACGGTCCGACACCAGCGCCACCAGCGGTTGGCCGGTTTGCACGAAGTCGCCCGGTTCAACCGACTTGCGCGTAATGTACCCCGATTCGGGCGCGTAGATCCGTGTGTAGGAGAGTGCCAATTCCGCTTGCTCCACCGCGGCGCGCTGCTGTTCCACCTGAGCGCGAAGAGCGGAGACGTCGGCATGGCGCACTTCCATCTGCTGCGGCGCCGATTTCGCTTCGCTCACCCTGCCCTGCGCCTGTACCACCTGCTCTTCAGCCTGGCGTAATCCGGCCTGTGTGGAAACCTGCGCCGCCCGGGCTTGCGACAGGTGCGCCCTGGCTGCTTCGCTGGCCTGGCTGGCTGCCTCTTGCGCCGCCTTGGCGGACCTGGCCTGCGTTTCCGCGCGGTCCAACTGCTGCTTGGAAACTTCGTCCCTGGCGTACAGTGCCCGGTAGCGGACAGCATCGTCGGCGGTACGGATGGCTTCCGCCTGGGCGGCGGATTGCTGCGCCTCGGCTTGTCTCATGGCCGCTTCGGCCGCGCGACTCGCGGCGGCATCCTCCTCGACCCGTGCCTGCAGGATCTTCACCTGCTCCTGGGCCGCGCCGGCCGCCGCGCCGGTTTGGGTCAGGACGGCGCTGGTTACGGTCGAAGTGAGCGCCAGGTTAGATTGCGCGCCCTCGGCTCGCGCGGAGATATCGGCCAGGCGGGCGTTCGCCTCCGCCGCGCGCGCCTGGTAATCGCGAGCGTCAATTTCCACGATCAAGTCGCCGCGGTTCACGTGCTGGTTGTCCTGCACGCACACGTGAAGCACCTGCCCCGCAACCCGCGGACTCACCTGAATCACGTCTCCCTCTATGAATGCGTCGTCGGTCGATTCGTAGTGCCGCGCATGCAGGTAGTACAGGCCCCCTGCCAAGGCCGCGATTACACCCAGTCCAATGCCGGTCAACTTGGCCGCGCGCTTGCGTGGCTGCTGGGCCTTCGCTTGGTCGTCGATCAGAATCTCGTTAGCCATCTTGGTTCTCCGGATATGCCCTCTAGAACGTGAAATCCTGGGCGCGCCCCAGGGCGGAAAACAAGTTCAGGCGCGCTATGTTGAACTGGGCCAAACTGGATACCGTGAGCTGCCGGGCATCTTCGAGTGCGGTCTGGGCGCTGGTCACCTCGATGTTGTCCGCCACTCCGTTCCGGAACCGGTCCTGCGCCAGCGAGAGTTCCCGCTGCGCCAGGTCCAGGTTCTTTTGTGCGGCCCGCATCTGGTCCTCCCGGGTCGCCAGGTTGTCGAGAGCCTGCCGCACATCTTTCTCCACCGCGGCCCGAAGGTCCGACAACTGCATCTCTGCCTGGCGGACTCGGCTCGTTGCGGCCTGCACTTCCGACCTGGTGCGCCCGCCATCGAAGATCGGGACATCGATGCGGACTCCGACGCTTCGCGTGGGCAGGTCCACCTCGTTGGGTTTCAATCCGCTGCTGCCATAATCGCCGAACGCCGAAACCGTCGGCGCCCACTCCCCGATGGCCGCTTTCCGTTCCGCTTCCGCAATGCGCAACTGTTCCGAGGCCACCAACAACTCCAGCCGGCCGCCGAGCGCCTGCTGTACGGCCTCACCGGCCTCCGGTATGGGTTGCGGATCAAATCGCATCGCATCGGCCGGCGATACTTGCATACTGAGCGGCGCGCCGGTGATACGAAGCAGATTCAATCTGGCGGTATCCCGATTGGTGCGGGCCTGCGCAAGCTGCACCTGCTGGCCCGCCAGGCGTGTCTCGGCCCGTGCCACATCAAGCCCGGTCGCGATGCCGGCGTTTCGCTGGTTCGTTGCCAGATCGAGAAGCTGGCGGGCCAGTTGCACATTCGACTCCGCCGCCGCCACCGACTGGCCCGTCTCGAGCAGCTCTATATACGCCAGGGTGGTGGCCGTGGTCACCTGCTGCTCCGCCAGCCGCCGTTGCTGCTCCGCGAGTTGCACGCCATACCGGGTCGCCTGGTAGCGGCGAATCGATGCCAGGTTGAACAGGCTCTGCGCCACCTGGAAGCGCGCATCGAAACGGTCGAACGGCCCGAGGAACGCCGGGAGGCCCGGAAAGTGGAAGGTGGAAGCCGTCAGTCCTTGTGCCGCGAGGTTTTCCGTGAGACTCATCTGGTATGCGGCGCCGCTGACGTTCGGCAGCAGCGCCGAAAGCCCGATCCCCCGCTGCGCTCGTGACTCGGTGGTCCGTTCCTGCGCAAGCTGCGCCTGCAAGTTGTTCTTAAGTGCCTGGCCGATTGCCTGCGCCAGCGTCACCTCCGGAGGAGTAGCGGCGGTCTGCGCGTACGCTTCCGCCGCCAAGGCTAGCGCAAGAAGGAATTTCCGTGGCAAACGATGTTTGAACATTTCGGTTTCCGTGTCAATATGGGGAAACGCAACCCGGCTGCCACGTCCTGAGGACCTAAAATCAAACACTTACAGGTATTCTGCCGATGATTTCTGAAGCCGTGTCGGCAGTTGCCGATCAGCTGCCGAGATCACCGGTAAAGGTGCTCGATATTGAGCTTTTTCATGCGCGACTGCAGCGTCGTCCGGCGCATGCCCAGGCGCTCCGCGGCCCCGTTCGGCCCCGAGACCCTTCCGTCGCATTCCCGCAACGCCCGGAGAATTCGTTCGCGCTCGGCTGATTCGTCCAGCCGGGAAGCCCTGGCGGGAGGAGCTGCTTTCGTAATTTCCGGAATCGCGATCTGCAGTACCCCGCCGGGGCTCAGAATTACCGATCGCTCAATCACGTTCTGCAACTCGCGGATATTGCCCGGCCAGTCGTAGTTCGTCAGGGCCTCTATCGCCGCCGAAGGAATCGATTCGATAGGCCGGTTCATCCGCTTGGCGTGTTTCTGCGTGAAGTAGCGGATCAGCAGCGGGATGTCTTCCTTTCGCTCGCGCAGCGGAGGAACCATCAAGGGAAACACCTGCAGCCGGTAGTAAAGGTCGCTCCGAAACTTGCCTTCGTCCACCATCTGTTTCAGATCGCGGTTTGTGGCGGCGATGAAACGGACATCCACACGAATCGTCCGGTTGCCTCCCAGTCGCTCCAGTTCCTGCTCCTGGATCGCCCGCAGCAGCTTGGATTGCAGTTCTAACGGGATCTCGCCGACCTCGTCCAGAAATAGCGTCCCCTGGTGCGCCAGCTCGAACCGGCCGATCTTTTGCGCATACGCGCCGGTAAACGAGCCCTTCTCATGCCCGAATAACTCGCTTTCGAGCAACGTTGCCGGAATGGCGGCGCAATTGACTTTGATAAACGACCGCTTGCTTCGCCCGCTCAGATCGTGCAGCGCGCGCGCCACCAGTTCCTTGCCCGTCCCCGTTTCCCCTTCGATGAGCACCGTGGCATCCGTCGGAGCCACCACCTGAATGCTCCTGAGGACAGCCTGGAACGCCGGGCTCTCGCCGATCATGTTGCCCAGGTTTTGATCGAAACGAATCTCGTCTTCCAGATACAGCTTTTCGGTGGCCAGCTTGTCCTTGATCTGCGAAAGTTCCCGGTAGGCCAGCGCGTTTTCGGTTGCGATGGCAATCTGGCGCGCCACCTGAACTAGCAAATCCACCTCATCGTCGGTAAACGGCTCTCCACTCTTGCGGGTCAGATCGAGAACCCCGGAAATTCCGTTTGCGCTGGCCAGCGGAATCGAGCAACTCGAGCGGAATCCCAGGTCGGTGTACTTACGGTAGAGCGGAGACGGGAAGCGTTCGAAATCGAGTCCGGTGGTCATCACCGGCTTCCCGGTGGCCAGCGCCTCGCCCGAAGGAAGACCATCCGGACGCCCCGACGTTTCATCCGGCTCGAACTCGATGCCGCCCGGTGAGTGCAGCCCGTTTAGGTGTATTTCTCCAGTAGTCTTGTCCAGCAGCGTCACCGCCGCGAAATCGTGCACTACCACGCGGTTGAGCTGCTCGGATATGGCCGAGAAAAGTTCATCCATCGACAGCTTGGAAACCATGGCGTTGGTGATATCGAACAACACCCGCATCCGGTCGCGTTCCCGCAGCAGCGCTTGCCTGGCAAGATATCCATCCACCGAGACCGCCACTTCCGATGCAACCCGCTGCAAAAACGCCAGCGCCTCCGCATCGGGCTTGAACGGCGCGGTGAACCCGAACCCAAGTATCCCGAGCCGCCGGTCGCCGTTCGAAAGAGGCACCAGGGTCAACGCGTGAACGCCCTCTTCCAGGGCTTCCTGGATCACGCCGGCCCAGCGGGTCTCTTTTTCGAGCGGCGATATCACCAGTGGCTTCTGCTCGCGCCAGACCCACGCGCCGGCGTGGTCGCCCTCGGCGGGAAGCACGATTTCCTTATCCTTGTATGGCCTGTTCGCACTGACGGCATGCAAGCGGAGTCGGTCGTGAACGGGATCGTGGAGCGCCAGGGCCATAAAATCGAACGAGACGACGCGGCGCAGCGAACCCGCCAGCGAGTTACAAAGAGTCTCCAGATCGCTGTGCCCGGCGATCGACTGGGACAGGTCGAAGAGCGCTTTGTAGATTTCCGGCTCCGGAGCCCCCATATCGACGATGGTATCAGGCGGACTCAATCCTCAAAGCTCCCCGTCGTCCCGTGGAACCCGTTCGCCGCCTGCTTGAGAACCCAGCGGATCGCGCGGGAAGCGTCGTAACAATACGAAAGGTTATGGTTCAACGTGGAAAAACAGTGCTTTTGGCATTCCACCTTCATGCGTGCCAGTTCCCGGTCTTCAAAGCGCGGCCGGCCGGCGACTCCCCAATCCTCTGTGGCGCTATACATCGGAAAACATGGCGCCAGCGTGCCATCCGTCCGCACAATCAGGGAATTCTGGCCCGCGCGGCAGTCCCACTGCGGTAGCGTGCCGCGCAGGAAGGCTTTCATCTCCTCCAGGCGTCGCACCGAATTCACCATTTTGTAGCCCGAACGGTTCTTGGCGATGAGCCAGTCGATGACCGCGTCAACCTGGGGCCAGTCGGCCGGCGTGATGTAGGTGCTGTTGCCGGAATTGTGCTTGAAATCCGGCTGCTCCAGCATGGGAGTCTCGTTGATATGGTAGTCGGTCGCGATCCCTACCTCGTGGGCGATTTCGGTCAGTTCCATCACGTCGGACAGGTTGATGCGAGTGATGTTGATATTGAAGAAGACACTGAAACCGTAGACGTACTGCTTCTTGATCAGGTAATCGAAGTAGGGCCTGATGGGAGCCAGAGCTTTGGGCAGTTCCTGGCGGTCCTCCACGGAGTCCACCGCCAGGTTGATGGTGGCTACCCCGGCGTCGCCGAGCCGGTCGATTACATTCGGACGCATCAACCGCCCGTTAGTCGGCACGTAAACCCAAAAACCCTTCCGGGCCGCATAGTCCACCACCTTGTGCGCGAACAGCGGCCGCAGCAGCACCTCGCCACCCATCAACGCCAGCACGCGGCAACGGGTGTCGTGCAGCCAATCGATCGAGCGGCGCGCGACCTCTTCGGTCATGCCCTTCACGTTGTTGTTGTACGCCCAGCAGTAAAAGCAGTCCAGGTTGCACTTCCATTCGGTGAACAGATACGAAATGATCGGATGGAATTCGCCGGGCTTCACCCGCGACCCGATGTACGGATACAGCCACCCCCGCAGCGCCCGCCCCACCATCGGCACCGTCACGCGCGTTCGATACGGGTTCCCATTGCGCGGAAGAAATTTGGGATCCGGCTCAACATCCCCGAATTTTTCCGGATACCTGGGGAAGAATGGCACAGGCAGTCCTGACAATTCATCCCCGCCCAGCGTAACCCGGGCTATCCCCATCTCCCGCTCTTGATCGTTCCCCCGTTGGGGCGCTTCATTGCCGGCCGATGTATGCTGCTGAACATCATCGGCCCTGGTTTTCAACATTTTGATATCCAGCCTCCTTCTTGGATGAAGCAGTGCCATAGCCGCAAACGCTGGTTCCCGCTGCCGCCGGCTGATCGTCGATGGAATGCAGGCACATCGCCACTTGTGCTTCGCCCACTATGCGCGTCTGAACCGTCAGCAGCAATCGAACTGGCTGAGAACACTGCTCAAGACTCTGATAATCCTGCACAAAACGAAAAGTCCGAACAAACATCGACGGCGATTTAATGAAGTCGCCCCACAAACGCAACGGCGCGGCGGTGGCTGCGTCCAACCACAACTCGCCCTTGAAGAGGCCCACCCGTTTCCGCTCCGGCTTTAGGCGGTACACGTATGCGGCCAAACCGTTGTAATCCGCTGTCTTGTCATAAATGAACGAATAGTTCTGGCGGCTTACGGCGGTATCCGCGGCCGGTTCGGGCGGCTCCGCCTCGTTGGCCAGGAACCGGGCGATCACCGCGGTCTTGACAAAATTGTCTCCCGTGAATCGCAGACCGGAGTAGACACTCCGTCCGGCTTGGGAAATTCGCTTGAGTCCGCTCATGCTTCCGTGCTTCCTGAGCTTCGGAAGGGAAGCCTCGATTTGAACCGCAAACTCCAGGTCGGAACATCCGGCTTGCCGGTCGCGCGCCCCGGCCAAGTATCGGTCCAGCGCCTCGGAGGGCGCCAGCATTTGAGCCGGGCAGAACCCCGGAAACAGAAGTACCAATGCGATCTTGCCGAAATTACCGTTCATGGTTTTAGTTACGGGACAAAGTACCCAAAAACACCCGATGTCCGCAGGACTACCCACCGCATCCACCACCCGGCGCCCCGATGCTCTTTCCGGGCATCGGCAAGTTCCTCGGTTAGTAATTCCGCAACCGGTGACCCCGGGCTGATCCGCTCCCGCAGGGCCGCGGCTCGCTCCAACCCTCCGCCGAACCATTCCGGAGAGTCCACGTAAAAGTCGAACAGCTCCAGCAGGTACTCGTCATTCTGTGGTTCGATCTGGACAGCCTGCTCCAGGTTGCGGCGCGCTTTACGGGCGTTTTTCGGGGCGGACAGCAAACCCGATACTTCGGCCAATCGGGCGTACGATTTACCCAGCCAGTAGTGCAGCGCAGCGCTCTCGGGCTGCTCCGCCAGGGCGTTTTCAAAGGAATGCGTGGCCTGCTTGAACTCACACGCGAAGAAGTGAAACTCGCCATCCCTCGCCCACTGCGCTGCGATCTCGGCGCCCCGTGGCCCCGCAGCCCCTGAAACCGCGCCGGCGCTCAACAACAGAATCGCACCCCAATACCGCACGTCAGCCTCCCTGCGACCCCGTTCATCGCTTGGATTGCGGCTTGTCCAACAGCGACAAGACCATGCACAGTCCGATTAGCGTTCCCAGGCACGACACAACCAACATATCTGTCTGTTCGATTCACCAGGCGGAAACAATCAGTGCACTTCGATCTCCAGCCAAAGCCGTTGGTATTCCGACAGTCGGGATGCCGACTGCGCGTCGTTTGCCGAAGCAACTGCCGAAACCTCGGCATCCCGCAGCCCTCGCCATCCAAGGCCAGCACAGAGCCGGGAGCGTGAGCGAGCGGCCAGTTCCTGGCTGCATGGCAGCCGCTCGCTATGCCGCACACCCGCCGCCGTTATCTCGCAACCGGATTGGATACCAGAGTGCATCGCCACATCATGGGAGGTGCTCCCGCGGTGTTCCGGGTCAGCAAAACAGAGGAGCCGTCGCGCACTGTCGTCACCATTGACGGGGACCTATCGGGCGATTACATCGAGGTCGTCGAGACCTGCTGCGATCAGGCGATATCCGTGGGCAAGCCGGTCCACTTCTTCCTGCGCGATGTCTCGACGGTCGACCAGGCCGGCCGTGCCCTGCTGCGCCGGTTGACCGCCAAAGGCGTCCGCCTGCTCGCCAGTGGCGTTTACACCTCTTATCTCATCCGGACGCTGAACAAGGCCGGCACGGAGTCAGTAACTCCTCCAACCCCGGTGAAGTGCTGAGGCGGGTGCCATCCGACCCTCGGTCGTCCCAACATACCTTACAAAGTGGTCGGGTCCGTCGCAATCGCTAAAAATACCAATAAAAAGGGCCTTTTTATCTTGACTGCCCGCTAAAATGGGGTCCATAATAGGGCTTCATTGGGAGCGCGGCACGGGTTGGAATACCGTGCGTTCTTTCCCGTTGCTCCAAGTTGGAAGGCAAACCTGCCGGCTGCCGCGCCGCCAGCGAGCGTTGGGGGTAACCTAATGCCTGCTCCCGAGTACAGCATTGCGGACGCCCTGCGATGCTATGGCATCCCACGTAGAAGGTTTCTGAAGTTCTGCGGCTCGATGGCGGCGGTGCTGGGTCTGCCGTTGAGCGCGGCCGCGCAGGTCGCGGCAACCCTGGAAAAGAAGCGTCGGCCGGTACTGGTGTGGCTGGAGTTGCAGGATTGCGCCGGTAACTCCGAGTCAATGTTGCGCGCCAGTCATCCGTCTATCACCGAGTTGGTGCTCTCCTTTTTCTCCTGGGAATACCACGAGACGATTATGGCGGCGGCCGGCAAGCAGGCCGAAAGCGTTCTGGATCGCGTGGTGCGTGAGGAGGCCGGCAAGTACCTGGCGATCGTGGAAGGTTCGATTCCCACCGCCAATCCCGGATATTGTACGATTGGCGGCCGCTCGGCTTTGGATATCGCCAGGCGGGTTTGCGGGAGTGCCGCGGCCGTGATCGCCGTCGGCTCCTGCGCGTTCGATGGCGGCCCGCAGCGCTCCTCCCCGAACCCCACCGGCGCCATCAGCGTTGGGGAGGCCATCCCGAACTTGAATCTGGTGAATATGGGAGGCTGCCCTCACAACCCCGCCAATACCGCCGCGCTCCTCGTCTATTGGCTTACCTATGGCAGGATGCCCGCGCTGGACGCCCATAAGCGCCCATTGTTCGCCTACGGGCACATCATCCACGACCAGTGCGAGAGGCGCGCCAACTACGATGCCGGCCGTTTCGTGGAACGCTGGGACGACGATGGCGCCAGGCGCGGCTACTGCCTCTATAAGATGGGATGCAAAGGGCCGCAAGCCACCTTCAACTGCCCGGTGGTCCGCTGGAACGATGGAACCAGTTGGCCCGTGCAATCCGGGCACGGCTGCGCCGCCTGCGCCTCCTACCGCTTCTGGGACACGGCGCTTCCCCTCTATCAGCGCCTCCCGGGCGTTCCAGGTTTCGGTGTGGACATTACCGCCGGCAAGATCGGCGGCTGGTTGACTGCTGGCGTTGCGGCCGCTCTCGGGTTGCATGGAATCGCCAGCGCGGCGCGTGCGCAAATGCGCCCGCGAGGCGAGGAGCCGAGAGGCGGCCCGACCGAGATTGGCCGCCGGGACGGCTTGGTGGAGCGCGAAGGGCCGCCCGGGAAATCGTGACCGTGGAGAAGGGCTGTAAGCATCGGATCTGCCGAAAGCCGGGAGTTCAGATATGGCGCGTATCGTCGTTGATCCACTGACGCGAATTGAAGGGCATCTTCGCGTCGAGGCCCAGGTTGAGGGTGGCGTGATCTCCGATGCCTGGAGCTCCGGCACCATGTTCCGGGGGCTCGAGCTGGTAGTTCGTAACCGCGACCCGCGCGAGGCGTGGTACTGGCTGCAGCGCATCTGTTCCGTGTGTACTGTCGTGCATGCCCTCGCTTCCGTGCGGGCCGTGGAGGACGCGCTGCAGATCGAAGTGCCGGACAATGCGCGCATCGTCCGCAACCTGATCGCCGGCGCGCAACTGGTACAGGATCACGTCGTCCACTTCTATCACCTGCAGGCGCTCGACTGGGTGGACGTAGCCAGCGCCATCAAGGCCGACCCGGCGAAAACGGCGCAGATTGCCGGCTCGTTATCCGAGTGGCCCAAGTCCGGAGTGAGCCATTTCAGGGCCGTTCAGGCCCAGGTGCGGGCTCTGGTCGAGAGCGGCCAGTTAAGCGTGTTCGCCAACGGCTACTGGGGCCATCCGGCGTACCGTCTGCCGCCCGAAGTGAATCTGCTCGCGGTTTCCCACTATCTGGATGCGCTGGAATTTCAGCGCGATTTCATCCGGATGCATGCGGTGCTGGGCGGCAAGAATCCGCACCTGCAAACCTTCCTCGTCGGCGGAATGTCGACCGCCATGGACCCCGATTCTCCCCAGGCCGTCATCAATCCGGAGCGTCTGCAACTCCTCCGCACCCTGATTGAGATGGGCCGGCAGTTCGTACACCAGGTTTACGTGCCGGATGTGCTTGCCATTGCCGGGTTTTACGCCGACTGGTTCACACGCGGCGAGGGCGTGGGCAACTTCCTGGCCTATGGAGACTATCCGGACAAGAGCATGCGCGATCCATCGGCGTTCTTCTTCCCCGCCGGGGTGGTTCGAAAACGCGACCTGTCGCTGGTACAGCCGTTTTCCCCGGAAAAGATCACCGAGTATGTCGCGCGGTCCTGGTATCAATACGGAGATAACAAGCCCGCCAAGCATCCATTCGAAGGCGAGACCAAACCCGCTTACACTGGCCCCGCGCCGCCCTATGACTACCTCCAGGTCGACCAGAAGTATTCCTGGCTGAAAGCTCCGCGCTATGAGAACGAGGTGATGGAACTCGGTCCCCTGGCGCGTTTCGTCGTCGCATATGCGGCCGGCAAACAGCCCGCCAAAGGCCTTGTCGATTCCGTTTTAGCTCAAATCAAACAGCCTCCGGCGGCCCTGTTCTCGACCCTCGGACGCATTGCCGCACGCGCCATGGAGGCTCAGCTTGTGGCGGACAGATTGACCGGCTGGTGGCAGGAATTATCGGACAATCTCGGCCGGCGAGTCCTCGCCATGCACAACGGCGCGCGCTGGGATCCCGACTCCTGGCCGAACTCCTGCCGCGGTTTTGGGCAGCACGAGGCGCCGCGTGGTTCGTTAGGCCATTGGGTCGAGATCGAGAATGGCGCCATTCGTAATTACCAGGTGATCGCGCCCACCACCTGGAACGGCGGCCCGCGCGATGCCATGGGGCAGCGCGGACCTTACGAGGCCGCGCTGATCAAGCATCCGGTTGCGGACCCGGACAAACCGCTCGAACTGCTTCGCACCATTCACTCTTTCGACCCGTGCCTGGCCTGCGCGGTTCAAGTCGTGGATGCGCGGGGACGTCGTTGGCAATCGGTTGGTGCGACATAGGAGGCTGCGGTGCCAAAAACTCCTTCGCCGACATCCATGCTGGCTCGCCGCCCCGCGACGGAACTCGTCCGTACCTATGTTTGGGAGCTGCCGCTTCGCATTGCTCACTGGCTGATTGTCTTTTCGATCGCGTCGCTCTCGCTTACCGGCCTGTTCATGCACCGCCCGTTTCTGGTCCCGTCCGGGCAGGCGCCTTACCTCATGGCCACGGTGCGGTTTGTTCACGTGGTCTCGGGATTCGTCCTGATTGGCGCGTTCGCGTTACGGATGTACTGGTTTTTCAAGGGTAACTTCTGGGCGCGATGGTCGTCATACATCCCCATTCACCGCCGCCAATGGACCGGTATGGGCTCGATGATCGAGTTCTATTCGTTTTTGCGTTTCGATCCCGGCCATCGCGTTGGCCATAATCCTCTGGCCGCGCTGTCGTACGTCGTCATTTACCTGCTGATCCTGGTCGAGATCCTGACCGGCCTGGCTTTATACAGCCGGGTGCTGGGCAATCCCGTCCTGACTCAATTCATCGGCTGGCTGCCGCAACTGATTGATCCCCAGTACCTCCGCGAAGTTCACTTCTTTCTGATGTTCGTGTTCGTCGCGTTCATGCTCTTCCACGTCTATCTTTCGGTTCTCATCTCGATCGAGGAAGAAAACGGACTGCTGGACAGCATTTTCTCCGGATGGAAGTTCATGCCCGCCGGCGAGCTGCGTCATGAGGTAGCGGCCATCCCGGAAGCGCGTAGCTTCGTCAAACGCCACCAGTTGCTGCCGAAAGGCGCACCGGACGAGAAAGGCTCGGAAGGGCCGCCCAAGGCCCGCCCCGGCCCGGGC
The DNA here is from genome assembly GCA_963842505.1 of Bryobacterales bacterium. Taxonomy (GTDB): domain Bacteria; phylum Acidobacteriota; class Terriglobia; order Bryobacterales; family Bryobacteraceae; genus PALSA-129. The sequence goes on from CAWJGZ010000004.1 coordinate 1,337,081, forward strand.
CCGGTGGCGCTCTATCGCAACTGGATCAGTTTTGCCGGAACGGGTATCGCCGCCGTGGGCCTGCTCGTTTTTGTAGTCTTGCTGGCCTATCACACCATCGGAGGCGGCGCGCTGGTTCAGCCCTACGGCGACCTGGTGATCTTCTTTGTTCCGCCGGTATTCGTGATTGCCGGCGTCGTCGTGGTGCTGGTCGGAATGTACGTCCAGTGGATCCGCTGGCGCATGTACAAGCCGCTTTCTTTCGCGCGCTACCCCAAGTGGGATCTCAATGTCGCCAGGGAGAGAAAGGCTCTGCTGGTAGTCGCCATCGGGGCCGTGCTGCTGTCCGTTCCGGCTATTTACGGCGGCTTTCAGGCCTATCTCTACACCGACGCTGTATCCTTTTGTGGGGCCGTTTGCCATTCCATGACGCCGGAGTACGCCACCTATCAGCGGTCGCCGCACGCGCGCGTGAAGTGCGCGCAATGCCATGTCGCAGCCGGCGTCACCGGGTATGCCGAATCGAAGATTCGCGGTGTAGTGGAACTCGTCGAGACCATGCAGAACAGCTTTCCGCGCCCGATTCCGGTTCCGGTTGTGGCGTTGCGCCCGATACGCGGCAATTGCGAGACTTGCCATTGGCCTCCGAATTTCTTCGGAGGCCGCGAGGTGCGCAAGGTGCACTTCCTGTCCGACGAGCAGAACACCCGCTGGGAGATCGATCTGCGCGTGTTGGTCGGCGGCGGCGAGTTCGTAACCCCATCGCAAATGGGAATTCACTGGCATGTGGCGAGCAAGGTGGAATATGTCGCGACCGACACCGAGAGGCAGAATATTACGTGGGTGCGAGCGGTGGACCCTAGAACTGGCCAGGCGAACGTGTACACCTCGCAACCGCAGGCCTCGACTGCCGCGCCGGCTGGCGAGATCCGCACCGTGGACTGCGTGGATTGTCACAACCGCCCCACCCACATCCTGCAAGCGCCGGACGAGAGCGTGGACGCGGCCCTTGCCAATGGCCTTATCGATCCGTCCCTTCCCTTTATCAAGCAGCAGGGCGTAACGGCGCTTGGCGCGTCTTACGCGGACCGCGACCAGGCGCCCCGGGGAATCGACAGCGCCCTGCGCGGCTATTATCAGAAGAATTACCCACAGGTGTACGCTGGCAAGCAGCCGGCGATCCAGGCCGCCATCGGCTTTTTGCAGGTTACTTACAGCCGCTATCATTTCCCGGAGATGAAAGTACGCTGGGATACATACTATACCAACGACGGTCACGTTCACTTCACGGGGTGCTTCCGCTGCCATGACGGTCAGCATAAGAGTGTAGACGGGAAGCTCATTGGCTCCGATTGCGGCCTCTGTCACAGGATCCTGCAACAGGGCAAGCCCGGGAGCTTCCAAACCGCAACGGGCCCCGAGGGGCTGCCCTTCGAACACCCGGTAGACATCGGCGACGCGTGGAAGGAACAGCCGTGCAACTCGTGCCATACGGGAGGGCCGCAGTGATTGATTTAGCCGCCGGCTCCCGCGCTCATCGTGATCCGGATCCGCCGCCGCCCATTGCCGTCGTCGGCGTCGGAAACCTGTTGCTGTCCGATGACGGAGTCGGTATCCATGCAATCCGGCGTTTGCGAAAAAACTCGCGCGTCCAATCGATGGCCCGCCTCATCGACGGCGGTACCATCGGAACCGATTTGCTGGCCGAGGTCTGCGGCTGTACAAACCTGCTGATCATCGACGCCGTGGATGCGGACCTGCCGCCCGGCAATACCATCTGGATGGATTTTAGCGGTCCGGATCCACAGAAGATCGATACCCGCAACGCACACCAGTTTGCCATACCCGGACTGCTCGACGACCTGCGCCTGCTCGGCCTGGCGCCCCGTCAAGTGGTCCTGCTAGGCGTCCAACCGGCCGCCATGGGATTGGGTACGCGGTTGTCGCCCGAGGTCTCGAGCGCCTTGCCCGTTGTGACCGCGCAGGTGCTGCGGCAACTGGATCAGTGGACATCGGCCGCCGGGGCCGCGAATTCCAAGCGGTCCCGAGGTGCGGACTCTCTCGACCCCGCACTTCCGGGAGCCGCAAGAAAGACATCAGAAACAGAGCAGCCTAGAGAACGCATATGAACGGAACTCGAGCATTAAGGATCATTGCTTTCATGTCGATTTCGATCGGCGTCGGTATCCTCAGCCGCGCGGCGTGGGGCTTCGTCGCTTTCGGAATACTGGTGTTGATCGACAACTTCGTCATCCCGAATCGCTCTCCCGCGCCACCGGATCACCGGGTTGTCGAGAAAGAAATCACGGAGCCGTAGCACGCTTCCGAAGTACTTGCGAATGCCCCCGGCGGCATGGGTCTCATCGCCGCCCCGTTGCGGAGCGGAGGCGCGAGGACAGGGTCAACTGCCGCAATACAAAGGCCGCAAGAGCCGTGAAGTGCGACGGTGGACTGTTTTCCCGCAACTGCCACGCGCGATCGCCATCGATCGGCCCTTTTGAGCATCCCCTACATGAACTTCGTGACGATTCTCTCCCCGGTGCGGTGACTTCTGGGCGCGCCGCGTGCACAAATCAGCCTCTCAGCTTCTCCTCCACGCTGTGGATCTTGTCCTCCAGGCACTGCTCTTTGTCTATCCTGGTCCCAAACCGCATCGTCGTCGAAATCCGTGGCACGCCCGAGCTGTGGAGCACTTCGTGGCAGCGTTTAACCGCCGCGAAGACGGTGTCCCAGTCGCCCTCGATGTTCGTACCGTAGGCGTGGAGTTTCGTCTTCAGGCCGGCCTCGGCTAGAATCCGCTCGCAAACCGCTACCTGCTTGGAGACGGAAAGCCCGACACCCATCGGAATCACGCACAGATCTGCGATCACTTTCATGGCAATTACTCCGGTTGTTTGGCCCTCGGCGCGCCCATTTTGCCTTACCGCACGTTTTCAAACCGGTCGGTGGGGTGCGAACAGACCGGGCACCGTGAACCGTCGGCCTTCGCTGCCGTAAAACCGCAGACCGGGCAGACGTAGTAGACGATCGCTTCGCCCCTCAGTCTCTCCAGTTCCTTCAGCGCCTGGGTGAAAAGGGCGGCATGTTCGGTTTCCGCTTTTTGTGCCAGGTGGAAGGTCCGGCCCGCCGCCTGGTTTCGTTCGGAACGCGCCTGGCGAAGGAACGCGGGGTACATTTCGTCGCGCTCGTAAACTTCGCCCTTGATTGCGGCTTCGAGGTTATCGTGCGTTGACCTGACGACCACAGGCTCGATGTTCGCCTTGGGCGAAGCTCCCATGCCGAGGATCACTACTTCATGATTCCGGGCGTGAATCTCTTCCGCGCGGGCGGCCGCCCGAAACAGAGAAGCGACTGGCGCGTATCCCTCCTCGTCCGCGTCCTTGGCGAATGCCAGGTAGCGGGTGTGCGCATTCATTTCGCCGTTGTAGGCCGTCTGGAGGTTGGCAAGCGTCACGGACTCCACCACGGAGGACGCTGCGCTCGCGTCCGCGCCGGCTGCGCCCGATGCCGGCGCGGAGGCGTGCTCGATTTTCGTGTTTCTCTTCATAGTTTGCGACTCTCCTTTTCAGCTTAATTAATTTTCAGTACGATTTTTCCGCGGGCGTGGCCGCTCTGGCTCAATTCCTGCGCCTGGCGCGCTTCGGCGAGCGGCAACACTGTCTCGACAGGGGACTTGATCTTCCCGGTGTCCACCAACTTGGCGATGCCCGCCAGCAATGCTCCGTCCGGTTTCAGATGCACAAATGCGTGCCGAATGTTGAGAGATTCGGCGGTCTCCACGGACGGCTGACTCACTATCGAGACCAAAACACCGAACGGTTTGATTACCTGCCACGACCGCTCCTGAACCTCACCCCCCAGCGTATCGAGCACCGCATCCACGTGTCTCATGTGGGTAAAATCCGTCTGCCGGTAGTCAATCACTTCATCGGCGCCCAACCCCTTTACGAAGTCCGCATTGGCCGTCGAACAGGTGGCGAGCACGTGGGCCCCCTTCCACTTCGCGAATTGCACGGCAAAACTTCCGACCCCGCCGGATCCCGCGTGAATGAGAACCCTCTGGCCGCGCTTTAGCAGAGCACCTTCGAACAGAGCTTGCCACGCTGTCATGGCGGCAAGGGGGATCCCGGCGGCGGCAACGTGGTCGATCGATCGCGGCTTTTGAGCAACCAGCGACGCATCCACCACGGCGAACTCCGCGTACGCCCCATCGCGGCTGAGACCCTGGCTGCTGAATACCGCGTCACCGGGCTTGAACCGCGTAACCTCCGGGCCAGTTTCCTCTACAATGCCCGAAAGATCCCACCCCGGAATAAACGGAAACGTGTATTGCAGGCGGTCCTTGAGGAGGCCTTCGCGAATTTTCCAATCCACCGGGTTGATTCCTGCCGCGCAGACTTCGACCAGCACTTCGCCCGCACCAGGTGTTGGCCAGGGTGCTTCTTCGTAAGCCAGAACTTCCGGTCCACCATAAGAATGAATCCGAATTGCTTTCATTGTTTTGGTAGTGTCCACTCGTTTTCTCCAAATCTGCCGAACACTGGATGGGCTGCAATTCACCGCCCATTTGCGCGGCACACCGTCTCGAGGTTATGGTTTGCCGATTGCATCATAAGAATTGAGAAGAAAGAGACTCGCCTGTCTGTATTGGGTGATCGCATCACGGCAGCCTTCACCACAATCGGGTTGCTCTCGCTGAGAGGAGCTGTCTGAAATCCAGCCATCGTGTGTCAGATTCAGTCACCACCCAGTGAATCCTTGCCGATTTGTGGTGGAGTCGCGGTCCGCCGCTTTGAGGAGCCGCCGCAGCCTGGCTGGGTAACGGCATGATCGCCGGGCGCCAAGGCCCGCGGATCAAAGTACCCGCAACCACGACGAGGTCAAGCGGAAATCCGAGCAGGAAGTTCGGGCGATCCTGGGTCGCCTCGACGCGAAGGATAAGGAGCCTCGTGCAGCTTCACAATACTCCGGCTGCGCGAGGCACGCTCAGACGCGATCCTTTTCGAACGCAAGCACAAAGGGCTGCGTGCGCTGGCCACTCGAATCCGCCTTCACGCTCTGCCGCCGCACAAAGTCGTTGCCCTCGTGCCATGGCACGGGATAGGTGCGTAAACAGGTGGGGCAGTGATAACAACCGTGAATGGGCCAGAAAGGCTCCTCATGAAACGTCCGGCACCATCCAATTGAAACGCGATTCCAGAGGGCTCGCATCTGCTTCTCCTTTGTGTCGACCAGGTCGATCACACCCTGAGAAAGGCAATACGGCTGCCATTTCGGCCCCTTAGAATGAACGGCCGCAAACGGCTCCCCCGCGGAGATTGACTGCCTGCTGAACACTGGTGTCCACAATTAAGGCACGGCAAAGTAAGTTGGGGGAAGGAACCAGATCACAACAAGGAAAGCGCCCGGGAGCTTTCTCCTGGGCGTCGAAACAGCTAGCCCTGGCTAGCCGTCAAGCGTTCAAATGCTGATCACCGGGCACGGAGATTCGCGGATCAGACTATAGGAATGCGTCCGCAAGCGTCCCATCATGCCGCGGTTTGAGGCCCGGCCGATAATCAGGAGATCCGCCCGGTTGTCCTCCACCACGGAACGCACCACTGTCGATACGTTCCCGCCTTCCACGCGGACCTCGGCGCCCGGCATCGGCGAGTCTTGCAGCACTCTGGAAATCCTGGCCCGCGCATCTCCAATAAGTGACCTTCGCATATCGGCTTCCAAAAAGTATGTCTCCGGATGGAACTGCAAGGATGGAATCGCATGGGCCACCACCAGGCGCGCCTCAAGATCCGAAGCCAGGTCCGCGGCCCACCGTAATATCAGGTCGCGTTCCGGAGTCCGATCGACGGCACACACGATTACCTTGGGAATGACCGAGGCGGTCGAGTGCCCGTCCGCGATATGCGAACTTGTCCAAACAGGGCATTCGACGTCGTGCAGGACCTTTGCCGCCACCGAACCCAGAAGGAATCGCCGAAATGCGCTGCGACCTCGTGTCGGCATCATGACCAGACTTACCCGCTCTGAAGTGCAGTAGGTTGTGATGAATTCGGCCGGGTCCCCTTCGTGGATTATCCGGTTCACAGCCACATCCCGGAGTTCGTCCGTAAGAAACAGATTCAGGCGGTTACTGGTCTCTTCCTTTTGGTGCGCCAGCACTTCCTCGACCACCGTGCCGCCGCCCAGTGCGGCCCATGCCGGATCCAGGGGAGCCACTACGTGGAGCAACGTGATCTTAGCGTGATAATGGCGGGCGATTCCGGCGGCGTAACGCGCCATATCAACCGAGCGTGGCGAAAAATCGGTCGGTAAGAGGATTTCGTCTAGCGAGCGCATCTTGTCTCCCCGCAAGTCACACTGAGCAACTCGATATCCATGAATCTACTGCCTCCTCTCCCAGCCCTGACTTCTTGGCGGGGAATCACGCGCGGTTCCAACGGTTCGAACTACTTCTTCAGCCCGAAATGGCTCCAGCAGGAGGTCGTAAGCGCCCCGGTTGAGGACCTCCGCCCAGAGACGCTCATCGGCAAGATGAGATGCTACGATGAGCGACGGGCTCCCAGGCAGCGCTTCAAGCCGCGTCAGGACGTCTCTCCAGTTGCCATCAGGCAGTTTCTCGTCGCACATCACAAGCGACGCCCGGGGCAGCAGCGGTTGAGCCGCCGCTAAGCTGTGGCACACCTCCGGTTTCCAGCCGGCTCCGCGGAGAATCTCCTTCAAAGATCCGCAGTCTCCGGGAGCCGCTATGATTTCGAGAATCACTTCGTTATTGACCGTGGCCCGCTGCTGAGTCCCCGCATCGATGCTTCGCGCTACTTGCTTCGTTGACATGGTCCCCCTTTGATACGGAGCACATAGTGCGCCATCGGCGAAAGGGTTTTTTGCGCCCGAACGCGCTGTCCTCAAAAACGGTCTGGCTGTAGTTCAGACATCCATGATCAGAATTCAGACAGGTGATGTGGCGCACGCATTCGTGCGTGACGCGTCGGCACTCATTCCGTCGCCCGGAGCTTTCACATTTGCCAAGCCCGAAGGGCGAAAGATCATAGCCCACGGCGTGAGCCGTGTGGATAGCGGGTTTGAGAGAGAGCCCCGGAACGGGGCGAGACGTGGCGCACGCATTCGTGCGTGACGCGTGGGCACTCATTCCGTCGCCCGGAGCTTCCACATTTGCCAAGCCCGAAGGGCGAAAGATCATAGCCCACGGCGTGAGCCGTGTGGATAGCGGGTTTGAGACTAAGAGCCCCGGAACGGGGCGAAAGGAACAGCCGCGGCAAGGGCACAGCGCCCATCGTAAACCTTTCGCCCCGTGGCGCACGCACTCGTGCCGACCCGGTCCCGACAAACTTTCCGTCACCCCACCAGTGTGTCGAGAAGAGTCTCTGAACCGCATCCTCGGGCCGCGGGCGAGAAACCCGCACTAATATGAAAGGGGGAGGCGATTGTGATGACCGATTCCGCGGCGGGAGACGATGATCTTCAGGCGAAGCTGAACACCCTGGAGGGTATCATTCAGGCATCTCCGCTGGCCATCGTGGCCATGGATCGAAATGGAATCGTGCGCATGTGGAATCCCCAGTCCGAAGCTCTGTTCGGCTGGACCGCGGAAGATGTGCTGGGCAAGCCCCTGCCTAACATCCCGGAGGACAAACTGCCCGAGTTCCGCTCGCTCCTGGAATCCCAGCTTCAAGGCAGTCAAAGCGTTGGCTTGGAGTTGCGCCGGCGGCGTAAGGACGGGACGTTCGTGGATGTCGATTTCTGGAGCGCTCCCGTGTGGAATGCCTCCCGCGAGATCAGCGGGTTAATGGCCATTTATGGAGACGCCACTGCTCGGAAGGAATCGGAGGAAAAACTGCGCAGGGCTCACGACGAGCTCGAAAACCGCGTCCGCGAGCGCACCGCCGAACTCACCCGGATCAATGACGAGTTACAGCGCCAGATCAGGGAGCGCGAGCAACTTCAGGATGCGCTGCATCGCAGCGAGGAGCGCTTCCGCCTGCTGGTTGAGGGTGTCACCGACTATGCCATCTACATGCTCGATCCTGACGGGATTGTGGAGAGTTGGAATGCCGGCGCCGCGCGTATCAATGGCTACCGCGCGGAAGAGATAGTCGGGAAGCACGTCACGTGCTTTTACACTGACGAGGATGTTGCCGCCGGCAAACCGGAGCGGGATCTCAAGGCGGCTGCCGGCAGTGGGCACGTCGAACTCGAGGCATGGCAACTGCGCAAGGACGGATCCCGCTTCTGGGCCAATTCGGTGCTTTCCGCTCTTTACGATTCGAATGGCCGGCTCCGGGGATATGCAACCGTTACCAAGGACATTACTGACAAGAAGCGGGCGGCGGAGGAAAGGGAGCGGTTGCTTGCGGCCGTCGATGCCCAGCGCCGCTTGTTTCAGGCCGTGGTGGAGCACGCGCCCGCTGGCATTGCCATTTATGATGGAGTGACTTTCCGGGTCAAGTGGGCCAACCCGACCTACCGGGAAAGGCTGGACGAGCCCTACCGTAGCATGGATATTGTCGGCAGACGCCTGCAGGAGATTCTTCCAGGAGCTGAAAAGTCCGGCGTTGTGGACGTCTTTCGGCGTGTCGCCTCGACCGGCGTCCCGTACTTCGACCCCGAACAGGCGCTCGTGGGACTTACCAAAGGGACAACCTACTGGCGCTGGTCCCTTTTGCCGCTGATCAGTGAGGATCGCGCTGCCCACGACCTGGTGATTCTGGTCGTGGATGTAACCGAGCAGGTTACGGCGCGTTTGCAAATCGAACAACTCGCGGACCAATTAAAGGAGGAACGCCGGTCTCTTTCCGTGATCAATCGGGAACTTGACCTCCGTAACCGCGAAGTGGAGCGCGCCAACCGGCTCAAGAGCGAGTTTCTCGCCACCATGAGCCATGAACTGCGGACTCCCTTGCACTCCATCATTGGGTTCTCGGAACTGCTGGCGGAACAGGAATCCGGCGGCCTGAATCAAAAACAGAAGCGGCAACTGGACCATATCCTGCGCGGGGCCAGGCACCTGCTTTCCCTGATCAACGATATCCTCGACCTGTCGAAGATCGAAGCCGGCCGCCTGGAGCTGCATCCGGAAAATTTCCTGGCCCAGCCTGCCATGGCTGAAGTGCTATCCACGATTGAGCCGATGGCCTCGCCCAAAAACATCCGGATTGCCAATGAGGTCGATCCGGGCCTTATCGTCTCGGCGGATCGTCTCCGTTTCAAACAAATCCTCTACAATCTGCTCAGCAACGCGGTGAAATTCACTCCGCAAGACGGGTCGGTGTCGATCTCCTCCGGCACTCGCGAGGAATCCATCCAGATTGCCGTTCGCGACACCGGAATCGGGATTCTCCCGAACGAGCAAAAAGCCATTTTTGACGAATTTCACCAGGCCGCCACCACTACCAAGGGAGTCAAGGAGGGCACCGGGCTCGGTTTGGCGATCACCCGGCGTTTGGTGGAAGAGCACGGGGGCGAAATCTGGGTGGATAGCCATCCCGGCAAAGGTAGTTGCTTCACGTTCTCTCTTCCATTGGCATCGGGCGCTGGCATGGTGCGACGCGCCGAGGCGTCTGGCGTGAAGGGCCAGCCCGCAAGATCCCTGATTCTCGTTGTAGATGATGAACCGTCTGCCCGGGAGTTGCTCGTCGCCTATCTGCATTCGGAAGGTTTCCGCACGGCCACGGCGCGCTCGGGAGACGAGGCTCTGAAAAAGGCTCTGGAGTTGCGGCCCGAAGCGATTACTCTCGACATCGTGATGCGTGGCAAGTCCGGGTGGGAAACCCTGAACCAGCTCAAGCGGAACCCCGCCACGGCATCGATCCCGGTTGTGATTGTTTCGGTCCTTGATGAGAAGCAGACTGGATTCTCCTTAGGCGCTGCCGAGTATCTGATCAAGCCGGTTTCCAAGCGGAGCTTCTTGGAGGCCCTCGCCCGGCACGTGCAATGGCCGGTTCAAGGTGCCCCTCGCGTCCTGGTGGTCGACGACGAGCCGGAATCCCTCCAGCTTATTGCGGAAATTCTCAGGTCGGGCCGCTACGCTCCCACCACGGCGGCCAGTGGAAAGGAGGCGCTCGAGTTGTTGGACAAGGCCGGCGCGGACGCTTTGGTGCTGGATCTTCTCATGCCGGAGATGGACGGTTTCGAGGTCCTGAAGCGAATCCGCGGCGACCCCAAGCTCCGCAAGATCCCGGTATTTGTATTGACTGCCAAGGATCTGACCGCGGCCGATCTGGAGCTCTTGAACAATCAGGTGGAAGCGCTATTTACCAAGGGCGGCCCGTGGCGTCACGAATTGCTCTCCCGGATTCGCAGTGCGCTGCAGAAACACAAAGAGGCCCGGCGCGCGAAAGTCCTCGTCGCTGACGACAGCCCGGAAAGCCGTGAGTTCATTCGGGATGCCCTGGCATCGCACAACTTCGAGATCGCTGAAGCCGCTGACGGGAAGGAGGCGCTTGTCAAAATTCGCGAGTTCCACCCCGATATCGTCTTCATGGACATTCAAATGCCCCAAATGGATGGCTACGCTGCGCTAAGCCAGATCCGCCAAGACCCTCAACTTCGCAGACTTCCTGTTATTGCGCTCACTGCTTTTGCCATGCATGGAGATCGCGATAAGGCGCTGGCGGCGGGGTTTGACGCATACATCTCGAAACCTGTCGACCCGCGCTCGCTGCGCGCTCAGGTGGACCAGTTGCTCGAACGGCGGGAATCGGAGCGCACGCTCTGATAAGATGGAGCTTCCTGAAGGACTTGCATGGCACAGGTGTCCGATTCCCCCATCAAACTGCTGGCCATAGACGACGAACCTGACAGCCTTGAAATCATCCAGGACGCCCTGACGCAGCCTAACCTGGAAGTTCTAACTTCCACCGACCCCGAAGACGGATGGCGGATGATCCGCAGAAGCCATCCCGAAATCGTGCTGCTCGATCTGCGAATGCCGAAGGTCAGCGGCATGGAACTCCTCGAGAAAATCGTCGAGTTCGATCCCGGCATCGATGTGATCCTCGTAACCGGCGACTACTCGACCGAATCGGCGGTGCAGGCCATCCAGAAGGGTGCATGCGATTACCTGACGAAGCCGTTCTCGCCCAAAGCTCTGCGCCAGCGCATCGATAGCCTCCTCACCGATGCTCGGAAACGGCACCGCGCTTTCGAGCTCGAAGGTGAGCTGTTGGAGGCTTCCCGGTTTGAAGGCATGGTCGGACGAAGTCCTCTCATGCTTGAGGTCTTCGCCCGAATCCGGCGCGTGGCGCCGCACTATCGGGTCGCCTTGGTGAGCGGGGCCACCGGCACCGGCAAGGAGCTTGTGGCCAACGCCCTGCACAAGCTGAGCCCGGTTGCTTCGGGTCGGCTGGTCGTCTGCAATTGCTCTGCGGTGGCGGAAACGCTCTTTGAAAGCGAACTTTTTGGCTATGTCAAAGGTGCGTTCACGGGCGCGACCCAGGATCGGATCGGGCTGATCGAGTATGCCAACGGCGGCACGCTCTTCCTGGATGAGGTGGGTGACACGCCGCTGCCCATGCAAAGCAAGCTCCTGCGGGTGCTCCAGAACCACGAGCTCCAGCGCGTTGGTTCTCCTGAAGTCCGCAGAGTCGATATTCGAGTCGTGGCTGCCACCAACCGTGACCTCCAGACCATGATCGCCAATAAAGAGTTCCGGGAAGACCTGTATTTCCGCCTTTCCATGGTGGAATTCAAGCTCCCCCAACTCGCCGAACGAAAGGAGGACCTGCCTCTCCTGGAGCAGCATTTCCTGGCGCGATTCGCCCGGGAGTATAACAAACCGCTCCGCGGCCTCACCCGGCGGGCCCAAGCGCTGCTTTCCCGCCATTCCTGGCCCGGAAACGTGCGCGAACTTGAGAACGTGATCGGCAACGCCTGCATGATGGCGGAGGACGATGCCATCGATGTGCACGACCTTCCTGAGGCGCTGCGCAAGGAAATGCCCGTCAAGAGCCTGGAGGATGAAACCCCGCTCACCATGGCGGAGGTGGAATACCGCCATGCCTGCCGCGTCCTGGATTGGATGGGGGGCAATAAAGTTCAGACGGCCCGCGCCTTGGGCATCAGCCGCGCCACGCTCTACAGTATCCTCCGCGAGAAGGCCCATGGCCGGAACGAGGGTGTTCCGGAAACCGAGGCGGACCCCCAATGACGGAATTCATAGGGGTCGAAGCCTCCTCGGGGCATGTATCATAACCAGACAGGCGGAACAACCTCTGTCTGGGCTCCAGCCACACTGGCGAGCGGCCGGAAAGCCGGCGTAACTGTTTGTGTTCACAACCTCTTGAGCCGGGGCGGCCGAAGACGCCGGCGCGCCGCCTGGTTCAAGGCCAGATAATTGCTGCAAACTCCTTGAGGGGCGGCCTCGAAATGCAATGCGCGTTTGGAGGCCGGATTGGATTAGAAAGGACGACGCCAACATGCTCACCATCGCCAAAATCCGGCTTCCGATAGCCTTCTCGTCTCGGTCAACTGACGCCGCCGGCGCGGACGGGAAAGTGCAAGCCGTTCTGCTCCTCATCGGAGGCGGTAGTGGTGACAGCATTGCAGGGCGCCTGCCGGCAAACACCTATGCCATCAGTCGTCAATCGCCCTGCCCGGTGCTCAGTGTCTAGTCAATCGATCCGCAAGATTCTCTTGCCCGCCGACTGTTCTCAGCCCGCGCAAGGCGCTGCGCGCTACGCGAGCTATCTGGCGGGCAAGTTTGCCGCCCAGTTGATCGTGCTCCATGTGGAGCCGTATCCATTGGCGCTGCCGGGCTTCGCCGATCACGGGGCTACACTCGGCGAGTGGTTTGTCGGGCGCGCCACCGAATCGGAAATCGAGCTCAGACATTGCCTTACCGGCCTTTCCCATGATTCTGTGCGCTTCGTCGTTCTCGAAGGCGATCCGGCGGCGAGAATTGTGGCGTATGCCAAGAACGAAGGTATAGATCTTATCGTCATGCCAACGCACGGGGAGGGGCCGTTTCGCCATCTCCTGCTTGGTTCCGTGGTGGGGCAGGTCCTGCAGGAGGTCGGCTGCCCCGTCTGGACCGGCGCGCACCTGGCTGACGCACCGGAACTGAACACAATCCGCGTGGGGAAGATCTTATGTGCTCTGGGCGCCACGCCGAAGGATCGCATCATCCTGCAGGCAGCCGCCGGAATGGCGGAGCGGCTTGGCGCGCAACTCTTCGCAGTTCACGCCATTCCACCAGGCCGGACCGGCTCTGACGGATCCAAGGGATCTCGGTCGCGTAAGGCTCTGGAAGCGAAAATCCGCGCGCTCGCCAAAGGCCGCCTTGGACAACTTGCTGACCTAGCGGAGGTCGCGATCGCCGAGGGAGAGATCCCACAGGCCGTGTGTGGGAAGGCCGGCGAGTTGCCTGCTGACCTGATCGTGATTGGCCGTAGCACAGGGTCGGGCATCTTCGGCCGCCTGCACGCCAACGGTTACGCCATATTCCGCGATTCGCCTTGCCCCATACTGATTATCTGAGCCGTCCCTCCGGAAGTGTAACGGCTGTGCCCACCTGTCTGAATTCCCAACATTATTGAGCGGAAAGCGTCCAATCAGCCAAACGCGCCATGCGCGCAAGATTGCCCATCCTCCAGTAGCGGCGCCCCATCGCGGTTCGCCGCGGGCGCGTGAGCGCGTATTGCGCCGCGGATTTTTGGGTGTCACCATTTGCATTCACTCATGTATCGAGATACAGTACTGTATATGAAACAACCACGACGGCTGACCCGCCGTGAGAGCCGGGAGGCGACCCGCTCCAGATTGATCGAGGCGGCGGAGAAGTCCTTCATCCGGTTCGGATTCGATGCTTCGTCGGTGGAGCGGATTGCCGAGGCCGCGGGATTCTCCCGCGGCGCCTTCTATTCGAATTTTCAGGATAAGGATGAGCTCTTTATCGCGGTGCTCAACAAGCGCCGCCTGGCCGTCTCCAGCGCCCTGGCGGAGATCTTCCACCGTAAGCCGGACGCCGCCAAACGGCTGCGGGCGGTGCGCGATTGGTACGTCAATCAGGAACAGCGCCAGCACTGGATCATTCTCGAAACCGAGTTCGCTCTGCGCGCCATCCGCAACCGTGCCGTGAGGGTACGCCTGGCGGGACTGCGGCGGCAGGAATTGGAAACCTACTCGGCCCTGGTCGCCCAGCACTTCTCGCAGATCGGGCGCCCGGCGATTAGCCGGCCCGAGACCATTGCCCTGTCTCTGATGGCGATTGTCCACGGCTTGGGCCGCTTGTCGCTGATCGATACCGGTCGCGACGCCCGCGGACGATTTGCCGAAGCTCGCAACCTCGTGTTCAACCGCCTGATTGCGGTCGGCGGCGGCGCGCCAGCGCGGATTAAGGAGTCGGAAGAATGAAGAGGAATATCGTAGTTGTCATTGCTTTCGCGGCGATTTTGGGAGCATGTTCTTCGCACCCTGCCGGCACGCCGGCTCCCACGGCGGTGCCGGTCAAGGTCGGGCATGCCCGCCACATCCAGGCGCCTGCCACGGTGCCGGTGAGCGGGTCGGTAGTCTCACCGGAGAATCCTTCGAATGCCGCCTTCCTGGTCTCCGGCAAAGTGATCCAAGTCGGTCCACGGGAAGGCGATTACGTGAAGCGTGGCCAGGTGCTCGCGGTAATCGACCCCTCCGACTATTCGCTGGGCGTGAGCGCCGCCGTGGCGCAGGTCGCGGCCGCCCGCGCCGTGCTCCAGAAGGTCGAGTCTCCCGTGCGCCCTGAACTGCTGGAACAGGCTCGCGTGGCCTTCGAGCGCGCGCGGGATGAGTACCAGCGGATGAAGCAGGTATACGAGGCGAAGAGCCTGCCGCCCAATGATTTTGAAAAATTCAAAGCCGCTTACGAAGCCTCGCGGCAGCAGTATGAACAGGCGCGTGCGGGCGGTCAGAAGGAAGACCGCGCACAGGCCCAGGCGGCCTTCGATCAGGCGGCCGCCGCCGAGAAGATCGCCCGCAAGCACCTGGCGGATGCCACCCTGACAGCGCCCCTGGACGGCTTCATCGCGAACCGCTCCGTCGAGGTGGGCGACATGGCGGGCACCGGGCGCCCCGTGTTCCAGATCGTGCAACTGGATCCCGTGGAGATCAACGTCGGAGTTCCGGAATCCGATATTCACCTCGTGCGCACGGGCCAGACGGCCGCGGTGCGGATCCCCGCCCTGCCCGGTGACACTTTCCAGGGGGTGGTGCGGGTCATCAACGTTGCCGCGGACCCGAGCACCCGAACCTACATGGTCCGGATCGCCGTTCCCAACCCCAAGCACGCGCTGCGCTTGGGCATGATCGCGGAGGCCCAAATCCGGGGCGACCGCCTGCTCGACGTGTTGACCCTGCCGGGCGATGCCATCGTTCACGACCCGCAGGGAGCGACCATGGTGTTCGTGTACTTCCCGGACCAGGGGCGCGTCTACTCCAGGCGCGTGGAAGTGGGCACCGTGTACGGCGCCGAGGTGGAGATCAAGAGCGGACTCTCGGGGACCGAGTCGCTGGTGCTGGGGGGCCAGAGCAAGCTCCGGGATGGGTCCGCGGTCACCGTGGTGGAGCAACCCGCGCCCGCCGCCCCGGCGCGCGGGCCGGAGGCGAGGTAAGCCATGAATCCTGTCAAAGCTTCTCTGCGCTATCCCATGGTCACCGCCATTCTGACGGCC
This sequence comes from Bryobacterales bacterium, assembly GCA_963842505.1. Lineage (GTDB taxonomy): Bacteria > Acidobacteriota > Terriglobia > Bryobacterales > Bryobacteraceae > PALSA-129. Next base: position 1,352,716 of record CAWJGZ010000004.1, read on the forward strand.
TTGGCGGTCGGTGTGGGAGTGAACGCCCTGTTGACCATGCCGCGCACTGAAGACCCCAGCATCACCATCCGCCAGGGATTGGTGCTCGCCGCCTACCTCGGCGCCACTTCCGAGCAGGTCGAAAAACAGGTCACGCAAAAGCTCGAAGAGCACATCTTCAAGTTCCCGGAGGTGCGCAAGCAGAAGACCTATTCCACCAGCCGGCCCGGGCTGGTGTTCATCACCGTCGAGTTGGAGGCCAATGTCCGGGACGCCCCGGCTTTCTGGGCCAAGCTGCGCCACGAAATGAACGAGACCGCCGCCATGGAACTCCCCAAAGGCGTCATCGGGCCGCTGGTTAACTCCGATTTCGGCGATACGGTGGCCATGCTGGTCGCCATCCACGGCCAGCACTACGGATATCGGGAACTCCACGACTACACGGACCGCATCAAGGACGAACTGCGCACCGTGCGCAACGTGGGCAAGCTGGCCACCTACGGCGAGCAGACCGAGGAGATCCGCATTACCAGCAGTCTGGACCGGCTGTCGCAGTATTTCGCCGACCCTCTGCGCGTCATTAACGCGCTGCAGCAGAGGAACATCATCCAGAGTTCCGGAAGCCTGGACGCCGGGACGGCCAAAGTGCCCTTGCGCACCACCGGATTATTCACCACCGAGGACCAGATTCGCAGCGTGCTGGTGGATGTTTCGCGAACCGGGCAGCCGGTTTATATCCGCGACTTCGCCGATGTGGAGCGCCGCTATCAGGACCCGGCCTTTATCGTCCGGTACGACGGCGAGCCGAGTGTGCTGCTTTCGATCGAGATGCAGAAGGGCAAGAACATCGTGCAACTGGGCGATCAGCTCTCGGGCGTCTTCGAAAAGTTGCGGACCATTCTGCCTCCGGACATCCATCTTGACCTGGTGGCAAACCAGCCGGCCGTGGTGAAAGACCGCATGACGGCCCTCGGGCACGAGTTCCTGCTGGCCATCGGCGCGGTGATCCTGGTGACCATGATTCTGCTGCCGCTACGCGTTGCCGTGATTGCCGCGGTGGCCATTCCAGTTACCGTCTGTACATCGCTCGGCGTGCTGAACATGATCGGCGTTCAGTTGCACCAGGTATCGATCGCCGCCGTGATTGTGGTGTTGGGGATCGTCGTGGACGACGCCATCGTCATCGCGGACAACTATGTAGACTGCCTGGACCGCGGCATTCCACGCAGCCAGGCCGCCTGGCAATGCGTCAGCGAGGTGCTCGTCCCGGTGCTCACCGCGACCCTGACCATCATCGCCTCGTTTCTGCCGCTGCTGATTCTGACCGGCTCCGTGGGGGAGTTCATTCAAGCCCTGCCTGTAACGGTCGCGGTGGCGCTCTCGGTGTCCTTTATGGTCGCCATTCTGCTGACTCCGCTTCTGTGCCGGTTCTTCATCCGCAAGGGCCTTCATGCGCACGCGGCGGACCCGGCCGAATCCCGGCCGAAGACCAGTCTGCTGGACCGGTTACAGGCGGCCTATAACCGGACGATCGTATTTTTCATGCGCCGCAAGCCCTTGGCGGTGGCGCTGGGATTGGCCGCGGTGATCGCGGGAGTGTCGCTCTTCCTGCTGATTCCCCAGCAGTTCTTTCCTTCGGCCGAGCGCAACCAGTTTGTCATCGACCTGTGGATGCCGCAAGGCACCCGCATTGAGGCCACCGATGAAGCCATGGGCCGCATCGAGCATAGCCTGCGCGCGCGCGGCGAAGTCGCCCACTTTGCGAGCTTCGTGGGCCAGAGCGCTCCGCGCTTCTACTACAACGTAAATCCCCAGCTTCCGGACGCTGCCTACGGGCAGTTGATCGTCAATACCAAATCGGAAAAGGCCACTCCGGCATTGGTGGCGGAACTGCGCGACAGTATGGCCCGCACGGTGCCCGAAGCGCTGGTGATCGTCAAGGAGCTGCAGCAGGGAATGATCATGGAAGCCCCCGTCGAGGTCCGCATTTCCGGTTACGACATCGCCGCCCTGCAACAACTCGGCCGGCAGGTCGAGGGCGTCATCCGGGAGGTGCCTTACGCGGAAATGGTGCATGACGACTACTTCAACGATTCCTATATGGTGGACGTGGACGTAAATACAGAGATCTCCAATCGCTTGGGGATGAGCAACGCGCTGGTCTCCCAGTTGTTGGCGGGCTCGTTCAGCGGAGCGCCCGTGAGCACGTTCTGGGAAGGCGACCGGGCCGTGAATATCGTGCTGCGGCTCGACCCGCGATATCGCGGTTCTTTCGAGGACGTGCGCGACGCCTATGTGACCTCGCCGATTACCCATGCCAGCGTCCCGTTGCGCTCCGTGGCCGGCCTCCAGCCGCAATGGCAGACCAGCCGGATCGTGCGCCGGAACGGCGTGAGAACGCTCACGGTGCGCGCGTTCCCGCGCCGCGGACACTACGCCTCCGAAATTCTCAACACCATCGATCCGAAGATCCAGGCGCTGGCCCTCCCCGCCGGCTACCACACCGAGTACGGCGGCGAGAGGACCAACACCAGCGAGACCATGCCCGCGATGCAGGCGGCCCTGGCGATCAGCCTGGTCGCCATCTTCCTGGTGCTGCTGGTGCAATTCCGCACCTTGTCGGATCCGCTCATCGTCATGTCTTCGATTCCGCTGACGCTGTTCGGCGCGGTGTTGGGGCTCGCGCTGACGCATTATCCTTTCGGGTTCACGGCCTTCACGGGGTTGATCAGTCTGTGCGGAATTGTGGTGCGGAATTCCATCATTCTGGTGGACTACATCAAAGAAAAGCAGCGCGACGGCCGCTCCCTGGAGCAAGCCGCCACGGAGGCCGGAGAGCGCCGTTTGCGGCCCATTTTCCTCACCACCATGGCGGCGGCCGTGGGTGTCACGCCGATGATCCTTTCCGGGTCGAGCTTGTGGGGCCCCCTGGCCAGCGTGATCGCGGTGGGGCTGATTTCTTCCATGTTCTTCACCTTGATCGTGGTGCCGGTGTTGTACGTGCTGGTGAAATCGCGCGTGTCGAGGCCGCCGGCTCCGGCGCTGGCGGGGATGCTGCTCCTACTGGCTTTTTGCGTGGTCCCGGCGCACGCCGCCCCGCGCGGCATTACTTTGCCCGAGGCCATCGGTCTCGCCCGCACCCAGAACCCATCCCTCAAGATCGCCCGGGCGCACGTTCGCGAGAACCAGCAGAAAACCGTTACGGCGCGGGCCGATTACTTCCCGCAGCTCTCCAACGAGACGAACCTGATGGGCCTATCCGATCGCGAGTTAGTGACGGTTCCCGCCGGGGCGTTGGGAACGCTGCCCGGACTGGGGCCGTTTCCTACCCAAAGCATCACGTTCAACCAGGGGTCGAACGTCATTCTGCTGGCCAACACGACGCTCAGCCAGCCCCTCACGCAACTGCTTAAAATTCGCGAGGGTGTACGGGTTGCCGCGGCCAATCGGCGCATTACCGAAGCCGAGCTCAAGCAGGCGGAGGATGAAGTGGTGCTGGGTGTGTGCCAGCTCTATTTCGGCCTGCTGACTGCGTCCAAACAGACTGACGCGCTGCAGGCGCAGATTGTGGCGGCTCAGGAGACCCTGCGGGAAGCCGAGGAGGCCGTGCGCGCGGGCAATGCGCTGGAAGTGACGGCAATCGGCGCACGGGCCTCCTTATTAAAGACCAGACAGTCGCTTCTCGCGGCCGAAAATCTGGTTTCGGATTTGAATGCGGAGATGGATGACCTTCTCGGGCTGCCGCTCGATACTGAGTTGGAACTGGCGGAAGTCGCTCCGTCGCCGGGCGAGCGCCTCACCCAGGAGCAATATCTGGCTGCGGCGCTCAATCACAACCCGGAATTGCAGGCGGCCAGGGAGGCGGTATCCAAGGCGCGGGCCGCGGTGATGGCGGCCCGCTACGAGTACATCCCCAATGTCGGCGCCTTCGCCCGCGAGACGTATCAGAGCGGCGTGCCCTTCCTTACTCACAACTTCGGAACATTCGGTCTGCAGATGACCTGGAACGTGTTCGACTGGGGAAAGCGGAAAGGTGTGGTGGGCGAACGTGAGGCCCAGTTGACCCAAGCGGAAGAGAATCTCCGCCGCATCACGGACCGGATCGCGGTCGATGTCGAGAAGGCCTACCGCAAATTGGAGCGGACGCGCATGATGGTAGATGTGGCGCGGGAGGCTCTGGCCCTCAGAAAGGAAGGCGGCCGCATCAGCGGAGATCAACTGAAGGCCGGCTTGACCTCAAATGCCAAGGACGCGGAGGCGGTGGCCGCGACCCGCGGCGCGGAAGTGGACGAACTGCAAGCTCGGCTCTCCCTCGAGTTGGCCCGTGCCGAGATTGCAAGGATCACCGGCTCGGCCGCCCAGTGAGCCGGCACGGGGCTAGCCCCGGCACAGAACCGCGAACGTGAGTGAGCGGCCGGCTCCAGGCTGCGGGGCGGCCGCTCGTTAAGCCTCGCCCTTCCGTGTTCGTAGTTGCCACGTTCAGAATCGCTTGTTTCTCTGGGAAATCGCGATGCCATCCACTTTTACGTCGCGCACTAGCCCCTGCGTTGACTTCATCCGCGCTGCATTAGATAATTGGATAATCAAGCTCTAATATCATGTATCACACCCTGACCGTGGCGAGGGAGCCGAAAAACGGCGGCGGCCGCATTGCGGCCCCGGTGGCCGAGCGCCTGCCTTGGGAACTCCGGATCAGCCGCCGCGCACTCTGGCATGGCGCCTTCGATGCCCTGACGGCGCTGCCCCGCGCCGCCGTCTTCGACGCCAAAACCATGGCCCTCATGGCACGCGCGGCCTCCGGGATGGGCATCCCTCTTTAATGGCTTCTTCTGAAAAAAAAGTAATGTCATCCAGGAACAAACACTCCAAAATTTCTTTGCAAGCCGCCGGTTCTTTCGGCTTGCTTGCGGCGATTCTGCTGGCCGGATGCGCTGCATCGAAGCAGAATACCGACCCGGCTCAAGCGCGTACAGCCGTTGTCGTGATGGAGGTCGCGGCCGCCGACGTCCCCATCTATTCGGAATTCGCGGCGCAGACCTATGCGCGCGACATGGTCGAAGTCCGCAGTCACGTCGAAGGCTACATCGAAAAGTGGGATTTTCGCCCGGGCGCCGAGGTAACGGCCGGGCAGACGCTTTACGTGCTCGATCTTCGCCCCTACGTTGCCGCCGCCCAGCAGGCCAAAGGGAACCTCCACCAGAGCGAAGCCGATCTGGAGTTCGCCCGCAAACAGGTCGCCCTCCTGCAAGCCCAGGCCACCTTGGCCTCCGCGGAGGCAAACCTGGTCAAGGCCCAACAGGACGTCGACCGTCTCACGCCGCTGGTCCAGGCCGATGCCGCTTCCAAGCAGGACTTGGACGCCGCCGCCGCCGCGCTGAAAGCCAACCAGGCAAACGTCGACGCCTTGAAAGCCACCGTCGAGCAGGCCAGCCTTTCCACGCGTACCCAGATCGCCTCCATGCAGGCGAAGGTTGAAGCGCAGCAGGCCGGCCTGAACGCCGCGGAGCTGAACCTGCAATACGGCACCATCCTCGCGCCCATCAGCGGCCGCATTGGCGACACCCTGATTCCGATCGGCGGCCTGGTGACACCCAACTCGGCCCAGCCGCTCACCACCATCGTGCCGCTCGACCCCATCTGGGTCCGCTTCAAGGTCACGGAATCGGAATACCTGTCGTGGACCCGCCAGGGCGGCCTGCCCGGCGCGGCGCTGCCGCTCACCTTGATTCTCGCCGACCAGTCCGAATTCCCTTCCATCGGCCACATTGAGAACTCCCTCAACCAGGTAGATCCCAAGACCGCAACCCTCGAGTTACAGGCCCGCTTCCCCAACCCCCGGCACAGCATGCTTCCCGGGCAGTTCGGCCGCGTCCGCGTGCAGGTTGCCGAGCGCAAGGGCGCCATTCTGATTCCGCAGAAGGCGATCCAGCAGTTGCAAAGCGTGCAGACCGTCTACGCCGTCGGAGCGGGTGACAAGGTCGAAGTGCGGACGGTGACCACCGGCGAACGCGTGGGCGACTCCTGGATCGTCGAACAGGGCTTGCGGCCTGGAGATCGCGTCGTCGTCGAAGGCCAGCAAAAGGTGAGACCGGGAAGCAGCGTCCAGCCGCAGCCCTACAAGGCCCCTGAATCCGCGCCCGTAACTCCGCGGCAGGCGGGGAACTGAGCCATGGCGCGGTTCTTTATCGATCATCCCGTTTTCGCGATGGTGATCGCCATCGTGATCGTCATCCTGGGTGCTGTGGCCATCCCCAATCTCCCCCTGGCCAGTTACCCCGAAGTGGTCCCACCCGTAGTGCAGATCAGCACCAGCTATCTGGGCGGCAATTCGCAGGACATCGAGAAGACCGTCGCCCAGCCCATCGAAGAACAGTTGATCGCCCTCGACGGCATGATCTATTTCATGTCCAACAGCGCCAACGATGGCAGTCTCACCATCAGCGTGACCTTCAAGCTGGGCACCAATCCGGACATCGCCACGGTGCAAACGCAGAACCGCGTGAATATCGCCATGCCGCGGCTTCCCCCGGAGGTGCAGCGCCAGGGGGTAGTGGTCAAGAAGGTCTCCACCGCCTTTCTGATGAGCCTCAGCCTGACTTCTCCCGACAACCGTTACGACTCGCTATTCCTGGCCAACTACGCGCAGATCAACCTGTTGAACCAGTTGGCCAGCGTCGAAGGAGTGGGCGAGGCGCGGCTGGGCGCCGCCCAGGTCTATTCCATGCGCATCTGGGTGGACCCCGACCGCATGGCGCAATTGGGGGTCACCGCCAGCGACATCAACGACGCCATTGTGGCGCAAAACCGGCAGAATCCCGCCGGAGAGATCGGCCAGCCGCCTTCGCCCACCGGCACTCCGTTCGAATATTCGGTCAGCGCCCAGGGACGCCTGGTGACTGCGTCCGAATTCGGAGACATCGTGCTGCGCTCCCGCCCGGACACCGGCCTGCTGCGCATCCGCGACATCGGCCGGGTGGAACTCGGAGCCGCCACCTACAGCGGCTTCAGCCGCGTCAATGGCAGGCCCTCGGGCAACCTCATCGTCTATCTTTCTCCCGGCGCCAACGCGGTGGCCACCGCCGACCGCGTCCGCCAGTTCTGCGATGAAGCCAAGAAGACCTTCCCCCCGGGCATGGACATCCAGGTCCCGTACGACTCCACCATGTTTGTCCGCTCGTCCATTCACGAAGTGATGATGACGCTGTTCGAAGCCACCGGCTTGGTCATTATCGTGGTCTTCCTGTTCCTGCAGAACTGGCGCGCCACTCTGATCCCGCTGCTTACGGTTCCGGTGGCGATCGTGGGAACCTTCGCTTTGTTCCCGCTGCTGGGATTCTCCATCAATATGACCAGCCTGTTCGGCCTGGTGCTCGCCATCGGCATTGTGGTGGACGACGCCATCGTGGTCGTGGAGGCCGCGCAGCGTCACATCGACGAGGGCGCGCCTCCGCGCCTGGCCGCCATCAAAGCCATGGAGGAAGTGTCCGCTCCGGTCGTGGCTATCGCCTGCATTCTGGCCGCGGCGTTCATCCCGGTGGCCTTCCTGGGCGGCATCAGCGGACAGATCTACAAGCAGTTCGCCCTGACCATCGCGGTGTCCGTGCTGATCTCCGCTTTTAACGCCCTGTCGTTGAGTCCCGCCCTGAGCGCCATCCTCCTGCGGCCGAAGATGCGGGCGCGCGGCCCGCTGGGGCGCTTCTTCGACGGGTTCGACCGCGTATTCGAGCGGACCCGCAACCGTTATCTGCAAGGCGTGGGGGCGCTCATCCGCAAATCGGCGCTGGCGATGCTGGGGCTGTTCTGCTTCTGGTTCGCGGCCGGCGCGCTCTACCGCCATCTTCCCACCAGCTTTCTTCCCGACGAAGACCAGGGCACCATTTACGTCACCATCCGCCTGCCCGACGCCGCCTCCAAGGAGCGCACCGATGCGGCCACCCACAAGGTGGAAGATATCGTCAGCAGGATTCCGGGCGTATCGGGCAGCTTTACTCTCGGCGGCATCGACATCTCCACTCGCACCACCAGTTCGAACGTCGCCACCCTGATCACCCGTCTGAAGCCGTGGGACGAACGCACCACCCCCGACCTGGATTACCGCGGCGTTATCGCCGCCATTCAGCGAGCCATGACGCGTGTGCCGGAAGCCAGCACCAACGCCTTCGGCCAGCCTCCCATCCAGGGGCTGAGCGCCACCGGCGGATTCCAGTTCATGCTCGAGGACCGTATCGGCGCGGGCGTCGACGATTTGGCCCAGGCCGCCGACCTGATGACTCAGGCCGCCCGCCAACGCCCCGAGATTGGAAATGTGGTCAACACTTTCCGTTCCAATGTCCCGTCCTACAGAGTGAATATCGACCTGGATAAAGTCCAGACCCTGGGCATTCCCACCACCGACGCCTACTATGCCTTGCAGACGTTCCTCGGCGGGCTTTATGTCAACGATTTCAACGTGTTTGGCCGCACCTGGCAGGTCATGGTTCAGGCCGAGCCGGAATTCCGCACCCAGCCTCGCGACATCAACCGCTTCTACGTGCGCACCGGCGGAGGCGACATGGTCCCGCTGGGCACCCTCGCCACCGTCACGGCTACCGCCGGGCCCGACGTCATCTACCGCTATAACCGCAATCGCGCCGTCCAGTTGATTGGCACTCCCGCCTCCGGCTACAGCAGCGGCCAGGCCGTGCAAGCCATGGAAGAAACGGCCGCTTCCTCCCTCCCCGTCGGCTACAGCTACGAGTGGACCGGGACCACCTACCAGGAAAAAGAGGCCCAGGGCCACGAAGGCTTCATCTTCGGTTTCGCCGCCGTGCTGGTCTTCCTCTTCCTGGCCGCCCTATACGAGAGCTGGTCGATCCCGTTCGCCGTCCTGCTGGCGCTGCCGCTCGGTCTCTTCGGAGCGTTGTTCGCCGTCTGGCTGCGCTCCTATCCCTATGACATCTATACCCAGATCGGCATCGTCACGCTGATCGGCCTGGCGGCCAAGAACGCCATTCTGATCGTGGAATTCGCACGTACCCGCTATGAGGCCGGGCACTCCATCGAGGAGGCCGCTCTGGAAGCCGCGCGTCTCCGACTGCGCCCCATTTTGATGACATCGTTCGCTTTCATCCTGGGAGTCACGCCCCTGCTGTTGGCCCACGGGGCCGGCGCCGCTTCCCGGCGCTCGCTGGGCACCGCGGTTTTTGGCGGCATGAACGCGGCCACGTTGCTGGCCATCTTCATTGTGCCGGTGCTCTTCGCGGTGATTCTGAGAATCGCCGCTCGCAAGCCCAAGCCGGCCATCCAGCCGCAGACGGAGGCCCAATGAGAACCCTCTGCTGCTCTCTGGCCCTGTTTCTCTCCGCCTGCACTGTAGGCCCTAACTACAAACGCCCTTCCGTGCCGGTGCCCGACCAGCACCGCGGCGGCCAGGCACAAGGCCAGGCATCGCTCGCCGACACCCGGTGGCCCGATCTGTTCCCCGATGACACTCTCAAGCGGCTCATCTCCACCGCGCTGGCGCACAACTTCGACCTCGCCATGGCCTCCGAACGCGTTGAGGAAGCGCGCGCCCGTTACCGCATCGCCGGCGCCGGCCAGTATCCATTCCTCTACGCCGACGAGCAGGCGGGCGCGGTACGGTATTCCACCATCGGCTCCAGTGTACAGAGCACGCCCGGCTCCGCGACGTCCGCCACCTATACCCAGACCAGCGTCGCGCTCTCCTGGGAACTGGATCTGTGGGGCCGCATCCGCCGTCTGAAGGAATCCGAGCGCGCCGAATACCTGGCCACGGAAGAAGCCCGGCGCGGCGTCACCGTGTCGCTCATCGGCGACGTCGCCGGCGACTACTTCACCCTGCGCGAGCGCGATTTGGAACTGCAGATCGCCCGCGGCACGCGCGACATAGCCGATCACAACCTGCAGTTGATCCGCCTGCGCCACGATCACGGCGCCGCCACCGGCCTGGATGTCCACCAGGCGGAACAGTTCCTCTATCTCGCCACCGTGCGGATCGCCAGCGTGGAGAGTGACATCGGACAGGCGGAAAATGCCTTGAACCTCCTGCTGGGCAACCTCCCCGGCGATATCGAGCGAGGCAAGCCGATCGAGAGTTTCGTGCTGCCGCCGCAACTCCCAGCCGGCTTGCCGTCTTCCCTGATCGACCGCCGGCCCGACATCCGCGCGGCCGAGCAGAAGCTGATTTCCGCCAACGCCCAGATCGGGGTGGCGAAGGCGTACTACTTCCCGCAGATTTCGCTTACCGGCGCCTTCGGCGGGCAGAGCCGGGCGCTCACTCAGTTGTTCTCCGGTCCGGCGAAATTCTTCAGCCTGACTCCCGACGCGCTCCTGCCCATCTTCACCGCCGGCCAGGTCCGCACGGCCGTGCGCCTCTCGGAGGCGCAGAAGCGCGAGATGCTCATCGGCTATCGGGAGACAATTTACAACGCATTCCGCGAGGTGTCGGATGCGCTGATCCGCTACGATCGCACCCGCGAGCAGCGCGGCCAGCAGGACAGTCTGGTTCAGGCGCTCACCGAAACCACGCGCCTCTCGACCCTGCGCTACCAGCGTGGCGCCGATAGTTACCTGCAAGTGCTCAGCGCCGAGCGCGACCTGTTTCAGGCACAACTGGCCCAGGCCCAATTGCGCCTGCAGGAACTCCTCGCCTTCGTCGATCTCTATCGGGCTTTGGGAGGCGGCTGGCAATAAGATGGCCGCCGGCCCTCGGGGGCTGGCTCCTTCACGCGGTCGCTGTCCGCGCCACCGATTCCAGCCCGAGCTTCTCGATCTCCTGTTCGCGAATTAAGTACTTCTGCACTTTCTTCGACACCGTCATCGGGAAACCGTCTACAAAACGGATGTATTGCGGCACCTTGAAATAGGCGATCTTGCCCCGGCAGAAATCGCGGATTTCCTCCTCCGTTGCCTGCGCGCCCGGCTTGAGCTGAATCCAGGCGAGAACCGTCTCGCCCAGTTTGGCGTCGGGCAAACCCACTACATGCACATCGGCGATCTTGGGATGCGTATGCAGGTAGTCTTCTACTTCGCGTGGGTAAATATTTTCGCCGCCGCGGATAATAGTGTCTTTGGCGCGGCCCTTGAAGCTGAAGTAACCGTCGGGACGCAGCGCGGCCAGGTCGCCGGTATGCAGCCAGCCCTGCGCATCCACGGCTTGGGCCGTCGAAACCGGGTCGTCGTCGTAGCCTTTCATCACCATGTAGCCGCGGGCGCAGAGTTCGCCCTGCTCGCCTATGGGAAGGGGCGCGCCGGTTTCGAGGTCGGCAATCTGAATCTCGGTGTTGGGCAGCGCTTTGCCCACCGTGGTGACGCGGATTTCCAGTGGGTCGTCGGCCGATGACATGGTCAGGCCCGGCGAGCTTTCGGTCTGCCCATAAACAATGGTGAGTTCCGGAATGTGCATGCGCTCCACCACCCGCCGCATGGTTTCGATGGGACAGGGTGCGCCGGCCATCACTCCGGTGCGCAGGCTGGTGAGATCGAAAGTCTCGAACTCGGGGTGCATCAGTTGCGCGATGAACATGGTCGGCACGCCGTAGAGCGCCGTGGCGCGCTCGGTGTGGACGGCCTCCAGCGTGGCGCGCGCGTCGAACTGCGCGGAAGGCAGAATCAGCGTCGCGCCGCTGGTGACGGAAACCATCGAACCGATCACCGACCCGAAGCAGTGGTACAGCGGAACGGGAGCGCAGATGCGATCGTGCTCGGTGGCCTTCATCCCCATCGCCATGCCCATGCCATTGTTGACCAGGTTGCGGTGCGTGAGCATCACCCCCTTGGGTGAGCCGGTGGTGCCGGAAGTGTACTGGATGTTCGCCACGTCGTCGGGCGTGGCGCACTCTTCGGAAAAATCGGGGGCGCCTTTGGAAGGGCTGGCGCCGCCTGCCAGCATCTCCTCCCACGAACTGGTGCCCAGCCAGACCACGTGTTCCAGCGGTAGCGCGTCGCCGTTGCGCGATTCGGCGAGGATCTCGCGGTAATTGGCGCGCGAGTCCTGTTCGTGCAGGAAAAGCGCGCGGATCCTGGATTTGCGGAGCACGTAGCGCAATTCGTAGGAGCGATAAGCCGGATTGACGTTCACCAGCACCACCCCGGCGCGCGGCGCGGCGTATTGCAGCAGCACCCACTCCAGGCAGTTGCTGGCCCAGATGCCGGCGCGGTCGCCGGGCCGCAAGCCCAGGGCCGCCAGGCCGCGCGCCGTGCGCGTGACCTGTTCATTCAGTTCGTGCCACGTCAGGCGGGTCGCTTGATGCCGGACGACCAGCCCTTCGCGATCCGGGAATTTCGCCGCTGCATCGCGCAGAGCTTGCGAAGTCGTCTTTTCGAGCAGGGGCACGTCGGCCCCACGGACATAACTCAGTTGGACCACAAACCAACAGTCTAACTGCGTTCGTCGCGGACATCTAATTTGAATTGTTAATGCGCTGATAAGTTGTGCTGCGCGCCGCCGGGCAGCCTGCGCGCTCATCGTAGAATAGATACAATGTCCAACCAATCGCCGGAATTTTATCGCATCCAGAAACTGCCCCCCTATGTCTTTGCCGTCATCAATGAAATGCGCGCCAAGGCGCGCGCCGCGCAAATCGATGTCATCGACCTGGGGATGGGGAATCCGGACGGCGCCACGCCGCGCATCGTCGTCAATAAGTTGATTGAAGCGGCCCGCAATCCACGCAACCACCGCTATTCGCAGTCGCGCGGTATCCCGCGCCTGCGCGAGGAAATCGCGCGGCGGTACCAGGCCAATTACGGCGTCGCCATCGATCCCGACAAGGAGGCCATCGTCACCATCGGCGCCAAGGACGCGCTGGCCCACTTGATGTTCGCCACCGTCGGCCCCGGCGATACGGTGGTCTCGCCCAACCCCGCCTATCCCATCCATCAATACGGCGTGCTCATGGCGGAGGGGCGCGCCTGCATGTTGCCCATGCCGGATGCGGCCACCTTTCTGGCGCAATTGGAAGATCTCTACCGCATGCCGGCGCCCGCGCCCAAGATGCTGCTGATTTCGTTCCCGCACAACCCCACCACCACCTGCGTGGATCTGGATTACTTCCGCCGGATTGTGGAGTTGGCGCGGCGCCACGGCACCATGATCGTGCACGATTTCGCATATGCGGATTTGGGTTTCGACGGCTACCGTCCGCCCAGCATTCTGCAAGTCGAGGGCTCGAGTGAAGTGGCCGTGGAGATTTTTTCGCTCTCCAAAAGTTACAACATGGCCGGCTGGCGGGTGGGATTCTGTGTTGGGAATGCGCGCATGATCGCGGCCCTGGCGCGCATCAAGAGCTATCTGGATTACGGCGTGTTTCAGCCCATTCAGATCGCCTCCATCATCGCGCTGCGCGAGTGCGAGGAAGACACGCGCAAGATCTGCGCCGTTTATCAAAAAAGGCGCGACGCGCTGGTCGCGGGGCTCAAGCGCGCCGGCTGGCCGGTGGAGAAACCGCGCGGCACCATGTTCCTGTGGGCGCCGGTGCCGGAGCGTTTTCGCCAGGCCGGCTCGCTGGAATTCTCGAAGCAATTGCTGGATCGTGCCCAGGTTGCGGTCTCGCCGGGCATCGGCTTCGGACCTTTGGGAGAAGGCTTCGTGCGCTTCGCGCTGATCGAAAACGAACAGCGCATCCGCCAGGCCACCCGCTCCATCGGACAGTTTCTAAAAAGCTAGGATCTATACCCTGCTGGGGCATGCTTTAGACGTTGGCTGAAAAAAGCCGGCTCATTGCCGGCCGCCGATAAACACTGGCAAACGCGGATTGAAAAGAATCGTTTTATTAGCGTTCATCGGCGTTTATCGGCGGCTCAAGATGCCTTCTCGGAGTTCTTAGCACCCTATCTAGCTTGCCCCTGGAGGCGCCCACTATCTGCGTTCCTACTGCACCGAGTAAGGCACCGCCACCTCGACGGTTTTCGGCTGGAAGCAGGCCTTGTTGCTGCACGCCTGATAACGCAGCTTGCCCACCGCCACGCCGGGGCCGGCCGCGGCGCTCGCGGATACTTTGAAGCTGACGCTCAGATCGAAGTTCCCGGTGTAGACTGAAAGCGGCTTGTCGGAGAACTCGTATTTTTCCAGCGCCGGTTTCGGGTAAGTGACCTGGCCGCCTTCGAGCGCGCCCAGCGCGGACCACGTCAGTGAGAGCGGAATCAGATAATCGTCGCTGGGCTTGTTGCTGTTCACGTGGTAACCGGCCAGGACGGAAATCGGAATCTTGGTATGCACCGTCTCATTGCGCTTGCCGGCAACCTTTTGGGCTTGCCCCACGGTCAGGCGCTCGTTACTGGGAGACTGCGGCCATAGGGCCGGCAGGCACAGCAGTACGGCCAGCACCGGCAGGCGGCTGCAAGAGTTGCTGAACACCATCTTCGAAATCTCTCCTGTTCGCGAGCCCAATGTGGATCGCGGCAATTTTTCCCTCGCGGTCGATCAAAAAAGTGGTGGGCAGCGCGTCCACGCCTCCGTAGCTCCGCGCCGTATCGTCGTTGCCGATCACCACCCGGTAGTTGATTTTCAATTCCGCAACGAACGGCTTCACGGCTTGCCAGCCCTCGTCGTCCATGGCCACGCCAAGCACCTCGAACCCCTTGTCCTTATTCTGGCGCTGCAATTCCGTGAACCAGGGAACTTCTATCCGGCAGGGGCCGCACCAGGTGGCCCAGAAATCGAGCAGCACCACCTTGCCTCTGTAATCGGAGAGATGCACGGTCTTGCCGTCGGCATCCTTGAGCGCGAAATCGGGGGCATCGTGCCGGTCCTTGTCGGGCTTCACGCTCGCGGTCCTGGCGGTGCCGGAGCCGGTCGAGCGCTCGTGCACCAAAAACACCACGAGCGCGATGGCGGCGATTGCGATGGCGAAGTAACGCGATAGGCGCACAGATCGGATCCTGATCCAATTATAGCGGCAAACACCGCTTCCCAAAGGTCTCGTGAAACCAGGTGCGGCGCGCGGCGCGAAACCGCGCGGCCAGCGTGAACTCAGGGTGGCGTGGCCCTCCGGAATACAGCCACGCCGCGGTGTCGCAGAAGCTTTCGCAGCAATACTCGCGCCAACGGCGGCTGCGCCGCCGGCGGTCGCCGGCGTCCAGCGCCCGCTTTCTCCACTCCGCCGACCAGCCCAACTCGCCGCCGGCGCCGGCCTCGAGTTCGTCGTGCATCAACCGCTCCCAGGCAAAGCGGGCGGGGTTCCCGGCGCGCAGCCAGGTGAAATGGAATAGCTCATGGACAAAGATGCGGGGAAATTCGGCGCGCGTGCAATCGAAGGCGATGCGGCGCTTGCGCAGAAACGACCCGGCGTGTACCGCCTGGCCGCGGCTGCTCAGGCCGTGCGCCCTTTCGATCACGATCGGCGCTCCCTCCAGTGGCGGAAGGCGTCGCAAAATGGCCGCCACTTGCGCTTGATGGGTGCGGCCCCGGAAATGGAAGAGTGTCGCGTGAGGCACTGGTGGTGGCGGCTCAGTTCGCGGAGATTTCGGCCTGCTCCAGGCGCGCGATTTCGGCGGTGTGCTCTTTAAGCTCGGCCGCGGAGACAGTCACCAGGTCCTTTTCCATGTCCTCCCCCGTCTCCACCAGCCGCAGCAGATGCAATTCCGCCAGGCGCGCGCACCAGGGATCGTCGATTTTGCGGCCGGTCGAGCGGCTCAATTCCACCAGCAAGCCGTGGGGAAGCGCAATGGTCTTCTCGCTGCGGACGCCGTTTTCGTCCTCGAGGATGAACTTCACATCCACGGTGTCGGCGTGACGAATCGAGATGGCGGTCTGCAGCCATTTGAACATCACCTGGAATTTTCGGCCGAAGGGATCGGGCCCGGCTTCGAACTGGCGAAAATTGAGCATCTACGGCTATCTTACAATGGGTCGAGCATGCTTGTTGCCGAACTCACCGCGCCGCGTACCCTCCGCCTGCTGGACCAGCCCGCCGAAGATCCCGCTCCGGGCGAGATTCAAGTACGCGTGGAGGCTACCGGAATCTGCGGTTCCGATCTTCACTCCTACGGCGAAGGCGCCATCGGCGACACTCCCTGCCAGTACCCCATGGTGCTGGGCCACGAGCCGGCCGGCACGGTGCTCAAAACCGGCGCCGGGGTCACGGGATGGGCGGCTGGAGATCGCGCCGCGCTCGAACCGGCCCTCTACTGCTATCACTGCGAAGCCTGTCGCACCGGACATTACAATGTCTGCGAGAACATCCGGTTTCTGAGCAATCCGGGGAACCCCGGCTTCTTCCGCGAGTTTGTGAATCTTCCGGCCGCGAACCTGCTGCCGATTCCGGCGGGCCTGTCGATGGAATTGGCGTCGATGGCGGAACCGCTGGCGGTGGCCATGCACTCCATGAAGTTCGCCGCCATCCAACTGGGAGAAACCGCCGTGGTGTTTGGCGCCGGCCCCATCGGGCTGCTGACTATCGCCTGCCTCAAGCTGGCGGGCGCCGGCCGGATTTGGGCCGTGGAACCCGTGGCGCACCGCCGCGAGATGGCGCGCCACATGGGCGCCGCCGCGGCCATCGACCCGGCGGAAACCGACGCCGCGCGCCTGCTTATTTCCGAAACCGCCGGCCGCGGCGTGGATTGCGCCATCGATTGCGCGGCCAGGCAGCAGTCCACCAACCAGGCCATTCGCGCCGTGCGGCGGGCCGGGCGCGTTCTCCTGACCGGCATTCATTCCGCTCCGCTGGTGCCCTTTGAAGTGTCGCCGATGCGGCGCAAGGAGCTGTCGATTCTCAACGTGCGCCGCTCCAACGGCGAGACCCCCGCCGCCGTGGAACTGCTGGCCAAACGCGCCGCGTGGTTCGCGCCCCTGGTGACCCACACGCGCCCGCTCGCCCGCATCTCCGAAGCCTTCGACATTGCCGAGCGCTACGCCGATGGCGTCGGCAAGATGGTAGTGACGGGCCGGTAAGAGCTGCCGCGCCCGAAACTAATAAGCCGGAAGTTCTCAACGCGGAGGCGCGGAGACGCGGAGAAAACTGGAGAATCGAAAAGTTTTTCGGGGTCATCCTCTGCCTCTTTTCGGGAACCTCCTTACAGCGAAGGACAGGTGAGCTGCTGAGGCCCCGGAGTCCTCACGGGGTTTCTCGCTTCTCTCCAGTTTTCTCTGCGTCTCCGCGCCTCCGCGTTGAGGCCTTTTGCCTCCTGTCACCGGAATCCGCCAGGTTCACGCCCTCGCCGAGTCTGTCTTTTCCGGGTCCACTCCCAGCTCGGCGAAAGCCGCTGCCGCTTTGCGCGTGTCGAACTTGCCGTCCCGCGCCAGGCGCGAAAGTGCGGCGCAGGCGATCGATTCGGCGTTCACTTCGAAATGCTTGCGCAGGTGCTCGCGGTTGTCGCTGCGGCCGAAACCGTCGGTGCCCAGCGTTTCCATACGGCCCGAAAGCCATGGCGCCACCTGGTCCGCCAACACCTTCATATAGTCGGTGGCCGCGATAATGGGGCCTTCCGCGCCGGCGAGCGCCTGAACGATGTGCGGGACCCGCGCCGGCTGATCGGGGTGCAGGCGGCTCCAGCGCGTCACGCGCAAAGCTTCGCGCCGCAGTTCGTTATAGCTGGTGACGCTCCACGCATCGGCCGCCACGCCGTATCGATCGGCCAGAATTTCCTGCGCGCGCAGGGCTTCGTTCAGGATGGGACCGCTGCCGAAGAGTTGCACCTGGGCCTTGCCGCCCTGTGCCGCGCGGTAGCGGTACAGCCCGCGTATGACGTCCTCCGCATCGAGCCCTTCCGGCATGGCGGGCATGGGATAGTTTTCGTTGTAGAGCGTGAGGTAGTAGAAACGGTCCTCCTGCTCCTCGTACATGCGGCGAATGCCGTCGCGCACGATGATGGCGATTTCGTAAGCGAAGGCCGGGTCGTACGCCGCGCAGGTGGGCATTGTGCTTGCCAGCACGAGGCTGTGGCCGTCCTGGTGCTGCAAGCCCTCGCCGGCCAGCGTGGTGCGTCCTGCTGTGCCGCCGCACAGGAAGCCCTTGCCGCGCGCGTCGCCGAAGGCCCAGATCATATCGCCCACGCGCTGGAAGCCGAACATCGAATAGTAAATGAAGAAAGGTATCGTCTCCAGCCCGTAATTCACGCGCGCCGTTCCCGCGGCCGCGAATGACGCCATCGAGCCGGCCTCGGTGATGCCTTCTTCCAGGATCTGCCCGTCCTTCGATTCCTTGTAGTACAGAAACATTTCCGCATCGTGCGGTTTGTAAAGCTGGCCCTGGCTGGCGTAGATTCCGAACTGCCGGAACAGCGACTCCATGCCGAACGTGCGGGCCTCGTCGGGGATGATCGGCACCACCCGCTTGCCGAGTTCCGGATGTTTCATCAGCAAGGTGAGCACGCGCACGAAAGCCATGGCGCTCGAAACTTCGCGCCCGGCCGAGCCTTCCAGCGATTCCTTGAAGTAATCGAGTGGCGGCGTCTGCAACCCGGCGGATGTGGTGGGGCGCGACGGCATGTAGCCACCCAACTGCCGCCGCCGCTCGTGCAGGTAGGCCATTTCCGGGCTGTCCTGCGGCGGCCGGTAGAAGGAAGCGTGCAGCGCGTCCTCTTCCGGAATGGGAATCTCGAAACGCGAGCGGAAGTGCAGAATTTCTTTTTCGTTGAGCTTCTTCTGCTGGTGCGTGATGTTGCGTCCCTCGCCGGCTTCGCCCAGACCGTAGCCCTTGATGGTATGGGCCAGAATGACCGTGGGTTTCCCCGTGGTGGAGATCGCCGCGTGGTAGGCGTTGTAGACTTTTTGGGGATCGTGGCCGCCGCGCCGCAGCTTTTCCAGGGCGGCATCGCTCAGGTGCGAAACCAGGTCCAGCAGTTCCGGATACTTGCCGAAGAAATTCTTGCGGATGTAAGCGCCGTCCCGCGTGATGTATGTCTGGTACTCGCCATCCACCACTTCGCCCATCCGTTTTTCCAGCAGGCCGGTGGTGTCGCGCCGCAGCAGTTCGTCCCAGTCCTCGCCCCAGATGACCTTGATCACGTTCCAGCCGGCGCCGCGGAAGGCCGCTTCCAGTTCCTGAATCATCTTGCCGTTGCCGCGGACCGGTCCATCCAGCCGCTGCAGATTGCAGTTGATGACGAAAACCAAGTTGTCGAGCTTCTCGCGCGAGCCCAGGGTGAGAGAGCCCATGGACTCGGGCTCGTCCATTTCGCCGTCGCCCAGGAACGCCCAGACCTTGCGCGGCGTGGGCTGGATCAGGCCGCGGTTTTCCAGGTAGCGCATGAAGCGCGCCTGGTAAATGGCGTTGATCGGGCCCAGGCCCATGGAAACCGTCGGAAACCGCCAGAAGTCGGGCATCAGCCAGGGGTGCGGATAGGAAGACAGGCCGGGTTCCGCGCGCAGCTCATGGCGGAAATTTTGCAAGTGGCTTTCGGTGAGGCGGCCTTCCAAAAAGGCCCGCCCATAGATGCCCGGCGAAGCGTGACCCTGAAAGTAAATCAGATCGCCGGGCTGGTCGCCATACCGCGCGTGGAAGAAATGGTTGAAGCCCACTTCCAGCAGAGTGGCCAGCGAGGAATAGGTGGAAATGTGGCCGCCGATGCCGTGGTCGTACTTGTTCTGCCGCACCACCATGGCCATCGCATTCCAGCGGATGATGCTCTTGATGCGCCGCTCCATGGCGCGGTCGCCGGGATACGGAATTTCATCTTCCGACCGAATCGTATTGACGTAGGGAGTGTTGAGATGAATGGGGAGTTCGGCGCCGCTGTCGCGGGCCTGTTCTCCGAGGCGTTCCAGCAGGAAACGGGCGCGGTCCGGCCCGGCTTCGTCGATCACCTGGTTGAGCGAATCCAGCCATTCCTCGGTTTCCTGGGGATTGAGGTCTACAAAACGCTCGCTTCTCTTCTGGTGCATGGATCTATTTATTATACCGGTTGAAAGCCGCCGCCCTGCTCTTGGCGCGGTCCCAGTCCGGACGTCCCGCTTGCGGGTACAATGTGGACATAGTGAGAGTGCGGCACTTTCTGGTTTCGGGGAGGGCGGCAAATAGGTCTTCAAACCGGAGTTGCAAAACGCGCAGGTTATCGTATAACAGTATTATCTCGGGAGGAATCATTCATGGTCACATGTCCGGTATGTAAAGGCGCAATCGATGTGGAAGAAGAAGACGTCGACGAAGGCGATACCGTCAGTTGTGACGAGTGCGGGGCCGACCTGCGAGTAGTCGGTACCAGTCCGTTGGAGCTGGAATCGGCCGAGGATCTGGACGAAGAAGACGACGACGAAGATAGTTTCCTGGACGACGACGAAGAAGAAGAGTCCGGCACCGGCTGGAAGTAGCCGCGGCGCGCGCAGCGCAAACCGGTGCGTGTCAATCGCGCCGAACGAATGGGGAATGTGATGAATAGGATGTGGGTGGTTCTGCTGGCGGTCCTCCTGGCGTCGGCGCCGGCCGGTATGGCCCAGAAGAAGAAAGCTCCGGCCACGCGCGGCGTGACGGGCCAGGTGACTTCCGCCGACGAGAAGCCGGTGGTGGGCGCGGTGGTGCAGTTGAAGGACACCAAGACCAAACAGGTCCGTTCCTTCTACACGCAGGAACAGGGCCGCTACTACTTCAACGGCTTGAGCCCCGATGTCGATTATGAGCTGACCGCCTCTTACCACGGCGCGGACAGCCCCGCCAGGACGCTCTCCGTCTTCGACAGCCGCAAAGATCCCGTGATCAATCTCAAGCTGAATCCGAAGAAGTGATCTGCCGTTTCCGGCGGCGGATTTCTTCCAGCCGCTCGGCAATGCGTTTTTCGACGCCCCGATCCGTGGGGAAGTAATACTGCCTGCCGGCCAGCGAGGGCGGCAGGCATTCCATGCCCACGATGGCATCCTCGAACTGGTGCGCGTGCTGGTAGCCTTCCCCGTAGCCCCATTCCTTCATGGAGCGCGTGACCGCGTTGCGCAAATTCATGGGCACCGGCTCCGCGCTGGTGTTCTGCACGTCTTCCCGCACCGCTCCGCTGGCGCGGTACGCGGCGTCCGATTTGGGCGCCACGCATAGGTAGATCGCGGCCTGTATGAGCGCCAGGTCGCCTTCCGGAATCCCCAGGAAATGCACCGCCTGCATCGCCGCCACGGCCTGTTCGAGCGCGCGCGGATCGGCCAGGCTGATGTCTTCGATGGCCATGCGGATCAGCCGGCGCGCAATGTACAGGCGGTCCTCGCCGGCTTCCAGCATGCGCGTGAGCCAGTAGATGGCCGCGTCCACGTCGCTCGAACGAACCGACTTGTGCAGCGCCGAAATCACGTTGTAGTGCTCTTCCCCGCCCTTGTCGTAGAGCAGCACTTTGCGCTGCATGGCGTCTTGCACGGCGCTCTCCGTGAGCGCCTCGCCGGGCGACGCCGCCGCGGCCGCTTCCAGCGTGTTGTACGCCTGGCGCGCATCGCCATTGCAATAGATGCCGATCTGTTCCAGCAGCTCGTCGGGACTCTGCTTGCCTACCACTTTCAGCGCGCGCCGGAGCAGCGTGACCACCTCCGGCACCGTGAGCCCGCGCAGCGCGTAGACCCGCGAGCGCGAAAGCAGCGCCGAGATGACCTCAAACGACGGGTTCTCCGTGGTGGCGCCGATCAGGATGATGTCGCCGCGCTCCACGTAAGGCAGGAATGCGTCCTGCTGGGCTTTGTTGAAGCGGTGGATTTCGTCGATGAACAGGATCGTGCGGCTGCCCATCCGCCGCAGACGCTCCGCGTCCGCCATCACCGCTTTGATTTCCTTGATGCCGCTCAGCACCGCGCTGAACCGGATGAACTCGCACTTTGTGACGCGCGCAATCAAAGTCGCCAGCGTGGTCTTGCCCACCCCCGGTGGCCCCCAGAGAATGATGGACGTCAGCTCGTCGCGCTCGATCTGGCGGCGCAACGGCTTGCCGGGCCCCAGGATGTGTTCCTGCCCAATGAAATCTTCCAGCCGCGTGGGACGCATCCGCTCGGCCAGCGGTCGCTGGCCGTCTGGCCCCCGCGGCCCGGTCTTATCCAAGCCAGAGGCGTCGAAACCGGAAGTGTCGAACAAGCTCACTGGGTGCTCCTCTGCCGCCGCGCCTCGTAGAGCAGAATCCCGGCGGCCATGGCCGCGTTGAGAGACTCCACGCCTGCCGTCGGAATCGAGACATCCATCGCGGCCGGCCGCAGCTCTGGGCCGACGCCCCGCGCCTCGTTGCCGATAATCAGCGCGCAGTTCGCCGTGAAATCCGCTTCGGCCGGCGCCCGCGCCGCGTTTCCCTCGCGCGCCGGCACGGCCGCGTACAGCCGCAGTTGGTGCTGATCGAAAGCCGCCCGTGCCGCGGCCGCGTCCATGCCGTGCAGCAGCGGAACGCGAAACACGGAGCCGGCCGAGGCGCGCATGGTCTTGGGGTTGTAAGGGCTGACGCTGCCTTTGAGAAAAATCACGCCGCTGGCTCCGAAGGCTTCGGCGGCGCGCAAGATGGCGCCTGCATTCCCAGGATCTTGCATCCCGTCGAGCGCCACCACCAGGGCGCGCCCGCGGAATAAATGGTCCAGGCTCCATTCCTTCGGCCGCACCAGCGTCACCACCCCCTGGCTGGTCTCGGTGGCCGAGACTTTCCGCATCGCCGCGTCCTCCACCACCACCATTCTGACGCCCGCCCGGCGCCCCACCTGCGCCTCCGCCGTGGAGCGCACCGATTCGGCCGCCAGCACCACTTTCACTTCGCAATCGCTGCGCATCGCCTCTTCCAGCAGGTGAAAAGTCTCCGCCACGCACCACCCCTCCTCGGTGAGGCCGCCGCGGGCCATGGCCCGGCGCACGTCTTTCAACAGCGGATTCGCGGCGCTCGTAATCGTTTCCGGCCGGCCCATGCGTTTACAATGAGTTCTGAACGAACAGAATAACGCACATGAAACGCGCCGTATCGACCGCCGTCCTGGCCGTAGCGATTGCGGCCATTCTTTCGATTCTGTACGTGTCGGTCGAAATCGAACGGCAATCCACGCGCGATGAAGCCCAGCCCGCCGACGTGATCCTGGTCCTCGGCGCCGCCGAGTACCGCGGCCGGCCCTCAAAGGTGCTGAAAGC
This sequence comes from Bryobacterales bacterium, assembly GCA_963842505.1. GTDB lineage: Bacteria > Acidobacteriota > Terriglobia > Bryobacterales > Bryobacteraceae > PALSA-129. Next base: position 1,375,689 of record CAWJGZ010000004.1, read on the forward strand.
GCGCCTCGATCACGCCCTCGAACTCTACCAGCGTCAAATGGCCCCGCGCGTCATGACCACCGGGGGTGCCGGCGGCGATCCGGTCTATACGGAAGGCGGTGTAGGCCGCTCCTACCTGATCGGCCACGGTGTGCCGCCGGAGGCCGTGGTGCTCGAAAACGAAGCCGGCAGCACCGTGGAATCCACCGCCATGGCCGGCGAGATCATGCGCCGCATGGGCCTGCATTCGGTGATCGTGGTGAGCGACGGCTATCACATCTACCGGGTGAAGGAAATGTTGCAGTTCCGCGGCCTCAGGGTTTACGGCTCCCCGCGCAAGGAGCGCGGTGGCGACACCATGCACGAATGGTGGAACTACATCAAGCAGGCCATCGGTTACCTGCTGTGGCGCGCCGGCGTCGCGGTGTAGCCAAAGCCGGCCCGTCGGGAACTCGTTTCCCGAAACGCCGCCATTCGCCTGCTGTCAGGCCGTCGGACGGTTGCTTTTCGATTCTGTTCAGTATATACATTGAGCGGCTGCTGAAGAGCCGATCGAAGAATCGGACGCGCGACGCCGGCCACCCCGTTCCCGATCAGCGTCGCCGGACTCGGTCTCCGCCACTTGTTTTCTCTGCCGGCGGAACTCAAGGCCAACTGGATGTTCCAGATTACGGAAGGCGAAGGACGCCGCCAGTGGCTGCGGGCGGTGGACCGCTTCGTTGTGTTTTGGGGCGCTATGTCAATGCTGGCGATTCCGTTTCCGCTGGAGGCCAGGCTGCTGGGATGGCGCGCGGTGGGCGAAGCCGCGCTGATTGTGGCGGCGGGCGGACTCCGTTACGAATGGAAGTTGAGGTATGAGGAAATGCCCGATCCCCTGGTGCATGGATTGAATCTGATGAGGTGAGGCGGGGGGGTGCGGCGGCGTGTCCTTGAGTCGGGTGCGTCCGGCGCAAGATAGCCGGTTTATCCTAAAAGGTGACGCCAGCCAGACACTCTCCATCCGGATCACCGGGCCGCCGAGGCAAACTCCGGCGTTTGCTTCGGTGCTTTGTGGCCGGCGTGCTTGTTGGCTGGTTGCTGCTTGCTCTCGGCCTATTGTCCCTTCGTTGGATAGACCCGCCGTTCACCGCCGTGCACATCGAGCGGAGGGTGCAGGCCTGGATGCGTAGCACGCCGTATCACCGCCGCTACGAATTCGTCGCGCTGTACCGGATTTCGCCCGACTTCCAGCACGCCGTGATCGCCGCGGAAGACGCACGGTTCTTCCAGCACCACGGCTTTGATTGGCATGAGATCCATGTTGCCGTGGAGGACAACGTGGAGGAGGGCCATGGCCGCGGCGCTTCCACCATTACGCAGCAGCTCGTGAAGAACCTCTTCTTTGGGACTGGCCGTTCCTTCCTGCGCAAGGGCGTGGAGTTCACTCTGGTTCCGATCGCCGAGTTTTGCTTGGGGAAGAGGCGCATCCTCGAACTGTACTTGAATGTGGTCGAGTGGGGACCGGGCATCTACGGGGCGGAGGCAGCCTCGCGGTACTATTACACGACCCCGGCACGGAGCATCGGGCGGCAGCAGGGCGCACGGCTCGCGGCCATTCTCCCAGCCCCACTGAAGCGCCGCCCGGCGCGGATGAACGAGTACAGCGCGATCATCCTCGAGCGCATGCGTCAGATGGGGTGGTGACCCCGGCCGGCTTCGTTCTTGATCCTCCGGATCGGGGACGCACGGGGCGCTTTTCAGTGGCTTCCGGCGGTCACCGTGCGCCTTCTTCCTCTCCATCCCCACACCGCCGCCGCCAGCATCGCCCCCAGGCTCATTGCGTGTGTCGCCCGATGCTCCCAACCACCTGTGTACCGCAGCAACACGTGGCAAGGTCCCAGGCAATCGGGTGCAAGCACCATCTGTCCGATGGCATCGCCGAAAACCCGTTGCGGCTTGCCATTGGCCCACGCCTCCCATCCCCGTTCGTAGGTCACCTGGACCCCGATTAGTTGTCCCGGCCTCAAAGTCGCGTCGATCTCCGCTTCGCTCATGCCCTCCCACTGGAATGTCGCCGGCGGGTAGGCCGGGTCTTCCAGAGCCGCGACATACGCCTCCACCGGCGCGATATCCAAACCGTGGAGCGGCGTCCGCGTCACAATCGCGGAAGCGGGGATCACGTGCGCCAGCGACGCCGACCGCGCCGGCACTTCATAGATCGAGCCGGCTTTCGACCTCCACAGCAGCGGCAGAACGCCGTCGAACTTTCTCGGGTGCACGATGCCTCTATAAAAGAAATCGTTGCTCTCGGGGCCCGGCATGGAGATCAGGTGCGCGCCGAAGGCTTTCAGCCAGAAGATCGAGTAATCCGCATCGCGGTCGCCCGCATTCATGCCGCTATTAATGGTGAAACCCACGATCGTTAGGAACGTGTTCACCGTGTGTTGTTCGTGCCCTCCGGCGAGCTGCGGATTGTCGGTGAATGCGTTGTACAGAAAGGTGCTCGATCCGGAGATGTAGGCTCGCTCGCCCGGCCGGTGCGTGTCCAGCCAATTCGCAATCTGGTACTCGCTCATACGGTTGCGTTCCGCCGGCCGGATCAACTCGCGCGCCTGGAGCACCGAATGTACCGTCAGAAAACTCAGGCTGCCGATCGCCACCGCCGTCGCCGCCCCACGCACCCGCGCCGCCGTCCGGTCCAGAATCGAAGCGCCGGCGAACACGATGGCCATCGGCAGCACCAGGTCCATCTCCGTTTGATAACGGAGCGGTTGCGGAATGATGGCCGCCTTGCCAATGCACCAGCTCAGCACGATCGCCGTGGGCACATATCCCAGCAGCAAGAAGAAACTGAGGTGCCGGGACGCTTTGAAGAGCCGCAGCGACAGCCACAGCAGCAGAAAGCCGCCGCCCGCCACGGCCAGTGCCACCAACGTGCGCCCGGTATAGCGGAAGTCGCCGCCGGTAGTGGCCGCATTCGCGTGAATCGCCCGGATCATGCTCGGGCTAAGCCACGGCGAGATCCAGCAGTACGTTAAAATCCCGATCGCCGCCACCGTCACTGGCGCCCGCCACCAGGGACGCAGCGGGAAGGCCATCAGCCAGCACACCAATGCCACCGGCAGCATCACAATCCCGAACGCATTGCTCAATACCACGCAGGCGCTCGACCCGGCCGCCAGCAATTGCCATTTCACATTGCGCGTCGTAAGAGCGCGTGAGAACAACGCCACCGCTACCGGCAGCAGCGCCAGCGCAACCATGTGGGGCGCATCCCCGTAGAACACCAGCGTATACAGACGCCGCAGATTCAGTGCGCCGCCATCCACGGTGATGGCCGGCACCAGTAGCGCGGAAAAGGACACACACGAATACGTCAGCGCGGCAATCAGGCTCGCCCACAGCCGCCGGCTGAGTTCCAGCGCCATCCAAAAAACGGCCAGCGGCCCGCAGACGTACATGCCCGCCGTCACAATATGATAGGACCGCGCCGCCGATAGCCGCGTCAGCAAGGTGAATCCCGCCACCAGCCAGTGCAAGAACGGCAGGTACGCATCCTCAAACGGCAGTCCGCCATTCCAAAACGGCCACCATTGCCATTGCCCCGGATACTTCGCCATGATGCGTGGAATTGCGATGAACGTTCCCTCGATGGAGCCGTTGTAAACCGAGTACTCCACTCCAAAGAGCTTCACCGCGATCGCCACATTCACCATCGCCAGCAGCAGTACGCACAGCCTCACTCGTAAGCCGTGCGGTGGCGCATTTGTAGTGGACCGGCTGTCTGGCATAGTTGCAACTCCCTTAGTTTGGGAAGCTCATACCAGTGTAGTGACAATCCTGGTTGGCATGCTTTAGCTTGCCCATAATCCCCAGGCCGCGCTTGGGCGCCGCGCAGGCTGCGCCAAATCCTCCGCAAAGCACGCGCCCCAGTTCAAAAATCTTCGATCTCAATTTGCCCTGTTTTCATCTACTTGCAGCTTTCCGCCCCCAAGTTCCCACTCACCCTCATGCTACTTTTGATTCGGATGAAGAACTTGCGCCCGTCGTAAGGTTTCCTCATCCTCTTCCTGGCCAGGAAGCGTTGCTTTTCAGGTGGTGCTGATACTTCTCGGCGGCCGTGAAGGCCTTGCGGCACTCACCGGGGTTGTTAACCGATGGGGACCGACGGAAGAACCGTGAAATCGATTTCGCAATCCAGAAACGTACCGGCTTAATTGCCTAGATCGGAGTAAGGTTTCAGAGAACAGGCATTGAATTGGGGAACCCGGCGCCATCCAGCGTCGCTCACCCTGAAGATGCCGTTCCAATCACTGGCGGCCGCCCCGTAATTGGGTCCGAGAGAATCCGGAGACACGCCCGGCGATAAGTCCGAGAGCCCCGGCCGCCGCAACGCCCTTCTTCTTTCCCCACCCCCACGCCACAAGTGTCTTCAGCTTTCCTTTGGTGGGGCAGGCGGTGCCGCCTGCCAACCTCTCCGAGTTCTCCTGAAGCCGCCGCTTTCGCCTGCCAACCCCCGCACCTCGCAACTTCCTCTCCATTCTGACTTCTGACTTTTTACTCCTGCCTTCCAACTCCTCGCTCCCAACTCCTCACCATCCGTCAGCGCGGCCGCCGCCGCAGAAGGCGCTCGGTGAGAGTCTCGTGTTCAGGCGCGAATTGCAGCGCGGCGGCGCGCAGATAGGGGCGGAACTCGCGCGTCCAGTAGGCCAGGAAACCGGTGCGCGAAATTTCCGCGAGGGCTTGCACGTAGTGATCGAGAATGGCGCCACCGAGAACTTTGCCGGCGCGGCGGGCGGCGGAATGCGCGGCACGCGACAGCCACAGCACGTTGGCGGGAACGTGCGCGAGAGTGGACAGCGCCATCAGCGACGAGACCGTGAACACCGAGCGGTTCTGTTCCTGCGCGGTGCGGCGGATCTCGTTCCAGATGCTGTCGAGGCGTTCCGGTGGCGGCACGTTTTTCGGCGGGATGGAGCGGACTTCGTCGCGGAACCTGGTCCATTCGCGGCGCAGCCCGGCGACATCGATGGGCGGCAAGTTGAGGGTTTGCGCCAGGTGCGAGCTGGTGCTTTCAAGGCCGTCCAGCAGTTGGTCCATGGTTTCAAACTGCGCGTCGGGCTGGATCAGACCTTCGTCTTTTAAAGCCTGGGAAATTTCGCGGATAAGGTGGTGGCCGGCGCCGGTGACATCGGCCAGCGCGGCCAGCACCCACACGGGCGAAGCGCGAAAGGCCAGGATGCCGAGGAGTTCGATGCCGTGGCTGGCGGTGCGCTGCACCAGAAAATTTTCGGCAAGGCGGTTTTCAGTAGGATAGATGCCCTCCACCTGACCCACTTCCTGGATCCAGAAGCGCAGCACCACATCGACCATGGTGCGGTAAAGAGTGGTGCGGCGAAGGCTGGCGGGCACGGCCACTACGCCGATCTCGCGCAGCAACCCGCCGGCCAGAGCGCCCAGCGATCGGACCACGCGCTCGGGCAGCGAGAGGACGTATTGATAGGCGCCCGTGGGAGTCACTCAGCTCCAGTATCGCGCCAAGTGGGACCGGCCTCCTGGCCGGTCTTGGGGATGCTGACGCCTGCCCGGCTAAAACACCAGCTTTAAGGCCACTTGAATGCGGCGAGCGTTGGTGCCGTAGGGATAGCCGTAGTCGGCAATGGGCGTGCCCGCGGCGGCGACGGGCTTTAACACGCCGGAGACGGCGGTGTAGGCAATCGGCTCGACGCTCGTGTAATTCTTGTGGTTGAGCGCATTATAGGCCTCGATCATGAGAAGGCCTTTCAGCCGCGACGTGAACGGCAGTTCGCGCGTCAGGCGCGCGTCCACGCTGTATTGATTGCCGATGGGCAGGGTGTTGACGGCCTCGAAGGGCACGCGCGACCAGCCGCCGAAGCCGCTGAGGGAAGTGGGGAAGGCCATCGTGACGCCGGTAAACTGCTGGCCCAGGACGTCGACCAGCGCGGTTTCGTGGAGCGAAGACGCCGCGGTGGCGACGCCCGAGAGTTGCCATCCATTCAGCATGAAGCGCTCGGGGACTGAGTGGCCCTTGGTGACGCGCGGCTGCCAGATCCAGTTGAGGACGAAGCGGTGCCTCTGGTAGAGCGAGGAGGGTCCCTGATCGCCCCGGTAATCAAGCGGGTTGGTATAGGAGGGAAGGATGCTCACCACGGGAGGGCCGCCGAGATCGTCGGTGGCGTGCGAATACGTGTAGGAAGCTTGCACCGAAAGGCCGTGAGAGAGCGCCGTGCGCAACTGGGCTACCCCGGCCATGTAGCGTGAGCTGCCTTCGTTGCCGACTTGCCAGTTGCGGGCGAAGTTGGTGGAGAAGACGTTGGTGGTGTAAGTACTGGCCGCGGCGCCGCTGGCGTTATCGATGGTGTAGGTTTCGGAAGTGACGGTGGCGCCATTCATGTTCACATCCGCGGCGGTCCACAGCTTTTGGCCCATGATATCGATGCCGCTCACGGCGAGGGCCATGTAGTTGGTGAGGCGCCGTTCGATGGCCAGGGTGCCCTGCTCGGTGTAGGGATTGCGGAACTTGGCCGCCGTGACGAGCGAGTTCTGGAGGGACGTCGCCACCGAAGAGGTGGAGGCCAGCGGCTTGGGGAAGACCGGTGAATTGACCTGGTTGGGGATGATGGTGTAGTTGGTCTGGTAGACGCCCCCGCCGACGGTCAGGTCGCGTATCAACTGGCCGGGGAAGGGTTCGTGGTACATGCCGGCGCCGAGCCGCACCACGGTGCGGTTGTCCAGCATGTATGCGGCGCCGATGCGCGGGGCGAAGTTGACATTGGGCGATGGGATGAATTCCGACTGGTAATTGTCGGGGTTGGGCTGCGTGGGCTTGGGAATGCGCGTCTTCTCCCAGCGAACCCCGGCATCCACAAGCAGGCGCGGAGTGGCTTTCCAGGTGTCGTGGGCGAATGCGTGGATTAACATGGTGCGCACCGACGAAACCGGGGTGCCGAAGGTCTGTGTGAACAGTGCGTAATTCTTCTGTTGCTTTACGTTGGCGCTATAGTCTTCGGCGAAGGCGGTGAGGGATGTGTAGTCGTAGGAGCCGTAGCGGCTGTAGAGCTGGTCGACGCGATCCTGGTTTTCGCTGAAGTCCCCGCCGACTTTGATGGTGTGGGTGCCGATCACCTGGGTGTACCCATCCACGGCGGAAATGCGCTCCTCGGTGAGGTTGGCGGGATACAGCGGATTCGATCCGATGGACGTGCCGGCGAGATTGATGCCGACGGGACCGGTGGAAGGCGTCAGGCTGAAATCGGTGTAGGCGTCCAGACCGTCTTTGAAATAGCCACCGTGGAATTCGTTGGTGGTGTTTTCGTTAATTACACTGGTCCAGCCGATCTTGCCGAAAATATCCGAGGCAGTGTAAGTGGCGTTGGAGCCGAGCAACCCGCCGTTGGCCGCCACCTGCTCGGTTTCCATGCCATTGGGCGCATGCTTATGCGAAATGTCGCCTTCCATCGTGAAGTTGTTCTTGTCGCTGGGCCGGAAGTCGAACTTGAGGAAGCCCGAGGTGGACTTAAGCGAGCGTGGAACCACTGCGTTCATCTGCCCTTTGATGAAGTTGATGGCAGCCGTGCACTGCGCGGCGGTGGCCGTGCAATTGGTCGCGGGAATGGAATTGCCGGTGGAATCGGTGATCAGGGGATTCGTGATGCGGTTGAGGGCCTGGGAATCCCATTTGACCATTTCAAAATTGCCGAAGACGAAAAAGTGATCGGGCGCGATGGGCGCGCCGACGCTGAGTCCGTCCTGTTGGTGGTCGCCGGTGGGCTTGAAGTTGTTGCCAAAAGGATCGGGCGCAACCAGGGAGGGGGTGATGTAGTAGTCATAAGCTTCGACGTGGAGGGCGTCCGTGCCGCTGCGGGTGACAGCGTTGACGATGCCGCCGGAAGCGTGTCCGAACTCGGCTGGCGCGGCGGCGGAAATTACCTGTATTTCAGCGATGGCGTCTTGAGCCACCAGCGGCAAGATGGGGGGCTTGTTGACGGAATAACCATTGGTGTCATTGATGCCGTCGAGAAGAAAGGAGTTCATGAACTGCTCGCTGCGGAATCCCAGGTAGCCGGTGGACGGATTTGCAATCACCGCCGGGGCCAGGAGCACCAGGTTGTCGGGCAGCCGCGCGTTGGAGGGCAAGCCCTGCAACTGCCCGAAGGTCACCAGCGAAGAAAGGGACATCTTGGTATCCTGCACCGGCGCGAGAGCCGAGAGCGGCTCGCCGGCGGGTGGGGAACCGGCCTTTACCAGCGGAATGCGGAAGTTGACGGATTCGCCGACGGAAACGTCGAAGTTGGCCAGCGTCCAATCTTCGTATCCTCTCTTGGTCGCCTTGAGCGTGTAGGTGGAGGACGGCACCAGGCCAGGTGCGTTAAACAGGCCGTCGTCGCTGGTCATGACGCTGCGGGTGAGGCCCAGCGCCGGGTTGGTGATGACCAGCGTGACCTCCGGAATGCCATCACCATATTGGTCGCGCACGATGCCTGTGATGGCGCCGGCTCCAGCCACAGCCTGCGCGTAAATGGCGGTGGAGCAGAGGAGTGCCAGTAGAGATGCTGCGAGTGTTCTTCTCATGCTTTCGAAAACCTTTTGGTAAAGACCTATTGTATGTTAGATTTGCGAGTCTTTGAGTGTGCCCCGGCGGTGACAGTGTGAAGCCGTGATCCAGGACGCGGGCGGTGTCTTTATATAACGATGCACCCATGAACCCGATCGGAGGTGTCCATGTCCGGCCTTCACGAGCAATCCAGCCAGATCGGCATCTGCCTTTTCGAGCAGTTTCCGCATGAAGAGCCGCGCCGGACGCGTGGCTGGCGCGGAAGAACCGCCAAGTTCGCCGGCCAGCCCTGATATCCTGTTTTTATATGGATGAAGTGAAGGTCGGAATCATAGGACTGGGCAACGTCGGCATGGGAACGCTCACGATTCTGGCCGAGAGCCAGGAACAGATCGCACGCAAACTGGGGTTCCGGTTGCGGGTGACAGCGGTGTGCAGCCGGTCTGTCACATCGAAGAAGCTGCCGGCGGCGCTCGGGCCGGTCTTTCAGACTACCGACTGGCGCGCGGTAGTGCGGCATCCGGATGTGCAGATCGTAGCCGAACTGGTGGGTGGGACGGCAGTGGCGGCGGAGATTCTGGACGCGGCGATTGAACATCGCAAATCGGTGGTGACGGCCAATAAGGAATTGATGGCGGCGAGCGGGCCGGAGATCTGGGATCGCGCCATCCGGGCGGGAATCAACCTGGCAATGGAAGCCAGCGTGTGCGGCGGCATCCCGATTCATGCGGTGTTGCGCGAAGGAATTTCGGGCGACCGGATCATGGCGCTCTACGGGATTCTCAACGGCACGTGCAATTACATCCTGACGGAGATGGAGAAGAGGGACGTGCCGCTCGAAGTTGTGCTGAAAGAGGCGCAGCGGCTGGGCTATGCGGAGGCGGACCCAAGCGCCGACGTGGACGGCTACGATGCGCGGTCCAAGCTGGTGCTGCTGGCGGCTCTGGCATTTGGGGAAAACATTACGCCCTCGGATATTTTCATGGAAGGTATCCGGCGCATCACGGAAGTGGACTTCCGGTACGCGCGGCAGTTGAAGCACAGCATCCGGCTGATTTGCGGCGCGCGGCGGATTGCGCAGGGAATCATTCTTTCGGTGCGGCCGGCGCTGATTCCGGCCTCGACGATTCTGGCCGGAGTCCAGGGGCCGTATAACGCCGTGTGGGTGAAAGGCAAGTATGGCGAAGATACCTTTTACTACGGCTGGGGCGCGGGCGCTCTGCCCACGGGAGTAGCGGTGGTGAGCGATCTGATGCGAGTGGCGCGCGAGATCCGCAGTGGCAGCCCGGAACGAGTATCGCCGTTCGCGTATGAGCGGCTGGACGACAACAAGCCGGTTCCGGTGACGCTGCAAAAGCGGGCCTACTTTCTGCGTTTCCGGGTGAACGACCGGCCGGGCATCATCGCGAAGCTGGCGGGGATTTTGGCGAGCAAGAAGATCGGCGTGGAAACGGTGTTGCAGGAGCCGTGCAACACCAAACACGATCTGCCGTTTGTGATCACGACGGAGGAAACGTCGGAACAATCGATCCGCGAGGCGGTGGAGGAAATGTCGGGACTGGACTTTTTGAACGAGGCGCCTTTGGCGCTGCCGATGGAGACGGCACTATAAACACTATGAAAAAGATGCAGAAGATAGCAATTGCGGCGATGGCTCTGGCGGGCACGCTCGCGGCGCAGGTGGCGCAGGAGGCGAACTCGGGGTACCAGACGCAGGCCGCGCGGAAAACCGTGGCGCAAACGCTGGGGGATCCGGAGCGCGTCCAGGCGCAGAAGCCGGCCCAACTGGTGGCGTCGATAGGTTTGCAGCCGGGAATGACGATGGCCGATGTGGGGACGGGCGTGGGATACCTGCTGCCGTATCTGAGCAAGCGCGTGGGGCCGGCGGGGCGCGTGATCGCGGAAGACATCTTCGACGATTTTCTGTCCGCGGCCAAACAGACGGCTGAAAATCAGAACCTGAAGAACGTGAGCTTTGTGAAAGGTTCGGAGACGGACCCGAATCTGCCGGAAGGGCAGTTGGACATGGAACTGGTGCTGGATACGTACCACCACTTCGATTATCCGGAGAAGATGCTGGCGGCGCTGCGCAAGGCGCTGAAGCCGGATGGCAAGCTGGTGATCGTGGAATATTACAAGCGGGCATCGGCCATGCCCAACGGGCGCGCGCTGACGCACATCCGGCTGGACATGCCTGACCTGATCAAGGAAGTGGAGGCCAACCACTTTCATTTGATTATGGAAAAAGAGCACGTCAAGAATGTGCAGTATATGCTGGTGCTGGAAAAGGACTAGACCATGAACCGGATTTTGCGATACACACGATGGGCGGTGCTGCCGCTGGCGCTGCTGCTGCCCCTGGGCGCGCAGAACAAGAAGAATGCCAAGGACGAGGGCATTACGCGCGAACAGGCCGACGAGATCTTGAGCGAACTGCGGCAGATCCGGCAATTGCTGGAGAAGCAGGCGGAGAAGGGCGCGCCCGCGGGCCCGTCGCACACGAAGCTCAACCTGGAAGGCTTCCAGATGCTGGGATCGAAGGAAGCGCCAATTACCGTGGTGGAGTTCACGGACTACCAGTGCCCGTTCTGCCGGCAGTTCCACACGACGGTCTACGGCGATCTGAAGAAAAATTTTATCGACACGGGGAAGGTGCGTTTCTACAGCCGGGACCTGCCGCTCGATTCAATCCACCCGGACGCGGTGCGCGCGGCGCAGGCGGCGCGGTGCGCGGCGGACCAGGGACAATACTGGAAACTGCGGGATACCATGGGCGCGAACCCGGGCAAGCTGGATCTGGAAAGCCTGCTGGCGGACGCGGCGGAACTGAAGATGAACGTGGATGTGTTCCGCACGTGCGTGCAGAGCCAGAAATATAAAGAAGCCGTGCAGACGGACGTGCTGGAAGCCATGAAGATTGGGGCGGAAGCCACGCCCACATTCGTGATCGGCAGGAGCACGCCGGAGGGCGTGGACGGCGAACTGCTGGTGGGCGCGCAGCCTTACACGGAATTTGTGAAGGTGTTCAGCAAGCTGGACGCGGCGAAGTAGCGGGAGCCGGCGGCCGGAATCATCGCCGGGCGGCCAGGTCTTCGAGGAAAATGCGGCGGGCGGCGGTGTAATCCTCGGGCAGCATGGGGCCGAGCCTGGCGGATTGCTGCGCCTCCGCGCGCTCTTCCGCGAAGGTGGTGTTGAGGGACTGGAAGGCCAGTGCGCAGGCTTCCACAATCGCCGGGGAATAGCCGGATGCGGCATCCACCAGGCGGTTGGCCGATCCCAGAATGGTTTCGGCGGTGCGAATGCGCCGCGGCGCTTCGGCAATGATGGCGGGGCGGCGCGAGAGTTCAAGGTGCGGTCCGAAGGCGGAAATCAGCATGGACCAGCGATCGATCACCATGAGCGCGCCATAGCGATGGGTGTCGAAAGTCATCTCATAAGCGAAGGCGGAGCCTTTGGATTTGCCTTCGAGGCGGCGCAAGACGAGGGAAGCGGCGTTCAATTCACCGAAAAGGGAATCGACGAAGGCGGCTGTGCATCCGAAAAATTGGGCTTCGGTGAGGCTGGGAAAACGGGAGATGCGCAAGGGCAGCCTCAGGCCAGGTGCTCGCCGAGGGCGCTTTCGATTGCGGGAGGATCGACGGGCTCGCCGTTATTGAGGCGTTCGAGGAGCGAGGCGATGATTTCCTTGGCTTCCTCTTTGCGGAAATTCTTGATGAAGCCGTCGAAGAAGTGTTCGCCGGCGAGGGCGTGATTGATTTCGGTTTCCTTGTTGTGATCCTGAAGTTCGGTGAAGTAGACGACGCGGTAGCGGCCGGTGTACTCGGTTTCCTTGTAGATTTCGAACATTACTTTGTCGGACTCGAACAACATAAGCTCCGAGGTTATCACAGGCGGCGCGAGTGCCGCGACAACCCGTGCCAGCCGTCCTTGCCCCTGCCGGGTGCGCGACACAAGAGTGGATAACCACGGCCCCCGGCGCGGCTCAGAATCGCTTGTTTCTCGGGGAAATCGTGAGGCCATCCATTTTCTTGTCGCAAACCCGCCCGGGCCGCGGTGACGCTCGACAGCTTTGACGTTCAAACGCGGTATGTGTCGGGGCGCCAGGTTTTGATGGCGCGCTTGATGGCATCCTCGGTGAGACTTTCCGAGGCGGCGCGTTGCGCCAGCGCGACGAATTCGCCATCGGACGCGAAGCGCAGGCCCACAATCTGGCGCACGGTGAGACGTGCGTCGAGCAGCTTGCCGGCGATGGCGAAGTGGCGGAGGTTCTCTTCGGCGCGGATGGCGCGGTCCTGCGCCTTGAGCGCGAAAATCCGCAAGAGGAACAGCATCAGGAAGCTCGCAACCGAGAGCACCACGATTAGCGAAGCGCTATAGAGCCGCGTGTGATCCCCCCAGGATTCAACCAGGTTGACGAGGGAACCAATGACGGTGAGAAACAGGAGCGGCAGCAGCACATAGTGGAAGATCGGGACGTATTGGTGATGGTTGCCGTAGTTTTGATCAGGCATGGAATGACTCCCTTCAGATAGTGTACGCGCGCCACGTCGCCGCGCACGGCGATACTTGCCTGCTCTTCATTGGGACGGAGCGTACCGGCATCTGCCGCGCGCACGGCGTCCGCGTGAAGGAGCCGGGAAGCGCAAAGCCACCGCACCGAACTCGCAGGACGGCCAATTGGATGGAAAACTGTGGGCATTTCCGACTTTGGTGTAGGAATCAACAACAGACAGCCCAAGCCGCTCATTCAATAACCGGTTAGCGTAAAATTCGACAGGGGTGGCGTTGAATTCATCAACAGAGAAGGCCTGTCGAGGAAAACCATAGCCTGTACTTGCTTGAATTCACGACACATATAAGCGCAAAAAACGGCGGAGTTTGGCATCTGCCGTGCCCTTAGCAAGGACAGAAAGGTTGGACGAATATGACAGTCATTCTGGTTCTTGCTACTTTCCTGGTTTTCATCGTATTGGATTATGTGTTGAATCGCCGCAAAGTGATGCACACGGTCGCGGTCGAGGCATTGCATGCAGTCCCGGCCCAAGCGGGCGGTGACTATGTAGACGGTTTCCTGGTTCCGGAGAAGCTCTCTTATCACCCCGGTCATGCCTGGCTTATGCGTGAGCGCAAGAATGTGGTGCGTGTGGGCGCCGATGAATTCGCCGCAGCCCTGTTGGGGAAGCTGGAAAAAATCGAGCTGCCGAAACCCGGCCAGTGGATTCGCCAGGGACAAAAGGTCCTGTCCTTTTTCCGCGACGGACGCAAGACCGAAATGGTGTCGCCGACCGAAGGCGAAGTGATGGAAATCAACGCCGAGGCGCTTACCAACCCCGCGATCCTGCGGCAAGACCCGTACGGCAAAGGCTGGCTGGTGGCCGTACACGTCCCCGACGAAGAGAATACCGGGCGCAATCTGGTTCCCAAAGGCTTGGTAAGAGACTGGATGCGGGAAGCGGTGGAACGGCTGTATGCGCAGCAACCGGCGCTGGCTGGAGCGGTGGCGGCGGATGGCGGCCGGCCGGCCGAAGATCTGCTGGAAGCCCTGCCGGAAGTAAGCTGGACCGAAGTCACGAGCGAGTTTTTCCTTACGGAATAAGAGTTTGCGTCGCCGCAAGGTCAGAAGAGGACATTATTCATCCAGTATGGAACCGGGACTAGAGGCGCACTCCTCCAGTCCCGGTTTTTCTGTCTGGCCTCTCCGGGGAACGGCGATTTCTTCAGCACTCCACCAGAGGGTCTGTAAAGATTCACTACAATTTTTGTCTGAAATCTGCTAAAAATGGAGTTGAGGATCTAGATATGCCAAAAGCGATCCTATACGACAGTACTCTTTGTATCGGATGTAAAGCTTGCGAAGCCGGGTGCGCGGAACGCTGGGGACTTCCCTACAACGAGCAGATCGCCGCAGAGCCGAGGATTTCGGCGCATAAATTGACTGCGGTGGAAACGCATGGGGATCGATTCTCAAGGCGGTTGTGCATGAATTGCGTACAGCCCACCTGCGCCTCGGTATGCCCGGTAGGGGCGTTGCAAAAAACAGCGTTGGGGCCGGTCACCTACGACGCGGATAAATGCATGGGCTGCCGGTACTGTATGCAGGCTTGCCCGTTCCAGGTGCCTACTTATGAATGGAGCAGCCGTCTTCCGAAAATGCGGAAGTGCGATATGTGCTCTGAGCGGCAGATCGCCGGCAGGATGACGGCCTGCGCGGAAGTCTGCCCGGTGGGCGCCACCATCAACGGAGACCGTGACGAGCTGATCCAGGAAGCCAAGCGGCGGATCGCCGAAAAGCCCGCCGACTATTACCCGAAGGTTTACGGCATCTCGGAAGTCGGCGGGACGTCGGTGTTCTACCTTTCGGCGGTGCCGTTCGAACAGATCGGGCTGCGCACAAACCTGGGGCAGGAGCCGCTGCCGGAAACCACCTGGCGGGTGCTGGAGCTGGTGCCGGACATTGTCTCCACCGGCACGGTGTTGCTGGGCGGCATTTACTGGATCACCAACCGGCGGGCGGAAGTGGCGAAGAAGGAGGGGCGATGAACATCAAGCTTCCCAAGATCACGATATGGCGGGCGATATTCGTGGTCATCCTGGCCTGCGGGTTGTACTCCACCTGGTTGCGGGTGATGTACGGGTTGGGCGGCTCCACCAACCTGAGCGACAAGTTCCCGTGGGGACTCTGGATTGCGTTCGATGTGGTATGCGGCGTGGGCCTGGCGGCCGGCGGCTTCACGCTGGTTGCGATGGTCCACATTTTTAATATCGAGAGGTACAAACCGGTTCTGCGGCCGGCGATTCTCACCGCGTTTCTGGGCTACATGCTGGTGGTGGTGGGTCTGCTCTACGACCTGGGCCGGCCGGACCGCCTGTGGCATCCGCTGGTGATGTGGAATCCGCACTCGGTGATGTTTGAAGTGGCCTGGTGCGTGACGCTCTACACCACGGTGCTGTTCCTGGAATTTCTCCCTGTGGTTTTTGAGAAATTCGGACTGCACAAGCCGCTGGCGTGGATCCACAAGATCTCGGTTCCGCTGATGATCCTGGGCGTGCTGCTCTCCACGCTGCACCAGAGTTCGTTGGGCTCGCTGTTTCTGATCGTGCCGGAAAAACTCTACCCGTTGTGGTACTCCCCCATCCTGCCGCTGCTGTTTTTCCTATCGTCGATCGCGGTGGGCCTGGCCATGACGATCTTTGAATCGTGGCACAGCAGCCGGGCTTTCGGCCGCGCGCTGGAGGTGCCGCTGCTGATGAGCATGGCGCGCGTGCTGGCGGTGGTGTTGAGCGTGTACCTGTGGATCCGCTTCCTGGACTTGAGCCATCAGCACGCCTTCGGCCTGCTGACGCAGAACCGCATCGAGACGTGGCTATTCGCGCTGGAGATTCTGCTGATGGCGGTGCCCATGGTCCTGCTGTACCAGGCGCGCATCCGGCGGCAGCCGGGCGCGCTGTACGCCTGCGCGGTGATGGTGGTATTCGGATTCATCGCGAACCGGATGAACGTCGGAACAACCGGTTTGGAAGCGGGCGCGGGCACGCATTACTTCCCCAGATGGACCGAGCTCGCGGTCACGCTGTCGATCGTCTGCGTGGGATTTGCGACTTTCCGGACGATTGCGCAATACTTCCCGATCTTCGAGGCGGAAGAACACCAGAGCGGCTACCCCGCGATGGAAGAAACGGAGGAGGATTCAGTCACCGCAGAATAAGGATTTCCCGCCACGGAGACACGCGCGGCGCGAAGTATATCAGGATGGCGGAGCCGACCAATGAGTTTGGGCAAAACATTCCGCTTGGGACTGGCCGCGAAGCTGGCGGTCTCGGTAATCGCGTGCACGACGCCCTTTTTCGCTCTGTTCGGCTACATCAATCTGCGCTCGGAACGGCGGCAATCGGAGAACCTGGTGGAGCAATCGGCCGACCGCATCACCGACGTGATCCTGCGCAGCACGCACTATGAAATGTTGCAGAACGACCGCCCGGCGCTGCACAGCCGCATCGACGATATGGGCGCGGAGCCGGGCATCGAGCGCATCCGGCTGTTCAACCAGCAGGGACTCATCACGTATTCCACGGACCGCGCGGAGATCGGGCGCGTAGTGGACAAGACCGCCGAGCAGTGCAACAAATGCCACGCGGGCGCGGCGCCGCTGGCCCAATTGAACCAGCGCGAGCGGGCGCGGCGCTTCACCGATCCGCAGGGGCGGCCGGTGCTGGCGGTCATGCGGCCCATCGATAACCGTCCGGAATGCTGGACCGCGCAATGCCACGTACACCAGGCCAACCAGCGCGTGTTGGGTGTGATTGACGCGGACCTGTCGCTGGAGGCGGTAGAGCAGCAGATCCGGCAGCACCAGGCCAACCTGACCTGGTTTCTGTTGGGGGCCCTGACATTCGGCTGCGCGGCGGCCGTGGGCTTCATGTGGGTAGTGGTCTACCGCCCGGTGAAGGAACTCATCGACGGAACGAAGCGCGTGGCGGGAGGAGATTGGGAATACCGCCTGCCGGTGCGGTCGGATGACGAATTGGGCGACCTGGCGGTCTCATTCAACACCATGACGGCGGAAGTGGGCGGCGTGCAGGCCAAGATCGAGGAGCAGGTGCGGCGCAAGACTGTGGAGTTGGAGAAAGTCCACAAGACGCTGCTGCGCTCGGAAAAGATGGCCTCCATCGGCAAGCTGGCGGCCACCGTGGCGCACGAGATCAACAACCCGCTGTTCGGGATTCTGACCTACGCGCGGCTGGTGCTGCGGGAACTGATGAAACACGAGGTACCGCAGCGGGACGAGATGGCGGAGCAATTGCAGACCATCGAGCGCGAGAGCAAGCGTTGTGGAGACCTGGTGAAGAACCTGCTGACTTTTTCCCGGCAGGCGCCCAGCGTGCGCGAGCCCAACGATTTGAACACCGTAGTGCACCGGGCGGTGCTGCTGGTGAAGCACAAGCTGGACATGCAGAGCATCGTGCTCGAAGAAAAGCTGGCGGAGCAACTGCCACCGGTGCTGTGCGACGCCAACCAGATCCAGCAGGTGATTCTGGTTCTGCTGATGAACGCGTCGGAAGCCATGGGCAAGGGCGGGCAGTTGGAAGTAAGCACGGGGTTCGATGGCCAGACGGAGCAGGGCGTAGTGCGGGTGAAAGACAGCGGGAGCGGGATTCCAGCCGACGTCATGCCGCACATTTTCGATCCTTTCTTCACCACCAAGGAGGACCAGAACCGCACCGGGCTGGGCCTCGCGGTAGCGCACAGCATCGTAGAGCAGCACGGAGGCGAGATCACGGTGCGGTCGGAGCCGGGCGTGGGAACGGAGTTCCAGGTCGGGCTGCCGATGGCCGCAGTCGGGGTGGGGGCGTGACAGCCGGACGCCGCCGAGATTCGATAAACGGGAGAATGTTATGGCAACAGCAGTAGAGGCACCGAACGCGATTCAGGTAAAAGGCAAGATCCTGATCGTGGACGACGAACTGGTAGTGCGGGATTCACTGAGCAAATGGTTCACGAGCGAAGGATATACGGCCCGGCCGGTGGGTAGCGGGCGCGAGGCGCTGGAAGCGATCCAGCAGGCCGAGTACGATATTGCGCTGATCGATATCAAGATGCCGGGCATGGACGGGATGGAGTTGCAGGCCCGCCTGCGCGAGGCCGATGCGGACCTGACAGTGATCATCATGACCGGCTATGCCTCGGTGGAGACGGCCGTGCAGGCGCTGAAAGTGGGAGCCTACGACTACATCACCAAGCCGGTGGACCCGGACGAGCTCTCGCACCTGGTTTCGAACGCGCTGGAGCACAAGCGCGCGCGGCGCGAGGTAGTGAGGCTGCGCGAAAACCTGCAAGAGGTGTCGCCCTCGACCGAACTGATCGGCAAGAGCCCGGCCATGAAAAAAGTGGTGGAGCTGATCGAGATGGTGGCGCCCACCGAAGCCACCGTGCTGGTCACCGGGGAGAGCGGAACGGGGAAAGAAGTGGTGGCGCGCGCCATCCACGCGGCGGGACCGCGGCGCTTCATGCCGATGGTCACGATCCATTGCGGCGCCTTAACCGAAACCCTGCTCGAGAGCGAGCTGTTCGGCCACGAGAAGGGCGCCTTTACCGGCGCGCAGTATCGCAAGAAGGGCAAGTTCGAAGTGGCCGATGGCGGCAGCGTGTTTCTGGACGAGATCAGCGATATCAGCCTGCGGACCCAGACCGACCTGCTGCGCGTGCTGCAGGAGAAGGAAATCGTGCGCGTGGGCGGGAACCAGCCGATCAAGGTGGATTTCCGCTGCATCGCCGCCACCAACAAAAACCTGGAGGCCCTGGTAAAGGCGGGAACGTTCCGGCCCGACTTGTATTACCGGCTGCACGTGTTCTGCATCGACCTGCCGCCGCTGCGGGAACGGCGCGAGGACATTCCGCTGCTGGTGAATCATTTCCTCAACAAATTCTGCATGGCGACCAGCCGGCCAATGCCGCAGTTGGCGCCGGAGGCCATGGACCGGCTGATGCAGCACGACTGGCCGGGCAACGTGCGCGAGTTGGAAAATGCCGTGGAGCGCGCGCTGGTAGTGGGGCGCGGACCGGAAGTGCGGCCGTCGGATTTCTCCTTCCAGCTCCATGACGACGAAATGAAAGGCGGGCGGACGCTCGACGACGTCGAGCGGGCGCACATTGAGCGCATCCTGCGGGAGACGCAGCACAACCTCTCGCGGACGGCGCGGATTCTGGATATCGACCGCACGACGCTCTACAACAAGCTGCGGCGATACGGGATGCGGTGAAACCGATCCATCTCATTCCGCTCACGGACCGGAACGGTCCGGTGCGGGAGCCACAACTGGATGCGCTCGAACAATTGGCGGCCGCGCTGGTCCGCACGTTTCGCACATCGTGCCAGATCAGGCCGGAGAGCTTCGACCTGGGCTTCGCCCTGGACCCAAGGCGCAACCAGTACTACTCGACGGCGATCCTGCAACGGCTGGAGCGCGCGGCCGGCACCAATGCGCGGGTGCTGGGAGTTACCGCGTGCGACCTGTATGTCCCCGTGCTGACCTTCGTATTCGGCGAGGCCCAGCTGGACGGCAACTGCGCGGTGGTTTCGATGGCGCGCCTCGGGGAAGAATTCTATGGATTGCCGCCGCGCGAAGATCTGTTGCGGGAGCGGCTGATCAAAGAAGCCGCGCACGAGTTGGGGCACACTTTCGGCCTGAAACACTGCGTGGATTGGCGCTGCGTGATGGCGTCCACCCACGCGGTGGAGCGGTTGGACGTAAAGGGCGCGGAGTTTTGCGCGGCGTGCAAGAAGCCGGTGCTGCGGAACGGGAATTGGTAGGCTGGCTCAGAGGGCGTCCGAAATCGAGAACCTGCACGCGAAGATAGAGATTGTTGATCCCGAACATTTCGAGCGGCACCTCCAGAACCGTTCCAGGCTGGACCCCGGGCGGCACGCGGACATGCAAAGTGCGCTGCTCCTCCAAAAGCCCCGAGCCGGCACACTCCAGACAGCGGAAAAGGCAGACTTGGCCGGTGCCGCCGCACTCCGGACAGGCGCCGAACACCGGCACGCCAACCGGGATGGTGCAACCACAGAACGCCTCCGCCGGCGAGAGCGCCACATCCAACGTCAGACTTTCCGCCCGCTCAGCCTTGGGCACATTCCAGCCGGTGAAGTTGCGGAGATAGCGCTCGCGGAAGGCGTCGAACGAAGGCTTGGTCTGTTCGGGCTGGCCGACCAGCGAGATGGGCTCGGGCGCGATCGGCCACTTGGGCGGCTGGCGCCGGACCGGCACTTCCGTCCCGCGCTCCGGCTCGCCGAACTCGCGGTCGTGCGCGCGCCGGCGGTCGGGATCCGACAGGATCTCGTAAGCTTCGTTAATCTCCTGGAATCGGGATGTATCAGCCGGTCCAGCAACGTCCGGGTGCATGCGCCTGGCAAGCTGGTGGTAAGCGTTGCGGATTCCCGCGGGCGATTCGTGGCGGGAAACGCCAAGGACGACGTAATAATTCTTCGCCGGCATCGGATGTTCTCCCGATTGAATTATACACGCGACTAGCCTGCATTTCTCACCAGCCTTCCGCCGTGGCGCGTGATCAGGCCGCGTCTCCTTCGTGGCACTTGCTCAACGCGCTCGACATACGGCAGGCGCGACCGTATGCCGCGGGCAACCAACTCCCCCGAAACGCTGATAGGCTAGGGGAACGAGACAGGCCATGCCTCCGCTACGACTGTCCACGACAAATCCGTTATCTTTGGAACGTCAGGGAAGTTGTTCAATGGCCAAACCCGGCCCGGACGAACCGGCTGGTCCTTGTAACGAACCAGACCCTGTTTGGGACGATCGAAGGAGCGTCTATGAGCGGCAATATGGACACTGAAATCGGTGGCTCTCACTTACCAAGTTATAAACTGACACATCGCAACCTTCACCCTTCCACGCGGGCGATCATGGCTGGATACAATTCCAGGCTCTCCGAGCGGTCGGTAAAACCGCCCCTCTTTCGCACGTCGACCTTCGAATTCACGAATGCCGAGGAAGGGCGGCAGTTCTTTGCACGCGCGTATCACCTGGCGGCCGACGACGGTCAAGACCCGGGTCTGATCTATTCCCGGGTAAACAATCCCAACGTTGAGATTTGGGAGGACAAGATGGTCGCCGTCGAGAACGGGGCGGCCTATGCAGCGGCTTTCCCATCCGGAATGAACGCGATCACCACTACGGTATTGGCGCTGGTGCCTTCGGGCGGACGGATCCTTTATACCGACCCGGTCTACGGCGGCACTTACTTCTTTTTCGAACATCTCGGCGGACGATTTGGCATCACCGCTACCGCCGTCGATACGAGCGACCTCGCGAAGGTAGAGGCGGCGCTCAAGGAATCGCCCGCGCCTTTCGACCTGATCTTCCTCGAAACGCCGGCGAACCCCAGCATGACCCTTACCGACATCGAGGCGGTGGTAGCGCTGGGCCGCCGGTACGGGAACGGCAAGACCCTCATTGCCGTCGACAACACGTTCCTGGGCCCGGTATTCCAGCAACCCTTTCAGCAGGGCGCCGACCTGGTGCTCTATTCGGCAACCAAGTTCCTCAGCGGCCACAGCGATCTGATTGCAGGCATCGTCCTGGCCAGGGAAGGAAGCAGCGGCAAGGAACTCATCGAGCCGATCAGGGATTTTCGCACGGTTCTGGGGGGCACGCTGGCAGCCGACACGGCGTGGATGCTTACCCGGTCCCTGGAAACCTGCTGGCTCCGCATGGAACGGCAGGCGGAAAAGGCAATGAAGGTTGCATCAGCGATTGCGAGTCACCCCAAAGTCGGCCAGGTGATCTTTCCGGGGCTGCTCACTGAGCAAGACGGCGCCCAATATGAGACCTACCGGAAGCAGTGTACCGGGCCGGGGTCGATGATTACATTCTTTCTCAAGAACACACAGCGAGAGGCCGCGTATAAGTTCCTGGACGCAGTGAAAGTATCCCATCTTGCGGTTTCGCTGGGAGGCACTGAGTCTCTTATCGAACACCCGCGTACGATGACACACTCCGACATGACAGATGAGGCCCTTGATCGCTGCCACATTACCGATGCGATGATACGGCTCTCGGTGGGACTGGAAAGTTCCGAGGACCTCATTCACGATCTGTCCGCCGCTCTCGATCAAAGTTAGGCGCAAGATCGGTTAGGGGTGATACAGCCCTTGGGCGGGTACCGTTTGGGGACTGCGCGTTCATGTGGAAAGCAGATCCCCGACGAAAGCTGCGTTTATCGCTACCACACAAACGCATAGACCGTTATTCGTTATCTTTCAAAGTTATTACTACTTTTCCTCGAGCGTGTCCCTCTTCCAGATACCGGATTGCCTCAGGGACTTCGCTCAACCTGTAACGCTTGTCGATGACGGGTGTCACCTTTCCGGCCTCCATGAGCTCACGCATGACGGTCAGGTCCTCTTTGCTCCGTCTCGCCAGAAACATGACCAGGTTCTGGCTCACGAACGGTGACAACACAAGCGTTTTGATCAAACGAGCCAGAGGACCGAGCCACCGACCGTCCGGCCCTCCAACCACGATGTACGTCCCCTTGCGATTCAAGACGCGCCTGCATGCTGACAACGAATGATTCCCAACGGAGTCGAAAACCAGGTCGTAGCGTTGCCCACTTTTGGTGAAATCCTCTTGGGTGTAATCAATGACCCGATCCGCGCCGATTGATCGGACCATGTCCACATTCCTCGTACTGCATACGCCCGTGACATCCGCGCCGAACGACTTGGCGATCTGCACAGCGAACGTACCCACGCCACCCGCCGCACCGTTAATCAAGACCTTCTGCCCCGGCTGAATCTGGCCCTTGTCACGAAGACCTTGTAGGGCCGTGAATGCCGCCACAGGTACGGAAGCCGCTTGCTCAAACGTCACGTTATCCGGCTTCATGACCACTGCCGACTCGGAAGTACACGCGTACTCGGCAAAGGCTCCACGGCACGCGCCGAACACTTCGTCGCCTGGTTTGAACTGAGTTACATTCCCGCCAACCGCTTCAACCTGGCCAGCCACATCAACGCCGAGTCGTGTGACCTTGGGTTTGCGCAGGCCGGCCATTATGCGAACGATGTACGGCGTGCCTCTCATCAAGTGCCAGTCAATTGGATTCACGGAAGCCGCGCGGACTCTTATCAAGACTTCATTGTCCCCAGCGGCCGGCTTTTCAATTTCTTCACACTTGAGGACGTCGGGCGGACCGTAGTTGTAGTAGACAACGGCTTTCATGTCGGTGTCCTTTTGTCTACAGGAACCTCTTTATGTTACCTCAGCGTTGCGGAAAGACGTTGTTAAAGCTCCCTTGCCGAGCAAAAAACCTTAAGGCTCCTACCAAAGCAGCTTCAGTCCAAATTGCAACTGCCGGGAGGTCGTCGACGTGCTCGTGATCACACCGGCGGTGGGCGACACGCCCGTGGGCGTGAAAACGATGGCGTTCGGAGTGTTGAAGTTGGCCCGGTTCAAAAGGTTGAACAACTCCGCTCGAAACTGAAGAGCGAGACCTTCGCGAATCGGCGTGTCCTTGAGGAAGGACAAATCCCAAGTGGCCAGGCCGGGACCGATCAAGGTGTCTCGCCCCAGGTTTCCGTAAAATCCGCTGCTGTTCGGGGGGGCCAAGAAGGCGGCCGGATTGAACCACTGAGTTGGTTTCCCTAAAATCACAGGACCCGTGAACGCCGGGTTCACAAATGGGCGCACCGGATTGCGCGTGTCGCCGGTGTTCGAAGGGTTGTAGCTGAGCTGCGGCGTGAAGGGGAAACCGCCTTGCAGCGTCGCAATCGAGTTGACTGTCCAGCGGCTCGCCAGTGCTTTGACGGCGCCGCTGGCAGCGGTGAGGAAACGCTTCCGCGGTCCGAAAGGCAGCGCATAGCTGCCGCTGAGCACGCCGACATTCCGGACATCGAAATTCGCCAGTCCACGATCGGCCCGGAGGCTGAAAGGATTCGAAGCCAGGGCCGGCTCGCCGCCCGAGGTGGTCGCGTTCAGCGAGTCGCCATCGTCAATCGTCTTCGACCGTGAGTACACTCCGCGCAGAGAGAACCCCGCGCTGAAGCGGCGGTTCAGGTCCACCTGCAAGGCGTTATAGGAACTGTCGCCCTCCGAAAAATAGGTTCAGGTGTTGGCAATCGCGGGATTGGCTTTGGTCGAAGTCGGAACATAGTAAGTGCCCGCCGGAACCGGTGTGCCAGCTATGCCGGCCGGGAAGTTGGCTGGATAGTCCGCCGGACACGGCGCAGCCGGACAGACCACGGGGAAGGGTTCGTTGGCATCGACACCGATGATTTCGTGATACCCGTGAGACCCGACATATCCGACGGTAAGAGCGGTGTTGGCAGAGAGTTCCTGTTGGATTCGGAACGACCAGGAGAGCAGTGTGGGGGTTTTCAAATTCGGCTGAACTCCGCCAGGCACCAGCTTGGCGGTGGCCGGAACCGCTGCGGCCGGGGAGACCGGGAGTTGCGAGACCGGGACGCTCGGGAGACTGTAGGTTGGGTTAAACGGCGCGTTCTGATCGGTACGGTAGCCCAGCGCATCCTGAAGGTCGTTGTACATGCCAAACCCGGCGCGAATCACGGTGGCGTGCGCGCCGCCGAAAGGACTCCATGCCGCGCTGGCTCGCGGCTGCGGCAGAAATTTTGCGTTGTTCACCGTGAAGGCGGAGCTTCCGACAGTTGGCTGAGTGGAAATGACGCCACCCGTAAAAGTATAGGTGGCGGCCCGGCCATGGACCTCGTTCCATCCGTTGGTAAATTCGTCGCGGAAGCCGAGCGACAGCGTGAATTTGGAACTCAGCCGAATCGCATCGTCGGCGTACCAGGCTCCAAACCAGGAACGCCAGCCGAGCGGAGTCGGCGCGGGATCGTACAGAAGAGTCGCCACGGTGCCTTGCAGGAAAGTCTGCAAACTGGTGAAGGTTGCCTGGCCATACTGGCTGAGCGCCAGGGTTCTCGTTCGACCGGAGCCGCTGGAACCACGCTCCAACGTTGAACTGATGACGGCCTTTCGTAAAGGACACGCGATCCTCATAGGTGAACAAATTCCGCGCGGCGTGGAGATTACTTCCATTGTTGCTTCCGGCCAGACTCAATTGGGCCGTAGGATTCGACGCCGCGCTGCCTCCCACCACGATCGCGCCGACGGGAAGTCCCGCCAGGAAACCAGGCAGGCTGGCCGCGGGAGTATCCGGGGTGGGCTCGCCAGTGAAAAAATAGCCGGCCCGCGAATAGCCGGCCCGGGCCGTATTGAGCAAGGACGAAGAGAAAACGTGGGTTTCCTCGATGCTAGCCACCTGCTCGCGAAGGCTCTCGACGTCGGTGCTGTACAGATTGGTGCTGGTGGGGGTGAAATCGGCACTGTCGTCGATGGTATAAACCGAGCTCAGCGCGTCACGGGAGGAGAAAATGTGGTCCAGGCGAACCGTTCCGAAGTCATCCCGAATGGTTTGTAACGGATTGTTGAAGGCTTCCGCGATTCCGCCGAAATCGGGAGCACCAGGGCTTGGCGCGGGCCACGCATTGATCAGCGGCGAAACCCCAACGGACACCAGGCCCGAGGCCGGGCACGGGCTGGGGGCCGGGCTGACCAGATTGCAAGGCAAATAGCCATTGCGCGAATTAGCGTCGGGGACAAGATCCACGCCGGTTTGGTGCAGGTGCTGGCGGAATCCCTCGAAATTGGCAAACAGGAAGGTCTTGTTCTTTTGGACCGGACCGCCAAGCGAACCTCCAAACTGGTTGCGCTGAAAGCCGGGAGCCGAACCCGGATCGAAGTAATTGGGCGCATCCAGGGCATTGTTCCGCAGGAATTCGAACAAAGATCCGTGCAACCGGTTCGTCCCGGACTGAGTGATAATCAAAACCTGTGCTCCGGGACGTTTGCCGTACTCTGCCTGGTAGGAATCGATCAGGACATTAAACTCCCGCACGGCATCGACTCCAAGCAGTTGCTGGCTGGTGCCGCCGGGCTGCATATTGTTTTCCGCCGCGCCGGTAAATTCCACGCCGTTCAAGAGAAACAGATTCTGCTGAGGCCGATTTCCCTCCACGGCAAAATTATTTCCCACCGTGGAATTCGAAACGCCGATACCGCCGGTTTTCTCCCATGTGAAATTGACGATTCCAGGATTCAGCGTGAGGAGTTCGTCGAAACTGCGCCCGTTGAGCGGAAGGTCCTTGATCTGCCGCTCGCCCACCATGCCCGATGTCTCCTCCGCGGTCACACTGACCAGAGGCGCGTCGCCGTTCACGGTAACTTGCTGGCTCGACTCACCGACCGGCAGTGTCATGTCCGCCGTGGCGCTCTGCCCCACAGCCAGGAAAACGCCGGTGCGGACCACTTCCGTGAACCCGGCCTTGGCGCCGCGAATCTCATATTGCCCGACCGGCAAGGCGAGGAACTGGTAGTGGCCTCCGGCATCCGTTACGGCGCCGCGGAGCGCCCCCGTATCCACGTTTTTCGCCGTCACGGTTGAGGCGGGGACCGCCGCACCAGATGGATCGGTGACCGTTCCCGAAAGAATGGCCGATACCTGAGAGCGCGCCGGCACCGCCAGGAGGAGGAAGGCGATCAGGCATACGCAGGCTTGAGCGCTCAGTCTAATGGCCAGGCTGCTGGAGCGAAGCGCCAGGAGCGAATTGAGTTGCACTATATTTCTCATGTCCTGTAAAAATTTCAGTGTATCGTAAAGAAGACAGCAGCGCGAAAGGCCGACCGATTTTTTCACGACCCGTTAGCGAAGGGAGCCCATGGCGGGCCGCTCGCTCACGCTCGCGGCTCTGTGCCGGGCAACATGACGGTGCGATTCCCCACCATTCTGGCTAATAATGAATACCAATGCCTAAGATCGCGAAAATTCGAGCGTACCGGGTGGAACTGCCGTTGCATGAGGGCAGCTATAAATGGTCGGGGGGGAATTCGGTCGAGGTATTCGATTCCACCGTCGTGGCCGTTCATACCGACGCCGGCGTTACCGGGTATGGCGAGGTCTGTCCACTGGGGCCTGCGTATCTGCCGGCATACGCCGAAGGTGCGCGCGCCGGCATCGCCAAGCTGGCGCCGCAGTTGATTGGCCTGGAAGCCACCGATCTGAACGTGTTGAACGGCCGCATGGATGCGGCATTGCGCGGGCATCCCTATGTGAAATCGGCGCTGGATATGGCCTGCTGGGACATCCTGGGCAAAACCGCCGGCTTGCCGGTGGTGACGCTGCTGGGCGGCCGATATGGCGAGACCTTCCCGCTCTACCGCGCCATTTCGCAAGAGACCCCCGACCAGATGGCGGAGATGGTGGCGCTCTACCGCTCCGAGGGCTACACCAAATTCCAGCTCAAAGTGGGTGGCGATCCGGACACGGACGTGGAGCGCATCCGCCGCGTGGCGGCGCGCCTGGAGCGCGGCGACGTGTTGATCGCCGACGCCAACACCGGCTGGACGCAACACCAGGCGCTGCGCGTGGTGGACGCGGTGCGCGAAGAAGACGTCTACATCGAGCAGCCCTGCGCGAGCTACCAGGAATGTCTGGTAGTCCGCCGCCACACCAACCGGCCATTCGTGCTGGATGAGGTGGTGGACAGCCTCGCCATGGTGGTGGAAGGCGCGCGCGATCAGGCCATGGACGTAATCAACCTGAAGATTTCGAAAGTCGGCGGGCTCACCAAGGCGCGCCAGATTCGCGATCTGTGCGTTTCACTGGGCATTGCGCTGACCATTGAGGATACCTGGGGCGGCGACATCATCACGGCCGCGATTGCGCACCTGGCCCATTCCACGCCGCCGCCGTTGCTCTTCACGGCGACGGATTTCAACAGCTACGTCACGGTGAGCAACGCCACCGGCGCGCCGCACCGCCAGAATGGCCGCATGGCCGCGCCGCTCAAACCCGGCCTAGGCGTGGAGCCGCGCTGGGACGTGTTAGGGCAGCCGCTGATTTCGGTGTAGGGGTCCGGACTGCGCACGCGAACAAGGCACCGGCGGCAAGACCGCCGGCGCTACCAGGGTGTCGCCGATTGGCAATCGGTGGGGCAGGATGCCATCCTGCCCACCGAGCACCAGAACAGCTCCCTTACTTCATTTCCCCCTTGAGCACCTCGACCGCTTTCTCGATCTGCCTGTCGTGATGGCTCAAGTAATCGGGCGGTGTGTTGTCGATGTAAATATCCGGAGGGACGCCGTAGTTCTCCATGTTCTGGCCGCTGGAAGTGTAGACCCCCGACCCAGGCGTGCGAAGCACCGAGCCGTCCATCAGCGTGAATGAGCCCGTGCCGATCACCGCGCCCATGGTGGGGACGCCAATGATCTTCCCCAGACCCAGCTCCCGGATGCCTTCCGGGAACATCTCGGCGTCGCTCGCCGAGCGCTCGTTTTGCAGGACCGCCAGCGGGCCGAAGAACGCCTGGGCCGGACGTTTAACATCCAGCGAATCGCGATTGCGCGTGGACTGGTACGCCTTGCGCTGGTTGAGGATTTCCAACAGCTCCTGGTCGATGCCGCCGCCGCCATTGAAACGCTCATCGATGATCAGCGCCCGCTTGTCCTGGTTCTCCTGGAGATCCTCCTGGAACTTGGCGAGCGATGGCGCATCCATGGCCTTGATGTGCAGGTAACCAATCTGGTTGTTGGAAAGCGAGGCCACCATGGCCTTGTGCTCGTCCACCCAGCGGTCGTATTGCAGATTGCTTTGCGCGGCCGCGGTGAGCGGTTCGAGTATTACCGTCCAGGCGCCATCCGCCGCCGGCTTGGAATTCACCAGGAATTCAAACTTGCGACCGGGCAGGATGTTGAAGAGCTTCCAGTAATTGTCGGTAGTCTTCAGCTCCTTATCGTTCACCGCGAGGATATAGTCGCCGGCAGCCAGCCTGACATAATCGTGATCGGCCGGTCCCTTCTTGTAAATGTAGGAGACCTTATAGAAGCCCGACGCATCCGGCTCCAAATCGAAGCCGGGATAGCGGGTTTGGACGCGCTCCTCCTGATTCACGCGGCCGGGGATCACGCCTCCGGCGGAGATGCCGGTGTGCGAGGCGTTCATATCGCCGATCATTTCCATGATCAGGTTGTGCAATTCCTCGGTATCGGCGATGTAGGGAAGCATGGATTCATAGGTATCTTTGTCGGCGGCCCAATTGGCGCCGTGCATGTTGGCGTCGTAGAAGCGGTTCTTCATCACGCGCCAGGCTTCCTCGAAGACCTGGCGCCGCTCCGCGGGAATATCGAGCTCCATGCGGACCGAGAAACTGATGCGCCGCGGAGCGGGCCCCGTGGGGGTTGCCGCGGCCGCCGTGGCGGCACCGCCGCCTCCGCCGCGGCCGCCGCGCCCGCCTCCGGCGGCAGCCGCCGCGGGTGTGCTTTCGGTAGCAGCCGCGCCGGTGGCGATAGCCAGGTTAAAGAGCCCTCCGCCCTGCATGAAATAGATGCTACGGCCATCGCGCGCCCAGGTTGCTTCGCCCCCGCCGCCGAAACCGCCCCCGCCGCCGCGGCCGCCGCGGCCGGCGCCGGCATTATCGGTGACGGTGGTATTGAGGTGCGTGAGATGGGTACCGTCATCCGCGATGGTATACATTCCGGGGCCCGCGCCGGCCGCGCCTTCCGCCGGCGCCGCGCCGCCACCACCCCCACCGGCGGAGAAAAGATAGGTGTGGCTATCCGGCGAAGGCGTTACGCTCTGGACACCAGTCATGGTGGTGACTTGGATAATGCGCCGTTCGATGCCGTCCCAGACTATCTGCACTGGCACGTTGGCGGCCGCGGCCGCCGCGGCTGCTCCGCCCCGGCCACCGCGTCCACCGCCGCCAGTGGCCGCCGTAGCGGCCGCTTCAGCTTCGGCTTGAGCCTCGGTATTGATGTCGTGGTCAGTGGGGTCTTTTTCGATGTGCGTCAAGGCCATGCTATAGAGCAGCGATGTGCCGCGTCCGCCGGTGGAGGCGATGCCGGCGCTGCCGCCTTGCCCGCCGAGGAACAATAATTTCTTTCCGTCGGGGGTCCACTTGGCGCCCCGCGAAGTCATAAACTGCTGGCCGGCGACCATGTGCTCCTGGCCGGTCGCCAGTTCCTTCAACCAGACGTGCGAGCGGAGCTCGCCGTCGACTTTGGAATAGGAGATCCATTTGCCGTCGGGCGAAAATTGCGGGTCGCCGATGTTGCCGCCGGGGCTGGACGCCAGGATGTCGTCTTTCAAGGTGTCGACATCGACATGGTGGAATTTGTGGTCGGTGCCGGTCCACAGAAACGTCTTGGAATCCGCCGCCCAGACGATCGCGAGCTTATCGCAATCGGCGTCGGTAATCTTCTTGACGCTCTTGCCCAGCTCGTCGGAGATGTAGATCTCTTCGCGGCCGGTGCGGTCGGAAACAAAAGCGATCCACTTGCCATTCGGCGACCAGCGCGGGGTGTGCTCCTTCCACGGTGTTTCGGTGACCCGCTGGAGCGCTCCCTGGTCGGTAGCGATAGTGAAAATGTCGCCGTGCACCACGATGGCCGCGCGCTTGTTGGAAGGCGACAGGCTGAAGCCTTCGGCCTCATTGGCCAGGGTGACCAGATCGGTCTTGTTTTCTTTGAAATCGCTCTTCACATCGATGCGGATTTCGCTGCTCCTGCCGCTGGCCGTGTCCAGCTTCCAGATGCCGAAGTTGTCTTCATACACGATCACCTTGCCGTCGGCCGAGATGCTCGGGAAAAAGAGGTTGCCATCGGTGTGGCGGGTCACCTGCACGGGCTTTCCGCCCTTATCGGAAATCTTCCAAATGTTGTTGACGCTCTTCATGACTTCCGGGCTGCCGGGCTTGATGCCTTTTTCATTGGGCAGCTCATTCGAGACGAAGAAGATCTCGCCGTTCAAGCCGTACATGGGCCAGAAGAGGTTGCCATGGTAATCTTCGTCGCCCAGCCTGGTGAACTTTTTGGAGGCCAGGTCCTCCACCCATAGGTCGGCCGCATAAGCGCCGCGATAATGTTTGCGGGACCAGACACTGGGATGGCGCTGGAAGGCGAGCTTGGAGCCGTCGGGCGAATAGCTGGCCCAGGCGCCCCAATCGGTATCGATGGCGCGCTCAATGCCGCCCGCCGCGGGAACCTCCCAAAGGGTGGCCACCGTGGGGAAAGCGCCGTTTCCGCGGGTAGAAGAGAAAATGATGTTTTTGCCGTCCGGGGTCCAGCCCACAACATTGTCGTCGGCGCTGTGAAAGGTCAACTGACGCGGTTCGCCGCCGGCCGCGGAAATCACAAAAACATCGTAGTTGCCTTCGCGATTCGAGGAAAAGGCGACCCACTGTCCATCCGGAGAGAAGCGCGGAAACTGATCGCGCGCACTGTTGACCGTGAGGCGTTCGACGCCGGTACCATTTTCGTTGGCAATCCAGATATCGCCGAGATAGCTGAAAGCGACCTTACCTTTGGAATAAGTCGGGTGGCGGAGCATTTTCACCTGCGCCTGCGCCAGGACCGGCAAGAGCACCAGGACGGTGGCTTGCAGGAATCTTCGAATCATCGAAACCTCCAGGGTTATGGAATACAGAGATATTAATCTCAATTTCCGCCGATGGCAACCAAACATGCCGGCGGCAAGCCCGCCGGCGCTACCGGGCACCGAGCGCCCCGCGATAGGCGGAGACGCCGACAAGAATGTCGGCGTTGCGGGCTGGAAAACCCGCTCCACGAAGACTACAGGGGGGCGGCTGCCAGACGCTGATTGAGTTCGGCGCAGGCCGCTTCGGCGCTTTCGCCCAGCCAGGATGATTTCATGTTGGGCAGGAACGAGATCAGCACTTCGTAGGACCAGGCTTTATCCGGCGAGAAGGCGGCATAACCGAGCGCATCGCTCAACCGCCATGAGACTTTCAGCAGGTTATCCAAGCTCAGTTCGCCCGGAACGGGCTCGCCATGGTGGCTGGCGATGGCGGAGACCAACTCCTCGGGAAAATCCCAATCCTGAGCGATGTAGGCGCCGGCGGCGCAGTGGTCGATCTCAAACAGATCGCGTTCCGTCTGTAACAGATCGAAGCCGAAATCGTCGGAAACTTCCAGCATGCGGGAATACTCGGCCGGGTAGGCGGACATCATGCCGAGCGTTCCCAGATTGTGCAACAGACCGAGGGTATAGGCGCTATCGCGGGCGAAACGGTTCGCGCGAGAGGCTTCTTCCGCAATGAATGCGGTCACCAGGCTGTGGATCCAGACCTTGCGCAACGCCTCCATCCGAACGCAGGCCCGCACCATCCGGTTGACTGCCACAAAGGTGGCCATGGTTTTGACCCGATCCATGCCAACCAGCATGATGGCGTGCGGCAGGCTGGTGACCTCGCGGCGGGCGGCGAAGAGGGCCGAGTTGGCAAAACGGAGCAGTTCGGCGGAGAACGACGGGTCCATCTTTACGAGCTCAAAGACCTTGGAAACGCTGACATCTTCCTGGCTGGCAAGCGCCAGAATCCGCTGTGCGATGGCCGGAAACGGCGGCACAAGGCGGAGAGCCCAGGGTGCTTGCGGGCGGGCTAGTAAATTGGTCATTTCACGCTCCAACACCCTAAATATCGGCCGAAGGAGCGGAAAGATTAGGAGAAAGCGCCCTATCTTGAGACGAACTGACCCGTTTTGGAACCGAATCTTGCGTATATCGCTATGGGAACGTGCAGCCCACCGCCGTTCCCCGGTGCGGGTGAACCGACCGCTCGCAACCATTGGCGGTGGAATTCGGCCATCAACTCGGAGGTGCTGGCCGAACCCACCTGCCATTGACTGGCCGCCACTGCAGGAGAACCGGCCGCAGATCTACTTTCCCGACGCCTTCAGGGGCGTGCCTTCGCGAAGTTCGTCCGTGGCGCGGCGCACCACTACGTCGCCGGCTTTCAAGTCTCCGAACACCTCCACGAGATCGCCCTCCGCGGCTCCCTTGCGGATGTCTACCCATTGCGCGCGCCCGTTCTGGTTCCGCACCACGAACGTGCGCTCCGTGGTGGTCACCACGCTGGTCCTGGGGACATACAGCGCCGGCCGCGCGCGCCGCACCGGCCATTTCACGGTCGGATACATGCCCGGAGCCAACGTTCCATCCAAGTTGGCGACATCCAACTCGACCGCCATGGTACGAGTCCTCGGGTCGAGCGCCTGCGCCAATCGCGCCACGGTTCCGGAATAGATCCGCTCCGGCTGCGCGGGAACACTGAAGCTCACTTTGCTGCCGGTAATAATTCCGCCGGTATCTTCTTCCGGAACCGCTACGATCAGCCGCAGGCGCGAAACCTGCTGAAGCACCAGCAGCACGGGATCGGCGCCCGGGCCCACCAGCGCGCCCGGATGAACCAGGCGATCTGTAACTACACCGGCAAAGGGAGCGGTGATCTTCAGGTAGGTTTCCATATCGCCAAGTGTCCTGACCCTGGCTTCGGCTACCTGGATGGCTTGCTTGCGGGAATCCAGCAGGGCCTTCGCGGCATCCACCTGCTTTTCCGCCAAGATCAACTCATTGCCGGCGATGGCTCCGGGAGTTTCGGCCGCTATCTTCAGGTGGTCGTATGTGCTCTGTGCGCCCGCCAGTTGAGCTTCCGCCTGAAGGCGATCGGCGTCCGCCACCTGCACCTTTAATTGAGCTTCGCTGATCTGACCGGCCATCTCCGGAGCACTTAGCCCGGCGAGTAAGTCGCCCTGGTTGACGACACTGCCCCGATCCACTAACATGCTCTCGACATACCCAGCCACCTTGGCGTGAAGCGATACGCTCAGAAACGGCGCGATTTCGCCCGGCAGGTCGATTGACCGCGATACCGGCTTTGCCACTACAGAGGCGAAATCCCCGGATTGCGCCCACGCCAGGCCGCCGAAAACCAGCATCGCCATGGCAAGCGCCGGCAGGAATGCCGGCGTTGCAGGCTGGAAAGCCTGCTCCACGGGGCAACTAGAATCTTCGCGACGCAGCGTTCGGACAAGGGACCTTTTACTTTGCATCATAATACCGGCTCGTGGAATCCATAGGATTCAGAGATGACGACGTCACGGACGCCCTGCCTTGCAGAATGGCGTAGATCGACGGCAGAATCGTGAGCGTCGCGAAGGTCGATAAGATCAGGCCGCCAATCACCGCGCGACCCAGTGGCGCCGCTTGCGATCCGCCTTCGCCAAATCCGATGGCCATCGGCGCCATGCCGAAAATCATCGCGGCCGCCGTCATGAGAATGGCGCGCAGCCGGCTGCCGGCGCCTTCCCGCGCGGCTTCCAGCAATGCCCTACCCTGGCGCCGGAATCGCTCGGCAAATGTTACCAGCAGAATCGAGTTCGCCACCGAAATGCCTACCGCCATGATGGCGCCCATGAAGGATTGAATATTCAAGGTGGTTCCGGTAACCCTCAATATCAGCAGAACGCCGCAGAGCACCGCCGGCATGGTCAGTATAATGGCCAGGGCCAGCCGCAGGGATTGAAAATTGGCGGCTAGCAGCAGGAAAATCGCGGCAACCGCCAGCAGCAAGCCGATGCGCAGCCCGGATATGGTCTGTTCAAGCGGCGGAATCTGCCCCCGGTATTGCACGCTGATGCCTCGCGGCGGCTTGCCCGCCCGGGCCACCGCCGCCTTCAACCGAAGCGCGGCTTCACCCAGCGTAGTACCGCTAAGATTCGCAGTAAGACTGACTACCCGCTGGCCATTGATACGCTCGATGAGCCCGGGCATAGTACCCAGTTTCAGATCTGCGATGTTACTAAGTTGGGTGTCCATGGGACCGTTCTGCATAACCGGTAGCTCGCCGATGTCCTTCACGCTTTGCAAACGGTTCTGCGGCAGTTCCACCTGAATCTGGAAGGCATTGCCGGAAGTTGGATCACGCCAGTAATTCGGCTGGGTGAACCGCGACGACGACGTGGCCGGGACGATGGAGCGGGCCACATCCGCCATGGTCAAACCGAACTGGCCGGCACGGTCCCGATCGACCGTGATATCCAGCGTCGGATAATTCACTTCCTGGGCAAATTGCAGATCCCGCAAAAACGGCAATTTGGCGGCTTCCGCCCGGACTTTCCGCGCAAAAGCGTAATCGTCTTGCAGGTTGGTCCCCTGCACGGCCACGTCGATAGGCGTCGGAGAACCGAAGCCCATCACCTGGCTCACGATGTCGCCCGCCTCGAAAGAGACCAGGCAGGCCGGCAATTCGCGATTGAGAGCGGCGCGCAGCCTCTCCCGCAACGCTTCGCCCCTGGGCATGTTGGGCTTCACGGCTACCTGAATCACAGCTTCCTGCGGTCCGCTGGTAAAGAGGTGAATCAGGTCCACGGGATAGCTGGAAGGCACCACGCCCACAAAATCGCTGGTGATGAGGAGATTCTGCTTTCCCACTTCGCGGCCAATCACATCCAGCGCGCGCAGCACGATGCGTTCCGTTTCCTCGACGCGCGTTCCGACCGGCGCCCGCAGGCGCAGCCGCAACAGCGGCGCATCGGCATCGGGAAAGATCTCCGTCCCGATCCGCGGCAACAGCATGTAGACGAGCCCAACCGAGGAAACCAAATAGATCAGCGTCACCGGCCAGCGGAACCGCAGCACCACGCGCAAATAGCCCGAATAGAAAGCGCGGAGCCGTCCAAAGAACCCCTCGGTCTCTTCGCCGCGATGGGCGGTCCGCATGAGCCAAACCGCGAAGACCGGAACCAAGCTGCTGGACAGCAGGTAGGAAGCGATCATCGCGAATCCGACGGCCAGCGACAACGGCACAAATAGTTGCCGGCTCACGCCCACCATAAAGAAAGACGGAACGAACACGGCCAGAATACTAGTCATCGAGAGCAGCCGCGCCATGGCGGTCCGGCTGCACGCTTCCACCACCGCGCGCGCCCGCGAAACTCCCGGCAGCATCTGGGTGTGAATGTTCTCGATCTCAACGGTCGCCTCATCCACCAGGACGCCCACCGCCAGCGCCAGGCCGCCCAGCGTCATGATGTTGATGGTCTGGCCCGTGCCCCATAGCAAAACCACGGCGCTGAGCAACGCGAAGGGGATGTTGATCACCACAATCAGGGCGCTGCGCCAGTCGCGGAGAAAGATCAGCACCATCAAGCCCGTGAGCACCGCCCCCAGCAGGCCTTCCATCACCAGGCCGCGGATGGAGTTAGTGACATACGGAGACTGGTCGAACTCCAGCCGCACATCCACATCCTCGGGCACCGCACGCTTGAAATCGGGCATGGCCGCCTTGACCGCCCCGATCACCGCCAGCGTGGATGCGTCCGCGCGCTTAGTAACTGGAATGTAGACCGTGCGCTTTCCGTTGACGTGGGCATAAGCGGTGATCAAATCCGTGCCGTTTTCGATGGTTCCGATGTCACGCAGATAGATGGATGTGCCGGATCCCGGACGGATCGGCGTGCTCAGAAGATCCGCCAGGTTTCCCCCCAGAGCCGAGTTAGTCCGCGCGATGCGGCTGGTGGTATCGGTAAACATATTTCCCGAAGGCATCACCAGGCTCGACTTACTCACGGCGGAAATCGCTTCGTCGGGGGATATGTGATACCGCAGCAGCTTGTCAGGGTCAAGAGTGATCACAATGGCCCTCTGGTTTCCCCCAAAGGGCGGCGGAGCGGAAACCCCCGGGAGTGTCGCAAAGAGCGGGCGCACGCGGTTCAGCGCGAAATCCTGCAGCTCGCCCTGGGACCGCGTGGCGCTGCTGAAAACCAGTTGGCCCACCGCTACGCTGCCCGCGTCAAAGCGCGTGATAAACGGCGGAACCGTTCCGGGCGGCATGAAAGCGCGCGCACGGTTCACATATCCCACAGTTTCCGACATCGCCTGGCTCATGTTCGTACCTTCATGAAACACGAGCTTCATCAGCGCGGCGCCCTGGATACTCTTACTCTCCACACGATCGATCCCCGTGATGTAAAGGAAGTGATACTCGTAGTAGTAAGTGAGGTATCCTTCCATCTGGGCCGGGTCCATGCCGCCGTACGGTTGCGCCACGTAAATCGCCGGATCCCCCACTTGCGGAAAGATGTCGATCGGCATACGCTCGACGGCCAGCACGGCGCAGAGCGAAATCGCGATCAAGGCCACCACAACCGTGACCGGTCTGCTCAGAGCGGCTAGAACCAGACGCATTTCGCCTGCCCCTTTCCGGCACTCATTGGCTTGCCTCGGCCACGAAGGGCCGAATGTCTCCGGCCGCGGCAGCCACGCCGAGCAATCCCCGCCAGATTCCCAGCCGCGCCAGAGCTTCGTCGATCTCAGCCTGCGTGAGGAGCCGCTGCGCCTCCGCCACCTCGTCGATATTGCCCAGTCCGGCCCGATACCGGGCCCCCGCCTCATCCGTAGCGGCGCGCGCCGCGGTCACCTGGACCGGAGCGTTGGCGGCCACATTTCGGGCGCCTTCCAATGTCGCCACCGCGACATTCCAGCGGGCTTGCAGATCGGTCGCGATCTGCCGATACCGGGCCTCCTCCGCCCGAATCGCCGCGGCTTGTCCCGCTTCCCGCGCTTGCAACGCCGGCCGGTCAGCCACGGGAAAGCTTACGGTGAACCCGAGAGCGTAGTCCTGAGTGCTGGGCGCCAAGCCATTCAGCCCGCCCAGGTTGGTTCCGTTGAGCTCAGCCCCCGTGCCGCGCGCGTACGCCGAGCCTTGCAGATAGAAGTGGGGAAAGTAAGATCGTTCCAGAATCCTGAGTTGCGCCCGCAACCGTTCCACCACGGCGTTCTGCTCCACGGAAGCGGGGTTGGCAGCCGTATTCAAC
This sequence comes from Bryobacterales bacterium, assembly GCA_963842505.1. GTDB lineage: Bacteria > Acidobacteriota > Terriglobia > Bryobacterales > Bryobacteraceae > PALSA-129. Next base: position 1,413,430 of record CAWJGZ010000004.1, read on the forward strand.
GCGGGCGCCGCCTGGCCGGCCGGTAACTCCAGTAACTTACCCGCAGAGACCGCGATTTGGGGCGGCTCCAGTCCCACGAATCGCGAGAGGTTAGCACGCGCGATCTCGACCGCTTGCCGCGCCTGAATGGCTTGCGTCCGCGCTGCGGCGGTCTCGGCTTCGGCTCGCGACCGGTCCGCGCCGGGCCGCAACTCGGCTTTCACCAGCGCGCCCGTCGTGCGCAGCAGCGCTTCCGCGCGATCCACTCCCGCCTGTGCCGCGCGCACCATCTCCTGCGCGGCGATCAACGTGACAAAAGCATCCGCGGTTGCCACGCTGACGTCGAATTCCGTCCTCTGGAGAGCCGCTTCGGACTGCGTCCGCGCCGCCGCTGCCGCCGCTTCGCTGGCCCGCCGTAGACCGAAATCGAAAGGCTCCCACGTGACCAGCGTTCCCACCGCGCTGCCCCAGGCCGTTCCCAGGTTGTTGGTCCCGATCACCGGCCCCGACATGGAAGGGATGGTGCTTTGCGGCAGCAGCAGCCCGAAAACATTGTTCCTGGTCGCGCGATTAGCCTGGGCGAGCAGGTCGACGCGCGGCAGATAAGCCGTTCGCGCCAGTTGCATGCCGGCGGACGCGGCGTTGATCTGTTCTTGTGAAATCCGGATGGAAGGATAATTGCGCAGCGCCGCCTCGACCGCCTGGGCCAGCGTCAAACCGCCCGGCGGAGTGGTTGGCTGCGCCAGCAGAGCAACGCCGGCGGACAACATAGTGGCAAGGGTTCTGGTGGCCATCGGCGCTATTCTCCCTCCATCAATTCGCCGATCAACTCGTGTACTTTGGCCTTGGCCGCGACCAGCGCTTTGCGCCCCAGGGGAGTGGCGCGGTAGACCTTGCGCAGGGACTTGCCGTTGCGCCGCTCGGTGGCGCGCAGGTAGCCCTTTTTCATCAAGCCGTGCAGCAGCGGATAGAGCGTCCCCGGGCTGATTCGGTAGCCGTGCCGGGCCAACTCCTCGACCATGCCAAGTCCGAAAACCGGGCCCTCCACCGCGTGGTGCAGAATATGCAGGCGCATCAAACCGGAATACAGATCCCGGTCCTGCTCAGCTTCTACGATATCTGGTTTCGTCTTCTTCATTCGATAACGAAATATAGCATAGAGATTTGCCGTCTCCCTGTCAACCGGTGCGCCCGCCGCGCAGCCGTGCCGGACCCATCGTTACACTCCGTCACGAGTAACCTGCGCTAACATGGCTATTGGATATCCTGATCCTCGGTTGCGGGTACACCGGGCGGCGCGTCGCCCAGCACTTCCTAGCCAAAGGAGCCCGCGTCACCGTCACCACGCGCGACCCCCAGCGCCTGGCGGATTTAGGGGCCGAAGTAATCCGCACCGGTGAGCTGCCCGCACACCTCCATCCCGGTACGCTGGTTCTCCACTCCATTCCGCCGGATGGCCCGGCCAGCTTGCTGGATTCTCTGCATGAAGTCGCGGCCCGCGTGGTCTACTTGTCCTCGACCGCGGTCTACGGACACGCCACTCTGGTGGATGAACACACCCCCGTCGACGCAGGCACGGAACGCGCCAGGGCGCGCCTGCAAGCCGAGCGAGCTGTCGCCGAAGGACCCTGGTCGTGGCTGATCCTGCGCCCCGCGGCGATTTATGGCCCCGGCCGCGGCGTGCAGGAATCCATCCAGCACGGCACGCACAGCCGCAGCCAGAGGCTCGTAAGCCGGATTCACGTAGACGACCTGGCGCTTCATATAGAGGCCGCGCTGCTTTCCCACCTGTCCGGAGCTTATCCGGTGGCCGACGAAGAGCCCTGCACTTCCCTGGAAATTGCGGAATTTTGTGCGCGCTTGCTCAATTTGCCGATTACCGGCGCCCCGCGCGGGGATGCCGCGCGTGCGCCACGACCCGGCAGCAACCGGCGCGTCGATGGTTCCGCGATTCGCCGCGCGCTCGGCATCAGTTTGCAGTATCCGTCCTATCGTGTTGGTGTCCCGGCATCTCTCTGAGCGCCAAATTCCATACCCCGCGAGCGGAACAAAGGAACCCTGGGATATGATTCTCCCAGGAGGGGCAAGTGGCGATCAATGACGGATGCAAGCGCCCGGCGGCGGCTCTATGCGGCGCCGTGCTTCTGCTGGTGGTCGCGCTAGCCGCCGCGGATCAACGAGGCGGCGCCGGGAGAGCGGGCTATCCCATGAATTCCCCGAGCCAGGATCAGGGACAGCCGGCAGCCAACAGCGCGGCTCTGGCCAAGGCTAGAGCCGACAATGAGCAGAACATCAAGGACGCCGCACGCCTGGGGCAAATGGCGGCGGAGGTCAAGCAGGAACTGGAGAACGGCGGCGAGTTCACGCTCTCGGTTGCCACGCTCCGGAAGGCTGAAGAGATGGAGAAGCTCTCCAGGAAGTTGCACGATCGTATGAAGGCGGATCGAGAAGCGGCGCCCAAGCCTCCATCCGGGATGGACGCGTCAAAAGGCAGGGGTTAAAAGCCGGTGCTCTGCCGTGATTTCAGCAGCTTCGCCGGTTTCCCCTTTGCTCCGGCTTGCAGCGAGTTGGGGGTTTTCGGTGCATGGAAGGACAAGAAAAAGGCAACGCCGATATTGGCTACCTGTTGCACAATCGGCTATTATTAGGCTACTGCGCTATTTGGATATGTTGACGCTTGACCCCAGCAGATTGGCCGGCCTTCCAATCCCGATGGGAACCGGGTGGCTTCTCGGCGCGTGCATGGAGGCACGCGGAAAGCAGGACCTTTGGATCAGGCAGAAACCTGAAGTCCTCGAAGTATTGCGAGAACAGGCGACCATCCAGAGTGCCGAGTCGTCAAATCGGATCGAGGGCGTCACCGTCGAGGCGAATCGGTTACGTCCTCTGGTGATTGGACGGGCCAGGCCGCGTGACCGCTCGGAGGAGGAAGTCGCCGGATATCGAGCGGCGCTGGATTGGATCTTCGCGCGAAAAAACCCTGTCGCAGTCACTCCCGAGGTGATTCGTCGCTTGCACGCTCTTGCCCAGGGCGGATCCTCGGGAGACGCCGGAGACTGGAAAAAACGCGACAACGAGGTCATCGAAATCCTGCCGAATGGCGAGCGTAGCATCCGGTTCGTTCCCGTCTCCGCCAAGGAAACGCCCGCAACCGTGGAGACGTTGTGCCACCGGTATCGTGCCGCCACCGATGAGGAGCGCATTCCGCCTCTCTTGATCGTGGCGACCTTCATCTTCGACCTGCTCTGTATCCACCCCTTCCGCGACGGCAATGGCCGCGTCTCCAGGCTTGCGACGTCGCTGCTGCTGCAGGCGCACGGCTTTCAAGTAATTCGGTATATCAGCCTGGAACGGCTCATCGAAGAAAACAAGCAAGAGTACTACCGCATTCTCAAGCTGTGCTCACAAGGTTGGCACGAAGGCAAGAACGAGATCATCCCGTGGTGGAACTATTTCCTCAGCACGCTGCGGCGTGCCTACAAGGAGTTCGAGCACCAAGTCGAATCGGTCGAGGCGCGGCCCGCTAAGAGCGATCTTGTGCGCCGGACTGTGCTCGGTCAAGTGGAACCTTTCACGTTGGCCGACATGACGGTGCAACTGCCATCGGCCAGTCCCCAACTCATCAAGAAGGTATTGGCGGAGATGAAGACTGCCGGTCAGGTCAGACTAACCGGCCGGGGGCGCGGTGCTCGATGGGAGATTGCCCGGTGACAGATCGTGCGTGAACCTCGCTTACACGTTTGCCGCCAAGCGGCCCTTCGAAAGCCTGAAAACCTCTGGGATTGGGGTTTTGCCCCCGCTTTTGGCATAGAGCCAACTGGTTTGGGATTGGGGCTGCTCCCCCGTCTTTGGCGTAGAGCCCGTACAGCCGGGAATCTCTGTAGGTATTTGAGGAATTTGGTCGGGGCGAGTGGATTCGAACCACCGACCTCCTGGTCCCGAACCAGGCGCTCTAGCCAGGCTGAGCCACGCCCCGAACAGTTCTAGTTTAATCGCTTGCACCCCCTAAGCACAAGCGCGTACCATCGAATTCGTGACCGAAAGCGAATCGCTGCGCGAACTGCCGGGCGTGAACGAAGTCCTGGAGCGGCTTACGCCTGCTCTGCGGCGGTATCCGCACGCGCTGCTGGTGGCCGAGATCCGGCGCGCATTGGAAGAAATGCGCGCCGCCATCCTGGCGGGCAAGCCGGGCGGCGAGACGGTGGAGACGCGCGTGGAAGCGGGGATCGCAGCCATCGAGCGGCCCTCGCTGCGGCGCGTCATCAACGCCACCGGCGTGGTGCTGCACACCAACCTGGGGCGCGCGCCGCTGGGCCCGGCGCCGGCGCCGGCCGGTTACTCCAACCTGGAATACGATCTGGCCGCCGGACGGCGCGGCAACCGCGATGCCCACACCAGCCTGCTGCTGGAGCGGCTGCTCAACACTCCGGCGATCGCGGTGAACAACAATGCGGCGGCGGTTTTTCTGGCGCTCAACGAACTGGCGCCGGGGGGCGAAGTGGTGGTTTCGCGCGGCGAGCTGATCGAGATCGGCGACGGCTTCCGCATCCCCGAGATCATGGCGCGCTCCGGCGCGACGCTGCGCGAGGTCGGCACCACGAACCGGACGCACATCGACGATTACCGGGCTGCCATCGGCGAAAAGACCCGCTTGCTGCTGCGCGTGCATCCGAGCAATTTTTGCATGTCGGGCTTCACGGCGCGCGTGGAATTGCGGGCGCTGGCGGCGTTGGGACGCGAGCACAACATCCCGGTGTACGAAGACCTGGGCAGTGGATGCGTGGTGGATCTGCGGCCGTTCGGAGTGGACGAACCGATGGTCCCGGACAGTCTGACGGCCGGCGCGGACTTAGTCTCCTTCAGCGGCGATAAGCTGCTGGGCGGGCCGCAGGCCGGGATCCTGGCGGGCAAGCCCGAAATTGTGACGCGGCTGAGGCGCAACCCGCTGTTCCGCGCCTTGCGGCTGGATAAGTTGATCATCCATTCTCTCGAGCACACGCTGCGCAGCCTGGTGCTGGAACGGTGGGGCGACGTGCCGGCGCTGGCCATGATCCGGCAGAGCGCGGCAGCCGTGCGGGCTCGCGCGGAAGCGCTGGTCGAGCGCGTGCCGGGGCTGCGCGCGGAGGTCGTGGAAGGAAGCTCCGTGATCGGCGGCGGCGCGACGCCGGAGCAGTCCATTCCCACATGGCTGATCGCGATTCAATGCGCCGATGCGGCGGCGGCCGAGCGGCAGTTGCGCGCCGCAACGCCCCCGGTGGTGGCGCGCATCGAAGGCGGGCGGGTGCTGCTGGACCTGCGGACGGTGCTCAAGGAGGAACAGGACGACCTGGCCCGGGTGCTGGCGGGCTACGCGCGTTCCTGGTAAGTGCCTTCGGCGGTGTTGACCTTAATCTTCTCGCCCTCGGTGATGAACGGAGGCACCTGCACCACCAGACCGGTTTCGGTCTTGGCCGGCTTGGTCACGTTGGATACCGTGGCGCCTTTGAGACCAGGTTCGGTTTCCACCACCAGCAAATCGACGGTGGCGGGCAGTTCCACACCAAGCGGCTTGCCTTCGTAAAACTCCACTTTGAGCTTCAATTGCGGGATGAGGTACTGAACGGCGTCGCCCAGCAGATCTTTCATCAGGTGCATCTGCTCAAAGGTCTCGGTATTCATGAAATAGTAGTACTCGCCATCGTCATACAGGTATTCCATTTCCTGCTCATCGAGCTGCGCCTTTTCGACGCGGTCTTCGGACGAGAAGCGGTGCTCGGTCATGGTGCCGGATTTCAGGCTGCGCATGCGGGCCTGTACAAAGCCACGCAGATTGCCGGGCGTGCGATGCGTCATGGAGAAGACCGAGTACAGCTCATTGTTGAACTTGATGATCATTCCAGGGCGCAGTTGTGTTGCAGAAATCATGGATCTCCTTACAGGATGTACTGAAAGCACTAGTATAGCAGGGTGATCTGGACGAACACCGCTCTCTAACGGCCGTGCGACAAGTCGCGGCTCGGATCGCTTAATAGGCCAGCAGGCGCTCCATTTCGGCAACCAGATTTTCGGTCTGCGGAAGAACGGCGGATTCCAGTTGAGGATGGTATCCGACCCAGGTATCGAGCGCGCCCACGCGGCGCACGGGGGCGTCCAGACGGTCGAACAATTCGTCGGCAATGCGCGCGGCAATCTCGGCGCCGTAGCCCCAGGAGACGCAGTCTTCATGCGCGACGACGACCCGGCTGGTCTTTGAGACCGAAGCATGGATGGCCTCCCAATCGTAAGGGGCCAGGCTGCGCAGGTCGAGGATTTCAATGCTGGCGTGGGCCATGCGCTTTTCCACTTGCATGGCGGCAAGCAGCGCCTTCTGCACCAGCGCACCGTAAGTGACCACGGTGAGGCTGCGCCCAGGCTTGACCACCCTGGCGCGGCCGAACGGAACGGTGAAATCTTCGCCGGGATGCGGGGAGCGGTTGTAAGGCTCGCGGTAGAGACGCTTGTGTTCGAGGAACAACACGGGATCATCGGCGCGGAGCGCGGTGCGCAGCAGGCCGCAGGCGTCCAGCGCGTTCGACGGGAAGACCACGCGCAGGCCGGGAATGTGGGTGAAGGTGGACTCGCCGCACTGGCTGTGATAAACGCCGCCGCCGTTGAGGTAACCGCCAATGGTGACGCGGATGACGGCTGGGCAGGAGAAACTTCCGTTCGATCGCCAGCGCAGCGTTGCCATCTCATCGCGGATTTGCATCATGGCGGGCCAAATGTAATCGATGAACTGAATTTCGGCGATGGGCTTGAGCCCGTTGGTGGCCATGCCGATGGCGCGGCCGACGATGGAGGCTTCGGCGATGGGGCTGTTAAAAGCGCGCGCGGACCCGAACTCGCGCTGCAAGCCGCCGGTGACTTTGAAAACACCGCCTTTGCCTTTGACCTCGCCAAGATACTGCTCCCGCGAGCAATCGGCAATATCTTCGCCAAAGATCAGGATATTGGGATTGCGGCGCATCTCCTCGCGCATGGCGGCGTTGATGAGATCGACCATGGTCATGGGCGCGCCGCGGAAGTCGGGCTCGGCGGCGAACGCGTCGGACGTGGGATCGATGGTCTCGGAATAGAGATGACGCAGGGCCGTATCGGCGGCCGGCGGCGGGTCGTGGAGCGCCAGGTGGGTGGCTTGTTGGATCTCTTCATCCACCTCATGCGTAAGAAGCTCCAGCCGCTGGCGGTCGAGGATGCCTTCCTCAACCAGGAATTGCGGGAAGCGGACGATGGGGTCGCGCTCGGCCTCGGCCTGGCGTTCGGCGGGGGGCTTGTAGAGCCGCTCGTCATCGGAGAGCGAGTGCGAATAGGGGCGGGTGACGTGGGCATGGACCAGGGCCGGACCGCGGCCTTCACGGACCCAGGCGGCCGCCTGCTGGAGAATGCGGAACGAAGCCAGAAAGTCCGTGCCGTCAACCTCCAGGCTGAGCAGGCCGGGGAAACCGGAGACGAGAGCGGAGATGTTGCCGCCGGCGGTCTGGCATTCCACCGGGACGCTGATGGCGTAGCCGTTATCCTCAACGAGGTAGAGCACGGGCAGGCGCTTGAGACAGGCAAGGTTGAGGGATTCCCAGAACTCACCCTCGCTGGTGGCGCCATCGCCGGAAGTGACAAGGGTGATGCCGTTGCCGGTGCGGCCGCCGTAGCGCCACGCTTCCGCCCAGCCGATGGCCTGATTGTATTGAGTGCCGGTGGGCGAAGAGCCGCTGACGATATGGAGCGCGCGGTTGCCCCAATGGGAGGGCATCTGGCGTCCGCCGGAGGCCGGATCGTCCGCGGCGCCGACAGCCTGCTGGAGCATTTCGCGCGGGGTGACGCCGAGGGTGAGGCACAGGGCGCGATCGCGGTAATAAAGGTAAAAGGCATCATGGCCGGGCCGCAGGGCGAAGCCGGCCGCGACCTGGACGGCCTCATGGCCCGCCGCGCTGATTTGGAAGAAGATGCGGCTCTGGCGTTTGAGGGCGACTTCGCGATCGTCCAGGCGCCGGGAGGTGTACATGAGGCGAAACGCGCGGATGAGCTGTTCCGGATCGAGGCCTTCATAAGTTCCGGCAGGCGCGGATTGGGTAACAGGCGAAGTGGTAGCCACCGATGGCGAATCCCCCCCAACCAGTTTAATCGAGAAGCAGGGTCGATCGGGAGCGAGAAGGATTACCCTCCAGCTCAGGCCGCTTCGATCTCTCGCCCGGGGTATTCGTAATCCTGAAGCTTGCCGCTTAGGTAGCGCTCGTAGGATCCGAGGTCGAAGTGGCCGTGGCCGCTGAGGCAGAACAAAATGACCTTTCGACGGCCCTCTTCGCGCGCGGCGATGGCTTCGTCCACCGCGGCGCAAATGGCGTGGGAAGATTCCGGCGCCGGCAGGATTCCCTCGGTGCGGGCGAATTGCACCGCGGCCTGAAAGCAGGGCAATTGCGGATAGGCTTTGGCTTCGATGTGCCCCAGGTGGAACAGGTGGCTGAGCAGCGGCGATGCGCCGTGGTAGCGCAGCCCGCCCGCATGGATGCCAGCCGGGACGAAATCGTGGCCAAGGGTGTACATCTTGAGGAGCGGTGTGAGCTTGGCGGTGTCTCCGTAATCGTAGGCGAATTTCCCCTTGGTGAGACTCGGACATGCAGTGGGCTCGACTGCCAGCAGGCGCGGGCCATGGCCGGCCAAGCGGTCGAGCACGTAGGGTAGCGCCAGACCACCGAAATTGCTGCCGCCGCCGAAGCAGCCGATCACGATGTCGGGGTCTTCACCAGCCTGCTGCATCTGGAGCTTGGCCTCCTGGCCGATGACGGTCTGGTGGAGCATGACATGGTTGAGCACGCTGCCAAGCGCATAGTTGGTGTCGGAGTGGGTGGCGGCGTCCTCGACGGCTTCACTGATGGCGATGCCCAGGCTGCCGGGCGAATCCGGCGTGGACGCCAGCACGGCGCGGCCGGCGTTGGTGTGACCGCTCGGGCTGGGCCAGACCTCCGCGCCCCAGGAGTGCATCATCATGCGGCGATAGGGCTTTTGATCGTAACTGACGCGAACCATGTAGACCGTGCATTCCATTCCAAAGAACTGACACGCCAGAGCGAGGGCGCTGCCCCATTGTCCGGCCCCGGTTTCGGTAGCCAGGCGGCGAATGCCGGCGCGCTTGTTGTAGTATGCCTGCGGAACCGCCGTGTTGGGCTTGTGGCTGCCCGCGGGGCTTGTGCCCTCGTATTTATAGTAGATGTGGGCGGGGGTGTCGAGCGCCTTTTCGAGACGGCGCGCGCGGTAGAGCGGGGTAGCGCGCCAGAGGCGATAGACGTCCATGACCTCGCCCGGAATGTCGATCAGGGGCTGGGGAGAAAACTCCTGTTGGATGAGCTCCATGGGAAAGAGAGGGAGCAGGTCCTGGGGCGTGAGCGGCGCACGGGTCTGGGGATTGAGAGGCGGATCTAGCGGCTCCGGAAGCGAAGGCAGCACGTTGACCCAGGCTGTGGGGATCTGACTATCGGTAAGCAGGAATTTCGCGGGATCAGACATATGAAGCGCTCATTGTAATACACAACAGGCGCGGCACCGCCTTACGCAGTAGCGCAACTCCGGCGTAGCGCTTATTGACAAGACCTACGGCGGCCTCGGGAAACGCAGCGAGGCCATTTGCACGCCCTTTTGCCATTTCCCAAAATGGAATTCCCGGGTATACTGTACGGACACGGAGAAGTAAAATGAACAAAATCGTCACAGGGATTTTCACGAAGCGGGCCATGCTCGCCTTCACTCTTCTTACCATCACAGCCACCATAGCCACCGCGCAGACCAAGATCACCGGCGACGGCAAATGCGGTAAGCCCGATCAGCAGCAGTCGGTGGACGTCGGTGACCGCACGGGCCACGCGCTGGTGCTCCTCAAGATATCCTGCACCTGGACAACGCAGTTCGAAATGGCGGGCTTGAAATCCAAGGACTATAGCCCGGTCTTCCTCAGCGATGTCAGCGGCGAAAAGGGGCAGGACCGCGGTTACGTGGTCGTCACCATGGACAACGGCGACAAGGCGTTCCTTCGCTTCACCGGCAGCGGCACCACCGCTAAGGACGGCGCCAGCACCGGGGAGGGCACATGGTCGTACATCGGCGGCACCGGCAAACTGAGAGGCCTCACCGGCAAGGGCACCTACAAGAGCACCGGCAACGCCGATGGCAGCCAGGACCACGTCGAGGGCGAGTACACGCTGCCGCCGCCGCCCGCACCCAAAAGCAAGAAGTAAGGGCTTACCAGGACTGCATTTGCCGATTTCCAGCTTGGCGAAGACCAGGCCCGGCGTTTCAGAGTCCGCGCACACATCGAAAATCGCTCCCTGACGGGCGTGCGACAAGCCGCGGCTCGGATGGGAGCGTGGCACCGGCTGATGAAGGTTTGAATTTCGCCGGCGGGTCGCAGAGGTCCGCCTGCCGCACGCAGGGATCGACCGATGCGCGCGATCGTCCCGGCGCGCGCCATAGCCTGCTAGAATCCAAGTCACCGCGTAGTTGGAGGATCGATGCGAAACATACTCTTTACGCTGTTGCTTTCCGCTCTGGCGCAGCCACTGCTCGCGCAGGGCGCCCCACCGCAGGGCGCGCCCGACCAGCCCTACACATTGGAGTATTACTACAAGGTGCAATGGGGGCATCAGCAGGAATTCCTGCAACTTTTCCTGAAGAACCATTACCCGTTGCTCCAGAAGATTGTCGAGAGTGGGCGCATGCTCTCGGTGAAAATAGAGCAGCCCGCCAACCACATGACCGAGGACGCGCGCTGGGATTATCGCGTGACCATCCGGTTCAAGAACTCAACCCTGGCGACCACTGCTAATCCTGACGAGGAGCGTCTGATCCGGCAGCTCTGGCCCGACCAGGAGACTTATCAGCGCGAGGAGCGGCGGCGGTTCGAGATATTGCTGGCCCACTGGGATCTTCCGCTGACCGATATCACACCGATGAAGAAGTAGCGCGGGCGACCGATCGACATTGACAATCGGTGAGCGCGCTAGTTCTCTGACCGGATAGTGTCGTTCCTTTGCTGGAAACCACTCCCTCACGGTCGTGGCTCCGATCAGAGCCGCGAGCGTGAGCGAGCGGTTTCCAGCAGCACGAAACCTCGCGGTCAAGGCCCTAGTGTCCTGCGCCAGCCTTCCGGCGACAAGAATGTCGCCGTTGCGGGCTGGAAAGCCCAATGTCATTTAGTTTTGTGGATCTGAAACATTTCGCATAGGTTATGTTTTAATTGTGCACCTGTGAAGTGGCACCCGTCCTCGATCTGTATGGTCGATGGGTGGTCTCCAGCGGTGTTCTGGATCAGATTCGGACCGAAGTAGGCTTGCGGAGCCGAAGGGGCATCTATTCGCTGGCGGTGGTTCTCTGGCTGATGATCTGGCAGCGCCTCCAGCCGCATAGCACGATGAGTCAGGCGGTACGGCAACTGGTGCAGGGCAACGGGCGGTCCCTTTTGCCGGATTGTAGGCGCGTTCGGGAGAACCGGATCTCGCAGGCTGCGGGAGGCTATTGCCAAGGGATCCAGAAAATGCCCAAACTGGTACCACAGCTTGTGACCCGCGATGTGGTGGCTCGGTTAAGCGAACAACTCCACCAGCCGTGGCCGGGGTTAGCCGGACCGGTTTATGTGCTGGATGGCTCCACCCTGCAGTTGGAGCACACGCGCAAATTGATCCGGGCGTATCCGTTAGGGAAGAATCAACATGGTCCAGGGCATTGGCCGATCCTGCGGATCGTAGTGATGCACGATGTCAGCAGCGGTATGGCGCTCTATCCCCAGTGGGGTCCTGTGCATGGGGAGCAGGCGGTCAGTGAGCAGGGGTTGGCGGCTCAAGCTTTCGATCAACTGCCACCCGCTTCGGTGGTGATCGCGGATCGGAACTTCGGCGTATTCTCGATGGCTTGGGAGGCGGGACAGCGGCAATGTAGCGTGATTGTCCGGCTCACCAAAGTACGCGCCGAGAAGCTTTTTGGGGGGCCCGTCGCTCGGACTGGGGATTACCCGGTGAGTTGGCGGTCCAGTCGCTGGGACCAGCCGCAAGTCACAGCGTGGCCGATGGGGGCAGCCCTGCAAGGGCGTTTCATCGCTGCCCGGGTAGGCCGCGGGAAGTCCAAGCAGTGGTTGTATCTGTTTACCACGGTAGCCTTGCCGGTGGCGGAGGTGGTAGCGATTTACGGCCAACGCTGGACGATTGAGACGGATCTCCGCTCCCTCAAGCAGACGGTGCACCTGCAACAACTCCAGTCGCGTAGCGTGGACGGAATCGAGAAGGAACTGCTGACGGCGATCTGCGCTTACAACTTCGTCAGGGCGGTGATGTGCATCGCGGCACGGAGGGCAGGAATCGCGCCGCGGCGGCTCAGCTTCACGCAAGTGCTGGATGTGGTCAACTGTGCCTGGCCGAGACTGATCTCGGCCGAAACCAAGCAAGCCCATGACGCGGAATTCGAGAAGGTTCTAGACTGGGCTGCGGCGTGCAAGCTGCCATGTCGCCGCAAACGGCGCAGATATCCCAGGGAAGTCTGGGGTCACGGCTATCACTTTCCAGCTAGGAAAACTAAATGACATTGGGCTGGAAAGCCCGCTCCACGGGCGCTCTATTGGCGGGATTCCAGAGCGACGGCGCGGGGGAAAAGGATGTTGTTCTCCAGGTGGATGTGCTGATGAAGGTCGCGCTCCATGCGCTCGAGCTCGAAATAGAACGCCCGGAACGTGTTGCAGGCGTCTTCCGGCGGGGTGTAGCCGGCGGTAAGCTGGCGCATGCTGCCCAGAGCCTGACCGGCGGAATCGTGCTCGGCCACCATCACGCGGATGGGGTTTTGGACCGATCCGCAATGGAATTGGCGGGCTTGCGGGTTACCTCCTTCCAGGGAGCGGATCAGCGGGAACAGGATCATCTCTTCCTTCATGAGGTGATTTTCCAGTTCCGCCTTCATTGCCCGGAAGGTTTCGGCCAGAGGCAGGAGCACGGCGCCGTGGCGCGCGGAATGTTTGGCCAGGATCTTCTCCAGCATGGCATCCATGCGGGGGAGTTGGGTCTTCATGTAGACGTGGTGGGCGTCGATGATATGGTCGATTAGCAGGCTCAGCGGGGTGGATTGCCAGTCGGGCTGAGGCGCCGCGCCAGGACCCGGGTCAGCCTGGCGTTCGATCTCAGCCAGCACGACGGCGGGATCGAGGCCGCGAGTGAGGCAAACCTGGTCGAACGCCTGGCCGCCACCGCAACAATAATCGATGCCGAACTGTTCGAATACTCGTGCGGATGCAGGCATCCGCGCGGCCAGTTGGCCGACCGTGGTTTCCGGTGAAAGTGATCTCATAGGTTGAGTTTGGCGCCAAGCGGAAGGAATGTCGGTGACCGGAGTCACGGGGTCAGGGGTGCTGCGCGCATGTCCGGCGGCGCACTCGCATTGACGTGCCGGTACTGCTATAACATGAGAATGCGCCGGTTTGTGCGCGGACGGGTGGCGCAAAGAACCGTGCTGGCTTAGAGTGGAATAGAACTAGGTAGTGTGAGGAATCCCATGCGCTCCATACGTGCAATCGTGATCGTTGTACTGTCTTTGATGGCCTTGGCCTCATGCAGTCGCGACCCCAACTCCGCTAAGAAACACTATATCGAGAGCGGCGACAAATACTATGCAAAAGGCCGCTACAAGGAAGCGGCCATTCAGTATACGAACGCCGTAAAAATCGATCAGCGATTCGGACCCGCGCACTACAAGCTGGCGCTGGCGGACCTGAAGTTAAAGCCGCGCCCGAACCTGGGGGCAGCGCTGAAGTCTTTGCGCCGCGCGGTGGAGTTGCTCAAGGATAACCAGGCGTACCAGGCAGAGTACCTGGATTCGATGGTCAAGCTCTCCGAGATTTACCTGGTCTTTCTGCCAGACCAGCAGTCGCTGGAAGAGGTGGACGGCTACTGCAACATCCTTTTGAAGCGGGATCCAAAATCGTTCGAAGGCCACCGGCTGCGGGGCGAATTGGATTTTGTGCGGGCTGGCCAGGCGTTTAAGGTCGCCAACAAGGATGAAGCCATGAAGCTGGTGGGCGACGCCTTGAACGAATTTACCCAGGCCGATGCCACCAAGCCGAATGACCAGAACGTGGCCCTGGAACTGGCACGCGCGCTGGCCGCGGAGAATAAATTCCCGGAAGCCGAGCAGGAGTTCAAGAAAGCGATCACGCTGGATAAGACCAAGCCGCAGCCGTATGGCGAGCTGTACAAGCTGTACATGATGCAGGGGAAGCCGGCGGATGGCGAACAGGTGCTCAAGCTGGCCATTCAAAACAATCCGAAGCAGTTCAATTACCTGGAAATGCTGGCTTACCACTATGGCCAGCAGAACCGCCGCGAAGATATGGTCAACGTTTTGCAGCAGATCAAGTCGCACGCCAACGAATGGGACCAGGCCTATGTGAAGGTGGGAGATTTCTATATGGTCTTGGGCGACGGCGATTCGGCGCTGAAGGAATACCGCGACGGAATGGCCAAAGATCCCAAGCAGAAGAAGACGTACCAGAAGCGCATCGTCGAAGTGCTGATGCGGCAGGGGAAACGAACCGAAGCGGCCGAGATCAACAGTCAGATTCTCAAAGCCGATCCGGAAGACAACGATGCGCGCGGCCTGGCGGCGACGCTGCTGCTGGACCGGGGCGACATTGCCAAGGCGCTGGCGGAATTGCAGGCGGTAGTGACGCGGGCGCCCGATAATCCGGTGGCGCACTATAATCTGGGCCGGGCGCACGTGGCGCGGGGCGAATGGGCGCAGGCCAAGCAACAGTTTCAGAAGGCCATCGAGTTGAGGCCGGATTACATTCTGGCGCGCATCACGCTGGCGCAACTGGAAATCAGCCGGGGTGAATACGAAGCGGCGCTGAAAGGCGCCCAGGAGATCATCGAGAAGTTCGATCGCAATAACCTGAACGCGCGCCTGATTGAATCCGCGGCGCTGGCCGGCCAGAAGAAGTACGGGGATTCCAAGACGCTGTTGAACGCCATGGTGAAAGCCAACCCCAGTTCTCCGGAGATTCACTATCAACTGGGAATGGTGGCTTTGGCGGAGAGCCGCTACAAGGATGCCGAGGAATCTTTCAAGCGGGCTTACGAGCTGAATCCGGCCAATTCCCGCGGACTCATGGGGATGGTGGAAACGGACATGGCGCAGAACAAGACCGACGCGGCGCTGCAACTGTTGCTGGCCGAATCCAAGAAAGCCCCCAATCGCATGGACCTGCTGGTGGGCCTGGGCAACACTGCCGTGCGCGCGGGCCGGTATGACGAGGCGATCGGCTACTTCCAGCGGGTTTTGGACGGCATGGACAAGAACTCCAACGCGCGGGGCGAGATCTATCTGCGAATCGGCGAGACGTATCGCCGCAAAGGAGACGAAAACAACGCCATTGCCGCGCTGCAAAACGCACGCGCGACGATGCCCGACAACGAGGTAGTATTGAACGCCCTGGCGCTGGTGCTGGATCAAGCCGGCCGCCGCAAAGACGCCCGGCCGGTCTACGAGACCATCATCCGGATGGACCCCAACAACGCCGTGGCGCTGAACAACCTGGCGTATCTGATGGTGGAAACCGGATTGGATGCCGACGTGGCGCTTTCCTATGCCCAGAGGGCCAAGCAACTGCTGCCCGACATGCCGGAGGTTTCCGATACGCTCGGCTGGATTTACCTGAAGAAAGGGCAAGGCGATTTCGCCGTGACCACATTTCAGGAGCTGGTTGCCAAAGCCCCGGGTCACTCGACCTTCCACTACCACCTGGCCATGGCGTACAAGCAGAAGGGCGACAAAGGGAAGGCCATTGCGGAGCTGCATGAAGCCCTCAAGTACAACCCGAGCGGAGAGGAACACCAGAAGATCATGGAAATGCTGGGCCAGTTGGGATCAGCGTAGACCGGGGCGAGTCACAGGATGCGCGTCGGCCGGTAACCGGGGCGGTATTTCAGACGAAGCTTCTTTCCCGGGTCGCTGACGATCTCCACCAACAGCTTGCGGAAGCCCTCGTTGGGGTTGGTGGCCGGGTAGTACGTGACGGTATAGGCGTTGCTCATTTCCTCGCGGACGTCGTCCAGAGCTTCCACCTGTTTCTGCCAGGTGCGGGCCCAGAAGGCCTTGCCTCCGGTCTGCTGCGCCATGCGGCGGAATACGGCGCTGGAAATGGGATCTTTATTCACTTCGCTGGTGGAGATGACGTAGATGGGGATACCTTCGTCTTCGGCCACCGCGCGGACGTCATCGGGCGCCACCATGCTGGCGTTATCGGGGCCGTTCGAGAAAACGATCACCACCTTGCGTCCTGGCACTTTGGCGGCATCGCGCAAGGTCAGCAACAGGGCGTTATAGAGCGCGGTATCGTCGCCGGCCACGGAGTTGCGCAGGCCGTCGATGGCGGCGCTTTTCTCCCGCGTCAGGCTGGCGGCGCGCGAAAGGTTGCGGCTGAAGGTGTAGACGGCTACGGAATCGGCGCCGTCCAGGCCGCGCACAAACTCGGCGATGGCGTCTTCGGCGTAGACGAAGCTCCGATACATGAAGTTGCTGGTATCGAAGAGCACGAAGACGTTGGTGCCCACGAACGCATCGGGGTGTTCCAGGCCGGGCAGTACCTCCTGGCGCGCTTCCAGCAGGGGACGGGTAGTGCCATCCTGGGCCACCGCCAATGGCGTGCCGGCGCCCTCCGCGAAGGTCGAGATGCGCTGCAGAATGCCGTCCTCATAGATGCGGAAATCGCCTGGCTTGAGGCCTTTGATGTAGTGATTCTTGCTGTCGGTCACCTGGAAGCTCAGAACCACCATGTCCACCTTGACCTTGAAGATGGGCCGCTGGCTCTGGGCATGCAGAAGAACGCCGCCAGTCGTCATTCCGAGGAATCCACGTCGCGAGATAGTCATCGTTCCCTACCGGTTTAGTAATTCCTGAAGTCCAGTTTTCGGTTCACCGTTGGCGCCCGCGCGGGCGTGTGCGCGGACGTCTTCGCCGACACGCCGCAGAGATTTCAGCACGGCCGGCCAATCCTCCAGATGGGAGGCGAAAATCTCTTCCACCAGTTTTTGGGTCCATTCGGGAATCCGCACATTGAGCTGCGATGGCGGCAGGCTGAGCTCATCGGCCAGGGCCGCCCAATAGAGTGTGTTGGATTCCCAGCTCTCCGCCATAATGCGGCTGGAGTAACCCATCAGCGTGGGAAATGTGCGCAGGTTGAGCAACTCCGGCTGGTAGGAATTGGCCAGCGTCGGCTTGGGTGTGCCAAAAGCCCGGGAGATGGCGGCGTAGTTGATTTCCTGCGGCGAGGCTTCGGCCAGCCGGCGGAGTTCGGCCAGCAGGCAGGAAGCATCGCCGGTGCGGCGCGATGCCAGCTCGCGGGCCACTCCGAAGAGTTCGGAGGGAGTCACGCGATTGACGGCTTCCTCACCGTTGCCTTGCGCGAGAAGCTCCGCGACGGCGTTGGTGCGCGCGGGCGCGGCGACTTGGGAGAGCGCTTGGGCCACCTGATTGCGAGTTTCTTCATCGAGCGCCGCTTCCCCGAACAACTCACGTCCATAGCGCAGATGCAGGCCCACCCAATGCAACTGGGAAGGTGTGACGGTCCACCACCGGGCGGTCTTGGCGCTGAGGATCATCTGGGGAACCAGGTCTCCCCAGATGAGCGCCTGCGTATGGACGGGGACGAGAAAGTTCTGTTCCGCTTCCGCCAGGGAATAGGGCAACGCGGAGAGCGACCCCACCAGGCGGCCGCCGCCGTTGGACGGCCATCCGGTTCCGAACATTTCCGTGGTGCGCCAGGTGGCGGGCGTAGCCGGCATTCCCAGGAAATCGTGGCTGCGCACAAAAAGCGGGTTGGTGTAAAGGATCTGCGCCCCGGGCGGCGCGTAGTAAGCATAGTTGAAGGCCAGCAACGTGTCGCGCAGCAGGGGGGCGAGTTGCGCGCGGATCTCTTTCAACTTCTCGCCGTCGGCGCCGGCGCGTTCCACCGCCGCGCGCAGGTTGAGCTTGCGCTCGGCGTCGATGTGGCGATCGGTCCAATAGCCGTAGCCCATGGCGTTTTGTTCAGTGGCGGTCAAAGGGGGGCGCGGCAGGGGAATATCGTTGATGCGGCTGGCAAGCTTGGCCACCAGGGTGATATTGAGCTTGGCGCCTTTGGAAACGCTCTCCAGATTGTCGGCGAAATCGAAAAGCGTCTCGAGCGGAATCACGCGCTGCGATTCCAGGATGCGCGTCATATCCTGCGCCATTTCTTCGCGCGCGTCGGCGCCGGCGGTCTCCGGTCCGGAGAGCAGCCCGACCAGGCGCGCCTGGGTCGCTGGGGCGGTCGATCCGGAGGCGGCGGCCAGCAGTTTCTGGACGGCGGTGCGTCCCGCATCGAACAGCTCGCGATTGCTGTGCAACTGGGCGAACGGGCTCACCATGGCGGCAAGGGTCTCATCGGCCTGCGCTTCCGGAATGGTCTGCTGCCGGACCAGAATCTGCCACAAACCGGTCAACGACTGAAAGGCGCCGGCGACATCCGCCTTGAAGGCCTGGTCGTGCATGTGCGCGATGGTTTCCGCGGTATCGAGAAACTGGACGATGGAGTGATCGCTCAAGCTGCGGGATTCGGCGAACAACGTGAACTGCGAGCCGTATTCGTGGTAGGCGCGGGCCAGTCTGTCCACGGTGGCGGCTTCGAGCGGCTTGCCGCGGCCGCGATCCAGGTCGGTGATGGCCATAAAGATTTTCAGGGGTTCGTTCTCGACGCTCTTGCGGCACAGCGCGAAGAGCGCTTCCATCACATCGTCGGGTTCTTTCCAGGTGGTCGCCAGGCGCGTCAGCTTGCCGTCATACTTCCCCTGCGGATGGTTGATGAAGAGGGTTTTCCAGACCTCCAGGTTGCCCGGGATATGCGGTCTGCCGTCGGCATCCATCTGCAGGCGCGTGGTAAGCAACATCATGTCGGTGTTGGAGCGGAAGACCGGCCGAGCCGGCCCGGGGCTGGTGACGCGGCCGCGCACCGCGGCGTAGAAGCGCTTCATGTGAGGCGGGTCAGTGAGGTAATCCTGCACCGGTCCGTGAATCCGCGCCAAGGCGTCGTAGAGGCTGGCCAGCCAGCCGTCGTCTTTAGCCAGCAGCTTGTCGAAGAAATCAGCGCCCTTGTCGGGGGAGGCGCCGGTCAACTCGGCCCAGGCCGAAGCCGACCGCGAGCCGCCCGGCACCACCGCCTTGCCATTGCGGATTTCAAACATTCCGCCAAAGAAATCGAGCACGTGAGAATAAGCTTTGAGACGCGTGTAGGAAACGGCCCTACGAAGATCTTCGGCGGTGGCGCGGTCCAGTTTGGACAAGCCCAGATACAGGCGGCACAGCGCCGGATCCGCGATGAGCGATTCCAGGAAATCGCCGGGCGTTTTGTCCTTGGCCTCGCCGAACCAGTATTGCGTACCGAACAGCACCGGCACCATGGTGGGGCGGAAATCGTAATGGAAGGGACGGTTGGTGCGCAAGGCCTGCTCAAGCTGGTTGATGGGGAAGCCGGAATCGGTGGCCAGGAAGGCCCGCGCCGCGTTGACGGTTTCCAGCACCACTTCGGCTCCGCAACCGCCGCGCATGCGGAACCCCAGGATGCGTAACAGGTCCGCCGCCGTGGGTGAATCGCAGTTCTCGATCTTGATTGTCCCGGTGTCGCCGGCCAGCTTTTCGAGCTCACCCGCCTGTGAGATGTAGCGGTGCACCAGCTTCAGGTATTCGGTTTGTTCCAGGGCCTCGTTGCTGTGTGACGCCTGGTAGCCGTTGGTCACCACGTTGCGGGCGAGCGCCGGCAGAATGTCGTCGGGGCCGGCGTCCGGTGAAATAGCGGCCATCCGGGCGAAGGAGCGCAGCGGTCCTGGAATCGGCGCGGTGGCTCCCGCCGGTGCGTTGGCGGACGCGGGTGGAGGGGCGCTGGCCAGCGCGAGGCTTTTGCCGGTGGCTGTGCGGTAGGCCGCGGCATCGCGCGCGGCGGCCTCGCGGTCGCCCGCCAGAAGATCGAGTGCCGTCAGGCGCTGGGCGATGATTCCGGCGCGGGCCTTGTCTCCCGAACGGACCAGCGCGGCCAACAGCTTGGAATAAGCTTCGCGGCTGGCGGGGTCGCCATACTGGTCGAGGAACTCAGCGTACGCGTTCAGCGCGGGAATGCTGTTGGGCTGGGCTTCGACGGCTTGCGCCAGAGCGGCTCGCGTGCCGGCCATTTCGCCGGCCGCCTCTATTTCACGAGCCTGATTCTGGACCCCGTTCAGGGCTGCCGGCGCCAGGGCCAGCCCGAATATTGCCAAGACCGTAAAACAGTTCATGCCGGCCCTCCGTTGCTGTTGAATCACTCTACCACGAGCGGGTGTGGTTTGGCGATTCTAAACCAATCAAAAGACGCGCCGCAAGTATGCGTTTGTTAAAAGGTGAAAACCGGCCGCGGAAGTGCCGCCGTCCGGCAGCCGATCCGCCCTTCTCATTCGCCAGGCAAATGAAACGCTACACGCCGCTCGCGGTTTAACTGCTGGCTGAGGGAACGGTCCACCTGATCGAGCGGGGCCTGCTTTTCCTGGTGCTGCAACGTCACGTAATGCAAGGTCTTTCCGTCCACCCAGTACGCGGAGGCGGCGTAGATGGTATGGTCTTTCATCGCCACCAGGTAGATGGGTGAGGCGTCCGAATTTTCCGCCGGCTTCACTTCCTGGCCATATTGATCGTAGGTATGGCCGGAAGCAGGTACGACATTTGTGTTGACAGGAACGGGAACCGCATCCGGGGCTGGCGCCGGCTGCTGCGCATAGACCACCGTCACGTTTGGGGACGCCGGATAACTGTAATCGGAAGCCGGGTAGCCATAATCGGAAATGTACGGATACGCGCCGATGTAGGGCGAGTAACCGTAGTAGCCGGGATAATAGTAGCCGCTTCCGTACCAGGGATAACCGTAAAGATAGGGAGAGTAGTAGCCGCGGAATCCGCCCGTCAATCCACCGCGGAAACCACTGCCTACAAACCCGCCGCCGCCGTGAAATCCGCCGCCGACGAATCCGCCACCATGGAAGCCACCACCCACGGATCCGCCGCCATGAAACCCGCCTCCTCCGCGAGCCCCGCCGCCGCGTTGCGCCATTGCGCCATTGGCCAGCAGGCAACACAGACCGACTTGCAGAAGAACCCTCATGGCCACCTGCCTTTCACTTCGCAGCATACTCCCGCCGTTACCAGGCCGCAACCGGCCATCGCGGGGATTGTCGCTAGTATGTGAGTTGTCCGGTCGAGTTCACACGTGATCTGTCCGCTTGAGCCGGGGCGGGTGATGCTGGGTGGTGGACGAAACCCAGCAGTACTCCGCTGCCGAGTTGGAGCGGATGATGAAAGTTCAAGACGTGTTGTTGAAGGCAATGGCGAAGAAGATCACTTGGTGGGCGGCGGCAGAAATCATCGGGGTGACGGATCGGACCATGCGCCGGTGGCGGGGGCGACTGGAGAGGGATGGCTATACCGGCTTGGCCGACCGGCGCAGGGGGAAGCCGAGCGCGCAGCGTATTCCTCTGGCAACCGTAGAGAGGGTGCTGGGGCTCTACAAAGAAACGTACTACGACCTGAACATCCGGCACTTCCACGAAAAGCTGCAGGAGGAACACGCGATCCAGTTGAGCTACACCTGGGTACAGAAAGCGCTGCAAGGAGCCGGCTTAGTGGCCAAACGGCACAAGCGGGGGCCGCACCGGCGGAGGCGGTCGCGACGGCCGCTGCCTGGGATGCTGCTGCACATCGACGGCAGCAAGCATCGCTGGCTGAACGATGATCGCTGGTATGACCTGATCGTGATTCTGGACGACGCCACCAGTGAGATCTACTACGCGCAGTTGGTGGAGGAGGAATCGACGCGGACGGTGATGGCCGGCTTGCGCGAGGTAATCGAAAAGCAGGGCCTGTTCTGCGCCTTGTACAGCGACCGGGGGAGTCACTTTTTCGTCACGGTGAAGGAAGGGGAAAAGGTGGATAAGCACCGTCTGACGCAGGTTGGGCGGGCGATGAAGGAGTTGGGAGTGCAAATGATCGCGGCCTATTCGCCGCAGGCGCGGGGGCGGTCGGAGCGCAGTTTTGGGACTTGGCAAGGGCGCTTGCCGCAGGAACTCCGGCTGGCAGGGATCACCAGCGCGGAGGGCGCCAATGCCTTTCTGCGGGAACGGTACATCGGGGAGTTTAACGGCAAGTTCCAAGTGCCGGCGGCGGAGAAAGGCACGGCGTTTCGGCGCACCAGCCGGACCGACCTGAACTGGATCTTCACGGTGCAAACTGAGCGCGTGGTGGAAAAGGACAACACCGTGGCAGTCAGAGACCGGTGGTGGCAGATCAACAAGACACGATTCCGCAACAGCCTGGCGGGAAGCACGGTAACGATCCACGAACACCTGGATGGAACCGTCTCGATCCGCTACGGCCCTCACGTAGTGGGCCGCTATAGCCCCACGGGAGAAAAGCTGGTCAGCGCGACACCCAAAGAGCGCCGTGGAAAAGGCGGGAGCATGGAAGCCGGCGAAAACCAAAAGCAGGTTTCCACCGGCTTCCACACTCCCTTGGAAATCCCGCAAAAGACGCGGGATTCCCCCTTTCCCACCGCGCCGGCTACGGCTTCTGTTTTGAGCAAAACCAAAGCAAAGGCCAAACCCAAAACCCACAAGGCGGCGGCCTAAAGGCCGCATCGCTTTGTTTCACAAAGCGGACAGATCACTAATTATTAAAACCGGACAACTTGACTTGTTAACGACACCGGCCATCGCGGGGATGCGATCTCCGCCTTGTTTGCTGCCGATTGACCGCGGCAGCGAGCGTTTCGAGCGCGCCGGCCTTCCGTTTCAAAAAAATGGGAAACGCGCAGCGTCTGAGGGTTTTTTCTACGGTTTTTACCCTCGGGATGCACCCGTATTAAACTCAATCATAAGCTTATGGCATATAGAGATCTCCGCGAGTTCATCCGCGCCCTGGAAGAAAAAGGCGAACTGAAGCGCATCGCGGTGGAAGTGGACCCCATTCTGGAAATCACCGAGTTCGCCGACCGCGCGGTGAAAAGCGGCGGCCCGGCGCTGCTGTTCGAGAAACCCAAGGGATACGGCACGCCAGTGCTCATCAACGCCTTCGCCTCCATGCGCAAGATGGAGATCGCGCTCGAAGTAGCGTCGGTGGAAGAAATTGCCGCCCGCATCGTCGAGTTCCTGGAGATGCGCGTGCCGGAAGGCTTGATGGAAAAACTCAAAATGCTGCCCAAACTGGCCGAGATGGGCGCGTTCTTTCCGCGTATGGTTTCCAAGGGCGCTTGCCAGGAAGTAATCCGCGAGGACAACTTTTCGCTGTTCGATTATCCGGTGCTCAAATGCTGGCCGGAGGATGGCGGCCGTTTTATCACTTTGCCGCTGGTCTTCTCAAAAAATCCCGATACGGGAAAACGCAACTGCGGCATGTACCGCTTGCAGATTTTCGACAGCCGCACCACCGGCATGCACTGGCAGACCCATAAGCAGGGCGCCGAACACTATCGCCGCCTGCGCTCCCACGGTCTGACGCGCATGGACGTGGCCGTGGCCATCGGCGCCGACCCCGCCACCATGTATTCCTCCATTCTGCCGCTGCCTCCCGATATCGACGAGATGATGATCGCCGGCTTCCTGCGCCAGAGCCCCGTCGAAATGGTGAAGTGCCATTCCTGCGACCTGGAAGTTCCGGCCAACGCCGAGATCGTGCTGGAAGGCTACGTGGACGTGGGCGAGCTCCGCACGGAAGGCCCCTTCGGCGACCACACCGGCTTCTATTCGCTGGCCGACGAGTACCCGGTCTTTCACGTCACCTGCGTGACGCAGCGCAAAGATCCCATCTACGCCACCACCATCGTCGGTCCGCCGCCCATGGAAGACTATTTCATAGGGAAAGCCATCGAACGCATTTTCCTGCCGCTGATGCGCCTGCAGTTGCCCGAAGTGCGCGACATCGCCATGCCCGCCGAAGGCATTTTCCATAACCTGATACTGGTCTCCATGCGCAAGTCTTACCCCGGCCATGCCCGCAAGGTGATGCACGCCATTTGGGGAGCCGGCCAGGCCATGTTTTCGAAGTGCATCGTGGTGGTGGACGAAGAGGTGGATGTACAGAACGTCCGCGAAGTGGCCTGGAAAGCCCTGAACAACATCGATCCCCAACGCGACATCGAGTTCGCAATGGGCCCGGTGGATTCACTCGATCATTCCAGCCGCCTGCCGAATTACGGCTCGAAGATGGGAATCGACGCCACGCGCAAATGGCCCGGCGAAGGCTTCACGCGCCCCTGGCCCGGTTTGATCGAAATGACGCCCGAGGTGAAGAAACGCGTCGATCAGTTGTGGAAGCAGTCGGGTTTGTGAAGCATGCGGCCGCGCCACGAGATTTACAGGCCCTGTATCGCCTTGATACGATAGAAATGTCCCTTACGCGGTGGGTGTAGCTCAATCGGTAGAGCGCCAGATTGTGGTTCTGGATGTCGTGGGTTCGATTCCCACCACCCACCCCAACGTTCGAGGGCTTTCCGGGAGGGTTCCGCGGTGCTTCATGGTATCGCTCTAGTTGTCTGAACATACCGGGACCGTTCAGCACCTTCCCATGCGAGATCATTCGACCAGGCGCGGATTTCTCCAGGCTGCGGCGGCTCTTTGCGGACCGTGGTTTGCCCGTGCCCAGGACACGCCGGTTTTCTCTACGGATGTGAAAGTGGTCAATGTTCTGGCGACCGTGCGGAACAAAACCGGATCGCTGGTTGGCGGCCTCAGCCAGGGAGATTTCTCGCTGTCTGAAGACGGCCGTCCGCAAACCATCCGCTATTTCGCTCGCGAGAGCGACTTGCCGCTGACGCTCGGCCTGATGGTGGACACCAGCGCCAGCCAGCGGCGCGTGATGGACGCGGAGCGCGGCGCCAGTCTCCGCTTCCTGGACCACGCCTTCCGCGAAAACCAGGACCACGTTTTCATCATGCAGTTCGACACCAGCGTGCAGTTGCGCCAGCCGCTTACCTCCTCGGTCCGCAAACTGGATGATGCGCTGGCCTACGTGGACACGGAGACCATGCGGCAGTTGCGTTTGCAGGGTGGCGGCGGCACTCTGCTTTACGATGCCGTGGTCGAGGCTTCCGACGAGATTATGAAAAAATTGCGCGGCCGGAAAGGTTTAATCGTGCTCTCCGACGGCGTGGATTTCGGCAGCAACGCCACCCTGAAGGACGCGGTGGAGGCGGCGCAGCGGGCCGACACACTGGTCTATTCCATTCTCTACTCCGACCCGGCCGCCTATGGAATTTTTGGCGGCGGCGGCGACGGCAAGCGCGTCCTGGAGCGCCTGTCGAACGATACCGGCGGCAGTTTTTTCGAAGTTTCGAAGAAGCAAACCGTGGATCAGGTATTCGACATTTTGCAGGAGGAACTGCGCAACCAGTACAACCTGGGCTACGTGTCGGATCAACCGGTCACCCGCTCCGAGTTTCGCACCATCCAACTGACGGCCAAACAAAAGATCCTGGTCGTGCAAGCCCGCCATCAGTATTGGGCGCAACGTTAGTCGAATGCCCGCCACCCAGCACCCGCTCTTGACCAATATTGCAAAGATAATGCTGTGGGCAATATTCAGTTTGCCTGGGACCGCCGCAAGGTTCCGATGAGAAGTGAATACGATTTTTCCAAATCCCGCAAAAGCCCTTACGCAAAGCAACTCAAGCGCCAGATCACCATCCGCCTTGATACGCCGGCAGTGAACTACTTCAAGGAAATGGCAGCCGAGTTGGGGATACCATACCAAAACCTGATCAATCTGTTTTTGAGGGACTGCGCCGTGCATAAACGGCGTCCCGTGATTCAATGGCCTATTCAAGACAGCCGCCATCTTGGCAAAAGGCCAGGCTAGAGTTTCGCGGGACTCCAGTTGATTTTCTGGGCTGACTTTCCGAGATTGACAGGCGCGGCAAAGCCATATATCGTTCGGATGTGAAACAAATCGAAACCGCGCTCGCGATGGTATGGCTTGCCGCTCCCTGGAGCGCCAGCGCCTGGCAGGGCGCGCCGTCCGCGGCCGTTCCGTCTCCGGCCGTGCAGGCTATGCAGGCAGCCACTAAGGAAGACCATCAGAATATGATGGAGCAACTGCATATCAGCGACCTCCGGCCGGGCAAGAACGGCAGCAACAAGCAGTCTCCGGATTACGCCAACTACGATGAGTCCAAGGCCAATCCCTTTCCCAATCCGCCTGACCCGTTGAAGCTCAAGAACGGCAAGAAGGTCACCTCGGCGAAGGAGTGGTGGAATCTGCGCCGCCCGGAAATCGTGGAAGATTTCGATCGTGAGATTTACGGCCGCGTCCCTAAGAACACGCCCAAGGTAACGTGGGAGGTCATCAGCACCACCAACGACAAAGTCGGCGGCGTGCCGGTGATCGTGAAGCAACTCGCCGGCCATGTCGACAACGCCCTCGACCCGGAGATCAAGGTAGACATCCAGTTGACGCTGGCTACGCCCGCCAATGCCGCCGGTCCCGTGCCGGTGATGATGCAGTTTGCTTTTGTTTTTGGTGGAGCGCGCGGCGGCGCGCGCGGACCCGCGCCGGCGCTCCCGGGCGGTGGACCGTCCGGGCCAAGCTGGCAAGAACAGGTTCTGGCGAAAGGCTGGGGCTATGCCGTGCTTATCCCCACCAGCATTCAGGCCGACAATGGCGCCGGCTTGACGCAAGGCATCATCGGCCTCATGAACAAAGGCCAGCGCCGCAAGCCCGACGATTGGGGCGCCTTGCGCGCCTGGGCATGGGGCGCCGGCCGCGCCTTGGATTATTTCGAAACCGACAAGGCGGTCGACGCCAAACACGTCGGCATCGAAGGGCACTCGCGCTATGGCAAGGCCACGCTGGTTACCATGGCGTACGACCCGCGCTTTGCCATCGCCTATGTCAGCTCATCCGGCGAGGGCGGCGCCAAACTGCACCGCCGCAATTGGGGCGAAATCGTGGAGAACGTCGCGGCATCCAATGAATACCACTGGATGGCCGGAAATTTCATCAAATATGCCGGCCCGCTCAATTGGGGCGATCTGCCGGTGGATTCGCATGAACTGATCGCGCTGTGCGCGCCGCGGCCCGTCTTCATCGGCGGCGGCGCTACCGAGGGCGATGGCTGGGCCGACGCGAAAGGCAGTTTCATGGCGGCCGCGGGCGCGGGACCGGTGTACAAGCTGCTCGGCAAGAAAGACCTGGGAACGACGGAGTTTCCGCCGATTGAGACGCCGCTGACCGGCGGCAACATCGCCTTCCGCCAGCATAGCGGCGGGCACACCGACGCCCCCAACTGGCCCGTGTTCCTGCAATTCGCCAGCCGCTACATGAAGAGCGGGACGGCGAAGTAATCGAGACTTAAGCACGCAAACCTCTGCGTGCCACAGTGGGACAGGCGATCGCCTTTTGTCGCCTGTCTAGCAGCCGTGTTGGCGGAGTCTGACAGGCCACGAAAGGCGATGGCCTGTCCCACATGGGCCCTACTGGCCGCCGCCGCGTCCTCCGCGTCCTCCCCGGCCGGCGCCCGCACCGCTCAGCGGCAGCGCCGGATAGCTGTGCTCGGTGAATTGCAGGGCTGCTCCGTCATACGGGCAGTCTTGATATTCGAAGGCCAGCGACCGCTTGCAGATGGGGCAGTACTTCATCGGCGGCGGCGCCGGATGAACTGCCTTGGAACTCAGCCAGGCGGCGCGGAAGGCTTTCATCTCGGGGGTCAATTCGCGGCCCGCCATTTCGTACGGCTCGGTCTCGTATCCCGGCGGCCCGGCCAGTTCCACCTCCACTTCCTTCTTCGCTCCGCCCCGCATTTCCACCTCCAGCTTGATGCGGTCCCCCGGTTTATGCGGCTCGAGGAAGCTGTTCAGGTCGGCCTGAGTCCTGATGGCTTTGCCGTCCCACGCCACAATGCGGTCGCCCCGGTCGAGGCCCGCGTTGTAAAGCGGCGAGCCGCGCAGCGTCGCCCCGGCGATGTCGGCGCCACGGTCGGAAAAGGTCAGCCCGCCGATCCCCTGCACACCCATCCACACCTTGGGCGTCGCGGCATTGCGCAGCAGAATCCCGGCGTGAGCCAGCAGGCCCGCGTAATCCATCGGCTCTTTCCCGTAAATATGGCGCGTGAACAGATCGGCGGCGAATTCCTTGTTCGTGACTTCCGCCAACGCCTGCTGCAAATCCGCCAGCGTATATGGCTTGTCGCTGTCCGGGTGCGCCCGCCACATCGCCTTCATCCAATCGTCCAGGCTTTTGCCGGGAAACTGCGCGCGGATCGCGAGGTCCGTCCCCAGTGCGATGGCTTCCCCGTAGGTGTAATAGGAAATGATGTTGTTGGTATTGTTGGTCGGGTCGTTCGCCGCGGCCCCGTCGATAAACGGCGCGTGCCGGCTCATGTCTACCACGCTGAAGATTTCCCGTCCCGGCGCGGTCATCACGGCGTTGACCGCCCCGCCCAGCGATCGCACAAACCGCTCGATGCTCTCCAGGCCCGCCCGCTTCATGGCCAGCGGCCCGTAGTAGTTGGTGAAACCCTCCGCGAACCACAACTCGCCCGACATATTGGCGTCTTCGAAATTGAAGGGCTCGAGCGTCTTCGGCCGGATGCGCTTCACGTTCCACGAATGGAAAAACTCATGCGCCACCGTTCCGATCAGATTGGCCGCCGAATCGCGCAGATCGCGCGTGCCGGAAATCGAGGTCGAATCGCGGTGCTCCATGCCATCGCCGCTGGCATAGGGCAGGTAGTCCAGCAGGAACGTGTACGTGCCTGTATCGTATTTCGGAAACGCGCCGAATACGCCTTCTTCCTCCGCCGTCACCGCCTGGCAGAGTTTGGCGAAGGCCGCCGCCTCTTCGTCGTTGCCGCGGTGATGCAGCGCCATCCGGAATTGCGAATTGCCCACCTTCCATTCCACCAGGGCATGCGCCGACATCTCCACCGGGCTATCCATCATGCGGTCCATGGTCGGCGCCGTCCACGTCCCATCGTCCCGCGGCGCAAGTTGCGTCGCGATCTTCCATCCAGACCCCGCCGGAACCTCGAACTTCAGCGCCACGGGAGTCTTTTCGAATCCGTGCGCCCACATCAGCGTCGCCGGAAGATTCAGATGCGCGTGGGTCGCATCGATGCCATCGTAGGTGCCGTCAGCCCGGTCGCCGAACACCGTGTACTCCATCACCACCGTCCCCTTGTGTCCCGACACGCTCCACTCGCTCGGGGCCGCCTGCGTCACCGGCAGCGCATGGCCCTGCCCATCGGTCGCGCGGACGTTGTAGACGTTCTTGGCGAACTCATGCAGGGCGTACCGCCCTGGCGACGACCGGCTCATCAGCACTTCGAGCGAAGGCTGCTTCACCCCCGAAAAGGTCGCGCGCACTTCGGCTTCATGGTGCGCCGCATTGGGAAACTTCAGTTCGTAGCGCACCGGCTCGGCGGCGCAGAGCGGCAGCGACAGAGCAGCAAGATAGATGCAAAGTTTCATAAGTAAAAGGGAAGTATATCAGGCGCGAAGTGAGCGGTTTGTGACACTGCACACCCCAAAAAAAGGGCCGGCGCCCCTTGCGGGAAAGCCGGCCCTGATCCTCCGATCGTATGGTGTTAGAACGTGAATTTTGCTCCGATCTGAACCTGCCGCGCCTGGCGGTAGGAACTGATCTCGCCGAATGAACTGCTGGTGATATTGGTGCTGCCGAAGCCGTTCGGGTTGGCGTGATTGGTGAGATTGAAAAACTCGCCGCGCAATTGGAGATTGGCACGCTCCGTGAAATGCAGGTTCTTGATCAGGGAGCCGTCCAGGTTTCCGTAGCCCGGTCCGCGCACTACGCCGCGGCCGGCGTCGCCCGGGCGGATGGCCCCCTGCGGCGTCGCAGCGAAGCAGGCGGTGTTGAACCAGGTCGGCTGCCCGGTTCCGGTGAAGCCGGGGGCCAGGTGCGGCGCATTGGCGTTGGGATCGCACAACATGTCAGGCCGCGAGCTGGAAGCGCTGTTGCCCAGCAGGCCGAGACCGGCCGGGTCAACACTCGAAGTGGTCACCGTGAAGGGCGAACCCGTGTACATGGTCAGAATTCCCGACAGCTCCCAGCCGCCAAGCGCGAGGCCCGCCGGGCCGTGGCTGTGCTTGAAGAACGGAATCTCATACACGTAGTTGACGGTGAGCACCTGTTTCCGGTCGAGCGTCGCCGGGCCGTATTCGCCATCGTGGTAGTCGTAGCTGCTCTGTGGAGCGTTGGAGCGGTCGGAAGCGTTGTCGGTGAGGTTCTTTGAGAATGTGTAGGAGACGCCGATCAACCCCGCCGCGCTAAAGCGCTTCTTGAAGCTCACCAGCAGCGCGTGGTAGTTCGAATCGAAAGCCGATTCAATGGCGTTGATGGCGTTGTAGCCCAGGTAGGGCCGCACCGCGTTGATGTGCGGATCGTCGGCCGTCGTAAAGATGGTGTTGCTGTTGGCCGCGTGCAGGCCGGCCGCCAGCGCCACGCCCGGCGCAGCCTGGTCCAGATCCACGATGCCGATCAGGTGGGTCCCCTTGGAACCGGAGTAGGCCACGTCCAGCAACATGTCCAAGGGCAACTCACGCTGCACATCGGCGCTCCACTGCTGCACATACGGGACCCGGTTGGGAAGCTCCGTCGCGCGGATATACTCAGTCGAAACCGTTCCCGGCGGCGTGCCCGCCGAGATGTTCGAGAACGAGGCGTTGCTCAGCGTCGCGCTCGCCACAAACGGCGGATTCTGGAAGATCGACTGCTCAAAATCGCCGAACAGGCTCGAGTCGTAGTACACGCCGTAGCCGGCGCGCACCGACGTCTTGCCGTCGCCGGTCGGATCCCAGGCCAGGCCCACGCGCGGAGCAAAGCTCTTGTACTGGTCGGGCGCGATCTTGGAACCCCACGGCGAGTTCTTTCCGCCGATGATGATGCCGTTGGTGTACGGCATGGTCACGCTGCCGGCGATGATGTTGCCGGAGGTGGGATCGATCTTGGGAGCCAACGCCGGATTGTAAAGCGCCGGATCGAAGCTGGAAAGTTCCCCATTGGCGTCCGTGGGTTGTCCGAAGTACGACCAGCGCACGCCCAGGGAAATCGTCAGCCGCGGCATCACTTTGAAGTCATCCTGGGCCCAGGCTTCATCCTGCCACGCCCAGAGATTAGGGGTGATGTCGGCGGAAGGCTGGGTGAAACTGGAGACGTTACCCAGCAGGAAATTGGCGAACGATTGCTGGAAGGCGTTGGTGCCGGATGGTGCGCCGGTATTCGAAAAACCGAACGAACCTTGATCGCTGGCCGCGTTCTCGGTTTTGTTGTAACGGTTCACGGTGAAACCGAACTTCATGGTGTGGCGCCCGTGGATCCAGGTGACGGCGTCGTAGCCGTTGTAATTCTTGTTGTGTTCGTGATACGGACCGTAGCCCACGATGCTCGAACCACTGGTCATGGTCACCGACGGAATCACGCCCTGCGTGTTGGTGTACGGCTCCGGGGGATTAATGTCGGGGCTGTTGGCCTTGGACGAGATCCCTTCCGGGCTGGACAGAATCGCGCTCTGCGTAAAGTTGAAGTTGGCGTCGTTGATCAGGGTCGGACGAATGCTGTAAATGGCGTGCACCACGTAGGCCCGTCCCGGCGAGTTGGTGCTGGTGGTGGCCAGGTTCGGAATCGCCGCGCCGGTGAAGAGGCCGCCCGGTTCGGTGGTGGGAATGCTGTCGTTTTCGAACTTGCCCCACAGCGAGAACTTCTCGTTAAAGGTGTGGTCGACGCGCGCAATCTCTTGCCGGCTGTTGTAGATGTTCTGCACCGGGAAGAATTCGGAAGTGGTTGCCGTCACGCTGTTGGTGGCCGGAAGCGGAACCTTGCCGTAGATGTCTTTGATATACTCGGCCGCAATCGGATTGATCGACGTGATCTGGGTGCCCGTCGCCACGCAGGTTGCCGTGGCGAGATTGAGGTTGGTGCAGACCGGCTGGGAAAATGTGCCCTGGATCATCCCCTGCGTAGGCAGAGTCGGATTGAACGTCGAATAAGTGAGGATGCGCCGCGCCTCTTCCGAGAAGAAGAAGAAAGTCTTGTGGTTGTCCTTCTTGCCGATCGGCACCGGTCCGCCGACGGTCCCGCCAAAATCGTTCCAGCGCAATGGCGGAGGCTGCACCGAGCCGTTCACCAGCACCTTCTGGGCGTTGTTGATCCAGTTGTTGGCCTCGAAGGCGTTGTTGCGGACGAACTCGAAGAGGTTGCCATGGTATTGGTTCGTGCCGCTCTTGGTCACCACGCTGATCTGCGCGCCGCCCGCCCGGCCGGTATCGGCCGTGTAGAGGCTGCGCTCCACTTTGAATTCCGCGATCGAATCCACGCTCGGGAACATCATCAGCGTCAGGTTGCTGCCGCGGTCCACGTTGTCGGCGCCGTCCACCGTCCAGTTATTGGCCGAATTGCGGTTGCCGTTCACCGAATAGGGCAAAGTGGCGGCCGTGCCCGCCGGCGAGGAGTTGCCGATATACAGTTGATCGGTGGTGTTGGCCGTGACGCCCGGCATCAGGGCCACCAGGTTCTCGTAGTTGCGCGTGGAGAGAGCCAGTTCGCGCACCTGCGTGCCTTCGATGGTGGTGGCGTTGGCCGTGGTGCCGAGTTCCACCGTGGTGGCCTGCGTTTTGACTTCCACCGTCTCGGTGACCGCGCCCACCTGCAATGTAATATTGATCTTCAAGTTGTCTTTTGCGTTCAGTACGATGCCGGTCCGGGTTTCGGCCTTGAACCCTTTGGCTTCGACTTTAACCTCATAATTCCCGATCGGCAGCAACGGAGCCGAGTAGGTGCCCGCTGCCTCGCTGGTGAGTTCACGGACCACCAGGTTGCGGTCAGTATTCGTGATTGTCACCTTGGCGTTCGCCACGCCGCCGCCGCTGGCATCCAGAACCGTGCCGCCAATGGTTGCGGAAATGTCCTGCGCAGCCAGACACGCCGCCACCGCGATTGCTAATAAGCAAGTCCAAAGAAGCTTTTTCATGTTTCCCCCAAAAATAGTTTGTATAACTAAAGACCACCCTTGCACGTTTCAAGGTGATTATGTCATCCTAATAATAGGATGTCAATTGGTCTTCTCGACAAGGATTTGGCAGTACCGCTCTACCATCAACTCCAAAATGTCCTGAAAGCAGAGATTGAGTCCGGCCGGTGGCGACCCGATGATCGTCTGCCCAGCGAGCAGGAGATTGCAGAGCGCTTTGGCGTCAGCAAGATAACAGTACGGCAGGCGCTCCAGGAGTTGGCGCAGCTCAGCTATATCAGGCGTGAGCAGGGACGCGGTACTTTCGTCGCCCGGCGGAAGTTTGACGAAGGCCCCCGCGAATTGACCAGTTTCACCGAAGAGATGCGGCGCCACAATCTTGTGGCTACGTCCCGGGTATTGGCCCAATTCGAAGCCGAGGCGGATGCCCGCGTGGCCGACGTGCTGCGGCTTCCCGCCAAGTCCCCGGTGCTGATTTTGAAGCGGTTGCGGCTGGCCGGAGCAGAGCCCCTGGGAGTCCAGATCGCCCACATTCCGGCTGCCTTAGTACCGGGCCTTCAGGTTGCCGACGGCATGTCGCTCTACGAAGTCTTGCAGACTCGATATCACTTGTATCCGGCGCAAGCCCGGGAAACCTACGTTGCCGCGCTGGCCAACGCCTCCACCTCTCAATTGCTGGGAATTCCGGTCGGTTCTCCGGTTTTTCGCGTGGAACGCGTGACCCTCACGAACAATGAACGGCCCTTCGAATTCGTGCAGTCTACGGTCCGTGGCGACCGCTACACCATCGTGCTTGACCTGGTTAAGAACGCCGGCGAGCAGCAGGCCCTGACCCTCAACAGTTGAGCCTTTTCCCGAGTCATGTGGGACGGCCAATCCGCCGGCCACGGGAGTCCTGATATTCTCTTACCAGATCCCCGGGGCTACCTACCCTGATTTCCCTGCGTACTTGACGTTCCCGCAGAACCGTTGCCCGCGTTGGAGTTACCGGTGACTAGGGTGGTGTTGGCCGTATCCCACATGCCCTGAATGCCGCCGGAAACATGCCAGAGAATGCCCAAGGCGATGAGCACAATCAGCGCGGTGATGAGACAATATTCGGCAAGATCCTGCCCTTGATCCCGCTCAGTGAGAAACCTGTAGATAGCACGTAACACGTTTGAGAAACCCAATACAATTATGCGAGGGCGCGGCTATCCGAAACTATCATGTCTTTAGATATGGCACCGTCACGGAGCTGTCGTCAGGTTGACCCGGCGCTGAGGTTTTGGAGGCGGCAAAACGGTTGCCAGCGCTTAAGTCTTGGGTGACTTCCGCCGATAAGGGGGGAAGAATGTCACAGCCCTATGCGACACCTGGAGAGCTGCAATTTGATCTGCCACCGCTCATCCTGCATCCCTTCAACGAGCGCATCCCGCCCGCCACGTTGCTGGATAACTCTAAGGCGGCATTGATGTTAACCGGCCTCATACCAAGCGACGGGACAGATCCGGAAGCCTTGCAGAAGCGGCTGCTTTCGGGAAAATATGCGGAGATCCGAATGCTCTTCTTCCTGGGGAAGGACGTTTTCCGCTGGATGAACCAATGTGTGGATTCGACGGCGCGGGCGCCCGAACTGACCGGCCTGGAAGTGCGGGCGCAGAGTTTCGCCGGCCTGCTCACGGGAGGCACGCCGGCCGCGGTGAAAGAGAAGCTCCTTAGCTGGGGCGTGGCCGACTACAGCTCGATTTTCTCGCGGGCCATCGGATTCAACGCCCTGTTCACCGCCCCACCGGCGTTTGAGGCGCTTTCGGAGGAGTTCCTGCGCAATTATCACCGCTTTGCCGACGCCCTGTACGGCTGTTTCATGCAACTGGAGCCGCACCTGAAGCTAGCGGCGCGGAATTTCCGGTTCGATCTATATGCCTCCGGCGAATACTCGCGCCTGCTCGAATCCGAGTGGGAAACCGGCTAAGGCGCGGGCTAGAATAGAAGCATCATGAAATTTGCGCGCCTGCTGGTGGTACGGCAGAATTTTCCGGACCGTCGCATCCCCGACATTCCCGCCGAAGTGAGCAAGCAGTTAGCGGCCAGCGGTTTTGCCGCGCGAGTGAAACCGGGCGCGCGCATCGCCGTCGGCGTGGGCAGCCGCGGCATCCACAACATCGCCGCGATTGTCCGCGGCGTGGTGCGCTACTGGCAGGAACAAGGCATGCGGCCGTTCCTGTTTCCCGCCATGGGCAGTCACGGCGCGGCCTCCGCGCAGGGACAAGCCGACGTGCTGGCCCACTACGGCATCACCGAAGCTACCATGGGATGCCCGCTGGTGAGCCAACTGGAAGTGATCTCGCTCGGCAAGACCGCCGACGGCATCGAAGCCTTCATGGACCGCATGGCTTACGAATCCGATGGCGTCATGCTGGTGGGCCGCGTCAAGTGGCACACCGATTTCGCCGGCAAGATCGAAAGCG
This sequence comes from Bryobacterales bacterium, assembly GCA_963842505.1. Lineage (GTDB taxonomy): Bacteria > Acidobacteriota > Terriglobia > Bryobacterales > Bryobacteraceae > PALSA-129. The sequence goes on from CAWJGZ010000004.1 coordinate 1,448,899, forward strand.
GCCTGTTCAAAATGATGGCCATCGGGCTGGGCAAATTCGCCGGCGCCCAGCGTTACCACACGTACGCCTACCGCCTCGGCCTCGAGCACGTCATCCGCACCGTGGGACGCCAGGTGCTGGCTTCCGGCAGGATTCTGGGCGGTCTGGCGATTCTGGAAGACGCCTGGCACAACACCGCCAAGCTCGAAGCCGTTCCGGTGGAAGCCATGGAACAGCGCGAGGAGGCCAACCTGGCGCTGGTCAAATCCTGGATGGCGCGGATTCCGGTGGATGCCGACATCCTCATCCTGGACGAGATCGGCAAGAACATCAGCGGCGCCGGCATGGACACCAAGGTGGTGAACCGCGGCGTCAACGGAGAATACAATCCCTGGCCCGACACGCCGCGGTTCGAACGCTTGTTCGTTCGCGACCTGAGCGACCTCACCTACAACAGCGGCGTGGGGCTGGGCATGGCCGACGTGGTAACCAACCGGATGGTGGACCGGATCGATTGGGAGCCCACCTGGATCAACTCGCTGACTGCCAATACGCCCGCCGCCATACGTACGCCCATCCACTTCCCCACCGACCGCGAATGCCTGGAGCGCATCGCGCCGACCGTGGGCCGGTTGAATCTGGAGGAAGTGACCTTCTGCTGGATCCGCAACACCATGGAGTTGGGCCGCCTGGCCGTAAGCGAAAACCTGCGCGCCGCGTTCGAGCGCAAACCGGAGATCGAAATCGAAGGCATCATCGATTTCGAATTCGACTCCAACAGCAACCTGGTGAGCCCGTTCCAAGCCGTGGCCGCGGTGGATTAGCACCGGGTAACGCGGCCCGGGGAACGGAAGCGGCACACCAAGCGTGAACGAGCGGCAGCACGCAACCTGGAGATGGCCGCTCGCTCACGCTCGCGGTTCGGTGCTGAGTAGTTGGCACGCTCAGAATCGCTTGTTTCTCCGGGAAATCGCGATGCCAGCCACTTTTATGTCGCGCGCCCCTGCCGCTTGCGCTGCTCCGGGCGCTGCTATAGCATCGATACACCGGCTGTCAGGAGGCCGTTTTCATGCATCGACGCAATTTTTTCCAGCTCGCGCTGGGCGCGTCCGCCGTCGCCGCCGCTTCCGCCGCGGTCAGTGGCCGCACCCCCGAAGACATCGCCACCGACGAAGATTACTGGTCGGAAATCCGCTCCGCCTTTTCCATCGACCGCAATTTCATCAATCTCAATAACGGCTACGTCAGCCCCTCGCCGCGCACCGTCCAGGACGCCATGCGGCGCTACCTCGACTACAGCGACATGGGCCCCTATCCCACCATGGTCAATGCGCTGTACCGCCAGATCGAAGCCGTCCGCCGCCGCCTCGCACAATATGCCGGCTGCGACCCCGAAGAGCTGGCCATCACCCGCAACGCCTCCGAATCCCTCGAAAACGCCCAGTATGGCATCGATCTCAAGCCCGGCGACGAAGTCCTCACCACCAACCAGGACTATCCCCGCATGATCGAAACCTTCAAGCAGCGCGAGCGCCGCGATGGCATCGTGCTCAAGATGATTTCTTTCCCCGTCCCCAATCCCGGCATGGACCTTCTCTATCGCCTCTTCGAGCAGGCCGTGACTCCTAAAACCAAGCTCATCCTGTTCTGCCACATCACCAACCGCACCGGCCAGATCTTCCCCGTCCGCCGCATCTGCGAGATGGCTCACGCCCGCGGCATCCCCATAATTGTCGATGGCGCCCACGCAATCAGCCACTTCCCGTTTAAGATCTCCGATCTCGATTGCGATTACTACGGAGTGAGTCTGCATAAGTGGACCTGCGCCCCCGTCGGCACCGGTTTCCTGTATGTCAAGAAGTCCAGGATCGCTTCCACCTGGTCACTGATGGCTTCCGGCGCAACGCAGAAAGACGATATTCGAAAGTTCGAAGAGATCGGCACGCATCCCGCCGCCAACCTCAACGCCATCTCCGAAGCCCTGGTCTTCAACGACAACATCGGCATCGATCGCAAAGCCGCGCGCCTGCGCTACCTCCGCGACCGCTGGGCTCTCCGCCTGGCGCAGAATCCCAAATGCAAGATTCTGCACAGTCCCGACCCCGCCCAATCCTGCGGCATCGGTTTCCTGGCCTTCAACGGCATCGATCCCGGCAAGGTGGGCGCCGCGCTGCTCAACAAATACAGCATCTACACCGCCACCATGGGACACGAGGAGTACACCGGCCTGCGCATCACCCCCCACATCTACACCACCCTGAAAGAGATCGACGTCTTCGCCGACGCCGTCGAAAAAGAAGTCAAAATCGCCTGACTTCCGCGGGACAGGCCTTGCGTGTCCGGTGGCGCACGGGCTGAATCTCATGCGATGAGGGCCGATTCAGGGCCTTTTCCCGGACGGGAATTGTGATGTACATTTGGAGCAGCACCGGGACGCCGGCAAGAGTGGCCCGGCGGCGGGAGAGTATCTCTATGGCTCTGTTGATCGCGGACCACGCGGAGGTTACCTGGGACAGCGGGAAGTCGCAGTGGATGGTGCGCATCCACGTCGGCGAAGAGGTGATTCGCCGGCACTGGAAAGGCCCGAAGGATGCCGGAGCGCAGACCCTCCAGGACGACGCCGTAAAGACGGCAAAGGAAGAAGGATACGATCTCGCCGCCGATAAGGTGACGGTAGGAGGCTGAGTCCGCGCCCGGTGGAACCGGCCTCCCGGCCAGCCGGCGCTCCCGCGCGCCAAGAGCGCCTGAATGCCGGCGGCGGGCAAAATTGCCCGCCGCGTGCTGGAATAGAATAGTCAGAGTCAGCCAATGAAAACACTTTATCTGAAGCGGTTTGTTCTCATCCTTGGGGCGGCCTCCGCCGCGCTTGCTTACCAGGGAGCCAAAGAGCCGGATGCGGCCCGTTGGAAGCAAGAGGCCGCCAGGGTCACCATCATCCGCGACGATTGGGGCATCGCCCACGTCCACGGAAAGACCGACGCCGACGCGGTGTTCGGCATGGAGTATGCGCAGGCGGAAGACGATTTCAATCGTGTCGAGACGAACTACCTCAACGCCATGGGACGCCTGGCGGAGGCCGAGGGAGAATCGAGGATCTACCAGGACCTGCGGATGAAGCTCTTCATCGACCCGGCGGAACTCAAGAAAGACTACGCCGCCAGCCCGGCCTGGCTGCAAAAGCTCATGGACGCTTTTGCCGACGGGCTGAATTACTACCTTTACAAGCATCCCGAAGTGAAACCCCGCGTGATCCGGCGATTTGAGCCGTGGATGGCGCTGAGTTTCACGGAAGGCAGTATCGGCGGCGATATCGAGAAGTTGAACCTCGGTCAGCTTGGGGCCTTCTACGGCAAAGCTCCGGTGAGCCCGCCGGCGGCGGCGGCGCAGGATTTCGACGAGGAGCCGAGGGGATCGAACGGCGCGGCCGTCGCGCCCGCCAACACGGTGAACCATCACGCGCTGCTGCTGATTAATCCACACACCTCGTTCTACTTCCGTTCTGAACTGCAAATGGTGAGCGACGAAGGCCTGGATGCCTACGGAGCAGTAACCTGGGGCCAGTTCTTCATCTACCAGGGATTCAACGAGCACGCCGGGTGGATGCACACATCGAGCGGCGTGGATGCGGTGGACGAGTACCTGGAAACGGTCACTAAGAAGGCCGGCGGCTTCTATTACAAGTACGGGAACGAGGAGCGCCCTGTAGTCGCCACCGAGATCGCGGTGCCGTACAAGACCGATTCCGGAATGGCGGAAAAGAGATTCACGGTGTACCGCACGCATCACGGGCCGGTCATCCGCGAGGTCAACGGCAAGTGGGTGAGCGTCCGGTTGATGCACGAACCCATCAAGGCGCTGACGCAATCTTTCACGCGCACCAAGGCAACCGACTATAAAACATACCGGCAGACCATGGAACTGAAAGCGAACTCGTCGAACAACACGATTTTCGCGGATGCCGACGGCGATATCGCTTACTTCCACGGCAATTTCATTCCCCGGCGCGATACCAGCTTCGACTTCACCAGGCCGGTGGATGGCAGTAATCCGGCGACGGAGTGGAAAGGGCTTCTGGACGTGGATGAGACGCCGCACCTGCTGAATCCCAAGAGCGGCTGGCTCTACAACACCAATAACTGGCCGTGGTCGGCGGCCGGGCCGAGCAGTCCGAAGAAGGAAGACTATCCGGCTTACGTGGAGCAAGGCGGCGAATCGGCGCGTGGGTTGCACGCGGTGAGGGTGCTCGAAAACAAGAAGGATTTCACGCTCGAATCGCTGATCGCCGCGGCCTTCGACAGTTACCTCACGTGGTTTGAGAAGCCCATTCCGGCGCTGATCAAAGCCTGGGACGAGACTCCGGCCGGCAATCCCCTGAAAGCCAAAACAGCCGATCAGATCGCGGTGCTGCGCAAGTGGGATCTGCGGTGGGCGGCGGACTCCGTCCCGACATCGCTCGCGATCTTCTGGGCCGAGGATGTGCGGCGGAGCGTGGGCGGCGGCGGGCGAGGCTCGGGCGTATCGCAGGACGAAGCCATCAGCCGGGCGCCGGCGGAGTTGCTTTTGCAATCGCTCGCGGCGGCATCGGACAAACTGGCGGCCGATTTCGGAAGCTGGAAGACCCCGTGGGGCGACATCAATCGATTCCAGCGGTTGAACGACGATATCGCGCCGAAATTCGACGACGCCGGTCCGAGCATTCCGGTGGCCTTCCCTTCGGCAATCTGGGGGTCGCTGGCGTCATTCGGAGCGCGCGCGTATCCGGGGACCAAGAAGTGGTATGGCAGCAGCGGCAACAGCTTCGTGGCAGTGGTGGAGTTTGGCAAGACCGTGCGTGCCAAGGCCGTGACGGCTGGCGGCGAGAGCGGGAATCCGGCGTCCAAGCACTTCAACGATGAGGCCAAACGGTACGCCACCGGCGACTTGCGGGAAGTTTACTACTACCCCCAGCAACTCAAAGGGCACACCGAGCGGGAATACCATCCGGGAGAGTAAGGACGGGGGCGCGCAAGAGACCGCTCACCGAGGAGCCGTCATGTGGCGCAGGCGGTTTCGCCAAGCGCTTCCGCCTGCCAACCGCTCCGCTCGGAGGTGTGCGCGAACAAACGGCGGGCGGGGCGCGGTCCAGAGTGATGCCTCGCACGGTTGCCGGCGCGCTACTCTTCTTCTTCCTCGACCTTTACGGGATCGAGGTCCTCATCCTCGAAGATCTGATGGCAATCCAGACATTCCAGGTAGTCGACGCCATCACGCCGGGCGATGATTTGGGTGCGGGGGTGCTCGCAAGCGGTCTGCATAACAACGCTAGATGAGGTTTATTTTAACCGGGCGGCGGGGTATGTCAAGCCCCCCGGCCGGCCTATGGTACCGTTGGCGGGGAGTTACAATTCAGGTCTATGCCCTTCCCTACCCACCGTCTCCGGCGGTTGCGCGCGACGCCCGCCCTCCGTGACTTGGTCCGCGAGACTCATCTCCATCCGGGCCAGTTCATTTTGCCGCTGTTCGTCTGCCCGGGTGAAGGCGTGCGGCGCGAGATCAGCTCGATGCCGGGCAACTATCACTTGTCGGTGGACGAACTGGTGAAGGAGTGTGTGGAAGTGCATTCGCTGGGGATCGGCGGAGTGATCCTGTTCGGGCTGCCGGAATCGAAGGATGAGATGGCCTCGGGCGCGTATGACGAGAACGGCATTGTGCAACGAGCCATTCGCGCCATCCGCAAAGAAGTGCCGGATCTGCTGGTGGTGACGGACGTCTGCAACTGCGAATACACCAGCCACGGCCACTGCGGCTACGTCAAGGGTGGCGACGTAGACAACGACACCACCTTGCAGTGGCTGGCCAAGGCGGCGCTCTCGCACGCGCGAGCCGGCGCCCACATGGTGGCGCCCTCCGACATGATGGACGGGCGGGTCTGGGCCATCCGCCAGTCCCTGGATGCCAACGGCTACGAGAAAATTCCGATTATGGCGTATGCCGCGAAATTCGCATCGGTGTTTTATGGACCGTTCCGCGAGGCGGCCGAATCGGCGCCGCAGTTCGGCGACCGGCGCAGCTACCAGATGGACCCGGCCAACGGCCGTGAGGCGATGCAGGAGATCGAGCTGGACCTGCAGGAAGGCGCCGACATCATTATGGTGAAGCCGGCGCTGCCGTACCTGGACCTGATCAGCCAGGCGCGCCAGCGCTTCGACGCGCCGATTGCGGCCTACCAGGTGAGCGGGGAATATTCCATGATTATGGCGGCGGCGCGCAATGGCTGGCTGGACCACGACCGGGCGATGATGGAGACGCTGACTTCCATCACGCGGGCGGGGGCCAGCATCATCCTGACGTATTTTGCCAAACCGGCCGCGCGGCTGTTGTCATAAAGGCCGGTCACGAACCGAGATTCCAGGCGGTCTTGTCCTTTGAGTAGCAGAGTGCATTGAGTTTGCACTCGGCGCACTTGGGATTACGAGCCTGGCACAGGGCGCGGCCGTGCAGAATCACCTGGTGCGAAAAAAGAATCCACTTGTCGCGCGGGATGATGCGCGCCAGGTCCTGCTCGATCTTCACCGGGTCGGTCTGTTTGGTGAGATCCAGACGGCCCGCAATGCGCTGCACGTGGGTATCCACCACCACGCCCGAAGCGATGCCATAGGCCGTCCCGAGCACCACGTTGGCGGTCTTGCGCGCGGCGCCGGGGATCGACAGCATTTCTTCCATGGTGCGCGGCACGCGACCGCCGAAATCGGCGATCACTTTCCTTGCGGCGCCGACGATGGATTTCGCCTTGTTATTGAAGAAGCCCGTGCTGCGGATGTCCTGCGCCAGCACTTCCGGCCGGACCGCGGCGAAATCGTCCGGCGTGGGATATTTCGCGAAAAGCCCGGGGGTGACTTCGTTGACGCGCTTATCGGTACACTGCGCCGAGAGGATGGTCGCCACCAGTAACTCCCACGGGCTGTGATGATGAAGCGCACAGGTGGCGGCGGGATACATCTCATCCAGGGCGGATAGAATGGCAGCCACGCGGGCGCCGCGTTGGGCTGCGGTCTTGGGACGAATCACGTTACGCTGTGATTGGACATGCGTGCGCGTCTTCTTCTGCTGGCCGCTGCGCTGGTTGTGTGCGGCGCTTCGCTCGGTTCGGGTTTTCACTTTGACGATTATGCCATTTTCTCCGGCCCGCTCTGGCAGCCCGGGTGGGCGTGGCTCGCGCCGGGCGTGCTCAACCGGCTGACCCTCTGGCTGAACTACCAGGCCGGCGGCGGAGCCTTCCTGTGTCACACGGTCAACCTGGCTTTGCACTTGGGAGCGGTGCTGCTGCTATATGAATGCCTGCGGCGGCTGGGGAGCGAGCGCGCGGCGTTGATCGCGGCGGCCATCTTTGCGGTGCATCCGCTACAGGCTGAGGCCGTGAACTACATTTCGGCGCGCGGCTTTCTGCTGGCGGCGACCCTCCTGCTGGCGGCGCTCGCAAGCTGGCTGAGCAGCCCTGCGGGCGGCGGTTGGCGCGCGAAAGCGCCTGCCCTACTGTTTCTGGCAGCGGCCCTGCTGGCCAACAATCAGTGGACGCTGCGCGCGGCTCCGGGAGTTCACGCGTCGCTCTACTGGCTGGCGCAAGGCGTGGTTGCCTGGCGATACCTGCGGCTGCTGGTAGCTCCCTGGGGCTTCACGGTGGATCCGGATGTGCGCCAGCCGGCGCTCTGGCTGGCGGTGGCCGCATGGGGAGCCTTGCTGCTTGCCGCCGGCGCGTTGTGGCGCTGGCGAGCGAAAAGTCCAGCCATCCGGTGGGCTTTCGCCGGATTGATGCTCTTGATTGCCGGCGCTCTGTTTCCGGCGCGGGACTTGGCGGCCGACTACCGCATGTACCTGCCGATGATTGGCTTCTCCGCGGCGGCCGGCGTTTTGCTCGAGCGCGTGAAACCGCGCCAGGTGGCCATGGGGGTGGTGCTGCTGCTGGCGGCGGCGGGCGCGGCGCGAACCTGGGTGTGGCTCTCCGACGAGCGCCTATGGCGGGAAGCCGTGCGGCGCGCGCCCGAAAAGGCGCGTCCCAAAATCCAACTGGCGCGTGCCGTGCGGGCAGCCGAGGCGCTGGATCTGTTGAACCAGGCGCGCGAGTTGGAACCGCACAATCCGGAGGTGCCCGCGGCCATCGGCAAGGTGCTGCTGGACGAACAGCAACCCGATGCGGCCCTGACGGAATTCACTCACGCGCTGGCGCTTGAGCCACGCAACGCCGTCACCCTGAACAATCGGGGCGTGGCGCTGGCGGAGATCGGTCAGACGGAAGCCGCTCGCCTGGATTTCGAGCAGGCGCTGGAGATCGCGCCGGACTTTGCCGAAGCTCGCGAGAATCTCAGTAAGTTGCCGGCCCGGTGATCTGCACGTCCACGGTGACGTTTTGCCAGTCCGGCAATTCAATGAATTTGAGCTTGGTATTGAAGGGCAGGACGAGTTCCTTGGATGCCCCCGCCGGGATGCTGGTGATGAAGGCGAACGTGCCCGCGGCGTCTTCTTCCGAATTTCGCGTGCGGCCCCACACCGTGACATTGCCGGTGAGCCGGTCCACATCCACCTCGGAATGGTTGATGAGCACAAAGGTCACGTCGACCACCTTCTTGTCGTCCTTGTTTTCGCTGAAGCGGACGCCGGAAACCTCAATGAACTTCTGCAGCGCATTCACCTTGGTCCCGGGTTTGGCGGCCGGGTTATCCACGTTGGTGGCGGCGGCGGCCGCGTTGGAGCCGTGGTTGCGCGTGGCGACGGCGTAAACGCCTAAGCCTACGCCCAGGAATGCCATGGCGAACAGCACGGCCAGCGCCCATGTGGGCAACACGGCGCCAGGGCCCTGCCTTTTCGGCGGCGGGGGTGGCGGCGCGGCGGCGAATAACAGCGACTGCGAGTGCGCCGGCAGCGCGGGCGGCTCCGGCTGTAAGGCGGCGGGTGGCGGCGGAGGCGGCGCGGGCCGGTACTCCGGGGGTGGTGGCGCCGGCGGCGGTGGGGTGAAAACCGGCGGCGGAGCCGGCTCAGACGACGGTTGCGCCGGCGCGGCCGGACCCGGCGTGGCGGCCGGCGGCGCTGCCGAAGACGCTTCGGCGGCCTTCGCGGCGCAATCCGGGCAGTCGTTGTACGACGGAGGAACCTCGCGCCCGCATTGCGGGCAGATCCACGTGAACATGTGTGTGCCTCACTCTTACTTTAACGCGCGGCAATGCCGGCGAAGGAGTACAGGCGGCCGGCGGCTTCACGGTCGCGGCGGAAGGAATGAAACTCCGCGGACCGGCACTTCGTGCAGAGATGCGACGCGTAGATCCGCTCCGCCGTTACGCCGGATTCCAGCAATTGAGCGCGGTTGGCGGCCGCCAGATCGATATGCGCGCGACCCTCCGCGCCAAACTGCGCGGCGACCTCCGGCCCCACTTCGTAACAGCAGACGCCGATGGCCGGGCCAATGGCGGCATGCAAATCGCGCGGGTTGCTGGAGAAGCGGCGGCTCATGGCTTGCACCGCACGCAGGGCGATGCGCGCCACGGTGCCGCGCCAGCCGGCGTGCACGGCGGCCACGGCGCGGTTGCGCTCATCCACCAGCAGGATCGGCACGCAATCGGCGGTCTTCACGCCGATCACCGCGCCGGGCGCATCTTCGAGCAGCGCGTCGCCCCGCCCCAAAACACCGCTGCGCCCATCGGCCGAGATGCAACTGTCGGAGTGTACCTGCTTGACGGTGGCCAGATTTTCAAACAGAGCGGGAATATCGGAGCGCCGCGTGCCGAAGCCGTGAAGCAGCCAGGGAATGGCATCGAGTTCGGTAGACCGGTAGATATGGCGGGAATCGCAATAGAACACGATTACGCCGGGTTCTGAACTTGCGCGATGCGGACCTGCTGCTTGAAGTTTTCCAGCATGGATTCGTCGAGACGCACTTCGGTGGGCCGCTTCACCAGCGTGGTCATCTTGTCGATCTTATCCTGCAGCTTGAGCAATCCGTAAAAGAGATTCTCGGGCCGTGGCGGGCAACCGGTGATGTAGACATCCACGGGAACGACCTTATCGACGCCCTGCAGCACGGCGTAGGTGTGGAACGGGCCGCCCACGCTCGAGCAGGCGCCCATGGAGATGCACCACTTGGGATCGGGCATCTGGTCCCAGATGCGTTTCAGAACCGGCGCCATCTTAAGCGTCACGGTGCCGGCCACGATCATCAGGTCGGATTGCCGCGGGCTCGGCCGGAAGACCTCCGCGCCAAAGCGCGCGATGTCGAAACGGGAGGTGCTGGCGGCGATCATCTCGATGGCGCAGCAGGCCAGTCCAAAAGTGACCGGCCAGATGGAAGACAGCCGCGCCCAATTGAACACATGGTCTACCGACGTGGTAACGATGTTTTGTTCAAACTGGTTTTGGATAAAAGATGCCACGCCATGATTCTATCATCAAAGCCTCATACTCTTCCGCCCGGCCCACTCCCACGGGCGTGCGACATAAGAGTGAATGTGACGGCGATTTCCCAGAGAAACAAGCGAACCTGAGCGTGCGAGGTACTCAGCACGGCGTTAGCGAGCGGCCAGGTTTAGGCTGCGTGGCGAGCCGCTCGCTCACGCTCGCGGTTCTGTCGCGTGGCGGGCCGCTCGCTGACGCCACACCGTGGCGGGGGGCGCAATTATCCGCTTTTGTGCCGCGCGCCCGCCGTTCGGGAGACGGAGTGATCGAAATGAGCGGCGGGAATCGTCCTTTCGCCGGACTTCCCCGGATGATGGTAGCGTGAGAGTTGTCATCGGCTGGCTGTTGGCGCGGCCAAGGCGCACCCTGTCGAGAGAACCTGCTCTATGAGGACGACCGTATCGCCGGAGATTGAAAACAACCTGGCCGCGCTTCGGCACAAACGAGGATTCCCGGTTGCCTGGCTGGCCAAGACCGTAGGCATCAGCCGGCAGACCATCTATGCCATGGAGGCCGGCAGCTACATCCCCAATACAGCGGTCGCGCTCCGCCTGGCGCACGCGCTTGAGGTCCGCGTGGAGGACCTGTTCACCTTGCCAGGCAAATTCCCGGCGCCGGAGTTGCCCTCCAAACAGGTTGTGCTTCTGCCCGGTTCCGACCCGCCCCAGCCGGGTCAGCCAGTGCAACTCTGCCGGGTCGAGAAACATCTCATGGCGCTGGCGCCGTCTCCCGTGGCGTGGTATTTCCCGGCAAGCGACGCCATTGTGACCGGCGAACCGGTTGAGGGCCGAAAGACAAAGGTACAGGTCTATCAGGCGGACGGAAGTTTTCGGAATCGCATCCTGGTTGCGGGATGCGACCCTGGGATATCCGTGCTCGCGCGTCACGTGCAATCGGCCGGCGTGGAACTGGTTCTTGCGCATCGAAACAGCTCCCAGGCGCTCTTACTCCTCAAACAGGGTTGCGTCCATATCGCCGGCACGCATCTGCGGGACGAAGCGACCGGCGAATCGAATACTCCGGAGATCGGCCGGATGTTCCCCAAGAAAGCGGTCGCCGTGATTTCGTTTGCCGTGTGGGAAGAAGGGATTGTTACGGCGAGAGGCAATCCGAAGGGAATCCGCGGAATCGAAGATCTTGCCCGCAAAGATGTGTGCATCGTCAACCGGGAAAAGGGAGCGGGCAGCCGTTTTCTGCTGGACTCCCATCTGGAGCGTTTGAAGATCGATGTGAGCAGAGTTACCGGCTATCAACAATTGGCTTCAGGACATCTGCCGGCAGCGTGGCAGGTGCGGAGCGGCGCCGCCGATTGCTGTATCGCGACGCGGGTGGCCGCGCGCGTATTTGGCCTTGGTTTCATTCCCCTGGTCAGCGAGCGTTACGACTTGGCCTTACGCCGCCAGCACCTCGACCTGCCAACAGTACAGATTTTGCTGGATACGCTGAGCCGGTCAAACTTCCGTCGAGAGCTGGAGAGCATTGGGGGCTACGATACACGGGTAACGGGCCAACGGATCCTCTAGTTTGACTGCCAAGGGTCTTAGCAGAGGGTTCCTATCTTGACGCGTGGCTTGGTCCGCGCGCGGTTGGCGGGCGAAAGCGCCGGCCCCACAATTGCCGCAAACCCTTGCCAAAGGCGGAAGTTCCAGCGACCGGCCAGGAGGCTGGTCCCACGCGGCCAGAATGTTGAAACTTCGGGGTTGAATTTTCGTCAGAGCTATTATAGATTATAAATTATCGTTCGCGAAAGGACCTCTCTCAGAACATGAAAGTCAATTGGAAAGGCGTGTTTCCCGCCATCACCACGCAGTTTCGGCAGGACCAGTCTCTCGACCTCGCCGGCACCGCTAGACATCTCGAAACCATGATTCAGGCCGGCATTCACGGCGTGGTCTTCCTGGGAACCGTCGGCGAGAATACCGCCCTCGAATACGATGAGAAGCTCACCATCTTGCGCGAGATGAAGGGCGTGGTGCGGGGCCGCATCCCGATGCTTACGGGCGTCGCTGAGTATACTACCGCGCTCGGCTGCCGCTTCGCGCGGGATGCCGAAAAAATCGGCCTGGATGGCCTGATGGTGCTGCCGTGCATGGTCTACAAGTCCGACGAGCGCGAAACCATCACCCACTACCGCACCGTGGCCAAAGCCACCGGCATGCCCATCATGGTTTACAACAACCCGGTTTCTTACGGCGTCGACCTCACGCCCGAAGCCTTTGCCCGCCTGGCCGACGAGCCGAACCTGGTGGCCATCAAGGAATCTTCCGAAAACGTCCGCCGCATCACCGACCTGCGCAACATCGTCGGCAACCGTTATATCCTCTTCGGCGGCGTGGACGACCTGGTGCTGGAGAGCATCCTGCTCGGCGCGGAGGGCTGGATTTCGGGCCTGGTGAACGCGTTCCCCAACGAGAACCGCGCATTGTGGGATCTGGCGATGGCGGGCCAATGGGAACAGGCGCGCGAATTGTACCGATGGTATACGCCTCTGCTGCACCTGGATACGAAGGTGAAGCTGGTGCAATACATCAAGCTCGCCATGCAGGAAACCGGACTGGGTTCGGAGATGGTGCGGGCGCCGCGGTTGCCCATCGAAGGCGCGGAGCGCGAAGAGATTCTCGGGATCATTCGCAAAGCCCTGGCTTCCCGGCCGGTACTGGCGGGGCGCTAATGCCGCGCGGCATCTCAGGCACGCTGGAGGCGCTTTCGCAGAACATAGAGCGCAGGGCGCCTCTCGCCGACCAGATCGCCGAAACCATTCGCGGTCTGATTATTTCGGGCGAACTGAAGCCCGGAGACCGCATCGTGGAGTCGCGGATGGCCCGCCAAATCGGCGTTGGGCAGCCCACCGTGCGCGAAGCCCTGGTGGCGCTGGAGCATCAGGGCCTGGTGGTGCGCAAAGCCAACCAGGGCTGCATGGTGACGGCGCTGACACGAGTGGAAATCAGCCAGATACTGCGCGTGCGCGAGGAACTGGAACGCCTGGCGATGGATCTCGCCATCGAAGTCGCGCCCGACGCCGAAATCCGCAAGCTCATCGGGCTGGCCGAAAAGATGAAAGAGGCGGCCCAGGCGCGCGACATCCGCCGCTACCACGATTTCGACGCCCAGTTTCACCAGATGCTCTGGCGCCTTTCGGGCAATAGCGTGCTTCCCCGGCTGATGGCGCAGACGCTGATGCCGCTGCTGGCGTTTTTGTTCATGCGCAATCTGCGCAAGAATCAGGAATTGGAGATGACCGCCTCAGCCGCGGCCCACATGGAGATTGCCGAGGCGATTCTGCGGCGCGATAAGAGAGCCGCGCGGCGGGTGGCCCAGCAGAAGTTCCGGATGTTCGCCCGCGAACATCTGAACTGGTATGAGAGCGAGGGGTGAGGAGTGAACGGACAACGCATCAGGATTATCGATTCGCACACCGGCGGAGAACCCACGCGCGTGATCATCGCCGGCGGCCCGGATCTGGGCAATGGCCCGATCGCCGAGCGCCTGGCCCGCTTCCGCGGGCAATTTGACGGGTTCCGCTCCGCCACGGTGAATGAGCCGCGCGGCAACGACGCCATCGTGGGCGCGCTGCTGTCGGAGCCTTCCAGCCCGGCCTACGACGCCGGCGTAATCTTCTTCAATAACGTCGGCTACCTGGGAATGTGCGGCCACGGCACCATCGGCCTGCTGGCCACCATGGAATACATGGGCCGCATTCAGCGCGGCGTCCGCGTCCGCCTGGAGACCCCGGTAGGCGACGTCGACGCGCGCTTGAACGCCGACGGCACTGTGACCTTGCGGAATGTCGCCAGCCACCGCAGCGCGGCGCACGTCGCGGTGGAAGCGCCGGGCATCGGCCGCGTCTACGGAGATATCGCCTGGGGCGGCAACTGGTTCTTCCTGTGCGGCGGCCACGGACAGGCGCTGACGCTCGATCGCGTCGATGAACTGACCGATTTTGCGTGGCGCATCCGGCAGGGCCTGGAAGCCCACGGCATCACCGGCGACGATGGCGGCGTGATCGATCACATCGAGCTCTTCGGCCACCCCACCGTGGAAGGCGCCGACAGCAAGAGCTTCGTCCTCTGCCCCGGCAAAGCCTACGACCGCTCGCCGTGCGGGACCGGCACCAGCGCCAAACTGGCCTGCCTCTACGCCGAGGGCAAACTGAAACCCGGCCAGGTGTGGCGCCAGGAGAGCATCACCGGCTCGACTTTCGAGGGCCGCATCTCCGTCGCCGGCGGCAAGCTTTACCCGGAAATCACGGGATCGGCCTATGTCAATGCCGAGGCCGAGCTGGTGCTGGACGAACGCGATCCATTCTGCTACGGAATCCGCCGCTCATGGGCACAAGCTTCGATGTAGCCATCGCCGGGGGCGGCATCGTGGGCGCGGCCTGCGCGGAGGAGTGCGCGGCGGCCGGCCTGTCGGTGGTGGTGGTGGAACCGGGCCCGGTGGGCGGCGGCGCCACCGCGGCGGGCATGGGCCACATCGTGGTCATGGACGATTCCCCGGCGCAGATCGCCCTCACCAATTATTCGAGAAAGCTCTGGATGGCGCGCGCGCACGAATTTCCCGCCGACGTGGAATATGTCCCGGCCGGCACACTCTGGGTGGCTGCCGACGACGAAGAAATGGCCGAAGTGAAAAGGAAACGGGCGGTCTACGAAGCCATCGGCGCGCGGGCCGAAGTTCTCGGGCCACAGGAACTCGCCGAGGCCGAACCGAACCTGCGTCCGGGCCTGGCGGGAGCTTTGCGCGTGCCGGACGATGCGGTGGTCTATCCGCCCTGCGCGGCGCGATACATGCTGCAACGCGCGAGCGAGCATGGCGCCACGGTGCGCTTGGGAGAAGCCGCCGCGGAACTGAGCGGCGCGGGAATCAAACTGCGCGACGGTTCCTTCCTGACCGCCGGCACGGTGGTGAATGCCACGGGCGCATGGTCCCCGGAGCTTACTCCCGGCATTGAAGTGCGAAAACGCAAAGGCCACCTGGTGATCACGGACCGGTATCCGGGCTTCGTGCACCATCAACTGGTCGAGCTCGGATATTTGAAGAGCGCGCATTCCACGACCGCCGATTCGGTGGCCTTCAACGTCCAACCGCGCAAGACCGGCCAGTTGCTGATCGGGTCGTCGCGGCAGTTCGGCGCCGGGCACATTGAGGTCGATATGCACATGCTCCGGCGCATGCTGCAGCGCGCGCAGGAATATGTGCCAGGCCTGGCGGGCCTCACCGCCATCCGCTGCTGGACCGGCTTCCGCGCCGCCACGCCGGACAAACTGCCGCTGATCGGCCCGACTCCCCAAGATCCGCGCCTGTATCTGGCAACCGGCCACGAGGGCCTCGGCATCACAACTTCGCTCGCCACCGGAAAGCTGGTAGCCGACCAGCTATTGCGCCGCACCCCGGCGATTCCCGTCGAGCCTTACCTGCCCGGCAGAAAGCAGGCCGCGCATGATTGACGCAATCCACCTCACCGTTAATGGCGTCCCCGTCACCGTCCCCGCCGGGACCATGGTCTCCACCGCTATCGCGCTGGCGGGCGTCACGCGCTTCCGCCGCTCCGTCAACGGTGATGCGCGCGCACCTCTTTGCGGCATGGGAATCTGTTTCGAATGCCGCGTCTCAATCAACAGCCGCAAGCATTGCCGGAGCTGCCAGGTCCCTTGTGAGGATGGCATGGAGGTGGCCACCGATGCCTGATTATGACGTGGTGGTGATTGGAGCGGGACCGGCCGGGCTGGCGGCGGCAGTGCGCGCGGCGCAGAGCGGCGCGCGCGTGGCGATGGTGGACGACAATCCGCACCCCGGCGGCCAGATTTGGCGCGCCGCCGCCGGCAAAGCACCCAGGGAAGCGGCGCGGTGGATCCAGTCGGCGGAAAAGCACCAGGTGGAATGGATCGCGGGAGCACGCTTCTTTGCGGCGCCGGCGGCCAACCGCATCGCGGTCGAAAAATTCGACGGAGAACTGGAGTTGGGATACCACAGCCTGATTCTGGCGACCGGCGCGCGCGAGCGCTTCCTTCCCTTCCCCGGCTGGACGCTGCCCAAAGTGATGGGCGCGGGCGGCCTACAGGCGCTGGTGAAATCGGGCCTGCCGGTGGCCGGAAAAAAGACGGTGATTGCGGGCAGCGGTCCGCTGCTGCTGGCGGTGGCGAAATATATGAAGGAGCACGGCGCGGATGTCCGGCTGATCGCGGAACAGACCAGCCAATCGGCGCTGCTGGGCTTCGCGCTGCGCCTGGCTTCCCATCCCGGCAAGCTGATGCAGGCCGTGGGGCTGCGGGCGGCGTTGCTGGGTATTCCCTATTTGACGTCGTGCTGGCCGGTGGAGGCCCAGGGCACGGACCAAATTGAAGCCGTCACACTGCGCCGCGGCGGCAAGACCTGGACCGAGCGCTGTGACTACCTGGCCTGCGGATTCGGCCTGGTGCCGAATACGGAAGCGGCGGCGCTCGCGGGCTGCCGGCTGGCGGACGGCGGCGTGGAAGTGGACGAGCGGCAGCAGACCACCGTCGAGAGCGTCTACTCGGCGGGCGAAGCCACCGGAATCGGCGGACTGGAGCTGGCGCTGGTGGAAGGCGAGATCGCCGGATTTGCAGCCGCGGGCGCATTCGCGCGGGCGCGCGCACTATACGCCGCGCGCGAGAGATACCGCAAGTTCGCCCATGCGCTGGAGCGGACCTTCGCGCTGCGCGAAGAATTGAGAGCCTTGCCCCGTGAAGAGACGCTGGTCTGCCGTTGTGAAGACGTCACGCTGGGCCGCGTGCGCGGTTGCGCCGGATGGCGCGAAGCCAAGCTGCATACCCGTTGCGGCATGGGACCCTGCCAGGGGCGGGTGTGCGGCGGCGCGGTGGAATTCCTGCTGGGTTGGAAAGCCGGATCGGTGCGCCCACCGGTCTTTCCCGCGCGCATCGAGAGTCTTACGCGCGAATGATTGACTGCTGGATCAAAACGGCTGTGCTCTGACTGGGCATGGTCGAAAAAGCGGGGGCGCCTACTGGAAAGAGCTTGCTGAAAAAAGCCAGATCAACACAGGCCGCCGATGAACGCCGATAGACGCGGATTGAAGAGAATTAATTTATCTGGGTTCATCGGCGTTCATCGGCGGCTCAAAATGCTCTCTTCATGAGATCTCGCGGGCTGCTGGCCGACTTCAACAGACAACAAAAAACGCTCGTCTGTTCCACTCGAGGCCTGAGCAGTACGCGCGGCTAGGCTTTCGGTTCCCGCACCTTGGCTTTGATGAAGTCCATCTCCACCTGCTTGGGGATGCCGGGTTCGAAGCAGCGGCGGCAACGGGCTTCGTACATATCGGAGCCGGCCACCACGATCAGCTCGTCGGAACCGCGCAGGCGCTGCGTATGCTTGGCGGGGTTGCCGCAGCGGACGCAGATGGCCAGGGTCTTGGTAATGGACTCGGCGTGCGCCAGCAGGTCTGGTATGGGGGCAAACGGCCGCCCCATGTAGTCGGTGTCGAGACCGGCGATGATCACCTGCTTGCCGCTGTCGGCCAGGCGCTGCGCCACCTCCACCAGGCCCGGACCCATGAAGTTGGCTTCATCGATTCCCACTACTTCCGAGCGCCAATCGATGCGCTCGACGATCTCGGCCGAATTGGCCACCACTTGCGACTTCATGCGGAGGTCGCCATGGGAGACGATCTCGTCATCGGAGTAGCGTTTGTCGATGGATGGTTTGAAGACTTCGACGCGTTTGCGCGCGATCATGGCGCGGCGCAGGCGTCTGATCAGCTCTTCGCTCTTGCCCGAGAACATGGGCCCGCAGATCACTTCGATCCACCCGACGTTGCCGATGATGATGTCCATACGAACCGTTCAGCATGGCACAAAAGCAGGTGCGAATCCAGTGGGCTTACTTGGCGCCCAGGCTTGACAGCACCTGATCGAGCTTGTCCAGTTGCGCATCGAGGTCGTTCATTTTGGCCTGTTCGGTGCGTAGTTGAGTTTCCGCCTCCGCCTCTCTCGCCGGACATAGTTGTGCCTCGGTGGCGAGGCCGTCAAGATTGCCCTTGAACATAGAGAGCTGCCCTTCGGCTGCCTGCTTCTCAGCCGGGTTCTGCGAGTTCCTCAGCCGAGCCTCGATTAGTTCGATTTGCGCCATGAGGTACCTTTGCTGTTGCTCCACGCCGGCGCACATGACATGAGCTTCGTCCCGACGCTGGGCGGCGCTGTTCACGAGCGCGGTTTGGACTTGCAGCCGGTACATGACGATCTGCACCCGCTGAATGGTGGCCGCAGCAGTTTGCAGATCCTGCCGCAACTGGCGGATTTCGGTGAGCATGGCCTGCGTGAGCTGCGCGTCCGGCGGGCCCGTTTGAGCCGGGGCCACCGTGGCGATGAGTAGTGCCGCCAGAATGAGAACGGATGCGCGGCGCATGGATTGTCTCCCGAAGCATTCTGGCCGCGGCCGCCTTTGGAAGGGGCTTATTGCCGCTTTGTGACTGTCCATACTTGTTGGACACCGCGGCAGGCGATTTGGCTACCGACTGCCAGCGCCTTTTATGCAAACTCCCGGTCAGTTCCGGTTTGGTTCGGCCTGTGTATCGCTCCGGCTTTGTACCACAGCATTCGCGGCGCCCAGCCCCACCGGGCCGCTTCCTGGGGGCGGAGCGAAGTTGGAACCGGGAAAAAATGCATCTGCCCCGTCCCTTTGCCCCGTCCCCCGGAGGTCCTACTCGGGCGGATTCGCTCGCACCGTGACCTCATTCGGTGACGCCCACTGCACCTGCGGCACGACTCCGCGGGGTAGCGAGCTATCGACTGCGAAGGAGTAAGTGATCCGGATCGGGTCGGCGTGCGCACCGGCGTCGAACTGCCAGGTCTCCAGGTCGTGAAGCGCCGCGTTCACCAGCCGCTTTTTCTCTTCGCCCGGTATAACGTCGGCTTCTGCCAAATGGAGACCCGTGACTCGGCCGTCACGATCTACTGTTCCCGCCAGCACGATCACGCCCGATGCTCTCGCTTCCAGCGCCGATTGCGGATACGTGATCTTCTCCACAGCTGCCATCAGGCAACGGTTCTGTATCTCCAATCGACAATGGGGCTTTGCTGCAAGCGGGAGATCAAGGCTGGTGTCCAGGGATGGGTCAGCAATGAATCCCATCGGGATGATCTCGATGGTCTCTTCGTGTTTATCGGCATCGAAGGAATAGGTTGCGTGCAGCTCCTTCGCCCATTCGTGCCACCTTGGTGGGAAGCCGCCCTCCACGGGGTCCCCCTGGAAGCGCTCGGCTGCTTCGTGTGAGTCGAAAAAGAAAACACCGAAACTTTTGCGGTCCGGGCGGCGATCTCTTAGCGTCTGGGCGAGGCAAATGAGTTTGTCGAGGGTGAATTCGCGCGGTTGGAGGCTGACAAACATGGAGATGCCATAATCCCGACCGTTGCGAAAATGCGGCGGTCGGCACTGTGCAGAGGCCGGGGCACCGCCCACCAAGGCCAAGCAAACGGGCAGGACGACACCTGCGACCGGCAAACTGAGAATTATTTTAGTTAGCGCCTGCACAGCCCTTTAGCCTCAGTTGTATGGTTATGTCCTTTGTCGTGCCCGTGTTTGGATCAGCGCCTGGAACTACCTCGATCCCGACAAAGGTTTTTAGATCGTAGGGCGGCTGGTAGCCATATAGGCTCCGCCAGTCCTGCGGTACGAAGTCCAAGAGCCCCGTCAGGTTGTGCAGAGCCTCGTGGAGAATAGTCCCCTGGGTCAGGCCTGTTAGGGCCTTCGGGTTGGTGTTGATATATATATCGGTGGCAGGTCCGCTCGCTGGTGGAGTGACAAGAACTTGAGATGCAGCCACTGAGAGTCCCTGAGGAGACACCACGCCATTCGGTCCGCGGAAAGGCACGAACAGTGCACAGACCGGAAGAAGCTTTTTGATCTTTACATCAATAGGGTTCTTTCCATCCGACATGCCCGCATCGTACTGGCTTATGTTGGTCTGGATGCCGTCCCACACCTGCTGCCGGGTGACGGAGCCAGTCAGCTGGCTGAAGTAAGTCGACCTAATCGGGTCCGCATTGAAGAATTGCGCACACGAGGAGGGCGGGGAGGGAGGAGAGGGGCTGGTCAGGTAGGGGCCCGCAAGCAATTGCTGTTGCTCGTTGTTATATTGCCGAAGCGCAGCACCGCCGAGCCGCACTTTGGTACCTCCGCCGGATGGCAACTGGCAACTCGGGCCCCCGCGGAGCGGCAGCGCAAAAACCGGTATGCCTTCGACCGGTGCGGCCACCCCAATGGCAGTCTCGTTGAAGGAAGGGTTTCCGCCTGCCGTGGCATAGTAACTCGTGGCCCACTCAACGATCGGCTGTGCCACATCCGCGATTTGTCCACCTGCTGGTGAGTACCACTGCTGGGTCCATGAATAGGCCGGGAGGTTCGCCATTTGCCCCGTCGCGTTGCCGTTCTGATCATAGGTGATGCCGGACTGGCCGATCACTCCGCCATCGGCGGTGGCGATCTGAGGCTGCTCGTTGGGCACCATCCAGCGTACGTTCCCGGTAGCGTCGAAAGAGACCATGTACTGGGTCCACGTGTCGGCCCCGGCCCAGACGGCGCCGACAAACGAACCGTCCTGCGCCTGCAGGACCGGCTCAACTGCCGTGCCCTGGCCGGGCACCTGCGGCGCGCTGACAAGGCTCGCGCTGGCGCCCGTCGTGACCGCCATGCCATACGTGACCGCGTCGTTTTGCCAGGTGAGCAAGATCCCCTGGTCGGCGTTCGTGATCATGTTGACCTCGAACACCGGAATCAGGTCCATAACCTGGGTCGTCCAGTCGTAAACCTTGATACTGTCATAGGCTCCGCTGCTGTTCACCCGCAGCAGCGCCAGGTGGTTGAACTCCTGGTCGTTGCCGAGCCTTTCACAATAGGCGTAGGGAATGTAGGCATAGCCGTCGCCCGCAATCATGAGGCCGTACCGCTGGGGCAGCCCCGAGCCCCCTAGCGTGTCGTCCAGCGGAATGGGCACGCTGAATTTCTGCGTGCCCGTGGTGGGGTCAATGCCAATCACCGTATCGGGCAGGCGGCTGTAGTTCGGATTCCAGTTGCGTTGAATGGCGAAGATAGTGCCATCGGTATGCACGCCCAAGGGCGAATCAGTGAGGTCGGACACGGTTGGGTCCGGGGCGTACGCGGGATACGGCTGGCCGGTAATTCCATCGAGTTTCACGATCGAATCCGCATAGGTGGCCGGATTCTGCATCACCGCGACCAGGCCACCCAGGAAATCCGGCACAACGGCTCCCGGATTCCAATAATTCGCCTGGCTTACATCCGCCGTCCACGCCGTCGTCCCGTCGCTGGTGATGGCTTGGACCGTGCCATCGTTCTGGAACGCGAACACGTCCGCCACACCGCTTGCGCTGGGCACTGCTGGCACAATCCAATCGACACCCGATCCGTCGCCGGGGTTGGACCAAACCACCGTGCCCGGGGCCAGCGCGACAGCGAAAACCGTGACATCGGCGGACGCAGTGCCCGCTGTGATCGTAACGTGCCCCGCGGCCAGGGCCGTGAGAACCGGCGGGTCATCGGTCGACAGGCTCACCACGGTGGGGTCGCTCGATCCCCAGGCCAGTCCCGTCACCGGTTGCCCGGCTGGGCTTAACGCCTGGATGGTATGGGTGTCGCCCACCACCATGTTGAGCATGGCGGGCATTACCGTATTGCCTCCCGCTACCGGCACGGTAAAGCCAAACGACTTGCTCCACGCGCCGTTCTGTTGAATCCGCGCAATGCCGGTCAGCGCCGTGGGAGCCACCGCGGCCACGACCTGCGTGTCGCTCCAACTGAGGATCTGGCCGGCGGTGCTACCCAACCAGACAACGCCGCTGCCCTGAAAAGATCCAAAGCCTGCGCCGGTAAACGTGACGGACGTTCCAGCGACTCCCGAAGCCGGGCTGACGCTCGCGAGTTGAAGCGTGTTCACGGTAAATGGAAACCCAGTGCTCATGACGCCATTCTGCAGGACCTGGGCGTTGCCGGAAGCCGATCCAGCGGCTACCAGGGCGACGATCTGGGTGTCGCTCCAGCTTTGCACCGCGCCATTCAAGGTGCCAAGCCACACTTGGCCGCTGCCCTGGGCGGCGCCGAAGCCGGAGCCCGCGATGGTCACCTGAGTTCCAGGGGCGCCGCTGGCCGGCGTAACGCTCGAAATCGTCGCGGTATTTACGGTGAAGGGCTCGGGGTTGGACCAGACTCCGCCTTGTTGCACCTGGGCAGTTCCGGAGGTGGAATTGGAGGCGACCGCGGCCACAATCTGATTGTCACTCCAACTCACTACCGTGCCACGAGTGCTGCCCAGCCACACGGACCCCGTCCCTTGCGCCGATCCGAAACCCGAACCGGAAATTGTGACTTGCACGCCCGCCACGCCCGAGGTTGGAGACAGGCCGGTGATCGAGGGCACTCGGGCCACCGTGAAACTCACCCCGTTGCTGGCCACGCCTCCGGCCGTCACCACCACGGCGGCCGCGCCGAGGGTGGCGCTGCCGCCGATGGTAAAGAGCGCGGTGATTTGGGTCGCACCCATGACCGTCACGTTGCTTACCGTGATGCCGCTGTTGGTGGTCGACACCGTCGCGCCCGAGACGAAGTTGGCGCCCGTCAGAGTCACGGGCACGCTCCCACCCTGAGCGCCACTGGATGGACTCACGGAGGTAAGGGTGGGAGCCGGCGGGTTGACCGTGAAGGTCTGCGCACCGCTGGCGCCGCCGCTGGTGGCGACCGTGACGTTGGTTGCGCCCAGGGTCGCGCTGCCGCCGATGGTGAAGGTAGCGGTGATCTGGGTGGCACTCACCACCGTGACACTGCTCACCGTAATGCCGGTGTTGGTGGTCGATACCGTCGCGCCCGAGACGAAGTTAGTGCCCGTCAGGGTGACTGGTACACTGGCGCCCTGGGTGCCAAGGGATGGGCTCACGGATGTCAGGGTGGGTGGGGCTGGATTAACCGTGAAGGTCTGCGCACCGCTGGCGCCGCCGCTGGTGGCGACCACGAAGCTGACCGCGCCGACGGCGGCAGTGCCGGCGATGGTGAAGGTTGCCGTGATCTGGGTGGCACTCACCACCGTCATGTTGCTGACCGTGATGCCAGACTTGTTGAACAGGAGGCTGGCTCCCGTTTGGAAGTTAGTACCAGTCAGGGTCACGGGCACAGTGGTACCTTGAACGCCGATCGATGGGCTCACGGAAGTGAGGGTGGGCGCCTGGGCGAACTGAAGTGAACCCCTGGGCTGAGACACGAAGTTAAGGGGGTTATCGCCGTTCGCTGAGAAATCATTGCACGGCGGGGTTGATGTCGTCCACTCTGGAAGGACCTGAGCGGAGGATAGGGCAACGCAGGGATGCGACCCGAGCGTCGACTCAGCGGCCGGAACGGCCGGGGCGGCGTCAGCCGCCCCGTAGTGCAGCAGCCATTCCGGCGCAACTGCGTTAAATCCCGGGGTCGCAGGGGCGGCGCCCCCGTACTGCGGCGTGTGATGACAATCCCATCTCATTGCGAAGCGCCGTTCTCGAACTCGGCGGGTGGACGATATCCGAGAGCCGAGTGCAGCCGTTTCCGATTATAGACGCGCTCCAGGAATTCGCCAATGCTGGAGCGGGCGTCGTGGAAATCGCGGTATTCGTTGCGGTAGACCTCCTCCTGTTTCAGGGTCTTCATGAATGACTCGCACGCCGCGTTGTCGTACGGATTTCCCTTGCGACTCATGCTGATGGTGGCGTGGTGCTGCTTCAGCAGTTCCGTGTAGACGTGCGAAGCATACTGCACGCCGCGGTCGGAGTGATGCACCAGGCCAGGCGATGGTTCGCGCTCGACCAGCGCCATGCGCAACGCCGCAATCGCCAGTTCGGCCTCCAGCGTTCGTCCCAGCGCCCAGCCGATCACGCGTCGCGAAAATGCGTCCAGCACCACCGCCAGATACACGAACTCCGTGCGCAGTCGGATGTAGGTGATGTCGGCGATCCAAAGCTGATTGATCGCCGCAAGCTGGATTCCGCGGGCCAGGTTCGGGTAGACCGGCAGGTTGTGGCGCGAGTCAGTCGTAACTACGAACGCACGCCGCCGCACGCACAGCAGATTGTCTTCTCGCATCATCCGCAGCACGCGTTTGTGGTTGACCTCGAAGCCGCGCCGCTGCAGCTCGTAGGTAATTCGTCGGTAACCGTACGCCGGCGATTCCAGCGCGACCTTCTGCATCTGATCGCGCAGTTCCATCTCGACCGGTGTGGCTTGGCGTGGCACCCGCCAGCGGTAGAAACCAGCCCGGCTCAGACCGCCGGTCATCTGACAGAGCGCGCTCACGGCCTGGCCTTTCGCGGCGCCTTGCTGGACTTCTTCAAACAGGCATCCGCGCCACTGACGACGGCCGGCGGGTGATGATCCCTGAAATGCTGCAAGGCCTTTTTTAAAAAATCGTTCTCCATGGTGAGTTGGCCGATTTTGCGCTCCAGCTCGGCAATGCGGCGGGAATCGTCGAGCGCAGGCAGATCGGCGCCGCGTCGGCCAACGCCGGGAAAGGCCGATTCCCCTTTGGCGCGCCACTCTCCGCGCCAGCGTTCCAACAGCTTCGGGCTCAGTTGATATTTCCGCGCAATTTCACCGGTGGCAGAGCCGGCGTCCAAGGCGCGCATGGCAGCGATCTTCAGATCGCGACTGTAAACAGCTCGGGACAAATCCATTCCTCACTCCATTCAATGTATTTGTTCCCTTAACTCGCTGTCTCACTTTTGGGGTTCACTCCAAACAGCGGTGCGCAAAACAGGAGAGAGCAGAGGAGTAAGACCGCTAGTGTTTTCATAAGGTTTGCCTCGCGCACGGCGGCGCAACATAAGAGGCGGCGCCTCCGTCTAGTCATTCAGCGGCCGGATAAGACGGCCGAAGCCCAGGGCAATGTCCTTATTAGGGTTTTAGGACTCTTATATGTTTTGGTACTTGTAAGGTCGGATTATGCCCGCGCTGCATGCGAAAGTCAAGGAAATTTTTCGGTGAGCTTTTCAGAGAACAATTCAAATGCCGCGACGGCCAACAGGCAGCGGGCTCGCACTGCCCCACGCCGGGCATGTCATAATGAGCCCATGCTTCGTACTTCCTTGCTGTTGCTCGCCACGATGGCGTGCTTCGGCGCTTCCACGATGCCGCCTGAGGCGGATCAGCGGCTGGCTCACGATATCTATAAGGAGATTGTCGAAATCCAGTCCGGTTTTACGACCGGGGCGACCACACCGGTCGCCGACGCTATCGCGCTACGATTGCGCGCGGCCGGGTTTGCGGATTCCGACATCTTCATCGGCGGCGCCATCCCCAAGAAGGCCAACATCGTGGTGCGATACCACGGCACGGGCAAGCTCAAGCCGATTCTTCTTCTCGCCCACGAGGATGTGGTCGAAGCCAAGCGGGAAGACTGGAGCACGGACCCGTTTGTGCTAACCGAAAAAGACGGGTATTTCTACGGGCGCGGCACGGCCGACGATAAAGCCCAGGTGGCCGTCTGGATCGCCAACCTGATCCGCATGAAGCGCGAAGGCTACAAACCGGACCGCGATATCATCGTGGCGCTGACGGCGGATGAAGAAGGCGGCGGACCTTACAACGGGGTCGCCTGGCTGCTCAAGAACCATCGCGAGTTGATTGACGCGGAGTTAGCGCTGAATGAGGGCGGCAGAGGCCAGTTAGTGAATGACAAGCGGATCTCGAACGACTTACAAGCCGCCGAAAAGTGGTACCTGGATCTGCGCCTCGAAGTACGCAACAAGGGCGGACATAGCTCAATGCCAGTGCCCGATAACGCCATCTATCACCTGGCGGGCGCGCTGCTGCGGCTAAGCGAGTTGGGCTTTCCGCTCAAGACCAACGAAGTCACGAAGGCTTACTTCAGCGGCATGGCGAAGATCGAAACCACTGCGGCCAAGGCCGACTTGGGCAAGGTGGCAGAGGGAGATCAGGCGGCTATGCAGCGAATCGCCAAGATCTCGCCGACCTGGAATTCCCTGCTGCGCACCACGTGCGTGGCCACAATGCTGGAAGGCGGGCACGCGCGCAACGCGCTGCCGCAACTGGCCGCCGCCAACGTCAACTGCCGCGTGCTGCCGGGCGATTCTCTGGAGTATGTGCTCGCAACACTCAAGAAAACCATCGCCGACGACCAGGTGGTGATTTCGATCGCGAACCAGGAGGAGGAAGCTGCGCCTTCGCCGCTGCGGCCGGATCTCATGCACGCCATGTCGCGCATCACCGACACGATGTGGCCCGGCGTCATCGTACTTCCCAGCATGAGCACGGGCGCGACCGACGGCCGCATGCTGCGCGCGGCGGGCATCGCGACTTATGGCGTACAGGGCTTCTTCGGGGAGCGCGACGACAACCGGATTCACGGCCGCGATGAGCGCATGCTGCAACGCTCTTTCTACGAGGGGCAGACCTTTCTGTACGAGCTGGTGAAGGACCTCGCGACGGCGCGGTGATTCACGCCGGGGCTGTCACGCGCGACCCCTCCTTGGCTCCAATATCGCACGACCGGGACAACCGGCCTTGTCTCGATTCCGCTTTACGGCGAAGCCACGGGGACGGTGAGCGAGCCAACGACGCCGGATTTTTCATCGCGGACCACAATGCGTACCTTGTGGACACCAGCGGGCACGGGACGGTCGGAAGAAAGATCGAGGCCATTGCGCATGATGGTGTCGCGGTCCGCGGGCGTGAAGTGAAACTGCGTCGGGGAGTCCTGCCAGACTTCGTGCTCCCACTCGGTGGTGTAGTACGCCAGCGTCACGCGGAATTCGCCGGTGTAGGTTGCGCCGGGGGTGAGTTGCAGATCGGCGGCGTCCACGCGGATCTGAAAATGGCTCCAGCCGTTCCCCTTCGCGCTGGGCGTCACGGCGGCGCGGATCCCGATCCCGGAATCGTCGGCCAGCCCGAAGGTGGCGAGTGCCAAGCGCTGCCGCGGGTCGGCTTCCCGCACATCCCCGAAGTAGCCTTCGATGGTCCGCAGCCGCGCGTCTTTGTTCCCGGTGGTGACACGCAGCTTGTGGAACTTGTCGTCCCATCTGTCGAGGGGAGGAACGTATCCGACCTGGTAAGTCGCGCGGCCCTCCCTCGCCGCCAACTCGATGGTTTTCCCGGTGGCGTTGCTGGTGAAATATTGACCCGCGGTCAGGCCGGCGAGCTCTTGCATGGTAGTCGCGCTGCTCAAGCCCGAGGTGTCGCGTTCCTCCTGCTCCACCGCGTAAACGGCGATGCCGGAGCGGGCGAAGTCCGTTCCCAGACGCATCACCGCGGATGTGTAGTCGCGCCAATAGCCATCCAGTCCGGTGGCCGCGATGGGAACTCCGTGCGAAACCCAAACGAGGCTCTTGCGGCCGGGCTGAACGGCAAAATCCGAAGCCAGATTTCTCAGGACTTCGAGAGTCTTGCTCACGCGGATGTGTACATCGGCTTGAAAATCCTGGGGCCGCAGGCGGTCGACTTTGTGCATCGCCTGATCGAGCAGCGACGGAATCTGCGCGACCCAGTCAGTATCGCTTGACGGGGCGGGGTTTTCGACATCGGGCAGGGCGTGAACCGGATAGATGACGCCTTCCTTGGTGAGCAGGTAAAGGTAGAGGTATTCACCGGATTCGAGTTTCTGGAAGGTTCTGGCAATATCATTCCACCCCTGGCCGCGCTCGGCGAGATTCGCATTCAGGAGGTCGAGGAGGATCAGGATGGACTGCGAACTACCCCCGGTTGGGCGGTTGGAGTACTCACGCGGCCCAAGCAACGCGAGCTGCTGTTCCGCAGTCACCAGGGGGCGGCAAAAGGCGGGCTGCATGAGCTTGCCGTCGTCGTAGATGCGCAGGTCGGCGGCCGGCAATTCGCGGAGCGGGCGGCCCTTGGCGTCAAGGGCGACTAAGTTGAAGGTGAGCAGGGGACGCGGCGGCTGGGCCTGGGAGCTCTGTGGGATGGCCGTAAAGAATGCACCCAGGAACAGCGTCAGGCCTGAAAGTCTGAGCGCGTTTTGAAACCACATACTGTGCACTCCCGGTTACATTCTGATCCCGGCGCGGTGCCGGTGGCAATGGCTATTAGCAGTTAGAGGCCTGAAAAGCGACGTCAGGAGACGGCAGAGCGGACAGCGAATTCCAGGGCGTCCAGGGCGCCGGCGAAGAAGTGATCGGGGGCGTCGATCCAGACCAGTTGCTTGGGCTCGGCGAAACTCGCATAGGCGGATTCAAATTCCAGGTGCGGGGCGTATTGGTCTTGCGTGCTTTGAATGAAAATCTTGGGGACGGGACAGGTCTCTAAGTACTCGAAGTTGCCGAGATGCGGGGAGAAGCCCACGGCCAGTAAGAAACGGGCAGCCGAGGCCTCGGCACAGCCCAGTTCGGTAATGACACGGGCGCCGAAGGAAAAACCGGCCAGCGCATAGGGGAGATCGGGATAGCGGGCGCGCAACCAGGCGAGCGCGGCGCGGGCGTCTTCCAAACCCTCGGGGATGCCGGCTTTGCGGAAATTGAAGCGGAGAACCGCGGCGCCGGAATCGCGGAGAGCGCGCGCCATACGGTACACCACTTTATTGTGCAAAGTACCGCCATAGAGCGGGTGCGGATGACAGACCAGGGCGGCGAAGCGCGGCGGCGCGTGGCCGGGCTCTTCGAGCAGCGACTCGATGGGACCGCCAGGGCCAGCGAGCGAGTGAGTTTCGATGCGGCGGGACACTCAGTTGGTGCGGTAATTAGTGAACTGCATGTCAATGCCGAAATCAGTCTCGCGGAGGAGCTTGATGACGGTTTGCAGGATGTCGCGGTCGCGGCTGGAGACGCGCACGAAATCGCCCTGAATGGAGGCCTGCGCCTTGAGCTTGGCGTCCTTGATGGTCTTGACGATTTCGCGGGCCTTCTCGGTGGTGATGCCCTGCTGCAGGTTGATTTCCTGTTTGACGGTGGAACCGGCCGAAGGAACGATCTCCCCGTAGGTGAGGCCCTTCAGAGGCACATGGCGCTTGACGAGCTTAGACTGGAGGATATCGACAACGGCCTTGAGTTTGTACTCGTCCTTGCTGGCGAGCAGGATTTTATTGTCCTTCTCGTCGAGCTCGATGTTGGAATGGGAGTCCTTGAGATCGAAGCGCTGATGCACTTCCTTCAGCGCCTGCTGCACGGCGTTGAGCACTTCCGGCAGTTCTATTTTGGAAACTACGTCGAAGCTATTGTCGGGCATATACGGCCAGGTATTCTGTTACCAGCTAATTCTACCAGAAACAAAAGACTTAGCTGCTTCAGATGGGCACAGGTTGGCACGCGCCCGGCGCCGGCGGCGGCTCCGTGCCAGCCAGGCATTTTTCGGCGGCTTGCGGCGGCGGGCCGCCCCGCTCTGTCCTTCAGTCGCTCTGGGCACTGGCATACACCGCGATCTTCGCCACGGTTTGATAGCCCATCCGCTGGTAGAGCCGTGCGCCGGCCGGCGTGGATTGCAGAATGCTGCGCTCCGTGCCGTGCTCGTCGTAAGCCTGGGCGAGCGCGTGGCGCATGATCGCCTCCCCGTAGCCGCACCGCTGGTGCTGCGGCACAGTGGCGACATTGTAAACCCCAATGGCGTGGCCGCCCATCACGATGGCGGTGGTGGAGATGGGCTCGCCATCCAGATAGCCGACATAGGCCGCGAAGCGGTCCCAAACCGCCAGGTTGTCAAAAACCTCCAGAAACCATTGGATGGGCACGTGGAAGCAGACCGACGCAATAGCGCAAAATGCATCCCGCGTAGCGGCGTCGTGGACTTTTTTGATTTCGAGCGCCGGCAGCGGTTTGACGGGCGGCGCGACGTGCTCGGCGAGCATGCCGGGGAGATCCACCGAGTGCCGCAATCCGTGCCGTTCGAAGATGCGGCGCGAAGCGCGGCGGGTTCGGGGTTCCAACATGTCCTCGCAGACCCAGTAGGCCCAGTCCAGCTCGCGCGAATCGAAATGCAGCGCCGGCAGGAGGATGCGTTGGGCCAGTTCGTTTTCGGTTGCGACCGGGCTCGAGAGGAAGGCCGCGTTGAACATCTGGAACTTGACGCCAGCGGAAGCAATGCTCACGCCGCGCAACTCCTTGATCTCGCCTCTGGCGCGGCCGGCCGCCACCACGCGGAACGATTCCCGCAGATTGTTCGCTACGCTCTCAAATGTCACTGCAAGACCAGTATAAGATGCCGGCCAAGGACTTCGCCCTTGAAATCCCTTCGGGATTTGGAAGCCAGGAGTCAGAAGTCAGAAGTTTTGTTTGGGAATGGCCGGCATCATTATTTATTTGGAGGCGTTTCGCCGGGCGCCTCTTTCGCCTCGGCATTCCCCGCGGCATTTTTCTCGGCAGCGGCCGGCGAGTCTTCCTTCGCGGGAGCATCTTTCAGGGTCAGATATTGCACGATGACGGAGATTCTGCGGTTGGAGGGAGACTCGGGATCTTCGGGATGACGCAATTGGCGATCGGCATAGCCGCGCACCTGCTGCACCTGCTCCGGCCGCAGCCCGTGGGCTTCCATGATCTTGCGCGCGGAATTGGCGCGATCGGTGGAAAGCTCCCAGTTGCTGTATTCTCCGACGAACGGTTTGGAATCCGTGTGGCCTTCCAGCGCGACGTTGTTGGGCAACTTGCCCAGTTGTTCGGCCAACAACGTCAAGAGTTCGGAACCACTGGCGGTGGGGACCGGCTTTCCGGATTCGAAAAACATGCCGGCCTCGGTCTCCAGCAGCTCGATGCGCAGGCCATCGGAGGTGATGGTAATCTCCACGTTGTCTTTCAGCGAGCGAAAATTCGGGACCTTGAAAAGCGCCTCTTGAATCTTCTGGGCCAGTTTGGCCATGTCGTCTTTGGGCAACTGGATGGCATTGCCGGAGCCCGCCGCGGCCGTGCCGGCCTGTTTGCCCGGGCCGGTGGGGTTGTTGAAGTAAGCGCTGACGGCCTGCTGGACTTCTTTGTCCGCACTCATCAGCCAGAGCACGATGAAGAGGGCCATCATGGCGGTGACGAAATCGGCGTAGGCCACCTTCCAGGCGCCTCCGTTATGGCCGCCGTGGCTCACCACCTTCTTTCTGATGACGATGATCTGCTGGACCTTAGTCGGCGCCGGTGGGGCTTCCGGTTCGGAGGGCATACTTACGCCGCCTTGGCCGCGGCGGCCTTAGCGCCGCGGCAAACGGCTTCCACTTCCTTGAAGCTCGGCCGCACGGTAGTCGGGATGGTGCGCCGCGCCAGTTCGACAGCCATGATGGGGCTGAGGCCCTTGATGAATGCCAGGGCGGCCATGCGCAGAAAACCGAAATAGTAGCTCTCGGCTTCGTTCTGTTTGCCCATGGCCGAGGCCAGCGGGCCGAAGATTCCGTAGCAGAGAAGAATGCCAAGGAAAGTGCCCACCAGGGCGGCCGCCACATGGTTGCCGATTTCTCCCTTGGGGCCTCCCAGCGATCCCATGGTAATCACCACGCCCAGAACCGCGGCCACAATTCCCAAACCGGGCAGAGCATCGGCCATGGTGGTCAAGGCCGCAATGGGCTCGGCGGATTCGCGGTGGTGCACTTCCAGATCCACCTCCATCATCAGGTCGATTTCCATAACCTCCACGCCGCCGGTCACCGCCATGCGCAGGGTGTCACAGAGGAAATCGAGAGCATGGTGCGAATTGAGGAATTTGGGGTGCTTCGAAAATACCGGACTCTTGGCCGGGTTGTCGAGGTCTTCTTCCAGTTTGGCCGTGCCATTTTTGCGCGCGTAATTGAACAACTCGTAAAACATCTTCAGGTTGTCGGTGTAATATGCCTTGTCAAAAGGGGTGTCTGAGAAAATACCGGCTATCCCTTTGCCGATGCGTATCAAGGTGGGCAAAGGATTGGCAACCACCACGGTGCCCACAGCCGCTCCAAAAATGATGATCAGCTCCGCCGGCTGAAGCAGCACCAGCAGGTTTCCGTGTTCGATCAGGTAGCCACCGATGATGGCACCCAGAACTATTACGATTCCGAGAATCGAGATCATGTGGCAGTTAAGTCACTCAACGCTTTACTAATCGGCGGCTCAGCGAGAAGCTTTAGCCGCGCCGATCGGCGCGGCGGTGGTAAATCGCGTGTCAGGCATCTGAAATATTTTGTTCTATGGTGGCCGGGGAGCAGTTTGCCCTTGCCATCCCCCAGGGCGGCCTGAAACAATATGCGTGAGAAACCTATGCACCTAAGCGTGTTGGGCATCGTTCTGGCCGGCGGCAAAGGCACCCGGCTTTGGCCGCTGACCAAGGAACGGGCCAAGCCGGCGGTTCCTTTTGGCGGCAAGTACCGCATCATCGATTTCGTGCTGAGCAATTTCATCAACTCGGGCATTTACTCGGTATACGTGCTCACGCAGTTCCGCAGCCAGTCGCTGCTGCAACACCTCAGCGAGGGATGGCAGTTCGGCGGTCTGCTGCGGTCGCAATTCGTGATTCCAGTGCCGGCGCAGATGCGGTCGCCCGATGAGACCTGGTACCAGGGCACGGCCGACGCCATTTACCAGAACATCAACCTGGTGGAGCAATCGTCGCCCGACGTGGTGGCGATCTTCGGCGGCGACCACGTCTACCGCATGAACATCACCGCCATGATCGAATACCATCTCCAGAAGAAGGCCGAAGTGACCGTGGCGGCGGTGCCCGCGCCGCGCGAAACGGCGGGTGGATTCGGCGTCATCGAAGCATCCGAAGAGGGCCGCATCCTGGCGTTCCACGAGAAGAATCCCAACGCCCCCACCATGCCCGGCGACGACCAGCGGGTTTTTGCTTCCATGGGCAACTACGTTTTTTCGACTGCCACGCTGCTGCGGCTGTTGCGGGAGGATGCCGCCAACGAGCAAAGCCAGCACGATTTCGGCCACGACATTCTACCCAAGCTGACCGGCCAGGCGGAAATCTACGCTTATAACTTCCAGTCCAACCGCATTCCCGGGGAACCCGCCGGATCCGAGCCCTACTGGCGCGACGTGGGAACCATCGATGCCTACTACGACGCCAACATGGACCTGCGCCGAGTCTCTCCAGCGCTCAACCTGTACAACCGGGCATGGCCGCTGCGCAGCGCCAGCTATCCGGACCCGCCGGTCAAATTCACCTTCGACGAAGAAAACCGGCGCGGACAGGCCATCGACACGATCGTTTCGGGCGGATGCATTCTGGCCGGCGGCATGGTGCGCAATTCCATCCTGGGACGCCACGTCCGGGTGCATACCGGCGCGCTGGTGGAGGATTCGATCATCATGGACAACTGCGATATCGGCCGCCACACCAAAGTGCGCCGCGCCATACTCGACAAGAACGTCAAGGTGCCCGAGGGCACCGTCATCGGTTACGACCTGGAGGCGGACCGCGCGCGTTACTTCGTCACCGACAGCGGCATCGTGGTGTTGAGCGGGGAACGCTCGCCGGTAGAGGTCGCCGGCCTGGTGGTGTGATGGAGCAGATTGTTCAGCTAACGCGCGTTCCTCACGCGTCGCCCCTTTGCCACCGAATTGCCGGCCGGGCCGGTAGCTGATGGAACAACACGTCCTGATCTGGATTTCGCAGTATGGCTACCTGGCGATTTTTCTGCTACTGATGATGGGGATTGTGGGGCTGCCGGTGCCCGATGAGACACTGCTCACCTTTAGCGGTTACCTGGTTTTCAAAGGCCGCATGTCCCTGCCGCTGGCTTACGCGGCGGCGCTCGCGGGAAGCCTGTGCGGCATTACCATCAGCTACACGCTCGGCCGGACCTTCGGCATCACGCTGATCCATCGCTACGGCCGCTATGTGCGCATCACCGAGGAGCGCGTCAACAAGGCGCATGCCTGGTTTGGGCGTGTGGGACATTGGGGACTGACGTTCGGCTACTTCGTGCCCGGGGTGCGCCATCTCACGGCGTATGCCGCGGGCATGAGCGCGGTGGAGGGTCCGCAATTCGCGCTTTTCGCTTACAGCGGCGGCTGCGTCTGGGCGGGCACATTTCTCGCGCTGGGCTATTTCCTGGGGGAACGCTGGCAGGTGGTGGAGCGCAACATCGAACACTATTTCACCGCCGTGACCATCGCCGCCGTTATTCTGGTTGCCGCATACCTGGCGTGGCGGACGCTCGAGGCACGCCGCCGGGCGTCAGGTAAGTGATGATCAGCGCGGTGGCCACCACCGTGGCGCAGCCCAGCAGGTTATACCAGAGCCAGGAGATCCCGGTGTACAGGAAGGCGGCGAAAATAGCCGCCTCACCGGCCAGCATTCCGATGAATACGGCCGTGCCGCCGACGCGCCGGAAGCCGAAAGCCACCACGAAACAGCCCAGCAGCGAGCCGTAGAATAACGAGCCCACCACGTTCACCGCCACAATCAGCGGCCCCAGGTGCTTGCCCCAACCGGCGAAGGCCACGGCGTAAACGCCCCACAAGAGCGTGGCCCATCGCGACGCCAGCACGTAATGGTGATCGCTCGCGCCGCGCCGCACGTAGCGGCGGTAAAGATCCACCACCGTGACGGTGGCCAGCGAATTGATTTCGCCGGAACTGGCCGACATAGTGGCCGCGAAAATCACGGCAATCACCAACCCCACAATGCCGGCCGGCAGGTAGCGCGTCACGAAGGAAAGAAAGATGTAGTTGGTGTCGCTGAAATCCTTTTCGCCGCCGGTCTGTTCCACCAGGCGCGCGGCCTGGTCACGGGCGGCATCGATCTCCTGCTGGGCGGCCCGGTAGGTGGCCGCCTGGCGATGCTCGGCGCCCGGGTCGCCGCTATGATGGGCTTCCACCAGCGCCAGGGTGGCCTGGCGGCGGCGCTCGAAGGCCTGGCCATATCGGTTCGCCACGGGCTCATATTCGGCGTGGCTTTGAATGCGCGCCAGTTCAACCTGCTGGAACAGCACCGGCGGCTGAATGAACAGGTAAAACACAAACACCATGGCGCCAATGAACAGAATGAAAAACTGCATGGGGATTTTGGCCACGGCGTTGAACAGCAGGCCCAGGCGGCTCTCACTGATGGACCGCCCCGTGAGATAGCGCTGCACCTGCGATTGATCGCACCCGAAATAAGAGAGAAACAGGAACGTGCCGCCGAACAGGCCGCTCCAGATGTTGAAACGGTCGTTCCAATCGAAGTGGGTGGTCACGGCATTGAGGCGGCCGGCGGCGCCCGCCAGATAAACGGCGTCGCCGAACGACACCTGCGCGGGCAGCAGGGCAATCACCGTGATCAGCGCCACCACCAGTCCGAAGAAGATGATGCACATCTGCTGCACGTCAGACCAGGTGACGGCCTTGATGCCGCCGGCCACCGTGTAAGTGATCACGGTGACGCCCACTAGAAACGTGGTGGTTCGTTCCGGCCAACCCAGAATTACGGAAAGCACCAGCGCCGGCGCATAGATGGTGAGGCCGGCGGAAAGGCCGCGCTGGCAGAGGAAAATCAAGCTGGCCAGGGAGCGCGTCTTGCCGTCGAAGCGCTTTTCCAGGTATTCGTAAGCGGTGTAGATATTCGCGCGGCGAAAAACAGGGACGGCCGTGGCGCAAATCACCACCATGGCGATGGGCAGCCCGAAATAGAACTGCACGAAGCGTAAGCCATCCACGTAAGATTGCCCGGTAGTGGAAATGAAAGTGATGGCGCTGGCCTGCGTCGCCATAATGGACAGCGCCATGGCATACCAGGGCATGGTCCTGCCGGCCAATAGGTAGCCATCGACGGTGTTGCTTTCGCGGCTGCGGTACAGCCCGTAGGCGACAATCCCCACCAGGGATGTGACCAGCACAAACCAGTCGAGCGTTCTCATCGATAGGCCAGGGTGAACAGGTAGAAACCGGCGATGAGCAGGCAGAGATAGATAAGGACCGCGACATAAATGCGCCGCCAGCTACCCAAAAAAGGCGGCGGATCGTCGGGAACGCGGGGAAGGTCCGGCATGAACGGAGTGTATCACGGACTCTTGATCGAGCCAGCAAGTTGCAACTACAGCGGCTGGCCGCACGCTGTCGCAACAGTCGTGATATCACGGAGTCTTGTTCGAGCCAGCAAGTTGCGCACCTTGCTGAAAGCAGATGTAAAGATGAATTGGCTTGATGGCGGAACAACGCACCGGGACGTCGCCCCCCCGGAACACCGATCTGGTCGCATCAATGACAAACGACGAGAAAGACCAGCACCGTGCTTGCGGCCGCCGTCCGCACCGGCGCGCGTGCAATCCTCATGCAGAACGTGAAGCACTTTCCCGCGGAGGCCTACAACATCCGCGGTCTGCCTTTTACTGCCGGTCGTAGACTACCACAAGCGGAATTGCCTGACCGGTACTATGAACCGTCATGGTCAGAGTTTTGCCGTCCGTCGAGACCTTACACTCTTGAGTGTCGAGCACCTTCCCGTCGTGCTTGTCGGTGATCTGAATCGTGTGGGAGTCCAGGCGCTTGCCTGAAGTGAAAACTCCTTTAGGCGCGTTCGGTCCCTGTTCCACGTAATCCTTGCCATCGAATTTGATGTCCAGCCGGTCTTTGTACGAAGGATACACAAACGACAAGCCACCTGCGTACGGCTGTATCTCCCAAACGGGCGGCGCGCTCACCTTCTCGCTCTTGGTTTCCCAGGTGCCCGCAAAACCGCCGCTCCCGCCAACCCGGGTCATTACTTCCAGGTCGTCGAACGCGCTTCCGTCAAGCCGCGTTCCGGTCGTGTGATTAGTCAGCGTCTTGCCATCCGGTGAGAGAGTCATAGTGCTCTCGGAAAGCACTCGTCCGTCCCTCTTGCCCACGGTTTTCCAGGTGTTTTCGCCGGTTTTCAGGAGAGACGCGGTGCCGCCGAACTCCATGGGCTGATCCGTGCCGTCGGCAACAATGACTTCCACGACCGCGCCGTCATCGAATTTGTATTTGTTCGCCCCGAGATCCTCAACCTTGATCCGTTGGCCGACAACCGTGCTTTTGTCCGGGTTGTACTTCCACTTGCCGACGAATGGGTCATTCGCGGCGGTAATCCAGCCGGCAAGTAGCAAAATGAGCGCAGTTGAACGGAACGTAGTGGCTAACATGAGCAGTCTCCTTTCAGCCTAAATTTCCATTTTGGACTTCCAGACCTCATTCAGTATAAGCGAGAGCGCCATCCTTTGGTCCAGCGAGCCGCATTCTTCTCCCCCGGAGCCGTTTCCGACCCTGCAAGACGGGGCTCTCGCGCTGCTCGCAAAATTCAAATCCGCGAACTCTCATCTTTTCAATGCTTTCCACGAACACCACTCCGGCCCTCACACCCTGGGCAGGTGGACCCGAAGTGGCCGTTGTAGGCGCTGTTCTCCTGCTGGCCGTAGACCGGGATCTCGGTCGAGTCCATATCCAGCACTATCCGCTGTGGCGCATCGATGGCTTCGACTCTGCCGATGAGTTCGCGGTTGATGCGGGACAAACTGCCGAAGTTCGCCTCCTCGGCCAGGATGAGGCCGCCATCCGACGTGACACGCGACCCCTGGAAATCGATCTTCAGCGCAACTACAGTGGCCGGCCGTACGCTGTTGCAACAGCCGTGGTATCACGGAGTTTTGCCCGATCCGGCAGCTTGCAACGGCTGGTAGCAGCCGCTATCGAGGATCTTGGCGACCCAATCGGCGTGCGGCAGGCCGCAACCGAATAAAGCCTGAATCTCCTTGCCGACGTCATACTCCACGCGCCGGATGGCAGGTTTGGACCCATCCAGCAAGAGATATGCGGCGCGGCGATCGCCGTCATAAGAAAGACTCACGCTGCCGGTGTTGGCGACGATCATTCCCGAGACGCTCCGAATGTATGAGCGATGGATATGCCCATAGACGGCAATTGGCTGGCCGAGCGGCGAGTAAGCCGACTCCAACTCGGCATCGCTGGCTGTATGCATCGGTGCGCGCCAGGGACTCTCGGGGCTGGCGTGCACGAGCGCCATCGGGCCATGAATTTGCACGCGCGGCAGGCCGCGCAGCCAGGCGAGCCTCTCGTCTCCCAGCGCTTCACGGGTCGCCGCCGCCATCTCCCGGATCGCGGCGAAAAGGGGTTGCAGGTTGGGCGATTGACTCGCAAACTCAGTCAGCGATTCGGGCTTGAAAAGCATCTCGTCCGTATTGCCGACCACGCCTTGCCAGCCGAGATCGCGCATCTGATCCACAATCTCCGCGGGACTCGCACCGCCGTCGGCCAGATCGCCGACATGGAGGATCAGGTCGGGAGAGGTTTGCCGCAGGTCCGCCAGAACTGCCTCAAACGCGGTTCGGTTGCCGTGGATGTCGGATACGATCGCGATGCGCATCACTCCCGCCACTGTCAAAGGGACTCCCTATCAGGCCAGCAGTTCCGCCGTCAGCACGGTCACCGCCTGGCCGCCCAGAATCACGCGGTCGCCTTCGAGGCGCGCGCGAACCACGCCGCCGCGCGCCGAAGCCTGAAAGGCGGTCATCGAAGTCCTGCCGAGCCGTTCGCTCCAGTAGGGCGCCAGGGCGCAGTGGGCCGAACCAGTTACCGGATCTTCGTCGATGCCGGAGCCGGGCGCGAAAAAGCGCGAGACGAAATCGAATTCCGGGCTGGCCGACCGGGCCGTCACAATCACGCCGCGCACCGGCACCTTGCGGAGCGTCGAATAGTCCGGACCGAGCGCGCGGAGGGTGGCTTCGGAATCCACTTCCACCAGGTAGTCGAAGACGTTCTTGCCGACGAAGGCGGCGCGGTTCACTCCCAGCGCCGGAAGCAACTCGGCGGGCGGCTCGGCGGGCGCAACCAGCTTAGCCGGGAAATCCAGTTCAATCCAGTCACCCCGCCGGTCCGCCAGCAGCAGGCCGCTGCGGGTGTGAAAGCACGCCTGTTGGCCAGCTTGCAGGTGGCCGTCCTCCCATAGCACGTGCGCGCTTGCCACGGTAGCATGGCCGCACAGATCCACTTCCACCGCGGGAGTGAACCAGCGCAGGTCGAAGCCGCCGGCGAGGGGCACCAGGAAGGCGGTTTCGGAGAGATTCATTTCGCACGCCACGTGGCGCATCCATTCTTCGGGGGCCGGCGCCGGCAGCACGCAGACGGCGGCGGGGTTGCCGGCAAAAGGCCGATTTGTGAAGGCATCCACTTGAACTATCCGGATGGGCATATTTTCGAGGGTACCGTACTTGCAAACCTCATCCCAACCAGTGCAGTCTATAAATAGGATTGGGATGCTATTGCGCCTTTTAACCCGGATATTGACCGCCGTTGCGCTGCTGGCGCTGGTGTGGCGCGTGGGCAGTGTGGGCGGATCGGGCGCGGATTCCTGGATCCGTCCGGTAGGCGGCCCGCGCGGCCCGGTTCGCATTCTACAGTTCTACGCCACCACCGGAATGCTGGTGGCCGGCCAGAAGGCCAAGCTATGCTATGGCGTGGAGAACGCCAAGGCCGTACACATTTCTCCGCGGCTGCCGGGCGTGGTGCCGGCCGTCAACCGCTGCCTGGAAATTGTCCCGGAACACACCACCCACTACACCATCCTGGCGGAAGGTTACGACGGCGCCTTCGTCACGCGGTTCTTCACCCTGGTTGTGGAAGACGCTCCCGAGGTAGACCGCGGCGGCCTGAACATCGCGGCGCTCCAGTGGGACCGGCCTCCCGGCCTGCCATTCTGATCAGCCGGGTAACGCGAAGAGACAGGCCAGGAGGCCTGTCCTCCGGTGTGGCGGAAGCCACTTTTTGGATCTTGATGCCGCCCGTGTGCACCCGCAAACGAACTTTTTTGGCCGGCGCCGGAGCATTCTGCGCGAACCGTTCGCTCACCAGGTGAGCGATGTGGTAGTCGCCGGTGAAATCCGAGTAGACATCGCCGAAGCGGCACTGCGCGTCGAACGAATATTGCCCGGCGGCGGGCAGTTGCATGACGATGTCACCGGTGCGGACGGAGGCGTCGATATCGCCCGAGACGTCGTAGACCACCACGTCACCGGTCGAATGGTGGAGGATCAGTTTGGAATCGCGTGGCACGCGGATGCGGTAGTCCATTTGGACATCGGGCTTGCAGTGCGCCACTTTGGCCCAGAAGCTGCGTTTGGGGAAGGCGGTATGGATCACGAGTTCGCCCGGGCTCTTACGTTCGGTGGTCACCTTGATGGCGTTCAACTGGCGCCTGGCAAGGTCCTGATTCCTGGTCGTGTCGGGGCGATAGGTGGAACGGGTGACCGTGATTTCGACTTCCGCGCGATCCCAGCCTTCGATATTCAGTTCGCCCATCGAGCCGTTCACCTGGATGGCGCCGCCGGGGGCGAACTCAACCCGCTCGGTGGTGACAACGGGCGTGCCCGGCTTGGGCACTTTGGCCGCCAGCGGCAGGCAGATGGCCATTGAGATCACGGCCAATCTTCGAGTCATTTCCAACCCTCCCGGCTATTATGATCGCACGGTTGGTAAAATACGAATTGATGAGCGACCCTATCCCCGACCAGACTCCACAGGAGGACTTCGAAATCCCCCTGCCGCCGGCGTCTTTTTCCTTCCTGGTGCTGAGTTTGCGGACACAGGCCGAAGTGCAGCTCGGCCTGTTGCACTTCGGCGAGGAGAAAAAGCCGGAGCCCAACCTGCCTCTGGCGCGCCATAGCATCGATCTCATGTCGGTGCTGCTCGAAAAGACCAAAGGCAACCTGACCATGGAAGAGAACCGCCTGCTGGAGAATTCCCTTACCGAGTTGCGGTTCCGGTTCGTGCAGGTGTCGGACGATGTTGCCAAGGCCGCGGCGCAGAAAGCCTGAATGCCGGCGCCTGCCTTGAGAATCACCGTACTCGGCTCCGGCACCAGCGTGGGCGTGCCCACGATCGGCTGCCATTGCGCGGTCTGCACTTCCGCCGATCCGCGCGATTCCCGGTTGCGTCCCTCGGTGCTGATCGGTTACCAGGGCCGCAACGTGCTGATCGACACCACGCCCGATTTCCGCACGCAGGCGCTGCGGGCGCACATCGAGCGCCTGGACGCGGTAGTCTTGACGCACCCGCACGCCGACCACCTGATGGGGCTTGACGACGTGCGTCCCTTCAACTTCCACCAGAAGGACCGGATTCCCATTTACGCGTCGGCCCACACCATGGAAGCCGTCCGCCGGTGCTTCCCGTACATTTTCGACAACGGGCAAAGGGAAACCAACGTTCCGCGGATCGAGCCCCGCCTGATCGACGGCCCCTTCGACCTTTTCGGCCTGGAGTTCCTGCCGGTTCCCATTCTGCACGGCAAGCAGACGATCCACGGCTTCCGCTTCGGAGCGGCGGCATACCTGACGGACCACAGCGAGATTCCGGAGTCGTCGATGGAACTGCTGCGGTCGCTGGACGTGATCTTTTTGGACGCGCTACGCTACAAGCCGCACCCCACGCACTCCACGGTGGAACGCTCCGTGAAGACCGCCGAGGCGCTGGGCGCGCGGCGCGCCTTCTTCACCCACATCTGTCACGACCTGGGGCATGAGCGCGCCGAAAGCCTGCTGCCGCCGCACATCCGCCTGGCTTATGACGGCCTGGAAATCGAGGTCGGGGCGTCGTGACCATCTACCGCAGCCTCGCCGAAGTGCCGGCCGATTTTGGCCCCAGCGCGCTCACCATCGGCAATTTCGACGGCGTCCACGCGGGCCACCGGCGCATCCTGCGGCGTGTCCGCGAGGTGGCCGAACAGCACGGATGGAAGCCCTCGGTACTCACCTTTAACCCGCATCCCACGCGCATCGTCGCGCCCGAACGCACGCCGCGGCTGATGACCTCGCCCGACCGGCGCGCCGAATTGATGCAGGAGGAAGGCATCCGCCAGATCCTGATTCTGCCGTTCACTGAGGAACTGGCGCATCTTTCGCCCGAAGATTTTGTGCGCCGCTTGCTGGTGGAGCGGCTGGGCGTTCGAGCCGTGCTGGTGGGCGACAACTTCTGCTTCGGCTACCGGCAGTCCGGCAATGCGAAGGTGCTGGCGGAACTCGGGCGCCGGCTGGGCTTCGAGACGGAAGTGGTACACGCGGTTGCCTGGCGCGGCCGGGTGGTTTCGTCGAGCGGGATCCGGCGCAT
Organism: Bryobacterales bacterium; assembly: GCA_963842505.1. GTDB lineage: Bacteria > Acidobacteriota > Terriglobia > Bryobacterales > Bryobacteraceae > PALSA-129. Next base: position 1,491,285 of record CAWJGZ010000004.1, read on the forward strand.
GATCGAAGCGGGCCGCGTCTCGCTGGCCGCCCGCCTGCTGCAACATCCTTACGCGCTCGAAGGCGACGTCGTGAACGGGCGCGGCGTAGGCTCCGTAAAGACGGTTCCCACCCTGAACCTGGCGTCCATGTCGGAAGAGATACCGGCGGCGGGCGTCTACGTCACGCGCACCACCGACCTGGACGCGGCGCGAGCCTGGAACTCCGTCACCAACATCGGATACCGTCCCACCTTTGGCGCGAGCGGCCAGCTCTCCATCGAAACTTTCCTGCTCCAGGGGTTGGGCGGCGGCACGCCGCGGCACATCCGCGTGGAGTTCCTGTGGCGCCTGAGGGACGAGCGGAAATTCGACGATGCGGCGTCGCTGAAAGCGCAGATCCTCAAAGACACGCGCACCGCGCAGGTTTATTTCCGCCGCGTCGAGGCATGGACGGGCCGCCTGCCGCGGCCGGCGGAGCCGACGTAGCAAGCCATGCCCATCAGCCACCTGATTCTGCGCGTCCTGACGATTGTCTGGATCGATCTGCTGCTGGCTGGCGACAACGCCCTGGTGATCGCCATGGCGGTGCGTTCGCTCCCCACGCGGCAGCGCCGCATCGGAAGCGTGTTCGGCGCCGCCGCCGCGGTGGCGCTACGGGTGCCACTGACCTTCGTCGCGGCACAAATCCTCAATGTCGAGTATTTGAAGCTGGCCGGCGGTTTGTTCGTGCTGTGGATCGCGGTCAAGGTTCTGGTGGACGCGAGCGAGCCGCCCGAAGCGGAGATCAAGCCCAGGCAGCTTCTCCAGGCCGTCTGGTACATCGTCTTCGCGGACCTCACCATGTCCACGGACAACGTGCTGGCGGTGGCGGGCGCCTCCGGAGGCAGCTTCGAGCTGATCGTTTTCGGTCTGGCGCTGAGCATCCCATTCGTGATTTTCTCCGCGAACCTGCTGGCCGAACTGATGAACCGGTACCCCATCCTCATTTATTTGGGCGCCGGAATCCTGGGTTGCGTGGCCGGCGAAATGATCCTGACGGACCATTTTACGGTCCGCCTGCTGCACCCTTCCGATACGGCGCGATACATCGTGGAAGGCGTGTTGGTGGTGGCCGTGATGGCCACCGGAAAACTACTGTCCCGCAAGCGCCCGTCCCGGCGCGAAGCGGGCACCGGCGCGGGATCATAATAGGGAAAGGAGACTTTTATGCGTCTTGCCATTTTGGCTTTCTCCGTGTCGCTTCTTTCCGCGGCCAGTGAAATCCCGCAAGGCAGCCACGTGCTGCTGCGCATGGTCAACTCCATCAGCACGCGCACCGCTCGCGAGGGCGACTATGTTTACTTGCGAACGGCCACGCCGATCACCGCCGCGGGCGTGATCGTGGTCCCCGAGGGCAGCTATGTGCAAGGCGTGGTCGCGCACTCGAAGCAGAGCGGGCGCGTGAAAGGCAAAGCCGAGCTGGGCATTCGCATTGAGAGCATGACTCTGCCGGGCGGCAAAGTGATTCAGCTTACGCCCCACTTGAGCTCGGTGGATTCCGAAGGCAGCGGGCAGAAAGTGGATGCGAAGGAAGACGAGATCAAGCAGAGTGGCGGCAAGGCGGGCGACGCTGCGCGCGTGGCCGAACTTTCAGGCGCGGGCGCGGCGATCGGCGGCATGGCAACGCGCACCTGGACCGGCGCGGGCATCGGGGCCGGAGCCGGCGCGGGCGTGGGACTGGCCACGGTTTTTCTGACGCGTGGCAAGGAAGTCGAGTTGCGCCATGGTTCCACCATCGACGTGGTCTTCGACCGTGCCGTGCCGGTGGAATAAAAAAAGGGCGGCCGCCCAAAGCAGGGGCGATGTTGAGGACGAGGCGGCCACCCAAATGTCTAACTTGCGCTTAGACGATTTGCTTATCCTAACCAAATGACGGCCCGCACGCGAGGTATCTTTCGGACACTTGTCGCCCCACGGAGCAGCGGAACCGCGACCAAAAGGTACGCTGAAGCGCCGACAAGAATGCCGGCGTTGCGGGCTGGAAAGCCCGCTCCACGAGGATGACGATGTAATGGCCAAGAACCGCGCGCCGCGCCCAGCCGCTGCCCCAACCCGTCCAACCCTCGCCGCCCGTTGGCACGCGCCCATTCTATTGGCGCTCGCGGCGATTCTCTGGATGGGCTGGTTCTCGCCCGAAATCTACGATTCGGACTTCTGGTGGCATCTCAGGACCGGCCAGTACATCGTCCAACAACACGCCCTGCCGCTGCCCGATCCATTTAACTTTACGACCGCCGGCGCACCTTCCGCTTATCCCAGCGAGATGCTGACGCGCCATTTCAATCTCACCCACGAATGGCTGGCGCAAGTGGCATTCTACCTGGTGTGGCGCGTGGCCGGTTTCGGCGGGATGGTTTTGTTCCGCGCTTTCATGCTGAGCGCCTTCTGCGGACTGGTGGGGCTGGTGGCTTACCGGCGCTGCGGCGGCTTTTACTGGCCGCTGGCGGCGGCTTTCGCGGCCGCCACCATGGCAAGGCCATTCGCGCTGGATCGCCCTTACCTCATCACGTTCCTTTTCCTGGCAGCCACCATGGCGATTCTGGAATTCAACCGCTGGCTCTGGTTGCTGCCGCCACTCTTCCTGGTTTGGGCCAATAGCCACGGCGGTTTTTTCCTGGGGTGGGTGGTGCTGGCTGCGTATGGCGTGGAAGCGTTGCGCCGCCGCCGCGCCGTGCTCTGGTTTGGCGGCGCCGCCGTCCTGATCTCCGGCCTGAATCCCAACGGCTTCCGTATTCCGCTCATCCTGATGTACTACCGCGGCAGCTATCTCACCTCGCGCCTGCAGGAGTGGGCGCGGCCGCGCTGGTGGGTGGTGAATGAGTTCACCGTGCTGTTATTCGGCGCCGCCGTGGTGCTGTTGTGGGCGCGCCGGCGCGTCCGCCTGGCCGATTGGCTGCTGTTTGCCGCTTTTGCCGCGGCCGCACTCACTGCGCAGCGCAACATCATCCTGATCGGGTTGCTGGCGCCGATTTTGATCGCGTCCTATTTCCCCTGGAAGCCTACTCTTCCACCCGCGGCGCCGTTCGCGGCGGCCTTGGTGCTGATGGCCGGGGCCATGGCCGCGTCGGCCGGCAGCTTCTTCCAACTGCGCGCGGCCGAATGGAAGTATCCCGCCGGCGCAGCCGATTTTCTGTTGCAGCACCATGTCACGGGGCCGCTATTCAACACTTATGAATACGGCGGCTACCTGATCTGGCGCCTATGGCCCGCCGAGCGCGTTTTCATCGACGGCCGCTCGCTCAGCGAATCGGTCTTCGAGGACTACGGCCGCATCCTTTACAACCACGACGAAAACGGCGGCAAGACCGCCCAACAACTGCTCGATCAATACGGCATCCAGACCATCGTGATGAATACGCTTGAATATAGTGAAGGCCTGATCTACATGCTGGCGCCCGCGCTGGCCGATCCGCAACAGACTGAATGGAAGCTGGTCTATAGCGACGCGGCCGCCATCGTCCTGATGCGCCAGCCGCCACCCGGCGTGCAGCCGATCGACTCGCTGCGGATCCTGAATCACATGGAAGCCGAATGCGAGTTGCACCTGGAGCACGAGCCGCAATTGGCGCGATGCGCCCGCAGCCTGGCGCAAGTTTTCACGCAGGTAGGCGATCGACCGCGCGCCCGCCGGTGGCTGGGAATCTACCTGGAACATCCGCACGCGGCCGATGCCGAGGCGGAAGCGGCGTATCAACGGCTGCTGAGATAGAGGAAGTCTTAGCGGAAGAGACGAATCGGTTTTTGTGGTCTGGCGCGCTTCATAAGTGTAAGGCGGCTGACGACAAAAGGCGATCGTTTGTCCTACCTCTTCACGAACTTCACGTCCGCCAACATCCACGTATTCGGATCAATCTCCACCGAAGCCGGCTCCTGACCGGCCGCAATCTCGAACCTCTGCTGCTTCCCCGTCAGCTCGATCTTTTCGATCTTGAGCGGCGCAGCTCCCGCCGCCACACCCACTTCCAACGGCAAGCGGAAAGGCTCGCCCGCTTGCGTCTGCTTCAACTCAATTTCAATCTTCCGCGTCTCCGTGTTGTACTTCCAGCCGCCTTCCACTGCCGGTGAGCCGGCGCGATACATCCACTGCTCAAAGAACCAGCCCAGGTTCTTGCCCGAGACTTCCTCCATTACCCGGCGCAAGTCTTCGGTGGAAGCGTTGCTGTCGCGGTATCGCCGGTAGTATTCGCGGATGCCGGCCCAGAAGGTATCAGTGCCAATCTCGCCGCGAAGCATGTGCAGAGCCCATGCGCCCTTCTGGTAAATGACGGAGTTGGGAATTCCCTTCCAGGGCTTGTCCTGCACCACGGCGATTCCTGGCATATTCTTTTCGCCGCGGAAGATGCCAGCGCGGCTCTGCTTCAGGCCAGCCACGAAGGCGTCGCGCCCCTCGTAGTGTTCCGTGGTCAGCAGCGCAAAGTAGGTGGCGAAGCCTTCGCTCAGCCAGACGTCATCCCAATCCTTTTCCGTGACCGAATCGCCGAACCATTGGTGCGCGGTCTCGTGTGCCACCAAGCTGAGCGCCGGCCGCCCGGTGACGGCGTTCTGGCCGTAGAAGATCGCGCTGGCATGCTCCATGCCGCCGCGGCCGGCCGCGCCATTTTCAACGGCGGCCAGTTTTTCATAAGGGTACGGCCCAATATGGCCGCTATAGAACTCGATGGCCTGGCGCATGGGCTCGTCAAACGTAGCCATGCCCGCCTCGCGCTCCTTTGGGAAGACCCACGTCTCCAGCGGAACACCCGCCGCCGCGCCCACATGGATGGAAGCGAACTGCGCCACGCCGATATTGTTCAGCCAAGTGGCAATCGGCACGGATTGCTTCCAGTGCGTCAGACGCTGGCCGCCGCCCAGATCGATTTCCTCCACCAATAGACCGTTAGCCACCACCTGGTACCTGGCGGGAGCGGTGACCAGGAATTCGCTGGTGGCTTTGTCGTAGGGATGGTCGATGGTGGGCAGCCACTGGTGCGCCAGGTCGGGCCAGTTCATGCTGAAAAAACACCGATCGCCAAACTTGTTTTTGGCGAACTTGAGCCCGTTCGCCGGCGCGCCGCGGTATTTCACGGTAAAATCGCGCAACTCGCCGGCTTTGGACGCCGGATCGAGCGCTATGGTCAGGCGGTCCGCCAGGTGCGTGTATTTCACCGCCTGGCCGCCCGAAGTCACTTCCGACACGGTCATGCCTTTGCCGCCGGTGGCCGACGCCAGGTCGAGGTGGAACTCCGCCAGGCCGGCGGTGACGAATCGGAGCGTCACGGTGGTCTCGCCCGCAATCTCATCGGTGTCGTCGTTCAACGTCACGCGGAAAACGTAGTGCTGCACATCCACACCCGGCTGCCGCGGATAGGAGTCGGCGAGAAGCAGGGGCACACAAAGAGCCAGCGCGGCCAAGAGCTTTTTCATCGAAACCTACTATACTGCATTCTTGATACCCCTCTGGAAGCTGAACGCCGCGCACGTGCTGGGCCTGGCCTCGCTCGGCGTGGTGATGGGCAACTGGCTGAAACGCAAGCTACCGCTGCTGGACCGGTTCAACATTCCGGCGCCCATCGCCGGCGGCATGGTGTACGCCCTGCTGGCGCTGGCGCTGCGGGACCGCGTCGTGAATTTCGAAGCCGACGTGGTGCTGCGCGACCTGTTGATGGTGGCTTTCATGACCACCGTGGGGCTGAGCGCGCGGCTACAGTTGATCCGCGAAGGCGGGCTGGGCGTAATCTGGCTGCTGGCGCTGGCGAGCGCCGGCGCGGTAATCCAGAACCTGCTCGGCTTAGGACTCGCGGTGGCCCTGCACGTGGACCCGCGGCTGGGAATTCTGACGGGCTCGGTGGCACTGGCGGGCGGCCCGGCCACCGCGCTGGCCTTCGGACCGGTGTTCGAGAAAATGGGAGTTCCCGGCGCGACAGCCGCCGCCTTTGCCGCCGCCACCTTCGGCATCACGGTGGCCGGATTGATCGCCGGCTATATCGGCGGCAGCCTGGTACGCCGCCACAAACTCACCGGCGGCGGACTCCGCGTGGTGGAGAAGCCCGAGCCGGAAAGCCGCGCGCACTTGCTTCCCACGATCCTGGTGATGGGGGTATCGATCGGCATCGGCAGCCTGCTCAGCGGCGCCATTGAGCGCCACGGAATCATACTGCCCAGCTACATCGGCGCCATGATCGTGGCGGCCATCTTCCGCAACCTGGACGACCGCTACGGCTTCGTGCGCCTTTCGCAGCCCGATGTCACGGCGCTGGGCCGCATCGTGCTTTACCTGTTCATCGTGATGGCGCTGGTCACGCTGCGCCTGTGGGAACTGGCGCACCTGGCGCTGCCCATGCTGGTGATGCTGGCCGTGCAAGTGGCGCTCTGCTGGTTGATGTGCCTCACGGTGGTGTTCCGGATCATGGGCCGCGACTACGAATCGGCCGTCACCACGGCCGGCTTCTGCGGCTTCATGCTGGGAATCACGTCCAACGCCATCGCCTCCATGGAAGAGCTGGTGGAGAAATTCGGGGCCGCGCCGCGCGCTTTCCTGGTGGTTCCGGTGGTGGGGGCGTTTCTGATCGATTTCACCAATTCGCTGATCATCACCGCGATGGCCAATTGGCGCTGGCTTACTCGATAATTTTCAGCTTGCGCAGCGTCTCATCGATTTCCGGACGCACCAGCACGCCCTGGGCGATCTCCGCCAGCCGCGTCCGCTCGCGCTCCATCAGCGCCGCCGCCAACTTCGCGACTTCCCAGGCATCGTCCAGCGGCACCACCGTGATGCCGTCGCAATCGGCCAGGATGACGTCTCCGGGCCGCACCGCAACGCCGCCGCAGGCAATGATGGCGCCCACTTCACCCGAACCGTCTTTTTGGCAACTGTTGGGGCACAAGCCACGCGAGTAGACCGGGAGCTTGAGGGCTTCGAGCGCATCCGCGTCGCGCACGGTGCCGTCTATGATCATGCCGCGCACTCCGATCTTCACGGCGCTTGTGGCCATCAGCTCGCCGAAGCCCGAGTTGGCCACGTTGCCCTGCGTGTTCACCACCAGGATATCGCCCGCCTCGGCCAGGGAGAGCGCTTTGTGCAGCATCAGGTTGTCGCCGCTGTGGCACCACACGGTAAGGGCCGAGCCGATGATGCACGGCGATGGCCAGACCGGCCGGATGCCCGCATCCATCGCGCCCAGGCGCGACATGCTGTCGGCCACCTGAGCGGGTGAAGCTGTTCCAAAAGCCGCCAGTAGCGCGGCATCCGGCCGCCGCCACTGTGCGTGAACGCGAAATCCCGGTTTACCGGGCATATGATTCCTCCTGAAGTATTGCGGCAGCCGCCGCCAGTCCGGCGCCCGACCGGGGCCAGTCGCCCGGATTCAATGCTAAACCGGCGCTCACCGGATTGTGTTCCACGGTAGAACATATACGGTAAAACATATCGGTTGGCAGGCGAAAGCGCCTGCCCCACTTCTGGTGCCTGGCGGGACCGAAAGCCGCAGAAAAATGTAGAGACTCCAACGCGCGACTGTTGGTGGCACTTCCGGTCACACCACAAAATCCCCATGCCTTCTGAAGTACGCTACCAGCCCGCCTGCCGCAATAATCTGCCGCATGATCTCAGGCAGCTCCGCCGCCCTCATCGTCTCCCCCGTCGTCTCATTTTTCACTTGGCCGTCCCCAATCACCAAGCGGTCGCCTTCGCGGATGCCGCCGGTATCGCACTCCACCGGCAGCAACCCATTGTTTACCGCATTCCGGTAATAGGTGCGGGAGAAACTTCTCGCCACCACCGCGCGAATGCCCGCGCCCAGCACCGCCGTCACCGCAACTTCCATCGCCGAGCCGCACCCGAAATTCTTTCCCGCCACAATCACGTCGCCCGCTTCCACGGATGCGGCAAAACGCGGGTCGATCTCCTCGAACAAGTAAGCCCGCAGCACCGCCGGATCGAGGCTCTCCCGTTTGCGCCGTGAAGTAATAATGTAATCCGTGTTGATGTCGTTTCCGAACACGCGCGCCCGGCCGGTCATGTTTCCATCTCCCGCGGATCGGCAATCGCCCCGCGCACCGCCGCCGCCGCGCAACTGGCTGGCGAGGCCAGATAAATGAACGCGCTGCTGTTGCCCATCCGTCCTTGAAAATTCCGGTTGGCGGCGGACATTACGTTGACTCCGTCGCCGGGAATCGCGCCGCACGTGCCGCAACAGGAACCGCAGCCGGGCGTCACTATCACCGCACCCATGGCCGCGAAATCGGCGAGCGTGCCATCCCGCGCCAGCCTCTCCATCACCGCGCGCGATGCCGGCGTCACCACCAGTTGCACGCCGCGCGCCACGCCGCCGCCGGCTTTGAGCACGTCGCGCGCCTGGTGAAAATCCTTGACGCGCCCACCCGTGCATGTGCCCAGGTAGACCATCTGCACCGGCGTTCCGGCCGCCTGTGCCAGCGGCTCCACGCGGTCTACCTGGTGCGGCAGAGCCACCTGCGGGCTTAATGTGTCCAGGTTCAATTCGATCTCGCGGGCGTAGCGCGCGCCGGCATCGGCAGCGACCGCTTCGAAGACCTGGCTGGCGCGGCCGGCCAAATACTCGCGGGTCCGTTCATCGGCGGGAAAAATGCCGTTCTTGGCCCCCATTTCCACCGCGAAATTGCTGAGCACCAGGCGGTCGTCCATGTCCAGAGCGCCGACCCCCTCGCCGCCGAATTCCAACGCCTGGTAGGCCGCGCCGTCCGCGCCCAGTGTCGCGGCCAGCGCGAGCGCCGCGTCCTTGGCATAAACCCCGCGCGGCAATTGCCCCGTGAGGTTCACGCGGATGGATTCCGGAACACGCAGCCAGAGGCGGCCGCAAATCAGAATCGCCGCCAGGTCCGAAGACCCAATGCCGGTGGCAAAGGTATTCAGCGCGCCGTAGGTCACGGCGTGGCTGTCGGCGCCCACCACCAGGCCGCCGGGCAGCGCGCGGCCCGATTCCACCATCAGTTGATGGCCGATGCCTTCTCCCACATCCCACAGTTCGATGCCAAATTGCCCGACGAACTGGCGCAGCCGCTGGTGCAACTGGGCGATGGCGCGGTTGGGCGCCGGCGCATAGTGATCCAGCGCGAACACGATGCGCGACGCGTCGCTCACCGTTCCTCCGCCCATGGCTTCGAAATAATCGATGGCCATGGGGGCCGAGCCGTCCGTACCCATGGCGCAATCCACGCGGCATACCACCACGTCGCCGGCGCGGGCGTCCACGCCGGCTTTGGCGGAGAGGATTTTTTCGCTGATGGTTTTACCAGCCATCCCTTGCAGCATAGCGCGCCTTCGGCGTGTGACATCAAGCGACTGCCGGCCGCTTAATTTTTCTTCACGTTATAGGCGAAGTTGATCTGCACCCGGATCTCCGCGCCGCGGTACGCCGCCGGCAACGGGGGAAAGGGGCTGGCGGCGCTGATGGCCGCAATCGCCGCGTTGTCCAGCGCCGCCATGCCGGTGGTTCCGACGTACACTACTTTGCCCAGGCCGCCATCGCGCTCGATCACCACCTGCACTCCCACCCTGCCGGTGCGGCCTTGCTTGACCGCTTCGGGCATGATGGCAAACCAGCGGTCCTTGACGGAGGCCAACACCCGCGCCAGGTAGGGGCGGAAATCCACACCCTGTGCATCGCTCAACAGTTGCGGAAGTTCGGCGCTGGCCGGCGGACCGGCCGGGGCCACAGCGGGGGACGCGCCGCCGGAATGCAGCGCTCCGCGGATGGCGTTCTCCACCGACGGTCCGGGAATCGGCAATACCCGCTGGTTCGGCGGGACCTGGCGGGGTGCGGTCACGTCCTCAAACCCCGGCTGGGGCTTTTCCACCGCCTGGATCTGGGGCATGCCCACCGGCAGCGTGAGCTTGGGTGTTTCGTTGTGAAGTTCCACTTTAGGCGGTTCCGGCAGTGCGGCCACTTGCGGCGGCTTGGGAGTTGGGGGCGCCGACGCTTGGGGTTGCGGCGGAGGAGCGGCCGGCATCTGGAGGCGCGGACGCGGTTCGATATGGGTGGCGTTGAATTCCTTGGCCACCTTGCCCGTGTTGGGCTCTTTCTGGGTAAGCAGGCTCAGCGGTTCGATGAGCGGCGTGACTATGGACTCCATCCTCCGCCGGGCCGACGGCTGCATGATGGATTCGGGCACCACCACGATGAACACAATCACGGCGATATGCAGCAGCACGGAGATGAGGGCTGCCCGTCCCGTGCGGGCACGGCCTGAAGGGTCGCCCCAATCCGTGAGAAGGTGGATCTCCACATCGGCGGGAGGTTTTCCTACGGTTTCCATCCGGCTTCCAAAGACCGCGAGACCACGTCCGAGTGCTCCTTAATTTTATCAAGAATGGCCAAAGCGGTCCCTAGCGTTTGACGCGCGGCAGCGCCGGAACATTTCGGAGAATTTCGGGTTTCCAGGCTGTCCAGGAAGGCATCAAGTTGAAGCTTCAGGGGCTCGGCTTTGGCGACTGGCGCCTTCGCGAAACCGATCTGATGGCCGGCGCCCACCGAAAAGATCAGCAAATCCTGCCTGCCATAGTCGAGCGACAGATACTGCCGCGGCTGAAACAGGCGCAGCTTGCGGACGCGCTCCGTGGAGACGCGGCTGGCTGTCAGGTTAGCCACGCAGCCGTTGGGGAAGTGCAAGCGCACGTTGGCGATATCCACTTTTTCGGAAAGGACGCGGATGCCGGCGGCCAGGATTTCCGTCGGCTCCGCGCGGGTCAGGGCCTGTACGATATCGACGTCGTGGATCATCAGGTCGAGCACCACGTCCACATCCAAACTGCGCGGGCTGAAGATGTTGAGCCGGTGAATCTCGAAGAACAGCGGCAGGGTGGTGCGTTTCTCCAGTTCGATGACGGCGGGGTTGAAGCGCTCCAGGTGGCCCACTTGCAGGATGCGGCCGTGGCGCGCGGCGGCCGCCACCAGGCGATCGGCGGCTTGGAGATCGGGCGCAATCGGCTTTTCCACCAGCACGTCGATGCCGGCTTCGAGCAGCGCCAGGGCCACGGGTTCATGCCACAAGGTGGGCACCGCGACGATGGCGGCATCCACCTTGCCGGCCAGCGTATGAGCGTCGGCCAGAGGCTCGGCGTTGTAGAGCGTGGCGAATTCGGCTGCGCGCGCGGCATCCGTATCCACCACGGCGCAGAGTTGGGCGCGCCCGGATTCGTGAACCACGCGGCAGTGATTTTTCCCGAATTGTCCGGCGCCTATTACCGCCAGTCGATGTTTCGTCAACTAAAACCCCACAATCGCGAGATTGGCCGCATCGGCCTGTTTCAACATTTCTTCCCGGTCGAGCATCAGGGTGCGGCCAGCTTCCACCGCCAGCACCGTGGTTCCGGTTTCGAGCATCACCGGGATGGTGTTCAAACCAACCACTGGAACGTCGAACAGCAGGTGCTCCCGGCGGCGGGCCACTTTGACCAGCGAGAGGCGGCGGCCGTTCACCAGGCCGGCGGCGCGGCGCAGCATGGCGTCAGTGCCTTCCATGGCTTCCAGCGCCACGCAGGCGCGTTCGCAGATGGCCACGCTCTGGCCCACGTCGAAACCGGCCAGCGCATCGGCCACGCGCCGGCCGTATTGGATGTCGGCGGTTTCTTCCTTTTGCGGCTCGCGCTTCGACATCGCGCCGGCGGTGGACAGCAGCGGCTTCAACAGCGCCGTGGAATCGCTCAAGTGGATGCCTTCGTTTTCCAAAACTCCGATGACGCCGCCAACCAGCCCATCGGTGTTCTTGGCGGGCAGCGACGCCAGCAGCTTGACCAGCCGCCAATCCGGCACGATCGACGAAAAAATACTGGCGTGCTTCACCTGGCCGCACATCACCACTTCGGTGATGCCTTCTTTCTTCAGAATGTCGATGAGCTTCGAAAGTTGGCCGAGCGAGATCCAATAGCAGCGCGGCGCCAGAGCTTCAATTTGTGGCGAGGCTTCTTCCTGGATGGCGATGACCGTGACGTCGTGGCCCAGGCTGCGCGCGCTCTCGAGAGCCAACTCGGGGAAGCGGCCGTTTCCGGCAATGAGGCCATAGCGCATTTACTTGACCGTTCTATTTAACAACGCCGCGCTCCGAAGCGCGGATGAATTCCAGCAACTCTTCCACCGCGCCCGATGCCGGCACTTCGGCGCGGATACGTTCCATGGCCTGCGAGGTGTTGAGGCCCGATCGCGTGAGCAGCCGGAAGGCCGTCTGCAGAGATTCGATTACGGGCTGCGGAAAGCCGCGCCGTTCCAGCCCCACGCTGTTGGCGCCGAACACGCTCACTTCCGGCTTGTTACTGGTGAGCGAGAACGGCAGGATGTCCTGCTTGATTACGCTGTAGGGACCGATAAATGCGTGGCGGCCGATGCGGCAAAATTGATGCACGCCGCTGAACGGGCTGACGTCGGCCCAATCTTCGATAATCACGTGGCCCGCCAGACCCACCGAGTTGCCGAGGATCACGTGGTCGCCGATGCGGCAGTCGTGCGCCACGTGAACATAGGTCATCAGCAGGTTGTCGCTGCCGATCGAGGTGACCAGGCCGCCGCCTTGGGTGCCGCGGTGGATGGTCACGAACTCACGGATGCGGTTGCGGTCGCCGATGCGTGTCTCGGAGCGTTCGCCTTTATACTTCAGATCCTGCGGGGCGGCCCCAATGCTCGCGAACGGAAAGAAAGTATTGTCTTCACCGATGCGCATGGGGCCTTCCAGGTAGAGGTTGGCCATCAGGCGGGTGCGCGCGCCGATTTCGACTTCCGCGCCCACGACGCAGTATGGACCGATGTCGGCGCTCTCCGCGATGCGCGCCCGCGGGTCCACGATGGCGGTCGGATGGATGGGCATTTAAGCCACCGGCGCCGGCGGCTTTTCTTCCTTGTCGGCGAGCTTGCACATGACTTCGGCCTCGGCCACCACGGCCCCATCGACAGTGGCTACTCCGGCCATCTTGGCGACGCTGGCTTTACGCTTGATCACTTTCATTTCCATGCGCAGCGTGTCGCCTGGCACCACCGGCCTGCGGAAACGGGCGTTCTCAATGGCAACCAGCAGCACCAGCTTATTGTGCCGGTCCTCCATGTTCTTCAGCACCAACACGCCGGCGGTCTGCGCCATGGCTTCGATGATGAGGACACCCGGCATCACCGGGAAATCGGGGAAGTGGCCCTGAAAGAATGGCTCGTTGGCCGTAACATTCTTGATGCCGATGATGCGTTCGGCGTCCATTTCGACGATGCGGTCCACCAGCAGGAACGGGTAGCGATGGGGAAGAATCTCCCGAATGTCATTAATGTCTAAAACCGTCATGGAAGACGCCATTATCGCATGAAGCACTCAGACCGTAGCCTGCCGATAACTGATTCTGAGTTCACCGCAGAGACGCAGAGACGCGGAGAAAACTGAGAGAAACAAGAATCTCGATTGATCCCGTCTCTCTATTTCCTTCCTGCTCGCGCCGGCGGACGGGCATCGCACCAACTCTCCAATTCTTCAGTTTTTCTCTGCGTCTCCGCGCCTCCGCGGTGAAGATGCCGTTAAAGGCTATCATAAAACCGTGGATTCCATTCTCTCCTACGTGGCCGCGCGACAGCGCGAAGTCACGGCTCTGATTCGCCAGTTCGCGGAATGCGAATCGCCTAGCGACGACCCGGCAGCCGTCAACCGGTTCGTGGAACTGGTCTCCGATACGGTAACACCCATGGCGCGGGTGAAGACCTGTCACGGCGGCAGGTTCGGCAAGCATTTGCTGTGCGAAATGAACCTGCCGGGGCCCAAGAAGAGCGGCCAGATTCTCGCGCTGGGTCACTCCGACACGGTCTGGCCCCTGGGTACGCTGCGAACCATGCCATTCCGCGAGGCGGAAGGCCGGCTGTGGGGGCCCGGCGTGCTGGACATGAAGGCGGGCATCGCGTTCTTTGTGTTCGCCGCGCGCGCACTGCGGGATTTGGAGATCCCGGTTCCCTCGAAAGTGCTGCTGCTGCTCAATTCCGACGAAGAAGTGGGCAGCGGGAGCTCGCGCCCGATCATCGAAAAAAACGCCAGGGCCAGCAAAGCGGTGCTGGTGTTGGAGCCCGGCACGGGGCTCGCAGGCAAGCTGAAGACGGCGCGCAAAGGCGTGGGCGATTTCACCATCGTGGTGCACGGCAAGGCCGCGCATGCCGGCGTGGATTTTGCCGAGGGCGCAAGCGCTGTCCTGGAGCTGGCGAGGCAGATCGATCAGATCGCCGGATTCACGCAACCGGAGCGGGGCATCACGGTGAACCCGGGAGTCATATCGGGAGGAACGCGCTGCAACGTGGTGGCGTCGGAAGCCCGCGCCGAAGTGGACATCCGGGTGATCAAGTTGAGTGACGCAGCCGCGCTGGAAAAACGCTTTCGCGGGCTGCGCGCCTTCGATTCGCGGTGCACTTTGGAAATCACCGGAGGGTTGAACCGTCCGCCCATGGAACGCTCCGCCGGAATCGTCGAACTATTCCGCACGGCGCAAAAGCTGGGCCGCGACCTGGGTGTGGAGATCGAAGAATCGATGAGCGGCGGCGGCTCGGACGGCAACTTCAGCGCCGCGCTGGGCATCCCGACGCTTGACGGTCTGGGCGGCGTCGGTGAAGGCGCCCACGCCGCTAACGAAAGCATCCTGGCAACCCGTATCGCCGACCGGACGGCGCTGATTGCCAAACTGCTGGCAACGCTGTAGGACGGGCCTCGCGGCCGGGCGAACACCGGCGGCAAGACCGCCGGCGCTACCAGTTGGTCTTACTCGCCGCCCGCCCCCACTCTTCCATACGTTCCCGAAGCGCCCGCGCACTTGCCGCCGCCGGCATCAGCCCTGCGATCACCGCAACCGAATCAGCCCCCGCGCTCCACACATCGCGCGCATTTTCGAGCGTGATCCCGCCAATCCCGATCAGCGGCTTCTCCGTCAGCCCGCGGCATCGCCGGAGTTCATCGAGCCCCACTACCGGGTCGGGCTGGCGCTTGGAAGCGGTGGCAAAGATCGGACCGAGGGCTACGTAATCCACCGGCTCGCCGGCGGCGGCCGCGAGTTGCGCGGCGCTGTGGCTGGAGAATCCGACAATGGCGTCCGCGGCAAGCAGCTTGCGGGCGTCGCGCGGCGAGAGATCATCCTGGCCGACGTGCAGGCCGGCATGGAGCAGCGCGGCGACATCGGCGCGGTCATCGATGATCAGACAGGCGCCGGCCTCGCGGCAGAGGCGCGCCACTTCGCGCGAGGCGGCGAACAGGTCGCGGCTCCAATGCGCCTTGTGGCGGATTTGCAGGATGCCGGCGCCGCCTTCCAGAAACGCCGCGGCGGCGCCCGTCAGCGAAATGCCCTGGCGGTCGAGCGATTCGGTATCGAGAATGGGGTACACGCGCGGCAGCTTGAGCATTCTTCCGCAGCCAGTATAACGCAGCCATAACGCAGAGCCGTGTGACACAATGTGGTTTCATGGCGCGACAACTTGTGGAGTGTGTTCCGAATTTTTCCGAAGGGCGCGATGCCGCCAAAATGAATGCCATCGTGGAGGCTATCCTGTCGGTGCCCGATGTGGTGCTGCTCGACCGCGAATCGGACACCGATCATAATCGCTGCGTTCTGACGTTCGTCGGACCGCCGGCGGCGGTGGCGGACGCGGCCTTCCGCGGGGTCGAAAAGGCGGTCGAGCTGATCGACCTCACCAAGCATCAGGGCGCGCACCCGCGCATCGGAGCGGCCGATGTGGTGCCGTTCATCCCCATCGAAGGCGTCACGCTGGAAGAATGTGTGCACCTCGCCGAGCGCGTGGCGGGCGAGATCTGGAGCAAGCTGCGCGTGCCGGTGTACCTCTATGAATCGGCCGCCAAACGGCCGGACCGCGTCAACCTGGAGAACATCCGGCGCGGCCAGTTCGAAGCCCTGGTGAAAGAGATGGGCGTGGCGCCGGAGCGCGCGCCGGACGTGGGCGACGCCGTGTGCCACCCGACCGCCGGCGCCACCGTGGTGGGAGCGCGCAAATTCCTGATCGCTTACAACGTCAACCTGGGGACGCCGGATGTGGCCATCGCCAAGAAGATTGCCAAGACGATCCGCTTTTCCTCGGGCGGCTTCCGCTTTGTGAAGTCCATGGGCGTGATGCTGGGAACGCGCAACCTGGCGCAGGTTTCCATCAACCTGACGGACTTCGAACAGACGCCCATGCACCTGGTTTTCGAAACCGTGCGCCGCGAGGCCGAGCGTTACGGCGTGCCGGTTGTGGGCAGCGAAATCGTAGGGCTGATCCCGAAGAAGGCTATCGAGATGTCCGCCGACTATTTCCTGCGTTTCGAAAATTTCCGTCCCGAGCTGGTTCTGGAGAATCGCGTAGCGGAAGCCATCGGCGCGCGCAGCGGCTTGCCAGAGTTTCTGGACGCGCTGGCCGCCCCCACAGCCACACCCGGCGGCGGCAGCGCCTCGGCCGCCGCGGCAGCTATGGCGGCGGCGCTGGGCGCCATGGTGACGCGCCTGGCGAAGCAGGACCCCGAGCCATTCGAGACCGACCGCCGCTTCTTCACCGAAGCCGTGGATCGCGATGCCGAAGCCTTCCAGAAAGTGATGTTGGCCTACAAGCGGCCGAAAGACGAGCGCGCGCCCTACGTGGAAGCAGCGCTGCACGGCGCCGCGGAGGTCCCGCTCGAAGTCTTCGAACGCGCGTCCAAGATGCAGGCCCGCTTAAACGCGCTGCGGATCCCGGCCAAGTTCGGTTCCGACCTGGCGGTGGCGAAAGCCCTGACGGCGGCCGCCAAGGCCGGCGTTCTGGAAAACGTCAATATCAACCTCGATTCGATTCAGGACCAGGCGTTCAAGTCCGCCGTGCAGACACGCCTGTGTGCACAGGAGTCATAAATGAGCACAACCACAGCAATCCATGCGCCTCGCGGGAGCGTCCTCTCCTGCAAAGGCTGGCACCAGGAAGCGGCCTTCCGCATGATCCAGAACAATCTCGATCCGGAGGTTGCGGAGAATCCCGATGAACTGGTGGTTTACGGCGGGCGCGGTCGCGCGGCGCGCGACTGGCCTTCGTTCCACGCCATTCTGCGGGCGCTCAGAACTCTCGAAAACGACGAGACCCTGATCGTGCAATCCGGGCGGCCCCAGGGAATCTTCCGCACGCACCCGGAAGCGCCGCGCGTGCTGATCGCCAATTCCAACCTGGTGGGCCAGTGGTCCAACTTCGACGAATTCACCCGCCTCGAAAAGCTGGGCCTGACTATGTACGGCCAGATGACCGCCGGTTCGTGGATTTATATCGGCAGCCAGGGCATCGTGCAGGGCACCTACGAAACCTTCGCGTCGCTGGCGCACAAACATTTTGGCGGATCGCTGGCGGGCAAGGTGGTGGTATCGGGCGGCATGGGCGGGATGGGCGGCGCGCAGCCGCTGGCCGCCACCATGAACGGCGCCTGCTTCCTGGGTATCGACGTGGACCCGCACCGCATCGAGCGGCGTCTGAATACCGGATACTGCGACCGGCTGGCGCGCAACCTGGACGACGCCCTGCGAATTCTGCGCGAATCGCAGATCGCACACAAGGCGGTATCGGTGGCGCTTGTGGGGAATTGCGCGGACGTGCTGCCGGAACTGGTGCGGCGTGGATTCGTCCCCGATGTGCTGACCGACCAGACCAGCGCGCACGACCCGCTGAATGGCTACGTGCCTAATCATTTATCTTTGGAAGAGGCCATCTCTCTGCGCAAGAGCGACCCGGACGATTACCTGAAGCGTTCGTTCCGCGCCATGGGCGTACATGTGGAGGCCATGCTGGCGCTGCAGAAAATGGGCGCGGTGACCTTCGATTACGGCAACAACATCCGCACTCAGGCGAAAAAGGCGGGCGTGGAAAACGTGTACGACATTCCGGGCTTTGTGCCGGAATATATCCGGCCGCTCTTCTGCGAAGGCCGAGGGCCGTTCCGCTGGGTGGCGCTTTCGGGCGAGGCCGAGGACATCTATCGCACCGACCGGCTGGCGCTGGAGCTCTTTCCGGAAAACCAGACGCTGGCCCGCTGGATTCCCCTGGCGCGCGAGCGGATCCAATTTCAGGGGCTGCCGGCGCGCATCTGCTGGCTGGGATATGGCGAACGCGCGAAGTTTGGCGTCGCCATCAACCGCCTGGTGGCGAGCGGGGAATTAAAGGCGCCCATCGTGATTGGCCGCGACCATCTGGACGCCGGCTCGGTGGCATCGCCCTACCGCGAGACCGAAGGCATGCGCGACGGTTCCGACGCGATCGCCGATTGGCCGCTGCTCAACGCGCTGTTGAACACCGCCGCGGGCGCATCGTGGGTATCCATCCACAACGGCGGCGGCGTCGGCATCGGCTACTCGGAACATGCCGGAATGGTGGTGGTGGCGGACGGCACAGCGGACTCCGAGCGGCGCCTGGAGCGGGTGCTCACAACGGACCCGGGCATGGGCGTGGTCCGTCACGCCGACGCCGGTTACGAAGAGGCCCGGCGATTCGCGCGCGAGCATGGAATCCGGCGGCCCATGGAAGAACAGTGAGCCAACTGGCCGTCTGGAATTGTAAACAACTGGTGACGCTGGCCGGCGCGGCGCGGCCTCGCACCGGGGCCGAAATGCGCGATTTGGGAGTGGTCGCCGATGGCGCCATGCTGGTGCGCGACGGTCGCGTGGAGGCTACCGGAACGCGCGCGGAAATCGAGCGGCGGGTTTCGGCCGATGTGGAGGTTGTCGATGCCGGGGGGCGCATTGTGCTGCCGGGGTTTGTGGATGCGCACACCCATCCGGTCTTCGCGGGCACGCGGGCGGATGAATTCGAGGAGCGCATGCAAGGCACAACCTACGCCGAAATCGCGGCGCGCGGCGGCGGCATTCGCTCCACGGTGCGGCGCACGCGAGAGGCCTCGGAAGCCGAGCTGCTCGAAACCGCGCGGCGGCGCCGTGTCTGGTTCGCGCGCGGCGGCACCACCACCATCGAAGCCAAATCGGGCTACGGCCTGTCGGTGGAAGCCGAGCTGAAAATGCTGCGGGTGGTGCGGGATCTGGCGGCCGATGGCAAACTGCGATACGTCGCCACGTTTCTCGGCGCGCACGAAGTGCCCGGCGAATACAGCGGCCGCATGGACGAGTACATCGCGCTGGTGGTGGAAGAGATGCTGCCGCGCGTCCGGGCCGAGCGCCTGGCGGAATATTGCGACGTCTTCTGCGAGCCTTCGGTCTTTCCGCCGGAGAAGGCCCGCGTGGTTCTCAAAGCGGCGCAACGGCTGGGCTTGAAGGTGCGCATGCATGCAGACCAATTCAGCGCCGACACAGGCTCTCTGTTGGCCGCGGAGTTAGGCGCGGCCACCGCCGACCACCTGGAGCGCACGGGAACGGCCGGCATGCAGGCGCTGCTCCAGGCCGGGGTGCAACCGGTGCTGTTGCCGGGGTCGGTCTACGCACTCGGATCGAACGCTTACCCAGCGGCGCGGCGCATGATCGATCTGGGCCTGGCCGTGGTGCTGGCGACGGATTTCAATCCCGGTTCGTCGCCTACGGCTTCCATGCCGATGGTGCTCTCGCTGGCAGCCACGCAAATGAAGATGACGGCGGCGGAGTCCATTACCGCTGCCACCATCAATGCTGCCTATAGTTTGGGGCGCGGCGGCGAATTGGGGTCGCTGGAGAGGGGTAAGTGGGCCGATTTTGTCGTTCATGATTGTGACGACTATCGGGAACTTCCCTACTTCTTCGGGCGCAACCCCGCCAAGGCCGTTTATACGAGTGGTACTTGCGCTTACAAATTTTCCAATTATTAATGATCGATTCGGTGAGTTCCAACGTCTAATCAGGTAGCACCGGATGGACGTACTTATGAGCCGTACCGATATCGCCAAGCTGAAAGAACTGCGCGCCAAGACCGACCGCCAGCTTATGCAGTTGATCCGCAGCCGCCTGGAGCACGGGCTTGGCGACGAGCGGACCCATAGGGAAGTGAACGCATGGCTGCCATTGGTAGGGGCGCTAGACCGCGCCGAACTGGAAAGACTGCTCGCCGAGTGGGACAGGCGATCGGTTTCTAACGTCTGTCAAGCAGCCGGAGCGTAGCCGGCGTGGCCCTCCACGAGAGCTACCGCATATAGAACAAGCTCAGCCTGGGCAGCCCCGCCTTTTCCAGCAAATGCCGCTCCAGGTATTGCTTCTCCAGCATCGACAGTTGATCGGCCGTCATCTTGCCGCGATACGGCCGCAACTGCCGGTCCAGTTCCTGGCGCGATTGCAGCAGCTCTTCTTCGGTCTGGCGGGTGCGCGCGGCGGCCACCATCTTCTCTTCGAGTACGGTCAGCCGCTGCTCCAGCGCCTCCAGGTCGGCGAAATGCTGTTCCGCGTCGCCGGCCAGCCTGCCCAGTGACGCGGCAATCTCTTCATACCCGGCCGGCAGAGCGGCCGCATTCCGCTCTAGGTAAGCGCGCAGTTCGCCGAGCGTGAACGGCGGGGCCGTCTCCTGGCGCGAGCGCTGCGGCGCGGCTTCGGTCATAATCTGCGCTTCCGTAAGCACGGCCTGCGCGCAGAAGGCCAGGGAGTTCACCATCTGCGTTTTGACTTTGCGGCTGCGCCATTTTTCGAAGGCCTCGTCGATGCCGCGCAGCACCGCTTCGAGCGGCACACCGGAGTTCTTCCAGCTTTCCAGCAGCGCCCAATCGAGCGGCGAAAGCAGAAAGAGACTGGTTCCCCGCGCTCGCTGAAAATGCTCCTCGACTTCCGTGAAATAGTTGAAGTAGTTCAAGACCGATGCTGCCGCTCCCAGATCATCGCCAGGCCCTCCAGCGTCAGGTGCTCATCCACTGTTTTGAGAAAGCGCGACCCGTTGACGATCATGTGGGCCTGGCCCCCGGTGGCGACGGTTTTGGTGTCCGGCCCCAACTTCTCGAGGATGCGCTCCAGGATTCCGTCGATCATTCCGATCGTTCCAAAATACAGGCCGGAGCGCATGCTGGCATTGGTGTTGGTGCCCACCACGTCCTTGGGCGGCCGGAAATCCACCATCGGCAGGCGCGCAGTCTTGCTAAACAGCGCGTCGATGGCGATGCCGATGCCCATTGCGATGGCGCCGCCCAGGTACTCGCCCTGGCGCGAGATGACATCGAAATTAATAGTAGTGCCGAGATCCACAACCACGCACGGCCCGCCGTATTTCTGGAACGCCGCGACGCCGTTCACCAGGCGGTCGGCGCCCACCTCGTAAGGATTGTCGTACTTGATGGCGATGCCCAGATCCGTGCGCGGTCCCACGAACAACGCCTTAACGTGGAAGTAGCGCTCGGCCATGAAGGCGAGCGTGGAATCGATAGGCGGCACCACGCTGGATATGATCATGCCGTCGACTTTGGAGATCTCCAGGCCGGCGGGCGAGAACAGGTTGCGCAGCAGGATGCCCCACTCGTCGGCGGTCTGCTCGTGAACCGTACGCAGCCGCCAGTCACAGATCAGCCTGCCCCCCTCGAAAGCGCCGATGGTGATATTGGAATTACCTGCGTCAAGAGCCAGCAGCACGTACGCCTCCCGCAACAATAAGGGTATCTGTTCCGTCGTCTTTGCGCACGATCAGGAAGCCGGAAGGGTCGAGCCCGGCGGTGGTTCCAACGATCGCGCCGCCGGCCTGATCCACGCGAACGCGGCGGCCAGCGGCATAACTGGAAGCCTGCGTGAACAGGCGGAGGATGTCCTGGGGACCCTCGGACATGTACCGATCCACTTCGCGCAGCAGGGCGATGAGGATGCCGGCAGCATCGGGATCCCTGCCTGTGTGGGTCTTCAATGATGTGGCGATGTCTTCCAACTCGGCCGGAAATGCCTTGTGATCGAGGTTGATGCCGATGCCCGCGATGGCGGTTGAGCCCGAAAGCTGCACCAGAATACCGGCGACTTTCTTGCCGCCGAGCAGGACGTCGTTGGGCCAGCGCAGATCGCACGCCGCACCGGTAGCCTGCGCGATGGCATCGGCGGTGGCGAGCCCGAGCGCCAGCGTGAGCACGGGCCGCGGTTCCAGCACCAGCGAGCAATAGAGCCCGCTGCCGGCCGCGGAGTGCCAGGAGCGTCCATGGCGCCCCTGCCCGGCGGTTTGTTCGCCGGCGACGACCACGTAGCCGGCCGGCCGGCTGGCCGCGGCTCGCATGGTGGAATCGATCGAGCTGAAGTAGTCGATGGCTCGCCCCGGGAATTCGCGGCGGACGCGTTCGAGGTCGGATGAGGTCATGAGCGGACCTTGCCTGGCTGGCTCAATGTCATTCCAACTCCAGCCGGAAGCTGATGTCCACGGCGCGGGCGGAGTGGGTGATGGCGCCGGAGGAAACGAAGTCTGCGCCGGTTTCGGCATAAGCGCGGACGTTGTCCAGCGTGATCTTTCCCGAAAGCTCCACTTTGGCGCGTCCGGCGATTTCGCGCACCCATTCGGCAGCCTCGGCGGGCGTCAGATTGTCGAGCAGCAAATGAGCGGCGCCGCAATCCAGAGCCTCGCGCAGCTCTTCACGGCTGCGCACCTCAACCTCGATGGGCAGGCCGCTCGATCGCGCTCTCTCGATGGCCGGGCGCACGCCGCCCGCCGCCGTGATGTGATTGTTCTTGATCAGAACCGCGTCGTAAAGGCCCATCCGATGGTTCAATACGCCACCCGCGGCAGCCGCGGCTTTCTCCAGCGACCGCAGCCCCGGGGTGGTCTTGCGCGTATCGAGTACGCGGCAGCCGGTTCCCGCTACGGCGTCGGCGAATTGCCGCGCCAGGGTCGCGACCCCGCTCAGGCGTTGCAGGAAATTGAGCGCCACGCGTTCGCGTTCCAGCAGCAGACGCGCCGGGCCGCGCACTTCGGCAATGACGTCGCCCGCGCTGCAGCGGTCGCCATCGTGTTTGTGAACAATGAGCTGTTCGTAGAGGTCGGACAGCACCGCGATCCCCGCCACCACCAGCCGCTCGCGCGCCAGGAATCGCCCGTGCGCCTGCTGCGATTCGGGCACGCAGGCCCGCGTGGTGACGTCGCCGGCGCCGATATCTTCTTCGAGAGCGATGCGCACGATCGGGATCATGAGAGTTTGGCGAGCTGGGTTTCGTAATCGGCCAGCTTGGCGCGGATGGTGTCCACCACTTTCTGCGGCGCTTTGCTGAGGAAGACCTCGTCGGAAAGCTGGCGCTTCGAATTGGCAATGTTCTTTTCGAGCTGCTCGCGCTCTTTTTCGACTCGCTTGCGCTGCGCGTCGGCTTGCGACTTGGGCACTTCGAGCACTAGGTCGAATTCCGCGGTGGAGCGCATAGCCGGGGCTTTGGGCGCGGCGCCGGCTTGGAATTGCAGCTTCACATTGGCCAATTTTTGAATGGCTTCGGCGTGCCGTTGGGCCACTTCCAAATTCGCACTGCGCGAATAGAGCGCACCGGTGAGCTGCTGTTTGGGATCGAGCTTGCTTTCGGTGCGCAGCGTGCGCGCCATAGTGACGATGTCCTGCACGACGCCGATCTCGCGCTCGGCGGCTTCATCCGCGGCGCGATCCCGAAACTGCGGGTAGCTGGCAAGCGCGATGGAAGCAACGGCTCCCTCACGATCGCGGCTCGGATTATTGCTAACCAGCCGCTGCCACAATTCCTCGGTCAGAAACGGCATGGCCGGGTGCAACAGCCGCAGCGCGGATTCGAAAGCCGCCAGCGTGTTCCGCCAGCCATCGGTCAAACCGGAGCCTTCCTGGAAGCGTAGCTTCTTCAGCTCCAGGTACCAGTCGCAAAACTCGTGCCAGACGAAGTGCCACAACAACTGCGCGGCTTCGTGATAACGGTAGGTTCTCGATGGCGCGGTTGACTTCCCCGGCACAATGGTTCAGGCGGCTGAAGATCCAGCGGTCTTCGATGGCCGCGTCCGGCGCGGGGAAATATTCTTCCAGCGAATCCGGCGCCCACGGCTCCACGCCGCAGCGCTCCATGTTCAGGAAGAGGAAACGCGCGGCGTTCCAGATTTTGTTGGCGAAAGCGCGCGTGCTTTCCATGCGTGTTTCGGTGAGCACGATATCGGTGCCCGGCGCGGCCCCCAGCAGCAGGGCCATGCGGATCGCGTCGGTGCCGTACTTCTCCGTGATCACCAGCGGGTCGATCACGTTGCCGCGGGTCTTGGACATTTTCTGGCCCTCGGCGTCGCGCACCAGGGCGTGGATGTAGACCTGGCGGAACGGCACATCGCCCATGAATTCCAGGCCCATCATGATCATGCGGGCCACCCAGAAAAACAGGATGTCGAAGCCCGTGATCATCAAGCTGGTGGGGTAATACGTGGCGAGGTCTTTGGTCTGGTCCGGCCAACCCAGAGTGGAGAACGGCCAGAGCGCGGAACTGAACCAGGTGTCGAGAACGTCGGGATCCTGCACCAGGCGGCTGGAACCGCAGCGCGTGCAAGCGGCCGGCGTTTCGCGCGCGACCACGATTTCGTGGCATTCCTGGCAATGCCAGGCGGGCACGCGGTGGCCCCACCAGAGCTGGCGGGAGATGCACCAGTCGCGGATGTTGTACATCCATTCGTAATAGGTCTTGCTCCAATTGGCGGGGACAATTTCGATGCGGCCGTTCTCCACCACTTCAATGGCCTTTGCGGCCAGCGGCTTGGTTTTGACGAACCATTGCGTGGAAACCAGCGGCTCGACCGGCGTCTTGCAGCGCGAACAGGTGCCCAGACTGAGCTGGTAATCTTCCACCTTCGCCAACGCGCCGATTTGTTTCAGCGAGGCCACCACGCGCCGGCGGGCTTCGAAGCGGTCGAGGCCGGCGAAGGCTCCGGCAGCCGCGGTCATGACGCCGTTTTCGTCGATCACTTTGATGCCCGGCAGGTTGTGGCGCCGGCCGGCTTCGAAATCGTTGAGGTCGTGAGCGGGCGTCACCTTGACCACCCCGGTGCCGAATTTTGGGTCGGCCAGATCGTCCAGGATGATGGGGATCTCGCGGTCCATCAGCGGCAACTCGACGATCTTTCCGTGCAGATCGGCATACCGCGCGTCGGCCGCGTTGACAGCCACCGCGGTATCGCCCAGCATGGTTTCCGGACGCGTCGTAGCCACCGTCACGGTGCGGCCGGGCATGCCATTGACGGGGTAGCGGATGTGCCACAGGTGGCCGTTGACGTCGGTGTGGGCCACTTCCAGATCGGATAGCGCGGTCTGGCAGCGCGGGCACCAGTTCACCATGTACTCGCCGCGATAGATCAGGCCCTTCTCATAGAGCCGCACGAAAACTTCCCGCACCGCGCGCGAGAGGCCCGGATCGAGTGTGAAGCGTTCCCGCGACCAGTCGCAGGAAGCGCCCAGGCGAATCATCTGGCTCTTGATCGTGCCGCCGTATTTTTCCTTCCATTCCCAGACGCGCTTTTCGAATTCTTCGCGCCCCAGGTCGCGGCGGTTGATGCCCTCTTCGGCCAGCTTGCGCTCCACCACCATCTGCGTGGCGATACCGGCATGGTCCGTGCCGGGCAGCCACAACGTGTTGTCGCCGCGCATGCGGTGCCAGCGCGCGGTGACGTCGATTTCGGTGTGTTCGAGCATGTGTCCGATGTGCAGTGACCCGGTCACATTGGGTGGCGGAATGACCAGCGAAAACACCGTGGCGGGGTTGCTATTGTCGGCGCGGAAGATACCGGAATCGATCCACCACTGCGCCCAATGCGGCTCAAAACGCAGAGGTTCGTACACTTTGTCAATTTGCATGGGGGAATTTCATTTTAGCAGGGGAACACGGCGCGGTGAACCCGCTTTTCTCACCAGGTTTCGTCGTGAGGCGCGTCAGAAGGCTGCGGATACGAGGCGCGCGCCGCTCAGCGCGCGCAGGCATACTGGAACAGTATGTCGAGCACGCTGAGCAAGCGCAACGAAGTAGACGCGGCCTGATCACGCGCCGTAGCAGAAAGCTGGTGAGAAATGCGGGCTAACACTCCCCACCTCGCGAAAGCGGTCTCGCTACAATGAAGGCATGTTTTTTTCGTCCCCGAGGAGTGCCTTGCTGTGCATCCTGACCGCAACGCTCCTCATCGGCCAGGACTGGCAAACGTCGCAGAACCTCCCCGCGGTCGACTTCACCGGCCTCACCGCCGCGCAAAAGGCCCTCGCTCTCAAGGTGCTCCGCACCAACAGTTGCCCGTGCGGCTGCGCCATGAAGCTGGCCGAATGCCGCATCAAGGATCCCAACTGCTCCTTCAGCCGGGGCCTGGCCGCGATAGTCGTCGACTCTGTCAAGAAAGGCGCCAACGAAGCTGCTGTCCGGGCCGCGGTCGATGCCTCCCCGCTGATGCACCGCGCCGCACCCCAGTTACTCGAAAGGCCGGTCGCCATCCCCATCGACGGCGCGCCCTTCACCGGGCCCAAGAACGCTCGCGTCGCTCTGGTCGAATTCTCCGACTTCCAGTGTCCCTACTGCGCCCAAGCCGTCGGCAAATTGAACGCCGTCCTCAAGGCCTATCCCAACCAGGTCAAGCTTGTCTTCAAGCAATTCCCACTCGACAAGCACTCGCAGGCCGCGCTGGCCGCTGCCGCCGCTCTGGCCGCGCATCGGCAGGGAAAATTCTGGCAGCTCCACGACGCCATGTTCGGCGACCGCACCCACCTCTCGCGCCAGCGGATCCTCGCCATGGCCGGCGCCATCGGCCTCGACACCAAGCGCTTCGAGCAGGATTGGGATTCCCCCGCTATCAAGCAAGTTGTAGCCCGCGAAGAAATGGAAGGCGAAATAGCCGGCGTGGACTCCACCCCCACGGTCTTCATCGACGGTCAGAAGTACAATGGCGCGCTGGATTTGGATGCCATCCGGCCGATCATTGATGCGGAACTCAAACGGAGGTAGCGAAGCGGGCGGATCGCGCTTCGATTCCGATCAGGCCACACGAAGCCGGGCCGCCGGACGCGATCGGGGTTTCTCTTTGACGGCGATCTCGATGTCGCGGCCAAGTAGAAGCAAAAACCGCATCAATCGCTCAATGGAGAAACCGGAGAGCTTGCCCTGCTTGAGCGCGGAGATTTTCGGCTGATCGATACCAAGAATCGCGCCCGCCTGTGCCTGTGTCATCCGCCGCCGCTGAATCTCCGTGATGATCTTGGCGGCCAGTTCGGCTTTCGCCAACAGGTCATCCGCTTGTGGAAGCTTCAGGTCCGCAAATACGTTCCCACTACTCAGGACGTGGTCTCGATTGGGCATGCCTCAGTCTCCTCTCTTAAGAGCCAACTCGCGCGCAAGACGGAGCCGCTGCCGGATCAGTTCCATTTCTCGCCGCGGGGTGGCGATCCCCGACTTTGCTTTCTTTTGAAACGCATGAAGCACGTAAACAGCCCCCCGGAATTGAGCTATGTACACCGCACGATAGGTCCCGCCAGGATCATCGGCCCGCACCTGCCAGACGGTTTCCGAGAAGCCGTGGAGCATCTTCGCGCCTTCATGCCTCTGGCCAATCTGCGCCTGATATAACGCGAAACCGAGCCTTTGCCGAACCGGGGGCGGGAAATTCGTCAGCCGATCAAGCGAGTCGACCAGCCAGACCAACTTCCGGGGGCTTTCCGGCATTTCCGGCACCACATCCATTCTATGCTAAAACTGGCATAGACGGCCGATGAAGCCGGCGCAAATGATGTTGACCTGGTCGATTACCATTAGGAGAGAATTATGCCCATGAAGAACCCGCCCCACCCAGGCCAGCTTGTTCGGCACGAGTGCATCGAACCCCTCGGGCTTACGATCACGAAAGCCGCCGAGGGCCTCGGTGTGACGCGCCAGGCACTGAATAATCTGGTCAACGGGAAGGCCGGAATTTCTCCGGAGATGGCGGTACGGCTTGCGAAAGCCTTTGGCAGCACGCCGGAATTCTGGCTCCGTCTGCAGTTGAACTATGATCTTGCGCAAGTGCGCCAGGATGCGATTGCCGTAAAGCGGTACAAGCTGGCGTCATAGTCTTGGTGGAAGCGTCGCCGTGGAGGGGCTTTGATCGTTGGCAGTTGAGGTTGTCACTGTTCTGCCCTACTGTCCGGGCTCCCGGTTGGGGCGGGTTTGGGTTTCTGGGGCGCGTCTCCTATAGGCTGCAAGTTATACTGGTGTTTCAGGACTGAGACGTCTGGGAATCCCCCATGGCTGAAATGAGCGTCATCTGGCTGCGCGTCGCGGCTGCCTTGTACTCGCTGGGGTTGCTGCATGCGATCCTTACGCTGGTGCGGCGGCGCGAACACCTGTTTCGCGTGGCGCTGGGGGCGTTCGGACTGGGGTCGGTTTTTCATTTCGTCTCCATCATCGAAGAGGGGATCGTTAATAACCGGTGCCCCATCACCAATTTCTACGAGACGCTGTCCATGTGCGCGTTCCTCATCGTGGTGATCTACCTGGTCGCGCATTGGCGCTACAAGTTGGAAAGCCTCAGCGTATTTATCTTCCCGCTGATTTTCGTGATGGTGCTGGTGGCTACCATGGGCAACCCGGTGAGCGCCTGGTCGAGCCCGGTGGTCCGCAATACCTGGCTCACGGTGCATATTGTGCTGGTGCTGCTGGGCTATGCGGCATTGGGACTGACAGCCGTGGCGTCATTGCTTTATCTGGTGCAGGAACGCGAACTGAAGACCAAGAAGCCGCGCGGTTTCTATTACCGGCTGCCGGCCCTGGGCACGCTGGACGATCTGATTTCGAATGCCATGGCGATCGGGTTCGTGCTGATCACGCTGGCGGTGGTGGCCGGCAGCACCTGGGGATTCATTGAATTGAAGACCAAGTGGATCAGCCAGCCGAAGATCGCGATTTCCTTTTTTACCTGGGGCATTTACATGGCGATGGTGTTTTTGCGAACCATCGCGGGATGGCGCGGCCGGAAAGCCGCCATTATGACCATCACGGTGGTGGGGTTTGCCGTCGTGACATGGGCGGCGCACGCGCGCCTGGGCCAAGAGTTTTTTAAACAATGAAGCTGCTGATCACTGGCGTTAGTCACAAAACCGCACCGGTTGAGGTGCGCGAACGCCTGGCCTTCCGCGAAGAGTCCCTGCCGGCCGCGCTGGCCGACCTGAGGGCGCGCGAGGGCGTGAACGAGGCCGTGATCCTTTCGACCTGCAATCGGGTCGAGATCACTGTGACCACCGACGACAGCGCCGACCCGCAAGCCATCGTCGAATCGTTCCTGGCGGATCAAAAGGCGATCGATGCCGAGACCGTGGGACCGTGCCTCTACCGGCATGAGGGCACCGACGCCATCCACCACCTTTTCCGCGTGGCTTCCAGCTTGGATTCCATGGTGGTGGGAGAACCGCAGATCCTGGGACAGTTGAAAGCAGCTTATGCAGCGGCCAAGGAGTGCGGCTCGCTGTGCGGATGGCTGGAAGGACTGATGACGCGGGCGTTCAACGTGGCCAAACGCGTTCGGTCGGAGACGGGCGTCGGGCAGATGGCGGTGTCGGTAAGCTACGCGGCGGTGGAGCTGGCGCGGAAGATTTTCGGATCTCTGGACAACCGCACCATCATGATTGTGGGCGCCGGCAAGATGTCGGAACTGGCGGCGCGGCACCTGCGGCGCTCGGGCGCGTCGCACGTGTTCGTCACCAACCGCACGCACGAGCGCGCGGTCGAGATGGCGCAGCTTTTCCAGGGCACGCCGGTGGAATACACGCGTTTCGTGAGCATGCTGCCGGAGGTGGACATCGTCATCACCAGCTCCGGCGCGCCGCACTACATCCTGCACAAAGACGAGATGCAGCGGGTGATCGCGGCGCGGCGCAACAAGCCCATGTTCCTGATCGATATCGCCGTGCCGCGCAACATCGAGCCCGCGGTGAACAATGTCGACAACGTGTATCTGTACGACATCGACGACCTGCAGGAAGTGGTTAACAACAACCTGCGCGAGCGCATGAAGGAGGCCGAGCACGCCGAGGCGCTGGTCAAGGAAGAAGTGGACCACATGCTGGCGCGGCTGAAAGTGGCCGAGGTCACGCCTACGATCATCGGCCTGCAGGAACAGCTCGAACAGATTCGCGCGGTGGAATTGGACAAGCTGCGGCGGCGCCACGCTCTCCCGCAGGAACTGGACCAGGCCATCGACGCCATGACCCGCGGCATGATGAACAAGGTGGCGCACGGTCCCATTTCCGAGCTGCGGAACTACGCCGGACATCCCGAAGGCGCGCACGTGGTGGCGGCCATCCGAAAAGCGTTTCATCTCCCGGACAAATAAATGCTGGTCATTGCTTCGCGCGGCTCGCAGTTGGCATTGTGGCAGGCTCGATGGGTGGCGGGCGAATTTGCCGCGCGCGGCCACGAGTGCCGCCTGGAAATCATCAAGACCACCGGGGACAAGATTACCGACGTGCCCCTGGCCAAAGTGGGAACCAAGGGGCTGTTCACCAAGGAAATCGAAGAAGCCCTGCTGGATGGACGCGCCGACCTGGCGGTGCACAGCTTGAAAGATCTGCCCACCGAATTGCCCGAAGGGCTGGCGCTGGCGGCGGTGCCGGAGCGCGAAGACCCGCGCGACGCGGTGGTGGGCAAGCGGTTGAACGATCTGGCGGCGGGCGCCAAAGTGGGAACCAGTTCGCTGCGCCGCGCGGCGCAATTGCGCAAGCTGCGGCCGGACCTGTTGGTGGAATCGGTGCGCGGCAACCTGGACACGCGCCTGCGCAAGCTGGATGAAGGACAATATGACGCCATCTTGCTGGCGGCGGCGGGTTTGAAACGACTGGGATGGGGCGGGCGGATCGCCGAGATTCTGCCGGCGGAAATGATGTGCCCGGCGGTGGGGCAAGGCGCGCTGGCGATTGAGACGCTGGCTTCGGGGGCGGGTTTCGAGGCTGCGAGGCTGCTGAATCATGCCGCCACTTACGCGGCGGTGCTGGCGGAACGCGGCCTGCTGGGAGCGCTCGGCGGCGGGTGCCAGGTGCCCATCGGCGCGCACGCCACGGTTGCCGGGGCGCGGCTGCGGCTGTTGGGACTGGTGGCTTCCCCGGACGGAACCGAGGTCATTCGGGGAGAGACCGATGGACCGGTGAGCGAAGCAGAGAACCTGGGGCGCAAACTCGGCGGCGATTTGCTGGAGCGAGGCGCGCGAGAGATTCTGGAAGCGGTTTACCACGCATAATTTGGATATGCCCTCTCGGAAACAAGTAGCGGCCCTATTCCGGGTACCGTTCCCTCACGGTCGCGGCTCGGATGGCCTGGTGAGTTATGCCTGGTAAGGTCTATTTGATCGGCGCCGGGCCGGGCGATCCTGAACTCGTCACCTGCAAGGGCCGGCGCATTCTGGAACTGGCCGACTCCGTGCTTTACGATCACCTGGCGCCGGCGGCCCTGCTGGAAATGGCTCCGGCTCACGCCGAGCGCCTGTACGTCGGCAAGAAAAAATCGGTGCATGCCTTCTCCCAGGAGGAGGTTGCGCGGATGCTCATCGAGCGCGCGCGGCGCGGGCTCACGGTGGTACGGCTGAAAGGCGGCGACCCGTTCCTGTTCGGGCGCGGCGGCGAAGAGGCCGAGGCCCTGGCCGAAGCCGGCGTTCCCTTCGAGATCGTTCCAGGCGTCACCACGGCGTCGGGGATCGCGGCCTACTCGGGTGTGCCGCTGACGCACCGCGGGCAGTCGTCGGCAGTCACCTTCGTGACCGGGCACGAGTTGGAGGCGGCCGATTGGAGCAAAGTAGGGCAGGCCGAAACGCTGGTCATTTACATGGGCATCACGGCGTTTGGGGAGATTGCGCGCGAGCTGGTGAAGCGGGGCCGCTCCGCGGAGACGCCCGCCATGGCGGTGCGGTGGGCGACGCGGCCCGATCAGAAAACCTTGACCGGCACGCTCGGGACGCTGCCCGCGCTGATCGTCCAAAGCGGCATGAAGCCGCCCGCCACCATAATCGTGGGTGAAGTGGTGCGGCTGCGCGAAAAACTGAACTGGTATGAGCAATTGCCGCTGTTCGGTAAACAGATCGTGGTGACGCGCGCCAAAGGGCAGGCCGACGCGCTCTCCGCCCGCCTGCGCGCGCTGGGAGCCGGGGTCGTCGAGCTGCCCACCATCGAAATTCGACCGGCTGCCGACTCCGCACCGCTGGACCGCGCCATCGCCAACCTCGGCTCCTACGACTGGCTGATTTTCACCAGCGCCAACGGCGTGCGCTTTTTCCTGGAACGGCTGGACGCCTCGTCCACCGATCTGCGCTCGCTCGGCGCGCGCATCTGCGCCATCGGACCGGCTACGCGCGCGGCCGTCGAAGCGCTGCACCTCAAAGTGGACTTGATGGGCAAGGAGTACGTTGCCGAAGCACTGCTCGAAGCCTTCGCGGCGCACAACCTGGCGGGTAAGCGGGTGCTGCTGCCCCGCGCCGCCGTGGCTCGCGACCTTGTGCCGGCGGAACTGGCGCGACGCGGCGCGCTGGTGGACGTGGTGGAAGCATATCGCACGGTGGTTCCAGAACAGGCCGCGCAGCAGGCCGCGGAGATATTCGGCGGCGCGCACAAACCCGACTGCATCACCTTCACCAGCTCCTCCACGGTGCAGAATTTCGTGGCGGCGGCCGGCGCGCCGGCCCTCGAAGGCGTGGCTGTCGCTTCCATCGGTCCCATCACCTCGCGCACGGCACGCCACCTGGGCGTTAAAGTCACGGTGGAGGCCTCGGTTTTTTCGGCCGATGGGCTTGTCGAAGCGATAGCCGGGTTGTACATTAAGGTGACTCCCCCGTCAAGCGAATGAGACCTCACATTATCGGCATTGCCGGTCCGTCCAGCTCGGGGAAAAGCGAGCTGGCGCGCCACCTGGTGCAGAGGCTGCCCGGGACCGCCATCATCTCCCTGGACTCTTACTATCGCGGCATGGAAGAGATTCCACTCGAAGCGCGCAAGAAGGTGAACTTCGATCACCCCGATGCGCTCGATTGGACGCTGTTGCACCAGCACCTGAAGGCCATGGCCGCCGGCGAGGCGATCGACGAGCCGGTCTATTCGTTCGCCGATTACGCTCGCACCAGCCTCACGCGGCGCATCGAACCGGGACCATACGTGATTGTGGAAGGCCTGTTCGTGCTCTACTGGCCGGTGTTACGCGAGATGCTGGACACCAAGGTGTACGTGGAAACCGATCCGGCGGTTTGCTTCAACCGCCGGCTGACGCGCGACGTGGCCGAGCGCGGCCGGACCCCGCAATCGGTCTGTGAGCAGTACGAACGCACCGTGCGGCCGAGCGCCGAATGGTTCGTTACCCCGACCCGCAAGTTCGCCGACGTGGTGGTTTCGGGAGAGGAACCGCTCACGCAATCGACCGCTGCCGTGGTGCGGGCGCTGGGGCGCGCCCGCGACGCTCACTCCGCCGGGGCGTAGTAGCCGTGGCGCCAGTAGGCATGCAGCGGCGGCAGACCGTGAGGCGGAATGATCTTTACGGTGACGGGGTGGTAGCGGCCGTCGCGCTGTTTGTCGGTGGGGGAATAACCCAGCACGTAGCGGTTGCGTAGCTCGACGCCGATCTTGGCGGCAATGTCCGGAAGTTCGCTGATGTCGGCCGGAAAATGACGGCCCCCGGTCTGTTCCGCAATCTCGCTGAGCAGTCCTGGCCCTTCCATTTCTTCCGGGCTGCGGCTGCGTGCTCCCAGCGGCTCGAAGATTCCGATGGCGTAGATCAGCACGTCGCTTTCGCGCACCACGTTGCGGACCTCGGTTTCGGTGTAGCGGCTGCAGTTATCGCCGCCATCGGAAATAATCAGCAGCGCTTTGCGGTTCTTCTCGGACTTTTTCAGCTCGTGCAGCGCCAGGAAGACGGCGTCGAGCAACGCCGTGCGGCCCTTGGATTGCGCGAAAGTGAGCTGGTTCTGGATATCGGCGATCTCGCGGCCTAATGGCACCACCAGCCTGGGCGTGTCGTTGAACTCCACAAGGAAGAAGTCGTCTTCGGGATTGGCCGTCTTGAAGAATTGCGAAGCGGCTTCGCGCGAAGTGCGCAACTTCGGGCCCATGCTGCCGCTGATATCGAAAACCAGGCCCACGGCCACGGGTTCGTCATCCATGGCAAAATGCGTGACGGTTTGTTCGACCTTGTCGTCGTAAATCTTGAAATGGTCTTTCTCCAGGCCGGTGACGGGACGGTTAAAGGGATCGCACACGCTCACCGGGACCAACACAAGGCTGGTGTCGGCGCGAAGGTTGGCCTTGGGCCCGGTCTGCGCGGGCGCAGCGGGCTTGGGGCGCGGCTGTGTGGTGACTTGCGCACGGACCGCAAGCGGCGCCGCCAGGCCCCAAAGCAACGCCATCCCCAGGATTCGCCTTGATCCCATGATGAGATCTCTGGTCGTATTGTACTGCGACGCGGCGGATCAGGGAGGGCGGGCGAAAGGCAACAAACAAGGACGATGGTCTGTCTTGCTGAAAATCGGATACAATGGGACCTTAGCGGAGGTGAGTCTTCTCGAGTAGCAGACTAGCCGCAGTCGCAAGCTTGGGTCCCTTTGTGGTCCGAAGCGCCTCCCGCGCTCTTTTCCCCCTTTTTTTCCCGGACGATTGCCGGATTTGTGCCCGGCCCCTGACGGAGGTCACGCGCATTCCGGTTTGCCGCGGATGCTTGAAAGAGCCTCAGCCGATCAGCGCGGAGTTCTTCTGCGTGAGCTGCCGCACGCCGTTCCTCAACAGTTTCCCCCTGGATTCCGAAGGCCGCTGCGCCCTTTGCAGAAACGGCCTTCGCGGTTTTGATGCGGCCTATTGCTACGGTTCCTATGAAGGCGCGCTGCGCGAGTTGATCCACCTGTACAAGTACGGGCGCGTGCGGACGCTGGCGAAGCCGCTGGGAGACCTGCTGGCGGCGGCTTTGCCGCGCGAGGAACGCTTCGATGCGGTCACGGCGGTGCCGCTTCACTGGAGGCGCCAATGGCAGAGAGGTTTCAACCAATCGGAACTGCTGGCGCGCATCATGGCGGCGCGCTACGGAATTCCGGTAGTAGGGGCACTGCGCCGCGTGCGCGCCACGGCGACGCAGGCCAGCCTCAGCAATACCAATCGGCGCCGGAACGTCGCCACCGCTTTCGAATGCCGGCGCGGCGCGAAAGCGCTCAAGGGCAAACGAATTCTGCTGATCGACGATGTCATGACCACGGGCTCTACGGCGGCAGCCTGTGCGCGCGTGTTGAAGCGCGCCGGGGCGGCCAAGGTGGCGCTGCTGGCCGTGGCGCGTGTCGACCGGCGTATGGACGGATGGCGCGGCACTTCCACACCATCCGCGGAGGGAGTGAATCAGGATGTCGAGTGAGCGATTGCAGCGGCCAGTCCTGGTGCTGAATGCCAGCTATGAGCCGATCAACATCTGCGCCGCGCGGCGCGCCCTAGTGCTGGTTTTGAAGGGCGTAGCGTCCGCCGAAGAGGAATCGGGCAGCGCGGTGCATTCGGCCCGCGCGCTGGTGCGATTGCCTTCAGTGATCCGGCTGCTGGAATATCGCCGGATTCCGCACCAGACGCGAGCCCTTTCGCGCAAGAACATCCTGATGCGCGACCGCTATACCTGCCAGTATTGCCACCGCGTGATGCCGTCGGGCGAGTTGACGCTCGATCACGTGATTCCGCGCTCGCGCGCCGGCGAAACCGCCTGGGAAAACCTGGTGGCCTGCTGCCATCCTTGCAACAACAAGAAAGGCAGCCGCACGCCGGAAGAGGCGGGCATGAAACTGGCGCGCCAGCCCCGGCCTTTCAGCTTGCACACCAGCCGCCACCTGATGCGCATGCTCGGCAAGAGCGACGCGCAGTGGCGGAAATACCTTTTCTATTGAGAGAGTTTGCAAGAACGCGACCAAGGGGTCGCGCGCAGTCCAGGCGGAGTGCCCTACTCAGCTTCGCGGAGATCGGACAAACTGAGCAGTGGTAATAGTAGGGGGCGGCACGGGCCTGCCCGAAAGTCGGCACTGCCGGGCAGGCGTTCCAATGCCAAAAAAGGTGGCGATGTCCCAACGGAACATGCCAGTTGCTTCGCTAAACCGCTGCGAAAGTGGACAGTTGTGCATCCAGATCCGCCAGGGCCTTCGTGAGAACAGCCCGGTATCGCGGATTCTGTGCGGCACCTAATTCCCGCACCACCCTGGTGCGGGAGAGAAGGATAGTTTCCTTCTTGCGGATAAGTTCTAGTGTTTCGGGACTAGGCGCTTTTCGTCGTACACTTGTGCGGCGGGACTCGGCCATATCGATCTGCGCCTCGACCGACTTGCTTTCCCAACCTCGGGCCATAACTTTATTTTAGCGCGATGGGCGGCCGCCGGCGTGGCTCACCTCCGGCGCGGCGGGAAAACGGCCCGGTTGTTTGATATGCTCTAGCAGTTAAGCCTATGTCCAGAAAAACACTTCTCATTGGAATCCTCCTCCTGCTCGTTCCCCTGCTGCTCGTCTCGCAGCAGGCCGTCGAGCGGGTAGACCTGAACGTGATGCACAAGATCAAGACCGCGGAGTTGGGCGGCGGGGGTGGTTTCGGCGGAGGCGGCGGAGGCCGCGGCGGCGCCGGGCGTGGCGCTCCCATCATGGAGACTATGTACAACCTCTCCGACCGTTACGGCCCGCGTCTGACCAATTCTCCGCAATTCCGCGCGGCGGGCAACTGGGCGGTCAGCCAGCTCAAGGATTGGGGGCTGAGCAACGTCCACCTGGAACCGTGGTCGACGAAATCCGAAGGGCGAGGCGGTGCTGGCGGCCGCGGCAATGCCGGTCCTTCCTCCATCCCCAGTTGGGAGTTCACCGGTTACAGCGGCGCAATGGTTGAGCCGACTTACATGCCGATCATCGGCTACCCGCAGGCATGGAGCGGGCCAACCAATGGGCCGGTCACCGGCGAAGCCATCATGCTGCAGCTTCAAACGCCAGCCGATTTGGATACCTGGCACGGAAAGCTGAAAGGCAAGATTGTGCTGACGGCGGCCGGGCCGCTCGATCTTCCCTTCCCCACCACGGCGATGGGGCATCGCTATACCGATGAAGAACTGCTGGCGCTGATCCCCGAGCAGTTCCCCACCGGCGGCGCCGCTGGACGCGGCGGACGCGGCGGCAACGGCCCGACTTTGACGCCGGAACAACAGCAGGCCTTTACCGAACGCATGCGCACCTACTACCAGGATGAGGGCGTCCTATTGACCATTACGGCTTCCGCGCGCGGCCAAAGCGGCGTGGTGTTCGCCAGCAATGGCGCCCCGCGTACCGGAGATCCCACCAAGAACCTGCCGCAGATAGCCATCACGGCGGAGAATTACAACCGCATCGCGCGGCTATTGCAGCACCAAGTTCCGGTAAAGCTGTCCTTCGACATTAAAGTGCAGTTCGATACCAGCATCACCGATGCGTTCAACGTAATCGCCGAAATCCCCGGCGCCAGCAAGCCCAATGAACTGGTGATGGTGGGCGGCCACTTCGATTCCTGGCACATGGGCACCGGAGCCACCGATAACGGCGCGGGCGCCTGCGTCGCCATGGAAGTGATGCGCATTTTGAAATCGCTCAATCTCAAAATGGATCGCACCGTCCGCATGGCTCTTTGGGGCGGCGAAGAAGAAGGTCTGCTGGGCTCCGCGGCTTATGTGAAGGATCACTTCGCCGACCGGACAACCATGAAGACCACGGCCGAGCATGACAACTTCGCCGGCTACTTCAACATCGATAACGGCACCGGCCGGGTCCGCGGAATCTATCTGCAAGGCAATGAGATGGTGCGGCCCATCTTTGAACAGTGGTTCGCCGCGCTGAAAGACGTGACACCAGGATATGTCACCATCCGCAATACCGGCGGCACGGACCACCAATCCTTTGACGCGGTGGGGTTGCCTGGCTTCCAATTCATTCAGGATCCGATGGACTACGACACGCGCACCCACCATTCCAATATGGATGTGTACGAGCGCATCCAGCAGGCCGACATGGAGCAGATGGCAATTGTGGAAGCTGCTTTCGTGTACAACGCCGCGACGCGGCCGGAAAAACTGCCGCGCAAGGATCTGCCGGCCCCGCCACCGGCGGGCGGACGCGGTGGCCGTGGAGGCGGCGGGAACTAAACCAAGAGCGCGGCCAACAAGGGGGTTGGCAGGCGGAAGCGATGTAAAAACTCCGGGGACCGGCCTCCTGGCCGGTCCCCGCGAGATGTGGAGGTCTGTCCCGCTGTGACCCGCTTCAGGCTGAGCGCTTACCGCTGGTAGGGCGGTCCAGTTCTGCGATTGCGGCGAAATCGCGGTCGCCCAGGCCGGCTGATACAGCCTCGCGGAATTTATCGCGGGCAGTCTCGCCGGTTGTCAGCACGATGCCGTTGCGCGCGCCCTCGGCGACCGCGTAGGCCATGTCTTTCGCCATCAGCCGCAGCGCGAAGTTGACGCGGTAATCTCGCTCCAACATGCGCCTGCCGACACCTTTCACCAGCGGGCTGCCGGGAGCGCCATTGGCCAGGATGTCGAAGGCGGCGTCGCGGTTCAGGCCGGAATTTTCAATTAATGCCAGGGCTTCGGCGAACGCGGCGGCTTCCACGCCGCACAGGAAATTGTTGACCAGCTTCATGGTGGCGCCCGAACCAACCGGTCCCAGATGCACAATGGCGCGGCTCAAGGTGGCCAAGACCGGGCGGGCGGCGTCGATGGTTTGCGGCTCGCCGCCGGCCAGGAATAACAGCCTTCCGCCTTCGGCTTCCGGCTTGCTGCCG
Organism: Bryobacterales bacterium; assembly: GCA_963842505.1. Taxonomy (GTDB): domain Bacteria; phylum Acidobacteriota; class Terriglobia; order Bryobacterales; family Bryobacteraceae; genus PALSA-129. Next base: position 1,529,873 of record CAWJGZ010000004.1, read on the forward strand.
GTCACGGGCGCTTCGATGAACGGGCATCCGTGCGCCGCGGCCGCGGCGGCCAGTTCGCGCACCCACTCGACGGAGAGCGTGCTCGAATCCATGAGGACAGTGCCGGGACGCGCGCCGGTCAATGCGCCATCTTCGCCCGTCCAGACTCCGCGCGAGGCGTTGTCGTCGGCGAGCATCGCGATTACCATGTCGGCATGCGCGGCGGCCAGCTTGGGCGATGCGGCCGCTTTTGCGCCGTCGGCGGCCAGGGCCTCGGCGCGCCCGCGCGTGCGGTTGTATACCGTCACTTCATACCCGGATTTCAATAAGCGGTGCGCCATGCCGGCGCCCATGTTTCCCAATCCCAGAACAGCAATCGATTTCACGGTCAGATTCCTTTCACTGCAATGAGTTCTTTTTCGCGCGGTACGACGCGCAGCGGATTGCGCAGGGGGCGTCCGAAGCCGTCCCAGCGGACTTGCATGATGTCGCCATTTTCCAGCCGCACGCCGTCTCCAAAGCTGAAAGCGTCGGCGCCGAAGAAATGTACGTGCACATCTCCGGGCCGGCGATGGCCTTCGAACTTGAAATGATGATGCTCCAAATTGGCCAGGCTGTGGCACATCACCTGTTCGCCGGTGCGGATGGCTTTGCGCCACAGCACCGCGCCGGCGCGCTCAATCGAGACTTCGCCGCCCACCAGGCCGAAATCCGCGTCCACCACCAACTCGGGGCCGATGGCGCAGGTGCGTAGCTTGGAGGCGGCCAGGTACAGGTAGTTCTTCTTTTCGATGACATGATCGGAGAATTCATTTCCGCCGGCCATGCCGATGCGGCGGGGCAGCCCGGAAGCATCGATCACGTAAAGGCCGGCGATCTCCGGCTCTTCGCCGCCGTCTTCGGCATACGGCGGAACATCCAGCGGCTGATTGTGGCCGCGCAGCACGCCGCCGGTGCCTTTGAAAAACCACTCCGGCGCAACGCCGATCGAGCCAGGTTGCGGGCGCCCGCCTTCGACGCCCCACTGGTACATGCGCATGCTGTCGGTGATCTGTTCGCCGGTGGCGTGCATGGCTTGCCGGTTGGCGGCGCTGCGAATGTGGCTCAGGCCCGTGCCGCTCACCAGGCAGCGGGCCGGCTCCTCGGGATGGTCGATGGCCGGCAGAATGCGCCACACGCCGCAACCGGAGTAGATGGCGTCGTAATGCAGACGCTCGCCGCTGGGTTCCACTTTATCCCGCAGAGCCACGCCGTCTTGTAAAGCCGCCTGCGCCAGGCTCCAGACCGACGGGAAGCGCTGCAACAGATTGATGTGCTCGTCCTCCACCAGGCCTACGCGGCGGCCATCCGGACCTATGAGCTGAACGAATCGCATGAACTCACTCGATCACGGCAAATTGCGCCAATGCGTCCTCTTTGATGGTGATGCCGAGGCCGGGCAGATCGTCGCGCAAATCGATCATGCCATTGATGGGTATTGGCTCGCCATCGAAAATGTACCAGAAGAGCTCGTTGCCGATTTCGACGTCCACCACCGGGAAAAATTCGGCCATCGGCGAATTCAAGCTGGCCATCACCACGTGGAAATTGTGCATCTGGCCGGCGTGCGGGACGACCGGCACGGAAAATGCTTCGGCCAGCGCCTGCACCTTGCGAGCTTGCGTGATGCCGCCCACGCAATTCGTGTCGAACTGGATGTAGTCCACGGCTTTGGCCTCCAGCAACTCGCGGAAGCCGTAGCTGGTGAACTCGTGCTCGCCGCCGGCAATCGGAATGCGGCCGAAAGCCTTGAGCGCGGCGTAGCCGCCGATGTCGTCGGGGATCACCGGCTCTTCCAGCCAGCGAAGATCGAAGGGTTCGAGCAGCGGCAGCATACGCCGGGCGTAGTCGAGGTTCCAGCCCATGTACGCGTCGGCCATCAGGTCGACGCCGGAACCGACGGCTTCGCGCACGGTGCGCACCAATTGCACATTTCGCGCCATGCCGGCTGCGCCATCCACGGGTCCCCAGCCGAAGCGCAGCTTCATGGCTTTATAGCCCTGGCGCTTGTACATTTCGGCCTCGGCGCGCAGCTCGTCGAGCGGCTGGCTATAGAGGCGGCTGGCGTACACCGGGATTTTCGCCTTGGTGCGGCCGCCCAGCAGCTTGAAGACGGGCTGTTTGGTGGCTTTGCCCATCAGGTCCCACAGGGCGATGTCGACCGCGCTGATGGCCACCATGCCGATGCCTTTGCGGCCGAAGGCCATGGTCTGGCGGTACATGTGCTGCCACAGGAATTCGCTATCGAAGGGGTCTTTGCCCATGATCACTGGCTTCAGGTAGAGGTCGATCACCTGCTTGGTGATGCGCGGCGAGAGCGCGGCGTTGCCGATGCCCACCAGGCCGGCGTCGGTGAAGACCTCGACGATCAGCCAGCCGTGAAAGCGGAAAGCCCCCATCGAATCGGCGGGCAGATCCAGCAGGTCCATCGGGTTAGTGCAGAAATGCGGCTGCGGCGGCACCGTCTTGCCGCGCCACTCGACAACCCGCGTGCGCACTTCCGTAATCTTCATGTTGCCTCCAGAGGCCGGATTCGGCCCACTACCAGTAGAATTATCGCGAAAGCGATTACGTGGAACGTGCTCAACATTCCGAAGACCACGCCGTATCCCATTTTATGATCGAGCATGTACCCCACCGCGAGGTTGCATATCGCGCCGCCCAATGCGCCGCCCATGCCCACCAGTCCGGCCACCGAGCCGACCGCGGCGCGGGGGAAGATATCGGCCGGCACGGTCATCACCAGCGCGGACCACGATTGCTGGCCGAAAAACGCCATGGCAAAGAGCACGATGGCCCATCGGACGGGCGCGTGCGTGACGAAGAAAATCCACGGCATCAGGGCCGCGCTGGCGCCTAGCGCGAGTTTGCGGGAAAAGTCGAGAGAATGGCCGGAACGAATCAGGTGGCTGGAAAACCATCCACCCGAGAGGCTGCCCACGCCCGAAGCAGCGAAGGGAATCCACGCGAAGTAGCCGACGTGTGCCGTATCAAAGCCGCGGACGTCGTACAAATATTTCGCCAGCCAGCTCATATAGACGAACCATGCGGCATCGCTGAGAAATTTGGCGGCGACCAGGCCGCACACCTGGCGATGGTAAAGAAGTTTGAGCCAGCCGGTCCCAGGTGGCGCAGGCGGTGCCGCCTGCGATTCCGCGGCCATGGAGCGGCGCCACCCACAGGACCACGCCAGTCCAATCGCGCCGGAAAGGAAAAAAACCCAGCGCCAGCCTAGCGTTCCGATCACCAGCGCGATGCCTGGCGGTGCGATGACCGCGCCCACCGCGGTGCCGGCATTGATGAGGCCCATGGCCGTCGAGCGCTCCGCTGCCGGGAAAAATTCCGCGACGGCTTTGGTGGCTGCCGGAAATCCGCCGCCTTCGCCCATACCGAGCAGCAGGCGGCTGGCCGCCAGCATTCCGAAGCTCGCGGCCAGACCGTGGCTGGCGCAGGCCAGCGACCACCAGACCATGATCAGGAAAAATCCCTTGCGGGTGCCCAGGGCATCGATGAGCTTGCCGCCGGCCGCGTACATGGCGCCATAGGCCAGCAGGAACGCCAGGTTCAATTGGCCGAACTGAAAATTGCTGACGGGAATTTCGTGCTGGATGGCCTTGATCGCCACGGGCAGCGTTTGCCGGTCGAAATAGCTGATGGCGATGGCTGCGGCGATCAGCAGCGCGACGCGCCAGCGGCGCTCATCCACGCCGCACCACGAAATACGGTTGATTGGTCAACTGCGGTCCGAGCCCGGGATGCAGCCACGCCTTCGCGCTGGATTCGCGCACCTCGAAGTAATACTGGAGCGGATACGGGGAATCCGTGTACGCAGCCGGAATGCTGGCAGCCCATGTGCCGCCGCGCGCTGTCATTTCGGCCGGCTGGAACCGCTCGGCCTGGTTCACGTGCCGGTAATACAAACGCGCCGACGCCACCTTACGATCCGGCACTGCAATTTCCAGCGCGAGAGCTTGCTTTGCCTGGAACGCCGCCGGCGGCCGGTGTGTACACGGCGCTTCGTCGCGCTCGGGCGGCTCCAACACCTCCGCGATGGCGGTGCGCACACGCGGCTCGTCGGCCATTTGTGCGGTGCCGGCTTTCTGCTCCATGGCGGCGATGTCTTCATCCATCGCTGGCAGGCGGTCGGCCCACTGGCCGCGCAGAGAGTAGCGGTCGCCGGCGGAAAGATCGGCGGCGTATTCCAGCCTGGCCCGCTTGGCCGCCTCAGCCCAGGCGCTGCGCGCGTTCTTGCACTTTTCGAGTGCTTCGACCAATGCCGCGCGGTCGCCGGTGCGCTCGTAAATCGCGTATAGAACTCCCGCCCGCAGCTTCCTGGCAAAGAAAGATCCCAGTGCAGCCAGCAGATCCACGTCCACTGCGATGCGGCGGAACTCCGGCGAGCTGCCGAAGTCCGCGCGCGAAAGCGATACGGATGCGTTCGCGAAATTGTCCAGCCAGTCTGCCACTTCGAGCGGCGAGTATTTCCCGCTGCGCTCGCCTTTCAGCAATTCATCGGCGAAATCCGTCATCCGCGAAAAGAGCTGAGGGTCGAGCGGGCTCACGTTCTGGAAGGTCTTAGGTGACGGAGTGTCGCTGTAAGGATTTCGCAGCCGCGCGTCCACCATCGGCATGTTCCAATAAATCTCCGGCCAGAAGGTGTCGCAGGCCGCCGAAGGCAGGTGCGTCGTGGTCACCAGCGGCAGCACGCGGCTGGCTTTGGCCAGAGCGGTTTCCACCGTCTCCGCGCTTTCGCCGAATTGCTTGCGCAGGGGGCGCCGGAAAACCTCCGCCTCGGTTTCCGGGTTGTACAGAGCGCGGCCCCACACGCGATACCACTGTTCGTACTTCTGCCAATCGCGGCGCGGTTCGAGCGATGCGTCCAGGTAGCCGCAGCGCGTGCTTGCCGTAGCCGTGCCGCGCCGCCCGCGAAAGGTCAGCGGCTCCATCAAATCGGCGCCCGCTGATCCGCAAAAACCGAATGCGCGGGCGTACGCCGCGGCCCACTGCGGCTCGCTCCACAGCAGCAGCCGCTGCGTGCCGGCCCACACGCGATGCCGCACGGTGTACCGGCGGTCCTCCCGCAGCAGGTCGGCATAGCCGTAGCGCGTGAAGCTCCGCGAACCGGTGCTGAGCGCCATCAGGCCCGTGCCCCCATGGCCCGCCACCGGCCGCTCCGCCTCGCGAATGTCAGCCTGGTGATAGGGCAGGCCGAGGTGTTCGGCCCAATACTTCGGGGAAACACTCACGGGCATACCGGTGGCCAGCGCCGAATCGATCATGGTGGCGTCGATGCCCTTGGCGTGCAGGTCGATTTCCACTTTTCGCCCGCACTGCTTCACCCCATCGAAGACCGTTCGCCAAAAATCGTAGCTGCCTTCCGCCACGCCGCTTTCCCCGTGGATGCGGAGGGCCACCGCGCCAATCTTCGGGCAGGCGCGCAGCACGGCCGCCAGCGCATCGCGGCAATACGGGCCATGGTTTTCGCTCGTCAGGCCTTCGATGATGTATCGCGCGTGCGGGCTGTTGGTCAACTGGTAGCCGTGCATCCATACGCCCAACTGGAAATCCATGCCGCGCAGGGCGGTCTGTTCGCTGATAAAGCGCAGCGTCTCCAGATTGCGTTCGCGCTCCGCATCGGGCAGATTTGAAACGCGCACTTCGTAGCCCGGTACTTTCACCAGAAACGGATAGAGGAACAGAAAATACGAATCGGCCACATTCTGCAGGAAGTCGTAGCCCAACCCGAAACCCAGGTGCAGGCGGTTGAAGCGGTTGGCGGCCAGCATGGTGAGATACTGCTGCCAGCCTTCGCGGTCGTGGAACCAGGCCTTGTCGAGCGGCTCGCTGGTGAACTGGCGCATCACGCTGCGCACCGGGTTGGCTGCCTGTTCGGCTACGGGCTTGGGGACTTCGAGCGGCATGCCGTGGCGGGTGCGGTCTGCCAGTTCGAGCAGCGCGTAGGCGAGGCCGCGCGCATCGCTTCCGGCGGCCGTTAACACCGGCCGGCCCGCGGCGGTGCTGGAAGAGAGCGACAGCGCTTCCGGCGCTTTCGGCGACTGGCCGCCCTTGCCCGAAGCCACGATGCAGCGTTCGCCCGGGGCGGCTTCGCGCACCGTTCCGCGGCGGTGCACCACGCGGCCACTCTCTTCGAGCGCGCGTGCGAATTCCGCCAGGGCCCACACGACGGGTTCGGAAGCCACCGTGGGGTCCGATGAATCGGCCACCAGCGAGACGGACTCGCCGGCCGCGCGGCCGCGCGGCGCGAAGGCCAGAATGCCGCCTCCCAGCGCGGTTTTGAGAAGAAAGTCCCGCCTCTTGATGGAAGCGCTATCGAACATGCCGGCCTGACGAAGGGCTGATCTCCACGGTCAGGTCGATTTTATCACTAGCCCGCTTTTCTCACCAGGTTTCGTCGCGAGGCGCGTCAGAAGGCTGCGGATACGAGGCGCGCGCCGCTCAGCGCGCGCAGGCATACTTGTACAGTATGTCGAGCACGCTGAGCAAGCGCAACGAAGTAGACGCGGCCTGATCACGCGCCGCAGCAGAAAGCTGGTGAGAAATGCGGGCTAGTAACGCGTGGCCCAAGAAGGTGACGCACGCCTGCTTGTGGAGCGGGCCTCCGGCCGGCAACGCCGGCTTTCCAGCCGGCGCGCCGTGTCGCTCTTCAGTTCCCGTGCAAATTCGCGGGCACGGGCCTGCCTCGCGGGGTTGCCGCCCTCAGCAGCGCGTCCGCCGCCCGGAGCGCAATGGATTCCAGCCGCGCGCCCAATTCGGCGGCCGGCGCTCTATCGCCGGGCGGCGCCGGCAACGCCATACGCGCCCGCACTCCGAGCAGGCGCAGCGGCATCACCATCTGCTGGATCTTCGGCGCTCGCGTGAGGCATTGCTGGGCCAGTCCGGCCGCTTCCGCCCAGAGCCCCAACATGTGGTCCGGCGTTTCCGCGCCGTCGAGCATCAGTTCCATCAATTCGCCGAAGGCTCCCACGTCGCTGCGGCCGTCGGCTTTGTGCGCCAGCCCGCCACCTGGCGCAAGGCCGGCTCCCCGTGCGCCGATCACCACTGTCTGCGCGTTTAAATCTCCGTACTCGAGCCCGTTGGCATGCAGGTCCCGTAGTGCCGCGGCCAGATCGGTGGAGATTTGCAGCGCCTCGCGAAAGCTTATGGCGCCGCGCGTCAGCCGTTCCTCCAGCGACTCGCCGGCAACCTCCAGATCAACTCCCATATCGCTCATAGCACGCGCTTTTCCAAATGGCCCGTCATCAGCGCTTGGGGAATCCCGATCCCGGGGGCATAATTCCTATTGCTTCAAAGACGCCCAGTGGAAACTCGAATGTCACCGGCTCGCAGTCCTCGGAGATCCAGGTCTGGTCAACCAGTTTGTATTCCATGACGTCGTCGGTGTCCTTCAAGGCCACGCGCATCGTCTGGCCCGAAAGGGCCAGGATTACCGCCGCACGCTTTCTTCCATTCGCCGCTCTGACAATCATCATCGTTTGGTGTACTAAGCCGTTTGGCCTTAGGGTAAATCCAAAGCGGGTGCCTCACAAGGGAGTATCACTGATGATAGTTCCGTCTGCTCTAGTACTTCTCGCGGCAAACGGCTCAAAAGTTAATGTTATCCGCGGCTGCGGCGATGGCCGCCTGTCCCAGCGCGATGCCGCCGTCGTTGGGTGGAACCTGTGCGTGCAGGTACACCTCAAGCCCGTTCCGGCGCAATGCCGCCGTTGTGGCGCCGAGCAGCCGCATGTTCTGAAACGTGCCGCCGCTGAGGCAGACGCGGCGCAGCGCCGACTCGCGTGCGATCAGCCGGCACATTTCCACGATGGCTTCCGCCAGCGTGTTGTGGAACTTCGCAGCCTTCACGGGCGCGGCGGCCGCGTCGCGCAGAATTTCCCCGATCATGGGGCGGAAATCGATCTGCCACGGGCCGTCGCCTTCGATCGCGAAATCGTAACGCCCTCCCTCGCCATCCTGCGCGGTCATTTCCAACTCGATGGCCGCCTGGCCTTCGAAGGTGACCTCGCGGCGCAGCCCGATCAGTGCCGAGACGGCGTCAAACAGCCGCCCGCACGACGATGTCGGCACCGTGTTGAGACCGCTTGCGATCATCCGCCGCACCACCCGCACGCGCTCTTCGGCCACGCCCTCGATCGAAGCATCCGCCCCGAAGGTGTCCGCAAGATAGCCCAGCGCCGCGCGCCAATTCTCGCGCACCGCCGCATCTCCGCCCGCCAGCGGCACGTAGCGCAGGTGCGCCCGGCGCGTAAACCCGCGATAGCCCGCCACCAGAAATTCGCCACCCCAGATCGCGCCGTCCGTCCCGTACCCCGTGCCGTCGAAGGCCACGCCGATGGTTTCTCCCGAGAGGCCGTGCTCGGCCATGCAGGATGCGATGTGAGCGTGGTGGTGTTGCACGCCGATGGCCGGCAGGCCGGTCTTCTCCAGGGCGTACTTGGTCGACAGGTATTGCGGATGCAGATCGTGGGCCACGGCGCGCGGCTCCACGCGGAAAAGTTTCTTCAGGTTGCGAAGCGTCTCTTCGAAGAATTCGAGCGTCTCGTAGTTCTCCAGGTCGCCGATGTGTTGGCTCAGGATGGCGTGCCTTCCCTTGGTCAGACAGAAAGCATTCTTTAGCTCCCCGCCGCAGGCCAGCAGTTCCGGAACTTCGCGCCCCAGGTCGAGAGTCTGCGGCGCATAGCCGCGCGACCGCCGCATCACGCGCTCGCGCCCCTCGAAGACGCGCACCACGGAATCGTCGGTGCGCATGTAGATGGCGCGGTTGTGTGTCAGAAACCAGTCGGCGGTTTGCGAGAGCCGCTGGTAGGCTTCGTCGTTCGAAACCACGATGGGTTCTTCGCTCAAGTTGCCGCTGGTCATCACCAGGGCATCGTAAGGCGCATCCGCGAACAGCAAGTGATGCAGCGGCGTGTAGGGCAGCATCACGCCGAGGGTGCGATTCCCGGGCGCGATGGCGTTGGGCAATGTGAATTGGTCGCCGCGCCGCAGGATCACGATCGGGCTCCGGGTGCTCGATAGCGCTTCTTGCTCCGCCTCCGAGACGTGGCACAGCGCTGCGGCCGCGGCCAGGTCGCGCACCATCACGGCAAACGGTTTGTCGCTTCTGCGCTTGCGCGCGCGCAGGCGCTCGACGGCTTCCTGGTTGCGCGCGTCGCAGGCCAGGTGAAATCCGCCCAGACCTTTGATCGCCAGCACCTCACCGCGCGCCAGCCGGCGCCGCGCTTCTCCCACTGGCGCCGAAAGGCGCGGACCGCAAGCCGGGCAAGCGTTGGGTTGGGCGTGGAAGCGCCGGTTGCGCGGGTCTTGGTACTCCGCCTGGCAGGCCGGGCACATCCGGAAGGCGGCCATCGTGGTCTTGGGGCGATCGTAGGGTATGTCGCGGATAATCGTGTAGCGCGGCCCGCAGTTGGTGCAGTTGGTGAAGGCGTAGCCATAGCGGCGGTTGGCCGCATCGGTAAAGTCGGCAAGGCACTCGGCGCAGGTGGCGACGTCTGGCGAGATCAGCGCGAACTCTCCCGTCGCTGCCACGCTCGGGCGAATCACGAAGGCCGTTTCGCCGAGCGCCGCGACTTCCGAAACCTGCATTTCCTGAATCCAGGCGAGCGGCGGCGCCTCGTGCCGCACGGCCTCGACAAAGCTTTCGAGCGCGGCCCGCGGTCCCTCCACTTCGGTCACCAGGCCCGCTGAAGAGTTCAGCACCCACCCGCCCAATCGGCGCTCCTCCGCCAGGCGATGCACGAAAGGCCGGAAGCCCACGCCTTGCACAATGCCGCGCAACTGCACGCGAAGCCGCGCCTCACCCATCCCAGCGTCCCCGTTCGCGCAGCTTCGAGACCTCTTCCCTTGCCATTGCCTGCAACTTGACTGTATCCACCTTGGCCGTGCGATTGAGCGGCATGGCGCCCGGCTCCAGAATTACGTAATGCAGCGGGCGCATGTAGCTGGTCAACCCGCGCGCATATTTGCGCAATTCCGCTTCGGTCAACTGGACGCCGGCCTGCGGTTCCACAAATGCAATGATGGCTTCATTCCACAGGGCGTGCGGTTGCCCCACCACACCGATGTTGGCCACGCGGCCGGACATCACGCTGAAGTAGTTCTCCACATCGCCTGGGAAGACCTGGTGGCCAGCCGGCTTGATGACCCATTTGGCGCGCCCGGAAAAATGCAGCCCGCGATGGTCCACAAAGCCCAGATCGCCGGTGTAGAGCCAGCCGTCGGCCGATATCGCCCGCGCGGTCGCCGCCGCGTCATTCACATATCCCAGGAAAGTCTGCGGTCCTTCAAAGCAGATGTGGCCGACTGCCCCGGCGCTTGTTTCGCCGCCGGCTGTTCCGTCCGCATTCATCGGTTCGCGGATCGACATGTGGTAAGCCGGCATGGACCAACCCACGCCGTCCGCCACCACGTCGGCGCCGCCCAAGGGCGTGTAAGTGCAGAAGCCGGAGGCCTCGGTGAGTCCTAAGCCGGTGGCGATCCGCGGCGCCATCTCCAGCATGCGGTCGAGAAACGGCTTGGGTACGGCCTGCCCGCCGTAGACCGCGAGTTGGAGGCTTGACAAATTGCGGCGCGCGTAGCCGGCCGTCCGCCATTCCAGTTGGAACATCGCGGGAATCTGCCCCAGCAGAGTGACGCCATGGCGCTCGATGGCCTCCATGCTTTTCACCGCGTCGAAGACTTCCAGCGTCACCGCGGTTCCGCCCGCGAATAGAGATGTCATCAAGATTTCTGATTGCCCGCCCACATGCGACGCCGGCAGATTGCACAGCACTCGCTGCTCCGGCCCGAAGCGGAAGGCCGTCCCCAGGCACAGGTTCTGGCAGGTGATCCCGCGATGCGAAAGCAGCGCCGCCTTGGGCGATCCGGTCGAGCCGGTGGTGAAAATCACCTGTGCGCCGTCATGTTCGCTCACTTCCCACGGACCGGCCGTCGCGTCCGCGCCGGCCTGCATTAAGTTGAAGAAGCTGGTGGCGCCCGCGATGCACTCCCCCGGCGGTGAGAACTCGACGAAGTGCTCGACGAAGGCGCATTTGGCGCGGACGGCCTCCGCCAGTGCTGCGAAATCGGTCCGCGGGGTCTTCCCCAAGAAGAAGTATCCCTTCGCGCCGATCAGTCCCAGGCAGCGGATCGCCTCCTCCGGTTCGAGCCGCAAATCGAGCGGTGCATGAATCACGCCTATGCGAAAGCAGGCGTATTCCAGCAGGACATGTTCGTTGAGCAGGGGAAGCGAAGTGGCCAGAAAATCGCCCTTGCGAAAACCCATCCGCTCCAGCTTCGCGGCCAGCGCCAGGGAGCCGCGCTGGAGTTGGCGCCACGTCAGCTCGCTCCCGCGCGTGGCATTCACGATGGCGGTTTCCTCTGGCTTGCGCGCTGCCCAATAATCCACCGCTTGATGGATCAAGTGCCGCCCGTAGTTTTCAAACTGATCGAGAGTGACCTGAGGAATCGCCGGCGCCATGGTTGGTACATTCCAGTATGCCAATCCCGGCAGGTGCCCTGTGGGGCAGGCGCTTTCGCCGCCGGAAGCGCCTGCCCCGCCTTCTGGGAGCTTATAGACGAGTTCTAATCCGCTTCAACCCTTCACTGAAAACTTCGGGCGCCGTTAGCAGGCTCACGATCAGGAAGGCTTCGGTTTCGAAATCATAGAAGAAGCCGGGTTGCGCCAGCACGTTCTCGCGCTCCAGCAACTCCAAGGTCCACTCTTCTTCGGTTCGAACCTGCGGCACCTGGATGGTGATGTACCAGCCGCCTTCCACAGTCAGAATGTTACCCGCCGACCCCGCAAGAACCTCGCGGGCGGCAGCCAGGTTTGCCGCGCAGCGCTCCCGGATCTGCCGCTGGATGTCGTCTCCCGCTTGCAGCAGACGCGCGGCGGCGCATTGCACCGGCGTGCTCACCGAGAGATAGGTGTCGGCAATCCACTCCAGCTTTTCCAAGGCTTCGCGCCTCAAGGACTCCGGCCCGCTGGCTACAATCCAACCCAGTTTCATTTGCGGCAGCCCGGCGATTTTGGAAAGCCCGCTCATCGAAAAGGCCAGGCACTCCTCCACGCCGGCCAGCGTTGCGACGCGGCGGGCATCGGCGGCGAACGCGTAATCGGCGAAGACTTCATCGGAGATCAGGGCGATACGGCGCGCGGCGCACAGGCGCACCAGCGCTTCCACTTCATGACGCTTTAGGTATGAGCCAGTGGGATTGTTGGGATTCACCAGCACCAGAGCGCGCGTGCGATCCGTCAGCGCGGCGCCAAGCGCTTCCAGGTCGATGCTCCAGGCGCCCTGGTAGACCAGCGGGTACTGGCGCGCCTCCACTGATTCCATATCGGCCAGAAATTCAAACAGCGGATACGAAGGACGCGGCACCAGCACCTGGTCGCCGGGATTCGCCAGCAGCTTAAATAGGTAGGCATAGGCCTCGCTGGTGCTGGCCGTGAGGAGGATTCGGGAGATGTCCACACTCTGCCCCCGATCCCGGTAATAAGATGCCACGGCTTGCCGGGCCCCGGCGGCGCCGGCGGGCGCGGGCTCATAGATCAGCGTGCGGGGATCTTCGAAGGCGCTCAGAATTTCCGCCGGGTAGCCGAGCGAAGCGCGCGTGGGATTAGACTCCGTAAGATCCAGGATGCTGGCGCCCGCGCGGCGCTTGGCGGCCAGAAGCTCGGTGAGGCGGTTGGGCTGAAGATCCCAGCGAAAACGGGAAGAAAACATCCCGCTCAGTGTCGCAGTTCCGCGGCAGTATAGTAAAGGTCGCGATCCAGAACCATCTCGACCGACGTACCGCGCGGCAGCACGACATCCTGGTTTTTGGAGAGCAGCACAGCGGCCAGGCCGGCCGCGGCGCCGGCGCCCAGTCCGGTGATCGGATGGCCCGCGGCGCCGCCGACAATGACGCCACCCATCGATCCGATGCCGATATCCGTGGCCGCCTTGTGGGGATCTTTGCCGGTGTCACCGCTGATCTTGCCTTCGTCGGAATCGACCTTGCCCTTGGACGCGTCGGCCGACGTCAGGCGCGCGCGGAAATCGCGCGTTACGCCGTTGGGCAGCGTCAGGGAATCGAAGAGCAGGTACAACTCGCCTTTGCTGGACATGCGGCCCGCCGGCTTGGTCTTGGTGACGGTAGCCTGCACATAACTGCCGCGGGGAATCACGATGCGGCCATCCTCCGCCACGGGCATGGCGGTTTGCAGGTAGACGCGATCGCCCTCCCTGGAGTTCTTGGTGCTGATCGTACTGCTGAGAGAGAGCAAAATATGGGTCCCCGAGGGAACAATAAACTGCGGCGGAGGAGGAACGGCGGGACGCGTGGCCAGCGCCGGTTGCTCCGCGAGCGCGGGCGGGGGAGCGGCGGCCGCGGCCGGAAGATCGGGCCCGGGCGCGGCTGCGCCGGCAATCAAGCGTCCGTAAACGCTGCGGCCCTCCACCTGAATGGCGCCGTGTGAGACCTGGCGCTGGATAGTCAGTTGCCGGTGGTCGCGCGAGAGAGTCCAACGGTCCATCACGGCGTAGCTTTGCGGACCCGACACCAAGGTGTTGATGAGCAGCGCGTTTCCTTCCCACTTGGCCACGCTGTTCATGGACTCGGCGCCGATTTGGTACTTGCTTTCGTCGCCGTTCAAAAAATAAGTCCACTGAGTGGAAGCGCCGCGGGCATCAATGGCGGTGCAGTGTATCTGGGTATTCTGCTCCACCGCCAGGGATTCGTATGTTTCGAGGGAGAACGCGCGCGGGTCGCTCGAATTGCGGTCAAGACTCCATCTGCCGGAAAAATCGCGATCGGGATCGGCCGCGGAAAGCGGCATAACGGCGCCCTGCGCAAGTGCCGCGGCAATTACCAGGCGGGCGAACTGTAACATGGCGATTGCAGCCCCGAATCCGATCTTACCACCCGGTTCCCGCACGTTTGCCGAAGCTAAGCCGGCTTTGACGGCGGGGTTGAGACAGACGATCGGTTTACGCCCCATGCCGGACCGTCCACATTTTAGTGAGTCATGACCACAAGAAAGGCGATGAATTCTTCGCGGAGACCCTTGACAACGGGCGCGTCGGCAAATTAAAAGATATAAGTGTCTGAATATATTAATTTCATTCCGTTCAGACCTTGGGGGCGTTCATGGCCGCGATCACGGCCCGATCCGCAGTGTCGCAAGAGGAACAGACTTTCGCCGACCGTGCGATTGTGGGGCACGCCGGCAAGCCCGGAGCGCTTTTGGGAATCCTGCAGCAGATCCAGGAACATCATCCGCGCAAATACCTTACCGCCGGAATTCTGGAATACGTGGCGGAAAAGGCCGATATTCCACTGGCCCGCATTTACAGCGTGGCGACGTTCTTCGCGCAGTTCAATCTAGATCCGCAGGGCGAACATAGCATCTGCATCTGCCGCGGAACGGCTTGTCATACTCACGGATCGCGCAGCTTGTTGCAACGCTTGCGCCACGAGCTCGGGCTACCCGACGACGACAGCGAACAGAATTGCATCACGACGGCGGACGGCCGCTTTTCGGTGCGCGTGGTCGCCTGTTTCGGCCAGTGCGCGCTGGCGCCCGTGATGGAAGTGGATCACGCCATTTTCGGCCATGTCAATGAGCAGACGCTGGAACGCGAGCTGCAGCATCTGGGGAGGACGAAGTGATGCGCATCCACGATATTGCCACGTTTAGCGCGGTCCGCGAAGCCGGCATGGCGAAGTTGCTTCCCGCCCGGCCCAGAATCGGCGTGGGAATGGGGACCTGCGGGGCGGGCAACGGCGCCGAGGGCGTGTACCAGTCCTTTGCCGAATTGATCGATCGCCAGGGCCGTGACGTCAAACTGGCCTCGGTGGGGTGCTTCGGCTTCTGCGCCCAGGAGCCGCTGGTGAATATTCGCATCCCCGGCCAGCCGCTGGTCATTCTGCGGCGGGTTGAGGCGAGCGACACGCTGCGGATTCTCGACGATATCGCAGCCGGCAGAGTCACCCAGGACCTGGCTCTCTGCAAGATTGAAGAATGGGACCACCTGACGGCCCACGTGTTATACGGCAGCGGCTATCCCAAGATTCCCTCCTGGCGGGAGATTCCCTTCTTCAAGCCGCAAAAAAAAATTGTGCTGCGAAATTGCGGGCTGATCAGCCCGGACGATATCGAAGAGTACATCGCGATCGGCGGCTATCAGTCGCTCTACAAAGTGCTGATCGACGCGCACCCGGAAATGGTGATCGAGCAGCTCAAAGCGGCGAAGTTGCGAGGACGCGGCGGCGCGGGCTTCCTCACCGGGCTCAAATGGGAGTTTCTGCGCAAGGCGGTTTCGGAACGTAAGTTCGTCATTTGCAACGCCGACGAAGGCGATCCCGGCGCCTACATGAACCGCAACGAAATCGAGAGCGACCCGCACTCGCTGCTGGAAGGCATGATCATCGGCGGCTATGTGATGGGGGCGAGCGAGGGCATTATCTATGTGCGCGCCGAGTATCCGCTCGCCGTGCACCGGCTCAACCGCGCCATCGAGCAGGCACGCCAGACCGGCATGTTGGGAGACAACATCCTGGGACGCGGGTTCAAATTCGATATCCACCTAGTGGAAGGGGCCGGAGCGTTC
The DNA here is from genome assembly GCA_963842505.1 of Bryobacterales bacterium. Taxonomy (GTDB): domain Bacteria; phylum Acidobacteriota; class Terriglobia; order Bryobacterales; family Bryobacteraceae; genus PALSA-129. Next base: position 1,545,484 of record CAWJGZ010000004.1, read on the forward strand.
GTATGCGGCGAAGAAACCGCGTTGATCGCGTCGCTCGAAGATTACTCCGGCCGGCCTCGCCCGCGCCCGCCGTTCCCCGCGCAAAAAGGACTCTGGCGGGAGCCCACCAACATCAACAACGTCGAAACCTGGTACAACGTGGCGCCCATCGTCTCCAAGGGCCCGGCCTGGTTCAGTGAAACCGGCAGCGTCAAGAGCGCCGGCACCAAAGTGTTCTCGCTGGTGGGCAAGATCGCCAACACCGGCTTGGTCGAGATGCCCCTGGGCACTCCGCTCAAGACGTTCATATACGATGTCGGCGAGGGCGGCCAGCGCGGAAAACGCATCAAGGCCGTGCAAACCGGCGGTCCTTCGGGCGGCTGCATTCCGCAGGAGATGTTCGACACGCCAGTGGATTATGAGACCCTGGCGCAACTCGGTTCCATCATGGGATCGGGCGGCATCGTGGTGATGGACGAAGACAACTGCATGGTGGATGTGGCCCGGTACTTCATCCAGTTCACGCATTCCGAATCGTGCGGCAAATGTGTTCCCTGCCGCGTGGGGCTCGACAAGTCGCTGCGGATTTTGAATTCCTTCACGCGCGGCCGGGCCACTGAAACCGACCTCGACCGGCTCGACGAGATGGGCCGGATGATCCGCGACACCTCGTTGTGCGGGCTGGGCCAGAGCGCGCCCAATCCGCTGCTCACCACCATGCGGCATTTCCGGCACGAGTTCGAGGATCACATTCGCGCCAAGCGCTGCCGCGCGGGCGTGTGCGAGGAACTGGCGCTCTCGCCCTGCGAGAACAGTTGCCCGCTGCACATGAATATTCCGCGGTTCCTGGAGCTCTACCAGGAAGGCCGCCTGGAAGATGCCTTCGAAGCGGTGGTGCTGGACAATCCGCTGCCGGCATCCACCGGCCGTGTCTGCCAGCATCCCTGCGACAATCGCTGCCGCCGCCGCTCGCTTGATGAGTCGGTGAACATGCGCGAAGTGCACCGCTATATTGCGGACGAGATCTACCAATCCGACCGCTTCGAAGCGTTGGTGGAGCGCATCGCGGCGCGCAAGCTCCCACCCACCGGTCGAAAAGTCGCGGTGGTAGGCGGAGGCCCCACCGGCTTGGCGGCGGCATTCTACCTGGCGCTGCTGGGACACGAAGTGACGGTCTACGAATCCAATCCGGAGCCCGGCGGGATGCTGCGCTACGCGCTTCCCGAGTACCGGTTGCCCCGCGAGGTGGTGCGTCGCGAAGTGGAGTTGATCGGCCGCATGGGCGTGAACTTCCAATGCGGTGTGACGGTGGGCGCCGACATCACGCTCAACGATCTCGATAACCAGTACAACGCCGTCTTCCTGGCCATCGGCACCTGGAAGGAATCGTGGGTTTATCTATCCGGAACGGAGCTGAAAGGCGTTTTGCCCGCGCTCATCTTCCTGGAATCCGTGGCCAAGGAGGCGCCTGTGCAATTGGGCCGCACAGTCGCCGTCATCGGCGGCGGCAACGCTGCCATCGATTCGGCCCGCACGTCGTTGCGCATGGGCGCCGATGTCACCGTGATCTATCGCCGCGAGCGGAAAGATATGCCGGCCATCCGCGAAGAAACCGACGCCGCCGAACACGAAGGCGCCAAGTTCCAGTTCCTGGCCACGCCGCATCGCATCGTCGGCGACGAGGCAGGCAACGTCAAGGCCATCGAGCTGGTCAAGACCAAACTCGGCGAGTTCGATTCTTCGGGGCGCCGCCGCCCCGTGCCGACCGAGGAAATCACGCGTATCCCCTGCGACACCGTCATCCTGGCGGTGGGCGAGGTGGTTGACCCCGACTTCGCGCGCGCTTCCGGCCTGCGCATCAAAGAGGATGGCACCCTGGAAGTGGATCGCTATACCCTCGAAACCAGCCGCGCCAAGTTCTACGCCGGCGGAGATCTCACCACCGGCGCCTCCAACGTTTCCAATGCCATGGGTTATGGCAAGAAGGCCGCGCGCAACATCGACAAGCGCCTCATGGGCCCCGGGCGATGGGAAAGCCTCGGACCCCAGTTCACATATAGCAGCGTCGCTCCGCAACAGCCCAGCGAAAGCCCGCGGCACCAGGTCGGTGAACTCCCCGCCGCGGAATGCGCCGAAAGTTTCGTGGAAGCCACCATCGGGCTTTCCGCCGAAGACGCCCGGGAAGAAGCCGGGCGCTGCCTGAGATGCGATATCAAGGACCACCATTAGGAGACCTCGCTTGCCTGATAAGATCTCAATTCGAATCGACGGCGAATATGTCGCCGCCCATGTAGGCCAGACGATTCTGCAAGTGGCGCGCGCCAGCGGCAAGTATATCCCCACGCTCTGCTGGCTGGAGAACATTTCGCCAGTGGGGGCGTGCCGTCTGTGCATCGTCGAAGTGGCCGGCGTGAACCGCTTGTTGCCGGCCTGCACCACGCCGGTGCAGGATGGCATGAGCGTCACTACGAATTCGGAAAAACTCAAGCAGTACCGGCGCATCGCGCTCGAGTTCCTCTTCTCCGAGCGGAACCACGTATGCGCGGTGTGCGTTTCCAACAACCACTGCGAGTTGCAGTCCATCGCGCAGCGCCTGGGCGTCACCGGCGTACGGTATCCGTATGCGTTTCCCAAGCTGGCCGTGGACGTTTCCCACCCGCGCTACGTGCTGGATCACAACCGCTGCATTCTCTGTACACGCTGCGTGCGCGTGTGCGGCGAAGTGGAGGGCGCCAACGTCTGGGACATCGCCCGGCGCGGCGTTCGTTCCATGGTGGTGTGCGGGATGAACTGGCCGTGGGGCGATTCCAGGAATTGCACGAGCTGTGGGAAGTGCGTGCAGGTTTGCCCCACCGGCGCGCTGGCCGAGAAAGGTTGCGCGGTGGAGGAGATGGTCAAGCAGAGTGATCGGGTGACCCGCCTGGCGGGCAAGCGCGGAGGCCACTCATGAGCATCAAGAAGATCCGGCTCGCCACCGTGTGGCTGGACGGCTGCGCCGGATGCCACATGTCGGTGCTCGATATGGACGAAGCGATTCTCGCTGTGGCGCAGAGAATCGACATGGTCTACGGCCCGCTGGTGGATGCGCAGGAGTTTCCCAAGGCCGTGGATGTCACCGTGGTGGAAGGGGCCGTGAGTTCTCAGGACGATCTGGAAAAGATCCGGACCATCCGGCAGCGCAGCAAACTGGTGGTGGCGCTGGGCGATTGCGCCGTTACGGGCAACGTTCCCGCCATGCGGAATCCGCTGCCCACGCGCAAGATGCTGGAACGCATTTACATCGATGGCGTCCAGCAAACTCCCGGCGTTCCTCACGAAGGCGTTCCGACGTTGCTCCGCATGGCCGTGCCTTTGCACGAGGTGGTCAAGGTGGATCTGGAAGTCCCCGGTTGTCCGCCGCCCGCCAAGTCGATTCTCTTGGTCCTGAGCGAACTCCTCGAAGGCCGCATGCCCGACCTGAGTTCCAAGGTGAAGTTTGGCTAAGCAGGAATTCCTATGAAAAAGATCACCATCGACCCGGTCACACGCATCGAGGGGCATGCCAAGATCGACATCTACCTGGACGACGCCGGGCGCGTCGCCGACACGCATTTCCATGTCACCCAGGTGCGCGGATTTGAAAAATTCACCGAGGGCCGGCCCTATTACGAGATGCCGTCGATCACCGCGCGTATCTGCGGCATCTGTCCGGTAAGCCACCTGCTGGCTTCCGCCAAAGCCTGCGACGCCATCATGACCGTGGTGCCGCCGGAGACCGGCATTAAACTGCGCGAACTGGTTCACTGCGCGCAATACGTGCAATCCCACGCGCTTAGTTTCTTCCATTTGTCGGCGCCCGATTTCCTGCTGGGCTTCGACTCCGACCCGGCGCGGCGCAACGTCTTCGGGTTGATCGCGGAGCATCCCGAGGCTGCCCGAAGCGGCGTGGCGCTCCGCAAGTTCGGGCAGGAAATCATCGAGGGTCTCGCCAAGGAACGCATCCACCCTTCGTGGATCGTTCCCGGCGGCGTCAACGCGCCGCTGGCCGCGGAAGTGCGCGATCGCACACTGGCCGGCTTGCCGGCAGCGCGTTCCATGGCCGTGCGCACACTCGAGTTTTTCAAGAGCATCCTGGACCACTTCGACGAAGAAATCGCCAGCTTCGGCACCACCCCCACCATGTACGCGGGTCTGGTCGACGACGGCGGCGGCCTCCAGTGGTACGACGGCCTGCTGCAATTCAAGGACGCCGAAAGCAAGACGGTGGCCGCCGGCATCCGCCCGCGCGATTACGCTCAGTTTATTGGCGAAGCCGCGCTCAAGGATTCCTACCTCAAGGCGCCTTACTTCAAACCCATCGGTTATCCCAACGGCGTCTACCGGGTGGGGCCGCTGGCCCGCCTCAACGTGGCCGACGCGTGCAATACCCCCGAGGCCGACCGCGAACTGGCCGAATTCCGCCAGCGCTGCGGCAGGCCGGCTCACAGCGCGTTCCACTACCACTACGCCCGCCTGATCGAGTTGCTGCACGCGCTCGAAAAGATCGAGATCCTGCTGAACGACCCGGACATCCTCGACCCGCACGTTCGGTTCTCACGCCGCCGTGAATTGTCTGGAAGGCGTCGGAATGATCGAAGCGCCGCGCGGCGTGCTGATCCACCATTACAAGGTGGACGAAACCGGCGCGATCCAAGCCGCCAACCTGATTGTCGCCACCGGCCACAACAACCTGGCCATCAATGGCAGCGTGGCCCAAGTGGCCAGGCGCTTTGTAGACGGCACGCAACTCAAGGAGGGCATGCTGAACCGCATTTCGGCGGTAGTGCGCGCGTACGATCCGTGCCTGAGCTGCGCGACCCACGCGGACGGCACAATTGGCATGGTAGTGAGGCTGATCGGGCCGGACGGAGAATTGCTGGATAAGATGGAGAATTGACTCTCTCCATCCCTCTTATCGATTTCCAAAACGTCACCGTGCGGCGCGGCGGGCGCGTGGCGTTGGACAGCGTAACGCTTACCATCGCGCAGGGCGAGCACGCCGCCATTCTCGGCCCCAACGGTTCCGGCAAATCCACTTTCATTAAACTGATTACGCGGGAGCTCTATCCCTCCATCAAGCCCGAGCCGTGGCGGCTGCGCATCCTGGGCCGCGACCGCTGGCACATTTTCGACCTCCGCCACCACCTGGGCATCGTCTCCAACGACTGGGTGCAGATGTGCACGCGCGATTATTCCGGCTACGAGATCGTGCTTTCGGGCTTTTTCGGCAGCGTCGGCATTTGGCCCAACCACGAGGTGACGCCGCGGATGGAAGAAAAGGCGCGCGCCATCCTGGATCTACTCGAAATCTCCCACCTGGCTGGGCGCAATACCAATGAGATGTCGAGCGGCGAGGCCCGCCGCATCCTGGTCGGCCGAGCGCTGGTCCACGACCCCCAAGCCCTGGTCTTTGACGAGCCGACTTCCAGCCTGGACCTACACGCCACTCAGGAACTGCGCGAGATCCTGCGCAAACTGGCGCGCGCCGGAATCAGCATTCTGATGGTGACGCACCACCTGCCCGACATCATTCCGGAGATCGGGCGGGTGGTCGCGATCCGCCAGGGCCGCATTTATCGCGATGGGCCGAAGGAGCAGGTGCTGGACTCCGCCACACTGTCAGCGGTCTTCGGACTCCCCGTGAAAGTGCTTTTGCGCGCGGGCTACTACCACGTGCTATGACTCCAGCGGATGGCGGTACTCCCTGGTTGAGCAGATCTTCGGCAGCGTCGTTCCAATTCATGCACTCACCATGATATCTGCAACACCCGCAAGTACGCTAAACTGGGTGTTTCGAAGGCGGATTTCGTTGAATCGGTTAGTTCTTCCAGTTATTCTGGCGGTAGCCCTCTCGGCCCGTGCCACCGCCGCCGAACAGGGACAACTTGATGCCAGCCAGTCACTTTTCACCGTGATGGCCGCCATCAACGCCGCCGGATACGACGCTGGTCTGGTTTCCCCCAACAATAATCCGCTTCGCAACACCATTCGCGCCGAGCTCGCCACACGCAATATTCTTTGCTTGGCCGCCCTGAAAGTCTTTTTTCAGGAGCACCATCAGACCAACGATACGGCCGAACTCAGCCAGTACATCTCCTTCGCGCTCACTGTCGGCGGCCCTCCGGATTTCGCGGTGAAAGTGCGCCAGGTGGACATTCCTCCCGATGTCACTCCGCTGCTCGCCCTCTCGCCCCTGCTGGCCACTTTTTATAAGCAAGCCGGCATCGCGGAATTGTGGGCCAGTGCGCAGCCCGCCATCGATCAAATGATTGCGCCCTATCACGCACCCGTCAGCGAAGCTGTTTTGCAGACCAACGCTTACCTGCACCAGCCGACTACCGGCATGCCCGGCCACCATTTTCAGATCTTCGTGGAGCCGCTGGCCCCGCCCAACCAGGTTCAATCCCGGAGCTATGGCACCGAGTACACCATCGTGGTGACGCCATCGGCCGCGCCGCGTGTGGCTGAGATCCGCCGGGCCTACCTGTACTACCTGCTGGATCCCATGGCGACGCGCAATGAGGATATCCTGAACCGCAAGAAACCGCTGGCGGATCACGTGCAGCGTGCCGAACTGTTGGGCAATGCGTACAAGCAGGATTTCCTGTTGCTCACCACGGGATCGCTGGTGCGCGCCGTGGAGGCCCGCATGGATCACAAGCCGCAGGCGGTCCAGGATGCCTTGCGGGAAGGTTATATTCTGGCTCCCTACTTCTTCGAGGCGCTGGCTGCTTACGAAAAGCAGGAGCTGGCGATGACCCTTTACTACACCAGCATGGTGCAGGCCATCGACCTCTATAAAGAGGATACGCGCCTGGCCTCGGTGCAGTTCGACAGGCCGGAACCGGCCCCGCCGGTGGCGCCCGCAAAGCCGGCTCCGCCGCCAACCCCGCCGGTGCTCGAAACGCTCAAGAGCGCGGAGCAATTGCTCAAAGACAAGGAATGGGAAAAGGCCGAGAAGCTCTTCCAGCAGGCCCTGCAACAGGCCACCAGGAAATCCGAGCAGGCCGCCGGGTATTACGGACTGGCGCGTATCGCGCTGGGGCAGGACAATCCGGACGACGCCGAAACGCTCCTGGAGCATACGCTGGAGATGGAACCCGAGGCGGCCATTCACGCCTGGGCTTTAGTCTACCTGGGAAAACTGAAATTGGAAGTGGGGGAACGCGAAAAAGCCGCCCTCTGCTTTCAGGATGCTTTGAAAGTGGAAGGCGCTACCGAACTGGCGCGCACCGAAGCGCAAAAAGGCTTGCAACAGATTTCGAAGTAATTAGGAAACTTGAAGGAGTTTTGCAATGAAACGTATGATTTTCACCGGTATCCTGGCTTTGGCAACCGGTTTCGCGGCCCTGGCCGCTCCCCAGGCCGCACCGGCCCAAGCGAAGGGACCCTCGCCGAAGTCGCCGGCGGAAGCCAAGGCGGTCATGGCATTGAATGCGGCCGGGCAAAGCAACGACCCCGACGCGATGATCAAGGCCGCCAACGATCTGCTCACCAAATTCACCGATACCGATTACAAGGAATACGCCCTCAGCATGGAAGCCAAGGCTTACCAGGGCAAGGGTGACTGGGAACACGCCCAAGTCTACGGGCAGCAGGCGCTTCAGGTGAATCCCAAGTCCTACACGATGTTGTTGCTGGTGGGTGAAGTTATGGCGGGGCACATTGGCGACCACGACCTCGATCGCCAGGAGAAACTCACAAATGCCACCAAGGATTTCACCGACACCATCGAGATCGTGAAAACCGCCCCCAAGCCGAATGCCCAGGTCACCGACGATCAGTGGGCCGAGTACAAGAAATATACCATCGCCGAGGCGCACAACGGCCTGGGTATGCTGGCGATCGTGCGCAAGGATTGGGACACCGGCATCGCCGAATTCACGGCTGCCATCGAGGGCGACCCGCAAGATGCCTACCAGACCCGCCTGGCCTCGGTTTACCTGTCGGCCGGCAAACTCGATGAGGCGATCGCCATCTGCGACAAGCTGCTGGCGAATCCCTCTCTGCATCCGGCGATCAAGCAGGTGGTGACCAACCTGAGGAGCACCGCGGTCTCGGTCAAGAGCAAGAAGCAATAGCGCTGTCTTTCATGCGCGCGCCGCTCGAATCGCTGGAATCCAGGATCAATTACCGGTTCTCACAACCGGAATTGCTGCGCCGCGCGCTCACTCACAGTTCCGCCGCCAACGAAGCGCACGGGGGCGCAGGCTCTCCGCAAGACGACAACGAACAGTTGGAGTTTCTGGGCGATTCGGTCCTCGGGTTTCTCATTTCGGAAGCTCTGGTCCTCCGCCACCCCGAGTTTCGCGAAGGCGATCTCTCACAGCTCAAAGCCCACCTGGTGAGCGCCGCCCACCTCCACGGCGTAGCTCGGCGGCTGGACCTCGGCAGCTATCTCGAGTTGGGTCGCAGCGAGGAAATGAGCGGCGGCCGCGCTAAGAAAACGCTGCTGGTGGATGGACTGGAAGCCCTGATCGCGGCCATTTACCTGGACGGCGGCGACGAAGCCGTCCGCGATTTCGTCGCTGCCAACGTGCTGGATGCGCCATTCTCCGGCGACGAGGAGGCGGGCACCGACATCCAGCCCGCCATCACCAACTTCAAGAGCGCACTCCAGGAGCTGGCTCAGTCCCGCCAACTGCCAGCGCCGCGCTATACCGTGATCGGCGAGCGCGGCCCCGAGCATTCCAAGACTTTCACCGTGGAAGTGCGGGTGGGCAAAGACTGGACCGGCCAAGCCGACGGCCGGACCAAGAAGGTGGCCGCCCAACGGGCCGCCCGCGGAGTCTTCGAACGCATGGGGCAGGACGCGCCGCCCGCGCCGGAAGCTTCCAGCGAAATCCCGCCCGACCCGTAAGCACCGGCATTTTCGGAGTTGCGGAGCGATGTGCGATGCGATACAAATAGCTCATCGAACGGTCGGGTTTACCAGCGGAGCGGGTCGTCTCCGCGTACAGGAATTCCAAGGTTCTGGTCACCGGAGGGCTGGGGTTCATCGGCAGCAACCTGGCTCTGCGGCTGGCACGGGCAGGCGCCTGTGTCACGGTGGTGGACTCTGCCGTGCCGGGCTGCGGGGCGAATTGGCATAACATCGCGGCCGCCGGCGGTGATGTGCGCGTCATCCTGGCCGACATCGCCGACGCCGCTTCCTTCGCCGCCGAAATCCGCGGCTGCTCCGTCATCTTTAACCTCGCCGGCGAGGTCAGCCACATCCACAGCATGCGCCGGCCGTGCCGCGACGCCGCGCTGAATTCGACCGCCCAACTTCGTTTTCTGGAGGAGTGCTCCCGGCAGGCGCCCGGCGTGCGCGTGGTTTACGCCGGCACGCGCCAGATTTACGGCGCACCGCGGTATCTGCCGGTGGACGAATCTCATCCGGTCCAACCCGTCGATTTCAACGGCATCCACAAGTTCTCCGCCACTGCCTACCATCTGCTATGGAGCGCCATGGGCCGCATCGACGGGCGCGTGCTCTGCCTCACGAATGTGTACGGCCCGCGCATGGCGCTCGGCCTCACCTGCCAGGGCTTCCTTGGCAATTTTGTGCGCCGCGCCCTGTTGCGCCAGCCGATCGAAGTCTTCGGCGATGGCCGCCAGTTGCGCGACCCGGTGTATGTGGATGACGCGGTCGACGCGTTCCTGTTGGCGGGCGCGTCGCAAGCTCCGCAATCGCGTCTCTGGAACGTGGGCGGCGGGGCCACTCTGCCGCTGGCGCAGATCGCCTGCATCATGAGCGCCGCGGTGGGCATGGCCGGCCCCGTCTTCGAGCCGTTTCCCGAGGAGCAAAAGAGTATCGATATCGGCAGCTACTCGAGCGATTCGACTCTCATCCGCACGGAACTCGGCTGGCAGCCGGCAGTGGCCTTCGAGCAGGGAGTTTGCCAGACGCTGGAGTACTTCGAGCGCGAGTTCCTTCACTACCTTCGGGCCGAAGATTGGAAGCCCGAGTGTGCCCTCCAGGAGGTCCCGGTCCTGGGCCAGGCCGTGCCAGCCGCATGAGCGGCTATATGAACCCGGCGGAATTCGCCAACATTCGAAACCGCGAACGCGACTTCTGGTGGTACCGCGGAATGCGCGAGATCTTCTTCCGCTTCCTGGACCGCCATCTGGCGGGCCGCAAAATCGGGCGTGCGCTGGATGCCGGCTGTGGCACCGGTTACCTTTCTTCACTCATGCGGAACCAGCGCCACTGGCCGGTCGTGCCCGTGGACATCAGTGGGGAGGGCATCCGCTACGCCCGCGAACAGGGTGTCGAATGCGCGGTACAAGGCGATACCACCAGGCTCCCCTTCGCCGATAGGACTTTCGACCTCGTGGTGTCGGTCGACGTGCTGGCCCACCTTCCGCCCGGAGACGAAGCGCGCGCCGCCGCCGAACTGACTCGCGTTCTCGCTCCGGGCGGGGTGCTGGCCCTGCGAACCTCCGCTCTCGACATCTTACGCAGCCGCCATTCCGAGTTCGTCGCGGAACGCCAGCGTTTCACGCGCGGCCGCCTGGTCCGTCTCTTCGAGGGCGCCGGCCTGCACATCCGCCGCTGCACGTATGCCAACTCGCTGCTCCTGCCCGTGGCGCTTGCCAAGTTCCGCATCTGGGAGCCCCTGCTGCGTCAAACGCCCACCACCGGACTGGCCCCGGTGGCGCCATGGCTGGACCGCCTGCTGCATGTTCCGCTGGCCCTGGAATCGGTCTGGATCGGCGCCGGCCGCGGCTTTCCCGCGGGCCAATCTCTGCTTCTGATCGGTGAGAAGATAACTTAAATGGAAGCGCCCAAGTTTCCGTCGTTGAGCGTGTTTTTCCCGGCGTATAACGACGCCCCGTCGCTGCCGGCGCTCATCCACAAGACTTTCGCGGTCCTGGAGCAGTACGTGGACGATTACGAAGTGGTCGTAGTCAACGATGGAAGCTCCGACGATACCGGGGCCGTCCTTGAAGAATTAAGCCGCGAGTTCTCGCCCCACTTGCGCGTCGAAACCCATCCGGAGAACCGGGGGTATGGCGGCGCGCTGCGCACGGGTTTCGCCACGGCCACGCGGGAATTTGTTTTTTATACGGATGGCGACGGCCAGTATGACGTGGGGGAGTTACCCCGCCTGCTCGAACTCGTGACGCCGCAAACCGGGCTGGTCAACGGCTACAAGCTGGAGCGCCACGACCCGGCTCACCGCATCTGGATCGGCACGATTTACAATTTCTGCGCGCGCCTGCTCTTCCGTATCCGGATCCGCGACATCGACTGCGACTATCGTCTGATTCGCCGCGAACTGCTCAATCGCATTCACCTCACTTCCACCAGTGGAACCATCTGCGTCGAGCTAGTCCGCAAGTTGGAGTTGAGCGGCTGTCAGGTGGCGGAGATCGGCGTGCACCACTATCCCCGGCTGCACGGGACGTCGCAGTTTTTCCGCCTTCGCTCGCTGGGCGTCACGTTCGTGCAACTCCTCCGCTTGTGGATCAGGCTGGTGATCCTGCAATGAACATCCCCATGATGGATCTGCGGCCTCTCCTCGCGGCCACCGAACCGGCATGGCGGGCCAACCTCCGCGCTCTGTTCGAGCGCATGCAGTTTGTGCTGGGCGAACAGGTGGCGGCCTTCGAGCGGGAGCTTGCCCGGTCTTTTGGCGCGGGCCACGCCGTAGCGGTAGGCTCCGGAACGGCTGCCATCGAGCTCTCGCTACGCGCCGCCGGCATGGGCGAAAGCGGACGGGAAATCATTGTCCCCGCGCTCACCTCGCCCTTTACCGCGCAAGCCGTGCTCGCCGCCGGATGCCGGCCGCGCTTCGCCGACGTCCTGCCCGATTCCCTGCTGCTTGATCCTCAGAATGTCGAATCACGCATCCGCAAGCGCACCGCCGCGATCCTCGCCGTCCATCTTTACGGACAGCCTGCCTCGCTCGCCGAACTTTCGAAACTGGCGCGCCTGTGCCGCGTCGCTCTGCTGCAGGATGCCTGCCAGGCTCATGGAGCGCAATCGGACGGCCGCCCCTTCACGCGTTTCTCCCGCGCCGTGGCGTACAGTTTCTATCCCACCAAGAACCTGCCGTGCCTGGGCGATGGCGGCGCCGTGCTCACGGATTCGCGCTCCGCCGCGCACCAGCTTCGCCTCTTGCGCGACGGCGGCCGCCGCAACGACCAGACCAGCCGCATCCGCGCGCTCAACACGCGCCTCGACGAAATGCAAGCCTGCTACCTGCGCGCCTTTCTGCCCAAACTGGCCGAGTGGAATGCCCGGCGCGCCCGCCTGGCCGCGCTCTACGACCAGGCCCTTGCCGGTTGCGGCCCGCTCCGTCCGGTGGCGCGCACCGCGGATTCCGTTTGTCATTTGTACGTCGTTCGTGCGCTTCGCCGTGATCGCCTGCGTCAATACCTGGCGAAGCACGGCATCTCGACCGGCGTTCACTATCCCGTGCCGCTGCACCTGCAGCCCGCTTTCAGCGATTGCGGAGCGAAGCGCGGCGATCTGCCCATCGCCGAACGCGCCTGCCGCCAGGTTTTGTCGCTGCCCCTCTGGCCCCATCTGCCGGAATCGGCCGTGGAGCAGGTAGCCGCCTACATCCGCGACTTTTACCGGCGTTCGTAGTGGAAACCCTAGCCCGCTTTTCTCACCAGGTTTCGTCGCGAGGCGCGTCAGCAGGCTGCGGATACGAGGCGCGCGCCGCTCAGCGCGCGCAGGCATACTGGAACAGTATGTCGAGCACGCTGAGCAAGCGCAACGAAGTAGACGCGGCCTGATCACGCGCCGCAGCAGAAAGCTGGTGAGAAATGCGGGCTAGGGCCGCCGGTAGATGGCGCCGCCCTTCATCACAAACGACACTTTCTGTAACGCTGTGATGTCCTCCAGGGGGTTCCCGGACACCGCTGTGATATCCGCCAGAAAACCGGCTTTAAGCACGCCGATCTGCCCATCCCAACCCAGCAGTTTCGCGCCGTTCACGGTGCCGGCCTGGACAGCCGCCAGCGGCGTCATGCCATATTGCACCATCAGCACGAACTCCCGCGCCTGCGTGCCATGCGGAAACGGGCCGACGTCGGAGCCCATGGCGAAGGGCACGCCCGCCGCAATCTGCTTGCGGAACTCCCGCGCGTGGTCGTCGAGCATCTGGCGCTCCAGGGCGCCTTGGGCGGGCGTCGCGGCATGCTCCGCGAAATACTCGGAGATGGCAAAAGTGGGGAGTGCGAAGATCCCCTTCTCGCGCATCAGCTTCATGGTCGCATCGCTGAGTTGGTTGGCATGGTCAATCGAAACCACGCCCGCCTGCGCCGCGTAAAGCGTGCCCGGCTCGCCGGTGGCATGTACAGCCACGCGTTTCCCCAAGCGGGCCGCCTCGCGCACGGCGACGTCCATCTCCTCCGCGGTGAACTGGAACGGAGTAGAGAAACGGCCGCCCACCATCGAATCTTTGCCCGTTTCGTAGATCTTGATGAAATCGGCGCCTTCTTTCAGTTGCTGGCGGATCGCGGCCACCAGTTCAGCGGCATTGTTGGCTTCGGTCGCGTTGGGGAGCACGCGCTGCTCGGGATTGTAGCCGATGGCGTCCTCATGCCCGCCCAGAATGTCGATGGCGTTGCCGCTGATGCGCAGCCGCGGCCCTGGAAACAGCCCCTGGTCGATGGCATTCCGCACCGCCCGGTCGGCCGAACCGGCGCCTTCCGTTCCCATGTCGCGCTCCGCCGTGAAGCCGGCCATCAGATCGTCGCGCGCCGCCAGTACCGCCGTCAGGGTTCGCTGCGGAACGGACTCCTGCACGGTCTGCAAATCCTCCGCGCCGGGATGCAGGAACAGATGGACGTGGGCATCGATCAATCCGGGCAGCAACGTCCGGTCGCCCAAGTCGATGATCTCCGCTCCCGCGGGATGGGTCACCGAAGTGCCGGCTTCAGAGATCCGTTCGCCCACCACCAGGACCTCGCCCGGCGCGAGCATTCGGCCGGTCTCCACATCCAGCAGCCGGGCGGCGTGCAGTACGATAGGCCGGGCGGCCGGTTGCGGCTGGGCCGCCGCACTCCAGCAGAGAATCGCAAGCATCGATAACATCAGGCGTTGCCACATAGGTTTCGCGTGTCATGTTAACACGTAGCCGCTGCTGAATAATCGTTGTAAACCCCGGACGGCCTTTCCGCGTCCATAGTCTTTGAGAGCGCCTGACGTCCTCCAGGAGCACCTCAAAGAGGAGACTTATGCGCCATAGATTGGGCGTCGCCACCCTCAGCGTCCCCGTATTGGCTTTTCTGCTCGCCTTCCCGTCCAAGCTCACGCCGCAAAGCCGCGGTTCGCGCTTGCTCATCACGCAACCGGTTAACGAGAACGTATTGCACCGTCTGGCGGGCAATACCCGGCCGCAAGCCACCGCGGAGAACGATGCCGGTCCGGTTCCCGACAGCCTTTCCATGGAGCACATGCTGCTCCAAATGCAACGACCGGCCGAACAGGAAGCGGCCCTCCGCCAGTTGATCGACTCGCTGCACAATCCCAAGTCTCCCAACTACCATCATTGGCTCACAGCGGCCGAGTTTGGACAGTCTTTCGCTCCCGCCCAGGAAGATATCACGGCCGTCACCGATTGGCTGCGGTCGCACGGTTTCCAGATCAACGTAATCTATCCGAACCGGATGTTGATCGATTTCTCCGGCACCGCCGGCCAGGTGCGCTCCGCCTTCCATACCGCCATTCACTATCTCGACGTCAACGGCAGCCGGCACGTAGCCAACATGAGCGATCCGGAAATCCCCGAAGCCCTCGCGCCCGCCGTCGCCGGCGTGGTCTCCCTGCATGACTTCCAGCCGCACGCCATGAAGAGTGCGCACGCCAGCTTCACTTTTTCTTCCAAGGGAAGCACCTTCCAGGCGCTGTCGCCGGCCGATCTCGCCACCATCTACAACCTCAATCCCTTATTCGCCGCCGGCAACGCCGGACAAGGTCAGACCATCGCGGTCCTCGAAGATAGCGACCTCTATAGCGCCGCCGATTGGGACACTTTCCGCTCCACTTTCGGCCTTTCGCAATACACTTCCGGCACACTCACCACCGTTCACCCGGCTCCGGCCGGCGGCGCCAACAACTGCGTTGCCCCCGGCGTGGTAGCCGGCGATGATGGTGAATCCATCCTGGACGCCGAATGGTCCAGCGCCGCCGCACCGGCCGCCAACATCATGGTGGCCGCCTGTGCCAGCACCCGGACCACTTTTGGCGGCCTGATCGCCATGCAGAATCTCCTCAACTCCGTCGCCGGGCCGCCCGCCATCATGAGCATCAGTTATGGCGAATGTGAGGCCGGGAACGGCGCAACCGCCAACGCCGCGTACAACTCCGCCTTTCAACAGGCGGTCGCGGAAGGCGTCTCGGTCTTCGTGGCGGCGGGGGATGAAGGCGCGGCCAGTTGCGATGCCGGCGCCACCGGGGCGACCCACGGAATCGGCGTGAGCGCCTTTGCCTCCACTCCCTATAATGTCGCCGTAGGGGGCACTGATTTCGGTGACTCGCTCTCCAGCACTAATAGCGCCTATTGGAACTCTACTAACTCCGCCACTTATGGCTCGGCGCTATCATACATCCCCGAAATTCCCTGGAATGACTCCTGTGCCGGCTCGCTTCTCAGCGGATTCTTCGGCTATTCCGTCAGTTATGGCGCAACCGGTTTCTGCGCCAGCAATGCGGCGCGCCAGTACAGCTTGCAAGAGGTGGTGGGTGGCAGCGGAGGTCCCAGCGGCTGCGCCACCGGTTCGCCTTCCGCCTCCGGGGTGGTAAGCGGCACGTGCCAGGGCTACGCCAAACCGGACTGGCAGACCGCCGTAACAGGCATTCCGAGCGATGGCGTTCGCGACCTCCCCGATGTTTCCCTGTTCGCGGGCGATGGCTTATGGGGCCATTACTACGTGACGTGCTGGTCCGACGTGCGCAATGGCGGAGCCCCCTGCGCGGGCGATCCCAGCACTTGGGCGGGCGCCGGCGGCACGTCCTTCGCCTCTCCGATCATGGCCGGTATTCAGGCCCTGGTCAACCAGAACACCGGCAGCGCGCAAGGCAACCCCAACTACGTGTACTACCAGCTTGCCGCCAATGAATACGGCGCCGCCGGTTCTTCCATTTGCAACTCGAGCAACGGAAGCGGCGTGGACAGCGGCTGCATTTTCTACAACGTCACACAAGGCGACAATGCAGTCAATTGCGCCGGAAATCAGAACTGTTTCGGCTCTACAGCCTCTACGAGCAGGGGCCGTCGCAGCGTGGTATCCGCCACCGGCGGCCTCTCCACCGCCAGCGATTCCTATCTACCGGCGTATGGCGCCGGCATCGGCTGGAACTTCGCCACGGGCATAGGAACGGTGAACGCTTATAACCTGGTGACTAACTGGATCACCGGCCAATAAGGGTTGGCAGGCGAAAGCGCCTGTTCCACAAAGACATCACATGCGCGGGTCCGGCTTGACTACCAGCGGCTGCGTGTAAGTTTGTCCGCCCACAGTTAGCTTCACCGTATAACTGCCAGCGGGCAGCCACGGACCCTGAGCGATGGGCGTATCCATGTAGATAGCCGAGTTGGGCAGGCTGCCGCCCCGTCCACCGCCGCCGGCCGGGCCGTGCAGGTCCCAGATGAAGCGGTGCATGCCCGCTGCGCTCGAAAGCGGCTGGAAAGGCCGCAGCCAGTGAGTCGGTACGTTGAGATCGGCCGGCGCCTGCGGCGCCCGGTCGGCGCTCGAGAAGCGCCGGACGGATTTGCCGGCCGAGTCGAAAATCTCGAGTGTCGTCTCCCCCGCCGCCGCATTCTTCAGATAGTAATAAAGGATCGCGCCGTCCGGCGGATTCTTCCCGCCCGGCTCTTCGGGCGGCAGCGGCATGCCGGTGTTGGTATCGCGCGGAAACCGCCAGGTGGGACGCGGCGCGAACAGGTGCGCATCGGCGGCGGCGATGGCCGGCGTCAGTTCGCGCAGCGGAGAAGTATCGTCGAGAATCCAGAAACTCCGCCCGTGCGTCGCCACCACCAGGTCTTCTTCGTGAACCACCAGGTCGCGAATCGAAGTGGCCGGCATGTTCAGGCGCAACGGCTGCCAATCATCGCCGTCGTTGAACGAAACCGAGACCGCGTTCTCGCTGCCGGCGTAGAGCAGCCCCTTCCGGACCGGATCCTCGCGCACCACGTTGATGGGGCTCGCGGGCAACCCGCGCACGATTTCTTTCCAGGTGGCCCCGCCATCGTGCGTGCGGAAAATATGCGGCTTCATATCGTCCAGGCGGATGCTATTAATGGCCGCATAGGCCGTCTGGTCGTCGAAGTGCGAGGCATCCAGTTGCGACACTTTGCTCCAGGGCTTGAGGGCCGGCGGAGTGACATTCTTCCAATTCTTGCCGCCGTCGCGAGTGGCGTGGATCAACCCGTCGTCGGTGCCTGCCCAGATGATATTCACGTCCAGCGGCGAAGGACCAATCGCGTAAACCACGCCGCGCCGAATGGCCTGAGCCTTGGCGGCGTCACCGTAGGACGCGACGCTCTCGGGAACATCGTAGGACTCGCGCGAAAGATCCGGGCTGATGGTCTCCCAAGTCTTGCCTCCATCGCTGGTCTTCACTACGCACTGGTAACCCACGAACAGCACGTGCGGGTCCTTGGGCGAAAACAATACCGGGTAGGTGCGCAAATGGCGGAAAGTGCCTTGCGGCCCGATTTGCCGCACTTCACCCGTAATACGGTTCCAACGGGTGATGGCGTTGCCGCCCATGCCGCCTCCGTAGGCGATATTGGGATTCAGCGGATCGGGCGCTACGTACGCATACTCCGACGCCCCCACCGGATGCCATTCCCGGAACGTGATCTGGCCGTCGTTGCCGCGGCTGGATGTGCCGGCCGCTCCGTTTTCCTGCTGCCCGCCATAGACCCAGTAGGGCACCTGGTTGTCGGTACTCACGTGATAAAACTGCCCGGTCGGCTGGTTGTACCAGGAACTCCACGTGCGGCCGTAGTTCACGCTGATGGTCGCGCCCTGATCGACAGCCAGCAAAATGATATTGGGGTTCTTGGGGTTGATCCAGACGGTGTGGTAGTCGTCGCCGCCGGGCGCACCCTTGATGGCGGTGAAGCTGGCGCCCGCATCGGTGGACCGGTAGGTGGAAGTGTTAGCGACGTAGATCACGTCCTTGTTCTTAGGATCGACGCGCACACAGGCGAAATCCGAACCGCGTCCGTAGATGCGCTCCTCGCCGTTGACCTTCTTCCAAGTTACACCGGCATCATCGGAGCGATAGAGCCCGGGGCCACCGGCCGAACCTGCGCCACCAGCGCCGCGGCCGGCGCCACCGGTCACTTCGACCAGGGCATACATCCGTTTGCCGTCGCTGGGCGCAATACCGATGCCGATGCGGCCCAGTCCTTGAGCGAACGTGGGCAGGCCCCCAGTCAACTGGGTCCAGGTGTCGCCGCCGTCGGTGGATTTGAAGAGACCACTGTTCGGGCCGGAAAAAGTGCCGTTCTCCCACGGCGCGGAGCGCGTCTGCCACAGCACTGCATACACATTGCGCGAGTTGGCCGGATCGAAGGCCAGATCAATCGCGCCGGTGTGTTCGTCCTTGTACAGAACTTTGCGCCAGTTCTCCCCGCCGTCGGTGGAGCGAAAAACGCCGCGTTCGCTGTTCGGCCCGAAAGGGTGGCCCACCGCCGCAACAAAAACGCGGTTCGCATCCTTGGGATCCACCAGGATGGCGCCGATCTGCTGGGCATCGCGCAGCCCGAGGTGCCGCCACGTCTTGCCGCCATCGATCGATTTGTACATGCCGTCGCCGACGGAAAGATCGGGTCTCTGCGGCAATCCTTCACCGCTACCCACGTAGAGCACGTTCGCGTCGGAGGGCGCCACCGCGATCGCGCCGATGGAGCCGGTCGGCTGGCCGTCGAAAATGGGCTCCCATGTCCTGCCGAAATCGTCGGTCTTCCACACGCCACCGTTGTTGACGCCGATGAAAAACACGTTCGGCTCGTCGGCAATGCCCGCGGCGCCGACGGTGCGGCCTCCGCGGAAGGGGCCGATCATGCGCCACTGCAACCCGGAGTAATGCTGGGGATCGAAATTCTGGGCCGAAACCACCGCCAAAAAGCACATCAGAACCAATAGGAAGCGTCGCATCGTGTCCAAAGCATATCATCTGGCGCGAAGACCTCGCCGCACCGTATGTTACATTGGAAAATCACTCCTCCAGTCATGTCAACCGTTTCCACCACAGGAGAAAAATTTCAGAAGTTGGTCGAAATCATGGCCCGCTTACGCGCGCCTGGCGGCTGCCCGTGGGACCGCGAGCAGACCTTCGACACCATCAAGCCGTTCACCCTGGAAGAAACTTACGAGGTGCTCGACGCCATCGATCGAGGCGCGTGGGGCGAACTGGCGGAAGAGCTCGGCGACTTCATTTTGCAGGCGGTCTTCTACGCGGAAATAGCCGCCGAGCAGAACCTGTTCACGATCGACGACACCCTCGATGCCATCAACGAGAAACTTGTCCGCCGCCATCCCCATGTATTCGGAGAGCAATCCGCCGAAACCTCGAGTGACGTGAAGCGCATTTGGGGCCAGGTGAAAGCCGCCGAGAAAGAGGACCAGGGTAAGCGCGGCGAAAGCCTGCTGGCCCCGGTGCCGCGCGCGCTGCCCGCGCTGGTCGAAGCACAGCAGATCGCCTCGCGCGCCGCCGGCGTGGGCTTCGATTGGGAGAATCCCGAGCAGGTGCTCGATAAGCTCCACGAAGAGCTGGCGGAATTCCAGGCGGCGCGTCAAAATGCATCTCAGCAAGAGATCGAAGACGAGCTCGGCGACTTGCTCTTCGTTCTGGTGAACCTGGCGCGCTTTGTTAAAGTCGATCCCGAACAGGCGCTGCGCCGCACCAACGCCAAGTTTCGCGAGCGCTTCGCCTACATTGAACGCAAACTCGCCGAAAGCGGCCGGAAACCGGAGGATTCCAACATCGCCGAAATGGAGAAACTATGGCAGCAAGCCAAGCTGTAATCGAGATTCGCCAACTCTGGCAGCTCGCGGAATTCGAAGAGGTGCTCCGTTTGCAGCAGACCATCTGGGGCTTCGACGATGTCGAATTGCTTCCGGTACGCTTTCTGGTGGTGGTCAGCAAAGTCGGCGGGCACGTCTTCGGCGCGTACCAGGGCCAGGAGATGGTCGCCTTTTGTTTCGCGATTCCCGGCATCAAGCCGAACGGCAAAAGCTACCTGCACAGCCACATGCTGGGCGTGCTGCCGGCGTTTCGCAATACCGGCATCGGGCGCCGGCTCAAGCTCCGGCAGCGCGAGGACGCGCTCGCGCGAGGCATCGAGTTGATGGAATGGACCTTCGATCCCCTGGAGCTGAAGAACGCCTTCTTTAACATCGAAAAACTGGGCGCGATTGTGCGGCGTTACAGCGAGAACCAGTACGGCAACACAGGCAGCCCGCTGAACGGCAGCCTGCCGACCGACCGCTGTTACGCCGAGTGGTGGCTCAACTCGCCCCGGGTCAAGCGGATTCTGGCCGGCGAGCCCAATTCGAGCAACGCCGTGGAGCGCGTCAGCTACCCCGCCGGCATCGCACGCATCCGGCACGATGATCCAGTGCAAGCCCGCGCCATTCAGAAGGCCAACGGCGAAAAACTCCGCCGCGCCTTTGAGCGGGGCCTCGCCGCCACCGGATTCGAACGCGGAGAAACCGAAGGAACCTACCTGCTGGAGCCCTGGTCGTGAAACTCGAACGCATTACCCTTCGCCAGATTCGCATGCCGCTGGTGCACTACTTCGAAACCAGCTTCGGCCGCACGTACGAACGCCACATGATTCTGGTGGAAGCGCAGGGCGGCGGTGCATCCGGCTGGGGCGAAGTCACGGCCGGCGAAAACCCCTTCTACAACGAGGAGTGGACCGCATCCGCCTGGATGATCCTTCGCGATTATGCCGCGCCGCGCGTGCTGGGCCGCGAGTTGCGCGGCGCCGAAGACGTTTACCCGCTCACCGCCCACATTCGCGGCCACAACATGGCGCGCGGCGGCCTGGAAACGGCCGTTTGGGATCTCGCAGCCCGGCTCGAAGGCGTGCCGCTGTGGAAGAAAATCGGCGGCGGCGCGCGCCGCGAAATCCCCTGCGGCGTTTCCATGGGCATTCAGGACTCGGTGGAGCAACTCATCGAGAAG
The DNA here is from genome assembly GCA_963842505.1 of Bryobacterales bacterium. Classification (GTDB taxonomy): domain Bacteria; phylum Acidobacteriota; class Terriglobia; order Bryobacterales; family Bryobacteraceae; genus PALSA-129. The sequence goes on from CAWJGZ010000004.1 coordinate 1,566,629, forward strand.
ATCGAGCGCGAGCTGGCCGCCGGGTATCAGCGCATCAAAATGAAAATCAAGCCGGGCCGCGACGTTGACGACGTCCGCCGCGTGCGCGAGCGCTTTCCTTCCATCAAGCTGATGGTCGACGCCAACTCCGCCTATACCCTGGCCGACACCGCTCATTTGAAAAAGCTGGACGATTTCTACCTGATGATGATCGAGCAGCCGCTCAGCCACGACGACATCATCGATCACGCCGAGCTCCAGTCCAAGCTGCATACACCCATCTGTCTCGACGAGTGCATCCGCACCGCGCACCACGCCGAGCAGGCGGTCAAGTTGCATGCCTGCGGCATCATCAACATCAAGCTCGGCCGCGTGGCCGGCTTTGCGGAAGCCAAACGCGTGCACGATGTGGCCCAGGCCGCCGCCATCCCCGTCTGGTGTGGCGGCATGCTGGAATCCGGCATCGGGCGCGCCCACAATATCGCGCTGGCCACGCTCCCCAACTTCGTGCTGCCCGGCGATGTTTCGGCCAGCCAGCGGTATTGGAAGCGGGACATTATCCAGCCTGCCGTCGAAACCACTCCGCAGGGCGCCATCGCCATCCGCGACGATCCCGGCTTCGGCTACGGGCTCGACCGCGATTTCATCCGCGGCATCACGGTGCGCGAGGAGTCTATCGGTTGAAGGGTAGAGTTGGCCTGTACGCCCTGATCGCTCTGATGATTGCCGGCTGGACGGGGAACTACATCGCCGGCAAGATCGCTCTCCATACGTTCCCCCCGGTGCTGCTTTGCGGCGTGCGCATTTCGATGGCTGGCGTCCTCATTTTGCCGGCCTACTGGTGGGAGCAGCGGCGGCGCACCGAGCGCTCATGGACGCTCCGCGACGTGCCGCAACTGGTCATCCTGGGCCTGTTGGGCGTGTCCCTCAACCAAATCCTGTTCGTGATCGGCCTGAGCCGCACCAGTGTCGCCCATGCGTCGATCTTCGCCAACCTGTCACCCATCCTCGTGCTGCTGCTCGCGAGCATGCTCGGCCTCGAACGGCTCACCGGCTTGAAGCTGGTGGGTGTGATGGTGGCGCTCACCGGGGTGGTCTTGCTCCGCACGCTCGATACCGGCCCGCAAGGCGAGGCCACTTTGCTGGGCGACGCGATCACGTTCTCCGGCGCCATAGCCTTTTCCATCTTCACAGTCCTCGGAAAACCCCAGGCCAGCCGCTACGGCACCATCACCGTGAATACCTTCGCGTATGTCGGCGGTGCGCTGCTGATGTTGCCGGTCACGCTGTGGCAAGCGGCCGGCTTCAACTTCCACGCGGTTCCGTTTGCCGCCTGGGCCGCCGTCTTCTACATGGCGCTCCTGCCGTCGGTGATCTGCTACCTCATCTATTTCTGGGCGCTGGCCTATATGGAAGCCTCGCGCTTGGCAACCTTCTCGTACCTGCAGCCGCTACTGGCCACTGTCTTCGCAATTTTCATCCTCCATGAGCACGTCACGCTCGCGCTGGTGGTCTCGGGTATCGTCATTTTTGGAGGCGTCTACCTGACGGAACGGGAGCGGTGAACGCCTTCGTTTCCCTGCTCCGCGATAATCGCAACTATCGCTACACCTGGATGGGCCAGGTGGTCAGCGAAATCGGCGACTACTTCAACAATGTCGCGGTCTTCAGCCTGGCCGTCGCCACCACCAAATCCGGGCTGGTGGTCACCGGCGTGCTGCTGGCGCGCGCCATCCCCGCTGCGCTGGCCGGCCCGCTCGCGGGCGTCACGCTCGATCGCTTGGACCGCAAGCGCATCATGATCGCAAGCGACGTCATCCGCGCCGTGGTGGCGCTCGGCTTCATCCTCACCGTCAAAGGTCACGCCACCTGGCTGCTCTACGTGCTCAGCGCCCTGTTGATGGTGGCTTCGCCGTTCTTCACCAGCGGGCGCTCGGCCATCCTGCCCTCCATCGCCAGCAAGGAAGAGCTGCACACCGCCAATTCCCTTACCCAGACCACCCAGTGGAGCACGCTCGCCGCCGGCGCCTTCCTCGGCGGCATAATGGCGCAATTCGGCTATCCGCTGGCTTTCCTTTTCAACTCGCTCTCTTTTGTCTTTTCGGCATTGTGCATTTCGCGCCTTTTCCTGCCGGGCCGCGGTTTTCGTCCGCCCCGCCGCTCGCTCACCGAAAGCGACGTGGTGCGTCCGTGGCACGAATATGCCGAAGGGCTGGGCTACATGCGCTCCGTCCCGCTGATCCTCGGGCTCGCCATGGTCAACGTGGGCTGGGCTACGGGCGGGGGCGCCGCGCAGATCCTGTTCACTATTTTCGGCGAGCTGGTCTTCAAACGCGGACCTTATGGCTTGGGCCTCATCTGGGGCTGCGCCGGTGTGGGCCTGCTGTGCGGCGGAGCCGCCGCTTACCGCTTCGGCCGCCAACTGTCCTTCCGGAATTACAAGCGTTCCATTGCCATTTGCTACATCGTGCACGGCGGAGCGTACATCCTCTTCAGCCAGACACGCAGTTTCTACGCGTCGCTCGTCTTCATCGCGCTTTCGCGCGCCGGCGTGGGGTTCAGCTCGGTGATGAATATGTCGTACCTGCTGCGCTGCGTGCCCGACGCCTTCCGCGGCCGCGTCTTCGCCACCATGGAAACCACCACCTGGAGCGTCATGATGATGTCGATGCTGGGGGCCGGCGTGGCTTCCCAGTACTGGGATCCGCGCACCATCGGCGCCATCGCCGGAGCGCTCAGCTCCACCACCGCGATATTCTGGGGCTGGGCCCATATCACCGGCCGGTTACCCGAGCCGGCGCGCGAAGGCGTGGACCCGGAGGAGATCGAGATCCATGGCGAGCCCACAATGTAGCTCGAAGGCCACGCGGTTTTTGTGGCGCACGCACCCGTGCGTGCCGCATCGACACTCGTGTCGATGCGTGGCGCCTGCCTGGTGGGGCAGGATGGTATCCTGTGGGCCGGTTATCAACGGGCGCTTGTCGCCTGCCGGAGCCCTCGCATGACCGAATCGAATAAACTCGCCGGCCGGGTCGTCCTTGTCACCGGCGCCGCCAAACGCATTGGACGCGGCATCGCGTTGCGGTTGGCCGCGGAAGGCGCTCGCGTGGCCATCCATTACAGCCGTTCCGAAAAGGACGCGCGCCATACCGCCGAAGAGTGCGGCGGCGCGGAGTTGTTCCGCGCCGATCTGGAAAGCGTCGACGCCATTGCGCGCATGTTCGCCGGCGTCGAAGCCCGCATGGGCCGCCTGGACGGCCTCGTCAACAACGCCGCCCGCTTCACGCGCCTCGACCCGCTCGACATCACCGAGAAGGACTGGGACTACATCCACTCGGTCAACCTCAAGGCGGTTTTCTTCTGCTGCCAAAACGCCGCGCGCCTGATGCGCAAGACCGGCGGCGGCGGCATCGTCAACATCAGCTCGCTGGGCGGCATCCGTCCCTGGGCAGAGCACGCGCACTACTGCGCGTCCAAGGCCGGCGTCATCATGCTGACGCGCGCGCTCGCCAAAGCCTTCGCGCCGGAAATCACCGTGAACTCCGTGGCGCCCGGCGTGATTCCGTTTGCAGACATTGACAAGCGCGGCGAGCGCATGATCGAAGCCACCCCGGCCGGCCGCGGCGGCACGCCCGCCGAAATAGCCGATGCCGTGGTCTATTTTCTGAAGGCCTCCAATTTCATCACCGGGCAGATCCTGGCCGTCGATGGCGGCCTGAGTTTAAAGTAAGGGGGATAGGCCGCCCGGCCGGTCGTGGGCCGAGTTTTCCGAGTCCACTTTTCTGCCACAGCCTGTGCGCGTCCTTGCTTGTGCGGATAAACCTGATAGCTAATCCGTGGATGTGAAAGCCATCTTGACCTGTCGGAGGTTGAATACCACCAGCCAGGTAATTCCGAGCAGCGCATTAACACCGTTCGAGATATGCAACGCGGTCGAGACGCCTGTTCCGAAAGCGCTAATGACGCCGATGTAAACTGCTAACGCTGCGAAGATCTGAATCGAAATTCTTGACCAGCGCCAGCGACGCTCCAGGCCGATACCTGTCAAAACGGCCCAACAGAAACTGGTTGCGTCGATTAGGACAAACGGATGAGTAGGATTCTGTAAGATTGCGATTGAGTTGACACTGCTCAAGGAAATAAGCGCTATTGCGCCGTTGGCAAAGCAATAGATGGCCGCGGCAGTGATCCAGATAGACCTGTTCATCAGGCGTCTCCGATTGGGATTCTAGTACCGTTGGACTATCACAAGGCAGATAAACAGGCTTCTCGGAAAGTTGCCGCCGCGGCTGGCCGCCGGCGCGCGCCACTATACTAAAATTGTGGAACAACGACGCTGGCGAAGAGCAGCATCGTACGCCGGGCTCCTGGCGGCGGCCTTCCTGGTGGCCGTGCTGGGCAGTTGGAAGTTCGGCCGGCAGGTGGATAATTCCGCCTACGATCACATGTTCCGCCTTTATCAGCCCAAACCCTGGAAACCTCAATCCGCCATTCTCGCTATCGATGAGGCAACCCTTGCCAAGATCGGTGGCATGCGCCGCATTCGCCCCCGCCTGGCCGAGGGTTTGCTCCTGGTGGCGGCCGCCCATCCGAAAGCCGTCGCGGTTGACGTCATCCTCACCGATCAGGGAGCCGATACCGAAGCCGACCTGGAACTCGCCAAAGCCCTCTGCCAGACTCCCAACCTGGTGCTCTCGGCCTTACTCATGGATGACCCCGTCCGCTGGGAAGATCCCAAGCCCCAATTCGCAGTTTGCGCCGCCGCCATCGGCCACGTTCACGCCGAACCGGATGACAACGACTCCATCACGCGGTCAATCTCTCTCGAAAAATATATCGGCGAAGACCGGCGATGGGCGCTCGCAGCCGAAGCATTCCGGCTGAGCCGCGGCGCGCCCGTGCCGCTGGAGGGGCAAGGCCGGTACCAGACCGGAGACGTGGAAGTGGGCGGCGTGGTGATTCCCGCAAGGCGCACCGAGGACGGCAGAGTGATGCGCGTCCGCTATATTCCGCCCGGCATGAGTATTCCCAAGGTGTCGCTCGCGCGCCTGCTGGAGAACCCCGCGCTGGCGTCGCAATTCACCGGCAAGGCCGTCTTCGCGGGCGTCACCGCCGACACCGAAGTGCGCGACCGTCTTTTCACCCCGTACGCCTACGGCCAGAGCACCACCGGAATCGAAATCAACGCCGCCGCCTTCGAAACCATCGCGCAGTCTCTCTTCATTACGGATGCGGGCGACCAGTGGGTGCTGCTAATCAGCCTCGGATTCGTGGTGGCCGCCGGCCTGTCGTTCCGCTACCTGCCCGGCTGGTGGGCTTATGCCGGCGGCGCGGCGGTAGTGGCGGCTTCCATGATTACGCCGTATCTTTTTTTCATCCACCAAAGCGTGTTATCGTTCTCGACGCCCGTCTCGGCCGCCATGATCTCCACCCTCGCCGCCGCCGGCTATTACCACCTGGTGGTGCGGCGCGATTGGCACATCGAGCAATCCGCGCGCCAGCGTTACCAGCAGGCCATGCACTTCGTGACCCACGAAATGCGCACGCCGCTTTCCGCCATCCAGGGATCGAGCGAGTTGATTTCGAAATACGCGCTCACCGAAGAAAAACGCAAACAGGTGGCCGACCTCATCAACTCCGAATCCAAGCGCCTGGCCCGCATGGTCGAAGTCTTTCTCCACGTGGAGCGCCTCACCGCCGGGCAGATGGAGCTGAAGCGCGAGCCCATTCCGGTAGGGCCCCTGATCGATGTCTGTGTGACGCGCGTGCGGCCCGTGGCGGAACGCAAGCGCATCGCCATCTCGGTTGCTCCCGCGCCCGACGAGTTGCAGTTCAATGGCGATCGCGAACTCATCGAGTATGCCTGTTACAATTTACTAACGAACGCCGTGAAATACTCGCCGCAGCGGACCGAGGTCACGGTCGCCGCGTCGAAAGACCAGGGCTTTGTGCGGATCGCCGTGAGGGATCAGGGCATCGGCATGGACCAGAAAGAAGTCAAACAGATCTTTCAAAAGTTTTATCGCACCAAGAAAGCGGAAGAATCCGGAGAAGCGGGCACCGGAATCGGGCTTTCCATAGTCCAACAGATCGTGGAACAGCACGGCGGACAAATCGAAGTGACCAGCCAGCCCGGCGCTGGTTCCTGTTTTACCCTGGTGCTGCCGGCGGCCGTGCCCACGGCGGCGGAACGAAACTGAATGCCGAAAATACTACTAGTCGAAGACGATCCCGCGTTCCAGTTCACCATCCAGACGGCTTTGGAAGCCAACGGCTATTCCGTGGACGCCGTCTCCACCACCGGCGATGCCATCGAGCGCCTGGCCGGTCAGGCTTACCCTATCGTAGTCTCCGATATCTACATCGACGAACGCACCGGCCTCGATGTGCTGGATGCCGCCAAGCGCAAGGATGCCCTCTGCTGCGTGATTCTGATGACCGGTCGCGGCACCATTGAAACCGTCATGAAAGCCACGCGCGGCGGCGCGTTCGATTACATCGCCAAGCCATTTGAGCTCGACCTGTTGCTGAACACCATCAGAAGGGCCGAAGATGCGCGCAACCAGGACCAGGACGAAGATGAATCGGAAGAAGAGGAACCGCTCGAAACCGAGATGATCGGCATCTCGCCCGGCATGGTGGAGGTTTACAAGACCGTATCGCGGACTGCCCCCACCGACGCTACCGTGATCATCGAAGGCGAGACGGGAACCGGCAAGGACCTTGTGGCGCGCATGATTCACCGCTTCAGTCTGCGCAAGGACAATCCGTTCGTGCCCGTGGACTGCGGGGCGATCGCGCCTTCGTTGTTGGAGAGCGAGTTATTCGGCGCCATGCGCGGCGCTTTCACGGGCGCCGACCGCGACCGCGTGGGCGTGTTTGAGGCGGCTAATCGCGGCACCGTTTTTCTGGACGAAATCGGCGATATTGAACAGAATTTTCAACTGGCGCTGCTGCGGTTCCTGGAGAGCCACGAGATCCGCCCGGTGGGCGCTTCGCGTTCCAAGACCGTGGACGTGCGCGTACTGGCGGCCACCAACCGCGACCTGCAGCGGATGATGAGTGAAAACAAATTCCGCGAAGATCTGTGGCATCGCCTCAACGTGGTGCGGATCGTCATGCCGCCCTTGCGGGAACGGCGCGGCGACATCCCCCTGCTCACCCAACACTTCGTCAGGAAATACAACGAGCGCTACCACCGCGACGTAAAACTGATGGATTCCGGCGCCAAGGCATTGCAGGACCAGACCTGGCTGGGCAACGTCCGCCAGTTGCAGCACGTCATCGAGCGCATGGTCATTCTGGCCGACCGCATCGACGCCGAGACCGTAAAGGACGCCTTGACGACCATGGAATCGCGCGAAAAGCCGGCCGAGACCCTGGCGGATGCCGAAGAAGAGCAGATCCGCAAGATGCTGGTTGCCATGGGCGGCAACAAGAGCAAGACCGCCAAGAAATTGGGGATCGAACGCAAGACCCTCTACCGCAAGCTCGAACGCATGAAGCCGCAGGGGCAGTGATCCCCCGGTGAAGAGTTCGGAACCTTAGCGGAGTCGGCATTCCTGAGGCTGGTGAAAAAGTCAAAGAGAGCATCTTGAGCCGCCCATCAACGCCGATGAACTCAGATAAGCCAGTTCTTTTCAATTCGCGTTTATCGGCGTTCATCGGCGGCCTGTTGGACTGTAATGATTTGGCTCTTTTAGCAAGCTCATTCCTGCCGACGCTTCGGGCGGAGTTTCACAGTTGCTCCAACTCGCCTCCTAAACTCGCCTCGCTTATCTGTCGATACTTCTCCCAGACGAATGATCGACCTTCATAGCCACATCCTGCCCGGCTTCGACGACGGCGCCGGCAGCATGGAAGAAGCCATCGAGATGTTGCGCTTGGCGGCCGCCGCCGGCACCACCGACATCGTGGCTTCCTCGCATTCCAACGCGGAATATGTTTTCGACCCCGTCCGCGCCGTGCGCTCGATCGCCGAATTGCAGCAAGCCGCCCAGGATATCCCGCGCATTCATTACGGTTGCGAGCTGCATTTCACCCTGGAAAACGTCGAAGCCGTGCTGCGCTCGCCACAAACCTGGTCCGTCAATCATCGCGGTTATGTGCTGATCGAGTTCTCCGATTTTGTCGTTCCGAAGACCAGCGGCGAAATTCTGGCGCGCCTGGGTGACGCCGGAACGCCGCCCATTCTGGTTCATCCCGAGCGCAACCCCATCCTGCAAAGAAATCTGCCCGAGTTGGAATCCTGGATTCGCCAGGGCAGTCTTATCCAGGTGACGGTGCAGTCGCTTCTGGGCCGCTTCGGACGCTCGGCGACGGCCGCTGCCGAGCACCTGTTGGACCACGGCATGGTTCACTTTTTGGCCAGCGACGCTCACGACGTCAAGCACCGCCCGCCGGTCCTCACCGAGGGATGGCGTGTTGTGGAGGAAAGATTCGGCGCTGAAACCGCCGAGCGGCTTTTTGTTACCAATCCGCGGGCCGTACTGTCCGGCGCCCCCATTCAGTGCGACCAGGCGCGCGCCCGGCGCAAGGCCTGGTATTCATTGCGGTAGCCCGCAAATCACCTTGTAGACGGCCAACAGCCTTAGGATGTAGGATGCCTACAGCTATGGGCAAGCGGGAGCGCTATCGGAATCGGATCGAGCTGCTCAAGGGCACGCCGCAAGTTTGGTAACCGGACTCTCATCCAGGAGATCACGCACGAAATGTGGGGATGGAATTCGCTGGAAACGCTTTGGCGGGACGCGCGCTACGCCCTTCGCGGGATGCGGCGCAGTCCCGGATTCACGGCTGTTGCCGTTCTATCGCTGGCGCTCGGCATCGGCGCCAACACGGCCATCTTCAGCCTGATTGATGCCCTGATGTTACGCATGCTACCGGTCCGCGATCCGGGGCGATTGGTGGAACTGCTGTTCAAAGCCCCGGGCCAGGACCACTTCGACGCCTTCGACTGGCGGAGCTACGAGCACTATCGCGAAAACAATCATGTGTTCTCGGGGCTGATCGCGGCGTCCGACACACCCTTCGCCATACATGGCGACGGCCTGGAACCGGAGATACTGCGTGGCGGGTTTGTAACCGCGAATTACTTTACGGTGCTAGGCGTGAATCCGGCGCTGGGCCGCCTGATCGGTCCGGAAGACGGAAGGGCGGGCTCGCCTGGCAACGTAGCGGTGGTGAGCTGGTCCTACTGGAAGAGCAGGTTCAACTCCGACCGGGCGATTATCGGCAGGCGAATCATTGATGGAAACCACCCGTTGACCATTGTCGGAGTCGCCCCGCGCGACTTCGTTGGCTTGGAGCCGGCGAACAGGCAAGACATCTGGCTGCCGCTGACCGCCCAGCACCCCAGCTTCGCCACCACCGCGCGCTACTGGCTGAAGTTGGCGGCGCGGTTGAAGCCGGGTGTGTCCATCGAGCAGGCCCGCGCGCAGATGGCCGTGCTGTTCCAGTGGTTTGTGGAGGACGAATTCAAGACCAACGACGATCGCAGTGTTCGCGATTGGAAGATCGAGGTGCAGCCTGCCGGGGCCGGTCTCTCGCACTTGCGCGATCAGTTTGGGAAGCCGGCGCTGGTGCTGATGGCTGTGGTGGTGCTGCTGCTGCTGATTGCGTGCGCCAATATGGCCAGCCTGCTGCTGGCGCGTGGGGCGGCCCGCCAGCGGGAAATGGCAGTGCGTGCCTCGCTGGGCGCCGGCCGGTTTCGCCTGCTGCGCCAGGGGTTGACCGAGTCCCTGGTGCTTGCCGCGTCCGGCGGCCTGCTCGGCATCTTTCTGGCATATTGGGGCACCGGCGCCCTGGTGCGGATCATTGCCAGCGGACGGGAGCGCATCGAGATTCAGGCGAGGCCCGATTGGGTCGTGTTGTGTTTCACCGCCGGAATAGCCCTGCTAACTGGCGTTCTGTTCGGATTGGCTCCAGCTTGGCGAGCGTCCGGATCCGCCCCGGCTTCTTCCCTGCGCGAAACGGGGAGGGCCGGCGAAACCAGGCTGCGGCGGCTGTTTGGTGAGTGCCTGGTGGTGACGCAGGTGGCGTTCTCGGTGGTGCTGCTGAGCGTTGCCGGCCTGTTTGTCCGCCACCTTTCGAATCTCGAGCGCCTCGACCTGGGCTTCCACCGCGACCACGTTCTGCTGGTGTCTCTCAATCCCGCCAGCAGCGGGTATGACGGCGAGCAATTGTCCCGGGCCTACCGGGACCTGCTGGGGCGCCTGGAAGCCATTCCAGGCGTGCGCTCGGCCACCATGTGCGCGTTTTTCCCGATGGCCGGCGTGGGAGGAATGCGTCCCGCCACCGTGGAAGGCTACCAGGCCAAACCCGGAGAACGCCGCTTTCTCTCGGAAAACTGGATTGCGCCGAAGTACTTCGAGACCCTCGGCATGCCGTTGCTGATGGGGCGCGATTTCAGCTTCCAGGACCAGGGCCGCCCGCGCGTGGCCATCGTCAATCAGACGCTGGTGCGCTACTTTTTCGGCAGCGGCAACCCCATCGGAAGACACATCACCTTCGACGGCGACAGCCAGCCGTTCGAGATCGTGGGGGTGGTGGGCGATGCGAAGTCCGGGGATATGCGTGGACCTTCGTCGCGCTTCGTTTACTTCAACAGTTTCCAGTTGGGAAGTAATTCCTCCAAACTTGCGCTACGGACCTCGGTGGAACCGGAGGCAGTGGCGGGTGACGTGCGCCGCGTGGTGCGCGGGTTGCTGAAGACCGTGGCCGTCGAGAATGTCAAGACGCTGGCTGACCAGGTGGATGGCGCGATCGTTCCGGAACGCCTCAGCGCCATGCTGTCCGGGCTGTTCGGCGCGTTGGGGTCCGTGCTGGCGGCCCTTGGCCTGTATGGGCTGCTGGCGTACACGGTGGCGCGCCGCATCAACGAGATCGGCATCCGCGTGGCGCTGGGCGCGACGCGAAGAGATATCACCCGGATGGTGCTTCAGGAGGCGCTCGGAATGAGCTGCGCGGGCCTGGTGGTGGGAGTGCCCATCGCGTACTGGGGCAAACGGTTCGCCGTGAGCCTGATCCCTGACCTGCCGGTGGCGAGCGCCTTTCCGCTCGCCTTTGGCGCGGTGATGATGATTGCGCTGGCTCTGCTTGCGGCGTATGTGCCAACACGAAGGGCGACTCGGGTCGATCCGATGGCAGCTTTGCGGTACGAATAGACGCGCGGGGACAATGCGAGATTGGGTCACGGGGCCTGGTGGGGGAAAGGTCAGCTTTACAGTGGGCGTGTTGGTCCCATCGGCCTGAAGGGGACTTCACAGGAGGCAGCGTGGATTGGGCAGCGAGTTTTCAGGAAGACCCCGCATACCGGTGCCTAGGGCTAAGACAAGTGGTCCCCAAGCGCCTTTCCGGACAGTGGGCCGGGATGGCCTCGAATCGACCCGCATTGGACTGGAGCCTCTTCAGTCCAGCCTTCGCACCAGGGTGGCCGTTCCGGAAATCAGGCCCAATTCCGCGCCCATCCGGCTCGCTTCCCAGGTCACTTCGAGCGCTCCACTTTCCAGCAATCGCATGGTGACCTCGCCTTGGGCCCCGCCCGCTCCGGTCCACGGCAGCCTGGCCTCGCCGTCCAATCCCCGGCCTTCAAATTCAAATGCCACGGTAGGCGAAATCGCCTTGTCCGCCACGCGATAGCGGGCGCGATAGCGGCCGCGCAGCACACCCGCGTCTTCCATCACACGCAGCTCGATGTACTCCGGCGGATACAATCCGGCAGTCTTCACGTCGGGCGCCGGCACAAACAACCAATCGCCGGCCAGCGCGGAACCGGCCGGCGCCAGCCCCAGGCCCGCCACCGGGTTCGCGACCGGAACCGCCATCGCGCGAACCGGCGCCGGTTCTTCGAACTCCAGTCCCGGCATGGAATGCCCGTTTGTCGGCGCACGAGCCCTCGCCAGCTCGCGATCCGCCCCTGCATCATTCGGTTCCGAATCGTCCCGCGCGGATACCCTGACGCGCCTCTCGTACACATGCGCCCTGGATGTTTTCGGTTGGGGCACGGACGCCGTTTGCTCGCCGGCGGTTCTCATGTGTCCTCGCGGTCGTAACAGCCGGCCGCGGAGCGCGAATCGCCAGGGAGAGCATTCCCGCCAGCAGGATCGCACCCAGCACCCGCCACAGCCACCGCGGCGCCTTCCAGTCCAATGGTCCTGGGGGGCCACCCGCCGCCGGCGTGCGGGAGACTAATAAGCGGTCATAGCTCTCCCGATCCGACGGATTCGTCAGCACCCGCAACAAGCCGTTCAGGCGCTTCATTTGTAGATCCGCCAGGCGCCGGCTTTGCTCGTCACCACAGTGGTCGGGATGCAGCAAGCGCGCGAGGCGCTTGTAGGCCTGCCGGATCTCGTCGGGAGAAGCCGACCGCTCTACGCCCAGTTCTTCGTAGTAGTCCATCATAGGCTCATGTGCGGTCGCCCGGCCACGCGGCCGCTGCGCCTGCCATCACGAAAAACCACGCCGCCAAGACCGGCCGCTGCTGCATCGGATAATCCACCAGTCCATGCAACAGGAAAGCCACTGCACCCAACCCATAGATCGACAGAACTGCCTTTTTGCAACAGAGCAACGAGAAAACAGCCAACAGCAGCAGAAAGGGCAGACCGCCTTCTGCCATCCATTGTGCCCAATCGTTGTGCGCCTGGTTCAGAAACAGGCCCGTATCGAGCCCGGCATATGCCGGGTATACCGTGGGCCAGGTTCCCAGCCCCGTGCCGAACCACGGGTGCTCCCGCGCCATTTGCGTCGAGGCGCGAACCGCATCCATCCGCAGCGCTTCCCGACTTTGCGTTTCCAGCCGGCTTTGCAAACCCTGCCATCCGGCCACCGTCACTGCGATCCCGGCCAGGACTGCAATCTGGATGGCAGCCGCCAACAATGTCCGGCGCGAAACAAGCTTTCGAACACCCACCATCAGCACTACCGCCAGCAACTCGGCGCCCGCCAGGACGAAGCCGGCTCGGGACGCCCCCGCCACCAGGGAACCGAATAGCACCGCCGCCGCCGAGCCCCACAGCACACGGCGCCGCCGGTCGGTAAAGGCCAGGTAGAGCGCCACTGGCAGCAGCAGTTCAATCCAGGCCGAATACTGTCCGCGGTTGACGAATGGCCCCATCACTCCATCGCTATAACCGCTTGCAAAGAGCCAGAAAATTTTCCCTCCTGAGGCGTAATTCTGCACCGTCGCCTCGGCCGCCACGAACATGCCGAACAGTGCAGCTACCCTCAAGAACCAGCGGCGGGTGCCCTGGTCCGAAAGCAGCTCCGCTGCCAGCGCAAACACCACCAGAAAGGTGAACCAGTCGAGAGCCGCGTTCCAGGTCCGCGCCGGCCCCATGCTCCGGCCAAGTATGACTTGTAGGAACGGCCAGCAGCACGCCGCCGCGAGGGGCCAGAAGGCGACCGGAACCTGCCTCCAGCGTGCCTTCGCCAGCCTGCACCCCGCCAGCAAGAAAACTCCGATTTGAAACAGACTCCAGGCCCAGCGTTCCTCTACCCACAACGTCAAGGTGCCAAAAAACAGCAAGGCAGCGAGGCCAATAGCGGCGTTTTTCATCGCTCCATCTCCAGCGCCACGTGTGTCACCGCCACCGTTCCAGCCAGACGGGGCGAACCCATCGGTCTCTCATAGGACAGCATCAACACCAACAAGTCCGCGGGGGCCACAAAGTTCAGGTTCAGACTCCCGCCGCCCGTCTCGGCAGCGATACGCCTTCCCGTCAGATCGTAAACCTTCCAACAAACGCCATCTGGCGAGTCTGTATCGATCCCCCGCAACTCCCACCGCAGCCGGTAGCGTCTCCCCGGCCACGTTGCCAGATACTGCCACGCGATGGCGCACCACTCCGCCTGTCGCCCGCTAAAAGTCACACGCAACGCACCCTTCGTCCGCCGGCTCGTCACGCCGTCCGTATCGTTCAGGCGCCAGTCGAAAGCCTGCCCGAGCGCGCGTCGATCGAAACGCCCGTCCGTCAGCGAAATCCCCTTCGCTGGATCCAATTCTCCAAATGGCAGCAAGCGGCTCGCCGACAGCCGGTTCCAGACTGCCACCGCCTGCGCCGGGCGGCCTGCCGCCAGGCTGAGGTCGCAAAATTCCAACAGGGGCGGAAGGTCCGCCGCCACGGCAGACTCGGCGAGTTCCCCGGCCAGAACCTCGGCGGCCTCCATTTGCTGGCGCCTGGAGAGGAAGACTAGGTATTGCCGCGCAATTTCCGGGCGTTTCGAAAGCGCTTGCGCCCGCAGCCACTCCGCATCCGGTCGCATCCTCCAGCACAAGTCCAGCAGCGGCGATACATCGCCGTAGGCCATATCAAAGGCTGCGTGCACCCATCGGAAAAATCCGTCGGCATTTTGCCGCCGGAAATAATATTGCGCCAGCAGATAGCGAGGCTGGTATAGGCGGCTCAGTCGGGCCGCCGCTAGCAGGTTCCACTCCGCCACATCAAACTGGCCGGCCGTTTCCGCCCGTAGCCCCACGCGCATCCGGTGTTCGGCGTTCGCCGGATCCAGTTCCGCCGCATGCGCCAACGCAGGCAGAGGGTCGCCGCCGGCTTCCTCGATCTTGTCTGCCAGCCGCTCATATAAGGATGTGCCAGGCGCCATTCGCACCGCGCGCTCGCGGTCGGCCATCCGGCTGCTGCGCGAAAGATGGTCCGCCCATCCCAGAAGCCCCGCCCAATAGGCGGCCGCTGCCAGCGCCAGCATCATGATGCAATAGAGTAGGATACGGACCGGCGAGACAGCCGGTCTCGAAGCCTCAGTCCTCACGCAACATACTATCGGCAATAAACTCCGTAACCATAGACTGCGCATTCTATTAAAATTTTCTGCCTGGCTCTAATGAACCCGCCAATCCCGCCGATAGAGTTGTTAGTTATGATGACCAGACCAAGTAACCTACCATTGCTCGTCCGGGGAACATTGATTCTATTGGCCCTGGGCGCTCTGACTTGCCTACCCGCTTCGGACAGCGCGATTGGCTCGGCAATCGCCAACGGGAGCTTTCAGGTCGACCACTCGCGTGTATGGGGTAACAGCACCCTGTTCGATGGGAGTATCATCGAGAACCGCCAGCGCTCCTTCACAGCTTCGGCTGATCGGCGGATCCCAAGTCCGCCTGGCTGCGGATACGCGTGCCACGGTATATCAGAAAAAACTCATCCTTGAATCGGGTTACGGCCAGGTCGAATTGGCTTCGGGATATGAAGTGGAGGCTCGCTCTTTGCACGTCTCCGGGTCCCGGGATGCCATCACGCGCGTCAAGCTGGAGGGTGATGGCAAGGTGGCTGTCGCCGCCGTTCAAGGCGCTGTTCGGGTGACGAATTCCAGCGGAATCCTGGTTGCAACCATCGAGGCCGGAAGAGGCCTGGACCTCGAACCCCAGGCCGCCGGCGCATTGGCCCCCACCAAAGTGACCGGATGCCTGCTGGAGAAAGCCGGGAAGCCGATCGTCGTCGACCAGACGACCAACGTCGTCCTGGAGCTTCGCGGCACCGACCTCGAAAAGGAGACGGGTAACCGCGTGGAGATCACAGGTGTTGCGGAAAACTCTCCTGCCTCTGTGCCGGGAGCCTCTCAAGTGGTTCGCATTGCCGGTCTGAAGGTCGTCGGCAAAGGCGGTTGCTCCTCGGTCGCCAAGAAAGTCGAAGCTACGGCCGGCGCTGCTGCTGCTGCCGCGGGGACAGCCGCTGGCGCCGCGGGTGCCGGGACCGGCATCGGCGCCGGCACCATCGCCGTGGTCGGCGGCGTAGCAGCGGCCGCTACCGTGGGTGGCCTGGCTGCGGCCGGAAGCCTACCCGGCCAGAGTCAATCTCAACCTTCTGCTAGCCGTTGACCCCGCACGAATTGTTTGTCCTCCTCTTCAGGGCTTCGGGCCTCGGCCCGAAGCCCCCTTTTTGTTTAGCGGGTCTGGCTAGCCCGCTTTTCTCACCAGGTTTCGTCGTGAGGCGCGTCAGAAGGCTGCGGATACGAGGCGCGCGCCGCTCAGCGCGCGCAGGCATACTTGAACAGTATGTCGAGCACGCTGAGCAAGCGCAACGAAGTAGACGCGGCCTGATCACGCGCCGCAGCAGAAAGCTGGTGAGAAATGCGGGCTAGAGCGGCTTCACGAGCTCCAACACAATGTGCGGGCAGAGCCAGCCGATCCGAAACGGCTGGATCAGACCCAATCCGTTTGTGGCGTATTCGAGCAGTGCTCCCACGGGGTATGGCAGTTTCTCATCAAACAATACCCGCGAAGCAAAACAACGGCCGATACCTTTCACGTGCCCCTGCATGCCGGGAAACTGGCGGCGAAGGGATTCCATCCCCGCTCGGCTGGCAGTCACCAGGTTGTGCAGGGCGAAATTGCTCGGGCCGAATCGCCGGCCCATCGCACCATAGAAGCCGCCGTAATTCGGCACGCTGATCAAGACCGTGCCTCCCCGGCGCACCAGTCCCAGGTGAATCTCCACCAAGGGCACGGGATCGTCGAAATGTTCGATCAGGCCGGCGCTGTGGACTAAGTCGAAGCTCTCTCGCGAGAATGTGGTAGAGAATAAATCTTCACACCGTAGGTCCGCTTCCAACCCCAACGCCCGCATCAGTTGGCGGCCCCACTCGATCCCCTGCGCCGAATAATCCATCCCCGCCACCTGCACGCCCTGTGTGGCCACCCATGCCAGCATTTTTGCCGGTGCGCATCCTAATTCGAGAAACCGCATGCCTGGCTTGAGGTATCGCCGGAGCAGCCGCATCCGGTCCTGAGTGGTGACAAATAGCCGGCTCGGCAGCCGCATGCTCGGCACTCGCGACCAGACTCCATCCCAGTGGGCCACGTTTGTCATGGGTTTCGCCATTTGAGCCCATAGTATCATGCCGGCACAAGATCATCAGATCTGTTCATCCGCTGAAAAAGTGCGCCCTACCCCTATAGCAATCAGACAGACAGCCGATAGTAACAGTGAGCATAAGATGCCTGGCCTTCGAAGAGTGAACAAGGGCAATGATTTGAGTAAATGTCGCATCTTCCCTCGGCCTTGGGTTGCATGGGAGTAAGTGTCGTTAAGGCATCTCTGCGGAGTTACTGAGGTTGATCTCGAGACATTCACCATGAAACTACTCGCGCTTTTTTTCGTGTTGGTGCCGGCCTGGATGCAAGGCCAAGAGCGCCCCGGCGGCCTGATTGAGCCGTCCACAAATCTCCCTGCACAAAAGATCGGCCCCAGAGACCTGATCGCGATTCAGGTCTACGATTCGCCCGAACTGACGCGCACCGTTCGCGTCGGGGCCGACGGCAACATCCGGCTTCCAATGCTGAAACAACAGATCAAAAGCGAGGGACTGATGCCCAACGACCTGGAGGACGTCATTGCCAGAGCACTGGCGGAAGAGGATTTGATCGTGGATCCCTTTGTAACCGTTACGGTGGTCGAGTACAGCAGCCGGCCAATCAGCGTTGCGGGCGCCGTCCGAAGTCCCGTGACCTTTCAAGCCAGCGCTCCCGTGACGCTGCTTGAAGCCGTCACGCGGGCGGGTGGATTAACCGAAGACGCCGGCTCCGAGATCCTCATCAGCAAGCGGCAAACCGGCCCCTCCGGCCTACCCACGTCACTGATTCAACGGATTCCGGTCAAGGCGCTCATCGACTCCGCCGACCCCGACGCCAACTTGCGGCTGACGGGCGGAGAAGAAGTGCGAGTTCCCGAAGCGGGGAGGGTTTTCGTGGTAGGCAACGTCAAGAAGCCCGGAGCCTTCGTAGTGCGGGACGGCTCGGAGACCAGCGTTCTGAAGTTGCTCGCGCTGGCGGAGGGCCTCGCACCGTTCGCATCCAACCAGGCCTATATCTATCGCACCGAGGGGACGGGGCCCAAAAATGAAATCCCCATCGAACTGACTAAGATTATGAGCCGCAAGATACCCGACGCGGCACTACTGCCCAGCGATGTCCTCTATATCCCCGACAACCGGGGGAGACGCATCGGTATGGCTGCGCTGGAGAGAATCCTGGCGTTTGGCAGTACGGCCGGCGCGACCGCGCTGATTTATGGGCAGCTCCCGCACTGATTCACAGGCAGATTCGGTAACGGAAACGATGACTGAAAACAATATCCTGGCAAACTTACCGGCTCCGGTCGCGGACATGCCGGCGCGAAATCTTCCGGTCCCGGCGGAAGTCTATCGTGCTCCCGGGTTCGCACCCGAGCCCGATACCGCGGGGCCGGTTCCGCTTTCGCACTACCTCTGGATACTCCGGCGCAACTGGTGGAAGATCCTATTGTTTGTGGCCTGTTCGGTCACCGCCACGGTGGTCGTCTCCAGCCGTCTGATCCCCATCTACGAGTCCACCGCCACTGTGGATATCGACCGCCAGATGCCCAGCGCCATCATCGGGCAAGAGGCAACTCGTACTGTTGCCAACGACTCCGATCAGTTTCTGGCCACCCAGGCCAAACTGATTCAGTCCGATTCGGTCCTGCGGCCCGTGGCGAGCCAGTTCAGACTCCTCGAAACCGACGCCGAAAGACCGGATACATCCGGAACTTCCGACAACCAGCAGGACGCACCGGTGCGCCTCAAGAACCTCAAGGTCACTCGCCCGCCTAATACCTATCTTCTGCTCATTAGTTATCGCTCCGCGGACTCGCGGCTCGCAGCCGACGTCGCCAACGGCATCGCCCGTTCCTACCTGGAACACACCTACGACATTCGCTACAAGTCTTCAGCCAGCCTCTCGGCTTTTATGGAGAAGCAACTCGAGGAGCTCAAGGCCAAAATGGAGCGGTCCAGTGCGGCGCTCAACCAGTTTGAGCGGGAACTGAACGTCATCAATCCGGAAGAAAAGACTAGCATTCTGTCGGCCCGCCTGCTGCAGTTGAATACCGAATTCACGAACGCTCAGGCCGACCGTGTGCGCAAGGAGGCCGCTCACAATTCCGTGGCTGGCGGCACCATGGAGGCCGCCCAAGTCTCCAGCCAGGGCGAATCGCTGAGAAAGCTCTCGGAGCGGCTGGACGAAGAGCAGCAGAAGTTCGCGGAAGTCAAGACTCACTACGGTCCCAATCACCCGGAGTACAAAAAGGCAGCCCTGCAGGTGGCCGAAGTGCAACAGGAATTGCAGCGCACCAAGGACAATATCGGTCAACGGGTCGACGTGGAGTATCGCGAAGCACTCAACCGCGAGTCCATGCTACGGAAAACCGTCTCGGAGACCAAGACCGAGTTCGATAATCTGAACGCCCGCTCGTTCGAATACCAGTCGCTCAAGCGGGAAGCCGAAGCCGACAAAACACTCTATGAGGAACTGGTCAGGAAAATCAAAGAGGCGACCATCAACTCCGGCTTCCAGAACAGTGCCATTCGCATTGCGGACATGGCCCGGCCCGCTCTGAAGGCCGTGTACCCCAACCTCAAACTGAATATCTTGCTGGCGTTCCTCTTCTCCATCCTGCTGGCTGTTGCGATCGCCATCATCGGCGACATTTTGAATAACACGGTTCGCGACCCCGAGCAGATCGCGCAAACCCTGGCCACCGAGGTAATTGGTACGTTGCCGGCCGTAAAGGAATGGCATGGAAGAACTCTTTCTCCGGGAACCCGAAATATGGCGCTGGTTCCATTGGGCGAATCCGCCTCAGGCCTCAGCACTTTTGAGGAGGCCATACGCACTCTCCGCAACTCCATTCTCCTGACGGACTTCGACCGCCGCATCCGCTCGCTGATGATCACCAGTTCCGCTCCGTCGGAAGGGAAATCCACCACCGCCGTTCATCTGGCGCTGGCGCACGCGCAGCAGGGCCGTCGAACCCTCCTGGTGGACGGAGATCTCAGGCGGCCCAGCATTCATCGCCGCTTCGACATCCCCAGCGTTGTCGGGCTCTCGAACGTCCTGACCAACGGAACGCCCTGGCGCAGCGTGCTCGTGCATAAAGAAGAGGTCCCGACGCTGGACATCCTTCCGGTGGGACCGCCTTCGCGGCGCGCCTCCGACCTCGTGGGTGCGAAACTGGCTGAAATCCTGGAGGAGGCCTGCGCCGAATACGACTTGGTGGTGCTTGATTCTCCCCCTCTGTTGGGCTTTCCGGAGCCCTTGCAGATGGCTGCGGCTGTCGATGGCGTCCTGATCGTGGCGGTCGCTGGCCGCACCAACCGCAAAGCTCTCCGTTCGGCTGTCAGCACTCTCAATCGTCTGCGCACGAACATCGTCGGCGTGGTGCTGAACGAGGTCCGCGTCGACAGCAGCGACAGCTACTACTATCACTACTACCACCCGAAATACTACAAGAGCTATCGCGACGTTGCGGCCGGGTAGTGGTCCGGTGCGCCTCGGGTATGCCATGCTCACCAACACTATAGCGTCGCGAGCGGCGGCGATTCCGGCAGCCGCTCCCGATCGGGGATTCGGACGCTTCGTAACCGTTCGAACCGGCATCCCGCGCCCTGCATCGGAGCGTCTGCTGCGGGGCGTGGGCTGGAATGCGGCTGGCTGCATCATTGGGCAAAGCGCATCCTTCGCCGGTTCCGTGGTGGTCGCTCGATGCCTCGGCAAGGAAGTTTTTGGGCAGTTCGCCCTGGTCCAGACAACCGTGGCCGCCTTCTCCACCCTGGCCAGCCTCGGATTGGGAACCACCGCCATGAAGTTCGTATCGGAGTATCGAACCAGCAATCCGGAGAAGGCCGGAGTCATCCTGGGTCTCTCATCGCTCGTGGCCTTTGTAGCGGCGGCCTGTTTCTCGGCGGTTTTGGCATTGTGCGCGCCATGGCTGGTAGTAGGAAGCGCCGGCGCGCCTGTCTTGACCGCCGCTATGCGCGTGAGTGCGATCTACATGTTCTTCATCACTGTGAACGGCTATCAGATGGGTGCGCTGTCGGGCCTGGAAGCCTTTCGAGGAATCGCTCATATCAACGTGGCGTATGGCCTGGCGACGCTGGTGTTGACGTGGGCCGCCAGCCGGTGGCTCGGTTCTCTGCGGCGCAACCCTGGCTCAGGGATTGAGCGCCGCTCTGCTATGGCTCCTGTACCACTACACCTTGAAAGCCGAATGCCGGCGCCGGAATATCGTAGTAACCTATCGCGGGATTTGGCGCGAGCGGCCGGCCCTCTACCGGTTTTCTGTTCCGACCACGACGGCCTGGATAATCTCTTCGCTAGCCGTCTGGTGGTCGAACGCGGCGCTCGCCAGGGCCAGCGGCTATGCCGCTTTGGCCGTGTTCAGCGCGCTGAACAACATGCGCCTGATGGTCCTGTTCATGCCGCTCATCATCGGGCGGGTCACTACTCCGTTATTGAATAACATGCTGGCCGCCGGAGATCTGTGGGGTTACCGCAAGACGTTTTGCGGCTCCGTCGCGCTCAACGGAAGCATGGCCATCGTCGCAGCCGCCGTGCTGACGCTCGCCGGCCGCCACGTCCTTCATCTCTTCGGCAAGGAATTTGCCGGCTCGTCCGTTTTGATCCTGCTCCTGCTGAGCGCGGCTGCCCTGGAAGTAATCGCCAGCAGCCTCTATCAAGCGGTATTCGCCGGATCAAGCCTTTGGCGGCAGGTTGTCATCAACGGAGTCTGGACCGTCGTTCTGGTGGCCGCCCTGCAACTCACCGTTCCGCGGTACGGCGTTTCCGCGCTGGCTTTCTCGTACCTGGTGGCCTGGAGTTCTTCGGTGATCCTGTACGGTGCCGAGGCATGGCGCCGGCTCAAACAGTTGGAGATTCGGAGATCCCAGATCTTGGAGAGAACACTGTGCAACCCATGATGTGCGTGGATTTCCCGCTGGCGCAAAGACAGCCGCGAATCGCATCGGTCCGTCGCGCCATCTGCCTCACTCACGCGTTCTTCCTGTTCAGTTTGATCGTCACCGGTGTCGCGGCTTCTCTGTCAGATGTTGTCGCCGAAGATACTTTGCCCGTGGCCGGTCTGGTCTTTACGGCGCTCGCCTTGTGGACCTTGTGGTCTTGGTCGAAACTGCACGGCACATTGATCGAGCCTTACGGGCTGTTCCTGATGTCGAGTTGGACGTTCAATGGCGGCCAGGTATTCCTCGACGTGTTCCACCTGAATAACAACGGGATCCTGGGTGGCATGTTCAGTCCCTTCACCACTCTGAAGACCGAATACCTGGTGGCGCTTGGAATCTGTGCCCTGCACATGGGTGCTCTGTGGGCTTCGAGCTCCGGAAACTCGACGTCCAGGGCTAACTCGTGGCATAGCGGGGCGCAACAGGACCTCGCCTGGCACACTCGCTGGGTGGGATGGTTCCTGCTGCTGATTTCCATCGGCCCCGCCATCTGGGTTTTCTGGGACGCCGGGCATGTGGTGATCTCAGGGGGCTATATATCCCTCTATCAGCGAACTCTCGACATCGGGCTCGCCACCGGCCCCCGGGTGTTGGCCAACTTCCTCATCCCGTCCGCTCTGTTGTTGCTGGCCGGGAGTAAGGGTAAAAGGACTGGCGTGGTCATTTCTGCCTTGATCACTATCGCCGGTTCATTCGCGATGTTCTTTCTCGGCGGGCGCGGCGCCGCGGCTACAGGGCTGGTGGCTTACGTCTGGCTGTACTCCCGTACCATTCGGCCCGTCCCTGCAAAGCTATTGATTCTGCCAGCCCTTTTGCTCGGCTTTGTGGTCTTTCCCCTGGTGCGAGCGGTGCGCGACACGCGCGGCCTCGACCGCACATCCGTGGATTTTGTAACCAGCGCATGGTCAGCGATTGAAAATCCTGTGGTGGGTTCGGTGGCGGAAATGGGTTACTCCATGAGCACGGTTGCCTACACCCTGGAGTTGGTACCCACCGCGCGGCCCTTCGATGAAGGCGTGAGCTACCTTTATGCGCTGCTCGCCGGATTCCCGAACGTGGCTTGGAGTGTTCACCCCACCGCGGCGCATGGCACCCTGTCCGCCTGGCTGGTTTATACCGTGATGCCTTACGCCGCCGCCAACGGCAGTGGCTTGGGGTACTCCTTCATCGCGGAAGCGTATGAAAACTTCGGCTGGATCGGCGTCCCGTTGGTATTGCTGGCCATCGGATGGATCGCCGGCAGGCTTTCGGAAGCCGTTCGGGGCCGAAGCGATCCTGCGATTCTGGCGCTGACCGCTACGCTGCTCTTGACCGCGATCCTGTATGCGCGCGGCGAGACGGCAGACCTGGTACGCAACGTGTGCTGGTATGCGATCCTGCCCTACCTGTCGATTCGCCTTCTGTCGGGGATTCGCCAATGATCAACGCGGCCGCTACCGATCCCGCTGTGACTGTCCGTCCCACGCGGAAGCGCACGGCTCGCGTTTTGCATGTGGTCGCTGCCATGAATCGCGGTGGAACCGAAACCTGGCTGGTGGATCTGTTGTCTCGCGCCGACCACGCCCGCTTTCAATACGACATATTGACTCACGCCAGCGGCATCCCTGCACTGGAGGAGGCTGCCGGAGCCACCGGCGCGCGGCTCATCCGGGCGCCCGAAGCCAGCCGTCCGTGGAGCTATGAGACGAAGTTCCGCCGCGTAGTCGAAGAGCAGGGCCCTTATGACGTGGTTCACGCCCACCCCCACCACTTCTGCGGTCTGATTTTGCGAAGCGCCGCACATGCCGGGGTCCCGGTTCGCATCGCGCACAGCCATTCGGACACGCGAGGGATCGACAGACGGGCGAACCCGGCCCGCCAACTCTATCTTCGTCTGGCGGAGCACTGGATGCGGCGGTATGCCACGCACTGCCTGGCGGTCAGCCGTCCCGCCGCGGCGAGTCTGTTCGGAGAGACCTGGGAATCCGATCCCCGCGTTTCGGTGGTTTACTCTGGCGTCGCCCTGGAAAAATTCAGCCGGCGCAATCTGGACCGCGCGGCCTTCCGCAACAGCCTCGGCATACCCGCTGACGCGCACGTGTTTGCTCATGTGGGCCGTTTCGCCGAACCGAAAAACCACGCCTTTCTAATTGAGATCTTCAGCCGCATCGCGCGGTTGGAGCCCAACGCCTGGTTTGCACTGGCCGGGGACGGGCCATTGCGGCCGCAGATCGAACTTTGGGTTGAGCGGGCCGGAATCGCCCATCGCACCTTGTTTCTGGGGATGCGCAACGATGTGCCGCAACTGCTGGCCGGTCTCATCGATGTCCTGCTGCTTCCCTCCCTTTGGGAAGGCCTGCCGATTACATTGATCGAAGCTCAGGCGGCCGGGGTCCCAGCCCTCTATTCCGACGCTATCACCAGGGAAGTGGAAGAGTTGCCGCAACTGTTGCGGAGGGTTTCCCTGCGGGAATCAGCCGGCGAGTGGGCCGTCGAAGCGGTCTCGATGGCGAAATCGCCGCCGCAAGTCTCGGATCGGGACCGGCTGGCCGGTAGCCGCTTCGACATCCGGGCCTGCGCCGCCAGGCTGGAGGAGATCTATTCGAGCGCGCCTCGCTTGGGGGCAGAATGATACAAGTCTCAATCGGATTACCGTTCTTCAACAACCGGAAGACACTCGCCGACGCCATTCGGTCGGTTTTTGCCCAAACCCTGTGCGATTGGGAGCTGATCCTCGTTGACGACGGCTCAACCGACGCCTCTCTGGCCCTCGCGCAGGGCGTTCTGGATCCGCGCGTCCGCGTGATCAGCGATGGTGTGAATCGCGGCCTGGCGTCCCGGCTGAACCAGATCGCTGGTCTGGCCCGCGGCAAGTACCTGGCGCGCCTGGACGGCGACGACATGATGCACCCCGAGCGGCTGGAGCGCCAGATCGCAGCGCTCGAATGCAACCGCGGCGCCGACATGGCCGACACTGCCATGTATTCCCTGGACCGAGGTGACCGCCCGCGCGGCATGCAGGGCCTCATTCGCGGGGACACACGTCCAATCGCGGTCTTGACACGCGCGCTTTTGCTCCACGCGACCATTACCGGCCACACCGAGTGGTTCCGGCGTCATCCCTATGATGAGTCCCGCCGCCGCACCGAGGACCGGGAACTGTTTATCAGAACGTTCCGCCACTTGTCTTTCATTCACCTCGCCGAAGCTCTGTACTTCTGCCGCGAGGAACTTTCGGTTCGTCTCGACAAATACCTGACAAGTTGTCAGGAGACACGCTCCCTGTTTCGTCAATACGCCCCGAAACTGGTCGGCCGGCGGCGCACGGCCACCCTGTGCCTCGCCTCCTGGCTCAAGGGAGAGATCTATCGGCTGTGCATCCACCTCCATGCCGAGCAATACCTGGTGCGCAGACGAAGCACCCCGCTGACTGAGGAACAAACCACGGCGGCGGCAGAAACGATCGAGCGAATCCGGTCGACACCCGTTCCGGGCCTGCCGTCTATATCCCCACACGTGGGGCGGGAGTGGGCCTTCAGTTCGCGCTCGGATTTGCCGATAGACTATCGTCCGGGCCAGGCGGAACGTGGCCCGGTGGCATAAATATGGGAACCTCTCTTTTGCAAACACGCGCTGCGGGCGCCTCGTCCGGTTCGTGGTCCGGCAGTATCGGCTCGTTATTTCGCAGACTGATCGCAGGCCAGATCCGCCTCACCCGGAAATTCGACGGGCTCCTGCCCGGTCAACACCTCATCGACGGAAATGCCGACTTCATCTACAACCTCGTCCCCAAATACACACTTGCGGGCGCGGTCGTCTACGACGTGGGCGGCGGCAAGAATCCCCTTATCGATGCGAGGCGCAAGGCCGAACTTGGCCTGAAGGTTATCGGACTGGATATTGATGCCGGGGAACTGGCGGCTGCCCCCCCAGGCCGCTACGACCGGACCATCTGTGCCGACATCGCCAGTTACCGCGGCGTTGGCGATGCGGACCTAGTGATCTGTCAGGCGCTCCTGGAGCACGTGGTAGACACAGGTCAGGCTCTGGAGACCATTGCCAGCATACTCAAGCCGGGCGGACGCGCGCTGCTGTTCGTGCCATCCCGCAACGCCGTCTACGCAAGAATCAACCTGGTCCTTCCGCAAAAACTGAAGGAACGCATCCTCTTTGGCATTTATCCCTACATGAGGCGGAGCCAGGGTTTCCCTGCCCACTACGACCGGTGCACTCCGGGTGCGCTGGAGGGGTTGGCGCTCCGCAAAGGCCTCCGCGCGGTCGAGCGCCGGGTCTATTTCCAGAGCGACTACTTCCGCTTCTGTTTCCCAATCCATGCTTTATGGCGGCTCTGGGTGCTGCTGTTCCGGAGTCTCGTCGGAGACCAGGCAGCGGAGACCTTTTCCCTGGCTCTCCGCAAAGAGACAGGCGCGGTCGGCTAGGAACGCATGGAAAACAGAACAGTTGTCTTTGGCATGAACAGCTCTTTCGCGGTCCGGCAATTTCTGCCGGAAGTTCTGGCCGCCATGCAGGACCTCGGTTTTCACACCGTAGTGGCCGCACCACAACGTTCGGAACCGGAGGCCTTCGGAGCGTCGTTCGCAGGGGTTGAGTTCCGCCATGTGCCCATGAAGCGGGAGATCTCGCTCCTGTCGGACATTGGAAGCCTGTGCCGGATTTGGTTCCTTTTGAAGTTGATCCGGCCGGTGCTGACCAACATGAGCACGCCTAAGATGGGACTGATTGGAGGCTTGGCAGCCTGGATCGCCGGAGTGCCCCACCGGATCTACACTCTACGCGGGTTGCGCTATGAAACCGCTGAATCATGGAAGAGGAAGCTGCTGATTTTCTGCGAGAAGATAGCCTGCGCTTGCGCCCACCGGGTAATCTGCATCAGCCGGAGCGTCCGCCAAACCGCGATCCAGGAAGGACTCGCACCCGCCGGCAAGCTGGTTCTGCTCGGTGAAAGAGTCAGCGAGGGCGTCACCATCGGTCCGGAGCCCGAAATTCGAGGAGAGGATCTGGCCCAGTTGCGAAAGCAACTACGGATTCCGGAAGACGCCGCCGTAATTGGCTTTGTCGGCCGGTTGACCAGAGACAAGGGCGTCTGCGAACTGGTTCAGTGTTTCCAGATCCTCCAGCGCGAGGGGCGCGCCGTTCATCTGCTGTTACTAGGCGATTTCGAATCCGGCGACCCCGTGGATGGGAAAACCGTGGATTGGATCCGCACCAACCCAGCGGCGCATTGGCTTGGCTTCATCCCGGACCCAAGGCCCTACTACCGGGTGATGAATGCATTTGTGTTTCCGACCTACCGGGAAGGGCTTGGGAAGGTGCTGCTCGAGGCCGCCGCCGCTGGCGTTCCTGTAGTGTCGACGAGAGTCACCGGGGTGGTAGACATCGTTCAGGATGGGCTGACCGGAATCCTGGTGCCGGCCGGCGACGCGCCCGCACTGGCCCGTGCCGTGGGGCGACTGCTGGATGAACCGGAAACCACCGCACGGATGGCGCGGGCGTCGCAGCACATGATTCGCGAGCACTTCGATAACTCGTTCTGCCTGGCACGGCTCGGAGAAATGATCGAGTCCATGGCTGCCACGAACCGCCCGCACAAGTGCCCACCGCCCCTCCAAGAAGTCCAGCGCCTATGAGGAATCTTCCATGTACTCACTCTGCTTTCTCGCCATCGCATCCTGTGTGCTGTGCCTGCTGCTGACGCCGCTCGCCCGCGATTGGTCGGCGCGCCTGGGTCTGGTGGATCGCCCCGACCGCCAGCGGAAAACTCATCCGGAGGCCACGCCCCGCACCGGTGGCGTCCCCATCCTGGTTTCCTACATCGCGTCGTACGCCCTGCTGTTTCTGTCGCCACTCCGGGCCGGCGGCGTTATCCAGGGCAACATGGGAGCTATTACCGCCCTGCTGCCGCCGGTCGGCCTGGTGTTCGCGACCGGCCTCATCGACGACTGGCTCAGCCTCAAACCCTGGCAGAAACTTCTTGGCCAGTTGGCGGCGGCGGCCTGGGCCTATCAGGCCGGCGTCCGCTTTGTAAGCCTCGCCGGGCGCCCCCTCCCGCCCTGGTGGGGCTGCCTGATGACGATTGCGTGGCTGATCCTCTGCTGCAATGCTTTCAACCTCATCGACGGCGTTGACGGCCTGGCCACCGGCGTCGGCTTGGCCGCCACGCTAACCACCCTCATCGCCGCCCTGCTTCATGGCAATGTCATGCTGGCGCTCGCCACCGCGCCGCTGGCCGGATGCCTGATCGGCTTTCTGCGGTACAACTTCAATCCCGCTTCCATCTTCCTGGGCGATTCCGGCTCCTTGCTCATCGGCTTCTTACTGGGTTCCTACGGCATTATCTGGAGCCAGCAGTCTGCCCCCGGCCTGGGATTCGCCGCGCCCGCCATGGCGCTCGCCTTACCGCTTCTCGAGGTTTGCCTTTCGGTCGTCCGCCGGTTTCTCGCGAGCGAGCCCATCTTTGAGGGAGACCGCGGGCACATCCACCATCGCCTCCTGGAATTCGGTTTCACTCCCCGCCGCGTCGCCCTCCTGCTCTACGGCGTCTGCACCCTCGGCGCGGTCCTCTCTCTGCTGCCTAGCGTGGTGCGGCAACAATACGCCGGCATCGTGGTAGTGGCTTTCGGCCTGGCCACCTGGCTCGGCGTGCACTGCCTGCGCTATGTCGAGTTTGAAGCCGCCAGCCGGTTCGTGTGGAACAGGCTGCGTCCCATGCTGCGCGGCCATGTCCAGTTGGAGCGTCTGGAGCGGTCGTTGCGCTCGGCTTCCACTATCGGGCAATGCTGGAACTCCGTGGAAGCTGCCGCGCGCTCCCTGGGTTATAGCGAGGTCAACGCGCGCCTCGCCGGCACGCGCTACTCCACCACATCCCCACCCGCCCGCAACGGCGCCTATTGGCAAATGCGGCTCAACCTGCCGGGAAACGACTACGTCAACATCACCCAGCGCGATGGGGCCGCCAGGAACCCAATCTTAGTCATCCCGTTTGTCGAACTCTTGCGCCGGATCCTTCCCGCGAAGCTGGAGGACATGCAAATTCAGTGGCCCGCCGTCGAGCCGCGGAATTCCAGAACCACCAGCGTAATGTCGTCCGACTGGGGCACGCCTTCCGTAAACCCGGCGACGCCTTCCTGAATCGCGTCGTGAATCGCGGTGCAGCATCCCGCGGCGTGAGCCTTCACGATTTCCAGCAGCCGCTTCTTGCCAAAAAACTCCCCGGCCCCATTCTGCGCTTCGGTCACTCCGTCGGTATAGATAATCACCCGGTCTCCGCCGGCTAGCTGCTGTTCCGCCACCGTGAATTCGGCGGCCTCCAGCAAGCCCACCGGCATGCCCGTGGCATCCAATTCCATCAATGTGCCGTCCGGATGCACCACCAGCGGCGGGCAGTGCGCCGCATTCACGTAGCTCAACCGTCCGCTCTCGGTAAGCAGGCAATAAAATACCGTGGCATACTTCTCACCGCCCGTTCGATCGATGAGGAAGCGATTCAATCGCGCCATGCGCCGCCCCATGCTGGCCGGATGATCGGTCGCCGTAATCAGCGCGCCTTGCAGCAGCGATGCCAGCAGCGCGGAGCTCACTCCCTTCCCCGAAACGTCCGCCACCACCGCCGACCAGCAGTCCGGGTTCACCGGGGTTACATCATAATAATCGCCGCCCACTTCGTGCGACGCCAGGCTGCTGCCCGCCGCCCGCAACCAGCCCGTCGCCGGCAACTTACCCGGAAGCAGGCTCTGCTGAATGCTCCGCGCCAGCCGGAGCTCTTCTTCCATCGTCTGCTTGGCCCGTTCCTCCACCAGCAGCCGCGCATTCTCGAGCACCGTGGAGGCCTCAATCGCCAGGGTCTGCAGCAGCTCGCGATTGCCCCCCGTCATGTCCGCCGCCGACAGGCGCGAATCCATGTAGAGCACGCCCACCGTTTCCCCGCCCGTCGAAAGCACGCTTGTGGCTTCGCCCTGCCCGGTCCGGATGCGCACCAGCGGGACGCAAATCACGCTCCGCAGCTCCAGGTCCGCCACGCTGCTCTGCGGCCGCGTTTCTTCCCCGGCCAGCGGGTCGAAGTTCATGTACAGCAGCTCCCGCCTGTGCTCCAGCGCGCGCCGGATAACCTCGCGCGGCACCCGTAAGGCGCTCTCGTTCAGGTGGTACCCGCGCCGATGGCGCGCTATCCGCGTCTCCAGCCCCGCGCCCGCGCGCAGCATCAGAAACCCACGCTCCGCGCCCGTAATCGTCAGAGCCGTGTCCACCACTGACGCCAGCACATCGTCCACCGAAAACGAGCTCTGCACCGTCCGGGCCAGGTCCAGGATCGCGCGCAGCTTGCCCAGGTTGCCGCCCACGCCCGGCCCGGCGCCCTTTTCCGGCGTTGCCATCTGTTCCATCAGCCGCTTCAGCTCGGCGCCATCCAGCGCGAAAATCAGTTGGTAGGAATCCTGCGCGCCAAATTCGATCTTGTCGGAATTGTGCAGCATCTGCCGCTGCACGCGCTGGCCGTTGACATAGGTGCCGTGCCGGCTGCCGCAGTCCTCCAGCCAGTATTCGCCGCCTTCCGCCAAGATTCGCGCGTGCGTGCGCGAAACCCGGCTGTCCCGAATGATGAGGTTGCTCTCCGGCTGCCTCCCAATGTGAAAAGGCAGCGGCTCCAGCGGCACGCGCGAACGATGTCCGTTCGGGTCGATCACCACCAGCGAAGCCGCCGGAGCGGCCAAAAGTGAAGCTGCCGACACGGGTCCGCCTAGCCGCGCCGCGGCCGGCTTTTCGCCCCGGCCGCCCGCCGCTGCGCAGCGGGCTTGGGGATTTCGGCCGACTGGTTGCGCACCGCTTCCACTTCGCGCGCCCGCAGCGCCTGGCAGTGCGCGCAATAACCGCCTACTTCCGTGCGCGCCAGCAGCACCTGGAAACCAAAGTGGCTTTCAATCTGCTTGCGCAGCCGTTGCAGCGGCTCGCCAAAAAATTCCTCCACCTTGCCGCAGCGCAGACAGATGACGTGCGCGTGTTCCTGTTTGAGGCGTGTTTCGTAATAGTGCTGGTCGCCCCCGTAGTGCATCAGGTCCAGCTCGTCCACCAGGCCGCCGGTCTTCAGCATCTTGATGGTGCGATAGACCGTCACGCGGTTCAGCTTCGGGTCTTTTTCCTTGGCCAGTTGGTAGAGCCGCTCGGCGTCCAGATGGTCGCCGGTCTTGTCGATCAGCTCGAGCAGAATCTGCCGTTGTCGCGTCAGGCGGACGCCCCGCTCCTTCAACGATCCTTCTATCGAGTCGAGCGCCATATGGGACTTTCCAATTCTAGCAAGCCTGCGCCGGGCCTGAAGGCACGTCCGCCCTGCTACAATTCCCTTCATGTTTCGCAAGGTCCTGATTGCCAACCGCGGCGAGATCGCCGTTCGCGTGATGCGCACCTTGCGCGAGATGGGCATCGCTTCGGTAGCGGTCTACTCCGATGCCGACCGCACCTCCAAGCATGTGCGCATGGCCGATGAGGCCGAACACGTCGGCCCATCGCTTTCGAGCGAAAGCTACCTGCGCATGGACCGCATCCTCGACGCCGCCCGCAAACACCGCGCCGAAGCCATTCATCCGGGCTACGGATTCCTCAGTGAAAATGCCGAGTTCGCCGCCGCTTGCGAAGCCGCCGGCATCGTTTTCATTGGCCCCTCGGCGCATTCCATCCGCATGATGGGATCGAAAACCGCCGCTCGCCGGACCGCCATCACCGCCGGCGCTCCCGTCGTCCCCGGCACCGATCACGGCGTGTCGCTCGACCAGGCCCGCGCGTTCGGCGCCGCCCACGGCTACCCCATTCTCCTGAAGGCCGTCGCCGGTGGCGGCGGCAAGGGCATGCGCCGCGTGGATCGCCCCGCCGATCTGGAGTCCGCCCTCCGCGACGCTTCGAGCGAGGCCGAACGCTCGTTCCGCAACTCCGAGGTCTACATCGAAAAGCTCATCGAGCATCCCCGCCACATCGAAATTCAGCTCATGGGCGACCAGCACGGCAACATGATTCACCTGGGTGAGCGCGAATGCTCCATCCAGCGCCGCCACCAGAAAGTCGCCGAGGAATGTCCCTCGCCGCTCGTCGAGCAGCACTTGGAAATGCGCCACGCCATGGGCGAAGCCGCCATCCGCGCGGCCCGTGCCGCCGGCTATTACAATGCCGGCACGGTTGAGTTCCTCGTGGATCGGGATCGGCGTTTTTACTTTCTGGAAATGAACACCCGCCTTCAGGTGGAACATCCGGTCACGGAACTCGTCACGGGTCTCGACCTGGTCAGGCTGCAGGTCGAAATCGCCGCCGGAGGCCGCCTGCCGCTCACCCAGGAGCAGGTGTCGTGGCGCGGCTGCGCCATCGAATGCCGCATTTACGCGGAAGATCCGTATAACGGTTTCCTTCCCTATCCTGGCAAGATCACGCGCCTCAGCCGCCCCATGGGTCCTGGTATTCGCGTGGATGGCTGCGTCTATGCGGGCTGGACCGTCCCCATAGAGTACGATCCCCTGCTCGCCAAACTGGTGGTCTGGGCCGGCACGCGCGCCGATGCCACCGCCCGCATGATTCGCGCCCTCCACGAATACGACGTGGGCGGCATCCGTACCAACATCGGCTTCTTCCGGCAGATTCTGGAAGATCCGGAATTCCGCGCGGGAAACCTTCATACCGGATTCATCGAAGAGTTCTTCGAGCACCACCAGCGCCCCGAGCCGTCCGTCGTTCTGACGGCGGTCGCCGCCTTGGTCGCCGCCATCCACAACCAGTCGCGCACCATCAGGGCGGCCCAGCCGGACGCCCCAGCCAGCGCCTGGCGCTTGGAAGGAAGGAGCGGGCTGCTGCGATGAAACTCGAACTAAAGATCGACGGTGTGGATCAATTCATCGAACTTCTGGGGAACGGCCCCGACTGCCGCTTCCGCTTCGGTGATGCGCCAGAGCGCGCCGCGCACGTGGAAACTCCCGAGCCGGGAATGTATTCGGTCCTGCTCGATGGCCTGAGCTTCGACACCAGCGTCGAAGAAACCCCCACCGGTCTAGTCGTGGTGCTGGATGGTTTTCGCTTCGAGATCGAGGTGCGCGACCCGCGACGCTGGACGCACGGCGCGTGCGCCGCGGGCGCCAAAGGTCTGCAAACGGTTCTCGCGCCCATGCCAGGCAAGGTGGTGCGGGTGCTCGTCGCGCCGGGGGACGCCGTCGAAACCGGCCAGGGACTCATCGTGGTGGAAGCCATGAAAATGCAGAACGAAATGAAGGCGACCCGCGCCGGGCGGGTGCTTTCCGTCACGGTCAAGGAAGGCGCCACAGTCTCCGCTGGCGAGATCCTCGCCACCATTGAGTAGCGGCCCCCTTCGCCTCAACCGATTTCCGCGTAACTTTTTGTGCGCACTCGATGTGTGGCTACAGTTCGCACCGGGATCCGCCGATGGAAGCAGTATGGAACCGGAGGTTGTGTCGTCGAAGAGATTGGCAACCATGGACGCCGATGAAAACCACCCGCACGGAGGCCGAAATGGGACGGTGCCCGCATCCAACGAAGGCAAATTGAAGAGACTGGTTAAGCTCCTCCTGCGATATCGCACCACTAGCACGGCCTTGCGCCGACGCCATCGCAATCTGCCGGAAACCGGTCAGCTAAAACTATTGAGCGCTCTGAAACTGCACTTCTTCTCCGATCCCATTCGCTATCCGGACCCCGACAACTACCTGGCCACTCCCGAGGGACAGGCCGACGTGTCGGCCCATATGACCAAGAGGCTGGACGAATTCAGATTCTCCGTCATTCCCTGGCTGAACTCGATCTTTCCTCTGGCGGGAGCGGCCCTCATGGAGATTGGTTGCGGCACTGGAGCATCCACCGTGGCGCTTGCCGAACAGGGGGCGCGGGTAGTGGGCTTGGATGTCAGCAGCAGAGCTCTGGAAGTGGCGCGCATTCGATGCCAATGTCATGACGTTTCGGCCTCTTTTCTGCTGGAGAATGCGGTCAACCTGAGGACAGTGGCCCCAGCCGGCCAGTTTGACGCGGTCATCTTTTTCGCTTCCCTGGAACACATGACATGGGAGGAGCGGCGCCTCTCTCTCGGCGCGGCCTGGAGTATTCTGCAACCAGGTCAGTACTTAATTGTCATCGAAACACCCAACCGTCTCTGGCACACGGATACCCACACGAGCCTCGATCCATTCTTCCATTGGCTGCCCGACGAGGTAGCCCTCCCGTACAGCCGTCTGACCAAGCGGAAGACCTTCAATGAGGCTTTCCAACATCCGACATCCGAATCGATGACCGAGTTTGCCCGGCGGGGCCGCGGTGTCAGCTATCATGATTTGGCGCTCAGCCTGGGGATCGCACCGGAGAATCTTCCGGTGGTGAGCTCCATGCAGGCCTTTCTGCGCCCGCTCCGATTTGAGCAGGTGCTCTACTATTCCACGTCCCAAAGATACGAGCGGTTCCTGCAAAGGCTGGCGCCGGATCTGCCTCCCGGCCTGACGCACCGCGATCTGTACGTGGCGCTGCGCAAGCCGGCGTGCTGATAGTAAAATCGCTTTCCCAGCAGGTTTGGCCGCCGGCATAGAGGGCCGGATGGAAATGCAGGTTAAACTTCGCTCAGGACATCCGGGTATAATCATCTCCATAAGGGAGGATTTTCGTGGCAAAGGACAAAAGCCCAAAAAAAGAAGTAAAGAAGCCCAAGAAGAACAAGAAGTAGTCCGGGCCGGGGAACCGGCCTTCTTAAGTCCAGCGCGGGCGGGACCTTTCATGAAGTTCCGCCCGCGGCTACAGGAGCCATCATGCGCACTCAATGGGTAGCTGAACGTAAAAACGACCAGATCCGCACTCAGATGCATTACGCCCGCCAGGGCATCGTCACCGGGGAAATGCACTTTATCGCCCAACGCGAGAAGATCGCGCCGGAACTCGTTCGCTCGGAGACTGCCCGCGGCCGCATGATCATCCCCGCCAACGTCAACCACGCCAACCTCGAGCCCATGTGCATCGGGGTTGCCTCCACGTGCAAGATCAATTCGAATATTGGCAACTCCGCGGTTCTCTCCAACGTGGATGGCGAGCTCGAAAAGCTCCAATACTCCATTAAGTACGGCGCCGATACCGTTATGGACCTCTCCACCGGCGGCGATATTCCGGCCATTCGTAAAGCTATCATCGCGGCTTCGCCCATACCCATTGGCACCGTGCCCATTTATGAGGCGCTCTCGCGGGTGCGGCGCGTCGAAGACCTCAGCCGCCAGGTGATGCTCGAAGTTATTGAGGAGCAGGCCGAGCAGGGCGTCGATTATATGACCATCCACGCCGGCGTCCTGGTTCAGCACATTCCGCTCACCACTAAGCGCGTCACCGGTATCGTCAGCCGCGGCGGCTCCATCCTGGCCGAATGGATGGTTAAGAACCACAAGCAGAATTTTATTTATGAGTGCTTCGAAGATATCTGCAAAATCTTCCAGAAGTACGACGTCAGTTTCTCCTTAGGTGACGGCCTGCGCCCCGGCAGCGTGGCGGATGCCAGCGACGAGGCGCAATTTGCCGAGCTCAAGACCCTCGGCGAGCTTGCCAGGAAAGCTTGGGAATACGACGTCCAGGTGATGATCGAAGGCCCTGGCCACATCCCCATGGACCAAATCGAGCTGCAGGTCCAGAAGGAAAACGAAATGTGCTCCGAGGCCCCGTTCTATACGCTCGGGCCGCTCGTTACCGACATCGCTCCCGGCTATGATCACATCACTTCGGCCATCGGCGCCGCCATGATCGGCTGGTATGGCGCGTCAATGCTCTGCTACGTCACGCCCAAGGAGCACCTCGGCCTGCCGAACCGCGACGACGTCAAGGCCGGCCTCATCGCTTACAAGATCGCCGCGCACGCCGCCGATATCGCCCGCCACCGGCCCGGCGCCCGCGACCGCGACGACGCTCTCTCCCACGCCCGCTACACCTTCGACTGGAACCGCCAGTTCGATCTCTCGCTCGACCCGGAAACCGCGCGCTCCATGCACGACGAAACCCTGCCCGAAGAGGGCTTCAAGGACGCGCACTTCTGTTCCATGTGCGGCCCCAAGTTCTGCTCCATGAACATCTCCGCCAAGGTGGAAGCCTTCACCGCCGAAGACGCCGCCGCCGTGGTCAACGGCGCCGCGCCGGAGCCTTTCGTCCAGATCGCCGGAAACGACTAGACGGCATTTCCGCCGGATTACTGCAGCGCATTCAAGGCGGCTCTTCCGCGTCTCCTTGGTCTGCTTTTTCAAATCCTTCTGGCCGACTTCCGCCGCATAGATCACGCCCTGGGCGCGGCGTTTCGCAATCAGCGTGACAGGACCTCCGGGCGCGTTGTTCCACCGTGTACCGGAGATCGGTACCCTACAGGTGGAAATTGACAGCGGTGGTGTTGGCGCCACAGACCAGGATGCCGACGCGCTCACCGGGCCGGGGCTGATAGCGGCGCGAGAGGACGGCGGCAAATGCGGCGGCGCCACCGGGTTCCGCGACAATGCGCAACACGTTCCACAGGGCTTGTTGGGCAGCGGCGATGGCGTCGTCGGTGACCAGCGCCACGCGGCTGACATGAGCCTGGGCGATGGGAAACATGATCTGGCCGACGCTGCGGGGCGCCAGGGAATCGGCGGCGATGCCGCCGGCTGGGGCGTCGACGGGACGGCCAGCTTCGAGAGCCATGAACAGAGTGGGCGCGGCTTCGGGTTCCACGCCGATCACCTTGGTGCGGCTGGCATACCAGGCGGCGATGCCGCCGATCAAGCCACCACCGCCGCAGGCTACCAGGACGGAATCGAGATCTGGACTCTGCTCCTCGAATTCCAGGCCGACGGTTCCCTGCCCCAGTAGCGTCTCCACCTGCTCGTAGGCGTGGACCGGCATGGCGCCGGATTCAGCGGCCCACTGCTCACTGGCGGCGAGCGAATCGGCGTAGCGGTCACCGGTGACGACCAGCGAAGCGCCGTAGCCGCGGATGCGTTCGATCTTGGCGGGGGACGCAACGGTAGGCACGAAGATGTGGGCGGGTTTGCCCAGGCGCATGGCGGCGTAAGCCACGGCCGCGCCGTGATTGCCGCCGGACGCCGCGACGACGCCGGCGGGTGGAACTTTGCGCCGCAGCAGGTTGGTGAAAGCGCCACGCGCTTTGAAAGAGCCGCTGTGCTGGAGGAACTCGAGTTTGAGCGAGAGGCGCACCCCGGAGATGCCGAAATCGGCGCCATCGACCTCAATAACGGGGGTGCGGCGAATGTAGGGGCGGATGAGCGACTCGGTTTCGGCGATGCCGCGACGATCGACGGTCATTGCGCCAAGGCCCGGTCGAGATCCGCAATGATATCCCCGGCGGCTTCGATGCCGACCGACAGGCGCAGCAGGTTATCGCGGATGCCCATGCGTTCGCGATGCTTGGGCGAGATTTCGCGGTGAGAACTCATCACGGGGTAGAGGATCATGGTGTGAACATCGCCCAGCGAGGTGGCGCGCACGATCAGTTGGAGAGCATCCATCAGGCGGAAGATCTCTTCCCTGCCGGCGCCGCGGATTTCAAAACTGACCATGGCGCCGCTAAGATCGGGCGGAAAGAGGCGGCGGATAGCGGCGGCGTCGGGATGCGCGGGATCGCCGGTGAAATAGACGCGTTCGATGCGGGGATGGGCGGCCAGCCAGGCGGCCACGCGGGCGGCATTGGCGCATTGGCGCTCCATACGCAGGGGAAACGTCTTGATGCCGCGCATGGTGAGATAACTCTCGAAGGGGCCGAGCACCGGCCCGATGGTGCGCGAGAGCGCACGCAGCGAATCCAGGTGCTGGCGGTCGGTGACGGCGATTCCACCGAGGACGTCGCCATGACCCGCAAGGTACTTGGTGACGCTGTGGACGCTGAAGTTCGCGCCGAGTTCGAGCGGGCGGCAGAGCAAGGGCGAAGCGAAAGTGTTGTCGACGACCAGGGCCGCGCCGGCATCGCGGGCGATTTCGGCGATGCGGTCGAGCGAGGCGACGCGCAGCAGCGGATTGGAAATGGTCTCCATGTAGATGCAGCCGGGCCGCGTTTCGGCGACGGCCGCGCGGAAATCATCAAGTTGGCACACATCCGTGAAACGGATGTCGACACCGGTGGGCTGAAGCACGTTCAAGAGCAGGCTGACGCTAGCGCCATAGAGAGCATTGGCGGCCACGATGGACTTGCGGCGGTCTGCCAGCGCAGTGAGCAGGGCCAGGTGAATGGCGGACATGCCGGAAGCGCAGGCCAGCGCGCCGGCGCCGTTCTCCAGCGAGGCGACTAATTCTTCGAGCGCGGCGGTAGATGGGTTGCCGTAGCGGGTGTAACAGTAGCCCTGCTCCTGCTGGCCGAAAATGCGGTCGAGTTGTTCGGTGGATTCGTAGAAGTAACTGGTAGCCGTATGAATAGGAGTGGTAACGGGCGTGTGGGGGCCCGGTTTCTTGCGGTCGCCGGCATGGACGGCTTTGGTATGGATGTCCATTTTGCTGTCCAGCCGCTATTTCCTTTTCCAGCGCACGCCAGCCTTGGTGTCTTCGAGGATGATGCCCTGATCGAGGAGTTCCTGGCGGATCTGGTCGGCGCGGGCGAAATTCCTGGCCTTCTTGGCGGCGGAGCGTTCTTCGACGAGCGCGTCAATCCGGGCGTCCGCAAGCTGGCCTGCCTGGGCCGTGGGCCGCAGCACGTCGAAAATGGAATCGAAGTGGGTCAGGACGTCGAGCGCGGCGGCGACATTGGATGCGCGGAACTCGCCTGCGTCCATGGCGGTGTTGGCGTCGCGCACGTATTCGAAGACGGCAGCCAAGGCTTCGGCGGTGTTGAGATCGTCATTGAGGCTGTCGCGGAAGGACTGGACGGCGGCAGCGGCGCGGGCTTCCAACTGTTCATTGAGACCTTCGGGATAGTGGTCGGTCTCCAGGCGCAGCTTGAAATTGCGGAGGCGGTCGATGGCCGTGGCCGCTGATTTCAAGCCATCAAACGTGAAATTGAGCGACTTGCGATAGGGCACGGAGGCGAGCAGGTAGCGGATCACCTCGGGATGATAGCCGCGGCCGACGATGTCGCGCAAGGTGAAATAATTGCCGAGCGACTTCGACATCTTCTGGCCTTCCACCATGAGGAACTCGGCGTGCAGCCAGAAGCGCGCGAAGGGCTTGCCGGTGAGCGATTCGGATTGGGCGATTTCGTTTTCGTGGTGCGGAAAGATCAGGTCGATGCCGCCGGCGTGGATGTCCAGGGTTTCGCCCAGATACTTGATGGCCATGACGGAGCACTCGATGTGCCAGCCCGGGCGGCCGGGACCGATGGCGGTCTCCCAGAAAGTCTCGCCTTCCTTGGGGGCTTTCCAGAGGGCGAAATCGCGGGCGTCGGACTTTTCGTACTTATCGACGTCGACGCGGGCGCCATCAATGTTACCGGTAAAGTCGTTGTGAGAGAGCTTGCCGTAACCAGGGAAGGCCGAGATCCGAAAATAGACGCTGCCGTCCGCGGTGTAGGTGTGGTTAGTGGAGGCAAGACGGGCGATGGCGGCCGCCATGTCGTCGATGTGCTCGGTGGCGGGCACGAGGCGCTCGGGGCGCTCCAGGCGCAAGGCGGCGCAATCCTCCAGAAACGCCTGCGTATAGACGGCGGTGTACTCGGCCAGCGACTTTCGCTGGGCGGCGGCGTTGCTGATGATTCGGTCGTCGACGTCCGTGATGTTCATCACGTGATCGAGCTTGAATCCGTTGGCGCGCAGACACTTTCGCAAGATGTCGATGAAGGTGAAAGTGCGGAAGTTGCCGATATGCGCAAAGTCGTAGACGGTTGGGCCACAGGTGTACATGCGGACGGTGTTGTCGCGCGCTGGAGCGAACTCTTCCACATGCTGGGACAACGTGTTATATAAGCGAAGCGCCATATTACTGGAGATTTTTTATGGTAGCAGACGCGCGTGGGAGGGCGGTATCCTTCGGAGTCGCAGCAAAATAGAAATGTCCTATTTGGGCTTCACCCACGGCGGGGTACGCGTCGAATCATCGTGCTTTGCGCCTGCCGAGGCCCTCGGCAATGAAGGCGGTGACGAGGGTATTGAGGCTTACGCCCTCTCGTTCGGCGCGAGCCACCAGGCGCGAGTGCATCGACTTCGGCACGCGTTGCCGCCACTGGCCGCTGGCGGACATGCCGGCTTTGGGAATCTTGTCACCGTACTTCCGGCAGCTAAGCAGGTATGACTTCACGGCGTCGCGCCCATTTGCGATGGCTTCTTCCGGGGTCTGGCCGTCGGACATGCAACCCGGCAGATCGGGGTATTCGATCAAGTAGCCGCTACCCTCCTCTTCAGAGAGCCGGCGGATAACAAAGGGGTAGTCGTCCTTCATTCTTCCTCCTTTCGAACGTCGTCGACGAACCTCACAAGTCTGCGAACATGGACCGGCTGAATCGGCCGATCCGCGGGTACGGTCAAGCGTCCAGCTTTCGGGTGGCGAAAAGTGACGTGGCTCGTACCCGGTTGGTCGTGGTCGATTCCGTTGTGATTGGCTACG
The DNA here is from genome assembly GCA_963842505.1 of Bryobacterales bacterium. Classification (GTDB taxonomy): domain Bacteria; phylum Acidobacteriota; class Terriglobia; order Bryobacterales; family Bryobacteraceae; genus PALSA-129. The sequence goes on from CAWJGZ010000004.1 coordinate 1,606,883, forward strand.
ACCTTCAGATCCTCGATTCGCCAGCCGCGGGGATTGTTCCGCATGCTACCCAGGATCTTGGCGGCGTTGGCCATGCCAATATGGTATCACCCGCGGTACCAAGCCGCACGATGAGGCTCGCTTGTAGCGCGCAAGGCCGATCTTGTCTTGCCGTACTTGGGACAGGCCATAATTGGCCTGGAGGCCGACCCAGATATCAGGGCTGGGTCCAGCCCTTCTTGCCCGTCCCATTTAACCCTTTTTACCCTTGGGAAAATGGGCACCGCCGCCGTATCCCGTTGCTTCGCTGGTGCGTCCGCGTCCGCCGTGATGGGAGTGTCCGAAAATGGGACTAGGTTCGTTTGGCACGGCGGGGTTGCGCCTGGATGGAGCAAGCGGGCGATTCGCCGGGCTGCGAAACCGGAATTCAAGGCGGTGGCGGAAGCGGACGCGGAGACAAAGAATACCAAGCGAACCCAGTTTGGCGCTCAACATTCAGATTTCGAAGAACATCTGGTTTCCGAAACGAACCCGATTTCAGGCCAAGGAAGTCGGGCAAACGCCAATGCGCGGCGGCTAGTTTTCGGCTGGCGGCGCGGGATTTGCAAGGACAGTACCCTGACCGGTGCTCGGGTTGGCCAACCCGGTTTCATTGTGACAGACGATCACCAGATTTCCGAGGCAGGGGACTTAGGAATGCAGCCTAAGCCGGACGAACGGAACGAGATAAGAATATTCGGGTCCCCTGTGACCGAGGCTGACAGCGGCGAAATATGGCGGTTGGAACTATGAAGGTGAAGTCCGCATTTACCCAACCCGAGTAGAGGGTATCGAAGATGCACTCACAGGCTACTCGGGGCAGGTCCAAGGTTGTCAAAGCTCGGCGGGCTGACAATAGATTTGCTGCTGGGGCGAAGAGGGGGCAGATGCATTTCTTGTGATCGGAAGACCCGGGCCGAGGCTGCGGCCAACAAAGTGGTGGAGGCGGGGGGAGTTGAACCCCCGTCCGAGAATGCTCGCCATGAGGAGAACTACGTGCGTATCCGGCTCATTGGTTTTCGACCTCCGCTTCAAAGCCGGCGAGAGCGGCGAAGGCCTAGCCCGATTGAATCTCGACCGCCGGCTCCGGACCGAAGCCTTAGGCCTATCCCGCAAAATGACGCTCACTCACCGTCGCGCGGGCTCAGCGGCTGGAGCGGCTACCTAATTAATTAGGCAGCGTATGCAAACTGCGTATTGGCAGTTGTGTTTTTCCGATCGTTTAACGGGAGCTCGGAACCCGGCACGCCTCCCCACCACGATTCAATCCCGTCGAATCCGTTACGCCCCCACAATCGAGCAGCGCCTGGTGGGTATCCGTTTCCATCGTACCATGCGGGGCTTATAATCGATGGTATGCAGAACCGGGGCAAGTTTGCACTCCTCTTCGCGGCCGTGGTGCTGGCCGCCACGGCCCTCTGGGCGGCCACTCCCATGACGACACTCAAGATCGTCGTCAAGACCCAGACGGGCCGACCCATCGATCGCGCCGAAGTCATCATCCAGTGGAACGCCAATGCGAAACATCCGCGGTCCAGCTTCGGCAAGAACGTCAGCACCAAATTCGAGATGCGGTCAAACCAGGAGGGCGAGGCTACCATGCCGCCCATCCCGCAAGGGAACATCCGGGTACAGATCAATGCCAAGGGATACCAGACCTTCGGCAACATCTACGCGATTGACGAAGACGAAAAAACCATCGAGATCAAACTCAACCCGCCCCAACAGCAGTACACGTCGCACTGAGGGATACGAGGCTTTCGAATTGTCGATGCTTCCCGGCCAGGGCGCGGCATCTTTGCAGTGCTGAGTCGTGCTGAACCGAGGGACAGATGAACGCTCCTCAAACAGCGGGGGTAGGCTCAGCCGGAACCAGCGGACGCACGCTTTCAAGCTCTTGACCAAATGACCGCGCTGGTGTAAACCTGCTTCAGAGGAGATGAACTTGCCCTTTCGTACTCTTTTGCTAGTCTTGTGCGCGTCGGCGACGCTCTGCGCCGACCAGGTAGTGCTGAAGAACGGCGACACGCTCACCGGAAGCGTGATCCAGAAAGACGGCGCCAAGCTCACTCTCAAGAGCGAGCTGCTCGGTGAAGTGTCGATTCCCTGGTCCGCCGTGAAGAGCCTGAAATCGGATCAGGAGCTTGTGGTGGTGCTGCCCGGCGGCGAGTCGGTGAAGGGCAAGATCTCCACCAGTGGCGACAACCTGGAAGTGGCGTCGAAGTCCGCGCCGCTGGCCGGCATCTCCGCGATTCGCGACGAGGCCGAACAAAAAAAGTGGGAGAAACTGGAGCATCCAGGGATCGGCGAGCTGTGGGCCGGCAACTTCGATCTGGGGCTGGCGCTGGCCCGCGGCAACGCGCGCACGGAAACCCTGACGAACAATTTCACCGCCGCGCGCGCCACCAAGCACGACAAGATCAGTGTGCACTTCAACCAGATTTACGCCACCGCGCTGGTGGACGGCGTATCGAGCTCGACTGCGAACGCGGTGCGCGGCGGCTGGTCCTACAACCGCGATTTGAACCCGCGCGTCTTCCTGACCACCCTCAATGAATACGAGCACGACGAATTCCAGAGCCTGAATTTGCGCGCCGTGTTTGGCGGCGGCGGCGGCTGGAACGCGGTGAAAACGAAAAAAACCACGCTCAGTTTTCAAGGCGGCGGAGACTACGAACGGGAAAACTACACCACCCTGAATCGCAATTCAGCGGAAGTGAATTTCGGCGACGACCTGCTCTGGAAGGCCTCCGCGGTCACCAGCGTCACGCAGTCGTTCCGCATTTTCCCGAACCTCAGCGACACCGGACAATACCGCATGAACTTCGATATCAGCGGCGTCACGGCGCTCAAGAAATGGCTGGGCTGGCACCTGACCTTCAGCGATCGATTTGTGAGCGACCCGTTGCCGGGGCGGCTTCGCAATGATGTGCTGCTCTCGACGGGGCTGAGGGTGAGCTTCGCGAGGTAGCGGCGAGGAGAGAGCTGGAGACTAGAGAAGCTGTCAATTCAACGCGGAGGCGCAGAGACGCGATTTGAGGTAAGCTCGAGGAGACTTGGAGACTAGAGAAGCTGTCAATTCAACGCGGAGGCGCAGAGGCGCGGAGGATAAACGAACTGGCGTGCGGGGGGCAAAGCGGGTACACCTATCCAGTTCCGAAGACGGGAATTGGATAGCAGTCACCGCTTTGCGGGCCTACGCCAAATCGAATTTTTCCGGATGTAGCTGCTGATCGCTCTTGACGATCACGGTGCGCCCGAGAATCTCTTCGAGCTCCTGCAGATAGCTGTTCTGGTTTGATTTGAGGTAAGCGCGAGGAGACTTGGAGACTAGAGAAGCTGTCAATTCAACGCGGAGGCGCAGAGACGCGGAGGATAAACGAACTGGCGTGCGGGGGGCAAAGCGGGTACACCTATCCAGTTCCCAGGACGGGAATTGGTGGCAGTCACCGTTTTGCGGGCTTATGCCAAATCGAATTTTTCCGGATGTAGCTGCTGATCGCTCTTGACGATCACGGTGCGCCCGAGAATCTCTTCGAGCTCCTGCAGATAGCTGTTCTGGTTCGATTTCAGAAGCTTGGCGACTTCGGGATTGACGCGCAACATCACGTCCTTGCCTTCGACGGCGCGGGCGATCCTGGTGGCTTCCGTAAGAATCTCGCCGACCACGGTCTGCGGGTTCTTGACGTATCCCGCGCCTTCGCAAATCGGGCACGGCGTGCACAGCGTACGCTCCAGGCTCTGTTTGACGCGTTTGCGGGTGATGGCCACCAGGCCAAAATCGTTGAACTGGAGAATCTTGTTGGGAGCCCGATCCGCGCGCATGGCCTCTTCGAGCGCCTGCATCACCTTCTGCCGGTTTTTGCGCTCGTCCATGTCGATGAAGTCGACGATGATGATGCCTCCCAGGTCGCGCAGCCGGATCTGCCGCACGATCTCCTTGATGGCATCGGTATTGGTCTTGACGATGGTGTCTTCCAGACGGTTCGACTTGCCCACGTACTTGCCGGTATTGACGTCGATGGCCACCAGCGCCTCCGTCTGGTTGATGACAATGTAGCCGCCGGATTTCATCCACACCTTCGGCCGCAGCGCCTTCTCCAGTTCGGACGTGATGTTGAACTCGTCGAAGATCGGGGTGGAGCGCGTGTACAGCTTGACGCGGCCCACCAGTGTCGGCTGGAACCGTTGCACGAAGCGCAGCACGCCTTCGTAAAGCTCTTCGTTGTCCACCCAGATGCTCTTGAACGAAGAGGTCAACTGATCGCGCAAAATACGCTCTACCACGTTGAGGTCGTGATGCACCAGCAGCGGAGCGGGCCGGCGCTCGGCCTTCTGGCGCATGTCCAGCCAGAGATTGTAAAGGAACAGCATGTCGGCGCGCAGCTCTTCTTCGGTGTGGCCCTCGCCGGCCGTGCGGACGATATATCCGCCCGAAATGCCGGCGCGATTGTTCTGCAGAATGCGCTTCAGGCGGAGACGTTCGTCATCGCTGGCAATTTTCCGCGATACGCCGATGTGATCCACCGTCGGCATGTAAACCAGGAAACGGCCCGGCAGCGCGATGTGTGAGGTGATGCGCGCGCCTTTTTGGCCCAGCGGCTCCTTGGCGATCTGCACGATAATTTCCTGCCCTTCCTTCAGCAGGTCGCTAATGGAAGGCAAGGCGCTTCTCTCGGCGCGTGGTTCCGCGGCGCCGCGCGGAGCGGGAGCGGTCCGTTCCACCGGGCGGGAATCCGGCGGCCGGGTGGCGTCGCCCACCGGTACGCGTCCTTCACGCACGTCGCGCCCGTCGCGGCCCTTGCGGCGCGTGCGGCGGGAAACCCGGTGCTGATAGCGCGGCCCTTGCTCACGCAACGCGGCGGTCAGGCTGGTAGGGATGCGGGCCGGCTCGGGCCCTTCCTCTTCCACAATCGCTTCGCCAGGCTCGGTCTCTTCAGCGGTGGCTGCGCCGCCGTCTTCGTCCTCCGGCGTGTCCCCCGCGGTATCCGATTCCTCGGCGGGAGTTTCCGCGGCAGCGGTTTCGCTCGGGGCGAGGGAACTTTCCTCCTGTACCGTCGCGGCCTGGTGCGAGGCTGCCTCGTCTTCCGCAACCGGCTCGGGCGCGGGTTCCGTTGGCGGAGCGGCTTCAACCGGCGCCGCTTCGGCTTCCACGACCGGTGCTTCTCCGGTTTCCGCTACCGGCTCTTCCACCACGGCCTCTTCCACAACGGCGGGCGGCGCTTCGACCACCGGTTCCGGCTCAGCCCGGTAAGACTCCAGCGCGGCTTTGGCGCGCGCTTCAATCTCCCGGATACGTTCGCGGACCTCGGCCAGATTCTGTTCGGCCAGGCTGGCACCGGCGCCGGCATCCTCGCTGCCGGGCGCCTCGAAACGGCGGTGGCTGACGTGCTCTTCCGGTTCGCTGCCCGGACCGGTGTACTTGGCCAGCGACTCACCCGGCAACACGAAGAAGTCGTCGGGTTGCGTGCTCGCCGGCGCATCCGCTTGAGTTTCCGGTTCCGGCTCGAAGTCGGCGTCCGCTTGCGGCAGCGCTTCGGGGATCAGGACCGGCAGGCCATTTTCCTGCGGCTGGATTTCCTGCGATTCTCTTTGGCCAGGCGAATAGAATTTGGAATCCGGCAGACCGCGACCTCGTCCGCCGCGGCGGCGCCGGCCCCGGCGGCCGCGATTATCGCGATCGTCACGGCGCGGCTCCTGTATGGGAGCCGCCATTGGCGCAACCGGCGCAGCCATCGAAACCGGCACGCTATCGGACGGAACCCCTTCCGCCGCGCCGACCGGCGCTACTGTCTCAGGCGCCAGCGCGGGCGCGGGCGTCTTGTCCAGCTTGAAGACCTTGTCCTCCACGCTGGTGACGATCTTGTCGTACTCGTCGTTGTCTTCGAAAAAGTCCGAGACGTACAGGAATGCGTCGCGTTCCAGACCGATATCGACGAAAGCCGATTGCATGCCCGGCAATACGCGCGTCACTCTGCCTTTGTGGATGCTGCCTGCCAGGGAGTATTCATTCTCCCGCTGGTAGTAAACTTCCACTACCTGATCGTCCTCGAGCACCGCTACACGTGTTTCGTGGCGGTTCGCGGAAATCACCAACTCCTTCGACATCCAATGCCTCCCGGCGGAGCATGGAGAGACGGAACGGATCGGAAAGTATTACAAGGCTCACTCGGGCCTGGCGTGGAGCAGCATGCCTCATACACCGCCTGGCCGGGAACCATTTCTCTTCCTCGAGAAGCGCTTGCGCGCCACCGTCCCCAGGGTCTCTTGCAGGCTCCCAATAAATTTTTAATTCACAAACCTTCTGAGGCGGACATTGTTGACCAGCCCCAGCGCTAAAAAACTCGTCCAGATACTCGAACCGCCGGCGCTCATAAATGGCAGCGGAATGCCGGTCACCGGCATCAACCCAGCCACCATCCCGACATTGATCAGGATGTGCGAGAGCAGCAGCGCCGCCACCCCCATACAGATGTACATCCCGGCCCGTTCGGGCGCCGTCTGCGCATTCTGAACAATGCGCATGATCATTACGAAGTACAAAGCCAACATCAATACTACACCGACAAATCCATGCTCTTCGGCAAAGGCCGAAAAGATGAAATCCTTGGAGGGCACCGGCAGAAAGTGCAACTGCGCCTGCGTTCCCTTGGTCACTCCCTTGCCGAACATCCCGCCCGAACCGATGGCCGTCTTCGACTGGATCACCTGGTATCCCGCGCCCTGCGGATCCAACTCCGGATCGCTGAAACTCACCAGACGCGCCTTTTGATAGTCTTTCAGGAAATGCAGCCCTATCGGAACCATCAGCGCCGCCCCCGCTACGATCACGAGGACGTACCTCCAATGCAATCCCGCCAGAAAAACACCCACCGTGAGAATCCCTACATAAGTGAGCGCGGTGCCCAGGTCCGGTTGCTTCAAAACCAGAGCAGCGGGAATCAGCACTAAGCCCGCCAGTTTCAGCATCTCCCGAAACTCCAGCTCATCCGTGCGTAAATCCGTCAGATAGCGGGCTACCAACAAGATTATCACGAGCTTTACGAATTCCGATACCTGCAGGTGAACGCCGAAGCCCAGCGGAATCCACCGCGTGGAGCCGAACGCGGCTTCGCCCACAAGGTAGGTCCCCAGCAGCGCCCCTACCGAAACCATGTACAGAAGCGGCACGCGGTGCAGCAAGGCGTGGTAATCCGACGGCAAAACCAGCCACATCAGCACCAGGCCGCCCAGGATGTAGAAAATCTGCTTCCACCAGGCGCTGGGAGAATCAGATCCGCGCGTGACACTGTAAATTTGCAGAACTCCCACCGCGCAGATGAGTAGCGCGATCACCAGCAAAGTCCAATCGATGTCGCGAGCCGATAAATGCCTGACCATATTAATTTGACCGCCCCGGGCCGGGCAGACCGAGCGTGCGCACGGCCGCTTCGCCAGCCGCCACCGCCGCTCCCTGCTGCCGCAATGCCACCATCCGAGCCTTTTTGTCGAAGTATGCCGTCATCACGTCGCGCACGATGGGCGCCGCCAGCGGGCCTTCCGCGCCGTGTTCAAACAGCGCCACCACCAGAATCTCCGGGGCGTTCCGCGGCGCGAAGCCGACAAACCAGGCGTTATCTCTCAGGTCGCGTCCGCCGCCCGCGGCCTTGACGAAGTCCGCCGAGGCTATCTGCGCGGTTCCGGTCTTGCCGCAGACCTCAATATTCGGCAGCCAGGCCCGCCCGCCCGTGCCGCCTTCGTTCACCACTCCGTACATGCCATCCACCACGTCTTTCACATACTGGGGATTGAGCGGCCATTCGGTGGGCTTGTCCGGCTGCTCCTTCACCACGCGCGGCCGGTGCCACACGCCGCCCATGGCGAGACCGGAGATGGCGCGCGCCATTTGCAGAGGCGTGACGGTGAGAGCGCCCTGCCCAATGGATACAGAAATGGTATCGCCCGCGTACCATTTTCGCCCTTGCGTGTGGATGGCCCACGCGGGCGACGGCACCACGCCCTGCGCTTCGTGCGGCAGATCGATTCCGGTGGCGTGGCCGTACCCCACCATGTCGGCGTATTGCGCAATGTCGTCGATCCCCATTTTGTTGCCGACGGTGTAGAAATAGGTATCGCACGATTGCACGATGCCCTTGTGCAGAGCCACCGCTCCGTGGCCGGTCTTCAAGTGGCAACGGTAGTAGCGCCCATAGAAGTTCGCACCGCCCGGGCAGTGCACGGTAAAATTCTCGTCGATGGTGCCCGTTTCCAAGGCCGCCAGCGCCATGATCGGCTTGAAGGTGGAACCCGGCGCCTGGGCCGCCTGAATGGCGCGATTGAAGAAGGGCTTATCGGGATTGTCGGTCAATTCCTTTAAATCCCTGGCGCTGATGTGGGCGGAGAACTTGTTGGGATCGAAAGTGGGCCGGCTCACCATGGCCAATATTTCGCCGCTTCGCGGATCCATTGCCACGACGGCGCCGTTCTTGCCATCCATCGCCAGTTCCGCCACAGCCTGTAAATCCAGGTCGATGGTGAGCCGCAGATCTTTTCCAGGCACCGATGGCGTGGGGGTGGCGTACACATGGCGGACCTGCCCGCGGTTATCGACTTCCACCTGGCGCTGCCCGTCGATCCCCATCAAAGTGTCGTTGTACTGCCGTTCCACGCCGAATTTGCCGATCACGTCGCCCGGTTTGTACTTGGCGAATTCCGCCGTATCCAACTCCTGGAGGCTGATGGCGCCGGTGTAGCCCAGCAAGTGCGCCATCATGCCGTTCTGGGGATACATGCGATGCTGGGCTTCGCTAATTTCAAGCTCGGGAAAGAAATCGCGGTGAGAATCCACGAAGGCCAAATCGGCCGGCGTCATTTCTTCCTTCAGCCGTATAAATTCGTACTTGGGCCGCGTGCGGTAGCGCCGGACGATTTCCTGCAGATCGCCCAGATCCAGATCGAGCCCCTCGGCAATCGGCTTCAGATGTTCTTCCTTGAGGTTCTCCCGCGTCAGGATCAGAGTGAACGACGCATGATTGTCCACGATCACGCGGCCGTCGCGATCCAGAATGCGGCCGCGCGGCGCCAGAATGGGCATGGACTTGATGCGATTCTCTTCCGCCCGCTCCTTGTAGTAATCGGGGTTGGCGACCTGCAATCTCCAAAAGCCCGAAATCAGAAACAGGAACAGGACCACCGTGGCGTATTGGAAAATGGCGATCTTGGGCGCCGCAAAACGCGTGTCGTCGTGCAGATACGGCCGCTCGGATGACGGATGTTCGGGATTTGGATCAGCCGGTGGAAGGGTCACAACAATGCGCTCAAGAAGCGCTCCCTATTCATTCTAGTGCTTTGAAGCGCGCGATGTCTTGGTGACGGGCATTTCCGTCTTGCGTAGCTGCCGATTACCTCCTGGTGGCCTCCGAGGCCTTGATTCATGCGGGTTTCAACGCCATGAAGGATGGTACCCAATGGATGGGAGACAAAACGGGCCGTTCCCGGGGGCTAATGGTCTTGCGCGGGGTTCCCAGTGCTGGCGCACTGGGCTTCCATGAGAAGGCCGGTCTGTGTCAAGGGAAAACTGCTGGCATGGTTGTCCTCTTGCGGAGTGAACTAAGCCTGCCATTCCCTCATCTCTGAAATCGGCCCTTGCGTCGGAGCCGGGCCCCGTCAAGGCCGAGCGCTGCGACCGGAGGGAGCAAGCGAGCCGAAGGGTAGCCTTGACGGGTGGCTCCGATGCGACACAAAGGGTGATGAGGGAATGGCAGGCGCGCCCGCGGCGGTGCTTTCTCATCGCGCCGCTGGCTCGGCCACTGTTCTGTTCGTCCGCCCGGTTCGCCCTGCTTCCATTCGCACTATGAGTGAGCCCCTCGGGCTCGTGCCTGTTGGCGTTCTCGATTACTTCCGGGTGCTGCCATCTAAAGAGCGACCTTCTGCTCACCATGACTGGTGAGCTTTGATCCAGCCCAGTGTCGCAGTCACCCGAACTCGGCGATACGTACATCCTCGTTGCCCTGATACCTTTCTCGGTCCATCCCAACTGGCTGATCCCCACTCTCGTTCGTTCTCCGTTCGCTCGCTTTCGGCCGGCGCTTCAGGCGGCTGCCGGCACGGGCGCCACCTGGCTGTTCCGCAGCGGTTCGTACACTTCGCCCGTCACCCATAGGTGATGCAGCAGCACCGCCAGTTTCCGCGCTACCGCTACGCGCGCTTTCTTCTTCGCCCCTTGGCCCCCGCGCGCCACCAGCTTTTGCCCGAACCGCCGCAAATCGCTATCCCGCCCGCTCCGTCCCAGAATCACATGCGCCCCCTGCACCAGTATTTTTCGCAGGTATATGTCGCCTTCCTTGCTGATTCCCAGCTCCGGATCGCTCCCCCCGCTTTGCCGCCGCCGCGGCCTCATCCCCAAGTACGCCCCTACGTCGCGGCTTCGCTGGAAGCGATGCGGGTCTTCCAAGGTGAGAACAAACGTCAGCGCCATCAATACTCCCACCCCTCCCACCATCGTCAGCAACCCAACTTCCGGGTACCGTTCCCGGGCGATCCTCTGGATGGCAACGTCGTATTCCTGGATGCGCGCGCTCAGTTCTCCGATGTGTTTCAGCAGCGGCTCGATGGCCTCTTTCAAAGCCGGCGGCAAGTCCTTGGCCAGCTCCTCATTGACGTACCGCGCATCGCACTTCCGCAGCCGCTCCCCAAACGATTTGGTCAATCCTCGGGCCGCATTAATCAATCGGGTCCGCCCTTCCACCAAGGCCGCCCGCGTCCGGATCACCGTCAGGTCCGCCTGCGCCGCTTCGCTGCGGTGACGGATCGGAAACAGTAGCTTCGGGTCCATCCTCCCCAACCGCGCCAGAGTTTCGGCATCCAGCCGGTCCTGCTTGTTGCTGCTGGCCGCAATCAGTCGCGTGCGGCGCGGATTCGCCACGATCACCTCATGTCCCAGGGACCTCAGATGGCGGCTCACCCAGGGCGAGTGCGTCCCCACTTCCAGCACCACGCGACTGTGCGGCAGCGCCCCAAAAACGCGGTTCAGATCCTTCTTCGTGGTCGCCACCGACGCTGCCCGTATGACCTCACCGTCTTGGTTCAGGATGCAGTAGCGCGAGCTCCGGTCCCCCAGATCAATTCCCACGGTTAAGTTCCCGTCTAGTTGCTTGCGGCTCTTCCGATTTTGCTTCGGCTTTTCGATGGTATTCTTCTTCATGGCTGGTCTCCTTTTTGCACCGGACAGTGCTTTGTGGGAGCATATCGCATCCCGCCGGGAGACCGGCCTTCTCATTCCATCTATTCTCTTTCGTCCTACGGACTTGGGCCGCGGAAAAATCTTCGCGGCCCGCAAAGAAACACGAACGTAGTAGTACGGAGCCGGCCTCGACGCTGATCATCCGAACTGGCTTGAGCCGCTTGCATTGGGGAAATTTGACTTCGCCAAAGTTGGATCCGTGGAATCTATCGTGCTGAAAACAAATTAGCTAAACATACGACGCCGGATTCTAGCCTGCGTTTTCATGATCTCGGACTATTTTTATCTTGATTATCACGACAGAATAGTGGAGAATATCGCAACAGCATGTTCAAAATGGGAAGCCTGGGCAGACCACGAAGGTGCGCCCAAAATCGTTTTCCCTTGATTCCGGTGGCGGAACGGTCCAGAATAAACTGCCACCAGGATGTTCAAAACGGAAATCCTGTTTGACTGTGCTCTCCGCTATGGAGGGAGAGCTGGTGCCGGAAGAAACACGAAGGAGACTACTTTAATGCAGATGAGACATCCAAGTGCGCTACTTGTGATCACCGCGACGCTATTCTTCGTCTGCGCGAGCGCCGCGTTGGCCCAAGGCGGCTGGAACACGGTCACGATACCACCTTCCAGTGCTATCAACGCTGCCGACATCGGCGTGCGGGCCCACACAAACATCCAGATTCTGGGTTCCCCGCAGCTCTTAACTGGAGTGCCTCAACTGTCTGGCCCTCCTTATCCTGGATACTTCTACGAAACTCCCGCTTCGCTATCCTGCGTTTACTATCTGGAAGCGCATTACGTGGGTTGCAATCCGTACACCGTCACGGCGAATCCGACCGGCGGCAAGAAGGCCATCGCCATCGTGGACGCTTTCGACGATCCCGCCGCATCTACGGACCTGAACAACTTTTCGTCCCAGTTCGGACTACCGGCGCCTAACTTCAGCGTCGTGTATGCGCCGTATGGCGGCTCCACTCCCGGATCTTGCGTCGGGCCTGCCTCCGAACCTTCATCCGCCTACCCTCCGGGCTGGGATCTCGAGGAATCGTTGGATATCGAGTGGGCTCACGCCATGGCTCCCAACGCCAAACTCTACCTGGTGGAGGCTCAGTCCAACTTGTACACGGACTTGCTCTGTGCCGTGACTGTTGCCAGCAATCTGGTGTCCCGGGCAGGCGGCGGTGAGGTATCCATGAGCTGGGGCGGCGGGGAGTTTTCCGAAGAGACGATGTTGGACGGCGTTTTCACAACTCCCAGCGTGGTTTACTTTGCTTCTTCGGGCGATGGGCCCGGAGTTGAATATCCCAGCGCTTCTCCTAACGTTGTCGCCGTCGGCGGCACCAGCATCGGCAGGAACTTCATGGGTAACTTCGTTGCGGAGAGTGTCTGGCAAGTTGCGGGCGGCGGGCCGAGCGCTTATGAAGTCCTGCCAACTTACCAGCATGGCGTCGCGTCTACGATCGGGGGCAACTACCGCGGCGTTCCCGACGTTGCCGCGGACGCCAACCCCTATACCGGGGTCTGGGTTTTGGACACCCTCGAAGAATGTGCCTCTACCGGCATTGGCGTATCGACCTGCGGTGCTCCGAGAGCCGCTACTTGGTGGATCGTGGGCGGCACGAGCGTTTCCTCACCCGTGTGGGCTGGTATTGTCAATGCGGCTGCCAGCTTCGCTGCCTCCAGCAGCGCCGAACTCACCAAGTTGTACGGGGACAATGGTAATGGGGCGCTCACCTTCATCACAACCGGGGGTTCGTGCGGCCCGTACATGGGGTATCTTGATCTCCCGGGCTGGAATTTCTGCACCGGCCTCGGCAGCCCCAAGGGTTATCTGGGGAAATAGTCCGGATCTGTTGCAATACTCGCTTCCGGCGGACAGGGGGCGGTGGGACGAATGGTCGAGCGTAGTGGGTTCGACGTCCTTACCCGCTCCCTTCGGTACTTGGGGAGAATGATCCAAGCTGTGTCCGATTGAAGGCCTCCTGCTTTGCAGGTCGTCCGCGGCAGCCTCAGGCGCCGGATCTGAAGATCTTGACAATTTCGTTCGCGTCGCGGATCAGCGCTTTCATCTTCGCGTTGCCGCCGTCGCCGCAGCTCAAATCGGGTGATGTATCCGCGGCGAAGCGGATGGTCAGCCGGGTTCCAAACGACGCGCTCTTCGGGCAGGATTGCGGCGGAAGCGAGGAAAGCGGACGCGCCGCGCTCACGTCCTCGTAGAGCGCTTTCGCCAACGATTCGGGAATCGTTTTGCGAATCGTCTTCGCCGCTTCGCTCTGAGTGACTTCGATCCGTCGCGGCTGCGGTGTATATTCCGCCTGGCCCGATTTTTCGACGACGATCTGAAATCCCCCCGTGTTCGTGGATCCGGAATTACTGATTGTGACCGATTGCGCGTAGCACGCCGCGCACATCAGCGCTACTACGATGATCGTTTTCATGCTTCGATTATGGCACGCCACATCGCCACGCAGTCGCCGCGCAGGCGGTAGCCCCAATACTGTTCAGTTAAGTGGGACGGGCCATCGCCTTTCGTGGCCTGTCATGCTTAGCTGAAGAGGGCGCTTGACAGACGACTAAAACCGATCGTCTGTCCCACCCCCGACGCCAGGCTTAAGTGAACAGTATTGGGGCTAGGCCGTCACCTTGAGCTTGTCGAGGAAATGGAACAGCGCCGCGCCCACCAGCGCGTTCAGGAGTCCCACAACCAGCCAGTGCTGCCAGTCGAACGGCGGCAAGTGGCGCAGCAAGGCGCGCTCCATAATCCAGTAGAGGAACTGGTGAAGGATGTAAAAGAAGTACGCCAGCAAGAGCCGCAGGGCGAGGTTGTCGACGTCCAGCTTCATGCCGATGGAAGCTGCGAAATAACCCACCAGGGTGTTCACAATCCCGTACATTCCCAGCGGGTTCTTGGAGAGCGAATCCTGCGCCAGCCCCACCACCGAGCCCATCAGCAGCCCGCTCACCGGATTGCGCCGCATCACCGCCAGATAAATCACCACCAGCAGCGGCATGTCCAGAAAACTCAGGAAACGAAAGAATAGCGGAACGTAAATCTGGAACAGCAGAGCGGCCAAAGGGACGACCAGCATGACCCAGAATCGAAAACGCGACACCCGGCTTTCCCGCTCGCTGCTGAGCAGAATCCGCTCGCCGGAATAATTCACTGGCCGCCTCCAGGCCGCTTTTGCTCGGGCGCCGTACCCTTGGTGGCGGGCGCGGGCGCGGGCGCTTTGGCCGCGGGCGCCGTGCCGGCGGCCGGCAGTTTGGTGAAATCGGGCGGCATGGAATGCGGCGCGTCCTGTCCGAAAGTATGGCCCTGCGCGTCCCCGGAGGCCTTGTATGCGGCCTTCAACCGATCGGCTTCGGTTCCGGCTGCCGCGGCTTGCGCAGCCGGTGTGGCGACTTCCGTGTCTTTGGTGGTGGGCGGCGGCGGCGCGACGTACACCGGCTGGCTCCCAGGCGGCGTGTCGGGAATCTCCTGATGCACGGCGTCCAGCACGATGAGCACATCCTCCAGCCCGCGCGCCAGGCCGCTCGGCTCCAGCGTGATTTCCTTGAACGGCTGGCCCGGCTGCACCGATTTCACCACCCCCACCGGAAAGCCCCTGGGAAACATGCGGTCGTCACCCGAAGTGTAGAACCAGTCGCCCGGCTCCACTTTATCTTCGAAAGCCACGTAGTCCACTTTGCAAAGATGCCCGTCGTATCCCTTGAGCGTGCCGTGCGCGTGGTTCTTCCCCGAAACCACGCCCGCCGCGAACTCCGGATCGGTTACCAGCAGCACCTGCGACGACGTGAGATAGGCCGCGGTCACTTTGCCCAGGATTCCATCGGGCGTCAGTACGCCCATGCCGCGCATCACGCCGGATACCGAACCGCGGTCCACAAAAACCATCGAGTTGGTTCCGAGGCCCATCATGATGACGCTGGCGGGAAGCGTTTTCGAGGGAATCTTGGCCTGGAACAACTGGAGGGCCTTGGCGCGATCCGCCGTGTCGAGCTGGTTCTTCAGAAAGACGATTTCCAGCTTTTGCCGGTCCACTTCCTGCTGCAACCGGCGATTGTCGGCATCGGCATCGTGCAGCCGGATGTAGTCGCGCACGAACCCGATGCTCCCGCCGCGCAACGCATCCGCCAGCTTGGCCAGCGGCGAAACCGCGGTCACGGTCCACAGACGGATGAGGCGGACGTCCTGGTCGTTCTTCACCTGCAACGAAAGCAGCACCAGTTGCGCCAGAATCGTCAGCAACAGAACGGTGATGTTGCGGTACCGGTTGAGAAAGGATTCCATGACCCGGGCGCCCTTGCCCTTAGTCTATCGAAATCTTGCGCAGCAGTCGGAAATCGCTCAGCATGCGGCCGGTGCCCAGCACCACCGACGCCAGCGGATCGTCGGCAATCGAAACCGGCAGCCCGGTCTCTTCGCGAATGCGCTTGTCGAGGTTCTTCAACAGGGCCCCGCCGCCGGTCAGTACAATGCCGCGATCGCTGATGTCGGCGCTCAACTCGGGCGGGGTACGCTCCAGCGCCACGCGGATGGCATTCACGATGGTAGCCACGCACTCCGAGAGCGCCTCGCGAATTTCGCTGTCGTCCACCGTGACGGTGCGCGGCACGCCCTCGATCAGGTTGCGCCCCCTGACTTCCGCGGTGATCGGCTTGTCGAGCGGATACGCCGAGCCGATTTCTATCTTGATGGCCTCCGCCGAGCGTTCGCCGATCAGCAGGTTGTATTTGCGCTTCAGATACTGCGTGATGGCCTCATCCATTTCGTTGCCGGCCACCCGCACCGAACGCGAATAAACGATTCCCGAAAGCGAGATTACCGCGACGTCCGTAGTGCCGCCTCCGATATCGACGACCATGTTGCCGGAAGGCTCGGTAATGGGCAACCCTGCGCCGATGGCCGCCACCATGGCCTGTTCCACCAGGTGCACTTCGCTGGCCTTGGCGCGATAGGCCGAATCCATGACCGCGCGCTTTTCCACCTGCGTGATTTCGCTGGGAACGCCAATCACAATGCGGGGGTGCACCAGCATTTTGCGCCCGTGCGCCTTGTGAATGAAGTAATTCAGCATGCGCTCGGTGACTTTGAAATCGGCGATGACGCCGTCCTTCATCGGCTTGATGGCCACGATGTTGCCGGGCGTGCGCCCCAGCATTTCCTTGGCTTCCTTGCCGACTGCTTCCACCTCGCCGGTGTTCTTATTGATGGCGACGATGGAGGGTTCGTTGACGACAATCCCCTTGCCCTTGGCGTACACCAGGGTGTTGGCCGTGCCGAGGTCAATGGCAAGGTCGGACGAGAATAAGCTGAAAAGGGAGCGTAGATTCATTTAGTAATATTGATTCACTTACAGGAAAGGACGAGCTTCCGCTGCGTCCGGGTTGGCCCAATTGCATGTTAACACACCGACCAAAAACCGGAAACTGCTCGCGTGCTGCTTGCGCGCCGGTTGCCGGCTGGCAGCCGCTCTTTCGCCCCGTGCCGGTGCTCATTGATCCACGCTCTTCCTACGGTTCGGGGATTCAGATACGCATTCCGGCCCTCCGCTCCCTTACGGTCGCGGCTCCGTGCCTTACACATTACTGCGTGCTGCCGCTCGTAATGTTCAGCGTCACGGCATTGGTGGGTACGCCACCCACGGTGACAATCACGGTCTGCGGTCCCAGCGGAGCGTTCGCCGGCACGGTGAAGTTGATCTGCATCACGCCCGCCATTCCGCTGGGCACTGCCGCAAATCCCGGCTTGAACTGCACACCGCCCAGCGTGAGCAAGACCGATTGCCGGGGCGCCGGCAGTTTCGAAATGGCCGTACTGGATGACGGCGTCGCTCCCGTGGCCAGCGTCGGAGTCAAGTCGCCTTCACCCGTCGTAAACGCCAGCAGCACCTGCCCCTGCTGCGCGCTTGTGGCGGGCCGCCCCTGAGCGTCCCACACGCCGTATAGTTGCGGCGCGACGGCCGAGATCTGCAGCGGAAAGTAAGCGATCTGCCCGTTGTTGTTGACCGCCAACTCCGCCGGGCCGGAGCCGGTTTCATACGGGATCTGGATGTCCAATTGGCCGGGTGAGACATAGTAAAATGGCGCGTTATTTCCGTTCACCGTGGCCGTCACGCCGAGTTGCGAAAGCGGCAGCGGCAGACGGGATGCGACCAACGTCCCGGGCGCCAGGTTCGTGCCGAACACCGCCGCCTGCATGCCGGGAGCGAAGACCGTGGCAAACGATGCGTTGTTGGCCACTCCCCCGATTCGCGTGCGCGACGATGGCAAAACCGCGAATGTCACCGGCACCACCATGTATTGCGGGATGACGCCGGCCGATTGAATGGAAACGGAGGCCGTGTACACGCCCGGCGACAGGCCAGCGCCGCTAGCGGTGAGGAGCAATTGCTGAGGCGCGTCCCCGCCGGTAAAGTCGTAGACCGCGAGGCTCAACCAGTTTGTGGTCGTCGAGCTTGGCGTCACCGCCGCTGACCATTGGGGCGTTGCTCCGCCAAAGTCCAGTGCCAGGCTTGCCGTGGCGCTGTGCTGCGCATCGGCCACCTGCATGGTGACACTGGCCGGCGAAACCGTGAACGCCGTTGGACTCGCGGCCGCTGCTCCCAGCGTGTCCGTCAGCGAGGCTGTTACCGTTATACCGGTTTCCAAACTCAATGCCGTCACGGTCAGCGTCTGGCTTGCCGGAGCAGTGGCGCTCGCCCAACACACCGTCCCACGCAGCGCTCCCCATGCAGCCAGGCGCGTGGTCCCGAATATCTGCTGGATCTGCGCGCTAAGATCCGAAGTCCCCGCCGTAGTGGCCGCCGTAAGTTTGGTGAGCTGCATCGGAAAACCAGCCTGCTCATTCACCACCAGTTGCGCCGCCCACTGGCAGGACGCCGCGGCTTGCGCATTCTGCTCCACGTTGGTTGGAGTGGACGAAACCGCGATCGCAGGGTAGAACAACTGCCCGGCCGCGGGGCCCAGGAATGGCACCGTGATCTGCTGGCTCCAGGTCGCGCCGCCCGAATCGACGCCACCGAACAGCATGATGTCGTTCCACGGCACGGACGATGTCGGACCATCCGTGAGCGAGGCCGAAATCGTGCCGCCACCCCGTATTGTGACCCCGCTTGCTCCCCCGCCGAAGAAAGATCCGATCGACTTGCTGTAATCCGTTCCGTTCACCTTGAGCGTCGTCAATGTGGTCGCCGTGCCGCCTAGATTTTGCAGCGTCAGCAGGAACGGCCACGAGGTGGGCGATTCCTGATATACCGGGTTCGGATAGACACTCGGCACCACCAGCGATCCCACGGCCGGCACATTCACCCGCACCGTCACCGTCCCCGAGGAGCCATCGTACACGCCATCACCCGCATACATGGCGACCACAATGCCGGTATCCGCCGCCAGGGTAACTTCCGGAATCGACAGCGTGGCCGTGGCCACCGAACCCACAGCCGTTAGCGGCGCGGCGCCGAGCGCCGCCTGGTCCTCAATAAACGTCACCGTGCCCGTCGGCGCCACTTTGCCTCCGCCCGACACTGTCGCTGTCAGCGTCACCGTGCTGCTCAGATCGGCCGGCGTCGGGCTGGCCGCCAGACTGGTGGTGCTGACCATGCCGTTGTTCCATTCCGTGACCAGGTTGTTTACGTTCACCGAGCCCAGGCCGGTCGCCAGATCGTACCCCGAACCGGCGCTGTATCCCAGCAGCCCATTCACGCATTGCGGGCTGCCCTGCAGGCACGGCACTTTGTTATCGCCCACGGTGATGTCATGAAAAACGTCCGTGGTGGATTGCGCCAGGCGGTACAACTGCGGATTGATGTTGCCGAGTCCCGGTTGGGCGATGACGCCCTTCGACATCAGGTATTGGTTGAGCAGCGCCACCACGCCGGCAAACTCGGGCGCGGCCACGGACGTGCCGCCGTAGATGTAAACGGCGCCGCTGGTTTCCACCTCATAGCCATCGTGGTTGGCCGAAGAGGCCAGCGATACGTCCGGAACGTCGCGCGCATTGTCGGCGGGAACGCCCGGCCCCGTCTGCCAGGTGGGCTTGGCATATATCAGGCTCGCGCCGCCGCCGGTAGCCACCAGGGCGTTGTCAGCCAGCGAATCGTTCCAGGCCACTTCCGGAATGTACGAAAGCGCGGACGAAGACGTCTTGATGTTATTGCTGGCCGCCCAATAAGTCCCCGAACCTTCGTTGAAGGTAGTCCCGCCCGCCGCGGTGATTTCCGGAAGGTCCGCCGGAAAAGTCACCGTGGCCCCTTTCGAGGCTTGCGGAATCACGTTATCGTAATCGCACGTGGCCGCTCCCTGGTCCCCCGACGACGCCACCCAGGTGATGCCCTCCGCATTGGCCTGTTGCGCCACCGCGCGGTATGCCGGCGTGGTGTCCGATTCGCAGCCGCCATAGCTCATGGTCATCACCTTCGCGGTGATCTGGTCCACGGCGTATTGCGCCGAGGTGAACACATTACTCGAGTACACGTAAATGATGGTGGCGTTGCGGGCCACTGCGCCGGACCACTCGATATCGATGTCCGCCTCCGGCAGATCGTTGTTACTGATCCCCGGGTCCCTGCCATAGAGCACGATCTGCGGCGCATTCGCCGAAAGGCCGAAAAGGCTGCGAAAAGCCAGGATGTCCGACGTATTGACGGCAGTCTGCCCCAGGACCGCGATGGTCTGGCCGGAGCCGTCGATGGGCGCGCTCGCTCCGTATAGCGGCGCGATGTCGTAAATGGTTGCGATGTCGTCCGGAGCGAGGTAATGGTTGCCGCTGCTAGTGGTTAAACCGGGCGCCGCACCGGTGAGTGCCGGCCCCTTGACGTAAGCCGGATGGGGATGGAAATCGTTGAGTCCCGCGAAGCCCGCAATTACTTCTTCGAAAGCCGCCGGAAGGGAGGGATCGGTCGAGTTGGCGAAGTGCATCTCATTTCTTACGGCGTATTGCCGGAACTCGGTGTGCAGGGCGCGTCCTACCGTCTCCGCCGTGCCGCTGAACGTAATCCAGTGCCGCCCGCGCGCTACATCGTGCACTTGCAGGCCCTGCGATCGCAGCCATTCCACCAGCTTGCCCGTGTCATTGTCGCTCAATCCAAATCGCGCGCCGAATTGTTCCGGAGTCAGCCACCGGTGATAATTCGGCGACGAGACCGTCTGCTGCTCCGCCAGGAATTCTTCCAGACCGCCGGCCGGTTTCAGCAGGACGGTGGCATAGCTGATTTCCATGGTGGGATCCGCCGGTCCCCGATCGAATTGCGGCTGGGCCAGCGGATGCGTCTGCCCTTTCACCGTCACCGTCCGGCCGGGGTCCACGGGTTTGACGATACGATCGGCTGCCAAGGCGCTCAGGCAGGTCAACGCCGCGAGAAAGGCTATCTTATAATTGCGCTGCTCCGTAAGAAGAGGCATAAAACATGCCATTCTAGCGCGGCTTGAGGAGTTGGCAGGCGAGAGCGCCTGCCCGCCTGGCTATTCGGCCTCGGCCGCCGTGAAGTACGCGCAATCCGGATGGTGGAATACCAGCGCGCTGACGCTGGCTTCGGGCTCCATCATCATACCCTCGGTGAGTTGTACGCCAGCCTCCTCCGGACGCAGCAGTTGGAAAAGCCCCTGCTGATCGTCCAGGTTGGGACAGGCCGGATAGCCGAAGCTGTAGCGCTTGCCGCGGTATTTCGAGGTGAACCGGTCGTGCATGGTGAGCGTGGGCGGATCGGGAAAGCCCCAATCCTCGCGGATCCGCCGGTGCAGCCACTCCGCGGCTCCTTCGGCGGTTTCGATGGCCAGCGCCTGGATGGCGTGCGCCTTGAAAAACTCGCCGGCTCTCTTCCACTCTTCCGACCGCTGGCGCACGCACGCACCCGCCGTCACGACAAACAGGGCGAGGTGATCGCGGCGGCCTTCCTCCGCCTCCAGGATGTAATCGCTCAAACACAAGCCGTCTTCGCGCGGCTGCCGCCCGAAGAGAAACGTGTGGATGGGCCGGTCGCCAGCGGGGGCAAACAGGTGGATGCTGTTGCCGTCGCGCTCGGCCTCGAAAAACTGCCACACCGCCTTCACTTTCATGAAATGGAACGCGGCTTTCTTGACCTCTTCCATGTTGTGGAACAGTTCCAGGGCTTTTGGCTCGTGCTCCACCAGCGCCTTCTCGAAATTTCCTTTGTAGCCAAGATGGCGGCCGAAAAGCATATACGGATTGATGTAACTCCAGACCTCCGCCAGGTGAGGAACGTCGCGGAGCTTGCGCTCCAGATAGGGCGCCGCGGGAATGGGAATATCCGTCCGCACCTTGGAACTGCGCCGCGTGCCCGCGGGCGCCGCCGCTCCGTCCGCCGGCGGCTCGGCGGCCGCGTCCACAACCGCCTTGTGCGCTTCCAGCACGGCCGCGCGCGCCGCCGGATCCACGATGCGGTTCATCAGGCTCAGGCCGGTCATGGCGTCTTTGGCGTAACAGACGGCTTCGCCATAGGCAGGAGCAATCTTGGCGCGCGTGAACTTTTCGGAAAGCGCGGCGCCGCCCACCAGCAGCGGCGCCGTGATCCCCGCCGTCTTCAGATCGGTCGCGGTGATCACCATCTGCTGCGTGCTTTTTACCAGCAGCCCGGAAAGCCCGATGGCGTCCGGCTGGTGTTCCTGGCAGGCGCGGATCAGCGTTTCCGGTGGCACCTTGATGCCCAGGTTCACCACCTTGTAACCGTTGTTCGAGAGGATGATCTCCACCAGGTTCTTGCCGATATCGTGAACGTCGCCTTTGACCGTGGCCAGCACCACCTTGCCGCGCGCCGCTGTATCGGCCTTCACCATGAACTGTTCCAGGTGGCTCACCGCCGCTTTCATGGCTTCGGCCGACTGCAACACTTCCGCCACAATCAGCTCGTTGTTGTTGAACAGCCGGCCCACTTCCGCCATGCCGGCCATGAGCGGCCCGTTGATGATCTCGAGCGGCGCGGTTCCCTCCGCGCGCTTCTTCTCCAGATCGGGGATCAATCCGTCCCTGGTGCCCTCGATGATGTAGTTAGCGAGGCGTTGGTCAAGCGGCAGATCTTTCGCCCGTTGCTTCACGCGCGCGCCGGTTTTGCGGAAATACTCGGTGATGGCCGCAATGTGCCACTGGTTGAGGGCGGCTTTCTGCCCGGCGGTCTGCTCCCGCCAGTCTTCCGGCGCGGTGCGCAGCGATTCGTCGGCGGCATCCACCGCCGGCCAGTTGAAGAGCAGGCTCTCCGCCAGCCGGCGCTCGTGTTCGGGAATCGAAGCGAAGCGTTCCAGCTTTTCGGCATTGACAATCGCCAGGTCCAGGCCCGCCTTGGTGCAGTAATACAGGAAGACCGAGTTCACGACCTCGCGCGCCGCGGCCGGCAGCCCGAAGGAGATGTTCGATATACCCAGCACGGTCTTGGAGTAGGCCAGCTTTTCCTTGATCAGCCGGATGCCTTCGATGGTTTCCACCGCCGCGCCGATATAGTTGACGTCACCGGTGGCGCACGGGAAAACCAGCGGGTCGAAGATCAGGTCCTCGGCGGGGATGCCGTATTTTTCCGTCAGCAGCCGATACGACCGCTCCGCCACCGCCAGCTTGCGCTCCCGCGTGAAGGCCTGCGCCTGCAGCTTGTCTTCGTCGATCGAACCCACCACCAGCGCCGCGCCATAGCGCTTGGCAAGCGGGCAGACACGCTCGAATTTCTCTTCGCCGTCCTCCAGGTTGATGGAGTTGATGATGCTCTTTCCCTGGCACCACGTGAGGACCCGCTCGATGGCCCGCGGATCGGTAGTGTCGATCATGACCGGCACTTTGATCTTGCGGATCAGGCGGTCGTAGAAGGGATCGATATCGGCCAGTTCGTCGCGATCGGCCGATTGCAAGCAGACGTCCACAATGTGCGCGCCATTCTTCACCTGCCGCCGGGCGATCTCACTGGCTTCTTCCCATTTCTCTTCCGCCACCAGATTCTTGAACAGCCGCGAACCGATCACGTTGGTTCGCTCGCCCACAATCAGCGGCCGGGCGCTCTCTTCGGCTTCCACCAGTTCGATGCCGGAGTAATAGGCGCGGTGCGCGCGGCCCGGAATGGCGCGGGGCCGCTTGCCTTCGGCCATCCGCGCGATGGCGCGGATGTGCGCGTCGGTGGTGCCGCAACATCCCCCCACGATGTTCAACCACCCGTTCTCCAGGAAGCGTTCCAGTTGCGCCGCCATGGAGGCCGGCGTCTCCAGGTACTTGCCCTCCTCGTTCGGCAGGCCGGCGTTTGGATAGCACGAAACCCGCACCGGCGCCATGTCGCTGATGGTGCGGAGGTGGTCCGTCATGAACTCCGGCCCGGTGCCGCAGTTGAGGCCAATGGAAAGCAGATCGGCATGCAGCACGGAAACGCAGAAAGCATCGGCTGTCTGGCCCGCCAGCATGGTGCCCAGCGTTTCGATGGTTCCGGAAACCATGGTCGGAATCGGCCTGCCCAGTTCCCGGCGCAGCCGCTCGATCCCGGCCAGCGCCGCTTTCACGGCGCGCGTGTCGTTACAGGTTTCCACTGCCAGGATGTCGGCGCCGCCTTCGAGCAAACCCTTGGCGCGCTCGTAATAGGCTTCCATCAGTTGCGCGAACGTCACCCCGCCGACCACCGTGATCGATTTGGTGGTGGGACCCATCGACCCCATCACGAACCGCGGTTTGGCGCTCGTCGAGAATTCTTCCGCGGCTTGCCGTGCCAGCCGGGCCGCGGTCACGTTCAGCTCATATACGTCGTTCGCAAGTCCGTAGTCGCCCAGCGAAATGCGGTCGCAGTTGAAGGTGTTGGTTTCGATGGCGTCCGATCCCGCCGCCAGATAGGCGCGATGGATCTCCCGCACCACATCCGGCCGCGTGCGGTTCAGGTTCTCATTACAGCCTTCGAGCGCGGCCCCGCCGAAATCCGCGGCGGTGAGGCTGCGCTGTTGCAGCATGGTCCCCATGGCCCCGTCGAGGACCAGGACACGTTCATCCAGAATGTCGCCGAGCGCCTTCTGACGCTCCGAAGGTGTAGTCATAACAGGCGTGCTCTCGTCAGTTTAACAGGGGTGGCACGGTTGACGGCTTGCGCCGCCAGTGTATCCTGGGGACATGCGGTATTGGGTGATACTTCTCGCCGCGATAGCGGCCATTCCCGCGAGCGCTGACACGCGCTTCCGGGTTCGTCACATGACCCGTGACGACGTGCCCCTGGGCAAGGGCCAATGCGATATTCGCCTTCAAGTGGATGACCAGGTGGAAGTGACCGTGCGCGGCGACCTGGTTGTGATCCACACGATTTCCGGACAGGACGCCCGCGACGACGGCTCCGAATGCAATTTCCCGCTGCCCGACCACGAGGCCCGCGGCTTCAATTTCCAGGTGATCGAAAGCCGTAATACGACCCGCCTGGTAGAACAGCCCTCGCGTAGCAACGATTTCGCCGCCATAGTGCAAATCCGCGATCCTTCAAGCGGCTTCGGCCGCTATCACTTCCGCTTGACCTGGGAGACCGGCCCCGGCGCCGACCTGCGGCGCGAGGAACTCAGCCGTCACGACGAGAGTTTCGTCTGGAACAATGCCCTCAACTTCCAAGGCCGCGGGATGGGCGAAATGCGGATGAACGGCGCCGCGCCGCGCCGCCTGCGGGATGCAACCATCGATATCGATCGCGGCGGCCGGGTCGTCGTCTCTTTCCGCGGCGAAGGGCCGCGCCCGGTGGTGTTCACCGGCGCCGTAATCGGGCGTGAGGCCGGGCGTCTGAAAGCGGATATGGTGACCGAAGACGGCCGCCTGCACGGCCCCATGTACCTCTCGGTGGACGATCGCCAGAACATCAACAGCATCACGCTCGAGGCCACCGACGGCCGCGACCGCCTGCATTTGGCGTGGAATCGGCGGTAGCTGAAAGAAGAGAGCTTTTTGAAAAGCGCGCGGCGGCGCCGCGTCAAAAACCAGGTGACCGGTGGCGGGCTGCCATCATCACGAACGCCGGTCCGCCAGACGCCGTTCGAGCGATTCCGGAATCTCCGCTTCGACTTCGCAACGATCCCCGCTATAGCGCGTCTCGAGCACCTTGCCGAATTCATGCAGCAACGCCAGCGTAGCGCCATCCCCGGCGGATAAATGAAAAGTGGCGTTCACGATCGGATCGAACGGCAGAAGCTCGTCGATCGCCCGCAGCAGTCCATCCATACCTGCCCCGGTGAGCGCCGAAATGGCCACCGCGCGCGCGTCCCCATGGCTGGAGCTGCCCGTGAGCAGCCGCCGTCTCACGGCTTCCGCCTCGCCGGCGCACGCACCGCTCACGCGATCGATCTTGTTGAGAACCAGGATCTGCGGAATGGCCGCGGCGCCAATATCGGCCAGAACCTGAAACACATGCGCGGTGTGCTCGGCGGCGGCGGGAGCCGAGACATCCACCACGTGTAACACCAGAGCCGCGTCTTTCACTTCCTCCAGCGTGGCGCGGAAAGCCTTGACCAACGTAGTGGGGAGATTGCGAATGAAGCCCACCGTGTCACTCACCAGGACCCGCCGGCGCGACGGCAGTTGGAGCGGCCGCACGGTGGGATCGAGCGTGGCAAACATGCGCGCATCGGCCAGCACGCCGGCGCGCGTGAGGCGATTGAACAACGTGGACTTGCCGGCGTTGGTATAACCGGCCAGCGCCAGAGTGGCCAGCGGCACCGCACTGCGGCGGCGGCGATGCAGAGCCCGTCCCGCGCGAACCGCGTCCAGCGAGTCCCCGATCACCTTGATGCGTTTGGCGATCCGCCGGCGGTCGGTTTCGAGCTTGGTTTCCCCAGGACCGCGCGTGCCGATGCCGCCGCCCAGCCGCGACATCTCGACGCCCCGCCCGCTCAGCCGCGGCAGCAGGTAGTTCAACTGCGCCAACTCCACCTGCAGGCGGCCTTCGCGCGTGCGGGCGCGAGAAGCAAAAATGTCCAGGATCAACTGCGTGCGGTCGATCACTTTGCAGCCGATGGCTTTTTCCAGGTTGCGTTGCTGCGTCGGTGTGAGTTCGTGATCGAAGATCACCAGGCCGGCGCCCGAGGATTGGACTTCGGCGCGCAGTTCTTCCACTTTGCCTTCGCCGATCAGCGTCGCCGCTTCCGGACCGGGGCGGGCTTGCAGAAACCGGCCGGCGGTCTCGGCGCCCGCGGTGGACGCCAATTCGCTCAGCTCGTCGAGAGAGTCCTCTGCCGTCACTCCGCCGGGCCGCCGGGAAGCGCCTCGGGTCTTCCACTGGACGCCGGCCAGGATAGCGCGCTCGCGGGCGGGGTTCGGAAGCTGCGTGGTCTAGGCCTCCGGCGGCTCGGAGTGCGTCGGCAAAGCCGGCGCGGAACCGGCCACGGCGCCGGTGGCAGCCACCTGCGGACTGGCCCCGTAGGAGTGGGATGACCGCTGTGTGACAACCGTCGAAATGGCGTGTTTGAAAATCAGTTGCTCCTGGTTATTGGTTTCAAGCACCAGAGAGTACTTATCGAAGCTTTTGATCCGGCCCGAGAGTTTGACGCCGCTCATGAGGTAAATGGTGAGGGCAATCTTATCCTTGCGTGCGTTGTTCAAAAAGCTGTCCTGAATATTCTGCGCCGGCTTCTCCATAGACCCCCCAGCCCTTTCGGGAAAATGAAACAGTGTAACAATTAGCCTTAGTATTGTACCCCGATTCAAGTGGCCTCGTGCGGCCCGCGGCCCCATGCCGCCGCGGCGCCCCACGTTAGCGGGCGCGCTACTCTTCTTCGTGCTCCGCGGCCGCTGCCACCGGCGAGGAATCCGCCATGGCGGCCATTTCATCGCGGGTCAGGTAGCGCTGCCGCGCCGGATTCTTCGGATCGGCGACAGCCGGCTCCAGCACAAATTGCGAAGTCAATTCCAATTCCGTTTCGAGATGGAAATCGGGGACGCCGCGCAGAGCCGGAACCTGCGCCACGCCATCCGGGTTGACCACACACTCCAGACCGTTCGAAATCTGGAATCGGATTCGGAGTTGTTGGCGGATTGCGATCTTGCGCAAATCCACCAGCTTCATCGGTCGGCTTCCTGGAACTCCACCATCTCGCCGTCGGCGATGCGCGCGGCGATCCGTTCCTGGCACGTGACACAGTACCGCGCCCACGGCACCGCCTCCAGGCGCTTGGCGGAAATCGGCTCATCGCATTCCAGGCAAATCCCGTAAGTGCCTTGGTCGATGCGGTCCAGAGCGTCGGCGATCTCGCGCAGCAACTTCATGTCGATGGTGTTGCGATTCAGGAAGATCCACTCTTCGTGATGCTGCTGGCTGAGGTCCCCTTCGTCCGACGGCACATCCAGCCGAGCTACCACCTGGGCCGCCTTCTGGGCGGACATGCTGTTACGGACTTCCTCGGCCTTCCGCTCGAGAATCTTCCGGTACGGGGCCAGCTTCAACTTCGGTCCGTTTTTCATAATCGTATTCATTTCTCTAAAATTGCTGCAAGTCCAATCAGAAGGATATGACGCAGAACCGCGACTAAAAGTTGCAGAGTTCCAGCGGGGTCCCAGCGGAGAGGATCAAAAAGTATAACCGCCCGCGCACAAGAAAGTCAAATGCGGGGCTTTATTTGACCTTTCGGATGGCCTCGGTCAGTTCGGGCACAATCTGAAACAGATCGCCCACAATGCCGTAATCAGCCACTTCGAAAATAGGCGCATTGGCATCTTTGTTGATCGCCACGATGGTACGCGACCCCTTCATGCCGACAAGGTGCTGAATCGCACCTGAAATACCCACCGCCAGATACATCTTGGGCGTCACCGTCTGTCCCGAACTGCCCACCTGCCGTTCCATGGGTAGCCAGCCGGCGTCACAGATGGGACGCGAAGCCGCCAGTTCGGCGCCCAGAACATCCGCCAGCTTCTGGACCAGCGGAAGGTTATCGGCCTCCTTGATGCCTCGGCCCACCGAGACGATGATTTCGGCGGCGCCCAGATCCACCGCGCGCTGCGATTCGCGAAACGGCGCTTGTGGACGCGTTCGGATCTGATCCGCGGAGAGCCGCGGTGCGAACGCCTCCACCGTGGCTGTGCCTTCCGTTACCTGGTCCGCGCGATAGGCGCCGGCTTGCAACGATGCGAAATGCGGGCCATCGCCCATGAACCGCACATCCACGTTCACCTTGCCTTGAAAAAGCTGCCGCACCAATACCATCTGCCCGTTTTCGATGCGGTGCGAGACCGCGTCGCTCACCGCTACACGGCCGAACGAAGTGGCCAGCTTGGGCAGGAAGTCGCGGACCTGGTACGTGTGCGGGAACAGCACCAGCGAGGGCTGCGCGCGCTCGATGAGCTGGCCGAGAGCCAGCGAATACCCGTCCGGTGTGTACTCATCCAGCAGCTCGTGTTCAACGGCGTAAACTTTATCCAGTTGCTTCGTGGCCAGTTCGGCGGCGAGCGGCGCCGTTCCCCGGCCCACCACCGCGGCCGACGCCGTGGCGCCCAGTTGCGCGGCGAATTGCTGCGCCGCGGCCAGGGTCTCGAACGACATGCGGTGCCACTGGCCGTGGCGCTGTTCCACTACGGCGAGGATGTTCATATAACCCGCGCCTCGAATTTCAGCTTCTCCACCAGTTGAGCGGCGGCCTCTTTGGGGCTGCCTTCGAAGAGTTGCGTGCGCTTGGTGCGTTCTGGAAGATAGACGCGATCGAAAGCAATCGTGGGCGCCGCCGCGCCAACGCCCAGGTCGGCCGCACTCACACGGCGGACTTCCTTGGTCTTGGCTTTCTTGATGCCCATCAGCGTCGCGTAACGCAGCTTGCTGAACCCCGATTGAATACTCAGCAACGCCGGTAGCGGCATATCCACCAGTTGGAACCAGCCATCTTCGAGCTCGCGCTTCACCCGGATGCCGGAATCGCGCTTTTCCACCTGCATGATGATGGTGGCGTGCGGCACGCCCAACAGTTCCGCCAGGATCGGGCCAGCTTGTCCATAGCCCAGATCGTCGGACTGCAGACCGGTAAGAACCAGGTCGGGCGCCTCCGCCTTGAGAGCAGCAGCCAGCAGCCGGCAGGTCGATAGCGGGTCGGCGGAAGAGAGATCCTCTTCGATGTGGATCGCCCGGTCGGCGCCCTTGGCCAAGGCTTCGCGGATGGTTTGCGCCACCCTCGGCGGTCCGGCGGATAGAGCTACCACTTCGCCGCCGTGGGCTTCCTTGAGCTGTAAGGCAGCTTCCAGGGCGTACGCATCCGGCTCGTTGATTTCATAAGCCAGGTCGGTTTCGTCAATCCACTGGCTGGAAGCGGCAATCCGAAGCTGCGAATCGCGCGCCGCAACTTGTTTGATCGCGACCACGATCTTCATAAGGCGACCCTGCCGCTCATGCCTGGTATCTCTTAAAAATCAGGCACCCATTGGTCCCGCCGAAGCCAAAGCTGTTCGAAAGGACATATTCAATCTTCATCGGGCGGGCGTGCAGCGGAATGTAATCCAGGTCGCAACCCGCGTCGGGGTTTTCCAAGTTGGCGGTGGGCGGCGCAATCTGGTCGCGCAGCGCCAGTACACAGATGCCGGCTTCGATACCGCCGGCGCCGCCCAGCAGGTGGCCGGTCATCGACTTGGTGGAGCTTACGGCGACCTTGTACGCATGGTCGCCGAAAGCGCGCTTGATGGCAACCGTCTCGGCGCGGTCGCCCACATCCGTGGAAGTGCCGTGCGCGTTGATGTAATCCACCTGCTGCGGCTGAATTCCGGCGTCGCGCATGGCGTTACGCATCACGCGGAAGGCGCCATCGCCGTCGTCCGGCGGCGCGGTCACATGGTAAGCGTCGCCGCTCATCCCGTAACCCACAATCTCGGCCAGGATGTTCGCGCCGCGGGCGCGTGCCATTTCCAGTTCTTCCAGCACCAGCATACCCGCGCCTTCGCCCACCACGAAGCCGTCGCGGTCTTTGTCCCACGGGCGCGAAGCGCGCTCCGGCTCGTCATTGCGCGTGGAAAGCGCGCGCATGGCCGCGAACCCGCCAATGCCCATGGGCGTCACAGCCGCTTCCGTGCCGCCACAGATCATGGCGTCGGCATCGCCCCGCTGGATCATGCGGAATGAATCGCCGATGGAATGCGAGCTGGTGGTGCAGGCCGTCGCCGTAGCCGAGTTCGGCCCCTTCGCGCCGGTCCGCATCGAGACGTAGCCCGACGCGAGATTGATGATGGTCGCCGGAATGAAGAACGGCGAGATGCGGCGCGGCCCGTGCAGCAGCAGCGTCTGGTGTTCGCGCTCGATCACTTCGAACCCGCCAATCCCGCTGCCAATATACACGCCCACCTGTTCGGCGATCTCCGGCGTCACCTTCAGGCCGGAGCTCGCCATGGCGAAATCCGCCGCCGCGATGGCGAACTGGATGAACCGCCCCATCTTCTTGATTTCTTTTTTCTCAATGTAGGCGGCGGGATCGAAGCCCTTCACCTCCCCCGCTATGCGGCAGGAAAATGCAGTTGCGTCGAACTGCGTGATGGGGCCAATACCAGACTTGCCCGCGAGGATTGCCTCCCAGGAGCTGCCGGTCCCGATGCCCAGCGGCGTCAATAGTCCGACGCCGGTCACTACCACTCTACGCGTCAAAACGAGTCTCCTCCGTCAGCCTGCCAGCTATTTCTTGGAGGTCTTGTTCTCAATGTATTCGACAGCGTCCTTGACGGTAGTGATTTTCTCGGCGTCCTCGTCGGGAATCTCCAGTTCGAAGGCTTCCTCGAAAGCCATGACCAGTTCGACGATATCCAACGAATCGGCGCCCAGGTCGTCAACGAAAGAGGCGTTGCTGTCCACTTGGCTCTCGTCGACACCGAGTTGCTCGACAATTATCTGCTTCACCTTCTGCTCAACTGCCATGAATCCTCCTGGGATTTTGTGAACGCGTTGATTTTAGCGACCTTTGCGGAGCTTTCGCAAGCGCGACCGGAAATTGAGATCGGCCCGCCCTCCGGAACACACTATTCTGACACGATTTGGTCTGAAATGTGGGGCGCTGGCCGACAGCTCTTCCATGGGTGGCCGAAATCCACCAAGGGCGGTGCATTCCAGCCACCGCCTCAGATGATTCCTGCTTTATTTTTCAATTACTTCCAGCCGGAAACAAATTGGTGAAACAGATGCACTGCACATCCACGTCGAACATTATGTACGACAACAGGCAGGCAACTATGACAAGGATTTCCATTCGCTCCATTTTGATTCTGGCAATCGCATCGGGTCTGGTTCTCGCGCAAACTCCGTCCGCGCCCCAAACCGCGCCACCCATGCAGACGGCTTCGCCGGCCGACGCTTACGGGCAACCGCAGCGCACCGCCGGGGCTCCCGCCGCCACTCGTCCGGCCTACGGGCTTCCCCAGCAAGTCACTATGAAGGCCGGCACCTTCATTACGGTGCGCATCAACCAAATGCTGGCGTCCAATAAAAATCAGGCCGGCGATTCGTTCTCGGGCACCCTGGCGCAGCCCATCGTAGTCGATGGCGTAGTGATCGCGCAACGCGGTCAGACCATTTACGGCCGCGTAGCGCAGGCCGACAAAGTCAAGGGCGTTTCCCATCTGGGCGTCGAGCTGACCGGTATCACGCTCGCCGATGGCGAACAAGTCTCGGTGCATTCGCAACTGATTTCGCGCGAGGGCGGCATGACTCCTCCAGGCGCACAGGCTGGCGCCATCGTCGGCACAACCGGCGTGGGCGCGGTTATTGGCGGAGCCGCTGGTGGGGGGCAGGGTGCTGGTATTGGCGCGGGCGCCGGCGCGGCCGCGGCCATCGCCGGCGTGCTGGCCACTCGCAACCATCCCAGCATTCTCTATCCGGAAACGGCATTGACCTTCCAGATCCAGAACCCGCTCACCATCGCGACCGGCAACGCACCCCAGGCATTCCGCTTCGTGGGCCCGGAAGACTATCCGTCCGCGCCCGTGACGCAGCGTGTTACCGTCCAAAGACCGGGATATTACAGCCCCTATTATTACGGATATAGCCCCTACTACTATCCGTATTACCCCTACTATTGGGGTCCGAGCTTGTACTTCGGTGGATTCTGGGGCGGTGGATGGGGCCGGTTTGGCGGTTTCCGAGGCGGCTTTGGACGCCGGTAAGTTTGATTGATCCGTGGGACAGGCCATCGTCTTTGGTGGTCTGTCTCACGTCTGGCTGACGTTCTCTTCTGTTGGTTGTAATCTCCCCGCTTGCGGCTGCATCCTACCGGCCGGCGCTAACAGACGACCCAAACCGATCGTCTGTTCCACTCAGTGCGTCATCGAGTAGATGACATCGTTAATTCCCCACCGAATTCCCAAAGCGGCCATGTTCTCGGGGTAACTCGGATCGTCGGCCCACTCCCAGGAATCTCCCACGTCCGAATTGAAAGAGATCGCCACCATCAGGCGGTTGTGGTCGTCGTAGATTCCCATCCAATGCGCCACCGTGCCGGCCGCCCGCTGCGACATACCGCCGCCGAACCCTCCGTAGCCGCCGCGGCGCGGCATGGCCCATGAGCCCAGAATCTGGAACCGGTCATCCAGATCGTAGACCATGTGAAAGATGGGGTCCTTGTTGTCGATGTCCACCACTTGCCGGTCGGGAAAAATGCGCCGCATGGTCTCATCGAAGCGCGCGTATTCTTCCGGGCCCCAAAAATCGTCGAGCAGCAGAAAGCCGCCCCGCAGCAGGAACTCGCGCACGGTCTTGGCCTGCGCATCCGTCAGCAGCCAATCGCCCATTTCGCCGGCGGCTAAAAAGGGCCAGTTATAGAAATCGTCGACGTCGTCCGGATTGATGGGCTGCTCCACGGAACGCACGTGGACGCGCGTAAGACGCCGCAGCGCGGCCGCGAAGTGCCGGTCCGCGCGCGGATAGTCCTGCGTCCAACTGGTGAAGCCTTCGCGCCAGTCCATCATCACACCCCCGCCGAAACGGCCTCGTCCCCCGCGGCCGCCGAAGCGCGCGTAGGGGTGCTGGGGATACATCAGGCGGGCGAAAACGTACTCGGCGCTTTGCTGCCAGTCCGGCGGTACCGGGATTTGGTCATACCCTTCCAGGCTGGGATAAACGCGGAACGGCTTTTGGAAGGCGTACACTGCTCCGATCACCAGCAGGCCGCAGGCAGCCAGACACAAAGCCCTCTGAGAGATCATAAAAGGAGTGCCTTGCTCTGAAGGATATCATCTGCGGGGATAAATGGGGCGGGTGATCTTGCCCGTAGCCGCCTTTTCAGAGGCTGATGAAAAGGGGCTTAGCCGCCGATGGACGCCGATGAACGCGGATTGAAAAGAGTTGCTTAATCGGTGTTCATGGGCGGCTCAAAATGCTCTCTACGGGTTAATTGCCGTTCCGGTTGCCCAGTACCTCTTGCACCTTCTGCCGGAATTGCTCAGCCTTGGTTTTCTGGTCGGGCGTCAGCAGAGCATAGAACTTCGCCATGGCCTGCGAACGCGCGGCCAGCACGTTGCCGCGCAGTCCACCCATTTCGGTGGAGAGTTGCTGGATCTTGGCGCTGTCGCCGGCCTCGATCGCCGCGGTCAAGGCCGCGCGATCCTGCTTCAACTGCTGCGCCAGCGGCTGCGCGGCCTGCTTCGCCGCCTGGAAAATAGTCTTGGCCTGCTGCTTCTGCGTAGCATTCAGATTCAGCTCTTTGATCATCCGGGCGCGCACGCCCCTCGCCCCAACCGCGCCCGCTTGCGGCGTAGCGGCGGTCTGCGCGATTGCTAACCCGGCGGCAAGTGCGCCAACTGCTGCGATGCCAATCAAAAATCGTTTCATCATGTTCCCTTCTGCTTTTCATAAACCCTAATCGGAGCCGAATGTTGCGCTTCACGCCCTTTACGAATTCTTACAAATCCCGCGTAAAGCCTTACTCCCCGGCGTGGTAAATTCTAGCCGTGCACATCTTGCTGGTGGATGACGACGCCGAACTGTGCGGCCTGCTCACCGAATTCCTCACGCGCGAGGGCTTCTCCGTGGAATGCGCCCACGATGGCACGCACGGCTTGCAACGCGCCCTCCAACCCGGCCTGGACTTGGTGCTCCTGGACGTTATGCTGCCCGGCATGGATGGCTTCGAAATCCTGCGCCGCCTGCGGCTGGCCAGCAAAATCCCGGTGATGATGCTGACCGCGCGTGGCGAAGACGTCGATCGCATCGTCGGCCTCGAACTGGGCGCCGACGACTACCTGCCCAAGCCCTTCAACCCGCGCGAGCTGGCCGCCCGCATCCGCGCCATCCTGCGCCGCTATGAACCGCGTCTGCCCGTCTCGGGGCGCCTCGAAGTCAACGGCGTCCTGCTCGACACCGGCACACGCCAGGTTTTTTCCGACGGCAAGCCGGTGGAACTCACCACATTCGAATTCGACGTTCTGGAAATGCTCATGCGCTCCGCCGGCAGTGTGCTTTCGCGCGACCGTCTGATGGAGAATTTCTATAACCGCAAGGCCACCCCCTTCGACCGGTCCATCGACATGCACGTCAGCCACCTCCGCAAAAAGCTGGAGCGCGGCGAGACCCTCATCAAAACCATTCGCGGCGTGGGCTACCAGTTTTGCCGCACGCCGCAGGATGCCGGCACGGAATGAACTCGCTGTTCGCCAAGATTCTGCTCTGGTTCTGGTGCAGCCTGGCCATCACCCTGGTGGGCTCGGCCTTTATTTCCGCTCTGAGCATGAGCCCCAGCCAGACCGACCAGCGCGCTCCGGCCTCGCGCCTGGTCAAGTTCCAATTGGAGGAGGCCCGCACCGCCTACGAAACCGGTGGCCGCGCGGAGTTGCGGGCGTTTCTGGCAACTCTCGACGGTATCTACGATGCGCGCGGCATCCTTACCGACGAAGCCGGCCGCGACCTGCTCACTGGCGAGGACCGCTCCGGCCTGGTGCGGCGCGCACGCCTCGGTCCGCCGGGCATCATGCTGTACCGCTTCGTTCCCATGGGCGACGCCACGCTGGCCCGCGCCGCCGATGACGGCCGCTACTGGTTCTTCTTCATCGTGCCGCGCACCTCGCTGGGACCCTGGTTCCTCACGCCCGGCCATCTTTTCTTTTTGATCGCCGCGGTGCTGCTCTGCTATTGGCTGACGTATCACATGACACGCCCCGTGGCCGATCTGCGGAAGGCCGTGGAGCGCTTCGGCCGCGGCGACCTTTCGGCCCGCGTCGGCTCCACGCGCGGCGATGAGTTGGGCCAACTGGCCCGCACTTTCGATCGCATGGCCGGCCGCATCGAAACCCTGCTGGCCGCCGAGCGGCGCCTCCTGCTGGATATCTCGCACGAACTGCGCTCGCCCCTGGCCCGCCTCGGCGTGGCCGTGGAGTTGGCCCGCTCCGGCGACGATTTGGACTCCGCGCTCAACCGCATCCAACGCGAGTCCGACCGTCTGAATGCCCTGGTGGGACAGCTTCTGCAGGTGACCCGAGCCGAAGGCGATCCCAACTCGCTGCGCCGCGATCCGGTGCGTCTGGACGAACTGGTGCAGCAGTTAGTGCAAGACACCGAAATTGAAGCCCACGCGCGCGGCTGCGCGTTACTCTATCGCAACCACGAGGCTCTCACCGTGGAAGGCGATCCCGAGCTGTTGCGGCGCGCCGTGGAGAACGTGATCCGCAACGCCATCCGCTATTCGCCCAGCGGCCAGGCGGTGGAAATCACCGTGGCGCGCCGCGATTCCAAGGCCATCGTGCAAGTTCGCGATTTTGGACCGGGCGTGCCCGAAGAGGCTCTGCCGCGTCTCTTCGACGCCTTTTACCGGGTGGAGAAAGACCGCGACCGTTCGAGCGGCGGCATCGGCCTGGGCCTTTCCCTTGCGCGCCGCGCCATCGAACTGCACAAAGGGAGCATTCGCGCCCGCAACGTAAATCCCGGACTGGAAGTAGAACTGGAACTCCCTCAACCGGCGTGAGCCGATTGAAGCGCCGGGGTGCACGCAGTTTCGAGGCCTGAATCGCAAGCGATACCGCGGAGCAGCGTTCCATACGCGTGCCGGCGGTATGCGAGTAAAATGAAATCGGCATGCTATCGGAGCGAGCGGAGGCACCCACGGGCTGGCTGGCGCGCTTGACCCGGGTGTCCGTGCGCGGCAAGAGCATCGCGGTGCTGGCGATTCCTTTGGCGGCACTCTTCACCGCGCTCGCTTTCATTTACTTCGCCGAAGGCGACGTGGCCAGTGCCGACCAAATGGTGACGCGTTTCTATGACACGCGCGCCGCCTTGGTCGAGTTACGCAGTTCACTGGTGGACGCCGAGGCGGCCGTGAATGGATATCTGGCAGCCAGGCAGGATTATTTCCTGGCCGCGTTCGAGCGCTCGCGGCAATCCGTCGACCAGTCGCTGAGCGATCTGACGCGCCTGGCGGGCGCCTCCGGCGACAGTCCGGAACTGAGTAAGATCCGCCGCCAGGCGGGCGAGGAGATGGCGCTCATCGATGAGCGGCGGAAGTCCGGCGACGCCGGCCGCACAGCCCTCGAAACACGGCAGAAGGCCCTAATGGGAGAAGTGCAGGGCGACATCAACCTTTTCACCGAAGAGCAAGAACGGCGTTTCTTCGCCGCGCGGTACCTGCGCGACGTCAAGCGCCAACGCTTGTTCCGCACGGTGATGGCGTGCGGTGTGCTAGGCCCCTTGGGCGCGCTGTTCATGCACTTGATTGTGGCGGGCCGCATGGTGCGCCGCATCCAGGCGGTGGGAGAAAACGCGCGGCGCCTGGCGCACGGGCTTCCGCTCGAACCGTTCCCGCCCGGCAGCGATGAAATCGCGGCGCTGGCGCGCCAGTTGGACGACGCCGCTTACCTGCTGCGCGAGCGCCAACGCGAAGTCCTCGAAAGCGAGGCCCGCTACCGCGACTTGTTCGACCGCGCCCCCATCGCCTTCGAGGAAAGCAATCGCGAAGGCGTTGTGCGCCGCTTCAACCAGGCCGTCTGCACCCTGCTGAAATGCTCTCCGGATCGCCTTCTGGGACGGCACGCCTGGGACTTTGTGGCTCCCGACCAGCAGGAGGCCTTCCGCGCCGCCATCCTCGAGCGAATCTCCACCGGCGCCGAAGCTCCGCCGTTCGTGTGCGATTACATCCTGGAGGACGGTTCGGGAATCACCGTCGAGGTGCGCGAGAGCCTGGTCCGCAACAACCGCGGCGAAATCACCGGCATGGTCCGGTCACTGCTCGACGTCACCGAGCGCAACCTG
Source organism: Bryobacterales bacterium (assembly GCA_963842505.1). Lineage (GTDB taxonomy): Bacteria > Acidobacteriota > Terriglobia > Bryobacterales > Bryobacteraceae > PALSA-129. The sequence continues at coordinate 1,644,248 of CAWJGZ010000004.1, forward strand.
GCCGAGGTGGCCGCCCGCAAGGTCGCGCAATATGCCATGGAATTGCGCAACAAGAACGAACAACTGGCCCGCGCGCTCGAAGCCGCCCGCTCCGCCACGGAAGCCAAAAGCCGTTTCCTGGCCAGCGTGTCGCACGAATTGCGCACGCCGCTCAACGGCATCATCGGTTTTTCCGAATTGCTCCACGACGGCAAATTGGGGCCCGTCACCGAAGATCACAAGGAGGTGCTCGACGATATTCTGACCAGCGCGCGCCACTTGCTGCAGTTGATCAACGACATCCTCGACCTCTCCAAGGTCGAGGCCGGAAGAATGGAGTTCCGGCCCGAGTCCAGCCGCATCGATACGCTGGTATTCGAAGTGTGCGACGTGATGCGTCCGCTGGCGGAGAGAAAAAAAATCGCGCTCTCGGTCGAAGTCGCTTCCGATCTCACTGCCGTGATCGATCCTGCGAAGTTCAAACAGGTTCTCTATAACTACCTTTCCAACGCCGTGAAGTTCACCCCGCAGTCCGGCAAGGTTGCCGTGCGCGTCGCGCGCCAGGAAAACTCCTCGTTCCGGCTTGAGGTGGAGGATACCGGTGTGGGAATCGCTCCCCAGGAGATTGCACGGCTGTTTCAGGAGTTTCAACAGCTTCCAGGCAACCGCAGCGCCGACCAGGGAACCGGCTTGGGCCTTGCGCTGACACGCCACATTGTCGAGGCGCAAGGCGGCTCAGTCGCCGTGCGCAGCGTGCCGGGAAGCGGCAGCGTGTTTTCGGCTCTGCTTCCTTTGGTCACCGCGCCCGCTCCCGGTACTGTGAATGGATGTGAAAGGCCAACCTAAGACTGCTAAGAGCCCGGCTGTACGCTAAAATACAAATGCCATGGCTGGCGAGTCCATCTTGATCGTTGACGATACCCCGGTAAATCTGAAGCTGACTCGCATCCTGCTGGTCAACGAAGGCTACAAGGTAATGACCGCGGCCAGCGGCGAAGAAGCTCTGGAATTGCTGCGTAGCTATCACCCCGCTCTGGTCCTGGCGGACATCCAGTTGCCGGGCATCGACGGCCTTGAACTCGCGCGGCGCATCAAGCGGAACGAAGCCACGCGCGACATTACGGTGGTGGCGTTGACGGCTTTCGCCATGAAGGGAGACGAGCAGCGCGCCATCGACGCCGGCTGCGACGGCTACATCACCAAACCCATCGATACGCGCACTCTCGACGCCCGCATCCGCGGCTACTTGGACCGGCGTTCGGAAAACATCGGCGCCAACACCGCAGCCGCCCCCGAGCAGCCTCTTATCCCGGCGGCCGAAATGTTGACGCTCCGCCGCCAGTTTCTCGCCGAAGGCCAGGAGCGCGCCCGCCAACTGCTGCTCGATCTGGACGGCCAGTTCAATGCCGACGAGACCGCCAAGGCCGTGCACACCTGGATCGGAACCGGTGGCCTGCTGGGATATACCGCTATCAGCCGCAATGCGCGCGAAGCCGAGGCGGTGCTGCTCGAGCGGCCGCTCGAAAACGACCAACTGCGCGAAGCTCTCACCAACCTGGCGCTGGCCTTCAACAGCCCCCGCGAGGCGCGCGAAGAGCCCATCCCGGAAACCATCGGGCAGACGCTCACCGGAAAACGCGTGGCTCTGGTGGCGTTGCCCACCCCCGATTCACTGCGCATGTGCGTGGCGCTTGAACGCACCAGCGGAATCCCCGTGTTTTTCGAGATCACGGAGCCGCCCCGTTCCGAAGCAGTGCTGGATTGCGACTTGATCGTGGTGCATGTGCGCCCTGAAACAGCCGGTTCCCCGTGGCTGGATGCCGCCACCGTTCCCGCCGGGCGGCCGGTCATCTTAATGGGCAGCCGCGATCATCTGCTCGCTCTCGATCCGGCCGTGCAGGCGCTGGCCAGCGAGTTTCTGATGGACCCCTGGCAGCCCGATGAAGCGCTGGTGCGGCTGAGCCTGGCGCTTTCCAAAGGCCGCTCCGCTGCGCTCCGGACCCCTCTGTCGGGCGCGGTCACCGGCAAGATCCGCGTCGCGGTGGTGGACGACGATCCCACCGTGCGCGCACTCGTGCGAACCGCGCTCGAAAATTTCGGCATGGAGTGCTACATGGCCTCCGATGGCCCGGGCGCTCTCGATCTCATCCGGCTCGAACGCCCCCACGCCGCCGTGCTCGACGTCAACATGCCCAACATGGATGGCTACGAAGTACTGGCGGCCATACGCCGCGAAGGCATTCCCATTCGCGTGCTGCTGCTCACCGCGCGCCAGCAGGAAGGCGACGTGCTCCGCGGGTTCACCTTGGGGGCGGACGACTATGTCGTCAAGCCTTTCAGCCCGATGGAACTCGTGGCGCGTTTAAAACGGCTGTTCTCCCGATGACCGGCATCGAACTGTCTTTCGCCGCGCTCCTGCTGGGCGGATACGCTCTGTTCTTTGGCGTGCTCTTCGGCCTCCTGGCGTTTCGCGCATCGCGCGTGCGCCACCAAGCCGCCACCGCGGAAGCGCTGGTGCCCGAGATCCGCGACGCGCTGGTGGACTACCTCGCCGGCAGCAACGATCAGACCCGCATCCGCCAGTTCCTGAGCACCAACCGGCTCGATGTGGGAAATGCCGTGCTGTCGTTTCAGGGAACCGTCAGCGGCAGCGCGCGCGACCGCCTCTGCGACCTGGCCCTCGACATGGCTCTGGTGCACGACTGGGGCCAGGACACTCGTTCCAAGGAACTCGCCGTTCGCCGCACGGCCTACGCGCGCCTGGCTTTCGTGTGCGCATACGAGCCCTGCCAGCGCGTGGTGGGCGACCTCGTGACGCGAGCCCTCGGGGATGCCGATCCCGAGGTGCGGCTGCCCGCCGCGCGCGCTCTGATCCAATCGGGGCACATCGCCGACATCGGTCGCGTATTCGAGATGGCGGCTTCGCGGAATCTGCTCATTCGCATTCTGCTGACGGAGGATCTGCGCAGGTACGCCGCGGAGTTGTGCGCCACCACGGTTCCGGCCATCCTGGCGTCCGGCGATTCCAAACGCATTCTGGCAGTGCTCCAGATGCTGGTGGCCTGGGAGCGGGCCCTGCCGCTCGCCGGCCTCCACGTCTTGCTGGACCACCGCGACCGCGAAATCCGCGTCGCCGCCCTCCGCTTGGCTCCGCTAGTGCCACTCAGTCCCGAAAACCAAAATGCCATTCTGCGCGAACTGACCGATCCCGATACCGAAGTGAGCACCGCCGCCGCACTGACGGCCGGCCGCCTGCGCTTGCAGGAGGCCATGCCCTCTCTGGCCCGCTGCGTGCGAACCGGAACCGCGGAATTGGCGCGCATGGCCGCATCCGCCATGGCTGCCATGCCTCCCCGCGGCTGGGAGACCTTGGAAGAGCTGGCGGGCGGACCAAACCCGGCCGCTGCCTTCATCGCCTCGGTCACCTTGGATAAAGCCAAACGAAAGGCGGGCGCTTGATGCAATCCATCGGCCCGGCGGTCTTCTTCACGGTCCAGGCGCTCGCTGTCCTGCTATTCCTGCTGGGCCTGGGGGCGTTCCGCGTGATGGTGCAAGGCGGTTTCGCGCTCCGCCGCAGAGCTCGCGCCGGCTCGCCCGACTATAGCGACGTGCTCCTCAAATCCGCACTCGCCCCGGCTGTCACGACCATCGCGGTCCCGCCCGACGCGTCGCCCGAATCCCGCCTGTTCGCCCGCCGCCTGCTCGATCTGCACTTCGGCCGCAACGAGGTCGTGATCGTCCTGGACGGCCCCTCCGAAACTGAGATGGAAACCTGGCGCAGCGAGTTCAAGCTGTACCAGTCGGCGCGCCCTGTCGAGCACAAGCTGTCCACCGCGCCGGTCCGTGGCGTATATGAATCGCGCGACCCCATTCGCATCGTGGTGGTGGATAAGGAACCTGGGGGAACCGCTGACGCCTGGAATGCCGGTGTGAATGTGGCAACTTCCCCGGTCATCGGCCTGCTCGATCCGGAAAGCGAATTCGCACCGACCGTGCTGCTGCGCCTGATCCAACCCATGCTCGAGGCTTTCGAGGAGACCGTTGCGGTCTGCGGGGGCGCATCCGTTCCGGCGGGCGCCGGTCTCACCTCCCGCTGGGGCGCCCTGGAATCCCTGCGTGCCTGGATGACTCGCGGGGCAGCCTTCGCCAGTCACAACCTGGTCTTACCGATTCCCGGCAGTGCCGTGCTGGCCCGGCGCGACGCTATCATCGCTTCCGGCGGACTTGCCGGCGATGCGCTGGAGTTGATTGTGCGGCTGCACGGTTTCGCCTTGGCCTCGCGGAAGCCCTATCGCATTGCCTTTCTCCCCGCGCCCGTCAGCTTTGGCCGCGCCCCGCGCGGCCTGAAGGAACTGCGCCAAATGGTGCGGCGCGACCAACGCGAACTGTCACTCGTTTTCCGCAACCGCAAATCCCTGGCAGGGCCCTTCGCGGGGCGGATTGTGGGCAGCCTCTACATCGACCGCTTGGTTCGTCCAAAGCTGGAAACCGCGGCGTACCTGCTCACCGCGGCCGGCCTGGTAATGGGTTGCGTGGATTGGAAGCTTGCTGGTTTCGTTCTGCTTTCCACCGCCGCCATGGGGATGGTGCAGTCGTTGGGAGCGGTCGTCTTGCGGGAAGTTGCCCAGCCTGCCAAGTCCGAAACGGCCCGGATCGCCTCTCTGTTCCTGGCAGCCATCCCGGAAAATCTGGGCTACCGCCAGTTACGCAATCTTTGGCTCATCGCCGACTCTTGGAGATCCGCGGCCGGTCCAAAGCTAAACCGCGGGCGAATGGTCAAGAACCACTCGGCCGCGGCTTCCGCCACTCCCGCGAAGAAGTAGCTAACGCTCGAAAACCACCTTGGTAGTCGTGCCGCCCAGGCGGATCTCTGTCAGTGCCTGCTGGCCGTTCTCGGTGGTGTAGGCAAGCATGGTGTCGGCGAACTTCTTCTCGACGCTCTCAAGTTTCGCCGGAACTTCAATCGGGTTTTTCCCGGTATCGGTTGTGATGGTGACTTTGGCGTCTCCCAAAGTAATCCGATAGTCTCCCGCCTTCAGTACGGTGCCCTTCATGACAACAGGCCGGTCCAACGTGATCTTGTAGTGACTGCCCGTTGGAACTGTTCCGGCGCTGGCCACCAGCGCTAGAATTGCTAAAACCATAACAACTTTCTTAAGCATTAATATCTCCTGAACCGGTAGGTTCACTATGTTCAAACAGGGCCGGTCGGCCCTATAAACGAGTTTAGCACCACTTTATCGTGGATGTACTTTACAACAGCCGCTTAGAACCTTCGGCCGCTTGCGATCATTCCCATGCTGTATTGCTGGGGCCTGCGCCTTCCAACCTCTCGCGCGCACGTGAAGCATCGTACACTAGGGGATCATGACGAATCCTGGGAGCTTTGCATCATGAGCCACTACGTTGTCACCGGAGGGGCTGGCTTTATTGGTTCCGCGATCGTGCGCGGCCTCTTGCGGCAAGGCGCGGGGCGGGTTCTGGTCATCGACAACCTTTTGACGGGTCGGGAATCCAACCTCGATGACGTGCGGAAGTCGGTCGACTTCCAGCGCGCCGACATCCGCAATTACAAGGAAATTGCGCCGCTCATCCGCGGCGCCGCCATCGTGTTTCACGAAGCTGCGATTCCATCCGTGCCCCGTTCCATCGACGATCCTCTGCCTTCCCACGAAGTCAATATCAATGGCACCTTCAACGTGCTGCGGGCCGCGCGCGAAGGACAGGCCGGCCGTGTAGTCTACGCGGCTTCCTCTTCGGCCTACGGGGATACCGAGGTGCTTCCCAAAGTGGAAACCATGGCGCCCTCACCCAAATCGCCCTACGCCCTGCAAAAATTGGTGGGTGAACACTATTGCCAGATCTTCGCCAAAGTCTACGGAATGGAAACCGTGGCCCTTCGCTATTTCAACGTCTACGGCCCGCGGCAGGACCCCTCCAGCCCGTACTCCGGCGTGCTCTCGCTGTTCATCAAAGCCGCCCTGGAGCGCCGCTCGCCCACCATCCTGGGCGACGGAGAACAATCGCGCGACTTCACCTACGTGGACGATGTCGTGGAGTTGAATCTAAAAGCCGCGCGCGCCCAGGGCGTGGCGGGTAAGACCTACAACGGCGGCAACGGCGGCCGCATCACTCTGAACCAGGCGTGGGCGCTCTTGCAAGAGCTGGAAGGTGTTAAGATTCCGGCCGCCTACGGACCTCCGCGAGCGGGCGACGTGCGCCATTCGCAAGCCGATACTACGGCGGCGGCCCGGGACCTGGGCTATGCGCCGCGGTTTTCCTTCGAAGAAGGGATGCGCCTGACCCTGGAGTGGTACCGCCGCGATCTGCAAGGTAAAACTCGATGATCGAAATCAGCCATAGCGAAGTGCCGCCCTCGACCGTGGTGATCAAGCTGGCCGGCAAGTTGATGCTTGGCCCCGAGGGCGATCAAATCGTCACTCTCGTGGAAAATCTGATCGTCCGGGGAAAGCGCCTGTTCATCTTCGACCTGGCGGCGGTGGACGCCATCGACTCGACCGGCATCGGCCGCTTCATATCCAGCTTCAACAAGATCATGGCTGTCGGCGGCGAGATGCGCATGGCTGGCGCCAGCGGCCACGTCTTCCAATCCTTTCACGTGAGTCTGCTGGACAAAGTCTTCCGCTTTTACCCAACTGTCGACGCCGCCCTGTAAGACCGGCCTGCCGGCCTGTCATTCTACTCCACGTCGAAATCCACGCTGCGCGTCACGGATTTTCCCAACGTATCGAGCGCCGTCAGCTCCAGACGGTAACCGCCCGCCACAAGGCCGGCGACGGGAAGCCTGAGCCCCACCGGCACCACAGGATTAGGACTGTCCTTGCGAACGTAGATGTCCATCGGAACAAGCCCGGAATCGATTTTCAATGCCCCGCCCTTGCGGTCCGACACCTTGAGCTGCACCGCCAACTGGGGCGGCTTCTCGTCCAGCAGGTGCGGCTCGTAAATTTCCAGGTAAAGGCCGGGCGACGCTTCGGTGGTCTTGAAAACCGAAGACCCGGCGGGAATGAATTGCACGCCTCTCGCCAGCAGCGGAACCTTATCCTCGATGAGGACCGCATCCAAGCCGGCGTCGCCTTCGGTGGACAGCCGGTCATGGCTGAGGGCCAGGCCGCTTAACGCGAACCCCTTGCCGTCGAAGGCATCGATAGTGAGCGGCTTTTCGAGTTTTCCAAAGTCCTGGCCACCGCCGCTGAACACCACCTTGAAGCTATACGTGCCAGAGGCGATTTCGAACTGGTTCTCGTAATGCAGCGGCTTCTGCTGGAATTCCTCCACCTGGGCCTTGGTATCGAAATCAAACTTGACCGTGTCGCTGAATTTGGCGCCCACCGAGCCATCCGGCTTGTAGGCCACTCCCAACAGGTTGACCTCGGCATGTTGTTTGCCCTTGACCTTCTCAAAGTGAAAGCTCTTGGCCGGAATCTCCATTGCCACGTTGACGCGCGCCACGTTGGGCGAGGAATAGAAGAAGGGAAGCTGCAACGGCGCGGTAATCGAACCGACCGCGGAGCCTGCCGCGATGCCCTCCAGTTCCGTCTCGGCCGGCTTCCCGGCCAGCGCGTCCACCACGCGGACGTTGCAGTAGCCGCTGCGCGACCGCACCGCGCTGCCGCCGCGGTTCACCTTGACCTTCAAGGCGTGGCAACTGCCTTCGGGCGAGTCTTCCGGCGAGTAGCCCAGAATGTAGTACTGATTCTGATCGCGGGCAATTTTCTCCATGCCACTCAGCAGGTCGTTGGTATTGTGGATCACGAACCCGCCGGTGCCATCGGCCAGCATGTACAGCGCGGAGTCGTTGATCCCCATGTTCGGTGGAAATGGCGGGACGATGCTGCGGGGATTCATGTTGAGAAGATTCCGGTTGGTCATGGATGGGTTGAGCGTGGTGGCGCCGCCGCCACCACCCGTGCCGCCCCGTCCGCCGCTCGTGCCGGTTGAGCCGCCCGTGCCGGTTGAGCCGGTTGCGCCTGTGCTTCCGCCGCGCGAACCACCCGTGCTGCCGCCTGTCGATCCGCCCGTGCCGCCGCCCGCCGAGCCGCCAGTGCGGGAGCCCGCGCTACCGGTGGCGCCGCCGGCACTTGCGCCGCCGCCCGTCGAGCCGCCACCAGTGGACCCACCGGTGGACCCGCCGCGCGTCTGGCTGGGATCCATAAAGGAATTCGAAAACGATGCCAAATGGAACCACGACGACGCACCCAAAGCCGGTGACCGCAGCAGCGCCATGGGTTGCTCGCGAATAATCGGCCCACCGGGCTGCATGCCGGGCGCGGGCGCCGCCAGGCCGCGAACATCGAGGGGATACACCGCTACGTTGGCCCGATTGCAGGCATCGATTGTCACCGTCAGCTCCGCGCGGGTTTCGCTGGTGAGCGGAAACCCGGCGGTCAGCATGATCACCGTCTTGCGCCCGGCCACACCTTCCAGGCCCCGTGCCAGGCTTCTGAGGGCCAGCAGCACGGATCGCACCCCGAAATCGGTAGCCGCGCTGTTCATATTGGGAAAGCCGCCGCCCAGCCCCATCCCCGACCCGTCGCCCCCGGTAGAGACCGTCGCCATCTTGACGCCGCTGACCACCGCTTTCAGCCGCTCCGGATCGTTGGTGAAATTCTGCGTGATTCTCAAGCTGCCGGTGAAGTTGACGATGGCGATGTACTTGTTAGGCCCGGTATTCCCATCGATGAACTTGGCGGCCGCTTGCCGCGCCTGAATCTGATCGCCATAACCGGACGACGCGTTGTCGAAGAACAGCACCAGGTAGTGCTTCTGGTTATTCAGCGGCGAATTGGGGTCGGCTTCAAAGCCGAACGTTTTGATGGTTTGTTTCTTGCTGTCTTCCAGAACCTCGAAGTCCTTCTGCGTCAGGTCGGTCACGTAGTTGCCCTTCTTGTCCGTGACCACCGCGTCCACCAGCACCAGCTTCGTCTCCGACCGGATCACCGTGGGAGTCGAAGTCTGTTCCACCTGCCGTGCGCCAACCCCGCCCGCGCCCGCCAGCAGCGCGCCCATCCACAACATGATGATTCGAATTCGCATGCTAGTCTCCCCTTACGGAATCGCGACGGCCCCGTTAGCCGCCGACATGAGTTGTCCCTCGGAATCCCTCACCACCAGCCGGACCATGTAAGTCCCCGGGTTTACCGAAAAATTCGTCTTTACCGCCATCCCGGTGGTGGTCAATCGCGCCAGCGTTTCGTCCTTGAGGCGCAATTCCACCACCTTTTGCAGCCCCGAGATGAAGTTGCCGTTGCGGTCGAAGATTCCGGAGACAATCGTGATGGTGTTGTAGTTCCGCCCGTCCGCCTTGCGAAACGGAATGTGCTTCGGGTCCATGCGGCAGAGCACCGCCAGGGTGGCGTCCTTGTCGCTGGTCTTGAAAAATTGCGTGTGCAGTTCCACTGGCAGATCGTTCATTTCATCGCGCGAAAACAGCGCTTCTTCGATCTCCTGCTTGGCCGTCTCGGCGGCATCCGAAAGTTTCTTGGGCGCGTAGTAACCCTTGCGCGCCTGAATGTCGAGCCCCGCCCGCAGCTTGAGAGAAACCTTCAGAGCGTGAAAGTTGCCGTCGAGTTTCAGGTTTTGCGGCGAAAAGCCCAGCAAATAGTAATACTCCGGCGCGGTCGCCAGGCGCCGAAATCCTTCGTTCAGGTCGTTGTTGTTCTGGAAAAAACTCCCGCCGGTTCCGTACGCCATCTCGGCCAGAACATCGGCCTGCGCCGAAGCCGCGTCGCGATCGTACTGGTTCTTGAAAGTCAGGAATTGCGCCGAGTGCGCGTTAGTCGGCCGCGAAGCGTCCAGCGACGGGTCCGTCCACAGGCCGCGCGCATCCAGGCTGTTGATCAGCACGTTGGCGTGGATCGCCCGGTCCAACACGTCCATCTTTTCCGGTTGCTCCATGGGCGTGATAAACCCCGGCGACACGATGATGATCATGCGCTGTCCCGGCATGCCGGACATGCGGCGGACCACTTCCTTCAGCACCAGCAACGAAACCCGCGTTTCTTGCGATCCGATGCTCAGTACGCGGGAAGCCGCCGCCTGCGCCATCGCGGCCGCGCTGCTGGCGGTGGTTCCGGGGTTACAGTCCATCACTTCCTGGGAGGCCAGCGACAGCGCCATGGGATCGTTCTTGTTCATCATCATGTCCGCCATGTAATAGCTGATGTCGGGGCACTGTACCATCCCGCCGGGGTCCATGATGGACCGCGGCCGGATCCGCATCATGGTCTCCCGCAGCTTGTCCTTGTCGTCGGTGAATTCCACCTGGTCCTGGCCGGACGTTGTGTAGACGGCGGCGCGATCGGTGATCGCAAGCGATGAGAGGTGATGGATGGCCGCGTCGCGCGACCGCGCCAAATCGCCAAACTCCAGGTGCTGATCGTCGAACAGGTAAGCGATGAAGCGCTCGGGAATGTCCGGCGGCGGGGTCTGGTCTTCGGTCTGCAAGGCCGGCGCCGCGGGCGGAGCCTCTTTTGGGGTCTTCGGGCCCGATTTCTCCGCTGAGAATTTGCTGATCACCTGCGGCTTGCCCCTGTCGAAGAGCTGGAAATCCTCCAGGTGGAGCGTGCCGACCGCGCGGCCTTTATTGTCGCGCACCACCACCGGCACCATCACCAGGTTGACCCGCGCCTTGAAGGTGGCGGGAGAATCCTTGGTGGACATTTCCGGCTGATTCGGGTCGGCCGGAGCTGGCGTAGTTGGCGGAGGAGCCGCGGCCGGAGGATTCTGCGCCGGAGGCATCGTGGGTGGGGGAGCGGTTTGTCCCCACGCCCCGCACGCCGCGGTAAGCAGCAGCGCAAGCCCGATTGCCCGCATTCTTAGCAGATCGATCACGGATTCGCCGACTTTATCATATGATACCGATTGCAGTGCCGAGCGAGGCGCGCCTGTCAGCTTGAGACTGTCAACAGCGCGTCCTGAACAGACGGTGGCGTCTCTTAGTGGTGGCAACGGCAGAACGCTGCGTCCGTCGTTTCCAGTTCCCCTCTCAAATAGGCGACCACCGCGTCTTCCCCCCGGCCCGGAACGGCGGCCATAATCACCCTGACCTTAGCCTCCCTCAGAGCCTCGGCAGCACGAGCGCCCATACCCGCGCAGATCACGGCGTCACAGCCGTCCAAGGCGGCGAGAATTCCGGCGTGACTGTGGGATCCGCTTTCGCCCGACGCGTGAGCGCACGTGCCCGGCAGGCGCGATTGATGCTCGCTATTTGCCCGCATCTCGACAGCCTTGATTTGACCGTTCTCGATTTCGTAGATCAAAAAGGCGACGCTTCGGCCGAAGTGTTCCGAGATCGACACGCCGTCGTTTGTAGGTACTCCAATTTTCACTGAATAGCCCTCTTTCTTGTAGTTTGCTAGCTGAGTTGTCTGGGCCTTTTCCCAGCGGCGGCAACAAGGCCCGCGTGCGCGAGGTGCCGCCGCTTGCTGAAAATGATCTCCAGAAAGATCTCGCATAATCGCGCCAAGCCAAGCCGTTCGGCTATGACCAGCCGGTTCTGGTAGTGCATCACAGCGGATCGTGCAAGGATGATATATTCCTCTATCGATCCGGCCGCAGGCCGTCTTGACGGCCCCAGAGCCGCGGCGCAGGGAGGAGACCCACCGAGCGAAAGCACCTCGGCAGCCAGCGCCGTTGCGTTCGATAGCGCAGCCGCCGCACAAGACGCGACGTTACGCCGGATGAGCGTGTAATACGGTTGGGGCGCCGAATATGCCCGCTGCACGCAGTCCTCAGCCATCCCGACTTCCTGCAAGATGTCCGCGTTCAATGCGGCAATCAAATCCTCCTTAGCAGGTGCGTGGCTCCATTTCATCGCGGAAGCGCCTCCATACCCTCGGCAATGGTCTTCCTCATTGCCGTTTCCGGCCGCGGCCGCCGTGCGGCAGTGCGGCGCCCGGTCCCGGTTGGCCGGCTTGCCACGGGCGGCTCCCCGTCCGCCGCCTTGGCCTCTCGGATGAATCGCTTCATGGATCTTGACATGTGATCCAAAACAGTGACCCACTCTTGAAGATGTTGCTCCCCCCAGCGTGTCAGCACGTACAACCTTCTGGCCGGCCCGCTGCCCTCTATTTCCCACGCAGAGGTCACACATCCGTTCTTTTCGAGTTGACGGAGAGTTCTGTAGAGGGCTGCAATCTCGATCTCGGCGTCGGTCAGCGAATATCGGCGCAGATCGCTCGCGAGCTCGTATCCGTAAGCGCGGCCCTTGCTCTTCAATAGAAAGAGCAGCACTGGCTCCACGAAACGGTAGAGATTACCCATGGCGCAAGTGCAGGGATATTCGTTCCCGTGACGCGGACAAGTGCGATGTGCCAAGCTCTGAGATCCCTCAACAGGCTAGCATCTATTTGATTATATATGCAAATTACATCTACCTGCCGCAGAGTGGTTCGTACAGTTACGCAGTGGGCGTCGCCGACAGTGCTTCCCCAGCGCAAGCCAGCACGTCGCAATCCTCCGCGGGAAGACGCGGCCTGCTCCCTGGAACCTATCGGTGGTAAGATGGCGTGCCATGATACGAGCAATTTTAATGGCAGGATTGCTGCCCCTTCTTGTGGGGGCTGCCGATTTCACGGTTGGCTCCGCGACCGCGCGCACCGGGCAGAAGGCCACCGGCTATATCGATGTGCCGGCGGGCGTGGACGCGGCGGCGAGCATCCCGGTGATCGTAGTCAACGGCGCCAAACCTGGGCCTGTGCTCGCCCTGGTAGCTGGATCTCATGGCACCGAGTACGCGTCTATCCTTGCGCTGCAGAAACTCGCCAACGCTGCCGACCCGGCGGAGCTTTCGGGAACGCTGATCATCCTGCCGCTGATCAACGTGCCATCGTTCGCGCAAAAGGTTCCGCACTTGAACCCGGTGGATGGCAAGAATATGAACCGCTTCTATCCGGGCAGGCCGGACGGCACGCAGACCGAGCGCGTATCGTGGGCCATCGCCAAGCAGGTGGTGGAGAAGTGCGATTACCTGATCGACCTGCATGGCGGCGATCTGGATGAGAACCTGCGGCGCTACTCCTACTGGGCTGCCACCGGGAACGAGTCTCAGGACGCGGCGTCACGCGCCATGGTGCTGGCCTTCGGGCTCGATCACATCATCCTGCAGGACTTCCGGACGCCGGTTGCGCCGGGCGGCGCCGTGACCATCACACGCTTCGCGGCGGGGCTCGGCAAACCTTGTGTCACAGCGGAAGCCGGCCATGCCGGCATCAGCGATGCGGAGGACGTCGATTCATTGATCCAGGGCTGCTGGAGGGTGGCGCGGCACCTGAAGATGCTGTCCGGCCCGGTCTCCCCGGTGGAGCATCCGTTGTGGCTCTCGCACATTTCCATTGTGACCGGCGAACTGGATGGCGTCTTCTATCCGCTGGTAGGTCCGGAGGCGTACGTGTCGCAGGGCATGAAGATCGGCTATGTCACCGACTATTTCGGCAAAAAGGTGTGGGACGCGACGTCTCCGATCGCAGGCGTCGTGCTTTACATTGGCGCAGTGCCGTCGCTAAAGAAGGGCGATGCGATCGCGTACATTGGGGAAATTGGGAAGTAGGCGAACAGCCTGGGTTGTTTCCACTGTCGCTCTGCCAAGGGATTGTTGTTGAGCGCCTAGGTGCAATGCTGTTCACTTAAGCCGGCGTCGGGGGTGGGACAGACGATCGGTTTCAGTCGTCTGTCAAGCGCCCTCTTCAGCTAAGCATGACAGGCCACGAAAGGCGATGGCCTGTCCCACTTAACTGAACAGTATTGCGCCTAGGTGGAGACATCCGCGTAGCCAATTCCGATGCCTTCACGCGAGCCGTCTCTCGGAGGGTTTTATGACCTCCTTCGCCACGGGCGGGAAGGGTCCCGGGCAGCTCACCAGTGCCAGCACGGCGTCCGCTGTCAACCGGGGCAGAATTCGCACGCTGCGACCGCGCTCCGGCACGGCCAGCGAGCCGATATAGCCGTCTTCCGGCGCCAGGGAATATAGCGACCACTTGCTCGCCGCGGTGGGATCTCCGGCAGCATGAATCAGCGACGCGGACACTCCCGGCCTGAGGCTGACCTGGAAATTGTCCAGCGGCATCGAAAGGCCATCGCCCAAGGCCTTGATGTAAGCTTCCTTCCGCGTCCAGCAGCGAAAGAAGGCTTCGGCGCGCTGCGAAGGATCGAGTCCCAGCCATTCCTCGCGCTCCTCCCGCGAGAAGAATCGGCGCACTAAGCTCTCCTGGTCCCCTCCTTGCCGAACCTCCTCAATATCCACGCCGAGCTCGCAGCCAACCGCGAAGGCATAGGCTGCGAACCTTCCGGAGTGGGCCAGGTTGAATTCGAGCGCGGTCTCTGGGAACGCCAGTCTCGGTTTACCTCGCGGCCCATAAGCGAAGCGTACACGATCGGGCTCGGTGGCAAGGTAACGCCCCAGTAGAACACGCAGGATACCCCTGGACAGCGTGAAGGCGGCCTTTAGATGCTCGAAGCGAAACCGCGAGGCGCGTTCTCTTTCGTCGGGGCACAAGTTGCTAGAGCATGCTTCTACCGAAGCGGCGGCCGCGGCGAGTTCCACGAACCACACGTGAACCTCACGCTGATCCGGCAACATATCCCGACGTTCCATATATGCCAACTGTACATCTCGCAGTGGTGAGTCTACACAGGTGGGTACGGTCTCTCGATCTCGGAACCCGTTCAAGCCGGCCCAATCGGCCCGTTTCGGCCACCAAACCCATGGAGAAACCGGCTGGGCCGAGAGCTTCCGTACGCGTAGTAACTTCCGTACGCGTAGTAATGATAAGCGGCCGTTTTAAGGCACTTAGTCCGCTCTTCTCACCAGGTTTCGTCGCGAGGCCATTAGCCGCAATACTGTTCAGTTAGGTGGGACTGGCCATCGCCTTTCGTGGCCTATCATGCTTAGCTGAAGAGGGCGTTTGACAGACGACTAAAACCGATCGTCTGTCCCACCCCCGACGCCGGCTTAAGTGAACAGCATTGCTATTAGCCGATGTCGGCCACGAAGTGGCAGGTTGCCCCGCCGCGGCGCAGCGATTCGACGATGCTCACGCGAACGGGCCGCCCCAGAGCCGTCTCGAAGATCGCCTGGTGACTGGCACGGGTGCATTCGCAGTGGATGTCGGAAGTCCCTGCGCTCCGGTTCCGACTTCAGAGATGATAGCCCAGCCTCGGTTCTGCTATATTGGATTGGTTGGCTTATTGATCTTTGTTCTACTTGATGAACACCATAAATCCGAAAGAATGAGATGAAATTACTCAATTTCCACACCTCCGATTCGCAAACGGCGCTCGGGCTCGTCGAGGGAGACCGCGTGTTGAACCTGACTGCGGCGGCCGGTGGCGACGCGGCATTCTCGTCCGTTACGGCCTGGCTGCGAGGCGGCGGCGAAACTTCAAAGCAGACCCGCAGCCTGCGGCAGCGAATCCTCCAAACGCCCGATTCCGGAGCTCCGCTCGCGGAAATCCGGCACGCTCCTCTGGTGGACCGGGATTGTCAATTGTTCTGCGTGGGCTTGAACTATGCGGACCATGCGGCTGAGAACAAGCTGCCTCCGCCGGAAAACCCCATTTTCTTTGCCAAGTTGGCTTCGGTGGTGATCCCCCACCTCGCCGACATTTGGTTGCCTCAGGGTCAACATCAGGTGGACTATGAAGCCGAGATGGCCATTGTGATTGGCCGGCGGGCGGATAGGGTCAGCGTTGCCGAAGCTCACGAGTGCATCGCAGGGTACACCATAATGAACGATGTATCCGCGCGAGACTTGCAGCGCAGCGGCAAACAATGGTTCCGCGGGAAAAACTGCAGTGGATTCGGACCGATGGGGCCGTGGCTGGTGACCGCCGACGAAATCACCGATCCGCACAATATGGGAATCACCCTGCTGTTGAACGGCGAGGTGCGCCAACATTCCAATACGAGCAACTTGATTTTCACGCCGGAAGTGCTGGTTTCAATTCTCTCCCAGACGCTGGTAATCGAGCCGGGAGACGTGATCAGCACGGGGACTCCGGCCGGGGTTGGAGTTCACTCGAAGCCGCAGGTGTTTCTGAAGGCCGGCGACCGCGTGGAAATCAAGATCGAAGGCATCGGTGTCCTTCAAAACGGGGTAGCGGAGCGGCCGGCAAAGTAACGAAATAGGCGGCAATACGCCACATGTTCTTGCCCCATATTTCCTGCCGGCGCTGCCGCCGGCTGCCCATAATTCGCAGGCATCGTTTCCATAGCAGGTGGATTACGGCGCCTGGCGCTGAAGGTGGTGTGGTTCAATTAACTGAACAGCAGTCTAATTTTCGTGTTATCATCCCTCTGGAGACGGCCGATCTGAAGACTGTAGCCACTTCCGCCAAGAGTAAGGTCTATTCCGTGCCAGCTGTCGAGAGGGTGTTCGATATGCTGGAATTCCTGATTTCCAGCGGAAAACCGCGTAACGTCACCGAAGTCAGCCGGGCGTTGAAGATTCCCAAGAGCTCGGCTTTCGGCATTCTGCACACCCTCCGCCAACGCGGCTATATCGAGAAACTGGAAGATGACCGTTACAGTCTTACGATGAAGCTGTTCAGCCTGGGCGCGTCGATGGTAGACTCCCTCGACCAGCGCCAACAGGTCGCGCCGTTGTTGCGGCAACTGGCGCTCGAAACCAACATCACGGCTCATTTGGCTGTCCTGGCGGCGGATGAAGCGGTGTACATCGATAAGGCCGAAGCGCCCGGGGCGATCCGGCTCACGACCTATGTGGGCTGCCGCGTCCCGCTGCATTCCACCGCCATGGGGAAGGCGCTGCTGGCATGGCTGCCCGAAAGCGAAGTCGATCGCATCATCCGCAGCCGCGGCTTGACTGCTTTCACGCCGCACACCATCAGCAGTCCGGCGGCCCTCAAGGCTGAACTGATGCAAGTGCGCTCAAACGGCTATGCGGTCAGTATCGAGGAGAATGAACCGGGCGTGTGCGGTATCGCTGGTCCGGTCTTCGATCATACCGGCCACGTGGCCGCCGCCGTCAACGTGGGCGGCACTATTTTGCATATCAAGGAGAAGGATTTGACATTCCTCGGCGAATGCGTGGCGCGCACCGCGGCGGAGATGTCCCGCCGGCTGGGTTATATCGGGAGGCGGCCGTAAGCAGAATGACAAGAAGGATGCTGCTCGCGGGAGGGAGCGTGGCCGCCATTCCGGTGCTCGCCGCGCCGCGCACGCTCAACCGCCTGGGGGAGTTGCGCGACTTATACCACCGCGATCTGTTCCAGGATTTCCTGCCGTTCATGGACCGCTCCGTCATCGACCGGGAATACGGCGGGTTTCTGTGCGATACCGATTTTGACGGCACCCGCGCGGACATGTATAAATCGCCTTTATTTGAAGGCCGCGGCATCTGGGTGTACGCGTTCCTCTACACCCATTTCGGCCATGAGGAACGTTACCTGGACGTCGCCCGCCGCAGCATCGCGCTGCTGCGGAAGTCTCAGCCTTCGGAGGGCGCGTTCTGGAGCGCCAAGTTGAACCGTGACGGCACGCCGGCGGCGCCGGCTGCAACCACTATTCCGGGCGACCTGGCGATAGCCGAAGGCCTGGCTGCTTACGCGCTGGCCGCGCGGTCGCAGGAACACCTGGACTGGGCCAAACGCCTGCTGAGCCGATGCGTAGAAGCTTACGACCGGCCGGATTACAACCCTGGCGCCGGTCGGACATTTCTGGGCCCGGACGCGCAACCGACGCCGGGCGCGCGCAACGTCGGATCCTGGATGCTGCTGTTGCGGTGCGCCGCGCAGATCCGCGAGGTCGACAAGGACCCGCAGCTCGCTTCCTTGATTGACCGCGCGACCGAAGCCGTGCTCGAACACCATTTCAACCCGGTTTACCGTCTGAACAATGAAATCCTGCCGCACGACTTGAGCCGGCCCGCGGGCGAGTCCGCCGGGCTTGTTTATTTCGGCCACACTTTCGAGATCACCTGGATGCTGCTCGAGGAAGCCATCGCGCGGCGCGACACCGCACTGTTTCAGACGGTTGTGGAGCGCTTCCGGCGCCACGTGGAGGTCGCGTGGGACACGGTCTACGGCGGGGTGTTCCACAACCTGCGCAACGTGGATGAGAACCGCTGGGTGCTTGACAAGGTGTTGTGGGCCCAGGAGGAGGTGCTTATCGGCGCGCTCCTGGTGTTTGAGCGCACCGGGTCGGCTTGGTCACGCGAGCTGTTTGAGCGCATGAACGCCTATGTGCGGCAGAAGTATCCGCTAAAGGCGCACGGCTCTCCGCTGTGGATGTATGCGGCCGACCGCCGGGCGACATTTACGTCGTTCGCAGCGCTGCCGAAGCGCGTCGAAAACTATCATCATCCGCGCCACCTCATGCTCAACCTGATGCGGCTGAACCGGATGGCCGCCCGTCAGAAAATGTAGCGCGCCAACAGCGCTGTTCCGGAGTTTGTTTTGGAGTTGCGCCGGAACAGCGGTTCGGCTCCGTTATCGCACGGCGGCGGCCCGGCGGAACCGGTACACGTGCACTTCGTTCGGCCCGAACCAATCCGTGAAGCGGCCATCCTCCGCTTTCACCGGCCGGCCCGCTTCGAACAGCACTTCTCCGCCGGTCGCGTCCGGCGGCAATCCGCTGAATGTTACCTGCGCGGCGCCGTCCTCGCGCTTGGCAGCGAGGATATAGATAAGATCGCCCACCTCCCGGACGGTGTATTCCACGCCCGCAGAGCCTTCCACGCGAACCGGCAGCGTCGAGTTCGGAGCAATCAGGGCCGGATGCAGCGGGCTGCCGGGCCGCAATTCATCGAGCACCGGCCGCAGCACGCGGTCATAGAATGTCCAGTTCCAGCCATAGGCTGTGTCATTGTCGTTCCAGCATCCTCGCACGTTTCCGCCAAAGTAGACCAACCCGCGCGCGCCGTCGATGATCGCCTGGTAAGTCATGTAACGCTCGTCCGGAAACGTGGGAAAGCGCAGCGTCTTTCCCGGTTTGGTGACGCCACTCCAACAGATTTGCAGCACCATCATCAGCGGTTTCTGATGATTGGTTACCTCGCCGATCAACTTGGTGTAGTCGCCGACTACGCTTAGATTCTTGTTGGCGATACCAGAATGGTCGCCCGGCGGATAGCTCACCGGATAAATGTCGATGGCGCCGATATCGAAGAATGGATCGTACGGGCGCAGTTCCTCAACCGTGCCGCGGGGCGCCTGCGTGATCCAGATCGGGTGGTCAGGATCCAGGGCGTGGATGGTCTGATAGTAAATGCGCAGGTCTTCGACGGGAAAGTGGCCCCACTGCGGTTCGTCCTCACCCTTCCAGAACAACAGCGCGGGATGGCCGCGATACTTGGTTACCACGCGCCGCAGTTCGGCGATCTTGGATTGCTCGCCCGGCTTGATGGCCTGTAAGTCGGGGATGGAAATCACCACCTGGGCGCCTTGCCGGCGCGATTGCTCCAGTAGCGCATCGAGTTGTGCCTCCCGGTCCGGTCCCCACATGCCGGGCGGGCAGTACCACAGTTGAAAAACGTAACCTTCGCGCTTGAGCTCCGCCAGGCCGTCAAGGCCGTCCGGCGCTAGTCCGCCGATAACCGGGCCACTGGTGTAGCCGATCGGGAAAATCGCGGCATCGTTGACAAAGAATCGGCCGTCCGGCGCCAGCCGCACGCGCTGGAGCCCATCTGCGGCGGTTGCGGCGTAACACGCGGCGGAGGCGAACAGACCGACCGACAGCGCCGCGGCGATTCGCATTCGCCGGAATAGAGCTGCGAACGCCCGCAAATCCTGAAACACTTGACAAACTTGGTAGCCTACACTCATTTTTCTATTAGCTGAATTATTTTTCAGTATACCGAACCAGTCGAACATAGCGGCCCGGCGAGGGTCAGCGAACGGCCTCCTTCAGGGATGGCTCTTCATCGGTCTGCTGACCCGTGCGTCTGGCGCGGGACCACATGGCTGCACCGATCGCCGCCAGAATCGCGGCCACACTGAAATCGATGACTTTGGCGTCGAGCGCCGGCGTCAACAACGCCGCCATTGCAAGCAGGCCGCCCACCGCTACGGTGGTTTTGGCGAGCACGGTCCCGGGACCCTGGCCCGGGGAGACACGCGCCAGCGGCTGGTCCAGTTTCTGGAAGAACGTCTCGATTTGGCCCTGTTCGGCCGCCGTGGTGGAGAGAAACCGGGTGCCGGCCCACATTCCCGCCACCGTCACTGCGGTATTGAGCAGAATCGAGACGCCATCGAAGGAGCGCATCCAGCCGGCGGCGTGATAGGGCGCTAGCGAGAACCGCAGCAGCAGCATGCTGAAGCCGCTCGCGATGCCCAAGGAGTAGCCCAATAGCGCGCCCTTCCAGGTCAACCGGCGCGAGACGAGGGCCGCCAGCAGCGGCAGGAAGGAAGGCGCCAGAAATACGCCTGCCACCGTAACCATCAATTCCAGCAGCGATTGGTTTCCGCTGAAGGCGATCCACAAGGCGCAACCTACACTCAGCGCTCCCACGGCCATGGTGACCGATCGGCCGATGCGCACCAGTTGCCGCGCGCCAGCCGCGGGCCGTATCAGGCGATGGTAAACGTCCTGAGTCAGAACACTCGCGATGGAATTGAAATCGGCGCTGACGGTGGCCATGGTCGTGGCGAGCAGCGCTGCGATGATGACACCCACCATGCCGGCGGGAAGCACCTTCAAGATGAGCAGTACATAGGCGTCGGCCGTGCGGTTCTGCGCGATCAGGTCGGGCAGCAGTTGGCGGGCCATCATGGATGGCAGGATCATCACCGGTGCTCCGAGGAAATTCAGCGCCGCGGAGAGGTAGGCCGCTTTAGATGCTTCGCGGGCGTCGCGCACGGAGTAGTATTTCTGCGCCAGCGACCAGGAGCCGTTGTAGCTGATGGCGATCAACACCACGAATCCCATCAGGTAGATCCAGTTGTAAGGACCATTCACCAGATGGAAGAACCCAGGCGGGGCATTCGTGAACGCGTGCCGCAGTCCCCCGACGCGCCAGATCGTCAGCGGGAGCAGCAGCAGCATGGCCAGGCTCTTCATGAGAAACTGCACGTAATCGGTGACAACCAGCGCCCAGAGCCCGCCGAGGAGAGTGTAGAAGATGGTCACCGCGCCGCAGACCACGATGGCCCACTTCACCGAAATCCCAATGCCGGTGGCGAGGAAGAGGCTGGTAGCGAATATTTTGAGGCCGTCCTCGAACACCTTCATCGGAATACCGGCCCAGGCGAACAGTTGGCGGATCAGGTTGTTGAAGCGGCGCTCCAGAAACTCGACAGGCGTGATCACGCGCGCCTGGCGCCAGCGGCGGGCGAAGACCAGGCCGCCCAGCAGGCAGGCCGGAACCGTCACCCAGAATAGCGTGACCGACACCCATCCCCAGGCATAGCCAAGCTGCGCATAGGCGACAAACGAGAACGCGCTGAAGCTGGACATGTAGTGGGATATCCCAGCCAGCCACCATGGCACCCGGTGCCCTCCGGCGAAGTAGTCGCCGGGCGCCTGGACGCGGTTGCGGAAGGCCAGCCCGATCCAGATGACGAGCAGGAAGTAGCCCACAATCACCAGCACGTCCGGCAAAGTCAGGGCAAACCGATTCATTTGTCTCTCACGCGCCCACGGAATCGGGCAGCGGCGAGACCGCCACGCTGTTCCCGGTCCGCAGCGATTCGTGAATGGCTTCCAGAACCGCGGTGACCTGCCGGCCATCCACCCCTGTCACGTGCGGTTCGGTATCGTCGCGGATCGCCAGCAGGAAATCCTCCAGGCACAGTGGAAATGCGCCGCGCAGGCGCCCGAACGTGTCGGAGATGAGGAACCCTTTGGGGTAGGAGAACTTCTTGGCGGTGCTGATCTCAATGGACTCGCGTTTGCGGTCCAGATGCACGTGCCCCGAGGCGCCGATCACCTCCATAAATGAATCCACCGTCGATGGAAACGTGTCGGGATAGACCCAACCGGACTCGAACGTCACAAACGCGCCCGAGGCGAACTTCACCTGGGCCTGGATGATGTCGTAAGTGGGGATGCCCATCTTCACCAGCACTTCCTGCCGTCCCCAGGCACGGACCTCCACCGGCTCACTGTTGAGCCACCAGCGGATCAGGTCGATGTCATGCGAAGACAGAAACCACGCTGAGGTGGTCGAACCCGCCCACTTGATGTGCTTGGTGGCGACGTAAATCGTGTCGTTCTTGCGCGCGTAGCCGGCCAGCGGCATGCCGATCTCGCCCGCCGCGATAGACTTCCATGTTTGGTAATACGCCGACAGCCACCGGTGGTTGAACGCCACCTGGATCTTGCGATTTACGCGCCGGGCGATCCGGTTAAGCTCATCGGCCTCGACGGTGCTCATTGTGAGCGGCTTCTCGACCAGCACGTGCCGGCCGGATTCAAGGACGTCGCGCGCGAAGACGAAATGATACGCGTCGGGCGTTGCCACAACCACGGCGTCCAGGTCCTTGCGCTCCAGCATCTGGCGGTGGTCGGTATAGCCGGCCGCGCCATAGCGCTGGTGGAATTCCTCAACCTGCTCGGGCCTGCGGGCGCAGACCGCGACGAGAGTGCTCAGGGGATGTTCGGAGTAAACCCGGGCATATTGCTTGCCCATGCTCCCCAGACCGATGACACCGATACGAATAGTTTCCATCACTGCACCTCTTTCATGTTTTGCTCACCAGCCGCAAGAAATTAGTCCTCAAAATCTGCTCTTTGGCTGTGTCCGATATGCGCGCCGTAAGGACGTGAGCCAACGTCGCGGACGCTTCCAGGTACGGCATGTCCGATCCGAATACGATGCGCTCCGCCCCGACCCGTTCCACTGCGCGCTCCAGAATAAGCCGGTGGTGCTGCGATCCGGCAAGTTCCAGGAAAATGTTGGGGGCAGCTTCCACGGCATCCATGGCCTGCATGTATCCACGCCACGTCACGCCGGAGTGCCCCAGCAGGATTCGCGCCTTCGGATACTGGTGGGCGATCGGTGGAAACAACAGCGGCCCGCAGTTCGGGTCCGAATCCCACGTGTGCACCAGGATTACAGCACCGGTCTGGTTGGCGTAGTCCCAGACCGGCTGGTAATGTTTTCCATGCACGGGGTATTTGTGCGCCCCCGGGTGGAACTTTATCAGCGGTGGCGTATGGAAGTGCGCCCACTTTTCCAGTTCGGCGACCGCTTGGCCGGGCGGGTTGGGGTTCACCGTAATGTACCCCCAGAAGCGCTCCGGGTAGCGCGCCAGCACTTCCGCCACTTCCGCGTTGCCGCGCGGGCAATCGTTGAAACAGGCTAGCGTCGAGGTGATCGCCAGCTTCTCGATGTTGAGCAGGTCCATCACCGCGACCATCTCCGCCGGATCGGCGTGGTACGCCGGAAAATCGGAATGAGTGCCGACATGACCATGGCTATCGGCTACCGGAATGGGAGATCTCATGCGGTCCTCGTGGAGCGTGCGGCCGCCAGCAGCCGCCGCAAGTTACCGCCGGCGATGGCGCGGCGGTCGGATTCGGAGATGCGCGCGCTGGCTAGCACGGCAAGCGCCGAGGCCGGCGTGAAGAGCGGCAGGCGCGTGCCGAATAGCAGGCGGTCCGCGCCGTGCTGTTGCACGTACGCCTCCAACTGGCGATGCGCCAGGTAGGTTGCGCTGTCGAAGTGCAACATCGGAAACCGGTGCAGCAGGGGAAAAAGATGACGATCCGCGCGGTATCCCGTATCCAGCAACACGAGCGGCAACCGCGGAAAGTTTTCGGTCAGGGCCGCCAGCGCGGGCCATTCGATATCGTTCCGCGAGATCAGTGTCAGCACGCCATTCGCCTGCAGGTATTCGAACAGCGGCCCCGCGCACCACGCCGCTGGGGCGAAATTGTGCTGGTGGGCGCCGGGCGTAAGCCGGACCGCCGCCGGACGGCGCACTCCAAGGCGCGCGACGGAAGTCTCGTCCGGCAGCGCCGCCCAGGCGGGCGTGAACCGGGGGTGCAGATCGCGTGCCAGCGCCTCGTTCCCGGCCCCGGCATCGTACTCTTCTGCCGTGAAATGCGAAACCACGGCAGCATGGATGTAAAACCGATCCATCTCTTCCAGCAGTCCGGCGGTATCGAGCGCCAGCTCGCCATGGACACAGGACGGGCCGACCCGCGCGTTAACGTCAAAAAGGTCCCAGGTTGCCGCCTCCTCAAAGAGCGGCTCGGGTCGAAATCCAGACACGATGTTCTCCTTTGGGCAGGGATGACAGTTCCAGGTTTCCGTTCCGCGTGCGATAGCGGCTTGCCACTCCATCTACCGAAACGGACGCGATCGTCCCGGCCGCGCGTACCGTGATTGCCGTAGGTGCATTCAGATACAGATTGAGCATGATGCCCTCCGCCGAGCGGCTCCAGGCGGCATTGACCGCGGTGCTCGCGGTGAGCAGCGGCCCGCCGCCTTCCCCCACGGACCGCATCCCGATGGCAATCCAATTCTCCCCGCCGCGGCCGGCAAATACGGCGCCATCGCTGGTGAGGCCGTGAGACCGCAACTCGCCGGGAGCTTTCCGAAACAGCGCCCACACATCGGAAGTGCCGCCGGAGAATCCGCTCGCGTTGGAAATCTCGATTGGCTGTAATTCACTGCCTGCGGCCGAATGTCGGCGGAACTGCATCGCCACCTCAAAACGCGCATTGGCGGCGCTGGGCGCTGAGAGGCGCAGTGCATACCGCTGCGGAGCCTCGCGGTCGCCGTTCGGGTGCTGCAAGACGTTTCCCGAGTATTGCAAAATCGACGCCGGCAGCGGCATCTTACGCAATTCCCACGCCGCGGACGCACCCCCGGCGGTGACATCCGCTTCCGCATCGCCGACGCGAATTGTGGCCCGGCTACCCTGCGCGTCCACCGCTGCGCCCTCGGCCGCGTGCAGCAGCCACGTGAATACGTGAGGCTGTGCCGCGCGCAGATCATCGCGGACAATTAACACGTCCGGCGCGAGGAACAGGTACTGCCGCTCGTAGCCCGAAACCCGGCTGCCATAGGCCGGAGCCATAGCAGCGGCAATATAGTCGAGGCCGGAACTCAGAAGGTGGTCCGTGAAAGTCGCGTATTTCTGCAACGCGCTCCAGAAGGGGCCGTCATAGTCCGCCTGGCTGAAGGCATCGTCATCCACCAGAACGGTGTTATGCCCTGGCGCCTGCGTGAAATAAGCGGAGTAGTTCGGGTCGAGGTAGTAATTGGCGTAGCCCGCCTCGGAGATCAGGCGGGTACCAAACGCTGCGACTTGGAAACTGCCCTGATCGTGGTGTTCGTGGTTGAACCACGGGCCGGCGCGAAGTGTGATCACTGTGGAATCCGGCTCCCACGCGCTCCGCAGGACCGCGCTCCCGCGCGTGCCGAAAATGCGTGAAAGCGGCGCCTCGTGCGCTGGTTCCGGAGCACGCGTGCAGCACAGGAGGTCGAGCAAATCCGGCGTTTGGCCCCGTTTGTCCAACCGGTCATAGAACGCACGCAGCGCCGGTATGCCGCCGAACTCGGCGCCAAAGGCGAAGCCCGCGAGGCTGAGATACTCCCCGTGGAAGTCGCCGGTGTCCAGCATCAGGCTGGGACTCACCATGGCGTAGTTCGGCGCCCAGAATCCTTCGAGCATATCCGCCATGCCCGCTGGCTGGATGTGCAGGCCGCGCAGCGCCGCCGCACCCCACGAAAGACCCTCCATCGCGAAATGGTGATATCCGGCCGGCTCCCTCTCGCTGCCGTCTCCGGGAAACAAGCCACGGAGGTTCCACTCATATGCCGCGATCAACTGCGCGAGCGCAACACCTTCGCGATCCCGCCAGTCTGGGACGTCGCCTGCGACGGCCACAGCGGCCGCCAGAGCGCCTCCCAACGAGTTCGCCATCCAGTTACTCGCGGCCGTCGGCATGCGATTGTACAGGAAGTACTCCTCGACGGTCGGTTCGATGCACTTCGTCCAGAACGCTTCCTCCACTTGCCGCTTCTCTTCCGGCGACAGGCTGGAGGCGATCAGGTCGTAGGCGAACGCCAGACGCTGGCCGAAGATACCGGTTTCGTAATAGGTGTGCATGCCGTGCGAGGCGAATCGGTTGGGTGTCCAGGTGGACCAGCGGGCCACGGCCAGCAACTCGCGCCGCGCGGCTTCGAGTGAGGCCGTGTCTCCCGCCAGCGTATAGTCCAGCGCGCCCAACGCGATCGCGCTGGAATAACCCTCGATGAGCTGAGGGTAGCTGGTCAGCTCGCCGTCGTACGACGGGCGAAGCGTGCGCCCGGCGGGGAGACCCGCGATTTCCGCCCCCGCATCCGCGGCATCCTTCAGCTTGGCGGACTGCGCCCGGGCCTGCTCGTGGATCTGTTTCCGGAGAGCCGCAAACTCGGCTCCGGAACGCAACTGCGCGAGGCGCTCACTCGAAAGCAGCACGCGCGGGTGCACGGGAATGGCTGGCAGCACCAGGAACGAAAAATCGCTCTGCGCGTTGGCGGTTTTAAGGGATGCCGTCCAGAGCCCAGGCCGCGC
This sequence comes from Bryobacterales bacterium, assembly GCA_963842505.1. Lineage (GTDB taxonomy): Bacteria > Acidobacteriota > Terriglobia > Bryobacterales > Bryobacteraceae > PALSA-129. Next base: position 1,670,714 of record CAWJGZ010000004.1, read on the forward strand.
ATCCGCTCCCAACGGGATCACGTGGCGCCCGGGCGCGGCGAGCGCGCGGTTCACCGCGGTGCGCCCAGCGCCATCCTTCAGCGCAACTTGGACGGGAAACGTGCCGGCGCCGAGTTCGAGCAGCAGGCCTGCGGCCGGATCGACGATCTGCGCGGCCACACGCGAGCGGTCCGGGTCCGCAAGCAAAGCCGGACGCACCAGCGAAACCTGGGCCGGCCGAAGGGCGTCCACTTGAAATTCCCGTAATTCGATTCGGTTGGTGTCGCCCTTGGCGTGCTGCGCCGCGCTACCCATCATAACGATAGCCTCGATCGCAACCACAGTGTCCGGTAGCTTCAATTTCTCGCCGCCTATGGTGATCTCATGATCGCCCGAGGCCGGCAGCGCCGTTTCGTAACGCCGCCCGTCCTCGCCGGCTAGCAGCAACTTCAGACTGGCGCCGGCTGAGGGCCACGTCGTTGTGTACCGCAGGTGTACACGCGTGCCGGCGTTCGCCAGAAAGTGCAGGGGACGAATAAAGCCCGCCGACACCCTGGATTCCCCTACGCTGACAACCTGCCGGATCAGCGTCGGGCCGGAAGGACCCTGCTCCACCAGGAGCGTCGGATCGAAGCCGATGTCCTGCGGCAGCGGATAGCTCATCCATCCTGTAAAGCCGTGGTGGAAATCGGCCCGAAACGTCCACGGGACCTGGCGCACCTCGGCCGCGCTGCTCCACACCAGTAGCGCGGCTAGCCAAAGCCCCTTCGCCGCCATCTAGCGGTGCTCCGCGGCCGCCTGCGGGACCGGCAAAGTGGAAGCCAGCCGCCGTACCTTGAGCAGCGCCTCCACCACATCGTCAATGTCGCTTCGGTCGCCGAGCAGCGCGTTCTGGCTGAGCCATACACCCTCGCGGCAGATTCTTTCTCCGACCGGCAGGCACAACCGCTCGTACTCCTGGGCGCCTTGCCAGTGCCCGCACCGCGAGAGTGCGGCGCGTTCCGCGGCAAAGACGGGATTGCGGTACAGCGGGTGCGGATAGGTTGCCTTCAGCGGAATGCCTTCCTTCTGCAAAGCCGCGAGGACGGTGTCGCGCGGGCGCCCTGCGAATTCCTCGGCGTTATACCAGAATGTCAAGAGATAATAAGGATGCCGATCGATGCGCGGATCGTCGTCGGGTAACCGCAGGCCCGGCACTTCGCGCAGACGCTCCCGGAGGTAAGCGACGTTGGCGGCACGCGTGCGGGTCTGCTCCGGCAAACGCTGCAATTGAACATTCAGAAGGGCTGCCTGGAATCCGGTCAGGCGATAATTGGCGCCGAGAGTATAGTGAAAGAACCACTCTCCGCCGCGCTTCCGGCCCTGGTTGCAGTAAGCCCAGCACTTGTCCGCCACTTCGGAGGACTTGGTGAGAACCATGCCTCCTTCGCCGGCGGTCATGAGCTTGAATTCCTGGAAGCTGAAGGTCGCCGCATCGCCCCATCCGCCCACGGGAGTTCCCTTCCAGCGCGCGCCGTGTGCGTGCGCGGCATCCTCCAGCAGAGCTACGCCGTGCTTGCGACTGAGCGCCTGGAATGCATCCATTTCGGCCGGGCGCCCTCCGAAATGCACCACGACGATCGCCCGGGTGCGGGGCGTAATGGCCGCTTCGGCAGCCTTAACGGAAAGGTTGAATGTCTCCGGGTCGATGTCGGCGAAGACCGGCGCGGCGTGGCACAACAGCGCGGCAGTCGCCGACGCCACGAACGTGAATGGTGGAACGATTACCTCGTCGCCCGGCCCTACGCCCAGCGCGTGTAGGGCAGCTTCCAGAGCGACGGTTCCATTGGAGCAGGAGACTGCGTACGGCACCCCGTGGTATTCGGCGAAGCTCTTTTCCAGTTCCTTTACCGCGGGATTATAACCACCCCATGAGCGGCTGTGCAACACGCCCAGGAGCGCTTGTTCCTCTTCACTTCCATACTGCGGCCACGGAGTAAAAGGGCGCGTGCGTACAGGCGAACCGCCGTTGATTGCGAGAGTCATTTATTAGGTTCCTTTCTGTTGTATAAGCTGAATAATGAATTCTTACACGCCTATTTTCTTATATATCTCCGGCAGCCGCCGGGCCGCCTCCGCTCTAACTTCATCATATAAGTGCCCGCCGTGGCTATCCATGGCCACCGTAAGCGGGCCGAAGTTCTTAACCCGGAACTGGTAAAGAGCTTCGGGGTGGAGCTGCGCCCAATGCACGGCTTCGACTTCTTCAATCTGCAGCGTCTCCAGCGCGGCCGAGCCGCCCACGATGGCCAGGTACACCGCCCCGTATTTCTGCATGGCCTCCAGACTTTTCTGGTACAAGCCGGCCTTACCGATGATGGCGCGCACACCATACTTGCCGATGAGATCCGGCGTAAAGCGGTCCATCCGCGTGCTGGTGGTGGTGCCCACACAGATCTTCTCCCATTTGTCGCCAACCTTCCGGAGGCTCGGCGCGGTGTGGATGCACGGATAACCCGCCAGGCTCACAGGAGGCTCGTGGTGCTGGTCAAACATGTAGATCTGGGTCAGGTCACGAATGCCGAAAAGCAGCCCATCGAAGGTCACGATATCGCCGACGTGGAGCTGCCGGATGTCCTGTTCCGAAAAGGGGGATTTCAGATGATATTTCGCCATGTCTTGTATTCTCCAAGCGGGCAGTGGGCAGTCAACTGCCCGCCGCACGCTATTAATATCCGTATTCGACGGCGCCGTCGGGATGGATGATCACACGGGCACGCCGGGCCGGCCAGCACTGCGAGTTCACGGCAACCGGGTTCATCGTCATGTGAGTGTAGGCGGTTTCGATATGCACGGCCAAGGTCGTGACATCGCCACCCAGGCCCATGGGGCCGACGCCGCTGGCGTTAATCGCATCCTCCAGCTCTACCTCCATGGCCGCGATCTGCGGATCGGGATTGCGCTGGCCCACCGGTCTCAAGATGGCATTTTTAGCCAGCATGCCGACCAGGTCGGCCGTTCCGCCGAAGCCCACACCGATGATGCCGGGAGGACACGGATTGCCGCCGTTTCCGACGACCGTGTCCAACACAAATTTCTTCAGCGCCTTCACCCCATCGGCAGGGGTGAACATCTGCATCTTGCTCATGTTCTCCGACCCCGAACCCTTGGGAGCCATGAGGATGTCCAGAGTATCGGATTCCGTGAAGTCGAAATACATAACGGGCAGGCCCGGTCCCACCGACGTTTGGGGATTGACCCTCAAGAGCGGGTGGGTGGAACTGCCGCGGAACGGAAATTCCTGTGTCGCCCGCCGGGTTCCCTCGCTGAGGCGACTCTTGATCTGGTAGCCGTTCCAGGGATAGGCCGAACCGATTCTTATTTTGTAGATTGCCAGGCCCGTGTCCTGGCAAATCAGGGTATGGTCGCGGTCTGCGACCTCGATAGTCTTGAAGATCGCCTCGAATACCGACCGCGCGGTCGGCTTGGTCTCGCGCGCGTAGGCTTTCTTCAGGGCCACGCGCACATCCGGCGGCAGGTCGCAGAGAGCGCGGATATAAAGCTGCTTCGCCGCCTCCTCAACTATGCCGTAGTCGAAGTCATTCATGTTTCAATATCTCCTCACGATTGATAACCTTTGCCGGGTATTTGTCGAAATCCAGGGCCAACACAAAATTTGCCAGACCCTGCAGGTCGGACTGGGGCAGATCGTATTTGGGCATGATCGATGTGGTGCTGACCAGTTGGGGGTTTCTGATGAATCGGGCCAGGTAATCTCTGGTTCTACCTTTCGCGACGATGTTAGCCAGGTCCGGACCGGTCCGGTGGCCGCCCTTGCCACTGATCTGGTGGCAGTAAGCGCACTCACGATCGGCAAACAGGTGCAGTCCCCGCGCTTCACTGGCCGTGAGCGGGCGGTCCGGCACGACGATAACCTGCCCATAAGGGCGCGCGCCTTCGAAGCCCATCAGGCTCAGATAGACGATCGCGGCGACACAAGTTACCCCCACCCCCATGGCCAGGGGGCGTTGCCGAGTCTTTCCCAGGAAAGGCACGGCAAATAAGAGGGTCACTCCCAAAGCTGGAACTGCCAGACTGCCGACCGACTCCCACGGTCCCGAGAAGTAGGTCAGAAGCTGAAACAGCCACATAAAGTACCACTCGGGCCTGGGCAGATACGATTCGATGAGCGTGCCGGCAATCGCCTCTCTCGGCGGCGTGCACAGAAACGCCAGGGCGATGATCGCGACGAAGATCGCCACGAACACCAGGGCGCTGCGCAACGTATGTTCGGGGTAGAAGCGGTAAGGGCGGCTCCCTGCCGGCCGCGGCTCGGCCTCGGGTGGTGCGGCCAACCCGTGGATGCGCACCAGGTAAATATGGAAAACCGTGAATCCCAGGAGCAGCGCGGGCAGCAGCAGCATGTGAATGGCGTAAAAGCGCGTAAGAGTCAGGCCGGAAACGGTTCTCGCCGCCGCGCACGATCCTGGTAATGGCCCCGCCAATCAGGGGGATGTCTTTGGGAATGTTCGTGCTGACCACGGTGGCCCAGTACGCCTTCATGTCCCAGGGCAGCAGATACCCCGTGAAACCGAGACCCAGCGTGACCAGGAACAGGCAGACGCCGGCGATCCATGTCCACTGCCGCGGGGCCTTGAACGCGCCCGAGAAGAAATTGGCCAGCATGTGAACGAACACCGCCAGCACCATGGCTCCCGCGCACCAATGATGGATGCCGCGCAGCACCGCGCCCATCGGCACGTCCTTCATGATGTAGTCGATGGATTGATACGCCTTATCCGGCGACGGGTTGTAGTACATCGCCAGCACCAGCCCGGAGGCCGCCATTACGCCGAACAGGAGCGCGCAAAGAGTTCCCAGCGTCGCGGTCCAGCCGGTTTTCGGAGGCAGTTCCTTGTAGAGAAAGGGCTTCAGGTATTTCTTCCAGCCGATCGACACGCTAACCCACCTCCACAAGCAGGTGGCCCGACTCCACCTTGAACGCATATCGATCGAGAGGCCTGGGTGGCGGACCGGCGAGCACATTGCCTTCGCGGTCGAAGTTTCCGCCGTGGCAGGCGCACCGGAAGCGGCCGGACTGCCCGTCCCACCTCACGATGCAGCCCAGGTGCGAGCAGCTCGCGTTGAAACAGACCATCTGGTCGCCGGCGCGGGATACCAGAACGGGCGTCGAAACCTGTTGGGTGTACAGGCCGCTCTTGCGGTCGTATTTCATCAGCACGGTGGTGACGTCGTTGGCACGGATATCATCCAGAGGGGCCACCGGAACCCAGTGCTTCACGGGTTTGGACAAAGCCGGCCCGACCACCACGCCCGCGCCTACCATCCCCAAGGCGCCGATTGCCGCGACGCCCAGGAGATTAACCAGCACGGCCCGGCGATCGATCGGTTCTGGTGGGGCTGTCGACGGCTCGGGGACCTCAGCCTGAGCGGGTGGACGGGAATGTGTCAGCGCCAGGCGCTGGATGTACTTGATGGCCCGCGTGGAGCTGATGCTTTTCGGACAGACCTCCGTGCAGTTGAACTCCGTCCGGCACTGGTAACAGGACTCCAGGGCGCGCTCGAGCCTCCCTTCAAAGAGTCCATCTCGGCTGTCGGCCAGAAGGGTGAAGGCGCGGTTCAGGGCGGCCGGTCCCGCGTATCCCTCATGGTAGTAAGCCATGGTGCAGCTCGAGACGCAGCAGCCGCAGGCAATGCACTCGGTGGCGCCGCCGATGTCCAGGCGCTCCTGGGAATCAGGCCGTATTTGGGCGGGCTCCGCATACTCCTGCTTGGGCTCGTAGAACGGCAGGAGCTCGTCATACTTCTTGAAGAACGGCCCCATGTCCACCGCCAGGTCCTTAATCACCGGAAAGTGATTCAGCGGTCTGATCGTGATTTCCTTGCCGGCGGGAATCTCCGAGACGTTGACCTTGCACGCAAGGGCCTCCCGGCCGTTAATCACCATGCCGCAGGAGCCGCACATATTCACGCGGCAGGCAAAACGGAAAGCCAGGGTCGCGTCCTGCTCCTGCTGCAGCCGCAACAGAACGTCGAGGATGGTAGTGGATGTCTCGTCCGGAATTTCCAAAGTGAAGCTGTCGAAATGACCGCTGTCGCCCGCTGACGGGTCGTATCGGAAAATCCGGATGTTTCTTAGTAAATTGCGAGCCATATTATCGACGCGACCACCAAGCCCAGCACCACCAGGCCCCAGATCAAGGCTCGCTGGTATTTGACCGAGACCAGGTTAAAGTCCAGAAGAATCACCCGCAGGCCAAGAGCGGCATGAAACGTCACCGCCAGCAGAAGCAGAAACTGAATGGCCAGCTTGTAGGTCAAGGTAACGTGCAGGGCCAGCAAGACGATGATGGCCAAAGCGGAGATCCGCTGCCAAA